>CAXXCS010000001.1:0-24333 GCA_963667245.2 Candidatus Poribacteria bacterium
TATCAAATTCAGTTCCTTCGCCTTTGGTCTACCAATTACTACCTTATTGTTACAATAACACACAAAAAATATCTCGTCAATTAAAAAATGCAACGAACATTTTACAATATTTGAGATTTGGGGAAAGAGAGTTGAAATAAACACGCCGGGTTATGCCTTCCTTGAATCTTTTTACTTATTCCTACGCGGCCAAGTTAGAATGCCCCTAAGCGTTTGGGCAGCCGAGGACTCCGCCATCCATTTGCTAGCCACGCGCCAAGCAATGTTTGAGAACGTCGGATAGACATGGATAACATTGCTTAATTCATGCAACCGGATGCCTTTATTCATGGCGAGGGCAAACTCGTGAATGATCTCTCCCGCCGCCGGGCACACGAGGTGGACGCCAAGAATTTTGCCGGACCATTTTGACGCAACGACCTTTATAAAACCCTTGGTCTCGCCCTCCGCAATCGCCCGATCGATATCTCGCACATTATAGGTGAGAACGTCAATATCTCCATGTTCGGAAAAAGCCTGCGCTTCGGTCAACCCGCATCGAGCGACTTCCGGATCGCTAAAAGTGGTCCAAGGCACAACGGAGTAGTCTATGTTGCTAGAACCGGGGGCAAAGATGTTCCGCACAATTTGTCTCGCTTGAAACGCCGCAACATGCGTAAAGAGGTAATGTCCAACCACATCGCCAGCGGCATAAATATCTTTTACCGTAGTCTGTAGTTTTTTATCGACGCATATCTTGTCTGGTTCAACTCTCACGCCTATCTCCTCAAGTCCCAATCCCTCAATATTTGGTTGCCGGCCGGCGGCGACCAGAATCTGATCTACATCCATGTGGCGTTCCTCGCCGGCGATGTCAAGTTTCACCGAGTAACGTCCCAACCGAGGTTGATTGTGAGCGTAGTCCGCCTCTGAAGCCTGCCCCCGGTTGATGACTTCAACCGGACGCGATTTAAGATGAATCGTAATGCCTTCCTCGCGAAGGCAATTCAACAATGCTCCGGAAACTTCATACTCCTCTTTTGGCAAAATGCAATTTAGATGTTGAACGATGACAACTTCCGTGCCCAAGCGATGGAATGCTTGCCCCAATTCGACCCCGATGGGCCCCGCGCCCACGACTAGAAGTTTTGAGGGAAGTTCCTTCAGATTCCAGACGTTTTCGCTGTGAAGATAACCGCTGGATTCGAGGCCGGGAATTGCCGGGATTTTGGGGCGCGAACCGGTTGTTATCACAAACTTTTTGCTCTCGAGCGTTCGCGTCCGCGCTTCTTCCCGATCTTCCACCACAAATGCGCCCGGGGAATCGAAATGCCCCTCCCCGAAGATGACATCGACGCCCATCCCACGGAACCGCTCCGGATTGTCATGCTCCTTTTCGATGGTCTCTTGCGCCGAGGTAACGTGTTTCATCACCTGCTGGAAATCTACCTGGACTCCATCCACTTGGATACCGTATTTCCCCGCTTCCTTGACATAGTTGGCAACCTTCGCCGCTTTGAGCAACGCTTTTGAAGGAACACAACCGGTCCACAAGCAATCCCCGCCTAGACGGTGTTTTTCAACGAGCGCGGTGCGCTTGCCTATAAAGGCGCTCGCAACAGCCAGCACAAGCCCGGCGCTTCCGCCTCCGATAATTGTTGTATCGTATTGTGTCATATTATTTTGGGGGTTACGCTAGTTTCTCCAACTGCTGTAGGAGCGATCTCCAGGTCGCGACTTGCGCTCAAGGAATCCCAACCGAGAATTCGACCCGTACTAGACGAATTCCCTTAACTTGATTCCTATGCCTAACGTTTCTGCCGCTCTATCTACCCACTCCCGAAAGTCTTCATGTGAACACTGTTTACGTACCGTCTCGTACGGAAGCCAGTTCGCTTCGACAAATCCCTCTTCAACGTTGATTGAAAGATGGGATTCGCAAGGCGTTTCCATCAGGTACCAACTCACTATTTTCTTGTGCCGGTTTTCGTCCTCCTCGCGGTACCGAAACTCCTGATTGCCTAGGCACGCAATGAGCCGAAGATTTTCGATTCCCGCTTCTTCCCTCACCTCGCGCATCGCTGCCATCTCGGAAGTTTCGCTTTTTTCAATGTGGCCTTTGGGCATGACCCATTGAATTTCGCCGCTTTTCCTTATTTGTTTTAGCAGCAGGAACTCGATACAGTCGTTCCTGCGGCGTACAACGACTCCTCCGGCACATCTATGAAAAACAACATCCAAATTCAATCTCCGATTGTCTCAATGCCACAACCTGCCCAAACCGCCGCCGTTTTTTCGGTTGACAAGCGCTAATGAATCAGGTATGATATTGTAAAAGGATTTTAGGAGGAATGCAATGAACAAGACTTTTGTTTGGACTTTCAGTTTATCCCTGCTGTGTTCCGCTATGCTTGTCAGCGGGTGTGATGAAACAGGTTCCGGTGGGAGCGGTTCCAGTGGTGTTCTCAGAGGTGAACCTGCGATTGTAGACTCGGTTTTGGCGATTTCGGTGGTTGACGATCGCCCCGACGGCATCACGGATGTATTCGTTTCCGATCTGAATGACAAGATTTTCCTATGGATTTATTGGACACATGTCGAAGGACGGCATACGGTTGATGTTCGTTGGTTCTCTCCGAACACGGCTTTGGATGATCCGCCCTTCCGAGAAGAACGCGAGACGTTCTCCTCTGCGTCAGGCGAACAGATTACGTGGTTCTTTATAGAACGTCCTTTCATCGGATTCCGGAAAGGCGAGTGGATTGTCGAGATTGACATAGACAACCTTTTTGAGCGCAGTCACTTGTTTCTTGTGGAGTGAGTCACGAACCGCGAATCACTCCGTTTAGATCCCTTGCAGTCCCGCTCTCCAACCCTCTTCCTTCTCGTCTAGGTCAATTCTTGTCCGACAATCAGTCGGTATGCCTCCAGATACTTCTCGCTTGTTCTGCGAATCACCTCCTCGGGCAAGTGGGGCGCCGGCGGTTCTTTGTTCCATCCGACGTCGGAGAGATAATCCCGCACATACTGTTTGTCAAAACTGCTTTGAGACTTGCCCGGTTCGTATTCGTCTTTTGGCCAGAATCGGGAGGAGTCGGGTGTAAACACCTCGTCGATGAGAATCAAGTTGTCATCAAGCAGCCCGAACTCAAACTTCGTATCGCAAAGGATTATCCCGACCTCCTCTGCATGCCGACTTGCGGATTCAAATAGCGCGAAACTTGCCTTAATGAGTCGTTCCGACAAATCCTTTCCGATTAGTTCTTCCATCCGCGCGATCGAGATGTTCTCGTCATGTTCCCCCTCCTCCGCCTTCGTGGCAGGCGTAAAGATGAGTTCCGGCAAACGATCGGATTCGCGCAAGCCTTCCGGCAACTTCTCGCCGCAAACCGTCCCGTCTGCCTTGTATTCCGACCATGCCGACCCGGCGATGTAACCGCGCACCACGCATTCAATGTCGATTCGATCGGCTTTGCGCACCAGCATCGACCTTCCTTCGATCACTTCGGCGTGTGATTTCAGCACGTCGGGATAAGCGGCAACATCTGTGGTTATCAGGTGATTGTCCACGATTGAACTTGTGTGATTGAACCAAAACTCCGACAAGGCGGTCAGCACGTTTCCCTTGCTCGGTATGCCATCCGGGAGGACGTAATCGAACGCCGAAATTCGATCTGTTGAAATCATCAAAAGTTTATCATCAAGATCGTAGAGATCACGCACTTTACCCCGATTGAAAAGCGGCACGTTGGTCAGGTTTGTTTCTGTAACGACACTTTGCGTCATAAGTCCTCCAAATATGGTTTACGGTATAAAGGAAGGGAACCAGATTATTTAATGTTGTTGTACGATTTTGCCACCGGTCCGGAAATGCCAATACGAACCATAAGCATAGGATGGCGGGCAATGCCCATAGATCTCAATCAAGCAACTCGTAAAAGAAATTTCGCCGCTTTGGCGCCAATCCCAACTCGGTAATTGTGCGTTCAATCTCCTCAATCGGCATGCAGTAGACAGTTCCCGCTTTACTCACGACATTCTCCTCGATCATCGTTCCACCCATGTCGTTCGCGCCAAACTTGAGCGACAACTGCCCGATTTTAGGTCCCTGAGTCACCCATGAAGATTGAAAGTTGTCAAAATTGTCAAGCATCAGCCTGGATATCGCCAACGTTTTGAGATACTCGAAACTGCCGGCCGGAGGGATATGGTCCATACGAGTGTTGTTGGGTTGCAGCGACCAGCAGATGAACGCGGTAAATCCGCCGGTTTCATCTTGCAACTCGCGGAGGCGAAGGAGATGCTCCACACGCTCGCCGTAACTTTCGACGTGCCCATACATCATCGTCGCGCTTGATTTTAAGCCCGCGTAATGCCCCTGGCGCATGACTTCAAGCCATTCGTCCGCCGTGCATTTTTTGGGACTGATTTCATCTCTAGCGTGGTCGGTAAGGATTTCGGCGCCACCGCCCGGTATTGAATCCAGCCCGGCATCCCGGAGTCGCGTCAATGTTTCCTTGAGGCTGATTCGGTTGATTTTTGCGAACCAATCAAGTTCCGGGGGCGAGAACCCGTGGATGTGAATCTCATAATTCTCTTTGATCCAGCGAAGCAGGTCTTCGTACCAATCAAGTTTCAACTTGGGATGCAAACCGCCTTGCATGAGGATAAGCACACCACCCAAATCAATCGTTTCTTGAATCTTCTTGCCCAGTTCCTCGCGCCCCATTACATAAGCGTCAGGGTCGCTCTTGTGCCGATAAAAGGCGCAGAAATCGCAATCCACATAGCACCAGTTTGTGTAGTTGATGTTGCGATCAACAACGTATGTGATTACACCGTCCGGGTGTTTGCGTTGACGAATAACGTCAGCCGCGCCTCCTATGGAGAGGAGGTCGGTGCTTTTGAAGAGGGTTTGACCATCGTCAAAGTCCAAGCGCTCACCGGCTAACGCTTTCTCCAGAATGGACTGAATCGTTGTATCCATAATCGGCAGATTCCTTGATTTGCCTGTAGTTTGCGAGTTCCTCTTTATCGCTCAGAGCAATTCGGCTTATTGAACATTGCTGTCGTATTCGGATTCGAGCGCCTTCACCAATTCATGCAAAACATCGCGGGCTTCACCCGATCGCTCGCGTTTTTCCGTCCACTGCCATTGGTCGAGATACTCGTCGGTCCCGGTCAAGCCTTCCCTCATGGCGGTTCGATCAATTTCAGTCTGAAATCGATCGGGCATTTGCCGCGAAATCGGCTTTCTCCCATCAAAGACTCTCACTTGAGCCGGGATATTCTTCCAATACAGAATTTGATATGTCGCCATGCTTGATTAAACTTCCAATTCCCCTTTGCGGTACGCCCGCAAGAATTTCTTGCAGAATTGATCTCGCCCGAGCAGCATATCCTCGGCGAGTCGATACGCGCGCAATTCCCTATCAATGGAGAATACTTTCGAGGGTCGGCTTGTGACCGGATCGATGATTCCACTGTCCGCGCCGGCTTCAATCGCCAAGCACATAAAAACGTCATTGACAATGCGGCGGCTCGGCAAACCGAAGGATACATTACTAAAGCCGCCGGTAATGTGAATATCGGGACCATACTTTTCGCGGAGTTGACGAATTGTGTCAAAGGCATGGATGCCGAACGCGCTGTCAACCGAAATTGGAAATATGAGCACATCGATGAATATATCCTCAATCGAAATCCCTCTATCCAGGGCAGCGTCCACCATGCGAGAAGCATAGGCGATTCGTTCCGCATCATCCTGCGGCATGCCGGATTCCCCCGCCGCCGTTACGATGACTTGAGTGTCATACCGCTTCGCGAGATCCAACGCCTCAAGTCGTTCCAGCGACGCCGAGTTCAGCAACATTCGACCGGCTCTTCCGTCGCCGGCTTCCAAGCCCCGCTTGAATAGTCTCGACGTTCGATGAATCAACCGACAGCGGGATAGAACACATCTCTTGCACGGTTCGCACCAGCCACTGCATCGCCTCTTTCTGTTCCCGAGGACGCAGCGAGATTTCATCCACATTCAAGTCTATGAAATCGGCGCCGGCGTTAACTTGGCGCTGAACCAGTCGGTGTATGTAGTTCAGCCCTTCAGACGCTTCGGCGCCTGTGCCATTCATCGCCGCTTGAACGGCAATCTTAACGTGTTTGACCCGTCCCTCTTCGTAATCCTGAGTTTTCTTTACGTCTTCGGGGATGGTTAGGTAGCGTCGCTTTTTCCCGGCGCCAAGGTAGCGAACGGATTCAACTCCGTCCGGGTTGTTGGTGACCAACTTGCCCTTTCGCAGCACCACGCGGGTAGTGTGGACATTTTCACCGATGATGATAAATTCTTTGCCGTTTAGTTCCATTGTATTAGGTAAATTTTAACTGTTTAGTACATCAGTCTGGATTTGCCAGTCTAGACCGAGTTGCCAGGGCACGCACAACAGACCGCCATCTCATTTCGGCGCGTGTCAAAAAGTGGCGCATAGAAATTGAGAAACCGAGTTTTCAAGAAAAAACCCGGTTTCATGCACGCTTTCCTTACATGAGCTCTCATTTTTTGCGTGCGTGATGATCTCGTCCCAAAAACGTGTTCGCCCATGCGCTTGTCCCCTTCAAAGCGCCGTTCTTAAAGATTGCCGGGCCCTCCATCATGCTTTCCTCCTCACCGAAAGCCTTCAATCGGTCGTAGGCTCTCGCCCAAATGCAATCCTTTTCGCCAATTTCACACTTTCCCTGACGCGTACCCCCACATGGCCCATTGCGCTGGTTTTTTACGCATTGAGATTCGGGACAGAGAAAGGCGATTTCCGGCAACGAACAGTCGCCGCAATCGCGGCAGTCAAACATTACCGCTTTAATAGCGTGTTCGGCTCCATGCGCGACTTTCTGTATGCGAATACCGGCTTTGTCCACCGCTTGGAATATCTTTTTTCCGGTCTTGAAGCCAATCGTTCCTTCTTCAAACGCGACGCCGTGCAAACTCCTATTTATCTTGTAGCCCGATGAAAGCTCGCGTCTTGCCGCCTGCAAGGCTTTGGGCTGCTTTGAAAAGAGGTAGCTTCGGTTGACCTCGGTTGAACTGAGCCCCGTCTCCGGCGCTGGTTCAAAGAAGTAGAATTCGTCGGCATAACCGAAACGGATTTCCTTCGCGAACTCCCTCCAGTCGTCGCTGCCGAATTTGTCCGTTATCCGCAGAATCTTCTCATAATCCTTGTACCGCAGATGTCCGCCGAGGTAGACGCCGCGATAGCCCAACCCCTTCGCAATGGCGCACTGCTTAGCGGCAAAATCCAAGAAGAAGGCTTTGCCCTTATCGCGCGACTTCGCTTGCTTTTCAACCAGTCGCAGCAAATCGTCGGTTACCGTAACGCCCGGGATATTCCCGGCGTTAAAGTAACGCGCCGCCGTTCGACTCAGCACGTAAACGTTGCCGAGCGCCGGCGCGTTGATGCCGTGCATTGACATATACTTCAATAACTCATCCTGCTTGCGAGAGTCGTAGCCAATCTGATTGATGACAAATGCCGCGCCGTTTTTCACCTTCTTGGCAAGCTTGAAATACTGCGGCATCACCTCGCGTTCATAACGTTTGTGGTTGTTGACTACGGCGCCGAGATAGAAGTTGGTGCGTTTCAATACCTCGCTTTTTCTTCCTGCCGCAACGCTCATCCCGGCGTTCATATCCGAGAACATCTTGAGCAGACCGACCGAATCGGTGTCAAAAACCGGGCTCGCGTGTCCCTGATAGCCGTCGTTGGGATAGTCGCCCGACAAAGCAAGCACATTGTCAAAGCCTTCGCTTGCAAGCTGCCAACCGCGGCTTTGGAGAGCGTTGCGATTCCAGTCCTTGCACGACAAGTGGATGATGACTTCCTGTCCTCGGGAGATGAGATCCGTTCCGAGCGTGTCGGCGCTGAGCATGGCATTACCGCCCGGGTTATCGGTAATACTCAGCGCATGTATGCGAGGATGCTCCGTGAGCTTCCTAGCCAATGCCAAAACACGCCGTCCGTTACGCTCGGTGATGACGCCGCGCGAGGTCACCAGTTCGACGCAGGTAACAAACGTATCGGTCTCCTCGAGCAAATGACGCAGTGAACGTTTCTGCCACGCGCCGACCTGCTGACTGCCCACAGCGTAGGCGGTATTCATAGGCTATGCCCTCACACGCCACTTACACGAGCCTCGTTGGCATCGGTTTGAATTGGCACCCTTCCACGAACACTTCAAAGAAATCCGGCGTTGTTTCCAACTCGACATGTTCAATCTTCTTGACCAACGCTTCCACTGATTCACGTTTCTCCCGCGACAGCAATACCTCCCTCGCTCCTTGTACCGCCGCGTTGCCAATCTTGACGATACGTTCCTCGGCTATCGGCGCCAAAAATCCGATGTCGATAGCGTTGGACGCGTCCACGTAGTTTGCGAAACCGCCAGCCAAATATAATTTTTTCACATCCGCCGGGTTAACGCCGAACTCCCGCATAACGATATATTGTCCACAGTAATTCGCGGCTTTCGCCTGGGCAAGATTGCTGGCGTCATCGCGTGACAGCGTGATTCCATGTTCGGGAATGACTGCCATCTTGCGCTGTTTTCGTTCCGTGAAAACGCCCATTGGCGTCATCAAGTCGTGGTGTCGGAGTTCCGCCAGAAGATCAATCAAGCCGGATCCGCAGAGGCCTTGGGGCGCAATGTCACCGATAGTGCGGTAATCGGTCTGACCGTTGTTCAACTGAAATGACTCAATCGCGCCTTCGTATCCGGGCATGCCGTATTCGATTCCGCCGCCCTCGAAAGCTGGCCCCGCCGGGCAGGAAGCCGCAACCAACCTGCCTGCGTGTCCCACAACCACTTCGGTGTTGGTACCGACATCCACCAGCATAACAACTTCATCCTGCGAGGCGATATCAAGCGCCACAAGGTCGGCGGCGACATCGGCGCCAACGTGACTTGCAACCAGAGGCAAACCGTAAACAAAAGCTTTCGGATTGGCGCGAATTCCTAGCCGTCGCGTTTTCTCAATGAGTGAAGTGGTCGCGCGCCTACCTTCCAGATAATCGTGCTCAATTGTCGACTTGTACGGTTTTTGACCGATGCTCTGGACATCCAGTTTGAAAAAGATGTCGCGCATGGTCGAATTGCCTACCAAGACAATCTCATAGATTTCTTGACGAACAAAACCGAGCCGCTCGCCCATCGCCAAGATTTCGTGGTTTAGCGCGTTGATGACCGCTTTGCGTAACTCCCCGCCAAATTCGGCGTCGTAAGAGATGCGATGCATCACGTCGCTTCCGCCAAAGCGTTGCGGGTTCTCAAACGAACTGACATGGACGCTTTTTCCGGTTTCCAAATCAACCAAATCAACGACGATGGTCGTCGTGCCGAGATCGATTGCCAAACCGTAGAGGTGGCCCCGGTATCTGTCGATGTACTCCCCATCATAGTAGACATTATCGCCCCGGCGGGTGACTAACGAATCAGGTTCTATCGGCTTTTCATCTGTCAACGTGAGAATCTTGGGAGTGCGCCTCAATGGCGAGAATACTACATCAATGTCGGGATTCTGAACTACCGCTTGACAAGCGAGACGGTGATTGTCTCGCAGAAATGATTCCACTTCATTTCGAGGGCGTAACGCCTCCATGCCGGACGTAACCTCAACGATACATTCGTGACATTGCCCGGTGCGAAAACAAGATGTCGGCACTTGCACGGCAAGCTCATCGGCATAATCAAAGACGGTTTTCCCGGCAGACAATTTCCGGGCTTTTCCATTGTGTTCAATTGTACCCATGCCGTGCTCAATGTTCTCAAGATGAGCGCCTTCTACGGATTCCGTTTCCCAGGCGCTTCGATAATCTATGCGGTCATCGCCGCCGCATAGAAGTAAATCGCCTTTGACAGGCGGCTTGCGTTGATTGCGGCATCCAAATTTTGCCGTACATTGGTCAAAACGATTCTTGTAGGGGCACCGATACGTGGACTGTTCATCCGCATGCAGCACCATGCCCTCAAACATTTCAGTGATTCTGTCGAGTCGTTTCTGATATTCTTCCTTGTCGATTTTCTGCATTCTGCACTGTCACGAGTTTCAGAACTCTTCCTCATCTCCTTCTTCTTCGGCAAACTTCTTTGCCAATGCGACACAAGCAAGGGCATCCTTCCCGTACCCGTCGGCGCCCATATCGTCGGCGAACTCCTGCGTCACGGGCGCGCCGCCGACCATAATTTTAACATCCTCACGAAGATCTTCGTCTATGAAAGCTTCGATTGTTTTACCCATATTTGGCATGGTGGTCGTCAGAAGAGCGGACATCCCCAACACTTTGGCGTCGTGCTCCTCAACAGCCTCAATGAACTCATCGTCCGACGTATCCACACCCAGATCATGAACAACGAATCCGGCGCCGCGTAGCATCATAATGCAGAGATTCTTGCCGATATCGTGCAAATCGCCCTTCACGGTCCCCATGATTACAGTACCGATGGGATCAACCCCGGAAGCGGACAATATGGGTTCAATGTACGCCATGCCAGCCTTCATCGCGCGCGCGCAAGCAAGCACCTCCGGCACAAAGATAAAGTTCTCTCGAAACTTGATGCCAACAACACCCATGCCGGAAATGAGCCCGTCGTCCATAATTTCCAGCGCTTCAATCCCGTCATCCAAGGCTTCCTTGGTCAATTCGTCCACCGCGTCATTGTCTCCGTCAATAAGTGCGGCGGCGATTGCCTGCATCTCGGGAGTAGCATCGGCAAACGTAGCAATCGTTCGCTCTATTTCATCGGGACGCTCGAGGAACTCTTCAATCTCTTCGCGTATGAATTCATTTTTAATATCGGCGAGTTCCGCCATTCT
Organism: Candidatus Poribacteria bacterium; assembly: GCA_963667245.2. Taxonomy (GTDB): domain Bacteria; phylum Poribacteria; class WGA-4E; order WGA-4E; family JAJDTR01; genus JAJDTR01. The sequence continues at coordinate 10,841 of CAXXCS010000001.1, forward strand.
TTTTCTTCAACCTCCGTAACTGATCGCTGCTGCCTGAACCCTATCCAGGATAACCGAAGCGATTCTATACTGTACGTTGGGTAATACTGCGCTTTTTTTCTGAGCAGTAATGGTTTCTAATAGGGCTTACGCAGCGTTAGGGCGTCGCGATTCGGAGATCGCTCCGAAAAGAACGCAATTTCAAACAGCGTAGAGTATAACATAAACGATAGGAGTTAGCGGCGCGTTTGTAAGCGCTCGACTTGCTCTCGAAGTTGTAAGACTTCAGCTTCCGCCTTTCGTCGTGCGGCGGCTTCTTCCTGTTCTCGGGCTTCCGCCTTCCGTCGTCCGGCGGCTTCCTCCTGTTCTCGGGCTTCCGCCTTCCGCCGTGCGGCGGCTTCCTCCTGTTCTCGGGCTTCCGCCTTCCGTCGTGCGGCAGCTTCTTCTTGTCGTGCGGCTTCCGTCGTCTTCCGTGCGGCGGCTTCTTCCTGTTCTCGGGCTTCCGCCTTCCGTCGTGCGGCGGCTTCTTCCTGTTCACGGGCTTCCGCCTTCCGTCGTCCGGCGGCTTCTTCTTGTCGTCCAGCCGCTTCTCGGTCGGCGCGTTCCGACTGCGCATCACCCCGCGATTTTACCCACTCACCCGTAACGGGATTGTAAATCCCCAAATCTTCCTCGCGCGCATGGAAATCTAAATTCAGCGACGGAGATCGCACACCGCCGCGGGCGTCCTCGGGTATCGCTTCATAGACGGCGTCAACCAATGTAAACCCCATGAGCGGCACGCGCAAAAACTTGGCTTCCGCATCGTAAAGGAAGTAGTCGCTAATGCCGAGCGACGCGTAGAGATCCATTTTGGCGCTCAAATCATTGTAATAGGTGTTTTCGCTGCTGAACTCCATGGCGAAATCCGGAACTTTTCCCTCCTCCCAAACCTTGTACGTGCGGCGGCGTTTCTTCCCTATCCCAATGGTGACAAGCACATCCGGGGAGACAACCTTTTCGGGGAATCCTTTCACGTAATACATCAAGATGTCGCCGGAGACATACACGGACGAATCTGCGCGAAAATGCTCGGTCAGAGTATCAATAGTCTGCATGAGGATATCTCTGTGAAGATCTGTTGCCGCCATCGGTTGTCCATCCTCTTCAGGGTAAAATATGCCCGTGTCTGTGGGAGCAGAGGGGATTCGGGCCTGTTCTATGTCTATGTAGGTTGCCATCGGCGCTTCTCCCGTGTTGTAAGATGCGTGAAATGACTGTTGGCACTTTTTAATAGAAAACGCTACGCGATTTCGGGAAACCGAACTTTCGAGAAAAATGGATTTCTATCAACATCTTCTATGGGAGCTCTATCGATTAAGCGAATGGATAGTGAGTGATCAATGGAACGAATAGTGACTGCGATAGAGATCCCATAGAAAATCCTACTCGCTATCGGCTCGCTTGATGGTTTTTGCGCCCATTCTTATACTGTGTGCATTGGGTAATGTGGCGCTTTTTTCTAAACAATAATGGTTTCTAATAGGACTAACGCAGTGCTAGCGCGTCGTGATTCGGAGATTGCTCCGACCGAAGGCGCGACTGTTGCGATATGGAGATCACTCCAAAAAATACGCAATTTCTAACAGCTTAGAGTACACACAATGGGATGCGCTTTTTTTCAAACGAAGCAATCACTTACCGGAGTAAAGCGATTCCCTCGCGATACGTTTCGGCTGATGTTTGTAATGCCTGAAGCTCGTCCTCGGTCAGGTCAATTTCGATAACCTGTTCAACACCGCCACCTCCGAGCTTAATCGGAACTCCTATGTACAGGTCGTCGATACCGTACTGCCCCGTAAGATACGCCGAACAGGGCAGCAGACGTTTCTTATCAAGGATAATGGCTTCCGCCATTTCGGCGAGCGAAGCGCCTGCCGCGTAATAACCGCTTGTCTTCAGCAGATCGACCACTTCGGCGCCGCCATCGCGAGTCCGTTGCGCCATCTCTTCAATCCGGTCGGCGGGAATAAGTTGCGTAATCGGAACCCCGTTAACCGTCGTATAGCGAGGAAGAGGCACCATGGTATCGCCGTGCCCGCCGAGAACAAGCGCGTGAATGTCCTCGACGGAGACTCCCAACTCGAGCGAGATAAAATAACGGAATCGCGCCGAGTCAAGAACGCCGGCTTGCCCAACCACGCGGTGAGAAGGAAATCCCGAGACCTTCCACGCATGATAGGTCATAATGTCGAGTGGGTTCGTCAACATGACGATAACGCAATCCGGTGAACGTTTCACTACATTTTCCGTGACGCTTCCGACAATGTTGGCGTTGGTTTGCAAGAGATCTTCGCGGGTCATACCCGGCTTTCGGGGAGAGCCCGAAGTGATAATTACCAAATCCGACCCGCCGGTAGCCTCAAAATCAACCGCTCCCGTGATGTTTGCGTCAAAAGCCTCGATTGGAGCGGTTTGCCCCATGTCAAGGGCTTTGCCTTGCGGAATGCCGTCGATTATATCTACCATCACGACATCGCCAAGTTGCTTTTGCGCAATCAGAAACGCGGCTGTCGCGCCGACGTTTCCCGCGCCAATCACGCTAACTTTCTTTCTACCCACATCTCCCTCCATTTAGAAAAAGTGGTTCTTCAGCTCGATTTTATACAAAACTAAACATCTGGATTTGTCAAAAGCCGGGGCAACCTCAATCCTGTAGCCGGAAACCCCAATCTCGCAGCCGGGTAACCTCAATCCCGTAGGCGGGGTAACTCCCAATCCCGTAGGCGGGGCATCTTGCCCCGCTTGCCATTGCCCGAGTGTTACTTGACAAAATCAAGCCGCAAAATTTTCAATGATCGCGGTAGCAAACTCGGAAGTGCGCACCTTCGTCGCGCCGTCCATCAACCGCTCAAGGTCATAAGTCACGCGCTTTTGTAAAATCGTTTGCTCAAGCCCATGAATGACCAAGTCTGCCGCCTCCTGCCAACCGAGATGCTCAAGCATCATCACCGCCGATAGAATTAACGAACTTGGATTGACAACATCCTGATCGGTGTATTTGGGAGCAGTGCCGTGGGTTGCCTCGAACAGCGCGGTTTCATCGCCGATATTTCCGCCGGGCGCCATCCCGATGCCTCCGACCTGCGCGGCGCAAGCATCGGAGAGGTAGTCACCGTTCAGGTTCGGCGTAGCGATTACATCATATTCGGCAGTCCGTGTCAAGATCTGCTGCAACATACTATCGGCAATCCGGTCCTTCACCACAATTTTGTCGTTGGGAGCTCTTCCGTCATGTATCTCGTAGAGGTCGTCTTCGGTAATTGTCGAATCAGAGAATTCGTCCGCCGCAACTTGATAACCCCAATCACGAAAGGCGCCTTCGGTGAACTTCATGATATTGCCTTTGTGGACAAAGGTAACGCTGGAACGGTTGTGGTCTATGGCGTACTGTATCGCCATCCGAGCAAGGCGGCTTGTGCCGAACACGCTAATGGGTTTAATGCCAATACCGGAGTCTTCACGCACCTCGACGTTCATGTCAGTGTGAAGAAAGTCGATTACTTTCTTTGCTTCGGGCGTTCCTTTCGCCCACTCGATTCCGGCGTAAACATCTTCGGTATTCTCACGGAAAATGACGACATTCATGTTCTCCGGTTGAGTTACCGGAGCCGGAACGCCATCAAAATAGCGCACTGGTCGAACGCAAGCGTACAGATCCAACACTTGGCGGAGCGTCACGTTTAAGCTTCGAAATCCGCCGCCCACCGGCGTTGTCAATGGTCCCTTCAAGGCAACGCGAAAATGCTTGATAGCATTGAAGGTGTCCTGCGGCAGCCATTCGCCGTATTCGGCGTTTGCATTCTCGCCGGCGTAGACATCGAACCACACGATGCGCTTACCGCTTCCATACGCCTCTTCAATGGCGGCGTCAATCACCCGCCGTGTGGCTTTCATTATATCGCGGCCAATGCCGTCGCCTTCAATGACCGGGATAATCGGTTCATTTGGAACCTCTAGCCGGCCGTCTACATTTGCGATAGTTTCACCCTCCGCGGGTACTTGCAGTTTATCAAATTCTATCACTATTGTCCCTCATTCTAGCTTGATTTTCAGCCGCGCTGATTCGCCGGAATATATTGAACGTCGTGTTCGCCTGCGTATATTTGCGTCGGTCGAAAGATTCGGTTGTCGATTAGTTGTTCCAACCAGTGGGCAAGCCATCCCGCGACTCGTCCCATGGCAAAGATTGGGGTAAAAGCGTCTGCCCGGATTCCCAGTGCGTCATAAACGATACCCGAGTAGAAATCAACATTTGCGTAGATTCCCTTTTCGCCTAACCGCTCCGTGACAATATCATCCACTTTCAAAGCGATATCGTACAACTCGGTTGCCCCATGTTGCTCAGTCATTTCATCTGCGAGGCGCCTCAGGATAATCGCCCGCGGGTCCTTGGTCTTGTACACTCGGTGCCCGAAACCCATGATACGGTCTCTGTTTGCCAGCTTTTTCTCGATGTAAGCCTCCGCATTTTGAACCGATCCGATTTCACGCAGCATATCGAGCACTTGTTCATTCGCGCCTCCGTGTAACGGTCCTGCGAGGGTGCCAACCGCCGAACTGACCACGGTGTACGGATCCGCCAAGGTTGAACCTGTCACGCGCCCGCTAAACGTCGAAGCGTTCATCGTATGGTCGGCATGCAGTATCAGGCACACGTCAAGAGCTCTCGCGCTCACGGGGTCGGGTTTCTCGCCCGTAAGCATGTACAAGAAGTTGGCGGCATGTCCAAGGTCGTCGCGAGGCGCCAGAATCTCGGCGCCGCCTCGAAACCTCTCGAATATACTGACGATGCTGGGAAGCTTGGCAATCAAGCGAACGCAGGAAACGTAGTTTGTCGCCTCGTCGGTGACATCCTTGGCAGGATAGAACATGCCCAAAGCGGCCATCGCCGTTTGCAAGGCATCCATCGGATGCCCGTATTCAGGCAAACATTTAATCAGATCGATGACTTCGGCTCTAATCTTGCGGTGATCAGCCAAGTCCTCGTTGAGAGCGTCAAACGCGGCTTGGTCCGGCAGATCACCTTTGAGCAGCAAATAAGCGGTTTCCTCAAATGTGCTTTTCTCGGCGAGATTTTGTATGCGGATGCCCCGATATTCCAAGATGCCCTCCAGCCCGTTGACAAAACTGATTGCCGATTTGGCAATTGGCACCCCTTCAAGCCCGGGTACAAGTTCATGTGGCATGCAACCCCTCCTATGGCTGACACGATACGGCATACAAGAACCGTCTCGTATTTATTTCAACATCCGGTTTCCTTGCGAATGTGGTGATTAGCCTAACATCGCTCCGAAAAAACTATGCCGGTTCAATCAGAACTATTTCCTGCGACCTCTCTGTCTCTGTCCAAGCGTCCTCAATCCAATGACGCTGCCTCTCTTTCACGGATTTCGCGCTGGCAAGAAACAACGTCCACGATTTTGATTCGGGCGCCCGAATGCTCATATCAAACAACTTCGTGAGGAAAACAGGGAAGGCATGGCGCCATCTTTGGATGGACTGTATTCCGGCGGGCATAATATACTTCTGTCGCGGTTGTATAATTGTTTTCTTTGACCTTCGGTACCAAACTATTGGTATTTTAACAAAAGCAATCCCCAAAGTCAAGTTAAAAGGTAGGCGTTTCCACAGGAATCGCACCTAACTTTTCAGCGATAATCCGTAGGTTGGGTTGAACGGCACATTAAGAACGACCCGTCCACAGGATAACCGCGACCATTGTATTGGGGAATCCGGCGGGTTTTATGTATCCATCTGGCTTAAGATATGCGTGGTCGGAAAATTTTCACACTTCCCGTCTTCCAGCCTTCCAATCTTCCTTATGCCAAAAATCAGACTCGATTCCCTGAGATGACCTGTTAATTTTGATGAGACAAAGGGAAAAGAGCATTATGAGAGAGGAATCCAACAAGGTACTGAACAGATCACTCGACAGGTCGCGGCCAAGTACCTCATTGCTGTGCTCGAATCTCGGTTTGACGAGGGCGCGGTGCAAATCCTTAGACACCCGGTAGAAAAAATCCAAGATTTGCAATGTCTTGAAGAGCTGCATCGCGAGGCTTTGCGCGCCGAATCCTTTGAAGCCTTCGCCCGCGTTTTGAGCATGAACGGGGACGAGCAATAAGTTCGGCAGCGCTTCCGCAGTGAACTGCCGGCTTATGCCTATTCCGTAAGTCTTTAGCCCGCCGGTCCGGATACGCCAATCCGGACCGGCGGACAGGGTCCGTGCCATGTAGAGAAACAAAACGCCAATCTTGGGGCAACGCCCACCTTCCGCTCCTCCTTACGAAAACTCCTTGACACAATCCCCTCTCGCCACTATACTATCCACCCGTGATAGCGCGGTCCCCCGCAAAGTGGTGTGGTGTTTATCGAAACCATCAAGCGAATGGATAATGAGTGCGATAGAAGATTCTGATAGAGATTCCCTTTTTTCTTCAAAACTCGGTTTCTTCCCGGATTTAACATAGCTTTACAGGATTGGCATAACGACTTACGCACTTCTGTAGGGAACAACAATCGTTGTTCCCTATTCATGACGGGCAACCAAAGACTGACAATCATGTTAATCCCATAAATCACAGTTCAGACAATGTTAATCGCCGCCACGCGACACCCCCCACTTGCCACATACATATTGGTTATGCCAGGTCGTGATCGGAAGATCACTCCTACCGGTGTCTTGTTCTTGTAAATTAGTGATAAATATGTTATCCTTTAACCCTGAAGAGTCGGCGGCGCTTTCTTCAATATAATACCGAAACCGTCTGAATGGTAAAGTTGGCGACGGACATCGTTGATTGAATCCTACAACGTTCTCGGATTTGCCAGGATCCGGTTCGGAAAAGCAACCCTTCACAACCCACTCTTAAAATTCACGGGAGATAGGACTAGTGGTCATTGTTATGAGCGCAGAGGCGGAACAGAAATACATTGATGCCGTTATTGCGCGAATCGAGGAGCTCGGCTATACCCCGCACCGGATTCGGGGAACGGAACGCACGGTCATTGCGGCAATCGGCGACGAGCGCGGCAAGTACGAGCTCCAGCAACTGGAGTCAATGCAAGCTGTCGATAAAGTTGTGCCGATTCTTGAACCGTATAAGTTGTCGGGCAGGGAATACAGGTCGGAGCGAAGTGTTATTCGCATCGGCAATCTTGAGATCGGCGGTGATAGATTAATCTTGATAGCGGGGCCTTGCTCTGTCGAAAGTCGAGAGCAGATTCTGGAAGCGGCTGAAACCGTCAAGGAGTCCGGAGCGCAAATTTTGCGGGGCGGCGCTTTCAAGCCGCGTACGTCTCCGTACAGTTTCCAAGGACTTGGCGAGGAGGGATTGGAATATCTCGCCGAAGCGAGAGATAAGACCGGGTTGTTGATTATCACCGAATTACTCGATAGTTACGATTTGCAACTTGTGGAGAAATATACCGACATCATTCAGATTGGCGCCCGGAATATGCAGAACTACGGGCTTCTTTCGCGCCTGCAAAAGGCAAAAAAGCCGGTCATGATTAAGCGCGGCATGATGTCAAAGGTGGAAGAACTCCTGCTTTCAGCCGAATACGTTCTCTCCGGGGGCAACTACAATGTGCTGCTATGCGAGCGAGGCATTCGCACATTCGAGACCGCGACCCGGAACACATTTGATTTGAACGCAATTCCCGTACTCAAAAAAATGAGTCATTTGCCAGTCATCGCCGATCCCAGCCACGGGACGGGATATGCGGAATTTGTCCCGCCGATGGCAAAAGCCGCAGTCGCGGCGGGAGTGGACGGACTGATGGTTGAAATGCATCCCAATCCCGATCAAGCGCTTTCCGATGGCGCGCAATCGCTTGATCCGCCTGCATTCCTGCAATTGGTCGAAGAACTGCAACCACTTATCGAAGCCAGTGGGCGGAGTTTCTAACCGTGCGAAAATTGTAAATATCCGAACGATGTATCGTCGTGACACCTCATGATTCCTACCATAATTCGCGGTTCCAAAATCCTTTAATCTGATATGCGAATCGAATTGAGAAACGTGTCTTTGCAACACGACGGGAAGCCGCCACTGTTTCAAGGCATCAACCTCGTCGTAGAGGCGGGGGAATTCATCCTTATTCAGGGGGCTTCCGGCGTGGGGAAGTCCAGTCTCTTGCGCCTGATGAACCGATTGCAAGACGCTACAACGGGGGAGATTTTAATTGATGATCAACCAATTGCCAAGCATGAAGTCACTGCATTGCGGCGCAAAATCGGCTATGTTCAACAAACCCCTATGATGATTCCCGGCTCCGTTGAAGACAACCTTGATTTCCCCTTCCGATTCCACTCGGCAGGAACACAAGAGGCGCCTGGCTCGGCTGAGAAACTGAAATGGATGGAGACGTTCCTGATCGAGGGCGTAAAGTTGGGTGATGACGCAATGAAGCTTTCCGTGGGGCAAAAACAGCGAATAGCCTTGATTCGCACTCTGCTTGTCAAGCCCGAAATCCTTCTGTGCGATGAACCGACATCGGCGCTAGACCAACAGTCCAAGCAGATTGTTGAAGATTCCTTGGAGCGATTGAATGAACATGGGATAAGCATTATCTTGGTAACCCATCTTGATTTTACGCTCAATCGCGCAAATTCGCGAAGATTCCTCCTCCAACCCGATAGACTGGAAGATGTATCCGCATGAATATCATAGAGATTTCTCCGCTTCAGTTGGCGCTCTGCTTGGCGTTTGTCGTGGTCGCCGGCGTCGGATCCCTGCTCTTTAAGCTGAGGTTGGAGAAAGATCTTGTCTGGGGAACCGTGCGCACGTTTGCTCAACTATTTCTAGTCGGTTACATCCTCAAGTTCATCTTCGACATCAAGAATCCGTATCTCGTGATTCTCTGTTATCTCTGGATGATTTTCTGGGCGGCGCAGACAATCAGCGGGCGGGTCAAGGAGAAGAAAGTCCATCTTTTTACGCCAACCTTCGTGTCCATGGTTGTCAGCTACATGATTGTCGCCATCGTTGTTACCGGCGCAATTCTACAGGTTAAGCCTTGGTATACGCCGCAGTATTTCATTCCACTCGGCGGCATGATTATCGGCAACTCAATGAACGCCATATCAATTGCTTTGGACCGATTGTTCTCGGATCTGCGGAAAGAGTCGGATTCAATCGAATTGGCTTTATGTTTGGGCGCGACGTATCAGGAAGCGACGAGTGACATTCTTCGAGCTGTCATTAAAGCGGGAATGATACCCTCAATTAACGCGCTGATGACGGTCGGGTTAGTTTCGCTGCCGGGCATGATGACAGGTCAGATTCTGTCGGGCACTCAACCACTGACCGCCATCAAGTATCAAATTCTCGTGATGCTAATGTTGGTGGCGTCCACGGCGATCGGTTCATTAATCGTCGTCCATATTGTTCGCCGCCGCTGCTTCACGAAAGCCCACCAGATGGTGATTTCCTAGCATTGTTGTTCCACCCAGGCAAAGATAATGAGTTCGTTTGAATGATCAGTGGCGAATCGATGGAAGATTGGAAGGTTGGAAGGATGCAAGGGAGGAGAACGTAAGGATGGAAGCGCCAAAAGATGGAAGAGTGGAAGGGCAGCGCTCGTCCGGTCGCAACCGCCTCGCGCGGCGGGGCAAGATGCCCCGCCTACTGTATCCTCACTCCCCTTGTTTCACGCGCCTCATCGCGTTGAGGCAGCGCGTCCTTGTAACGACCGAAGGACTGTGACTTGAGCGACTTTGGATTGAGGAAGATACCGTTCTAACGCCATCCGGACTTTCGCTTGATCCAACCTGCCCGGAGTGATTAAAGCGCATCTGCTACCCGATCCCGACTCCCATTGCGCTACAAAATCCTCTTCCGCGAAGGTTCTTCTCCGATTGTTTGTGGGGTTTTCCAAGTGGATTTGACCTGTCGCACTGTATCCGACAATCGCCCAAAGTCGCGGGTTAGCGCCATCGCGCAAAGACACAATCGGCGCCCAACCCTTTGCGGTAAATCCCTTCAAGACATCCATATCACAGTTGGATACAGAGGTGAGACTGTACGCTTTGCTAACCGTGGCAGGGTTAAGCGCATTGAGATTTAGAGGGTGTTGCGATTCGAAGGTATCGACCAAAGGACGCAGACGACCTTGGCTAACTTCGGCGCTGGCTGGCAATGATGGCGATCCTTTAGCGGCAGCCGGAGCTTTAGCCTTGCCGGAACCTGTCGGTTTATGTTCGGCAATACGATACGGATCGTTCCGTTTTGACGCGCCACAGCCGAGAAACAGAAAACACAGCACGATTAAAGAGATTCCAATGCTTAGCGCAAATGTCAAATTGAGATTCTGATTGGCGCGGTTTGTGATAATCATGTTTTTCATGCCTCCTTCAGATAGTAGTGTGGTTTTCAGGTTAGTTTGGACAATCATTCCTAAGGCAGTGTCGGGATCGGGAGATCCCTCCTACCGCGCTTGGCGACATTGCCGGACAAGAATTGTCTAATTGACGCGCGGAATCTGAACCCCCGGAAGGTTGTTCAGGAACGATGAAGCCGCCATGCTCACGAGCTGATCGATATCATGCTTTACATATTGAAATTCAACCTCCGCCTCGGCAGCAATCTCACCCGTACCTTCCCAAACAACATCTCCCAAACCACAGTCCCAGATTTGTCCGAATATACTGACATTTTTGCCCTCTAGGCTGACGATGTCGTCCGATAGCAAAGCCGGCGCAATTCTTTCCGTATGAGACTGATTCAAGAGTTTCACGTGCAAGAGGTATCGAACTCCTGTCGCTTCGCCAATTCTATGGAGCGTCCTTTTATTGAGGATGGCGGCGCGCGCATAGTCATCAATCATCTGCGCATAGGCTTCTGTCAAGTCTGCTTCGTTAATCAAATCGAGCGTTTGGATCGTCCCCGCAAACCTGCCTTCCGGCAGCCGATCGGCAAGATGGGCTTCAAGTTTTGCCGCCAATGGTCTGCGTAACCCTTCTTGTCCCTCGCCCGCAACTACGGGGAGTAGGCTCAAACCGTGCTCGGAGAGCGAGTTCTCCGTGAATTCCGGGGCGAGATACTGGAGTTTCGAGTCATCTATGACTCTAGCGGCACATCCGGCGCAGAGACATGCCGATAACAGTAACAACATGGCGCGGCAGTGGAAAGTTTTTGTTTTCAATTGCATTCCTCCCAAATGTCATTTCGTTTGGATTGTGGATCTAATACGAGCTAGAAATCTAAATGTTCTCACGTACTGCAGTGGTAATCAACCTATCCCTGAAGCAATTTCCATACCATGTAAAATCGCCCAAAAACGTGGTCGAATGATTCGTTGAAAAGGATTATCTGTGGTATGACTTGTACAGAAAGTATCAAAAATGCAACATCTTTATACTAATTCCTAATCAATGAGTTACACGCATCGGGTGATTGTAGTTGCCCGATTCATCGGGCGCTTTTGACGACTGTAACATTTAGATTTTGAATTTGTATCAGATGGTAGAGGTGGGCGCGTGACAGAGAAGTCGAATAGGTCGCAGGAGGAGGCGCGTGGGCGGTGGAGCGGTTCGTCGAAAGGAATGCCTGCTAAAATCGCGTGATGAAGGCAAGTCGGTGGGCATTACCGACATCCGCGTCGGGCACCAATGCGTAATCAAACTGAAATCGGACGCTCTTGAGCGAATCCGCCCCTTTGCGGCGAATTCCGATTCCAGCCGTGATACCGTTCTTCGGATTCTCGCCTCTGCTGACGCTATAGCCAACTCGAGCGGCAATCAGGTTGTAAAACCAGTTCTCGGCGCCGATGCGGAATGTTGGATAGGCGGCAATCATGGGAACATCAATATCGGCAACAATTACCAAGAGGTTTTTCGGAGGGGTATCGCCAACTTGAGAGGAAGGCGCTTGAATACGGTAGGCAATCCCTCCGCGCATAGTTCTCGGCAGAGATTCTCCTTCGTCAAGCGCGCCTAGATTTTGCGCGGCAATCCCGATCCCCAAGCGATCGTCCGATATGCGCCAAACAGCCCCTATATCAACCGCGCCGCCAAACGAATTTTGGAGATCGAGCTGTTGCGAGATTGCCTTCGCCGTTGCGCCAACCGATATTTTTGAGGTTATGGGATAGGCGAGAGAGAAGCCTGCGGCGAATCCTCCGACGTTTACTGTGCTATCCGGATTGTCGCTGGGGCCAATACGACGTTCAATTTCAGTGAAAGCCCCCAAAAAACTCGCGCCCCAAACGAGATTGCCCGCGCGTTGCGCATAGCCCACCGACTGGTTGCTGATATCCGCGATTTCGAAATTCTGCATCGCCGTTAGTTCGTGCGCCTTCACAGTGGTTAAGCCTGCAGGATTCAAAAATATCGTATTTATGTCATTCGCAAGCCCGGCGAATGCGCCACCCATTGCTGCCGGACGGCTACCCCCATCGATCTTGAGAAAGGCTGCGCCCGTTGTCCCGGCGTCGTCATGAATATTGACAGCCCAACTTGAAAAACTTAGCAGACAAAAGGTAGCAATCAAAACAATTTTTCGCACAAGAGCCTCCTTTTCCGTGCGTGAAACGCTACAGCTAACTATAGGGGTAATTGTTAAGTAAGAGCGATTTGCGAATCTCGATGGTCGGGAATCGGAATGTTCTCCTAACAGTACGCTCGTGACATAGGAACGTGCGATAAATCGCACGACTACGAACCAACACACGCAATATATCGCAATATACTGTACGTTGGGAAATACCGCGCTTTTTTTTCTGAGCAATAGTGGTTTCTAATAGGGCTTACGCAGCGCTAGGGCGTCGCGATTCGGAGATCGCTCCGAAAAGAACGCAATTTCAAACAGCGTAGAGTATAACATAAACGATAGGAGTTAGCGGCGCGTTTGTAAGCGCTCGACTTGCTCTCGAAGTTGTAAGACTTCAGCTTCCGCCTTTCGTCGTGCGGCGGCTTCCTCCTGTTCACGGGCTTCCGCCTTCCGTCGTCCGGCAGCTTCCTCCTGTCGTCCAGCGGCTTCTTCTTGTTGTGCGGCTTCCGCCTTTCGTCGTGCGGCGGCTTCCTCCTGTTCACGGGCTTCCGCCTTCCGTCGTCCGGCAGCTTCCTCCTGTCGTCCGGCGGCTTCTTCTTGTTGTGCGGCTTCCGCCTTTCGTCGTGCGGCAGCTTCTTCTTGTCGTCCAGCCGCTTCTCGGTCGGCGCGTTCCGACTGCGCATCACCCGCGATTTTACCCACTCACCCGTAACGGGATTGTAAATCCCCCAAATCTTCCTCGCGCGCGTGGAAATCTAAATTTAGCGACGGAGATCGCACACCGCCGCGGGCGTCCTCGGGTATCGCTTCATAGACAGCGTCAACCAACGTAAACCCCATTAGCGGCACGCGCAAAAACTTGGCTTCCGCATCGTAAAGGAAGTAGTCGCGAATGCCGAGCGACGCGTAGAGCTCCTTTTTGACGCTCAAATCATTGTAATAGGTGTTTTCGCTGCTGAACTCCATGGCGAAATCCGG
>CAXXCS010000002.1:0-1179603 GCA_963667245.2 Candidatus Poribacteria bacterium
ATTCCGTCCCGAGCAACGCAACCACGCAGATTAGCACTAGCGGAGTATCCCACAAATCCCGCTCTTCGGTTGCAAAGACGGAGCGTTGTTGCGCGTCGATCTTCGCCGGCAAAGCGGATGCCTCCGCAAACGGGAGGTAAGCGCCTCCGGTCTCGGCGGCTAACTGTCTTAGAAGAGACTCGTCAAGTTGCGGATTTTCCAATTCCGCCAACTGCAGTTGCGCAAAGATCTCGGTTGAATCCTCCCCGATCGCGACGTCGCCTTGTGTGCCCGTAGCCTTGATATGATAGCTGCCCTGGCTGTCCGCATTGAACCGCGCGGCATAGGCGCCGGCGCTCTCGGAGTCGGGGCGCGCATGGAGTTGAAACGGCTGACCGCTTGGCGGTAGCACTTCAACCGCAATCGCCGCGCCATTCAGGGGTTGATAACTCTCATCATACGCGAAAACTGTAATCGCCACGCTGTCGCCCACCGCGTACACGGGCAGGTCTGTCGTAACGCTGATCTGTTTCCCCTCGCCTCGCGTCGCCATCCATCGAATCGCTTGCGCCCAGAATCGGGAGTAGGCGCTGTCTTCGGTTTTGAAACTCCACACTCCGAATCCCCAGTTCCAAACGCCTTCAGCCGCGATCAGGAGGCTTTTTCCCAAACCGGAACGTTGGAAAATAATGATTGGTTTAGGTTGGCTCGATTCATTCTGCCGATAGACCGCCAGTTCCGTGGCGCCGCCTCGAAGTTGCAAGCCGCCGAACCAGCGTGACAGCGGCGGCAAATCTCTCCAAATTGCCTCATTGTTTGCCCTCGTATTCGCGAGGCGCGTCACCGGATGGTATAACCCGCTTCGGGAGAGTTCAAGACTGAAAACTTCATTTCTCACGATGGAACCGTTGGACGGAAGAACGACCGGAAGAAGACCGGCGAGCGGTGTCTTCACTAACCCGTCGATGCCGAGTGAACGCCACCCGCCGAGAAAGATAACGGCTTTTCTATGTTTCTCGACGTAATCGACAACCGCCGCTTGTTGCATTGCATTCAGCGTGTTTGAGGATATATCTCCCACAATCAACACGTCGTAGACCATCAATTCGCGGAGCGCATTCGGAAATTGACGAAGTTCACCCGACTCGCCGCTCTGCGGGTAGTAACCATCCGTCTCGCTTAGCCGCGTATCGCGCAGTTGGCGCTGTCCTTTGCCCGATAGAATAAGGCATGTCGAATCAATATCGGGGTCGCGTTCCAGCGCGCGCTTCAGGAAGGCATATTCCCAACGAGGGCGCCCGTCAACATAAAGAACGCGCAATTTTGCCTTTACTACCCTGAGCAGGAATACCTTCTCGTTGTTTTTGGACGACAGTTCACCCTCAAGGGTTGGCAAAGAAGCGACATATTGGAAACTCCCCTCGGATTCGGGGGTCAAGGTGAATTCGACGACCTGCGAAGAATCATCGGTTAAGGTGACCGAGGCCGCGTCAATGACGTTGCCCGCGCCTTCGGAACCCTCTGCCCGTCTCAATGAGAGGCGTACCTGACTGCCGGAATAGCCGTTGGATTGTATGGTGATGCGCACCGGCGCCTCATGTTCCGCGTAAACGACGGGATTTACCTCGATTCTTGAAATCTTGAGATCCTTCGGAGGTTGCGGTGATCCGATGCCGACCGCGTAAACGGGAATCCGCAACTGCAAAACATCCTCTAGCGGAAATGTCGAAGCGTTGTGCGCGCCATCGGTAATCAGCGCGACGCCGGCAGTCGGCTGCCCGCGCCATTCTCGCTCCACGCTCTGAATGGAAGCGGAAATATCCGTCAGATCGCCTTGAATTTCTAACGGATTCAACGGTTCCGAAACCCGTTGCGATTGTTCGTCAAATCGGTAAAGGTGGGTCTCAAAGCGTTTATTGAGATTCGGCAAAAATTCGCTTGACGGATCAAAGAGAAGATGATTTGCAAGGGCTAAGCGGGTTGACGGTTCGCCATTTAATTCAACGTCTTGAAGTTCCATGCTTCTGGAGGTATCGGTTAGAATGGCGAGGTTCATCGGAGGCGTGATGTCCATCTGCTCCAGAAGCACCGGCTCCACCAGGCAGAAAAATAATACCGATATGGCAACGATCCGCAAGGCGATAAGAAGCGATCTGAGCCTCCAACCGATAGGGCGCTTCAGGCTGCGGTAGGCATACACCGTGACAATAGCCGCGATGGCAAGCCCGAGAACGACCGCCCACAATGGCAAATAGTATGTAAATCGCATTCAAATTCCTTTTTCGCCGAATAGCTTGTAATGACTTCCCGAATTATACCGTATTGATTGAATAACCGTCAACTTCAATCCTGTGTCCGTAAAAATTTCGATGTTCCGAGAAACGCGGTTGGTCAAAATGCGTAATGCGTGATACGTAATGCGTAACGGGTTATTCACGCGACTAACGCGCGAGGACGCTCACGATGTTGTAGCCTCTTTTTCTTGTGAATCAATGAAAAAATAGTGGTTGACAGGAAAAAACCTCTCCTGTAGAATCTGCTTTGAAACCGAGTTTTTTCATCAAAACTCGGTTTCTTCCGTAGCAGAAAAGGGGCCGCTAACCTCGATTGCCTATTATTCAAACAGTCTCCAAGCGTTGTGTAAAGGAAAAATTTTACGCCTGAGCGGGGCGCGAGAATTTTGGAAGGGGGGAGAACCAATCGAAACGCCAATAGTGGATCGGATTAGCAGTATCGTGATCAATTTGAGAGGGGCGATGGTGCCGACCAAAATTACGCTGAGTCCCGATACTTGTGAAAAAATCGTCGTGGAGCAGGATATAACCGAAGGGGATGCGGAGAAGGACAAACGGCTGGCGCTTGAACAACATTTTTTGATTCCGGTCGCGATTCAAGAAGAAAATACCGACATAATTACGGTGAAGGAACTCTATCCCGACCGATGCCCCGCTTGCGGCAGGCGTATTCCGTTCCTCCGAGAAATGATCGAACGACTGGAGTCTGGCGCCGCAAACAAAGTGCGTTGCCCGCTGGGGCACCGATACGAAGGCGAAATAAAGTTGTACCACCTAAACATCTTCCATTCGGAGGAGAAGCGAGAAGAATCGCGGAGGATCGAAGTCTGCCCGAATTGCGGCAGCAAAGACATCCAGTATCTTGGGCCACGCGAAGCATTCTGCCTTGATTGCGAATGGGACAATAACATGCTTCCCCGTTTCTGACGCACGCGAATTTTGAAGCGCTCTCCCAATCCCGACATTTCCTCCGTCGCTCCAGACGCGCCACGCAGTGAAAAAAAAAGTTGTTTGACTTTGAGAATGGCAAAATATGTGCAACATATCAGGGTAGAGGTTGATACAGAGGTTTCGATACGTTGAGAGGTCGGGATCGGGAGATCCCTCCGACCGCGCCATCGTTTGATCGGTTCTGATAAGACACGAAAGGTCAAAGTTGATGTCTCCTCATCCCGTCTTCTTTGCAACACCTATGCAAATTTTTACATCACCGATGTAAAATTTTGCACGAGTCATGCAGGAATCGCCAGTTTTGCGCCCGAAACTGCCCGAATTTCGGTCGGCATGAATCTTGCTGTTGTTAGGAGGGATCTCAGATTGTCTGAACTGTGATTTATGTGATTAAGTGATGGACTATGATTTGAGAGCCTGTTTGAATGATAGGCAATCGAGATTAGTGGACACTTTTCTGCTACGAAAGAAACCGAGTTTTGAGGAAAAAACTCGGTTTCGGTAAACACCGAATAACCGATAAAAGGAGAACCAATCATGCACAACTTCAAGAAACTAACTTTCGCAATTTTGGCGCTGCACTTTCTGTTGATGTTCCAAAGCGTCAGTCAAGCGGACACGATTACCCGATCCGTAACCTACCGTGACAGGATTGGATTTGACCCGATAGTCGAGGAATGGAATGGAGAATTAGAAGATCCCACTTCATCGGTTGGAGTCCGTTTCACAGTTTACATAGACCCGGGGAGTATAGATACGGAAATCCATGGACGCGTAATCCTTGATCTCGAAACCGAGGATGTGAGAATTGAACCGAGATGGGTAAGGAATGAGATTTGCGATCAATTCGTGGGCAAGTTTTCAACCCGCGGCGGTGTGAAGATTGGCGGTTGGTTATTCATTGATATTCAGATTGACCCGCCTTTTTTGGATTCAGAATTAGACGTAAAACACGAGATACCGCTTAGCGCTCTGAATGTCTTGCTGCCGGTCGAAGTGCCGGAAAATATCGATAAGAGTTGGGATGAGGCGGCATATTTCGACTCCCTACCCGATGGAGAAAATGAGGAAATTACATTAGAGCCGGAGCTCCAAGAAGTCGTGTCTTTTGAACTCATGGGAACGAAAATTTTTGAATTCGTCTTGGCTCGACTTACATGGGGGGCATCAAAAGCGGCGGAAGAGGCGTTAAAAAAGGTCCCCGGAAATGAACAGAAAGGGCAACTGCGGAAAGCCATCGAGAGAATTTTAGGGAACGCCGGATTTAAACTTTACGCGAATCTGGGAAGCAAATTGACGCTGTCCGATGTTAAGCCCGATTATAAATCAACTGTTGCGAGCGACAAAATGATTGTGGACACGTGGTATGATGGAAAACTCTCGGCGCAGCCCTTTCTCGCGTTTAACGCAGATTTTGTCTGGAAACTCAAACCCCTCGGTGTTGAACTGTGGACTCATGACGTTAAAATTGACGAGAAGAGATATGATCTTACTTTGCAACATGAGGTCGCGACTCTTGATATGAAAGGGACGCCGAACCCCGTCGAGTTCCCGCTAAACACGGACGCGGAAGACTTCACGCAGTGGGACCTGCCCGGCGGCGCCTCGGCGCGTCTGGGCAAAGGCGCGACACTCGACATGGCGTATTCCCCCAACGGTGATCTCATCGCGGTCGGGACATCCACCGGCGCCTGGCTGTACGATGCCCATACCGGAGCGGAGGTGGCGCTCCTATCCGCGGGGTCTGTCGTCAGTATGAGTTTCAGTTCGGATGGCAAAACGCTAGCTACTGCTTCTACGCGTTACCATGCACCTGAACTAGTGCGTTTCTGGGATGTGGCGACGAGGACAGAAAAGCCCCGGGCGCCGGAGTTTTATCCTGCAGGTTCCATCGTGGGTTTCGGTCGCGATGACACAATCTTGGCAACCATTGACCGTGATAAAGTATATCTGTGGGAGGTCGCCGCGCAGCCGAAAAAAATCCGGGACGTATTGAACGTTAGAACAGTAAGTTTGAGTCCGGATGGCGCAATCTTGGCAATCCATTACTATGGCGGATTTAACGCTAGCATAGTAGAATTGATCGATGTCGACACCGGGGAACGAATCGCCATCCTCACGGGACATAGCGGTCGCATCCAGAGTCTGAGTTTCAGTCCCGACAGCAGAACGCTCGCGGCTGGCAATGATCGCGACACGGTATATTTGTGGGATGTCGCGGCGCAGACAGTAAAAACTGCGCTCAAAGGCCCTACTGATACTGTTGATCTCGCTAGTATTTCTTTCAGTCCGGATGGCAAAACGCTCGCAAGTGGCGGGAGAGATGGGAAGGTGCGTCTGTGGGACCTCGCCACCGGGGGACAGATAGCCATCCTTACCGGGCATACCAGTGATGTCACGCGTTTAAGTTTCGGTCCCGATGGCAAAACGCTCGCCAGTTTCAGCATTCAAGACGGAACCGTGAATATGTGGAATGTCGCTACCAAACTCCGAAAATTCACGATTTCGGGGTACCGTACTATTACTCAAGGTCCCGATACTCAAGGTCCCGACCAGAACGTAATTTTCAGTCCGGATGGCAAAACACTGGCGAGTATCGGTTCCGATGACGGGGCAATACATTTATGGGATGTCGCCAGCGGGAGACAAAGAGCCGCCCTGAACGGGTGTCGCGGTCTCGGTGAGCATATCTTGAGCGCGAGTTTCAGTCCGGATGGCAAAACGCTCGCCAGCGGCGGTTCCGATGACATGCTGCGTCTATGGGATGTCGCCTCGGGGAGAGAAATAACTGCCCTGAAACATGATTATCACGTCTCGCATGTGAGCTTCAGCCCGGATGGCAAAACACTCGCAAGCTTCGACAGAGGCATTGGGATGCGTCTGTGGAATGTTGGCGCTTGGACGGAAAGAACGGCGCTCAGCCATCCCGAGGGTGTCGAAAGCGTTAGTTTTAGTCCGGACAATCGGACGCTAGCGACTACAGTTCGTGGCGATGGTGAAGTGCACTCCTATAAAGACGTGTATCTGTGGGATATCGAAACGGGGGAACAGGTCGGCGCGCTCACGGGACATACGAAGAAGGTCCGAAGTGTCAGTTTCAGTCCCTCCGACGGGGAATTTCTTGCCAGCGCCGGTGATGACGGGGCGCTTCTGTGGGATGTCGCCGCTCGGAAGATAATCGCCACTCTCACTCTTGAACGTGTCTGGAGTGTGAATTTCAGTCCGGATAGGAATAGCAAAATGCTTGCCAGTAGCGGGTCCGACGGCACGGCACTATGGAATGTTGGGGACCGCGCGGAAATCGCCGTACTCTACAGGGATAAAGACGTTTACGATTTGAGTTTCAGCCCGAATGGCAAAAAACTCGCAGGTGTTAGAAGTGCAGGTGTTAGAAGCGGCGAAATTCTTCTGTGGGATGTTGGCACCGGGACGGAAATCGCCACGATCCCGGGAGCTGACGAATATGTCTCACGAAGCGTAAGTTTCAGTCCCGATAGCGGGACACTCGCAAGTATGGGTTACGATTACGCCACCGTACATCTATGGGATGTCGCCACCGGGAAAGAAAAAATTAGGCTCACGCGGCATACGGGTGGTGTCTCGCATGGGAGTACGTATGGGACCGCGAGTGTGAGTTTCAGTCCGGTTAGAGATAGCAAATTACTCGCCAGCGGCGGCCTCGATGGAACGGTGCGTCTATGGGATGTTGAGACGCGCACACAAATCAGAGCTCTAACCGGACATACCGGGGCTGTCAGAAGCGTGAGTTTCAGTCCGGTTAGGGATAGCAAAATGCTCGCTAGTGGCGAGTGGGATGGAACGGTGCGCCTATGGAATGCCGCTAAAGGGGAAGAAATCGGGGCTCTCACCGGGCATACCAAGTCTGTCTTGAGTGTAGTTTTCAGCCCGGATGGCAAACGGCTCGCAAGTATTGATGATGACGATGAATTGCGTCTGTGGGATGTCGAGGCACGCACGGAAATCGCAACTCTCACCGGCGACAACTGGTGGGAGACCAGAAGCGCGAGTTTCAGTCCGGTTAGGGATAGCAAATTGCTCGCCGGCGGCGGTGATGACGGCATGGTGCGTCTATGGGATGTTGACACCGGGGCGGAAATCGCCGTAATCCCGGGACCTGCCGACGGTGTCACAAGCGTGAGTTTCAGTCCGGATGGCAAAACGCTCGCGGCTACCGGTATTGCCGGCTGGGAAAAGACCGGTAGACTGGCGTATGGACTGGTGTATTTGTGGGATGTCGCCACCCGCACGGAGATCGCTGTAATCAGAGTACAAGGCGCAAAGACGCGGAGTGTAAGTTTCAGTCCCGATAGCCGCACGCTGGCGTATGTCGATCCGGACGCCAAAACGGTGCGCTTGTGGGATATCGAAGCAAGAACAGAAAAACCCGGGTTTACGACGCGTATCGCAGACACAATTTATAGCGCGAGTTTCAGTCCGGATGGCAAAACGCTCGCGAGTAGTGGTCATCTGGAGGTGCGTCTTTGGGATGTCGCCACACGCATCCCGAAAGTCACAATCAGAATCAGTGATGCTGACAAAGCGATTTTCAGTCCGGATGGCAGGACGCTGGTAATTCCCAATGGGAGGGATAACGACAAGTTGTTTTGGTTGCGCGTACCATCATCGGGAGCTGTTGCGGATCCACCGCGCCTCGCCGCCGACATTAACGGCGATGGCGTCGTCAACGTTCAAGACCTCGTCGCCGTCTCCGCCGCATTGGGGCAAACCGGCAATAACGCTGCCGATGTCAACGGCGATGGCGCCGTCAACATTCAAGACCTCGTCGCCGTGGCGGCCGCGCTCGCCGAAGCCGCCGCCGCGCCCGCGCTCAGCCATGCACAACATGTGGAGGGATTGACCGCCGCAGAGGTGGGACACTGGATTGCCCTGGCGCAGGGGGCGGACCTCGCGGATCCGGAATCGCAACGCGGCCTCCGGTTCCTTCACTATCTGTCGGCGATGTTGGCTCCCAAAGAAACGGCGCTCCTCGCCAACTATCCGAACCCGTTCAACCCGGAGACGTGGATGCCCTATCGGTTGGCGAAACCCGCCGAAGTGGCGCTGACCATCTACGCCGCCGATGGCGATGTGGTGCGCGCCTTGGCGTTGGGGCATCAGCCTGCAGGCGTCTATCAAGCCAAGAGCCGCGCCGCCTACTGGGATGGCAGAAATTCGCGCGGCGAACCTGTCGCGAGCGGCGTCTATTTCTACACCCTCAACGCGGGCAACTTCACCGCCACGCGCAAGATGTTGATAAGGAAATAATCTGCCTTGGTAGGAGGAATCTCCTGATCCCGACATCTTATTCCACGGGACGACAACGGTAGGAGGGATCTCCCGATCCCGACACCCCGTAACCACTATCGTAGGCGTAGGCGGGGCATCTTGCCCCGCTCCCAATTGCCCGAGCCCGTAGGTTGGGTTGAGCGGGACACGCAAAATCATCAATCTACTGCAAATATATGGTTCAACCGAAACCATCAAACGAGTGGATAGCGAGTAGGATTTTCTATCGCACTCATTATTCATTCGCTTGATCGATAGAGATCCCCGCGGTTTCCAACCGCACCTCCCATGAACGCACGTCGCGACCTGGAGATCGCTCCTACAAAAAGACGCAGTTTCTAACAGCATGGAGTATAACCGCCGAAACGCTCCGGAAACGCTCTAACTGATGCAACCACTTTTTTTAAGATTGACAACCAATTATTCATAAGGTATGATTCAATACCGATGGGCGCGGCGACACAAGAAATTTGCCGCCAAAGCCGTCCCAATCGCCAAGTCTCGGAACGCGGATTGATGCGCTAAACAGTTACAAGTCCGGCACATACCCAATCAATTCACTAAATCTTATATGCCTATTCGTTTTCTCTCGGGCGCGCGGCCCGGCAAACGGCGCATACATGGAGGACATCCCGATGTCTGATGAAAATCAACTAATCAATGAGCTCATAGATGTAGTCGGCGATCAGAATGTGCTGACAGATCCAACCGCGTTGTCGGTTTATGAATGTGATGGGGCGACACTGTTCAAAGCATTGCCCGAAATGGTCGTCTTCCCGGAAAATACCCGACAAATATCGACAATCGTAAAACTGGCTAACAAACACCAAACCCCATTTATTGCCCGGGGCGGCGGCACCGGGTTGAGCGGCGGGATGCTGCCTGTACGGGGAGGCATGCTAATCGCCCTTAATCGTCTGGATCAGATCCTCGAAATTGACTTGATGAACCAGCGTGCCGTGGTGGAACCCGGCGTGGTAAACCTTCTGCTGACTCACGCCGTTCAAGACGATGGCTACCACTACGCTCCGGACCCGTCCAGCCAGAAAGCTTGTACTATCGGTGGGAACATCGCCGAGAACTCAGGCGGCCCCCATACTCTCAAATACGGCGTCACGACAGATCACATTTTGGGTTTGGAGGTGGTGCTGCCTGACGGGGAGGTTGTCGAGTTTGGCGGCGCGGTCGAAGAGACGCCCGGCTACGATTTGCGCGGCGTCATGATCGGCTCCGAAGGCACTTTCGGAATCGTGACGAAAGCGACTGTGCGTCTCCTCCGAAACCCGCAGACCTATCAAACGACTCTCGGCATTTTCGAGACGATGGATGACGCCTCGAACGCCGTGTCGAGCATTATCGCGGCGGGAATTATCCCATCGGCGCTGGAGATGATGGATCAACTCGTCATCAAGGCTCTGGAAGACGGATTTCACTACGGCTTCCCGCTTGACGCCGAAGCAATCCTGATTGTCGAGTTGGATGGGATTGAAGCCGGAATGGCGGATCAGGCGCAACGCATCATTGCCATTTTGAATGAGCACAATGCTCGTGAAGTCCGTTACGCCAAAGATGACGCGGATCGAGAAAACCTTTGGAAGGCGCGCAAGAGCGCTTTCGGCGCTTTCGGACGGATTGCTCCGAGTTACATTACGCAAGACGGCGTTGTTCCCCGCACGCAACTTCCCAAAGTTCTTCGACAGGTCGCCGCAATCTCACAGAAATACGACATACCGATCGCCAATGTATTCCATGCGGGTGATGGAAACATCCATCCAATCGTACTATTTGACGAAAGGGATGCCGACCAGTGCGAACGTGTTGAATTGGTCAACGAGGAGATTCTTACGGCTTGCGCCGAAGCCGGCGGAACAATTACCGGCGAGCACGGAATCGGCGTTGAGAAGATGGATTACATGCCGCTCATTTTCAGCCCCGACGATCTCAAAGTCATGGCGTCTGTCAGAGATATCTTCAATCCAACGGGATTATGCAACCCGGGCAAGATTTTTCCGACCCCCGAATCGTATATCAAATTGGGGCTTGTTCCTTGATGAGGTATACTCCCGACTGTCGGCAGTGGGCATCCCTTGATTATATGGGACATCCCTTAAATATATGTGGGAGGGGATCAAGCGAATGAATAGCGACTAGGATTTTCTATCGCACTCATTATTCATTCGCTTGATCGATAGAGATCCCCCTTGCCCCGATTTTCGCGTCCACGATACATCGACGCATTTCATCACAACGCGACAATCAAGAGGGCTGCACAGACGCACAATCCTTCGTAGGGGTTGGGTTCCCCAACCCATTGGGCGAGGCAACCTCGCCCCTACGATGGTCGGTGTATCTCAGACTAATTCTGAATCTATAAGTTGTAGGGTGGGCACTGCCCACCATCAACGCGGTCACGATGCGCGCCAGGGGAGCAAACCGTCTATCCCAAACTAGTCAGAATGGTGGGCGGTGCCCACCCTACAATCACTCGAAATCGCATATTCGAAACCAAAGCGCCTCGCGTCAATCACCATGCCTAATTCAGAAGATTTGCAGAAAGAATTAACCCGGATCGTCGGCAAAAACGGATTACTGTCCATCGATCAGCGCGAAGCCTACCGCGTGGACGACTTTATGCCCAAAGCGGTAGCTTTACCCGAATCGGTTCAACAGATTCAAGAACTTTTGGCGTTCGCCGCCGATAGACAACTTGCGGTGATTCCTGCCGGGAGTGGAACAAAGTTGGGAATCGGCAACCTACCCGAGAAAGTCGATCTCGTGATCTCGACGCAGCGGCTCAACCGTATAATTGAGTATGAACCGGCTGACCTGACCGTTACCGTGCAAGCCGGTATGCGATTGGCGGATCTTCAGGCAAGACTCGGTGACAATCAACAGTTTCTGCCCTTGGATCCCTCTTATGCCGAGTGTGCCACCGTTGGTGGAATTACGGCGGCGAACGCGAGCGGGC
This sequence comes from Candidatus Poribacteria bacterium, assembly GCA_963667245.2. Classification (GTDB taxonomy): domain Bacteria; phylum Poribacteria; class WGA-4E; order WGA-4E; family JAJDTR01; genus JAJDTR01. The sequence goes on from CAXXCS010000002.1 coordinate 11,500, forward strand.
AATTACGGATGCGGCACGGTACGCCTCGAAGCCAAGTACTGGGAATGCGAGTCGTTCAGGCTGATGGCACCGTTGTAAAGAGCGGGGGGAAGGTGGTCAAAAATGTGTCGGGTTACGATCTGAAAAAGTTATACATCGGTTCGTTCGGCACGCTCGGGATTATCACGGAGTTGACGTTCAAGTTGTACCCTTTGCCGGAGAACGAAATGATAGCGCTTCTTAGTTTCAATCGGTTTGAAGACGCGACAAAGGCGGCTTCCGACATAACCGGTTCCCAACTCTTGCCGAGCTATCTGAATTTGTTCATCAACGGCGTGCCGGACACAAAAATTCAAGAGCCCGGTTTAGCCGTAGGTCTCGATTCCCACCCCAAAGCCGTCGCTTGGCAAAAAAATCAGGTGCAGTGGATTGCGAAACAAAGCGGGCTGATAGGTGTGGATATCATACAAGGAGGGGAAGCCTCGGACATGGCAGAAGCGATGCGGGCATTTACTCAGGCTAGTCCGTCGCGCGAAGCCGTCGTTTGCAAGGTGAACCTTCGAATGAGTGACATTGAGGGCTACATCGGCGTTGTGTTGGAGGAGACAAAGGCTTTGGAATGTTCCGTCCGCGTCATGGGTTACATGGGCACGGGGCAGGTTTATCTCGTTTTCTCCGAGTTTGCCGATACGCATAAACCCGATGCGATTGCCGACACATTGGCAAAGTTGCGAGAACGCGCAATCAGTATTGGCGGAAACCTAATCCTTGAAACGGCGCCGGTTGCAGTCAAACGCCATATCGATGTTTGGGGGACGGTTGGCAGCGGCGCCGAAATCATGAAGAAGATTAAAGCGCAATTCGATCCGGGCAGGATGTTGAATCCCGGTCGATTTGCCGCCGGGATTTAGAGCGTCTTGGTCAACGTACCGGAATTTGCGACAGGTTGCGCTTCCCATTATGTACATCACGCAAGAAGTCTTGGATAAGATCGAACGCAAGTACGGCGTACCCACGCTTATTAGCGCCCAATACAGGATGAATCGCGCCGAGTTCGACCTATTGAAGTGGAGCATGCGCAATGGACGCAGGCACGACGTGACACTGTTTATCTCCAACGCGGAAAAAGACAGGATCGCCGTTATCCGAAAACCGAGTTATCCCGAGGGCGTCTACAGACCCCCCAGTGGCGGTGTCGAGCCGGGTGAAGATTTTGAAGTTGGCGCACGGCGAGAAGCTTATGAGGAAACGGGTTTGGAAATTGAACTCCTGAAATACCCCCTTAGATCGCACGTTAACCTCGCTTTTGAAGACGAGGTGGTGCCTTGGGTCTCTCACGTGCTTGCCGCACGCGCAACCGGAGGGCGTTTGGAAGCTGTCGACAAAAAGGAGATTGCCGGCGTTCGCTGGGCGACAATCCGCGAATTAAGGACGGACCTCTTGGCGCGACTGCAACAGTCCGCTTCTGCAGGTTTGCGGTACCGAGCTGAATTACAAGATGCAACACTCAAACAGTACGGAGGAAAGGTGATATGAAATGGATAGAAAACGAAGAATCTTGTGGATTGACGATGAAATTACCGAATTACAATCACATATCCTGTTCCTTGAACATAACGGATACAACATCACCACCGCGGCGAGCGACTCCGAAGGGCTGTCCATATTGGAAGCGGGGACTTACGATGCGGTTTTGCTGACTCACAATATGCCGGAGATTGACGGAATTCGCGTTCTGTCGAAGATTAAGAAGAGCCGCCCTCGGCTACCCGTCGTAATTGTTGCCGGCAGCGATCAGGAGCGCGCCATAAGCGCCGCGATTACTCGCCACGTTGATGATTTTCTCATCAAGCCGGTGAGTCCCGGACAGATTGCTTCCGTCCTCACATCTGTCTTTGATAACAGCGCGATTGAGCAGGACTACACCGCGCAAGAATACGTCGTCGACTTCAATAAACGCAGGTTTCTTGAACAGCAACAAGTAGTTGATTGGCGAACGTGGATTGATTGCTATGTTCAAATGGTGGAGTGGGACCTGCGGTTGGACGAACTTGCCACGGCGGACGATCTGCGTGAAACACATCTGCTGGAAAGGCAGGAATGTCAAAGTCTTTTTGCCCGCTATGTCGAGAATCACTATTGTGATTGGCTGGTCGGCAAAGATTCGCCGGTGCTGTCGGTCGATGTCATCTACAAGCACGTCCTGCCGGAAGTTCAAGTTGGCAAGCAAGTCCTCTTCATTGTGCTCGATTGTATGAGATTGGATCATTGGTTCACGATTAAACCGCTGCTCCAACCATACTTCGACATGACCACCCATTACTACTATTCTATCCTGCCCACGGCGACATCCTACGCGCGGAACGCAATCTTCAGCGGGCTCTTTCCCCTTGAGATTGCCGAGCGGTATCCCAATCTATGGGTAGAAATTGACGAGGAAAACACAAGCGTCAATCGTCACGAAAAACGATTGATGTGTATGCAACTTGAACGCCACGGCATTGTTCTGAAGCCCTCGCCCCAGTATTTCAAGATTTTCGATGTACGAGGCGAGATGGAATACCTGCAATGGATGAACAGTGTGCCGCGCATTAGCTTGGCGGCGCTCGTGGTTGACTTTATCGATATCTTGACCCACAAACGGTCGGAAATGGGTTTGCTCAAGCAACTAATTCCGCATGAAGCCGCATTCCGAACCGTGGTGCGCGGCTGGTTTCAGCATTCGGGGCTGTTCAAAATCCTGAAACGACTCGCCGATCGAGGCGTCAGCGTCGTCTTGACATCGGATCACGGCTCTATCTTGTCCGAGCGCCCGGCGCGCGTATCCAGCAGCCAACCCGCCACCAACGGGCTTCGATTCAAACTCGGCTCGGAGATTCGTGTTGAAGACGAGGTCGGTCTGCGAATTACCGACCCGAAGCGTTACAAGTTGCCCGATGATTCAGCTCGGAAAAACTATGTCCTTGCCAAGGAGGATTACTATTTTGTCTATGCCACCCAGTTCAACGACTACAAAGACCAATTCGTCGGCGGTTTTCAACACGGAGGCATTTCGATGGAAGAGATGATCTTGCCATGTGTTGTTCTCGATCCCCGGTGAATGAAGCAACACCCGTTGGCTATGTCACACCTAACAATCTGCGCATCCCCGTAGGAGGGATCTCCCGATCCCGACACGGTGGAACGAATCTCTCGATCCCGACTTATGCTATCCGTAGGCGCTGTTTCCAACCGCACTCATTATTCATTCGCTTGATCGATAGAGATCCTTTTTTCCTCAAAACTCGGTTTCTTCCCGGAATCAAAGTAGCTTTTTAGCATCGGTACAATAACTTGCGCGCTTCCGTAGGGAACAACGATCGTTTGTTCCCTACTCATCACGGGCGACTAAAGACCGATAATCATTACTTATGCTATCCGTAGGTGCGGTTTCCAACCGCACTCATTATTCATTCGCTTGATCGATAGAAGATCCCGTTTTTTCCTCAAAACTCGGTTTCTTGCCGGAATCAATGTAGCTTTACAGCATCGGTACAATGACTTACGCGCTTCTGTAGGGAACAACGATCGTTGTTCCCTACTCATCACGGACGACTAAAGACTGATAATCATTGCCATCACTTAATGGTTCACTCGCTAAGTATTTGGTTCATCCGAAACCGAGTTTTTTCCTCAAAACTCGGTTTCTTCCCGGAATCAAAGTAGCTTTTTAGCATCGGTACAATAACTTACGCGCTTCTGTAGGGAACAACGATCGTTGTTCCCTACTCATGACGGGCGCCTAAAGACTGATAATCATTGCCATCACTTAATCACAAAAATCACAGTTCAGACAATGAACCGCCGACCCCCAACACTCACCTTATGCGCATACCGAGAAAACGACTAAGGAGTGACGCGTGAAAATTACGATTCTCGGTTCCGGGACCTCCACGGGAATACCCGAATACAAGTGCGAGTGCGACACCTGTGAAGACGCTCGACGAATCGGCTCTAAGAATTACCGCACCCGCCCATCAATCCACATCGAAAGAGATGGTACGCGCCTGCAATTTGATCTGGGGCCCAATTTTATGGATCAGATTGACCGTTGCATGATCGATTGGATTGACGCAGTGGTTTTCACGCACTGCCATGCCGACCACATCGGCGGAACAAATGACATTGTAATGCCGTGTCGAAAACAGCAGATGGACATGCCGATTTATGGCCCCGAAGAGACAATCCGCATTTTGCGGCGCAATTTCGATTACATGTTCAGCAAAGAGTCTTATCAAGGCGGCGGTGTCGCGCACCTTATTCCGAACATTGTTGACGGAAAATTCGGGATTGATGGTTGCGAACTTATACCGATTCCCGTAGAACACGGCGCCGTGCAAACCTACGGCTACCGAATCGACAACTTCGGTTACATTCCCGATGTCAAACGACTGCCCGACTCGTCAAAGAACCTGCTGCGCGGTATCGATGTGCTGATTATTGACGCGTTGAGTTTTAACTCGCGGCACCCAACCCATTTCTCCGTCCACGAGGCGATCGCGGTCAGCAATGACCTGCAACCGAAAGCAACCTATTTCACGCACATCATGCACCGTCTCGATCACCGATATTTTCCCGACCAGTGCGAAGACGAAAGCATTGATCTTCCCGAAAATGTCCGCCTCGCCCACGACGGTCTGGTCATTCACATTTCGTAGCGCGACGCTTTGCCAGACGGAGATTGCGCCGGCATCCATCTGTCATTCAGTATTCGAACTCGTAACTGTTTAAATCAGTCAATAATAGTGGCAAAATTGATTTAACATGTATTACTCCCGGCTATCGGCAGGGGGTATCCCTTGATTATATGTGGGAGGGGCATCTTGCCCCGATGTTGGAGCGATGCCCTAGCGTAACCGTTTTCCGTTGCGTAATTATTAAATGCGTTGATTGATTGTGAACGTGGGACATCGGGGCAAGATGCCCCTCCCACTGGGGTTGTCCTTCAGGGCAATCGCATCTAATACTAATTCCGAATCTACAAGTTACGATAACCGGCAGTTTGTAGTTGCTCAATTCATTGAGCGCCTCCGACCGGCTGTAACATTTAGATTTCGAATTCATATCAGAACTTGTGCAAACCGATATTATTGCCGGCAGGGTCGATGAACACGCCGATATGTCCCATACCGCCCGGCACAGGCGTCGGCGGCACAATCGTCTTGCCGCCTAGCCGCTCCGCTTCGTCCAAGCACGCCTGAATGTCGTCCACCTGAATGTAGATGGAGACATAGTTTGGCGGCATATCTTCGGTTGTTTGCATAATGCCTCCGGGAATGCCCCCCTCTTCATTCTCAATATACCAATAGTCTCCGGCCGGCGCATGACGCGCGATTTTCCAGTCAAAAAGGTTCTCGTAGAACTTCGTTAACGCCTCGCCATCTCGACCGGCGACTTCAAAATACACGACAGGTTTTCCCATGAATCCCTCCTAAATTCCTTGGGCGAGCCAAGCATTAAGAATCAACTTTATACTAATTCCCAATCAATGAGTTACACGCATCAGGTGATTGTAGTTGCCCGATTCATCGGGCGCTTTTGACGAGTGTAACATTTAGATTTTGAATCTGTATTACATTTTGTGGAAGAAAGGAATTGAAGACCTGCGATTTCTTCCCTTCTTCCATTCCTTTTCCTGCTACTAATCGGTTTGCCCTTCCGGCGCTTTGTAGAGCCCGATACAGTTGCCGCTTGGATCACTGAACATGGCTATCGAACCGATATCGTCGCGGATAAGCATCGGCGGCACAATGGTCTTGCCACCAAGACTTTCGGCTTTGTTCAGATACGCTTGGAGATCATCCACTTGAATGTAAATTGTGACGTGGTTAGGCGGCATGTCCTCGGTCGTCGGCATGATGCCTCCGCCGATGCCACCCTCCTCCGCGCACACTCCGGCGTAGTTGTCCAAATCGTCCGCTACGGTCAAATTCCAATCGAAAAGTTTCGTGTAAAACCCTTGAAGTTGATCGCCATCTCTACCGCCGATTTCAAAATGAACCACGGGTTGTCCCATTATTTCTCTCCTTTGAGTTAGATGATTGGCACGCTCGCGATGAGCGTCATTACACCTCAACCTTGGTAGGCGCTGTTTCCAACCGCACCGACACTCCAACGGCGCCAACACCCGAAACCCGGTAGGTCCGGATCGCGAATTCCTGCTACCGTGTGAACTCTAGACCGAACTAAACAGTTGCGATTTTACTATCGGCGTCCGTCAATGCCGGGCATAACGTAGAATACGCCGTTAGTCGTCGCGGCAACCCGCTTCTGAAAATCGATCGAAGGCACGGTGGCGCGACCGCCAAAGCGGCCTTTATAGGAATGGACGCCCATTGAAGATTCGCCGATAACATTCACTTGCGCGTCAGCCTTTCGGCAGACGCCGATGGCTTGATTGACGGTATATCCTTTTTCAGCGCGATGCGTTGTCGAGCCGTCAGTAACAATCACGAGGACCAACTTGCGGTCCGCAGGCGTTTTAATTTTCGGCACACCTTTTACCACCGCGCCGAGCAGATTTTTGTCGCCCTGCTTGGGCGCGCGATAAAGCCGTTTAACCTGATCGGTGGTCAATGGCGGTTTGCTAAGCGTTACGACACTTTCGCCGCTGCCGATTGCCGCCCAAAAGCGGATTACGCCAAATCGGCAATCTACCCCTGCCGAATTCAAAATGTTCTCCATTTCATCTATGCCGCCGCAAATCCTGTCCGCTTTGATTTTGTTCGTTTTGGCAGCCATACTTAAACTCGAGTCGAACATAAAGACAATGTCGGCTGGTTGCCTTACTGTTTGGGCAATGTGTTGTGCGGTCAGTTTGAAAACGCCTTCAATGGAGAGTATAGATTTGTCCAGAGCGCCTTGATCGACAAATTTAATCCTTTTCTCAACCTTGCCGGAAATAGCGCGGAATTGCCCGCCCGTTCTACCTGATAATTGTATCTGCGCGCTTTCGCTCATTCCGATGATGTTGATATGTATGTCGTCCAGTTCGCACAAGGCGACAATCTCCTTCACGACTTTATCTCGCGCGTTTTCGACAGTCCAAGCGGTCTGCAAACGCGAATCGGTCATCACGAGCAGATGCTTAAACGCCTCCGGTCGAAAGTTGATTTCCCGTAGCGTCTGCAGGATGGCGTCAAGTCCGTAACCGGTCTCGGCATTCCGAGACACTTGCAACTCGCGCAGCCACGTTTGAATGCCAACCAAATCGGTCTCGAATGTATGCGTAGTGATTTTTGGCACACCGGCAAGCCGCCCAAACGAGGTGCGAGCGAATTGATAGTCAATCATGCCCTCGTCAAAGACGTTCGCTATATCGGGAAGTCTTCTCTCCACTTCGGCTATGGCGTTCGCCATGCGTCGGCTGCCATCAACGACAAACGCCAAATCTACCGTGCCGTTCTCGGCTTGATCGCTCACACTCCGAACAATCTCAAGCATGTTTTGAGTCAGATTTTTCGTTATATCGGTATCGGCGCTCCTCCGCTGCTGCGCGGGCATTGCCACTCTACTACGTTGCAATCGTCGATTTTGTGCCGTAGCGACTTCCGTAACCGCCCAATCAATACTCAACATGATTGCCAGTATCGCCCAGCCAATTCCTCTTGTCAAAGTTCGGAATCGTTTCATTTTGGTGTCACTCCCTTGTTATTTGTGCGGATTTATGGTGTATACGGTAGTCGCCGGATTCGCGAGATGCGCGTTGGATTCATCGAATACTATCAACAGAACCTTTGCTATAAACTCACAAGTGGAAGTATATCATATTTCAGCCTTTGCCGCAATACTAGGTTCTGTTGACATTTCATCACAACGCGACAATCAAGAGGGTCACACAGACGCACATTCATTCGTAGGGGTTGGGTTCCCCAACCCATAAATCAAGTTAAGCGTTTTAAGGCGTATGTTGCGCCGATTCAATGCCTTAAATGACGCTGGTTTCCGTAGGCGCCGGTGCGGTTGGAAACCGCACCTACGGTGTGGGGGCGATAGAGATTTCTTCCCCACCCCATGGGGACTACATTAAGAGTTTTGCTACGGAGAACACACCAATACTAGACGAAATCCCTTAACTTGATCCCTATGAGGGGTTGGATTCCCCAACCCATTCGTTACGTTTCCCGATACATGGGGCGAGGGGACCTCGCCCCTACGATTGGACACACACTTCACGTAAATCTCAACAGAACCTAGCGATGATTTGAACTTGAATGTTCCTCGTGCTTGTGCTAAACTTACTTCCACGGTGAATACGTCCGATTTCGATTGAAACTGCAAGGATGCCTATCGTGAAAAGAGAAGCTGAAATTACACGAGAAACTCGGGAAACACAAATCAAACTGAAGTTGAATGTTGATGGAAGCGGCAAATCCAAAATCGGCACCGGTGTCGGTTTCTTGGACCACATGCTCGAACTCTTCGCCAAGCACGGCTTTTTCGATCTTGCCGTGGAGGCGACCGGCGATTTACACGTGGATGCCCATCACACAGTGGAGGATGTGGGCATCTGTATGGGGAAGGCATTCAACAGCGCAGTGGGCGACAAAGCCGGAATGCGCCGCTTCGGTAACTTTTCCGTACCGATGTACGAAACGCTTGCGCACGTCAGCCTGGACGTATGCGGCCGCCCGTTTTTTCACTACGATACCCCGCTGCGTCACGGAAAAGTGGGGAATTTCGATGTCGAATTGGCGGAAGAATTCTTCCACGGATTCGTCAATCACAGCGGTACAACGCTTCATATAAATGTTCCCTATGGAACGAACCTCCACCATATCATTGAAGCCATCTTTAAAGCGTTCGCCAAGGCGCTCGATCTTGCCACAAGCGCAGATCCGCGCGTCAGCGGGGTACTATCGACAAAAGGAACGCTGTAGCGTATCACGGCGGAAACGGCTCATGTAAAGAATGCGTGCAAGAAACCGAGTTTTTTCTTGAAAACTCGGTTTCTCAAAGTCTCTTCGCATTTTCCTTTGACATGAGCCGCGGAAAACGTCTCTTTGAATAGAGTTACTGTGACTGAGTTTATGGCGCGCGCACTGCTATCAGAGGCGGCGCTCAACGGGTAAACGGTATAGTTAATGAACGAAGATAAAGTGATTGCGGTCATCCTTGGCGGCGGTCGAGGAGCGCGGCTATTTCCTCTGACTAGAGAGCGAGCCAAACCGAGTGTGCCGATCGCCGGCAAATTCAGGCTTGTCGATATTCCGGTCAGTAATTGTCTACATTCCGGAATGGAGCGGATTTTCATTCTGACTCAGTTCAACTCGGTTTCGTTGAATCGCCATATTGCCCAAACCTACCGATTTGATTCGTATCGCCGCGGATTTGTGCAAGTGCTGGCAGCTCAGCAGACGTTTGAGGGCGAGGCATGGTATCAAGGCACGGCTGACGCGGTTCGACAAAACGAATCGTACATCATCAGCTCAAGGTTCCCGGACGAATATGTGCTGATTCTTGCCGGCGACCACCTCTACCGTATGGACTATCGCAAAATGTTGGCGGTTCACACCGAATTGAACGCGGATATTACGGTCTCCGTTATTCCGGTGCATAAGGAAAATGCCGGCGGTTTTGGCATTCTGCAAACCGACAGTGATGGCCGAATTACCGATTTTGTGGAAAAACCGCAGACGGAGGAGGAACTCGAGCGATTACAGGTGCCGGAAGACACGTTCACTTCGCGAGGAATCGAGCCGCGCGGCAGACAACACATCGCTTCCATGGGAATCTATATCTTCAACAGGGAGCTTTTGGAGCAAGCGCTCGCCGATAAGTCGAAAGATGATTTTGGCATGGATATCATTCCGAAGAGCATCCGTACACACCGCGTGTTCGCATACTTCTTCGATGGCTACTGGGAGGATGTCGGGACCATTCAAGCGTTCTATCAGGCAAATATCCGTCTTACGGACACTTCGCCGCAGTTTAACTTCTACGATGAACAGACGCCGATTTTCACCCACCGTCGTCATCTTCCAAGCACAAAGGTAAACAACAGCAGTGTCCGATCCTCAATTCTTTCGGAGGGATCCATCATAGACGATTCTGAAATCGATCGCTCAATCGTTGGAATCCGTACAGTCATTTCGGCGCGAACCCGAGTTTACCAGTCCATCCTGATGGGAGCGGATTTCTATGAGACGGACGAGCAAATAAGACAGAATGAGCAAGCCGGCATTCCGAATATCGGTCTCGGGAGAGGTTGCCTAATCCGAGGCGCCATCATTGACAAGAACGCACGCATCGGCGATGATTCAATTGTCGCAAACACTCAACAGAAAAGTGACTTCGATGGGGAGGGTTACTATATCCGTGATGGCGTTGTTGTTATTCCCAAAGGCGGCGTGATTAGGCCCGGGACTGTAATTTGAGATTGGGATTCAATGGCTCTCGGTAATAGTGAAATCGGGGTGAATGACTGTAGGGTAATGCGCCGCCACCGAGTTTTTCTTGAAAATTCGGTTTTTCTTCCTGCAAATCAGCTTGTTCTCCAGGTTCTGTTAACATCTCATCACAACGTGACAATCAAGAGGACTACACAGACGCACAATCCTTCGTAGGGGTTGGGTTCCCCAACCCATTCGTTACGTTTTCCGGTCCATGGGGCGAGGGGACCTCGCCCCTACGATTGCACACGCACGTAGGGGTTGGGTTCCCCGACCCATTCCTTACCTTTCCCGTTCCTTGGGACGAGGGGACCTCGCCCCTACGATTGAACACGCACGTAGGGGTTGGGTTCCCCAACCCATTCCTTACCTTTCCCGATCCATGGGACGAGGGAACCTCGCCCCTACGATTGAACACGCACGTTGGGGTTGGGTTCCCCAACCCATTTGTTACGTTTCCCGGTCCATGGGGCGAAGGGACCTCCCCCTACGATTGAACACGCACTTCACGTAAATCTCAACAGAACCTAGCGTCCAGAGTGCGCCAAATCCAAAATACTACGACATCTAATCCTCCTCGTCCAAGCGAAAGTCAAACACCTCCGCGCCAGCCGCGCCTTGCGTTTCCGATTGTTCACCTCCCGACAACCCCGTAGAAGTGGCATTCAGTCTGGGCGATCGCATTCCAAGAATCGTGAGCGAGATCAGCGACAAAACCGATAGGCTGGTTATGACTATGGCGACGGGACGCTTGCGAAGCGGCAATCGCTCTTTGCGGCTTAGAAAAGGAACAAGGAAAAGAAGAATAATTGCAACTGTAGGAATGACGAAAGTGCCGATGATTTCAAACGGGCCCTCGAAGTATTTGAGCAGTTGAAACAGGAAAAGGAAGTACCATTCCGGACGAGGATCGTACGAAGCGTCGGTCGGATCGGCAACATCTTCGGTCGGCACCGGAACGAACAACGCCATTGCCGCGAGAACGCCGAACAAAACGAGAATCGCCACGCCGTCTTCAAAGAGCTGATCGGGGTAGAACGGCTTGCCTTTCTTCATGTCCTCGGACGTGTTTTTTGCGAGCCCGGACGACCCGAGATAGCGTATGAAGAAGAGATGCACCCCGACCAATCCAAATACCATCCACGGGAGCCAAATGGTGTGGATGGCATAAAATCGAGCCAGTGTTACCGCGCCCACCTCCTCGCCGCCCCGCATGATTTTGCCGATAGCGTCACCGATGAACGGTACCGTGCTCGCAATCTTGGCGCCTACCACGGTAGCCCAATACGCCTTCTGGTCCCAGGGCAGGAGGTAACCGGTGAATCCAAATCCCAATACAATCAGCAGCAGCAGTACGCCGACAATCCATGTTAATTCGCGCGGCGCTTTGTAAGAGTCGCAAATCACGACGCGCAACAGGTGCAAAAACACTACGATTACCATGGCGCTGGCGCCCCAATGGTGAAGCCCGCGTACAAACGCGCCGAAAGGGACTTCGTTGGTGATATAGGTCAGGGAGTTATAGGCGTGGTCTGGAGACGGCGAGTAGTAGATCGCCAAGAACGCGCCGGTTACGGCTTGCAGTATCAACAGAAACAGCGCCATGGCACCGAGTGAGAACAGCCAGTTGATATGCTTCGGCAACGGCTTTTTGATATGCGCGTCTATGGAGCGCAACGGAATGCGCTCCGCGAAGAATTTCGCGATTTTCCCCTTCAATCGTTAAGTCTCCTTAACATACAGGACGCCATCTTCTACCTTGACAGGCAACCTTTCCAGGGCTTTTGGCGGCGGTCCCGCCACGACGTTCCCCTCTTCGTCGAACACCCCTCCGTGGCACGGGCAAAGGAATTGTCGTTTCGATTCCTCCCATCGAACGAGGCAATCGAGGTGGGAGCAGACTCTGGAAAAGACGACGAAGTTTCCATTTCCCGCATCGGTTACGTAGACGGAGCGTTTTTTGTTGGTTTGTACCCAGCCGTCTTTGGATTGAAAGGTGTAATTCACCTTTTTGTATCGGCTCCCCTTGAGGAGGTCGACAATCCCCAAAACGACGTATTTCTTGGAGCTTTTCTTCAAGGCGGGCAATATTGCGAATCCGAAAAGCGGTATTGCCGTAACCGCGCTGATGAGACCGCCGATCAGGAGTAGCCCGGCTTTGAAGAATGAGCGCCGTTTGGAGGATGTAAGGTTTTCGTCGTGAGGATTCATATCGGATTTCATTCGTTAAATCGTATGGGGCTTCCAATTCGCGGCGGGGCAAGATGCCCCGCCTACGGGATTGGGGTTGCCCCGGCTTGTGTCCAATCCAGATGTTGTAGTTTTGTACAAAGTCCAGCTTAGGATGCACGCGGCAAATCAAGGTCGGGATCGGGAGATCCCTCCTACTTTAAATCGTCGTCCAGGTCAACTTCGTCTATGCTGAACCGCAGGTGCGCTTTATCGACCAAGTCCAAGAGGCGTTCCCACTGTTGGCTGCTATTGTCGGAAGCCCCTTCTTTTTCCAACGTATCGACAAATCGGGAAAGGGATGCCGAAATCTGATCTTGGAAATAGGTGTATTCTTCGGTCTCGTTCGGATTGTTGGGCGGTTCAAAATAATCTATATACTCAATATAGTTTTCAAGTTGCTTCGCCGCCTTCACCGCGGCTTCTCGATCCGTGGGGGACTGGAAATACTCGCGAACCGCGACATATTCGTCCTTCATCATCTCCATTAGTTCTATAAGTGTTTCCGGCTCATACCCCTCATCCGAAGGCTCTTCGAACACGTCGGCAGGTTCGAGAATCGGTTCCCGCTTCTTGGCGAAAAGGGCGTACGTCATGAGCAGCGCCTTTCGGGGAAGAAGCGCCGCCGATTGGGAAACCTTCTCCTGCCCCGGGATAGGTTCCACATCTTCGCCCACTTGAAATGCGTCCTCGATTCCCATCCCGGTGAATTGGTCAAGGAATTTTCTGTCCACAATGCCGGTAGCGCCGGCGCCTTCCAAAATCTCGACGCGTACGACTTTTCCTTGCATGTTGAGACCGACACCGCCTTTGAGTTCGCCCCGAGGGCTATCGACATCAAGAAACAATACCGCTCCCAAGGGCTTTTTGTTGGAGTTCGTCGCAATATGAAAGGTTGGCGCGGAATCGCTCGGCTTGAGTTTTGTTCCAAGCGCGCTCTCAATGGAGGAGACCTCATCCGCGGATAATGCGGGGCTCTTCAAAACGAAACGCTGCGCGTTCGGAAAAAACAGGGAGGGCGTCTTCTCGGGGGGTGGGGTTTCGTTAGTACAACTTATCAACGGCAACGCGATCCAGAAAGCAACCAAGAAAAATGTGAATGCACTCGGTGTCATTGATTTTTCTTCCCATCTTCCGCAGAGCGGCTATTGAATAACTCCAACTGCGTAGTACCGTCACTATTCTCAATCTCGAACCAGTCTGTCTCTTCGCCTCTCACCAACCCATCCAGTTGATTGATTGCTTTTTTAATCTGATATACACATTCCCGCGGATTCCGGAGTTGCTTGGTTGAATAGCGAAGCACGTGCCAACCGCTTGCCTCAAGGTAGTTCTGCCTCTCGTTGTCTTCAACCGCCCTCTCTGTGTCAATATGCCATTTGTCCCCATCGCATTCGACAGCGATATTCTGTTTGTGGCAAGGCAGGTGAAAGTCCAGAAAGTAGCGTCCTGTCTCCTCCTTTATGACTTGATACTGTCTTTCGGCTTCAATCTTCTCGGTTTTCAGATGTTCCCATAACTCATCTTCTAGCGGGCTCCCATGAAACAGATCGTTGATTTCTGACGCAGTGAGTAATTTCCGCAAGGTCGTCGCAACGAACGGAATACGTCGCGCGCGTTTACTTAGGATTGGATTGTCCAACCGTTTGAGATTCTTGATTTCAACACGGTAATAGAGTTCATCGCGATGACGATTTCCAGCCTCACGAGGCAGCAAGTCAATCCGTTTCGCCTGCGTGATGCGGGTCTTTCGCCCATAGTATTGTATTCGCCAACTGTCGTCGCCGAAGTCTCTCGACTGATAGAAGGCTAGAAATTTGACATGCGACAATGCCTTTGGAGCGCTCTTTACCGGAATCCGATACCATCCTTCATCGATTAGATACATCAAGTCTTTTCGCTGTTTGAGCAGCGTTACCAATGTATCCGGTTTCGGATATCTTCGTGTTCTCATGGCAGATTGTAGGGTGGGCACTGCCCACCACCATTGGGCGGAAAGGAAAACTCTGTCGCCCCCCATACCGTAGGTGCGGTTTCCAACCGCACCGCCCACCACCCTTGTTCTCATGGCAACAAGAGCTAGTTCATCAAGGCTTGCTCGCGATGCCAATCTCGCACCGCTTGAGGAATCGCCTTGAGATTCTCAATAGCCGTTTGCAGCGGAATGGCGCACTCCGGTCCAATAAGCTGCACCTTGGCGTCAAGGTTTCTGCGCACCTCCTGACGAACATCCTCGGGTTCCTTCGCAAATAGCGTCTCGGGATTATTTATGTTTCCCACGAGAGCGATTTGATTCGCTACCGCCTCCATGGATTCGGCAGGCTTGTTCTTCGAATCGTAGTGGAAGGCGGCCATCCCCGTTTCGGCGATGTATCCCATGCGGTCCACCGTTCTGCCGCAGATATGAAGAATCAGAGGGATGGGAATGCGCTCGACAAACTCGGTATGCATGTCTTTCAGGTAGCGTCGGTAATAATCCCCGCTGACCAGATCGCCTGTCGCATGGTCCGGCAAAGTCAGCGCGTCGGCGCCAGCCTCTATTTGCGCTATCCCGAATTCTATCGTGGCGTCCTTCATCCTGTCTAGCGCCAACTTCGTCTTGCCGGGATCATCCAGAGACATTAGCAGGAAAGGCTCTACGCCGAAACAGTGGTAGCCCAACGACCAAGGCCCCATTGTCTTGCCGATGACGGCGACCTCGTCGCCGTACTTCTTCTTGAGGATTCTGATTGCGTCAAGAACACATTTGGTATCTTGGTGGGTCAGGTAGTTTGACGGGATTTTAATGTCATCAACATCTTCCCAGATCGGCTCGCGCATTTTCACCGTGGGCCAATTGTCTTTCTGTTCCCACTGAATCTTGCAGCCCAGAGCGGACGACTCTTGGATAATCGTGAAGACTGGCATAATCGTGTCAAAGCCCAATTCGGTGTATCCGGTGGCAGCCAAGCGCGCCATTAACTCCGGCTCTCGGTTAGCCTCCGGGAACGGGGCGTCCACGAGATCCATCAATTCCACCGTGGCAACGGAAGTGGGATTGCAAATCGGCGTCCGATCTACAGGCTCCCGACGCAACGCCGCCATCACGCGTTCGCGACTGGTCATCGAATCAACTGTCTGTGTTTCCATAAGATTACCCTCACTTTTTTGCGAGTTGCCGTTTTTCCCTAGAGGTTATTCCTGTTGGCTTGGAGCCGAAAGAACGCCGCGCGAGGATGCCATCTCTTGCTCGCGCATGATAGCTCTCACATTCGGCGCGCGAACCAGCAACAAACCGACCAAAGCGTCATGGGATGTGCCGCAGGCAAAAGAAACCCGATCCACCCGCTCGTCTACCATCTGCCCCAGCTTGATTAAACCGCCGGCAATCGCCGAAATTCGTCGTTCTTTGCGCTTGGCGTCACCCTCGGCGCCGACCTCGTAAGCGCCATCGCCAACGCTGGTGACGCGGATATTAAGACCTGATTTTTTGTCTAAAATATTCAAGGGATGCGGCTCAACCGCTTCGCCGGAACGAAATTTGCAAGCTTCCAAGAACACGCGTCTGCAAGCCAGTTCATGGGGATGCTTACATGAGAACTGGAGCAGTCCGTCCGGGGTCAACTCCATTCCGCCCAAAACTTGCATCGCACCGACAATTGACGCGATACGTTCCTCGGCGCCCTCGATTCGGCTGTAAGTATGAACCAAGAATGCAGCTCCTTCATCGCGCATTTGACGATAGAGAGCAACCGTAATGTCATGGAAATGCGCGTCCATCGGTACGAGCTCGATTCTTCTTCCAAGATCAAGCGTTTCACCCATAAGTCATAAGTCCTCCCAATGATTTAGTTTAACTCAAATGGAAGAAATTGTAAAGCGGAATTTTTCCATCGGTAGGAGTGATCTCCCGATCACGAAAACACGACGAGACTCATGTAAGGCGCTCCCCCTGCCTCCGTGGGAGGGGCATCTTGCCCCGATTTGATGGAACGTCCACTCCAACACTCGTTCCGGTAGGAGTGATCTCCCGATCACGACCTGGCGCCACCAATATGTATGTGACAAGTGGGGGTGTCGCGTAGCGGCGGTTAATATTGTCTGAACTGTGATTATTGGGATTAACATGATTGTCAATCTTTGGTTGGCCATCATGAGTAGGGAACAACGATCGTTGTTCCCTACAGAAGCGCGTAAGTCGTTGTGCCGATGCGGTAAGCTGCGTCGATTTCGGGAAGAAACCGAGTTTTGAGGAAAAAACTCGGTTTCTGGGTGGAACGCCGGGCGCTTTTTGGATTGCGCCGTCCAACCCAACCTACGGCTTGCTACTCCTCAAGGATTGGCTGCACTTTTCCTCCTCGCGCCAACTGGCGGAAAAGCGCTAACCGTTCATCCTTACTTGTCTCAGGATTATCATACTGCAGCACAAGCCAGGCGACCAACAACCCGTTACCGTTGATAGGGTGCAACGGTATGTCATCTACCGCTACACCGGATGCTTGTGCCGGCTGCTCCTCTTTGTAGATATTCCAGAGGTCAGTAAAGATAAAGTCAACCAGGATGCCAAAGTTCGTTGATAGTCCTGAATTATACACATTAACAACAGGAATGTTGGGGTATTCTATCAAAAAATTTTGTATATCTTGACTCATCTGCTCCAACTCTCTTCTCACCTGCCGTTGAGTGACGGTGGTGTACGGATTGTCAGGCGGCTGAACATAGACACGGCTCTCTTCCGGGACAATGGTCCCTGTGTTCAGTTCATTTATCCCTATTTTTGCTGTGCGCCACCACCAATCTTCAGGATCTTCAAAACCCCAAAACCGCACCAGTCGACGGAACAGCAGCAGTCGCTCCTCTTTGCTCTTTTCGGGATAGGCAAATCCTAACCGCGTCCAGTCAAAGACGATGCGATTGTTGGCAATCGGGTGGATGACGATACCAGTGTTTACGGCATCAGCCGCTATTTCCGGTCGCTCTTCCAGGCAGATGCTGTACAGTTCATAGAAAATAAAATCAAAATCTGTACCAATGCCGTCTATGCCAATACTGTTCAAAAAACCCGGAAGTCCCGCCCTGTAATCATCAAGTATCTCGTCATTTGATAATCCCTGTGTTTGAGCAATACCATGTGTCTGATTACTGTACTGCACCAACCAACGAAAGGTTATGTCAGTATTAAATCGCCAATGCTTCGGGTCTGCGTGTACCACTGGTTCCAGTGGTGGTGGCGTGATGATCGGCTTGCTAATCGTCACCGTCGTATTCTTGACGATGGCGCCGGAGGTGTTGCCGTCGGCATCGGTGAGGGTGATGGAGGCGCGGATTGCTCCTACAGCCATGGCATCGGTGATGCGCAGTTGCGAGGTGTACCGGTTGGCAGCGCCTGCCGCTGCTTGGATGACTCTGTCGTATGTGCCATCTGCGGTCATGAAAGTTAATCGCGACCGCTGCAGCACAATCGGCTTATTGGTGGTGAAGGAGAGGGTGACCATGTCGCCCGCCACTGCTTGAGCGCTGTCCGCATTGTCCGATACCGCGCTGAGCGCGATGATTGTTGGCGGGGGCGCCACTTTCTCGATTATCAGATGCGCGGACCGCGTGAACCGCCCCTTGTTTCCCGCGGCGTCTTGCGCGATGACCACGACCTCCGTAAGCGTTCCGTCCGGTACGGCGTCCGTTACGCTGAGCGTCGTCCCATACTGGTATCCCGTGTTCGGAACCAGCGTGACCGATTGTTCATGCTGACTTCCGGCGATTGTGAATATCGCCTGCGTGTTCGCGGTGTCCAGCGGCTCATTCGAGATGAAAGAGAGGGTAACGACCCCTCCAACGCGTATGGGAGCGCTGTCGGCAGAGACCGCGATATTCGTGATGGCAGGCGGCGTCGTGTCCGGCGGCGGGGGCGCCACTTTTTCGATTGTCAGATTCGCGGAACCCGTGAACCGCCCGCTGTTTCCCGCGGGGTCTTGCGCGATGACGACGACCTCTTCAAGCGTTCCGTCCGGCACGGCGTCCGTTACGCTGAGGGTTGTTTGATACTCGTATTCGGTGTTCGGGACTAGCGTAACCGTCCGTTCATGCTGTCCTCCGGAGATTGTGAATATCGCCCGCGTTCCCGCGATGTCCAGCGGCTCGTTCGCGATGAACGAGAGGGTAACGACACCGCCAACGCGTATGGGACTGGAGTCGGCGGCGACCGCGATATTCGTGATGGCAGGCGGCGTCGTGTCCGGCGGCGGAGGCGCCACTTTTTCGATTGTCAGGTTGGTAGATTGTGTGAACCGTCCGCTATTTCCAGCGGGGTCTTGCGCGATGACAACGACCTCCTCAAGCGTCCCGTCCGGTACGGCGTCCGTCACGTTGAGCGTCGTCCGATACTGGTATTCCGTGTTCGGGACCAGCGTCACCGTCCGTACATGCTGACTTCCGGAGATTGTGAATATCGTCTGCGTGTTCTCGGTGTCCAGCGGCTCGTTCGCGATGAACGAGAGGGTAACGACACCGCCAACTCGTATGGGACTGGAGTTGGCGCCGATCCTGATGTTCGTGATGGCAGGCGGCATCGTGTCCGGCGGGGGCGCCACTTTCTCAACTGTCAGGTTGGCGGAACCCGTGAACCGCCCGCTGTTTCCCGCGGCGTCTTGCGCGATGACGACGACCTCCTCAAGCGTTCCGTCCGGTACGGCGTCCGTCACGCTGAGCGTCGTTTGATACTGGTATTCGGTGTTCGGGACTAGCGTGACCGATTGTTCATGCTGTCCTCCGGCGATTGTGAATATCGCCTGCGTGCGTTCTGTGTCCAGCGCCTCGTTCGCGTTGAACAGGAGAGTCACGACACCGCCAATCCGTACGGGAGCGCTGTCGGCAAAGACAACGATGCCCGAAACCACGGGAGGCGTAGTGTCCGCTTCAACCGTAAGATTGATTTTGCCGAGCGTTAGATGTGGTCGGGCGCCCGCGCTATCCCACAACGCGGCGGAGATGTGGTAGACGCCGCCAGGGCTGTCATTCTGCGGCGTGAAGGAGGCGCGATAGTTGCGCACCCCCGGCAAAACAAACGGCGCCTCAATCAGCGTCAATGAAGCGTCGTACTGTTTTCCTCTCGTGGTGAGAATCAATTTGGACGTCGTCGTATCCAACTCCAACTTTGATGTGAGGATGAAGGACATGGCGTCGCCGGCGCTAACGGTTTCTTGCGGAATAGTCGCGGCGCCTGGATTGATTAGGGTAAGAGTTCCGCGATTCTGTATCCCGGACCAGACCGCGCCCCGGCTTCCGACAGTGTCGGTCCAATCAAGTTGCAGCGTTTCATCGCATCCGGCAACCGCCGCCATCAGCGCCGCCAAAATCAAAACAGTTACGTTTATTTTCATATACATCTCCCGTGTTTGGATGGTAGTAGGCATACTCCGTATGCCGTGACTTCAAAAATAGTGACCTGATCTCGTAGGGGTTGGGTTCCCCAACCCGTTGGAGCGCGAACCGCGCAATCATGGGTGGATAGTATAGTGGCGAGAGGGGATGGTGTCAAGGAGTTTTCGCGGGAAGGACGAGCGGAAGCGGGGCGTTGCCTCAAGATTGGCGTTTTGTTTCTCTACATGGCACGGCCCCTGTCCGCCGGTCCGGATTGGCAAGTCCAGACCGGCGGACTAAAGGCTCACGAGATTGGCATAAGCCGGCGATTCCCTGCAGAAACGCTACCGAACTTATTGCTCGTCTCCGTTCATGCTCAAAGCGCGGGCGAAGGTTTCAAAGGATTCGGCGCGCAAAGCCTCGTAAAACAACTCTTCAAGACGCTGGGAATCTTGGATATTTTCTACCGCGGGTCTAAGGGATTGAACCGCGCCATCGTCAAACCGAGATTCAAGCGTCGCGAAGAGGTTTCTGATGGTAGCCTCTCGCACGCCCTGCTCGGCGCCTTGTTGGATTCCTTGTTCGCGTCCTTGTTGGATTCCTTGTTCGCGCCCCTGTTGGATTCCTTGTTCGCGCCCCTGCTGGATTCCTTGTTCGCGTCCTTGTTGGATTCCTTGTTCGCGTCCTTGTTGGATTCCCCGTTGGTAATGCTCTTTTCCCTTTGTCTCATCAAAGTATTCGTCAAGGTATTCGAAAAACGAAGATTCTTGCATAATTTCCTCCGAAATAAATCCGCTAATTGTCTGCTTGGGATGAATCAAGCCGCCCATAATCCATTGCGACACCAGAAGATTGCTCCGAATGTTTGTAGGCAACGAGAGCGCTTTTGTCCTTTCGTTGCATTGAATCGCCCACTGCAGCCCATCCATCCCGGCCGGCGGCTTCATCAACGGCGCAAACGGCGTTAACCCCAAGTTTTCTTTATCAAAAACTTCTTTGCCGTCAAGCTCGGCAAGACGTATCACTTTGTACTCGACGATGAACCGATGGTTCGGCAGCTCTTGCCAGTAGCCGCCGGGGTCATTCCGACCGGCGTCGGGACGGAGATAGATAACGTGAGATAGAATGGGCAAACCGTATTTTTCGTAGCATCTGCCGAGATAGCCAACGTTGCGGCGCGCCATATCAAGAGGGGAGCTGTCGCCCACCTGAAATTCAATGTGCACCAAAACGTCCTTGTCACCGATCCGCGTCTTTATGAGGCCGTCCATACGGCGGACTTCAACGGTGGCGAATTCGCCCTCCAAATGTTCAATAAACGTGAAATCGTCGCGTTCCAAGACTGCCCGCAAGATGTCATCGGGGTATTTCTGCAAGGCATTTTTCGCCACAACATCGTATCGGTCGTGCCGCACTGTTTCGTAGCCGGCTTCGGACGGTTCTTTTATGTAGGTCATACCGGTATTGTACACTAGTGTGCGGATAAATTTCAACCTAAATTCACAAGCCATCTCGGTTGCGATTGTCCCTATGCGGCGTCGTTTCCACTTGACACTGTGAGTCTTCGCGCTATAATGCTTTGAAGTTGTCGCATGCTAGTCGATTTTGACCATCTATCGGGAGCGCATCATGAAGGATAGTGCGTTGACAAGAAAACCAGCAATTGATGAAGTATCCGCCGTCCACGAGATGGAACGCGCAAAACATACTCCGGTACTTGCGCGCGAAGTTGTCTCCTTTTTGGCGCCGAGGGACTCCGGGGTTTACGTTGACGGAACAGTAGGCTTGGGGGGGCATGCCGCCGCGATATTGGAAGCGTCCGCGCCAAGCGGTCGGCTCATCGGAATCGACTTGGATTCGGAAGCGCTTGCTATCGCAAAAGAAAAATTGCGAGGGTATGGTGAACGATGCACATTAATTCAAGAAAACTTTGTCAATTTGAAGGAATGCCTGACTGCCCATTCCGTCACCCAAGTAGACGGCGTCTTGCTAGATTTGGGAGTTTCATCGTTGCAACTCGGCGCCCCGTCAAGAGGATTTAGTTTTTCCCAAGCGGGTGATTTGGACATGCGTATGGACGCGCAGCAATCGCTCTCGGCATCGGAAGTGGTCAACAATTATCCCGAAGATGAGCTCGCCGACATTTTTGCTCGGTATGGCGAAGAGCGTTGGTCAAAAAGAATTGCGCATCGGATCGGCAAAGCGCGAAAGATTCAACGCATCTCCACGACGCTTCAACTCGCCGATATCGTGCGGAGCGCTATCCCCAGAAAGACAAATCGGGGACGAATCCACCCCGCTACGAGGGTTTTCCAGGCGCTCCGAATCCACGTCAATGATGAGCTGCAAAATCTTGACGCGGGATTAGACGCCGCGGTGTCGTCTCTAAAACCTGGCGGACGCGTCTGTGTTATCTCCTTTCATTCGCTTGAAGATCGAATCGTCAAACAACGATTCCGCGCCCTGTCTCGCCTTTGTATTTGCCCGCCTAAAATTCCCAAATGCGTATGTCAACAGATTCCCTCCGTTGAGGTATTAACGAAACGCCCCGTGACTCCGACGTCAGAGGAAATTCAGCGAAATCCTCGATCGCGAAGCGCGAAATTACGTGTCGCGGTCAAAATCGGTGAATCTTCAAGACAAGATTAGACGTTTTCCTGCTTGAATGAAGCCGTGCAATACTCGACGGCTTAAAAAATCAAGATCAGAAACTCGTATACGATTCTACCCGCAACGCATTTCTGCGCGGCGCCAGGTTCAATAGAATGAATCATCAAAAACGAAAGTCGGCGCGTAAACTTCCTCTGCTCGCGTATTTCCTCCTGTTCTGCTATATCGGTATCGCCTTTGCAACTGCTTGGATGTCCTCGGAGCAGAATAGGATTGCTCTGCAAATTCGCGAGGATTTTAGGGCGGAGAAGAACCATCTAACTAACGAAATCCGCAGGCTGCAACTTGAAGAGGCGAAACTCACTTCCGCCAAACACATTCATGAGTTAGCTCGCGAACTTCAGATGGTTCGACCATCTCCGCCGGAGCATAATCCAGAAAATTAGTTGCCCCAAGTTGATACCTTATCCGAGATGGGCACAGAAACTCGCTACGGAAGAAACCGAGTTTTCAGGAAAAAACTCGGTTTCTCTCTCAATAGGCGGCAACTCGCGTTAATTTGAAACGGAGAGGATTGAAAAAATTGAAAAATCGATTCGTTGGCAAACGCCACAATCGGGAGATCGAACCGCGCCTGCACGGGTTGGTAAATAAGGTATTTCGAAGACGAGACTCCTCAAGTCAAGAATGGGACTCTGACGAGTACGGCAAAAAAATCGCGGGTATCTCGCGGACTCGCATTGCCGTGTTGTTCATCGCATTGCAACTAGGATTTGGTCTTCTGATTGGAAGGCTCGTTCTGGTCCAATTGTTGCATAATGAGGAATTGTCCAGACGATCCGAAGGCGGACGGCAAGTCCAAAGTCCGAAAGCGGCAAGAGGCAAAATCTTTGACCGTCATCACAATCTGCTTGCGCTCAATCTGGATCTCATTTCAGTGTGGGCTGATCCGAGATTCTTCAATGCCGATACCCACAAGGTATCGGCGCAGCTTGCGCCGGTGCTAGGGATAGCGGAATCCGAAATCTTGGCTTCACTTCAAAAGAACAAACGGCAATTTATCTGGTTGGCGCGAGATCTGCCGTATGACCATCTAACTGACATTCAATCAATCATACAACCGATTCGCGGCTTAAAGTACCAAATTCACGAAAGACGATTTTACCCTAAAGATGATCATGCTTGCCATATCATCGGGCATACGAATTTTGCCAACGAAGGAGTGTACGGGATTGAACATCTGCACGATGCTCATCTGCTAGGCGCCGCCAACGACGCCAGGGGCGAAACTTCCAAATCACCTCAAAAACTGAATATACCCACCGACGGAAAGAAGCGTCCCATTAATCCCAAAGCCGTCTATGAAACCATGTCGGCAAGCGGGAACGACATCATTTTGACTATAGACGATAACGTCCAATTCATTGCGGAACGGGAATTAATCGCCGGGTGTAAAAAATGGAGGGCAAAGAGGGGCGCCGCCATCGTCATGCATTCCAAGACCGGTGAGATTCTGGCAATGGCAAATTATCCGACCTATAATCTGAACGCCTACTCGACAAGCCAAGAAGCTGTCAAACGCAACCATGCCATCTGGATGCAGTATGAACCGGGATCCGTCTTCAAGATTGTTCCCGCCGCCGCCGCATTGGAAGAAAAACTTGCTACGCCCGATACTCGCGAGTACTGCGAAGAGGGCGCATATCGCCTTTCAAGAGGCTATATAATTCATGACGTTAAGCCGAATGGTTGGCTCAATCTCAGCGATATCATTCGAAAATCTAGCAATATCGGGATTTTGAAAATCGCAAACCGACTCAGCAAGGAACAGTTTGAAACTTATACTCATCAATTCGGTTTTGGCAAGAAAACAGGTATAGATCTTCCTCATGAACAGGCGGGCACACTTCGCGGGTTTAAGCGCTGGGACGTTTTTTCATCTGCTTCCGTGTCTTTCGGACAAGGGATCTCGGTCACCCCGATTCAGATGTTGAACGCGGTCAATGTAATTGCCGCGAAAGGCGTGTTGCTACAACCCTTCGTTACAAAAGAAATTCGAGGGGCTGACGGAAAACTGATTGAGCGGCGAACGGCAAAGAAAATTCATCGCGTTATTTCACCTAAAACCGCGGCGCAGATGGCAAAGATGCTCGTCGGAGTTACCGAAGGCGGGTCCGGGTGGAATGCGCGCGTTGAGGGCTATCGCGTGGCAGGGAAAACCGGCACCGCACAGAAGGCGGAGAAGGGAAAAGGGTATGTCGACGACAAGGTGGCTACCAGTTTCATAGGATTTTTGCCTGCGGACGATCCGGAGATCTCGATAATCGTGGTGGTTGACGAACCCGCCGGCGCTCCGCTAAGCAGCCGCGTAACCTCCCCCATTTTTCAAAAGATCGCGAGCGAAACTATCGCGTATCTGAATCAGAAAGATGTGTTCGCTCAACCGTCTCTGGCTGTACGTTAATCTATGAGGATACGACCGTGAATCTTCAACATCTGCTCCACAATGTGAACGTAATCTCGACAGTCGGAAATTGTCGCAGAGAGATTTTAGGCATTGCGCACGATCACCGGCTGGTGGCGCCCTGTTACGTCTTCATCTGTTACAAAGGCGTAACAGTTGATGGGCATGAATTCATCGCCCAAGCGTTACAGAATGGCGCAGGCACGATTGTCGGGGAGCATCCGCCACCCGGCAATCTGCCGAGACACGCTACCTACATCCAGACTACGAATGGACGCGTTGCGCTTGCCCGGTTTGCGGCGAACTGGCATGGAAATCCTGCAAATCGCCTGAAATTAATCGGCATCACCGGCACAAACGGCAAGACATCAACGGCTTACCTTGTTCGCGCAATCTTTGAAGCGGCCGGATTAAAATCGGCGATTATGGGCACCGTCGGCCACCGATACGGGAACGTAGTGGTGCCAGCCGCCACGACGACCCCCGATCCGCTAACTCTGCACAATCTTTTCAGGCAATTCGCCAACGCAGGTTTGCAATATGTCATCATGGAAACGTCCTCCCAAGGATTGGCGCAACATCGACTTGCAAACCTGAAGTTTGCAACGGCGGCATTCACCAATCTGACGCAAGATCATCTTGATTATCATGAAACCATGGCAGACTATCTGAACGCCAAAACCATGTTGTTTCAGCAAATACGGCGAGAAAACGGATTGGCGATTCTCAACGCGGACGATCCGGCGTCAAATCACATACGACAACATACAGATGCGGCAATCCAGACCTATGGCATTGGCGGTTGCGCTGATCTCTCTGTCAGAGACGTTGAATCAACGCTCAAAGGGCTTGCCTTCACCGCAGTTACGCCCCGAGGAAATATCCGGGCGAGGTTGCGTCTTATGGGAGATTACAACCTTTACAACGCGCTGGCGGCAGTCGGCATCGCGCAGCATCATGGCTGCTCGAATGATGAAATAAGAGATGGACTTGAGAACACAATCGTGCCGGGGCGATTTGAATTGGTCGATCGGGGGCAAGATTTCGCTGTTGTCGTCGATTACGCTCACACTCCCGATGGACTTGAAAACCTTCTAACCGCCGCGCGGCGGATTACCGAGCGAAACTTGATTTGCGTCTTTGGCTGCGGCGGAGATCGAGATCGCGGCAAGCGCCCCAAGATGGGAAGAATATCTGCCACTATCGCTGATCATAGCGTGATTACTTCAGATAATCCTCGTACGGAAAACCGAGATCGGATACTCAATGACATCCTTGCGGGGGTGCCGGATTGCACGAACTACGATCTCATCCCTGACCGCAGGGAAGCAATTAATCGCGCCATAGGGCTGGCGAAGGTTGGCGATCTTGTTGCCATTGCCGGTAAAGGACACGAAGATTACCAGATTCTGGGCAATCAAACCGTTCACTTTGATGATCGAGAAGTCGCGGCAGAATGCCTTGAACGTTACGGTTGATATACGACATGAATCTTACAGTCGCAGAAATCCTGCAGGCAACGCGGGGTAAACTCACCCGCGGCGCACCCGATAAGGTCATAACGCGAATCTCGACAGACTCGCGTACAATCGGTGAAAGCGACCTATTCGTCGCGTTGGTTGGCGAGCGATTTGACGGACACGACTTCGTAGATGGCGCACGTCAAGCGGGGGCTATTGGGGCGGTCATATCCAAACGGATTGAAACCGATCTCCCGGTTGTAATCGAGGTCAAAGACTCACTAATCGCGCTGGGGGATATCGCCGCTTTTTATCGTCGCAAGTTTAATCTCCCAATCGTCGCCATCACGGGCAGCAATGGCAAAACTACGGCGAAGGACATGACGACGTCGGCGCTATCCCAGCGATTCTCCGTATTTCAATCCGAGAAAAATTACAACAACCAAATTGGCATTCCATCGCGACTGCTCGAACTGAATGACAGCGATGAGTTGGCGGTGTTAGAAATTGGAACGAACCGCCCCGGAGAGATTGAACGGCTGTCACGGATAGTCAAGCCGACGGTAGGTGTCATAACAAACATCGGGCATAGTCACTTAGAATTGCTCGGTTCGCTTGAGGGAGTTGCCAAAGAAAAAGGGGCTTTGGTGGAACGTGTTGATTGCGCCGTGTTGAACGCCGACGATTCGATGACACCACAGCTTGCGCGCAGAGTGTGTGGTAAAATTACCACGTTTGGATGCCGCAGTGACGCGGACGTTTCGGCACACGAGATAGAAATCCAATCCATTGGAAAACCATCTTTCACGCTGCGAATCAATGATCGAGACGCGACCAGAATCAACCTCCCGTGTCTCGGCATACATAACGTCTCAAATGCGCTTGCGGCGGCATCCGTAGGAATTTGGGCGGGTTTGACACCTGCCGAGATTCGGGACGGGCTTGAAAACTACCAACCTGCAAATATGCGCCTGCAGCCGATCGAATACAACGGATTATACATCATCAACGACGCCTACAATTCAAACCCGGAATCGCTTCGGAAGGCGCTAGAGTTCCTGAGCGCAACGGGCGCTTCCGGCAAGCGAATTGCTATACTTGGCGATATGCTTGAACTGGGGAACGAATCCGAAGAGCTGCACTTTGAGGCCGGGATGAATCTGCCCGCGAATATTGATGCGCTAATCTCCGTCGGGACGCGCAGCCGCGATATCGTTCGCGGCGCTACTGATCATGTAGAAACAACATTCGCTTGTGAAACCGCGCGGGAGGCGGCAAGACAATTGCACGAAATCTCGCGATCCGGCGATGTAGTTTTAATCAAGGGTTCGCGCGGTATGAAATTGGAACAGATTGTCGAGGAATACCGAATCAATTGTGACAGGACATAAAGCGAATGATTTCATCTTAATGTATACTTTGCGCTGCCGAGAATTGCGTGTATTCAAGCAACTAGTCCGTAGGTGCGGTTTCCAACCGCACCCACGGGGAACGCATGTCGCGATCGGGAGATCGCTCCTACAAAAAACGCAATTTCTGACAGCGCGCAGTATAACTGCTTGCTTCATCTTTAAGTCTGAAGTACTTTTTAGCTACTAATCGCTAGTCGCAATACCCTTACATTTATGTTTTACTATCTTTTTTTTGAACAACTCGCGGATACCTTCTCTCCATTCAATGTCTTTCGTTATATCAGTTTTCGCTCCATCTACGCCACTATCACGGCGCTGCTAATCTCCCTGATTTTTGGGCCATTGGTAATTGAGCGCTTGAAGCGATTGCGAATCGGAGAGCAGATTCGAGAGGAAATCCCCGAAACTCACCAAACGAAGGCCGGTACGCCCACGATGGGGGGCATACTGATTATTTCGTCTGTGCTAATTTCAATCTCTCTTTGGGCACGACTGGATCAGCCATACATATTTCTTCTCATCTTTAGCTTGTTGTGGTTTGGTATCCTCGGATTTCTGGATGATTACAAGAAGATCACGAATCAACGCTCACTGGGACTGCGCGCTTGGCACAAGATCGTTCTACAGACACTCGGCGCATTTGCAATCGCTTTTTTCATTTACCGTTGGGGCCCCATCCCGAAAGATGGTTTGACCTCGCAAACATCAATCATCATTCCGTTTTTCAAAGATCTCCACCCGGATCTGGGCATTTGGTTTCTCCCATTTGCCACCTTGGTCATTGTCGGCACCTCCAACGCCGTAAACCTCACGGATGGCATGGATGGCTTGGCAATCGGCTGCACGCTGTTCGTAGCGGCGACGTTCGGCATTCTGGGTTATTTGACCAGTCATCAACAACTCGCGGGATATCTGGATATCGTTCACCTACCGGTTGTTGGAGAAGCGGCAACCGTCTTTTGCGCGGCGCTAATCGGCGCCGGTTTGGGATTCTTATGGTACAACTGCCATCCCGCGCGAGTTTTCATGGGTGATACCGGTTCTTTATCCCTTGGCGCGGCGCTCGGCACCGTATCAATACTGATTAGAGAGGAGTTTCTGCTTGTAATTGTTGGCGGGATTTTTGTGGCGGAAGCCCTCTCGGTTATCCTCCAGGTTTGGTCGTTTCGGACTTATAAGAAGCGTATTTTCAAGATGTCACCGCTGCATTATCATTTCCTGTTAGGCGGCTGGGAAGAGTCGAAAGTTGTCATTCGGTTCTGGATCATCGGGTTGTTATTGATGTTGATGGCGTTGAGTACACTTAAGCTGAGATGAGCAGTAACTGTTGGCGCATCGTTTATTTCATGGTAGGCGCGGTTTCCAACCGCGCCGATACCGCAATGTCGGTAGGTACGTTCTTCTAATGGGCGCGTTTCCTGCCCGCTCGGTCTGAATTGGCAAATCCAAACCTTAAGAGTCTGTTTTGAATAATAGACAATCAAGATTAGTGGACACTTTTCTGCTACGAAAGAAACCGAGTTTTCAGGAAAAAACTCGGTTTCAAGGCATAGGACTTCACCCAAAATGAATTTTCAAACGGGCTCTAAGGGGCAGAGAGTCACTGTATTCGGCATGCATCGCAGCGGTGTCGCTGTCGCGAAACTGCTGGACGACCTTGGCGCAAGCGTGCAGTTGACGGATCCAAAACCGGCGGATCAACTCCAACCTGAGGTCGATGCATTGAAAGGCCGGGCAATCCAATTTTTTCTCGGAGGGCATGACGATCGATGTATCGAAAATGTGGATCTGATTGTCGTCTCGCCCGGCGTGCCGCTGAATATACCGGTGCTAAGAACGGCGCGGCGCTTGGGCATCCCAATCATCGGCGAACTTGAGGTGGCGGCAAGTGTCTGCCCGGCTCCAATCGTGGCTATTACAGGGACAAAAGGAAAATCAACAACAACGCTCCTGACGGCCGAGATCCTTAAACAAAGCGGTAAATGGCGGCGCGTTTGCGTCGCCGGCAACATTGGCACTCCATTGTCAAGCAACGTCCAAAAGCTCACTCAAGCGGATGTAGTCGTACTGGAAGCGAGTAGCTTCCAACTTGAAACAACCATATCGTTTCGTCCCGCGGTGAGTGTCGTTCTAAATTTGACCCGAGACCATCTTGACCGCCACGGAACAGTGGAGGCATATCGTAACGCGAAACTCAAAATCTGCGCGAACCAAACGCCAACAGATTGGATTGTATTGAATGCCGACGATCCCGTCATCGCCGGTTTTGCCGAGCAAACAGCGGCGACCCCGGTCTATTTTACGGAGAATGCGGAGAAATCCGGAGTCAACGGGTATGCCGATAGGGGCGCGTACGAAAAGAAACTGGTTTTGACAGGAAACGAAACAGAGATATTTTCGAAGCAGGCTGGCGAATCCAGTTGGATTTGTGACATAGCCGACATTCCCATGGTCGGAAGGCACAACGTCCGCAATGCGCTCGCGGCAAGCGCCGTGGCGCGGATTCTCGATGTGTCGCGCGAACAAATAAGGTCCGCGATTTGCCGATTCCGTCCTAGAGAACATGACGCGCTCGAACACGCTCTGGAACCGGTTAGAACAGTCCGCGGCATAAAAATGGTCAATGATTCCAAAGCCACGAACGTTGATGCGGCCAGAGCCGCTATTGACTCAATATCCGACCCGCTTCTGTTGATTATGGGGGGGTATGACAAAGGAAACGACTACAGTCCGTTAATCGATCTTGTAAAATCTAAGGTCAAGGCGCTGATTCTACTGGGTGAACACACCGCAAGAATCCGAAACGCCCTAGAGCCTCACGTCGTTACTCGGGATGCAATGACTATGGATCGCGCCGTCGAGATAGCATACTCGCACGCTGACCCCGGCGACGTTATCCTTTTGTCTCCGGCAAATGCCAGTTTCGACATGTTCAATGATTATAAGGCGCGTGGATACGCTTTTCGGGAGGCTGTAATAAAACTTGAAACGATGGATTCAGTGGATCAATCCCCCGGTTGCAGCCGGCAATAAAGCTGACAAGGGAATCGACCACGTTCTTCTATTTCTGACGTTGTGTTTAGTCGCCATCGGGATCCTGATGGTCTATAGCTCAAGCAGCATGCTGGCATTTGAACTGTACAAGGAGGACAGTTTTCGATTCCTTAAAGTCCAGTTAATCGCCGGCGTGTTGGGTTTCATCGGTATGATGTGCGCCTCGCGCTTTCCATACCAATTCTACGAACGACACGCGAAGAAAATTCTCCTCTTCAGCCTCATCTGCATGCTACTCGTTTTTTCGCCATTCGGCTATAGCGTGCGTTCCGCATCGGGCGGTGAGTTTTCTCGATGGTTACGAATTGGCGGGGCGCAATTTCAACCTGTCGAGATTGCCAAATTGGGTTTGATAATCTACGTATGCCAGTTTCTCCAGCAAAAGCGCAACAGAATTCATACCTTTCTGCGCGGAATGCTTCCAAGTCTCCTGATTCTCACCATTGCTTTTCTACTCTTGTTTAAACAGCCCGACTTCGGCTCGGCCGTGTTGTTATGCGCCGCCGTTCTCGTCCTATTGTTCGCCGGAGGCGCGCGCGTCTGGCCGATTATTTTCCTTTGCATTTTCGCGCTCTCGCTTTTCTACGTTGCCATACTTCTAGACCCATATAAATTGCAACGCGTCCAAGATTACATTCAATCGCTAAAATCACCTTATTCGGGAAGTTATCAAGTTTCTCTTTCCCTAAATTCATTGGCTCTTGGCGGCGTTCTCGGCACAGGAATTGGCGAAAGCATCTACAAATTGTTCTATCTTCCCTATCCTCATACGGATTTTATCTTCGCCATCATCGGCGAAGAGTTGGGGTTTCTCGGGAGCATGGTTGTAATTCTCCTCTTTATGCTGCTTATCTGGCGCGGCGTTTACATAGCCCGGCGCGTGAAAGATCGGTTCGCCGGCTTGCTCGCACTCGGGATTACCACGCAAATCGGCTTGCAAGCATTGGTGAATATCGGGGTGGTGGCCGGCGTCTTGCCTACGAAGGGGATTACGTTGCCATTCATTAGCTATGGAGGTTCCTCACTGCTAATCAGCATGGTTAGCGTCGGAATTTTGCTAAATATATCGCGCAAAGTGAACACGGGAATAGAAATCCGACATATTTCTCCACTTTCCTAGGTTCGGTTGACATTTCATCGCAACCGGGAGATTAAGAGCGGCGCTCAGACATATACTTTTCGTAGGGGTTGGGTTTCCCAATCCGTTGTTCACATATTAAAGTTCGGGCGAGGGAACCTCGCCCCTACCATTGGACTCACACTTCGCGTAAATGTCAACGGAACCTGGCAACTCAGAGTTAGCCTGCAAAAACGCAATCGAAAGGAGAAGCCGTGCCGCTAATTGTGATTTCGGGCGGTGGAACAGGCGGTCACATCTATCCGGCGATCGGTCTTGCGCAAGCCATTGCGAAACTTGACCCGGAAATAGAAATCTGCTTCATCGGCGGCGCGGATCGGCTTGAGTCAACACTTGTTCCCCAACACGGTTTCCGTTTTCTGCCGATTTCCGTAGCCGGCTTTCCACGACAGCTAACATGGAAATGGCTACCGGTAATTGGAAAGGTGTGCCGCGGATTCACTCAGTCCTTACGACTCCTTATCAGGTTGAAACCGGGGGTCGTTGTCGGGACGGGCGGGTATGTGTCTGGACCGGTGCTTTTCGCGGCTTCAAGGCTCGGTATACCGATTGCCATACAGGAGCAAAATGCGTCCGCGGGACTGACGAATCGCGTCTTGGCGCGTTGGGCAAAAATGGCGTATCTGGGGTTTCCTTCGGCCGCGAGAGATTTTCCTCCGGAGATCGTGAAAATCGCCGGAAATCCGATTCGCCCGCAGATTGCTTCATTTGTCCGATCTTCGGAAACTTACGAGAAATCGGGTTTGGATCCGACGCTGACAACAATCTTCGTCATGGGGGGAAGTCAAGGCGCGCAGGCTATTAATCAAGTCGTCGTCAACATGTTGCCCGAGTTGGCGCCTTTCCATCGGCGCCTACAAATCATTCATCAAACAGGCAAAAAAGACTACCAACAAGTACGGGAACATTATGTCGGTTCACCACTGAAGTGTCTTGTTCAACCCTATTTCGAAACAATCGGCGAAGTCTACAGCATTACGGATTTAATGGTTTGTCGGGCGGGCGGAATGACTATCTCCGAGATTACGTCATGCGGACTTCCCGCAATCTTCATCCCATTGCCGTCCACCCCAGGAAATAATCAGGAACTGAATGCGCAAGTTGCCGCCGACAGCGGCGCCGGGGTGGTTCTGAATCAACAAACCTTGACAGGAAAGTTTCTCGCCGAGCAGATTGTCAGGATTATTGAAAATCCAAGTAAACAGCGGCAAATGTCAGATGCCAGCCATCGATTCGGCAACCCGCGTGCAAGCGAGGAAATTGCAAAATCAATCGTGTTTCTAGCGAAAACAGGTTAAAGCCGAGAAATGGCATGAATCGCAAATCGCGTTAGGATAATGGCTACCCATGTTTGGAAAAACACGTCACGTTCATATTATTGGAATCGGCGGCGCCGGACTCAGCGGCATTAGTGAAATTCTGCTTAGCCTAAATTTTCATGTGTCCGGATCAGATATGAACCGCACCGAAACCACCGAACATCTGATCGAGCTTGGCGCGACTGTTTACTATGGTCATCACGCCCGGCACGTTTCCGGCGCGGATGTTGTCGTCATGTCTCCGGCGATTCCTTCCGACAATCCCGAAATACTTGAGGCACATGCACGT
This sequence comes from Candidatus Poribacteria bacterium, assembly GCA_963667245.2. Taxonomy (GTDB): domain Bacteria; phylum Poribacteria; class WGA-4E; order WGA-4E; family JAJDTR01; genus JAJDTR01. Next base: position 45,219 of record CAXXCS010000002.1, read on the forward strand.
CATATCCCGGTTATCCGCGGCGCCGAGATGCTCGCAGAGATTATGCGAATGAAATTTAGCGTGGCAATCAGTGGTACGCACGGAAAAACCACGACAACCGCCATGACCGCCGCCGTTTTGGAAAAACTCGACCCAACCGTTGTCGTTGGGGGCAAGCTGGTGAGCCTTGGAAGCCACGCTCGAATCGGACGCGGCGAAGTCATGGTTGTCGAGGCAGACGAAGCCTACGGATCAATCGAGAAATTTTTCCCGACAGTCGCCGTTGTCACCTCGGTGGATGCCGATCACCTCGACTATTATAACAGTGTCGAAGAAATCGGCGAGACATTCTTGGAATTTATTAACAAAGTGCCGTTTTTCGGCGCGGCTCTATTATGTATGGACCAAGAAAATATACGGCAACTTCTCCCCCAAGTCAAGAAACGGTACATAACTTACGGCATTGATACTCGCGCCGACCTAATGGCAAAGAAAATCCGAGTCGACGGGCCCACCTCGTGGTATCAGGTAGAGTTCAAGGGAGAGGCATTGGGTGAGGTACACCTTATGATGCCGGGTCGCCACAATATCTCCAACTCCCTCGCGGCAATCGGTGTTGGCCTTGAATTGGACATGTCGTTCGACCACATACGAAGCGCATTGGAATCCTTTCAGGGAATTCATCGCCGGTTCGAGATCGTCGGACAGGAACAAGACATCATTGTTGTCGATGATTACGCGCACAATCCCGCCAAGCTTAGAGCAGTCTTCGGCGCTGTGCGCGAGAGCTATAATCGCCGCATAGTCGGAATTTTCCAGCCTCATCGTTATCAACGGGTGAGACACCTTGCCGAGGAATTTTCGAAATCCTTTTGCAACACGGATGTGCTGATTGTCACCTCGATATACGGCGCGGGTGAGAAACCCATTGAAGGCGTTACCGGCGAAAACTTGGCGAATGCCATTCAAAATCGCGGGCATCAACATGTAACTTATATCCCTGACAAAGACCGGATAGTGGATACACTAATGCCCAAAATCCAACCGAATGATATTGTAATTACTGCCGGGGCGGGGGATATCTGGCAAGTTGGACGAGACCTATTAAATAGACTCCGCTCATGTTAAGAATGTGCGGGTGAAACCGAGTTTTCAAGAAAAAACGGGATCTCTATCGATCAACCGAGTGGATATACTTTGCGCTGCCGAGAATTGCGTGTTTTCAAGCATCTAGTCCGTAGGATCAAGCGAATGAATAATGAGTGCGATAGAGATCCGCTGGGTTTCCAACCGCACCTGCCGTGAACGCACGTCGCGACCTGAAGATCGCTCCTACAAAAAGACGCAGTTTCTAACAGCATGGAGTATAACGAAGGATCAAAGGAACGAATAGTGACTGCGATAGAAGATCCTGATAGAAAATCCTACTCGCTATCCGCTCGCTTGATGGCCTCAAGGCAAATAACTTCACCCAAAATGAATTTTCAAACAGGTTCATATAGTGTTTCCTACCACAAATCGCAAATTGTTACTGTACATTCGGCAAAACTTTTGATATACTATAGCATTAATCTACCGATTGACCGCGACTTGAATTGTTGCATCAAGTTTTCGTGCGTTTTCCTGTTGCCGATCGGATAAAATGTGTGTTAAAGTATACAAGTTAAATTAATGTTCAGAACCGCTACCACCGCGCAAGGATGTCCAAACTTGAAATTGAGTCCATCCCGCTCCATGAATAACCGGGAACGAGAGATTTATGGCTTACTTCCAGTATGATGGTTGGAACGGATTTTTGACTTGAGAGCGTTGAAACAGCCGCCCTTAACAATTAATCTCGGCATGCCATTTGCTTTGTCAAGCCAGCAAGCGGTTTTACAATAGGACTTACGCGGTTGAATGCCAAACAGCGTGTTTTTTTACCCGATTCTACGCTTGAGACACATCGTAGGATCGACTTCCGACTCGCGACCTGCACAATCAATCTCCGAATCTCGATCTCCAACTACTGCTTGAATTCTATACATATCGGAGGCGCGACTCTATGGGAAGGAAAAGTGTGAATGCCTAAAGAGGATATTGTTGTTGGATTGGACATTGGCACTAGCAAGATTGCCGTAATTATTGGCAACACTTGGCAAAATGATCCTGAAAAGATAGAAATAATCGGCGTAGGCACCGCACCTTCCGACGGATTGCGTAAGGGCGTTGTCGTCGACATCGATCTTACTACTGCCGCGATTCGTCAAGCAGTTGAAGCCGCGGAATTAATGGCGGGTGTGGAGATTGGATCTGTCTATGTCGGGATCGCCGGAGGCCACATCAGCGGACAAACCTCCCCCGGGGTCGTTGCAGTGGCTGGCGAAGGACACGAAATTACGCAGGCGGATGTCGACCGCGCCATTAGAGCGGCTCAAGCCGTTTCCATTCCGGTTGAACGCGAAGTTCTCCACATTATTCCGCAAGGTTATGCCGTTGACAATCAGGCGGGTATCAAAGACCCTATCGGGATGTCGGGTGTCCGCCTTGAAGTCTATGTCCATATCGTCACGGGCGCCGTAGCCGCGGCTCAAAATCTTCTTAACAGCGTCTTCAAAGCGGGGCTCTCGGTAGAGAACATTGTTTTGGAACCTATCGCCTCTGCCGAATCCGTATTGACCCATGACGAACGCGAAGCGGGTGTTGTTCTTGCCGACATGGGGAGTGGCACGACAGATGTTGTTATCTACAAAGAGGACGCGCTCCATCATACCGCCGTACTTTCGATTGGCGGCGAACATGTGACAAATGATATTGCCCAAGTATTGAGAATAACACCGCAAGAAGCAGACCGGCTTAAACTCCATAAGGGAAGCGCCTCAATGGATTTAGTCGATTTGAATGATACCATCCAGATTTCAACGGTGGGCGGGGCGCGACGACCGCGTTTCCATCACCGGCGCGATCTCGTCCAAATAATTCAGTGCCGAATGGAAGAGGTGTTGACGCTGATTGGAAATGAGATCAATCGGAGCAAAATCAGGACACCCGCGGGCGTTGTGCTAACCGGTGGAACGTCGCTGTTAGACGGTCTTGTTGAACTGTCGGAGAAAAGTTTCCCCTGTCCCATTCGAGTTGGTTACCCCACACCGCTAAAGGGACTAACGGACCGCGTTCATAGCCCGATCTACGCTACGGGCGTCGGTCTTGTGCTTTACGGAGCAATGCTACGCCATAAGAAGCCCCAACGAACATTCATCAAGGGCAACAACCTATTTGAGCAAGTCCTCAAACGCATGAAAGATTGGTTTCGAGAATATTTCTAAATCGACACCTAATCAGCCCCCGGCGTCAGCATCACCAATCTCAAGGGCGGGCTGGGATAACGTAATCTTAAACTTGATTAAACAACGCTTATGCCATGAACACTCAAAAAGTTTGCGTTAGGGATGCTGACTGTCCATATCCATACGGAACTTACGCAAAACTGGCAGGTCGCGATTCGGAGATCTCGGGGATTTCTATTGCACTCGCTATCCACTCGTTTGATCCTACAAAAGACGCAATTTTTGACTGCGCGGAGTATAAAATCGTATAAACTTTCAACTGCGTAAGTCCCGACTATATCGCGCCACACAAGTTCCACTATGGAAAAACGTGACCGACTGAAGGCTAAACTGCCGTTTTGCAAAAAAAATCGTTGACTTCAGTTGAAAAGTACATTATAATCTGCCATAGCAATGCAAAGGCGTAAACTCTGTATTAGCTTATTTCCTAACGTGAAGGAGGAAAATTAGGTTACTGAGTCTCAAAACTGGTAACTGAAGTTAATGATGATCGAATTTGAACAGGAGGATTTTGAGGCGCTCGCAAAGATTAAAGTCATCGGAGTCGGTGGGGGTGGAAGTAATGCCGTAAAACGCATGATTGAGCAAGCCATGGCAGGCGTTGAGTTTTATGTGGTCAATACCGACCACCAGGCGCTTCAGGCGTGTCCCAATGCCACGAGGATTCCAATCGGTCAGAATATGACGGGCGGATTGGGCGCCGGAGCGGATCCGGAGATTGGCAAAAAAGCCGCTGAAGAGGATAGAGAGCGACTTCAAGGTGTCGTTGAGGGAGCGGACATGGTTTTCGTTACCGCCGGGATGGGAGGCGGCACCGGGACGGGCGCCGCTCCAATTATCGCGGCGCTTGCCAAAGAAAGCACCGCTTTGACTATCGCCGTTGTGACGCGTCCGTTTGATTTTGAAGGTAGACGCCGAGGCGAGCAGGCCGAATTGGGCTTGGAGAACCTGCGCGAGAATGCCGATTCGGTAATCGTCATTCCCAACCAACGTCTGATTGACGTTGTTGACAGAAAATTGCCGATTCGTATGGCTTTTCGAATGGGCGATCAGATTCTACACCACGGCGTGCAAAGCATCTCCGATCTGATTACGGTCCCCGGCGAAATCAATCTTGACTTCGCTGATGTGAGGACGATCATGTCCAATGCAGGCGGGGCGCTTATGGGTATCGGCACCGCGTCGGGAGATAGCCGTGCGGAGGTCGCGGCGCAAGAGGCTATTTCTTCTCCGTTATTAGAGGAAGGTTCTATCAAGGGAGCCACCGGAATCATTGTAAATATCATCGGTCCGCCCGACATGACGATGCAAGAGTTAGAAGAAGCGATGGCGGTGATTAAAGACGCCTCTGAAACGGAGCAGGTTATCTTTGGGCTCGCGTACAATGAGGAACTTCAAGACATGTTGCGCGTTACTGTAATTGCGACGGGTTTCCACAGTTATCATGATTCGCCGCGCACCGGTCCTGCAGGTTCTATTGATGACATCTTCAATCGCGAATTTCCACCCAATTCAGTCAGCGGCCGCCCAAGTCGTCTAAATTATCAACCAACAAGGCAGCCCTCAGACTCTTATACGGAATCGACTTCAAGCCCCGGGACAGAACCTCCGCAAACAAAAGAGTACCCACAACGTAACCATGGGGAGGAATCGGACGAAGTGCTGGATATCCCGACGTTTCTCCGTGTCCCAAATGCGAAGGACAAGAAGTAACAGTGGGCAGAATGAGACCGAATCTCCGCCAGACGTACGCGGAACTCTTAAAGCAGGAACAGCGCGCCCACCAGAATTTTCGGAAGAAAATCCGTTCGGTACTGGTTTACCCGAGTACCTACGAACTTGGCATGTCAAGCCTCGGCGTCCAAGTCATATATTCCGCGCTCAACCGGCGCGACGACACCTCTTGTGAGCGCGCCTTTTTGCCGCAGTCCCAGATAATAAGGCAACTTCATCAAGACCGCACCCCTCTTTTCTCATTTGAAACCCATACCCCGCTAAATCAGTTCAATCTACTCGGATTCTCGGTTTCGTTCGAATCGGATTACGTTAATATTCCGCTTACTTTGGAACTGGCGAATATTCCACCGTTGGCTTCGGACCGGAGTGACGCGGATCCGCTGATTATCGCGGGAGGCATAAATATCTCCTACAATCCGGAGCCCATCGCCGATTTTGTCGACATTTTTGTCGTCGGAGAAGGGGAAATCGCCATCCATCACTTGATGGATCGTTTGAGCGAATGGAGCGAAACGAGCGCCGGTAAAGCGGATTTATTCAGTTCGCTCGCAACGATTCCCGGTTTCTATATTCCCAGCCTCTACGACGTCGATTACCGCGATGACGGGACGGTTGAACGCGTAAGAGCCAAGACAGGCGCCCCGGACACAATTCGCGCCAGCGCGGTCGCCGATCTTGATGAAGTCGAAACGTGCACCCAGATTCACACCCCCAATACGGAATTCTCCAATGCCCACCTGATTGAGATTGTGCGCGGCTGTGGACGGCAGTGCCGCTTTTGCGTTGCCGACTACGCCCGCCGATGGCCTAGACACCGTTCCGCCGAAAACACGTTGAAGTTAGCCGAAGCCGCGCGCGGCGTCACCGACAGAATCGGTTTAGTGGGCGCCTCAATTTCGGACCATCCGCAAATAGATGAGATTGCCACCGGCCTCGTCGAAAAAGGATTCCGAATTTCGTGCGCCTCGTTGCGGGCGGAAACTGTGCGTCCGCCTTTGCTTGACGCGCTTGCCGAGAGTGAACAAGGCACTATTACCATCGCGCCGGAGGTCGCGACCGAGAATCTGCAAAAGGTCGTAAACAAGGCGATTCCACGTGAACGTCTCTATCATGTTTTTGAAGAAGCATTGAAACGGGACATCCTCAATTTGCGCTTGTATTTCCTCATCGGAGTGCCTTACGAAACGGCAATCGATGTAGAGGCAATCGCCGACATGGCGAAGGAGATGCGATCGATTCTTCTGCCTTACGCCAAGAAAACAGGACGGATGGGACGAATCAGTTTCACTATATCACCGATGGTTCCCAAACCCCATACACCGTTCCAGTGGGTGGAGATGGAGGCCCAGAAATCTATCGCTCGCAAGTTGGATTTTCTGAAACGGGAAATCAACAAGCTAGGAGGATTGAAGGTATCATCCGCGAGCGCTCGTTTGGCGTATCAAGAAGCGGTTTTCGCTCGCGGAGATCGCCGGCTCGGGAAGGTTATTCTAGAGCTTTCACAGGGTACGCCGTGGAAACAAGCCTTTAAGAAACATCGGATTGATCCTGATTTCTATGCGCTTCGACCGCGACCTCTCACTGAAGTCCATCCTTGGGATCACCTTGACTTGAATGTGAACCCCGAATATCTTAGCCACGAATTTAAAAAACAGACCCACGGATTCATGACAAGTCAGTGCGACACCGCGGTTTGCAAAAAGTGCGGCGCCTGCTAATCCATGTTGATGCACTAACATAACCAGGGTTTAGCGGCATGTATACTTCACGCTGCTGAAAATTGAGTATTTTCAAGCGCTTGGCGGTAGGTGCGGTTGGAAACCGCGAGGATTTCTATCGCACTCATTATCCATTCGCTTGATCCTACGGGGAACGCGGGGGTTTCTATCGCACTCGCTATCCACTCGTTTGATCGTCGGGATCGGGAGGTGTGGCGTAAGGCGGTGTAAGGCACGCGGAGTGTGCCTACTACTACGATTTTATACTTTCAAGATTATTGAGGCGCTCTCGAGGCAGGTCATCCGATCCTTGTAAGAGCGCCTTTTTCTTTATACTGTACGTTGGGTATTATCGCGCTCCTTTTTCAGTGATAATTGTTCCTAATGGGACTTACGCGGCGCCAGCGCGTCGCGATTTGGCGACCAATGGATTGCTTTCATAGAAACGCCCCATCCCTCGCCAAACTCGGAGGATCGTTACATGCAATCACAGTTGCAACTTTTTATTGATAATCTCACGGCTGACACCGAGCCTCTCGCCAAACAGTTGGCGGAAGCGTATTGGGAGGCTAGTTTGACGGGATCGGATGAGACCGCTCGGAAAGTTGAGGAGCTCGAAACGCGGTATCGTCTTATTTTCGCTGACCGCCACCGATTTGAACAGTTAAAGGCGCTCCAGACGACGGCTCCAAGCACTCCGTATCAGTTGTCGCGCCAAGCGCGGTTGCTGCTCTTGGAATTTACATCGGAACAACTCCCACCCGAAACAATCAAGGAGCTTGTCAAGCGGCAGACCGAGATTGAACAGGTCTTTACCAAACATCGCGCCGTAGTGGACGGAGTAGAGATGAATGAAAATGCTATCCGCGATGTATTGAAGTCGGAATCCGACCACGGAAGAAGGCGGAAAGTATGGGAAGGAAGCAAACAGATTGGACGCAGAGTCGCGGCGAATCTAACCGACCTGGTCCGCTTACGGAACCAAGCGGCGCGCGCGGTCGGGTTTGACGACTACTATCAGATGTCACTGACGCTTCATGAGGTCGCCCCCAAATTCCTCGCCGGCGCCGTTAGCGAGATGGAACGCTTGACGGACGAACCATTTTCGGAAATCAAGTCGAAGCTGGATGACAACCTTGCGCGACGTTTCGGGGTTGATGTAGAAGCGCTTCGCCCGTGGCATTATGCGGATGTCTTCTTTCAGGAAGCGCCCAATGTGAGTCAAGTCAACTTTGACGGACTATTCGCCAAACTAGACATTGTTAATCTTACAAAAGATTTCTTCCGGGGCATCGGTTTGTCCATTGATGACCTCGTTGAAAAAAGCGATCACTACGAGCGTCCCGGAAAGAATCAACACGCTTTCTGTATTCACATCGATCGGAAAGGTGATGTGCGCGTGCTGGCGAACGTCAGACCGACTTTGAAGTGGATGGAGACCATGCTGCACGAGTACGGGCACGCGGTTTATGATAAACAGTTGGATCGCGACCTGCCCTTCACGCTTCGCACGCCGGCGCACTTAATCACGACAGAGGCAACCGCGATGCTCATGGGCCGTTTGGCTCACAATGCGGAGTGGCTGGATCGGATGATCGGTCTTCCCTCCGACCTCAAGTGCCTCATTTCAGTTGAATCGGAGGAATCATTTCGTTTGCGGATGCTCATCTTCGTTCGATGGGCGATGGTAATGATCTGCTTTGAACGCGAGCTCTATCGCGATCCGGATCAAGATCTGAATACACTGTGGTGGGATCTGGTCGAGCGCTTTCAATTTTTGACGCGCCCCGATGGTCGGGACGAACCTGACTGGGCAGCGAAAATTCACATCGCGACGGCGCCGGTATACTATCACAACTACCTTCTCGGAGAGATTGTCGCCTCTCAGTTTCAGAACACGATTGACCGCCATGTTTTGAACGGCGCGGGAGTCTCGGAGACAGGATATGTCAACCAGACAGCGGTTGGCGAGTATCTATGCGACAAGGTGTTCAAACCCGGCGGCAGCGTTCATTGGAATAAGTTGCTGCATAGCGCAACGGGGGAAGAACTCAATCCGCGCTATCTGGTGAATCAATTAATAAGCTGAGCGGTAGGAGGGATTTCCGATTCGCGAAATCCTCGGGGCGAGGAGGGGATTTCTGTGAAATCCCTATCTACCCCATCAATTGCCCGTCTCGCCAGACTTGATTTTTGCCCACACGGCAGGCAATTTCCGTTCCTCATTGACCGAGCGCGGCAGCGCGGGACCGCCATGCTTTATATTCGGTCCACTAATCTCCACGTTATCAAATCGGGCGCGGGCGTCGGAAACCACCAGCCCGGCTTGCCCGCCTTCGATCGGAGCTAAATCTCGCGCGGCAAAAATCTGATCGCCAACCTGAAACTCCATGAGGTCCCCGTTGATTGTAGCCCTCAATTCATACCACTTGTCTATCTCCGTTACAAACGGGAAAGCGCGTACAAACGACCCTTCCGGCGTAGTTTTGATGATGCGGACAATTCCGAGCGTAACTTCAACAAAGAATAGGTAGCGGCTCGCCTCTTCCCCTCTGTCATGGAGGCTCAGTCCAAAAGTGGCGGGATGGTTTTTCTCCTTTACCAACTTTGCTCGACACGAAACCGAATACTCCCGCCAGTTTAACTCCCCTGTCAGCCATAGACTCATGTATCCCGGATGGAATATCTCGCCCACCGCTTCTCCGTCATCAATCCACCACTTTTCAACGCGACGGTCCAGATTGTAAATGGTCCATTCGGCGGTTATTCTGTCTTCGAAATCGTCGCGCCACGTTCCGGACCGAGCAATTTCGCAGAAGAAAAAAGCGGTCAGTTGAACGCCAAGAATCCAAACTGCAAGCAGAAATTTCATTTGGTTGCCCCCCTCCATCCCAATGTTGAATCGCGTGATCCGTCAGTTGCCCGTTATCGCAAGAATCGCCACGCTATAATCATTATAGATGATTAACCGCACAGTGTCAAGCATTTCAACTTTTGTTCTCCTTTTTTACGGTTGACACTTTATAGCTCTTGTGTTAAAGTAAAACCTTTAAGTAGAGATGCCTATCGCAATTATTATCCATTCGCTTGATGGTCGCGACTTGGAGATCACTCCTACACGGGGGGCGTAATACGGTTTACGGCATACGGAGTATGCCTACTACTGCTGGAGTTGACTATGGCACAAATTAAAATCCTACCGCCCGATGTCTCGAACAAGATTGCCGCCGGCGAGGTTGTCGAGAGGCCAGCCTCTGTGATTAAAGAATTAGTCGAGAATGCGGTTGACGCGAAGAGTACGAGTGTCGGCGTTGAAGTCCGCGCCGGTGGCAAGAGGCTTCTACGCGTGTCGGACAACGGCATCGGGATGACGCGCGAGGATGCTTTGCTCGCGTTGGAGCGCCATGCGACGAGCAAGGTAAGTTGCATAGAAGATCTCCAGCGAATCCAGACCTTCGGCTTTCGCGGCGAAGCCTTGCCGAGTATCGCTTCCGTGTCACAGTTCGAGCTCTTGACCCGAACTGCGGAGGCGCTGGAGGGCGCCAAAGTAACCGTTGAAGGCGGCGTGGTGCGATCCGTGCAAGGGAGCGGATGTTCGCCCGGCACCCATATCACCGTCAACAACCTCTTCTACAATGTGCCTGCCCGCCTGAAATTTCTCAAAAGCGGTACAACAGAATTCAACCACATCACAAACCAAGTTATGTGGGCGGCGCTTGCCCATCCGAAAGTTCACTTTTCCCTCTCCCACAATGGACGCTCATCGGTAGACGTACGCGCCTGCGATTCGCATATTGAACGCATCCGCTTGCTGTACGGGAAGGAATTTGCCGAGAATTTGATTGAATTTGACGCAGATCTCGCAAAACTTCATCTCCACTGTTTCATCGGCAAACCCGAGTTGACGAAATCAAACCGCAATTATCAACTTTTCTTTCTGAATCGGCGCCCGATTCGCAGCAAACTGCTCGGCGCGGCGCTCACCGAAGCGATGCGATCAATGATTCCCAAAGATCGATATGCGGTCGCCTTCATCTTTCTGACTATGGATACCGAGGAGGTTGACGTCAATGTGCATCCTGCCAAAATCGAGGTGCGGTTTCGCAATGAGAAGGGAATGTACGGCGGCGTGATGCGGGTAATCAACAGCGGTGTCCACAAGCATAAGTACATTCCGAGAATAGAAACCGATGGACAAGACGCCGTCGCGCGAGACACTGGGAAGATTCCGGAGGCGGCGCGAGAAACTGCCGAGTCGACTATCAACGCCGCCGCGACAGAAGCGCCCGCGGACTCGTTGCCGAATCATTCCGCGCCGTACGCCGTGGGAGTGGAGACTGGGGAATCCGGTCAAGCGACAGTGGCGCCATCCATCGAACCTCGCGTAGATTCAATAGGAAATGGACAGAGCCAAACACCGGATAGTGAATCGAAAACGCAGTCCCCTATAACTTCAAGCGTCGTCCAACCGCCCAACCGGGAAATACCGGAGGGGGTTACCCTTGAACTGTTCGATCTTGAGAAGGTAGAGTTAAAGACCAATCTCTTCAATACCTACATCGTTGCGGAGAGCCAAGACAGGGTGTTTATCATAGACCAACATGTGGCGGCTGAGCGGGTGCTCTACGAGCGCTTCACCCAGCAACTGCATGCCGATGGCATACCGGTGCAGGGATTGTTGCTTCCGGTGACGATCGAAGTGAACTCCCAGCAGTTGAACGCGTTTAACGCCGGCGATAGCCTCTTCAAATCGTTGGGATTTGATCTGGAGCCCTTCGGGGGAAACACTATCATCGTGCGCTCGATTCCGGCGCCGCTTCCCATGCGCCTCGTTCCCGAGACTGTGACGGATCTCCTCGACAAATTCGCAACGGTTGGGGGAGCTGACGTGAAGATGCTTGAAATCCAGGACCAAGCGCTGATTACGCTTGCCTGCAAATCCGCGGTCAAGGCTGGGGACCCGTTGACCATGGAGGAGATGGTCAACTTGATTAAGGAGTTGTCACAAGCGAAATTGCCGTTCAATTGCCCGCACTCGCGCCCCATCACGATCGAATTGAGCAAGAACGAGTTGGAGCGCCGTTTTCATCGACGTTGATGATTGGGGAAAACTTGGGGATTGCCATGTTTGTCAGTCTTATACGGATTCCTAATTAATGAGTTACACGCATCGGATGATTGTAGTTGCCCGATTCATCAAGGATCTCTATCGCACTCACTATTCGTTCGTTTGATCGTTTTTGACGAGTGTAACATTTAGATTTTGAATCCGTATTAAGTTGCCGGTGATGAGTGAATTAAACCGATACCCTGATGTCGCTTTGATTCCGGGAAGAAACCGAGTTTTGAGGAAAAAACTCGGTTTCAAGTCAAATAACCGATGTTAGGAGAAGAGGATATGCCAAAATATGGGGTCAACCTGTTGCTGTGGGCGGCAAAATTCGATCGCGACACCGTCGCCCTGATTCCCAAAGTCGCGGAGATGGGGTTTGACGGCGTTGAAATCCCGATTTTCGATCCCGAGACGGTTGACATGCCGCACACCAAAGCCGCGTTGACGAACACGAATCTGCACCCGATCGGATGCGCTGTCATGGCGCAAGATCGCAATCCGATTCATGAGGATGCCGCCATTCGCCAGAACGGGAAGGATTACCTGAAACGCGCCATAGATGTTACCGCCGAGTTGGGGGCTGACACGCTTGTGGGGCCCCTATACAGCGCGGTCGGCGCCCTGGTCGGACGCGGCAGGACGGGACAGGAATGGGAATGGTGTGTCGACAACCTCGGCGAAGTGGCAGCGTTCGCGGGCGAGCGCGGCGTTACCCTCGCCATCGAGCCTTTGAACCGTTTCGAGGCGTACTTCGTCAACATTGCCGCCGACGCCGTAAAACTGGCGAAGGCGATCAACAGCCCGTTTTTCAAGATTCATCTCGACACGTTTCACATGAATATCGAAGAGAAAAACCTGCCGCAAGCGATTGCCGATACGGGTGAACTGTTGCATCACCTCCACGCCTGCGAGAATGACCGAGGAACGCCTGGAACGGGGTTGGTGGATTGGGAAGGCGTGTTTAACGCGCTCGCGAAAATCAATTACGACCGCTGGTTGGTACTCGAGTCGTTCACGCCCGCGGTGAAGGAGATCGCCGCCGCCACTGCCATCTGGCGAGATGTCGCTCCGAGCGCCGAGATCTTGGCTACGGAGGGTTTGGCGTTTCTCAAGCGCATGTCGGCGAAGCATCTGGACTGAAGGACAATCCTCTCACCCGGTTCAAACAGCGGTTGGCTTAAGAAATATGGACTTTCTGAACGAATTCCTCGTGCCGTACTCCGTGGCGACAGTCGGATCCATTGCCCTCAAATTGTTGCTGGCATTCGCTCTCGGCGTCGTAATCTCCGTCGTTTACCATTGGACGCACGACGGGATTGCGGAACGCTCCTTCACCGACACGCTAATCATTCTCTGTATGCTGATATCCGTGGTGATGGTTGTTATCGGCGACAGCGTGGCGCGAGCGTTCAGCCTTGTGGGGGCGCTGTCGATTATTCGCTTCCGCACCGCGGTGCAAGATCCGCGGGATATCGCCTTCGTATTCTTTGCGCTTGCCGTCGGGATGGCAGTCGGCGCCAGTGACCCGCCGATCGCCATTCTCGCGACGTTTCTGATCAGCGCAATCATCATCCTGCTTCATTGGTGGCACGGCAAACATCCGAATCGCGACACATATCAACTCACCTTCAAAGCGCCTCCGGATTACGCCTCCAATCAAGCCCTTCGCGCCATTTTCAAGGAGCGCCTCATCCAGGACCGGCTTATCCGACAAGAAACGTCGAAAGCCGGCGGGGTGGAACTGCGGTATCACGTTAAGTTTAAGGAACCGGATGGCTCGGACGCGTTCTTCCAAGAGCTCTCGGCTTTGGAGGGCATTCAAGGGATCAAACTGACGAAGCAGCGAAGATTGGAAGGGTGAAACCGAGTTATTATAGTTTGTATCAAATGACCCCATGAGTTAGATAATAGGTTCATGTCAAACGAAAACGCAAAGTCGCTTGGACTCATCGCCAAAACAATGGACAGGATGCGGCGCGCCATCACTCGGCAAAAAGCAACGTTGAAAGTGCCAATTAACGCAGCTTTCACTCTTTCATTGAGGAAAGTTCATCCTTCAACTCCATGAGACGTGATTCTGGAAGGCGAGTAATTTCAGAAATAGACGGCAATTCCATGCCCTTGGCAAGCATCGCTTTGGCATTTTCAATCTTCTCTTCAATTCTGCCTTTTTGCTTGCCCTCAAGTAGCCCTTCCTGCTTGCCTTCAAGCAGCCCTTCCTGCTTGCCCTCAAGCAACCCTTCCTGCTTGCCTTCAAGCAACCCTTCTTGCTTGCCCTCAAGCAGCCCTTCCTGCTTACCTTTCTGCTCGCCCTCGCGCAAACCGCTTTGAAAAACTTTCCGCCTGTCTTCCTCTAATGCTGAAACTAACATTGTGGTTACCTCCTCTTTGCTCCGATATTGGTATTCCAATGATTGATAATCTTCAGAGTCAATCCGGCCATGGATAGCCAACTGCTTAATCCAGTTTAGGAACAGACTCACCGCCTCTTTGTCACGCTCCGACGAAAACAGATTTACAAGTTCCGTCTTCAGCGCTTCTATATCATAATGCGATTCTGCCAAAAACAGTATCGCTACGATGTTACGGATGTTCAGCAACGCTTCCTTACTAAACTCGTTCTCGGCAATAAGGAAATACTCAAAGTCTAACGCGAACCTGCCCAGCGGCGGCGTCTGCTCAATTAACTCCGAAATATTCACCGGCGCCGTCCAAGGCGCGTTTCCGTTGTACAGCACGATTGGAAAGACCGCCGGCAGTTTCTTGACACCGCTGTTATTGGCGACAAAATCCATGTAAAAGTTCGTGATGTAGTTGAGAACCCGCAACGCCATGAACTCATCGACTGTGGATTGAAACTCAATCAGGATGTATATATAGACCTCTCGGTCATGCCCCTGAATTTTGTAGATTAGATCGCTCTCCGTCTCCTTGTAGTGTTCGGAGATAAAGGATTTATCTAACGGTTCAGACGTGTCGAAATCGAGAGAATTCACCCACTCCTCGTTGACGAAAGTTTCAACCAGTTGCCGAAAGATTGTGCGATTCGAGAGTAGTCTCTTGTATCCGCTGTCGTGGATGTTCATGTCTGGCGCCTTATCAACGTCGATTCATGCTGGGTTGTGGACAACTGGTCCGGATGGCCGTGGTGGTTGATGAATATCCACGATTTCTTCAGCGCTGTCGGGATCGGGAGATGGAAGTTCTATCGATCAAAGGAATGGACAATGACTGCGATAGAAAATCCTACTCACTATCCATTCGCTTGATCCTACAGTGCCGTAAGATTTTTTCAGCGCGCCGTCTCTCGGCAAAAAGCAACGTCGAAAGTGCCAATTAACGCAGTTTTCACTCTTCTATTGAGGAAAGCTCATCCTTCAACTCCATGAGACGTGATTCTGGAAGGCGAGTAATTTCAGAAATAGACGGCAATTCCATGCCCTTGGCAAGCATCGCTTTGGCATTTTCAATCTTCTCTTCAATTCTGCCTTTTTGCTCGCCCTCAAGCAGCCCTTCCTGCTTGCCCTCAAGCAACCCTTCCTGCTTACCTTTCTGCTCGCCCTCGCGCAAACCGCTTTGAAAAACTTTCCGCCTGTCTTCCTCTAATGCTGAAACTAACATTGTGGTTACCTCCTCTTTGCTCCGATATTGGTATTCCAATGATTGATAATCTTCAGAGTCAATCCGGCCATGGATAGCCAACTGCTTAATCCAGTTTAGAAACAGACTCACCGCCTCTTTGTCATGCTCTGACGAAAACAGATTTACCAGTTCCGTCTTCAGCGCTTCTATATCATAATGCGATTCTGCCAAAAACAGTATCGCTACGATGTTACGGATGTTCAGCAACGCTTCCTTACTAAACTCGTTCTCGGCAATAAGGAAATACTCGAAGTCTAACGCGAACCTGCCTAGCGGCGGCGTCTGCTCAATTAACTCCGAAATATTCACCGGCGCCGTCCAAGGCGCGTTTCCATTGTACAGCACGATTGGAAAGACCGCCGGCAGTTTCTTGACACCGCTGTTATTGGCGACAAAATCCATGTAAAAGTTCGTGATGTAGTTGAGAACCCGCAACGCCATGAACTCATCGACTGTGGATTGAAACTCAATCAGGATGTATATATAGACCTCGCGGTCATGACCCTGAATTTTGAAGATTAAGTCACTCTCGGTCTCCTTGTAGTGTTCGGAGATAAAGGATTTATCTAACGGTTCAGACGTGTCGAAATCAAGGGATTGCACCCACTCCTCGTTGACGAAAGTTTCAACCAGTTGCCGAAAGATTGTGCGATTTGAGAGTAGTCTCTTGTATCCGCTGTCGTGAATGTTCATGCCTGGCGCCTTATCAACGTCAATTCATGCTGGGTTGTGGACAACTGGTCCGGATGGCTGTGGAGGTTCATGAATTTCCACGATTTCTTCAGCGCTGTCGGGATCGGGAAATGGAAGTTCTATCGATCAAAGGAATGGACAATGACTGCGATAGAAAATCCTACTCACTATCCATTCGCTTGATCCTACAGTACCGTAAGATTTTTTCAGCGCGCCATCTCACGGCAAAAAGCAACGTCGAAAGTGCCAATTAACGCAGCTTTCCCTCTTTCATTGAGGAAAGTTCATCCTTCAACTCCGTGAGTTTCGATTCTGGAAGGCGAGTAATTTCAGAAATAGACGGCAATTCCATGCCCTTGGCAAGCATCGCTTTGGCATTTTCAATCTTCTCTTCAATTCTGCCTTTCTGCTCGCCCTCAAGCAGCCCTTCCTGCTTACCTTTCTGCTCGCCCTCGCGCAAACCGCTTTGAAAAACTTTCCGCCTATCTTCCTCTAATGCTGAAACTAACATTGTGGTTACCTCCTCTTTGCTCCGATATTGGTATTCCAATGATTGATAATCTTCAGAGTCAATCCGGCCATGGATAGCCAACTGCTTAATCCAGTTTAGGAACAGACTCACCGCCTCTTTGTCATGCTCCGACGAAAACAGATTTACAAGTTCCGTCTTCAGCGCTTCTATATCATAATGCGATTCTGCCAAAAACAGTATCGCTACGATGTTACGGATGTTCAGCAACGCTTCCTTACTAAACTCGTTCTCGGCAATAAGGAAATACTCGAAGTCTAACGCGAACCTGCCCAGCGGCGGCGTCTGCTCTATTAACTCCGAAATATTCACCGGTGCCGTCCAAGGCGCGTTTCCGTTGTACAGCACGATTGGAAAGACCGCCGGCAGTTTCTTGACGCCGCTGTTATTGGCGACAAAATCCATGTAAAAGTTCGTGATGTAGTTGAGAACCCGCAACGCCATGAACTCATCGACTGTGGATTGAAACTCAATCAGGATGTATATATAGACCTCTCGGTCATGCCCCTGAATTTTGTAGATTAGATCGCTCTCCGTCTCCTTGTAGTGTTCGGAGATAAAGGATTTATCTAACGGTTCAGACGTGTCGAAATCAAGGGATTGCACCCACTCCTCGTTGACGAAAGTTTCAACCAGTTGTCGAAAGATGGTACGATTTGAGAGTAGTCTCTTGTATCCGCTGTCGTGGATATTCATGCCCGACGCCTTTTCAACATCAATTCATGCCGGGTTGTGAACAACTGGTCCGGATGGCTGTGGTGGTTGATGAATATCCACGATTTCTTCAGCGCTGTCGGAATCGGATTAAAATTGGTGCTCGCACCATACCTGCGGAAACCCGCGCTATCTCCCCGCCGTCATCTCACGCTCAATAAACGCGATAATATCGGCAATATCCTGATCCGACAACTTGTCTTCCGAGTAGAACGGCATGATGAACCCGCCGCCGCGAATCTTGCCCGCATATTTCAACAGCGTTTTCTGTATGTTGGATGGCGGCCTGCGGCGAATCAACTGCGATCCGATTCCCGCCTTTCGCGCCGTCGGATGGCAATCGTTGCAGGCTCGGCTATACAAGACCCAACCCTTTTCCGCGTCCCCCTCCATTTCGACGATTTTTTCCGCCGCCGCGTTTGTCTGCTCCTTGTCAAGCATCTGGAGCTCAAACTGCGGTCCCTTGTTCTCGCCCGAAACATGCTTGAAGTACGCCATCAGCGCCTCCGCTTGTTCCTCCGGAATAGCGGTCGGGTCGACCTTGTCGGATGGCACACGCTGCAGAAAATGCTGGTAGCAAAACCCGCCTCCACCGGCGGCGCGTCTGAAGATGTCAGCCTTAATCATCACGCCTTTTGCCTCGCCGCGCCCAGGCACGCCGATAATGCTGTGACCCGCTCGAATCTTGCCATCCGGGTTGGCGTCTTCGTCAAAGTCCGCGTGGCAGTCGGCGCAAGCCAAGCCGCTGATTTTTTTCGGCTCAAGCGTTCCCCCGAAGGATGGATCGTAAAATAATTCTCTCCCGAGTTGGGCTTGCTCCGATATCTCAGCCTGAGATTGGGAGATAAACAGAAAAACGACAGCTACAAATGTCAAAAATACGCGCGATGTAAGTGTAATGTTGCGCATGAACGGCTCCTTTCCTACGAATGTGTTGATGAATTTGGTGTGTTGACTACGCACTCAAAACGATTTTCACAAACGATTCTATGCCGAGACCTATGGCATAACAGACCTCTCAATGGGGCAAAGCGTACGAACTGCCGGGGTGATAGGATGCTATCAGATTGGGAAGGCGGTGTCAAATGGAATTATCGAACACGCAGTGGACAGTGGGAAGAAAAGCGGGAAGACGAGGATTCCGATTTGCGTTCACCGCAGAATACGCCATAGGCGGATTTTGGGAACGGCGGCGCTTCCACAAATCGCGTTTGGATTTGTTCTGATGCCGCCGAAGAAGTGCCCTGCGCCATCCATTCTATCGGAGGTCTTCGTTCTTATTGTGAGGCTTGGTTGTCGAGTCTTTCTCAGGTTGGCGTATCTCATTATCCCGGCCGGTGTAGGCTGGGGCAAATCTTGTTTCCTCTGCGCGAGCGACACTGCCGGCGTTAACTATTATTTAATCGTGCGGCTAGCCTGGTTAGCACGATTAGATCGTCCCGCGTACAGTTGCGCAACTCGTTAAGGAGCGCCTCAAAGGATGATTCGTCTATGTCGCCCTCCGAAAATTCAAACAGATTTCTCGGGGTGACATCCAACGCCTCCGCAATCCGCTCCAAGGTTTTGATGGACACCGCACGCTGCCCGCGTTCAATATACCCGATGAAGTTAACGCTCACCTCGGCAGCTTCGGCAAGCTGTTCCTGTGTCAATCCCGCTCTCTTCCGCAGCGTCCGGATCTTATCTCCCAGTCTGTGGGGCAAACTTTGTGCTTTCAACACTCAGTTCTCCTTGAGAGTATTTGGTATGATTGGATTTTTGCCGCATCGCGGCTAATGGAAAGCAGGCGCGAAGAACTCGCTTAGCGGCGTTTTGGACGGAGACGCCGCCCGAAGCGTTCTCGCGAGTCGTGAATGGGCTTGTCGATATTTGCGCGAGTGGCCACCTCATGTTCTCAAGACTCGGGTTTCTCTTAGTATATATTGTAAAACTGATGTATGATTTGTGAATTATAAATAGGCGCGCAATCATCCCTAAACGTATAGGGCGCCTCTTACGTTCTCGCGAGTCGTAAATTGGGGTCGTCAATCCTTACGCGAATGCCCTCCTCGTCCATTACTACAAGAATAATTGTAACACCCTTGCCAATTGATGAACACAAACGAAAACGGCATTAAATAAAGACAAAATGACATGAATACAAACGATTAGTGTGTTTATCGTGTTGACAGTCCAAACGATCCAACTCGGGACCGGTAGGAGGGAACTCGCGATCCCGACAGTCATCAACAGTATCGAGGGATGGCTTCGGCGCTCCACGTTCAATGTCCTCGATGAAATTGAGACCCGCCTCCGCCGCTTCGGCGAACTGCTTCTGTGTCATCCCCGCCCCCGAATCCTGCCATCCAGTGGTTTGCTCGATTTAGTTTTTTTGCCACTGGCAATCTCCCAATTAAATATTGAATCGATCGTTTTATCACGCTGAAGATTTGATTTATACAAACTTAATGGATATAATGATCGGCTATAATCTCATAAATATATACTATTAGTATATTTTTCTGTTGACAATGTGAGAAATTCGGTCTAAAATAGATTTTGACGATAACGATTGTGTCTCTGACAGACAGAGACCTAATCTTGGATTGCAAGTACATTTCACGACCCACGCGGCGCGACCCGAATCTGGGAAGATTCTCGGGAATGCGCGGGAAAATTAAAAAGGAAAATAATTTCATGAGAAAAATCACGTTTTTCACGTTTAGTCTATTGTTCATCGCCATTCTGTTTTCACTCAACGCTATCGCTCAAGATTTCACGCAACAGGACTTGGCCAATTTTCGCATCGGAAAAGGAATTGTAAGTGACATAGCGTATTCATCAGACGGGACTCGTCTTGCAGTTGCGAGTTCCACTGGAATTTGGCTTTACGATACAACAGCGTATCAGGAGATTGCTCTGCTGACTGGACATACGGAGCGCGTCACTAACTTAGCGTTCAGCCCGGATGGTGGAATGCTTGCTAGCGGGAGCCGGGACCGTACCATCCGTCTTTGGAATGCGCAGACGGGGGCGCATCTGCGAACCCTTGAAGACCCTGTATTTGATGAGGATTATTTGGATCATAGAGAAATTAACCGTCCCGTCACTAGCATAGCATTTAGTCCGGATGGTACCACTCTCGCTAGTGGAGTTGAGACTGATTGGGAGCATACTGTCCTTCTTTGGAATGTGATGACCGGCGCGGTGAGGCAAACCCTTTTAACTGACGTGGGATTTGCCACTAGTGTAACGTTCAGTCCGGATGGCCGAACTCTCGCTAGTGGGAGTGACTTAGGTTATATTATTCTCTGGGATGCGGAGACCGGCGAGTCTGTGCAATCACTTTACCGGGATGTATACGTTGGCGATTTCGCGGAAATACCTTCAATTCACAGCATAGCGTTCAGTCCAGACGGTCTGATGCTTGCTAGCAGTGAAGGATGGAGTGGAACCGTCGTCCTTTGGGATACGGAAAAGCGCGCGGTTGCGCGAACCTTGGGAGGGAATTCACATACTGTGCGAGATGTAGCGTTCAGTCCGGATGGCGCGAGGCTTGCCGCTGTCGGTGATTCAGGACGTATTGCCTTGTGGGAGATTACCTTGTGGATGGTCGGTATAGTAGAAGAAGGAGAAGAAGAGGTCATCGATACCTTTTGGGAGGTCGAAGAGGCTCTCGGCTTAGAAGGGCATACAGGTGGTGCGCGCAGCATTGCGTTCAGCCCGGATGGCTTGACAATCGCTAGCGGGTCCAATGTGGACGGGAGCGTCCGTTTGTGGGACTCGGTGACGGGGGCACTATTGCGGTCATTGGATCATACGCTGGGGGACTTACCCTCTCCTTTAACGCCGTCTGCTCCCCCCTACACCCCGCCGATTTTCACCGATGCCGTAAGCATCGCCGCCTCCGCCAAGGTGCATAGCGTGGCGTTTAGTCCGGACGGAGGAACTCTGGCGACCGGCAACGCCGACAACACCGTCAGCCTGCGGTCCAGCGCGACGGGTCAACTCCGGCGTACCCTTAGCGGTCATAAGGGCAAAGTGCGCAGCGTGACGTTCAGTCCGGATGGCGGAACGCTCGCCAGCGGCAGCGCAGACAGGACCATCCGTCTGTGGGATGCGTATACCGGCGAGCTAAAGCGTACCCTTACCCGAGTTTATGGCACGGTCTGGAGCGTTGCGTTTAGCCCGGATGGAAGTCTGCTCGCAAGCGGCACCGAGGATAGGCGCGTCCACGTGTGGGATCTCGCGAACGGCCGCCTCAGGCATACGCTTTCCGGGCATAAGACTCGCGTTTGGAACGTAGCCTTCAGTCCCGACGGAACGACGCTCGCCAGCAGCGGCGAGGACCCCGATATCCGTCTCTGGGACGTTCAGAGCGGCGAACTGACGCGAACGCTCAGCGGTCATGAGGACAAGGTCTTGAGCGTGGCGTTCAGTCCCGATGGCGCGACGCTTGCCAGCGCCAGCGCCGACATGACGCTGCGTTCGTGGGATGTTGCCACGGGCGCGCTCAAAAATACGTTTAGCGGCCATACGGATTGGGTTTTCAGCGTAGCTGTCAACTCCGATGGAAGGCTGATGGTCAGCGGAAGCAAGGACCAAACCGTCCGGCTGTGGGATATTGCGACGGGCGCTTCCTTGGATACGTTTGCCGCTCATACGGATTGGGTGCGTAGTGTCGCAATCAATCCGGATGGAATGGCGCTCGCCAGCGGCGGCTACGACAACGTCATCAATCTGTGGACACCGGCAACGCCGCCGGATGCATCCGTCGACGATGATATTTCGACAGATGATGCTACCACAGATGATGCTACCATTGTGTCGATTAGTCCGGCAACAATTCAGTCACCGCAAGTCGGGGGGCAATTTGACATTAGCATAGATATTGCGCGCGGCGCCAATGTTGGCGCGTACGAATTTACCTTGACTTACGATTCTAGCGCCCTATCCTTAGTGGCGCTGGCAAATGCGGATTACCTGCCAGCGGGCACTTTCGTTGCGCCGCCAAGTCCCGCGGTCGCAGAGGCGCGAGGTCAAGTGAAAATTGCCGCGACAGCACTTGGCGCGGTGGCGGATGGCGATGGCACACTTGCCACCGCGACATTTGAAGTCGTGGAAGTCAAGGACTCTAACATCGGCCTTACGAGCCTCCTGTCCGATGCCGCCACCTTGTTAATAACGCATACGACCACGGGAAGTGCTGTCTCCGTCGATGCGTCCGCTGATGATGACACCACCGACGATGGCACCACTGATGATGGCACCACCGATGACGACGTAACGACGCCAGAGTTCGATGTAAACGGGGATGGCGTCGTCACTATCGCCGACTTGGTGCTGATTGCACAGAATTACGGACAAACCGGCGCAAACGCCGCCGATGTGAACGGCGATGGCGTCGTGGACGCTCAAGATTTCGTCTTGGCGGCGGGCGCGTTAGACGCCTCGGTTGCCGCCGCTCCGCCAGCCGCACATCATCAGGTGTCGTCAATGTTGTCTGCCAACGACGTGCGGCGCGCCCTATCCGAAGCGCGGGCGTTGAATCTCGCGGATCCGGTGGCGCAACGGGGGATTCTCTACTTAGAGAGACTTTTGGCGGCGTTGATTCCGAAAGAGACCATCCTGTTGGCGAATTACCCGAACCCGTTCAATCCGGAGACGTGGATCCCGTATCGCTTGGCAGCGGATGCCCATGTCAGCTTGCGCATCTACGACCCTAATGGGCGCGTGGTTCGCACAATGGATTTGGGTCATCAGCGGGCGGCGGCGTACGAAAGCCGCGCCGACGCGATCTACTGGGATGGCAGGAACAATCTCGGCGAGCGCGTGACAAGCGGTTTGTATTTCTACACGCTAACCGCGGGGGATTACACTGCTACGCGGAAGATGTTGATTGGGAAGTAGCGCCGCATTTCGTTAGTGAACCCCAACTCCTCGCAATAAGGAGTTGGGGTTCACTCGTATTGCGGAATCTCCAAGCTAACTTACTACCCATAAGAAAACCATCACAAACTTATCTTGATTTCCTTTTTTGTCAAGAGCAACATTTGGATGTGTTTCCCCTTGGCTTATGCGGATTTCGATTGACTGTTCGGGCCTTTTTGTGCTATAGTGAGGAGACGAGAGGTGCCGGTCACGGTACAAAGTGATTAGTTCGGACATGTTGATCGCACGAATTGATGGTCGTGGGAACAGACGGGTTGATATCGGGGGCCGTGCTTGTCAATGTGGATAAAGATGACGGACTTGTTGGTGTCCATAGCGATGATGGGAATGGGCGGGGGTGCTCAGTGCCGCTGGTGTGTCCACACGGATCAAAACGAAATTTGGTAGTAAGAAATAGTTTTTTAACATGAACCTTAATTCAAGGAGTATTCCGCATGAATTCTTATTCTGTTGTACTACAAGGTCGTAAGGCTACCATCAAATACATGCTTGGGATGATGAGTGTTCTATGTGTTGTTTTCATTTTCCCGGAGCCAGTTTCATCGGTCACTGTTCTTCAAACTGCTGTTATACGGGCGAGTGATGGGCACGTATACCAAGTCCGCTATGCCAAAGATTGGAGTGTTGAAAATTTCTCAGTCCGTAATTTCGAAGGAGCAATTCCGCCTCACGATATAGCCGCGGAACTGTATATTGCAGTAAAACTTTTAACATCACTGCCTTTTACAGTGTTTGATTATAAAACGGAGATTGACACAATTGCAAAAGATACGCTGGAAAAACAAAAATGGAGACAAGTTGCTACAGTTGTTGGCAGTAAGTCGTTTGACTTACTTATTTTTGCAGCTACTCGTGGTAAGCTTCCCACTTTTGATTTTGATGAGATTGCACAGACATTAGCGGGGGCTAGTTTAGAAACGATAGTCCTAATAAAAGCGCATATGGTAGCTACAGTATTCGCTAAAGAGGCATCAATTCATGAGCAGGTTTTTAGTGATCTATCGCTATTGATAGACGCTGAAAGCAAAATTGGAATCAATACCATAAGGAACTCCTTCAAGGCATTATTGAAAGGGGGCGAGTACGCACTAAAGGCTAATGAAGTGGTGGGGGAGTATCTTAGGGTTCCCGAGTTGAAGGAGCGATTGGGAAGTTTTTTTCGCAATATCGTGCCCATTGCAAGAGATCTTGAATTTATTTTTTCCATTACCTTGAACGCGGTAGATTTAGAGAGTTTAGAGAAGATACTTGATGCGACCCACGCGCAAATTGAGCACAACGCATCAGTGACCGTAGATGATCTTTTTGACGAGGCCTCTATTGCTGCCGCCATAGCAGAATTGAAGCATGGAGGTTTTTTTCAAAACGAGGCTCCGCAGACGGTAGGTTCAATTGACATCCGCCCGTTGACGCTGAACACTTCGGCTGCGACAGTGGACGTGTCTCCGTATTTCTCGGACCCGGACAACGATAAGTTGACGTACTCTGCACAGTCAAATAACCCGAGTGTGGTGTGGGTGAGTGCATCGGGTTCAGAAATAACCATTACGCCGAACGGTAAAGGCAGTGCGAGGATAACAGTCACCGGGACAGACCCCGGTGGTTTAACCGCAGCGCAGACTATCGACGTAACGGTGCAGGGGGAACACAGATGCGAGTATACGCTGTCTCAGAGTAGCGTAGACGTGCCAGCCGTAGGAGGCTCCGTTCAGATTGATGTGACAACCTCATCACGTTGTGACTGGAGCGCGATAACCAGCAGCGATTTTCTGCGGGCGAGTCCTTCCGACGGCACTGGACGTGATAGCGTGACAATCACAGCGAGTGCAAACACTGGGGCAGAGCGGACTGGCACCGTAATCATCGGGGGAAACACCGTCACTGTCGAACAGAGGGGCCATGGCTCCTCCGTCCGGGCAACGCGAAGCGTCAAAGTATGCGACCGCACGCCGCAAGTTCGCGATGAGATTATGGATGAGGTAGATGTTGATGACGTTGAAGACTGCTTTGATGTCAGTATTCCTGATTTAGATACTATCACTCAGTTTAGTTTAAGTGGACGCGGTATCACTCGTTTACAGGAAGACGATTTTTACGGTTTTGACAATCTTCAGACCTTGAGTTTGGGAGAAAACGCTCTTACCAATTTGCCCGAGGACATCTTCAAAGGTCTTGACAACCTAGAATATGTCGGTTTGAATGGCAACCAACTTACCAATTTGCCCGAGGACATCTTCAAAGGTCTTGACAACCTAGAAGATGTCCGTTTGGATGGCAACCAACTTACCAATTTGCCCGAGGACATCTTCAAAGGTCTTGACAACCTAGAAGATGTCCGTTTGGATGGCAACCAACTTACCAATTTGCCCGAGGACATCTTCAAAGGTCTTGACAACCTAGAAGATGTCCGTTTGGATGACAACCAACTTACTACACTACCACCAGGCACTTTTCGGGGTCTTTCTAGCCTGAAAGATTTGAGTTTGGAGGATAACCAACTAATTGCACTACCAGCAGGCATATTTGATAATCTTTCTAGTCTGAAAAGTCTGCATTTAGAAAATAATCAACTTACCACACTACCAATAGGAATTTTTCGGGACCTATCCAATCTGACGGAGTTGGAATTAAATAACAATCCACTGACAACGCTGCCAACTGGCGTGTTTGACGGGCTTGACAGTCTGTCTTCACTGTGTTTATGTAAGACCCAACTAACGACATTGCCAGAAGGTGTCTTTGATGGTCTCCGCGTGAATCAGTTGGTGTTAGCTGAGAGCTCAATAAAGACGCTGCCAATAGGTACATTCAGGGACCTCACGCGCTTGCAACATTTGACGTTGGAGAAAACCCAACTAACCACACTGCCAGCAGAAATCTTTCGAGATCTTTCCAGTCTGACTGAATTGGAAATACGCAACAATCCACTTACGACACTCCCAACCGGCGTGTTTGAAGGGTTAGAAAACCTAACCAACCTGGATTTATACAATAATCAACTGAATACACTCCCCACAGATGTTTTCAAGGGACTGGATAATGTAACGAGTTTGTTATTGTATGGCAACCAATTAACTACACTCCCTGCAGAAATCTTCAACGAACTTAACAAACTTACAATGCTGTTTCTATTTGAAAACCAACTTACAAAATTACCGCCTCGGATATTTAAGGGACTCAGTAACTTAAGCTACCTAAATCTAACGGATAATCCTGGGGCCCCTTTTACTCTTACGCTCAAATTGGCACGCACCGATAACATGGATGTTTCAGCACCGGATGCTGCTACGATAGCAGTTAATCTCGTTGAAGGGGCGCCATTTGACATGACCGTCAACTTGCTGGTTGAAGGTGGAACACCGTCAGCAACCATGGCTAAGATTGCAAAAGGAACGACTCAAAGTGCTCCCATCATCGTGACAAGGACAAGCAACGGTTCTGCAACCGTCAGTCTGGCGACTGTCCCTACCGTACCGTCTAGTTATTCCGGTATCCGGATGGCTGTGGGTAACTCTATAGTTCTTTTCGGCACGAGCCCAAACCAGGCACCGGAAACAACGGTTTCGAATTTGACACTAACTCTGACGGTGGGCGATTCAACTACCCACTTTGACCTCGCATCCAACTTCCGCGATCCGGACAATGATAAACTCGCCTATTCGGCAACATCAGATAATACGGGGGTAGCAACCGTACGCATGTCTGGTGCTGTAGTAACAATTACGCCCAAAAGCGCAGGAAGCGCAACGGTGACAGCAATAGCGAGTGATGGCAGCTTGACCGCTACACAGCACATTGAGGTGGTAGTGGAGGAAGCCCCTCGTGTGACGCAAACGTTGGTAATAATTTCAGGCGATAACCAGCAGGGCGCGCCCGGTGAAGCGCTCTTGAGCCCCTTTATCAGTGAGGTGCGGGATGTGGAGAATCGTGGGCTTGCTGGGATTGATATCACATTCGTTATCACAGCAGGCGGGGGATCGCTCACTGAAACAATTGTCACGACCAATGCCAGCGGTCAAGCCGCAACGATGCTGACCCTTGGACCCACTCCCGGAACGAACACTGTTGAAGGGTCTGTAACGGGAATTTCGGCTCCAGTGCGTTTTACAGCAACTGCAAAAGCAACAAAAAAAGAAACGGTGAACATCCCCGACCCGAATCTCCGCGTTGCAATTGAGGCCGCTCTCGGCAAAGCGTCAGATGATTCGATCACCCTGGCGGAGATGGCAACTTTAACATGGCTTAACGCCCCTAACGCTGATATAACCGATTTGACCGGACTGGAGCATGCAACAAACTTGACATCGCTGGATCTTGACAACAACTTAATAGCAGACATAACACCTATGGCGAAATTAAAAAAATTGCGATGGCTGCGTCTTGAAGATAACTCGGTATCGGATATCTCGCCTCTGGCGGGATTAACCAATCTGACAGATTTGACTCTTTGGCGAAACAGTATCTCGGACATCGCACCTTTGGCGGGATTAACCAAACTGGCGAGATTGGAATTTCAGGGCACTTCAGTATCGGATATCTCGCTTCTGGCAGGGTTATCCAATCTAACATGGTTGGGGATTAGCGGCTCCCAAGTATCAGACATCTCATCTTTAGCCAACTTAACAAATTTGACAAAGTTATATCTTGAAGCTACCATGGTATCGGACATCTCGCCTTTGGCGAACTTAACCAATTTGACAGAGTTGGATCTTGAAGCTACCGCGGTATCGGACATCTCGGCTCTGGCGGGACTAACCAACCTGACAACCCTATACTTTTCAAACAACTCGGTATCGGACATCTCGGCTCTGGCGAACTTAACCAATTTGACACGGTTGCAAATTGGCGCGAACTCGGTATCGGACATCTCGGCTTTAGCAGGGTTAACCAATCTGACATGGTTGCATATTGGCTTCAGTTTAATATCGGACCTCTCGCCCTTGGTGACAAATAAAGGATTAGGGAATGGAGACCGCGTATATGTGAGCGGCAATCCTCTGAGTTACCTGTCAATCAACTCCCACATTCCAACCCTAGAAAATAGAGGACTTACGGTTACCTTTGACCCCCGTACCCCTAAGACTCTTTCGAAAGTCTCAGGCGATACTCAGCAGGGGGCACCGGGGGTATTACTTGCGAATCCGTTTGTCGTTAAAGTCACGGACCAGCACAATGAAGCGTTTGAGGGGGTTCTTGTCACATTTACCGTCACCGCCGGTGGTGGGTTGCTGATTACACAAAACGCCATGACCGATGCTAACGGTCAAGTCTCAACGATGCTGATACTTGGCCCGAATCCCGGAACGAACACCGTTGAAGCGTCTGCGATAGAGATTTCGGCTTCAGTCAGTTTTGCCGCAACTGCCCAAATACTACCAATTCCGGAGGATGTAAACAACGACGGTGACGTAAATATCCTAGATTTGGTGACGGTGGCGTTAGATTTCGGGAACGAGGGTACACTTTTGGCAACGGATGTCAACGGGGATGGTGTGGTGAACATCCAAGATTTGGTGCGGGTTGCGAACGCGATTGAGAGTGCGGCGGCGCCTGCCTCAGATCCGCGGGCGCTAGCGATGTTGACGACTGTGGACGTTGGGCAGTGGTTGGCTCAAACGCAAGAACTAGACCTCACGGATGCCGCGTCGCAGCGTGGCATTCTTTTCTTAAAACAACTTCTAGCAGCGCTCACCCCGAAAGAGACGGCACTGTTAGCAAATTATCCAAATCCGTTCAACCCCGAGACGTGGATCCCTTACCACCTTGCCAACGACGCCGATGTGACGCTAACAATCTATGACGCGAGAGGCGCGTTGGTGCGTCGTCTGGAATTGGGAGCGCAACCGGCCGGCTTCTACACAGAAAAGAGTCGCGCCGCGTATTGGGACGGCCGTAACCAAAGCGGGGAGTTGGTGTCAAGCGGTTTGTACTATTATCAACTGCGGGCGGGGGACTTCTCGCATGTGCGGCGGATGGTGATTATAAAATAAGCGCGGCGAGATTGGCAAACGTAACCGAGTTTCTTAAGTGTAAACAACCATCTGCGATTTCTCTCGATCCGCGGCATACGCGAGGCAGGCGCGGATGTCCGTTTCGGTCAGTTCGGGAAAATCGCTAAGGACTTCCGCGGTTGTCATGCCCGATGCCAAATATTCAAGAACATCGTAAACGGTGATGCGCATCCCGCGAATACACGGTCTCCCGCCGCGTTTGCCCGATTCAATGGTGATAATGTCTCTGTAATTCATGGCTTCTACCTCTCTGGTCTTTAGTGAGTTATAGTAAAGCTAACCAATCGGATGCCGTGCGACAATCCCCGCCTCCACCGCCCTGAACCGTTCGAGATACCCATCCGCTGAATGGTAGGCGGCGACATCCTGCGGGCGCGGCGCGATCGGAGCGCTGCGTCGCAAAACTGAACGGCAAAACGCCTCAAGGTCAAACGTCTCCCGCCGCGATCGACAGTAGGCGTAAGCGCCCGCGACCGCCGCTCCCAACGCGGGTCCCCCCTTTTCGATCGGCACAATCTCGCGATTCCAGATAGCGGCGACGCGGCGCATAATCTCCGGGCTTTCCGTCGCGCCGCCGGTGACGTGCAACGGCGCATCGCTCCTTCCGGTGAATCGTTCCGAGTGCGTGTGAACTGCCGCCAAACTTGAGTCGATAACCCCGGAATAATCCGATCCCAAGCACGCGTCGGCGTCGGAGGGGACGCGAATGACCCCAAAACTGCCGGAAGGCGGAAGCGACTCGTCCCTTGGCTGCCAAAACACCATGGACGTCCCGGGCACAACCTGCTTCAACGCCGCCTCCGCCGGTTCGTAATCCTCTTTGTCCAACCCGTAAAGCGCCCTAACCCCGTCCCACACCATGGCGCCGTTCGTGCGGCAGCCAAACATGAACGGCCTTCCGATGCCGTCATACATCGCGCTTGCCACGCCGCTCAGATCGCGCGCGTCGCCATCCGTCGCCACCATGTTGACGAAGCTGGTGCCCAAACTGAGCAAGTCCCCCGCCACCAGCGTTTTGGCTTGCGGATTATCACCGGATCCGGCGACAACCTTGCATCCCGCATGGAATCCGTACTTCTCAACGAAATACGCGCCGATGGTTCCTACGAGCGTGTCGGGAGGCGCCAGATCCGGCAATTTCTCTCTCAGCGCGCCGACGCCGCCCGGCAATCCCTTGGAAGCCGCCGTGAGCAGTTCAGGCGACCAATCCTTCTTTCGGTAATCCATGAGAGAGACGCCGCAGGCGTTGCCGTAATCGATTGGCGCTCTGGAGTTCCCTGTCAGAATCGAAGGAATGAGACTGCTGAGGAGTTGGATGGTTTCCGTTCCCCGGTAAGCGTCGGGAAATTGCCCGGCGACCCGTCTCACGATGAGTCCCGTGAACCTTAGCGGCGCGTCCGATCCGGACAGCCGAATTAACCTGTCCCTTCCCCCGACGCCTTCCCTTATACACTCCGCTTGAGCGCCGGTATTGGAGGTCATCCAGATGGGCGCGGTCGGGTAGGAAAAACTCCCGCCGAGCAGTTCTGCGAGAGATCTTTCGCCGGAGCCGCTTTCCCTCAACCGCGCAAAGTTGCTCTCCGCCCGACTGTTTAGGTACACATGCCCGTGCTGCTGAGCGGAGTTGTTAACGAGAACGATGTCCTCAATCGCCACTCCCGAAGTTCGGAGATCGTGGAACATGGCGTCCAAAGATGCCAAAATCATCTCAATAGGTTGATCTGCCTCCCCCTCTGCCCGCGGCGGGATGATATAATCAACTCCGATTCCGAAATGGCTTAATCTGCCATCCCTTCGGTAATCCAGCGAATGCTCGAAAATCTTCTCCGCCGCATCGATATCTAGGACGATTGATGACAAGCTTTGCGTGCTGGAATCTAGCCCCAAGGCTAATCTCGCCATTCTTCGTTTCCCTGTTGAGAATACTCGCCTTCTTGTGTTTTGGTGGGCAGTGCCCACGCTACAGTTTCTGATGGGCGGTGCCCACCCTACGTCGACTCTGGTAGGTGCGGTTTCTAACCGCACCGACACCCGTGTCCGTTCGGAGACAGCATTAGCGCGGTTTGTCGCCCGCCAAGGTGACGCGATGCATCACCCTGCGGTACCCCTGATAGTCGTTGACCGGATTGTGTTGCGCGCAACGGTTGTCCCAGAAGGCGAGGCAGCCTTCGCTCCAGCGGAAACGGCAGGTAAACTCCGGTTTCACTTGGTGTTGGAAGAGGTAGTTTAGCAACGGCAGGCTTTCCTCCTCCGTCCATCCCTCGAATCTCAGCGTATGCGCGTTATTGACATACAGGGCTTTCCGACCCGTCTCCGGGTGTGTGCGTACAACCGGATGCTTGCCGACAAGCGCCTTCAACTGGTCGCCTGTTTCGCGTAGGCGATGTTCGCGCGTCTTGGACACTTCGGGTTTCGTGGAGACATTGACCGCTACCATGCCATCAAGCGTTTCTTTGAGGCCATCCGACAGGGTTTCGTAGGCGAGGTATTGGTTGGCGAACAGCGTGTCGCCGCCGTAGGGCGGAACTTCAACCGCATAGAGCAGGCTTGCGGCGGGCGGGTACTCCAAATACGTCGTGTCCGAATGCCAAACCCCGCCAAAATTGGCGCGCTCATGTTCCAATTTGGTTACTGCCGTGACCAACGGGCACTCGGGCAAACCTTTTAGTTGCGGGTATTCAACGGGAGATCCGAAGCGACGCGCGAAGGCGAGTTGCTCCCGCGGCGCGAGCTCTTGGTTCGGGAAGAAGATTACGAGGTGGTTGAGGAGGGCGTTACGAATCTCCGAGGTTACTTCAGGTTCTAGTGGCTGCGAAAGATTTGGTCCCCTGATTACAGCGCCGAGGGCTCCGGAGATTGGCTCTACCGCGATGTGTTGATAGTCCTTGCACGCCGTGTTTTCCATTGCCCTCTCCACCGCTACCTAGGTTACAAGTGGGGATTCCTCAATGATGATTCAATTTTACCACAAATCTTCGGAATCTCTATCCATTCGCTTGATTCTGCCGGGTGCTTGAAACCACCCAATTCCGAGCCGCGTAAAGCATATTTGAATTCCCTAACTGTCGTTGATTTCCGAATCAATCTCCTCAAGCGTATCCGCGTTCAGCGCTTTTTCAAACAGCGAATCAAGACGGGAGAGATTGCGTGTCAGGGTGATCCGGTTGACAACGGTTTCGGGAACGGGATTGAACCGTGATTCAAGCAGTCTGAGAAGAGCCGCTTGGTTCGCTTGCACCGCGCCTTGTTCGCGTCCTTGTTCGCGCCCTTGTTCTATTCCGCGTTCCATGCCTTGTTCTATCCCGCGTTCAAAACCATGCGCGTCGCCACGTTCAAAACCTTGCGCGTCGCCGCGTTCCATGCCTTGCTCTATCCCGCGTTCAAAAAGTTGTTCAGCCATTGTCTGTTCCATCTGTTCTGCATCCTCCTTGTGTGAATATCGCCGGATGAACTGCGAGGTTCGATTAGGCGGCCCTCCTGATACATCTGTCCAAAAAAATCACTCTCACGGACGCATCGCGCATACTCGCGCCGTTATCGGTTCTCGTCGATTTCCAAATCAATCTCCTCGAGCGTTTCCGCGTTCAGCGCTTTTTCAAACAGCGAATCAAGTCGTGAGAGATTGCGTGTCAGAGTGATTCGGTTGACAACAGTTTCGGGAACGGGAGTGAACCGCGATTCAAGCAGTCTGAGAAGAGCTGCCTGGTTCGCTTGCACCGCGCCTTCTTCGCGTCCTTGTTGGCGCCCTTCTTCGCGCCCTTGTTCTACTCCGCGTTCCATAAGTTGTTCAGCCATTGTCTGTTCCATCTGTTCTGCCTCCTGTTTGTCGGTCGAATGTTGAATATGCTGATTAACGATCGCCCTCAATTCTTCGTGCTCGTCGGCCGGACGACGATGAAAGATTAGCAATAGGAAGTACCCAATCGCTTGCCGCCGCTGTAGCGCGAGCTCGTCATCAAGAGCGTTCATACTTGACATCGCTTCAATTATTGCACTGCGCAACGTTTCCTTCGGCGCAGTTGCCTGCTTTAATACGGTTAGCAACCATCCAAGTGGATGATTGGTTTTGGTCAGGACGGCGTCATCCGTGTCCATCAAGCCAAGAAACAATATTTCGAATTTCGGGACAAACTTGGAAAGTTCATCAGGTATTCCCATCATTGCACCAAGGGACAACGAGGCATTCCAGGGGCGATCCCCGGTATAAAACACAATCGGGATAACCGCACGAAAGCGCCATTCGCTTCTGGGAACCCTGTTTGATTCCCACTCCCTCCGTTGCGCATCCCAAATTTGGGTCATGTAAAGCAGCAATCGGAACGGCATAGTCAAATCAACTGTGGATTGGTGTTCAATGAGAATATAGATTAACAGTCCGTCGTTTTCCGATTGATCACGATACGGCACCCTAATCACAATGTCTGCCACTTGTTCTCGGAGGTTGTCGAGAATAAAACCGCTTTCCAGCCGTACCATACCGCTAAAATCCATCTGTTCGGACGACTCGGGGAATACGAGGTCCACCAGCGCTCGGACGTTCTCGTTGTCTCGGAGCAGCCATTGTGCGCTATGGTTCGGGAAGTGTTCGTTCGGGATGTCAAAAAATTCTAGAATCTCGGGATTTTTGAGCATAATCTCCTTTCATTTCAACTGACTGGCATTCTCGGTAAGTGATTAGCGCTAGTCAGAAAGTCGCGATTCGGAGATGGGATCTCTATCGATCAAGCGAGTGGATAGCGAGTGCGATAGCAAATCCTACTCATTATTCATTCGCTTGAAGGATCTCTATCGCACTCATTATTCATTCGTTTGATCCTGTCAGATGCTTGAAAACACCCAAGTCCAAGCCGCGTAAAGTATATTTGAATTCGCTAACTGTCGTTGATTTCCAAATCAATCTCCTCGAGCGTTTCCGCGTTCAGCGCTTTTTCAAACAGCGAATCAAGACGGGAGAGATTACGTGTCAGAGTAATTCGGTTGACAACAGTTTCGGGAACGGGATTGAACCGAGATTCAAGCAACCTGAGAAGAGCTGCTTGGTTCGCTTGCACCGCGCCTTGTTCTATCCCGCGTTCAAAACCATGCGCGTCGCCGCGTTCAAAACCTTGCGCGTCGCCGCGTTCCATGCCTTGCTCTATCCCGCGTTCAAAAAGTTGTTCAGCCATTGTCTGTTCCATCTGTTCTACCTCCTGTTTGTCAGTCGAATGTTGAATATGCTGATTAACTATCGCCCTCAACTCTTCGTGCTCGTCGGCCGGACGACGATGAAAAATTAGCAATAGGAAGTATCCTATCGCTTGCCGTCGCTGTAGCGCGAGCTCGTCATCAAGAGCGTTCATACTTGATATCGCTTCAATTATTGCACTGCGCAACGTTTCCTTCGGCGCAGTTGCCTTCTTTAATACGGTTAGCAACCATCCAAGTGGATGATTTGTTTTGGTCAGGTCGGCGTCGTCCGTGTCCATCAAGCCAAGAAACAATATTTCGAATTTCGGGACAAACTTGGAAAGTTCATCAGGTATTCCCATCATTGCACCAAGGGACAACGAAGCATTCCAGGGACGATCTCCGGTATAAAACACAATCGGGATAACCGCACGAAAGCGCCATTCGCTTCTGGGAACCCTGTTTGATTCCCACTCCCTCCGTTGCGCATCCCAAATTTGGGTCATGTAAAGCAGCAATCGGAACGGCATAGTCAAATCAACTGTGGATTGGTGTTCAATGAGAATATAGATTAGCAGTCCGTCGTTTTCCGATTGATCACGATACGGCACCCTAATCACAATGTCTGCCACTTGTTCTCGGAGGTTGTCGAGAATAAAACCGCTTTCCAGCCGTACCATACCGCTAAAATCCATCTGTTCGGACGACTCGGGGAATACGAGGTCCACCAGCGCTCGGACGTTCTCGTTGTCTCGGAGCAGCCATTGTGCGCTATGGTTCGGGAAGTGTTCGTTCGGGATGTCAAAAAATTCTAGAATCTCGGGATTTTTGAGCATAATCTCCTTTCATTTCAACTGACTGGCATTCTCGGTAAGTGATTAGCGCTAGTCAGAAAGTCGCGATTCGGAGATGGGATCTCTATCGATCAAGCGAGTAGATAGCGAGTGCGATAGCAAATCCTACTCATTATTCATTCGCTTGAAGGATCTCTATCGCACTCATTATTCATTCGTTTGATCCTGTCAGATGCTTGAAAACACCCAAGTCCGAGCCGCGTAAAGCATATTTGAATTCCCTAACTGTCGTCGATTTCCAAATCAATCTCCTCGAGCGTTTCCGCGTTTAGCGCTTTTTCAAACAGCAAATCAAGACGTGAGAGATTGCGTGTCAGAGTGATTCGGTTGACAATGGTTTCGGGAACGGGAGTGAACCGAGATTCAAGCAGTCTGAGAAGAGCCGCTTGGTTCGCTTGCACCGCGCCTTGTTCTATCCCGCGTTCAAAACCTTGCGCGTCGCCGCGTTCAAAACCTTGCGCGTCGCCGCGTTCAAAACCTTGCGCGTCGCCGCGTTCCATGCCTTGCTCTATCCCGCGTTCAAAAAGTTGTTCAGCCATTGTCTGTTCCATTTGTTCTGCCTCCTGTTTGTCAGTCGAATGTTGAATATGCTGATTAACTATCGCCCTCAACTCTTCGTGCTCGTCGGCCGGACGACGATGAAAAATTAGCAATAGGAAGTATCCTATCGCTTGCCGTCGCTGTAGCGCGAGCTCGTCATCAAGAGCGTTCATACTTGATATCGCTTCAATTATTGCACTGCGCAACGTTTCCTTCGGCGCAGTTGCCTTCTTTAATACGGTTAGCAACCATCCAAGTGGATGATTTGTTTTGGTCAGGTCGGCGTCGTCCGTGTCCATCAAGCCAAGAAACAATATTTCGAATTTCGGGACAAACTTGGAAAGTTCATCAGGTATTCCCATCATTGCACCAAGGGACAACGAAGCATTCCAGGGGCGATCCCCGGTATAAAACACGATTGGGATAACCGCACGAAAGCGCCATTCGCTTCTGGGAACCTTGTTTGATTCCCACTCCCTCCGTTGCGCATCCCAAATTTGGGTCATGTAAAGCAGCAATCGGAACGGCATAGTCAAATCAACAGTGGATTGGTGTTCAATGAGAATATAGATTAGCAGTCCGTCGTTTTCCGATTGATCACGATACGGCACCCTAATCACAATGTCTGCCACTTGTTCTCGGAGGTTGTCGAGAATAAAACCGCTTTCCAGCCGTACCATACCGCTAAAATCCATCTGTTCGGACGACTCGGGGAATACGAGGTCCACCAGCGCTCGGACGTTCTCGTTGTCTCGGAGCAGCCATTGTGCGCTATGGTTCGGGAAGTGTTCGTTCGGGATGTCAAAAAATTCTAGAATCTCGGGATTTTTGAGCATAGTCTCCTTTCATTTCAACTGACTGGCATTCTCGGTAAGTGATTAGCGCTAGTCAGAAAGTCGCGATTCGGAGATGGGATCTCTATCGATCAAGCGAGTGGATAGCGAGTGCGATAGCAAATCCTGATAGGGAATCTTACTTGCTATTCGCTCGTTTGAAAGATCTCTATCGCACTCATTATTCATTCGTTTGATCCTACAGTAAGCGGTGTACGGCACACGGAGTGTGCCTACTACTTTAGAATTTGATTGTTAATTCACCGGCAAGTTTTTTCATCTCGTTACGGCTTCCGAACACTTCGTAGAGATCACCCGATACGTCAAAATATCGGCGCACGAAGTTACGGCTCGTGTCTGCCGGATTCAGGTTGGCGTACTCAACCCACAGATTGGCTCTGGAGAGTATGTCCCAATTCAACCCCACCGAGATGGCGCTGGCGTCGCCTTCGCTGTCCTGACGTTGTTTGTTTAGCTCTTGATAAACCGCCGCTTGATCGAGATCGGATGTGCCATCAATCCGTTCAAGGTAGAGGTTCAATTCCTTGTAGCGATACGGATTCGGGTCGGTGATGAATTTTAGGTTAGCGGCGAGCGTGTTTGTCAGCGACTTTGTTTGAAGGTCATAGCTATCTTCCACCTTTGGCGGCGTGAGGTACCGCTCGTCCAATTCACTGTACGAAAGCGTGTCGGCGAACATCAAACTCCAACGCTCCGACAGATTGTAGTTCCAGAAAAACGCGTTGCTCAACTCCAATTGGTTGGCGTCGTCTTGGATATCGGCGTTGGCGTCAATGTCCTCGTAGTCCTCCGAAAAACGATTATCCGTATTGGAGGCTCGCGCGTTGTATAGCCCATCCATCTGAGACGCTTTCAGGCTAAATCCTTCCACCGAGTATTGGCGAATGACGAGGTCGCTCCCGTCTCGCAGGTAGATATGCCCGATCGCGTCTAATGCGAGAAAAGCGACATCGCGGTCCCTTTCGTTCTGCTTGTCGATTTGATATATTATTCGATCGAGATACTTTCCGTTGCGGTCAAACCTCTGCACACGCATAATCACGTTGTGGTAAACAGTGGCTCGAACGGTCGCCGCTTTCAAATCCTCATCTTCTTCCTTCTTGTTCTCATCTTTGTCGCCCTCTTCGTTGTCGTCAAAGTATTCGGAATAATAGCGTCGATACTCGGCTTCCTCCAGCAGGCGGATGCGGCGATTCAGGGCATCAAGGTTGGACTGATCCGTGAAACCGCCACCGAATAGCGCGGCGCGGGATCTGCCTGATCGAATCACGAGGTCTTCCATCCCGGAGGCTGTTGGCGGAATGAGGCTCAGAACGCCGCCGCTCGGCAACTCGCCCAAATGCCGCTTGAATTGACTCGAATCCTTGACAAGGATTTCACCCGTCATCAAGGGGGAGATGGCAACGGGTTTCGTGAGTTGCCCATCGCCGCGTCCCTTCGCGCCGAAACTCAGGAGAAACTGCCCCTCCGAATCAAACTTGACCACGCGATGGTTGCCGGTATCCGCAATCAATACGTTGTCCCTCGTGTCAATGGCAATGTCGGAGGCATCCCGATCAAATTCGCCATCTCCGGCGCCGTATCGTCCGAACACGTGCAATTTCTCTCCGGCGGCGTCAAACTTGTGGATGCGTCCCCGTTTCGCATCCAGCACAAAGAGCTGGTTCCGGCTGTTCACGGCGATGAGAAGCGAACGGTCATGCCCCTTCGGCTGAATGCCAAACGCCGTTTTCCCGTCTTCATCGACGATTAAACTGGCGGGCAGTACCTGCTTTGGACGCACATCAACCGGATCGACAAAATAGGTGTGAATCAACGCGCCATTCGGGGCGAATTTGTGGACGCACGGCGCAAACATATAAATCTTGGGATTGTCGGTTTCAGCGATGTGATGCGCCGCGGTCTCAGCCACGTAGATATTGCCATTCCTGTCAACGGCAATGTCACCCGGCTTCTTCAACGTATTGTCAATCGCTTGCGGCTCATCGGGGATTTGCATCAGGAATTCGCCGGCGGGCGAGAGTTTCTGTATCAATCGGTTGTCTGCGTCACTCACATAGATCCGCCCTTCGGCGTCAAACGCGACGTGGATTTTCTTACCGAAAGCCCCGTCGGTTGAGCCTTTGCCGGAAAATTCGCGTTCGAACTTCAGGAAACTCACGGCAAAGACCGCATTAACGCTGAAGAGAATACCTGCACACAACACGATAAAAAGGAAAAAACGCATGTTCTTCATTCACACAACCTCCTTGTCCCACTATGCATATCCAATAACCGATGCTGTCTGAGTCTAGATGGCCCGTCCGCTAAAGGATTGATGTATCGGTCTCGCAATCTTGGTATCGGTGCGGTTGGAAACCGCACCTACGGGAAGCGTACGTTGCGACCTGGACATCGCTCCTACAGACGACGCGCCTAGAGTCAGGCCCTCCACTCAAACATCGTACAAACGAGCGTACCGCATGTTCTATTTTACATAAAAAAGGGGTGGTTGGTCAACTCTTTTTGCGAAGAGGCGTGTGGGACCGGTTCGGTGGCGCCTTCGTGTTCAAATCATCCTACGACTAATCGCATTTGCAAGCGCCGCAAACTCTCGGATGTCCAATGTTTCGCCGCGGCGATTCCCGTCGATGCCGAGCGCTTCGAAAATCTCATCAAGTACTTCGCCGGAAACTGGCGCCCCGCCTTTCAGCAATGCATTCCGCAACGTCTTGCGCCGATATTGGAATGCGGCGCGCAAAATTCGGAAGAACAACGCTTCGTCGTCGACTTCGACGTTGGGCGTTTCCGATATCCTTAGCCGCACCAATGCCGAGTCCACGCCGGGCGCCGGATAAAACTGATTTGACGAGAAAGATCGAAGAATCTCGGATTCGGCATAGTAAGACACCGCGACGCTAAGCGCGCCGTAATCCTTCCCGCCCGGCGAGGCGACGATGCGCTGGGCGACCTCCCGCTGCATCATCAGCACGCAACCGCAGATCAAGTTGTTATGTCCCAGTAGCCTCCAGAGAATCGGCGTGGTAATATGGTACGGAAGGTTGCCAACCACTTTGGCGTTTATGCGAGGGACACCGCTGAAAATCGGGAAGAGATTCAACTTGAGAATATCCGCTTGAAGGAGACGGATGCGGGGATGGTCGCCAAACTCGCGTTGCAACTCCGCGCATAAATCGGGGTCAACTTCAACACCGACTACCGTTTTGGCAACGTCTCCCAATGCCTCGGTGAGGCATCCGAGTCCGGCGCCGATCTCGAGCACAAGGTCGGCGTCCGTCACCTCTGCGGCTTCCACGATGGCCGGCAGGACGTTGGGATCAATCAGGAAATTCTGGCTGAGGCGCTTTTTGGGGCGCTTTCCCGTGCGCCTTAGGTAATCGCGAACCTGCTGATATGGAGTCATGGAAGATGGGGATTAACGCGAAGAATATAGGAACGCCGGCGCGGTCAAGATGCCATTTATTTCGTGACGAGCATTTTCCGCGTGGCGGTAAAATCGCGAGCCGTAAGGGTATAGAAATAGATGCCGTTCGCAACTGTCTCGCCCGAATCGTTTTTGCCATCCCAATATGCGGCGCGGATCCGGTCTTGGTAGACACCCGCAGGCTGTTGTCCCAGCGCCAGGGTACGCACGACGGCGCCGCTTGTCGAATAGATGCGGAGCGTGACATCGGCCGGCGCCGCCAACCGATACGGTATCCACGTCTCCGGATTAAACGGATTCGGGTAATTCGGCAAGAGCGCCGTTTCTCCGGGGGGCCACGCCGCGAGTAGATTTTCCAGCACGGCAATGCCTCTCCGCGATACGGCGTCTGCGGGATGGAGTCGCCGCGCTTGCGTCAACCACCGCTGTATTTCGTCGCGCGTCAGGTCGTCGTGCAACACGCTCCGTCCCGCCGGGGGAGCGGCTACGGCATCCAGAAAGCCTGCAACTAACACAAGATCCAGTACGTTGACAACGCCATCCCCGTTCACGTCCGCGCTATTCTGGTTCTCGGTCTGCCCGAGGTAGGAAGCGACCACCGCCAAATCCAAGAAGTCCAGAGCGCCATCCCCGTTGAGATCGAGCGGAACAAGTCCCTCTATGGCGTCTTGATACCATGCCCATGATGTATTTCCGTGCGAGTCGGTAACCCAAAGCGATATGGCAACGGCGGGGTTAGCGATCAACTCGGTAATGATGAATTCAAAATTGGCGCTCGTGCCGCTCAACTCCCGACACGCGAGCAACTTAAGCCCGGGAAGGGGATCGTCAGGGGTGGCGTCCGCAAATAGTTGCGCCTGATGAAGCCCGTCGTCATCGGTGGCGGCAAAGCGGATATGGATATCCTCCGAGGGCAAGGCAAGAGGAGGCAACCTGCGAACTATCGCCGGATGGCTG
Source organism: Candidatus Poribacteria bacterium (assembly GCA_963667245.2). Taxonomy (GTDB): domain Bacteria; phylum Poribacteria; class WGA-4E; order WGA-4E; family JAJDTR01; genus JAJDTR01. The sequence continues at coordinate 86,407 of CAXXCS010000002.1, forward strand.
AAATCGGCTTGACCGGAATTGAATAGCGGGTGCACCTCAAGATAATGCGACGCGCATTCGGAGATGCGGCTGAGGTAGCCGGTGCTGCCAGACATCAGGTTGGGGGCACGGTGATCGTGATACAATCCCAAAGCGTGACCCAGTTCGTGAGCAACAATGCGGAAACTGAAGCAGTCGCCCGATGCGGGGAACATCGCTGTCCCGCCGCTCGCCCCGTGAATGCCTCCCAGACCGCATACGTCGCGCCCCAGGAATTCATTCGAGACCTCTAGAAACACGAAAAAGATGTCCCGAGATCTGTCAAACTGGTTGTCAATCTCCGTCAAGATCTTGCCGTAAGGGTTGTCGCGGTAGCGCTCCTCGGCGAATTGCCCCTTGATGTGATGCATCACTACGTTTCCGCTCGGATCAGCTTCATACGTGAACGTTTTTATGCCATGCCCGTGCCGTTGCATCTCGCGAGCGTAGAAGATTTGCACGTCCTTTATTATGCGGTCGGCTTGCTCGCTTATGCCGGGTTGGGGCGCCCGATCGCTCGGGTAGAAGTAAGCCAGTCTCACGCCACGCTTTCCGTTCGCTCCTCGCTGGATTTGCGAGACGGCTGTTTCAAGGTCTCCCGCATCCGAAAGCAAGCGGGACAAATCCCATAAGTGCGCCGTGCCATCCGCACCAGTAGTGGCGAGGGTATCGCCATCGGGCGAGTACGCGACGGAACGCGTGCCGTACACATTTCCCGTGAGGGCGACGATGGCGTGCCCGGTGTCGGCATTCCACAGTCGCACGGTACGCGGACCGGCGCTGGCGAGCGTACTGCCATCCGGTGAATACGCAACGGAAAAGACTTCGTAAGTATGTCCGGTGAGTACGGCTTTGGTTTCAGCCGTGCGAAGATCCCACAAACGCACCGTGGTGTCATTGCCGGCGCTGGCGAGCGTGCCGCCATCCGGCGAAAACGCCACCGTCTGCACCCAGGAGGTGTGTCCCCGCAGAACGGCTATGTTCCGCTCGGCGGCGACATCCCACAAACGGACGCTAAGATCGCCAAAACCGCCGGCGCTGGCGAGGGTACCGCCATCGGGCGAAAACGCGACGTGACGCACCCAAGAGGTATGCCCGGTGAGGATGGCTTTGGTTTGCGCGGTGGCGACATCCCAGAGACGGATGGTGTTGTCGCGGTAACCGCCGGCGGTGGCAAGGGTACTGCCATCCGGTGAAAACGCCACGGAAAGGACGCCACCGGTATGTCCTCTCAACACGGCTAGAGACTCTCCGGTAGCGACATCCCACAATCGGGCGGTGAAGTCACGCCCTCCGGCGCTGGCAAGCACCCTTCCATCGGGTGAAAACACAACAGAACGCACCTGATCCGTGTGGCCTTCAAGAATTGCCTTTAGTTGACGAGTCGCCGCGTCCCACAAGCGGATGCGGCCATCATCGCTCCCGGTCACAAGCAGGCGGCCATCGGGGGAATAGGCAACCGATTGCGCTATCGCGCCGTGTCCCGAAATTGCCGCGACCGTGTGTTCCGCGGCAATGTCCCACAGGCGGATGGCGCCGTCATCGCTGCCACTCACAAGGATGGCGCCGTCCGGAGAGTAGGCAACCGAACGGACGCTGCCGTTATTTTCTGACAGCACGGCGCGGGCTTGCTTGGCGGCAACGTCCCACAAACGAAGAACGCCGTCTTCACCTCCACTGGCAAGCGCGCGCCCATCAGGTGAGAACGCGACGGACAAGACGGCGCCGGTATGGTCGGTGAAGGAGGCAAGCGCTCCCCCGGTGGCGGCATCCCACAGATGAATCGCGCCATCTTGCGCGCCGCTGGCTATGGCGCCCCCATTCGGAGCGTAAGCAATGGAGGTTACGGCTTCGGCGTGTGCGGGGATTGTAACGAGCGTCTCCCCGGTGGCGACATTCCATAGGCGTACGCTGCCATCCTGAGCGCCGGTGGCAATTTTGCTCCCATCCGGTGAATACACAAGCGTATGTACCCAGTGTGAATGCACAAGCGATACCTTGGGTAGGCCGGTGCGGGCATCCCACAAACGGACGGTGTTATCCCAACCCCCGCTCGCCAACGTGCCGCCGTCCGGAGAATATGCGACGGAAACAACTCTATCGCTGTGTCCCAACAGCGTTTTTTTCAGTCTGCCGGTCTGCGCATCCCACAATCGAACGGTGTTATCCCAACTGCCACTCGCCAGCATGCCACCATCCGGAGCGTATGTTGCGCTCGAGACAATATCCGTATGCCCGGTGAATAAGGCGACGGCGTCGCGGGTTTGCGCGTCATATACCCACATTCCGATGCTGCCGGCAACGACGAGGCGCGTCCCATCGGGCGAATAGGCTAAACCGTTCACGGTGCCTTTGCCGAGGCGGGCTATGGCGCTCTCGGGCAGATTCCATTGCGGGTTTTCTATATCTTCTTGGGCGAAGCCGGTGGACGGGGCTGTAACTGAAGCGATCATCAAGCATATAACGATTATAAGAACTGTTTTCATCCGTCTCCTTAGGTTAATTCGGGAGGGCTTGCCATGCGGGATTGGGGTTGCTCCGGCTTGGGTTGGGGAACCCAACCCCTACGATGGATTATGCGTCTGTCTGCACGATTATACGAATTCAGAATCTAAATGTTACAAGCTAATCGGAGGCGCTCAATGAATTGAGAAACTACAAACCAACGGCTCTCGTAACTTAGAGATTTAGTGGGCGCTTTTCTGTTGCGGAATAAACCATTTGCAAAAGGTGAACAGAATGTCCACGCGGCACGCGTTTTTAGGGCGGTCGGCGTGATTTTGCAGCTCAATTTTGTCAAAAACGCCTTCGAAAAATAGGCACAAAACGTGAACAAAAAGCCGATTTCGGGGGGCGCGTTCACGCTGATCGAGTTTGTCCGATCCAGTGATAACGCGGGTTCCAGCCCGCGCAAAGGTGAACAAGATGTTAACAGCGGGAAAAAGATTGTCATCTTCACCGTTAGTTCAGCGGACAAAGTCCGCCGTGAATGTAGTGATTTACGCGCCGTTTTCGGGCGTTATGGCTCGGTCTCGTCTTCATACCTTATATTATACTATACGCACATAACGTTGTCAAGGAAAAATTTGCACACGCCGAATAAATGTTACAATCAATCGGAGGGGCGAGGTCCCCTCGCTCAATGGGTTGGGGAACCCAACCCCTACGACGAATTCTAATACGGATTAGAAATCTATACCTTGTGTTGGCTAATATTGCGCTTGTTTCTCAGCAATAATGGTTTCGAATAGGATTTACGCAGCGCCAGCAAGTCGCGACCTGGAGATCGCTCCTACAAATGTTGGAATATCGGTGCGGTTGGAAACCGCGCCTACGGCCAGACGTTTGAAAAGACGCAATTTCTGACAGCGCGCAGTATAAATGTTACAATCAATCGTAGGGGCGAGGTCCCCTCGCTCAATGGGTTGGGGGACCCAACCCCTACGACGAATTCTAATACGGATTAGAAATCTATACCTTGTGTTGGCTAATATTGCGCTCGTTTCTCAGCAATAATGGTTTCGAATAGGATTTACGCAGCGCCAGCAAGTCGCGACCTGGAGATCGCTCCTACAAATGTTGGAATATCGGTGCGGTTGGAAACCGCACCTACGGCCAGACGTTTGAAAAGACGCAATTTCTGACAGCGCGCAGTATAAATGTTACAATCAATCGTAGGGGCGAGGTCCCCTCGCTCAATGGGTTGGGGGACCCAACCCCTACGACGAATTCTAATACGGATTAGAAATCTATACCTTGTGTTGGCTAATATTGCGCTCGTTTCTCAGCAATAATGGTTTCGAATAGGATTTACGCAGCGCCAGCAAGTCGCGACCTGGAGATCGCTCCTACAAATGTTGGAATATCGGTGCGGTTGGAAACCGCACCTACGGCCAGACGTTTGAAAAGACGCAATTTCTGACAGCGCGCAGTATAAATGTTACAATCAATCGTAGGGGCGAGGTCCCCTCGCTCAATGGGTTGGGGAACCCAACCCCTACGACGAATTCCAATACGGATTAGAAATCTATACCTTGTGTTGGCTAATATTGCGCTTGTTTCTCAGCAATAATGGTTTCGAATAGGATTTACGCAGCGCCAGCAAGTCGCGACCTGGAGATCGCTCCTACAAATGTTGGAATATCGGTGCGGTTGGAAACCGCACCTACGGCCAGACGTTTGAAAAAGCGCAATTTCTGACAGCGCGCAGTATAAATGTTACAGGCTAATCGGAGGCGCTCAATGAATTGAGCAACTACAAACTGGCGGTTTTTGTAAATTATGGATTTGGAATTTGTATTGGGTTGTGAGCGCCACGCGCAATCGGTAGGGGGGATCTCCCCGCGACAATAGGTCGGAATACCAGGTCGGGGCAGGATGCCCCTCCCACGGCGGCGTCGGGAATTCGGGATTCCTTCACGCCGATCGGTCGGGATTGGGAGATTCATCCTACCGCGCGGTCGGAATACCAAGTCGGGGCAAGATGCCCCTCCCACGGTAGTGAATTTTGGGAGTCCCTCCCACGGCGGCGTCGGGAATTCGGGATTCCTTCACGCCGCGTGGTCGGGATCGGGAGATCCCTCATACCGTGCCGGATTGGTCAAGCCGGACCGAGCGAGCAAAGGGCGCGACTCGGAAGAAACCGAGTTTTCGGGAAAAAACTCGGTTTCGATCCAGATCGAGCGAGCAAAGGGCGCGACTCGGAAGAAACCGAGTTTTGAGGAAAAAACTCGGTTTCAACACAGTCGCCTAGGTTTCAACGCGCGTTATTTCAGGATGAGCATTTTGCGGGTGGCGGAGAAGGGGCCGGCGGTCAGGGTGTAGAAGTAGATGCCGCTGGCTACCGTTTCGCCGGCGTCGTTCGCCCCATCCCAGTAGGCGGCGTCGCTCTGGCCGTGATATGTGCCCGCAGGCTGATGACCCAGATCCAACCTGCGAACGAGGCTCCCGTCGGACGAATGGATGCTCAGCGTCACATTCGCTGGATGCGCCAACTGATAGGGCATCCAGGTTTCGGGGTTGAACGGGTTCGGGTAGTTTGCCAGCAGCGCGGTCGATTCGGGAACGGAGGCGCGCGCCAACGCTTCAAGCGCCGCTATGCCGCGTTCGTATGAGAAGCCATCCGCGATTGAGGATTGACCTACTCCACTTTCGCGGGCGAGGCGCAGCCAGTCCGCCGCCAAGCCTGCTGTCGACTGATTGGAGCCCGGGGCGCCCGGGACGCTCCCAAAGGCGCTTGCAACCAACGTGAGATCAAGGATGTTAACCGCGCCATCGCCGTTCAGATCGGCGGCGCCGCTCCCATCCCGACCGAACTGCGACGCCACGAGGACAAGATCGAGGATGTTGACGACACCGTCGTCGTTGATGTCCATTCCGGCGTGCGGGTGGAGATAGCCGGGCGTGCCGAGTCCATTTTGGTATGCGCTTTTTGCCCAGGCGTTGGCGCGATAGCCGAATCCTATCGGCTTAGTTCGATGCCACACCGTGTCCACAGTGAGGGGAGGCACTGTCGCGGGCCGATCGCCTTGGAAGTAATTGCCCGCGAGGTCGCCGAACCTCGCCGGACTTCGCAGAATCAGCGCGAAATCCGATTGCGGCAACGCGAAGGTTTCAGAAACCACAGACGAGAACGACGGATTCGCCGACTCCAACTCCGTGTTGCTTAGCAAAAGCACTTCTCCCGCGAGGATAACCGCGCCTGCGGGGAACGCGACGACAACCTGACCGCCGCCCGTCCGAATAGTCAGTTGCCAGTCATCAAGTGAAAGGTCGGCGGCGCTGACGTTTCGGAGTTCCAGCCAATCGTTCGCGTCGACAGAACCATTATGCAATTCGTTGAAGACGACGGTATCGTACGTCAGCAAGGCGCCGAGTTGGGACAGTTCGTCGCCGCCGAGTCCCGGCAAAGCATCCGCGGTTGACGGGGACGACACCGTGACAGAAAAAGATTGGGTCGCGCTCAAAGCATCGGTGTTTGTCGCGGTGACGGTTATCGTCGATGTCCCCGCGGCAATCCCCATGAAGGAAACATTCGAACCTTGCGACACACTCGCCGACACAGCCGAGGTATTGGAAGAACTCGCCGTGTAGGTCAGCGCAAGTTTATACGGGTCGCTGAAGTAGGAACTCACGTCAATCGTCTGCGTAACATTAATCCAACTGTGAGCGATTGTTTTATCGGGAATTGTCCCCACAGTCGTCGGCGGCATCCCCACGTATACCGTAAAGGTCTGGGCAGCCGTGAAACCGACAGGGTCTGTCGCCGTTACGGTTGCCGTCACGGAGCCTTTGCCGCCGGCTTCGCTGAAAGTCACCGTGGTTCCCGACAGGCTGGCGGTCACTACGCTTGTGTCAGACGAGCTTGCCGAGTACGCGAGCGCATCTCCATCGTCGTCCTTGAAGTAATTTTGAATATTAGTCACATGGGCAGGCTCTCCCAACAGATATTGGTGGGAAATCGTACCCACCTTGACTGGCCGTCTACTGGTGGTAACGGAGAACGACTGGCTCACGCTTGCGTTGTCGCCATCTGTCGCCGTTACCCTTACCGTTGCCGTTCCCGATGCCGTCGGACTGTCCGCGCTCGCCGCAGAGAGGGTTAGGACGGTTGGCCCCGTGCGGAAGTCCACAAAGACGATGTTGGTTACAACAGTCGTGGCAGCGGTGTATGTCAACGCATCCTTATCCGGATCGCTGAAGTAATTTCCAAGACTGATATGGATAAGCGGACTACCTTGTGATCTGCCTGCCACTTGATTGGGAATTGTCTGACTCGCGACCGGGGCGCGATTCTGCCGTTCAACCGTAACGCCGAAGGTCTGCGTGGCAAGCGCGCCGTGGGGATCCGTCGCGGTTGCGGTTATGGTTGCCGTTCCCGCCGCCACGGGCGTGACGGTTAGCGTTGTACCGGAAAGGCTCACGCTTGCTTTAGCGGCATCCGAGGAGACAACGGCGTAGGTCAAGGTGTCCGCATCCGCGTCGGTGAAGTACGCACTCAGGTCAACATCAGCGCCACTCCTGCCAACCCTGGTGGTCATGTCGGAAATTGTACCGACGGTGACGGGGGCGCGATTTGCGGGCGCGAGTGTTACGGTGAATTCCTGTGTCGCGGACAAGTTGTCGGGATCCGTGGCACGTATCCTCACCGTCCCCGACCCCGTTTCATTCTGAGGATTATTCACAGAAGGTTCAAGGGTTAATATGCTACCCGGCAAACTGGCGGTTATCTTAACGGCGCCAAGGAGGTTAGCGGAATATGTCAAGGTCCCACCGTCAGGATCGGTGAAGTAGCCGGAAAGGTTAATTGTGACAGCGGCTCCACCAATTTCCAGCGTTTGAGCGGGGATTGCGCCAACGGGGACCGGCGCCCCCTTCACCGTCACGGTGAAGGTCTGTGTAGCAAACTTAGCGGAGGAATCCATCACCCTCGCGGTTATTGTCGATGTGCCCGGCGCCACGGATGTGACGGTCAGGGTTGTCCCGGAGAGGCTCACGGCGGCTTTGGCGGTATCGGAGGAGACGACCGTATACGTCAATGCAGTCGTATCATAAGCGTTGAAATAAGCGCTCAGGTCTACATCGGAACTGCTCCCATTGCTTGTGAATGTAACATCGGGAATTGTGCCGACAGCAACGGGGCCGTCGAAAACCGTAGCCGTGAAGGACTGCTTCCCGGTGCCGGCGGTGTCCGTCATTATGACGGTTATGGTCGCGCTCCCTACCGCTACCGGCGCAAGGGTTACCCATGCCTGCCCGTAGCCGAATGCCGAACCCGTCGCGGTTACAATGCCGCTATTGGAAGATTTGCTGCTGTAAGTAATCGCCTCGCCGGCAATCTCATCAAAGTACGGCGTCGCGCTAAATTTGATAGAGTCCCCGCCGAGTTTCAACTTTTTATCGGGAATCGTACCCAAGGGGGTCGGCGGCAGGTTCGGCTTGGCCACATTTACAGTGAAGGTCTGTGTGCCGGACGCATTTCCGGTATCTGTTGCCGTGACGGTAATCGTGGCGCTCCCGGCGGCTACCGGCGTGACGGTGACGGTGGCGCTTGACACACTCACCGTGGCTATCGCGGTATCGGAGGAAGCCGCAGTGTAGGTCAACGTGTCGGCATCGGTGAAATAGCCGCTCACGTTAACGGTCGCGGCGCTGTCACCCACGGTAAACGATTGATTGGGAATTGTCCCTTTTGGCGCTGGGGGCTGGTTTATGCTAACGCTGAAGGATTGCTTGGCATTTAAACCGCGGTGGTCCGCCACCCAGACGGTTACGCTCGCGCTTCCCGCGGCCTTTGGTTTGAACGTTAAACCAGTCAGACTGGAAGTAACTCCTACCGTTTCCACTTGACCGGGGATATCTGTTTCAACACCGCCGACTCTCAACGGATCTCCATCGGGATCGCTGAAGTATTGAAGCACGTTAAGTTGGGTATCGGGCTCGCCAACCGTCAACTTTTGATTGGGAATTGTTGACACGACGACCGGCGCCCTATTGGATTGCACCGCCGTGATGGAGAAGGTCTGTGTGGCGCTCAAGCCGTCCGGATCTGTCGCCACGACAGTTATTGTGGCGCTCCCCAATGCAACTACCGTGAGGGTTACGGTGGAACTTGACACACTTGCGGTCACAATGCTTGTATCCGAGGAGCTGGCGGTGTAAGTCAATGTATCGCCATCGGCGTCACTGAAGGCGCTATTCACGTTAACTGTAGCGCTCCAACTGGTGGTAAAGGTCAGATCGGAGATTGTCCCGACGGTTGCGGGCGCCCGGTTGGGTACAGTGATCGTAACAGAGAAGGTCTGGTTTGCCGTTAGCCCACCGGGGTCAGTCGCCGTAACGGTTATGGTCGCGCTTCCCGCCGCCACTGCCGCGAGGGTAACCGTGGCGGTTGAAACACTCGCGGTCGCGACGCTTGTATCCGAGGAGCTGGCGGTGTAAGTCAAGGTACCGCCATTCGGATCACTAAATTTGGCGCTCACGTCAACCGCGGCGGCGCTCCCACCGACAACCAACGCTTGATCGGAAATCGTTCCCACGGTGGTCGGCGCGCTGTTGGTCACGCTGACGGAGAAGGTCTGGTTTGCGGTTAACCCGCCGGGATCTGTGGCGGTGACGGTTATGGTCGCTGTCCCCACGGCTACCGCCGCGAGGGTGACCGTGGCGCTTGAAACACTCGCGGTTGCGATTCCGGTATCGGAAGAGGCAGCCGTGTAGGTCAACGTGTCGGAATTGGGGTCAGTGAAGTAACTACTCACATCCACATCAGCGCCACTCCCGCCGACCTCCAAGGCGCTATCGGGAATCGAACCGCTTGCCGCGGGCGCGCGGTTTGGCCCGACCACCGTCAAAGTGAAGGTCTGTGTCGCGCTCAACCCGCCGGGATCAGTCGCGGTGACGGTTATCGTCACGTTCCCCGCAACCTTTGGCGTAACGCTTAGCACCTCTCCGTTCTGTACCATTTTGACATCCACCGGCGCAGTGTCCGAAGCGCTGGCCGAATATGTCAAAGTCTCTCCGTCAGGCTCGGCGAACAGGACAGTCACGATAAGATGCCAATCAATGTTTCCCGCAGTCAAGGTTACATGGGAATATGATCCCACGGTGGTGGGCGCCCGGTTGGGTACAGTGACCGAGACGCTCTGGTATGCTGGCGCGCCGGCGGGGTCGGTCGCGGTGACGGTTATGGTTGCGGTTCCCGGCGCTACCGCCGTGATAGTGAGCGTAGCGCTTGAAACACTCGCGGTCGCTTTGGCGCTGTCAGACGAGCTGGCTGTGTACGTCAACGTATCGCCGTCGGGATCACTGAAGACACCACTTATGTCGATTGTGGCGGCGGTCCCACCCACATTCAGCGTTTGGCTGGGGATTGTACCCACAACGTTTGGCCCTCGGTTTGGAGGTTTGACCGTGACCGAGTATGTTTGTTCCGCGGTCAAGCCGTCGGGGTCGGTCGCGGTGACGGTTATGGTGGCGCTGCCCGCGGCTACCTGCGTGACGGTTACAGTGGAACTCGAAACACTCGCGGTCGCTTTGGCGCTATCAGACGAGCTGGCGGTGTACGTCAACGTATCGCCATCGGGATCACTGAAGTAGCCGCTCACATCAACGGTGGCGGCGCCCGCGCCTATAGTCAGCGTTTGATTCGAAATCGTACCGACGGTGGTGGGCGCCCGGTTGGGTTGGGTCACCGTGGCAGAGAATGTCTGTGTAGCAGTTGAACCGTCGGGGTCTGTCGCGGTGACGGTTATGGTGGCGCTCCCCGCGGCTACCGCCGTGAGGGTTACCGTGGAACTTGAAACACTCGCCGTCGCTTTGGCGCTATCGGACGAGCTGGCGGTGTACGTCAACGTATCGCCATCGGGATCACTGAAGTTGCCGCTCACGTCCACCGTGGCGGCGCTCCCGCCTACAGTCAGCGCTTGATCGGAGATTGTGCCGACGGTGGTCGGCGCGCGATTGGGTTGTGTCACCGTGGCAGAGAATGTCTGTGTAGCGGTTGAACCGTCGGGATCAGTCGCGGTGACGGTTATGGTGGCGCTCCCCACAGCTACCGGCGTGACAGTGACCGTGGCGCTTGACACACTCGCGGTTGCGATGCCGGTATCCGAAGAGCTAACCGTGTATGTCAATGTATCGTCATCGGGATCACTGAAGTTGCCGCTCACGTCCACCGTGGCGGCGCTCCCGCCCACATCCAACGCTTGATCGGAGATCGTACCGACGGTGGTCGGCGCGCGATTGGGTTGTACGACAGTCACAGGGATTGACTGGGTTGCGGTCAAATTGTCAGGATCAGTCGCCGTAACGGTTATCGTCGCTGTCCCGGCCGCCACCGCCGTAATGGTTACCGTGGCGTTTGAAACACTCGCGGTCGCTTTGGCGCTGTCAGATGAACTGGCTGTGAACCTAAGCGAATCGCCATCGGCGTCAATGAAGTAGCTGATCACGTTAATTTGGGCAGGCGCCCCGCCCACATTTACGGTTTGGGAAGGAATTGTTCCGTTCACAGTGGGACCGCTGTTCGGCTCGGCGGAGCCCGATACGAAAACAGAAACTGTCAAGAGTAGAATAAGCAACATGTTTGAGGTCATCAATCGTTGTCTCATCTTAATGTTCTCCTTACGAATTCATGGTCAATGTTTGGTTTAAGCAACTTCCAAGAATAAACTTGAAGGTTGTAGGCATATTCCGTATGCCGTGCCCCCACCGGACGCGAAACGCGTCGTGGCAGGGGGGATTTCAAGATGGGATTCTCTATCGATCAAGTGAACGGATAGTGAGGCGCGATAGAAAATCCTACTCATACGGATTCAAAATCTAAATGTTACAGTCGTCAAAAACGATCAAACGAACGAATAGTGAGTGCGATAGAGATCCTTGATGAATCGGGCAACTACAATCACTCGATGCGTGTAACTCATTGATTTGGATTTATACTTCACGCTGGTGAAAATTGCGTATTTTCAAGCGTCTGGCGGTAGGTGCGGTTGGAAACCGCGAGGATTTCTATCGCACTCACTATTCATTCGCTTGATCCTACCGGGAACGCATGTCGCGACCTGGAGATCGCTCCTACCATGCCGTATTTGTCAGTCTAGACCGAGTGAGAAGGAGCGCGACTCGGAAAGAAACCGAGTTTTGAAGAAAAAACTCGGTCTCAACAGCACCGCGACTCGGAAGAAACCGAGTTTTGAGGAAAAAGGGATCTCTATCGCACTCATTATCCATTCGCTTGATCGGTTTCGGGGGATTAGCTAAACTCCGTTTAGGGACTCTTGGAACGCGTGAAGACTTTCTGCTGTGTAGACAAATAGGTTCAACTGTTTGAGGCGGTCGAGATCGTCAATGGCTTCAAGCTCGTCTTTGAGGGCGTTGGCATCCGCGTTTGGGAATCGATGGGTGAAAACGTTCATTGTGCTTTCAATACTCGTTTGGCGGGCGCCTAGACTAATGCCTTCCTCTCTGCCTTCCTTCTTGCCTAGCCCAATCACATGGTGGTAAAAAGGTGATTCTTGCATGATTGCCTCAAAAAAGACAGTGGCCAGTGGTCAGTTGCCAGTGACCAGTGGAGCGTTTGAGGTGAGAAACCGAGTTTTGAGAAAAAAGGGATCTCTATCGCACTCATTATCCATTCGCTTGATCGGTTTCGGGGGATTAGCTAAACTCCGTTTAGGGACTCTTGGAACGCGTGAAGACTTTCTGCTGTGTAGACAAATAGGTTCAACTGTTTGAGGCGGTCGAGATCGTCAATGGCTTCAAGCTCGTCTTTGAGGGCGTTGGCATCCGCGTTTGGGAATCGATGGGTGAAAACGTTCATTGTGCTTTCAATACTCGTTTGGCGGGCGCCTAGACTAATGCCTTCCTCTCTGCCTTCCTTCTTGCCTAGCCCAATCACATGGTGGTAAAAAGGTGATTCTTGCATGATTGCCTCCAGTTTGGGGTCCTCGAAAAACTCTTTGGGATGCGCTATACTCCCGAAAAGGGAGAGCGCGAATAAAAGTGTCGATTGCTCATTGCTGTCAACATCAGCCGCCAGCGTCGTCTCTATGCACTTCTCGACCCAGGCTTTGGGGGTCATGTCTTCGGGATGTTTCATCAATGCCGTGAAAGGCAGTAAACCGACAGCTTCGGGATCCAAAAAGTCTTTGCCTTCCAAGTCATACATCCGGATGACTTTATATCGGAAGGACACGCCGCCCAATTGTTCGTTTCCGTGCCGGTAGACGCCCGGATCGTTCCGTCCCGCAGGGGGGCGGAAATACAACACCGCGGAATAGACGTTCTTTTCATACTTGTGGGCAAGTAAACTTGAATACAGCAGCATCCGCAGGTGCATAGGCTTGCGGACGCTGTCATCGGTTTGCGCCTCGATATGCAGGATTGCCTCCCCGCCGCCGGGCAGGTAGATATGAAACGCCATGTCGCTGCGATGCATCTGAACCGTCGGTTGTTCCGTAGACACGCTCTTCCCGACTTCCACCCCCGGCATATTCAGCACCAGCGCCGCCAACGCACGCGGGGAATTGCCGACAACGTACTTGAAAATCTCGTCAAACTTTACCATACGGGCATGATACCTGTTTGCATGGATAAATGTCAAGCGTTTTTCACGGGGATTTAGAGCCAGTCCCCATAGGGATTAAGTTAAGAAAAGTTTCGCCTTATTTGTCTAATTTCCCGTTGTAAACCCTCAAGCCGGCAGGGCAAACACGAAACCGCGAATCGGGATTAGCGAACGCTTTTTTGTTGCGGAAGAAACCGAGTTTTGAGGAAAAAACGTGGTTTCGATCCACACCGAGCGAGAAAGAACCCGACTCGGAAGAAACCGAGTTTTGAGGAAAAAACTCGGTTTCAACGCCCGTTATTTCAGGATGATCATTTTGCGGGTGGCGGAGAAATTGCCGGCGGTCAGGGTGTAGAAGTAGACGCCGCTGGCTACCGTTTCGCCGGCGTCGTTCGCCCCATCCCAATAGGCGGCGTCGCGGCGGTTGTGGTAAATGCCCGCAGGTTGATGCCCCAGTTCCAATGTCCGAACAAGGCTCCCGTTGGACGAATGGATGCTCAACGTCACATTGGCGGGTTTCGCCAACTGATACGGCATCCAGGTTTCGGGATTGAACGGGTTCGGGTAGTTCGCCAATAGCGCGGTTGTTTCGGGAACGGAGGCGCGCGCCAGTCCCTCAAGCGCCGCTATGCCGCGTTCGTATGAGAAGCCATCCGCGATTGAGGATTGACCTATTCCACTTTCATGCGCGAGGCGCAACCAGTCTGCCGCCATACCAGCCGTCGACCGACCTGCGCCCGGGGCGCCTCCGACGCTGCCGAAGGCGTCGGCGACCAAAACGAGGTCGGCGACGCTGACGACGCCATCATCGTTCAGATCAGCCGCGCTCGCGCCATCCTGACCGAACTGCGACGCGACCAGCACCAAATCAAGAATGTTTACAACTCCATCGTTGTTCATGTCCATTTGGGCGGAGGGGTGGAGATAGCCGGGAGTGCCGAGTCCATTTTGGTAGGCGCTTGCCGCCCAAGATTCGGCGCGATACCCGGAGGCTATCGGTTGCGTCCGATACCACACGGTGTCTGCAGTGAGGGCAGGCGCCGTTTCGGGCCTATCGCCTTCAAAGTAGTTTCCGGCGATGTCGCCGAAAGCCCCCGGGCTGCGCAGGATTAACGCGAAATCCGATTGCGGCAACGCAAACGATTCGGAGGCTATGGAGGAAACCGACGCATCCGCCATGGCCTGCTCCGTGTTCACCAGAAGCAGGACTTCGCCCGCGGGGACGAACGCGCCTACGGGGAACGCGGTGACAGCGTTGCCGTCGCTTGTCAGGACGCTGAGTTCCCAATCGTCAAGCGATAGATCCGTCGGGCTCACATTCCGCAGTTCCAGCCAGTCGTTCGCGTCGTCCGATCCGTTGTGCAGTTCGTTGAAGATGAGGGTATCGTACGTCAACAAGGCGCCGAGTTGAGACAGTTCGTCGCTGCCGAGCACCGGCAACATGTCTACAGTCGAGGTGGTTTCGGCAGTAGCGGCAACCGTGAAACTCTGGGTAGCAGTGAACCCGCCATCCGAAGCCGTCAATGTTATCGTTTCGCTCACGTTCGCCTCCGCGGTGATGGTCATTGTGGAACTTGACATACTCACCGTGACTTTGGTCGTATCCGATGACGTTGCGGTGTAGGTTAGGCTATCGCCATCGGGATCGCTGAAGTAAGCGCTAACATCATGCGATACGGTGCCTCCGGCGGCGGGCACATTTACAGTCGAAATCGAGATTACTATCACTGGCGCGCTGTTGGCAGACACGGTTACCTTGAAAGTCTGCGCGGCCGAGGCGGCGCCATCGCTTGCTGTCACGGTTACATTCGCCCAGCCCTCGGAGACACTGGCGATGGTTACGGTTGAGTCGGACACACTTACAGTCACATCCGCCACATTAGAGGAGCTCGCCGTGTAGGTTAGGCTATCGCCATCGGCGTCGTTGAAGTAGCCGCTCGCTTCTACCTGCCTGGTGATCGAGCCCAACTTCATCGTTATGTTCGAGATTGTGCCGACGGTGGTCGGCGCATTGTTAGGTTGGGTTACCGTGGCCGAGAATGTCTGGGTAACCGTTGCGGCGCTAGTATCCGTGGCAGTGACCGTGATAGTCACCGTTCCCAAAGCATTTGCGGAAAGAGACAGCGTCGAATAACCGGTGCCACCCACGCTTACCGAAACTATGGCGGGATCGGAAGTGCCTACGGCGTAGGTCAACGCATCTCCGTCGGGGTCGGTGAAATAAAGGTGCGCGTGCACTTCACCGACGGAACCGTTCGTAATTGTTACGTCCGGGATTGTGCCCACGACCGGCGCGTTGTTCGGCACAACCATAGAGAACGTTTGTGTAGCGCTGAGGCCACCGGAATCTGTCATTGTCACGGATATGGTCGCGGTGCCTTGCGACACTGCTTGGACAGTAAGCCCGGAACCGCTCATGCTCGCGGTCGCGATCGAGGTGTCGGAGGAGGAAGCGGTGTAGGTCCATACATGCCCCGTAGTGTCTTGGAAGTAGCTATCCACAAAGAAGACACTGCTCTCGCCAACGTTCATTGTCAGGTCAGGCATTGAGCCCACCGTGGTTGGGGCCGTGTTCGGCACATCTACCACCACAGAGATAGTCTGGTCAGCGGTATAACTGCCATCGCTGGCGGTCACGGTTATTAACGAAGACCCGACTGCCACCGGGGTGATGGTCAGCGTGGCGCTCGATACGCTCACAGTGGCTTTTGACGTATCAGACGAGGTGGCGGTGTAGGTCAACGTATCGCCATCGGCATCGCTGAAGTAACCGCTCAGGTCAACTGTAGCGGCGGATCCGCCAATTTCCACGAGTTGCCCCGGAATGAATCCCACCGCGACCGGCGCGCTTATCACCGTGACCGTGAATGTCTGCGTCGCGCTTGTCGCTTGTCCATCGTCCGCGATGACCGTTATTGTCGCCGAACCCGACGCGATGGCGGTGACGGTAACGGTCGTGCCTGAAACGCTTGCAGTCGCTACGCTCGTCGCGCCAGAGCTCGCCCCGTACATCATCACATCACCGTCAGCCTCGCTGAAGTAACTGCTCGCGTCCAGTGTAACCTGATTGCCTGCCTTCACGGTTTGCGACGGGATGACGCCCACCGGTTGCGGCGCCGCGTTCGGGATGTTGTGAGTTTCCGAGCCGCGTTTGTACACCGTTACTCTAAGTATTCGACTGTCACCGCCGGCAGACAAACTCCCGTCGCTGGCGCTTACAAATATCTGCCAATCACCGGTCCCCGTCGCTCCAACGCCGCCTATGCGCTGGGCGGTGACCCTGAGCGTCGAACCGGTTACAGTCAATGTCCCGTAGACGGAACTATTGGCGCTCGCGGTGTAGGTTAACGTATCGCCATCGGGATCGCTGAATTTCGAACTAAGGTCGAAATCGACATAATTCGGCACTCGTAGGGACCAATCCGGGAAACCGCCCGTCCTGATTGGGGCGCTGTTGGCGTAGACTGTCCCCGTTACGGAAACCGAAAAAGCCAGAAACAGGATTAAGAAAAACGTCGGGTTTCTCAATGGTTGCACCATGAGATGTCCTCCTTCGGATTTTGCTCTAAACTTGATTCAATTGTTGAAGCGCGTTCTTATGGAAGCGCGCGCCACGGAAGAAACCGAGTTTTGAGGAAAAAACTCGGTTTCAACAGCGTCGGGATTGGGAGACCCCTCATACCATGCCGAACAAGCAAGCGCGCGCCAAGGAAGAAACCGAGTTTTCGGGAAAAAACTCGGTTTCAACGCCCGTTATTTCAGGATGAGCATTTTGCGGGTGGCGGAGAAGGCGCCGGCGGTCAGGGTGTAGAAGTAGATGCCGCTGGCTACGGTCTCTCCGGCGTCGTTCGCCCCATCCCAATAGGCGGCGGCGTTGCGATTGTGATACATGCCCGCGGGTTGATGCCCCAGTTCCATCGTGCGAATCAGGCTCCCGTTCGACGAATGGATGCTCAGCGTCACATCGGCGGGTTTCGCCAACTGGTAGGGCATCCAGGTTTCGGGGTTGAACGGATTCGGGTAGTTTGCCAACAACGCGGTTGTTTCGGGAACGACGGCGCGCGCCAATTGTTCCAGCACCGCTATGCCGCGTTCGTATGAGAAGCCCTCCGCGATTGAGGATTGACCTACTCCACCTTCGCGGGCGAGGCGCAACCAGTCTGCCGCCATACCAGTCGTTGTCCGCCCTGCGCCCGGGGCGCCTGCGACGCTGCCAAAGGCGTCGGCGACCAAAACGAGATCGGCGATGCTGACGACGCCATCACCGTTCAGATCCGCCGCGCTCGCGCCGTCTTGACCGAACTGCGAGGCGACCAACACCAGATCGAAAATATTGACAACCCCATCGTTGTTCATGTCCATGGCGGCGGACGGGTGGAGATAGCCGGGCGTGCCGAGTCCATTTTGGTATGTACTTACCGCCCAAGATTCGGCGCGATAGCCGGAAGCAATCGGACGCGTCCGATGCCACACCGCGTCCGCAGTGAGCGCAGGCGCCGTCTCGGGCCTATCGCCTTCAAAGTAGTTTCCGGCGATGTCGCCGAAAGCCCCCAGGCTGCTCAAGATCAACGCGAAATCCGATTGCGGCAATGCAAACGATTCGGAGACTACGGATGAGACGGAAGCGTCCGCCATGGCCGGCT
The DNA here is from genome assembly GCA_963667245.2 of Candidatus Poribacteria bacterium. Lineage (GTDB taxonomy): Bacteria > Poribacteria > WGA-4E > WGA-4E > JAJDTR01 > JAJDTR01. The sequence goes on from CAXXCS010000002.1 coordinate 104,134, forward strand.
CTGTGTTCACCAGAAGCAAAACTTCACCCGCGGGAATGACCGCGCCTGCCGGGAACGTCAGCTCGGCGCGACCTTCACCTGTCAAGACGCTCAATCCCCAGTCGTCAAGCGGTATGTCGGCGCCGCTCACGTTTCGGATTTCGAGCCAGTCGTTCGCGTCGTCGGAAGCGTTATGGAGTTCGTGGAAAATGAGCGCGTCATAAGTGAGCAAGGCGCCGAGCTGCGAAATTTCGTCGGCGCTCAGGCCGGGAATGGCATCCGCAAAATTGGCGGTCAGCGTAACTGTGAAACTTGAACTCACGCTCAAGCCATCGGTATTTGTGGCCGTGACAGTAATCGTCACGGTGCCTACACTTATCGGGAAAACTTTAACATCCGAAGAAGACACGCTCACCGTAGCCGATCCGGTATCCGATGACGTCGCGCCGTAACTCAGCGTCTGTCCGCCCGGGTCGCTGAAATAACTACTGACACCAACAGTGATGGTGCCCCAACCGACACCACTCGTTTGGTTGGGAATGGTGCCCACGGTCGTCGGCGGATTTGAGGCGGTTACCGTGAATGTCTGCGTAGCGGGCGCGGCAATGTCATCTGTTGCCGTAACGGTTATCGTCGCCGTACCGGCGTCGTTCCCCGTGATGGTGACCTTGCCGGCGGTCTCACTGACAGTCGCCACAGTGGTGTCGGACGAGCTCGCCGTAATACCCAAAATGTGTCCATCGGCGTCACTGAAGTAGTTCCTTGCATTGATTGAGGCGGTGCCTCCACCGGTCGCCACGACTTGCGCGGGGATTGTCCCGACGGGAGTTGGCGCGCTGTTTGCCGTAACCGTTACGGAGAAACTCTGAGTTGCGCTCAAACCGCCGGGGTCCGTCGCAGTGATGGTTATCGTCGCGGTGCCTACCGCCACCGCGCTCACGATAAGTTGCGCATTAATCGTCACCACCGCAGTATCCGAAGAGGTCGCCGAATACGTCAAGTCATCGCCATTGGGATCGCTGAACGCAGGGTCGGGGGTAATCGAGGTGCCACTCCCTTCGAGTAACAGTTCAAGCGGTGGCAGGGTACCGACGGGCACCGGCGCCGCAGGCGGCGTTTCCACGGAGACAAAGATGTCCTGTGTCGCCGATTCCCCGTCTGGATCCGTGGCATCTACCGTAACTGTCGCTTTGCCCTTCTCATCGGGTGTAAGGGTTAAGATCGATCCCGATATACTGACGGTGACTTTCTCGGTATCGTTGGATGCCGCGGTGTAGGTTAATGTATCTTCATCAGGATCGTAGAAGTAGGCTGCCAACTCAATCGTGGCGGCGCTTCCATTAGGAGCCAGGACTTGGTCGGGAATTGTGCCGACAGCCTTGGGCTGCCTGTTTGGTTGACTGACGGTGACCGAAAACGTCTGTTCCACGGTCAACCCGTCCGGGTCGGTTGCCGTGACGGTTATCGTTGCGCTCCCCGCGGCTACCGCCGTAACGGTTACCGTGGCGCTTGAGACACTCACCGTCGCTATAGTGGTAGCGGAGGACGAAGCGGTATAGGTCAACGTATCGCCATCGGGGTCACTGAAGTTGCCGCTCACGTCAACCGCGATGGGGCTCCCGCCCACATCCAACGTTTGATCGGAAATTGTGCCTACGGTGGTCGGCGCTTGATTCGGAGCAACCACGGTAACGGGGATGGTGTGGGTAGCGGATTCGCTATGGGGATCCGACGCCGTTGCGCTTATTGACGTTGTCCCCACCGCCACTGGCGTGATAGTTAGTGTTGAACTCGCCACACTCACCGTTGCCACTGCCGTGGAGTCGGAGGTGGCGGAGTAGGTTAAATGATCGCCATCGGGGTCGCTGAAGTAAGAGGACAGCTCAATATCGACGCTAGATCCCAATGTTATCGTTTGTTCCGGAATTCCACCCACTTCCTGCGGTGATTGATTCGTGTCCGGATCTTCATCCTGTTGTTGGTTACCCCCTTGTGCGTCCGATTCGGGAACAAACAAAACTAGGCAGGCAAGCAGCATTGCGACGAAGAACTTCGTGAAACTTCTCATTTGTCGTGACATTTTGAAATCTCCATTCAGATTTAGGATTGATAAGGTTAAATTGGCAGCGAGCGCATTCATGATTGCGCTCGCCATCCAGTCGTTTGATCCGACTACTTTGGCGTATTGCAAAATGTATTTTGCGATAGAATCACTTATTGGTTGATTCGCTAGATATATGGCATCACCCGATTGTAGGAGGGATCTCCCGATCCGACAATAGGTCGGAACACCAAATCGGGGCAAGATGCCCCTCCCACGGCAGTGAATTTGGGCGTCACTCCCACATCGGCGTCGGGATTGCGGGATTCCGCCTACCATGCGGTCGCGACCTGGAGATCGCTCCTACCATGCCGAATTTGTCAAGCCAGACCGAGCGAGCAAGGGCCCGCCTTGAAAGAAACCGAGTTTTGAGGAAAAAACTCGGTTTCAACGCTCGTTATTTCAGGATGAGCATTTTGCGGGTGGCGGAGAAGGCGCCGGCGGTCAGGGTGTAGAAATAGATGCCGCTGGCTACGGTTTCGCCGACATTATTCATCCCATCCCAATAGGCGGCGTCGCGGCGGTTGTGGTAAATGCCCGCAGGTTGATGACCGAGTTCCATCGTGCGAATCAGGCTGCCATCGGATGAATGGATGCTCAGGGTCACATCGGCGGGTTTCGCCAACTGGTAGGGCATCCAGGTTTCGGGATTGAACGGGTTCGGGTAGTTTGCCAACAACGCGGTTGTTTCGGGAACCGCGAGGCGCGCCAGTCCTTCAAGCGCCGCTATGCCGCGCTCGTAGGAGAAGCCATCCGCGATTGAGGATTGACCGACTCCACTTTCACGGGCGAGGCGCAGCCAGTCTGCCGCCATGCCTGCCGTCGACCACCCCGCGCCCGGGGCGCCTCCCACGTTGCCAAAGGCTTCGGCGACCAAAACGAGGTCGGCAATGCTGACGACGCCGTCGCCGTTCAGATCAGCCGCGCTCGCGCCGTCCTGACCGAGCTGCGAGGCGACCAACACCAGATCGAAAATATTCACGACCCCATCGTTGTTCATATCCATGGCGGCGGACGGGTGGAGATAGCCGGGCGTGCCGAGCCCATTCTGGTATTCACTTACCGCCCAGGCTTCGGCGCGATACCCGGAAGCAATCGGACGCGTCCGATGCCACACCGTGTCCGCAGTGAGGGCAGGCGCCGTTTCGTGCCTATCGCCTTCAAAGTAATTGCCGGCGAGATCGCCGAAGGACTCCGGGCTGCGCAGAATCAATGCGAAATCCGATTGCGGCAACGCAAACGATTCGGAGACTACGAAGGAAACCGACGCATCCGCCATGGTTGGCTCCGCGTTCACCAGAAGCAGGACCTCGCCCGCGGGGACGAGCGCGCCGGCGGGAAATGTGATGTCCGCTCCGCCTGCACCGGCAAGGATGCTCAGACTCCAGTCGTCGAGCGGTATGTCGGCGCCGCTGGCGTTTCGGAGTTCAAGCCAGTCGTTCGCGTCGTCGGAAGCGTTATGGAGTTCGTTGAAGATGAGCGCGTCGTAGGTTAGCAATATGTCGAGTTGGGATAGCTCTTCACTGCTCAGTCCCGGCACGGCATCCGCCTCCCCAACGAAAACTGTAGGCGTAAACTTAACAGAGAAACTTTGGGTAGCGCTCAAACCGTCGGGATTTGTAGCCGTGACGGTTATCGTCGCGGTGCCTTCGCCCCACGGGATAACTTGAAGCTTACTATTTGGAGCTGTAGTAATAGCCGTCTTCACTACCGACGTGTCCGAAGAGACTGCCGAGTAGGTCAACGCCTGTCCGCCCGGATCGCTGAAATAACCGCTTAAGTCAATATAGCCACCAACCTGATTCAGGGCTCCCGCGATGTCGGGCATTGTCCCCACAGCTGTCGGCGGGTCTTTCACGGTGACCGTGAATGACTGCGTAGCGCTCAAATTGTGGGGATCCGTCCCCGTGACGGCGATTGTCGAGGTTCCTTTGTCCTTTCCAGTGACGGTAAGAATCGATGTCGAAACGCTTACGGTTACCAGCGAGGTATTCGAAGATGTCGCGGCGTAACTCAACGTTTCGCCTTCGGGGTCACTGAAATAAGCGCTTAGGTCAATAGCGCGAGCGCCTCCGCCAGTCGCCACTATTTGGTTGGGAATCGTCCCGACAGTGGTCGGCTCACGGTTCGCGACGGTGACGGAAATCGACTGGGTCGCGCTTAAACCGTCCGGGTCCGAAGCCGTGACGGTTATCGTGGCTGTCCCCACCCCCGCCGCGATAATGGTTGCCCTGGAATTTGACACACTCGCCGTCGCCTTACTCGTATCGGAAGAGGTCGCGGTGTAGGTCAACGCATCGCCATCGGGATCGCTGAAGTAACCGCTCACGTCAAGCGTTGCGGCGTCTATACCAACTTTCACCGTTCGGGCTGGAATCGAGCCGACTGCAACGGGCGCGCGATTTGGCTGCACTACGGTTGCGGAGAAGGTTTGGGTAACCGACAGACCGCCGGGGTCCGTGGCAGTGACGGTGATTGTCACCGCTCCCAACGCATTCGCGTAGATATACACCGTCGAATTGCCCACGCCTCCCACGCCTACTTGGGCCGTGGCGCTATCGGAGGAGGTTGCGGTGTAGGTCAACGCATCGCCATCGGGGTCGCTGAAATGAAGGTGCGCGTACACTTCGCCGATTTGACTGTTATCAATTTGCACGTCCGGGATTGCGGTTACGACCGGGGCGCGGTTTAAGGTTATCGAACCGCCGCCTTGAGACACGATGAAGGTGACCATATCGAAATCAACATAATTTATTCTGCCGTCTTCACTCACGTCGCCCGTGAGGGACTTGTCGGTTATGGCGGTCGATACAGCCGTTACATCGTCACTGTCAATTATTCCATCGCCGGTCACGTCATAAGCCGTCCGCGATATGGCGCCTGTTTGACAATCAAAGTATATCCGATCAAGCGAGGCGGCGGCGGTGGCGCCGTGACCCAGCTCCAACTGAAACCGATAAGTCGGGGCAGTCGAATACGTGACCCGCACTTCTACCGTGGTGGCGCTTTGCGCGGTGGAGATGGTTTCAAGCGCGCTGTACGATATACTGTTCACGTTATTCGTCGTCGTTGTCTGCAGCGCTGTCCATTGCGCGCCGTCTTTGTAGTGGAACGCGGGTGTCGGAGCGGTCTGGTTGGTCGGAACCAGTGTCACGACGTTAATCAACGTCCCGATTAAAACGTCAGCGCTCATTGTCACCCGAAAATTGAGGGAGAGGGATGTCGAATTGCTGGTGTTGCCGATCTCGACAAGGTTATCGGCGGTCAGCGTCCCGCTGGCGTTCTTCATGTGAATGATATCGCCATCGGTCATGTCCTGCGCATGCGACACACATACCGTCAGGAACGCGGCGGCAACTATGAGCGTGATTGATTTGAATGCTGTTTTTATCATTTTCATATTCCCTAATTGTGTCAGTTTGAATCCGTTGAAACACCAAGGAGGCGTTGTGGACGGTGCGTGAAACATGTGATTATCACCTGAAACTTGGCGCCAATGGTTGAGTTCGCATATTCTCCTAAAGCATACCCCAGAAATGCGCATTTGTCAAACATAATCAAGGATCTTGGGCTTGAAAAGAGAGCCAAGACAGGCTATCGCGCAATCGTTTTGGGGAAGGAGGCTATAAAGAGCCGCGCGTACTTATTATTGCAAAATTCACACCAGTCGGAATTATAGTGTGAGGAAGGGGGGAAAGGCACAGGGGAATCGCACCTGATTGTTGGCATAAGGAAGATTGGAAGGATGGAAGACGGGAAGGGTGAAAAATTTCTGTCCACACATACGTCAAACCAGACGGATACACAGAATCCGTCGGATTCTCCAATACAGTGGGCACAGTGTTGGGTTTCACTACGATTTTGGGGCTCTTCGCGGTATCGGTGTCTAAGCGCGGTTAGCTTGCGGGCGAGTCACTCTTGATGTGCCGTTCAACCCAACCTACGGATTATCGCTGGAAAGTTATAGGAATTCAAAATCTAAATGTTACAGCCGATGCGGGACGTGCAATGAATTGCACTACTACGAACCTTAGGTTGTGACTCATAGATTAGGAATTAGTATTAACGGACGGTGTACGCGGGGGAAACATCCGAGCGGCTCGGGTTGAATGCCTCGATTGTCGCGGAATGCGACAGTTTTTTGGGCTGGAGGGCAAGAAATTCCCAGAAAAGTCAAGGGTGACAAGGGTTGAAGGCGGGCGCGTCGCAATACGCAACAGCGGCGCATTTTGCAACGCCACGAACGCGATTGAATTAGTTGGGGTTCACGCCGCAAATACAATCCACTATCGTAGGCGGGGCGGGGGAATCGCATCTGATTTTTGGCATAAGGAAGATTGGAAGGATGGAAGACGGGAAGTTGCAGTGTTGGGTTTCACTATGATTTGGGAGGGGTCAGCGTTATTGGTGTCTGGGCGCGGTTAGCTTGCGGACGGGTCGTTCTTCATGTGCCGTTCAACCCAACCTACGGATTATCGCTCGTTTGATCCTACCGGGAACGCATGTCGCGATCGGGAGATCGCTTTTACAGTGGACGCAATTTCTGGCAGGGCGGCGTATAGTTCACTTGGCGATTCGGAATCCCAGCACAAACTCCGTATAATCTTTGCTGAAGAAATCGTAACTGATACACGTGCTATGGTCGTGGTTGTAATACCAGGCGCCGCCGCGAACAACTCGGAAATTCGGGTCGTCCTCGTCGTACCAGGTACTCGTCCATTCCCACACGTTTCCGAGCATGTCGTAGCAGCCGAAAGGGCTTATGCCATCGGGGAACGCGCCCACGGGCGTGGCGCTTCCGGCGCGGAGTTCTGCCGTATTGCAGCGCGGCTTGTCAACCTCATAGCCCCAGGGGAACAAGCGGTCATCGTCGCCGCGCACGGCTCGCCCCCACTCCTTGAAGCAGGGCAACCGGGCGCCTGCCCAACTGGCGTAAGCCTCGGCGTCTTCGGTATCGACCCATGTGACCGGATGATCGCCCCGTTGTTCGGGGTATGCGCCCTCCTCCCATCCCTCGGGAGCGCGATGTCCCGTTTCCCGAATGAAGCGTCGATACTGAGCGTTGGTCACCGGATACCGTCCTATCCGAAATTCATCCACCTGTACCGGTTGCAACTCTTCTCCGATTAACGTCTCGCCCGCCGGAACGTCAATCATAGTGTCCAATATCTTCAAAGCGCCGTTCCGAATCTGCTCGTCCTCATGGTCAAGCGCCAGTCCGAGCGGCGATGAGAGTGATTCAACGGGCGGCGTTAGCGTTCTCGGCGCGCTCTCCCAGTTCAGATTTGCCGCCAAGAGGAGGCGGGCAGTTTCCGCCAGAGATTCATCGAAATGCCACGTCCAGTAGCGATCCAACAGTTGCCGCAGGGAATCGGGGTCCGCCCGTTGCGCCAGATCAGCTCGCTTTTCCCGTTGGCTGTGCCATTCCCGACCATCCAACTTTTTCAGATTGATAATCTGCATTGTTTCGACCCGGCACACTTGCATGAGATTGTCGCGCGGACACCATCCATTGCCAATACGACTTCAAAATCTAAATGTTATAGTGCATTCGCGACGTGCAATGAATTGCACTACTACGAACGGTCGGTTCTTGGAACTTTTATACTTTGCGTTGGGCATTATTGCGCTTTCTTTCTTAGCAATAATTGTTTCTAATAGGACTTACATAGCACCAGTAGGTCGCGACCTGGAGATCGCTCCTACGGTGAACGCGCCGGTCGCGACCTGGAGATCGCTCCTACAGAAGACGCAATTTCTGACAGCGCGCAGTATAGATTGCGATTTCGTATTAGCCGCATGTCAATCCACCGGCAATCCCACCGACGCGTGTATCTGAACAAACTTCCAGCGGTCACCCTCTTTTTCCAGCACGCCTGTCATGCGCATAGCCAATTCCTCGCGCGCGCCGCGCCATGCAAGGCGCCAACGCTGTCGCGTGTAGAACCAGGCTACACCACCGCGCTCGCGCACGTCCAGTTTTTCGTAAGCGATGGTGAAATCCTGCGCGCTCGCCGCATGGTGGCGATAGTATTCGAACGCGTTGTCGCCGCCTTCAACAACCTCGCCGGCGTCGGTGCCGATTTTCACATAGTATTCCGCCGCAGACATCATTTCCGCCAGCCGTTCGACATCTCCGGACACCAGGGCATCAAAGTATTCCGTGACGGCGCGATAGGCGTCAGCGGGATTCTCGGTTAACATTCAGCCTGATAGATTCCGTCAAGCGCATACCAGAGCGCGACGCTCATCGTCTCGCAAGCATCCAGCGCCACCTCCCGCTCGTCTGGCGGCAGCGATTCGATGCGATTCAGCAGTTTTTCGCTCTCATGCTCGTTACGCGAATGGATTTCAAAGTAGGATTCGACGGTTTGCGGCAGGTTGTAGAAGCGCTTTAAGCCTTCAAGTTTGGATTTCGCGGTGGCAGGTTGCTGGGATTCAAACGCGTAAAGCGCCCCAAGGGCGGTGGTCGGGGCGGAAAACAAACGCCGCGCGGTATTGACCAAGTTTTTCACCTTCGGGAGGCTCGCCTGCCGTACTTCAGTGTCCAAGCCGTGGGCGAAATCGTTCCAAAGTTCGAGGTGTTCCCTTTCCTCGCGGGCGATTTCGTGATCCGCCAGCGTTTCCCATCCGCTCGGCATCAGCGAAATGAGCGCTCCGTATTCGCTTGCATACAAGCGCAGCGCGGCTTGAGGCAACGTTCCTGCGCTCCATGCCTGATAAAAGGGACTTTCGAGCAGATTCCAATTCGAGATTGTTTCATCCAACCGATGCTTGATGTTCATATTTCAGCTCTCCTCCAATGTTGTGAGATGATGATACTGTCCACGATTGTAACATAGGCTGTTTCGTCTGTCAAGCGGCGAGGCTGAATTTGGCAGGGGAATCGCGCCTGATTTTTGGCATAAGGAGGATTGGAAGGACGGAAGACGGGAAGGACGGAAGACGGGAAGAATGGAAGACGGGAAGGATGGGAGGAACACAGAATGATTCGGTCGTCTACATCGGAGAGGCAATGAAGAGTGTCATGACTAGGGAACAACTAGCCTTGTCTGCTACGGAAGAAACCGAGTTTTCAAGAAAAAACTCGGTTTCGGGAAAAAAACGCCCGATGAATCGGGCAACTACAGCAGTCACCGCCCATTGATAAGACCGTAGTTGGGAACAACGATCGTTGTTCCCTACAGAAGCGCGTAAGAGCCCTACGTTAAAAGTCATTTGCATTTTCATGCTTGCTTAATCGGGAAGCGCGTGTTATAATTATCATGTTCTCATATCGTCCCAGAAAATGATCGGTTAACTAATCAGATTGGAGGCGGAAGGAAAACCTGAATGGCTTACTACATTACAGATGAGTGCATCGGATGCATGGCGTGCTTGACGAACTGCCCCGTTGACGCGATCACCGGTGACCGAAATAAATTGCACATCATCGATCCGGGCGTGTGCATCGACTGTAGCGCTTGCGGCATGGTCTGTCCCGTCGAGGCTATTCGCGACCAGCACGGCGAGGTCTGCAAATTCATCAGGCGTCCCACGCACCGGCCGATTGCAGTTATCTACGAAGAGCTGTGCTCGGGATGCGATTTCTGCGTGCATATCTGTCCTTGGGATTGCCTGGAGTTGAAAGATCCGGAAACAGGCGAACACGCCGAGAGTTTCTTCGGAATTTGTGAGCTTGTCAAACCCAAGGATTGTGTCGGTTGCAAGTTGTGCGAAGAGGTTTGCATCAAAGACGCAATTCGCGTCGAATCACCTGTTCTGGTTGAATTAGCAGAAGCGGCCGACTAGAATGCCAGGATGGGTTATGACATCATGTTGCCGCGTAAAGTTCACGGGGCAAGATGCCCCGTCTACGGGGTTTGGCGCGAAGCGCTACAAGGGGATCACGTGGAGAATCTCGCATGGGGTGGAGGAAGAAACCTTGTTGACGCGTAAAGTTCGCGGGGCAAGATGCCCCGTCTACGGGGTTTGGCGCGAAGCGCTACAAGGGGATCACGTGGAGAATCTCGCATGGGGTGGAGGAAGAAACCTTGTTGACGCGTAAAGTTCGCGGGGCAAGATGCCCCGTCTACGGGGTTGGGCGCGAAGCGCTACAAGGGGATCACGTGGAGAATCTCGCATGGGGTGGAGGAAGAAACCTTGTTGCCGCGTAAAGTTCGCGGGGCAAGATGCCCCGTCTACGGGGTTTTGGCCGAAGCGCTACAAGGAGATCACGTGGAGAAACTCGCATGGGGTGGAGGAAGAAACCTTGTTGCCGCGTAAAGTTCGCGGGGCAAGATGCCTCGTCTACGGGGTTTGGCGCGAAGCGCTACAAGGGGATCACGTGGAGAAACTCGCATGGGGTGGAGGAAGAAACCAAGGATTGTTGCCGCGTAAAGTTCGCGGGGCAAGATGCCCCGTCTACCATGCTACAAGGAGATCACGTGGAGAAAGAGCAAGAAACTTCGTTGCCGCGTAAAGTTCACGGGGCAAGATGCCCCGTCTACGGGGTTTGGCGCGAAGCGCTACAAGGGGATCACGTGGAGAAACTCGCATGGGGTGGAGTAAGAAACTTCGTTGCCGCGTAAAGTTCACGGGGCAAGATGCCCCGTCTACGGGGTTTGGCGCGAAGCGCTACAGTTGGCATGGGCGCGTCATAATTGTGTAATTGAAGAACACCGTATGCACTGTTATTTGAGCGAAATGGCATGATTAAGAGCATGACGGGGTATAGCCGACAGAACGCGGAAATCTCTCTCGGCGCCTTGACAATCGAAGTAAAAACACGCAACCATCGCCACTGTAACGTCTCGGTCGGCATCCCGCCTCTACTTTCGCAGTTTGAACATCCCATCAAGACCGCGGTGCGGAATCACATCCACAGAGGGCATGCGCACGTCAATATTGAACTGTCCGAGAGCGAGGCGGAATCAGGAAGCCGTCTAAGGTTCAACCTTGCCTTGGCAAAACAGTATCATCAAGGACTTGTCGAACTCCGAAACGAACTTGAGTTGCGGGATGAGATTTCGTTAGCCGCGTTGGCGAGGCTTCCGGGAGTTTTCGAGATTAATCAGCCGACAATCGATGAACAAACCGCTTGGCGCGATGTCCGATCTGTTCTGGAACGAGCGCTTGACGATTTGGATCAGATGAAACGCGCCGAAGGTCAAGCCATGTCGGATGCGGTTTTCGAACTCTTGCGATCGATTCAATCTCGCCTACGGAAGCTTGACGGCGCCCGCGAAGATCTGGTCAGAACGGAGAAAGACAGGCTCGAAAAGCGTTTGTACGAACTCTTCGAGGGACGGGTCAAGATTGACAAGGCTCGGCTCGTCATGGAAGCCGGGGTTATCGCGACGCGCTCCGACGTGACGGAGGAGCTTGTGCGGCTCGATAGCCACTGCGCTCAGTTTGAGGCGTATCTCGGCGCAAAGCATCCGGTCGGCAGGCAACTTGATTTTCTGCTTCAGGAGATGAATCGCGAGGTCAACACCATCGCTTCGAAAGCCGCGGCATTGGCGCCCTCTTCCGAGTGCGTATCCCTCAAGACCGAAATCGAGAAGATTCGAGAAATCGTTCAGAATGTCGAATAATCCGCACGCCCGCCAGGGAGCGCTAATCGTGATTTCAGGCCCCTCCGGCGCGGGCAAGACAAGCGTTATTGACGCGCTGCTCCAAGCCAATCCGGCGCTGATTCGTTCCGTGTCCGCAACGACGCGCCCCCCTCGACCAAACGAGGTGGACGGCGTCCACTACCATTTCCTGTCCCCATCCGAATTTGAAACACTCCTCAAGAATGACGGTTTCGTCGAGTGGACTCGGTACGGGGAATACTGTTACGGCACGCTAAAGTCGGAAATCGAATCGCCGTTGGCAGAGGGAAAAGATTTCGTTTTGGAGATTGATGTCAACGGCGCGCGGGCGCTCAGATCTCGGGATCATAAGTTTATATCCATCTACATTCTGCCGCCTTCGTTTGCCATGCTTGAGCGGCGCCTTCGCCAGCGGCAAACCGAATCGGACCAAGAGCTTCAACAACGCTTGGCGATTGCAAGATCCGAAATTGATTGGATCAAGGATTACGACTATTGCGTGATAAATTCCGACGATCGGATTGATCAAGCCGTGCAGCAGATTCAACACATTATCGCGGCGGAACGTTGTCGCATAAACGACGCGCTATTGGCGTGGACATCGAACGAATTTTGCGGCGCGGGCTAGCGGTTTGCTCGGTGAGTTCATAAGGTACGCGCCGGGTGTCGGGAGTGGATTAAATCAGTAACATAAAGTCGGTTTGATGCCGGAAAGAAACCGAGTTTTGAGGAAAAAACTCGGTTTCAAGGTAGGTGTTTAGCGCTTGTGCGGTTGGGAACAGCGCCTACCGAGGTTGTTGGAATGGGTCCCCTATGCCGATCCAGTGCGTATTAAATACGTAGAAAGTCGACCACGAAATGATACGCGAAAACAAAAAGATAATTCTGGGTGTTAGCGGGGGGATCGCCATCCACAAATCCCTTGACCTCGCCAGTCAACTCGTAAAGCGAGGAGTTTCGGTGCATGTCGTGATGACGGAAAACGCGACGCGCTTGATTCAACCGCTTCAGTTTCAAGTCATCTCGCGTAATCCCGTCCTGCTCGACCTCTTTGACGCAGGCGACGAGTGGAAACCGCTGCACATCAACCTCGCCGAGGGCGCGGACCTCTTGGCAATTGCGCCCGCCACGGCGAATGTCATCGGCAAAATAGCGAATGGCATCGCCGATGACGCGCTGACCACCGCCGCAATCTCGGTTCACTGCCCTATCTTGATTGCACCGGCAATGGAAGAGCACATGTATCACAACCCGTACGTCAAGGCGAACATTGAAAGGCTGAGATCGCACGGCGTCGAAGTCGTAGAACCCATCCACGGCGATCTTGCTTCCGGTCAGCAAGGGATGGGACGATTGAATACTATTGATTGCATACTCGGTCGAGTGACTCATTTATTGAGTGCGGGGGGAGATTTGAAGGGCAAAAAAGTGGTAGTAACCGCTGGGCCAACGCGAGAATATATTGACCCCACGCGTTTCATCGGCAATCGGTCCAGCGGGAAGATGGGATACGCCATCGCCGAAGCCGCTCAGCGTCGCGGCGCGGATGTCACCCTTATCAGCGGTCCAACGGCGCTGCCGCCGCCTGCCGGGGTCAAACTCTGTCGCGTTGAAACGGCGCTGGAGATGCGGGATGCGGTCCTGAATGTATTCGATTCCGCGCATATCGCCGTGATGGCGGCGGCGGTCGCGGATTACCGGCCTCAGACGTTTTCAGCGGAAAAGATAAAGAAAACTGGCGACCATATAGCGCTGCCGCTCGAGAGGAATCCCGACATTGCCGCGGCGCTTGGAAAGCGCAAGAAAGGACAGATCTTGGTCTGTTTCGCCGCCGAGACGAACAATCTCTTGGAGAACGCCAGATCGAAGCTAATCAACAAAAACTGCGATCTGATAATAGCCAACGACATATCGGCAAAGGGCGCGGGCTTCGAGGAAGATACCAACATCGTAACGTTGTTGGACAGCTCGGACAAGCCGGAAAAGTTGTCGCTTCTTTCCAAGCGAGAGGTTGCGGACATCATTTTGGATCGGGTGGTTGCCATGCCGGGGGAACGGGACGAAGGCGCTGAGAATTTGTGTTATACCAATTCAAAATCCAAATGTTACAACCGATCTGTTTGATTTTATTGATTGGGTTTTACAGTTGAGCGCTGAAGACGATGAGCGTTTTTGGCACGAAATTCGCAAATTTGAGGAGGATAACCGGATGCCATACATTACGACCGTAGAGCGAATCGGGATACGGAAAGGGGCTTTGCTGGAGAATCGAGATCTGATTGTTGAAACCCTTAATGAACGCTTCGGCGAGGTTCCGTCATCCATCTCCGAGGCAATTGTGCAGATTGAGGATCGCCGGCAACTCCGTACTTTGTATCGTCAAGCAATTTGGAGTACGTCAGTCGAAGAATTTCAACAACAACTGAATGGCCTTGAGATAGCCGAAGTACACCGGAATATTAGCGATGATGAGCGTTTGTGGCAAGAAATCAAGCAATTGGAGGAGGAGATCAATAAGCCATACATTACGAGCTTGGAGCGAATCGGGATACGGAAAGGGGCTGTGAAGGAGAATCAAGAACTGGTTATTGAAACCCTTTATGAAAGGTTCGGCGACATTCCGACATACATTCCCGATGGAGTTCTACAAATTCAAGATCACGGGAAACTGCGAAGTTTGCACCGTCATGCGATTCGAAGTGCGTCGATTAACGAATTTCGGCAGCAACTGGACAGGCATTGAGAATGCCGAATTACACCTTGTAGGTTGGGTTGAACGGGATTCGGTCAATAATCGCCGATTCTAAGGAGTTTTCGAGCGCCCACTTTGCCTGAACGTTCCAAAATGTGAGTGAAACCCAACATTCCTTTGCGGGGGAAATATCTTTTTTTGCGGGAGGTGCATCCTGCCCCGAAAACAAGCGCCGAAGATGCCTGAATCAACTGAATATAACACCTATTTTGACGAAGCGTGGAAAAAAGTAATCGAAAGATTCTTTCCGCCGTTTCTCCAATTCTTCGCGCCAAATCTCCACAAGGACGTGGATTTCTCGCACCCAATCACCTTTCTTGACAAGGAGATGCAAGAGGTTGCTAAAATAGGATTGAAAGGATCCAAAATTGTTGATAAACTTGTACAGATTCGGCTCAAGGATGGCGCTGAAAAGTGGTTGCTGGTTCATATCGAAGTGCAAGGTGACGTAGACGAAGAGTTTTCTCTGAGAATGTTCCGCTACTTCATCCGAATCTTCGAGCGGTACGACAAACCGATAGTGAGCATGGCAATTGTCACCGGTCCGGCGAGTTGGAAGCCGTCACGAAATTTTGAGCTAAAGAATTACGGTAGCGGCGTAGAATTTGAATATCTGTTGTTCAGACTCTCGGATTACGAGCGAGAGGCGCTTTTGGCGGATGACAACCCGATGGCGCTAGTGGTTTTAGCCGCCCAAGACGCTGAACGGCACAGACGCCGGTATCGGGGGCGTTACGATGTGAAACGGCGCCTTATACGAATTTTGTATCAACACAATTATACGCGCCAAGATATTAGAGATTTGTTTGATTTTATCGATTGGGTTATACATTTGAATGCCGAAGATGATAAGCGTTTATGGCAAGAAATTCGCAAATTTGAGGAGGAAAACCAAATGCCATACATTACGAGCGTAGAGCGAATCGGGATACAGAAGGGACTTGAACAAGGAATCCAAGAAGGAATCCAAGAAGGAATCCAAGAAGGATTTCAACTTCTGATTGTTGAAACACTTGATGAGCGGTTCGGCGACATTCCGTCATCCATCTCCGAGTCAATCCAACAGATTCAAGATCACGGCGAACTCCGAAGTTTGCATCGCCAAGCGATTCGAAGCGCGTCGATTGAAGAGTTTCAACAACAATTGTACAATCAAACGAGCGCATAGCGATCAAGCGAACGGGTAGTGAGCAGGATTTTCTATCGGGATTTGCTATCGCACTTGTTATCCACTCGCTTGATCCTTCCCTATTCATACGAATTCAAAATCTATACTCCGCGCTGTCAGAAATTGCGTCTTTTGTAGGAGCGATCTCCAGGTCGCGACGTGTGTTCCCGGTAGGTGCGGTTGGAAACCGCACCTACGGACCAGATGCTTGAAAACACGCAATTCTCGGCAGCGCGAAGTATAAATGTTACAATCAATCGGAGGCGCTCAATGAATTGAGCAACTACAAACTGCCGGTTCTTGTAACTTATAGATTCAGAATTAGTATCAGTCAGTTGATTGGGAGATCCCCGGATCTCCGAATCCGACTGCGCGATGTCGGAGCGAACTCTGGGGGAATGCGCACTCGCCGCCAATCGCGTTAACGTTCAAATCTCCGCCTTTGGCGTTTTTTGAATAGCCTTTATGGCTTCAGTTGTGCCCACTTTTTTCAGTGTCTGAATGGTGTTGAACCGAACTTTCGAATCCTGTTCGGTCTTCAACAGTTTTATGAGCGCGTCAACGGTTGTGCGGGAGGGCGCTCCCATTTCGCCCAATGCCCAGGCGGCATTCATCCGAACTCGCGCCGCGTTATCCGCCAACGCATTTAGGAGGGCTGGAATAGTTCCCGGCGTTACCTCGCCAAATTGCCCCAAAACGCTTGCCGCTCGGGAGCGTAGTTGATCGGTGTCGTTTTTCAATATCTCAATCAATCGGGAGGTTATCGTTGCATCGGGAACGCCTATTTGACCGAGAGCGTCAACGGCGCGTGAGCGCGCCGCTTCATCGTCAACCGAAAGCCGGTTCGTCAAGACGTTGGTGACTTGCGGCGCTTCGTTTTTTTGCATGGGGCGAATTTCCGCATCGGCGCGCCAACGCTTTTTGTCAAGCGCATCCCCGATCCGGGCTCGTTTCCAGATTGAGGGCAAAACCTCGCGTGTTTCAATCGCTTGCCCGCGGCACAGTTCAAAAACATAGTGTTGAATTTCGGATCTCTCTCGGGTGCGGATATATTTTCCGATGACAACGCCGCTCCACGCGTGAGCCCAGTGATGAAGCCATTGCCGTAGCCATTGATAGCCCCATCTAGAGTGCCTGATAAACAGAAAGAGGATTGCGCAGACAGCGATGACGGCTAGAACTTTCGTGATGACAGGAAGCGCTTCTATTACAAATGCAGGAATTTTCATAACCGCATATCCTCAAGTGGTGTAGATTCAAACCAAACTCGACGACAAGCATTCACCTCCCCGCGTAGAGATGTACTCACGCCAGAGAATTGAATCTCTATCTTGTTCCGGGCGAGCAAATCACTCCCTAGCCTAGGAGTATGTTGAGTCGGCACACGTTCTTGTTGTCAAGCCGCGCATACAAAGCGAACCTTAACGAAACTCCGTGATTCGCAGACCGCACTACAACCGTTGGAAGGCGTTCCTCACCGCCGATGCCAATTTGTCAACATGACGGTCGTCCATTGGCAGCGAGACATTCCCGCCCTCTTGCCAATGAATGCCCTGATTGAGAAGCGCGAAAAACAGCCAGTTGTGCATCAACTTATCGTCTTGCGCCGCTTCACGATAGTTGGACGGCGCTTGCGGCATGAAGCGCACCTTAAACATCGATCCGCATGTCGAGACTTGCGCTTCAACGCCAACTTCATCAAACACCGCTTTCAATTCCTTTGCCAAGCGTCGGGTCAATCCCGAAATCTTGGCATACGCGTCCGGTGTCATGATTTGGAGCGTCGTCATTCCCGCCACCATGGCTAGCGGATTCGCGTTGTAGGTTCCCGCATGGGGAATCTTTTGCCCCTTCGTTGTCGGATCATATTGCGCCAGAATGTCCGCGCGACCGCCAAAAGCGGCGCCCGGCACGCCGCCCGCAATGACTTTGGCGAGACATGTCAGATCGGGATGTATATTGTACATCTCCTGCGCTCCCCCGCGTGCGGCTCTGAAACTGATGATTTCGTCAAAGATGAGAAGCGCATCCGCCCGCTCGGTCATCTCTCGCAACTTGGATAGGAAACCGTCTTTGGGGAGTATGAAGCCGGCGCCCGTTGACAACGGGTCAACGATAACGGCCGCCAACTGATCGGCATTTTCGTTGATGATTTGTTCGCAGTTTTCCGGATCGTTAAATGGCAACACAATCACGTCGTTAGCCGCGGACTCTGCGAGTCCGGCGGAGGACAGGACTGAATTGGGGCGCTCCGCCGGTCCAAGCGCATCACTCAACGGCGGACTGTAACTGACCAACGCGGATTCGCTTGTGCCGTGATAAGCCCCTTCAAACTTGGCTATCTTGGGTTTGCCGGTAAATCCCTTCGCCGATCTGATAGCGTTCATTACGGCTTCCGTGCCCGAACTGCAGAATCGCACTCGTTCAAGAGACGGTATCCGTTGCTTTAGCAGTTCAGCCATCTCGACCTCAAGCTCGGTTGGCCGCGAGAAGGCGGTGCCCTTCGCGATCTGGTTTTGGAGCGCGCTGACGACTTGGGGATGCGCGTGACCCAAAATGAGCGCTGTCGCTTGATTGACAAAATCCAATAGGCGATGACCGTCCAAGTCAATTAAGTGGACGCCATCACCGTGGCTGATATAGGGCGGAAAGGGGTGGAAATACAGGCCGGAACGGGAGTTGCTCCCCGGCAGCGACTGTTTCGCGCGCTCACACATCAACCGTGAGTGCGGGTTATTTGCCGCGTATTCGGCGACTAGAGAATCCAACGACTTTTGCAACCGTTCTTTCATTGCCTTGCCTCCTGAGTATGGGGATTCACGTCTTGATTTGACACGCCAATACGGGGTGCATAGGACGCACGCAGAGAGCGTAATGTGATTTTGGCGATGATTTCATTTCGTGTGGATTTCGTGGGGAATAACGATCGTTATTCCCTACACCGAGATGGCCGAATTTGGCGGTCTACAGCGTAAGTCCTATTGCATAAGCTCGCGATCCCGTCAACTCGCGGTTATCTGATTGTGTTGGTAGATGTTACCCCATTTGCCAATTGCTTTCAAGCGCAAAATCTTGCTCGCGAAATTTGGGTTCTGGCAAGGCGAGAAAATAGGTCGTCGTGGATAATAAAAGAAATGAGACGCAGAGATGGCAGGAATCAGTGGTAACTGAAAAAACGGAGGGAGGTAGTTGACGCGAAGCGCGCATTTGAACGCGACTGCGCCTGCACAGTGGTTGTAGGAGCGATCTCCAGGTCGCGACGTGCGTTCACGGCAGGTGCGGTTGGAAACCGCACCTACGGACTAGATGCTTGAAAACACGCAATTCTCGGCAGCGCAAAGTAAAACTTATAGATTAAGAATTAGTATCATTTTTCTTTTTTGCTTTTCTTTCGGCTCCGCGTCAATGGCACGAACCGAACCGGCATGACCTGCTTTGTCGTAACGGTGCCGTCCAGCGCTTTTTCGACAATCAACAGGTTTTGCACTTGGAAGCGTCCACCCACCGGAATGCCCATGCGCCCGCCAGGTTTTAGTTGCTTCACGAGCGGCGGAGGAATGTGATCGGCGGCGGCCGTAACGATTATGGCATCGAAAGGCGCGTGTTCCTCCCAGCCAAAATAGCCATCGCCAATTCTCACGGTGATATTTTTGTAGTTAAGCCGCTTGAGACGAGCCTTCACTTGTTCGCCGAGTTCTTCGATAATCTCGATGCTATAAACATCATCAACGATTTCCGCGAGAACCGCGGCTTGGTAGCCGGAACCTGTGCCAATCTCAAGCACTTTGTGTTTTTCCTTGACTTTGAGCATCTCGGTCATGAATCCGACAATGTACGGTTGCGAAATCGTCTGATCGTATCCGATTGGCAGCGGCGAATCGTCATAAGCGCTGGACTTATACCTTTTAGGCACGAATTCGTGACGCCGTACCCGGCGCATGGCATCCAACACAACTTCGTCTCGTACGCCGATGCGACCATCCCTTACGCCGCGCCAATCGATCTGCGTGGCGACCATCTGTTCGCGTTGGTTTTGGTAAGGATCGGGCTTGTAATCCTTCGTGTGGCGTTGAGGAATGTTAGCCAAAAGTAGACCAACAGTTGATAAAATTGTAAATATAGCGAGCGCGGTTTTCATCATTATATTACTCCTGCAATTAACGATGGCGTTGTCAGGTTGTGTCCGATCGGCTACTCATTGATTCCGCCATCAACCTTTATGGGGGTTATCGGGTTGCTTGACACATACCGGTCAATTCCCTTTGCGATAGCCTCGGCGACCTCACGTTGATACGTTTTTTTCGTCAGTTTTTCAGCTTCGGTCGGATGGGACAAGAAACCAATCTCAACGAGAACAGCCGGTACTTTCGTGCCAATCAACACTACAAACGGGGCATGCTTGACGCCGCGATCTATCGCCTTTGTGGAGGCGATTAACTGCGTCTGGATGCATTGGGCGAGGCGGCGGCTTTCTACACTCTTGCTCTCCGCAATAATCTTCGTGACAAGTTTATCCAGCTCTTTGATTCCATATCCCGCGCCGCTATTTTCACGGGCGGCGGTGTGTTGTGCCGTCTCATCGGACGCCAGGGCGAGATAGTAGGTCTCAATGCCTGACGCGCCGGTATGGGCGGCGTGGTTTGCGTGAACGCTAACGAACAGATCGGCGCCTTGCATCGTAGCCATTCGGGTGCGCTCTCGGAGAGGAAGATAGATGTCGCGTTCGCGCGTCAGCCGTACATCGTAACCTCGATCGACCAACAGGTCGCGCAGGATGAGCGCCAGTTCCAGTACGACACCCTTCTCGTGAACATGTGAGTCGCTTATCGCACCGGTATCTTTGCCGCCGTGCCCCGGGTCAATAACAACTGTCTTGACCTCTAGTCCAAGCTGGCGCGGCAATGTGAGATTGACATCGTGCTTGGCTCGTGAATTTTCTACGTTCCGCGCCGGACTGCGCTTCTCATTTGTCTTTGGCCGGATTTCTTGATTTTCACTCGCCGGCGCGATTGTCTCCGACTGAATGTCGGTAGATGGAGAGTCATCGGTTTCAACTTCGTCCGGGAGCGCGCCATGTGGCACAGGTTGATCTTCCGTTCGAACTCTCTCATCATCCGTCTCGGGATGGGGCGCTGTGGTTATGATCGGCTTATCCGGCGGTTTTTTGGCCGGCGGTACCAGCGAGCGCCGTTCAGATGGCATGTCAAGCCCGAGTGAATTAATGGATTCCGGTTCTAATGCGGTGGAGTCGGATGGCGCGCGCCCCAACTGAAGACTTCGGATGCGCTCCTCTGCCGCCGCGGCAAGAGCTGGATTACTACTCCGTTCAGTGACAGATTGGTACATTGCGAGAGCGACAGCCGGATTATTCTGCGTTTCGTAGATTTGAGCCAGGTTAAACTGTGCGAGATCCGATATGGGCCTGTGGAAATAGTCGTTCAATATCCTCTGATAGTATATCACGGCACGGTCGTTGTCCCCAAGCCGTAAGTGGCAATTGCCGATCCAGTAATTCGCGTCAGCGGCAAAAGGTGTATCGGGATAGTTCTTTAGAAGTTTTCCCAGCGCTTTTATCGCATGTTGGAGGCTCGTCGGGTCCGAATCTTTCGATAGCCAAATCCAACATGAACCGATGGCGTATTGAGCGTCATCTGCCCAGTCGCCACCAGGATTGGCGGCGACAATTGCCTCAAATTCTTCAATGAGCGCCATCCATTCGTCTTCCGATGTGTCAAGTTTGCCCTCGGTAAGTTGATGATGGCGGTTTGAAGCGCTGTTGTACATTGCCGGCGTCAAATCGGCGGATCGGAAGCAGGAGGACAGTATTATAACAGAGGAAAGAAAGATCAATGCATTTATCTTTTTCATAACCGTATTCGCATTGTGCCGAGATGAGCGTAGATCTGGGGACCTTGACAAAGTATATGGCTTTTGATAAAATCAACGCGCGGGTGACGATGCGCGAAGCGGGAGCCCTCTTGTATCGCCATCTGTTAGTTCAAGATCGCAATCTATACTTTGCGTTGGGTACTATTGCGCTTTCTTAGTAATAATTGTTTCTAATAGGACTTACATAGCACCAGCAGGTCGCGATCGGGAGGTCTCTATCGCACTCGTTATCCACTCGTTTGATGGTCGCGACCTGGAGATCGCTCCTACAAAAGACGCAATTTCTGACAGCGCGGAGTATAACAGATTGTGATACAGATGTAATTGACCCAAAAACTAGAATGGCGCTGCTGGAAATCAAACTGCGCGAGCTCTACATGTAATTCGAGGAAAAATGTTGATTACATTACATTTAATGATGATAATGTTAGCCCGACTCATCTTCGCGGTTGCTGTCTCATTCTGCGTTCTCAAGGTGTTCGAGCAGCCAATCTCCGCCATCTTTGGGCGCATCATCGAGAACAAAATTAGCGGCGCGTTCATAAAGTACGTGAAATTGGCTACCTATCTGGTAGCTGTTGCACGTGGCATCAGTGTGCCACATGGAGGATATAGGTTGGCGGAAACCTTAAGTGAACTACCATCCGAATCGAAAGTTGAAAACTTCAATAGGGAAATTATGGACGAATTGTATAACGAATTCTGGTTTATGGAGATATATGGGATCATTGTTAGCGCCATTATCGAGGCGCTACGGGCAATTGTTCACGTATATCTTCTGCTCTTTGGATTGGCTTTGATTGCGTACATCATGGTTAGGTTATTGGAGTTGCTGGAAGCCAAACAGAAGTAAAATCGCGCCAAGAACCCAATCGAAAGCCGGGCCAAAAATCATCGTTCATCATTTTCGGGTGCAGTAGTCCAATTCTCACTTTCGTTTATCGTCAAGAGATATTCTAAAAGATCGGCGTTATTTTGTCAAACTAGATCTATCGCTGCCGCGCGCCAAATCGCTTGCGCGCGATTCAATCATTTTGATTTCATACGCTAGAGTCCACTGCGTCATATTTTGTCGTCTATGAACACCTCCAACAAAACCATCGGGTACAAAGAAATTATTCGCCGGGCGCCCCCGGAGTATTGTCGGGTGGTTGGCAGAAAGATCGGATTACCCAGCCGGTTCTCCGTGCGGAAACTCAAAGATCAAATTGCCGAAAGAGTGCTTGACATCGCTTGGTTAAAAGATGCCGTGGCGCGCCTTAGTCCTCAAGAACGTTCTGCCCTAATCACACTCACATTTCTGTCCGGCTCAGCTGGAGTGCCCTTGCATCGCTTTGACCTAAAACTGCGACAACTCAGCCGCGGCCCGTCGTCTACCGCCGAGGACGTACGACGGGTGTTGCACGAGTCAGGGTTGATTCTCTTGGTGTCAACGGGCAATTTCCAACTGGCTTATCTGATTCCGGAGGATCTTCAATCGCTGTTGTTGCAGATTTTTTCAGATGAGATTTGTGCGGCGCTCATCTCGCCGGAAGCCGCGCCAAAAATTGTTCGCAGTGACGGATTCGCGCTTATTCAGGACATATTTACATTTCTATCAACTGCCGAGAGAGAAGGAATCCGGCTTACGCAGCGTCACACTGTTCACAAACATGATCAGAAACGACTGTTTAACGCTTTTGAAGTAACCGACGATACAACAAAAATTTACGATCTGATTAACCCGCCCGACGGGAATACCGATCGTCTGTATTTTATTCAGCGCTTCTGCCAACATCAACAACTGGTGGATTTGGACGAATCCAACAGTCTACGCTGCTCGCCGAACGGGAATGAATGGATTCTGAAACCTGACGCCGAGAAACTTTCAACTGTCTATGCCTATTGGCTCGATTATGACGAGTTTCGCAGTGAGCCGGTCAGAATTGCCCTCGCGCTCTTGCAGCTTCTCGCGGAAAAGCGGTGGATCAAGGTTTCATCAATTCTGGAGCAGGTAAAACGGTTCTCGATGGAGGAGTCTTGGGGCCAGACGCTCTACTCGCACCTCGAACGCGCATTTATCAATTATTTGACTTACATGGGTTGTCTGAACTTTGCCGCGTTAAAGGATGATGCGGTCATCCAACTCACGGAGATCGGAGAGCGTTTCTTATCGGGACAGTCGATTGAGAACTATGAACGGGAGTCATCGTTTGTGATCCAGCCCAACTATGAAATTCTGGCGTCAAGCAACCTTACTCCCGAAATTCGCTGGAAGCTCAATCTTGTCGCGGAGATTCACCAAGCGAGTCGGGTCATCACCTATAAACTCTCCCCCCAATCAATCTACAATAGCTTGCGTTCAGATATGTCGATAGGCGACATTCTCGAATTTTTGGAGACCTATTCCAAGACAGATGTTCCGCAGAACGTGAAACTCTCAATCAAAGAATGGGGCGCGAGGTACGGACAGATCTATTTCATGGACGTAATGTTGCTTCGTTGCAAGAGCGAACGTCTTGCTCAAGAACTGAAATCTACGAAGCGGTTCTCGAAATACATCCTTGGCGAAATCTCTCCGACGGACCTTGTCGTCTCAAGGGCAAAGTTTAATGAATTAAAACGACTGCTTGAGAAGGACAACTTTATGCCGCTGGCGGATATTGTTACGTTTGAGGACTAACGGGCGCATTCGCCGAGTGTATGTGGTAAATATCGGGCGGCGGGTGGCTAACATTGTCTGAACTGTGATTTATGTGATTAAGTGATGGACTATGATTAGGCGCTTAATGGTTTGATTGGCAATTGTCTGAACGGGATCTCTATCGATCAAGCGAATGGATAATGAGTGCGATAGAAAATCCTACTCATTATTCATTCGTTTGATGGTTTCAAGACGGTTGTTTGGATTGAAGGAGAATCGTAGGGTGGGCATTGCCCACCATCTCTCATGAATGCATATCCATCCCCGAGAACCCCATAAGTTGTACGCTATGTTTAGTCTTATCCTGCGCGTCTATTGTTGCCTTCTTCTCGCCGCTATACCCATCTTTACCTCCCAGGCGCGGACTAACGACATGGCCGCATCGCCGCCCGATTCTCCCGAGGCAGCGGCTACGATACCCCCGGCAGTTTTGAACGTAGAGACCTCTATTGCCTCTGAAAAGCGAATTAACTTTGATAATATCTACGCGATCGGCCTCGAGCTACCGCTCGCTGGAAGCGTAGAGGTGAATACGGTCAATGGCGACGAAATCATCGTCAGACTCGAGAAGCGCGGGAGCGGATCGGATGAACACAGCGTGAGGACATACCTTGAAGCCGTAGAATTGTCGGTTGCAAAGACGGAGGACAGACTCACGTTAGCGCCGCGGTTACCTTCGGCACTCATTTCAGGCGCCGAACTGTCGCGATTGGACTGCTTTATCGAAACACCGCCAGATGTCTCCCTCAACATCAGAACGCAAAACGGTGACATTCGAGTAAGCCGTGTTCGCGGCAATATCGAACTGGAAGCCGCAATCGGAGCGATCCGCCTGACTGAAACAATGGGCAGATATAAAGTCCATTCGGGTGAGGGACACATTCACGGCGAAATACTTCTGACCGATGGAGAAAACCGGTTTGAAACCGCGCTAGGGGCAATAAATCTTGTCGTATTGGATGAGATTGCCGCGCCTACCAATCTCACCGCCGCGGGAGGCGGAATTACGCTGCGCCTGTCCAAGTCTATTCAAGCAGAGGTGGAAATTCAAACCGAGAGCCGCGATCCGAGCGCAATTTCCATAAATCTCCCCGTTGAGGTCGAAAGTTCGTTTGAAGGGGACTCCCTGCACGGTTGGATTAATGGCGGCGGCGCGCTCTTCGAGTTGAATGCGGCGGACAAAATTGAGATCCTTCCCCTAGAAGCCGCGTCCCCCGAGGATGAAACCTCCGTTGAGCCCGCCAGAGTCCAGATCGATGAAAACAGAGCCCAACCAGTACCCGAAGCGTTACAACCGCCGGTAATCGATGGCAATCTGTTTGAAAAAACATGGTCAAAGGCGGCGGCGTTGTCACCCTTTTACAGTGCGGATGGCGAGACACAACCTGACGAGCCTACACAGGCATTCCTTATGTGGGATGAACAACATCTGTACATCGGCATCAAGGCTTATAGCGATGAGATGGGGCGCCTCCATATCTCGCAAACGGAGACAGGTTCGGCAGTGTGGAAGGACGATTCAATAGAGATTCTGGTTGACCCCAATCCGGAAACCGATTTGTACTATCACTTCGTCGTAAATCCAATCGGCACGCTATTCCATCAGATTGTCAAGGGGAATTATCCGCCGGATTATCGGTTCGCGCCGACAGTCGCCAAACACGAGAATAGTGCCAAGAGCGAATCCGAAGCCAAGATTGGCCAGAGTTCATATCAAAAGAAGAATCGAGATCGCATCGGAGTCGATTCAAATCCCGATACGGCACAAGTCAAGATTGGTACCCAAATCACGTCTCGGTACTGGAGCGTCGAGATGGCTTTAAGGCGCGATGTTCTGGAACCCGAATTAACGGGTGATTGGCGATTAAATCTGCATCGCAAGGCTCGGAAGAACGGCGAATTCAGTTATTGGATGCCAACCTACGACACAGAGACGCCGTGGTGGCCCCATTACAGAGATCAGATGAGGAGGCTCCACTTCATCTCTGCCAATGAGGAATCGGGGTTATTCGAGATTGAGGACGAGCTAAAGATTGGAAGAATCGGGGTTAAAGGAAACAGGGACGTCCCAACGTCGGAAATTGTCCGGCAAATCCCGTTTCAAATCGGGGAAGTCATCACATCCAGTCAATTGTCGTGGCTTGCCAGTGAACTTGGGGAGCACGCGTGGCTTCGAAAGGCGCGATTAGACACCGTACTGTTCGACGCGACGAATGGCAAAGAGAACATGAATCCGCCAGAGACGGAGGTCGACACGCCACCCGAACCGGCTCTGCCCAAGACTGAAGTAGATGCAGGGATGGGCGGTCACAATACAGCCCTACCACTCAAAGTTGTTCTCCGCATCCATGTCACGGAATTTCCGTCCGTCGTACATGAAAAGTTTGACCTCAAAGGAAACACGCACTTTCAGTCGGCGGCGCTGCGAAAGTGGTTCGGATTAACCCACGGTCGCACTCCCATTGAGGACCTGAACGCGAAATCTCAACTTATCACGGAACTTTACAGGAATCACGGCTATGAACTCGCAAGAACGGAAGAGGCGCTTACCCCGCCCAGACTCGCGCTTGTCATTGACGAGGGACGCTTGGACGAAGTCCGTTTCACCGGGACCAATCGGCTCAAGCGTCGGGAATTGGCACAAGGGTTCGGGTTGCAAGTCGGCGATGTTTATAATCGGGCGCAATGCCGGCGGCAGATAGATCTCTGGCGGGCGGAGCTTGCGAAACGCAATGCGATTTTCCATGATATTCAAGACTGGCGGGCGCGACGAGAAGATGGCAAGAATGTGTTAATTATCGATGTGGAAGAGCATCCGCCCGTTCACTTGCGCGTTTTGCCGCGTTTGGGCTTCAATCGGGTGCACGGCTTCATTTTAGGCGGCAGCGGCGAGGTTTCTTCAGAGCAATATGTTAGGGGTAGAGCTTTCGGCGGCGCGAGCATCGGGCTTTCCAGTTCAATTAAGAATTATCAGATTGGCGCCGAAAAAGCGTGGTTTGATGCCCGTAAATTGCGCATCGGAGGAAGTTGGCACAAACAGACCGGCGCTGTCCACAACGCGTCAACGTACATAGGGGAAGGCTCCCTGTCGGCTATTTTAAACCAGGCTTTGCTCGATTATTATCAACGTCGGGGATATGAAATTTGGATGGATCAAAAACTAACCCCGTCCACGAACATAACACTCCAATTCACCGATGAGCGACACGAGAATCTCTGGAACTCGACAGACTGGAGCCTGATTGGAAGCGGCGTGCCGAAGCGCGGCAATTCCCGCATTGACGAGGGGGAGGCGCGTACGTTAGAGATTGCCTATCATATCGACAGTCGTGATCGCCGATCGTATGCTAAAAAGGGGTTCAAATTGGCGCCTTTGCCCAGTGAATACACGACAAGCGGCTGGCGCGGCGCCTTTTCCGTCGAATATTCGGGCAAGCGACTGAATAGTGACTTTGACTTTACCCTATATCGTTTTGAGGTCGCAAGATATAATCGTTTATGGGATGGTCATAATCTTGATTTTCGTTTAGTCGGAGGATTTTCGGACACCCCTTTGCCGAGGCAGCGCCTGCTTTACGCGCACGGCGTCAACGTTTTGCACGGTTACAAACGCGAGAGATTTATCGGCGACAACATGCTCGCCTTGAGCGTTGAATACAGAGTTGTCGGCGAACTGGCGCGATCCCCCAAGGGTGAAACGGTCAACGGAGCGGTATCGGTCTTCCTTGATGCCGGCGACGCTTGGTTCAATCACGAACGATTCAATCTAACGCACACAAAAGCTTCAATCGGAATCGGGTTTTCGCTCTTTACAGATGCGATTCGGTATGTAGCCGTTCCCGACGCCTTGCATGTCGAGATTGTCCGCGCGGTAGAGGCAGGGCATCGCGCCAACTATCTCTTGCGGCTCGGGCGGAGATTTTGAGCGATCGGAGGAATGCTTGCGTCTTATGAACTCATTGATAACAGAGGGATATCCGGGGAGTTATTGAGTCTCATCGTAACGGTTTATCCGACGATGCCAAGAACGTGCTTGCCCGCTACGAGTACGATGTCTTCGGGGCGGCGCTCGCCGAGACCGGCGCGAGCGACAACGTCCGCAAGTTTACTGGCAAGGAGTGGGAGTCGGATGTTAAACTTTACCATATCTCGGGGCGCCCCGTCGGTTATGATCCGTATATCGGCTGGTTTAATCAGCGCGACCCCGTCGGGGACGGATTGAATTGGTATATCTATGCGGTGAATAATCCCCTGAAATTTATTGATCCAACCGGTTTGGAATGGGTGTGGGAAAATGGCAGGCTTTACTACAGAGAGTCTTGGTATGAAAAGCTGATCAACATCATCCGTCGTGCAACCGGTTTCCAGCCGAGTGATCCCAATAATGTGCCCGGCCCCCCGAGGCCCGGAGGCGCCATTGTTGGAGACCCGGACGTTCCTGAATTCGATGCCAAAGCCTACGCAGTTAAGGCCGTAATTGACGTGCTATTTGATTTTGTCTCGCCAAGTCAGGAGGCGCAACTCCAAACCGACCGGGGTTTAAAGGATGAAATCAACCGGCGCGGCGGCTATGGGAAACTCGGCAAGCGAGGCCGTGGGCGAAATGTGCGCCACTTGGAAGGCGGAAAGGATCATGCCGAAGCGTTCTTCCGACATCTGGCTGGCGACCGCGAGATAGAGCCTTTAAGGCACAAGCGAACCGGTCAGATTTACGGCCAGAGAGGAACAGACCCCGATGGGAACGTCATTACCTACCGGCCAATGTCCAGCAATAACGGCCCGCCTACTGTCGATGCTAAACAAGATGGTAAACAAATTGAACTCAAATTTATCAGATAGAGGGATTTTAATGTCAAAAATAGTAGCCATTCACGATAAATCTAACATCAAGAAAGCATGGG
Organism: Candidatus Poribacteria bacterium; assembly: GCA_963667245.2. Classification (GTDB taxonomy): domain Bacteria; phylum Poribacteria; class WGA-4E; order WGA-4E; family JAJDTR01; genus JAJDTR01. The sequence continues at coordinate 133,182 of CAXXCS010000002.1, forward strand.
ATCGCACCTTTAAGTCCGACAATCCCTTCAGTATACCATTCCAGCCAGAGATTGAGGCCTGTCTCTTTTTTCCTTTCACACGCGGGAGTTGTCTGGCGCCGGTTCAATACCGAGCCGTTACGGAAGCGGCTCGTGCACTTGGGGAGCGCGGTTTTGTTCTTGAAGAAACGGAGACCTACGACTCCTGCAAGCAGGCACAAGAGTGGTGGTGTGAATTTCCGACGTATAAAGACTACCGTTCCCTCTTATCGAACATGCTTGAGAACGCAATGTATTCCATGGATTTATCCTGGGGCGCTATAGTTTTGCACGACTGGCACGCCTTAGTCGGTGGTTCTAAGGACTTCATTAGTCATGTTGACCAAATATATCCCACATGGCGAAATGAGGTAATTGAACTGATTGATCGGCGGGAAAGGACAATAAAAGAAACGGGGATGTGGGTTTTCGATCTACTCATCGAACTGCTGGAATACTGGAAGAAGTATCCGGGAGATGAATGGGTAGAAACTGTCGCGGCGAAGTTGAATCACAAACTGACCGGAGGCTTTGATGTCAAGCATAGTAGCCATTCACGATAAATCCAATATCCGGAAAGCATGGGACCGCACCTTTAAGTCCAACGACCCCTTCAGTATACCTTTCCAACCAGAGATTGAGGCCTGTCTCTTTTTTCCTTGCACAGGTGAGACTTGTCTGGCACCGGCTCAATACCGAGCCGTTACAGAAGCGGCTCGTGCACTTGGAGAGCGCGGTTTTGTTCTTTCAGAAATCGAGACCCCTGATTTTTTCAATCACCTAAACCATTGGTGGTGTGAATTTCCGACGTATGAAGACTACCGTTCTCACTTATTATCGAGCATGATTGAGAGCGGTATGTATTCCATGGATTTATCCTGGGCCGCTATAGTTTCGCACGAAGAGCACGCCTTAGTCGGTGGTTCTAAGGACTTCATTAGTCATGTTGACCAAATATATCCCGCATGGCGAAATGAGGTAACTGAACTGATTGATGACTGGGAAAAAGAAGTGGCAATAGAAAGAAGTCCGTGGGGTGTCGATCTATTCATCGAACTGCTGGAATACTGGAAAAGATACCCGGCAGATGGCTGGGCAGAAACCCTTACGGCGAAGTTGAATCACAAACGGGCCGGACGCCTTTGATGTCAAAAATAGAGCCTATTGAAAACCCTGACCGCAGAAACGAAATCCGGGAAATAGGCCGACGCGTTTTTTGGTGGACCGATTCTTTTGAGGTCGTTTTCAAGCCGGAGATTGAAGCGTGTCTGATGTTTCATCCTCACGACGATCCATTAGATGTCGACTATCTCACGAAGGAACCGTACGAAGCCGGTATCGCCGCCGCGAAACATGTCGACGATACCGGCTTTGTGCTGTCCGACCACCTCAACGGTTTGATGCGTGGCACCACGCTCCGTTCCTATATAAAGCCTCCTGGCAGTGAGCACCGCATTGAGGTACCGTATAAGGACGCAGAAGACTGGTGGTGTGAATTCCCGGAATATGAAGATTACCGCAAAACCGGCTGCATCGGTCTCCTTGACCGCGTGCTGTATTCTATCAATGCACACTGGGGCGTTTACACTCAGTATGAGTGGTGGCACTTAGTGGGTGGGAACCTCGAATTTATTCGTCATGTCGACAAAATGTATCCCGCATGGCGAAACGACATGATCACACTGGTTGATGAATGGGAGGGCGAAATGGCACGAGGACACGAGACTGTCGATCGGCTCGTCAAACTGCTGGACTACTGGAAAAAGTGGCCGGGAGATGAATGGGTAGAAACTTTCACAGCCAAGTTGGATCACAAACTGACCGGCGGCCTTTGAAGGTCCAATCGTTTGGTGAAGGGCAAGCAATTGGCTAACGCTCTATGGCCTTTGCTTGCCTTTTTTAATGTCCCGTAAACACTCCACTCCCCCAACCCCTAGCGCAGCAACATCATCTTAACCGACGATGTTAAGAATGTGCTTGCCCGCTACGAGTACGACGTCTTTGGCGCGATACGCGCCGAGACCGGCGCGAGCGACAACGTCCGCAAGTTTACCGGCAAGGAGTATGAGAGCGATGTCAAGCTTTACCACTTCCCGGGGCGCCCTTTCGGTTATGACCCCTACACAGGGAGATTTACGTCTAGTACATTCTCTTAAACCCACAACACGAAATGATGTGGCTTATGTGATGGGATACGACTAGAACGATTTGGTAGAACGCGCTGTCAGAAATTGCGTCTAAGGCATGCATATTGACGGTGTAGGAGGGATTTCCCGATCCCGACTGTGCCGGCAGGTGCGATAGAGATCACATGGCGCCGCGTAAGCCCCATTAAAAATTAGGCGATTCGTAGTTTGAAACTTATTGTAAGGTTTGACTCCTCCCAAAGAATGTTGTATAATGCCATGTATAGTATCCACCAATGTACATTTGGAGGGAAAGATGGAAAATTGGATTCCAGATATAATAACGATTTTAGCTGTAATTGGATTATGGTGGAAGGTAAGTTTCGATTTGGGAAAACTTAATGAGAAGATGGCTACGAAAGATGATGTCCGTGAAATACGTCAAATGTTATTTTCCCATATAAGTGATGGGCATAAACATAGTAGTTAGATGCTTGTTAAATTTTTCTCATTAAATTCTCTAAAATCAGTAGGGTCGGTAGCTCCGCACTTAAGTGTGGAGTAGCAAACTCGGCCATCGTGCGAGGAAAACTGCGTCTTTCTGTACCTAGGCGCTGGCAATCGTGGCAATCACCATAATCACGGTTCAGACAATTACATTAATCTCCCCTCCCGCTAACCAGGATGTGGGGTGGGCGCCGCCCGCCATTCCTTCTACGTTCCTTCCAATCTTCCATCCTTCCGCTCACTGCTCCATTCCAACGTATTATCCACCATTAACACTCCAAAAATCAGGTGCGATTCCCCTGTCCCCTGCCAAAATAACCTTGACATCTGCCCGTATTTTTGGTATCATTTTAGCCGCGTTATCCGATGCCGAGGTAGCTCAGTCGGTAGAGCAGTGGACTGAAAATCCATGTGTGGGCAGTTCGATTCTGCCCCTCGGCATCTTTATCTCGCATTTCGCTCGCGAAGTGAGCCTATCCTAACAAGCCGGTGTAGCTCAGGGGCTAGAGCGGCTGATTCGTAATCAGCAGGTCGGAGGTTCAAATCCTCTCACCGGCTTCAGCAACCCGCCGACGCGTTTCCTTTGTCAACTTTTAGACACCTTCCTATTTGTCGCCTTCCTCTCTTCGCCATCGCTCCAAGGGGTGTTCGCGCGGGGTTAAGGGCATATTCACCCTTCTTTTCCGCCTATGCGACTCCCATGTCGCATGAATCATCTCAAGGCAATCGCGGGCGTCTCTGCCGCTTGCGAAAGGGTCTCGATTCTCTTCAATTGCTTGAATCAGATCGCGAAGCATGAGGCGTAGCAATAACAAGCGTATTGAGCCCTGCTCTCGTTGATTTCCATCTTCGTCAAGGTCTTCGGCTGGAAGGTGAACCGGTTCCCAAGCATCCGCCGGCGTCTTGTGTTGTCCTCTATGGATAAACATGGTGGTGCCGACACTCTCTCGAACGGCGATCCGTCCTTCGGCACCGATGATGTCAATACCGTAGGCGTTATCGTTGGTTTGAGGTTGTCCGAGAAATTGTACATCGGCGTGGATGCCGTTCTTGAAGCGAAATGAGGCGTGCCCCCGTTCGCCAAGCACAATGCCGGCATCCCGATCATGCGGGTGAACTTCTCGGGTGTGCTTGATGTCATCCACAGTTGATTCGCGCCCGTTCATCTGCACGAGGTGCGCGTGCGTCCACTCCACGTCGCCGCCGAAGAGACGCACCCAATCGTAAAGATGCGTTCCCATCTCCATCAGCGAGTTGCCCGCCTTGCGTCCGCCTTTGTCCGTTGCTTGCAGCAAGACCACTTCGCCGATTTCGCCGTTTTCAATTAACGAAAGAACGTGCCGATTGTAGGGGCTGGCGCGTTTGATGTGATTTATGGCAAACTTGACGTCATACTTGTCACAGGTTTCGACCATGTCGTCGGCTTCAATGAGGTTTAAGGCAATCGGCTTTTCACAAAAGACGTGGGCGCCGCGTTTTGCCGCCGCGATCGTGGGGGCATGGTGCATCGGCGCTTGAGTCGGGATGATGACGATATCCGGTCGCTGTTCATCCAACATCTTCTCGTAGTCGTCGTAGAGGGCTTTTACGCCGAATCGTTCTCCCCAGGCTGTTGCCCTGCTTTGATCGATATCGGCACCCGCGACCAGTTCGCAGTTTGCCTCCAACGCCGCCGCTTCGGCATGATGCCCGCCCATGCCGCCTAAGCCAATAATCGCAATACGATATTTCTTCATGCATGTCTCCGAATCTGTTCAAGGGGTGGTGTTGCCGCTTGTGATTATCTTATATTTCACGCTCCTGAAAATTGCGTGTTTTCAACATAGGCCGAATGTGGTACAATCCGTGCATCTTCTACGCTTTCGGAGCGTCTGGTAAGCGCCAATTCGTTGTAGCGAAGTACATAAGGAGAATTCTTGGTATGCAACCGTTCTTTCGGATAGCAATTGGAATGGTCGTCGCTGTCGTTTTATCGCTCGCGTTCATTCTCCAATCTAGTTTTGGTGATGCGCGGCACGCACTAAGCATAATCGGCGCCATTGCGATTTTCATTGCCAGCCTGTATGTCTTGCGATCCCGACTCATCCGATGGGGGAATAGAAGCCGATGGCTAAAGTATCATCAGACCCTCGCCGCGTTCGGGTTATGCCTTGTTCTTATCCACTCAAGCGTCAAGCCCGAGACTTGGCATTCGTGGCTAACGTTCTGCTTGGCTTGGCTGAATTTGGGAACCGGAATTGCAGTGAGTCTCGCGAAAGCGCAGTTGCGACGCATCCTTCTGGGGTGCCATTTGGCGCTTGCGCCCATATTGCTCATTGCGATTCTTGTTCATGGTCGTGAGAAACTTGAGCATGATGAATTCTTCCCGCTTACCGACGAACACGAAATTACGTGCGTAAAGTGCCATACGCCGAAAGCGTTGGTGTTTCGGATGGACGGAGACCTTGAGCGTGAGTTAAACATAGCCGAAAATCTTTCAGATAATATTCAGTGGGAGTTTGAGTCACGAGGCATACCAATCTCTCAGCATTCCACCGCGACCACGAAACGAGAAGCTTCCGAATGGTTGATAACCGACCTGAACAATCGACGGAAGTATATCGTCAGAAAGGAAGCGAAAGCGCTTCATATATACGCCGATTCAGTCTATAGAACGTATACTTGTCGAACGTGTCACGTACATAACACCCCGGATCTTCAATTTGCGCATGAGGTGCACGGCGTAACTGTCTATAACAGATGTTTGGATTGCCATCAAACAGAGTTGAATGGGATAAGATATGGCAAGCAGCGGGCAAATTGGGAGTACGATCCCAACTGGTAGCACACCATTATTCCGGTCCGGATAATGGACCCTGCAAGCAACATTCCGAACCGACTTCACCGATCGCAGATCGCGACACTCGTGATACCCGTCTTTCTTCGATTTTCCGATTGGTATTATGGACTTAATTGCGGCCGGATTTCTGAGTGCCGTATCTTACCGCCCAAGTCCGCCGTCCAAACCATCAATCCACAGACGAATATTGAGATTATCAATCCTGCCACAATCAACCTTGTAGGGATGGCTTCGGCGCGGCGATATCGCCAGAGAGTCCCCATGGCACAAATGCCTAGAATCGCAATGGCAATAAAGGCAATCAGAGCCGTTTCTTCGTGTTCCTCAACGATAGCGTGTTCCACTCCCGGTAAGTGCTCAACGATCTCTTCCGCAGGCTCGCCGGTGAGAAATACCGGAAGTGTCGCCACGGCAACTATTGCGAATATACCGAGACTGACACGCTTGATTTCTTCGCTGTTGCGCCAAATGCCAAAAATAAGCAGAAGGATGCCGAACAGCAACCCTAACACTGGGATATGGTTAATCATTAGATGTACATGCGCCCAATTCATGTCATTTGCCTCCTAAGTTGGATTAGGAAAAAGTGTAACACCGCATTGAGTTTACAGTACGGAGTTCGTCGTCATCGTGCTCGGTTATCTACGCTGCTGAGACAGGTTGAAACTCACCATGATCCGATCGGCCGCCTTGCCTTTCGCCCTGGATCGATTCGGGGCCACGCTATGGAACAGCCAACTGGGGAAGACCAGCATTCTGCCGGCCACGGGCTTGCGCTTGACTCTGGTCCAGCAACTTCGCGGGCGCTTGGCGCCGGGGATGTATTTGACAGCATTCATCAAATTATGGGTGCGTGGATCGATGAACTCGATTCGACCCGAATTCCTGGGCGCCTGGACGTAGTAGACGCCGCTCCAGATGCACCCGGGATGGACATGGGCCCGGTTCGCGCCGCCTGGCTGATTGATGATCGACCACATGGTGCCGATTCTCAGTCGATAAGACGTGTGATATCCGAGCTTGCGGCACATCATGGCCGAGACCGCGTCGACGTGTTGAACCAATCCCGCAAACGTGACGTCCCTGTGCAGCTTGACGTGGCTGTGCCAACCCCCCAACTCCGGGAAGTTCGACTTGCTCACCCCTTTTGGGTCGCGTTCTCGTTCGGCGTAGATGGCCTCGATCAGGTGGGCGTTCAGAGTCTCGCTGTCGGGAACATCCAGAGAAAAAATTAGCGTCGGAAAGTAGTGGGTCACCTTGAGCTCGTCCGCGGACAGACGAGCCACCTCGCCGCTGTCCGAGGCTGCACGGTCGGAAGTTTCGTGGGGCATTTACTCGTCGTCCTCCTCGTCATCGTCATCGTCGTCCTCCTCGTCATCGTCATCCTCGTCGCCCTCGTCGTCCTCATCGCCTTCGTCGTCCTCATCGCCTTCGTCGTCCTCGTCGTCCTCATCGCCTTCGTCGTCCTCATCGTCTTCGTCGTCCTCATCGCCCTCGTCATCCTCATCGCCTTCGTCGTCCTCATCGCCTTCGTCGTCCTCATCGCCCTCGTCATCCTCGTCGCCCTCATCGCCCTCGTCATCCTCGTCGTCCTCATCGCCTTCGTCGTCCTCATCGCCTTCGTCATCCTCGTCGTCCTCATCGCCTTCGTCATCCTCATCGCCTTCGTCGTCCTCATCGCCCTCATCGCCTTCGTCGTCCTCATCGCCTTCGTCGTCCTCATCGCCTTCGTCGTCCTCATCGCCCTCGTCATCCTCATCGCCTTCGTCGTCCTCATCGCCTTCGTCGTCCTCATCGCCCTCGTCATCCTCGTCGCCCTCATCGCCCTCGTCATCCTCGTCGCCTTCGTCGTCCTCATCGCCTTCGTCGTCCTCATCGTCTTCGTCGTCCTCATCGCCCTCGTCATCCTCGTCGCCCTCATCGCCCTCGTCATCCTCGTCGCCCTCGTCGTCCTCATCGTCTTCGTCGTCCTCATCGCCCTCGTCATCCTCGTCGCCCTCATCGCCCTCGTCGTCCTCATCGCCTTCGTCATCCTCGTCGCCCTCGTCGCCTTCGTCGTCCTCATCGCCTTCGTCATCCTCGTCGCCCTCGTCGTCCTCATCGCCTTCGTCGTCCTCGTCCTTCAAAGGAAGGGCGATTGCTAGTTCTCCAGGGGCATCGTCGTCCCCATCGCCTTCGTCGCCCTCGTCATCCTCATCGTCCTCGTCGTCCTCGTCCTTCAAAGATTGAAGGGCGATTGCTAGTTCTCCAGGGGCATCGGAATCGCTACACCCAATCGACGCGACCCAAACCAGAAAGGCGATTAAAAACAAGGTTTTGATAAAATGTAGTTGTTTCACGATTTGAACCTCCTTTAAGTTCGTATATCAATTATTATGTGATTTGCGCCAACTGACGCAAAGACTATCGGTCATTAGAGTAACCGACACAGCGCTTCTCCCGTTGGATTGCTACATCCAACGGGGTTTGGATTTGGCAATCCAGAGGAGAATTGCCGGGATATGGAGACGGAAATTTGTCCCCGTCGTAGTATCTTGGGATTTTGCAGTTTATCGGGAGGCTATACGACGGCTCTAGCCGATCGCGCCTTCGTGTAGATTTGCGAGATTAGAATTGAACACCCCCAAAGATTCCGGGCCAAACGCGAATCGTTACGTCCTCTTTCCGGTAAACGAGATCGAATGCCGAACTGAAGTCCGAGGTGTCCAACCTATCCGAAACGAGAGCGTTAAGCGAAATCCCGCCAAAAACATTGAACCACTTGTGCTTTTCCCAACCGACTGCGATGCGAAGTTTGTGCAATAGGTTGTGTTCATGCACCCACCAATCATCCCAGTCATCCGTATAGAACACGGGACGAATCAGGGTATCGACGTTTAGAAATAATCGCTTGTGAAGAGGAATATGCCCGCCAACGCCGAACCCGAACGATCCCCGATTCCAATCTTTACCATACCGAACCGACCTAATGCCCCGGTTATCAACAACAGCGTGACCGCCGACCATAAGAAGGCTGTAAGCGTGGCGGCTTCCGATACGAATTCCGAGGTTTAGCGCTTCCGTATCGCTGCCCCACAGTTGGAAATGCACCGGGTTATCCTTGACAAAGTTGACCAAGCCTATCGGGATGCCGGACATACGTCCGGCGACGTTGAGTACCCCCATCTGTGTCCCTTCTACGTGCCCGGCGATGTTTAGCGCTCCTATCTGCGTACCGATGGCGCCATGCGCGATATTGACTACGGCAATCTGTGTGCCCTGCCCCGAGATGCCGGTGTCTTGGCGCAATCCAAGCGCGACATTACCAAATAGGCTCAATTGCGTGCCCTCCAAATTCCCGGCAATATTCCCGCCGAACGCGGCTTGCAGACTTCGATGTCCCACACTTCTCCCGACGAAGTTCAGCCCTCCCGCTCCCTGAAAACCGTTAAGATCCCTAACCGCCAAATTAGCGCCGACAGCTAGTTGAACGCCATTCATATTGCCGCCAACGATATTGGCTCCTCCGACGATTTGAGCGCCGCGCGCTTCGATGCCCTTCATATTCAGCCCTCCCCCCAATTCAATGCCATTGAGTTTGGCATGATAACCGGCAATGATGTTGAAGGAACGATTCGTCGTAACATTGTATTTGAGGTCAAGCAATCCAACGGTACTTATCCACGGTAGAAAAGAGATTGTCATAGGCAGATGCAACTCGCCGCTCTTCTTCGCCAGCGGTGACACTACGACAGCATGGATAGGTTGCGATGGCCGGACGAGGTTGACAACTTTGGAGATGAGGTTTTGGTTGTTCAGCACGGTCGGGTCAATCCCCTGGTTGTTCAACAACGAGATATACCTGCCGTTATAAAATACGCGGGGAGTAATCTGCTGCGGGAAACCGGGCTCTTCGGACAAGTGAGAATACCAATCCTCGATGCCGCGCGTTACGTAATCCAATAACCCCAGCACCGTAACCGTGCCATCCTCACCCGCGGCGCCCGGTTCACGCAGCCCCTGAAGCAGGAAATAGGTGAATAACCCGTGTTTCAGTTGCGGGACTTCGGGCGCCCACTGGTTGCTATCACACGCGGTGAAAACGATATTGCTCTCTTCGCTGTAGCGTGACAACGCCGACACAAATTGATTTTTGGGCGTTACGCGACACGCATCGACGATGAGGAATCGGTGCTCCGCTTTTGCGCTGTTAAGGATGGCAAACAGATTCTCGAGACTCAGCCCGCTGTCAACCAGGGGCTCCGACACATCCATCGGCAGGAAGTAACTCGTGCCATCAATATCTTCGCCGTGTCCCGAGAGATAGACGGTCAATAGACCAATCGTCTCAACCTCGGCGTGCCGTTGAAGTTGACCGAGAATGTTCGCCTTCGTCGGTTGAATCAGACTGTCCGGAGTCATCAATGTCACGGCGGCGCCCGCCTCTCGGAACACGCTGGCGATGGCTTTCGCGTCGTCAGCGGCAAACCTGAGCGACTGTACCGGAGGCGGGTACGCGTCCACACCGATTACGATAGCCGATTGCCGCCTATCGCCTCCGCTTGAGGCGCCTAGTTGGACGTTGCCGCCACCGGCGAAGACCAATTCGCGCCGGCTAACTGCCATAGTCTCTCCACTTATTGACGAGAGAACCACATTCTCGTTCAGTTGCGGCGAAGAGTCATTGGGAATGAAAGTTTCGTCAAAGCGATTCTCGGGGCCCGTCAAGACAGGGCGCCACGCCAGGTTCCATTGTTCATGGTCGCTGTGTACCTGTTGAGCCAGTTGCCGGTAGGTTAACTCACCCGGCAGCGGCGTCCCAATCAAGCCCTGCGAACGGGTAACCATCCCCCGAAAAATCGAGTAGGTCATTGCGCTAACGGGAAGATAGGTCTTGCGAATCGGAATGCGAATTTCGTGCACCACCTGGTTGTAGGCGGAGGCGGCGAGGAGCAACGCAAAATCGGCGGATTCGTCCAATATGTCTTCGGTGTGGCTTACAATTGGAGTTTGACGCAAATCCGTTGATGGCGCATCCGTAACGGGTGTGCCTTTGGGGCGTCCCAAACGAATCTCTCGGAGTATGTCACCCGAATAACAGGTGTCGATGATGCACGCGATTTCCCGCGTTGGAAGCTCTTGGAGAAGCACGTTCAGTTCGTCATCCAGCAGGTAGGTCTCGGGCGACACCAGATTCGCGTCCACGGGCAGCAGGGCTTCGTCGTTTCTATCCGGGTAACGTCCCTTCGCTTCATCCCCCGGAAATGTTCCGAGTTTGTCAATTATCTGAGTCCCATGCCCACTGAAATAGAAAAGTAGGCTATCGGAAGGCTTCAAGTATCGGCTCAGTTCCCGAAACTTACGCTGAATCTGAAACTTCTTCGGATTGGCCAGAACGTGGGTTCGATCTTCGGAAACACCGTGCGCCGCGAGTACTTCTTGCATTAGCCTTAAATCGTTTGGCGGAGCGTCAAGCCGCAGGTTTGGATTTTCATAATCCCAAACGCCGATGAGGATGGCGTACTGCTCCGCACGAACGGGCATTGACATGATTAGCAGGAGACTACTAATCTGGAAGAACAATTGGATCGTCGACTTCAGGCTAATTTGGGGCATCGTTCACTCCCTTTGCGAAACCGTTCATCATCTTTAAGAGAGACTCCCGCTTAAGTTCCAGTTTTTTCTCCACGACTTCGCGCTTGTTCGTAGTTAAAAAACCTAGTCGGAGTCGGGCTTGATAGAGTTGCACGATTTTGACGTGCATCGCGATGTCGCCGGGATGCGTTTTCAGAAACGACTCTACCGCTTCTATGGAAGCCGAGAGTTGCGCCGTGTCTGATAAATCGGGCACAATCAGAAATTCTAACATGCCTTCGGCAGACAGTGGCGGCTTGATGTGTCCCGTATGTTGACCTCCCTTTCGCGCGCCCCATTCTATTGGCGAGTTTAAAGGGGCGAGATAAACCACTGCACCCGACAACAGAATTGCGAGACTAACCGCGGACGGCGCCCAGATCGGCACGGGGGTTTTCAGATGACCGAGAATGCCGCTCCAGAACGAGCGTCGCCGGATGGACGGAAACGGCGGCGGTGACATGGAGATAACGCCAGACCGGACGGATTCGCCGAGATCTCTTAGTGTCTCTTCTGTTCCCTGAAAGATTCGGTTTTTCCGTTCACACTCCTCGCATTCCTTGAGATGCCTCCGAATCTCTGGAGGCAATTCCTTACCAATCATGCGTAGCAACTTTTCTTGTATTTGGTTACACGTCATCGTGCTCCGACCTCCTTTTTGGAACTGATGCGTAGAGCATAATATGTATGGACTAACCCACAACGAAATAGGATTCCAACAGTGCCGCCAATTGTTTCCTTGCATGGTAAAGACGGCTTTTTACGGTGCCTTTTCGGATGCCCAGACGTTTGGCAATCTCCTTCTCCGGGAGATCCTCTATGTAGAACAGCCATACCACCTGTTGATGAATCAAAGGAAGATCTCGAATTGCTTCGCGAATCGCCTCCAGCCTTTCTTGCGCAAGAACGTCCGATTCGGGCGCTTGGGAATTTGACGGGAGATTGTCATTCAATGGATCGTCGTCAATGCTGCCGAGGGACTCACTCCAGATCGTCCTTTCGCGGCGCGACCAATTCCTGATGACATTTCTTGCAATCTCATGTAACCACGCGAGGAACTCCGTCTCGGATCTTTCGATGACCTTGTGCCGGTTTTCGTGAGCGATGAGCGCCACTTCGCTTGTGATATCCATACGGTCTTCGCGCTGACCGTGCCTGTAGTGAATACGGCACCAGTAATCGACGGATTGGGTAATCTGAGTAAGATAATTCCCAATATCTCTTGACACTGCGTCCTCCTACGCGCTTAAGTGTCGTAAGGGAGAAAAAGGTTCAATGAAGGGGAAGATTTTCTGAATCTTCGGGGTTAACTGTGAGAATGAAACTTGCTAAATTAAGGCGCGTTTGCCGTATGCGTCCAGATTGATTGCAATGGCGCCCATGTTTATGCTCTTGACACAATTCTGATTTTCCAAACTACCGGAGGGTTTCTGCCGAGATCAGGACAGATATTTACTTCACGCTGCTGAAAATTACGAGTTTTCAAGCATCTGGCGGTAGGTGCGGTTGGAAACCGCACCTACGGGGAACGCATGTCGCGATCAGGAGATCGCGGGATCTCTATCGATCAAGCGAATGAACAATGAGTGCGATAGAAAATCCTACTCGCTATCCACTCGTTTGATCCTACGAAAGACGCAATTTCTGACAGCGCGGAATATATATTGAAACTTGCTTATCTCTTTCATCCGCAACAGTTCATTTCCGTATTAGCATTTTGCGCGTCGCCGAAAAGTTGCCGGCGTTAATCGTGTAGAGATAGATACCACTCCCCGCCAACTCCCCCGTCTCATTATGCCCATCCCAATATATCGCTCGCGATTGGGAGGAGTAGTCGCCTACCGCCATTTTCCCCAATGATAGAACGCGAACGACCTGACCTGTGACGGAATGGATGCGAATCGTGACGTCGCTTTCGTTCGCAAGCTGGAACGGAATCCACGTTTCTGGCGTGAAGGGGTTGGGATAATTCTGCAGGAGTCGGTTCCGCTTCACTTGACCCCATGCGACGATATGTTTGCCGAGTGATTCAATAGGGAGCAGCGCCCTTCCATCCCAAACCTCGATTCGCCACGAGTTGTCATTATAAGAAAGCAGAACCGTCCCGTTCCGACTGATGGCAAAATATTCCGGAATGGACAGATGCTCGATTGGCGTTTTCGCTTGCCAGTCCCAGATTTGGAGGCGCTTATTCCGATTGACATAAAGATAGCGGCCATCCGGTCTGAAGTGCGCCGGGGACTCGACATCCAGCGTTGCCGCCAACTCTGTACCGTGTGACATGAGTTGCCAGATTTGGAGGCGTTCCCGCCCGGGGACCGCCAGGAAAGCCGAACCATCCACCCCAAAGACGAAACTTGGATTGGAAATTGGCGAGAGGTCTTGCACTTGCCACGCATACTGAAAGACGAAAGTGTCCTCCTCGCGTATCCACAACACCGCTTGATCATCGCTGTCAACAGCTGCCAAATATCGGTCATTCTCACTGAATGTGATTCCACGCTTCCACGTCCAACGATCGTCGCCATCGGGCACATCTGTCGGAATTTTTTCCGGATTTTCGGTATCGAAGATACGGATACCGCCCCGGTCTCCCTGTGCCGCCAACCACTTTCCGGATGAACTGAAGGCAATGTCAGAATGCCCGTGGTGATAGGGAAATTGAGTCTCAACCTCCCCGGTGCGAAGATTGTAAACCTTAATCCAAGGATCTTTGCCAATAGCTAGACGTTTTCCATCGGGAGAGATTGCAAATTCGCGAAACAGTCCGCCATCGGCGGAGATGAGTAACCGCATTTTCCGTGAAGCAAGATCCCAACTCTTTATGAAGTATCGAGATACGGAGATCGCAGTCTGACCGTCGGGGCTCAGATCAACAATCCCGCTCGGAAAATCAGTCCACACATTTAAAGCTTGCTTTGCATCAATATCCCATTGTACGATGGCATCGTTATAGTGCAGGATTGCCGTTTTCTCGTCCGGGGACAGTTTTATCGCGCTCAATCTATAAAATTCGGCGCCGAACGTATCGACCAGTTCTCCCGATTCGACATCACGGACGCGTACCTTGTCGTCCCATCCTTCCCAGTACGGATCATCCGGTCCGGCTAGGGAACCTCGCGCGTGTAAAACACCTGTCTCATTCGCAACATACAGGCGTTGACTGTCCGGACTGAATGCCACCCCTGAAATTCTTCCAACACCGCCGCGTTTTTTCCATAACAGGTGTCGCGTTTCCACATCCCAAACGTAAACGAACTCTGCGTCGTAGTGAAACGAGGCAATGCGGGTTCCATCCGGACTAATGACGACGTCCTCAACCGAGTTACGGGCATCGCTTTCAAAATGGGTTTCCAAACGTCGCGTCTCGACATTCCACAGCTCAATATCCGGACGCTCCGAGGCAACGATGAGATAGCGGCCGTCCGGGCTAAAAACCATGGCGTGATCTCTGCGGTTGAATCGTACCCCCGGACCGCGTTCACTTGACATCTTGCCGACAGACTCGCCGGTTTGCCAATTCCATAGATGAATCTCATCGTTAAAAGAGGCGGCGAACAGCGGCTGCGCCGGGCTGAATGCCGACACACCCAGCCACGCCACAATCTCCCACTCGGACACCTGCCGGCGGGCATTCACATCCCATACATGTACGGTGGTCGTCTTTGAATCCGTAGAATAGTTCAGAATCGCAACGTGCGTCGCGGTCGGACTAAACACCACATTGCTGCTAGCTGCCCGTTTGCCGAATTCGTGAATGACCTTCCCGGTACGCGGATGCACAATCTGAATGTGAGTCAGGACAGCACGCAGGAGGGCTTTGTCGGAAAGGAAGGCGTGTTGCTCCGGATACGGCTGCCCGACTGTGCCGATAGGTTCGATTGAAAAAGCAGTGCAAGGGATACAGAGAATGCCGAGCAATGTAATAGCAGGCAAATCCCCAATCAAAGACAGGCGCATGACTTTCCGCAGAGGTCTTTTTGAAGACTTCATCGCTCAATATGTCTCCATGTGGTTGTCATACGAATTCAAAATCCAAATGTTACAGTCAATCGGAGGCACTCAATGAATTGAGCGACTACAAACGCCCGATGAATCGGGCAACTACAAACTGCCGGTTCTTGTATACTTCACGCTGCTGAAAATTGCGTATTTTCAAGCGTCTGGCGGTAGGTGCGGTTGGAAACCGCGAGGATTTCTATCGCACTCGCTATCCACTCGCTTGATCCTACAAAAGACGCAATTTCTGGCAGCGCGGAGTATATAATCGAGGATTTTCATATTTCAAGGTTGAGATTGAAACGGAGGTAACGTCCCGCGGCTGGATAAAAATACACCAATCCGCTCCCGGTGTTGTCCGGAAATCCGGTTGTGCTGTACGATTTGTCAAGGAGGTTCATTAACTCGACAGCCGCGGTAATCCACCCAAACCGATATGAGATTTTAGCGTCAATTGTGGTATAACCGGGAAGATTGATTGTGTTCGCGTCATCCAGATAAATACCGTTGACCGATTTTACAATCAGACTACCTCCAACTCCGTAAGAGTGAACGGCGCTAACCCCACCGATTATCGAGTTTCGAGGGATTCTTTCCAATTGGTTTCCCTTGTGTTCACCGCGTCGCGAAGTGGCGGATTGGTGTGTGTAGTTGAGAAAGATATTCGCGCCGGATTTTATGTAAAGTTTGAGCCCCGTCTCAATTCCCCGATGGCGGCTCTCCCCGATGTTCACATACCTGAACTCTTGAAGGCTGAAGCCGAATTCATTCTTCAGATTCATAGAGTATGCCGCGATAGAAACCTCTCCGGTCAGCGCGTTTTGAAGAATCCGTTCCCGATGATACGCGCCAATCTCCAGATTTGTCCCAAACTGCGGTTTCAGGTCGTTGTTTGAAAGGGAGATCTTGAAAGGCGGGAATTGAGTGGGAATAGAACGTTGGTCAAACAGTTGGTCAAGCGTGGGCGCTTTGAATGCGCGCGAAACGTTGGCATACAGATTGCCGCGTCGCTTGTTTGTATTGACATAGCGATAATTCATGCCCGCCTTCGGACTAAATTCGGTATAAGTGGTCGTTGTGCGATCGCCCTGACCGGGTTTTGTCGGTTCGTACGCATCTTGAAACGCGTCAAATCGCCCGCCGAGGACAATGCGGAGCGCACGGATTGGCAAGAACTGATATTGCAAGAACGCCGCAGCTGCGCGGCGTTCGCCGTCTCCACTTGCATCCAATTCGCCGCGATCCGCGGCCGACTTTGCTTGGTAGTCAGATCCGCTTCCCAGAAAAATCGGGTAGTACTCTGAAGTCAGGAAATTCAGTGACGCATCGGCGCCGACAATCAGCTTGCTATCGAAGGGCGTTGGTAAGGTGTCCACCGTCAATTGAACGGAACTTCCCAACCGTGAAGTGGAAAGCTCCCGATTTTTTGTATCTGCGAATTCCGGACTCAACAAGAGTGTTCTGGTGATATCGGCGTAACGAAGCTCGCCCAGAATAGAGCCCGACAGATACGTACCTTTATTTAGTCTGAAGCCGCCATCCAACGATGCCCGATGCTTCCGCTCATCCGTGCCATCAAACTTATAGTACGGCGAGGATTGGGTGCGGGAATCATCCAATTCGGGCCCTGACAGCGCTCCCGGCGTATCAGACCGTACCCGGTTATGCGCCGTTGATATAGACAACGATCCGCTCGGCTTTTGAAGAAGCGATAGCGTCCCGCCGATATTTTCGATTCTGCGCTCGGCATGGTCTCGAAACCCGTCATTTCGCTCCTCCGATGCAAAAAGGGAGTAACCGCGTGTTTTGAATTTACCGCGGCTTCGTAATTGCGCGTTCAAGGTATTGAACGTCCCGATACGGTTCGCGAATTGGGTTTGACTAACCTTTTCATTTTTTGTCAAAATATTGACGATTCCGCCGAGCGCCGCATCCCCGTATAGCGAGGATGCGCTACCCCGGACCACTTCAATTGATTCAACGCTCGAAATCGGAACGGAATTCCAGTTCACCAAGCCTGTCTCAATGTTGTTAAGCGGTTTTCCGTCTACCATGACTTGGAGATATTCCGCCTCGCCGCCGCCATAGAAACCGCGTACGGTTGCAATCGGATCCTGACCAAGTCCGTCACGGTTAGAAAAGACGATCCCGGGAATCAGTGCCAGTGCATCGGAGATATTCGATATCGGATATCTTTGTATATCCGCGGCAGTCAACATAGACGCGGCATTTGTAGAAGCGGACAGCGGATGTTCGGCGCGTTCCGCGGTCACAAGAATCGTATCAAGTTCATAAACCCGATTGTTTCCAGAACTGGTGTCCCGCGCTCTCACGCTTGAAGATAACAGAGCGATTAAGAGTAAAGCGACCATAAAAAGGGGCAACCTTGTATGTCTGCGAGTCTCAAGTCGGTTCGATACCGATTTCAATTTGTTCCTCCTTGGATTGGGTAAAAGCCGCAATCTGATACGAATTCAAAACCTAAATGTTACAATCAATCGGAGGTGCTCAATGAATTGAGCAACTACAAATTGTCGGTTCCTGTAACGTTTGGATTACGAATTAGTATGAGCTCCGACCGCTGCGTAAGTCCTGTTATGATTAGAATAGGTTATTGAGGCTAACGATCACATTGAAACCCGGCGCGTTTATGCCGCTGCCGTGCTCGCGATACCGCTTATTGAGCAGATTCTCAAGGGCGAGGGTAACACGGCTATACTCGGTCACTTGCATTCCACCGCGCAGGTTAAGCGTGAACCAGCCCGGCGATCCTTCGCCAATGGCACTGCCATCCGAGTCGAATTCAACCTCGCCGGTGTCGCGCGTCGTGCCCGGTATGCGCGGGTCGCGAATGTCGCTGCGATTCAGTCGTCTCTGCTCGGTGGCGCCGCGTACGAAGAACCCGCCCCAATACCGCTCGGCGGGGGGATGCCAACGGACGCCCAATATGCCGTTTAGCGGGGGTTCGCGACGAACGCGTTCTTCCCACGGTTTGCCGGGATCGGGCGCGGCGCCGTTGATGAGCAATACTTTGCCGCGAGTGAACATGGCGTTGCCGTAAACGGAGAAATCGTCGCGAATCGGAACCGTCCCAGCCAATTCCACGCCTTGGATTTGCACTTCGTCAACGTTGTCAAAGACGAAAACATCAACGCCCGGATTGTTCCGCTGAAGTTCTTGAATCAGATCGGGGAGCGGTTCACCGGCGTAGGCATCTTCAGCCAAAACGCGGGTGACCAGATCGTTGATACGCCCGTGGAATAGCGTGAGTGAGCCGGTGAATTGCGGGTAGCGCGCTTTAAGCCCGCCCTCAACCGTCCATCCCGTCTCGGACGCAAGATCGGGAGAGGGAGAGTCGATGCCTTCGTTAGTTACTTCCACGGCGGTCGTGTCGTTGAGCGATGGCGCGCGAAACGATGTCGCGAAATTGCCGACGACGTTCAAGTGGTCATTGACGCTTGCAACGATGCCGGCGCTACCGGTCAAGGCGCTACCGGACTCGTTGAATTCACTGAATTGATCGGAACGCACCGAGAGGTCGGCGTTCGTATTGTACAGCGTATAGCGACCGCCAAGCGTTAACTCAAGGCGTTCATGCAACCCAATCTCGTCCTGAAGGTAGAGATTCGCATCCCAGAATCGGGAGCCGTCGATAAACCGTCCCTTGGTGTCGTCCACCTTTTCGGCGCCCGTATTGATGTCGGTTTTGATGGTTTGACTTGCGATGGTGTCGAAGTAAAATTCGCCGCCGGCGACAACCCGCTGACTCGGCAGCGAGGAACTGGTGGCTTGTGCGCTGAGCCCCAATGTGCTGACGGTGTCGTACCGCTGGCGCCGTTCGGTTGCATCGCGTAAAAGCTCGTTGCGCCCCTCTTTCTGGCGATGGAACGAAGCCGTGAGTTGAAGTTGGTCAATTGTCGATAGGGTTGGATTAGAAGTGTAGGTTGCATAGAATAGGTCTCGGTTTTGCGGTTCAAAGAAAAACTCGTCGTAATCGCGCGGCGCGATCTTGTCGTAACGCGGCGTTTGAGGCTGTCGCCAGAATTGATAGGCGAGGTTGACTCGGCTGGTGTCGTTCAGTTCGTAGGCGAATTTGGCGTCGGCGTCGTAGGCGTTCCAGTCAAGCGGCCCCTGGGAGTCGATCAGCCACCGATCAGGGACTTCCTCGGGAGGCCCATCGGAGAGTTGCACTCCCTCCGGTTGGTCGCTGACGAACTCGAATTTGCGATTCTTGTAGTGCAGATCGTATCCGCTGCCCGGGTTAATGTCGCCGATCCATCGAGCGGACGCCCCGACCGAGAATCCCATTCGCTTTTTGCCGCCCATCAGTTCAAGGCGTCCGAGCCGCTCCGACGCGCCGGACGAGAACCGCCCAAAGGCGCGGGATTGGAAACTCCACTGTTCGGAAGCGTCGTCAAGAATGGGATCTTTGGTGAACATGCTGATGACGCCGCCCATGGCGCCGCTGCCGTACAGCATTGAACCGGGGCCGCGCAGCACTTCGATTCGATCAAGGCTGTCCGGACTAATCGTTGCCAAGTATTGATTGGGACCGGAGCGGAAGGTGGAGTTGTTGAGTCGGACCCCATCAATGGCGAGAAAGGCTTGATAGCCGGTGAGGCCGCGGAGCAGCGGCGAGCCTTGCCCGGCCGTGGTCTGTTGCGCCCAAACGCCAACCGTTTCCCTAAGGATGCGCGGCGTGATGTCGGCGTTGGCGCGCTCAATCTGCGAGCGGTCAATGACGGAAATGGCATTCGGCGTTTGAAAAGTATCCTTCTCAACGCGGGTAATGACCGTGATTTCCTCAAATTGAATCGGAGCGTCCGTCTCCTCGTCGGTTTGCGCCTGAGCGAGGATGGGCAAAATGAAAAACACTCCGATACCTATTAATAAAGATAAATCTCGTATTCTTGTGATTCTCATCGGATGTTCTCCTTCCATAGTTTGTTTGGATGGTGCAAGTTTTGAAATCGGACTTCTCTGAAGCAATTTATGTGCCAAACAGGTAGAAGGCTGGAAGGCGCTTATTTAGGCGGGTTTTTCCGTCTGTGTTCATCAACGGGAATTGTCGGTGTTCAACCTTTGAACGCGGTTGTCCAATGTTTGAACGACAACCGTATTCGCGAATGGGAGCGGGTGGATGCCGGGGTATGGATTGGGTGCGGTTGGAAAGCGCGACTACCGGTGATGTTTCTTGGAGGGCGGATGCCGGGGTATGGGTTGGGTGCGGTTGGAAACCGCACCTATGGAGGGTATAATTTCGCGCGCGAGGATGCCGGAAGCGCGGAATCGGTACGGTTGGAAACGGATCTTTAGACAAACTCTATGCCGTTTGACGAGAGACCGTTTTCAACCGCATCCCGCCTATTCACGGTCGTGGATTTCCGAGTCAATTTCCTCAAGCGTTTCCGCGTTCAGCGCTTTATCAAATAGCGAACCAAGTCGGGAGACGTCGCGTATCACGGTTATTCGCTCGTTAATCGTGTCGGGAACGGCGTTGAACCGTGATTGAAGCAGTTTAAGAAGGGCTTCTTGTTTCGCTTGCGCCGCGCCGCGTTGAAAACCTTGAGCGTCGCCGCGTTCGAATCCTTGAGCGTCGCCTTCTTCGCGCCCGCGTTCAAAAACTAGTTGAGCCATTGTCTGTGCCATAGGTGCCGTTTCCTCACCCCCTGAAAGTTGGCGAATGGACCGGGAAGCGCAGGCATGCGGACTCCAGATCCGTTCGCCAAAATACGATTCTCTCTCGCGCATGACGCCTATTTGCTCGGTTATTCACGCTCGTGGAATTCCGAGTCAATCTCCTCAAGCGTTTCCGCGTTAAGCGCTTTATCAAATAGCGAACCAAGTCGGAAGATGTCGCGTATCACGGTTATTCGTTCGTTAATCGTGTCGGGCACGGCGTTGAACCGTGATTGAAGCAGTTTAAGAAGGGCTTCTTGTTTCGCTTGCACCGCGCCGCGTTGAAAACCTTGAGCGTCGCCGCGTTCAAAGCCTTGCGCGTCGCCGCGTTCAAAAACTAGTTGAGCCATTGTCTGTGCCACAGGTTCTGTTTCCTCACCGTTTGAAAGTTGGCGAATGGACCGGGAAGCGCAAACATACGGACTCCAGATCCGTTCGCCAAAATACGATTCTCTCTCGCGCATGACGCCTATTGGCTTGCTTATTCACGCTCGTGGAATTCCGAGTCAATCTCCTCAAGCGTTTCCGCGTTAAGCGCTTTATCAAATAGCGAACCAAGTCGGGAGATGTCGCGTATCACGGTTATTCGTTCGTTAATCGTGTCGGGCACGGCGTTGAACCGTGATTGAAGCAGTTTAAGAAGTGCTTCTTGTTTCGCTTGCGCCGCGCCATCTTCACGCCCGCGTTCAAAGCCTTGCGCGTCGCCTTCTTCTCGCCCGCGTTCAAAAACTAGTTGAGCCATTGTCTGTGCCACGGATTCTACCTCCTCTTTGTCAGTCGACTGTTCAATATGCTGGCTAACGACCGCGCTCAATTCGTCCTGCTCTTCGACCGGACGACGATGGAAGATTAGCAACAGAAAGTATTCTATCGCTTGCCGCCGCTGCCGTGCGAGTTCGTCATCAAGCGCGTTCAGGCTTGAAATCGCTTCAATTATCGCCTTGCGCAACGTTTCCTTGGGCGCATCCGCCTTCTTTAAGACGGTTAGCAACCATCCGAGTGGATGATTGGTTTTGGTTAACTCGGCGTCAGGTGTCTGCATCACGCCAAGATACAATATTTCGAATTTCGGGACAAACTTGGACAATTCGGCAGGCGTTCCCATCATCTCGCCAAGGGACAGCGAAGCGTTCCACGGGCGGTCTCCGGTATAAAACACAATCGGGATAATCGTACGAAAACGCCACTCGCTTCTGGGAACATTGTTTGATTCCCACTCCCGTCTTTGAGAATCCCAAATTTGGGTCATGTATAGCAGTAATCGGAACGGCATTGTCGAATCGACAGTGGATTGGTGTTCGATAAGAATATAGATTATCAGGTTGTCACTTGCCGACTGATTGTGAAACGGGACTTCAATCACGATGTCGGCTTCCTGATTTCGGAGGTTATCGAGAATAAAACTGCCGGCCGTCCGTACCATTCTGCTAAAATCCATGTGTGGCGCCGACTCGGGGAATACGAGGTTCACCAGCGCTCGGACGTTCTCGTTGTCTTGAAGCAGCCATCGGGCGCTGCGGTCGGGGAAGTGTTGGATCGGGCTGTCAAAAAAACTAAGAATTTCCGAATCTGTAGGCATTGTCTCCTCTGATATCGGCGCTATTCAGTCACGTCTAGGGGAATTGGCAAAGGAACGCTAGAGCAATTTCGCTTGATTCTATGGTTGATTCGCTGAATCAAAGACAATTATACCACACTTCATAGGGGAATTTCAATCTTTGACGTGAGATTCTTATGGATTGAGGGAAGGGGTAGCCGGGATTGGGAGGGTCGAAATCGGGAGATCCCTCCTACTGGTCGTCGTTGTTTGTCAGGTCGGCTTCGAGGGTCTCGATTATGGCGAGGGTTTCCAGGTCGGGCTTTAGTTGGTAGGCGGCTTTGTAGGCTTTGAGGGCGGCCTCTTTGTCGTCCATGAAATGTGCGTAGATTTCCCCAATTCGCTTCCATATATCGTCTCTGGTCGGATCGAGTTTGGCGACACGTTCGTAGAGCTTGAGGGCTTCGTCGTAGGGGCGGGTGTCCCCTTCTCGCGCGACGATGGCGGCGCGCGATACGAGGTGGTTGACGAGTTCATCTTTTGCCTCGCTAAAGTCCGGGCTTATCTCAACCGCCTGCTCCAGAACCGCCAGCACGGCGTCCTCTATCTCACCGATCTTGACGACTTCCTGTTCCGACATTTCTCGGTCGATAAACCGATAATCTTGGAGCATCCGTCGATAGGTTCTCGCCAACTGGAGGCGTGCTTGCAGTCCGATCGGTTGCGATTCAAACGGCAGCGCCACCAGTACGGCGTCGCTCTGAATGGCGGTCTTGTAGTGCGCGATGGCGTCCTCAAATTGCTTGTTTTGTTGATATAACACGCCTAGCATATAGTGCGCTTCGGCATGGGACGAATCTTTCTCGATCACGGCGAGAAGTTCGTTGGCAGCCGTCATAGTGTCCGCGTCGTCGCGCGCAAGTTTTCCGCGCAGCAGGCGCACGTCCACGTGGTGCGGCTGAATTCTCGCGGCGCGTTCCAAGCGATTCCGCGCATCTTTGATCCAACTGCTGTGTTGGTAGATTTCGGCGACTCGCAAATTTGCGTGAAGCAGATCGTTGTCCAGCTCATCGGTTGGCGCGTTGCCATCCCGTGCCGCCGATTCGATGATTCGAATGGCTTCCCAATAGGCGAGCGCCGCCCGCCCGAGATCCTGCTCCGCAAAATTCTGATCGGCTTGATCGATGAATTTCCGCGCCCGCGATACGGGGAGGGGCTCGGATTGCGCTCCCTCATTGCGGATAAGCGCAATCATGAGCGCGATGAACAGTATGATTATCAGCGCTTCAAGGTAGGGGAACCAATTTCGGGATGGGGTTCGGCGGTTTTTGGGCATGGGCTTTTATTAACGGACTAATGCAAGATGTCCCGGATTATAGAATAGGATAAGGATGTAAAGTAATGCGTAAAACGTAATGCGTAAAAACATTTGACATTCAAACGAGTGAATAGCAATTCCTGCTTATTGTTCGTTCGCTTGATGGTCGGGATGTCGGGATTAGTTTTGTTCGATTTCGTCTATGATTTTGAGGAACTCCTTTGCGCCAATGAATTTTTCGAGGCGTTTCAGCGGTTTTCCGTCCGGATCGAGGAATAACACCACCGGCAAGCCGACGATGCCGTATTTCTTCTTGAGTTGCTCATTCTCGTCAGAACTTCGGCTGAAATCCAGTTTAATCTTGACATAGTCCTCCAATCTTGATTGGACTTCCGCGTCGGAGAAGGTGAATTTATCGAGTTCGACACAAGCGCCGCACCAGGTGGCGTAGAAATCGATGACAGCGGGTTTGTTGGAAGCGCGCGCTTCTTCCAAGCCTCTTGCCTCATCTTTCATCCAGTCCAGAGAATCTCCTACCGTGGTAAAAGCGCCGACGATTACGTATAGACCAAGCACGGCGGCAAGGATGCCTATCGATTTGCGCAGTTGCGCGGCGCGCGGCAGGTCCCGAAACCGCCGGGTAAATTTACCGAGAACAACGCCAAGCAGAATCAAAACCCCTCCGACAATGAAAACCGGCGCGGAGTTATCGAGAACGGCGCCCAGGGGCTTCACGACCGCCTTCAAAAAGTATAGCGCCATGGACATGATAACGACCCCAAAGATATTCTCCAACACATACATCCAGCCGCCGGAGCGCGGCAGTGATGAAATCAAGCCCGAGAATGTGCCGATTAGGATAAAGAGCAACCCCATGCCGATGGCGTAGGTCAGCATGAGCCAGAATCCCAGGAATGTGTTGCCGGTTGAAGCGACAAAAGAGAGTACCGCGCCGAGCGCCGGACCGGTGCAGGGGGCGGCGATGATGCCGGCGACCGTACCCATGGCGAAGGCGCCGCCGAAACCTGTTCCCCCAACCGTGTTCAATCTGTTCTGCACGGCGTAGGGCAGCTTCAGTTCAAAAATCCCTATGAGCGACAGACCGAGCGCGATGAGGATGACGCTAACGAACCCGACTACGATCGGGTTAGCCATTATCTGACCGAACACCGCGCCGGTGGATGCCACGGCGACCCCCAAGATTGAGTACATTACGGCAATCCCCAATACGTAGGTTACGGACAGAAAAAACGACTTGGATCGGCTTACGTCCCGACTGGCGCCGAATACGCTTACCGTGATCGGAATCAGCGGATAGACACAGGGGGTGAGGCTGGTGCCAATCCCTCCGACAAAAACGAGAAGAAACGCCCAGAAATAGCCTCTTGACAATGCACGAAGAAACTTCCCGGTCTCGCTGGTGGCGGCTAATGTTGCTTGCGGCATATCGAGTTGTAGATTAGCGAATATTTCCTCATTGATAAGCTGCACCGCCTGATCGGTACCGACGATTTGCATGGGGATATTTACGTCGACAGTTTTCGGCAACAGACACTGCTCATCGCGGCACGCTTGGTAGGTCAACTTGAACGGCAGCTCTACGTTTCGAGTCGGCGCGCCCGCCCCCAGTGTCGCCTGTATCCCGATGACAGCTCTATCGTGATATACGGGGGCTTTTCCGATCGAAGCGATTTCAAGCACATCGCCTTTAGGGTATACGACCTCGCCAAATTCCAGATTGGGGAGTTGCGGCAGTGCGACTTGCGTGGGGATGAGACCTTCTTTGGCGGGATTCGCGTTCGCGTGCCACCCTTCATCGAATGTCATCACAATGGCAATTTGGAAAGAACTGCCGGGTTGCACTTTGTCTACCGATAGGAGGCCTTCGGCGTGAACAATGTCTTTCGGTTGGCTCGGCGCCTTGAGCGCGTCAAGTCCCGTTAACTGCCCGTGCGAGAGCATGGTTGCCGCGCAGAACATGCAAAGGAAGATTGTTGTCCGATAAGCGGGGACGATGAATTTTTTGTTCATGATTGTAAAGTAATACGCAATGCGTAAAAGAATTTGGCATTCAAGCTAGTGAATAGCAAATTCTGCTCATAATTCATTCGTTTGATAGTCGGGATCGGTAGGTTCATCCCATTGTCGGGAGATCCCGACAATGGACGCAATTTCTGACAGCGCGGAGAATGGTTCACGGCACACGGAGTGTGCCTACTACTGTTGAAAAATTAGCCGCGCCGCCAGCGGGCTTCGGAAGATTTCTTTTTCTGCGGCAGGATCACGCGGTCGCCTTCAAAGAGACCGCTCTTGATGATCACTTCCGTTTCGTTTTGCATTCCTGTTTCAACCGGGATTTTCCGCTCGTTTTGTGGAGTTTTGCGCTTTTCATCGGTTTCTTCGTCGTCCAAAATGACCAGTTTTTCTTTGACGATGTCAATCGTTGCCGTTACGCCGTCCGCTATCCGTTTCCCTTTAACGAGAAGCGCCAGGGTGATGTCGCCGGGGCGCAACCCGCGCTGCGAACTTTCAAGACCGATGATTAACTCGGAATCGCCAATCGACTTCACTTGTCCTTTGAAGGTTTTTTCGGTTGGCGTCATGATTTGGATTGGCTGATTCGCTTTGAAGAGGGAGGTGTCGTCCACTTGCGCGGTGGCGGTAACGGATGTTTTGTCCTCAATGGCATCGATCGGCAGAAGCAGGACATTCTCTTCCTTGTAGGTGATGATATCCACATCGGCGCTCATTCCGGGCATCAATTCGGCTGGAGAACCGATGACTTCAACCATGACCTCGAATGTGATGATATTGTCACGTTCCTCGCCGCTCGGGGAAATCTCCGCGACGCGCCCCTTGTATCTTTTTTTCGTATAGGCGTCAACCTTGATTTCGGCTTCTTGGTCCAGACGAAGGCGTTCCATATCGACCTCGTTGATGTAGGTCTTGACGACCATCTTTGAAAGGTCCGCAATTGTCATGAGCGGCGGGCTTTGCGAGAATGCGGACCGACCCGACGTGACGATTTCACCCTCCTCTATCTCCAGCAAGGTTACGGCGCCCGCCATGGGCGCTTTTATCGTGGTCCACTCGAGTCGTTCTTGCTGGTTTTTCAAATTGCTTCTATTTCGCAGCAGGTTGGCTTCCGCGCCGACTTTCGTTTGTTGTGTAACCTCCTCCTCCGCCTTGATTGATTCCTGAATCTCTGTAAGGCGCGTCCGGGCAATTTGCAACTGAAGCTGCGCCCCCGTCTCCTCCGCTTTCCGCATTTCGTCCAGCTTTTCGCGATTTAATTCCTGGAACTCCAGCGTAACTTCGCGGGTTTCGATGGCTTTGTGTCTTGCGTCAATAGTTTTTTTCTGAGAATTGACGGTCTGTTGTTGAGACTCGAATCGTTTCACGGCGCTGTTGTTTTGGGAGAGCGCTGTCGCATGTCTTGTTTCTACCTCTTCCAGCGATTTCTTGGCGATGAGTTTCTTCTCGAACAGTTCCCGGCTCCGCTTCAATTCCGCCTCTGCGGTGTCCAACGCAACTTTCGCCGAGTCCCGCTCGACCTTAAGCTCGGCGAGCCTGAGCTCCGCTTGTGTAAGGGCAATCTTCGCTTGTTCCAACGCGATGTTATCTTGCGCCAAGTTGTTCTTTGTCGTCTGAATTTGTGTGTCAGCTTGTGTAAGTTGCGTGCCGGAGGCCGCTTTCGTTGTAGTCAAGTTGGCTTTGGCAATTTCGACGCTGTCTTTCGCCTGCCTCAATCTACTGTTGAGTTCCTCGATCTTCAATTCTATGCTGAGATCGGCTTGCGCAAGTTGCGCTTCAGCGGCTTTGACATTGGCGGCGGCTTGTTTTTTTCCCTCTTCGATCTGTTCGGGATCAATCTCCAACAACACCTGATCCTTCTCTACGTGTTGCCCTTCGGTGACATAGAGTCGCACGACTTCGCCTTCGACATTCGACTTGACTTCAACGTCGATCAGCGGTTCAAGGTTGCCGGTGGCGCTAATGCGCATTTGGAAGTCGCCGCGCTTGACAACTTCGACCTTCTTCTCGGCGGGTTTGCCATCCTCGCCAGAGGACGCTTTAGGCACTATGTTCACGCCGAATTGAACGTTCACGCCCCGCAATCTGAGTATTCCGACGAGAGCGGCGATGAATACAATAACGATGACAGCGATAATTTTTTTATTCACGTTTTGGATAATCCTTTTCTTGATTGTCGATTAGGTCGTTTGTTTTCCCAATGGCTGGCGCCTGCGGGGCGCTTGGGTGATTGTCTTGGTTTGGCGGTTATAGTCATTCGCATGTATTCGGGCGATTACGCGTCTGGCGTGTCGGGCTGGAAGCCCGACCCACAAAAAAAGCATGACCAACGAAAAAAAGCATGATCGACGAAAAAAAAGCGCGACCAACGACAATTAGCGTTGCGCTTCCAAGCGCGCGATCTCCTCCCGGAGTCGTGCGGCTTCCTTTCGACGTTGCGCGGTATCCTTTCGGATTTGCGCGGTTTCCTCTCGGATGCGTGCGGTTTCCTCTCGGATTCGTACGGTCTCCTTTCGGATTTGCGCGGTTTCCTCTCGGATTTGCGCGGTTTCCGCTTCCGCTTTCTGTCGTCGTGCGGCGGCTCGCTCGGTGCGTTCAAGCGCCGCCTCAAATCGTGTTTGAAGCCACTTACCCGCAACAGGATCCCACATTCCGAAGCCTTCATCGCGGGTGTGGAAATCTAAATTTAGCGCCGGGGAATGCAGTTCGCAACTCTCGCCTGCGGGAATCGCCGCATAGGCTCCGTCAACCAACGTGAACCCCATGAGTTGCGAGGGCAAATACAGATCATCCGCGTCATATAGGAAGTAATCCCGAATGCCGAGGGAGGCGTAGAGCTCCATCTTGTCGCTCAAGTCATCCTGATAGGTCTCCTCGCTGCTAAGTTCCATCGCGAATTCGGGAACCTTTCCCTCCTCCCAGACCTTATACGTGTGACGGGGTTTCATCCCTATCCCGAAACTGACAAGCACATCCGGCGCGACAACCTTTTCCGGAAACCCTTCCACGTAATACATCAGTATGTCGCCGGAGACATAGACTGTCGGATCTTTCTTGTAATGCGTTTGAAGGGAATCCAGTGTCCGCGTGAGGATCTCCCTGTGCAGATCGCCCGCCGCCATCGGTTTCCCGTCCGAATCGGGGTAATAGACCTCGTCTGCGGGGCCGGCGGGGATTCGGGGCTGTTCCGTGTAGGTTGTCATCGGTGATTCTCCTGATTCGTACAATACCTGCAAATGACGCTTCAGAGCTCCCGCTACGGTGTGGAGCGTGCGTAAATAAAACCGTAATTTGAGAGCGTGTCAAACATCTTTCGTAAGCGGTTGTTCCAGCAGTAGAGTATATTATACTTTGCGCTGCCGAGAATGGCGTGTTTTCAAGCATCTAGTCCGTAGGACAAGCGAATGAATAATGAGTGCGATAGAGATCCGCTGGGTTTCCAACCGCACCTCCCGTGAACGCACGTCGCGACCTAGAGATCGCTCCTACAAAAAGACGCAGTTTCTAACAGCATGGAGTATAAATCTGCGATCGAAAAATGTCAACACTATTTTGCACACCTATTTTGGCGCTAGAGGATGGTATAAGTTCCATACGTTTCAGCGACGAATTCGCAGGCGCGCGATCTCCTCTCGGAGTAGCGCGTTTTCCGCTTCCGCCCTCTTTCGTCCGGCGGCTTCTTCCTGTCGTCCGGCGGCCTCTTCCCGTCGTCCGGCGGCTTCTCGTTCGGCGCGTTCTTCGGCAGTTTCGGCGCGTTCCTCAGCGGTTTCGGCGCGTTCTTCAGCAGTTTCGGCGCGTTCCTCAGCGGTTTCGGCACGTGCTTCAGCAATTTCGGTGCGTGCTTCAGCAATATCGGTGCGTTCCGCTCGCGAATGTAACCACTTGCCCGTAACGGGATTGTAAATCCCCAAACCGTCATCGAGTGCGTGAAACTCTAAATTTAGCGCCGCAGATTGCACGCCGCCGCTCTCACCCGCAGATATTGCCGCATAAGTTCTGTCGACCAGCGTAAACCCCATGAGCTGCGAAGGCAAAAACTTGGCTTCCGCATCGTAAAGGAAGTAGTCGCGAATGCCGAGGGAGGCGTAAAGCTCCTTTTTGGCGCCCATGTCGTTGTGATACGTGTTTACGCTGCTGAACTCCATGACGAATTCGGGAACCTTTCCCGCCTCCCACACCTTATACGTGTGGCGGGGTTTACTCTCTATCCCGAAGGTGACGAGCACATCCGGGGAGACGGATTTTGCGGGTACACCTTCCACATAATACATCAGTATGTCGCCGGAGACGTACGCCGACGCATCGGCGAGAAAATGCTCGGTCAGGGTGTCGATAGTCCGCGTGAGGATTCCTCTGTGAAGATCGCTTGCCGCCATCGGTATTCCATCCTCTTCAGGGTAAAATATGCCCGTGTCTGTGGGGGCAGAGTGGATTCGGGCCCGTTCTATGTCTATGTAGGTTGCCATCGGTGATTCTCCTGTTTCGTAAAATACGTGAAAACAACGGCATGAAGTATAACTATTCAGACCTTAGCGCTTCAACCGGAGTCATCTTTGCCGCTTTATTCGCGGGATACAATCCGAAGAAAATGCCTACGCCTATAGAGACCGCCATGGCGAGAATGATTGTGCTTACCGAGATGATTGAGGGCCAATTGCTTCCGGGCCACACGTATTTCTCAATCAGCGCGGCGGTGCCCTGTCCCATGAACACGCCAAGTAACGCGCCGAGGATTCCGCCGAAGAGTGTTAGCGTTCCGGCTTCTATGAGAAACTGCAATAAAATGTCGCGTCGCTTGGCGCCGAGCGCTTTGCGCAAACCAATCTCCTTCGTACGCTCGGTGACGGACACGAGCATGATATTCATCACGCCGATACCCGCTACGACAAGCGCGATGCCGGCGATGCCTCCCATCAACACTTTCATGGTTCTCCCGATTTTTTCAGCGGTCTCCAGTTCCTTGGTCGCTGTCCAGTATTGATACTCGTCACCGGAGTTGTTGTGAATTCTTCCCAATATGCGTTTGGATTCCTCTTTGACGGACTCGACTTCAGCCACATCGTCGGCTTCAACGCGGATGCGCTCGATATCCTTTCTGCCTTTGAATCTCTGTTGGAGTGTTGTTATGGGGATGATGAAACGGTTGTCCCATCCTTGGGTGTCCATGGCGTCGCCCTTTTCCTCCATGACCCCGATCACGGTGAGGCGCACATCGTAGCGCGGTCCCCAGGAACTGGTGCGCGTCGCTTTGATCTCTTCGCCGATCGGATCGGCGTTCTTGAAAATGTCCTCGTAGATCCGGGAGCCGATTACGGCGACATTGCTGGCGGCGTCCACCTCATGTTCCGAGAAGAAACGTCCTATCTGCGGGTACCAGTTGTGCGAGTGATCGTAACCGGCTGTTGACGCGACGATGCGCGATTCCTTGCTAATGCCTTGATAATTGATGTTCCATCCGCCCATGTCATCTTCGGCGATAACGTGCGCCGCGCCTTTCGCTTGTTCAAGAATGGCGTAGGCGTCGGAGGTTTCCAAGCGCTCCGCGCGGTTGCGTTTCCAACGCTTGCTTCGCACCGTCCGACCGGCGGCGCGAGTCAATGTGCCGGACTGTTTGTCCCAATCGTCTCGGTAGATTTCGATCATGTTGATGCCGCCGGTGCGCTCAATCTCTCTGAGAACCATGGCTCGTGAGCCGTCGCCGACGGACACCATGCTCACGACCGCGCCCACGCCGACGACGATGCCCAAAATGGTCAGCGATGTGCGCATCGCGTGCCGGCGAAGGCTCGAAATGCCTACGGAAATACATTGAATGATGTTCATGTTAATCGTCCTACGTTAATCCGTTTTGTGTCGGCGATCAATAAACTTGAGATTACGAGACGTGCAGTGAATTGCGCTATCTGGTAATGCGTGATACGTAATGCGTAATTAGAGCCTGTTTTACCACCTACTTTTCATACAAGCTCTTAAAGCATTATCAAGTAAAACTCCGCATCGGGAATCTCTATCCGGATCTTCTATCGCATTCGTTAGCCATTCGTTTGATGGTTTCATGCACGCTTTCTGTATACGATTCATGTTTTTCACGCATTACGCATTACTACACGGCTATTCTGTCCTCAATGCCTCCAC
This sequence comes from Candidatus Poribacteria bacterium, assembly GCA_963667245.2. Lineage (GTDB taxonomy): Bacteria > Poribacteria > WGA-4E > WGA-4E > JAJDTR01 > JAJDTR01. The sequence continues at coordinate 164,987 of CAXXCS010000002.1, forward strand.
AGGCGACAACTCCGACGCTCGGATGGCGGGATACAGTCCGAAGAAGATGCCGATCGCCGCTGAAAACGCCACCGAAATTATCATCCACTCCGTCGAAATTACGGCGGGCCACTCCGGAACGATTTTTACGATGCTAACGGCGACGTGCGCCATGCCTTTACCGGCGAGGATGCCCAAGCCGAGGCCGATCAGACCGCCCGCGCCGCACATCAAGACGGCTTCAACCAAGAACTGAAAGAGGATGTCCAACGGTTTGGCGCCGATGGCTTTTCGAAGCCCGATTTCTCGGGTGCGCTCCGTGACCGACACCAACATGATGTTCATGATGCCGATGCCTCCGACCAGCAAGGAAAATCCGGCAATGGTGCCAAGCGCGATTTTAATCACCTTGCTAATTTTTTCGAGTTGTTCCATTCCCTCCTTCAACACCCAGACGTTGAAGAAATTGTCTTGATCGTGATGTCTTTTCCTAATGACAGATTTTACCTCTTCGGTTGCTTTGTCAATCAGGTCTGCGCTTTCCACGTGGACAGAAAGCATCACAACTCGGTCGTTCCCCGTAAACCGTTGTTGGACGGTTGTGAGTGGCAAGAAAATAATGTTGTCGAAGTTCCAGCCGAAGCGCAGACTTCTGCCGCGCGTCTCCATCGTGCCAACAACGGTGAAGCGCTCGGTGCTTCGGTCCTGCTTCTGTCTGCCCCAACGGCGGTAACCGCCGCCGCGCCCAATCTTGATTTCCTCACCGATAGGATCTCGGTTGCCGAACAACTCGGCGGCGACATCCGCTCCCAGCACGCACACCTTGGTACGGTTGTTGATATCTTCGGTGGTGACGAAACGCCCCTTTTGCACCTCCCATTTCATTGACGCGGGAAATGACTCGTTGACGCCGTTGTATCCGGCACGCGTTTCCGTGCCATCGGCGGCTTGCACCAGCACGCCGCGCCACTGGGGTATTCTGGGAACAACCAATTTTACGGAGGGGCATTCGGCTTCAATTGCCAACACGTCCTCATATTCGAAGTATTCACTGCTTCGGTTTGGCACCCATCGTTCACCCTTTCGTATATGGGAGCTGCGGTACAGCGTGAACTGATTGAGGCCGCCCAGTTTTTCGGCGTCCTGCAGGACGACGAGTTTTGCGCCATCACCGATGGCGATCATGGCGAGAACGGACGCCACGCCGATAATGATGCCGAACATGGTTAATAGCGAACGCATCTTGTTTATGCGGATGGCGGCAAATCCTACCGAGATTCCTTCTACCAGCTTCATCAGATTCCTCTAGCACGATGGTTCATTCGGCACATGAATTATAGTCATATTTGACGATAGAATTGAGATTTGGTTTACCCACCGAAATGATTGTCGTAAGGGTTCAAAATCAAAATGTCACGCCCTCCCAATACGCCCGATGAATCGGGCAACTACAACAATCCTGCCCCCGTAGGAGGGATCTCCCGATCCCGACACTTTTTGATGATGGCGTTGATCCTTCCAATCTTCCATGAGTCAGAATCATGCGCGATTCCCCTGCACAATCGTTAGAATTGACTTGAGCATGTACCGCGTGCAGTGTTATAATTGCAGCGCGTCATGCGTAAACCATCCCCACGTGTTCAGTATAACAGATTTTGTCGTAATAGGCTAGTATGAATTTAAAGTGGAGGCTATTCTGATGGAAACGTTTCACATTGACGTTGAAGCGCCGCCAATCGGCAAGATACCTGTCTTTGTAAGAAGATGGGGCGGCGGCAGAAGAAAAGCGCTTCTCGTGCACGGCTGGATGGATTCAAGCCGGAGGTGGTTGCATTTCGCCCCGTATTTGGAATCCGAGTACGAAGTGTGGGCATTGGATCTGCCCGGTTTCGGTCACACGCCGCCGATTCCATTGCATCATACGACGCTGAAGATGTACTCGAAGGTCGTGGCAGGCTTGTCGGGGCATATCTCTGAAGGAAAAGCGCTGCACGGTATCATTGGACACTCCATGGGCGGGATATTGTCGCTGTCGCTCCTCAAACTGCCGCGCCCCGCCGCGCAACGAATTATCGCGTGCGGCCCCCCTGTCAAGGGTGTGTCGTATCTAAAGCCTTTAGCCAATCGGACGCGCTTTGTTTTCGCGTGCTTGAAAATTTTCCAAACGATTAGAGCGGCAGGCGGCAAACCTACGCCGGCGCGCGGTGGGTTGGGCGCTCGCGAGGCGCCCGATTTTTCAAGAGACAACCGCATAATTTTGCCGGATGCCAACGCGGACGCGAGCTCGGCGGCGGCGCTCCTGCAACAGACATGCAACTGCAATCTTCTCGATGACTTCCACTTCCTGCGGGAGGATGTGTCCCAGCGATCGACATCTTTAGATGTCGGGGCTCGGCAGGACGCACCGGCCACATTCATCATGCGCGGACAATTCGATCCCTATTGCTCCCGTCATGCCTCTCGACAACTTGCCGATGCGCTCGGGAGTGTATTCCATGAAACGCCGATGACGCTGCATTGCCCCTTTGTTGAACGCCCTCGCGAAACCTATCCTGTCCTCAAAAAGTTCTTGGAGTAGGAAAGCAGATGTTTTTCAGGTTGTTGCTGTTTTTCATCCTCACGCCTCTCGTCGAAATGGCAATCCTCATTGAGTTGGGAAGACGTTTTGGCACGTGGCATACCGTAGGAATTGTCGTGCTGACCGGCATCATCGGCGCCTCGCTTGCCAAGAATCAAGGGTTGCAGGTATACAGGAATCTCACCGAGTCGCTGAATAATGGGGAGTTGCCGCACAATCACCTCATCGAAGCGCTTTTGTTGTTGGTCGGAGGAGCGCTTCTCATCACGCCCGGTCTGTTGACTGACATCGCCGGATTTGTACTGGTTCTGCCGTGGACGCGGAGACTGGCGCGCGACCAAGTGATATCGCAATTCAGAAAGCGTCTGATTTACGGAAAGAGCCGCACGCATTAGAGGTAAGAATGAGAGCCCAATTAAAGATTTTCTGGACATTCGCTTGGATTTTCAATGTTATGCTTCCCCTCGATTCGCCATCTTCGGATGCCGCGAATCAGCTCCCCCGATTTGTTGACATTACGGATGAAGCCGGCATCAATTTCATCCACAACAGCGGCGCTTTCGGGGAGAAATACCTGCCGGAAACGATGGGAACGGGTTGCGCCTTCATCGACTACGATAACGACAACTGGCAGGACCTTCTCTTGGTTAACGGTAAAGACTGGGAAGGACACCCCACCGGCAAGTCCCAAACCATGTCCCTCTACCGCAACAACGGAAACGGAGAATTCGTAGATGTGACAAAGAAGGCGGGACTCGACGCGCCTTTATACGGGATGGGCGTTGCGGTAGCCGACTATGACAACGATGGTGACGCGGATTTCTATATCAGTTGCCTTGACGCGGATCGCCTGTTTCAGAATCAGGGAGACGGCACATTCAGGGATGTAACGGCAGAGTCAGGAATCAACAATCCCGGGTTTGGGACAAGTTGCGCTTGGTTCGATTACAATCGGGATGGGAACTTGGATTTGTACGTCGCCAATTACGTTGAATGGACAATCGAGACGGATATTTTCTGTACGCTGGATGGCACGAACAAATCCTACTGTACGCCGGAATCGTATAAAGGACAATCCAGTCGACTCTTCAAGAATCGGGGTGACGGGACATTCGCGGATGTGACGCGAATCGCTAGAATCGAGGACTCGGAGAGCAAGTCGCTGGGGGTCTGTATCTTCGATTTCGATGGCGATGGTTTCCCCGACATATTCGAGGCAAACGATACCCAACCCAACAAACTTTATCGAAACAACGGAGACGGCACTTTCATTGAAATGGGGATGATTGCCGGCATCGCCTACAGCGAAAACGGTGTCGCAACCGGCGCCATGGGCATTGACGCCGGGGATTACGATGGAAGCGGCAGAGAGAGTCTCGTCATCGGCAATTTCTCTAACGAGATGATAAACCTCTATCACCACGAAGGGGACTTTTTCATTGACGACGCTCCCGTTGCCCGTATCGGGAGCCCGAGCTTGCTGACACTCACGTTCGGTTGTTTCTTTTTGGACTTCGATCTTGATGGCAGACTTGACATTTTTGCCGCGAACGGGCATGTCGAGAATGAGATAAATGCCGTTCAGAGCGAAGTCACTTATGCGCAGTCCCCCCATCTATTCCGCAATCTGGGGAAGGGAACGTTTACGGACGTTGTGACGCGCGTTGGCTCCGATCTATCAAATCCGATTGTTGGACGAGGCGCCGCCTACGGAGATATTGACAACGATGGCGACTGGGATCTGCTCGTTACCACCTCCAATGGGCCGGCGCATCTCTATCGCAATGATGGAGGCAACAACAATAACTGGATTAAGCTGAAGCTTAACGGGACAAAAAGCAATCGAGACGGCATCGGCGCGAAGATTACGATTCGCGCCGCCTCCGGCACACAGACGCGAAACATCAAGAGTGGTTGCAGTTACTGTTCTCAGAATGAGCTTTCCGCCATCTTCGGAGTTGGGGATGACACTCAAATTGACACTATTGAGGTCGCTTGGCCCAGCGGCGCTGTTGACCGCCTGACCGGGGTGACACCGAATCAACTGATTGTCGTGAAAGAGCGGCAGGAGTGATCTCCCAATCACGACCCCGTATGAGCGATCTCCTGATCACGACCCGCAATCCCCGGCGAACACGCCAAATCGGCACGCTTCCCGCCCGATAAATGATTCCCTGTCAATCTGGCACGTTGCCGATTATCTAAATCGCCGAAAACACGCCTTTTTCCCCTTGAAAACGTTGGCATTGATTCTGCACTAGAGATGGAAGACGAGAAGAAACCGAGTTTTTATCTACGTACAAACTCGCGGGTGACCCAAATCGCCTATCACTTCTTGATAAGATAGGCAAATCAGAGCCAAAAACTCGGTTTCTCCCAAATTGACAGCCGCAAAGAAACCGAGTTTTTGTCAACGCAGAAACACGCGTGTGATCCAAATCACCCGTCTATTCTTGATAGGATAGGCAAATCGGGACAAAAAACTCGGTTTCTCCCAATTGCGCGAAACATTCAATCTGTGAAAGAGAGGAAAACTACGATGAGATTTGACCGATTGACGATAAAATCACAAGAAACCCTGCAAGCCGCCCAAGATCTTGCGATCCAAGCGGGAAGTCCGGATATCAATGTCGAGCATTTGCTGATCGCTCTAATCGACCAGCCGGAAGGGGTTGTAACGCCGATTCTCCAAAAAGTGGGCGCCGATGTTCAAGCCATCAGATCCGATGTTGATGAGGCGATTCGCAAGGGGCCTCGGGTTCAAGGAAACAACTCGGAATTGCGCGTTTCGCCGGCGCTGGCAGCGGTGTTTGACGGGTCTTGGAAAGAGGCGACCAATCTGAAGGATGAGTATGTCAGCGCGGAACATCTGCTAATCGGCTGCGCCGATGACAAGCGCTCTTCGGTTGGACAACTCTTGAAAAGACACGGCGTTGCGAAAGACAAGATTCTCAAGGCGTTGGTCGATATTCGCGGCGGGCAGCGCGTCGCGGATCAGAATCCCGAAGATAAATACCAAGCGTTGACAAGATTCGGGCGAGACTTGACTCAAGAAGCAATGTCCGGCAAGCTGGATCCCGTTATAGGGCGGGATGACGAGATTCGTCGCGTCATGCAGGTGTTGTCCCGTCGGCGTAAGAACAACCCCGTGTTGATTGGCGAACCGGGCGTCGGCAAAACCGCCATTGTCGAAGGGCTGGCGCAGCGCATAGTCGATGGCGATGTGCCGGAGAGTCTGAAGAACAAACAGCTCATCGGTCTCGATCTCGGCGCGATGATCGCCGGGTCGAAGTATCGCGGCGAGTTTGAGGATCGGCTGAAGGCGGTGCTCAAGGACATCGAGCAATCAGCGGGGCAGGTCGTTCTGTTTATCGATGAACTCCATACAATTGTCGGCGCCGGGTCGGCGGAGGGTTCGGTGGATGCCTCCAATATGCTGAAGCCGGCGTTGGCGCGCGGCGAGTTGCGTTGCATCGGGGCAACCACGCTTGAAGAATACCGCAAGCATGTCGAAAGGGACGCGGCATTGGAACGGCGTTTTCAGCCTGTGACGGTCGAGGAGCCGTCGGTTGAAGACACAATCGCGATTCTGCGCGGTCTCAAAGAACGCTACGAGACGCATCACGGCATTCAGGTGCAAGACAACGCCATTGTTGCCGCGGCTGTGCTTTCGAAGCGTTACATTTCCGATCGATTTCTGCCCGATAAAGCCGTTGACCTGATTGATGAAGCGGCTTCGCGTTTGCGCATCGAAATTGACAGCGTGCCGGAGGAGATTGATGAAGTCGATCGCCGAATCACGCAATTGGAGATTGAAAGGCAAGCGCTTGGCAAGGAGGAGGATGCCGCCTCTCGGGAACGCTTGGCAAAACTGTTGGAAGAACGCGCCGAATTGAAGGAAAAGGGTGACCGTCTCAAAGCGAACTGGCAAAACGAGAAAGACGGCATCCAGCGCCTTCGCGACATGATGGAGCGGATTGAAGCGTTGAAGATTGAGGAGGAACAAGCGCAACGCGCGGGCGACCTCGCCAAGGCGTCGCAAATTCGATACGGCGAACTGTATGAGCTTGAAGCGCGCCTCGCCGCAACGAAGGAGGAGGTACAGAACTCCGACATGCTGAGGGAGAGGGTTGATCAGGAGGATATCGCCGAGATCGTTTCCAAATGGACGGGCATTCCTGTCTATCGGTTGATGGAGGGCGAGGTCAAAAAACTGCTTCAGATGGAGGAACGTCTCAAAGAACATGTTATAGGACAAGATGAAGCGCTTGAAGCCATCTCCAACGCCATTCGCCGGTCGCGCGTCGGGTTGCAAGACCCCGACAAGCCTCTCGGTTCTTTCGTTTTCATGGGACCAACGGGAGTTGGCAAAACCCATGTCGCAAAGTCGCTCGCCGAATTCCTGTTCGATGACCAGAACGCCATGGCGCGAATTGACATGAGCGAGTATATGGAGAAGCACACCGTGTCCAGGCTTATCGGCGCGCCGCCGGGTTATGTCGGCTACGACGAAGGCGGACAACTGACTGAAGCCGTGCGGCGCCACCCGTATTGCGTCGTCTTGTTCGACGAAATTGAAAAGGCGCATCCGGAGGTGTTCAATGTCCTGTTGCAGATGCTTGACGATGGTCGGCTAACAGACGGTCAGGGACGCACCGTTGACTTCAAAAACACGGTGGTGGTCATGACCTCGAACATCGGAAGCCAGTGGATTCTCGACAGCAATTTGGCGCCCGATCAACTCCGCTCGCGCGTGCTGGAGGCATTGCGGCAACACTTCCGTCCCGAATTTCTGAACCGAATCGACGATCTTGTCATTTTCAATCGATTGGGCTTAACGGAGATTAAACGGATCGTGACGCTTGAACTCGACCTGCTCGGCGCTCGGCTTGCGGAGAAGGAGATTAGGCTGTCCATGACGGAGGCGGCAAAAGAGGAGCTTGCAAGGCGCGGCTATGACGAGGTTTACGGTACGCGGCCGCTGCGTCGCACAATTCAGCGCGACATATTAAATCCGCTTGCGATTCAAATGCTTGAAGGCAATTTCGGCGAGAGAAGCGGGATTGAGGTCGATTTCAAAGACGGGGATTTCGATTTTCATGAAGCGTGACTCTGGCTCATGTCAACGGAAGGGGTAAACTGACTTTAACGCGCTCCTTATTCAGTCGCTTGATTGGAATAAGCGGACTACACCAATAAGAACTTGACGATTGCAGATTTGGATGGCATCAGATGCGATTGCCTTGTCTGACAGACACGGTTGCTTGACAGTCGACTTTCGAGATGATATACTGTCTACAGGGCTTGAGCCGAATGCCAGCGAGATCCATTTACCCTCCGCGCTGTCAGAAATTGCGTCTTTTGTAGGATCAAACGAGTGGATAGCGAGTAGGATTTTCTATCGCACTCATTATTCATTCGCTTGATCGATAGAGATCCCCGCGATCTCCAGGTCGCGACATGCGTTCCCGGTAAGATCAAGCGAGTGCGATAGAAATCCTCGCGGTTTCCAACCGCACCCACCGCCAGACGCTTGGAAACACGCAATTTTCAGCAGCGTGAAGTATACCCTCCCGATTTGTCTCAGATCCCGCTACGAAGGGCATTTCTCTATGTCCGAATATTTACCGAGTCTGACAAGTAGGTGCGAGAATGTAAAGAGAGTCCGGAAGTGAACAACTCCAAAAAGGAGAATTTGACCGATGAACAAGATCTGCCCATTTTTGAGAAGATACCCGTTTCTATTGTTATTGGCGTTGATGTTTGCGTCATACGGCACAGTGCACAGCTCCGAACAGAGAATCGTCTTTGCATCAAACTACGATGGCAACTGGTTTGGCAACTGGGACATCTACTCCATGGACGTAGACGGGGACAATCTCGTCCAACTCACCGACCACCCGGCCTCCGAGCAAGCCCCCGCTTGCTCGCCGGATGGGAAAAGGATTGCGTTCAGATCAGAACGTGACCTCACTCCCGACCTGTATGTGATGGATAGCGATGGGGATAACGTGATCCGACTGACTCGTGACAATTTTGGTGAAGACCGCCCCAGTTGGTCGCCTGATGGCACGAGGATTGCCTTTGCGTCTTTCCGTTTTCACGTTGGCAACGTGGAAATCTACGCGATGGACCCTGATGGAAGTAATGTGACAAGGCTGGCAAAGCACAAGTTTCACGACGTTAGGCCAAGTTGGTCGCCAGATGGAAGAAAAATTGCGTTTGCCTCCTACCGTACCGGTGGCTTCAATGATCCCTTTCATATTTTCGTGATGAATGCCGATGGAACGGGAAGGCGCAATCTCACGCGCGACACCATCCTAACGAGGAGTACCTGTCCGACTTGGTCGCCGGATGGACGCAAGGTCGCTTTTCACTCGCAGCGCTTCTTCCGCGATGGCTCGCGTTATCACATTTACGCGATTACGGCCGAAGGGGAAAATTTGGAGCAGCTTACGGAAGAGGGCAGCAACAGGTTTCCAGCCTATTCGCCGGATGGGACAAGAATCGCCTTTGCGTCAACGCGTGACGGAGATTACAATATTTATCTGATGGAAACCAACGGGATGAACGCGGTCAAACTCACGAAAACTCCTCCCGGTGTTGATAACATATCTCCTTCCTGGTTGTTTGCGACGGGTGCGTTTGCAGTCAGCCCAAACGGAAGATTGCCGACATCTTGGGGAGAACTCAAACGCACCGGCAACCCGCGATGATGTCAATGGAATCGACACGCTCCGATGCGAAGAAGAAAGACTTGGCAAAGTTTTTGGGAAGGAGTATTGAGTCTCACAAGTCATTGCCAAGATTTATGGAATACTCTAGGTTCTGTTGAGATTTACGTGAAGTGTGTCCAATCGTAGGGGCGAGGTTCCCTCGCCCCATGTATCGGGAAACGTAACGAATGGGTTGGGGAACCCAACCCCTACGAAGGATTGTGCGTCTGTGTAGCCCTCTTGATTGTCGCGTTGTGATGAAATGTCAACAGAACCTAGCAATGAAGAACCCGAAAAAGGAGAATATGACCGATGAACAAACTCAGCCAATTTTCGAGAAGATCCTTGTTTCTACTACTATTGGCATTAATGGTTGCATCGGACAGCACAGCGCAGGGAATTGAACAGAGAATCGTCTTTGCATCAAACCGCGATGGCAATTGGGACATTTACTCCATGGACGCGAACGGAGATAACCTTGCCCAACTCACCAATCACCCGAAAGCCGATGAGCATCCCGCCGGCTCGCCGGACGGAAGAAGGATTGTGTTCGCATCAGAGCGCGGCGTCACACGTGACCTATATGTAATGGACAGCGATGGTAGTAACGTGGTAAGACTTACCCATGACGATTTTGTTGAAGCCTACCCTAGTTGGACGCCGGATGGCACGAGGATTGCCTTTTCATCTTTTCGTAATGCCGTTGACAACACGGAAATCTACGAGATGGACCCAGATGAAAATGACCTGATAAACTTGACAAACCACAAGTGGCACGATGTTAGGCCGAGTTGGTCGCCAGATGGAAGCAAGATGGCGTTTGTCTCCTTCCGAGATGGCGGCTTCAATACTCCCCATCATATTTTCGTGATGAATGCGGATGGAACGGAAAGGTACAATCTCACTGCCGATACCCAACTAAGGTTCAATTCCAATCCTAGTTGGACGCCAGATGGACGCAAGATTGCTTTCAATTCGTTGCGCCACTTCGTCCCCGCTGACTCGCGCAGGGACATTTTCGTGATCGCCGCTGACGGGAAAGAGTTGGAGCAGCTTACGGACGGGCCAGGTAGCAGCAGATCACCAGTCTATTCGCCGGATGGGACAAAAATCGCCTATGTGTCAGGGCGCAGAGGAGACTCTAATATTTTTTTGATGGACGCCAACGGGAATAACGCTGTCAAACTCACGAAAACTCCTCCCGGTATTGGTAACGTAAATCCTTCCTGGCCGCGCGGCACATTGGCAGTGAATCCAAACGGAAAGTTGCCGATATCTTGGGGAGAGATCAAACGCAACCCGTGATGATGTCAATAAACTCGGCGCCAAGAGCGCCACATAATGGTTGGGGGCGCGTCAAAACAGTACCTGGGCGCCCACTCAAAACCGGTTACTTTACGATTCATTTTGCCTACACATTAAGGAGGGAAAAAAATGCGATTCGGGTACACAATTATGTCGTTTATCGGGTTAACCGTGATGCTGTTAAGCGCCGAACTGTGGCTAATGGGAGGACTCGCCGCGCAGAAGTCACGCATTGCTTTTACACACTTGGGATTCGACAACTTTGAAATCTATGTAATGGACGCCGATGGAGGAAACCGAGTAAACTTGTCAAACCATCCAGTGCACGACGAGGAGCCGGATTGGTCTCCTGACGGGACGAAGATTGCATTCGTTTCCGACAGAAACGACGACGCGGATCAGATCTACGTCATGGATTCCGATGGAAAGAACCAGACTAGACTCACAGATGGACCGCGGAAGAAGATGCAACCTGACTGGTCTCCCGATAGTCAAAAGATTGCGTTCACCGTCTGGGCTGGGATAGGTCATATCGAAGTGATGGATGCGGATGGAGAAAATCGTGTGGCGCTTGAACAGAACGCTTCGGGGCCATCATGGTCGCCGGATGGGGCACAGATTGCATTCGTATCGGGGAGAGATATGGGCAGCGAAATTTACGTGATAGGCGCTGACGGACAGGGGCTTGAAAGGGTGACGCACGATTTAGTGGGTAAATGGAACCCATCGTTTTCTCCCGACGGACGTCGGATTGCATACTGGGGCGAGGAGGCGGGATTCTCTCACATCTATGTGGTGGGGACGGATGGAAAAAATCGGGTGAGGCTTACGCACAATGAAGAGAATCATCGGGACCCCGCATGGTCTCCCGATGGAGGGACGATTGCTTATGCGAGCTCTAATGATGATGGTCTCCTCGGCGCAAAGATTCACTTGATGACCGCAGACGGAAAATATATTAAGCAACTCAGCACAGTTCATGAATGGATTGATCACCAGCCCGACTTTAGCCCGGTAGTATTTGCAGTATACCCCTCTACCAACAAAACCACAATTTGGGGCAGGCTTAAGAAGCGCGCCTCGAAAGTCCGATAGTTTGCGCGATTGCCTTTTGAACTACGAATCCTGATAATGGGACAATGCGGCGGGGCAGGTCATTGTATACTGCGCGCTGTCAGAAATTGCGTCTTTTGTAGGATCAAACGAGTGGATAGCGAGTAGGATTTTCTATCGCACTCATTGTTCATTCGCTTGATCGATAGAAATCCTCGCGGTTTCCAACAGCGCCTACCGCCAGACGCTTAAAAACACGCAATTTTCAGCAGTGTGAAGTATAAAGCTAGCCAGCGCCACGGGTGTCACGCATAGGCTTAAGAGTTTCTTTGAAAAAAGGAGAAATTGACCAATGAACAACATCAGCCCGTATTTGAGAAGATCCCTATTGCTACTACTATTGGCATTAATGGTTGCTTCGGACAGCACAGCGCAGGGATTTGAATCGAGAATCGCCTTTGTATCAAACCGCGATGGCGACTGGGACATTTACTCCATGGACGCGAACGGAGATAATGTGGTCCAACTCACCGACCACCCGGCAGCTGACAGGGCCCCCGCTTGCTCGCCGGATGGGAGAAGGATTGCGTTCAGTTCGGAACGTAATCTTACACCTGACTTGTATGTGATGGACGGCAATGGCAATAACGTAATCAGACTTACCCGTGACAATTTTTTTGAAAGCCGCCCTAGTTGGTCCCCGGATGGCGGGAGAATTGCCTTTTCATCTTTCCGTTGGGCCATTGGCAACCAGGAAATCTTCGCCATGGACGCCGATGGAAATAATCTGATAAATTTGACAAAACACAAGTGGCACGATGTTCTACCGAGTTGGTCGGCAGATGGACGCAAGATTGCGTTTTCCTCCTACCGTACCGGTGGCATGAATGATCCCCAGCACATTTTCGTGATGAATGCAGACGGAGAGGGTAGGCGCAATCTCACTGGCGATACCCAACTAAGGACTAGTAAGTTTCCCACTTGGTCGCCCGATGGACGCAAGATTGCTTTTCACTCGCAACCCAACTTCAAGGATTATCACATTTACGTGATAACCGCTGAAGGGAAAAACTTAGAGAAGCTTACGGAAGAGGGCGACAACAGGACGCCTTCCTATTCGCCGGATGGGGCAAAAATCGCCTATGTGTCACACCGTAAGGGTGATTCTCACATTTATTTGATGGACACCAACGGGAGTAACCCGGTCAAACTCACGAATACTCCTCCCGGCATTGATAACGTCTCCCCTTCTTGGCTGCCCGAGCCATTGGTAGTCAACCCAAAGGGAAAGTTGCCGACATCTTGGGGAGAACTCAAACGCACCGGCAACCCGCGATAATGTCAATGAGGCTAGAAGACAGGGCGGGCCATTGAAAACTTCCGCGGTGTCGAGAGCGTCACTTAATGGTTGGGACCGGGGCAAACAGTACCTGGGCGCCCGCTCAAGACCGGTTTGCTTTACCGTTCATTTTACCTACAGCTAAGGAGGAAAAAATGCGATTCAGGCGTACGCTTGTGTCGTGTATCGGGTTAACCGTGATGCTGCTAAGTGGGGAACTGTGGTTAATAGGAGGACTCGCCGCGCAGAAGTCACGGATTGTTTTTACATCCACGAGAGATCGCAACCTTGAAATCTACGTGATGGATGCCGATGGAGGAAACCGGGAAAACCTGTCAAACCATCCAGTGGACGACTTGGATCCGGATTGGTCCCCCGACGGAACGAAGATTGCGTTCGTTTCCAGCCGAAAAGGCGGCGTACATCAGATCTACGTCATGGACGCCGATGGCAAGAATCCGATTAGACTAACAGATGGACCGCGTAAGAAGCGGTATCCGGACTGGTCTCCCGATGGGAGTAAGATTGCATTCACCGTCATGGATGCGGTACCTCATATTGACGTGATGGATGTGGATGGAAATAATCGTGTGAGGTTTGAAGACCACGCAATGGAACCATCATGGTCTCCGAACGGGGGACAGATTGCATTCGTATCTTGGAGAGACGGAGGCAACGAAATTTACGTGATAGACGCTGACGGACAGGGGCTTAAAAAGGTGACGCGGGATTTATTCGGTGGACACAGCCCATCGTTTTCTCCCGACGGACATCGGATTGCATACCATACCCCGCACGAAGGATTCAAGCACATCCATGTGGTGGGAGTGGATGGTAAAAGTCGGGTGAGGCTTACGCACAATCAAGAGCATCATTCGCACCCCATGTGGTCTCCCGATGGAGGGGCAATTGCATATGTGGTCTCTAAAAATTTTTTCATTTTTTTCGGCGGCGTCGCAACGATTCACTTGATAACCGCAGAGGGAAAATATCTTAAGCGACTTAGCGATGTTCATGATGGGATTGATTACCAGCCTGACTTTAGTCCGGTAGGGCTAGCAGTGTCCCCTACTTCCAAGTCAGCCACAATCTGGGGTAGGCTTAAGAAGCGCGCCTCGAACGTCCGATAGTTAGCGCGATTGCCTTTTGAACTACGAATCCTGATAATGTGGGGGCAATGCGACGGGGCGGGTCATAGAAAACCTCGCCAGCGCAGAGGGCGCCACGCATAGGTTTAAAAGTTTCTTTGAAAAAAGGAGAATATGACCGATGAACAAACTCAGCCAATTTTCGAGAAGATCCTTGTTTCTACCGCTATTGGCGTTAATGGTTGCTTCGGATGGCACAGCGCAGATATTTGAGTCGAGGATCGTTTTCTCATCGAACCGCGATGGCGATTGGGACATCTACTCCATGGACGTAAACGGAAACAATGTCGTCCAACTCACCGACCACCCGGCAGGTGATGGGTATCCCGCTTGCTCGCCGAATGGGAGAAGGATTGCGTTCATCTCAGGACGCGGCATTACACCTGACCTGTATGTGATGGGCAGCGATGGCGGCAACGTGCTTAGACTTACCCAAGACAATTTATTTGAAGCCCGCGCGAGTTGGTCCCCGGATGGCAGGAGGATTGCCTTTTCAAGTTTCCGTTGGGACGTTGGCAACTCGGAAATCTACGCCATGGACGCCGATGGAGAAAATGAGATAAATCTGACAAAACACAAATGGCACGATGTTACGCCGAGTTGGTCGCTAGATGGAAGCAAGATTGCGTTTTGCTCCTACCGTGATGGCGGCTTCAGGACTCCCAGGCATATTTTCGTGATGAATGCGGACGGAACGGGAAGGCGCAATCTCACCCGCGATACCGGCCTAACGACTAACGAGTTTCCTACTTGTTCGCCAGATGGACGCAAGGTCGCTTTTCAGTCGCAGCGCTTTTTCCGCGATGGCTCGCGTAATGACATTTTCGTGATCACCACTGACGGGAAAGAGTTAGAGCAGCTTACGGACGGGCCGCGTGACAGCAGGTACCCAGCCTATTCTCCGGACGGGACAAAAATCGCGTTTGCGTCAAGCCGTGACGAGGATGCTCACATTTATTTGATGGACACCAACGGGAGAAACGCGGTCAAACTCACCAGATCTCCTCCCGGCGCTGATAACTCACAGCCTTCTTGGCTGCCCGGTGCATTAGTAGTCACCCCAAATGGAAAGTTGTCGACATCTTGGGGAGAGATCAAACGCAAACGCAACCCGTGGTGATGTCAATGAACTCGGCGCCGACACCTAAACAAAGCATTGCCGGGATTTAGAAAATAGTCTAAAAGCGTAGAACCCGAAAAAGGAGGATATGACCGATGAATAAAATCAGCCCATTTTCGACAAGATGCTTGTTTCTGCTGCTATCGGCGTTAATGCTTGCGTTGAGCGGCACAGCACAAGGATTTGAACCGAGAATCGTCTTTGCATCGAACCGCGATGGCGATTGGGACATTTACTCCATGGACGTAAACGGAGATAATGTGGTCCAACTCACCGATCACCCGGCAGCTGATGAGTATCCCGCTTTCTCGCCGGACGGAAGAAGGATCGCGTTCATCTCAGAACGTGGCCTTACAGATGACCTGTATGTGATGGACAGCGACGGGAACAACGTGATCAGACTCACCCATGACGGTTTTTCAAGATTCGGCCCCACTTGGTCGCCGGATGGCACGAGGATTGCCTTTTCATCTTTCCGTGATGTCGTTGACAACTGGGAAATCTACGCGATAGACGCGGACGGAAATAACCTGACTAGGTTGGCTAAACACGAGTTTCACGATGTTCTACCGAGTTGGTCGCCAGATGGAAACGAGATTGCGTTTGTCTCCTACCGTGATGGCGGCTTCAATGATCCCACGCAAATTTTCGTGATGAATGCGGATGGAACGGAAAGGTACAATCTCACTGCCGATACCCAACTAAGGTTCAATTCCAATCCTAGTTGGACGCCAGATGGACGCAAGATTGCTTTCAATTCGTTGCGCCACTTCGTCCCCGCTGACTCGCGCAGGGACATTTTCGTGATCGCCGCTGACGGGAAAGAGTTGGAGCAGCTTACGGACGGGCCAGGTAGCAGCAGATCACCAGTCTATTCGCCGGATGGGACAAAAATCGCCTATGTGTCAGGTCGCAGAGGAGACTCTAATATTTTTTTGATGGACGCCAACGGGAATAACGCCGTCAAACTCACGAAAACTCCTCCCGGTATTGGTAACGTAAATCCTTCCTGGCCGCGCGGCACATTGGCAGTGAATCCAAACGGAAAGTTGCCGATATCTTGGGGAGAGATCAAACGCAAACGCAACCCGTGGTGATGTCAATAAACTCGGCGCCGACACCTAAACAAAGCATTGCCGGGATTTAGAGAATAGTCTAAAAGCGTAGAACCCGAAAAAGGAGGATATGACCGATGAATAAAATCAGCCCATCGTTAAGAAGATGCTTGTTTCTACTGCTATCGGCGTTAATGATTGCATCGGACAGCACAGCGCAGGGATTTGAATCGAGAATCGTCTTTGTATCAAACCGCGATGGCGACTGGGACATTTATTCCATGGACGCGAACGGAGATAATGTGGTCCAACTCACCGACCACCCGGCATTTGATCGCCAGCCCGCTGCCTCGCCGGACGGACGAAGGATTGCGTTCACCTCAGAGCGCGGCGGTAAACCTGACCTGTATGTGATGGACAGCGATGGGGATAACGTGATCAGACTCGCCCATGAAGGTTTTTCAAAATTCGCCCCCGCATGGTCGCCGGATGGCACGAGGATTGCCTTCTGCTCTCTCCGTGATGTCGTTGGCAACTTTGAAATCTACGCGATGGAGGCGGACGGAAATAACCTGACTAGGTTGGATAAACACGAGTTTCACGATATTCTACCGAGTTGGTCTCCGGATGGAAGCAAGATAGCGTTTGTCTCCTACCGTGACGGCGGCTTCAAGGATCCCCTTCATATTTTCGTGATAAATGCGGATGGAACGGGAAGGCGAAATCTCACTGCCGACACCCAACTAACGGTCAATTCCAAACCTACATGGTCGCCGGACGGAAGCAAGATTGCTTTCAATTCGTATCGCCACTTCGTCCCCGCTCCCTCGCGCTATGACATTTTCGTGATCACCGCTGACGGGAAAGAGTTGGAGCAGCTTACGGACGGGCCAGGTAGCAGCACGTCACCGGTCTATTCGCCGGATGGCACCAAAATCGCCTATGTGTCACGCCGTGGCGAAGACAAAAATATATTCTTGATGGACACCAACGGGATGAACGTTGTCAAACTCACGAGAACTCCTCCCGGTATTGATAATGAAATGCCTTCCTGGCCGCTCGGTGGTTTGGCAGTCAACCCAAACGGAAAGTTGCCCATATCTTGGGGTGGTCTCAAACGCGCCCGCAACCCGCGATGATGTCAGCAGTTTGTAGTTGCTCAATTCATTGAGCGCCTCCGATTGATTGTAACATTCAGATTTTGAATTCGTATTAACCATCAAATGACCGATTAGGGAGGACGATAGAGATCTCACGAGAGAAGAATCCCAGTCTTACGCCGCGGTTACTCCTCATCACGCTAATCCTGGTTCCCGTCAACTGCTATTTCCTCCTGCAGATGGAGCTGGTGCGTTATACCTTTCCCACCTGGATTGTGCCGCTGTCCAACGTCATCTTCGTCTTGACGGCGGTGATGATGATCAACGCTTTGATTCGCTTGCTCCTCCCGAGCGTCGCGCTTCGACACGGCGAACTCCTCGTGCTTTACGTGATGTTGAGCATCACGACGACCCTGTCCGCCGGGGACATACTGCAAGCCATCCTGTCAATCTTGGGATACGCCTTCTGGTTCGCCACGCCCGAAAACGAGTTCCAGGAGCTGTTCATCCGACATATCCCCCGATGGCTCACCGTCTCGGACGAGCCGGCGTTGCGCGACTTCTACGATGGCGAGTCCACCCTTTATCTGGAGCATCATCTGAAGGTATGGGGGCCAGTTGTGCTCGCCTGGCTGCTGGTTTTTCTCGTTCTGGCGTTCAATTTCCTGTGCTTGAACACCATCCTGCGGCGCCAATGGACGGAGCACGAACGGTTGAGCTACCCGATCGCCCAACTGGCTTTGGAAATGACGAAACCCAAGGGCGGGTTCTTCCGAAATAGGCGAATGTGGATAGGGCTGGGCATCGCCGGCGGCATCGGCTTGCTTAACGGGTTGCACACGCACTTCCCGCAAGTTCCGTTTGTCCCGGTCAAACGCACCTACTACACCGTCACCGAAGGTCCCCTGAGTTTCTTCGCGGATGGCGGCGATCTGATCCGCCTCTCGCTTTACCCCTACGCCGTTGGAATCCTGTTCCTGATGCCTTTGGATATGTTGATTTCCACGACGTTCTTTTGCGGTTTGTATAGGGTGCAACTTACACTCGGCGACATCATGGGGTGGGACACGCTCCCCAGATTCCCGTTCCATCGCGAGCAGATTCTCGGCGGCTTCTTGGGACTTTGCGTGTTCGTGTTTTGGACCGGGAAGGGGCATTTCATACGCGTCATAAAACGCGCCTTCGGTTGGCGAATCGATGTCGACGATTCCGAGGAACCGCTGCCTTATCGCGCCGCGGTGTGGGGGTTGATAATCGGGCTTATCGTGCTGACCATCCTGCTCCGAAGGGCGGGAATGACGTTCTGGGTGGCTTCTTCGTTCGGACTGCTCTTCCTGATTGCGCCGACCGTAATGACCCGGCTTCGCGCCGAGGCCGGGGTGTTCGCCTGTTACGGATACGCGCCGCGCGCGATGCTCAGCCAATGGCTGGGCACTCGACGGCTGGGACCGCAGAACCTGACATCCCTCACCGTGTGCTTCTTCAACAGCGAGTACCGCCCGCAGCAGATGCCGCATCAGCTCGAAGGGTTCAAGATCTCGGAACAAGCCAATCTCTCCCATCGAAAGATGTTTGCCGCCATTCTCATTGCCACCGGGGTGGGCGTGCTTGTCTCTTTTTGGATTCAACTCCACATGTACTACGATCACGGGGCGGCTTCGGGCTATTTCGGTCCCTGGGCGCTGGGGCATGGAAGGCGGTGGTACGGATGGCTGAAGGATTGGATCTACTATCCCACCAACACCGACTGGTTGGGCGTGGCGTTCATGGGAGGCGGGTTCTCGGTGATGATGGTCCTCGCCTATTTGCGCTCCAGGGTCTTCTGGATGCCGTTGCACCCGCTGGGATTCTTGATAGCTGGCGGCGGAGAGTTGCCGGGAGATCTCTTGGTGCCGCTCATCGTCTGCACGGTGGCAAAGTGGCTTATCCTCAAAAACGGCGGCATACGGAGTTACCGCCGCGCCGTGCCCTTCTTCTTGGGGCTTGTCTTGGGCGACTTCCTCATGGGCAGTATCTGGAGCATCCTGAGCATCGTCCTGAACGTGGAGACGTACCAGTTCTATCCATAGCCCGCGGTCGTCGACGCTTTTCAGGGATTATAATCCCACCATACAAGAAATGGTAGGCGGCGCCCACATAGGGATAAAGTTAAGAGAATTTACGTATTATTTATCTAATTGTGTGAGTCTTTTAGCCCCAGAGGATCAAGCGAATGAATAATGAGTGCGATAGAAATCCCGCAGGTTTGTAGAAATGGGATGGCGCCATATTCCAAAGCCCCAGCGGGGATCAAGCGAATGGATAATGAGTGCGATAGAAATCCCCACAGGTCTGTTTTTTCAAGTGTGCATCGTCCGAATCAAAGCGGTCAACTTGCCATTGCCTTCTTGTTTTCTTGGATGGATATTTCGTCGCGCTACTACAAACCTGCGGGATCTCTATCGATCAAGGGAATGAATTCGGTTACGCATTACGTATCACGCATCACGCATTATGAATCGCTATTATGACGCACGAAAGTATTTTATCGCGTAAGTCCTAAATCAGAATCTTCCCAATCTCAGTCTTCACTTTTCTCTCGCGCCGTTACGATGACGTACGCGACAAGGATTATTGCGAATAGCGCCGCGTACATATAGGCAAGCGCGCGCAGGGTTTCTATGACGGTTACATAAGTTGCGGTCAACCATGCAACCCGATTAAAATCAAGGTTCGAAGCCAATTCTTTGATTGTGTCGTAGTGAGACCATATATCGAACTGTAGCTGATGCGCTATTGCGCCTCGCGAAACTCCGACCAAGAGGGTGGCATATTTCACGAACCTGATGAACGCGTCGCCAATGCTCAATCTCTCCCGAAAGATGTCCCCGAAGATGGTAGATAGTATGCGCGCAAATGCTATCATGACGCCAAAAGAAACGAGCGCCGCTACAAGGAATGAGACGATGAAACCCAGTTCGAAAAACATAGTTCCTCCCTATTTAAAGTGTCACGTTTCTCGCGCTTTAACAGTGATGTATGCAATAAAGCCGAATGTGAAAAACGCTAAATACATGGCGGCGATTGCAATTAAGGATTGCATAATGATAGGCTGTATCCATAAAAACCACATCCACCATTCTAGGTGTTCGAAAACACTGTCAATGGAGATGCCCTCTAGAACATGTATCCTGAGTTCGGAACTTAGCGGATTTACCCTCACGCCGTGCGAGATTCCAACCAGACAGGTCGCGTATTTCACATATCTGGCAAACGCGCCGCTGACTTCGCGCTTGACGATACGCCGATAGAAGATGGATAAAGGCTTTTCACACACGCTCGCAACACAAAACGATGTGAATCCCGCCGTGACGAATGAGATTAAAAAAACTCAGTTCAAAAGACATACATCCTCCGGTTGCGGCTGGCGTATGGCGAAGTAAGGCTCGACGATTTGATGAGATTTCTATTGCAAATCGTTCTCGGCGATCAAATCTTGAATCCGGCTCTCCTTAATGGTGAGATGAAGGACGCGCTGCCAGCGGTGAGGGACAAACAGGTTTATCGTGCCATCGCTGACGACGCAATCCATGTAGGAGCACTGGAAATTCCGGAACGGCTTCGAGAAGGCTTCGCTCAAGGCGTTGGCAA
Organism: Candidatus Poribacteria bacterium; assembly: GCA_963667245.2. Classification (GTDB taxonomy): domain Bacteria; phylum Poribacteria; class WGA-4E; order WGA-4E; family JAJDTR01; genus JAJDTR01. The sequence continues at coordinate 186,010 of CAXXCS010000002.1, forward strand.
ACACAAAGCGCGGCTCGCTCCAGGTGTGTCCGCCATCTTCAGACGTTGCCAACCAAACTTCCGAACGGTCTTTCATGACCTCGGATTTTACGGTGCTGAGACCGGTGTAGTTGAAATCGCTGTATCGGTTGTGGTGGAAGGCGACGAGGGTTTTGCCGTCGGACAGGTGAAACAGCATCGGCGGCGCGTCGGGATGGACGAGCGGCGTTGGCTGCGGGTGAGTCCAAGTTCGTCCGTCGTCCTCGCTCCATAGCCCCCAGAGGTGACCTTCGGAGGTGCGAGTCATCAGGAAAACATGCCCGTTTCCGAGGCTGATGGGCCGTCCCTCATCCATACGATTGTACTGGGGAACGCACCAACCGCCGTGGCGTTTGTAGGGCGCAACGTTCCACGTCTGTCCGCCATCTTCGGAACGCAAAATGTACTGCCGCGTCATCAACGGTTTGTAAGACCAGTCGGCTTCGTGCGAGCCGAGCAGCCAAGCGCCGGCATCGGTTTCGCACATGCGCATGACGGACATCCCCCGAAAACCGGGATCGTTGGCGGGGTCGATTAGCGTGACATCGGACCAGGTGTGTCCGTTGTCATCCGAATATCGAAAGCCGATGGGCGCGTTTTCGTGCAGACCGTTGGCTGTTTTCAAGCCGTTTATGCGCTCGTCATCCCAGACCGCTTGCGTGCCGAAGGCGTAAATCCGTTCCGTGCCGCGCGGCGTGAAGGGGATAAATCCGTGCTGATTGTAGTCGATATCGAATGCCACGCGGGGCCCTTGCCACGTCGCGCCACCGTCGGATGACCGGTAGGCGAGCATATCGTTGACCTTTTCGGACTTCCCTCCGTAGTGGCCTCCATCGGGGAACATCAGGAGAAAATCCCCGTTCGGCGCAATCGTCGCCCGGCATTCATACAAACCGCCTTCGGGATCGCGTGCGCGGTGCACGATTTGACCGTTGAGGCGCTCGCTGGCAACAATGCCCAGCGGCTCGCGGAGAACAACGCCTTCCGGCAATTTAGACACCGAGACGCGGCGTTTGTTGATCTCCGTCGTACTGCTAATCTGTTCGTAGTCTATTCCGCTCATACGCACCTATCGGCGATCCACCGAACCGCCGATCCTCTCCGCTTTATTGCTTCTCTTTCCAAGTATTTAACCCATAGTGAATCCGAGCTTGCGCCATCCATTATAAATCGATCGGCTCAAGAATACCAGAAAATAAATGCCGGAGCGATAATCCGTAGGTTGGGTTGAACGCCAGATCACGAACGCCCCTCCACTTCCTTCCCGCCTTCCAATCTTCCTCATGCCAAAATCCGGCGCGATTCCCCCGAAATACGGATTGAAACTTCTTGACATCTCCAATACCCGACACTATACTATCCACAACCCGAACCGCGCGACGTTCCCTTCGCTTCAAGCGCTTCATAATTCCGCGAATTCCCCAAAACACGAATGAACCTCAAACCGACGCACAAAATCGTCAGAGACTACTACACCGAACTCCAAGAATACAAACAACTCGGAATCACGCACGAAGGCGCCGTCAGCGCCGCCTTCCACAAGATACTTGAGCCCTGCGGACGCCAACACGACTGGAAACTCGTCACCCAACACAGAATGACCAGTCGCAGGCAAACGCAGATAGCCGTTGACGGCGCCTTTCTTGACGAATTCCGAATGCCGCGCGGCTATTGGGAAGCGAAGGATATGCGCGACGACTTGCCAACCGAAGTAAAGCGCAAGTTTGACGCCGGATATCCCACCGACAACATCATCTTCCAAACCCCAGAACGGGCAATCCTCTGGCAAAACAACCTGCAGGTACTCGACGCCGACCTGAACGACACGCAGCAACTTATTGAGACGCTGCAAACCTTTTTTGCCTACGCTCCGCCGGAATACCTCGAATGGGAAGAAGCTGTCGAAGACTTCAAGAAAGCGGTGCCCCGTGTCGGGGAGTCCTTGGGGGAACTCATTCGCGGCGAGCGGAAATCCAACCGCGCTTTTGCAACGGCGTTTGTCGCTTTCTACGAGAGATGCCGCCAATCCCTAAACCCGAACCTGTCCGAAGCCGCGGTGGAGGAGATGCTCATCCAGCACCTTTTGACGGAACGCATATTCCGCACGGTGTTCAGCAATTCCGATTTTGTTCACCGCAACGTCATAGCGCGTGAAATCGAGTCTGTCATCAACGCGCTCACCTCCCAGGCGTTCAGTCGCGACAGTTTCCTTCAAAGTCTTGAACACTTCTACGCCGCGGTTGAGCGCAACGCCGCCAGAATATCCGACTTCTCCGAAAAACAGGGCTTCCTCAACGCCGTTTACGAACAGTTTTTTCAGGGCTTTTCCGTCAAGGTCGCCGACACGCACGGGATTGTCTATACCCCGCAGCCGATAGTCGATTTCATGGTGAAAAGCGTTGAGCGCATTTTAGCTGTCGAGTTTAATCGATCACTCTCCGATTCCGGCGTCCACATCATCGACCCGTTCGTCGGCACCGGCAATTTTATTGTCCGTATCATGCGCGAGATTCGGAAGACGGCGCTTGCGGACAAGTACGGAAAGGAGCTCCACTGCAACGAGGTGATGCTTCTTCCGTACTACATCGCCTCCATGAACATCGAACATCAGTTTTTCGAGATGACAGGCGGCTATCAACCGTTTGCGGGCATCTGTCTTGTGGATACGTTTGACCTGGCGGAAGACCGACAACGGCCGCTTTTCGCGCAGGAGAATACGCTGCGAGTTGAAAGGCAGAAGGAAACGCCGATGTTTGTGGTCATTGGCAATCCCCCGTACAACATGGGACAAGTAAATGAAAATGACAACAACAAGAATCGGAAGTATAAAACGATGGACGATCGTGTGCGGAAAACCTACACGGAAGATTCCAAAGCGCAGCTCAGAAATAAACTATCCGACCCCTATGTCAAAGCCATACGCTGGGCATCGGATCGAGTCGGGGATGAAGGGATTGTCGCCTTTGTGACGAACAACAGTTTCCTCAGCGATGTGGCATTTGACGGGATGCGAAAACACCTCGCCGAGGATTTTGACGCTATCTATATTATGGATTTGGGCGGGAATGCTCGCAAAGGATTGAAGGTGTCGGATGCCAATGTGTTCGGTATCCGCGTCGGCGTTAGCATCAGTTTCTTCGTAAAAATGAAACAAAATCGATCAAATACAACACGCATCCACTACCACCGCGCAGATGAGTTTTGGAACAAAAAACAGAAATTTGATTTCTTGGAGAAACGCCAACACATCGGAACTATTGAATGGCAAACCATCAAACCCGACCTTCGATATACATGGATGACCGAAGGGCTTCATGCGGAATTTGAGACCTTTGTTCCGATGGGAACGAAAGAAGCAAAGAATGGAAGAATTGAAGTGAAAAATGTGATATTTAAGACTTATAGCCTCGGTGTTAACACCAGTCGTGACGGGTGGGTGCGCAATTTTGACCGCCAGGCTCTGACTGAAAACATTATTCGAATAACTGATTCCTACAACGCGCAGGTTTTCAAATGGGAACGGCGGATGAATCAAAACGCGAATGTTGATGACTTTGTAGTTTACGATGATGCCGAAATCAAATGGAGTTCAACCTTAAAACAGAGACTGGAGAGGGGACAAACTGCGGACTTTTCGGACTCGCGAATTCGAAAATCGCTTTATCGCCCCTATACCGGATCAAACCTCTACTTTGACCGAGTGCTTAACGATAGAGTGGCTTTGTTTCCGTCAATACTTCCCACGCCCGAAACTGAATCGGAGAATCAAGTAATAATCGTCAGCGATCACGGTTTCCGCTCCGGCTTCAATACGCTGATGACAAATCTTATTCCCGACCTTCACGCACTCTCGGCAAGTGACGGTTTCCAATGCTTCCCCTTCTACACCTACGACGAGGACGGGGGCAACCGTCGAGAAAACATCACGGATTGGGCGTTGTCCCAATTCCGATCCCACTACCGCGACGATACAATCACCAAGTGGGACATCTTCCATTACGTCTACGCGCTGCTCCACCACACCGAATACCGGAAGCGATATGCCGCAAACCTCAAGCGAGACTTGCCGAGGCTTCCCTACGCCCCCAACTTCCGAGGGTTTGCCAACCCCGGCGCGCGGCTCGCCCAAATCCACATTGGCTATGAAGATGTAGAGGAATATCCAAAGTTGCGCGCCATCGAAACCCCCGGCAGACCGCTTGATTGGCGCGTGGAGAAGATGAAACTGTCCAAAGACAAAACGCAACTGACGTACAACGATTTCCTGGCGTTGGACGGCATCCCGCCAAAGACTTTTGAGTACCGCTTGGGCAATCGCTCCGCTCTCGAATGGGTCATCGATCAGTACCGCGTCAAGACCGACAAACGCAGCGGCATCGTCAACGACCCCAACCGCGCCGACGATCCGCAGTACATCATCAGGCTATTCAAAAAAGTCGTTAGCGTGAGTTTGGAGACCGTCGAGATTGTGGAGAACTTGCCCGAGTTGGGAGTCTAACACAGCCTGGCGTAATTTCCGTGTGGGTTTTAGGTTTAGTGGTTCATTCGCCAAGTGTATGTGGTAAGTGGCGGGTGGCGGCGGTTACCATTGTCTGAACTGTGATTAAGTAATGGACTATGATTTGAGAGCCTCTTTGAATGATAGGCAATCGAGATTAGTAGACACTTTTCTGCTACGAAAGAAACCGAGTTTTGCGGAAAAAACTCGGTTTCGGGGGATTGGCTAAACTCCGTTTAGGGACTCTTGGAACGCCTGAAGGCTCTCTGCTATGGAGGCATCCAGGTTCACCTGCTTGAGGCGGTCGAGATCGTCAATGGCTTCAAGACAGTGGCCAGTGGTCAGTTGCCTGTGGCCAGTGGAGGGTTTAAGGCGAGAAACCGAGTTTTGAGGAAAAAACTCGGTTTCGGCGGATTGGCTAAACTCCGTTTAGGGACTCTTGGAACGCCTGAAGACTCTCTGCTATGGAGGCATCCAGGTTCACCTGCTTGAGGCGGTCGAGATCGTCTATGGCTTCAAGCATGTCTTTGAGGGCGTTGGCATCCGCGTTTGGGAATCGATGGGTGAGAATGTCCAATGTGCTTTCAATTCTCGTTTGGCGCGTGCCTTCCTCCCTACCTCGCACAATTCCACGCTGCTCGCCTAGTTCAATGCCTTCCTCTCTGCCTTCCTCTCTGCCTCGCAGAATTCCTCGCTGCTCGCCGCGCTGCATTACACTTTCGTAAAAAGGTGATTCTTGCATGATTGCCTCCAGTTTGGGGTCCTCGAAAAACTCGTTGGGATGCGCTATACTCCCGAAAAGGGAGAGCGCAAATAAAAGCGTTGATTGCTCATTGCTGTCAACATCAGCCGCCAGCGTCGTCTCTATGCACTTCTCTACCCAGGCTTTGGCGGTCATGTCTTCGGGATGCTTCATCAATGCCGTGAAAGGCAGTAAACCGATAGCTTCGGGATCCAAAAAGTCTTTGCCTTCCAAGTCATACATCCGGATGACTTTATATCGGAAGGACACGCCGCCCAATTGTTCGTTTCCGTGCCGGTAGACGCCCGGGTCGTTCCGTCCCGCAGGGGGGCGGAAATACAACACCGCAGAATAGACGTTCTTTTCATACTTGTGGGCAAGTAAACTTGAATACAGCAGCATCCGCAGGTGCATAGGCTTGCGGGCGCTGTCATCGGTTTGCGCCTCGATATGCAGGATTGCCTCCTCACCGCCGGGCAGGTAGATATGAAACGCCATATCGCCGCGATGTGTCTGAACCGTCGGTCGCTCCGTAGACACACTCTCCCCGACTACCACCTCCGGCGTATTCAGCACCAGCGCCGCCACCGCACGCGGGGAATTGCCGACAATGTACTTGACAATCTCGTCATACTTTACCATACGAGCATGATACCTGATTGCATGGATAAATGTCAAGCGTTTTTCACTGGGATTTCAGTCGCAGTGTCGGGTTTCACTACGATTTTGGGGGCTTTTAGCGGTGTCGGTATCCGGGCGCGGTTATCCTGCGGACGGGGCGTTTTTGATGTGCCGTTCAACCCAACCTACGGATTATCGCTTGATGACCCAACATAGATGTGGTATAATAATGTAGTAGGCATACTCCGTATGCCGTATCAGAAAAAGGAGGTTAGCCATGTTGAGCGCTTTTGATGTGGCAGAGTATATTTTGAAAAGAAAGGGCGCCATGACTGCGATGAAGTTGCAAAAATTGGTGTACTACAGTCAGGCATGGGCGGCAGTTTGGGACGAAGAACCACTATTTGACGAGAAAATTGAAGCGTGGGCAAATGGGCCCGTAATAAGGGATTTGTTCGAAAAGCACAAAGGAGAATACAAGGTCGAAACCGTAGGTGGTGATTCGGCGCGATTGAACGATGTTAATCGCGAAACCGTCGATGCCGTTCTCGATCACTACGGCGACAAATCCGCCCAGTGGTTAATTGAACTCACGCATTTGGAAGATCCATGGATCCAGGCTAGAGAGGGGCTAGAGCCGTTTGAGCAAAGCAATCGAGAAATCACTCTGGGTTCTATGGCAGACTACTATAGCAGTTTACTGTAACGCAGGACTTACGCAGTACCGGCAGTTCGCTGCTATAAACGGGGCAAGATGCCCCGTCTACGCGTGCGGCCGCCACCTCGTGATCTACTCGGCCAAAGGATTCAGGACTTAGACAGAAACGGTAGGTTGGCGCCGTAGGCGGGGATCAAACGAGTGAATAGCGAGCGAGTGCAATAGAGATCCTATTGATGGAATGCAACACACTCAGCCAAAATATCTTATCGGCAGCGAACGTAATTGCAGCAATTCTCATTTTGAACTTGCCGGGTGATTGTGTCCATTGGCGCCTGTTTGAGCAGAGGAACGCAAACTCGTTTGATGTCACTTTTGGGTCAGAATCTTATGATTTTGTGCGAATTCCACCTTTACACCTGTCGCCCCGCTGGGGCTTTGGAATTTGGCGTGTCCACGTTTCTACAAACCTGCCGCCCCTCTGGGGCTAAAAAGCAAAACTTCTCAAAGCCGGTCCTATAGGGACAAACTAAATGTTACTTGCTGAAAGAATTATTCTGCCAGGGACAATGCCATGCTCTTAAATCATAGTTCATCACTTAATCACATAAATCACAGTTCAAACAGTCACGCGTGAACATAAGTTACTCCCACCCTACAACTACAAAACCGCCCGATGAATCGGGCAACTACAAACCGAAATGCGCAAGCCCTATTTCACTATCGCCATCCGCTTCATCTGATGGAACGATGGCGTGGACAGTCGGTAAAAATAGACGCCGCTCGAAACCCGCTCCCCCAAATCGTTGCGCCCATCCCAATAGGCGGCGCTCGCTCGGCTCCGGTAGAAACCCGCCGGCTGGAATCCGAGCGATAGCGTCCGAATCAGGTTGCCCGACGCCCCGTAAATCGAAAACGTCACATCGCCCGCCTCCGAGAGTTGATACGGAATCCAAGTTTCGGGATTGAACGGATTGGGGTAGTTCTGCAGCAGCAGGCTCCGCTCGGGTCTGCCGACGCCGTGAAGGGTTACGGACAGTACCGCGTTTGCAACGTCGTCGGGGGCTACCGTGAACGCGAACCCATCCGAGGCGATTTCCCCGGTTGGATCAGTAACAGTCACCTCCAGCGTGTCGCCGACTTGCGCGACGCTCCGTCGGGCAAGATCGGCGGTCGCCGCCGCGAAGTAACCGTTCCGCACACGATCCTTCATGACGGTGTCGGTGCGCGAGTTTCGCACGCTGACCAGATAACCGTCAAAGTTCCGATCCCCTTCCAATCGACCACTGAGAACAAACGCCCACGCATCGTTGTCCGATGGGCGCCCCGGCGCCGCGCCCGGTTGATTTGACCAAGCTGTACCGACGAAAATGACAGATTGCGCATGAGGCACGTTCACAATGTAGCCGGAGGCGCCGCCAATCGTAAATCCGTCATCCGGCGCGTACGGCGTCCAGCCAACGAATCTTTGGTTCGCGTCGTCAATCGTGATGACCATCGTGGCGCCCACCAGTTCCGCGAAATAACGCGCGTTTATCGGTCGAAGCGGCTGTAAGGGCAATGAGAGCATGTTCAAACCTTTGGATAGCGAAGCCATATAGACACCCGCGAAATTTTGCCGACTCTCCATCAGAGCGGGCGCGGCAATGAAACCGTGTCTGCGACCGTCGATTGTGTCGTAGTAACCTGCAATCCGTCCCTTGCCGTCAATGTCTCGCGCCACGGTGGTGACACTGCCCGGCGCTCGCAGTTCCGTCGGTTCACTGTTCGGTGCGAGGACATAAGAGCGTTCAACATCGTCTGCCATTTTGGCTCTGAACACGATCACGCCGGCATCGCTGATGGCGTTCACGAAGAGATACTCCGGATCCGATAGGCTGCCGGGGGCGTTGAACGTGGTGAAGCCCCCATCGGCGCCGCGCATGTACCCGTGGTATATCCCGTCCGCGTCCACATAACTGCCGACCAGAGCGCCGGAGGCGTTCATATCGTCCGCATAAGTTATGGTCGCTCCGGGTACGTCGAATTGCTCGTCTCCCGCGAATCCGTGGATGGCGCCGGCGTCATCGAATACGTCGCCGATCAGCAGACCTCCCTCGCTAACGCCGAATATCTCCGTTTCTGCCGCTCCCGGAAAATCGTACCGCGTCAATTCCCCATCTTGCACAACCACGCCGTGTGAAACCTCGTCCGTGTCCTGATAGAAACCCACAGCCTGTCCGGCGTTGTTGAGACCGTAGAAACCGATGGAGAGTGAGTCGGGGACATCGTACGTGGAAAGCTCGCCATCGATCAACGTAAACCCGACCGCCTTCTCCTGATCGGCGCGGCGAATGTTGCCGGCGTAATCCCCGTGATCATTCGTTGACGTCAACTCCAGAAAATCGACGCCGGGAAGCGTGACGGTCTCGAACGCGTACCCCATCGTCGCCGGTCTGGCGGCAAATCCGCGTCGTACCCCGTCTTCCGTATCGTAGAAACCGGCGACGTTGCCCTTCGCGTTGACATCGCGCCCGACGGTAAGGGCGCTTCCGGGCGCTCGCAACTCCATCGGCTCCCTCCCCGGCAGAATCACATAAGAGCGATCAATGTCGTCAATCTCTTTCGCTCTGAACACGATGACGCCGGCATCGTTGATGGCGTTCACGTAAAGGTACTCCAGATTGGACGACGCGCCGGGATACGCCAACGCGGTGTAGACCCCATCGGCGTCGCGCTTGTAGCCGTGCGGTATCCCGTCGGCATCTACGTAACTTCCGACGGAAATCCCCGCGGAGTTGATGTGGTCGGCATACGTGGTCGTCGCGGCCGGGAAATCCAGCTGCGCGTCACCCACGAATCCGTGAATGGCGCCCGAGGCGTCGGCGATATTTCCGGCGAGTTGCCCGATTTCGCTAATCCCGAAGATGTAGGTTTCCGACGCTCCCGGGAAATCATATCGGATCATCGCCCCGTTCTCCACGATGAGGCCGTGAGAAACGTCATCGGCGTCATCGAAGTATCCCACGGCTTTGCCCATGTTATTGAGCGCATACAGATACGTGTTGTTGGAATCCGGGAAGTCGTACGTCGAAAATACCCCGTCAATCAGCGTGAAACCGATGGTCTTCTCCCCATCCGGGGGGCGGGTGTTACCGACGTAATGCCCCAGGTCGTTGGTGGCGGTCACCTCCAGAAACTCGACGCCCGGAACCTCGATCGGCTCAAACAGGTAGTCCACGATGGGGTCGGACGCTTCCGGGAGAGCCACTCGTACCGAATACTCCTGCGAATGCGAAGCCCGAGGAGAAGCCGCCGCCATCACAAAAGCGAGAACAATAGACACGACAAAACCGAATCGAAACGTTTGCGTTTTCATAAATCTCCGTTTCCTTATACTAATTCCTTATGACTGTAGTTGCCCGATTTATACTTCACGCGGCTGAAAATTGCGTATTTTCAAGTTGTAGGGTGGGCACTGCCCACCATTCTACAATCATTGTAGTTGCCCGATTCATCGGGCGCTTTGAATTTACACACAGATGACGAATTGCGTTGCCCATTATAGCACATACGAATTGATTTCTCAATCTCAAAGGAAACCGATCAAACGAGTGGATAGCGAGTAGGATTTTCTATCGCACTCATTATCCATTCGCTTGATCGATAGAGATCCCTTTTTTCTTGAAAACTCGGTTTCTTTCCGGAATCAAACTATACTCCGCTGTCTTTCTCGCGTCTTTTCTGGGCAGATTTTGTAGGACGCGTGCTTCCTGTCAAGACCGACGCGACCCGAACGGCGCCATCAGCGGAATCCGTTCAGCCAATCGGAAGGGTTTCACTGGCCACTGGCGACTGACCACTAGCCACTGCTTTTCCTCAAAACTCGGTTTCTTCCCGCAGTCAAACAACTTGACTCAAAGCGCTCGCGGATCGGCGTTAAAAAAAATTGAAAAAAAGCGAAAATAATGCTTGACATCGGAAAAACGCCGTGATATTATGTAGGCAAGATCCAAACACGATTTCTTGAGGCGGTCAAATTTGACGCCCGATCGCCGACAAACCCAGTCATAGCCTAGGTTTGTGGCATGTTTCGCTGAAAAATCGTGTTGGGATCAGTGTTCATGCGGGTTCACGGCGATTTTTGACCAAAAGTCGGCTAAAAAAATCCGTCGCGAATGCCGTGTTTGGATCTTGGCATTTCAGCCCGCTCCACGACAGGGTTCGGAGGGGGTGGGGTCACAGAGGTACTTCCCGCTTAGAGGGAATTGAAACGTCCCCCCGCCCATCATTAAAATATAGGCTTGGTTCAGGTCACAGAGGTACTTCCCGCTTAGAGGGAATTGAAACCAGAATGACGATGGTCTCCTGTAGAATTACTGACTGTCACAGAGGTACTTCCCGCTTAGAGGGAATTGAAACTCGGTGCCATCAAGATCCCAGTAGGTATCCAGCGAGTCACAGAGGTACTTCCCGTTTGGAGGGAATTGAAACAAGGTGTAAAACTAAACAAAGAATGTAGTCTATAAGAGTCACAGAGGTACTTCCCGTTTGTAGGGAATTGAAACTGACCGAGATGAGGAGAAACGGTTATCTTTCTGCTTCGTCACAGAGGTACTTCCCGCTTGTAGGGAATTGAAACTGAAGTCGGGGTCGGCAGCGATCCTCTTCAACCGCGTCACAGAGGTACTTCCCGCTTAGAGGGAATTGAAACTACCCTTGGATTATGCTTTTCTGGATCTTGGCCATTGTCACAGAGGTACTTCCCGCTTGTAGGGAATTGTGAGAAACAGTGATCAGTGGCGAGTTGGGGCTCGTTACGCGAGATTAACTAAACACGAACCATTGTTTTCCTAGCGTGATTGGAACAGATATTCTGTAGGACGCGCGTTTCCTGCCTTAGCCGGACTAACGCAAACGGGGAATCACGCGACAGCAGATCAGTCAATCCATGCCGTTCACTCACCACTAGTCACTCCCCACTCTCCACTGCTTTTCCTCAAAACTCGGTTTCTTGAAGTCGTTCTGCACTATCTTTCGACATACGCAAAAAAAAATCGCAAAAAAAAGCTTGACACCCCCTTTATTCTGGGTTTATAATATGGGGGTAAATCACGAAAAACCCAAACACGATTTCGCGAGGCGGTCAAATTTGACGCCCGATCGCCGACAAACCCAGTCATAGCCTAGGTTTCTGGCATGTTTCGCTGAAAAATCGTGTTGGGATCAGTGTTCATGCGGGTTCACGGCGTTTTTCGCCCAAAATTCGGCTAAAAAATCCGTCGCGAATGCCGTGTTTGGATTTCGGCATTTCAGCCCGCTCCACGACAGGGTTCGGAGGGGGTGGGGTCACAGAGGTACTTCCCGCTTAGAGGGAATTGAAACTTTATTAGTCCCCGCAGGGTGGGGGACAAACCGGCGTCACAGAGGTACTTCCCGCTTAGAGGGAATTGAAACTAGTAGTAAATGGCGTTGGCACTCAAGCCGCAACCATGTCACAGAGGTACTTCCCGCTTAGAGGGAATTGAAACGAGAACTCTCCATCAGGAGATCGCGGCCTTTGTCGGTAGTCACAGAGGTACTTCCCGCTTAGAGGGAATTGAAACACTGCCCCACACTCTGGATTAGAGACTTCAGGTACCAGTCACAGAGGTACTTCCCGCTTAGAGGGAATTGAAACTGGGTGTCAAAGCAAGTAGCGACAAGCAGTAAAATGAGTCACAGAGGTACTTCCCGCTTAGAGGGAATTGAAACAGGAAGACAACGGCGAGCGCCAAGACAATGTAGTCGCGTCACAGAGGTACTTCCCGCTTAGAGGGAATTGAAACAAATTCTACTAATTTAAATGAGAACAAATGTCAGCAGTCACAGAGGTACTTCCCGCTTAGAGGGAATTGAAACACATGGTACTGCACACCATTATCATAAGACGCCGAGTCACAGAGGTACTTCCCGCTTAGAGGGAATTGAAACTGGGGGTATCCGCCAGCGTAGACGAAGCATCCGGTTGCTAGTCACAGAGGTACTTCCCGCTTAGAGGGAATTGAAACTCATTGTCCAAATCATCTTCAAAGGCAACGCCTAACCTAGTCACAGAGGTACTTCCCGCTTAGAGGGAATTGAAACTTTTCCGCGTTCGGTCACATTGCCAGTACGGAGATTTGTCACAGAGGTACTTCCCGCTTAGAGGGAATTGAAACTCTCGTGTGGGACAGATTTATGGCGCTCTGTCAGGGTCACAGAGGTACTTCCCGCTTAGAGGGAATTGAAACTGATAAAGCGGCGTCGGAATAATTCTTTGCCGTGAAAGTCACAGAGGTACTTCCCGCTTAGAGGGAATTGAAACCGGCGTTTGCTGTTTCGCTCGTGTACGTTGTCCATGGTCACAGAGGTACTTCCCGCTTAGAGGGAATTGAAACTCTGTTTGAGGCGAGCTACTTCCTCACGATACCCTTGGTCACAGAGGTACTTCCCGCTTAGAGGGAATTGAAACTGAACTTTCCGAAACATTGTTATTGTCCTCCTATAATGTGTCACAGAGGTACTTCCCGCTTAGAGGGAATTGAAACCAATGCCCTTTGTGGGTTTACGGTCACGGGCTCATACGTCACAGAGGTACTTCCCGCTTAGAGGGAATTGAAACTTGTTTCCGTTTTGTGAAACTATCGTGGTGCTGCCGTCACAGAGGTACTTCCCGCTTGTAGGGAATTGAAACCCGCATACGGAACACACTTCGTGCTTTGAGGGATCGCCCAGATGCACCTTCCCGCTTGTAGGGAATTGAAACGCGATCTGCTGAATTTCAGGGTTGTTGATCTCCTTGTCACAGAGGTACTTCCCGCTTAGAGGGAATTGAAACCCACCACCACCCGTCACGGAATCAACCAACGGGTCGTCACAGAGGTACTTCCCGCTTAGAGGGAATTGAAACAATTGCCTGTCCGAAAGCGTCATGCGTTCGTCAAAGAGTCACAGAGGTACTTCCCGCTTGTAGGGAATTGAAACGCAATGTTGTCTGCCAACTGGTATGCCCGCTCGGCGTCACAGAGGTACTTCCCGTTTAGAGGGAATTGAAACTCGCTGATCCGCTTTATGTCAAAGTCGATTGAGGCAGCGTCACAGAGGTACTTCCCGCTTAGAGGGAATTGAAACTACTTGATGATAATGATTCTACACTTATAATCATAGTCCAGATGTACCTTCCCGTTTGGAGGGAATTGGGAAAGACAGTGGTCAGTGACCAGTGCAGAGTGGCCAGTTGGGGCTCGTCGCGTGACATCAACTAATCACAATCCATTGTTTTCCTAGCGTAATTGTCGCAGATAGTTTGTAGGACGCATGCTTCCTGTCAAGACTGACGCGACCCGAACGGCGCCATCAGCGGAATCCGCTCAGTCAATCGGAAGGGTTTCACTGGTCACTGGCGACTGACCACTGTTTTTCCACAAAACTCGGTTTCTTAAAGTCGTTCTGCGCTTTCTTGCGACATACGCAAAAAAATACGAAAAAAAAACTTGACACCCCTTTATTTTGGGTTTATAATCAACGGCAGAAATTACGAAAAACCCAAACACGATTTCGCGGGGCGGTCAAATTTGACGCCCGATCGCCGATAAACCCAGTGATAGCCTAGGTTTGTGGCATGTTACGATGGAAAATCGCGTTTGGATCAGTGTTTATGCGGGTTCACGGCGATTTTCGCCCAAAATTCGGCTAAAAAAATCCGTCGCGAATGCCGTGTTTGGATCTTGGCATTTCAGCCCGCTCCACGACAGGGTTCAGAAGGGGTGGGGTCACAGAGGTACTTCCCGCTTAGAGGGAATTGAAACTATTCTATGCATTTTTTCTCCCTTTCTAATGCATGAGTCACAGAGGTACTTCCCGCTTAGAGGGAATTGAAACGTGTTTGAGCGGGTTGACCGTCGTCTCGATTGCGGTCCCCAGTCACAGAGGTACTTCCCGCTTAGAGGGAATTGAAACGAAACCACCCTCCGAATGTGCGCTGTTCGTCCGTCGTCACAGAGGTACTTCCCGCTTAGAGGGAATTGAAACTAGACTCCCCCCTCCTACCTTTCGGCTGGCGCCCTGTGTCACAGAGGTACTTCCCGCTTAGAGGGAATTGAAACTGTGTGGCGTGTGTGTGTTGCGTGAAAGATCAACTGCGTCACAGAGGTACTTCCCGCTTAGAGGGAATTGAAACTTTTACCGGCGCAACCGATGGAACTCAGGACAACGAGTCACAGAGGTACTTCCCGCTTAGAGGGAATTGAAACGAATGTAAAAGAGCTTGAGTTGTAGGACCTGTAGAAAGTCACAGAGGTACTTCCCGCTTAGAGGGAATTGAAACTTTCGTAGTGAGAGAAGATAAAGACGGGTTCGCCGTCCAGTCACAGAGGTACTTCCCGCTTAGAGGGAATTGAAACGGGTTTGACGACGAAGAAAGCTTCTTTCTCGGCTGCGTCACAGAGGTACTTCCCGCTTAGAGGGAATTGAAACCAATTCAATCGCCGGCGGGTTGAGACATTTTAACGTTGGTCACAGAGGTACTTCCCGCTTAGAGGGAATTGAAACCCAAAGTAGGGCACAGGAGCGTTGAACTGATCCCTAGTCACAGAGGTACTTCCCGCTTAGAGGGAATTGAAACTAAAGACCTGTTTCCTAACTCCATCGGCCTAGCCCGATGAGTCACAGAGGTACTTCCCGCTTAGAGGGAATTGAAACTCTTGGCTCTGGATGAGATAAATTTTACCTTGCTCTAGTCACAGAGGTACTTCCCGCTTAGAGGGAATTGAAACGTGCGTCGAATATGACATTTTACAATTTGCACCACAGTCACAGAGGTACTTCCCGCTTAGAGGGAATTGAAACGATTGACGGTGTTCGTCAGATCGGAGATAGTCCGATCGTCACAGAGGTACTTCCCGCTTAGAGGGAATTGAAACTCGCCTGTCCCTGGCTCGATCCGATAGGTGGTTCCGTCGTCACAGAGGTACTTCCCGCTTAGAGGGAATTGAAACCCGAAAAACGCTACCAAAACTATCAGTGCTGTAACCAAGTCACAGAGGTACTTCCCGCTTAGAGGGAATTGAAACCTTCCACCCGAATCTTTTCTTCCAACCTTTGCTGCTCTGTCACAGAGGTACTTCCCGCTTAGAGGGAATTGAAACACGTACTCAATCCGGTTTTCTATTTTCGCGGTGTATCGTCACAGAGGTACTTCCCGTTTGTAGGGAATTGAAACGCGATGGCGTTTACTTTTGACTTCTCCAATTCACGGAGTCCAGAAGCACCTTCCCGCTTAGAGGGAATTGAAACCTTAACGCACTCGCACGCTTCAGATTCCAATCTTCGTCACAGAGGTATTTCCCGCTTAGAGGGAATTGAAACGTTATTCGCACCGGAGGGGTGATGTGTATAACACCGCTCAGTCACAGAGATACTTCCCGCTTAGAGGGAATTGAAACGAGGTGGATGATGTGGATTTCGTTGTCCGGGAAGAAGGTCACAGAGGTATTTCCCGCTTAGAGGGAATTGAAACCTTTCCGGTCTGGATAACGCGGTAATCATTCACCGTGTCACAGAGGTACTTCCCGCTTAGACGGGATCAAACGAGTGGATAGCGAGTGCGATAGAGTTCTTTCATTGGGAAAAACAGTGGTGAGTGATTAGTAGAGAGGGCTAGTTGGGGTTCATCAAGCGGCATTTATAGAGATCGAGTTAAGCGTTTTAGGGTGCAAGTCACGCGGTTTTCTGTCGGCGAGCGTTTAACACAGTTTTCCACCTATCGCCCCGCTGGGGCTTTGGAATTCGGTGTCTCCACATTTCTACAAACCTGTCGCCCCGCTGGGGCTAAAAGACCTACCCAATCTTCCTCCCTTCCATTCTTCCTTTGATCCCGACCTCTCTCTTCCACTAACAAATTGGAATGTCTCAATCCGTGTAATCCTTTTAATCCGTGAAAATCCGTGATTCAGACAATGTAACCGCCTACCGCGCGTCGTTCCGTTAAACAGTTCGCCTTAGATTGCGATTCGCATTCACCCACTCTTCCTCCCTTCCCTCCTTCCACCCTTCCAATCTTCCAGCCTTCCTCCCTTCCCTCCTTCCATTCTTCCTTTGATCCCGATCTCTCTCTACCACTAACAAGTTGAAATGTCTCAATCCGTGTAATCCTTTTAATCCGTGAAAATCCGTGATTCAGACAATGTAACCGCCTACCGCGCGCCGTTTCGTTGATCGGTTCGCCATAGATTGCGATTCGCATTTACCCGTTCTTCCACCCTTCCTCCCTTCACTCCTCCCACCCTTCCTCCCTTCCAATCTTCCAGCCTTCCTTCCTCCCTTCCCTCCTTCCAGTCTTCCTTCGATCCCGACCTCTCTCTACCACTAACAAGTTGAAATGTCTCAATCCGTGTAATCCTTTTAATCCGTGAAAATCCGTGATTCAGACAACGTAACCGCCTACCGGGCACCGTTCCGTTAAACAGTTCGCCATAGATTCCGATTCGCATTTACCCAATCTTCCCTCCTTCCAGCCTTCCTCCCTTCCTCTTTCCAGACAGTTTTCATGCTTGACATAATACCTGCGACATGATACTTGTATAGTGGGGCATTTCGGATGCCGCCGATCATCGGGTTTTTAGGCTTGGAAAAGGGCTTTAATCGGGAAACAGCGAAGGAGAGAGCAAAAAATGGCATTTCCGTCACACGGCATCACGCATCGTCCGACAGTGACAGGCACGAGAGGTATGGTTGCCAGCGCCCATCCGCTCGCAAGTTTGGCAGGGGCGCGTATCCTGCTTCAGGGCGGCAACGCTTTCGATGCCGCGGTCGCCGTCGCGTCAACGCTAAACGTCGTTGAGCCGTACATGTCCGGCATCGCGGGCAACGGCTATCTAATCATGTATAGCGCCGAGGAAAAGACGCGCCGCGTGCTGGACTACATGGGCACGAGTCCTTACGGAGCGGATCTTGACGCTTATTCGGCGCCAAGGTCGCATCAGGTCGGCATCAGGTCGGGGATGGCGCCCGGAGCCTGCGGCGGATGGTTGACGTTGCTGGAGCGGTACGGAAGCATGGATCTCGCGGAGATTTTCACGCCCGCGATCGAACTTGCCGAGAACGGTTACGCGGTTACGGTCAAGAACGCCTTTTTCATGGAGGGCGCGTCGCCCAATTTTTCACCGACAGCCAAGAACGTCGTCATGACTCGCGGACGCACGCCGTTGCCCGGCGAAATCTTGGTGCAAAAGGATCTGGCGCGAACCTTTCGACGCGTGATTGAAGGCGGCGCCGAAGCATTCTATCGCGGCGAGATTGCTCGGGAGATTGCGCGGTTTTCGCGCGAGAACGACGGCTTAATCTCGGAAAAGGATCTGGCTGATTTCGAGGTGCGGTGGGAAGCCCCGATTTCGGGGTCGTATAAGGGACATGACATCTACTGCCCGCCGCCGCCGTGCGCCGGATTCCAATATCTTCAAACGCTGCACATATTGGAAAACGACTCCCTGAGTGAACTGGGACACAATTCGACGGAGTATCTGCATCTGCTCATCGAGGCGATAAAACTTGCCAGCGCCGACCGCGCGGCGTACGCGTGCGCGCCGAATCCTCCCATTTCCGGTCTGCTATCCAAGCGCTATGCCGCCTCCCGACGAGGGCGCATCGGCGATCGGGCGGCGGTGAGCGGCGGTGAACGATACACGAAGAACAAGCTGCCCGGGGAGATAGTGGAAGGCAATGCGAGCGAGTGGATAAACGAATGTACAACGCATTTCGACGTGATTGACGCCGAGGGAAACGCCGTTGCCGTCACGCAGAGCCTCGGATCGAGCTTCGGCTCCGGTGTGGTACTCGGCGAGACGGGGATGTTTCTCAACAACTTCATGAACTGGTTCGACCTTCTGCCCGAAAGCCCGAATGTCATTGCGCCGCACAAGCGAATCGAGATGTGTGTCTCTCCGTGCCAGATCTGGCGAGATGACAATCTCTTCGCGCTAATCGGAACGCCGGGCAGCCACGGAATCATGCAGACCACGCCGCAGATGATCTTGAACCTCATCGAGAACGGCATGAACATCCAAGCCGCCATTGAAGCGCCGCGAGTTCGGCTTGAACAACCCGGCACCGGTGTCGGGATAGAAAGTCGCGTGCCGTCCGAGGTTAGGGATGCGCTTGCCGCGCGGGGGCACGACGTTCAAGCCCTCCCCGACTGGACGGCTGGCGTGGGCGGCGGACAGGGGATCGCGGTCGATTGGGACGAAGGTTCATTGATGGGAGGCGCCGATCCGCGGCGCGACGGGTACGCCATCGGCATCTAGAACGAGAAAGAGAAACCGAGTTTTTTCCTCAAAACTCGGTTTCTTCCCTAAACCAAATCCGTAAGATTGTAGTTATACTAATTCCGAATCCGTAAGTCACACGAACCGGCAGTTTGTAGTTGCTCAATTCATTGAGCGCCTCCGATTGATTGTAGCGTTTAGATTTTGAAATCGTATAAGCGCGCTCCACAAACGCATAATCCTTCGTAGGGGTTGGGTTCCCCAACCCATTGGACGAGGCAACCTCGCCCCTACGAATGCCGGTATACCTCATACTAATTCCAAATCCTTCGTAGGGGTTGGGTTCCCCAACCCATTGGGCGAGGCAACCTCGCCCCTACGAATTGAGCGCCTCCGATTGATTGTAGAGTTTAGATGTTGAAATCGTAAAAGCGCGCTGCACAGACGCACAATCCTTCGTAGGGGTTGGGTTCCCCAACCCATTGGACGAGGCAACCTCGCCCCTACGAATTGAGCGCCTCCGATTGACTGTAGCGTTTAGATTTTGAAATCGTAAAAGCGCGCTCTGCACACGCACAATCCTTCGTAGGGGTTGGGTTCCCCAACCCATTGGGCGAGGCAACCTCGCCCCTACGAATTGAGCGCCTCCGATTGATTGTAGCGTTTAGATGTTGAAATCGTAAAAGCGCGCTCTGCACACGCACAATCCTTCGTAGGGGTTGGGTTCCCCAACCCATTGGGCGAGGCAACCTCCCCCCTACAACTTAATTTCTATGAGAATTTTCCATCCTTCCCCTCTTCCATCCTTCCAATCCAATGAGGCGCTTTATGTCAGAAACTCCGAGTGAAGAAACCAGAGAACGTTACCAACTGGCGTTGACATCGCTTGTCGAAAAACTCGCAAAAGACAGGACCGTGGTCGCCGCCATCCTTTTCGGCAGCCTAGCCTACGACGAAGTCTGGAAAAATTCGGACATCGACCTGTGGCTCATCATGGAAGACGGACAGAAGGAGGGGTACGTCACCCTCTGCGAATACGATGTCAATATCCATGCGCAACGCATTCCGCGCAGCCGGTTCAAGCGCGGCATCGAAGGCGACTTGGCAGGCGGATGGCTCGACTTCAGTTTCTCCACGAGCGCCCTCCTATTCACCAAAGACGACTCGATAACCCGGTGGTACGGCACCATCAACCGCATCGGCTCGCGCGATCAATCGCTTCAACTGATGAGGCACGCCTCATACCTCATCCCCTCGCTCAACAAGGCGGAGAAATACTTCCACCTCAAAGAGGATTACGAATACAGTTTCTTGTGGCTCATGTACGTTGTGCGCGAGTTGGCGTCAATCGAAGTCATTCTCCATCATGAAGCGCCGGCTCGCGAGGTTATACATCAAGCCCTCGAGCGCAATCCCCGCTTCTTCACCGCCGTCTATACCGACTTTGTCAACCAGCCGAAAACGCATGAGACTGTCGGGCGCGTTCTGGATCAAGTGAACGGGTATCTTGAAGCAAAAACCGATCGGCTTTTTCGTCCGTTGCTCGACTATCTTACCGAATCCGCCGAAGTGCGTTCACTCTCGGAAATCGATGACTACTTTCGCAAAAAGATCCAGGGCGGCGGTCTTGAAGAGGCGTGCGAATGGCTCGTCCGCCAAGAGATTATCGAAAAGTTGTCAACCCCCGTCCACCTGACAGAGAAAAGCCGGATTAAAGTTGAAGAGCCGGCCTACTATTACGATGAAGACGCCGTCGAGTTGTTGTAGATTAAAGGTTGGCTACTCAATACCAATTCCGACGTAGGCGCGGGCATCTTGCCCCGCGCACACCCTCCGTGGGCGTGGGCATCTTGCCCCGCGCATACCCTCCGTGGGCGTGGGCATCTTGCCCCGCGCACATCCTCCGTAGGCGCGGGCATCTTGCCCCGCGCACATCCTCCGTAGGCGCGGGCATCTTGCCCCGCACACATCCTCCGTAGGCGCGGGCATCTTGCCCCGCGCACACCCTCCATGGGCGGACGCGCTCATCACCGGCAACTACGCCATCACAAT
Source organism: Candidatus Poribacteria bacterium (assembly GCA_963667245.2). Taxonomy (GTDB): domain Bacteria; phylum Poribacteria; class WGA-4E; order WGA-4E; family JAJDTR01; genus JAJDTR01. The sequence continues at coordinate 206,859 of CAXXCS010000002.1, forward strand.
CATGTTAGAGCATGTTTGATAATTCATTTTGGGTGAAGCCATTTGCCTTGAAACCGAGTTTTTTCTTGAAAACTCGGTTTCTTCCCGGTATCAATGCATTACAGCATCGGCATAACGACTTACGCGCTTCTGTAGGGAATAACGATCGTTGTTCCCCACTCCCCACTGCCTTTACTGGCAACTGACCACAGGCCACTGGCAACTGCCTCCCCCCCAAGAAAAAATGCAACTTTACCCGACACCGAGTGTATATATTGAAAACTAAACGCACATAAAGGTATGATTTCACTGAATCCCCGATCAACCACCCGTTTGACCCGGCCGAGCGAAAGGAAACCATGTTCGTCATGCGTTTGCTTGCTCGTTCCATATCGGGCGTTGTCCGGCAAGAAATCTCGGATCATTTTTGCCATCGTTAACATCTTGTTCACCTCCGGACGCGGGAGAAACCGCTTCACCACAGGAGCCCGCGACTCAAAAGGATGTGAACGCGCGCTCGAATTCGGCGTTTTGTTCACCTTATTGTCCCCACGGTTGTACCTACTGTTGTACCTATATTTGAGTTCATTTTTCACCAAAAACCTGAACAAAAACGGCATCAACTGCTCAAAATCGGCGTTTTGTTCACGTTCTTGCTCCGAATTTTCGCCCCCATAGGGATCAAGTTAAGGGATTTCGTCTAGTATTAGTGTGTTCTCCGTAGCAAAACTCTTAACGTAGTCCCCATGGGGTGGGGAAGAAATCTCTATCGCCCCCCACACCGTAGGTGCGGTTTCCAACCGCACCGGCGCCTACGGAAACCAGCGCCATTTAAGGCATTGAATCGGCGCAACATACGCCTTAAAACGCTTAACTTGATCCTTATGTTGCTCCGAATTTTCGCCCCTCTTGTGGGATCAAACGAGTGAATAGCGAGTGCGATAGAAATCCCCCAAGCGAGTGGATAACGAGTGCGATAGAAGATCCTGATAGCAAATCCTACTCATTATCCATTCGCTTGATCGATAGAGATCCCGTTTTTTCCTCAAAACCCGGTTTCAACAAGCTCCAAAATCTCGTGCGATTTTTGTTTCAAAAGTCGCTGGAAATGGTATAATCATGACAGGCAACACACGCGTGGTCACGCCGCGAAAAATTGAAACTCGTACTACCCCCAATATTCACTACACAATATTCACTACAGGAGACTAGCAAATGAACCAAACGAATCACGACGCGCCTTCCGAACATAGCGGAGGGCACAAAATCCTCATTGGCATCATAATCGCCATTGCCGTCGGAATCATTGTCGGCGGTTGGATGCCCGGCGTTGCCGTAAAAACGGATATCCTCGGTGAAATCTTCCTAAATTCGCTGAAGATGATCGTCGTCCCGCTCGTCATGCTCTCAATGGTCGTTGGCATCACCGGCTTGGGCGATATACGCAACCTTGGCCCCATCGGGGGGCGCACCGTTCTCTACTACATGGCAACGACCGGAATCTCGGTGTTGATTGGCATCATCTTGGTCAATGTGGTTCAACCCGGCAAAGACATCTCGCACGGCGAAGAACGCCCCGAGTTGGCTTATACCCTCGGTGGCGATGGGAACCGTACCGTCAATCTAACCAACGGCGCCTGGAATAGGACAAGATACGGCGAAAAATATGTACTGAGTTTGTCGGATCAGCAGGTAGAGGGCGAAATCGAATCCATCACCAAAAATTCGGCGACGGTGAAATCTTGGAAAAATATGGCTGAGGGCGTATTCCACATCGCCACCGATAGCGGAGAGCATCTGCCGTTCCGCCGCGAGAATGGAGAAGTTGTTTCCGCCGAGCCTGAACTTGCGCGGGACGGGAACGGGCTCGAGATTAAGCTGCCTGTCGCCCAAAAAGTGCGGGGCAAAGAAAAACGGGACATGGGCGGCACACTGAAAGAGGTGCTGCTCGGAGACAAATCGACCGGAAAAGAGGGCATGATTCCGCGCAACGTCTTCAATGCGATGGTGCGAATGGACATCTTGCCCCTGATATTCTTCTCGCTACTGATTGGCGCCACACTTTCGGTGCTCGGCGAACAGGGGCAACCCGCCATCAGAGTTATTTCCGGCTTGAATGACGCCGTGATGCGGCTGGTGCACTGGATTATGGTTCTCGCGCCGGTGGGCATCTTCGGTCTCGTCGCCGGACGTATCGGTCACGCCGGAGGGTTCAAGGACTTCTTGCCCGAGTTGATGGCGGTCGGAAAGTACAGCTTCACCGTCGTGTTCGGGCTTGGGGTGCACGGCATTGTTGTTTTGCCGCTTATCCTCCTGTTGATCGCTCGCAGGAATCCGCTCAGGTACATAAAAGGCATGAGTACCGCGCTCCTGAACGCATTTTCTACGGCTTCCTCATCCGCCACGCTACCGCTGACAATGCGGGCAGTCGAACACGAAAACAAGGTTTCCAATCGCACGGCGAGTTTTGTTCTGCCGCTTGGCGCCACCATCAATATGGACGGCACCGCGCTCTACGAAGCCATTGCGGCGATGTTCATCGCCCAGGTGTACGGCATCACTCTTGGACCTGCCGAGCAGACGGTTATCTTTCTGACAGCCACGCTCGCGGCAATCGGGGCGGCGGGAATCCCGGAGGCTGGGCTTGTCACCATGGTCATCGTCCTCAGAGCGGTTGACCTGCCGATCGAAGGTATCGGGCTTATTCTGACCATTGATTGGTTGCTTGACCGATTCCGCACGACGGTTAACGTGTGGGGCGACAGCGTCGGCGCCGGCGTAATCGAATCGCTTGAAGACAGGAGCGCTTCTAAAAATGCGTCATCTACCGCCTAAACTGTAGGTTCTGTTGAGATTTGCGTGAAGTGTGTGTCCAATCGTAGGGGCGAGGTCCCCTCGCCCCATGTATCGGGAAACGTAACGAATGGATTGGGGAACCCAACCCCTACGAAGGATTGTGCGCCTATGCAGCCCCCTTGATTGTTTCGTTGTGATGAAATGTCAACAGAACCTAAGGTGGGCACTGCCCACCATCCCTTGAAAATTTATGAGGTGGCGGCCTCCTCTGTGGGGGGAAGGCATCTTCCGTGGGCGGGAATGTTCTGTAGGCCGGGAAATGTTCTGAAAGCCGGAAATCTTTTGTGGGCGGGGGATCTTGCCCCGCCTACGGCATCGCGGACCCGCGCTTTTCTCGGCGGTGTCGTGTTACGCTTCCTCATCTACCACTGCTTCTAGCGATTCGGTTGGATCAGAATCTTGGTCGACGACGTTGCCGCTTCAACCGCGTCTGTCGTCTCCTCAAGCGGAAAAACCTCTGATACCAACGAGGTGAGGGGCAAGCCCAACCTTGTCATGAGTCCGATTGCCTTCGCGAATGGGCCGCAGCGGGACGGTTGAATCCGCACCTCGTCAACGACCAACTTGGTCGTGTCAATGCCTGTTGCGGGCAAGCCGCAGGTCGTCTTCAGCGCAATGGTGCCGCGCGGACGCACGATTTCCGCGGCAAGACGGAAACCTTCCGGACTGCCGGTGGCGTCAACAACGACATCGGCGCCGATGCCCCTCGTCCACTCGCGCACAGTTCCCACCCATTTGGAACGATTCGCCCGGACGGTCTCGGTCGCTCCCCAAGCGAACGCCCGCTTGAGTTTGGCTGGCGAACGAGAAACGGCGCACACTCGCGCTCTTTTGAGGGCGGCGACCGCGCAAATCAACAACCCCAATCTGCCTATGCCAAGAACCACAACGTTGCTTGACGACGAAATCGGCGTCAACTCAAACGTCTGAATCGCCGCCGCCAGCGGCTCGATGAAAACCCCCTCTTCCCAAGTGATGATGTCGGGGAGCGGGTGCAAGTTCAAAACCGGGGCGCGCAGGTATTCCGCATAAGCCCCGTCATAGCCTATGATGCCCACGACGGTGCGCTTAAGGCAGTGATTGAACAAGCCGCGCCGACAGGCGGGGCAGAACGCATCGCGATGATAGGAGCGGCAGGTGTTGTTGATTTCGGCGGTGACCCGTTTCCCAATCCAAGACTGGTCGGCTTCGCGCCCGACCTCCACAACTTTGCCGACCAACTCGTGCCCCGGAACCAACGGAAGTGGCGCCGAATAATCGCCGGAGAATAAAGCGATATCCGTGCCGCACACGCCGGCGAATTCGACTCGAATGATGGCTTCGCTCGGTTGTAGAGGTGGAAACTGGCGCTTGACAAGTTCAAATTTACGGATTGCCGAAAGTAAAGCGGCGCGATGATTTGGCATCATGTTAAGAAACCGAGTTTTTTCTTGAAAACTCGGTTCCTTCCATACGTCTATACTTCACGTTGCTGAAAATTGCGTGTTTTCAAGCCGGATTTCAATTCGCGGATTGGACGAGTTGCACGGTAGCCCCCGTTGCGTCAATAGGCAAAATCTTGACATCGCAGGCAACTTGATGACGGATCGAAGCCCGAGACATCTGCTCGGCGACCTCGTCCATCGCGGTCGTGCAGTAGGCGGCGATGGTCGGTCCCGCGCCGCTCAGCGCAACGCTCAACGCGCCCGCTTGCATGGCGGCTTCCGCGATGGCGTCGTAACCGGGGATGAGTGGAGTTCGGTAGGGTTGATGGAGTCGGTCGTTCATCGCCAGCGAGAACATGTCGAAGTTGCTTGTGGCAACGGCGGCGACAAGCAGTGAACTGCGACCCGCATTAAACACGGCATCCTTATGTTCGACCGATTCGGGCAAGACCCGGCGCGCTTCTTTGGTAGACAGCGGAAAGTCCGGGATTGCCGCTACGACATGGAGATCCGTACTGCAATCCAACTTGAGCGTGCGGACGACATCCGAATCCGTGACCGACACCACCAAACTCCCCAATAACGAGGCGGCAACATTATCCGGGTGACCCTCGAATTCGCACGCGAAATTGAGGAGTTCGGCTCGCGAGAACGGCTCCCCGCAGAGCAGGTTGGCGGTCAACAGACCGCCGAGAATCGCGGTGCCGCTGCCTCCCAGCCCGCGGATTGCCGGAATTCCGTTCGTTAGCGTTAATCGGAGCCCCTCGGGTCGATTCCCGCAGCGATCGAAGATGAGTTCCGCCGCTTGGAAACCGATGTTTTCGGGGGTAGCGGGTATTTTGTCGGCATCAATACCGGCGACAACAACTTCCTTGCCGCACTCCGTCTCCTCTAACTCGACGGTGCTATACAACTGAAGCGCCAGCCCGAGAACGTCGAAACCGGGGCCAAGGTTGGTGGTGCTTGCGGGGATACGGGCAATCGCTTTACGGAACATACGCCTACGCCAGTTTTGCAATCCCCGCTTCCATACGGTTCAGGGCTTCGTTGATATTTTCCAAGGAATTGGCGTACGATAGCCTCAAGTATCCGTCGCCGTATTTTCCGAACGCTGTTCCCGGCAGGAGCGCGACGCCGGTTTCATCGAGTAGATAGTCGGCGACATCGCGACAGGAGAGGGGGAGCTTCGTCACATTGGGGAAGACGTAAAACGCCCCGAGCGGCTTGCGGCAACTGATGCCTTCAATGGCGTTCAGACCGTCGACAATGGCGTCGCGACGCGTCTTGAATTCCGCTCTCATACTCGCCACAAAGTCCTGCGGCCCCTTGAGGGCTTCGATTCCGGCAACCTGAATGAATGTCGTCGTGCAGGAATTGGAATTGATTGTCAACTGGGTGATTTTGTCAGCCATGGGCTTGGGCGCGATGCCGTAACCCAGTCTCCATCCCGTCATGGCGTAAGTCTTCGAGTGCCCTTCGATCATGATTGTGCGTTCTTTCATGCCGGGGCGATTGATTACGCTGTCGTGAGCGCCTTCGTAGAGCAGGCGAGAGTAGACCTCATCGGTGAGAACGTAGAAATCGTGCTTGACTGCCAACTCCGCGATGGCGTCAAGATCTTCCTCCAAGAGTATCCCGCCTGTCGGATTTTGGGGCGAGTTGATAATTAGCAGTTTTGTCTTGTCGGAAATGCGATCGACGAGGTCGTCAATGCGAAAACGGAAATCGACCTCCTCGCGGAGCGGGAGCGCGACAGGCGTAGCGCCGATGAAGTTAATGACGGACTCGTAGATTGGAAATCCCGGCTCCGGATAGATGACTTCGTCTCCCTCATCGGCCAGGGCGATGATGGTGAAAAACATAATCGGTTTGGCGCCGGGCGTCACCGTAACTTCGTCCGGATGGATATCGACGCCTCGCGTCTCCGAGATGTGTTCTGCCACCACTTCGCGAAACTCCAACAATCCCGCCGATGGCCCATAGCCTGTATGCCCATCCTTCATTGCCTTGAAGGCGGCTTCGCAGACATTCATCGGCGTTATGAAGTCGGGTTGCCCGATTTCAAGGTGGATAATATCTCGTCCTTGGGCTTCAAGGGCATTCGCCCTGGCGAGTACCTCGAATGCCGATTCGGTGCCCAGGCGATCCATACGAGTCGCAAAATTCATTCAGTTGTCTTCTCCCTCACGCAATTTATGAAAATGTTATGAATATGTGCCGCATTCGTATTCGTGGTTGATTCGCGTTGAAACGATGGGTTTACCTGTACTGCATGACCAAGCCGTTATTGCCGGTAAGCCAAGCCCTATCGTCCCTTACGAAGATGTCCTTGGCGGGGATCTTTACCGCTTGGGGGTCGCTAATCTCCTGCATTTGCCATGTTTTGCCGCCATCTGCCGTGTGGATGATTGCGTTCACGCCAAAGTCTCCGCCGACTGCCCACCCCACGCTGTCGCTGGCGAACTGGACGCTCAAGAGGTGTTCTTCGGTGCCGCTACTTTGGATTTCCCAGCTGTCGCCGCCGTTGGCAGTGTGAAGAATGACGCCATTCTCCCCGACCGCCCAGCCTGTCGAAGCGTCGACGAAGAAAACGTCTTTCAGGATATCCTCGATATGCGTCGGCTGGTCTACCCAATTTTGCCCGCCATCAACCGTTTTCTGGATTAAGCCATCCTGAGTGCCCGCACGCGGACTGAGGCGCACCCCGACCACCCAACCCGTGGAATCATCGACAAATTGAACCGCATTGAATACGCTGGTATCGTCCTCGCCGACGCCGCTACCGGCTTGACCGCCGCGAAGCGTTTTCCACGTATTGCCGCCATTCGTCGTTTGAAGAATGGTCTCGCCCATTCCGACCACGTAACCGGTTTTGGGGCTTACAAAAAAGACGCTGTAGAGGTCGTTGCCGACTTTGCTGGTTTGGATGTCCCAGCGTTTGCCCCCGTCATGCGTGGCGACAATCGTGCCTTCGGCGCCGATTGCCCAGCCGTGTTTTTTGTCGAAGAAGAAAATGGCTGACAGATTCTTATCGACATCAACCTCCGCCTTCGACCATTCTCTGCCGCCATCTTTGGTGTAGCCGATAAACCCCGGATAGTCCATGTCCAAGACTGAACTCCCGACGACCCATCCCTCTTTTGAACTTGTGAACGCGATCGAGAAGTAATCTCTTATTTCCGGATCCCCCTTCTGCATCACGCTCCACTCTGCGTGACCTAAGCCGCAACTAACCATGAACAACACAATGACTCCGAAACGAAGCCATCCTCGTTGATATTTCATTGAAATTTACCCCTTTCCTGATTTTTGCTTTAGTATAGCACCCATCGGGTATGGTGTCAATGTAAAATCTTTCCGACGCGGGGAAAAAGCAGTGGCCAGTGGTCAGTTGCCAGTGGCCAGTGAGAGGATTGGATTGATTGAACTGATGTCGCGTGATTGTGTGAATCTTTTAGCCCCAGAGGGATCAAGCGAGTGAATAACGAGTAGGATTTTCTATCGATCAACTGACTGAATAAGGAAGGCGATAGAGAGTCTTACTCATTGTCCATTCGCTTGATCGATAGAGATCCTACAGGTTTGTAGAAATGTGGAGACACCACACTCCAAAGCCCCAGCGGGGCGACACTCGTTTTTCGCTTTATCGCACGCTACTATATCGTAGGCCGGGATCAAACGGGAAGGCGGAAAAGCAGTGGCTAGTGGAGAGTGATTAGTGGCGAGTGAAAGGCTTGAATGGACTGATTTGCTATCGCGTGATTGTCCGGTTCGCGTCAGGTTGGCTACGGCAGGAAGCAAGCGTCCTACAAATTCTCCCGCCAAAAGACGCCAGAAAAACAATGGATTGTGATTAGCTAATCTCGCGTGACGAGCCTAACTGGCCACTCTGCACTGGCCACTGCCTTTCTCAATTCCCTCTAAGCGGGAAGTACCTCTGTGACAGGTAGCGCCACACTCACGATGGGGGATAGAGGCTAAAGTTTCAATTCCCTCTAAGCGGGAAGTACCTCTGTGACAGAGTAACATCGCGTTAAGGTCCGCGGGGGACCTTGTTTCAATTCCCTCTAAGCGGGAAGTACCTCTGTGACACACCCCATACGAAAGGAACGGGATCAACTTCTTGTTTCAATTCCCTCTAAGCGGGAAGTACCTCTGTGACTTGTGGAGATTGCTTAGCAATCGTAGAAGCAATAGAGTTTCAATTCCCTCTAAGCGGGAAGTACCTCTGTGACTGAGTTGGAGCGTCTCCAAGTAGAAGAAGTAAAGAATGTTTCAATTCCCTCTAAGCGGGAAGTACCTCTGTGACATGAAATCCGCGCCCTGTTTGGGCTTGGAAAGTAATCCCCCCGTTTCAATTCCCTCTAAGCGGGAAGTACCTCTGTGACTGATGAATACGAAACCGCATGATGACAGTCCTGAGTTTCAATTCCCTCTAAGCGGGAAGTACCTCTGTGACTTACACCACGAAAAACGCTTCGTTACGCTACGAGGAGCTCTGTTTCAATTCCCTCTAAGCGGGAAGTACCTCTGTGACACCGGCAAAATTTACCAGATTGTCGGACAAACCAAAGTTTCAATTCCCTCTAAGCGGGAAGTACCTCTGTGACAGAGTTCGATGTCTGGTGTATCACAGACAACCAAAACGTTTCAATTCCCTCTAAGCGGGAAGTACCTCTGTGACGTTCATGAAATCCACATAATTCCGCTTGCTCTCTCACGTTTCAATTCCCTCTAAGCGGGAAGTACCTCTGTGACAAGATTTATCGCCCATTTAGAAGGGCTCCATCAGTAGAGTTTCAATTCCCTCTAAGCGGGAAGTACCTCTGTGACGAGTTCGAAAGATCTTGACTCTGTGGCAGGTCTTCCCGTGTTTCAATTCCCTCTAAGCGGGAAGTACCTCTGTGACTTAAAAGGAGAAAAAATGTCTACCTTTATAGTCATATCGTTTCAATTCCCTCTAAGCGGGAAGTACCTCTGTGACTAATCTTGCTAAACTCGCCGAGGGACGGGAAGGTCGGAGTTTCAATTCCCTCTAAGCGGGAAGTACCTCTGTGACTGATACATTACGAGATACACCCACACACCCCCTCCATTGAGTTTCAATTCCCTCTAAGCGGGAAGTACCTCTGTGACTCGCAGGGTGCCATTGAAGGCCTTGTCCTTCACATAACGTTTCAATTCCCTCTAAGCGGGAAGTACCTCTGTGACTTCGGCAAAACCAGCAAAAAAGTGGCGTGCGGGATCTGTTTCAATTCCCTCTAAGCGGGAAGTACCTCTGTGACATGGTCGGAGTTCACTCAAAGTGGTACTTCGGTACCGTGTTTCAATTCCCTCTAAGCGGGAAGTACCTCTGTGACGCTCCCGCAACCGCAACGACGGCAACGACGGCAACGAGTTTCAATTCCCTCTAAGCGGGAAGTACCTCTGTGACGTTTTCGCCCATCGGTAGACGGCACCCCCTCCTTCCTGTTTCAATTCCCTCTAAGCGGGAAGTACCTCTGTGACAATACTAGGCGTTTGCCCGGGACACGAGGTGAGTGTGACCGTTTCAATTCCCTCTAAGCGGGAAGTACCTCTGTGACCGGGGAGAAGTACACCCTCGGCGGACTGCAGTTTGAGGTTTCAATTCCCTCTAAGCGGGAAGTACCTCTGTGACAAGATGTACTCCCCCTCGAAGAAGTAACCGAAACAGAGTTTCAATTCCCTCTAAGCGGGAAGTACCTCTGTGACTAAAAGGAGGAAAAATGCGAAAGGCACTTTTCTTTTGTTTCAATTCCCTCTAAGCGGGAAGTACCTCTGTGACGGCACTCATAATACATTATATTCTTCAACCCACAACGAGTTTCAATTCCCTCTAAGCGGGAAGTACCTCTGTGACTCGGGCAGGAAGCGGTTTAGTCGCGGCAGAGCGGAGTTTCAATTCCCTCTAAGCGGGAAGTACCTCTGTGACTCTCTGTATTTTGTTGGGGATAATGCTTTCATTCCAAAGTTTCAATTCCCTCTAAGCGGGAAGTACCTCTGTGACGCCACCCTGATGGAGGAATTCTCCCAAGGGGCCATGTTTCAATTCCCTCTAAGCGGGAAGTACCTCTGTGACTTTGGCTTTCGAAAGGTTGATGCGCAAGAAAAAAGTTTCAATTCCCTCTAAGCGGGAAGTACCTCTGTGACAAAATCTGAGTGATGTCGAACCAGGATAGGAAGAAAAAGTTTCAATTCCCTCTAAGCGGGAAGTACCTCTGTGACTAGGATTGGCCAATATCATCGCGGACTCCCTCACAGTTTCAATTCCCTCTAAGCGGGAAGTACCTCTGTGACGAAAAGCTTGAAAGCGCGATCAGCCAAATGAAGGACGAGTTTCAATTCCCTCTAAGCGGGAAGTACCTCTGTGACGAGTTGAAGATTCGTTCCGTTGGAAGAGTTGTCAAGATGTTTCAATTCCCTCTAAGCGGGAAGTACCTCTGTGACGGGAGAAAAAGTTGCGACCCCTGAGAAAGTTTAGTTTCAATTCCCTCTAAGCGGGAAGTACCTCTGTGACTCCGCAGTATGTTTTTTTAAATTCAATAGGAACCAGTTTCAATTCCCTCTAAGCGGGAAGTACCTCTGTGACGCTCGTGGAATTGATATGAACACCCACTCAGACGCATATGTTTCAATTCCCTCTAAGCGGGAAGTACCTCTGTGACTGTGGACGCACCTGTTTGTTTCAAACCCCAGGACTTTAGTTTCAATTCCCTCTAAGCGGGAAGTACCTCTGTGACTAATTTTCCGAACAAGATGGCGTTTATTTACTCCATGTTTCAATTCCCTCTAAGCGGGAAGTACCTCTGTGACATCATCAAGCATCGGCCAAGCTTCAAAAATTCGATAGTTTCAATTCCCTCTAAGCGGGAAGTACCTCTGTGACCCAATAAGGGGCTAAAGGATTGGAATAATTTCTCTGGAGTTTCAATTCCCTCTAAGCGGGAAGTACCTCTGTGACTCGGATCAGAGTTACACTTTCCCGTTCAGCGGAAAGTGTTTCAATTCCCTCTAAGCGGGAAGTACCTCTGTGACCCCACCCCCTCTGAACCCTGTCGTGGAGCGGGCTGAAATGCCGAAATCCAAACACGGCATTCGCGACGGATTTTTTTAGCCGAATTTTGGGCGAAAAACGCCGTGAACCCGCATAAACACTGATCCAAACACGATTTTTCATCGAAACACGCCACAAACCTAGGCTATGACTAGGTTTATCGGCGATCGGGCGTCGAATTTGACCGCCTCGCGCAATCGTGTTTGGATCTTGCCTATATAATATCACGGCGTTTTTCCGATGTCAAGCATTATTTTCACTTTTTTTTGCGTATGTCGCAAGAAAGCGCAGAACGACTTTAAGAAACCGAGTTTTGAGGAAAAAACTCGGTTTCACCAAATAATTAGCGAATGAACCACTTAGCCTCTAAGGGTGAACGGTTCATAGGTCGATTCTTTGCCGCGTATGACGCGCCCCAAATGCCTAACCTGAAGCTCGATACAACGAAGATAGCTCGTCCTTTCGTGCCTGTTCGGGTGTTGGAAGCCCTGGCTCATGCGCCTATAGTATCCGACGAGAAAGCGATTTAACGCCTCTCTGGTAAAGCGAATCCCCTTTCTGTTTGTGACAAAGTCGCCGGGACTCACGCGATTGTTGTTGGCAAGCGAAAGCACGTAACCGTTGACAACAATCGAGCGGAATTCCTCCATCAAATCGGAGGCCAAAGCGGCGTGCCCGTGCCTGGGCTGATGAAAATAACCGCAATACGGGTCAAGTCCCACGACGTTAATGAAAGCCTGAACATGATTGTATAGGAGCGTGTAGCCAAGCGAGAGCATGGCGTTAATCGGGTCGGGAGGCGGGCGGAATTCGCGTTTGGCGAACCCCCAATCGCGGGACAGAAATACCCGGAAGGCGCGATAATACGCCGCAGTCGCCGCCCCTTCGTAACCGAGAAGCGATTCCAAATTTTTGGCGCTGTCCAGTCTCTTCAGCGTTGCGCCAATGGCGTTTATTGCCGCGCCAACTTCCGCGTCTCCAGTGCGCTGGCGCTTGCAGAAACGAAGCGAGTTGATTAATTTGCCGCGCACAAAACCCTTCGCCAGTTCAAGGCATCGCTGCGGATCGGAGGCAACGGCGTATTGACATTGCCGAATGCGGACATCTTTGGCGCACTCGGGCTGAAGTTTTCCGCGGTACTTACCCCGCGAGGATAGGAAGGACACGGGGATATTCTTATGAAGCAGGTAACCCATCGCCGGTGTCGTTAGATGTCCGTTGCCGAAGATGACGACTTCGTCAAGTTTCGTGATCGGAATCTCTTGCAGCGAATCGCCGCCTTTCTTGACGATGACGCGGTTGCCGGATTTGTGGAGCGTCGACCCTTGTTGTGTGAGGTAAAGAATTGCCATCTAAAATCTCCTTTCGTTTTATGGAGGTTGTAACTACGTGGTTCATCCGAAACCGAGTTTTTTCCTCAAAACTCGGTTTCTTTCCCGTATCAATGTAACTTTACAGCATCGGCATAAAGACTTACGCGCTCCCGTAGGATCAAACGAGTGGATAGCGAGTAGGATTTTCTATCGCACTCATTATTCATTCGCTTGATCGATAGAGATCCCTCCTACCGGGGCGTCGGCTAATTTATTCTGATAAGCCATAAATACTTAGAAAATAAACGACTCCGTATGTGGGGTAAGTATTGTTTGTCGGTGCGGTTAGAAACCGCACCTACGGAGTTGTAAAAGTCACGGTTCAGACAAGCGCTTAGACGCCTCGAAAGCGTCATCGTCGTTATTTGGGGAACGCGCGGCGCTGAAACGCCCTCCGACGCGCGCCGCAAGATATTCACCCGTCCGATTCAGGGTTTGCCCGGCGCGTGAAGCGTGTTCCACTCCTTTCTTCAGAGAACGCCGCATCCCGTCTTGGATGATTTTTGTACGCGAATCGGGAATGGGGCGGTAGCAGCCATCCCTGTCGAAGATATGCCCCAGGAATTCGACTCCATCGTCAAAGGCGGCGATTCTCGTCTTTTTGGGATTTAACTCTAGCCGCAAGTCCCCCAGACGTTTTTGCGCCTGATCGAGCGCCCACTTGGCTCTGTCCTCGCTCCGACAGAGTAGAATCAGATCGTCGGCGTAACGAACAAGTCGTATACCGGCACGGGTCATCGTCTTATCGAACGAGTGGAGGTAGATATTGGCTAACAACGGCGACAGCGGCGATCCCTGCACGATTCCGAGCGTGCGCGGGCGGTTCAGGCGATCCTGTACCATGCCGGCGACAGCCGGCGCGGCAAGTGTTCCGACCACGATGGGAGCGATCACGTAGAAATTCTTGGCGGCGAGGCATCGTCCCAGCGCTTTTGAATTTGCAAGCAGCAGCATGAGTCCGTCGCGTCCCAAGTTCATCAACGCCTCTTTTTTCGCTCGAGACCGGAATCCATCGGCAAGTTCGGCTTCATCATCTATCCATTCCTCCGCTATCGGCGCATTTCGGAGTTGACTGTAACCCTCAAGACGCGGCGCTTGATAAAGCAGGCGTTGCGCCAACTTTTCGGCGCCGTCGCCCAACGATTGCGCGGCGTCCTGAATATGCGTAGCCCATGCGGGGAGTTTGGGCGGTTGGGTAATGCCTCCGAGATCAAGCCACATCTGGATTAGGCGCAAAATCATGGGCTCTTTGATCGAGGCGCGGAGGAATCGCGTCAGGATATGGCTATCCATGCGGTCGAAGAATTTTTCGATGTCGGCGCGTACCGCCCATTGGTAGCCTTCGGCGCGGATGGCGGCAACTCGCGCTATGGCGTGCGGCACGCCGCGATTCGGACGAAAGGCGAAACTGCAATCCAAGAATTTGGCTTCGTAGATCGGCGTGATCAGATCGCAAATCGCGCGCTGAACAATCCGATCTTTTAGCGCCAGCACGGCAAGCTCTCGCGTGCCGCCATCCGGTTTTCTGACGATAAACTTCCGTATCGGAAGCGGATAGTAGCGTTCCTCGGCAAGCTCGCGCCCAAGTTGACGCAGATGCTTGCGGAGTTTCATCTCGAACTGTTGAATGCCGACGCCGTCGCTGCCGGGCGCTCCCTTGTTGGCGCGCACCTTTCGCCACGCTATTTCTAGCGTATCCGGGCGGCAAAGTTGGTCGCTAAGCGGCGACTCGGAACAAACGTTGAACATAAAAATCCTCCTTGTTATCGCGATTGGATGTTTCGGTTGAATCCGTCATAAGGGGATGTTGCAAGGATATTGCCAGTATTGTGGGGAGGGGTTGTCGGGGCGGGGTGGGGAAGAAATCTCTATCACCCTCCACACCGTAGGTGCGGTTTCCAACCGCACCGGCGCCTACGGAAACCGGTGCCATTTAAGGCATTGAATCGGCGCAACATACGCCCTAAAACGCTTAACTCAATCCCTATGCGGGTTGGGGCAACCCCTACGGAGGTTTGTTTGAGGGACGGGGTGGGGAACCTGTAAGGCGGGTTGGGGAACCCAACCCCTACGATGGTTTGTTTGGGTGGGGGGATGGGGAAGCCAATACGGGGAAGCAGGATCGTAGGGACGAGGTTAGACCACAATCGTATTCGGATCCGATGTCACGTCGCCGACCGCGGGCAGTTCCACACGCTCGGCACAAGTGCCGCACAGCCTGTAATACCGCACGGAATCCTCATCGGTGTCGATAACGCCGCCAACGGCGCGCTTCATTTCCGCATACTGCGCCCGGCTCAGGTGCGCCTCGAACACGCTGTATTGGACGCGGCGCCCGAATCCTTCAAGCGTTTTCGCGAGTTGATTGCGTCTGCGGTTATCCGGAATGTCGTAAGAGATGACATAGAGCATCAAATTTACTCCGTAACTTTCTGTCTGATACAGATTCAAAATCTAAATGTTACAATCAATCGGAGGCGCTCAATGAATTGAGCAACTACAAACGCCCGATGAATCGGGCAACTATACTGCGCGCTGTCAGAAATTGCGTCTTTTTGTAGGAGCGATCTCTAGGTCGCGACGTGTGTTCACGGCAGGTGCGGTTGGAAACCGCACCTACGGACTAGATGCTTGAAAACACGCAATTATCAGCAGCACAAAGTATACAATCACCCGATGCGTGTAGCTCATCGATTAGGAATTAGTATAAGCGATTGAATCCATAATCCTTCCCGTCTTCCATCCTTCCAATCTTCCATCCTTCCCGCCTCCCATCCTTCCAATCTTCCGCCCTTCCATTCTTCCATCCTTCCAACCTTCCAGTCTTCCGTCCTTCCACCCTTCCATCCTTCCATCCTTCCAATCTTCTTACCCCTCCACCGCTTCCTCCTTGACCTCGTTGACCCGATATTGCCCATACCCGAACGCCGTGTGGTGCCCGATGTGCAGGCGCTCGCCAAGCAGGATAATCGGCAGAAACGGCGCCAAATCGCCTCGGAAGCGGATTTTGCCGACGAACCCGCCCATGGGGATTGCCCGCTCGGTACGGTGGGACCAGCGCTCTTTTTTGACCCACCGAAGGCGCGAAATGTGCTTTACGGAAGCGGCAAGCTGTACCAGCGCTCGGGTCTCGGCGTCGAGGTCTTCGCCGCAGTGAAAGACACTTAGAAAGCGGATGCGGCGGAGTAGATTGCGGATGAGATGATCGAACGTCAGGGAGCGCGCCCATTCTCCGTCTATCTTGATGCTGGTGGGCGCGAGGAATTCCAGTTCCATCAAATTGGCGATATCGGGCGCGTCCGCCATCACGTCGGCAATGTCGAGAATCACGCCCGCGTCCGTAAGCATCTCGGTCTCCGCGGTGTAGATTGTCCTGCCCTCTCCGCGCACGGGCAGGCTCTCCACCGTTTCCAGTTTGCAGCGCCCGCGCTCGCCTCGCAAGCCGATCCGCCGCTGCCCAACCTCGTTGAAGGCGTAAACCAGCCACGGCAGTAGGTCGATCGCCTCGCCGACCAGAATCAGATTGCAGGCGAAGGTGTCGCCCGGGGCGTAGTCCAGTTTTCGCGTGCGGGGCGGTTCCAGCACGAAGGGATGCGGCGCGAACGGCTGGTTTCGGAGGATGGGGCTATCGGACGGGACGAGGGTTTCGAAGCATCTGGAATACACGCATCGATCCGGGAAGTCGCAGCGCTTCTCGCAGTCGCCCGCAGCCCCGACGCAGGTGATTTGGCGCAAGATGTAGCCGAGCCGGCCGCGGAAGACGTTGCCCTTGTATTCGGGCATCTTGAGAGGCTCTTGGACGCTGTACGCGAAACGGTAGCGGGAGAAGCGGAGGTTGGGGAGCATGGTTCGTCGGGTTGCGCGTCGTGCCTCAACCCAACCTATATGGGTGTGGCAACTGTCTCATCTCAAACGGGAGGCGCCTTCCGAGCCGCGCCCCTCCGTGAAGTTAGCGCCGATGTCAAGGAATCAAATCTATCCTGTCCCTCGCGCGATACGCTGTTGTTTTAATCTTTCCACTTCCTGCACAAGATTATCATATTTCTTGTCGCGTAACGTCAGAAGTATTTGGGGAACGCCGACAGCGACTATGATTAATGCAATCAAACTTATGAGAAAATAGAAGTTTCTGTCAACTAATTTGTCAACAGATTGGATCTTTATGTCAAGTTTCTCGCTCTCTTGCGTCATGTGCTCCTTCATGCGCTTTTCGGACTGCTGAATAATCTTGTCAATCTTGTCTAAATCTTCGACACTCAACTCGCCCGTCGCGGACGCAACAAAGGAGAAACTCGCCACTACCAAAAGGACGCTATTCAGTAGACGACCAGCGATGCGTAGCAAAATGGAATTCATGATATCGCCTCCGGCATGTGTTATGACACCAATCGATCAGAGATTGCCCTTGTGTCCGGCATCTTCAGCGGTTTACCGACGGTGTGGGTAAGGCGTCAGCGGGAGACGCCGGGGGTTGGGGAGCATGGGCGTGGCATATCGGCTGATGGATACCGATTGCCAAACTCGCAAAAGTGAAGTTAAGAGCCGTATTTAAACAACTACAGGAAGGATTTTAACACGCTTCTTGTTTTTGTGCAAGAGGAAAAAGCAGTGGCCAGTGGTCAGTTGCCAGTGGTCAGTGAAACCCTCCAATCGACTGGACTGATGTCACATGACTGTCCCGTTCGGGATAGGATAGTTTTGGCAAATAACCCGTGCTCTACTAACCCGCCCCTCAAGAGGCGCTAGAAAGACAATGGTTTGTGATTAGTATCTCGCGTGACTACCCCTAACTGGCCACTCTGCACTGGACACTGACCACTGTCTTTCCCATGAAAGGACTCTATCGATCAAGCGAATGAATAATGAGTGCGATAGAAAATCCTACTCGCTATCCACTCGTTTGAGGGATCTCTATCGTACTCGCTATTCGCTCGTTTGATCCCATACAAACGGGAAGGTGCTTCTGGACTGGGGAACTAGTTTGGTTTGATACAAACACCGATTTTATGTTTCAATTCCCTACAAACGGGAAGGTGCTTCTGGACCCCACCCCCTCTGAACCCTGTCGTGGAACGGGCTGAAATGCCGAAATCCAAACACGGCGTTCGCGAGGGATTTTTTTAGCCGAATTTTGGGCGAAAATCGCCGAAACGCACGCCTCTCCACGCCCGATAAATCGGGCAACTACAGCAGGGGGGCCATCAATGAGGCCGTAGGGAACAACGATCGTTGTTCCCTACAGAAGCGCGTAAGTCCTAAATCATTACACTCGTGATTGTCTCTCCCATTTTGAAGACCGCGTCCAATTACCTTCCATCCTTCCCATCTTCCACCCTTCCAGTCTTCCAGCTTTTGACGTTATTTGGCGACAATCAACGTCCCCGTTTTGAAGCTGCCGCCGATCTGCATCTGGTACACATACACGCCGCTTTCAACGACATCGCCGCGTTCGTCCTTGCCATCCCATTCCAATTCGTTGTCGTCGGGACCTCCCCTCAATTCCTTGACCATCGCTCCGTCAATATCGAAAATCAGTACGAAAAACTCGCCCTCGGCGCCCTCGATTGCGCGAGCGGGGAATACGATGCGGTTAAAGGCGGGGTTGTCCGACAGCGGCGCGAACGGATTCGGCGCGGGAGAATCTAGGATGCGCAGTTGCTTGATATCCTGCTCGCGTATCGGAGATTCGTTGCCGGCTTCGTCAATGGCTGTGACCGCATAGAAAAATATGCCCACGCCAAGCATACGCTTGTCGGCAAACTCGTATCGTTGCCTATTCGGAATGGAAGCATCCTCCTTTTCCGCGTCGGCAAGAATTTCTCCGAGAATTTCTCCGTTATTTGGCGGTTTTATCTGATTCGGAGAGCCGCCGAAGGAAACCCGATATCTTGTCACATCGTGACTTGGACTGTTTGTCCACGTTACGGCGATTGCGTTTCCCGAACTGGCGACCTCCACTCCTACGGGCGGTTGAGGCGAAGCGGTATCGGGATGAACGCTGATGCGGGCAACCCTCGACTGTTCAGATTTCAAGTTCTTCGTCTTATACGCCTCGATCGAATAGGCGTGGAGACCTTCTGAAACATCTACATCAACGTGAACTGTCGTTGTCGGATCGTCAATATCGACTAGAAACTCGTTATCACGATAAACGAAATACCCGATCACATCGGGATCGTCCGATTCTTGCCAACTGATAGTGACATCATTGTCTCCCAACGCATCTCTCTTCACCGTAGGTCTCGGGACAGGGGCGGGCGGCACATTGGGAATGATGTCGAGCGTGAAATCATCGTTATTCACCTTTCCGTCAGCTTGCCCCGGCTTGATGAACTCCCCGATGGGGCTGTCCTCCGGGTTTCTGAGCCGAACCCTGAACGTCACCGTCGGGATGAGCGGTCCGGGGGTGCGGCAATTAAAGGTAATTTGATACTCGGCGTTGCTGAAATCCGAAATCGGCGTGGCGAAAACAATCCGCAGCGAATTCCCGCTAATCTCGGAACTCACAGTCATTCGCGCCCCCTCGCGTCGAATCGAGCGGAGATGGGATGTGTCAGCGATAAAATCGTCTGGCAACACGATTTCGATAGTCCGAATATCTTCTCCCGGCTCCGCTTGAGATCGATCTATGATTAGCGTTACTATCAGAGTTTCGGTCGAATCCGCCACAACGACTCCCTGATCATCGCCCTCGACGTTGATCTCTCCCACCGAAGTGACTGCGGCAAAACTTCCCGCTGACGGCATAAGCATTAGAACTGCGATGAAGCTGGTAATCAAACCCCGCTTTGTCTTCACCATTAATTTCCCCTTTGATAACGATACGAGATTACGTTCGACTTTGCACGTTTGTAGGGGCGAGGTTCCCTCGCCCAATGCATCGCGATACGTAACGGACGGGTTGGGGAACCCAACCCCTACGAAACCTCGGGCGCGTTGACATTTAATCGTAGGGGCGAGGTTCCCTCGCCTAATGCAGCGCAATACGCAACAGACGGGTTGGGGAACCCAACCCCTACGAAACCCGGGGCGTGTTGACATTTAATCGTAGGGGCGAGGTTCCCTCGCCTAATGCAGCGCAATACGCAACAGGCGGGTTGGGAAACCCAACCCCTACGAAACCTCGGGCGCGTTGACATTTAATCGTAGGGGCGAGGTTCCCTCGCCTAATGCAGCGCAATACGCAACAGACGGGTTGGGGAACCCAACCCCTACGAAACCTCGGGCGCGTTGACATTTAATCGTAGGGGCGAGGTTCCCTCGCCTAATGCAGCGCAATACGCAACAGACGGGTTGGGAAACCCAACCCCTACGAAACCTCGGGCGCGTTGACATTTAATCGTAGGGGCGAGGTTCCCTCGCCTAATGCAGCGCAATACGCAACAGACGGGTTGGGAAACCCAACCCCTACGAAACCTCGGGCGCGTTGACATTTAATCGTAGGGGCGAGGTTCCCTCGCCTAATGCAGCGCAATACGCAACAGACGGGTTGGGGAACCCAACCCCTACGAAACCTCGAGCGCGTTGACATTTGTGTGAGATTTACCCGCAATCGTAGGGGCGAGGTCCCCTCGCCCGATGCATCGGGAAACGTAACCGATGGGTTGGGGAACCCAACCCCTACGATGGTCGTGTTATTCGTTCGCTCGATCCTCTCCCGTTTTTGCTCTTTCGCTTTTATCGTACGGAGAAATTGTTGGGATGTAATTGATCTAATTCCCATTGCATCGGATTATCGGTAATATATTTGCGAACGCGCTGTAAATCTATATCACCTCGGACGATATGATCGTAATAATTTCTCTGCCAAACACGCGTTCCCGGCATACCACGATGTTGATTGATGTCTTTAGTGGATTGATATTTGAAATACGCTACGACCTGCCCTAGGGTGGACACGGCGGTCTCGCGCCTACGGTTCGGTTGTGAATGGATAGGTGGGCGATGAGATCCCGCCCCTTTGGTGCCCAATAAAATAATTCCGTGTATGTGATTGGGCATAATAACACATACATCTAATTCAGCAGAAGAGAAATGTTGTGGAATACGGTTCCAGCATTCAACAACAATTTTCCCTATTTCGTTCAATTGCATCTGCCCGTCTATTATCGTCCCAAATAAGCATTTTTGGTCTTGGACACAAATAGTTACGAAATACCCGCCGGTTTGACCGTAATCATAGCCACGCAATCGTGTCGGATGGCGGCGGGGTTGGTTCGATTTTAGTTTCATGAGTCTCGTTGTGATGATCGGTAACCGTGACGAACGGGTTGGGGAACCCAACCCCTACGAACCTAGAGCGTGTGGACATTTATTCGTAGGGGCGAGGTTCCCTCGCCCGATGCATCGCGATACGCAACAGACGGGTTGGGGAACCCAACCCCTACGAAACCTAGAGCGTGTGGACATTATCGTAGGGGCGAGGTCCCCTCGCCCAATGCATCCCGATACGCAACAGACGGGTTGGGGAACCCAACCCCTACGAAACCTAAGGATTGTTGACATTTAATCGTAGGGGCGAGGTTCCCTCGCCCAATGCAGCGCGATACGTAACCGATGGGTTGGGGAACCCAACCCCTACGAAACCTAAGGACTGTTGACATTTAATCGTAGGGGCGAGGTTCCCTCGCCCAATGCAGCGCGATACGCAACGAACGGGTTGGGGAACCCAACCCCTACGAAACCTAGGGCATGTTGACATTTGAAAGCGCGCTTGAAATCCCCTTCGATTCATCCCCGTCAAAATATCAGATTAAACGACACCCGCTGTGTGGTATTGTCCTCAAGGTCGCCCGCGAGGATTTGGAACGCGTAATCAAGTTGAATGATTGTCGCGATCTTCACACTGCCGCCCAGAGCGAGAGTCGTCGCGCTGTTGATGCCGTTTTTGACGCCATAACCGGCGCGAACGGCAACCGAGCTGTTTATCCACACTTCCGCGCCGGCGCGAACGTGGCTTTCGCCGTTCCGAATCCCTACGTCAACAAGCCCCAGACCCGACCTCAAGACTTTGCGCAAAGATTCCTGTTTAGCGCTTTCGGCTATTCCCGCGAGCTTGTATGCGAGACCGAGGCGTAAACCCGCGGGAACATTATCCGCATCCGTCGAATCGAAGACACTGACATCCGCGGGCGCGAGGTTCTCCGCCGATAAACCGATGCTCAAACCGGCGGACGGTTTCACGATGACGCCCAAATCGGCGGAAATGGCGGAAGAAGACGTACCATTTTCGGCAAACAAGTCTCTCACGAACCCCTCGGACACATCAAAGTTAATTCCGAAAGACTTCAAGTTGACGCCGAGCGCGAACTTATCGGAAAAAGCCTTCCCGTACGAGAATTGCAGTGTCCGTTCCGTATAAATCTCCGAGTCCTCGCTCAGAATCCCTACGCTTGCTCCCAGCGTGCCGGCGCCGCCGAGTGGCAAAACGCCGCTGAAATACTGGTAATTTATCAGTCCCCGAAAGCGTTGCGCCAACGTTGCGTTGAGGTAAGTCTCATCAATGAAACCCAAGCCCGCGGCGTTGTAATTCGCGGCGCTGCCATCATCCGCGAGCGCGACGAAGGCTTCTCCCAGTCCGAGGGGACGGGCGCCCACGCCGATGTCCCGGAACGCCCCGAGGGCGGTGGACGTATAGGCGCAGGTGATTAATCCAATTGCGCAAATGGCAACTTTCAAATTCGCCATGTTTCGCTCCTTAACCGAGGTTTAATGGTTCATTCGAAACCGAGTTTTTTCCTCAAAACTCGGTTTCTTGCCTGAATCAAAGCGGCTTCAAATTATTGATTTAATCCACTCGTCATAGGCGGTACGCTGGCAATCATGTCAATCCCATAATCACAGTTCAGACAACCGCCACAACGCCTCAATTGCGCTATCCATGTAGGAGGGATCTCCCGATCCCGACCTCTCTCTACCGCTAACAAGTTGAAATGTCTCAATCCGTGTAATCCGATCAAGCGAAAGGAAATAAGCGCAAAAATGATCCCAAAGATGCCGAACCGGTCGATTCAAAGGAAACGCCGGTACCGGGAGCAGTGGAACGAGGCGGGAAGGTCATAGCGAAGGCGGCAAGAAGTGTGACAAGCGAACAAGCGCTCGATTTTATTCTTGGGAATGTCGATCCGGAAGAATCAACCCCGATGACAGATGAAAACAACTTATACTCCGCGCTGTCAGAAATTGCGTCTTTTGTAGGATCAAACGAGTGGATAGCGAGTGCGATAGAAATCCTCGCGGTTTCCAACTGCACCCACCGCCAGACGCTTGAAGGGTTCCGGTCACTACTCAAACGTGCTTGGGATGGAAGCCGCCATCACTACGCTCGGCAGACCATGCCGTTGTATGTGGCTGAGGCTTGCTGGAAATACAACCACCGGAAAGACGAAACGCCGTTTGATGCGTTTGTTAAGGGCTGTTTTACTTAGTTTTAACGTGCAGTTGGCTAATATGTTCCAGATGGTTTTGCTCGATTCGGTCTAAACGAGAATTAATCTCGCGTATATCCTGTTTGGTTGCTAAAGTTATAGTCATTCTCCACCATAATGTTCCTGCGGATATGATTATAGCAATGGTTGGTATAAGCCATTGGATATCCATTGTCAAGACCTCCTTTTATCCGCCTATGGGCGAACTTGGGCTAATATAATACCATGTTTTCGAGGAGATGGGTATGAAAAAAGAAAAATATCTGCACGTAAAGCCCAACGCTACTGATTGCGTATTCTGCTTGATTGTATGAGATCGAGTGTTGCCATATACACTCAGCGAAAGAACCATTTATACTTTGCGCTGCCGAGAATTGCGTGTTTTCAAGCATCTGGTCCGTAGGATCAAGCGAATGAATAATGAGTGCGATAGAGATCCGCTGGGTTTCCAACCGCACCTGCCGTGAACGCACGTCGCGACCTGGAGATCGCTCCTACAAAAGACGCAGTTTCTAACAGCATGGAGCATAACGCGTCTCTGTACGCGTATATGTTGCGTTGACACACGAAATTCTTCACACGTTATGGCGCCGCGTCTCCCGCAATCCCATACGGGCAATCGTAACCTCCGATTACGCGATCGCCCCGGTCATCGGGACAAAACGGACGCCGGTGATTGTGGTCTGTTCGATATCCCGACCTTTCTTCTCAATCAAGACAAGTTCTTGATTGGAAGCGCCGATCGGGAGAACCAACCTGCCGCCATCTGCAAGTTGGTCGACGAGCCGATTCGGAACTGTCTCCGGCGCCGCCGCCGCGAGAATCCCGTCGTAGGGCGCGTGTTCCCGCCACCCGTAGTAGCCGTTCCCAACCTTTAGGTGGACATTCCGATAGTCCAATGCGCCGAGACGTTTTCGCGCCGCTTTGGAGAGGCCCTCTATGATTTCTACGGAGTAAACTCGCTCGACAATTTCCGCCAACACGGCCGTTTGATACCCGCACCCCGTGCCGATTTCGAGTACTTTGAAGTGTGGCTGCGGTTCGAGAAGTTCCGTCATCAGAGCAACGATATAAGGTTGAGAAATGGTCTGATTGTCGGTAATCGGCAAGGCGTGATCGCCGTAAGCCATGCCCAGAAACTCCGGCTGGACAAACCGGTGGCGCGGCGCTTTGCTCATCGCCTCCAGGACGCGCCGATCAGCGATTCCACGTTTGCGAATCTGCTCGCGCACCATCTTGTGTCTCAGGTCGGCGTAATCATCCTCCGCCGGGCAATCTTTGTTTTTGTACTTTCGGACACCGATGGGCATAGTCATTACCTTTAGGTTGTACCCTCCGGGCTGTATGAGCGATCTCCCAATCACGACATCAAGAACGACCCGCCCACAGGCTAACCGCACCCAGATACCGACACCGCTAAGATACCCCAAAATCGTAGTGAAACCCAACACTCCGACCATTGTATTGGGGAATCCAGCGGGTTTTATGTATCCATCTGGCTTGAGGTATGCGTGGACGGAAAATTTTCACCCTTCCCGTCTTCCATCCTTCCAAACTTCCTTTTGCCAAAAATCAGGTGCGATTCTCCTGCTGCCGACCCCCAACGCCTACGATGCGTGCGTCCCGTTCCACTAATCCGCTAATCGTTGACCTGAACGGCGTAGGGCATCAATAGCAACGTCCGCTGTTCGCGCAGCAAACCCAAGAGCGATTCGCGCCGGCCGTCATTCGAACCGCCAACCAATGTCTTTGCGGAATTGTAAGCGTTAAACCATCGGGCAAGCCAACTTTCGCGAGGCAGTCGAAGCAGCTCGACTTCTTGCTTTTCTAACCCGGCTCGTTTTCGCGCGACCGAAATGGCGCGATTCAATCCGCCGAGTTCATCGACGAGTCCGTTTTCCAACGCCTGTTTACCCGTCCAGATGCGGCCCCTGGCAATGCGATCGACCTCCTCTGTCGTCATGTCGCGCGCCTCCGCGACTTTCTTGATGAAATCGTCGTAAATCTCGGCAATGTGTCGGCGGACAATGGCGCGTTCCTCCGGTGGATAATCTCCGTAATCCGTGTAGAAATCGGCATGTTTTCCGCGCTTGATAATCTCCTTGCGGACGCCGATTTTGTCGTACAAACCTTTGAGGCTATATTTGCCGCCGATGACGCCGATCGAGCCGGTGATGGTGCCCGGCTCGGCAATGATAAGATGCGCCGGAGCGGCGATATAATAGCCGCCGGATCCCGCCACATCACCCATTGAGACAATCAAGGGTTTGACCGCTTTGAGGCGCGTCAACTCTCGCCAGATAGTGTCCGCGGCGATGACCAGCCCGCCGCCGCTGTCAATCCTCAATACAACCGCCTTGACCGAGTCGTCTTCGCGCACCGATCGAACCGCGCGCGCGATGGTGGCGGAACCCATCGCCCGCGAGCCGGTGAACGGGTCCGAAAAACTGTCGCCGGTCACCATCGTTCCGACGGCTTCGATAATCGCAATCTTCGGCAACGGGACTTCCCAGTCGGGTCGATATATCTCGGTATTGATATAAGTCTTCGCTTTCACCAGCGAATGCGTTCCGCCCGCAAGTTCCTTTGTTATAGCCTCCAACTCATCGCGATAGGCGAGCCGATCGACAACGCCGTTTTCAACCGCTTGGTTTGCCGTTATAGGCCCCTGATCAATCTGTTCCTTGATTTGGTCTTGCGTTAACCCCCGATCGGCGGCGATCGACTCGCATACTTGATTGTACAAATCATCCAAAATCGAATTTTGGACTTCCCGATGGGCGTCGGACATATCCTCGCGCGTGAAGAGATCCGACGCCGATTTATAGTCGCCGATGTGTTCAAGGTCAGCTCGGATTCCCAATTTATCAAGCGTCCTTTTGTAGAACGAGGTCTCGGATCGCAGCCCGATTAACCGCACTTCTCCGGACGGGTGAAGGATGATTTTATCGCACGCCGAGGCGACGATATAATTTCCCGTGGAATAGCTGTGCGCATAACAGATTGTTCGCTTGCCCGCGGATTTGAAATCTGTCACCACATCGCGTATCTCCTGCAATCGCCCGACACCGAAGTCGCTGTTCCCGACACGAATCAGCGCTCCCGCAACGTCGGGGTCACGCTTTGCCGCCTTCAGCGTTCTTGCGGCGTCGCGCATCGGAGTCTCAAGGAAGATTTTGCTTCGCATCCGAGGTTTGTTTTGATCGACGTTGGAAAGGCGGAAGTAACCGAGACCGTCTTGATGGTTCCGATTGTCGTCGAAACGATTATACGTTCCAAATCCGACATGACCCAGCGTTATACCGAAACGGAGATCGAATTTCCCGCTCTCGTTTATACCGGCTCGCACAAGCACGGCTTGCGCCGGACGGAGCTCGACGGCGTAGTCAAGATCCACCCCTCGCGCATTCTCCGTCTTGCGAGCGTCGAACGAGAACGTAATACGCCAAGTTCTCGGTCTAATTGCCAGACCGAAATCATACGTTCGATTCTTGTCGAGGAGTTTCGGTCGATTCAAATCTCTAGCCACAACGCCAAGCGAAAGGTATCGGCGGCGCAGCATCAATCCGAGCGACAAAGCGGAAAACTTGTCGTAACTTTCATCGTCGGAATTTATCCAACTATAGCTTGTTCCCCAATAGAGCGAGCGCCACAAGCGGCTCCCGCTGGAGAGCGTGTATCGGGTGAAATCGACGTTGCCCGCGGCCTCCGCGAACTCCATGCCGAATCCCGTCTTCGAGCCGGAGACAAAGAAAGCGTCATCGCCGCTTGAGGCGCCGCTGTAGGTGCGCAGATAGTACAGATTGAAATCGCTGTTTACGCCAAGCCCCGCGGGATTGAACACGGTTGCCAGCGAGTCGTCACTCGCCGCCACAGAATTGGAGGGGAGTAGTGACCGCGATTTGGGCGCGGCAACCGCATGGCGGGAGACAACTAGCGCGAGGAGCGTTGCGACAACAATAATTTTCGGGGGATTCAAATTTTTTCCTTCCAAATCGGATTGGCGCGGCTACTGACTGCGGAGGCGCCGCTCTGTACAATGCATGATTGGCTTCTCTTGCATTATACCACCAAGCCCACGCGTTGGCAATTCAAATTAATCCGCACCATGGAATTTGGAAGACGGGAAGGGGGGAAGATTGGAAGAACGGGAAGATTGAGCATCACTGAATTTTTTGGACATTTCACGCGAAATCAAACATGAGTGACTAAGCGGTTCATTGAAACCGATCAGACGAGTGGATAGCGAGTAGGATTTTCTATCGTACTCATTATCCATTCGCTTAATCGATAGAAAGCCCTTTTTTCCTCAAAACTCGGTTTCTTTCCGGTGTCAATGTATCACGGCATCGGCATAACGACGTACGCGCTTTTGTAGGGAACAACGATCGTTGTTCCCTACACTTTACGGGCATATATACTTTGTACTTCCGATAATTGCGTGTTTTCAAGCATCTAGTCCGTAGGTGCGGTTTCCAACCGCACCTGCCGTGAACACACGTCGCGACCTGGAGATCGCTCCTACAAAAAGACGCAGTTTCTAACAGTGTGGAGTATAAAGACTAAAAATCATAGTCCATCACTTAATCACATAAATCACGGTTCAGACAATCCACCCACTCCACCCACTGCCTTTACTGGCTACTGACCACAGGCCACTGTCTTTTCCCCTAAGAAAAAAATGCAACTTTATCCAACGCCGAGTGTATATATGAAAACTAAACGCACATTAAGGTATAATCCTGCGGAATCCAAACCACTCAGACAACTGGAGAGGGAGTAACATGCGCGACCGCGTCACAATTTCACTGAATCCCCGATCAACCACCCGTTTGACCCGGCTGAGCAAAAGGAAACCATGTTCATCATGCGCTGAAACTAATTCGCAATCTATAAGTTACAAGAGCCTTGGGTTCGTAGTAGTGCAATTCATTGCACGTCTCAACTCGACACATTTGGTATTTCTTGCTCGTTCCGTATCGGGCGTTGCCCGGCAAGAAATCACGGATCACTTTTGCGAATGTTAACATCTTGTTCACATCCGGACGCGTGAGAAACCGCTTCACCACAGGATCTCGCGACTCGATAGGATGTGAACGGGCGCTCGAATTCGGCGTTTTGTTCACCTTTTTGTACCTATTGTTGTACTTATATTTGGGTTCATTTTTCACCAAATACCGCAATAACCTCGACAAAAACGGCGTCAACTGCTCAAAATCGGCGTTTTGTTCACGTCCTTGCTCCGATATTCATTATACTTCGCGCTATTGTCTGTGTGTAGTTCCCCGCTATGTAGGGAACAACGATCGTTGTTCCCTACACATGACGTTCAATTAAAGACTGCTAATCATAGTCCATCACTTAATCACATAAATCACAGTTCAGACAATCTAAACCGCCGACACCCGACACTTGCCACATACACTTAGCGAATGAACCAATAAGTGGTTTATTCGTCTAGCGCTTTATGGCAACGGGGTGTTTCGACGGTGATCGCTCGCGGCGTTAATTGTCGGCGTTCATTAGAATCTGCAACTGCACGAGATCCCTGATATCGACGACTCCGTCTCTGTTGAGGTCGGCGACATTTTCGCCAGTCTGCCCGAGGTTCGAGGCGACCAACGTCAGATCCAAAATGTTGATAGCGCCATCACCATTCAAATCTCCGTAAGGGGTTGTCGAAACGTAGACCGGACCCCGCCAAACGCTGTTACCGATTGTGCCGAGCGCCCGCAATCCAATCTCATAGGAGACGCTTGATTGCAAACCCGTGAGTTTAACGGTGGTCTCCGTGCCCGCGGGACTGATTTTAATGTAATCGGAGGGAGGGTTGTTACCATAGACGGCCGGTCGATATCTAACCTCATATCCCGTAATAGTGATGCCCTCGGCGGCATTCGGCACGCTCCAACTCACTCGAAAACTGCTGGAAGTCTTTTCAGATACCGTTAGACCGGATGGGGCGTCAATCGGGAAGGCGTTATATGTCGCGGCGTATATTGGAACCGACCAGAGACTGTTCCCGTTTGCGCCGACTGTCAGCAAGCCGATCTCATAACCGGTGCCTGGTGTCAAGTCTGTGAGTGTAATGGTGGTCTCCGTGCCCGCTGGACTTACTTCGACGTAAGGGGAGGCGTTCTGTCCGTGTACCGAAGGTCGATATCTAACCTTGTACCCCGTGATGGTGAAGCCCTCGGTAGCATCGGGAGTTGTCCAATTCACCCTAAGACTGGTGCGAGTTCTCTCGGATACGGATGGCTGATCCATCCGGAACGTATTGCGTGTCGACACGTACAGCGCCGGCGACCAGTCGCTTTTCGAGTTCGCGACAACTGTCCGCACGCCAACCTCGTAACTGACGCTTGGCTCCAAGCCCGCGAGTTCAAACGTTGTATCCGTGCCGTTGGCGTTCACTTCAACGTAAGGAAACAGGACGCGATTCCCGTTAACCCAGCGAATCTCCATGGAACGATATCTCACGTCGTATCCCGTGATGGGGATGTCGTCGGGTGTCCGAGGGGCGTTCCAACTGAGCCGAAAACTTGAAGCAGTACTCGCCGCAGTGATCTCGGATGGCGGGCTTGGTCGGAAGCCGGCTGTCGTCAAAAACAGATGGGGCGAGTAGTGGCGTTTTCCATCCGAGGTGAGCGCCACCACTTGAATCTCGTAATTCGTATCTTCGCTGAGCCCCGTAATCACAAAAAACGGCTCCGTACCGGTGTGGCCCGCGTCAATGCGGGGCTCCGCGTCTCCATGCACGACGGCATAAACCCGATATGTCACCTCGTAGCCCGTGAGGACCGCGCCATCCACGGTGTAAGGGGCTATCCAACTCACTCGGACACTGTCGCCGGTTATCCCTGACGCCACAAGGTCTGACGGCATAGTCAGCGGCGCTTGCCAACCGAGTGTTATCGTATACGTCGGTTGCGACCAGTCGCTGTTTCCATCGGCGCTGATTGCCCGCGCCTGAACCTCATAGCTGGTGTTCGGGGTCAAACCTGTGAGTTCTATCGATGTCGATGTGACCGTGTAGCCCGCGTCGGTGAAATCAAGTCGCGGATCGGGAAGCCTGTATCTCACATTGTAACCCGTGACGGGCGCGCCGCCGCCAGTGTCGGAGGCGTTCCACCTCACCTGAAAACTGACGTGACTTCTGTCAAATATCCAGAGACCTGTCGGCGGACTCGGGGGTGTCTGAGCCTCCGCCTGGGCGACCATTATGGCAAAAACCGCGATTAGCAATAGATAAAAACGCAGCCAAGAAATCGAATTTCTTTTCATAGTTTGCTCCTACTGAGTGTCCAATGTTGTGTGGGTTTCACACAGCCTGGCGCTTTGGCTAAGTGGTTTATTCGCTAAGTATTTGGTGTTTACCGAAACCGAGTTTTTTCCTCAAAACTCGGTTTCTTCCCGGAATCAATGTATTACAAAATCGGCACAACGACTTACGCGCCTCTGTAGGGAACAACGATCGTTGTTCCTTGCTACGAGATTATCAATGGGCGGAGACTGCTGTAGTTGCCCGATTCATCGGGCGTTTTTAACTCGGTTTTTCCCGGTATCAATGTAATTTTACAGAATCGGCACAACGGCTTACGCGCTTCTATAGGGAACAACGATCGTTGTTCCTTGCTACGAGATTATCAATGGGCGGAGACTGCTGTAGTTGCCCGATTCATCGGGCGCTTTTAACTCGGTTTTTCCCGGTATCAATGTAATTTTACAGCATCGGCACAACGACTTACGCGCCTCTGTAGGGAACAACGATCGTTGTTCCCTACACATGACGGGCAACTAAAGACTGATAATCATAGTCCATCACTTAATCACATAAATCACATCTCAGACAATGTTAACCGCCGCCACCCGACACTTACCACATACACTTAGCTTAAAGCCAATAAGATCGTCGCGAGAAACCGAGTTTTTTCCTCAAAACTCGGTTTCAGCGTAATTCATTTTGGTCCGGTGTTGGCGAACAACTCCTGACCTACCATCCGCCGCCGACTGCCGCGCACCATCAGACCGGGCCGTCCGAAACTCTGACCCGCGAACTGTTCATTGTCCGGATCGCGATAGCCGAACCGCACGAGGCGGCGGCTCTTATCCGTTTGGTTGATGTGGGATCCGTGGATAGTGTGGTAGCTGAAACACACCACGTCTCCCCGTTTGGCGGGGACAGCGACGGAATCTTCCAACTTGTACCGGTCAGTAGGCAGATGCGGCGTGCAGGTTGTGCCATCGGGGTTCTGAGTAATATGTTCCAAGGCGCCGCCCTTGTGCGAACCGTCAAGGAATCGGATTTCGCCGTTTTCGTGGCGCGTGTCATCTAGGTGGACGAGCAGATCGACGTAGCGCCCATCTTTGTGCTTGTAGAACGCCCAATCTTGGTGCATGGGAAAGGGATGTCCGGTTTCCGGCGGTTTGACGTGCATGGTGCTGTGATGAAGTTCGACGCGGGGACCCAGCAGCGCCGCCATGGCATCGCATAGACGGGGATTGGTGACGGCTTTCATCCACGCTTCGGAATAGAGCGACAGATCGTGCATGGCGATGAGTTTGGACTTTTTCTCGGTTTCCGCATCCATGTACTGTCGGCGCCAGGGTCCGGACCAGCCCGGGGTAATGTTCGCCCAGTTGTCCATGAGCCAATCCAGTTCGTCCGCCAATTCATCCGTCTCTTCGGGCGTGAAAACCTGCGGAATGTGTAGAAAGCCGTGTTCCCAAAAGAACTTTACCTGATCGTTGTCAATCATCGTTGAAAACCCCTTTCGGTAGAATGGTGTGATGGTTGCGGCTCATGTCAAAGGCGCCCGATGAATCGGGCAACTACGGCAGAAGCGCCCATCAATGAGACCGTAGGGAACAACGATCGTTGTTCCCTACAGAAGTGCGTAAGTCCTATCAGTATAAGAAACCGAGTCAAAAGCGCCCGATAAATCGGGCAACTACAGCAGAGGCGCCCATCAATGAGACCGTAGGGAACAACGATCGTTGTTCCCTACAGAAGTGCGTAAGTCCTATCAGAATAAGAAACCGAGTTTTCAAGAAAAAACTCGGTTTCTGGCACGATTTCTGTACTACGTGAAGAATTCTTCATTATGAGGACGCAGATCGACCTCGAAACTCCAGGCGCTCCTGTCTTGAGTCGCCAAACTCCAGTATGTTTCGGCAATGGCGTCCGGGTCAAGCAACGGTTCATCCGCGTCGACTTGCATACGCGATCTAACGCCCGGCGTGTCGATTACGCCGTCTATGATAATATGCGCAACGTGGATGCCCTTGGGACCTACTTCGCGTGCGAGCGACCACGCCAGCCCTCGCACGGCAAATTTGGCGCTGCTAAACGCCGACGCCGCGCCCCTGCCGCGAATGGCGGAGGTGGCGCCGGTGAATAGAATGGCGCCGCTTTCGCGTGCAAGCATATCCGGCAGGGCGTGTTGGGAGCAGAGGAACGAGCCGAGCGCGCACACCCGCCACGATTGTTCAAACTCCTCCGGGGCGAGGTCGGTGAAGGTTTTCCATGTCGCATTTCCGGCATGATTTATCAGAACATCTACGGCGCCAAGTTGTTCGCGAATTTTCGCGAAACTGTCGGCGACTTGGTCGGCTTGCGTGATGTCCGTCGCAACCGCAAGCGCGTTCCCGCCGCGCTCGTTCAGTTCGTGGGCGAGGCTTTCAATATAGTCGGGAGAGCGGGCAAGCAGACCAACATTGCATCCCTCTTTTGCGAACTTTCTCGCCAGCGCCGCGCCTAGACCTGGACCGACACCGGATATGATTGCTGTTTTATTCATTTTTGATTTCACCTCATTTGCCAATCAAGTATCATTTGCTCAATGCCATGCGGGGCAAGATGCCCCGCCTACGGTCTTCCGTTTTCCGCTTCTCCATCGTCCCAGCCCCATGCATGCGGGGCAAGATGCCCCGCCTACGGTCTTCCGTCTCGCCACTGTTTAATGCGTGCTGTCCGGGGTGGTTAACGGGCACCAGCGCGTCACGGTTAGATGGCGAAGCAGAATATCCGACGCCTCCTTTGTGCCGATGCGACGGAGCGCGTGTACGGCGTCGCCGCGCACGTATCGATTTGTGTCGTAGAGGGCATCCTCTAGCGCATTTGTAGCGTCTTTGGCGTGCGGCCCCAACTGAGCCAACGCGAACACGGCGCGGCGGCGAACATCTTCGTCCGTATCCCGCGCCGCCGAGATAAGCGCCGGAACCGCCGTTGAGGATAGTTGCCCGGTTGTGCCGAGCGCTTCCGCGGCATGAGCGCGGACGACATCCGATTCGTCATCCACAACACGGTTCAGCGCCGGGACGGCTTCCCGCGCATCAACGCCTATATCTCCGAGCGCCTCGGCGGCGCTATCGCGGGCCCACCAATCTTCCGCTCCCAAGGCGCGAATCAGCGGCGGCACGGAGGGAGAACCTATCGCGCTCAAGGCGTAGCACGCGTTTCGGCGGACGATCCGCGATTCCTCCTTCAATAACTCGACCAAGTCCGGAACGGCTTGAATGCCGTATGCGGGCAGTTGATACGCGGCGCGGAGGCATTCCGACTCGTCGCTATCG
Source organism: Candidatus Poribacteria bacterium (assembly GCA_963667245.2). Classification (GTDB taxonomy): domain Bacteria; phylum Poribacteria; class WGA-4E; order WGA-4E; family JAJDTR01; genus JAJDTR01. Next base: position 240,568 of record CAXXCS010000002.1, read on the forward strand.
TACAGCGCCGCAAGCAGTCGACGCATCGCGGCATTGCCGGCCGCGCCGTTTGTGTTCGCGCCGGTTTCGCCGCGGTGCCAATCCCAAAGATGTTTGTACATGGATTGGAGATTGGGATCCCCGATCGGCTTGCCGTTTGAAAAATCGGACTGCTCGCTATTCCAAGTGGCGGATTGCGGTTCCGACATCCGCGCGAAAAGGAATTTCATCATGTAGCGCGGCTTGTCGGTTTGATTCGGCAAGGCTCTATGCCAGAGGTCGTAATTCGCGAGGGTCACGGTGCCGGCTTTTCCGGTAAGCGGAACTTCATCGCGAACTATGCCTCCCTCATCGGTGCTGTAGTAGTGGCTCCCCGGAACAATGCCCGTGGGGCCCAATTCCTCCGGCGTGTCCTGCGGATAGTAGAAGACGAGCAACCGGCGCGTGCGATGCGACCAGCGTTTGCCGCCATCCTGATGCAGCCTTTGCCCCGCGCTTTTTGGCTGATTTATATGCGGATGGCGATGGGGCTGCATGTAGTAATCCGCGCCCAAGAGGCTTGTCAACGCCCCGCGGACGGTCATATCGTCGAACACGCGCCGAATTTCGGGGATGCGAGGCAACAAGTTGTTTCCCGGATTGCCCTCTTTTTCAAACACGCTGTTCGTGACTTCGTAAAGTTCATCGTGAAAACGACGGGGCAGATCCGTTTTGACAATCACGTAGCCGTTAGCGATGAAATCGCGCATCTGCCGGTCATCGAGGAGATATGTTTTGTCTAGCATGTGTCGATCCGAAAGAGATGAGTCGTCTGTAGTTGTTGAAACCGGCGCGGCATACGAGCCGGCAGTTTGTAGTTGCCCGATTCATCGGGCGTTTGTAGTTGCTCAATTCATTGAGGATCTCTATCGATCAAGAGAATGGATAATGAGCGCCATAGCAAATCCTACTCGCTATTCACTCGCTTGATCCCTCTGGGGCTAAAAGACTTACACAATCAAGGAGTCGCGGTTTCGTGTTTGCCTTACTGGCTTGAGGGTTTACAACGGGAAATTAGACAAATAATACGTAAATTCTCTTAACTTGATCCCAATGGGGGCGAGGTTCCCTCGAACCATGATTCGGGAAACGTAACGAATGGGCTGAGAACCCAACCCCTACGGAGCGTATTGACATTTTCGTAGGGGCGAGGTTCCCTCGCCCCATGATCGAGAAGCGTAACAAACGGGTTGGGGAACCCAACCCCTACGGAGCGTATTGACATTTTCGTAGGGGCGAGGTTCCCTCGACCCATGGATCGGGAAACGTAATGAATGGGTTGGGGAACCCAACCCCTACGGAGCGTATTGACATTTTCGTAGGGGCGAGGTTCCCTCGCCCCATGATCGAGAAGCGTAACACACGGGTTGGGGAACCCAACCCCTACGGAGCGTATTGACATTTTCGTAGGGGCGAGGTTCCCTCGACCCATGGATCGGGAAACGTAACAAACGGGTTGGGGAACCCAACCCCTACGAAGGATTGTGCGTCTGTGTAACCCTCTTGATTGTCGCGTTGTGATGGAATGTCAACAGAATCTGGCATGTCCTTAACGTAACACGTCTTTTTACACGTGTCAACAACATAGACCAAGATAAACACAACTTGACTATTCCCGGGAGCTTAGTGTAAAGTGAATATCATTCGGCACTCGCGGGGTCAATCTCCCGATTGCGACATGCGTTCCCAGCGCCACCTACTCATGCAACGCGTCAATCTCATGTTTCTCCACAAGCTGTTTCACGGATTCCAGCGGCACGCTGAGCTGTCGCGCGATAGCTTCCAAATCGCCTTGCGACTCCGCGTATGCCTCTGTCACGACCTGCTTTTCAAATTCACGCGACCTGTAGGCTAACGATTGTTCGTTAGCTTCAGCGTTATGCGCCTCGAGAATTTCCTGCGGCAAATGATGTACGGAAATTGCGTCACCTTCGACTTTATAAGTGATCTGCTCAATAACATACTTGAGTTGACGCACATTGCCGTGCCAATGATAAGCGTTGAGGCAATCAAGAGTCTCGGGCAACAGTTTCTTGGGCTTGACGCCGGCGACTTCAGCCCCCAATCGTTCCATAAAGTGGTAACACAGAAGTTCGATGTCTTCGCGGCGCTCGCGTAGCGGGGCAACCATATTGTCTCGAACGCGAGCCGATCGTAAAGGTCTTCGCGGAATTTGCCCTGTTGCATGTCCGACTCGAGGTCGCTGTTGGTGGCGGCAAGTATACGAACATCTACTTTCAGCGTCTTGGTTCCCCCGACCCGCTCAAACTGTTGGTATTCCAATATGCGGAGAATCTTTTGCTGGAACTCGTAGGACATGTTCCCGATTTCGTCCAGAAAAAGCGTCCCCTTGTCCGCCAACACGAATCGTCCCTCCCGGAACGATGAGTTGGTGAAGGCGTTATCCTCCTGCCCAAACAGCTCGCATTCCAATAGTCCTTCCGCCAAAGCGGCGCAGTTGATGGTCATGAAGGCGTTTTTCTTTCGAGGGCTGTCATGGTGAATAGCCGCCGCGACCAACTCCTTCCCCGTTCCCCGTTCGCCGCGAATTAAAACGGGGCGCGGTATTCGGGCAACTTCCTGAATCTGTTGAATCAACTGCCGAATCGGGCGGCTGTTGCCAACGATGTTATACTTGCCTCTCAACTCCTCGCGGTAGAATTCGCGTTCCCGGCGCAGACGTTTGTTGTCGATTGTCGTGCGTATAAGGTTATCGAGCCGCATAAGGGCAAGTTCCATATTTTCTTCAAGGTAGAAGTTTTTTTCGACAAACTCCTCCGCCCCCAATTTTATGGATTCTGCCGCCATGGAGACGGTGCCCTTGCCTGTCAAAATAATCACGGGGAGCGCGGCGGCGCTTTTTCTTATCTCTTCCAAACAAGCCAGCCCGTTCATCTGACGCTCCCCGAAGTCATAATCGAGGATGACAAGGTCATAGGCGTCGGTGTCCGCGACAACGAGATCGAGCGCTTCTTGGGCGGCGCCGACCGTGGTGACCTCGGCGCCCCGTTGTTCGAGCATGTCTCTTAACAGGTTTTGTATCTCTTCCTGATCATCGGCAACTAAAATGCGTTCTGGCATTTTCACCTCCGGGATATGCTTTGCGTTGGGTATTATTGCGTTTTCTTTCCCAACTCAAGTTGCCACCTTGGTCGGACAGAGGCGCAGAAACCGAGTTTTTTCCGACCGGAACACACGTGATTGACGAAAATCAGCGCTATTTACATATAATTTAGCTAACGCGAACCAAAAACTCGGTTTCTCTGTTCTAGGCAGCAACTTGGGTTTCCTAGTGATAATTGTTTCTAATAGAACTTATACTTCACGCTGCCGGAAATTGCGTGTTTTCAAGCATCTGGCGGTAGGTGCGGTTGGAAACCGCACCTACGGGGGAACGCAGGTCGCGACCTGGAGATCGCTCCTACAGTGGACGCACCGGTCGCGATTCAGAGATCTCCGCGTATTTCATACCAACTCTTCAAAAGCGAGGTCGCCTCGCGCCTCGTAAAATATTGGTCTCATTTGCAGGTTCGTCTTTATCGGAACGGCGTCCGGATTCACCGGCAGGTAAATTGTAAATGTTGTTCCGCCATCCCGCTTAGTGTGCAGATCGATACGCCCCATGTGATCTCGGACAGTGCGTTGAACGATGGTCAAACCGAACCCGCTTCCCCCCTCTTTCAGCGTATACCCCGGCTGGAAGATTTTGTGCCGAAGCGTATCCGGAATGCCTTCGCCGCTGTCGCTGAAGGAGATTCGAACTTGCGAGGATTGCTGCCGATATTCGGTGCAAATTCGCAGAGAACCGCCATCTTTCATCGCGTCAAATGCGTTGATTATGATGTTATGGAACGCCTCTTTAAGTTGGCTCGAATCGCCCTTGATAAACGGCAGATTTGTAACCAAGTCCGGTTGACACTCAATGTCCCTATCTTTGCATACGGACCTGAGTTTAATTAACAGATTTTCGATGAGCTTATTGATGTCAACCAACTCCGAAACGGGCTCCTCCGCTCGCAGCGTGTTCAGGATTTCCGTCAACTGATTATACGAATCCTCATGTTGAGTCAAGATTCGATCGAGCGCGCCGTGCAGTTTGGTGGCAGGGTCGGCTTGGCGCAAAGCGGAGCGGAGTTGCACCCCACTGACGCTGACGAGATTTTTCACGCGGTGCAGTCGGGAATAAAGGCTTTGATGCCCCTCTGCCCGTGCGACATCCATGAGTGAAAGAGAAAGTCGGAAGATAATCGCCGCCGCTTCGTGCGGATGAAGCGTTAACCATTTGCGCAGATCATTCAGAAGCTCCTCGTCATGCTCATAAAAGTAGAGCCTCGCGAGATTGTGGTACGGGACTTCATAATCCGGCTCCAGCTGGATTGCTTGGCGAAATTCTTCTGCCGCTTTCTGTATCTGCTTCTTTTGCAAATACAGCAGTCCGAGATTATTTCGGACTTGAGCGGAAGGCGCATGATCCAAGCCCTTTTGATAAGCGGAAATCGCCAACTCCGCGTCGGCGGGATTGTCATCGTAAAGGCTCCCCAGAATGAAATAGGCTTGATCCATCTGATCGAAGGTTTGCAGCGCCTCATTGCCCGAGATTAGTTGGGCAAATTGATCGATCGCTTTTTGACGATACTCGGGATGGTTGTAACGATTCTTCGCGTAGAGCAGTCCGAGCGCGAACCGGGCGTCCAAATGCTCGGGATCTCGTTCAAGCGCCTTTTTCAGGCTGTCAATCGCCAAACCTATATCGTTTGAACGATTCAAATGAACATCGGCGAGGTGATAGTAGGCGTCCGAGTCGTTGGGTTCGGCGCCAAGGATGTCCTCCAATACCTGTTGCGCCTCAGCCCACATCTGCCGTTTGATGTACAATACGGCTAGGTTGTAACGAGCGGCATAGTTCGGCCTCCGCGCCACAACCTGCTGAAAATCGCGGCACGCTTTTTCAAACTCGCCCTGCTTGTCATAGAGCGATCCCCGATCATACCATGCCTCGATGTAAGACGGATCGAGTTCGATTGCCCTTGTAAATTCGCGGATAGCCTCGCGCCAGGCGCCATCAAGATCGTGATAGTCTTGCAGCAACTGACCGAGCGAATAGTGAAAATGCGCGCTGTACGGATTTTTGGAAATTGCCTCTTGGAAAGCGTCTTTGGCGGCGTCGAATTCTCCCTCTTTGTAGTATGCCAACCCCAACCTGTGATAGATGGCGGCGCACTCCGGATCCAGTTCCAGGGCGCGTTTGTACGTCACAATGGCGAGAGCGTAGCGCCGTTCATTGAAGTACCAATCTCCCAGCATACACTGGTCTCTCGCCGCGGTAGTTGTCGGCGGAAGGGGGCTGGAGCGTGAGAGCGGGGAACTGTGTGCGGGCGGGGCCGGCGTGCCGGGGTTGGATTTTCGCATTGTTGTCGGAAAATGGGAACTGGAGTCTTATACTATACTCCGCGCTGTCAGTTGTAGGGTGGGCACTGCCCACCATTCCATTGGTCTACCGCTTCTCGCCGGGGAGACAAACGACGTGCGTCCCGTACCATATATCTCGTTTAACCCCGCCCTACGATCACTTCAAGTCGCGACCTCCTATCCGTTTCGGGGCAAGATGCCCCGCCTACGGTGGGGAAGGATGGTGGGCACTGCCCACCCTACGATCACTTATACCGGGAAGAAACCGAGTTTTCAGGAAAAAACTCGGTTTCAAGGCGTCCTTCCCGAGAATACTCAAATGAGAAGTTCGTCGCCGATGGGATAGAATTGGTCAGCCATCCGTTGCAGGTCCATGGATGTATTGTGCTCGAAGGCGACGACCTCGACTCGCTTGCCTTGCTGCTTAATCAGCTCCGCAAGCGCGCAAAAATCACCATCCCCGCTAGCTAAGATAACGACATCAAGTGCTTCAAGCATTGAGACGATGTCAATCGCGATTCCCACATCCCAGTCCCCCTTTGCGGTGCCGTCGCCTCGGAGGCGCAAATCCTTGCTTTTTATGGTATATCCGTTATGCTCGAGGAGGGACAGGAATCCCGACTGGTTAATCTCGGGAATTTGGACGACATACGCATACGCCACGACAAGTTCTCGGGGGCCCACGATGAGATCAAGCAGCTTGATATAATCCACGCGCCCGGCGTACCGGTCTTTGGCGGCGTAGAACATGTTCTGAACATCCACAAAGACGCCAACACTCGGCTGTCCATCGAGCACCCGATTTTGCAGATTCTGCCGGGATTCGTGTTGGCTGAAAAGCTGTTCCACCTTGTCGCGAGCGTGTTGAAGCGCCGTCTGCGATATCTCGGAGAATTTCTTCAGTTCGGCGGTATGACTCTGGAAATCCGTTTGCATCTGTTCAAACGTTTGATTGCTTGTATAAACGAATTCGTCAAAAGCTTTCAGTCCGACCGCGTATTCAGTTTGCGCCGCCTTGTGGACGGCGTTAACTCGCGTCGATTGATTCGACATTTTCTCGACTTGTCGAGTGAGGTTGTGAATCTTCAGTTGGAGTTGTTGAATGTGTATGTCCTGTTCCATGAATCGATGTTCTTTGTCCCGAAAATCCTCATTTTCTTGAACGGAGCGCTGCAACTCCTCTTTGAGTGTTTCATTTTCCGCTTTGAGCGCGGCGCTGTCATCATTCAACTGATCCACCGTTTGCTGAAGCTCGAGGAGCCTCTCCTCGGTTTCAGGATCGGGAATTGCCACCGCTGTCGGGATTTGTGTCGGCTCATCGGGCGGCGCCTGAACTGTTTGATGGATTTCGTCAACTTCCGCGCCGCGTTCGGTTCTCGTCAAGCTGCAAAAATTGGCAATCTCGTCCACAGACCGCTCATATTGGTTGAGGAGTTTTTGTCCGTGCTGTTGAACATCGAGTCGGGAGTCAATCAAGAGCGCCCACACAATTTCGGTGAAGTCTCCGCCTTCGACCAGATGCGCGCAGTTACCCATGAAGGTTTGAATCTCCTGCACGTCCATATAGCCGATTCGCCGAATTGCTCTCTCCGTTTTCTGCACGAGGCATTCGTGAACGACCCGTTGCGCGTTTTCTTGAAGAAAAAAGGCGTCGGAAAGATTCCTGACAACCCAGTTTACGGAACGAGAATCGCTCGGCATCGGGTCGTCGTGGATAGCGCACTGGACTTCTAGGTCGACAATCTCCGCCTCGTCAAGCAATTCGGTAAGAATCCAAGCGAGTTGATGTTTGCAGATATGGTTCTTTATATTTTGTTGAAGCATTTTGGGTCTCCAGTGGTTGTGATCGTTTATTGAGATGCAACACTAATAGGAATTACGCGGCAATTAGAACTCATACTTCGTTTCTTGTAACTTGTAGATTGCGAATTAGTCTCACTGGCGTAGGCGGGGCATCTTGCCCCGCTACGATTAGGAGGTCGCGATTCGGAAAACGTCATCCCTCCCACCTATGAATGGCTTTGGCGCGGGAAGAAACTATCCACACGGATGCGGCATGAAGATTCGCGAATACCCGTTTGGGTCGCGTTGGCGCGGCGGCGTTCGCCTCCTCAACCAAGTTCGCACTGCATCCGTTCCCTGATAACACGAGCAGGGAATAAGCGCCGAACTGATTGCCTGCCTGAATGTCTCTACTCAAATCACCAATCAAGTAAGTGTCGTCCACATCGATTTCATGCTCCGACGCCGCCTGCACGAGCATGCCCGGTTCGGGCTTCCGGCACGCGCAATTCTCGTCATCGCGATGAGGACAGTAGTAGATGGCGCGGATACGACCGCCGGCGCTCTCAATTTCTGCCACCATCTTGCGGTGGATATCGTTCAACGCCCCCGACGATAGAATCCCTTTATTGACGCAGGATTGATTCGTGACGATGATGAGTTGATAACCGGCATCACTGAGCAACCGAATCGCTTCCAGAGCGTTTGGCAGAAACTCGAACTCGCGCCAACTCTTGACATAGTCGTTGTCGCGATTACGATTGATTACGCCGTCTCGATCGAGAAAAACCGTTTTCATTCGGCGCCACCGGCACGGATGCCTTGCAAGAGCTGATCTCGGCTCACGGGGACGCAACCCACCTCGCCGCAAACTATGCCCCCCGCGAGATTGGAAAGCCGAGCGGCGTCAAGCATGTCGGCTTGGGCGGCGAGCGCCAACGCGTACACCGCGACGACCGTATCGCCAGCCCCCGTGTCGTCGAACACCTCTTGCGCCTGCGTGGGAATGTGATCGGCGCGCAACTCCCCGTCATGACGCCGCCGAAAGAGCGACATCCCCTGCTCCCCGCGCGTAATCAACAAGCCTTCAAGATTGAGTCTGTCCAAAATCTCCCCGCCGACGGAAAGGAGGCTATCGTCGTCAGAAATCGTCCGGTTGACGGCAAGCCCCGCCTCTTTATGGTTCGGCGTGATAGATGTCACGCCCTTGTAGTTCCAAAAATTCTCAACCTTCGGATCAACGACTACCGGTTTTCCGTGCTGCCGCGCCGTACGCAACACCCCCTCAATCAAGCTGGCGCTGACGCAACCTTTGTCATAATCTTCAAAAATAACGGCATCCGCGTGCGGGATGCGCCCGAGGGCGTTTTCCATCAACCGCTCGCGGATTTTCGATTTCACGGGCGTTTTTGATTCTCGATCCAGACGAACCAGTTGTTGATGGGTTGAAGTGCTCGTGTCCGAAGTTCGCGCGATGACGCGGGTTTTGGCGCTTGTGGGCCGCTCGGCGTCGATGCATATTCCACTCGCGTCTACCCCTAACCGCTCAAGCATCCGAATCAACTTTTTTCCGTTGCCGTCATCCCCGACAACGCCGACCAAATCGACCTCACCGCCCAGATGGACGATGTTTTGCGCCACATTGGCGGCGCCGCCGGTGCGAGTTGTTTCGGAGGCAATCTCAAGCACGGGAACGGGCGCCTCCGGCGAAATCCGGTTGACGTCCCCCCAGATGTATTGATCCAAGATGACGTCGCCGATGATGAGGACGCGCCTCCCTTCAAGCTGATCCAGAACCGTTTGAAGACTCACTATACTCCCGCATTAAGCGCGATTCAGCACAAAGGTTAATTTTCCGCATTGACCGGGGCGAACAGGATTGGATGTTTCGCATCCGCATCGCTCTCCCGGTTCCGATATTTTCCCGCGTCAGCAGGTTAACATCGGACGCCTTACAATTCTAGCACAACTTGAGGAGTACATCAAGGGTTGATTTTCGGGTTGATTGATCTAATTTTTTGGTTGGAGGGGGTGTCTTTTACGAATTTCAAAATCTAAATGTTACAATCAATCGGAGGCGCTCAATGAATTGAGCAACTACAAACTGCCGGTTCTTGTAACTTATGGATTGGGAATTAGTATGAGATATACCGGCATTCGTAGAGGCGAGGTTGCCTCGCCCAACGGGTTGGGGAACCCAACCCCTACGAAGGATTATGCGTCTGCGCAGCGAGCATTTACGATTTCAAAATCTAAATGTTTCAGTCGGTTCGCGACGATCAAGCGAATGGATAGTGAGTGCGATAGAAATCCTCAATGAATTGCACTACTACAAACCAACCGCTCTTGTAACTTATGGATTGGGAATTAGTATGAGATATACCGGCATTCGTAGGGGCGAGGTTGCCTCGCCCAACGGGTTGGGGAACCCAACCTCTACGAAGGATTATGCGTCTGCGCAGCGCGCATTTACGAATTTCAAAATCCAAATGTTACAATCAATCGGAGGCGCTCAATGAATTGAGCAACTACAAACTGCCGGTTCTTGCAACTTATGGATTGGGTGGGAGAATTGGCGTGGCGGGGATTAGGGGCGAAAAACAACCTGAAAAACCTTGATGTCGTTCGTCTCGAAATCGGTGACGAACACCCTATCGTCCTTGGATACGACGATGCCGACAGGTTCGACCAGGTTGTCGCTGCCAAATTCTATCAAGGGCTCGCCGTTTGGCGTAAAGATCTGCACCCGCCGATTGCCTCTATCCGTAACGTAGAGGTAGTTCCAGCGGTCCAAGCCGATGTGTCCAGGTTCTCGGAACTGTCCGAGCGCCGAACCTTCTGTTCCCCATAGTTGGATGAGATTGGCGCTGAAGTCGTATTTCTTGACGCGGTGGTTGCCCGAATCGACGATATAGATGTTCCCGTGCGCATCGGCGCCGATGCCCGTCGGGTCTCGAAACTGCTCGTGTTCGCCGCCGAAACCGCCTCGAATCAGGATCGGGCGGCCTTCGCTATCGAACTGAATAAAACGGTTGTTTGCGGTGTCAACAACGTATATTTCGCCGTTCCGACCGATTCCGATTCCGGCGGGCAAATCCAATTCGATAGCCGCGCTCGTATTTGAATCGCCGGACTCGTCATCGGGAGGATTGCCGCCCATAAGATGGAAGATTCGATCCACGAGGTTACAGTATTGCACCCGACTGTTTCCCGTGTCGATGACGTAAAGAATGTCTGTGCGCTGAAAGTTGATGGCGGTCGCGGTCGGTTGATCAAACTCGCCGGCGCGCCAGCCGCGGCTGCCGAACTCCGTGATGAAATTGCCGTCAAGATCAACGACTTGGATGCGATTGTTTCCCGAATCCGCGACATACAAGTGACCGAGCCGATCCAGCGCCAGTCCACACGGTTGAATAAACTGCGCCGCGCCTTGACCGGGGCCGCCGATGCTTCCGACATAATTTACGCCGAGTATTTGCGGGGAGGGTTGCGCGCTCCGAGAGGTGGCGATTTGAGGGGGGGTGAACTGTTGAACCGGATGAGATGGCGCAGGTTGAATATCGGTGATTGTACCGTTATCGGCTGAGGGCTGCCGACTTGCTTGCCGCGGCGAGGCGCAACTCAGGAAGAAAGGAATGACAATGAAACACAAGGTCAAGCGCCATCGCCGGTGCATCGTTTATCCTTTGAGGACTTCAAACTTGAAGACGAACGTGGTTTCCGTATCCTCGAATTCGTTGCTAACTTTCGGCACGATGACGCGCAAATTTGTCGATTTGATGCTCCGCTTGCGAAAATAGAGAAAGAATTGTGATCGATGATTCGGCATTATCGTGGTCCGCTCAATATCCTCTCTCGGAAGCGCCACCGAACTGCCTTGCGCGCGAAGCGCGCGGTCGTGTCGAAAAAGCTCCATCGCAAATTCGGGAGGCATCTTCGGCTTGAAATTTTTGCCCAAGAAGAACGACTCCTGGGACTTGTCAACCGGCTTGGTTATGTTGCCAGCCTGATCCAGCAACTGACAGTCCTTGCGCTTGAACGAAATCCAATTGCCTGTGCGATTGAAGATCACAATACCGAACGCGTCAACCGCCTTCACATCGTTCAACGGCACAGCGACTGCGGTAATCCCGTTTTTCTCGTAAATGACAGTACCGGTCTGCGGGAGGATTACCGCCTCGGCGTCAAATTGCGGGACAATCTGCACGGGTTGAAGCGCGGAACATCCCAAGCTTGCCGCCAATAGCAGGAACGCGGCGATTTTTGTACCTCGTTGTAAGCATCTGTGTATAGGATTCTGCATAAAAAGGACTCCTCCCGTGGTTGATTCATCAGTGGTAATATTTAGTCGACGCACTTCATTCTGACTGAAATCACCCGACTATGATCATTGCAACGACGCGATTCTCTCGTCGCGAGTATATGACATCATGTGACTGTAGGAGCGATCTCCCGATCGCGACGGCCCGACCGTAGACAGGGCATCTTGCCCTGTCTACGGTCGGGCTATCGCGATCAATAATCATCTTCGCTATCGTAAAAGTCTGTCTCGATTAGCAATCCTCTCTCAGGTTCTTCCTCTTCATAAATGTCATACTCTTTCGCATCCATCAATTCCTCCAACTCTTTCGAACTTTCAACGCTCATTTTGCAAACCCATCCGTCACCTTCCGGGGAACGGTTAATGACATCCGGTTCATCTTCGAGCAGGGCGTTGACCGCTCTAATTTCTCCGGTAACCGGCGCGTGGATGGGAAACGAATCCCCATCCGCAACTTCGACTCTGCCCATTATATCGTCTTGCTCAAATTCCTCGTTAACCGGGGGCAAATCCACGAAAATGACATCGCCGTAGATGATCTGCGCACGTTCGGTGATTCCGACAACGCCTTCATCATCAGTGACTTCAATCCATACGTGTGTGGTTGTGTATTTGACCTCGCTCAAGGTTCGCCTCCCAAGTCTATTCTTGTCTACATGTCAGGTTGTAGCAGTACAGTTTTCTTCAACCGTTGCGGCTATTCGCTGAAGATTCGCTTTCAAGGTTTCCAACTCTCGTTGGCGAATCTGTAGAGATACAATAGCATTCTCATCATATTCGACATTCAAGATGCTGCCCCCGAGTCGGCGGCACAAGTTGAGGACGAAGCCAATTTGATCGTGAGGGGCGCGCAACCTTACTGTCGCGTGCAGGATTCGGGTTTCAATTTTGGCGCTCGCCAGACAACGCCGAGCGCAACCTCCGTAAGCGCGGATGAGCCCGCCCACTCCCAAATTAATCCCGCCGTAGTAACGAACGATGACACAAATCACATTTGACAACCCGGCGGCTTTGATTGCCGAGAGTATCGGAGGGCCTGCCGAGTGCGTCGGTTCGCCCGCGTCTGTCGCGTACTCCCGTATATCGCCACTCGCCTCAATCTTGTAGGCGTAGCAGTAGTGTGAGGCGCCGGGCTGCTTCTGTTGAACGAGTTTTAGGAAATCCTTTATGGCGTCTTGGTTTAGAACTGCTGTCGCTGCGCCAATGAACCGGGATTTCTTAGCTTCAAGTTTCGATTCGGCGAGACCGACAACCGTATTGTACTGATCTCTCATATATTATCCGCGAAATCGAGTTTTATATTTTACGCTGCCGGAAATTGCGTGTTTTCAAGTGTCTGTCGGTAGGCGCTGTTGGAAACCGCGAGGATTTCTATTAATCAAGCGAATGAATAATGAGTAGGATTTGCTATCAGGATCTTCTATCGCAGTCACTATTCGTTCCTTTGATCCTTCCTTATTCAGTCAGTTGATCGATAGAAAATCCTACTCACTATCCACTCGTTTGGGGATCTCTATCGCACTCATTATTCATTCGTTTGATCCTACAAAAGACGCAATTTCTGACAGCGCGCAGCATAACACAACCCTCTTTCAAGAATTGGCGAACAAACTGTCTTCGCTTCATATCGCAATTTCTTTCGTCTCATATTCCTCCGGCACGTCGTCCATAGCCATTAGCAGATAGGCGTCTTTTATATTTTCTTCCAGTTCTTCAAGGGTCTCGCCCTGCGTCATTATTTCGGGGCGCTCAAGGAGCTTTCCTAGCCAAAATTTGTCCGATTTCCAGTAGAGCAAAGTCATTTTAGGTTTCATTGTGTTTGTGCCTCCATTCCGGCGAGACCGACAACCGTATTGTACTGATCTCTCATATATTATCCGCGAAACCGAGTTTTTCTTGAAAACTCGGTTTCTCAAATTCGCTTCGCCTCTTCTCTTGATACGAATTCAAAATCTAAATGTTGCAAGCAATCGGGGGCGCTCAATGAATTGAGCAACTACAAACCGCCGGTTCTTGTAAGTTATAGATTCGGAATTAGTATGACATAAGCTTGTTTTTTTGCCCGGCGCGCTCCCTGCCTACTCGGTCCGGACTGGCAAAATCACACCGATGTGTTAGACAATTACTTTCCAGACTATCGCCCGCGAAACGCTGTATTCCCTTCATTGAGGCGCTGGTCCAATCGAAAAATAGTAGACAACCCCTCCGTGATCCACGCGAATCTTTTCGCCATCCTCTTTAGTTGGTTTGGCTTGCGGCGTATATGCTCCACTTATACGAAATCTTCCCAGATTAAAACCGATGCCAAACGTAGGGCCTTCCGCTTTCCAGGTTCGTTCCTCCATCCGAAGCGTTTCGGTACGAATAGTCTGAATAGGATGCCATCGGCGCTCCGTGTGTCGCAGATAACCGATTCTACAACCGATCCGTCCGGCATACCAGATTTCTCCGCCGAGACTCATTCTCACGCCGTTCTCGAACGGCGGATTCGCATCAAAACTGAACCTCAAATCTACGTCGGGGAGACGATGATGGTAGGCGCCTCCGACAAGAACCTCCTGTTCAATTTGATTGGGGATGGTATCGTCGGAAAACGACAATCCGTCGCTGATATTTCTGACTATCGCGCCAACTTGAAGGCGCTCGCCTATGTTTTGGCTCAGCCCGAAATTGTAAGCGTAACCGTGCCCGACATGCTCTTCATTGTCAGGTAGACGAATTTTGGATCGCAGCCATTTGGCGTCAACGCCGAATGCCAAACCGGCGAATAACTCCCTACCGTACCCGATGCCAAGCGTCCAGTCGCTTTGGGGAAAGTTGTTGGTTGCTTTTCCGAGATAATCAACGCGGCTAAATTGCCCGTCGTATCCGCGGGCAACATCGAAACCAATCACACCAAATGCCCCCATCGGCAGCGCGTAATTCAAGAGTTCGATGCCCGACGCGTGAATGTCATACCGACCATAATCTTCGTATCGTTCCGCCTCATTCAGGCGCGACACCACGGCGATGGTTCGAGGAAATCGAGCCGCGTAGAGAACAAAGCGATTGTCGCGGATAAGGCCGAGTCCTGCCGGATTGCTGTTCAGCGCATGTGTCCTTTGACTTGGTCCGATAAGACCGTCGCCCACTCCCTGCTGCTCGGCGAGAGCGAGTTGCTTGAGGAAAATGTCCGCCGGCGCGATCGCCTCGTTCTGTTGAGCCGAAACCGGAGGCGTCAAAAACGCCAAGATGAGAATACCAAATATGATCTTGAAAATGTTCATTTTAGATAGATTTTGCGAACGATCGGCGATGGATAGGATACCCTTGAAGTAAATTTGATTCGACGCGTATTCTGACCCCTCCGTCCGGATTGACAACTTCAGACCGATGGACTATGCGGGATTGGTGATGTCTAGGCGGGAAAAGTCTCTAGCGGTTAAGCGCATCTGTCATCCGAGCGACTCGATGCATTGTTTTCACATCGTGGACGCGGATCATGTCCGCTCCGCGGGCGATTGCCCACGTGACGGTGGCGGCAGTTCCTTCTATTCGATCGTTCACCGGGAGATTAAGGATTTTTCCGATAAAGGACTTCCTGGATGTTCCGATAAGGATGGGCTTGTTCAAGCGCCGAAACTCGTCGAGCCGGCGCAAAATCTCCAGATTATGATCGACGGTCTTGCCAAATCCGATACCGGGGTCAATAACAATCCGATCGGCGAAAATGCCTTTCGTTTCTACCTCCTTGATGCGGCGTTGAAGCCAAGAAGAGATGTCCGACACGACGTCGTCGTAGGCCGGCGAGCGCTGCATTGTGCGCGGGCTTCCGCGCATGTGCATCAGGATTAGCCCGGCATCCATCTCTCTAACGACATTTGCCATGTCGGCATCTCCGCGGAGCGCCGTAATGTCATTGACGATATGAGCCCCGGCTTCAAGCGCCCGGCGGGCGACTGCCGACTTGCACGTGTCGATTGACAGCGGCACACAGATTTCATCCGCAAGCCCTTCAATCACCGGCATCACTCGCGCCATTTCTTCCTCTGCAGACGCCGGCGATGCCCCCGGCCGGGAAGATTCACCGCCAACGTCAATCACATCCGCCCCGTCCGCTACCATTTTCTTGGCATGATTGATAGCCGTGGCGACATCAAGGTGGCACCCACCGTCGGAAAACGAATCGGGCGTCACGTTCAAGATGCCCATGATCAGGGTGCGTCCTCCGAATGCGAGTTGCTTCCCGCGGCAGTCCATCACGTTATGGGGACAGGAGGTCTCGGTCCGAGGATGTCCTCAATTTCTTGTCTGACCAGTGTTTCCCTGTCAAGTAGCGCGTCAGCGAGCGATTTTAGCCCGTCAAGATTGGTTTCGAGTAGATGTTGAGCCTTCTCATAACACTCCATGATGATTTGGTGCACCGCCTGATCAATTTCAATTGCGGTTTTTTCACTGTAATCTTTATGATGAGCTAGTTCTTTGCCGAGAAAAATCTGTTCATCGCGGCGTCCGAAAGTCAATGGCCCCATCTCGCTCATTCCCCATTGGGTGACCATTCGCCGCGCCATCGCGGTTGCTTGCTCGAAGTCGTTTTGCGCGCCGGTTGTTTGTTCGCCAAAGATTAACTCCTCGGCGACGCGCCCGCCAAGCGCGAATAGAATATGAGAAAGAATGTATTTTTTGCTCATATTATGGCGTTCTTCAAGAGGCAACTTTGCCGTGACGCCGAGCGCCCGCCCGCGAGGTACAATCGTACACTTATAATTGGGGTCGCTCTCGGGCACGAAATGCAACATTAGCGCGTGGCCCGCTTCATGATAGGCAACGACGCGTCGTTCCTGTTCGCTAACAACCAAACTCCGACGCTCGGGCCCCATCATGACACGATCCTTGGCTTCATCGAAGCACGGCATATCAATGACATCTTTATCCCGCTTCGCCGCGAGCAGCGCCGCTTCATTCGCCATGTTCTCAATGTCTGCGCCGGAGAAACCGGGAGTTGCCTTCGCCAGCACGTTTAATTCAACATCGTCGGCAAGTTTGTAAGGCGGCTTCGTGTGCACCTTAAGGATTGATTCCCGTCCGCCGACATCGGGCAGATCCACGACAATCTGACGATCGAACCGCCCCGGACGCAACAATGCGGGATCCAGAACATCCGGGCGATTTGTAGCGGCAATAAGTATAACGCCCTCCGAAGTATCAAAGCCTTGCATTTCGACGAGCAGCTGATTTAACGTTTGCTCTCGTTCGTCGTGCCCGCCGCCAATTCCCGCGCCGCGATGTCGTCCAACGGCATCCAGCTCATCAATGAATATGATGCAAGGCGCGTTCTTCTTGCCCGTTTCAAAGAGGTCGCGGACGCGAGACGCTCCAACGCCGACAAACATCTCGACAAAATCCGATCCGCTGATGCTATAAAACGGAACGTTCGCCTCACCCGCCACGGCGCGGGCTAACATCGTCTTCCCGGTGCCCGGGGGCCCCATGAGAAGAACTCCTTTCGGAATTCGACCACCGAGGCGTTGAAACTTCTTCGGATCTTTGAGAAATTCAATAACCTCTTGAAGCGCTTCCTTTGCCTCGTCAACTCCGGCAACATCCGCAAAAGTGATTTTGGTTTCCTCGTCGGAATGGAGGCGCGCCCGGCTTTTGCCGAATGATAGCGCGCGATTACCGGTGCCTTGCACCTGCCTCATGAAAAAGATCATAATGCCGACAAACAGTAAAATCGGCAGCACGGTAGTTGCAAAGATGAGAAACCATTGAGAAAAGTTCGAGGCTTGTTTGACATCAAAAGGGACTTGCGCCTCCATGAGCGTTTGATGAAGCGGAAACTCCGATAATTGATCGCGGCTGGTCTTAAACTGGCCATTCCACTTGTCAATTTTAATCTCTTCACCCAGTTTCCGCAACTCCTCTTCAACGAACTGCGGATCACGGAACGTACCCTGAATCCATTCTTTCTTGATGATAACCTTGTCCTTGAACAATCCGTCATCCTGTAGGGTTAATCGTCCACCTTCCCGCACCATCTTCGTACGATCTTCCACCAACTGATAGAAACTTGAGGTCGAAAGTTCATGGACTCGATCTTTGCGGCTGATTACTTGGGACAACGCGAGAACAAAAATTGACGCCATCACCACCCAAACCAAGGTACTTTTTGCGTTCTTATTCACTACCACTTGCCTCTCTGTTTTAAAAATGTCAGGACTTACGAACAATTGCGGAATCACGCACGCACGCACATTATGACGCGGTAGGTTCGATTTCAAACCGCCTACATCGCTACGAACCGATGAATCCTAAATTTGGAGTTTTAGCGGAATAGGACTTACGCATTCAACGTCCAACGCTTCGCAGTCGGGCAGTTTATTGCCCGTTTCTACAGTATAACGGCGCTGTATGAGCGATCCCGAAGTCGCGACCGCCTATTGCCGCGCAAGTCCTTTGGAATTAATCGTCGAAAAGGGGTTGGAACAAACACCGGTTCAGCAGGAGAATTATAACAAACTTGGCGCCAAATATCAAAGAGAAATTCTCCGTATCTGTCATTTTATATCACACCGCTTTACGCCAACCAGTCGGAACAATCTCCGAATCGCGATCTACGGTTGAGGAATTTGCAAATTCCCTCGTTTGGCATTTGCTCAGTTTTCGCTTGACATCCGGCAACCTTAACAGTATACTACAGAAATACTGACGTTGGCAATTGGAATTGTTGTTCTTTTTTGGACTTATACTCCGCGCTGTCAGAAATTGCGTCTTCTGTAGGATCAAACGAGTGAATAGTGAGTAGGGTTTTCTATGGGATCTCTATCGCACTCGCTATCCACTCGTTTGATCACTCATTGTTCATTCGCTTGATCGATAGAGATTCCATCTCCCGATCGCGACATGCGTTCGCCGAAGGTGCGGTTTCCAACGGCGCCTACCGCCAGACGCTTGAAAACACGCAATTTTGAGCAGCGTGAAGTATAATTGCGAAACGGCTAAAAATCTGCCGTACCGCGAATCTTTAGAGCTTGTTTGAATAATTGACAATTGAGATCGGTGGACACTTTTCTGCTACGGAAGAAGCCGAGTTTTCAAGAAAAAACTCGGTTTCAAGTTGCTTTTGAGAAAATCCGGAAAGGGGAAGAATGAGACATGAAACCTAAAAATTTGATTTTTACTGCCGCCATACTTGTGTTAGTTGCGGCTTGTGTCAGTTTTGCCCATGTCGTAGATTCGGAGACTGGCTTGAAGTTCCGGTATAGCGCGGAGTTGGCGGAAGTCTCTCCGGTAATTGACGGAGTGCTGAACGACACGCCGTGGCATGAATCCGGGATACTTGGAAAAATGGAACAGGAAATCGTGAACGACCAGCAGTGGCAGGAGTCAAGCGACTTCACGGGTTTCTTCACCGGGGTGTGGCGCAGCGGTTCCCTTTATATTGCCGTTCAATTAACCGACGACCAGATCGAGAACCATGGCGCCAAACTCTCTCAGAAAGACCATCTGGTCGTCTATCTCGATCCTGATCATAGCGGACATAAGAGCGAGTTATACCGTTACGATTTGCCTGTGGGAGAAGACGAGCGCCAAGCCTTCGCTCCGCCTCTCAGAGCGGTTGCTTGGGGCGATGACGGGCAATCTTGCGAGTTGATGTTTAACTTGGGAGATATTGCGGAAAAAGGGAACACAGTCGGTTTCTGGATTTGCTATAATGACGTAGACAACGGACGTCTGGAACACCGGGTTAGTTGGGGACCGCCGGGGTATACGAATAACGATCTGTCTTTGCCGGACCTCGTATTCACAGCCAAGTTAAAACCAAATACGAACCAGAAGATTCTTCAATGGGGACGTATTAAGAGTTTCTATTATTGATTAGAGGAATATGTTTCGCGTTTTTTTCGGCAAAGTCTTGGAACTGATGGGGATAGTTCTTCTGGGAGCGGGGCTGTATCTGGGATGCGCCAAGCCCTACGGATTGAGCGATAGCGAGTCAATGGGAGCCGAGATGGGATCGTTGGTGATAGGGATTCTCATCTTCTTCATCGGACGCCTTCTTGAGAAACGTTGAGGGGCGGTTTTAGCGCGTCATTTCTTATAGTTAGTCATGGCGGTTAAGGACTATGCAGTTTGTTTATTGGCGCGTTCCGATTGCTGACCTTTTTGTAGTTCGGGATCAATCGATAGAGATTCATTCCAGTCCGGTTCGCCAGACGCGGAACTGTGTAAGTGTGAGTGGAAACGACTGTAGCGCCGGGAATAGGCGCTGAGTTATAATAATTTTCTTTATGTAATACGATTTCGTCCTGGCAAATTGGCAGTCGCCGCGCTCTTTGCGACTGCCTTGCCAAGGCGTACAGTATTTTGTTGAATATAAAGTGGCGTTGTGCTACACTGAAGATTTAGTTTTCGTGACATCCGTCCGAATAGGACATACGTGAAATCAACAAACAAGGAGGCAATATTGCTAATGAAGGGACTAAACAACTTTGTCTGGCTAAGTTTCGCCGGATTATTCATAGTACTGTTATCGACAATGGGTTGCACGAGCGGCACGCCGCTGAAGAACCTGCCGCCGATTCTACCGTCTGATCAACTTGATGAAAACACCGTACTGGATGACAGTAATCCGGAGCAATTCGATATCCCCGCAAAGTCGCCGGTGCTCATCATGACTAAGGATGATATCGAAGTTGCGATTTGCTATTGGCGTCATCACGACATAAATCGCAAATATCACCGTGGAAATACCGTATCTCCGTTTTACGCATCCGAGGCGCTTCATCAGGGTGAGAAGACGGACGTGTTCTACGTTAAGATTACGAACAATCGTCCTCAGAGGATCCTATTTGATGTCAGAAAGTGCAAGATTGTGGATCAGGGAGAAAATTTGTACGGCGCGTTGGATTACGATGATTTGGTAGAGCGGTTCGGGCTTATGAGCCGCATCGGCGGTATCCCCGTTAGAAACGGATTGGCGGTCGCACGCAGGATTCTTATCGAAAAACAGATTGGGAAATTGGATGATGGGGTGCCCGCAGGGGAGAGCATAGAAGGCTTCCTGCCGTTCTATCAGACAAAACTCAACGCGAGAGGGTTGACCGTTATGCTCCCGATTGTCAAGGCGCCGCCGCCAAACACGACGAAACGCTATCAAACAATTGAGTTCAACTTTCCTTTCGCGCATAGCGAATCAATTCGCCACGCCCAGCCCACACCAATCAAGTATTGATCTTCACAAGATCTAATTGATTAGTTCGTTCAAGTTAAGAATGTGTGCAAGAAACCGAGTTTTTTCTTGAAAACTCGGTTTCAACACACACAAAATGCTTAGAGAATGAACCACTTATTTGCTACGGCTGTAATCTTTAATTTGCATCCCTCTTGAGCGCGCACGGCGGCAAGGAATTCAAGAACTGTTTGCCGTAAAATTTGGTGGTCACGCGCGGATCAAGGATAACAACCATCCCCTGATCCGTCTTTGTGCGGATGAGGCGGCCAAATCCTTGTTTGAGTCGAAGAATCGCTTCAGGCAAACTAAATTCCATGAAAGAATTGCCGCCCTGCTCCTCAACCTGCTTAATCTTTGCTTCCATCACGGGGTGAGTCGGCACCTCAAACGGCAGTTTCGTAATTATCACGCTGCTGAGCGATTCACCCTGAACATCTACGCCTTCCCAAAAGCTTGATGTTCCAAATAAAACCGAGTCCGTGTCCCGCTTGAAAGCCTCCAACATTTGACTTCGCGAGAGTTCGCCGCCCTGCTTGAACGAGACGATGCCTAGCCCATCCAGATAATCCGATACAACGTTGTAGACCTCATCCATCATGCGATAGCTTGTGAACAAAACAAACGCTTTTCCATGAGTCATTTTGAGGTAACGTTTGACTTGTGTAATAATGGATTGAGTATACTCTGTGGCTCTTCGCGGATCCGGCATCTTTGAGGAGATATGTATCTCGACCTGCTTCCTGTAGTCGAAGGGCGATCCGGCAATCAATTCGCGACACTCCGAAAGCCCGAGGCGTTTCTTGAAAAAGTCGAAATTTTGATTTGTCGCCAATGTGGCGCTTGTCAGGATTACGCTATTCATCCTGTCGAACAGATACTCGTTCACCGCCTCGCTTACGTTTATAGGTGTCGCGTTTAAGGTCATGCGAGGAAACCTTCCCCGTTTTACCGTTTCAATCCAATATACGGAATCCGGATCGCTATGACTAATCATGAGATCCAGATCCTCCCTAAGTTGACTGCATCGACGCAGGTGCGACGCGATTTCCTCCTCATCGTCATCCGTCTGCGCCGTTCCCCTCAAATCTTTTAACTCTGATTGGAGCGTTGCAAGGGGCGCATCCAACACGTTTTCGACGAAGTTCTCGCGGTAAATCCGTTGCGTGACGCCTCCGCCCCACCGCTGAGTCCCCTCCGTTTCCAACCAATCGGAAATCGCACGGAAAAGCTTATTTGCTTGATCACGAGCGTCTTCAACAGGCGCTTTCAGATGCGACGCCGTATAGCGCACGGAAAGCCCGCTCTTACCGCTCGGGTTGTCAAGCGAGTCTAACAACCGCTTAACTCGCGAATTGCTAAGTTCAACGGTGGCGTGTCTGCCGGCGATGGCTTCAAGGTGATGCGCTTCGTCGAGTATCAGGTACTGATAGTCCGGCAGGATCGCGGACTGTACATCGGCAGACCGTCGAATCTCCAGATCGCTGAACAGCAGGTGATGATTTACGACGATCAGATTCGCTTCATGCATCCGTCGTCGCGCCTTGAAATAAAAGCACGTGCTATACGTCGGGCATTTCGACCTCAAACAATTATCGCGGTCCGAAACAACAAGATCCCAGAGTTCGTGGCTCGGTTGCTTTTCGAGGTCCGCTCTGCTCCCATCATCGGTGCTTTCCACCCATTCCACAATCCTCGCTAGTTCCGCGACTTCCTCCTTTGTATCAAACAATCCTCGCTCATAAGTCAGCAAACTGCCGAGACGGCGGCGCGAAAGGTAGTTGCTGCGCCCTTTGGCGAGCACGGCAGTAAAGGAAAAAGGCAGAACTCTCTGAAGAAAGGGTATATCCTTTCTTATCAGTTGCTCTTGCAAACTGATGGTGTTCGTTGAGATAACAACCGTCTCGCCCGTGCCGAGTGCGAGATTTATCGCAGGTATGAGGTACGCAAACGTCTTGCCTACCCCGGTTCCCGCCTCTACAATCAGATGTTCATTCGCCTGAAAAGCGTCAGCGACCGCGTTCCCCATTTCAAGTTGTTGAGGACGGCATTCATAACCGCTGAGACCTTGGGCGATGAATCCCTCCGGACCGAAAATGTGTTCTAAATCTGACAAGGGTTCGTTCATAATGTTTAGGTTTTTCGCAACTGCTTACATTTCGTAGGGTGGGCACTGCCCACCATCATAAGAATCAATTTAAGCGTTTTAGGGCGAAAGTCTCACGGTTTTCTCAGCAAGTGTTTGAGACAATTTTCCACCTGTGGAGTGTGGTGTCTTCACGTTTCTACAAACCGGCGAGATCTCTATCGCACTCATTGCCCACTCGTTTGGGGATCTCTATCGCACTCGCTATCCACTCGTTTGATCCTCTGGGGCTAAAAGACTCACACAATCAAGGAGTCGCAGTTTTGCGTTTGCCCTACCGGCTTTAGGGTTTACCACGGGAAATTAGACAAATTATGCGTAAATTTCTTAACTTGATCCCTATGGGGTGGACACTGCCCACCGTCGCCGACTCCACTCCGCTCACTCTCGAATCGGTTTGACGTTGATAACCTTCCTTCCTTCGCTATGGGTGATTTCAAGGGAAATCTCCGGTTTATCAAGCGCCGATTGCAGCAATTCGTCGAATTGTTCCACGCTCCCAATCTGTTTGCCATTAATAGCGGCAATTAAAGCGCCGCGCAAAATCCCGGCATTTTCGGCGGGCGCTCCCGACTTGATGTCTTTAACCACAACCCCCCGATCGCCGGGATTAAGGAACGTATAATTTTCAAAATCGCGCGCCCTCAATTCGCGGATGGCAATGCCCAAGCTTTTCCAGGATTCTGACGTGGGGGCAACCCATCTTTCCACCAACCGAGGCGGAATTTCTCCGATTGCAACTTCAAACTCTTCCTGTTCCGCCTGTCGCAGAACCGTAATCACGACTTTCTCACCCACAAGCGATTCCGCTATCAGGAACTGAAGTTGACGGATGTCGGTTACTTTTCTGCCCTTATATTTTGTGATAATGTCACCTCGCTGCAGTCCGCCGCGTTGGGCTGGCGAGGATGGTTCGACTCCTCTGACGCGAATCCCGTCCTGAACTTGCCTCATACGTATGCCGAGCCAACCGCGGGTGACCTTGCCATTTCTGACCAACTCGTCGCTGATCCACTTGACCAAATTGATAGGGATGGCAAAACTTGCTCCCGCTTTAGCCGCGTCTGTCGTAATGGCGTCGCCGGTCTTGCGAATGATCGAGTTAATCCCGACAACTTTGCCATAGATATTCAACAAGGGCCCCCCGCTATTTCCCTTACCGAGCCACGCATCTGTCTGAATGAAATCCTGATAGCGAATTATGTCATCTCCGATTGGCAGGGCGCGGCCTATCCCGCTTACGATACCGGTTGTGAGAGTGTGGTCGAGTCTGAATGGGTTGCCTATGGCAATGGCAATCTGCCCGACTCGCACGTTATCGGAATCCGCGAAAGGGAGAGTCGGTAGCGCTTCACCCGCGTCAATCTTCAGCACGGCGATGTCCGTGCTTGCATCCTCTCCAATCAACTCGGCATCGTACCATTGGCGATCGAACGGACGAACGCGTATCGTCTCTGCGCCATTCACGACATGAGCATTTGTAATGATGTGACCATCCGACCGGAAGATAATCCCTGTCCCCGTCAATTCGGGGAAGTATTGAACGCCGCCCGTCCCCTGAGTGGCGATGCGGTTCACGTTCTGTGACGAGACGCTAACGATTGCCAACTTACTTTGGTCATAGATGTTGACAAAGGCGTTCTGGATGGATTCCAGGAGTCGGA
Organism: Candidatus Poribacteria bacterium; assembly: GCA_963667245.2. Taxonomy (GTDB): domain Bacteria; phylum Poribacteria; class WGA-4E; order WGA-4E; family JAJDTR01; genus JAJDTR01. The sequence continues at coordinate 265,119 of CAXXCS010000002.1, forward strand.
TCTCCGCCGAAGCCGTTCGAGCGTCGTTCGCATTGGTCGGCTGAAACGACGTGTCGCAGGTCAAGGCAACGACACTGAAAAGAATCAGTGTGAGAACCGGAATTATGTCGGCGCTTTTCTTCATCGTGGTCTCCCATTCCGCAAAATTTATTTTCCCCGGACGATAGCACGCATGATTGAACATAAGCGTCTACTATCTAGGTGGAGAATGTACCCTTATATAGTATAGTGTTCTTTTTGGGTTCCCGTCAAGTGTAGAATTCAGAGGACAATACCCTCAATTTCAAAGCAGCAGACACACTCCGCGTGCCGTAAACCACCTTTCGCCACGCGGTAGGCGAGATCTCCGAATCGCGACTTCCCGAATGCTTCAACCTTAACAGCCCCAGAGGCAGAACCATTTCAATTTGAAATCGCATAACGGCGAAGATGCCCGTGCGAACTTTTCGCTGACCACCGCTTTTCCCTTCCCAGCCCGCCCCGTCTGACGCGTAACCGCGTAAATTTGAGCGTGTCTAAAAAGTCTCGGAATGCCAAGATTTGCCATCAACCACCCAACTTGAACCCCCTGGCAGTCCAATTGCAGATGCGGACGCGTACCCTCATCTTCACATTTTGCTTGACACCATCAACCTGTGGAAATATCATATACTTGTGCAGGTGGGTTTCGGGCTTGAAATTCAGCTCACACAAGCAACGATGAGAATGATGTGATTAAAACGCAATATGCACTGTCATTAAATGGAAATGGCGTGAGTCATTAGAGGAACCGATATTGACTACGATAGCGATCCCTCTCCGCATCGCGACATCAAGGCGCTGCGTTAGTTCTGACAAATATGAACAGGAGAAAATATGAAACTTATTCAATTTCACCTCCCCAATATGGGAAAGCGCGTCGGGATCGTTACGCGCGAAGATGAGGTCATTGATGTCACCAGTGACGAATCTCCAGGCGTTCTCGAAATCTTGGAGTCAGCGTATAGCGAAAATGTAAGCTTAGGGGTTCTGCTGGCAGATATTCAAGAGCGCGTCGCGAATCCTCCGCTAACGCTTCCCACGCGTCCGGGCAGGTCGGCGGAACCCAGAGGCGATAGATTGACATTTGGAGACCTTGATGTCCCGCCGGATCCGAATAAGCCGCATCTCCTCCTACCGCTTGACGCGCCCGAAGTTTGGGGCTGCGGCGTCACGTACAAACGCAGCGCGGATATGCGCGATGAGGACAGCGAACAGGATATCTATAGTCGGATCTACCATGCGGACCGCCCTGAAATCTTCTTCAAGGCAACCGTGCCCCGTTGTACCGGTCCAAATGACTTCATCTGTATCCGCAGCGACTCCAAGCTGACAGCAACAGAACCGGAATTAGCTTATATCCTCGGCGCCGACGGTGAAATAGCGGGCTATACGATATGCAACGATGTTTCCGCTTGGGATTTGGAACGCGACAATCCGCTCTACCTGCCGCAATCAAAGATTTTTTACGGCTGCTGCGCCCTCGGTCCCATGTTTGTCACTGCATCCGAAATTGACGATCCATACAATCTTGACATGAAATGTACCGTCCTGCGGAACGATAAGCCGCTCTACGAAGGCGAAGTCAATACGTCTCAAATTAACTGGAAGTTTGAAGAACTCACCGAATTCCTTTGCCGAGATAATCCTGTTCCGATTGGCGCCGTCGTGTCCACCGGAACGGGCATCATCGTTCCGAACGACCTGCCGCTTGCCCCCGGCGATATTGTGGAGATTGAAATCGACGGGTTGGGCACGCTGTCTAACACGGTCAAACAGCTTTAGGACTCGAAGCTTGTAGAGTATCAACGGTCATGAATACCTTAAGGAGGCAACCTAATGCCCGACGCTCATTCCGATGTTTTCATAGGCATTTCCAAGCAAGAACTCGACACACCCGCCTTGCTCATTGATTTGGACGTTTTCGAAGCCAATATCCAGACGATGGCGGACTTTTTTAAGACTGTGGACGCAGAGTTGCGTCCGCACGCAAAAACGCACAAGACTCCAACTATCGCGCACAAGCAACTTGAGGCCGGAGCAATCGGCATTACGTGCGCCAAACTCGGCGAAGCCGAAGCGATGGTACACGCCGGAATCCGCGATGTGCTCATCGCCAACCAAGTGGTTGGACCTCAGAAGATTGCCCGATTGATAAACCTTGCCAAGAACTCGGAAATCATGGTTGCCGTTGATGATGCCGATAATGTCGATCAACTTTCCGCCGCCGCCGAAGCAAAGGGCGCTACGCTCCGCGTGTTGATTGAGGTCAGCACCGGTATGGGGCGGTGCGGCACCTTGCCCGGTGAGCCGACATTGGCTCTCGCCCGGCACATCCTAAAATCGAGAGGGCTCAAGTTTGAGGGATTGATGGGATACGAAGGGCACACGGTTGCGGTGCCGGACCTGACTGAACGGAAAGCCAAGACGGGAGAAGCTGTCGAACTCCTGATCGACACCAAGCGTCTTCTCGAAGATAACGGTATCCCGGTGGAAATCATGAGCGGCGGTGGAACCGGGACGCACGCCATCACCGGGTCATATCCTGAAATGACCGAAATACAGGCGGGATCTTACATCTTTATGGATAGCATGTACCATAATGTGGAAGGGGTAGGGAACCGGTTCCCGTGTTCCCTGACACTGTTGTCGACCGTCGTCAGCCGTCCGGATCCGACGCGGGTTATCGTTGACGCGGGCATGAAGGTGCTAACAAAAGAGTTCGGAATACCCCAACCACTCGCCGCGGGACTAGAGATGCGCGGTTTGTCGGAAGAACACGGCACGATGGACGCCGAACCGAGCGTTAATCTCAAGCCCGGAGATAAAATCGAGATCCTGCCGACTCACTGTTGCACCACAGTCAATCTCCATGACCGTTACTACGGCATTCGAAATGGGATTGTCGAATCGATTTGGGAAATCGCCGCGAGGGGCAAATCGCAATGAAACCGATGTGAACCAATTCAAAATCGAAATGTTACAATCGATCCGGGACGATCAAACGAACGAATAGTGAGTAGGACTCGCTATCCACTCGTTTGATCCTACAAAAGGCGCAATTTCTGACAGTGCGGAGCATAACTGTAGGAGGGATCTCCCGATCCCGACCTCAACTATTTCCGCCAACGGGTGCCAGCGCCGGTAGTTGGCGCCCGACTCGGGGAAGACTGATGGGGCATATACAACATGAAAAACGCCATCGCACCGCGAAGAAAACCGAAAACGCCTGAGAGTGTCATCTCCGAAGCGAAGGAGTTGTGGCTGCAAGGCGTGCCCGCGACCAAAATCAGCCGCCAACTCTCGGTTACCGTGAATGCGCAGACCATCCGCCGCTGGGCAAAGCAATACGATTGGAATCAGCCAACGGAAGACGAACTCGCGCAAAAAAGACTCGACAAGGCGCGCCAAGCCAACGGCAAATGGTTGGATATCGAATCCAGGGTGGTTGGAATCATGCGCAACTACGCGAGTAAACTTACCGACGCCATCCACGAAAGTGACGGGGCGGAATATGCCAAGTTAACCGAAATGATGGAGCATGTATTCAAGCTGTCGCAGCTCACGCAAGAGGTCGGGACAGCTCACGAGAGATTGCTCAAGCGCGCCTCGGAAGCGGCAGAGCCCGAGGCCGTTGCGCCAAATGCGTCGGACGACAAGCCGCTGATCACGGCTGAAGCGCTGGAGCAGTTAACCAAAGCCATATTGGTGGCAGAATTTGGCGGAAATACGAGCGAACGGAGCGCCGAGGCGAAGCCGGTCTTGCTCGCTGCCGGTAGCCCCGTTGAGCCGGAGTCAACCACCGAGGACGAAGATGCATAGAATTCAGCCGGGAGTTTTCTTTTGAGAAATAACCAAAGAGTAGGAGGCATACTCCGTGTACCGTACTACCAAGCGCTTTGCAAAATCTTGGATTCTGAGATAGGAGGAAAACAATGGATGCGTTAATTGAAGAACTAGACACTAAATTACGCGAATGGCGACCAAATACAGCCGCCGAGGTCAGGCGACAGGTTACGGAAATCATCAATCTCGCGGACCAAGATCTTTTGGATATAATGCAATCGCGTTATGTAGAACAGGAGGCGCTGAATCTAATCGATGAGCCCTTACCCCGGTGAAATTTGGCTAGCGGATCTTGGTTTATCTGGGAAAACGCGCCCGTGCTTGGCGGACACATAATACCGGAACTGCTAGACCTTTGCCTTGATAAAAACGAGAGTTTGGTATATAATGCGGAGAATTATAGTAGTAGGCACACTCCGTGTGCCGTACACCGCTTTCGGAAAATGAACTGTAGGAGCGATCTCCCGGTCGCGACCCGCTGTAGGAGCAATCTCCAATGAAACACACGACGAGAATTGAAATCGCCAATGAAAGAGATCAGATATTGGCAAGGGCAGGCGTTATTGAGCCGGAGGCGGTTCGGCGCGTAATCGTCGAGGACGCGCTGATTGATACCGGCGCGGCGCGATTGTGCCTGCCCAAATCGCTCATCGCCCAACTCGGCTTGACCCCCGTCCGCACATCCAAGTCAATGACCGCAAACGGAGTGGTTGACCGCACCGTCTATTCGGCGGTTGAGTTTACGCTCTTGGAGCGAAAAGAGGCAGTTCGAGTGACCGACCTGCCCGACGATGCCCCCGTGCTTGTCGGTCACATGATACTGGAACTGCTAGACCTTTGCGTTGATATGAAAAAAGGATTGATTTATAATCCAGATCATGATGATGACTGGATTGAATACCAACTGTGCGCATGAGAAACCGAGTTTTCACTTGAAAACCCAGTCTCCCAGAGTCGCTACGCACCCTCTTTTGACATGAGCCAAAATACCGATATAACATTATGAACAATCTAAAGAGCGAAAATTATCTTCAAACTGTAATTAAGAATAGCGTTCCCCATATCCTATGGATCTGTCTAATCGCATCCCTATTTTCACCCGCGCCTCTGGCGGCGGAAAGAGATACGACCGTCGGTCTCTCCGAGATCGCGGTGAAAATTCAGGATGAAGTCGATATCGGCAGAATGCGAAAAGATATCGCGCGCCTCTCCAGTCTCAAGAGCCGCGTTACCGGCTATCCCGAAGCGGCGGCCGCGAGCAAGTATGTGTTCGATCGGTTCGTCGAGACCGGCTTGCAGAACGTCGAGAGCCGAGAGTTTCGGATCGCCGTGCCTGTCGACCACGGCGACGGAAGAATGGAGTTGCTCTCCCCAAACGATGAGGTGCTTGATACTATCAAGATTTGGCCCGTGTGGCCCAACCTCGTCCGCACCTCCCTACTGCCCACCGGGATAAAGCACCTCGTGCAAGATGGCGAAACCGTCGAATCCATTGCCAAATCGTATCAGGTGGAACCTCAATCCATTCTTGAAGATTCCCATAATGGATATCTGCGCGATCAAGCCGCCGATGGCCAGGACAACGATAGGGATGGCGAAATAGACGAGCCCGGCGAAGTCGCGCTAACGACGAACAACACGGTTTTCGTTCCCACCGGCGGTCTGCGCGCGCCCCTCTTTTACGGCGGTGACGCCAATTTGGATGACTTCAACGGAAAAGACATCGGTGGATTCTGGTACACCGTTCAGAGGGGCGACACGCTGGAAGACATTGCCCACCGCCATCGCGTCACCGTCGGAAGCATTACCGACGATGTGCTCAATAGCCATCTGCAAAAAACCGAAGACGGCATCGACAACAACGAAGACGGCGAAATTGACGAATACGGCGAAATCCCGTTGCTCGCGGATATCCTCTTCTGGGACAGTGACGGAATCGACAACGATGCCGACGGCTATGTTGACGAAACGCCAGGCGACGACCGCGATGGCGTTGACAACAACAACGACGGATTGATTGATGAGGAGGGCGAGTTCGTCGCCGCTTCCGAATCCAGCCTCTTCATTCCGCGCGGAAGCGTTCTGCTGATCGACTTCAACTCCAGCACGCAGTGGATAAACGCCGCCATGCTTGGCGCCAAGGCGGTCGTGTTCATCGAGCCCGAAACCACCATTCGAGGCGAAGCCGAAAACAAATTCCTGACCGTACCCGCCAACATCCCGCGCTTCTGGATTTCGAGGACCGATGCGAACAAACTACTCGACCTGTTAGGTCACACCGATGCAAAAAACGCAAGCCCGCGCCCCCATTCACAGACCACTGCTCCCCTGATGGTGCGCCTGAATTCTACCATGACGTGGGAACGCCGCATTGGACAGAACATCCGCGGCTTCCTTGAAGGCAGCGACCCGATTCTGAAGGACGAGATGGTCGTCGTCAACGCCTACTACGACTCCATGTCCGTGGTGCCGTCGCTTGCCCCCGGTGCCGATCCGACCAGCGGTGTCGCCGCCCTTTTGGAGATGGCGCGTATCCTCGGAAAAGATGAATACCGTCCCGGGCGTTCCATGCTCTTCGTCGCAACGGACGGACACTTCCAAGGACTCGCGGGGATGCGATTCTTTATGTTCGGAATCGGTCAAGACATCATCGCGAGAGCGGACTTCAACATCAACTCGGCCGAAGCGCCCGGTATTCCGACCATGGGCGGCATGGCAAAGGGGTTGGGGTTGGATCTCCGACCGTTCAAGGAGTTGAGTCGCAAACTGCTGCTCTCGATTGACCGCAGCGTGCTCGTCGATCTGCCTCCGGAGTTTTTCTATGAAATCCACCAACTGGACGATGCCATTCAATCTCTCAAATCCACGGTCTCCGATGTCGGGAAAACGTACAACCGAATCAACTCGTTGCGGGACAAACAACGGGACTTCAAAGAGAAACAGAAAAGGCGCCGCCGAGTCGTGAAGAAACGCGAGAAGCAGGGTTACACGCAGGAGGAGAAATCCACGCTTGAAACCAATCTCGCGAAATTCAAAAAAGACGCGCTGCAAACCACCCAATTCCTGCGCGTCGTTGTCGATCGCATGCATGGGCTCCAAAATATGGCGCTGGAATCGTGTCGAGAAGCGCAACTGGAGTTGATAGACAACGTTGCGCTGCCTATGGCGCGGTTGGACGCGTGGGTGTTGGATCAATTGGAAACCGATCTGAATGCGGGACGTATCGGCGGAAGCTACGGACGGCAGCCGGATGATTCCTACCTCAAGCCGGTAAAAGGTGAAGATGGCAGTTATTACCTCCCAATTCCTACTACAGTGGCCAGTGACCAGTCGCCAGTGGCCAGTAAAACCGAATCTACTACAGTGGCCAGTCGCCAGTCGCCAGTGGCCAGTAAAACCAAATCTATTTCAGTCGCTGACGAGCAGTGGCTCGTGACCCGAAAAGGAGACAAAGTTGCAAAATACGACGAGGTTAAAGAGTTATCAGGACTTGGAAGTTTGGAAGAAATCAATCGAGCTGGCAGAGACGATCTATCGAATCTCATCAGAATTTCCGGCGGAGGAAAAGTTCGGCATAACCAGCCAAGTGCGGCGGGCGGCGGTGTCGGTTCCGGCGAATATAGCGGAGGGATCCGAACGTCACGGAACAAGGGAATTTCTCCACTTTCTGGGGATAGCGAGCGGTTCACTGGCGGAGACGGAAACCTTTCTGATTCTGGCGCAGCGACTGGGAATAGCCAAAGCGGAACAAATCAATCCCCTATTGGCACAAGCGAAGGACATCGGACGGATGCTCAACGGGCTCAAACGCTCGGTGCGATCCAAAATCTGACCCAGATCGACTTCCCTCTTTCACTCACCACTGACCACAGATCACTGGCCACTGGTCACTGGTCACTGACCACTGATTTACAACGCCTTTCGGACTACCTCGCGGATTGGGAGTTTTCCGACTCCCGAAAATTCGCGCTCCAATACGCCCAAGAACGAGTGCTGGATCGGCACCTTGATTTCCGCGGGTTAAACGCTATGAAGGACGCCCGCAAAGTTGTGCATCGCGCCAGGCAGGCGAACAAGACTTTGGATGATTATATTGTCCAAGAAAAACGTCAGCTTGAAAACGCCCTTCAAAGAATTCCTCCGGATGCGGATTTCGAGTCACCCATCAAAGCGAGTATAAGCCGATTGCATACCCAACGCGACTACATGCCCGATAACGTTGACGAAATTTTCGCGCCGTTTCTGAGTAAACCCATCTTGAGTCGGCTGAAGGGGATTCAGACACAACTGCGCCAGAAGGTGGCGAATGTCCACGAGACCGCCCGCGGCGGAGTCATGAAGGAATCCCAAGCCGTCCTCATCGAGGAGCTGACGAAGGACAAGCAGGGGATATTCGAAATTGCCATGCGGAACGCGCGACTTGAGCGAATGCGTCTGGAGTCGTTACTGGAGGAAGATTGGCATGCTTCGCTGAATCGTCCGTATTTTGAGGAAGAGATACTCGTGTTGCGTCACTACTTGGAAAGTGACGAACTTGAATCGGCGCTTGAGGCGCGTGACCAGATTGCCGCCCACCTTGAAGAACAGAGGCTAATTCGGTTCGTCAAGCAGAAAGCGCGCGAGGATATTGTCGAACTTCAGAACCTGAGGAACGGGCTGGACAGATATGACCGCGATTTTCCGGACGACATAAAAATCCTGCTCCGCGACAACATGCTCACCCTCCGAAACTCGCGCATCCGCAACATCCAATCCCGCGTGGCGATTCTTGCCCGGTTCAGCAAATCGGAGTACGACCGCAACATCGCCGCCGTTGAACAAGCCATATCCCTCCAAGACCTCTTCAACCGCTTCTATACCTCACTCTTTATCTCGGTCGATCTCTCCACGCAGAGCGACAAGTTCGCCGTGTTCAACAAAGGATGGTTCTACGATCAGCAACCCGAATTTGTCCTGCGCCGAGAATTTGCCCCCATCGGCAACAAACTCATGCAATACGCCAACGATGTCGACTTCGGCGTGCGCATCGGCAAACTTTGGAGTTTCACCGACGACCAAATTCGACAAGCCGTGATGAACAGCCAGTGGAAAGCCGCTTATGAGATCGAAACGAAGAGGACCATTGAAGGGAAATCGCTGGAGACCCTGATCACCGACCACTACGAATCGCTCATTGCGCTGACCGATGTCTCCCGCTTGATGAAGATGCAGTTCGAGCAGATGCAAACCCGCGGCGAGCCCTCGGAAGAAATGCTCAAAGACATGGAATACATTCGTAACGAAGTGGAACGGTTTATCCAAGACGACCTTCGCGAAGCGCAGCGTACCCGCAGGAACACGATTCGACTTCTCAATCGGCTGCCGATGATGCTCGCCCTGCGCCATGAAGACCCGTCTCAACTCAGCCCCGACGAGATCGAGGATATCCAAACCTTAATCGACGTCGTCGGACTGGGCGGAGAAACAAACTTCGTCAATGCCATCGGCGCTACCGGCGCCAAAACCTGGCGAACCTACATCCCCGGCAAAATCGCCTTTGACAGCGAAGTCGCCACGCTGATAGGTAAAACCGGCATAGCGTTGGCCACAATCGAAGATGGACGGCTTCTGACCGATACCCCGTTAGACACAATCGACAGAATGGATCTCACCTATGACGGCAATCTGCACAAGCAGGTGAAAACCATGAGCGGCATCCTCATTCAAGCCATGCTCGACCCCAAGATGCCCACCGGCGCCAAAGTCACGAACTACTACTGCAACCTGTTCGGTGACGTCGTCGAGTACGACGCCCGCGAGAGCGCTTTGCCGAATACTCCGGTGCCTTATCCGATCGTCGCCATACGGCGCAAACACAAGACCATGATGGGGGTGCGCGGCGATCTCGTCGCCATGGGAAACAACAAAGCGCAATTCGATGTGCCGGGTCTGGCGATGGAGGAGCGAGCCACGCACCGAATCGGGGGCTTGCAGGAAGTCGACGCCTACCTGCTTGATTCCGACTCCGGCGATATCGTCTATGCTCCCGATCTGGGCAACTTCGGCGCCAAGTTGACGTCGAACAAACTTCGTATTCAAAACCGACGACGCGGTTGCCGCGTTATCGTTTTCCCCTGCGTTTCCACCACCATCTACGATCTCGTCGATCAGCGCTATCTGCGCACGCTGCGAGAATTGCAGGTGTTTGACGGCTTAAGCGACAGCCCGCCGGAAAAATACGGCATGTCCAAACCGTGGCAGCAACAAGGGGTGTCCGCCACCGAGCCGATCGCGCTCGTCTATTCCGAGCCGGATACGCGAATAAAGATTGGCATGGCTTACGGTCAGATCGGCAAACGGCTGCTGCTCATCAAGGCGGGCAAGAGCGGCGCGAAGAATCCGGCGCTCTACACCGGTTCGGGGTTCGTCGTTCGCGAGAACGGCTCCATCCGCGTTACGCCCTACGTCGTCGTGCGAGACATGTGGTGGCTTGACGAGAACCGCACAAGCCTCTACAAGCGCTTCGGCATCAGCAGCGATCGGCTCGATCAGCTCCATTTCTTCGCGCACGAACACTTGGACCAAGCGGAGACGGCTCTCGCCAAGAAGGAATACTCCACGGCGATGAAACTGGCGCGAGCGGCATGGGGATACGAATCGCGCGCCTATCCGGATGTGAAGAAAACGGGCAACGATGTCGTCAACGGCGTCATGTTCTACCTCGCTCTACTGCTGCCGTTCTCCTACTTCATGGAGCGTCTGCTCTTCGCATCGCCCGACGTACACAAACGGATTGGCGGCGCGGCGGCGATTTTCATCGTGGTGTTCTTCTTCTTGTCACAGGTGCACCCCGCATTCCAGATTACGACCACCCCCGTCATCATTCTGATAGCCTTCGTCGTCCTTGTGCTAACCATATTTGTAATCGCCATCATCTTGCGAAAGTTCGAGGAGCAACTCGAAAAAATCAGGCAGGAAAGCTCGAAAGTCTATAAGGCGGATGTGGGACGCCTCGCGGCATCCGCGGCGGCATTCAGTCTCGGCGTTTCCAACATGCGAAAACGCAAAGGGCGCACCATTTTGACATGCGCCACGCTGGTGATTCTGACCTTTACCGTTATCTCGTTTACCTCCGTGCGCACATTCATGCAACCCAACAAGACGAATCTGCCCGCCGTAACGCCGCGCTACACCGGGATGTTGATTCGAGATCAGTACTGGAGGCCGCTTGAAGCGCCGGTCATCTCCTCGATTATGAACGATCTGAGGAAGACGCAACTTCCCGAACTTGACTTTCGGTTGATGCTGAAGAGGCGAGGCACGCCATCAGAGGAGATCGAGGATATAATTGCTCAATTAAGTGAGGAGGGAGCGCTCTCCAGCGTCAGCGCACAGCCTACATACCTTTTCAGCATGGATTCACAACTCCAGGATGAGTTGGCGGAGGGCAGGATTTCCCAGACGCTTGTCCAAGAATTTGACAAACGCGGATTTTTCCTCCGTGATCCCGCGATAATCCCCAATGAACTGTCGTCCGAAAATGGCGAACGCGATGCCTCGCGGAATCCCGGGAATGAAACGGCGACTGTCTTTTCGCTGACCACTAGCCACAGACCGCTGACCACTGCCTTCACAATCAGAAAAGACGGGGATGAATTGAAGGCTTACCAACCGTCTTCGGTGTTGACGGTTCACAACGCCGTAGGGCCCCGAGCCTGGTATCAATCATCGGGGACAGGCGATCAGTCGTTCATTGAACTGAGACGCACTCCCAACGTCAAAGATCCCGTGCCGCCGGAGGACGCGTTGACAGGCCAGCCTTACACCTTCTCCGCCAACATGCTGGTCGGAATGAGCGCCGCCGAGCCTCGCATTACCGGCATCAATCGCTACCTCTACTACGGCAAATGGTTCGATCCCGCGGACGAAGCCGATTGGCCCACCCGATGGCCTTACGCCTGCGTCCTGCCGAAGGGAGTGGCGGATCTGCTAGGCATAGTCGAAGCCGACATGGGCAAAGCGACCGTGTCCGTGTACGGCGCCGATTTTACCGTGACCGGAGTGCTCGGAATCGGTTTCAAGGATTTGACCGACAACGACGGCGAAGAACTGACACCCATCGATCACCAGTTGATGCAGCAGCAGAGCTCGCGCGGCGCTTCGGGCAATCAAAGCAGCTCGAGCGAGTTGCAGAAATACATCCATTTGACACCAGACAGCGTTGCCATTTTGCCGTATCAGGTGATTATCAATCAAGGCGGAACGCTGCGATCGGTGGCTGTCAACATGGAGCCTCAACCCGAGGACCCGCCAATTCCGGGCGCGGTTGACAAACTTGACCTCATCATGGCGCCGCTGATGAGCCGAATCGCTCTCGATTTCTTCGTCGCTCGAGACAAAAACACCTACCTCTACAGCTCAATCGGAATGACCTCCTTCTCCGGCATGGGCAACTTGTTCGTTCCGATCCTCATCGCCTCGCTGATTGTGTTGAACACCATGCTCGGCGCCGTCTACGAAAGGATTCGAGAGATTAGCATCTACAGTTCCGTCGGATTGGCACCGGTGCATATCGCTTTTCTGTTCCTCGCCGAAGCGTGCGTTTACGCGATTGTCGGCGCGGTGCTGGGTTACCTGCTGGGGCAAGTCGTGGCGACGCTGCTGGTGCATTTCGGCTGGCTCGCCGGTCTAACCCTGAACTACTCATCCATGTCCACCGTCGTGGCGACGATTATCGTGATGATAGTGGTAATAGGCAGCACGCTATACCCGGCGATTAAGGCGGGCCGTATGGCGGTTCCCGATTTGGAACGAAAGTGGAAACTGCCGGAACCTTCGGGCGATGAATGGCACTTCAACCTGCCGTTCACGGTGCTGTCGGAAGAAGCTCTCGGGTTGAACATTTTCATGCGCGACTACTTTGACGCGCACGCCGACGAGTCCGCGAGCGATTTCTATACGAATCAAGTCGCCTTCAGTCGATTCATGGAGGATTCCGAGGACAGGGACCACGAGTCGTACGCGGTCAGCATGATGGTCTGGTTGGCGCCGTATGATCTGGGCGTGAGCCAATCCATTCGGTTCGTCACTACGCCCGTTGGCGGCGAGGAGGAGGAACTCTACCAGATTAAGCTTGACATCACCCGCGAGAGCGGCGAGATAGCGTCGTGGAAGCGCGTGAATCGCCGATTCTTGAACCTGATTCGGAAGCAGTTGTTGATCTGGCGGACGCTCAGCCCGGATGTTCGAGGCGAATTCCACGAGCGCGGACGCCAAGAACGCGATACGACCGAGAATGCCGCAAGCCCGGGACCGGAACTGACGCCGCAGCCGGCGGATTGAAGTTCCAATGGCAGGCCTCAATCTCCGAATCGCGAACCGGTAGCCGCGATCTCCAGGTCGCGACATGCGCCCCCGGTACAATCAAACGAATGGATAATGAGTAGGATTTCTATCGCACTCGCTATCCACTCGCTTGGGGGATCTCTTATTTCCCTAAGCGCCTATTTGAATAATAGACAACCGAGATTAGCGGACACTTTTCTGCTATGGAAGAAACCGAGTTTTCAGGAAAAAACTCGGTTTCAAGTTGTCGGTTTAATTCACTCATCATAACCCCGGTAGGAGGAATCTCCCGATCCCGCCCCGGTGAAATCAACATCAAATTCCCGACCTCTCGCAACTACTAACGCGTCGCAATACCACAATCCGCGAAATCCTTAATCATGTTAATCCCAATAATCACATAATTCACAGTTCAGACAACGTTAACCGCCGACACCCGACGCTCACTATACTTTGCGTTGGCTAAAATTTCGCTTTTTTCTCAGCAATAACGGTTTTCAATAGGATTAACGCACCTCCAGCAGTTCGCCGTTCAGAAACCTCGCAATCTTTATCGCACTCGCTATTCGCTCGCTTCATTCTACCAGGGACGCGTATCACGACAGACGCAATTTCTGACAGCGCGGCGTATAGAATGTGAACAAAAGCGCGCTTTTCAAGGCATCGGGGCGATTTTTTCCTATTCTTGGTGAAAAATACGCTCAAAAAGGTGAACTGCGATAGGCACAGAAAGGTGAACATACGGCAGATTTTCGGGGCGCGTTCACCTTATCCGCCTTGGCGCTTTCTAGTGCTGACGCGGGTTCACGCCCGCGCGAAGGTGAACAGAATGTTAACAATCGCGAAAAGATCGCCTCTGCATGGGTTGAATTCGCCCGCAAACACTGCCTTATACAGATTCAGAATCCAAATGTTACTATCAATCGGAGGCGCTCAATGAATTGAGCAACTACACACTGCCGATGATTGTAACTTATAGATTGCGAATCAGTATTGCATCCGCCGAATAACGACGGGTTGACAGAATTGTTTGGGCGCGGTCTCTCCCTGTTATTATGTATTTTACTACACACACATAACGTTTTTAAGTTCCAGAAAAAATTGCAACGCGGCTTTGGGAATTGAGAGCGGCAATTCTCATTTTGAATTAATTGAGTGAATCTACCGGATGCTATTGGAAAGCGGGACGCCAGTTCGTTTGTTGTCATTTTTGGGGAATATCGTATGGTTTTGTGCGAATTTAACGCTTACACCTGTGGGATCTCTATCGCACTCGCTATTCACTCGTTTGATGGTTTCGGATGAACCAGTAAGTGTATGCGGTAAGTGTCGGGGGTTAACATTGTCTGAACTGTGATTTATGTGATTAAGTGATTGCCATGATTATCAGTCTTTAGTTGAACGTCATGTGTAGGGAACAACGATCGTTGTTCCCTACAGAAGCGCGTAAATCCTTATGCCGATGCTGTAAAGTTACATTGATGCCGGGAAGAAACCGAGTTTTGAGGAAAAAACTCGGTTTCGGTTGAACCATATATTTAGCGAGTGAACCACGTAGTGATTGGGGGCGCGTCCAAACAGTACCTGCGCTCTCGCTCAAAACCGGTTATTTTATGTCTATTTTATGCACAACCAAGGAGGAGAAAAATGCGATTCGGACGCACACTTGTGATGTTTATCGGGTTAACCGCGATTCTGTTCAGTGGGGAATTGTGGCTAAAAAACGGACTTACTTTCAACACAAATCGAATTGTTTTTTCGTTCGACGCGAAACCTGACGACCATGATATCGAAATCTACGTGATGGATGCGGATGGAGGGAACCGAGAAAATCTGACAAACCATCCGGCGTATGACGTTGATCCGGATTGGTCTCCCGACGGGACGAAGATTGCGTTCGCTTCCAACAGAAACGGTGGCGCACTGCAAATCTACGTCATGGATGCCGATGGAAAGAACCCGATTAGATTGACAGATGGACCGCGGAGCAAGTGGGGCCCAGACTGGTCTCCCGATGGGGGCAAGATTGCGTTCTGGGTCAGGGAACGGGTTAATCATATCGACGTGATGGATGCCGACGGCAAGAATCGTGTGATGCTTGTGGACGACGCGTCGCAGCCGTCATGGTCTCCCGATGGGCGTGAGATTGCATTCAAATCCCCGAGAGCTCGTAATGGGACGTGGTCCGATATCTACGTGATAGGCGCTGACGGACAGGGGCTTAGAAGGATGACGCATGAATTACAGGAATTATGGGGCGGATTCAGTCCAGTGTTTTCTCCTGACGGAAAACGGATTGCATACGTGTCCATGGACGGATCATTCTACCACATTTTTGTGGTGGGGGCGGATGGTAAAAATCGGGTAAGGCTTACACACAATCAACAGCATCATGATTACCCTGCATGGTCTGTCTCCGGACGGAGGATCGCATATAATGTCTCGGACAATGATGGCCCTCCAACGATTCACTTGATGACCACCGATGGACAATATCTTAAGCAACTTAGCGTTGTCGATGGCGCGAACGATTTTCAGCCCGACATTAGTCCGGTGGGACTAGCGGTGTCCCCCGCTTCCAAAACAACTACTATTTGGGGCAGGGTGAAGAAACTCTTGCCCGACCTCCGATAGTTTGCTTGAAAACCTTTTACCGCCAACAGGGTGAAGAAACTCTTGCCCGACCTCCGATAGTTTGCTTGAAAACCTTTTACCGCCAACCAAGGAGGACAAAAATGCGATTCGGACGCACACTTGTGATGTTTATCGGGTTAGCCGCGATTCTGTTCAGTGGGGAATTGCGGCTAAAATACGGACTCGCTTTCAGCACAAATCGAATTGTCTTTACATTCTACGCGGAACCCGGCGACAGTGAAATCTATGTAATGGATGCGGATGGAGGAAACCGAGTAAACCTGACAAACCATCCAGGGTATGACGTTGATCCGGATTGGTCTCCCGACGGGACGCAGATCGCGTTCGTTTCCGACCGAGGCGGTGGCGCGTCTCAAATCTACGTTATGGATGCCGATGGAACGAACCCGATTAAATTGACAGATGGACCACGGAGCAAGATGGACCCGGACTGGTCTCCCGATGGGGGTAAGATTGCATTCACCGTTCACCCAGATTGGGACAAAGAGTGGGAACATCATATTGCCGTGATGGATGCCGATGGACATAATCGCGTGAGGCATGAAAACCACGCGATGGAGCCATCATGGTCTCCAGATGGGGGCGCGATTGCATTCATATCTCGCCGAGCAGGCAATAGGCAGGGAAGTTACGATATCTACGTTATAGGCGCCGACAGACAGGGGCTTGAAAGGGTGACGCACGATTTGGGTGGACACAGCTTGTCGTTTTCTCCCGTCGGGCAACGGATTGCATTCTATACCTCGCACAAAGAATTCCGTCACATCTATGTGGTGAACGTTGATGGTACCAATCGCAAAAGACTTACGCACATTCAGGAGAATCATTTGGATCCCGCTTGGTCTCCCGACGGGCAAATGATCGCATATCATGTCTGGGATGCTCAGGGCCCTTCGACGATTCACTTGATGACCTCCGATGGAGAATATCTTAAGCAACTTAGCGTTGTCGATGGCGCGAACGATCTTCAGCCCGACATTAGTCCGGTGGGACTAGCGGTGTCCCCCGCTTCCAAAACAACTACTATTTGGGGCAGGGTGAAGACACAACCCTCTGACCTCCGATAGTTTGCTTGAAAACCTTTTACCGCCAACCAAGGAGGAGAAAAATGCGATTCGGACGCACACTTGTGTCGTTTATCGGGTTAACCGCGATGCTGTTAAGTGGGGAATTGTGGCTAAAAAACGGACTTGCTTTCAACACAAATCGAATTGTTTTTACATTCTACGCGGAACCTCACCACAATGACATCTATGTGATGGATACCGATGGAGGAAACCGAGAAAACCTGACAAACCATCCGGCGACTGACGTTGATCCGGATTGGTCTCCCGACAAGACGAAGATTGCATTCTCTTCCAACAGAAACGGTGGCGCACTGCAAATCTACGTCATGGATGCCGATGGAAAGAACCCGATTAGATTGACAGATGGACCGCGGAACGCGCAGGGGCCAGACTGGTCTCCCGATGGGGGTAGGATTGCGTTCTGGGTCGACGATTGGGATGATCACATCGACGTGATGGATGCCGATGGCAAAAATCGTGTGATGCTTGTAAACGACGCGGCGCAGCCGTCATGGTCTCCCGATGGGCGTGAGATTGCATTCTCTTCCACGAGAGATGGCAAAGGGGCGTGGTCCGATATCTACGTGATAGGCGCTGACGGACAGGGGCTTAGAACGTTGACGGATGAATTTTGGAGTGGATTCAGTCCGGCGTTTTCTCCTGACGGAAAACGGATTGCGTTCGTGTCCATGGACGGATCGTTTTATCACATTTTTTTGGTGGGGGCGGATGGTAAAAATCGGGTAAGGCTTACGAACAAATCGGAGCATCATGGAGACCCTGCATGGTCTGTCTCCGGGCGGCGGATGGCATATACTGTCAGCGACAATGACGGTGCTTCAACGATTCACTTGATGACCTCCGATGGAGAATATGTTAAGCAACTTAGCGTTGTCGAGGGCGCGAACGATTTTCAGCCCGACATTCGCTCGTTCGGATTAGCTGTACCCCCCACTTCCAAGACCGCCGCAATTTGGGGCAGGGTGAAGAAACTCTCGCCCGACCTCCGATAGTTTGTCTTAAAACCTTTTACCGCCAACCACGGAGGAGAAAAATGCGATTTGGACGCACACTTGTGTCGTTTATCGGGTTAACCGCGATTCTGTCAAGTGGGGAATTGTGGCTAAAAAACGGGCTTGCTTTCGACACAAATCGAATTGTTTTTACATTCTACGCGAAACCCGACCACACCGATGTCTATGTAATGGATGCCGATGGAGGAAACCGAGAAAACCTGACAAACCATCCAGCGTATGAAGGCACTCCGGATTGGTCTCCCGACAGAACAAAGATTGCATTCGTTTCCAACAGAAACGGCGGATCTCAAATCTACGTCATGGACGCGGATGGAAAGAACCCGATTAGATTGACAGATGGACCGCGGAGCAAGTCGAGCCCGGACTGGTCTCCCGATGGGGGTAAAATTGCCTTCACCGTCCACGCGGATAGAAGACAGGAGTGGGAACCTCACATCGCCGTGATGGATGCCGATGGAAATAATCGCTTGAGGCTTGAAAACTCCGCGCAAAAGCCATCATGGTCACCTGATGGGCGCGAGATTGCATTCGCATCCCGGAGAGATGGTGGGACGTGGTTTGATATCTACGTGATAGGCGTTGACGGACAGGGGCTTCGAAGGGTAACGCAAGAATTATGGGGTGGATACCGACCAGCGTTTTCTCCTGACGGAAAACGGATTGCATACGTGGCAATCGACGAATCATACCATCACATTTTTGTGGTGGGGGCAGATGGGAAAAATCGGGTGAGGCTTACGCACAATAAGCAGAATCATGGAGATCCTGCATGGTCTGTCTCCGGACGGAGAATCGCATATACGGTCTGGAGCAATGATGATCCTTCAACGATTCACTTGATGACCGCCGATGGACAATATCTTAAGCGCCTTAGCGTTGTCGATGGCGCTTACGATTCTGAGCCCGACATTCGCTCGGTCGGATTGGCTGTGTCCCCCGCTTCCAAAACAACTACTATTTGGGGCAGGGTGAAGAAACTCGCGCCCGACCTCCGATAAATTGCGCCTACCCTGTCCGACATGGAATAGAAACCGAGTTCTTTCGACGCGGAAGCTCGAGATAGACGAAAATCAGGCTAAATGGTTCTTTCGCCAAGTGTATGTGGCATCACTTGATTTCATGCAGCCAAGCACAATAGGGACGCGGATAAACGCGGATAAACACAGATTAGAAGATTCTCGTCAATTCAATTGATTTGTTTTTTCTACATGGATAACGCTATTGGGACGTTTTGGCAGTTGTCTGAACTGTGATTTATGTGATTAAGTGATGGACTATGATTTGAGAGCCTCTTTGAATGATAGGCAATCGAGATTAGTGGACACTTTTCTGCTACGAAAGAAACCGAGTTTTGAGGAAAAAACTCGGTTTCTTCCACAGTCATTGTAGGAGCGATCTCCGAATCGCGACCTCTGCATCATGTTCCGGCAAAGGAGACTGGTATGGAAGTGGATAAGGATGTTATTATTAACATGGCAATTGAAACTTGGCGTTTTAGACGGGTTTCTGAGCGTTTACTAACCAAACTTGACACCGGCGAGCAGCAGCGATACCAAACCCAGTTGAGGTGGTTCGAGAAGAAACTGGAGGAGTTTCTGGAGCAAGTCGGTTGGCAGATTGTTGATGTCGAAGGACATCCATTCGATCCGGGCATGGCCGCCACGCCATTGAACATTGAGGATTTTGACGGTGAGGATTCTTTGATAGTCGATCAGATGCTTGAGCCGATTATCATGGGAAGCGACGGATTGGTTAAAACAGGCACAGTTACTGTAAAACGGGAGGAATCATGAAAAATTTCATAGGCATTGATCTGGGAACAACAAATAGCGCCATCTGTTCATACGATGGCTCCGAAACTCGAATTTGGAAGAGCCCGGAACAAAACGATGTAACCCCCTCCGCCATCTATATTGTTCGCCGTGGGGGGAGGTATTTTGGTCAGAGGGCTTATGACGCCGCGCCGCGCGATCCCGACAGAGCCGCCACATTGTTCAAACGGCTCATGGGAACAAGCGCGCCGGTTGAATTGCCTGCCGCCGGCGTTACCTTGACTCCGGAAGAGTGCTCTGCGGAAATTTTGAAGGCGCTGTTCGGTTACCTCCCGGAGGAGATTCGGAATGATCCAGATACGGGCACTGTCATTACGGTGCCCGCGGCGTTCAACGAGATGCAGAAAGCCGCCACCGAGAAAGCGGCAACAATGGCGGGCATCGGTAACGTTGCACTCATGCAGGAACCGGTGGCTGCCGTGATGAGCGTCATGCGAGCGCGTAAAACCGATGGCATGTTCCTTATTTACGACATCGGAGGCGGCACCACCGACATCGCTATCGCCGAAAGTATCGGTGGGAGAGTAAACCTTCTTTCTCACGGTGGGATTCAGATGTGCGGCGGACGGGACTTCGATCGTTCACTTGTAGATAGTGTGGTGCGTCCTTGGTTGTTTGAGAACTTTGATCTGCCTGAAGACTTCTCGGTAAACCCTGACTTCAAATCGCTACTGCGTCTAGCCACTTGGGTCACCGAGCGCGCCAAGATTGAACTCTCGTCACGCGAAGAGACAGAAATAAGACTAGATGAAATGGAGGCGCGGACGAAAGATCTCAGGGGCGATGAGATTTACCTTGATATTCCGCTGTCTCGGGACACTCTTGACCATCTGATAGCCGAGCGTCAAAGAGAAACCATAGACGCGGCTCGTGACGCCCTCTCGGGAGCCGGGCTCACGCCGCACGATCTGGAACGCATCGTGTGGGTCGGAGGTCCAACCAATTACAAACCCTTGCGAGACAAGGTCGCCTTCGAGTTGGGAATACAGGGGGATTTGGCGGTGAACCCTATGACAGCCGTGGCTGAAGGAGCGAGTCTGTTTGCCGAATCCATTGACTGGAGTTCTCGAAACCGCCATCGAAAAGATACCATTGGACAGATTTCGTCGCGGGATGAACTTGCTTTGACTTTCAGGTACACAGCGCGCACAGCGACAGACACAGCACATATTGGTATTCAACTGGAAGGGCAAGTTGCCCCCGGTTCTGAATTCCAGATTGACAGCAACGACACCGCGTGGACCTCGGGGCGCCTCATCCTCAAACACGGCGTAACGGTTGAGGTAAACCTGGCAAAGGACGGCGAGCACAAGTTTAAGGTATCCGCATTTGACGCTGTTGGCAACCCCATAGCCCTTGAGCAAAACGAGATTATTATCACCAAAACTGCCGCTACCGTGGACGCTATCCCGGCCTCGCACTCCATCGCGCTAGAGGTCTTGGATAAACTTGGCGGGAAGACAGGGCTCGAATATCTAGTTCTGAAAGGGGATTCGCTTCCCAAAGAGGGCAAAACGGTCGTTAAGGCGGGTGAATCACTCAAGGCAGGTTCATCCAACGCTCTCAAATTTCGATTGTGGGAGGGGGACATTCAAAAACCGATTACCGACAACCGCTTAATTGGGACCGTCAAAATAAGCGGTGAGGATTTCGATTACGGAGTTATTCCCATCGGCTCCGACCTTGAGTGCGACTTTGAGATTTCGGATTCGGGGAATCTCTACATTGAGGTCTCCGTTCCAAGTATCGGCGCCACATTCAGTTCGGACAGAAATTTCTATTCGCCGGACGAAGGGCAGATAGATCCCACTTCAGAAACTGACCGGAAAAGGGTTGCCGATGAGGTAGAGGATACGATGAACCGGATTGATGAACTTGACGGGGTCGTAGACGACTCCAGACTGAAGCACGCGAGGAATAAGTTGATATCCGCTGCTGAACTCAATCCTGTTGATGGGGAAACCGAAGATGTGCAGGAAGCAAGCGAAAGAGTATTTGAGGCTAAGCGCATCCTCGATCAAGTTCGAGAAGAACACCTCGGGGAATCCCGCCAGGTTGAACTCACAAGAGTGGTTAGTTCATTTGAGCAAGTACGCAAATATGCACGCACATCCGAGGCGGCAGAGTTTGATAAACTCGCAGAAACGGCGCAACGCGCCATTGACAATAATGACAATGACTTTGAAGAGTATTTAACAGAACTTAGGAGGAAGAATTCCGATCTCTGGTGGCGTCAACCTTGGTTCCTTATTGAACAGTTCAAACGACTGTCAAGTTCTCCTGAGCGCTATGCCGACAGAGATCGATTTGAGGAACTTGTGGCTATCGGATCGCAATTCCTGCCGAAAGACATTAGCCCCGATGGAAAGGGCACTGCATTTATTGATTCCGAAACCACCAAGAGCCTGCGTCCCGTTGTTCTTGAGTTGTGGTGGCTCCAATATGACGGTCACTCTGACCAGCAGATGGTTGATGAACTGCCAAATATCATTAGGGGATGACTGCTCAGACCGTCATGTGTTTGATAAAGCATGTTTTCGGGTTGAGTGCATCTACAAGTAGCGCTTGTTGGTCTCTGCAAACTAGGATCGAAGTGCATGGATTTCTTGGACAACCCATTTTATATTCTAAACGCTACGCCACTAGACTACCGTCAGAGGATTATGGAACAAGCAGATGCGCGTAGCCTATTTCAGGATCCTGAGGAGTGCAGGAACGCGGCGACGACCCTGACAAATCCCCGACGACGACTCTATGCTGAAATTGCGTGGCTACCGTGCACTCGCCTTAATCACATTGATGATATCTTTCAATTGCTGCACGATTATTCGTTCGGCGAAATCGAACTGACGCCAATAGCTCAAGCCAACTTGGTTGCCGCCAAGTTACAGCGCCTGCCTACGTATACCTCCGAAGATGTTGCAAGCCGGATTCGTCAAATTGCGCGGTCATTTGAGGATATTGACGAAGAACAACTTCGCGCGGTCATTAATGCGCAACACAAAATATCCCATTTCCCAACAGTGGATTTGGCTGATATAGAATCAGAGATTCAGAATTTGGGCGATTACTATCGGAAGGTCATGACCTCGGCGCTGGAAGAGTTATCAGCCAAGCAACGCGCTATAGCAATGACTTTAGCGGTTACATCGGCAACTCGGCGCGCAGGCCAATTGCCTCGTTTGATTAATCGCTTGATAGACTCGTATGAAATAGACGCTCAGGAATTTCTTGCAGAGCACGAAGCGAAGATTGCAGGGTTAGATGAGAAACTCCGAGCGGCGGTTGATGCAGATCGCCCGGATTCAGTGCTTGCCCCCGTAGTTGCTCAGCTCATTCACTCCGTCAAAGACTGGAATGCTGTCGCACAACCAGTTCAGGTTAGCCGGAAAAGTCAAGGGAGGTCGCACGATGCGAGTGCCGATTTAGCGTGGCGTGTGCGAGAATTGGCGCTTCATCTCTGGAATGAATACGGCAAGTTTGATATCTGTCAACAACTTGTAAATATGCTTCGAGAAGTGTTCGCCGAGGTTAGCGAAGTTGTAGCTATCATTGACGAGGATACAAAATCACTTGGCGCCATAGCCAAGCAGAACCAACACCTCACACGGGGTGTTAAGCAATTTGAAAGCATTAAGGCGCAGGGTGAGAAACTGCGTGCAGCGGCTGATGCAAAAAGATCTGATGCACTCATGAACTCCATGGCAGATGACCTCATTCGGCACGTCAATAGATGGGATGCCGCTGCGCAACCTATTGAGGCAAACACCGCTGTAACAAATCTTGTGCGGGGACTGGCGTTACATCTATGGAACGAGCACGGGAAACTCGATCTTTCACTCCAACTGACAGATGCGCTCCAGAGAGTATTTGGCGGAGTTGACGACATCGCCAATCGCCTTGCTGAAGATACGAGAATACTTAATCAACTCGCACAACAGCGCGCACGCATGCTTGATACTTCAGGTCAAGGGAGCACCGGTGAGGGACGGCTGCCTGACGGCTGGTCATTGGGTTTCTTACTATTTATAGTGAAAAAATCCATGTACGACCAACCGTTCCACAAGGTCGGCTGCCTATGGTCATTGGGTTTCTTACTATTTATAGGGCTATTGGGAGCATTGTTTCAAAATTGTTAACCGTTGGAGTTAACGAAGGCAAGGGAATTCAGCATAGAATACCGTCATCAAGGAAAAACTGTCGAATCCTGCTTGGTCCTGTTTAGTATGACATGGCGGATACTACGCTGCCGCGAGGAGTATGTGCTAAAGCCTGCCTTTGAGTGGATAGAAAACAGCGTCGACCTACCCGATGCGTCGACCATTTGAATTGGAGAGGGGGATGGATTTCCTTCAGAATCCTTTTTTTATACTTAACGCTAATCTACAAGACAACGGTCAAAGGATAAGGAATCTAGAGGCCGAACGCATTTTGTTTCAGGATCCCGTCAAAGTCAAGAAAGCGGCGGAAACGCTTATGAAACCCTTGCCGCGACTCGCTGCTGAAATAGCGTGGCTGCCAGTCAAAAGCTCGCAACAAGCTAAAGAAATTTGTGAATTGCTGAAGACATCAGAAGGACATATTGATGGGTTGGATGGACTTAGGCAGGTCCAGGATCTTCTCGGCGGAGACGAACTGTTGCCGATCGCCAAATGCAACGTACTTGCCGCAGGGCTACACTGCCTACGTCGATACTCCTCAGATGCGGTAACGGCCTGGACTCTCGAAATTGCGCACGCCTCCGAAGATATCGACGCAGAAAAACTCCGCGAGGCCATTAACGCGGACCGTAAGATAGCCGGTTTCCCAACAGCAAAGCTGCCACATATACAAGCGGAAATCCAGAAACAGCGAGATCATTATCGTCAGGTCATGACATCGGCTTTGGATAATCTATCCGCCGATGAACGCGTTGAAGCAATGGGTCTGCTGGTCGAACCGGCAACTAACGATGAGAAGCCATTACCGCGCTTGATTGATCGCTTGGTTGACTGGTATGAACTGGACGCTCAAAAATTACTTGAGGTGCACGAAACCAAAATCGGAGAATTAGACGAGAAACTCAGATTGGCGGCTGATGAGAATCAGCCAGATTTAGTTCTTTTCGCGTTGGTTAATCAACTCACTGATGCCATCAACAACTGGCATGCCGTTGCACAGCCAATACAGATCAACAAGAAAATCAAAGGGTTACTTGATGAAGATAGCCGGCGTATAGCGTGGCGCGTGCGAGACTTGGCAATTCTCCTTTTCAACGATTATAATAAGCAAAGTTTGGGGCAGCAACTTATAGCGTTACTGCAGTCGGTGTTCGCAGACGTTGTCGAAATTTCCGAAGTTCTCGCTAAGGACACAGAGGCATTAGAGAGAATCACTGGCGTGCGTGCGCCAAAGGTACCTAATGCAACCGTGAAGCGGCGCGAACGGCGCGCACGTCAAAACATTGAGATGGAAGTCGAGAAGTTGCGGATCGCCGCTAATGCGGACCAATCCGGATCCAGTCTGGGGCCGATGGTAAACCAGTTCAACAAGTCTGTCAAAAAATGGAAATCTTTAGCACAGCCAATCAAGGCATATAACGAAGATTATTGTAATGTCGCGAATCTTGTGAGAGAGTTGGCACTGTATCTTTGGAAGGAACATGGACACCTTGATTCTGCTCGCCAACTTCTTGAGATGCTCCAAGAGGAGTTTGTAAAAACAAGGGAAATTGTCGCTCTCATTGCCGAGGACCTAAAGGCGCTGGAAGCGCCAGAGCGTGCGCGCATGGAGGTTCAAGTGCAGGTTGAGAAACTGCGCGCCGCCGCTGATGCCAAAAAATCTGATTCATTTTTGAATCCAATGGTAAACCAACTCATTCAGTCTGTCAAAGAATGGAAAACTTGTGCACAACCGATTGAAGCCTATTACGTAGATTACTATCACGTGGCAAATCTTGTGATGGAGTTGGCGCGTCACTTTTGGCATGAATACGGCAAGATTAGTCACGCCCGCCAACTTATGAAGATGCTTCAGGAGGTGTTTGCTGAGATTGGCGAAATCACTCGTCTCGTTGCCGAGGACATAAAAGCGCTAGATGCTGTAGAAAATGCGCGTCTACATATTCAAACACAAGTTGACATATTGCGCGCTGCCGCTGCCACAAAAAAATTCGATTCCATTTTGGGTTCCATGGTAAACCAACTTATTCAGTCCGTCAAAGAATGGAAAGCGTTGGCACAACCGGTTAATGCCTACCATTCCGATTATTATCACGTAGCGAATTTCGCGAGGGAATTGGCGGTTGATCTTTGGAAAGTACACGGTAAACCTGATGTCTCTCGCCAACTCTTTAAGATGCTCAAGCTGGAATTTGGAGAGGTTGGCAAAATCGCGACTCTCGTTGAGGAGCACCTAGACGCGCTTGAGGCTCCAAAGCGTGAACAACTGAATACTGAGGCTCAGGTCAAGAAACTGAGAGCCGCCGCCGATGCGAAAAAACCTGAGTCTATTTTGAGCCCAATGGTGAACCAACTCATCCAGTCTGTCAAAGAATGGAAATCTTTGGCACAACCAATCGAGGCATATTATGCCGATTGTCATAATATTGCTAATCTTGTGCGAGAATTAGCGCTTTACCTTTGGAACAAACACGCCAAACCAGATCTTTCCCGCCAACTCGCAATTATGCTCCGGGAAGAGTTTGTGCAAATTGGTGAAATTGCGACCTTGATTGCTGAGGACATAAATGCACTTGAGGCGCCAGAGCGTGCGCGCCTTGATGTTCAGGCACAGGCTGAGAAACTACGAAATGCCGCTGATGCGAAAAGACCCGATTCCATTTTGACTCCTTTAGTAAACCAACTTATTCAGTCTGTCGAAGCGTGGAGGACTTTGGCAAAACCGTTTAAGACATATTATTCAGATTATCATAATGTCGCGAATCTTGTGCGCGAATTGGCACTGCGTTTTCGACACGAACACGGTAATCTTGATTGTTCTTACCAACTCCTCATGATGCTCCAGGAGGTGTTTTCTGGGATCGATGAAATTACAAATCTTTTTGCCAGGGACATCAAGGCATTGGAGGCGCCAGGGCCTGCACGTTTAGTTGTTCAGGAAAATGCTGAGAAGCTGCGAGCCGCCGCGGAGGCGAAAAACCCCCCTTCCACTTTAGTCCCAATGGTAAGCCAACTTGTGGACTCTGTCAGAGAATGGAAAACGTTGGCGCAACCGCTTAAGGCATATTATTTAGATTATCATAATGTCGCGAATCTTGTACGCGAATTGGCACTTCAACTTCAGAAGAGGTACAGCAATCCCAATTCTTTCCACAAACTCACGAAAATGCTTCACGAATTGTTCGCTCTGGCCTCCGAAATTGCCGCTTTCATGCGAGAGGAAGCGATGTCACTAGATGAAACTAATGAGCAGAGCGGGCACCCCATTACCAAGAAGCGTACTGCCCCACCAGAGGGTGCGATTGAGGCCATCGTAATCGGAATCTTGATGGCTTTTTTATTGGCGGTTTTGGCCAAATATTTTTAGCGGTAGGTGCCAAGGAAGGTGAAAGAAGTTGGCGCGGAGGCTTTCGAAAACTGATGAGAGTTCTATAAGAATTCTATCGCGCCCCTTATTCAGCCGCTTCACGTGTGGTACAGAGTACCATAAATAAAAACGAGTCATGTGTGTTGAGTTCGTCCTATGCGATGTGATTGGCTTCATCGTAGAGTTGCAAGACTAAATCACATTCTAAATTAAGAAAATGTGGAGAAAATCATGCCAACCGCCGCTGTTCAATCCCATCTGACACCCGACGAGTACCTCGCTTTAGAACGCAAAGCGACAATCAAAAGCGAATACCTTGACGGTCAAATGTATGCGATGTCAGGCGCGACTCGGGCGCATAATCGCATCTGCATTAACATTTGCGCCGAATTTAGCGCCCAGTTGAAGGGAAGCGATTGTGAAATCTATGCCATTGATATGCGCGTCAAGGTGAGTTCGGCAGGGCTGTACACCTACCCGGACGTTCTCGTTGTCTGCGATGAACCCCGCTTTGAGGACGATAGCTTCGATACACTCTTGAATCCTACTGCCCTTTTTGAAATCCTGTCGCCGAGTACCGAAGCGTATGACCGCGGCGTGAAATTCGGATACTACCGTCAACTCAACTCTTTGCAAGAGTACACTCTCGTCTCACAAGATTGCATGCGCGTCGAACGCTACCTCCGACAAAAAGAACAGTGGATATTGACAGAATTCGGCAAACCGGAGGACGTTGTAGATTTTACGTCAATAAACTGTGAATTGTCCTTGCGCGAGATATACGCCAAAGTAAAATTCCCCCCAAATGTCGTGCTGCGCCAAGCCTAATGATCTGTTGATATTGTTTCAAAATTTAAATGTTACGGTCGGTTCGCGACGTACAATGAATTGCACTACTACAAACCAGCGGCTCTTGTAACTTATAGATTCGGAATTAGTATGAGATTCACCGGCATTCATAGGGGGAGGTTGTCTCGCTCAACGGGTTGGGGAACCCAACCCCTATCAAGTAACACTCTGTCGAAAAATCGCCAAAAAGCCAGTCATAGAGCGAAAAACGAGCCTTCGGGGAGCGTCCCGATGTGGCTTTAAGCGACACTCCGTCAATGGCAAGCGGGGCAAGATGCCCCGCCTACGGAGCCGTGGAGCATCCTTGACATTGCGCTCCTCTGGAGCGCGGGAATTTGGACGCATCGCATTCTATCCACATTTCGATCCGCTGGATCGAGGAATTTGACGCAGACACGAGTTAGATGTTACTTGTGGAAAGAATTATTCCGCCGCGGGATAATGGGGTGCTACGAAGGATTAAGCGGCTGTGTGGCGCGCTTTTACGAATTCAAAATCTAAATGTTACAGTCGATTCGCGACGTGCAATGAATTGCACTACTACAAACCAGCGGTTCTTGTAGCTTATGGATTTGGAATTAGTATAAGAACCCAACAAAGGAGAATATGACCGATGAATAGAACCAGCCCATTTTTGAGAAGATTTCTGTTTCTATTGTTATTGGCGTTGATGGTTGCTTCAGACAGCACAGCACAGAGCTTCGAACCGAGAATCGTCTTTCAATCAAACCACGATGGCAACTGGATTGGCAACTGGGACATCTACTCCATGGACCAAAACGGAAACAATCTCCTCCAACTCACCGACCACCCGGCATACGATTACTCTCCCGCTTGCTCGCCAGATGGGAGAAGGATTGTGTTCACATCAGAACGCGGCGTTACACATGACCTTTATGTGATGGACAGCGATGGCAATAACGTGGTAAGACTCACCCATGACAATTTTGTTGAAATCGACCCTAGTTGGACGCCGGATGGCAAGAGGATTGCCTTTTCATCTTTCCGTGCGGTCGTTGGCAACCAGGAAATCTACGCGATGGACGTGAATGGAAATAACCCGATAAATTTGACAAAACACAAATGGCAAGATAATTCGCCGAGTTGGTCGCCAGATGGAAGCAAGATTGCGTTTGTATCCGCCCGTGACGGCGGCTTGTTTACTCCCCAGCACATTTTCGTGATGAACGCCGATGGGAAGGAAAGGCGCAATCTCACTGGCGATACCGACCTAACGAAAAATCAGTACCCTACTTGGTCGCCAGATGGAAGCATGATCGCTTTTCACTCGCAGCACCTCTTCGATCCAGGCCTGCGTTATCAGATTTACGCGATTACCGCTGAAGGTGAAAACTTAGAAAGGCTTACGGAAGAGGGCAGCAACAGGTTTCCAGCCTATTCGCCGGATGGGGAAAAAATCGCCTATGTGTCACACCGTAACGGTGATTCTCATATTTATTTGATGGAAACGAACGGGAGTAACCCGGTCAAACTCACGAATACTCCTCCCGGTGTTGATAACATATGTCCTTCCTGGTTGTTTGCGGCTGGTGCATTTGCAGTCAGCCCAAACGGAAAGTTGTCGACATCTTGGGGAGAACTCAAACGGATCGGCAACCCGCGATGATGTCAATAAGCTCGGCGCCAAGAGCGTCACTTAGTGATTGGGAGCGCGTTCAAAAGGCACCTGCGCCCCCGCTCAAAACCGGTTACTTTACGGTTCATTTTGCCTACAACTTAAGGAGGAAAAAAATGAGATTCGGGCACACAATTATGTCGTTTATCGGGTTAACCATGATGCTGTTAAGCGCCGAACTGCGGTTAATCGGAGGACTCGCCGCGCAGGAATCACGGATTGTTTTTCGAAACATAGCATTTGACAACTATGAAATCTATGTCATGGACGCCGATGGAGGAAACCGAGAAAACTTGTCAAACCATCCAAGGCACGACATGGATCCGGATTGGTCTCCCGACGGGACGAAGATTGCATTCATTTCCGACCGAAACGGCGGCGAATATCAGATCTACGTCATGGACGCCGATGGAACGAACCAGATTAGACTGACAGATGGACCGTGGATGAAGCGGTATCCGGACTGGTCTCCCGATGGAGGTAAGATTGCGTTCTCCGTCGACGATTTTGAGAATCATATCGCCGTGATGGATGCGGATGGCAAAAATCAAGTGATGCTTGAACAGGACGCTTGGGGGGCGTCATGGTCTCCGGATGGGGATAAGATTGCATTCGTATCGAGGAGAAACGGGAGCAACGAGATTTACCTGATAGGCGCTGACGGACAGGGGCTTGAACGGCTGACGGACGATTTCTTGGGCGGTGCCAACCTCTCGTTTTCCCACGATGGACGACGGATTGCATACTATTCGTTCGAAGAATTCCATCACATTTATGTGATGGGGGCGGATGGCAAAAATCGAAAGAGGCTCACGCACAATCAAGAGCATCATTTTCACCCCGCGTGGTCTCCCGATGGGGGGACGATCGCGTATGCTACGGTCTCTGATGATGATCCCCTCGGCGAAAAGATTCACTTGATGACCGCGGACGGAAAATATATTAAGCAACTTAGCAAAGTTCGTGGTGTGGCAGATGACCAGCCGGACTTTAGTCCGGTAGGACTCGCTGTCTCCCCGACTTCCAAAACCGCCACAATTTGGGGGAGGCTTAAGAAGCGCGCGTCTAACGTCCGATAGTTTGCGCGATTGCCTTTTGAACTACGAATCATGACAATGGGGCGAGACGCAGATGTAGGCAATTGAGAGTCTAGCCAGCGTCGAAGGCGTCATACGATTTCAAAATCTAAATGTTACAATCAATCGGAGGCGCTCAATGAATTGAGCAACTACAAACTGCCGGTTCTCGTAACTTATAGATTCGGAATTAGTATGAGATATACCGGCATTCGTAGGGGCGAAGTTGCCTCGCTCAATGGGTTGGGGAACCCAACCCCTACCAAGTAACACTCGCTCGAAAAATCGCCAAAAAGCCAGTCATAGAGCGAAAAATGAGCCTTCGGGGGGCGTCTCGATGTCGCTGTAAGCAACACTCCACATTGCGCTCCTCTGGAGCGCGGGAATTTGGACGCATCGCATTCTATCCACATGTCGATCCGCTGGATCGAGGAAATGCTCTCCGACTAGAATGAATGTTACTTGCGGAAAGAATTATTCCGTCGCGGGATAATGGGATGCTACGAAGGATTATGCGGCTGTGCGGCGCGCTTATACGAATTCAAAATCTAAATGTTACAATCAATCGGAGGCGCTCAATGAATTGAGCAACTACAAACTGCCGGTTCTCGCAACTGGGATAGGCTTAAAAGTTTCTTTGAAAAAAGGAGAATTTGACCGATGAACAAACTCAGCCCATTTTTGAGAAGGCGCTTGTTTATACTGTTATTGGCGTTAATGGTTGTGTCAGACAGCACAGCGCAGGGATTTGAGTCCAGGATCGTTTTTTCATCAAATCGTGACGGCGATTGGGACATTTACTCCATGGACGCGAACGGAGATAATGTGGTCCAACTCACCGACCACCCGGCAACTGATGAGGAACCCGCTTGCTCGCCGGACGGACGAAGGATTGTGTTCGCATCAGATCGCGGCGTTACAGAAGACCTGTATGTGATGGATAGCGATGGCAATAACGTGATTAGACTCACCCATGACAATTTTCGTGAACGCAACCCTAGTTGGACGCCGGATGGCACGAGGTTTGCCTTTGATTCTTTCCGTTTTGTCGTTGGCAACTGGGAAATCTACCTGATGGACGCCGATGGAAATGCCTCGATAAATTTGACAAACCACAAGTGGGACGATATTAAGCCGAGTTGGTCGCCAGATGGAAACAAGATGGCGTTTGCCTCCTATCGTACCGGCGACTTCAATGACCCCAGGCATATTTTCGTGATGAACGCCGATGGAACGGGAAGGCGCAATCTCACTGGCGACACCCAGCTAAGGTTCAATTCCGATCCTTCTTGGTCGCCGGATGGAAGCAAGATTGCTTTCAATTCGCGGCGCTTCTTCGCCGATTTTGGCTTTCGTAATGACATTTTCGTGATCACCGCCGACGGGAAAGAGTTAGAACAGCTTACGGCCGAGGTGGGTAGCAACTGGTCACCAGTCTATTCGCCGGATGGGGCAAACATCGCCTTTGTATCAAACCGCGACGGAGATGATAATATTTATGTGATGGACGCCAACGGGAGTAACGCCGTTAAACTCACGAAAACTTCTTCCGGTATTGATAATGATGATCCCTCTTGGCCGCACGGCGCATTGGCAGTCAGTCCAAGCGGAAAATTGCCGACATCTTGGGGAAAGATCAAACGGATCGGCAACCCGTGATGATGCCAATGGAGCTAGAAGACAGGGCGAACGATTGAAAAAATCGCCAGCGTTGAGGGCGTCACTTAGGGGTTTATTCGCTAAGTGTATGTGGTAAGTGTCGGGGGTTACCATTGTCTGAACTGTGATTTATGTGATTAAGTGATGGACTATGATTTGAGAGCCTGTTGAATAATAGACAATCAAGATTAGTGGACACTTTTCTGCTACGGAAGAAACCGAGTTTTGAGGAAAAAACTCGGTTTCAACAAGTAGCGAGTGAACCACTTAGAGAATACTCTGGAAGTGAAGAACACGAAAAAGGAGGATATGACCGATGAATAAAATCAGCCCATCTTTGAGAAGATGCCTATTTCTTCTGATATTGGCGTTAATGGCTACGTCAGACAGCACAGCACAGGGATTCGAACCGAGAATCGTCTTTGCATCCAACCACGATGGCAAGTGGAATGGCAACTGGGACATCTACTCCATGGATGTAAATGGAGACAATCTCCTCCAACTCAGCGACCACCCGGGATCTGATCGGTTTCCCGGTTGCTCGCCGGACGGGAGACGGATCGCGTTCACATCAGAGCGCGGCGTTACAGATGACCTGTATGTGATGGACAGCGATGGCAGTAACGTGATAAGACTCACCCAGGACAATTTTCTTGAAGGCAACCCTAGTTGGACGCCGGATGGAACGAGGTTTGCCTTTGATTCTTTCCGTTTTTTCGTTGGCAACTGGGAAATCTACGCCATGGACGCCGATGGAAATAACCTGATAAATTTGACAAAACACCAGTGGCACGATGTTGTACCGAGTTGGTCGCCAGACGGAAGCAAGATTGCGTTTGTCTCCATGCGTGACCTCGGCTTCAATACTCCTCATCATATTTTCGTGATGAACGCCGATGGAACGGAAAGGCGCAATCTCACCGGCGACACCCACCTAAGGGACAATTGGGGGCCTACTTGGTCGGCAGACGGACGCAAGATTGCTTTCAGCTCGCGGCGCTTCTTCCGAGAGGGCACGCGTTGGGACATTTACGTGATTACGGCTGACGGAAAGGAGTTGGAGCAGCTTACGGATGGGGCGCGTATCAACAAGTCACCCGTCTATTCGCCGGATGGGACAAAAATCGCCTATGCGTCACACCATGACGGAGATTCTCATATTTATATAATGGACGCCAACGGGAGGAACGCTGTCAAACTCACGAGAACTCCTCCCGGTACTGATAACGTAATGCCTTCCTGGCTGCCACCTTCCGGTGCATTTGCAGTCAACCCAAACGGAAAGTTGTCGACATCTTGGGGAGAACTCAAACGGATCGGCAATCCGCGATGATGTCAATAAACTCGGCGCCGAGAGCGTCACATAATGGTTGGGGGCGCGTCCATACAGTATCTGCGCACCCGCTCAAAACCGGTTGCTTTATGTCTATTTCATTCACAACCAAGGAGGGAAAAATGCGATTCGAACGCACACTTGTGTCGTTTATCGGGTTAACCGTGATGCTGTTAAGCGGGGAACTGTGGTTGAGACACGGACTCGCCGCGCAGAAGTCACAGATTGCTTTTACACACATGGGATTTGACAACTTTGAAATCTATGTGATGGACGCCGATGGAGAAAACCGAGTAAACTTGTCAAACCATCCAGTGCACGACGAGGATCCGGATTGGTCTCCCGACGGGGCGAAGATTGCATTCGTTTCCAACAGAAACGGCGGCGTAGATCAGATCTACGTCATGGACGCCGATGGAACGAACCAGATTAGACTGACAGATGGACCGCGGGACAAGCGGCAACCTGACTGGTCCCCCGATGGGGGTAAGATCGCTTTCACCGTCCACCCTGAGGCATTCGGCGTTGAGACATCTCGTATCGAGGTGATGGATGCGGATGGAGAAAATCGTGTGACGCTTGAGCAAAACGCTTCGGCGCCGTCGTGGTCTCCGGATGGGGGTAAGATTGCATTCGTATCTTGGAGAGATGATCGAAACGAGATTTACGTGATAGGCGCTGACGGGCAGGAGCTTGAACGGCTGACGGACGATTTCTTGGGCGGGAGCAGCCTCTCGTTTTCTCCCGACGGACGACGGATTGCATCCGACCCCACGGACGAGGAATTCTATCACATCTATGTGATGGATGCGGATGGTACAAATCCCATGAGACTTTCGCCCAATCAAGCGAAGCATTCGCACCCGACGTGGTCTCCCGATGGGGGGACGATTGCGTATGCGAGCTCGGGTGATGATTTCCTCAGCGCA
The DNA here is from genome assembly GCA_963667245.2 of Candidatus Poribacteria bacterium. Classification (GTDB taxonomy): domain Bacteria; phylum Poribacteria; class WGA-4E; order WGA-4E; family JAJDTR01; genus JAJDTR01. The sequence continues at coordinate 299,907 of CAXXCS010000002.1, forward strand.
AAGATTCACTTGATGACCGCGGACGGGAAACATATTAAGCAACTCAGCACAATTCGCGAGGGGATCGATTACCAGCCCGACTTCAGCCCGGTAGGACTCGCTGTGTCTCCCGCTTCCAAGACCGCCGCAATTTGGGGCAGGTTGAAGAAACGCGCGTCGAACGTCCGATAGTTGGCGCGATTGCCGTTTGAACTAAGAATCTCCACAATGGGGCGAGACGCAGATGTAGGCAATTGAGAATCTAGCCAGCGTCGAAGGTGTCATACGATTTCAAAATCTAAATGTTACAATCAATCGGAGGCGCTCAATGAATTGAGCAACTACAAACTGCCGGTTCTTGTAGCTTATGGATTTGGAATTAGTATGAGATATGCCGGCATTCGTAGGGGGAGATTACCTCGCCCAATGGGTTGGGGAACCCAACCCCTACCAAGGATTATGCGTCGGTGCAGCGCGCTTTTACGATTTCAAAATCTAAATGTTACAATCAATCGGAGGCGCTCAATGAATTGAGCAACTACAAACTGCCGGTTTTTGTAGCTTATGGATTCGGAATTAGTATGAGATATACCGGCATTCATAGGGGGAGATTACCTCGCCCAATGGGTTGGGGAACCCAACCCCTACGAAGGATTATGGGTCTGTGCGGCGCGCTTTTACGAATTCAAAATCTAAATGCTACAGTCGGTTCGCGACGTGCAATGAATTGCACTACTACAAACCGCTGGGTTGGGGGACCCAACCCCTACGAAGATTATGCGGCTGTGCGGCGCGCTTATACGATTTCAAAATCTAAATGTTACAATCAATCGGAGGCGCTCAATGAATTGAGCAACTACAAACTGCCGGTTCTCGTAACTGGGGTAGGATTAAGAGTTTCTTTGAAAAAAGGAGAATTTGACTGATGAATGAAATCAGCGCATTTTCGAGAAGATGCCTATTTCTGCTGATATTGGCGTTAATGGCTACGTCAGACAGCACAGCGCAGGTATTTGAGTCCAGAATCGTTTTTTCATCGGACCGCGATGGCGACTGGGACATTTATTCCATGGACGCGAACGGAGATAATGTGGTCCAACTCACCGACCACCCGGCAACTGACGAGGACCCCGCTTGCTCGCCGGATGGGGGACGGATTTCGTTCGCGTCAGAGCGCGGCGTTGCACGTGACTTGTATGTAATGGACAGCGATGGGGATAACGTAATCAGACTCACCCAGGACAACTTTTATGAAAGCCGCCCCAGTTGGTCGCCGGATGGCACGAGGATTGCCTTTGGGACGTTCCGTTTTCTCGTTGGCAACTCGGAAATCTACGCGATGGACCCTGATGGAAGTAATGTGACAAGGTTGGCTGAACACAGGTGGCACGATGTTGTACCGAGTTGGTCACCAGACGGAAGCAAGATTGCGTTTGTCTCCTTCCATGACCTCGGCTTCAATACTCCTCATCATATTTTCGTGATGAATGTGGATGGAACGGAAAGGCGCAATTTCACCGGCGACACCCACCTAAGGCGCAATTGGGGGCCTACTTGGTCGCCAGACGGACTCAAGATTGCTTTCAAGTCGCGCCGCCTCTTCCGAGATGGCCAGCGTGATGACATTTTCGTGATTACCGCTGACGGGAAGGAGTTGGAGCAGCTTACGGGCGCAGCGCGTATCAACTATTCACCCGTCTATTCGCCGGATGGGACAAAAATCGCCTATGTGTCACACCATGACGGAGATTCTCATATTTATATAATGGACGCCAACGGGAGGAACGCTGTCAAACTCACGAGAACTCCTCCCGGTATTGATAACGATGATCCCTCTTGGCTGCCTCATGGTGCATTTGCAGTCACCCCAAGCGGAAAGTTGTCCACATCTTGGGGAACGATTAAACGCACCGGCAGCCCGTGATGATGTTAATGGGTCTAGAAGACAGGGCGGGACATTGAAAATCTCGCCCGCGTTGAGCATGTCACATAATGGTTGGGAGCGCGTTCAAACTGTACCTGCGTGCGTGCCTGCCCAAAACCGGTGTGACTTTACCGATCATTTTACGCACAACCAAGGAGGAAAAAATGCGATTCGGACGGACAGTTGTGTCGTTTATCGGGTTAACCGCGATGCTGTTAAGCGGTGAACTGTGGTTGAGACACGGACTCGCCGCGCAGAAGTCACAGATTGTTTTTACACACATGGGATTTGACAACTTTGAAATCTATGTCATGGACGCGGATGGAGGAAACCGAGTAAACTTGTCAAACCATCCATTGCACGACATGGAGCCGGATTGGTCTCCCGACGGGACGAAGATAGCGTTCATTTCCGAGAGAAACGAAGGCGTATATCAGATCTACGTCATGGACGCCGATGGAACGAACCAGATTAGGCTGACTGATGGACCGCGGGAGAAGCGGGAGCCAGATTGGTCTCCCGATGGGAGTAAGATCGCGTTCACCGTCTACGAAGCGTTAGCGCATATCGACGTAATGGACGCGGATGGCGCTAATCGCAGGAGGTTTGAAGACGAGGCGAGCGACCCATCATGGTCTCCCGATGGGCAACAAATGGCATTCGTATCTTGGAGAGAAAATAACAGTGGAATTTACGTGATAGGCACTGACGGACAGGGGCTTGAGAGGGTGGCGCACGGCGATGGACACAGCCCGTCGTTTTCTCCCGACGGACGACGTATTGCATTCTATGAGTCGGACATAGGAATAAGGCACATCTATGTGATGGATACGGATGGTAATAATCGAACGAGGCTTACGCGCAATCAACGGCATCATTCGCATCCCACGTGGTCTCCCGATGGACGGACGATGGCATATATGGTCTATAAAGATCTTTGGTTCGCCGACGCTACGATTCACTTGATGACCGCGGACGGAAAACATCTTAAGCAACTCAGCAAAGTTCATGCAGGAGTCGATTACCAGCCCGACTTTAACCGTGTACCACTAGCTGTGTCCCCCACTTCCAAGACAGCCACAATTTGGGGTGGGTTGAAGAAGCGCGCCTCGAACGTCCGATAGTTGGCGCGATTGCCGTTTGGACTACGAATCTTTACAATGGGGCGAGACGCAGATGTAGGCAATTGAGAATCTAGCCAGCGTCGAAGGTGTCATACGAATTCAAAATCTAAATGCTACAATCAATCGGAGGCGCTCAATGAATTGAGCAACTACAAACTGCCGGTTCTTGTAGCTTATGGATTTGGAATTAGTATGAGATATGCCGGCATTCGTAGGGGGAGGTTACCTTGACCAACGGGTTGGGGAACCCAACCCCTACGAAGATTATGCGTCTGTGCAGCGCGCTTATACGATTTCAAAATCTAAATGTTACAATCAATCGGAGGCGCTCAATGAATTGAGCAACTACAAACTGCCGGTTCTTGTAGCTTATGGATTTGGAATTAGTATGAGATATGCCGGCATTCGTAGGGGGAGGTTACCTTGACCAACGGGTTGGGGAACCCAACCCCTACGAAGGATTATGCGGCTGTGCGGCGCGCTTTTACGATTTCAAAATCTAAATGTTACAATCAATCGGAGGCGCTCAATGAATTGAGCAACTACAAACTGCCGGTTCTTGTAGCTTATGGATTTGGAATTAGTATGAGATATGCCGGCATTCGTAGGGGGAGGTTACCTTGACCAACGGGTTGGGGAACCCAACCCCTACGAAGGATTATGCGGCTGTGCGGCGCGCTTTTACGATTTCAAAATCTAAATGTTACAGTCGATGCGGGACGTGCAATGAATTGCACTACTACGAACCGCTGGGTTGGGGAACCCAACCCCTACGAAGATTATGCGGCTGTGCGGCGCGCTTATACGATTTCAAAATCTAAATGTTACAATCAATCGGAGGCGCTCAATGAATTGAGCAACTACAAACTGCCGGTTCTCGTAACTGGGGTAGGCTTAAGAGTTTTTTTGAAAAAAGGAGAATTTGACCGATGAACAAACTCAGCCCATTTTTGAGAAGGCGCTTGTTTATACTGTTATTGGCGTTAATGGTTGCGTCGGACAGCACAGCGCAGGTATTTGAGTCCAGAATCGTTTTTTCATCGGACCGCGATGGCGACTGGGACATTTATTCCATGGACGCGAACGGAGATAATGTGGTCCAACTCACCGACCACCCGGCAACTGACGAGGACCCCGCTTGCTCGCCGGATGGGGGACGGATCTCGTTCGCCTCAGAGCGCGGCGTTACACGTGACTTGTATGTGATGGACAGCGATGGCGACAACGTGATCCGGCTTACCCGGGACAACTTTTATGAAAGCCGCCCCAGTTGGTCGCCGGATGGCACGAGGATTGCCTTTGGGACGTTCCGTTTTCTCGTTGGCAACTCGGAAATCTACGCCATGGACGCCGACGGAAATAACCTGACAAGGTTGGCTAAACACAAGTGGCACGATGTTGTACCGAGTTGGTCGCCAGATGGAAGGAAGATTGCGTTTGTCTCTGTCCGAGATGGCGGCTTCAATACTCCCCAGCATATCTTCGTAATGAATGTGGATGGAACGGAAAGACGCAATTTCACTGGCGACACCCACCTAAGGCGCAATTGGGGGCCTACTTGGTCGCCAGACGGACTCAAGATTGCTTTCAAGTCGCGGCGCCTCTTCCGAGATGGCCAGCGTGATGACATTTTCGTGATTACCGCTGACGGGAAGGAGTTGGAGCAGCTTACGGAAGACGGTCGCAGCAAGGCGCCAGTCTATTCGCCGGATGGGACAAAAATCGCCTTTGTATCAGGTCGTAGAGGAGATGCTAATATCTTTTTGATGGACACCAACGGGAGGAACGTTGTCAATCTCACGAGAACTCCCCCCGGTATTGACAATAGATCTCCTTCCTGGTTGCCTGGTGCATTGGCAGTCAATCCAAGCGGAAAATTGCCGACATCTTGGGGAGAAATTAAACGCACCGGCAGCCCGCGATGATGTCAATAAACTCGGCGCGGAGAGCTTCAGATAATGGATGGGGGCGCGTCCAAACGGTATCTGCGCACCTGCTCAAAACCGTTACTTTACGGTTCATTTTGCCTACAACTTAAGGAGGAAAAAATGCGATTCGGACGGACAGTTGTGTCGTTTATCGGGTTAACCGTGATGCTGTTAAGCGGGGAACTGTGGTTGAGACACGGACTCGCGGCGCAGAAGTCACAGATTGTTTTTGCACACATGGGATTTGATAACTTTGAAATCTATGTAATGGACGCGGATGGAGGAAACCGAGTAAACTTGTCAAACCATCCATTGCACGACATGGAGCCGGATTGGTCTCCCGACGGGACGAAGATAGCGTTCATTTCCGAGAGAAACGAAGGCGTATATCAGATCTACGTCATGGACGCCGATGGAACGAACCAGATTAGACTGACAGATGGACCGCGGGAGAAGCGGGAGCCAGATTGGTCTCCAGATGGGAGTAAGATCGCGTTCACCGTCTACGAAGCGTTAGCGCATATCGACGTAATGGACGCGGATGGAGCTAATCGCAGGAGGTTTGAAGACGAGGCGAGCGACCCATCATGGTCTCCCGATGGGCAACAAATGGCATTCGTATCTTGGAGAGAAAATAACAGTGGAATTTACGTGATAGGCGCTGACGGACAGGGGCTTGAGAGGGTGGCGCACGGCGATGGACACAGCCCGTCGTTTTCTCCCGACGGACGACGTATTGCATTCTATGAGTCGGACATAGGAATAAGGCACATCTATGTGATGGATACGGATGGTAATAATCGAAAGAGGCTTACGCGCAATCAACGGCATCATTCGCATCCCACGTGGTCTCCCGATGGACGGACGATGGCATATATGGTCTATAAAGATCTTTGGTTCGCCGACGCTACGATTCACTTGATGACCGCGGACGGAAAACATCTTAAGCAACTCAGCAAAGTTCATGCAGGAGTCGATTACCAGCCCGACTTCAACCGTGTACCACTAGCTGTGTCTCCCGCTTCCAAGACAGCCACAATTTGGGGTGGGTTGAAGAAGCGCGCCTCGAACGTCCGATAGTTGGCGCGATTGCCGTTTGGACTAAGAATCTTGACAATGGGGCGAGACGCAGATGTAGGCAATTGAGAATCTAGCCAGCGTCGAAGGTGTCATACGAATTCAAAATCTAAATGCTACAATCAATCGGAGGCGCTCAATGAATTGAGCAATTACAAACTGCCGGTTCTCGTAACTTATGGATTTGGAATTAGTATTAATACGGATGCTCAGAAGCGGCTTGAAGATATCGCCGCAAAATTTAGGGCTTCTAAAGTACATCTTGATACGATTGCGCCGGAACTGGTGAACACCTATCAAAGCGCGCCCGGTCAGGAAGCGCCATCGATCGATGAAAAAAGCGAATCAATATCCAAATTCCGAGAAGTTATCAGCGACTTCCAATCCGAATGTGTTAAATTGCGCGATTATTTTTCGAGTGAAATCGCGCAGGGAAACTATTTTCAGAGCGTGCCGGACGGTGCAGTAATACAAGTCGGCAATGCTGTTAATGAGGCGTTTTGGATTCTTTGCCAACTCATCACGGCATTGTCACCACAATCGACTATCGAAATTTTTGATCTGCGCAATAGACAGATAATATCCGAAGCAATCGCCTCCCAGAGGACGGTATGTGATTTGGTCCGAACACATGCAAATGACGAGGGCGTCCGAGATGCGTTCCAGCGTATTGAAGAGATTTGCGATGGGATACCGTCAAGTTACTTCGCGGTTCCAGTATCGCAACCCGACCAAATCCCTCAAGGTAATTACGAACCACAAGAACCGTCGGGAGAGGACAATGAACAGACAAATTCTCCACAGAAATGAACTCTCACGGCGCGCTGGAGGTGTAAAATGCAGTTGAACTGGAATAAGTGTCAGGGCAATGTATGGTGCAAACTTAATGCAGTAAACCTGGACCATGAACATTTCAACAATATGCATGGTGTCTATGTAATTTGGCACGGGGGCACAAACCCTGAAGTGGTATACGTGGGTCAGGGAAACATCAGAGAATGTCTAACCGAACACCGCAGTGATCCGCAAATACAGTGTTACGATCATCTGGGCCTTTACGTAACTTGGGCTGCGGCGCCCAAGGAGTATTGGGACGCCGTGGAATTATATTTGGCTAATACTTGGTCCCCAAAAGTCGTGGAACGGAATCCGCAGACCTTCCCGGCGATGAGAGTAAATTCGCCATGGCCGTAGGTGAGAACCAATTCTTAAGGATGCAAGTTTCGTTTTGAGAATTGCCGACTGCCGCTAGCGCTTTCAACGGCTGGTGCGCGTGCGCACCTCACAGTTACTAGCAATTGAGGCTAAACAGTTGCCCGCAATCTAACAGTTTGCGGTACGGATGTCCCTAACGCATGGACATTTGCCAGAGGTCGCGATCTGGAGATCGCTCTTACATTGGACACGGGGATCTCTATCGGACTCGCTATCCGCTCGCTTGACGGTTTCGGATGGGCCAGTAAGTCCCAGTAGGAGAAAATCATGTCATCCGCCGCTGTACAATCTCATCTGACACCCGACGAGTACCTCGCTTTAGAACGCAAAGCGACAATCAAAAGCGAATATCTTGACGGTCAAATGTATGCGATGTCAGGCGCAAGTCGGGCGCATAATCGCATCTGTATTAACATTTGCGCCGAGTTCAACGCCCAGTTGAAGGGGAGCGATTGTGAAATCTATGCCATCGATATGCGCGTCAAGGTCGATTCGGCAGGGCTGTACACCTACCCGGACGTTCTCGTTGTCTGTGATGAGCCCCGCTTTGAGGATGATAGCTTCGATACACTCTTGAATCCCACCGCCCTTTTTGAAATCCTGTCGCCGAGTACCGAAGCGTATGACCGCGGCGCGAAATTCGGATACTACCGTCAACTCGACTTCTTGCAAGAGTACACTCTCGTCTCACAGGATTGTATGCGCGTCGAACGCTACCTCCGACAAAAGGAACAGTGGATATTGACTGAATTCGGCAAACCGGAGGACGTTGTAGAATTTACTTCAATAAACTGTGAATTGTCCCTGCGCGAGATTTACGCCAAAGTAAAATTTCCCCCGAACGTCGCGCTGCGCGAAGCCTAATAATCTGTTGATACTGTTTCAAAATCTAGATGTTATACTCGTCAAAAACGCCCGATGAATCGGGCAACTACAATCACCCGATGCGTGTAACTCATTGATTGGGAATTAGATTAACTATCCGCTTTTTTCAGGGGTTTCGTTCAATCCCGCCTACGTTCTGTCCATCACATCAAGTTTGTCGGGAAAGATGTCTATTTTTGTTTTCGTTGCGTTTTATCCCGAGATTTGCTATGATGTGGATTGTATAATTCCAAATCAAGGGAGAGTCTAATTCTGCGATGAGTTCTCAAAGTGGTTACAAAAAGCGCTATACGGCATATATTGCACAAGAGGATGGTTGGTGGGTTGGTTGGGTGCAAGGGGTTCGCGGCGTGAATTGTCAGGAGAGAACGCGAGAGGAACTTCTTGAGACTTTGAGAGTTACACTGCCTGAAATCTTGGAGTATGATTGGAAGGGATACGATCAGGTTGGGTTTATGCGCGATCCCGAACCTCATTTTGAGCCGGTCACTATTCGGCTATGAAACGACGAGAGTTTGAACGGCATCTCTTACTCCTTCAAAATCTAGATGTTACAACCGATGCGGGACGTGCAATGAATTGCACTACTACAAACCGACGGCTCTTGTAACTTATAGATTCGGAATTAGTATTACGTAAGTTCCAATAGGAGAAAATCATGTCATCCGCCGCTGTACAATCCCATCTGATGCCAGAGGAATACCTCGCTTTAGAACGCAAAGCGACAATCAAGAGCGAATATCTTGACGGTCAAATGTATGCGATGTCAGGCGCAAGTCGGGCGCATAATCGCATCTGCATTAACATTTGCGCCGAGTTCAACGCCCAGTTGAAGGGGAGCGATTGTGAAATCTATGCCATCGATATGCGCGTGAAGGTCGATTCGGCAGGGCTGTACACCTACCCGGACGTTCTCGTTGTCTGTGATGAGCCCCGCTTTGAGGACGATAGCTTCGATACACTCTTGAATCCTACCGCCCTTTTTGAAATCCTGTCTCCGAGTACCGAAGCGTATGACCGCGGCGCGAAATTCGGATACTACCGTCAACTCGACTCTTTGCAAGAGTACACTCTTGTCCCACAGGATTGCATGCGCGTCGAACGCTACCTCCGACAAAAAGAACAGTGGATATTGACAGAATTCGGCAAACCGGAGGACGTTGTAGATTTTACGTCAATAAACTGTGAATTGTCCCTGCGCGAGATTTACGCCAAAGTAAAATTCCCCCCGAACGTCGCGCTGCGCGAAGCTCAATGACTTGTTGAGAATCAATCCCCGCGAGACAGGAATATGCGATGGCGTGCCTTCCTACAGACGACGCTAGTTGTTTCGATGATATACCCACCATTCTATCAACAGCAGTAATGCCGCCAAACACGCCGTATATCTCCAAATCTCGTGATTTACATCCTGTACGCCATTGGCGCCAAAAACGTCGTCCGATCCCGATCCCTTCCGCTCTTCGGCGAGACGCGGCGACGAAATGTCCGATTCTTGGGGATTAAGAAGATTCACCGCAAATTGCCCCGCCTGACGATCGCCGACAAACACCGTATACAAGCCTAGTCGCGATGTGTCCGAAAAAATGATGGGCGCGGCCTGTGATGATGCCTCCGTTACCGATCCGTCGGGTGAGTGAACGCGAACGCCATCCGCCGCCTCCGGATCAGTGAGGGCGATCTTCACGGGAGTCCCAACCTTGACGACATCGGGTTGGACGACCGTATGCGGGACGGACAGCCATTCAAGGCAACGCGACAAAAGAATCGGCGCCTCGGGAATCGTGAGCGCGAACCGCGAGATTTCAAGACTGAACGCGTCAAATCCGAAGACGACGAACTTCCGATTGGCGGTTTCCCCGCTCCAGATTAACGCTCCCTCCACGCTTTCCACCAAAGGACTTCCCCAAGTTGGCAATCGCATGACGAGTGATTCCTTTACCGTCAGATCGAGTAACGGCACATCGCGCATTATGTCGTGAGTTCGATCTTGGTAAATCACGCGCGCCGGCTCCGATTTCGGTTCGACAGCCGGCATGAACGGCAATCCGTCAATAGGGTTCAGGAAGATGGCATTCGCCTCCGGAAGGTTTTCAGGGGCATACTGATCGAAAATTACAATATCTTGGTTTTCCGCCCCACGATAATCTTGCGTCTCAATTTCCAGAAATTCAACGCTGGCATCCGCATCAAGCATTTTCGACAGTAGGAACCGGGAACGATCACTCACGAGCAGAACGCGCGACGCTGTGCGGCGATGAAGAAATGCCCAGGCGGTATTATCCAATGCAAAATCGTCATCCAACTCGAGATGGAGACTGACGACGAATCCGTCAAATCCCTTGTCATCAATAGTGAACACAACCGATTGGCTTTCGCCGGGGGGCAAGATTACCCGTTCATCGTCGTACCATCTGCCTCCAACGTCTAAGCGCGCCCGAAATTCGCGTTCCTCCGAACCGAAGTTCCGAAGCCCCGCAAGCGCCAGAAATTGGCTCGACCGATTCGGGTTTCGCGAGACGTTGAACCGCACTATCCCCACGTTCTCCGCCGGCGCCCCCACCACGATTTCTTGGAGAGTGCGCGGAGGGTTGGCAAATTCCTCGGCGTTGTCGCCGATATAGATGATTCCCGCGCTCCCTCCTGATCCGTATGCCGTCGCGGATGAAAGGATCGATTCCAGATTCGGTGATGTGTGCTGCGGTTCAAGTTGCCGAACTGCGCGACGCAGTTTCTCTTTGTCCGAGGTAAACGCTTGGCGAATGTGGCGCGGCGGGCGAGATGTGTCCATAATCATCATCTGCCCGTTGTCGTCGAGCCGGTCGATTAACTCCAATGCCCGCCTCTTGGCTATTTCAAGGCGGCTGTCTCCCAGTTCTGTCGATTGCATACTCGCCGAATTTTCAAGGATAAGGATGGACTCTCCGAACAAAGCGCCATGGCGGCGAAAGGCAGGGCGCGCCACGGTGACCACGGCAAGGGTAAGAAAAATGAGTTGCAGGATCAACGGAAGGAATTTGCGAATGCGCTGGAACGGAACATTGGCTTTCATATCCTCGACGGCTTCCAGCCAAAACATCACGCTGGGAACAACGTGACGCTTGCGGCGCAGCCGAAGGAAATGCAGCGATGCCACAAGCGGGATAAACGCCAATAGATAAAGCGCCGAAGCGTTCAGGAAGTGCATCTTTTTTGTACAAACGTGCAACATCAAACCCGTACCCGAGCCGGATCATTCCGTAGGCGGGGCATCTTGCCCCGCTGAGCCGAAGTGTTCAGGAACTGGAATACTTCATTATCGAAAGAAGCCGTACAGACGAATTAACGTTCGGTCGCGGGCGCGTTAGATTCGGCGGCGTCTCCCCCCGTGTCCGTTTTGCCCGATTCGCTGTCTTCAACGCGCTGCAACAGATCCTCCGCGTCAATGCGTCCCACCTCGCCGTACTTCTTCAACTGCTCGCATTTTTCTCGGGCTTTGTCATATTCATGTTGCTCCAGATAGATTGTCCCGAGATTCCTGTGCATTTCGCGAAACACGCCGGGCCAATTGCGTTCCGATTCTTTGCTGAGCAATAGCGTCGCTTTGGCGATGGCGTTGTTCACAACTTCATCAAGCGCCGATTTCTCGGTTTCCGGCAAACTGTTCACGTCCTCACCGTTTTCTTCCATCTGCTTAATTTTTTCGTTGTGCTGACGTAACTGATTGATCGCCTTGTCGCACTGGTTATAGGTCTTCTCGATGCTTAGCGCCCCTTCAAAAAATTTAGACAAAAATCCCAGTTTCATAGAACCCTCCACAGAATCGTGATTTGTACCACATCGTCATTTGCCAAGTATTATACCAAATATAAAAGAATAAGGCAATGATTGTGATGAATTTTGTGGGGGCGTGTTTCCGCAACCCCGGACGACAGGAAAACGGTTGCATTTGCCGCCAAAACAGTTTAAAATACCCATAATTCGTATTGTCCGATGTCTTCACACGAGATTCGCCTATTTTATGCCAACTTCTATCGCTCCTCACACTGGAAAATCTGACGAGCGCACGGAGATTATTTCTAACGAGGAGGTGGCGCAAGATCACTATTTGCTGTATTGCGCCTGTCCGCATATTGCGGAAAACGCCCTCCCCGGACAGTTTGTCCATGTGCTATTATCAGGCGAATCGGGTCTTTTGCTGCGTCGGCCATTTACAATCTACAGCGTTCACGGACCACAAATCTCGATGTTGTACCAAGTCATCGGGGAGGGCACCGCCGCGTTGGCGCGGATGCGTTCCGGGGCGCCGATTCAAGCGTTAGGTCCCTTAGGCAAAGCGTTTCATATTCCGCCGCGCCTTGAAACCGCGATTCTCGTGGCAGGCGGCGCGGGAATCGCGTCGCTGATGCTCCTCGCGGCAGAGCTGAAACGTGCGGGAATACGGACGCTCGGGGTCGTCGGCGCCACCAACCGCGCGCGCCTGCTGAGTGTTTCCGATCTGCGGCGGATCGACGTAGAGACGCACATCGCCACCGACGACGGTAGCGTCGGGCATTGCGGCTTTGTCACGGAAATCCTTAATGACATGCTGGAGCGACCCGAAACGCACGCGTTGCGAAATCCGACTGTCTACGCCTGCGGCCCACATGACATGCTGCGAGCGGTCACGGAGTTGACACTGGCGCATCACACGCCGACACAGATTGCCATGGAGAATCGAATGGGGTGCGCATTAGGCGTTTGCCTCGGTTGCGTTTGCCCGATCCGCACCGCCGCGGGCGAGGTTGAGTATCAACGGGTGTGTACGGAAGGTCCGGTGTTTGATGCGGAGGACATCGTCTGGTGAGACGTATCGGGACGCAACGCTTGGAGATTGTAGGCGCGATTTTCGAATCGCGCTCCGCGGCTCCCGCGTAAGCCCCCAATGCAGACTTTGAAATCGTTCATTCTTACGCATTACGCATTATCATGAAACATTGAGGCGTTTAATTGCGTAGCGCCTAATCCTGCAAGAATCTCTAAACGAACTTGGGAGGCCCCATGGAACGGGCATTCTACGATGAACTCGCGGAAAAAAGTATAGCCGGAGAACTTCTCTCCGACGAGGTGTGTCTTGAGATACTAACCTCGCCGCGAATTGAACTTCTGCGGTTGCTTGACGCGGCTTATCAGGCGCGAAAAAAATACACCGGCAACGAGGTGCAACTCCATATTATCAACAACGCGCAAAACGGAGGTTGCCCGGAGGATTGTCACTACTGCACCCAAGCCAAATCATCGACCACGGGCATCGAAACCTATCCCGTTAAACCTGACGCCGAAATCTTGGCTGAGGCTCGGCGCGCCTACGAGTCGGGAGCCTACCGCTACTGCATGGTGTTTGCCGGGCGAGGCCCATCCAAATCACGGATTGAGCGCCTGGGGAGCGTAATCGAGACCATCAAATCCCGATTTCCGATTCAGGTGTGCCTTTCCGCGGGACTGATTGATCGCGAGGGCGCGCAAATCCTAAAGGATGCCGGATTGGATCGGTTGAATCATAATCTCAATACGTCGGAGGGGCGCTACCCGAATGTGTGCACGACCCATATTTACGCCGATCGGATTGATACCCTGGAAGCCGCGCGGGAAGCCGGGGTCGAACTATGCTCCGGATTGATTGTGGGCATGGGGGAGAGCGCGAACGACATCGTCGAAGTTGCAAAAACACTGCGGCAACTCCGCGTTTCTTCGATACCCGTCAATTTCCTTCTCCCGTTTGACGGAAATGTGTTTTCAGCCGCGCCCGACATCACACCGGACTACTGCCTCCGGGTCTTGTGTCTGTTTCGCTTGTTGAATTCCAAAGCGGAGATTCGCGTCGCCGCCGGTCGTGAGTTCCATCTGCGGAGCATGGAGGTGATGGCGCTCTATCCCGCAAATTCACTCTTCATTGACGGTTACCTGAACGCCAAGGGCGCCTCCCGATCGCGAACGCTTAAGATGATTCAGGACGCGGGCTTTACCATCAAGGCGGATCAGTCTTTGGAACGCCTATTGAAAAGAGAGAAAGAGCGCGGCGAACCGTTGGCGGTTCTCAATGAGGACAAACCGATGAAAAATCTCAATGAACTGAGACCGAACTTCCGCGCGAGGGGATATTCCCAGAGGGGATGATGGGCTATAAATTTGCGCTATTGGCGATCGTCGCCGCCGTGTGCCTTCTGCTGATGTTCTTTCACAACCAAGCCCAGCGGCTGGTTGACAGCTACAAGCCGGCGACAGACGTTCCTTCATTCGCGCTACCCTACGAGTGGGCTGGCAATATCTGCCAAACGCCTATCGCGGAACCGTCGGGGATTGTCTTCCACACTGTTCGCGAAACCATATTTGTCGTCAGCGACGAAGGCGAACTTCACGAGATGCGCACGGATGGCAGACCGGTAAGATCGCAGTCCCTAAACCAGACCGACTTGGAAGGGATTGCCATGAATCCTTCAACAGGGATGCTATATGCCGTTGTCGAAGGCGATGACGCCATACTCGAGATCTCGCCGCGCACATTCGAAATCACCCGAAGATTCGAGATAAATCGTGAATTTGAGGGGCGCGAACTGCTAAAACAAGGCGGGATGGGGTTGGAAGCGATTACCTTTGTCACCAACGATTCACATCCCGAGGGCGGGACATTTTGGGTGGGCAACCAATCGTTCAGTTTGAAACCGAATCGCGAGCCGTCAATCGTTTGCGAGGTAGTTCTAGCGCTCTCATCAACCGATCCGACACCTCCGGAAGGCGAGATTGTCAACTTTTTCCCGCTCAACATTATTGACATTTCAGGGCTTGCCTACGATTCCTCCCGACACTGCCTGATTGTCGTTAGCGATACGACAAACCTTCTCGTGGAGGTCACGCGTGATGGAACCGTCTTGCGTCAGCATCTGCTGCCCGGCAATGATCAGGAAGGGATCACTCTTGATGATGAAGGGTTCATGTATGTCGCCCAGGAAAATGGCGAGGTAATTAAAATTGAGGACCGGCGAGTCCAGTAGAGACGCTCCGACCGAACGCCGCCGGGACAATCTCCGAATCACGGTAGGAGTGATCTCCCGATCACGACAAGAGCAATCTCCGAATTGCCAAAGGTGAAAATACGCCCATGAAACAACCACGGCAGTATGAAACTCTGAACTTTGCCACGTTTGCCGCAAATCAAATACTGATGAGGATGGGTTGGGTTTTCAAAACCGAATCCGTCATTGTGCCAGCCTTCCTCGACACGCTTTCCAAATCGGATTTGCTGCGAGGTTTCTTGCCGGTTTGCTTCAGACTGGTGCAAAGTCTAGCCCAAATTTTTCTTGCTCAGCGCGTAGCGCAGTCGCCCTTCAAGCAACCGCTATTCACCACCTCGGTTTTCGGCATGACGCTGTCTTGGCTCGTTATAGCGATCGCGGCCGGCGTTGGGCAGTTGCCATCAAGCGTCACCGTCGCCATATTTCTTGCGGTGTATACGTTGCAGTGCTTCGCTTTTGGCTGCAATCGGCTCGTGGCGGGCACGCTGCAGGGTAAGATAATCCGAGCCGAAGAACGGGGATTGTTACTGACACGCGGCAATGCTTTCGGCAGTATTCTCGCGATAGCAGTAGCCTGCCGCTTCATGTATGAATGGCTAGGCGGCGAAACGCCCAATTACGCCGCCGTATTCGGGGGGAGCGCCGTATGTTATGGCGTGGGGGCAATAGTCAGTCTCTATTTTGTGGAGCCTCCCTCGCCGCCGCAAAATTCGCAACCCGTCTTTCAATCTCTCCGCGAAGGGCTCCGAATACTACGCTCTGATCGAAATTTTCGCAAGTTTGCCGTGGTCGCCGTGTTGTATTTTTTGAGTTGGCCCCTCTTTCCGCACTATACCGTTTTCGGCAAGCGCGCGCTGGGAGTGGAAACAAGCCATTTCGTCATTTGGATTGTCATTACAAACGCGGTAGCCGCTTTGGGATTTTGGATTATCGGCAGAATCGCTGATCGCCGAGGCAATCGGCTTACCCTGCGGATACTCCTAATCCTGTGTGCGTGTACCCCTTTCGCGGCGGTTGGCCTCAGCCGAATTCCTTTCGGCGCCCAACTTTACTGGATCATATACGCCCTTTTGGGCATGATACCGGTGCTCGTGCGCATCATTGAGAACTACACCTTGGAGATTTCGACCGAGAATAAACACCCGCAGTATTTGAGTGTGGTGAGCTTCCTTGAGGTGTGTTCACTTGCGGTTTCGCCGCTGGTCGGTCACTTAATCTCAAAGGTCTCGTTCGAGCCGGTATTTCTGGGCGGGGGTGTCGTTATCGCTACTGCCGGTCTCTTGACGTTCACGCTGGTTGAACCCCGATCCGACGGAGCGCGATGATTAGCGTTCGCGTTTTTCTTCAAAGTCCTCATTATTCCTGTCGGAATAATTCTTTCCGCAAGTATCACTCGATTTTCGCTTTATCGCGCGCTACTATCGTAGGCGGGAGATCTTGCCCCGCTTGTCCATTGGTGGAGATTGTAGGGTGGGCACTGCCCACCATTAACGCGGTCACGTTGCGCGCCAGGGGAGCTGACCATTTTTCCCAAACGGATTAGAATGGTGGGCAGTGCCCACCCCATAGGTATCAAGTTAAGCGTTTCAGGGCAATTCACGCGCTTTTCTCTGGGTAAGTCTTTAACACAATTATCCACCTGTCGCCCCTCTGGGGCTTTGGAATTCGGTATGTTCACGTTTCTACAAACCTGCCGCCCCTCTGGGGCTAAAAGACTTACACAATCAAGGAATCTCAGCATTGTGTTTGCCCTACTGGCTTGAGGGTTTACTATGGGAAATTAGAAAATAATACGTAAACTCTCTTAACTTGATCCCAATGATGGTGGGCAGTGCCCACCCTACAACTACTCGTTTGATCCTACGGGGAACGCAGGTCGCGACCTGGAGATCGCTCCTACAGTCAAAAGACGCAATTTCTGACAGCGCGCAGTATAAACCCCATCACCACTGCCGTAGGAACAATCTCCCGATCGCGACCTATCGCCGGTCTTTTTTCTCGTCTTCGAATCCCAACATCTTGACCTCAATCTGGAGCGCCACGCCAGTCATTCGTTTGACCTGCTCTTGAATGTGTTGAACGAGGTTCAGTACATCTTCGGCGGTAGCGTTGTCAATGTTCAAAATGAAGTTGCCGTGAATCTTGGAAACCTCGGCGCCTCCGATTCGGCGCCCCTTCAAACCGCAGGTGTCAATCAGCCTGCCCGCGGAATCGTTGGGCGGGTTCTTGAAAATGCACCCCGCATTTTCTTCGGCAAACGGCTGAGTCGTGATCTTTTTGTTGTACAATTCATTCATCCGGTCGGTTATAATTTTCGCGTCGCCGGGCGCGAGGCGGAGAACCGCCCCAGTGACACTAAAGTATTTCCCCAGTCCGCTGCGACGATAAACAAATTGCGCTTCATCGCGGGTGAGTTCGATAACTTGTCCATCGGCGGTCATCACCTGCACCCGCTCAACCAGATCGCCGAAACTGCTCCCCCATGCGCCGGCATTCATAATCAATGCCCCGCCGACCGATCCCGGAATACCGAGCGCAAACTCGATTCCGCTCAGTCCTCGCCGCGCGGAAACTTTCGAAAGTCTAGGCAGCGACACGCCCGCTCCCGCCCAAACGCGATCACCATTAAATTCCAATCGGTCAAATTCCTTTACGAGCCGAAGCGCAATCCCTTTGAAACCGTCATCGCTGACGAGGAGATTTGATCCTCTCCCAATCGTCGCTACGGGTATATCGTATCGTTTCTTCAACTTTGCAATGGCGGCAAGTTCATGAACGGCGCTCACCTCGAAATATGCGGCCGCCACCCCGCCAATGCCGAAAAATACGCGCTTTTCCAGCGGCTCATTAAAACGAAGGCGCGACGCAGGCGCGTTCTCGCGGGTCTCGGCTATTTCAGCAAGTTCCGTTTTCCAATCCATGAAAATCTATCCGATATACTTTGCGTCGGGTATTGTTGCGCTTTCTTTTCCAGCGACAGTTGTTTCTAATGGGACTTATACGATTTCAAAATCCAAAGGTTACAATCGATCGGAGGCGCTCAATGAATTGAGCAACTACAAATTGCCGGTTCTTGTAACTTATGGATTTGGAATTAGTATGAGATATACCGGCATTCGTAGGGGCGAGGTCGCCTCGCCCAATGGGTTGGGGAACCCAACCCCTACGGAGGATTACGCGTCTGTGCCGCACGATTATACGAATTCAAAATCTAAAGGTTACAATCGATCGGAGGCGCTCAATGAATTGAGCAACTACAAATTGCCGGTTCTTGTAACTTGCGGACTTGGAATTAGTATATACTTCATACAGCTCAAAATTGCGTATTTTCAAGCGTCTGGCGGTAGGTGCGGTTCGAAACCGTACCTACAGGGCCGCATGTCGCGACCGGGAGATCGCTCCTACAGAAGACGCAATTTCTAGCAGCGCGCAGTATAAATATGTTTCGCGGTACGGCTTGACGGCGGAACTAACCCTTGATAATAAGCGTCTGATTCGTCGAGCGTCCCTCATCATCAACACACGTGAGCCGATGTTTGCCCGCCACGGGTGTCAAGAAAACCTTTTCGGCCGGGTCGCCGCTAAAGATCAACTGCCCGTCAAGAAACCAGAAAATCCGCTTCGTTCGATTGGATACGGAGGCTTGCAGCGAAATCTTCTGATCTTCAAGCGGAATTCCGGCGCGAATGTGGTATTCGCTATCTTCCGATGGAGACACAACAATCGGGCTGTGCCCCGCGACGAGACCGGTACACGCGGAGTAATGCGCCGGCATCTCCGGAATGGCAAAGCCGTTGCGCTTTAGCCATGTTCCTATCGCCACGGGCCACTCCTCGAAAACGACGCGACGATACGTCCGCCCGGCTCGACAGTGCGAACACAAGGTCGTTCCCATCTCTTCGTCAACATGAACGCCTTTATGAATCGAGCACTCCGCATGCGGGGAAACGCTCGGAATATGGTAGTCGAACTTTGTCGTAGGGCAATGCGCGGAGGGCAACATGCCACTTAACGAGCAGACTTCTTGAGTATTCACGCGCCCCGGGCGCGTGAACCAGCGATTGGTGGCGGGAGTGGTCAGCGCCGTGAATAAGCCGAACAGAATCGGCGCCGCCACCTCCGACCCGACAAGCGAAGAAACCCCGGCGCCATTGAAATTGCCTACCCAAACACCGATGGTGAAGTCCGGCGTGTAGCCGATGCTCCAGGCATCTCTGTGTCCGTAGGAAGTGCCGGTCTTCCATGCTATCTTTGGAAGATTCGTCGACGCTTCATAAGCCGCAGGCAGATCGGGGCGTCGGACTTCGGTCAGCATTTCAGTCAAGATGTAGCACGCCTCTCGACTCAAAAGCCGTTTCGCCGGCGCGCGACTCATCGAGGCAGCCGCAAGCGTATCTGCAAATTGACGTGCAGGATTGCCGTATGTGTCTTCCGACAAATCCATTGTCAACCGATACCGCGCAAACTCCCCGGAATTCGCCAACCCGGCATAGAGAGTCGTTAATTCCAGCAGCGTCAATTCACAACCGCCGAGTATCAACGACAAGCCGTAATGTCCCTTTGACTTTGACAACGTGGAAACGCCGGCATTTTGCAAAAACGAGTAAATGCCATCATTCTTGAGCCGCGCGTACAAGTTCACGGCGGGTACGTTGAGGGAGTGCGCCAATGCTTCGCGTGCGGTCACATACCCGCGATACTCTCCATCGTAATTTACAGGCTTATATCCCGAATAATCGATTGGAACGTCATTTAAGAGGCTTTCAGAGGCGATGAGTCCGCGATCAATCGCCAATCCATAGATAAAGGGTTTGAGCGCTGATCCGGGCGAGCGGAGGGCATTCGTGCCGTCAACCTGTCCCTCGCCGTTTTGATCGAAAAAACTGTACGAGCCAACCAACGCCAACACCTCGCGGCTCTTTGTGTCCATCACGATTATCGCTCCCGTAGAAATGCCTTCTCGCCGCAGCGGGGCTAAACTCTCGCGCAGAATTCGCTCGCCGAGATTCTGAATGCGGGCGTCAATCGTTGAATGGATGCGGTTAACCCGAATGCCGTTCCCCTTGACGCTTTTCCCGGCGGGGTGAATAGAGCGTGACAGATTAGAAGACGGGGAAGCCGATCCCCGATGGGAATCCTTGAGCCGACGCGTGAGATGCGGCGCGCTGAACGGCATCGGGTAGCGCGCTGTCGGAACAGGTTCACTGGCGGCTTCCCGAAATTCTCTATCGGAGATCTTTCCGAAGGTCACCATTCGCTTCAGTACCTTGTCACGGGCGCGCACGGCGTTTGCATGGTGGAGGTCCGGACGCAATCGCGTTGGCGAGTTGGGAATAGCCGCCAGCAGAGCGGCTTCGCCCAAACTGAGACGATTCGGCGCTTTATTGAAATAAAGGCGAGAGGCGGCGGTTGAACCAACAATGTTGCCGCCGTACGGCGCCATGTTGAGATAGAGCGTGAAAATCTCATCTTTGGAATAACGCGTCTCAAGTTGGAGCGCGCGAAACATCTCTATAATTTTGTTGGGAATCGTTCGAGACTTCGGCTCCATCATACGCGCCAACTGCATCGTAATGGTAGAACCGCCCCTGACAACCCTGCCTGCCTTAATGTTCGTCACCAGCGCCTGAGCGATTGAAAACGGGTTGATGCCAACGTGGTAATAAAACCATCGATCTTCATAAGTGAGGACAGCCGTCCGCAGTGTCGGAGAGATCTCCGCCAAAGAAGGCTCGGGAATTCGCCACGAGTCATCGGATGCCGTAAACGCTCTGAGCCATTCGCCGTGTCGATCCAGCACGACGGTTGATGATGGCGGGTGCAATTTCTCCACCGGTAACGGGAATACGAGGTTGGCTATAAGAAAAACCAAGCCTGGCAAAGCGATAGCCGCAAAAAACAGTAGAAAAAGAGGGCGTTTGAATCCTTTGAATTTGAGTATTTTCCGCATCGTCGTTACCTGACCTCATCTCCTCGTCATGTCGGGAATTCGATTTCCCTCCAAGTCGTGAGTCAACAAATATGCATGTGGCTAAACCGCAACACGCCGAAAACACGTCGGTAGGTGGGTTACCGACCGTACCGAAACCGAGCAGAATAGGGACGCGGATAATCGCGGATTAACGCAGATGAGAATATTCCAGTCAATGCGATCTAAATGGTTCGAATCCTGCATGGATAGCGCTATTGTGGCGTTGTGGCAGTTGTCTGAGCTGTGATTTATGTGATTAAGTGATGGACTATGATTATCAGTCTTTAGTTGAACGTCATGTGTAGGGAACAACGATCGTTGTTCCCTACGGAAGCGCGTAAGTCCTTATACCGATGCTACTAAGCTACATTGATACAGGAAAGAAACCGAGTTTTGAGGAAAAAACGGGATCCCTATCAGGATCTTCTATCGCACTCATTATCCATTCGCTTGATCCCTCGCTATCCACTCGTTTGATGGTTTCGAGTGAACCACTTGGCAAAACGGCGCTTGCGCGTGTACAAAGTGCATATCTCATGCCAGAATTTATCTTGTCTTAACCGGCCGAAATACGCCCCCTATTCCCAATCCTGACAATTATCGGAGAAATAACTTCCATCCATGCCGTGGAAATGATATAATTCAATGTGCTGACGTAATACGGATTCAAAATCTAAATGTTACAATCAATCGGAGGCGCTCAATGAATTGAGCAACTACAAACGCCCGATTAATCGGGCAACTACAAACCGCCGGTTCTTGTAACTTAATAGATTCGGAATTATACTTTGCGCTGCCGAGAATTGCGTGTTTTCAAGCATCTAGTCCGTAGGTGCGGTTTCCAACCGCACCTGCCGTGAACGCACGTCGCGACCTGGAGATCGCTCCTACAAAAAGACGCAGTTTCTAACAGCATGGAGTATAGTATAAGACTTTGGCGGCGCTGTCGGGTGTCTAGGCAGCGAAACTCCGCGGACGAGGAAAGGAATTAAACATGAACGGCAAGTCTGCCAAGTTAAATCTGGTCGGTGGAATCACCGGGTTGCCGAGCGGCATTTTGATGTTGGTCTCGGCGTATCTGGTGACCTTCCATTTAAAAGGAACGGTTATCGGATCACCGGAGCAACAGTTGGAATTTATCGCGCATCGTCCACTTTCCGGGATTGTACACGGGGTTGGTGTTGTCAGTCTAATTCTGATCGTGCCTACAATAATGGCGCTGCACACCCGACTCGGCAATACGGCGCTCACGCGCGCTTATCTGGGAACCTGTTTCGCCGCCCTTTGGATCGTTATAGAAATCGTCGGACACCTGTCCCAAACGGCGCCGCTGCGAGCGCTCGGCGAGTTGTACGCGAATCCCGCTTCAAAGGAGATGGCGCTGTCAATCTATCAGGTCTCCCAAGAGTTCCGGGAGGCGCTTTCGCTGACAGCGACATTTTTCTGCGTTCTGATGTGTTTATGCGTCGGCTCCGCGTTGGTAGCGAAGTCAACTCGCGCATCGGGATATGCGCTTCTGATTGCGGTTATCGCATTTCCGATAGGTGTTCTGCTTCCTAGCGTCGGGATCCAACTCCACGTAACTATACGCGGATTGGGCTTTATTATTTTTGCGGTTACACTGATTCAATCCTCTAAAGAACCAGTTTGAAGAGTAGACAATCGGGATTAGTGAACGCTTTTCTGTTGCGGAAGAAACCGAGTTTTCAGGAAAAAACGGGATCTCTATCGATCAAGCGAATGAATAATGAGTAGGATCTGCTATCGCCTTCGCTGTCCACTCAGTTGATCGATAGAAAATCCTACTCGCTATCCGCTCGCTTGATGGTTTCAAGGCGGCTCAATAATCCTTGTAGCCAACGTCAGCCAAACGGGCAGCCTTTTTGGCTACTCCGTCGCTCAACTCCGATTTATAGGCTTGCAACTTCGATTGAAGTTCGGGCGCGTTCAAGCTGAGGATTTGGACCGCAAAGATGCCCGCATTTCGCGCGCCGCCGGATCCAATCGCCATCGCGGCGACCGGAATGCCTGGCGGCATTTGGACGGTTGAGTAAAGCGCGTCCACGCCGTTGAGGGGCCCTCCGTCAATCGGAACGCCGATCACCGGAAGCGTTGTATGCGCCGCGATCACACCGGCGAGGTGCGCCGCTCGCCCGGCGCCGGCAATAATCACTTGAATGCCCCGCTCTCTGGCGGTGTTCGCGTACTCCATCGTCAACTCGGGAGAGCGATGCGCCGATGAAATGGTTATCTCAAATGGAACCTCGAACTCCTCCAATACTTTTGCGGCTTCCGCCATCCGATCCAGGTCTGAATCACTGCCCATTACAATGCTAACAAGCGGGGTTTCCTTAGAAGTCATGTGGTTTTTTAGTCACCTCAAAACAAGAACGTTAGGATTAATAAATCAGAACAGATTCTCAATGCGATGAAACGATGTTTCAAACAATCGCGACGCCTGCTACCACGTCGCGTTGCCGACATCATCCGTTGAAAACACATATATAGCACGTAACAGTTGCGTTGTCAAGTATTCATTGCTCAAGACTCAGGGAAAACGCACCTGATTTTTGGCATAAGGAAGATTGGAAAGATGGAAGACGGGAAGCGTGATAGATTTCCGTCTACCCATACCTCAAACCAGATGGATTCACAGAATCCGTTGGATTCTCCAATACAGTGATTGCGGTGTTGGGTTTCACTACGATTTTAGGGGTTTTGGCGGTATCGATGTTTGGGCGCGGTTAGCCTGTGGACGTGTCGTTCTTGATTGCCCGTTCAACCCAACCTACGGATTTTTTCTGGAAAGTTGGATGCAATTCCCCCGGCTCAAGACTAAACATCTTAGGCGATAGAACGTCCAAAATCTGTGAAATCAAGAGGATGTCGAAGCAGCAATTCTCATTTTGAATTTATCGAGTGATTGATTCTACCGGATCCTATTGGAAAGCAGGTTGCAAGTTCTTATGTTGTCATTTTGGGGAATATCGTATGGTTTTGTGCGAATTTAACACTTACACCTGTCGCCCCGCTGGGGCTTTGGAGTGTGGTGTCTCCACATTTCTACAAACCTGCCGCCCCTCTGGGGCTGAGATACGTCGGATTTATCGATTTTATTAAATCATGCAATCAACATAACGCTTTTCAAGAGCGAGAAATCTAAAGTTGACGAGGCTTTGTCAGCTCTATGTTCCAAAATGAGAATTGCTGATGTCAAAGGCTTCAATCTGAAAAAGGTGAACCGATGAGAAAAATATCAAAAGTTTTATTAGGGCTAATGGTCTGCGGGTTGGCGCTGTTATTGATAATATACGGTTTGTACAGCGGCGGTCTTCAAGCCCAAGATGAGCGTCAGAGTTCTCCCGCCGCGCCGCGAATCGAAACCAAATCGACCAAATCGGCAACTCAAGACCGACGCGAGGGCATGGAGGCTAATAGCGAGACGACATCACCGCAGAGGCAAACAAACCAACCTAGCGACGATTTTTATCTGCCAATTATCGAGAACAACCTTTTCCGTCCATTGGGTTGGAGAAAACCTAGCGAGGATCCGGAATATACCTTGATTGGGACATTGATTGAATCAAACAATCAACGCGCCAAAGCTTTCCTGATAGAACGGCGCTCCAATCGATACTATCCGGTCTCAATCGGTGAAAAAGTTGGCGATGCAACCGTGGAAAGCATCAAACCGAATGAAGTTAGCTTAGCCAAGAATGGCAAGACCGTAACGCTTAAGTCGGACTCCAATCGATTTCTTGACACCTCGGCGATGTCCGACAGAAACAGGGAGCGCGCCAAGAGCGGTTCCGAGCATGCTTCGTCCGAGAATGAGAAAGCCCCGGAGCGTAGAGCCGAAAATCGCGGGGATGGCGGTTGGAGTGAAGACAGAATGCGAGGTATGGCTGATCGGTTTCGCAATGCCTCACCGGAAGAACGGAGACGTATGATGGAGGAGTTTCGACGTCGCGGCGGGGAGCGGCGCTTCCGCAGAGAGGGCGGAGGCCGACGAGGCGGCGGAGAAAGGGGCAGAAACAGGGGTAGGCGCGGACGGGATTAATATCCCCCGCCGCTATCGCCAATCCCTTGCGCATAGAACCAATGCCATTCCAATAGGGCTTGCGCACCGTTGTAGGGAACAACGATGGTTGTTGGGGTTCTATCGGGCGTTGTAGTTGTCCCTACTCCGCTCTGCAGAAATTGCATCTTCTGTAGGATCAAACAGTGAATAACGATGGTGTGTAGTTGTCCGATTTATCGGGTGCCGAGAGGCGCGCCGTGCGGCGATAAATTGCCGAACTACAATACAAGGCTTTGAGCGTTAAGAACCTGTTTGAATAGTAGACAATCAAGATTAGTGGCTGATTTGTTGCAGAAGAAACCGAGTTTTCAGGAAAAAACTCGGTTTCAAGGCAAATATTCAAGGCAAATATCACCTTCTCGTCTCCTAATCCCATGTCACATTGCCGCCCGATCCCTTCAACACAAGATCCTCCGGCTTGAGCAATACCTCTCCTTCCTTGACTATCGGCATACCGGTCGGATACAGGGCATACGCGATTCGCTTGGGAAGGTGATTTCCCAGATCCGCCATCATCTCCTGGTCCGTTTTGTAACCGACCATGTTTCGGTTTTCAACTTGGTAGGCGTGCCAATATTTGAGATAGTCCACAATCTTGTCATCAAAAATGAGTTCCCCGGTCTTGGTGTCGACGATTTTTAATCGAACCTTGACAAGGGCGCTTTGACGCGACCTGTTGTAGTTGGCAGCGCCGGAAATTCCCCCTTGACGCCCCTGTTTCATCAGCACTTCGTTGAAGTCCAGGCGCTTAAACTTCGGGTTTTCGAGTTGCCCCATGATGATTAAATTTACATTCAACCCCTGCCCGACCTTCGCGGCTAATGCCGGATCGGTGTAAATATCGGTCAGCGTTAGTCCGAGCTCTTTGAGTTTTGTCGCCACCGGGGCGACTTTCTCGGATTGATCGTACACCCACTCGGTTTCCTTCAGAGCCAATTCCAAACGCGTGGTGAGATTGATCGGCACCCATTTGCCCAGACCGCCGGCTTTTTCCTCGGCAAGAAAGGGTGTGACAGCAACAGCGGTTGACTGTTCCAATGGCGGCGGCGTGTTGAGACCTGAACTGCAGCCGGCAACCAATACAACAATAAACGAAACTAGGAAAAAACGAAGCAAAGTCATCTCAGGTAGTCCTCCCTTTGTGATATGTTGGAGATTTGCAGCACATTATTGTTTAATACGGACTCAAAATCTAAATGTTACAGCCGATGCGGGACGTGCAATGAATTGCACCACTACAAACCAACGGCTCTTGTAACTCATTGATTAGTATAAGAATGTCTATGGATTGATTCTATCAGGACTTACGCAGGAATAGGAGCCGTTACGGCAGGCAGCAATCAACGGAGCGACTAGCGACAGTTATAACAAACACCATCGCGCCCTGTCGCGCATACGCGGTCGCGATCAAGAAAGAGATTTCCATCGCACGAGATTCGCTATCACACTCGTTTGATCGCTTCTACCGCGAATCTTAAGGCGTTCAATCGCGCAAATCCTATCAATATCCATCCGAAAATTTTCCTTATCGCCAATAGGATACCACAAAACCGCGTTGGATGAAACACATTTTTGTATGCATCGCGGAATCTCGGCTCTGAAAGCGATTCGTTAGCACGCGGAATCTTCAACATCGGACGCCTACTTGCAAGAATTGGGAATCAATCGGTTTACTCGAAAGAAAACGTCCGCCATTGTAATGCCTGCGGAGCCATGCTACTCAAGAACGCGGAAAAGCATATCGAATACGGCGCGCTCATCGACGCGATGCGCGAGTCTCGCTTGACATTTTATCGTTCGATGCTTGTTGTCTTTCAGTGTAAGGCGCACCTTAATTTGAGGACTGGGAATCAACTCGTCAAGCATGAATACTTCATAAAAGTCCTGCCGCCGCTCCGGTTCAAGCGTTATCGGGAGGCTGTTACGGAGAAGACTGGGAAAGATAGCTGCCTGTGGCGCCGCGTACCGGTTGGTCGTGTGCCATTTTCGGCCGATTTTCGCTTGGAAGCGACACACTTCAATGGTAGTAGGAATCTGGTCGCTGTCATTGTATATTCGGCACGAAATCAGGAACAGCAGATGTCCGCCGCGAGTAATAAAACAGTTGGTTTGCCCCGCGATTAGATCCACTCTTCTCCGAGCTCTCCAACGTCGTCGTCGAGGGAATGCCGAGTGCGGTCGCCCGCGCAGAAAGTCAAAAACCCATTTGGATATTGAACTTGCTAGGGCTATAATGCTTAGGACGAGAGCTATTGTCGCGTGGTCCAATTCGATCTGACAACCTCCTTGTTGAATAGTATAGTGATCTGGAGTCGTTCATGTCAATACAATTTCGGATAGGCTGTTTGGCATTTTTCTGTTTGTTCTGCCGGGAAATCTATGGGGAACTCCACGCGGCGGCGGAAAATCGATTGACAGATCTGCGCACACGGAAAACCGGCGGTGATTGGCAAGGCTTTCTTGGTCCCGCCGGAAACGGCAAGTCTCCCGAAAAGGGGCTTCATCTTCCTTGGGCCGAACCGGGGCCGCCGGTAGTCTGGCACAAACATATCGGCGTTGGGTACGCCGCGCCTTCAGTTTCTCAAGGACGACTGTTCACCTTCTGCCGTCACGGAAATATCGCTCGTCTAACCTGCATGAGAAGTGAAACCGGCGAGGAGCTATGGCGATTTGAATACCCGACGGATTACGAGGACATGTTCGGCTATAACAATGGTCCCCGCGCATGTCCGGTCGTGGACGGGGATCGCGTCTATATTTTCGGCGCCGAGGGCATGTTGCACTGCATCAATACGTTGGATGGCAAGCCGATTTGGAAGGTAAATACGGCGGAGAGATTTAACGTTGTCACAAACTTCTTTGGCGTGGCGTCGGCGCCTGTTGTCGAGGGCAATTTGCTAATCGCGCAAATTGGCGGGTCGCCGCCGGGCAGTCCCAAAGACGTGTACGCGGCTCGGGGGCAACTCTCGGGTAACGGAAGCGGCGTCGTCGCCTTCAACAAATTTACGGGGGAGGTGACGTATCAGATTACCGATGAATTGGCGAGCTACGCCAGCCCGAGCCTGGCGACCATTGATGGCAGGCGATGGTGTTTTATGTTCGCGCGGGGTGGATTATTCGGTTTTGAACCGAATACGGGCAAAGTGGATTTCCACTATCCCTGGCGAGCTCCAAAACTGGAATCGGTAAACGCTTCCAATCCGGTTGTAGTGCGCGATCTGGTCTTCATCAGCGAAACTTACGGGCGCGGGAGTTCACTGCTGAAGGCGCTACCAGGCGGATATCGGGTCGTGTGGAAGGACGCGCCGCGTCGGCGCGACAAATCAATGATGTTGCACTGGAACACCGCCATCCACCACGATGGTTATCTCTACGGGTGCAGCGGGCGCCACGCGCAGAGATCGGATTTACGCTGCGTCAAACTGGAGTCGGGAGAGGTAATGTGGTCGGAACGGATTGATGAACGCACCTCATTGCTCTACGTAGACGGCTATTTCATCGGGTTGGGCGAGTACGGCACGCTGACCTTGTTTCGCGCCACTTCCAAGAAAGCGGACATCGTATCGCGTCTCAAAATCGTTGACGAGCGGGGACGGGAACTAATCGGTTATCCGGCCTGGGCTGCGCCGGTATTGTCGAACGGCTTTCTCTACATTCGAGGAAAAGATCGGTTGGTGTGTTTGGATCTCGGTTTGCCGAAGTGACTGTTCGGTTCGCTAGGATTTCTACAGCGCGGTCGGGATTGGGAGATCCCGCCTACAACATCTTTTCTGTCTTTGTAGTGTGGATTAATTTGAGGTTTCCAAAAAACGACGCGCAGCCTCCAACGCCTCCTCGCGCGTGCGTATTTCGCCATCAAACTGAAGTTCCTCGACGTGTTTCAAGATTTTGCCGATGATGACGCCGGATTGTAAATCCAGCGCGTCCATAATCTCGGCGCCGCTAATCAACCGTCCCTGCACCATCATCGGGAGGATGTCCAGAAAATAGCGATTTGCAATCTCCTCCATCAAACCCTCTGCTCTTGATAAATCGGGAGGTTCGCGCCTATCCTCCGGCAATGCGCGCAAATCGGCATAGCAGACTAGCAGCACACCCAACCAATCCTGATTGGCGGATTTCAGAAAACGGCTTATTGACCGACGTGTTGGATTCGTTTTCAACAACTCCATGAAGCGGCGATGATGCCGCACAAGACAACTCATCAACTTTGCCGCTTTACTGCCAAGTCGCAGCCGTTTTACAATTCGAACCGTAATTTCAGCGCCGACAGTTCCGTGCCCGACAGGTTGTGCTATTCCCCGGGAATCATCTGTTTTCGTGGGCGGATTTTCGAGGTTGCGCAGAATCAGCGCGAGTTTGATAATTGATTCGCGCCCCAACCCGTAGACCAGACTCGTGTTTAGATAGTCTCGAATCTCGCGTCGGTATGGGGCTAACGCCTTGGGGACAAGCTCTTCCTCGAACCTTTGAAGCGCCAGTAGCGAGCGCTCCCACAGATCGAGACAATCAGAAGCATCCCGCTGAATGCCGCGCATGGACTCAATTTCCGGCAGTATCTGCGCGAGAACGCCGATGTCATCCATTTGACGGATATGGGCGGCGGCGTTGGCGGCATCAAGAATTTTGATCAATTCATCGCGGACTCGCTCCGCCGCTACCATGTCGCGCGACATCTCGCGAGGCTTCGCTTGACTCAACAAATTCTTGTGCCGGCGAATGAGACGGGTCGTTTGCTCGGGGATCGCAAAATCCAGTTGCGCCGCAAAGCGGTAGACACGCAGCAACCGCAGTGGATCTTCCAGCACGACGCTCTCACTCGGGAAGCGCAACCGGCTCGATTTCAGGTCTGCCAAGCCGTTGCAGGGATCGATGAGGCGCGCGAATGTTTGCGTTGTCAGTGACGAAAGTTCTATGCCAATCGCATTGATTGTGAGATCCCGGAGGCGCAAGTCGTCCTCAATCGATCCGCCGCGGAATTGAGCAAAATCGAGCGTGAAACCTGATTCCCGAATGACAACGCGCGCCGTGGGCAGTTTCTCCTCCAACGCGACGAAAGCCCCTCCCAAAACATCGGCGAAGTCGCGGGCAAACGACAGCGCGTCCTGTTCCATAGCAAAGTCGAGGTCGCTAACGGGACGGTTCAACAGAAGATCGCGCACGCAACCGCCAACGAGATACAGTCTTACACCTCGCGCACTCGCGAAGGAATTTAATTGATTGATTCGTTTACGATGCGGTAGGCGCTCAAGCAGTTGCGCGGTTGGGACTTCCTGCATTGGCTGTATCGACGCTGTAGGAGTGATCCCCCGATCACGCTCCGTTCCATGTCATTGTAGGACAGACTTGGGGGTTGCCTCAAGCCGTGTAACTTTGATTTGACTTCTGTCAATCAACTCACCGACGCGATCGGCGATCTCGTTTTTCCACTCTTCGCTTTCATAGACCGCTTCATAGAGTTGTTCCCGTTCTTCTTCACTCTCAAATCGGCGTATCCATACGTACAAATCCTCTTCCTCTTCCCCGACGAACATTCCGAGAATGACCATCCCCTTTGAGATTTGGAAGGGGACGACTGTCTCCTCCATGTACTTGACCCAATTCTCGCGTTTGCCAGGTTTGGTGCGATACTGACGAAGTTCAAAAAATGCCATTGTTTTCTTCTCCTTGATTGAAATTGCTGAATACTGCATTACAATTTTATTATACCAATCTAACCGCTACTGTCAACTGTTTTCGATGTTTGCAAAATAGGACAAGAGTTACGCGTCAACCAACCGTCGCCAACTCCAAATTATCCTTCCAGTGCGCTTGTAGGGTGCGTTTTAACAGTTGGTGATCCGGCAGCCGTAGGCTAGGGTCGGCGTGGGCGAGTCGGCTTGCCTCGTTTTTTGCCGCTTCAAGTAACCGAGCATCTTGAATAAGGTTGGCAATTCTAAGGTTCGGCATGCCCGATTGACGAGTGCCGAAAAATTCGCCGGGACCTCGTATGTTCAAATCCGCTTCGGCGATTTCAAACCCGTCATTGGTGCGCGTCATGACCTTCATCCGTTCAAAACTTTCTTTAGAGTTCGGCGCCGTAAGAAGATAGCAGAAGGATTTGTGCTCGCCGCGCCCCACGCGTCCTCGCAACTGATGGAGTTGCGCCAACCCGAAACGCTCCGCATTTTCAATCACCATTATCGTGGCGTTTGGAACATCGATGCCGACCTCAATCACCGTCGTTGAAACTAGAATATCGATCCGCTTGGCTTTGAACCGAGTCATCACCTCCTGCTTCTCCAGTGACCGCATCCGCCCGTGCAAAAGCCCGAGACGAAGATGAGGAAAGACCTCGCTTTGCAAATGATCCGCCATCTCCGTTGCGGCTTTAATCTCTTCGAGTTTTTCCGACTCCTCGACAAGTGGATACACGATGTACGCTTGCCTGCCGCGTTGAACAGATTTCTCGATACCCTTGTAGAGCGCCTCTCGTTCCTCCTCTTTCACCCATTTCGTATCGACAGTTTGCCTGCCCGGCGGCATTTCATCAATCACGGAAACATTCAGATCACCGTAGACCGTCAGCGCGAGTGTGCGCGGGATTGGCGTCGCGGTCATGACCAGCACATCCGGCGTTACGCCTTTGTCCCTAAGCGTGGCGCGTTGCATAACGCCGAACCGGTGCTGTTCGTCAACAATCACAAGCCCGAGTCGGTGAAAATCAACCCCCGTCTGAATTAGCGCATGGGTTCCGACGACGATATGCGCCGTGCCATCGGCTATATCCGCAAGAACGGATTCGCGTTCACCCTTTGTCAAGTCGCCCTTCAGCAAGACGACATTAAGTCCCATGGGCTGGAGCAGTTCCGAGAAGTTGTAAGCGTGTTGCTCGGCAAGGATTTCCGTCGGAACCATCAAGGCGCCTTGATAACCCGATTGAATGGCGCACAATAAGGTCATGGCGGCGACAATTGTTTTGCCGGATCCAACATCTCCCTGAAGCAGACGGTTCATCGGGTGCGTATTCTCCATGTCGGATTTGATAGTATTAAAGACCTGCTTCTGCGCCTTCGTAAGTTGAAACGGCAAACCGGCGATGAACTGGTCGAGCAACCGGCTCTCCACCTTGAACGCAATGCCCTTCTCTTTGACCTCCCAACGCTTCTTCTTGAGTTCAAGCCCCAGTTCCAACAGGAAAAATTCATCGAATGCCAGACGTTTTCGCGCCGCCTTGCAGTGTGAATCGGACGCGGGGCGGTGGATTTCTTTGACTGCCGTTCTCAAATCAATCAATTGAAGTCGTTGACGAATGCCCAAGGGCAAGATTTCAGGGTACTCGCCTCCATACTCATCCAACGCGATGCTAATCCATAGACGCAGCATCTTTTGCGTGAGGTTTGCCGTAAGCGGATATTTGGCGACGATGCGTCCCGTATGGATGAGATTGGCATCCTCGTCTTCAAGTATCTCGAATTCATAGTCGGTGGTTTGTATCTCGTTGTTACGGCGCCCGAATTTGCCGCTTATGACAACATTAGTTCCCACTTTGAGCAGATTTCTCAAATAGCCGACCCGGCGCCCGAAGTTGACGAGCGCGGCGACGCCGGTTCCGTCATAAACCATAACCTTGCCGACCGTCTTTGCCCCTTTGCGCCGCGGCGTGAATTGGTCGTGATTGACCACCTTGCCTTCGATGGTCTCCGGCTCCCCGCTTTGTCCGACATCGTAGATGGATCGGATGCTCCCGCGGTCAATATAATCGCGGGGATAGTACTGCAGCAAATCTCCAATCGTGCGAATCTCCAGTTCCGCCATGAGTTTGTTCGCGCGGCGTGTGCCAATGCCCTTGGCGTATTGCAGCGGAGTCCCCAAAAAGTCCAGTGTTTTGATGTCTGTTTCAACAGGGGTGTCGGCGATTGTCGGCTTTTCGGTCGGTAATGGGTTTTCGGTGGGAGGTGCCTGCGGCTTTGAGCGAGCAGAGGGGGCGTTCGCATGAGGCGGCGCTGTCTGATCCGCTGATTGAGAGGAACGCGACTCTTCTGCCGGCTGGCGCCGTTGCGTATCCGGCTGACGGGTAGCCCCTGTCTTGATGGGCGATCTCGCCGACTGTTCAGACACGATTGCATCGATCCGCGCCGCGGCGCCTTCAATTATCTTTTGGCGATCAGACGGCGACAGGCGATCGTAATTCTCAAAGCTTATGGCGAGTTTTTCGACTGTCTGTTCTTCGGAAGGGTTGAGCGGGAGTCGGCGCGTCTTATCAAGCCACAACTTTACGTAACTGCCCAAGCCGTTGATGACTACATTATCTTGACACCCCTTGCGGAGCTCTTGCTGAAAGGGGCGGCGAATCGTCCCCAAGATCTGCCTAAATTCGTCCATTGGCTCTTTGTGCCGCCCTATCAAAACGGATTCCCGCGTTTGTAACTGCCCAGTCTACTGTCAGGTTCGTGCTCGTGCAATTCATTGCACGTCCGGTGCGAACTCGTAAGCCGCAGATTCATCGGGATAAAGATCGCGCTTTTTTACTCGACGCATTCCCTGCCCGCTCGGTCTGATACAAATTCAAAATGTTACAATCAATCGGAGGCGCATAGGGATCAAGTTAAGCGTTTTCGGGCGAGTCACGCGCGGTTTTCTTTGGGTACGTGTTTAACACCAATTATCCACCTGTCGCCCCTCTGGGGCTTTGGAATTCGGTGTGTCCACATTTCTACAAACCTGCCGCCCCGCTGGGGCTAAAATGCGTTGGATTTCGCGATTTTATTGAGCCATGCAATCAACACAACGCTTTTCAAGAGCGCGAACCTCAAAGTTGACAAGGCTTTGTCAGCTCTAGGTTCCAAAATGAGAATTGCTGATATATTTAGCGAGTGAACCATTAAGTGATTGCCATGATTATCAGTCTTTGGTTGAACGTCATGTGGAGGGAACAAACGATCGTTGTTCCCTACAGAAGCGCGTTTGTCCTTATACCGATGCTACCGTGCTACATTGATACCGGGATACCGGGAAGAAACCGAGTTTTGAGGAAAAAACTCGGTTTCTCGGCGTTTGATGAAGAAGGAGACTGAAATTTACTTGGCAACCGTCGCCGCGACAGTATGATAGCTGACTGCGCCGGCCGGTTCCGCATCAAATCCCGTTGCCTTCTGAATCAATCCGTCATTGGCGATGGCTCTGGCGTAGATGTTAACCGGTCCCTCCGCGTCCGGCGCTTGCCAGGTGTATTTCCAAAGCGTCCAAGCCAGCGGCGTATCGCTCGCCCATATTTCCGCGGCTTGCCACGATTGCCCCTCATCAAGGCTGACTTCAACGCTTTTGATTCCGTCGTGATTGCCGCTGTCGAACGCGGCGCCGCTAATCGTGTACGTGGTACCCGCCTTGATTGCAGAATCTTCGCCCGGTGTGCCGATCATCGTCGCCAACTTGACACTCGCTACGGGATCCCACCCCCGTTTCTCCCAGTACCCTTCATGCTTCTTCGCCAATTCTATCGTCACAATCCACTTCGGATTTTTTGTGCCGTAGTGACCGGGATTAAGCAGGCGGACGGGAAAACCGTGCGCTTTTGGAAGAGGCACGCCGTTCATCTTATACGCCAACAAGGTGTCCTCGCGCATGGCATCGGCAATCGGAATAGCGGTGTGATATGAATCACGGCATCGGAAGACGACGACTTTCGCTTCGGGTTTGACGCCAACTCGTTCAAGGAGTATGCGCAGCGGAAAGCCTGTCCACCTGGCGTTGCTCATCTGCCCCTCGATTCCAATCGGATCTCCGATACACTTCAGCGTCCGCATTGCGGTTATTGACGGGAAGCTTGTGAGGTCCTCATAACTGAAAAGTTCTTTCTTGTCCACCAGTCCCGTGACCAGCAGCATCCAGTGTTTGGAATCGGCTTTGATTTCTTCCGGCCGGTCTTTTATTTGAACCGTATAAAAGTCGTCATTGCTCGTAATCATGGCGCCGGGCTTGAGCGCGGGTTCGGTTGCCCCCATCGCCTCAAAGTGACGAATCGGCAATGTGACCCCTCCGGCGCTGATTGCCATAATCTTCACAAATTTTCTGCGTTCCATCATCTATCTCCTCTAGCGCTTTATTTCCTGGCGCCGTCTTTGCGCATTCGCATTGTAATCCGAACAACCCCTCTAATCATGATTAACGTGCCCGCCGATAAAAAGATGGCGAGCCCCCATTGCCCAATTTCGGTGGAGCGTTTGAACATAAAAATTACAAAGGCGACGACCATAATAAGGATAAAGATGTTCAGAAGGGCTTTGTTTTCATACCATGTTCCCATAATGTGTTCCTCTGTTAAATGACAACCCCGGCGCGATGAGGCGCCTGCCCGCGGTTTACTCCTTCAATCTGTCACGTCTAGCGGAATCTCATTGAACGGCTTAAACCCGGGAAGGGCAACAATGTTCACGAAAAGGTCAACTGCCCGATGTCCGGTGTCTGGCGGAATATAAACGACATTGCCGGGGCAAAGCGGGATTCTGTCGCGGCGCGCGAGATTCCGGACATCAGGAAAAGCGTGCAAGTAGCCCTGGCGACCATTCGTAGCGAGAGAATACGTGCCGGGATCCAGGACAAAGTAGAGTTCGTGCTGCGGTTTGCCGCCGCCAATCGGGGTTGACGGGTGATAGTGGCGCTCCGTGCGCTCCGCCGCCATGTTCACAACCTGGCTGTTCACACTGTTGACGCCATCGGGATCGTCTTCTATCTCCGTGTTGCAATGCCAAGCGGCCGCTAACCGGCGAAAACGGTTCAACCCGGATTTGCCACCGTCAGCCATATTGCGCAAATAGCGTAAACGACGCGTTTTGGTGAGATGCGTCATGAAGAGGTTAGTGTCTTCGATCCACCAATACCGGAACTTCCCGCGCACGCGAAGCGGTTCATCCGGTTCCGCAATGACTTGATCTCCGGGCAAAATCTTTTCAAACGAAGTAATCTGTTTCGTTGACCAGCCGATAACCGAATAACTCTCCAAAAGCAGATCAAAAGCGCGACGCACTTTCGGGCGGTTTGCCCGCTCACTGGGCGGTATACCGCTACCCGCGAGCATTCGGATATCGCCGGCGATATCGCCGACAAGCGTTCGACCGGAAATCCGACTCAATATCGTCTCAACGGGCGATCTGATCCGCTTGTGGATAGTACCGAGATTGTCCGAAAATGTTCCCAGTATCGCCCACGTCTCGTCGTCGCATTCGTCGGCTTCGTAGCAAGGGGGCAATCGCTCGCCATCTCCCTCCTGTGTTCGATAGCCCGATTCCAACAGGAGTTCTCCGGCGCCGCGATCGATCCAGATATATCGGACACCCCCACATTCCGCGATAAGTTCGCCCTCATTGCCATCAAAATGTCCGCACCCTATTTTGAATCCGGCGTGGTCTCGCTCGAATGCCGCGAAAACGGGCTCAAGGCTATCGGGATTATCAATATGTCCAACAACGACATCCGGCATGGGGCTTCCAATTCTTTTTATGTTCACTCGGCTAAAAAAGCATTATAACGAATCCGTCGGGAGTTGGTCAAGCGCAAATTCACACGCCTTCGGCGCGGAAATCCTTTTTGATTTGGATCAATTCTCGGTTTCTGGTATACTGATAATACCCATGTCACTACAACGAAGGCGGCCGGCATCTTCAATGGAAGGATATCGATTATGGATTTGGAAGATCAGGTAGGGCAATTTCGCGACAATTTCTCCCGCGTGAAAACGGAAGTCCATAAGCGGATTGCCGGGCAAGACGAGGTTATTGAAGGGGTGTTGCTGTGTTTGTTAGCCAACGGGCACGTGCTGCTGGAAGGCGTGCCCGGCTTGGGGAAGACGCAACTGGTGCATACCCTGAGCGAAGCGCTACATCTGTCGTTCAAGCGGATCCAATTTACACCCGATTTGATGCCCTCGGATATTACCGGCACCACACTGCTCGTGGAGGATGGACAGGGACGCAAGCGGTTTGAGTTTCAGCGAGGTCCCATCTTCGCGCAGATTGTGCTTGCCGATGAAATCAATCGCGCCACGCCGCGCACCCAATCCGCATTGCTCGAAGCGATGCAGGAGCGCACGGTGAGCGTGGGGCAAACAAGCCACCCGTTGGACGAACCCTTCTGCGTCCTCGCCACGCAAAATCCGTTGGAGATGGAGGGCACATACCCTTTGCCGGAGGCTCAACTGGACCGATTCCTCTTCAAACTCCACGTCAATTTTCCGGATGAGGAGCAGATTCTCGAAATCATGCGGCGTACCACATCGGACACGGAAATCGCGATTGAAGCAATCATCGACGCCCAGACAATCAACCGGATGCGTCAGTTGGCGCGCCGCGTTCCCATAGCCGAACACGTCGAGCGTTATATCATTCGTCTCGTCTGCTTGACTCACCCGGATCGCCCGGAGGCTCCGGAGATAGTGAAGCGCTACGTTGAATTGGGCGCAAGCATTCGCGGCGTGCAGGCGATTACCTTGACCGCCAAAATTAAAGCGCTGATTGATGAACGCTATAATGTCGCAATCGACGACATTCGCGCCGTGGCGCTACCGGCGTTGCGTCACCGCATTCTATTGAATTTCGAGGGGGAGGGAGAGGAGATAAAGACCGATCAGATTATTGATCAGGTTTTGGAAACGTTGTCGGCGGAATAATCGTTGAAACCGATCAAGCGAATGAATAATGAGTGCGATAGAGATCCTTTTTTTCCTCAAAACTCGGTTTCTCAGAGTCGCTTTGTCCCTCTCTTGACATGAGCCAAGGATCACTTCCTTATCAACATCTTCCGAGTGGCGCAAAAGGGTTACGGCACGCGGCGCGCGCCACTTCAGAATATGCGGGTGAAACTAAGCGAGTATGTCAATGAATGGCAAAGTCTCAATGGCTGTGTGTCCAATCGTAGGGGTGAGGTTCCCTCGCCCGAACTTTAATGCGTGAACAACGGGTTGGGAGACCCAACCCCTACGAAGGGATTTGTCCGTGCGCCGCTCTTATGCGATGAAATGTCAACACAACCTAGCGGCTAACCACTGATTACTTCAAAATCACCATTTTCCGCGTGGCGGAATAATCTCCCGCGGATAACTGATAGAAATACACACCGCTTCCTACCCGTTCGCCGCGCTCGTTCCTGCCATCCCAGTAGATTGCGTTCGATTGACGCTCGTAGTCCCCGGCGAGCCGATGCCCAAGATCCAGCCTGTGCACCGCCTGACCGCTTGTGTCATAAATGGTCAACGTCACGGAAGCATCCTCCGCCAACCGATACGGTATCCACGTCTCCGGATTGAACGGGTTCGGGTAGTTCGCCAACAGGACGGTCTCTTTCGGCATCAACGCCGCCAGGAGTCTCTCTAAGTAGAGTATCCCTCGTTGCGCCACCGGGTCCGCAAGGTTCAACGCCCTCGCTTCGGTTAACGCCCTCCGCACATCTTGTGCCGACAATTGCGCCGATACCTGATTCTGCGCGGATGGCGCGGCGGCATCTAACGCGCCTACGGCGCCCGCTGCCAAGACAAAATCTTGAGCGTCCACAACGCCATCGCGGTTCACATCGGCGGCGTTCGCGCCGGTTTGTCCAAAGTTTTGGGCAATCATCACGAGGTCGGCGATAGTGACGACGCCATCCCCGTTCACGTCAGCGGCTGCGGCGCCGTCGAAAACATCGCTTCCACTAACCGGAACCGTCATTACCCCTCCGACGCTATCAAAAACCCACGCTTTCTCAATGCTTATGGTAGAACTCGCGACTTTAACGACTTCAAACCTCGCTGCGGCAAGCGCGCCATCGCCATCCGAAGGGCCGCCAACAGAAACCACTGTAAATGTAACTTGTCCTTGTGCCTCTGCGGGGGCGGGGTTTGGGCCTAACGCATACGAAGTTGGCAAATAATCGGCATTCGCAAGGCCAACGAGTGACAGGGCGTTGGAATCGTAAGTCAACCTGAACACGTAACTGGCGACATTGACGCCTCGCGCAATATCAATACTGACGTCAAATTGCCCTCCGACCTGCGGCGACTGAATTGTTGCCGGGCTGATCGAGACAACCGTGCCTGAAGGTGGCGCTTCGGTAGTGCCATCGCATCGTCGGTGGTCGTGCAGTCGTGTCATCGTCAGCGTGCCATCATCTGTGGTCGTGCCATCGTCGGTGGTCGTGCCATCATCTGTGGTCGTGCCATCATCTGTGGTCGTGCCGTCGTCAGTGGTGCCATCATCGGTGGTACCATCGTCAGTGGTGCCATCGTCGGTGGTGTCATCATCGGCGGACGCACCGCCGGAGACAGCGCCCCCCGTGGTCGTATGCGTTATTAACGAGGCGGCGGCATCGGACAAGAGGCTC
The DNA here is from genome assembly GCA_963667245.2 of Candidatus Poribacteria bacterium. Classification (GTDB taxonomy): domain Bacteria; phylum Poribacteria; class WGA-4E; order WGA-4E; family JAJDTR01; genus JAJDTR01. The sequence goes on from CAXXCS010000002.1 coordinate 339,453, forward strand.
GTAAGGCCGATGTTAGAGTCCTTGACTTCCACGACTTCGAATGTCGCGGTAGCAAGTGTGCCATCGCCATCCGCCACCGCGCCAAGCGCTGTAGCGACAAGTCTCACTTCACCTTGCGCCTCCGCAACCTTGGGGCTTGGCGGCGCAACGAAAGCGCCCGCCGGCAGGTAATCCGCATTCGCCAGCGCCACTAAGGATAGGGCGCTAGAATCGTAAGTCAAGGTAAATTCGTACCCGGAAACATTGGCTCCGCTTGCAATATCTATACTAATGTCAAATTGCCCCCCGACCTGCGGCGACTGAATTGTTGCCGGATTGATCGAGACAACCGTGCCTGAAGGCGCCACTTCGTCGTCCGATGAAACCGAATGGCTGATGTTCGTAAAGGCTAGACTCGCCAAGAGTACGCCTAAGCATACGAGGCTTGATTTAACAAAACTCATCTTCATGTTATTCTCCTTGTCTGTTTAATTAAGGTGAGAAAGCGACGAATCGCGTCTCACTTCCAGAAATAGTTTGCGTGAGCGTCTCTGCCCTGCAAACGTAATTCCGGTTTCTGAACACCCGGTTCTAAGTTTCTCCTCACGGCATCTCGACCGTTCAGAGAATACCATCTATGAAATTACGTGATTATACTTTACGCTGCCAGGAACTGCGTCTTTCGTAGGATTAAGCGAATTAATAATGAGTAGGACTTGCTATCGCACTCGTTATTCACTCCCTTAATCTCTTGACTCTCCGTAAGCCATTCTTGATAGCGTCACACGGAGCGTAAAGAGAAAAGATCCAATCATTATTGTGTTTCCTCCATTTGTAGTAGTTTGGGTGTGATTAACACACCCGGTTAGAGGCCAAAATGATTGCATTGTAAATGATTGCATTATATAGGAGAAAAGTCAAGGAAAAACGTAGAAAACGGTGAAATGTTTTTGAGCTTGTTTGAAAAGTACAGTTTGCCAGCAATTCTCATTTTGAATTTGCCGAATGATTGAATCTATCGAATCCCGTTGGAACAGAAGATCGCAAGCCCTTATGTTGTCATTCTTGGAGCAAAATCGTATGGCATTGTGCGAATTCAACGCTTACGCCTTTGGAATCTCTATCAATCAAGCGAACGGATAGTAAGTGCGATAGCAAATCCTACTCGTTATTCGCTCGGTTGAATCTACGGTTTGGTCGTTTCTGTACCAAATTCCGTTAAATTGCGATCGCCACGCGCAACCGGTAGGGGGGATCTCCCGATCTCGATCTCTCTAACGCTACACTGCGCGATTTCTCAATCCGCGAAATCCTTTAATCCGTTTAATCCGATCAAGCGAATGAATAATAAGCAGGATTTTCTATCGTCTTCGCGGTCCACTCAGTTGATCGATAGAGATCCCATTCAGACAATCTGAGATACCTGCACGCGTTACCGTATGCTCTACTGTCGGGATCAGGAGATCTCTCCTACCGTACCGGATTATTTTCGTATCAACATCTTCCGAGTAGCGCAAAAGGGTTACGGCACGCGGCGCGCGCCACTTCAGAATATGCGGGTGAAACTAAGCGAGTATGTCAATGAATGGCAAAGTCTCAATGGCTGTGTGTCCAATCGTAGGGGTGAGGTTCCCTCGCCCGAACTTTAATGCGTGAACAACGGGTTGGGAGACCCAACCCCTACGAAGGGATTTGTCCGTGCGCCGCTCTTATGCGATGAAATGTCAACACAACCCAGCGGCTAACCACTGATTACTTCAAAATCACCATTTTCCGCGTGGCGGAATAATCTCCCGCGGATAACTGATAGAAATACACACCGCTTCCTACCCGTTCGCCGCGCTCGTTCCTGCCATCCCAGTAGATTGCGTTCGATTGACGCTCGTAGTCCCCGGCGAGCCGATGCCCAAGATCCAGCCTGTGCACCGCCTGACCGCTTGTGTCATAAATGGTCAACGTCACGGAAGCATCCTCCGCCAACCGATACGGTATCCACGTCTCCGGATTGAACGGGTTCGGGTAGTTCGCCAAGAGGGCAGTCTCTTTCGGAATCAACGCCACCAGGAGTCTCTCTAGGTAGAGTATCCCCCGTTGCGCCACCGGGTCCGCAAGGTTCAACGTCCGCGCTTCGGTTAACGCCCTCCGCACACCTTGTGCCGACAATTGCGCCGATACCTGATTCTGCGCGGATGGCGCGGCGGCATCTAACGCGCCTACGGCGCCCGCTGCCAAGACAAAATCTTGAGCGTCCACAACGCCATCGCGGTTCACATCGGCGACGTTCGCGCCGGTTTGTCCGTAATTCCGTGCAATCACCACCAAGTCAGCTATATCGACGACGCCATCCCCGTTCACGTCAGCGGTTGCGGCGCTGTGGAAAATATCGCTTCCATTAACCGGAACCGTCATTACCCCTCCGACGCTATCAAAAACCCACGCTTTCTCAATGCTTATGGTAGAACTCGCGACTTTGACGACTTCAAACCTCGCTGTGGCAAGCGCGCCATCGCCATCCGAAGGGCCGCCAACAGAAACCACTGTAAATGTAACTTGTCCTTGTGCCTCTGCGGGGGCGGGGTTTGGGCCTAACACATACGAAGTTGGCAAATAATCGGCATTCGCAAGGCCAACGAGCGACAAGGCGTTGGAATCGTAAGTCAACCTGAACACGTAACTGGCAACATTGACGCCGTGCGCAATATCAATACTGACGTCAAATTGCGCTCCGACCTGCGGCGACTGAATTGTTGCCGGGCTGATCGAGACAACCGTACCTGAAGACGGCACTTCGGTAGCGCCATCGTCAGCGGTAGTGTCGTCATCCGCCGTGGTGTCATCGTCAGCGATAGTGTCGTCATCCACACTGGTGTCGTCATCAGCGGACGCATCGACGGAAGTTCCACCTGCCATGGCGGCGGCTATGCCATTCGCGGCAATGTTGGCAACCTCCTCGGCGCTAAGCGCTCTTTCAAAGATGAAAACGTCGTCAACTATTCCGTTAAATTCGCGTCCGCCGAGAATCCAGTTGCCAATTCGGAAAGGCGAGGTGGCGGCAACCACGGGGTCGCCGGACGCCAGTTGCGCTTCACCGCCCGGACCGACGAATTCATCGGGGGCGCCGTTGAAGTACCAATAGCCTTTGTCGCCTTTGCGCACGAAAGTCATGTGGTTCCAGACGCCGGCGGCAAGTTGGGCATTACCGTTACCAATCCACTTTGTACCGGTGCCGATGGTGATTCCAAAGAGGTTGAGATTATCTGCAATCTGCGTAAAGACAATGCCTCGCCGGGGCGGTTCTTGATGGCTGGAGAGGATATTTGCCCAGGGTTTCTGGGTATCGCCGGGATTCACGTAGCAACCTATGGAAAAGTCAACGGTGTCCACTACGACCGGGGCTGCCGTTTCTATCCAATCGCCATCTTCGGCGTCGCCGCCGTTGAATTGCATCGCGCTGCCGAATTTGCCATCGACCCACTGAGGGGCGCCGGATCCGACCGAGGCGTCATTGCCGTTGCCGGAACTGTCCGCGACCGTGTCCCCATCACCTTCGTCGAAGGTCCAGACAGCGATGACAGCGTCCGATGAAACCGAATGGCTGATGTTCGTAAAGGCTAGACTCGCCAAGAGTACGCCTAAGCATACGAGGCTTGATTTAACAAAACTCATCTTCATGTTATTCTCCTTATATGTTTAATTGAGGTGAGAAAGCGACCAATCGCGTCTCACCTCTGGAAATAGTTTGCGCGAGCGTTTCTGCCCTGCAAACGTGATTCCGGGTTCTGAACACCCGGTTCCAAGTTTCTCCTTACGGCATCTCGACCGTTCAGAGAATACCATCTATAAAATCACGTGATTAACGCTGAACGGCGACATAAACCATGTCACCGCCAGCTGATCCGACGGTAGGCACCTCAATGCGGTTGAAAGATGTCTAATAAACATGGGCATTTCAGCCATCATGGGGTCATTTGATACTATTTCTTCAAAACTCGGTTTCTCAAAGTCGCTTGGCGCCTTCTCTTGACAGGAGCGCATTTCATAGCCATCCCGCGCATTAATGCCTGTCTCATGGCTGCCGGATATTCGCGAACCACCGGCTGTCGCACTCGAAATTGGTCATTATGGTCGTATTGGCGTTTCCGTACAATACTGCCATCTACAACTGTTGTTGTAAGTATTTTGCCGTTCTTGGGAGTTGCGCTGAACAACTGCGGATTTTTCACAATCGCGGATTGATTTCGGCGCGGCTGAAAACACGCCTAACACTGTGTAGACGCGGTTGGAAGCCGCATCCACCACCGCGTAAGTCCTATAGTTGACAGTCCGAAAACACCAAAAATCATGGAAAGATCGGGCTCCTTTATCCCGTTTTTTTGCAACGCTGATGCAAATTTTTGCATCACCCATGTCAATTTTTGCAAGAGGCGTGCAGGAATCGTCAGTTTTTTCGTCCGTAACTGCCCGAATTTGGTCGGCATGAATTTTACTCTATCTTAACTCGGCAGGATCAAAGGAATGGATAATGACTGCGATAGAGATTCCATCTCCCGATCCCGACAGCGCTGTAGAACGCAGGTGCGGTTTCCAACGGCGCCGATGCCAGAAAACGCCAGACGAATACACCAATCCTTTAGCGAGCGCGCCACCAAGTTGCCGCCTTCGTCCGACAGGGGGCGCAGAAACCGAGTTTTTTCCGACGCGGAAACACGAAATAGACGAAAATCAGCCCAATTTATACTCCGCGCTGTCAGAAATTACGTCTTTTGTAGGAGCGATCTTGAGGTCGCGACGTGTGTCCCCAGTAGGTGCGGTTGGAAACCGCACCTACGGACTAGATGCTTGAAAACACGCAATTCTCGGCAGCGCAAAGTATACCTACATTTTGTCAAACGCGAACCAAAAACTCGGTTTCTCGGTAGTATGCAGCAAGTTGGGTTACCTGGACGAGCGCTCCATCTCGTTCAGACTGTCCAGCAACACATCCATCTCATCTCGCAAGCTCTCCAGATCCCTGGAAAAACCGTCGCGTTCAAGACTGGTGCTATTGACATCGGCAGTTTTTATTTGAATGACTTTCGCAAGCGTATTGTCCAAGGAGATTCGAATTGTGGTCAATTGCGCGCGAATCTTCGCTGCCAAGTCCTTCATGTGTTTATGATTTGCAAGTCTCTCGTTGAGCGCTTTCAACACCTCCTGATACTGTAAAACTACGTCTGCGTTGCTGGTCGCCTCAATTTTCGCTTTTATTTCACCCTTCTCGCGACGGAGACTTCGCCCGCTGGTTGCCCTTAGATATTCCTCGATCTGATCCAAGCGATTAACAAGATCCGCCGCCTTTGACACTACGCTTCCAATCTGTTCAGTTGACGACTCTAGCAACGGTTTAACGCCTTTGTTGGCAGAATTGATTGCCTCGAGAATCCCGTCTCGAAGTTGAGTTATCTGGAAGAGTTCCGCGTTCGCCCCTCGCCGTGGTCGTGATTTTCGCCCGAGAATCCTATCTTGAAGTTGAGTTATCTGGAAGGGCAGTTGTTGGTCCTTGGACAGCGCCGCGATTTCGTCGGGGCCGATAATTTGACTATAGGCAACCATTTGCGCGCATACGGAAAGAGGAAGAGTGTAGCATACGCCAATGGCGCACGCGGCAAGGCCTATGTAAGAAAGACAGAATAAAGCCATGCCGTACAGCCAGAATCGCCACCAATTCTTCCATGTCAATACGGTTTCGAACGCCGTGGACATGGCAGCCGCGACACTTAGTTCTCGGTCTATGAATAGGGGGATCGCCAACATCCCCATCGCCCAAAGGAGCGGAACAAAAAGGAGGGCAACACCGCTAGACGCTCCAATCACCGTCAAGCCAACCGGAAAAACAAGCCATATAGCGAATACTCCCCAACATCGCTGGAACCCTCTGAACATGTCCCAGACGCGCGGCGACTCTTTGCGCATGGCTTTCAGTCCCATATAGCACAAACCGGCGTGAAATGGCCCAAATAGAGTCATCACAAGAAAAGCCATGGTTCCTCCGTCTATTCCCATACGGCGGCGAAATTGCCAAACAACCACAATAGTCCCCACTGCCAAGAAACTGGCGACAAAAAAGGTAGCGATGTGCTTCTCAAGAATTTTATTGCCCTCGCCTATCGAATCCAGAATGGACACTTTTGGTTCACGTATAGATGAGTTTTGCATGTCTGATTTCTCCTTATAAAAGGTCAACACCTAATCTCTTCATGTTGCTTATGCCAAGATTGACTCCGTACATCTGTAGGGCGCGCGGCGCGCGCCAGTCTTTGAAAGTTCCAGCGGGATCAAGCGAATGAATAATGAGTGCGATAGAAATCCCCCAAACGAGCGGATAGCGAGTGCGATAGAAATCCCGATATCTCCGAATCGCGGACTCCTACTGCTGCGCAAATCCTATCCAATTCACTGTGCCGAACGCGGTCCGCCGTTCTCCATTTCGTGCAAACTGTCCAGCAACACCTCCATCTGATGAATTTCCCATGTTTAGATCCGCCTAAATGATGACATTGCTTCATTCGGTTATTTTGCAAGAAACTCGCCATTTAGTGGTTCCCTCGCCAAAAGTATACGGAATCACTAATTCCGGTAAGTTTAAGGGAGATTTCCGAATCGCGACTCCACGTCCCTATATGAACAATCTCCCGATCACCGTCCGTTGCCGCTGCGCATGTTCTTATGCAAATAACTACAAACAGTGCTAATCATGGTAATCCCATAAATCACAGTTCAGACAATGTTAACCGCCGACACTTGCCACTTACACTTGGAGAATTGAAAAACCAAGATGCCGAATGGGAGGCGTTCATAAAAACGCCCCATGGATACTCTTTATTGTATAGCATTGTGTTCATCCTGTAAAGTTGAATTATTAACCGGATGGTGCCGGTAATCGCGCCGCCTCGGGAAATACCGCGGAAGACGGCGGCTGGGAATGAAGCGCCATCGCGCAATGACGAATTAACAGATTAGTTTGATAGCCTCCTTGACAATGTGATAAAATTCCTGTTTGCGAATCGATCCTACAGTTGGCATGAAAGGTGCTAAGCACATATTCGATGTATGATTCCGCACGCCTCGTGCGCGCGCCACTATTCTATAACATTGGTTGAGAGATGAAAATGAAACAACTACGCGGCTTCTTTTTCGCGCTATTGATAATGGTTGTCCAAGGTAGACTATGCACAAACGGTTACGCCAACTTTCCTTCAGAAATCCTGCTCCCGCATGAAAGCAACGCTCTTGAAATAGCGTTTAGCAATGACGGGAGATGGCTTGCGGCTGATGGCAACGATTACAAAATCCATATTTGGGATGTATCGACCAGATCACAAGTCCATACCCTCGCCGGACACGTCGGAAAAATTACGGGCATTGTATTTACGCGTAACGGCGAGTTGATTTCGGCCTCGGAAGACGGTACGGTGCGATTGTGGAACGTCTCGGAGGAACGAGAAATTCGCCAATTTCAGAACGGGGCAGGGCGGGTAACATCGATCGCGCTTAGCCCCGACGAAAATCACCTGGTCTTCGGAACGACCGATGGAACTCTGAGGCTATGGGAGGTAGGTACGGGTGTACTGCGAAAGACACTTAGAGGGCATGAAGATGTCGTTTTGGCGGTGGATTTCAGACGCGATGGGGGACAGATTGCCTCCGGATCGGAAGACAACACAGTACGTCTCTGGGACGTAGCAACGGGGAGGTTGATTGAAACATTCATCGGACACGAAAAGCGTGTCTGGGCAGTCGCGTTTCAACCCGATGGAAGACGGATCGCTTCAGGATCATGGGATGGGGCTGTTCGCTTGTGGAAAAACGCGTCAAAAACCGAGACGGTCGACGAGGGAGACGCTCTTAACCAACCTCTTGTTACATACAATCGCCCCGTGCTCTCCATAGCATTCAGCCCCGATCCGGAAGGTCGCTTATTGGCGATCGGTTTGGCAAACTCCGAGAATGACAACAGTGTCAAACTGTGGGATGTCAAGACACGGCGCGAGTTGTGGTCATTCGATACCAAGTCGAAGCACGATGTGGAATTTAGTCCGGATGGCAGGCTATTTGCCGCAACCGGCGGAGATAATACGGGTGTCCGCGTTTGGCATTCGGATCCGACGAATCCCCTCCCGATTTCACCCCAAGAGGGCGCGCTTATCGATTCCTCAAGCGCGAATCTGCAGTGGCACGCGACAGACGGCGCTCTCTACTACAACATCGAGGTCGCTGTAGATCAGGATTTTATCGCGATAGTAGAAGCCGCAACCGTGTTGGCGAACGAGTTCGTCTCCTCATTCAAGATTGAACGTCCTCGGTATTGGTGGCGTGTGCGTGCGGGAAGTTTCGGAAGGGTCAGCGGTTGGTCCGAACCCCTCTCGTTTCGTACGCAGTTTGAACCGCCGCGAACTTGCTCCGTTCGGCTGATTCCACGCTTCCGGCGCATCGGTTTAGAGGAGGAGTTCGCTGTACAAATTCTCGCCGATTCCGTGCCGGACCTTTCCGGTTTTCAATTCGATCTCCGATGGACGAATCCCGACCTCCTTACGTTTGTAACCGTAACGGAATTCAGAAACATCTTCGGTACGTCCGGTTTGGGTGAACCTGGAGAAATCCGCCAGGAAGAGGGGCTATATAAAGGCGTTGTAGCCGCGAAGATTGGAGAAGCAAACGTTGTTAGCAGCGGAATTCTTCTGGAAGTCCTATTTCGATCAAAGGCTGTCGGCACGACCAAAATTCAACTGGACAACTTTATTCTTGCCAATTCGGCTCAGCAACCGATTGACTGTCCTGTAACAGCGGCTACCGTCATCGTCGAGGACCCCTTGCGATTATGGGATGTGAACCGCGACGGTGTCGTCAATATCTTCGATGTCGTTATCATTGCGAACTTCAATGAGGAAGATATGCCTCCGGAGCTTGATATTGACGCCGATGTAAATCGCGATGGCGTGTTTGACAAACTTGATATTCAGCTCGTCGCCGCCCACCTCGGGGATCCCAATCGGAATGAAGCGCGAGCGCCGTCTGCCGTTCCTTCGTCGGAAATTGGTTTTAAGTTTACGCAAACAGCCCTGCGTCGAACCTACGCCGAACTAATCCTCTTGTTGGATTCGTCGCCTCTTGTACTCCGAGCCCTTCAGGCGCTGGAGCGGCTCATGTCACCATATCTTCCGGAACAGAATCTGTTGCTGCAAAACTATCCCAATCCGTTCAACCCCGAAACGTGGATGCCTTTTCAGATAACGTCCACTTCCGATGTAACGATGGACATCTATAACGTTAATGGACATCTCGTGCGTCATATCCCGCTAGGAATTCTAGCGCCTGGCCGCTACATATCTCGCGCCAAAGCCGCATATTGGGATGGGAAAAACGGTTTTGGCGACCCGGTCGCGACGGGGATCTATTTCTATACTATCTCGACGGAGGCTTTCAGCGCGACGAAGAAGATGATTGTGATTAAGTAGAAAGGGTAGGACTTACGCGGAGAGCGTAATGTGATTTTGGCGATGATTTAATTTTGTGTGGATTTCGTAGGGAATAACGATCGTTATTCCCTACACCGGACTTGGCGGTGAACTGCGTTAGTCCCAGTCGAAAGGAAAGAAATGAATTCAGGGTTGAAAAAATTTAAAATCCCCCTCGCGCGGCGTGTTATCCACTTTCTCGCATTTCCGCTAGCCCTCGCGGTTTACTTACTTCCTTCCATCCTTCTTGCTCAACAAAATTTCCAATGGCGTAATTTTTCACGTATCGGCGATGGACTTGGCAGCAATAATGTAAAATCGATCGCGGCTGATCGCCTGGGCGATATCTGGCTGGCAACCGGCGAAGGCATAAGTCGCTTCGACGGATTTTGGCAGAATTTTGATGTTCCCGGCGGCAATGTGTCGCAGGCGCTTGAAAGCCGCGACGGATTTATCTGGGCAACGACAAGCGCCGGCATATATCAAGGCATTCTAAACCGCAGTCTTAATCGAATCGATTGGCAATACCACTACTCGTCCGAGACCGGTTTAATCGACGATCGTGTTTTGACCGCAATCCGGCGCGGTGTCGACGAATCGGATAGAAATGCGGAGGAAATTTGGATTGGCACGCCTATCGGGGTAAGTCGATTTGATGGAGAAGCTTGGCATCCCGTGTTAAACGCCGGCGGCGGACGCCTTGATGTCGGTGTCCAAACCATCTATGAGGACAGAGCGGGCGGGCTCTGGTTCGGTTTGCTTCCGGGCACCGGCGCCGATCCGCTCAGTTACTTTGACGGCGTTCAGTGGCGCGTCTTCGGCGTAGAGAACGGGCTGCCCAAGGCGGCTGTAAACGCGATTATCGAAGATGATGACGGCAACCTTTGGGTCGGCACAACCGAAGGCGTGGCAGTCTACAACGGCTCCGACTGGAGGGTTTTTACAACGATCAATTCCCCATTGATTGCAAATAGCGTGCACGCAATGATGAGAGATCGCGAAGGGGTTATATGGATTGGGACAACATCGGGAATTAGCCTCTTTGATCGTGGAAAGTGGAGTCAACAGACGAAGGCGAACGGATTGGCAAGCAATAACATCCAAGCAATCTTTGAATCCCGAAACGGCGACATCTGGATCGGCACGCGAGACAACGGCGTAAGCTTTTCGGATCGGTCTTGGCAATCAATCACGAAAAACGACGGATTGAGCAATAACCGAGTGACAGCGATGTTGACAGACGGGAATCATCAAGTTTGGGTCGGCACACCGGTCGGGCTAAATCATTACACACTCAATGGCGTGGAAGCAGTTGAGCAGTTGCAAGGACGCGAGATTCGAAGCATAATTACCGATGCGGAAGTGGATGGAAAAATTTGGGTCGCTACCGACAAGGGGATGGGGATGTTCGACGGCAGCTTCTGGCAACTTCTGCGAGTGGAAGCGGAAACCAACGAAATTCAAGCCATTGCCGTTGATTTGACGGGGGATTTGTGGGTCGGTACGGGAATTTTGGTGCCGGACGAACCCGGCCCAGGGTTTTTACCCAGTCTAAGTCGCTACGATGGCACAAAATGGCATTCGGAGGAGGAGATCTTTCAGCAGATTGGTCGGAGGACCATTGTCGCTATGTTCGTAGATTCACGCGGGCGGGTTTATTTTGGCACGCTCGCCGATGCCGATTTCGAAAGTGGATTATGGGTTTTGGACGAGGGACTGTTGAAGCGCGTGGAACTTCGGGCGAGCGGCGACATTCGCGCTATCGTAGAAACCGAATCCGGAGCAATCTGGATCGGCACCGAGATCGGAATCCACGTGCTTGACGCGGAAACCCTGCATCCTGCCGCATTGCTGGCAACCGATCAAGGTCTGGTGGCTAACAATGTTCAAGTGTTCCATCGTGATCGGAGCGATCGTATCTGGATTGGTACGGTGGATGGTGTCAGTTTGTTTCAAGATGGACAGTTTACGCGTATACTGACGCAATCCGACGGTTTGAATAGTAACGACATCTCCGCGATTACCCAAGTGGGCGAGACGTTCTGGTTTGGAAGTCCCGATGACGGGATTAGCGTTTTTGATCCGGAGATGATTCCGCCTCGCACGCGAATTACAAGCGGACCGACACAGGGCGAAACTATCGGTGACACAAGCGTTAGTTTCAAGTTTCAGGGCGGCGACGCAAGCAAAGCGGCGCTTCGTTACATTTATCAAATTGATGACAAGGATCCCGTCTTCACGGACGATGACGGGCGCGATGATCGCGTGCTCCTGTTAAATCTTGGCGAAGGCTTTCATCGTTTCACAGTACGCGCCATTGACAGAGAGGGAAACAGAGACCCTGTCGGGGCAGTCGCGGCGTTTATAGTTGACTCGATCGCGCCGCGGGTCAACATATCAAGCCCGAAGCCCGACGAAGTAATTCGGGGAACTTTCTTGGTTGAGGGCACCGCGACCGATGAAACCGACTTTCTGGACTATAGGATTCAGATTTTTGACGGAGACGGGCTGGCTGGCGAAGCCGTCCTAGCCGCGCCCTTTGTCTCGGACAATTCGGTTGAAAGCGGCGCTCTCTATAACTGGGACACTCATGCGCTGGCGGATGGCGCGTACACAATACGGTTATCCGCACGGGATGCCATCAATGGGGGTTTTGACAAACAACATTCCGCCGAAGCCACGGTCACCGTTGAAGTTGACAATACACCTCCGAGTATAAGTATCCAAAGCCCGCTTCCGGCATCCGCGATTTCCGGGACAGCTTTGGTGTCGATTAATCTTGACGATGCGCACTTGAAACAATTCATACTCGAATATTCCCGTCAAATCGCCGCCAACGACACAGATTGGAAACCGATTCGTAACGAGCGAATTAGTGAATCATCGGTTGTCATTGTGCCTTGGGACACATCCCGCTTGGACGGAACGGTTTATGTGAGGGCAAGCGCTCAAGATCTTCCCGGTAACACAAGCGCGTCAGAGATTGTGTCTTATGAGCTTGAGAATGAGGAAGCGAGGCCAACCGTGTCCATAATCAAGCCCGATGAGAGCAAAACCCTCGTCGCGCGAGAACTCGATATCATAGGAACCGTCAATGTTGGCATTGCCGACGACGCCGTAATTGAAGAGGTTCTTCTCGAGTATCGCAATCTGTCCGAAAATGATGCCGAATGGACTGAAATCCCTATTCTTGCGGCGCGCGGGCGGTATTTCAACGCGGAAGAGATGGCGCGCTGGGATACGGAGGAAGCCCCGGATGGGGAGTACCAGTTAAGGCTTACTGCCGTTGACAACCACGGTTACAAATCTAATACGCACCGCGTAGTGATTCTGGACAACACTCATCCCGAAGCCGCCATCGCGTTCCCCCAAAATGGGGCAGTCTTGCCGGCCGGAAATATTGATGTGACGGGCATTGCCACGGATAAACATTTCCTGCAGTATGAATTACAAGTCTCGCACGACCAAAACGACGAGGTCATCCGTGTCGCAAGCACACCCGTCGAGAATGGATTACTGACGCAATGGAATGCCGCCAGTCTGGAAGGTGAGTGTAAACTCCGACTTACCGTTCGAGACGAAGCCGGACTCGAGTCTTCTACGGAGGTTCGCGTTATTATTGACGCAAGCGAGGTAATCGCGCAAATCAGAGCGCCAAGAGCGAATCAATTTGTGGAAGACACCGTGCAAGTGTCTGGCACCGTGCAGGACGAAAACTTCAGCCATTACGAGATCTTTTTCCGACCGGCAGATGCGCGGAGCCAGTCTCCCGAGGGAAAGATAACCGTTGTTAATCCCGATCAGCCGAAAAATGATGAACCGTTGGGTGTATTGGAAACGCCGCGCCTTGACGAAAAATATGAGCTTCATCTTCTGGCTTTCGATCTCTCCGGCAAGCAATCCACGCGCTCGGTGCCCGTGTTTGTCGATAATCTGGAGCCAATTGCCGAGATTGTCGCTCCTGGCAATGGGCAGATATTGTCGGGAACCGTCGAGATTATCGGGACAGCCGACGATGTCCATTTTCGGGACTATCGAGTGGAAGTCCGCTCCACAAGTCATACCGGTGACTGGACGCCGATCTTGAATTTCCCGTCAACACAATCCAAACAAACCGAAACGCTTGCCTCTTGGGTTACGCCTCCAACCGAGGAGGATTACGACATTCGCCTCAGCGTCACGGACCGGTCGGGGAAATCCAGCGCGGCCTCCGTGCGCGTGACAGTCGACAACCAGTTGCCGCGGGTCAGAATCGATTCTCCGGCCAGAAACGAACTCGTGTCGGGAACGACCGAGATTCGCGGCATCGCTACGGACACAAACATGTCCATGTATCGGTTCGATGTTCGAGCCTTGCAAGACGGCGCTGGTTGGCAACAGATTAGTCAATCCGAGGACTCCGGTAACGCTCAGGTCGCGGTTCAATGGACGCCGCCGGAAGTGGAGGGCAAGTATGAAATCCGCTTGATGGCTGAAGACAAGACGGGCAATCCTCCGGCGGAGGCTCGCGTCACGGTAGTTGTCGACCGGATTCCGCCTCAAGCGGAAATCCTGTCTCCCATAGAAAACCAACAACTGCCCCAACAAGTCGAGATTCGCGGCACGGCGAGCGATCGGAATTTCGGAAAATACATCATCGAGTACAGCAGTGGGGAATCGCCCGACATCTGGCTCCCCATTTCGAAACCGTCAACGTTTTTGGATCCTGTCACGCGCAACACACTGGGGATATGGACCGCCTCCGGATTGACAGGACAATTTACGCTGCGACTTCGGGTAGAAGATCAAGCGAGCCACGAGGCGCAAGATGAAGTTCGGGTGTTTCTCAGTCGAGGTCTGGATCGGAGAAACGGCGGAGTCGTGGAAAGCGGGGACGGGCGGGCGCGGATTGTCTTTCCGTTCAATAGTTTGCCTGATCGCACCGTTGTAACAATCAACCCGGTTTTTGACATCCAGTCAGAAAGATCTGATGGGATGGATGGAGATGGAACAACTTCCATATTGAGTTTGGACTACGAATTTGCGCCAACAGATTTGCGTCTGCACGACCTGAAACCCGCTACCATTGAATTTGTCATTAATGGGTTGCAGGGCGCGCTCGCCGATTCCGATAAACTGACAATCGTTCGTATGGAGAACGGTGAATGGACGCAACTCGGCGGAACGATTGACAGAACAAGCGGCAGGATCTCGACAGCCGTTTTGTCACTCGGACGCTATGCGGTCACGGCAACGGCGCGGCAAGGCTCGGAAGCGTTGACAATCGGCAATCTGACATGTCAACCTCGACTTTTTTCCCCAAGTCGCGGCGAGTCGACAGCGATCTCGTTTCGACTCTCCCGGAGTACCGATGTCACCGTCAAAATCTACAATGAAGCGGGGAGATTACGCCGAGTGTTAAGAAATTCGGAACATCTGTTTGCGGGAAACAATGTTATTTGGTGGGATGGGCGTGATGATGATGGCGGCCTCGTTGTCAGCAACTTCTATGTCGTCACGGTTGAAGGTGAAGGGGCGCTGAAAACGAAAACGGTTATTGTGAATAATCATTGATTTGATTTGGAAATCGCGACCATCAAACGAGTTGCGTAGGTTGGTTTGAATCGTTATCTATACTTCACGCTGCCGAAAATTGCGTGTTTTCAAGCGTCTGGCGGTAGGTGCGGTTGGAAACCGCACCTACGGTGAGCGCATGTCGCGATCGGGAAATCGCGGGATTTCTATCGCACTCGCTATCCACTCGTTTGATCCTACAAAAGACGCGATTTCTGGCAGCGCGGAGTATATCTAAGGTGAACCGTAGGCAAGATTTTCAACGATTGCGTAGCGCGGATGGATGGAATGAAACCCAACATCTTAACTAAAATCGGCAGGGGCGGTTTCACTTTCCCCTCATGTCACGCCCAAAACTTAGATGCGATTGCCCTGGCGCTCCCTTGACAACACCGCAAGCGCTTCAACATAATAAACAAAATGCGATTCTGTATTTTAATTTCCCTTCTTCTACTGACGGCAACGACTTACGCTGTCGAAAAGCACACATTGCAAGGAGCTCGCCCAATTGGAATGGGCGAAGCTTTCACGGCAGTCGGTGATGATGGCAATAGTGTCCGCCGAAACCCTGCCGGATTGCCGCGCTTGGGCATTTACGCCTTCGAGCTTGAACGCACACGTCTATTTGGCGAATTGGAAACAAATTATCTCGGCGCCGTGATTCCGATTTCGGATAGGTTCGCGCTTGGCGCCGACTGGATTAATGTCGGAATAAGCGACGACGAGCTCGACGCCGGCCGGAGTCGCTTCAACTTTTCTTACGGCTATCTTCCATCAACCTACGTTTCGGTTGGAGTGAATCTCAAATATGTTACTCAGTCAGTTTCGCTCGACAATGAATCACAAGCGGCGGCAAGCGGCTGGGGCACCGATATCGGTGTTGTGGTTCACCCGACTCACCGCTGGTCTGTCGGGGCGTTTGCCCAAGATGTCATTAGTGTTGAATCGGGTGAAGGGCTTGCGCGCGGTATGTGGATTCGTCACGATGAGGGCGTTAGTGAGGAGATCTCTGATACAATCTACAAATTTGGGGTGGCGTACCGCCCAACCTCGCGATGGTTAATTGCGGCGGACCTGACCGACAGGTTTCACTTGGGGGCAGAATTTCTCCCGAATACCAATCTTGCGATACGCGGCGGGCTTCAGAAAGATTTGTACACCAGCGAAGCGCCGACTTATTCATTGGGAGGCAGTGTGAAGTTCAGGTGGCTGAATTTCAACACAGCGTATTTGTTGCCTCCGACATTGCCAGCGACAGTTTATGTCGGCTTATCTTTCAATTTCGATTATCGCAAACTACCGGTGAACATTGAACACATACGCATACCTGATCTCTACCCGGTTCATTATCATTATTACGCTTCACCAAATCGCGACGCCCAAATTATCACATACGATCAACCTGCCGCGCCGCCGGTATTTACTCGCATAGATCGGGATCGGTACTACCCGTTGACATCGTCGGACTCTACTGGTAGAATATGGCTGAAAAATGAAAGTCGAGAACCTGTAACCGTTCACATTAAACTCTTCATGGATGGCTTTGTTGGCAGAGATGGCACGGAAGTTGCTCTAGGTGATATTGAATTGCCGCCGCGCAGACGGATTTCGGTCCCCATTCGCCAACTCGTTTTAACCTCGAGCGCCGTGGAATTGTCTCAGGCTCAACCCGTTCAGGCAGAGATAAGAGTTATCGAGAGTGGCGGAGCCGCCTATAAAACCGCGACAACGACTGTCACGTTGTACGACAATCACACCACGCTTTTGGATGATGTCGCCAAACTCGGTTCCTTCGTCATATCCGAAGATCCGACGGTGCAAGCATTCACCGAAACGGTTTTCACCGAGTTCGCGCAAGAAATTAATAATGTCGAGCAAAGTGATATGCCCCTTGACTTGTTCAGAGCGATGCTCCTGTTTAACGCCTTACACGGAGTTTCGTACAAGGCGGACCCGAACATACCGTTTGCCAGCGGCACCAATGATGCCATTAAGTATCCTCACGAAATGTTGACGCGGTTGACGGAGCAAATTTCGAGCGACGGTAAATCCGGCGCCTTCGGAGACTGTGATGACAGTACGGCGCTCTATTGTTCATTGCTTGAGTCGGAGGGCATAAAAACCGCCCTCATCCAGCTCCCCAGTCATGTCATGATGGCGTTTAGGTTGGGGCAAATCTCCATCGATCAGGCGCAACGGGCGAATTTGCCGTATTTCGTCCCGATTAACGGGCAGGTCTGGGTACCTATAGAAACAACCCTCATTAAGGAAGGCTTCGTTGGCGCCTGGAGAGCGGGCTACGAGGAGATTCAAGGGAAAGGAGTCGGCGATTCTACGGCAACGGTCGAGGAAGCATGGGAAAAATACGGCATTAGTCCGATTCGCGGTTCCAGACAGCTCTTCTCCATTCCGAAAAATCTGACGTCGCGAAAAATTCAGTCAGATTTAGCTAGTACTTGGTTACAAGAATTCTTGAAGGCATATCTTATCATTGACAACTAATACTAATTCGCAATCTACAAGTTACAAGAACCGGCAGTTTGTAGTTGCTCAATTCATTGAGCGCCTTCGATTGATTGTAACATTTAGATTTCGAATTCGTATAACGACAATCACAACCTATTAGGAGGTAATCACGATGAAAGCCAAACGTTTCATCTTTATAGCTTGTTTGATGTGTGTGGCGCTAGCCAATTTTCCGTGTGCCGCCGATGAGATTAAAACTACTTTCACTTTCGGCAGAATTGAAGTCTTAATCTTCGGGGAAGGAGAGTGGGCATTCTTGGAAAAAGGTTTTGTGCTGATGGAAAAAGACCTCGTGCGCATGCCGCCGGATTCGCTCATCCGCCTTCAATCGAAAGAAGGCTTGTTGCCTACACTGCCGGGCGGACGTGAAATTTTGGTCGGCGATCTCATTGCCGAAGCCAAACAACGAAAGAACATGCCGAGAGCGAAGCGAATCAACCGCAGCATCGAACATTATCCCTTGAGCGATGTGCTGCCTGTCGGACATCCAACCGAAAGAATCAACCGGATGACCACTGATGACAGAGCGCGTCCCCCCGCGGTTTCCAATGATGAATTAAAGGCGCTGCGGATGGAGCTCGACGCGTTGCCGGATGAAATTGCTCGGTTAATCCCCGAATTGGAAACACCCCGAAATCTTCCGGAAAGGGAAACGGGCAATCAAGAGGAGATACGCTATCCCTATCCGACGTTGAATTTGGCGTGGAGATTGTACAATTCTCTCGGCGAACTTCAAGCACGCGTTTCAGTCGATTACAACCCGGCGCTATTGTACGTTCAGTTGCTCCGTCGCAACGGAATTGAAGCGGACCTGGTTTTGAATGACAGCGGGAAGTTGCTCGGCGCGTTCAACAGTGGGATACCGCTCGCTTTGGCGAAGAGGGTCGCCGCGAATCGAGCCCTTATTCATGAACAAGCAAAAGCGGATACAATCTGGATATTCGTTGACGCGCAACCCCGCAAACAGAACTTCACCACAGCGTGGTATAAAGGCAGCAAACAGATTGGCAATTGACAGTTGTCGCTTGCCTATCCCAAAGTGTCTACTATGAAACTAAGTCAGGTTCAAAGGACACGTTTACTCATCTGCCTTGTTGGTTTGCTGCCCTTCATTGTGGCTGGTCTCTTGTGGAGGTTCGGTTTGTTTGAGTTCATGGAGTTGAGAGCGCTTGATTGGCGTTTGCACCTCGGATCCGCGGGGCCGGCACAAGCATCGCCCGACATTTCCATCATTACAATCGATACAAAGAGTGAGGAAGAGCTTGGCATAGCATTTCCTTGGCCTTTCTATCTTTACTCCTCTCTTCTGTCCTCCCTTCAGAAAGCGAATCCAAAGGCGATTGGATTGATTATGCGTTTCGAGCGTGAGTGGGAAAGCGCTAACGCCTTACCCGGCGACAAGTTGTTTGTGATTCGATTGTATGGGTCCCCCACTGATGCTGAAAATCGTCTCGCTATTCCGATAATTAAAGAGAACGATTGGACGGAAGTGCCTGAAAATCTAAAAAATGCCCGGAAAAGTTTCAGTTTTTTCCCGTTCGACAGGTCTGACGGGATTAGTCGTTCCGCACAACTGGTCGTTAAGGATGAAAAAGAAGGGTACCACTACTCGATCGGAATGGAGCTTTTTTGTCAAACCTACGGAATTTCTCCGACCGCTATCAAGTTGCGAGAGCGCTTCTGGCTAGGCAACTATTTGGAATTTCCTTCGGCGGATAGCAAGTTAACGCGCGTCCCGCTCGATCCGCGGGGACGATTCTTTGTGCGTTTCGTCGGCGGAATTTCCCCGGTTCGTAACGGTAGACCTCTTTGGCATACGACATCGTTCAAAAGCGCGCTTGACCTATTTGAGGATAACCGCGCAGAATTCAATCGGAGGTTCAAGGATAAATGTGTCCTCATCGGTGTAACGTCAGACGGGACGCCGGAAACGCCAACCGCATTCGGCAAGCAGTCGGCGCTCGCGCTACGCGTAAATCTTCTGAACACACTGCTCAACCATGATTTCATTTGGCGCTCTACTCCCGCCATCGCGTTCATCTATTTTCTGTCGCTCGCACTCGTTTCGACATTGGCGGCATTGGCGATACACCGCAGGGGCCACGGCTCTCGAGCAGTGATATTGACCTCAAGCGGGCTGCTCATCCTCCATCTACTCCTTGTCGTTTGCGTTTTTGTCTTTTTCAACTTTTGGATGGAGGCGACCGCGTTTGGCGTAGCCATTATTTCCGCCGGCATTGTAAACAGTTTGTTTTTAACCCACTTGCGACTGCGTTATACCGTGATGCAACTGCGGGAGACGCAGCATCAACTTGTTCAATCCGAGAAAGAAGCTGTCTTTGGCGTTATGTCGGCGCAAGTCCGGCACGAACTGCGAAACTTGCTCAACCTGATTCGCGCGCCGGCAGAAATGATTCGCAATAACTTTCAACGTGGAGACGTGCTGAATTTGCGCGCTCGGCCTAAAGAGATTATCGATGAGATGAATACGGTAATTGATACGGCGGCGACTCTTGACGATATGATTGAGAATGAGTTGAGTTTTTTTCAAGGTACGCGCTTGAATCTTCAAACTCACCACCTGAAAGCAATCTTACTCTCTGCCCGCGACATGAACCAACCGTTAATTAATAAGAATCGGATTCGCGTAAATCTGAAGTTGCCGACGAAAATGCCTCCTGTGCGCATTGACGCGGACAAGATGCGAATCGCTTTCGCCAACTTGATAAAAAACGCCTGTCAAGCCATGCCGGAAGGCGGCGAATTAGCCGTTGTCGTTAAATTCGGAACCGACCCCAACCAGCCCGCGGGCAAGCGAGATCGGTTATTTATTTCTTTTGAGGATGAAGGCACAGGCATTACGGAAGGCGAACTCCAGCGCATTTTCGAGCCGTTTCACACCACCAAACCACGCGGATTGGGGCTTGGCTTGGTCAATGTGAAGAACATCGTTGAGGGGCACGGCGGCAGGGTGTATGCCAAGAGCAATGTTGGCATTGGAACAACATTTTATATTGAACTCCCCCTCTAGGTGATGTTGTAGGAGGGATCTCCCGATCCCGACAGCGTAGTTGTAGGCGGAATCTCCCGATCCCGACAGCGCTGTTGATTCGGGGATTTCAGATTTAACACCGAAGGCGCGATAGACCACGCGCAATAAGAAAAATGAACCGATCGCGCATTTTAATCGCAGATGACGAGAAGGCAATTTGCCGCTATATCAACCAACAGCTTGAGATTGAGCCAATGGTTGAAGCCGACGTAGACTTCGCCCACGATCGAGATCGGGCGATTCAAATGTTGGATTCGCAGCCTCCGTACGATTTGTTGCTACTCGATCTCTGGATGCCGGATGCCAAGGGGGTGCTGGACAAGGAGGCGGGGATAAAAATCCTCAAACACAGTAAACACGGGCTTCAGCTGTCTCAAGCCATTATGATTACGGCAAACAGTTCCTCCAAGACCGCGCTTGAGGCGAGTGGGCTGGGAATCTATGATTACATCAGCAAACCGATTGACTATACCCACCTCACGAATATGGTGAAGGCGGCTCTGATGCGGCGTTCCGGCGAAACGTCTCATCAGGTTTCCGATACAACTGTCGCCTCTGCCGATAAACCGGGGGATTATGAAATCATCGGCAACAGTGGTGTAATGATTGATGTAATGAAAAAAGTTGGACGGATTGCCGCTTCCGATGTAGATGTGTTAATCTGTGGCGAGAGCGGCACGGGGAAGGAGCTAGTCGCACGCGCCATACATAATAACAGCGATCGACGAAAGGGGCCTTTCATAGATGTCAACTGCAGCGCGATTCCGTCGGAGTTGATCGAAGCGGAATTGTTCGGAATCGGAAAACGGGTAGCGACTGCCGTCGATCAGCGCCCGGGAAAGTTCCTGCAAGCGCGCGGAGGCACTATTTTCCTTGACGAGATAGGCGACCTGGGCCTTGCCATGCAGCCAAAACTGCTCCGTGTCCTTGATTCCAAGGAGGTGCACGGGGTCGGCGTTCATCCGCAACGCGCCGATGTGCGCATAATCGCCGCTACGAATCGCGACTTGGAATCAGCCGCCAAAGCAGGTCAATTTCGTCGCGACCTCTATTACCGTCTAAAACTGACAATCTTTCTGCCGCCGCTGCGTGAACGAATAGGAGACATTTCCATACTCGCCAACCATTTCCTGCGAAAACATGCGCGTACGCCGGATCAGAAACGCGTCCGCGGTTTTGAAGAAGGCGTACTGACAAGGTTTGAGCAGTACCCTTGGCCCGGAAACATCCGTGAATTAGAGAAAGCGGTCGAATACGCGGTTGTGACGTGTACGAACACGCTAATCGCTCCGGAGGATTTGCCTGCGGAAATCTTTGACGAAAGCGACGGTATAAACGCGCCGATTGTCGATGATGACTCGTTGGATGCCAGCCTTCTCGGCTTGCTGGACGTTCCGACAATCAAAGAGGCATCTCAAGGCTTCGAGCAGATGTTTCTCGAGCATAAACTCCAGCAGAACAATTGGAACATCCAAGAAACGGCAAGACAAATCGGGATTAAGCGCCAATCGCTCCACCGCAAACTTAAAGAACTCGGGCTGCGGCGAACCTAAACAACATATTTATACTCCATGTTGTTAGAAACTGCGTCTTTTTGTAGGAGCGATCTCCAGGTCGCGGCGTGCGTTCACGGCAGGTGCGGTTGGAAACCGCACCTACGGACTAGAAGCTTGAAAACACGCAATTCTCGGCAGCGCAAAGTATAGATTGTTCGTAGGAGGGATCTCCCGATCCCGACACACCGTGGGAGGGGCATCTTGCCCCGACCATAGCAATCGCCATTCGGAGACTGTCCCCATAAAAAATTACACGCATCAGGTGATTGTAGTTGCCCGATTCATCGGGCGCTTGGAAGGGTGTAAAGTTTGCATTTTCAAACCGCGTGAGACCTGAATGGGACACATTGAGGCGTCAATTCTAAGTGACAGTGTCACCTCCAAGCGACTGTTTTTGAGTCTTTTCTATGATACCGGAGTGTGACATCCCCGGTGTAAACTTACCGACAAACCGAAATCTTGCCGAGACAAGTTCCGAAAATTTATCCTCGGCGGCAGAAACAGCAAACTAACTCGTGATGCACGTAGTCCATCTTATTTCCTTCGGTCTTCTTCGCAAGTGTGTTCCATATCCTTTCCCCTCCAAGTGACTCCGTTTCCAAGAGATTTGCTTGGCACACATCTTGCCTTCATTAAGAAGGCTCCACGATATGGAATCGTGAAAGATCAGGATTAACTGTTTGGAGAAAATGAATGGTTCCCACCAAGAATGGAATCGACCATAGTCAAAAAACCCATCAGGCGCCAATAGAAGATTCGTGGACGCCCGAGTTTCGCGGCGTTCCGACAGACACGGGAATATGTCCTCCAATTGAGCGACTGCCAAGATCCGCGAAAGCGTTGGAGGTTGAACCATCCGGCTCCGCCAATTCGGATAGGGAAGATGGCGTGCTTGGCGCTTACCTGAACCAGATTGGCAATATCCCTCGCCTAACCCACGAACAGGAAATCAGCGTCTTTATCAGAATTGAAAAGTCTCGGAAGCGGATAGAGGAATGTTATAACGAATTAGCAATACATCTGCCCCATATTGACCTAAATAATCCGCCTCCCTTGAATCTATTGCGGCGACAGATTCGCGATGCCAGTCTTTCATCCGTTGACCGGTCGTATCTGTACGACCTCGCCGGACACATCCAATCCTTAGAGGATGACATCCGCAATGCCAAGAATCGCATCGTAGAAGCGAATCTGCGTTTGGCGGTTTGCGTCGCCAAAAAATATCAGGAGCGAGGATTGGAACTGCTAGACCTGATTCAAGAGGCGAATGTCGGATTAATCCACGCGGTCGACCGTTTCGATTGGCGCAGGAATGTTAAATTCGGCGCCTATGCTTCTTGGTGGATCCAACAGGCGATCGGGTGCGGCATTGCAAATCACGGACGGACAATCCGTATTCCGTCTCATCTGCTTGAAGCGTGTAGAAAGGTAGAACGTTCAAAATCCAATCTTCAACAGTTTCAGGTTGAGGAACCGAGTTTGGCGCGACTGAGTGAGGCAACGGGGCTGCCCATTGAGAAAATCAGCCGGTTGGCGCAGCTAACGAGCCAAGTAATCTCGTTGGAAGCATGCATCGATGACGAATCGTATGTCACCATTGAAGACACCCTCTCGTGTGAACAGGCGCCGGACCCACTTTCGGAAATCGTGCATAAAGAACTAATCAAAGAGGTACGAAAAGCCCTCGCGGACTTGCCGTCACGCGAGAAACAGATTGCCGAACTGAGATATGGGCTCAAGGACGGATGCGAATACAATTTGCGGGAAATAGGGAACATCTTGGGGCTTTCGAGAGAACGCGTTCGGCAGCTGGAAGCGCGTGCATTGAATTACTTAAGCCAGTCGAACCGAAGCGCGAAACTCCGCGAGTTTCTTGACGCCTAACGAGTGCAGATTCTTGCAGGAGGGATCTCCCGATCCCGACCGCGTTCTAAATGCGATTGCCTCGAACCCCGGTAGGCGCGGTTTCTAACCGCGCCGGCCCCCCAACGCTTGCCATATACCCTTAGAAAATAAACCACTATTTTTTTCATTGACAAATTGAATCTGTTTTGATATACTATTGGTTACTTGCGGGAGTAGCTCAGTGGTAGAGCTCTACCTTGCCAAGGTAGAGGTCGCGGGTTCAAGTCCCGTCTCCCGCTCCAAAACGGCGGCGTAGCCAAGTGGTACGGCGAAAGTCTGCAAAACTTTTATACGTCGGTTCGATTCCGACCGCCGCCTTCATCCTTCAAATAAGGGCGGTTAGCTCAGTTGGTTAGAGTACTTGCTCGACACGCAAGGGGTCATAGGTTCAAATCCTATACCGCCCATCATCAGTTAATCTTCATCCAAGGGCCGAAAGGCTCTTTTTTTATGAGGTAAATTTGCGGGAAGCAGATTCCTCGAACCGGGCGCGTCCTCCGCGCTCAACTGCCGGGTTCAGATGATGTACCGGTTCAAAACTCCGATGAATGGAGAAAGTCATGTCAGATTCGGAAAAAGATCGGTTATACCAAATCAGGCACAGTGTCGCGCATGTGATGGCGCAAGCCGTCTTGGAACGCTATCCGGATGCCAAACTGGCTATTGGCCCACCGATTGATGACGGTTTTTATTACGATTTCGATCTAGGAACCGAGGAAGATGGCAAGCCCCGTTCTTTCTCGCCGGATGACCTTGAACAGATCGAAAGGCGGATGCGGCAGATTGTAGCTGGCAAACATGAGTTCAATTATCGGGAAATCTCTCCTGACGAAGCTCGCGAGTTGTTCAAGAATCAACCGTACAAACTGGAGTTAATCGAAGGGTTCATTGAAGGCGGAACGGACGAGTACGGAATGGAAGTGGATGAAGCGCCCGCGTTAAGCACATATCGCCACGACACGTTTGAAGATCTCTGTCGGGGGCCCCATGTTGACCACACACGTGAAATTCGACCCGACGCATTTAAGTTGCTAAACATCGCCGGCGCGTATTGGCGCGGCGATGAAAACAACGCGATGCTCCAAAGAATTTATGGCACCGCCTGGAACACAAAGGCGGAATTAAAGCGGCATCTTCAAATGCTTGAAGAAGCGAAAAAGCGGGATCATCGTCGACTTGGGAGGGATTTGGAGATCTTTATCTTTGATGAAGACGTTGGACCGGGCTTGCCATTATGGCTCCCCAACGGCGGAATCATCATCGAAGAGTTGGAAAAACTCGCCAAGGACATGGAGGACAAGCGCGGGTATGATCGGGTACGCACACCTCATCTTGCCAAAGACGCGCTCTTTCAACGCACGGGCCATCTGGCGCACTATACCGACAGTATGTATCCCCCGATGGAGATGGAAGGCGTGCGTTACTACATGAAGCCGATGAACTGCCCGTTCCATCATAAAATCTTTGATAGCAAACTCAGAAGTTACCGAGAGTTACCGTTGCGTCTAGCCGAATACGGCACCTGTTATCGCTTTGAAAAGAGCGGCGAGCTTTTTGGTCTGATGCGCGTGCGCTCCATGCAAATGAACGACGCGCATATCTACTGTTCGGAAGATCAGTTTGAAGACGAGTTTATGGCGGTGGTAGCCCTTTACCAAGAATACTTTCGAATCTTCGACATCGACAAATATGTGATGCGGTTCAGCACCCATCACAAGAGCGGACTGGGCAAGAAATACGTTGATGACGAACCGCTATGGCAGAAAACCGAAGACATGGTTCGCCGCGCAATGGAGAATGGCGGCATTCCCTTCGTTGAAGTGCATGATGAAGCGGCATTTTACGGTCCCAAAATTGATGTCCAGATCTGGAGCGCCATAGGGCGCGAGTTTACGCTCGCGACGAACCAGGTCGATTTCGCGCAGCCGGCGCGATGCAACCTAAGCTTTATCAACAGAAATGGGGACAGCGAGATTCCGATATGTTTGCATCGCGCGCCGCTCAGTACACATGAACGCATGATCGGCTTTCTGATTGAACACTACGCCGGCAAATTCCCCGTCTGGCTGGCGCCCGAACATGCGCGCGTCATACCCATCGGGGACAGCCACAACGAGTATGCCGAAAGAATTGTTCAAGAATTGAAATCGGCGAACCTGCGAGCATCGGCAGACCTAAGCAACGAGCGCATGAATGCCAAAATCCGCCAAGCCCAGTTGATGCAAGTGCCTTACATGCTGGTTGTCGGGGATAGGGAGATGGAGAACGGCAATGTCTCCATTCGAAAACGAGACGGGGCGCGTCAGAACGGCGTGTCCATAGAAGACTTTGCCGCTTTAGTCCGAGATCGGATTGCGAATCGATCCGCGGAACTTTAGAAATCGCGGTCAACCGGTTTGATAGCGTCGCTTGTTTATGTCTTCGTCATCCCGAAGCGATTTGGTAACATACCATGAAACGCATTTATCTTGACCATAACGCCACAACGCCGCTCCACCCGGACGTGTTGGAAGCGATGACGCCTTACCTGACAAATCGCTTCGGCAACGGATCCAGCATCCACGCCTACGGGCGCGAAGCGCGCAACGCCATTGACGCGGCTCGCGAACAGGTGGCGGATCTGATTGGCGCGAAGAGTCCAAGCGAAATCGTGTTCACCGGCAGCGGGACAGAGGCGGACAATCACGCCATAAAGGGCCTCGCGGAACTGCAAAAGAGCCGGAATGGCGGACATCACATCATTACCTCTTCGGTAGAACACCATGCGGTTTTGCACACCTGTCAACACCTCGAAAAGCGCGGCTTTGACGTTACGTATTTGCCCGTCGATCGCTACGGACGGATTCATGCCGACACGCTGCGCGAGGCGATTCGCGAGACGACAATCCTGATTTCGATAATGCATGCCAACAACGAAACGGGAACGGTGCAACCCATCGCCGACATCGCCGAAATTGCGGCGGCGCATAACATCCCGCTCCACACCGACGCCGTGCAATCCGTCGGCAAGTTGCCCGTCAATGTTCAGGAATCGGGCATAAGTCTTTTGTCACTTTCCGGACATAAACTCTACGGTCCCAAAGGGATTGGCGCGCTGTACATACGGCGCGGCACGCGTCTCGAAAATCTCATGCACGGGGGCTCGCATGAGCGCAATCGGCGCGCAGGTTCGGAGAATGTCCCCGCAATCGTCGGCATTGGAGCGGCGGCGCAGATTGCCAAGACAAACCGCGAAGTTTATGTCGGGCACTTGGATCATCTAACGCGGAAACTCCGAGACGGACTCCATAAAAGGCTTGATGGACTTTACGAGAACGGACACCCTGAACACTGCCTGCCCGGCACGTTAAACATATCCTTTGAATTTGTCGAAGGGGAAAGTTTAATCCTGAGATTGGATATGGAAGGCATCTGCGTTTCGACCGGATCCGCTTGCACCTCCGGCTCAATGGAGCCCTCCCATGTTCTGGCGGCGCTGGGACTTCAGCCCCGGTTAGCGCAAGGCACGGTACGCTTTTCACTCGGCAGAGACAACACCGAGGCCGAAATTGATGAAGTGATTGAAAAGCTGCCGACAATCATCGAACAAATGCGCGGCATGTCCCCGGAGTATAAGCGCAAGAGGAAAGCGTCCAAACCAACGTAGCGCGGCCTTAACGAAACGCCGCGCGGCATGCTACATTCAAATCGGAGAGCTGCCTTGACTGTTTGCGATGCCACAATTCGAAACCATTCATTTCACGTCCAAGAAGTCCGGCGCTCGACTTGATCGGTTCATTGAAGCGCAACATCTTGCCGCGCCTCATTTGACACCGCAACTTTCAAGAACGTACATTCAGCGCCTCGTCCGCGACGGCGCCGTAACCGTTAACGGCAAAACTAGCAAACCGGGCTACAAACTGCGCAAAGGTGATGAGATCGCTCTCTCTTTGCCCGACCCCGAACCGTTAAAAGCAATTCCGCCCGAATCCACCGCGCTCAATGTCCTCCACGAAGATTCGAGTCTAATCGTAATCGATAAACCCGCCGGTATGCTTGTCCATCCCGCAAGCGGGGTTTATTCCGGTACGCTCGTCAACGCGCTGCTCGGACACTGCGAAGATCTATCCGGGATCGGCGGCACAGAGCGCCCCGGAATCGTGCATCGACTCGACAAAGATACCTCAGGCGCGCTTGTTGCCGCCAAAACAGACCGCGCCCACCGAGCGCTTTCCGCTCAGTTTGAAGCCCGCACGACAACGCGGAGTTATCTTGCGGTAGTTTGCGGAGTTCCGGAACCTGGAGACGGAACAATCGACGAACAGATCGCGCGGAGCCACAGAGATCGGCGAAAAATGTCGGTGGTGAAGGCTAACGGACGGCATGCCGTCACTCATTACCGCGTGCTGGCGGTCTATGAGAGGTTTAGCCTGCTTCGGTTGACATTGGAAACGGGGCGGCTGCATCAGATTCGCGTCCACCTGAGTTATACCGGCTACCCCATAGCCGGGGATGCGGTGTACGGCGGCGGCAGGGAACGCGCGCTGTCGGATGCGCCTTCGGTAATCGCGGCGCATGCGCTCAGAAAACTGAACCGTCAGGCGCTCCACGCCGAGACGCTAGGGTTCAACCACCCGGAAACAAACCAGAGATTGGAATTCTCCGCGCCGATGCCAAACGATATGGAGCAGGTCGTTAATGCCCTGATACTAACTCCGAATCTATGACACCAATTCAAAATCTAAATGTTACAATCGATCCGGGACGTGCAATGAATTGCACTACTACAAACCAACGGCTCTTGTGACTTATAGATTCGGAATTAGTATTACATGCCCCGAAGATCTTGCTATTCCAAATTGCCCAAAATCGTCGCCCTCACCGGATTCGCGTAGCGCCGATAATGGCTTTCGACATCCGCTTGCGACGTAACCCCTTCATGGACATAGACACCGAATCGCAGACGGAAACGGTTGCCTTCCAGCTCGTCGGGCGGGTGGTGGAGAATGCTCATCTGCTCCGGCACGGCGATTTCTCCGAAGAAGCCCGGATGCTCGGCGTTTAGCGGATGATCAA
The DNA here is from genome assembly GCA_963667245.2 of Candidatus Poribacteria bacterium. Lineage (GTDB taxonomy): Bacteria > Poribacteria > WGA-4E > WGA-4E > JAJDTR01 > JAJDTR01. The sequence goes on from CAXXCS010000002.1 coordinate 368,573, forward strand.
ACAACGCCATCCCGTTTATCCCGTCTCCCACTGTGCCGCATAAGTCGCACCATCGTGCGCGTTGATGGTGCACCCCCGTTCTGCCAATCTGCCCCTCGGAGTTTTCAACATGCCCTTTCTCCGGAACATCCATTGACGGATTCAGTCGCGCCACAAAAAGAAACTGTCGGGCGCCGATGTCTAACGGCGGCGGCGTTTCGTGAGTGATTTCCAAGAACCGCCGTTTCGTGTCCCCATACCAGATGCGCGCGGTGCGCCTTTCCGTCATGATGATATCGCCGTCCCCGCTAACATGGATAAGGTCTTCGGCAAATTCGGCGTACACGCTTCCCTCGCTGATTCTGACAAACCGTTGATGCAGCATCTTGCCGCAGGGACCGTATGGCGGTTCGTCCCAGTCGGACCAGATGTTCGCTGATCCGCCTTCGCCGTGTCCGCCGTACGCGAGATAAAGCCCGGTATGGTGGGGATGATCGCCGCCGCCAGCCCCGCGCACAACGCTTCCGTGATTCCCGTTGAGCGGCCAAAAGTAGGGTTTCCAGACACCGAGGAAATTGTACCGAGTGAACAACTCGCCATCGGCAGAAATGAGCAGATGCGCGGGTTTCTGCTCGATACGATAACGAGCTTGGGGTTGGGGTTCCTTCGTGTGCCGAACGATGTAATGCGCGGTTGTTTCCGCAGGCAACTCGTCCGTGCGCCAGGCAAGTTCACGCGTCGTCGGCTCGAACTGGCACGGGACATCTTCGCCCGCGATATCGCCGCCAGAATCACATCTGGACACGGCAAGCCTCGAAATCCCCTCCTGCCAATCGTGGAAGTGGAGTTTCGGTTTGAAAGTCAAGCGGACCAGGTCATTGAGGCGATCAACCGGTCCCGCATCAATTTTAACAGTTACGTTCTGATCTTTTGTCAACGGTCGGCTCCTTTATGATATGGACATACAATCTGTTTGGATCTCATGAATACGGACATAATACCACGCAACGGTCTTGAAACGCAAGCCGCGAAACCCAACCCGCGGATAATCCCCAACTTTCCGCCCTTCCATCCTTCCAATCTTCCTTATGCCAGAAATCAGGTGCGTTTCCCCCAAAAATCCCCAATTTCAGGTTGACGCATTCTGAAGTGTTTGGTATGATAAACTTTTGTGTGTTCTAAATTCCGCCTGGGAACGGCAAAATGGGCGCCTTTGCGGGTACGGACAACATCCAAGGTCTGCGGCAAGAATAATGGGTTACACGCATCGGGAGATTGTAGTTGCCCGATTCATTGAGGATCTCTATCGATCGTTTTTGACGGTTGTAACATTTAGATTTTGAATGCGCATCGGAATCACGACTCCAAACTATTTTTCAACAGAATGAAATCCTTCAAATCTTGTGGTTGCAAGAACAACCTGGCAAAGCCCCCCTTCCGTCTTAAGATGCTCCCCCGATTCCCTCATAATCCCGTCCAAACCCGAATTTATTCTTGCCCGACATTGATGCCCGCTGAACGGCTTTAGGAGTGATATTCATGGATTTAAAACCGCTGCGAACCGGCTTTATCGGCGCCGGAGGTTTCGCGAGGCATACACTCTACCCGGCACTGCATTTTGCCCCGATTACATTGCAGGCAATTTGCGAAATTGACGAGGAAAGAGCGGAAAACGTACTTGGAAAATTCGGCGCCGGGACGTGGTATAAGGATTATCATCAGATGTGGGAAAATGAAGATATTGAGGCGATGATTATCTGTACCGGCCCCGAAGCGCGGCAATCCCTTGTCTGCGAAGCCCTTGAAGCCGGATATCACGTTTTTGTGCCTAAACCGCCCGCGGAGAACCTCGCGGCGGCAACCGAGATAGCCGAAGTCGCGAATCGCGCAAACAAAGTCGTAATGGTCAACTTTCAACGTCGATTTAGCCTCGGTGTTCAGCGCGCCATGCAGATTATGCGAGGCGACAGTTTCGGCAAAGTTACACAACTTCTCGGTTCATTCTGCTCGGGCAACTATCGCCCCCATCTCGCCAAGGCAGACGCAACGGTAGAGTGCGGAGCGGCGCAGGTATATCTGTTGGATTTTGCGATACATTATTTCGATTTGATTCGTTACATCGGTGGGGAGGTGAAGGCGATTTCCTCTTTCCACAACGAGATTGGGGGGCAGGGCGCTTTCGCGGTGACGTTGCAGTTCGAAAGCGGAGCCGTCGGAACGCTGCAACTCAACAGTCACCGACTTTGGAGGCGCAACTATGACCGTGTGGAAATCACCGGTCAGGGCGAGTATATTGTCCTTGACGGTTTGTGGGGCGTCGCCCACTACACCGAAGCCCAGAACTATTTCACGGACAACTACAGCGATCAACGTACCGGTGAGTTGACCGGCGACGGATACAGCCTAACCGAATTCGTGAAGGCAATCCGTGAAGAACGCGAGCCGATTGCGAGCATTCACGACTGTCTCGGCACAATGAGGCTTTATGAAGCCGTACTGGCAAGACAGGAGGGCGTAGTTGAATTAAACGGATCATGACGCCGATGTTCGTAAGGTTGCAGGAATCGAAGTAGTAGGCATACTCCGTATGCCGTAACCCGCTAGAGATGCCCCGGAGTAGATCCGCGACTTCAACGCGGGTTAATCAACACACCATGGCACGGAACCAACGAGGAAAACATGACAAATGGACGAACAAAAACGTTATGAAAAGGGGATGAAGCTCCGTAGGACAGTATTGGGAGACGAGCATGTCGACCGAGCGTTGGAGAACGTCAACGCCTTTAATGACGCCTTCCAAGATTTGACAACCCGCTACGCGTGGGGAGAAGTCTGGTCTCGCCCCCAGTTGTCAAAACACTCCCGAAGTCTCGTTACGCTCGCGATGCTGATTGCGCTCAATAGAAAAACCGAGTTTCGGCTGCATGTCAAAGCGGCGCTAAACAACGGTGTTTCCATCGAAGAAATAAAAGAGGTCGTGCTCCAATCGGCGGTGTACTGCGGTTTACCCGCCGCGCATTCCGCATTTCATGACGCCCAAGAGGTTTTTGACGAACTCAATTTGGACATTTAAAGCGCACGATAGCCATCGCAGGGTTGTCCGCCTCGCCGGCGATGCCCAAACCGCGACGAGTGAAGTTTTTCTAATTTTATCCATCAAAACGCCTCCTATAAGGCACATCCGATGAAACGGAATAGTGGTAAATTGTCGTTAGACTCTACACAGGCGCCAAAGGATTGGGACGGCAATCCATATTCCTTGGCGACCAACGGTTAGACGCGGCGAGCGCCGCTATGGCATCGGCACGCGATCCGCCAGTCGCCCGAACCGATGAAATGCTTTACCATCCGGTTCGCCGTAACCCAAATTCCGATGTTGATCTGCCGGGAATCGATGAAAACGGGGCAAAATGTGTTGAATTAAATCCCGGCGCCATCTCGGGGCGCCATCCGCATACCATCAATGGATCCAATGAACGAAAGCCATGATAAAGCGGACTATCCGGACATTCGGCAAGCCGTTTGGCTACTTGTATGCCTACTCTTTATCTGGTTGCTCATAACAATCCCCTTCTTTCTGATTGAATTCGGGATTGATTACCCGCTGCTTGAACATCCCGCATGCCAAGCGGCAATCACTGCGTTAGCGTTTGGAATAGCGCTCAAATGGGGCATCGGCAAAACGGGGCGGTCATTTTGGGAAGTCTGTCCCATCGCGTCTTTTAAGCGTTCCTTATATCCGTTAATGGCGCTCCTCGTCTTGGGGTTGGAAATTCTTCTCTCCGAGACCGACAACATAATGCGCACACTGTATCCGGCGCCGCAATGGTTGATGGATCAACTGTTGGATTTGATAAAAGGCGAACGGAGTCTGTGGGGATCGGTTCTGGCGCTTGTAATTGTTGCGCCCCTCGCGGAAGAATTTCTATTTCGCGGTCTTATTCTGGATGGTTTTCTACGCAGGTATTCCGTCGCGAAATCCATTTATGTATCGGCTCTGCTCTTTGCCATTTACCACCTGAATCCTTGGCAATTCATAGGCGCTCTCGCGGGCGGAGCTATCCTCGCTTGGTGGAGGGTCAACACAGGTTCAATCGTGCCTTGTATCTTTGGTCATGCGTTGAAGAATGCGATACCGATGATTGTGGTGGGCATGAATATCGAGATTAGAGGGTACTCATCGGATCCTGCCGGGGCAGTTCAGATGCATCCGTGGTGGTTTGACGTGACCGGCATTATACTGTTTGTCACGGCTTTCTTTTTCCTCCAGCAACAGTTCACCGACCCCGCACGGGCTAACGAGGTTTGATTCATGGCACACGCCTATACACCGGGACTCAAAGTTTCGCGAGGGATGACAATACACAAGGAGCGGAGGCTTCCCCTTGAAGGCGAAGCGCTTGTGGGTGTCGGCGACAAGGTTCAAGCCGATGAAATCGTCGCGAAGGCGGATCTGCCGGGCAACGTGCAGCTCGTAAATGTCGCAAATCTGCTCAGTGTCCCCGCCCAAGACGTGGAGGAATACACAACGAAAGGAGTCGGGGAACCGGTTGAAAAGGATGAAATCCTGGCGTCGACAAAAGGAATTTTCGGACTTTTCAAATCGCAGGCGCGTTCGCCGATTTCCGGAACGGTCGAAAACATCTCCAACGTCACCGGACACGTGATTCTTCGCGAGCCGCCAATCCCTGTCGAGGTGAGGGCGTATGTAGATGGATCCGTCACTGAAGTTGCCGGTAATGAAGGGGTTACAGTCGAGACCTACGGCACTTATATTCAGGGAATCTTCGGCATCGGAGGGGAAACGCTCGGAGCATTGGAGGTTGTCGTCGACTCGCCTGATGCGCCGCTGACGCCCGACCTGATTCAGCCCGAACACCGTGAAAAGATTCTCGTCGGCGGGTCAATTGTGTCGCACGATGCGATTCAAGAAGCGATTCGACAGGGAGTCAGAGGACTGATTGTAGGTGGTATTGACGACAAAGATCTCCGGGAACTGTTGGGTTATGAACTCGGCGTCGCAATCACCGGCTCCGAAGATATCGGTGTCACTCTCGTTGTCACGGAAGGTTTTGGGAAGATTCGAATGGCGGATCGAACTTTCAATCTGCTGAAGGAGCGGGAAGGACTCAAAACGTCAATCAACGGCGTCACCCAGATTCGCGCCGGGGTGGTACGCCCGGAAATCGTCATTCCCTTCGAGTCGAGCGAACACCGGGCGGACGACGCGGTTACGGCGGGAATACTTGAGGTAGGCACGCCGATTCGCGTCATTCGCGAACCCTATTTCGGAAAACTCGGTCGCGTTACCGCGCTGCCAGTCGAACTCCGGCAACTTGAAACAGGAGCCAAAGTGCGTATCTTGGAGGTTGAATTGGAGGACGGAGCGCAAACTACACTGCCGCGCGCGAATGTCGAAATCATTGAGGAGACGCTATCCACAGTCGCTTCAAAGTAGCAGGCGCATGCCCGCACACCGTCTAACGCTAACCGGTAGGGCGGATCTCCGAATCGCGACCTGCCGACTTGCGTTAAACACTATAGAGTTCCCGCAGAGATCTCCCTTTTGGCCGCCACTGGCTATCGTATAAGATTTTTCTGCCGCGCAAGTCCTAATTAATACGATGATTCACGCAACACCGGCACTAGGTTCTGTTGAGATTTACGTGAAGTGTGTGTTCAATCGTAGGGGCGAGGTCCCCTCGCCCCATGTATCGGGAAACGTAACGAATGGATTGGGGAACCCAACCCCTACGAAGGATTGTGCGTCTGTGTAGCCCTCTTGATTGTTGCGTTATGATGAAATGTCAACAGAACCTAACAAACTCGGTTGCGTTTTACGGCATTTATTCCACAACCGCTTTGCGCCGCCGCGAGCGCCAATTCGGTTCTACGCTCCCATCGCCCATTTTTCGGGCGGTCTAATCGCAAACACTATATATCGTTTCAAGGCATATTAATTTATGAAAACAAAAAATAGAAAATCCTGGTTAGTTCTGGTTGGCTTCTCGGCAGTTTTTCTTTCATCGTCGTTGTTGGAAGCTATTGACCCCGACGCGATTTTCTGCCGGGGGGCAAGTACGGGTACGGAATCTGCGTCTGAAGCTCAAGAGTCGTTGAAGAGGAGTAAAACACGTAACTCCGATGCCGCGCGCATCAGCGCCGGAGGTTACGGCGCGACACATGATGGGGATGTTGGCATTGAGGGAAACCCTGAATCCCCCCAACAACACGGGCGGCTGATATGTCAAGCCCATTTGTCAAACGAACGAGAAGACAAAGCGGCGGATCTTTTCCAAAATCGCGGGCGATCGACCCAGAAACCGCGTACCAAAACCCCTCGAAAAAAGCCGCAGTCGCCAAAACTGTCCATTGATTCGCCTCTTGAAGCGGGAATTGAGAGATTCATCAAGAGTATTCGATACAGAGGTCGTTTAGCCACGACAGACAAAACGAGTTTCGTTGTTTACGACATTTCCAAAGGAAAAAAGGTCGTCTCGATTAACGAAGATCGACCCATGATGGCGGCGTCTCTCATCAAGAATTTTGTGATGTTAGTCTATTTTCACGAGGTGCGGCAAGGACGCTTGTACCACACAAACCAGAACCGTCGCCACCTCAAAAACATGATTCAGAGAAGTTATAACTCCTCGACGAACTACTTTATCAGATTACTTGGCGGTCCCAGCCGAGTGAATCAACTCCTCAGATGGAACTACCCTTATTTCGAGCATACGCGCATCGTTGAATACATTCCAAGCGGGGGACGTACCTACAAAAACATGACCTCCGCCCACGATATGAACCGCTTTTATAATCAACTGTGGCTGGGCAATCTTCCCCATTCTTCGAAAATGAAACATTATCTGAGGTTGCCAAAGGGAGATCGCCTTTATGACAAAACCTGCATTCCGCAAGGGGTTCACGTCTACAACAAAACCGGCACGGTTTACGGCATGGTCGGAGATAGCGGGATTTTGGTCATCACCGACCCGAAAGGCAAGCAACGCGCCTATATTCTGACCGGAATCATTGAGGACAGAACCAAAACCAGCCTGCGGAATCGCTCCCAATCCTTCGGCTCTTGGGTGAGCCGCCGCACAGAAATCCTGCGCAGTGTCTCGGAAGGTGTCTATGAGTACATCTACGAGCGGCATTATGGTGGGGTCTACCAGTGTCGCCAGCATCGCGGCAGACACCTAATCTCTAGGCGATAACCTTTTTCGCAGCTGTTTAGTATAACACGGCTCTGTAGGAGGGATCTCCCGATCCCGACCTCCGCCAAAATCCGCAAACTCCCAAATACGCATGATGAATGACTTGAGCATTGAACGAATCGAGTGGACTCGTCTGACCGGAACAAAGCCGCGCAAAGCCGGCTGCAACTCGCGGCTTGGAGAGCACGGGATAGAGGTGAGACCAAGTATCGCTCGCGTTACGACCGATAATGGAGCAAGTGGCTTCGGTTGGTCGTCGTTGTCCAAAGAACACGCGGAATCGCTCATCGGCTTTCAAATTAGCGAGATGTTCGATCCGGAACGCGGCGTTCACGAGCGATTTCGCGCGCTTGAATACCCACTCTGGGATCTGGCGGGACAGCATGCCGGCAAGCCCGTGTACGCACTGCTGGGAGGACAGCCCGACGACGATGGGGTCTTTCGTGTTCCTTGTTACGACACTTCACTGTATATTGATGACCTTCACTTGGAAGACAATAATGAGGCGGCAACGCTAATTGCGTCCGAAGCGTTGGAGGGAGCGGCGCGAGGCCACAAAGCGTTCAAGATTAAAGTCGGACGCGGCGCCATGCACATGCCCCTTGAAAAGGGAACGGCAAGAGACATCCGCGTCATCCGCGCCGTTCGCGAAGCCGTAGGCACAGACGCGACCATCCTGATAGATGCCAACAACGGGTATAATTTGAGCTTGACGAAACGTGTATTGGGCGAAACCGCGGAGGCTAAAGTGTACTGGATGGAGGAAGCCTTCCATGAGGATTCAAGATTCTACGCCAACTTGCGCGAATGGCTGGACGCGGAGGGGCTAGAGACGCGAATCGCCGATGGAGAGGGTGATGCCTCGCCTAATTTGGTTAATTGGGCGCGCGAGGGCTTGATTGACATCGTTCAGTATGATATCTTCAATCCCGGCTTTACCCACTGGTTGCACCTTGGTCCTCAACTCGACGAATGGGAGGTCGGCGCCGCGCCCCACCACTACGGCGGTCATTACGGCAATTACGTCGCGGCTCACTTGGCAGCCAAAGTGCGGCGTTTTGAATTTGTCGAATGGGATGAAGCGTCAACACCCGGTTTGGATACCTCCGACTACGAAATCTCCGAGGGACATGTCAATGTTCCCGGCACGCCCGGATTCGGTCTGAGATTGGACGAAGAAATCTTCGCCAAATCCGTCACCGACGACGGTTTCGCAGTTGGTCGATAAATTCAGGCGCTGTTGTGTGTCGCTGCCCTCCTTGCTCCGTCACACGAAGCTAATACTAATTCTTAATCTATAAGTTACAATCGTCGGTGGTTCGTAGTAGTGCAATTCATTGCACGTCTCGGGTCGGTTGTAACATTTAGATTTTGAATCCGTATAACATCCCACTCATTGACCGCTGATCACTCGTCACTGTCTTATCTGTTACTCCAAGCCAAGTTGACTCATGAATCCTAACATCTTTGCTTCGACCTGTCGGGCAATCGGCTCCAACGTTTCGGAATCGACCGTCGTCTGCTGAATCTTCTCATCGGTATTTGTGTGCAGACAATAGTTCAAATTGTAGCGCATATCGTGCATCGCTTGCCTAATGTGATCACTAACCGATCCGGGAAGGTAATTCCACTGCCGCGCTCTGGTTTGCCTCAGGTTGATATGACAGTGTCCTTTTCCCTTTTTGTCATTTTCCTCCCCGAAACAGTCTAGCCGCAAAACCTCCTGATCGTAAGCATAGATGGATACCGCGGGGCCATATCCAGCCCGGTCATCCCGCCAGTAAACCTCTAAACGGACATTGTTCTGTATCTGATATTCAGCCAGATCGTGTCTGCCCAGTTGTTCCGGAGCCATAGTTGTCTCCTTTCAAAAATACAATCTGCAAAGCACCGCATGGGATTTTAAGCGTCCAATGCATTAATTCCGGGAGTGTGTCAATTCGCGGCAACAACTCTGGCGCAGAACGCTACAGGAAGACATTTACGCCCATATCAATATATCTATCGCGATCTTCCGGTTCAATGCCGCGCAAGCAAATCGAAACGCCGCTACCCTTGAGTTGATCGCCAACGTGACGCACGATCTCATCCGACAAGAGGTGATGATCGGATGACGGTAGACTCAATGGATGGTGCGGGTACATGCCGAGGTTAATTGTCAAATCTGCAGGACCGAATGAGATACAGTCAACTCCCGCTTTGGCAAGTTTACTGGCATTCGTGACCGCGTTGATGGATTCCACTTGCAGCAAGAGTATACAAGTTTCATTCCACCAACTGGCGTATTCGACACGCTCCCGGTCAGGAGTAAAGCCGAAACCATGGGCGGGACCCCAACTGCGGTTGCCGACCGGGGGGTAATACAGGGCATCCAGCGCTTCATCGACCATCGCCTCGGTTTCTACCTGCGGCACTTCAAAGCCCGTCGGTCCGAGATCCGCCCAGTTTCCGATCTGATATGCCAAACGCGTGTTCTTTATCCGAAACAGAACGGGGACACCGTATTCTTCAGCAAGATTGCAATAGGGAACTAACCGTTCCTCGTTAAACGGAACGTGCTGGCTATCGCACTGCAGCAGATCAATCCCTCCCGCGTCTAGCGTAGCCCTAACGTCGTCTAGGTCCGACGCCAGCGGCATTTTCCCGCACATAATGATTTCACCGTCATGCATCCGTTGTTTCACATTCTTTTCTGCCATTTGATATATCCTTTCATACGAAATTAAAATCTAAATGTTAGAATCAATCGGAGGCGCTCAATGAATTGAGCAACTACAAACGCCCGATGAATCGGGCAACTACAAACTGCCGGTTCTTGTAACTTTTAGATTCGGAATTAGTATCAGATAGGGGTTGTACCCAAACTTCAAAAAGTAGACTACTATTGTTTCCTCATTTTACCAAACTTCGGGAGGGTTGTCCATAATTTTTCCATTCCTATTTTTTTCGGCGCCAAAAGTGATTCAACCTCCCGCTTCAGAGGCATTGATCGAGTCAAGCGAATGAAGTATAATATATTCCAAGTTGTGAGAAATTGCGCCTTTTGTGGGATCAAACGAGTGGATAGCAAATCCTATCCTGCCCCGCATTGGAAAGACTTGATCGGCGCGACAAATCGGTTTAAGTAAAGGAGACAATATGGACGAACAATCAATCGAGTTGCTTGAAGAACTGACTCAAGCCGCCGGAATCCCCGGACATGAAACCGAAGTACGAGCGATTTTCCAATCCCGACTGGCTGATAGTGGCGCTATTGACAGGGATCGATTGGGAAGCATTTTCTGTACCAAACAAGGAGATGCCGACGAGCCTCGCGTTCTCCTTGATTCTCATCTTGACGAGGTCGGTTTCATCGTACAACGCGTGACAGATGCAGGCTATGTGAAATTCCTACCGGTAGGCGGCTGGTGGGCGCACACGCTGCTTGCCCAACGCGTGAATATCTTGACCGAGCGCGGAAAAATTCCGGGCGTCATCGGCGCTATTCCGCCTCACCTGCTCGGCGCCGGCGCGCGCGAGAAGGTCATGGAAATCAAAAACCTCTTCATTGACATTGGAGCAGAAAGTGACAATCAGGCGTCCGATGAATTCGGCGTAACGCCCGGATGTCCAATCGTTCCGTACGGTCCCTTTCTGCCGATGAAAAATCCGAAACTGTTTTCGGCGAAAGCCTTTGACAATCGTGTCGGGGTCGCGCTTGCGATTCAAACGCTCCAAAAACTCGGCGAACACCCGAACACGGTAATCGGCGCCGGCAGCGCCCAAGAGGAGGTGGGATTGCGCGGCGCGCGGACGGTGGCGCAGACGGTCCAACCCGATGTCGCCATAGTCTTGGAAGCTCCCCCGGCGGACGATACCCCGGGTACCGATAGTGACGCCGTGCAGGGAAAACTTGGAGGCGGCGTACAGATTCGGCTGTACGACCCGACGATGATTCCAAGCCCCCGGCTATGTGAGTTCGTCATTGAGACCGCGAAGTCGCATCAAATTCCCCATCAACTTGCCGTGCGTCAATCCGGCGGCACGGATGCGGGGTCGATTCACCAAGTCGGAATCGGCGTCCCCTCAATCGTGTTGGGCGTACCCGCGCGTTACATTCATAGCCACGTGTCAATCATCAATATCGACGACTATTCGGCGACGTTGGACCTGCTTCTGCATCTCATTCCCAAACTCGACGAAAATACTGTGGCTGAACTCGTGTGAAAATCGCGGGTCGAAACCGAGTTTTTTCCGAAAACTCGGTTTCTTTCTTGCGCAATCCAGCGGGATTGAACGAACGGATAGTGAGTGTGATAGAGATTCCCTGGCAAATCCTGGTCGGGAATCTTACTCACTACGGGATCTACTATCACCTTCGCTATACACTCGGTTGATTGTCCGCTTAATCCGTTGAAATCCCTAAATCCAGCGAATCCCACTCATCCAGTCTTCCACCCTTCCCTCCTTCCACTCTTCCCTTTCTTCCAACCTTATTCCACTACCATCAACCTTCGCACGTGTCTTTCGCCTGCAGCCTCCAACACATAAAAATAGACTCCGCTCGACACCGGTTCCTCCTTCAGATTACGTCCATTCCAGTACGCCGCGTCGGATTTCGCCGAATAATCGCCGACAGGAAGTTCGCCCATTGCGGCGCGATGAACCAAGCCCCCTCTCAAATCGTAAATGCGAAGCGTTACCCGACTCGGTTGCATTAATCTGAACGGAATCCAAGTTTCCGCATTGAACGGGTTGGGGTAGTTTTGTAATAAAATGCCGCGTTTCAAACCCCCAACTGTGACCGGCAACGAGTTGGAAAGGGGTTTAACATTGCTAGGTTCGGGCATACCGGTTTCCCCGAATTGCGCCAGTAACACATCAAAAGCGGCGCGACTACGGATAATACCGTATCCTACCGCATTATCCGGCGCGTGCGATTGGGAGGCGGTTGATCGGATGGCGGCGGCGACATCCCGGGGCGTGGCGAGCGGGAACGCCTGCATCAATAGCGCAACCACTCCCGCGCCTAGAGGCGCGGACGCCGACGTGCCGCGATGGTTATGCGCGAAGCGCACTCGCGACTGTGGATCGATGCTTGTCACGCCGAGTCCCATAGCCGCGACATCCGGCTTTATCCGTCCGTCATAAGTTGGGCCACGCGAGCTGAATCGGAGGCGCCTGCCATGACGGTCAACCGAGCCGATGGCGAGCACGTCGAATCCATCGGCAGGCACACTGATGCGACCTCCCAAGCCCAGATCTCCCAAGGGCTGACCGCCTAGATTTCCTGCCGCGACAATAACGGAGATGCCCTTCTCTACGGCGAGATTGGCGGCAATTGTCAGTTTTGAGGTTTTCCCGTCAAGGTCTTTGAAGCGGTACCATTCCGAGTAACCGAGCGAACTGCAGATGACTTCCGCTCCCATCTCCTCCCCCCATTCCAATCCCGAGATCCACCAATCTTCTTCGATAAGGCGCTCAAACTTTTGCCCGTTTTGGAAGACTTTTTCCGTCTTGGCAAGCAGATAGCTGGCGCGATATGCGACCCCCATGAGAGCTCCCGGCGCGTTAGCCGCGAGAATGCCGAGAACAACCGAACCGTGCTCATCTTCCCCGGGATCATCCTGACCGACCTCATCGGCCGGATTGTTGTCATCGTTGACAAAATCGTACCGATCAAGCACATCCACGCGCCGAAGCGCGGCGTGATCCAAGTTAAATCCCGTGTCTAGCACGCCAATTACCACGCCCTCTCCGGAGAATCCCGATTCGTGCAGAAAGTTCGCTTGAATCTGTTCAATCTGGGTTCGCGAGTTTCCATAATCCAACGGCGCTAATGCAGGCGGAGCATGTTGAGATGAGGAATGTCGTGACAAGCCCGAGCGTAGGGCGACGCTTTTATAAATCTCAATCGGATCAATCGCACGCACAAAGGGTAGCCGAGCAATGTCGGCAATCTCGGCGTAGGTTGCCTCAAGCGAAATCGCGTTGAGCCACCGACTCTTGGCGCGCAGTCTTCCGCCCACATTAAGCACCGCATCAATGTACGCAGATGAAACGGGAATATCGGTAATGTCGGGAAAAGGACGGTCGGCGCGGCGAGCGCGGCGGCGTTTGGCGCGCTCGGACATGCGGGCTTCGTACGCTTCCAATGCCGTATGCAACTGATCTTCCGTCGAAAATCCTTTGTCTCTGAAGACTACCCACACCTTCAGTTTTTCATGGGTAGCGGCGCCGCGCAGGCGACGAGAGGCTTTGGCGTTTTCCGCAGGCGAACTATCGGCGGAATAGGCGAGAGAATCAAGACAAAGCGTTGCCACAGAGCAGAGCAGGAGCGCGATAAATACTTTGGCAGGAACAGCAGATTGAGTCAGCCGCATTTTCAATTTCCCTCGTTGTTCGACACTCAAAAACATTTGGAATATATCAAAGCGGATGCCCTCGTGTCAAGTTCATTCCGATATAGGTACAGGGAGAACACAAATGACACCAGGTTTTTAATGGTAGGTGACGCGTTGGACCGATGCACTGGGCGGAAGGATGGAAGGATGGAAGGTCGGAAGGATTCTAAATTGACACCGATTAGGACAATAGAGAGGCAATTTAGGGTTCATTAACCGAAGTATTCTATCAACATGGCGCTCCGCTGGAGCGAGTTACTTGCTGAAAGAATTATTCCGACGCGGGATAATGGGGCGCTATCAAGTAACACTCGGGCAGTGGCAAGCGGGGCAAGATAGGATCTCTATCGCACTCATTATCCATTCGCTTGATCCCCGCCTACGATAGTAGCCTATTTTCCGATTCTCTGTTCTCTTCACAGATTAAAGTTGACCGTAGGGAGAAAATCAGATAGAATTAACACAGTTTGACATTAATAGCCCGAGTTGTCACATTATTCAAGGAGCCTCGTAAAAATTTCCACCGCACAGAACTATGAACACCAAACCCATCGTTGTCGGCATGATTGGCGCGGGATTCGCCGCCTCATTCCATGTTGAAAACTACAGACGCATTCCGGGACTCAACATCCGTATTAAAGGCGTAACCTCGAAGTCCAAAGAAAAAGCGACTGCCTTTGCCGAGAAACATGACCTTGAGAAAATTTATGAATCTCACGAGGCAATTCTAGGGGATCCCGAGATAGAGATTGTTGACCTTTGCGTTCCCAATTATCTGCACTACCCACTGTCCATTCAAGCTGCCGAAGCCGGCAAACACATAATTTGCGAGAAACCCCTGACAGGCTACTTCGGTGATGGCGAGGCGTCGCTGATTGGACACACGACACCCCGCCGCCAAATGTTCGATGAAGCGTTGAAAGCCGCGGACGAAGTGGTCGACGCTGTCACGCGGAACGGGGTCACGTTCTGTTATGGCGAAAACTGGGTCTACGCCCCGAGCGTAACCAAAGCAAACGATATCCTCGCGGAGAGCGACAACACAATCCTGCGCATTAGCGGTGAGGAATCGCATAGCGGATCGCACTCGGAATACGCAAAGGAATGGCGCTATTCCGGCGGTGGCAGCCTCATTAATAAGGGATGCCATCCGCTCGGCGCGGCGCTCTATCTAAAATACAGTGAAGGGGTGCGAAAATACGGCAGCCCCATCAAACCTAAGAGCGTTACCGCAGAGGTGGCGAATCTCACCCACATAGAGAGTTTCTTGGCAGAGGATGAAAAGTGGGTGCGCGAAGGCTGGAAGGATTGCGAGGATTGGTCATCCATGATGATTACGTTCTCGGACGATTCGGTCGCGCAAATTACCGCCTCGGACATGGTGCTTGGCGGTATCCAGAACATTATAACCGTATATTCCAGCAAAACGGTGATTCATTGCAACATCAACCCGAATACGGGGATGCTGAATTATGCGCCTAGCGATGAAATTTTGGGTGACACGTACATTCGGGAGAAGGTGGAAACGCGCTCGGGCTGGCAGTTTACCAACCCCGACGAGGATTGGATGAACGGTTTTCCCCATGAACTCCAAGATTTCTGCGAGTCGATTTCGTGCGGACGACAACCTAAAAGCGACGTTGAACTGGGGCGCGACATCGTCGCTGTCTGCTACGGGGCTTATATCTCGGCGGAAACAGGAAAACGCTTCTCACTAGCGGAGTGGATGTGATTCGGCTGATGGAATCAAATGTGCGCGATGTGTGAATCTTGCTTCGCGCAGAAATGTATCTAATACCAGTTCCCAATCTATGAGTTATACACATAGGGTGATTGTAGTTGCCCGATTCATCGAGCGCTTTGGAAATATGTGGAATTTAGTTTTTGAAACCGTATAAGTGGTATTCTCGCCAAGCGTATTCAACCAAAAATAGTGGCAGAATTGATTTGACATGTATAATTCCCGACCATCGGCAGGAGGACATCCCTTGATTATATGTGGGAGGGGCATCTTGCCCCGATGTGAGAGCGATACCCTAGCGCAATCGGTTTCCGTTGCGTAATTATTAAATGTGTTGACTTATTGTGAACGCGGGAAATCGGGGCAAGATGCCCCTCCCACCTGGGGTGTCCCTCCCACCGGGGGTGGTACTCATTGAGTACATGGATGAACTCGCGTTCGACTGTGGAATAAAGCGATTGCTCCGCATTCTCTGCAAGAGATTGATGGACTAAACAGTTACCCCGAGAAAACCACTGAGGGCGTAATTGAAAGCGAGTAACGGCAAGGATGAATGACCTAATCAAAGAACTCGAACAAATCCTAATAGACCGAATCGAAGGCGAAGTGCGCTTCGATCCGTATTCCAAAGCGCTCTATAGCACGGATGCGAGCCTTTATCAGATAGAACCCATTGGCGTCGTCGTACCGAAACACAAAGCGGATGTCATTGCGGCGGTCAAGATTGCTTATGAACGAAACGTGCCCATTCTGCCGCGCGGCGGCGGAACGAGCCTCGCGGGACAGACCGTCGGCGAGGCGATCGTCATCGACATGTCCAAATATATGAATCAAATCATTGAGGTCAATGTCGAGGAGAGATGGGCAAGGGTGCAACCGGGAATCGTAATCGATAATCTGAATCATCATCTCGAACCGCACGGTCTGATGTATCCACTGGACTTGGCGACGAGCAGTCGAGCGAATGTGGGCGGCACAATCGGCAACAACTCGGCCGGGGCGCATTCTCTCATCTATGGCAAGACCATCGACCACGTTATGGCGCTAAACCTTGTTCTCGCTAACGGTGACGAGATCGTCGCAGAGCCGATTTCGGAGGCGGAACTTGCGAAGAAACGCGCCGGGGACTCACGCGAAGCGCACATCTACCGAGAAATCTGCAGAATCGCGTCGGAAAATGAGGAAGAGATTCAAGAGCGCTATCCGCGCATTCTGCGGCGTGTCGCCGGGTACAATCTGGATGAGTATGTGCCGGACGCCGGGACAAAAGAGGTTACCCCGTACCGACGTGATGGGTGCGACGCGGATCTGCCGTTCAGTCTAGCCAAGATCATCGTCGGATCGGAAGGCACGCTCGCAACAATTACCGAGGCGAAAATTGATCTGGTCGAAACGCCCAAGATGACCGCGCTCAACGTACTGCACTTCGAGACCTTGATTGAGTCGATGGAGGCGATGCAGCCTATCTTGGAATGCGATCCGACCGCCGTTGAACTGATTGATGACAAAATCATCAACATGACGAAACAGTCGCTTGAGTTTTCCCGCGTTACCAATTTCATCAAAGGCGATCCCGGCGCAATTTTGGCGGTAGAGTTCTACGGCGACTCCAAGGACGAACTTCACGAAAAACTCGACGCGCTTGAGCGCAAAATGAAATCTGTCGGTTTGGGATACGCCTTCGTGCGCTGCTTTACCGCGGAAGAAAAACAACGTGTTTGGGAAACGCGGAAGGCGGGGCTTGGATTGCTTATGGGTACAACGGGGGACCATAAACCGGTCGGATTTGTTGAAGATGCCGCCGTCGCCATCGAGGATTTGCCCGAGTATGTGCGGCGCTTCGACAAGATTGTCGCCGACCACGATACGACCGCTTCCCACTACGCTCACGCCAGTGTCGGATTACTCCATAATCGACCGGTCATTAATCTCAAGTCGGAGTCCGATATCCAGAAAATGCACTCTATCGCCACGCATGTTCGAGATCTGCTGATGGATCTTGGCGGCGCGATGAGCGGCGAGCACGGCGACGGGCTTGTGCGCAGCGAGTGGATTGAGAGCATGTTCGGACCGCAGATTTACAACGCCTTGCGTGAAGTCAAATCCGCTTTCGACCCGACCAACATCATGAATCCGGGCAAGATTATTGACCCGCCGCCGATGACGCAATCGTTGCGGTTTGGCCCCAGCTATCGCACAATCAAGATCGATACTTACTTCGACTTCTCAAGCCAAGACGGATTCGCGGGCGCGATTGAGATGTGCAACGGTGTCGGTGCATGCCGCAAGACCTTGACCGGCGCCATGTGTCCCTCTTTTGTCGGGACGCGGGAGGAGGAACATTCCACTCGCGGCAGAGCCAACGCGCTGAGGGCCGTGATTTCAGGGACTCTTGCGCGCGAGAATTTCAGGAGCGCCCGGCTTCATGAAGTGCTCGATCTTTGTCTGGAATGCAAAGCGTGCAAAGCGGAATGCCCGTCAAATGTGGATATGGCAAAAATCAAGTACGAGTTCCTCGCCCACTACTACAAGGAACACGGGTTGCCCCTCAGAAATCGCCTTTTCGGGGACATTGCGAGACTCAGCAAGTTTGGATCGAGGTTTGCCCCGGTGTCGAATTGGTTTGCGAACAACGGGTTGACGAAGGTGGCCATGGAGAAATTCGTCGGAGTCGATCGACGGCGCTCCTTGCCGAAATTCGTTCGTAATACCTTCGAGAAACGCTTTGCGCAGCGTTCGAGTTCGGCTAAAAACGGGGGGACGCAAGTCGTTCTCTTTCACGATACCTTTATGAACTACAACTACCCGCAAATCGGGGATGCGGCGCTCCATGTGCTTGAAACGGCGGGGTTTGACGTAATCTTGCCCGAGAAGAAGTGCTGCGGCCGTCCGATGATTTCCAAGGGGATGCTTGAACAAGCGATCGAGAACGCGCGATTCAACATCGAACAGTTAAAACCCTACGCGGCGAAGGGAATTCCGATTGTCGGCTGCGAGCCGAGTTGTATTCTGGCGCTGCGAGATGATTACGTTGATCTGGTTGAAGGCGGAGACGCCAAACTCGTCGGAGAACATACCTTCACGATAGAGGAGTTCCTGATGGATTCTCATGAGGCGGGCAAACTCGACCTTGACTTTACCGATGCTAAGAAAGACATCCTTCTTCATGGCCACTGCCATCAACGGGCGATTGTGGGCATCCAACCCTCCGTGAAAGCCCTGAGTCTACCGCCGGGCTACAGTGTCGAGGTCATCGACTCGAGCTGTTGCGGCATGGCAGGTTCGTTCGGCTATGAAAAGGAACACTACGATCTGTCGATGAAGATTGGCGAACTGCGGCTCTTCGGACAGATTAAGGAGAAGAAGGGGGATTTTGACGTGGCGGTGGCGGGCGTTTCTTGCCGGGAGCAAATTAAGCAAGGCACCGGCAAAGAACCCAAGCACCTAATCGAGTTGTTGGCCGATGCCGTCCGCTAGGGTGTGTTGACATTTATGTGGGATATCCCGGTAATCGTAGGGGCGAGGTTCCCTCGCCCGCTTTTGCTCTTTCACGTTTGTGAATTGATATTTGAAATATGCCGGCGACATGGCACAGGGCGAGGGAACCTCGCCCCTACGGTTCGGTTGTGAATGGATAGGCGGACGATAGAAATTTCCGCCTCGCACAATAGGTTGGGAAACCGAACTAATGGGTTGGGAGACCCAACCCCTACGAAGAATTCTGCGTCCGTGCAACCCTTTTGATTGTCTCGTTGTGATGAAATGTCAACAGAACCTAGGGGGTAAAGATAGGCAAAACTTGCAATGCCTCGAAACATCTGTCACGCGAGAATCGGAATATCGACGACAGAGATTTCGGGCAACTTCAAGGCGGATTCGAGCGCAGGTTTCAACTCGGCAACTGTTTCGACTCGTCGTCCGTTGAGTCCGAACGATTCCGCGAGTTTTACGGGATCGGGTTGAGCGCTCCGATCGTGCCGCTCAATAACCAATACGGCAGCGCTTAGCCCCTTTTCCGCCGCCGTAGTGAGTTCGGAGGCCATCAGCGGGAATTCATCTCCGTCCGTTACCGCGAGTACCTGACGGTCCGGATGCGCAATCTTCGCTCCGATTGCGGCTGGGAGCGCATATCCCGCGGCACCCAGATCATACGAATGCAGGAGAGTTCGCGGTGAAGAGACGTCAAAGTGATTAAGCAACAGTTCAATCAGATGTTCGCCGCTTACCGCCAAAATTGCTTCCGCCTCCAATACCGATCTCAGAATTTGTATGACTTCTTGGTTCGCGTCTTGGTCGCGATGAGAGCCGCCAAATGCGGTTGAGCCTGTTTCGGGGGGTTTCCATTCATTATTTGTTTCCAGTTTTTCGTCCTTGATGACCCCGATGATTTGCCTCAAAGCGGTCTTTGCGTCAGCCACCATACCGATCCGCACCGGGTAGTTTCTGCCAATTGCCTTTTCTTCAATATCAATCTGAATGAGATCTTTCGGCAAACGGAGTTTCCCATCCCTTGTCGTGCGTCGCGACAGACTGCAACCAATCGCCATTACGGCATTGGCTTGGAAAACGGCAGAGGGCACCGCCTCGTCAACCGCGGAACCGATCAGCCCGGCCGCGAGTGGATGCGTTGACGGAATGACACCTTTGCTCATGGGCGTAACGTACACGGGCGCGTTCAGGATTTCAGCGAGTTGAATGAGTTCAACTCCCGCGCCCGCCGATACAACTCCGCCGCCCGCGATGATGGCCGGATACTTTGCGCAAGTCATCATCTCTGCGGCGAGCGTCGTAAGGTGTGAAGTAAGCATGTTGAGGTATGCGGCGAGAGGAGCGCTCTGAGAAACGCTTCCTCTGGAAGGAAGGAACTCGGTTGACTCGCTCTCCAAAACGTCAAACGGGATTTCCAAATGGACGGGCCCCGGACTGCCGGATGCAATTATTTCAAATGCCTGGCCCATTGTGCGCAGAATCTGTTCACGATTTTCGACTCGCCAATTCCATTTTGTTACGGCGTCGAACAACTTCTTCAAGTCGACCTGATTGAATGGCTCGCGATGATAATCTAACGGCATCTTGGGTGATAGTTCATCGACAAACATCTGCTCCGTGATTAGCAGTAACGGCATGTTATCCGCATGGGCGGCCGCGATTCCGGGCACGGCGCTGACCGCCGCATTTCCACCGGAAAGATGGCAAACTCCCACGCTGCCGGTCGAGCGAGCGTAACCGTCCGCCATAAATACGGCGGCTTGAGCCGATCGTGCGGAGAAATAGCCGACTTTGTCGGATTTCTCTACGGCGTCGCGAATCTTTGAAGCGCCTTCTCCCGGCGTCCCGAAGACAGCGCTAATCCCGTGCGATTCAAGTAACTCAACAACTAAATCATCACCAGATATTACCAATTCCTGCCTCCTAACGTGCCGCTTGTGATGAATGAGACCTTTACGTTGTGAATGGATTTGATGGTGCAGTAGGACTTGCGCTGTTAATCCCTTGAGGCTCGCGGCGGATTAGTAGGCGCGTGTTTCAAAGTAGAAGCGATTTCCGAATCGCGAACGCCTGTGACTGCGTAAGTCCTATGTAGGGAATGTCATCAGTCGTTTTTGGTTGGTGTCGCATTTCGCAAACGACTCGGGATAAGACGCTACCCGAACGAAACTGACTACCGCCAAATTTGCAACTGCCAAAATCTAATACGTTATACCGCCAGGGGGAAACGTGATAGCGCTCAATCCGTTAGCTATAGAATTAAACGAAAAAATCCAGTCTGTGAATCCGGTTGTTTTCGACCTGTTGTCTTCGCTTGGCAAACGAAGTTATCTTTCCAGTGGCATTCTGAGCCAAAGTACGGAGGCGAATCTAAAGGCGCATCGCCTCAATGCAACCCGTGCGGTCGCGCTTGAAAATGATGACGCCATGTATCTCCGGAGTTCTCGCAGGTTTGCCCCGGAGTTCGCGCCCAATTTGATTTACGGCTATGCGCCACCGCTAGGCCAAATGGAGCTGCGGAAACAATGGAAAACCAAGATGATTGCGGAAAATCCGGCGCTCGGCGGAAAGTCGTTCGGCACACCCATTGTTACGAGTGGAATGACGCACGGTTTCAGTTTAATTGGCGACCTCTTTGTAAACGAGGGCGATGTGTTGGTCTTGCCCGATAAAATTTGGGGCAACTATCAATCGATCTTCGGGAGAAAACACGGGGCAGAAATAGTGACATATCCGTTCTTCAATTCTCAAGACAGATTGAATACGCACGGGTTTTCCGAATCCCTCACACAAGCGGGGGAACGACATCGGAAGCTAATCGTGATTCTCAACTTTCCGCACAACCCCACGGGTTATGCCATCGACTCGGAGGAAGCATGGCAAACCGCTCAGGCGATTAAGCGGGTCGCCGAGGGTGGAAGCCAGCTTCTTGTCATGGTTGATGATGCCTATTTCGGTTTGTGGTATGATGACAATGTCTTGACGGAATCCATCTTCGGATGGTTGACTAACCTCCATCCAAACGTTATACCGGTCAGGATTGATGGGGCGACAAAGGAGGAGTACGGATGGGGATTGCGTGTGGGCTTTCTTACCTTCGGCTTAAACGAGGATGAGATGGAACCGTTGGAAGAAAAGATTACCGCTCTGATTCGCGTGAGTACGTCAGGCGCCTCCCAGTTGGCGCAGACCATGGTGTATCAGGCGATGGACGCTCCCGAGTATAAATCAGAAAAACAGCAAAAGTATGAAATTCTAAAGGCTCGCGCTCTTAAGGTGAGGGAGGTTGTAAACGCGCCAAGTTATAAAGAATTATGGGAGCCGTACCCGTTTCACGCCGGATATTTCATGTGCATCCGCCTAAGACAAGGAAATGCCGAGGTTGTGCGGCAGCGCCTTCTCCACGAGTACGGTATTGGCATAGTCTCCCTTGGGGATAGCGATCTCCGAATTGCATATTCTTGTGTGGAGGAATCGGATATTCAATCGCTATTTGATATTATCGCGGAGGCAATAGCGGGCGCGTCGGAGGGGTAACGCATCTGATTTCGTGACAATCGCCATCCGGCGCGCCTGCGAGGGTTACGGCATACGGAGTATGCCTACTACTTTCCAGTCGCGACCTGGAGATCGCTCCTACAAGGACGCACGGGGGGATGGACGGCATACGGAGTGTGCCTACTACTTTCCAGTCGCGACCTGGAGATCGCTCCTACAGGGACGCACGGGGGGATGTACGGCATACGGAGTATGCCTACTACTTTCCGGTCGTCAATCGTTCCCCTCCTTTAGAATTTCCCGAATACGCGAACGAAGTTCTCCATATAGTTCTGATCGTTGGCGTCACTCGTCGCACGCTGGTCAATATATCGAATGCCGATATGCAAGAACAGCTCCTTCTCATAAGCCGTGAAACTTTTCTCCATTTCGGCAAGGAGGGCTTGGCGCGTAAAATCGTTGTCATCCGCGAGCATGTCGTTGAAGAACAAGACTTGACCGCCGCCGGTAATTTTGATGGTTTTCGTAAATTGATAGACCGCTTTCAAAATCACCGCGGTAGCCATATCCCGAACGTGAGCTTGTCCGATTTCGCGGAGGCGGACGCGTTCGGATACGGTTTCGCCATCAATCTCGCCCGACACGTTAACGGCGTCAACACGGCTCTCCGCCATCAAAAAGCCGTTGCGAAGCGTGTATTTGAGCATGGGGCTAATTTCAAGTGATTTCGATGGGCGTAGCCGATAGAGCGTTTTGAAGGTGCCGACCTCGTAATGTTCATCCGCCCGATCCATGTCAAGATCGTATCGCAATTTTAGGCGCGTCGTCGTTACCATTCGTTCAATCCCCGAATATTCCCATGTCAGTTTGACCGTGTCAATAAGGTCATTCTGCATGAGCAACGGATCCTCGCGGCGTTTCTCGACCTCAATGCCACCGTCCGCCTCGTAGAACTCGATGTCGCCCGCCTTCTCCATCGCCGCAACTTTAGGCAACTCCCGATATAGTTTTGCTTTGTCCGAACTCAAAAATCCGGCGAAATACCACGTCTCATCCGGGATACGGTCTTTGACGAACTTGAGCTCATTCTCAAATATGACCGAGGAGTTCTGCGTGAGTTTCTTCCTGTAGACCAAATCCGAGAACGCCTTGGTCGATGATGCCGTAACAGCCGCGTTCCGCCCTTTGAGACTCCGCTCAAATTGCAAGCCCAGCTCATGGTCGATCGAACTGTCTTCTCGAGTGGTTTTTCGTTGCATGAGCAAACGCACGCCGCGTAGTCCCACGTCGAATTCATAATTCGGATCTTTGTCGTTTTCCTCTTCATCCCTAATGCCGTTGTTATTTCGATCGCTCTCGTCAAGAAAATCCTCATCGACGTCGAACAGCAGAATATCGTCCTCGTAATCGAATGTGCCGTTGTTGTTCTTGTCAAGGTCACCGGGGATAATCAAGGAAGGCGGGTCTTCTCCCGTATTATCGGTATATCTGTCCCCGTCATCGTTGTCTCCGACCGAACGGGAGGCGTCGAACAGATGCCCGACGCGAAAGGCTTCGGCTTGAAATATCGTATCGCCAACCGCCCGGAAGCCTTTGAAAACGGTTGTCGTAGCGTCAAAACGGGAAGAGAAGGATTTATCTAGCGCCCCCTTCGGCGTGACCGCCAACTCTCCTCTCAGACCGTAGTTCGCAAAGTTCGTTTCCATGTCTACCGCCCAAACCGGCGCGTCTCGGAAGTACCATGATAGACCAAGTTTGGATTTTCCGAACTTTGTGACTTCGCGAAATCCGAAACCGGAACCTTCCAAATCTTCACGCCCAATCACGGGATTTACGAGACTTGGCACCATAATGAATGTCCAATCGGTGCGCTCGGCGCGGACATCCCAGCGCACCCCCGAGAAGTCGATACGATCGAAGGTCGATTTTGTAAACGTCGTTGGCACTTCCCCGAGACTGAGGATATTCTTGACGTTACCTGCGGTTTCTTCAATGACCATCACGCTGTGGAATCCGCGGCGAAACACGCGATCGAAGTCAAAGTCGTTCTGCCTAATCTGTTCCACATCCGTGTCCGCGAGAAAATCGCGCCTATTGGTAAAATCGTACTCCACACGGCCTGACAGGAATAGTTTGCCGAATAAACTGTATACATCTTCCGCTTCGACTTGGAAAACCGAAATGCCCGAGAGCCAAAGCGTCATCACGCCTAAAAGTGCGTAACGCCGCAAATTGGCGCATATTGAACGTTTTTTCATAAGAGATTCCTTCGCCGCATTGAGACCGCAGGGAACAACGATCGTTGTTCCCTACAGAAGCGCGTACGTCCTATCTTTATATGCTGTCACTCGAATCTTTTGGGACTTACGCAGTTGAGCGCTCAAAGCCCGGCAGCTCGGCGATTTATCGCCGCGCCGCACGCCTCTCCACGCCCGATAAATCGGGCAACTACCGGAGAGGCACCCCATCAATGAGACCGTAGGGAACAACGATCGTTGTTCCCTACAGAAGCGCGTACGTCCTATCTTTATATGCCATCATGGTCGAAATGCTCGGTGAAAACTGTCCAGGTTTCCGTGAGCGTATCGTACCGCGTTAAACCGCCGTGGGCGCCAATCCAAACCAAGTCGCCATCCATCGCCAATGACAGAACGCCGTTGTGCGGCAATCCATCCGCCATGGTAAGAATCGTGAATTCGCCTGTATCCTTCGTCAACACGGTGACCCCGTTATCGAATGTACCGAACCAAATCTCCGCCTCGTTGATGGCTATGGACGTAATCAAATCCGATCCGAGCCCGTCCTTTTTCGTATAAACGCGCCAAGTCTCGTTAGCCGTGTCGTAAACCGTGGCGCCATGTCCACTGCCAAACCATACGCGACTCTCGTCAACGCCGATACAACTCACCTCCGGGCTGGCGAGGCCGTCGCTCTGCGTAAAGGTTTGCCACGTCCTCTCGCTGAAATTATAGACGGAAACCCCCGTCTTCGTGCCAATCCAGACGCGATCGTCCTCCACCGCCAAGCAGCGAACATCATCGTTTTTCAGGCTCTCGGTGTATTTCCGGGCAACTGTCGGAGTGATTTCGATTGCGGCGTTATACGTTTCCCAAGCGTTTGGATCGTCGGAGAGGATATTGTGTTTGCTGACGCCGTTCTTCGTGCCAATCCAGACATCGGTGCGGTTCTCGCCGATCGCACGGATGTCGACGCTCGGCAGATGATTCTCCTCCGTGTACGCATCGAACCTGTCGGCGATTTTATCGTATCTGCCAACGCCGCCTTCGGTAGCAATCCAAACATAACGCTTGCCGACCGACAAATCAACGACATTGTTGTCGACTAATTCGCTAATTTCTTCCTCCTTTTCATCCCCCTCTTCTTCCTCCGATTCGTCAGCCTCGTTATTTTCGTCCTCCTTCATCGCCTTCTCGAAATGCCGCCAGGTGTCATATTTCTTGTCGTAGCGACTCAATCCGCGCTGCGTCCCCGCCCAGACGTATCGCTCATCCACCGCTACCGCCACGACGCGGCGGCTCGCCAACGTCTCTCGCTTGACGAAGGTTGTCCAAGTGTCCTTCGCCTTGTCATAGCGGCTCAGCCCATCCGCGGTGCCGACCCAGGCGTATTCCGGATCCACCTTGATGCCGTAATTGCGAATCTCGTTGCTCCCCAAACCGTCCTCGGTTCCGAAAGTTAACCAGGCGCCTGACGCTTCGTAATATCTGAAAACGCCGTTTTCCCCCGTACCGACCCAGAACGCGTCACCATCTTCCGCCACCGCTTCCACTTTACGCCACTCAATCAGCAGCCCGTCTTGGTGAGTGAAGGAGCTCCATGTGCCGGTGGCGCGATCGCATCGGTCGATTCCACCCCACCCGTAACTCCAAATGTATTGTTCGCCGATATGCCCGGATACCAAGCCTAGCGCCCGCAGCCCCGCGCGTTCGTTATAGATTGTCCACTTGCCCTGATCGGCGCGGTAACGGCTAACGCCTTGAAGTTCTCGGTCCGTGATCCACGAATAGGCGTTCCCGCCGCCGGTCCACACATCTTCTCCATCAGCTGCGAGCCAGTCCGCCTGTCGCGAAGCCAGTCCGTGCGCTTCGGTGTACGCTGTCCAGGTTTTCGTGCGCCAATCGTACCTTCGGATGCCGTGTTCGTTTGTTCCGAACCAAACGTAATCGGCCGTGCACGCGACCGACTCGACGCGCGCTCCGTCGCCCGGCTCGACCACGTAGAACGTCTCCCATTTTCCGGTTTTCTTATCGTAATGCGCGCCGCCTCCCCCGCGCAACGAGACCCAAATTCTGCCGGATTGATCAATCGCGATATGCTCGGCGCGGCGATTGAGTTCCAAATGCTTCCAAGTGTCGGATCGCTTATTGTATCGAAGCATCCCGTTGTCGGTCGTAATCCAAACATCTTCCACGCCTACCGCTATACGCGGCGCGTCCGTGATGAGTGGGGATTTGCCGAAAAGAGGCAGGGATTCCTTGGTGTACGTCATCCAAGTGTCCGTCCGCCGATCAAACCTCAGTATAGCGCCGTTTGGCGACGCCGACCAGTTGAGAACCCAAAGGTAATCGCCATCTTGCGCCATCCAGCGAATATCATCCTCCCGCAAAATGTCCGTGCCGTGATAAGGTTTGTGGAAACTCCATCGATCCGCCGATTCCTCTCGGATGGCGAGCCCCGCATCCGTACCGAAAAACACACGGTCACCGCCGAGGGCGATATTGCGTACGTTGGTATTCCGCAGACCCTCCGGTTCCAATGTAGATATTCGCGCTCCCTCAAGGTCGTCCGTGAAGCGGCAAACTCCGCCGGGGGTAGCAACCCACACCGCGTCATTATCTACGGCGATCGACCTCACATTCGGGTTGGGCAACCCTTCTGTAATGTGAAGCGCGGCATCGTCCTTAACTATCCATAGCCCGTTTCGAGCGCCCGCGAGCAACTCGCCATTCAATCCTCGCGCTAATGTGTTAATGTAAACATCAACCGGCGGATGGGGTTCGAACGCTTCCATATCCGGCGACTTGCGATACAGTCCCGCTGGTGTCCCTGCCCAGAGGTCTTTTCCAAGCGGGAGCGTGGAGGTTACCCACCGATCTTCCAGAAAAGACGCAATGCGCGGTTGGCGATTCTCGGTTGTCAAGTGTAACACGGCGAGCCCGCTTCGTGTGGCTACCCACACCTGTTCCCCGAAGATGCCGACATCTGTTACAAAGTCGTTCGGCAAACCGTCGCGCCGCGTGAAGAATCTCCAACGGTCGCCTTGACCGACTCCCAACCCGAGCGGAGTTCCGACCCATGCCAAATTGTCCGCACGATTGACCGCAACGGAAGTGATGAAGTTCGTGACAAGACCATCCGCTTTGGTATAGGTCGTCCATATATCGTTGGCGGGGTCATAGCGACTAAGCCCTCGGTTTGTGCCAACCCATACCGCGGCACCCGACCAAGCCAAGTCATGAATTTGAGTCGATGCGAGTCTGTCCCTTCTGGAATACCAACGCCATGACGCGTTCGATTTGTCAAATCTTCCCAAGCCGCCCTCGGCGGTGCCAATCCATACGAATCGACCGCCGCTTATCAAATCCGTGATATGGTCGCTAACCAGACTCTCCTCTGCCGTGTATTTGAGCCAGGTGCCGACTGTTGTGAGGTAACGTCGAATGCCGCGATCGGCGGAACCGAACCAAACGTTGTCGCCATCAACCACAATCGCTTCGATATAGTCACTCTCCAATACGGTCGTTCTGTCGTGGCTTTCCGTAAAGGTTTGATTGGCAATGCTAAACCGGCTTACGCCGGACTTCTCCGTGCCAACCCACACCGCATCGGCGCTGATCGCTATGCATACCACACGATTGTCTGCCAAGCCCTCTTCTTCGGTGTACGTGTTCCATGCGTCCTTGGCTTTGTCGTAACGCTTCAGCCCGCCCTCCGTGCCGAACCAAACGTACTCGGTATCCGCGGCAATGGCGGTAATTACGTTTAGCGCTTTCTTCTCTTTTTCGACCAGCGACGCCCAAGCGTCTGTCGAGGTGTCATAGCGCGAAATGCCGCCTTCGGTCCCGATCCAGACGCGGTGGCCGTCAATTGTAACCGCGTTGACCTGATTGTGAGTTAAACCGTCACGTTTCTGAAATTTTCTCCACGCTTTGGCATCCGCATTATAGTGGCTAAGCCCAATATGCGTGCCGATCCAAATGTTGGCTCCATCAACGGCGATGTCGGTAACATCATCGGAAATCAAACCATCCTCTCGATCCAGCTTCGTCCAGCGGTTGTCCGCCTTGTGGAAGACGCTCACGCCCCGATCGGTGCCGACCCACAAGTTCCCGCGGTCCGCGTCAATGCAGCGGACATTGTCGCTGACCAACCTTTGCTCGATAAACGACTTCTGCTCTTGAGAAAAGGTTTGGGCTGTACCGGGGGCAATCAAGCACGGAAGAAGTACGAAAATTGCGAAACCATAGGCGTATAACATAGTGTGTGCGTTCAAGTTAAGGATATGTGGAAGAAACCGAGTTTTTTCCGACGTGAAATCACGAGATTGAAGAGAACCATGCCAATTTACCCGTAATTTAACCAACGCGAATCAAAAACTCGGTTTCTCTGTTATAGTTAGTGAATATCAGGTAACACTCGGGCAAAGCTAGTCATAGAGCGAATATTGAGATACACCTGTCGCCCCTCTGGGGCTTTGGAATTTGGGGTGTCCACGGTTCTACAAACCTGTCGCCTGAGATTAGTGGACACTTTTCTGTTCCGGAAGAAACCGAGTTTTGAGGAAAAAACTCGGTTTCAAGGCAAACGACTTCACCCAATGGGTGGCGACTTGTGTTAATTGCTAAACACCTCCGCATAACTCGTCCAAGTCTCCGCTTGCCGATCATAGCGGCACAAACCGATTTCCGTCCCGAACCAGATCTGTTCGCCGTCAATTGCAATCGCTTCAACGCCGTTGTGGATTAGCCCGCGCTCGGCATTAAAGATTTTCCATTCTCCCGTGGTTTTGTCGTATCGCGTTGCGCCCGCGTTGGGGGAACCGAACCAAATCTCCGCGCCGTTGGGGACAATACACGTCACGATATGGCTTGCCAGTCCGTCCTCAGGCGTGAAACTAACCGTGTTATTCGACACGGTGTCGTACTTCGTCGCTCCCCGATTTGTGCCGAACCAGATAACGTTGCCATCGGTGGCAATGGCGCCGATATCTTCGACATTCAAGTCTTCCTTGGTCAAAAATGTCTCCCACGTTTCATTCTTTCGATTGTATCGGCATACTCCTTGATCCGTCCCGAACCATACAAAATCTTCGGCTATCTTCACGGAGCGAACATCGTTACTCAGCAGGGTTTGCGCATATCGACGCTCGTCCCCCATCGTCTCAATCTCAAGCGAATGCGAGTATGTTTCCCACGCATTCGGGTCGTCGGACAAGCGGTTGAATGCGGCGGTTCCGTTATCCGTCGCAACCCACAGATCGTAACCTTCAAGGTCGACATCGCGCACGATATTGGAAGGCAATCCGTTTTCCACCGTGTACTCTTCCCACCGTCCGGCGGCTTTGTCGTAACGTCGAACGCCCGCGTCCGTGCCAAGCCATAGATACTTTTCGTCAACCGTTATGCTCTTGGCGCTCCAATATCCTCTGTGCGGAGGTACGGTCCATTGATTCTTCTCCTTGTCGTAACGGTGCAGTCCCGCAGGCGTGCCGGCCCAGACATAGCGACTGTCGGCGGCAACCGCGTAAACCTTGCTCGGGCTGATTGCGCCGGACGTACGCGAGGCGACAAACGTTGTCCATGACTCTGTTTTTTTGTCATAACGGGACAATCCTCCGTCGTTGCCGACCCAAACGCAGTCATCGTCTACCACCATCGAATCCTCGGTTAGCCAGTCGTTCGCAAGCCCTGTTTCAAAGTTCAAAAACCTCCAGGTCTTGGTGGCTTTGTTGTAGCGCCCAACGCCAGCCGCTTGTGTTGCCAGCCAGATATGTTCCGGCGTTTCCACAAGTTGCCTTGGCGCCCCGAACCACTCATTGTAACCGTTGTTACGGCTGATTCTGGGCGTCTTCAATTCCGACCACGATTGCGTGCCGTAGTGATATTTCGAGGCGATGGGATCCCCCCAATTCGTCCACGCGTACAGCATCCAAAACCCGTCAATCCCGGCTTGAATTCCAAAGGTGACGCGTGAAGTGGTCCGGTGTTCGGATAGGCTCTCCCACTCCCCGGTGCGCCGATTGTACCGAGAGGCGTCACCCCAAGCCGTTATCCAGACATAATCGTCATCAATGAGGATATCGTTGGTTTCGCCGTGACCAAGCCCGTCTCGCTGAGAAAAAGTTTCCCAAGTTTCGGTCGATTTATCAAACCGTTTAATCCCCTCCCAAGCGGTGGAAACCCAAACATATTCGGGATCGACGGCAATCGCCCCCAAAACGCTCCAAATGGCGCTCGGCGAGATTTCCCAGCGTTGCCAACGGTCTTCCTCAATGAACAGGCGACCCACCACGCCCCCGATGTGTAGCGTCCAAATATGCTCACCGTCAAGGGTGATACTCCAAATCTCGTTGTTTGGCAAACCGTCTTGCGTCGTATAGTGGCGCCAAACGTCGCGAAGTTTGTCGTAACGCAAGAGCCCGGCGTTGGTGCCGAACCAGACGACGTCATCATCGGTCGTAATCCCGTGGATGAGGGTGATTGGCGGCGCATTCGGTTGAAGCGGCAGGTCATCCCTGCTGAAGAAACGAAATGTTTCCGTGATTCTATTGTATTTGCCGATTGCCCCTTCGGTCGTGTCCTTCCAGTTGCCGAACCAGATAAAATCTCCGTCTTCTCGGAGATGAGCGACTCGGTGTGCGTGCAGCGCCTCGGTTGTTTTCGGGGCAACATGCCGTGTCCACCGCAACGTCTCTTTGTTGAAGCGGCTTAAGCCGCCGATCGTCCCGATCCACACGTCCGCCTCGGTGATTGATATGGCCGTGATGTTGTTCGCCGGAAGTTCGCTATTCGTGCTCTCACGCGTGTAGACCGTCCAGCTGTCGGCGTTCAAATCGTATCTCGCCAACCCGTTTGAAGCGCCAAGCCAAATGTCTTCGGCGTCTGCTTCGACTGTGACGACATTGGAGTGCGCGACGCCACGAACAAAGTTTGGAACAGGGACGGGAAGCGCCAACTCAAAACGAGTTTCCAGTTCTGTTGACGGATTGCCGAAAGTCACTTTTGTCCGCGAGTGAGGCGATTGGGCGTCCGGCGGATCAGACAAATCTTTCAATCTCGCCAAACCCGATCTCGTACCAGCCCATAGGGAGTCGCCGCCGATTGAAATCGCATTCACCCAGTTTCCGCGTAAAGCGTCCACCTGTTTAGGCTTGGTGAAAGTTTCGGTTGACCTGTCGCAATAGATGAGTCCGTCCGAGGTCGCAATCCAAATGAACTCCTCAGTGAGTAGAATGTCGTTTATCCAGCCGAGGTTTGCGAGTTCGCCGGGATGCGGATTCCACGAATCCGTAAGCGGATGGTATGTCGAAACGCCGGATCTCGTTCCCACCCAAAGTTGAGCGTGGCGTTTGTCCCAAGCAAGGCAGGTGACAAAATTGTCGGCTAACCCATCCACCGTGTTATAGAATTGCCATTTTCCGGTCCCATGACGCGCTCCCAATCCTTTCGGCGTGCCTACCCAGAGTGAGTCGCCGCTCTCCGCCACGCTAGTGATGTAGTTGTCTGCCAATCCGTCGGCTTTGCTGATCGTACGCCAATCGGGAGAAGGTTTTTCGCTTGTATATTCGTTAAGACCGTTCCGCGTTCCAACCCAGATCCCCGCTTTCGTGGCTAGCAGACTCTTTACATCATTGTCGCCGAGCGTCCGAACTTCTCCAAAACTCGTCCACTCTTCACGCCGCAGATCGTATCGCGCCGCGCCGTGTTCATGTGTGCCGAACCACACCACGTTTCCATCCGCCGCGATCGCCGTGACATGATCGGATGGCAAGCCGTCCGCCGTTGTGTATTTCCGCCAGGCGTTGACCGACAGGATGTAACGTTGCGCGCCGCCATCCGCCGTGCCGATCCACAGCGAGGTGCCATCCAGCGCGAGCGAGCGAATCTGATCACTTGCCAGTCGATCTCGCTTGGTGTACGTGCGAGCAAACTCGGAATTCCGCAGGTCATAGAGGCTGACACCTTTGTTCTCCGTGCCGAACCAAACCGCATCCTCATCCGCCGCGATTGCGGTGACATCGTTGTCAACAAGTCCGCCCTCCTTGTCGTAGGCGCTCCACGACTCGGTGAGTTTATCGTACTTGGATACCCCCGTTTCGGTCGCCACCCAAAGATAGTCGGCGTCAACCGCGATCTTTTTCACCCTATCGCCGGCAAGCCCATCCGCTTGTTGTTTTCGCGCCCAAGTGTTTGTTTCTTTGTCGTAGCGTGAGAGTCCCTTCGGCGTTCCAAACCAAACAAACCTGGAATCAACGGCGATACAGGTTACCGTGCGATCGGCTAATCCATCATGAGGCATGTAGCGCCTCCATGCGTCCGTCTCGGCGCTGTATCGACTGACGCCTCCGCTCGTGCCGATCCAAACCTCTCCGCCATCCAGCGCTATCGCCAGCACGTTGTTGTTAGCAAGCCCGTCGGCGATTGTGAAGCTTTTCCACTGACGTTTGGCTTTGTCATAGCGGCTGACGCCTCGGTCCGTGCCAATCCACACGTAACTCGAATTCATTTCCAGAGACGACACGCGGTCACTCGGGAGTGGATTTGTCGATATCGGCGCCTGTGCCTCGGGGAGCCGGTCGGGAGGCGACGCGGATGCGCGCGCGGCGCAACCGAGCGCGGCGAGGAGCAGGATTAAGCGAAATACGGTATTTACGTGATTTGTCATTGTCGTCCTTCCGAATGTTCTATGCTTTACGCGGCTGAAGATTGCGTGTTTTCAAGCGTCTGGAGGTAGGTGCGGTTGGAAACCGCGAGGATTTCTATCGCACTCGTTATCCGCTCGCTTGATCCTACGAGGTACGCGAGGATTTCTATCGCACTCGCTATCCACTCGCTTGATCCTACGAGGTACGCGGGGATCTCTATCGCACTCGCTATTCGCTCCTTTGATTGTGGTGTATGGAATGTGAACAAAAGCGCGCTTTTGATGGTATCGGGACGTTTTTTTCCTGTATATTTCTATTTTTGGTGAAAAATACGCCCAAAAAGGTGAACTGCCATAGGGACAGAAAGTTGAACATACGGCAGATTTTCGGGGGGCGTTCACGCGATCCGCCTCGGTACTTTCTAGTGATGACGCGGGTTGACGCCCGCGCGAATGTGAACAAGATGTTAACAAACGCGAAAGGATCGCCGCTCTATGAGTTAATTTCGCCCGCGAAAACCGGATCGCATCCACAGAAAAACGACGGGTTGACAGAACTTTTTGGGCGAGATCTCTCCCGATTCGCATGTAACCTAAGTGGTTCATTCGCCAAGTGTGTGTGGTAAGTGTCGGGTGTCGGCGGTTATCATTGTCTGAACTGTGATTTATGTGATTAAGTGATGGACTATGATTATTAGTCTTTGGTTGAACGTCATGAGTAGGGAACAACGATCGTTGTTCCCTACAGAAGCGCGTAAGTCCTTATGCCGATGCTGTAAAGCTACATTTGATACCGGAAAGAAACCGAGTTTTGAGGAAAAAACTCGGTTTCTGCCTTCGTCGGACAAAGGCGGCAATTCGGGTTATGGATTATACTACACACATATAACGTTATTAAGTTCAGAAAAAAGGCTCTTCAGAGTTAAGTGTGGAAAAGGAGTTATCTATAGAAATGCCGCAATGACTCGGATTCGGAAATTCTCAAAGTTGCGAAAACCAAAAGCCCGGCGCTTGATGAGTTTGATTTTGTTATTGATGCCTTCAACCACGCCACTAGTCGTGCGGTTACAAAAGTAATTGGCAATTCGGTGTATCCAGTTTGCCAGTGTTCTACGGAATTGCGGAAACAACCCCGCTTTCTCAGCGATGTGGCTCCACTTCCGCAGACGCTTAATCGCCTTTTCTTTGGTGGACTTACACTCAAAGATATGTCGCAAACACTCCTTAAGTCGATGAGCCGTCTTGACCAAAGGAGACACTTGATATACGCGCTCAAGCGCCGCTTGCTGCTTATCGGTTAAGTCTTGCCGATTCTTTAACAGTGCATAGTGAACACCTTTCAGCACTTGAGGGTGCACCTTCTTTTGCTGATTTTTCAACTGCTTGAGTTCGCGGTTGACTGCCTGCATCACATGGAACCGGTCGGCAGTAATCACCGCGTGGGGTAATAGTTCGGCACAGACCGAATCATAGGGATGCCACATGTCAATGGCGACTTCTTGAATTTGTGCACGCTCAATAGGTGATAATTGTTCAAGTCGTGCCCGAAGTTTCTCTTGGGTTCTCGATTTGAGCACATCAACAATTTCTTTTGTGTCTAGGTTGGTCAGAATCAAGGCAAAGTCCCCTCTTCCCTTGCGCAACGCAATTTCGTCAATACCTAAACGTTTGAGGTCGGCAAAGGGAGTTGAGGGGATACGGCAATTCGCCTCGTGGAGGAAGATGCTTTCAATCTGGTCATAAGTCAGTCCTTCAACGCGGCGTACTGCACTGATGTTGTTCTCTCGAACTTGAAGGAATATCCAATGTTGGTAACGACCGGTGTAATCGCGTCGATTGTCGACAAAGCCTAGAGATTCAGAGAACACCCGACCACAGTCGTCACAGAAGAATCGACGCCTGACAAAGCGAAGATAAGTCGGTTTGCCACTGATAGGAAGGTCACGAACTGTGCGGGGGTGTCTTTCGTGCAGCGCTTTTGAGGATTTGTCACAGTGTGGGCATGCTGCTGTCTGAGATGTAGATTCAATGTCCAGTGTGATTGTATCCGTCTCAATCTCGGCAGAAACCACGTGGTAATTAGGAATGTCGAGCAGTTGTGTTAAAAGTGTGTACATTGGAACCTCCAGAGTTATATCGCATAGTATTCAAATCAACTTGAACTCATAGATAAAACGCATGGACCTATAGCAAGTTTCATTCCCACACTTAACCCTGAAGAACCAGAAAAAATTGCAACGCGACTTCGGGAACCGAGGTTTCTTTGAGGCCGGGATTTTTTCCGACATGCACGCGGCATCACTCGATTTCATGCAACCAAGCAGAATAGGGACGCGGATAAACGCGGATTAGGAAATTTTGGTCCATGCAATTAATTGGTTTGTTTTCTACATGGATAGCGCCATCGGGGCGCTTTGGCGGTTGTCTGAACTGTGGTTTATGTGATTACGGGATTAACATGATTGTCAATCTTTGGTTGCCCGTCATGGGTAGGGAACAACGATCGTTGTTCCCTACGGAAGCGCGTGAGTCGTTATGCCGAGGCTATAAAACTATGTTGATTTCGGGAAGAAACCGAGTTTTGAGGAAAAAAGGGATTTCTATCGCATTCGCTATTCATTCGCTTGATCCTACAAGGGTTGGAGTATCGGTGCGGTTAGAAACCGCACCTACGAGATACGCGAGGATCTCTATCGCACTCGTAGTTTCATGTTCGCCCTACCGGCTTGAGGGTTTACAACGGGAAATTAAACAAATAATGCGTAAATTTTCTGAACTTGAATCCCGATGTTGGTGGGCAGTGCCCACCCTACGACTCGTTTGATCCCCGCCTACGGAGTTGTAGAATATCCTCCACCAGCAATTCTCATTTTAAATTTACCGAGTGATTGATTCTACCGGATCCTATTGGAAAGCAGATCGCAAGCTCTTATGTTGTCATTTTTGAGGGGATATCGTATGGTTTTGTGCGAATTTAACGCCTACACCTGTCGCCCCTCTGGGGCTTTGGAGTGTGGTGTCTCCGCATTTCTACAAACCTGCGGGATCCCTATCGCACTCATTATTCATTCGCTTGATCCTCTGGGGCTAAGATGCGTCGGATTTCGCGATTTTATTGAACCATGCAATCAATATAACGCTTTCCAAGAGCGAGAACCTTAAAACTGACAAGGCTTTGTCGGCTCTAGGTCCCATAATGAGAATTGCTGATCCTCCACATTGCGCTCCTCTGGAGCGCGGGAATTTGGACGCATCACATTCTATCCACATGTCGATCCGCTGGATCGAGGAATTTGACGCCGACACGAGTTGAATGTTACTTGCGGAAAGAATTATTCCGACGCGGGATAATGGGATGCTTTTAGGGGACCGTGGCGTGAACTCACCGGCGATCCTCTTCTTGATCGAAATGGCGGGTGAAGATTGTCCACGTGTCGGTGAGGGTGTCATATCGACTCAGTCCTCGCGCCGTCCCTATCCAGAGGAAATCTTCGTGCATAGCCATATCGAAGACGCGATTGTGGCTTAATCCATCCGCCCGCGTAAACTGCTTCCACGCCTGCGTGCGTTTGTTATAACGCAGCAAGCCGTTGTCGTACGTTCCAAACCACACATCGTCGCCCGCGGTGACAATGCGGGTGACTTGGTTCATGGGGAGATCATTGGCGCGGGCAAAAGAAGACCACTCTCTCGTCTTCGTGTTGAAGCGGCTAACCCCGCCCTCCGTTCCAAACCAGACCGATTCGCCATCGATACATATACTGCCAATCTCATTTCCGAGCAGCCCCTCGTCCTGTCCGAAGGTTTGCCAAGTTCGGCGCCGCATATCGTGGCGGCTAACGCCTCGTTCCGTTCCCACCCAGACGTAGCGTTTCCCGACAGCAATGCTTCTGACGCGATTGTCAACGAGGCTCTCGGCGAACTCTCGGGAGAGCGACATCGTGTCCACCTCATCGGCGCGCGCGAAGGTCTCCCACGCATTGGCATCCTCCGACAACGTGTTGTATTTGGCGACACCGTGGTCGGTGCCGACCCACAGCGACCGTTTGCCTACCGCGGCGACCTTCACATAGTTTGTCGGCAAACCGTTCTTCGCGTCGTACTTATCCGTCCAGTGAGCCCACTTGTCGAACCGCCTCACGCCTTTTCCGCCGGCAATCCACACGAATTTGTCGTCAACGGCAAGATCCGTTACGCGATCGTGGTCAATAGTCTGATCGCGGGCGATAGTCAGCCAGATGTCGTTTTCTTTATCGTAGCGGCTTGCGCCTCGATCAGTTCCGCAGTAGACATAGCGCGAGTCAACCGCAACCGACCGAATAACGTCGGAAAGCAGCGCTCGATTGCCTGTATAACCCGTCCATATCTCTCTCTCCAAATCGTAGCGGCTGATTCCGCGGTCACTGCCCGCCCAAACGTAGTCTTCATCCACGCGAAGCGTATGGTTATTTACTTTGTCGCTCAATAACCCATCCTCCGTCGAAAACACGGTCCATGAGGACGAGGCTTTATCGAACCGACTTACGCCGTGCTCTTCCGTCCCGAACCATACCCCGCTTGCGGTTTCTTGGACATCGTGGAAGTTGTTCCCGACCGTTTCAGGGTGTCCGCGGAACACTTGCCAAGTCCGATTCCTCTTGTGATACCCGCTAACCGACACGTTCCCCGCCTCTTCGTCCCAGTGCCCTTGATGCAGCACCCACAGATAATCAACGCCGGAAATCAACTCTCTAATCCCGGTTCTCGCCAACCCCCGCCTGTTATCAAGAACAGTCCAGCGATCGGTTTCCGCGTCGTATCGGAACAACTCCCATTCGTACGCCCACACGTCGTCCTCGTCGGCAACGATATTTGCAATGCGATTTGTCAAGCCGTCAGCCGCCGTATACCGCCGCCATGCGTCCAATTTCTTGTCGTAGCGCAATACGCCATCAAGCTGTGCGGGAATCCAAACATATCGAGAATTCGCGTCAAATAGTGTCTGATGCCGCATGAAGGCAAGATCCCGAATTGTCGCGCTATGAGTCTCCCAACTGTCGGAAGCGATACGGTAACGGCAGAAACGCCCGTCTCGCAAGCCAATCCATACGTCTTCGCCGTCAACAAGCAGTGACCGAGATTTGTTGCCGGGAAGCCCATCCTTTGTCGTATAATGCCGCCACGTGTCAGCGTTTTTGGAATACGCCAAAATCCCGCTCTCGGTAGCAAACCAGACGCGGTCGTCTGCCACGTCAAACCAGTCGATGCGATCAATCGGGGGCGCGTCAATCGCCTGAACATCTTCGTTCATGTAGTGCGTCCAGGTTCCCGTGCGCTTGTCGTACCGAACGATACTTCCATTGGACGTGTTCATCCAGGTTATAAACCATACCCAATCGCCGTCCAACGCCGTGTGCCGAATCTGGCTGTGACGCAGTACGTCCGTCACCTCCTTTGCCCGAATCGCAGTCCACGAATTCTCTTTTGTGTTCAACCGCCCTATGCCGCCGCTGGTCGCCAGCCAAATCTGATTGCCGCGAGCGGTGATGTCACGGATATTTTCATGCCCCATTGCCGCGCCCGGCCGCGTGAGGTCGAATTGTTCCCATGACTTTGACTCCATCGAATACTTGCCCAATCCGCGGGGCGTCCCCACCCAAACTGTGTCCCCAACGACAGCGATTGCGCGGACGTTACTGTTTGGCAATCCGTCCGCATTCGTAAAGTTGCGCCACTGGTTGTTCCTTTTGTCGAATCGGGAAAGTCCACTCTGCGTGCCGATCCAAACAATTTCAGCGTCAACCGCTATTCGGTTGACGCGATTGCCGATCAGTCCGTCCGCTTCGGTGTAGTGTATCTGTGTGCCGTTGCCCAAGGACAGTCGGAAAACGCCGCGATCGGTTCCAACCCAGATAGAATCATCATCAAGGGCAATGCAACTCACCCAACGGTTCCCGAAATTTTCACGGGTGTGCCATTCGCCACTCCCAACGTCATACCAACACAATCCGCTTCGCGTGCCTACCCAAACCCTTCTCATCTACGACTGCGATTGCCTGTACGAAATCGCCCGCCAGCCCATGCCTTTTCCGCCAAAACTTCCAGCGGTCATCCCGATACCGACCCAAGCCCTTGGCGGCGCCGACCCAAACGGCGTCATCGGTCAGCGCGACGGAGGTTACGTAGTTGGTAATCAATCCGCGCGCTTTGGTGAAAGTCTTCCATTCCCCGGAGCGCGAGTCAAAACGGCTTAATCCCATCGCGGCGCCGATCCAGAAAATCCCGTCCCGATGCGCAATCGTCTTCACATTGTCGTTGATCAAGCCCTCCGCTTTTCTTACAGTCGTCCACAGCGCGTTGATTTTGTCAAACCGGAGGACTCCGTCCTCGCGAGCGCCGCACCAAACATGGGCTCCGTCCGGAACAATCGATGTGATGTTCGCGGACGACAATCCGTCGACCAAACTGTAGTGAATCCACGTGTCCACCGACTTGATGTACCGCTGCACGCCCTCGTTTGCCGTTCCGATCCACACGTACAGTCCATCAATCACTATCCGATTAATTTTGTTCGTCTTGAGCAGGTCGTCTCGCGTAAGCGTTTTTACGAAGGCTTGATCCGTTTTGCTGTACAGACTGACGCCGAAATTCGTGGTGCCGAACCAAACATAATCTTCGTCGATCGCAATCGTCGTCACCTTGTCGTCTGCCAGACCATCGCTTTTGGTGAATTGCGTCCACGAGTCAATCTTCTTATCGTATCTTGACACCCCCATGTCGGTCGCAACCCAAACGTACTCATCCTCGATGGCGATATCGATGATGTGATTGCTCGGCAGACCGCCATCGTCCGTTGTTCTTAGCGCCCAAATGTCAATCGGTTTGTTGTATCTCGCCAAACCTTTATCCGTGCCAAACCAGACGTAATGCCCATCGGTCTCGATTGCCGTGATTCGATTGCTGGGCAGCCCGTCGTCCCGATTGTAAGTCGTCCACTCCCCGGTCGAGTTCTTGAGTTTGGATATACCGGATTCCGTGCCGAACCAAGTGAACTCGGGCTCGACGGCAATGCTTGAAACTTTGTTGTTTGCAAGACCATCTTGGACGGTGTAGCCCATCCAGCGTTTTTCGCTTTTGATGTAGCGGTTGACGCCTTTGTCCGTTGCCACCCAAATGTTACGTTTGTCCGCCGCGACATCGTAAATGCGATCGCTAAGCAGCGCAAATTCCACTGGCGCGGCGTCCGTTGTACTCGCCGTAGGCGCCTGTTTGTCGGGCTGAATAGGGGTACAGCCGGCGAAAACCGTGAAGAGAATGGCGAACCAGCGCTTATTCAAAGTCATCTTTTCCCATCATTTGTATCCGAAATACGCGATACGGATTCAAGATCCAGATGTTACAGTCAATCGGAGGCGCTCAATAAATTGAGCAACTACAAACGCCCGATGAATCGGGCAACTACAAACTGCCGGTTCTTGTAACTTGCAGATTCGGAATTGGTATCAATCTCTAATTATAACACAATTTCGGATGCACTTTCCGGTGGATTTTGGGGCAGGATTTAACGGTTAAAGAGGGATTGGCTCGCGAGGGAAGATGTTTGTGCGGCGCACATCGGTATGAGATACGAACAAAAAAAGGGGAAATTGATGTTTGTCGATTCTCAGGATGGGGGTTTTTTGGCAGTTGTCCGAATGGGATCTCTATCGCACTCATTATTCATTCGCTTGATCGGATTAAACGGATTAAAGGATTAGGATTGCTAGGTGGCGTTTTCGCTGAGTGTATGCGGTAAGTGGCGGGCGGCGGTTCACATTGTCTGAACTGTGATTTATGTGATTAAGTGATGGACTATGATTAGGCGCTTAGTGGTTTGATTGGCAGTTGTCTGAATCACGGATTTTCACGGATTAAAAGGATTACACGGATTGAGACATTTCAACTTGTTAGTGGTAGAGAGAGGTCGGGAGATGGGATCTCTATCGCAGTCATTATCCATTCGCTTGATGGTCGGGATCGGGAGATCCCTCCTACCAAGGGCGGTCGTTTAATCGGTTTTGAACTTGATTTCATCCAACCAAGCAGAATAGAGACACGAATAAACGCTGATTAAAGAATTCTAGTCATTGCAATTCAGTGATGTGTTTTCTACCAGCAATTCTTATTT
Source organism: Candidatus Poribacteria bacterium (assembly GCA_963667245.2). Lineage (GTDB taxonomy): Bacteria > Poribacteria > WGA-4E > WGA-4E > JAJDTR01 > JAJDTR01. The sequence continues at coordinate 409,910 of CAXXCS010000002.1, forward strand.
TTGAATTTATTGAGTGATTGTGTCTAGTGGAGACTGTATAGATAGCGGGACGCGAGCCCATCTGATGTCATACTTGGGTCAGAATCTTATGATTTTGTGCGAATTCCATCTTTACACCTGTCGCCCCGCTGGGGCTTTGGTATTTGGCGTGTCCACTTTTCTACAAACCTGCCGCCCCTCTGGGGCTGAAAGACCTACACAATCAAGGAACCCCAGCATCGTGTTTGCTCTGCCGGCTTGAGGGTTTACAACGGGAAGTTAGACAAACTAATACGTAAATTTTCTTAACTTGATCCCAATGATGCTTATCGTTGATCGCGTCATAAAGTTTGCCGCCGTGGATGCCGATACGGGGTTTCAATCTCACACTTGAGATGCTTATCGTTGATCGTTCAAAATGCCGGACGATTCGGAATCAAACTTGGCAGTTTCAATCTCACACTTGAGATGCTTATCGTTGATCGAGGTCTGGTCGTGGCGGCAAGAATGCTGAAGGTATCAGTTTCAATCTCACACTTGAGATGCTTATCGTTGATCGATGTGTACAATGAAAAATCAAATGATTCAAATGATATGTTTCAATCTCACACTTGAGATGCTTATCGTTGATCGGTCCCGCATTCAGTTCGTATCCTTCGAGAATACTCGCGTGTTTCAATCTCACACTTGAGATGCTTGTCGTTGATCGCAGTAGCGCGATGGCTTCTAATTACGCTTCTAAATACTCGTTTCAATCTCACACTTGAGATTCTTATCGTTGATCGCTATCTATTAATGGAATGCTATGCAGGCTTGTAAAAGGTTTCAATCTCACACTTGAGATGCTTATCGTTGATCGTCACATTAACCATGAAAGTGAGGTCTGTATCATGTCGTTTCAATCTCACACTTGAGATGCTTATCGTTGATTGATGGTTCAGTCATCCTTCGTAAACGTGCTGAAGATGGTTTCAATCTCACACTTGAGATGCTTATCGTTGATCGACCATCCTGTAGAGTTTCCTAAAGTTGAGTATACGCATGTTTCAATCTCACACTTGAGATGCTTATCGTTGATCGCAAACATTTTTTCAACGTCCATCGGGTTTGTTTTGTTGTTTCAATCTCACACTTGAGATGCTTATCGTTGATCGATAAACTGTCATTCTTGATTTTGGGAATAATTGTTATAAGTTTCAATCTCACACTTGAGATGCTTATCGTTGATCGTTAATCTTCCAAGAACCCGACGAGTGATCATAAATCAAGTTTCAATCTCACACTTGAGATGCTTATCGTTGATCGTCTGCAGCAGAACGGAGGTGATGTGGGCTGAAAATCCGTTTCAATCTCACACTTGAGATGCTTATCGTTGATCGCCCGGCAACACCACTTCCCAAGAGCATGCCAAAATAAAGTTTCAATCTCACACTTGAGATGCTTATCGTTGATCGTCTGCAGCAGAACGGAGGTGATGTGGGCTGAAAATCCGTTTCAATCTCACACTTGAGATGCTTATCGTTGATCGGAGGTCGTCAACTTTACATTTCCGATGTTTTATAGCAGTTTCAATCTCACACTTGAGATGCTTATCGTTGATCGTCAAAAGCCAAAACAACTTCTTCCGAATCGGATTCGCATGTTTCAATCTCACACTTGAGATGCTTATCGTTGATCGTGGCGTGAAGCATGCCGGCCCGGTTGCCGAGGAGTTCGTTTCAATCTCACACTTGAGATGCTTATCGTTGATCGGAATTGAAAATAGATTAAGCCGATCCCGACAAATCCGAGTTTCAATCTCACACTTGAGATGCTTATCGTTGATCGATCGCGATGGAAGAGGCGTTGATTCGGAGGCAAAGTGGTTTCAATCTCACACTTGAGATGCTTATCGTTGATCGTTTGCGCGTATGCGAGTGAACAAGATATAAAAGAGTTTCAATCTCACACTTGAGATGCTTATCGTTGATCGCAATTTGGTTAGAAAAGGAAATAGAACTTGTAAATCGTTTCAATCTCACACTTGAGATGCTTATCGTTGATCGGCAGTCGTTGGGATGCCAAACGCGCATAAATTACAAGTTTCAATCTCACACTTGAGATGCTTATCGTTGATCGGCAGTCGTTGGGATGCCAAACGCGCATAAATTACAAGTTTCAATCTCACACTTGAGATGCTTATCGTTGATCGAAAGAAGAGGTGGATATCTTGCGCTGTTCAGGTGATGGTTTCAATCTCACACTTGAGATGCTTATCGTTGATCGGCAGTCGTTGGGATGCCAAACGCGCATAAATTACAAGTTTCAATCTCACACTTGAGATGCTTATCGTTGATCGCTTGATTCGAATTCCGAGCCTGCCAGCTTCTTCCAACGTTTCAATCTCACACTTGAGATGCTTATCGTTGATCGCCGAAGAGTACGAGAGACTGAAGCGGGGCAAAGCGGTTTCAATCTCACACTTGAGATGCTTATCGTTGATCGTGCGGGAGATGGAGCAGGGCGAAGCTATCGACTCGTATGTTTCAATCTCACACTTGAGATGCTTATCGTTGATCGCTCGCCTTCTTCGTTTCCACCCGCGGATTCAAACTCTGTTTCAATCTCACACTTGAGATGCTTATCGTTGATCGACTTGTGACCGAAGTCGACAACCCGAAAGATTGGCCATGGTTTCAATCTCACACTTGAGATGCTTATCGTTGATCGATCATCATGCATAGGCTGTCCACTGCACTCTGCCACGTTTCAATCTCACACTTGAGATGCTTATCGTTGATCGCGAGAAGGAGGAGACGGCACCGAACCGGCGCACGACGGTTTCAATCTCACACTTGAGATGCTTATCGTTGATCGATCGCATAAACTCAAGGGCGATTCGTCCGATGATATGTTTCAATCTCACACTTGAGATGCTTATCGTTGATCGTTCTTCCTTATCCCCTTAATCACCCACGGTGTCCTGTGTTTCAATCTCACACTTGAGATGCTTATCGTTGATCGGCGTGGCTTTCGCTGTTGACGAGGCTAACGATCAGTATAGTTTCAATCTCACACTTGAGATGCTTATCGTTGATCGTTCGCCACTTCTCGAGATACGCCGCGTTTCTGATTGCAGTTTCAATCTCACACTTGAGATGCTTATCGTTGATCGTAGGATAGCGCTCCCGCCAAGCCTCATCTTCCGGCATCGTTTCAATCTCACACTTGAGATGCTTATCGTTGATCGTGCTGATCAACGGCGTTGGCGACGGGGAGTTGACCGGTTTCAATCTCACACTTGAGATGCTTATCGTTGATCGTAAATCCCGCCGTGACAAGTCGGCATCGGATTCCCGGTTTCAATCTCACACTTGAGATGCTTATCGTTGATCGTCCTGAATAATCGGAGAACTCCCGTCGCCGTGGTCATAGTTTCAATCTCACACTTGAGATGCTTATCGTTGATCGGATTTGTGCAACACCTATCTTCACCAGACAACCGGTGGTTTCAATCTCACACTTGAGATGCTTATCGTTGATCGGCACCGTATCCGAGTTTTGGAAATCCTTCACCAGGTCAGTTTCAATCTCACACTTGAGATGCTTATCGTTGATCGTGAAATGGAAGACGCCGAAGGAAACCACCGGCTACCCGTTTCAATCTCACACTTGAGATGCTTATCGTTGATCGTAATCTGATGATTGACGTATACTGCACGCATTGCATGTTTCAATCTCACACTTGAGATGCTTATCGTTGATCGATGGTGTGAAACTGTCCCGCGAAGTATTCAAAATCCGTTTCAATCTCACACTTGAGATGCTTATCGTTGATCGAAATCAATATACGCGCGGGAATCCGATGCCGACTTGTGTTTCAATCTCACACTTGAGATGCTTATCGTTGATCGTAGCGCAATCCTGAACCTGTCTCCGGATTATACTGTCGGTTTCAATCTCACACTTGAGATGCTTATCGTTGATCGAGGTTAGCCCGACGGCGGTGCCGATAGGGGATTCCGGGTTTCAATCTCACACTTGAGATGCTTATCGTTGATCGCGCCAGTCTCCGCCTTTGCCACAGCGCTTGCATCGCGTTTCAATCTCACACTTGAGATGCTTATCGTTGATCGATGATTTGAAGGGGTATATCGAAGGGTTCACCGAGGAGTTTCAATCTCACACTTGAGATGCTTATCGTTGATCGTCTGAAGATTCTGGACGAGATGGGTATCCGGTACGACGTTTCAATCTCACACTTGAGATGCTTATCGTTGATCGGTCCGCGTGGGCCGGTCGCGAGCGGTTCGTTTCCGCGGTTTCAATCTCACACTTGAGATGCTTATCGTTGATCGTCGGCACCGCCGTCGGGCTAACCTCGTTACTGCCTGTCGTTTCAATCTCACACTTGAGATGCTTATCGTTGATCGTTGCAAGTCGCCAATTCCCGCCTCCTTTCCGAAGACCTGTTTCAATCTCACACTTGAGATGCTTATCGTTGATCGGGCCGCAGAAACAGTGGCAGCCCGCCAACATGGCGCTGTTTCAATCTCACACTTGAGATGCTTATCGTTGATCGGGAAGACTCCGGGTGGTGGAACCGCCATCGAGCCGGCGTTTCAATCTCACACTTGAGATGCTTATCGTTGATCGCTTTCGGTCGATTGCGTTATCGCCGCCCCGGTAGTCGTGTTTCAATCTCACACTTGAGATGCTTATCGTTGATCGAGCGCGGCAACCGGGCGCAGAACGGGGCAAGCGTGCGGTTTCAATCTCACACTTGAGATGCTTATCGTTGATCGGATCAGCGGCTAAAGTTGGTGACGGACCGCATCAAAGTTTCAATCTCACACTTGAGATGCTTATCGTTGATCGCGCTTGGATCTGTTGCGGCTGCACCCAAAAGATTTATGTTTCAATCTCACACTTGAGATGCTTATCGTTGATCGAAATCGCGGATTCAATCTGCGAAGCGAGGTGTTGCGTTTCAATCTCACACTTGAGATGCTTATCGTTGATCGTGTCCACAATCCCGGACGAACAACCTCCTTGCATCAAATGTTTCAATCTCACACTTGAGATGCTTATCGTTGATCGCGTGCTTCCTTGCGCTTTCCTCAATGACCATCCCCGCGTGTTTCAATCTCACACTTGAGATGCTTATCGTTGATCGGGATTCCCAGTGGCAAGACCAGTTCAAAAGCCAACAGCGTTTCAATCTCACACTTGAGATGCTTATCGTTGATCGAGCGACCGTCTCAAAGCCAGTAACTACGCGGGTTTGAAGCGCCCCATTCTGTCAACCCGCGATTTCTCAACTTCTCACCGCGTCGAAAAAGGCGATTCTCGAAAACCTGCATTGCCAAATCCCTCACTATTACTGAATCCTGGACGATCCTGCCGGACCTTGCGAAATTTGTTAGCACAGCGACTGACAGTCCAACCTGTCGCGCTTCCCGCCGATGTGCTTTCCTAATATGTTACACTATATACGCCCCGGTGTCAAGCCCTTTTTTTATGCCGATGCGTTCGATTCCCTTCTCGCATGAACGGCAGAGATGGTAGAACGTCACGGTGTCCATATTCGGGTTGATTGCGTTGTGAATCCGATCTTGCAGGCGGAGGTAGGCGCGGCGGTCGGTATTGCATTCAAAAAGACTGTACTGGATGCGTTTCCCGAAATCCAGCAGAATTTTGGCAACTTTGTTGCGCCGCTTGTCGTCGGTTATGTCGTAGGCTACAGCATAGAACATCGGTTGCGGGTCTCCTTTGTGCAATGTTAGCGAGGGTGAGTTGGTAACTGTTTAGGTCAGCCCAAAATAGTGGCAGGAATCGATTTGACATGTTATCGGCAGGGGGCATCCGTTGGTTATATGCGTTGACTATATGTGGGAGGGGCATCTTGCCCCGATGTGGGAGCGATGTCCTAGCGCAATCGGTTTCGGTTGCGTAATTATTATACTTTGCGTTGGGTATTATTGCGCTTTTCGGCAACAGTTTTACGATGACCGATTGCTTCAATAAGGCTCGCGGGAACTCCTCTAACCCCCCTAGCCCCCCTTATCATGGGGGAATGCGCGAGTCTGAGTTGATGTCCTTCTATATCTCTTAAAACACGCAATTTCCGGCATTGCGCAGTATAAATGCGTTGATTTATTGTGAACGCGGGAAATCGGGGCAAGATGCCCCTCCCACAAAAAAAGATGTGGTTTCCACTGGTGGTGTCCCTCTTATATTGGGTACATGGACGAACTCGCTTGCCATGTCGGGATGGGGAGATGGGATCTCTATCGATCAAGCGAATGGATAATGAGCGCGATAGCAAATCCTACTCGTTATCCACTCGCTTGATCCTACGGCATACGGAGTATGCCTACTACCATGTCGGGATCGGGAGATCCCTCCTACCGTGCTATCGAACCGTGAGCGGGGTGTAGGTTTCAATCTCTCCCATCAGACACTTGGCGAGCAGTCGCACCTGCAACTCAATCGCGCGGCGAAAATCAATTTTGTACTTGAAGACGGGATGCGTAATCGTCTCATTCTTTCGCCCCTCGTAAGCGCCGTAGAACCGCTTTCGCGCGGCGTCTTTCAGAAACCAGCCGCCATGAGACTCGGTGAAATCGTCCGGTTTGATTTGGCGTTTGTTGATGAGGGTAATGACGACCGAATCGGCGACAATCGGACGGAACTCCTCCATGAGATCCAGCGCGAGGCATGGACGACCGTAATTCTGTTGATGGAAGAACCCGACATAAGGATCGAGACCGACAAGTTGTATGGCGGAGATGAGATCCGCGGTGAGCAGCGAATAGGCGAAACTGAGCAGCGCGTTTGTCGGATCAGCCGGCGGACGGCGGCTTCGGCGTTCAAAGTTGAAGCCCATTGCCGGCTTGAGCATCGCCTCAAACGACTGGAAATAGGCGGCGGAGGCGTTGCCTTCAATCCCCAGCAATTCGGGCAGCCCGCCCGCCTTGGGAATTTTTCCCCGCATCGTCGCCAGTCCGTCAATGCTCGACATGATGTCGGGATACCGGTTGCCCGTTTCAATCTGCTCGGTTTCAGGCTCGGCATGTATAAAAACCGAGTTTTGAGGAAAAAACTCGGTTTTGTCGCCCGTTTGAATTTGCTCGGTTTCAGGCTCGGCATGGCTGTCCTCGTCCCTGTTTGTCTCGCTTCGCCATTTTCGGCGCTGGAGCATCATCCGCATATTCGTGAGCTTGCCGTGCACAAACGCTTTGGCGAGCGCGAGGCACCTCTCCGAGTCATCCGCGATCCGATGTTGGGCAACCCGCAGCAGCGAGTTTCGAGAGACCTGCGGAGTCAACGTTCCCTGATAGCGACCGTAAGCGGACTGGTAAACAACGGGAATCCCTTCGTTCAGCAACGTCTGCATCACCGGCGTCGTCACGCTGATGTTCCCGCAGAGAACCACCTGCCCGAGGTGAATCAGCGGAATGTCGCGGATAGTTTCACCCTCTTTGACGACGAGCAGGCGTTCCCCCGTCTTTTTCAGCGCGCAGCCCTGTTCATCGACATAGAGAACGTTGTCAATGCCGAGCACGGGCTTGATTCGCTTGGGGCGGTCATCCAACTCGTGGAGATAGGCGACTTCGTCCGGCAGACATATTTTACGCACGCTGCAACCGTTGCAGCGGTTGTCGTGGACGGGTTCGGGGATTTTTCGCGTCTGCAACAGCGAATCGGCGCGGGCAACGAAGTCGCGACTCGTCTGGCGCAATTCATCGTCAAACACCACTTTTCGGCGGCGTTTCGATCCGATGTAATAGATGTAGCCGTGCGGCACGGCAACCCCGGCGCTCTCCTCCAGCAGCATTCCTTGCAGACAGAGTTGCACTTTGTCGTTGAGCCAGTCGCCTGTCCCCGCCTTTTTGTATTCGACGGGATAGGTTACCCCCTTTTTCTCCTCGATCAGATCCAGGAAACCGGAGACGCCGAGAGTCTCGGACGCGAGATACTGGCGGCGCGACACTTGAGCGCCGCGTTCGTTGCGGTCCTTCATCTCGGTATCGACGCGGGCGTGCTTAATCTTGCCCTCCTCGACATGATCATTGACTACCTGATGCCCCTCAACCGATTCGTAGTAAAACCGGCGCGGGCAGAACACATAGGTGTTTATCTGCGATAGCGGTATGTAGTTTTCAGACATTGTTCAAACCCCTCGAAACCGAGTTTTTTCCTCAAAACTCGGTTTCTATTGGACCTACGCAGTCGGATGCTCCACGCCCGATAAATCGGGCAACTACAGCAGAGGCCCCATCAATAAGACCGTAGGGAACAACGATCGTTGTTCCCTACAGAAATGCGTAAATCTTATTCTTCTCGTCATCAAATCGGCTTCCACGCAACGAATCAATCCACTCCTCACTCACCACTAGCCACTGCCTTTCGCCGCCGCGTCTGCCCCATTCCCATCGTCGTCTTGTAGCCGGTGCCGCAGTAAAACGCAAAATCCGTAAGAATATTTACCAAACGCAGAGACTCTCTTTCCTCGTTGTTTCGGGGTCGGCGCCCCGGAAAGAATGTGTACGAACAACGACCGACAAAACCCGCCTCTTTGTGTCTCCCGAAGTCCAGCATTTTGCTATCCGACTGGAGCGACATAAGGCATGCGTGATGATTGACCAAATCGGACACTCGCTGTTTGTCAATCCGCATCGGCGCGAAAGCGTTCCACTTGTTGACCCAACTCTGGTAGAAACGCGGCAGGTCGATGTCCGGGTCATTCCGCGTTTCGCTGCCTCGCGGCGTGAGTCTGCGAAACGCGGTCGGAGAGAGGAACTCCACATGACACCAGGGATCGAGTTCGGCGGATTCGATCAGATCCTCATACGTATGCGACCCGCTCCATTCCTCCTTCTCGCTTGCGGATGCGACCATGCGGCTGAGTTGGAACGTCGCCTCGCCGAGGCGGATGGACGGCTGGCTCTGCGTCAAAAAGGCGTTGCCGAACTGCATAAAAAGTTCATCGTCTAGGAACGTGTAACGCAGCCAGCATTCCGTGCCGGCGCGGATACGCAGGAGATTCCCGCGTCGCTCCCCCTTTCCGATTAGCGGCGACACGGTGAACGGCTTCTGTTTGGCGGCGGCGTGAACCTCCGCCGCCTTCGCCGGATTCCCCGCTCGCAACAGGGATAGAAACGCGGCGTGCGCATGGTGCCCCATCGTCGGGCGGAGCGTGACGTCTTCTGGGGGGATGAGGTGGATGACGGCGCTTATTGGCATGGGGGATGGTCTCCTTAATCAAAATTTAATAGGGTCAACTGTTCACCGACTTTGGGAGGCGAATCAACAAGTTGAACCGGTGCGTTATCAGTCGCTTCCGGTTGGTCACGATTCGCGTCGTCCTCCGGCGTAGGTGTCTCCATGTCTTGTAGGTAGTGTAACCAGATTGTTTGAGAATCGCCGTTTTCATCGGTTGTGTTATAGACAAAATTTTGCCTGTACCCACTAATATACGCGTATTCAAAAACTTTGGGCGGTTTATCATAGCCTAACTCTTCACAATAGTCAGAATCAGGCACCTCAACAAGGAGTTCTTTAAAATAGACGCTGCCACCATAGTTGAGCGGGGCAAACTTGAATTCCTCGCGATAATCATCAAAATACCGTTGATAAACCTCAAAATCCGGGTTAACCGCCTCTCCGCCTGTTGTACTCGCGATACAACTTCGGAGAGGCACGCTGACAGCATTTTCAGCAGGGCGTTCCGGTGAATCGGGGATCTTGGTTGTAAGGGTGATTGAGGGTTCAAAACTCCGCGTAATCACAAGTCCCTTGTCGTGAAGTGGTTTGTTCTCCAGACGGGCTTCGTAGACGTACTCGTATAGCATGTCAAACAGCGCTTCCGATCGGTAATCGTGGTGTGGTTCCCGCTGAATAAATTTTAGGATGTCGTCTCTCTCAAAACTGCCGCCGCTTTGGGCTTGTAAAGTTTCAATATAATCGGTTTGAGCTTCTTCCGATATCGTGCGAAGGAAAGAGCGAATTGCGCGTCCGACTACGACGATTTTCGCATCTTGGATTTGGCCTTTACGGTTGCATCTCCCGGCGCGCTGGATGAGTTGGTCCGGATTACACAGTTCCGTGACCAACAGATGTGCGTCAAGATCACACCCGACCTCAATCGCGCTGGTCGTAAGCAGAAGGTAACCGCCGCAATTGTCCTCAATTTCCTTGAGTTTCCTATAAACCTCCTTCCGTTGTTTGTCGCTGAGTCGCCCGTGATAGAGCAGGATGTTTTCGTCGGTTTCCCTTTCCTGAAAGAATTGGTAGACGGGTACAACGTCCTCAATAGTTTCAATCGTGACAATTGTCCGCGTGCCCCATTGATGATTCCTTGATACATAATCGCAGATTTCATTAGAAACGTCTCGAATGTTAGTTTCTCTGTATTCAAACTGTGTTCCTGGATGTGGTGTCGGTCGGAAATCTTGCAGTGAACGCAATCTATCGGCGGTTGTGTAATCAACAACATCAAGAAAACTGAGTTCCTTCTGATACTCCTGTGGCATAGTTGCCGTCATAACTACCAAATCAAGGTTTACCTTGTAAAACGACTTAATCAACCTTACAAAATTGGTGAATGCCACCTTGTCATAAGAATGTGATTCGTCAAAGCAAAACAGGTTTCGCTTATAGCTGTGATGGATGCGAAATGGGAAAATGTAGGACTTGTTCTTCTCGCCGAATCCGAAGAATCGGTAAAGAAATTTATCAAACGTAGTGATAATCACATTCCCGTCATAAAGATGGCGACTGCCATCCGGTTGTCGCTTGCCGTTGGCAAAAACAATGCGAGACGATTGTCCGCCTGTGTCAATCACAAGCGAATACGGTTTTGATGACTCTTCCGACAACTTGCTAAGGTACTTCTCACACCGCCCAATCTGGTCTTCGACAAGGCTCCGCGAAGGAAAGATAAGAAAAAGGCGACGTTGTTCGGTAAGGCTTGGAACGAGCACCGCCTCTGTTTTTCCGCTTCCCGTGGGAGATTTGAGCAAAAGCGCGGGGTTTGCTTTTGCGGGGGCGAGAAGGCTAAAGAGTTCTTCCTGCATCGGATTTGGCTTGAATTTTGCCCCCAGTTTTTGATAGCTATCTAAGATGCTTGACATAGAACCATCTCCTTGTGTTCGCATTCGGCATATTTTGAGGCATTTTCCAGCATTTCTTTTAAATTCTGTAATTGTCGTGATGGATCTCCCATCGTCAAATCGGCTGTGATATTCTTGCGTTCTTTGGCGTCAATTTCCCATTCGTAATATTTCATCGGCAAAACAATGTCTGAGTCGGCAACAAACGGATCAAATGGATCGATTTCTATTCTCCCATCCTCTCTCATTTGGGAGTGGAATTCCATGAACACACGAGGTTGCGCGTCGCCTGTGAATGCGTATGTTTCGACTTCCGCCTCAATCTGATCGCACATCTCCAACGTGTACAAATCTATTGGAAAGTTATCAGCAAATTTAGCGTATTCCGCATCATGTTCTGTTTTTAGTTCCGCTACAGCTTTTGCAATACCTTCCACCGAGAATTCGTGGTGGAGTCGAATGAGTAATTCAACATAGCGATTGTCGTCGGAGACTCGAAAGCGGTGTCCGGCGAATGAATAACCTAGAGATTTCCTTCCTATACCCTTCCAACTCCGATAGGTCACGCGAAAAGTATCCGGTTTTGCATCGTCATGTTTTTTCGCCGCGCATATCAACCAGTCGCGAGTATCGGTGCAATCTTTTTTGAAGTGCTTAGGGCAAAACTGCTTGACCAATTGGACGACATTCTGGACATGGCTTTCCAGTTTCAACACGGTAACCTTTTTTAACTCGGGACCGACCGTCGGTTGAAAGAAAACGCGACCAATGTCAACCGTTTCAGTTTTTTCAGCCATCTTCCATCCCTTCCATTAACTCATCAACAAACAATTTTGGCAGATGATTCTTGCCATCTGTGTAGTAGTCGAGCTCTATTTCACCATCGGTATAGCCTGCAATGAACGGCACAAATCCGCTAACCTGACTCGGTTGCAACAATTCCAATGCGGTATTTTCCGACGCGCCCTCTTTCCATTTGTACCTATAGAGTGGAAATGCCTCGCACGGCACACCAACTAATGCTTGCCCCGGTAACAGGGTTGACGGTTTACCGCAAACTCGCTCCATGTTGAGTTCAATAGGTTCGCTAATTGACTGGACAAACGCATAACCCTCTTTTCCAATCTTGCAACCGAAATTCTCGACACTGCACAATTCACTAAGCAGTTCCGCATTTTCCGAAACCACATAGCCGACTAAATCCTCAGCAATCAAATACTCCCAAGTGTGAAGTTGATACACCTCTTTGGAATTACTATAGCGTACAAGACGTGAGAACGCATTATGAGTGAAAGCCCTAATACCTTGCCGTTTTGTCGTGTGTACTGCAAAATGTCCATTTCGCGGATATGCTCCAAGTGGACAGAGTTGCGGCGGCAGTGCATAGTAATCAGGATTCTTGACCGCCGTTTCGGGGAAATGCCCGGCCTCTAACAACTTCAAGCGGCGCAAGAAACCGGACATCGTTGTCGGCGGTAGAAAGGGATAAGTGCCGATGTGCAAGATTGAAGAGGGTAGGCGTCGAAATGTCAATCCTGAGGTTGGTTTAATTTCCAGTTCCAGCATCCACATTGTTTAGTACCTCCGCTTCAAAACTCACTAGATACTCCGACATTTTCGCGATAGCGGCATTTCCCACGTATCGGTGGAAATTCCCTTGTTCGTGCGCCAATTCACTTTTGGGTTTCTGTTCGATCCCAGCGATGGAAAAAACAGCTTTCTTAAACTGATCTTTCGCCAAATCAACATCTGTAAGCGCAGGTGAAACCACCGGCCGTTTGCCATGCGGGGCTAAATAACGGTCAACGACAAGCCACGGTTCATCCTCATCTAGTTTCGTAAGTGGGGCATCATGAATCTTAACCCCCTTGGGATTGCCAGCTCCCAAGCGTACCAACGCCCCCATAAATGCGTAAGCGACAGCAGAAAACTCAGTTTCCGTCATGCTTAGACAGTGATTATAGACCGGATAAAGAAGACCGGGTTGATTGTATTCTCGTTTGAATGGTGTCGGCGTCGGTTCTTTTCCGGGATCCTTTGTTAGCATTGAAGGGTGCATCGCTCGCTGTTTTTCTTCAGGACCTAATTCCTGAACAGCGACTCCGCCACTATGGGTAAGGCGTCCAATGAGTGTTGTTGCAGGGCGTTTTTCTTTTTCACCCTCAATCTCAATTGCACTTGTGATAAGCCCACCAAAAACGCGACAGATTGGACACTTGACTTGGCTGCAGGTGTGCGGAATGCCACAGTTCAAGGAATCTCCTAACAACCCATTTCCGGTTGGTGCCCAAATCAAGGTGCGGCGTTCGACACCACGGCGTTTTGTCGGGGAGAGATAACATTTTTCAAGCCCATCATCACCATTGGTTTCGTTACTGTTATTGGGCAACGGGATAGTGACCGTTTCGACTATGTTAACGTTCACCTGCGTCTCGTGCCCGAAATAGAGTTCTTGTCCACCTTCAAGAATTGCGTAAATGTCAAAGTGGAAGCGTGGTTCGTCAGAATAGTTTTCAAGTCCACTTTTCACGTTAATTGCCATTTTGGTTGTTCTCCTTGCTGGTAAATAGAAATGGGAATTTAGCATAAAGGTTCTGTTTGAGTTGAGTAGCCAATTTCCTCCACTCTGTCTTATCGTACCCTTCGGACAACTTAGCATAGGCGTTAAGGATGTCGTCATAGTAAATCTTCAGCGATTCTTGTCCGTTTTTACCATGACTTTTACGGTTGGATATATCCAACTCAAGAACATCTTTCAACAACCGCTTTGCTTGATCGTAACAGAAGTAGTTGTCATCTTTACGGACCATTTTCGCGCTTGTATCAGGATATTTCTTATCAGAGAATTCCTTAGCAGCCCTATAGGTAAAGCCAGTAGGGTTTGCAACATCTTCAATTAACTTTTTGACTTCAATTTGTACCTCCTTATCAGAGATCTTACTATCATGGAAGAGTTGCCTACGGATAGAATCACAATAAGCATAAGTTAACCCAGTGAGAGCAGCGACATGACGGTAGAATTCTGCCTGTTTCGACATCAGTTTATCTCCTTTTGAGGACTCTTTGAGTAAGTTATAGTGTTTGTCACGGAGCTCCTCAAGACTCCGTTTTTCACTGTATGACCAATCCCTGAGTTGTTTAGCCTCTTTGAACTCTGCAGTTACGAGTTTATAGATTGCAGAGATCACCTCGTCTTTCTGGATAAGTCGGATTGCTTGGCAGAGCGGGATATTGTCCCGTTGATCGACAACAAGGTTCGGGGAGAAAATCTCGTTTAATAGGCTTAACCACACAAAGTGACGTTTATTGAGTGGAATTTTCACCCCACCTGCGAAAAGTTTAAACTCCATTGTACGCAACGCTGCGGCAGGAAACGTACAAGCGACCCGCCAAAGCGCATACTGCACCTGTCCAATCTTCTCAGATACTAATGTACGGCTGTTACCGCTGCCTACGAACTCCCGACAGTTAATCAATAGATACCGCCCTGCCACTAGATTCAGCTCTCCGAGTGTCAACATTCGCAACTGGTTTTCAATAGAAAATTCTTGATTGGCTGCGTTGCGCGGCGCCAGTTGCACAATAATCGCGCCGCTTGTCAATTTGACAGGACAGGCAAAGGCAACTGTAAGGCATTCTCCGCAAACTGGCGGTTGGGCTTGACTTCCGCCGGATTGTAGCCGTTGGGACGGGTCCCCCAGAACGAAACGATTGGCTTGTTGATGACGCTCTTTTTCCGCGAGCGCCCTCCCGCAACTATAACAAAGGTTTTTCGCGTTGTCACCTGCATTTCGTACAATTATCTCTGGGATTGCATCAAGCGGCACAAAGGGACAACTAGGCAATGCAATCGGTTCATTCAAGATTTCAACGATTGTGTCCTCAATGCTACTCTTTCCTCCCTGCGACTTGAGTTTTACAGTTCCGTAAGAAAATTGCATTGCACCTGTGCGATTGAACTGGCGCGAGAGCCTCTTGACATAATCAAAACCGGCCGGGTCGGTTTGGTTTCGCAATTCGGACAGAATATGATTTAACTCGGTTTGGTTTACTTGTAAAGCAACTCTGCGGCTTTCCTTCGCCTCGTTTAGGTTTCTTTTCTCGCCATCAAGTTTTACCTTGATGTTCGCTCGTCTTTTATCTGACAACGCACCTGCGCTCAATCGATCTTGATTTTTTTTCACATTTTCTTGCGCTTTAACTAACGCTGTGTTTGCCTTTTTGTAATTGTCGGCGTTTCGCAAAACCCGTTCACGGAGTGTTGCTATGTAAAACGCGGCAAGCCAATACGCCATCCCTTTTGTCGCAGGTGGAAAACGGACATATCCGAAACCGCGGTCTGTCAATTTTAGGCTGTTGACAAGCAAAGTGAACGATTTGTACAACTCTTTCTCCGAATACGCGAACTGCTTGACGAATCTTTTCCACTCCTGCTCAATTATGAAATCAAAATGTGGAACAAATAGTGAGAGTGTGAAGGCGTTCTCTGAAAGACAAATCGCGCATTTTTCCTGCTGTAGGAATTTCACGAATCGTTCAATCAAGCTATCATAAGCGATCTTGATCTGCATTTCCTGTGGCAGGACAATCCGCTGATACTCGTAAATTCCGCCTATAGGTTGTGATTTGAGGGTAATTATTTTCCCTTCAACTCTTGGCAACTCCGGAATTTCATGGTGGTTTTTTCTATCGGCATACCGAATTAGGTGATTTGCACGTCGTAGCGCGTGCATTGCATCCATGTCATCCCACCACCCTTTGAGTTGTTGATATTTACCCTCTTGGTCCATCTGATGTACGAATGCCTTAAAATCCTCTGCGGAGTCATTTAGGTTTGTCGCCGCATAGTGAGCGGCTAACATCTTCTCTCTATGATGTAAATCCATGAATATTCGCAATCCTCCTTCAACTGTTGCAATATTTGGAAGAACCAAGTATATGATAACACACGATCAGTCGCACAAACCTGCAACTGGTAGAAAAAAAGTGCCAAAAAAAACGACGACCCATCACAACAAGTCTATCGGATTTTTTTGACACGTCTGCGGCGGAGTGTTATAATTATGTTTGCAGGACCGAACCCGCTCTTGGTGCCGGATGTAGGCCCTGCTTTTTTATTTCTTGGTTTTTCTTCAAGACTGCTATCGATTTCTCTATTCCCCAATTTACCAAGAACCGGATTTGCCCTGACGCCGCTCTTCAGACTCCTCGTTTTCAATTCGTTGAATCTCTGCCCAGATTGGAATGTCCTCACCATCCAATGCGCGTTGGCACAATTCTATTCTGCCACTTAAGCGACTGATTTAAGAGATTGTCTGCCTCAATTTCTAAACTTTCTATCTCATGTAGGACCTCAATACGTTGGGCGTCAACTTTGGATTTTTCTCCCCTGAATTTTCTCAAGTCAATTTTGAGTTGGCGGTTGCTTCCCGCTTCCAAACATCGCTCAGATTCTCCCAACAACTGTTTGCAGGTGTCAATCCTTGAGTCTAATTTCATAGAGTATTCGGCGAGATGGGCATCTTCAAAGTTTAACCGAATTATCTTACGACAAACTTTATCGTGTCGATTATCAACGGTAGATTTCATACACATGTATTTTTCCTGATAATCCACAATTTCCCGAATCGGATTCATTTTAACTCCTCACTTGTGTTTTTATTACCCCTACTATCACGCCAAATCAAAATGGCGTCAAAAAAACGACAGCCAACCGACCATCGTATCTATATTATAATCCATAACTGGGGAAATGTCAAACAAAAACGAACGAGGCAACGCGCGCGACTTGAACTTGGCGAGATCTCACGCTTGATTTTCTTTTCCTTGATTTGGGGCATCATTGGACTGCCCGAAGGCGCATCCACTCTTTAGGGAGAGGATGAACGGATTTAAATTTGTGAACCGCGGATTTGACTAGCAAGCCATCATTCAAGGAAATCAATCATCCGCTCGGCTACCGTCTCTAAATCCTTCAACTGGCATTCCCAGACAACCGCCACCTCCCAACCGCCGGCTTCCAACAAGGCAAGGTTGCGTTCATCCCTCGCTCTATTTCGTTCCAATTTCGCCAGCCAATAATCTCGGTTGGAGACTGGAATTCGCACTTTGGGACAGTTTTCATGATTATGCCAAAAACAACCGTTCACGAACACGACCTTGCGTCTGGACGGAAACGTCAAATCGGGTCGTCCCGGCAAGTCGGCGCGATGCAGTCGATAGCGATAGCCCAATCCATGCAGCAGTCGCCTCACCGTCATTTCGGGCTTCGTGTCGGTTGACGTGACCCGCGCCATTATACGGCTCCGGACTTCGGGAGACACGGTATCTGTCATAGAACGATGTCAATCCAATCTTCCCGGAACTTTACGTGCGTCAAGATTTCGGCTAACTCGACAGTTGGCACATCCGGGGTTATGGCGAACTGTCGCGCCGCCGCTGGGACGTCTCGAATGATGGTGAACTGCCCGCCGTGAAATTGCCACGTGAATCTGTGCGCTCCAGTGAGTTTCTCTTTCCCTTCCAAGTTGCGGCTCTTGTTATACGCCCACTCATAGTTGTCCGGCACGAGTATCTGCGCCTCTTCCTCGAACAGCGCGAACTCGCGCGCGTCTATATTGCGGATTAACACGGCGATTCGCAACTCGTCAAACTCGTCAAGGGCTTCATTGACGCGAGCGTTCCATATTGACAGCGCCGCTCGTCCAGTAGCTTGTAGATCGGCATGCGGATTTTTGATGCCGAGCGAGTAGTCCGGCGAGTTGCGTCCCGATATGAGGCGAACTCGCCGCGAATTAAAAGGTTGGCTAGCCTTCACTGTCTTGACAGACCAGGCGCACCCGTTGGATTCGACATCCGCGATTCCCAACGGGCGGCTTCGATGCTTGCCGCCAATGCTGTTGGCGAATATGGTTCCGAAGTCGTCGCCTGTAATGTCTCCCATGCCGACTGCCAAGCGATGCACCACATGCTTGCCAATCTCAACGACCGCGTTATCGGGAATTTCCCCTAACGGATACGGTCCGCTACGACGCTTGCGATTCCCTCGCAATCTCGGATTGTTCAATGATTTTCACCATCTGCTCAATTACTGCCTGCACCATCGGAACCGGAACCGCGTTGCCCGTCTGCTTGCGCGTTTCGGCGTCGTTGCAGACAATCTTCCAATCGTCGGGAAAACCCTGTAATCTCAACTGCTCGCGCGGCGTGAGACGACGCTCGCCATCGACTAACAGGTAGTTGTAAGACGCGCCCGCTCGCAGCGCGCAAGACCATTCATGGCTTGATACGTTCCCGCCCTTGTTCTCATGCCATATCGAAGGCGATACGGATGCGGTATGCGCCACATGCCGCTTCATGCGTATCCGTTCCGACACATAGTGCTTGGCGTCTGGGTTTTTCTCCAATATCTCGCTCAAAGGCGTCATCTTGGCAGCGCGCGAAGGCCATGGGAATGACTGAAATGGGTATTGTGAGGCAACAATGATGGTGCGTTCGCGCTTTTGCGGCAAGCCGAAGTGCAAGGCGTTCAAGACTTTGAAATCCACTGCGTAACCCATCCCTGAAATCTCGTCAAGAATGCGTTTCAGTACTTGTCCTTTGCTGATTGTGGAGAGCTGTTTGACATTTTCCAACACGATGCCCGCCGGACGCTTGGCGCGGATAAACCTCAACATTTGGAAGAACAGCGTTCCCCTCGGGTCGTTGAATCCGCGCCTTTGCCCGATGATAGAAAATGGCTGGCAGGGAAACCCCGCAAACAGCAAATCGAAATCAGGCGCTTCGTCTGGCAAAATGGGGGTGATGTCGCCCGCGGGCCACAACCCGTAGTTCGCATGGTACGCTTGACGCGCCTGTTCGTCTATGTCACATGCGAACACGACGCTCAATCCAAGATTCCGCGCGGCTACATGGAAGCCGCCTATTCCGCAAAAGAAATCTGCGCAACGCAGCGCGCCGAAATCTGGCGGCGGACTTGACGAGCCTGGCGCCAAGACCGCGTTCATCGATTCGTTAAAGAGTTCCTGCTGCATACTCATGCAATTCGCTCCTTGCCATAAACCCATCCCCCGGTCACACTCCTCTATTCCCCTTAACGGCTAGAAGGCGGCGATGGACCGCGACGGCGTTTTAATCTCACACTTGAGATTCTTCTTCATGCAAGGTACGGCGCGTATGAACTCACCGTATGACCCCAACTATGTTTCAATCTCACACTTGAGATTCTTATCCGCATAATGGCGCGTCAATGGATTTGCCAAGGGGTCAAGGACAGGCTCGCTAGGTTTACGCTCAACCCAAGCCCATATTATAATATCACCCTCATCCTCATTGCGCAACCATTTTTTCGCGCCCCGTTCCGCTCGCAAACCCATCCCCTAACCGTTCCGATACACCTCCACCATCCGCGCCGCCATCTCCGCCACGCGCTCGCGCACTTCTTTCGGCTCCAGGACCTCCGCCTCATCGCCCCACGTCAGTACCCACCAGCCGATCTCGCGCGTCCCGGCGACCGTGACCTCAAACCGAAGCCAACCGTCAGGCATGGTGTGCAGTTTTTGCGTTGAGTGCCAACGCACCTCGCGGATCAACGGCGCGATGCGCGGCGAGAATTTGATTACAACGCGTGTCTCCGCGCCGAGCATGACATCCCAACTTTTTTCGAGGTATTTTTGGACTGAGAAATCTTCGGGGATGGTGTAGGGGGTGTGCGAGATGGAGAGATAGTGGATGCGGTTGATGCGGAAGGTGAGAACTCGTCCTCTCGTTTCGGAGTATCCGATGACGTACCAAGCGTGTTTGCGAAACAGTACGGCGTAGGGCGCGAAGCGATGCCGAGTGCGTTTGCCGCGGCTGAAGGACTCATACGCCATCGTGACTTGGCGTTTTTCCCGAATCGCGTCGTAAAGCGTCTCTCGGTGCGCCTTTACATCATCAAGTTGGCTCACCCGAGAATCCGGAATATCAATTTGAGGGACAATCTGTTTCAGCGCCCGTTGCATGCCGCGGGGCAAACCGGTCGCGATTTTCCTAATGGCGTCGTCCAGCGCGCTTTTGGTTTGCCGCCCCTCATGCGCTTTGTAAACGCCTGCCGCGGTGATTAGAGCCAGCGCTTCCTCGAATTTGAGATTCAGCGCCGGCAGAAAGAAATCGGAATGCATCTCGTAGCCCTGTTTCCCGTTCGCCGCGATCTGAATCCCCATCTTGCGCAACAAGTTGATGTCACGGTGTATGGTTGCTTTGTTCACCCCCAGTTTGTTGGCAAGGCGAGTGCGCGTCCATTGGCGGGGCTGGCGATGGATTAGGCTTGCGACCTCAATAATCCTCGCCATCTGGTAAGTGCGATACATCTGCGTCTATCCCTTGAAACCGAGTTTTTTCTTGAAAACTCGGTTTCTTTCGTGGCAGAAAAGTGTCCGCTAATTCTGAATAAAAATTTCACTTGGGAATCCTAATCCGTGTAATCTGTGCAAATCCGTGATTCAGACAATCCGCGCCAATCTGCGTCCCACCTCTTCATCAGCGAGTAGCCCCAATCATGGCAATCACCATAATCCGTGCACAGAAACAGCAGTTGCCGCGTTCAATTGCTCCCACCCTTCCAGTTTCTAAATGTCCCCGGTAAGTTCGTTGAGTTTCTGCAACTGCTCCTCCTCGGCAATGACGATGAGCGCATCACCCAATCCCAATTTCAGATCTGACGACGGGCTATAGAAAAAACCGTTTCTCTGACTTCTCACTGCAAGCGTAACCAATCCCTTTCGATTCGCGATGTCCGCTTCGTTAACCGGCATTCCGATTAACGGCGATCCGCTGCGGATAACCGATTGCGTGAATCGCGTGGTTTGCTGATCTTTCATCATGACATCCAAGAAATCCACCGCATCGGGTCGCATTACCCGCGATGCCAATCGCGCGCCGCCAATCTGATCGGCCAACACGACATCGGTAGCGCCCGCCTTCAACAACTTGGGAGGAGAATTGTCCTCTACCGCTTTAGATACGACGCGCAGATCCGGATTCAGCTGCTTCGCCGACAACACAGTGAATAGATTATCCTGATCCGTGGATAGACTGGAAATTAATCCAAGCGCTCGCTCAACGCCGGCACGAATGAGTATTTCATCATCTGTGGCGTCACCGGCGACATAGAGGAAATCTCGCGTCTCCAGCAAGTAATTGATTCGGGATTCATCACGCTCAATGGCGACAAAATCTACATTCGCTTGGATTAACTCATCAAGCGCGTGGACACCTGTGTCGCCCAAACCGCAGATAATGTAGTGATTTGACAACTTGTAAATCCGTTTGTCCATCTTTCTTCTCCGAAAAATTTCGTGTAGTTGCCCTTCGATAATAAAGGCGGTTGTCGCGCTAATGCTATAGGCGCATACGCCGAAACCGCCAATCAACAAAAATACTGTGAAAACCTTGCCATTGTCAGACATGTTCTCATCTTCGTATCCGACCGTGGTCAAGGTGATGACTGTCATGTAAATGGCATCGAACAGGGTCCAACCCTCGGCCGAGTTATCTCGTTCAATGATTGTGTAACCGACGACGCCGAATAGAAAAACCGCGAATAGCGAGGAAAGCGCTATGATGATGTTGCGTTTAAGGCTCAATGTCCACTCCTCATACTAATTCCAAATCCATAAGTTACAAAAACCGCCAGTTTGTAGTTGCCAGATTCATCGGGCGCCTGTAGTTGCTCAATTCATTGAGCGCCTCCGATTGATTGTAACATTTATACTCCATGCTGTTAGAAACTGCGTCTTTTGTAGGAGCGATCTCCAGGTCGCGACGTGCATTCACGGCAGGTGCGGTTGGAAACCCAGCGGATCTCTATCGCACTCATTATTCATTCGCTTGATCCTACGGACCAGATGCTTGAAAACACGCAATTCTCGGCAGTGCAAAGTATAGATTTTGAATTCGTATCGATAGTGCAAGTTGAGGCGCGCGAGAGGATAGCGACGGGGAACACGGAAACATGCCCGGCAGTATCCGACCAACATGACAAGAGAAAGGGATTATCGTTATCGGGAAGGGGAATTGCGGCGTGATTGTGCGGGAAGCTTGAATTCATTCTTATCGCGTCGTGCCGCGACCTCATTGGATATATACGGACATGGCGAGCTAACCCCCTTGCACCGCATGGATGATTTCAATCTCGCTGGTAGGCGGAATCTCCAACTCCCGCCAGCGTTTTCTGGGAATCACCTCAAGGTTGAGCGCCACGGCAATACCCGGCTGCGACGGGTCAATTTGCATATCCAGCAGCAGTTGCTTCACCGTCAAGCCCTGCCGAACAGTTTTGATTTCGCCGTTGATTCGTATGTCCATCGGCTGATTCCTTCAGATAGCCCCGGTGATGGATTGGCGGAACCTTGACAGCCCGAACGGCGCGATGATTTCCGATGGTTGTCCCGTCAAAATCAGCGCAGAAATCTCACGCGCCGTGACCGGCGTGAGCAGGATGCCGTTTCGGTAGTGACCGGTAGCCATTATCAGGTTATCAACACAAGTCCTGCCGAGGATTGGGGCGTTGTCTCGACAGCCGGGACGAAGACCCGCCCACGTCTCCAAAACCGGAAGGTCGTAAACCCCCGGCACCGCTTCCCAAGCGCTTCGGAGAAGCTCGAACAGCCCGCCCGCGGTGAGTTGCGTATCGAATCCCATCTCTTCGCTGGTAGCCCCCACAATGAGCCTGCCGTCGGCTTTGGGTACAAGATAGGCGTTCGTGTTGTATTTGGCGCGCGGCGTGCGGATGACCTTTTGCGGCGTGATGCCCGATTCCATCCGCAACGCCAGCATTTGCCCCTTGACAGGACGAACAGGCAGGGCAATCGGATCAGGCAAGCCTTCAATGTCGGCGGACCAGCAGCCAGCCGCGAGAACGATCACATCGGCTTCGTGCAACCCATCGTTTGTCCAGACGCCGGTCGCCTTTCCGTTTTGCGCGTCAATCCTTTGGACAGGCGCGTTTTCGCATAACGCTCCGCCCGCTTTCCGAAACGCGTCAATCAGCGCCTCCACCATCAAACGATTGTCAACCTGATGGTCATCGGGGCAAGAGATGGCGGCGCTAATTTGCGGGGACAGAAGCGGTTCAATCTCGCGCGCTTCGGCGCCGCCGAGCCACTCCGCCTTGAGCCCCAAAAGCCGTTGGGAATCGTAAAAGTGCTGGAGCAACCCGGCGTCATCCCGATCAACCCCGACGATGAGCGTCCCCTCTCGGCGGTATCCTACGCGCATCTGACTGTCAGCTTCCAGTTCCCGCACCCACCCCGGGTACAGCCGCAGACTGGCGCTGCCGAGTTCAAGCAGCTCCCGCTCCTCAAAGTGGACCTCCGCGACAGGCGCGAGCATTCCCGCCGCCGCCCACGACGCCGCCCGCCCGGCGCGGTCACGCTCGCAGATTGTGACCGAGCATCCCGATTTCGCAAGCTGCCAGCCGATCCCGAGCCCGATTATCCCGCCGCCGATGATGACGACACGTTGTTTTGAACCTCGCATACGTTCCCGTAGGGTGGGCACTGCCCACCATCAAACTTAGAAAACTTACGCAGCACCAGCAAGTCGCGACCTGGAGATCGCGGGGATCTCTATCGCACTCGCTATTCACTCGCTTGATCCTACAAAAGACGCAATTTCTGACAGCGCGCAGTATAGCAACAAAGAAACCGAGTTTTTGGCACACGTTCGCTATAATCATACGCGATTTGGTCTGATGGTCGTTAATCTCACGGATTCTCATCAGAAAAAACTCGGTTTCTATGCCCCCCTTCCATCTTTCCGGTCTTTGACGCTCAATCCGCCGCTTCCTGCTTTTCGGACGCGGGCTGATAAACCTCCGCCCCCAACTGGTTAAATTCGGCGCTTTTTTCCGCCATGCCCGCAGTAAGCGCTTGCTCCTCGCTCATGCCCTTCTCTTGAGCGTATTTGCGCACATCCTCCGTAATTTTCATCGAGCAGAAGTGAGGACCGCACATCGAGCAAAAATGCACCGTTTTCGCGGAGTCGCTCGGCAGGGTTTCATCGTGGTACTCGCGCGCCGTGTCGGGATCAAGACTCAGGTTGAACTGATCCTCCCATCGGAACTCGAAACGCGCCTTTGAAAGCACATTGTCCCGCTCCTGCGCGCCGGGATGCCCCTTGGCGAGGTCCGCGGCGTGCGCCGCGATTTTGTAGGCGATGACCCCCTCTTTGACGTCATCCCGATTCGGCAAGCCGAGATGCTCCTTCGGCGTGACATAGCACAGCATGGCGCACCCGAACCAACCGATCATGGCGGCGCCAATCCCGCTCGTGATGTGGTCGTAACCCGGGGCGATGTCGGTTGTCAAAGGACCCAGCGTGTAGAACGGCGCCTCGTCGCAGTGTTTCAGTTGGAGATCCATATTCTCCTTAATCAGGTGCATCGGAATATGACCCGGCCCCTCAATCATGACTTGGCAATCGTGTTCCCAGGCGATCTGCGTGAGCTCGCCCAACGTCTCCAGTTCGGCGAATTGCGCTTCGTCGTTGGCGTCGGCGATAGCGCCCGGGCGCAAGCCGTCCCCGAGCGAGAAGGAGACATCGTACGTCTTCATAATCTCGCAGATTTCGTTGAAATGGGTGTAGAGAAAACTCTCCCGATGATGCGACAGGCACCACTTCGCCATGATGCTTCCGCCGCGCGACACGATTCCGCACGATCGGTTCGCGGTCAGCGGAATGTAGGGCAAGCGCACGCCGGCGTGAATCGTGAAATAATCAACCCCTTGTTCCGCCTGCTCAATCAGGGTGTCCCGATACACGTCCCACGTCAACTCCTCCGCCTTGCCGCCGACCTTTTCAAGCGCCTGATAGATTGGCACCGTGCCGATGGGAACCGGCGAATTGCGCAGAATCCATTCGCGGGTTTCATGGATATTCTTGCCCGTTGACAAATCCATGACCGTGTCCGTTCCCCACTTGGTCGCCCACCGCATTTTTTCGACCTCTTCCTCAATCGACGATGCCACCGCCGAGTTGCCGATATTGGCGTTGATTTTCACGAGGAAATTCCTGCCGATAATCATCGGCTCGGTTTCGGGATGGTTGATGTTGGCGGGAATTATGGCGCGACCTCGCGCGACCTCGGCGCGCACGAATTCCGGCGTGATGTAATCCGGCAGCGGAGCGCCGAACGATTCGCCGGGGTGTTGGTGGTTCAATGCGTTTCGCGTCCGATAATCGCCGTCAACCGCCTCGAATGCGCGCTGCCGACCGAGGTTTTCACGGATAGCGATGAATTCCATCTCCGGCGTGACGATGCCGCGTTTGGCGTAATGCATCTGTGTCACATTGCCGCCGGCTTTGGCGCGAAGCGGTTTTCGCTTTAGCCCCGGAAAATACTCCAACCCGCCCTTGGCTTTCTCGCGGGTGCTGGCGTACTGCGCGTGCCCCTTCGTCAGATAGCCGTTGTCTTGAGGCTTAACCTCGCGCCCCTTGTACTCCTCGACATCCCCGCGAGCGTGAATCCACTCCCCGCGCAGCGGAGCCAACCCCGATCGCACGTCGCAGTCATGCGAATCATCGCCCCAGGCGCCGCTGGTGTCATAGACGCGGATAGGTTCATTCGTCTCCGTCATGCCGTCGGTCAGATGGGTGGGACGAAGCGAGATTTCACGGAACGGCACACGCATATCTTTGTGAGTCGTCCCGCGAACGTATACCTTTTCGCTATTCGGGAAAAATCCGTTCCCGTTTTCGATTGCTTCCTTAGCGCTCATGGTGTTAACCTCCTAACTACGTGGTTCATCCGAAACCGAGTTTTTTCCTCAAAACTCGGTTTCTTCTCTGAATATAAAGTGACATCAAATAATTGGTTTATACTCCGCGCTGCTGAAAACTGCGTATTTTCAAGCGTCTGGTGGTAGGTGCGGTTGGAAACCGCGAAGATTTCTATCGCACTCACTATCCGTTCGCTTGATCCTACGGGGAATGCAGGTCGCGATCGGGAGATGGGATCTCTATCGCACTCGCTATCCACTCGTTTGATCCTACGGGGAACGCACCGGTCGCGACCTGGAGATCGCTCCTACAAAAGACGCAATTTCTGACAGCGCGCAGTATAATCCACTCACACGGACATCTAGGTTCCGTTGACATTTCATCACAACGCGACAATCAAGAGGACTACACAGACGCACAATCCTTCGTAGGGGTTGGGTTCCCCATCCATGCGTCCCCAATCCATGCGTTACGTTTCCCGATACATGGGGCGAGGGGACCTCGCCCCTACGATTGGACACACACTTCACGCAAATCTCAACAGAACCTAAAGACTGACACTCCAAACGCCCCCTCCTCCGTAGGGGCGGTTTCCAACCGCACCGATACACCAAAGGCTGCCTCCCAATCGCGACCGCCATTTGCGGCATAAATCCCGAATCCGCACAAAAAAAAGCCGCCTCCCAGCTAAGGAAAGCGGCTTCACAAAATGAAAACCCGATAACGCGAGGTACAAAGGGCTTTATTTCGTCAACGTGTCTTCCTACGCTGGTATAACCCAGGTCAGGTTCAAAGGGTGTGTTCTCAGCTCTTGAATTGGCTCAAAAGCACCCCTAACGGTCTCAAATTCGATTTTCAAAAATTACGCGTAAATTCTCAAACTATAGGCTGCGGCAGTCCCTCTTCCAGTTGTGCCTTCGGTATCTATTTCGCAACTTCGCCTCTTACACCCGCTTATTTTTGCATAATCGCAATATCCACGCTATAATCGTACAGCAACCGTAATCCAAAAGTCAAGAAAAATCGTTATTTTAACTTGACGCCATTTTTGATCAGATGATACCATTTTAGGTTGTTGGGCTATCGGCTTGCATTGTTACCCCAACGAATCGTTATTCAACATAAACGAAACAGATATTACATCAAAACTCCATTTAGTTAGTTGAAAATCGTGTAGGAGTCAATCGACATGATTGAAGTCAAAAACCTTACGAAACGCTATGGTCCGACGGTTGCCGTGGACAATGTTTCTTTCAGCGCCCAAGCGGGAGAGGTGTTGGGTTTTCTCGGACCGAACGGCGCCGGCAAGACCACAACCATGCGCGTCCTAACCTGCTATCTTTCGGCGGATGAGGGGAACGCCACG
This sequence comes from Candidatus Poribacteria bacterium, assembly GCA_963667245.2. GTDB lineage: Bacteria > Poribacteria > WGA-4E > WGA-4E > JAJDTR01 > JAJDTR01. The sequence continues at coordinate 437,111 of CAXXCS010000002.1, forward strand.
GTCGACGGATACGATGTGTTCGACCAATCCGTCGAAGTCCGAAAGCGAATCGGTTACTTGCCCGAAAGCGCCCCGCTATATACGGACATGGGCGTGATAGACTATCTCAAGTTCATCGCGCAGGTGCGCGATATTCCCAAAAGCCAGCGGCAGCAACGCACGAAAGAGGTCATAGATATCTGCGGCCTTGAGAGCGTCATTCAGAAAGACGTTGGCGAACTCTCGAAGGGATATCGCCAACGGTTAGGCTTGGCGCAAAGCCTCATTCACGATCCGCCCATCCTTATCATGGACGAACCGACCTCCGGCTTGGATCCCAACCAGATTATCGAGATTCGCAATCTCATCAAGGAAATCGGCAAAGAAAAGATGATTATCTTCAGCACGCACATTCTGCCCGAAGTGTCGGCGACGTGCAGTCGAATCCTGATTATCAACAATGGCAAGATCGTCGCCAACGGCACCCCGGAGAGTCTGGCGGATCGAGCCAAAGGAGGCGAGGTGGTGGACATCACCATCCGCGGACCTGCGGACGAGATTGAATCCAAACTTCAGGACCTCAATTTTGTGAATGAATTCGATCGCGTGGATACGGTTAACGGATTGTTAAGTTATCGGATCGCCGCCGACAAGGGAAAAAACGCCGCCGAGGAACTATTCCGATTTGTGGTTCAGAACGGTTGGAGTTTGACGGAGTTGCGCCAAGAATCCGTCAGCTTGGAGGACGTGTTCCGAGAACTGACGGGTGAATCCGGTAACAAGGAGGTAGCGGCATAACGTATTATGAACAACATTGCGGCAATTTTCAAAAAAGAATTCAGGAGTTACTTCAACTCGCCAATCGCGTATATTTTCATTACGTTCTTCCTGGCGTTGAGCGCATGGTTCTTCTTTCGGGGCTTTTTCATCATTAGCCAAGCGAACATGCGCGGCTTCTTTACCGTCATGCCTTGGTTGTACCTCTTTTTCGTCCCCGCGGTCACGATGAAACTCTGGGCGGAGGAGCGCAAACTCGGCACGGTCGAAATACTGATGACCTTGCCGATAAAGGATTTCGAGGTCGTGCTCGGGAAATATCTGGCGAGTTTCGCCTTGTTGGGCGTCACCATTCTATTGTCTCTGTCGCTCCCGATCTCGGTAGCCTCGCTCGGAGACCCCGACGGAGGCCCCATCGTCGGCGGATACATCGGCTTGCTGCTGATGGGAGCGGCTTACCTTGCAATCGGGCTATTCGCCTCCACATTGACCGAGAATCAGATCATCAGTTTCATCGTGGGCATCGGGTTGTGTTTCGTCCTTCTCATCATCGGCGAGGACATCGTGTTGTTCAACATAAGCAGCCCGTGGTTGGCTTCGCTATTCAGCTATCTCGGATTGGGCACGCATTTCAGCAGCCTCCTCCGAGGCGTAATTGATTCTCGGGATATCATCTACTATTTCTCGTTAATCGGTTTCTTCCTCTATCTAAGTACATTAAGAGTTCAAATGCAGAAAGTGGGGTAGATTATGGCAAAGAAAACATGGATACACGGCAGTAATGCCCTGGCTTTTGCGCTGGTCATTCTTCTGATTCTCGCGGTGGTGAACTTTCTTTCATACCGCCGATTCGTTCGTGCGGACCTTACCGAGGACAAACGCTACACCATTTCCGATTCGACAAAAAACGTCCTGAAACGCATGGACGACGTAGTGACGATAAACGCCTACTACTCGCGGGAGCCGGCGCAAGTGGCGGAAATACGCCGCAAAATTCGCGACGTGCTTGACGAGTACCGAGCCTTCTCGAATCAGTTGCAAATCAACTTCATAGATCCCGCCGGTTTCGACGAAGGCGAAAAACAGGAACTGCGATTCAGGGGAATACACGAATTGCAGGTAAACGTCGTACAAAAGGACAAAGCCGAGGTGGCGAACGTCTACATGAGCGTCGCGGTGTCTTACGGCGGCAAAGAGGAGGCGCTCCCCAGGGTGACAGACACGGCTACGCTTGAATACGATCTGACCTCCGCCATTCTCAAAGTGACCGCCAAGGAGGAAAAAACCGTCGGGTTTTTGTCTGGGCACGAAGAGTTCGACATTGACGACCAAAACTTTGCGGGGCTGCGCGAGCAACTCGATAAGAACCAAAACGGTCAATACAATGTCAGGAAGGTCACAATCGAAGGCGGGGAGGCAATCGACCAAAGTGTTTCGACGCTGGTCATCGCGGGCCCCAAAAGCGTATTGACGGAGCGCGAAAAATACGAAATCGATCAACACATCATGCGCGGCGGACGAGCGATATTCCTGATCGATTCCATTCGCACACAAGAGTTTGGGTTGCAAGCCACACCGTTGTCAACCGGATTGAACGATCTCCTTGAACACTACGGCGTTAAACTCGGAAATAACCTCGTGCTCGACCGATCAAGCGAGATGACACAATTTCGCACGGGACGAGGGATTACAATCCAACAGTATATGTATTTCATAGCGGTGCTCAATCGGTACGGATACGGAGCCGGGGAAAGTACCGAGGGGTTATCCAATGAACACATCATCACAAGCGAACTCGAAAAGTTGGTCCTCCCGTGGGCGAGCTCGCTTGAACTGTTGCCCGTAGAGGGTGACGCTATTCAGGTAACCGCGTTGGCGAAAACGAGTAAATTTGCTTGGACAACCCAGAGCCCTTACAATCTCGATCCCGGCGCCCCGACCAACCAGTTCAATCCGTCGGGATCCACATCCAACGCCTACACGGTAGCGGCGGCATTGTCGGGTGTTTTCAAGAGTTTCTACGCCGGCAAGGAGATTCCCTCCCCCGAAGTTGGTGAATCCGATTCCGATGAAACGCCGAAATCGGTCTCGGAAGATCGAGAGACGAAAACAGAGAGCGAACCGACGCAGATTGTTGTGGTGGGGAACTCGAAATTTTTGGAGCAGGGGCGCCCGGGCGGCCCACTCTTTTTCTTGAATGCCGTGGATTGGCTGACGCTCGGGGAAGATCTAATCAGCATCAGATCGCGCGCTGTCACGGATCGGCCGTTGAGGGAGGTCTCGGAGAGTGAAAAAAACTTCATTCGGTTTATCTGTGTATTCGGCATTCCACTGATTGTGATAGCGTTCGGGCTACTTCGATACTACTTGCGAAGGAGGGCAAAGCGGTTGGTTGAAACGTACGCAACCGTCTAAATTGAAAAATGAAAATTAAACAACTTCTAATTTTACTGGGCGTTCTTGTCGTTTTGGTGGCGATTGTCGGGCTTGTCGAGAACCCGTTCTCCAAAAGCGAGTATACAAAAAAGATGGAAGCCGCCGCGCCGATGTTCCCCGGTTACGACAAGGAAAGCGTCGCCAAGATTGAGATTACCGCGTCCGGCGAAACGACGACGCTCGTCAAGGAAAACGATGCGTGGCTGGTGGCGTCGATGGAGAATTATCCCGCCGATACGGAGGGCGTAGCTGACGTTCTGGACAAGGTCGCCGAACTTAAAACAACCGGTTTGGTGTCCAGCAACCCGGAGAAACAGGCGCAATTCGAGGTGGACAGCTCCGGCGCCGAGGCGAAACTGCTAGACGCCGGTGGGGACGTGCTTGCACACCTCTTTCTTGGCAAAACCACGCCGGGCTACTTGAGCAGCTACGTCCGCGCCGCGGAGTCCAACGATGTGTACGTAGGCAAAGGGAATCTCAAAGCGACCTTCGACAAGGGGACTCGCACCTGGAAGGACCGCACAATTTTCAGTTTCAACAAAGGCGATGTTACTCACCTCTCTATTAAATCGGAGGAGGAAGAGATAGCGCTTGAGATGGATGCCGATGGCAAATGGCAGATGACGGCGCCGGAGACAATTGCCGCCTTGCAGGCGGAACTGGATGCGCTGCTGGATAGCTTGAGCGACCTGGATACGGACGAGTTCGCGGAGGCGAAGGATTTGTCGGAGTATGAGCTCGACGACCCCAAATCCTCGGTTCTCGCGAAGTTGAATGACGGTTCGACTCGACGTCTTCTTATCGGGAAAGAGGAGAGCGGCAAGCGCTACGCCAAGCGCGAAGACAAAGAACCGGTCTTCATGCTCTTCACGTACAAAATAAACGAACTCCTGAAGAAGTCGGAAGACCTGAAAGACGACACTCCCGTCACCGAAGAAACAGCGGAGGAAATGGAAGAGAGCGACTCGGCGGAGTAGGACGAGGGAAGGTTGGAAGACAGGAAGATTGGGTAGATTGGAATCCCTCCATTATCCTTGACGGAATAATTCTTTCCGCAAGTAACATCCATTTTTCCGCTCGGACCGGTTTTGAAAAGCGTTGTCTTTTAGCCCCAGAGGGGCGGCAGGTTTGTAGAAACGTGGATACACCAAATTCCAAAGCCCCAGAGGGGTAACAAGTGGAAAACTGTGTTAAGCGCTTACCGAGAGAAAACCGCGTGACTTGCGTCCTAAAACGCTTAACTTGATCTCTGTGGGAGGTTTACAATGGACATCCGTTTGTTGTTACTCATTCAAACAATCGTATTGCTTGCCGGGTTAGGTTGGAACGTAATTATATCGTTGGAAACCAAGGAGGATATTAGAGAGATTAACGCCCGCTTAGATCGAATTGAACAAAACCATCTTACTAACCACTAGCCACTGACCACCAATCACTGCCGTTTTGGCTTTACTCGGTGTCCGGCGCCCAGATGCGACTTTCTCGCGCCTCGAAAAACCCGTGGTTGGCGGGCTTCAACTTCCAAATTTCAATCTGCCGAATCGTCGTCGGATCGCCGTAGGTGTAGGCGACCAGACCGTTGGCAGCCCGATAGTCCCTATGGGCGCCCACGACTGCTTGGCGATCATTGGCAAAGACCTCAACAAGGTATTTGTCGATAAAGATCCGCAATTCAACATCTTCGCCTTCGGGCAGATCAGCCACCGCGAACGGCGCCTCGGTCGTTCCGATGCGCAGCGTCCTCGTCTCCGGATGAATTACGATGGGCAACCCTTCCTGATCGTCATCGGCGAATAGCCGGAAACCGAAACGCTTGCGGTACGCCTGCTCCCTGTCGATCGTGATTCTCAACTCAAAAGCGTCCCCCTCAAGATTGGCGATCCGCGCCGTGGCAGCGCCGCTATGCGAACGTTCCGGCGGCGTCACCGTAAAATCTTTGAGGGTAGTCAGGTCGTAGCGAAGCGATTCAAGTTCACGCAGCGGACGGATACGGAGACTATTGTCCGCCGCCAAACTCAGTTCACGCGGTAGAGACTGAATAGTCCTTTGGGAAATTTCTTCGTTGAGGGTGACAAGCCAAGCCCACATGACGCGGCGTCCATCCGGCGTCAGCACGCTTTCCGGGGCAAAGAAGTCGCGGTATTCCGTTTCGTAGATGGATTGCTCCGGACGCCGCCAGTTCATTCGTCCGTGTGTTTCGGGAACGAACTGCTCGTTCTCCGCATCCCAGTCGCCGAGGTAGTAGCGGCAACCGAAGGGGTGGCTGATACACAGCAACATCCACTTGTCTCCGAGTCGAAAGAAATTGGGGCAAGAGATGTCCTCGCCGATCGCCGCATCCGGCAACTCGCGCTTCAGAAAATCACCAACATAGCTCCAATTCCGCAAATCTTGAGACTTGCTGAGAGGTTGACGCTTCCCGCCGGAGATGGCGTAGTAGGTGTCGCCGATGAGGAAGCAATCGGGATCCCAGTGATGCATGTCCGCATCGGCTCCATCGGCTGTCTTCGGTTCGACCGGGAACGGCTTTTCCCACGCCGATAGGCTTCTGTCTTTGGCAAGGGCGATGTGATTTCGCCGGGAGGCTTGACCGTGGTAGATTGCAGCAGGTTGCCCATCTTTCGTGACGAAGCCGGTGCCGCTATACATGCCGTGACCCGTGAAAGACGGCTGGAGTTTCGTCGTTTGCCACGTCCAGTTCAGCATATCGGCGCTGGTGACATGGACAAAGCAGAATGAGCGTTCTCCCCGCCACGTCTGTCTCAGGATATAGTGCAGGTGATAAGCGCCATCCAGATAAAACGCGGCGTTGGGATCACCGGGCGCGCTATCGCCCCCCGGGTGCATGAGGTGAAAGTTGAGCGCCAGTTCGTCCGATACGGGTACGTCAATGTCATTTTTGTTCATGGGTAGTTAAGTGGTTCATTCGCTAAAATGTACCTGGTAAGTGTCGGGTGTCGGCGGTTAAGGTTGTCTGAACTGTGGTTTATGGGATTAACATGATTGTCAGTCTTTAGTTGCCCGTCTTGAGTAGGGAACAACGATCGTTGTTCCATAGATCAAGTTAAGCGTTTTCGGGCGAGTCGCGTGGTTTTCTCGCGGCAAGCGCTTAAGACAATTTTTCACCTGTCGCCCCGCTGGGGCTTTGGAGTGTGGTGCCTTCACGTTTCTACAAACCTGTCGCCCCTCTGGGGCTAAAAGACTTACACAATCAGGGAACCGCAGCCTTGTGTTTGCCCTACTGGCTTGAGGGTTTACAACGGGAAACTAGTCAAATAATGCGAGAATTGTCTTAACTTGATCCCAATGGGGAACAACGATCGTTGTTCCCTACAGAAGCGCGTAAGTCTTTATACCGATGCTGTAAAGCTACATTGATTCCGGGAAGAAACCGAGTTTTGAGGAAAAAACTCGGTTTCTGTCGCAGCCTACCGGAGCAACCTTCACTTTTTCAGCTTGGCTTTCAACATGGCGAGTTCATCGTCAATGTCGTCGTGCGGATTTAGCTCAAACGCGGAATCATTGGCATCAAGATTCTCCAATTCGCGATAAGCCTCGGCGTACGCCTCGGTTTCAGCCACGCGATTCTCGATCCGGTCAAAAGCATCCGCCGCACTTGAACCCGTAAGCCCCGCCACGGATGCCTGGACGTTTTTTTCGGCATCCGCTCGCTTGGCGCGGGCAATCAGGATGGCGCGTTTATGCTCGGCTTCCTGAATCTTTTCCTGTAGCGTAGCCAAGCCCTCTTTGAGAACTGCAATGCTTGCCCGCTGGGCTTCGAGCTGTTCACGGTAATTGTCAGCCAATTCGCTGGCGGATTTCTTTCGACGCAATGCTTCTTTCGCGCGAAGATCGTCGCCGTTCTCAATAAATACGATTGCCCGCTTTTCCCAACTTTCGGCGTTTTTCAGATGCTGCTTGTGTTGGGCTTCAAGCCTATTCCCATCGCGAATCGCGGCAACCACCTGCACCTTCGCCTCCTTGAGCTCATGGCGCATATCCTCAAGCAACTGATTCAGGACCTTTTCCGGGTCCTCAACCCGATCTAGCAGATCGTTGATATTTGATTTGAGAATTCGACTGATTTTTTCAAAGATTGGCATTGGTGGTCACTCTCTCGAATTTGGCGATCAGACCGTATATTCGCCTAACGTCTCATCATCCAAGTTTTCCAAAACGCTCTTTGTCTGCTGCTGTTGCGCCTCTTTCAAATCGCCCTCGGAGAGTCCATGATGTTCAATGACCTCTTCGGTAACGTAGATTGGGGCATCGAAGCGCAACGCGAGCGCGATGGCGTCGCTCGGACGAGCGTCGACTTTAGTTGTCTGTCCATCGGCATGTAGTGTGACTTCGCCAAAGTAGGTCTGATCTTCGACGGAATGCACGCAGACGGAAACTACATTTCCCCCAATTTTTTCGATGAGATTCTTCATTAGATCGTGTGTCATCGGGCGCGGGGTATCTTCGCCCTTGAGTTTTGCCCGAATGGCGAGGGCTTCCGGCGCGCCGATCCAAACAAGCAACATCCGTTTGGCTTCCGCATTCTTATCCTTCAGCGCGACTATTGGAGTTTCCAACTGCTGGTCAAAAGAAATGAATGCCACGTCGACTTCAACCATGGTTACTCTCCTTGTTGTTCTCGCTCATGTCAAGCATACGAGGGTGAAACCGAGTTTTTTCTTGAAAACTCGGTTTCTCAAAGTCCCTTTGCGCCTTCTACGACATGAGCCGTAATTCCCTTATAGAATCGGGCTCGACCGAACTCTCAAACGGACGAGTTGCCGCGTAAAATTTTATCGCTACCCTATTCGTAATCTGAACTTGCCACAACTTGTTACGCGGCTCGGAGCGATTGGAAATCGCTCCTACGGTCTGGTTTGCAGATTCGTAATCCGAGCCTGCTATAGATTGTAACGCGACTGAGAGGGAATTTCAACAAAAATCTGGTATGATGTCAACAACATGCCTTCGCGCCCAAGGGAAAGCCACCCGATTTTAGAGTCTCATTCAGGTTGGATTGGACAACGCGAATCAAAAAATTAAACATCCCGCTTGGTTGTCAATGTTTGATTCCACGTAAAATATAGCCGAATCCAGTGAAAACCAATCTTCCCACCTTCCAAGCTTCCAGCCCAACCTATTCTCGACTTACTCGCCAGCCGAGATTTTAGACTTCAGCGCCGCCAAATCCGTATCGACCCGATTCGCGCGTTCCAGCTCATCGAACTCCCGCTCCAGCTTGTCGCCTTGCGTCAGCTCGTCCAACGCTTCGGCATACGCTTCCAGATCGCGCGCTTTCTCAACCATGCGATCATAAGCGTCAAACGCGCTGTCGCCAATGAGGCGATGACTTGCGGCGGTCGCTCCAAGCGCGGATTGGCGGGACAACTGCTCTTGCACATCCAAACGCGCCGCGTCGAAACGCATTTCTGCCAAATTGGTTTCCAATGATCCGAGACCTGACTTAAGCGTGTCGATAGTATCCTGCTGCGCCGTAAGTTGCTCGCGATAACGTTCCGCCTTTTGCACCGACTCATTCCTGCGGGCAAGGGCGCGCCGAGCCAGATCTTCTTGGGATTTCCGCAAGGCATATTCTGCCCTCTGCTCCCACTGCTCCGATTCGGCATTGGTTTCTTCAATCTGGCGCTCAATCAGTTTGAGGTTGGTAACGGCGTCAACGATGAGCGACTTAATCTCTCCGATATTGTCGCGCACCTCTTCAAGCGCCAGTTGCCGAGTTTTCCGCCCATCCTCCAACTTTGTCAATAAATCATTGACTTGGGCTCTTACAATCAATTTTGCTCTGTCCAGAGTTTGCATCTTGGGTCCCTCCTCGCTATGAGATAACGTGATACCAATTCCTAATCAATGAGCTACAAGTGCCGTTGGTTTGTAGTAGTGCAATTCATTGAGGATTTCTATCGCACTCACTATCCATTCGCTTGATCGTCCCGCAGGCTGTAACACTTAGATATTGAAACAGTATAAGTTGCCGCCTATGACCGAAAAACCGAGTTTTTGGCGCACGTTCGCTGAATTATAGGCGAATAGGTTCCGATTCTCGTCAATCTTGTTTACCGCGTCGGAAAAACTCGGTTTCTATGCTCCTGTCAGACAAAGGCGGCAACTTGGGTTAAGGTGTGAAACCGTCTTACAGTACACGTTAATGGATGTTATAAGAATCTTGCCGTTTGTTGGCGTCCACTTAATCGGCAATAAATATAAAAGTTTGAAGAGTGGCTATAGAAAAGGCGCAATCGCCAACCGTGTCAGTTGACAACCGCACCTTGTGATAGGACAAAATCCAAAAACTTGATGGAGGTGACGGGAATCGAACCCGTGTCCGAGAGCAGTTCAATAAAAGCTACTACATGCTTAGCATAAGCTTTGGCGCTTCACCGCAACGACTCCCTTATGCAAGATTCGTTCAGGCTATCCCAAGTGTTTTCTCGCAACTTGACCCTTGAGAACAGACAAGCCGCAAAGCCCGTTGTCTGGCGCCCGGCCAACTCGACGGGCCGCAAGCTGGCCGGACGTAGCTGCTTTAAGCAGCTAGAGCTAACTCGTCGTAGTCAGCAGTTAAGTTTTTTCCGCCTATTTAACGAGGCCTGCGGAGACCTCGGCATGCAACTCTTATCTCATTGACTCACGTCGAAACCTTTTCACCCCCGAATTGTTCTTAATCAGAGATGCGAACGGATAGCGCGCCGCGCCTCCTCTCTCTCAATGACATCACGCTTGTCGTAGGCGTGTTTGGCGGACGCGATTGCGATTTCAAGTTTTACCTTGCCGTTACTGAAATACGCCTTCGTCGGCACAACCGTCATGCCCGCCGACCGAATCTTGCTTTCAATCTTCCGAATCTCGCGGCGATGCAGCAGCAACTTGCGCCGGCGTTTCGGCTCATGGTTCTCGCGATTGCCCTGCTCGTAGGGACCAATATGAGCGTCAACGAGGAAGAACTCGCCATCAAGGAGTCGGGCGTAACTGTCCGCCAAATTCAATCTTCCGGCGCGTATCGACTTGACCTCCGTGCCTTGCAACGCTATTCCGGCTTCGTAGCGGTCATGCAGATGATAATCGTGCCGCGCCTTGCGATTGACGGTTATCACTTTGGCGGAACTGTTCGCAGTGGCGTTCTTCATGGATAGATTATAACATATCGGAATAAGTAATTTGTGGCGAAATTCTACGCTTGTCGGGACGATTTACCCTGCGCCTCGATTCTTGTTTTTTCCTGCCGCGCTTTTTGATTTTCAATTCCCTTTCATATTGTGAATACTGTAGTCGGTGATATGTTCATCCAGTTTTCGGTTTGTTTCGAGAACCAGTTTATACAGTTTATCGTGGTCGCTTTTCATCTGGTCTCGCAAATCGTCTATCCGTTTGTTAGTCAGATTATTGGTGAAAAGTATTACACCAATGATTACCGCCGGCGGTAGCAGAAGAACTAACTGATCCATGATGATTTTCTTTTTGATAGGTTAATACGAATTCAAAATCTAAATGTTACAATCATGGATAGATTATAACATAATTAAGTTACTCATGCAAGTTCAACAGGAGAAGGATCGGTAGAATCGTGTCCAGTTTTAGAGAATTGGTAATTGCCAAGTTCTGACTACACCCGTTCACGGGGTAAATGTCCACAAGCGGATGCCGTCTACACTTCCACTAGCAATAGTCTCACCATCCGGGCTGAACGTGACACTAACGACAGGCCCCGAATGTCCACTAATTTTCCGTTTGAATTTCCCTGTGCCAACATTCCATAGGCGGATAGTCGTGTCTTCACCCCCGCTGACTAGCGTCTGCCCATCCGGGCTGAACATAACACTTCTTACCCAATTTACATGCCCTATAAGTGTGCGTTTGTGCTTCCCGCTGTCGGCATCCCAAAAACGGATGGTCCCGTCTCCACTCCCACTTGCTAGCGTCTTTCCAACTGGGCAATACACCACGCTAAGTACTTTTGCTTTATGCCCGGATAGTGTGAGTTTGTGCTTCCCTGTACCAACATTCCAGAGGCGGATGGTATGGTCTGCACTGCCACTAGCTAGCATCTGTCCATCCGGACTGAACGCAATGCTACTAATCCATGATTCATGCCCTCTGAATTTTTGTTTGTGCATACCCGTGGCAACATCCCAGAGACGGATGGTCCTGTCTCCGCTCCCACTGGCTAGCATGCGCCCATCTGGACTAAAGGCGACGCTGCTGACCCACGTCGTATGCCTTTTAAGTGTGAGTTTGTGCCTTCCCGTGCCAACATCCCACAGGCGGATGGTATAGTCCGCGCTTCCACTGGCTAACGTCCGCCCATCCGGACTGAACGCAACACTGATAATGGGCTTTTTATGTTCCCTGAGTGTGAGTTTGTGCCTTCTCGTGAGAACATCCCAAAGGCGGATGGTGTAGTCCCCACTTCCACTGGCAAGCGTTCTCCCATCGGGGCTGAACGCGAGGCTTCTCACCCAATCTATGTGTCCAGAGAGAGTCTGAAGCGCTTTCCCGGCAGGCACCTTTTCGACGGGCTTCGTATCTGTTTGGTTTCCGATTTCCGTTTGCGCCGGTTTACTTTCTTCGTCGCTGAGCCGGGGCTGCAAATCTTGATTTTGGCGGACTAACTTTTTATTCTCATTTTGCAGTTTCTGATTCTTTTCGGTCTGCGAGACTAAATCGGTTTCGCGTTGCGTGAGTTGCTCCTGCAATAATTGGTTCTGTCGGAGGAGTCTTTCGTTCTCCTTTGCCATCGTCTGAATTTCGGATTCCGTTACGTCTGGTTTCGTGTCCACCGGTGGAATTTGGTTCGAAAAATCTTGAGTTCGGCGAAGCAGTCTGGCATTTTCGCTCCTCAATTTCTTGTTTTCGTTTTTCAGCGATGTAAGTTGCGTGTCCTTATCGGAGAGTTGGCCCTGCAAATTGTGATTTTGCTCGAGCAACCCTGAGTTTTCGTTTTCTAACCGTTGGTTTTCGTTAACCTGCGATGTGCGTTGGCCCTGCAAGTCCCGGAGGGTCTTATTTTTAGAATTCAGCACTAGTGCAAATGCCATGCAAATAACACATGCAACCACCAAGCCGAGATAAATGTAATGCCGTTGAAGGGGACGTTCATCAGACGTTTCCTTATGGATAGCATGCGATCCCGAACCTATGGGATTAGATCCAATTGCACCCCGTTTTTGTTTTATCACATCCAAGAGCTTGCGTGCATCTTGATAGTTCGCGTCAATCCTCAAAGCCTCTTTGACTGCCCTTTCTGCCTCGCTAAAATTTTCCATTTGCAGGTAAGCCAGGCTTAGCCCGTAGTGCGCCTCCTTATATTTCGAGTCAATGCCTAACGCCTCAGCGAACTTGGCGACGGCTTCGTTGTATCTTTTGCCACGGAGGAAGGAAATACCATTATCGTAAGCCATTTTAGCCACCGGATCTGTTTTTGGCAATAGCGCTTCCAGTGGTTCCAGTTGGTCGATCGACGACTTGGCACAGAACTCCTTCAATTTTGAAGTCAACAACTTCACATCGGGCGAAAGCATTTCAAGTTCACGGAAAACCTGGGATTGTGTCGGAGTCTTGAAATCCTCGGCGACAAACAGCAACCCTTTTTCGCTGCGTTGCCCAAACCGAGCCCATAAATCGGGTTTTTCCGCAAGCGCGATTAAGGAGAGATAGATAACCAGTTCAGAAAAATAGTCTAACCTCTCGTTCGCAGTTCCTCCTCCTACCATTCTCCGGGGGTGTTGATATTCGGCAAGCCCGACAATGCTGTCCGGATAGCCTCGCAGCGCAGGAACAAACAGACTGTCGTAGTCTATCAACTTAATTTCGACATCGGCGCCATTCCGCTTGATTAGGATGTTTCCGTCTTGGAGGTCACCATGCGCAATTTGCTGGGCGTGCAGCGTTTCAACCATCTTCAGAAATTCCGCCGCGGTTGTTCGCAGGAGGCTTGCGTCATGAAGATTATCCTCAATGAATTGACGGAGCGTGTCGCCTTCCGCCCATTCCATTCGCGTGATGGGCCACTTTATTCCATTTACCAGAATGCCTTCCGATACATATTCAAAATCGACAAAGTAAGGTAAAGCCACCCGCATTAAATAGTCTGATATTTTTTGATACCGGGATTGAGCGTCTTCAATGTCACGTATCCAACAGCGTAAAGCAAAGGTATCAAGTCCATCCGAAAGCGGAAACACGATTGAAAAGCCACCGGGAAAGGACTCCACCTGGCTGTTGGGCCCCCGCCGAGCCCTGCAGCACAGTAGTTTCAAATCCAATATACTGATTTCAGGATAATCGCGTACCGCTTCTGTGTAATCGGTAAGACTGGGATAAGGCATGATTGACTCTTAATGTCTATACTATATACGTCTAGTCTTTAACAAAAACGAATAGCAGAATTAAGCCGATTAATCCGCCAACAAAAAATCCAAGCATTCCCGCGACCAACACCCAGAACAATAGTCGCGAAATACTTGATAATCGTTCAGCGTTCAGTTTATTTCCGGACGTAGCGACCGTTGCAGGTTGGGCTTCTTCACCATTCACAGGCTGATCCGGTTCAACCGAGATCAGCATGAGAGTGACATCATCATTCACTAGGCGAATGTCCTCATTACTTCGCGCACACGCGATAAATTCGTTGAACTGCGTTTCATTCTGTATCTGCTTGAGATTGCTGAAAGCCGCGTCAGCCATTCCCGTTTCCTCATGCTCTAGAATCCATTTCGCCAAGGCGTCTGTTGCCAAGATAAAGGTGTCCCCATGCATTGCGTCGCCCTTCACGAACGTTGGCTCGGAGTGGTTGTCCTTCTCATAACTAGCGAAAACTTCAGGGCGACTCGTAAAATCCGCCGATTTCGCTATCACATAGCTCTTAAATCCGCAAGCGCCAATATGAAAGAGGCAACTATCACCCGTAATCATCGCCCGCCATCTGCCACGATCTTTATCAAACTCAAGCCCGATGAATGTGGATGTAGCGGGTTCCATGGAGCTTAGTGAGTTTACGAGAAAAAATTTCGGATGCTCTCTTACCTTGTCAGTCACCGTCGTGTGCCATGTATCTTGAATGGGCTTCATCCACGTCTCCCAGTTGTCTATAGTCGGGTATGGAACGGATGTTTTGCAGAAGTGTTCTACGAGGAGTTCTGCCCACTCTTTCGGAAAAAAAGATCGCGTGGCGCCATCAGCCACAGCGTAGCGCCCAACTCTTTTGTTCTCGCACCACGCGTCTTGGCAGTCCTCTTGACTCTCTGCCTTTTTGTGGGTAATGAACGATTTTGACGTTAATTTTATCATTCGTTCAATCAGGAAGCGCTGTGAGATTTTGTCCACCGCTTATAACCTGCAAGGATCCAAAATTGAGGAGTCTAATCATCCAGCCTTCGTCGGCATTGTACGCAAAACATCGCGCGCCCTGTTCCGCCGGAATATCTGATGCTATGGCATTTTGACGCAAGGGTTCCGGCAACTCGCTAGAGATATTGAAAAGAAACTCCGCATACGTATCGTTTACAAATTGGGAGGCGCTATTTGGCAAAATTACCTCCTCCTTACTATCGGCGATGTGAAGATTGTAGACCAAAACCTTTCCATCTGTCGTGCCCAGACTCATGATCTTTCTTGCCGCCGCTTCAGTCATTGCGGGATCGTTGGCGACGCCATCCGTGATGTTGATTGCGCTTGGCGGAAAACCGTCTGGCCATGTAGCGCACCAGCGTTGAACAATCTCGGCGGCGCGTTCAAATGCTTCATGCATCGGTGTTCCATTCTCCGCCCGCGGTTCCAACCAGATCGGCATTTCTACTTCAACCTCAATCACGCCGCCTGCACCATCGGGGATGAGCTTCTTCGTTTTATTGACTCCAATCAGAGATTCGGCGATCTCTGATGTCATGCCGTCCGCGACGCAATTTACCTCCTCGCCGTAGCCAATGACAGAAACATGACATCGGTCCCTTATTTTGTCTCCCGCTCGACAGGCCAAAACGAGCCCTTCAAGTACCCGATTTACGGCACGCGTCGCTGCCGCTGCCTTCGTAGCGCCCGAGCCCCAGTCTTCGCTCATTGAGAAAGATTGATCCACCAATATGACAAAGCATGTGGGATTGGATGTTCCGATAGGTACGTTGCTATATGCCATTTCCAAGCCTCCTAATTTTGTTGGTATAACTTCAACTTTGATTCAAGTTTGCAACTGGAGTAATAAGCAAGATTTACAGCGGTTTATCGCCTAATAGCATAAAACCATTTCTCAAAAAATTCAAGTGCATTAATTACGTGGATCAAGAAAAGAAACTTGCGTGGAACAGAGTAAGAAGCCTTGTCTCCGTGCAAAGCTAGCCGGGCAAGATGGGATCTCTATCGGCCAAGCGAATGGATAATGAGTGCGATAGAGATCCCCCAAACGAATGAGCGCCTTATATCTGCGACTTCGCCTTAAGTTCAAGATACTTGTTCACCACCTCCATCGTCAACTGGTGGGCGGGGACGTCAAGCGTGATGACGCCTCGACTCCGCAGAATGTCCAACATCGTCTGTTTTTCCTGCAACAACCTCTCGGCGATGGCGCGTTGGTAGACGATTTTGGAACTCGTCGGCTTCTGCGCGGCGAGCGCGATGATGCCGGAGTCCGTCAACGTCACGCAGGCGATGAGGTGACGTTTGGCGAGCGTCGTCACGTAATAGGCGAGGCTCTCCGCCGCGTCCCTGTCCAAGATGTCGGTGAAAAGGATAATCAGCGCGCGTTTGCGTTGTTTTGACGCCAAGAATTTGAAGGCGGTCTCAAAGTCCGGCTCGACAGGATAAACCTGCAAGGCGTAGGTGGCTTCCAGCATGGCGAGGAACTGCTTCTTGCCCGGCTTGGGGTCAAGGTATCGGTGCACGCTGTCCGAAAAAGCGATTAAGCCCACCTTGTCCCCCTTGAGCGTTGACACGTAGCTTGTCATGAGGGTCGCGTTGATGGCGTAATCGAGTTTGATCATGGCTTGCCCCGCGTTTATCGCCGCCGCGGACAGGTCGTCCCGCTCTTGCGCTTCCTTCAGAATCGGCGATGCCATCAATCGGCCGGCGTCCAACATTATCACCACGTCTTGGCTGCGTTCCGTCTCGAACTCGCGGACAATCGGCTTTTGGCGCCTTGATGTCGCCTTCCAGTCGACGCGGCGGATGTCATCGTCGGGCGCGTAATCGCGCAGCCGCTCAAATTCCGTGCCTTCGCCAAACTGACGCGAATTTTTCAATCCGAGCTGCCCCAGCAGACCGCGTCTGACCAGCAGTTCGTACTGTCGAATGGCGTGCAGGTTGGGATAGACCTTCACCTCCGCCCCCGCCTTGAACCGACGTTGGCGGATAATCAACCCCAAAACTCCCCAACACTGGACGTGGATGTCCCCAAAATGGTAAACCCCGCGGCGCGATGGCGTGAGTCGATAGATGACGTTTTCACTTTCCCCAGCCCCCACATAACCCTCGTGAATCACGTGATCGAATTGGAACGTCGGAGGAAAATCATCCTTCAGCCGCAATCTCAAACGGTGGCGCGAGCGGTTAGCCGCTCGCAGTGTCACGACGTTTTCGGCGCCTAACGAGAATTTGGAGTTCATGAGGCGTGCAACTTCAACCCTTGTGAACAAAGGAGTTTTCACGTAATCGACGAGGCAGACGCCGAATAGCAAGGTCAGATAGACGGCATCAATGACCAACAGATTCGGCGAGACCGAGTACAGCATGATCGGAATCGCTGTCGGCAGCAGAAAGCCGAGCAGCCGTTTACTAAATCGCATGGCGCGACCTTTCCTTTTGTCCGAGCCGCGGACTAACGCGGGATTTCCAATTCGGCGAGCAACTTCTCAATCACGTCGTCCGCGGATAGCCCCTCAATCTCCGCTTCGGGTTTCAGAATCACCCGATGCCGATAGACGTGCGGGGTCAACCACTTCACATCGTCCGGCAAAATGTAATCTCGCCCCTGCATCGCGGCGTAAGATTTGCTCGCCAGCAGCAGCGAGATTGAAGCGCGCGGACTGCCGCCGAGTATGAGGTCGTCGGAACTGCGCGAGGCTTCGGCGATGCCCACGATGTAGTTGAAAATGGAGTCCTCGACCGTGACCGTCCGAATCGCCTCTTGGCACTGCCGGAGCAAATCCTTATCAATGACCCCCTCAACGCCGGCATCGGCGAGTTGTGAGGCGTTGAAGCCGTTGTGATAGTTAATCAGGATCTGTTGTTCCGTCTCTCGTCCCGGATAATCAACGCGCAACTTGAATAGAAATCGATCCAGTTGGGCTTCGGGAAGCGGATAGGTGCCCTCGTATTCCACCGGATTCTGTGTCGCCAATACCATGAACGGCGCGGCGAGTTCGTGACGGACGCCGTCAATGCTAACCTGCCGCTCCTCCATGCATTCGAGGAGCGCCGATTGCGTCTTTGCCGGGGCGCGGTTGATTTCATCCGCCAGCAACACGTTGGTGAAAACCGGTCCCCGCTTGAGGTTGAATTGGCGCGTCGCCAGATCATAAACGCTGGTGCCGACGATATCCGATGGCATGAGATCGGGCGTGAATTGCACGCGGCTAAATTCGCCCGACACCACCATTGCCAGCGTTTTGGCGAGGAGCGTTTTCGCGGTGCCGGGCACGCCTTCGAGCAGCACATGCCCGCCGGATAGGAAACCGACCACTACTAGTTCAAACAGCTCCTCCTGCCCGACGATGACCTTTCGGGCTTCCTGTTTCATTCTTTCAAAAACGTTTTGAATTAAATCGGACATAGTTCTCCTATTCTGAAGCCGAGTTTTTTCTTGAAAACTTGGAAATTAACCTTCTTACGGATTCCGCACCTGAATATTGCGCACTTCCAAAACGCCCGATGAATCGGGCAACTACAATCATCCGAGGCGTGTAATTTGTGGATTAGATGTTTCCGATTTTGACCAACGCCGTAGGGAATAACGATCGTTATTCCCTACAACGAGATTGTCGGAGTAAGCGGATTGGGCGCTCAACGGATTAACTCCTATTTGGAAAATAACCTTCTTACGGATTCCGCACCTGAATATTACGCACTTCCAAAACGCCCGATGAATCGGGCAAATACAATCATCCGAGGCGTGTAATTTGTGGATTAGATGTTTCCGATTTTGACCAACGCCGTAGGGAATAACGATCGTTATTCCCTACAATGAGATTCTCGGAGCAAGCCTTTCGGCGCATTATGAAGCCCAACACCCCTCTGAGTACGCCTCGCGGGTGAACAGCTTTCTGCGCCTCGCATCGGCGCGCGCCATCCATTCCGGATGAATCTCTTGGGTGTATCGGTGCGGCGGACCCGCCTCCTTGAAAATGTCGATATTGAAAATTCGGTGCGGTTGCGGAGAATCTGACGGTTTCGCTTCAACCGCATGAAAGATGCGGGCATTGATATAAACCATGCTACCGGGCGGCAGAGAGAGACGTTTTTCTTCGAGCGTCCGCCCTGCCTCGGCGTCGAACTCGCCCGCCAGCATCCGTTCCTGCGTCGCGGCTTCGGTCGGCGCGACGAGGTGGCTGCCGGGGATGACTTTCAGATTACGGTCACCTATCGTGAATCCGTTGGGATAGTACAAAACCTGCACATAGTATTTGTCGCGCTCGGCAAGGTTGATTGGATTCTCATGCTTCCAATGGTGATGATCTTGGTGGTACGAAACGGCGCCGATGCCGCGCGGCGCGATATTCAGCGCCGAGTGACAGAAATGATAATCCCCGCCGATGGTGGATCGCAGCAAGGATGTTATGAAGGGATCGTCAATCAATCGGTCGCTATAGGGTCGGCGTTCGTTCCACGGGCGAATGAAGTATGATTCCGGTTGCCTATCGTTTTGCTCCAATGCATTGAGGTACTGCCGCACGGGTTCGTATTCCGTGATTTCCGAGATCAGATTTTCCCGCGCTTCATCGGTGAGGACATCGGGATAGACGATGTAGCCGTCGTTATGAAAGGAACCGATATCCACTTCGGTTGGACCGGATATGCGAAATAGAGATTCCGATTTGATTGTCATAGATATCGCTCCTACCATTTGTCGTAAGGCGGTGTACGGCACACGGAGTGTGCCTACTACTTTCGCGACGGAAAAACTATCAACGGCGCGTTGGTCGTGCGCGTCCAATTTTCGCGCTGTCGCAATAGGCTTCAACTTGTTTGGCGAGTGAGAGGAGACGCGCCTCGGAGACAGCGCCGGGCGATTCCAACTCCGTTAGCAGTTTCAGAAGTTGCTCGGCATCAATCGGTTTCCGTCTGGCGATTTCCCCCACGAAACTGGCGATCTCCAGATTCGGGTTGATGTGCCAGCGGGCGGCAAGGTCGGATCGAAATTTATCGCGAATCTGCCGCAAAATCGCGTGACGCGTATCCCCTTTCTGATACAGGGCGGTCATGGCGTGCACATATTCCGAGCTGACGCGCCTGTGCGTTTCCTCCACCGCTAACGGCTTGCCGAACCGCCTGCCGCGAAGAATCAGAAACAGGAAGACGATTCCCCCGATATAAACCACGCCCAAACCACCCGCTGTACCGAATAACAGATACATCAACGGATCTTCCGCAGACGCCGAGTCGGCGGCGTAGTAGTAGGATTCCGCAAGCCCGACGCGCGCTTGATGGGGCAACGTCGTCATCAGGTTGTAGAGAAACGTCGCATTTCGATCGTCTTGCAAACCGTAACGGGCAAAGATCTTTGGACAGGAGATAAAATAGGCGCGACCATCTCCTTCGCGGAAGGTTACGATCGAATAATCCGCCCCTTGTCCGTAGAGCGGCGCGACATCACGCTCTATCGGTTGGATAGCGTATTCCGTTCCGGAGTGGATTTCGTCCACCGGACGGTTCGGGAAGATGGGGTCTGTCGGGATTCGGCGCGAGGTCTCCAACGGGTTTGACGCTTTGCGCATCTCCAATCCGTAATCGTGCAGTAAGGGATCGAGTGATTCGTGGTCACCCGCGACGATCAGCGCGCCCCCATCCTCAACGAAGTGATGTATCTCCTCAATCTCCCGCTCGTTCAATTCTCCACGCAGCCGCCACAGAAACAGCGCGTCCAATTGATCTAGCCGGGCGGGTTGCGCCGCTTCAATCTTCGTCACGCGGAATTTCAACGCTTGCATGACGCGATAAAGCGCGCTTTCCTGATCGGGCAAATCGCACGATAATTCAAGAAAGAGGAGCGCAAACAGGACGATGCATAAAAGGCAAGTGTCGGAGTTTCTCACAAGGCAATTTACCCGCTCGTTGAATACACTTTTTTCAACATCTCTCGGTAATCGGCAACGGTGTCGGCGTCACACGGCTTGTAGCCGTACCAAACATCGTCAAACACCTGGATCGCCGGGCGCAGCGCGCGTTGCAATTCTGCGTGCGTCCGCAATGTACGAAGATATTCCAGATTGGTCAAGCTCTTGTCGTAGGTAAGCATGCCGCGCTCTTGGAGATGGAAAATCGCCGACAAATAGAGGAAACGGAGCGCGTCCCGAAAGTCTTGCGATGCCGCCGCCTTTTCGGACCGCGTGAGCGCCGCCCGCTCTGTCGTCACATTCTCCATTGCAGTTTCAGCGACCTCGTCTCGCGCCTCGACAACCAGATTTCCGCGAATCTGTTGAATGAAATAGATGGTTGCGGCAATCAGCAAGATGCAACCCAGCGCGACCAGAACGTGCGTTAGATTAATATCCATATACTCGGGTGGCGCGAGGAGCTTGCTCAAGATGTCCTTGTACTCGTCAAAGGAAACCTCCATCTCGTCGCGGCTCGCTTCAACCTCTTCTCTGAATTGCCGCTCCTCCGGCTCGACCGCGAACGAGACGGGGACAGTCGTCAGAAAGAGTATCGCGCAGATAGCGATTTTAGAGTATTTGCGAAAATCCATCCGTTATAGCCCCATTTTTGCGGCAGTCTGGTGACGATCATCAGAATATTGTCACGCGGCTTCGCTCGTCGCGCGCATCTCAATATCGAAACCCTCTTTCCGGATTCGACGGTCAAAGTAAACGAGTGTGATACCGATGACCCCGACCGGGAGAACAAGACACTCAATGGCTAGGCTGATACAACTCCAAATAGCGTATGCGGCAAAGCCGCTCCAAGACGTTAGTTCCGGGGATTCCGGCACGAACATGCTCAGCAACATTTCTAGTAGATTTTCATCTTCTTGCGCGCCTTGTCGCGGCAGATCGTCATCAACTTGCATACCATCCGTTACCCCTGTAATGAGTCCCCAAGAAAATGGCAATATGATATGGATGGAGAACAAAAGTAGAAAAATCCCTAACACGATTCCAAAGACGCGCCACCAGCCGCCTTTGACCAGTTCACCGCTGCGCTTGAGCGCTTGGATTGCAGATTTTTCTTCAAACACAGCCGCCAGACTACAGAAAATCCAACGAACTCCGACGTAAATCGTCGCAACAATCATGATGACCCCGATGACTAATCCCGCGATCTCTGGCAGATAGATTTCAACGAAGAACAAGATGTCTATCATGAGGAAACTGTGAACAACCAACGCTATCACCACTGTCCAGTAAAGCAGATTGCTAAAAAAGAATGACCAAAACCGACGTTTAATTTGCTTGAACGCCGCACGCGCGGTGATGCGCTCGCCGAGGAAAATTTGGGCGCCACAGAAGAATAGAGATCCTGTGACGACAAGCCTAACCAATATTGTAACAACTGTGACAAGAGAGGGAACCCAGGAAACAAGATCGCCAAGCGCGGATACCGCGCTCAAATGCTCGGAAGTGGAAATCAGAAGCGCCGAAGTTCCGTCAAGCAAACTGGCGGCGAATCCGATGGCGAAATAAGCGGCGGAGATACTCACGAACAATCGGAAATGGTTGCGATAGAGGCTAAACACGGAGTCCAGAATATCTGTAAAGCTCATCGGTCGGAGCGATGGCGCAGCTGTGTCTTCGCTATCGCTTGCTGGTGATGAATTATTAGATTGTAACATGTTTCTCCCTCTACGCTCGGAGGGTTGTCCAGAGCTGCTCCAAGACGAACAGATTCAGGCGCAATAATGGCATACACTCCACTGCGATTGTAAAGAAAGCGGCGAGAGGATCTCGGTATCCTCTTTGCCATACGTCAATCCAGCTCGCGAGCGGCAATTATCTCAATATCGAAACCCTCTTTCCGAATGCGGCGGTCAAAGTAAACCAGCGTGACACCGATGCAGCTAACCGGTAGCATCAAACAGTTGATGGCTAGATTGATAGCAGTCTGAATTGCGTAAGCGATTAGTTCTCTCCAAGTCGTCAACTGCGGCAAGAGAATCTGTCGCCATATATCCGCCAAATCTTCGTCTCCAGTCGCTGATGGCGAAAAAACTTCTCGCAACCGATCCACTATATTTCCATCTTCACCCGTGGCTTGCGTTAAGCCGAGCACGAACATTAATGAGAATTGAATTATGAACTGAACGAACAACAGCAGCAGAAAAATCGCAATCATGATGCCGAAAACACGCCACCACCCGCCTTTAACCAACTCGCCGCTACGCTTGAGCGCCTTTGTCGCGGATTGTTCTTCAAACACGGCTGCCAGACTGCAAAAGATCCAACGAAACGCGAAAAAGATGGCAAACGGAATGCCGAGACAAGTTATCATCAATAGTCCTACAACCAAACCGTAGAGGAAATTGCTTCCGAGGTAGGACCACAATCGGCGTTCCGTTTGCTTGAACGCGTCGCCGGCGTTAATCTCTTTACCCAAGAAGGTTTGAGCGCTTCCGAAGATGATCGCGCTTACGACAATCGCCATGACCAGAAAGCCAATCAGATCAAGGGCGACAGCTATCAACATCAACGTGCCGAATTGACCGGAGCTGGCGGCGGACAGCGTAGAAACGCCAATCAGCACATCAGTAACCAATCCGTAGATGAAATAGACGCTACAGATACTCAGAAACAGTCGGAAATGGTTTCGGTAGAGGCTGAACATGGAGTCCAAGATATCCGAAAACCCCATCGGTCGAAGTGATGCCGCCGCCGCTTCTTCACCGTTGCTTGCTTGTGATGAATTATCAGTTTGTAACATTTTTTCTCCTATTGCGCTTAAATTCGCGAATCAAAGTTGCTCCAAGACGCTCCTAACATAGGTACAATGATAGCATGTCCCGCAACAATTGTAAAGATCCGATAAGAAGGGTGGGAGATTGGAAGGGTGGAAGACGGGAAGGACGGTGTGAGGGGGTGTACGGCATACGGAGTGTGTCTACTGCTTGGAAGAATGGTCACGGCGTACGGAGTATGGCTACTGCTTGGAAGAAGGGTTACGGCATACGGAGTATGTCTACTACTTGGAAGAAAGGTTACGGCATACGGAGTATGTCTACTACTTGGAAGAAGGATTACGGCATACGGAGTATAGCTACTGCTTGGAAGAAGGGTTACGGCATACGGAGTATGCCTACTACTTTGATGATTCGCGGTTTCCCGCGCGCCGAAGGTCGATTCGACGCAACGCAATGTCCGCGAGCAACAGTATCAGGGCAATTGTCAGGAACGGGCGCCAGAGGTGGATCCGAAGAACAACCGGCTGTTCGGGGGAACGAAACGCGTCTTCGGGCGGGAGGTCGAATCTGCCGCCGGACACAGCGGCGAGCCGCTTCAAACAAGCCTCGTCGGCATTGTGAACGAGGTATTCCTCCGGATAGGAAACGACAGCGCCGGTCACTTGCGTATTCACGACCTCGCCGCCTCGCTTCTGCATGATGTTCACGAAATATGGGCCGACATCATTCGTCGGGAAATCGAGTTCATACCGCCCCGGCGCGGTCTGTGCTGCTGCGAGTTGTTTCTTTTTCAGATCCGGCGCGATGAGCGAGATTTCGCTTTCCAACTCGTTCAGAAAATCTCCGGTCTCGCCAAGGGCGTCAATTGCCAGGCTTGCGTTTCCCTTTTCCTGCTTGATATCTGCCTGAAAATTGCTCAGCGTGGTTTTGCGCATGGTGTCGCGTACCAATTGTGCCCAAAACTTGCCGTAGCCGTGCCACTCCAACCAATCGGAAGCCCAACGCGCTTTGGCGTCGGATGTGAATGCGACGGATTTGCCCAAGCCGTACTGCCAACTTGCCAGCAACGGATCGCCGCGGTCGGAAACGAGGAAAATTTCAGCCGTTGGCCGCGGTTGCGTGGCGACGTAGCCGAGCAGAAACGGCGCAACTTGGAGGTCAATTCCGCTCAAGATCTGCGTAGGTTTGATGAGTTGAGGAATGAACGGTTCATCAATGATCGCCGACTTGGACGCGGTAATCGTTTCCTTTGCGAAAATCTGCGGAATGTTGTACGGATCTTGCGTGAAGTAATCGCGTCCGCCGCCCCAGTTGGCGAGGTTGCCCAGCAGATTCATGTCGGCGCCGCTGCCGATCCCGACCGTGGAAATCGTGATACGCTCCGCACGCATGGAACTCGCTATGCCGTACCAATCACCGGGTTGTGACATGCCATCGCTCAAAACGATGACATGCTTTAGCTTGGCGGCTGTCTCCGTCAGAGCGAGATACGCCTGTTCAAGCGCCGGGTAGAGGTTCGTCCCGCCGTTCGCGGTGATGGAGCCTATCTGATCGGATATGTACAACTTGTCCGAGGCGGAATGCATCTCGGAAATCCAGAACGGCGAGCCGTCGAAAGCGACGACGCCAATCTTGTCGCGCCTGCCCAGCAGCTCTACCGCTCCGCGCGCCGCCTGCTTCGCCAATTCAATCTTGATGCCGCCCATGCTCCCCGACTTGTCGATTACCAGCACCATCGCCAGAGAGGGCGTTTCCTTTTTCTTCTCCGTGTCGGTACGGACGGGCAAAATGGTTTCGATCGGCGTCTTGTAGTAGCCGCCAAGTCCAAAACTGTTCTCGCTTCCCAGCATCATGAATCCGCCGCCGAGATCTTGCACGTAGGCGCTGATAAGCTCCATCTGCTTCTCGGTCAGGCGGTTGGCGGGCACATCGGCGAACACGACAAGATCATAGTTTTGCAAGTCGGCGAGTTCGTCGGGAACGCCAAAACCGTTGCGGACGTTCACGCGAATGTCGGCATCCTCAAGCGCCTGAGTCAGATAGCGCGCTTGAGGTTCGTTCTCGTCAATCAACAGCGCCTTCGGTTTACCGGAAACCGCGACAATGCCGAGGGCGCGATTGTTGTCGTATCGGGTGTCCTTCGTCGATCTGGCGAGCGCATCGAAGGTTAACGTGCCGCTCTCCTTCGACGTGTGTGTGAAAAGCGCCCGATTTTCGCCCGCGACCAAGCGAACCTCCTGCGTCGCGACTTCGAATTTGTTCTTGAAAAGACGGATCTGCGCGATGTCCTCATGGTTGCTGTGAACAATTACCTCCAAGTTGAACGGCTCGCCCTGTTTGACCTGCACGGGGGCGTCAATTCGCTCCAGCATAACTTCCGGCTCATCGCTCGGATAAATGGGCGCCGTGTCTATCCGCACGCCGAAGTCCCGTCCGCGAAGCGCCGTGTGAATCGCGTCTCCCCGCGTCTCGACGCCGTCGGTGACGAGAACAATCCGCTTGTTCGCGTTCGCGGGAAAAACACCCCACGCCATCTCGATAGCCTGCGCGATGTTGGTGGCGTCGCCCGCATCTTCATCGTCCTCCAACCAAGCCCCCTTGATTTCGGCGAGATTCGGAGCGTCTTCGGATTCATCGCGAAAATCTTTGAGTATCTCCGACCTGTCGGTGAAGCCGATGACGCTCGCCTGCTGCCCTACGCCTTTTGATTCCAGAGCTTCGTTGATATAGTCCGTCGACGTTTCCAAGCCTTCCGCCGAAATGCTATCCGAAATGTCCGCCACAAAGATTACCGCCAGTTCGTCGTCGGTCTTCAGGTATTGAAGATCAGCGGCGCTCAGGATTAGCAGCACGATAATGATTACTCGGACAATCAAGCTGACAATCCGCTGCGTTCGCGTCAGGTCGACGAGGCTGCGGCGATAGCCGTAGTAAAGGACGGGTAGCAGAAGTAGCAGTAAAAGTAGAAATGGACGCGCGATTTCCATAAGTATAGACGTGAATCATTTGGGAGATTGAGGATTGAACGGCGCGACAGACGCAATTTCTGACAGCGCGCAGTATAACTTGATCGCAATGGTGAATAATGATCGTTATTCCCTACGAACCTTGTGAAGATTTCCAATCTCTCTGGGCGTCTTTGCCGAAAAACTTGTCCTCAACCGCCTCCTCGATGTCAATATCAAATTGATCGGCTAATGCCGCGAGTATCACGAAGGCGTCGGCGATCTCCTCTTTAAGCTGATCGGCGCGAAATTCGTCGTAGTTTTTCGACCATAGCCGTTTGAGTTCCGAAGCAATCTCCCCGACTTCCTCGGTCAACAGCACCGCCAGCTTGACGGGATCCGTAACAAAACCGCGTTTGCCGCGTTCATCCGCGATTCGTTTCTGAAGATTGGCTAAGTCGGTCATAAATGCCTCCCGTGGCAAAAAATTCCGGTGTCGTCTGAAATTGTACCATTTTCTCGACAATCGCGGTAAGGAATCTTTACAAGCGCGAATTTCGAAGACGATTGGCAATCCTGAGAGGTATGGCACATACCCAAGTTTGAGCGTCACGAGCATTCACCATGCGCCCGATGAATCGGGCAACTACAGTGCGTGGAAGGGCGGAAGATTGGAAGGGGAGGGCTATGGGATGGCTATGTCGAGATGCGGTACTGACCGAATCCGAATGCGGTGTGGTGTCCGATGTGCAGGTATTCGCCGAGGAATATCAAGGGCAGGAACGGCTCGATGTCGCCTTTATACTTCACCTTGCCGATGAATCCGCCCATGGGGATGGGGCTCTCCGTGCGGTAGGACCAGCGATCTTTCCTTACCCACTTAAGATTGGATTTGCGCTTTACGGCTTCGGCGGCTTTGATCAGCGTTGGA
The DNA here is from genome assembly GCA_963667245.2 of Candidatus Poribacteria bacterium. Classification (GTDB taxonomy): domain Bacteria; phylum Poribacteria; class WGA-4E; order WGA-4E; family JAJDTR01; genus JAJDTR01. Next base: position 464,232 of record CAXXCS010000002.1, read on the forward strand.
GCGTCCACTTCAAAGTCCGCGCCGCAGTGGAAGAAACTCAGCAAGCGCAGCCGGCGGAGAAGGTTTCGGATCAGGTCGTCAAACGATAACGACGTTACCCAGTCGCCGCGCACTTTGACGCTGGTCGGCGTGAGGAATTCGAGTTCCATCGGACTGGTGACGTGCGGGGCATCCTTCAGCGCCTCTTCGGCGTCAACGATGAATCCGGCGTCGGTCAGTATCTCGTCTTCCGCGGTGTAGATGGTGCGGCGCGCTAGGTTGCGGCGCGCCGGCAGACTCTCCACCGTTTCCAGTTTGCAGCGTCCGCGCTCGCCTTGCAGACCGATCCGTTTCTCGCCCATCATGCTGAAGGCGTAGACCAGCCACGGCAGCAGGTCGATCGCCTCGCCGATAAGAACCAGAGTGCAGGCGAAAGTGTCGCCGGGCTCGTATCTCAGTTTGCGGGCGCGGGGCGGTTCGAGGATGAAGGGATGGGGCGCGAAAGGGTTGCCTCGGAGCAGCGGGCTGTCGTCGGGCACCGGCGTCTCGAAGCATCCGGAGTAGACGCATCGGTCCGGATAGTCGCAATGATTCTTGCATTCACCCTCGTCGCCCACGCAGGCGACGCGACGCAGGATGTAGCCCAGCCGACCGCGGAAGACGTTGCCCTTGTGTTCGGGCATCTTCAGGGGCTCTTGGACGCTGTACGCGAAGCGGTAGCGGGAGAAGCGGAGGTTGGGGAGCATGGAGAAACGGGAAATATCGGCGTTGATTTGCGGTTTCCTTTGTGACACTGCATCTCGTGGATTTCTGTCTCTACCTCGTTCTGTTTCAATTCCCTCCAAGCGGGAAGTACCTCTGTGACACATATACATGAGGAGGTGTACCCATGGTCGTGATGAGTTTCAATTCCCTCTAAGCGGGAAGGCGGAAAAACAGTGGCTAGTAGTCAGTTGCCAGTGACCAGTGAAACCCCTCCGATTGACTGAACGGATTCCGCTGATGGCGCCATCCGGGTCGTGTTAGTCTTGACAGGAAGCATGCGTCCTACAAACTATCTGCGCCAATCACGCTAGAAAGACAATGGTTTGTGATTAGTTGATCTCGCGTGACTCACCCCTAACTGGCCACTCTGCACTGGCCACTGACCACTGTCTTTCTCAATTCCCTCTAAGCGGGAAGGCGGAAAAACAGTGGCTAGTAGTCAGTTGCCAGTGACCAGTGAAACCCCTCCGATTGACTGAACGGATTTCGCTGATGGCGCCATCCGGGTCGTGTTAGTCTTGACAGGAAGCATGCGTCCTACAAACTATCTGCGCCAATCACGCTAGAAAGACAATGGTTTGTGATTAGTTGATCTCGCGTGACTCACCCCTAACTGGCCACTCTGCACTGGCCACTGTCTTTCTCAATTCCCTCTAAGCGGGAAGTACCTCTGTGACGTTATAGTGTATATGGGCATTCTTTTGCTCATTCCGTTTCAATTCCCTCTAAGCGGGAAGTACCTCTGTGACGGAGAGGTTAGGGTCATCCTCACAAGAAACGATTGAGTTTCAATTCCCTCTAAGCGGGAAGTACCTCTGTGACTCCATTCGCGCCAGCGGACAACCCGTTCACGGTCGCGTTTCAATTCCCTCTAAGCGGGAAGTACCTCTGTGACTCTATAAAAATTACAAGGAGAGTAACATGAAGACAAGTTTCAATTCCCTCTAAGCGGGAAGTACCTCTGTGACAGATTTAACATATATTTTTAATGCGTCGCCGTATGTCGGTTTCAATTCCCTCTAAGCGGGAAGTACCTCTGTGACTTCCACCGATGATGATGACTCGTTCTACGATGATTAGTTTCAATTCCCTCTAAGCGGGAAGTACCTCTGTGACTCTTACTACAAGCGAGTCATTGGTGCAGCCAATGACAGTTTCAATTCCCTCTAAGCGGGAAGTACCTCTGTGACGTTCGCTGCCAACGGGATCAGTTCCGGTTCATTCAGTTTCAATTCCCTCTAAGCGGGAAGTACCTCTGTGACTATATCGGTAACATTTCTCATTTCCGCGCGATCTTCGTTTCAATTCCCTCTAAGCGGGAAGTACCTCTGTGACGACTGGGAAAGAATTGCCGGAAGCGCATCACTCTTTGTTTCAATTCCCTCTAAGCGGGAAGTACCTCTGTGACAAGATAATGGCGCAAGAACGCGGCGAAGGCGATGAGTTTCAATTCCCTCTAAGCGGGAAGTACCTCTGTGACGAGCGGCGCTTCAATGCGGATGACCGTCAAGAATACCGTTTCAATTCCCTCTAAGCGGGAAGTACCTCTGTGACAAGTGTGCTGAAATCTTTCGAAAGGAGAAATTTTTTGTTTCAATTCCCTCTAAGCGGGAAGTACCTCTGTGACGAGAGACCGACATATTACCAGTCGCCTCACAAGCGTTAGTTTCAATTCCCTCTAAGCGGGAAGTACCTCTGTGACGAGAGACCGACATATTACCAGTCGCCTCACAAGCGTTAGTTTCAATTCCCTCTAAGCGGGAAGTACCTCTGTGACGGAGGCAAGGTATCTGCTGGGGGACATGATGATAGTTTCAATTCCCTCTAAGCGGGAAGTACCTCTGTGACAGTTATGATATGGTTGCTGTTTACTGCTTCATTGATGAGTTTCAATTCCCTCTAAGCGGGAAGTACCTCTGTGACAAACGACCGACAATAAGGAGGTCGAATGAACCAAAAGTTTCAATTCCCTCTAAGCGGGAAGTACCTCTGTGACCCCACCGCCTCCGAACCCTGTCATAGAGCGGGCTGAAATGCCGAAAACCAAACACGGCATTCGCGACGGATTTTTTCAGCCGAATTTCGGGCGAAAATCGCCGTGAACCCGCATAAACACTGATCCAAACACGATTTTTCACCGTAACGTGCCGTAAACCTAGGCTATCACTGGGTTTATCGGCGATCAGGCTTTGAATTTGACTGCTTCGCGAAATCGTGTTTGGGTTTTTCATAATCTCTGCCACTATTATAAACTCTAAATAACGGGGTGTCAAGCTTTTTTTTCATTTTTTTTGCGTATGTCGAAAGAAAGCGCGGATCGGCTTAAAGAAACCGAGTTTTCAAGAAAAAAGGACCTCTATCGATCAAGCGGGTAGGTGGAAGAAGCAGTGGCTCGTGGTCGCCTCCGGCATCTTCAGCAGTGTACCGACGGTGTAGGTAAAGCGGTAGCGGGAGAAGCGGAGGTTGGGGAGCATGGGGAACTACTGACTCTCATTGCTTTTAATTTTCACCTACTCCTGCTCAGCCTGTTGTTGCTTCTTAACCGTGTTAGTGATTGAGGCAGTCTGGTCCTCGCAATCGCGGAAATGGAAATACCCGTAGCCGACCGCTGTTTTTGCGCCAATGCCTTTATTTTTCAACGCATCTGAAAACCGTGTCTTGAGCTCAGTAAGAGGCGCCTCAGTCTTCGCCAAGAAAGCGAATCGAAAAGTAGCATCATTGACGGTTAGGAAATTGATCGGGACTGGATTCTGATTGTCCGTTGGTGGTTTGCTACCACCGTAATATTTCGGATAGTGTGGATTCATGATGTCGGTGGCAAAATTGAACTTCTCAGGATCGGGAAAAGCGTCAAGAAATTGTACTTCCCCGCGCTGTTTTTGGCTGCCAAAAACTCTGCGAAAAACTGTATCCGCGAGGGCTTTATCTTCGTCAATTTTGCCTTTGGCGTCAGCAAAATGCTTATATAACCACCAATGCCTTAACACACCTTTCATGGCGCTCCCAGGTATATATGGAATACCGTAGATGTGATGGAGTGTCATGTTCGTCTCCTGAACATTCTCACTACCTAGACCGACGATTAGTCGCCAATCAACCGTGGCGTCAACACAGTATAGTTCCATACCTTGATTAGCGAATTGCATAAGGTGCTGAGCTTGCCGTTCTCTCAAGTGTTTAATAGTGTCTGAGCACGGAGGCTGGATATATCGCGGAAATTCGGGTTTGCCGGAAGCGTCAATTTCCAAGAAATAGCGGTATTCCAGCGCACAGTTTTCAATAGTGGGACGTTCATAAACCTTAAGAGTATTCCCTTCCCGCATAATGAGAAAGTTAAGCTTTCCATCCATTATGAGCCATTTCCCTTCAATACTTCTATTTCGGTTATCCCGCGTCTTAACCCAAATACTGGCCGTAGGGGAAAGTTTAAGTTGATCGCGTAAATTTTTGGGTGGAGTACCGCCATCATTCAAAGTTCTTGCATGGCGAGTTGCAATATCAAGAACAAATTCATATTTGACAATTTCTGTCGTATCCGAAGGGTGATAGTTTATTGGCATCAGTTGCTTTCCTCTACTTCTTCTTTCTCTTCTACATCCTTCATGAGGCCCTCAACAAAGCGGCGCATCCAATTGAGAAGTGCAAGTGTTTCGATGGTAACTTGCCGATAATTGGACGATTTAAGCTCTATAACCTGTTTAACAAGATCGCAGCCTTCAGGAAATCCCTCAACATCCCTAGTCTGAAGCCAGTCCCCAATCTGCTTGTACAACTTGTCATAGCCGTTTTTCGGTTTATTTCTTTTTGCACGTTTGCTTTTTACAAAAGCCAACGTCTGTCCCAATCCATTCGTTTTTATCAAAACAGGCAGTTTTTTTGCAGCAGATTTATAACTCTCCTTCAGTCTTTTTGCTTCTTTTTCGCTTAAACCTTCAATCTCGTTTATCCCATTAACAGCATCATAAGCATGAGTGGCGCGTCCCTGTTCAATTCCCTTGAGTGTTGTCACTTCCTGTGCCATTGTTTTCTCCTTTCGGTTGATAGACGTTTGTCCGGACTATTCCTTTGCCGATAGTCGCATTGCCTCCGATTTGGATGATAGGCGGTAATCCTTCGGCAAAGAAATTCATTACCCCCACTGCTTCATCAGTGTTCTTAGCGGGCCCTTGACTATTAGATTCAAAACGGGTGCCTTTTTTCTTATCTTCATCGACAAACAGCGGTGTTGTCAGCGCAAGCGAGTAGAGGATAGAATCGGTCGGCAAGTATTCCTCGTACCACAGTCCACCAATATTTTTATCAACTGTACCTGTTTTATGATCCATCTTAATTCGTGCAATGACCTCTGTTGAAAGCATCACGAAATCTCGGAAATCGTCATTGCTCAATACAACGATGTCCTTTTTTACCTTCTTTCGCCAATAGTCGTAGCTTGGATCGTTGGATGGCAGCACATTGTCGGCAATCCGATCAGCGATAACATCACAAGCGTTGTTAGGTGTGACAGGAAATGTATATTCTTCAAGGACAATTTTTTTGTCATCCTTCTCGTCTATAACAAGAAGTCCACTTTTGTTCGGTACAGTGTTGGCATCAGGAATCGTGTCAATAAAATTGCTGGTTGGCTGACAGATAGAGAGGTCGTGTTTGAAACGTTCCAAAACTGCGGGGCACGTCACCCACGCGAACACACCTTTGACCGATTTGACAGGAAAGAGTAAAAGCCGGGCATCGGTAAATCCTAAGGCACCCGCGTGTAGGTCACCTGTCTCAGGCCCGAACACAAGTTCAATTTCATCTTTTGACCCATGCGCCTCAAAAATCTCGCGGATGCTGCCTTTCAACCCGGATGCCTCAATTTTGGGGTAGTCCGTGTGTTTCTCGCGTTGGATCGGCAGATCAACGATGCCGAGGTCGCTGCCGCTGCCTGCATGGAGCGGGGTTTCTACGATTAGGAATAGGGGCTTGGCTTGTTTGAACATAAATATTTTCCTCGCTAAGATTCTGTCGGAGTTTCAAATGTATGTGTCGCAAACACAATTGTAGAATGATTTCTACTTATTTGATCTTTCCAATCTTCATATTGTTTCGCATTCAAATGTTCATCGCGTTTGTTGTATATCTTAATTCGGGTTATCACACGTCCATTAACCTCAAAGGAATACATTAAACGTCTTTGTGTATCGTCTGTCCACTTAAAGATAAATATATTGTGCCGAGGGACTGGTCCTGTGTGATTTAAATCATTCTGATCTTTCAAATCTCGAATTGTTTGATAGCAATTCGGTGAAGTAAAATCATTTGGAGACAGAACCTTATTCAACCGTCTATATAGTTCTTGAACCATTCTTTCAAATATTGTGTCATTTGTAACATCCTTTGTCAATTCAACAACAAAATGGCTCTTCAGATACTGTTCCCAAAAAATTACACCAATTGGTGACAGACATGCACCAGCACTAATATCCCACCAGATGAAAGCATCCAATTCTTCAACAGCTTGGTGATTAGTTTTTTTGAAGTGCGGCCAATTATGTGCATCAATGCCCTTATCGATTTGCGCCAAAACTCTAGCGTGGCGTTTAATCAAATCCCAATTAATAGCAAGCGGAGCCTGTGGAATTACGATAAGTTCGTTACTAGCTTCAAAATTGTAATAGAGTGGAACACGTTCAAGTTGTCCAAAAATAGTTAGGTACGGTAAAGTTGCACCATAACCTGCAGTGATATTAATAGCAAGATTCTGATTACCTCCTGCTTCCCAATCCTTAATATCATTGATCTTATGAAACAGATTTGGCATGCCATCACGCGAAAAATCTGTCCGGTTATTAACTTGAAGATTAGGAATTACATCAACCTTACCGACAGTTGGATCTGAGTTGAATTTTGCTTCTATTTGCCTGCCCAAAATAAAATTTGGATTATTGATTTGATCCCTCAATATCTCTGCGGCTAAGCGCGAGGCAATCGTATCTGAGGCAAGGAAATGAACTTTTATTTTCGCTTGAAGTTCGTTTTGAATTTTAGCAGTGCTTTGAAGTTCGGCGGAGGCCTTAATTCCAGAGCTTCTAATAAAATCCTCACTGCTCAGCCCCAAATTTTTAATTGCCTCACTTATACGTCTATCTTTATTCCAATTTGAAGCAGGTTCCTTTTTGATCCTGTCATAGTTTCTACTAAACATACTATTAGAAGCATTCTTATCAAGATAGTTCGTGAAAAGTGATGTGCCAACTGGCGTTATAAGTGTTATCATGGATTTCCTCCGTCTGCGACACCAATAAAGGCAAGACCAAATCCCTCATCTGAATGTCTGTCGCTAATGTTTTGATAGTGGAAAGCGGCGATTAAATCATCAATTCGACTTCTATCAATCAACTCAAAGTAGTAGACACTGCCAGCGGGTACCGCGCGATAAGTCGGTTTCGCTTCCCTTTTCGCCATGTTCCAGCCACCAATAGTAATGGGTTTACCAACCGCGGCAGTGATTAATCTAAGCGAAATTGAGCATTTACCATCCAAGGGATATTCACCCGAAAGAGTATCACTAGCCAACCATGAAGGCAACCAACCATTTTTAAAAATAGTTGGTGTTGCGAAATATAGCTTGAATGTCCCGGTTGATTTGGCGGAAATTCTTACTGTCTCAAGGTGGCTGGACAACGAATCGAGATCAAGGTCTATATCTTGATAGGTAAAACTTTTGCCTTCGCCTCCTAATTTCAAAAGGCCTTCTGCTTTTGGTAAGGATTGGCTACATTCATAGTCGGTAACAAAGCCGTAATTTCCATCGCTGTTTTTGAATCTAGACATGTTCATGCGATATAACATGCGATCTTCGGAAGACAAGGTATCTCTGCTTCGAGCAATGCCGATTTTGGGTTCTCGTTCAATGAGCGTAGTGAGGCCTATAAGCTGTAAATCGGTAGGGTCTTTTAGCAGATATCGCTCAATATCCACCATATCCAATAATCCGTCGGCCTCGGAATCAATGCCCTCGGAATCAGACCATGCAAGTATCGTATCGGACGTATCATTTGAGATGAAATTTTTGGGCGCGCGTGTGAGCGCATGAAGTGGTATATGCCTAGTCCTTTCTTCAGCCTTCTTGTACACCAAATCAAGCGGAACTGGGAAATACATATTCAACTGATTGTCTTGATTGCTGGCAAGAAAAACGCCGCGCAGTCGAATGGCATCACACAACGATTCGGAAGTGCCGATCATATCTTTCATCCCATTTGAACAGAAAAGCGACAGGTCACCAAACTCTGTAATGTATGTAGATCGTAACGCGCCAAGAACTGTTGAAGGCAGTGGTGGAAAAATTGAATGCCCTTCTGCTTGCTCGCCCTTTGTAAACGGTCGTCCATCACGAAAAAAGAAAGCATCGTTGGGTTGAAGAAATAGTTTCATTTTGATTCCCTCGCAATGAAGTTGATAGTTTCCAAGTAGTCCAAAAAGTGCGAGAAAGGTTGTACGTCATAAATGAGTTTAGCAATGGAATCTACCGTTTCTTGGCTCACCTCATCCTTTGTTTCTTTCGTTGAATGTGCCCGTTGCATAATTCTCATGAACTCAGGCTCGACTAACTCCTCCAATTCTGTAGGAAAGTCATCTTTAACTTCAACCAATTTGGTAAATGTCTCACGAAAAGTGTAAAGGAAACTCTTGGAAACTTCGTCATCGCGCAACAATCCGACCAATTCTTCACTGACACCAATCACCTCCAAATCGCCATATTCCCACTTTGTTACCACTTCGCTGATATTTCCAGAACGTTTGAACAACGCGATACCAATCGCATCTTTGTCCTCGTCTATATTTTTTGCCGCCTTTTCCATCCGTCGCGCGTGCCCAAGCACATCCCCGAGTGGCATTTTGTTGTGAGCAATGCACACGCCTGCTGAAGCGCTCGTAAAGCAAGGAAATTCTTCTCGCAACGCTTTCAGCATCGGCAAGAGGTCTTTGAGATTTGCAAGGGCAAGGAGGTCGTCGCCGCCTGCATAAGTCAACTTGCCGAGATGATCTCGTTCAATAATCCGTCGCGCATCTTCAGTGTATTGAATCAGCGAATCACTCCGTCTTTTATGGTCTCCCTTGTTCTTAGCCTCGCGGATTCGCTCGCCCATATTGTCGGCGTCAAGCGCGATGGCGGCATAGTATTTACCCGGTTCCCCGCCAAGCAAGCGAACAAGTTTCCCGCGCAATTGTTTACAAGTCTGAATCTGTTTTTCCTCTTTTTTTGCATCAATGTTGTAGTAGCGACTGAGATAGGAATCGCTCCACGTTTCTTCATACAGCCATTCACCATCAATATTTTTTTTCCTGAGAAAACCTGAAATCTTTGGCAACGGCCGAATATCTGGAACATCCGCATCGTTGCCATCTACGTCCTTCAATCTTTTGACTTCTTCAACGAAATCGGCGTAAATTCCTAAAGCATTACACTTGCGCTGCAATTGTTTCTTGAAATCCGCCGTTGCCACCTCCGATGTAGATGGAAATCTCGGGGGATTATTTGAAAATCCTTCTTTGAATTCCGACTGGGTCTCTAGAAAATGTCTTCCCATCCGCTTGGTTAATGATACAGCGCAGAGCGCCTCTTCTCGGCGACAATACTTTGGCGCGCGTTCCGCGAAGGTCCGCCACCATGTCATCGCTTGTTGGACAGACTCCTCTTTTTCATGGTGGAGAATCTCGCGTGTGCCATCAAGAGAACATTTTCGTCCAAATTCATTGGTTTGGTTAAATGCCCGACAGTTTTTGATTGCGGCGAGGCTGCGGGCGGTGTGGTCATACCATGCCCCATAATCCCCACTTGTTTCTTCGGTAATCACCCAATAGACATCAAAGAAATCTGGAATCTGCCGGTTAAACACGCACTCAACATAGGTCCCACGCCATGGGACGGATGCCTTAAATGCCTCATCAACCACGCATTCAGCCATTCGTTCAAATTCGGTTTTTACGCTCTCTTCTGCTTCTTTTGCACGTTTGACTAAATCATCCTGAGAAACCTCAACGCCATTGCCAATTGCCAAAAAGAGATTCGGAAAAGATGGGGTTGCGAAATCTCGGCGCCTCCAGAAGTCAAATGGCGAGACAGTTCCAATGGCGGGATAGATTATCTCAACGCCTTCGCCGCGGATTTTATTCATCGCCGTAGCCACAAGATACGACAAGATGTAACTGCCCATCCACAAATCCTCGGTCTTCCGCGCCGCTTCAATGAAGGATTGCACGGGGCCAATTGTAAACATTAGCATAAGCGATCTTGGCTGGTTTTCAGTCATGTGCATTTCCTACTTGATGATGGAATCAATGAATTTCAATTGTTTGTTTTGCATATCACTTGGCTTTCGCTGTTCATGTCTCCCAGTATATTTGGACATGGGATAAGGCGAGAAAAGTTGTGTGACAATAGGTATATATTGAGAGTTCACCGTCTGAATCCTGACGATAACAGGTGATGCCATGCGTGGCACACCCCCACCGAGAGTGTCATCTTTGTTGCATTTTTTCGCAACAGAGGACTTCTGACCGATTTTCTCTAATAGAGCCTTCAGATTGCCTGATGGTTTGCCAAAAAAGATGCGTTGAATAACTGGAAATTTAGGAGGAAAATGAGTCCACCGTTTTGATTCAATAACTTCAACACTTCTCCCGTTTATATCATAATATTTGTTCATTCGAAATCTGCCAACTTTTGCAACAGCATTAAGTGTTTTCAGAATGTCCGTTTGTAGACTAGAAACGTTCGAGAATGTCCAACTGGTGTCGCGAAGTGATCCGAATCCGCGCCTTGAACGAGCGCCTACACCCCCAAGCAAAAAACCGAGTTTGGCTACCTCTTGATAGTAAATGGCGTCCTTTGGTGTTTGTGTAATCAAAGATAATTCAAACGATTGTCCTTTGTCAATAGCATCTATTTTTTTTCCAAATCTATCATTATCAGGTTTATGTGGCAAAGGTTTACATTTAGTTTGTGTTAGTTTCGTTTTTCCTGGAATACGAATAAAGAATGGGGCCTTGCCATCTGTGCTCCCAAAACGATTTGCTTCATCTTTTCGTAACGAGTCCTCCGTGCTGTCTTGGACTGTCCGCCACCAATAGCGAAGCAAGGCTTTGAATGGCGGGGGACGCAGTTCCACCGTCTGGTTATCATGACCATGAAGAAACATGGGGGTCACGGTTTCAAGCTTAAAATCGGTTCTTACCATTTTCTGTTCCCGTTCTGACGGTAGTTTAAGACGGGCTTCCTCAATCTACCGGGCGGTTAATGCTACGGTAAATTGGCTTTGTTATCCAGAGTATCGCATTAAAGGGAATACTCGCGACAGCCAAGTTGCGCCTAATCTGCCGCGTTTAGCGCTGTGCAGTTGCTACAAGGACACTTTAGCACAGATTTCTCGGAGTGTCAACCATTTTTCGGCGCAATTGGAAGAGAGATTCCATCCTTCCGCGATAAACCGCTCGCCTTTTTCCTCACTCAATCAAATTCCCCACCGCAAGCTCCGGCTTCGGAGAATGACTAATCGCCACGACGTACTTGTTCAACTTGGGATCGTAGCACGCCACCGCCTCGAACCGATGCGACAATTTGTGCGCCAAGACCATGGCGACGGGCAGGGATGCAGGCCCATTGACTTTGAGCAATCCGCCGCCGCTTAAGTCGCCGGATTTTGTCATCTCGTCCAGGCGCGTCACGGCGTCTTTGACAATTTGTCCGTTATGGCTTGGAGCCCCGAAGTCGACGCGCAGTATGCCTTCGGCGTCGCGGGCGATGGTGTAGGTGGGGGCTTGCGCGTTTCCCATTACGGGCGTCCTCTAAGCTCGACTTTGTACATTTTAACGACATAACAGTTTAGTGTTAATCATGCGTTCCAGAAAGACAGGCGAGATTATAACCGTGTGGCGTTTTTGGTTGACCTGTGAAAAAGTCGGTGGCGTTTTCCAGTACCATCGATGCGGGGCAAGATGCCCCGCCTACGGGATTGGAGTTGCTCCGGCTTATGTCAAATCCAGATGTTGTACTCTTGTACAAAATCGAGCTAAGAGCCGTATTTGGACAGTTACGAGCGGGAGTTTAACACGCTTTATGTTGTTGTGCAAGAGGAAAAGGCAGTGGCCAGTGGTCGGTTGCCAGTGACCAGTGAAAGGCTTGGATTGACTGATCTGGTGTCGCGTGATTGTCCGGTTCGCGTCAGGCCGGCTACGGCAGGAACCCCGTGCGTTACAAACGTTCACCTCAAAAGACTCTAGCAAAACAATGGATTGTGATTAGTTGATGTCACGTGACCAGCCCCAACTCGCCACTGTCTTTCCCAATTCCCTCTAAGCGGGAAGTACCTCTGTGACTCCCCGCAGGAAGGATGAATGCTCTGGTCGAAATCGTTTCAATTCCCTCTAAGCGGGAAGTACCTCTGTGACGGCAACACGAGGTATTCGTGTATTTCAATGGGAAATAGTTTCAATTCCCTCTAAGCGGGAAGTACCTCTGTGACAAAATACCGCGTTGACGATGGCGGCGGGGTGGATCAAGAGTTTCAATTCCCTCTAAGCGGGAAGTACCTCTGTGACATTTATTTTGTTTGGTGATTATTGGGAGGTAAAAAGTTTCAATTCCCTCTAAGCGGGAAGTACCTCTGTGACTGAGTGCAAGGGGTTGCGTTCTCGCACCCAAAAGTGTGTTTCAATTCCCTCTAAGCGGGAAGTACCTCTGTGACTCATGACGTTCTTGAAAGTAACAGGAAGCATACTGGGTTTCAATTCCCTCTAAGCGGGAAGTACCTCTGTGACACAACCTGCAATTTAAAAAAATGGGTGACCGAACACCGCCAAGTTTCAATTCCCTCTAAGCGGGAAGTACCTCTGTGACCCCACCCCTTCTGAACCCTGTCATAGAGCAGGCTGAAATGCCGAAATCCAAACACGGCATTCGCGACGGATTTTTTTAGCCGAATTTTGGGCGAAAATCGCCGTGAACCCGCATAAACACTGATCCAAACGCGATTTTTCATCGTAACGTGCCATAAACCTTGGCTATGACTGGGTTTATCGGCGATCGGGCATCGAATTTGACCGCTTCGCGAAATCGTGTTTGGGTTTTTCGCATTTTCTGCCATAATTATAATCTCTAAATATAGGGGGTGTCAAGCGTTTTTTTCGTTTTTTTTGCGTATCTCGAAAAAAAAGCGCGGATCGGCTTAAAGAAACCGAGTTTTCAAGAAAAAAGGACCTCTATCGCACTCATTATTCATTCGCTTGATGGTTTCCTTCGCGTAATTTTCTGTTGACAAACATGAATCGGATGGGGTATTCTATTGTTGTCTGTCAAGTCTTTTGCCTTGACACATTTATTACGCGTCGCGATTGGGAGATATTGCCGTTGTCAATCGACAAACTCAGGTTCGTCTTGCTGTCCGATTTTTACAGCAATTTGTTGACGGAAAAACAGCGCGAATTCCTCAGTCTCTATTATGAAGAGGATTGGTCGTTGGGCGAGATTTCCGAGCGGTTCGGCGTTTCGCGGCAGGCGGTTCACGATTCGATTCGGTCGTCGGAGATGTGTTTGGAACGCTTCGAGGAGGAGCTTGGGTTGTTGGCTAGTTTTCAACATCAGCGGGGTGTCGTCGCGGATGTGTTGGAGCATTTGCAGGCGCTAGAAACCGATACGGCTGGCACAAAGACAAGGGACACGATTGGGTACATTAAGGGACGCCTTCACAGTTTAATCGACCTCCCCCAGACGCGATATGCCGATCGGGCGCGGAACTAGAGATAATCATTAGGAGAATGGAACGCGGAATCGCGTTCCATGCGAGACAGAACCGGCGCCCAAGAGTTACTGTAGGCGCTAGATTCATCGGGCGCCAGGAACGGTAGCCGGTGAGGATAAAGCAACGGTAGGCGGCAACGGCTTTTACGACGAGCGCGCTCCGCCGCAGTTCCCAAATCTCCGTCCAATGCGGGCTGAAGTTGGTGGATAGGATTGAATATGCGCAAAACATCTCCTTGACAAGTCGTCCTCACCTCTTGAGTCATAAGATTCAGAGTTACATACGGCAGAATTTTGTGATAAACTCACGCTACACAATCAGAGAGGGAGGAATTCAATGTCAACACGCGCGCTGCACAACGCTCTGTTTACCGCCGTATTTACCAACAACAGAAAACTGGCGGTAGAATTGTTGAAGTTTTTGCTTGGTAAGGAAAAGGCAACTCGACTAGATTTCCGCACATTGAAGTTTGACACCGCAGTTTTCACCGACGCCGAGGGCAACGAACGCCGGGCTGACGCGATTGTCTCGGTGATGAACAAAGAAGGTGGGCGGGTTGTGTTTTTGATTGAGCACAAAAGCGTTCAAGCCAGAAATATTTTCACGCAGTTGCTCTCGTATCAGACAATTCTTTACGCCGATGCCATGGATGAAGTTGCGGCGATTGTCGTTTCTACGGCAAAAAGTCGCTGGCGATTGCCGAGCCGTTTTCGCGACTCGTCCAACGATATCTGTAGCGAGATTACACTTGATTTTGGTTATCTGCTGTTGGATCTCGCCGGGCAGGATAGGGAGACATTAACGGATTTATTTCCCAATTCGTACCCGTACCTGTTAGCGCTGCAAAGTCTGCAGCAGTTGAACGCTGAATCGATTGCGGCGTTTTTTGTCGGCAGTCTCGCTTTGCCGAAGGACGACCGATTACGGCTGGTAAGGCAGACCACGCACAGTTTGGAAGAAAGCGCCGGCGAATTCAGCATGGATATGTTGCAAGAAATAGAAGCGAGTTGTATTGAAGACAAGGAGGACAGATTGATGCACACGGTCAAACTCGGTCGCGAAGGCTGGCTGGAACAAGGCTTCAAGAAGGGCATGGCTGAAGGCGAAGCCAGAGGCATGGCTGAAGGTGAGGCTAGAGGCAAGGCTGAAGGCAGGGCCGAAGGCGTGAATGAGGGACGGTCCGAGGTGGCGCTACGTATGATTGAAGAGGGTATGAGTTTTGATACGGTGAGCCGCATGACCGGACTCGGACGCGCCGACCTAACTAGACTTCAGCGAAATCAAGCTTAGGGAGCAGGCACTCGCACTAAACGCATTCCGCTCAACGAGATACGGCTGGCACATTCAAGCGCCATGCCGATCCCGTTGTATGGTTGGCGCCGCCCGCCATCAGCGCCTAAGTCGGGTGTGACGGACATGATCGGATTGTTGTGAAACATATCATGGCAATTCTTCCTCACCTCTAGATTCATGGTTGCATTCGGCGCGATTACGCGCTAGAATGACGCAATACAATCACAGAGGGAGGAATTCAATGTCAACACGCGCGCTGCACAACGCATTGTTTACCGCCGTATTTACCAACAACAGAAAACTGGCGGTAGAATTGTTGAAGTTTTTGCTTGGTAAGGAAAAGGCGACCCGGCTAGATTTTCGCACACTGAAGTTTGACACCGCAGTTTTCACCGACGCCGAGGGCAACGAACGTCGGGCTGACGCGATTGTCTCGGTGATGAACAAAGAAGGTGGGCGGGTTGTGTTTTTGATTGAGCACAAAAGCGTTCAAGCCAAGAATATTTTCACGCAGTTGCTCTCGTATCAGACAATTCTTTACGCCGATGCCATGGATGAAGTTGTGGCGATTGTCGTTTCTACGGCAAAAAGTCGCTGGCGATTGCCGAGCCGTTTTCGCGACTTGTCCAACGATATCTGTAGCGAGATTACACTTGATTTCGGTTATCTGCTGTTGGATCTTGCCGGGCAGGATAGGGAGACATTGACGAAGTTGTTTCCCAACTCTTACCCGTATTTGTTAGCGCTGCAAAGTCTGCAGCAGTTGAACGCTGAATCGATTGCGGCGTTTTTTGTCGGCAGTCTCGCTTTGCCGAAGGAAGACCGATTACGGCTGGTAAGGCAGACCACGCACAGTTTGGAAGAAAGCGCCGGCGAATTCAGCATGGATATGTTGCAAGAGATAGAAGCGAGTTGTATTGAAGACAAGGAGGAGAGACTGATGCACACGGTGAAACTCGGTCGCGAAGGCTGGCTTGAACAAGGCTTCAAGAAAGGCAAGGCTGAAGGCAAAGCCGAAGGCATGGCTGAGGGTGAAGCCAGAGGCATGGCTGAGGGTGAGGCTAGAGGCGAAGCCAGAGGCATGGCTGAGGGACGGTCAGAAGTGGCGCAACGTATGATTGAAGAGGGTATGAATCTTGATACGGTTAGTCGCCTAACCGGCCTCGGACGCGCCGACCTGACCCGGCTTCAGCAAAATCAAGCATAGGGAGAGTGCGCTAGCGCTAAACGCATTCTACTCAACGAGATACGGCTGGCACATTCAAGCGCCATGCCGATCCCGTTGTAGGGTGGGCGCTGCCCGCCATCAGCGCCTAAGTCGGGTGTGGCTGACAAGATGGGATTAGCGTGAAACATAGCTTGGCAATTCTTCCTCTTCTTCTAGATTCATAGTTGCATTCGGGGCGAATACGCGCTAGAATGACGCTATACAATCACAGAGGGAGGAATTCAATGTCTACACGCGCGCTGCACAACGCCTTGTTTACCGCCGTATTTACCAACAACAAGAAACTGGCGGTAGAATTGTTGAAGGTTTTGCTCGGAAAAGAAAGGGCATCCCTGTTAGATTTTCGCACACTGAAGTTCGATACCGCAGTTTTCACCGACGCCGAGGGCAACGAACGTCGGGCTGACGCGATTGTCTCGGTGATGAACAAAGAAGGTGGGCGGGTTGTGTTTCTGATTGAGCACAAAAGCGTTCAAGCCAGAAATATTTTCGCGCAGTTGCTCTCGTATCAGACAATTCTTTACGCCGATGCCATGGATGAAGTTGTGGCGATTGTCGTTTCTACGGCAAAAAGTGGCTGGCGATTGCCGAGCCGTTTTCGCGACTCGTCCAACGATATCTGTAGCGAGATTACACTTGATTTTGGTTATCTGCTGTTGGATCTTGCCGGGCAGGATAGGGAGACGTTGACGAAGCTGTTTCCCAACTCTTACCCGTATTTGTTAGCGCTGCAAAGTCTGCAGCAGTTGAACGCTGAATCGATTGCGGCGTTTTTTGTCGGCAGTCTCGCTTTGCCGATGGAAGACCGATTACGGTTGGTAAGGCAGACCACGCACAGTTTGGAAGAAAGCGCGGGCGAATTCAGCATGGATATGTTGCAAGAGATAGAAGCGAGTTGTATTGAAGACAAGGAGGACAGATTGATGCACACGGTCAAACTGGGTCGCGAAGGCTGGCTGGAACAGGGCTTCAAGAAGGGCGTGGCTGAAGGCGAGGCAAGAGGCGAAGCCAGAGGCATGGCTGAAGGTGAGGCTAGAGGCAAGGCTGAAGGCAGGGCCGAAGGCGTGAATGAGGGACGGTCCGAGGTGGCGCTACGTATGATTGAAGAGGGGATGAGTCTTGATATCGTGTGCCGCATGACCGGCCTCGGACGCGCCGACCTGACTAGACTTCAGCGAAATCAAGCATAGCGAGCGCCCCGGGAAGTAGTCATTTTGACTCAAGTCGATTGATGTCGTTGTTCCCGCCGGATTCACAAATCTGTCAAGGGCTGGATTTGTGAATCCAAGCCGAGCGAAAAGCTATCCGTTTTTGGATTGGCAGACTCCAGGATGTGTACGTTCCGAGATAATCATGTTCACAAAAAACCCTGTAAACCGGATCAAGCGAACGAATAATGAGCGCGATAGAAGAACCTCCTACCCGCATTGAATATGGAGCGAGGAGTTAGATTATGTTTGAAAGTTTGACCGAGCGGCTACAAAGTACCTTGAAGACGATTGCGGGTCAAGGCAAGATGACGGAGAAGAACGTCGCCGATGCCCTGCGAGACGTGCGCCGGGCATTGCTGGAGGCGGACGTTCACTTCAAGGTGGCGCGCGACTTCATAGAGAGCGTGAAAGAGCAGGCGCTCGGTCAACGCGTGCTTGGCAGCTTAACGCCGGAACTGCAGATTGCCAAAATTATCGGCGATGAATTGACGAAGTTGATGGGGACGGAGGCGGTGAAAATCAACACCGCGCCGAGCGGCCCAACAATCGTCATGATGGTTGGCCTGCAAGGTTCCGGCAAGACAACGGCTGCCGCCAAATTGGCGCTGAAGTTTCGTTCGGAGGGTCGGAATCCGCTCTTGGTGGCGGCGGATGTCTACCGCCCGGCGGCGATTAAGCAGTTGCAGGTTCTGGGTGAACAGATTGAGGCGCCGGTGTTTTCGATGGGGACGGACGTTTCGCCTGTCGATATTGTGAACGGCGCCGTGAAAGAGGGGTTAAATCGCGGACACAACTTCGTCATCGTTGACACCGCGGGACGCTTGGCGATTGACGAACAGTTGATGGAGGAGCTCCGAAACATAAAAGCGGAGGCAAATCCGACCGAGATCTTGCTCGTGGTCGATGCCATGACGGGACAAGATGCGGTAAACACCGCCGAGCGCTTCAATGACAGTCTTGACATTGACGGCGTGGTTCTTACCAAGTTGGATGGCGATGCGCGCGGCGGCGCGGCGCTTTCGATTCGCGCCGTGACCCGGAAGCCAATCAAGTTCGTGGGGGTTGGCGAAAAGATTGCTCCGGCGACGTTGGAGGACTTTCACCCGGATCGCATGGCGTCTCGCATTTTGGGTGAAGGTGACTTCGCGACGCTGGTGGAGAGAGCCGAATCTATCTTCAGCGATGATCAGGCGGAGGAGCTCGAGCGTAAACTGAGTCAGAAGCGAGGTCTGGATTTCGAAGATTTGCTCATGCAGCTTGAGCAACTCAAGAACATGGGCCCATTGGATCAGTTGGTGGGCATGATTCCGGGCGTTAGCAAACTGCCGATTAAAGGGTTTCAGCCTGACGAAAATCAATTGAAATATGCGAAGGCAATCATTCAGTCAATGACGCCAATGGAGCGCAGGAATCCGAGCATTCTTGATCGCGGCCGCCGTATGCGGATTGCCAACGGGAGCGGCACCAATGTCCGCCGGGTGAATCAATTGTTTGATCAACTCAAGCTGATGAATAACATGGTCAAGCAACAAACGGCGATGATGGGGATGCCGCAGATTGGGCCCAAGCTTGGCGGAGGTGGAAAAAAACGGCAGAACTTGAAGCGGCGGAAGAAGCGCAAGTCGCGGTAGGAGGGATCTCCTGATCCCGACAACAATTACGTTGAATATTTGAATCATTAGTTACGGCATACGGAGTATGCCTACTACTATCAAGGAGGGAGTAATTTTTGGCAGTTAGAATAAGACTTCAACGGCACGGAAGAAAGAAGCGTCCGTTTTACAGACTCGTGGCGACAGATGCGCGAGCTCAACGTGATGGGCGGTTTCTGGAACGCTTGGGTCATTATAATCCCTTAACCGACCCGGCTGAAGTTGTCATTGATGAAGACAAGGTTTTGAAGTGGTTGAAGCGGGGGGCGCAGCCATCGGACACGGCAAAGAACTTGCTGTCGCGAGCCGGTATATGGGCGAGATTTACCGCGGAACGATCGGGAAGGCCGGTTCCAACACCAGAGGGGGAAGGGGTTACAATCGATCAGGAAGCTCCTTCGGTGACGGATGAGGCGGAATCCTCTGCCCCGAAGGACACTGAATCCGCTGACGCCGCTTCGGAATCGTCAAATGAATGACCCGTTTGACGTTTGGCATCCGAAACTCTTGGTGACCCATTCGCCGCGGGCAAGTGACAATCGTTAGATCGGATATGTTGTCTTAAAGTGGTAGGCAACCGCCGTATGCCGACGCTGTTGGACGCGTTACGGCGCGGCGGCGCGCGCCTACTACGCTAGATATCGATAGACCAAACAGTTATACCTTGCGTCGGGTATAATTGCGCTTGTTTGCTCAGTAATAATGGTCGCTAACGGGACTTACGCGGCGCCAGCAGGTCGCGATCTGGAGATCGCTCCTACAAGGGTTGATACGAACTCAAAATCTAAATGTTACAGTCGTTTCGGGACGTGCAATGAATTGCACTCCTACAAACTGTCGGTTCCTGTAGCTTATAGATTCGGAATTAGTATGAAATATCGGTGCGGTTAGAAACCGCGGGGATCTCTATCGCGCTCATTATTCATTCGCTTGATCCTACCAGCCAGGCTTTTGAAAACACGCAATTTTTAGCAGCACGGAGTATACATCGATTTTATGTTCAAAGATTTGATTGAATATATTGCGACTTCCCTTGTCGATCAGCCTGATCAGGTAAAGGTTGATGAAGTTGTCGGGGACAGGGGGACAACTCTCAAGTTGAGCGTTGCCGACGAGGACTTGGGGAAGATTATCGGCAGACACGGACGTACGCTGAAAGCGATACGGAACGTCTTGTCTGCCGCCGGGCTTCAAGCGAACCAAAGGGTCGTGCTTGAACTCATTGAGACCGATTCAAGGTAGTAGAATTAACACGAATTCAAAATCTAAATGCTACAATCAATCGGAGGCGATCAAACGAACGAATAGTGAGTAGGATTTTCTATCGCACTCATTATCCATTCGCTTGATCGATAGAGATCCCCAATGAATTGAGCAACTACAAACTGCCGGTTCTTGTAACCTTTAGATTCGGAATTAGTATGAGAATGAAAAATGGCCGTTATAGTAAAGCGACCGGTAATACTGAAAAATGTTGTCACGGAGAGTTTCAAGTCGCAACTGACCAAGGAGCTCGAGGGCGCCATAAACCACATTGGGCAATGGCTTGAACAGGAGGAATTTCAAAGCCGGCGTTTGATTTCCGAGGCGCAAAAGCAGACGCCTCATCGCGTAAAACAGTTGCGCGAGGAGATTGATCAAGAGCGTGAAAAACAGGAACAAGCGCTCGAAAACCTCCGGCAGCAACTCAGTCAGGTGAAACAACTGGAAATTGATTCGTTCTTCGCTAGCGGCACTTATGACGCCCCCGTGAAGATTGAGGTGGGGGACGACATTCGCTCCAAACTGTCTCAGGCGGAGATTATTGTCAAGGACGGACGCGTGATTCAAATCAACGAGTGGGCGCCGCGATCTTCTAGTACTCCCGATGAAAATTGATGTCATCGCTCTCTTTCCGGAGATTATCATCCCTGCCCTGCAGGTGAGCATATTGAAACGCGCTCGGGACGCGGGGGTTTTGACGGTTGACGTGCACAATCTCCGCGATTTTGCGACTGATCGACATAAATCGGTAGACGATTATCCGTACGGCGGCGGCGCAGGCATGATCCTGAAACCGGAGCCGCTGTTCGCGGCGATTAGGGCATTGCGTCCGGCGTCAAACACTCGCGTCATTTATCTTACGCCGCAGGGGAAACCTTGCAATCAACGGCTTGCCGAGGCGCTTTCGCTTGAATCTCACATCATCCTTATTTGCGGACGTTATAAAGGGATTGATGAGCGTGTCCGCGAGAAGTTGGTTACGGACGAGATTTCTATTGGCGATTATGTGTTGAGCGGCGGCGAGATTCCGGCGCTGGTATTGATTGATGCCATTGGACGGGTGTTGCCCGGCGTGCTGGGCGACTACGAATCGGCTCAGGATGATTCCTTTAGCCAGCAACTGTTGGACCACCCTCATTACACGCGTCCTGCGGAATTTGAGGGGATGAAGGCGCCGGACGTGTTGTTGAGCGGGCACCATGAAGAGATTACGCGCTGGAAGTATGAGGAGTCGCTGCGACGAACGGCGAAGCGGCGTCCCGACTTACTTGAACAAGCCCAGTTGACGGAGGAAGATATTGACGTTTTACACGCCTCAGGCGCCAAGGAATCCGCATAATTTTGGGTAACATTGCATAAGCGCCACAATCTGTTAAATTGTTGGGACTTACGCACTTTTGTAGGGAACAACGATCGTTGTTCCCTATTTGAATAGAGGGCAGAACCCGAGTTTTTCGCGATGCAGAGACACAATTTTGACGAAAATCTAATCAATTCGACTATCATTTAGCAGACGCAAACCAAAAACTCGGTTTCTCTGTTGTGAGAAACAATTTGGGTTGACTAAAGAACTCGTAGGTCTTTGAATTTGAAAGCATATCATGATGAAAGGATAGGAATAGGATGAACCTGATTGAATCTGTTGAGAGTGAGTATATGAAGGAGGGTTTCCCGGAATTCGCCCCGGGTGATATGGTACGGGTCAATACGAAGATTCGAGAGGGTGAAAAGGAACGCGTTCAGGCGTATGAGGGGACGGTGATACGGCGCTCCCATGGCGGCTTAAGCGAAACCTTCACGGTTCGACGAGTGGCTTTCGGCGAAGGGAGTGAAAGGACATTTCCGCTGCATTCGCCAAACATCGAGAGTATCGAGGTGCTTCGATACGGGGCGGTGCGGCGCGCCAAATTGTACTACCTGCGCGATCGCACAGGAAATGCGGCGCGAGTTCGCGAACGCAGGAGGGGCGCGGCCCAAAATTGATTTCGGACGCCTAATGTGGTAGGCGCGCTCCGCGTGCCGTACACCGCCGTTAGCGTTTCGGAAAAATAGGAAGGTGACTACGAGATTCAAGAGATTGAGCGCGCTTTACAGAGAGAGGGATATCGGCATATCGCGGGTGTTGATGAAGCGGGGCGCGGTCCCTTGGCCGGTCCGGTAGTCGCAGCCGCGGTAATTCTTCCGGTGGATTGCGTTATCGCGGGCGCGGCAGATTCAAAGCAGTTGACCCCGAAGCAACGTGAACGCTTGTTCGATGAGATTCAGCGCGCGGCTATCGCGGTTAAAGTCAGTTGCATCGACAATACGATTATCGACGAAGTGAATATCCTGCAGGCTACCCTGATGGCAATGCGAAACGCCGTAGATGGACTCCTCCCACCCCCGGATTATGCGCTTGTCGATGGCGCGCAACTTCCCCCCATTTCTATCCCTGCGCAGGCGATTCCGAAAGGCGATTCCCTTAGCCAGTCCATTGCGGCAGCTTCGATCATGGCGAAAGTGACGCGCGATAGATTGATGGTCGAATTCGACGAACTCTATCCCGAATACGGTTTTCGAGGACATAAGGGCTATGGCACGGCTCGACATCGGCAGGCAATCGCTCGGCATGGCGCTTGCCCCATTCATCGGCGAAGTTTCAAACCTATCCGCGATATGGTAGTAGGCACACCCCGCGTGCCGTAACACGCCTGAGGATGCGCGATGAGTCAGTCCAGAGAGATCGCAAGAACGGGAGAGACGCTTGCCGCTCAGTACCTTGAGAAGCGGGGTTATCAACTTCTTGAGCAGAATTACCGCTCGCGTTTCGGTGAAATCGATCTCATTGCCAAACAGGGGAAGCGGATCGTGTTTGTGGAAGTCAAGACGCGGCGCACGCTCAGGTTTGGCGTTCCGCAAGCCGCGGTAACTCCCGCGAAGCAGAAACAGATATCCAAGCTCGCGCTAAGTTATCTCCAAACCCACAATCTGTTAGACGCTCCCTGCCGTTTCGATGTTGTGGCTATCTTCCTTTCATCAAAGTCTACGCCTGCGCGGCTCAAGCATATTGAAAATGCGTTTGATTTTGCGCCTGAGGAGTGAGTTGCGCTATTTCTCTTTGGTTTTGGCGCGTATTGCGGGGCAAGATGCCCCGCCCACGGGTTGTAGGGTGTATTGCGGGGCAAGATGCCCCGCCCATGGGTTGTGGGTGTATTGCGGGGCAAGATGCCCCGCCCACGGATTGTAGGGTGTATTGCGGGGCGGGATGCCAGATCAGGGGGTTGTGGGGCGTATTGCGGGGCAGGATGCCTCGCCCACGGGTTGTAGGGTGTATTGCGGGGCAAGATGCCTCGCCCATGGGTTGTGGGTGTATTGCAGGGCAAGATGCCCCGCCTACAGGGTTAGGATATTGAGTGGGACAGCTTGAATCTCCCAGAGATGGTGGGCAATGCCCACCCAACAACTTCAAATGGTGGAGGGCATTTGTGCAAGCCATTATTCTGTGCGGCGGATTGTCCACTCGGTTAGGCGCTATCACCGAGAATGTGCCTAAAATCTTGCTGGAAATAGGCGACTGTACGGCGCTCGACTACCAACTCCGTCTGTTGAAAGAAGCTGGTGTCGATGAGGTTATCCTAGCCTCCGGTCACCTGCACGACATACTTTACGCCTTGGTCGGGGAGAGTTGTCAGGGGTTGCGCCTTCACTACGCGAAGGAGGAGACAAGGCTCGGAACGGGTGGGGCGATAAAGAACGCGATGCGGCATATTTCCACCTCGCCGTTTTTTGTGTTGAACGGCGACATTTTGCTGAAGGATTTCCCGCTTTCCGATTTGGCGCGGCATTTTCGCTCGGAGATGGATGGTTTGCTGCTTGGCGTATTTGTCGACAATATCAGTTCTTATGGCGAGATAGTATCCGATGAATGCGGGAAGATTACCGCCTTTCGTGAAAAACTGGCGGCAAAACGATCGGGGTATGCCAACGGAGCGATATATCTGCTGTCGCAATCAATTACGAACTACTTCCCGAATCGGGATGTCTTTTCCATCGAACGGGATGTTTTTCCGCATACGCCGAATCTTTATGTGCTGAGGAGAAAGAGGATTGATTGGATTGATATCGGGGCGCCCGAGCGGTTGGCGTACGCGCGGCGGCATTTTGGTTGACAGGTTAGCGTGGAACTTACGCCAATTACTGATTCTGAATTGCTTGGAGCATCGGTGCGGTTGGAAACCGCGAGGATCTCTATCGATCAAGCGAATGAAGCGCCGAGTTTATTTCATTTCCAGACTTAACTCTGAAGAACCGACGAACAATCGTCGCCGCGTCGTGAGGAAGCCATGCGAGCCGTTGTCCAGCGCGTAAAATCTGCCAGCGTCACCGTGGATGGAAAACCGATTTCCGAGATTGGTGAGGGGCTGCTCATCTTTCATGGGGTCGCTCAAGAGGATACTTCCGCCGATCTTGATTACTTAACCAACAAAATCGTGAATCTCCGTATTTTCGAGGACGATGAAGGACGGATGAACCGCTCCCTCTTGGAAATTGGCGGCGAGGCGCTTGTGGTTTCCCAGTTCACGCTTTACGGCGATTGCCGCAAGGGGCGGCGTCCAAGCTTTATTGCCGCGGCGGCGCCCGATAAGGCCGAGGCGCTTTACCAACAACTCATTCAAGCGCTCTCGAACTTGGGGATTCCTGTCAAATCGGGGATCTTCCAAGCCATGATGGACGTGAAATTGGTCAATGACGGCCCGGTTACAATTTTGCTTGACAGCGCCAAATTATTCTGACCGGGCGTCATGATTTCACAATTCACCAATGGAGACAACGCGTAATGCCGCGACCGCACAACCAAATTGATATTACCGAAGAAGAGACCTCGTATTTCCGTGAAAACGGGTTTCTCAGCATTCAGCGTATCACGACGGATGCGGAAGTAGAGTGGTTGAAAGGGATTTACAATCAACTCTTCGATCAACGCACCGGCGAGGATGAGGGCAAATTCTTCGATCTCGCCGGTCCGCGGGCGCATACGGGTCGCGAGACGCTGCCGCAAGCGCTCGGACCGGAGGCGACATTTCCCGAACTCAGGGAGACGACCTATTTCCGTACCGCACACCGCCTCGCCGCCAAACTGCTCGGCGCTGAAGCGGATATTGTGCACGGCGGCGGACACATGATACTGAAACCCGCTCGATTCGGCGGAGAAACGCCGTGGCATCAGGATGAAGCCTACTGGAATCCGGAGTTTATCCCCCACAGCCTGAGTGTGTGGATGCCGTTGGACGCCGCGGCGGTGGACAGCGGGTGCATGCAGTTCATCCCGGCGTCACACAAAACCGATGTCCGTCGGCACCGTCATATCAATAATGATCCGTTGGTGCACGGATTAGTCACCGACGATGTTGATCCGTCCCAAGCGGTTGCCTGCCCGATTCCAGCGGGCGGGGCGACTTTTCATCATCCCCGAACCCTCCATTACGCCGGGCAAAATCTGACAGATACGCCTCGCCGCGCCTACATTCTTGTGTTTGGCGCCCCTCCGAAGAGGCGCGATAAGCCGGCTCACCGTCCATGGCAGAGCGAGGAACGCGAAGCGCTGGCTGCCGCCGGGCTTGCCAGTTGACCCGCCAATCCAGTCAATGCCGGAACTTCGGAAGAAACCGAGTTTTCAAGAGAAAACTCGGTTTCTGCCAGAATCCATTTGCAAAAGGTGAACAAAATGTCCACGCGCCACGCGTTTTTAGAGCGATCGGGGTGATTTTGCATCTGGTTTTTTGTCAAAACGCCTTCGAAAAATAGGCACAAAACGCGAACAAAAAGCCGATTTCGGGAGGCGCGTTCACGCTGTTCAAGTTTGTCCGATCCAGTGATAATGCGGGTTCTAGCCCGCGCTAAGGTGAACAAGATGTTAACGGCGGAGAAAAGTTTTCCTCTCTATAGTTTAATTTCGTCCGCAAAAACTGCCCTACATCCGCCGAAAAACGACGGGTGACAGAGATATTTTGGGCGCGGTCTCTCCCCTGTCGTTATGTGTTACACTACACACACATAATGTTTTTAAGTTTCAAAAAAATTGTAACGGGAATTGGGGAACTAATACGAACTGCCGATGATTGCAACTTAAGTAGATTCGGAATTAGTATGAGATGTGCCGACATTCGTAGGGGCGAGGTTGCCTCGCTCAATGGGTTGGGGAACCCAACCCCTACGAAGGATTAGGCGTCCGTGCAGCGCGCTTATACGATTTCAAAATCTGAATGTTACAATCAATCGGAGGCGCTCAATGAATTGAGCAACTACAAACGCCCGATGAATCGGGCAACCACAAACTATCAAGTAACACTCGCTCGAAAAATCGTCAAAAAGCCAGTCATAGAGCGAAAAACGAGTATTCGAGAGGCTGCCCGATGTGGCTGTAAGCGACACTCGGGCATTGGCAAGCGGGGCAAGATGCCCCGCCTACGCGTGGAACATGCCGCACATTGCGCTCCGCTGGAGCGCGGGAATTTTGGCGTATCGCATTCTATCCACATGTCGATCCGCTGGATCGAGGAAATGCTCTCCGACTAGAATGAATGTTACTTGTGGAAAGAATTATTCCGTCGCGGGATAATGGGATGCTATCAAGTAACACACGGGCAATGACAAGCGGGGCAAGATGCCCCGCCTACGATAGTAGCAGGCGATAAAGCGAAAAACGAGTATTCAAGGGTCGGCCCGATGTGGCTTTAAGCGACACTCGGGCAATGGCAAGCGGGGCAAGATGCCCCGCCTACGGAGCCGTGGAGCATCCTTGACATTGTGCTCCTCTGGAGCGCGGGAATTTGGGCATATCGTATTCTATCCACATGTCGATCCGCTGGATCGAGGAATTTGACGCCGACACGAGTTGCATGTTACCTGCTGAAAGAATTATTCCGTCTCGGAATAATGGGCTGCTATCAAGTAACACTCGCCGAATGGCAAGCGGGGCAAGATGCCCCGCCTACGGAGCCGTGGAGCATCCTTGACATTGCGCTCCTCTGGAGCGCGGGAATTTGGACGCATCGCATTCTATCCACATGTCGATCCGCTGGATCGAGGAATTTGACGCCGACAAGAGTTGGATGTTACCTGCTGAAAGAATTATTCTGTCTCGGGATAATGGGGTGCTACCAAGTAACACTCGCTCGAAAAATCGCCAAAAAGCCAGTCATAGAGCGAAAAACGAGTATACACCTGTCGCCCCTCTGGGGCTTTTGGATTGTGGTGGTTCCTCGTATCTACAAACCTGCCGCCCCTCTGGGGCTAAAATGCGTTGGATTTCGCGATTTTATTGAGCCATGCAATTAACACAACGCTGTTCAAGAGCGAGGACCTCAAAGTCGACAAGGCTTTGTCGGCTCTATATTCCAAAATGAGAATTGCTGAGGGTTTACAACGGGATATTAGACAAATAATGCGTAATTTTCTTAACTCGATCCCAATGAGGCGCTCAATGAATTGAGCAACTACAAACTGCCGGCTCTTGCAGCTTATAGATTCGGAATTGGTGTCACAACAGCATTTCAGCGCATTGCCCAGCATTATCACGCAAAAATCAGGGGCGTTTTCCCGAATCTTTCCTTGACATACGCTCGGCGGATGTGTATAATCATGTAGAACTTACGCAACAGTGATTGTAGCGCAGAAACAAGGTTATAATGCCTTGCCGCGAACCTTTCGCCGTTCAACAGCGTAAGTCCTATCAAAGTTTGCGGTTGAGTTGCGCCGGGAAATTTGTCCTTGTGCAGTCACTC
The DNA here is from genome assembly GCA_963667245.2 of Candidatus Poribacteria bacterium. Lineage (GTDB taxonomy): Bacteria > Poribacteria > WGA-4E > WGA-4E > JAJDTR01 > JAJDTR01. Next base: position 492,171 of record CAXXCS010000002.1, read on the forward strand.
GCATACAACAAAGCATACATAGATTGTAATCGGGATATGTACCGGTTCAATCAAAATCCAAAATTTGGAGATGAAACCATGAATAGAGTATTGTTAATCCTCACCTGTGTCGCTTTGGCCGCAATGCCGATTCTGTCAGCATCCGCCAAGGTAACGTTCCATGCGGCTTTGGAAAGCAAGGATCAGGTGGAAGCGACCGGCGGATCGGTCGTCGGCGGCGGCAGTTTCGTTCCGGGCGTTATCGGGAACGGATTCATGAGTGACGAGACAGAAGCTGTGGTGCACTATCCCTTTGAGGGTCACATCCCGGGTTATCAAGAACAAGGGACGTTAGAGTGCTGGTTGGTGCTAGGTTGGGACCTTGACAAGTTCTCCGATGTCACCGATAGAGCCGAAGCCTTCATGTTCTGGTCCTATAATAAGGCGGGCACAGACGCCATCGGCTTGATGGTCGGAGGCGGACATAATACGCCGATTGCCTGGTTCCGGGTTAGGGAAGTCGACGAAGAATGGCATAGCGCGGCTAGCGAGGAATTGGACTGGAAAGAGGGCGAAGCCCACCACATGCTCGGAACATGGGGACCGAACGCAGTCAATCTGTACTTGGACGGCGAGTGGGCGGCGGACGATCCTTACGTCGGGGGCCCCAAGAATCCTATCGAAAGGCTGTCCATCAACAACAATGAGTCCGATCCGGCTAATTTCGCTACGTTCTCAATCGTGGACGAGCTGCGGATTCATGACGTTCAACTCGACGACGACGAGGTAGCCGCTCTGTATGAACAAAGAGTGGCGGAAGCTGCAACTTCTGTCGATCCAACTGCCAAACTCGCCACGACGTGGGCGGCGGTGAAGAGACAGTAGATAACCTCGAACAATGGTGAGTTGAAATCGATTGGATTTCACCACATCGGTAGATATTGGCTCATGTAAACACGAAGTGCACGAGTTCTGCACGAGTTGTTAGCATGAGCCATTCTTTTATGTATACTACCAGCAATTCTCATTTTGAATTTACCGAGTGATTGATTCTATCGAATCTTATTGGAACAATAGGTCGCAAGTTCCTATGTTGTCATTTTTGGGGCAATATCATATGGTATTGTGCGAATTTAACGCTTACACCTGTGGAATCTCTATCGCACTCATTATTCATTCGCTTGATCCTCTGGGGCTTTGGATTGTGGTGGTTCCGCGAATCTACAAACCTGCGGGATCTCTATCGCACTCGTTATCCACTCGTTTGATCCTCTGGGGCTAAAATGCGTTGGATTTCGCGATTTTATTAAGTCATGCAATCAACACAACGGTTTTCAAGAACGAGAACCTTAAAGTTCACAAGGCTTTGTCGGCTCTAGGTTCCAAAATGAGAATTGCTGGTATACTACACACCGCTGGAAATTGCGTATTTTCAAGCGTCTGGCGGTAGGTGCGGTTGGAAACCGCGAAGATTTCTATCGCACTCGCTATCCACTCGCTTGATCCTACGGCGAACGCATGTCGCGACCTGGAGATCCGGGGATCTCTATCGCACTCGTTATCCACTCGCTTGATCCTACAAAAGACGCAGTTTCTAACAGCATAGAGTATAATAATTACGCAAAGGCATTGCTCCTACAGCGGGGCAAGATGCCCCGCCTACGGGATTGAGGTTGTCCCGCCTACGGGATTGGGGTTGTCCCGCCTACGGGATTGAGGTTGTCCCGCCTACGGGATTGGGGTTGTCCCGCCTACGGGATTGGGGTTGTCCCGCCTACGGGATTGGGGTTGTCCCGCCCACGGGATTGGGGTTGTCCCGCCTACGGGATTGGGGTTGTCCCGCCTACGGGATTGGGGTTGTCCCGCCTACGGGATTGGGGTTGTCCCGCCTACGGGATTGGAGTTGTCCCGCCTACGGGATTGGGGTTGTCCCGCCTACGGGATTGGGGTTGTCCCGCCTACGGGATTGGGGTTGTCCCGCCTGCGGGATTGGAGTTTCTCATGCGAAAACGAGTTATGAAAAGAACACGCTATATTATTACTGTCGCCCTGTTTTTTGTGCCTCTACTATCTGCGGCCGCCAAGATAACCTTCCACACAACATTGGAAAATGCTGCCTCTGTCAAGAGAGAAGGCGGCTCGGTCGTGGGCGGCGGTCAATTCGTGCCGGGGGTCCGAGGGAACGGATTCATCAGTGACGAGAGAACCGCCGTCGTACACTTTCCCATGCACGAGATGTTGGGTAAACATTATCTGGATGAAGGCACGTTGGAATGCTGGTTGATTTTGGGTTGGGACATAGATAAGTTCACCAACACAACCGGCAAGGAAGAAGCCTTTATGTTCTGGGCGTATAACAGAGCCTATACAGATGCCATCGGTTTAATGATTGGCGGTCGAAGAAACCATCCGGTTGCGCAGTTTCGAGTGCGGGAAGTGCGTAACGAGTGGCACAACGCCGTAAGCGCCAAGTTGGATTGGAAAGAGGGCGAAACACATCACATGGCCGGAACATGGGGAGATGCCGGACTCCATTTGTATCTTGACGGTGAATTGGCCGCCCAAAACCGGTACCAAGGCGGTCCCGCCAATATCATCGAACGGCTGTCAATCAACAACAACGAAACGGATCCCGCGAAGTTCCCGACATACTCAATCGTCGACGAGTTAAAAATCCATGACGAACAGTTGCCCGCTCGCGCCATTCCCGATTTGATGACCTTATCCGTAGAACCGGGGGCGAAACTCGCCATAACGTGGGGCGACGTCAAGAAGATTCGGTGACGCTCGGGCGACATCCCAACACTTAAGGAATATCTTTTGATATGAACCAACCATTTTACGAACATGTTCGTGTATTCGATCCGGTGCCGGGGCAGGTAAAAAAGGGCAATACCTATCTGGAGGTGACCAACTCCGGCACGGTAATCGCTTTCGCCACCAAGTTGCCGATTGCTCGCATGCCCGGCGGCGCTGATCACGGATTTCCCTGGATGCATCTTCGGGCGCGCAGCGTCGACAATGGTCGCAGTTGGACGCTTGACGAGATGAACTGGTGGGAGCCCGAGAAAAGAGGTTTGCTAGCCAGTGTTGTCGACCGAAGCACGGGTGAAATCTTCATGTTTACGCAGGGCACTTGGCCCCTCCAGGATGACCACGGAAAGCCGCTCTCCGAGAGTTGGCTCATCGCCAATTACGAGAAGGGACGCCAAATGGGGGCGCGCTTGACGATGGAACGCAGCGTCGACGATGGGCGCACGTGGACCTCAACCGACATCACGGAGCAGTTTTACACCTACCCGGGGGCGGGCTTGGCATGGTTCATCGGAAAAGGCATACAACTCCAACGCGGCGCGCACAAGGGGCGGCTGGTCGTGCCGGGCAGATACTTTACCGGAGATTGGAAAGAGGTAGACCCCGCAAAGCACAACATCATCTACTATCATCCCGCGCTAGGCGACGTTTACGACGATGGCGAGGGTGAAATCGCGCAAGTTCTCGACCATGAGGCGCACAACATGGTCATCTACAGCGACGACCACGGCGAAACTTGGCGCTGGGGCGGGAGTTCGCAGGGGCATTGCGGAGAGGCGGGCATCGTGGAGTTGTCCGACGGATCGATATATATGAACAACCGCAACCATGATCCGAGATCCATGGGTTACCGCTCGTGGTGCATCAGCCGGGATGGCGGCGAGAGTTTCACCGAGTTTGGCGTAGACAGAACGCTCATTGAAAATCGCTGCCACGCGGCGCTGGCGCGCTACTCCTATCCGAGTGATAGCGAACCGGGGTGTGTGCTGTTTTCCAACCCGGCGGTGCACGAGGGAAAGAGCCAGTTGCACCCCCGCGGAGGAAAGGCCGGTCAACGTCGCGACCAGACAGTGCGCGCGAGTTTCGACGATTGCAAGACGTGGCAAATATCGCGGCGTGTCAGCGAACAGGCGGGGTATTCATCCCTAGCGGTGTTGCCGGACGGCACCATCTTATGCGCGTACGATGTGTACGTCTGCCGTTTCAACCTCGCTTGGCTGGAATTAGACCAATCCCGCTCAGATTAACCGCCGACCTGCGTCCAGACGTTTCGGTTTTACGGAATCACGTTACGCGGCAGGCAGCGGTTCAAAATCTCCAAATGGTTTATTCGCCAAGTGTATGCGGCATCACTCATCTCATACAACCGAGCAAAATAGGGACGCGGATAAACACAGATTAGAAAATTCCAGTCAATGCAATTGCTTTGTTTTTTCTACATGGATAGCGCTATAGCGGTGTTCTAGCAGTTGTCGGAACTGTGATTTATGTGATTAAGTGATGGACTATGATTAACAGTCTATAGTTGAACGTCATGAGTGGGGAACAACGATCGTTGTTCCCTACAGAAGCGCGTAAGTCCGAATACCGATGCTGTAAAGCTAAATTGATACCGGGAAGAAACCGAGTTTTGAGGAAAAAACGGGATCTTCTATCGCACTCGCTATCCGCTCGCTTGATCCTCTGGGGCTAAAATACGTCAGATTTCACGATTCCACCAAATCGTGTTATCAACATGACGTGCCTTGGAGCAAGAAACTCACAATTGATCTTACTTCATAGGATCCCGGTTCCAAAATGAGAATTGCTGTTGAGAAACCGAGTTTTGAGGAAAAAACAGGATCTTCTATCGCACTCGCTATCCGCTCGCTTGATCGGTTTCGCGCACATATTCTTAACTTGATTCGGCGGAGGTCAGCCTTCACGTACATCGTCATCGCGCTGATCGCCGCCCACCTCCTGCCTCTTTGGGTATTCAAATACTTCCCGTCGCAAGACGGCGCCTCCCATATCTACAACGCCTATCTGCTAAAAGAATACAGCAATCCCGCCATGTATAAGGTTCGGGAGTGTTTTGAACTCAACTTAACCCTCTTTCCGAACTGGTTTTCCCATGCCTTCATGGCGGGGTTGATGTTCCTCGTGTCCCCCCTTATCGCGGAGAAAATCCTCCTCAGCCTTTGTATCGCGTTGGCGCCGCTATCGCTCTTTTACTTTTTGCGCGCCGTTAACGGAAGCAATGCGGAGACGCCGTTAGGCTCCGGCAACCAAATTCTCGGCTTAATCGGATTCCTCTTCGGATACAACTATCTGCTGCACATGGGGTTTTACAACTTCGCCATAAGTTTCCCGCTCTTTTTCTTTGCGCTAGGTTACTGGTGGCGCCGCCACGAGACCATGTCGCCCGCGAATATCGGCGCGCTTTACGTTCTCATGATTCTGCTGTATTTCTGCCATATCTCATCTTACGGGCTGATGTTGGCGGCGCTGTCCGTGTGCGCGTTACGGCTGATTGTCACTCCGAGGAAACTGCTAATCTTCGTTGGATATATGCTCCCGGCGGGATTCATCATGGTCAACTACTTGCTCAACGACGCCTCGGACAAGTTGCTTCGATACTGGAGCTCCGAGCAGTTATGGGACTATTTTCTGAAGGTGAAGACGTTGGTGTATTTCAACGAAAGCCATATCTGGGCAAATTACGCGCTGCTCGGATTCATCGGACTACTCGTCTTGCGGACTGTATGGAGGGACAAAATCCAACCGAGGCAATGGCTGGATCGGCGTGACGTATTCCTTGCGCTCGCCATAATCTTCGTGATCGCCTATTTCAAAGCGCCGCGGTGGATAGGCGATGGCGGCTACATCACCGAACGCATCCACATGTTCTGCCTACCCATTCTATTGCCGTGGCTCAACTTCGATTTCCACAAGGCGGCGCGGCAGTGCGCTGTCGGATTGATGGTTTTTCTCTCCGTCGTTCACTTGGGATACACCTGCCGGGATTACTACGGCTTTAATCGCTCCATGGATGACTATACCCCCGCATTGGATACACTGCCGGACCACATCGTGTTCGACAATATGGGGCCCGACAATGACGACTGGGATGACAAGTGGCAGACTGAAGCGCCGCATCCCCATTGCAACCTCTACCTGTATTGCATGATACCGGGAGACAGGGCATACATCGGCAATTATGAAGCGCAATTCAACTATTTCCCGCTTAATTTTAAGGATGACAAGAAGCGGAATGATTATCCAAGTGGATACATCAATTACCGACTGGCATGGAACGTTGCGGAAGACAGCTCGCAACTGGACAAGTATCGGAGCGACTACGAGGTCGTCCAGTCAACGCCGCAGACTCGGAGATATTCCAAGCCGTATCGAATTTGGCAACACAGGTATCATCGCGAGAACGCGCAAGCCTGGGAAACCTACACCGACGCGGGCGAGGCGAACTTTCGGATGGGCGCCAGGGATGCCCCGAGCCTAGCCGCGCCGGATGGCGCGTCCATACCGGTGTTCGTCGATACGCGCTATCAACCCGGCGGTTTCGGATGGGATACGGTCTATCCGAGGCATTCCTTCCGGAATACCAGCGCGCCTTTCGGGACCGGGGTTTGGGATACGGAGGACGCGGCTTTCAGGATTGACCTGCCGAACGGGGAGTATGAGGTAACGTGCCGTTTTCAATCGAACGACAAGAAAGCGCATCGCATCGAACTTTACGCGAACGGAAGGCGCGAGCTCCGGGTCGCCGTTCCCGGCAGCAATGAGGTCGTTGAGGGGAAATTTGGCGTTGCGGTGAGTGATGGAACGCTTATCCTAGTTGTCCATGCCGGCGGCAACGAGCGCGGCGCGCATTGGGTGTGGAGCGGGTTCGGTTTGCGACGGATGGAAGGGAATTAGATGCGCGGGTTGTCGCGCCTACCGTCGGGATCGGGAGATCCCTCCCACGCATTTTTTGGTGTTGCACGGCGGGGCAAGATGCCCCGCCCACGGTAGTGGCGGGAGCCTTAGCGCGGCGGGGCATCTTGCCCCGCCTACGGTGGTTGGAGGCTTAGCGTGGAAGGGCGCGGGGGTTGTCCCACTCCTGTCGGGCGCGATAGAATACCGGCGCGTACGACTCGGCATAAAGCGGCTTGCTCAAGGGGCCCACGATGGGACCAAAGCGATCCTGCGAGTACGGCTGCGGAATCGGCGCGCCAAGCAAAGTTTCAATCCGCGCACGGTAGTCATTCACTACTTCCGGATGCTGATTATGCACGTTCTCCAACTCATCGGAATCCGTCGACAGGTCGTACAACTCGGGGTTTGAATCTTCGAAATCCCAGCCGGTGGCGTAGACCCACCGCTCGTCGCGAATCGACACGCGTCCGCCCCAGGCGGTGGTGATGTACGGACGCAATGCTTCACTCTCGCCAGTCATCAACGTCCAGACACTTTGACCATCCATCTGATCAACTTTATCTTTCACTCCCGCCAGATCAAGGATGGTTGGACCGAGATCGTAGTTTTGCACCCAAGCTTCGATGTCACGGTCTTGCCACCCTTCGTTCGGGTGTCGAATCGTCAAATTCTGCTGCGTGTTGAACGGATGCAGTTCGGTGTTGCGTTTGCCCCAGCCGGTGTGATCGGCCAGTTCGGTGCCGTGGTCGGTGAAGAAGATGATTGCCGTGTCGTCCTTCAATCCCAGCGCATCCAGTTGATCTAGGAAGCGCCCCACATGCGCATCGGTAAAGGTGATCTCGCCTTTGTAACAGGCGGTGTAGTAATCAATATAATCCCGCGTTTTGACATCAAGATCGGCGCCTCGCATATCCGAAAAGAATGATCGGTGAAGGATATGACGAGGCTGTTGGTATTTCGGGCCATGCCACGAGTCGTTGTAGCGGCGCACGTAATCCAGCGGCGGGTCAAACACTTCGTGCGGCTCGAAGCAGTCGATCCAAAGGAAGAACGGCGCATTCGCCGCATTGTCGCGCAGCCATCGACTGGCGCTGGCGAAGACCTGCGCGCCGAACCAGTCGGATTCCTCTTTCCGATCGCGTATATTGTGCAGATGTTGGAGAAAATGCCCCCTGCCTCCCAGTTGCGACGCATCGGGCTCGGCAGGTTCGTAAGCCCCGAAATAGTCCTTGTACAGTTCGCTGATGAGATCCCAAGAACCCGTGCGCCAGCCATCGCCTCCGGCGCCTCGTATGTGATCCCACGTCATGAAACCGCGGAGGTGATTCATGTTGGGCTTGAACAGATGGGGGGTGTCGGCGATTAAGCCCGTGGCGTAGCCGCGCTCCAGCAAGATCTCGGCAATGGTGGGGTACTCGTCCGGAATCTCGTGCCAGCCGTAGTAGCCGTGGATATAAGGAAATCCGCGCATGCCGGTGAAACAACCGTTTCGCACCTGGACGGTCTGGCCGGGTTCGGTGAAACAGCGATTGAATCGCGCCGATTCGGCGGCGAGCGCGTCAAGCGCCGGCGTGGCAATATCGCTGAATCGCTTGTTTGGTCCGACGATGTCGGCTCGGAACGTGTCAAGGCAAATAACGACGATGTTCAAGTGATCCATAGGTGAAAAAGTTCTTTTTGTAGAGCGCGCGCCATGTCTTAGAGCCTATTTGAATAATGGACAATCGAGATTAATGGTTACTTTTCCGCTACGGAAGAAACCGAGTTTTCAAGAAAAAACTCGGTTTCAATCTCCAGCCCATACTATGCGAGCGCGTCAGCTCCATCCGTCAGCCATTCGAGATCAAACCGCGCCAGGGTAAGCCCATCGTAGCCGGATCCGAAGCCGCGGTCATAGAGGCAGCAGACGCTCAGATCGGGGGCAACGCAGATGCCCGAGTAGGCTGAATGGTCTTCGTGCAGGACTTTGCCGGCGTTCCAAGCGCGGCATTCATCATAACTGAGGCGAACGGTCATGCGCTCTCTTCGGCTGTTGCTGGCGGGATTGGAGAAAAGAACGCGATTCTTGTCGTGCGAATTTTCGTCCGTGAAGCGGGTCATGCTCGCGTGGCAGATTGGCTCCGGCAACGTGTCCTCCCAACCGGTCTCCGAGAAGGACAAACCATCATCATGACTCCAGGCGTAGGCGCGTCGCTGATCGCCCACGTAGTTCCTGCAGTTCAAGTACAAGGCGCCGTCAATCGTTTGAACGACGGTCGATTCGTTCGTGCCCGCTTGCGCGACGCCGCCGATGCGCCAGTTTTCGCCGTGGTCGTCGCTGTAGATGATGTGCGAATGGCCAAACGCCGCCAATGTCGCCACCGAGGATGCCACATCATTGTAGCCACCGGCTACGCCTTGCACGTGATCGCACGGGATGACGAGCCTGCCGCTATCCAGTTGGATTCCGCCTCCGGGACCCGTCGCGTACCACGTCCACGAAGCGTCTTTTACCTCGTCTGTAATCTCCCGCGGCGTGTCCCATGTCTCGCCATCGTCTTTGCTTGACGTGACCCAGACGGTACGCGGCGCTTTGCCCTCGACAATCAGGTTTTCAGGTCCGTCCGCAAAGTTTCGGCAGAACACCAGCCAGATTGTTCCGGTGTCCTTGTCCACTACCGGCGCCGGATTGCCATCGGTGTCCGGGCCGGTGCGGACGGCAATCCGCATGGGTTCCCACGTGCGCCCATTGTCGAAACTGCGTCTGAGACCGATGTCAATATCGCCCGAATCGCCGCCCATTACCGTCGCGTCACTGTTCCGGGCTTCGCAGAACGCCAACATCGTCCCGCTCACTGATCGCGTCAACACGGGAGTGGTATAGGCGCGATATCCGTCCTCGCCGTTCTTGAATAATTGTGTCTGTTCAATCATCATCCATAAGGATCAAGTTAAGCGTTTTAAGGCGTATGTTGCGCCGATTCAATGCCTTAAATGGCGCTGGTTTCCGTAGGCGCCGGTGCGGTTGGAAACCGCACCTACGGTGTGTGGGGGGCGATAGAGATTTCTTCCCCACCCCATGGGGACTACGTTAAGAGTTTTGCTACGGAGAACACACCAATATACTAGACGAAATCCCTTAACTTGATCCCTATGGTGTCTGTTCAATCATCATCTATTTCATTCGCATGATTGTCGCGATCCGGAGATCGCTCCTACAGGCGCGCGCGTGGACGCCCGGCCGATACCAATCCGCGAATCTTGTAGAAACCTATTTCAAAATTAACATCCTGCGCGTGATTTGAGACGTGCCTGCGGTCAGTGTGTAGAAGTAGAGGCCACTGGATACGGCTTGGCCCAGCTGATCCTGCCCATCCCAATAGGCGGCGGTTTCTTTGTTCCGATAACTGCCCGCGGACCGAGCCCCAACATCCAATCGGCGTACCAGCTGTCCTCGCGTGTTGAAGATATGGAAAGCCACGTCTGACTTGCGCCCCAATCGATAGGGCAGCCAGGTCTCCGGATTAAACGGGTTCGGGAAATTTTGGAATAGCGCGGTCCGCTTAATTCCCCCCAGCGTTGCCGCTCTTAGCAATGACGGTTCGACGGAGTACGGAAGTTTCCAGTCCCTTTTTGTGTAATAGATGTACACTGCCCCTCCGTTCGGATCGCCGCGATCAGGATTGCCCTTTTGCAAGCCGTACGCGGCGATGACAATAAACTCCTGCGTGGCTATTACCGCATTTCCGAAACTCTGTTCCGGAAATTCCGGAGGCACGGTGGTTGCCCGAGCCCCTTGCCTAATCCATTGGTCGCCGTCACGCAGATACGGGTACACGATTCCCGCATTGAGTTCACCGTCCAGGATGGCGCCTTCGCCGTGTCGAGGGACGCCGACTAACGCGATATTACGATTGATTGAAACCCCCGATCCGAAGCCGTCTGCCTTCTCCGGATCTTTGGCTCTGAGCTTGGCTTCTTCCGTCCAAGCGCCTCCATCGTTTGAGAAGATGTACGCGGCGCTGTTCCTTCCCTCTACGTCTTGCGCCAAGTCCAAATGCGGCGCTCCGACGAGGGCGTAACGCTTTATGCCGCGGTGTCCACTAATAGAGACGGCATCTCCGATGAAGTCGGAGGTTTGAGCATCCGCAGGCACCAGTTTGGCTTCCTCTGTCCATCTTCCTCCATCATGGACAAAAATATACGCCGCGCCCGACTTCTTTCCATTGTGCGTGTTATTGGGCGCGCCAACAATAGCAAAGTCGGCGCCGTTCTCGTTGCCGGCGAAAGCAACCGCGTCGCCGAAATTGTCACCTTTGGCAGTGTCGTTGCCGGTCAGTTTTTGCTGCTGTCTCCATCGATCTCCGTTGCGGTTGAAGATATAGACGGATCCGGCTTTGCTATCGTCGAGGTAAGCGCCCACGATAAGATGCTCGCCGAGCATATCAACGGAATGTCCGAAATTGTCCCTCTTTTTTCCATCGGCGGTTTCGATTTTCTGTAGTTGCTTCCAAACATCCCCGCTGCGCCTGTAGATATACACGGCACCGGTGGAACTATTAATTCCGGGCGATCCGACTGCCGCGTAGTCGCCATCGATTGTCACGGCGTAACCGAAGTTATCGTTTCGGCGTCCGTCTTCCTTCGGATCGAGTACCGCCTTCTCTTCCCAGTTGTCCTTGTTGCCTTCTCTCTTGAGCGTAAAGATGTACGCCGACCCGTGTTCGATAAGGTTGTTCTCGCTGTTGATTGGGGCGCCAACGATTATCGTATGCCCGCTGATGTCTACCGACCAACCGAACTGATCTCCTCTGTTCGGATCGCTTGATATTAGCTTGGATTCCGCAAAAGCCGCGGTTAACAACCCAAATCCGAGCAACAAGCACGCCGCAAGTATTCTCAAGAATTTCATTATCAACGCTCCTCCGTGATAGAATTTTTTGGGTGGGGATGCTGTTTACAGAACATCTGATTATATTCAGGAAATGTTATGGCGGAACTTTCTCGTTTCTCATAAAGCGACAGATACCGAGTATTCCGGCATAAACTCGCTTCATAACGATCCAAAAAAGTCTCCGCCAATGCGAATATGATATTAGCATGTTCTAAAAATTGTGTCAAGAAAAATTGGGCGCGGCTGCAGGGGAATCGCACCTGATTTTTGACATAAGGAAGATTGGAAGGACGGAAGACGGGAAGGGTGAAAATTTTCCGACCACGCATACCTCAAGCCGGATGGATACATAAAACCCGCCGGATTCCCAAATACGATGGTTGCAGTTTCGGGTTTCACTACGATTTTGGGGGCTTTTAGCGGTAACGGTATCCGGGCGCGATTATCTTGTGGACGGGTCGTTCTTGATGTGCCGTTCAACCCAACCTACGGATTTCCACCTATCCATTCACAATCGAACCGTAGGGGCGAGGAAACCTCGCCCCATGGTTTGGGGAATGTACGAATGGGTTGGGGAACCCAACCCCTACGAAAGATTGTGCGTCTGTGTAGTTGCAGTGTCGGGTTTCGCTACGATTTTGGGGGATTTTAGCGGTATCGGTATCCGGGCGCGGTTATCCTGTAGACGGGTCGTTCTTGATGTGCCGTTCAACCCAACCTACGGATTTCCGCCTATCCATTCACAATCGAACCGTAGGGGCGAGGTTTCCTCGCCCCATGGGTTGGGGAACGTACGAATGGGTTGGGGAACCCAACCCCTACGAAAGATTGTGCGTCTGTGTAGTTGCAGTGTCGGGTTTCACTACGATTTTGGGGGATTTTAGCGGTATCGGTATCCGGGCGCGGTTATCCTGCGGACGGGTCGTTCTTGATGTGCCGTTCAACCCAACCTACGGATTTCCGCCTATCCATTCACAATCGAACCGTAGGGGCGAGGTTTCCTCGCCCCATGGTTTGGGGAACGTACGAATGGGTTGGGGAACCCAACCCCTACGAAAGATTGTGCGTCTGTGTAGCCCTCTTGATTGTCGCGTTGTGATCAAATGTCAACAGAACCTAGCGGTTTTCACGTCATCGCCACAGATGACAAGTTTCAAAAAACTTGACAAGGAGAAGCAAGATGGATATAATAGTGTCATACAGCGAACACAGTCGGATTGCAGTTTCGTTTTATGCCGATCGTCTGCGGCGAACTCGGCAGCCGTTCCACCGCATTCGGAAGCAAGATCAAGGAAGAGGTGATTGCCATGCATAGCAGAACACGATTGACCAACTACATACTCATAGCGCTCGGCGTTGGGTTGTTAGCCGTGTCACTAATCTCATCGGCTCAAAATGACGCCTTGGTGCATATCGTCAGCATTCGAGATCAGATTGGCAGCGGGATAAGCGCTTACATCCAGAGCGGTATCGAACGCGCCGAAACCGCCAATGCGGATGCCATTATTTTCGATATCGACACGCCCGGCGGTCGAGTCGATTCCGCAGCCGACATAATTGACGCCATTCAAGACACGGAGGCGCCGACCATCGCATTTGTGAATAGAGAGGCGATTTCCGCGGGCGCCATGATCTCCATCGCCTGCAATCAGATTGTGATGGTGTCCGGCGGCACGATTGGCGACGCCGCGCCGGTGTCAATCGAGGGGGAAGAAGCCGGAGAAAAGGCGGTTTCCTATATTCGAAAGACAATTAAATCGACAGCGGAACGACAGGGATACAATGAGCATATCGCAGTCGCCATGGTTGACAAGAAACGGGTGCTTGTCCGGCTGGCAGACGGCGAAATCGTATCGTACAGACCCGACAGTTATGAAGAACACAAACAAAACGGACAAGAGATGGAGGTCATTTCCGCCGAGGGCGAGATATTGACCTTGACCACGGACGAGGCTTTAGAGTACGGTTTCGCGCATGGGCTCGCCGAAACAATCGAAGAATTACTATTGATGTATCAAATTGTCGAGATTGATGGATTTCGGATGGCGCTGACGGAGGAGGGCGTAGCGCGGAAACAGGAAGAATTTGGCGCCGCAAGCGTACAGGTTATCAAATCACTGGAAGGGGCGGTGGTTGACGAAACCTTGGTTTCATTGGCGGATCGAATCGTCATTTTTCTCACAAGCCCTATCATTAGTTCGCTTCTGCTCTCTCTCGGAATGCTTGGACTGTGGATAGAAATTCAGTCGCCCGGATTCGGCGTTCCCGGAATACTCGGTTTGCTCTGTCTGGGAATCTTCTTCGGCGGGCATACGTTAAGCCAAATTGACGCCCAGTGGGCGGCGTTGGCGTTTGTTTTGGGGGTAGGGTTGATCTTGGTAGAGGTGTTCATTTTGCCGGGATTCGGCGTTGCGGGCATTTCGGGCATTATCCTGATGTTCGGCAGCGTATTTTACATATTCAGGAGAGCCTATGAATTTGAAACGGCAATGATGGCTTTCTCATCGGTCATTGTCCTCACCGCCGGGTTTGTCATTGCGGCTTTTTATCTATTCCCGAAGACGCGCGCCTGGAAGTATCTCGCTTTGGCAACCGAGATGGGGGCGGATCTTGGCTACCATTCCGCCGGGGATGAAGATTATCAAAGTTATGTCGGACAGACCGGCACCGCCATTACGCCGTTGCGTCCGGCCGGCACAATCCGCCTCGCCGGCAAACGCGTTGATGTGCTGACCGCGGGCGATTTCATTGCCTCGGAAACCCCGGTTAAAGTGATAGAAGTGGAAGGCTCAAAGGTCTTCGTTGAAGCCTTGGATGAGGCAACCGCCGCGTAAACACATCCGTGGGGCGGGCGCTGCCCAAGGCAAACGCACCTGATTTTTGGCATTAGAAAGATTGGAAGGATGGAAGACGGGAAGGGTGAAAATTTTCCGATCACACATAACTCAAGCCAGATGGATACATACAATCCGCTGATTCCCCAAACCAATGGTTGCGGTGTCGGGTTTCACTACGATTTTGGGGCTTTTAGCTGTGTCGGTGTCTGGGCGCGGTTATCCTGCGGACGGGTCGTGCTTGATGTGTCGTTCAACCCAACCTACGGATTATCGCCACAATCACCTGATGCATGTGACTAATTGATTATGAATTGGTATCAGTTGATCGATGGAGATTCCTTTTTCTCGAAAGTTCGGTTTCCCAAAATCGCGTAGCGTTTTCTATTGAAAAGAGCCGACAGTCTTTCACGCATCTTACAGGCCGGGAGAATCACCGATGGCAACCTACATAGATATAGAACAGGCCCGAATTCCCTCTGCTCCCACAGACACGGGCATATTTTACCCTGAAGAGGATGGACAACCGATGGCGGCAACTGATCTTCACAAAGATATCCTCATGCGGACTATTTACGCTCTGACCGAGCATTTCAGCCCGGATACGTCCGTGTATGTCTCCGGCGACATACTGATGTATTACGTGCAAGGATTCCCCGAAAAGGTTGTGGCGCCGGATGTGCTTGTCACTTTCGGCATAGGGAATAAACGCCGCCGTACGTACAGGGTCTGGGAGGAGGGAAAAGTTCCGGATTTCGCGATGGAGTTCAGCAGCGAGAACACCTATCACAACGACTTGAGCGGCAAAAAGGCGCTCTACGCGTCCCTCGGCATTCGCGACTACTTCCTTTACGATGCGGAAGCCCGGTTTTTGCCCACGCCGCTCATGGGTTTTACTTTGGTTGACTCTGCGTATGAAGCGATACCGGCAGACGAACGCGACAATTTGCGATCTGCGGCGCTAAATTTAGATTTCCACGCGCACGATGAAGGTTTGGGGATTTACAATCCCGTTACGGGTAAGTGGCTGCGAACGCGATCGGAACGCACCGAAACTGCTGAAGAACGCGCCGAAACCGCTACAGAACGCGCCGAACAAGAAGCTGCCGCACGGAAGAAAGCGGAAGCCGGACAACGGGAAGAAGCCGCCGCGCGGAAGAAGGCGGAAGCCCGAGAACAAGAAGAAGCCGCCGGACGACGGAAGGCGGAAGCCCGAGAACAGGAAGAAGCCGCCGGACGACGGAAGGCGGAAGCCCGAGAACAAGAAGAAGCCGCCGGACGACGGAAGGCGGAAGCCCGAGAACAGGAAGAAGCCGCCGGACGGAAGAAGACGGAAGCCGCGCTCGAGAAGGCGGATGCTGAAATCCTACAACTTCGAGAAGCGATCGAGCGCTTGCAAACGCGCCGCTAACTCCTATCGTTCATGTTATGCTCTACGCTGTTAGCTCGACTTTTTATCATTTGACCGAGATAACAAATAGCGCCAATCAAGCGTTATAGAAAAGTGGGGGAAATCTTCAATGAATCGGGCAACTACAATTACCTGATGCCTGAAACTAATTGATTATGAACTTGGTATCAGTTGATCGATGGAGATTCCTTTTTCTCGAAGGTTCGGTTTCCCAAAATCGCGTAGCGTTTTCTATTGAAAAGAGCCGACAGTCTTTCACGCATCTTACAGGCCGGGAGAATCACCGATGGCAACCTACATAGACATAGAACAGGCCCGAATTCCCTCTGCTCCCACAGACACGGGCATATTTTACCCTGAAGAGGATGGACAACCGATGGCGGCAACTGATCTTCACAAAGATATCCTCATGCGGACTATTTACGCTCTGACCGAGCATTTCAGCCCGGATACGTCCGTGTATGTCTCCGGCGACATACTGATGTATTACGTGCAAGGATTCCCCGAAAAGGTTGTGGCGCCGGATGTGCTTGTCACTTTCGGCATAGGGAATAAACGCCGCCGTACGTATAGGGTCTGGGAGGAGGGAAAAGTTCCGGATTTCGCGATGGAGTTCAGCAGCGAGAACACCTATCACAACGACTTGAGCGGCAAAAAGGCGCTCTACGCGTCGCTCGGCATTCGCGACTACTTCCTTTACGATGCGGAAGCCCGGTTTTTGCCCACGCCGCTCATGGGTTTTACTTTGGTTGACTCTGTGTATAAAGCGATACCGGCAGATGAACGCGACAATTTGCGATCCGCGGCGCTAAATTTAGATTTCCACGCGCACGGTGAAGGTTTGGGGATTTTCAATCCCGTTACGGGTAAGTGGCTGCAAACGCGATCGGAACGCACCGAAACTGCTGAAGAACGCGCCGAAACCGCTACAGAACGCGCCGAACAAGAAGCTGCCGCACGGAAGAAAGCGGAAGCCGGACAACGGGAAGAAGCCGCCGCGCGGAAGAAGGCGGAAGTCCGAGAACAGGAAGAAGCCGCCGCGCGACGGAAGGCGGAAGCCCGAGAACAGGAAGAAGCCGCCGGACGACGAGAAGAAGCGACCGCGCGACGGAAGGCGGAAGCCCGAGAACAGGAAGAAGCCGCCGCACGGAAGAAGGCGGATGCTGAAATCCTACAACTTCGGGAGGAGATCGAGCGCTTGCAAACGCGCCGCTAACTCCTATCGTTCATGTTATGCTCTACACTGTTAGCTCGACTTTGTACATTTGACCGGGAAGACAAATAGCGCCAATCCAGCGTTATAGAAAAGTGGGGGAGATTTTAACCATCTGGTCTGTTGGGTTGACCTATGAAAAAGTCGGTAGTTTTTTCCGGTAACTTCACGACAGGGCAAGACAGGATCTCTGCGATAATCGCCCATAAAGGATACGCTTATGCCGCCGCTGCCCCTCTTTCTGATCGGCTTGGGGGTTTTACTGCTATTCATTGAAATCATTCTGCTGCCCGGCTTCGGGGCGGCGGGCGTGCCCGCCATTATCCTTATATGCGCCGGGATAGGGATAATTTGGTCAGAATTCGGTTGGGAAATAGCGTCGCTATATGCCGGCGGGACGGTCATCCTCATCATCCCACTCGCTATTCTGGGACTATGGATTGCCCCTCGCACGAGACTTGGGCGAACCGTGATTCTCAAGACGGCTCAAAACAGCGAGGACGGGTTTCAAGCGCCGCCGCAGGAACTGGCAGCCTTGGTTGGACACGTCGGTCAATCCGCTTCTCCCCTCAGACCGGCGGGAGTCGCCTTGATTGACGGCAAGCGGGTGGATGTCGTCACCAGTGGGGAGTTCATTCAACCCGACACAGAGGTGGAAGTGATTGCCGTTGAGGGAAGGCGGGTTGTCGTCCGCAGTCTTTAAGCAACTTTCAAAAGAGGAGGAATCGAAATATGGCAGAATTGATAGGTGTATTGAAAGAGTTGTTGCCCTTCGTCACTTTATTAGGGGTTGGAGTTACAATCTTCCAATTAGGATGGCGGATTCCTAGTAGAGGAGAAATGAATAAGATGGGCGACAGACTCCAAAAGCAGATTGATAACGAATCAGCCAGTCGTCAACAGCAGATTGAAAGCGCAAGAGACAATCTTCAAAACCAGATTGATAATGAATCAGCCAATCGTCAACAGCAGACTGACAGCGCAACCGCCAATCTTCAAAACCAGATTCAAAGCGCTACAACCAATCTCTTGACGCAGATTCAAAGCACAACAACCAACCTTCAACAGCAGATTGAAAGCGCAACCGCCAATCTCTTAACGCAGATTCAAAGCACGACAACCAACCTTCAACAGCAGATTGATAATGAATCAGCCAGTCGTCAACAGCAGATTGAAAGCGCAACCGCCAATCTCTTAACGCAGATTCAAAGCACGACAACCAACCTTCAACAGCAGATTGAAAGCGCAACAACCAATCTTCAAAACCAGATTGATAACGAATCAGTCAGCACGTCAACAGCAGATTGAAAGCGCAACAACCAATCTTCAAAACCAGATTGACAAGGTGTTTGCCACAAACCTAACAATCACCACTGAAATTCGTGAAGACATGAGATTGATGCAGTCTCAAATTGTGAGTCTCGGTGAGAAGATTGATGCCAACTCCAGAGAAATTCATGCCAACGCCCAGGCAGTTCATGCCGACATTAGCAAACTCACTGCCAAGATTGAGGTTCTCTCCCACATCATCGAGGCTGAAATCGAAAAAAGGGAGATCAAAAACTCCATTGAATCGCAATAGTTATAGAAACAGGAAGGAGAGGTTATATGCCTGAAATTACAGGTTTCACGGCGATTATCGCCGTATTGATACTGATTTTCCTCATGGTGTTCTTTTGGTTTGTGCCCGTCGGTTTGTGGATTGCGGCGCAAGCGGCGGGCGTGCGCATTCGCATCGTCGGCGATCTGGTCGGGATGCGCTTGCGGCGGGTCAACCCGAACATTATCGTCAACGCGCAGATTAGCTCAACGAAGGCGGGGCTGATGGTGAAAACACCCGATCTTGAGGCGCACTACCTCGCCGGCGGAAACGTGCTGAGGGTCGTGAACGCGTTGATTGCCGCGGATAAAGCCAAAATCGACCTGAATTTTCAGCGCGCCGCCGCCATAGATTTGGCGGGACGCGATGTCTTCGAAGCCGTGCAGGTAAGCGTCAACCCTCGCGTCATCACGACGCCGCGCATCAGCACCGTGGCGCTTGACGGCGTCGAATTGATTGCTGTCGTGCGGATCACCGTCAGGACAAACATCAACAGACTCGTCGGCGGCGCCGGTGAAGAGACCATCATCGCTCGGGTCGGCGAGGGCATCATCAGCGCCATTGGCGCGGCGGAGACCTATGAGGATGTCCTTGAAAATCCCGACGTTATCTCCAAGACCGTGTTGGATCGCGGGTTGGACGCCGGCACGGCTTATGAGATTCTCTCCATCGATATCGCCGATGTCAACGTCGGGAAGAACATCGGCGCCGAACTCCAAGCCGAACAAGCCGAAGCCGATCTGGTCGTCGCGCAAGCGAAGGCGGAGGAAAGGCGGGCAATGGCGGTCGCGCGCAAGCAGGAGATGACAGCGAATGTCCAAAAGATGCGAGCCACCGTCGTTGAAGCCGAAGCGTCCGTTCCCCGATCGCTTGCCGGCGCGTTCCGCGAAGGCAACCTAACGTCGTCATCATAAAAGGAGGGTTTGAAATGCCGTCTGTTGTCGCTATACTTGCGGTTCTTATCGTTGTTTTTCTCATTTTTCTCACCACGTTCGTTCCTCTCGGTCTATGGATCACGGCGATTGCGGCGAATGTCCGCGTCCGAATCTTCGGTGATCTCGTCGCCATGCGTTTGCGGCGTGTGCCTCCGAAAGGCATCATAGATCCGCAAATCAACGCGACGAAGGCCGGGCTTAGCTTGTCGCTCGATGAACTTGAGGCGCACTATCTCGCCGGTGGGAAGGTCGCCAGCGTCGTCGCGGCGCTCATCGCGGCGGATAAAGCGAACATTTCATTGGACTTCGCGCAAGCCGCCGCCATCGACCTTGCCGGGCGCGATGTGCTGCAAGCCGTACAGGTCAGCGTCACGCCGGAAATCATCGACATTCCCTCCAAGGGGGACAGCCAATCCGGAATCACCGCCGTGGCGCGCGATGGCATTCAGCTTATCGTGAAGGCGCGGGTGACGGTAAGAGCGGACATTGACCGGTTGGTCGGTGGCGCCACGGAAGACACTATCAGAGCGAGAGTGGGTGAAGGGATTATCACCACAATCGGCTCCGCCGCAAGCCACAAGGAAGTGCTGGAAAGCCCGGTGCGCATCTCGGAGACCGTGCTCGAAAAAGGATTGTCCGCCGGTACCGCCTTCGAAATCTTGTCAATCGATATCGCCGACATCAACGTGGGCGAGAACGTTGGCGCCAAGCTACAAACCGATCAGGCGCAAGCGGAGCTAAAAATCGCTCAAGCCAAAGCGGAGGAGCGGCGAGCCCGAGCCCAAGCGGAGGAGGAGGAGAACAGAGCGCTTGTCGAAGAGATGACCGTCACCCTGGTCGAGGCGGAAGCGGCGGTGCCTCGCGCCATCGCCGAGTCCTTTGATTCAAGCCGAATGAGCGTTAGGGACTATTACGATCTCAGGAACATCCTCGCCGATACGGAGATGCGTCAAGCCATCGCTTCGCCCGGCGGCGACGGCGATATTGACACGACGAGATCGGCGCATTCTATTGGGCTGGCGTAGTCGACCGAAGCAGGTTTTTGAGTTTGGCAGATGAAATGGCGCGCCTCTCTTAACACCAAACCCTGTAGGCGGGGCATCTTGCCCCGCTTCGGAGAGACTCGCATGACGCTTTGCGCCGTTTCATTTGAAACCACCCGAATCACTGGAAATAAGTTACAAATGAGGTAAACAACCGTGGACGAACTAATTCAACTACTCCCGTTCATCATCGTTGCGCTTACGCTACTCGGGCGCGTTTTGCGCCGCAAGAAGCCGCGCGAATCGGAGCCGGAGGCGGATCTGGAGGGTGAGGGGGAAGTCCAACTGCCCCCTTGGGGGAATGTCGCAACCGCGGAGGACAGCACCGCCGAGCCGTTGCCGGACTTTCTGCAGCTGGAGGAACAGCCGCCACGGGAACCCGCTCCGCCGGCGTCAACGGCAACCGAGGAATCTCGACCGGCGCCGGATACCGCGCCATCAAAGCCGATTGAGCGTCCGACCACAAATCAGGCGAGACCGCGAGAAGGAGCCGCCTCGGCCCGAGCCGCGCCTCGCGCAATCGGGGACATCTCCCTGACGCCGCAGACGTTTCGCCAAGGCATCATACTGCGGGAAATTCTGGGACCTCCCAAGTCCCTTCAAGGTCGGCGCCCCGAGACAGAAAACTAGAGGCTGGCTACAGTTCGCGCTCAATCTCATACTGGCGCATTTTGCGATGCAGATGGGTTCGCTCGATGCCGAGTTGTTTCGCCGTTTCGGTGATGTTCCAGTCGTTCCCCTTGAGACAGTTGAGGATGAACCGGTTTTCAAACTCTTGGCGGGCATCTTTGAGCGATGTCTCCGAACCGTCCCCGCCGGCGCCGTCCCTTCGCAGCTCCTCCGCCAGATCGGCTTCGTCAATCGTTTGACTCGGACATAGGATAACCGCCCTCTCCATGAGGTTGCGCAACTCACGCACATTGCCCAGCCAGTCGCGTCTGCGAAGATTATTCATGGCGGCATCGCTTAGGGACATCGTTTGCCTCCCGTTTTCACGGCAGAACCGCGCCAAGAAGTAATCCGCAAGCAACGGAAGATCCTCGACCCGCTCTCGCAGCGGCGGAATATGGATGGGGACGACGTTCAAGCGGTAGTAGAGATCTTCTCGAAAATTTCCCGATTCGATTTCGTCGGGAAGATTCTTATTTGTCGCCGAGATAACGCGGACATCCGTCCCAAGCGTCTGGTTGCCGCCGACTCGCTCGAATTCTTGTTCCTCCAAGACGCGCAGCACCTTTGCCTGCGTTGACAAGCTCATGTCTCCGATTTCGTCCAGGAAAATTGTCCCGCCATCCGCTTGCTCAAACTTTCCAATCCGCCTCTTTGACGCGCCCGTAAACGATCCCGCCTCATGCCCGAAAAGTTCCGATTCGATCAACTCTTGGGGGATTGCGGCGCAGTTGACTTTGACTAGCGGCGCTTCAGCCCGCCGGCTGTGGGCGTGAACCGCGTGGGCGATGAGTTCTTTGCCCGTGCCGCTCTCGCCGGTGATGAGCGCTCGTCCGTTTGTCGGCGCCACCTGCCGAATCTTCAGTAGAATCTCCCGAATTTGGGGGCTGTCTCCGACAATCCCGTGCGCGTGCGCCTCCGCCTCGCCGTCCCCCTCGGAATGCCTAACGGCAATTTTGGCACTGATTGTTTCAACCTTGCTCAAGATGGTGTCAAGCGAAAGCGGTTTCCCCATGAAGTCGGAGGCGCCTAGTTGCCCGGCTTCAAGGGCAAGGTCGAACGTGCCGTGTCCGGAGATCATGATGACTTTCGTGTCGGACGCTATTTGTTTGAGGCGTTTGAGCGTTTCAATTCCGTCCATCCCGCCGGGCATGAGGATGTCCAAGAAAACGAGATCAATCTGATCGCCTGCAAGAATACGTATGCCCTCCTCGCCGCCGAGCGCGGTTTGGACGGTGTAACCCTCGTCCTCCAAGACGCCTTGCAGGGATTCACAGATGCTGATTTCGTCGTCGATGATCAGAATGTTGGGTTTGACTTTCGAGTGCATGGTTTTTTGTGACATTACTAGAACTCGCGCCGATGGATTTTCGAGGATGGCGATTCTGTAGGGAACAACAATCGTTATTCCCTACGAGCGGCGCGCAATTCACCGGATAGCAGGATTTGTAGGAATTTCAACGCTTAACGGTAGTCCCTCCTCCGCACGAACGACTAAACATCCGGTGATGGCATCTCTGATGTTTTCCAACGCTTCCTCCTCCGTTTGTCCCTGAGAGACACAGCCCGGAATTGCCGGGCATTCTACGACGTACCAGCCGTCTTCGTCTTTTTCAATTGTCACGATCCATTCTTGCATTTTGTTTTCCTCCATGCGTGAGTAATGCGTGTGTACACGGTTGAGAGTCTAATGGCGGTTTCGTCGCTCAGCGGCGTTTTGGATGGCTTTCCCGGAACAGACATTTTCTTTGCTAAGGAGATCAACCAACGTGTGGGCGGCTTCGGTATTATCGTGTCGATCAAGTTTCACAGTCACGGCTCTGCTCTGCTCCCTACTTGCCATTTGCATAGGCAGGTAAATCCACCACGTTTTGACGTTGGTGAATACCGCGATTTCTACGCCGTGGTGAAACGCGTCACGCAGAAGTTGTTTTTGATGTCTTTGCAACGCTTTACGACTACTATTGACTTCAATGAATACCTTGGCTGTATTGTTGACTAATAAAGCGTAGTCCACCCTCCTGTGTTGTACAGAATATTGTGGTCGCACTTCATCAGGGTTACTCGTATTCCAACCCAATTGCCGCAACATTGGTTCAATAATGAGTGAGTTGAGACTAACCGTGCCAGCCGATAGTGGCATACTTATCCTCCAAGTTATCTTGCGAAGATTTAGAAAATGCCGGTTTCTTCGTCAATGATTGAAGTGTGGGGTTTGTGTTGTGGTAGCATATCGTTCGACAATTGAATGACAACGCTTTCGTCATATTCCCGGCTTACGTATGCGCAATCTTTGCGTCCGTTCTGCAAGGAGATTAAAGATTGGACAATTAGGTTCACTCACTAGCCGATTCCATACACCTGGCAAGGTTTCCAAAATTTGACGGCTCGCGGCGTTTTGGATAGCTTTCCCAGAGCAGACATTATCTTTGCCGAGGAGGTCAACCAACGTTTGGGCGGCCTCAGTATTATCGTGTCGATCAAGTTCCACAGTCACGACCTTTCTCCGTTGTGAACGCTGAACGAAATCCTAATCTCTTGCCGCAAAAATCCCAACGCCGATTTTTGACACTCCGCCTCGCCCTCACCTTGGGCTTCGACGGGACTTGTTCCAGCGTCATCTGGCGCGCTGCTTAGTTTATATCAAACAATGTTAGCGTCTGTCCGTTCGTGAATTCTTCGGTTGCCAATTCTTCGTGGCGCAGTTCGTCAAATCCTTCAAAATCCCTCACACTCGTAATATCAACCGCTTTGAATCCTCTTTTCTCCATTGCCTTGTCCACGAGGAAGAAAGTTTGAACGCCACCCTCTCTTTCCAATAGTTTTAGGGCTTTCTTGCGATCATCAATCTGTTTTGCCTCGGCGAGATGTTTTCCTTTCACATCAAGAACAATCCATTTACCCTCTATGAACGCAAGAAAGTCCGGGAAAAATTGGGCAGCCTTCACCTTGACAGGATACTCAAAAGGATCGTTTCTCACCCAAAAACTTTTCTTTTTCTTATCCAATGAGCAAATATGTTCCAGCGCGTCAGCAACCCATTTTTCCGGCGGCGAATCAAACTTTACAAACGGTCGAACAGAAAACTCATACCCCTCAACGATAATTCCTTTTTGTTGCATGTGAGATGACATAGGTTGGTGAGACGAAATCAGGTTGAGCGTCAATCCATCTCGTTTTCGCACAGTAACTTTGCCATCCACGAAAATGTCTTTTACATTTTTCTTTTGGAACATGAATTGTCTCTTGAACATCAGCTCAAACGCACCTCGTCCATAAAACTCGATAATGCTCTTTTTTAGAGCTTTCAGCGCACGCCTATAGTCCATCGCGTATGCAGTATCAACCAGTATTCCAGCACCAATTATGTTTTGAATCAATTTCTTCGCAGTATCAAATGAATAGTTTCCAATAAATGAGCCTGTCCCTTCTATGAAGTCCAATGCCCAGCGTGCGATTTCATTTTTGGTCAAGGTTATTGTTCTGCGAGTAGTTGCCGGTTTGTCCGTCTGCATGGCAATTTCATCGGTTGTAATTTCTGCATAATCTACCATCGCCAAAACTTCCGGCTTTAGGACTTTCTCGCCATTGGAAAGTCCGCAAACTTCATCAATGAACGCCATGATACTCAACGACTGATCTTTCAGCGCGTCCTCAAAGCTATTGCCGGTCGCAATGGGCTTAATTTGCAAAATTGGAATTTCGTAATCGTCAATAATTTTCTCATTTACTTTATTCTCACGATCTTCCTCCTCAGTTGGAATTTCAACACTTGCTGACGACAAAGCCAATTTCTGTCTTATCTCCTCTACAATTTGATTAAAGCGGCGGCCACGCTCGCATATAACATGCAGAATCTCGCTTTGCTCGTGCAGTTCATCACTCAAAATATCAAACTCTCGTTTTTCCTTGTAAAGGCGAAGACCGCGCCCGATAAGCTGAGCTGCCGCGAGACTAACCTTCTCGACAGTGTCACCCAAGACGACAATTGTATAAAAATTGTTGTAATCAACACCCTCTGTGAATATGCGGACTTGATTTACAACCTCGGCATTGTTATCGTCAAGCGAATGATAATCCGTCCAAACCTCTTCGTCGCTTTTGTTTTTGCTATGAATGGTAAAAACAGATTTTGCTACTCGCGACAATTTTTTTATCAGTTCTGATTTGTTCTCCGGTACATTGTCGCGGACAACTTTCGCAATATCGGTTCCTTCGCGGTTTACTTGTTCTAGCACATCATTAAACTCGCTTGAAACTGAATCTGGCCAAAGTTTGAGATAGCTATCAATCGCGTCTGCGTGCTTGATTGTTCTGGCTTTGGTAAGCAACATCGCTTTTTTGACGGGCGCGTTAGCGACAGCAAGCGACTCGGTTTTTAACAAATGAATTAACAAGCCCCAAATCAGTTTTTGCTTGTCACTGTCGGTTACTTCGTCAGACATTTTCTCGTCGCTTGTTCCACACCCAACCGCAAAAATCCTCTTACCGTATCCTTCGCCAATATATCTTTGCATCGGATACTTGTATAAATTGTCTTGTCCAAAACTTTCGCTACCACCTTTTTCAAGCGATGTTGCTGTAAATTCAAGAACAACCCTCGGCAAAAGTTCAAAAATCGCCTCCGTCGTTTTCTTTTGCTGATAATGGTGAGCTTCATCGGATATAATCACTGGCCGCCGTTCTCGCAAGAATTCCATAAACGAGATGGTGTTGTTTCCGCTTTTATCTCGCCACAAAGATTCTTCGAGTGGACGGCGCACATATGGCACACCCTTCATTGTATCCTCTCCGGCCTTCTGATTTGTGGACGTGGCCTTATCGTAGAATTTCTGCATATTGAAAATGTAGAAGGAAATGTCACGCCCTTCTTCGTAATTGCAGGTTTTATCACGATAAGAATTTCCGGTAACCAAGTTGTATGTTAAATTCCAGCCATCGCCGAAAATACCTTTCACTGCACGCGGTGTAAAGTTTTCT
This sequence comes from Candidatus Poribacteria bacterium, assembly GCA_963667245.2. Lineage (GTDB taxonomy): Bacteria > Poribacteria > WGA-4E > WGA-4E > JAJDTR01 > JAJDTR01. Next base: position 518,437 of record CAXXCS010000002.1, read on the forward strand.
ATTGTCTTATCAAACAAGATAGTGTTCGGTGTCAAAATAAGGAAATCCTTAAAACCTCGGTGATATAAATCCAAAATTACCGCGCCCATCAGTAATGTCTTGCCTGAGCCGGTGGCCATCTCAAAACCGACCTTGTGCCACTCAACCACTTTTTCGTCATCGTCGTTGCTTTGTTGCAGTGTCCTTCGTTTTAAGCTCCGACTGTCAAATCCGTCTTTCCAAAAGAGTTGAAATGCGCTCAACGCTTCGATTTGATAAGGCCGCAACGCAAATCTAAGTAGGTGCTGTATTTCGTCGTAGTTTTCAATCGCTTTTGGCGACTGCGAGCCAGTGGCAATTCTGTATAGCTGGTCTTGGCTCACTAAATCGTAAAATGTCTGTGGTTTTGTTTTCATAATAAGTTATATTCCCTCAAAATTGCTGCTGGTATCTTTTTTACCAGAATACGATCATCTAACGACTCCGGCGACACAGAAACGGCAACATTTGTAAAAATCGTTAAATGTTTGAATTTTTCTTTTTCCAATTCATCAACAATCTTATCGTATAAATCTTCCGTTAATGTCTTTACTTCTCTTGAAGCAAAAGAAATGGCGAAATGGTAACTCGCGGATTGGTGCTTGCCGAGATATATTCCTTTTTCCGGCCACTTTGTTTCTACTAGTCTGTATTGGAAATGTAAGAATACTGCTTCCGCCATTTCTGCCGCTATCAACGACCAATTCATATCTTGCTTGTGTATTACGCTTTCGCCAAGTCGATAGTATTTGAAACCGCCTCCACCTCTCCAATTAACATCTTTGCTTATCCCGGTTTGGTCTTCTCCGGTTACTACTCTTTGCATGCGTGGTATAATCAGTTCTTCCGCTTGTCTGCCCATCTCAACCATTAACCAACGACGCCCCATTTTATGCGCGACTGCTCCAGTTGTTCCGCTAAAGGCAAAAGTATCCAGAACAAGGTCGTTTTCTTCCGTCGTCATTCCGATAATCCTGTGTAGTAATTTTTCCGGCTTCTTTGTTCTGTCCTCGCCCTTAATTCCTCCCTCACCTCGTGCGGCATTAGAAATATCGTCTTTTGTCCAAAAATCATTGGGCTTTTCAAATTTATACACCTCGCCTCGCTCAAAGCTAGCAACAGACGACAGCCAGCCGCATAATTCTCTTCTGAAATAATAGTTTGTAGTCAGTGTACCGGCTTTCTTACCGTGGCTCGGCGTATACTCAACAGAATAGAAACCTTTATCCATCTGGTTTAACAGGTCATGCTGAAATTTATTCTCCTTTTGTACTAAGAATGTCCTGAATATCTTTTTGAAATTCTCTTTGTAAAAGTTTTTGAATTTCTTTCGGCTTTCTTCAAGCTCTGAGAAGGGAATTCTCTCAATTTTGAAATTTTCGTGTTTATAGATCTTTACTAGTTCTTTGTTGGATTTTGACGGAAACTCTTTGATAAGTTCTTTCTCCCCTCCATTGACAAGTATCTGCCTATAGCCTTTTAGTTTTTTGTATTCAAAAACCTTTTTTACTCGAAACTCGTCATTAATTTTCAAATTGACTTTATCTTTAGCATAAGCCAAAATATACTCGGTAACATTCACAACCACCTTCCCACCTTGTCCAAGTCCAGCTACCGATGATCTTTCCCAACATATTTGTGAAATAAAGTTACCACGGCCAAAAATCTCGTCCATCAAAACTTTGAGATAGGCCATTTCCTCGTCGTCTACATGTACAAAAATAATACCGTCCTTTCTAATCAACTCTCTTAGGAGGTAGAGCCGGTCTCTCATCATAGTAAGCCACTCAGAATGACGCAAATTATCCTCATATCGATCAAAAGCATTGCCAGTATTGAATGGCGGATCAATATATATACACTTCACTTTATCTTCCTCTGGCCGGCCCTTAAACATCTCAATCAAGCTACGCAAGACTAAAAGATTGTCGCCTTTGATGAGCATGTTGTTGCATGTTTTATCGCCAAAGTCATTCGCAAAGCGTAAAATGCGCGGTTCGGCAACGCGGATATCATTCTTTTGCACCCATACGGGCCGGACACCCTTGCTTTCCTCTTCGTCGATTTCGTAGTAAAGCGAAAGGTCTTTGTTTATCCAGTCCAGGCGTAACGACCCCTTGTAAGTTCTTTTATTTGGCATAATTAAAACTTATATGCTTTATTTCTTTAGTGTTCAAGGTTCAAGCGAAATGGCATAAGTTCAACCATTCGCGGTCACTCTCAGCCACAACACAAACGTCGTCCCCGGCTGATCGGGTTTCGGTTCTTCAAGATGAATGTCGCCGCCGAGATCGGTCATGATCTTCTTGACGATTGCCAATCCGAGTCCCATGCCATCCCGTTTGGTTGACACGTGCGGGGTGAATAGCTTCGCTCGCACTTCGGGCGGAATCCCTCTGCCGGAGTCGGAAAAGTGGACGTGCACTTTGGACTTATCCGCGGAGGGAAACGCGCGAATTGTCAGCGTTCCTTCCGGCATGTCATCCATCGCCTCAAGCCCGTTCTTGATCAGGTTCAGGAAGGCGCGTTTCAGATGTTCGGCATCTCCCGCAACGGACGGCAGATCGGACGGAACATCCCTTTGGACATCTACGTGAGACGGAAACTCTCCGAATATGTCCATCGTGGCTTCAATGACCTCATCCAGCTTGAGGGACGACAACTCCGGCACCGGCAGCCGTGCGAGTTGCGAGAACTCGTCAAGCAGGTGACGCAGCCCCTCAACCTCACTGATGATTGTCTGGGTGCACTGTTTGAGCAGATTCGCAAAATCGCCCGGATTGTTGCGGTAGCGGCGATCGAGACGCTGCGCGGAGAGCTGAATCGGCGTCAACGGGTTCTTGATTTCATGCGCCAACTTCTGCGCGATTTCCTGCCAGGCGGCGATTTTTTCGGCGCGCTTCAACTCCTCGGTGCGGCGCCGCAGGTCGTGCACCATCTGATTAAACGCCTTCGCCAAAACGGCGAACTCATCCCTGCTCCGAACTTTGACCTCATAATCCAAGTTTCCATCGACAATCTCCTCCGTTCCCTTGACAATGGACTGAATGGGGGTGTTTATCCCTTTGGCGAGAATGCGGCTCAACCAAAACGAGAGCGCAATCACTACCGCCGCCGTGATTAACAGCGCGATAAACGTCAGCCGTGTTTCCGTCCGCCGATATTCGGTTTGATCTTCGTCGATACCCGTTGCCAACGCTCCGATATTTGTCGCCAGTTCATCAGCCCTGCCCTGAATCGTCGCCAACTGTTGGCGCGCCTGTGCCGTTGTTAACGGAATCAATTTGCCGACGACGACCGCTCCGAGACGCGAGGTTCCATCTTCCGAGAAGATCGGCATACCGGAGATTAGGACGCCTTCATCCTTCAGTTCCTCGGAGGTGGTCGGATCATCGGGCAACTCATCCAAAGGGTAAAGGAAATCGGTGAGGTTGGTCGGCGGCAGGTCGGGATGCGTGCGATAAATCGCCTGTCCCGATTGATCGTAAAGCGCCAGGATATATTCCTGATACGCATCGGCGAGTTCGCCCATCCGCTGATCTATGAGAGTGGAATCGGCTGGCGTTTCCAGAGCCGCCACGAGATCCTCGTCAACCGCCAACAATTCAGCCGTAAACGTTAGCGGCTGATTTTCGTGGAGTTCCAGTTGGTAAGCGAGTTTCTTCGCACTCTCCAACGTTAACGCGATCTTATAGTCCGCCCAGCGCTCAATGCTTTGGCTGATTAGATGGTAGGCGACCAGAACGAGGATAATTGTCGGGAACAGCGCCATCCCCGTAAAGGTCAATAGTAACTTGCGTTGGAACTTCATGAGCTGCCAACCGGGACTTGTACTCCGTTAAGTGGAATGCCGTAACAACTTCAAGCTCCTATATCAGATTCGCGAGTTCCAAGCTGCGGCGCAGCTGCTCCAGATTCGCGGGCGTCATCGGCGCGAGGGGGAGACGCAGCTTTCCGTTGAGCTTGCCCATTAGCATGAGGGCAGTTTTCGCGGGGATGGGATTCGTCTCGATAAAGAGGTCAACCGCCAACGGCATGGTCTCATAGTGCAGCTTTCGAGCGAGTTCGACATTGCCCGCTTTGAAGGCGCGGCACATCTCGGCGATGGGCGCGGGAGCGACATTCGCCACGACGGAGATAACGCCTCTTCCGCCGACGGAGAGAATTGGCAACGTATTCACATCGTCACCCGAAAGCACGACGAAATCGTCGGGACATAACGATATGACTTCGCTGGCGCGCGAGAGGTCTCCCGTGGCTTCCTTGAGGCCGACGATATTCGGGTGTTCGGCAAGTCGAGCCACCGTATCCGACAGAATGTCCGTCCCGCATCGGCCCGGAACGTTATAAATGATGATCGGGATGTCGATGCTGTCGGCAATCTTCATGTAGTGGGCATACAGACCGTTCTGATTCGGCTTGTTGTAGTACGGCGTGACGATGAGCGCTCCGTCGGCTCCGGCAGCCTTCGCATGTTTCGTTGCGTGCAATGTGTGTGATGTCGAATTTGAACCTGTCCCCGCAATCACGGGCAATCTCCCGCCCACCGTTTGCACCGTCAAATCGACGACGCGATGGCGCTCCTCGTCCGAAAGCGCCGGAGACTCGCCGGTTGTGCCACAGGGAACGATTCCGTCCGTGCCGCCTTCGATCTGAAACTCCAGGAGTTCTTTGAGCTTGCTTTCGTCGAGCGATTCGTCCTCTTTGAACGGCGTTACGAGCGCGACGTAGGACCCTTCAAACATTTTGGAACCTCCTTCAAATCAGTGGGAAATCCGTGGTAATAAGACGCGTGAATCATCCTTTGAGGATTCTTAATTGTTTAGTCCATTGTTGGGTTCGTAGTCGTGCAATTTATTGCACGTCCGGTTGGTGAATTTTCTATGTGGGATTGCTTCACTTTTCATCATGCCTCGCCAGATGATTCACATGATTTTGTGTGTTCATTCGGACATCCGCCCTGACTGCCGAGGTTTTAGTGTCGACTTCATTTCGCAGACCTGAAATCTCGCCGCTCATTTGCTTAAAGCCGATTTGCATTTCAGATTTCAACGTTTGCATCTCGGCTTTCAAGTCCGCCATGTCATCCTTCGTGGCGACGTTCATAAACAGTGTGACCACTGCCACCACCGCCACAATGATTGCGGAAACACCGGCCGCAATGCCCACTATCAATCCCGTCTTTTTCAGTGTGTCTAGTGTCATCGTTAAAGTCCTTTTATCGAATTCGTGCCACTTCCTGTGTGTAAACCTTGCCACCGCGTGACGTTCCGCTATCGCGTCGCAATCCGGCATTTTCGGTTTATTCCACCTGCGCTCGGCGACCCAAAGTTAACCGCGAGAGTCGGAGGCGCTACGCCATAGATGGCACCCGGTCGAGCCGATCGCTAACACGAACATGCCATCAATGAACTCCCACCACACATCTTTCGACGTTACGGCAGCCGCGGGCAGATTGTCGAGAAAAAAGTTGTAGGTCAAGAAGTTTGTGAAGAACCAGGGAGCCAGCAAGAGTGACGCGTAGAACGCCGCGTTGGCTTCCAAGTATTCGCGCGTGATTTGACTATCGGGCGCTCCATTTCCGACGGCGCGCTTGCGGGAAATGTTCACGATTAAGGCTACCAGCGCCGAGAGCCCCATAAACCAGTTCACAACCTGCCAGACGGGATAGTGTGAAGAGCCATCGTGGTAGATCGGGGTAATCACCCAGTTAATTCCCACGACAGCCGCGGTTGCCACCAGGACGAACCCGAGAATCCGTTTCAATGCAGACATAAGTTATTACCTCGCGAGTTTATGCTTCGCGTTCCTGGAAATTCTATCTTCTGTAGAGGATAACAAACATGAATAATGACTGGGATTTTTGCTATCCACTCACTTGATCGATAGAGATCCCCGCGCCCCGTATAAGCGATTTCCGAATCGCGACCTCCTAATGGCGCTCATTATAGGATAGCCGGGTGACACTGTCAAGTAAATTCCATAACATAAGCCCCAAAACAGGTGAGAGGTTCAACCTTCCAAACCGAACCCTTAATTCATCATTGACATTTCAAGTCTATACGATTAAACTATATGAGACTTAAGGCGGCAAACGGCGGTCGAGTTTCGGAGATAGATGTTCTATCACGTACTACGTATCACGCATTACATATAATGAATGGTAGCCTGACGGAAGATGAAGACAACAAGAATATCAAATCGTACAACAATTTTAGGCGTGGTCGGAGTCTATCTGATCATCATAAACGTGATGATGATGGACGCCAGCCATGCGCAGTTGGATAGAAATAGATTCTTGAAAGGCGCCGTCGCAATGTGGCGCTTCGATGTAATCGAAAAGAGGGGTTTGATCGAGGACGTTACCGGCAACGGGCATCATGCAGAGCTAATCAACAACCCGACCTTGGTGGAGGGAAAGTTCGGCATGGCAATGCAGTTTAGCCAGAAGAACAAGAGTTATCTTCAGGTGGAGGATCATAGGGATCTGGACCTGGTCGATGTAGTTTCGATTTCCGCCTGGGTAAAGAGGCCCATCAAGAAGCAGGCGAAAGACACCGCGCCTTACCCCATTGTCGCCAAAGGACGCGAATGGCAAAGAGACGGCGCCGCAAATTACGCCCTTTCTTTGCACAAGGTATTTAACAACATGCTTTACTTTTGGTATGAAGGCGGGTTTCAAGGCGTGAGCGGAATGAATGACGGGGAATGGCATCACTACGTTGTCATTGTGGAAGGCAATACCACGGAACCTGTCTTTTATATTGACGGGGAACAGAAACCGGTTGAACATAAGGATGGCGAAAAGAAGATACAGTTGGTCGAAAACCACAATCGCATCCGAATCGGCGCTTTTGAAGGCGAGCCGTTTGACTCCTATTCCGACAGCGTCATTGACGAACTGGCGATCTTCAACGGCGCTTTGTCAAAAAACGCCATTTTTCAACTCATGAACGGGATGGACGCGGCAATCTTCTCGGTCGATCCCTCCGGAAAGCTTGCCGCCACCTGGGGGCAAATTAAACAACCGCACCGAAAATAGATGGTGGTTAACATTGTGTGAACTACCAGCAATTCTCATTTTGAATCTGCCGAGTGATTGTGTCTAGTGGAGTCTGTATAGACAGCGGGACGCGAGCCCATCTGATGTCATTCTTGGGTCAGAATCTTATGATTTTGTGCAAATTCTACCTTTACACCTGTCGCCCCGCTGGGGCTTTGGAATTTGGCGCGTCTACGTTTCTACAAACCTGCCGCCCCTCTGGGGCTAAAATGCGTTGGATTTCGCAATTTTATTAAGCCATGCAATCAACATAACGCTTTTCAAGAGAGAGAACACTAAAGTTGACAAGGCTTTGTCGGATCTAGGTTCCAAAATGAGAATTGCTGGTGAACTACGGTTTATACGATAAAGGATGGCCATGATTGAAACCGAGTTTTTTCTTCAAAACTCGGTTTCTTCCCGCACCAATTCCTCAATTATCTATGGAAGTTATAAGTGCGCTCTCCGAATCGCGACCTTGAGATCCCCAATGAACTGATCGGCTACAAATCAAAGTTCGGACAATCGCAACTCCCTCACTCCACCACGTACTCCAAAATAATTCCCAAGTTGCCGACAATCCATCCCTTCGTTGGACTCGTTATCGAAATTGCTTTCAGGTCATACCGAGTTTCACACCATTGGGGACGCCAATTCTTCCCCCCATCGGTGGTATGCAGCACAAGACCTTCGCCGCCAACAACCCACCCCTCGTTCAAGTCAAGGAAAAACACGTCATCAAGGAAGTTCTTTGTATTGCTCCGCTGCCGCGTCCACGCGACCCCGCCATCCGTCGTGTGCAGGATTGTGCCATCAACCCCGACTACCCATCCGTGGCGATAATCGGCGAAGTAGACATCATCAAGCCACAGACTGCCGAAGTCTTGTTGTTGCACCCATTCGCGCCCGCCATCCGTCGTGTGCAGCAATGTCCCGTCAAGACCGATCACCCATCCGGTTTTGGCGTCGACAAAGTGAATTCCGAACAGGTTGTATCTTACGCCGCTATCCTGTAAATTCCATGTTTTCCCGCCATCGGTTGTGTGGATAATGGCGCCGCGCTGACCAATCGCCCATCCCGTCCTTTCGTCGATGAAAAAAACGCCCAGAAGAAAATACTCGGTATTTGTCTCCTGCGATTCCCAGGTGTTGCCGCCGTTTTGCGTGTGAAAAACCGTTCCGAACTCCGCGACCGCCCATCCCACGTTTTCGTTGATGAAATGGGTCCCGCCAAAACACTCGGTCGTCTGGCTATCCTGAGCCCGCCAATCCCTGCCGCCATTGTCCGTATGCAAAATCTCGCCGCGATCCCCGACAGCGTATCCAACTTTGTCGTTGACAAAGTGGAGATCGTAGAGCAGGTAGCTTTGCGAGGACTGTAACTGCCAGTTCACGCCTCCGTCGGCGGTGTGGAAAATCGTGCCGGATTCGCCGACTGCCCAGCCAACGCGATTGTCCACAAAATGCACGCCGAGCAGCACGTTGTCCCCGCCAACATGGAAACGGTGTCCGCCTCGCTGATGTTTCCAGGTTGCCCCGCCATCGCCGGTGCGCAAAATCACGCCGAGGTCGCCGACAATCCAACCGTGTTTCTCGTCGACAAAACAGAGGTCGTACAGGAGAAAACTGTGTAACGGCACCCCCTCCATACGGAGCGGTTGCCCATAGACCGTCCTGTGTCGATTGTTCGTTCCTTGTGTCAGATAATCCCAAGTTCGCCCGCCGTTGACTGTCTTTAATATCGTGCGCCTATCGCCGACGATCCAACCCGTGTTTCGATCGACGAACTGCACATCGGACAAGGCGTAGCCAACGCCCGATTTCTGTGTTACCCAGGTTTCTCCACCATCGCTCGTATGATAGATCGAACTTGCCTGCGTAACGATCCAGCCGCGCCGCCGGTCAAGAAAATAGACGCCCCAAAACGAGTCTCTTTCATTCAGATTGCGCGCTCGCCTCGTCCAGGTTTTTCCTCCGTCGCGCGTATGCAGCGCCGTCCCCCAATCACCGACCGCCCAACCCTCCCGCGGCGATACGAATTGAATGTCGATCAGATCATTGAAGGTATCTGTCCGCTGCCTTTCCCAATCATTCCCGCCGTTTTCGGTATGGAGAACAATCCCGCCGTTACCGGCAATCCAGCCCCGTTGCGCATCGACAAAATATACTTTCCGCAGCGGGTACTCGTAAACGCCGCTGCTTTGAAGGTTCCATGTCGCCCCGCCATCGGTTGTATGCGCAATGACACTCTCGAATTCCTCGGTCAGGGAACTCCCTTCGTGATTTCCTACCGCCCACCCGGTATTCTTGTCGACAAAAAATACGTCGTAGAAGCGCGCCTCCCAATCGGCGCGGCGGAGGATTTTCCATTTTCCGGATTTCGGTTTGCGATCGGCGCCGCAACCGCCCATGGCGAGAATCGACATCCCGGCGATAATCAACAGGATTCTACCGATTATGTTAAGGATATGCGCAAGAAACCGAGTTTTTTCTTGAAAACTAGGTTTCCCAAGGTCGCGTTGCCCATTTTTGCGACATGAGCCGATTCTACATAGAATAGGGAAAGTATTGCCACGATGGCGTTTCATCATACCACCTAGTCTAATCGGCAGATTCCTCAAACAGAACTTCCGAAATGTCATGCAAACCCTTCGGCGCATTGATCACCCACCGCGCGGCGCGGATGGCGCCTTTGGCGAATGCCTCTCGAGTGTGCGCCCGATGGGTGATTTCAATCCGTTCACCGTCGCCGGCATAGAGTACCGTGTGATCGCCGGAAATGTCGCCGCCTCGGATAGCATGTATTCCAATCTCTTTCTTTGACCGGGCGCCCACTATGCCGTGCCTGCCGTAAACACCGACTTGGGCGAGATCTCTATCAAGCGTTTGCGCCAGCGCTTCGGCGATTCTCAGCGCTGTGCCGCTGGGGGAATCCGCCTTCTGGTTATGGTGCGCTTCAATGACCTCAACGTCATAGTCGTCGCCAAGCGCTTTCGCCACAAGCTGAACGGCTTGGAGCATAACATTCACGCCGACGCTCATGTTCGGCGCCATCACGCACGGAATGTTGGCGGCGAGGTCGTGAATTTCCGCAAGTTCATTCGCCGCAAATCCCGTCGTCGCGAGAACCATGGCTTTGCCTGATCCAACGACGTTACGGAGGTTCTCAAGTGATGCGCCGGGGGTGCTAAATTCAATGACGACATCCGCCTCATCCAAGATGTCGGATAGGTTGTCACTTATCGAAACGCCGATTTGCCCGATACCGGCAACCTCACCCGCGTCCTGGCCCATCCGGGGATGTCCGCTGTATTCGATAGCGCCGACGAGCTGCATGTCATTTTGCCTTGCCACCCCCTGAATAATCATCTGTCCCATGCGGCCGCATGCGCCATCAATAATAACAGAAATCATATTTATTCCTTTCGCCAACGCGCTCGGCGATATGTCTGCCGCCTGTTCCGAGGCGCCGCGTTGCGTCTACCGTTATTACGAAAAAAAGCCCTCCTCTCCATCCCCTCCGTCCCCAACCCCAAACGATCGGGGACAAGGGATGGTGGAGATAAAGAGAAGGGCTTTGACTGGAGAAGCGGAACGATTAAGGGAAGCGCCGGCTCCTAGGAGTCGGCACCTCCCTTGACCATTCCGCTAAAGTCGACTAGCAGAACGATCACCTCCTTCCTGTCCCAATGTGGACAATGTTACGCCGAATAGCATAGCACATTCCCAATCGTTTGTCAACAATCATCTTTGGTTCGCCGGCAGAAAGGAACTCCGATTCCCGACAAGTTGGGACTACGCCGTGTTTTTCAGTTTATTCCCAAACTCTTTTCTCAGTTTCTTCAACTTCGGACCGATGACAATCTGGCAATACGGCTGATATGCGTTCAGCGCATAGTAGTTCTGGTGATATTCTTCCGCAACGTAAAAGTCCGAGGCGGAGACAATCTCGGTAACAATCGGATTTTGCCACAATCCGATGGCATCGGTCTCCCGTTTGGAGTTTTCCGCTGCCGTTTTCTGTTTTTCATCGTGATAGAAAATCACCGATCGGTACTGTGTACCGACATCCGCGCCCTGTCGATTCAAGGTGGTCGGGTCGTGGGCGCTCCAAAAAACGTGAAGCAGATTCGCGAATGAAATGACCTCCGGATCGAATATGATCCGTACAACTTCCGCATGACCCGTCATTCCCGTACAAATCTGCTGATAGGACGGATTCTTAACCGTCCCCCCGGCATACCCGGAGACGACCTGACGCACCCCCTTCAATTCCAGAAAAACCGCTTCAACGCACCAGAAGCACCCAGCCCCGAGTGTCGCCGTTTCTAGCTTATCCGACATTGTTTTTCCTTTCGCTGTGCTTTTTGAAAACCGACCAAGCAAATGGGTAACCAAGGATCGAAAAAGGTGTGCGACAGGAAATCCCACCCGCTATCCCTTCCTTTGATCCCAGTAAATGCCTTATTGACCACTAGCCAATGATTTTTGTTACATGTGCAAAGAATTATTCCGATAAGAATGATGACGCGCTTCCATCCTTCCAATCTTCCCATCCTTTGCCCTTCACCCTTCTCTCTTTTCTATTGATCTTCAATCCCATCTCTGCTAAAATTCAAAACAACGTATTATTACTGACCTGTCATGAGGGAAAAAATGCTGCAACCCAAAACCCCGCGAGCGTTTCACGTGATGACGAAACCGATAGGCCCAATCTGTAACCTGGATTGCGAATACTGTTTCTACCTTGATAAGGAAAAACTCTATCCGAAAACGCGCTCCTTCCGGATGTCGGATGAAATCCTGGAAAACTATGTCCGCCAATACATTGAGGCGCAGCAGGTAAACGAAATCACCTTCGCGTGGCAGGGCGGCGAGCCGACATTGATGGGGGTCGACTTTTTCCGACGCGCCGTCGAATACCAGCAGAAATATCGGCGAACGGGCACGCATATCTCAAACACGTTTCAAACCAACGCCACTCTCATTGACGATGAGTGGGCGGCTTTTCTGAAGCAGAACAAGTTTTTGGTCGGCGTCAGTATCGACGGGCCGCCCGAACTTCACGACAAATATCGCTACGACAAGCGCGGAAAACCGTCCTCCCACGATGTACTTGCAGGGCTTGAGTTCTTACAGAAACACCGCGTGGATTACAACATCCTGTGTGTGTTGAACCGTCACAATGCCGATTATCCGCTCGAGTTGTATCGCTATTTCAAGCAGATAGGCGCCGAGTTCATTCAATTCATCCCGGCGGTCGAGCATTTCAGCGGCGCGCAGGTCTCCGATCGGTCGGTGCAAGCCAAGCAATACGGGGAGTTTCTATGCGCCGTTTTTGACGAATGGATCCTAAACGACATCGGGAAAATCTTCGTGCAAATTTTCGACATCGCGCTCGAGGCATGGGTGGGCTACAACCCTAGCCTCTGCATTTTCAGCGAAACATGCGGCGACGCCATGGCGATTGAGCATAACGGCGACCTTTACTCTTGCGACCACTTCGTTTTTCCCGAATATCACCTCGGAAACGTTGCCGAAACCCCAATCGGTGAGATGGTGGACTCCCAATTCCAGAGAAAATTCGGGACGGACAAGCGAGACACTCTCCCGCAATACTGCCGAGAGTGCGAAGTCCGTTTCGTCTGCAACGGGGGCTGTCCCAAGGACCGCTTTATCAAGACGCCATCAGGAGAGGATGGGTTGAATTACCTTTGCGCCGGCTACAAGATGTTCTTCAACCATATCGACGAACCGATGAAGTTGATGGCCGCCGCGCTACAAGCCGGCAAACCCGCCAACAGCATTGCGCCCCTCATGCGAGAAAAAATGCGCGGGCAAGCCCCGTCAAATCGGGGCCAAGCTGCCACAACCCGGAAAGTCGGGAGAAACTCGCCTTGTCCATGCGGCAGCGGCAGAAAATACAAACAGTGCTGCCTACGAAAGAGCGCGTAGGTCGCGACCTCGAGATCGCTCCTACGGTAAACGCGCGGGGCGCGATTCGGCGATCGCGGCTAAAGGCAGAAATGCCTATCGCACTCGCTATTCATAGGGCGCCCCGCCGGATCGAGGCAATTTCTTCGACTGTTCCCGCCTTTCAGTCTTCCAAGTTGTTTTATACTTCACGCTGCTGAAAATTGCGTGTTTTCAAGCGTCTGGCGGTAGGTGCGGTTGGAAACCGCGAGGATTTCTATCGCACTCATTATTCATTCGCTTGATCCTACGGCGAACGCATGTCGCGATCGGGAGATCGCGGGGATTTCTATCGTACTCGCTATCCGCTCGCTTGATCCTACAAAAGACGCAATTTCTGACAGCGCGCAGTATAAATCCGGAGTTTTGCAGGCTAAAACCTCAGTTCGTCCTCTTGCGGCGCGGCTGGCGCAATCATGCTGCCTTTTTCGCCGCCCACGGCAAGAGAAAATTGAAATCCGGGTTCGCTGACATATCCAAAATGGAACGAGGCGCGATTGGAGATTTCATAGCGCACTCCGACGCTGAGTTGATTGCTAATTGTCATACCGGCAAGAGGCAATTCTCGTGAGAAATCACCGACCAGCCACAAGTCATGCGTAAGCAGCACCTCGCCTCCAAGTTGCCAATTCAATATAAATGAATCTGTGGCTCTGAAGGATTTTGAAGAGAGAAACATCCCGACGCCGGCGTGCCCGCGAGCGAACTCACCGAAACTGAGCGACCCCAGGATGTAGGTGTTGACTCCGACAAACGGAAAACTATCTGCGGGTGTGGGATCGAGAAAATCACCCGCGCCACTTAGTCTGTCGTCGGCGGAATAGCCTACTTGTACGTCCCCGCCGATGGACAATTTGGGCAACCCATCGCTGTCGTCGGGCTTTATGCCGTATTTTAGACCCACCACGGTGTCGAACAGCGCTTGATCGTACACTCGGCGATCTCGTTCCGGATCGCCCGTTTCATAGAAATCGTAGACAGTTTTGCGCACGCCGCCGGTCGAGAATGTCCCGCCTAGCACAAGGTCGAGGTTCTCGCCGATACCGTAGGTGAATCGGATCGGGATCAAGAAAGTCTGTACGTCCATTTCCACGGTGTGCGATTCTTCAAAATTGCCGATTTCAACGTCTTGGTCCTCCGCTATGACTCGTCCTTTCTGAAACTGAAAGTGTCCGAAGGATGTTGTATATCCACCCTTTCCCAACGTGTCGGCGGTCTGCATCAGGGCAAGTTGAGGCGCGGGAGGCACTTGACCGAATACCGGTTCGGCAATCAAAATCAGTAGCGTACAACAAGTTAACAACGTGCCAGGGTGTGTTGATTGAATAAGTCTCATAGGGTTTCCTTATCGGTTGAATGAGTGTGAACTGATGCTATTTCAAAATCGTAAGAGTTTAGATCAGCCAAAAATAGTGGCAAAATTGATTTGGCATGAATTACTCCCGACTATCGGCAGGGGGCATCCCTTAATTATATATGTGGGAGGGGCATCTTGCCCCGATTTCCCACGTTGACAATAAATCAACGCATTATAATAATTACGCAACGGAAACCGATTACGCTAGGGCATCGCTCCCACATCGGGGCAAGATGCCCCTCCCACTAGAGATACCCCTTCCACTGGGGGTGACCCTCATATATCAGGTACATGGACGGACTCGCGTTCGACTTGGACAGATTATCGCGCCGCCGGAACCAGCGCGCTTTCGTCCAAGCTGCCATCGGCTCTGGGCGTGTCGTCAAATGCGGTGATGAAGTATTCACGGGCAACAAGATCTTGCCCGACCAACATCGCTTGGTCACCGGAGAATTTGTGCGAACTGTGTTTCGCATCTACTCTCGGGCGCGACAGCAACTCGCCATCAACCGATGAGGCGTAGAGTTGATAGCCCGCGAGGTCCGCCTCTTTGTTGGGCGTCCAAGAGAAGTACACATCGTACCTGCCGCCTGCCGCGAGCGGGACGATGGCGGCGCGAAAATTTTGCGGCGGCGCCGGAGGCAGATCCGGCGAGGTCGCACGAATCTTTGTAAATGCTTCAACGCCGGCGCGATCCACCGCGAGGACGTGGTACACTTTCGTAATTCCGTCCCGATTGAAATCTTCATCGAAAAAGAACGGCCTATCCTTTGTTGTTTCGCCAAGCAAGCGCAACTTGCCGAGATCGCCGCTTTCGTCTACAACCGCGGCATATACTCTGAAGATTTCGAAGTCCTCGGGCGGATCATAATCTAGCCAAAACAGTTTTATAATCAGGTCGGTCGGATCGCCAAGAACGACGATTGGAGCCGGAGGCGGATCGCTTGGCGTGATTCTGACGATGGGCCAAATTTTGGGCGGATCGGCGTCCTCGCCAGGCGGAGAATTCGGATCGGGTGTCTCAACGCCGTCCAGATCTACGTAAGAAATCCGATATTCGTAGAATAACGCCACGCCGAGTTCCGATTCAAACTGATCGTTATGGATGTTGTTGGTGTCAAGGAACTGGGCCGTCGGCGCGTCAACTTCCGCAATCCTTTGAAACTGCGCGTTCGGATCGCCCGTATAGCGCCGATAGATGCGATATTTGGCGATCCCGTCAAATTCGACATGCTTCCAAGAAACCCTCACTTGCCGATCACCGGCCGCCAGCGCCAAACCTGGCGGCGCGCCGGCCGTTCGCAAATTCTCCGGATCCAACGGATTGCTCAAATCCTCATTGTCCGAGCAACTTGCGATAAACAGCGCGATAGACAGCAGGAGAAACGATGACGATAGGTTTTTGATATTCATACGATACACCTTAAAATCGAGCTAGGAGGCTAAGAGTTGTTTCACGGTTTTGGAAATCGTAATCCGGCGCGAGGCGCAGCGCTGCAGGTTGAGATTGCCGCGAAATCAGATCCAGTTGATCGAAGACTGAGATGAGCGCCGCAACTCCGACCATCCCGATTCCAACTCGCGACATTGTCAGGCTGGTGTCACGCCGGCTCACGTAATCGTTTCGATGTTTCGCAATGTCCGCTTGGAGCGCGGTGGTCAAGTATTGGTCATAAGAATCTTGGGCGGATTTTTGGACAAACACGCCCCCAAAGTTCAAGCCCATACCGGCGGTGAACAGTACAACTTTTAGCGCACGCACCTTTCCGCCAGCCAGCGCCGGAGAAACGGCGGCGGTTAACGCAAAGGCGCAACATACGCCAATCAGGAAAGCGGCTTTCGTTCGAGAATATAAACGCATTGAAAAACCTCGTAATTTGCGGATAAAGGGTTGGATGACCTGCCCGAATCGCGTTGTCACACGTTGGGCGTCAACGTTAATTCTCGCCCAATCAAGGCGATTAGTCCGTTATTGCATCGGTTGCATCGGCGGCATCGGCGGCATTTCTTGCGGTTGCATCATTTGTGCCATGCCGACTGCCGTGTTAATGAGGGGTTTAAGGTCCGCCAGCGCGATGAAAAGCTTGGCTTGGACGCCACCGTCCCGGTTCATCCCGGCTATCCCGATATTGTGAGTTTCGGGGATATCTTGCAAAAGCATTCCAATCATGCCGATTTGCGGGTCGGATTGAGCCATCGCCTTCAACACCCCCTTAATGATAGCCATGGGTGAGACTGTAACAAGCCAGTCGTTCTTTAGCGTAAGCGCGTCAATCACTCTCCCATGCCCCGTACCATCTTCGGCGATGCCGACTCCAGCCATGCGATCCAAGGCGTCCTTGATAGGTTTTGCGTTGGAAGAAAGCGAGATCAGGAGCGCCTTGTTTTCAATCGCATAGTACAGATCCCATCTTTCGGGAATCGAGAATGCCATTTCCGGTGGCATTTGGGCAAACGCGGCAGAGAAATTTGGCAGCGTATAACTCATGATTTCAACACCGTTGTGGATTTCCGAGGGGCCGGCTGACGCCCCGGCGTACATATCCGCCGACTCATGGGCACCAAAAGCCTTGTACAAGGCGGCAGCGGTTTCTATGTACCCGAGATAGTCCTCCTTCATGTAAGTTGCCATCTTTTTCTCATCCACAACGTCGGTGATGAAGATCATGTCCGGCAGCAAGCTCCCGCTAAAACTGAATGACGCCGACGCTTGTTCGCCCAGGGGTTCGTAGTAATCTGCCAATACTTCAATGAAATCCTCTGTTGTTCCCGCAATTCCTTGGCTATCGGCATTCGGATCCGTAGGCGAGAATAACTTCATGAATTCCACAGTCAGATTAATCCACATCTCCTTTTGAAATCGCATCATGCTGTTGATGCTTGATGCACTCGGAAGATATCCAAGATGTGTCAATTCCGTCGGCGCCGAGCGGATGTACGCTTGCACCTCACTGTCCTCTTTGAACTTGACGAAGGGCGAAATTTCCAAATCCGTGCCGTTCAACTGCACGGTAACACTCAGCGTGTCGGCTTGCTCGAACAGTTGGATGCCGAAATCCATCATTTTTGAAACCATCTCGATCTCGGCGGGCTCTGGCGCCAACTCCGGGCTATGCTCCTCCAATTCAGACACGCCCATTTGCATATCGGACTTGAGTCCATCCGCCGCGTCGGCCAACATGTCCACGATCGGCATCATCGGGAAATAAACCACCATGTCGTTACGCTCCAGTGACGGATCGAGTTTGAGAGCGGCGTAATCGGGGTTCATGCCGATTGATGGCATTTCTTTCTTATAAGTATCAATGGCTTTCTCGCACACGGTCGATATATCCGAATAGACCAAGAAATCGCCCATAATGGCAAAGGCGCTGCCGCCTTCCGTGGTGTTATAGGTCATACCGTTGTACTCGACGGTGTTGCCGACTTCCGATTCCGCGGCGATCACCTGTTTAATGGCTTCCGGATCTTTCAAATGAACCGCGGCACAAGGAACTAGCGGCTTGGCGCCGGCGAAAAACACGCAGAAATCACTCCCCAGATCCAAACCAAGCTCCTCCAACTCTTCCAAGCTCTCGAAGCCGGCGCCGAAGGTGTTTGCCAGTATGCCCGCGATCATCTCCTGCGGCGGTTCGCCGGGCGCCAACTCTGCCATGAGCGCGTTGATTTCATCATTCAACGCGAGCGGATTGCGGATGTAGATTAATCCGTTAACATCGCCGGGAATGACGCTCAAAACGCTATCCGGATCAACGAAAATCGGAGGTTGCGCGGGCGCTGGCGTCTGCTTCGCGCCACAGCCGGCGACTATGAGCGCCATGACACAGATTAGGATGGGTAAGTTGTACAACACACATTTTCTCATTATGGATGTCTCCTTTGGACATTTTTGAATGTTTGACATGAGCGCCGGGGTTCGGGTGAACCCGCGTCACCGCCTCTGTCTACGGGTTTGACGATGTCGATGCGTCGTTTGTTGGGGATAAGTTAGTTCTCATTGTCCGAACTGTGATTTATGGGATCATTCGGATTGCCATGATTGCCGGCGCGCTTACCATTTTCTATATTTGCCGAGCATAAACGGCGTACATCGCGATTCGGAGATTGCTCACACAGAGTTGCTTGTGATGAGTGGATTAAACCGGCGCCTTGAAGCCGCGATGACGCCGGGAAGAACCCGATTTTTGAAGAAAAAACTCGGGTTCTCGTCCGCGCTTGCGACGTTACTTGACAATTGCCATGCGGCCCGAGGCGCGATAATCCCCGGCGCGGAATTCATAGACATAGACACCGTTTGTGACCAACTCTCCGCCTTCGTTTCGTCCATCCCAATACGCCGCGTTGTGTTTGCCGGTGTAGTAGCCCGCCGCCTGGCGACCGAGATCCAATTGTCGGACCAATAAGCCCTTCGCGCTATAAATTGAGATTTGGACGCCTGTATCGCGGGCGAGCTGATACGGAATCCAGGTCTCCGGGTTGAACGGATTCGGGTAGTTTGGCAGCAGCGCCGTCTCATTCGGCGTCAGCGTCGCCAGCAGATTCTGTAAAAACTGAATGCTTCTCAATGAAATTGGCTTCGGCAGGTCCGATTTCCGCGCTCCTTCGATCCACAGTTTAACCTCAGCGATCCGAGGCATCACAGTTCCGTCGTGATACATCGGCTGGATGTCTGTTAGGTCATCTACCATCCCGGCAACCAGCGCCACATCAAGGACGTTCACAATCTCATCCCCGTTCACGTCGGCACGTACCCGTGCGGATTGGCCTAGTCGTCCGACAACCAAAAGCAGATCCTGAATGTCCACGCCCCCGTCACCATTCACATCGGGCGCGGCTTTTAAGGGGCCCACGATAGGCGGTTTTACAACTTGCCGCGGATCGGCTAACGGGGTAATCTCCCACAAGTATACCGTGCCACCGATGCTCCCACTGGCAAGGGTGCGCCCATCCGGGCTGAAGGCGACGCTTTTGACAACGTGCGAATGCCCTTCCAGTATATGTATTGGCGCTTCCGTGACTGCATCCCAAATATAGATATCCTCTTCCCCGCCACCGGCAACCGTCCGATTATCCGGGCTATACGCGACGCTGTGGATAATATCAATAATTCCGTAATCAAATTGACGCGGACTCAATCCGCCTTTTTCACCCCCTATCACCACATCCCACAAGTTCACCCAACCCACCGTATCAAATCCGGCCTTTGCAAACCAAGTTCCCCAGGCAAGTGTCCGACCGTCCGGGCTGAAGGCGAGACTAGTGGGGACGCCGCTAAAATCCAGTTCGTGATCAAGTTCACCCGTTACCACATTCCGCAGGAAAATTGTACCCGATCTTGAACTATGAACGGATGGACGAGGCGACCTATGCCCAGCGGCAAGTGTCTTTCCATCCGGGCTGAACGCTAGGCAATCGAGTTCACCAGTATGATAATAAAGCATTCCAAGTTCAACTTCCCATGTATATTTGAGCGCTCCGGATACCCCGTCCCAAACATACACGTTGTATTCGCCGCCTCCGGCAATTGTGCGACCATCCGGGCTAAATGCATGGATTTTGACCATCTCGGGTATCTCGGGGTGTCGGTAATTCGGTCCGCGTTTTATTCGTACACCTGTCGCCGCGTCCCGAAAAGCGCATCCGCCATTGCCACTGACAATGCTGCGCCCATCGGGGCTGAACGCAACGCTATCAACAGGCGAGTTGTGTTTCCACTTCAGGGTGGGAGCGCCATCGGTCGCCACATCATAAAGCCAAAGACCGCTGTTGCTTTCGATCGCCAGGCATATACCGTCCGGGGAAAACTCAAGGTCATGAACAAAACCTACGTCAAGGCGTGCCTTGGCGCCCTCGGGCAGCCCGCGTTGCGCCGAATCTTGGGCAACGGAGTTGAGCGAAACAGTGGCGATAAGAATCAGTGACGCGAAGAGCGTTTTCATAAGGGAGTTTCGTCTCTATGGCAAAATTCAAAAAGATGTTATACTTCACACTGCTGAAAATTGCGTATTTTCAAGCGTCTGGCTGTAGGTGCGGTTGGAAACCGCACCTACGGGGAACACATGTCGCGACCTGGAGATCGCTCCTACAAAAGACGCAATTTCTGCAAGCGCGCAGTATAGCTAATAGCCCCGGTTCATACTGTGATCTTGACAGATTTAAAGACTTCGTCCGAGTTCCGTGATAGTGTACTCTTCAGGGCTTCAACGTGTCTCGACTGGCTCTAACCTTTGATGGCGGCAATTTGTCTCTCGATTTTCGAGATTTCTTCGTTTGAAGTCAACACGCCAATTTCGGCTTCGTAGTGTCTGCGTCCGCCCGGCTCGATGTACTCTAACGTGCCGCGCATTTTCTCCTTCTCCTGTCCCTCGACCCAACAGTTCGCCGGCTCCAATCCGATAACATACGCTCCCTCACTGCACATCTTCCATTGGATAAAGCGGGGAAATTGAGTCCTGTGATATTTCACGTATAATCCGAAACCTCGCCCGTTGTCGAATTTGCGATTTACCAAAGCGATGTAGACGTGATTGTCCGCATCCGCTTCCATTTCGTGATAATAAACGCGTTCGCGAAAATCGGCGGTCGGCGCGTCGCACCGAGCGTGATTGTCCACATCGATCGCGGCGTGCTCATCGCGCGGTATCACTTGCGTCGTGGGAGCGAGCAGTTCGGAGCCATCGGCAACAATCGGAAATCCGACGTTGATATGGAAGAGGTACATGTGCGGCGCGTCTTGATATCCGAGATTTTCGACGATGTCTTCTATATGCAGGTTTTTCGCGCCGAGTTCTGTCCACACGCGCCGGGTGCGACAGAGGTTCTCGCCCAGCGCCGCGGTTTCGGTGACTTTGCCCTGCGCCCAGAGCATGTAACGGTTGCCCTCCCAGCGGCTGTCAACCCATACGTTCTTTGCCGGTATATGGGACACGCGTCCGTGGAGCCCATGTTCCCCACTGTCGTCCGGTTCGCCTACGTGCGTCATGCCGCATGTCGTGAGAAGGCCCCCGAAAAAGCCGCGTAACCATCCGAATCCTTGCGGCTCGTAATAAGCGGGAGCGACATCGCCTGTGCCTGACCGCCAACACAGCGGAAGTCCGTTGTATTCCGCGTAAGATATATCCAACCCCCGATCGGGCAACACGGTAAAATTTAATCCTGAACCTGTGCGGAAGTCAACCCCTTTTACGCCGTTTTCGTTACCGTCTATTAATTGATACTGTTTGACGTCGGCAATCTGTGAAATATCGCCGATGTGCCTAAGCAACAGTCGTTTGTCGTAGGTTGCCCCGTGTAATTTAATCACTATCATACCTCCTCAAAAAAGCCTAATCGCGGGATAGAACTTGATGTATGGGTAGAATACCTTGAAGCAATTATAACACACCTTAAACGAAAACTCCAATCAAACCGTAAGATTGGAAGGTTGGAAGGATGGAAAGACTGTGATTTATGTGATTATCGGGATTGCCGTGATTATCAGTGTGTACTGCCTGTGATGCGTGGATTAAAGCGATAATCTGAAGCCGCTTTCATTCCGGGAAGAAACCGAGTTTTGAGGAAAAAACTCGGTTTCAGCAAACGCCAAATACTTAGCGAATCAAGCATTAAGCGGGATGGAAATTCGTTAGGCTTGATAACAAGTTCATTATCTGATACAATGTGGGCGCTTGGGCATTATTGGAATATCACACTGAGGGTGTGCCAAGACTTTTACAAAACATAAGGAGATTTCACATGGACTTGAATGGTAAGGTTGCAATAGTAACGGGCGCAGGTCGGGGGATTGGGCGCGGGATCGCCATCCAACTCGCCGGCGCGGGCGCGAACCTCGCCGTGGTGGACTTGGACGCCGCGCGAGCGGAGACAGTGACAAAAGAGATTGAGGACATGGGACATACGGCTATCGCAATCCAAGCGGATGTTGCAGATTTTAGTCAGGTGAAAAGCATGGTGGATCAAACGCTCGAGGCTTTTCATCAGATTGACATTTTGGTGAACAACGCGGGGGTTACCGGAAGAACGCTGCCGCTGACTCAATTGGAGGTATCAGATTGGGACGAGGTGATGGATGTCAATCTGAAAGGCGTTTTTCTTTGCTGCAAAGCGGTGATCGACCACATGATTGAGAGAGGATACGGCAGGATTGTAAGTATCGCTTCCGTCGCCGGAAAGGAGGGAAATCCGACGCTAATCCCCTATTCAACTTCCAAGGCGGGGGTTATCGGTCTGACGAAAGCGCTCGCCAAAGAGGTAACAGACTATGACATTCGCGTCAATTGCGTTTCTCCTGCGGTGATTGGAACGCCACTCCTTGAAGGTATGGCGCAAACAACGATTGATTACATGATTAGCAAGATTCCGCTGGGGCGCGTGGGCAAGCCGGAGGAGGTGGCGGCAGTCGTGCATTTCCTTGCCTCGGACCTCGCCAGTTTTGTCACCGGGCAGTGTTACGACATCAGCGGCGGGCGGGCGACGTATTAGGTGTGGGCGGTTGTCCGCGAATCGCGAGCGGGGCAGGATGCCCCGCCTACGAGTATGGCGCTGCGTCGCGACGTTGAGTATGGCGCCGCACGACGACTTTGAGAAACCGAGTTTTCAAGAAAAAACTCGGTTTCGTCCACACTTTTTTAACGCGAATGCACTTTTCAAGCAGGTTTTAAGGATTGGCAAAGATGTTTAAATTCAACCGAGAATTTTTATCAATTTTTCTTATATCATCGTCCCTGCTCTTTTCAATCGGATGCGGCGACGATGGGGTAGGAGGCATCAATCTAGCCCCACAGATTCTTGTATTCGAAGTCGAATCCGAGATTGTCGAACCCGGCAGTCGAATCCCGATCGAATTCGAGGTGCGCGATCTGGAGGGCGATCCGGTAACTTTTGAGTGGTCGGCGACGGGAGGCGAGATTAGCGGCGATTCGACCTCAGCGCTCTGGACCGCTCCGGAACAGGAGAGGAAATACCAAATCGAGTTGTCTGTCAGTGACGGAGCCAAATCAACGACCAGCACCATTGATATTCAGGTGTGGCGCACGCGGCCCGGGGATTACTATCCGTTAACCGTTGGCAACAGGTGGACGTATCGCGATGATGAGGGAAATCGGATTATTTTTGAAGTTGTCGATAAGATTCAAATACATCTGTCAGAGGATGAGTTGGTTGAGAGTTTTGTAGTTCAGAAATCCAGCACGGACGAAAACTTGGAAAACGTCAATAACTATTCATACCTGGGTTACAGCGTCAATGAGGATGGGGTGGTCGATGGAATCGTTCAACATGCGCAGAACATCACATCCGGCACGGACGGGACAATTCTGTTCCTGCCCTTTCTGCCGTTATACAATTTTCCGCTGATTCCCGGAAACAAATGGGCGACGCGCTTCCAAGCGGAAATTGTGCCTGAGAGGCTTCCGCTCGGCAGCGGGTTGGACGAGTTCGAAGTATTATCGGAGGAAACGGTGACGGTGCCGGCCGGCACATTCGAAAATGTCTTTCAAGTGCAGGAGTCTTTCCGATGGACCTTTTTCGACGCGCAAGACCTTGATATTACCGTCGCGCAGAAGTGGTTGGCGCCAAATGTCGGTATCGTTAAGTTCACCCAAGAACAAACGCGCTTTAATGTTACCGTCGAAGTAATTTTCGAGCTTGAATCTTATGAACTGATTTCGAGCTAATCCTCCACCTTGAAGGTTGCCCTCCGCTCTGACTGTCCCAGATATTTTGTTCACGAGGCATCCTGCGAAAATCTAAGCACTACACCCCCTCCAAACATGCGACGAAACGATGGGATTCCAACTAATCTTCATCGGACGATCTATGCGCAGTGTAATCGGTAACATGCTTTGTGACTACATCTGTAAGGTTGTCCACCTTAGCGGCAAGCGTATCATGCTCTCGAGTCATTTGCGAACGCAAATTGTCATTGTCCCGAGTCATTTGCAAACGCAAGTTTTCATTGTCCCGAGTCATTTGCAAACGCAAGTTTTCATTGTCCCGAGTCATTTGCAAGCGCAAGTTTTCATTGTCCCGAGTCATTTGCGAACGCAGGTTGTCATTGTCCCGAGTCATTTGTGTGCGCATGTCGTCTATGCGCTTATGGGTCAACCTAATCATATAGAGCATGACAGTTATGCCGATAGCCAACATCGCCGGGGTAATCCAAGTTTCCATATTTCCTATTCCTTTCAGTTAATGTGTTGGAGCGCTTCATTAGGATTTGGCGTGAATTTATGTCGCGATTCGGAGATTGCTCCTACAAGTAGAATTGCCCATCGCGCTCGCTATCCACTCGCTTGATGGTTGGAAAGCGCATCCACCTACTTCATTTCTATGAATTAAGCGTTACAGCCCTCCAAACCTGCGACGAAACGATGGGATTTCAACTAATCTTCATCGGACGATCTATGCGCAGTGTAATCGGTAACATGTCCTGTGACTACATCTGTAAGGCTGTCCACCTTAGCGGCAAGCGTATCATGCTCGCGAGTCATTTGCGAACGCAGGTTTTCATTGTCCCGAGTCATTTGCGAACGCAGGTTTTCATTGTCCCGAGTCATTTGCAAACGCAAGTTTTCATTGTCCCGAGTCATTTGCAAACGCAGGTTGTCATTGTCCCGAGTCATTTGTGTGCGCATATCGTCGATTCGACCATTCATATCGTCTATGCGCTTGTGTGTCAGTCTAAGCATATAAAAGATGACAGTTATGCCGATAGCCAATATCGCCGGGGTAATCCAAGTTTCCATTTTTCCCATTCCTTTCGGTTAACGCGTTGAGCCGCTCGTTGAGCGGCGGTTTAATTATATCATTTCTCCATAATGACGGCGCATCAATGGCGTGAATTAATGTCGCGATTTGGAGATTGCTCTTACAAGAGGCGGTTATTTTTGGATTTCCGTTCAACCCAACTTACGAACTAATCTTCATCGGACGATCTATGCACGGTGTAATCGGTAACATGCTTTGTGACTACATCTGTAAGGTTGTCCACCTTCCCGGCAAGCGTATCATGCTCGCGAGTCATTTGGGAGCGTAAGTTGTCATTGTCCCGAGTCATTTGCAAACGCAAGTTTTCATTGTCTCGAGTCATTTGCAAACGCAAGTTTTCATTGTCCCGAGTCATTTGCGAACGCAGGTTGTCATTGTCCCGAGTCATTTGTGTGCGCATATCGTCTATGCGCTTATGAGTCAACCTAATCATATAGAGCATGACAGTTATGCCGATAGCCAACATCGCCGGGGTAATCCAAGTTTCCATTTTTCCCATTCCTTTCGGCTAACGCGTTAAGCCACTCATTGAGCGGCGGTTTAATTACATCATTTCTCCAAAATGACGGTGCATCAATCGCGTGAAACAACCTCGCGAATCGGAGAACGCTCTTACAAGAGGCGATTAATTTTGGATATCCGTTCAACCTAACCTACGAACTAATCTTCATCGGACGATGTATGCACGGTGTAATCGGTTACATGTTTTGTGACTACATCAGTAAGGCTGTCCACCTTAGCGGCAAGCGTATCATGCTCTCGGGTCATTTGCGAACGCAAATTATCATTGTCCCGAGTCATTTGCAAGCGCAAGTTTTCATTGTCCCGAGTCATTTGCAAGCGCAAGTTTTCATTGTCCCGAGTCATTTGCGAACGCAGGTTGTCATTGTCCCGAGTCATTTGTGTGCGCATATTGTCGATTCGACCATTCATATCGTCGATCCGACCGTTCATATCATTGATTCTGCCATTCATATCGTCTATGCGCTTGTGTGTCAGTCTAAGCATATAAAAGATGACAGTTATGCCGATAGCCAACATCGCCGGGGTAATCCAAGTTTCCATTTTTCCTATTCCTTTCGGCTAACGCGTTAAGCCACTCATTGAGCGGCGGTTTAATTACATCATTTCTCCAAAATGACGGTGCATCAATCGCGTGAAACAACCTCGCGATTCGGAGAACGCTCTTACAAGAGGCGATTAATTTTGGATATCCGTTCAACCTAACCTACGAACTAATCTTCATCGGACGATGTATGCACGGTGTAATCGGTTACATGTTTTGTGACTACATCAGTAAGGCTGTCCACCTTCCCGGCAAGCGTATCATGCTCGCGAGTCATTTGGGAGCGTAAGTTGTCATTGTCTCGAGTCATTTGCAAACGCAAGTTTTCATTGTCCCGAGTCATTTGCGAACGCAGGTTGTCATTGTCCCGAGTCATTTGTGTGCGCATATCGTCTATGCGCTTATGGGTCAGTCTAAGCATATAAAAGATGACAGTTATGCCGATAGCCAACATCGCCGGGGTAATCCAAGTTTCCATATTTCCTATTCCTTTCGGTTAACGCGTTATGCCGCTCATTGAGCGGCGGTTTAATTATATCATTATTCATTCGCTTGATCGTTCCGCAATAGGCACGAAAGCTGTCGGATCTGGGCCGATATACTCGGCTCCCGGTCGAATGAGCCGATTATCGCGGCGCTGTTCAATGATATGCGCCGCCCAACCGGCAATTCTGCCCATGACGAATATTGGCGTAAACATCGGCGTTGGAATCCCGCAGAGATGGTACGCGGACGCCATATAGAAATCAAGATTCGGGAACAGTTTCTTCTCCCGCCACATCACCTGTTCAATCCGTTCGGAAACCTCGTACAACGTCATAGCGCCGCTTGATTCTGAGAGTTTTCGCGACCAACTCTTTATGATGTCCGATCGCGGGTCCGAAACAGTGTACACCCGGTGCCCAAACCCCATAATTAGCTGTTTTGCCGAGAGCATGTCAAGAGCAGCGGATTCAGCTTCGTCAGGCGATTCAAATTGCTCAATGAGCGCCATGGCGGCTTCGTTGGCGCCGCCGTGCAACGGTCCCCGGAGCGTACCGATAGCGCCTGAGACCGCGGAGTAAAAGTCGGTGAGTGTAGCGGCGGCGACGCGCGCCGTGAAGGTCGATGCGTTAAACTCGTGCTCCGCATAAAGTATCAGCGAGACATCAACAGTTCGACGTTGCAACTCATCAGCCTCTCGACCGTGCAACAAGTGCAGAAAATGTCCCGCTATCGTGTCATCACCGGTTTCCACCTCAATGCGTATCCCGCTCTGATGAAAATGGTGCCAGTAGAGCAACATTGACGGGAAACTAGCGACCAGCCGATTGGCGATGTGAGTTTGGTCTGTGTCTTGGGTTTCCTGCTCAATCGTCCCCAGCGTCGAGCATCCCGTACGCAGGACATCCATCGGATGCGCGTCGCCCGGCAACTGCTCAAGCACCGTTTTTAACCCGGCAGGCAAACCTCGCGCCCCGATTAGTGTCTCTCGATATGCGTCCAGTTGGGATTGAGCCGGCAGTTTACCGTGAATGAGAAGGTAAGCGACTTCTTCAAAGCTTGCCCTTTCGGCCAAATCGTGAATCCCATACCCGCGATAGGTCAATCCTATCCCCTCTTTGCCCACCGTGCATATAGCCGTTTCACCGGCGATGACACCTGCCAAACCACCTGTCTTTTTTGCTTTCATCGTTTACCTCATCTGCGATAAGAATTGTTCTGTTACTCATTTCCCGAAACCGAGTTTTTTCCTCAAAACTCGGTTTCTTCGTTTTGAACCCCAGCCAGTGTTCACTCCGAGCGGCATCTGTAGGGAATAACGATCGTTATTCCCTACGCACAATGAACACACCACTACAATCTGATTGCGAAAACCCTAGTACACGTTGGCATAATTGACTTATTAAGTTATAGATATGATATAATGTTGACTTATCAGGAGTATTGAGTTCTAACATTTTGACATACAAGTTTGACATACAAGGAGGTTCATATGCCGGGACCGAAACCGGAATTGATTGAGTTGACAGCGACTCAAGAAGCTATACTTGAACGGATAGTTCGTCGAGAGAAGAGCCCACAGCAACTCGTGCGGCGCTGCCATATTATTTTAGACGCCAACGCAGGCGCTCCAAATGAACAGATTGCGAAAACACTCGGGGTGAGTTCCAATACAGTTCGCACCTGGCGTTCAAGATGGGCGCAGGAATCGGAAATTTTAGCGACTTGCGAGACCGAGGAGACGGAAAAGGATTATTGCACGCGAATCGTGAATCTGCTTTCTGACCTCCCGCGTAGCGGCGCCCCACCCACTTTTAGCGCCGAACAAATCTGTCAAATTGTCGCCTTGGCTTGTGACCCTCCATTGGAAAGTGGACGTCCCGTCGCGCATTGGACGCCTACGGAACTCGCCGATGAAGCGATAAAACGTGGTATAGTCGAGTCAATCTCGCCCCGTCAAGTGGGGCGTTTTTTAAAATCAGGCGGATTTGAAACCTCACCGGTGTCGGTACTGGCTTAACCCGACAAAAGACGAGACGTTCGATGCCGAAGTGGAAGAAGTGTGTGACTTATACCACCAAGCGCCCGAACTGGCTGAACAATCGATTCACGTGTTGAGTTGCGATGAGAAGACAGGTGTACAGGCAACCCAGCGAAAAGCCCCTACAAAACCGATGAAACCCGGCGTTATCGAACGTCATGAATTTGAATACATTCGTCATGGCACCCTCAGTTTAACGGCCAACTTTGACGTGGCGACCGGACTTGTGGTTTGCCCAAGTCTAACTCCCACAAGAACGGAAGCCGATTTTGCAGCCCATATCGAAGCGACTATAGCGAGTGATGTCAACGCGGGACGGATATTTATCGTCGATCAACTCAATACTCACAAATCCGAATCTTTGGTTCGTCTGGTGGCTAAAGAATGTGGCATTGACGAGGATTTGGGGGAAAAAGGCAAACGTGGTATTTTGAAATCCATGCGTAGCCGCGCCGAATTCCTCAAGGACAAGACGCATCAAATCCGTTTTGTTTATCTCCCCAAGCACAGCAGTTGGTTAAATCAAATTGAAATCTGGTTTTCAATCCTCGTTCGCCGCTTGCTCAAACGCGCCTCCTTTAGTTCTGTAGAAGAATTACGTCAACGCATTTTGGATTTTATTTCTTACTTTAATCGCACGATGGCCAAACCATTTAAATGGACGTACAAGGGACGGCCATTAACCGTTTAATTCACTCAACTATTTCTGCCAACGTGTACTAGAGTTTATCGATTTTTTGCTCGTATTCGTGATAATTGAGGAATTCGTAGAGATCGTCACGCGTTTGCATCGTGTCAACAAGTCGTTTCTGCGTGCCTTCATGCCGCAGCGTCTTAAACACATTGAGCGCCGCCGCATTCATCGCACGAAACGCCGACAGCGGGTATAGCGCCAAACTCACCCCGGCGCCCCCAAGTTCCTCCGTCGTGTAAAGATCCGTTTTGCCGAATTCCGTTATATTCGCCAAAATCGGAACACCGACGGCGTCAGCGAATTCTCGGTATTGGCCGAGTTCGGTAACGGCTTCGGCAAAAATCATGTCGGCGCCGGCATCTTTGTATCGGCATGCGCGCTCAATAGCGGCATCAAGCCCTTCTATGGCGAGCGCATCCGTTCGCGCCATGAGAACAAAGCCGGGGTCGGTCTTCGCATCCACGGCGGCTTTCATTCGGTCTACCATCTCGTCCGTACTTACAACCTCCTTGTTCGGACGGTGGCCGCAACGCTTGGCGCTCACTTGATCTTCGATATGGATGGCGGCGGCGCCAGCTCGAATCATTTGCCGAACGGTTTTCGCAATCATGAAGGCGTTGCCCCAACCCGTATCCGCATCCACGAGTAACGGAGTTTCGGTGGCGCTCGTAATCCGACGCACATCCTCCAGCACATCGTTTAGCGTCGTCATACCCAAATCGGGCAAGCCGTAAGAGGCGCTCGCCACCCCCGATCCGGAGAGGTAGATAGCCCGAAATCCCACACGGTCCGCCATGATTGCGGCATACGCGTTGATAACGCCTACAATCTGCAACGGGCATTCCGCAGAAACCGCATCGCGAAAACGCCGACCGGGAGAATAATTTCCGTCCATCTAACCGACTTCCTCCACCAAAAAGACGATTTATTTGCCGCAACTCAATCTGTTCCACGATAATGCTTATTATACACCAATCGCAGTCCGTTTGCCAAGATCAAACCGGGGAGACGCACGTGATTATTGGTCACTGACGGTGGATAATGCGTTGGAATGGAGCAGTAAATGGAAGACTGGAAGGATGGAAGGGGAGATCAAGTGGCGCCAAGTGTATATAGCAAGTGTCGGGTGTCGGCGGTTGATATGGTCCGAAGCCGTGATTTATGTGATTAAGTGATTGCCATGATTATCAATCTTTAGTTACCCGTGACGGGTGGATTAGACCAATACCTTGAAGCCTTTTTGATTCCGGGAAGAAACCGAGTTTTGAGGAAAAAACTCGGTTTCAGTTTAGTGGCGAGAGCGGAAGGAGGGCACTGACCCAAGATTGGCGTTTTGTTTCTCTACACGGCACGTAGACTGCCCGCCGGTTTGGATTGGCAAATTCAGACCGGCGGATTAAAGACTTACGGAATTGGCATAAGCCGGCGCTTCCCTGCGGAAGCGCCGCCGAATTTATTGCGCGTCTCCGTTCATGCTCACGGCGTGAGCGAAGGATTCAAAGGATTCGACGTGTAACGCTTCGCGATGCAATTCTTCAAGGCGCTGAGAATCCTGGACATTCTCTACCGCGGGTCTAAGGGATTGAACCGCGCCATCGTCAAACCGCGATTCGAGCACAGCAATTAGGTTTCTGATGGTGGCGTCTCGCGCGCCCTGCTCAGCGCCTTGTTGGATTCCCCTCTCATAATGCTCTTTTCCCTTTGTCTCATCAAAGTATTCGTCAAGGTATTCAAAAAACGTTGATTCTTGCATGATTTCCTCCGAAATAAATCCGCTAATCGCTTGCTTGGGAAGAATCAAACCGCCCATGATCCATTGCGACACTAGAAGATTGCTCCGAATTTTTGTAGGCAACGAGAGCGCTTTTGTCCTTTCGTTGCATTGAATCGCCCACTGGTAACCATCCATCCCGGCCGGCGGCTTCATCAACGGCGCAAACGGCGTTAATCCCAAGTTTTCTTCATCAAAAACTTCTTTGCCGTCAAGCTCGGCAAGACGTATCACTTTGTACTCGACGATGAACCGGTGGTTCGGCAACTCTTGCCAGTAACCGCCGGGGTCATTCCGACCGGCGTCGGGACGGAGATAGATAACGTGAGAAAGGATGGGCAAACCGTATTGTTCATAACATCTGCCGAGATAGCCAACGTTGCGGCGCGCCATATCAAGAGGGGAGCTGTCGCCTACTTGAAATTCAATGTGCACCAAAACGTCATCATCACCGATTCGCGCCTTTACGAGGCCGTCCACACGGCGGACCTCAACTATCGCGAATTCGCTCTCCAAAAGTTCAATAAACGTGAAATCGTCGCGTTCCAAGACTGCCCGCAGGAAGTCATCGGGGTATTTCCGCAAGGCATCTTTCGCCACAACATCGTATCGATCGTGCCGCAGAGACTCGTAGTCGGGTTCGGTCAGTTCTTTTATGTACGTCATATCGGTATTGTACTATAACCCTCCGAGAAATATCAACCCTTTTTGTAGATTGGCACAAGGGAATCGCATCTAAATTTTTCCCTTGACATGAGAGATATTCGGTGTATGCTTGTGTAAAATCTTTTAAGGAGTAGAACACGTCCAATACCCCGAATTACTCCAGCAATTCTCATTTTAAATTTACCGAGTGATTGATTCTACCGGATCCTATTGGAAAGCAGATCGCAAACTCTTATGTTGTCATTTTTGAGGGGACATCGTATGGTTTTGTGCGAATTTAACGCCTACACCTGTCGCCCCTCTGGGGCTTTGGAGTGTGGGTATCTCCGCATTTCTACAAACCTGCCGCCCCTCTGGGGCTAAGATGCGTCGGATTTCGCGATTTTATTGAACCATGCAATCAATATAACGCTTTCCAAGAGCGAGAACCTTAAAACTGACAAGGCTTTGTCGGCTCTGGGGCCCATAATGAGAATTGCTGGAATTACTCTATTGAAACCCACTACTCAAGGCTGAAAAGTCAACTAAACTTGGCGTTGCCAACAAACGATTCAAAGCCGCATGGGACAACAATTACTTGACTACTATTCTATCTACTTTATTCTGAAAAATCAGATGCGCTTGCCCCGACGCCCACGTTTTTCAAGCAGGTTTGAACAATGGAAGTTTGATGAGATCCAACCTCTTGACTTCTGGCGCGGCGGATGCTAAACTATTTTGGATAGGGGTTACGCCGAAATGGGAATTCGCGATTCGGAGACTGCTCCTAATCTACTTTTGATGTCGAATGCGTAAGGGCTAAAGATGATTTCATCATACCCCTACAACTACCTCCAATGAAGGCGTCTATGCGAATTCTTCACACTGCGGACTGGCACATCGGACATCGGCTTTATGAGCGTAACCGAATTGAAGAACACCGCCAATTCCTTGAATGGTTGCTTGGTTCCATCCATGAGCACGACGTCGATGTATTAGTTGTTTCAGGAGACATATTCGATACTGCATTACCTACCTCCGAGGCGACAAGCCTATACTATCAATTCCTTTTCCAACTTTACAAAGAGTCTCGCGCTCAGGTAGTCATTACTGCTGGCAATCACGACTCTCCTCGGCATCTTGCGGCGCCGCGGGAATTCCTCAAAATGGGAAATATTCATGTTGTCGGAGAAATCGAATCCGGGGTTGAGGACTGCGTTATCACGCTGCCCTCACGCGACGCGGACAAACCGAATGAAGCGGTGGCAATTGCCGCTGTGCCGTACCTATCCGAAAGAGAACTTCTGTCCCACGTTTCGTTCGAGACGGAGGTTGAAAGAGTGGAACGATATCGGGAGGCGATGAGGCAACTTTACGAACAATGTGTTGCCCACATGCCGCCGCGCGTGCCGAAAATTCTGATGGGACATCTTGTGGCGCTAGGCGGACAAGAAACCGGGTCGGAACGCAACATCCAAATAGGCGGCGCGTCAACGGTGTGCCCGGGTGATTTTCCGGAGGGGATCAAATATGTCGCATTGGGACATCTTCATCGCGCTCAATCAATTGAGGGCGCCGATTATCCGATTCGCTATTCGGGTTCACCGTTACCAATGACTTTCAAAGAGTCGGAATACGCCAAAAAAGTTTGCCTTCTTGATTTTACAATGGCGGCGGGTGTTGAACTGACGGAAATCGATGTTCCGGTTTTCAAAGAACTTTGTCGCGTGAAAGGCGACTACGATCAGGTGATGGCAGAAGCAATGTCGGGGGATTGGAGTGGCAAATATATCGAGGTGCAATTGACCCTTGACGCCCCCCGACTCGGAATCGGGGACGAGATTCGTGAGGCATTCGGAGACAGGGAGGGTGATGTGTTGATTGTAGAGGTACAATTGGAGGAACGACAGCGCGAATCAGGATTGTCCGCCGAACAGATTTCCAGCAAGCCGCCAGAGGAGATTTTCGAGGAGTTTTACCGTACGGAATATAACGACGCGGAGGTCGCCGAAACGGAACTTCCAGGGCTATTGGAAACCTTCAGAGAACTGGTACAGATTTCCTCAACTCAAGTTGATGCCACGGAGTGAATGGAAAAGGAGCCATAATTGCATTTGGGGAGAATAGATGAAATTACTCAGACTACGCATCAAAAACCTAAACAGTTTTCGCAGTGAAATTGAGCTCGACTTCGAAAATAAACCGCTGAACGGGTCATCTCTGATAGCCATTACAGGTCCAACCGGAGCGGGAAAAACGACTTTGCTTGACGCGGTATGCGTCGCGCTCTATAACAAAACACCGCGCCTCTTAGGCGGGAAACTCAATAAGAATCCCGGCAATCTGCTGAGTCAGGGGAAAACGGAAGGATTTGCCGAAGCGCTTTTTGAAGCGGAAGGGAAGCGTTATCTCGCTGAATGGCGGATTAAACGCAACTCAAAGGGCGAACTCAAGGCAGAGGCAAAGTTGATCGAACCTGATACGGGAACTGTGATTACCGATCGATTGTCTTCAAGAGGCGAATCTCGCGACACAAGCGATATGAGCCTGAGCAAGGTTGTTGAATCCATCTTGGGGCTAGATTTTAACGCCTTTAACCGCTCGGTGATGTTAGCGCAAGGCGATTTTGCGGCATTCCTAAAAGCAAAACCTGAAGAACGCCGCGGGATCTTGGAGGCGACAACGGGCATTGGGGTTTACGACCAACTCAAGCAGGCGCTGAACAGAAAGGTTGTTGAAACCGAACAGACATTTAATCAGCATCAAGGGATTCTTGAAGCGATTCCAGACGTGACTGATGAAGAAATGGAAAAAGCGAGAAATGACCTTGAGGAAAAGAGGGTTTATACCCACTCTTTGCAGGGCGAGCGCGCCAAAATTTTGGAAGAGAAGAGGGGCGAAGAGGAGCGCGAGCGCCTATTTGACCAATTGACACAGGCGGAAATGCGCCAGGCGGAATTGTTAGAACAGCGTAAAGAGATTGATCTACAGCAGTCGGAGTTAGAACGCGCTCAGAGCGCCGCGAGGCTTGTCCCCGCGCAGACAAAGTTTCAAGATGAAAAAAAAGAGTATGAGACGATAGAAGAGGAATTGGGAAAAGTCAATGACAGTTTGGCATTTGCACAAGCGGAGTTTGACGAATCACAGAGGTCATTTGCGGAAATTGATGAAGCGTATCGCGATCTATTATCAAACCGTGACGCTAGAATGAAGGTGTACGGCGCCGCGCGCGACGAGGAGACTCGCGCCAATACACAATTGGAAGCGGTTGAAGCGCGAACGGAGGAACTTGAAACGATTGAAAAGCGTATTGAGGAGCTGTCGGAAACGGCGAATCTCCAAGGAAATGAAAAAACGGCTTTGGAAAAGGATATTGAAGAGGATAATTCGTTTTTGCGGGAATCCACACTGCCGGAAAATTGCGGCGAATGCCGTATTCAGGCGCATGAAATCCTTCAGAAGCGCCGCGGGAAATCGGAATCTCGGAACGAGAAAATGGAATCAATAAAGGATTGGCGGTCAAAGATCGCCAAATTGACGGATGAGTTGGAAGAATCGGAAATCGAGAGGGAGCGACGCATCAAGAAAAAGCAAGTTGCGGACGCGAAGTTAGCAAGGGTACAATCGGAACTTGGAGAACGACAGAATAAAGACTCGGTCAAAACATGGCAAGCACAAAAGCGGAAGGCGCAAGAAATACAGCCCATTGCCATTGAATTTGAGGAAAACCGGCGTCTATTGAACGCGGAAAGAAACGAGTTGAAGAAACGATGCGATGGGCTAATGAAGTCGGCAAACGAGTTCGCAACACTCTCTCGGAAACTCGCCATTCAAACCGAAGCGGTCAACCGGGCGGAGAAAAGGGTAGAACGCTTGGACTCCGAGAAAGATTTTGTCCGCGCGCTCAATCACATTGCCGACTTGCGGGGCAAACTCCACGATGGACAACCGTGCCCGGTTTGCGGTTCAATGAAACATCCGTGGCGTGAAAAACCTGTGGAGGAGATTGAGGAACAGTTCAAAGCTACCGCTTCTAATCTGTCCGTGGCTCAAGAGGAATTCCAAGTTGAAGAGAAAAAGTATCAGGATCTGGAACAGGAAAGGGTTCGGGTCGAGGCTAATCAATTGAATTTAGCGAAACAGATTGACGAATCGCACACGAAAATTGAATCATTGAATGAAATTATCGATTCAGCGCAAGGGGAATGGAAGCGGACTTACCCTCAGAACGAAATCTCGTTGAAATGGATGCAACAATTAATTGAAACGGCGGATGACTCCATTCGTAAACTTCAGGAAGCGCGAGAGGCATCGAAAGATCAGAAAAGATCCGCCGAAAGCTTGAATGAACAGGAACACGCTATTCAGCGTTTAGGGGCTGAATTGGCTGGCGTCAAATCACAAAAATCGGCGACAAGCGCCGAGGCAGAAGCGTTAGAAGATGAAATCGAAGCGCTTGACGCAGACTTCCGCTGTATTTTGCCAGACGATCTTCGCGAAGCGGATCAAGAAGAAGCGCTCAATCAATTCGCGGCGCGCATTGATGAGGTTGAGGCGCGAAGCGAAGGATTAAATAAGAAACGAGATAGGTTGGGGCAACTCGAGGTGGAAATTAAGCAAAACGTGAAAAACCACAATGACGAACGCGAACGCAGATCGAGCGCAGTGACCGAAATAGAGCGCCTTCGTACAGAGGCCGAGCAGTTGTCTAAATCGGCGCGAGCAAAGACCGGAGGACTGACAGCGGAGGACGCTATCAATGCGCTGGAAACGGAAACGAGCGAACAAACCGAACGCCGCGAGCAGAACCAGAAGGCGTTGCGTGAAAAGGAAAACGTTCTGACGCAGGCACGGACAAAAGCAAATGACCTCAAATCCCGGCACGTAGTTTGTGCGGAAAAATTCCATGACGCGCAGCGTAAATATTTGGAGGCTCTAGAAAACATTAATTTTGAATCTCCCGAAGCCCATGAGGCGGCGTTTCGCGATCAAGCGTGGATAAAGGAATGTGATGAAAAAATCAATGAATACAAACAAGAATTGCGCGCAATTAACGAAGATGTTGAAAAATTACGACCAAAGTTTGTCGATTTGCCATTTGACCCGGAAATTGTCAAGCGCCTTAAAAAAGCAGAGCGGGGCATAGATGAGAAAATTGAATTGGCGAATCAACAAGTCGGGGAATTGCGGGAAAATGTAAAGAAATTGGAAGAGAATATTCGAAAGCGGGACGCGCAAAAAAACGCGCTCGAAAAATCTCGCCAAGAAAGGGATAGGTGGGCACGATTGCAGGAGCGCATACCCCATAACAGCCTGCGCGATTTTGCTTTAGAGCGGATGTTTGATGCGATAATCCTATTCGCAAATCAACAGCTGACAGACCTGACGAAGCGTTACGAACTTAGAGCGGAGGGCATTGACGATATGGTGGTAATCGATCGATGGAATGGAAATGAAGAGCGTCCAGTGGAGACACTATCAGGGGGCGAAGCGTTTTTGACAAGCCTGTCACTCGCGCTAGCTCTCTCCGAGATGAGCCATGGTCGAACGAAGCTCAACTCGCTCTACCTTGACGAAGGGTTTGGCACACTCGACAGTCAAACGCTAGATATTGCAATCTCAGCATTAGAAGGATTGCGGCTTGCGGGCCGGACTGTTGTGGTCATCAGCCATGTTGCCGAATTGACGCGTCGGATCCCAGTGCGCATCGCTGTCGAAAAGATGGGGAGTGGGAGTTCAAAGGTGCGGATACAGGGGTAAATACAGTAGGATTTACTCAAGGGACACAAATACTGTCAGTCAACAGAGAAACCAACAAACCACTGCTCTCGTTGGATTGCCAAATCTAATGGGGGTTTGGACTTGGCGCTCCAGACCTAGCGAGAATTGGTCCATTTTGAGATGCCAGAATCCGGAATGCGTGAATCAAACACATGTTAGCCTACCAAGTAACACTCACCCATTGACGGGCGGGGCAAGATGCCCCGGCTACGGAGTTGTAGAACATTCTCCACATTGGTGATTTCTATCGCACTTGCTATCCACTCGTTTGATCCCCGCTGGAATCGACAAACGGTTAAGCAACCGGCAGGCTCGCGATTTTGAGCTTGCACCCGCAACATGCGGGCGCTGAATGCGTAAGTCCCATGTGTTAGCGAAACTTCCCGTGAAGCGCTTCCGCTTGGATACATTCTTGAATTTTTGGTTCGTTTCAAAAAAAGACACAATGCGACTCTGAGAAACCGAGTTTTGAAGAAAAAACTCGATTTATCGCACATGTCCTTAACGCGATCGGAATTTTTCATGCACACCCACGCAAAGTCACGGATATCCGTGAGGCGGCTATTTTAATGCTTGTACTCTTTCCGTAGGAGTGCTATAATATGCAGGATTTTGGAAGCGATGTTTTGGCGTGTACGTTTAGAATAAGGATTTTATAGTCCTTTGGAATTAACCACCCAACTCTTGAGGTGAGATCATCGTGGCATCTCGACGACAATTTTTCAAGTTCCTCGGATGGGGCAACTTTGTGGCGGCGCTCGGACTCGCGTTCGGCCCTGGATTAATCCGATTTTTATATCCTCGCGTTCTGTTTGAACCCTCTTCGACTTTTAAGGCAGGTTTTCCAGATGAATATCCACCCGGCACGGTTAGTGAAAAGTACAAGAAAGAACCTTTTGGCGTTTGGATTGTGCGGCAGGAGGACGGCGCGTTTTACGCTTTGTTGACTATTTGCACGCACCTCGGGTGTACGCCGCGTTGGTTTGGCTCCGAAAACAAGTTCAAGTGCCCCTGTCACGGGAGCGGATTTGATCGAGAAGGTATCAACTATGAAGGGCCCGCGCCGCGACCGCTCGAGCGAGTAAAAATCGCTCTGGCGGAAGACGGTCAACTCGAGATTGATAAATCCGTGAAATTCCTCGGGGAGAAGGGGGACTGGGAAAAACCCGGTTCGTTTTTGAAAGTTTAATCGGGATTTACGCCGCTATAACCGACAAGACTTGCGCAAGTTGCTCCGATTTAAGGGGAAGGTAAGGGGTGTGACGTAATACGTAACAAATCATCGCTCGGGGCAAAGGAAAGCAAAGCGACTCTGAGAAACCGAGATTTGAGGAAAAAACGAGATCTCTATCAGGATTGCTATCGCACTTGTTATCCACGCCGTTGGTTGGACAAT
The DNA here is from genome assembly GCA_963667245.2 of Candidatus Poribacteria bacterium. GTDB lineage: Bacteria > Poribacteria > WGA-4E > WGA-4E > JAJDTR01 > JAJDTR01. The sequence goes on from CAXXCS010000002.1 coordinate 557,471, forward strand.
CGATAGCAAATCCTATTACGTGTTACGCATTACGAATAACGCATCATAATTCGCCATTTCATAACGGTTATGCGGCGCTTGGCAGCGCAAGGCCTAACCCACTATCTCGTTATGTGAGAAAGGAACCACACAGATTTTTCCATAAGAACGCCTGCTACTGATTTTGCGGGCGCTCAATGGATTGACGGTACATTATCTTATGAACGAAAGACGCAACGGACTCAAGGAAAAGATTGTCAATTCTCAGATCTGGCGATCGATGTTTCGCCACGGCTACGAGAACACCGGGCGGCGGTACACGCTGCAAATCCTCCAGAATGTGTGGCTGCATCTGCATCCACCGCGTGTCCCGCGACACGGAATCAACTTCCGTTTCACGTGGTGCATGGGCGGCATTACCTTCCTGATGTTCCTTGTCACGGCGGTGACGGGCGTTTTGCTCATGTTTTACTATCGCCCGACCGCGGAATACGCGTTTCGAGATATCCAGTATCTGGAGTTTGATATCCCGTTTGGCATGTTGTTGCGCAACATGCACCGTTGGGCGGCGCACGGCATGGTTATCGCTGTCATGCTTCACATGTTCCGCGTTTTCCTGACCGGTTCCTATAAGAAGCCGCGTGAATTCAATTGGGGTGTTGGCGTCATACTGCTGGTTGTCACGCTCTTTCTCAGTTTCACGGGTTACCTGCTTCCGTGGGACCAACTCGCATTTTGGGCGGTCACGGTCGGTACGAACATGGCGCGAGCGACTCCCGTCTTGGGGCATGAGGGGCCATTCCGCCCTCAGGATATCACCCAAGAAAATGATGTGCGATTCGCGCTGCTCGGCGGGACAATTGTGGGTCCTTCAACACTCTTACGCTTTTATATTTTGCACTGTGTCGCCGTGCCCCTGCTTGCAAGCGTGCTGATGGCGTTGCATTTTTGGCGGGTTCGCAAAGATGGCGGAATTTCGGGGCCTCTGTAGATTCGTAAAGAGAAGAAACCGAGTTTTTACCAACGGAGAAACACGCATTTGACCCGAACCGCCTGCCAACCTTTGACAGGATAGGCAAATCTGAATCAAAAACTCGGTGCCTCAAATTTATAGAAGAAACCGAGTTTTTACCAACGGAGAGACACGCATTCAACCCGAACCGCCTGCCAACCTTTGACAGGATAGGCAAATCTGAATCAAAAACTCGGTTTCTCAAATTCGGGCAACTACAGACTGAAGTGTGTAAATTCAATGCTAGAGTTCAGAAGTGATGCGGTAGTTTCCCATCAATTCAAGCCGTTGAGGTAATTTATGGAACATTTGATAGCGCTTATTACGAAACCTGACAATGTCCCGATTCTTGCGATTATTTTTCTGTTGCCATACTTCATGTGGCTCTCATTTAGCCAAGGACACAAAAACGACCGCGCCGGGACACCGGCCGAAGCGGCGCTCAAGGACAAAGTTTACGTTTGGCCCTACCTTTGCCGCAATGAATTTATTTGCGCGATAATTATTCTTCTCATCCTCGGTGTTTGGTCGATTACCATTGATGCCCCGCTAGAAGAACAAAGCGACTCCACAAAGACCCCCAATCCCTCGAAAGCCCCGTGGTATTTCCTCGCGTTGCAAGAGATGCTGGTGTATTTCGACCCGTGGATTGCCGGCGTCGTGTTGCCGGGGTTGATTATCGTCGGCTTGATTGCTATCCCCTATGTCGACATCAACCCAAAGGGGAAAGGCTATTACACGCTCAAGGAGCGTCCGTTCGCCATCGCGACCTTCTGCTTCGGTTTTATCATACTGTGGATTGCTTTGATGGTAGTGGGCACCTTTCTTAGGGGGCCCGGTTGGAACTTCTTCGCCCCATGGAACGCGTGGGATCCCCACAAAGTCGTGCCGCTTACCAACGTCAACCTATCCTATAAATTTGGCATCCGAGACAGTCGCACCGCGGATGTGTTCGGTTTTGTCGTTGTTGCCGGCTATTTTGCCTTGGGTCCAATCTTCTACTTCTGGAAGAGGCGAACCAGTGAGTTTCTCCAAGAGTTGGGATTGATTCGTTATATTGTCGTGTCGTTCCTGTTTTTGACAATGCTTTCCCTTCCAATCAAGATGATCCTCCGCTGGGTGTGGAATATCAAGTATATTTGGGTTTCTCCCTGGTTTAATGTCTAGGGCGTGTTTCGTGACGTGTGAAGCGCAGAACGTACCTGCCGAACCGCGTATTTTGCAATAATTTTTCCGTTCTACAGTTAATACTGTTTCAAAATCTAAATGTTACAGCCGATGCGCGACGTGCAATGAATTGCACTACTACAAACCAACGGCTCTTGTAACCTATTGATTTCGAAAAGGAGTTCGTTGCGATCGTGAGCCGCAAAAGAGATATACCGGTAGAAGAGAAGTCCTACGCAGTCTTATTCTTTATTCTCTCCGCTTTATTGGGCCTCGTTACGATTTGGGGTTTCTGGAGTGAAGCGATTACAAGGCGGCCTTGGAAGGGCATTCAGCAGGAATTCTATCAGTACGAATACGAAAAGACGAAGATCGAGTTGGAGAGAGCCAAGAAAGATCTGCCGGATATTGCCGATCCCGCGCCGCTAGACCGGAAAAAACTGAATGAATTGCAGAATGCGGTAGTTGACGCCCAAGTAAAGCGCGAAGAGGCACTGCAAGATCGCAAATTTATTCAAAGCGAATCCGACGCGGTAAACTATAAATATCAACATGCGCTGCACGTAGCCAAAGGGCACGACGGCTCCCACGGCGATGAACATTCTGTCGAGAAATGGAAGAAGAAACTTGACGAGATGGAATCGGCGATTGAAGGCACATTAACGCAGGGGGTGATAAACGCCGAACTCAAATCGTCGGAAACGCACTATGCCCTCGCCCAATTCTACGAAACCAATGGCCACCTGGAAGACGCTTTAAGCACCTACCTGCTCGCCGCGAAATATAACCCCGACAACTCCGAAATCTCCGATAAGATTCGCACGGTTCGCGAACAGGTAGAGTCAATCACCGCAGACAAAGCGAAACATGACGCCGTGGCGCGAATAGAGGAGAAACTTCACACACTGAGAGGCAACAAAACTTTTCTAGGCAGCCTGTTGGAAAGCCCGTTTACGAAGACGCGTACAATTGTCCAGTATTATATCGAGGATTTCGATCACACGGCTGATCGGTGCGCCACTTGTCACTTTGCGGCAGACAAGAGCGGCTATGACAGTTACGCCAATGAGATTTTCGAGGAGATAGAGGGAGATGGCGAAAGCGCGCTTTCGATTCAGTTGGCGCACCCGATGGTTGCAGTCGGCAGCGAAACCGTCTTGATTGACGAAGAGGAAGCCGAAGAAGATAGCTATGAATTGAACGAAGACGGTCAACTTACCTTCACCGATCCGGATATTTATGCCGACGTTGTCGAGATCGCGTACGAAACGGGTTACAATCCGTCGCTACGGACGCACCCGCATCGCGATGTGCTGTTGGGAAAACACCCCGTTGAGAGATTCGGATGCACGCCGTGCCACGGCGGCCAAGGACAAGCCTTGACCTCCAAAGCCGCGCACGCGCTGACGCATCATGAATACTGGTTGACTCCCGTGTTGGGCTTGGATGAACATACCGGCCGGTCATCTCCCGAACTGCGCGGCTATATGGAATCGAATTGCCGACGTTGCCATGACGGAGTGATGATGTTGGATGCCGTTTCCCCGGAAACGGGTGAGACGCGGGATTACGCGCCGCATCTTAGCAAGGGAATGGCGCTGTTCGAGGACCTCGGGTGTCACGGATGTCATGCCGTTGAAGGCTACTCCGCGCTGGACAATTTGGGTAATGTTGGTCCGTCGTTAGCCAAGATTGGAAGCAAAGTGAACGGGGTTGAGTGGCTTGAGAGTTGGGTCAAGAATCCGAGCGCCCATTTGGCCGACACCAAGATGCCGAATTTCTTCCCGAATCCGAAGATGACGCAACTCGTCTATTTCAAGAACGGCAATAAACGCACCGGTGTCGTCACCGAAACGGAAGACGGGATTGTTGTCCAAGGTGATGACGGCACCGAATTTATATACAGCGACGATGCCGTGGAGAAGGTCGTTGATGAAGTCGGGTCAATTGCGCACTATCTCGCGGGGATGCGCGATTCGGCGATTGAAGAGGTCGATGCCACATATTCAACTTCCGCCCGCGCCATTGCGGCCGGGGAGAAAGTGGTTAATTCCGTCGGTTGCCTGGCGTGTCATTCGGTTGGCGGTTCGGGAAGCGACTTCGGCCCAACGCTGGACACCGTCGGGAGCAAGGTTACACCCAGTTTCCTTCGACAGTGGATAAGCGATCCGAAATCTTACGACCCCGGCACGGCAATGCCAAGCCTACGCTTGACCGAATCGGAGCTGGATAATGCGGTGGCATACCTGATGTCGTTGAAAGCGCCTAGCGTTGTTCCCCTACCGGAAGGCAAATATCAACATGCGATGAGCGACCCGGCCGAAGGCGAGAAGTTGGTGCGCAGTTACGGTTGCTACGGTTGTCATACCATTCCCGGCTTTGAGAACGAATCAAAAGTCGGCGCTGATCTGGGCGAGTTTGGAGCCAAGACGGCCGAGGAGTTTGATTTTGGAGACACTGTCGGTCTTGAGCATAGTTGGCACGGTTGGACAATCGGGAAGATTACCAATCCGAGGCGTTACCAGACGCGTCGCATTGTTTCACGCATGCCGGTATTTCCGATTGAAGACGAGGAGGCGCGTGCGCTTGCGGTTCTGCTCAAGAGTTTTCAGCCGACGCAATACCCCTTCAACTACATTCACCAGCCTAGCGATCGGACGGAACAGATTGATGCCGGTCGTCGGCTAGCAAAGAAATACAACTGTACCGGTTGCCACGAAATCGAGGGCAGAGGCGGAGAGTATGTAGATATCATCGCGGCGCATGAGGGGCTCGACCAGCTCCAAGCGAAACAGTTTGCCCCGCCGACGCTGCAAGCGCAAGGCGCGAAAGTCTATCCCGACTGGTTATTTGAATTCTTAAAGAATCCCACTCCCATTCGGTACGGGCTCCAAGTTCGGATGCCTACCTTCGGTTTTTCGGACAGCGAGGCGACGGCGCTAGTGAAATACTTCTCATCGCTTTCCGATGAACCGTTCCCGTATAAAACTATCGCACTGCAACCGGCAACACGCGCCGATGTAAGGGTGGGCAAACAGATTTTTGACGCGCTTGAATGTATATCTTGTCATCCGGAGCAGGGGGAAGTGATACCGCAAGGAAGCGACAAAACCGGGCGTCCCGACCTCGCCCTGGCAAAATCCCGTCTGAAAGCAGACTGGATTATCGAATGGCTCAAAGAACCGCAGTCCTTCCAACCGGGCACCGCCATGCCCCAAGCGTGGCCCAAGATTGGCGGTGAATACCAGCCGGTGGAAGGCTTCGCCGACGACGACGCGGAAAAGCAGATCCGACTTGTCAGAGATTACCTTCTCTCTTTAGCCAAATAATTCTGGAGCAATCATGCGACATCTATTCGTTATCATCGGGATGTTTGCAGTCAGCATGAGTTCACTGATTTGGCTCTGTCGCGTTGTAGATCCGAGTACCCGATACGGTTCGAAAGTGGAGTTCAATTACGCCCGGTATTGCGCAGGCTGCCACGGCGCGAACGGCGAGGGGAACGGGCGAATCGGAAGATTCAAAAAGTTGCAACCTGCCAATCTGACGGAATCCGATTTCTGGGATAACCGCACCGACGAACAACTTATTCATAGTATTGATGCCGGCAAGGACGACATGCCGGCATTTTTTTATTATCTCACCCATGAGGAACAGCGGGAGCTTCTCACCTTCATCAAAGAACACTTTCGTCCTACCTTGACGCGCGATTAAAAAACGTTGTACAATGAGACACGCGGTTGTTTAGCCCGGAGACGATGGCTACCGGGGCGCTGAATGTCCCAGCCTGCTCGGTTGTGTCAGTCAAGGCAAAACGAAGCGAGAAGCCATCGCGAATATCAAAGAGGCGATTGAAGGATACGTTGTTGTTCTAGAGGAGGATGGGTTGCCAGCGCCCGAAGGAAACCGATTTTTTCTTGAAAACTCGGTTTCTCCCTTTGCGCGTACATTCGGCGTGAACCAAAACTGTTCGAGCGGATTGCACCACAAGGTGGGCGGCACCGGACGCGATAACGCAATCGTGGAAGCGTGCGCCATTCATTCCGAGCGCTGTCACGAAGAGTCGAGTTTGGGGTGAAGCCCGGTTGTTTCTTGATTATCCCGCCTGAACTTCCAATTTGAAAACGAGGAGGCAAAATATGAATCTCAGACAAGTTTCGCGGTACGGGATTATATTGCCGATTGCCGTTTTGATTGTGGGGCTTTGCGGCTGCGAGGAACTGGTGTCAATCCTGTCAAGCGGCGAGTCGATAGAATCTAGCGGCGACGAAATCTCCATCGGAATTGTCTTGCCACTCACGGGACGGCTTGCCGATTCGGCCGGCACGCGATTGAAGCACGGATTCGCGTTGGCTCGGGAAGAGGTAAACAGTTCGCCGCGCCATGATTTCAGCCTAGAATTCATCACCGAGGACGATCAGGGCACGGTGGAGGGCGCCGTTAACGCCTTCAACAAACTGATAGGTCAAGATGGCGTGCCTGTCATCATCGGTCCGACGACCTCGGGCCAAGCTCGAGAAGCGTTTTCCATAGCGCAACGAAATCAAGTGGTAGCCTTGAGTTCTACCTCGAACGCATCGGGGTTAAGCGCCATTGGCGACTTTAACTTCCGTGTCAGCCTCGCTCTGGATAAACGCGCCGATGGGCTTGTGCGGATGACCCAGCAAAAGCTGGGCTATCGACGTGTCGCCAAGATAGTGGATAGCGACGACTTCTTTTCACAGAACGGCGATGCGCTGTTGACGGAAGCGCTCAATTCCGGCGGCGTTGACATATTGCCCACAGAGACCTTCCAAACCGGTGACACCGACTTTTCTGCGGCGTTGACTCGGATAAAGGAGCAAAGCCCGGACGCCATATTTATCTCGGCATTGCCACCGGACATAACCGAGATTGTCATCCAAGGGCGCCGACTCGGAATATCCCGCGACATTCCCTTTATAGCCCTGCAACTGAGCCTCGACGAAGTGCGAACCGCGGGCGATGCCGCCGAGGGACTGATTACATCCTCAAGTTGGGATGTTACCGTCTCGACACCGGAAAATCAAGCCTTCATCCAGAATTACCGAGCGAAGTACGGTATCGAAGCCAACACTTGGGCGGCGCAGGCTTATGCCACCGTCAAAATCTTGGCGAAGGGAATCGCCGATGCCCAATCGACGGATTCCACCGCCATTCGGGACGCTTTGGCGAAGATTCGCGATTTTGATACGGTTTTGGGCGCATTCTCGTTTGACTCCCATGGAGATGCCGTTTACCCACCTATTGTGCTGATCGTCAAAAATGGCAAATTTGAGGTCTTCGAGTAATCCGCCACTTGCGCGGGAAACGAATAATCGTGATTCTGACAATTCCAGCGTTAGCAAATGAGCAGGCAGCTATCAAAACGTCTCAGGTCAAAATCTTACACCCGAAAATATAACTCATCTTTTGTAAAGGGGCGACTGTGTGTGAAGTGCGGGAGGATGTCAAAGCCGAATCACAAGAGTCATCACTGTCCGACATGCCAATCTTTCAGGGACAAGAAAAAGAAACTGAAAGCGGCGGGCAGAAAACGAAATCGCCTGGGAAAGAGTTAGATCATTAGACATCTTTCCAAAATAGATTCGGAATTAGTATGAGAAAGCGCTGACCTCGCGGACACTAGAGGACATTGATTTACTGAACCATTACGGGTAGAAATTTTGCCTCATGTCAAGAGAAACTGCAAAATGACTATGAGACACATGGGGGTTTATCAACTTTTCGCGGCATCATGACGTTATCACATTAACCGCATAATTGATTCTTGCGCGTTTGGAAATATGGAGGACTATGATTGACAAAGCTGAATTATCCAATTATTTCGACATTCGGACAGAACAGTTCCATGACCGCAGCGCTCGATGGTTGTTTGAGGACGGGGCATTCCTTAGAGGATTATTAGAAATCCTTGCCATTGAGTTGGTCGATTCCGTTGACTTTAGCCAAATGTCGCAGGTAAACCGGAGTTTCATCCCCGATAACCTGCGAGAGCAGGAATCGGACATGGTGATTAGAGTCCCGTTCCGCTCGACATCGGACGAGATGCTAATCTACATCCTTATCGAGCATCAGTCAACGGTCGATGCGACAATGGCATTTCGGATGCTGTTTTACATGACCCAGCTTTGGGATTTCCAGCGACGGGAGTGGGATTCAAAGTCTGTTCCCCAAAGTCAGCGGCGCTTGCGCGTGATTCTACCGATCGTGTTTTACACCGGTGAGCGGCGTTGGAATCCGCCGTTGACGCTTGACGCGATGATGGACGCGCCCGATGAGCTGGGGGAATTTATCCCGAGGTTCAAGATACTCCTTCTCAGCGTCAAGGAAGCGGCTGAGACGGACTTGACGAAAACCGACCATCCGCTCGGGTGGTTGCTAACCGTCTTGCGGAAGGAAAATGCAGACAAGGAAACGATGAGGGAGGCGTTGGTTACCGCGATTGCACGAATCAACGCGCTGGATGACACCCGGGCGCAAGAGAGGCTCCGGGCGTTGTACTATCTTGTGTTGCTCATTCTGCACCGCCGTCCGCACGACGAACATGATGAGTTGAGAGCGGTCGTCAACCAAAACATCCAACATTCTTCAGACAGAGAGGAGGTAGTAAACGTGGGACAGTCAATGGCAGAGTATCTCATTAAACAAGGTCAAGCGCAAGGTGAAGCGCAAGGTGAGGCGCGGGGTGAAGCGCGGGGTGAAGCGCGGGGTGAAGCGCGTGGTGAAACACGAGCGAAACAGGCAGCGGTCGTAAAACTGCTGCAGTTGAGATTTAATGAGGTCCCCGAACACGTTGCCAACCGGATTACCTTGATACAGGACTTTTCCCGTCTTGATGGGCTCTTTGAGGATGCGTTGAATGCGGAGAGTCTGAGCGAGCTTAATTTGGAAAGCGGCGACAGATAATAACCGTGCAAATTGATCGGTTAGCTTGTTAGGTCAGTGCTTTGGCAGGCAGATTCGACATTCGCCGATTTGAACCTCGATCGTGCATCCAACAACCTTCAGATGGAGAGGAGGTAGTAAACGTGGGACAGTCAATGGCAGAGTATCTCATTAAACAAGGTCAAGCGCAAGGTCAAGCGCAAGGTGAGGCGCGGGGTGAAGCGCGTGGTGAAACACGAGCGAAACAAGCAGCGGTCGTAAAACTGCTGCAGTTGAGATTTAATGAGGTCCCCGAACACGTTGCCAACCGGATTACCTTGATACAGGACTTTTCCCGTCTTGATGGGCTCTTTGAGGATGCGTTGAATGCGGAGAGTCTGAGCGAGCTTAATTTGGAAAGCCGCGACAGATAATAACCGTGCAAATTGATCGGTTAGCTTGTTAGGTCAGTGTTTTGGCAGGCAGATTCGACATTCGCCGATTTGAACCTCGATCGTGCATCCAACAACCTTCAGATGGAGAGGAAGTAGTAAACGTGGGACAGTCAATGGCAGAGTATCTCATTAAACAAGGTCAAGCGCAAGGTGAAGCGCGGGGTGAAGCACGGGGTGAAACACGAGCGAAACAGGCAGCGGTCGTAAAGCTGCTGCAGTTGAGATTTAATGAGGTCCCCGAACACGTTGCCAACCGGATTACCTTGATACAGGACTTTTCCCGTCTTGATGGGCTCTTTGAGGATGCGTTGAATGCAGAGAGTCTGAGTGAGCTTAATTTGGAAAGCCGCGACAGATAATAACCGTGCAAATTGATCGGTTAGCTTGTTAGGTCAGTGCTTTGGCAGGCAGATTCGACATTCGCCGATTTGAACCTCGATCGTGCATCCAACAACCTTCAGATGGAGAGGAGGTAGTAAACATGGGACAGTCAATGGCAGAATATCTTGTTCAACAAGGCAAAGCAGAAGGGAGAACGGAGGAGAAACAAGCGGCTGTACTCAAACTGCCCCAGTTGCGATTCGAGTCCGTACCTGAATCTGTTACGAATCAGGTTCGCTTAACACGGAGTTTCTCCCGTCTTGATGCGCTATTTGAGAAAGCGCTGACCTCGCGGACGCTAGAGGACATTGATTTACTGAACCATTACGGGTAGAAATCTTGCCTCATGTCAAGAGAAACTGCAAAATGACTATGAGACACATGGGGGTTTATCAACTTTTCGCGGCGTCATGACGTTATCACATTAACCGCATGACCGATTCTTTGTGCGTTTGGAAATATGGAGGACTATGATTGACAAAGCTGAATTATCCAATTATTTCGACATTCGGACCGAACAGTTCCACGACCGCAGCGCCCGATGGTTGTTTGAGGACGGGGCATTCCTTAGAGGGTTGTTGGAAATCCTTGCCATTGAGTTGGTCGATTCCGTTGACTTTAGCCAAATGTCGCAGGTAAACCGGAGTTTCATCCCCGATAACCTGCGAGAGCAGGAATCGGACATGGTGATTAGCATTCCGTTCCGATCGACATCGGATGAGATGCTAATCTACATCCTTATCGAGCATCAGTCAACGGTCGATGCGACAATGGGGTTTCGGATGCTGTTTTATATGACCCAGCTTTGGGATTTTCAGCGACGGGAGTGGGAATCGAAGTCTGTTCCCCAAAGTCAGCGGCGCTTGCGCGTGATTCTACCGATCGTGTTTTACACCGGTGAGCGGCGTTGGAATCCACAGTTGACGCTTGACGCGATGATGGACGTGCCCGATGAGCTGGGGGAATTTATCCCGAGGTTCAAGATACTCCTTCTCAGCGTCAAGGAAGCGGCTGAGACGGACTTGACGAAAACCGACCATCCGCTCGGGTGGTTGCTAACCGTCTTGCGGAAGGAAAATGCAGACAAGGAAACGATGAAGGAGGCGTTAGTTACCGCGATTTCGCGCATCAACGCGCTGGATGACACCCGGGCGCAAGAGAGGCTCCGGGCGTTGTACTATCTTGTGTTGCTCATCCTGCACCGCCGTCCGCACGACGAACATGATGAGTTGAGAGAGGTCGTCAACCAAAACATCCAACATTCTTCAGACAGAGAGGAGGTAGTAAACGTGGGACAGTCAATGGCAGATTATCTTGTTCAACAAGGTGAGAAACGCGGTGAGAAACGCGGTGAGAAACGCGGCGAAGTTCGAGGTGAAAAACGGGCGAAACAGGAGTTACTTATCAAACTTCTGCAATCAAGATTTGATCGCGTACCCGAATCCGTTTCCAAACAGATAAGCTCGATTCGAAGCGCTTCGCGTCTTGATGGGCTCTTTGAGGATGCGTTGAGTGCGAAGAGTCTGAGCGAGCTTAATTTGGAAAGCCGCGACAGATAATAACCGTGCAAATTGATCGGTTAGTTTGTTAGGTCAGTGTTTTGGCAGGCAGAATCGACATTCGCCGATTCGCGTACCTCTGACAATCCACCGCGAGGAAACCGGTGTCGCGGAGAAAACAAAGCGCAAAATTACGGAAAGCGACGTATAACATGCAGAACGGAAAAATCGCAAAATTCACGTTTGTATTGGCAATCGCGGGTCTGATGGTCGGGCTTTCCGCTTGTGACGATCTCGCCTCTATTCTATTTGACGGAGAGATGTCTTCGATGCGCGGCGATGTCCCTCAACTGGAAGGTCTGGGAGAAATACCTATCGGCTTGGTGCTGCCTCTGACAGGGCCTCTCGCCTTGACCGACCTGTCCATGCGCTATGCATCCGAACTGGCTCTTGAGGAAATTAACGGCGCGCAGCAGGGAAAGGCTCAAATCAGATTTCTGCTGGAGGATGACCGCAGCACGGTAGAGGGCGCAATTGAAGCCTACAATAAACTGATTGGTCAAGATGGAGCGCCGGCAATCTTGGGCCCCACGACCTCATCGGCGACAAAGGAGGTTTTTCCCATCGCGCAACACCATGAAGTTGCGGCGATTAGTCAGACCTCGGCCGCGCAGGGTCTCAGCGCCATCGGCGATTTTGTCTTTCGCGTCAGTCTCACGGTTGACAAACTTGTGCCGAACGGGATTCGAATCACTCAACAGAAACTGGGTTACCGACGTGTTGCCACGATAAACGACGCGGTTGATTTCTTTTCCCTCAGCAGCCAAGAAGCGCTGGTTGAATCCCTGGAGGCGAACGATATCGAGGTATTGGCGGTGGAGACCTTCGAAAGCGGTGACACAGACTTTGCCGCGCAACTGACTCGCATCAAGGAGTCGAATCCCGACGCTATCTTCATTTCGGCGTTGTCCCCTGAAACCACCGCAATTCTCATCCAAGGACGTCAGCTTGGAATTCCCGCCGAAGTTCCATTTATTGTCAGCGTTACCTTGACCTCCGAGCAGATACAACTCGCGGGCGATGCCGCCGAGGGAGCGATCTCCTTCACGAGTTGGATTAGTACGGCAGACACCCCGGGCAATCGAGCCTTTGTTCGGAACTATAGCGAGAGGTACGGGGCTGAACCGAATCTGTTCGCGGCGCAGGCGTATGCTGCCGTTTATATTCTGGTTGAAGCGATTGCGAATGCTCGATCAACCGATTCGACAGCGATTCGCGATGAGCTGGCCAAGATCGAAAATCTTGACACGGTGTTGGGGGAGTTCGCTTTTGACACCGACGGGGACGCGGTTTACGCGCCGACCGTACTCATCGTCAAGAACGGAGAACTTGCCGTATTTAAGTGAACCGCAGTATTGACCGGCGAAAGCGGGCTTTAGACGCGCTTTGTCAGTCACGGATATCCGTGAGATTGAATCCTTTATTCTTGATTCTCCGTTGCGTGCCGTGCTATTATACGTATCAACTCGAAAAATTATCTCACTATCGTATCTCGAATTACGAAAGGACAACCAAAATCATGAAAACTGCAATGTTCTTGTCAACACTAACGCTTATCGTCTTCGCGTCGGGTCTGGCTTATGCCGGTAACATCAGCGGCGCGGTTACGTACGACGGAGACGCGCCGGCGCGCCCCACGCTGTCGGCAACCAAAGACCAACACTGCATCGACTCGCTGAAAGGCGCCAAATCCGAGGCTCTGGTTGTTTCCAAGGGCAAAGGGATTAAGAACGTGGTTGTGTACCTGCGCGCCCGCGGCGCAGAGCCCACAGTGCCCGCCAAGAATCCGGTCATGGATCAGATCGATTGCCGCTATGTGCCTCATGTTCTGGTAGTCACCGAGGGCACTACCGTTGATATGCAATCAAGCGATCCGGTGGCGCACAACGTGCATTCTCACGCAAAAAAGAACGAGGCTCCGAATTGGCAGATACCGGGCCCCGGCAAGGCTCTGCCTTTGAAATTGGCAAAGCGCGAAGCCATCAAGTTCACGTGCGACATTCACAACTGGATGACGGGGTATGTCTTTGTGGTAGACAATGACTACTATGCCGTGACGGGCTATCGGGACAGCAAGGGCAAGTGGATTGGCTCCGACAGTTATGAAGCGTCAAGCGACAAAGGCGCATTCGCCATCAAAGATGTTCCCGCCGGCAAGTATCGCATTCAAGCGTGGCATGAGGAGCTCGGCACCACGAAAGCCAAAACCATCGAAGTTGCCGCGACTGGAGATCTTGAGGTCAATTTTACGAACGCCGATTTCAAGAAGAAGGGGAAGAAGTAACATCGCTGACGTTAAGGGATCGACCGTGCGCATTGAAACGTCTTAATTGCGCCAAGAGGTCGGGCTTGACTGATGTCCCGCAACCATACGAATTCTAATCCGCGAGGTGCAGTCTCGCGCCGAAGCGCGAAGTGAAACCCAACGATGACGCGCCGATGGTGGGCAGTGCCCACCCTACAATATGCTGTTTTGATTGCCGGTAGAAACCGAGTTTTGAGGAAAAAACTCGGTTTCTCTCACATATTTTCAACCTGAGCGACCTTAAAATCATGTATTCCATCAAACCTTCCAATCTCGGCAGTTCTCGATATACGTTATATTTCGTTCTCGGTCTGCTTGCCGTATACCTGCTCTTGACGATTGCGCCTGCCTTCGCTCAGCAAGATGCGACCGACGCGGAGTACCGCGCCTTCCCGAAAATCGGCAGCCGCAGCGCCGCTTGGATTGCCGCACAACTGCACCTATTGTTCGGTTCCTTTATCCTCGGTGTGCCGATGTTCGCTGTCGTGATTGAGTACGTGGGCATGAAAACCAAGGACAAGCGTTACGACAAGATGGCGCAGGAGTTCATCAAACTGTGCATGGGAGCGTTTTCGACAACTGCCTTGCTGGGGGGAGTGTTGGTTTTCGTTCTCATCTGGTGCTATCCCGCGGTGATGAACAAAATAACGGGAATCTTCGGTCCCACGATGATTTTCTACGTCTTCCTGTTTTTCGGAGAGACCTTTACGCTATATCTCTACTCTTACGGCTGGGATCGGATGCAGGGTGAGGTGTCGAAAAGATGGCACCTATTCCTCGGCGTGCTTCTGAACGTATTCGGCACGGCGATCATGTTCGTCTCGAATGCGTGGCTGACCTATCAAACCAGCCCGGCGATAATGGGACCCAAGCCGGCCCACGAGGCGATTCCGCTTCATGACGAATCCGGCGAATTCATCGGTACGCTGTGGCAGGCGGTCAATAACTACACTTGGATGCCCGTCAACATACACCGTCTAATCGGGAACATCGCTTTCGGCGGCGCTATCGTGGGCGCCTATGCCGCGTTTCGCTTTTTGGTCGCCAAGACACAGGAGGAAAAGGCGCACTACGATTGGATGGGATATACCGGCAACTTTATCGCGTTGTGCGGTCTCATCCCGTTGCCGTTCGCGGGGTACTGGTTGGGACGCGAGATTTACATGTTCAATCAGACGATGGGAATCAACATGATGGGGAGCCTCTTCTCATGGTTGTTCATTATTCAGGCGGTGATGATTGGGGTACTGTTCATCGGCGCGAACTACTACCTCTGGTCCGGCATGACCCGAATCAAGGGCGGGGAAATTTATGCGCGTTATCGACCCTACATGGTGGCGATTATCGTGCTGTGTGTCGCGGTCTGGATGACGCCGCGCACATTGATTGCCACTGCCGGTGAAAAAGCGGCGATGGGCGGTCCAAATCATCCGCTCATCGGATTTTTCGGTTTGATGACAGCGAAGAACACGGTTGTGAACATCATCATCTTGACCACCTTCCTCAGTTTCCTGTTCTATCGGCGATCCGGCAAAACGCCGACCGCGGGTTGGAGAAAAGTGGGCAATATCGGTATCGCTGCGATTCTTGGGCTTTCAGTTGCCGCAATTGTGGCGATCGGTCTTGCCGGATTCAAAGTCGAAAGCGACTTTCGCGTCAACGTGTTGACCCCGGTTCAGGTGTTGATCGCGTTGGCAGTCATGATCGCTGTAACGGTCACTGATCTGGTCATGTACCGCAAAGCCATGCGCTCAAGCGACATCAACTGGGGACAGATGACCGATCGCTCACAGTATGTTCTGATTCTGCTCGCCATAACCTTTACCTCGCTGATGGGACTGATGGGCTATGCGCGCTCCGGTCTGCGCGAAAATTGGCACATTTTTGGCGTGATGCCCGATACCTCGCCGGACTCTTTTACGCCCCTTCTCGGTGACGCCGTTAATGTCATTGCCGTAATCATGGTGATATTCTTCGCGCTGGTTAGTTTCATTTTTTGGATTGGCTTGTGGGGTGACAAGAAGAAAGCGGAACAGTCGCCCGTGGTGGCGGAAGTCGGCGCGGGTGATGATTAAGGCGACATGTCATGCTTAACCGTGAGAGACTCCACCCTGCCCAAGAGCGGATGCGGGAACAGGAGATCCATGAGCCACAGTATCGGGGTGGGACCTATCAGACGCGACTGAGCCCTTAACAGATTTTACGTCGGAGTTGACGTTGACGAACGCATGTTAGCCATTTCGTTGAGAACCTAGAAATAGGAACGAACAGATGTCGAACAAACTCGTAAAAATCGCCAGTTTAATTGTCATGATCGCGGGTTTTATCGCTTACGTGGCGAAAGCGCCCGCGTTCCCAATCGCTTCGGAAAATCTCTTGCCGTGGTCGGCATGGTTTTTCATTGCCGCGATTGCGAATATAATACTCTGGCAGAGGGTAATGAAATTGCTGGCGTTTTCATTGCTGGTAATCTGGTTCTATGCGTTTGCGGCGAGCATTGTTCCGGAAACCTCGACCGCGAAGGTGGATTTGTCGAGTATAGAGCGCACTCCGGAGGCGTTTGTCGAGGCAGGCGAAGCCATCTTTAACGGGAAAGGGAAGTGCAATACTTGCCATACGCTCGATCCTTCCGCCCCCAAAGGACGTTGCCCGGATTTATCGAACGTGGGCGCCCAAGCCGCGACGCGTCAACCCGGCGTGTCGGCAAAAGACTATCTGATTGAGTCCACTTACGAACCTCACAAGTTTCTGGTTCCGGGCTACGGCAACATTATGCCGCCGGTCTGGAAGCCGCCGATTAGTTTGTCAGAGTTGGAAATTGAAACCGTTATCGCCTTCCTCCAAAATCAGGGCGGAGAGGTGGACGTTACGCCGTTCGTGCCGCCGGTTGATATCGGCGATCCGGGCGTGATAGTCGAGGAATTGCCCCCCCTGCTGGTTGGAGACATTGAGCGCGGCAAGAAGGTGTTCGTAGACGGGGCGAAGTGCATCGCATGTCACGAGGTTGCCGGGCTTGAAAAACCCGCCGGTCAAACCTTGGACGATGGTGTCGAGGTTGTCGCCGCGCCCGAATTGACGGATATTGCGGGGTTGAACAGTCTGCGATATATTGAGGAGTCTATCCTTAAACCGAACGCGCTAATTGTGAGCGGATACGGCTCAGTGACAGTGAAAACGGGCGGCGCTTCGATTCAGGGAACGCTCGCCTCGCAAGATAACGAGAAGATTAGCGTGCGCGTCAAGGACGCCGCCGGGGTTGAAACCGAACAGCCAATACTGTTGAGCGAACTTGATCCCGAACCGATTGAAGAATTGTCGAACTTAAAGGAAAAGGGCTATTTCTGGATTGAAGTCACTACCGCCGACACCGGAACAAAGGTGAGCGGCGACCTCGTGGAAGAGAGTGAGGAGACCCTTACCCTCCAAGTCGGTGGAGAGACACAGGCGGTATCCAAATCCAATGTGAAGATACAGGCGGCCATTATAGACTTTGACGAGAATGAAATTGTCGGTGAATTGGTGTCGGAAAATGAGGACGAAATCACGCTGATTGTCGATGGCGAGGAGCAGATCATCGATACGTTCGATATTGATGAGGGGCCCATTTACAGTCGCGCCTTCGGTAAGCGGCTTAGTGTCACATCGCCAATGCCCGACAATTTCCCGCTCCTGTTATCTGTCTCCGACTTGAGCGATCTTCTCGCATATATGGCATCCTTGACCGGCGCCACAAGTGATACGGTCGTTGAAGCTGACGTATCGAACGTAGACGCGGCGGAATCTGGCGAATAATTCTGTCGGGACTTACACGGAGATCTCTGGCGATAGAAAATCCCACTCGTATGATGGTCGCGATTCGGAGATCGCTCCTACAATTAGGGAATTTGATTAATGATGAAACACATATCGCTATTCACTAAGTGCCTAATTCTTTTTGTCGTTATCTGGCTCTTTCTGCGATTCTTCATCGGTGGCGTGTGGTCCGTACCGCTGCCCGCCAGCGTCATTGCGATGTATGTCGGGCTGATACTCTTGGCAATCCTCGTCCACGTATCGGTCGAAGATGACAGATTTCGCGAATTCCTGCGCCCCATTAAAGAGACGCTGGTCAATGATGACAAGAAAATACGACGGATAGTCGTGGGCGCCCTCATTCCACTTGCCTTGCTCGGGTTTACCTTTTCGAGGGTTTCTACAAAAGCGGATCCACCGGCGACTTTGCGCACCGCCCACCCGGCGCCACCTGATGAGTTGAAGTATCGAGACAAGGTAATCGGTGCAACACAGCAGGTGGAAAACCCGTTCCGTCATCTTGAGAAAGACGACGTGGAAGCCTTCAAAGCGCATGCGGAAAACGGACGTCGGGTCTATTATCAGAACTGCTTCTACTGCCACGGCGATGACCTTGACGGGGAGGGGCATTTCGCCCACGGCTTGAGCCCGCTGCCCGCAAATTTCCAAGACCCCGGCATCATTCCGAACTTCAAGGAGTCATTCTTTTTCTGGCGCATCAGCAAAGGCGGGCCGGGGCTACCGCCACCCGCAACTCCGTGGGATTCCGCCATGCCGGTCTGGGAGGACTATTTGACCGAAGAGGAGATTTGGGACGTTATCATTTTCTTGTCCGAATACACCGGCTATAAACCGAGGACGTTTGGCGAGGCTTCCCACTAAGTGAGATCGGCCCTAAAGTAGTAGGCACACTCCGTGTGCCGTCAACCGCCTTACGCCGCGCGGGTAGGAGCGATCTCCGAATCGCGACCTTGCTTTTGCGGCGGAAGCGATGGAGGGCTTAACAAACGCGATTGAGACGTATGTCGAATATATGACTTCGGAGAAGCGCGTCAATGAAATTTATAGGCCGGTTCCCATGGATGAGTTACAAAGTTTCCTCAAAGGAAACGAAACTGAGATTCGCTGTTGACTACGTCAGCCTAGCAGATATGGGAGCCGAGAATTAGGCGCTTTTCGCAGTTTACGGTATAAGCCGATGAAGGTTATAACAGCGCGCATACTGGACGCTACGCATCTAGAGTTGAGTGTCCCGATTCCCGCGCAACCCGGAAAACTGATTCAAATCTCCATTGCCGATGAGGATGAAGATGAGGACTCATGGCGTGAAGCCGCGAAGTCACGACTTTTAGCCGCCTACGACGATGGGGACGCAATCTATGACGAACTATGAGATTGGGGAAAAAGCCTACCGCTTGTGCTTCTTGATATAGGTTATGCAAACAAATAATGAATCGACTGTCTGTTAAGAAATCACTCATTATATATATCGCAAGTTTCCTTCTATTGCCTGGGTTCATACCGTACCCGGTTTTTGCGCAGGGCAAATCCGCCCCCGCCGCTACCGAGGCGGGAAAATTGCTCTACGTGGACAAGTGCGCCCACTGCCACGGCGTTGAGGGGGCTGGCGATGGTGACGCCGCCGAGAACCTGCTGCCGAGGCCGAGAGATTTCACGAGCGGGCTCTACAAGATTCGCTCCACGGAGAGCGGGAACTTGCCGACGGATCAGGACCTGTATGAAGTAATCTCGAACGGGATGCCAGGATCATCAATGCCGGCTTGGGACAAGCTTCTTAGCGAAGATGAGCGATGGAGCCTCGTTGCGCAAATCAAGACATTTTTTGAAGGTTTCGAAGGCTCGCCGCCGCGAGTGATAGATCTGTCAGATAAAGTCTCATACTCCGAGGAGAGCGTAGCAAAAGGGAAAGAGTTTTACGCCCAACTGGGCTGCGTCGAATGTCACGGCGCGCTTGGGCGCGGCGATGGCACATCGGCCCCCGATCTTACCGATGAGTGGGGTTTCCGTTCCTGGCCTGCCAATATGGAGCATAGTTGGAATTTCAGGGGCGGCTCCGCGACGGAAGATATCTTCAAACGGTTTATCGGCGGGATTGCAGGGTCGCCGATGCCTGCATTCGTGTCCTCTTTCCGCGTCGGTTTGACCGACGCCGAGGCGGAACGGATAATAACCCTTGAAGAGAAGGACGAAATGACCGAGCAGGAGGAAGAGGAATACACCCAACTAGAGGACAAAGCCTACGAGTATGAAGACATCATGCTCAGAATTGAAGAGGGAGACGAAATTACTCCGGAAGAGCAGAAACAACTTGATGAAGCCATGAAGCCGATATACGAGAAGAGTTGGCATTTGGCGAACTACGTGAAATCGCTAGGCGCCGAAGGACGTCCTCCTGCCGCCGTAGGTGACAAGGTACTGCGATCAACCTTTGTTATCGGCGATCTGCCCGGATTGAACGACCCCGCCTGGAGTGAAATCAAAGAAGCGAGTTACTTCCCGCTGGTGGGTCAGGTTGTCATTGAGCCGCGACAGTTCAACCCGTCGATAGATTCGGTGACTGCCAAGTCTTTGTATAACGATACCGAAATCGCATTTCTCTTTACGTGGGACGATCGAACGAAAACGCTTCCGCAAGAGGATGACGACACGGGAGAAACCGTCGAGGATGCCATTGCCATCCAGTTCCCCGTAAAGCTGCCCAAAGACCCTAATGCCCCGAAACCGTACTTCATCTGGGGCGGCCGTCGTCCCGTTTACCTCTGGCATTGGAAGGTTGGCGAACCCGACAAGATCACGGAGATGAACGCCAAGGGAATTAATAGCGCCGCCGTACAATCGTCGCAAAGCCAGATGCAGGTTGAAGGCGTCTATAAAGATGGGCGTTACCGTCTATTGGTCAGGCGAGCGCTGAAGACGAGTGACAAAAATGACCTTCAATTTGAGTCCGGCACATTCATCCCCATCGCGTTTTCCGCTTGGGACGGCGCCAATGGAGATGTGAAAACCAAGCGCGCCATTTCGACATGGTATACTTTTGTTCTTGACCCCGTTCCTTCAAACAGGCGTTTCGTGTATCCGCCGCTGGTGGCGATAATCTCATTCGGATTCCTTTTCGGCTTGAGAAGCAGCATGAGGAAAAGGGAAAATGGGGATGGCACATCTTAAAGCGCCGCACGGTAGTTGGCATGTTACAATGTACCATAACACGCATAGGATAGTCGTTGAGTGATATGTAGTTAGTTGGAAACCATATCTGTAATCTATCATTCTAGGTGTCAGGGAGCACATGGTTGGCATTTTCCAAGGCCGTGATGGTCGCTAGAGGAGATAAGCGTACCGGATCTGGACATTCAGACGATTCGCAGGAAAACTGAACTTGGTGAGTATCTTGTCAAGAGCCATGTAATACAGCATGCCTTAAAAGAGGGCTTTAATCGTAAGAATGTGGTTGAAGCAATTCAATCTGGTACCATTATTGAAGAGTATCCGCGCGAACAGCGAGTGTTAATCTGCGGTCCCACAACCATTTTGCATCATAACGTAATTCATCTTCATGTTGTTTGCGAACATGCAGGCGCAGAATCAGAATATATTGAATTTGTAACTGCTTACATTCCCGATGAAGAGATATGGGAACGTCCCAACTTTGTACGTCGCAAGACCAAAAAAAGATAATTGAGGATGGCAACCAAATCCGCTCCGATCTGTAAGAAACACAAAATACCTAAAGAATGGCGTCCAACCGTGTTTGAATATGCCGAGCAAGGCATATCGGTGCATGTGCGGGATGTATATGCTTGGGTTTGTCCGATGGATGGCGAAGCCTCATTTACGCCAGAGACAACAGACGAGCTCATTGTTACGGTACAAGAGTTGCTTGAAACTGCCAAACGGGCAAGGGAACGTCAATCTCCGTTAACCGAATACACTGTCGCTGTCGGGTAAAATCATTGTCACTTGTAGAGAGACAGACAATGAAACGGAGCAGATTTCCGTCCATTTGGAATGGAGAACGAATTCAGAAAGTCATTGCTTACTGCGAGCAGCAGACCGAGGATGAAGCGGTTGCCGAAAATGAGGTCGCATTTGGGGGTTCATTCCAAACGGTTATAGAAATCCATCAAGAATTACTTCCTGCCGTTCGTGAGTTGATTGCCAAGAATACAAGCGATGTGACGGTAAAATCCGGTTAGCTATTGACACGCGGAGGCGCAAGATTCGACTGTGTTAAGATTCTACTCCAAATGAGCGATCAGAGACACTGCATAGTAGAGTCGCGAGTCCGTTGAATTGTCATGGGCTTGATTCTTTTCACCGAAGAAAACCATAGTCAAAAGGAGATCAATCATGAAGATCCAAGTTGTTGCAGTCCTAACATGTATTTTTGCCGCCGGCGCAATCCTCTTCGCCGCAGGTTGTGAGGAAGTGGAAAATCAGCTCAAACAGAATCTCGCTGATGATACGGACGTTTCCATCTCCGATGACGTTGTTGTACCCGATCAAGTGAACACGGGAACCGTGGTCATTAGCGATGCGGATGGGGATTGGGGAACCGATGACTATGTTTTAAACAGCGCCTCAATAACAGGCGATACGCTGAGGCTTAACGTATCCTACGGAGGCGGATGCGAGACTCATCAGTTCACGCTTGTGACATCGGGCGTCTTCATGGAATCATTCCCGGTGCAACTTGCGGTGTCGATCGCACATAATGCGAAAGGCGATCCGTGCGAAGCATTTCTTACGGAAGACTACGATTTTGATTTGACCGCAATCAAAACGCTGTATCAAGACGCCTACAAGCAGGAAGCGGGCAGCATCATCTTGCAACTGGAAGATGCGCCGAATGGTCAGCTTGTTTATCAGTTTGCAATGTAGGCGCTATAGGTGCGGAATTACTTTGAGCTATGATGTAAGCGGCACTATCCAATTTCAAAAAATAATCCCAAAAGGAGTTGAATCATGAAAACCCGAGTTGTTACAATCTTAACCTTAATCATCGCTAGCACTTTTGCCGCCAGCGCCATGGCAGCCGGCGGAGGCGAAGCCGTCGAATCACTTGTGTTTCCCGAAAGTTATAAAGCGGGCAGTGTTTCCGATGGCGGCAGCATCTCCGGTACCGTCAAGTTCGATGGCGAAGTCCCTGAATCGAAAAAACTTGAGATTACCAAGAACGCCGATGTCTGCGGCGTAACCGACAAGTTCGATGAGTCGGTAGTGGTCGGCGAGGCAAACGGTTTGAAAAATACCATCGTGTATCTGATGGATATTTCGTCGGGGGAGGCTTTTCCAAAGGGGAAGAAGGTCAAGTACGAAATAGATCAGAAGGGCTGTCAGTTTGACCCCCATGTTCGCCTGCTGCCCGTCGGACAGCGATTGACCATGCTCAACCCCGACAAAATCATGCACAATGTCCATATCTTCAGCAAAAAGAACCCTGCTTATAACAAATCGCAGCCGGGCAGCCGGCGGAAGATGCCGGTCAAGGCGGTCAAGAAAGCGGAGGGACCTGTGGCTGTAAAATGCGATGTGCACGGTTGGATGAAGGCTTGGATTGCCTACATTCCTCATCCGTACTTTGCGGTCAGCGATGAAAACGGGAAGTATACGCTTGAAAACGTGCCGCCGGGAACCTACAAGCTTGGTTACTGGCATGAAGCGTGCGGGACGAACAATGAGGCGCCTGTCTCGGTGACCGTGGATGCCGGTGGAAGCGTTATGCAGGACTTTTCCCTCGCGCTCAAAGAGTAACCTGAGGCTGTCTACGTTGAGAGACACCGGCTCTCCGCGGTAAGGTGTAACCCCAAGTCCACAGAACAGGCGAAGTCGTAAACCTGACAGCAAGAAGAGTGAGGGAGTTGATATGGAGGTCGTGCAATTGTTGGCTCAACTGCGTCAGTTAAATCGCGCTGACAAATTACACGTCATGCAGTTTTTGGCTTCTGAACTTGCGAATGAGCAGGCAGATCCGATTAAACAGGATTTGAACTATCCAGTTTGGTCCGCCTATGATGCCTATGAAGCGGCGGATAAAATGCTCCATGTACTGGAAACGACCAAACTAGCGTGACGGACACTCACGCGTAATAGCGAACAATATCCCTATATTCCAGCTGACAGTGAATTTGACGACGCTCGTTTCCGGGATGTTAATGAACAACGGCATCAGAACGCTTCGGGAAGTTTATTTCAGAGCGCCAATTCCTAAGTTGGGAGCGATAGCGCCATGAACACAATGATTTACAAAGGATATGCGGCGCGAATTGAATATAGTCACGATGATTCCTGCTTTGTCGGTCACATAGCAGGAATCAATGACATTGTCGGTTTCCACGGCGAATCCGTTTCGGAACTGCGCGCAGCTTTTGAAGAAGCGGTTGATGACTATTTCCAAACTTGTGAAAGTCTGAATCGGCCTCCGCAAGAGCCTTAACGTTTTACTGTCGAATCTCTTCCGATGCAGATGTTTCCGGTTGAAGTTGAGAACCTCTCACACGCTTACGGTGACAGAAGCGCTTTGGTGGATGTCAGTTTTCGTATCAACGCGGGAGAGATGTTCGCCTTTCTTGGACCCAATGGCAGCGGCAAGACGACGCTCTTTAAGATACTAGCGACTTTGATTCCGGTGGAGCGGGGAAAGGTCACGCTCCTGGGGCATAATCTGGCTGGTGAGTCACATCGAGTCAGGAAGCACATCGGAGTCGGTTTTCAACATCCCAGTTTGGATTTGAAGTTGACGGTGGCGGAGAATCTCCGGCATCACGGTCATCTCTACGGGATATGGGGCGCGGATCTGAAACGCCGTGTGCGGGAGACGCTCAATCAACAGGAATTGAGCGAGCGAGCGGATGACTTGGTGGAAACGCTCTCCGG
Organism: Candidatus Poribacteria bacterium; assembly: GCA_963667245.2. GTDB lineage: Bacteria > Poribacteria > WGA-4E > WGA-4E > JAJDTR01 > JAJDTR01. The sequence goes on from CAXXCS010000002.1 coordinate 581,900, forward strand.
GGGTTTGAGACGACGCGCCGAACTTGCAAAAACGTTGCTTCATCAACCGAGGCTGCTACTGCTTGACGAACCAAGCGCCGGACTGGACCCGATTGCGCGTCGGAATTTGCTTGATTCGTTGAAAGAGTTGCGTCAAACGTCAGGGGCCACGGTTGTCCTGACGACGCATATTCTTGATGAAGCCGAAACGTGTGACCGGGTGGGGATTCTCAATTCGGGGGAGTTGGTTGCCATCGGCGCGCCGGATGAGCTCAAAAGGCGAGTCGGCAGGGACATCGTCATCGTCGATTCGCTTGAGCTTGAACCGCTAGCGACGAAGATTAACCAGCGGTTTGGTCATGAGGTTGCCATAGTCGGAGAGACGCTGCGAATCGAATGTGAAGGCGGACACGAATTCGTTCGTGATCTCGTCGCCGAATTTCCATCGGAGATCCACTCTGTGCGCTATGGAAAGCCGACGTTGGAGGATGTGTTTGTCAAATTGACGGGTCGCAATTTCCATTCATGAACGACTCGGGACGGTGTTGAACGAGAATTACGAACTAGCGGCATTAAAAAGAACTCTGGTTCCGTACAACCAATGGACAACATTTCCATTCCACACCCATTTCCGTGTCAGGGGAGCAAGCGCGGGATTGCGAGGTATATCCTCCCGCATTTCCCAAGCGATGTGTGTTGCCTGATTGAACCCTTTTGCGGTTCTGCCGCGGTTTCTATAGCGGCGGCGGCGCGCGGGCTCGTAAGACGGTTTTGGCTCAACGACGTGAATAAGCCGTTGATGGCTCTGTGGACACGAATCTTGGGGAGACCAAACGAGTTAATAGAAGATTATGAAAAACTTTGGAATGATCAACAGCCCGACAGAAAGAAATTCTTCTACCGAGTGCGTGACGAGTTCAACCTGTCGCATCAACCTCATCACCTGCTGTATCTGTTAGCCAGGATAGTAAAAGGGTCTGTGAGGTACAGTAGTGACGGATTATTCAATCAGAGCCCGGATAACCGACGCTCCGGAATGTTGCCAAAAACCTTGAGGCAACACATTTTGGGTGTCTCTGCGCTATTGGAAGGAAAGACAAGACTTTCGGCAATGGACTTTCGTTGCGTTGCGGAGAAAGCCGATAATGAAGATTTGGTGTACATGGATCCGCCGTATCAAGGCACCTCCTTTACTCGGGACCATAAGTACTACGAAGGTCTTGCCTACGATGAATTCGTAGATGCCCTGCAAATATTGAACAGGAAGGACATTTCGTATATAATTAGCTACGATGGGCAAACTGGCGATAAAATTCATGGTAAAGTATTGCCTGGCAGGCTGCGGCTAAAACACTTGAGAATTCATGCCGGCAGATCGAGCCAAGCGACTCTCTTGGGGGACAACCACGAGACTGTTGAATCTCTATATCTGTCACCCGCGCTAGTAGAGCGTTTGGACCGTAAGAAGTTTCATCTCGAAAAGCATCCGGAGGTTCAGTTGGAGTTTGCACACTTGGGCACCACGCGGAATGTCCTTCAAGGTTCTTGGAGTTTGTAAGAGACGCTGAAGCGAAGGGCCCTTGAACCGTAATTGACCACATACTTTAATGAGGTACAAATTACATTGGAGGATTTGAGGGATAAATTCAACTGAAACATGCTTTTTCGGGTAACAATCGTCTTTTTTCCATGTCTCGCCGTTTTTATACGAAAACATTACGAGGCAGTCAGGAGCGAGCGACGTTAGAAACAAGGCTTAGATGTATGAAAAAATCAGTTTAAGCAAAACCCGGAACGACATACACAAGAGCTCGAACTATGACAGCCACGCAAAAGACAACATGCGCGGTGGAGATTCTTCACCGCCTCTACTTTCAAGACGACCCCGAAATGATGCGGATGCTTGAAGCCGAGCGGATTAAGGGAGACATTGCGCAGCGGGTGTACGACCTTCGTGAGTCAATATCAATGACGCAGGAGGGGTTGGCTGAAAAAGTCGGGACAACGGCGAAAGTCATTGACGATCTTGAGATGACCGACTACGAGGACAATGAAATTGGTGACGCGATTTTAACGCTTCAACGTATCGCCAAATTCGCGGGCAAACAGATTGAGTTCCGCATTGTACCCCTGAAAGCGGTTCCGCTTGGGTTATTCTCTCCGCCTGCCACCTCATGACGGATTCTGTTGATCGCAAGGTATGAGTTGGACGGAACGGGCTTATCAAAGGGAGAAGACCGTGGACACACAGAAATACATTTATTGGCAAGACGAGATGATGTATTGCGGCTACCTCGAAACTTATCCCGATTACTGGACGCAGGGCGAAACGACAGAAGAATTGGAAGAAAATCTTCTCGACATCTTCAGAGAGTTGACAAGCGGCGCCATCCCCTGTGTCCGAAAGATTGCCGAGTTGCAAGTCGCATGAAAAGGGTAAACCTGATACGTGTATAAGAGAATTTAAGTTGTGTCCTCATTGGCAAGAATCCTGCTCCCCGTGGCGACAATCTGGTGGCGTGAAATCATCAGGTTTCTTCGTCAACGCAGCCGTTTGGTCAGCGCGATTGCGCAACCGCTAGTTTTTTGGCTTCTGCTCGGCGGCGGATTAAACGCGTCGTTTCGTCCGTCCGGGCTTCCGGCGGGGATAAACTATATCACGTATTTTTACCCCGGCGTCTTGGCGCTCGTGCTGTTGTTCACGGCGATTTTTTCAACCATCGCCGTAGTGCAAGACCGGCGGGAAGGATTTCTTCAAGGCGTACTTGTGTCGCCGGTTTCACGATCGGCAGTTGTGCTCGGACAAGCCTGCGGCGGCGCCACATTGGCGCTTTTGCAAGGCGCCCTATTTCTGCTATTATCGCCGATTATCGGAATGGCTTTAAGCTTCACTTCCATTTTGGCGACAATCGGCGTGATGGCGATTCTGAGTTTCGGGCTCACGAGCATGGGGTTAATGATTGCGTGGCGGATGGACTCGACGCAAGGATTTCATGCGGTGATGAATCTAATCCTCATCCCGATTTGGCTGTTGTCCGGGGCGTTTTTTCCGGCGGACGGCGCCTCGCCGCCGCTTGAATGGGTGATGAAAATCAATCCGTTGACTTACGGCGTCGCCGCGTTGCGCCGCTGCCTTTATCTCGACAATCTCGCCGCAGTTGGCGAGATTCCTCGACTGTCTTTATCGTTTGTTATTACTGGTCTGTTCTGTGTTGTAATGTATTTGGGCGCTGCTCGAACAGCGCATCGTCGGTTGAAAATTACATGAGAAAAACCGACTCTAACGAATTCAGCGACTCGGAAAGGAGATCTGAATGAAATGCTGAAATGGCTGAATTTTCCTGAATGGCTTCCGGAGAATGTTTCCACTTTCGGAGAAGGGGTTGATGACCTCTTCGTTCTAATCTACTGGATAACCGCCGTAGTGTTCATCGGTGTTATGGCGGTACTCATCGCCTTCATGATCAAGTACCGCTTCAAGGAGGGACGCAAAGCGGATTACATCGAAGGGAGCACATCCCTTGAAATCACGTGGACGGTGGTGACCACCCTCATTGTATTCGGGCTTGCCATGTTAAGCCTGCCGCAATGGAACAAACTCAAAGTCCCGTCCCAGTTTCCCGATAACCCCGATGATGTCCTTGTTCAGGTGCACGCCAAACAGTTCAACTGGGATATGACGTATCCGGGGCCTGATGGCAAACTGGGAACCGACGATGACCTGACGCTTGAGAACCAACTGCACGTACCGGTGAACAAGGTCGTGCACATCGAGCTCACGTCGGAAGATGTCATTCACAGTTTCTATGTTCCCCAGATGCGGCTCAAACAGGATGCGTTGCCCGGACGCACAATCAACGTTTGGTTCGAGGCGACGAAGGCGGGCAAGTACGAAATTCCCTGCGCCGAACTTTGCGGGTTTGGACACTCCGCGATGCTCGGATTCCTTAACGTCCATACGGATGACGCTTATGCGAAGTGGGTAGAAGAAGCCTGGCAATAATGACAAGCCGGGCGTCGATAGAGGTTATCATCCCCGATGACAAGTTGTTGAACTACTTGTTGCTGCATCGAGAGGAAAACGATAAGTCCAAATTCCTTAATTCCGCGGGATATAACTTAGCCAGTTGGAAGGTTTTGGCACGCGACCTTCGCCAGCTTATCCAAGCTAGTGAAGCATCAAATGTCGAAACGTCGAATTATGGCATAAAGTATGAAATCAGAGGAACCCTCAACGGTCCCAACGGACGCACACTTCACGTTGTGACAATCTGGATTAAACTACATGCGACAGAAAACCTTCGCTTTGTAACCTTATTTCCGGATCGGGAAACATAAAAATGGGAATTCAACTCTATCAGCGGGTGGCATTCGTGCGAGATGTGCCTGAACACAACCTGATAAAAGGGGATGTAGCCGAAGTGGTCGAACACCTGCCCGCGACCAAGAATAGCGGGGGTGAGGAAGGCTATGCGCTTGAAGTATTCAACGCTGTTGGAGAGACCATCGATCTTGTCATGGTGCCCGCCTCGGCGGTAAAACCCCTCACGGAGGGAGAAATCCTTCACGCGCGTCCTTTATATCCAACGCCGCCGGCAAAATCGGCGGTTGCCGCATCCTGAGTAGAAGCAACAGAATCCGTAGGGAACAATGATCGTTGTTCCCTACTTGACAAGAAATCGGTTTCACTTAGCGCTTTGCACTTTCTGTTTATACTTCACGCGGCTGAAAATTGCGTGTTTTCAAGCGTCTGGCGTTGGGTGCGGTTGGAAACCGCACCTACAGGGAACGCATGTCGCGATCGGAAGATCGCGGGGATCTCTATCGATCAAAGGAATGGACAATGACTGCGATAGAAAATCCTACTCGCTATCCACTCGTTTGATCCTACAAATGACGCAATTTTCAGCAGTGTGGAGTTTACATGAGCCAAAATTGCTTGAATTTTCCGTTCAGTTATAAGATATTCAATTGCTTTGAGAAGAAAGGAGTTCGTGTCGAATGAACGATCACGCAAATGAATCGCATGACCATCATCACGAGGAAAGTTTTGTTAGCAAGTACATCTTCTCCCTCGATCACAAGATGATTGGCAAGCAATTCCTAATCTATGGATTAATCATGTTCATGGTCGGCGGCGGGCTTGCGTTGCTGTTCCGCTGGCAGCTCGCTTGGCCTGACAAGCCACTTCCGGGGATCGGGGTTTCTCAATCCTACCTGGACGAGGGTGAAGTCGTCTCGGGCGCAGACAAAATGTGGGAAAAATGGAGCGAAGACGATGAGGAAAATTGGTTTGAACGAACAATGTTCGCCGGCGTCGTTGGACCAGAGTTTTATAATGCGCTCTTTACGATGCACGCTACCATCATGGTGTTCTTCGTCGTCGTGCCGTTGCTTGTCGGCGCCTTCGGTAATTACCTCATCCCGCTGATGATCGGCACGAGAGACATGGCGTTTCCCGTGCTGAATATGTTGTCCTTCTGGTCAAGTGTGCTCGGCGCCGTTATCATGATGGCTGGATTCCTAGTCCCCGGCGGACACGCCGCCGCGGGATGGACGGGATACGCGCCGCTGTCTTCGGTTGTGGATTACACCGGCGTGAATTGGGGTCAAAACCTCTGGTGCATTGCCCTGATTGTCATGGGTGTTTCCTCGTTGATGGGGTCGATAAACTATATCACCACCATTATTAACATGCGGGCGCCGGGCATGACCTACCTTCGTCTCCCGTTGGTCATCTGGTCACTCTTTATCGTTGCCATCCTCTTGTTGCTCGCGTTTCCGGTCGTAGCTTCCGCGCTGGCGCTTCTGCTTTTCGACAGAATGGCAGGCACTTCGTTCTTCTCTGCGGCAGGAGGCGGCGAACCGCTCCTTTGGCAGCACCTCTTCTGGTTCTTTGGCCACCCCGAAGTGTACATTCTGATCCTTCCGGGCATGGGGCTCGCCTCGGAGATGATCTCGGTTTTCTCCAGGAAACCGATTTTCGGATATAAGTCGATGGTGTATGCCATGATTTCCATCGCATTTCTGAGTTGGATAGTTTGGGGGCACCACATGTTCCAAAGCGGGATGAACCCGGCATTAAGCATGGGCTTCATGACGACGACGATGTTGATTGCCGTTCCGTCGGCGATAAAAACCTTTAACTGGCTCGGCACTCTGTTCCGCGGCTCTATCCGGTTTACAGTGCCGATGTTGCATTCGATCGCCTTTGTCTCCATGTTCGTCATTGGCGGACTCAGCGGCATCTACATGGCGAATTCGCCCGTGGACATACACATCCACGATACCTACTACATCGTCGCGCATATCCATTATGTCGTCTTTGGCGGAAGTGTGTTCGCGTTGTTCGGCGCAATCTTCTACTGGTTCCCCAAGATGTACGGCAGGCACATGAATGCGACGCTCGGAAAGATTCACTTCTGGCTGTCTTTCCTCGCCTTTAACGGCGTCTTTTTCCCGATGCACATTCTCGGTGTCGCCGGACATCGTAGACGCATCCATAATCCGCTAGATACCGATATGGCACATCTTCAAGGGATAAACGAGTTTATCACTATCTGCGCCTTCATTTTGGGGGCGGCTCAGATAATCTTGTTGATAAATGTGTTCTGGAGCATGTTCAAGGGCAGGGTAGCCGAACAGAATCCGTGGCAGGCGAACACGCTGGAATGGCAGGCGCCGACTCCTGTGCCGCACGGCAATTTCGGTCAGATTCCGCATGTATACCACGGGCCTTACGAATACAGCGTTCCCGGCGCCGAAGCGGACTGGATCCCACAGACGCAAGCGGATGGCGAATCGTCGCACGGCGAACCCGTACCGGCCGGCGCCACTGCGGATTAGGTGAAATATGGGGCACCGAGTAACGCGGATTAACACAGATTCTTTAGTTTAGGACTTGCCCATTAACACGAAAAATCCGTATTGAGAGAGGCCTCTGAATCTGTGTTTGTCCGTGTCCTATACAACGCATACCGTCCGTTCGATATTCTGCATTGGAGGGTGGACGATGAGCAAACCGAGGGTTTTCGCGGACTTTCACAATGCAGACGAAAAAGGGAGGTTACGTTTGAACTGCGTGGGGACTGTGGATACGCTCGAACGCCAGAAAATTTCTCTGCGCGATGGGCAATCGTTGCTCCTCTACAGCGAAGATCTGGAAGTTGATGGAATCGTTCAATACTCCAAAGAAGAAAACTTGTGGGTTGCCGTGATTGATTGGGATGCGATTCGAGAAGTTACTCTGGTTGTTTCTCAAACATCACCCTCTGTGCGTGATGTAGCCACTTAACGTAAGTGAAAAATCCGCGTTTATCCGCGTCCCTAAAAGATATGAGCACGCGCCATTATGGGACACGGATTAACGCGGATTAACACAGATTCTTTAGAACCTGTTTGAATAGTAGACAATCGGGATTAGTGAACGCTTTTCTGTTGCGGAAGAAACCGAGTTTTCAGGAAAAAACTCGGTTTCAAGGCATAGGACTTCACTCAAAATGAATTTTCAAACAGGCTCTTAACGTAAGTGAAAAATCCGCGTTTATCCGCGTCCCTAAGAGATTATGATATGAGCACGCACCATCCATGGCTTCACCGAATCGCTGTGTTGACAGCAGTGATGACCTTTATTCTCATTTGCATGGGCGGGCTTGTAACCGGCACGGATTCGGGGCTTGCGGTTCCGGATTGGCCCACGACATTCGGATATAACATGTTCCTCTATCCGTTGTCGAAGACGGTCAGCGGCTTTTTGTTCAGCATCGACTCAAACCTGCAAGCCGATTTGGAAAACGGGGTTCTCTCCGACAAGTTGCGGGGCGCGCTTGAAAAAAATGAGATTTCAATATCGGAGAAAGCTGTCATCTCGACCGAAGAAGAGGGCAATAGGTGGCGACTCGCGGACAACGAGAATGAGCGCGTCTACACCCTGATAAAGTCGGACGATAGACTGGATGTGTACGTACACGGCGTCCTCTACGAACACACCCATCGTTTGATTGGCTCCGTCGTCGGCATATTGACGATTCTGTTGTTGGTAGCAATCTGGGCAAAGGATAATCGGCGATGGCTCAAATGGCTTGGCGTGATCGCGCTTCTCGCGGTCATCGCGCAAGGCGTGATGGGCGGCCTCCGCGTAACGCATCTCAGTAGAGCCCTGGCGGTAATTCACGCGTGTTTCGCACAAGTGTTTTTCGTCCTCACGGCGTGCTTCGTGATATTCACCTCACGCCCTTGGACACAAGGATGGGGTACGGTCGAGGGGACGGACGTATCGCGCCTGAGACGGTTAAGCGCCATTACGCTGGCTCTCATCTATGTTCAAATCATCTTCGGCGCGGTGTTGAGGCATACGGGGGCGCGGTTGGATGCCCATCTGCTTTTCGCCGTTTTGGTGACAATTCACGTATTCTTGCTCGCCGGAAGAGCGTTGAGAGATTACTCGGGACATACTCGCGTCGTTCGTCCCGTGATGGCGCTGAGCGCTTCGCTCGTCGTACAATTGGTTTTGGGAGGCGCGGCATTCGTCGCCGAATATACGGCGGCAGGTCAAGCTGTGTCTCCGGTTGTCAGTCTCATAATTACAACCTCTCACCTTGCAATCGGCGCGTTGATGCTGGTTTGCGCCGCCGCCGCGACGCTGAGCGCTTATCGTCTTGCAAGTTGAGAGCTGAAACGCTTGGCAGGTGAAGTTCGCTTCCGACAGAGATCAAGCGAGTGAATAGCGAATCCTGTACGCTAGTCTGTATTCATTGAGGTATTCGTATGATGTCAACAACTCAAACACTAGGCGAAGACCTTGCCCGACTGAGCCACCGGGTGTCTACTTTCGTGGAATTGACAAAACCGCGACTCGTGGCGATGATACTGATCACAACCTCGGCCGGCTTCTATCTCGCGTCTTCGGATTCGCTGAATTGGATTCAACTAGCCGCGACGTTTATCGGTACGGGCTTGTCCGCGGCGGGGGTATTGGCGCTGAACCAGTACATTGAACGCGATCTGGATGCCCGGATGGTGCGGACATGCAATCGTCCTCTGCCGGATAGGCGAGTCGAACCGATGACGGCGTTATTCTTTGGCGTGTCGCTTACGGTCGGCGGTCTCGCATTTACGGCATTCCGCGTTAACCCGTTAAGCGCACTGGTCATCGCGGCTATAGTCGTGACATATCTGTTCGTCTATACACCGCTGAAGCAGAAGTCGCCGCTCTGCACCGTCGCGGGCGCTGTGCCGGGGGCATTGCCGCCGGTTATCGGATGGGTCGCCGCGCGAGGCACAATCAATATTGAAGCGTGGACGCTTTTCGCAATTCTTTTTCTCTGGCAGCTTCCCCACTCACTGTCGATTGCGTGCATCTATCGCGACGAATACGCTCAGGCGGGGTTCCGTTTGCTTCCGGTTATCCACCCCGATGGCAAGAGTACGAGACGACAGATAGTCAGCAACTGTTTGGCTCTTCTCGTCGTAGCGTTGCTGCCCACATTAATCGGCATTGCGGGCATCCTCTACTTCTTCGCCGCGCTAATTTTAAGCGTCATTTTTCTGGCATTCGGCATCAAGTTGTCAATTTCTCCTACAACCGCATCCGCCAAACGCCTACTTTACGCTTCGCTTATATATCTACCGTTGGTATTTCTTATGATGACACTTGATAAGTCGGCGTGATAACATGAGGAAGTTCAGTGCAGATGAATGAACACGAAAAGCAAAAGCGAAACCGGCGCCTCGGGTTGCTGCTGTTTGCAATCTTTGTCATATTGTTTATTGCCGCAATGATTATCGCGCTGGTGAAAAACTAAACCGCGCCAAACGCCCGATGAATCGGGCAACTACAATTACCCGATGCGTGTAACTCATTGATTGGGATTTTGTATCAGTGATTGTAGGGTGGGCACTGCCCACCATTCTGACCAGTTTGGGATAAATGGTTGGCTTCCCTGGCGCGCAACGTGACCGCGTTGATGGTGGGCAATGCCCACCCTACAACTAGACAATTTGGATGCCATTTCTTGGAAGCGCCGGGTGTAGATTCAGATGAATGAATCGGGACACGAGACATACGAACATACGGGAGAAGCGCATCAGCCGACTAGCAATGCCCGTCTTGCCATACTGATACTTCTAGGCGCCGAAATCATGTTTTTCGCGGGCTTGATTGGGACATTTCTCGTTTTCCGGCTGGGCAGTGTGACGTGGCCTCCGCCCTCGCAGGCTGACGTGCGATTGCCGATCGGCATCACGGGGATTAACACGGTCGTCCTGTTGCTAAGCGGATATACCATGATTCGGGGACTGCGCGCCATACGAAAGGACGCTCAAGAGCAACTTCGACGCTGGCTACTCGCGACGGGACTTCTGGGCGCGATTTTCCTCATTGTGCAAGGCTCCGAATGGGTTCGATTGGTGCATCACGGATTTACGCTTTCATCGGGAGTCTACGGCTCGATATTCTATGTCCTCATCGGTTGCCATGCGCTGCACGCCTTGGTCGCGGTCTTGTGGGTGATCGCAGTTTTCGCCAAAGCGATAACGGACAAATTCTCGGCTAGTCACCATGTTGGCGTCGAAATGTGCGCCATCTACTGGACATTTGTCGTGGTGTTGTGGCCCATACTGTATGTATTGGTCTATTTGGTCTAATTCAGGATAGTTAATGATAACCCGAGTTGCCGAGTTCAATTGAATAGGGTACAGAAACCGAGTTTTTTCCGACGCGGAGACACAAGTTTCGAGGAAAATCCAGTCAATTTGACTATCATTTGGTGGACGAGAACCAAAAACTCGGTTTCTCTGTTAGCAACTGTTTAGATTTGCCAAAAATAGTGGTAGAATTGATTTGGCATGTATTTCTCCCGACTATCGGCAGGGCGTATCCCTGGATAATATGTGGGAGGGCATCTTGCCCCGATGTGAGAGCGATGCCCAGCGAGATCGGCTTGCGTTGCGTAATTATTAAATGCGTTGATTTATTGTGAACGTGGGAAATCGGGGCAAGATGCCCCTCCCACAGGGGGGTTGCTCCTGTCCGGGGGTGTTCCTCATAATATTGGGTACATGGACGGACTCACTTTCGACCTTGGAATAAAACGAATGAAGGAGATTATCATGATTCGCCGCTATTTTCCAATCATCTTGGGCGTTGCGGTTTGCGCGCTGTTTGTGATACCCAGTGTCGCGCACGCATGTCCCTCGTGCAAACTCGTTGATGACCCGATTACGCAGGGCTTCAAATGGAGCATTCTATTCCTCATGGCTATGCCCTATATCGTTTTTAGCCTGGTTGGCGGCGGCGTATTTTTTTCGATCAAACGCGTCAAACAGCGTTACGAGCACGAATCTCGTACTAATTCCTAATCTATAAGTTATACTTCACGCTGCTGAAAATTGTGTGTTTTCAAGCGTCTGGCGGTCAGTGCGGTTGGAAACCGCACCTACGGTGAACACAGGTCGCGATCGGGAGATCGCTCCTACAAAAGACGCAATTTCTGACAGCGCGGAGTATACACGCATTGAGTGACTGTAGTTGCCCGGTTCATCGGGCGTTTTGGAAGAGCGTAACATTTAGCTTTTGAAACTGTATCAGATATGAAAGGAGTATGAAAATTGTCAGAAACTGCAGCCATAGATCATTCCGCCGATGTTTATGAGCCGTCTCTAACGCCTGACAGCCAGGGCAAGTTGGGGATGTGGCTCTTTCTCATCAGTGACGCAATGTCGTTCGGGGCATTGCTCGCCGCCTACGGCGCCATTCGCGCCAGCGCGGCGAACTGGGCGCCTCCATCGGAAGTGCTCGGCATTAACCTCACCGCGGTCATGACATTCCTGCTGATTTGCAGCAGCGTTACGATGGTCAAAGCCCTTGAATCCATTCAGAAGGGGAACCAGTCGAAGATGTGTACCTACCTAGGTATAACGATTCTGGGCGGGTTGATCTTCTTGGGGCTACAGGTTTACGAATGGGCGCACTTGATTACGCATGGCCTCACTCTAACGTCAATGAAGCATGGCGTGTCCGGCTCCGTACTATTTGGCCCTACCTTCTACACGATTACCGGATTCCATGGCGCCCATGTCACCGGCGGTGTGGTTTACCTCATTGTTATCTTGATTCAAGGAATGCGAGGCGCATACACAGCCGACTACAACCACAAGGTCGAAATCGTGGGACTGTATTGGCACTTCGTTGACCTAATCTGGATCATGGTCTTTACCTTCGTTTATCTACTGTAATCGCCCAAAGGAGAATCTAAAGATGGAACACGCTGAACAGGAACACCCGAATTACATGCGAATCTTCTGGATTCTGCTTGTGCTCACAATTGCCGAAGTTCTCGTTGTCTACGTGCCGATTCCGAAGATTGTGACAGCGCTTTTGCTTATCGGCATGGCATGTTCAAAGGCGGCTTATGTCGCGCTCTATTTCATGCATCTGAAATTCGAGCAGAAAACTTTGACAGCCATCGCGCTAACGCCATTTATCATCTGCGTTTTTCTGGTATTCATGCTATTGCCGGATCTAATGGCGGAAGCGCGGCAAGCGGAACAACTCAAAACCGAAACTCATGCGGTGGACACCTCGCATTAACATAATGCGTATCGCGGATAGGCGCGCTTGAAGCCTGCGATTCGGCTTGCGCAGTACGCTATGGAAACCGACGTAAAACCCTTGGAACCGACGCCTACTTCGAAAAAGCGTTTGCTGCGCGGCATGCTCTGGGGCGTATTGGTTCTCGTTATAGCCGCCATCGTCATCGCGAACATCAGATCGTTCGTGCATCGACCGAGCGAAGCGCCGGAGTCCGTGAGCCCGTTGTCGCGGCTGGCGGTTCATCATCAAGTGCCGGATTTTGCGCTGACCAATCAGCATGGCGGCGCAATGTCACTCACGGATTTAGGCGGTAAAGTGTGGGTGGCGGACTTCATCTTCACAAGTTGCGCCACCATCTGTCCACCGATGACCGATGAGATGGCTCGGCTTCAGGATGAGTTTGCGTCGGAACCCGAGCTTCGTTTCGTCTCTTTTTCTGTCGATCCGGCACGCGATACCCCCGAAGCGCTTGCTCGCTATGCCGACAGTTTCGGCGCGGATGGCAGTCGCTGGTCTTTTCTGACCGGGGAGAAAGCGTCAATTTATCGGTTGGCGCAGGACGGGTTCAATCTTGCGGCAGGGCATCAAGGGAGTGAAATTCTCCATAGCACGCGTTTTGTTCTTGTGGACGGGCAGGGAAAAGTGCGCGGCTACTACGATAGTCGAAGTAAAGCCAATCTCCGGCACCTTCGGCGGGACATAAAAACCCTGCTGAGATAGTCAACATCACTTCGGCGAAAGAGAGGCGACATGATTGGGCTTGACGCGGCGCGGTTGGGTGTAGCGTTCCTTGTTTTCCTCATAAACCTGCCTTTCGGATTCTACCGAGTTCGCTTCAAACGATTTTCTCGCCCTTGGGGACGAACCATTTACCTCCCGATTCTCATTAACATCCTTTCCCGTCGTTTCATTCTGCACTGGGATTGGACGGCGATTCCCTACCTCTTTACAGGAACAATCTTGGGACATCTCTTGGGCGGGTTCTGGGGGCGGAAGCGGCAAGAGGGAAATTCGTCCAAGATGTCATCGCCTCGGTGATGAGTATGCGGCGATAACGGATGGAGTTGGCGCGATGAAAATAATCCTGAGTCGAAAGGGATTCGACAGTTCTATCGGCGGTCATCCGAGCCCGATTCTGCCCGATGGCAAAATGCTCAGTTTGCCGATTCCCGGGGACTGGGAGACGTTGACCTATGGCGACATCATTGCGCCGGGAGGCAAAACGTACGCGGAAATCCTAGAGGAACTCGACGCCGGGGCTGATATGGGGCGTAAACTGGTGCATCTGGATCCGGATCTTGTGACCGGGGCGCGAAAACGTCATCGAGACTGGTTGCCGGCATTTGGACAAGTCGGAGCCGCGCAGTCGCATTTGGAAAATCAAGGGGTTTCGCGCGGCGATCTATTCCTGTTTTTCGGCTGGTTCCGCCACTCCGAAGAGGTTGAAGGCAAACTACGCTTTCACGGCGGCGCCAACGGCTTCCACGCCATATTCGGTTACATGGAGATTGGCAATATTTTCTCTGTCAGCGGCGCCGCTCAACTGCCAATTTGGCTAAATGACCACTCTCATGCCGATGAAGCCGCAAGGACACGCGCCAACAACACAATATTCGTCGCAACGCGCAACTTGAGTTTTCACCCGAATTACCCCGGAGCCGGCGTCTTTGAGTTTGATGATCGGAAGACGCTGACAAAGAAAGACGAACTAAGAAGTCGTTGGAATCTCAACGCAGATATCTTCCGAAACATTAAGATATCGTACCACTCGAAGAGCTCATGGAAAGACGGCTATTTTCAGTCGGCGGGGCGTGGACAAGAGTTTGTCATTCATGCAGATGAGAAGGTCACTGAATGGGCATCCAGTCTCATCAAAGACGCCCGCCTCTGGGGGCATTGACCTGGTTAAATCGTGCTGACGGTTTGTAGTAGCGCTATTCATTGCACGTCCGGCGCGGTTCGCCCGATTACAACAGATGCCCGCGTCCTACGGGCTCCGTTACCAATTTGTAAAGTTGAAGACCAAAAAACATTAGCGCCCATGTCATCAAAAACCCTGAATCGGAGGAGGAAAAATGTTCAAGAAAGTCTATGTCCCCGTTGATAACTCGGATCATTCCGATGCGAGCGTCAACTTCGCCGTAGAGTTCGCCAAGATATTCGGGTCAGAACTCGTCGGCTCCCACGTCTACGCGGCGAAGATGCACGACGTGCGGTTCAAACAGATGGAATACACTCTCCCCGAAGAATATCAGGACGAAGCCGAACTCGAAAAACAGCGCCGCATTCATGACACTCTGATTACGATGGGGCTTCAGTTAATCTCCGATTCCTATCTGGAGGTCATGAAGAAAAAATGCGCCGAGAATGACATACCCTTTGAAGCCAAAATGCCGGAGGGCAAGCACTTCATCAAACTGGCTGAAGATATCCAATCCGGCGACTACGACTTGGTAATCATCGGCGCTCTCGGCATGGGCGCGGTCAAGGACAGCCTGCTCGGAGGCGTCGTCGAACGCGTTGTGCGCCGCATTCAGACCGATACTCTCGTCGTCCGAAATACAGAGCGGTTTCAGGATCAATCGGGGCATATTCTCGTCGGGATCGATGGCAGTCCCGAATCCTTCGCCGGATTGAAAACCGCCATCCGCATCGGCAAGGCATTTGACAGACGGGTCGAGGCGGTCGGCGTTTACGACCCCTATCTTCACTACGTCGTGTTCAATTCGGTCGTGAGCGTTCTGACAGAGCGCGCCTCCAAGACCTTCAGATTCAAAGAGCAGGAGCAGTTGCACGAAGAGGTCATCGACACCGGACTCGCCAAAATCTACCAATCCCATCTGGAGATTGCCCGCACCATTGCCAAGCAAGATCACGGTTACGATCTCAAAATCACCTTGCTGGATGGCAAAGCCTTTGAGAAGATTCTGCAGTACACCCGTAAAACCGAACCGTGGATGCTCGTATTGGGGCGTATCGGCGTCCACAGCGAAACCGACATGGATATCGGCAGCAACACCGAGAATCTGCTGCGGCTCGCGCCGTGCAACGTACTGCTGTCAAGCGCCCGATACGTTCCCAAAATTGATGTGAAAGCCGAGGAGACCGTCGTATGGACGCAGGAAGCCATGGATCGGATGGCAAAAGCGCCGCCGCAGATACAGGGCATCGCGCGTACCGCTGTCCACCGTTATGCGATTGAGCGCGGACATTCCGTGATTACGGAGAGCGTGATTGAGCAGGCGATGGAAGCCTTTATGCCTGGTCGCTCGGCGGAGCGCATGACCAAGGTCGCCAAAGAGATAGCGACACAAACGGTTCTGGATTCGGATGCTGTCAAGACCTTTATCTGCGGCGATTGCGGCTACGCGGCGCGCGATCAGTTGCCCGTGAAGTGTCCGGTCTGCGGCGCGGGCGGCGACCATTTCCAGATGGTTGACAAAGAATCGCTCCGAAGTATCGCGGATCGGGAGGGCGGCGTCAGTGAAGAACGTACTTTCGACGGGCTGCGGCTTCAGTGGTCTGATCAGGCGAAGAAAGCCTTGCGGAATGTGCCGCGCGGTTACATGCGGCGCAACGTCAAGGCGCGAATCGAAAAATCGGCGCGCACCCAGAAAATCGGCACCATCACGAACGACTTCGCCATGCGCATCGTGAACGAGAACATCGATCAGGCATCCGCTGTCCGCGAAGACGCCCCCGAACTCATAGCCGCCGCCCAATCCCGCGAATCCTCCGATACTTCAATAGGGGAAACGTTTGAAAGCGCGTTTGAGTGGACCGCAGACGCCCGCGAACGCCTAAGCCTCGTGCCTGCCGGATTTATGCGCAACATCACCCTGTCCCGCGTCGAACAGCGGGCGCGGGAAGCGAACCTTACGAGCATCAACTTGGAATTTGCCGCGCGGGTGATTGAGGAGGGGCGGAGTTTGGATAATGAGGTGCTTGGGACTTATTATCAGCAGGGACAGAAGGAAGGATAGTAGGGTTGGTGCTGTCCACCAGCCGTTTTCTACATCTAATCTCACTACACTTAAGACTAAGGTAAATCATGCAAATGAACGATATGCACAATTTCGGTGAATTGAAAAAAGTGGCCTTGCGTGAAATCTGGCAGCATGAAGCAAACGACTTTACTCCGTGGCTCGCAAAAAATATTGACGCGTTAGGCGATGCGCTTGGGCTAGAACTTGAACTCACGGACCGAGAGGCCTCCGTTGGTGATTTTTCTCTCGATCTTCTTGCCAAAGACTTGAATAGTTCAAAAACGGTTATAATTGAAAACCAGTTTTCACAGACGAATCACGATCATCTCGGAAAACTGCTGACCTACGCGGCAGGTTTTGATGCTTCCGTAGTCATTTGGCTTGCAGAGGAGGTTAGAGATGAACACCGCCAAACGCTGGAATGGTTAAATCAAAAAACGGGTACTGACACGGAGTTTTTTGCGATCGTCGTTGAAATCTTGACAATCGATGATTCAAAGCCTGCATATAACTTCAAACCTGTCGTTTTTCCGAACGAGTGGCAGAAATCCCAGCGCCAGAAGGTTTCAGCGAGCACAACGCCAAAACTTGAAAAGTATAGGGAATATTTTCAAGCGCTTATTGATGAATTACGGGCGAGTCATGGTTTCCCAGTTAAAGATTCTGTAAAAGCGAAGAATCAGAATCGGCAATACTTTGCAGCTGGCATCAGTGGGGTTTATTATCGTGCTGGGTTTGCAAGGGGCGGTAAAGTATCCGCATCTGTATACATGGAAGGAGAAGATAAAACCCTTTTTGATAAGCTAGAGCAACAGGGCGCGGCAATCAATTCCAGATTCGGGCGGGAACTAGAATGGGAACGCCTAGACGAGAGGAAACGGTCGACAGTTTCTGTTTATCGTGATGGCAGTATCGAATCCTCCCAGAGTGAGTTGGAAGAAATCAGAGAATGGCACATTGAGAATCTGCTAAAACTGAAAGAGGTATTTACGCCGGAAATCGAACGTGCCTTGGAGACAATAGATAACGACGAATTGTAATAATCCGTCTTCGGAATCCGCAGCATGATAGCGTTTTTCGTTTACCGTATGGTTCCCGGTAAAGTTGCCGACGCAACTAAACTATCGCCGTTGGAGAGCGCAGAAGTAGTTGATGAATGGAGAACTTGACAATGTGGACGAAAGCTGATTCCCGTAAAGCAAAACAGATCTGGAAAGAGTACCAGAACAAGCATAATCTCTCGAATCAAATCGGACAAACCGCGGGGATTGATCCGAAAACTAAAGAGATCTGGTTTGGCGCTTCAATTCGAGATATTGTCTTGCAACGGGATGCGAAGGGATTGACATCTCCGCTATTCTTTGAACGCGTAGGTTCCGCCACCTATCTGCGCAAGGGAGGGCACCGTTGATTTGCGGTACGGTTTCAGTTGATGGGGTACCGACAATCAATCTATCAATTGCTAGTCGGGATTGGATTACGACCATTGACACGGGCTTCAATGGCGATCTGGAATTACCAGAACTTCTACGACATTCTTTGAATGCTCGTTATATAGGACAAATGACTTCTGCCTTAGCCGGCGGGCAAACGATTGAAGAAGCCATTTATGTGGTTGATTTTCCCTTTGATGGAAAGTTGATTCAGGCAGAAGCGTCTTTTGTTGCCAGCCACCAGATTCTTATCGGTACCCATCTTTTGCGAGAATATCGCTTAGTGATTGATTTTGTGAACCAGACCGTTGAATTGGAACGGCTTGTTACATAATGACCACGGAAAATAGATCTCACGAACCATCGACAAATTAATGCTATCAAGTGACATTCGCTCAAAGCTAGTTATAGAGCGAGAAACGAGTATACGGGTGTCGCCCCTCTGGGGCTTTGGAATCTGGTGAATCCAAATTTCTACAAACCTGTCGCCCCGCTGGGGCTTAAACCCATTTTTTTGAAGCAGTCCGAGTGGGAGATTTGGATGTTACTTGCTGAAAGAATTATTTCGCATGGATAATGGCGAGATCAAGTCCTTGCGTAACGACGGGGCACTACGTCCTATTCCCTGCTACAACTGAACAAACGTTGTTAACAGGAGAGAGATGATGAAACCGGCACAAACAACTCTCTTTCCGACTGTGAGCGTGAAGCCGACTACGAACGCGAGGCAAGGCAAAACCATTGAACGCCTAAAACGGCTTGATACCGACGCTGAACTTAGGGAACGCCTTATCCCCCATTGCCGGTTAAAGCACGGCGAAATCTGGGAGGATGCGATAAGCGGTCACAGGGTTGGTGCCCTTGATGCGACAGATTGGGAGGATGTTAACCGCCTCACGGGCGGCGAGAAAACGGGTTTGATTATTAATGACCCGCCCTACAACGTTGCGGTCGGAAATGCGAACACCGCCAATCTCTCAAAAATTGACCTCGCCTCATATCTCGATTTTTCCAAAAGATGGATTGCTTGTGCGTGTCAGATTTCCAAACCGAACGCGCATCTTTACGTCTGGATGGGGGCTGATTATAAGGAGAATTTCCAACCCCTCCCGGATTTTATGATTCTGATGAGGGAGTTTCCCGATTTCAAACCGAGAAACTTCATCACGCTCCGCAATCAACGCGGGTACGGGACGCAGAAAAACTGGATGTGGGTACGGCAGGAGCTGCTCCATTACGTCAAGGGCGAGCCCGATTTTACCGTGACTTATACCGACATTCCCAAGACGCTCCGAGGATACTACAAGGAGGTCGATGGTCGGAAGGTGGAGAACTTAGAGAGAAGTCGATCGGAAACCATACGTCCCGGAAATGTCTGGATTGATGTTCAGCAAGTGTTTTACCGTATGGAGGAAAACGTACCGGGTTGCTACGCCCAAAAACCGTTGAAAGCGATTCAACGGATTGTTGATTCCAGTAGCAAAGAAGGCGAACTTATCGTCGATTTTTTCTCCCATTCGGGAACGGTTCTGATGGCTGGTGAATTGTCGCGCCGGAGAGTCTATGCCCTTGAAATTGACCCGATCTTCGCCGAAATCACGATCCGCCGGCTTGAGCGTTATCGGGAAACGGGAAGCACCGGGTGGCAGTGGGGAAATCCTTTTCCCGAATTGGAAGCGGCATAAGCCGGCTTGTGCCGCTCATTACCATGCGCATTGCCTCTCACAATCCGCGTTCGCGTTCTTTTGCTGGCGCGAGTCACTGCATACTGTTTTTCCTGCGGCTTGCATTCAACCGTTTCTTGTGTTACCATTTTAACCACAACGCCATCATCATAGAGCAATCAACCAGCGTATAAGGAGAAGATATGAAAGATTTGGGCATAATAAGAAAACTCGGCGTGTTGGCGGTCGGCTTACTCTGGGTTGGAATTTCCGGTTGTGACGTTTTTCAGCAGGCAATCTTGTCCGATTTCCCGGATGACACCGATGCCAGTCCCCTTCGCGTAACCATGATCTATCCGAGCGATTGCATCGGGGACGCCGGATACTGTGACAGTTTCCATATCGGGGTAAGAACCGCCGAAGCGGAACTCGGGATTAACCTCACCGAGGTTGTCGGAATGGAGAGCGATCCCTTGGCAACGGAGATGCAGTTAAGGGAAGCCGCGCAGAATTCAGACCTCGTTCTGACTGCCGGATACCAAATGGGCGCTCCGCTGGCGAATGTGGCGCCGGACTTTCCCGATACGAAATTCGCAATCTTTGATGTTATACTTGATGTGCCGAATGTAGCATCCCTGAACTACAAGGCAAACGAAGGCTCGTTTCTCGTCGGTGCCATCGCCGCATTGAAGTCCGAGAGTGCGAAGATTGGCTATATCGGCGGAGCCGATGTTCCGTTGCTGCACGAATTCGAAGCCGGTTACGTTGCCGGGGTTCATGCTGTCAATCCCGACGCTGTGGTGACCGTAGAGTACATAAGCGAGGATGCAACCGGTTTCGGCATGCCGGACAGGGCAAAGGAGATCGCGGCGGCGCAGTACGAGAGTGGGGTTGATGTCATTTACGTTGCCGCCGGCGGCGCCGGTAACGGAGCGCTTGAAGCCGCGCGAGAACAACAAAAGTTCATTATATGGGTTGACTCCAACGGCAATTACCTTGAACCCGGCATCGTCTTGACGAGCATGGTTAAGGAGCTTTCGGCGTCGGTAATCAAGGTCATCAATGAAGCCGCCGCAGATACCTTTATGGACGGCGTGCGATACCTTGGGCTTGAAGATGGCGGCGTCAGTTATGCCGTGGATGAACACAATCAGTCTCTGCTTTCCAGCGAAATTCTGGCTAGGGTTGAATCATTGAAAGCGCAAATCGTCGCCGGGGATATTGTCGTTCCGGACAAGATTACGCTGCCGCGCAAGTAAAGCCGATAATCCCGTCACCGTCAGGACAGCGCCAGTGTCTGTCCTAACGGCGGCACGGAAGACGAGGCAGAAACGAAGCAAACCTACGCACCGCTTAAGAGTTTGTTTGAATAATAGACAATCGAGAGTGGTGGACACTTTGCTGCTAGGTTCTGTTGACATTTCATCACAACGCAACAATCAAGAGGGCTACACAGACGCACAATCCTTCGTAGGGGTTGGGTTCCCCAATCCATTCGTTACGTTTCCCGATACATGGGGCGAAGGGACCTCGCCCCTACGATTGGACACACACTTCACGTAAATCTCAACAGAACCTACGGAAGAAACCGAGTTTTGGTGAAAAAATTCGGTTTCAAGGCATAGGACTTCACCCGAAATGAATTTTCAAACAGGCTCTCAATGTCTGTTACAGCGCACCTCGCATTTCCGTATGGAGATTTCTTGATGACAGCAAGACTTGAAAAAGCGTTTGCGGAAGCTTCAAAGCTTTCGGCAAGAGAACAGGATGCGCTTGCAGAATGGCTTTTTGCCGAGTTTCAATCCGAGAAACGATGGACTAAATTATTCGCTGATTCTCAAGATACATTGTCCAAGTTGGCTTCTGAAGCGCTCGCTGAACATCGTAGTGGTCAAACTCAAGAATTAGATTCCGACCACTTATGATTTCAAAAACAACAAAGCGCTTTCGCCAAATGTTCACAAGACTACCGAGCGACATCCGCCATCAGGCAAGGGAGGCCTACAAGCTTTTCAAGGCGAATCCAAACCATCCTAGCCTTAGGTTCAAAAGGGCGCATAGCACGGAAACCATTTATTCTGTTCGCATCAATAAAACATGAAAACCTACAGCGACCTTCCAAGTGATGGCGGTTCCGACATCGTTGGGCAAGTGACTCGGCAGGTCAGTCGCACCCAAAAACGGCTAGAATCGGTGAGGCATACCGTTGCCATCATGAGCGGGAAAGGCGGGGTGGGCAAAAGTTCAATAACCGCGAATCTCGCCTCAGCCCTCGCTTTGCGTGGCAAAAGCGTTGGCGTGCTCGACGCCGACATCAACGGTCCCTCAATCGCGAAGATGATAGGCGTAAGGGGCGCGAAAATAGATTACGGCGCGAGCGGTGTTGAGCCGGCCATCGGTCCGCTGGGCGTGCGAGTCATGTCGATGGATTTGTTTCTAAAGGACGACGAAACCCCCGTCCTATGGGAAGCGCAAACGCAGAAAGACGCGTTCACTTGGCGCGGCGCGATGGAGGTAACCGCGCTTCGCGAATTTCTGTCCGATACCGAATGGGGAGCTCTCGACTACCTCCTGATTGACCTTCCGCCAGGCGCCGATCGATTGCCGAATCTCGTTGATTTGATACCGGCTCTCGGCGGTACAATCGTCGTCACGATTCCCTCGGGAGTTTCGCAGCTCGTCGTCAAGAAATCGTTGACGATGGCGAAAAACTTGCTCAACACGCCGGTCATCGGTATCGTCGAAAACATGGCGGCTTATGTCTGCGCGGATTGCGGAAAAACGGAACACCTGTTTCCCGCGGGCAGCACGGAGGAGATGGCGCGCCAATTTGAGGTTCCACTGCTCGGCAAAATACCGTTCGATCCGAGAATCTCTATGGCGGCGGACAACGGTGACGCTTTCGTGGCAAAATTCGCCGACACGCCGGCGGGCGACAGCATGACGAAAATCGCGGAAAAGATTGAATGCTTTTTCAACCAAGAAGCATGATTCACGATTCGGTTTACCGTACGCGAGTTTGAGATATGCGGTTGTTACCTCCATGAATACGCCGATGGAAACCATTCAATGGAATGCCGGTGAGGAGATACATCTTGATCGAATCACGAATTTCGTAACTGTATAGTGCGCCAATCCATGTTATGATGCTGTAGGAGGGATCTCCCGATCCCGACAACTTTGTAGAAATCTTGGTGAACTGAACGGTTACAGAGAAGAAAATGCGCGAATTAACGAGCGATTTTGCTAAATTGAAATGTCTATGTCAAAACGGACAAGTATCAGAACATACATTTTACGAGACAGCTCATCCATTAGCTGAAAGACGTTTTGAACCGCTGCGGAAATATTTGATAGCGTTGTTGGAATCTCCAGACGCGATATGCCGTTTAAATGCGGTCCATTTGTTGGGTGGTCATTGGCCCGAGAAACAAGACATCGGAGAAAAACTAATCAATTTGCTGAAATACGATCCCAACGACGATGTCCGCATGCTTTCCGCAAGCGCGCTGTCCCATATCAAATACGCCGAATCGCGAGAAGCGCTGCATCAGTGCGCTAACGACCCGAAGCAGGCATCCTTTGTCAAGCAAAGTTGTATTGACGCCATTCGTGTTCTTGACGGGACTCCACAAGTTCAAATTCTTCGGGAACAACTGAATCGGATTGGGGATGGTGATTGTTAGTTGGAGCCCTTGCCGCGCCCGTCTGCATCCTAACTAAAGCAACGGAGTCGATGAATGAAATTCTTATGCCTTGAATGCGACACAGCCATGAAGTTCAAAGAATCAAAAGCGCCAGAAGGCGGCTCGTTGTCCGCAATCTTCGAGTGTCCCGACTGCTTTGCGGAAATCGCAATGCACATGAACCCGTGGGAAACCCAAATGCTCAAGTCCCTTGACGTTCAACTTGGCGGCAAGAGCGAAGCTGCGCCACCGATGCAGATGGTGCGTTCCTTTCTCAGTGACCAAAAGGACGGAACCCTCACATCAAGTCACGCTCCCGAGTTAGCTTCGGAGTCGGAGGGAGGTAAATGCCCCTTCACATCCGTGGTGGCGGACGCCTTTCAGAATCAGGTATCGGAACCGGCAGGTATCGTCTGGACAGAGGAAGCGCTTGAACGCCTGAATCGGATTCCGAGTTTTGTGCAATCAATGGCTAAAACCGGAATTGAAGAATTTGCCCGCGAAAAAGGGATAGCTAAAATAACGGGCGAAGTGATGGACGCCGCCCGCGGCAACTTCGGCATGTAGCGGCGCGAACCAAACGAGATGCCGGAGTGTACTCGGGTAGCAGGTTCCACCGATTTATGCGCACATTCGTCGAACTCGTCATACGTTGGATTCACCTCGTTGCCGCCATGGTTTGGCTGGGCGGAATCTTTGTTTCGGTGGGCATCGCGGCGCCCGCTCTGAGGAAGCATTTGTCACCCGCAAAGAGCCTGCGGCACACCGTAGCCATTCGGAATCGCCTGCGTCACATTATCCGTTTCACCATCCATATACTCCTGATCACGGGCGCCATGAATGCGTTCATCGTTGGACTGAATACGCGGATGAACTTCCCGCGGGACTACGCCATCGCCTTTGTGGCGAAACTTGCCTTTGTCGGATTAATGACACTGTTTCATAGTCTGCATATCGCGGTTTTCACGCGGCGATTGGGGGCGTCAATGGCAAATCCGGATCGCGATGATTCAGAGGTCGCGAAACTCCAAAAATTGACGAATCTGTTTGGAATAGCGGCGCTGTTCGCCGGTCTCATCGTGCTTGCTCTATCCTTGCGAATGAATGCGCGGTAGTGAAACGGGAACAGGGGCAAGGCTTGCCGTCACGAAAGGATTTTGTTGATAGAACGTCCGAAAAAAATGGAAACGAAAGTTCAAGCCGTCTCATGGAATATCACACGGCTTTGTAATCTCAAATGCGAACACTGTTATCTGCCCGCCGGCTTTGTGGATACCAACGAATTCCCGACCGGCTACCATCGGGACGCGGAGTTGACGCGGTCCCAATGCTTCCGCGTGATTGATGAGATTGCCGAAGTCAATCCCAACATCCTCCTGATTCTCACGGGCGGCGAACCGCTGTTGCGTCCCGACATTCTGGACATCTCGGAATATGCCGCGCAAACCGGATTCCTTGTCGTGATGGGCACCAACGGCGCGCTGCTGAACGATGAAGTGGTTCGAAAGATAAGCGACCACGGTGTGACCGGCGCGGGGATTAGCTTGGATGCGGTAGACGCGGTAAATCACAACAAGTTCAGAGGCATGGAGGGCGCTTATGAAGCCACGATGAACGGGATTGAAGCGCTAAAACGCGCCAATCTGGATTTTCTCGTCCAGACATCGGTGACGCGCTGGAATTACGACGAAATTCCGCAGATTGTCGAGTTCGCTTATCAGTTGGGCGCCAAGGTCATTAATGTCTATTTCCTCGTCAAAACGGGGCGCGGCAAAACTGTGATGGACATCGCGCCGAGTCAGTACGAGGAGCTACTCTCAACTCTATTCGAGTTGCAAGCGGAGTATCGGGGCAAAATGCTTGTCGCCGCAAAATGCGCCCCTCACTATAAGCGCGCCGTTTATGAACATCAATCCG
This sequence comes from Candidatus Poribacteria bacterium, assembly GCA_963667245.2. GTDB lineage: Bacteria > Poribacteria > WGA-4E > WGA-4E > JAJDTR01 > JAJDTR01. The sequence continues at coordinate 607,157 of CAXXCS010000002.1, forward strand.
ATTCACCGTTTCTGCAAGCCTATCCGAGCGGCTCATGCCCGTGCGGTATCTACTACTGCCGTATCACGCCCGAAGGAGACCTAACGCCGTGTCCATATATGCCGGTTAGCGTAGGCAACCTGAAAGAAGAGAGTTTTGGCGTGCTGTGGAACAAATCGAAGGTCTTTCAGGATCTGCGGGATCGGGGTCTGCTGGAAGGGAAATGCGGCGCCTGCGAATTTCGCGATGTTTGCGGCGGTTGCCGCGCCCGCGCTTACGCCGCTACGGGGAATTATCTCGCCGAAGATGCATCGTGCGAGTATCGGCCGGGGCAATCCGGCAGCCAGACTATTCGCTTTGACAAGACGACGCCCTTCGCGGCGGAAATCGACTATGAATTGCGCTGGACCGACCTCGCGCAAAAGAGACTGAAACGCGTTCCCTCCTTCGCGCGAGGGATGGTTATCAAGAGCGTCGAAAAGTACGCACGCGAACACGGTTGCCGCGAGATTACTCCCGAAACGATGAAGGCGGTCAAGGAGCGATTTGACAAAACGGGAATACCTTCATTCCGCCCCCGCCGCTAGTCTCTTGTAGGGTGCGCATTGCGCACCAGTTTTTTGCGTTCCACGCCTAATTCAAACATAAAGGAGAAAAAAGAATGGCCCACCCAAACCGAAGTCGAACAACGCTTTTCGGCCGTAGAAGACCGCTTGGATCGCCTAGAGAATCTTCTGGTGGATATCAGCGAAAAGTTGGATCAGAAACCCCAACAAACCGCAATCAACGAAGAAAAAGGGGAAGCGCTCAAGGGATGGGTGACAGATTACGTCTCAATGCGCTTACAGCAACTCGTGCCGGAGACCTGCGACCATCCCGCCGAGTTAAAACCGAGCGAGGGCCCCTTTCTCGGCAACACCTCAACGCGTTGCACTGAAGAGGTCGTCCATCGCGTCAAACGCATTCCCATACCATTCGTGCGGGAAATGGTTGTGCAGCGAGTCGCCGAGAATGCGCGCAACGCCAACGTAGACGTGGTCGATATTGAGTTTTTCGAAAAAGCCGCAACTTTTTGACAGTGCAAAGCGACAGAGGAGTTTCCTCTACCACATTTCCATTTGGAGGATTTTCTTAAAGTTCCTCTTTAAGGCTTGTAATGCGATAGGACTTATGCAGTGCAGCCCGCATTGGAGCGTTCTCCGATGCGCGACACTGCCGGCGCTGCGTGAATCCTATGCGAGGGATGACGACGATTTGTTCGTATCGCGCCTATGGACTGGGTACTCAACCTATTTTCCGAATACATCGAAAACGACTTCAAAAAGCGTCTCGGAAATCCGAAACCCACGGTTGATGACTTGTGGGATGCGTTCAAAACGCTTTTTCCGACGACCACCGCGCGGCTCTTGGTGCAGGAACCGGTCGGAAACACCGTCAGGTTCAAAGCGCTTGCCTTCTACCACGCGGACGAAATGGGGCCTCTGATTGAGGACCCGATGCGCTATATCAAAGAACATTTCGGCGGCGGAAAGTTCAAGATAAACTTCTATTGCGGCATGCAATTCATCGCAACAATCAACTTCAAGCCCGAGGGACCAGAAATCTGGCGGAATCTGCCCGAACTCCCCGAGTCATATATTCCAGCCAATTAGACCCGACACGCTTTGGATCCATGAGCAGTCAAACACCTGTTACGACATGCCCCGACTGTCACAGCGCAAGTGTTCAACGAATCGGCGCGGATGGTTATTTTTGCCTTGATTGTCAGTGGGACAATCTATCGTTTGTCACCGGAGAGAACGATTCGCTGTTGTCGGCGCTCCGGCACGGAGACTCAAACGCTCGGCGAGAAGCGGTTCAGGCGCTAATCAACATCGGAGATACCGACCGGGATCTCGCTACTTCGGACGATCTCGCTCCCCTGATCGAAGCGCTAGGGGATAGCGACGACGATGTCCGCTACTTCTCTACCGTCGCTTTGGGAAAACTCGGAGAGTCGGCGGCGCTCCCCAAACTCAAAGAAGTCGAACTACACGATTCCTCCGAGCTTGTCAGACAAGGCGCCAAGACCGCGATTGAACGCCTCCGAACTCAACCGATTTCGTAAGGGGCGCTAGCCGCTATTCTGCCGTTCAAAAGACTATGCTAACCATATCCGACCTCCCCAGCGTCAACGCCGCGCTCAACACCGTCAGCGCCGTACTCCTGAGCGTCGGTTACGTCTATATCCGCTCGCGAAAGCCCATCGCCCACAGAAACTGCATGATCGCCGCCTTCATCGTGTCCGCCTTATTTCTAACCTCTTACCTGATCTACCACTACCACGCCGGCTCAACTCCGTTCGAACGCGAAGGTTGGATTCGAGGCGTCTACTTCGCTGTCCTCATTCCGCACATCATCCTTGCCGCTGTCATCCTTCCGCTTGCGTTGACTACGCTCTACTTTGCCATACGGAAGCGGTTCGCCAAACACCGCCGCATTGCCCGGTTGACGCTGCCAATCTGGCTGTACGTCTCGGTCACGGGCGTTATTGTATACTTGATGCTCTACCACCTTCAATAGCGAAGTATAGTTTTTTCGTGGATTGGAATAGGATTGGGGGACCGCTGTTCAAGTTTTCAACGCATCGTCTCGCGGTCTCCCGTTTCGCGACGTGTTTCAGACTTGTCGTAAATAGTGAGCCGCAATTGTAGGGGTAAGGCGGGATTGGAAAGCGTTTCTTTCGGCGAGGTTGAATCGGTAGGCTATGTTACGCATCACGCATCCTGCGTCAATCTTTTCACTGAAGTTAATCGTCTTGTGATTCACGTTCTGACGCCACAATTTCCTCATGGCGCTCCAAGTGATTTACATGGTTCTGAGTATTTGCCCGTACATCGGTCCTGAGTTCTTTTGATTCCTGCAAATAAAGTTCAAACATCGCCGTGATATTATTGAACCCTTTGTTCATCTCCTCGCGAATTGCCTGCATTTCCCGGTTTATGGACGCGTCCCTGCTTTTCATCTCCTCTCGGAGATTGGCCTCTACCTCTATGATTGTCTTTTGCAGGTTTTCTTCCACTGTTTGCAGGTTTTCTTCTACGCTTCTGATTGATTCTTTGAGGTCCTCATCTACCTCCTTGATTTGTTTCTGGAGGTTAACATCTACCTCCTTGATTGATTTCTGGAGATTATCATCTCCCCTATACATATCATTCTTGGTCGGGATATTCGTCCAGAATGCGGCTACCGTTACAATGCCGACTATAATACCTAACCAGATGCCAATCTTCTTCAACATATCCATGACTTGTACGCTCTCCTCGTATATTCTTTGTTGGTACGTCAATCCCAACTAGACTGAGCAAATTATAACATACGATCTTGGCAATGTCACTATTTTTTTCGCGATGCGCTTCAAAATCGGACTCAATCAAGACAATGCGGGTGGTGGGCAGTGCCCACCCTACATCCGAGAGGAAGGCGCGCGGTGGGCAGCGCCCACACTACAACTTTCTCTTTGAAATCCCGTCTTAAATTATAGTATACTCTCACGCAAAACCCGCGCTTTCACGAGGTAACGGAAAATATGCGACAGCAACATCCCGAATCTTTCCATACAAGCGAACCTTTGGACATCCGCGAGACGGGCGCGCCGACACCGGATGGCGGTCCCCAAACAAGTTCTCAACGATTAATGCTGCAACTTCACGCCTTTACGGGCGCGCCCCAATCAGAGACGTTGATCGAAGCGCTCGACGCTAGTCGTTTGGAGTCTGTCCTTTATCACGATCTGAACGACCCGAGCGGGGTCGGTGTATTGCTTATCGCAACAAACCCCGCTGACTTGGCGTTAGAAGGACGAAGACTTTTTGCCAGCCCCCCCTTCAACGCATTGCGCCCCAAACCGGAATCAACCATGATTGGCAGAACTTATTCAACGGGACGCGAACCCAATCTTGAGGACTGGTTGCTGGTCAAGCCGCGTCGAAATGTCCTCAATCCGGCGCTTCGTTGGGCAATCTGGTACCCGTTGCGTCGCAAGCCCGAGTTCTACCTCCTCTCGAAACCCGATCAAGGCAAGATTCTTGCCGAGCACGGCATGATGGGGCGCGCCTATGCCGAAGCCGGTTATGCCAACGACATCCGTTTGGCTTGCTTCGGACTGGATCAGCATGACAACGAGTTTGTGATCGGCTTGGTCGGCGCCGAACTCTACCCGTTATCACGGCTGGTGCAAGACATGCGAAAAACGCAGCAAACCGCCAAATATATTGACTCGCTAGGACCTTTCTTCGTCGGTCAGGTTTGTTGGCAAAGCCCAATGCGAGATGATTGATTTTGTGCATTCCATTTCTTTGCCAAAAATAAACGCCGCTGTACGCCGCGCTGTCTAATATATCAAGATAGATACGAAAGCATTGGTGCACGGCACTCTGTAAAACCCAAACCTTCCCCGAATCTTGCGCGCAAGGGTATGAAAAACATCATCTCAATCTGTGGAAAAGAGTTATATACCTATTTCGTCTCACCAATCGCCTACTTCGTGTTTTTCGTCTTTATGGCAGTCGTTGGCTTCCTATTTTACGCAATCTTCTTCATCGAAAGCGGACGCGACGGCTCCGGCGCGGCGATTATGCAAGTTGTATTCGGCAACATCAGCATCATCCTGCTCTTTTTTACGCCTGCCCTAACGATGAAACTGTTCGCGGAAGAACGCAAATCGGGCACAATCGAACTGCTCCTTACCTCGCCGGTTACCGATACCGAGGTGGCAATAGGCAAATTCCTAGCCAGTTTGAGTTTGCTGCTAATTATGCTGCTGTTGACCCTCCTTTTCCCCGCGCTTGTGCTGCCATTCGGAGAGTTAGACGCCGGTCCGGTATTCAGCGGGTATCTAGGGTTGATACTGCTCGGCTGCTGCTTTCTCTCACTCGGACTCATGTTTTCCTCAATGAGTAAAAACCAGGTTGTTTCAGCGCTGACGAGTTTCGGATTGCTACTCACGCTTTGGGTCATCGGGTTTTTATCGAATCGCGGCGGGAGGCTGGGTGACATCCTAGCCTATCTCTCGCTCATCGAGCATTTCGAGGATTTTGCGCGCGGTGTGGTGTCCCTCAAACATACTGTTTACTACCTCAGTTTCACGCTTGTTTGTTTGTTCGCCACGGTCAAGTCCGTTGAATCATCGAAATGGAGGTAAAGTTGCAATGATGTCTGAAGAAAACTCTCGCGCACGTGCGAGCCTAGTGCCGCTTCTCGGATTTCTGGCGTTAATCCTCCTTCTCGGCGCCGTCGCTGCATACCTTATTGCGGCAAACGCGTTCTTCTGGATGTTTCTCATCATCGGGCTGGGCGCGCTCGTCGCTTTTGGCGTCCTGAACGCCCGACACATAAGGAAGTTCTTTGTTAGCCGACAGGCGCGCTACGGCGCCAACGTCGCAATAAGCCTGATCGGATTCATCGGAATTGCTGTCATTGTCAACATTATTGTCAGCCAGAAATTTGACAGATCGGCGGATTGGACATCCGACAAACTATATACCCTGTCCGATCAAACGAAGAATATTCTGCGCGGTTTGGATCGCGAGGTCAAGGCGCTCGCATTCTTCAGCGACAATCCCGACGATCCTAGACTGCAAAACCGACTTGCCGTCGGGAGAGATATGTTGGGCAGGTACGCGCGCGAAACGGATAAACTGGAAGTCAAGTTCATCGATCCTGTGACAGATCCCCAGACCAGACACGCGTATGGAATCGAATTTGACGGTACGGTGGTATTTGAAAGTGGTCAAAAGCGTGAGAGGGTGACCGCTGTCGACGAGCAGAAATTTACCAGCGCAATCATGAAGGTGGTACGCGACGAAATCAAACGCGTCTATTTTTTGGTAGGGCACGAGGAACGCGGCATCGACGTATTTGATGCCCACGGCTATCAACAAGCCAAAAAGGGATTAGAAAGACAGAACTATGCCGTGGAGACACTTGCGTTAGCTACCGTGCCGGATGTTCCGCCGGACTGCGGCGCGCTTGTCATTGCCGCCCCAAAGACCTCAATGCTGCCGCATGAAGTTGGCGCTTTATCCAGATATCTCAAGCGAAACGGAAAGCTGCTGCTGATGTTTGAGCCATCTATCGTGTCCGCACAAGATCCGAATCAAGAGTTGGTCTACTTGATGGACAAGTGGGGCGTGACCGTGGCGAACGATTACGTCCTTGTCTTCGATCCCCGTTTCTCGTACTTCTTTGTGGGACCCGCGGCGCCAATGATTGGGCCGCTGGAGTTCCATGACGTTACACGCTACGTTCAATCCGCGATATTCCAAACCACCCGCTCCGTAACGCCGAAAGATACGGGAAGAGCCGATCTCGGCGTAAAATCGCTGGCAAAGACGCCTGATGCCGTCGGAGTATGTTGGGGAGAGACCGCGCGCGGGGAAGATGGCGCGTTGCTGTCGTACACCGAAGCAACCTACACCGAAGGCGCAGATACGCCGCCGCCGGTGTCCATCGCCGTCGCGGTCGAACTTGGGGATACGCGCGACGCGCCGGAAGAACGCATGTCGTCCGAGGGGCAGGAGGAAGCCGAACCGGCCGAAACACGAACCCGCATCGTTGTCTTTGGCGACGCCGACTTCGCGTCAAACGCCTATTTCTCCAACACAAACGGGGGCGCCCTTTTCCTCAATGCGATAAACTGGTTAACACTGGAGGAAGACCTCATCGCCATTCGCCCGGTAGATCCGAATCAACGAATCCTCCGGCGCATGAGTGCAAGCGAAGCTGCTCTTGTGCGTATGACCTCGATCTTTCTGATTCCGACAATCGTCTTCATTATCGGTGTCGTCGTGTGGTGGCGCCGCCGTTAACTTCCCAGTCTTTGGCAATACCCAAAAAGGGAAAGGACGCGGATAAACACAGATAGACACGGATTAAATGGGAGGAAGACTGCAAGTGAAAAGGCTTAGCGATGGGGCGCGGCGAGCGCCCTATTGGTCGCAGGCGCGATTCTTCCATTGAGTGTAGAAACGGGCAATCCAACCCTTTGAGCGGTGCCTTAATTCAAAGAATTTCACACAATACTTCTTCGTGTTTTACACTAATCACTGCTTTTGTCATGAACTTCCGAACAACGCTAATTATCATTATTCTATTCGCTCTTTCCGTCACCGGGTACTTCCTATTTTCGGGCGGCGACTCGGAAAAAAGTTCAGGCATGGACGAACAACCGAAAGTCGGCGATGTCTACGGGCTGAAGCCGGATGCTGTCTGGCAAATTCGTCTGTCATTCAAGGATTCGGCATACGATTCACTATCCTTGGTCAAGGATGAAAAAGGCGTATGGGAATTGACCGACCCCGTCACAACTTATGCGAACGAAGGCAAAGTATCGGAGATGCTGACCGATCTCCTGAACAAACGGGTCAAACGTACCGTGGAAGTCACCGAGCTAAGCCAATATGCGCTGGACCAGCCGAATATCCAGGTCGATCTATGGACTGAAAGGGAGGCCCCAACCAAATCCTTCCTTATCGGTAAAAAGACGGTCAACTATTCCGTTTACGCCAAAGAGGCGTCGGAGCCGCACATCTTCCTTATCGAATCAAGCGCTCTGCAAGATCTCACGAAGTCCCCCGCTGATTTCAGGACGCGGCATGTATTGAGGTTTGAACCGGAGCAGGTTACCGCAATCACCCTGGCGGTTGTCGACGAGGAGAAGATTCGGTGTCGGAAGGAACGCGAGACGGAGTGGCGAATGACAGCGCCCATTGATGCCAAAGCCGACGCCAAAGCGATTGGCTCGATTTTGGAAGCACTGCACCTCTTGAAAGCCGCGGAATTCACAAAGGATGGCGCTATCAATTTGGCGGAATACGGTCTTGAGGCGCCGCGGATCAAAGTAACCCTCGAGCTCGAGAGCATGTCTCAAGAGTTGTTAGTCGGATCGGACATCCTGGACACGGCGCGAATTTATGTAAAACCCGGCGAGCTTGATGCCGTTTATGCGGTGAATAAGGGGATTTATGCGGCACTGAATAAGGGCGTCTTTGATTTTCGCGATAAACGCGTTATCGACTTCCAACGCACCTCAACCAATCGCTTTGAAATCCAAAAACGGGGAGAGGCGAAGATTGTCTGCGCGAAAACCCCTAAAGGGACTTGGGAGATTGAAGAACCGATTGCCATAAAAGCGGACGCGGAGGTTGTGGACGACCTTCTCTTTGGCGTAGACTCGCTAAAGGCAGTCGAATTTGTGGCGGAGCAACCTGGCAGCCTGAACCGTTACGGCTTGGACGACCCGTTCTTGAGCGTCTCATTCTTCGCGCCGAATGAGATGCCCGCCGTATTGATGCTTGGGCAGACCACAGGCGGCAGGGTTTATGCGAAAGCGCGGAACGCCGCGAGCGTTGTCCTAGTGAAAAGCCGAATGCTAGAACTTGTCGGGTTGGGGGTTGCGGGGCTGCGTGACAAACAGGTTCTTGAATTTGAGAGCGATGACGCGTTTAAACTCACATTACGACACGGCGACGTGCAACTGACCTGTCAAAAACAGGGGGTGAACTGGCGACTCGTGTCGCCCGTGCAGGAGGATGCGAAAAACGGCGCGGTCAATAGCGTGATTTATCGGCTCGGCGACCTGAAAGCCGAAAAATACTTGGCATCGGCGCCGAGCCTAAACGTCACACGCCTTAACAAGCCAGAACTTCAAGCCTCCGTCACCTTGAATAACCTGAAGGAGTACACGTTGCAAATCGGCGGCGCGGCTGAAGCCGAACAACGCTACGCTCGCCTCGGTGCATCGCCGTATACAGTCTTTCTGCTCCACGCCTCGATTCTAGACGAACTCAGGCAGACCGTCGCCGACCTCCGCCAAGAAGGCAGTGGCTTGTAGCCACTAATCACTGATCACAGGTTTTCCCCATGCCCGCGAATTTACCGCCTGAATACTACAAACTTAAACACCAACTGGAAGCCGCCAAGACAGACGATGAAAGTCTGCCGATATTGGAGGAAATGCTCCGCATCACGCCGAAGCACAAGGGCTCCGAAAAGGTGATTTCCGATCTTCGGCGACGGATCGCCAAGCTGCGCAAGGCGCCCGACAAAAAGGGCGGGACGAAACGACACAGCCATCACATCCCCAAACAGGGCGCGGGGCAAATCGTTATGCTCGGCGCGCCGAATGTCGGCAAATCCCGGATTCTTGCGAGTTTCACCAACGCCAAACCTGAAGTCTCAAGCGCTCCGTTCAGCACCCGTGAACCGGCCATCGGAATGTTAAACTACGAGAACATCCAGTTCCAACTCATCGACACGCCGCCGATGACAGCCGACTTCGCGCAACCCGAAATCCTGGATCTCGCCAGGAACGCGGACATGCTGGCAGTCGTCATTAACGTCGGAGGGGACGACGTGTTGGATGAGGTTGAGGTTGTGACGTCCAAACTGCAAGCCGCCAAAATCGTGATTGGCGCGGCTAATGACCGCGACGGAGCGGAGGAGACCGATACTCATACGGATAGCGGTCGCGACAAGCCGGTTCTAATTGTCGCCAATCAGATAGACGATTCGAACGCCTCGGGTCGGCTGGAAATTCTGAACGAATTTTACGGCGAAAAGTTCGTGATTTGTCCACTATCCGCCGCCACTGCCGAAGGGCGCGAGCGTTTCGAGCGCACAGTGTATGACAAGTTGGAGATCCTGCGTGTGTACACCAAGACTCCGGGCAAGCGCGTCGATCACGACGATCCGCTTGTGCTTCCCATTGGCAGCACGGTAATTGACGCCGCCATGCAGTTGCATCGCGATTTCGCGGCGAATCTCAAGTTTGCCCGCATCTGGGGTGTCAACTGGCACGATGGCCAATCCGTTAGTCGCGATGACCGCGTTTACGATGGCGACATCTTGGAATTTCACATATAGCTTTGGAGGGAAAGGGAGATTGGAAGATTGGAAGGATGGAAGAGTGGTAGGAGCGATCTCCGAATCGCGACCTCCTATTCGCGGCGGGGCAAGATGGAATCTCTATCGATCAAGGGAATGGATAGTGAGTGCGATAGAAATCCTATAGTAAAGTCCTACTCATTATTCATTCGCTTGATCCCCGCCTACGGTGGTGGGTTCTGATTGCCGCGAAGGTATTATCAATGCCATTGCTTTGTGAATGCCTTAATCCCTTTTTGAAGTTGAATCCTTCATTTGGTTGGCACTGCGATTTTGCACATGGAATTCTAAATGCTTTATAAAGTGATCGTTTAATTCTCTGAGTCTACCGTCAACACCACTCACCAACTTTGCCAAATTGGCATGATCGGACTTCATCTCAGATTTCAAATCGTCTATTCGTTTATTGAGCATATAGAATACGAATAACAACACGCCTGGGGTTAAGACTAATTCTGCTACTTTTTCAAGGCTCATTTTTACCTCCACCCGGAATGTATCGGGATTGTATTTTCTAAAATCATGTTTCCATTATATCACAAAATTCGCGGTTTATCAAGTCGGGATATCGTGAGAATCGGATAGCGTACTTATTGCGAGTCGAACTGGACATTACCTATGAAAAAATCCTCGCCTTTCGTTCTTTACTCTCTGATCATCCACCTCGGTGTGCTGCTACTGGCGATGTTGCTCTGGGTTGAACCGTTGCGCCCGCCTCTGCTTCCGCCCGATATCGATGTGACGTTTTTTCGGGTGATTCGCCCCGAAACTCCGCCCGAACCTATCAAGCCCAAGCCCCCGAAGCCCGTTGTGCCGGAGAAAAAACCTTCACCGCCGAAACCCGCGCCAAGCATGGATTGGACTGTTACCGAATCCCTTCCATCAAGCCAACGCAACACAACGTCTACGAGACCGAACACACCATCTCTGGCGGAGAATATCACTGCCGCGCCGCGTGGCGCGCCAACAACTCCCAGCGATCTCCAAATGGGCAACATCGCGGCAATCGACCTTCCCAAAGTCAACCAAGAATCCGCCCTGGAGCCACCCGTTGGCAATCCGGAGGTTGGCATGACCGACGAAAAGGAACTTAACGCCGATTCGCCCGATGTCCAACTCGACGAACTGAAATACTGGCACGGACGCGGCAACGCCATTCGGGGCACGCAAATGGGGAATTCGTCCGCCGGCAGCGGCGGCGGAGGAGCAGTCGCAACCGGGATACCCATACATCTCGACATTATGAACGTCATCGGACGCGACATCGCCGAGGCAGCCACAACGCGAGAGATTGATCTCGTGTTTATCATTGACAAAACCGGCAGCATGAGAGACAATGTTCGCGGTATCCGCGCCTACGTCGACACCGTATTCGATCGACTCGCGCGGGCGGGACGCGATGTCGCGGTCGGGCTGGTGACCTTCGGCGAGATTAAGATTTCAAAGTTGAAGGCGCGCGGCGTCACCACCGACCACGCCAAGTTCAAAAACTGGCTGCGGAAGGTCAAGATTGAAGGTGGAGGCGATCTCGCCGAATCGGGGCTTGACGCCATCTTCACCGCGCAAACCGAGATAAAATTTCGTCGCGGCGCCCAACGCTTCTTCGTCTTTGCAAGCGACGGTTCTTTCCACGACGCCGACTATGATGGCAAGTCGAAGCACAGTCTCGATGGCGTCATCGTTGCCCTGCGGCGCGAGAAGATTCGGGTTGACGTCATCGGAATCGACTATCTGCCCGTGAAGCAGTTGGCGTGGGGAACAGGCGGCAGGTGGCGCAAAATTCCCGGCAGAGGGGAGGGCGAATACACACCCCCGATTACCCTGACCGCCAAGATGCTCTCGGAATTTGGCGCGCTCAACTTCAAAGATGATTCGCTAAACGATGAACTCATCGTGCGCGTCAGCCGCGCCCCGCGTCCCAAGTGGTTCTCGGTCACGTGGAAGATACTTAATCCGCTGGGGGAACGCTGTTATGGTCCGTTCACGGAGCGCCAAGACATCATCAACAATAGCCTGAAAGTGGTCAAATTCAAACCGATAATAGATACGGTCGGATTTCGAAGTTTGAAAGGCACCTATACCGTGATCTACCGTCTCGAAAACGACCTCGGCAACTGTAGCATTCTGCGTCGTACCTTTGAGTGGGCGCCGTTGGATATCGCTGAAGGAAAAACCGAATGATTCCCAAGATCCGCATCATCTTTCTCGTCATATCGCTCCTGCCTGCCGTGTTTTTGCGCGTTCACGCGCAGCCGCAATCACAAAGCGCGGCAGATCCCGCCGCAATTGAGAACGCGCATCGCCTCTACTATGCGCGGCAGTACCCGGAGGCAATCGAAGCCTATCAAGCGCTTCTCAAGACGGCGTTGTCTCGGGACAGCAAGGACGAGATTCGCATGAACCTCGGACAGTGCCACGCCAAACGCGGCGACGATGGCTTGGCGATTCAAACCTTTCAAGCGGTGATTGAGGACGATCCGGACGGATCGTACGCCACGCAGGCGACTCACCAAATCGGAAATCTCTTTATCCAACGCTATCAGTACACGGAAGCCATCCGTATATGCAAAAAATTGGCGGAGACCTATCCCGAAACGCGAACAGCGGCGCTTGCCGAGTACCTTATTGCCCAATATTTCCATACGCAGGGCAAGCAGGCGCTCGCCACCGAAGGCTATCGGCGTTATCTTGAGGATTACCCGACGTCCCCCTATGCGATTAGCGCAATCTATAACCTAATCGCGCTGTATACTGAAACCAAGAATTACGCCGATGCCGAAGCCCTGATTCGAAACCAACTTCGCAAAAATCCCAAAGACACCGATATGATGGAAAAGTTGGGAGACCTATTCAAGGCGCAAGGCAAAGGCGAAGAGGCGTTGAGCTTGTACACTGCCGCCCTCGTCCATGCCCCGGAGGACATCAGCCTTCGCGAGAAACTTGGGGGATTGTATGCGGAAAAGGGGCAGCTTGAACAGGCAATCGAGGAGTGGGCGCGGATTGTGGAGAGCAATCCGGAGGGCGCTCATCGGCATCAACAAGCGGCTCAAATCTATAAATCGCATCGGATGTATGACAAGGCGATTGAATCGTATAGGCAGGCAATCAAACTCAATCCGGGCAGCGCCTATCTCTACGCCCAACTCGCTGGCGTCTATAAGATTCAGGGCAGGATAAATCTCGCGGTGGGGACGTGTCTTGAAGGGCTGCGCAAAGTCGAACCGGGTTACAGCGGCAGGGAGGCGCTTATCGAAGGGATTGCCGACATCTACGAGGGAGAGCGGCGGCGGCGCCTATTCGAGCAGGTTATCGAGCAGGTCAAGGGTTACGTGAATCGAGATCCGCGCAATCCGAAATTCGTCCTCGCGCTTGCGGAGTTCTATTTCTATCACGACCGCCACGATCTCGCGCTTGAGCAGTTTAAGCGGTTGCCGCAACTGTACGCCGCTGACCAGGGACGCATTCTTCACAAGTACGGTGTTCTGCTTCAGCGCGCCGAACAACCCGCCGCCGCGAGTTTTTTCCTCGCCATAATAGAAATCTTCCCGAATGCCCGCATTGCCCGTGAGTCGCGGCTGAGGCTGGCGCGCCTTTACGAGCGCGGCGGACTGTGGCATGAGGCGATTGACGTGTTGACGGCGGTGAAGATGCCCGACATCAAGATGCGGTTTCTGCTGGCGCGCCTGCTGCTTCACGGAATCCATGACATTGACCGCGCCTTGCCTATCTATCAAGCTCTGTTGAATCAATCTTTGCCTGCAACGGGTAGAACGGAAGCCCAACTCGGCGTTGCGGAATGTCATCTCTTGCGGGGGCAGTACGTTCTCGCCCGTAAACTGCTTGAGCGCGCCGTCAGTAGCGGCGGACAACTGCGGGCGGCGGCTCAAAAACTCATCGGCGATTCCTATCTCTTCCAAGGCGATTTCGAGACCGCCGCCGCGGAATACAAAAAGGCGCTCAACTACTCATCCTCGGACGCGGCAAGCAACGATGCGTTGGATCGGATGATTCTTATTCAGTCAAATTCCGATTACGTAAACGTCCCGTTGAATGGCTACGTGCGCGGGTTAAAAGCGAACCTGAACGGCGAGCCAGAGGAGGCGCTGCGGATATGTCGCGAGATAATCGAGGCATATCCCGAAGCCGCCATTGTTGACGACGCGTGGCTGTTAATCGGGAATATACACAAGCGGAGCGGCAGGCACGGCGACGCCATCGCGGCTTACGAGAAAGTCGTTTCCGAGCAGCGCCTCACCGCCGCGGAGGGACTGAGCAAAATCGCCGCTGTCTATCACAGAGGGTTGCGGAACACGAAGAAAGCGCTAGAAACATACCGCCAGCTTATTCGCGACTATCCCGACAGCGTTATAGTCCCTTACGCCCGTCAACAGATCGACGCCCTCGCCAAACTCCAACCGAACTAAACATAATTGCAGGAATGGAATGGTAGGCACTGGCCACCATTCCTTTGATCTCTTACAACCAAGCGACGCCAGATACTCTTTCCGAGAAGACAAGTTATCTGTAGGGAACAACGATCGTTGTTCCCTACATAACAGGCAACGACACACTGACAATAGCGTGAAGCGTAATGGCTGATTGGTTAAACTTTTTGGTAAAAAACGAACCCCGAAACAGGAGCGACAATTCGGAGCAAGAACGTGAACAAAACGCCGATTTTAGGCGGATGATGCCGTTTTTGTCGAGGTCGTCAAGGTATTTGGTGAAAAATGAACCCCAATATAGGTACAACAGTAGGTACAAAAAGGTGAACAAAACGCCGAATTCGGGAACGCGTTCACATCCTATTGCGTCGCGAGATCTTGTGGTGAAGCGGTTTCTCACGCGCCCGGAGGTGAACAAGATGTTAACATTCGCAAAAATGATCCGTGATTTCTTACCGGACAACGCCCGATACGGAACGAGCAAGTAAGCGCATGATGAACATGGTTTCCTTTTGCTCAGCCGGGTCAAACGGGTGGTTGATAGTGGATTCAGTGAAATTGTAACGTGGTCGCGCATCTTACTCGCTCTCCAGTTGTCCGAGTGGTTTGGATTTTGCGGGATCTTACCTTCGTGTGTGTTTAGTTTTCACGTATATACACTCGGCGTTGGATAAAGTTGCATTTTTTCTTGGGGGAAAAGACAGTGGCCAGTGGTCAGTTGCCAGTAAAGGCAGTGGGGAGTGGTCGGATTGTCTGGACTGTGATTTATGTGATGAAGTGATGGACTATGATTAGGCGCTTAGTGGTTTGATTGGGAATTGTCTGAATCACGGATTTTCACGGATTAAAGGGATTACACGGATTGAGATTGCCGAGTGACATGGTCGCGAAAAGATTAATGCGTAAAACCGCCTATGGTGAGTGGATTAAATCAGTAACTTGAAGTCAGTTTGATTCCGGGAAGAAACCGAGTGTTGAGGAAAAAACAGGATCTTCTATCGCACTCGCTATCCACTCGTTTGATGGTCGAGATCGGGAGATCCCTCCTACCCAAGGTGTCGTTTAACCGATTCTGATAAGCCATGAATACTTAGCGAATGCACCATTTTCTAAATGGATTGGGTTTATGGGGCGTTTTGGCGCTTGTCCGAACTGCGATGAAGTGATCACCATGATTATCAGTCTTTAATTGCCCGTGATGAGTGGATTGAACCGATGCGTTTAAGCCGCTTTGATTCCAGAAAGAAACCGAGTTTTGAAGAAATAGTATCAAATGACCCCATGACGGCTGAAATGCCCATGTTTATTGGCTTTAAGCCATCATCAATTGAATTAGCTAGGTGACTTGACTGGTCTAACTTTCAAGGTATATGTGCAACTGGAGCGATTCGTTACACAGTATACCAAAAAGGCTATGCCGTTCCAAGCCAATGTTAGCGAATGGTTGCGGTTTCGCCCCCAAAAGGCTAGACAGTGGTTCTATCTTTGCCAGTTAGGAATTGGACAAGACAGTGGTATCCTTTCCGTTTTCCGATAGTGTTGCCAACTTTTCGTTCATGCCATCAAGCAAGTGTTGAGGAATCAGGTCAAGATATTGAGTGACGACGCGCTTGGAAAGGTTGGTTATCTGAGAGATTTTGTCAATGTCGGCGGTCGCGGCGCGAACCGTCTTGACAGACTCGTAATCACGAATGTAGCGGTCAACAGCTTCTTTGGAGTGCTTCGTTTGGGCGGCAATAGTAGGCGCGAGATAGCTTTGAAGATGGAGCGCGATAATCTCCTTCTTGTGCGTAATTGCCGCCGATAAATCATGAAGGTTGCCGCGAGTCGGCAAGACTTTGCCATTGAGGCTTTGCCATTCATTGACATACTCGCTTACCACCGGTTCGCGGACGTTGAGCAGTGTGGCAATGTCAAGTTGTGTCAACAACGCGCCTTGGTCGTAGGCTTGGTAACACCAGCGCACCAAACGATGGATTCGCAGCTCGCGGGAAGAAAAGTCGGTATGCAATCGTTCAACGTCCTCGGAGGAGACGAAGGTTAAAATAACGGGCTTCACACGCGTATTGACGATGGCTTTCCCTCTCTCCGGATATTCATCTAGGGGCACCGCCAACCAGACCAGTTGTCCCGAACTGAGCAGGCGTTCGTCGGGCAGTTCTTCACCGGAGGCAAGTTTGGCAAGTGGCAACGTAATCAGGAAATAGCGCTCAATGAGATTCACGATGTCGTTGACAATGGCGCGTGCGGTGACTTCGCCTTTGTCATACCCATAGGAATTGAGAAAGCGATGAATCAGCAACTGCCTCAGTGATTTATCGTTAAGGCGTCTGACTTTCTTCTCATTGATTTCTGTTCGCGTCATTGGTTTACCCATGAGTTGGCCCCCTTTTTTTCATCGGCGGGTTCAGGTTGAAGTAACGCCGTCATCCGTTCCGTATGCGCGTATTGCTCATACAGGGCGAGATATTCCCGAATCAATCGGTCGGAGAAACGGGTGATAAGGCGTATCTGTTCCTTTGGAATCCCTTGACGATTAAGCGTCGCCACCTGAGTGAAACCTTGCAAGTATCGACTTACGGAGCGTTCGGAATGACGCGTCTTTCGCTCAATTTCAGTGAATTGATACCCTTTGAAGTATAACTCCAAGATTTGAGTCTTGTGAGATATGCCGGGCCCCATGTCGTGTTTGGCGCCACGGGTTATCACAAATAAACCTTGTTGTTTCAACTGGCGGATATCGCGTTTGATTGTCGCCGAACTCGTGGTTAATAACGCAGCCAAATCTTCATGACTGAGCAATGCGTCTTGGTCGTACGCTTCTTGGGTTAATCGCAGGATTCGATGGCGTCTGAGTCCGGCGAGTCCATTATCTGCCGAGACCTCGATATCGGTTTCCGCATCGTTCAACGTGAGTTGGCATGAAACCTTTCTGGCCAAAGCGATGTGTTTGCCGGCCGGCTCATCGGCCGCTACCGCTTCATAGCAGGTTTTGCCCGATGAGAGCTCAATGTTGGCGTGTTGCGCAAAGTAGGACAAAATCTGTTGATAGTACGCTTCGGCAATGAGGGGTGTCAGATTGAAGTCTGTAGACATCTTCTGAATGATTGCCGCCCTTGCCGTCTTTGATTCAAGACGGTTGATGCCGTAAGTTGAATTGCTCTGTCGCTTCATAATGACCTCCATGAGTAGGTTAGGTTGTAGTTGATGGAAAATCCATCCACCTCTAGTCTAACTCATGGGGTCATTTGATACAAACTATAAAAAACTCGGTTTCGCGCACATGTTCTTAATACGATTCGATTCTGTCCGAAGGAGCCTCTCTCCCCATGAACTACTCGGAAGTCCTGTCCGAACTTGAAAACCTCGTCAGCGAAACCTTTGATCTTTGGGATCACAATCGCGTCGGATTCCAGTGGCAAAACTACACCTGGAACCACACCATGCGCGTCCGCGCCATGAGCATAGAGCTCGGCAAACGCGAAGGCGGCGACATCACAAAGCTGGAGGTCGCCGGCACGCTGCACGACATCACGAAGCGATACGATGGCGAGATCCTCACCGATGAAAACGGCAAACGCGTGCTGGACCACAACGGATTCTGGTTAAACGAGCCTCTGGAACCGGCGCGAAGCAATGTCGTTACGCGGCTCTACCATGACAACGACCTCTACGGCCAAGTCCACCACGAGTCCGGCGCCGTCATTACCGAGAAGATATTGGAGATGTACGATTTCGATCGAGACTTCGTAGACGCCGTTAGCGCTATCGTCTTGGCGCATCTGAAGCCGACAAACCTCAGCGACGAAGATTATGACATGCTCTACCGGAACGTCGAAAATCAGATTTTATACGATGTGGACACGATAGATCCTAACGTCGGCTATACCGCCTTCTTTCGCAATGTGCATATCCACTCCTATTTTGCGCTCCAACGCGACGGATTCAATCTCGAAAACTATGTGCGAGGTCTTCCCCGCTTTGTCGAGACGAAGCAGGAGTTCATCGGCAAACTACTCACCGAATCGGCGCGTGAAATTGCCGAGGCGCGCCAAGACCGCAAACGAGCCTTGTTTGCCGAGATGAACGCCGAACTCGACGACATGCCCACCAACCGAAGATACGGATTGCTGGGCGTGATCGAATACTTCGTCAGCGAAACCCAAGATCCCCATTTCGCGAACCAACTGAACCATCTCAAAAACGTGTGGATTCCTCAACGCCGCAAATGGATTGCCGAATCTGAAAAAACGGTCGCCGCCCGCGACAAAGCCTCCGCCGCTCTGGACCGCGTCGCCAGTTTCGCGACGCTGCTGGAGCGTGAGGCGAAGGGACTGATTTAGGGCGGAGTTAAACGACATATATGGTACGGGGCGCGCATCGTTTGTCTCCCCGGCGAGAAGCGGTAGACCAACGGAATGGGGACGGCGTCCACCCTACAACTATAAACCGGCCGTGCTGCTATATATCTGAGTTTCATTCAATGTATCCGTAAATGGCCCCTGTTTGTCCGTCCGAACGGTGATCGTCAAAGTCCCGAGATTCGTATCCCGCTCATCATCCTTGGCGATCATGGAATGCGGCACCTCGCCGCGCAATAACCGATACGGACTCCCCGGATCCCGCGACCAACGCAAATCGAAAAGTCGTCCATCATACACCTTAATCCCTTGCGCTCCCTGGCGCATTGAATAGATTTTCACATTTGTGATAAACTCCGATTCGGAAATCGCGCTCACGCCAATCTGCGGCGTCAAAATGCTCGGATCCCACAGCAGCCGATTGCCGCGGTGATCGGTCAGGTAGATACGAATGTCAATCCGCCCGAGCCGCGAGATTGCGTCAATCTCAATCCCCTCGAAATTCTGAATCTCTCCGGCGCTGCAACCCAGCATCGTGACAGCACACCCCAAGACTACCCATCGCATTGTCCGACCAATCATCTTGCCTCCTCTGAAATCCATAATGTGTTAAGACTTATGCACTTTTGTATCGCCGCCGCAGAAAATCATGATACCATTTCCCTGTCCCCGCTGTCAACACAAGAGCAATCCGGTTTACCGTTAGCGGCTTCTGATTCTTAATGCCAGGGGCGATAAATTGTGATTGTTGTGCCTGCAGATATGACACGGTGGGCAGAGGATTTATGTCCCATTCTTATTCACAACCCAAATGTTACAAGGACCGCCCGTTCGTCGTAGCGCAATTCATTGCGCGTCCGGAGCTGTCATGCAATAATCGCTTCATCGGGATTGGCATTGCGCTTCTCTATTCGGGCGGCAAAGATAAGGATGGTGCAAGACTGGTACACAGCATAAAGCCATTTGACACCAAAAGACCAAGATTGAAACCATTTTTGCATGACAAACGTAATTATGCACAAATAAACTTGACGAATCAGTAACTGTTGATGTATAATTAACTCATCAAAGTTCCCACCCGCAATTATCCACAGTGAGGATTACTCTGTCAAACGGATTGAAAGCCCGGACGTTAAAGGTTTTAGTCGGGTCGGACGGAGTTTTTGGGAAAACGCTGTGTGAGTAGTATGCATTTGTCATAATCACACCCGAACATAATTCCTAAAAGAGTCGAGAACCCCCGCCTTGAAATGAAGGAGCCATCACCTCCCTTCAGTTTCTGATGTGAGATCTCGTCTATGTGTTATTTTGTCTGGTAATGGTCTGAAGCCGGAATCCAACCAACCCCGAATCCCAAGGTACTTTAGGGAACGCGACTTTCCTCAAGTCAAACTCGATCAAATGAGGTCATCCACCGATGGCAAGCAGACGATGGATTCATCATATCCATCAGACCCGCGTCGAAAAATACCTTTGCCCAGTTATGACAATCGATTAATTTCGATGGGTAACGGTTACCTTGCCCGCGGCATCAATGAGGTCAAACTTTCCAAGAAACCCCTCCATCTGTCAACCGAAGGCGCCCCAATGTGAATAGCGGTTTCTACCTCCGATTCGGTGAACTTCCCCCGTGTCTTGTCGGTATAAAACAACCCCATAGATTGAATGCGGAACAGATTTTATCGCTATGGATAAACGCTGTATTCGCCGAGCAACCTATGAAAGTCTGGAAATAAACGAGGAGCAACGATAATTATGGAGAATTTGGACATCGGTAAACTCCAAGAAATGAGAATCTCCGAACTCAACTCTATGGCTCGGAAACTGGTCATTACGGGCTACAGCGGACTTCGAAAACAGGATTTGATTACCCGAATCCTTGAAGCCAAAGCGGATAACACCAACGCATTGTCCGGATCCGGCGTGCTTGAAATTTTACATGACCGGGATCAGGGATACGGTTTCCTTAGATCATCCCGATACAATTATCTGCAGAGTAATGATGACATCTATGTATCTCCCTCGCAGATTCGTCGGTTCGATCTTCGCACCGGCCATGAAGTCGGCGGGAAAATTCGTCCGCCAAAGAAGGGCGAGAACAAAGAGGAACGCTACTTCGCGCTGCTGCAAATCGAAACCGTCAATCAAGAGAACCCCGAGATAGCCAAGGAGAGGATTCTCTTTGACAACCTCACCCCGGTCTATCCCTTTGAGCAGTTGCAGTTGGAACACGACCCCATGGAGTTTTCCACGCGTATCGTCGACCTGATGTCGCCAATAGGCAAAGGACAGCGCGGATTGATTGTCGCCCCGCCCTATAGCGGTAAAACGACAATCCTGAAAAATATCGCACGCGGCATCGAGGCAAATCATCCGGAAGTGAAGCTAATCTTTCTCTTGATTGATGAACGTCCGGAAGAAGTGACGGATGTCGCCAGATCTGTCCAAGGCGAAGTAATCAGTTCGACTTTTGACGAGCATCCGGAACGACATATCCAAGTCGCCGATATGGTCATTGAGAAGGCGCGACGCTGGGTGGAATACGGCAAGGACGTGGTCATACTCTTGGACAGCATGACGCGATTGGCGCGGGCGCACAATGTCATGGCGCCGCACAGCGGCAAGACGTTGTCGGGCGGTTTGGATGCCCTCGCTTTCGTCAAGCCGCGGCGCTTCTGCGGCGCCGCCCGAAAAATCGAAGAGGGCGGCAGCTTGACCATTCTCGCAACGGTATTGATTGACACCGAAAGCCGTGCGGATGAACACATTTACGAGGAGTTCAAAGGCACCGCGAACATGGAAATCCATCTTGAACGCTCACTTCTCGATCGGCGCATCTTTCCTTCGATTAATATCGAAAAATCGAAAACCAGACGCGAAGAACTCCTGCTCAAACCGGCAGCTCTGAGCAAAGTATGGGTCTTGCGAAAATTCATGGGACAGATGAACACCGCCGAATCGATGGAACTCTTGGTTGAACAACTGGGCAAAACTGGAACAAACGAAGAATTCATCGAGATGATGGTAAAAAACAATCGGAGCAAAAATGGATCTTCGCGTCCCTCGCGATACTAATACTGCTACTGAATTTCCGATTTTTGCGCTTTAACGCTTCAGCTCATGTAAAGAAACCGAGTTTTTTCTTGAAAACTCGGTCTCTCAAGTTTTCTTTGCACCTTCTTTTGACATGAGCCAATGCTTCAAACATGGAGGACATACCATGAAACCGAATATCCATCCGGAGAATATGGATTGCGTGATTACATGCGCATGTGGAGCAACGTACAAAACGACTTCCACGAAGTCTCGAATGGGAATTGACGTGTGCGCCAAGTGCCACCCGTTTTACACCGGACAGCAGAGCCGCGTCATTGATACCGCGGGACGCGTAGAAAGTTTCCGTCGCCGCTACGGCCTCACAGCCAAAGAATAATTGATACTAATTCCGAATCTATAAGTTGCAAGAACCGGCAGTTTGTGGTTGCTCAATTCATTGAGTGCCTCCGATTGATTGTAACATTTAGATTTTGAATTCGTATGGCAAGCGAATTGCACAGACGCGGGATTTTTCGTAGGGGTTGGGGCTCCCAACCCATTGCGCGAGGCGGAAATCTCTATCGTCCGTTTATCAGTTCACAACCGAATTGCAGGGGCGAGGGAACCTCGCTCCTACGATTAGCGGTATGTTTCACACAAATGTCAACATAACCTAGGTTCTGTTGAGATTTCATCACAACGCGACAATCAAGAGAATTGCACAGACGCGGGATTTTTCGTAGGGGTTGGATCTCCCAACCCATTGCGCGAGGCGGAAATTTCTATCGTCCGCCTATCCATTCACAACCGAATTGCAGGGACGAGGGAACCTTGCCCCTACGATTACTTGTACCTGTATATCTCACACAAATGTCAACAGAACCTAGAGATTACTTGTCCACCATTCTTTTTTGAAAATGCTTGACAAATTAAGAGACGTTGAAGCCAAGTATGTTGAGGTCGAGAGATCATTGTCCGATCCGACACAAATATCCAACCCGCAAAGGTTGCAAAGCTTAGCGAAGACGCATGCGGAACTTGCTCCAATCGTCTCGACATTCAAAGAATACCAAAAAGTGCAATCGGAGGCGGACGAGGTTATATCTCTGCTTGAAGAGGAAACAGAGGAAGACCTGGAAGAATTAGCCAAGGCGGAATTGGAATTACTAGCCGAGCGGAAGGAGCGACTTGAAAAAAAGCTTCAGGTGCTGATGCTTCCGAAAGACGCGAACGACGCAAGAAACGTGATCGCCGAGATTCGCGCCGGCACCGGGGGCGAGGAGGCAAACCTCTTTGCCGCCGAACTTTTCCGCATGTATTCGAGATATGCCGAACGTCAAGGATGGAAAATCGAACTTCTCGGCGCCAATGAAACCAGCCTAAAGGGATTCAAGGAAGTCATCTTTTCGCTGCAAGGCGACCGCGCCTATAGCAAGTTGAAATTCGAAGGCGGGATTCACCGAGTGCAAAGGGTTCCCGCGACAGAGGGAAGCGGTAGAATCCACACGTCGGCGGTTAGCGTCGCCGTGCTGCCCGAGGCGGAAGAGGTCGATCTCGTTATTGAGCCGTCAGACATTCGCATCGACTTGTATCGCTCCTCGGGCCCCGGCGGTCAAAGCGTCAACACGACAGACTCGGCGGTGCGAATCACTCATCTGCCGACAGACCTTGTCGTCACCTGCCAAGATGAAAAGTCGCAGCACAAAAACCGAACGAAAGCCATGAAGATACTGCGTTCGCGGCTCTTGGAACAGATGCAACTTGAGCAGGACGCCGAAAGATCTCAGACTCGGCGAACAATGGTAGGCAGCGGCGACCGAAGCGAGAAGATTCGCACCTACAATTTCCCGCAGGCGCGCGTCACCGATCATCGCATCGGTTTAACCATTCATCAGCTCGACGCCGTTTTGGATGGAGAACTTGACAACCTCATTGGCGCGTTGACGACCGCCGATCAAGCGGAAAAATTAAAGACCCTGTAGCCGTGAAAACTTGGCGCGTCATTGACCTCATCCAGTGGACAACCGATTACTTTAAGCGTCACGACATCTCCACCGCTCGCCTGGACGCCGAACTGCTGCTCAGCCATATCTTGGGAACAACTAGATTGCAGCTCTATCTGCAATTCGAGATGCCAGTTTTTCCCGAACATCTCGCGGCATTCCGTAAACTCATCAAAAAACGTACCGCTCATGCCCCCGTTAGTTACCTTACCAAACGGAAAGAGTTCTTCTCACTTGACTTTTATGTAGACTCGCGGGTACTGATTCCTCGCCCGGAAACGGAGGTATTGGTCGAGAGCGTTCTCCAAGCCCAAACAGCGCCGTGCCAGCTAATCGACATCGGTACGGGCAGTGGCGCAATCGCCATCAGTCTTGCGGCAAACCGACCGGAATGGGAGCTGTTGGCTACGGATATATCGGCGGGCGCTCTCGAAGTCGCGCAGAAAAACGCGGTCGCGCATTGTTGCGCGGATCGGCTAACCTTTTTGCAAGGCAGTCTGTTTGAACCTTTGGAGGCGTTACCGAACCCCCGATTTGATTGGATAGTTTCCAATCCTCCCTACGTAAGCGCGGTGGAATACCCGTCCCTGCCGCCCGATGTGCGCGACCACGAACCGGAGACGGCGCTTCTCGCCGGCGAGAACGGGCTTGACATCGTTATCGGCATCCTGGAAGGCGCCCCCCAATTCCTCAAGCCGGGCGGCAAAGTCGGGCTCGAAATCGGCCACAATCATAGCCAAGATGTCCAAGATATAGTTGAATCCAATCCGGCGTATGCCGGTTGCCAAATCATCAAAGACTATTCCGGCGTCGAACGCGTCGTTGTCGCGACCGTGGAATGCGCTGATGTCTCAAAGTAGTAGGCACACTCCGTGTGCCGTACACCCGCTTCCAACCGCGTTCCCTGTACGAGCGATCTCCGAATCGCGACTCGTATGCAAATATAATTGAAAATAACTACAAGCCCTCCGGAACAACCAAATGCGGACAATGGACAATGAAGAGAGTGTTGATAAGCGCGTGCTTGTTAGGCAAGAAGTGCCGCCATAACGGACGCGATAGCAAAAGCGAAGATGTGATGAAGCGGCTTGAAGGAGAAGAGCTTATTCCGGTCTGCCCCGAGCAACTTGGCGGATTGTCAACCCCGCGTCCTCCCGCAGAGATTGTCGGAGGCGACGGGGCGGATGTTCTTGATGGATCCGCCGCCGTAATTACCGTTGAGGGCGAGGACAGAACGCGTGAATTTCTGCACGGGGCGCATCAGGCGCTTGAAATCGCCAAATCGCATAATGCCGCGCACGCCATACTCAAGTCGAAAAGCCCGTCCTGCGGCTGCGGGCAAATCTACGATGGCGCCTTCACGGGCAAACTCGGCGATGGCGATGGGGTGACAGCGGCGCTGCTCCGCAGGCACGGCATCCAAGTCACGACCGAAGCGGAAATCGAAACCCAAGAATCTTGACAAGCACAGGGCTTTGTAGGAGCGATATCCCGATCACGACACGCGTTGTTGCTACCAAACTGAATTGAAAACCCCCGCTTTTTCGCGGGGCTAATCTCAATCTACGGACTGATACTTCCAAAGTCCGGTGCGCGGTAAGAGGGGAAATCAACGATTTGACGATCGCACCGCACAAGTAAAGCTCTTCTCAGCGAGCCGGCGGCGCTCAAGCGAGAGCGTTCGATCTGGCACAAGCCGGCGGAGCGAAACTGACCCACGGGCGAGAATACTCCGAGCAGGAGATCTGGGACAACTTCGCCCATTTCATTAGGGAAGCGGCGGAAGTCGCGGAGGAAGCGGGGGTCATGATCGGCATCCACCCGGACGACCCGCCCGGTCCCAATCTAGGCGGCGTTCCGCGCTGCATTTTCAGCAACTTCGAGGGTTATGAACGCGCGCTTGACATCGCCGACAGTCCCAACGTCGGGATGTGTTTCTGTGTGGGCTGCTGGTTGGAGGGCGGCGAAATGATGGGGAAGGATGTGCTGGAGTCCATCCGCCACTTTGGCGAGCAGGGAAAAATCTTCAAGGTGCACTTCCGCAATGTGGACAAGCCGCTGCCCCATTTCGTCGAGACATTCGTGGACGACGGTTACATGGACATGTATCAGGTGATGAAGGTGATGCGAGAGGTCGATTTCAAAGGCGTGGCGATCCCGGATCATATCCCTCAGATGACCGATGACGGTCGCGTCGGCACCGCCTACACCATCGCCTACATGAACGCGCTCGTGGAACGCGCCAACGAGGAAGTGGAGAATACGTAAACCAAGTTGCTTCTTTACTTGGAACGTGAGGCGAAACCGAGTTTTTTCTTCAAAACTCGGTTTCTTCCCGGAATCACAGCCCAACCTGCGCGCTACAAGAAAAACTTTTCTTTATCTAGCTCCAATTTCTTGACAGCAGAGTGAATAGTGCCTTTTGCTAGGTCTCTATTGGAGTGATACGGCACGGTGGTAGTTTTATTGTTCGCTGGGTTTTTCCATTTGCGGTGCGAACCACTATTGCGCTTCTTTAACTCTATACAACCGAACTCTCTCAACTTCTTTGCAACTTCTATGTATTTCACGAGAAATTGGCATAGACCTCTCTAGGTGGGCAGGTGGCATTGAACCATAAATAAGACGCCGCCCCTGTATTGGATAAGGTTGTACTTTTGACATAACTGCCAACTTTCTTTGCGTTCTTGACAAAAATAGATTTCGGCAGTTCTTTACCTAACTCCTCATATATTTCTAGA
Source organism: Candidatus Poribacteria bacterium (assembly GCA_963667245.2). GTDB lineage: Bacteria > Poribacteria > WGA-4E > WGA-4E > JAJDTR01 > JAJDTR01. Next base: position 633,646 of record CAXXCS010000002.1, read on the forward strand.
GTAGCGATAAATGCGTCAACGGCATTGTCTAACGCCTCATCTATAGTTTCACCTTCGGTTAAAAGTTCAGGCAATTCTTTACACGTAACAGTGTAAACCCCTTCGGGTTGATAATCTAGAATTACAGTTAACTGATAATGTACTGTATTTTCCTTTTCCATCATTATTTTTGCTCCAATAGTTATTGTCGTTTCGGACCGCGTGATGTAAGTCACATTACCTAACATATACCCATTTCTGTCTATTATAACCCCTCAAGGCAGTCTGTATCTAGAAAGAATAAGAGGGGAAATCAACGATTTGACGATCGCACCGCACAAGTAAAACTTTTCTCAGCGAGCCGCCGCCGCCACATCCACAACCCACCCCCTCGTCTTGGCGGGTTTATACTCCCCGTCGCGCAGGTAGTCCGAAGTATGCCATAAACAGAGGCGCTTCCCGTCGGGCAACCAAGTGACAGAAGTGAGAACCCCCGCCGAGCGCGCAATTGCCCGCTTCCTATCGGTTTCCAAATCAAATATCCACACCTTCCATCGCAACCCCATGCAATCTTCATGCTCCATATACGCCAAGCGTTTCCCTTGAGGCGACCACGATGGCGATGTATGTTTGAGAATCCTTGTGCGGCTTCGGTCATTGACAGTCGTAACATGAAGGCGCTTGTCGAGCAAGCGGTCCGGACGAATGCTTCCCAGCAGTACGTAGGCAAGTTCCGTTCCGTCCGCCGACCAGTTTATCTGCTTGATTTGTTGGTGCTGAGTGTGAATCTCGCCGAGCCTCGTTCCATTGACGTTCTGCAATCGAATGCGCGCATACCCCGATTTGTAGCGCTGGTGATCCAGCCCGATAGCGATGAGCTGCCCGTCCGGCGACCAAGCCGGCTTGTCCAAGAAACTGAACGCGCCGACTCGCCCCTCAATCGGGACGCGGGCAACCGGAGCCAATCCGGATTTATCGCTGTTGATTCGATAAAGCACATCGACGCCATCTTCCCACCGCCTGAACGCCAGTTTGTTGGCGACCGGCGACCACACCGGCGCATCGCCGCGCACGAGGTTGGTCAATCGCGCCGTTTTCAGATCGAATGTCCACACTTCGCTCTCACCCTCTTTACGCGCCTCGAACGCGAGCAGATTGCCGTTGAAAGACCATGAAAGGTGCGGATTGTAAAACTTGCCCTCGCACAACTTCCGAAAACGCTTCCCGTGACTGTCCGTAATCCAGAGTTCACTCGCTTTCCAGTATTGCCCGGAGAGATTCGTTCGCTTGAAAAACGCGATGGCTTTTCCGTCGGGCGACCAGTGCGGATACTCGCCTCCTTCAATAAGTTCCAAACTGCGGATGTTGGAGCAGAGCGAGGCGCTGAATTGAATGCCATCGGTTTCTTCAAACCTGTCAATGCCGAATTCGTTCATCCACCCGGAGGCGCCATTCGGGAGTTCAACTTGATGCCATCCCTCCCCTTCATTCAAAATCGGGAGCTCCACGCCATCGTTGAGATACAGTTGCACGGGCAAATCGGAATCTCTCTCGGAATAGACGGGCGCCTCGTCGCGCACAACGATTCCGACATGCCTCGCGTCGGAAGGCGGTTGAGAGGCTTCCGTCGTCCGATTTTCGAAGGCGTACACATAGCCGTCATGAGACGCGACGTAAAGCAGTCCATCCGAGACCGCGGGCGCGGCGTCGACAAATCCCCGAGTTTCGTAAGCCCAGACCTTTTCTCTGGATGCGATGTCTATGGCATGAACGCGACTGTCTCGCGCGCCGATATAAACTACCCCGTTGGCTCTAACGGGATAGCTGTAGGTATAATCAAGATAGCCTCGCCACAAGTCTGCCTCGTGTTCCGGAAGGATTGGACGCAGCCTCCCTTGAGCGCAGCCGAATTCGATTCCGTCAATCCGCACGCGACCTATACGTTTGCCTTCCGCCTCACCCGTTGTTGCGTTAATGACGTGAATCGTCCGCGAGAACGCGCCGATGTAGACCTGCCCGTTAGAGATAATCGGCGGCGAATCTATCCACGAGTCCGATTTGAACCGCCAAACGAGTTCGCCGGTGTCGGCGTCGAGGGCGTACACACGGTTGTCTCTTGAACTGAAGTAGACGCGATTATCCCAAAATGCCGCGGAATACCGGATGGCGTCGCCGGTCTGGAACGTCCATTTTATCCCCCACCGCTTTGCATCGAGCGCGTACAGTATCCCATCCGTCGATCCGACGTAGACAGCGCCCTCGACAATAATGGGGCTTGCGTGGATACGACCGCCAGTCTTGAATTTCCAGCGCAACTTTAGCGGCGGTTTGAGCGTCTGATCGGGGCTCTTTCCGGAAAAATGCAAATCGCGCATGAACATCGCCCAATCTTCGGGACGGATTTGAGGGACACTCGGTTTTCCGCTTATCTTCGGTGTGGTTTCGGCGGGTGACTTTGTGCCTTCGGAATCCTGGGTAGTCCGGGATTCTTGAGATTGGCATCCGAGCAGAACAATGATAGGTACGGACAACGTAAGAAGTAGACGCAAAGCCATCGGCAATCCTCAAAGATTACATGGGGAACGATGCCCCGATTTCAGCGAAAGAAGGCGGCACGCCAAAAGGGAGGATACGACTGAACAAGTAGACATTATAGCGCTCATGGCAATGCGCGTCAATGAAAATCTAATACCGTGCCTTTAGAAGCATTGTAGATAATCCGTAGGTTGGGTTGAACGGCATATCAAGAACGACCCGTCCACAGGATAACCGCGCCCAGACACCGATGCCGCTAAAAGCCCCCAAAATCGTAGTGAAACCCAACACCGCGACCACTGTATCGGGGAATCCAGCGGGTTTTATGTATCCATCCGGCTTTAGGCATGCGTGGTCGGAAAATGTTCACCCTTCCCGCCTTCCAATCTTCCTTATGCCAAAAATCATGTGCGATTCCCCTGGAGACGCCGGATATTTTACTTGAAACTGCCCGCTATCTGTGTTACAATTTTTCTCCTTGAGCATGATGAATCACCCCTATCGCAAAGGTATAGTCTGACGACTCAAGAATATCGTTGACAACGGGGGTGTTTGCCGTGGGATTCAGTCCATAAGCAAGGTGGGATATTGAGAGATTTAATGAATAGGGCACTCTACGAAGTAGACCCCGAACTTGTCGAAATAACGCTCCACGATCTGGAGCGCCAGCAGAATTGCCTCACCTTAATCCCTTCCGAGAATTACGCCAGCCTAGCCGTGATGCAGGCACAGGGCGGCATTTTGGCGAACAAGTACGCCGAAGGTTACCCGGAAGCCCGCTACTATAACGGTTGCCAATTCATGGATGGCGTAGAATCCTTGGCGATAGCGCGCGCCAAGCGAATCTTCGGCGTAGACCATGCAAATGTTCAACCACACGCAGGCACGCAGGCAAATATGGCCGCCTACCACGCGCTTCTGCAACCGGGCGACACCATCCTGTCGCTGAAACTCGATCACGGCGGACATCTGAGCCATGGGCTGAAGCAGAACTTCTCGGGCAGGTACTACAATGTCGTCCATTACGGCGTCGATCCCGACACGGAACGCATCGACATGAACGTTGTTGGCGAGCTCGCTGATCAGCATCGACCTAACTTGATTGTGGTCGGCGCCACGGCATATCCGCGCCAGTTTGATTTCGCCGAGTGGCGAGCGATTGCCGATTCCGTGAACGCGTACCTCTTGGCAGACATCGCGCACATCGCCGGGCTTGTCGCCGCCGGAGTTCATCCCGATCCGGCGCCGTATTGCGACGTGATAACCACAACGACGCATAAAACCCTGCGGGGACCGCGCGGCGCCATGGTGATGTGCCGGCAAGAGTTCGCCGAAGCGATTGATCGCGCCGTGTTTCCAGGGTTGCAGGGCGGCCCCTTCATGCACGCGATCGCGGCGAAAGCGGTCGCCTTCAAAGAGGCGATGGAGCCCGCCTTCAAAGAATACCAATCGCAAGTGGTGGAGAACGCGAAAACGATGGCGGAATCACTCAAGTCGAATGGACTCCGCCCCATTACGGGGGGTACGGAGAATCACTTGATGGTGATTGACCTAAGCGCATCATACAAGAAATTAAGCGGACGACAAGCGGCGGACCACCTCGAAGACGCGGGGTTTATCGTTAACAAGAATACCATCCCGTTCGACAAGCGTTCAGCCGTGACGACCAGCGGGATTCGCCTCGGCGCCCCGATGGTGACGACGCGCGGCATGAGGGAGGGGGAAATGAAGGTAATCGCCGATTTAATCACCGAAGCGCTCGAAGGCAGGCGAGACTCGGAAGTCAAAAGACGCGTCAAGGCTAAAGTGTTGGAGCTTTCACAACAGTTCCCCGTCTACGAGAATCTTCGTCTCTCGCCGTAAGCGACACGCCGCGCGAATGCTGCACTTTTCAGATAATCTTGAATTACGAAGAGGCATGTGCCTATATCAATTCCTTTATCAACACCGAGAAAAGCCCCGATTTCTCCAGACTGGCGCGCCTTCATAACCTCGATCGCATCTCCCGCCTCTTAAATCGACTCGGGAATCCACACCGAAATCTGAAGGTGATTCATGTCGCTGGCAGCAAGGGCAAAGGATCTACGGCGACTTTTATCGCGTCGATACTCACCCATGCCGGTTTCAAGACGGGGCTGTTTATCTCGCCCCATCTTATAACGCCGCGTGAACGCTGCCGTATCGATTCGCGTCTTATCTCGACCGGGGCGTTTGCGGATTGCGTAACTCGCCTCAAGCCGGAGATAGAGGCGGTGTCGAGGATGGGCGGAATCGGGGATGTCTCTTTTTTTGAAATATACACCGCGCTCGCCTTTACCTATTTTGCCGACGAAGGGGTAGATTTTGCGGTTGTCGAGGTAGGGCTCGGCGGGCGCTTGGACGCGACCAATATCGTTAACCCGCTTCTGAGCGTCATCACGCCAATCAGTTTGGAGCATACGACGATACTGGGGAATACGCACGAAGCCATCGCGAAAGAAAAAGCGGAGATTATCAAGCCGAACCGCCCGGTTGTTCTCGCGCCGCAGTCAGCGGAGGCGCTATCGGTTTTTGAAATTGTCGCCGCGGACAGGAACGCGCCGATTTCTCTGGTTGGACGGGACCTGAAATGGCAACACAGTGTCTGCGACCAAAACGGACAGACATTTGATGTCCGCACCCCGAGTGAATCTTACTCAGGCCTCTACTTGTCACTGTTGGGAGGACATCAAGCGGTCAACGCGGCAACTGCTATCACCTGTATCGACAGGGTTAGAGCGTTAGGATATGAAATCTCGACAGCAAGCGTGTACGGCGGGTTGAAAGACGTGCGTTTGCCCGGACGTTTGCAGTTAGTTGGACGTGATCCGTTTATCCTGCTTGACGGCGCGCATTCGCCGGCGTCGGTGCAGGCGCTATGTGACACAATCAAAGAGGTATTACGCTACGATAAGTTAATCCTCATCGTCGGATTCATGAGGGATAAGGATCTGCGAGGGATCGGGGAGCGCTTGTGTCTTATGGCGGACACGATCATCGCGACCGAGATGCGGGACAACCCTCGCGGGTTTGGCGCCGACGAAATCGTCCGAGCGTGGTCGGATATTGGAAGCGATCTCCGCACCAATCCATCGGTAGGAGATGCGATTGCGGAGGCGAAATCGGTTGCGCGTCCACGTGACCTAATCTGTATTACGGGATCGATGATACTTGTCGGCGAGGCGATGCAGGCGTTGGGGTTAACTGTAGGAGCGATCTCCGAATCGCGATAAATTGTTGCGAGGGGGCAGAGATAAGAAACCGAGTTTTGAGGAAAAAACTCGGTTTCGGCACAAATTCCGGGGCGCGTCGCACATTCGCGGCGGGGCAAGATGCCCCGCATACGGTACGGTAGTGGACTCTAAATGCAGCGTGAGTCCTAAAAGAATCTAGAATCCGAATCGCGATAAATTGTTGCGAGGGGGCAGAGATAAGAAACCGAGTTTTGAGGAAAAAACTCGGTTTCGGTGAAAATCCCGGGGCGCGTCGCACATTCGCGGCGGGGCAAGATGCCCCGCATACGGTACGGTAGTGGACTCTAATTGCAAGGTGAGTCCTAATGAATCTAGAAATTGTTACTTTGGTAGGGCGCTCTGTCGCCCGTTGAGAGTCGTTTATAGCACACTTTAGAAAAGGAGTTGTAATGTCAGAAAATTCTCAAAGCAAAAGGCGCCGTCGGACGTTCCGGCGGAGCCTGATATTTCTTGTCTTATTGTCCAGCATGATCGCAACCAATTTTGCCCTCGCCGAAGGGGACGGAATGTTGCCTCCGGTGCCAACCGCCTGGTGGCTTACGCTAATCGGTTCGATCATCGCATTGGTGTTTGCCTTCGCGTTTTACAAGTCCGTCATGAAGCAGAGCGAGGGAACGGATGTCATGCGCGAGATCGCTCAGTCGGTACGCGACGGCGCGATGGCTTATCTGCGACAGCAGTATAAAGTCGTGACAATCGTCTTTGTCGTGCTGTGCGTCATTTTCCTCATCATGGCGTTCGGGTTGAACGCTCAAAACAAGGTCGTCCCGTTCGCGTTCCTGACGGGAGGATTCTTCTCGGGGCTTTGCGGCTTTCTGGGAATGAAGACCGCCACCAACGCCTCCGCACGAACAACCAGCGCCGCAATGGATGGCCTTAACGCCGGGTTGCGAGTCTCCTTCCGCGCCGGCGCCGTCATGGGATTGGTCGTCGTCGGTTTTGCGCTGCTGGACATCGCGGGGTGGTTCCTGATCCTCTACTACCTGTTCCCGAAGATTTTCCCGGGTTTCTTAGGCAGTAACCCGCTCCCCCAAATCACCGTGATTATGCTGAGTTTCGGCATGGGGGCATCCACGCAAGCGCTCTTCGCTCGTGTGGGCGGCGGCATCTATACCAAAGCGGCCGATGTGGGCGCGGATTTGGTCGGAAAGGTGGAAGCGGGCATTCCCGAAGACGATCCGCGCAACCCCGCGGTCATCGCGGACAACGTCGGCGACAATGTCGGTGATGTGGCAGGCATGGGCGCTGATCTCTACGAGTCCTATGCCGGCTCAATCTTGGCAACAGCGGCGCTCGGCGTCGCCGCCATAGCCGCCAAGGATCACGATAACATCGCTCTTCAATTGAAGTACCTATCGGCGCCGATGATACTGGCGGGCATCGGCGTGATTCTGTCCGTGCTCGGAATCTACATGGTGCGCACCAAAGAGGGCGCGAGCATGAAGCAGTTGATGGGATCGCTCAATCTGGGCATCAACGGCAGCGCGGTCGGGATTGCGATACTGGCGATTCCGGTGCTGATGTACCTTGACCTGCCGAACAAATGGCAGATCTGGGGCGCCATTGTAGCCGGTTTGTCAGCGGGATTGATTATCGGCAAGGTCACCGAAGTCTTTACATCCCACGACTACAGTCCAACGCAAGCGATTGCCAGGCAAGCGGAAACCGGTCCGGCGACGGTGATCATTGAGGGAATCGCCGTAGGCATGCAGTCTACCGCCATTCCCGTGATAACAATCATTGCCGCTGTCGCTGTCAGTTTCTATCTGCCGGGCGGCGCCGATGATACCCTAATGGGATTGTACGGCGTTGGCATTGCCGCGGTTGGTATGCTCGCGACGCTCGGTATTACGCTTGCCACCGACGCGTATGGCCCCATTGCCGACAACGCCGGGGGCAACGCCGAGATGGCTGAACTCGATCCGGGCGTTCGCCAACGGACGGATCAGTTGGATTCGCTCGGAAACACGACCGCCGCGACCGGAAAGGGGTTCGCCATCGGTTCCGCCGCCTTGACCGCGCTCGCGCTCCTCGCCGCCTATCTGGAGGAGGTACGGTACGGATTGGTTCACCTCGCGGGCAAAACGCAACTCGATATCCCCGGCGAGGGTATGGTAGATACCTTCAAGGTGAGTATCTCCCAGTTCATGGCGTACTACGACGTGACCCTGATGAACCCGCAGGTCTTGATAGGCTTGTTTATCGGGGCGGTTATGGCGTTCTTCTTCTGCGCGTTGACCATGAAAGCCGTGGGGCGCGCCGCGGGCGCGATGGTGCAGGAGGTGCGCCGGCAATTCCGTGAAAATCCCGGCATCATGAAAGGCGAGGTTAAGCCCGATTACGCCACTTGTGTGGCGATCTCAACCACTGGCGCGCAGAAAGAGATGATCTTCCCGTCACTCATCGCGATTATTGTGCCTGTGGCGGTGGGGCTTGTCTTCAACGTTGCGGGAGTTCTCGGTCTGCTTGCCGGCGGGCTGGCGACCGGATTTGTGCTCGCCGTGATGATGGCGAACGCCGGCGGCGCTTGGGACAACGCCAAGAAGTACATTGAGCAGGGCGAACATGGAGGCAAAGGCTCCGAAAACCATAAAGCCACCGTGGTAGGCGACACCGTCGGTGATCCGTTCAAAGACACCTCCGGTCCCTCGCTCAATATCCTGATTAAACTGATGTCCATGGTCTCCGTCGTATTTGCCGGGCTGATTGCCAAATACGGTGATGTAATTGGCGGTTTGTTGGGGATGAGTTAATCGGGTTGCTATCCATTCGCGTAGGTCGGGCTTCTAGCCCGACCCGCGGGCGGCATAACGGTCAGAATCGCAATACCCGAAAAAAACGGGAAGCGCACAATTTCCGGTAGGTGGCGACTCGGGTTAAGTATAGGGAATGTTGCAGACGCGGAGAGAGCAAGGTTAACTATCGCTCGGCGTGGTTATGTCTATGCCATGCGGAGTTGACACACGGAACGCAATACGAAGGTTGGCAGTTTGTGCCATTTCCTATATTTGCCGCGCATATTCAATGCGTTTATTGCGTGTTGTCTTGCGTAGCGTGAGTTTCCAAGTGCTTAATAAAGTTGCTATTTAGTTCCTTGAGTCTCGCGTCAACGCCGTTAATAGACCGAGCCAAATCATCAATTCGTTTATTAAACATGAAGAAGATAATGAGGAGTACGCCCGGCGTTAGAACTATTTCCGCAATCTTTTCCAGATTCATTGTGAGTGCCTCCGAGGATGGATTGGCTGCTGAAAGTATTTGGATTATACTATTTTTGGACGAATAGCGCAAGGGGGATGGCAGAGAAAATTGTCGTGCGGTTGAATCCGCATTAAACTGCTCCACCAACAAGGATAAATAAACATCATGTCAAGTAAACTCAAACGTCACAGTTATGCAATTACCGACGGGCCGGACAGAGCGGCGGCACGGGCAATGCTGATGTTCGGAGACGGCGGACTGTCGCCGGAGGATCTGGACCGACCAATCATCGGCATTGCCAATACCTGGATTGAAATTGGTCCGTGCAATTTTCACCTCCGACGGCTCGCGGCAAAGGTTAAAGAGGGGGTTCGAGCCGCGGGCGGAACACCGCTGGAGTTTAACACCGTCAGCATCTCGGACGGCATCACGATGGGCAGCGAAGGGATGAAGGCGTCGCTGATCAGCCGCGAGATTGTCGCGGATTCTATCGAATTGGTGACTCGCGGGAATATGTTCGACGGCGTTGTCGCCCTCTCCGCGTGCGACAAAACCGTACCCGGCACCGTCATGGCGCTGGTACGTCTCGATATCCCGTCGCTCGCGATCTACGGCGGTTCCATCATGCCCGGCAGGTTTCAGGGGCAGGATGTCACTATCCAGGACGTGTTCGAGGCGGTGGGCAAACACGCCAACGGCACGATAACGGTTGAAGAACTTGACGAACTCGTCAGTAAAGGCTGCCCGGGTCCGGGAGCCTGCGGCGGGCAATTCACCGCCAACACCATGGCGACGGCAATCGAAGTGCTCGGCATTGCGCCGATGGGGAGCGGGAGCGTTCCGGCGGTGCACCCGGACAAAGATCAAGTCGCTTTCGAGGCAGGGAAACTTGTCATGGATATGCTGGAACACGATCGCCGACCAAGCCAAATCATCACGCGAAAATCGCTTGAGAACGCAGTCGCTTCCGTGGCGACAACCGGCGGCTCGACCAACGGCGTGCTTCACCTGCTCGCGATAGCGAACGAAGCGGACATCCCATTCGAGATTGACGATTTCCAAGATATCAACGCTCGCACGCCGACGTATGTCGATCTCAAGCCCGGAGGGCGTTTCGTCGCCGCTGATCTGCATGTCGCCGGAGGCATTCCTTTGGTAGCTCGGAGGCTGCAAGAGGCGGGACTTCTGCACGCCGATGAACTGACGGTCACGGGAGACACCATCGGCGAAGAGGCTTCACGAGCATTGGAAACGGACGGGCAAGAGGTGGTGTATCCGATATCGGAGCCCATCAAGCCAACGGGCGGGCTTGTCATCCTGCGCGGCAATTTGGCGCCGGACGGTTGCGTCATAAAGGTCGCCGCCAGCAAAAGAACAGTCCACCGAGGACCTGTGCGCGTGTTTGAGCGCGAGGAGGATACGTTTGCGGCGATCAAGGGCGGAAAAATCAACTCCGGCGATGTCGTGGCTATCCGCTACGAGGGACCGGCCGGCGGACCCGGGATGCGTGAAATGCTTGGCGTCACCGCCGCGATTGTCGGCGCCGGGCTGGGCGAGTCGGTGGCGCTTTTGACCGACGGAAGATTCTCGGGCGCCACACGCGGCTTTATGGTGGGCCACGTCGCTCCCGAAGCGGCGCGCGGCGGACCGATTGCGGCGCTGCAAGATGGCGATATCGTCGTGATTGACGTGGAAAATCGGCGAATCGATGTCGAACTGTCGGAGGATGAGTTGCGTGCGCGGCTCGACGCATGGACGGCGCCGACATCGCGCTACACCCGCGGGGTGTTCGCAAAGTACGCCAAAAGCGTTTCTTCGGCTTCCGAAGGGGCGGTTACAGGGTGAGGTCGTTTCAGCGACGACAAGGAATGGAAAGGGGGCTTCCAGTCTTCCAATGCAATTCTCCTTATTCGGTGTTCATTGAAACCGAGTTTTTTCCTCAAAACTCGGTTTCTTTCCCGTATCAATGTAGTTTTACAGTATCGGCATAACGACGTACGCGCTTCTGTAGGGAACAACGATCGTTGTTCCCTACGGACTTTAATCCCATAAATCACGGTTCAGACAATGTTAACCGCCGCACCCGACACTTATACTTTGTGTTGGGTGAAATTGCGTGTTTTCAAGCGTCTGGCGATAGGTGCGGTTGGAAACCGCACCTACGGGGGACGCATGTCGCGATCGGGAGATCGCTCCTACAGAAGACGCAATTTCTGACAGCGCGCAGTATACCATATACCCCCAGTTTTTGGTATCGGTGGGGTCGGAAACCGCGCCTGCCACTAGACGCTTGAAAACACCCGATCCCCAGCCGCGTAAAGTACAACTTCCATATATGCGGCTCAAAGGAGTGTGGAGGAATGATAGGCGTTCTTCCAGTCTTCCATCCTTCCAATCCTAACCTTCTTGGTCGCTTAAGAGAAACGAGCCCGCTTGTCAAGTGGATAATCGCCATACAACCTCAAACCCCCATCCCATCGTCGGACGAAATTCCGTGTTGGAACTTCTACGCGGGGGCGATCGCGAGATAGAGCAAATCCAAATCGCGCAACGGCGCGACCATCCGCGGCTTCGTCAAATCATCTCGCTCGCCAAGAAGAAGGGAATCCGCTGCGAGTTTGTTCCGCGCAGTGAACTCGACAGACTGGAGCCGACCATCCCCCACCAGGGCGTTATTGCCCTTGCCAGCCCCAAAAAATATCTGGAAATCGGAGCGCTGCTTGGGCAAATCCAAGCGGAGCAACGAGAGCGCCCGCCGCTGATTGTAATGTTGGATGGGGTTCAGGATCCGCGCAACCTCGGCGCTGTCATGCGAACAGCCGACGCCGTGGGGGTAGATGGGATTGTGATTCCAAAGAATAGAGCGGCGGGGGTGACGACAACAGTCCACAAAGCGTCGGCGGGCAGCGCCGAATACATTCCGGTCGCTCAAGTCACGAATCTGGCGCGAACCATCGAACGCATAAAAGCCTCCGATATCTGGGTAATCGGAGCCGACCAGGAAGCGCCGCTAATCTACACCGAGGCGGATTTTACAGCGCCGTTGTGTTTGGTGTTGGGGAATGAGGCAGAAGGGCTGCGTCGGCTCGTAAGAGAAAAATGCGATTCGCTGGTCCACCTGCCGATGTTCGGGCATTTGCCATCTCTGAACGTGTCGGTGGCGGCGGGCGTGCTATTGTACGAGGTTCTGCGCCAAAGGACGCCTGCGTGAATCCTCGAAACCGATGTTTTTTCCCCAAAACTCGGTTTCTTCCCGGCATCAATTCATTGCTCTAAGAAATGGTGGGCAGTGCCCACCCTACAAATGTACTGCGTGAATCCTTGAAACCGAGTTTTTTCCTCAAGACTCGGTTTCTTCCCGGCATCAATTCATTGCTCTAAGAAATGGTGGGCAGTGCCCACCCTACAAATGTACTGCGTGAATCCTTGAAACCAAGTTTTTTTCCTCAAAACTCGGTTTCTTCCCGGCATCAATTCATTGCTCTAAGAAATGGTGGGCAGTGCCCACCCTACAAATGTACTGCGTGAATCCTTGAAACCGAGTTTTTTCCTCAAGACTCGGTTTCTTCCCGGCATCAATTCATTGCTCTAAGAAATGGTGGGCAGCGCCCACCCTACAAATGTACTGCGTGAATCCTCGAAACCGATGTTTTTTCCCCAAGACTCGGTTTCTTCCCGGCATCAATTCATTGCTCTAAGAAATGGTGGGCAGTGCCACCCTACAAATGTACTGACTATCTATTTGGAAACTCCATTGATTAACGAAAAACAGATCGTTTCCTGTCGAGCCAAACCTGCGGAGCCGCTCGTTTGCGGCGAGCTGGTGACTTGTACCCTTGTCGTCAGCGTCGCGGAAGACATTCTTCCGAACGGTTGCATCCGCTTCCACTTCACCGAATCACCGTACTACCGAGATCCACCAAACTACGGGCTGCCTGCAAAGGGATTCGTATTCTTCGCCCGTCACCACTTTCAGACGGACAATCCCCAAGCAGCGGGATACGTGACTGCCGAGACGGGTTCTGGTCAACCTGTGTCAATCAAATTGGCGCCCGGGCGTTGTTTCTTCACGATAACCTGCGAAGGCGGGCTGACCGCCGGGGAGACTCTTGTCGTTAGGATTGGCGATAAGCGCGCCGGCAGCCCCGGTATTGAAGTCGCGCACCACCCAACCTACGGCGACTGGCAATTGGTCTGTGATCTGGATCGTCAAGGCGATGGCAACTTCGTGCGCCAAGACCTGATGCCCCATATACGGGTCACCACCGCCCCGCCCAGCCGCGTCTTGGTTCGGACAACGTCAGGCGCGCAGCCGGGGACGCCCGCCGACCTGCAGATTGTGGTGACCGACCGATTCGGAAACCACGTGGAAGATTTCCGAGGAACCTTTCGCCCTACCGAGAACGGAGCAAACCATACTACGCGAACCGAGTTTAGCTTGGAACCCAAAGACATCGGTTCAAAGCGCTGGCAGAATGGCGTCATTTTTCATGAGGTGGGAACGCATCGCATCGAGGTTGAATCGGTTGACGCGGCGAACACGGCGCTACGCGGTGTAAGTCCTCCGGTGGTCTGCGATTCGCTGGAGAACAACTACCAGCTTCTTTGGGGTGATATCCACGGACACTCCTACTGTACCGATGGCACCCACTCTCCCGAATTTTTCTACGGGTACGGTCGGGATGTCGGTTATCTCGATTTTTGCGCGCTCACCGATCACGACACCTTCAGCCATGCGGTGTGGCGGGAGATGATGGAATCGGCTGCAAACGCAAATGAGCCCGGCAGATTCACAACCTTCTTGGGGTACGAGTGGGCTGGGGAATTGCAACAGTCGATTTGCGTCCTTTTCAAAAATGCAGTCGGCGGCTATTATCCGGGAATCGAGGCCGCCAGCCATAACCCGCAAGATTTGATCAATCTAATCAAGGACGAAGAGGCGATGATCATTCGCCACGACATGCCGCCGCCGGGAGACCGCTGGCAACAGTTGGACCGCTCCGGTCGGTTGGAACGCTTGGTTGAGATTTATTCGCCGTTTCATAGCAGTGAGGCTGTCGACAGCCCCGGCGCTCGTGGCCCATTGGACGACGGCAATAGCGTCCAAGCGGCGCTTGCCGACGGGTTGCGCTTCGGATTCGTCGGCTGCTCCGACTCACACATCTCCATGCCGGGGCGCCGGCAAGGCGTATCCAAAGGCATGCCCGGTTATCGGGCGGGCATCTACGGACTGACGGCGGTGTATGCCGCGGAGAACACGCGGGAAGCGGTTTTCGACGCTCTGCTAGCCCGCCGCTGTTACGCCGCGACCGATCGCATCTTCCTAGACTTTCATGTCAACAATCAGCCGATGGGATCGGAACTGCATCTCCGCGAGCCGCGAATCATCAAGGGGCGCGCCGCGGGCACCGCTCCCTTCGTCCACGTCGAGATTATCAAGAATAATGATGCCGTTTACGGCACAGCCCAAAGCGATTTAGAAACCGAATTCGAGTATGTCGATAAAGCGGAAGTCTGTCCAAACGACTATTACTACCTGCGGGTAACCCAACAAGACGGCAACATGGCGTGGTCAAGCCCGGTGTGGGTCGATCCGTTATAGGCTGTCGGGTGGGCACCGTCCACCATTCCTTATCGCAACGCGCGCCTCTGTAGGAGCGATCTCCTGATCGCGACATGCATTGCCCGTAGGCGCGGTTGGAAACCGCGCCTACGGTATGGGGGGAGCCAAAATCTCCTCCGCTTTTCTTCAATGCCCGATTGACGCCGCGCCTCATCTCGTGTAAAATACAAAGCCAAGCATAATCGAAGAAATCACGGAGTTAGAGTGGGGAACATTTTGGATGATCGGGTGGCGCTGGTCACCGGCGGAGGAGCCGGAATCGGCAGAGCCGCGGCGTTGGCGCTGATTCGAGAAGGCGCCAAGGTCGCTATTGCCGATATTAATCGGAAAGCCGGCGAGAGGACATTGCGAATGATAGAATCTGCCGGCGGCGAAGGCATCTTCATTCAAGCGGATGTGTCCGACGCCGACGACGCCAAAAAGATGGTACGCGCCGCCGTCAATGCTTATGGACGCTTGGATTGCGCGGTCAATAACGCCGGCATTTTTCGAGGAATCAATTCATCAACGCACAGGTATACCGAAAAGACATGGGATGCGGTCATGCGCGTCAATCTCAAGGGCGTATGGCTCTGCATGAAGTACGAACTCCCGCAGATGCTCAAGCAAGGAGGCGGGGCAATCGTCAACATGTCGTCCATCGCCGGCTTGGTCGGCTTGGCGGATATGTCCGTATACGCCGCCAGCAAGCACGCAGTCGTTGGATTGACCAAATCCGCCGCGTTGGAATACGCTCGACAGGGCATCCGAGTTAACGCAGTGTGTCCCGGCAGCGTCAATAGGCCCACAGTGCGCGGCGATAAGGTTTGGACGGCGGAGAAACCGGACGACGGGCTTCATCCGATGGGGAGATTCTGTACCTCGGAGGAGGTCGCCGAGGCGGTCGTATGGCTATGCTCGGATGCCGCTTCGTTTGTCACCGGTCACACGCTGGTTGCGGATGGTGGCAGAACTGCTCAATAACGAAACTCGGGTTGCTAGGTCGTAGCATCACAAGAGAAAGTAAATCGTTGTCAAAACGAATGACACAGTCTGTAGAAATTAACGAAGGTTTTGTCACTTTGTCGACCATTGAGCACCTCGCTTATTGGCGACCCAAAAATGTGCATAAAGGAGAATAACCGGGTGAGAAGAATCTTGTTTTTCAAATTAAGCTTGTTGTTCTTTTCTGTCCTGTTTCTACAGAGCACTTTCGCCCAAGATTACATACACTGGAGTTTGCCAGAAGGCACCAAAGCACGCCTCGGCAAAGGTGAGATATCTGAGATTGCCTATTCCCCCGATGGCACCCGTCTCGCAGTTGCCAGTAGCATCGGTATTTGGATTTATGACGTGCACAGCGGCGTGGAATACACTCTTCTCACCGGGCATACGGATCCGGTCAATAGCGTCGCCTTCAGTCCAGACGGAGGCACGCTCGCTAGTGCGAGTCGGGACAAGACCATCCGTCTGTGGGATGCCGCCAGCGGCGAACAATTACACACTCTGACAGGACATATAAGTGGAGTCAATAGCATCGCCTTCAGTCCGGACGGGAGCATACTCGCTAGTAGTGGAGGTTTGTTGGACAAGACCATCCGTCTGTGGGATGCCGTCAGCGGCCTACACAAGCGCAGCCTGACGGGGCATACGGATTCGGTCACGAGCGTCGCCTTCAGTCCGGATGGCAGCACGCTTGCCAGCGGGGGTTGGGACAAGACCATTCGTCTGTGGGATGCCATCAGCGGCGTACAGGTGCACTGCCTGACAGGACACACGGATTGGGTCAATAGTGTCGCCTTCAGTCCGGACGGCAGCACACTTGCAAGTGGAAGTAAGGACCATACTATTCATCTATGGGATGCCGTCAACGGCGTACAGGTGCACAGCCTGACCGAGCATACGTGGTCGGTCAATAGCGTCGCCTTCAGTCCCGACGGTTCCACGCTTGCAAGTGGAAGTGGGGACAGTAGCATCTGCTTGTGGGATCCCGTCAGAGGCGAATACTTACAGAAACTGGAAGGGCATACGTTTGGAGTCCGTTGTATCGCCTTTAGCCCAGACGGGAGTACGCTCGTAAGTGGGAGTTTTAACGATAGCATCCACCTGCGGGATACTATCAGCGGTGAAACAAAGCTAACATTGAAAGGGCATACGTATTGGGTCAATAGCGTTGTCTTCAGTCCCGACGGCGGTACGCTCGCAAGTGGGAGCGAGGACGGTGACATCCGCTTGTGGGATGTTGTCAGCAGAGAACACAAGCGTACGATGGAAGGGAATTGGTTTGGGATTACTAGTGTCATCTTCAGTCCGGACGGGTCCACGCTCGCCAGTGGAGGTGGCCGTGAGGGTTTGGACACTACTATCCGTCTGTGGGAGGCCGCCAGTGGCAAACACGTGCGCACGCTGACAGGGCATACGGGCCAGGTCACTTGCGTCGCCTTCAGTCCAGACGGCGGTACGCTCGCCAGTGCGAGTCAGGACAATACTATCCGTCTGTGGGAGGTCGCTAGTGGAGAACCGGTGCGCACACTGGAAGGGCATAAGGATTGGGTCAGTAGCATTGCCTTCAGTCCCGACGGTTCCACGTTCGCAAGTGGGAGTGGGGACAGTACCGTCCGTATGTGGGATGTCGTCAACGGCGAACACAAGCAGAGGCTGGCAGGGCATATCTATCCGGTCAGTAGCGTCGCCTTCAGCCCCGACGGGCGCACACTTGCCAGTGGGAGTTGGGACAACACTGTCCGTCTGTGGGGTACCACTGTTGCCGGCTTCTACTTCCACAAGCGCACACTGACAGGGCATACTGGGATGGTCAGTAGCGTCGCCTTCAGTCCAGACGGAAGCACGCTCGCCAGTGGGGATGCTCACGATTGCATCCGTTTGTGGGATGCTGTCAGCGGCGAACACAGGCGCACATTGACAGGACATACTGGGATGGTCAGTAGCATCGCGTTCAGCTCAGACGGATCCATGCTCGCAAGTGGGAGTTGGGATGGCGCCATTCTGATCTGGGACTTGTCTCCTAACACGGGTGTCATCGAGACGAGGCAATGAGTCTCCAAAACCCGGTTAGCACACGCTTGGAACAGTACTGAACAACCCCTGAGTAAATACAACGCACCTCTCCCTCAGGTACATCAAGCATTTATGTAAGGGAAATCAGATTGGATTTAGAGAATCTTTATGTGACCGGACAATTCAAGAACCGTGTAGTTCTCGTAACTGGAGGAGGTTCAGGTATTGGCAGGGCTTCGGCGCTCGCATTCGCCAAAGAAGGCGCAGCGGTCGCGGTTGCCGACCTGGCTGTCGAAGGAGGCAAGGAAACAGAGTCTATCATCAGAGAATCCGAGGGTACCGCTATTTTCATCGAAGCGGATGTGTCCAAGGCAAGTGAAGTCGAGGCGATGATTGACTCGATACTCGGAACCTATGGCAGGCTGGACTACGCGCATAATAACGCCGGGATCTTGGGAGACCTGACGCCGACTGCCGAGTGCACCGAAGAAAACTGGGAAAGCGTCATTAACACGAACCTCAAAGGGGTTTGGTTGTGTATGAAGTACGAAATCCCCAAGATGCACGGAGGCGCCATTGTCAATACCTCATCCGTTTTCGGATTAAAAGGCGGGCAAAACTTGCCCGCCTACATTGCGAGCAAGCATGGGGTCATCGGAGTAACGAAAGCCGCCGCATCCGAATACGCGCATCGGGGAATTCGGATCAACGCGGTGTGTCCGGATGCGGTTTGCACCCCGATGCAGGAACGCGTAAACGGCAAGGACTTTGGACGTCCACCCGAAGAGGTGGCGCAAGCCGTGTTGTGGCTGTGTTCGGATGCCTGCTCCGATATAATAGGCGAAGCATTGACATACAGGCAATGGAAGCGGCAGATTGCCCAGAGTCAACAGGTTGTGGAACAGTGAACGGATTGTAGGATGGGCACTGCCCACCTGCCATTATCCATCAACGAATACGACGGTTATATTCTCTCAAAGAACCCAATTTGATATCTTTGCCTAGAGACGCAGAAACCGAGTTTTGAAGAAAAAACTCGGTTTCTTCCCGGAATCAGAGCGGCTTCAAGTTTTCGAATTAATCCACTCTTCACGGGCAATCATCATAATCCCGATAATCACAGTTCAGACAACTGCCAAAACGCCCCAAAAGCGAGATCCGTTTATGAAATAACGCACTAAATGGTTGACTCGCCAAGAAGATATGGTATCATGTGACGTAAGAGCGATCTCCGAACCGCGACACTGCTTAAATCTTCACAATCCCAACGACAAGTTATGGCAAATCAATTCCGCACAGAGGACAACGAATGAGACTAATTATGATAGGCGCCGAATACGTCGGCAAAACAACACTGGCTAACGAAATCACCAAATGGCTTATAGAGACAACGGGTAGCGGTCGAACTTTTCACGATCATTTCACCATTCCGCCTTCCGAACTGCCGGAAGCCGAGCAGGAAGAGTTTCTGAAGATGTCACCGGAACTTCAAGCGATGTTTCAGCGTTACTGCCGCGAGTACCATCTTCTTCCGACATTTTACAGCCCTCCCGACCACATGCTAGTCGGATTTCACATTGAGGAGGCGGTTTACGCGCCGATGTATTACAGCTACGGCGATTCGGAGGACTTTTCGGCGGCGGCGCGGGCAATGGAACAGCGGATTTTGGAGATTGCGCCCGATACCGTACTCATCTTGCTCAAGGCTTCGCCTGAAGTGATTGCAAAACGGATGCGCGAAACCCCGCACAAACACGCCGTCCTTCAAGAACAGGACATTGAACATGTTCTTCAGCGATTCGAGGAGGAATACGGGCAATCGCTGCTGGAAGGGAAGTTTATGCTTGACACGACCACGGCAACGGTTGAGCAGACGCTCGCGGAATTTGTCGCCCGGATGGATCCGCTACTCTCGCAATCCGATCGCCTGCGCATGATGACTCACCAAGCCTTGCAACAGAACGAAGATTTCTTCAGGTTGCCTATTGATTGATAACCGATTTCAGCTTTTACCGAATCGCGTCATTTATACACAAAACTTAACCTTTTGGTTCCTTTCTACGAACCAGACGAGGAGGGAACGCGGATCCGCGTTCCTAAAATCTGAATTGCGGAAGTTCTAATACGATTCAGACAGAAATGTTCTAACAGGAGCTAATGACATGCACACTCCACGCATTGATGACCGTGACTGGTCCGCATTGACCCTCGGCGAGCGTATCCACCAAATCGAGGTCGAAGGCTACCTCCTAATACCGGATCTGCTAACGCCCGACCATGTTGACCGGTTGAGGACGGAAACCGCGAAATTGAAAACGCGTCCCGTCGATTACAGCGTCCACCAGCAGGGCTGCCCCGGCATTCAATTTATCGGCGGCGAAATCACCGAGTTGGCGGCGCATCCCCCGACCCTCGCCTTTTTGCGAGAACTCTTCGGCGACGAGGTTCTCGTGATGTCCTTCGGATTCGCGCGTTCCGAACCGGGTCACCCGGGGATCAGTCTGCATACGGACGGACAGCCATACGGATCCGAGATATTCGGCTATGAGGGCAGCGTTCCCACCATGGTACGGGTGTTGTACTACTTGGACGATCTCACCACGGAAGTCTCGCCGTTCCGGGTAATCCCTCGATCACATCTCTCCATGCACGCGGATGGCAACCCGTACAAGCGTTACGAGTCCCATCCCGAAGAGGTAATGGTTCCGGCGAAGGCAGGCTCCGCCGTACTAATCAACCACAAGGTCTTCCACGGCAATTTCCCCAACACCGGCGACTGGGCGCGCAGGATGTTGGCGATAGCCTACCGCCCGGCGTGGGCGGGCCCCATCAAAGAGGTCTCCACGTGGGATGAGTCGGAGGTGGCGCAATTGCCCGACCACCTGCGCCCCTTGTACGGAGACTGCAACACGCGACACTGGCATTACCACGGCGGAAACAAACCGCCCAACATGGCTAGCGAAGCGCCGGGCATGAATCCGAGCCGTTGGGACCGCGTGCAATAGTCCGACAAGATTTTCGCAAATGTGTTGAAACTGGCAGGACTTGCGCAGTTGAACATTTAAAGCCTTGTAGTTCGGCGATTTATAGCCGAACCGCACGCACCTCAACGCCCGATAAATCGGGCAACTACAGCAGAGGTCCCATCAATGAGACCGTAGGGAACAACGATCGTTGTTCCCTACAGAAGTGCGTAAGTCCTAACTGGATAATTTCATCGCAAGAGGAAGCACGAAGATGATGCCTAGAAACCGAGTTTTTTCCTCAAAACTCGGTTTCTTTTGCAGGCTATCTTGGTCTTATACCGATTAGAAATCTAAATGTTACAATCAATCGGAGGCGCTCAATGAATTGAGCAACTACAAGCTGCCAGTTCTTGTAACTTTTGGAATCGGAATTAGTCTCAAGAACCCAAAACACAAAGGAACGCTATATGAAACTTATTCTCGCAGGCTGCGAGTATTCCGGAAAAACGACGCTGCAACTGTTAATTAGCGCGTGGCTGCAACGCGTCACCGGCTCGCACCGCCCATTTTTCCATGATCACTTCACGCTGCCGTCGGGTGAACGCCCGCCGATTAACTCGCAATACCCCGTAGAGATTCAGGAAGAGGTGATGACGCTTAGCCCGAAACTCAAAGAGCAGTTTCAACGCTACGTGCTTGAATATCATCTCGGCACATCATTCTACGAATATCCCGACCACGGCCTGGTTGGCTTCCACATCGAGGAGGCGGTATACGCGCCGTTATATTACGGATACGGCGGTCCCGGCGAGTATGCGGACCGGCGGGTGATGGCGCGAGCCATTGATGCGCACATCATGGAGATAGCGCCGGAAACCGTGCTAGTCCTGCTCAAAGCGTCACCCGAGGTCATCGCGAGACGAATGCGCGAGAACCCGCGCCCGAAAGGTCCCCTGCAAGAGAAGGACATTGATTTCGTCCTCCGGCGATTTGAGGAGGAATACGCGAGTACGCTCATCCGGAATCGATTCGTGCTGGATACCAGCGAGGCGACGATAGAGGACACGTTCTCGGAATTTGTAACCAACATCCAACAGCACCTGACGGACGAAGACCGATTGCGAATCTTGAGCGCGGCAACGCCCACCCGCCGCGCCGCCGAAGACGCAAATATCCAGTATTTTCGGGGAGACGATCTCCATCGCATCCTATCAGTGGTACGGTAGGATCAAAGGAATGAATAGCGAGTAGGATTTTCTATCGCACTCATTGTTCATTCGCTTGATCGATAGAGATCCCATCTCCCGATCCCGACCGCGCGGTAGGAGGAATCTCCGAATCGCGAAACCCTAGCGAATCAAACAATCACGCGATTCCTATTGACCCGCGAATGCAAAGCGGATAAAATGGCTTTCGTCTATGTCCAAATGAGCGTCAAACCTCAAAACGATGATGTTGATGTGCCGGATTCACCATAAACCCAACCATGGCAGCGAAACAGCCAAACATCTTGTGGATATGCACCGATCAACAACGCCACGACACCATCGGCGCGCTCGGTAACTCGCACATCCATACACCGACGCTTGATAGCCTCGTCGCCGAGGGCGTCGCCTTCACTTCAGCCTACTGCCAGACGCCGATCTGCACGCCTAGTCGCGCCTCCTTCCTGACCGGTCAATACCCCAGCCACGTCGGCGTCAATAGCAACAGCAACGTCGACTTCCCCGATGCCGCCAAGTTGGTCACCCGAACTCTGGCGGACGTCGGATACGACTGCGGCATGGCAGGCAAACTCCACCTATCCACGGTTACAAGCCGCGTCGAACCGCGCCCCGACGATGGCTATCGCGTCTTTAGGTGGTCGCATCACCCCCGTCCGGAGACCTACTGGGAAGTCCAGCGCCACGCCTACCACCAGTGGCTGGAGGCGCAAGGCGTGAACTGGTTCGACTACTATCCGACGCGACCTTGGGAGACGAAGGCGCATGCGTCGGTCGGCGCCGGCATTGAGACCCGATACCACCAAACGACCTGGTGCGCGAACGAAGCCATCGCCTTCATGTCCGAACCGCGCCAGGGGCCCTGGCTGATGAGTGTCAACCCGTTTGACCCGCACCCGCAGGGAGCGTTTTTCAGCGCGCCTCAGGAATACCTCGACAAGTACGATCCCGCCGCATTGCCCGGACCCCACTTTCGAGAGAGCGACTTGGCAAACCAAGCGCGACTGCGGAACATCGACTTCCAATCCACCGCGACACGACCGGAAGAATACCCGGCGCGCCAGATGCAGGCGGCGTACTACGCCTCGATTGAGTTAATCGACGCGCAAGTGGGGCGGATGCTTGACGCGCTGGAAGCGAGCGGGCAGCGGGAGAACACGGTTGTCATCTTCATGAGCGATCACGGGGAGATGTTGGGCGACCACGGCTTGACGCGCAAAGGATGTCGTTTCTACGAAGGGTTGACGCACGTGCCGCTCATCATCTCATGCCCGCACCGGTTTCAGGCGGGCGCCCGAAGCGATGCGCTGGTGGAACTGGTCGATATTGTTCCGACCTTGCTGGAACTTGCGGGGCTTGACGTGCCAAAGGACGTGCAAGGACGCTCGTTGCTTCCAATTCTGACAGGCGAATCAACGGCGGGGGAGCGCCGCGATTTTGTGCGTTGCGAATACCGCGACGCCCTTGACATGCCCGGCAGAAGCCACGCCGACATGATCTTTGACGGACGTTACAAACTGGTCGTGTATCACGCCGCCGGGTTGGGAGAACTTTTCGATCTGGAGAAAGATCCGCACGAGTTCGACAACCTGTGGGACAGCCCGGAGGCGGCAGAAATCAAAGGGGAGTTGTTAATCCGACTATTTGACGAGGTGGTGTTGGCGGCTAACGAAGGTCAACCCCGACTCACAAAATCTTGATGCGGTAGGAGCGATCTCCCGATCGCGACCTCCGGTTGTCGCGTATGTTCTGTACAGAACTAAACAGTCACAAAGACGGAATCCTTAAATGTATACCTTGAATACAGGAGGCAAATTATGAAAACGCAAACCTTTACGGCAAGCATCTCGCAGGAGGATGAGTGGTTTGTCGCGCAATGCTTGGAGGTAGATATTGCAAGCCAAGGCAAAAGCGAAGATGAGGCGATGGAGAATCTCGTTGAGGCGTTGGAGCTCTATTTCGAACCGCCGCGCCCCACTGTGATGCCGAAAATCCGAACATTTGAGGTTCGCGTCAACAGCGATGAAACCGCTTTCTTATCGTCAGATTAAACGCAAACAAACAGAAATTCTGCGTCCGCCCCTGTAGGAGCGATCTCCCGATCGCGACCCGCCAAACCGAAATGGAACATCCGAAGCCGGCAAAAATAATTTTTGGATTTACCATATCGACAACGGAGCAACACCATGACTCAACCCCTGCGAATCGTCTCAATCGGCGCGCATCCCGCAGACATATTTGATCAATCCGGCGGCACCATGGCGCACCACACCAGCCGCGGCGATTACGTCGCCTGCGTCGTGTTGACGCATGGCGCTCGCGTGCACGACGCCGTGATTAGCGACGCCATGTTTCATCGCGAGAAGGTGCCGGATGAAACCGAATTGATGAAACTGATGGAAGATCGCTCGGATGTCAAAGCGGAGGAGGTGCGCGCCGCATGCAATATCCTGGGCGTGGAGGACATCTACTTCTTTGGCACCGACGATGCGGTACTGCTCGTCACCGAGGACATGGTCCGACGCTTGGCGAGACTGTTGCGCGAGATGCGTCCCGATGTCGTTCTGACGCATTTCCCGAAAGAAAACGACGCGCTCACAAACTCGCACGCCATCACCGGACAAATCGTGATGCACGCCGTTTCGCTCGCGGCTAACGTGGATCCCGGCGATCGGCGCCCGCCTCACCGCGCGGCAACGGTCTATTTCTTCGGCACCGGCGCGGCGGCAGTACCCGCCAACGTGTGGCGGTCGGAGGGCGGGTTTTACAACGATGTATTCATCGACATCACGGATGTCGCGGACAAGAAACTGGCGGCATTGGATTGCTTGGTGAGCCAGGGCTACGGCGGCGCTTACGCCCGCAAGCGGATCGAAACCAGCGACGGCGCCTTCGGCGTAGCGGGTGGATGCGCTTACGCGGAAGGATTCATCTCCTTAAAAGCCGAGACGCATTACTATCTGCCGGTTACGGAGCACGCGCTCAAGACGGCTCGCCAATCGGATCATGAGTTAATCAAGAAGCGTTCCTATCGAATTTCGGTTGATTAGACATTTGCGCATTTGCAAATCGCAAAAATCTTAACTTCTGTGTTTTTTCCAAAATCAAGGAGATTTACCAATGACTGTACGCACGTTGTTTTGGGCCATGCTGGAAATTGCTGTTGACCTTCTTCTCTTGTACGTTGTGCTATCCAACAGCGCCGCGTGGTTCCGAAAAGTCGTTAAATGGATTATAGCAGGAATCATTATTTTGGACATCCTCGGAATCATCGACTACACCGTCTGGAGATTCCTTGAGGGGCTTACGGGGTGATTCCATCCTCCTGTCGTACCTAGTCAAACGACTAAGCACGAATTCCATGCGCTGAACCACTAATTTTTCTGCTCAGTTCCATCAATGGTTCATTTTCTAAGTGTATGTGATAAGTGGTGGGTGGCGGTGATTCACATTGTCTGAACTGTGATTTATGTGATTAAGTGATGGACTATGATTATCAGTCTTTAGTTGAACGTCATGTGTAGGGAACAACGATCGTTGTTCCCTACAGAAGCACGCAAGTCCTTATGCCGATGCTGTAAAATTACATTGATACCGGAAAGAAACCGAGTTTTGAGGAAAAAACTCAGTTTCAACTAGTGCCAAATACTTAGCGAATGAACCAATCAATGGGTGTCTAGACAAATGAAAGCCTTATTCCCGATTTCCCTATCACTCCTCGCCTTGGCTTGCGGCAGCGAGCGGTACTGCTGCGACTGTGTTACAGAGAGCGGTTTGCCAACACCCGAAGTACGTTTGGTAAAAGACTCTCCGACCACCTTCCATTTTCAATGGAAAGAACCGCTTACAGAAGAGAGAATCATCCTCGTTCGGATTAGGAAAGTGGGCGCACACGGAAGTGGTCCAGGCGGACTAACCGACCCGCATTTGATGGATGAAGATACTCATCTACTCCGGTTTGAAACCTCACTTTATCAACCCACCCAGTTTCGATCGCGAAGATTTAGTATTTTGGCTGTAGATTATCCTTCTATACCTTCTGGACTAGCACCCTTCGTGGAAATCCTACCCGAACGGGAGCGATACGACATTCAGTTGCCAGCTATATCTAGAAGCGCAACAGGCGGTAGTAGTGACAGCATGTACGAGGGTTTTTCCTATGAGCTTTTTGCTGAACATCCCTTCAAGCCCTATGAACTCGGCGAACCGTCGAAACTTGTCTTTACAAGTGAGGACAACCAATAACCTAGGCGACACCCTCCAAAAACGCCTCAATATCTAAAGCTTTGCACCCGAATTTGCTTCTTTGATAGTGTGTTGGAACAGCAATTCTCATTTTGAATTTGCCGAGTGATTGAATCTATCGAATCCTGTTGGAACAGAAGGTCGCGAGCCCATTTGTTGTCATTTTTGGAGCAATATCGTATGGTATTGTGCTAATTCAACGCTTACACCTGTGGGATCTCTATCGCACTCATTATTCATTCGCTTGATCCTCTGGGGCTTTGGAGTATGGTGTCACCGCGTTTCTACAAACCTGCCGCCCCTCTGGGGCTAAAATGCGTCAGATTTCGCGATTTTATTAAGTCATGTAACCAACATAACGCTTTTTAAGAGCGAGGAACTTAAAGGTGAAGAGGCTTTGTCGGCTCTGGTTTCCAAAATGAGAATTGCTGGTGTTGGAATACCTTCCAAATGCACAGAAACGACGCTTATAAGGCGATTCTGCGCATTTCATACTTTCTCTCAGCCGTCAAATCTCAATTTTAGGATAGGCATGCTATCTTGAGCAGCATCTCGTCATAAAGTGCGGGCGATTCGTTATCAACTGAAAGGAGAACACCAATGGCTCACGCGTCATTATTCCTCCGATGAAGTCAAAGTTCCCACGCCTCAAAATCGCGCCAATCAAACTTCGGCTCCCAGTCGAGCATCGCCTCGGCTTTGCGGATGTCGAAGACCGCGGCGTAGGGATCCGCTTCAAAGTACGCCATATCCTTGACCGGCGGGAGTATTCCGTAGATGGATTCCAGGACATCAAGCGTCGGGATGGGGTAGAATGTGCGCTTCGCCGATAGAAAAAAGGCTTCGAAGGGCGCGTCGCAATCAGGTTTAAATTCAAAGGCGGCAGCCGCGGCGCAGGCGCGCGCCACGTCGCGGATAGCGATATGAGCGCCGAACCAGAGTTTGCCCTTCATTTCCTCAAGACTCATGCCGGCGCGAGCGCGGGCAACGATGTTTCTAATGGACTCTTCGGTGCGTTTCATCCAGACCCACATGTAACGCAGCGAGACGACCTCCATACCGAACGCCTTGGCATAGTTGGCGCCAATCCGCTCGCCGAAGTGCTTCGACAAACTGTAGGTCTCATGGGGCCACAACGGGTGCTCTTCGTCAATGGGAACGTACTCCGGCGCTAACTCCACGCTGTGAATGCCGAAACCGGCGCTTGACTCGCTGCAGCCGTATATCACGCGACCGATGCCCTTAAGGCGCGCCGCCTCGAAAACGTTAAAGGAGATGACTGTGTTCACGCCGATTACCCTCTCCGGCGGATCGTCGCCGTACGGGTCGGGAATCGCCGCCAAATGCACGATCTGGTCAAAGCCGTCGACCGCTTTGAAGGTTTCCTCAAGCTTGGTGAGATCCACTTCGCGGAACCCCACATCGACTTTGGGCGGCGCAAGGTCGAGACTCGTGACGTTGTGCCCAACTCTGGCGAGTTCATCACAGACGTAAGAGCCGATAGCGCCGCTGCCGCCGGTAACCGCAATGTTCATAGCATTATCCTCCCTATAACAGAGAAACCGAGTTTTTGGTTTCGCGTTTGCCAAATCTTACGCATACGGGACAGATTTTCATCAAAGTCGTGTTTCGACATTGGAAAAAACTCGGTTTCTTTCCCCTTCTCAGATAGATAGCAACTCAGGTCATTTTAACACGTACACATTCGGAGCGCAAATCTGGTATAATAATTAGTTAATGGCGGCGATAGATAATTATGCCCATACCGGATTTCCAATTCCAAGTTACATCCGAAACAGGAGAGGCTGTCCATGATACGATACAACGAAGAACATAGAACCTTTGATTGTGAACCCACGCTTGCCGATACCCAAGTTTTGAAGTTCTGCAGAGATGGTTTTCTCATGCTGGAGGGTCTCGTGCCGGACGAGATAAACCGGCGCGCTTTCGCTTATCTCGACGAACATCCATCCAAGGGACCGAGTACCATCATCCTTGAGGAGTGGTTTCGCGACGCCGTCCTCCTCGAACCGCAGGTGGCGGGCGCGGCGAGATCGATCCTCGGCAGAGATGTCGGGCTGCCGGTGCTGATGAGCAATCACCGCGTGCAGTGTCCCGCTCCGCTGGGGGATTGGCATCACGACGCCGATTCGCTGTTTGGCCCCGAGGTCAACTACCTCCAAGTTTTCTACTATCCGCAGGACGCTACCGTGGAGATGGGGCCAACGGAGGTGTTGCCGGGCTCGCATTTGCAGGAAGCGCCACGCGGCGCGGAACATCACGGAGGCGTGGTAACAACGGCGCCAGCGGGATCGGTCTTCATCACGATTTATTCCCTCTTGCACCGCAGAACCAAATCCACCGCGACCGCAATGCGCAACCTGTTGAAATGGAGTTATTGGCGGACCGTTCCGCCAAAACGCGACTGGATCCATGAGCCGGACTTCGATTTCCACACCGCGGACTACGGCGGGCACGGCGTCTGCAAACACATCGCCCACATGTTCTACTGGCTCTGCGGGAAAGCGAACGAGTTCCGCACTTGGGGCGGTCAGTCTTGGCCCTGCAGCTTTCCGCCCGGCAGCCAAATCGGCAAATCTTACGGCTTCCCATCCGGTCCGCCGAAATGGTAGGATCAAACGAAACGGGTTACACGCATCGGGCGTTTGTAGTTGCCCGATTCATCGGGCGTTTTTTCCGTTGACATTTCATCGCGGCAATCAAGAAGGCTACACAGACGCACAAGCTTTCGTAGGGGTTGGGTGCCCCAACCCGTTCATTACGTTCCCCAACCCCCATTCGTTACGTTTTCCGATACATGGGGCGAGGGAACCTCGCCCCTACGATTAAATCTCAACGGAACCTAGCGATAAACAAACCACTTTCCCATATTCCAAAAATAGTGTATAATCATACAAGAACTCATTCGGCACTCGGGAATTACGAATCTTTGTAGGGTGGGCACTGCCCACCATCTAAAGATCAAGTTAAGCGTTTTAAGGCGTATGTTGCGCCGATTCAATGCCTTAAATGACGCTGGTTTCCGTAGACGCCAGTGCGGTTGGAAACCGCACCTACGGTGTGTGGGGGGCGATAGAGATTTCTTCACCACCCCCCACCATTTCCACTTTGCACCAACAAAGGAACAAGCATGGAGAGGTTTGAAGCCCCCATTCAGGAATCGCTGCTCCGAGAGTTAATCGAACTCTGGGAGACGATTCCGGAGCTCCACACCACCGAAGAATGGCGGCGCGAGCTACTCGGTCTTGAGCCATCGTACAACCGAATACTCATCTACATTGTGCGAGAGCGCGGCAAGATTATCGCCGCATGCCAATTTTACATTTCTCGGCGGATGCCCATCCTGAGCGAGTTTTCGTACCCCGGCACGCGGCCCGAATGCCGTGGAAGAGGAATCGCCACCGAACTCTGGGGCGCCGCCATCGACGACATGAAAGCCATGGGAGTGGACGCCATTTTTCTCGGCACATTCGATCGCATCGCCTTTCGATTGTATTGTCGGCTCGGATTCTCCAAACTGCCGGCGTCACTCACCTTCGTGCAAGCGCTTAACGGACTGTCCGCCGAAGAATTTCTGGCAGACTGGTTCAGAGATGCCGGACCGGCTACCGTGTCGCCCGGCAACCCCGGCGATCAGCTCCCGTCATACCCCCTCATCGTTTCGCCGCACGATTGGCAAGTCTTGGATGCGAACGCCGGTTTGATGTCCACGCGCTACAGCCTTCACCGCACCTTTCGCGGCTTGTATCTGAAATGCGCGAACGTCGGAGATGAAGAGAACGGGGCGCGATTCTCGGCAACGACGAGCGATGGCAAAGTGGCGGGCATGTCAACCGCGCGGTTGGAGGGCGACGCTTCGTATGCTGTCGACGGCTTTGTCCACCACCGCTATCGTAATTCATGGAACGACCTGATACGCGCCGCAACGGAGTACGGCAAAAGCCGCGGCGCCCGCGCGGTTCACGCCCGCGTGTCTCGCGAAGATGGCGAAAAGCGCGAGGGATTCGCGGCATTGGGATTCCGGGAAGTTGGAGCCGCGCCCGAGTTTGCGCTTGATTGCCTACAGTTGAATAGGCAGAAGGAAACCGAACCCATATCCGTACCCGCCGTGAAGATGGAACTAAGGATCTAGCCGTATCCTTCGCGGAACGGGTTGACCAATGGGGGCATGCGCTTGGTTCGTCCAAGCCGACACTACGCAATCAAAGCGTATTGTCACGACCCAAGTTGCCACTCCAACGCGAAATTGCCAAAGAAACCGAGTTTTTTCCGACGGGGAAACACGATTTTGACGAGAATCTGGCTAACTTGACCTAATAGAGGAAACGTGAACCAAAAACCCGGTTTCTCTATTATGGATAGCAACTTACCAGCAGTTCTCATTTTGAATTTATCGAGTGATTGAATGTATTGGGTCCTGTTTGGAATAGGAGGGCGCAAACTCATTTGTTGTAATTTTTGGGGCAATATCGTATGGTTATGTGCGAATTTAACGCCTACACCTGTCGCCCCTCTGGGGCTTTGGAATTTGGTGTATCCACGTTTCTACAAACCTGTCGCCCCGCTGGGGCTAAAAGACTCACACAATCAAGGAGTCGCAGTTTTGTGTTCGTCCCTACCGATTGGGGGTTAACGACAGGAAACTAGACAAATAATTGGTGAATTCTCTTAACTTGATCCCAATGGTTTGTCCAACCATTACCCTAGACCAAACCCGGTAGGCGGGGCATCTTGCCCCGCACCGGAAGAAATCGATTGACAAAATCAATGCCCGGCAATTATAGGGAAACGGTATCATCACACAGAAAGAGAGGATTATATGAAACGAATTAACCGAATAATCGAACTGCTTGAAGAAGGTCAACCCGTTTATTGGGCAGGCGGCGTCGGTCTAAGCTATGAAGGCGGGGTGAAATCCGCCCAGACAACCGCGGATTGGCTGGTTATCGGAATCGAACACGGTCCTTACGACATCACCGCGCTATCGGAATTTATGCGCGGCTTGGTGGATGGCGGTCCGACGCCGACGGGTCATCGGACGCCGCCGGTGATAGTCACCTTGCCGTTTGACGGCACCGACGAACAGGTTATCCGCACCAACGCTTGGATGATCAAACAGGTACTCGCCACCGGCATCCACGGCATCCTGCTGTGCCATGCGGAAAATCCGGAAGCCGTGAAAGCGTTGGTCGAATGGTCGCGCTTCCCGTTTCAGACGATTGGCGTTGGAGACGGACTCGATCAAGGCCGGCGCGGTTCCGGAGGCCAAGATTCCGCCGCGCGAATTTGGGGGGTGCCCGTTCAGGAGTATCTGCGCAAGGCTGATGTTTGGCCCCTGAACCCGGACGGCGAACTCCTGCTCGGCGTCAAGATCGAGAACAAGCGCGCCCTTGAGAACGTCGAAGCCAGCACAAAGGTTCCGGGCATCGGATTCGCCGAATGGGGACCATCCGACATGAGGATGACCTTCGGCTATGACACCGTAAGGACGCCGGAGAATACGGAAGAGGGCGAACTCAAAGCCGCCCGAAATCGCGTTTTTGCCGCCTGCAAAGCGGCGAACATCGGTTTTCTGGACGGCGTCAATCCGGATAACGTGGTTGACAAGATTAAAGAAGGGGTCACCTTCCCCGCCGGCGGTGAGGAAGCGGCGGCGGTAGGTCGCAAATTCACGAACCGCAAAATGTAGTTTGTAGGGCGCGCCCTGCGCGTCAGCCCCTGTCGGTGCGGTTCCCAACCGCACCGACACCATTCGCATGTAGGAGCGATCTCCAGGTCGCGATCATCAAAGGAGTGGATAGCGAGTGCGATAGCAAATCCTGATAGGGAATCCTACTCACTATCCGTTCACTCGATCGATGGAGATCCCATCTCCGAATCGCGACCTGCTCAAATCCCAATAACCTCGGCGGAGATTTTTGCTCACCACTAATCACGTACATGGAGACAATACCATGGCATTACCCACTCGCTTTCAAGCGAACCATCTGCACGCCATCGCGCGGCGCCTGTTCATGGCTGCCGGCACACCCAACCATATCGCCGATTTTGTGGCGGAGATTCTCGTCAACGCCAACCTCGCGGGACACGACTCGCACGGCGTGCAGTTCCTCCCGATGTATTTGGACCGTATCGCCAACGGAGGGATAATCCCGGCAGTCGAACCCGTCATCGCCAAAGAAACCGACACAACGCTATTGGTTGACGGAAAGGGCGGTTTCGGTCACTACGCGACGCGTCAGGCTTTGTATTGGGCAATCGACAAAGCGAAGGAGAGGGACGTCTGTTGCGTGAACTTCACCGGTCTCACGCACATCGGACGGCTCGGCGAATACGCCGAGT
Organism: Candidatus Poribacteria bacterium; assembly: GCA_963667245.2. Taxonomy (GTDB): domain Bacteria; phylum Poribacteria; class WGA-4E; order WGA-4E; family JAJDTR01; genus JAJDTR01. The sequence continues at coordinate 666,050 of CAXXCS010000002.1, forward strand.
TGGCGGCAGCCGCGGACTGCATGGTAATTGTCACCAGCGGCGGCGGCTCCAAGAGCGGCGGTAACGTGACCCCGTTCGGCGGCGCGCAACCGGCGCTGGGCACCAATCCCATCGCGGTCGGCGTGCCGACGGGGGATGATGAGCCGTTCATTCTGGACTTCGCCACCAGCATCGTCGCCGGCGCCAAAGTGCGAGTCGCCTTTCACAAGGGTATAGAGGTGCCCGAAGGCTGGATTGCGGACAAGCACGGCAATCCGACGACCAATCCCGCCGACTTTGAAGATGGCGGCTACTTGTTGCCGTTCGGCGGACACAAAGGGTATGGGCTCGCGCTGCTCGTCTGCCTTTTGGGCGGGCTTTCCGGCAACTTCGACGCGGCGCGTGCATCCATGGGCGGCGCGTTTCTCCAAGTTTTCAATATAGACTCCTTTACCCCTTTGGGGGCATATCAGGAGGGTGTGCGATCATTCTTGAACGGCTTAAGATCGATGCCGCCAGCCCCGGGCTTTGACGCGGTGCAGGTTCCCGGAGACTTCGAGCGCCGCTCGCGCCGTGAACGCCTCGCCCAAGGCATAGAGGTTCCGGCGCCCGTTTGCAAGCAGATTGAAGACTGGGCGAACAAATTGGACGTGTCTCTGTCCGACGCGGCGCGCGAAGCCGAGAACATCGATCGCTATCAATAACACTCGGGCAGTGGCACGCGGGGCAAGATGCCCCGCCTACGATAGTAGCATGCGATAAAGCGAAAAACGAGTGTTACTTGTGGAAAGAATTATTCCGCCGCGGAATTATGGGGTGCTACCAATCAACGTCATAATGGTTCACTCCGCCGCGTATATGACCTCACTCGGTTGTAGGAGCGATCTCCCGATCGCGACCTCCAGACTTGCACTAAACATCTACCGCGAAAACCACTAATCTTAGGAGGAACACAGTCGCATGGAAATGCACCCCGGCAAACAGATGTTTATCGACGACTTTTTCATTGAATCCATGGATGGCGCGCGCCGCGCGCTCAACCATCCGGAGAAAATCACCGTTGACGCGCCGTTGCGCACAATCACGCCTGACAAACCGTGGGAGAGCGCAACCCCCCACGGCTCGGTGCACTACGATGAAAACAACCGAAGATTTCGGATGTACTACCCGGGCGTCAATTCCCTCGTGTGCGTGATTGAGTCCACGGATGGGGTTCACTGGGAACGTCCGAATCTGGGGCGGGTCGAGTTCGACGGATCCAAAAACAACAACATCGTCAATTGGCCCAGCGACTGCCCCGCCATCGGAAGTATCCTGTGGGATCCGCACGAGACCGACGAAACCTACCGCTGGAAACGGATGCATCACTTCCCGCACAACGGCGTATGGCAGGCGCTCTACTCCGAAGACGGATACGACTGGCATCACCGACCCCCGGGTCCCCACAACGATCAGAAACAGTTCTTCGGTTTCGGTTCACCCGCGGAAACTTTCGGCGGGACGATGGATCCCGACGCTCCGTATGTCACCTATTGCCAGCGCGGATCGAGCCGAAGGACGCGCGCGCTCGGACGGCGCGAGAGCCAAGATTATGTTAACTGGTCGAAAATGCGAACCGTCATAGATCAGGACTTGGACGACCCGCCCGGCACGGAGTTCTACGCCGCGGGTCATGATCTGGCGAATCGCACCGATGGCGGTCTGCATATTATCATACTGGACGCCTATTCCACCGACCTGACCGAGCCGTACGCCATTGAAGGCGCCGAAAACTACTGGGGAGGCACCGGCGGTCCTTCCGTGATTCCGGCGCGGATTGACGGGATAGTCGAACCGCAGCTCGCCGTGAGCCGCGACACCATATCGTGGAAACGTTACCGCGAACCGCTCTATCACCGGGGTGAACCTGGCGCTTGGGATTGGGGCAGCATCTACTCCTCCGGTCCTATCCTCCATAACGATCAACTCCTGATTTACTACAACGGCGTCAATCTGACGCATAACAGACGTAACGCGCAGTTGATTTACGAAGATAAATCCACATCGGCGAAAGGGCTCGCCGTGCTGCGTCCCGACGGCTATGTCAGCGTGGAAGCGGAATCGTACGCCCCGGGCGTCTTGACCACGCACCGTTTCCGTCAGGAATCCGGCGGTACGGTGACGGTCAACGCCGATGTTTCCGCCGGCGAACTTCGTTACGAGGTACTGGAGGACACGGGCGCCCCCATTCCCGGTTTCACCGCCGCCGAATGCGATCCGATTCGCGCCGACACCTTTGACGCGCCGTTGACGTGGCGCGGCGGCGCCGGCTGGCCCGGACTAAGCGAAGAACGCCAGGCGATCTACCCGAACCTCCAGAGGGAGGAGTTCTACATCAAGTTACGATTCCACATCTCCCCCGGAGCCAAGCTGTACTCCTTGACGCTTGACCCGCCCGAAGTAACGATGTGGCACGTGAAGGTCAAGGGGCGAATTGACTGAAATGTAGGAGCGATCTCCCGATCGCGACCCCTAAACCTCGGAAAGGAACCAAACATGCCAAGCAGACCGATTCAAATCCTAATCGTAGCCACCCACCCGGCGGATTCGTTCGACATGGCGGGCGGCACATTGGCGCACCACGTCGCCCAAGGCGACAAGGTAACCGCCGTAATCGCCACCACCGGCGTGCGGTCGCATCACTGGGAGTTGGCGGAAAAGAAACGCCTTGAAGGCGCAAGCCTCGATGTCGAGAAGTTCGTGGAGCAAGCCGCCGCGGAAAAGTTGGAGGAGGTGCGCAACGCCTGCCGAATCATGGGGTACGATGACGTGCGCGATTTGGGGTTTCAGGATGACGACATTCTCGTGACCCAAGAAAAGATTGAAGCCATCGCTGAAGTCATTCGCGAGGTGCGGCCGGACATCATGATCTCCCATCACCCCTACGAGAGCGGCGGCTTGAAGATGCACGGGACCATCGGACAGACAACGATTTACGCCTGGCAGGTCGCCGCCGGCACCGGACGCGGGCGTCAACTCCGTCATGCCGTGCCATGCATCTACTTCATGAACCCGATGGCGTACATGGGCAACAACAGTTTGGAATACGCTTCGACAGCGCGCGCCGATCTTTACGTCGATATCACCGACGTGATCGACAAGAAGGTGAAGGCGCTCGACTACATCTCCAGCCAGTTCTACGGCGGCGCCTATTCGCGCAAGCGTTCCGAAGCCGATGACGGCAGCTACGGCCAAAAGGCGAATGTGGCGTACGCCGAGCAATTCCAACGCTTCTTTCCGCTGAAAAGTTACACGCTGCCGATCACCGACGCCGAATTGGAGCAGATTGACCAATCCCCGGAAGTCGGGATGGGGCGGCGAAGCGAGATAGTCGGCGCTTTTTCACCTCTGCCGCCGGACATGGAGTTCTCGTCCAAATACCGCACCCCGAAAGAGAAGTACAACCTTTGACATACCCATAAAAGCAGTGGAGAGTGATTAGTGGTGAGCGGAGAGGAAAGACGTTTTTACCTTAGGACTTACGCAACCGAACATCTAAAGGTTTTAGCGCGGCGGGGCAAGATGCCCCGCCTACGGGATTGAGATTGAGGGCGCTCCGCCTACGGGACTGAGATTGAGGGCGCTCCGCCTACGGGACTGAGATTGAGGGCGCTCCGCATACGGGATTGAGATTGAGGGCGCTCCGCATACGGGATTGAGATTGAGGGCGCTCCGCCTACGGGATTGAGATTGAGGGCGCTCCGCATACGGGATTGAGATTGAGGGCGCTCCGCCTACGGGATTGAGATTGAGGGCGCCCCGCCTACGGGATTGAGATTGAGGGCGCCCCGCCTACGGGATTGAGATTGAGGGCGCCCCGCCTACGGGATTGAGATTGAGGGCGCCCCGCATACGGGATTGAGACTGAGGGCGCCCCGCTTACGGGATTGCGGTCGCTCCGGTTTATGTCAAATCCAGATCTTGTACTCTTGTACAAAGTCGAGCCAAGTCCTATAGGACTTACGCAGTTGAACACTTAAAGCCTTGTAGTTCGGCGATCTATCGCCGAACCGCACGCATCTCAACGCCCGGTAAATCGGGCAACTACAGCAGAGGTCCCATCAATGAGACCGTAGGGAACAACGATCGTTGTTCCCTACAGAAGCGCGTAAGTCCTATCCTACTTAGTATCCATTATTGCTGATAAAAAAGCGCAAGATTAGCCGACGCAAAGTGTATGTCGTACATGAAGGAGGAGTGGCGTGAAAATTACCGATGTAAAAGCTCTGACGTTGAACGGATACAAACAGTGGAACTACGTTCGGATTGAAACCGACGAGGGATTGACGGGGTTGGGAGAGGCGCATCCCGGGGCGGGGATCGCCGAGATTATTCTACAACTCGGGAAGTCGCTCGTCGGGTCGGACCCGAGGAATATAGAGCCGCTGTACAACCGGCTGATTGGCTCCGTGAACAACCGACACGGAAGGGGACTGGCGGCTATCGGCGGGATAGAAACCGCGTTGTGGGATCTGCTCGGAAAAAGGCTCGGCGTCCCGGTCTATCAGTTGCTGGGCGGGAAGTATCGGGAGCGTATTCGGCTCTATGCCGATGTCGGGCATGGCGAGGGAAACACGCCGGAGGGTTGGGCGCGGCGGGCGCGAGAAGGTGTCGGAGACGGCTACCAAGCGATTAAGTTTGACATTGACAACTCGGCGAACGAACTCAAGCAGGATGCGGTCAATCGGGAGCTGAGTACGGCGGAGTTGAGAAAAATGACATCGTTGGTCGCCGCGGCGCGCGAGGCGGTCGGCGATGAAATCGACATCAGCATCGACTGCCACAGTCTATTCAGCGTCCACGCCGCGATGAGACTCGCCGAATGTTTGGAGCCGTTCGATCTCATGTTTTTGGAAGACCCCGTGCCGAACGATAACCCCGAAGCGATGGCGAAGGTAAGCGCCGCCACGTCCATTCCCATTTGTACCGGCGAGTTTCTGTTTCGTCGAGACGGTTTCAGAGATTTGATTCAGGCGCAGGCTTTCGACATGCTTCACGTCGATGTGTCCGGTACGGGAGGGATGCTGGAGGCGAAGAAGATTGCGGATCTGGCGGATCTGTATTATATGCCGTTCGCCGCGCACAACATCACATCGCCAATCGGCATGACAGCGTCGGCGCATGTATGCGCCGCGGTACGGAACTTCATCGTCATGGAGCTCCCGTATCACGCCGATCAGGTGGCGTGGCGATGGGATTTGGCGGTTTCCGACGAGCCGCTCATTCAAGATAACGCGTTCGCGGTTCCCGACCGGCCGGGATTGGGGGTTGAACTGAACGAGGAGGTCGCGAGGGAACATCTGATGCCCGGATACGGTTATTTCGGATACCACTACGGCTAATCCGCGTCCGGGGCAAAGCGGCTCAACGATTCGGAAATAACCGTGCCCTTGTTTGCACGGAGGAGATGATAATTCGGCTGTCGCACCCTGCAAGCGACGCGATTCAAGATTTCCGTGACTTTCCGGTCAAGAGGTTCATTTTCAATTTCAACAACCGAAAGGCAACACCCCAAACCGGCGAGAATCGTTGTGATGGTGTCAAGATCTATTTTATCACCGCTTGACAACGCTTTCAAAAGATTGCTCGGGGCGGTGCGGATTTGTCGGGTGAACTCGGATGAATTACCCTGCGCTTCAACGACGCTTCGCAATGCCCTCAGAAATACAAATGAATCGCCGTTGTTTTGATATTCTTCCAGCGCTGTTTGAATATGCGCGATTGATTCGTCGCGGTCAGAAAGTTCTTCCATCAGATAATCGTGATATTTTCCCATTTCTCTCATTTTTGAGCTCTCTTATACGGATCCAAAATCTAAATGTTACACTCGTCAAAAACGCCCGATGAATCGGGCAACTACAGCAGGCCCCGCCCATTGATAATCTCGTAGTAGGGAACAACGATCGTTGTTCCCTACAGAAGCGCGTAAGTCATTATACCGATGCTGTAAAGGTGCATTGATACGGGGAGAAACCGAGTTTTGAGGAAGTTACATTGTCTGAACTGTGATTTATGTGATTAAGTGATGGACTATGATTATTAGTGTTTACTGCCTGTGATGGGTCAGCAATTCTCATTTTGAATTTATCGAGTGATTGATTCTACCGGATCCTATTGGAAAGCAGAGCGCAAGTTCTTATGTTGTCATTTTTGGGGGAATATCGTATGGTTTTGTGCGAATTTAACGCTTACACCTGTCGCCCCTCTGGGGCTAAGATGCATCGGATTTCGCGATTTTATTAAACCATCAATCAACATAACGCTTTTCAAGAGCGAGAAACTTAAAACTGACGAGGCTTCGTCGGCTCTAGGTTCCAAAATGAGAATTGCTGGTGATGAGTGGAACAAATCAATAACTTGAAGCCGCTTTGATACTCGGAAGAAACCGAGTTTTGAGGAAAAAACTCGGTTTCGGATGAACCATATACTTAGCGAGTGCACCACTAAGACCGGCGCGCGGCGCCCACCCCATGGTGTCACGAGGGTTGTCCGTAATAGTCGCGAAGCAATTCGATGTCGTCAACGCCTCTATCCCGGTAAACCTGTTTCAGTCCCGCGGTTTCGTCGTAGCGCATGGCGCCGTCCGTGAGATTGTCGAGCTCCTCAAGGTAACCGACGATGGAATCCTCGTCCAGTTTAAAGATTTGTCCCGGACTCTGCGGCGCATACGCGATATCCCCCAATGCGAGCGAGTTTCTATCGCCAGCGCGGGATTCCCAGAATCGGGACAGGGCAGCGGCGAAAACCGGCGTCGGCAATGAGGGTTTAGCGCCGCGATGAAATTGGTAGGTAAATCCGTCGGATGAATCGGAGATGAGACCCAATTCAACCAGCGGGCAGTTAAACGAATCCTCTATCGTCGTTCCCTTTGTCATCCGCGAGGGGACATACGTGCGAAGAAAGCAATCGACATCGCGTTTAATCGATTTCTCCGATATTCGATTCCACCCGTTTTTTTCGGTCCAGTCGATTAATTCGGATGTGAATCTATCCTTTCTGAACTCGTTCTGATTGAAGAACCCGAAAGCCCAATACCACGTGGTCGCTCGGCTGACGTTCCTCGCGAGTTGCGCATGGATGAGCCACAGGGTCGCGCTGTCCTCAAGGTAGGGATCGAATCCGTCATCGTCGAAAATGGCTTTGCCGAGGTCGGTCGGCTCAAATTTCTTGCGATCAGCCATCGCTTGAATAAGCCCGCCCGCGGCGCACCAGTGGCGGATGGAACGCACCATGTTTTTCCCGACGCCGAGCACGATTGTCGCCCGGTCACTGGCGAAGACGGCAGAATCCTCTGTTACGGCATCGACGCCTTTCTTCAGCCAAGTGTAACGAAACGGGAAGGTTTCATGACCCGAGAAGGTGGGTTTGATTTTGGTTGGGGCGGTGGTGTGTGGTGTATTCAATTTTTTGATGTTATGGCGCTGGAATGGTGGGCAGTGCCCACCCTACGGGATTATTTTTTCTTGAGCACCATCAGCGTCAAGTCGTCGAACTGCTCGGCTTCCCCCTGAAATTCAATGACCTCATTGTATATGGCTTGGCATATCGTGTCGGAGCTTTCGTGCCGCAGGCGCGTCGCGGTCGTCTGCAACCGAGTTTCTCCATAGAGTTCGTCGTCAATATTCGTGGTCTCGGTGACGCCGTCGGTGTAGAACAGAATAATGTCCCCGCTGGCGAGTTGCGTGGTCTCTTGCTCGAACGGCGGCATATTCGAGATCATGTCGTCGGGAAATATGCCGAGCATCACGCCGCCTTTTTTCAGCCACTCGCAACTACCGTCGCTCCGAATGACCATCGGGTCATTGTGACCGGCGTTGATGGATGTCACCTCATCGCTTCCCGCGTGTAGCTGGGCATAGAAGAAGGTGGCATATTTACCGAATGTGCCGCTGGCATGGAGCAGCGAGTTGAGCGTTAGCGCCATGCTCGGCAGATCCGTTTTGCGGTTTGCTTCGGATCGCAGCCCGGCTCTCAAGGTTGCCATCAACAGCGCCGCCTGCATCCCTTTGCCCGAGACATCGGCGATTGCCAGTCCCCAAGCGCCGTTTGATTCCGGAATGCAGTCGTAGTAATCTCCGCCGACATCGCCGCGGGGTTGATAAAGCCCCGTCGCCTCATAGCCGGGGATTTCGGGCAAGGTGTCGGGAATGAGGTTTTGCTGAATCTTCTCGGCTTCCTCCATCTCCGCCTGCAACTGGCGCGCCTCCAGCGCCTCTTGATAAAGGTGGGCGTTCTCAATGGCGACCCCCGCCTGATTGGCGAAGGCTTCAAGCAGAATTCTGTCACCGTCGTTAAAATCAAGCGTGACACCGCTTCTCCCCACCTTGTCAGCGACAACCAAAACCCCGAGTATTTCTTCGCGCCCATACATCGGGGCGGCGATGAGGTTCCTATGACCAAGGCTGGACGCTCTGTCTTCGTCGTTCCAGATGACCGATTTTCCCTCTCGAGCGGCGACGTTAGCCAACAGAGACAACGTCGGAGGCAGACTGTCATCCGCGTGTATCGGAATTGACAGGTTTCCGAGGTTCGCATCGGCTTGAGACTCAAGACTGAACAGGGATTTCATTTCCAGACGCTGCGTATACGGATTTATGCGGAGCAACTCTCCGGCGTTCGCATCCAATAGCGAGACCGCATTCGTGACCACCTCTTTTTGCACCGCCTCGGTATCCAGAGACTTGCAGATCTGGGTCGCCGTATCGGAAAGCATAAAGAGCCGAAACCGTTCGGCTCGGCTGCGGACCAGCAGGCGCGAGTAGGCTATCGCAATGGAAGTGTGATTGGCAAAGACGTTGAGCAGTTCCCGGCTCCAATCCTCCATTTTGTCCGCGGCGAAGAACGGTCCGAGACTGATGACGCCTAGAAATTCATCGCGAATCTTCAACGGGAACCAGAACCGCGCGTCAAGCGATGTCAACTGGGGTCGGATCCGCTCCAAAAACGACCGGAGAACCGTTGGAGGCTCGGACAAGTCAATGATTGAATGTTCCAAGAACCCCGAAATTTGATCGGGCGGCACTTGAATTGCCAGCGAATCATCCCGTACATTGACGGAAGATTTGATGGCGAGAGCGCTCTCGGTCGGATGGAACAGCAGGATGGCGCCTGCCGTCACCTGAAGCGTCCCCAGAATCATGCGCAGGTAGGTTCTGCTTGAAACGCCGAAGTTGCCGTGTCCGGAGATGATGGTCTCGCCGAGTTCATCAAGTTCCGACAGGCCGAAAATCAGGCGTTGTATGGTTTCCTCGGCGGAAGGCGCTGGCATCGGTTATCCTTTTTTCAAGGCGGTTTCGGTGATGGTCCGAGTTGGAGAGCGGGGTTTCCTCCCGTGGAGTGCGGGGGAAAGAAACCGCGGTTTCAAGGTTCTTCTATGAGTTGTCGAAGTCGGCAATCGCCGAATCTTCATCGGGGAAGATTCCGGCGTGTTTCGCGAGCGCCATCAGCCTGAATGTGCGCTCGATTGTCGGCGTCAACCCGCAAAAGTTTAGCGCTCCCTCGCGCTCTTCGAGCAGCTCGATAATCTCAATCAGGATGGAGATGCCGATGCTGTTGATGAGTTTGGTTTCGGCGAGGTTGATGACGAATTTGGTATATCCCTTCTGCATAAGATTCTTGGCTGTTTCGGCAAGACTCTCGCCCCGCGGGCCATTCAAATAGCCCTCTGTTTGAATGATGGCATAGCCATCCTCTTCTCGTATCTGAACGTCAAATTTACCGCTAAGCACTTTGGTCTCCTCAACCTCTCAGGTATCGCGACTCAATCAATGTTCGGGTTTCTTCTTTACCATGGTAATCGTTGTTTCGTTCTCGCCGCACTCCACATAAAAATCGTCCATCATGTTTTTAATTATTTCCAGCCCCCAGCCGCGTTTTCGCAGTTTACGCGGCTCGGAGCGGTCCTCGGGCGGCGGTTCATCCGGATTGAACCGAAAGCCGACGCCGCGGTCAATGATTTTGAGCGCCAGTTCGTTATCGTTTATTAGGAACTCGATGCGCACCCGCTGGTCATCGCTCTTGCTGTGCTCAAATGCGTTGATACAGGTTTCGATGATAGCGAGCTGGATCTCGTCAATGCACTTTTCGTCAAAACCGGTCACTTCAGCGAGTAGAGAGGCGGTCTGCGCCGCCACGAGTTCCATACTCGGGTGCATCGGTATCGTCAGAACCACTTCGCTTTTGGCTTGTTTTAACACCGTGCATCGACCTCCTCTCTGTTCTCGTCTTTGCCTCGAAATCGGGTTTTTTCCTCAAAACTCGGTTTCTTCCGTAGCAGAAAAGTGTCCACTAGTCTCAGTTGTCAACTATTCAAACAAGCTCTCATGACGCCGAGCTCTCGTAGGGAATAACGATCGTTATTCCCTACACCCCCTACAAAAGACACGGGCATTCATCAAACGGACGGGGTTATGATGATTTGCGGCGCGAGCGACCAATCAAACTCCGGTTGCCGCCCCTCTCGGACGGCTTCCAACATCTCTTGACACCCTCGCATGCCGGCAAGGAGCGCTTTCAGGCTTACGCCCAGGTGATCGTCGTCATAATCGGTGAGTTTCGCCACTCCCTTTTCCCACTGGCTCGCCGCGCCGCCGAGGTTGCGGTTGAGCAGGTGGAAGAAGCCGACGCTAAGTTGGATTAGACCTTGATAGAATCGTTTGTCTTCCCCAGCCTCAAGCATCCAAACGTCCTCCAAGGTTTCGTGGCACTCAAAATAGTCGCCGCGATTAAATTCGGCGATTCCTTTTTGAAGTTCGGATTTTTTGTTCATTTTAATTGAAAGATGTTGGACGGTTGTCACTCAGCAATTCTCATTTTGAATTTGCCGAGTGATTGAATCTATCGAATCCAGTTGGAGCAGAAGGTCCGCAAGCCTAACTGTTGTCATTCTTGGAGCAATATCGTATGGTATTGTGCGAATTTAACGCTTACACCTGTGGGATCTCTATCGCACTCGCTATCCACTCGTTTGATCCTCTGGGGCTTTGGAGTGTGGTGTCTTCACGTTTCTACAAACCTGCGGGATCTCTATCGCACTCGTTATCCACTCGTTTGATCCCCTCTGGGGCTAAAAGACTTACACAATCAAGGAATCGTAACCTCGTGTTTGCCCCTACTAGCATGAGGGTTTATAACGGGAAATTAGACAAATGACCACGTAAATTCTCTTAACTTGATCCCAATGATGGTGGGCAGTGCCCACCCTACAACTACCGCCAGACGCTTGAAAATACGCAATTTCCAGCGGTGTGTAGTATATCTTAGTGGAATGACTATAATCCGCCAACTATTTTGATACGCTCCAATATTCGAATGAGGCGAAAAATTCAGAAAGACGCGCGTCGTACCGTTCCGGCGGCGCGCCAAGGGCGGAGCGAATTTCACTGTAATCGAAAGTTAGGCGTTGCTTGTAAGCCCCATGGGATTCCGTGCGAAGCGCGCCCGGCGCCGCGCTCGCCACATCCTCGACGAACGAGCCCAAATTCTTGTTTAATTCCTCGCGGGCTTCCATCATAGGCCCCATCTGCTCCTTCAATTCCACGATGGCGCGTTCCTCCTCCTCGGTGGGATTTTTTGGATCGCGCACGTTGCGCTTCCACTCGCGCTCCATTCGGTCGATTTCCTCATCAATGCGCTTTATCTGCTCCAAGACAGATTGGACTTTGGTCGTGGCGCCAATCAGATCGTCGTACCTCTTGTCGTAGTCGCGCCGTTCCTCGTCTTGTTCGTCCTCCTCCCAATCTTCAAAATCGGACGATTCAACACGCTCCTCCGATTCGTCCGGGTCGGTCACTGAACGGGTTTGGATGGAATCGGTCTCACTTGGAGCGCTGGACGATGTCTCGGCAGGCTTCGGCGCCGGCCTCGCTTGGACGCGTGTGATGCGCCTGAGAATTTCCTTTCTCTGTTCGGAATTTCTCGTCTTGGGCAACTCATAAATGACGCGCGGCGTATCGTCGGACGACGCGATCATGCGACGCACAAGCCGCCCCCCGGCAACGAGAATGGCAAGGGCAACTATCCCGATGGCGGCTCTTGCTGTCCACGTATTGGTTTGCATTTTCGGCAGTTTCATTTTCGCTTGGTCAATCAAGTTTAATTTATTCATTGGCAGAATTTCTTGGTTGCTATCAGGTTAGGAATTGGTATCAAATGCCTTAAATTGCTCAGTTTGCGCATCCATTGGCTTGGATAAGCATACCTGAAGGGTGATGGGCATGTCAAATCAAAAATTTAATTCACTGTGGCATGTCCCGAATTTTGGGGCGCGCTCGGTTCAAATGCTCCCTTCATCTTCATAAACGTCCTCTTCCAGTCGCGTCGTGACCCTAAGCGCCAAGATTCCGCAAGCGATTGACATGAGGAACAGCCCCGGATATTTCACTATATTTACCAACACGCCACCCAGAAGAGGGGCAAAACTCATCGGAAACAGGAGCGTATTCATAAATCCGAGGTAGGTGGGACGGCTCAAGGGCGGCGCGATATTGAGCAGATATGCCATAAAGCCCACCCACATGCCGCTTACGGCGGCGCCCTCCGCCGAGAACACCAAGTAATAGCACGGCGTCTGCCAAGCAAAAGGCAGGAGTCGCACCAGAAGCGCAAACAGAGGCGGCAGCGCCAAGATTGCCGAGGTCATTACCAGCACCCATCTGACGCCGTGATGTTTTCCGACATGCGCCCACAAAATGTTAGAGATTACACCGGTGATCGCCATCGTGATCAGGAAAGAGCCGATTGTCGCTTCCGAAATGCCCAACTTCTGCATGGCGAAAGGCACATAGAACGGCGTTGACATTCCGGCGGAGTGATGGCAAATTCGAAGCAGCAGAAGCCGCCGATAATTCGCGTCTATGCGGAGGAAATAGGGACCGCGCTTCAGGTGTTGACGGATCGGCTGACGCGAGGCTTGCACCGGGGCGACAGGTTCGCGAATTCTCAGAAAGAACGTCACGGACAAGCTGAAGGTCACGACCGCGCAGATAAACAGCGTGCAGTAGGTGAATGGAAACGATAACCCGGAACTCAATCCCAGCGCCGAGAAAATGAAGAAATTGATCAGTGACTTGAAAAACCGCGTAATGCCGCCAAAGGGGCCGATGAACTCCGATTCTTTGCCCAGCACCGCTCGAATGAAGAAGCCGAGAATGATGCTGCACAAGCCGCCGTACAGTTGGCGCAGGCTAAAATACTGCGTCCTGCGGCGAGGGCTAAACACCTTTGACACGATGTCCATGTACGGAATCGTCGACACGCCCATTGCCGAGGCGGCGATGAAATAAAACATCAGGAAGCATACGGCAAGCGTCACCGGTCGTTGAGCGCCGATGAAGAACACGGAAAGGCAGATAGCCACCCACATCGTGATGCGCACCGCCATTCCGAATGCGTAAAACTTCATCTTTCGCGGACGGTGCTCAAGCAGGTTCGACATCAGGAGTTGAGGCCACATCCAACCCGCCGGTTGCAGCGAGCCCGCCAGTCCGACGAGAATCTTTGATTGGGTAAGCGAATGTACGAAGGCGGGGAGGATTGTCACGGCATCGATCAGCGTGAAACTCATTCGCATGAATACGCCTTGTAGCAGAGCGAGTCTGAAGTGGCGATTGCGCTCGCGTCGTCGTTCCTCTTTATTCTCTATTTCTGACTCGGATGTGTCGGTTGAAGCGGTCCGCATAGGACTTGGGCTGTTCCTTGAGCGTCAGCTCGGAAGATGGTATCAATCACGCCATAAAACCTGAAGCAGGTCTGTTTCGGTTAAAGGTGTCGCACTTCTCGACAGAACTCCGGCGGCAACGCCTTGATTGGTAAGATATAGGACTTGCGCGGTTGAACGCTCAACGCCCGATAAATCGGGCAACTACCGCAAATGCCCCATCAATGAGACCGTAGGGAACAACGATCGTTGTTCCTTACTGAACGTTGGAACCGGGAATACGTTACGGCGTAACGCTAGGAAAAGGCTGTTTACAGGTTCGTCAAGTGTGTGCTAAAATAGCCTATTAAGGATACAAGATTATGGCGATAAGATCCAGAAGAATTCCAATCGTTTTTCCCTGATCACGGAGGAAAATTGACCATGAGACTTGGCGGACCTGTTTTCGTTGACACCGATGACCCCGCAGCGTTGGCGAAAGCTCATACGGCGGAGGGTTTCCGCGCCGCCTATTGCCCGAGCGTTACATTGCAAGAGCCGGAACGCATGCGGGAGATTGCGCGCGCCTTTGACGCGGAGGGGGTTGTGATTGCCGAGGTCGGCGGCGCCTGGGGGAACATGATAGCCCCGGATTTGGAGAAGCGGGGGGCGCAGATTGACACCGTCTGCGAACGGCTCGCGGTGGCGGACGAGGTCGGCGCGCTGGGCTGCGTGAATTATGCGGGCACATTCGACCCCGCGTCTTCAACCGCTCCTCACCCCAAGAATCTGACGGACGAATGTTTCGATCTCGTTGTGGAGGTGGTGCGGCAGATTGTGGACACGGTCAAGCCGAGGCGCGCGAGTTTTCTGTTGGAAATGATGCCGGCGGTTTTTCCGGACAGCGCCGATTCCTACGTCGCGCTGCTCGAGGCGGTTGATCGGCCGTCGTTTCGGGTGCATCTGGATCCCGTCAACATCATCACGTCGCCGTGGCGATTCTTCAACAACGCGAGCGTGATTCGGGAGTGTTTCGAGAAACTCGGTCATGCTATTGTCAGTTGCCACGGCAAAGATATCGTCATGCATCCGACTTTCATGGTAGAGATTCAGGAGTGCCGTCCGGGGACGGGCAGTTTGGACTACAGCGCCTATCTCACGGAGTTGAATCGCCTGCCGGGCGATGTGCCGCTGATGATGGAGCACTTGTCCGGAAAAGCGGAGTATGATCTGGCGAAGGGTTATATAACCGGCGTGGCGAGCGAGATTGGTCTGTCGTTTTGATTCTAATTCCGAATCTATAGGTTACAAGAGCCGTTGGTTTGTAGTCGTGCAATTCATTGCACGTCCCATAGGGATCAAGTTAAGCGTTTTAGGACGCAAGTCAAGCGGTTTTCTCTCGGCAAGCGCTTAGTGGTTTGATTGGCGATTGTCTGAATCACGGATTTTCACGGATTAAAAGGATTACACGGATTAAAACCGGCGCATGGGTACATTCAAGGTTAATCCGTGAATCACGCAATTTTCTTCCGTCTCGTCCTTTACAACACCGCGGAGGCGCAATGGTCTGTTAAAACTAGGCTGCCGGCGGGGTCAGCATTTCGGCGATGTCTTCCGGTAGTTTCACGTTGTTTTTCTGCTCAAAGGCCTCTATGCTTGCGTAGACGCTATGAAACCAAGTAATGATATCTATGCCTTTCTCTCTCGCATTCATCAGGTCTGACTTGGCTTTTTCCCATTCTCTCAAGCCCAACCATGCCACGGCTCGACTAAAATACGCTTGTGTTAAATCGGGATTGATCTGTATCGCGGCTGAAAAATCCTGAATGGCTTTATCAAAGCGCTGTTCACAGAAAAAGGCAAACGCTCGATTCATACGTATGCGGGCATCCCCGGGTTTTAGTGTAATCGCTTTGGTGAAATCGTTGATAGCGAGACTGTACTCAAGTTTGAATAAATATGAATCGCCACGATTGGCATAGTCCTCGGCATTGTCAGGGTTTAGTTCTAGTGCCTTGTTGAAGTCGCCAATCGCGAGATCAAAATTTTCTTGGTGGAGATAAATAGTGCCGCGATTGCTATAGATGTCGGCTTCGCTGGGTTTAAGATCTAACGCCTTGCTATAGTCTTTGATAGCAAGGTCAAACTTGTGCTTTTTGGCGTAAGCATCGCCGCGATCACAATAAAAGTTGGCGTAATCTCGTCTCCGTTCTATCGCTATTGTAAAGTCTGCGACAGCACGGTCAAATTCGGCTTTGCGGACGTAAGCAACGCCACGTTTATGATAGGCATTAGTATAATCTTGCCTCAATTCTATCGCTTTGGTAAAGTCTGTAATGGCATGATCAAACTCGCATTTGCGAAGGTGAGAAATACCGCGCAAAAAATAGGTGTCGGCATAATCGGATTTCAGCTCTATCGCATTGGTAAAGTCTGTAATGGCATGATCAGGTTTTCCTTTGATGCCGTAAGAAATACCGCGCTGATGATGGATATTGGCATCTTCGGGTTTCAATGCTATTGCTCTGGTTAAGTCTTCAATCGCATTGTCAGACTTGCCTTTTCGTCGGTAAACCACCCCGCGATAGGTATAAGTTTCGGCATCATCAGGTCGCAATTTTATCGCCTTGGTAAAGTCTCTAATCGCATTGTCAAAATTGCCTTTTTCGCAGTAAGCCACCCCGCGATAGGTATAAGTTTCGGCATCAATAGGTCGCAATTGTATCGCTTTGCCAAAGTCTTCAATTGCATTGTCAAACTTGCCTTTTTGGCGGTAAAGCATCCCGCGATAGGTATAAGTTTCGGCATCATCAGGTCGCAATTTTATCGCCTTGGTAAAGTCTTCAATCGCATTGTCAAAATTGCCTTTTTCGCCGTAAGCTATCCCGCGATAGGTATAAGTTTCGGCATCATCAGGTCGCAATTTTATCGCCTTGGTAAAGTCTCTAATCGCATTGTCAAAATTGCCTTTTTCGCAGTAAGCCGCCCCGCGATTGCGATTTAGCTTAGCGTCCTTGGGTTGCAATTCTATCGCTTTGTCAAAATCTGTGATAGCTCGGTCATAATCCTCTTCATTCCAGTAGACGCACCCGCGATCGTTATAGGATTCGGCACAATTTGGTTTCAGTTCAATGGCTTTGGTAAATTCTAAAATGCTACGGCCGTGGTCGCCCATTTTGCCGTAAGCACGTCCGAGATTGTGATACGCCTCGGCATAATTCGGGTCTAGCTTAATCGCCTCGTTCAGGTCATGGATGCCTCGATCGATGTGATGTCTTTCAATCAATATACCGGCGCGATTGTTGTACGCCTCAACATAACTGGGCTCCAATTGTATCGCCTTGCTAAAGTCCATGAAAGCTTGGTCTAAATGGCCTTTTCGAATGTAGTACACGCCGCGATTATAATAGGCTCCGGCGAGATTGCAATTTAGTTGTAGCGATTTGTTAAATTCTTGGATGGCTAAATTATTCCGGCCAATATTGGCGTGTATAACACCGCGGTTGCAATAAGCATCAGCATAGTTGGGTTTGAGGTGTATCGCCGTGTTAAAATCTTTCATGGCACGGTCAAAGTCGCCCTTGCTCTCGTAAGCAAGTCCACGATTGTTATAGGCTTCGGCGAGATAGCGGTTCAGTAGTAGCGATTTGTTAAAGTCTTGGATGGCTAAATTATTCCGGCCAATTTTGCCGTGTAGAACACCGCGATTGCTATAAGCTTCAGCATAATCGGGTTTTAGTTCTATTGCTTTGGTATAATCTGCAATGGCACGGTCAATCTCCCCTTTATTGTAATAAGCCGCCCCGCGATTGTTATAGGCTTCAGAATAACCTCGGTTTAGTTCAATGGCACGCGAATACTTTACTACCGCCATGTCTATTTGCCCCAATGTCATCAGGAAGTTTCCTTGCTGTAACGCTATTTCTGCCTCAGAAAGCAATGTTTCAATAGCTTTTCGGAGACCGTCCACCACGCACTTCCAGCCCTTGCTTCTCGGATTCCATTCATTGAGAGGCTTGCCTTCCGCGGGCAGAGCTTGGATATCGCCTAGTTTTGACGATTCCCATTCATTAAGGCGAAAACCTTCAGTAGCCACAGTCTGGACATTGCTTACTTTATAATTTTCCCAATCGCAAGCCTCAAGGATAACCAAGATGGGCCTTATTTTTTCTTCTAAAGCTATCCCCAATTCCCTGTTGCAGTTTACCGAGTCAAGACTTGAAGCAGAGACGAGATAGAGCAACAAGTCTGAATCAGGAAGGTTCGTATCAAAAATTTTCTCACGCCATTTGTCGCCCGCAATGATCTCGTTGTCATGCCAGATGCTTATTAGACCTCCGCGTTGCATTCCTTTAAGGTATGTTATCAATTCATCTTTTTGTTTTTGGTTCTTGCGCGCATACGTTACGAAAACTTTTAGAGGACGGCTCATTTTTCTCTCCGGTGACAATTTATTCGGGTAAACTCGGTTCGTGGATTAAAATTATTCACGGTACAACCTACATCTAATCTGTGTAATCCGTTTAATCCGCGATTCAGACAGTGTTTTCCTCCACAATCGCAATTTCTTCAGGAGTCAATCCGTACAATAAGTATACTATCTGATCGATCTCATTTTCAAGCGCAGTTGTGTCTACATCTGGATTTCTACGCTTGGCTGCGAGAATATTATCAACTTGCTCTCCTATCCGCGCAACAATCTGCTGGTTTGCGTCTGTAATAGGTGGAACAAGAAGCGGTTCTAATGCCTGAACGCTAATAATTAAATCGCCGGTGCCCGTTTTGGGAGCGAGGCCAAACAGTTGATAATGAGACAAACGGGAATTCAATACCGCGGCGAGAATTTTCACGTTTTCGCCTGTAGCAATACAGGTGCTGTCAAGGCAAAACGTGGTGTGCGGCGAATATGCAAAGCGTAAAATCGAACCAATTCGCTTCCACACAATCTTTTCTTTTTCAAACTCGGGATAGTAGGAACAAGCCCTTAGATTCCACCAATTCTCACCTTGATCATCTCTATTGAACAGCCCCTTGCCCCTTCTTCCCGAATCCATCTGTCGTCCTTTATTTTCTAGGTAACTGTAAACCGCGGGATATTCGCTTGGAACATCAATATCAAAACCGGTTGCCAACATGTACATTTCAGACCGCCGGACATGGTACCGCTGAATGTCTCGCCCGCGTAGAAGTGGCTTTATGATTTCGGTAGATTTTGGGTCTCGTGCAATTAACTCCTCGCGCTTGGATTCGTTTATGACAAAGGCTTCATTGCAACCCGTTATGATGCCGCGATAGATCTGTATATTCCATGATTGAAGGGGTTTACCGATATCCTCTATTTTGCGTTTTAGCGCGAGTTCCTCTGAGGAAAGTATCACCCAAGGTTCGCCTTTGGCTGGCAGTTCCATAGGCATCCCGTTGTCATTCAGGTATGGGGCGATGTTGCCTTCCTGTTTTTCAAAGTCGTCTTTGATGGTCACGGCTTTGAAGGGTGTGCGATTTGAAGACAAAGGATTTTGTAACAGGAGGATGTTGGTATCCACCGTAGCATCAAACACATTTGGCCCCATGTCCAACAGCTGAATTGGTTGGGTGTGTGTCATGAAATAATCCCGCAACTTTTTGCCGTACCCTGTACGCATCCACTTGTTGGATGTAATGAAACAGAGATGTCCACACTCCTTTAACAGTTGATCCGCTTTTTCATAAAACAAACAGTAAATATCACCAGTTCGGATAAAAGTGTCAAATTTACACGCCTCGTACAAACGTCCCAATTTGCCACCATCCTTTTGCAGTTGGATATACGGCGGATTCCCAATCACCACGTCAAACCCGTCGGTGATTCCAAACATCCATTCCGCGTCAAACCAATCCGCGCTGGCATTCTGGTCGTAAGGATCCCAGGCGGCAACTCTGTCCGCGTCCTCATCGGGCATTCCAACTTGTTTTAACTCCGCTGCCAATACGCGACGCAGTTTTTCATCTACCTGCTTGTATTCCCTTTTCTGCGTGCGAGTCGCGGCGTGGAAATGGCGTTCGCGGTTCATGCGCAGTTCCTGTTCCAAAGATTGCGCTTTCGGGCTTGTCAACTTTCCCCCGCCTTCAAGACCGATGAGCGTGTTCGCGGCGACAAAACGCGTCTCCAAATTCGGCAACGGCTTGATCCCGAAGTTCGGAGCTTCTTTGTTCGGCGCTTGCTCAATAGTCAACGAGATGAAAAAGCGCAGTTTGGCAATCTGGCAGGCGATGGATTGAATGTCCACGCCGAAGATGCTGTTCTGAATCAGGTACAATTTCCTGCCAAAATCGGAATCGCGGTAACGCTCGAAGGTGTCGCTGATTTCGGCGAGTTCGGCATCCCGTTCTTGTTGGTCCGACGTGTCGAAGGCCGCGGCGGCTCGCTTTCCGGCGCGTTCCTTCTGTAACTCCTCCCAACGGCTGTTGTCGTCGTCGAGTCGGCGCAGCGCGAGCGTGAGTTTGTGCAAGACACTCATCGGAAAAGCGCCCGAACCCACCGCCGGGTCAAGCACGGTTAATTCGGCAATTGCTCCGAGGATCTCGTCCGCTTTCGCGTCTACAGATTGTTCAACCCCGTTTTCCGATTCCGCGGCGTAGTCGAACAGTTTCCGCAGCGGCTCCTGCGGGAGATTGCACTGTTGCGATAGCGTCGCGACCAATGCCTCCGTCACCATGTAGTCGACAATCACCCGCGGCGTGTAGTAGGAGCCGGTTTGCTTGCGCGCCGTTGTGCCGGTTTCCGGGTTGTACGCCGCCAGCAGGTTCTCAAACACCTTGCCAAGCAACTCCGGATCCAACGCCACCTCCTCCTCTATCGGCGTGTTTTCCTCGACGGTGAACTTGTAGTGTGTCAGAAGCGGGAATAAACCTCGCTCTTCGTCAAAGAACAATCTGTCGGGAACGCTCAACTGTTTGTAATGGCTATCGGAGAAACAGTCGATGCGCGATCCGCCCTCCCCGGTCGCTTTGAAATCATCCAGGCAATCAAACAACCCGCCGTTGATGAACGGCGTTTTGCCAAAGAGATCGAGGAGCTCTTCATGCTCGCTAATCTGATCTCGGTAACGATACACCGAGAAGTTCCGGTGGTCGGCGTTCGCTTTCTTGCTGAAGCGACGTTCCCCAATCTCGGTGTTCAGCGTGGCAAAAA
This sequence comes from Candidatus Poribacteria bacterium, assembly GCA_963667245.2. Lineage (GTDB taxonomy): Bacteria > Poribacteria > WGA-4E > WGA-4E > JAJDTR01 > JAJDTR01. The sequence continues at coordinate 686,875 of CAXXCS010000002.1, forward strand.
ACAGGTTCTGCAGTACCGCGCGGTAATAGGAATCCCCAGCCTCACGCTCGTAGTCTTTCAGCAGCCGGGCAATTTCCGTTTCGTTGAACAGCTCATCCGCTACCAGTCCCTTCTCCTTGATGAACCAGACGAAAAGCAGGCGCGTGATTAACCGAATGACGTGCTCTTCGGGTGTCACGGCGCGTTTCCCGTTTTCCGGGAATTTTGCTTCAGAGACCGCCCACTCGAACCAGTCGTATAGCCTTCGGTAAAACTGTTTGTTCAGCGCCTCGGTGTCGAGCGTCTTCCTCCACGCCTCATGGAGTTCCGCAAAATTGCCGAATCCATGCTCCCGATACAATTCGGCGATTGCGAGGTCAAACAGGATGTCGATGTGCGCTCGGTGGGGATCGGCGAAGTTGATGTCCTTGATGAGCGTCGCCTTTTCGAGGACATCTTTGGATTCGTCGACTTTGCTTAGCCTGCGGTCAATCACGGCAAAGGTGAGTGTCTCCCCGTGTTGAAAGAGAACCATGGCCGGCATTCCGAACGGCTTGTTAATTTCACGCGTGATCTGGGAGAGTTGGGTGCGGGTGTATTGGTCGCCGCGAAGCCTGAGCGCGAAGAAGAGGTAGGATTGATAACTTTCCGCGTCAATACCGCTGCCGCCGAAGTCAATTTCAATGTTCGCGTTATCCCGAATTTGGTCGTCCATTAGTTGGAACAGGACGTCGACGGAGTCCCATTCTTCGCATAGCGCGCGCTCGGCGTTGATGTCATCGGAATCGAAAGCGGAAAGAAAACCGTCCGCAGTGTTGGGTTCAAGGCGTACGGTTCTTTGGCTGTCGTAGCCAAGGGTGTTGAGAAGATTCTTGGCGTTGTCGGCAAGATTCCCGCTGGCGAATTGGCGCAGGGCGGCTTCAACGGCGTCTTTTTTTTCGCGCATGTATTGTTCTCCTTGAGTCTTGGCGCTTAGATAAACGTCATTTCGTCAATGAATAGTAGGGGTTGGGTTGCCCAACCCGCATAGGGATCAAGTTAAGGAAAATTTTGTGTTGAGCGGAAAAAAGTTGTAATTTGGAAACTCCTTTTGCGTACTTCTTTAAGTTGGCTTTAGTTTGGTTTTAAGACCTAAAGAAGAACACGAAAGGAGTTTCCAATGACTATTATCTCACAAGTTGCCTCCGGAATGCAAAAGGTATTAACCACTGTTTCAGATGCAGTCGCAGAAACAACGGGATTTATCAAACGACAGCGTATATTGACGGGTTCAAGTTTTGTTCAAATGCTAGTTTTTGGCTGGGTGGCCAATCCGAACTCAACCTATGAGGAACTGGCGCAGGCAGGTACGGCGGTGGGCATAACAATCACGCCTCAAGCGATAGAACAACGCTTCACCCCCGAAGCGGCAGACACCTTAAAGCAAACGCTTGATGCCGCAGTCGAGCAAGTCATTACCGCCGACCAACAAGCGATACCGTTGTTAGAACAATTCAACGGCGTCTATATCCAAGATAGCAGTTGGATTTCATTGCCGGACGAACTCGCCGAGGTGTGGAAAGGTTTCGGTAACAAGCCGGGTGATGAGACGGCATCAAGTGTAAAGATTCAGTTGCAGTGGGAGCTGCTCGGTGGTGGCATCAACCACCTGGCATTAACCCATGGAACGACCAACGATAAGCAAATAGTTCAAACCGCGGGGGCGTTGCCAAAAGGCAGTTTACGTCTTGCGGACTTAGGTTATTTCTCCCTTGATGAATTAAGGCGCCGTTCTGATGAGGGAGTCTTTTGGTTAACACGCGTCCCGGCGACGTGCGAGGTGTTTGACGCCGAATCAAATCATCTCAATCTCCGAGAATGGTTGGAACAACAGACGCAACCGGAAATTGAATTATCGGTACAGTTGGGAACCAAAGCGCGGTTGCCGTGTCGGTTACTTGCACAACGCGTCGCTCCCGACGTGGCGAACAAACGACGCAGACAGATACGCAGAGACGCCAAAAACAGAGGCAAGACACCGAGCAAGAAACGGCTTGCTTTGGCGGATTGGAGTATTTTCGTGACCAATGTGCCGTCCAATCAACTCTCGGTGAAGCAAGCCATGATTCTGGCTCGCGTGCGCTGGCAGATTGAGTTGTTATTCAAACTGTGGAAAAGTCATGGTCAGATTGACTCTTGGCGTAGCGAAAAAGCGTGGCGCATTCTGTGCGAAGTTTACGCCAAATTGATAGCAATGATTATTCAGCACTGGATTCTGTTGACTCACTCCTGGCACTATCCGGAACGCAGTTTGACCAAAGCGGCGCGAGTAATTTCGAAACACGCATTCTTGATTGCCGTCGCTGTCGCCTCCGGTCAAAAGAAACGGCTTGTTGAAGCCTTGAAGACAGTCGGACAAAGTTTGGCGGTGGGCTGCAAAATTTGTAAGCGAAAAAGGCGTCCTTCAACCTATCAACTCCTAATGGAAGTCGCAAATGAAGCCTCGTTTAACGCTTAACTTGATCCCTATGGGGTTGGGTTGCCCAACCCGCTCTTTGCGGTACACAATCCATCGGGCGAGGAAACCTCGCCCCTACGATAATGTCAATACGCCCTAGAGGACACTATACACTTCGTAGGGGTTGGGTCCCCCAACCCGTTCTTTGCGGTACACAATCCGCCGGGCGAGGAAACCTCGCCCCTACAATCTGCACGCCCCGTAGGGGTTGGGTTGCCCAACCCGCTCTTTGCGATGCACAATCCTTCGGGCGAGGAAACCTCGCCCCTACAATCTGCACGCTCCGTAGGGGTTGGGTTGCCCAACCCGTTCTTTGCGATGCACAATCCATCGGGCGAGGCAACCTCGCCCCTACGATTGTTGGCGTACCCTACAAGGAATGGTGGGCAGTGCCCACCCTACAACATAGTCGAGTTGTGGTTGTCATTGCGGGCGGTATTTGAAGACTGAGGTTTCAGTATTGTACAATAACCCAAGTTTGGAATAAAGCGAAAAATGCGGGTTGCCCGGTGAACAATCGCTTGACAGATTCTCTGATGAAGCATACAATTAGAGACTGAACTTCCTCGGAGGAGCAGAATAGGGACGCGGATAAACGCGGATAAACGCAGATTAGAAAATTCTAGCCAACGCAATTAAGTGGTTTCTTCTCTACATGGATGGCGCGATTGGGGCGTTGTGGCAGTTGCCTGAACTGTGATTTATGTGATTAAGTGATGGACTATGATTATCAGTCTTTGGTTGAACGTCATGTGTAGGGAACAACGATCGTTGTTCCCTACAGAGGCGCGTAAGTCCTTATGCCGATGCTGTAAATTTATATTGATACCGGAAAGAAACCGAGTTTTGAGGAAAAAAGGGATCTCTATCGCACTCATTATTCATTCGCTTGATCGGTTTCGATAAACGCCAAATACTTAGCGAATGAACCACTTAGACGCAATTTCTGACAGCGCGGAGTATAGAAAGGATAGTTTGAAAGTACGGAATCTCCTGCTTATACTATCGGCTTGCACGATGTTGTCTCCCCTCGCGGCGAGCGCGGAACTGACCCGGCATAGCGTTTCCGCGCAGCGGATTTCCGAGAATATCAAGATCGACGGGAATCTTGATGAGGCGGCATGGCAAGGTGTAGAGCCGATTCGCCAGTTGTTCCAGATACAACCGAACCAAGGCGCGCCGATGACGCAGCCGAGCGAGGCGCGGATTCTTTACGACGCGAAGAATCTTTACTTCGGTTTTATCTTTTTTGACTCGGAGATGGAGAGACTGGTCGCGAACGAGATGCGCCGGGATTCCGAGGGGCTGCGGTCCAACGACTACGGTTTTCTGCTGTTGGACACCTACAACGATCGACGGAATGCGGTCTTCTTCCGATTCAACCCGTTGGGAGGCATGGAAGACACGGCGGTGTCGAACAGCGGCGATACGCTGAACTCCAACTGGGATATCGTTTGGGAGTGCCGCGCCAGAATCAATGCCGATAATTGGACGACGGAGATTGCCATACCGTTCAGTCAGCTCCGTTTCGAGAAGAGCGACCGGATGACTTGGGGGATAAACTTCGGTCGAGAGGTTGCGCGAACCCAAGAGATTGGGGCGTGGAATCCGGCGCCCAAGACATACGGCCCCCTTGGCAAATACCGCACCGCTTATTTCGGCAGTCTCACGGGGTTGGAGGGCATCTCGCCTTCACGAAATGTGGAATTGCTCCCTTACGTATCGCCGGGCGGCAGTCGCGCCGCGGGGGAGGAGCGTGCCGAGGCAGCGTTTGAGGCGGGATTGGACCTCAAGTACGGTATCACCTCGAATCTGACGGCGGACCTCACGCTGAACACCGACTTCGCGCAGGTTGAAGCGGATGCGGAGCAGGTCAATCTGACTCGGTTCGATCTGTTTTTCCCGGAACAGCGTCCATTTTTTCTTGAGGGCGCCAGCATCTTCGATGTCGGTGTCCCGCGCCCCGGTTACCGCAGACCGCCGCCGTTGCTGCTCTTCTACAGTCGTCGCATCGGGCTGGCAGAGGAGCGGGCGGTGCCGATTATCGCGGGCGGCAAAATAACCGGGAAAGTCGGGCGCTACGGCGTCGGCGCAATTAACGTGTTCACGGATGAATTTCGGGACAAAGAGGTGGCGGAACCTCGCACGAATTACTCCGTGGTGCGTCTGACCAGGGACGTCTTCACCGAGTCATCGGTCGGCATGATTGCCATCAACAAGCAAAGCGCCGACGCTTATAATCGCACGGCCGCCCTTGATTTCTCCTATCGACCGCGGACAGACCTCGATATCCGAGGGCTTTGGGCGCGCACGCTCGACGACGGGGGCTCCGAACAGAACGACGCCTTCTATTTGGGCGGCGATTGGCGTAGCAATCGTTTTGGAGTAGAAGGGTCGTACACGGACATCGGAGAGAAATTTAATCCGGAAGTCGGGTTTGTTCGGCGCGGAGGGGTTCGCCATGTTCGCGGCGATGCAAAGTATACGCCTTGGCCGCGGGCGTTCGGGATTCGCCAAATCGATACCGGGCCCGAGGTCGAATTTGTGTTGAATCGTGACAACGAACTGGAAACGCGCGAGCTTGTCTTCGACAGTGGATTCGATCTTGAAAGCGGAGATAGCGTAGGTTTTCAAGTCAGGCATACAACGGAGCGTCTGGCGGAAATGTTTTCGATTCAGGACGCTGTCATTCCAAGCGGCGACTACAACTTTACTTGGTTTCAAGCATCGATTCATAGCAGCAGCAGTCGTAAGGTATTCGGTGATTTGCGCGTGGAGTTCGGGGAGTTTTATCACGGCACGCGACGCGGAATCGGCGTGGACGCAATCATCAAGCCGAATGCGCGGCTGAGTATACAACCGTTGCTTGAATTTAATCGCGTTAGTCTTCCATCGGAGTCGTTCAATGCCAGCATCTTTGGCGGACGGGTGAGTTATTCCTTTTCGACAACGCTATTTACCAAGCTATTTGCGCAGTGGAGCGGCGATCGGGACGCGGTTTCCGCAAACTTCCTGATAAACTACATCTACCGCCCGGGCAGCGATTTCTATTTGGTGATCAACCAGACCTATGATACCGAGGGTGAAGGCATCGATCTCCGCGACTGGACGATTGTCGGAAAGATAACGTATTGGTGGCTGCCGTGATGGCAGCATAAGGATCAAGTTAAGCGTTTTAAGGCGTATGTTGCGCCGATTCAATGCCTTAAATGGCGCTAGTTTCCGTAGACGCCGGTGCGGTTGGAAACCGCACCTACGGTGTGGGGGGCGATAGAGATTTCTTCCCCATCCCATGGGGACTACGTTAAGCGTTTTAAGGCGTATGTTGCGCCGATTCAATGCCTTAAATGGCGCTGGTTTCCGTAGACGCCGGTGCGGTTGGAAACCGCACCTACGGTGTGGGGGGCGATAGAGATTTCTTCCCCACCCCATGGGGACTACGTTAAGCGTTTTAAGGCGTATGTTGCACCGATTCAATGCCTTGAATGGCACTGGTTTCCGTAGGCGCCGGTGCGGTTGGAAACCGCACCTACGGTGTGGGGGGCGGACGAAATCCCTTAACTTAATCCCTATGGTGGGCTGCCGTGATGGCAGTATCTATGGGCAAGGAGAGCCTATTGGAAAATTTCGGTGGGAAGTATGTGAGGAGGCATGATGAATCGTAAGCATGAAGTTCTTCAGAAATATGAACGGGATGGGTACGCGATCTTTCGGAATGTCCTGGACCCCGGCTTGGTTCAAGAGGCGAGCCGTCACCTAGACTGGCTGCGGGAGAAAAATCCGGAGCTTCGACCGGAGCAATACCATCATCCGCTTGTCGTCGACGATCCGTTTTGGGTGCGGCTCATTAGTGATGAGCGACTGCTGGATATTGCCGAGATTTTCGTCGGACCGAATGTCGCCCTATTCGCGTCGCACTATATCTGCAAACCGCCATCCGACGGGCATCCGGTGCTGTGGCACCAAGATGGCAGCTATTGGCCTTTGGAGCCGATGGAGGTCGTGACGCTGTGGCTTGCCGTTGATGATTCGACGCCGGAGAACGGGTGTATGCGCGTGATTCCGGGAACGCACACGCTGGATCTGCACGAAATGAAGCCGCGCACCGACATCCCCAATGTGCTCAGCTCGGGAATCGATCCGGAGTTGGTCGATGAATCCCGCGCCGTTGACTTTGCGCTTAAAGCGGGAGATGTCTCGGTGCATCACCCGAACATCATACACGGCTCGAACGCGAACACGTCCTCCAAGCGGCGCGGCGGTTTGACGATTCGCTACATTCCGACAAGCACGCGCATCGTTAGGCAAGCGAAGCCTTGCGCGTTTCTGCTGCGCGGCGACGCGGTGCCGGGCGTAAATAACTATCTCACGCGACCCAAGTATGTCGAGGGGGCGCACATGCGTTTTCAGGGATGCGAGGCGTGGCAATGAGGTTAGTTGTAGGGTGGGCACTGGCCACCATTCCGATCAGTTTGGGATAAATGGTTGGCTCCCCTGGCGCGCAACGTGACCGCGTTGATGGTGGGCAGTGCCCACCCTACAATCCAGGTTTTTCGTGTACGGTCCGGGCATTATACAGAAACCGAGTTTTGAGGAAAAAACTCGGTTTCATAGTCCTTGCAGGAAGGGGTTGTTTTGCTTTTCGGCGCCTATCGTGGTCCGCGGTCCGTGGCCGGGGTAGACAATCGTGTCGTCGTCCAACGGCAGGAGTTGGTCTCGGATTGAGTCCATCAGCTGCTCGTAGGAACCGCCCCAGAGATCCGTTCGACCGATACTGCCCTGAAAGAGCGTGTCGCCGGCAAAAACGCCGTGATCGCTTCCCTCTACCTTGAGGCAGACGCCTCCGGGGCTGTGTCCGGGCGTTTCAAGGACAGAGAGGACGCACCGACCGAAAGCGATCCGGTCGCCTTCCTTGATGTACTGATCGACGCTTGGAATTTCGGGTTCGCCGCCGCCAAACAGGGATGCTTGAGCGGGGAGATTGTCGATCATGATTTGGTCCGCTTCGTGTATGAGGGTCAACCCTCCGGTTTCGCGATGCACCGCGGCGGTGGCGCCGACATGATCGAGGTGCCCGTGCGTATGAATGAGATATTTGATGGTCAATCCGTGTGTTTCGACGGATTCCACGATGCGTTCGGCTTCGTCGCCCGGATCGATCACGACGCCTTCACGGGTCTCGCCGCACCCGAAGATCCAGCAATTCGATTGAAAAGGACTTACAACCAACTGTTCTAATATCATGCGCCTTTCCTTTTGGCATGGTAATCATGCCCGTATTATCGTCGGGTATCAATGTCGCGCTTAACATACTATATCACATTTGGAGTTGTTCCGCAAGCGAGTAGGAGGTCACAGTTATGAGTTGGGAATTTGAACAGGTCGCGGGACCTTACGGGTTTACCGAAGGACCTGCATGGGACGGGGAAGCTTTGCTGTTTACGGATATTTCGACCAGCCGCGTGATGCGATACGATCCGGCCAGCGGCGAATGCGCCACATTTCGGTCCGACACGAACGAAGCAAACGGGCTGATGTTTGACAAGGATGGGAACCTTTATGCCTGCGAAGGCAGCACACTGTTCACCGACGGTGAGGGCGGACGGCGGGTCGCACGCTACAATGCGGATGGCACGACAACGGCCGTCGCGGAGGTGTTTGATGGGAAACGCTTCAACAGTCCGAATGACCTCGCATTCGATGAGCAGGGCAGGTTGTGGTTCACCGACCCGCGATACGGCGATGAAACGACTGATTTGGAACTTGACCATCGATCGGTGTTCCGGTCGGATCGGCAAGGGGACGGCTCCTGGGAGATCACCCGCGTCACGTACGACACGACGAGTCCGAACGGCTTGCTGGTCTCGCGGGATGGAAAATGGCTCTACGTCGCGCAGAGCGCTTACGGCGACAACAACCCGCGCGAGTTGAGACGGTATCCCGTCAACGACGACGGATCAACGGGGGCATGCGAGGTCCTGCACAACTTCTACCCGCACCGCGGGATTGACGGCATGTGCTGGGACAGCGACGGGAACATCATCGCCACCGCGGGCTGGCAACAGAGCGGTCCCGGACCGATGCTATACGTTTTCGCGCCCAATGGTCGCGTTCTCGAAACGCATCCGATGCCGATGGACCAACCGACGAACTGCACTTTCGGCGATTCGGATCTTCGGACGCTGTATGTCACCGCAGGCGGATGCCTGTTCCGCACGCGTCCCGGGAGAAAGGGGTATTTGGTTTATCCGCAGGGTTAGCGTGGTATGTGGAAACCGAGTTTTTTTCCTCGAAACTCGGTTTCTCAAGGTCGCCAGGCGACGGTTTGTCCGCTATTTTTCAATCAGAAACAGGAACTCTCGATTTGGCAGTTCGGCATCTCTCAGCCATTCGTTGGTCCAGGACATCCCTGCCATCACATTTCTTTGGTAGGTGACTTCCACAATATCCAAGAGTTTGCCGTTGGCGCGTATAGCATCGTTGAGTTCGCTTGCTGTCGCCCGCCCGCCAGAACTATATGATAGGATGACCCACCTTGCCGGTACCATCTTGATGAGACGCTCTATCGCCTCGACAGCCATAAATCGACCGTTTCCATCACGGCGAAATTCCTCGAAAACGGACGATGCGACCGTGTCGGATGTATCCGTTCTTCGTTTGGCTTTTCCAAAAAGTTCCGGGCGATCGAAAAGACAGACACTTGTCCATACGTGGTAGTAAGAAGCGTAGCGTACCCTTGACGCCGGCATTTTTTCATTATTAGAACCGTAAGGCGGATCAAGGTACGCCAAATCCACAGTTTCGTTGTCGAGTATCTCAAAGACATCGGCGCGAGTAATCCGATGCTCATGCTCAGACGTGAAAAGCATCGGGACATTCAACTGAAGTTGATTGTAAGAACGGGGCGCCCAACTCTTAAGGTATGAGACGAAGTGTCCGAGCGTGCTATCCACTTGGTCAAGAGCCAACATGAGACTCGTTAACGCGACAGCTTTGTCAGTTGGAGCGAGTCGGAGCGATTCGATTTCATTGCGGATGCCGTCAAGTTTTCTGGTATTGTGAATTTGCCAAGGTTTTTTCATGCCATCCGACTGAATTGAACAGCCTCCGTTCGGCAGACCGCCGTAATGTTCAGTAAACCAGCCATCAACGGGCTTTACGTTATTTAAGTGAGATATCAAATCCCCATAGTAGCTAGATTCATTCCGGGCCAGAAGGTAGCACGAGCCGAGTACCTCGGACCAGACAGCGATATCATTCGAATAGACCTTATATCCCGACTTGGCAAAGGCTTGTGAAACCCGTGTCGTCCCTGAAAAGGCGTCGAATACCGTGGTTGCTTGAACCCGTCGCGCAAGTTGAAGAATATACGGGAGTAATCTGAGTTTCGACCCGGTATATTTTATTGCCTCTGTAGGCGGCGCTTCAATTATGAGATTGTCAAATAATGGCAGTGTTTGCATTATTCGTTTATCCCGGAAATTTTCCCGAGTTGTAAAATATCCGCTTTGATTTCGCGGAGCGCGCCTGAAGGGAATTATTGCACACGGCAAGGTCGCTCACAGATTCTTGAGCAACTTCCAAGACCCCATCCCGGGCCACATCTGTAGGACACCTCATTTTTACAACCTGTCCTATGAAACTATAGATCGTATCTGCGAAAAGTTCAAGCAAATCAAACCCGCAATTATAAACTAATCACGGCTTCTAATGAACGTCAACCACCGCCCCGCGTTTCGGCGTCAACCTATATCGTCGAATTGGCGCGACTTTAGGCTTGATTCACTACACTGTCAATCGCTTCGCAAACATCGAGAATGAAACCCGAAGCGCTTGATATGTCCGACGGAGAGATGGGCCAACGGTTGCCGGCTCCCGGATAGTTCGGATCCAAATCCGCCTCATGAGCGATTTGATTCCGGCGGTTGATTATAGCGCGAAGCCGATTCTTTACGTCGTCAACGCTTTGATTGAGTTCTGCCGCAACAGAAAGCCATAACTCACAAGATGAAAAGAGTCGCACGGCATCGGCTATTTTGTCTGGATGCTGAAAAGCCAGATATCCATGCCTTTCCCGAATTTCTGTGTCAAGCCATCCGTTTTCGCTTGATTCGGAAATCCCTTTCATTGCCGCGTCAAGAGTTACTTGAAAGCGCAAGAAGGCATGAGTCCGAGCACGCTCCCCGCCGTAGACCTCCAACATCCCGACTCGGGTAATTTCGTGGATATAGTGGTCAAGGGCGCTGACAATCATAACGATCTGTGCGCGCAGGAGATCGGTTAAATCCACGGCCGGCGTCGTCAATTGGCCAAATGCCGTATGCAATGCGCCAAGAGATTCCACCCGACCCATATTTTCGCGAAATTGTTCGATAGGATTAAGCATTCTCGGTAAGCGCGAGGATTCGGTCCGCGCCATCTGAAAACAGGGCGCGAAAGTTCTTCATAGATTTCTTCGTGTTTTCAAGTACCTCACCTACTTGTTCAAGCTGCTCGTCGCTCAAATCAAAGACCGGGGCTTTATGCTTCTGCGATCGGGCAATCAGGGTATTGAAGTCCGACATCTGAAGTAGCGGAGAACTTATAACCGAGTCGTATTTGAGATCCGGAAAAAGGAGATTAAGCCGAATTTCGCTCGCTCCAATCTCTCTTGATTTCATATATAGTTCGTCTGGAAGCAGCATATCGTTCTCACGTAGAACTGGTATGAGTGTTGACTCGACTCCCACCTTTATTTGATCAATCCACTCTTTGAAAGCGGCAGAAGGATTGCCATCTCTCGGCCGATAATTTTGCACTATGGTTCCGAGGAATTTGGGACGCTTATCGGGGAAAGGATAGATCGCCTCTTGCAGCGTGGGTAGTTTTTTACATTGCCCTGCCCAAGCGGACCACTTCGGCAAAACCGAAGCGAGGCTTTCCGTTGCCATTGCCGAGAAGTAGTCGGGAAACATCGGAACGATGAAGTAGTCGCTCGTCATCAGCAGATTTTGGTTAATTGGCCCCAAACTGGGGCTCATGTCCGCCAAGATAAAATCGGCATTGTATTTCTCGGCAGTTTTGGAGAAGAGGTAATGCAAAGCGCCCGGTAGATTCTGCAACGTTACCAAGGAGCCGGACAATTGCTGCGCGATCCCTAGGGTGACTTCGTATTCCGCAAGACCGATGTGTCCGGGCAATAGGCGCATATCGGTTTGCCCGCTGATCGGTACGCAGTTTACCGGCTCAATCAGCGCTGGTCTCGATTCAAATGCCGGCGCTAAGCCGTCTCGGATATTCCCCACGCCGTTTGAGTCGTACATTTCCCCGAAACTCCGGGCATCCTTGAATCCAAGCACCATTCCGGTCAGGTTGCATTGGGGATCGCAGTCGGCAATGATAACTTTTTTTCCTTTGTTTGCCAACATCCACCCGAGATTGAAGGTAGTTGTCGTCTTGCCAACTCCGCCCTTGTGGTTGAAAAGCGCTATCTGTTTTGCCATGTCATGTCCTCGCGTTGGTCTGCGGCGATCTTTTCCCGTACTCGATGCCTATCTTTTTGATAAACTCACGCACACGAGTTTTACTGCGTCGGACACCGGTGAGTTCGTAGATTTTTTCCACCGCTTCATTAAGCGACGCCGGTGGATTTGCCGCAAGATAATCCTCTATTGTGGTTCGATGAGCCATCAGTTCACTTTGTTTCGGGACGTAGTTGAACTGTTTAAGCGCGTCAATGCCGCCAGTTTGGTATTGGCGCAGGTAAGCCCGCAACGTGTTGGGCGAAATATTGGTTAGACGAGCGATTTCATGATGCGGCAAGCCTCGGGATTTGAGCCAAAGCGCCTCCAACTTTCGCTGCACCTTCGGGTGAGGATAGTTATAACGTTCATAATCAAGAGCGTCAACATCTTCTTTGGTGAAGTCGATTTTAATCATTGAAATTCCTCTGTCAAAAATGAAAAGGGGACGTGTAAAATCCACGAACGCAAATAATCTATATTATAACTGATTTTTGACCAGAGGAATAGCGCAATTGTACCCGGCTCACAGTATAACTTATAGATTCGGAATCAGTATGGGTTCAAGTTATTGATTTATACCTTGCGTTGGGCAACACGGCGCTTTTTTGTCAGCAATAATGGTATCGAATAGGGCTTACGCAGCATCAGCAGGTTCGCGACCTGGAGATCGCTCCTACAGTGGACGCGGGGATCTCTATCGCACTCGCTATTCACTCGTTTGATGGTCGGGATTGGGAGATCCCTCTTACAGCATCAATATGTATATCTTAGGCGCAATTTCTGACAGCGCGGCGTATAATTCACTCATCTCACGCCGTAGACACTGACAATCATGGCAATCACTTAATCGCATAAATCACAGTTCAGACTATGTCGACCGCCGCCACCCCCCACTTGTCACATACGCTTGGCGAATAAACCATTAGCCGCCAAACATCTTCATTGAGGTTATTGTATCAGAGCCTCCGAACGCTCTCAAGTACAAAACCGCCCTTCATGGATTCGCGAAAAAGTCGAAAAGGACTCATCAATCAATGACTGTTTACCCAAGGTGTTCTCAACGAACTGTCTCATTTCTTAATCATTGGAATATTCATTGACTTGACACAAATCCTTCAAATAATTGTAACATTCATGGGGTAAAATCGGTTAAACGAATTTTGGCTTGACAAAAAGCCAATCATTTGATAGGCTAACATAAAGGTAAATTTCCGTTCATTTCGTCAGTGTTTCGTTTCGTCCTCGTCAGAGGATGGCAGCTGGCTGCGAAAATGACGAAAACACAAGCCAGATGAACTTTAGGCAGATCTTCTGTTATCTGTGAACCAATCAGAATAGAAACAGAAGTACAATTCAACGTTTTTCTTTAACATAGGAGGATAAAGCAATGAAACGTCGTAGTATGTACCTCTCACTGATTGCGCTGCTTTTTGTGTCCGTTTCGACCGGCGTTCTATCGTCTACGGAAGGGTTGCTTCTTTACTTCCCTTTTGATGAAGGCAGTGGTGACATAGCCAAGGACATGAGTGGAAACGGTCACGATGCCGAGATAGATGGCGCTCGCTGGATAGACGATGGGAAAGTCAATGGAGCGCTCGAGTTCAGGGGCGTGAGCAAAGGGGACATCGTCCAAGTTATCAACAACCAGGAACCGGGGCAGTTAGGTGTTATTGAGTGGCAGGCGATCACCGTGATGGCATGGGTCTATCCTACCGGGTTCCAGACTGATGAGGAGCGCAGGAGATGGATGCGAATAGTTGACACGGATGATTTCCCCGCGAGAGAATCCGGGTTCTGGCTGGGCGTCCACGGCACTGCCGCCACCCAACAAGCAGGACCGGATCAGACCGAGAAACGAGGCAGGGTGTTTGTCGGCTTCCGTCCCACAACGTGGTTCAACACCGAACAAACATTGAATCTGAATGAGTGGGCTCATGTCGCCTTCACTTGGGGATTGCAAGAGACTCGAGGAATCATGACGGCATTTATCAATGGGCAGGAAGACTCCGGGAAGGCGTCATTCCAAGAAACATTGGTGACGAAGCAAAATCTCGCCGTGGGCGGCGGACAGGGGCGCGAACCCAGTCCCGACGAAATGTTTGTTGGCTATATTGACGAAGTGGCAGTTTATCAGCGATCGATGACAGCCGACGAGATAGCAAACGCCATGGAGGCCGGAACTTCTGTCGAACCCGCCGGTAAATTGGTTACGACTTGGAGTCGAATCAAGCGTTCTTACTAACTCAATGGTTCATTGAAACCGAGTTTTTTCCTCAAAACTCGGTTTCTTCCCGTATCAATGTAGCTTTACAGCATCGGCATAAGGACGTACGCGCTTCCGTAGGGAACAACGATCGTTGTTCCCTCGCCACATGGATCGGGAAACATAACGAATGGGTTGGGGAACCCAACCCCTACGAAGGATTATGCGTCTGTGTTGCTCCCTTGATTGTCGCGTTGTGATGGAATGTCAACAGAACCTAGCGCAACAGACCTATTTCACGACCCCGCAGGGGCGATCAGACGCTCATTTGTCCGTTCCTAAACTTAGGCATAGAGTGCCTGTGTCTCGCGAAATGCATCGTTTCGACAGGTTAGGATACCCATCCTAACCTGCCGAGACGGCTGCGCAGAATCTAAATTTGGCAGGAGAATTTGGACAATGACACTTCTAAAAATCGGCGGCTGTTTATTTGCGCTCGCTTTGTTTTTCGCGGGCTTAGCCATCGCCGCAAAAGCCGAGTTGATTGAGTGTCCTATCATCGCGGATACGCTGTTTTCCGGACACTTCAATGAACATGATATGAACAATGGCGCCCTACAAGCGTTGGTAGGCAAAGCGATTCTGGGAATTCCGGTGTTTCGGTTCGACATGTCAAAGTTAAAACATCACAAAATTGAGGGCGGAATCTTCAGCGTCTACCCTATTCGCATCAGCGCCAAACACGTCGAACAGCAGGATCTCGCCACCAGTCGAAAAATTTCAACAATCGCTCATGACTGGATCGAAGGAAACGGAATCAACGCTTTTCCACCCGAATCGCGAGAGTGGGCGACTTTCGATTGGCCCGGTCGCGCCATAGCCGAAACATGGGGGAACACAGATAACGATGGCAAAGAGGAAAATGGTGTTTCGATTAACGTCCTTGATGTCATTAACGGACACGGCGGTTCCATTGACAACGACGATGGACGTTGGAAATTCGCCCCCAAAACATGGACTGATATAGAACTGGACGTCGCGCTCGTTCAGGGGCTCGTTGACGGTACCCAATACGGGATTGTCATTTGGACGACACACGATGACATCGGTATCGAATTTGCAGCCAAGGAACCCGCTCGGCACAATCCTCCAAAGGAGGACAACCCCAAAGAGGGGAAACACGCCGCAAAGCTTGTTGTTGAATCGGGCGGATTTCTTGCCGTGGACGCACGAGACAAACTGGCATCAACCTGGGGAGACATAAAGTCGATGAGATAATTTGTCGGTGAATTGTGTGCCGCATCTATACTTCACGCGGCTGAAAATTGCGTGTTTTTAGCAGTATAGATATATACTCCATGCTGTTAGAAACTGCGTCTTTTTGTAGGAGCGATCTCCAGGTCGCGACGTGCGTTCACGGCAGGTGCGGTTGGAAACCGCACCTACGGATTAGATGCTTGAAAACACGCAATTCTCGGCAGCGCAAAGTATAGATGCCAAAGACCTTCAAACCGCCTCGACTACCGTTTGTGTGACGAGGCGGTTTTTTGTGGCTGAAATTCCAAAGATGCGCGGCTGTGCAAAATCTTCGACTTGGATGACTCTTCGCGGACTTCTGTTGACTCAATGGTGGAGACGGACAACCTATGAAGACACTGTCGTTCTCCTCGGCGCCTCCGGAACAGATTACTTGGCGCCCCATTCTAATCTCGCTATTCCTCCTGCCGTTACTCTACCGGTGGCACATTAAGTGCGAAGCCCTTCCCTCTTTCGGGCCGCCCCCTACCCTGATGGCGCCCTTCTACACCGTCGTTTTTATCCTCTTTACATTGGCGGTCATTAATCTCGCCCTAAAACGATTCATCCCCAAACACGCCTTGAGTCGCGGAGAGTTGATTTCTATTTACGTTTTCATGTCAATCTTGGGGGCTTTTATGTCCTATGACATGTTCCTCCCGCTGGTTTCAATCATCGTTCACGCCTTCTATTTCGCCTCGCCCGAAAACGAGTGGCGAGATTTGTTCTGGAACTACCTGCCCGACTGGTTGACCATTAGCAATTCGGAAGTCGTGCGCGCATTTTATCTCGGCGATGCTTCAATCTTTGAAATGCGTTATTTCCTTCCGTGGGTGAAGCCGATATTCTGGTGGTGCCTCTTCACCTTCGTCCTGCTCTTCGTGATGCAGTGCGTCAACGTTATCATTCGCAAACGCTGGGTTGAACAGGAGCGACTAGTATACCCCATCGTTGAACTCCCTCACCAAATCGCCTGCAACACGAATTCCTTTCTGCGCAACAAATCAATATGGTGGGGTTTTGCCGTTGCGGCGTCAATCTGTCTCATCAACGGACTGAATGTGTTATTTCCAACCGTCCCTTCCATTCCCAATAAATCCATCTCGTTGCAGCCTCTGTTTTCTGAAAAGCCGTGGACCGCTTTTTTGGCAGGTGGCAGTTCCATAATCATTTTTCCCTTCGCTGTCGGACTTAGCTTTCTAATGCCGCTTGACTTGCTGGCATCATGCTTGTTCTTTTTTCTTCTCTACAAGATTCAAGTTTTTGGCGGAATTTTGGCGGGACTGGAAAAAATGGCCGGCTACCCTTATGCCTATGAGCAGAATATCGGGGCATATACGGGCATCTCCGTGATTGTCCTTTGGGGCACGCGCCGGCAGATTTGGCGCGCATTTCAGCACGCCTTCATGCGAGAACGGACGGATGATGAGGCAGAACCGATGCGGTATCGAAATGCGTTTTTGGGAATCCTGTTCGGAGGGATATTCCTCGTCGGGTTTGCCATGAGGGGAGGCATGGCGCTGTGGATTACCATACTATTTTTCGGCGCTCATTTCCTGACAATCGCGATTGCGCTCACGCGGATTCGCGCGCAAATCGGTCTTTCCATCCATAATACCACTTCCATCGGTCCGCACCATAGCCTAGTGAGTTTGTTCGGCACACGAGCGATCGGCGCACAAAATCTCACATGGTTCTCTCTTTTCTTCTGGTTTAACCGGGACAATCGGAGCCACCCGATGCCCCATCAACTGGAAGCGTTTAAGCTCGCTGAACGCGGTAATCTTGGCGTTCGGGGATTATCCCGTTGGATGCTGGCGCTGATGGTTGTAGCCATGCCATTGTGCATCCTGATGCTGCTGGACACATTCTATATGCTTGGCGTGGATACGGGCAAGGTAGGCGCGCAGATCAACAGTTTCGGCAGACGCGCCTACGACCTGCTGCACCGTTCATTCATCTTGCCGCAAGATTCGCGCCCCGCTCACGTCGCCGGCATGGCGATCGGGTTCGGTTTCACACTTCTGTTGGCAGCCATTCGCGGCAGACTATTCTGGTGGCCTATTCATCCACTCGGTTATGGGGTCGCTTTCCACATTCACATGTTTTGGGCGGCTTTTGTCATCAGCGCCATCGCCAAATGGACGCTGTTAAAGTATGGCGGAATCGGACTCTATCGCAAAGCTGTCCCATTTTTCATCGGACTCGTATTGGGAGATTTCATGGTCGGGAGCCTTTGGAGCATCCTGGGCGTCATCCTAAACACACGCACGTACACGTTTTATTATTGATAGCGCCCCATTATTCCGCGTCGGAAATTATTCTTTCCACAAGTAACACCCATTAGTCTCGTTGATACGGGCAACTCGCCGGGGGCATCAGATACGCTAACCATGAAATAGCGGAGACACGGTTGATTCGACTGGGGGTACAATCGCGTCAAAGTCCGAAAACAACCAGAGTTGGTCCGCCTTATCCGCAGTGTTTTCAACGGATGGCGCGTCGAACGGAATCGCCGGATTTGCCCAGAGCTCCATTCCGTGCACGTTCAGATTAGAGGTGACGCGATCGCGAATCCGGGCGCGTTGCTCGGGGGCGAGTGTTTCTTCGGCGAAAACCTCGCGCATCAGATGAATGAGTGTGTCGGTAAAAAGGTCGGTTGGCATCATTTCATGGGCATAATAACATATTGAAAGTTTTGCGCTAATTCGAGGCGCATTGAATCATTCGGTTCCGGGCGCATCCCGAATGTGACTTCGGTCGCGTCGGTATGCAGGAGCGCCTCCTCAATGAATCTGGCATCAAATGCCGCCGCGGTATCTGTACCGTCATACTGAATCGGCACACAAGCTTTCGAATTTCCCCAGCGTGTACTGTTCTCAACAGTTAGCCGTTTGCCACTCACGCGAAACTCCGTACGGTTGTACGGGTTGTCGTCACCCAAGCGGATGGCTCTGAGCGCCCACAGTAATTCTTCGCGGTTCACCTTCACGCGCAGATTGGCATCACTCGCTTTTTCAAGTACCTGATTATAGTCCGGGAAATCCCCTTCCGGCAAGAGGCACCTTAACGAAACCCCCTCAGTTTCAAAACCCATAGCGTTTTTGGTAAAGCGGAGGCGGCAGAGGTTCGGACCCAGAGATTCTATCAGATCAATCATCTTCATGCAAGCGGCATAAGGAATTGCCCGCATCGGAAACAGAGTTTCTCGGTCGTCCGGCTTATCTGTTGTTGGCAGGTTGACAACCGCCATCCGTCTACCATCAGTGGCGGCGACTCTCGCTTCGCCATCATGTCGATCAAAGAGCGCTCCCGTCAAGGCAGGCCGTCGGTTTGCCTCCTCCGAGTCCGAGGGCTGTACCGAGGCAAACAGGACAGATTTCAGAGCCGCTCCGAACTGCGGCGCTTGAACTTCATATTCGGGGGCGTCTGCCAGCTCTTCAAGTGCGGGATTCTGCCATTTCTCCGCGTGCGTGCGAACGGCATGTCGATGTTGAACCCCTTCAACGTCCAAACACCCGTGCCATTCGTGGTGACTGAAACGCAGCGCTTCATCATCCGTGTGATTACAGATGCGCGACAGCGTGTCCGGAGGAACCGTTGCCTTTCCGGGCGCCGCGACCTCGGCTGGAATTGTGTGGTCAATAGAGAAATTTCCGTCGTCGGTGTAGCATCTAAACTGCAATTGTGCCGCTTTCCCTGTTATCGACAAGTGCGCCTCCGTTTCGTCAAGTATCAAAAGAGGCAAGGCACGTTTCAGCGTAGCAACGTTACAAGTAAATCTCATCGTTTCCTCCCCACCCGCGGGCAAGAATCGGGAAATGCCTTTCTCGATCAATGCTTCGCTGGGTATGTTTTTTAGTTAGGACTTACGCAGAAACGGCAAGTTGGTGCCGTAGACGAGGATCAAACGAGTGAATAGCGAGTAGGATTTTCTATCGCAGTCATTATTCATTCCCTTGATCGATAGAGATCTTATCTTGACCCGCCGCGCTGAAACCTTTAGATGTTCAGTTGCGTAAGTCCTATTAGTTTGAAATTAGAATAGGTCATCGATTGACATACCCCGCCGATTAAGTAATCGCAACACCTCATCGCGCAAGGCTTTTCGCGCACGCTGTCGAAGCGATTTAACGGCGATTTCGCTCCGTTGAATAATCTCTGCGATTTCTCGGTTCGTCATACCTTCCAACTCGCCCAACACGAGCGCCGTGCGGTCGATTGACCGCAGTTGAAGTAGGGCAGTCCGCAAAATCTCACTGCTTTCGGCGCGAATCAATCGTCTAAGCGGAGATTCCGTTGAAACCACCGAGGGAAACAGCGTCGATGTCATTTCTTCCGAAGTCGTTTTGTCGAATGAAATCGTCGGGCGCCGTTGACGCTGGCGCAATAGGTCGATACATCCATTGTACGCGATGCGAAACAGCCATGAACGCACCGCCGCGGCGTCAAGCAATTCCGACCACCCCTGATACGCCCGGAGAAACGTCTCGGCGGTCATGTCCTCGGCATCTGCCGGGTTTCCCAACAGACGGAGAACAAACCGATAAATGGCGTCAACATGCAACTCGTACGCTTCGGTGAATGATTCATCCACAAATGCAGCCACTCGATGACTTTGCGTGTTCATGCTCATAAGACGACAGAGTCGGGTCAAGGAACCGAAAAATCTGAACGGTCCTTCTAAAAAATCGGTTGATTGACCGATGGAGATGCGATATACTGTTTGAGTGCGGTTGCTAAAATAACCGGAGGAGACCGGCTATCATGATGAAGTTAGGTACCATGTCTTTGAATCTCAGGGATACGCCCGCTGATGAATTTGTAGAGATTGTTTACGAACTCGGTTTCGATGTGATTGAGTTGCATACAAGCGCTTTTGAGTCCACGGACATCGGATACCTTCGCGAATTGAAGATGACGTTGATGAGACAAGGGTTGCCGCTCGGATACATCGGGATTAGCAACAATTTCGGACGACCCGTTGATGAGCATCCGGAGCAGATTGCGCTGATCAAGAAGTGGATTGATGTTGCCGCTTTCATGAGTTGCCCACTGGTGCGTGTCTTCGGCGCCTATATACCCGAAGATTGCGAAGATGAAGAAGCGCTTTGGGCGCCGATGATTGCCGGATTCCAAGAGGTCGCCGACTACGGCTATGAAAAGGGCATCTTGGTCGGTTTGCAAAACCACAACCACAACAACGTCACCCGTACCGGCGATGATATGCTCCGCGCCCTCAGGGAAACGGATCGGCCCTATTTTACGCATATTTTGGACACCGGTCAATATGCCGGATCGCCCGGCGCCAGCGGCCATCGGGGTTCGTCCCATCCGGGCTACGATTGCTATAATAGTATTGAGCAAACGGCTCCTTACGCCGTGTATGTCCGCACGAAGTTTTACCGCATCGACAGCGGCATTGAGAAGTGGCTCGATTATACGCGTATTCTTGACACTTTGCGCGCGGTGGGTTACAATGGATGTCTCTCCGTCGTATACGAAGGGGAGTCGGATCCGATTGACGCTATGGAAAAAGCCGCGAATTATTTACGGTCGCTCATCAATACTTTACTTTAGACGGCGCTGTTTAGCGCATCAATCTGTATTTTGATACGGATTCAAAATCTAAATGTTACACTCGTCAAAAACGCCCGATGAACCGTGCAACAAAAAACGTGGTTTACCATTGACGGAACATTAGAGCCGATTGACTTCTCCGGTCCCAGTTTCTTTCGTTTCCCACTAGAATTGGCAGAGTTCGTCGCGGATCGGTTCACCAGTCCCGGTGACTGGGTTCTCGACCCGTTCTGCGGATTCGGGACCACGCTGGTGGCGGCGCAGAAACTTGGACGCCAGTCGATTGGATTCGAAAAAGATTTGCAACGGGGCAGTTTTGCCGCCGAGCGGGTATCACCGCCAAGCCGTGTTTTTATTGAAGACAGTCGGTGTATTCCAGAGCACGAGTTGCCGCCTTTCGATCTTCTTTTCACAAGTCCGCCCTATTCAAGTCTTCGCGATGGGATAACCGAGCAACCCGTGAGAGAGTATGCCGCCGACCTTGTCCGGATCTTTGAAACGATTCGCGATTGCATGAAACCCCGAAGCAAGGTTGTCATTGAACTGTCCAACGTGCGCCAGACGGATGGCATCCGCCCGACGCTGTGGGAAGCGGGACGCGCGCTCGCGGAGCTCTTCCGCCTTGAAGACGAGTTGGTGCGGTGCAACACGGGGAGTGATCCGGCGGCTCCAGGTTACAATCACTCAACACTGCTCATCTTTCGGGTTGACTGATTGGGCTTGTTTGTGTCGACCGACACAGTCAACGAGGATGTCGGCGGGTCGCGATTTGGAGATGAGATCTCTATCGATCAAATGAGCGGATAGCGAATGCTCAACCGAATGGACAATGAGGGCGATAGTAAATCCTGCTCATTATTCATTCGCTTAATCCTGCCATTTGACGCAAGGCGGTGTACGGCACACGGAGTGTGCCTACTACTTTCAAATGAACAAACCATAATTGAAAAGGGAGAGACGCGGCTGAATCTCCGAATCAGAATTTTGCGATCGAGGCTGCGCGAGTTATATGAAGTTGCTCATTATCGGGTCATGGGACCCGGATCGATTTGCCCAAGTCAAAAATTCGTTTCCTCAGGTTGAATTCACCGCCGCCAGTGACCATGATGAGATTCTGCGCGAGATTGCCGATGCCGAGGCTGTTTACGGAGGCATCACACGGGAAGCATTCCTGGCGGCGAAACAGCTAAAGTGGATTCAAAATACGGGCGCCGGTGTGGAAAAACTGGCGCGAATTGAAGAGATCGCCGAGAGCGATGTGATTGTCACCAATACCCGCGGCGCACATGCCGCCACAATCGCCGAACATACCTTCGGATTGCTTATCAGTCTGACTCGCAATTTGCGACAGATTTTCCAGGCTCAGCAAGATCACAACTGGAATGTCCGATTTGACAATCCCATGGTGGGACTGACCGGCATGACGCTAGGGATGGTCGGCCTGGGCAACATCGGCAAGGCTATTGCCAAGAGAGGGCACGCTTTCGATATGAATGTCATTGCGGTTGACGCGCACGACGTGCCCAAGCCTGACTATGTAACCGAACTACGCCTGTCGGATGGACTGGAGGACCTATTGCGCCGCGCCGATGTCGTGGCAGTCACGACACCCCATACGCCGAAAACGGCAGGATTGCTCGGCGAACGGCAACTTAGTTTGATGAAATCGACAAGCTACCTGCTGGTCGTGTCGCGGGGCGGCATCGTGGATGAAGATGCGCTGATGCGAATGTTGCGCGAAAGACGACTCGCCGGCGCCGGATTGGACGTGACCGCCACGGAGCCTTTACCGGCGGACAGCCCGCTTTGGGATACCCCCAACTTGCTGATAACGCCGCACTGTTCCGGAGGGTCCGCTTTTACCTCCGCCTCCGCCATGGCAATCTTTCACGAGAATCTGCGTCGTTACCTCGCCGGAGAAGCGCTCACGAATTTGGTAGATTTGAAATTGGGATATTAAACGTTACAGCCAATCCGAAACGGGCAATGAATTGCAGTACTACGAACCTTAGGTTGTAACTTATTGATTACGAATTATACTTTGCGTTGGGTATTATTGCGCTTTCTTTCTTAGTAATAATTGTTTCTAATAGGACTTACATAGCACCTGCAGGTCGCGACCTGGAGATCGCTCCTACAGTGAACGCACCGGTCGCGACCTGGAGATCCGGGGATTTCTATCGCACTCGTTGTCCACTCGCTTGATCCTACAGAAGATGCAATTTCTGATAGCGCGCAGTATAGTATAAGGTGCATTGTTGACGCTTTTTATGGTAAAGGCTTTCAATAGGAGAGGATATTACATTGGAATCACTACAGAAATCGGTTCAATCCGTTATTGATGCGGGACGAATAGGCAGCCCGGTGTTCGTTCGTTGCCTGCTGCAGTCCCCGCTCAGCGATCATGACACCGTTGGGGCAAGCGCGGCGCTCGCGAATATGGCGAATGCTTGGATGCCGTCATCCCCTGAACAGATTTACGTGCAACAAAGTCAGGATGGGACTCAGTCCACCACTATGATTAAATACGCGGGTGGACAGACGGCTCTGCTTAGCGTGAATCGCGTTGCGGCCAATCAGGAGGAATCCATAGATTTGGCTCTAGTCGGAAATAAAGGGGCAATTTATCACGAAACTCCGCGTGGGCAGTATCGGTTGATGAGAGCCTCGATCCAACTCGATGATAAGGGCAACCTCTCTGATCTGATTGGTCAGGCAATTGCGTCGGGAGAGCCTGTAAACTTGAGGAGTGAGGAGTAACATGGACAGTCAAGAGAAGTACGGTGTATTAATCATCGGCGGAAATCGATCTCACCAGGAAGGCTATTCGCGTACATTCGCCGCAGACCCACGATGTCGGCTCATCGCGTCGTCGGATGAGCGGGATGCGCCACCCGATCGTGTTGAGCTGAATCGCGCGCTTGCCGAAGAATTGGATATTCCTTACATACCGGACCTGGAGGAGGCGTTGGCGCGAGACGACGTGCATATTGTGTGTTCATGTGTAGAGACCGAGCGGCGCGGGCGCGTTGGCGCTCAATGCGCCGAAGCGGGGAAGCACGTCTATCTGGACAAACCGCTTGCGTTGAACCCCGACGACGCGGCGAAGATTGTAGCGGCGGTGAAGCGAGCCGGCGTCCGCACCCAGATGTACTCTAACATTCATGATCCGACAGCGCAAGCAGCGCGTCAGGCATTGGAACGCGGCGACATCGGCGAACTTCGCGCCATTCACTGCGACGTGGTCTTTGCCAAGGGGCACCCAGGCTCCGCGCCGGTGGGCAACAGGCGCGTAGAAAAACCTAACGTGGAACGATACACCTTTGTTGACGCCAAGCGGGAGATGTTCGATATCGGCGTTTATGCGGTCGCTATGGTGAATTGGTTGACTCGCAAGAAGGTAAAAACCGTATACGCGAACACTGGCAATTACTTCTTCAAGGGACACTTTGATCGCGATGTGGAAGATTTTGGAGCAATGGTATTGACCTTGGAGGACGGTATCACCGCGACGGTCGCCGGAGGTCGATTCGGTTGGCTGAGTCACCCTCAAGGCGGTATGCGGGGGCTGCACATCGTCGGGACGCGGGATACCTTGACATTTGACCCTTCGAAATCGCATTTGGAGGTTTACGCCGATGAACCCGTTTTTCAGCCGCCTCCGCCTCACCCCTTGGATCCGACGGGAATGTGGGGAAGTACCCAAACCAAATCCACCGGACCGCCGAAACGACAATGGGTTTCCGTCAGTGACAGACAGGGTCGGGAAGAAATTGCCTCATTTGTCGACTGTGTCGAAAACGGCGTGGAAAGTGAAATGAACGCCGAAATGGCGGCACAGTCGATTGCGGTGATTACGGCGGCGTTTCAGTCGGCGGCAAGCGGAAAGCCTGTTCAAATCGGCTAACCACATCCAGAGAACCGAACAATTCCCATCTGTGTGCCGTGTGTAGTTCGGCGCCTTGATAGCGAAACATTTAGGAGGAGCTATGATACGTGTTACATCGGTGATATTCGCAATGGTGTTTGTAGCGGCTGCCAACGTCGCGGCAGGTCAAATGGAAGATGTCATTTACCTTGAGAATGGAGGCATCGTGCGCGGCGCCATTCTCGAGCAAATTCCGGACAAGTCGCTCAAGATAAGGCGGCGAGATGGCAGGGAGTTCAGGTATAAGATGAACGAGATTGAAAAAATATCCAAGGAACCCGTGCCAGGGTCGCGTATCATTGTCCAGAAGAGCAAGAAAAACCCGATGGTAGCGCTCGGCTTGTCGTTTCCGATTGTTGGCACCGGGCAATTCTACAATGGGCAGTATATTAAGGGAGTGGCGCAAATGGGGGCGGCAGTGTTAGGATTGGGGCTTGTGCTCAGCGCCGGTGGCGACAATACCGACAGCCCCGATGGCAACCTTGATGCCGACAACGATGATTGGAAGAGCATCCCCGGTTACGTGCTACTGATCGGAGGGACGGTTTGGTCGCTGATTGACGCGCCGATGTCAGCCAAACGAATCAATCGACAAAATCAGCAGTTTTCTTACGGGCATTTGATTGAACTTGACGGTGAGCGAGGCGCGCTTGGAATCGATCCGGTAACTTCGCGCAAGAGATTGGGGGCTTTGTTCACCCTCCGGTTCTAGCTTCACCTACCCGCTCGGTCTGGATTGCCAAATCCGGACCGATGGACTGATATGGATTCAAAATCTAAATATTACACTCGTCAAAAACGCCCGATGAATCGGGCAACTACAATCACCCGGTGCGTGTAACTCATTGATTTTGAATTCGTATATACCTTGGCGTTGGGTATTTTTGCGCTTTCTTTCCCGGTAATTGTAGGGTGGGCACTGCCCACCATTCTGATTGGTTCGGGATAAATGGTTGGCTCCCCTGGCGTGCAACGTGACCGCGTTGATGGTGGGCAGTGCCCACCCTACAACTCGTTTGATGGTCGCGACCTGGAGATCCGGGGATCTCTATCGCACTCGTTATCCACTCGCTTGATCCTACAAAAGACGCAATTTCTGACAGCGCGGAGTATAAACAGTTACGGATTAGCTAACCCGCTTTGCGTCAGAGCGCACGTAATCGCTTGTCATCAGTAACCGAACCGATAGAGGAACTTGACGTTGCGCCCCGGCTCCGGCATCACCGCTTTGATTCTCGAGAGGTGCCGCCGGTACTCCGTATCAAGGATGTTCTCAATGGCGAATACCGCCTGATGTTGAAGCCCCCAAGCCGAGAACAGATATTGGCAACCCATGTCATAGGCGACGTATCCATCGGTAGGCTCCTCAAATTCGCCTAACCGCTGCTGAGAATCCGCGATTCGCGCGGTCACATGAAACCTCAACGGTTGCGTCACGTATCGGAGCGCCACTGTCCCGTTAAGAGGCGGAATGCGCTCAATAGGAATTTCACTGGTTGCCACTGTCCCTTTAACGTAACTTGCGCTCGCCTGCACGTGCACCCGTGGAACGATCTCCGCGTCGACGCTCAGTTCGGCGCCGTCAAGGATAGCATCCTGTCCCCGGTATTGATAGATCCACAGCCACCCGGCGGCGCCGCTGCCCCAGTCCTTATCGCCTGTATTGGTAGGAATCAGGTAACCGTAAATCTGATTGCGAAAAACAGCGAGATTCAACTTTACGCGGTTGCCGGAATAGCGCAAGAACGCCTCCGTCCCCCAGCCATCTTCCGTGCCGAGTTCCGAATTGCCAACCTCGTAGGAGTAGACGGCAAGATGAGGGCCATCTGAAAAGAGTTCTTCAATTCCGGGCGCGCGAAACGTCTTCATCAACGTCGCGCCCGATTTGAGCTCGGGCGCCAAGTGGTAGATACTTGATACGGCGCCTGACACGCCGCCGAAGTTTCTGCGTTGAACCGTTCCCGCTCTGGTTTCGGTGCCCGTTCTAAACGGTTCAACCCGCTTAAAGTCGTAGCGTACAGCTCCTTGAAGCGTAAAGTCGCGCACACGCCTCTGATTGAAGTAAAAACCTGCGATAGAGATTTCCCGCGTGTGCGGCGTCCAGTAGAATCCGCCGGTCGAATGGTCGCGATACTCACCCCACATTCCCGCCATGGCATCACCCTTCAGATGCAATAGCGCCGACACGTTAGAGGTAAATGCGGTAAACTCTACGCCGAGTGTTTTGTTCGATTCAAACTCTTGATGCTGATAGCGCGTGTGAGTGGCGTGCAGTCTCACTTTGTCAAGGAAGGAGTCATCGAACGCATATTCGAGGTTGCCTTCATACCGCTGGCGATCCAGTGCAATATCGATTCCCGT
Organism: Candidatus Poribacteria bacterium; assembly: GCA_963667245.2. Classification (GTDB taxonomy): domain Bacteria; phylum Poribacteria; class WGA-4E; order WGA-4E; family JAJDTR01; genus JAJDTR01. Next base: position 714,222 of record CAXXCS010000002.1, read on the forward strand.
GATGTGTCCCTCCGGCGAACCGGGAATCCCGTAATCTGAACGGTATCGACCGCCTGAAATCCCAACGTGTCCCCACTTCTTCACCACGGAAATACCGCTTGAAAAATTGGTATTTGACAGGGAGGTGTTCTCCAAGATGCCGACGGGAGTGTGCGTGTCATCGGCATAGCGGCGATTCCATGCCAAGCGCCACGCAATGTCGCCGACTGGAACGGTTAGTCCCGTTGTCGCGGTAATGCCCGAATTGACGGATTCACTCTGAAACTTGAGGTCTACGGTAGATCGATCAGGTAAAGTCTGCGGGATGGTTTCGCGTTTGACATTTATGACGCCGCCGAGAGTGTTTGAACCGTAGATAAGCGATGCGGGGCCACGGATTACCTTGATATTTGTGACGGTACTCGGATCTATTGCAACCGCATGATCGGCTGAGGATGCCGATTTATCGCCGGTGCGTTCGCCATCCTCAAGAATAAGCAATCGGTCACCGCCCATACCTCGGATGACCGGACGCGCCACCGCGCGGCCCATCGTCCGCTGCGCGACTCCCACCTCTTCACCGAGTGAATCGGCGATGGTTATTCCCATCTTCCGATCCAGTTGCCTCTCAGAGAGCGCCAGGTCGGTCGTTTTTTCAACCTGAGCGAGATAGTCGCCATCACCCGTTACTAAAATCTCATCAAGTTGCACCGCGCTGTCCTCCATCGAATCGGTCGATTCCGGTGGATTCGGCGCTGATCTGGCGATAAACCCGTGCCTGCGCCCATCCGCCGAATCATAGTGTCCGACGATAGAGCCGTCCCGATTGATAATCCAGCCCTCGGTACTAACGCTGCCCGGGATCTTGAATTCCTTTAGCCCGTCCCGGAATGTGCCGACATAGGTGAGCGTGGCGCCATCCACCGGTTTGGCTCGGGAAACGACAACCATTGCATCGTTGATACCGTGCGCAAAATAGAATTCCAGCCTTTCGGCGCGTGAAAGGTTAAGAGAGATAAACCTGCCATTCGGGGTGCGTATGTATGGATGAAACAAGCCATCAGCGTCTACGTAACTGCCCACCATGCCACCGCTCGCGTTCACAAAATCGGCATAAGTTTCCGATGCCCCGGGGAACTCAATTATTTCGTCTCCCGAAAACCCGCGGCGCACCCCGGAAGCGTCTATGTAATTACCCGTCAACGCGCCGGTCGCATCACTTATCCCGTATATCTCCGTTTGGACAGCGCCTGGAAAATCGTATTGCCGCAATTCGCCGTTTTCCAAGATAACACCGTGGTGAAGATTGTCGCCGTCTTGGTAGTAGCCGGCAGCTATCCCTGAATTACCGAGCGCATAGAAAAAGGTGTTCTGTGAACCGGGGAAATCATACGTCGTAAAAACCCCGTCAATGAGCGTAAATCCGATTGTCTTCTCACCATCGGCGCCCCGAGTGTTCCCCGCGAAATCCCCAAATTCGCTACTCGCAGTCAACTCTAAAAACTCTACACCGGGGACATCAATAGTCTCAAAAGTATAGTAGGAGCCGCCAGTTGCGGCAACGGGTTGATTGTCGCCCCGTGCATCGGCGGCCCTTAGCAAAAATGTATTGAGACACACCACCAATATAAACGCGTAAAACCGCGTTAAATTTCGAAGTGTTGTTTTCATCATGCGACATTTTCTCTTTTGTTTCATCTTTGTTATTCTCGTATAGTAGCATGGAAAGAGCAAGTACAATACAGGTAGTATGAAAAACTGCTTAATCATGTTGTCCTCCGAATAGAGATGGATTGCACTCCCGGCATAAAGACTAATCTAATAGTAGATACAGTTAGACTGTCATTAAGACGACCTGAAATTCACCGGGAAACAGGTAGAAATAACTTGGGGAAAACTAAGGTATGGATAAATCTTGCGGATTAAGCAGCGTAGGTTGGCGGGGAGCGGCTACGGATATTGTCAATAGGCGCTGTGAATATGAAAGTTAGGTCGAAAGGGGAATGAACTGAAGTGCAAGAACCAAGATTGGGAAGATTTTCAGCGTGGAGCGCAATACCTAGGTGGTTCGCAATGAAAAAACAGGTAGAACAATCGTGCGATGTAGAACAATCGTGCGATTCGGAATGGCAGTGCTCGTGTTCGTGCGCGATTCCGGCAAGGGCAACCGTTATCGGATAATAACAGATACCTATCGCAATTACCACGCTAGTGAGCTTGATGTGGATCCGATTGTTCCGCAAGGACGGTACCCCCTTTCAAAAGCGCAATCTTTTAAGAATGACAGTTAAATTCTAGCACAAATGACAAGCCTTGTCCAAATTATTTGCATTGATCTCGGGGGAAACGCATCTAAATTTTCTGCTCGACAAAAAAGAGAATCGTGCCAGGTTTGCGATAATTTTCTTAGGGGTCGTAGGTTGGGTTGAACGGGATTCGGTTAATAATCGCCAATCTTAGGGGGCGGAAATAAATCACCTCATAGGGATCAAGTTAAGCGTTAAACGAGGCTTCATTTGCGACTTCCATTAGGAGTTGATAGGTTGAAGGACGCCTTTTTCGCTTACAAATTTTGCAGCCCACCGCCAAACTTTGTCCGACTGTCTTCAAGGCTTCAACAAGCCGTTTCTTTTGACCGGAGGCGACAGCGACGGCAATCAAGAATGCGTGTTTCGAAATTACTCGCGCCGCTTTGGTCAAACTGCGTTCCGGATAGTGCCAGGAGTGAGTCAACAGAATCCAGTGCTGAATAATCATTGCTATCAATTTGGCGTAAACTTCGCACAGAATGCGCCACGCTTTTTCGCTACGCCAAGAGTCAATCTGACCATGACTTTTCCACAGTTTGAATAACAACTCAATCTGCCAGCGCACGCGAGCCAGAATCATGGCTTGCTTCACCGAGAGTTGATTGGACGGCACATTGGTCACGAAAATACTCCAATCCGCCAAAGCAAGCCGTTTCTTGCTCGGTGTCTTGCCTCTGTTTTTGGCGTCTCTGCGTATCTGTCTGCGTCGTTTGTTCGCCACGTCGGGAGCGACGCGTTGTGCAAGTAACCGACACGGCAACCGCGCTTTGGTTCCCAACTGTACCGATAATTCAATTTCCGGTTGCGTCTGTTGTTCCAACCATTCTCGGAGATTGAGATGATTTGATTCGGCGTCAAACACCTCGCACGTCGCCGGGACGCGTGTTAACCAAAAGACTCCCTCATCAGAACGGCGCCTTAATTCATCAAGGGAGAAATAACCTAAGTCCGCAAGACGTAAACTGCCTTTTGGCAACGCCCCCGCGGTTTGAACTATTTGCTTATCGTTGGTCGTTCCATGGGTTAATGCCAGGTGGTTGATGCCACCACCGAGCAGCTCCCACTGCAACTGAATCTTTACACTTGATGCCGTCTCATCACCCGGCTTGTTACCGAAACCTTTCCACACCTCGGCGAGTTCGTCCGGCAATGAAATCCAACTGCTATCTTGGATATAGACACCGTTGAATTGTTCTAACAACGGTATCGCTTGTTGGTCGGCGGTAATGACTTGCTCGACTGCGGCATCAAGCGTTTGCTTTAAGGTGTCTGCCGCTTCGGGGGTGAAGCGTTGTTCTATCGCTTGAGGCGTGATTGTTATGCCCACCGCCGTACCTGCCTGCGCCAGTTCCTCATAGGTTGAGTTCGGATTGGCCACCCAGCCAAAAACTAGCATTTGAACAAAACTTGAACCCGTCAATATACGCTGTCGTTTGATAAATCCCGTTGTTTCTGCGACTGCATCTGAAACAGTGGTTAATACCTTTTGCATTCCGGAGGCAACTTGTGAGATAATAGTCATTGGAAACTCCTTTCGTGTTCTTCTTTAGGTCTTAAAACCAAACTAAAGCCAACTTAAAGAAGTACGCAAAAGGAGTTTCCAAATTACAACTTTTTTCCGCTCAACACAAAATTTTCCTTAACTTGATCCCTATGGGGCGGAAATAAATCACCTCTCAATATTTTAGGACTTACGCGTCAAATGCCTACAAGTTCGTGGCAGAGCAATTCATTGTCCGTTTCTACAATACAAACCCGCAAACCCGCTGTAGGAGCGATCTCCCGATCGCGACCGCCCTTTGCCGCGTAAGTCCCATAAGTAATAAAATCCGACAAAAAACGCAATTTTTTGACTGCGTGGAGTATACTCGTTCAATTCTATTTTGTTGTCATTTGGCTATTTGTTTGTTAAACTAAATGCAGTGTTGATATGCCCGATGGAGTTTTATCTATCTGATGAGAGCGTTTGAGTACATAGATCACACTGGCGACCTCGGCATCCGAGTGCAAGGAAAAACGCTGAAAGAACTCTTCTCGAATGCGGCTCATGCCCTGTTTGACACGGTCGCGGTATTGGATACCATCGAGCCCGTGGCGCAGTTTCAGATTGATGTCAAGGCGGACTCCGTCGCGGAGTTGATGGTGGCTTGGCTGGATGAGCTGATTTTCAGGCATGAGGTGGACGAGGTTTTCTTTAAGCGCGTTGAGATAGTCGAACTTTCGGAGACATCCCTATCCGCATGCGCATACGGCGAGCCCGTGGATTTCACAAAGCATGTTGTCTACACGGAAATCAAGAGCGTAACATATCATCAACTGAAGGTCCATCAATCCTCCGACGGGAAGTGGCTGGCTCAGGTCATTTTCGATCTGTAAAACCTGAAGAAATCGCGCATCGGATATACATACCCCACAAGATTACGCGGCTATGCTCCTATGCTTTGCACAAGAGACGTCATCCTTTACATCTCGCGCTTCATCCGTCCCGCTTTGTTCGCTATCGCCACATTTCTGACCTTTTTGGCGCCTAACCGAAATCTCGCCCAGACCGAGGGAGAAATGCACCAACTTATTGCACGCATGTCGCTTGAGCAGAAAGTCGGACAGATGATTGTTGTCGGCTTTGAAGGCGTTCGAGTCAACGCCGAGATTCAATCTCTTATCAGCCGGTATTTTGTCGGCGGGGTGACGCTATTCGCACGGAATATCGAATCTCCTCGACAAGTAGCAAAGTTAACAACCGACCTTCAAAAACTGACGCGAGAAACCGAGCGCCGCATCCCGCTTTTTATTGCGGCCGATCAGGAAGGGGGATGGGTCGCCCGATTGAAAACCGGAGCAACCGTTCTACCGGGCAATATGGCATTGGGGGCGACTCGGTCGGAAGAATTGGCGAAACAAGCAGGACGAGTGACCGCGATTGAGCTTGCCGCTGTCGGCATCAACCTGAATTTTGCGCCGGTTATGGATGTCAACAACAACCCGCGCAACCCCGTGATTGATCGTCGGTCGTTTGGCGAGTGTCCGGATCTGGTCTCGCGTTTAGGACGTGCCTATATCAATGGCTTGCAACAGAACGGCGTTCTCGCGACCGCCAAACACTTCCCCGGACACGGTGATACAACCGTTGATTCTCACACGGATTTGCCCACGGTGGGACATGACCTTGAACGTGTTCAATCGGTTGAACTGAAGCCGTTCCGAGCGGCGATTGCGGCGAACGTCGCCGCCATTATGACCGCTCACATCGTCTATTCGGTGTTGGATGCGGAGCGACCAGCGACGCTCTCACGACCAATATTGACAGGTCTATTGCGAGAAGATCTCGGATTTGACGGGTTAATCATCACGGACGACATGGAGATGAAAGCCATTGATAACCGATATAAGGCGGGTGAAGCGGCGGTGATGGCGGTTGAGGCTGGGGCGGACATCGTGCTCACGCTTTGGACGTACGAGAATCAGGTTAAGGTTTTCAATGCGCTCGTGTCTGCCGTAAAGAATGGGCGGATCTCCGAAGGCCGTATTGATCGATCCGTTGAACGAATTTTGAATTACAAGAAGAGGTTCGGAGTGTTTGATTGGGAGGATACGCGCGCCTCTAAAGCGATTGAGTTGGTCGGAAGTGAAGCGCACCGGAAAACCGCCGCCGCGATTGCGGCGCAAGCGATAACGATTGTCCAAAACCGGTCCGGAATCTTGCCGTTAAACATGGACGAGCCGCCGCTGGTTATCAGTTCATCACCTTTGCTGTTTGATTTGCTCAATGGACGAATTGAAAACAGTCGCCGCGAAACGATCCCGGTAAAGCCGAAGATTGATGAGATTCTGCCGAAATTGGCAGCTCAAGCTGAAACTGCAAAGGTTATCATTGCGGGCATCGCGAATCACCGTCAGGCGGAACTGATTCATCAACTCGGCGCGAAAACGGAGACGCCTATCGTAGTCGCGGCATTCGGATCACCGTATGCTCTTCAGCGTTGTCCAAACGTTTCCGCCTCCCTCGCCGCTTATGACGCGCACTACGAATCCGTACTGGCAGCGGTAAAAGTGATAATCGGCGAAAGCGAGGCGCCTGGTAAACTGCCGATTCAGCTAACACCGGGGACTAAATAACCTGCCGGTTCTCATGATGGGCTTATCCTCCGCTTCAAATCCCGATTTATCCGGCGCTGGAAGGTTGTGTAGGACATCCTCACATCCCGACATTCGGATACGATTGCTTGACAAATTGATTATTTTCCCTTGACATGTGCGTGTGTGGGTGTTACTATTCATGAGGTTTTTTGAGGTCAAAGGTTGGGCGGGGCGTGGCGCAGTCCGGAAGCGCGCTTGAATGGGGTTCAAGAGGTCGCTGGTTCGAATCCAGTCGCCCCGACTTTCGCCGTGAATAACGAGTCAAAAGGAATCGAACATTAGTGGACAAATCCGATATCAACGTTGGGCTGCTTGGTTGGGGAACTGTCGGTACGGGCGTTTCCAAGATATTATTAGGTCAAAGTGGCCTCATTTCACAGAATTCCGGCGTCAAACTGCAATTGAAGAAAATCGCCAAGCGCACGCTCCCCGCGCTGCGTCCCGGTGTTGATCTGCCCGATAACTGTTTGACCACCGATCCTGGCGAAATCGTTGACAACCCGGATATTGATATTGTCGTCGAACTCATCGGGGGCGTGACCGACTCGCGCGATCTTATCGCCAAAGCGATTCGAAACGGCAAACACGTTGTCACGGCAAACAAGGCATTGCTCGCGGAACACGGGGGAGAGTTGTTTCGACTCGCCGACGAAAGCCGCGTCAGTCTCAACTTCGAGGCAAGTACGGCGGGAGGCATCCCGATTATAAAGACATTGCGGGAAAGTTTCGCCGCGAATCGTATCAAATCACTCTACGGCATTATTAACGGCACCTGCAATTATATCCTGAGCCAAATGCACGAGGGCGGCGTGGATTTTGAGGTGGTACTTAAGGAGGCACAAGCCAAGGGATACGCGGAAGCCGACCCGACGCTTGATATAGAGGGACATGACGCCGCTCAGAAACTTCAACTTCTTAGCGCTCTTGCCTACGGCATGAACGCTCCTTCGGAACATGTTCACGTGGAGGGAATTACGAAAGTTACACAGCAGGACATCCAATACGCCCGCGAACTCGGTTACGTTATTAAACTCCTCGCCATTGGAAAACTAAAATCGGAAAAACGAGTTGAAATTCGCGTCCACCCGACGCTGCTGCCGATGCAAAGTTTGCTGGCAAATGTCGGCGGCGCTTTCAATGCCGTGTGCGTTATCGGTGACGCCGTTGGACCGACGCTGTTCTACGGTCAAGGCGCCGGAGAAATGCCGACGGCAAGCGCGGTCGTTGCCGACATCATTGATGCGGGAAAGTCGATTTTGGGCGAGAGGGAGTCGCGGGTTTCGCGCGCTTGGCAAGCCGGCGCGAAACCGGAAATCTCGCTTTGTCCTATTGACGACATTGAAACGCGTTACTATGTTCGATTGGTGGTGCAGGACAAGCCCGGTGTATTAGCCCAGATTAGCAGTATTTTGGGAGAACATCGTATAAGTATCGCGTCGGTCATCCAAAAAGAACGCTATGAAACCGATGAGACCGCATCGTTGGTGATTGTGAGTCACATAGCCTCCGAGAAGAATATGCAACTCGCGATGAAAGAGATTGACGCGCTTGATGTCGTTAAAGGGGCGAGTCAACTCATCAGGATTGAGGAAGAGGTCGCGTTCTGATACGGATTCAAAATCTAAATGTTACAATCAATCGGAGGCGCTCAATGAATTGAGCAACTACAAACAGCCGGTTCTTGTAGCTTATAGATTCGGAATTAGTATGAGGCTTTCGTTGTTGTAGAATTGAGCGACAAATTGAATTTAGAATCCGACGGGAGAAGAGAGTATTAGGCGTGGGAATCATCGTTCAGAAATTTGGCGGTACGTCTGTTGCCGACGCAGCGAAAATCAAAAACGTTGCGAAACGCATTGTGCGGACGCATGAGGAGGGGCATCGCGTCGCCGTTGTCGTTTCGGCAATGGGCGACACAACCGATCAGCTCACTTTTCTGGCTCATGAGATATCCGCCAATCCCCCGGATCGTGAACTCGCCATGCTCTTGTCCACGGGTGAGCAAGTCTCCATTGCGCTACTTGCCATGGCGGTGTCGGAGTTCGGGTACCAAGCCATTTCGCTCACGGGGACACAAGTCGGCATCATTACGGGTGGCTTCTACAGCGAGGCGCGAATTCAACATATCAATGATACGCGAATCCTTTCAGAGTTGGATCAGGGAAAAATCGTCATTCTGGCAGGATTTCAGGGCGTAAGTATCGACAACGAAATCACTACGCTGGGACGCGGCGCCTCCGACACCACCGCTACCGCGGTTGCCGCCACGTTGGGGGCGGACCGCTGCGAAATATACACGGATGTAGACGGCGTATACACCGCGGATCCGCGTGTCGTCCCTAACGCGCGAAAGTTGAATCGGATAACGTATGATGAGATGTTTGAAATGGCGCAACTCGGCGCTAAAGTGCTGCATTCCCGATCAGTGGAAATTGCGAAGAAATTCAATGTCCCGCTCCATGTTCGATCCAGTTTCAATGAAGATGACGGCACGATGGTTGTGAAGGACAGCGACATGATTGAGGATGTGGTGATTAGTGGTGTGACATCGGATAAAGATCAGGCAAAAATTTCGCTGCTTGGTCTGCCGGATTCTCCGGGAATCGCCGCGCGTATTTTCCGGGAGGTTGCGGACGCCAACATCAACATTGACATGATTATTCAAAACGCCGGGCAAGACGAGACAGCCGATATCTCATTTACGGTCGCCGAAAAAGATTTAACTCCAACGCTTGAAATTGTAGAAAAATTGAAAACCGACGTATGTTTTCGAAGTATCAGCGCCGATAAGACTATCGCAAAGATATCGGCAATCGGAATCGGGATGCAGAGTCATGTCGGCATTGCCGCGCGCATGTTCAGCGCCCTCGGGAAGGAAGGCGTAAATATCCAGATGATTAGCACGTCGGAGATTAAAATATCCTGCGCCATTGATGAGCGGCACACCGAACAAGCGGTGCGCGCCGTACACGATGAATTTGAACTGGGAAACGCCGTATCATGAAAGGATTGGAGTTCACGGTCAGCGGGATTCCCGAAGACAATCTCAATATTCGCGAACTCCAAGTGTCATCCTCGGAACTTAATTTGGAGGGCGAGGGTTTCAAAGTCGTTGCCCCTGTTCACGGTGAGATCCAATTCCTGCGGCATGACCAAAGTATTCACACGAAAGCGAAATTTTCGACATCGCTGGCAGTGGAGTGCCGCCGGTGCATAGAATCGCTTGAAACCGAAATTGTAGCCGATGTAGAGTTGCAGTTCTGCCAAGTCGATGACCCGGAGAAAATGGATCCGAGGCTGATTGAGGCGGGAGAGCGGCACTATTCCGGTGAAATGATTGACTTGTCGGAGGATGCTCGCCAAGCGCTCGTCCTTGAAATGCCGGACTGGCCTCTCTGCTCCGAGTCGTGTAAAGGTTTATGCGCCAGTTGCGGCACAAATCTCAACATCAATGAATGCAACTGCCATGATTCCGCAGAGCCGTCATCGCCATTTTCGGCGCTATCAGAGTTGTGGTCCGAGAAAATGGAGGGGGAACAACCTTCCTAATCAATGTAGGAGGGATCTCCTGATCCCGACCACTGAATACTCAATTTATTTTTTCGTTTGCTTAATTGACGCTGTTTCGAACTGAAATCCGAGAGATTTCCAATTATGAGTGTTGTGTTAAGGAGGTAAATTGGTTCATCCTTGAACCGTAGAGAAAATGGCACATCCAAAACGCCGAACTTCAAAATCAAAGAAAAAGATGCGAAGGAGCCATCACGCCTTGCGCGGGTTTCCTTTCTTCAGTTTTCCAACATGCCCAAACTGCGCGGAAACAATTATCTCCCATCGTTTGTGCCCTAGTTGCGGCTATTACAACGGCAGGCCAATCGTAGAGCAGGCCGTTGAGGAATCCGCATAGATGGCGGAAAGATAGCTGATTGTTCAGGTACAGAGTGAAGATTGGACAGTACCACAAAACCACTAAACCCGTATTGCGACCGTCTACACATAACAGATTACAGGTATAGGTTAAGGAATCATCAGAATGGCTCGATATGCTGCAATTGCCGGAACGGGTTCGTATGTCCCGGAGACAGTTCTTACGAACTTCGATCTCGAAAAAATCGTCAATACGAGCGATGAGTGGATTCGGAAACGGACGGGGATAGTGGAACGACGAATTGCCGATGATGACATGGCGACATCGGATTTAGCGGTTCGCGCCGCCCGACAAGCCATAAAAACGGCTGAAATTGCCCCCCTTGACATTGAGATGATTATTGTCGGGACGGTGACGCCGGATACCCTCTTTCCGGCGACGAGTTGTTACGTTCAGCAAGGGATAGGCGCCAAGAACGCGTGCGCTTTCGACGTTTCAGCCGCGTGCGCCGGTTTCATCTATGGACTTGACCTCGCGGATGGCATGATTAAGTCGGGGCGTTACAATAATATCCTAATCGTCGGTGGCGAGGTCTTCAGCAAAATCCTTGACTGGGCAGATCGGAGCACGTGCGTGCTTTTTGGCGATGGCGCCGGGGCCGCGGTGTTACGGGCAACGGACGAACCGAGAGGAATAATCGCATCGTATATCGGATCGGATGGAGATAACGCGGATATCGATTTACTGGGCATACCCGCCGGCGGTTCCCGTTTGCCTCCATCGCATGAAACGATAGATCAGAACTTGCACAACATAAAAATGAGCGGGCGTGAAGTTTTCAAACTAGGCGTGCGCATTATGCCCGAATCCGCTCAACGCGTCTTGGAGCAGTCGGGGCTTACGATTGACGATATTGATCTATTGATTCCGCATCAGGCAAACCTGCGCATTATTGAAGCTGTCGGAGAACGGCTCGGCATTCCTCGCGAGAAGGTCTACGTGAATGTCGATAAATATGGAAATACCTCCGCCGCGACAGTGATTATCGCCCTTGACGAAGCCATCCGCGAAGGACGCGCAAAACCGGGAGATTACATCCTTCTGGTAACATTTGGAGCAGGGCTTACGTGGGGAAGTACGCTGCTAAAACTCTAGCGGCGGATGTTATACTTCGCGCTGCTGAAAATTGCGTATTTTCAAGCGTCGGGCGGTAGGTGCGGTTGGAAACCGCACCTACGGGGAACGCAGGTCGCGACCTGGAGATCGCTCCTACAAAAAACGCAATTTCTGACAGCGTGCAGTATAAGAAACCGAGTTTTTTCTTGAAAACTCGGCTTCTCAAAGTCGATTGGCGCCTCTTTTGACACGAACTAACTCTAGCAAACTATTTCGCAGACCTTGATTGTAACAACTATCGGTTCTGAAATAGTTGACATCTTGCCCGCGTCTGTAGTGTGATATGCCGGAACTAGCCTTCATATTCCCAGGTCAAGGGTCGCAGCAGGTCGGAATGGGATTGGAACTCGCACGTACCTATCCCGCGGCGCGCGCTACGTTTGATGAAGCCGACTCGGTTCTAAACCGGAAGTTGAGCCAACTCTGTTTCAAGGGGCCCGCTGAAGCCCTCAGGCAGACGGAAAATACTCAACTTGCCGTTCTAACTTGTAGTATCGCGGCGTTGCGTATTCTGCAGGAATTCGGAATAGCGCCTCGCGTAACGGCAGGACACAGTTTGGGGGAGTACTCCGCCCTGGTCGCGGCGAACGTGCTCGGTTTCCGGGAGGCATTGGAACTCGTGCAATACCGATCGAGTTTCATGGCCGAAGCTTCAGGGCGCCAAGCATGCGCCATGGCGGCGATTCTGGGGCTGGATGAGGATGTCCTCAATAACTTCTGCGAGGAAGCGCGGCCAATCGGCGTGGTGCAAGTCGCGAATTACAATTGCCCGGGACAGTTGATTATTTCGGGCGACGCGGCGGCTGTGGGGAAAGTTGTGGAAAGAGGAAAAGAGGCGGTTGGCGCCAAACGTTGCCGGTTGCTCCCCGTTGGCGGAGCGTTTCATTCGGCATTGATGGAACCGGCGCGTGTACAGTTCCAGTCGGTCATTGTCAATTTCGAGTTTCAACCGCCTCGGACGGAGTTCGTCGCAAACGTCACGGGCAATTATGTGTCCACGCCTGATGAAATTCGTCAACTGTTGGTCGACCAAGTCACCAGCCCGGTGCGATGGGACAAGTCGATTCGAATGATTGGTGATTCCGGTGTTTCGCACTTTGTGGAAGTGGGGCCCGGAAAAGTCCTTTGTGGAATGGTTCGCCGTATCCTTGACGATGCAATCTGTTTAAATGTTGAGGATATCAAGAGCCTTGAGAAAAGCGTAGCATTGATAAATTCAAACTAATCCTAATGCAACTTCAAGAAAAAGTCGCTATAGTTACAGGCGCATCACGCGGGATTGGCGCCGCTATCGCCCAAAAATTTTGTAAACAGGGGGCGAGTGTCATGCTTTGCTCGCGTTCCGAGGCATCGGTTGCCGCGGTTGCCGAAGCGTTAGTGGAGAAGGGTTTCAGCGCAAAGTTTACGGGTGCGGACGTTTCACGGAAAAGCGATGTCGAAGCGCTGGTTAATTTGACGCTTAAAGAGTTTTCGCGCATAGATATATTGGTAAACAATGCGGGCATCACCCGGGACACACTGCTGATGCGTATGAAAGATGAGGACTGGGAAACTGTCCTCCATGCCAACCTCACGGGTACGATGTACTGTGCTCGTGCCGTGCTTCGGACGATGATGCGTCAGAAAAGCGGTAGAATCATCAACGTATCGTCAGTTGTCGGATTGATGGGCAATGCGGGGCAAGCCAATTATGCGGCATCCAAGGCTGGCATAATCGGCTTGACAAAGTCAATGGCAAAAGAGATTGGCAGTCGCGGCATTACCGTGAATGCAATCGCCCCCGGCTTTATTACCACCGACATGACTGCCAATTTTTCCGAGACGGATCAGGAGCGTATCCGAACCATGATTCCCCTAGCCACATTCGGCACGCCCGAAGATGTGGCGGAATTAGCCCTATTCTTGGCTTCTGACGCGTCTCGATATATCACAGGTCAAGCCATCCAAGTTGATGGCGGAATGGTTATGTAAACCGTGCGCATGTTGAGAAACAGTGCAAGAAACCGAGTTCGTTTTGCATCTTCTTTTGACATGAGCCGTAAACCGGTTGTCGAACAATCGGAAAAACAAAATCGGATTTCGAATCCGAAATTCTCAATACCCCAGGAGGTTAAATCGGACTAATGGCATTAGATACAGACAAGATTGTGACAATTATTGCAAACCAGTTGCAGATTGACGAAGATCAAGTGACTCCCGACGCATCGTTTATGGATGATTTGGGAGCTGATTCTTTGGACACGGTCGAATTAATCATGGCGCTTGAAGAGGAATTTGACATGGAAATCCCCGACAGTGACGCCGAGAAGATTCGAACCGTTCAAGACGCGCTTGATTACATGCAATCGCACACTTGATAGGGAAGTTCGTTAAGTTGCCCCTCGCGGGCATGCTTGAAGAACGCAAAACTTTGAATTGACATCTGTCGAAATGAAAGAAGGGTGTAGTCTGTGGAGCGCGTAGTTATTACCGGACTTGGCGTCATTAGCCCGATCGGCAACTCAAAGGAGGAGTTTTGGACGTCACTCGCCGCGGGAAAGAACGGAATAGGTTATCTGACGCATTTCGATGCGACGGACTTTCGGACGCGAATAGGCGGCGAGGTTAAAGCGTTCAAACCGGAGGAGCATTTGTCCCCGAAAGCCGCCAAGCGTTTTCCATTGGTCATCCAGTATGCGCTTGTGTCGGCAATGATAGCGCAACAGGATGCGGATTTGGATCTGTCCGATACCGATCCGTACCGTGCAGGAGTCGGCGTAGGCTCCGGGATCGGAGGCATAAGCGTCCTTGAGGACAACGCACGGCTTCTCATGGAAAAGGGGCCTAGCCGCGTTAGCCCGTTCTTTGTGCCGTACGAAATCATCAACATGGCGGCCGGGCAAATATCCATCCACCTGAAACTCAAAGGGCCCAACTTTGCGTCGGTCACCGCTTGCGCCACCTCCAACAACGCGATTGGTGAAGCGTTTCGCATCGTGCAACGTGGTGATGCCGATGTGATGTTTACCGGCGGAACGGAAGCCGCGGTGACGCCGCTAAGTTACGCGGGATTTTGCAGTATGCGCGCAATGTCAACGCGCAACGAGGAGCCCGAGCGCGCAAGCCGTCCGTTCGATAAAGACCGCGACGGTTTCGTGATGGGTGAAGGCGCCGGGGTATTGGTGCTTGAATCGCTGACCCACGCCTTGAACCGTAACGCGCGTATCTACGCCGAAGTTGTCGGGTACGGCATGAGTTCGGATGCGTATGACATGGTGCATCCGGGCGAAGATGGCGAGGGCGCTTCCAAGGCGATGGAGTTCGCATTGAAGGATGCCGGCGCCGCTTTAGAGGAGGTTGACTATATCAATGCGCACGGCACCTCGACGCCGGCCGGCGATGTTGCCGAAACCGTGGCTATAAAGAATCTGTTCGGTTCTCACGCGGAACACATTGCCGTAAGTTCCACCAAATCGATGATGGGACACCTGCTCGGCGCTGCCGGAGCGGTAGAACTTATCGCCACGGTGTGCGCAGTGGAAAAAGGCTACGTTCCTCCCACCATAAACTACGAGACTCCCGATCCCGACTGCGATCTGGATTATGTCCCCAACGAGGGGCGTCCTACCGATATTCGAGTTGCGCTATCCAACGCTTTCGGTTTTGGCGGACACAACACGTCAATCGCCATTCGGAAATATGACGGTGCGTGATTTGTAAGATGTCAGCATATCTGCTTTGGACAGATCAATCAGTGTTCAGAGCGAACCGTTGTGTTTTCCGACGATGGGCTATCGAACGGTAGAGATATCGGCGTATGACCGCGTGAGTTCTAACTGGCATGAATATCAATCCACGCGAGATTCGCGGAAAGTGGCGAGTAGGTTGGGCTCTGGATTTTCATACGCGATCGAGTACACGATTGCCAGATGGAAGGTTTGACAACGAATACACCGAACTTGGCGCTTTACTTCATACAGTGAAGTATTATGGTGACAAGCAGCCGATTTTACCGATAGCGGAAACCGCTGCCAAGTTCATCAAAAAGGAACTCGCGGTTGACGGGATTCTTGTCCACCCTCACCTTGAATCAATTGTTCCCATCCCACCCTCGGACACGACTCGGGACTTCCAGCCCGTATTCGAAATCGCTCGGGAAATGGGAAAAATTCTGAGTTTACGCGTCGATCCCGATTACTTAATCAAGACAAGGCAAACGCTGCCGCATAAGAATCTTGAGAGCAACAAAAGTAGGCGCGAACAACTCAACGGAGCCTTTGAAATTCGGTCGCAATCCCGGAATTATCGTTGTATATTGCTATTTGACGACATCTACCGCTCGGGGGAAACTCTCACCGAGGCTACACGTGTTCTGCATAAAGATGGCAATATTCATAACAAAAATCGTCAATCAAGAGTATTTGTGATAACACTTACGCAAACAAGGACAAGACGATGAGCGTAGCTGACCCTGATCGCGCTAAAACTTGGTTCCGGTTATTCAGGACTCGCGGAATTGGTCCCAAGAGTTTATTCATGATTGCCGAACAACTGGAGACGTATCAACTCCAGTCCGAGAATCGCTCGCTTAATCAAAAAGAATCAAGCGAAGTTCCTGGATGGGCTCAAATTGTTGACGATCAAATTCGCGTAGAGGATGACGAGAGAATTAGCGCCGAATATGAGAAACTGGAAGAGGCGGGCATCAACATTATTTATCCGGGGCATCCGGATGCGCCAAGCCCTCCTCTTGAAGTCTCGCCGATTCTGTTCATCAAAGGTCAACGCAAACTCCTCACTTCAGATGGGGTTGCCATTGTCGGCTCTCGGAATGTGTCAGACAAGGGAATTCAGGTTGCAAAAAAGGTCGCTGCCGAACTCGCGGGCGAAGGAGTGAATGTCGTGTCCGGGTATGCGAAGGGGGTGGATTCAGCCGCCCACTTAGGCGCATTAGAGTCGGAGGGAACAACGACGATGGCGCTCCCGTACGGCATTAACGAACTCCGACGGAAGCGAGAATTCAGGGACTTTAACTGGGAACGAGACGTGCTCGCCATTTCACAATTTTCGCCTGAAACCAAGTGGTTAGCTCGCAACGCGATGGCTCGAAACAAGTTAATTTGCGCGCTGTCCAAGGCAGTTGTCGTGATTGAGTCGGGCGCCGAACGAGACGGAAAGGGTAAAATGAGCGGCACCTTTGACACCGGGAAAACGGCAATCAAGATGAAGTGCCCCCTATTCGTCGCCGATCCGGAATACTTTAACGAGCCGCCAAAAGGTAATGCGGATTTAATTGAATTGGGAGGTCGAAAACTGGATCCCTCCCATGGCGCACGGGACGTTGTTAGTCATTTGGAAAAAAAGAAGTCAATGAAATCGTGCGATACAACTATCAATCCGAATCATGAAATGTATGTCCAAACGGATTTTTTGTCTGACCCTCACGTTTCAACAGAAAATAATACCATTGCTTGATAACCAATTCCCCTCATCGTCGGATACAAATCCAGCTTTGGCGACAATCTGGCGAATATCCTACAATCCTTGCATATCTCAGGTACAAACTCCTCGCTACCAAACTCGTCACCCAACTCCCTAGGTTGGAAAATCTTCCCGTTTTCGTAGGTCTCGGAGTAGCACAATTGAAACGATGAATCAAAATCATCGTTTTGTTTATTCGTGAAGGCGCAACTGTCAACATTTCATTATGGCAAGGGCAAATTCGCCACTTAGTAATAACTTTGTGAGTAACGAGAGCAGACGGAAACACCTCCAACGAGCGCTTGAAATCAAATCTCGCACGAAAACTACAGTTGAGCGCATTCCAACGTTGAAGAAAGCCCGGTGTGGCACGGCTGCTTGTCCTGACGCTCACACAAACAGGGACTATAGATAGAATGAGAGTAAAAGCTCCTTATTTCTGGATGTGGTTATGTAGAACAAACGGCATTGGGCCCCAGAAATTGATTTCCATTGCGAAGATTTTGCATAAGCATCAACGCCATCCCGAGACGCTTCCATTAAATCCGCGCGAGCTGCTTTACGAATTTCCGGAATTAGCCAATATCCTCAACGGTAAAATTCACGTGGAGGACAGTCAGAGGATATATATTGAGTATCACAAACTGAAAGAGGCGGGAATCACTGTTCTGCATCCGTCGCAGCCCGATTTCCCCGAGCCCTTACTTGATGTTACGCCGATTCTGTTCATCAAGGGCGAACACAAACTCCTCACTTCCGATGGGGTTGCGATTGTCGGGACAAGGACTGCTTCAGGTGAAGGTATCCGCATGGCGCGAACGATTGCCGCGTGGTTTGCGCGAGAAGATATCAATGTCGTATCGGGATACGCCAAGGGAGTGGATTCCGAAGCGCACTCGGCCGCGTTGGCATCCGGCGGAACAACCACGTTGGTTCTCCCCCGCGGCATTACCGGCTTGCGTCAGAAAAAAATGTTCAGGGAGTTCAACTGGGAGAGCGATGTGCTCGCTGTCTCGCAATTTGCCCCCGACGCCAAAAGTACAACACGCCACGCCATGGTGCGAAACAAGTTGATTTGCGCGCTGTCTAAAGCGGTTGTCGTGGTTGAGTCGGGCGCCGAGCAAGACGCAACGGGCAAAATGAGCGGCACGTTCGACATCGGGAAGGCGGCGCTTGAGATGAATCTGCCTCTATTTGTCGTCGATCCGGAACACTTTGTCAAGCCGCCGCAAGGAAACATCGATCTGATTCGTTTGGGTGGCCGCAAACTAGATCCGCGCGATGGCCCAATGGAGATTTTACGTTGTTTGACGGAAACGGCGCCTAAGCAGCCGAGCGGTTACACTATTGACGCTGATGGCAAACCAGGCATTCAGATGAGTCTGTTGCCCGATTTCCAAGTGTCAACCGCAAGTAGCGTTGCGGGGTCATAATATTTGGGACTTACGCGCTTCTGTAGGGAACAACGATCGTTGTTCCCTACTCATGACGGGCAACTAAAGCCTGATAACCATGGCAATCACTTAATCACAGTTCAGACAATATAACCGCCTACACCCGACACTTGTCATATACACTTGGCGAATGCACCATTTACTGCCCCGTAATCCAGTTTTGGGTTTTTCATGTTTGTACCAGAGTATTTTTCACGCCTCCAATTAACATCATGCCATACGCGTACATCGGGATCGGATCTAACGTCGAGAACCGTCTGTCCCATATCCGCCAAGCCTTGGATTGCCTATCTGATGAAGAGTGTACCTCGGTGGCGCAAGTTTCGTCTATCTACGAAACTCAACCGGTAGGCGTTGAAGAACAGGACTGGTTCCTAAACGGCGTCGTTAAGGTGGAAACGGATCTGCTGCCGCAAGGCTTGCTGGCGACATTGCAGGACATTGAACTGAAACTTGGGCGGCAGCCTGGCGAGCGCTGGGGACCAAGGGAAATAGATCTTGACATCTTGATTTATGATCGGTTTTGTATCAATTCGCCAAAACTAACTATTCCACACCCGGAAATGCATCAGCGTCGGTTCGTGCTTGAGCCTTTTGCGGAGATCGCGCCAGACGTAATCCACCCGATTTTTCAGGAACGAATTGATGCCTTGCTGCGTCGGGCGACCGGTTGGGCAATTGTTCGCCTGCATTCTCCTTCTCCGATAATCGGCTCCGAATGTTGATTTGCCCTGCAAGCAGGAGCCACCTTTCATCGGTAGGCTCCCATTTATTTTCCGTCTTTTCCTTCAGGATTGCCACTAACCGCGAAACACCTACAAAAAACAGATGCGATACAATCCTCAAAATCCCATGATTGTCCAAAGCGATCGGACTGTTCTCTTGGAAGTCGATAATGCGGCTTACGAGTCCGCTCGTGATGAATTGGCGCGATTCGCGGAACTCGAAAAGAGTCCGGAGCATATCCACACCTATCGAATTACGGCACTTTCGTTGTGGAATGCCGCCGCCTCGGGGGTTCAAGCGGACCACATCTTGGACTCGCTTAATCGATTCACAAAATATGACGTGCCGCAAAACATCATTGCGGAGATTGAGGATTATGTCTCTCGGTACGGGCGCGTTAAATTGACTGAACAAGATGGCGGTCTGGTCTTGTATGCAGACGAACCTGCGCTTATCACTGAAATAACGCATAGCCAACCCGTAAAGAGTCTGCTAGGCGAGCAGTTGGATCCGCATACCGTAAAAGTTCCAGGCCATCTTAGGGGACACCTCAAACAAGCGCTAATCAAGATTGGATTTCCGGTTGAAGACCTTGCCGGATATGTTCGCGGAAAATTTCTGGAGATTACGCCGCGCGAGCTCACACAGGAGGGGGCGCCTTTCAACCTCCGGGATTACCAGCACGAGGCGGCGGAGGTTTTCTACGCCGGAGGCGACAGTCGCGGAGGCAGCGGCGTAATCGTCTTGCCCTGTGGCGCCGGCAAAACGATTGTTGGGCTTGGCAGCATGTTCAGGACAAAGTGTTACACGTTGATTCTTTCAACCACCACAATCGCCGTGCGCCAATGGATTGATGAACTGCTCGACAAGACGACCATTTCTCCGGAAGATGTCGGTGAATATACCGGCGAACGCAAAGAGATTCGACCGATTACGGTGACCACCTACCAAATCTTGACGTATCGCAAAAAAAAGGGCGACGACTTTGTGCACCTCGGTCTGTTTTCGGAGATGGATTGGGGGCTGATTATCTACGATGAGGTGCACCTCTTGCCTGCGCCCGTGTTTCGCATGACCGCCGAGATTCAGGCGCGACGGCGGCTTGGGTTGACAGCCACGCTTGTGCGTGAAGACGGGCAAGAGGATGATGTGTTCAGTTTGATTGGTCCGAAAAAATACGATGTGCCGTGGAGGGAGTTGGAAGCGCAGGGATGGATTGCCACCGCGGAATGTACCGAAATTCGCGTTGAGTTGCCGGAAGACCTGCGCATGGAGTACGCGATTGCAGGCGCCCGACAGAAATTCCGGATTGCGTCTGAAAATCCGCGCAAATTCGAGATTGTGCACGCGCTTCTCGAAGGACACACAAACGATCAGGTACTTGTCATTGGTCAGTACATCGATCAACTCAATGAAATCTCGGCGCGTCTGAATGCCCCGTTGATTACGGGGCAAACATCCAACATTGAACGCGCCAAACTGTACGAACAATTTCGACAAGGCGACATCGGGCTTCTTGTCGTTTCAAAAGTCGCCAATTTTGCGATCGACCTGCCGGATGCCAATGTTGCGATACAGATATCCGGCACCTTCGGATCGCGCCAAGAGGAAGCGCAACGGCTCGGGCGCATTTTGCGTCCCAAATCGGATGGTTCGATCGCGCACTTTTACTCGGTTGTCACCCGCGACTCGCGCGATCAGGAGTTTGCCATCAATCGACAACTTTTCCTCACGGAGCAAGGCTATCGTTATACGATTCGGTATGAGGATGAATATTGAGCAAGTTTCAATATCGGGACTTGTGCATTCAAACGCCTTGCAACCTCAATAAATGGCAGTTCATTATGTGTAATGCGTATTACGTGATAGGATCTCTATCGCACAGGTGGACAATTGTGTTAAACCCTCACCCAGAGAAAACCGCGTGACTTGCGTCCTAAAACGCTTAACTTGATCCCTATGGAGCCCCCATAGAGATTCCCTGCCCACCAGCCCTCGTTTCATCAAAGAATACGGCAGAAAAATCACCTTGAATTCTTAGGATACACCACCGGGTCGAGGGCCGGATGTTGGTCTGTGGAAAACAACCCTGAAAACTTCACCGGTTTTATCTTCGATTAGTTGAGGCTCGGGCAGGTTAGAAATTCGGCATTCTTCAATCATGCGTGGAACACCCGTACCTAGTCCTCGGTAGGGAAACCCGAGCTTCGGCGCGAACGATGCCAGAATTGGATTCCTGACAATCTGTATGCCGGCTTTGATGGATTCAATCGTCGCGGTATCGGGAAGATGTCCCGGACTGATGATTTCCACGCGATCGTCGAAAATGAAGACGCGAATGCTACTACTAATGAGGTAATCGCGGTGAATAAGGGCATTAGCGACCGCTTCTTCCAACGCTACTTTCGGAACCTCCCATATTCCGGTGGAATTGAAATTCTGACCGTTTTGCAATTTGTGCAAGTTTCGACCTAGGAATCCCATTGTATTCTTAAACTGTTCGGACAATGTATATCCCATATCTTCACTATCCAGATATGCCGTGCCGGTAGGGCTATTGCCATCAAACGCCACCGCTTTGACGACAAATTGGGGGCGGACGCGCTGAGGTTCGTTGCCAAAAAGGAGAAGCCCGGCAAGCGTAAGATTCAAATCTTTCATCAGTTTCAGATTTGATAGAATCCGGTCAAGGTTGAGACTTAACGATTCAGCCGCACTCCCGTATTGTTGTTCGCAAAACAGTCGAAATCGAAACTGATCCAAGTCATCAAGACGTGTGCCGGCGAGGGGCATCTCATCGGCGTAGGAAACACCGGATGCCTGCATCAACCGACGCAGTTCCTCCCTGGTTGCACGCCGCTTGTCTGCGCCGACTTTCACCCAAAATGCAGTTTTATCTACAGCATACGGTTTGTTCGCGCCAAGCGCCCCCCGAATCACCATTACACGTTTTTCATCAACTGTCAGAAGTTCCGTTATAACACTCGCGGGCGGTTCTATTTTCCGAGAACAAGCGTTCGAGATCCACTGGTTGAGTTCGCGAAGGCGTTCTACGCCAACAATTTCCCCCTGATCCGATACCCCAACGATGATTTTTCCACCCTCGGAATTCAACATGGCGGCGATTTCTGACACCACAGCGCCAACGCTATTGAACTGACGCTTCAGTTGTGTCGTGGAATCTTCCCCTTGATTGATAAGTTCGCGTAGTTCTTTGACGGTCATGTTCGCATGCTCCATCCAGCTGATACCAATTCGTAATCAATAAGTTACAAGAACCGGCAGTTTGTAGTTGCTCAATTCATTGGGGAGCTCTATCGATCAAGCGAATGAATAATGAGTGCGATAGAAAATCCTACTCACTATTCGTTCGTTTGATCGCCTCCGATTGACTGTAACATTTGGATTTTGAATTCGTATTAGCTCGTTCGATCGAGAGCCCGATAACCGATGTCCGTTCGGAAGTGAGCTCGATCGAAGTGAATCTCGCGAACCCCTTGATAGGCGAGATCTACCGCCGATTTTAGGTCGCTCGCAAGCGCCGTAACTCCGAGGATACGCCCGCCATCGGTCACAACCCGACCGTTTTGCGATTTGGTAGCCGCATGAAACACGGCAACGTTCTCCAACGCGTTGGCGCCGTTCAACCCCGTGATGACCTTGCCTTTTTCGTAGGCGTCCGGATAACCGCCCGAAGCCATTACGACACAGACCGCCGGTTCCGGCTTCCATGCCGCGTCTACATCTGCCAGAGCGCCATCAATACACGCTTCCAGTATCGGGACAAGATCGCTTTCCATGCGCGTCAAAAGGACTTGCGCTTCGGGGTCGCCAAAGCGGCAATTAAATTCGACGACCTTCGGTCCATCGTCGGTTACCATCAAGCCGACATACAGCACGCCTTTGAAAACTCGCCCGCGGGCGCGCATGCCGTTAATTGTCGGGCGAACAATCTGCTCCATCACCCGGTCTTGAACTTCCGAGGTTATCACGGGCGCCGGAGAATACGCCCCCATCCCTCCGGTGTTCTTGCCCCGATCGCCGTCTAACGACATCTTGTGGTCTTGCGAACTCGTCAAAGGGAGGCAGTAGCTGCCATCGGTAAAGACAAGGAATGAAGCTTCCTCGCCAATCAACTCCTCTTCAATGACGACTTGGTCCCCGGCATCGTCGAACTCGCGGTCGACCATGATTGTCTTTACCGCTTGAATAGCCTCCTCCACGCTTCGACCGGGGATTGCGCCTTTGCCCGCAGCAAGCCCATCCGCTTTTACGAATACGGGAGACTGTACCTCTTGGATGTAAGCGATGGCTTCGTCGGGGTTCTTGAACGTGCGGTGAGCGGCTGTCGGGATGCCGTTTTCGACCATCAGATTCTTGGCGAAATCTTTGCTGGCTTCAAGTGTCGCCGCCTTCCGTTTTGGTCCGAAAACGCGAAGTCCGCGCTCCTCGAAGGCATCGACAATTCCATTCGCCAACGGCGCCTCGGGACCAACGACGGTCAGGTCGATTTTTGCGGCTGCCGCAAAGTCTACGAGCTCCTCGAAACTGTCTTCCCACGGCATCAATCGACATTCGGCAAGTTCGGCAATGCCCGCGTTTCCCGGCACACAGTATATTTTCTCAACAAGGGGGCTCTGCGCAATCTTCCATACCAACGCATGTTCGCGTCCGTTTCCGCCAACAACCAATACGTTCATCTCGTTCCTTTCACACACAACACGACCGCGAATTACGGAAGAGCGATTAAACGACGCGTCTCCCGACTGCCGTAATTCTCCCGAGCAAAGCGAGTTTTAGAGGCATACCGTCGCCTAACCCTTTTCCGCTTTCCACTTCGTCATCTCTTCATTGATGAAGTACTCCACCAGATCGCTGTACATTTTCTCGATTGCGTCCGGGGAAATCCCTTCCTCTTCTGCCCACCGCTTGCGTTGTCTCAGCATGGATTTTACCCGGTGCATATCTCTAACGCTCTTGTCTTTGACGCCGTCCGCGCTGGTTTTGAATCGCGCCGCCGCGTTCACATATTGAAGGCGTTTGCCAATTAACGCTATAATCTCTCGATCGATGCGGTCAATCTCCGCGCGAATGTCCTCCATATTCGCGCATTTCTCTGGCGCTTTCACTCGTGGCACTCCATAATAGGTTTCGGGTTTAGATTCAACTCTTTTTTATAGAACTTATACTAATTCCGAATCCATAGGTTACAAGAACCGGCAGTTTGCAGTTGCTCAATTCATTGGGGAGCTCTATCGATCAAGTGAATGGATAATGAGTGCGATAGAAATTCCTACTCACTATTCGTTCGTTTGATCGCTTCCGGTTGATTGTAACATTTAGATTTTGAATCTGTATGAGTTGTCTCTTCGATTAGCCGCCAACGTTGATTTCTACGGCGTCATTCATCGGTTGTTCCACAGATGCTTGGCGACCTCATCCTCATTCAAATCCGTTCCCCAGCCCGGCTTGGTCGGCGCTGTCATGTAACCGTCAATAATCTCGGGAGGATTGGTCACGAGGTCATCCTTCCACGGGACATCGTCAATGTCAATCTCCATGATGCGGACATTCGGCAGGACCGCGCATAGGCTGGCGCTGATGTATGAAGCGAGGTGGCTATAGTAGTTGTGAGGGGCAATGTTCGTTTGATACACTTCGGCGAGATCGCCCATCTTCTTGGACTGCGAGAATCCGTTCCACGGAACATCAATCATCAGTACATCCGCGGCGTGCAACTCCAAATACGGGATAAAGTCGCGCATGTAAAACAGGTTCTCCCCGGTGCAGATGCGCGTCGTCGTTGACTCTTTGATTTGCAGAATAGCTTCGGGGTCGTACATGTCGATCTCAAGCCATTGGAGATCAAACTGTTCCACCAGCTTGGCAATTCGCAGGCAACTTTCCGTCTTGAAGTTAAAGTTGAGGTCTAAACATAACCCGATATCCGGACCGATGGCATCACGAAATGTGCCGAGAAGCGTTTCGATGTGTCGCAGGAGTTCGGGGCTGGCGACTTGGTCGGTTGTTCCGGCTCCGCTCCCAAATCCACCCCAATAAGTGGTAGCCGGGTCTCCCGGAAATACGATATTGGTCTTGAGCGCCGTGAAACCCCGATCCACGACTTCGCGCCCGAGATCGGCGATATCCTCCATGCTCCTAAGCGGCGGCGCGCCGATGAGTTCATAATTTCTGGCGCGCGAGGTGCCGCAGTGAGACCAATACACGCGGACGCTATCTCGGGTGGGACCGCCGAATAGTTCGACGACGGAGACACCGAGCGCCTTTGCCTTGATGTCAATCAGCGCGCAGTCGATGCCGGCGATAGCCTTGGCGGCAATGCCTCCGGGGCTCTGGCGGGTGGCGCGAATCATGTCCCAAAAACGCATCTCGAAAGCCCTCGGGTCGGTGCCGATTAACTTCGGTTTCAGATCCTCGATAGTTCCCACGACCCCGTGGGGCGCCGAGCCATCGCTGCACTCACCGTAGCCGGTGATTCCCTCATCCGTCTCAATCTTTACAAATGTCCATGGCCGCCACCCGGCGTCCACGATAAATGTTTCAATATTGGTTATCTTCATGAATTATGCCGCCTCTTGTACAACTTATACTCCGCGCTGTCAGAAATTGCGTCTTTTGTAGGATCAAACGAGTGGATAGCGAGTGCGATAGAGATCCTCGCGATCTCCAGGTCGCGACCTGCTGGCGCTATGTAAGTCCTATTAGAAACAATTATTACTAGGAAAGAAAGCGCAATAATACCCAACGCAAAGTATAATTCGTAATCCATAAATTACAGGAACCGAGGTTTGTAGTAGTGCAATTCATTGCACGTACGACAAGATTCCTGCCCGATCGGTCTGGATTGGCAAATCCAGACGGACAGACTAAACAGTTACGCCAGGTGTCTAATCATTTTTTACTTCATTGCAGATTCAATGTCCGGATCCAATTGTTTTGCCTTACGAAAGTCCGCCTCTGCTTTTTCCAGCCTCCCGGTTTTCTGATACGCAAGCCCGCGCGCCCAGTAGGCTTCGGCAAAGTCCTTCTTTAATTCAATTGCTTTACCAAAATCGGCAATTGCTTTGTCATAGTCTTCAAGGGCAGATTCGGCTCGCCCTCGATTACAGTAGGCATAAGAATAGTTTGAGTTTAACTCTATAGCCTTATTGCTGTCAGCCAGCGCCGCTCTATATAACTTTTGGGCGTGTTCTTCATGTCCATGTCTGCCCTCCATCTCAAAAGATTTTCCGAGAAGGTAATTTGTGTATCCCCGGTTGCTGTAGACTGAGGCATCCTCCTGATTTCTTTCAACGGCTTCGTTAAAATCACTGATGGCTGTGTTGTAGTGTTTGCGCGCCTCTAGCGCATATCCGCGATCGGCTCTAGATTTTCCAAGGAAGGTTCTCAGGCCTCCCCGAACGTTGTAAGTCACGGAATCATCGGGATTTAACGTATTGATGGCTTTATCATAATACACATCCGCATCATCCGGATTCAACTTCGCAGCTTGGGGAAAATCCTTAAAGGCTATTTTGTAGTGTTTGCGTGCTTCTTCCACATTTCCCTGATTGGATCCGGATTGACCAAGGAGTAAATTTAGAATCCCGCGCAAATAGTAATCATCGGCAGATTCCGGAGTGTGTTTCATGAATTCGGCAATACTGGGGTCTCGTTTGATAACTTCAGCCCAATCCTCTTTCACCATATCATATAGGCCCCACGCTTCTTTTCGATTCCCCTGATTGTTTTCCAACTCGCCAAGGAGAATCTTAGCCCCCGCTCGATTCTGATAGTATAAGGCATCTTCTTGATCTAGATCGATTGCCATAGACAAGTCATGTATCGCCCCCTCAAGTAGAATTCTCGCCTGCCCTTGGTTGGTTTCCAATTCGCCAAGGCGAATCTTAGCATATGCGAGACTCTCGTAGTATGTGCTGTCAATCTTGATTCGCTTTAGGGCTTCATTAAAATCGCTAATAGCTGCCCGATAGTGTTGCCGTGCTTTTTCCACATTCCGTACACCGGTTTCCGATGTACCAAGCTCTAGATGCGCTCTCCCGCGATAGATGTATACTTGAGCATAGTCCACATTTAACCCAAGAACCTTATCAAAGCAATCTATCGCTATTTGGAATTCACCGAGGAAAAACTTCGCCTCGCCTAACTCACGCCAAGAAGTTGCGTAATTAGGACATAACTTACTGGCTTCATCAAAGTGTTTAATTGCCTCACTATACAGTCGTTTTTTCTGTACTGCTGTCTCGGACTTTGTAGCCTCTGCCATCTTTTTCTGCCCACGATCAATGGATCCATAGGCACGTACGCAAGGTCGATCTTCCAAATTCGATATAGACAAAGGTTCTGTTGACTCCGATTTTTGCAGCAGTTCTTCAAGAACAGTTGCGGCCGTAGCGCCACCAAAGACTAGAGTAGCGCTACGTATATCTTGTCCGGTAACAGCGATGCCCACGACTTCACCCTTGTTATTTACCACGGGGCCACCGCTGTTCCCCGAACTCAATGGGGAAACAGGGGTTGTAACGAAATCTCCACGAAAATTCTCTTGAACCAACCGGAGTTGTCTGCCCTTGTTCCAGATGTCGTGTATGCGTCCCTCTGTGAGCTCGTAGTTTTGCGTGGCCTTGGATTCCAATTTGGACAATTTAGAGTTGTATGCCCATTCTTCTTTTGCGGGGTAACCCGCGGCGAAAATTCGATCGCCTTTCTCGCCTCTTCCGAGCCGAAGAGGACTTCCTTCTGGTTTCACTCTTAGGATGACCAAGTCGTGCTCCGGATCAAACCCTACAACCTCTTTAATGTGGTACGTCGTTTTTGTGCCGACCACGGAGATTCCTTGCTTACCCGCAATAACATGGATATTGGTCACAATCTTGTTGGGGGTTATAAAGAAGCCGCTGCCACCGCCGCCGCTGCCGGAAGTGTTTTTAATGTGAACCGTTGCGTTTTTTATTTTTTCTTTGACTTTTTCGGACATCTGATCCTGGGGAGTCTGTACACAAGACGACAATAATCCCAAGATGAGCAATGCCAATAAAAGTTTCACGTTCTGTTTCATAGCTGTTCTCCTCTTTTAAGTTGTTTAATTCAGCGGTTTATACTTCACGCTGCTGAAAATTGCGTATTTTCAAGCGTCTGGCGGTAGGTGCGGTTGGAAACCGCGAGGATTTCTATCGCACTCATTATCCATTCGCTTGATCCTACGGGGAACGCATGTCGCGATCGGGAGATCGCGGGGATCTCTATCGCACTCGCTATCCACTCGTTTGATCCTACAAAAGACGCAATTTCTGACAGCGCGGAGTATAAGCGAAATTGTCGCCCAAATCATTTTGTCGCAATGCCCGATTCGCTCTGGACGCGCACAGCCGCCTCCAGCAACGCGTTTGCCAAGAACTGCGGGTTAACCTCATTTCTGCCGCGAAATGTCTTGACTTTCTCCCCGCGAATCTTCAACACGGCAAGCTCCTTGCCGCCGAGATGGATGCCCACTTCCGCATTACGCGTTTCGCCGGGGCCATTTACCTCGCACCCCATGACAGCCACCGGAATCTTTATCCCATGCTTCTCCAACAGTTCTTCGGCGGCAGCGACAATGCCTTCATAGTCGGCTTGGGGATCGCCTCTGCCGCAAAATGGACAAGAGACAACGTCAAGCATATTCTCCGTCAAGCCCAACGTGCGCAGCAACTCCTTTGCCGTAAGCACCTCCTCCACCGGATCGCCGGTGATAGAGATGCGAATGGTGTCCCCGATGCCCTCCATCAGCAGCGTGCCGATGCCGAGCGTCGATTTCACGTGCGATCGGCGCGGCGTGCCCGCTTCCGTAACGCCGAGGTGAAGAGGATAACGCACTCTTGCCGAGAGCATGCGGTTGGCTTCGATCATGCGCAACGGATCGCTGGATTTGACGGATATGGCGATGTCGGTGAAATCGTGGTCTTCGCAGATCTTGACATGGCGCATGGCGCTTTCCACCAGAGCTCCCGCCGTTGGCGAGGGATATTTATCAAGCAAATCCCTCTCCAAAGAGCCTTCATTCACTCCGATACGGATGGGGATATTCGCCGCTTTTGCCGTGTCCAGAACTTGCGCGATTCGCTCCTCGTTCCCGATGTTGCCCGGGTTGATGCGCACCTTGGCGATGTCGGCGTCGATCGCGTCAAGCGCGTAACGGTAGTTGAAATGAATGTCGGAGACAATCGGAACGGATGCGCGCTTGACAAGCGTTGAAAGCGCCTTCGCGTCCCGTTCTTCTGGCACGGCGACGCGGACGATTTGGGCGCCCGCCTCCACACAGCGGTCAATCTGGCGCATGGTCGCGTCCGTGTCGTGCGTGAGCGTGGTGGTCATCGTCTGAATCGTAATCGGGCTCCGTCCGCCAATCGGCACACTGCCGACATCGATCTGACGGGTCAATTTTCGTTTGTCGATCTGTAGCAATTCGTTCATGGATGAATTGTTCGCGTCAGGAAACAGGGTTTTCGAGAAAAAAGCTCGGTTTCAGTTTAGAACTTCCCGCAAAGCGCTAATGAATCGCTTGTTTTCGTCGGGTTTGCCAATGGTCACTCGTACGGCGTCGGGGAAATCGTAAGCCGCCATGGGTCGCACAATGACACCTTTTCGCAAGAGCGCCTCGGACACTCCCTGTCCCGACCTGCCTAGTTGAACCAAGATGAAATTTCCTTCCGTTTCAACATATTCCAGCCCGAGCTGAGTAAACGCCTCGTATAGGTAAATCTTCCCCGCGGCATTGAATTCCAGACTGCGGCGCACATGCTCCGCATCGTTTAGCGCGGCGCGCCCGGCGGCTTGCGCAATCACATTGCAATTGAACGGCTGGCGCACTCGGTTCAGCATGTCAATGGTCGACGGCTTTGCGATTCCGTAACCTATGCGCAGTCCCGCAAGCCCGTAAATCTTCGAAAATGTGCGGGTGACAATCACGTTGCGTCCCTCCTCTACGTAGGGTAGCGTCTGCGGGTAGTCGGGACGCTCGACGTATTCGTAGTAGGCTTCGTCAAACACGACAAACACATCGTCCGGAACGCGCGCCAAGAAGCGCTCGGTTTCATCCGTCGTGAGCATCGTGCCAGTCGGGTTGTTCGGATTGGCGATGAAGATTGCCTTCGTGGCGTCGGTGATAGCGTCTGCCATGGCGTCCAGATCGTGGGCGTAATCGCGGCGCGGCGTGACGACCGATGTCGCTCCGCAAATTATAGTGACCAGCATATAGACGAGGAAAGCGCTCTCGGAATAGATGACCTCGTCGTCCGGCGAAATGTACGTTTCACCGATGATCTGGAGGACATCGTGGGATCCGTTTCCGAATATGAGACACTCCGGCGTAATTTCCAAATGTTCGGCGAGTTCGTTTTTGAGGTAAAATGCGTTTCCATCCGGATATAGGTTAACCCGCCCGGCGGCGCGCTTGATCGCTTCCATCGCCATGGGCGAGGGACCGAGCGGATTTTCATTGGAGGCGAGTTTGATGATATCCTCAATGCCAATCTCGCGTTGGACCTCTTCGATCGGTTTGCCACCTTGGTAGGGTTGGATTGTTTCAATGCCGGGTCTGGGGTTCATAGCGTACTTAATCTGTGTCGTTATTCTTCAACTTTTGACACCAGAAAAATACCATAAACGGCGGTTAATGTCAAGATCAAAAAGCAGTGGTCGCAGTGGAAATGCATCTGATTGTTGGTTGCTGGTGGTGAGTGAAATGTTGGAATGGTGTCCTGAGCGGAAGGATGGAAGATGGGAAGGGTGGAAGGCGGAATTGTTGGGTCTCACGGGGATTTGGGCGATTTCACGTGGAATCAATCATCGGTAACCAACACGAATTCAAAATCTAAATGTTACAGCCGACCGAGACGTGCAATGAATTGCACTACTACGAACGGTCGGCGTTTGTAACATTGGGATGCGAATTAGATTGTAGGGTGGGCACTGCCCACCATTCCGATCAGTTTGGGATAAATGGTTGGCTCCCCTGGCGCGCAACGTGGTCACGTTGATGGTGGGCAGTGCCCACCCTACAACTACCGCCAGACGCTTGAAAATACGCAATTTCCAGCGGTGTGTAGTATAGTATCAAATTTTCTTGGCGTCTATCTTCACCATTGACTCTATTCTTGACAGTTTGTATAATAGTTGGGACTTACGCAAAAATCGGAACCGGTGATTTTCTGGCTGTTTCATGATGCGCGGTTTTTGTAGGGAATAACGATCGTTATTCCCTACAGCGAGATTACCCATCCAGGTGGAGTTGAACGTTTGTTTGCGTAAGACCTAAAATAGCGTCTGTTCATACAAATCCCGAATTCACGGAGAGAATGCATGAATCGTCCCCCGGAATCATTTGTGCGAGTGCGGGAAGACCGGTTACTCGCCTTTTCAACGGCTTGTTTTGAGAAAGCCGGGTTAACGCGCGACCACGCGGCGCTGATTAGCCGGCTGCTTGTGAACTCGGATTTGCGCGGCGTACGCACTCACGGATCGCGCAACACCGATGGCTACTGTAGAGGTTTTGAGAACGGCGCTCACAACCCACAGCCGAAAATCCGAATTATCCGTGAATCGCCAACCGCCGTGGTTCTGGATGGCAACGGCACGCTCGGCTACCTGCCGATGGTTCGTGCGGCAGAGACCGCCGTTGAGAAAGCGAAAGAACTGGGCATCGGTATGGGACTGGTGCGTTATATCGGGCATTACGGCTCGGCAGGTCACTATGCCCGACTCTGTAACGAGGCTGGTTGTATCGGATTTTCCGTTCAGGGATACTCCGATCCGGGCAAAGCGCCGGGCGCTGGAGCGCAACTCGGTTACTTCGGAAATCCGCCCCTCTGTTTCGCCATACCGTCTGATGAGGAGCCGCCGGTCGTGCTTGACGCCGCAACCTGCATCTTGGCGGATTATCAACGCGGTCCCGAATTCGACGAACTTCTGTCGCTAATCCCGGCGGCGTTTTTCAAGAGTATCGGATACACGGCGGTTGCCGGCTTGCTAGGCGGCGCGTTAACCGGATTTAGCGAGCCGCCACCGGAAGACACCGCCGAATGGAGCGGCGCAAGTTTGGGAGGAATGGTTCTCGCTATCCACATCGATTCCGTGGCGCCAGAAGCGGTTTTCAAGGCGGAGGTCGATCGGATGGTACGGGATGTGCGTGAAACCTACGAACCGATGCCGGGGTATGATCGCGCCCTGCTGCCGGGAACGATTGAGGCGGAACGATTTGAGATGCACCGCCGAGAAGGCATTCGCTACGGTGAAGAGGAGCAGCGTTCGGCGCGCGCCGTTAGTCAAAGGCTTGGCGTCCCTCTGCCGTGGGACGAATAAGCCCGACCTCGGGGACGGATTAACGCTGTTCAACGTTGCGCGACGTACACACGCGCAAAAGCTGATATTAATTCTGAATCTATAAGTTACAATCACCGGCGGTTCGTAGTAGTGCAATTCATTGAGGATCTCTATCGATCAAGCGAATGAATAATGAGTGCAATAGCAAATCCTACTCACTATTCGTTCGTTTGATCGTCTAGGATTGGCTCGTAACATTTAGATTTCTAATCCGTATGAAAATCTATCCTATTGCTCTTCCACACGTCCCGACAAGCGATTGTGCTTCTCGCGACAGTTTTCGAACAGCAGGTATGCGTCGGTCATTTGCATCTGTTTTTCTCGGAATTCCCTTGTGACGGTCAAGAGTTCGGGTAGAGGGGGACGGAATGCCGATGCGAAGCAACACAGAAATACCACTACTATCAGCGTCGCCAATCGATCCAACGCGCCTTGGGCTTGAAGCGCTGTCGAGTCTATGTCAATGAGGCAAATGAAGATAATTCCGGCAACGCTTCCGGCAACTGCACAAGCAATGCCGCCGGCAATGCCGTGGACGACCGCGCGTTTCCAAGAAATAAACCCGGTATTAAACCAAGAGCCAATCAAGACGCCAAACAAAACCGTTGAAATAAACTTGTCAATGACGAATCCTTTTTTGACCTTCACAAACTCCTTAGACTGTTGCGCTTGGTAGTAGGCGCGTTTTTCTGCGGCGCAGGCATCTTCATTCGAAGCCGTAGAACGCTGTGCGAACGCGTCTCGAGCGTACCAACAGAAGAAGATAATCAAGATTACGCCAGCCAGACGAGAATATCGGTTTGTTTCTATTGTCCCGTACCTCCCATGACAAGTTAGTTTCAGAGGTCTGGAGTTATACATTTCTCTAAAATTCAAGTGCATTGATTGCTCGGATCAAGGAAAGAAACTTGCTTGGAGCAGAGTAAGAGATTCTATCTCCGCGCGAAGTAGATACCCACAAGCCGCAGATTCATTATTGTGGTAGAGGCATCCAGTACAGTATAACATAAACTTTTGGGACGTGTCGCACAAAATAACCGAGCGGAGAGATGACTGAATACCATTGCCACGCTTGCGACAGTATATACGCTATCGACACCCTCCGCTACAACTGCGATTGCGGCGGCGCGCTGAATCTCGAGAAGACGGAGAACCTCTTCCCGCTTGACAGGATTTCGGAGCGAAGTAGTACAATCTGGCGCTATCGCGAAGCCCTCCCGGTTGACGAAGATGCCTCAATCGTGTCACTCGGCGAAGGCATGACGCCGCTCCTTCCGTTCAATGATGCCGAGCGCGAACATTATCTGAAATTGGACTTTATGTTGCCGACCGGTTCGTACAAGGATCGCGGCGCCTCCGTATTAATCTCCAAACTGAGAGAACTCGGCGTCCGCGACATTGTTGAGGATTCATCGGGGAATGCCGGCGCCGCCATAGCCGCTTATTGCGCGAGCGCCGGAATCGGATGCACTATCTACTGTCCCGCGTCCACGTCAAAGGGAAAACTGGCGCAGATTGGCGCCTACGGCGCACGCTTGAAGTTGATTGAAGGCAACCGCGCGGCGACTACCGAAGCCGTTTTGGAGGCGGCGGAGACCAGCTATTACGCCTCTCATAACTGGAATCCATTCTTTTTGGAGGGAACAAAAACGGTAGCGTTCGAGATTGCCGAGCAGTTCGGTTGGAGCGCGCCCGATCATGTGGTTTGCCCTATCGGGTTTGGGAGCGTCTACCTCGGCTTATATATCGGGTTCGGCGAGTTGTATTCGCAGGGAATTGTTGACAAGATCCCTCGCTTGCTCGGCGTGCAGTCGGCAGCGTGTTCCCCGATCTATACCGCGTATAGCGAGAACAAGCAGATTGAGCGAACTCCGCAGATATATGAGACACTTGCCGAAGGCATTGCGGCAGAGCGCCCGATTCGAGGGGAGATGATTATGGAAATCCGGCGAAAAACAGATGGAGCCTTTACCATCGTGAGCGAGGAGGAAATTGGATCCGGAATCAAAATCCTTGCTCGAAAGGGCATCTACGTGGAGCCGACTTCCGCGGTTGTGGTCAAAGCGTTTGACAAGTTCGCGGAGGCGGGGATTATCCGTCGGGGTGATAGGGTCGTCTCAATACTTACGGGTTCCGGGTTGAAGGCGACGGGCAAGTATACTCCATGCTGTTAGAAAATGCGTCTTTTTGTAGGAGCGATCTCCAGGCCGCGACATGCGTTCACGGCAGGTGCGGTTGGAAACCCAGCGGATCTCTATCGCACTCATTATTCATTCGCTTGATCCTACGGACTAGATGCTTGAAAACACGCAATTCTCGGCAGCACAAAGTATAAATCGGTGTCGCAACAAAAAGGATTGAAATAATGAACGAGAAGATTGATGCAAAATATCGGGTAGGTCTCATCGGCTGCGGGCGAAAAGGAACCGGACATGCGCGGGGATACCGTTCCCATCCGCTCACCGAGGTTGTCGCGGCGGCGGACACGGATGCCGAGAACCTCGCGCTTTTCCGTGAACGCTTCGATGTTCAGGGGTATGCGGATTACGAGGAGATGCTCGAAAAGGAGCGAATCGATATCGCCGCTCCAATCCTGCCCACCAGCGTAAATCCGGAGGTTGTCCTCCGCTGCGCGACTGCCGGCGTCAAAGCGATTTTCTGTGAAAAACCGATGTCCGCCAGCTTGGAAGACGCGGACCGGATGGTGGAGGCGTGTCGTTCTCGCGGGATAAAGTTCGCGGCTGGCGACGCGTTTCGGAATCTGCCGCAGTATTGGACGGCGCGGGAGATGATCGAAGCGGACGAAATCGGCGAGATCCTGAGCGTCAATCTCTACGACGCGACGAGCACAATATCGGGAGCGGGTTGTCAGGGGTTGAGTCTAATGCGCATGTTCGCCATGGATGCAGACGCGGATCAGGTGGTCGGTCATGTGATGACGGATCCGTTTAGCGACGACGATCAGGACATGGGCGGGTACGTTCGATTCGGCAACGGCATTGAGTGTTTGGTGCATGCGAGATCCGCCGCCCGACGCGGTATCGAGGTTATGGGGAGCCGGGGAATCTTTGCGAGCGACTATAACAGTTTTCATCTGTGGAAACTTGATAAGGGCGCCAACCCGCGAGCCGCAAAACTGTCCGAGCTCCATGAGATTGAGGGACTGTTTCAAGACGTGACGTTTGGGCCTACTTACGGCAGCGATGGAACGAGACGTCCGTCGTATCGGCAGATGTCCAGCATTCAGTCCATCGTGGATTCGCTAGAAAAGGACATTGAACCGCGGTGCAGCGGCGACAACATGCGCAAGGTGTTGGAAATTGCGATTGCGCTGCGAGAGTCACACCGCCGGGGACATGCGCCCGTCAAACTTCCGCTTGCAGATCGCAGTTTGAAGATTGTCCCCGTTCCTGCGCGGTGGCTGAACAAAAAGGAGGTCTACGGCAGGGAGTGGTACGCGAAGGAGATGGCCCGGCACCAGCAATGAAAGAGCGGTTCGTTTGTTCCCACAAGGCGGGGTTGTAATTGCTCAGTGGTTCAACCGAAACCATCAAACGAGTGGATAGCGGAGTGCGATAGAAATCCCGTTTTTTCCTCAAAACTCGGTTTCTTCCCGGAATCAAACCGACTTCAAGTTACCGATTTGATACACTCGTCATAGGCGGCACACACTGACAATCATGTTAATCCCAATAATCACAGTTCAGACAACTGCCAAAACGCCCCAAAAGCGCTATCCATGTCGAAAACAAACCATTTAATTGCATTGACTAGAATTTTCTAATCTGCGTTAATCCGTGTTCATCCGCGTCCTTATTCTGCTTAACCGAGGGGGTTCATAAAACCATTTTATAGCGGGGCATGACGGCTGCTAGGTCTTGCCTACACCTAGGGATCAAGTTAAGCGTTTTAAGGCGTATGTTGCGCCGATTCAATGCCTTAAATGGTGCTGGTTTCCGTAGGCGCCGGTGCGGTTGGAAACCGCACCTACGGTGTGGGGGCGATAGAGATTTCTTCCCACCCCATGGGGACTACGTTAAGAGTTTTGCTACGGAGAACACCACCAATACTAGACGAAATCCCTTAACTTGATCCCAATGCTGCTAGGTCTTGCCTACACTATTGCCGATGGTGTAGAGGATGATCGTGACTATCGCGCCGACGAATGCCGCCCAATGATAGGCGTTAAACGCTTCTTTGAATATCACGACCGACACGATTATCGATGTCGTAATGATGGACATAACGGCGTAGAGCATATAGCTTGATGTGCCGTAGTTTGTGTAAAGCAGATTAAATCCCAAAAACGTGAGAAATAGCCCGATGCCGCCTACAACAACCCAAATCCAACTCTGTTTGATAATGGTCATGTACTTCGTTGGTCCCCACAAGGGCGCCAGTATCATGGTCAGGAAAGCCGAAAAGAAAATTGATACTACGAGAAATGCAAGTGAATTCCCGAGAGCGATGGCTTTCTTTTGACTGGCGGAGAACATGGCGTTGCCTAGCGCGCCAATAAACGCGTAAAGTAGGAGCAACAGTGTTTTCATAGGACTCGTGCAGATCGGTGTGTAGTAGCGATCAACCAAACGGATAGTGAGGGTGATAGAAATTCCCCCATTGCGCGTCCGGTTGGTCGTTGGTTTACACGCACGTGACCTGCCGTGTTGCTTTTGTGTAGAAACGGGCAATAAATTACCCTACTACAATCCCTTCGGGTTTCATGTGGGTAAGTTTTAATTAGTAACGGGTGAGTGTCGGATCGATTTCCGCTGCCCACCGATCGATGCCGCCCGCCAAACTCTTGACGTTCTCGAACCCGCTCTGGTAAAGAAACGCGGCGGCTTGCAGGCTCCTCATGCCGTGGTGGCAGTAGGTCACAATTTCGGTTCCGGCGTCAAGCTCGTTGGTATTTTGGGGCAGGTCGTTGAGGGGAATCAGGGTTGCGCCTTCAAGGTGGGCAATCGCGTATTCGTCGGGTTCTCGCACATCAAGCAGCACAATCTGTTGATCGCTATCCAATTTATCTTTGAGTTGGCGCGGCGAGATTTCATGTTTATCGGGCTGAAACTGGGGACGATTCATCGTAAGGTCTACCTCGTTCTCGTCAATGCGGGTTGTACATTCGGGACACGGGCACATCTCCTTGAGGGTTTGGAAGGAGTAGATGCCGGTTGAATGCCCGTCGCTCCATCGGAACTGCACCGCGTAGCGACCGACAAGTTGGATGTCAAGAGGAAGGACATCGTCGGATACTTGGATAAGGGAGTAGTCACCGTCTCCGTCCGGCCCAAACAGGGAGTGGACATCCAAGCCTTTGTGACGGATTGCGGAACACTCGGCACAAGGGCACATGCGTCGGAGGTAAGGAAAGGGATACTCGCTTGTGTGCCCATCCTTCCACTCGACAAGGAAACCGGTGTCACCGAGCCGTTTCAGGGTCTTCGGTTGATATTGCTGGGTTGATAGGTTCATTGTTGCCCCGGCTCAGAAAATCCCCAACTCATCCCTCGCGTCGTCCGTCATCATCTCCGGTGTCCACGGCGGGTTCCAAACGACATCAACATTGACCTCGTCGACTCCTTCCAACTGCTGGGTGACGTGTTGCGTTCCGTTAACGAGTTGGCCACCGGCGGGGCAGCCCGGGCTTGTCAGCGTCATGGTAATGCCGATAGTTTCGTCGTTTATGTCAACGCCGTAAATCAAACCCATGTCAACGATGTTGATGCCTATCTCCGGGTCTATAATCTGTTTAAGATTCTCCAGCACGGTCTCTTCGTTTACCATTGCGGATCTCCTTCTCATTAGGACTTTCGCGGTTAAACGCCCGAAGCGTTTTAGATCAGTGATTCGTAATGCGTAATACGTGATGCGTAATGGATTATGGTCATTCCTTGTAACTGTAGGAGCGAGGTCTGATTGAGAATCACATCGGGAATCGGAGTTCTCTCCTACGGCGCGACGTGTCAGGCACGGGAAAGCCGACAATATAGCAGTCAGTCAATGTTCACCAAGATATCATCCCCGTCGATTTTGACTTCGTAGCAGTCGACGGGTTCAACCGCGGGCATGCAGAGGGGTTCCCCTGTAATCACGCTGAAACGCGCGCCGTGACGAGGGCACTCGATCTCTTCGCCTTCCAATTCGCCCTGGGCGAGGGGGCCGCCATCGTGGGTGCAGATGTCCTCAATGGCGTAAAATTCTCCGCCCACGTTAAAGAGCGCGACCGGCACAAAATCCACTTCAACGAGCTTCTTTCCGCCGGGAGGTATTTCGGTGACTTTGGCGACTCTGAAGAACTCCGCCATGCTTACGCCTCCTCGTCGTCCTCTTCTCCGGGCCAACCCTTGATTCCGTAGGCGCCGGCTTTCAGCACCTTCAAGGCTAACAGACCGCATTTCAAGCGCACCGGACCGAGCGGAATGCCGAGCATCTCCAGAATATCGTCCTTGGTCAACTTTTTTACGTCTTCCAGCGCCTGCCCCTTGACCTCCTCCGTCAACATAGACGCCGCCGCTTGGCTGATTGTGCAGCCGTGACCGCAGAAACGGACCTCCTGGATAATCCCGTCATCGACTTGGAGATCCATACGAATCAGATCGCCGCACAAGGGATTGTCCTCCTCGTAGGAGATATCGGGCTCCTCCAACGTCCCGTAGTTACTCGGGTTTTCGTAATGATCCAGGATGTCTTCCTCGTAGATATTCATCCTTTTCTCCGCGTCAATAGGTTTCGGGTTTTCAATATCCCGTCGTAGAGCCTATCAACGTCTTCCATCGTGTTGTAAAGATAAAAACTCGCTCGCGCCGTCGCAATAACGCCATAGTGTTGCATTAGCGGTTGAGCGCAGTGATGCCCTGCCCGAATCGCTACCCCGGCGGTATCAAGAATGCCCGCGAGATCGTGGGGATGGACGCCCTCAAGATTAAACGTGAAGACTCCCGCTTTATAACGGGGCTTCGGTCCATAGATGGTAATTCCGTCAATCTCGTTCAATTTCTGATGGGCGTAGTCGATTGTCTTCTGTTCATGGACATGCACGGCGTCCAAGCCGACGCCCTCAAGGTAATCTGCCGCATGACCGAAGCCGATGGCTTCGGCGATGGCTGGCGTCCCCGCTTCAAATCTGGCGGGCACATCCGCGTAGGTCGAGCGTTCGCGCTGCACCGCTCGAATCATCGATCCGCCTCCAAGAAAGGGCGGCATGTCTTCCAAGAGCTCGCGTTTCCCGTAAAGCGCGCCAATGCCAGTGGGGCCGCACATCTTATGACCTGAAAACGCCAGGAAGTCGCAGTCAAGGGCTTGAACATCAACCGGCAGATGCGGCACGCTTTGCGCGGCGTCAATGAGTACCTTGGCGCCGACGGAATGGGCGGCAGCGGTAATCCGCTCAACCGGGTTAATCGTGCCCAAGACGTTGGAAACATGCGTAATCGCTACCAACTTTGTGCGTTCCGTCAATACCTGATCGAGATCGTCCAATTGGAGCAATCCCCCATCGGACACCTCAATGAATCGGAGCGACGCGCCGGTTCGTTCCGCGAGCAGTTGCCACGGCAGAAGGTTGCTGTGGTGTTCCATCACGGTGAGGAGGATTTCATCGCCGCGACGGATATTGGCGCTCCCCCAGCTATACGCGACAAGATTGATTGACTCTGTCGCGTTTCGCGTAAATACGATTTGGCTCGAACGACGCGCATTGATAAATCGCGCAACCTTCTGTCGGGCTTCTTCGTAGGCGGCGGTCGCTTCTTCGGAGATGCGGTAAATGCCTCGATGGATGTTGGATCGATAGCTTTGATAGTAGCCATCCATCGCTTCAATGACGCAGCGCGCCGTCTGAGAGGAGGCGGCGCTGTCAAGATAGGCGATTGGCGAATCCTCCGCAAAAATGGGGAAATCTTTGCGGATGCGATCGACATCAAGTAAACGGAACTCATCTTCGACAGCGTGCATTTGCCTCACCGTAGGTGTCTTAACGAGGAGAAACCGAGTTTCAGGAAGAAACTCGGTTTCCGAAAGAGATTGAAACGAGATTTGACCATCCGGGTTATCTATAGCTTCCGAAACCGATGTTCACCGAGGCGGGGCCATGATCGGCGCACGCTTCGTCTGTCGGTACATCGGTCGCGGCATCGCTATGTCGGACAACGCCTGACTGGATAAGGTACGCCTCGACTTCATCGCCGCTGACATCGGCGAGGATGGTGTCGTCGATCTGTACGCACGGCTGGAGCGGCTGACCGGTTTTCTCGACCATTTCGCGATAGTTGGCGGCGTTGTTAATGATGTCTTTGTCTTCGTATTCCAGACCGTATTTGGCGAAGATGGCGCGAACGCCGTTACTCCAACCACAGACAGGTTTCATGTAGGCGGTGATTATTGGTTGACTCATTTTATTGTCTCCTTTAATGCAGTGGTTAGTGGTCAGTGACCAGTGTAAGAATCTAAAGACGGTGGCTAGCGACGCGTCACTTGCCACCTTGCAAATCTACAGAAAAGCAGGGAACAATGATCGTTGTTCCCTACAGAAGCGCGTAGGTCTTATTCCTAATCGTTGGTTATGGATTGTACCATAAACCCGCATCTTTGGTACTATTTCGCAACCGCGAGTTTTTGCGTGATTGATTCCTGCAATTCGCCGCGAACAGAGTCTAGCGGAATACGATTCAACACCGGCTCGAAAAAGCCATCGACAATCATCTTTTCGGCTTGACTGCGGGACAGCCCGCGGCTCATTAGATAAAATACCTGTTCTTTGTCAATAGGGCCTGCGGTAGCGCCGTGCGTGCAACGCACTTCGTGCGCTTGGATTTCCAGTCCCGGCAGCGTATCGGCGTGGGCGCGTTCGCTCAACACCAGATTGTCGTTTTTCTGATACGCGTCCGTATGTTGACCGTCGGGATAGACGTAGATGTTGCCGCTCCACGCTGTCTGCGATCGGTCCCGGAGCACGGTTCGATACAGCAGGTCGCTGGAGGTATGCGGCGCGATGTGTTCTTGCGCCGTGCTCACATCAATATGTTGGCGCGAGTGCGTGAACGTCAAACCGAGCATTTGAACGTTACTCCCCGCTCCTGCCAGCGCCGCGGTCTGATTTAATTTGCTCAGACGGCTACCCAGCGTCCCTGTTACCCAACACAATCGGGAATCCCTTTCGACAATGGCGCGCTGCGTGGAGAAATTCCAGACCTGCTGATTCCATCGTTGCGCTTGCACGTAAGTGATGTTGGCATTTTGCCCGGCGAAGATTTCTACGGCGCCGCAGTGCAACCCCGCCGCTCCGGGATCCGTCGAAACCTGTTCCTCAAGAATTGTTACCTTGCTGTCGGCATCGGCGACAACGATTGTATGCGACAAATCGGCATATCGCGGCTCGGACAGCGCGATGAAGGCGCGCAACGGAATATCGACGACAACGCCTTTGGGGACGTGCAGCAGATATCCGCCTTGCCAGAACGCGCCGTGCAGCGCGTCAAACTTGTTTCGCAGCGGGATGTTGCCGCTTTGGAGTTGCGTTTCGGTCGTCACCGCCTTTGTCATGAAATACGACCTGACAAAATCGGGACGCTCTTTCAACGCGGTGTTCAAATCCGCGAAGTAAACCCCTTGGCGCTCAATCTCCTTCGTCAAAAAGCGTCCGGCAGGCAATCCATCCTTAATGGCGACACTGCCGGAGGAAACTTCCGTCGAATCCGCCTCTGCCTTCGCGACACCAGATAACGAGGACGCTTCCGATGAGCCGGACCCCGAAAACGCGACCGGTTCGTAGTCATCCACATTGAAACCGCGCATGTTCCGCTTCGTGCGCCGCCAGTAGTCTTGCGTGCGCATATCCACTTTTCGGCGCCATTCGTCATCGTCGGACGTGTGCGGCATCAGCAGAGATTCATAAAGTTGGTAAGCCTCCAACCGCTTCTCGCGCATCCATTCGGGTTCATCTTGGCATCTGGATATCTCCTCCACAAATTCGCGTGAAAAGTCCCCCGTGCGCGCCTCATGAGCACGGTGGCAAGTTTGAATCAATTCTGCACTCAATTGCTATCTCCACTCTTGAAACGTGAAAAAAACGCCACGGCTCATGTCAATAAATCTCGGAATGCGACCTCAAGAAACCGGAAATCTCCGAAAGCGACCTTAAGAAACCGAGTTTTCAAGAAAAAACTCGGTTTCCGGCACATTTTCTTAATGTGACAAAGCGCCGCTACTATTTTACGCGTTAGCCGACCGACCCTTCCATCTGGAGTTGGATTAGGCGATTCATTTCCACCGCGTACTCCATCGGGAGTTCCTTGATGAGCGGATCGATAAACCCGTTCACAATCATGGTTGAAGCGGCTTCCTCGGAAAGCCCGCGACTCATCAGATAGAAAAGTTGCTCCTCGCCAATTTTGCTGACGTGCGCTTCGTGTTCGATGCTCACATCGTTCTCGCCAATCTCAATGACGGGGTAGGTGTCGGACCGGGAATCCTCATCAAGAATCAGAGCATCGCACACCACATGGGATTTGCATCCCTTTGCGCGCTTTGCCACGTCAACCCAGCCGCGATAACTGGAGATGCCGCCGTCTTTGCTGATTGACTTGGAGGTA
Source organism: Candidatus Poribacteria bacterium (assembly GCA_963667245.2). Lineage (GTDB taxonomy): Bacteria > Poribacteria > WGA-4E > WGA-4E > JAJDTR01 > JAJDTR01. Next base: position 757,303 of record CAXXCS010000002.1, read on the forward strand.
ATTCGCGAGGTAGTGTGCGGCGCGCAGTGGAAGACCTTGCCGCCCGCATCTTGGTGTTGCCCGCCGCTCGCAAACGCGATTGAGAGAATCTCGCCGCGAGCCCCCGGCTCCATCATGTAAATGCTGGGGTACTTCATCGTGAGTTTGGAACCCAAGTTGCCATCAATCCACTCCATGTGGGCATCTTCATAAGCGACGGCGCGCTTGGTGACGAGATTGTACACGTTGTTCGCCCAATTCTGGATGGTGGTGTAGCGGACGCGAGATCCCTTCTTACAGATGATTTCGACAACGGCGCTGTGCAGCGATTCGCTGGAGTAGGTCGGCGCGGTGCATCCTTCGACATAGTGCACTTCCGCCCCTTCATCGGCGATGATGAGGGTGCGTTCAAATTGCCCCATATTCTCGCTATTGATGCGGAAGTACGCCTGCAGCGGGTAGTTGACTTTGACGCCGGGCGGAACGTAGATAAAGCTGCCGCCACTCCAAACGGCGCTGTTCAGCGCGGCAAACTGATTGTCCGCCGACGGAATCACCGTCCCGAAATATTCCTTCACCAAATCGGGATGTTCGCGCAGTGCCGTATCGGTATCAAGAAAGACAACGCCGATCTGGTCCAATTCCTTCTCTATGTTGTGGTAGACCACTTCCGAGTCGTACTGCGCTCCGACACCGGCGAGGAATTTTCGTTCGGCTTCGGGAATGCCGAGCCGATCAAAGGTCTTTTTGATGTCGTCCGGCACATCATCCCAACTCCGCTCGCTCCGATCAGAGGCTTTGACATAGTAGTAGATGTCATCAAAGTCGAGTTCGGACAGATCGCCGCCCCATTTCGTCATCGGCTTTTGCTGAAAAATTTCGTAGGCTTTCAGGCGGTACTGGCGCATCCAATCGGGCTCGCCTTTGATGTCGGACATCTGATTGATGATGTCGGCATCCAAGCCCTTGCGCGATTTGAAAACCGGTTTGACATCATCGTGAAAACCGTACTTGTAGTCGCTGCTGATACCCAGGTTATCTTGAGTTGCGCTCTCTGGAGCTGCCATAATATATTTCCTTTTTTCTCGGAATTCACTATGCGTAATGAATCTTATTACGCGTTACGTTTTCAACCTAGCCTCGAAAAGCGCTCGATTCTTCCGTCTCACCATCGGTTTCCGGCGCTATCTCCGCGATGCCGTGCTTCTCGCGTATCGGATCGTATCCCTTCGCCTCCAACAGTTCAGCCAGCTCCCAACCTCCGGATTCAACGATTCTGCCATCAAGCAGAACGTGTACGTGTTCGGGGCGGATATAGTTTAGGAGGCGCGGGTAGTGCGTGATGATAAGGACTCCCAAGTTGGGGCCTATCAACTGGTTCACGCTTTCACCAACGATGCGGACAGCGTCAATGTCCAATCCGGAATCCGTCTCGTCAAGAATTGCGACCTTGGGCTCAAGCATGGCGAGTTGCAGAATCTCCGCCCTTTTTTTCTCGCCGCCTGAAAAACCGTCGTTGAGATAGCGACGGGCGAACGATTCATCAACGCCCAACTGTTTCATTTTTGCGCGAAGTTCTCGGCGAAATTCGCGCATGGGAATCAATTCGGTTGTCTCGCTCCCGTTTGAACTTTCCGATCGGACAGCGCTTACCGCCATGCGGAGAAAATTCGCCATGCTGACTCCCGGTATCGCCGTTGGATACTGAAAGGCGAGAAATAGTCCGAGCCTTGCGCGCTCGTTCGGTTCCAAGTCGAGAATAGCCGTACCGTTGAAAGTCACCGTGCCATTATCGACATCATAATGCGGGTGCCCCATCAGCGCGTTGGAAAGGGTACTCTTGCCCGACCCGTTCGGTCCCATGAGCGCGTGAATCTCCCCCTGCTTGATCTGGAGGTTAAGCCCCTTGATAATCGGCTGCCCTTCTACGCTCACATGCAAATCTTCAATGACTAACTCATCGCTCATCGTTTTGCGTTAATCCCTTCACAGTCCTACAATTCGTCTTCAAAATTTGCCGGAGGCGGGATTATCCCACTCAAGTTGCTTCCAATAACAGAGAAACCGAGTTTTTGGATCCCGCTCGCAAATTCATTAGGAAAATTGCCCTGATTCTCGTCAATCTCGTGTTTCCGCGTCGGCAAAAATTCGGTTTCCGCGCTCGGTCGGATAGAGGCGGCAACTCGGGTTATCCGCCAATCCTCGACATATTGCGCTCCGGTTTGACAAAATCCGCGGCGTTAATCTTGTGCCCGGGGCCCTTGGCTTTCACGGCTTCGACAATCATGTCCGCAATCACGCCATCGGGGGCGCCGGCGCGCAGATGCATCAGCAAATCGGTTTCCGTCAACGAAAACAGGCACGTGCGGAACTTTCCGTCCGAGGTCAGGCGAATGCGGTTGCACTGATCACAAAACGGCTCGCTGACAGAGGCAATAATGCCTATCTCGCCGCCGTTGTCTTTGAAACGGTAGCATTTCGCCGTATCGTGCTTCCGGTCACCCTCGTTCGGAATCGGCTCAAGGGGAAAGATTGCGTTGATTTTGCCCACAATCTCTTCGCCGGGAATGAACATATTTCTTCCCCAGAGGTCGTCCGCGTCAAGGGGCATGAACTCGATGAAACGAAGTTGGTAAGAGTTTTCCCTTGCAAACGCGGCCAGGTCGACGATTTCATCGTCGGAAAACCCGCGTAGCGGAACGGCGTTGACCTTAATCGGGTCAAACCCGCAGCGTTTCGCCTCGCGCAACCCTTCCAATACTTTGGAGAGGACTTTTCGGCGCGTCATCCGCTCAAATTTCGTTTCGTTCAGCGTGTCGAGACTGACATTGATGCGACGAAGCCCGGCATCGTAGAGCGCTTGCGCCTGTTTAATCAAGCCGATACCGTTTGTCGTTAAACTAATGTCCTTTAATGCCTCGATTTGACGGAGTTTGCCGATGAGCTGCGGAACGCCCCGACGCACCAACGGTTCACCACCGGTGACCCGAACTTTACGCACACCCAAATCGACAAAGATGCGGGCAAGGTGAACAATTTCGTCAAACGTCATTACCGCGTCATCTTCCATAAACTCCATGTCTTCCGGCATGCAGTAGACGCATCGGAAGTTGCACTGATCCGTTATGGAGATGCGCAGGTTTGTATGCACGCGGTTAAAATTGTCGATGAGTTGCGGTCTCATGGCGTTGCGGCAGTCCGTATCACGGTCCATTATCGACTTCAGTTAGCGCCAATTACTGCGAATCACTTGACAAGGATATAATATCACAGAGAAATGCCCTTCGCAAGTTTTTTATGTTAAATGCCTTAAAAAATAGAATGGCAGAAGGTGGAAGGGGGAGGGAAACGCGTCTGATTCTTGGTTGTTGATGGTGAGTGAAGCCTTGGAATGGTGTCGTGATCGGAAGGGTGGAAGGCGGGAAGATTGGGTATCACTGGATTTCGGGAGATTTCACGCGGAATCAAACATCGGCAACAAAGTGGTTCTTTCCAGCAATTCTCATTTTGGAACCTAGAGCCGACGAAGCCTTGTCAACTTTGAGGTTCCCGCTCTTGAAAAGCGTATGTTGATTACATGGCTTAGTATAATCGCGAAATCCGAAGCATCTTATACTATACTCCGCGCTGTCAGAAATTGCGTCTTTTGTAGGATCAAACGAGTGGATAGCGAGTGCGATAGAGATCCTCGCGATCTCCCGATCGCGACATGCGTTCCCCGTAGGATCAAACGAACGGATAGTGAGTGCGATAGAAATCCTCGCGGTTTCCAACCGCACCTACCGCCAGACGCTTAAAAGCGCGCAATTTTCAGCAGCGTGAAGTATAATTTGCTCGCTTTTCTATTTCATACTGTGCTCAACATAGTTGACCGGAAGTACCGGAAACTACGTCGCGCACTTGCCGCACGGGCCACCTTCTTTTCTGTAAGCCATAAATGCTTAGAAATTGAACCACTATAGTGTTGTTCATGCCTTGCGCGCCAACGGAGACCTTGAATCACCAAAACCTCGATTTCTCACTTGCCGGCGCCAATCTTTGAAATCCTCGGAGGGGCAGCAGGTGTATGAGAGCGCGGCAACCACAAGCGGCGAAACCGCAGCGGGGCGGCGGCGCTTTCAAATTCACGCGCGGCAACCCCGCTGAAGGTTTCAGAGATGCAATTGCCCTGATTCAGGGTGACATGCGCTGGATCCTGGCTTTATACATGGATCCGCTTCCAACCTTCTCGAAAAAGCGCCTACCTTCCGGACAGGAGAGGATGATTCGAAAATAATCCACCTCAAATCCGTTAGTGGTTTCCGTGCCGAACCATACCTCTGCCAATATTCGCGGGCTGATGGGAGCCAGCAACTTGCGTGCTACAAGATAATTATGCACTGCAAGGAGAACCTCGCCTTGTGCCAGCCTACGTCCGTTGTTGAGCCCCGGGAACTGTTCTACGGGATAGGTGCCGTTGCTGGGGAGTTGCACATCCACAAAGGGACACCTTTTTCTCACGGCTTGAGATAGTTCATCCCTCGCTTCCTCATCGCCATGCACAAGAAAGAGTTTACGCGGTTGGCACTTCTCCACCAGTTGCAGTAGTTCCTTCTTGTCCGCATGCGCCGAGAGCGAGTATTTCTTCACCTCGCACGACACTTTTACTGGTACGAGGCTTGGTGCGTCGCCATCCTTCTGCATGCCATCTTTCTCTTCGTCAGCCGGCAGGTACACGACGCGATTTTCATCCGCGACGCGTTTGTCAGGATCTTTCTCATTTATCAGGCTTTCGAGTTCATGCCCCGGATTCCCTTTGGCTTGATAGCCGGTAAGCCCGATCAAGTTCGCCGGATCCTTAGCCAAGCGCTTAGCATACCAACTTGACATGCCTCCATTCAACATCCCCGAAGACGCCACGATACAACAGGGCTCTCCCGACAGAATGCTGTCACGCTCTTCACGTGACGAGTCTCGTGAGACCTCACTTATATTATCGGAACGAAAGATGTCTCCATCGCGCGCCAATTGGCTTGAAAGCAACTCTGAATGTTCGCAATACACCGTGTTGATGTCTCGCACCATTCCATCAACAAACACGGGGAAGTCGATTTTCTCGCGTTCCATCGCATTCTTCAGGATGAGAATTACCTCCTGGGCGCGTCCTACGGCGAAGACGGGCAGCAGCGCTTTCCCGCCGCGTTCAATGACTTCTGCCACATTCTTTGCCAGCTTGGCGGATTCCTCGTCGCGGTTCTTGCGACAGCGATTGCCGTAAGTGGATTCCATAACCATCACATCAGGGGAAAATGGCGGAGCGGCCATCCCCAATATGGTTGATTGTTTGACAGCCGACACGTCGCCCGTGATCAAAACGCTTTCCTTCTCGCCTTGAATATGGATCATTCCCGCGCCCAAAATATGTCCGGCGCGTATCCAGGTTGCGGTGACGTCTCCACAGATAGGAATGGGTTTGTTAAACGGCTTAGGATGTATGCGGTACAATGCATTAGAGACGCGAGCTTCAATGCAATCTTTCTCATCAGGCTTGCTTCGCTTAACGACATCTTTAAGCAACACCTGCGTAATGTCCTTTGTCGGGGCGGTACAGAAGACCTTCACACCTGGCGGCAACAATTTCTCCAACTCCGGCAGGGCGCCGGTGTGGTCGGTATGCGCGTGTGTGAGAAGCACGACGTGCGGCAAACCCGCCTGCCATAGGCCTTCAAAGTCGGGGAACTCGTTGCCCGGTTCATCATTCATTCTGATGCCCGCGTCTACCAGAATGCGATTCTCGTCAATCTCAATTAGCGTGCAGGAAGCGCCGATTTCGTTGGCGCCCCCGAAAAATTTAATGTTCATTATAGCCTCCATATAAAGCACAGATTGGGTTCTGAAAATGTTAATCACTTCATGAAGAGATACGTCACAAAATGTGACTATTGAGTCACAGGGGCAACGCCTCGGAGATATGAACAACTTCACCGGTGGCGGCATGTATAATCACTACCACATTGGGTGTGTTACCACCGCCACGCGGCGAAGTTGGTTGTTAGACATGTGCTGCTGCATTAGGGCACGGTTGTCCGCGCCAAATCGTTACTTCCGTTTTGGCGGGGCATTGTCGCGATAACGCCCCGAAGGATTTCCAGTTTTGGAAGGGCCTCCGGCGCCGGTATTACCGCCCTTCCCGCCACTGGTACGGTTTCCGCCGCCGCGATTAGGGCTACTTCCGCCGCTTTTTCCGCTTGATTTCGGCATCGTTCTTTCCTCCTTTGTTTAGGATTGGGGATTGCTTCAAGGGGACACTTTGGTTCCCAATTGTGGCAATCCTTTTTTCTCGTAAATAGTATGGTGCAACTATCTTGCCATCATGTGCGTCTCCGACGAGGAAAATCGTCTTTTTCCCGCGTGCGGTGCAAATCTTTTCTAAGCGTGCGGCGAGCCCCATCGTGATCGGGTCTGATTCCGAGCGAGATGAGATGCGCTTGGCGCAGCCACCAGCACGCTTCAAACAGGGGACGTCGCGGTGACGCCCCAACGTCCAGATTCGATTTCCCTCGGTTAAGGCGCCGAATCTTTTTGTGGGCGCGTTTGGCAAGCTCGCGCGTCTCCTCGTCAGGATCATTGTTGGCTGTCCAAGATAGCATTTTGTGGGCTCGTCCGCCGGGATTCACGCGCAATGCGGTGATCGCCTGAACATAAATCCTTCGCCACACCGGACGCGGTTCCAAGAAATCGTCATTGTTACCGCTCTTTCCGCTAACTTTTGTTTTGAGCCTGCCCAAGCAAAACTTGGCGAATTCCTCGCGTAAGTCCCGCAAGTGCGGATCCTTGTCCAGTTCGGCTCGAAGGTTCTGCGGGTACATGGAGATCTCGATCCACATCGGTATGTTGCTATACGGAAGAGGTGGAGATTCCTCTCTATGCACGTCCGGCCAGGGGCGAAGATCCGTTGTCACTGCCTGCTTCTTCATCTCTGTGAAGGCGAGCAGCAAGGGTTTCAAACGTTTCCATGGGGAAGCAAAGCAAAGCAAAGCGTAAAAAGCTTCCTCGTAGAAACCGGAAACGGGAACATCCGGCGCATCTTCCCCTTTGAACTCTTCAGGCGAGTCTCGCAACAGTTTTCGCAAGAATCCTATGTGCTTAGCGGCGCTTTCGACAAGCCGATTTCTCAGAACTTCCGGAAGTTCAGGTTCCAACCCGCCCATGCTCCAGCCGTAAATTGTCTTAGATAAGCGCCACCACGCCTTGGTGAGGGGCGAGCGTTCTTGATGTGATTCGGGACGCTTCTCATTGAGCAATTGGAGAAATGGCAACAACTCACGCGCCACAAGTTGCCATCCTTCGTTCAAGGCAGCACCTGGGCCTAAAGCGATATTCAAGGCGTACGTAATGGCGTTCAACAAGCCAAGGATTTTGTCGCCCAACTCCGATTCTGGATACTCCGCGAAGATTGGCAGCAGGGCATCCAGTCCGACGGTTTTGCAACGCCTTGGGTTGTCGTTAAATCGCCAGATTAGCCAAAATTCAAGCGAATTGGGATCTCTGAAATCATTGCTCGACCATCCTCGTCTTTGAACCGCATTCAAGGAGTCAAGCTCAACGACTTGGTTTAAGGGCAAGCCTTTAGGAAAGAGAAAGGGGACCAGATCGTGGAAAAGGAAAGAGCGCGAGTTTCTGATTTCATTCAATTTTTCCCAATCCAACTTAGTAGCGCAGAAGGTCGCTTGACGTTGGAACTCACCAACCCAGCCGGGCGTTTTCCAGTCATCGTCTGATTTTTCTAACGTATCGCTTGGACGAACGCTTTCACTATAGGTGGGACCAAAACCGAGCAAAAAACTGAACAACAGCGCTAGCCGGTTTTGTCGATCCGTTTCAGTTTGGACTGGCGCTCCCAATCCGTCGACGACTTCCGGCAATACGTATTCAAAAAAATCTGTAAACTCTTCTTTGAATACAGGAGCGCCGTCGGGATCGCCAAAACAGTCGGGACGTTCAAAGACTTGAATCAACCACGCCTGATCGTGCTCGGGGAAGCCAGCCATCGCAAGAGTCTGCTTTATGGCGAACACTTCCTCAGAATATGGATTATCTGAAGGGAATATGAGATCGGATGAAGAGTTTTCTTTCAACTTCGTATACCGTGTTCCTTGGTAATTCAAGTTTTATCCCGGGGATCAATCGCGAACCTTTGGGAATGCCGGCGCTAGGAGGCACCACGGCCGCAGGAGATGCATACGCATCCAGATTGCAGAGGTTCATTCAACTATATAAATGGTATCACATCATGTTTTCTGATGTCAAGCAAAAGTAAGAAAAAAATCCCAAGAATTGCTGAAATAATAAGCAACCGGTTCTGAATTTGCGCATTACGTATTGTGTATTATGAGACATTTAGACGTTTAATTGCGTAGGCGCTAACAAAATTCAAAACTTCATTGACACAACGCGCCAGCTATGCTAGAATCTTACTTTATTATCCGAAGTATTTGGAATACTCCGTATGCTGTCGCAAGGGTTACGGCATACGGAGTATGCCTACTACTTTTCAGTAAGCGAGAATGCATAATGTCGAAACCCGACAAACGGCAAATCTTTAAGGATGGTTTTCGGTTAAAATGCCCAAAATGTGGCAAAGGTGATATGTTCGCCGACATGTTCAAAATGAATTTGGAATGCTCAAATTGCCACTTCAAGTTTGAACGCGAGCCGGGCTATTTTGTCGGCGCGATGTATATTAATTACGGCGCCACCGTATTTTTCGCGTTTGGCGGCTACTTCGCTCTCGACTACTTCACCGGGATTACGTTTCTCCAAAACTTCATTCTCTGGTTTGTTTTCAGCGGTCTCTTCCCGGTCTTGTTTTTTCGTTATTCTCGTAGCCTTTGGTTAAGTTTCGACTATATTTTGGACCCTTCCGAGATTGAGTAGAACCTGCCAACGATTGCCGCAGAATCCGTACTTAATACAGGTTCTCGGGTGGAATCAAGGGAGCGATTAGCGACTGTGGTAGAGATTTGTCGGTGATTGTCGAATCGCCGATTCTTCTCTTGCCGTTCACCATCTTGGAAAATTTTCGATTTCCTCGGCGCCGGTCGTCATGACGGGCGCCGACAACAATATATCCTGAATAAAGGAGAGCATAAAATGATTCAATTTCCTATTCGAAGTGGTGTTTTATACGCCCTTCTCGCTGTTTTGGCGCTGGTATCGGCGACGGCGCATTCGGGGACTCTAAATGTAACGGTTACCGATGCCCAAACCGGCGAGAAACTGGACGGGATTTCAATCACCGTCATCCCTCAAACTGGCGACTCAAGGGAGGCTACAAGCGATGCGATGGGCGCCTCTCAATTCGGGGAGTTGCCCGCCGGTGTCTACACCATCAGCGCCTCTTCCCTGAGTTATGCCGATAAAGTTTTGTCTGACGTTGAAGTTCAAAGCGACGAGACCAAGTCGGTGGAGATTGCCCTATTCTCAAGAGTGATTCAACTCGACCAAGTTTCCGTGACAACCTCTCGGCGTCAAGAAAAGGTGCTTGACGCCCCCGCGTCTGTTTCGGTCTTGGACGAATCACAAATCCAATCGCGCGCCGCGATAACGCCCGCGGAACACATGAAGGCGCTGCCGGCGGTTGATTTTTTTGCCACCGGGGTAACACAAGGAAGTCTCACTATAAGGGGGTTCAGCAACGTGTTTTCCGGCTCGGTGTTGTCACTCGTTGACAATCGGATTGCCAGAGTGCCATCCTTGCGGGTGAACGCCTACAACTTCCTCCCCACGCCCGAACTTGACATTGAACGGATTGAAGTGGTGTCGGGCCCCGGCTCGGCGTTGTATGGGCCAAACAGCGCCGATGGCGTGACCCATATACTCACTAAATCACCGTTCGACTCGGAAGGAACGGAAATCGCTCTCTCGGCGGGCGAGCGAAGTCTCTTGTCCGGTTCCTACCGTCATGCCGGCACGATTGACGACATGATTGGATACAAAATCACCGGAGAATACACGCAAGCCGAGGATTGGCACTATGACGACCCCGTTGAGCAGGATTTGCGTCAGCAGAGAATCGCCGCAGGCGTGCCGGAAGGGGATGTCAAGATTGGCAATCGGAATTTTGACGTGCGAAGAATGCGCGGCGAAGCGCGGGTCGATGTTCGCGTCAACGAAGATCTCACGACCATCTTTAACGGTGGATACTCGAACGCAACCGGACTCGAAATGACGGGGCTTGGCGCCGGTCAAGCGGACAACTGGACGTATTGGTATGCGCAGGCGCGCGCGCTGTACAAAGGAATTTTCGCTCAAGCCTTTCTGAACGCGAGCGACGCGGGCGAAGATACGTTCCTGCTGCGCGACGGGGCGCCAATCGTAGACAAATCAAGGTTGTTCGTCGCCCAATTGCAACACGGTCTCTCATTGGGGAACCGGCAACGCTTGACGTACGGCGTTGACATGCTTCTTACGCGACCCGACAGCGAAAGAACCATCACCGGCGTCAATGAAGACGATGATAGCGTCAACGAAATCGGCGTATACCTTCAATCAGAAACCGAATTGACGGATCAACTCAGGTTCGTGGCGGCGGCGCGGTACGACAATCATAACCGCTTGGAAGACCCCGTTTTCTCGCCGCGTGCCGCGCTTGTTTTCAAGCCGGCTCCGGATCACAACCTGCGCGCCACCTATAACCGCGCCTTCTCCACGCCGACCACGAACAACCTCTTCCTTGATATTCGGGCGGCTAAAGACGCGTTCGGATTTGAAGCGGCGTTTAAGGATATTCTCCCCTTCAATCCGGCGATTGATGTTCGCGCGCAAGGTGTCGGGCTTGACGGCTTCCGTTTCAGTCGCAGCGCGGATGGACGTCCGCAGTTTAGATCCCCGTTCGCGCCGCTCGCTCAACGCACGGCAAACGACTATATCGACTTGGACGACCCGGTATTTACGAATGTGATGTGGACAGTCGCGCGAGGCGCTGTAATGTCGCAACTAATCGCTACGGCGACGCAAGCGTTGGCCGCGCAAGGGATGCAGCCGGCTCAGATTCAGGCGTTGTCTCAGGCGTTTGACGCTCTCGTGCCGCGGCAGGTGACAGGTGTCAAAAATGTGATGCGTTCTCTCAATTTGGAGTCGGGGCAATTCACCGAGGTCGATGACGCGCGCGATGTCGATCCGATGAGACCGACGATTACGCAGTCTTTTGAACTCGGCTACAAGGGAACACTGTTCAATAAACTGTTGATTGGTGTTGACGCTTACCATACCAGGATTAAAGACTTCGTAGGTCCCGTAACTCCGGAGACGCCGAATGTTTTCCTCGATCCCGCCACATTGGCCGCGTTCTTGGGGCAACAGTTTGGGGCGGCGCTCGACAATCCGCAGAACGCCATTCTGAACGGCGCCTTGGTGGCGCTGCTGGATTCACCGCAGGCTGGCGGCAACGGAAACGGCTCCGCCGCCGACGAATTGACGACGCAGTTCGTCACGAATGGAGCCGGAATACCCTTCGGCACTGTTAGCCCGGAAGAGGCGAATGACCCGGTAGCCGTTACGGCAACCTATCGCAATTTCGGCGACATCTCGTTGAACGGAGCGGACTTCAAATTCGCCTATTTCCTCAACCAGAACTGGAATATCGGCGGGAGCTATTCCTTCGTGAGTGAGGATCTATTTGAGAACGTGGATGGTCTGCGTGATATCGCGTTGAACGCCCCCAGCAATAAATTCGGCGTGAGTGTCGAGTATCTGAACGCCGGACTGGGTAATTTGGCGACACAACTGCGGATGCGCTTTGTGGATGGCTTCCCGGTCAACTCCGGCGTCTACCAAGGCACCGTGGAGCGGTATGTCACGTTTGACCTCAGCGCTGGCTACAACTTTCCCTTCACGCCTAACACCCGCCTATCGCTTGCCATCCAAAACCTGCTGAACAATGAACATCAGGAGTTTGTCGGCTCACCGGAGATTGGTCGTTTGTCAATCCTCCGCGTGACGCAGAACTTCTAATGGTCATAAATGAAGAAACCGAGTTTTTTCAAAACTCGGTTTCTTCATTTTGATATTTTGGATTGAATTACCCCTCGGCAGGGCTGGCAATCTCCAAATAGGCTGATTCTTTGCATGTCCTTTTCATGCTTGGGACCTATACCGGTTCCCCGAAATGTCAGTGCATCAGCGGCGTGGATCGTAGTCATTGCAACTAAGTGGTTCATTCGCCAAGTGTTTATTGCTTATCAGAACGGATTAAACGACGCCCCGGTAGGAGGGATCTCTATCGCACTCGTTATTCACTCGTTTGATCCTACCAGAATGTCGTTTAATTGTCTGAACTGTGATTTATGTGATTAAGTGATGGACTATGATTAGGCGCTTAATGGTTTGATTGGCAATTGTCTGAATCACGGATTTTCACAGATTAAAAGGATTACACGGATTGAGACATTTCACCTTGTTAGTGGTAGAGAGAGGTTGGAAATTTGATGTCCGTTCCACCGGGTCAAGATCGGGAGATGGGACCTCTATCGCACTCGCTATCCACTCGCTTGATCCTACCACGGTGTCGTTTAATTGTCTGAACTGTAATTCATGTGATTAAGTGATGGGCTATGATTTGAGAGCCTGTTTGAATGATAGGCAATCGAGATTAGTGGACACTTTTCTGCTACGGAAGAAACCGAGTTTTGAGGAAAAAACTCGGTTTCGGCTGAACCAAAAATTTAGCGAGTGCACCATTTAGTGGCGTCCAAATTATACCTGACGAAATCGCCCTTTCCGCAAGTGACATTCGATTCCAGTCAAAGTCCATTTTTTCGATCCAGAGGGGTGACAAGTTGATACAATGCGACTTGATTTGCAGTGGAGTTCATTACAGCATCCTACAACACAAAAACTCGCGCTCCAATGAACCCAATAAAGACAGATCTTTACCTCGGCGACTGCCTTGACGTACTCTCACAATTTGACACAGACTCCTATGATCTGATCGTTACGTCCCCGCCGTACGCCGACCGACGATCAAAAACGTATGGTGGAATCAAGCCTGATCAGTATGTCGAGTGGTTCCTGCCGCGCGCCGCCGAGTTCTTGAGGGTACTAAAACCATCCGGCACCTTCATTCTGAACATCAAGGAGAAAGCCGTCAACGGCGAACGCCATACCTACGTGATCGAGTTGATACTCGAGATGCGGAAGCAGGGATGGCTGTGGACGGAGGAGTTTGTCTGGCACAAAAAGAATTGCTATCCGGGAAAATGGCCAAATCGGTTCAGGGACGCTTGGGAAAGGTGTCTGCAGTTCAACAAAACCAAAGATTTCAAGATGTACCAAGAAGCGGTCATGGTACCGATGGGAGATTGGACGGAAAAAAGATTGAAGCGTCTCAGCGAAGCCGATCAGAGTCGAGATACCTCGAAAGTGGGAAGCGGCTTTGGCAAGAACGTTTCAAATTGGGTTGATAGAAAAATGGCTTACCCGACAAACGTTTTGCACTTGGCGACAGAAACCGGCAATCGACAACACAGCGCCGTCTTTCCGAGGACGCTGCCCGAATGGTTCATCAAGCTGTTTACAAGAGAAGGCGATTGGGTGCTTGACCCGTTTGCGGGCGCGGGTACGACATGCCAAGTCGCTCAGACACTGTTGCGACATTCCACAGGTATCGAAATCCTGTCTCAATACTACCAGTTGGCTAAGGACAATATCAAACCGACACAATGCCTGTTATTTGAAGAGACGCAAGATGAGACCCATTACACAACGGGAAATCGTTGACTACGTTGAGGCGAACATTCAAACCTTTCACCAAAGAAGGCTAGATATACTTCAAAAACTGAAACTGATGAATGTCGTCAAACGGAAAAACCCGTATCTATTCAAAGCGAAAAACATTAACGCGGCATCAGAGTTTGTGAAAACTATCCTGGATGCTTTTTTATCTTCACAAGAAGAAGGGATTTTTGGCGGATTTCTTGAGGAACTTGCGATTTTTATTTGTGCACACGTGTATAGAGGCCATAAGTCCTCGGCAGAGGGGATTGATTTAGAATTTGAGAAAGACCGTACAAGGTACATTGTATCAATAAAATCTGGACCTAATTGGGGAAACAGCAGTCAAATCGCTAAGATGCGGGATAACTTTAGGAAAGCAAAACGGATACTCGGCACGAATACATCAGCGACTAACGTTGTTGCTGTCAACGGCTGTTGTTATGGGAAAGACCGTGTTCCAAATAAGGGTGACTACTTCAAATTATGCGGACAACGATTCTGGGAATTCATTTCGGGCGATAACAACTTATACACCGACATCATTGAACCCCTAGGTCATCGAGCAAAAGAGAAAAACGAACAGTTTAGTCTGGAGTATGCCAAAGTCCTCAACAAGTTTACAGGCGAATTCATCACAGAATTTTGCGACGCCAATGGCAACATTCGCTGGGAAGATATTGTCAAGTTGAATTCAGCCTCGACTTGATGGTTGAACTTATCCCATCGGATTATGTTCAAGCCGTGATTTATACTCCGCGCTGTCAGAAATTGCGTCTTCTGTAGAATCAAACGAGCGCTACCATTTATTCTTTGCCAAAGAGCCACTAAAACGCTTAACCTAATTTCTATAGAGTAGCCAACGCCCACCATTAACGATGAGTCCAAACTCTACATTCATGAGATATATCGGTTGCAAAACCAACCTTCTACCGCATATTGAGGATGTAGTATTGACGAACGCCCCGCAGAAAGGGGTCTTTTGCGATCTGTTTGCGGGAACGCATTCGGTCGCGGCGCACTTCAAGAAACTCGGATTCCAAATCATTTCAAACGATCTGCTTTGCCTCGCCTATGTCTTCGGGCGAGCGCTGATTCAGAATAACGAGGCGCCGACTTTCACCAAGCTGACGAACCTGCCGGACGCTTTGCCCTCCGGCCTCTTTGATGGAACGGAAACCTACCTGAAGGTATTGAATTATCTAAACCGGCTTGATGGCGTTCCCGATGGTTTTATCCGTAACGCCTACTGCCCGGACGGCGACAATGAATACAATCGACGGTACCTCTCCGACAGAAATGGAAAGAAGGTTGACGCCATCAGACAGTGGATTGAGGCATGGAGGCAAAACGACCTAATCACTGAAGATGAGTACTATATCCTTCTGCTGTCACTGCTGGAAGCGGTTTCCAAAGTGACCAACATTTCCGGGACGTACGGCGCCTATTTGAAAGAGTGGGATGCGAGAACCTACAAAGAGTTGACGCTCAAACCGATTGCGTCGATTCCATCCGACAAGGAACACGCCGTCTATCAGGAGGACGCAAACCGTCTGGTTGGTCAGATTAAGTGCGATGTTCTCTACATAGATCCGCCGTACAACAGCCGCCAGTACATTACGAACTACCATCTCCTTGAAACCATCGCTCGCTACGACAATCCCGATGTTTACGGCAAAACGGGGCTGCGTCGGTATTCCGAAGCGGAGAAATCGGCGTACTGCTCACGGAGGGCGTGTCTGCGGGCTTTTGCCGCGTTAATATCGCGCGCCACGACAAGGCACATCGTCGTGAGTTATAACAGCGAGGGCATCATGGGCGAAGCGGAGATACGCGACGTATTGCGTGAAAAAGGGGAGATGACTACGTTCATTCCAATCGAGTATCGACGCTTCAAAAGCAACTCAAGCGGTGAGTTTGGAAACCGGCAAACCGTGCGAGAGTACTTGTACTATGTCCAAACAAAATGAGAGGAAGGCGCAAATAAGCGGACCGAGTGAGAGGAACACGCTCAACGATCTGACGGGCAGGGAATGGGTCTACGCTTTGAATTCAGTTGAACTAACCGAAGGTGAACCCGACCTCCTCAGCGGAGAGCAACTCAACGACTTGTCGGAGGAGCAGTGGGCGGCGCATCAGAGTCCGCTGATTGACACATTCTATCCGACTTCCGGTGAACAAAGCCATGCGCATCATATCCGCAAGAAGCACCCATCGCCAAAGCCGCCGCAACTAATGAAGCGTCTCATTGAGTTCTTCACAAAGAAGGACGGTTGGGTGCTCGATCCGTTCGTCGGTGTGGGCGGCACACTGTTGGCGTGTTCTATGGCGGGACGCCGCGGGGTGGGCGTGGAGTTGTCCCCAGACTATCTCGATCTTTACCGCAAGGCATCCGATAGCTTGAATTTGGAACCCCAAACAGTTTACCGCGGGGACGCGAGGCGCCTTGGCGAGGTGCTCAATGGCGCGAATTATCAATTTGATCTCGTGCTGACCGATCCGCCGTACGGAGATATGCTTTCACGAAAACGCACCGGCGAGCGCAAGAAGAGAACCGGCGACGATTCGCCAACGCCGTTTACAAATGATGGGGATGATCTCGGAAACATGCGGACAGACCAGTTCTATGAAGCCCTGAAATCCGTTATCGCTCAGTCGATGGCGCTCCTCAAGGTCAAGGGATACGTGGTGGTTTTCTGCAAAGATCTTCAACCCACGGCGGATTATCACAACCTGATTCACGCCGATGTGGTTAATACGCTTGCGGGGATACCCAATCTGCGGTTCAGAGGGTACAAAATCTGGTATGACAAGTCGTTAAAACTCTATCCGTTCGGTTATCCGTACGCGTACGTGTCCAACCAACTGCATCAGTTCATCTTGATTTTTCGCAAGGAGAAGTAATCTCGGCGGATTAAGCGAATGGATAATAAGTGCGATAGTAGATTCCGCGCGATTGAATTCCCCCAAGTGCCTTGATTAGGGAGCCTTCATAGGAAATGATAAATCCTGGATTACCCGTGCAGAACGGCGATGTCAGAGCCTTCCTGGAGGCGTCCGGAATCCACAAACGCTTTCCGGGGGTTCAAGCGCTCAAAGGGGTGGACGCCGTCTTTTTCCCCGGTGAGGTTGTAGCCGTCATCGGGGAAAACGGCGCGGGCAAAAGCACCTTGATGAAGGTTATCGCCGGGGTTCATCCGCCCGACGCCGGCGCTATCACGCTCGAAGGTCAACCGGTGACCATCCCCACCGTCTCCAAGGCGACCGAACTGGGAATCGCATTCATACATCAGGAGCTCAACCTGTCGGACAATTTGAGCGTCGGTGCAAACATCTTCTTGGGGCGCGAACCGCGCAAATTCGGGCGCCTTGGAATAATCGACCGGAAGACGATTCGCCGCCGCGCCCGCGAGATTCTGGATCGACTTGAGATGGATTGCGATCCGGAAACAACTGTCCGCGAGCTATCCATCGGGCATCAGCAGATGGTAGAGATTGCCAAGGCGCTGTCCCAGAATGCCCGCATGATTATCATGGATGAGCCGACGAGCAGCCTGACGCCGCACGAAACGGATTGCCTGTTTAACCTTATCCGAAGCCTGAAATCCCAAGGCGTATGCATCGTCTACATCTCCCATCGCCTGATGGAGGTCGGTCAGATCGCCGATCGCGTGATTGTCCTCCGAGACGGTGAAAACAGCGGCGAATTGGCGCGCGACGAGATTGACCACGAACGCATGGTGTCGCTGATGGTGGGCAGATCGCTGACGCAGTTTTATCAACATAAAGAGCGCCGGATCGGAGCGCCCATGCTTGAGGTTTCCAATCTCGCGGTTCCCGGGCTGCCGGGACCCCCTATCAATTTCACGCTGCGCGCGGGCGAGGTGGTCGGCATGGCAGGGCTTGTGGGGGCGGGACGGACGGAGTTGGCGCAGGCGGTCTTCGGCGTTGATGGCGCCATCACCGGGACGGTCAAAGTGGATGGCGACATCGTGGAGATCGGCAACCCTCGCGACGCCATTAACGCGGGCATTGCGCTTGTTCCGGAGGATCGTCGGGACTATGGGCTGATAACGGAGTTTGCCGTTCGGGACAACATTTCATTGTCGGCGCTTGACCGACATCAAACGGGAAAATTTGTACGCGAGAAGGAAATTGCCGCCCTTGCCCGCGAAGCGGTGGATGAGTTTAACGTAAAAACAACCTCGATTGAGAACGAAGTCGGTTTGCTCTCCGGCGGCAATCAGCAGAAGGTGGTGCTTGCGAAGTGGATCTCCTTAAAACCGAAAGTCCTTCTTCTGGACGAGCCTACGAGAGGCATTGATGTCGGCTCCAAGAGTGAGGTTTACCAGTTGATTGAAAACTTGGCAAGTCAAGGCGTCGCTATTCTGGCAATCTCCAGTGATCTTGAAGAGGTTCTGCGTATTTCGGATCGCGTGCTGGTCATGCACGACGGAGCGTTGGCGGGCGAGCTCGGGCGCGAGGCACTCAGTGAAGAGGCGGTCATGGCGCTGGCAACGGGAGCGAGTCAGGCAGTGCATTTGTAGGACGGGATTAAACGGGTGGATAACGAGGGCGATAGTAAATCCCGATAGAGCTTCCATAGAGATTCAAGCCCCTATTGTCGCGCAAGACCTAACTTATACGGATTCAAAAACTAAATGTTACACCCATCCAAAACGCCCGATAAATCGGGCAACTACGATCACTTGGTACGTGTAACTTATAGATGTGGAATTAGTATTAATTGCAACGACCATAGCGCCCGAAAAGGAGACGTTTACATGAAAGCAATCTTGATATTTCTTGTTCTTTTCACCCTGTCGCTACCAACCGCCCTCGCGCAAGATTACACCCGATGGAATCTGCCGGAAGACGCGACAGCGCGGGTAGGGAAGGGTTCAATACATGAACTGAAGTATTCACCGGACGGTACGCGGTTGGCGGTTGCAAGTTCTATCGGAATCTGGCTCTACGACACGCGTACGCATGAGGAGGTCGCGCTTCTCACCGGGCATACGGGCGCGGTCAATAGCGTAGCGTTCAGTCCGGATGGCGGAACGTTGGCAAGCGCCAGTGATGACTATACAGTGCGGCTGTGGGACGCAGTGACAGGCGCGCACCTGCGAACGCTGTCGGGGCACACGAGGGAAGTGTTAAGCGTGGCGTTCAGCCCGGATGGCGTAACGCTGGCAAGTGGAAGTCACGACAATTCTGTGAGGTTGTGGGACGCCGCGGCGGGCGAGCCCCTGCAAGCGCTCCGATTGCATCTGGATTCGGTCTGGAGCGTGGCGTTTAGCCCGGATGGCAGAAACGTTGCAAGCGGAAGCAGAGACGCGACGGTGCGGCTATGGGACGCGGTCTCGGGAGACTCACTGAGAACGCTGAAATGGCATACGAGATGGGACACTAACGTGGTGTTCAGCCCGGATGGCAGAACGCTGGCAAGCGGAGGTGATGGCAATACAGTGCGACTGTGGGACGCGGCCACGGGAGCGTCACTGAGAACGTTCGAAGGACATACAAGTGTGATCAACTGCGTGGCGTTTAGCCCGGATAGCAGAACGCTGGCAAGCGTGAGCCATGACAAAACGCTGCGACTGTGGGACGCGGTGACAGGAGCGCTCTTGCAAACGCTCCGAGGGCATACGCATCCGGTCGGGAGCGTGGTGTTCAGCCCGGACGGCAGAAGTTTGGCAAGCGGGAGTCCGCGTACGCTGCGGTTCTGGGACGCGGTCACGGGGGCGCCTCTGCAAACGCTTGAGGGGCATGCGGATTCTGCCTATAGCGTGACGTTCAGCCCGAATGGCGGAACGTTGGCAACCGGGGGCGACGACGCGACAGTGCGGTTCTGGGACGCGGTCACGGCGATGCCCCTGCGAACGCTTGAAGGACATACGTATGACGTTACTAGCGTGGTGTTCAGCCCGGATGGCGGAATCCTGGCAAGTGGGAGTCTTGACAAGACGGTGCGGCTGTGGGACGCGGCGATGGGCGCCCCACTGCAAACGCTCGGAGGGCATACGAGCGGTGTCAACGGCGTGGCATTCAGCCCGGATGGCAGAACTCTCGCAAGCGGGAGTCATGACGAGACGGTGCGCTTGTGGGACGCAGTGACAGGAGCTCCACTGCGAACGCTCGGAGGGCATACGGATTCTGCCTATGGCGTGGCGTTCAGCCCGGATGGCGTAACGCTGGCAAGCGCGAGCGCCGACGAAACGGTGCGGCTGTGGGACGCGGCAACGGGGGCGCACCTGCGAACACTTGAAGGACATACGGATGATGTTGCTTGCGTAGCGTTCAGCCCGGATGGCGTAACGCTGGCAAGCGGGAGTCTTGACAATACGGCGCGCCTATGGGACGCGGCGACGGGGGCGCACCTGCGCACGATCGAAGGGCATACGGATGATGTCATTAGCGTGGCGTTCAGCCCGGATGGCGGAACCCTCGCAAGCGGGGGGCGAGACGCCGCAGCGCGGCTGTGGGACACGGCGACGGGCGGCTCCCTGCAATCGTTGGAAGGGCATACAAATTATGTCTCTGGCGTGGCGTTCAGCCCGGATGGCAGACGTCTGGCAAGCGGGAGCCGGGACGGGACGGTTCTGCTGTGGAACCTCAGTCCGACTGTCAACACCAACGCCACCGTAAGCCTTTCGCCAGCCTCGGCGCCATCGCCCGCGGTCGGGGAACAACTCTCGTTTTCCCTCACCATTTCGGAGGGAGAAACGGTGGCAGGCTATCAAGCGACTGTAGAATTTGACGACTCCGCCCTGCGCTACGTTGAGGGCGTCAACGCCGATTACCTCCCCGCCGACGTCTTCGCCGGTCCCGCTATCGTGAATGGAAATCGAGTAACGCTCACCGCCGCCGCGCTGGCCGGGGAAAGCCACGGGGACGGTACGCTGGCAACCCTCACGTTCAGAGTCGTCGCCGTTAAGCCATCCATCCTGACTCTATCCGACGCGGTTCTTACCGACCGTGCCGGCGCCGCTTTCATACCGAAAGTTGAGAACGCCCAAGTGACCGTATCCTCGCGGATCATGGGGGACGTGAACCGGGATGGCGTGCTGAACGTCCAAGATCTGGTGTTGGTTGCGCGTCGCATTGGAGAGACGGGGCAGAATGACGCCGATGTCAACGGGGATGGCATTGTCAATGTGCAGGATTTGGTGTTGGTAGCAGGCGCGGTCGGCAACGCCGCCGCGCCATTCGCGCACTCGCAGGCACTTGGAAACCTTAGCGCCGCCGATGTGGAAGTCTGGTTGGCTCAGGCGCGCCTACTGGGATTGACCGATCCCGAGCATCTGCGGGGCATTGCGGCGCTGCGGCAACTCCTTGTGGCGCTGACCCCGGAAGAAACAGCCCTATTGCCGAACTACCCGAATCCCTTCAACCCGGAGACATGGATACCGTTTCAACTCTCGACAAGCGCAGTAGTCGAGATACACATTTACGACGCGCAGGGCGGGTTGACGCGGCGGTTAAGTCTCGGTCATTTAGGCGCGGGGTTCTATACCGAACCGACGAAGGCGGCGTATTGGGATGGCAGAAACACACTCGGCGAACCCGTCGCGAGCGGCGCCTATTTCTGTCATCTTCAGGCAGAGGATTATTCCCAAGTACGGCGTATGGCAATCGTCAAATGAGCGCCAAAGAACGTTGATCTATTTGCTCAGTTGATTATTTACAAACCAATATGCGTTACCGCGACGATTCATGAAAAAAACTTTGGGCATTTTCCTGCTCTTGGCAGCCATTTTCCTCGTCACCGGCGTGATCGAGCCGCGCTTCCTGAGAGTTGGTAACTTGACAAACATGGCGCGGTGGACGGGGCTGTACGGTATCCTGGCTATCGGCGCCGGATTTGTGATTATCACCTCCGGCATCGATCTTTCGATTGGCTCTCTAATCGGGTTGACCGGTTCTCTTTTCCCTCTTTTTCTCGTCGGGGCGGGGCTGCCCGTTGCCGTTGGGTTCGCATTGGTCATTCTGCTGGCGTTGGCAATCGGCTTCACGCACGGGCTGTTAATTACCAAGCTTAAACTGCAACCCTTTATCGTCACGCTCTGCGGGCTGTTCATTTACCGCGGCATCGCAAGATACGTCACGGGCGAGATAAACCAAGGCTTCGGAAACGATTTCCATGGGTTGCGTCTGATCGTGAAGTATAGGGTATTTGACGTCATCCCGATGCCGTTCGTTATTGTCCTCCTGCTTGGGGGGATTGCCGCGCTCTTTCTCAACAAGACGATATACGGGCGCTACTTGCTGGCGTTGGGTCGAAACGAAAAAGCGGCGCGTTTCAGCGGAATCAATACCGATCGGATGGTCATCTGCGCCTATATGATTTGTTCGCTGCTGGCGGGTTTTGGCGGGATGCTCTTCGCGATGGACCAGAACTCGGTTCAGCCTTCGACATTCGGGAATTTTTACGAGTTGTATGCCATTGCGGGGGCGGTTCTCGGCGGGTGCAGTCTTCGAGGCGGCGAGGGGACAATCGGGGGCATCATCTGCGGGGCGGCGATGGTCGAGGTGATAAAGAATGCGGTTTTCTTTCTCAACGTCGCCACGGAGTCGGAGTTTACGGTAATCGGTTGCGTCATTCTTATCGGCGTTATGGTCGACGAGTTCATCAAACGCCTCGCCGCCAAACGAAGAGCGAAGCAACAGGCTGGTAGTGTATAATCTACAGTAATTGATTCGTGAAATAGATGCGTTAACGCGAGGAGTTTATCAACGAAATGAAAAATGTCGCGTGCCTTTTTCCACTCATGATGTTCATCGGATTCAGTTGCGGCGGGGTCCGTGATGTCTGTGACTGTGGTGTTCCCGATAACTACAGTCCAACCGTCCGTTTGGTCAAGGACACGGATCGAAGTTTTCATTTTCAATGGGATGACAACCTTTTGGAAGAACGCATCGTTTTAGCGCGATACACTTACACAAACATCAGTTCGGCGGGCACCGGGTTTGAACCACTACCGCTTGAATTACACCGCTTCGCCCCCGGTCAGTTTCGATCAGAGCTGCTCGTGGTGTACGACCGCGATTTCGAAGACACACAAAGCGTTACAGTGGAGATACTCCCCGCAAGAGATCGACTCACACTCAAACTTCCACACCGGGTGCTCGGTGGAAACACTGTCCTGGTCGAACACCCCTTCAAGCATTACGACGTTGGCACACCAGCAAAGCTAACTTTTTCTCGAAAGGATGAATCACAGTGACACAACGAAAGAGACAACGTCAACCGAGCAAGCAGACACGCCAGCGAAATTATAAGTCGTATCTGGGATCGCCAAAATGGAAGGCTAAACGTGATACCATCATGAAAAAATCGGGCGGGAAGTGTCGGGTTTGCGGCGCGCCTGCCACCGAGGTGCATCATGTGAATTACCAACGCCGGGGCAAAGAACGGCTCACAGATTTAACCGCGCTCTGTCGCGAGTGTCATCAGCTCTACCACGCGAAACTAGAGGAGAAGAAAAAGCGTGAGACTAGCAAAACTCGGAAGAGTAAACGTACATACTGGCGCAGATGAATCTCGAATGTGTTCTGAATCGTGGTAGAAATGAATACGAACGGTCAAATAGAATTTAACTTCCGTTAACAATCACATTGGTCGTTGATATGGTCGAAAACTTGTAGTGCGCGCTGCGCGCACACCATCGGGATCAAGTTAAGAGAATTTACGTGTTATTTGTCTAATTTCCCGTTGTAAATTCTGAAGCCAGTAGGGGCAAACACGATGCTGCGATTCCTTGATTGTGTAGGTCTTTTAGCCCCAGAGGGGCGGCAGGTTTGTAGAAACGTGAAGACACCGCACTCCAAAGCCCCAGAGGATCAAACGAGTGAATAGCGAGTGCGATAGAGATCCCACAGGTGGAAACTGGTGTCAAACACTTGCCGAGAAAACCGTGAGATTTTCGCCCAAAAAAAAACGCTTAATTCGATCCCTAGGGGACGAAAATTCACTCCATCAACCAAATGGACAAGGAGAGATCAAACGAACGACCGGTGAGTGTGATGATTTAAGGATTTAAGACATCCGCTCCCGATAGCATTTTTCCTTCGCCGTTTTCTATGTACAACAGATGTTTCACTTTGCGGTCAGTGCCTATAACTTGTATCAATCCACCCTCTAAATCAATGGCGAGGGTTAATCCAAGGTTGGCGTTCTTATCAAGCATATTTATTACGGGCATCCCAAAATCAAAGCAAAGGGACATTCCGCCCCCGTCACCCTTTATATCTGCAATATCGATACGCCCACCGTTTTCATCAACAGATAGATGGACGCGAGGCTCGCCATCATCTCCAACAACTGACAATGTGCGACACTCAACATGTTCACCGATAGATTGTCTTGTTTGTTTTGATTGGTCCACTTGTCATTCCTTCTGTGAAATGCCCTAGATTTCAATTTTTTTATTTTGCGACCTGCCCAAATGGTCTGCCACAGTTCGCAATCTGTCCGAGTCCACATTGTTGTTGTTGATAACTCCTGCGTCTACAAGAGTTTTCAATAAAGTTCCGGCGATATTGGTTTGAATTCTTGTTTCAAATTCTTCAAACCGCTCATCAAGACGTGCGGCATATTTGTCAAACCTTTTCTGAGTGATAAACATGTCACCTAACTTAATCCCTAGCGCCAAAATACTCATAATGCCTAAAATCGTTACAATGACAGTAGACAATAGTTGAACAGTCATGGTTTCCTCACAAAATTGGATCGATATTCTAAGGGCGATCCATAGTACCCGTTCGGATTTCTAACGAGGTGTCGCCCCCCTATTATGCTATACCGCATATTATCCCTTACTCTCCTATTCCTAATCAAGGGTTTTTTGGGAGTTCTCCAGGAAGCGCATCTAATTGTAGCAATCAAGGGATTGAACAGCAATCAAATAAATGAATAATGAGCGATTAGCGAATGCGGTAGAACTTCCATGGAGATTACCGCTATCTCCCTCCACCCCCGACATACAAAGGAGAGAGCAAGAGAGGGGCTGCCTATCCGCGGATGTGACAACTTTGGTGCTCGCCTGATTAGTTCCCTCATCCTATGCTTTGTCATCAGGAAACATTTGAAATAACTCACATGGTGTGATACCATCTGACTCATGCTTGCTATATTTCACGCTGCTGAAAATTGCGTGTTTTCAAGCGTCTGGCGGTAGGTGCGGTTGGAAACCGCGAGGATTTCTATCGCACTCGCTATCCACTCGCTTGATCCCACGGGGGCGCATGTCGCGATCAGGAGATCGCGGGGATCCCTATCGCACTCGCTATCCACTCGTTTGATCCTACAAAAGACGCAATTTCTGACAACGTGGAGTATAAGTGCGTTCCGCGCCATTCTCATGCCCGCATATTGGACAATTTTATACCGTATTTCTGCCCTTTTTCAACACGATTTGACACTATTGATGATATAATGCCCTCTTTTGAGATTTGTAGGAGCGATCTCCGAATCTTGACATGTCGGGAATCGGAATTTCCTCCTACCGTTCATTCCTACAAAAATTGAACTTAACGGCAAAAATTCTAAGAAACGTATCTTCTATTCCGAGGAGGCAACCAATGACAATTTCAGTATATACAGTTGTAGCAATGCTTATGTTGGGCTTGCTGGCGGCATCCGCTAGATCTCACATTGAACGGCACAGTCATAGCCGCGCAAGCATTACAGGAGTTCAGTGGGGGGCAGTCAACGGCAAAGCCGTCTACCTCTACACGCTTGATAACGGGTACGGCATAACCGCCAAGATCACAAATTACGGGGCGCTCCTCACGGAGTTGCACCTTCCGGATCGGGAGGGTGAACGCGCCGATGTCGCTCTCGGATTCGACTCGCTTGACGGATACCTCGCCGGACACCCGTATTTCGGCTGCACGGTCGGCAGAGTCGCCAACCGCATCGCGGAAGGCAAGTTCACACTTGATGGAAAGGAGTACACACTGGCGACCAACATGGGCACCAGCCACTTGCACGGCGGAGAGGAGGGGTTTGACAAAAAGGTGTGGGAGATTGGTCCGGTTAAGGAGGATGATGCGGGCGTCTCCCTATCAATGCACTACACCAGCCCCGATGGCGAAGAGGGCTACCCCGGCAACCTGACAGTGACGGTTACCTACACGTTGAACGCCACCGACCTTCGAATCGATATGCGCGCCGAAACCGATGCGCCGACCATCGTGAATCTTGCGAACCATGCGTACTGGAACCTCGCCGGGCATGACGCCGGCGACATCCTGAAACACGAGTTGCGCCTCAATGCCGACAACTACACGCCAACCGACGAAACAGTCATCCCGACCGGCGAGATCGCATCGGTGGAAAACACGCCGTTCGATTTCCGTGAATCCAAACCTATCGGGAGGGACATTGGACAGTTGCCCGGAGACGGGGGCGAAGATCCGGGGGGATACGACATCAATCTCGTTCTCAATGGCGAGGCGGGGGCAATGAGGTTGGCGGCGCGCGTCAGTGAACCGAGCTCCGGTCGCAAAATGGAAGTCCACACCGACGCGCCGGGGGTGCAACTCTACACCGGGAATTACTTAGATGGCTCGCTTGGCGGCAAGGGGCAGACCGTCTACGAAAAACACGCGGGCTTTTGCCTTGAAACGCAGCATTTTCCGGACGCCATCAATAAAGAGGGAACACCCGGCTGGCAATCGGTGATTCTGCGCCCGGGTGAAGTTTATCGCCACAGTATTCTGTTCAAGTTTTCGACGGAGTGAGCGCTGTATCAGGTGAAGATAAAACGGGTAGGTTTGAATAGTAGATAATCGGGATTGGTGAACGCTTTTCTGTTGCGGAAGAAACCGAGTTTTGAGGAAAAAACTCGGTTTCGTCGTCTAGAAAAAGAAAAGAGTCCCGCGTAATGCGGAACTCTTTTCCCGAAAGGAGATGACAATCTGGCGCCACCCAGATTGTCGTCGGTCTGGCACCACCCAGACCGCTCATGTTTTACCGTGCTGTAAGTATATCACAGCTCGGAGTGCGTGTCAACCTAAATACGTTCTTTTTTACGCGCGCAAAAACCGAAATCTATGTCCCGAATCGGTCAAATTTGAACGCGGCATTGCCGATAAGGGAGTTGGAGCGCACTGCACCTCAAAGACGGAGGCATTTATGCATAGAAATTGGGACGGGGGCCCCGTGAGGTATCCCGATCCGGCAATAGAAATACTCGATCCGAAGTTTAAAGACTACGCCATCGGAAATTCGGCGGTAGAACGCCTCTGGACGGGCTGCCGCTGGGCGGAGGGCCCCGTCTGGTTTGGCGATGGGCGCTATCTCCTTTGGAGCGACATTCCCAACAACAGAATCTTGCGTTGGACGGAGGAGACTGGCGAGGTCAGCGTTTACCGGCGCCCTTCCAACAACAGCAACGGCAATACCCGCGACAAGCAGGGACGCTTGATTACTTGTGAACACGGCGCTCGCCGCGTCACGCGCACCGAACTTGACGGCACAATTACGGTGCTGATGGATCGATTCGAGGGCAAACGCTTGAACGCGCCCAACGATGCGGTGGTTCATGAAGACGGACACGTCTGGTTCACGGATCCGGGGTACGGGATTATCCTCAATTATGAGGGGCACCGAGCCAAGTTCGAGTTGCCGACCAACGTCTATCGGCTCAATCCAGACACCGGAGAAGCAACCGTGGTGGTTGACGAGCTTGAGAAACCGAACGGATTATGCTTCTCGCCCGATTACTCGCGCCTCTACCTCGTCGACACCGGCGTCTCGCACAAGCCGAATCACTCTCGCCATATCCGCGTCTACGATGTGGTGGACGGGGGGAGTGTGACCAACGGCAGGGATTTCTGTGACATGGCGCCTGGCGTTTCGGATGGCATACGCTGCGACGTTGACGGCAACTTGTGGGCGTCCGCAGGATGGGCTGGCGAGGGATTCGACGGGGTGCATGTTTTCGCCCCGGATGGCGACCTCATCGGCAGAATCCATCTCCCGGAGGTGTGCGCCAACTTGTGCTTCGGCGGCGTCAAGAAGAATCGGTTGTTCATGGCTGGGAGCCAATCCCTTTACTCGCTGTATGTGGAAACGCAGGGGGCGCAAACGCCGTGAAGAGTGGAAGGATGGAAGCTAATCAACGATTGATGGCTGTCGGATTTCCCAGGTTCTGTTGAGATTTACGTGAGGTGTGTGTCCAATCGTAGGGGCGAGGTCCCCTCGCCCCATGTATCGGGAAACGTAACGAATGGATTGGGGAACCCAACCCCTACGAAGGATTGCGCGTCTGTGTAGCCCTCTTGATTGTCGCGTTGAGATAAAATGTCAACAGAACCTGGATTGTGCGGGAAAGAAACCGAGTTTTGAAGAAAAAACTCGGTTTCACTAACGTTTAAGCACGGAGAGGATATGACAGAGAATCAAAGCAAACCGGAAAGTTCAGCCACGGGAACGCTCCCCGGCGGGTGTTTGCCGGATTGGGAGGTTCATGACCTTCCGGCGCCTCCGCCGTACCGTTTTGGGCGCACATTCAGGAATATCCTGGGGCCGGGAATCATTGCGCTTGGCGGGTCGATTGGCAGCGGCGAATGGCTGCTGGGCCCCGCGATTACGGCGCAGTACGGCGGGAGGCTGTTGTGGATCGCGACGATTGCCATCTTCCTCCAAGCGTTTCTCAACACGGAAGCCATACGCTACACCGTTTATACCGGCGAGCCCATGTTGAGCGGTTATATGCGATGCCGGCCGGGATCGCGGTTCTGGGCGTTCTTCTATTCGATTATCGACTTCTTCGGAATTTGGCCCGGATGGGCGATGGCGGCCGCCACAGCGGTTGCCGCCGCATGGTTGGGGTATATGCCGGGCGATGCCGATCAGGGAACGGTTCGGACGTTTGCGTATCTCATCTTTTTCGTATGCCTTGCCATTGTCCTGTTCGGCGGCAAAATCTATAACGCCTTGGAGAAGGTGCAACTGTTCATGGTGGTGTGGATTATCGGATACTTGCTCATAATCGACATCTTCATGGTGTCGCCGAGGGTCTGGTGGACGGTCATCAAGGGGTTCTTTAGTTTCGGGGCGCTACCCTCGGCGGATGAGGGCGGCGGCGGGATCGATTGGCTGCTGCTCGGCGCATTCGCGGCATTCGCCGGAAGCGGCGGTTTGGGGAATATCACCATCACCAATTATGTGCGCGACAAAGGGTGGGGCATGAGCAGCCTCGTCGGCGCCATTCCATCAATGATCGGCGGGCAGAAGGTGACGCTGTCGCATCTTGGGAAAGTGTTCCGTATCACCCCGGAAAACGTGAACCGCTTCCGCGAGTGGTGGAAGTATAACCGTTTCGAGCAATACTACATCTGGGTGGTAGGCTGCTTTTTCGGGATGGCGCTACCGGCGATGCTAACGATTTCGTTTGTCCCGTCGGGACAGGCAATCGACGAATGGTCGGCGGCGGCGTTTCAAGCGGAGGGACTGGCGGCGAAGGGCGGGGAAATCTTCTGGTACCTCACGCTGTTGTGCGGGTTCTGGGTGCTCTTTTCCACGCAATTAGGCAACGTAGACATGGTGCCGCGCCGTTACACGGACATCATCTGGACCGGGTTCTCAAAGGCGAGGCGCTTGAAAGAATCCGACGCGAAATACATCTATTATCCAATCCTCGTCGTCTATATTCTTTGGGGCGTGGTCGCCATGTACCTCGCCAAACCGTTTTTTATGATCTTGGTCTCCGCGACGATTGGCGGCTACCTGCTGGTCATTACGTCGCTGCACACGCTCTACGTAAACCGGAAGTTCCTACCCAAAGAAATTCAGCCTCCGGTTTGGCGGCAGATTGGGTTGGTGTGCTGCGCGTTATTTTATTCTATTTTCGGCACACTAACCGTGATTCAGAAAATAATCGTTCCATATATTTTGCCTATGATATCCGGATAAGAGTTTTGGCGTAAAGTTATACTTCATGCTGGTGAAAATTGCGTGTTTTCAAGCGTCTGGCGGTAGGTGCGGTTGGAAACCGCACCTACGGGGAACGCATGTCGCGACCTGGAGATCGCTCCTACAAAAGACGCAATTTCTGACAGCGCGCAGTATATACAATTCGGCTCATGTCAAGAGATGGCGCTAGGCGCGCTGGAGAAACCGAGTTTTGAAGAAAAAACTCGGTTTCTTGCACCATGAGCCTACACGTCTTACTTCTTATTTTTGTCGGCGTCTTCATCAACAACCTCGTAATCGGCGTCGATAACTTCGCCTTCATTGCCGGGCGCCGCGGATTCGTCGGTCGGAGCGCCGCGGGGATGATCACCGGTCGGCGCTTCGCCTTGAGACGCCGTTTGTTGATACAATTCGGCGGATGCTTGATGCCAGACCTGAGTCAAATCTTCGGACGCGGATTTAATCTCCTCCTGATTTTCGCCTTTCAAAGCTTCCTTGACTCGTTCAACGGCGCCTTCCACCTTGCTCTTTGTCTCGGCATCAATCTTGTCACCAAATTCCGTCAAACCCTTTTCAGTCTCGTAGACAAGAGAATCCGCGCCATGACGAACTTCAAACTCTTCACGTTTACGCTTGTCCTCGTCGGCATGGGTTTCGGCGTCCTTGACCATCTGCTCGATTTCCGCTTCCGACAAACCGGACGATGCGGTGATGGTAATATGCTGTTCTTGTCCGGTGGCGGTGTCCTTCGCTGACACCTTGAGAATTCCGTTGGCGTCGATATTGAATGAGACCTCAATCTGCGGCATCCCTCGCGGGGCTGGCGGTATCCCATCCAAGCGAAAACGTCCGATTGTCTTGTTGTAAGCCGCTTGCTCACGCTCCCCTTGAAGCACATGAACGTCCACGGAGGTTTGGTTGTCGGCGGCGGTGGTGAAAGTCTGCGATTTCTCAGTGGGAATAGTGGTATTCCGTTCGATGAGTTTGGTAGACATACTCCCCAACGTCTCGATACCTAGCGAGAGCGGCGTCACGTCGAGCAGAAGAATATCTTTGACCTCGGAATCGCCGGAAAGCACTCCGCCCTGTATGGCGGCGCCAATCGCGACCACTTCGTCCGGATTCACCCCTTTATGGGGCTCCCTTTCGAAAAGACCCTGTACTGCCTCTTGAACCTTGGGCATCCGCGTTTGCCCGCCGACGAGAATGACTTCATCAATGTCCTGAGGAGACAAGCTTGCATCGGCAAGCGCCCTTCGACACGGTTCTAGCGTGCGTTCAACAAGATTGTCCGTGAGTTGCTCAAGTTTTGCGCGTGAAAGCGGCACGTTCAGGTGTTTGGGGCCGCTCGCATCGGCAGTGATGAAGGGCAAATTTACGTCGGTTTGCAGCGCGGTAGACAACTCGCACTTCGCTTTTTCCGCCCCCTCCTTCAGCCGTTGGAGCGCCATAGTGTCTTTGCGCAGATCAATGCCTTGTTCACGCCGAAACTCTTCGGCAAGCCAATCAATAATCTGCTGATCGAAATCATCGCCGCCGAGGTGGGTGTCGCCATTGGTGCTTTTCACTTCAAAGACGCCTTCGCCAATCTCCAGTATCGAGATGTCAAACGTTCCACCGCCCAGGTCGTAAACCGCGATATTAAGTTCCTTTTTGTTTTCCAGTCCATAAGCCAACGACGCGGCTGTCGGTTCGTTGATAATTCGCAGCACCTCCAACCCGGCAATTCTACCGGCGTCTTTGGTTGCTTGGCGTTGCGAATCGTTGAAATAGGCTGGCACGGTGATGACCGCCTGCGTGACTTCTTCGCCGAGGTAGGTTTCCGCCGTTTCCCTCATCTTTTGCAGCGTCATTGCGGAGATTTCTGGCGGCGAATAGGTTTTTTCTTCAATCTTTACCGTGGCGTCACCGTCTTTGTCGGCGATTACGTCATAAGGCACGCGCTGTAGCTCTTCGCCAATCTCGCCATGTTTTCTGCCCATAAACCGCTTTATCGAGAACACGGTGTTCGTGGGGTTGGTGATTGCCTGGCGTTTGGCAACTTGGCCAACGAGTCGTTCTCCCTCTTTCGTGAAGGCGACAACCGAGGGAGTCGTGCGCACGCCCTCGGTATTTTCAATTACTTTCGCGTCGCCGCTCTCCAAAATTGCCACACATGAATTGGTTGTTCCCAAATCGATTCCAATGACTTTGCTCATTTCATAATACCTCTTTTTCCTAATTTTTGCGGCTCATGTCAAAAGAAAGTGTAAACCGAGTTTTCAAGAAAAAACTCGGCTTGCCGCGTACATTCTTATACGAATTCAAAATCTAAATGTTACAATCAATCGGAGGCGATCAAACGAACGAATAGTGAGTAGGATTTTCTATCGCACTCATTATCCATTCGCTTGATCGATAGAGATCCCCAATGAATTGAGCAACTACAAACGCCCGATGAATCGCGCAACTACAAACTGCCCGGTTCTTGTAACGGATAGATTCGGAATTTAGTATAAGAAACCGAGTTTTCAAGAAAAAACTCGGTTTCTCGCACACATTCTTACATGAGCGATTTTTCGTTTACTTGACGATGCGAGTCCATCGATAGAAGATGGACTTCGTTATCTGAACGGTACGAGCGCGTTGCCTGGAGCTTGTCGCGGACTGCTCTTTGAAACCCAATGCACGCCTCACGAATTGCAGGAATTGGCGCAGATTTATCGGCTTCGGAATGAAGGTGAACGCCCCCGCCTCGAATACGTCAAACTTGATGCTTGTCGCGGTGTTTGCGCTCATAATGATGACAAACACACCCGGCTTGATTCGCTTGATATGTTGAAGCAGTTCCAGTCCGGTCGTATCCGGAAGATCGTAATCAAGAATCGCCAAATCCAACGGATTCTCTCGGATAACCCTCACGGCGTCGTATCCGGTCGATACCGAAAATGTCAGGTAGTTGGCGCGGTTCAACACATTGCTCAAGATTTCCAATGAAGCGGTGTCATCGTCAACAATCAGAATGCGATGTGTTTTCCCGATCATCGTATGTTTCCCTTCTCCACCGCGCCAATTCGCAACCGGCTCCGCAGCGGCATCGACGATTCTCACGGATGAATAGCAATATCTGTGCCAGAGAACAATCTACAAAGTGATGAATCGCGCAATGCTCATATCTGGAATTCTTGCGTCGAATCCCGGTTATTTCGTGGTTGATTGATGCCCCAATATCAGTATTCGGGTTAAGAATGCGTCCGGTTACACGACACAAGGGGCGATAACCAAGCGTTGCCTCCATGTCATATTGGCAATGTCGCTCATAGCCCTGTCAATCTGACGTATGCGCTGAATTCTTTGTAGCGGGTTGGGGCGAGTCATGCACACTCGGAATCTGAAAAAAGGGTTTACAAGCGGCGGCATGTGTTAGGTGTGTCGCTCGTGCCCTCCGTTTCCCATGTTTCGGGAAGATTTGTGTTTCCCGCGTTCGTAACTGGACATTCATGTCGTTCAATCAACCTGAAACTTTATCATACGCATAAATCCCTGTCAATCCTTTTTGGTTTCGCAAATAGGGCAATCGTTGAAAAGCCTTCTTGCGGTTCACCTATAACAGAGAAACCGAGTTTTCGATCCACGTTCGCTAATTGTGTACCGCCTGTGATGAGTGGATAAAGTCTGTAGGGAACAACGATCGTTGTTCCCTACAGAAGCGCGTAAGTCCAGGCGCCGATGCTGTGAAACTGCTTTGATTCCGGGAAGAAACCGAGTTTTGAGGAAAAAACTCGGTTTCTATCCCCCTGTCGGACAGAGCGGCAACTTGAGTAACATGAAGATTCGAAATTAGAATTCCCTTGATTGGCGTTTGCGGATAAAACTTGGAATCAATGAAACCAGAACGATGCATATCGCCGCGCCGCCAAGATATAGCAAGGTCTTTGTTATGTTTCCCTCCCCGACATTTACCGCGGCGCCCAGTTGGACATAGGCGGCTGTAGCCGGCAACATGCAGATCCATGAAACAAAGAGAAATGTAGCGAACTTAATTTTCGTGAGGCCGTAGGCGTAGTTCTGCAGATTAAACGGAAATATCGGGAGCAGCCGGGTGATCATCAACATTCGCCAGCCTTGCCTCCTCACACCCTCGTCAATCCGCTGAAATTGCGCGTTGCGATTAACCCACCTCTCGACCGTGCCACGGGCGAGGTAGCGCGCGATAAGAAACGCGCACGAAATGCCTATTACCGATCCGATGGAGGCATAAACGACACCCCAAAGCGGCCCAAACGCCAGCCCGGACAGCATGGTAACCGGCAAGCCGGGCAGGAAGAAGATGGTCGCCAGCACGTAAAACCCGACATAAACTAGCGGCGCAAAGACGCCAAAGCCGTTAATCTCTGCCTTGAGTTTGGGGATATCTTCGCGGGTAAGGTTGTCAGTCACTCCGAAATGCTTCAGCAGGAGGTACGCGGAAATAATCAGCGCGACGAAACAAGCCAATTTTATCAGATGATTCTTCATTTAAACGCGTTGGCTGGAGAATGCGGGAGCCAGCCGTGCCCTTCAGTTCGATTTTGTACATCTGTAGGGTGGGCATTGCCCATCTGCCTTTGAAAGCGCCAGCGGGGCAAGATGCCCCGCCCACGGGTTTGACGCTGCGCGGTTGTAGGTTTGTACAAAGTCCAGTACATCTGTAGGGTGGGCACTGCCCACCTGCCTTTGAAAGCGCTAGCGGGGCAAGATGCCCCGCCTACGGGTTTGGCGCGGCGCTGTTGTAGATTTGTACAAAGTCCAGTACATCTGTGGGGTGGGCAATGCCCACCTAATCTTTGAAAGCGCCAGCGGGGCAAGATGCCCCGCCTACGGTTTGGTGCCGCGCTGTTGTACGTTTGTGCAAAGTCCGGTACATCTGTGGGGTGGGCAATGCCCACCAGCTTTTGAAAGCGCTAGCGGGGCAAGATGCCCCGCCTACGGGTTTGGCGCGGCACTGTTGTAGGTCTGTACAAAGTCCAGTTCATGGATTCGTGATTGCCTCCAAATAGTTGCCGATTAGCTGCCGATACCGCACAGGGATACGGTTGTTTCTTATTGATTCGGCGTATTCCTGCTTCGCATTGAGAATCACCTCGCGGTAGGGGATATATTCGGCTTCATCTTCACCGCTTGGGGCGTCATTTCCGACATAGACGTTGGTATCCGAAAGGGATTCCGAATCCGAAGCGGCACGGTTCAACGTCAACTGCGGCGCGTCCGTACGTAAAGATTGTGACGGCTTGGTTGCGGTTGGCTGGTCTCCGAACTCCGCTTCTTCGGTTGTCTTTTGCGGCGTGAAGTCCGGATCCCCCGCCGCAAGCGTTCCTTGCGTTTCTCCGGTCGTGGATTCGCCGCCGGCGCCACCCTCGCTATTTGCAATCCCGCCGGAGTCTCTATCCATTTCAATGTCAAGGCTTGCCAATGCGATGTTTTTTCGGCTCGCCGCGATCTGTTCCAACGCCCGTTCCAACTGCTCACGCTCTCTTGCCAGTTTATCTATATTCGCCAACTGACGCGCAATTCTCTTCAAGGTATCCGGGTCGACCGTTTGCGTTTGGAGTTCCCCCAATTCCTTCGTGAGGTTTTTGGCGGCACGGTTGTTCTTCAATCGTTCGGCGATTTGGTTGAATAGCGCTTGGAGTTCCTCTTGCAATTCGGGGGCAAGATTATCCTCATTCGCAAGTTTTTCCAGCTCCTCGGCAAGCGCTCCCGGATGCATGTTCTTGAAACGATTGGATTCGTCGCCGGCTTCGGCAAAGGCTTTGCGCACGTCCTCAATTTCACTCTCGGTGAACGGTTGCTGGCGGGCGCGTACCTCATCGCGAAGTTTGCTCAATCGATCATGCACTGTATGAACGTCTGCCCCGTTTAACTCTTTTACGGCGTTTCGGATTTTCTCCCCGAGCTCCGGGGAATCAATGTCCTTTATCAGGCGATTCAGGTTCGCCGCGCTCTGTTCGATTGCCTTCTTTTCGGCGGCAGTCGGCGCCAACGGCAACTCATACATGGGTGGTACTGCGAAGAAAACTGCCAGCAGTATCACGGGTATCGGAAACCATTTGAGAGCGGACGGGAAGCTGTACGGCGCAACATCCGATGGAGAAATCTTGGCGCTAGCGATTGTGGCGTCGCGTATCTGCAGGCGGCTAAAGTCGTCTGTTTCGTCTCGCTGCATCAACTCAACGGCGGTGCTGAAGCGTTCTTTCAGATTCATCCGTTTATCGACAAAACGGGCGACAGTAGAGAGAGACTCTTTTCGTACGAACTCCAAGCCGATAGCCAGAACGGCAGAAAGCGCGGATGGCAGGAGAAAGACAAAACTCGGCATATTGGGGAGTCGTACGAGTCGGCCAAGGAGCAGCATCCCGCTTGTGAGGAGCAGCCCCCGGAAAAGGTAGCGAGCCGCCCGCGTGAAGATGGACTGCAATCGCATGCGACGCCGGATGATGGACAACTGGAGGTTGATGGTCTGTTGGTTCCGAGTCATTGGCGTTCCGTCAGCGGGAGATTTCAGTTCATCAGATGAGGGCTTATCTTTCGTTTGCATTGAAGATCTCCATAATCTCGTTGCAACTATAGACTCTATTTTGAGGTGGAGCGTTTATACTCCATGCTGTTAGAAACTGCGTCTTTTTGTAGGAGCGATCTCCAGGTCGCGACGTGCGTTCACGGCAGGGGCGGTTGGAAACCCAGCGGATCTCTATCGCACTCGCTATTCACTCGTTTGATCCTCTGGGGCTTTGGAGTGTGGTGTCTTCACGTTTCTACAAACCTGCCGCCCCTCTGGGGCTAAAAGATCTGCACAATCAAGGAATCGCAGCATCGTGTTTGCCCCTACTAGCTTGAGGGTTTACAGCGGGAAAAATAATACGTAAATTCTCTTA
The DNA here is from genome assembly GCA_963667245.2 of Candidatus Poribacteria bacterium. Classification (GTDB taxonomy): domain Bacteria; phylum Poribacteria; class WGA-4E; order WGA-4E; family JAJDTR01; genus JAJDTR01. The sequence continues at coordinate 793,852 of CAXXCS010000002.1, forward strand.
ACTTGATCCCAATGAGGTGGAGCGTTTAATCGCCTGGTTCATGTCAAAAGAAAGTACAAATCGACTTTGAGAAACCGAGTTTTCAAGAAAAAACTCGGTTTCTGTTTAGATATTCTTGCGCGGCAAGGACCACATCCTCCACGGCGATGTCGTCCATGCTGTTTCGCGCTATCACTTTGTGTCGAGGCCAGATGGGCGCCCATTGAATACGACTTGACGCGCCGAAAAGAGCGATTGTGGGCGTTTTGACCGCGGCGCTCAGGTGCATGGGGCCGGTGTCATTGCTGATAAAGAGATGGCACTTCTGTATAATGGCGGCAAGCTGCAGCGGCGTCGTGTCGGTGATGACGGTTGTTTCACCATTTATCATGGCTGCCAATTCATGCGGCAGCCTCGCCTCTCTCGGTCCTCCCAAGATGCATAGCCGGGCATTGTACTGCGCCTGAAGCAAATTGCCGACTTCCGCGAACCGCTCAATCGCCCATCGTCGATAAGTTGTGCCGGCGCCAGGATTGAGACCAATCAACGGGGAGTCGCCGTTAATCTCGGCGTTGCGGAGGAATTCGCTCGCCCACGCTTGTGATTCGTGATCCACAAAAACCTCCGGCTCATCGCTCTCCGGCTCTATTCCAAGCAGGCGCGCCACATCCAAGTACCTAGCGGTTTCGTGTTGGTTCGTGTTGTTCGGCGCGGCGAGATGCAACAGTCTCCGTCCCCCGAAGTTGGTCTCAAACCCGATCCGATACGGAATCCCGGCGAGAAAGGCGTGCAACACTAGGCGGAATGTCGGTTGTAGCACGACAGCCAAGTGAAATGAGCGTTTCGCCATACCATATATCAATCTTGGAACTGACGATTGATAGGGAATAACCTCGTCAAGATTTGGATTCGCGGAAACAAGGTCCGTACGTATCGGATCAACCATGCAGCCGATGTGCGCATCCGGGAACCCCTGTCGCATTGCACGAATCACCGGCGTCATCAACACGGTTTCGCCCAACGGCGCCAGTCGGATGATTATGATGCGGCGAATTCGTTCAAGGTCTATGCTCTTCTTAAATGGCATGTATTAGGTGGTTTGTTTTGTAAGTAGCAAGAAATGGTGGGCAGTGCCCACCCTACATACTGCGATATTGTCAGTGTTTACCGCTTGTGATAAGCGAATCAAATCAGTAACTTGAAGCCACTTTGATTCCGGGAAGAAACCGAGTTTTGAGGAAAAAAGGGATCTCTATCGCACTCGCTATTCACTCGCTTGGGGGATCTCTATCGCACTCATTATTCATTCGCTTGATCGGTTTCGGTAAGAATCCATTTGCAAAAGGTGAACAAAATGTCCACGCGGCACGCGTTTTTAGAGCGGTTGGCGTGATTTTGTACCTAGTTTTTGTCAAGAACGCCTTCGAAAAATAGGCACAAAACGCGAACAAAAAGCCGATTTCGGGGGGCGCGTTCACGCTGATCGAGTTCGTCCGATCCAGTGATAATGCGGGTTCCAGCCCGCGCAAAGGTGAACAAGATGTTAACGGCCGGAAAAAGCTCGTCATCTTCACAGTTAGTTCAGCGGACAGAGTCCGCCGTGAATGTAGTGATTTACGCGCCGTTTTGGGGCGTTATGCCTCGGTCTCCCCCGCATACCCCATATTATACTATACGTACATAACGTTGTCAAGAAAAAAAATTGCACACGTCAAATAAATGCGCGACGCGGCTTTGTAAAACCGATTGTTGTTGTCTGAACGGAATCAAAATCTAAAGGTTACAATCAATCGGAGGCGCTCAATGAATTGGACAACTACAAACGCCCGATGAATCGGGCAACTACGAACCGCCGGTGATTGTAACTTATAGATTGAGAATTAGTATGAGCGCGTAGTGGTTTGATTGGCAATTGTCTGAATCACGGATTTTCACGGATTAAAAGGATTACACGGATTAGGATTTCCACAAGTGGCATGTTCGCGAAAAGATTGATGCGTAAATTTGTCGTTTTTCGGTATCGGTGCGGTTGGAAACCGCACCTACGGGGAGCGCATGTCGGGATTGGGAGATCGCGCGGATCTCTATCGATCAAGCGAATGAACAATGAGAGCGATAGAAAATCCTACTCGCTATCCACTCGTTTGATCCTACAGCGGACGCAATTTCCAGCGGTGTGGAGTGCGATCGCGCTTTTTTGACGTAACACATCCCGGAAAATTGTGCAGTGGGACCGAGATCTGTGCTATAATCACGTTGTATGGTGGACGTGAAAAGCGGCGGGATGTAGGGGAGGTTAGTTTTCTCGTAACGCTGACGTACTACCCATGCGCACGGGTTTTTTCAGTGGAATACAGGGAGTCATCTTGAGTTATTGGAGGTTCCGGAGTGAAAAACGCTGATGGATTGCCGAAACTGACGACGGATTTCGCGCTTGCGGCGGCAGATCTGGACGAATTCGGCTACTGCTTGATTGAGAATGCGCTCGGCGCGGCGGAAGTCGTCAAGCTGCGGAGGAGGCTGGAAGAGCAAGCCGCCGGCGAAAAACAACGCGGGCTCGCTTATGAAGACGCCGGGCAAAATGACACCGGCGTGAATCAGCGAATCTGGTTCTTGCTCAACAAGGGAAAGGTATTTCGCGACTTGTTGACACACAAAATCGTGCGAACGCTCGTGAAACATGTGCTGGGCGATGAGTTTCTGTTATCCAGTTTTACCGCCAACATCGCAAAGCCGGGAGGCGTGACGGGATTGCACACCGACCAATGGTGGATGCCGGAGCCAGGGCGACCTCATCGGGAAACGGTTAAACCGGGCTCAATGACAAGGGCTCGATTCAGGGGCAAACGCCTTAGCCAAGAGGACGCCGCGCCTTCAACGTCGATCTCGCCGGCGGTGGCTTGCAACATCATGTGGATGCTTACGGATTTCACCGAGCAGAATGGCGCCACTCGCGTTGTGCCGCGAAGCCATTTAAGCGGCAAACTACCGGACGACGATTTGGATAAGGATGTGGAAACTATCCCCGCTGTCGCTCCCGCCGGCGCCGCGATGGTATTTGAAGGACGACTGTGGCATAGCACGGGCACCAATGTCAGCGACGCGCCGAGACTGGGCGCTCTGAGTTATTTCTGCGCCCCCCAATTTCGACAGCAGGAGAACTTGATGGTCGGGACAGCTCCGGAAATTTTGAGAGAAGCGTCTCCCGAACTGCTGGCGATGCTCGGATTCAAAGTGTGGCAAGGATATGGGCGCATTGAAAGTCCCGATTGCAAGTTTATTTCACCGGGCCAGACCTCTCTGGGTGAGTTGGCGCCGGAATAGTTCCAATCTCGGACGAATTATGCGTTAGGACCGGCGCAAGTTGCCCGGATTCATAAGGGGGTAAAGTGATACGTAATGCGTGATACGTGAGAGAATCAATTGCGATCAAATGACCGAGAGGCAGCGGGATTTTGTATCTCCTTCGCTATCCACGCAGTTGATCGATAGAAATCTTTACGTATCACGCATATTGGTTTGCCATTTTTTGAGGTTGTACGGCATTCGCCTGCGAAAGTCCTAATAAAGTCAACTAAAGGAGGCATGTATGGACGCGAGTTGGTTCGATCACTGTCTGAGTGACAATGAACGGCTTGAATTTGAGGAAAACGGGTTTTTTATTGTCGAGGACGCGCTGCCGCCAGAAATGGTGGATAATCTTATCGCGGTCGTTGACCGGTTGGATGCGCAATACCGGGCGCCGATCGGAACGCGGGAAACAGGGCGGGCGCCCTCAAGTGTCGTAAACCCGAACCGCTCTCCGGGCCGCGTGTTCGGGCATCAAGAGCGTTTGAACTTGTCCGACTTTATAGGGAAGGATGAGATTTTTCTGGAACTGCTTGATTGGCACAAGACGTTTCCGAAGGTGTGGGATCTCTTGGGTTGGAACATTCAACTCTATCATTCGCACCTCACGGTTACGCCGCCTTCCTCTCCGGACCAGACCGAGGCGCAGAAACGCTTCGGATGGCATCAGGATAGCGGGCGGTTGAACATTGAGTTGGAGGGCAATCCGCGCCCGCGAGTGTCTTTGAAGATAGGCTTTTTCCTTACCGACACGAGAACGCCGGGTTGCGCCAATTTCTATATCGTGCCCGGCAGCCACCTTCAAAATGAGTTGGAGTATCCCCCCGATGGGGTTTCGAATCCCGATGGCACGCTTGAAGTTCGCGTTCCGCCCGGCACGGCGGTGTTCTTCGATCGGCGATTGTGGCACGCCGCCAGTCCGAATCACTCGGACATCACGAGGAAGGTGCTCTTTTACGGCTACGGCTACCGGTGGTTGAGGCCGCGGGACGACATGACCGTGTCGCACTTTATGGACCGGTGCGATCCGATTCGACAGCAGTTGTTGGGCGCCAGTACCGGCGGTTACGGCTATACGTCGCCGAGCGACGCGGATGTTCCGCTGAAGACGTGGTTGAGCGGGCATTTGGGTGAGGAGGCGGTGGCGCCTTGATTTTTTGACAGCAATGGCAAAAGCGGAGTTCGTGGCTAGTGAAATAATGTGGTTCACAAAAGTGGCGAGGAATTCGGACGCTTTAACTAGGGTCAAACGTTCTTATCGAAAGTAAGACGGTGTCTGTTTTTTCGCTTTGTTCCCAGCAATTCTCATTTTGAATTCGTCGAGTGATTGTGTCTAGTGGAGACATATAGACAGCAGGACGCGAGCCCATCTCATGTCATTCTTGGGTCAGAATCTTATGATTTTGTGCGAATTCCAGCTTTACACGTGTGGGATCTCTATGGCATGGGATTTTCTATCGCACTCACTATCCGTTCGCTTGATCGTTATTCACTCGCTTGATCCCTATGGGGAAGTAGGAATTTGAGTAAATGAGGAGTGCGAAAGATGAGGATACTGGTTATCAGTTCTTGCACAGGCAAGAAACTACCCTATAGCGCGCCCGCCGCACAGATATACACCGGAGGACAGCATAGATATTTAATGGAAGGTTTGGGGCAGGTGTGGAGCAAATTTGGAAAAGAAACGATTGATTTGGCGATCATCTCCGCGAAGTACGGTTTGCTCTGTGAATCCGACGTTATATCCTATTACAACTATACGTTTTCATGTGGCAAGGGAGAGCGAATCTCTGAGCAGAAAGCGCGGATCCTAGAGGGCAGTAAGAATCTTAAAATTCATGAAAAGACGGAGGCGTTGATTGCGCGCTATGATCTGGTTTTCTTTCTTCTGGGTGAAGCGTACGTCTGGTCGTTGCGGCTTCCTTTTGCGGTTCCGAATACAGTTACTCAGATATTTTTGGCTGGCAACAATGCGAGAAATTGCATTCCTGACGATTCCCATTTCATTCTGGCAGATCCGGATTTAGCGAAGCTAAACGGCGTCATGAATATCGATCTTAAAGGATTCTTGTTCAAGAAAGTGTGCGGTGTCGTATGTGAACGGGGACTAGAAGTCTTTGAGTCGATTAAACGAAATCCCCAGCAATTCGGCATTTTAATCCGCGAAGACTAACGTCCCTCTTCAGCCAGACGAATATCCGCCCGTGATAAATGGGTGGAAGGATGGAGTTGGGTTTCACTCAAATTTCCTATGTTTTCGGACCAACTAATACGAAATCAAAATCCAAATGTTATACTCGTCAAAAACGCCCGATGAATCGGGCAACTACAATCACCCGATGCGTGTAACTCCAGCAATTCTCATTTTGAATCTGCCGAGTGATTGTGTCTAGTGGAGACTGTATAGACAGCGAGACGCGAGCCCATCCGATGTCATTCTTGGGTCAGAATCTTATGATTTTGTGCGAATTCCACCTTTACACCTGTCGCCCCGCTGGGGCTTTGGAATTTGGGGTGTCCACGTTTCTACAAACCTGCCGCCCCTCTGGGGCTAAAACCCATTTTTTTAAGCCAGTCCGAACGGGAGACATGGATGTTACTTGCGGAAAGGATTATTCCGACGCGGAATAATGGGGCGCTACGAAGAAAGTATATGGCGCTATTCAAACTGAATGCGCATTATTATTTAGGCGAATTGGCATGAAAATGGCGGACGGACACGTGATGGTACATTTCAGACGCGGTTTCTCAGGCGCGCTGTTGCTCATAACGGCTATCGCATTCGCCGGATGTGCCACGCCGTATGCGCGCGAGTGGCGGCATCAGCTTTGGCACGCGCCAAATGACGCCGCGAGAGACACGCCACAAATCGCGGTGATAGAGACGCATGACTTAACATTTCAATTGGTCTGTATAGAACTGCGTCAGGTAAATGACCCGAGCAACCGCCTCTTCATCATAGCTGTCTCTTGTCGGAATAAAACCGATTATGCCTACCCGTTAGAATGGAATCCGATTCAGGTTATTAACGATACGCCTTCCGTGGTGCAACCTTTGCCCTTGGAGCATGTGATGTATAAGTTGTATGGCGGCAGGATGCGCCAGAGAGCGCAGATTGCCCGACTCGATGAAGCGTTAGTCGACTTCGGGGATTCATCGGCGGAGAGCATCGCGGAGGCGATCATCAATGTGTATCGCGCCGCAGAGCATAGCGCAATTGTCACTGAACTTCATGCCAAGGAAGCGTTGCCTTTTGAACTTTACTACAAGAGATTTGTTCCAACGTCTCTGCCGGCGGGGGTGTCAACCCACTGGATAGAATATTTCCCCGCTTCAACGGACACCGTTATGGCGATGCTTGAAGGCGACAAGTTTGAACATGCGGTCACGTTTTTACGTCCGACGCCGGCGCCGGCGCCAGTCAAACCGGAAGATTCTAAGGATTCCGGCAGCGCTGTCGGCCTGGTGGCGGTGACGATTTTTCTTATCCCGTTTGTCGTTTTCGTTTTGGGACAGAGTTGACATAGTGAGGAATGGCGGGCAGCGCCCATAGGGATCAAGTTAAGCGTTTTAAGGTGTAGGTTGCGCCGATTCAATGCCTTAAATGGCACTGGTTTCCGTAAGCGCCGGTGCGGTTGGAAACCGCACCTACGGTGTGGGGGGCGGACGAAATCCCTTAACTTGATCCCAGTGAGGAATGGTGGGCAGTGCCCACCCTACGGAGATGGGCGCGATCTGGCGGGTTGGGTGACGGATGCGTTAGACGCAAATTTCAGTCGCGTGAAGTATAGCGCCAAAGGTCAATGAGCCTCTCGGTTTGATTGATTTTCCTCTCGTTTGATGGCTTCATCTATGTCGTGAATTAAACGGTGGAGGAAATCCGAAGAATGTTTCCGTTCTTCGTACATCTGTTCAGCGAGGTTGAGCGCGACGAGGATGGCGGCCGTGAGTTGATCGTAACCCTTTCGACTAATCTGGCGCATCAACTGATCGACAAAACTCGATAAAACGCGAATATCAGCTTCGCTCAAATTATCAGAACATTTTACAAGATACTGATTATTGAAGATATCAACTTTTATTTTTTCGTTTTCTTCAGCGTCCATAAATCACCTTCCGGGGGATGTTTCAAACTTTGCGAAACGCACCTAATACGGATTCAAGCGTCAAAACCGCCCGATGAATCGGGCATCTACAATCACCCAGCAATTCTCATTTTGAATTCGCCGAGTGATTGTGTCTAGTGGAGACTGTAGACAGCGGGACGCGAGCCCATTTGATGTCATTCTTGGAGCAGAATCCTATGTGTGCGAATTCAACCCTTACACCTGTCGCCCCGCTGGGGCTTTGGAATTTGGGGTGTCCACGTTTCTACAAACCTGCCGCCCCGCTGGGGCTAAGATGCGTCGGCTCTAGGTTCCAAAATGAGAATTGCAGACAATTACCGCCGCCCGATGAATCGGGGAACTACGATTACACGATGCGCGTAACTTGCAGATATGGGAGCGTTTCTTATCGCAACGCTTGTTGAAGCGCCCCCTTCATCGTAGTAACGGGGGGCGCGGCTTTTGTCCATTTTTCAAAGGCAATAGCGCCTTGATGCACAAGCATGCCTAGTCCCTGAATTGTGTGGCAGCCTTTTTCGGCGGCCGCCATCAATAAACGGGTGTTCGGCGGCGTATATACAATGTCGCATACGGCGGTTTGCGGTTGCAGCCATTCGACGCGAATCAATGGAGGTTTCGATGTATCCATGCTAACCGATGCCGTGTTGACAACTAGCGCCGCGTTGTTGACTATACCAGCGAGTCGCGGGTCGTCAAGTCCAATGCCGTGAATCGAGATGTCAATCGTCTCCGAGAGGTCTTTAGCGAGTTTCATCGCTCTTGATATTGTGCGATTGGCGATGAAGATGGGCGCAACTCCAACCGAACCTAGCGCCACAACAACAGCCCGCGCCGATCCGCCCGCGCCGATTACCAGAGCGCTGTCGTCTTCACGCAGTTCAAGCCCTGTTTCAGTCAACCCATCCAAGAAACCCGACCCATCCGTATTGTCACCCTTGATTTGCCCATCCTCAAAAATCAGCGTGTTCACGGCGCCAATCAACTCGACTTCGAGCGAGATTTCATCAATCAACGGGATGACCGCTTGTTTGTGCGGAATGGTCACATTAAGCCCAACCACATTGATTGCCTTAAACCCTTCAATGGCGGCGGGCAAGGCATCTGCTTCTATGCGGAACGGAACGTAGACGTAATCCAGACCCAACGCTTCAAAGGCGGCGTTGTGCATTTGCGGGGAGCGGCTATGTTCAACCGGATCTCCGATCACGCCGACAATCTTTGTCTTTCCCGTAATCCGCATCATCAAAATAGGGTGAAGGCTTATTCGGGTGTTGCGCTTCCTTTCCCAGTAATAATTGTTTCTAATAGGATTCACGTAGCATCAGCAGATCGCGACCTGGAGATCGCGGGGATCTCTATCGCACTCGCTATCCACTCGTTTGATCCTACAGTTGACGCACCGGTCGCGACCTGGAGATCGCTCCTACAGTTGACACACCGGTCGCGACCTGGAGATCGCTCCTACAGTTGACACGCTGGTCGGGATCGGGAGATCGCGAGGATTTCTATCGCACTCACTATTCATTCGCTTGATCCTACAAAAGACGCAATTTCTGACAGCGCGGAGTATAACTTCGGCGATGGCTAGTTTGCATTGCCTATCAATCGTTCGACCTTTTTCTTAGCCGCTTCCATTTTGGGGTAGCGGACTTCTCGATAACCGCGCACCTCCTCGGGGGCTTCCAGCGCCTCCAGATGCTTTTCGTAATTTTCGATATCCGTTGGCGCGAACGTGTCAACCACCTCGGCAACATACCAGTCACGAAACGATTTTTCATTCGCGTGCCACTGCGAAAGCCAACGCCGAAGATACCTCATCCGTTTCATCAAATTCAATTGCCAGTTGCGCGTGCTTACGTCGCCTTCAAGGTCAATCCCCATGATTCTAAAGTGCGGCCGATTGAGATGGACGTATTTGATCTTGTCTCCATTCGTTTTGTCAATATCATAACGTTCTTTATCACGTTGGAGTTTCTCTTGACTTGTCAGCAGATGCGAAACATAGATTTCATCTTTAATGAGCATGACTTTGTGCAGATATTTTATGGCGGCTTTGGTGGCTCGGTAATTTTGGTCGCTAGAATCCCCGCCGTAAACGCTCCTGACTTTCTCGACGTATAGGCGAGCGTATTTGAGATTCTCAAACTGGATTAAGTCGTAAACGCGCAAAGCCAATCCTCGGTTTGTCTCATCATCCAACCGCAACGCATCCACAGCGGATTGCACCAATGCCGAATACTCGCGCGCGATGCCTCTGCCCCGCCAGCGTTTCGCCAAAATTTGACTCTTTTCGCGGAGAGTGTCCTTATATAGTTTTTTCTCCGGCGCCGCGATGAAGTCGGAGGGGCGAACGGCGAGCCGGCGGCCAATCTCAAAGGCTCGGAGGTTGGATTCCAGATCGCTCGGTCTCACCATCTGCTTCAACGCCAGTTGCATCGCCCCGAGTTCAAGCGGAATTAGCGCACGCTGAAACGCCACCCCGAGCAGCATGATGTTCGCGTATAGTTTGCTACCCAAGCGCTCCTCGGCAATATCGAAAAGATTGACGCCGACATAGTGGTCCGTATTCGTGTAAGATTTTATCCATTCCTCAAGATCCGCAATGTCAAAATCATCCTTTCCGATTAACGACCTCACGGTTTCGGTTTTCGCCGTATTGACGATTGCGGCGGTTTGATCCGGAGCGGCGACGCAAAATCCGGCTTTCGGATCAATGCCGCGCACCGCTTCCAAGATATCCAACCCGAGCAGCAGATCCGCCTTCCCGTACGGTACGAGGGGGGAGATAGGATGGTTGGTCTTTGAATAGATTACGTGGGTGTACACGCCTCCGTTTCTGATGGCGAGCCCTTTCTTGTCGCAGAATTGTACATGGTAGCCCTGAATGTGTCCGGCAACCACCAGAATCTTTGAAATTGTGCCGATTCCCATGCCGCCGACGCCAGCGGCATAGGCGGTCCACGTCTCATCAAAACTGGACAACCTCGGCGGCGGAGAGGCGGCATAGACCCCGCCGTGTCGTTTATTTGAATGGCGCCAGACACTGTACTCTTGCGCGGCGGCCGTTTGCGGGTAATCGTCACCTCCTCGAAAGATGGGCATGCCCATTTGATTCGCGCGCAGGCGCCGTCGGATACGCAGTCGGATTGATCTATCCCAATCTTGGGGCCATAGTCCGTTTCAACCGTCTTCAGACCGGGGCATCCCGTAGCTATGGTGCACTCCAGGCAAAATTCGCAGACTTCTTCCGTAATGTTGATGTGCTTCTCGGTCTTCAAGAACCCATGTTTCTTTACATTTTGGAACTGTTCGCGCCGCAGTCGCCGATGGTATGTAATTCCACACTCTTTGTCGGCGATAATAATTTTGACGCCCGGTTCAAGTATGGCGTCTTCAAGCAATTTCTTGTATTCAAACCGCTCCTCGGGGTTGATTCGGACGATTAGCGCTTCAGCCTCGGCGACGAGGCCGCGAGTTACTTTTTCGATGTCTTGCGCGAATGTCGGATTGCCGAGGATGTCCTCTCCGGTCGAGGGTGTCGGTTGATGCCCCGTCATTGCGGTGGTTTGATTGTCCAAGATTATATAGGCGATGTCTTGGGCGTTTTTTATGGAGTCCGAAATTGCCGCCATTCCGCCATGAAAGAAAGTTGAATCACCCATAAATACAACTTGCTTGTTCTTGATGAACGGATCGATTCCCGCCCCGGTGCCGCCTCCCAGAGCCATTGCGGACAGATTGTGCATCAGTCGCGGGTAGGGATCGTACTTCAACATGGAATAGCAACCGATGTCACCGTGAAAAACGAGATCGACGGGCGGTGAATCGTAGCGCTTCTTCATGTACTCGGCATCCGTGAACTGCTTGACGACATCAAGAAAGACACTGGCGGAGTCGCGATGCGGACATCCGGGGCAAAATGTCGGCGTTCTGCCAGGGATGCCGACTTGGTACGCGTTCACTTGATTAATTCGCTCTTTTTCCCGACGCAGCCTATCGTCGTCAATTTTCAACTTCGTCGAACTTCTTCCTTGAAGGAGGGGAATAAGCCGTTGCATGACAATGGATGGATTAAGCCCGCCCATTTCAGGAATGCCTTCCAGTCCGTCGGGGAACTGTTTGCCCCAAACCTGAATAAACCGGTCGATTTCCCCGTTTTGATAAAGTTGGCTAAGGCTGGCTTTAACCTCATTTTCCAAGAGTGAACGGTTCTCTTCAATGACACAGATCTCGCGAACACGCATCGCAAACTCGCGCACGATGTCATCATCAATCGGGTGAGTCAGACCAAATTTGAGGATTGGAATTTTGCCTTGAAGCCCCAATTCGCCGAGCGCGTGCTGAAGATAGGCGTAAGTTAACCCCGAAGACACAAATCCGAGCTCATGAACGGAGTCGCCGGCGTGATAAATCTGATTGAGGTTGTGCTTTCTTGCGGTCTCGACCGCGGCAGGCAAACGCTCTTTCAAGGTTTCCACGCCAATCCTCGCCGAATCCGGCGGCAAAACGACTCGATTCGATGAATCGATCAAATCCGTGTCAAGCGTCAATTTGTCCTTGGCGTTGATATCGGGGTAGCGGTTTGGATGGAGTAGGACATCGCCTCCACCGTCCGCTTGATTAACCGTAACCAAGTATGTCACGAAAAGGTTGGATTCGACAGAGATTTCGAAAGCGGGGGCTAACCAATCTTTGATTTCTTGGAATGTGCTCGGCTCCACAAGGGGAGTATAGACGTGGCGCGCCAAGTAACGTGAATCCGCCGGCACTTGCGTGCTACCGGAGCCGGGATCGTCTCCAACAACAACGACCGCTCCGCCGGTGGTCCCTGCCAGATTGCCGATAGCGAGCGCGTCGGTCGCGACATGAAAGCCGACACTCTTCATGAATGCGACAGCCCGCAGATTCGCCATCTGCGCGCCATTGAGTCGCGCCACGCTCAGCGCTTCATTGTTCGCCATTTGCGCGACAATACCGTTCTCTCGGAACAGACCGGCGTTGCGCTCAATAACGTCAAACACCTCCGCAATGGGTGAGCCGGGGTATCCTGTTATCAGACTGACGTTGCTTTCAAGCGCGCCTTTGACCAAGAGTTCGCAACCGGTGTAGACATTGGCGCCGTTGTCTTGTATTAAACGTTCATCCATAACATCCGCCCCATCTTGATTTTTGGTGAATTAACAATAGACATCTTTCCGAAATGAATCTAAGTGGTTACAGTAATCAAGGAAAAGTAGCATTGGAAGGAGGGAAGCGTGGAAGGATGGGAGATTCCCATCCATTCCACCTTCAATCCTTTGGAGCGAAAAAAATCACGTCGATTGGTTGGGTTTCACGGTATTCAACCAAGCTCACACACCAATGGATCCGCTGGCTTTGCCAATCCAGCAGGAGCGGGGTTTTCTCGCCCAATGGGTTGGGGAACCCAACCCCTACGAAGAATTGTGCGTCCGTGCAGCGCGCTTATACGATTTCAAAATCCAAATGTAACAGTCGATTCGCGGCGTGCAATGAACTGCACTACTACAAACCAACGGCTCTTGTAACTTATAGATTCGGAATTAGTGTGAGATATACCGGCAATCGTAGGGGCGAGGTTTCCTCGCCCAATGGGTTGGGGAACCCAACCCCTACGAAGGATTGTGCGTCTGTGCAACGCGCTTATACGATTTCAAAATCCAAATGTTATGATCAATCGGAGGCGCTCAATGAATTGGGCAACTACAAATTGCCAATCCATGTAACTTATAGAGTCGGAATTAGTGTGAGATATAACGGCAATCGTAGGGGCGAGGTCGCCTCGCCCAATGGGTTGGGGAACCCAACCCCTACGAAGGATTATGCGTCCGTGCAGCGCGCTTATACGATTTCAAAATCCAAATGTAACAGTCAATCGGAGGCGCTCAATGAATTGAGCAACTACAAACTGCCAATCCATGTAACTTACAGAGTCGGAATTAGTGTGAGATATAACGGCAATCGTAGGGGCGGGGTCGCCTCGCCCAATGGGTTGGGGAACCCAACCCCTACGAAGGATTGTGCGTCTATGCAGTGCGCTTATACGATTTCAAAATCCAAATGTTACGATCAATCGGAGGCGCTCAATGAATTGAGCAACTACAAACTGCCAATCCATGTAACTTATAGGTTCGGAATTAGTGAACGCTTTTCTGTTGCGGAAGAAACCGAGTTTTGAGGAAAAAACTCGGTTTCAACAAGTGACAAATACTTAGCGAGTGAACCACTTCTGCGCAAGCCCGGTGAATTGACGATTGTCCAAGACAATATCGGAATCATCGCAATAGCTCCCGCGCGCGTGCGAGCGCGGCTTCTGTCGACCTGCCGCCGTGCATCCGAGCGATCTCCTCAACGCGTTCTTCGGCGGTTAACTGTTTGGCCGTGATAAAGGTCTGATCGCCTTCGACGCGTTTTTCGACGCGGAAGTGCCGATCGGCCAAACACGCGATCTGCGGCAAATGCGTAATACAGATGACTTGACGGAGATTCGCCAATTCTTTCAATTTGCCGCCGACCACATCCGCGGTCTTGCCCCCGATTCCCACATCAATCTCGTCATAAATCATGGTTGGGATATTGTCGATTCGAGCAAGGACAGTTTTTAGGGCGAGCATGACACGAGAGATTTCACCGCCCGACGCGATTTTTGCCAACGGCTTGGGTTCGGACCCCACGTTAGGCGAAATTAGAAATTCGACGGTGTCCATGCCGTGAGGTCTTAATTCGATTCGGTCCTTGTCAATTAACAAAATCCCATTCGGCGAGATCATGGGGCGCACAAGAACCCGGAAGACGGCTTTTTCCATTCCGAGTGTGTGAAGTTCTTTCTCAACGAGCGCCTCCAATTCGGAAGCGCCAATCTTGCGTTTGTCCGATAGTTCAACTGCGAGTCTCCGGGCATCGCTAATCGCATCGGAGAGATTCGTTGTCAGCTCTTCGATATATTCGGAGCCAAGCTGTAAATCTTTCAACTTTTTTTCGATTTCCGTCTGATAAAGCAGCAGTTCCGAAACAGACCGCCCGTATTTCCGCTTGAGTTGATAAACCACATTTAAGCGATCTTCAATTTCGGAGAGGCGGTGAGGGTTGAATTCAATAGAATCGCGATAGTCGCGCGCCTGATGAGCCACATCCTCCAACTCATACAGCGCCGATTCCAAGCGTTCGCCCAATTCCCGCATGCGTTTGTCCATCTCCCCCAGTTTGGAGGCGGTACCGCTCACGTTCCTCAGAAGGTCAAGAATGGCGGGCGCCGGTTGGCTTCCGCCGTAGAGTTGCTCATAAACGAGATTGGCGGCTTCAAAAAGATTTTCCGCATTGCCGAGGAGGACGCGCTCTTCGTCAAGCGATTCCTCTTCACCTTCTTTGAGTTCCGCTTCGCCGAGCTCTTTACTCTGAAATTCCAACAACTCCTTTTCACGTTGGTTCTGCTCCAACATTTCAGAATGGTCTTGCAGCTGTCGTTGTAAATCTTGAATATCATTATACGTCCGCTCAATCTCCGAGCGTTGTTTTTCCAGCCCGCAAAAGGCGTCAAGCAGACGCAGGTGGACCTCGGAGCGAAATAGCGACTGGTGATCGTGCTGCCCGTGGATATCCACCAGCAGATCGCCAATCTCATGCATGAGTCGGAGGTTCACCATCTGCTCATTAACGCGGCAACGGCTGCGTCCGCTCGCGCTGATTTGCCGCGATAGAAGCAGGGATTCCGTCACATCCGGTTCGTCAATTAATTCGGAGTCGTCAAGTTGTCCCCATATCGGGTGATTTGGCGGTAAGGCGACAGTAATCTGAACTCGCGCGTTGGATTCTCCAGAGCGTACCGTATTGGCTAATCCGCGCTCGCCCAGCGCCAACCCTACGGCTTGCAGGATAACCGATTTGCCCGCTCCGGTTTCACCGGTTAACACATTCAAACGCGGCGAGAGCTCCAATTGGAGTTTGTCAATGAGGGCAACATTTCGGATGGACAGTTCTTCAATCATGAGACAAACCTAAGGTTTATACGAATTCAAGATCTAAATGTTACAATCAATCGGAGGCGCTCAATGAATTGAGCAACTACAAACCGCCGGTTCTTGTCGCTTATAGATTCGGACTAGTATAAAGCAACCTTGAGAAACCGAGTTTTCAAGAAAAAACTCGGTTTCTTCCCCATATTCTTAACACGAACGCGATCTATGTCCTACGCTTCAGTCCCTCCCCCAACATGAGTTTGGTCCTTAGGACTTCGTAGTAGCTTCGGCGTTGAGAACGGATAAGTTTGATTGATTTTTGCGCTTTGCGCACGCGAATTAAACAGTCGGGCGCGAGACAGTGTGTTTCGCGTGGCCCGTCAACGAACAGATTGACGCTGCTATAGTTGGATCTCATGACAACAGTAATCACCGAATCGCCGTGCGCGATATAGGGCCTTACCGTCAGCGAATGAGGCGCAATCGGTGTCAGGAGAATAGCGTCGAGACGCGGCTCAACGATTGTCCCGCCACTGGCGAGCGAGTATCCTGTCGAGCCGCTGGGAGTGGCGATAATCAAACCATCGGCGTTATAGGTGATAAAGGGTTGATCATCAATATACGTGTCCAATTCGATGAGCCGCGTATTGTGGCGTATGACCACCTCGTTAAGCGCAAAAGAACTCGAATGCCCCACATCGTCGTTGCCTACGCTGATTTCCAACATCATGCGCCGATCGATTTCGTAACTTCCGTTTAGAACGTTCGTCAGCGCGGGATAAAGCTCGTCAAGCGAAACTTCCGTGAGGAAACCGAGATGACCGAGATTGACAGCAAGTATCGGCACGTTCTCAATCATGGACGTATGCGCGACACTCAAGAGGGTCCCGTCTCCGCCGAGTACCAACAAGACGTCCGATCGCGCCACGACTTCGTTTTCATTCACGCCGCTACTCGGTATGCCGAGGGGCGCCGCTTGTTCATCGGGGATAAGCGGCTTGATTCCGTGACGCCGTAGCCAATTGGAGGCATCAACGACGACTTGAGCGGCTTGAGATTTCGAGGTGTTGACAAAAAAACCGACAGTTTTCATGACCTCTGTTTGTGTCAGCGCTTCAAGCGGATCCTTATGCGGGACATTACGAAGCAGTAAGGGATGTTGCAGGATTTACGCAGTTGAACGTTCAACGCCGCCCCCTGCCCCATCATGGGGGATAGGTCGTCGATTTATCGTCACACAGCCGTCGCTCAACGCCCGATAAATCGGGCAACTACAGCGAATGCCCCATCAATAAGTCCACAGGGAACAACGATCGTTGTTCCCTACGAAAGCGCGTAAGTCCTATGGAGCTGACGCGGCACCGGACGTGCAATGAATTGCACTACTACGAACCAACATTCGCGCCCGATAAATCGGGCAACTACAGCGAATGCCCCATCAATAAGTCCACAGGGAACAACGATCGTTGTTCCCTACGAAAGCGCGTAAGTCCTACGGGGCTGACGCGGCACCGGACGTGCAATGAATTGCACTACTACGAACCAACATTCGCGCCCGATAAATCGGGCAACTACAGCGAATGCCCCATCATAAGTCCACAGGGAACAACGATCGTTGTTCCCTACGAAAGCGCGTAAGTCCCATGGGGCTGACGCTACGACGCACGTGCAATGAATTGCACCTACCACGAACCAACATTCGCGCCATTGATCGATTGACTAAACGGCTGCCTTTTTCTCGAACCGAGAAAAGAGTAGAATAAGAGCTGCGCCAATCAGAAATGCGGCGGCGGTGACCAACAAGTTCATGTTTGCTTCCGGCAAAATAAAGTCGAGGTCAACGCGCCTGCCGCCAATGATTTCATAATTACGAAAGGGCCAAAGTCCATACAACGATCCGATCATTAGTCCGATTAGGAAAGAGATGGTCAAATCGTAGAAACGCTCAAAAACGAAGTTTAACAAGCGCGTAAACGCCAACAATCCAACGACGCAACCCGCGGCGAAGATGAGCAGTACCAACAGATCTCGATCGTTTATCGCCGCGAGGATATCAAAGTAGGCGCCGAAAAGAAGCATTACGAACGCGCCGCTAACGCCGGGCAGGATCATTGCCGAGATCGAGAACGCTCCACAGATAAACAGGTATGCCAGTTTTCCGGCTGAAGATTTTTTGACATCCGCCTCTTCGTTTGGAACAGGTTCCGACGTTTTTGTGGCTTCGAGGCTTACTTTACGCTTCTGTTTCTCAAGGTTTTTCTCGCCGGCGTTCATTGAGAGACCGATGGTCAGCGTTGAGGCGACCGCGAGAACCATCACCTCTTTGAATCCGAATCGCCTAAGCAGTTTCGCCGGAAGGGCGATGGAAGCCAGAATCAGCCCGGAGAAGAAACTGTACGTCGGGTCGTGTTGTTCATTGAGCAGGTAAATCATCAACTTGGAGGTTGCAACAACGGCAATGGCAGCCCCGATTCCTATAAGCGCCAGAAATCCAAAGTCGATGCGACGCAATTCCGAGGCGGCGCCGGATAGCGCCGACTTTTTCAGCGTTAAGGCGGCAAACAACCTTTGCGCCGTCTTCGCGCCGATGTTATGCAGCGCTCTAATCAGGCGTTCATAGATGCCCAGAATAAGCGCGAATGTACCGCCGCTAACACCCGGTATGATATTGGCAAGACCGATCAAAAATCCCTTAACGATCAGATTGAGGTAACTCAACGCCTATTTCCACTCTCCTCTTCCAAAGTTACGTCTTTCAGCCACTGTTTCAGGGGTTCAATCTCACGGTGCGCGGTAAAGTCGAGTTGAAGAGGGCTAATCGACACGCGCCGTCTCTTGACAACGTTGAGATCGGAATCCCGCCGCTCATCCACTTCGGCGCGTTCGCCGCCGATCCAATAGTACGGTCTGCCCGTCCGGTCTATCCGTTCAATTGCGGTTGCGCTGTAGGTTCCGCGATCTTGACGGGCGGCTTCAAAGCCTTTAATCATGGAAAGCGGGCAGTTCGGCACGTTGATGTTCAGCAAAATACCCGGCGGCAATCCGTTCGCCAAGACAAGTTTTGCGAGCCGACAAGCGACAGAGGTCGCTGTCTCGTAGTGGTACGGCGGCCCAGAAATAAGCGACACCGCCATAGATGGAATACTCAGAAACGTGCCCTTTTTCGCGGCGGCGACTGTCCCTGAAAAATGTATATCTTGTCCAAGGTTTTGTCCGTGATTGACGCCGGAAACCAACAAATCGGGGCGTTCGGGCAGCAGCGCGCCCACCGCGAGGTCCACGCAATCCACAGGAGTGCCGTCAACCGCCCAAGCCCGATCGCCGATTTGTACGGCTCTCAAGGGGTGGTGAAGCGTAATTGCCATCCCAATGGCGCTGCGTTCACGATCCGGCGCTACGATATAGACCTCGTCGAGACTCTCAAGCGCCTGCGCCAGGGCGGTCAATCCGGGCGAATCAATGCCATCGTCATTGGTTACAAGAATCATCTTACCCGCCGCGAAGACTGGCTATGAACAACTTTGTGAACAACCGCATCTCACGGAACGACTTGATATTGCTGATTTCATCCCCGTAGATTGCCCGAATCGGCAGGCTGTCAATCGTGAATCCGAGCCGACCGGCTTTGATCAGCAATTCCGACTCGGTCTCGTAGCGCTCCGTTTTCAAGGCGACGGCTTTCACGACCTCGGCTTTTATTAACCGATAGCCGGACTGAAAATCCGGCACATGCTGTCCGCACAGCACCGACCCCACGGTAGAAATCAATCGGTTGTTCAATCGGCGATGGATTGGCATGGATGCCCTGTCTTCAACGCGTCTACCGATGAGAATATCCGGTTGCGTGCGTTGAAAGCGATCCAAGAAGCGCGGCAGGTCACTCGGATCGTGCTGTCCATCGCTGTCCATGGTGAAGATGAGTTGAAATCCTGCCCGAATCGCATGATCAAAACCGGTTCGTAATGCCATGCCCTTGCCGCAATTTCGGGAATGCTTCAAAACGACCGCGCCGCAAGCCAACGCAATTTCTGCCGTTTCATCGCATGAGCCATCGTCAATAACAATGATATCTCCGATAAACGGAGTCGCTTCCCGAATGATGCGTTTCACGGTGCGGGAAACGTTGTAGGATGGCAACAGAAGGCACGCTTTCACTTGTCATCTCGCAGTCGTCGCGATAGCGTTTTCATCAAACATCATAATTATACTACAGATGCCCGGTAGAGTCAACTGTGGATTATTCAAGGGAAAAGACAGCGCCCGGTTGCCTGTGGTCCTTGGGGTAATCGGATGGATGGAACTGTACCGTATGAGGAATGGTTTGTAATCACGAGGGGAAGTGTGTGAATTCTGGATTCTAGTGATGGGAGCGGCAATGCTCAATTTGGATTTTGCCGAGTGAATGTTTCTAGTGGAGACTGTATAGACGGCGGGACGCGAGTCCATCTGATGTCATTCTTGGGTCAGAATCTTATGATTTCGTGCGAATTCCACCTTTACACCTGTCGCCCCGCTGGGGCTTTGGATTTTGGCGCGCCCTCGTTTCTACAAACCTGCCGCCCCTCTGGGGCTAAAATGCGTCGGATTTCACGAGTCCACTAAGTCGCGTTATCAACATGACAATCTGACAGATCACGGCACTTGAGAGGAGAGCGCGTTTGTCGGGCGGGCATTGTCCACGGTTATAATCTCTCAATCTCCTCATTTTCGCCGGCTCGTCAGGGATATGCTATCATACATTGCATAACGGCGTTACGATGTGCTAAAATTCATAGGAATTAACGTGGTAGGACAATTTATTGTCCGTTTCTACGCCACAAACACTCTGTAGAAGCGATCGGGGGATTTGCCCACAACTTGAAACTTTCATCGGAACGGGGGCTTGGCTTGAAATATGGATAGAAATTTCACAAATTCATTAATCGTTATTCTGTTTCTATCGCTCGGAGGCATTCCGGGCGCCGGTACAACTCGCGCTGTCGCGGCAGAAGTGGATTATTCACGCGACGTCATACAAACGCTGCTGCCCTTTGACGCGATACCGGCAATCACACATCCGCGATTTGTGAGCGCGACCGAGGCGGAATTGGGCGACGACGCTCCGGTTATCGGCGTGAGTTTCAACGACGAGCAGCACGCCTACTCGATTTATCTGCTGAACGGACACGAAATCGTCAATGATCTTGTTGGCGGGATCAAGATCGCCACCACGTGGTGACCGTTGTGTAATTCCGCTATCGTGTATAGCCGCGAACTTGACGGGGAAATCTACACATTCGGCGTGTCCGGAAAACTCTGGCGCGACGCGCTTGTCATGTACGATCATCAAACTCGGTCACTCTGGTCTCACATCACGGGCGAAGCCATACGGGGAGAACTCAAAGGGAAACGCCTTGAGACGCTGGCGGCGATGCCGCAGATTGACTGGCGGACGTGGCGCCTCAATTTTCCGGGGACAAAGGCGCTTTCCGTGCCGGTCAATCGTTTCGGCAAAACGTTCCCGATTGAGGAACAGCGGCATGATAGTTACGCGCGATATCATGCCAGCGCGGAAACAGGCGTGAGCGGTATGCGCTATTCGGACACCCGCCTAAAAAACAAGGAGCTGGTGGTAGGCGTGAAACATGGCGGAGCGCATCGGGCTTACCCGTTTTCGGCGTTTGAACATCAGCCCATCATAAATGACCGCATCAATCAAGACCCTTTGCTGGTATTTCACGATCAGCGATCCGGCGCGACCGCGGTGTACAAACGCACGCTTGATGAAATGCCGTTAGTCTTTGAGCGATGCAAAGGCTATTTTGCCGTGGACAGCTCCGAAACAACCTGGAATCTTATCACCGGTATCGCTACAGAGGGAAAATACAAGGGTGTACAACTTGAGCGATTGCCTTCGCTCAACGTATACTGGTTCGCTTGGGCGCGTTACCATCCCGATACGACAGTTTACGGTCAATGAAGCCGACACCGAAAAAACGTCAGTTGCAGGGCAAGCGCTGCCTATAGTGGTTTTTTGATTTTGAGGCGAGGTGGAATCGATGAACGCATTTCAAAAGAAGATCGCACGCTACAATGGAAACGGGCTGAGCGCCTTGGACATCAGCACGATTCAGGTCAATATCGGTCTCAAGTGCAACCTGGAATGCACTCATTGCCACGTCGTGTCCTCTCCGCGTCGAACGGAGGCGATGGACTGGACTACGATGGAGCATGTGATAGCGGCGGCGGTGAAGGCGCGCGCCAAACTCGTCGATATCACCGGAGGCGCCCCGGAAATGCATCCCGCCTTCCGGCGATTCGTTGCGGCACTGCGCGAAAAGCGATTGCCCGTGATGGTGCGCACGAACTTGACAATCTTGCTTGAAAGCGGATTCGAGACCTTGCCGGACTTTTTCCGCGAACACGAGATTGAACTTTGCGCGTCGTTGCCCTGTTACTTGGAGGAGAACGTGGATTCACAACGCGGCGCGGGAGTCTACGAAAAAAGCATCCAAGCGCTAAGGGTACTCAATGGGCGCGAATACGGGATAGACCCGCTCCTTCCGCTGAATCTTGTGTATAACCCGGCAGACGCCACACTTCCGCCAGATTCTCTCGAGCTTGAGGCGGACTACAAGCGTGAACTGAGGGCGAGATTCGGAATCGAATTTTCCCGTCTGTTGACTATCACGAACATGCCGATTGGTCAATTTCGCCGCGATTTGTTGCGAGAGGGGAAACTTGAAGCCTATAACCAACTGCTTCAAGACTCCTTTAATCCGGGAACGTTGGACGGGTTGATGTGCCGCCACCAGATTCACGTGGGTTGGGATGGGCGGTTGTATGACTGCGATTTCAATTATGCGCTCAAACTACCTGTAGGCGAGGCGTTTCCGCGGCATATCAAAGATTTCAGTTCCGACCTGCTGATGAATCGAGCGATTGAAACGGCGGGTCACTGTTTCGGATGCACGGCAGGGAGCGGATCGTCCTGCGGCGGCGCATTGGTGGAATAACCGCACGAGGGGGTTTATTCATAGATGTTCCTCATCTGCCATGCGTCGAGCGATTTTAGCGTCATGTCTTGGCTTTGGGAACGTATCGAAACGCCGGCGCTGTCCTCGCGCCCGGGATAGACGCGCATCGCGACACACTGCTTTCCGTTGACGAATACTTCCACGACGCTTCTGTCAACGAACACGCGCAACTTGAGCGGCTCGTCCGTTTCAACTGACACCGGCGCCGTCTCGGGAGGCCGCGGGCGCGCGTCGGGCAGTATTGATGAATAGGACGAATCAATCGTAATCATGCTGTAGCGGCCATCACCTCCGGTGTCCCGTTTCCTGAAGCCCCGCTCTCTGAAGAACACGATTCGCGTAAACTCCTCCTTGCGCGGCGACCGAAAGACGTTAAGTTCAACCATACCGTCTGTCGGGGCATCTGTCGGCTCGATTTCGGCGATGAGCTCCATCGAATTTCCACGGATCCCGTCAAGCACAACTTCCTGATTGGCGGGAAGTTTGGTCCTGCCAACGTGTTGATGGTCGTATCGCAACGATTCGATATCTCCCGCCGGTTGCATCCCCAGTTCGTTTTCTCCCACCAACGTCAGGCGTCGCGGCAACGACATAATCTGATTCCAGCCTTTGGTGTCCCTGCCGGGGTTCATGTTGAAGATAATGATGATCCCGCCTTTGCCATCCGGAGTCGCCGAGGGCGCGTGCGAAGCGGCGGGGTTCGATGCCCCGAAGGTGAATTTGCCGTGCGCGGTGACCACGAACTTGTCCCGCGACTTGTCATAATCGCCCAGTAGATACTGTCCGCCGCTCATGTGGCTGAAGAACGGCAAGATGTGCCGATCGCCAATCTGCCAAAAATACGGACAGGCGCCGTCATCGCCCACCAGTGTGAAACGATCGTCTTCGACGAACGGGTGCAGATATTCCCAAGTCGCCAAGTCCTTTGAGCGGAACAGGAAATTGGCGCGGACAGGCGCCCCGCCGGGACCGTTCGGCAACGTCCCGCCCGAAAGCGAGTAGTACATCCCGTCTTTTTTCCAGATGCACGGATCGAACACCCGATAGGGGAGCGGCGACCCGTCCGCGCTTCTGATCGGAATGACGGCTTTGCCGGTTACCTTTTCCCAATTCAACAGAAGGGGATCGCTGGACACGGCGACCATGTTGCCGACCTCCGTTCCGTGATACATGGCGATAACGCGATCATCTTCAACAAACGCCGAACCGGAGTAGCAGCATCGTTCCGGGTTGGGGTAGATCGCGTAGGGCAGATCCCGCCAGTGGATTAGGTCGTCGCTGACGGCGTGACCCCAATGTTGGCGCGGATCTTCCGGAGGATAGGCTTGATAGAATAGGTGCCAGCGCCCCCTCCAGAAACAGATGCCGTTCGGATCGTTGAGGGTATGCTCCGGGTTGACGTAGTGATAAATTGGCCGATGCTTGTCCCCGGATAGCGCTTGGCGCGCCTCAATGAGCCTAAGCATCAACGGATTGGTTTTAAGTTGCGCCTCCTGCTCTTCTATGGCGCTGGCGAAGGTATATTTCGGGACTTTCGAAGTGTAGTCAGGTTGTGCCGTGGTTTCCGCTTGTTTCATCGGACGGATTGCCTCCCGTTAGATTATCGCTATTGTCAGTCGTCATGCTTCCATCGACAATTTGAGACTTAGATATTATGTTCCAAAATCTAGCGAATGACAATAACAAAATTCGGTTTTTGTGTTTCAGTCTCACGTTTGATTCTTCAAAACCGTATTTCCGCCGAGATAAAATCCGACGAAAACTCATCTTCAAAGATTCTCGCGTAGTCAAGGCGGCACCATTTCCAATCAACGCCGATGCCGCCGGTCCAGTCGTGATCGGAATAACCGGCGCGAAGATACAGGAACGGCGCGGCGGCCCATTCGATGCCGAAATAGAGGTCGGGGCGCCCCGAGCGCGGAATGGCGATGTCCGAGGCGAACAGCGCTTGACGAAAACGGAATGCGGCGCCAAGCGTTACCCAGCGAATCCCTTGGGCGCTGGGCAGATGTCCCGCCAGAAGACCGAATTTAAGATTGGCGCGAGGTTTGACGAGGAGTGCGAAATCGTAGGAGGGATCCGCCCCGAAGAACTGGTAACGGTCGCTCGGATGCGCACGTTGAAATTTGACGTTGACGCCGCTCGCTACGTACGAACTTATTTGATAGGCAATTCCGTAGTAGTTGAAGTCGGGGGTTCCCGATTTGACGCCCAACGCAATTTTGTTGCCCCAAAACAAGCCAAATCCACGATAGGAGTAGCCGATGCCCTTCGGATCGAAGGCGTAATCCGATCGGTTGTGGAATTTGTTGACGCCAAAGAGTTTTACGCCCCTCCACTGGATTAAACCTGCGGGGTTCCAGAAGCCTGCCGAGGCGTCATCGGCGACAGCGGTGAACGCATTCCCCATTCCCAAGGCGCGCGCGCCGGCATAGTGCGGTCGCGCTTCTTCAAACGGAAATTCGGAGGAGAGGGGGAGCGAAGAGGCGAGAAAAAAAACGGCAAGCGTTGATGCAAGTCTTAAAAGGTTTGGAGCGCCAACAAGCCAAACAAAGCGGGTAAACGCATCTGTTTTCCCCTCATCTGTCGGCTTTCCCATGAACTCGCTTAATCTTCAAGCTTGAACTGATACGGAATGGATATTCTCATGGGGACCTTCTCGTCACCCTTTTCAGCCGGGGCAAACCGAGACGCCTCCAGCGCGTTAATGGCGGCTTGCGCGCATCCAAATCCGACCTCATCCTTCTTGACTTTAATTTCTTTGGCTTTTCCATCGACATCAATGGTGGCTTCCAGAATAACCCTACCCTCTTTCTGGGCGCGACGGGCAGTACTCGGGTATTTCGGTTCGACTTGGTTACGCCAGCGAGGACGCCTGGTGACCTGTTGGGGTTTGAAAGCGTCACGATCAGCGGGCCCCTCCTGGCTAGGTTCGTCAATGTCCGGCGGATCGCCAAAATCGCCAAGACTGGAATCGTCGCGTTTGCGTCGGAGAAGATCTTCGGGGGTGCTGGTATCAATTTTTGGTTTGACAGGGGCCATTCGATTTGCATCAAATCGGGAGGTGTCAATTCCGGCGCCTCCATCAGAGGGGCCCAAGTCCGGCACATTGTCCAAACCCCCATCGGGCACAACAAACCTCGGATCGGTTGTCGGCAGATTGACTGTCGGCTTCAGTACAGGTTGTTTCAGCGTCCGAGGTTGCACAGTAGGCTTAGGTGTCTCACGCACTCTAACTTCGCGTTTGGGCGGATCTCGTTTTTCCAAGAACTCTCGAAAAAATTCGACGCTAATCGCCTCATCGTATACTGGGGAGGTTTTGACGACGTAGAACGCGGCGATAGCTGCCACAATCACGTGAAATGCCAAGGACACCAATACGGATACACCGCCTCGCTTTGCTCCCTGGCGCTTCTGAATATCGTGCGCGGGCGGTTGAAGACCGGATAGCCCCTCCTTCTGGGAGGAATTCAACGCCATGCCTTTCAAAGAGACATCAACGTTTTTACCAATTTCAATCGCTCTCTGACGTTTGATGCGTTTCATGCGGCGGTGCCGCAGGTTTGCCAAATGTGCCGCGGAATTGTTCGATTTCATTGTGTGCCCTCGTTGAAACGGCTGGGGGGTGTGGTTTCTATTCCAAACTATACACTACCATTTATAGTTTACCAAATTTTCTACTGAATTTCAATCTTAAATTCGCATATTTCAGCATTTTTGTCGATTCAACAGAGAAAAAATGTAATTGTTTACAAGAGTTACGCAGAGGCTCAAGTCAAAAGAGAGCGCCAAGCGACTTTGAGGAACCGAGTTTTCAAGAAAAAACGGGAACTTTATCGCAGTCGTTATTCACCTGTTTGATGGTCGCGATTTGGAGATCTCGGGTAAGGCGGTGTACGGCACACGGAGTGTGCCTACTACTTTACCGGACGTTTTAAAACACGCAATTCCTAACAGCGCGGAGCATAATCTCTCAAAGTCTTTTCAACTCGTCCTGGAATGCACGCAAAGTTTTGTTGTTTTCCCGCAGATTTTCAACGTATTTTTCCCATTCGTGCGGGGTGTCGAGCACAGTTTCGTGGATATTCTTGATTTTCTTTAGATACCTTACCGCTGTGCGGTAGTTATCTCGCCCGCGCTTTTCAATCAGGCGATTAACCTCGTTGGCGTATTGTTCCAAGTAGGTGTCGGGACTATGCCGCAACAACTTCGATTCATATCTGGCAAGCAGATCGATGTCTTTGGAGATGACTTCCAGCAGATTATCTCGGTCATCCTCGTATGCGTATATCTCGGCAAGTGTCTGAATTTCGGGTTTTGCATTACGCGCCAGCCAGGGACCCGCAGGCTGATTTTCTTGAATGGACTTCTTCAGCCGTTCGATAATCTGTTTTTGAAACTTCGGCAAATCCGTCGGGGCTAGAATGCTTGCCGCCGCCTTGTACAGACTTAGACCAGCTTCACCGTGCGAGAACCGCAAATTCAGCAAATTGACCTTTGCGTGGTAGTCGCCCGCGGTATCGTAATGTACCAATAGATATTGATAAGCGCTATCGTCCTCGACGTTTCCTCGCCCACCCTGATATAAGTCTTCCATCTTTCTCTCAAGCAACTGAAAAATTCCATCCATATCCCCCCGTGTTTGCAGATGGTTTTCCATGTACTCATAGAGTTCCGTTTTCCCTCCGGCAGTTTTGTCCAGTCCCTCCTCGATAACCTTCAGGGCTTTTTCTTTTTCGTCCCTTTCGAGCCAATATGACGCCAGAAGCCAGTAATCCGTGCCGTATTCCAGCCCACGCTCCAGCACAGCCAACCGAGAATCCGAATCTCCGATTTGCGCGTACAAATTGGCAAGTTTGGATTTATGGTATAATTGAAACGTGCCTCGGAGCGCCTCTTCCTTTAACTTCCGAATCACAATGCGATAATCGGATTCTTCAACACATATCGATTCTGCCGTCTCATAGATAGCGTCCACGATCCCGCAATTGCCGTATACATAGTAATCCAGCAATTCGCCAATAATCGTCTGTCTTTCTTGGCGGGATTGGTCGCCTCCATCCAACGACTTTGCCAACAACTCCATCGTATCAATGGCGAGCGACTCCAGAGATACGTCGCTCATTCCGTAATCGTTTAGTTCCTTTAGGGTTCGATCAACGATTGCCCAGTGAACCTTCAGGCGCACATCGGCCGATGAATTTTTAACCGATTTCAGGATTGCTCTGAGTTGTTTGGCAATTGCCGCCTCCGAGTAGTCGTAAGATTCAATGTTCGGAAACGCCTTTTTCACCTGTTTCAAAATTGTGTTCAATGTCAGTTCCTTGTCCGATGCCAAACGCACCGCCATATCCCGCCAAAAGTCGGGATAGTTGTCCAGGCAGGAAATTACAATCTCAATCAGGTTATCCCGCGATAGTTTCCTGATTTTGTCTTTTAATGAAGAGATTTCACTTTGACGCCGTGTTGCCTGCCGAGTGTACGTCTCTTTGTCGTGAATAAACGTTAGCAATGCCGCAACGACGTGTTTGCAAGGGTAACCATCGTAAGGGCAACTGCAACTCGCTTCAACTTCCCCCTCTTCGGAAATGATTTCAACTTCGTAATCTCCGTAGTTGCCGTAAACCTCCGCAACAATCCGATTGGCGTCGTAGTTAAGTTCATAAATCATTTCCTGTTCGAAATAATCGTATCCACGATTGAAAATGGTCGTTCCGGCAAACTTCCGAATATCGACTTCTGTCAATTCTGTCAGTTTCGGCGCTAACATCTTCTTTCGTTCCCTTTATCTTGTTATACGAATTCAAAATCTAAATGTTACAATAAATCGGCAGCGCTCAATGAATTGAGCAACTACAAAGCGCCGGTTTTTGTAACTTATGTACTTCACGCGGCTGAAAATTGCGTGTTTTCGAGCGTCTGGCGGTAGGCGCTGTTGGAAACCGCGAGGATTTCTATCGATCAAGCGATTCGGAGGTTGCGCTTACAGTTGGGCGGCGTAAGGCGGTGTACGGCACACGGAGTGTGCCTACTACTTTACTCGCTATCCACTCGCCTGATCCTCGAGCGCGGGAATTCGGGCGTGTTGCGTTTTATCAACATGTCGATTCGCTAGGTTGGGGAAAGGAATACCGACAAGGACGAATGTTATTTGTGGAAAGAATTATTCCGACAGTGATATTGGGGCGCTAACAGTAAATTCATTCCTTTTCACCACGGAAGGCAGCCATAAACGATTCAGGGAGTTCGTCAAAATCTTGGGCGATCTTCACTTTTCCCTTCCACTGTCCACCGCGGCGCGGTTTCTTGTTTCCCGTCCTTAAACGTACCAGCTTGGCAACGGAAGTTCCGTTGCTATCGAAGATAATTTCTTCTCCCGCCGCAGCGCGCCTGACCAACCGCGTCAAGCGGTCTTCCGCCTGGTCATGTATATTGATATGCATTTATCTTGCCTCCGAGTTCAATCATACCAAATTAAGCGAAGCGCTCATGCCATTCCTTGGCAACCCTTCGCCGGCAACCTCCTTTGCCGACGAGGACACAAACCTTAACGGAAAAGTAAGCAACCCCTGACGCTTTCAAACTTATACGGGTATTGTACCACATACACTCCGGAAGGACAATAGACATCTTTCCAAAGTGCAGGGGAAACGCACATGATTTTTGGCATAAGGAAGATTGGAAGGGTGGAAGACGGGAAGGGTGAAAATTTTCCGTCCACGCATACCTCAAGCCATGTGGATACATAATATTGGCTGGATTCCCCAATACAGTGGTCGTATTGTCGGGTTTCACTACGATTTTGGGGGCTTCTCGTGTTATCGGTGTCTTGGCGCGGTTATCCTGTGGACGGGTCGTTCTTGATGTGCCGTTCAACCCAACCTACGGATTGTCGCTGAAAAGTTAGGTGCGATTCCCTGTCTTGAGCCCCGATCTTTCTTGACGCCGTCCCCAAGTCATGATAGTATAATTTTATTATGGTGAGGAAGCAGTGGCGAATCAAATCTCCCGATATTGAAAAGAGCGCCGCGTTGGCGGTGAGGCTCGGAGTGTCTCCAATCCTCGCGCAACTGTTGGTCAATCGCGGAATTGAAACGGAGGAAGCGGCGCGGACGTATTTGTACCCGACGCTCGACAATCTGCACGATCCGTTCCTGATGCGGGACATGGAGAAAGCGGTGGATCGGATTCACGCGGCAAAAGAGAAGGGCGAGCGGATTTGGGTCTACGGCGACTACGACGCCGATGGCACTACCGCGGTGGCGCTGCTGTTAAGCGTCTTTCGAGAGTTCGATCTGCCGGGGCGCTACTACATCCCCAATCGGTTTAGGGAGGGATATGGTCTTAACCAAGAAGCAGTGAAGGATCTCAGAGCGAAGGGGTGCGATCTCGTCATCACGGTCGATTGCGGCATTACCGCGGTCGAAGAGGTGAACCTCGCGAACGAAGTTGGAATGGATGTTATCATCACCGATCACCATCAAGCGCCTCCGGAGGCGCTGCCTTCCGCGCACGCGGTCATCACGCCCAAAACGGCGGATAGCCAGAATCTGTCTGACGGTTTGGCAGGCGTCGGTCTGGCGTTCAAACTCGCTCACGGATTGATGGGCGGCGGCGAACCTTCCCAACTACTCATTGATCAGCTCGACCTCGTCGCGCTTGGCACTGTCGTCGATATGGCTACGCTAACGGGTGAAAATCGTACCCTTACGAGGTTGGGACTGACCGAAATAAATCGCCGGAAACGCCCTGGGATTCAAGCGCTTTGTGAGGCTGCCAGTTTCAGCAAGGACAAGCCTATTGTCGGACATACACTCGGATTTGTGTTTGGTCCGCGTATCAATGCCGCCGGACGTATGGACACGGCGTCAAAAGTTGTCGAACTTCTCACGGCGGAATCTCATGAAGCGGCGCTCCCCATTGCAGAGCAACTTGATGCCGACAATACGGATCGACGGGAAGTCGAAGGAAAAATCCGTGACGAAGCAATTGACGCGGTCAAAAAAACGGTCAACCTTGATGAAGCCAAGGGGTTGGTGCTGGCTAGGGAAGGCTGGCATCAAGGAGTGGTTGGAATCGTTGCCGCGCGCATCGTGCAACAATACCATCGCCCGGTTTTTCTGTTGGCAATTGACGGCGACCTGGCGCACGGTTCCGGACGCGGTATCGAGGGGCTCAATCTGGCAGATAGCTTGAACGCGGCGACGCATTTGCTGGTCAATCACGGCGGACACAAAGCGGCGGCAGGATTAACGATTGAAACGGAAAAAATCGGGGAATTTAGGGAGCTCTTCAATCAGTATGCTTCAGAATGCCTGGCGGAGGACGACCTTGTTCCCAAATTGGATATAGACTTCGAGGCTCAGGCGTCTTCCCTCACGATAAACACAATTCAGGAGATGAGCCTACTGGAGCCCTTTGGACAAG
Organism: Candidatus Poribacteria bacterium; assembly: GCA_963667245.2. Taxonomy (GTDB): domain Bacteria; phylum Poribacteria; class WGA-4E; order WGA-4E; family JAJDTR01; genus JAJDTR01. Next base: position 824,722 of record CAXXCS010000002.1, read on the forward strand.
ATAATCCGGCGCCGCAACTGGCAGTCCGTGGACTCGCGCTCCAGCGTCCGCCGCTTCGGATGGGCAAGGAAAAACAACACCTAAAACTGTTCGTAACGGATGGACAACACGCTCTGGATGCGGTAGGATGGGGAATGGGGGATTTCGAGATCGCGTTAAAGGGTCAAAACGTGTGCGTCGATTTGGCGGGCGCGCCTCAAATCAACGAATGGGATGGGCGGAGTTCGCCCCAACTGTCAATCAGGGATATCCACAAAATCGACCGCCACGCGCGTCAAGCCCTGTTTCCAACCGATGATACGGACAGTCCCGTAAAGTTGGTTGATCGACGGCGCACGGACAAAAAAGCGTACCTTTCAAAACTGCTTGAACGGGAGGAATCTGTCGTCTTTTATGTGCGGGATGAAAAGGCGGCGGATCAATTCATCCACTTAATCGGTTCGAGCGCCGATACGATGGGACGATGCGATGACGGGACGCCGGAGTCGGAGATTGAAGATTTGACAGACGCATTGGAAAGCGGAAAGTTACGCGCCATCGTCTCAACCCGCGCCTTGATGGCGGCGTCTCAAGGCGCGAAGCATCTCGTGTTTTGTCATCCGGTTCCCACGCCTCTGATCTTCTTTAATCGGTGTCAACCGGCGTTCAGAACCCCGGAGACGACCTATATCCACCTCATCTACAGTGCGAAAGATGTCGATTCCATGCGCACCTTGCTGTCATGGCAACATCCGGACGAAGAAACGCTGAAGAAACTGTACCAAACGATCAAATCTATCAATTCACAAATCGGGGCGCCGATCCGGTTTGACGAGGTGGTCGCGGCGGCCGGGACAAATTCGATTTCGCCCAGCGCCGTTGGCAACGGAATCGGCATCTTTGAAGAGCTGGAGTTAATCGAAAGCCGGGAACAATCTTCCGGGAAGGTGGTGCAACTCTTGCCGACATCATCCGAGAAACGCAAGTTGCATCAATCACGTACTTATCTGCAAGGTGAGCAGCTCAAACAGACAAGCGCAATCTTCTCGGAATTTCAGTTGAAACAAACTGTCCAAGAAATCTGGAAAAGGGTATCGTATGAGTGTCGAAACGTTAATTGATAGCATCCGAACCTATAACACCGACGCCGATTTCGACTTTCTTCATCAGAGCTATGAATTCGCCGAAAAAGCGCACAAAGGGCAATGGCGTCAGTCCGGTGAACCCTACTTTACGCACTGCATCGCTACGGCGAACGTCCTTACCGAGCTCAAGTTGGATCTCCGCACAATTTGCGCCGGTCTGCTGCACGATGTCATAGAAGACACGCCCGTGACTCGCGAGGAACTTGCAAGCTTGTTCGGTGAAACAATCGCTCAGTTGGTGCAGGGAGTCAGCAAGATTGGAAGGTACAAATTTCGCGGCGGAGCGCAGCAACGGCAGGCGGAGAACTATCTGAAACTGCTCTTGGCTACCGCAGAGGATATCCGGGTTATTCTTATAAAGTTGGCGGACCGCTTGCACAATATGGAAACGCTGTCATTTTTGAATCTACACAAACGGCAAGCGATATCCAAAGAGACGCTTGAAGTTTACGCCCCGATTGCTCATCGTCTGGGAATATGGCGGATTATGAGCAGGCTCGAAGATTTGGCGTTTAAGCACCTGTACCCCGCCGAATACAGAGACATCGCCGGACTGCTCTCGGAGAAACTTACCGAGCGCGAAGCATACGCGGACAAAATGGTGGAAACTATCAAGGGGGAGCTCAAGCGATACGACATTGAAGCGAGTGTTCATGGCAGAACCAAACATATCTATAGCATCTACCAGAAAATCCACCAGAAGGGAACGCCGTTCGAGGAGATTCAGGACTTGATTGGGCTCCGCTTGTTGGTCGATACCGTTCCGGAATGTTACGCCGCGCTAGGGATTTTGCATACGAAATGGCATCATCTTCCCCAGCGGCTCAGGGACTGGATTGGCCCGACGGCGAAGATAAACGGCTATCGCTCGTTACACACCACGATTCTGGATGGCGGGCGGTCCGTAGAGATCCAGATTCGCACGCATGAGATGCACAAAGTGGCGGAAGACGGGATTGCCGCCCACTGGAGTTACAAGGAGGGGATACCGCTGACGGAGGCGGGGCAATCCATTTTTGCCGGCTACAAACAGATGCTGGAGGATATTCAGGAATCCAAGGACTTGCCTCACCAATTTATCCAATCCATGAAACGCGAGCTGTTCCCCGATGAGGTTTATGTCTTTTCGCCCAAAGGCGATCTGTACGCGCTGCCCGCAGGCGCCACGCCGATTGACTTTGCGTACAAGATTCACACCGATATCGGGCACAAGTGCTCTAGCGCGGAGGTGAACGGGGCGCTATTGTCGCTTAGATACCGATTGCAAAATGGCGATCGCGTAAAAATCTTCACGAACCCCAGAGGACACCCGAATCGTAATTGGCTGAACTGGGCGAGAACGGCGCGGGCGCGTAGCAAAATCCGCCAATGGTTCAACGAGCAGGACCGAAAACATGCGCTGGAAGTCGGGCGGCGCTTGCTAGAAAATGAAGCGTGGCGCCACGGTCTCGATCTGAAGCCGTATCTTGAATCACCACGTCTTCTCGACGTTGCCAAGAGGTTGGGGGCTGGCACTACCGCCAGTTTATTGGTGCAGATTGGGAATGGCAAGCAATTCGCCAACAAGGTGGTGAGGCTACTCATGCCGGACGCGGACAAACTGGCAAGCAAGCGCCGCGAGACCGCCAAAGAGTCGATGCCCGCGGTTCAACTCGAGGATGGCATCGATGCGGCGATGGTGCGTATTATGAAGTGCTGCACGCCTATTCCCGGCGACACAATCATGGGGTATATCACAAGAGGAAGGGGAATCTCTATCCACAAGGAAGATTGCGTGCGTTTAACCAACGAGCCGGAACGGCTTGTCCATGTTGAATGGAAATCCGCCGACCAAGTCACTTATATGGCGCGAATCGCTGTCGAGTGCGAGGATGCCCCCGGTATGATTGGGGAGATCGGCAGCACGGTCGCCCAATGCGGCGTAAATATACAAGCGGGGAGTTTTGGCGCCGGCAGCGGCAGGAGGGGGGTCGATGGCAGGGTTTCCAATCTATTGACCCTGGAAGTTACCGGTGTTGAACAACTCGAAGAGGTGATGGGAAAAATCCTCCCCCTGAAAGGGGTGAGGCGCGTCCGGCGCGAAGCGTGACAACTTGTGGCGGCTGTCACGCGGCTTTCGGCGCGCCCGAAACAACTTTAACAATTTTTCCGGCTCGGATACACTTCGCACACACGCGCACCCGCTTATGACCGACGCGGTTATCACCGATTCGGGTTTCGATGCGCACCCGCTGCAAGTTGGGAAACCATCTCCGCTTCGTATGATTGCGAGACTTGCTTATCCGGTTTCCAGCCATAGGTTTTTTGCCGCACACATAACAGATACGAGCCAAGTCGTCCACCTCCTTTCCGGCATATACACTAATTTCCGAATGACGCGATTAGAATATCATAAGATCCACGTGGATTGCAAGTTTTTTTCGCGGCAATTAGAATTCACTATCGTAGACGGGGGATCTTGCCCCGCCCGCGAATAGGAGGTCGAGATTCGGAGATTGCTCATAAAGATTATCGCTGAAAAATCAGATGCGGTTGTTTTATCACGATAATGTTTAGGAGGGAAATCCATTCCCAGACAACAGATGAAATTCCGAATTCACAAACGAGTCCTCCTTACAAACTGTCCGGTGATTGTTCTCGGCTCATGTCGAAAGAAGGCGCAAAACGAGCTTGAGAAACCGAGTTTTCAAGAAAAAACTCGGTTTCTTGCAGTGTTTCTTAACATCGGGATTGTTCTTTTTGGCTGCGGCGAAGATTCACCCGTTTCTCCCGTGCCGCCCGTTGAAGAGCCGCAGGTCGGCGTGGTATCCGGCACAATCACCAATGCCAGAACCGGACGCCCCGTCCGAGACGCTATCGTCAAGTTGTCGGGGCGCCAGTGGATAACGGACGTAGAGGGACGATATCGTTTTGCCCAAGTTGATTTTTCGGACGCCATCGCCATCAGCGTTGAAGCGGTTGACTATGCGGTTGAAAAGCGGATTGTGGCGCTCAAAACCGAGACTTTGGCAGTGGACATGGCTTTGGCGCCGCTGACAGATCCGGAGGTGGAAATTCGGGAACTCCTAACCACATTCTCTGAACGGATCGAATCACTGGAGGTCGACAAGCTCGAGGAAATTGAAGGTCTGTTCACGGAGGACTACATCACATCGGACGATTTGGTCACTCGATTTTTCGGGCGAAACACCGGCGTCATTCCGGTCAATTACGCCGACGTGGTTCCGGCGATAACGGCGCTGCGTGAAGAGTTCAATCTCCTCCAATACCGCTTCCGCGATATCGAGATGGACGTTCCTCATCCGCGCCAGGCCTCCGCGAGATTGAGGTTGGATATCGTTACAGAAAAGGGGGCGCGCTCGGCTCGGCGAGAGATTGCCGCCACATGTAAACTCTATTTTCGGAAAGAGGAATCGGGCTGGAAGATTTTTTTCTGGCAGTTTCTTGAAGCGGATGTTCGTTTGTAGCGCGGAGGATGTGGCAACCCACCGCGAGCCGCACTTGATTTAATTAGGACTCACGCAATTGAACATCTAAAGGGTCAGGTGCGGCGGGGCAAGATGCCCCGCCTACAGAACACCGGCCCGCCGTTTCTGTCTAAGGCGTAAATCCCTCGGCCGTGTGGTCGACGAGGTGATGGCCACACGCGTAGGCGGGGCATCTTGCCCCGTCTGCAGTAGTGACCTGCCTTTTCTGCGTAAGTCTAGTTAATCTTACAGGAAATGCCGCATGTCAAATAAATTACGCGAATCGGAAAGCAGGGCTGTATTCAAATCTCTGGAATCATCCTACTGCCCCAAAGCGATACAGGAGGCGCGCGACCGACAAGATGAAATCCTGATTGCGAGGTTCCACGGTCGCCGCTGCGCCATCGCCGATGTCGGGTGCGGCACGGGATACCACGGCTCAATCTTTGCTCCCGCCTGCGAGTTGTATCACGGTTTTGAGATATCGGCTCACATCGGCAAAATCGCCCAAGATAGATGGCGCAATGATGGACTAACCAACGCGACATTATTCCTGGGCGACGTGGCTGAAGCGGCGCCGCAACGCGATTTCTACGATTTGGTCTTCTGTTTGTACTTTACGCCCGGCAATTTTCGAGAACCGTCCTCGGATTTGAGCCTTTATACGGACGCCTACCTTGATCGGAATCCGACTTTCATTGCAATCTTTTCGCGGTTCTATCAAGCGCTCAAGTCGGGCGGGCTGATGTTCCTGACCATCTACAAGGATGTCCCCGAGACGGAGGCGGCGCAGATTGAATTCTACGAACACACCAATCAGCATGTGGTGACGCCGCGAGGTTCGAGATTCGTCGCCACCGCGGAACATTTCTGGTCGGCAAGGTGGACAAGGGAGAGCCTGTTGTCCAACTTGGAAGCGTGCGGAATCTCCGAGCAAGATGTCATCTGCCACGACCTGAATCACATCGCATGGTTGGTTGAAATCGAGAAGCGTAATGCGTAATACGTAATAGTTTTTCCTCAAGTTAATAATATTGGGACTTACTGGTTCATTCGCCAAAAGATTGGTGTATTCGTCTAGCGTTTTGTGGCGCCAGTGCGGTTGGAAACCGCACCTACCGGGGCTGTGGTAAAGCCATAAGTACTTAGCGAGAGACCTACTTACGCATTACGCCTGAAGTTATAGGTGTTCGGCGGCATAAGTCCCAACTAAAGAAGGGAGATTTTCTAATGGCAGGTAAATTGGTAACCGTCGGCACTTTCGATATGGCTACGGAGGCGCACCTTGCAAAGGGATTGCTTGAAGCCAACGGTCTGACCGCTTTTCTAGCCGACGAATTGACCGTGGGGGTGGCATGGCATCTGAGCAACGCTGTCGGCGGCATTAAACTGCAAGTCTCCGAAAACGATGTCGAACGCGCCGCCAACATTCTTGCGGGGCGCGAAGATTTGTCTGCAGATGCGGAGGATAGGGTTGCCGACGATACCGGGATTGAAGAATCCGAGAGCGAACCTTGTCCATCGGCGGGTGACAAAACTGTCGATAGAGCGTTGCGCGCCGCCTTACTCGGCTTGATTCTCTTGCCTCTTCAACTGTACTCGCTCTGGATGCTCGGACGACTAGCCTTCTCCGGCGAAAAGGTAAGTCACCAAAAGCGGCGGAGAGTACGCCTCGCCCTCCTGCTCAATCTGCCGATGTTCGTTATCATGGGCGGCGTTATCGTGTGGCTCCTTCAAAAATAGGGCTTGCGCAATTGAACGCCTCAAACCGTCGTTATGGCGGTTCATGATGCGGAATACGGATTCAAAATCCAAATGTTGCAATCCATCGGAGGCGCCCGATGAATCGGGCAACTGCAAACGCCCGATGCGTGTAACTTATTGATTAGAAATTAGTATAAGGCTTGCTTTGCACTCATTATTCCGATAGCAGGAGTATAAGGCTTGCTTTGCCGATGGCAGGAAAAGTCCACCAATAACGCTTATTCCTGATCTTTGAATCTTTCGACGCCGATTTATCGTTGTTATCTCAAGAACACTTGATACAGGGATTTGGATTTAGTCCCGTAGCGCTAAATTGAGCGGAATGAGTTAAGAAAATGGGCTCTTATCAATAGAAGGTGTGGAGCGACTTTGAGAAACCGAGTTTTCAAGAAAAAACTCGGTTTCTTGCACGGCTTCTTAACATGGGCGAGAAAATGATAGTACAGCCACACACAATTACTTGCACGAAGATATTGCAGAGGTAGGGATAATATGCCGACAGGGCGAATCAAGTATTATAATGCTGAAAAGGGATTTGGATTCATCGCGCAGGACAGCGGAGACGCCGATGTCTTTCTGCACAATTCCTCGGTAAAATACTGGGAAGACGATGAACTTCGGATTGGACAACGCGTGGAATACGACGTTGTCGAAGGAAAAAGGGGACTAGTCGCTCAGGACGTTGAGGTTTTGCTTTCTCCTATCGAGCGGAAATGGCTTCGCCAAGGCAAGGCGGTCATCCCGCGCGATTATATGGGCACTCTGTCACAACAATCCGACGGCAATCCAAGCTTAGAGCAATCTCTCCAAGATTCCAATGGTCAGGAGGATGGCGCACAAGCAGACACAGCGGGATATCGGCGGGAAAAATTCAGAGATGTCGAATCCCGCGATAGGGGCGCCAAGGATAAGCGAGTCGGTTCTGTCGCTCCCAGACCGAGGTCGAGGCGAGTCAGTCGGCCGACCTTCGGCAATCTCTACGTTCAGAAGCAAATCGAATTTCAAACCGATATGGTGTTTGGTTTATACGACCATCAATACATCTCGGCTACTATCCGAGGATTCAACAAACACGGATTTATACTCCGAGTTGACGACGAGAACTTGGAATTTGAAAGGAAAAAGGTCAAATTCTGTTATAAAGCTCAGGATGAGGACAAATTGCGGTCAATTCTCCGTTACAACGAGACGGTTCGCGGCGCGAAACTGGGTCCCGTGGAGTCGCCCGAGGAGGGGTTCCAAATTGATACGCAGCAACTTGTAACAGCCCGCAAAAACCGAGACCAAATTGAAGTGACAATGCGCGAAGGCGAGATCTTTCTCGGTTGCCTCGACTGGGAAAGTCCAAACGAGATTAAGTTGGTACAGCAGAACGGCTCGAAAGTCGTCCTGTTTCGCGCCGCAGTTCAGGATTTTAAGGTGTGTTCAAGGACAGAGATTCAAGGAGAATAACACGCCAGGTTGATTTACAAACACGATGAAGAGCGCGTGATTGGCGTTTTGGCAAGGGCGGGAAACAGCACACGCGGTGTCACAGCCTTCCGTTTAGGACTTAGGCGGCAAGAGGCGGTCGCGATTCGGAGATCGCGGAGACCTCTGTGGGAACTCTACCGCACCTGCCGGTACAGTCGGGATCGGGAAATCCCTCCTACAGCATCAATATGTATACTTTACAGAAGACGCAATTTCTGACAGCGCGGAGTATAGAAACGCGCATTGTTTTCTCTACTACGCGCCTATGGGCGTTGAATGCGTAAATGCTACCCTTAGTACGAATTCAAAATGTTACAATCAATCGGAGGCGCTCAATGAATTGAGCAACTACAAACTACCGGTTCTTGTAGCTTATAGATTCGGAATTAGTATTATTTCTTGTCGCCGCGCGCAAAGGTCGGAAAACAAAGCGCAATCGGGAATTTCTACTTGAGGCGCCCCGACACTTGCCATCGACAAATTGAACCCGCGTTCGTTTATGCCAATGTCGTCAAACCCAGCCCCATTGACTCCCGCATAGAGATTCATCGCTCTTTCGCGGGCGTCCGCCAAGCTCACTACTCGCCGAGAGTCGACGGAAAACTATTGGAAATAATCCGCGTTCAGTTGTGTAAAGTGAGCCCACTCCTCCGGAACATCCTCTTCCATGAAAATCGCCTCTACCGGACATTCAGGTTCACACACTCCGCAGTCAATGCATTCTTCGGGCTCTATGAAGAGCTGGTTGACGTTTTCAAAATCATCATCCGATGATGTCGGATGAATGCAGTCCACGGGGCACACATCAACGCAGGCGGTATCTTTAACATCAATACACGGTTCCGCAATCACGTAGGTCATTTCAAAAACACTCCATAGTCAATTTATTGCCAAGGCAGATGAGCCTTTTACGCCAAGATAAGTTTGCACACCACCGGGCAAGTTAATCATATCACATCCGCAGGATATTGTCAAATGGATTCATCGGTTTTTGCGGGGGAATCGCATCTGATTTTTGGCATAAGGAAGATTGAAAGGCGGGAAGGGTGAGAATTTTCCGACGACGCGTACCTCGAGCCGGATGGATACATAAAACCCGCTGGATTCCCCGATACAATGGTCGCAGTGTCGGGTTTCACTACGATTTTGGGGGGTTTTAGCGGTATCGGTATCTGGGCGCGGTTATCTTGTGGACGGAGCGTTCTTGATGTGCCGTTCAACCCAACCTACGGATTACCGCTGAAAAATTAGATGCGATTCCCCTGTCCATTTTTGGTATAGTAGTTTTGGTATAGACAGAGACATCCACTTTAATGTACAATAAAATGGGTATCTTGGCTCAAGTAATAAAACACACTTTAGAAGACGTAGATTTGCGTTCCTTCAAACCGAAGTTTCTTGACGTTTTGCCTCACAACCCGACGAAAGGAGGTGAAGACCTTGGCTCTTTATTCATTTGACGGATTCGACGAAATGCTACGTGTCTTAACTGAACTCCTTGATGTAGCACAGCACATCCATGGAGAGTTTGATATTAATAACCTTGGCGCCTTACACGAAATTCACGACCAATTAAGCAAGTTGAATGATTCTATTGAAGGATTGGACACACGTCTTGCCAGCATCGAATCTGACATCTCCAATTTGAACTCAAATAGTACACTATAGTCCAAAGAGTCAGGAACGCAAATCTGCTGCCACCATTCCACTACGAAAGGATAACCGATGAAGAGGCCTAAATCATGGCTTTGCGACTTGGTTCAGGAACAGCTAAGTCCCACAGAAACGGAACTGATTGCCCTTAAGAAGGAAGTTTCCTCGATTGATGACAAGTTAGGTCATATTGCAGAGGTCCAAGCAGACCTCTTTGAGATGGTTGATGACCTTCACGTACACTTAACAATGGGACATCCATTGTCTCCATTAGAATCAAAATCTGAGCTCCCACAACCAGCCCCAAGACAGCGAGAGGAATCAAAGTGGACATTAGCTGACCAGCACCCATATTTCATAAATGAATGGCGTGAATTCTTCCTGCCGCTACAACAGCGGATTCTTGACTTAAATGACTCCGTTAGCGAGAAAGTCAACAAAAACTATGTCGCATACAAGAAAAACGGAAAAGGTCTTGTGCGCATTTATGGACGGAGAGGGGAGAAAGAGTGGTTCGGTTTGATGCTACCGGTAAACCCATCGGAGATTAATGATCCGTGGAATGTGTGCTCTAAGATACGTGAAGAAGAAGCGCGTGCTTACGGGCGGACTCATTGGAAGACGTTTGTTGGGATTGCTACTATCGGATGGCGGAACAGGAAATATATTTACAACGAATCTGTCTGCAACCGTGTGGAGGGGCTTAATCCTCCTCTCAAGAGTTCCCTAGACTACCTTATGCAACTGATTCGTCAGGTGTTTGAAACGCTCTAAGCGGGTATCGCTGAAAAGGTGACGTATAACAAGTCATTTGCATTTCATTCGGGAAGACAAGGAAATCGTTCCTAGCGTACCAAGTGCTTTCCAACGAGCATAGAAGGCTTTACGTCCGAAACATTAAAGCATCTTGGCTCTCTAGATCGCGTTCGAGTAGAGATAAATACAGATTGTAGGTTGGGGTGAACGAAAATCCAAGAGAACCCGCGCACAGAAAAAAGACTCCGATGTTTCATACTGCCAGAAAACGCAGGAAATTAGAGTGAAACCCAACACTTAATCTGTAGAGGCGATTACGGGAGAGAACGAATCAATTGAGCGAATAGATTTAAGGAGTTTACAGCGACTAATCAAAGTAACCAATCGTGACCACAATAGAGATCTTATAGAGTTCTCGTAGAGATTCCACGACGATAGAAATCCCTTGATTGTTCTGGCAAATCATCTTGACACTATTTCTGTACGTCTATATAATAGTCCGCGTGCATTTTACTAGGAGTTTGATTTCACGGAGGCGTAGATGTCAACATTTGACATTGCTATTATCGGCGGAGGGCCCGGAGGATACGTTGCGGCGATTAAAGCCGCGCAGATGGGCGGCGCGGTTTGCTTGATTGAACAGGGGGATTGGGGCGGCACTTGCCTGAATCGCGGGTGTATTCCGACCAAAACGCTCTATGCCGTCGCGAATCTGATGACCCAAGTTCATGACGCCGGCGGGTTTGGCATCAAGATCCGGGGCGCCGAAGTCGACTATCCCCAAGTTTTGGCTCACAAGAATGAGACCGTCACGAAACTGACCAGGGGCATCGGTCAACTGCTGAAAGGAAACGGGGTTCACACAATCAACGGCTTTGGCAGGCTGACCGGCGGCGGCACGATTGAAATAAACAAAACCGATGGCTCGGCGGAACAGATCAGAGCGTCGAAAATTATTCTTGCCACCGGCTCCGAGCCGGCGAATATCCCGATTTTCGACATTGATGAGCGGCAGGTATTAACCACAACCGGCATTTTGGAACTGCCCGAACTGCCGGAAAGTCTAATCATCGTCGGAGGCGGCGTATCGGGTTGCGAGTTCGCCTCCATTTTCAACGGACTGGGCTGCCAAATTACCGTCCTTGAACTCTTGCCGACCATCCTCGCCACGGAGGATGTTCAGGTTGTCAGGCACGTTCAACAGTCGATGAAGCGAAAAGGCATCGCAATCAAGACCGGAGCCAACGTGACGCGTGTCGAGAAATCGGAGACCGGGGTTAGGGCTACGTTGGAATCCGGCGAAGAGTTCTCGGCTGAAAAGATGTTGATTTCCATAGGCAGACGTTTGAATTCCGAGAACATCGGACTGGAGCGCGCCGGGGTTCGGACGGAAAAAGGTAAAATTCTTGTCAACGAGCGGATGGAAACCAACATCCCCGACATTTATGCCGTAGGTGATGTGTGCAGTCGATACGCACTGGCGCACGTGGCATCGGCGGAAGGGGTTGTGGCGGCGCGAAACTGTATGGGAGATGACGCCGAAATGGATTACGGCACCGTCCCTTGGTGCGTATTCACAATTCCCGAAATCGCGAGAGTGGGGATGACGGAAGACGAAGCCACCTCGGAAGGTTACGAGGTTAAGGTGGGCAGATTCCCTTACGCCGCGAGCGGTAAAGCCATCGGCATGCGCGAGACGGACGGATTTGTCAAAATCATCTCCGACTCCGATTCGGGGGATATTCTCGGCGCGCATATTGTCGGGGCTCACGCATCGGATCTCATCCATGAAGCGGTCGTGGCAATCGGCTTGGGGGCATCCGTTGAAGAGCTCGCTCACACCATTCACGCTCACCCGACGCTAGGCGAGGCGGTGATGGAGTCGGCGGAAGCGGCGTACGATCGGGCAATTCACATCATGTAGAAGGGTAGGCATTGCCCACCATTTCCTACTTGCGAGGTTTCAGTATCGCGTCGATTCTCGCAATTCTTGGTAGCGGCGATCGATTTCGACACGCTTCAGTAGTATATGTAGGGTGGGCATTGCCCACCATTCCACTTGCGAGGTTTCAGTATCGCGTCGATTCTCGCAATTCTTGGTAGCGGCGATCGATTTCGGCGCGGTTCAGGATACGCTGACGATTCAAGCTGAAATCTTCGACATTGAACGAGGCGGCAATCGTGCCGTACATGATGGCTTGCCGGATGGTTGCCTCGGAGATATCGCCGACCGAGGCGACATAACCCAGGAATCCGCCGGCGAAACTGTCGCCCGCCCCGGTCGGGTCGCACACCGATTCAAGCGGGTGGGCAGGCGCGGAAAAGAACGTCGTCGCAGTGAGGGACATGGCGCCGTGTTCCCCCTTCTTGACTATCACTCGGCTTGGGCCATAGGTAAGGATTTTCTTGGCGGCGGAAATCAGGTTGCTTTCGTCGGTCAATAGCCGCGCCTCGGCGTCGTTTAGGATTAGTATGTCTACCTTCTCAAGCGTTTGCATCAACGCGGCGCGACTGTTATTGATCCAAAGGTTCATCGTGTCGCAAACGACCAACTTCGGCTGATTGACTTGTTCAAGGACGTTGAGTTGCAGCTCCGGATTGATGTTGGCTAAAAATACATACGGCGTGTCTCGATAAGACTCGGGCAATTTCGGTTGAAAGTCGCCGTACACATTGAGATCCGTGAAAAGTGTAGACGCGGAGTTCAGATCATCGGTGTAGCGTCCTCCCCAACGGAACGTCTGCCCGCCTTCCACTCGCTCCAGCCCTTCAATGTCGATGCCCCGCGATTCAAGGAATTCAATATGTTCTTGCGGAAAGTCGTCACCGACCACAGCGACCAGTCGTATGGAATCCGAAAAGAAGCTCGCGGCGGTGGAAAAATAAATGGCGGACCCGCCGAGGGCGTCTTCGACTTGACCGGCGGGTGTTTCAACAGAATCGAGTCCCACGGAGCCGACAACCAAGATACTCATTATATATGACACCTCACGAAGAAAGTGGTAGAAGGGGTGGGGAGTTGATGATGTTATACGAATTCAAAATCTAAATGTTACAATCAATCGGAGGCGCTCAATGAATTGAGCAACTACAAACCGTCGGTTCTTGTCACTTATAGATTCGGAATTAGTATAACTTAATCTCTATGGGCGGCGAATTGGATACACGCATAAACATCTTCTCGTTTGAGGGAAGGATACGCTTCAAGCACCTCTTCTATAGAATCGCCCGCGCCCAAAAACTCCATGATAGTTTGAACGAGAATACGAGTCCCGGCAATCACAGGTCGTCCATTGCAGATGTCGGGATGAATATCTATTCGCTTTGCCATAGTAATCCTCCTTGGTCGCGCCCCACTATACCTGGCGGAATAATTCTTTCCGCAAGTAACAAAAAACAGTTGCCAGTGGTCAGTAGGGCGCGCACTGCGATCAAGCGAGTGAATAACGAGTTTGATCGGTTTCAGTGTGATTGGCGATTTTTGTTTTCTCGGAATGCCGCCACCACCCTCCGTATACGTCGTATCAGAATGGTGACAAGCACAACGAGCAAGACGAATTGCAATACTTGAAGCAGGCTGGATAGTCCGTCGGACATAGGCATCTGTTTCGATTGCGCCAACCAGATTGGAAGAAGCGCAACGGCGGAGAGGAGTAGCGTCACATTTTCCCAGCGATCCGACGATTTCATGGAAGTAGTACTCCTCAAATCAATTTCTAGCAGCTAAGTGGTTCATTTCCCAAGAGCATGAGTTATTCGTATAAGATATACCAGTATCGTAGGGGCTAGGTTCCCTTGCCCGCTTTTGCTCTTTCACGTTTGTGAATTGATATTTGAAATATGCCGCAACCTGGAACAGGGCGAGGAGACCTAGCCCCTACGGTTCGGTTGTGAATGGATACGCTGACGATAGAGATTGCCGCCTCCCACAATGGATTGGGAAACCCAACCCCTACGAAAAAGAACCATTAAGTGGTCTATTTCCCAAGAGCATGAGTTAAGAGCCTATTTGAAGAATAGACAATTGAGATTAGCGAACACTTTTCTGTTGCGGAAGAAACCGAGTTTTCAAGAAAAAACTCGGTTTCAAGGCAAGTGACTTCACCCAAAACGAATTTTCAAACAGGCTCTTAGGTTTTGAATTCGTATGAGATATACCAATAATCGTAGGGGCTAGGTTCCCTTGCCCGCTTTTGCTCTTTCACGTTTGTGAATTGATATTTGAAATATGCCGCAACCTCGAACAGGGCGAGGAGACCTAGCCCCTACGGTTCGGTTGTGAATGGATACGCCGACGATAGAGATTGCCGCCTCCCACAATGGGTTGGGAGACCCAACCCCTACGAAAAAGAACCATTAAATGGTCTATTTCCCAAGAGCACAAGTTAAGAGTCTATTTGAATAATAGACAATCGAGATTAGCGGACACTTTTCTGTTGCGGAAGAAACCGAGTTTTCAAGAAAAAACTCGGTTTCAAGGCAGCGGTTAGAAGGGGATCTCTATCGCACCTACAGGGTTTGCGGGTTAGGTGCCCATTGTCCAAGAACTTAGATAGGTCTGTTGTTCTTCGGTGAGCTCATCGATTTCGACTCCGAGCGCCCGAAGTTTCAACTCCGCGATGGACGCATCAATTCCTTCGGGAACAACATAGACGCTTTTCTCCAGGCTTTCGCGGTTTTGCACGATATACTCCGCGGAGAGGGCTTGATTCGCGAAACTCATGTCCATGACGCTCGCCGGGTGCCCCTCGGCCGAGGCGAGGTTAATGAGGCGTCCCTCGCCAAGGAGATGGAGTTTGCGTCCATCCTTCAGCGTGTATTCTTCGACATAATTCCGCACCACTTTCTTTTCGACGCTCAGTTCCTCAAGATCGTCAATGTTGATTTCGACATTGAAGTGCCCCGAATTGCATATAATCGCGCCATCCTTCATGGCTTCAAAGTGTTCGCGTCGAAGGACGTGTATGTCGCCGGTGATGGTTACGACAACGTCCGCTTCGGTCACGGCTTTGGTCATGGGCAAAACGCGGAATCCGTCCATCACCGCTTCAAGCGCGTTTAGGGCGTCGATTTCGGTGACGATGACATTCGCGCCCAAGCCGCGCGCCCTATTGGCGACCCCTCTGCCGCACCAGCCGTAGCCGGCAACGACGACCGTTGAACCGGCGATTAACAGATTCGTCGCTCGAATAATGCCGTCCAACGTGCTTTGGCCCGTACCGTAGCGATTGTCGAAAAAGTGTTTTGTTTTGGCGTCGTTGACCGCGATGATGGGATACTTCAACACGCCTTCGTTCGCCATGCTTTTCAGGCGAATCACGCCGGTTGTCGTTTCTTCGGTGCCCGCAAACACATTTTCGACGAAAACGGGGTTCATGTCTTCGGCGTGCAGTCGGGAGACAAGGTCGGCGCCATCGTCCATAGTGATCATTGGTCCCGAATTGATAGCGGCGTCAATATGTTGATAATAGGTTTCGGTGTCTTCGCCGTTGATGGCAAACACCGGGATGCCATCGTGCACGACGAGTGACGCCGCCACATCATCTTGGGTGCTCAAGGGGTTGGAAGCGCACAAAACCACTTCCGCTCCGCCCGCCTTCAGCGTTCGCATAAGGTTCGCGGTCTCCGTCGTAACGTGCAAACACGCCGCCGCCTTTACCCCCTCAAGCGGACGATCTCTCTCGAAACGCTCGCGGATCAGACGCAGTACAGGCATGAAGCGATCCGCCCAATCAATTCGTAGTTTTCCTTCTGCCGCCAAGTCGCGACTCTTGATATTACAGTCCATATCCTCTCCTTAAATTCCAGCTTCTGATCTCAGCACATCGGTGTAATCTGTCAATTCCCAGGTAAAGCCGGGTTCATTGCGACCAAAGTGTCCGTAACTCGCCGTATTTTTGTAGATTGGCTTTCGCAGATCGAGCCGCTGGATGATTCCGTAAGGTGTCAAATCAAACAGCTTCTGAACGAGCGTTGTGAGCTGTTCATCGGCAATCTTGCCGGTGCCGAAGGTCTCAACCATGATTGAGATGGGTTCCTCCACACCGATAGCGTAGGAGACCTCCACCTCACATCGATCGGCGAGTTCGGCGGCGACGATATTCTTTGCAACGTGTCGAGCGGCGTAGCAGGCGCTCCGATCAACCTTTGTCGGATCCTTGCCTGAAAACGCCCCTCCGCCATGTCTGCCCATCCCGCCATAGGTATCGGCGATAATCTTCCTTCCGGTCAAGCCCGCATCGCCCTGCGGCCCTCCCACGACAAACCTGCCGGTCGGATTGATGTGGTATTTGATATTCGCGCCCCGCAGCTCCTCGGGAATGACATGTTTAATGATTTCTTCGACGACACCCTCCTTTAGTACCGCCGTAGGCACGTCCGGATGGTGCTGCGTAGAGATGACGACTGTATCCACATTGGCGGGTTTACCGTTTCGGTATTCGACCGTCACTTGAGATTTTCCATCCGGGCGAAGGAATTCAAGCGCTCCGGATTTTCGTACTTCAGCGAGGCGTCGAGTGAGTTTGTGCGCCAGCGTGACGGGCATCGGCATCAGTTCCGGCGTTTCGTTGCACGCATAGCCGAACATCATGCCCTGATCGCCGGCGCCTCGGCGGTCGACGCCCATTGCGATATCGGGAGATTGCTCGTCAATCGCCGTCAACAACGCGCAGTGATCGCAGTCGAATCCGTAACTCGCGTCGGTGTAGCCGATGTCTCGTATAACGTCCCGTGCCAGTGACGGGATATTAACGTGAGTGGCGTGCGTCGTGATCTCGCCCGCGACAAGCGCGAGTCCTGTTGTTACGAGCGTCTCGCAGGCGACACGACTCATCGGGTCTTCCGATAGAATGGCGTCAAGCACGGCATCGGAAATCTGATCCGCAACCTTGTCGGGATGCCCTTCGGTTATGGATTCCGATGTGAACAAATAGTTTCGGCTCAATTGATTTCTCCTCGTATGTTTTATTAAATGGTATAGTAAGCGAGTTTTAGTATTAGCGTTTATCTTCCGAGGCAACTGGGAGAATAGGATTGGAAGGATGGAAGAGTGGAAGGTTGGAAGATTCCCTTCCACTCCAACATCAATGTGTGAAGTCTATTTTCCGATCTTATCTCAATTTGGCGCTACTTCCTTATCAACATCTTTCGCGACGCGGTGAATTCGCCTGCCTTGAGCGTGTAGAAATAGAGGCCGCTGGCAACGAACTCGCCGCGTCCGTTGCGGCCGTTCCAATACAGCGCGCGACTGCGGTTCCGGTACATGCCCGCCGCTTGATGCCCTACCTCCAAACGCCGAACCGTCCCCCCGTTCATGTCATAGATTGTCAGCGAAACCTCCGCGGGGACCGCCAACTGATACGGAATCCAGGTTTCAGGATTGAACGGATTCGGGTAGTTCGCGTGCAGGGCGGTTTCTTGGGGAACAATCAGCGAGGCTAACAGGTTTTCCAGATTCGCGATGCCCTGTCGAAAGGCAATTGAACCGTCATCCACAAGTCGAGCGCCCGCAATCCAGGCTTCAACGGTGACGGCATCGGCGCGTCCGGTCGCAAGCGCGGATGGCGCGGCGGCGCCCCCGATGCCCTGTGCCACGAGGGTGAGGTCGAAGATATTGACCACCCCATCGCCGTTAATATCTTCCGGTGAATCGGCGGTTACGCTTTTCCCCAACTGCTGCGCCACGCTGATTAAATCGAGAATATTGACAACCCCATCACGATTCACATCTCCGGTCAATAGCCGTTCCTCTACGGTGATGTGAACTTCAAGGGGCCCCGCGGGAATACTTTCCTTGGCGGCGGAGCCGAATAGGAAGTTCTGAAGGGCTATTTTCGTTTCACCTTCGGATTTTGCCTTGAACGTTACCTGAAAAACGGAGCCGCTGCCGCTCGCGCCGCCGGTGGTGGTGCGCGCCGCGCTGAATCCGGTGATTACCCCATTCGTGTTGTCAACTCCCCCGCGCCGAAAGAAGGTCGCTCCGCCATCGCTCTTGAGGAAGTCGCCTTCGCTCACCTCAACCGCTTGGAGGATGGCAGAATCAAAGGCGACATCAAACTGCCACCCCGCCAAGTCAATCACATTTTCGGCGCGAACATCAAGGGTAAAGGTGTCGCCGGTATGAATCGAAGACTCGGAAAAGAGGTAACCCACACCAGTCGCTTCGGCATATTCGGTGCCGGGTTCAAATCCGAAAAAGGCGTTGGAATGGCCGCCATCACGAGTGCCGACCGCGACGAGCAGGACGTTTTTCCCTCGCCGAAGCGTAGCTGGGAAATAGTCGGTGTAATCGCCACCGCGCTCTATCCGTTCGCGCTGGTAAATCACCTCCCCATTGAGCCAGACCTTTATCTCCTGATCACTGCCAAGGAACATGCTTGTATTCTGTTCGCGCGGTGAATAGAGGAAGACCGTGCCGTAGATAACGCCGTCAGGCAGATTGTGCCCTACCATGTCGTCAAGGTTATCCCTGCCCGTTGGCGGGAGTTTGTCGGATGTCCATACCTCGCTGCCAATAGCTTTACCCTCTGTCGCTCCCAGGGTAGCGATTTTCATCTCGGTCGCGCCGCCTTCGCTGGCTTCCGCCAGCAAATCTGTGTCGAAATTTCGTCTTGTGCTTGGCAGAAACACCCACAACCAGGGTCCCTCAATTTTCGGTCCTCCGATCGGGAATACGGGATTGTTGAAAATTGTGAAAAGCTTTAAGTTGTCGCGGAACCCATCCAGAGGTGAAAGATCGGAGACTTGGTTGTTCTGCAGAGCCAGCCATGTCAAATTGGATAATCCTGCAAGCGGCGATATGTCCGAGATTCCGTTGTCGCGAAGGCTCAGCCATGTCAATTTCGTTAATCGCGTAAGCGGCGATACGTCCGAGATTCTATTTTCCTCGATGTTCAGCCATTTCAAATTGGTAAACCCCGAAACTGTCGATATATCCGAGATGCGGTTCCCGGCTAGATTGAAACGATTCAGCCCGGTTAACCTTGCAAGTGGGGATATATCCGATATACCGTTACCGACAAGATACAGTTCTGTCAAACCTGTTAAGTTCGCCAAAGGCGAAAGGTCCGATAACTCTGCGCCACAGATATTTAACATTTCCAACTTTGTTAATCCCGCTAGGGGTGATACGTCGGAGAAGCGGTTGCCCCACGTGCGGATGCGTCTGAGGTTGATTAATCCTGCCAACGGCGATATGTCAGATACTTCGTTATCGTCAAACGTCAGGCTCTCCAGATTGATTAGCCGTGCAAGCGGCGATAGATCCGACACGATCATATCGTGCATGTCCAACCATGTCAAGTTGGTTAATCCTGATACGGGTGAGATATCGGAGACCAAAGTGTCAGTACATCTTAAGCGAACGAGATTTGTCAAGCCCCTCACGGGCGACATATCGGACACAGGGTTGTGAGAGAAGTCTAAGTGAATGAGATTTGTCAAGCCCCTCACGGAAGATATATCGGACACCTGACAGTCCTCAAATCCTAGGTGAGTAAGGTTGGTTAAGCCCCTCAAAGGAGATATATCGGAAACAGGGTTGTCTCTAATCCAGAGCTCGCGCAGTTCAATTAAACCTGCTACGGGTGATATGTCGGACACCTGATTATGTGAGATATTTATTCGTCGTAGATTTGTTGCAAACTGCACTCCTGTCAAATCTCGGATACCCTTTTCGCACCCACCTCTGCACGCGTCAAGATTTCTCAAACTTTTCATCTCCTCCACGGTTATCGGTGCATTGAGGCTCTTGTCAAGTTCTTCCGCAATTAACGTGCGCAGGTTCGGGTCCGGAATATGAACTTGCTGCCCCGGTATCACATCCGGCGGCGTCACAACGGGCGGTTCCCCTACCTGCTGAGGGTAATCCAACGCGTACATCACGTCTCGGAAATTGGATGTCCAAGCGTCCCGCTTCACGCTCCCGTTCTCGGTGTCTAGCGCAAGCAAACCGACGTTCTGCAACCCCCGGTTCTCACGAACTCTCTCAAGGAAGGTTTGGGTCTGCAACCCGACCACGGCGGCGGCATAAGCGGCGTCTACGGGCCCCTGAAACGCCTCGTGGAAGCGAGAAATCGGCTCAACACCGCTAAACGTACCCCCCGTGGCTTCAAGCGCGCCCCGGTAGCGGTTCATGTCTTCACTCACAAGCGCGTCAATGTCCGACTTCTCGACGTAGAGCCGCAGCGCCTGCGCTTTGTTGTAGGGTGGATTGGCGTTGCTCTGAATCACCGAGCGCACTTGGTCTTCGAATGTCTTCATTCCCTCCGTATGGCAACCGAAACAGGAAAGCCCGTTGCGCACTGTGGGGTCGCTGGCGGCAGGGTTGGAGACGATATTTATCGGGGCTTCATCCAACCGGAATCCGGAGGCGTTGACCACGTAATATGCCTGCAAGCCGTTTGGAAGATTGAACACGGCTTCACCGCCATCGTGCGTGAAAGAGAGCGGGTGGGTAAAGACGTTCTGCGCGCCGACACTGCCGGCAAAGTCGTAGCTTTTCCAGTAGGCGCCATATCGGGAGGTGTGGCGTTCCACCACGCGGTTGTTGTTGGAGACACCGGAGTTGTTGAACCCCGCCCGCCAGACGCGAACCCCGGGGGCGTTGGTCAGATTGCGCGCCACATCCACCTCCAAGCGCGTTTCCAATTCTCTTTCTGTCAACGGCAGAGAAAGCAGGTCGTGGTAGAGCGGCGGGCTGGATGCCTTTGCGATGAACCAGTCGATATGAACCGATGGTATATCGCACTTCATCTGGGTCTGCAACCGTCCGAGTTGTGTTCGCAGCGAGGTGTGTTCGGGCGCGTCAAACGAAATGTGGTAGGGGTACTCCTCCTCTATCTTCGTCCAAGCGTCATTGACATCCCACTCGTAGTGTCGAAGATCAATGTAAAAGATGGTTTGCCCCGCGTCAATTGGGATCGGGTTGATAATTGTGGCGCCCCATGAGAGGCTGTTGACTAGTTTGTAGAGCGCTTTGCGGTACTCCTGAAGAATCTCCGCCGTTTCGCCGGCATTGTACAGATGCGTGAGCGTGAAGTAGCGCGCGTAGGCTCGGTCAAACGGTTGGAGTGACATGAGGTGGGTTTCGATATTCGTGAGTGTTTGCGCGGGAGAGATAAACGGCCGGTCGGTAGTGGGGGCTGTTTTCCAGTCGAACGCGCCCGCCAATATCCACTGTCTGATGGTCTCAATCGACTGTGGGGGCAACTGAGGTTGTCCAAGCGGCATCTGCGCGCCGTTTTCGGTAGCGCCAAGCAGGCGTTTGTACAATTCGGAGGCGTCGGGGTTTCCCGGCACCACCGTACCCCCAGCAATGAGCGCGGCGTATTCCATGAGGAGCGATTCGCGATAGGCGCCATCGGGCCCATGGCAGATGAGGCAGCTCCCCTCAAAGATGGCGTAGGCGTCTTGGGCTATGCGCGATTGGGCGGATACTTGTTGAGAGCTTATGATGAACGTGAATAGAGCGAGTAAAGCGAAAATGAAATGACGTTTATACATAGGGAACGCTCCTTTTGTTTTGCGTTGAACGGTGGTCGTGAGACGGTTTCCTTGATTTTAGCCTACGCAGCGAAAGGCGTTCGAGATCCCATAGAAAATCCTGGTCACTATTCGTTCCTTTGATCCCCACCCACATATAATCAAGGGATACCCCCTGCCGATAGCAAGAAATGGTGAGCAGTGCCCACCCTACAAGATGTACTATTTTTACACGAAGAACTCTCTGCCTAAGCCACATCGGGGCAAGATGCCCCTCCCACATTTAATCCCACATATAATCAAGGGGGGCCTCCCGCCGATAGCAAGAAATGGCGGGCAGCGCCCACCCTACGGATGTACTATTTTTACACGAAGAACCCTCTGCCTAAGCCACATCGGGGCAAGATGCCCCTCCCACATTTAATCCCACATATAATCAAGGGATACCCCGCCGTCGATAGCAAGAAATGGCGGGCAGCGCCCACCCTACGGATGTACTATTTTTACACGAAGAACCCTCTGCCTAAGCGTATGGGGGGACGAGCATGAGACAGGCCGATTTGTCGCTATCCGGGGGCAGGGTTTTCGTCGACCAATACTAGGCGAGGTTTCAAAAACAGAATGGGGCGGGCAGAATGCCTGATGCGCAAGCGGCAGCCTTGCCAAGTCGATTATTGCAATGATGAGTGTAGGGGCATAGACAATAGCCACACAGTTCCAACGAATTGATGCGGCGCTCATCCACGCTCAAAGACCGAACGCGATGAGCGCTTCAAACGTTACAGACTGTTTGAATAATAGACAATCAAGTGGGCCACACAGACGCACAATCCTTCGTAGGGGTTGGGTTCCCCAACCCATTTGTTATATTTCCCGATCCATGGAGCGAGGAAACCTCGCCCCTACGATTGGACACACACTTCACGCAAATGTCAACAGAACCTGGGAGTTAGCTATCTGAATTCGAGTTTGGCTTGTCCAATTCTTCTTTGAGCAGAGCGCCCAATGTTGCCGGTTCCTCATCCCTGCTCTCAGATTGTTCTTCTTGAAATTGGGTTGTTGTTGCCCGTTCCTGCTCGGCTTGCGCGGCTTTCAAACTCAGACCAATCCGACGCTCGTTGACAGCGAGATGGATTACCTTCAGTTCCAGTTGATCGCCGATTTTGACAACCTCTTCCGGCTTCTCAATTCTTCGCTCAGCCAGTTCCGAAATATGGATAAGGCCTTCAACGGCTTCTTCTAACTTGGCAAACGCTCCGAAACTGGTCAAGTTCATGATTTCGCCGCGCACCACAGTGCCAATCTTATATTTTTCCGGCACTTGCAGCCAAGGGTCCGGCACAACTTGTTTCAAACCAAGTGATACGCGTTGGTCGGCGGGATTGATCTGCAAGACTACCACTTCAACCTCGGCACCCTCCTTCAGAATCTCGCGAGGATGAACATCACGTTTCACCCAAGAGAGGTCCGAGACATGAATCAATCCGTCAATCCCCTCTTCAATCTCAACGAAAGCGCCGAAATCAGTGAGATTGCGTACGCGGCCAGAAATCTTCTTCCCTATCGGGAATTTCTCTTCGAGTCGTTCCCACGGATTCGGCTCCAACTGCTTGAGACCGAGGGAGACTCTTTTCGAAGATTTGGTAATTTCAAGAACAATAGCCTCGATTACGTCGCCTTTTGTGACATATTTGGAAGGCGCGACATTTCGGCGGGTCCACGACATCTCAGAAACGTGAATAAGTCCTTCAACGCCCTCTTCAAGTTCCAAGAATGCCCCGTAATTGACAATGTTGACGACTTTGCCACTGACGGTGGAACCCACGGGATATTTTTCCTCAATCCCATCCCAAGGATTGGGCGTCTTCTGTTTTAACCCTAATGACACCTTCTCCTTTTCTTGGTCAACACCAATGACGAGGACTTCAATCTGATCATTGATGGAAACGACATCGGAGGGTTGATTTATCTTCTTCCACGACATATCGGTTTTATGAAGAAGCCCGTCAATGCCGCCCAAATCGACAAAGGCGCCGAAGGAGGTGATGTTCTTGACAACTCCGGCCCGGGTTTGTCCAACTTCAAGGCTGTTAAGCGCCTCCGCCTTGCGTGCGACGAGTTCCTCTTCCAGCAACGCCCGGCGGGACAACACGACATTATTGCGCCGCCTATTGAGTTTAACCACCCTTAGTTCAAGCGTCATCCCCACGTACTTGTCAAGGTTTGGAATTGGACGCAACTCAATCTGCGAGGCTGGGAGAAACGCGCGTAAAGATCCGATGTCAACGCGAAGCCCACCCTTGATTCTCTCTATGACCGTGCCCTCGACAGTTTGTCCTTGTTCACATGCCGCGGCGATTTCATCCCAAATTCGGGTCTGATCCGCCAACTTCTTTGAAAGCACAAGTTGGCCGTCGGCATCTTCCCTGCGGACAATGTAAACGTCAATCTGATCGCCTACTTGGACTTTCGGCAACCCGTCTTCGGTTGTCTCAAACTCGGAAGACGGAATGTATCCCTCAGATTTGAATCCTATGTCAATCATGACTTCGTCACGATTGAGCTCCACGACGGCGCCTTTTACGATTTGCCCCTCGGCGAAAGCTTTAATAGAGTTGTCATAGGCTTTTTCGAGGGACTCGTCGCTGAACAGCGACGCCCCTAAATCCAAGTTCTCATGCTCCGCGGATGGCGTCTCGGAATGCGGCTGCCGAGAATCTTCCGGGGTATCGTTCGGCGCGGGGGCATCCGAAGAGTTGGCGGCCTCCTCTTCCTCCGCATGTTCGGAGAGCACGACATCCCCCACGGTGTCGCGCTCAACAGCATCCTGCATGCGCTCGTCTGCGCTCTCTGCTCGATCACTTGGAGACTCTTCCCGGAGACTTTGCGCGGTATCGGTATCTGTGTCCATTGTGGCAGCAGCTTGATTTATAGCTGCCTTGCCTTTGTGTGAATCCTCGTTCATCAACTTATCTGGCTTAATCCGAAAACGTAAAATAGTCTTAAATCTAGATCTAACTCAACCAGATTCCTCCTTTGTCAAGGTTCCTATGCTACGGAATAGGTCGTTAACGTCTGCAATCAACTAAAACTTGTATAGTATAACACAAGCGATTAGCAATTTGCAACTTCAATCTTTGCGTTTAATTGGAGTAATCGCGTCGGCGCGGTTGGAAACCGTATTTACGCGGGTTGAGCGCTCGGGTTATCAAGTAACACTCGACATTGGCAAGCGGGGCAAGATGCCCCGCCTACGGAGTCGTGGAACATATTTCACATTGCGTTCCGCCGAATCGAGGAATTTGACGCCGACACGAGTTGGATGTTACTTGTGGAAAGAGCTATTCCGCCGCGGGATAATGGCGCGCTATCAATCAAGGGATTCGCATTTAGCCATTTTAACCCGATTTTTCCGCTTTCCATCCTTTTACTCTTCCACATCGTTCCACAAAGACACTTTTCCTTGCAGTTTGCTTTGACTTTACGGTTCTTTTTCTGCTACAATAGTTGAAGGTTATCTTTTTGAGATATATCACAAAATCTAGCGTAATGAGAGGAAATTTGAAATGGCATACATACCCATGACCGTGCGAAACAGTTCCGATGTGAAAATCATCGATGTTCACGAAGACATTGGAAGCTTTGCGGCTGCAGATTTGCGGGAAGTGCTTGAAGATCTTCTTGTACACAAAGCTCAGAAAATTCTCGTAAACCTTGAAAATGTGCAACATATTAACAGTACGGCTGTCGGGGCGATGGTTGGCGCCGCGAAGCGAATACGCCAAAGAGGCGGCGATGTAAAGTTGTGCAGACTTGCGGACAACATCAAGCGAACTTTCGATCTCACCGGCGCTTCCAGCGTCGTCGAAATCTATGAGACGGAAAGAAGCGCGCTTGCCGCATTTTGACGCCAACCGACAGCGTTTTTACGAATTCAACATCTAAATGTCACAATTAATCGGAGGCGCTCAATGAATTGAGCAATTACGAACTGCCGGTTATTGTAACATATAGATTCGGGATTAGCATAAGAATGGATTCGCAAACAAGCATTCAATTTTGAGCCTATGGCATTGCGCACTATGCCAATGGACAAAGATCCAATGCTGTTGAACTTGCATCCGCGGTGACAGTTCATGTATCGCAATCAGAGCGACGACTCATCTTCAGATCGACACCTCGCGGTAAAACGATGCCCCAAGAGCGTATTGACATCCAGTTGCCCAGTCGTTTGTGGTATATCGAGCCCATTCTCTGCTTTCTCAAACAGTTGGCTGAACAGGTTGGTTTCAGCCAACGACGCGTTGCGGATATTCAACTTGTAATTGATGAAATCTGCGGGAATGCAATCGAACACGGATCCGAAAGCGACAACAAAGGAATCGCTATCAGTTTTGTTATAGACGAACATCAACTGGCTGTGCTTATCAGGGACAAAGGTTCGAATGGCGAGGGGGATTGGTTAACGTCGGAAAAGCTCAAGGAGATATCCCGGAAGCGCGCGCCCGATCGAGAACGAGGACACGGGATCTACATGGTAGAACAACTATCGGACGAACTTGAAATGGAGCCCAACTCGTTCGGGGGAACGGATGTGCGGGTCGTCTTCAACCGTCCATCCAGCCAAGGACACGAATCCTTCCAATAAATCGGACAGATAGAATCCATTGGCTATACAACATCGACAGTGAGGAATGTCAAATCGTCGTCCGTCGGGTTCCCGTTTCTGAATTTCTCAATGCTGCCCAGAAGACGGTTGACAAGCGCCGCCCCGGATTCGCTCGTTTCTTGAGCAATAGCTTCCTCAAGTCGATGCGTGCCAAACTCTTCTCTCTGCCGGTTTTTCACCTCGTACGCGCCATCCGTGTAAAGCAGTATCCTACTGAAACGGTCAAAGTCGTAGTTGGCGGATTCGTAGACAGAATCCGGCGACAGCCCCAATCCCTTTCCAGCGATTTCCTGACCGAGAGATTTACAGGCGCCGCGTTGCCGGTGAATGAGGAACGGATACGGGTGTCCCGCATTCGCGCAGCATATTGTTTCGTTCGGCAAATCAATCACTGCATAAAACGCGGTTGCGAACATGAACATTTGCGCGCCGATTGTATGGTGAAACCGCGTGTTTAGCGTTGTCAGCAATAGTCCGGGGTCCGCTCCGAGCCTATCTCGAATCTCTCCGACAACCGTCTTCATGAATACGGCAACGAGCGCGGCAGAAACGCCGTGGCCCATGACATCGGAAATGAATATCCCCAAACAGCCGGGTTCTATTTCCCAGAAGTCAAAGAAATCACCTCCTACCTCTATCTCCGGACTGGAATGCGACACAATCCGGAATCCTGCCAAATCGGCGAGCCCGTTTTGCGGCATCAAGATTTCTTGGACTTGGCGCGCCATCTCTAACTCGGCTCTAAAACGCGCATTGTGCTCTTCCAGCTCGTCTTGGTACTGTTTAATGCGCAATAGCGACCTCACGCGCGCGATGATTTCGTGTCCGTCGAACGGTTTGGAGATAAAATCATCCGCCCCCGCTTGAATAGCTTGTATTCGATCGGCTGTGTCTTTCAACGCTGTCACCATTACTACAGGGACAAACCGTGTCGCTTCATCGGCGCGGATTCTCTGACACACCTCAAACCCGTCCATGCGCGGCATCTGAATATCCAACAAAATCAGATCCGGAGGGGCCGATTCTGCCAATTTTAGGGCTTCGTCCCCGCTGGTGGCGGAAAGCACGGCATAACCCTTCGCTTCAAGCTGTATCTTAAGTATCTTGATATTTATTTCTTCATCATCAACAACGAGGATTTTAGGCGCTGGGCTCACGCTCATTCCCACCTTTTCCTGCATACTTACCCACGAGATCGACAAGAACGCGGGTATCGATAGGTTTACTAATATAATTGTCGCATCCGGCTCGGAGTATCCGTTCGCGGTCGCC
This sequence comes from Candidatus Poribacteria bacterium, assembly GCA_963667245.2. Classification (GTDB taxonomy): domain Bacteria; phylum Poribacteria; class WGA-4E; order WGA-4E; family JAJDTR01; genus JAJDTR01. The sequence continues at coordinate 852,384 of CAXXCS010000002.1, forward strand.
TTTCATCGCCGCGGCGGTTAAGGCAAGGATTGGAACATGATTCCATCGCGGGTCATTTTTAATCTGTCGCGTCAATTCCTCGCCATCCATTCCGCCGGGAAGGGCAATATCCATCAGAATCAGATCGGGTGTTTCCGCATTCAGTGTCCGGAGAGTTTCTTCCGCGGTTGTCGCTTCAAGTATTTCGTATCCCTCCGATTCAAGCACAATCCGGACAACCTTCCGATTTAATTCTTTGTCCTCAACAACTAAAACGCTTTTGGCGCTCATGCGTCGATTTCCTTTTTGAATCTCCGGAACCGGTCCTCTATACTTTACGCTGCCGGAGATTGCGTGTTTTCAAGCGTCTGGCGGTAGGTGTAGGGTGGGCACTGCCCACCATCAACGCGGACACGTTGCGCGCCAGGGAAGCCAACCATTTATCCCAAACTAATCGGAATGGTGGGCAGTGCCCACCCTACCATAGGGATCAAGTTAAGCGTTTTAGGACGCAAGTCACGCGGTTTTTTCTCGGTAAGCGCTTAACACAGTCCACGTTTCTATAAACCTGTCGCCCCTCTGGGGCTTTGGAATTCGGTGTGTCCATGTTTCTACAAACCTGCCGCCCCGCTGGGGCTAAAAGACTCGCACAGTCGAAGAGTCACAGTTTCGTGTTTGCCCTGCTGGCTTAAGGGTTTACAGCGTGAATTAGACAAATGATACGTAAATTCTCTTAACTTGATCCCAATGGTGGGCAGTGCCCACCCTACTATTACTTGTTGAATCGGTGCGGTTGGAAACCGCATCTACCGGTGTCGTTAGATTGGTGTGACTGGAAACCGCATAAAAGCCTGTTTCAATAATAGACAATCAAGATTCGTTGACATTTTTCTGTTACGGAAGAAACCGAGTTTTCAGGAAAAAACTCGGTTTCAAGGTAATTGACTTCACCCAAAATGAATTTTCGAACAAACTCTAACGTTTTGCCACGCGCCCCGTCAAGGCGGTCGGGCTGGAAGCCCGCGCTACGAGGATGGGTGGCAACTCCGGTCAACTACTCATCGGTGGATGGCGCACTCGGTGAGCGGAAACGCTCGATTCGCTTGATTGCCTCCAGTAATTTCTGTTTGACGTCTCCCGTTTTCTCAATCACAGACTGGATTTGGCCGTTGAGACAATCCTTTTCTTCATTGGTGAGATCCATCGCGGTGCAAATCACGATTGGAATTTCACGAGCCATCGGATCTTCCGCCAAGCATTTTACAACTTGAAATCCATCCACTTCGGGCATTGCCAAATCCAGGATAATTAGAGCGGGCGCCCGATCGATTGCCAAATCGATTCCTTCTTGACCTCCATAGGCTTTTAGCACGTCGTATCCCTCGGACTCCAAAACAGTGGATAACAATCGGATTGCCTGCGGATCGTCATCAACTACGAGGATACGGATTCTGCCATTCTGGTCTTGCAGGCGCAATGATCGCAATGAAGCAAGAAGGGCTTTTTTGTCAATGGGTTTAACGAGATGGTCAACCGCGCCCAGCCCGAATCCCAGTTGGCGTTCTTCGGTAATGGAGACAATAATTACGGGTATTGACTGAAGATTGGGATTCGCCTTCAGCGCCTTAAGGACTTGCCAACCATCTTTCTTTGGCAGCATGATATCGAGGGTTATCGCGAACGGCATGATTTCTGCCGCTTTGGCAATCGCCTCTTCACCATCCGCGGCGTATTCAACGCGATAACCCGCCTCCATCAAATAAATTCCCAAGAGATGCGCCGCTTGTTCGTTATCTTCAGCCACCAAGATAGTTCGGTTATCGCTCGCGGGGGTGAGAGTCGCCGCCATCGGGGTCGGGCTCGAGGTCATACGCGGCTGCAACGGCAGCGTGAACGAGAAGGTACTGCCTTCGCCGACGGCGCTCTCGACCCAAATTTTCCCGCCGTGCAATTCAACCAGTCGTTTTGTAAGAGCGAGGCCCAAGCCCGTGCCTTCGTGCGCGCGCGCTTTTGATGTGTCAACTTGGGTAAAAGCTTGGAATAGTGTCGCCTGATCTTCCGGTGAAATACCGACGCCGGTGTCAATGACGCGGATCAACAACGAGTTGTTCGAGACCTCAAGTTTCGTTGTCACCCGACCGTCCTCGTCCGTGAACTTGATGCCGTTGGCAAGCAAGTTGTAAAGAATCTGCTTGAATTTGGTCTTGTCCGCCGTGACGGTCATATCTTGATCGAATTCTTGGTCAAGTTGAATCCGTTTCTTGCTTGCCAAAGCATTGATAATCGTACTCACTTCCTCCATAGTTTCTACGACGGAGAAGGTCTCAAAGTCCAAATCCATCGTCCCCGCCTCAATCTTCGACAAGTCAAGGATGTCGTTGATCATGTCAAGGAGATGGCGCCCGCTGGTGTGGATATCTGCCACGAGCTCTTTCTGTTCAGACTTTATCGGTCCGATAATCTCATCCCGCAAAATTTCCGCGAACCCGATAATGGCGTTTAACGGCGTACGAAGTTCATGGCTCATGTTGGCGAGAAAGTCACCCTTGGCGCGGTCGGCATATTCCGCCGCCTCTTTCGCCGCTTGCAACTCCGCTTCCGCGCGGACGCGTTGGGTGATGTCTCTGGAAATGCCGAAGGTGCCTACGATTTGCCCGGATCTGTCAAACAATGGCGCTTTGGTGGTTGATACCCAAGTTTCCTCGCCACTGCGCCATGTCTCTTTTTCCTCTTTCGCTTGCATCGGTTTGCCGGACCGAATCACTTCCTGCTCATCCGCGTACGCCTGTTGCGCGTGCTCTTCCGTGAAAAATTCGGCGTCCGTTTTGCCAATCGCCTCTTTCGCGTCGGAGAGATGGAAGAGATTTGTCTGCGCTTTGTTAATTCGGATAAATCGACTTTCCCTGTCCTTGAAGTAAATGTGATCGGGCGTATTGTCCATGAACGTATTCAGGAGGCTCTGCTCATGTTCCAATGCGTCTTCCGCGTGTTTCCGCCGCGTAATATCTCTCCCGACGGCATAGTAGAGCTGTTTTTCGAGAGATACCGTGGAGCTCCATAGTATCCACTTATATCGTCCATCCTTGCATCGGTAACGATTTTCAAAGGAGACAACATCTTTGCCTGTTGTCATGACCTTCTCCGCTTCGACAATAGTTGATTCCAGATCGTCGGGATGGATAAAGTCGGTAAACGGCTTGGCTTTGAGCTCGTCAATGGTGAAGCCGAGCGTTTGCTCCCATGCCGGATTCAAATCAACGAAATAACCATCAAAACTGGCAATACACATCAGGTCCAACGAGAGAGAGAAAAAGCGTTCGCGCTCGGAGATATCGCCGGGATAGTTCATAATTGCCTCCTCTCTTCACTTTCTTTTCAAAACCAGTAACGTCAGATCGTCAAACTGCCGAGTGTCTCCTTGAAACTCCGCCACGGCGTCACGAATCTCGGAACATATTTCGCTCGCATCGGCATGCCGCATTTGCCGGACGAGATTGCAAAGACGTTTCTCTTCATAAGGCTCGCCATCGGAATTCAGCGCGTCGGTCACGCCATCGGTGTAGAACAGCAGGGTGTCGCCGCTATGCAATCGAACTGTTTCCTGCTGAAACTCCGCAATGTCGATAAGAATATCCTCGGGGAACATTCCGACAACTGTCCCGCCTTTTTCTAGCCGCGTCATACTGCCATCTCGCCGTATGACGATTGGAAAGTTGTGCCCCGCGTTTATTGTCGTCAACGCGCCGGTTTCACCGTGCAATCGAGCGTAGACAAAAGTCGCGTAGGCATCGTTAGTGCTACCCTCGTACAAAAGCGCATTAAGCCTCATGGTCATGGCGAATAAGTCGCTCTGTCTTGTAATTTCGGAGCGCAAAGATGTGCGAAGCATCACCATAAGCAGCGCCGCTTGCAATCCCTTCCCCGAAACGTCGGCAATAACCAATCCCCATGTCCCCTCCGGCTCTCGAATGTAATCAAAGTAGTCTCCGCCCACGCCGTTGTGATGCGGAATACTCAGCCCGGCGACTTCGTATCCGGGGATACCGGGCGGCGCTTTAGGCAGCAAGTTTGCCTGAATTTTCGCGGCTTCTTCCATCTCCGCTTGCAAGCGGCGTTTTTCAAGCGCTTCGTGGTGAAGGCGGGCGTTTTCGATTGAAACGCCGATTTGATGCGCGAAGGTTTCAAGGAGGATGCGATCTTCGTCGACAAAATCAAGAGGGACATTAGTCCGTCCCGCCTTATCGCATACCACCAACACGCCCAAAATCTCGCGCCTAAAAATCGGCACGGCAATAAGATTCCTTTTGCCAAACGGCGAGACTCGATTTGCGTCGTTGCAGATCTGTGATATGCCTGAAACAACTACTTCCCGAATTATAGAATGTACAAGCATCCCGTCCCGAGGCGTTTCCAAATCAATAGCGCTACCTTCCAAATTGGTCGGAAGGTCCGAATCAAGTCGCACATGGCTTCTCACCTCAAGCCTTCTCGTACCGGGCGCAAGAAGCATAAGATAGCCGGTGCCGCTGTCGAAGAGAGTGACGACATGATTCATTGCCGCTTTCTCAATGCTTTCGACGTCCAGAAGTTTACTAATCTGAGCCGTGGCATCGGACAACAGGAGAAGCCGCAATTTGGCGCTGCGCATCTCTTTCAACGAGCGTGAATGCGCCATTGCAGCCGCAACGCGATTGGCGATTATATTCAGCGATTCGTCAATCCAGGCAGGCTTTTCAATCTCGTTGGAAGGGGGGCCGAACACGATAACACCTATCAACTCCCCATCGGTCTGCAATGGCAGCCACATCTCCGAGCGAGCGACTTGAATTTCCCGCGCCATTCGGTCGCGAAGCGGCTTCAGAGATTCCGGCAAATTTGCGAGATAAATTGGAGACGATTGACGGATAACGCCGATTTCTTCCGGCATTACCGGGATGCCATCCGATTTCGGGCAAGCATTGATTGACGATTCGACATAGAGGTGACTCTTGGTCGGATCGAGGCAAAAAATCGTCCCCTCGCTTATTTCTAGCGTATCCAGAGCCAGTTGTAAATAGGCGTCACTCAAGGATTCAATTCTATCTTGTCGAGAAGCGGCTGTGTTATCGAGTTGATCCAGTTCAGCCAAAAATGAAATCACTTGATTCATGACACAACACCAAAGCGGATTTTCGCCGGGATTAGGATGCGAGCGCCGAAGTCGCCTCGTTTTCGCTGTCGAAATGTTCAAACGTACTGATTAAGCGACTCCTGATAATGAGGCTTTTGATATTTGCGCCCACGTTGATGACGCCAATACGTCCTCCCTTTTTTGTAATTGACACGTGGGTTCCCATCAATATCCCAAGCCCGGAACTGTCCATCATCGAGACATCGCCGAAATCGATTAGCAGTCTCGGGTTTTCGCCGGTTTTGGGCAATTCCTCATCAATTGTTCTTCTGAGTTCGGTAACGGCATTTCCTATCAACTTGCCGCTAGGTTTCAAAACGACGACGCCATCTTTATGAGAAACGTCAATTGCCATCTACTTATCCTCCAGATTGAAAAAAATTCGGATCTAACGTACGAACGACGGAATGATTTGCTCTGTCAGGTATTTTAAAGGATATACGATTTTGTGTCAAGCCTTTAATGTTAGGCAATTTATTTAGTTCAGTCGCAAGCGTGTGAGAAAGACCGGAAGATTGGAAGGCGGGATGGGTGAAATTTTCGGTCCACGCATACCTCACGCCAGATGGATACATACAACCCGCCGGATTCCCCAATACAATGGTCGGAGTGTCGGGTTTCACTACGATTTCGGGGGCTTTTGGCGGTATCGGTATCCGGGCGCGGTTATCCTGTTGACGGGGCGTTCTTGATGCGCCGTTCAACCCAACCTACGGATTTTCGCTGGAAAGTTAGATGTGTTTCCCCTCGATTACCGAGTTCTAGGACTTGTCAGACGGGCAAAAAAGGGTTACAATCTGAACACCTCAGTTTTAATAGCGAATCGATAGATAGTCAAGAAGCAACCGTTTGAGACAACCTCGTTAGGCAATACTGTCGGGCTGGAAGCCCGAGCTACGAGAATGGGTAGCGCTTTGGTTAGGTAGTCAAGAAGCAACGGAGTGAGTCAACCACGTTAGATAGCGGGAATCGGGTTGCGCTCGGGAGCAAAAGATCTTGATACAGGTAATCAGCATGGCACGCCATCGGAAAGGGATTCTGAAAATCGTGGTGTATTTTTTATCAATCTGTTTGTTAGTTTTGGTGGGCGCGAGCGTTTTCGTCATCATGAAGTTACGCGCCTCTCTGCCTGCGCGTGATGGCGAGAGGCAGATTGCGGGATTGGACCTGCCCGTCACGGTAACCTCGGATCAGTTCGGGGTTCCAACGATTGTGGCGCAATCCAAGCGGGATGCGGCGGTAGCATTGGGGTATGTGACGGCTCAGGACCGCCTATTCCAGATGGATTTGCTTCGACGCCGCGCCGCCGGTCGGCTCTCCGAAATTTTCGGCGAAATTGCAATCGAAACTGACAAGAGCCAACGCGTTATCGGTTTTAACCGGGCGGCGCCGAAAATCGTAGCCCGACTGCCCGATGAACAGAAGGAGATGCTTGCCGCCTACGCCGATGGCGTGAACGCGTTTATCCGGCAGATGAAAACGCCTCCACCGGAATTCCTCCTTTTGCGCTATCGCCCGGAGCCTTGGAAAGTGGAAGACAGCATTCTTGTGGCGCACAATATGTTTCAGTCGCTATCTTTCAGCGATGATGAGGAGAGAATGGTGACGATTATGGAAGCGTCGCTTCCGCCGGAGGTCGTCGCTTTTCTCACCCCGGACACGGACAGTTATACGCAAATCCTCATGGGCGGAGCCGACTCCCACCGCCCGATTCAGGCGATTCCGGTCGAGGCGCTGGCTTCAATTCGACGAGCCGGACCGCGAAACAAAGCACGGGCAAAACTGGTTCAGCCGACGGACTGGGGAATCGGATCGAACAATTGGGCCGTTGACGGCTCCAAGACTTCGGATGGGCGCCCGATTGTGGCTAATGACACGCACCTGAGTCTTTCCGTTCCGAATGTGTGGTATCGAGCGTCGCTTCGTTACGGCGACGCGGCAACCGACGGCATTCTTTTGCCCGGCGTGCCCGCCGTCGTCATCGGTTCCAACGCGCATGTGGCGTGGGGTTTCACGAATGTCAGCGGGGATTTCCTTGACTTGGCGCAGTTGGAAATAAATCCCGCGAACCCGGAGGAATACAAAACCCCAAACGGCTGGAAACGGTTTGAGGTCGCGGATGAGCGAATCCGCATCAAGGGGGGCGATCTCCTCCACCACCCCGTCAAACTGACAATCTGGGGTCCTGTCAGTTCCACCCCGCTGATGGGCAAACCGGTTGCCATTCATTCCACGGCGCTGCAGGCAGACGCGGTCAACATCGGTGTGCTTGGCATGGATGGAGCAAAAACAGTTGAAGAGGCGCTGGATGTAATGAATCGCTTCGGGGCGCCGCCACAGAACGTCGTCGCGGCTGACGCGGATGGTCGCATCGGCTGGACGTATTGCGGCCGCATTCCCGTTCGGAAGGGATTCGACGGATCTGCCGCGGAATCTTGGGCGGACGGCCAAATCGGTTGGGACGGTTATATTCCGCCCTCGGAGCTGCCGCGCCTCGTCGATCCGCCGGAAGGTTTCCTGGCGACCGCGAATAATCGGACGCTCGGGAAAAACTACCCCTACACCATCGGGCATAACTATGCCGGTAGTTACCGGGCGTATAGAATTAACCAACGATTGAGCGAGATGGAGGAAATTACGGAAGATGATATGTTTCAGCTTCAGTTGGATACGCGGTGCGACTTTTATGAATTCTACCGACAGTTGGCGTTGTCGGTGTTGACGGAGGGCGTTATTGCGGACGCCCCGCGCCTCGTGGAAGCCCAGAAACACATCGCCGCTTGGGATGGAAAAGCGGGAGTGGACAGTGTGGCGTTCGGGCTTCTCGCGCGTTTTCGAAAAGTATTGGCAGAGGATGTTTTTGCACCGTTTCTAGCGCTTTGTCATGAGGCGGATGGGAATTTCCGATACACGTGGCACACTATGGATGTGCCGCTCCAACAGTTGTTAACGGAAAAGCTGGCAGATACGCTTCCGGATCCGGTGCGCTATCGGGACTGGGATGAGTTTATTCTCTCAAAATTGAAACAATCGGTCAAGCAACTTTGCCGCGAGTACAAGTGCAAGTCTTTGAATAAAGTAACCTGGGGCAAAATTCACAGACCGCGAATTTCGCATCCGCTAGGGTTCATCCGTGTTCTGGGCAGGTTTCTGAACATGCCTCGGCGCTCGCTTCCGGGAAGCGACAGTTGCGTGCGGTCGCCGCGCGCGTCTGTACGCATGGTCGTCTCTCCGGGGCGCCATACGGACGCGATTCTGCATATACCATGCGGTCAATCGGGGCATCCTTTGTCGAAAAACTACAAGGACCAGCACGGCTACTGGGCGCGAGGAGAGGCATTGCCGTTGTTGTCCGGGGCAGTCACGCATACATTGAAATTGAAACCTAATCCCTGATCGAATCGAGATCAAATTAAGCGTTTTAGCAGTTCATTCGCTAAGTGTATGTGGCAAGTGTAGGCGTTTAATAGTCTGAACTGTGATTTATGTGATTAAGTGATGGACTATGATTGGGCGCTTAGTGGTTTGATTGGTGATTGTCTGAATCACGGATTAAGGGATCTCTATCGCCTTCGCTATTCACTCAGTTGATCGTTATCCACTCGCTTGATCCTACAAAAGACGCAGTTTCTAACAGCGTGGAGTATAATTACGCCTTCGAAAGGATGAAAACAAGATGATAAAACCTCAACAAAAGTTCGCACTTTACCTTTTACTTTACTTGGCGCTCTCTAGTATTGCATTCGCGCAAGTTGTTGATATACCAGATTCCAACCTTGCTCAAGTTATCCGCGAAGAACTCGCGCTACCGGCAGGTGCCGAGATCACAGTCCAAGATTTGAATGGATTAACAATTTTGGAAGCGGTTAACAGTGACATAAGAAATCTGTCGGGATTAGAACATGCCGCGAATCTGGAACACTTAGAGGTGTGGGGGAACTCAATTTCCGACCTCACACCAATCGCCAATCTTAAGGGATTAAAAGCGCTTGATGCGGGTGATTGTTTGATTGATGACATCACCCCCGTAGCTAACCTTACGATGCTAACTCGCTTGCTCTTGGGCGACAATCGAATTCGCGATATAAGCTCGGTTGCCAAGCTTGCAAATCTTACGCATTTGCGATTGAATGATAATCAGATTAGCGATATTGAGCCCTTGGCTAATCTGACACAACTTATGTTTTTAAGATTGTCTGATAATCGCATTATCAATATTGGTCCACTTGCTGACCTTGCGTTACTAAGTGAATTGGAGATAAACCACAATGAAATTGTCGAGATCATGCCGCTTGCAAATCTCGCGCAACTCACCCATCTGCGCCTTCATAACAATCGGATTGAGGACATCGGTCCTCTTGCCAATCTCACAAATCTAATCCATCTTGAACTTCAAAACAACCAAATTATTGATAGTACTCCGCTTGCCAAACTCACAAGTTTAGAGTACCTAGATACTAACAACAATCCCATATTCGACCCGGGCAGTCCGTTTGTCGAGATACCCGACCCGAACCTTCGCGAAGCGGTCCAGGAAGCGCTGAATACACCAATCACGCAAGCGGCGATGAAGCGACTAACGCGGCTTGACGCGTCGAATCGTGGGGTAACAGACCTAACAGGGCTGGAATTTGCGACAGAGTTGACAGAGCTCTCTATCTACCATAATCCGATAATGAATCTCGCGCCGATAGCCGGTCTGATGAAACTAGAAGTATTATTCATGTGGGGGTTACCTACGCCGGATTTGTCGCTGTTATCGGACCTAACGAATCTGAAACACTTGAACGCCGGGGGATGCCAAATTGTCGACATTAGCCCGCTCAGCAACTTGAGGCAGCTAAACCGGCTGAATCTGGGAGATAACCAAATTACAGACATCACTCCGCTTGCGGAATTAACGCAGCTAAAGAAATTGTATTTGACCCGAAATCATATTACCGACGTTAGTCCGATGGCAGGTCTAACCGAACTGGAAGTGTTGGAGATTGGAATTAACCTCATAAACGACCATAGCCCGCTCGATAATCTCTCGCTGGACCTATTTTCGTACGATCAATTCTGTGAAATGCCGCCGATCCCGCTGGAGCCGCGGTTACAGAACCGCAGCTATCCCTCTGTGTTCGCCGCTAATTGGATATTTGGCCCTGATCCACGTATCGATTTAATCTATGGCCCCGGTGTTTTAGGTATGCATTTGCGGAGCGATGGGCGTTTGGCTGGCAGCATGGAACACGCAGTACAGCAACGAGATGAACTCATAGCAATAAATCCGAATATGGCGTTTCTCATCGAAGTCAAAATGAGATCGGAAGAGATTGGCAAGTTTGGCGAGGATTGGCCATATTGGATTCGCGATGGAGCGGGGAATATTGTGGGAGATTATAAGAAAGGCATAGGTTTAGTGGATTTTACGCATCCGGATATACAGAATTTCATTGTTGACCAAGCGACTGCAGTCGCGAAATGCGGCTTATTTGATGGAATTGTCTTTGATTCATATCGAGATTTCGATCCGGTGCTACCTTTTCATCTTGTCGATCTAGAAACACAGCAAGAGGCACGAAACGCCATTTTACAACGCATCAGGGATGAAACGCGTTCCAATTTTCTGATACAGGTTAACTCGAATTGGTATAAAATCCCGCTCACGGGGCCCTACATTAACGGTCTTTCTATGGAAACTGGAATTCCGGACTGGTATCTCAATGATCCCAAACGACAAGACCCCATTGGCGATCTTAACTCTATTCTTCTGGAAACTGAAAGCACCTTGCTTTGGGCGGAGGAAAATCTAAGACCGCCCCGTATCAACGGTGTAGCGGGTGAGGCACTAGTCCTTAGACGCGCGGATAGCCCCGAGGATCGGCGTTGGGTGCGCGTGCTCACCACGCTGAGTCTGACTCACGCGGACGGCTATGTCAATTATCAGGTACACGATCAGGATAAAGATCTAAGTTTGATTCATGCCGGTAAATTTGTTGTCGATCAAGACCGTGGTTTCTGGTACGACTTTTTGAAGGCTGACCTCGGACACCCTGTCGGTCCCAAAGTCCAACTCTACGACGAAGACATCTCGGGCCTCTACATCCGCGAATACACCAAAGGTTGGGCGGTCTACAACAACAGCGGCGAGTCGCAGGTCATCACATTACCGGAGGAAACGCAAGGTGTCGCCAGCGGGTCGGTAGGCACAGAACACACGCTGCCGAATCTGGACGGCGAAATGTATCTGCGGGTGAAACCGAAAAATCCGGCGGATGTCAACCGCGATGGCGCCGTAAATATTTTGGATTTGGTGATGGTCGCCGCAAACCTTTCGCAGACAGGAGAGAATGGTGCCGATGTGAACAAGGATGGCGTGGTGAATATCCTTGACCTTGTTCAGGTTGCCGGTGCGCTCGGGGGTGGCGGAGCCGCCCCTTCGGCGTATTCCCTAGACTTGTCGATGATTAGCGCGGCGGATGTCGAGAGATGGCTTGCACTCGCACAAGAATCAGATATTGGCGATGCGAATTTTCAACGGGGGGATCCGCTTCCTCCAACAGTTGCTTGCGGCGTTGACGCCGAAAGAGACGGCGCTGTTGCCGAATTACCCGAACCCCTTCAATCCGGAGACGTGGATACCGTATCATCTCGCGCAAGGGGCAGAGGTGTCGATTACGATTTATGACACAAAGGGAACGCAGGTGCGGCGGTTGGCGCTCGGGAATCAGGCGGCGGGTTATTACGCGGAGCGCGGAAAGGCGGCGTATTGGGACGGACGGAACGAACGCGGTGAAGCGGTCGCGAGCGGGATATATTTTTATCAATTTCGGGCGGGGGATTATGTTGCGTCGCGGCGGATGGTGATTGTGAAGTAGAATCAAACGAATGAATAGCGAGTAGGATTCTCTGGGGCTAAAAGACGACGTTTTTCAAAGCCGGATCGAGAGGGAGATTTGGAGGTTACTTGCGCGGGTGGGGCACCACAAGCAACACTCGCCGAATGGCAAGCGGGGCAAGATGCCCCGCCTACGATAGTAGCGTGCGATAAAGCGAAATCGAGTGTTACTTGCGGAAAGAATTGTTCCGTCGCGGGATGATGGGACGCTGCCAAGAAACCGGTCAAACCTGAAGGCGCGCTACCCGGCTACGCTATCTTCATGCGCCTTCGCAAAGAAGCCCAACAGCGTGCCGAGGGTTTCAGGCAAGGCTTCGCGCCGAATGTAGTGATCCACGAATGCCTCGCGGTCCGGCAAATCCACGTCGGATTCGGCGCTCTGTCGCGCGGCGGCGGGCGGTTGCTCCGCTTGCGCATGATCGACAGCGTCCTCAGCCAAAATGAGATCGCCTATCGGAAATCTGGTTGACAGTGCCTCCGCGTTTGTGTCGGTCAACACGGTTATTTGTGGCAACCTGGCTTCCGACAGTTGCGCCATTTCGGTTGACAGATAGGTGATTTCAGCGAACGACAATTCGGCGGTGGCCGGCCGATCCACCGCGTTCGACTTGGGAACCGCGTCATTAGAATAAACGCATATTAGCGGAAATGCCTTCATCAGCGCCGTACGAATGGCGATCAGCAGTGTAACGAAATGCAGTCGCTGCGGAAGGGCAATCGGATCAATAACAGCGGCGATCGCCGAGTGACCTGAAATCTTCCCCTCTCCGGCGGCGATGATGCGGTCCGGTGTATCCGGAGGCGCGGTTTGCGCGACCACATCCGCGAGTTCAAGGGATTCTATCAATGACGGCGGCGCAGAGGTGGGGAAAAGGTCTGCCCACGAGTCGGGCGCCAGTATATGGCGCAACCGTTGCTCTGCCGGAAACGGAAAATAGCGCCCGCAAATGGGGCAGATGTACAGATTGCGCTCCAATGCTTGTCTAAACACAAGCTCGTCACAACCCGCGCACTTGTGCCATAACGCATCGGGGCTCTCTTGATGTTGTGTTGCTTGGTTCACTGTTGTCACCGCGAAATTGTGATACGGATTCAAAATCTAAATGTTACAGTCGATCCGGGACGTGGTCGCCTCGCCCAACGGGTTGGGGAACCCAACCCCTACGAAGGATTCAGCGACTGTGCGGCGCGCTTTACGATTTCAAAATCTAAATGTTACAGTCGAGACGAGACGTGGTCGCCTCGCCAAATGGGTTGGGGAACCCAACCCCTACGAAGGATTCAGCGGCTGTGCGGCGCGCTTTACGATTTCAAAATCTAAATGTTACAGTCGAGACGAGACGTGGTCGCCTCGCCAAATGGGTTGGGGAACCCAACCCCTACGAAGGATTCAGCGGCTGTGCGGCGCGCTTTACGATTTCAAAATCTAAATGTTACAGTCGAGACGAGACGTGGTCGCCTCGCCAAATGGGTTGGGGAACCCAACCCCTACGAAGGATTATGCGGCTGTGCGGCGCGCTTATGCGATTTCAAAATCTAAATGTTACAATCGATCCGGGACGTGCAATGAATTGCACTACTACAAACCAACGACTCTTGTAACTTATTGATGTTCGAATTAGTATTAGACAATGTTGACCGCCGAGTCTCAGCGCTTGCCGAGAAACCCGTCAAATAAATCACTGTTCCTGAAATGACCTTATCGCCTCATCTTCATCATCATATCGATTGAAGATAGTGAGAAGTTTCGTCATGACAATCAGGTTGTTGATGTTGCCGCCGACATTCATCAAGGCGACGCGTCCGCCTCTACGTTGTGCCGCGGTGTAGGCGGCAATGATGACCCCAAGACCGGAGCTGTCCATGGCGCGCACCCGCTTCATGTTAATCAGTATATTGGCGTCCCCATCTTCGACGCTGCCAATCTCGGCGTCAATGATTTTTTTGAGCGCAAGGCTTTCGGATCCGATGATTCTCCCGTCAATGTCCAGTATAATTACCCCTTCCTTGTGACGGATGTCGACGTTCATGGGCACCTCCCCGAAGTAGTGGCGTTTTCAATGCGGCATCTGGCGCCGGTTCGCGCGAGTTAATCGGCGCATGCCTTGGATTTCACCATTCTGACAACCCTTCCCGACGCCTCATAAGTGACTGAATCCATACAGGTTTCCATTAGAAATATCCCTCTGCCACTGCTTTTGAGAAGATTGGATGGGGCTAGAGGATCCGCCACGCTGTCGCGATTGAATCCGGGCCCCTGATCCTTGACAACAACTGTCAGTTGTTCTTGGTTGAAGATAAACTCAAAGCGGGTTCTCTTGCTTGAATCCTCGTTGTTTCCATGTTTGATTGCATTCATAGCTGCCTCAATCACCGCCAAATTTATCTGTTCGCACGCCTCCTTGCCAAAGCCCATATCACGCAAAATTTCCGATATTACGGCATCAATCACGTAAATAAGCTTTGTCGAACTTGGCAGATCGAGGTAGATCACTTGGTCTGTAGTCTTCGTCACTGCGCGGCTCCTGACGGATTTTCGTGAATCGCTCATGTTAAGAACCCGAGTTTTTTCTTGAAAACTCGCGTTCTCAAGGTCAATCCCCACATTCTCTTGACATAAGCCTCGTGAATCAACGCTAGGATCTGTTGACATTTCACCACAACGCGACAATCAAGAGGGCTACACAGACGCACAATCCTTCGTAGTGGTTGGGTTCCCCAACCCATTCGTTACATTTCCCGATCCATAGGGCGAGGGGACCTCGCCCCTACGATTGGATACACACTTCGCGCAAATGTCAACAGAACCTAACACGGCTGTAAGAAATTGCCTCTTCGGTAGAGATCAATATTCTTCGACGCTGTCCGTGGCTACTTTTAGGACAACGAGTGTGAGATCGTCGGTCAGTTGCTTCTCCCCGGTGAACCCCGAGAGGTCACTCTCAATAGTCTTGCAAATCATCTCCGCGGATAGATTCCTGCTTGACTTGATGACATCCAGAAGCCGTTCTTCTCCGTAAAAGCTGGCATCGGATTCACGCTCCGCTTCGGTGATGCCGTCTGTATAGAACAGGATGGCGTCTCCACTCTGAAGTTGGACGGTGTCGTTCTCGAACTCCGCGAAGTCAAAACTGCCGGCTACCATTCCGCCGGTGCGAAGTTGATTGATTGTTAAATGCGCGCCATGAACTGCCGCGAATGGCTTATCCCGAGCGCTTGTATTTTGCCAATGCAGCGGATAGCAATGTCCGGCGTTCGAGTAGGTGAACCTCAGCGTTTCGGGATCCAAAATTCCGTAGACCATCGTGGCGAAAAGGTCCGGTTCCGTGTCAATCACGAGAAGGTCGTTGATACTTTTGATAACGGCCGCCGGCGATGGTTCTTGACGACAAAGGAGCCGTAAGGCGGTACGAATCATTACCATCAACAACGCGGCAGGGATGCCTTTTCCGCGCACATCGGCTATGACTATCCCCAAACGACCGTCATCCAGAGGGATAAAATCGTAAAAGTCTCCGGAGACCGATGCGGAACTTCGCAGCATGCCGTCAATGTCAAATCCGGGGAGATTGGGAGGCGTTTGCGGCAGCAACCTCTGTTGAATCGTAGCCGCCGTTTTCAGGTGAGTTGCCAACTGTTCAACCCCGGTCTCACTGAACCAATCGCCCATGGCGCCAATCAGAGGGTTGATGTATTTTGTGGGTTGTGTTCTTCCGAGAACGGCTCGAATCCTCGCCGTGAGCTCCTTGAGGTCGAACGGTTTGGTGATATAATCGTCGGCGCCGGCGTCCAACCCTTGCAGTTTCTCGTTAATCTGAGTGCGCGCCGTAAGCATGATGACGGGAATGGCGCGCGTCTGCGAATTGGCTCTTAACCTGTCAATGACTTCAAATCCGTCCATCTTGGGCATCATGAGGTCCAACAGGATGAGGTCCGGCAGCTCCGATTCCGCTTTCTCAAGCGCCTCCAAGCCATCGCCCGCGGTAATCACGTTGAACCCGTCCGCGTCCAGACTCATGTCGAGCACATCAAGAATATCGACATCATCATCTACCGCCAAGATTGTTTGAGCCATCAGGCGATCGCCTCCTCTGTCACTTCAATATCGCATTTAGAATTCACGTGCCGCGATAGTACATCTGTAGGGTGGGCATTGCCCACCATTTCTTGTCCATCCCTTTGCGTCAGTCCGATTCGATTGGGAGGGTGAACTGAAAATTGCTTCCGCGCCCCTCGGGGCCATCATCCACCCACACAATGCCGCCGTGCGATTCCACAATGCTTTTTACGATCGACAGCCCCAAGCCGGAGCCTCCCTCCTGACGCGTGTTAATGTTCCCAAGTTGATGGAATCGATTGAACACGCGCTCGCGTTCCTCAAGCGGTATGCCTTCTCCGGTATCAATGACTTCAATATGCAGCGCCCTCTCCGATTCGTCCGCCAGCGTGCCATCGGCGCTAATTCTTACGGCAATCTGCCCCTTTTGCGGGGTGAACTTGATAGCGTTGCCGATTAGATTGGTAAAAACTTGTCCAATTCGCTCCCGATCTCCGATGACGCGCGGCAAGGATTCGGGGGCGAGCAGGCGCAACTGGATTGACTTCGCGTCGGCTTGCGGACTGATTTCTTCAATTCTCTGCGTCGCTATCTCCGCGACGGCAACCTCTTCCCGCTTCATCTGGATGCGTCCGGCTTCAATGCGGGAAATATCAAGCAAGTCATTAATCAGGGCAGCGAGACGTTCTGCCTGATGTTGCACGCGGACGAGACTGCGCCGCTGTTTCTCGTTAATCGGGCCGGTCTTTCCATCCAAAATGAGAGACACGAAACCGATAATCGAAGTCATGGGCGTACGCAATTCGTGAGAAACAAGGGAGACAAAATCGGATTTCATCTGATCGATCTCCTTCTCACGCGTAATGTCATCAAACACATACACGGTGCCGAGCACGGAGCCCGCCTCATCAAGAAACGGGCTGGCGACGATACGGAGCGTGACGGTTTCGCCGCCCCGATTCAAACTAACTTCCGAGTTGACAGTTTCGTTCAAGGAGATTTGCGCCTGCGTTTCCTTGAGCGCTCTAGCTAACGCCAGCTCCTCCACGATCAGCGTCAATTCCTCGCCGACTTGCTCCGCTTTCACGCTCAGTAGGCGTTCGGCGGCGGGGTTGATGTGAAGCACGCGATGATTTCCATCGACCAGAATGAGCCCCTCAGCCAGGCTATTCACGATCGCGGTCATCTTTTTTTCCTCTTTCGTTATTTGTTCAATCGCTTGTTTGAGATCCTCCCGCATGGAATTAAATTCTTGGGCGAGAACACCGACCTCGTTGGCGCTCGTCACCGGTATTTGGTGATTGAAGTCGCCTTTTCCGATGGCGCGCGAGGCGCGCGCTATGCGCATAATCGGCTTGACAATCCGCCGTGAAACCACCCATGCGATCGGAATAACGATGATACAGAAGATTAAGGTAAACGTCAGGATATTCCTGGTAAGTAAGTTTATCTCGCGGAACGCCACCGACTCCGGTTGGGAAACCAAAACAGTCCAATCGGTGAAGTTTTGATCTCCCTTCCACGGTTCGTCGCGCCATCGTTGAGTGCGCGCCCAGCCGTAAACCCTTTTTTCCGCTTGTATATCAAGGCCGCTTTCCCTCTCGTAACCGGAAAATCTAGCCAAATTCGCATCGGTAGCCGCGCTATTGATTGCTTCCATCGCCGCATCTGTCATCTCGATGTGTTCCATGAACGCGTAATCGTTCTCCGCCGAGGACGTAATGACTCTACCGTGTTTCGTAATGAGCGCGGTCTCGAGTTTGCGTCCCGCGCCGTTCTGTTCTTGCGTTATTTTCACCAGATCCGGAAAATTCGACAGAACTATTTTGGCTCGCAAGATACCCGCAAATTTTGTCTTGCCAGCCGCGTAAATCGGGAAAGTCGCAAACAGATAATGCGTTTTCATGGCCTTGTCAAATTGAAGGTCATCGACAAACTCGTAGCCGCGCCCGTTATTGTAGGCGCGTCTCCACCAGTCCGCTGTAATTGTCTGTCGGCGTAATCGCGGATTGCTCGCCAGGATGACCCGACGCTGTGAATCCGTAACGATTATTTCGCTTCGCGGACCGGCGAGATCTTCAAGTCGTTTCAGTTGGTTTGCCATTTGTCTTTGTGCCGCGGCGCCGTTTGAGCCGTCCACCCCGAAGATAACGGCGTCGCGTATGCCGGCAAGCTCTCCCCGAAAGGCGTTTAATGGAAAGTAAATGCTATAATCCGCTTGATCCAATTTTTCTTGTGCAAGTCGAGCCAAGTTCTCGCCGATAGTCTTTTCGAGCGCCTTCACCCCGAATTCCCGAGCCAGAAAGGCGACGATAAGCAGAGGTATAAGGGAGACTAGCAAGAACAGCAGAACGAGCTGCCCGCGCAAGCCCATCTTGAATGGGGAGCGTTTCGACATGATTGTGTGTTAGTTTTCGATGAAAGCGTCGACGGCATCCGCCTCGTCCTGATAAACTTCCAAAACAGAGTCCAATCGTGTAATCGCCAACACATTTTTGACTGCCTGTTGCGGATTCAGCAGCGCCAACCGCCTATCACTCTTTTTTAGCGACTGCAAGGCTGAGATGATGGCGCCCAAGGCGGCGCTGTCCAGTAAAGGCACGTTTGTCAGATCGAGAATCAGGTGCCCGCCGCTTTGCTCAATCTGTCTCCGCATTTCATGACGGAGCGCGTCCACGGCATTGCCGATGATTTTGCCGTTTACTCGAAGGATTGGGGTATCGTATTGACTTATGGAAGTTTCAAACATCTCTAGCTACACTCCTTAAGGAACTGACATCTGGAGGATTTATGGAAACCGAGTTTTTTCTTCAAAACTCGGTTTCTTCCCGAAATCAAGGCGGTTTCAAGATATTGGTTTAATTCACTCATATTTGACGCGCTCCACCCGCTCGGTCTGAATTGCCGATTGCCACATAACTGCGATTAAGTTCCGGAATTTGGCTGTCCAAAACGGAAGTTACTTCACCGCCAAGCGCTTGAAGTTGGGAACTGGCGGCGCGGATTTCGCCTTCCACCCCGCGTGATTTGTAAGCGATCCACGTCCCGTCGCGTTTTAGCAACGGCAGACAGTAGGGGACAGAATCCGCCAATGATGCAACATAACGCGTTAAAACCCAATCGTAAACGCCGAGATTTTCACGCTGTTCCGCAAACGCTTCGGCTCGTTGAACGACAATTTGAACGCCCGTTCGAGCCGATTTGATGTCTAGTTGAGATACCAAGAACTGGAGGAAACTAGCCTTTTTTGATGATGATTCTATAAGCGTCAACCGAATGTCGGGAACGCAGATTTTAAGCGGCAGACCGGGGAATCCAGCCCCGGCGCCGATGTCAACTACGGAATCGCCCGCTTTGATGGGGAAGCGCTGAAGGACTCCCACGGAATCAAGAAAATGCTTCAAGACAACCTCGCGGGCGTCGCGAATGGATGTGAGATTGACTCGCGAATTCCAACGTTCCAACTCACGCCAGTAAGTGACGAATTGGTCTTGCTGCGTATGGGATAGCGGAAATTCGTGTTGAAGAAAGACCTGATTCAACAGGCGCCTGAATGCTTCTTGATTCAACCCGCGTCCGTGCTTGGCGGCTAGTAAAAGTAGTCGGCAAAAATCCAGCCGCCGTAAGACGGGATTTTCGCAATGCGGAGATAATTGTTGATTCCAGATTCAGCGAGGCAATTTCAGCCCGAAACCGAGTTTTTTCTTCAAAACTCGGTTTCTTTCTTGCGCACTCCTATAGGGTGCGTACTGCGATAAATCTCCCCTCCGAATCGCGAACCCATTTAACTGGCAGCCCGCAACTCACTCCGATTTTTCTGATGAATCAACACCATCAAGATTGAGATATCCGCCGGGGTGACGCCCGGGATGCGCGACGCCTGACCGATGGAGGTCGGACGAATTTTGCCGAGTTTCTCGCGCGCTTCGGTCTTCAAGCCGTGAGCGTTCTCATAGTCGAAACCGTCCGGAACGCGAAAGTTCTCCAACTTCCTGAATTGCTCAATCTGAACCGTTTGGCGCCGAATGTATCCCGCATATTTAATCTGAATCTCGGATTGCTCTTCAACGGCACCGGGCAACTCGCGAGGCGGCGGCGCGACCTGTTTAATCTGTCGATAGCTAATCTCCGGGCGTTTCAACAGATCCGTCAAGGCGGTCGGCTTGTCGAATTGCGTCACGCCGACTTCTTTCAATCGCGCCACGGTGTCGGGCGTCGGCTTGACAACCGTTTGGCTCAGGCGCTCAAGCTCGTCGCGGATGAGCTGACGCTTGGTTTGGAAGCGGCGATAGGCTTCATCGTCCACCAATCCGATGCGGCGTCCAATCTCCGTCAAGCGCAAGTCGGCGTTGTCCTCGCGCAGTTCCAAGCGGTACTCGGCGCGAGATGTGAACATGCGGTACGGTTCACGGATGTCCATCGTGACCAAGTCATCAATCAGCACGCCGGTATACGCTTGAGATCTGTCGAGAACCAACGGCTCTTCGCCTCGTACCTTCAACGCCGCGTTAATCCCCGCCATTAATCCCTGCGCCGCGGCCTCCTCGTAACCGGTGGTGCCGTTCAGTTGTCCGGCAAAATACAGGTTCTCGACGCGCTTCGTCTCAAGCGTGGGATTGAGTTGGGTTGCGGGGGCGAAATCGTATTCGACCGCGTAGCCGAAGCGGACAATTTCGGCATCTTCCAAGCCTCGGATACTGTGTACCATATCGACCTGCACATCTTCGGGGAGGCATGCGGAGATGCCGTTCAGGTAAATCTCGTCCGTATCTCTGCCCTCGGGTTCCACAAAAACTTGATGGCGGTCTTTGTCGGCGAACCGCACCACTTTGTCTTCGATTGACGGGCAGTAGCGAGGGCCTATGCCCTTGATACGTCCACTGTACATTGCCGATCGATGCAGGTTGTTTCTGATAATTTCGTGCGTTTTTTCATTCGTATAGGTTAGATAACACGGCATCTGTGGCTGGGCGATTTTCTTGGTCGAGAACGAAAACGGAAGCGGATGCGGATCGCCCGGTTGAATCTCCATCGCGTCAAAGTTCACCGTTTGGGCATGTACGCGGGGCGGCGTTCCCGTCTTTAGCCGACCAATTTCGAATCCGAGACTCAGAAAACTCTCCGACAACTTTTCTGCCGACGATTCGCCCGCCCTCCCCGCGCTGTACGACACGTCACCGAGGTGAATCAAGCCCTTGAGGAAGGTGCCTGTCGTGAGAATGACCGTCTTGGCAAGATAGGCGGTTCCGGTTTGGCTGAGTATGCCGATACATGCGCCATCTCTAGTCAGCAATTCATCGACCAAGACCTGTTTGATGTCAAGATTGGCTTGGCGCTCAAGCACGCGCTTCATTTCGTCCTGATACGCCTTCTTGTCGGCTTGGGCGCGGCTTGAACGCACGGCGGGCCCCTTCTTTGTATTCAACCGACGAAATTGAATGCCCGTCTTGTCGATAGTTTTCGCCATCTCGCCGCCGAGCGCGTCAATCTCCTTGACGAGGTGTCCCTTCGCAAGCCCGCCGATCGCCGGGTTGCAAGACATTTTGGCGATGGTATCGGGATTGATAGTAACGATCAGCGTCTCGCATCCCATACGGGCGGCGGCGAGGGCGGCTTCACATCCGGCGTGTCCGGCGCCGACAACGATGACATCGTAGGATTTTTGGTAGGTGTTCATCGTGATTTCGTTGTTTGATACTGTTTCAAAATTTAAATGTTACACTCGTCAAAAACGCCCGATGAATCGGGCAACTACAGTCATTTGATGCGTGTAACTCATCGATTAGGAATTAGTATCACGCATCTATCCTGCGCCGTCCCTCCAGCGCCTTGGCGAGCGTCAATTCGTCAATGTATTCAAGATCGCCGCCGACGGGAATTCCGTAGGAGATACGAGTGATTGTCAACTCCAGATCGGATAGGCGCTTGGTCAGATAGAGCGATGTCGCCTGTCCTTCGGTGGTGTAGTTTGTGGCGAGGATGACTTCCTTGATGTCTTGGCTTTTTATGCGTTCAAATAGCGAGTCGATTCGGAGATCTTTCGGACCGACGCCGTCTAACGGGGAAATGACTCCCATGAGCACATGGTAAACCCCTTTGTACCCGTTTGTCCGCTCTATCGCCAATAAATCGTCAGGTTCCTCAATGACGCATATTACCCGATGATCCCGTTGCGGGTTGGCGCATATATGGCAAGGCTCGCAATCCGTGATGTTGCCGCAAATGCCGCAACAGAAAAGATGCGTTTTTACCTCCGAAATAGCTGTCGCCAACCGTGCGGTGTCTTCCGCCGGCGCCTTTAACATATAGAATGCCAGTCGTTGCGCCGTTTTTGCCCCGACTGACGGCAACTTCTGCAACTCGCGTATTAAATCTGCCAACGGCTTCGGATGATATTGCATTTAGGGAAACAGGAACGGTTAACGATATGCGGTAAGGGTTAGAGCTTGTTTGGATAATAGACAATCGAGATTAGTGGACACTTTTCTGCTACGGAAGAAACCGAGTTTTGGGGAAAAAAGGGATCTCTATCAATCAAGCGAATGAACCATTAATGTTTTACTCGCTAAGTGTATGTGGCAAGTGACTCCGGGAAGAAACCGAGTTTTGAGGAAATAGTATCAAATGACCCCATGACGGCTGAAATGCCCATGTTTATTGGCTTTAAGCCATCATCAATTGAATTAGCTAGGTGACTTGAGTGGTCTAACTTTCAAGGTATATGTGCAACTGGAGCGATTCGTTACACAGTATACCAAAAAGGCTATGCCGTTCCAAGCCAATGTTAGCGAATGGTTGCGGTTTCGCCCCCAAAAGGCTAGACAGTGGTTCTATCTTTGCCAGTTAGGAATTGGACAAGACAGTGGTATCCTTTCCGTTTTCCGATGGTGTTGCCAACCTTTCGTTCATGCCATCAAGCAAGTGTTGAGGAATCAGGTCAAGATATTGAGTGACGACGCGCTTGGAAAGGTTGGTTATCTGAGAGATTTTGTCAATATCGGCGGTCGCGGCGCGAACCGTCTTGACAGACTCATAATCACGAATGTATCGGTCAACAGCTTCTTTGGAGTGCTTCGTTTGGGCGGCAATAGTAGGCGCGAGATAGCTTTGAAGATGGAGAGCGATAATCTCCTTCTTGTGCGTAATTGCCGCCGATAAATCATGAAGGTTGCCGCGAGTCGGCAAGACTTTGCCATTGAGGCTTTGCCATTCATTGACATACTCGCTTACCACCGGTTCGCGGACGTTGAGCAGTGTGGCAATGTCGAGTTGTGTCAACAACGCGCCTTGGTCGTAGGCTTGGTAACACCAGCGCACCAAACGATGGATTCGCAGCTCGCGGGAGGAAAAGTCGGTATGCAATCGTTCAACGTCCTCGGAGGAGACGAAGGTTAAAATAACGGGCTTCACACGCGTATTGACGATGGCTTTCCCTCTCTCCGGATATTCATCTATGGGCACCGCCAACCAGACCAGTTGTCCCGAACTGAGCAGGCGTTCATCGGGCAGTTCCTCACCGGAGGCAAGTTTGGCAAGTGGCAACGTAATCAGGAAATAGCGCTCAATGAGATTCACGATGTCGTCGACAATGGCGCGTGCGGTGACTTCGCCTTTGTCATACCCATAGGAATTGAGAAAGCGATGAATCAGCAACTGCCTCAATGATTTATCGTTAAGGCGTCTGACTTTCTTCTCATTGATTTCTGTTCGCGTCATTGGTTTACCCATGAGTTGGCCCCCTTTTTTTCATCGGCGGGTTCAGGTTGAAGTAACGCCGTCATCCGTTCCGTATGCGCGTATTGCTCATACAGGGCGAGATATTCTCGAATCAATCGGTCGGAGAAACGGGTGATAAGGCGTATCTGTTCCTTTGGAATCCCTTGACGATTAAGCGTCGCCACCTGAGTGAAACCTTGCAAGTATCGACTTACGGAGCGTTCGGAATGACGCGTCTTTCGCTCAATTTCAGTGAATTGATACCCCTTGAAGTATAACTCCAAGATTTGAGTCTTGTGAGATATGCCGGGCCCCATATCGTGTTTGGCGCCACGGGTTATCACAAATAAACCTTGTTGTTTCAACTGGCGGATATCGCGTTTGATTGTCGCCGAGCTCGTGGTTAATAACGCAGCCAAATCTTCATAACTGAGCAATGCGTCTTGGTCGTACGCTTCTTGGGTTAATCGCAGGATTCGATGGCGTCTGAGTCCGGCGAGTCCATTATCTGCCGAGACCTCGATATCGGTTTCCGCATCGTTCAACGTGAGTTGGCATGAAACCTTTCTGGCCAAAGCGATGTGTTTGCCGGCCGGCTCATCGGCCGCTACCGCTTCATAGCAGGTTTTGCCCGATGAGAGCTCAATGTTGGCGTGTTGCGCAAAGTAGGACAAAATCTGTTGATAGTACGCTTCGGCAATGAGGGGTGTCAGATTGAAGTCTGTAGACATCTTCTGAATGATTGCCGCCCTTGCCGTCTTTGATTCAAGACGGTTGATGCCGTAAGTTGAATTGCTCTGTCGCTTCATAATGACCTCCATGAGTAGGTTAGGTTGTAGTTGATGGAAAATCCATCCACCTCTAGTCTAACTCATGGGGTCATTTGATACAAACTATAAAAAACTCGGTTTCGAGTGAACCGATTAATCGCCAACACCCAATTACAGTCCCGGCAGTTTGATGCCGCCGGTGAGTTTTTCCATTTCTTCCGTCATCAATTCGTGGGCTCGGTCACGGGCTTCATTCACCGCGGCAACGATAAGATCTTCCAGCAACTCAACATCATCCGGATCGATAACTTCGGGAGCAATATCCAGTGATATTAACTCTTGCTGACCGTTAACCACAGCTTTTACCATCCCGCCGCCAACGGTTGCTTCCACGTTTTGTTTGGCGAGTTCTTGTTGAAGTTCGAACATGCGCTTCTGCATCTGCTGCGCCTGTTTCATCAGGTTATTCATCTTCATAATAAATTGCGGCAACTTCTGTCCAATGCATCCGGCAAAGTGGCCTGCGTCTCCTTCTATAGAAATTAAGGGTTATTCCAACTCGATTTTGAGAATCTTCGCGCCAAAAAGATCGAGCACGGGCGCGAGTTGAGGATCTTCCCGCGCTTCACGCTGTAGGGCAAGCGGTGTCGGGGTTTGTTCTGCGTCTTCCCTCGCCGACTGGCTTTTTTTCGCTTCGGGCGCGATGCGTCCCGGTACAAAGTCCACATCAACGGGGTGTCCCACCAGAGATTTGAGCGTGCCCGCAATCTCGTCCTTGCTCTCCTTCAAAAGCGAGATCTGGAGAGGGGGGCAGGTTATTCTTAAGCCGCCTCGCTCATTTTTTGACAGATTGGCGTCTTTGAGGAATCCGTGCAACCTTTTCTGCCCGGTTTCCCACGTTCCCAACGCTCTCTGCCAAAGCTCGGCGAGCTCCTCGCCGTTCTGAGTTACCGGTTGTTTGCCGACCGGTTCAGATTTGGGTTTAGCGCCGGCTTTCGCGCTTGAGGAGGCACTGCCGCGAGTCGCGGAATCGCTGTCGGCTACCGGGGGCGTAGGCTTGGCGAACGGCTGGCGCGAACCAACCGGCGATGGCTCGGTCAACGGTTTCGCGGGTGATTCCGTGAGGGTAGAGGGGCGATCGCGTTGAGATTGATTCGCGTCACCTTGACGGCGATCGAGCATGTTTTCTATGTCCGCCAACCTTTTCAATACCTCGCCAAGTTGAATTCCCCCTTGGATTGACGTGATTTCGACAAGGCTCGATTCAAGCTGAATCTGCGCGTAGCCGTACTGCTTGATTTCACTGCTTGCGCGCATGAGAATTTTAATGATTCGCGACAAGCCCTCCACGGACATATTCCCCACTTTTTCCTTCATGGTTTGCAGGTCGGATGGAGAACCCTGAATCAGGTTTTCCAAATCTGCGTTGATCGCCAGAAGTCGCAAATTCCTGAAGTAGGCGATAAGTTGATGGAGGCATTGCGTCAAATCCGCGCCCTGCTTGGTCAAACTCGCGAGAACTTGCACTGAATCCGGCAGGTTGCCGGCGACGATCGCGTCCGCGAGTTTATGGATCAGCGGAAGCGAACCAAGCCCCAAAATTCGATCCACTGTTTCGGCATCCAGCGTCTTGCCCGTTGCCGAGATTATCCGCTCAAGCGCGTTCTCGGCATCGCGCAGACAGCCTTCGGACTGACGCGCAATCAGAGACAGCGCCTCATCATCGACATCAATGCCCTCTTTGGCGGCGATTAATTCAAGCCTGCCGATGATTTGACTCAACTCCATATAGCGGAAGTCAAAGTCTTGGCATCGGGATACGATTGTCTTGGGAATCTTGTGGCGCTCGGTGGTGGCGAGGATGAAGATAACGTGGGGCGGCGGCTCTTCAAGCGTCTTCAGGAGCGCGTTGAACGCCTCTTGCGTCAGCATGTGCGCTTCATCAATAATGTAGATTTTGAATGCGCACGCGGCGGGAGCGAGCTTCGTGTTTTCACGCAACTCGCGGATGGGATCAATGCCTCGGTTGGAGGCGGCGTCCAACTCGATAACATCAAAGGATTTGCCTTGTGTTATTTCGACGCAAAACTCGCATTCGTTACAAGGCTCAACCGCTTTGTCGGGGCTGGATTCGGCGTTCGTGTCGCGGTTGCCGCAATTTACGGCTTTGGCAAAGAGGCGCGCCACCGTCGTTTTGCCGGTGCCTCTCGGTCCCCAAAAAAGGTAGGCATGGCCAATACGATTCAAGCGAATCTGGTTTTGCAGCGTTTTGATTACATGCTCTTGCCCCATCACTTGGTGAAAGGACTGGGGACGCCATTTCTGCGCGATAACCTCATACGACATGGCTTCACTCTTTTGCACGGATCAACCGACCGAATAGTCACGTCGAAACCGAGTTTTTTCTTCAAAACTCGGTTTCTTCTCCACACGCCCAGACCGAATCTTCGAACCGCGACTCTCCCGAAGAATCTTGGCTATGCACCTAAAGTTTGACGGATCCTCCCAAGCGTTACCCAAGCAGTTAGCTCCGATGAGGCTACCCTGCGTCACACTCGAAGACCTATCTACCGCTGCTTCCTTCCGGACCTGACGGGGTTTGATAAGCTCAAGTTGCTCAGGACCCTATCTTCAACACCACTTACTCGGGGCAGACCCCAAAAGCAATCCGCCGCGCCCCAGGGATTCAGTCCTGCTAAAGCGGTTTGCAGGTTCAGGGCACCGCTACCTCCCCACTTAGCATAGCCAAGGCGTTATTGCGTATTATAGCAGAATTTCTTGAATGCAATGCGAACAATGTTCAAGCGAAAATGGCGGGGCTTCACAGACTAATGCGCTTTGGCAGTAGTCTCGCAGAAACATCTGTTTTACGCTATTTCCTTTCGCCCGCCACAATGGTGGTAGCGCCGCAATGAACTGTGGCGCTACTTTATGCGATTCAAAAATACGAAACTGTTTTTTACGACATGTTGTGTATCGAATAATCAGCTATGTGATTATCAATTTTTTCCTCTACTCTGGTTAGATGATCATCAAGGTTTTGGTGGTCTTTCATCATTTGCATTTTCAAATCATCTATTCGTTTTTCAATCGGCTTTGAAATAAATCTAGCCACGGCAAATATCCCGCCAAAGTATAATACCACTATCCCCGCTATTGTGCCTGCAATTTCCCAGGTCATCATGCATCTCCTTTGCTATCTAATCAGTTTCACCCCTGCGGTTTTTGACCGCCAAATTATAGTGCAAAACCAGCTTTGCCATCAATTTTGGTGTATCGCCTATTTTGACCGCAAATCCAACCTTTTGACGCCTACCATTCTTAACTGCGGCGCGCCCTCATGCGATTGAAAAATACGAAACTGTTTTTTACGACATGTTGTGTATCGAATAATCAACGATGTGATTATCAATTTTTTCCTCTACTCTAGTTAGATGATTATCAAGGTTTTCGTGGTCTTTCATCGTTTGAGTCTTCATATCCATCATTTGCATTTTCAAATCATCTATTCGTTTTTCAATCGGCTTTGTAATAAATCTAGCCACGGCAAATATCCCGCCAAAGTATAAAGCCGCTATCCCCGCTATTGTGCCTGCAATTTCCCAGGTCATCATGAATCTTCTTTATGATCTATTCCGAAGATTTTAACTGTTGCGCAATCTTCAGATCATCAACTACAGTGTCAAATAGTTTTACGTTTTCAATCAGGTCAATATCATCACCCGTTAAAACGTGGCGCGCATCCAAATCGGTTTCCGCGAATGCTTTGGCGTTTTTCGGAGGATAATTATACGTTAAAGTGCTATCATCATCGGCACAAACCAAGTAAACTTTGAAGCGCCTCGCCACCGCCTTTTGCAAGAGTTTTACCTTCCACCTTGATTGAACAACGCGTTCTCTCAGAGTGACTGTGCTCAAAATAACAGCTAAAACCTTACATGTGTCAGGTTGGTAAATCACAACATCAACATCGGGTAAATGTAGCCCGCATTCATAGTAGTCAATTGCCAAATCTCGCTTCACTTGACTAAGTTGTTTAGGCAACTGACGGCGTTTTTTCAGTTTATGCCCATTTACCATTTCCAATCCAAGCGCTGCCATTTCATCTTTGAGAATGTCTTGAATCAACTTCTCCAAATTTTTGCCCTTAAACGCCCGCCAACTTTGCTCGTGGTCGTTACCAAGCGTCGGATTCCGCTCCCAATCTCGCCTATGATACTCTTTCGCTTCCCATAAGAATCGAGAAATCTGTTTGTAGACAGATTGCCCGTATTGATTCTTTTTTTCGAGATAAAAATCTTTCAAATCTTGATAATCCATGCGAATCAACTCCTTATAGGACCTACGCAGTAATTGGAAGTCGCGATTCCGAGATCGCTTCTACAGTCTGTCACATAGGCTTCAAAATCCGCTTTGTTCGGTATTAGCAACACCTCGGCATTCCGATTCTTGCTTTTAAGTTGTCGCACACAACGGCAAGCGCATCTAAACTTCCCCAACTCTACTTTATCCACTCAATATGCCCGTTTATATCGTGGTCTTCGTAGACTTGTAGAACGTCAGCGCAGAAATTTTCAATCTCTTGATATTTTTCTTGCTTCGCGAGCTCGTAAAGACGAATGAACATCCTCTTTGCCATTTCCGTCTGGTTTAAATTTTTCTTCATGAAATTATGCTGTGCGCAAAGTGTCTGGCCATTGGCTATTGTCGCTTTCCCGCCCTGATCTTTTGGCTTGATATGGTCAACGTGAAGTTCTGCGCCATCTGTTTTGCTTCGCCCGCAAATGACACATTTGTAGTTGTCCCGCTTCAGGATTTTCGTCTTTTGCGCCGCAGAAAAATCCTCAAGGTCTTTCTGCTTCACCTGTTCCGGATCATATTTATAGACACCTTTTTTTACCTTTATCAGATAACCGTTTTGATGAAGTTGACGGATACCCCTGTCGGGGTCCCTAAACACGCCGCCCGTCCGCTTTGTCCATTCGTTTGTCGCCCAATCCACGCTTTCTCGGTGAGGAATATCCCGATTAGGATTATTCTCGAAATATTCCATGAGTAGGTCGAGTTGCGTCTGTGGTTTCGTGTCGTTCTTCGGATTTGCCATACTAAAGAAAATCGGCTTGATAAAGCTTCGCTTCTTGCCGCAAGCGGTCAATCGCTATGTCGCAATACTTTTTGTCAATATCCACACCCATGCCTTTTCGTTTGTTGAGATGCGCCGCGATAAGCGTTGAACCGCTCCCGAGAAACGGATCCAGGACAGTGTCACCGACAAAGCTAAATAACTTTATACACCGTCTCGGCAGTTCAATCGGAAACGCCGCGGGATGGCCGCCCGCTCCCTTCTTGTTTTGACCGTTGAATGTCCATACCCCATTTGTCCAGTCCATAAACTCCTGCTTCGTTATGTCATTCTGCTTGTTGCGTTGATCGCTCTTTTTCCAGTTTTTCTTGTACAAAACCAAAATTACCTCAACCGGGGCAATAACATAAGGCGCGGAGGCGGACATCCAAGACCCCCAAGCGGTCCTGCGCGAAATGTTGCCCTCATGCCATATAATCGTCGAATGGTAATTCCAGCCAACTTCTCTGGCGATGTTGGTGATGTCGGCGCAGACGGCTTGTTGACCGCCTTTATTCTTGTCAAGCGGGATGTTCAGGCAGAATCGCCCATCGTCTTTTGAAAAATCGTAACATTTTTCTATCCACCTCTCGGTAAATTCCAAATACTCGTCGTATGACAAGTCGTCTTTGTTGGAATTGTAGTGGATATCCACATTGTACGGGGGCGATGTGACGATGAGATCCACGCACGATTTCGGAATGTCACCTACTCTTAGAATATCATCATTGTAAATGGATATGCCGTCGTACTTGAAGTAATGAGGCGATTTCCGCGGTTGGATGGTGTGTAGTGTATTTTCCTGTGCGATCATTGTTTGCATAGGTCAATTAAGCAAAACGTCAACTTCCGAATCAAGCGCGTTACCGATCGGGTCCACGGTTCAATGGATAATATGGCGGAGAGAGTGGGATTCGAACCCACGGTACAGTTGCCTGCACACATGATTTCCAATCATGCCAGTTCAGCCATCTCCTGCATCTCTCCGACAAGTTTTTTCGATACGCCTCGCGACAGCCGCCTAGGCCTATGTCACGCCTGGAGCTTAATCTGTTTCACCGTACAAACCGGGAATCCGTCCAGATGCGTGACAAAGCGGGAGACGGGACTTGAACCCGCGACAATCGGCTTGGAAGGCCAATGCTCTACCAACTGAGCTACTCCCGCACGCTGTCAAGTTATAAATGGAGGAAAGGATGGGGAGGGAAGGATTCGAACCTCCGTAGGCTATAGCCAACAGATTTACAGTCTGCCCTCGTTGACCGCTTGAGTACCTCCCCGTGTGCATCGGGTGTGGAGCTGGCGAGAGGAATCGAACCTCCAACCTGGTGATTACAAATCACCTGCTCTACCATTGAGCCACGCCAGCATACATAGGGGAGAATTATACATGCTTTAATCGTGGATTGTCAAATGATTTTTCCGGGCAAAATTACCGGGTCGGAGGAGACTTGATGAAATGGGAGGCGCGGCGCTCGCCGCGCAAAAACCGAATCGCCCGCGCCCTAATC
The DNA here is from genome assembly GCA_963667245.2 of Candidatus Poribacteria bacterium. Taxonomy (GTDB): domain Bacteria; phylum Poribacteria; class WGA-4E; order WGA-4E; family JAJDTR01; genus JAJDTR01. Next base: position 883,592 of record CAXXCS010000002.1, read on the forward strand.
GTTGAAATTCTGATTCAGAAGTGTTATAGTGTATCCTCATCGGATTCGGTAGCGTCCCGATGAATGCCGATAGGAGTGACTGTAGTTGCCCGATTTATCGGGTGTTGGGAGCAATTCATCGGGCGTTGGAAATGGTATCCGGAGGCGATAAATCGCCAAACTACGAAGCGATGAATCGCGGCGCTACAAAGTTTTGCGTGTCCAACTGCGTAATTCCTATAGTTTTCGATAGATAGCGGCAATCCAGATTGATGAGCTAAACAGTTACAAAAACGCGGTACATCGAAAGGACTATTTAATCTATGTTTTCAAAACCCGGCAGACATTCTCGTCCCGGCCGGCGCGGCGCGTCTGCCCAATCGGGACACGGCTTTGGAACGGCTCCGGTCTTTCTCGCATCCGTCAGCACAATATTGGGGGCAATCCTGTTTTTGCGGTTCGGTTACGCTGTCGCAAACGTCGGGCTTTGGGGCAGTCTCATGATAATCCTGCTGGGACATCTTGTGACGATTCCGACCGTTCTGGCGGTTTCCGAGATCGCGACCAATCGCCGAGTGGCAGGCGGCGGCGCGTATTACATTTTGAGCAGATCCTTCGGCACAAGTATCGGCGGATCAATCGGCATCGCGCTATACCTTTCTCAAGCTATCTCGGTAGCCTTCTATATGGTCGCGTTCGCCGAAGCCTTTGTGCCGGTCTATGAATGGCTGTCGGCAACTTACGAGTTGGATCTTAATCCCCGCCGCTTTAGCCGTCCCTGTACGCTTCTGTTAATTATCTTAATGTTGACAAGAGGGGCAGACTTGGGCGTTCGCGCGCTCTGGGCTGTCGCCGCCATCTTGGCAACGTCGATAACTCTTTTCCTGCTCGGCGAGGGCAGTGAATCGATTCGTCCGGAGGGACTGAACATCACGGCGAGTATCGAGGTTAGCGACAGTTTTGGCAGGGTTTTCGCCACCTGTTTCCCGGCGTTTACGGGCATGATAGCCGGACTCGGTTTGTCCGGCGATTTGAAGAACCCGCGTCGCAGCATACCGCTCGGTACAATCGGCGCGACCGTTGCCGGCATGGTGATATATGTGCTTGTAGCCATAAAACTCGCGACGAGCGCCACGCCGGAGGCGCTTGACGCAAATCAATTCATCATGGTCGAGATAGCGGTTTGGGGGCCCGCCATATACATCGGATTGGGCGCCGCCGCGCTCTCCTCGGCGCTCGGCTCCCTTTTGGTGGCTCCGAGGACGCTGCAAGCGCTCGCCCGAGACGATGTGATGCCGAACCCGAGGCTGAACCGTCTGCTGGAGAAGGGGAGGGGCGATTCGCAGGAGCCGGTCTACGCCACCTGTGTGTCGGGCTTAATTGCGATGGTATTCGTTTCCATTGGAAAACTTGACTTTATCGCGCATGTCCTAAGCATGTTCTTCATGGTAACTTACGGCGCGCTGTGCGTTGTTTCGTTCCTTGAGTATTTTGCCGCGAATCCATCCTACCGCCCGACGTTTCAATCGCGTTGGTACCTGTCGCTGGCGGGCGCCATAATGTGCGGCATAATGATGATTCAGATGAGCGTGCTCTACGCCGCCATCTCAATCTTTCTAATGGTGGCGATTTACCTTGGCCTTCGTCGAAACCGCCAAGGGCAGCGGGGTTTGAGCGCGATCTTCCAAGGCTCCATGTTTCAACTAACAAGGCGGCTTCAGATTATCCTGCAAAAGAGCCGATCCAATCTGTCCGATGGCGGCTGGCGTCCGTCGATCGTGGCGGTGACGCGCTACGGCGAACGTCGGCTCGGGCAATTCGATCTGCTTCGTTGGATCTGCCATCGGCACGGATTCGGTCATTTCATCCAGCTGTTTCAAGGTAATTATTCCTATCTCGACGAGATTGAGGCGCGCATCCGCGTGGACAGCTTGGTTCAACGCAGCGAGTTGAGTCGAGCGGGGATATTTGTGGACTCTCTGGTAAGCCCGTCTTACGAACAAGCGATGGCGCAATGCCTGCAGATTCCGGGGATTTCCGGCTTGCCGAACAATTGTGTTTTGCTCGAGTTTGACGAGGAAAACCCCGACGAGATAAAGGAGGTTAGCCAAGGCGCGCTTCTTGCCGCCAATATGATGTTCAACGTACTCGTCTTGCGATCGACCAATTACCGCTTCGGCTACCGGTCGGCGATTCATGTTTGGGTGACCGAAGATAATTTGTCGAACGCGCCGATGATGTTGATGTTCGCCTATATCCTCATGGGCCATCCGGAATGGAAACGCGCGGACATCCAACTGTTCGGGTGTTTTGACCAGGGGCACTCCGGTAGCGAAGAGGACAGGCTGGCGAAATTCATGAAGGAGGGGCGGCTTCCCATCTCCAGACAGAACGTAACATTCGTGACATGCGACAGTCGCGAGGCGCTGGAGAAGGAGGTGGCGCAGTACTCTTCTCAGGCGGACCTGGTTCTCGCCGGCTTGACTTTGGACGATCTTGAACCGGACAAGGCGACTCAATCCTTTCAGAATTATGAAGCCGCCAACGACGTGTTGTTCGTGCATTCAAGCGAGCGCATCTCCATCGACTAGGTTCTGTTGACATTTACGTGAAGTGTGTGTCCAATCGTAGGGGCGAGGTCCCCTCGCCCGAACTTTAATGTGATATTAAAAGGTATAGTATGAGAACAACGGATTGGGAGACCCAACCCCTGCGAATCGATGTGTTTCTGCGCCGTTCTTAATCTTCCGGTTGCGATAGAATGCCTGCGTAGGGTAGTCGCCGCCCGCCATTCCTCGTTCAGATCCGCTCGCGCCCTTCACTATCGTCGCGTCCGGGCTTCAGCGCTGCAAGCGTCTAAGGTTCTTGCAGCATATTATCTGAAAATCACCGTAAACCCCAATACTAAAGTATGCTAAAATCAAACACTTGGAGGAACAACAATGAACGCGTCGTTCGAACGACCCTATCGACCGGCAGACCTGAACGCATCACTGACTCAGGGATTTCCGCTTCTGTCAATGGCTGAAAACCTCATGGAAGAAGCGACATTAAACACCGCGGGGCGAGCCTCGCTAACACTGGCGCATGGCGTTGAGCTAACAGTCGTATTAACCGTGCTTAAAGCCGGATTTTCACTGAGTGAACATCCGGCGCCTGCCGCTGCAGCGGTCACCTGTCTTGACGGAAATATCACGTTTACGACGAAAGTTGAAGAGATAACGCTTGAGAATGGCGACGCAGTTGTTTTCACCGGCGATGTCCTCCATTCTGTTTGCGCTAACGAAGATAGCGTGTTCCTAATTGTCATTGGCGGCACAAAAACTGAACGCTCCCGATAAAATCCGGCTCCAGATGGCGACCTTAGGATTATAGCCGCGTCGGTCGGCTGAAGAGGCGTTCGTCTCAATCCTGAGGGTTCCGGTGTTGGCATTCGAAACTTTCGGTTGCAATAAAAAAGCGCCCCGCCGTAGTAGGCAGAGCGCTTTGGCGACTCGCGAGAAATGTGATTAATTCTCACCTTTAATCGGGATCTCTCTCGGCTGTTCTTTCTTGACCTTCGGTACCGCGATCGAGAGCACGCCGTTCCTGCACGAGGCGGAAATATCCTCGGCGGCAAGATTTCCGGGAAGCGTAAACGAACGCCGGAACTGTCCGTAACTTCGCTCCGACAGGTGATAGCCGCTCTTTGTGTCTTCCGACTTCGTTTTCTTCTCTCCCGTGATGGTCAGTACGTCATCGGTAATCGACACTTTCACGTCGTCCTCGGACAGGCCGGGCACTTCGGCGTGGAACTCAACGCGATCATCGGAATCCACGACATCGACCGGCGGCGCCCAGGCGCTATCGGGCGACGGTCGCGCCGAACTTTGGTTGTGAAAGAAGTTATCGAAAATTCGATCAATCTCTCGTCGTGTCGAGAAGATATCTTGAAGTGGTCTCCAGGGTGTCAATCTAGTCATTGTGATTTCCTCCTTAAAGGTATGCGGTTAATTGTTTGGTGTAAATCCTGCAACTGCCCCTCTAAGTGCAAATCACATGCCAAAACCGAATCGCTTTAAAGTAGTAGGCACACTCCGTGTGCCGTAACTCGTTCCTAGCAACTGATTAAAGTAGTAAGCACACTCCGTGTGCCGTAACCCGCTCCCAGCAACTAAACCGTAGAAGCGTTTCCCGAATCGCGACAACATGTTGCCCGGCACCACCGTCTACTGAAGTTCGGCAGGCAAATATGGCGCAAACGTGCCATTTTGGCATCACAACGTCCGAGTAGGTCAACAGTTTGTTCCATTTTTCTTCCGTGTCACGGTAGACGCTCCTCGTGTATTTGTGTTTGCGTATGGTATGGCGGAATTTCAAACAGATCCGCGACTAGTGCGATTCTCTCGGGCATACCGAGCAGGTAGACTTCATCCTCTCTCTCAAATCGCAAATCACCCCGAGGATTCGGCGAAATCTGTCCGTCCCGCAGGACTGCCACGACCGTCACTTCGTATGTCTCTCGCAACTTGATTTCCGCCAAGGTTTTTTCAACAAATGGCGATTTTTCATCGACGCGTAAAACCGAAACCTCTAAATCGGGGTGATGCATAGTCCAATCGGGCGCGGCTCGCGACCTCTTTGGCAGGCCGCGGAACATTTTATAGCCGTCGGCGCGAGCCTCGGCGATGAACCGTTCAATCTCATCGTGTGGCAAAAGGTATTCCATCAACACCCGCGTAAAGATCTCGATCGAAGTTTCGAATTCCTCCGGAATCACCTCGTTTGCTCCGACTTGATACAGCGGTTCTACCTCGGCGACATGGCGCGTTCTAACCACGATGTGAGTGGCCGGATTCAGCGCATGCGCGGTGGCTACGATGCGCCGCGCCGCGGCGTCATCGGAAATTGCCACCACCACAACTCGCGCCGATTTGATGTTCACATGATGGAGCACAGCTTCGTGAACTGCATCCCCATAGAATATCGGTTCACCGTCCGCACGCGCCGTACGGACGATTTCCGGATCCATCTCGATGACGGTATAAGGAATGTCCGCGGCGCGCGCCGCCCTGGCGACGTTTCTGCCGTTCAGACCGAAGCCGACGATGACGATGTGATTCTTCTGTTCGCGGTGCGGCGTTTGAGCAATCTGCCGCAATCCCATTACGATTCGATCCGGCAGAGGCATTCGTAATGCCGCCTTGGCGACGCCGGGAGCGCCCGAGATGATAAACGGCGTGGCAGCCATCGTAACAACGGAAACCGACAGAAAAAGTCTAAAACTCTCGTCGCTGAGCAAGCCGTGTTCAATGCCCGTTTTCGACAGAATAAACGAAAATTCCCCCACTTGACTCAGTGTCAGACCTACCAGAATCGCCGCACGTAACGGGTATCCGAGAATCCACGTCACTCCTCCCGCAATGACGCTCTTCGCAGCGAGAACACCAATCGTCAGTACGGCAATTAGCAGAGGGCTCTGAAACAGAACGTGAATATCAAACAACATTCCAACCGAGACAAAGAAGAAACTGGTGAATACATCTCGAAACGGTGTGATGTGACCAAGCGCGTCGTGGCTCGACTCCGATTCGGAAACGATTAGTCCGGCGAGGAAAGCGCCCAGCGCCAAAGACACGCCGAAACGCGATGTCAACCAAACGACTCCCAGACAGATGGCGAACACGCTCAATAAGAAGATCTCTCGACTGCGAGTGCGAAGAATTTGTGATAGAACTAGCGGAACAAAATATCTCGCGCCGACAAACACCACGCCAATCATCGCCGCGCCTTTCACCAGCAGCAAAATGACGGCACTGCTCATGTCGCTCGACTGCTCGGCAAGGATTGGCGTAATCAGCATCATCGGCACGATGGCAATGTCTTGAAAAATAAGGATTGCCAATGCTGTGCGCCCGTGCGGCGTTCGCGTTTCGTCGCGCTCTTGAAGCAGTTTCATCACAATCGCGGTGCTGCTAACCGCGGCGAGGCAACCGACAAAAATTGAGTGGTTAGTCGCCATCCCGATCTGACGGGCAATGACAAACGCTGCCAACAGCGTCAATCCGACTTGTAACAATCCGCCCACAAGAACTGATCGCTTAATTTGAAGCAGATTCTTCAGCGAAAACTCAATCCCGATAGTGAAGAGCAGCAGGATAACGCCGACCTCGGCTAAAATCTCCACTTCGCCGTCGGCCGAAATCAGCGCCAATCCGTGGGGCCCCGCAATCAGCCCTGTCACGAGAAAGCCGACAATTGATGGCACACGCAGTCTATGACAGACCAGAAGAACGCCTATGGATAAGCCGAATATCGTGCAAATGTCATACAGCAAGGGTATTTCCATGATTTCGCACCGTATTGACGCGTCGTGAATTTACATGCGTTGCCGATTTTGTTTTAGTGACAATGTTGAATTTCACCACTTGACTGTTCCACTTATACTTCACGCGGCTGAAAACTGCGTGTTTTCAAGCGTCTGGCGGTAGGCGCTGTTGGAAACCGCGAGGATTTCTATCGATCAAGCGAATGAACAATGAGTAGGATTTGCTATCAGGATTTGCTATCGCACTCGTTATCCACTCGCTTGATCCTTCCTTATTCAGTCAGTTGATCGATAGAAAATCCTACTCGCTATCCACTCGTTTGATCCTATCGAGAGCGCAATTTCTAACAGCGTGAAGTATATATTACGTATTACTTTCTCACCCTCAAAACGCCTGCCCCAACCCAAGGTTAATCTGCGGCGACTCCTCGCCGACCAAGGGGAAACCGTAATCGAAACGCAGAGGGCCCAACGGCGTGTCGACCCGCACCCCTACACCAACGGCAGAATGCAACGGATCGGTATTGATCGCCGCGAGGTTATCCCAAACATTTCCGGTGTCGAAGAACAGCGCGCCGCCGAGCAGTTTGTATAGAGGAAACCGCAACTCGACGTTGTAGATGAACAGCACATCGCCTCGATGGGTGTTGGACAATTCATCATCAAGGGGGCCCAAGGATCGGTCTTTGTAGCCTCTAACCGTCGTCGACCCGCCCGCCCGGAATCGCTCGAAGGAGACAATGTCGCTTTCGCGGTTCGATCGCAATCCTCTTGCATAACCGAGACGCAGCGCATTGACAAGAGCCATGTCCCCAATCCGCGAGTAGAATCGGTTATCCCCGGTGAGTTTGAAGAAACTGGTTTTTCCTCCGATAAAGCCGCCGGCGTACTCTACAGCGATTTCATTTAACCAACCGCTTTTGGGGTTCAAAAACGGTTCGCGGTTGTCGCGGTGAAATGACAGCCCCAAACTGCTAACGGTCGTATATCTTTCCGTCGGTGTTGCTTGCGCTGGGGATTCAGATTCTCGCACGGACAGGATTCGCTGCCGCAACTCCTGGTATTTGTACTGCACGGCGACATTACTGTATAGACTAAGGCGTCTAGCCAAATTCGCGGTAGCTCCTCGCGCGCGCGTATCGTCTTGTTCCTCCAAATTGTCCTCGAATATCCGCAAAGTTCCTATGGTGGGGCCAATGAGCCAAGGCTCGATAAGGGTAATTTCGTATAGGTTTCCTCGCGTACCGGCGCTAAACTTCGCGCCCGCCCTCATGTTCCGTTTGTACAGATTGTTGTGAAGCACGGCGAGGGTGCCTCGAATGCCTTCGGATGGACTGTAGCCGCCTCGCACGCTGATAGAACCCGGCCGCCTAAGTTCGGTGTGCACGTTGACGTCAAGCGCCTCTTTACCCTCAAGCCTTTCCGGCGTGTCTATGGCGACGCGCCGGAAAATGCCCAGTCTGGCCAAGCGTTGTTGCGCTTCGCGCAGCTTGTCCGGATTAAACACGGCGCCTTCGCGCAAACCCAGGCTTTCAAATTCGCGTCGGAGCACATGCTCTTTGATTCCGGTAGCGGCGCCATTTGACAGATTAGAGACTACGGGAGTGGACGACGAGTTTGATAGAGCTCCCTCGCCAACTTCCGATGCACCTTCTCCTTTCGATGGTGGTGGACGATTATCGGCTACCAATTTGCCGGGAAAGGTAAACTCGCCAAACGTAGCTCTCTTGCCTTCGGTAATGTTGTATCTGAGCAGCCCCATCTCGTAGATGTCGAGTGTGTTCCCGTCTATTTCGATGAGGTAGTCGCGCCCGGCGTCACGGTCGGTCATCAGCCACGCGTCAGCCCGTTTTTCGAGGTAAACATTCGAGGATAAAGGCGGGATCGGCGCGTCGATTGTCTGTTCGCCAGTTGATTCGTTGTCAAACAATTCGCGGAAGTCGTCCGGCGCGCGTGCGGGAGATTGTCTCGCAATTTGACTCTCAAGGTTGTCCAAGATGTCGCGGCGCTCCAGTTTAATCTGGAACAGATGCGCGTTATATTCCGGCTTTATACCGGCGTATATGTATCCTTTTTGATCGTAAAGCGACAGCAACTTGTAGCGGTCATCAATGATGATGCCCTCTTTGCTGTAAGGCTCACCCGGTTTGGCATCAAGTCGGGATGTCAGTTCTTCTGTTGTGAACACGCGATTTCCTTCCACCGTAACCCGCCTGATGACCTGCTGCGCGCCCTCGTTGATGACGATGTGCAGGTTGAGCCGGTTCTTCTCGTCAATCTCTTTTCGCTCACGCACCTGCACATCGGGATATCCCGCCTTTCGATGGAGAAGCGCAAGGGCGCGAAGATCGTTGTAAAATACAACATAATCGAATATGCCCTTGGAAAATAGCCATCTCAGACCGGGGAGCGCCCACCGGCTGCGGGGCTTTGTCTTCATCGCATTTAGTAGCGTCGCGCTTTGGAATTCGTTGTTCCCTTCGAAAGTGATTTTACCAATTCGCGGCGCCAAACCCAAATCAATGTCGAACCGGATGATTATCTCATGTTTCGTATCTTTCTCGATGCGATAGGCAACTCTGGGGTCGTGGTACCCTTTCTGACGGTAGAACTGCCGGATCTGCGCTCGGTTGCCTTCAAGAATTGCTTGGGAGTAACCATCCTGTTTGAACAGGCTCATGCGTTCAAGCAGTTCGTCGTCATCAATACCCTTTACGGTGACCTTCTTGCCTTCAGTGATATTGAAAGTGAGGGATAGCTCGGCAGCTTCCAAGCGTAGCGCCGGATGAACGCGAACGCTCAAGAATCCTTCTTGCCGATAGAGCGCTATCAAGTTCCGGCTGTCGCGCTCGACCAACTGCTTGTTGTACGGTTTTCCGGTTTTGCTTTTTACCACTCGTTCCAACCGTTCATGAGGCATCGAAGCGTTTCCGTTGAACTGCACTTCGCGAATTACCGATCGATTCCCTTCCTTGACGACATACGTTAGCGTGACTGGCTGACCGAGCATTGAAGCTGTGGGAGGCGTGAAACGGACTTGAACTCCCCAATAGCCCTCGTCTTGGTAGAGGTCTTGTATATGTCCTCTGTCTTGTTGCGCCACTTCCTCAATGTATTCACCGCCTTCGCGGGACTTCATGACGCGGCGAATCATCTTCTCGTCGACGTGAACTCCGATAAACTTAATCTGTTTAATGACGATCTTTTCGGTTAGCTGGATTTTCAGGGAGATTCCGCCGAAGACATGCCGCTTAATGACATCAATTTGGGAAAACTTCCCCATCGCGTAGATTTTCTTGATGCCTCTGCTGACGGCGTAAGGAGAGAACGGATCGCCGGTCCGTATCTCGAAAGCCTCCCGCAAATGTCTCAAGCGCGGTGACTCTCCGAGTTGTTTTCCGTCAATGAAGAACTTGATGCCGGCGATCCGGAGATTGCTGTCGTGGTCAGAGGCGCTCGCGACGTACGGCAGGCGCGCCAAGAGAAGCGCGCACAGAAGGACGCAGCGGCAGGCAATCAGTGATGGGTGACAAGTCAAAATGTAGTTCATAAAATCACGATATCCTGTATGAGCGATCTCCCGATCCCGACAATGCAGTAGGAGGGATCTCCGATTTGGGACTACCCGATTCCCATTGTATCACAAAGCGCCTTGAATCACAAGCGCCGCACAGCCGCACGCCAGGGGAAACGCGCCTGATATTTGGGTGATAATGCTGGGTAATGCGATGAAACGGAGTTGTGAACGGAAGGATGGAAGGAACGTAGATTGATACTAATTCAAAATCTAAATGTTACACTCGTCTTCGTGTTTGCCCCACCGGCTTGAAGATTTACAACGGGAAATAAGACAAATAATGCGAAAATTTTCTTAACTTAATCTCAATGCTGCCCCATTGGCGCTGCCTCTTGCATCTTGAGTCCGAGCGTGCTATACTGTCTTTCAAGTAACGCTTGACATTGGGGATTTCTATCGATCAAGCGAATGGATAATGAATGCGATAGCAAATCCTACTCGCTATCCACTGCTTGATCCTACAGGGAACGCAGGTCGCGACTTGGAGATCGCTTCTACAAAACACGCAATTTCTGACAGCGCGCAATATAACAGCGTGGAGTATAACAACATGTACATCCGCTATCAAGGAACCAGAAACAGCGGTAAAACCGGCAAACCCGGCGGTATCTTCGCTGTCGCGTGGCATATAAAACAAAAAGGATGCCTCGCCCCGCGGGAGATAGAAGAGATTCAGCAGATCGAGAACTGGTTCGAGGACAATTTGCCCAATCCCCCATTCTACGAGAAAGCCACCCCTCGGAAAGCCGTTACGTGGTTCAAGCGAGAAACGACCTCCGAGATGTTAGAAAAAATTGAGCGGATAAAATCAATCATTGAGGGAAACGGCGGGAAAATAGAGGTCGAATATAGCGAGACCGTTCCGGGCAAGATCATCTACGAAGATGAATATCAAATCGCCACCATCTGAGCTCGACGTTGTACATTTGATCGACACGACGGACGGCGTCAATCACGCGTTGAAGGGGAGTTGGGGAGATTTTAACCATCTGGTCTTTTTGGTTGACGCGTAAAAAAGTCGGTAGTGTTTTCCAGTGCCATCACAGCGGGGCAAGATGCCCCGCCTACGGAGTCGCAGAACATTCTTCACATGGGGGAGCTCTATCGCACTCGCGATCCCCGCCTACGGAGTCGTAGAACAGCCTCCACATGGAGGAGCTCTACGCACTCGCGATCCCCGCCTACGGAGTCGCAGAACATTCTCAACATGGGGGCGCCCTATCGCATCGCGATCCGCGCCTACGGTGTCGTAGAACATTTTCCACATGGGGGCGCCCTATCGCATCGCGATCCGCGCCTACGGAGTCGCAGAACATTCTCCACATGGGGGCGCTCTATCGCACTCGCGATCCGCGCCTACGGAGTCGTAGAATAGCCTCCACATGAAGGAGTTCTACGCACCCGCGATCCGCGCGGATGATCTTTACAACGGCGCAGTTGAAAACAGCGCCTACCGGGATGGGGATGTCTAAAACCGTTGTTCCAACTTCAAATCAATTCCATATTTTCCCTGCTCACTGCGTTCTCCCGTCACGGAGATTCCCCGCTTAATCTGATATTCCACTTCGATGCGCGGTTCGGCGTGGATTTGGAAGGTTGAGGAGTACGTAATGAGAAGGCGCTCAAAAATTTCCCTCGAGAGAAGGAATCGCGGCTTCTCCAAACCCGCGGCGCCGAGATCTACGCGGGCTTCGTGAACGCCGATGAGTTCTGCCAATCGGTTTCCGAAATATCGTTGTGACGGGCTAAGCAGAAATGGCAGGGATGCGCCGATCGGCGAGCGTTCAAGCGCGGTAACGTCGCCGGTTGTGAGAATGGAGATAATCTGCGCTTGGCTCAAATCGTACTCTTCGCCCGCGCCGGCGCGCAGCACATCGGCGTAAAATTGAGGTCGATGCTTCTGCTCTTGTTGTTTGAGGTAGCCGCTTAGATGCACGGAAATCTGCACGTCCCTCGTATGCGTCTCGCCATCGGTTGCAATGACCTGAACGCGCTTCACCGGATCCACGGTTTTGGCATAGATTTCGTAGAGGGGATTAAATTCGAGTGGATTCGTGTTTTCGACATAGGAGCCGTCCTCAATTTTAAACGGATATCGAATGCCTTCAAGCGTGAACTCGCTTGTCGGGCGCAAATCGACTCGTCCGTCGAACGACGGCTTCTGTATCCGTCCGGTAAGTTTTCCGACTATTGACACTTCGATCTTGAGTTCGCCCAAATTGGATATTACCCAGAAATCATTGGGCGCCAGGATCTGGAGATCGAACCTTAGGTCCCGCATGATTGGGTAATCGGACCAGGCTTCGAACTGGATTCGTGCGCCTTGGTTACGCCACTCATTAACGAGCTGCTGCAAATGCCGTTCGTAGGCGCCTTCTATTATGTGAACGGCGCCTTGAATAGGCGGCAGCGCTTCGACAGCATCGGAATGATCGACAGAGCTCCCCTCGCCGGGGATTAAATCGCCGATCACGTCCCCATAGCCATAGCCAACCGGGCCTTTCATGGTTAAGTTAACGTCTCCGCATTTGACGCGATAGAGTCCGTAATCTTCAAAGACGGCGCCCTTTTCCAGTGTAGCCGTGAGGTCAAGGTATCCGAGGCGGTGCCAATCCGACAGCCCGCTACCATCGGCGCGGTAGGCTCCCCCATTCAGAACCCCTTCCCAGCGTTGAATTTCAAATCCTTTGTCGGTAAAATCCACGGTGACATTGGTGTTCTTGACGCTGATATTCGCATCGGGTATATTGAACGCCAGATCAGCGAGATTGGCGACGCCTTTGAGTTGAGGAGCGTCAATCTGCCCGCCAATGGTTACATTGACGCTTCCCAATCCTTCGGCAAACCCGACTTGCCGCTGGATAAGGGGCAGAAATTCCAAATCCTCAATGAATACATCCAATCTGCCTTCGATGGCATTGACTGGCGCTTCGGAGTCGGCTCGCGGCAGCGCCGCATGCAACCTGTCAAGAGATAAATCGAAAGGCATTGATCCGGTGAATTCCGCACGGTTGGATCCAATGACGAAACGCACGGGTTCTTCAATATACAGTTGTCCGTTCCGATAGGCAACCGTACCGCCGCACTCATCTACGTCGGCGCGGTTGATTGAAAGGTTGGAGGCGCTCCAGTCGCAGGTGAGTTCGGGGTTTTCGCCTGTGCCGCGCAGGCGCAATTCCGAATTCAGCGCTCCATCAACGGCGTATCCGTCGGGAAGAATATCGGAGACAAACGCAAGATCCAGGTTGCTCAGACTCGCGTCAAGCAGATAGTGACTCGTGTTCGGCGCGCCGCGCTCTGTCACCGCGGCATCGTTGCCGGAGGTTGACCACTTGCTGCGCGCTACCGCCACGCTGAATCGTTCCTCCTCGCTGATGCCAAGGCGCCGGTCTTGCAACGCGAATCCATCGACTACACTCAATTGTCCGTCTGCCATAAGGAGCTCAATGGGACCAAGCGTTTGTATTTCGTAGTCAAGGGCATTGATCGCAATCTCATCAACCTTGAAACCTCCCTTTGAGTGACTGGCGAGATTGTGCAGTGTTAACGGCGACACTATTTTGGGAAACCACGCGGTCTCGCCCGGAGCGACAAAACGGTCTGTCGGAACGATTAGGCGCGCCTCGGCAGTCATATATCCTGTCAGATTGGCGGCAATTTTTGGCGGCAGCAGGTTTCGGGCAAAGTCGTTGATTTGCGCTTGTCGGGCGTGAAAACTCCGGACCTCAACGGTTCTCGGAAAAAAGCCATCCATGTCGCAATGAACGTCCAGCGCGTAACTTCCTTCGCCGATCTGAAAACGGAACTCCGGGACGCGGAGTTCGCCGTGTTGCGCTCGCAACTCAATCCGCGCATCGGAAATCGGTGTATCAAAGTTGGCGAATTTGAGCATCCCGTTTTGGAGGGAGGCGGCGCCGTATAAACGCGGCGCGGCAGTTGTGCCTTGTATGGTAAGGTTCACGTCAGCTATCCCTCCGACAGTTTCAAGCTGCGGCTGAAACCGGGAGAGAAAGCTGAGATCGGCTTCTCGGCTTCGTATGTCGAGATGAACCGGCCGGTCAAGGAATCGGTCTTTCAGATCATGAGGTTGAAGGCGCAAATCGATCGGTATGTCGCCCTGTATGCTCAGACGGTTTCCGTAACCGCTCAATTCGGTCTGATGAATCGTGAATATACGCTCGCGATACTCCACGCGTCCGGTATCCAAGAACTCCAGAAAATGGGGCAAGAGCGGATCGCCGATGCTGCCGCGCGCCTCCCACTCCGCCGTGATGGTCGGAGTGGCGACATTCCCGCCTAAACGAATCGCGCCTGACAGATACGCCTCAACGCCGACAGTGGTGTTGAAAAGCGGCAGCGTCATACCGGGCAACAGGGCGCCGAACGGAAAATCGGATAACCCCACGTCAAAATCAAGATCTCCGTCAAGGTCGATCCAACCCTTAATGTCAACCCAAGTGGCGATGGCGGATGATGGTCGATTGTCAGCTTGACTGTTTGTAACCGAATTGCCGTTTTTTCGATTGATGTCATTTCCTCCGCTGGCAGGCGATCCCACTTGAAGCGAATCAATCTGAAACTTGCCATCGGCTAATGCGGCGCGGATCGGCGCGACATTCAGCATGCGGCGGTCGCGTAGATCCACGCGTAGATTATCGCAGGTAAGTTCGGCTTTGATTTGACGAAGACTGTATCCGTCCCCTTCAAGCTCGAGTCGGCTGTCAACAGCGGCGCGCGTAATCTTTTCGTTGAACAGATAATCCGCAATCTGTTCATTGCCGATTAACGGAGCGTTACGCGAGGGCGGTCGGCGATCCTCCTCACTACCTTGTAGACTGATTGATAGTGATTCTTGTCCCTTGACCGATCTGCCCGTGAAATCGGTTAGGTTTATGCCTTTGCCATCTAACTGAAGTTCAAAAGAGGGTTGGTAGGCGGGTTCTGGGTAGCCGATTGGCGTTTCACCAGATTTTCCTTCCGCGATGGAGGCAAGCAGATCGAGGAGTGAGGAGCGATGATCTCCCTTCGTTTGCGTCTGTGTTCGGGGCAGGCGCCAACTCGCGTTCGCCTGATAACTTCCCTCTCCAATTTGCCATCCAGCGCCCTCCGTAGAGATAGTCAGCAGGTTTTCGGATGTCCCGTCTCCGCCGATTATGCGTACCTCAAAGTTGATGTTTTTAAAAGGAGCCGGCAGATCAAGAACTTCGGCTTTGGCGTCGGTGACGCCAATTGATGCATTGACGCTTTGATCGGTGAATGTTCCGGTTAGATGCGCGTCGCAGCTTAGATGCCCTTGCGGGGAAAGCCGAATCGGAAACTGTTGATACGCGTTCTCTCTAAATAGGGCGCCTGATTTTATGGAAGCCAAATCAAAATTGTCGATAGCTAATCGGAGGTCCAAGGTTGAGGATTGGAGAGCGGCGGGTTCCACCGCGACAGCGCCCTTGATATTTACCGGAACGTCCATCAGGAGAAAATTGAGAGGTTCGACTGTCAGTGTTTGATTGGCATAGGCAAGTCTGCCCGATGCCTCATTCACGCGAATCGGAGCGATGGGCGTTTGAATCGCGAGTTCGGGAATCGCCCAATCAAGAGTGATTTCGGGCTCCGATAGCGTTCCGGCGCCGACAAGTTTGTAGCTGCCGCGCCCAGTCAAGTTCGCGGGCAGGTTTAGCGCCGCGCATAAAGGTTCAAGTCGGAAGTTTCTGGATTCGGCGACGAAATCAATCAACTCATCGCGAAGCGTTAAGCGGCAATTTACGAAAGCGGCGTCGGCGGTTTTCGCATCCGCGCCGGCAAGCGAAAATGAATCGACTGTCCAGGTGTCCTCGCTGAAGCCGAACCTGACAGGAGCCGCATTTGTCAACGGCACGCCGTTTACTTCAAGCGTCAGGATACTGATTCTCGTGTCGAGCGTGAACTGCGTCAAATCTGCCAGTGTCCCGCCGAGTTGCAATGTCCCCGTAGCTGTCGCCGGCATCTTTTCAAACGAGTTGTGAAATAGCGCCAGTATCGGGCTGATATTTAGCTCGTTGCTACGCATAAAGAGTTGATAGGGATTGCCGGCAGTCGATTCCAGAATGCCGCGTATCTGGCTGCTTCCCTCAAAACCGGTGCCTTCAAATCGAAGCGCATCCTCACTGAACACGCCGCTTATTCGAACCTCGGGGGTATGACGATTGCCAACCCCTTCGGGGATTATGATGTGATTGTCGTACGTGATGTCGGAAAAATTGAAGCTGACATCAACTCGCGGATCGGCGGCGTTGCCTTCGCCGGTCGCGTTCACGACAAGGTCGGCGTCCAACAGAAAATCCGGTATGCCTCGCGCAATCGCTAGTTCCTTCAATCGCATCGGATCACTCTGAAACTCGAGTTGATAGTCGAGCGCAGGATCGATTTGGAAATTGAGGATACCGCGTTGCTCTCGCGCCAGTACCTCGAAATCAGATATACGAACGACATAGTCTTCAATGTTTAACGGTAGAATTAGCGGGTCAAGCGCCAACTCCCAGGCTCTTACATTCGAGACGTTCAGCCTGCCGCGGCCATCCAGCGCGTTTAGTGTCCCGTCAAGGATGAGATTGCCGGTGACAACGCCCTCAATCGGATAGTCGGCGCCAGCCAGCAACCTCACATAATCCGCAATTTGGAGGGGTTGGGCACTGACGCGGAATTGAACGGGAATCTCGCCCTCAATGTGGGCAACGCCGGTCAAGGTCAGCGCGCTCTCCCCTTTGGTGAGGCGGACGGGTTGAAGGGTTACACGCCCATCCCGATAACGAAAGTCCGCCCTCAACACGCCGATTGGCACATCAAAAAGGCGGGCTTCGGGGATCTTCAGATATCCGGACAGCGGGATGTCCGCTGCAATCTTTCCGTGCAGCGCGCCTTCACCGCCGAGATCGGGCACCCGCAAGATTGTTGTCAATTTGTCGGCATCAATGTGTTGAATCGCCAGATCAAGATTCAAGGGCTCTTTCAATCCGGCCGCGCCGTCTATCTGAATTGTGGCTTCGTCAAGGTTGGCGGCAA
The DNA here is from genome assembly GCA_963667245.2 of Candidatus Poribacteria bacterium. Classification (GTDB taxonomy): domain Bacteria; phylum Poribacteria; class WGA-4E; order WGA-4E; family JAJDTR01; genus JAJDTR01. The sequence goes on from CAXXCS010000002.1 coordinate 900,490, forward strand.
CTTGAAGATGATTTTCGGATAACTGGAAACGGGCTTCCGACATTCGTATGCGGACATCGTTCATGGCGGCTTCGTCGATTGTGAAACTGCCTGTCAGGTTCAAAGAATCGGCGAGCGCCGCTTTCAGATTCTCTTTGTCTTGCAACGACGCTTGTTGATCTATTGGAATGGAGCCGCCGATGTGAACATCACCCTCAAGGACTCCGGTCACGGTGAGAAAGTCGTCGGGCAGGTCGATAATCACAGGGAGAATTTCCTCAACGTTGGCGCCCTCTAGCTTGACCCAACCATCGTAGGAAAACGGCGTTTGCGGATTGTCTTCGGATGGATTGGAGGTTATCAAATCGCCGATTTCCCCGCTTGGTGCCGGGGCGTGCGGCGGCGTTACCCCGGAACCGGACACGAGAGCGAAAAGACTATCTGCCAAGCCGCCGAAACTCGCCTCCAAACCGGCGGTGAGTTTGCCGGATGCGAACGTCCCGGTAACTTCGGTCAACTTAAGCGCCTTCCGGCTGAATTCGGCATTAAGGGCGAGCTCACCCAACCGGAACTTGTTGAAGGCAGCCGCGCGCAACTCTAGGCGCATGTCCCCCGCAAAGTCCGGGAATGCCCCCTTCGCTTCAAGATTAAGCCGAGCATTCCCGGCGACTTCAAATCGCTCGGGGAGGAGATTTCGGAAGTCGCGCAAATCGATATCCAGATTTACTTTCGTTTCCAGATAGCGCGAGGGCTTCGCAAAATCTCGAACTTTACCGGCAACCGTCACGCGCGAATTGCCGGTCGCCAGGTGCATCTTCTTCAACTCACCCGCGTCCGCGAGCAACTCGAATTGCGTCTCGAACTCGTCGATCTTCGTCTCCGCGTCGTTTAGCTCAATGCTTCCGTCTCGCATAGCCAGGAGCCCCGTATGTTCCCATCGATCCAACGGGCCTTCAACAAGACTATGAATCCCGCTAACGGCAATCTTGAGATCACGCCCGCCATCCTCATAGCGCACGCTTCCACCGGCAAATTCAATGTTCGCGATTCCGAATTGGAGCGGGAATTCCGCGTCTGACGCGGCATCAGATTCCGGTATAAGGTCGGTTATAAGTTCGGTTATATTGAGTCGCCCATCGGGATTCATGCGGATATTGAATTCGGGGTAAATAAAACGGAGTTTGGTTATGAAGAGCTTGCCGCGCAGCATTCGCCACAGATTGTATTTCACCAGCATCTCCCGCGCCGAGATAATCGGGCGATCGAGTGACCGATCAGGGGGCGCGATAGCGCTTGCTGGTTGAGACGGCATATCCGAAACTTCGAAATGCTCGAGACTCAAGCCTGTGAAAATGTTCCCGGAAAGATCGCCGATGCTGACCCTGTGTTTGAACACATTGAACGAATTTTCATCACGCCTCACGGCGTATCGCCATTTGCGGTTCTTGTCGGAGACGATCCACTGCCTCGACTCATCGTGGAAGGTAACGGAGACGGCTGATGAAAACTCGACACCGTAGTCCCGAAATGCGGTTCGCAACGCCTCTGGAAGCGTCTCATCCTCCAGCGTCGGGGCATGCAGATTCGCGTCGGCTACGGTAAACAGGAGAGGTTGTTCCAACTGTCTCTCCAACCGGTTTTCAAGGGTTGCCCGAATTTTTTCAAGGAGATAGGCGGAGCGCAAGAATAGAATGACGCCGAGGATTAGGCAGATTGGAATGGCTATGAGTGATGTTATAAGGATGCGTCGTCGTCTCATTGGTGTAGAAGCGCGTGTCGTGATTTGCTTTGTCTGAACTGTGATTTACGGGATTACGATGATTGTTAGTGATTGTGGTTAATTTCAGCAGGTCGCGATTCGGAGATTGCTCGTACAAGACGGACGCGACTTCTAACGTACGCCATTGGCGAGGTCGCGATGCGCTTGGTCTACGACCTGCTCGGCAAACTCGGGCGCGAAGGACGGCGCGTCTCGCATATTTTCATTTACCCGGAGGAGATATTCAATGTTGCCCGCGGGGCCTCGGATAGGGGAATGCGTAATGCCCAATACGGACATCTCCATCTCCTCAACGAACTGAATGAGGTTTCGGATAACTTTGAGGTGGATTTGCGGATCGCGAACCACACCGCCTTTGCCGACGTATCTTTGACCCGCCTCGAATTGGGGCTTAATCAGGAGGATGAGGTCGCTCCCCGCTCCGATACAGTTCTTCACTGGCGGCAAGACTGTGCGGAGGGAGATAAATGACACGTCAATAACGCAGACCTCTACCGGGCCATCGAACAGCGTTCGATCGATTGCGCGGGCGTTGGTGCGTTCGATGGTTCGCACTCTGGGATCTTGACGCAGTTTCCAGGCTAATTGACCGTAGCCCACGTCCACGGCGTAGACGAACCGAGCGCCGTGTTGGAGCAGACAATCCGTGAAACCGCCGGTAGACGCCCCGACATCAAGCGCCGTTTTGCCGCGCACGTCAACATTGAAAACGTGGAGGGCTTTTTCCAGTTTCAACCCGCCACGACTGACATATCGCAACGGCTGTTTTATCTCAATGCTCGCCTCCACCGACACGCTTTGCCCCGGTTTGGAATGCAATTCACCGTCAACAAGGACTTCACCCGCAAGGATAAGACGCTTCGCCTGTTCGCGGCTATCCACAAGTTGTCGATCCGCGAGGAGCGTATCAAGACGTTGTTTATGGTGATTGTTGATTGTAGGTTGCATGGAAATACGGCGGTTTTCGGTTCTGTTTGATAAAAGCGAGATATTAAAGGGAGTGGCGGGCGGCGCCCACCGTACGTAGGTGAACAAAATGTTGATCCGTGCAGGTTTTTGGTGCGTTTCGAGTAAATTTGTACCTATTTGTCGTGCAAAAGCGGCATCCAAAAGTAGGTACAAAAGGTGAACAAAACGCGGATTTTCGGGGCGCGTTCACTTGTTTTGCGATCGTACTATCCAGTGATAGCGCGGGTTCGCGCCACCGTTAGGGTGAACAAGATGTTAACTGTCGCAAAAAGATCGTCCTTCGCGAGGTTAATTTCCGTGGCAAAAAGCGCCGTGAATCCGGCGATTTACGACCGGTTTGCGGACGCTAAGGTTGAGCCCTAATCCGTTCGCTGTTTATTATACTATACACATATAACGTTTTCAACAAAAATATGTTTACTGCCGCGGGTGGAAATTGGAGTTTTTTTGGCGGCGGCATGTGTCTTGCGAGGATGGGGTTTGTGGGGATTGTCTGAATCACGGATTTTGGGATTTCTATCGCACTCGCTATCCACTCGTTTGATTGTCGCGATTAGGGGATTGTTCCTATATTGCCTGGAGCATCGATGCGGTTGGAAACCGCACCTACGGGGGACGCGGGGATTTCTATCGCACTCATTATTCATTCGCTTGAAGGATCTCTATCGCACTCGCTATCCACTCGTTTGATCCTCTGGGGCTAAAATGCGTTGGATTTCGCGATTTTATTAAGCCATGCAATCAACATAACGCTTTGCAAGAGCGAGAAACTTAACACTGACGAGGCTTTGTCGGCTCTAGGTTCCAAAATTAGAATTGCTGTAATTATAGGTTGTAGATTGGTAGCAGGTTATGTTACTATAATCAAACAATCGCATTTGCGATTAAATTTTGCAAGGAAAAAGATCCTATTTTGACTGCTTAATCTGTTGATAAAGGAGATTTATCATGGTTTCCTACGATGTATTATGGACAATTTTAGGAAGCATTTTTGGTGGACTTGTCACTATTGTTGGGTTGGTATATTTGGGCATAAGATTGGGGGACATGTTTATTAGTGAAAAGAAGTTCTCCAAACATACTGAACATGTTGATGCACGTTTTGATGAAATAGATCAGAAAATCAGTAATATGCGAGAAGCTATATTGGCTCTGGCTCATGCTTTTGACACGGGCAATTTGCCTGAGGATTTTAAGAAAAAATACTCTGAAGGAGATTCAAAATAAAAAGACGCGGCACAAAAAAACAAGAGCAGGATTGTACCACATTCTGTGGGACCCCTTTCCAATCTTTAGAGGGAGTTCTTCACATCCGTATTCTTTGATTAATCTCTTTTTCAACTCGGAGTATTTCACGAGGCATATACCTGATAATCCTCGGCAGGCATCTTTGCCTTAAACCAAAGATTATATGAATCCTTTCTTGGCCTACCCTTCGGCGTCAATGTCGTAAACAAAGGTTTCGGCAGATTCTCTTCAATAATAATTTCATCAGGTAAAGGGTGTTTCGTATGCCGATACGATTCTATTGTTAGAAGAAGCGCCTCCGGAATATTCTCGAAAACCTCATCAATAGACTCTCCACCCGTCAAAAACTCCGGGAGTTCTTTACAAGTCGCTATATAATACCCATCAGTTTCAACTGAAATGATTATTGTAACCTCAAGTGTCATTTTCATACGGGATGCTTCTCCAATGTTTTCTTGCCATAGAAAAGGAAACTGCCGCATAATCTTCTTTCCAGTATAAAATAAATTCACAGACAACATCAACCCATCTTTTATGCCATAATTGAAAAGCAAGATAGATACGGGAAATAGGGCGGTAAGTACCTTGTACCAATGCTAAAGCAATCGATATACTTCACGCGGCTGAAAATTGCGTGTTTTCAAGTGTCTGGCGGTAGGCGCTGTTGGAAACCGCGAGGATTTCTATCGCACTCATTATCCATTCGCTTGATCCTACGGGGGACGCGGGGATTTCTATCGCACTCGCTATCCATTCCTTGATCTCACAAAAGACGCAACTTCTGATAGCGCGCAGTATAACGTTTGGATTACGAATTAGGATCAGGCTATGTTTTTACAAGTTGAAGCGCTTCGCGAACAATGGCTTCTTCGTCGCAACCGCAGACGTGGTACAGGGTCTTGACATCGCCGTGTTCGATGAACTGATCGGGGATGCCGAGGCGCTTTATTTGAACGGCTTTGACGCCTCGGCGCGCGATTGCCTCCAACACGGCGCTGCCAAAGCCGCCCATCAACACGCCGTCCTCAATCGTAAGAACCCGACCGATTTTCTCGGCGAGCGGCACGATCAGATCTTCATCAAGCGGCTTGACGAAACGCGCATTGATTACCGCGGCGGAGATTCCGGAATCCTCCAACACGTGAGCGGCTTCGACAGCGGGATACACGCGATTGCCGATGGCGACGATGAGCAAATCGTCACCCTCGCGTAGAATTTCCCCTTTTCCGATAGGCAATGCCCGCGGTTGTTCTTTCATTGGCACGCCGATTCCCGACCCGCGGGGATACCGGAACGCAATCGGTCCGTCTTCGTACTCGATCGCGGTCTTCACCGTATGTTGCAGTTCATCTTCATCTTTGGGGGCCATGACGACCATGTTCGGCAACGAGCGCAGATAGGCGTAGTCGAACACGCCGTGGTGCGTGGGGCCATCGGCACCCACGAGTCCGGCGCGATCCAAAACGAAGGTCACGGGCAAGTTTTGGATACAGACATCGTGAATGACCTGATCGTAGGCGCGTTGGAGGAAGGTGGAATAGATGGCGACAACCGGCTTGATGCCCTGCGTCGCCAAGCCGGCGGCGAAGGTGACGGCGCACTGCTCCGCCAGTCCCACATCAAAGAATCGTTTGGGGAATGCCTCTTGGAACTTGTCCAGTCCGGTGCCGCTGGGCATCGCGGCGGTGACACCGACAATCCGAGTGTCGTTCTTCGCCAGCTTAATCAATGTTTGACTGAATACGTCGGTGTATTTGGGAACCGAGGATTTGGCGGCGCGAAACGTGCCGGTCTCCACATCAAGTTTGCCGCTGAGGCTATAGAATCCGACGGGATCGGTTTCGGCGGGGGCATACCCTTTCCCTTTGCGCGTGCTGACGTGCACGAGAATGGGCCCTTGCAACGCTTTGACGCCCTCAAGCACGGGCAACACGGCTTCAAGGTCGTTGCCGTCAAGGGGGCCAAAGTACCGAAAACCGAACGCCTCGAACAGGGTGCCAGGCTTGAGCGCGGCTTCTATCTTTCGGGCGACATGCTTGGCGTCGGGCGAGATAAAATCCATGAACTCCTTCGCGCCGGATCTGAGGGCATTGTACGCCTTGTTGCTCGTGAGGCGATTAAAGTATTTGGAGAACGCTCCGACAGTCGCGGATATCGACATCTGGTTATCGTTCAGCACGACGATCATGTCGGTTCTGAAATCGCCGGCGGCATTCAGCGCCTCGAACGCCATGCCGCCTGTAAGCCCGCCATCGCCGATCACGGCGACAACTTTGTAATTCTCTTTATTGATATCCCGCGCGGTGGCGATTCCCAGCGCGGCGGCGAGTGAGGTGCTCGAATGGCCGGCGCCGAATACATCGTACTCGCTCTCTTCCCGGCTCAAAAAGCCGCTGATGCCTCCGTATTCGCGGACGGTTTGGAATTGCTCGCGTCTTCCGGTCAGCAGCTTGTGGGGATACGCTTGGTGCCCGATATCCCAGATGACCCGATCGCGAGGGGTGTCAAACACGTGGTGGAGCGCGATGGCAAGCTCAATCGTTCCGAAGTTTGGCGCAAAATGTCCCGGATGCTCGGATAGTACGGCGAGCATATATTCGCGAATCTCTTGAGCCAGGGTTTTGAGCTCCGCGAGGCTCAGAGATTTCAGATTCGCGGGGCTGTCGATTTTTTCGAGTATCATCAATGGGCTCCGTCCAACTGTTTAGTGGTTCATTCGCCAAGGTATGTGGCATCGGTTGATTTCATACAGATAAGCAGAATAGGGACGCGGATAAACACAGATTAGAAAATCTTAGTCATTGCAACTCAGTGGTTTATTTTCCACATGGATAGCGTTGTTGGAGCGTTTAGGCAACTGTCTGAACTGTGATTTATACCTTGTGTTGGGTATTATTGCGCTTTTTTCCGAGTAATAATGATTTCTAGTAGGACTTACACAGCACTGGCGCGTCGCGACCTGGAGATCGCTCCTACAAATGTTGGAGCATCGGTGCGGTTGGAAACCGCACCTACGGTGTGGGGGGCGACAGAAATTTCTTCCCCACCCCATGGGGACTACGTTAAGAGTTTTGCTACGGAGAACACCACCAATACTAGACGAAATCCCTTAACTTGATCCCTATGGGGCATTGTCCACCAACCTCTATAAGCCGCGCAGCGATTAACCCATCAGAACGGGATATCGTCATCGGTTGTCGAGGGTATATCGGATTCCGCGGTCTCGGACATTTCGGGTTCAGTTCCGGTCGGCGCGGCATCAATCTCGCTTTCGTCGTCCTCAATCAGTTGATTCACTCGCAACTCGGCGCCGTCCAGCGTCTTGCGGCATAATCGGGTCAATCGGACGCCTTCCTCGAAAGCGGTCAAAGATTCGTCCAATGTCAATGCGTCGCCGCTTTCAAGTTGCTCGACCACGTCTTCAAGCTTTTTTAGGGTTTCCTCAAAAGTTAATTCTTCAGGCATAAGCGCTCCTTTAAGATTTACGTAGCTAAGGGCAGTCGCGATTCGGAGATCGCTCTTACAGAGAGAGCGGCTACGGGGTTACGACATACGTGGACTTCTATCGCACTCATTATACTTCACGCTGCTGAAAATTGCGTATTTTCAAGCGTCTGGCGGTAGGTGCGGTTGGAAACCGCACCTACGGGGAACGCATGTCGCGACCAGGAGATCGCTCCTACAAAAGACGCAATTTCTGACAGCGCGGAGTATATCCATTCGCTTAATCCTCTAAATCAAGGAGAGGGAGCGTTGAATGCAGAAGTCCGAATTTCATCGGTCGGCGCCGCTCTCCACCCTCTTTTCGACGACTTCGCAAGTCAGCGCGCCGCGCCATAGCCGCACGTCGAGCTCTCCGCCCTCCTCGGTTTGTGATGCATCGGTGATGACTTCGCCGGTTTTAGTCTGACAAACGCTGTACCCGCGCGCCAGCGTCGCAATCGGATTCAATGCCGCCAACCGCGCCGAAGCGACGTTCCATTTTTCTTCGCCGGCGCTGACGCGTTGCGCGACAAGTTGCTTCAGAGGGATGGCGAAACGTTCCAGTTCGTCGCGCGCGTTGGTCAACCGTCTCTTCATCTCTCGATGGCTCTGAATCTCGAGTCGGTCAATCGTTTGGTTGAACCGATTGATGGCGTCAATGCGCTGGGCAGGTATTATTCGACTGCTTATATTTGACAATTCGGTTCGGGCGGAGGCGATACACGCCATTATGCTCCGCTCAAGCCGAACTTCAAAATTGCCAACGCGCCGCGACAGTTCCGCTTGATCGGGAACAATGAGCTCGACCGCCGCCGATGGGGTCGGGGCGCGGAGATCAGCGACGAAATCGACAATGGTAACATCCGTCTCGTGCCCGACTGCCGACACGATCGGGATCTCGGACGCGAAGATGGCGCGTGCGACAATCTCCTCGTTGAACGCCCACAAATCTTCGATCGACCCGCCGCCTCTGCCAACGATTAGGAGATCGATATCCGGGAGGCGATTCATGCGTTCAATCGCTCGCGCAATCATGGGCGCCGCCTCGTCACCCTGCACAAGCGTCGAACACAGAACTACTTCGACCAGCGGATACCTTTTGTTCAACATTCGGCGGATGTCCTGCACCGCCGCCCCCGTCGCCGACGTGACAACGCCAATCCTTTGAGGGAATGTCGGCAACGGCTTCTTGTGCGCGGCGTCAAACAGCCCCTCGCCCGCAAGTTGTTCCTTGAGCCGTTCAAAAGCCAGTTGCAGCGCGCCGACACCGGCAGGCTCCATCCGATCTCCGATAATCTGGTACTCACTGCGCGCCTCGTAAATGCCGAGACGCCCATGCAGCAAAACCGCGTCCCCGTCTTTCGGCGGAAATCTCAGGCGCATGGCAGCTTGGCGAAAGATGGCGCATTTTATCTGGCTTTGTTCGTCCTTCAGCGTGAAATAGATATGCCCTGATCTCGGACGCGCAAAGCCCGAAATCTCGCCTTCGATCCAACAGTTTTGGAACCGCGGCTCCGATTCGATGACATTCCGCAAAATTGCCGTGATTTCAGTAACGCTGTATGTTTTTTTGTCAGCAAACATCATTGTATTTTTTGAGAAACCGAGTTTTGAGGAAAAAACTCGGTTTCTTCGCACGTATTCTTCATTTGAGCGTTCTAATCCAAAGGGAGGCGGAGGCGTCGGATAGACGACGCTTTGCCGCTGGCTTCGTCTATCTCGACAACCACGGCGCATAGCATAACATCATGCTTCGCCACTCTATAGCGTACCGGGAGCATGGTGGTGAAATGGTGCAACACATCCTCTTTTCGCGAGCCGATCACGGAGTCGTACGGACCTGTCATGCCAACATCGGTGATGTACGCCGTCCCGCCGGGCAGAATCCGCTCATCCGCCGTTTGAACGTGCGTATGCGTCCCGACAACCGCCGCCACTCTCCCGTCGGCGTGCCATCCCATAGCCATCTTTTCGGCGGTCGCCTCGGCATGGAAGTCCAGCAACAGACAAGACGCGTTCTTTCGTATCTCCGGCAGAATCTCGTCTAGCGTTTGAAAGGGATTGTCGAAGCCTCCCATATAGACTTGGCCCGCGATGTTTATCACGCCAAGCTGATCGCCGGACGAATTTGAAACGACGCTCCAACCGCTGCCGGGAGCGCTTTTCGGATAATTCGCGGGACGCACGAGGTTCGGCGCATCATCAATGAACTCGAAAATGTCGCGCTGCGCCCAAACGTGGTTGCCGGTTGTAATTGCATGGACGCCCGCCGCCAAGAGTTCATCGACAATCGCTTTGGTTAACCCCTTTCCGCCGGCGGCGTTTTCGCCGTTCACCACAACAAAATTGAAAGGTCCATAGCGATCGGACAGTTGCGGAAGCAGGTTTAGAACCGCCTTTCGCCCAGGTCTTCCAACTATGTCTCCAACAAACAGAATCTTCATAAAAACAGTGGCCAGTTGCCAGTAGCCAGTAAGATTAGATATTCTGCCATTGACTGTCCCACGTTTACTACCTCCTCTCCATCTGAGGGTTGTTGGATGCACGATCGAGGTTCAATCGGCGAATTTCGAATCTGCCTGCCAAAACGCTAACCTGGGAGACAGAAATAAATAACCTTTCAATATTTTAGGACTAACGCATCAAATGCCTAAACGTTTGTGGCAAGGCTATTCTTTGTGACAAGGCAATTCATTGTCCGTTTCAACACTACAAACCCGCTGTAGGAGCGATCTCCGAATCGCAAATGGCCCTTTGCTATGTAAGTCCTATACGTCAAACTGTGGTGTGTCTTACACTATTAAACCCAAAAAATAGTGAAACATTATTTATTTCCGTCCCCCTAGCAAGCTAACCGATCAATTTTCACGGTTATCATCTATCGCGGTTTTCCAAATTAAGCTCATTCAGACTCTTCGCACTCAACGCATCCTCAAAGAGCCCATCAAGACGCGAAGCGCTTCGAATCGAGCTTATCTGTTTGGTAGCGGATTCGGGTACGCGATCAAACCTTGATTGCAGAAGTTTGATAAGCAACTCCTGTTTCGCCCGTTTTTCACCTCGAACTTCGCCGCGTTTCTCACCACGAATTTCGCCGCGTTTCTCACCACGAATTTCGCCGCGTTTCTCGCCACGAATTTCGCCTTGTTTCTCACCTTGTTCAAAAATATGCTCTGCCATTGACTGTCCCACGTTTACTACCTCCTCTCTGTCTGAAGAATGTTGGATGTTTTGGTTGACGACCGCTCTCAACTCATCATGTTCGTCGTGCGGACGGCGATGCAGGATGAGCAACACAAGATAGTACAACGCCCGGAGCCTCTCTTGCGCCCGGGTGTCATCCAGCGCGTTGATGCGCGAAATCGCGGTAACTAACGCTTCCTTCATCGTTTCCTTGTCTGCATTTTCCTTCCGCAAGACGGTTAGCAACCACCCGAGCGGATGGTCGGTTTTCGTCAGATCCGTCTCAGCCGCTTCCTTGACGCTGAGAAGGAGTATCTTGAACCTCGGGATAAATTCCCCCAGCTCATCGGGCGCGTCCATCATCGCGTCAAGCGTCAACGGCGGATTCCAACGCCGCTCACCGGTGTAAAACACGATCGGTAGAATCACGCGCAAGCGCCGCTGACTTTGGGGAACAGACTTCGATTCCCACTCCCGTCGCTGGAAATCCCAGAGCTGGGTCATGTAAAACAGCATTCGAAACCCCATTGTCGCATCAACCGTTGACTGATGTTCGATAAGGATGTAGATTAACATCTCGTCCGATGTCGAGCGGAACGGGACGCTAATCACCATGTCCGATTCCTGCTCTCGCAGGTTATCGGGAACGAAACTCCGGTTTACCTGCGACATTTGGCTAAAATCAACGGAATCGACCAACTCGATGGCAAGGATTTCTAATAATCCTCTAAGGAATGCCCCGTCCTCAAACAACCATCGAGCGCTGCGGTCGTGGAACTGTTCGGTCCGAATGTCGAAATAATTGGATAATTCAGCTTTGTCAATCATAGTCCTCCATATTTCTAAACGCACAAGAATCGGTCATGCGGTTAATGTGATAACGTCATGATGCTGCGAAAAGTTGATAAACCCCCATGTGTCTCATAGTCATTTTGCAGTTTCTCTTGACATGAGGCAAAATTTCTACCCGTAATGGTTCAGTAAATCAATGTCCTCTAGCGTCCGCGCGGTCAGCGCTTTCTCATACTAATTCCGAATCCATTTTGGAAAGATGTCTATTGCCGGAAGAAACCGAGTTTTGAAGAAAAAACTCGGTTTCGTTGTTTCGTTATAGTTCATCCAAGTTGAAGGCGGCGCTGAGTGAACATCCCAGCGCTTCGATTTTTTCGCGTCCGCCTTGCTGCCGGTCGATGGCGCACACGACGTGCTCGACGACCAATCCTTGTTCGCGTATGTCGGCTACGGAGGCGCACACTTGCCCCGCGGTGGTGATAACATCCTCAATGACGACAACCCTGTCGCCCGGCTGAAATCCGCCCTCAACGAGGTTGCATGTCCCGTATGCTTTCGCCTCTTTGCGCACGTATAGGCACGGCTTCCCCGTGCGCAGGGACAGCGCCGTCGCCAAGGGAACCCCTCCCAATTCCAAGCCGGCGAGCCGCTCGAAGGTCTTCGGCAGCAGCGGCTGCATCTCGGCAGCAAACGCGGCTAATAGGGCGGGATCGCTTTCGAATCGGTATTTGTCCCAATAAAATGAGCTGATCTTCCCTGATCTCAGCTTGAATTGGCCGGTCAAGTAGGAGGCTTGTCTGATTTTGGCTGCGAGTTCGTGTTTGGTCATGGTTATGTGTTGGTATGAGAGTCGCGATGGTGGGCAGTGCCCACCCTACGGGAACAGTGTTTGGCGTTGCGCGGCGGGGCAAGATGCCCCGCCCACGGTTTTGATGCCTGCCCACGGATTTGCGATGTTCCGTCCACGGGAACGGTGTTTGGTGTTGCGCGAGCGGGGCAAGATGCCCCGCCCACAGGTTTGATGCCCGCCCACGGGTGTGTGATGCCGCGTCTACGAGAAAACGTGTATCTCCGCTTTTGAGGCGGCGGCGACTCGCCCCACCACGGCGGCTTCGGGGCAATCTCGCTCATGCAATTCCGACAGCGCCTCGGACGCCTCGGCTTCCGGCACGGCGAATAGGAGACCGCCGGAGGTTTCGGCTTCCAGCAAGATGTGACGCATTTCGTCGGAAACGCCGGGCGCAAAACTCACCGCGCCATCCAGGAACTTCGTGTTGGCGGCGTAGGCGCGGGTGTAGGTGTTCTTCTTGACCAGTCGCGCCGCCCCGTCGAATACGGGGATTTTGTCAGCGAAAAATTCGAGCCGAACGCCGTTGCCTTGCGCCATTTCATATCCGTGACCGAGCAGCCCGAACCCCGTTATGTCGGTGCAGGCGTGGACGTCGCGCTTCTGCATCACCTCCGACGCCGATGCGTTGAGGCGCGCCATCGACTCCACAATCTGCGGGAGAACGGCGTCGCTGATTTTGTTGAACTTCAAGCCCGTCGTGAGTATGCCGACGCCGAGCCGTTTGGTCAGAATCAGGACATCGCCCGGTTTCGCGCCGAAATTCCTGACAATCCGATCGGGATGGACAACGCCGGTCACGGCAAGCCCGTACATCAATTCTTGCGAGGTGACCGTATGCCCGCCGAGACTCACCGCGTTCGCCTGCTTGACCTTGTCGGCGCCGCCGCGCAGCACGTCACGGAGAATTCCGAGATCGAGTTGATCCTTGGGCCAACAGGTAATGTTCAACGCGGTTTTGGGGATCCCGCCCATGCTGTAGACATCGCTTAACGAATTGGTCGCGGCAATGGCGCCGTAGGAGTACGGATCATCGACAATCGGCGTGAAATAGTCGGTGGTGTTGATGATTGCGAGGTCTTCGCCAAGTTGGTAGACGCCGGCGTCATCGGATGTTTCCGTGCCTACGAGGAGGTTCGGATCATCCATGGCGGGCAAACCGCTCAAGACTTGTGCCAGATCGCCCGGATCCAGTTTGGACGCTCAGCCGGCGCACTCGACGGTCTTGGTTAAGCGAATTTTTTTCTTCGTCATTCGTCTCGAAGCCTCCCTCTAATTCTGTAAATTGTCAGCGCCAAAGAGAATTTCCACGCTGTCTTTAAACTGCTGAAAAATCGTGCCTTCCCCTTGACAATCGGGTCGATCGCACAAACTCGCCGCCAGTTCGCGGTAGTACCACTCCTGCGCTCCTTTTCCCCTGCTGAAGCGATCCCAAACATCGTCGCCGACGTTCTCGTAATCGGCAATGATTGTAAGAAGATTATGAAGTTTATCGGCGCACGTCACGGTGCGCACCTCCACGGAAGCGGTACTTAGGGAATCAAGCGTATGTTGCTTGCGCTGTTCCCAAGGCAAGGATTTGTCGGGTTCGGAACACCCACGCACAATGTCCGCCACCTTCGCCCCGAAATTCTCGCGAATGTAGTCGAGTGTGAGCGAAGTGTCTTCCAGCGTATCGTGAAGGAGGCCGGCGACAACAAGCTCCTCGGAGCAGCCGGCGTCCGAGAGGATACGAGCCACCGCCCGCGGATGGGAGATGTAGGGTATGCGAGCGCCTTTGCGGAATTGGCCGCGGTGCGCCTGTTCGGCGACTTCAGTGGCAAAATCGATCATATTTTGTCGGCGGCGCATACGGGGACTTCACCCTGCAAATCAAATGGACCAGAATCTACGCAAATGCGTGAATTCAAAACCATCCGGAATCCGTAGATAGAGAATAATAACATATTCGCGAGAGCGCGTCAAGGGGAAGCGAAAGGAAGAAGGAAGAGTGGAAGGATGGGAGGAGGGAAGGGTTAGGTGTGTTTTCCCTGCCCGCTTTCACTATGCCTTGATTTTTGAACTCCAAATTTGGTATAATGCGATTATTGTATTTTTTGCTCGGGAGGGCACTGATAGCAATCTTATACGAATTCAAAATCTAAATGTTACAGTCGACCGAGATGTGCAATGAATTGCACTACTACAAACCAACGGCACTTGTAACTTATTGATTTCGAATTATTATTGGTCAGTTAGGTATGATTGCGGCGTTTGCGCTAAGCTGGCGGCGCCGCGATCGACGCTTTCGTACACTCGGGAAGTCTACCGGGAGGCAAAAAATGGAAATCGACGTTTACAAAAGAAACGACATCATTTATCTGAAACTTGATGGCAGGTTGATTGGAAGCGCCGCGACGGAGCTTAGACGAAAGTTCTATAAATTTCTATCCGGCGAGGAGGAGGAACCAAAACTCCTTATTGATTTTGGCGGCGTTTCATTGATGGATAGTTCGTCGCTCGGAGCCCTAATGGAAATCCATAAATCATTCACAAAGAGGGGCGGACGAATCGCCGTCATTAACGTCAGCAAACACATCAACAGTTTCATTGTCAGAAGCCGCCTGATTAGAACGTTTGAACATTTCGGGAGTGAAGATGAAGCGGTTGCGGCGCTCCAATCGTAAGGTAGCTAAATTTTTGGGAAAATAGCGAGTTCAGAGCGGTTTGAGAAGAATTGGAAACACTCAAGGGAGGGAAACACGTCATGCCTTTTCTCAAGAACAGTATTACGCCACCGTCGACGCTCCCGCCATGTTCGTCTGCACGGTAACCGTCAGACACTACCTTCAACAGAATTACCACTAGACAATGTTTTTTCTTTGAAATACCCATACATAGTCTTATTCGTATGAAAGGATCGCCCAATATGATGAAAAAACCTGGCAAAACATATCTCGTCATTATTCCCGGAAGAGGAAGGTTTCCCATGCATCAATGGTTAAGGGATAATCGTCAACATGCCCCAGAGGGAATGGATCCGTATGACAAAAAAATCAACTCTCAGACATGGCGCCGTGTTCTTAGACGGAATGGCTGGGGGGACGAAGAGACAGACACAGAAGTCCGTTTGATGTTTCCTCTCGCAGACTGGGAAGAACACCCAGAGACAACGAGTGCCATAGCGCTTGACCATGAAGGAGAAAGCGAAGTAGAAACACCGAGTGGCTTTCCTCCAAACGAGGAAGACCACGTAGAAACACCTAACGCCTTCGCTCTAGAGCAGCACCTTCGGGATTATATTGCAAAAGACATTCGAAAGATTTCATTCAATGGTGGAAACCTGAAACTCTTTCAAGACAAAAACGGGCGCCAAGGTATAGAGTATCCTACAGACAGCGGAAGAATTGATATCCTTGCAGTATCGACTGACGACGATCAGGAATTCTTTGTCATTGAGCTTAAGTTGAGTCGTGGCAGCGATCAAGCTATAGGACAATTGATGCGGTATATGATGTGGGTAGAAGACAACATAGCGCACGGCAAAAATGTCAATGGAATCATCGTAGCGCAAGCAATTGACGACAAGTTGCGGAGCGCTGCACGCATGATTTCCTCGCGAGTGCAACTGTACGAATATAGGTTGTCATTTGACCTAAATCTTGTTTCTTTTGAAAATTAGAACGGAAAAAATGGCGCTTTTGCCGTCTCACCGAGTATACTATATGGATTGCGAACCGCCCGATATGTTTGACGTATGCCGTTCGACGGTGCCAACTTTGCCATTTGCCGGAATGTAAACATCAGTGCCTCGCGCCCTGCAATACATTGACTTGTAATCTCT
The DNA here is from genome assembly GCA_963667245.2 of Candidatus Poribacteria bacterium. GTDB lineage: Bacteria > Poribacteria > WGA-4E > WGA-4E > JAJDTR01 > JAJDTR01. Next base: position 916,594 of record CAXXCS010000002.1, read on the forward strand.
CAGCTTCGTACTTCTGTAATATCCCCACAGACCCACTTACTCATTTGATATGACTAACTGGACACAAATCCTCAAGCCCTTGATTCCGCGTCCCTGCTACCATCGACCCTTTGTGTGCGAAGGGTTGCCCGACGCCAGCCAAGTGATTGTAATCGGTAACAATCCGGCAACTCCTCTTGACATTGATTGGAGGTGTTTTTGGGATGAATTGGCCGGCTTCAATCACGTACGTTTCTTAGAATATTATCTCGCAAAACGTAACGGCAAAGAGTCTAGAACGAGACAATTCCTTGACCGATTCAGACGTAACGGTTTCAAAAGTATTGACACAAATGCGTTTAGCAACGAAGGTTCCGGCAAACAAAAAAGCGCCACAATTTGCAACCGTGTGGTTCTGCAAACACTCATACACAACATGCCGTGCCTCAAGGGCATTTTTGCTCACGGTGGAGAGGCAAAGAAGGTCTTAAAAACCCTTCAAGTTCCCAGTCACGTGATAATCTACGAAACCTACCATCTTAGCTACACAGGCATAAAGGGCCGAAACCACGATGCGATTAAAGCAGAGATTGATGGTTTCTGCGCCAAACTCAAATCAAGAGGATGCCATTGCACGTCCCACAGTGACTACTAACCACTGCTTTGCATCGAAACCGCTTAATCGGGATTTGACCAACACCATAGTCACGGTCATCCCTCTTGTTTTATTCATACACCTAGCAACACCACTATCAAGTAACACTCGCTCGAAAAATCGCCAAAAAGCCAGTCATAGAGCGAAAAAGAGCCTTCGGGGGTCGTCCCGATGTGGCTGTAAGCGACACTCGGGCAATGGCAAGCGGGGCAAGATGCCCCGGCTACGGAGTTGTAGAACATTCTCCACATGGCGCTCCGCTGGAGCGCGGGAATTTGGGCATATCGTATTCTATCCACATTTCGATCCGCTGGATCGAGGAATTTGACGCCGACAAGAGTTGAATGTTACTTGTGGAAAGAATTATACCGACGCGGCATAATGGGGTGCTATCAAGTAACACTCGCCCGGAGCTAGTTATAGAGCCAAAAACGAGTATACACCTGTCGCCCCTCTGGGGCTTTGGAATTTGGGGTGTCCACGGTTCTACAAACCTGCCGCCCCTCTGGGGCTAAAAGACGACGTTTTTCAAAGCCGGGCCGAGAGGGGGATTTGGATGTTACTTGTGGAAAGAATTATTCCGACGCGGGATAATGGGGTGCTCTAATACCTTCGTTTTGATGCACTCCCTCAACCAACCTACCCCCGAAATCCTCAAACACCGTGTTACCCCTCACTATGCGCTTGATTTTAAGGTGTTTATTTGCTACAATAACACTATCGGTCTAGATGGGAGCCCCTACGGTTTCCAACCCTTGTAGCCTTTCTTTCCCTATCGATACAGAGTTAAAGCGAACCGCATTCATGCCATACTGCGAAGTAAGTGCAGGTATTGAAAATGTCCCCATATACAAGAACTGAGGAAAAGGCGCTTTCCTTTCGCGGGGAACAACTCTTGAGAGGAAGGCATAGAATACACCCGTATCCCGCCATGCTGCACCCGCTGCTAGTCAACTTTCTGATTGACGTGTACGGGAGGGAGGGGGATGTGGTTTTTGACCCGTTTTGCGGCAGTGGAGTAACGTTGCTTCAAGCCGCCATCAACGGATATGAGTCAATCGGTTTCGATATAAACCCCTTGGCGGTTCTGATCGCTAGAGCAAAGACGACAACCTACCGGAATGAAAAACTGATCGAGGAATTTAACGACCTGAAAGACTCGGTTCATAGAAATACGCTTCCGCTTTTTGGGGACGATCGCCGAGACATTCCCCCAATAAAAAATAGAGAGCATTGGTATTCCAAGAGCGTAGTCAACGACCTTGGCAGCATAAGATATGTCTTGAAAAATAAGCCGTATCAATATCAAGATTTTTTCCTGACCAGTTTCGCTTTTGTGTGCCGAAATCAATCCTTCACGAGAAACGGTGAATTCAAGAGATATAAAATGAAGGAGGAAATCATAGCGAAAACCAAGAATGAAGCGCTGCCGAAATTCTTCTCACACGTCCAGGAAATGATAGACATATTTTCGCGAGAGGACATACCGAAAAAAAACTGTAAACCGATGCTTGTCAATTCGGAAAACCGGATCCCCGCCGAGATAAAATACGATTTGGTTGTTACCTCCCCGCCCTACGGTGATAGCCGAACGACTGTCGCTTACGGGCAATACACGAGTTTCGGCTCTGAATGGGTAAGTGGCTTGAATGGCAATAATGGCGGCGGCTACAAAGTTGACAGTGAATGCCTCGGAAAGCGGGGACGATTAAACGAAGAATTGAGCAAGCACGAGATCTTGACGAATACACTTGAACGGATCCGGCGCGCGGATCGCAGGCGATCGAAAGACGTGCTATACTTCTTTAATGGCTATTACAATGCGATTAGAAACATAGCGCAAAACCTAAATGAGGGTGGGCGGGTTTGCCTGGTGGTTGGAAACAGAACGGTAAAAGCCTGTCAAATACCCATGGATCAAATCTCGGCGTCCTTTCTGGATAGTATGGGATTAAATTTTAAGGGGATATTTGTCAGAGAAATACACAATAAAGTTATGCCTTCAAAGAATTCCCCTTCCAACAAAGTCGGCGTAAAATCAAAGACCATGAGCAATGAATACATAGTGGTTTTCAGCAAAGATTGAGGGGATGGCATCGTGACCTTACAGGAAGCCGGGAACAAGTTGTCCGAAATCAAGAAGATGGGGTACGTCCGGACGCTTAGGCGAGGTTCAACAGGAATTGGTAAAACACTGGAAACGCTACTTGAGATTGCGGAGAACAACATAAGCGCCCCCGACTTAGGCAAAATCGAGCTCAAGGCACAGAGAGACAATCACAAAGGAATGACAACTCTGTTTACCTTCAATCGGAAGGCTTGGAAAATGCATCCCCTGGAAGCTGTCAAAAAATATGGGAGTCTTGATAAAGATGGCAGAACGGGCATGTATTACACTATGGACGTTAAACCGAATAGCGCAGGACTTTTTTTGCTCGTCGGAGATACAGTGGTCTCGGTGAGGAGCGTCGATGGGACCTTGATTGCGGAGTGGGAGCTCGAGGAAATCACCAAACGATTTAACCGCAAGGTAAGGAACATATTGCTGGTGAAAGCGAAGGTGGAGGAAAGAGACGGTGTGGAATATTTTCTGTTTTACAGAGCGAGGTTACTTTCTGGCGGAGCGACTCCATCTATTCTCAAAAGTCAATTTGAGAATGGTCGATTGCGGCTTGATCTACGATTGCATGATCAGGGGACTATGGCGAGGAATCATGGAACGGGCTTTCGCATGCACGAAGAGGATTTAGAGGATTTTTATCGAAATATACAAGAAGTGGAGTTCTAGATTCATGTTTATGCCATTGGGTTTTACCAGACTGTAGGGTGGGCACTCCCCACCAGCGTAGAGATTAAGTTAAGCGTATTTGGGGCGAAAATCTCACAGTTTTCTCGGCAAGTGTTTGACACAAGTTTCCATCTGTAGGATCTCTATCGCACTCATTATCCATTCGCTTGATCCCCGCTAGGGCTAAAAGACTTACACAATCAAGGAATCGCAGCATTGTGTTTGCCCTACCGGCTTGGGGGTTTACAACGGGAAATTAGACAAATAATGCGTAAATTTTCTTAACTTGATCCCAATTGTGGTGAGTGGAGAAGAGACAAGTTTTTACCTTTGTTTCGTCACGAATCACTATTTTACGATGAAAGGGGAATGACATTGGAATCGCAAATTTCATTGGCGGCGGCTTTTGCGGCAATCTTGGTTTTCGGATGCGTGGGCGACGCCCAAGGCAAAGGCGAGAACATCTTTCCCAACCCGGGATTTGACGAGTTTGAGGGTGGACTGCCCCCAGGCTGGACGGTTGAAGTATGGAACAGGCCTTTGTCACGCGTGAAAATTAACAGACTGCATCCGGGGCGCGATGGCGCCGGTCACTGCTTGGAGATAACGCCAAGCACACCGATGGCTAGCGTAACGCTGACGACGCCAGCAGTCTCCGTATCCGCCAGCCAAGACTACCTATTCAAGGGATACTACGCCTCTGCCAGCGAGGGCGCGGCAACGGACAAAAAGTGGATGGACGCGGAGGGAGTTTCGCTCACCGGCAACTGGTTGGATGCCGAAGCGAAAAAGGTCGATTCGTTCACCATCGTGCTGCCGGATACCCAAGATCGCTGGGTCGAGTGCTTCCAAGAGGTACAGTCTCCCGATAGCGCAGCCGCGCTACAGATAGTCATCAATCGGCGATGGGTGGGCGGACGCCTGCGTTTTGACGATTTTTCCCTCCGCGAGGGCAAAATCAGGGACTATGAGGAGGAGTTCTCGGCGCGACAGGTGCCCGATGAGGATTTCTTTCCCATCTTCGGTTGGTTGACGCCCGGCACTCCTCCGCCGCACTTTCGAGGTGACAATGGCCCAGACACCATGTTGGACTACTACCACGCCGAATTCGCGTTGGCGAATTTTACTATAAATCTCGAACTCAATGAATATAACGGCTTCGGGATGAAATATCGCCCCCTCGGAAAGCGAGAGGATGAGGAGCTTGTCGCGTATGACAAAGATCCGAATGTCTGGTGGTTCGGCGGAGCCGACGAACCGAGCGAGAAGGAGTTCCCGCATCTGGCGGAGGAGAATCAGCGGATCCAACGATTGGCGCCATCCAAAGACTTTTGGACGAATCTCTTTCCGAGCTACGCCGACGACTTTCGCGGCAAACTGGAGAATTACGACCACTACGTCTCGGCGTACATAGATGTCGTGAAGCCGAAAATACTCACCTACGATCACTACTGCATGGTCGGCAGCGACCCGCGCCTCCACGCCGATAGCTGGTACAGCCCCAACCGCGAAGGGGATTACTTCCCCAACTTGGAGATTGTGCGGAAGCGCACGCTTGAAGCCGATGTCGAATTCGGCGTTATCGTGTCGGTCGGCACATTCGGCCCCGTGCGCGGCGCCAGCGAAGCCGAACTCCGCTTCCAAGCCTTCACTTGTCTCGCTTATGGCGCCCGCTCCCTCGGTTGGTTCTGTTACTTGACCGAGATCGAGTACGGAAATTGGCGGAACTGGGAGGATATGGTCATCAACCGGGACGGCACCCGCACGCGCCATTACGCTATGTTGAAATATCTAAACGGCGAAGCGCTCGCCCTGGCTCCGACGTTGCTCCGGCTTAGATCGACGGGCGTCTACCACACCGATCCGTTGCCGCCGATAGCCTACCCGATTAAGGAATCGGAGTTGGTGAAATCCATCAGCGGCGGCATGGCATTGGTCGGCGAGTTCAAGTCCGAGACGGATGGCAAAAGTTACATCATGCTGGTAAACAGAGATTTCATCGACCCCGCGACGCTGCGGTTGAAGTTCCGCCATCCGCCTATGAACCTGCTAGAGGTGTCCAAGCAGAACGGAACCGAGCAACCTGTGACGGGTTATTCCGCGCAGACGGGTGAAGTGGAGCTCGATCTCCCCGGCGGAGATGGCAGGTTATTCTACCTTTGTAGGGAATAACGATCGTTATTCCCTACAGTATCGGTCTAGCTAGACTCTATTAGAACTTGAACAATGACTTTGCCATGTATCGCAAGAATCACGCGAGAAACTGAAATCTTGCGCCGTCTGCCATTATACTTCACGCTGCTGAAAATTGCGTATTTTCAAGCGTCTGGCGGTAGGGGCGATTGGAAACCGCGAGGATTTCTATCGCACTCGCTATCCACTCGTTTGATCCTACAAAAGACGCGATTTCTGACAGCGCGCAGTATACATTGTAGGGAATAACGATCGTTATTCCCTACAGTATCAGCCCGTAGGTTGGGTTGAACGGAATCCGATAGCCACCCCTCTTTTCCCGAAATCTTGATTTCTTTGATGAGAACCAAATGAAAATAACGGACGTAAGGACCACACTACTCCATTTCCCCTCTGGCGGGGGAATCATGGATGCCACCATCCGCCATCCCGCGAAGGGCGGAACGGCGTGCTTCGTGCACATCATGACCGACACCGGTCTTGAAGGATTGAGTCCGGCCGGAGGCGGACTCGCCACACATACGCTCGTTGAAGGGACGTTTAAGGACTTGCTGGTTGGCGAAAACCCGTTGCACATCGAGAAGTTGTGGGACGATCTCTTCTGGTGCATCCGGGGCGTTGGCAGAAAAGGGCTGGCATTCTGCGCGCTGTCCGCGGTGGACATCGCCCTGTGGGATCTGAAGGCGAAGCATTTCAACGCGCCGCTCTATCAGTTGCTGGGACCGTACACCGAGTCCGTCCCCGTCTACGGCAGCGGCGGCTGGACGCATTTTGACATAGACGAATTGGTAGCCGAACAAACCCGTTATGTGGAGCGAGGATTCAAAGCCGTTAAAATGAAGGTCGGCAAAGACTTCGGCAAGCGTGAACGCGAAGACATTGAGCGGTTGGCGGCCGTTCGGGACGCGGTCGGCGACGATATCGAAATCTACGTTGACGCCAACAACGGTTACTACGCGAAACAGGCAATCTACATGGGCAGAGCCTTTGAGGAGTACCGCGTCGGCTGGTTCGAGGAGCCAGTCTTAGCCGACGACATCGACGGACTGGCTGCCGTGGCAAAGGCAATCGATATCCCCGTCGCGACAGGCGAGCACGAATACACCAAATACGGGTTTAAGGAGCTCATTGCCCGAGGAGGCGCCGATATCGTTCAACCGGACGTGGCGCGGGTCGGCGGCGTCACCGAATGGCTGAAGGTTGCCCACCTTGCGCACGCCTTCAATCTCCCCGTGGCGCCGCACGCCTATCAACTCATTCACCTGCACCTCGCCTGCGCCACGCCGAACCTCAAGATAGTGGAATACCTCGGCGTCTCGGAGGAATCGGATCGGCTCTACTACCAAGAGTTTCCCGAACCCGAAGACGGTGTATGGTCGCCCGATCCCGACAAACCGGGATTGGGTTTGGAGTTGGATTCCGCCGCTATAGAACCGTATGTGGTCGACGCCGACGCCCCACGCGCGCAGTTGTAGGGAATAACGATCGTTATTCCCTACAATAGCCCCGCGGCAACGAAATCACCGATTAAATCATTATTTCCACTTCTTATACGAGTCATACTGCGCGCTGTCAGAAATTGCGTCTTTTTGTAGGAGCAAACGAGTGGATAGCGAGTGCGATAGAAATCCCCGCGATCTCCAGGTCGCGACGTGTGTTCACGGCAGGTGCGGTTGGAAACCGAAACTACGGACCAGATGCTTGAAAACACGCAATTCTCGGCAGCGCAAAGTATAGATAACCGAGATTAGCGAACGCTTTTCTGTTGCGGAAGAAACCGAATTTTCAGGAAAAAACTCGATTTCAGAGGAGGAATCTCAAATGTTAGAGAAAGGTAGATGCAGCCGTGCGTTTATTGTCGGATTGGATGGCGTAATCGGAAGGTGCGTCAAGGAGGCGCATACGCCAAACATCGACGCGCTCATCTCGAGCGGCGTCAAAACGTTCTCGGCAAAGACGGTTTTACCGTCGAAGAGTTTCCAAGCGTGGGGAGCGATGTTCCACGGCGTTGGACCGCTGAAGCACGAGTTGGGTAACTCCAAACCGTGCCCGGAAGATGTTCCTTGGCCATCTTTCATGAAATTAATGCGTCAGGAACGGCATAACTCAAAACTGGCATCTTTCAGTTGTTGGGAGCCGATTAACTCTAAAATTATCGAGCAATCCTGTGGAGCCCATCTCGTCTCTATGCCGGATCCCGAACTCGCGGAGGCAGCCGCCGAATACATCCGAAATCACCCGCCCGACATGTTCTTTATGCAGCTAGACCACACGGATTCGGCGGGGCACGCTCACGGATATGGAACAACCCCTTATCTTGAGCAGATTACCGTTAGCGATGCGCTTGTCGGTCGCGTAGTCGACGCCATCAAGGTCGCGGGAGTGTTTGACGAAAGTCTGGTCGTTGTGCTGTCGGATCACGGCGGCAAGGATAAAAGCCACGGGAGCGATCATCCCGACTGCATGAGTACATTCTGGGCTTGCCGCGGGGCCGGTGTCGTTCAAGGCGGAGATATCAACGAGATAAACATCATGGACACAGCGCCAGTTGTTGCGCACGCGCTCGGACTCACCGCTCCCGACGGATGGGACGGAAGGACTCCGGCAGGAATCTTCTCGCAGTAGCATAAACCGCTAAACTCGCGAACAGAAGAACGCTTATGGCTAGGTTAATCGAAGGTTGCGTCAGCACGGAAGAAGGTGAGCGCAAAGCGGGGGTGTGCGTCTCCAACGGCAGATCGGTTGTCCGGACCGACGCTCACGGACTATATCAACTGCCGCGTCGTCCCGAGGACCGTTTCGTTTTTGTTACCGCGCCCGCCGGGTACATCGCCGCGGATGGGTTCTATATCGATCTCAAGAAAGCGGGCAACTTCGATTTTACTCTGAAGGATTACCCCGAAAGTAAGCGCGAATCGTTTTCATTCGTGCAGATTACCGATACCCACATCTCGGTTGACCGACGCGCTTTTGCCTCGCATTTGGAAGAAGATCTCGCGCAGATTTACCGGGAGGTAGGCGGAATAGCGCAGTTCATTGTGGCGAGCGGCGATCTGACAGCGGGCGGACAACGCGAGGAGTACCAGGAATATCTCAACGCCATAGCAACCTCAAGACTTCCGGTGTACCATGCCTCCGGCAATCATGATGATGACGCTGAAATCGAGGGCGCTAACTTCATGGATTTCCTGGGGCCATTGTACTACAGTTTTGACTATGGAGCAGTGCATTTCATCGTCTACGACGGGGAGGGAGATCTGCGGTGTGATTGGGCAAAGCAAGATTGCTGGATGCGCGCCGATCTCGACATGCCGCCATCAAGCAAGCCGGTGATTATCATCAACCACTTTGCTTGGGGCAGCGAATTTTACGAACAGTGGAAATTTTATCCAATCATCGCGACTTTGTCGGGGCATTGGCACTCGACTCGCCTTTATGTAGATGGGCAAACCGCGCACTATACTTCGCCCAGTCTCGGATTCGGCGGTATCGACCAAAGTCCGCGTGCGTATCGCCTCTTCACCTATGAGGACGGAAGACTGAAGGCGGAGTGTCGGGCGCTAGTATCGCCAGAAATCTTCTCGGGCATTAGTTTCCGTCCGCCTCCGGACAACGTCTTGGGTGTCGTACAGCGCTTTGACGGAACTCAGCCGGAGCCCGGCATAGATGTGCCAATGTTTCACGGAAATGCCCGCCGCACGGGGAGCGCTACGATTGGGCCGCAACCACCACTGTCTTTGGCTTGGCGCGCGGGCACCGGCGGGTCAATACATATCGCCGCGCCTTTGATGGCTGAAGGTTCAATCTTCCAATCCGCGAAGAACGAGGACACGCTATCCGGCAATGGGATTGTGGCGCTTGACGCACGGGATGGCGCTTTACGATGGCGCCACGCAACCGACGCCGCCATAAAGCGCGCTCCGGCCTACTGCGATGGCCGCCTTTTTGGCGTGACCGCAACCGGTCGCGTGCTGGGGCTCGCGGCAGAAAATGGAAAACTGTTGTGGACTTATCAGTTGGGAGATCCCTCTCAACGCTGGGTTTACAGCAGTCCACTGACAAGGTCGGGTCGAGTGTACATTGGCGTGAGTTCACACTTTGCGGCGCTAGATCAGGAAAGCGGCGATGTTGTCTGGCGCCGTGATGATTTCGGGCGGAACGACTTTCTCCCCTCTTACGCCTCGCCGGCGGCATTCGACAAGTACATCGTAGTGGCGTTCTATACGCAGCGGACGAACCTGGCAGTATTGGAAGCCGCAACCGGCAAAACAGTGTGGGCTATATCGGAAGGGAAACCGTATTACATGTACTCCACACCGGTTGTTGACGAAGACGGCGCCATCTACACCGTCAGTGGCGGCGCGGCGCGAGCTTTTGACTTGGAGACGGGAGAAGTGAAATGGGAAATCCCCTTTACGCCCAATCGTATCCACGCAACACCGGCGCTGGCGGAGGGCAGACTTTTTGTAGGCACGGGCGCGGGAACGCTGCATGCCCTGGACGCGAACAGCGGAGGCGAGATCTGGCGATGGGATACAACCGGAGACGGGGCGCTATTCACGCCGTACGTGCGGAAAGGAGAAGCCACGCTGACTTCACCTGTCGTGGCTGGAAATAACGTCTACGTTGCGGCGGCGAACGGTTTTCTCTATGCCTTGAACACAGCTACAGGAAACTGTGTGTGGCAATACAATCTGAAAGTACCATTGGCTGCGCCCCCAGCCATCTCCGGCAACGGGCTTTGGATTGGAGGCTGCGACGGATTTATCTATGCTTTTTCATCAAGCGAAAGTTAGCCGCGCCCGTGACTGTCCCCCAAGAGAAGTTGGTTGGTCTCTCGGTCGGAATTTGCCAATCCAGACCGATCGGGCAGGGAACGCGCCGTGTAGAGAGGCGCATTGCCAGTCCCCGTCTACCGGTTTGGCGCGGCACGGCTTTCCCTTCAACCCGGCGGCGATGAAGAAACCGAGTTTTGGGGAAAAAACTCGGTTTCGGAACTCCTAACTCATTGCATCTAAGGTGAGGGGGCAGGACTAGCGCCAGGCTGGCAAACATCGGCCCCTTCCAATCTTCTTTCTTCCATTAATAGTCTTGCCACCATAGCGTTGAGCCGTGGCAAATCTTCCGTCGCCACATCTTCCGCGAAGGGGATGACGGGACCTCCCGACAAGCCGGCGTAATCCATGGCAGCGTGCAACGCGGAGGCGCTATACCGCGCTCTTCTCTCGCCTCGCAAATCCTCGAACGGCACCATCAACGCTCGCAGACGCTCAGCCTCAAGCGTATCGCCCGACGCGAACGCGCGCAGCAGCGTCAAGCTCATCCGGGGCACAAAATTTGCCATCCCCGAACTAAAACCGACGGCGCCTCGCTCCATGTACGCGATACAGGGATCCTCCGCCATACCGCAAACCATCGCCGCGTGCTTCCCGGCTTTCTCGGCAATGTCTTCAAATGCCGCAGTGTCCTCGACCGCGTACTTCAAGCCGACAACGTTGTCAATCTCGCACAAGCGAACAACGTCGGCTACCGGCATGATGTCCAGCCGGCGCTGGTAGAGGATGATCGGCAACCGTAGGGAATTTGCAATCTCTCTGAGGCCAATGAAAACCCCGACGGGGGACGCAGGTCCGACAATCGGCATAATCATCACGCCTGCCGCGCCCAAGGATTGGGCAATTCGTCCCATCTCCAACGACCTACCGAAACCGGGCCCAATGCCCGGCACCACCCGCGCTTCATCGCCAGCGGCATCAACGAACGTGCCCACCAAGGCTTCGTAATCCTCCAAGTCCATATCGTAGACTAAACCGGTGCCGCAGGCAGGCATAATGAAGTCCACACCGCGCTCAATGAGGTGGCGAACATTCTTATACGCCCCTTGCAAGTCAACCTCCAGACGGCTAAGGCGCGGGGTGATAGCCACAACAAGGACATTTCGACATGCTTCTTTGTCCAAGATTTTCTGACCCATTACATTTTCTCCGATGATGCGCGATTGAACGCGCCAGTAGTTATGAATGATTTACCGAGTAACTGGTAGTTTTCTCGGCAAGTGTTTAATGCAAGTTCGCAGGCCGCGGTGCGGAGATCGCTCCTACCGAGTGTGTCTAATTTTGGGGTTCGCGGTTAACATTGTTTGAATCGCTTTACGCCAACGGTTTCCCCCAAGTAACTCTTGTCGCAATGTGAAAACTTATGGCTCCGTCATCGTCGGCAAAGCCGGATAGAATATCCGTTAGTTCGGCATCGAAAGCCCGAACATTATCTTCCCCCATGTGTTCCTTCGACAAGCTCTCCCTTGAGTGAAAGGACTCAACATAGTCCGCGAGTGGTTGAGAGAAACCAACCGGCGCCGTCCATTTGTCTCCAATCGGTTGGAAGTGCCCTCTATCCGCCAGTTCCTGAATCAAATCTATATGTTCATAGCACTTATTGGTGGAATACTTGCGGATGAGCGAAAGTTCCGCGTCATGCCAAGCCGATTCAACCGGGCGATCCCCATCAATGATTACAAGATGCCCGCCCGTTGTCAGGATTTCCTCGAATCTCGGAAAAACGACGTTCCACTCCATCCAATGGATACTCGATCCGGCCGTAATCATGTCGTATGGCGGACGCAACGGCGCCTCTTCAACTCGCCCGTGAATCCACCTAAGGTTGGGGTGGTTACCGTTGAGGAGTGACTTTCCCGCCCGAATCATTTCCCGCGAGAAATCAATCGCATCGACACGCTTCACGTGATCAACAAGTGCGAGCGCTATCTTTCCCGGTCCACAACCGACATCCAAGACTTTCGCATTCTCACCACCGAGCAATCCGACGAGAATTTCATACAACTCATTAGGATATGGTGGACGCAATTCGTATGCTTCAGCCAAACTCCGATTCTTGAACCGGGAGGCATGATCGTTCCAAAACTGTCTCGGTCGCGGAGATGTTCTATCCATTTCAGGCGCTCGTTTGTGATGTCCTCTACTGCTTGGCTGGATGATTAAAGTTTTTCGTGGGTTTGTCGCTGCGTTAACGCGACACAACTATAGTACATCCAATAATGATTTATACACTGCGGTAGGTTCGATCAACCGAGTGGATAACGAGGACGATAAAGATTCCTTTCCTAACCGAACCGGTATTTGTACAGTCTCGAAGGTGCGGTTAGAAACCGCACCTACCGGGGTTGTAGAATAGGTATTTCGCGCCAATCAAATACGCATTAAATTTTTGGGAAATGCACCACTTAAAGGTTTGGACAAGCGCCAATCATCTCTCCAATAAATCCAGACATGCCTTGAATCGACGGTCGTGATCCGCAAACTGTCTTAACCACTCTGGCACTGTTTTTCCGTCGCTAAGTCTAGCACCCAAATCTGCACTGTTTTGAACAAGATATCGGGTCGTTTCTAAATGCCCATGTCCGGCTGCGCAGTATAACGGAAAATGCCCGTGATCGGATCTTGCGTTGACATCCGCGCCACGGGAGACCAATTGTTCCACAATTTCAATGTCACCGTTTCTAGCGGCATGGTGCAAGGCTGTGTCACCTCGGGCGTAGCGTTCCTGTGCCAACTCCGGGGCATCACCTAGCATAGCCCTTACTCGCGGCACATTGGCTAAGAAAACGGCATAGATAAACTGCCGTGCGAGCTCGGTTGACGGCTTGGCGTGCGCGTCCAACCCGCCATAAGCAACCAGCAACGATACGACTTTCTTATTGTCCGGCACCTCGCCGGCATAGTGCAGGGCATAACCATCATGCGCGGCCAAATCGGCGCCGCAGTCTATCAGGTATTTGACAACATCATAATGGCGTCTCAGTCCGGCGTGGAAAATGGGACGCCAATCATATTGGTCATCCTGATTGACCAATCGCGGGTCGTGTTCTACGATTCTCTTTACCGCCTCCAGATCGCCGCTTGCTGCCGCGTCATGGATTGAATCGATTTCCATATCTATTCTCCGTATGTTGGGGAGTGTGAGGCGTCCTCAGGAGAGAAAGCGCGCATTTTTAACCACCAATCAGCTAACATTGAGCGCTTCCTATCTTTCCCAGCCGACACTGTCAAAAAATTTTCCGTGCCGATAGTTTTCGAATGCCCGTCTGACAAAAGGCACCATATTTGCGGGCAGATCGTGGACAGAATGCCAAGATAGATTGTCACATTTGTGCGGTTCCGCGTTGACAATCCTCCCGCTCCATCTGGAGGCGGCAAGAAAGAAATCCACCCGTTCATCCGTTCCCTTTCTGTGCATGACTCCGACCACTTCGATTTCCGATGGCTGAATCTCAATCCCCGCTTCTTCCTTCGCTTCTCGGATTGCCGCTGCCTTGACCTCCTCGTTACCGTCGATATGTCCGGCAATCACGCTGTATTTGCCATCCTCATACCCCGTGTTGAAACGCCTCAGGAGAAGGATTTCAGCCTCGTTTTTCGTTAGAAAAATATGCACGGTTGCAGTCAACTTGAATTTGTCAGCCATCTACAGACCTCGTGGAGAGCAAGCGTTATAGCGCCTCGGCACCTGTCAGTATTATAGTTGTAGAGCTCGGCGCTTCTGCTTTCAGAGCTCATTTACAAATAGGTCTTGCACATATTTGCCCCCGTTAACCGTAACATTACGCAAGTTTGCGAATCGGCACATTGCGGTTGCCGAAGGTCAAGGCGCGATAGCAACCAACTGTGCCGTTACACTATGGGCGTCTTGCTGCAAGCCATGGAAAACATGAGGGGCCAATCGCGACCCGGAATCTCCCAGTAACCACCAGAGCGTCGAACCATACATGGGTATTTGCGAAAGTAGCAGTATGAAAACTCCTCTAAGATCTGGATTGTAAGACCGGCGGATCCAGCCGATGTGGCGAACTCGCCCAGGTGGTGAGACCATTGGTATGTGGTGGAACTAGCCAGACGACCACCGTCACCTGTGTAAGATTCCTCGACAATGCACAGTTCGGGCTTCTTCTCGTGGAAATAGCGCCCGTTGAATGAAAGTGTGTCACTGGCGGCATCATAGGAAAGCATGTCGAGCATTGGATGCCCATCGACGATGAAAACCCGACCATGAGGCTTCAACATTGCGCTTGCAGCAGAAAACCATCGAAAGAGATCAGGTATCCAGCAGAACACGCCGTAAGAGGCAAAGACCAGATCGAATGAACCACAATCTAGAAAATCGCACACAGAGTAGACATTAGCACAGTGGAACTCGGCACTCAGCCCAGCCATTTCGGTAATTTTTCGTGCTTTCTGAATTGCTGTGTCGGAAAAGTCAACACCAGTTACGATTCCGCCCATTCTGCTGAGAGAAAGGGAATCGAGGCCGAAGTGGCATTGCAGATGGAGGATTCGCATTCCTGCGACATCACCAAGCGCTTTGAGTTCGACCGGTCCCAACGTGCATCGGCCAGAGAGAAATCCTTGAACGTCGTAATACTTGGTTCCGACGTGGTGTTCGACCCTTTCGTTCCAATTCTCGCGATTGGCTCGAAAGTAGGTTTCATTGAGTAACGGTTCGTTAATCTTCATCGTGCATCCTTTCGGGTAACAACGCGCTGTCAGAAATTGCGTCTTTTCAAGCGTCTGGCGGTAGTTGTAGGGTGGGCAGTGCCCACCCTACAACTCGGGACATTGTTACTTTGGCGTACCTCTCAAACAGTTGTTCAAAACACGTCACTTCTTGAGAGATGTCACGGACGGAAAATGCCAGTTCGTAGTAATCTGGATAGTCGTAGAGTGTGGCGCTTCCGCTTCCAATCCGACGTTTTTCACGGTCTTTCACAGATTTGACCCTTTTGCAAAGTAGTACCGATTTGCAAACCTCAATGGCTTCTTCGGTTAGGATGGGATGTTTCATAAGCTTCCCGCATTCTATACTTTCCTATTCATCACAAAGCGCATGAACATGCCCCACGCCAAACCTCCCACCAAGCAAATTGGCAACGCTACAAACATCATTATCAAATCCCATTCTCTTCCATTCAAAACGTTCCGTATCTCCGGCAGAACCCCGACCATCAACCACATGAATCCACCCCAACAAACAGTGCCTATAAATAGCCACCTTATCGTCTTCACTTGAACCAATGGTTGTTCGAGAATTTTCGCCAATCGTTCGTTTTCCTTCTCAAGCCAACTTCGCCGAAAGAACCGTGCAGGGAAATACCACAGCGGAAAGGTAAGTGCCAAGATGGCGAGACTGAATAGGTTCCAATGACACGGAATAACCAGGGCGCAATTAGGACACAAATAGCCAAACCAATGTCCTAAGGCATTTCCTCTCGCCCACAAACGCGCGTCATTCAGAGTCTCGCAGTGTGGACACGGAATATAAGCGCGTTCCAGTATTGGTTTGTCGCTCTCTTTCTCAATCAGAATGACTTTAGCAATACGTTGTCCTAGAATCAGGTCGTTGATGACTAATATTGGATTCAATATCCAGTGTAAGATAAGTGGGTGAGGCGCCGCCCATATTTTGAATCTGTTCTTGTCGTATTGCATCGGGTTCCTCTCCATGTCAAACCGGTTGCCCTTCTCAAGAGACTGTGCATATCTCATTTACATTCATGTTTACACACTTAGTGATTGACGATTGAAGATTCCTTTCACAATCTTACTGTAGGAGCGATTTCCGGCCGCGACTTTCTATCGCGAGCTAAGCTCCGGAGTTACGAGTAAAACTCGCTCCTACAGAAGACGCGCAATAAACGGGCATCATCTCAACCGCTCGCCGTAGGATAATTGGCGAGCCACTCCCGCTTCGTCAGTTGAAATTCGCGGAACGGTTCACCCTTGAACTTGGGAGAATCGGAGATATATTCACCGCTTTCGCGAAAGCCGTTCTTTTCAAGCACGCGCGCCGATGCCGGATTTCGCCTTAGACAACTCGCCCGAACGAGCTCCATGCCCAGTTCGCAAAATGCGTAACGCAGCGCGAGCGCCAAAGCTCTGCTAGTCACTCCTTTGCCCCAGTGGGAGGCGGCAATTGCATAGCCAAATTCGAGACTTCGATTTTCACGATCAATTGAACGAAGGTCAATGGCGCCAATCAGCTCGCCATCGGAAAGGATGCCAAAATGAAACGCCTCCCCATTCGCGTGCTCTTCAACCGCCTTCTTGACAAACGTCTCGCCGCCATCCGGGGGATAGGGTTCGGGTATGGTCGTCGTACGCGCCACGCGTTTATCCGAGGCGTAGCGTTGAACTGCTTCGGCATCGCCAAGCTGCAACGGACGTATGGTGACTTCTGGTTCGGTTTTCATGGCTTGCGTGTGAATTTCATGGATAAAAGGTTAATCGGCGGTGGATTGCTCCTATGGTCGGGATTGGGAGATCCGTTCTTCGGTCGGGATCAGGAGATCCCTCCTACCAGATTGTGGGAGTGGTTAGACCCGTCCTTATTCTTCTATTTTTACGTGTATGCTGTTTGTGGCGGTTGCCCCGAAAGCGCCCATCACGGGTTTCCCGTCCTGATCCCTAAGATTCGATCTGCCCGCATGATTCAATGGCAATGATGAAAAGACATAATCCCCAAATTCCGGGCTGAGCGCTTCAACCGTGATTTTCAAAGTTTTTCCGGCATTTGACTCTCGATTCACAAAGAAGACCTCTCTTCCGATAGACACGCCGTGCGCTTCTGTCAGGTCGTTGTTCCTTGTCCATAAAAATGTGTGGGCGGTTACAGATTGCGATCCGCCTTCAAAGGCGCTGTCCGGCGCTTCAACCGTAACAAAGTATGACGTCACATTCAGATCCGATTTCCAGTAAACTGTCTTTTCAGCGTCACTCTTCAGTGTGATGTGATCGTCGTTAAAGGTCGAGAGTGTGTCAATATCAATGAATTCAACCGGCGGATACGCTGTCGTTACGCCGGTAATGGTTTGGTCGAAGGCTTTGGAATAGATTTCTACGCGATATTGGGCATTGAGCTCTACTTGGAAACGGTTTGATTTCGGTTTGTAGCCTCCGTCGGGAATTATACTTATATCATCTAAAACCTCTTCGCCAACGGAATCTTCATGATATCGAAAGACAGTCCTTTCCTCCAACTCAACATACTGAAATTCGTATTCTTCACCCGAATTCAAATTCGTCACCGTGACGATAGCCGTCGTATCCAGCACCAGCGGGAGAGTCTCATCGTATTCATCGATATCGCCATCTCCGTCATTATCAATTCCGTCGTATACATCGGCATCCACAATCGCCTCGGTTCTGATTAGCCGGATGATGGAATCTTGCGGGCTGTCCTGGCGAAGTAGTCCCTCAACCTTCAATTCCGGTTGATAGTTCCCGAAATCATCCCTGAAATCGGCGACATCCAGCTCTCGCTCGCAGGAGAGACATATCGTTGACAGAAGTATGATCAGCGAAATTTTTATCATGTGCATGGTTTGGTGGTTTATTTTCTAAGTATTTGGCGCTTGTTGAAACCGAGTTTTTTCCTCAAAACTCGGTTTCTTCCGTAGCAGAAAAGTGTCCATTAATCTCGATTGTCTATCATTCAAACAGGCTCTCAAATCATAGTCCATCACTTAATCACATAAATCACAGTTCAGACAATGTTAACCCCCGTCACTTACCACATACACTCAGCGAGTGAACCATTAAGCTCCTAGAACTCAAACTCCAATCCGAAGGACGGGACGGTTGGGAACATGCTGATGGCTCGAACCTCCGACGGCGATCTGTCGTGATTCCAAATGTAGATGAGATAGTTGTAATAATTCGTGAAATTGATGACTTGGAGTTTGAATTTTCCATTCACGCCAAAGGGGGAGATGTCTCTAATCCAGGCGATATCTCCCCGCACATAGCGCGGATAGCGAGCTGAATTCCTTTTGCCCTCGATGCTGATAACGCTCGCATACGGATCATCCAGCGAGTCGCCCCAATGATAGACTTTGCCGACGACCGGCGTGTACGGCTGCCCGCTTGACATGGTCCAGGACAGTGAAAACAGATTATTCTCGCTCATCTGATAGCTGGCAACCAAGTTGAGCGAGTGCGGCTTTGAATATTTGGGCGCGTAAATCTCCGAGGCTTGGTTCTCGGTTTCTTCGATTATTCCATCAGCGTTGAAATCGAATCGTCTTTCAACATTCGAGTATGAATAGCCGAGCCAGCCTGAAACTTTGCCAGTGGTCTTCTTTAGGAAAAGCTCCAATCCCCAGACACGCCCGGCGCCGGCTATGAACTCGTCAAGTTCGACGCCGGGGTCGTTATCCGGATTGTTGGTGAGCACATTGCTGTAGGGTTTATAGTAGGTTTCAATCGATCCGGTAAATCCCGGATTGAACCATCGTTCTATTCCGAGAATAAAATGCTGATTTCTTATCGCGTCAAATTCTTCGGGTACGGGCAACCAGAAATCGACTATCTGCAGCACTTGATCTTCATCATTCACGGTGAATAGGAATTGATTGAAGCGTCCCCAACTTCCCTTTAATGCCAGATTTTCGGATAACAGGTATTTGAATCCGAGACGCGGGTCAAGATAGACGTTATCGTGCAATTCATATTTGGAACCGCGCAACCCCATCTGAAGCGAGAGCATGTCATTGACTTTCCATTTATCCTGAATAAAGGCGCTGAAGATGTAGGGATTTTGCTTGATGTTGAAGAAATTGACGTTGTCCACATGAAAGTCAAATTTCATGCTCAGGTTCTTGAGCGCCGCTCCCATTTTGAGGGTATGCCGAGGCGATAGATACCACGTCAGTTTTTCCGAGATGGAAAAGTCCCTTATGTGGTTGATTGCGACGGCGACTGTTTCATCTTGGTTTCCAAGGCTGTCGACTTCGGTCTGTTTGAGATTCACGTCAAAATCAAAATTCGAGCGCGTCAGAACAAGTTCCGAGAAGAACTTTGCGTTCGGAACGAATCGCCACTGCAGACTGGGGGCGTTATTTCCCCAATCCCAGCTAAAATCTGTCTTCTCGTCGAAACTCTCATCGTCAATGAAGAACTTCAAGACATCGCGTCCGTCGAAGGTAGAGAACGTCAACCTATTCTCTGAATTCAGATCACTAAAAACCTTGATCTGACCGTCCCAGAAATAGTATTTCCAGTCCTGATCTTCTCCCCTTGCTTGATTGAATCGTTCGGCAATGAGATCGAAATAGGTTCTTCGACCGGATATAATCCAAGCGCCCTTGTAGAAGGGGCCTTCCAGCATCATTTTGCTGCTGAGGAGGGAGATTTCTCCTTTTCCCTTAATCTGCTTTCCTTCTCTCGATCTAATGTCCAAAACGGATGACAATCTGCCGGGGTATTCTGCGGGATAGCCGCCAGCCAAGAACTTTGCATCGGCAATGGTGTCGGCGTTGAACGTCGAGAATAACCCGACAAGATGATACGGATTGTATATCTCGGCGCCGTCAACCAGAACGAGGTTCTCGTCGGGACTGCCGCCGCGCACAACCAGCGCGGAGCTGAAGTCGCTTTGCGAAGTGACGCTCGGGAGTTGCTGTATTGTCCGAAAAACATCGGCTTCCACAAATGCCGGCGTGCCGACTATCTCTTGAGAACTGATGTTTGTGCGGCTGATTTCCACCTCTTCTTTGAATCGCGTTTTTTCCTCACTCACGGTCACTTCATCCAGTTGGATTGCTTCCGGCTCGACCTCCACATCCAACCTGAGTTCACCGTTGGGTTGTACCTCTATCTCCATTTCAACTCGCTCGTATCGCGGCATTGAGACGACTAACGCGTGTTTACCGGACGGTATGCCGTTCAATACATAATATCCGCGCACATCTGTAGTTGCGGCAAATCGGGTGTCTCGCAGCGTCACTCTGGCATACGGCAAGGGTTCTCCGGTGACGCTGTCATGGAGGTAGCCGTTGATACGTCCCGTCTCTTGAGCAAACAGGAGCGCGGGCAAGAGGGCTATCAACAGGAGTGTTAAGACGCCAGTTTTCCAGTTAGACAATCGGTGCATTAGACTCTTTCATTCGATTTGATGTCAATAAAGACTTACCCAGCGCCGAAATGCTTTGGTACAGGGATTTTTTGGGCGTGATAAGCGAGCGAAGATTGGTGTCGATTTTGAACCGTGATTTCGGGTATTGTAGTATAAATCAATCTCAAGGTCAAGTATATATGTGGATTCCGCGTTCACCCATTGGGATCAAGTTAAGACAATTTTCGCATTATTTGTCTAATTTCCCGTTGTAAACCCTCAAGACGGTTGGACAAATACGAAACTGCGATTCCTTGATTGTGTAAGTCTTTTAGCCCCAGAGGGGATTAAGCGAGTGAATAATGAGTGCGATAGAAATCCCGCAGGTTTGTAGAAACATGGACACCCCAAATTCCAAAGCCCCAGAGGGGATCAAACGAGTGAATAGCGAGTGCGATAGAGATCTCATAGGTGGAAAGTTGTGTTAAACACTTGCCGAGAAAATTGTGAGATTTCCGCCCCAAAAACGCTTAACTTGAATCCCTATGGGTATGATAATTTCTTCCCTTTTAATTTGTCACGCTAAAATTCTGCCGAAGTATAGGTAGCTTATAGATCAATAATTAGTATTAGATTCATTTTAGAGAGATTTCTATTGACAAACATCCCTTGCATTAGGCTTGATAACGATTCGCCCTTATCCATTCAACCCGACCTGCGAAACTCCGAGTCAACCCACCCTGCCCGCCATTTCGTCCCTAAAATATTGCGAGCGCCAGAATTTAGGCGCAATTTACCTGAAATATTTTCTTGACCTACTAGCCTAAATGTGTTATGTTGCTACTGATTTAAGGTTTGGGCGCTTAGAGTGGAAATTGAAAACACGATACTGACGCCTTTAATTTACTATTTCGTATGCCATTAAGTCGAATCCGCGCATTTATCGGTTTGAGGCGCCGTAGATGAATGCCTGCACGCTTCGGCAGAATCTATAGTATCTTCGTTCGATAGTGTCCTGAATCTTCAGTTGATGTTACTACGAATGATGTCACTACGAATGTCATTAGAACATTATCGTCTTAAGGGTAAACTGTTATCAACCTTTAACAGCAAAAGGAGCATAATATTGAAACGAAGACATCTGTTTCACCTTGGCTTGGCTTTAACTTTCGCACTTGTGGTCGCATGTGGTTTGTTTGCGCAGTCAATCGAGTTTGATGCCGCTAAACAGGTACCGGCGAATGAACCTGCCGAAGGAACGGTGGTGCGTGTTAGCCACAGTGAATCCCTAAATCTTGGCGAACAACTCACTATGGAAGCGTGGATTTATCCTACAGCCCTGGATGCCGGCGGCGGACGGCAATTCATCGCCGGGAAGGCGGATACCTATATGCATGCCATTGAGGTTGCCACCTCAAGTTACCAAGCTGCTGTCAATGCCGCCCAATGGTCTTGGGAAGGCAGCGGCAAGGTTGAGTTGAATGAATGGAGCCATGTCGCCATGTCTTTTGATGGAACGGTGTGTGAGCTTCATGTAAACGGGAAGCACAAAGACACCATTGAAAATCCGGGCGCAATCAACACCTCGATTGCCGATTTCCTTATCGGATGGCTGCCGGGGTGGGGAGAGGCTTTCACCGGATATATCGACGAAGTGCGCGTGTCTAACGTTGCCAGATATCCGGCCGCGGATTTTGACGTGCCCGCCACGGAACTCGGCGCCGATGGTGACACTGTGGCGCTCTATCACTTTAACGAAGGGTCCGGCGACACTGCTATGGATTCATCGGGGAATGAGAATCACGGCACGTTGGAAGGCGGAGCCGAGTGGAACGACTCAAACGCCCCCGTAGGTGGAGCGACATCCGTGGATCCCTCGGATCAGGTGGCAACAACCTGGGAAACCATCGCTGGCGACAAGGCCGCTACAACTGACGGGCAAGTCGGCGACGAAACGCCGCCTTCAGGCACGGTTGTATCAATCAGTCCGGCAACAATTCAGTCGCCGCAGGTCGGGGAGCAATTTGACGTCAGCATAGATATTACACGCGGCGAGAATGTTGCCAGTTACGTGATTAAGTTGACTTACGATTCCAACGCCCTGTCACTCGTTGGCCTTGCGAATGCCGATTATTTGCCAACTTCGTATGCGTTAGGCCCAAACCCCGCCCCCGCAGAGGCACAAGGACAAGTTACATTTACAGTGGTTTCTGTTGGCGGCCCTTCGGATGGCGATGGCGCGCTTGCCACAGCGAGGTTTGAAGTCGTTCAAGTCGCGAGTTCTACCATAAGCATTGAGAAAGCGTGGGTTTTTGATAGCGTCGGAGGGGTAATGACGGCTCCGGTTAATGGAAGCGATGTTTTCGACGACGCCGCAGCCGCTGACGTGAACGGGGATGGCGCCGTCACTATCGCCGACCTCGTGGTGATTGCGCAAAACTTTGGACAAACCGGCGCAAACGCCGCCGATGTGAACCGCGATGGCGTCGTGGACGCTCAAGATTTCGTCTTGGCTGCGGGCGCGTTAGACACCTCGGCTGCCGCCGCTCCGCCAGCCGCACATCATCAGGCGTCGTCAATGTTGTCTGCCAACGACGTGCGACGTGCGCTAACCGAAGCGCGGGCGCTGAACCTTGCGGATCCGGTGGCGCAACGGGGGATTCTCTACTTAGAGAGACTTTTGGCGGCGTTGATTCCGAAAGAGACCATCCTGTTGGCGAACTACCCGAACCCGTTCAATCCCGAAACGTGGATCCCGTATCGCTTGGCAGCGGACGCCCATGTCAACTTGCGAATCTATGACCCTAATGGGCGCGTGGTTCGCGCGATGGATTTGGGTCATCAGCGGGCGTCGGCGTACGAAAGCCGCACCGACGCAATCTACTGGGATGGCAGGAACAATCTCGGCGAGCGCGTGACAAGCGGTTTGTATTTCTACACGCTAACCGCGGGGGATTACACTGCTACGCGGAAGATGTTGATTGGGAAGTAGTGCCGCATTTCGCTAGTGAAACCCAATTCCTCAGCGATAAGGAGTTGGGTTTCACTCGTATTTCGAAATCGCCAAGCTAACTAGCAGTTCTGCACTTAAGTGCAGAGTTACCACCCTCAAGACGGTAGGGCAAAACACGAAATTGCGATTTCTTGATTGCTCAAATTCTTATAGCCGCAGAGGGATCAAACGAGTGAATAGCGAGTGCGATAGAGATCCCACAGCTGGAAAATTGTGTTAAGCGCTTGTCGAGAGAAAACCGCGTGACTTGCGTCCTAAAACGCTTAACTGGATCTCTATGATGTGGATTCCGCGTTCACCCTCCTACAACCACGCTGGTAGGCGAGGCATCATGCCGTTTGCGCAGTGGCGGTTTCGATCGGTAGATCGCTCCTACGGGGATTCGGGAGTCGCTTCAGTCGTCCAACCGCAATCTCAGCCCGTCAAAAGCCACCCGGTAGCCGTGCTTCATAGCGTAGTCGTCAAGCTCATCATGCGCCAAGTTTCCCTCGTGAGATAGGTGAGTCGCATAAACCATTCCACCCTCCTTGAGCAATCCAACTTCGCGAAATCGATTCGCGTGAGCGATGAAATCCTGGGTTCCCAGATGGTCCGCCGGTCTTGAGTCAAACCCGATTCCATAAGTGTGATCGAGAACGAGCAAATCATAGCGCGTGCGATTGAGTAAAAGCTGCTCCCAGACCTCCTCGGACAGAATCGACGTGTCGGTGCCGTAGAATACTGCGTGATTACCCTGCTCTATCGAATAAAGCAGAGCTCCTTGATCGATGGCGTGGTTGGCAGGGTACCCGGTAACGCGGTAGTTTCCTACCGTACACGCCTCGTACGGCACAACGGTTAGCACATTCATCTTCAGTGCCGCCTGCGTGTCCGGGTCGAAAATGCTCCCGTAGTCGCATCTTCGACGCACAATCTCATCGACAACTCTCAGGGTTTCACCGGAGCCGACCAAGAGCAAACCATTGGCGACCACTGTTCCGTATTCCGCGTGTCTGGAAATGATGAAATCGGCATCCAAATGGTCTTCGTGGACGTGCGTTTGTAGACAAATACTGATGTTAGCGAGAGGGAGATTGTGGTCAAACGACGCGGTCGCTATGTCGGGACCGATGTCAACAAGCAGATCCTCGTTGATCATGATTGACGATCGCCGGCGCAGGTTCTTTCCGCCAATCCTTCTGGCATCCATGCATACGCGGCAGGCGCAGAAAGGAATCGGCATGGATGGCGCCGCCGCCGTTCCGAGAAAGGTCACTTGCATCCGTTGGTCCCCCCTCCATTTTCGTCCTCAAACGATACTTTTTGTTCCTGCTGATCAGGGGGCGCCGGCCGTGGTGGCGGTCAGGCAATGCTTGATTGATTGCCAATCTTGCCTGAAAGTTCCTGAAAGACATCCTTTGGCGTACCGTAATCCAAGTACGACATGATTACTCCGTTTAAGCGAAACGAAACTTCAAATGGAGATAGTTCGCCTTCTGTCAGATAAAATTTCGCCATCCCCATGAATTCGTTCATTGAACCGGTTACCGATCGGTTAAGCGCCTTTGAAAAACGGACATCAGCCATTGATGGAACGATATACTTCTCAAATATCGATCCATGTCCAGCCGAACGAAGCACATCACTCATGGAGTCTGTCACCCCCTTGCGGAACGAACGTTCGTCCCTCAACCCTCGTCCGATCATGACCATGGAATAGAGCGAGATCGTGTTCGTGAGGAGCACGTATTGGGAACGGCCGACAGTGAACAGATTTGCCGACCAATCCACAAATGGATTGGGATTAACTGGCAAAATCCTGTCCGGAGTCACATGGATTTTCTTTCCCAGTTTGGCTGAAATTCGAAATATCATGTGTTTGCTCCTTGTGTATTGTTAATCACTGGCATCGCCCATTGAAGAACGCATTTTCCAATGGGCGAGCTCTGCCGGGAGTGTCCCCCACCACGACTCATCGGCGCAAACGCGCAACAGATGCGTATTGCCCGGCACATCGTTCGCGCCCAAGCCGCGCTCAATAACCTGCGTGTGCGAATCCAGTTCCAGCCACTTGGCGAGGCTGTCTTCCAATCGTTCAGGAGAGCGGATTGCGAGGAAACCCACAATCTCCGCCGTATCCAAGTCCAAGAGGAAATCGATATTCCAAAACAGGGTTTTGCCCTGTCTCGGGAGCAGATTCCCGTTACCCAATCCGCGCTCGACAAAATGCTCCAACATTTTCTCTCGGATTCGGTGAGGTTGTTTGTCGCCGCTTCGCGTTGCATGCCGGACGAGCCGCCTAGCCAATGAAGTGGCGCCTTTCTCCGAGAGCGCCGATCCGACGTAAGCATAATCGCCGGCGGGAAGCGAAATCAGTTTCCCTTTCTTGAAGCGTCCGAATTTCAAGGACGTGTCATCTTTGAGGTGAATTCGCAGGATGTATGTTCCTGCCTGTGATTCATCGCCGATGATAACAACACTTGGAATATTCACTGCCTCCCCCGATTATCGCGCAATCTCTGTGTGAAGCACGGAGTCTTTCGGATTTACGGATGGCTCCAATTTGCCCACTGAATTTTGAATTACTGAATCGGTAAGCGGCGCACACGCACGGCGTATCTCACCGCCTGTTTTACATCATCAACCTCCAATTCCGGATAGGCTTTAATGACATCTTCAACCGACTTGCCGCCCACCAACATTTTAAGAATCACGCTTAAGGTGATTCGCGTTCCCCGGATTACGGGTTTGCCAAGGCAAACATTGGGGTTGATTTGAATTCGATCCAGTTTCTCCATTTTTATCTCCTCTAAACTTGGGATAGCAGGATTGAAGACAGTATTGTTCAAACGACAAGAAATCTACGAAAACGCTTAAGAGACCAAAGATGATTAAGGAATTAACGCTAACGGGTCAAGAGATGTCACGGCGATCGGAACACGTAACTCACGACCATCACGGCGATATACGCGGCAATCAGCACAACGCCAAAAGGTCGTTTCAATGTATCACCGGAGGTGAAGATGCCAATCCGAAAAACAACCAAAATAAATAGCATTGTCGGAAAAAGAATGAAGAAGAAATGGGGAGCGGCAACCAGACCTCCGGGGGTGACAGCAGAAGATACGCCAGCGACAAAGAGTACATTAAGAATGTCAGCGCCGATGACGTTTCCGACCGCCAATTCGCCGTGCCCCCTTCTCGCCGCCGTGACCGCTGTGACAAACTCCGGTAGCGACGTACCTAGCGCTACAATGGAGGCGGCGATGATACTCTGGGGAACGTGTAGTCGTATGGCGGTCTCTTTCGCAGCAGGGATAAGAATCCATGAGGAGGCGACTACGACTGCAATGGCGAACACCAGCTTGAGGACCACGAAAAATGCGTTGGCATTGCCTTCGGCTGATTCCACCTCATCGGCGACCGCATCTTGATCCACATCGCGAGACCACCGAATCGACTGCCACAGATAGGCGATTAGGAGTGCCAGGAACACGAAACCCATGATTTGTGGCAAGTGCCTTCCTTCTGTACCGACAAAAAGACAGGAGACAACCAAGAGAACCCCAGCGCCGAGCTGCAGCCAGCCTTGACGATTGACAATCCTTCGGTTAAGCGGCAGGGGAGCGATTAAGGCGGCGGTTCCAAGTATTAACCCCGTGTCACAGATGATTGACCCGACCGCATTTCCGAGCGCGAAATCCGGGTTGCCTTTGATAGCTGCCAATACCGAAACAGCGGCTTCGGGGGTTGTGGTGCCCAAACTGACGATAGTCGCGCCGATTAGCACTTTGGGAACGCCCCAGCGCACGGACAAGATTACCGCTTCCTCAACCAACCAGTCCGCCCCTTTGCCCAGCGTGTATAGCGTAACGACGATGATAATGAAAAGGCCGTACAAAGGCAGCACTTGTATGATATGGTGAATCCACTCTTCCATTATGCACCTCCATCGATATGACAAATCGCGCGGTCCAGTCTTTGCAGCGCCTTGTCCTTGCCTAGCAGGGCAATGATCTCGAATAAACCCGGTCCAAAAGATACCCCGGTGAGGGCGACGCGCAAGGGTTGCATCGCTTGGACGCGCTTCATGTCGTTTCTGTCCGTATATCCCCAGATTGCGGATTCGACCTCCTCAAGGTTGAATGTCTTGAGGGGCGCCATCACATCGCGCAAGCCACCCAGGATCTCTGAGGCGGAACCCTTCTTCCACCATCTCTTAACCGCCTTCGGGTCGTACTCAAATGTGTCGACGAAGAAATAGCTCGTCTGCGGGATGATGTCCGCGAACGTCGTTAGTCGATCGCCGACCGCCTCGACAATACTCTGTAGCCAAGCCCTGCGGGCTGGCGAAAGGTCAGTCTTCAATAATAATCCCTCCTGTTGTAGGAAAGGAATCACGGCCTCGGTTCGCGCCGCGATGTCCATCTCCGTAATGTAGTGTCCGTTTAACCATTGCAATTTCTGGATGTCGAAAATGCTGTTGGTCTTCCCAACGCGTGTTAAGTCGAACTTCTCTATTAACTCGTCAACCGAGAAGATTTCGGTTTTGTCATCATAAGACCAGCCGAGTCGCGCCAAAAAGTTGATGACTGCCTCCGGAAGATAGCCGTCCTGCTTGTACTTTCCCACTGAGACAAGATCGCCGTGGCGCCGCTTGCTGAGTTTCTCGCCCTTGGCGCTATTGAGTACCAGTGGAACATGCGCGAATTTAGGCGGCGGCATCCCCAGCGCTCGACATATCAAAACCTGCTTGGGCATATTGTTGACGTGATCAGCGCCTCGAATAACGTGCGTAATTCCCATTTCCACGTCATCAACGGTCGAAGTCAGATTGTACAGCGGCGAGCCGTTTGATTTCACGATGACTTCATCCTGTAGCGCGTCCGCTTCAACTCTAATCTCGCCAAGAATCAGGTCTTCCACCGCAATCGGCTCCGGGGGAACTTTGAGCCGTACAACCGGTCGGCGTCCCTCCGCTTCCAATCTCTGACGGTCTGCGGGGGTCAAGTTGCGGCATTTGCCCGTATAGGTCTGATTTCGCTTTTCTGCCTTTGCAATCTCGCGCATCTCCGCCAGTTCTTCAGGCGTGCAGTAACAGCGGTAGGCGTTGCCGCTATCCAGCAGTTGCCTCACATACTTTTCATAGATTCCTCGTCGCTCCGATTGAACGTAAGGCGCATGCGCTCCGCCAGCAGTTTCCCCTTCATCCCAGTCCAGACCGAGCCACCGCAGCGAGTCGTAGATTTCTCGCATCGATTCCTCGGTAGATCGTTGTTCGTCGGTGTCATCGATTCGTAGAATAAATGTCCCGCCATGGCGCCTTGCAAAAAGCCAGTTGAATAGCGCGGTTCTCGCCGAGCCGATGTGCAGGAATCCTGTCGGCGAGGGCGCGAACCGTACCCTGACTCGTGAATCTGCCATCATAGTAATCGAATTAAACTCCTTCTTTGATGTGACTTATACTCCATGCTGTTAGAAACTGCGTCTTTTTGTAGGATCAAGCGAGTGGATAACGAGTGCGATAGAGATCCCCGGATCTCCAGGTCGCGACGTGCGTTCACGGCAGGTGCGGTTGGAAACCGCACCTACGGACCAGATGCTTGAAAACACGCAATTCTCGGCAGCGCAAAGTATATGTGGTCGAATGTCTTATGACATCACGAAATGGTAATTCATACATTCCGCCCCGCCGGGGCTAAAGATTCAAACCGCGAATCTCATGTATTGTATCAACTATCGCTTTCGTACGCAATACTTCATTTCGGAATAAGCGGGGAAAACGCATCCGATTTTTTGGTTGTTGATGGTGAGTGAAGCGTTGGACTGGCGCCGCGAGCGGAAGGATGGAAGATTGAGTTGAACAATCAAGGAAGATCAAATAATCGACTTGGGAGTGCGATAGAAAATCCTACTCACTATTCGTTCGTTTGATCGTCCCGCATCGGCTGTAACATTTAGATTTTGAATTCGTATTAAAACTGAACACCTCCAAAAATTCCGGGCCAAACGCGAATCGTTACGTCCTCTTTCCGGTAAACGAAATCGAATGCCGAACTGAAGTCCGACGTGTCCAACCTATCCGAAACGAGAGCGTTAAGCGAAATCCCGCCAAAAACGCTGAACCACTTATGCTTTTCCCAACCGACTGCGATGCGAAGTTTGTGCAGTAGGCTGTGTTCATGCACCCACCAATCATCCCGGTCATCCGTATAGAACACGGGACGAATCAGGGTATCGACGTTTAGAAATAATCGCTTGTGAAGAGGAATATGCCCGCCAACGCCGAACCCGAACGATCCCCGATTCCAATCTTTGCCATACCGAACCGACCTAATGCCACGGTTATCAACAACAGCGTGACCGCCGACCATGAGAAGGCTGTAAGCGTGACGGCTTCCGATACGAATTCCGAGGTTTAGCGCTTCCGTATCGCTGCCCCACAGTTGGAAATGCACCGGGTTATCCTTGACAAAGTTAACCAAGCCTATGGGGATACCGGACATGCGCCCGGCGACGTTGATCGCCCCCATCTGTGTGCCTTCTACGTGCCCGGCGATGTTGAGCATACCTATCTGCGTACCGATGGCGCCATGCGCGATATTGACTACGGCAATCTGTGTGCCTTGCGCCGAGATGCCGGTGTCTCGGCGCAATCCAAGCGCGACATTACCAAATAGGCTCAATTGCGTGCCCTCCAAATTCCCGGCAATATTCCCGCCGTACGCGGCTTGCAGACTTCGACGTCCCACATTCCTCCCAACGAAGTTCAGCCCTCCCGCTCCCTGAAAACCGTTAAGGTCCCTGACAGCCAGATTAGCGCCGACCGCTAGTTGAACGCCCTTTACGCTTTGACCAACGAGGTTTCCGCCTATCGCGCCTTGAAAGCCGTCAAGGTCGCCGCCGATTATGTTAAGCCCGACTGTTCCTTGAATCCCCTTCACATCCCTACCAACCAGGTTGCCTCCGACTGCCATCTGAAGACTTCGGCTTCGAACATGTCCTCCGACGAGGTTGTATCCGACAGCCCCTTGCATCCCTTCCGCATCTCCACCTACGATGTTTCCCGCCCCCGCTATTTGGAGCCCGTCAAGATTGCCTCCAACGATATTGGCTCCTCCGACGATTTGAGCGCCGCGCGCTTCGATGCCCTTCATATTCAGCAACCCTCCCAATTCAACGCCATTGAGTTTGGCATGATAACCGGCAAGGATATTGAGGGAAAGGTTCGTCGTGACATTGTATTTAAGGTCAAGCAATCCAACGGTGCTAATCCACGGTAGAAAAGAGATTGTCATAGGAAGGTGCAATTCGCCGTTCTTATTCTTCGTCGTCGGCGACACTTCCACAACGCGGTTTTGCGATGGCCGGACGAGGTTGACAACTTTGGAGATGAGATTTTGGTTGTTCAGCACGGTCGGGTCAATTCCCTGGTTGTTCAACAACGAGATATACCTGCCGTTATAAAATACGCGGGGAGTAATCTGCTGCGGGAAACCGGGCTCTTCGGACAAGTGAGAATACCAACCCTCGATGCCGCGCGTTACGTAATCCAATAACCCCAGCACCGTAACCGTGCCATCCTCACCCGCCGCGCCCGGTTCACGCAGCCCCTGAAGCAGGAAATAGGTGAATAACCCGTGCTTCAGTTGCGGGACTTCGGGCGCCCACTGGTTGCTATCGCACGCGGTGAAAACGATATTGCTCTCTTCGCTGTAGCGTGACAACGCCGACACAAATTGATTTTTGGGGGTTACGCGACACGCATCGACGATGAGGAAGCGGTGCTCCGCTTTTGCGCTGTTAAGGATGGCAAACAGATCTTCAAGACTCAGCCCGCTGTCAGCCAGCGGCTCCGACACATCCATCGGCAGGAAGTAACTCGTGCCATCAATGTCTTCGCCGTGTCCCGAGAGATAGACGGTCAATAGACCAATCGTCTCGACCTTGGCGTGCCGTTGAAGTTGATCGAGAATGTTCGCCTTCGTCGGTTGAATCAGACTGTCCGGAGTCATCAATGTCACGGCGGCGCCCGCCTCTCGGAACACGCTGGCGATGGCTTTCGCGTCGTCAGCGGCAAACCTGAGCGACTGCACCGGAGGCGGGTACGCGTCCACACCGATTACGATAGCCCATTGCCGCCTATCGCCTCCGCTTGAGGCGCCTAGTACACGTTGGCAGAAATAGTTGAGTGAATTAAACGGTTAATGGCCGTCCCTTGTACGTCCATTTAAATGGTTTGGCCATCGTGCGATTAAAGTAAGAAATAAAATCCAAAATGCGTTGACGTAATTCTTCTACAGAACTAAAGGAGGCGCGTTTGAGCAAGCGGCGAACGAGGATTGAAAACCAGATTTCAATTTGATTTAACCAACTGCTGTGCTTGGGGAGATAAACAAAACGGATTCGATGCGTCTTGTCTTTGAGGAATTCGGCGCGGCTACGCATGGATTTCAAAATACCATGTTTGCCTTTTTCCCCCAAATCCCCGTCAATGCCACATTCTTTAGCCACCAGACGAACCAAAGATTCGGATTTGTGAGTATTGAGTTGATCGACGATAAATATCCGTCCCGCGTTGACATCACTCGCTATCGTCGCTTCAATATGGGCTGCAAAATCGGCTTCCGTTCGTGTGGGAGTTAGACTTGGGCAAACCACAAGTCCGGTCGCCACGTCAAAGTTGGCCGTTAAACTTAGGGTGCCGTGACGAATGTATTCAAATTCTTGACGTTCGATAACGCCGGGTTTCATCGGTTTTGTAGGGGCTTTTCGCTGGGTTGCTTGTACACCTGTCTTCTCATCGCAACTCAACACGTGAATCGATTGTTCAGCCAGTTCGGGCGCTTGGTGGTATAAGTCACACACTTCTTCCACTTCGGCATCGAACGTCTCGTCTTTTGTCGGGTTAAGCCAGTACCGACACCGGTGAGGTTTCAAATCCGCCTGATTTTAAAAAACGCCCCACTTGACGGGGCGAGATTGACTCGACTATACCACGTTTTATCGCTTCATCGGCGAGTTCCGTAGGCGTCCAATGCGCGACGGGACGTCCACTTTCCAATGGAGGGTCACAAGCCAAGGCGACAATTTGACAGATTTGTTCGGCGCTAAAAGTGGGTGGGGCGCCGCTACGCGGGAGGTCAGAAAGCAGATTCACGATTCGCGTGCAATAATCCTTTTCCGTCTCCTCGGTCTCGCAAGCCGCTAAAATTTCCGATTCCTGCGCCCATCTTGAACGCCAGGTGCGAACTGTATTGGAACTCACCCCGAGTGTTTTCGCAATCTGTTCATTTGGAGCGCCTGCGTTGGCATCCAAAATAATATGGCAGCGCCGCACGAGTTGCTGTGGGCTCTTCTCTCGACGAACTATCCGTTCAAGTATAGCTTCTTGAGTCGCCGTCAACTCAATCAATTCCGGTTTCGGTCCCGGCATATGAACCTCCTTGTATGTCAAACTTGTATGTCAAAATGTTAGAACTCAATACTCCTGATAAGTCAACATTATACCATATCTATAACTTATAAGTCAATTATGCCAACGTGTACTAGTCGGACGTTGCCGCCACCGGCGAAGACCAATTCGCGCCGGCTAACTGCCATAGTCTCTCCACTTATTGACGAGAGAACCACATTCTCGTTCAGTTGCGGCGAAGGGTCATTGGGAATGAAAGTTTCGTCAAAACGATTCTCGGGGCCCGTCAAGACAGGGCGCCACGCCAGGTTCCACTGTTCATGGTCGCTGTGTACCTGTTGAGCCAGTTGCCGGTAGGTTAACCCACCCGGCAGCGGCGTCTCAATCGAGCTCTGCGAACGGGTAACCATCCCCCGAAAAATCGAGTAGGTCATTGCGCTAACGGGAAGATAGGTCTTGCGAATCGGAATGCGAATTTCGTGCACGACTTGATTATAGGCGGACGCGGCGAGGAGCAACGCAAAATCGGCGGAATCGTCCAATATATCCTCGGTGTGGCTCACGATTGGAGTTTGTCGCAAATCCGTTGATGGCGCATCCGTAACGGGTGTGCCTTTGGGGCGTCCCAAACGAATCTCTCGGAGTATGTCACCCGAATAACAGGTGTCGATGATGCACGCGATTTCCCGCGTGGGAAGCTCTTGGAGAAGCACGTTCAGTTCGTCATCCAGCAAGTAGGTCTCGGGCGACACCAGATTCGCGTCGACGGGCAGCAGGGCTTCGTCGTTCCTATCCGGGTATCGTCCCTTCGCTTCGTCCCCCGGAAATGTTCCGAGTTTGTCGATTATCTGAGTCCCATGCCCACTGAAATAGAAAAGTAGGCTATCGGAAGGCTTCAAGTGTCGGCTCAGTTCCCGAAACTTGCGCTGAATCTGAAACTTCTTCGGATTGGTCAGAATGTGGGTTCGATCTTCGGAAACACCGTGCGCCGCGAGCACTTCTTGCATTAGCCTTAAATCGTTTGGCGGAGCGTCAAGCCGCAGGTTTGGATTTTCATAATCCCAAACGCCGATGAGGATGGCGTACTGCTCCGCATGGACGGGCATTGACATGATTAGCAGGAGACTACTAATCTGGAAGAACAATTGGATCGTCGACTTCAGACTAATTTGGGGCATCGTTCACCTCCTCGGCAAAACCTTCCATCATACTTAGAAGGGATTTTCGCTTAAGTTCCAGTTTTTTCTCCAACACTTCGCGCTCGACCGCGGTTAGAGCGTTCAGTCGAAGTCGGGCTTGATAGAGTTGCACAATTTTGACGTGCATCGCGATGTCGCCGGGATGCGTTTTCAGAAACGATTCTACCGCTTCTATGGAAGCCGAGAGTTGCGCCGTGTCTGATAAATCGGGCACAATCAGAAATTCTAACATGCCTTCGGCAGACAGTGGCGGCTTGATGTGTCCCGTATGTTGACCTCCCTTTGGCGCTCCCCATTCTATTGGCGAGTTTAAAGGGTCGAGATAAACCGCTACACCCGACAACAGAATTGCGAGGCAAATCGCGGACGCCGCCCAGATCGGCACGGGGGTTTTCAGATGACCGAGAATACCGCTCCGGAACGAGCGTCGCCGGATTGACGGAAACGGCGGCGGCGACATTGGAGCAATACCGGATCGGACCGCGTCACCGAGATCTTTCAGCGATTCCTCTGTCGCTTGAAGAATTCGATTTTTCCGCTCACACTCCTCGCACTCCCGGAGATGTTTCCGAATCTCTGGAGGCAATTCCTTACCAATCATGCGTAGCAACTTTTCTTGTATTTGGTTACACGTCATCGTGCTCCGACCTCCTTTTTGGAACTGATGCGTAGAGCATAATATGTATGGACTAATCTGCAACGAAATAGGATTCCAA
The DNA here is from genome assembly GCA_963667245.2 of Candidatus Poribacteria bacterium. Taxonomy (GTDB): domain Bacteria; phylum Poribacteria; class WGA-4E; order WGA-4E; family JAJDTR01; genus JAJDTR01. The sequence goes on from CAXXCS010000002.1 coordinate 951,432, forward strand.
CAGCGCCGCCAACTGTTTCCTTGCATGGTAAAGACGGCTTTTTACGGTGCCCTTTCGGATGCCCAGACGTTTGGCAATCTCCTTCTCCGGGAGATCCTCTATGTAGAACAGCCATACCACCTGTTGATGAATCAAAGGAAGATCTCGAATTGCTTCGCGAACCGCCTCCAGCCTTTCTTGCGCAAGAACGTCCGACTCGGGCGCTTGGGAATTTGACGGGAGATTGTCACGCAATGAATCGTCATCAATGCTGCCGAGTGACTCACTCCAGATCGTCCTTTCGCGGCGCGACCAATTCCTGATGACATTTCTTGCAATCTCATGTAACCACGCGAGGAACTCCGTCTCGGATCTTTCGATGACCTTGTGCCGGTTTTCGTGAGCGATGAGCGCCACTTCGCTTGTGATATCCATACGGTCTTCGCGCTGACCGTGCCTGTAGTGAATACGGCACCAGTAATCGACAGATTGGGTAATCTGAGTGAGATAATTCCCAATATCTCTTGACACTGCGTCCTCCTACGCGCTTAAGTGTTGTAAGGGGGAAAAAGGTTCAATGGAGGGGAAGATTTTCTGAGTCTTCGGGGTTAAGTGCGGGAATGAAACTTGCTAAATGAAGACGCGTTTGCCGTATGAGTCCAGATTGATTGCAATGGCGCCCATGTTTATGCTCTTGACACAATTCCGATTTTCCAAACTACCGGAGGGTTTCTGCCGCGATTGGGACAGATATAGCCATTACGACCGAGAATTATGCATCCTGACTCCACACTGCATGAACACCGGATTTGTTACCATGTTGTCGGCAAAAAATCGCCGTTTTGGGGGGAGAAACTCAAACAAAATCCAACGCCCGATTGGATTGTCAAGAATTGAAGAACTTTGTATTCACGCGGGTTTACAGGATTTCAATAAATGCCGGAAACAGGTGTGGAATGTAGGGTGATTCATTGTGCGTAACGGGAGGGCTGTAGCAGTCACTACGTGGGATGCGCAGGTCGCGATTCGGAGATCGCTCCTACCAACCGGTTGATTTTATGAAGCGCGCTTCTGCGTCTTCTGAATTTTTGCCCAAGTATCGCGCAGTGTTACCGTCCGATTGAAGACCAATTTTTCTTCGGAAGAATCGGGATCCGGACAGAAATAACCCTTCCGAAGAAATTGATAGTAGCTGCCAAGTTTCGCTTCGGCAAGGCTCGGTTCCACCCGTGCGGCATCCAGTGTCCGCCGCGAGTCGGGATTCAGATAATCCGTGAACTCGCGTCCCTCCTCCACCTCGTTCGGATTCTCTTTGGTAAAGAGGTGTTCATAGAGGCGCGCCTCGGCTTTAATGGCATGAGGCGCGGAGACCCAATGCAGCGTGCCGCGCACCTTGCGGCCGTCGTCGGACCACCCCCCGCGCGTTGTCGGATCGTAAGTGCAGTGAACTTCGACGACCTCGCCCGTGTTCTCATCCTTAACGATACGCTCGCATTTGACGTAATAGGCGTGTTTGAGGCGCACTTCGCGCCCCGGCGCCAGGCGGAAGTATTTCCTTGGCGGGTCCTCCATGAAGTCTTCGCGCTCAATATAGAGTTCCCGCGAGAAGGGGATTTCCCGAGAGCCCATCGCCGCATCTTCCGGATTGTTTTCCGCTTCCAGAAATTCTACTTTGCCTTCGGGATAGTTATCAATGACAACTTTAAGTGGATCCAACACCGCCATGACGCGCAGCGCCCGCTTGTTGAGATCCTGACGGAGGCAATATTCCAGCAACGAAATCTCTACCAGATTGTCGGCTTTCGCAATCCCGATCCGTTTGCAGAAATCTCGGATGGCTTCCGGGGTATAGCCTGCTCTGCGCAAGCCTGCCAACGTGGGCATTCGAGGGTCGTCCCACCCGTCAACGTGCCCATCTTCCACCAACTGAATCAATTTTCGTTTACCGAGTACCGTATGACTGAGAAATAGTTTGGCAAACTCGATTTGCTGCGGATGATAAATGTCCAACTGATCGAGGAACCAGTCGTATAGCGGACGATTGATTTCAAACTCAAGAGAACACAACGAGTGCGTAACCCCTTCGATAGAGTCGGAGATGCAGTGCGTAAAATCGTACATGGGATAGATGCACCATTCATCGCCAGTGTTGTGATGCGTCGCGTAGAGAATGCGATACATGACCGGATCCCGCATGACCAAGTTCGGAGACGCCATGTCGATTTTTGCTCGCAGCGTGCGAGATCCCTCTTCAAATTCGCCTGCTCTCATGCGCGAAAACAGGTCGAGGTTTTCTTCGACGGATCGGTTGCGAAACGGACTATTCACTCCCGGCTCGGTCAAGGTACCCCGATATTTGCCGTAGCTAATCTCTTCCGCCGTCAAATCACAAACATAGGCTACGCCTTTATTGATTAACCGCACGGCATATTGATAGAGTTGCTCGAAATAGTCGGACGCATAGAACTCGCGATCTTCCCAGTCAAACCCGAGCCACCGAATGTCTCGTTTGATCGACTCGACGTATTCGACATCCTCCTTTGTGGGATTCGTGTCATCGAATCGCAGGTTGTAAAGTCCATTGTAGTCTTCCGCGATGCCGAAGTTGATACAGATGGCTTTTGCGCTTCCGAGGTGTATATAACCGTTCGGCTCGGGCGGGAATCGCGTATGCACTCGACCGCCGTGTTTATTCGTCCTCAGGTCCTTCTCTATTATTTGTCGGATAAAGTCGGTGGGCGATGCGGAAGAGCTGGCAGAATTGTTTGTGTTGTCAACCGCGCCTCCCCTTTCAGTCGTTTTGTATGTCATTGATTGCTTCCTCTCGGTGGTTTATTTGTCAATAAAATTCGGCACAATCATTCGCCATTGTGATATAACATTATACCACAAGCATCGCGGGAAGTCACGCGAGACCGTAAGGAATCACACCGGATTTTCGGAATGAGCAGGATTGGAAGGATGGAAGTCGGGAAGGGCGGGTTGTTGGGGAGATTGGCCCTACGATGTCGTGATCGGGAGATCACTCCTAACTACGTCGAATCAAATGCGATTGATTTGATTACATCGCTTGCTAGATCGATAGCGAGTGTGCTATAATTTCAAGCGATCACTTGACCTGGCCAAATCTCATGATAATATACACTGTCTAACTGAAGTTTTTTTACGGAGAGATCTTATTCATGTTACGAAAACTACTAATTGTATTTTGCCTCGGCACGAGTTTGATGTGTATCTTCACCGGTATGGCGCCGCCTCCTCTTGAAGCGGCAAGCCCTACCTCGATTGACAAGCTGGATACGGTATTAAAGCCGCTCCTCTTTCAACGCCCGGAGGCTCTGCAACGAGCCTATTCGTCACAGTTCCTTCAATACTCCGAGCGATACGGCGCGGATGTAATCAAAGCGATGCTGTTGATGTCGGACTCGCCGTACACGCTTCACACACTCGGCGCGGATCCGCAATCGGTAATTCGACTGAACGGTCATTCGCGCGGCTACTTGGTGACGGCGGATCTTCCGGTAAATCTATTGCCACAGGTCGCGAACATGCGGAACGTGACCTATATTCATGCCTCGCGTCGGGCGGAATTGGCCGCGCCCGCGCTCGACATAAGCGCGCGCGCTACCGGCGCGAATCAGGTCTGGGAAAGCAATCCAACCTACACCGGCAAAGATGTGATCGTGGGCATAATTGACACGGGCATTGATTGGTCTCACGAGGATTTTAAGAATCCGGACGGGAGTTCAAGAATCTTGTGGATTTGGGACCAGACGCAATCAACGTCCGGTCTGATTCCGGAGACCTTCGGATATGGGACGGAATGGACGCAAGCCCAGATTGACGAAGGAGCGCCCACCCAGAACGACTACGACGGGCATGGCACCCACGTCGCTTCGATTGCCGCCGGAAACGGGAGAGGCACCGGCGTGCAGCGCTCCGCGCCGAGATATGTAGGGATGGCGCCAGAAGCGGACATTATCGTGGTCAAATCCTTCCTCTACGAGAATGAGGTGCTGGATGCGGCGCGCTATATCTTTGAGAAAGCCGACATGCTCGAAAAACCGGTGGCGGTAAACATGAGCTTCGCATACCAGTCGGGCCCGCATGATGGACGAACGCTTTTGGAGCAAGGGTTGAATCAACTTGTCGAGGAAGCGCCCGGTAGAGCGATGATTGCCAGCGCGGGTAACCGAGGAGAAAGCACGATCCACGCCGGCGGCGTTCTGTCCGAACCGGAAGGCGAAAACTATCCGAGGCTGATTCCGAAACCGGATTTCAATGACTCCAGCATATATATGAATATCTGGTATTCGTCAAAGGAATCCGTTTCCCTGCGCGTGAAGGCGCCGGGCGTGAATCCCGGAGAAACGGTCGATTTTGATTGGGTGCCTCCCGGTCAAGTGGACACATTCGACATTCCTAAAGGCCCTTGGGAAGGCGCCACGTTGATTGTGGATTCTCAAGAGCAGCATCCCCTTTACCCGGATCTCTCGCTTATCGTCGTTTGGCTATGGAACGGCGGTGATATCAGCCTGCCGCTTGATCGGTACGAAATGACGATTGAGCTTGATGGCGCCGGAGTCGCATTCGACGCCTACTATTTCTCCGGCGAAATTGACGGTGGTTTCAGGACGGATAGTCCCGACCCATGGCTGATCCCGGGCGACGCCAACAAAACTGTCGCTATGCCATCCACGGCAAGAGGCGTTATCAGCGTCGGCTCCTATGTGACGCGAAACGACTGGGTTGACGCGCTTGGCTTCGGCAGGATTGTTGATGCGACTGTAGGTGAAGTGTCTAGCATTTCCAGCGTTGGACCGCGGCGCGATGAGGAAGAGAAACCCGACCTCGTGGCGCCTGGAGAGATGATTATCGGGGCGCTCGCCGCGCGAAGTTGGGGCTATCCGCCGTTGGTTGTTCAAGACCAAAGCCATATCGCGCTCCGGGGATCGAGCGTCGCCGCGGCGCATGTGACCGGCGCGGTCGCGCTTCTGTTGCAACAGGAACCGAGTCGGACGGTGGAAGAGCTGCAGCGTCTCTTGATCGAGCGCGCCACTGACGGCGGCGATCCCGGTTGGGACAGCCGCTGGGGCGCAGGTCAACTCAATATCCTCGGCTCATTGGACGTGCCCGCGGTTCCGCAGGGCTTCGCCGCAGTTGCCGAAGATGGCGCGGTGAACTTGACATGGATCGCGAACTCCGAACCTAACATCGTCGGTTATAGACTTTACGTTTCGGACGGGATGCGGGACATCGGCAATGTTGACACCTTTAAGTTGACGGAGCTCCAGAACGGCGTACCCGTCACCGTCGCATTAAGCGCATTCAACACCGCCGGGAACGAGAGCGCCAAGACGAGTCCTTTGATTGTTGTTCCGACAGCGGATTCCGCAGGCGAAGACACCACCTCGCCAACTCCGCCTACGGGTTTGATTGCGACGCCTGGCGATGGAGCGATCGGGCTAAGTTGGACAGCGAACCCGGAGCCGGACGTTGCCGGTTATGTTGTTCTGTTTGGCGAGGCTCCCGGCGAGTATTTCGCTATCTTCGAGGTGCAAGGTCAAACCTTTATTCAGGTATCGGGAGCAAACAATGATGTGACCCTCTATGTTGCTGTTGCGGCTTTTGATTCGGCGGGAAATGTGAGTGAACTCTCCGAAGAAGTGGCAGTCACTCCGATGGCGCAAGAGTCTATGATGATTCCCAATCAAGAAGGTTGGCCATTTCAAACAGAGAGCGAGGTGTTTTCCTCGCCAGCCCTCGTCGACCTTGATGGAGACGGCACACTGGAAATCATACTGGGGTCAAAAGATGGTTTGCTCCACGTTTGGAATCATGATGGCTCATCGGTTGACGGTTGGCCGCAAGAAATCGATGGCGAGTTGGTAGCCTCACCTGCTGTCGGCGACCTGGATGCGGATGGCATCTTCGAAATCGTATTGCCGGTCGAGAGGCGCGTTTACATCTTTCGACCCGACGGCACGCCTTTTAACTCGGAATGGCCAATGCGCTTCAAGAGCCGCATTATCGCGGCGGCTACGCTCGCCGATCTGGACAAGGATTTTGACAAAGAGATAATCATTGTCACGAAAACGGATGGCGTACACGTTCTGCATCATGACGGTGAAGAGCTCGACGGTTGGCCGCAAGAAGTCGAAGATTTCGGTTTGTCATCGGCGGCGGTGGGCGATCTGGATCAGGACTTCTCCCTGGAGGTGGTCGTTACGACGAGCGGCGCCAATGTCTACGCTTGGGAAGCTGACGGCACGAGCTTCGAGGGTTGGCCCATCGCGCCGCGCCCGGGAACCGGAGCGAACGCGCCGCCGGTGCTGGCTGATTTGGAATCGGACGGTTTCTTGGAGATTGTTGTGATGTTCAGGAACGGAAGCATATACGTTCTAAATCAAAAAGGCGAGGTGCGAGACGGATGGCCGCAGCGGTTGGGATATTCGCCGTACGCGGCGCCGGCGGTCGGCGATTTGAACGCCGACGGACAACTTGAGATTATCGCCGGTGATTTGGAGACCTCAAGCGTTGTCGCTTTCAATGAAGATGGCACATTGGCGCCAGGATGGCCAATTTCGAATTTCGGCGCCAGGGTCAACTCGATTCCCGTGCTCGCGGACATTAACGGCGACGGGGATATAGAGGTAGTCGTCGCCAGCGATTGGGGAAGTTTCTTCGGGCAACTGCACGCCTTCACCCCCTGGCGGAGTCGAGCTCGACGGTTGGCCCCTGATTACCACCGGAAATCTCCAATCTTCGCCCGCTATCGGCGACCTTGACAACGATGGGGACCTTGAACTGTGCATCGGCTCGCTTCGAGCGCCGGATCAGGATCAGATTATCCCCGGATCCGTCTACATCTGGGATTTGGAGAGCGAATCCATGCAAACGCCGATTGAATGGGGGATGTTTCAGGCGAATCCGGAACACACCGGTGTGTACATCAATAACCTTCCCCCGCCGGACGTGCTCGCCGCGTTCACGGGAAAGCGCGAATTCAATCAGATTCGACTGAACTGGACGACTCAGGGAGAATACGGCAATCTCGGCTGGCGAATCTACCGACGCGAGACGCCGGACGGGGAGTTCAAACCCCTCATTGACACTTACCGGTCGACAATCGACCGCCCTGTCGAAGCGCTGGTAAAAGGCAGAGGATACAGCAACTCGGAGCGCGATTATGTCTTCTTTGACGAGGACACATCGCCTCTTGCGACCTATTCCTATTATCTGGAGAACAGGGGGCTATTGGGCAGAATCAGCCATTCACCGATTGTTACAATCGAAGGCTTGAAAGCCGTCACCATCGGTGGGCTAAAGACCGAACTCTATCAGAGTTTCCCCAATCCCGGCAACCCCGAAACGTGGCTCCCGTTTGCACTTGGCGCCACCGCACACGTCTCGGTTACCATACGGAGCGCTTCAGGCGAGATAGTGAGGAAACTGGACTTGGGAGAGAGGGGCGCCGGGCTGTATGCCACGAAGTCAAACGCCGGGCACTGGGACGGTCAAAACGAGCTGGGTGAAACAGTCGCCAGCGGTATCTATTACTATACGTTCACGATTTCCGACCGCGATGGCTCTTATGCGCAGGAGATGACGCGGCGGTTGGTCATTCTGAAATAGCGAGATTATGGCATCGCGCGGTACTAGGTTCTGTTGACATTTCATCACAACGCGACAATCAAGAAGGCTACACAGACGCACAATCCTTCGTAGGGGTTGGGTTCCCCAACCCCATTGGGATCAAGTTAAGAAAATTTACGCACTATTTGTCTAATTTCCCGTTGTAAACCCTCAAGCCGGTAGGGCAAACACGAAACTGCGACTCCTTGATTGTGTGAGTCTTTTAGCCCCAGAGGGGCGATAGGTTTGTAGAAACGTGGATACACCAAATTTCAAAGCCCCAGAGGGACGACAGGTGGAAAACTGTGTTAAGCGCTTGCCGAGAGAAAACCGCGTGACTTGTGCCCTAAAACGCTTAACTTGATCCCTATGGATATCAGAAAAGGCTGCCAACCTATAACTACTCATTCCAGTCATTTGTTGACAAAATGGCTGAAATCATGCCATACTACCGAATAAACAAGGGAGAATCTCATAATGAACTACGAAATGATACTCGATGCCATAACAGCCTTTGGTGTTGTCGCTACTGCTATAATATCATGGCTAAACTATCGGAGTAGTGCCAGTTTGCGAAATACTATAGCTGCGTTGCCTAGTAGTGCAGTGAAAGAATTTGAAAAGAAGCAGGAAAAAGACAGTACGGATCAGGCACGGAGATGGGTTCAAAATTAAGGATCGTGAAAACCGTCCGAAAACTCCGAAAAGGCAGTATGCGAGGTGTAGCAACTTTTCCGCGCCCAGTTCTCAATCAATCGCGCCAAGAACGTACCTCTTGCTTTTGGACCATTGGGATCAAGTTAAGAGAATTTACGTATTATTTGTCTAATTTCCTGTTGTAAACCCTCAAGCCAGTAGGGACAAACACGATGCTGCGATTCCTTGATTGTGTAGGTCTTTTAGCCCCCAGAGGGGCGGTAGGTTTGTAGAAACGTGAAGACACCACACTCCAAAGCCCCAGAGGGGCGACAGGTGAAAACTTGCGTTAAACACTTGCCGAGAAAACTGTGAGATTTTCGCCCCAAAAACGCTTAACTTGATCCCTATGGGGGTTGGGTTCACCAACCCATTCGTTACGTTCCCAGTTCATGGGGCGAGGAAACCTCGCCCCTACGATCGGACACACACTTCACGCAAATGTCAACAGAACCTGGGACATTAGCTTTCGCGCCTAGGGGGACCGCAGTAGGGCAATCTATTGCCCGTTTCTACGCGAAAAACCCCTTGTATGAGCGATCTCCAAATCGCGACTTCCTGTTGCCGCGTAAGTCCCATGCAAGGGTTCTTCACTCAATTGTCATCCCTTGATTTGGACATCCCTCGGTAGTTTCCGTCGGGCAGGCGCGTCGGAAATTTGTACTCGGAGTTTGTCAGCAACGCGTAGATACGCGAATCTCGCTCCCGCACCAATTTCGGCGTATTCAGACGCCACTCATCGGCAATTTCGTCTGCGCGCCCGTTGAAATTCTGTCCACCCAGAAGTGATGTTAGCGCCCAATAAATATATTCGGTGATTTGACAACCGTAGTCGCAAGTTTCGTCGTAATAGGTAAACCAGGCGTTTTCGGGATAAGAACGAGGGACTTGCCTGAAATGTCCGCCTCTGGCGATGTCCATTGCCTTGGCGACTGTTGTATGCGGCCTCTCGCCGAACACCGCGGGATACACATCGGCATAACCGGCGCTTGTGATTAAGTGCAGTGTTTCTTCCAACGCGGCATCAAATCGTCCCTCCGCGGCGCCGTCAAGGTGTGTCTCCTCGGCGTACAGGTCTTGTAGGCTCATGGCGCGCAGAATACGTTCCGGAATGTGAGTTTCCAACTCCGTATTCCCCCAGTCACGCTCTGTAGCAAACATGATGATTGCCGCGCGGTTTCGTCGCATCCGTGCCACTACATCGGGATTGTCGGGAACGCCGTCTTCGTCGTTATCCAGATATTGCGCCAACACATTCGACGCGTGCCGCACCTTTTCATCAGGCGTCTCCGCGGTGGCGTACACTCGAATGCCAAATACGCATACTTGCGTCTTGAAGACGCGCGCGAAACCTTCGGGCGCGTCTTCGCCGAGAGGCAGAATTTTCAAAGGTGTCGTCATCTTGTCTTGGGGCAAATTGTTCGTAAAGATCAGGGCGCTGACCAGAAGTATGTAAGCCATAAGAATGGTGGGCAGTGCCCACTACAAGAGATGGGGCGATTGAATGTTTTCCAAGAAACGGATTATAATGGTCAATATATACTTTGCACTGCCAAGAATTGCGTGTTTTCAAGCATCTAGTCCGTAGGATCAAGCGAATGAATAATGAGTGCGATAGAGATCCGCTGGGTTTCCAACCGCACCTGGCGTGAACGCACGTCGCGACCTAGAGATCGCTCCTACAAAAAGACGCAGTTTCTAACAGCATGGAGTATAAGTACGATACTCGGACAAAGAAGGGATGACCATGTCTGACACATCTTCTACGCCCAGTTATCGGATCGGCATCGTGGGAACGGGCGGAATCGCAAAACCGCACGGCAGAGCGTGTAAGGAACTCGAATGCGCGGAACTCCATGCCGTTTGTGACATTTCCGAGCAGGCTTTGCATCGTTACGCCGAGGCATTCGGTGTGGAGCGTCTTTACTCCGACCTAGATCAGATGTTGACTCAAGAAGAGCTCGATATCGCGATCATCGCCAACTGGGGGACTTTCCATGCGGAAACCGGCATTCAGATTGCCGAGTCACGCCGCGTTAAAGCTATACTATGCGAAAAGCCGTTCACCTCAACCGGGGCGGAAGCGGAACGGTTCGTACGGGCAGCGAAAGCAAACGGAGCGCTCGTTGCCGAAGCCTTCAAATTTCGTCATCATCCGATGCACCTAAAGGCAAAGGAGCTTGTTGACGCCGGCGAAATAGGCGAAGTCAAGACGATTCGCAGCACGTTCTGTACCGGAGGCAATGGTCGTGGGCCCGACGCGCGCCGTCCGGAAATGAACTGGCGCTTCAACAAGGCGAAGGGCGGCGGCGCCATTTACGACTTGGGTTGTTACTGTATTCATCACGCGCGCTTTATCTTTGACGCGGATCCTGTTACAGCCTTTGCAATTCAGCAGCCGGGGCTGGAGGTCGATGACGCGATGTATATCCTCCTCACGTTCCCGGGTGAACGAACCGCGCAGATTTCTGTCGGATTTAATTCGTCTACGGCGCAATACGCCGAAATATGTGGAACAAAGGGAATGTTGCGCCTTGACAGAATCTGGAACAATGAGGACCGACCGGTGTCGATTGAGAAACACACATTGGATGGGTCGGAATCCATTGATTTTGCGCCGGTGTTTCAGTTCACGAACCAACTCCGGCATCTCTGCAACTGTTTGACAACGGGGCAGCCGCACCGCATCCCCCCGGAAAACAGTGTTAATCAGATGAAGACCATTGATGCGGTCCGCCAATCGGTCAAGACTGGCGATGCTGTAACAATCTGAGAGGTTCGTTGAAGCGTAAGCGATTTTCTCGGAGAGTTTGTAATGCGACTTGTTTGATTCCGGGAAGAAACCGAGTCTTGAGGAAAAAACTCGGTTTCGGCGAACACGCTCATCCAAAACCAAGAAACCGAGTTTTCAAGAAAAAACTCGGTTTCGAGGAGATTGCTCCTACCGAGTTGCGTGTTCCATAATCTCGGTCATGCGGGCGACAAACTCGGTCGGAGATTCCATATTCCCATCAATCAGGAGAGCGCCTTCATAAACCTGCAGTACGCAACTTTTGAGCAGCGACTCATCGCCTTTGTTTTCGTGTATGTGCGCAAGATTCTTGATTAGCGCGTGAGAGGGATTAATCTCAAGAATCTTCTTGGAGGCGGGGATGTCTTGGTTCATCAATTTCATCATCCGCTCCATTTGTCGATCCATTCCGCTAGCCCCGACCACGAGTGTTGCCGCCGAATCGACGAGCCTTTTCGACTCCACCACGTCCTCTACCTGGTCGCCGAGCGTTTCTTTGAAAATGGAAATAAGCGACTTGGACTCATCCTCGGTCAAACCGCCAGTTTCACTCGCTTCGTCGGACTTGAGGTCAATGTCCGCGGTTTCGATCCCCTTTATCGGTTTTTCGTCATAGTCGCTCAACAGCGGGATATTGAATATGTCGGCCGGATCGATAAAGAATAGGACCTCGATTCCCCTTTTCTTGAAATATTCGAGGTTCGGATTCAGTTCCACTGTCGCCCTGTTCTCACCGGAGACGTAGTAAATTTCTTTCTGATCCTCCTGCATCCCTGCCACATAATCCTTCAGCGAAGTGAATTTCCCATTCTCGGTTTTTGTCGATTCGAATCGCAGGAGATCGACCAATCGGTCTCGGCTTTCAAAATCCGCGCCGAGCCCGGTTTTGAAGAGCAAACCGAAGTTCGTGAAAAATTTATCGTACTTCTCTTGGTCGTTTTTTGCCCAATCCTCCAGAAGCGAAAGGATTCTGCCCTTTAGCACGTTCTGGATTTTTCGCATTACGGGGCTGGACTGCGTCACTTCGCGGGAGACATTTAGCGGCAGATCTTCCGTATCCACGACCCCGGCGACGAAACGCAGGTACTCGGGGAGTAATTCCTTGCAGTCGTCTTGAATGAAGATTCTGTTCGCATAGAGTTGCAGAGACTTCAACTCTTCTCCCCGCATGAAATTGAAAGGAGCGGTCTCGGGCACGAAAACCATCGCTTTGAAATTGACTTGCCCCTCGATAGACAGATGCAGATGACCAAGTGTCGGGTTAAAGTCGTTGGATATGAACTTGTAAAATTCCTCCAATTCCTCGTCAGTCACTTCGTTTCTGTTTTTCTGCCACAGCGCGCTGATGGTATTTACCTGCTCACCGTTGACGTGAATCGGGAAATCGGCGAAGTTGGAGTACTTCTTGATTATCTCGTTTACTCGGTACTCCTCGCTGAACTCCTTGGCGTCATCCTTGAGTTTGAACGAGATTCTTGTTCCTCGTTCCTCACGCGGGAACTCTTCAACCGTAAATTTGCTCTCTCCCGTCGATTCCCACCGATACCCCTGTGATCCTGAATCCGCATGACGGGTTTCTATGACTACCTGATCGGTCACCATGAAGATCGAGTAAAAACCGATGCCGAATTGTCCGATCATGTTCGCGTCAAAGGGTTTGCCTTCCTCTTTCAACCTCTCCAGAAATGCAACGGTGCCGGAACTTGCGATGGTGCCGATTCTGGCGACGAGATCTTCTTTCGTCATGCCGATGCCGGTGTCGGCGATCGAAAAGGTTTGTTCCTTCGAATCAACGTTGATGCTGATTCGCAGCGGGGCATCGGGACTTACAATATCCTTGTCCGTTAACTGCCTGAAGCGCACCTGATTTAGAGCATCGGAAGCGTTGGAAATTACTTCGCGGAGAAAGACTTCGCGATGGCTGTAGAGAGAATGCACGATGAGATGGAGAAGTTGCTTCATCTCCGCTTGGTATTCAAATTCCTCCAACGCTTCGCGTTTATCACTGGACATATTCGAAATAGTACCTCCTTTTGTTTATGAATTAAGGGTTTGCGTCCTAGCGGGGCTATCAACATAATAATATACCGCTTTCGGAGTAGAATCGGCAATTGAATTTCGTTCAGGTTAATGCTATGTCAAAATCCAAGTGTTTCAATCGATCCTACCGGGATTAGTGATGCCGTACACTTCCGGCGAGAGAAGCGCTTAGCGTTCCTGCCAACGCCCCGGCTGCGGGCTTTTCTGAACTCGCCGGAACAGATCCGACCACTCTTTCGAGCCGTCGTCATACCACACATCCAAACGCGCCCCCTCGACTTGCGCTTTCCCTTCACCGTTATTGAAATAGTTAAGGCGATCGCCTTCCATGTGAATACAACTGCCATCCGGATAAACCGCGGTTTTGATAATGCGCGGCTCCGGATGTTTGTAAAGCCCTTCGGCGTCAAGTTTTTCTTCCGGCACGCGGTATTTTTCGACAGCGTCTTCATCAACTTCGACACCTAAGCCCGGAGCGTCCGGCACGCTGTGGCATCCGTCTACGACCTCAATCGGCTTCTTGAGCAGGTGATCGCTGTACAAGTTGATGCAGGTAATTGCGGGCCAAGTGGCGTGGGTGAGAACCGCGCCCAGATGGCCGGCCCACGTTGTCGTCAAACCGTTTCCCACAATCTGCAACCAGAAGGGCAAGTCCGCCTCCGCGCTCAGCAGCGCTTGCCGCAGCACGGTGGACTTTCCGCCACCGATGACGTATCCATCGCACACCGACTCGCGGATATTGACCACGTAAGGCGGTGAACCGAAGTGCATGGCGATTGGACGGTCTATCGCTTCGCGAATCCGCTTGTTGTCCGCTACGTTGTCCTGCGGAATCGGTGATTCAAACATCGCCACATTGTCGTATGCCGCCAACTTCTCCATAATGGGAATGGCGGTTGCGGCATCTCGGAAGGAGCTGTTCGGATCCAGATCCAGTTTGAAGTCCGATGGCACTACCTTGGAAATCGCATCTACCTGTTCGACGACGTCCCACCAGGGGCGCGGCTTATTCTTGAAGCTGGTGTAACCGTTCGCCGCGGCGTCCTTGGCTTCAGCCGCCCAGTTTTGCGGCGAGGCGTCAATCGACCACCACGAGATTGGCGCGGCATCCCTCACCTTCGTGCCAAGCAGTTCGTAGACCGGTGCCTCCAAGATTTTGCCCACCACGTCAAATAACGCCATCTGCAAACCTGCGCCGAGAGAATCGTCGTTCATCAATTTGGCGGGGCTTTCTCCCAGCACGCGCCCTACACTTTCGTCAGTGACGCGCCCATGGGTATAATGAACTACCGTCTCGCCCCACCCGACATGTCCCGTATCCGTGGTCACTTTGCACAGTTCCAGAACAGACCAGTTGTACACCGGCGATACGCTTTCCAAGGTGATTTGGTGCTGCCGAGGCGTAAACGGCACATCGACAACGGTACGTTCGACATCGACAACTTTCATGTGTTCCCCCTTCTCCGCTTGACCCTTCGGTATGACTGAAAAGCGGATGTAAGTCAAATTTCTTGAATCACTCTTGCATTTTCCCTATCTATAACAGAAAAACCGAGTTTTTGGTTCGCGTTAGCTCAATTATAGTCAAGTTGATTAGATTCTCGTACAATTTGCGCTTCCGAGTCGGAAAAACTCGGTTTCTTTTCCTTGTTCAAAAGAAGATGGCAATTCGGGATAAGGATGTGACATACGGTATCCGGAAAGCCTACTCCCATTTCCATCACGCCTTGAGTTCGTTTTGAAGCTCTTCCACGGCGTTTATGGCATCCTCAAGTTCCTGTCTGGGGATATTCGCGATGGTGGCATGGCTGAGCGGGTTGAGGATAACGCTTCGACACATTTCAATTTTGTGAATGAGCGTTTGCTCAAGTTTGTTTTGGGATTTGATTGGATCCCAGAAATCCTGGCTGTCCAGTTTTTTCGGGTCGCTGCGGTATCTGACCGGAAGACGTTTATCCTCGCAATACTTCTTGATGATTGTTTCAAACGCCGTGCGAACGTAAATTGCACACGCTTTGTAGTCATTGGCGCCGAGATGTTCCGTAGCCTTCTCGAGATACGTCTTGTCATCCATATAGACCGGCAACTCGTAGTCATCGGTTTGCGCGAAATATAATTCGACGGCTTTCCATTTCCCATCCGCGGAAGCCCACTGCTTGACAATCTCATACCACGCCTTGTCGTAGGTCATCAGAAAAATTTGGTAATCCGAGAAATATGTCTTCAGAATATCAAGCACCGGGAAACGATTTGACATGTCCAAACCAATGAGCACATCATCAAGCGCGAGGATTTTTAGGTCACTGGTCGGTTGGATCAAGAATCCGGCGAAATAGATGGACAAAGCAATCGCGGACAGTTTCGCCTCATTCAAAAAAGTGTGATGAGTAGGTAGATCTCTGTCAAAGAACTTGACCTTCAAGAGAATTTGCTGGTTATCTAATGTTTTGTTGTAGTGGTTGTATTTGATTTCATCAAAGCCCAAGTCAAGGATAACATTGTATCCGAACTCGCTGAGGATTTCTGAAGTTAGCCTTTGAAGTTCTGCTAGTTTACCAATCAACTCGTTGTTGAAAGATTCAACCTGTTCTTCCAAATCCGCTATCTTTTTGGTTGCGTTCTGGCGGGGGCGCGGCGCATTTTGTAGGTCATTCCATTCATCAACAAGACTTCGATTGGTTTCTTCGCTGATGGTGTTAGCCAAGAGATTGTCAATGAGTAACTCAAAGACATTCACGTTCTCTTCGTCGCGATTGACATTATGTGTCTTCAAGAGCGCTTTGTAGTCGAGAAAACCCTTTGCCCTGGAGGCGTCAACAATTAGCGACTCTCCCGTCTCTTTAACGGTTTGCGACCATTCGTAGATGTGCTCATTTGAGCTTGAGTCGGCACGCAGATGGAGCTTAATGTAGCCATCATCCTCAATGAAAATATTCTGATGAGCTTTAAATTGAGCGGAGGCGTCCTCACTAGATTCAAGGAACGATTTTAACGCCAGATACAACGATGATTTTCCGCTCCCATTCTCGCCGTAGACCAGGAGGTTTTTTCCTGCCTTGTGCAGGTCAATCTCCAAGGTTCCGTAGAACGCTCTGAAGTTTTTGATCTCAATCTTTGTAACTCTCACCACTTGTCCTCAATAATGCGAATCGGCCTCAAACCATCCTGAAAGAACAGGTTTACCCGAACCGGATGTTCTCTATGGCGCATTCGCTCATATAGGGCACGGAAGGCAGGCATTTTATCCCCGTGAATCTCCTTCACTTCCGTCAACTGCTCCGCCATCAGATGTTTGAAGAGGTCTCTATTGCCATCCTGCAGCACATCCGGCATATAGAACTCGTAAACCAGCCCGTTGATGATTCGCTCGAAATATTTGAGCATTAGGAAATCGCGGGCATGCGCCAGGTCCTTGCCGTTTGTCGTCGGCTGGTTGCGGAGATAAATAAGGTAGTCGACGAGCTTCCGAACCATGTCTTTCTGATCGGGGTTGAGATCGGGAACCGGAATCTGCTTCATAAATCCACTTCGCGCCTTAAGTTCGCCCGGCCCCAACTGGTCTGAAATCTGTGAATAGAACCACTCCACGGTGCGCGTATTGAGCAAACCGCACAGCCACGTTTCCTCGGTAGGAATAATGTAGCACGTGGAACCACAGAAATACCCCTCGGTCTCAACCGCGAAGGTTTGCGCGTAGTAGAGGTTTGGACAGACCAACTTCGGTCCTGCATAGCGCTCGATTTCCTCTATCGACGCTTGGAGCTCGTACCATGCCCCCTTGCCTTTTCTCTTGCTCAAAGAATCCCGGTATTTTTCTAGGTATCTTCGGATGGCTGGATAGGCGTTTATCTCTATGCCACGGTAAGCAAAGATTAACCACTGCTCCGGTGGTTCCACCTGCCACCGTCTGATGCCTCGCCCGTGCAGAAACGGCTTTAGGATATCCTCGGAGGAGGGGTGTTCCGCAATTAGCCTATCCCGTGTTTTGCCATCTACCACAAACACGTCAGTGGGCGTTGTTTTGATTCCGAAAAAGGGCGGCGTTTTGATGTACTCTCCCAACGGCGCGCCAGCATCGCGCAACCTCGTAACCAAATTTAACGCTTCGGGAGATGCATCCCGAGATTCAAAAGATTTTTCATTGATAGTTACGGCTTTTTCTTTCATGGGAAAACGGTTACGAAAACCGTGACGCACCAATGTCGCAATGTCGTCCGGCAACTTTACCAGATTCGCCCGCCGAAAGGCCTCAAGATTTCTGTAATCGTTGCGAAATGCCGCCACAATATCCACGCCTTTCTTCTTGGCAATGATCAGATCGGCTTTGGCTTTTTCCCATTCTTTTAGGCGCAGCCAAACTTCAGCGCGATTGTAATAGGCGTCAAAATAATCAAGTTTTATCGCGATGTTATAATCTTCAATGGCACGATTGTAATCGCCTTTCTTGTAGTAGGCAACTCCCCGATTGTTGTAGGCGTCAGCGGAATTGGGATTTAGCTCTATCGCTCTGTTATAGTCTTTGATAGCGCGGTCATAATCGCCCCTATTGCAGTAACCCACCCCACGATTGATGTAGGCATTGACATGGTCGGATTTCAGTTTGATTGCGTTAGAATAGTCTAAAATGGCCCGGTCATGATACCCTCTGTCACTGAAAGCAACTCCTCGATTGAAATAAATCTCAGGGTCATCGGGTTTGAGTTTTATTGCTTTGTTGAAGTCTTCAAAAGCGCTTTCATACTCCTTGTTGGAGTAGTAAGCTACCCCGCGATTGCTATAGGCACTGGCATAATCGTCTTTGAGGTCAATTGCTTTGTTGTAATCTAAGATAGCCCGATCGGCTTCGCCACGGTGAATATAGGAATTGCCGCGATTGTAATAAGCGTCGGCATGATTGGGTTCGATTTTTGTCGCCTTGGTAAAATCCTTGATGGCACAGCCATACTCCTCTTTAGAGTAATAAACCATTCCGCGATTGTTATGGGCCTTGGCATAGTTGGGATTGAGTTTTATTGCTTTGTCATAGTCTATGATAGCACTATCAAAATCACCTTTATCGTTGTAGCAATTGCCACGGTTGTAATAAACGTCGGCAAGGTCCGGATTCACTTTTATCGCTTCGTTAAAGTCTTTGATCGCGTCATCCAAATTGCCTCTACTGTGGTAAGCATTTCCGCGATTTACGTATGCGATGGCATAGATAGGCTTAAGTTCAATTGCCTTGTTATAGTCTTCAATAGCGCGGTCAATCTCACCTCTGTCTTTGTAAGCTATACCGCGGTTAGTATAGGCCTCGGCATAGTCGGTTTTCAGTTTTATCGCCTTGTTGCAGTCTTTAATCGCACGATCATCATCACCAAGGATTTGGTAAGAAACCCCGCGATTGTTATAGGCAATGACATGGTCTGGGTTAAGATGAATTGTATGCGAAAAGGCTTCTATCGCTTTCTCAATTTGCCCCAACATCATCAGGAAGTTTCCCTGCTGAAAAAGCCTTTCAGATAATTCTTCTTTTTCGAGTTTATCAGTAGTCTGTTCTTGAATTGTGCTGGCGACCTTCCGAATACCTTGCACGACATTTTGCCAACCATCACTCTCCGGTTCCCACTTGTTGATAGGCTTGCCTTTGTGCGGCAGAACTTCAAAACGACTCAGTTGATGATTCTCCCAATCGCACGCCTCAAGAATAATCGGGACAACCCGTATGTCTGTTCTTAACGCGTCTGCCAATTCCTTGTTGCAGTTTTCAGAAGCAAGACTATCGGCGGAAACGAGGTAGAGCAGCAAATCCGAATCGGGAAGGTTTGTGGAGAAAATCTCCTTCTTCCACGTATCGCCAGCCATGATCTCATTGTCGTGCCAGATCTCTATTAAACCTTCTTGCCTCATGACATCAAGGTAGGTTATCAACTTGTTCTTTGCTCTACGATTCTTATGTGAGTAAGTTATGAAAACCTTTAGGGGCTTGTTCATTGGCTTTTTCTCTAGCGCTATACTATGACGCGTGTTTCCAATGCTTTGACAAAGTAATTCACGACTAAATGTCTATCAAACGTATCCGCTGCAGTTTGTCGGGTTCGCAGACAACAATTTGCTGTCGTGTCCATTCAATCTCGGCATTAAAGAGATTCTGCAAGTCTGCAAGTACCTCCACTGGTGGACGTCCTCCGGGTCGAAGGTAGATGATACCGCGAAAGCCTGATTCTGAATAACTGCCAACTTACTGAAATCAGAGTCGTGTGTCAACACAAATCGGCCCATCTCATGCGCCTCACGAAGAATATCTCGATCTTCATATCGGGACCATCCTTCTTCACGCGCGGACACTACATCAATGCCGCACTCCCGCAAGAACTGAATCACAGTAGGTGCGATGTTCACGTCAGCGACGAGAGACGGAAGCATTGCGCACGTTGTCACGAATCGTTGGGAGATTGATTGCCATTCGATTGCGGATTACCTGTGAAGCGGACGCGCGCTCGGAAGCGGACCTGCGTGACGTGTCAAACTCGCGCACCGCTTGGAGGTTGTCTTCGTTCAGTTCTGGATACTCCTGAGTTATCTCTGCATCAGACATGCCGCTGCTGAGCAATCCCAATACGTGCTCCACACTGAGGCGAGTTCCTTCGATAATCGGTTTTCCTGCAAGAATCTCCGGATTGACGACAATTCTAGCCATTCGTACACCTCTCTTGAGAAATTTCAGCGACCATTTATACTTCTAAGCCTTCGGGAGTGTCAACATTTGAGTGATGTCTTTCGGTAGATTCACGCCATTTCTCTCCTTGAAATCTGTGATGGTTTCGTATTCGCTAAGGAACAAGCGCTCGCTTTCAATCCGTTTAATCCGCGATTCAGAAAGTCTGTTTCGTTGCTTCCTCCACAATGCGAACAATCTTTGCGTATAGATTATACAATTCAAACAAACGCGAATCAAACTCGGTTTTTCATTACGCCGTCATCAATGTGCTTACACTTTGCCTCGTGCCCTGTTTACGCGAAAGTTTACTTGCTCAAATAAGGTGTCTCTGATTTTTTGTTCCATTTTTTGAAAACCGAAGTATTGCGCGATGATTTCATCAATCAGCAAATGTTCTTTCGTAACGACTTCCTCGGCGACCGGCAGTGGTTCTCTGCCTTTCAGAGGGTGAAATAACTTTCTTGCATCGGCGGCGAAGTCAAAATCAAAGGCGACGGGTAACATTTTCATGTCTGTCGCTTCCGCTTTCAACATGCCGCCTCCGAGATTCTTCCTCCCGGTAATCTCCCTGAACAACCAAACGAAGGAAGAATTCAGGTAGAGCCACAAGCAATAGTGCATGTCCGAATCCCAAAGGTCGTCGGATAAATACAACTCCACCCCGCTGTATGAGAAAGCCCGGCACACGTTAAAAGTGCAGTAATGACGCTGTCCTACTCCCCGCGGCATAACCAGCGCCGGTATTTTCTTCATTCTGTTGCGCGCCAACGTCTTGCTTATTTTTCCGTCCGCAGACACAGAGACGAATTGCGCGCTCTTGACGATTATCGGCACGTCAGAATCACTGTTATTCAACTGACGCAAGGGAAAATTCAATCCTTGCCCAAAGGCAATTTTGTCGCTTATACGTGAATTCGGGGACATGTCGGACAGAATTCCCGCGTAGAATTCGGGCATTGACAAAACGTTGCCCCACTTCATCGCTTGTTTCGCCCTTATCCGCCTTTTGTCAGTAATAATCATGTCGGCGTCAGCAACGCCATACTCTATAGTTTCCGCTAATTTTCTCCTGAAAACGGTGATTATAGCGTTTATGTTCTGGCTTCTGACATCCGAGAAGAATTTGGCGGATGTATCAACAACTTTAACGAATGAGAATTTGTCGAGCGAGAATTTTTGGAATTTATGCCCGTAATCGGTATTCAGCCAAGCGTTTTGTGTAATAAAGCATCCATTTCCGGATTCATTCAGAAACTTGACGGAATGGGCGTAAAAGTAAATCAACAAGTCACTGCCACGCGGGAGGGGTTCGCCCCAATCAGACATGACTTGCTCCCCATAGGCTGATTTCCGTTCGTCCGAAAGCAAGCTATTCCGCGCCTCAATATACGGCGGATTCCCAATCACCACATCAAATCCGTCCGTGACACCGAACATCCATTCCGCGTCAAAGAAATCGGTGGAGGCGTTCTGATCGTAGGGATCCCAATAAGCGATTTTTTCGGCTTCGTCGGCGGGCATCCCTATTTGCTTCAATTCATCCGCAAGTTTTCCGCGTAACGTTTCATCCCTGCGCTTACAAGCAAGTTTCTGTTGGCGCGTCGTGGCGTGAAAGTATCGCTCGCGGTTGTCCCGCAGTTCGCGCTCCAGATCTCGCGCCTTGTCGCTCGTCAGGGTTTGCTCGCCCTTGAGACCGATTAACGCGTTTGCCGCGATGAAGCGCGTCTCCAGATTCGGCAGCGGCTTGATCCCGAAGTTCTCGGCGCCGCTGTCCGGCGCCTGCTCAATCGTCAGTGAGATGAAGAAGCGCAGTTTGGCGATTTGGCAGGCGATGGATTGAATGTCCACGCCGAAGACGCTGTTCTGAATCAGGTACAACTTCCGTCCGAAATCGGAATCGCGATACCGCTTGAAAGTCTCGTTGATTTCGACGAGTTCCTCTCGCCGCACATCGTCGTCTTTCGTGTCAAACGCCGCCTCCGCCCGCTGTATCGCCCGTTCTTTCTGCAACTGTTCCCAGCGGCTGTTGTCGGGGTCAAGCCGCCGCAGCGCGAGCGTCAATTTGTGGAGGACTCCCATCGGAAAGGCGCCGGAGCCGACCGCCGGGTCGAGTATCTTGAGTTCTGAGATTGCTCGAACGATTTTATTCGCTTCGCCGCTATCGAACAATTTCTCGACGTCGTCCGGAGGCTGTGCATAGTCCAACAGAGGCCGCAACCTGTCTTCGGTCAAGCCGTACGCTTGCGCCAAGGCGGCGACTAGCGCTTCCTCCACCATATAGTCCACGATGGGGCGCGGCGTGTAGTAGGAGCCGGTCTGTTTGCGGGCAGTGGCGCCGGTTTCAGGGTTATACGCCGCCAGCAGATTCTCGAAGACTTTTCCAAGCAGCTCGGGGTCTAACGCCACCTCCTGCTCTATCGGCGTGTTCTCCTCCACGGTGAACTTGTAGTGTTTCAATAGGGGAAACAGCCCGCGTGTCTCGTCAAAAAAGAGACGATTCGGAACGCTCAATTTCCCGTAATGCCCATCCGAAAAGTAATCGATGCGGTAGCCGCCGTCTCCTGTCGCCTCCTCGCTGTCCAAGCAATCGAACAGTCCGCCGTTGATAAACGGCGTTTGGGCAAACAGCGCCAGCAGTTTATCGGGAGCGCTTATTTGATTCTTGTAGCGATATCGCGAGAAGTCCCGATGCGTGACGTTGGTCGCCGCGCTAAACCCGCGCCTCTCTATCTCCGTATTCAGCGTGGCGAAGAACAGATTTTGCAGCACGGCGCGGTAGTAGGAATCGCCATCATTGAAGTTGTCCTCCCGCAACAGCGCGCGAATCCGAGTGTCGTCGAATAACTCGGCCGAAACCAATCCTTTTTCTTTGATAAACCAGACGAACAGCAGGCGCGTGATTAAGCGGATAACATGCTCCTGCGGGCTTAACGTCTTCGATTCGTCCGTTGGAAACTTCCCCTCGCAGACAGCCCATTCAAACCAGTTGAATAACCTCTGGTAGAACTGCCTGTTGAGCGCTTCGGTGTCCAGCGTTTCCTTCCACGCCTGATGAAGCCCGAGCAAATCGGAGAATTGATGCCGACGGTACAATTCATCGAGCGACAGGTCGAACAAGATGTCTAGGTGAGCGCGATGGGGATTGCCGAAATCAATGTCCTTAATCAGTGTCACCTTTTCAAGGACATCCTTTGATTCGTCGCGCCGGTGCGGACAGCGATCGATAACCGCGAGGGTAAGCGTTCGACCGTGCCGGAAGACCACCATCGCGGGCATTGCAGTGAGCCCGTTTATCTCGCGGGTGATTTGGGACAATCGGGTGCGGGTATAAACCTCGCCCCGCAACTTCACGGCGAAAAAGAGGTAGGATTGATACAACTCCGCCTCGATGCCGCCGCTCCCGGAATCAACCGAGGTCGCATCGTCCAGAGAAATCTCTTCGTCCGTCAGTTGAAACAGGAGATCGATAGACTCCCATTCACCCAACTGCGCCCGCTCCCGGTTCATCCGATTGGACACGTCGAAAATTGCAACAAACTCCTCGGCGGTGTTCGGATCAAGGGCTATCGTTCTTTCGCTCCGGTAGCCGAGGAGGTTGAGCAGGTTTCGAGCGTTGTCTACCGGCGTCCCGTCGCGAAACTCTTTCAGCGCATGGGTAATGTGGTCTTTTGTAGACGGAGCGTTCATTCTTTGCAACCGCTTAGAGGTTTAAGCCGGGACAGTCAAAGCGTTTCTCTCCGGTTCATCCTTGGCGCAGTGGGTGCAGGATAATGTCATATCCTACAAGAGCGTCGGGATTGGGAGATGGGATCTCTGCCGATCAAGCGAATGGATAATGAGTGCGATAGAAAATCCTACTCGCTATCCACTCGTTTGATCCTACCGAAGCGGCGCAATCACTTATGCTCAGAATAATCTTGAGGGTAGTAGCCGATTACGCGGCGCCCGTGGTCAAGATCGTACAAAGGCCAATTGCTGTCGGAAACCCCGAACACCACCTCGTATTCCACGTTCGGGTGGATAATGGCTCGCTCGAACACGCGCACCGCATCCCCGTGACCGAGATGGTGGGGATCTGCGGGCAGGGGCCTGTTGGCGTTGAAATTACCGATCCGCACGCCGACGAATTCGATGTCGTGCCGACTCGAATACGAATATCCCATCGCTTCCCCGAACACTTTGCTAACCGTGTAGAGACCCACCGGTTTGGGCATCATATCGACCGTGCGGTGGAGGCGCCGGGGATAGGGGCCCAGCACTCCGGCGCGGCTCGCGTAAGCAACGCGGCGCACGCCGTTCCGAACCGATGCCTCGAACATATTGTAGGTGCCGATGAGGTTGCTCTGAAGCACGCCTTCCCATTCGTGATCGATGCCGGTCAGGTGAATGACGGCATCCATGCCTTGGGTCACTTCGAGCATGGTGTCAAAATCGGCGACATCGCCGATGACGGCATCTTCAAGATCGGGCATCGGTTCGCGGTCTAACCCGCGAAGGTTGTACCTGTCGTTCATGCCTTTCGCGAGTGTCGAGCCTATGGCGCCTGCCGCGCCGGTGATTAAAACGTTCATCTTATCTGCCATAATTGCCTCCTAAGCAAGTTTCGGTATGAAACCCAAGTTGCTACGTATCCCGTCAAGACGGTCGGGCTGGAAGCCCGAGCTACGAAAATGGGTCGCAACTTGGCTTATAAAAGTTTACCTTCCGCATCAACTGGGAAGAATTGAAATTGCCCTCTTTTGAGAGGATGTCGCTCCTCTGAATCGAATTATACTAATTTCTAATCAATGCGTTACGCGCATCGGGTGATTGTAGTTGCCCGATTCATCGGGCGTTTTTGACGAGTGTAACATTTAGATTTTGAATCCGTATTACTTGCGGAAAGAATCGTTTTGACAAGGACAATGGGTGCTATAAACCCGTCTTCACTTTTGCCCAGGTCGTCGCGAGTTTGTTTGCCCGGTCGACTGCCAAGTCCCCGGTTATGTTTTGGTTCAGCTCCTCTTCACCGAGCGTTCGATCGTACATTCGGAACACTGAAATTGCGCCGTTAAATGCGCGGTGATTCCAGGCGCTGAACACGGTAACCCATACCGGTTCCTCGGCGTCGAAACTCTGATCTGTCGCTATGGTGGCGAGCTTCTTTCCGTCTTGGTAGGTTTCCAAGCTTCGGCGATTGGTAAAGACGAAGGCTATCCAGCGCCACTCCTTCTCGTCGATATCGATGCCCAAGGCGTCCGCTCCAAACCATTTCCCCTTGGCAGAATGCTTTCCCTTGATCCACACGGAGAATTTTCCCGTATCGCCGCCGTGCATGAGAATTCTGAGTCCCTGCGTGCTTTTTTCTGAACGGAATCCGGCAAACTCCGCGGCGACCACAAGTCCGGGCCACTTTGCGCCGTTGCGTCTGGCAAGAAACTCGGCGGTCCAGTCCTTGAGTTTCAGTCTGGCGCTTCCTCCGGGGACGCTGGCGAAGGCTTGCCCCACCCCTCTTGCGGTGTACCATTTGGTCTTGTGGCTGAACCCGATTTCCGGGATTTTGATTTCGCCATCCGAGAGTTGAGGCGTATGATCCGCCATTGCAGTCGGCACATCGCCACCCGCCAACCCCAAGTTTCTCCACACCTTGTCGCGCTTGTTCTGCTTTATCGCGTCAAGGTGGAGGACAGACCCCGGAACCACGTCCCGAGCGAGAGCCGTAGGGCAAAGCGCGCCCAAGAGAATTACGACAAGATGAATTGCAATCAAGTTCAGTCGTATCATTTTGATATCCGTGTGTTTGTGATTTTCTCGGTATGCCTTAAATGCGATCACAATCTAACTGATTGATTCGCTAAGTGTTTACTGAAACCGAGTTTTTTCCTCAAAACTCGGTTTCTTCCACAGCAGAAAATTGCCCACTAATCTCGATTGTCTACTATATCAAAAAGGCTCTTAGATCATAGTCTATCACTTAATCACATAAATCACAGTTCAGACAATGTTAACCGCCGACACCCGACACTTACCACATACATTTAGCGAATGAACCACGAACAGATCATCGTGGCACAAGAATTTGTCGTCCGGGCGGTGCGCCTTCACCGCTTTTGCTTGATGCGCGCCCAACTCGTGGCGAGTTTATCCGAAGGCGAAACCGAATAAATCCCTCTATCCAGCCCAACCGTCATTAGTTTCCGTATTTCAGCCTGCGTGAGCAAGGTCTTGAAGATTGCCACTTCGTCAATGGTATTGTCGCTGTAGGCGTCAAATCTTCCCGGCGTTATCGCGCCGATATGCATGTCTATCGATCTCCCCTCGGGGGTCGGCTCCA
Source organism: Candidatus Poribacteria bacterium (assembly GCA_963667245.2). Classification (GTDB taxonomy): domain Bacteria; phylum Poribacteria; class WGA-4E; order WGA-4E; family JAJDTR01; genus JAJDTR01. The sequence continues at coordinate 977,586 of CAXXCS010000002.1, forward strand.
ATTCTATACGTTTCGCGCCGTCACCGTATTTAACCGGCTTCAACTCTCCGTCAATATAGAAAACCGCTTCCGTAGTCTTTGCTTTGGCAACTACCGCATAGTGATGCCACTGATCGTCCTTTATGCCGTCCGTTCCTTGATAACCGCCTCTATACCAAAAATAGAACATGTTGTTAAACACCTTGTGGAGGGATATGCCGTAGGCGGGAGTATCGGATTGCCACGTATTGCCTTTTGCAAAGATATAGTACGGCGCCGCGTCTTTCGGGGATGCCGGTCTCTTGACCCAAGCAAGCATAGTGATCGAATCGGTCAGTTGCAACGCCTCATGGTCCGGTACCAAGAGATAGCTTTTCCTCCTTTGACTGAACTCCATTGCCGAGTTGAATTTACCATTCCTCAACTTCGGCTCATTCACCAGTCGCGCATCGTGGCCATTTCCGGTGGCATCGGTTATTACCTCGACTATTGCTCGGTTCTCCTTTATCTTGGTGATTTCATCGAATAGCCATACGGCAACAGCCTCCTTCAAAAACTTGGACTGTCCGTGACTCACATCCGCGAACATCAGATGAATGGCAATCAAGCCGCTATAGAGGATACACAACTTTTTGGGGTCATTTCGCATTGTTCTAATCTCAATCTTGACACTACCGTGCCGTTATTTCTTGGGCAACATCGCGCCGAAACCCGGTAACAGGGGACACAATCCTGACGAGATTAAAGTTTACCCTAAGTTGCGGCGAATGTCAATCTTGAAAACGGGGAAGGAGGAAGGTTGGAAGATTGGAAGGCGGGAAGGATCATAGCTTGGGCATTTTGGGGCGATTGTTGAAACCATCAAACGAGTGGATAGCGAGTGATCAAGCGAATGGATAATGAGTGCGATAGAAGATCCTGATAGAGATCCCTTTTTTCCTCAAAACTCGGTTTCTTCCCGGTATCAACGTAACTTTACAGAATCAGTATAATGACTTACGCGCCTCTGTAGGGAACAACGATCGTTGTTCCCTACTCATGACAGGCAACTAAAGACTGATAATCATAGTCCATCACTTAATCACATAAATCACAGTTCAGACAATGTTAACCGCGCCCACCCGACGCCCGATACTTACCACATACATTTAGCGAATAAATAATGAGTGCGATAGAAGATCCTGATAGAGATCCCTTTTTCCTCAAAACTCGGTTTCTTCCCGGTATCAACGTAACTTTACAGAATCAGCATAATGACTTACGCGCCTCTGTAGGGAACAACGATCGTTGTTCCCTACTCATGACGTTCAACTAAAGACGGATAATCATAGTCCATCACATAAATCACAGTTCAGACAATGTAAACCCCCGACACTTACCACACACCTAGCGAATAAACCACCAACCCTTTCAACCGTGGCTTCTGCCGAGGCGTCGGTCTTCCGCTTCCAGCCACTCGTTGTAGGGTCTGGGCATCTTTTCCGGGGCAGGCAAGCCGTTTTCCTCCCGCCAGCGCAGCAGCGGATGATCTCGGCGCGGCTGCGGCAAGTCCACGCGATTGCCGTACGCCGCCGATTCGAAGATGCCCATCATCACTTCGACATTGTGCTGTCCCGCTGCGCCGCCGCATTCGTGATCTCGGTTTTCGTCCAAAGCGCTGACGTACTCTTCGACAAACCAGTAATCGTCAACGGAAGCTGGGCTGGATCGGTCATAGTGTTCCGGGTACATCGGCTCCAATTGTTCCCAGCCGTCAGGTTCAAACCACTGCGTCAACTGCCATGCCCCTCCCTGAATGAGAAGCCCGGTCATCCCCAGCAATCGTCCTTCGGTGCCGACAATCTCCATCATGGTCGATGTCCTTGTCGAAAGACGGTGCTGCAAGAGGTTCGCCGTGACGTTGTTATCAAAGTGCAACGTTGCCGTGATGCGTTCTCCGGCAATCGTTCCCATGCCGTGCGGCGAAGGCACCACATCTTCGGGCGTAATGAGACGGTTGTCTGTCAAAGCCGTGGCGGAAACGCTGCGGCAACGACCGGCGAACTTGAACATATCGTTGAGTTGATGCGTGCCGATATTCATCAATCCGTAACCGCCGTAGTAGACCTTGCCGCGGCTGTTGATGTAGCATAATTCACCGATACGTCCCTCCGTATACGCCTTGTGCGTTGCGCGCATATAGGCGCCGACGCGCCCTTGATGATGAACGGCGATGCGCGCGCCTTTCTCATTGGCTTTCGTCACCACCGCATCCGCTTGCTCGAGGTCGACGCACATCGGCTTCTCAACGTCGATGTGGACGCCGTGTTCCAGCACGCGCATACTGAGATCGTAGTGGAACTCGGTACCCGTCGGTATTGCAACGATATCGGGAGCCGTCTGAGAGATCATCTCATCCAAGTCGGCAAAGCGCGCCGTTACCCCCAATTCGTCGCCGAGCGTATCCAGTCGATCTTGAACGAGGTCGCACAGCGCGATGACTTCCGTGCGCGGGTGGGCATGATAGGCGCGCGCCGCCGCAGTGCCGCGGCCACGGCAGCCCAATATGGCAACTCGATAGGTTTTCATTCGGCTTCCCCCAATGCATTATCGAACTCTTGGATGCTGTCCTTCAAGACATTCGTCAACTCGAAATCGCCGCGATATGCCAACAACTGCGCCCCCATTTCGCGAAGTTCCGTTATCCGCTGAGGTGTGCCGGCCGGCAGGCCCCACGCGATGTCGTGCCTGCGAGCGACTTCGGAGACTCGACCGATCGCCTCGTCAAGCGCTGTCTGCGCGTCGGATTCAACTTGAGCGAGGCGCAGTCCGAGATCGCCGGGCCCCACAAAAAACGCGTCGATTCCCGGCACGGATGCAATGTCGTCCACGTTCTCAAGCGCTTCGGGTGTCTCAATCTGGACGACGATGAAGGTCTCGCGGTTGATGTCATCGGTATAAGTACTGTTCGGGCGGAAGACATCAAGCCCGAAGTCCGCGTCCAAACCGGCGCCATCCAACCCGCGATTGCCCAACGGCGGGAATTTCACGGCATTCACTATGCGCTGCGCGGTTTCCGCGTCCGAAACGAGGGGCATCATCACACCCGTCGCGCCGTCTTCAATGTAGCGGTAGAGCCCGGAATGTTCCCGCGTGGGTGGGCGCACCATACAGTCAATGTCATTGTAATGGCACAGCGCCAACAAGCTCTGCACCTCGCGATCGGACATCGCCCGGTGTTCCAGATCCAGCCAGATGAGATCGTATCCGACATGCGCCGCATGTCGCACAAAAAACGGGATGTAGTGTCCCAGTCCGCACACGCGGGCGCACCTACCCTCTCGGAACTTCTCAAGGGTTTTGCTACTTCTCATATCTCACTCCTATTGTAGTGTTCCTTACACAATTCTGTAGGGTGGGCACTGCCCACCAGCATTGGAATCAAGGTGAGCGCTGAAACCCAGTGTTTTCCCCAAAACTCGGTTTCTGCCTTACACAATTTGTAGGGTGGGCACTGAAACCCAGTGTTTTCCCCAAAACTCGGTTTCTTCCCTACACAATTTGTAGGGTGGGCACTGAAACCGAGTTTTTTCCTCAAACCTCGGTTTCTTCCTTACACAATTCTGTAGGGTGGGCACTGCCCACCACCATAGGGACCAAGGTGAGCGCTGAAACCCAGTGTTTTCCCCAAAACTCGGTTTCTTCCTTACACAATTTGTAGGGTGGGCACTGCCCACCACTCATTGAAAGCGCCCGGCGAGGCGCTCAATTCTCATCCATAACCGCCTGAATCATTGCCTTGATGTAACCGAACTCGTAAGCAAACGCTTGCCGCCCACTCTCCGGATCTTTATGCCCCGGGGCATGGTCGGGCACAACCATGTGTTCATAGCCAACCTCTTTGAGCGCCTGCATGTTGCGGTGCATGTTCATCGCGCCTTCATCGGGCCACACCTCCTGGAATTTGTTGCGCCCGCCGATGATGTTCCGAAAATGACACAGAAAAATCTTCTTGCGACTGCCGAAGTAACGAATGATTTCGGGAACTTCGGTTCCGGGATCATCCACGCTCTCCGCCATGCAGCCGAGGCACAGGTTGACGCCGTGATAGGGACTGGGGCAAATCTCGATAAAACGCTTGAAACCGTCGGCGCCGCCGAGCACCCGGTCCACGCCGCGGTGACCGGGCGGCAGCCACGGATCGCACGGATGACAAGCCAGCCTGACTTTACACTCGGTGGCTACCGGGACCACGCGTTCTAGGAAAAAGGTGACGCGTTCCCAGTTCATCTCGGCAGTGACAGGCGTTGCAAATCTCGGTTCGCGATCTTTCGCTTTTTCCACATCCCAGGTGCTATAGATGGATCCGCCGCGCCCGGGCGGCTCGCTTTCGGTGCGTTGGTGTTCCATTTCGCAGAGCAGATATTTGACCGCGGGGATGCCCGCCTCCGCCGCTTGCCGAATCATGTTGCGGACGAGATCAATCTCCTCCTCCCCTTCCTCGTAATTGCCGAGCATAAAGTTGGGTATCTCGCCCCCATTCACATTGAGTTGCGAAGTAGGCAGTCTCACCATCTCCATGTCAATCCCGAATCTGGCGCACTTCTCCTTCTTCTCCACCAACTCCGCCACATCCCAACCGTACCCGCGATGAAACGCGATGAAGTTTTCGTTCTTGTTGAACACGCCGTGCCTTGCCAAGTATTCCAGATCTTTGTCCGATGTGTTGAACTGTTGCGTGCCGACGTGCATGTGTCTCCTTCTGCGCTCGTTAAGGAAGAGTTCAATCCGCTTTTTCGATCTAAAACCTTCGCGCATTCATAGGATTATTATAGCGCTCTACAATCTCCCGGTCAAGCGAAATCAATTCATGTGAGTTTGGATGTATGACGTATATAAAAGGTAGGAGGGATCTCCCGATCCTCCCATCCTTCGTAGGTGCGGTTGGAAACCGCACCTAACGGTGAGCGCATGTCGCAATCGGGAGATCGCTCCTACCGGGAACGCATGTCGCGACCTGGAGATCGCTCCTACAAAAAACGCAATTTCTGACAGCACGGAGTATAAAATAAGAATTGCCGCGAAAACGTCCCTTTTTTGCTTGACAAAACCTCGCAATCCGATCAAAAATAGGTTCGGCGGGCTCATTCTAACCCGCATAAGAATCAAGTTAAGCGTTTTCGGGAGCGAGTCACGCGATTTTCTCTCGGTAAGCGCTTAACACAGTTTTCCACCTGTGGGATCTCTATCGATCAAGCGAACGGATAGCGAGTAGGATTTGCTATCGCTTTCCTTATTCAGTCAGTTGATCGATAGTAAATCCCGCTCGATAGGGATCCCCTTGCCCCGCCGAGAACGGGACGTAGGGGCGTAAGTCCCAATCAAATTACACGACTATATCCGCAAAGGAGACAATTCTATGACAAAACGTGCGCTTCATTTCACTTTGTTCCTGATGTATCTCACCTTTCCGTTGACAGCAACATCACAAGCCGTTGACATCCCCGACCCCAACCTCCGCGCGGCTATTGAGCGGGCTTTGGGCATAGCGCCCGGCGGCGCAATCACCGCTGGGCAGATGGCGACATTGACGTACCTTGAAGCAGGCAACTCAAACATAAGTAATTTGACCGGAGTGGCGGGCCTAATCAACTTGACCTATCTGAATCTTGGCGGCAACATCTCCGACATCTCCCCAGTGGCGGGATTGACCAATCTGACAGGCCTGCATCTTTCCGGCAACATCTCCGACATATCGGCAGTGGCGGGATTGACTAATCTGACATCCCTGGGGCTTTCCGGCAACATCTCCGACATCTCCTCAGTGGCGGGATTGACCAATCTGACAGACCTGTATCTTTTCGGCAACATCTCCGACATCTCGGCAATGGCGGGATTGACCAACCTGACCTATCTGAATCTTGGCGGTAACAACATCTCCGACATCTCGGCAGTGGCGGGATTGACCAATTTGACATCCCTGGATCTTCACGGCAGCAACATCTCCGACATATCGGCAGTGGCGGGATTGACCAATTTGACAGACCTGAATCTTGATTGGAACAACATCTCCGACATCTCGGCAGTGGCGGGATTGACCAATCTGACAGACCTGCGTCTTAATGGCAACAGCATCTCCGACATCTCGGCAGTGGCGGGATTGACCAAGCTAATCCGTCTGAATCTTGATGGCAACAACATCTCCGACATCTCGGCAGTGGCGGGATTAACCAATTTGACAGGCCTGTTTCTTTCTGAAAACAGCATCTCCGACATCTCGGCAGTGGCGGGATTGACCAAGCTAATCCGTCTGAATCTTGATGGCAACAACATCTCCGACATCTCGGCAGTGGCGGGATTAACCAATTTGACAGGCCTGTTTCTTTCTGAAAACAGCATCTCCGACATCTCGGCACTCGCTGGATTGACGAATCTGACCGCTTCGGAATGGACCCCCTCTCTAAATCTTGCCGGCAACGCTATCGAGGATCTCTCGCCTCTCGTCGCCAATACGGGATTGGGAGAAGGAGATAGGATTGATGTCGATCGTAATCCGCTCAACGCCGTATCCATCCACACCCACATTCCCGCCCTGAGAAGTAGAGGAGTTGAAGTGTCCGCCTATAATCTAAAAACACCAGCATCACAAGCCGTTGACATCCCTGACCCCAACCTCCGCACTGCGATTGAGTCGGCTTTGGGGATAGCGCCCGGCGGCACAATCACCGCTGAGCAGATGGAGACATTGACCCGACTGGACGCACGCGGCTCAGACAACATAAGTAATTTGACCGGTCTGGAATATGCCGCTAATCTGACATGGCTGTTTCTTAGCCACAACCACATCTCCGACATCTCGGCAGTGGCAGGACTGACCAATCTGACATACCTGCAACTTAACCTCAACAACATCTCCGACATCTCGGCAGTAGCGGGATTGACTGATCTGGAACGCCTGAACCTTTTGGGCAACGCCATTGAGGATCTCTCGCCTCTGGTCGCCAATACGGGATTGGGAGAGGGGGATGAGATTATCGTGGATTATAATCCGCTCAACACCGAATCCATCGACACGCATATTCCCGCCCTAAGAAGTAGAGGAGTTGCAGTGTCCGCCAAGGGTTTAACAAAAGTACCACAAGTACCATCACAAATTGTTGACATCCCCGATCCCAACCTCCGCGATGTTATTGAACAGGCTTTGGGCATATCGTCCGGTAACACAATCACCGCTGGGCAGATGGCGACATTACGCATACTTGACGCACACGGTTCAAACATAAGTAGCTTGACCGGTCTTGAATATGCTATCAACTTGGAATTTTTGAGTCTCTGGGGCAACGCTATCACCGACATCTCGTCAGTGGCGGGTTTAACCAATATGATAACCCTATGGCTTGATCGCAATAACATCTCCGAGATCTCGGCAGTGGCGGGTTTAACCGATCTGACAGAGTTGACGCTTGGGGGCAACACCATTTCCGACATCTCGGCGGTGGCGGGCTTGACCAATCTGACATCCCTGAATCTTTCCGACAACAACATCTCCGGCATCTCGGCACTCGCTGGATTGACGAATCTGACCGCTTCGGAATTTTCCCCCTCTCTAAATCTTGCCGGCAACGACATTGAGGATCTCTCGCCTCTGGTCGCCAATACGGGTTTGGGATCGGGGGATAAGATTGATGTGGGTGGCAATCCGCTCAACTCCACGTCCATCGACACCCACATTCCCACCCTGGAAAGTAGAGGAGTTGAGGTTGAGTTTGACAATCTAACACCCCGGTCGATTCGCATAGTCTCAGGCGATGACCAACAGGGGATGCCCGGTGCCGCGCTTGCCAATCCGCTTGTCGTGGAAATACAGGACCAGAATGGTGCAGCGTTTGAAGGCGTTCAGGTGACATTTACGATTGCCAGCGGTGGCGGAGCGCTTAGCGTGACAAGCGTCACGACCGATGCGAACGGAAGAGCGGAGAGTACCCTCACTTTGGGGCCCAATCCGGGAGCGAATACAGTAACCGTGTCCGTTACTGGGATTCAGGAGCACCAGACGTTCACTGCCCAAGGCATCCGGATTCCCGAGACATTGGAGATAATCTCGGGAGGCGGCCAAGAGGGGCCGCACGGTGCGATGCTTGAAAACCCGTTTATCGTGGAAGTGCGAGACCGGTCCGGCGAACCCTTGCCGGGTGTTCAAGTCATGTTCTCGGTCACCGCTGGCGGTGGTACGCTGAGCGCGACAAGCGTCGCGACGGACAGCAAAGGTCGGGCGGCGAGTATCCTAACGTTGGGACCGGATCCGGGAACGAACAGCGTTGACGTGACTGTAGTGGGGATTACGCGAACAGTGACGTTTGCTGCCGAAGGCATCCGAATTCCCAGGACATTGGAAATAATCTCGGGAGGCGGCCAAGAGGGGCTGCCCGGTTCGGCGCTTGAAAACCCGTTTGTGGTGGAGGTACAAGATCAGTCGGATAAACCCTTGCCGGGTGTTCAAGTCACGTTCTCGATCACCGCTGGCGGCGGGATGCTGAGTGCCACAAGCGTCACGACGGATAGCAACGGTCGGGCGGAGAGTATCTTAACGTTGGGACCAGATCCGGGAGCAAATTCGGTTACTGTGTCCGTTTCGGGAATTCAAGAGAAGCAGACGTTTACTGCCCAAGGCGTCAGAATTCCCGAGACATTGGAGATAATCTCGGGCGGCGGCCAAGAGGGGCCGTACGGTGAGACGCTTGAAAACCCGTTTATCGTGGAAGTGAGAGACCAGTTTGACGAACCTTTGCCGGGTGTGCAAGTCACGTTCTCGGTGATCGCTGGCGGCGGGACGCTGAGCGCTACAAGTGTTACGACGGATAGGGACGGGAGGGCGGAGAGTATCCTAACGTTGGGACCAGATCCGGGAACGAACAGCGTTGACGTGACTGCAGCGGGGATTACGCGAACAGAGACGTTTACTGCCGAAGGCATCCGAACGCCTTTGGCGTTCTGGATAATCACGGGATTCGACCAAACGGGGGTCATCGGTGAAGCGCTTCCTCGACCCATTGTCATTGAAGTGCGAGACCGGGCTGGCGAACGTTTGCCGGGCGTCGAAGTCACCTTTTCGGTCGCGAGTGGAGGCGGTACGCTCAGTGTAACGAGCGCCATGACGGATAGCGATGGTCGGGCAGAGACTGTCCTGACGTTGGGACCAGATCCGGGAACGAACAGCGTTGAGGTGACTGTAGAGGGGCTTCCGCGGAGCCAGACAGCTATGGCATTCGCCGAATTGCCGCCTATTTCCGAGGATGTAAACAGGGACGACGTCGTGAACATCTTGGATCTGGTGAGTGTCGCGTCAGTTCTCGGGGCTGAGGGCGCGGATTTGGCGGCAGATGTCAATGGGGATGGGATTGTGAACATTCTGGATTTGGTGATGGTCGCGGGGGCGCTTGAGGACGCGGCCGCCGCGCCGTCTGCAGATCCACGGGCGCTAACGTCGCTGACTGCCACGGACGTGGGGCAGTGGTTGACGCAAACTCGGACACTAGACCTGACCGATGCGATATCGCGACATGGTGTCCTTTTCTTGGAGCGACTTCTTGCCGCGCTAACCCCGAAAGAGACCGCGCTTTTGCCGAACTATCCCAATCCGTTCAACCCCGAGACCTGGATACCGTACCATCTCGCCAGCGACGCCGAAGTGCAACTCACAATTTATGATGCGAAGGGCGCGTTGGTGCGTCGGTTGGCGCTCGGACATCAGGGGGCGGGCTATTACACCGATCGAAACCGCGCCGCCTATTGGGATGGCAGAAACCAACGCGGGGACTCGGTTGCCAGCGGCGTCTATTTCTACCAGTTGCGGACTGAGCATTTTTCGGCAGTGCGAAAGATGATGATTGTCAAATAATTCGGATCAAAAATATGTGCAAGAAACCGAGTTTTTTCCTGAAAACTCGGTTTCTCATAGCCGCCTTGCCGCTTCTGTTTGATATTTATACTCCGCGCCGTCAGAAATTGCGTCTTTTGTGGGATCAAGCGAGTGGATAGCGAGTAGGATTTTCTATCGCACTCATTATCCATTCCCTTGATCGATAGAAATCCTCGCGGTTTCCAACCGCACCTCGACCACCTATCGCGCTCGTCGAGATCGGGAGATCCCTCCTACCGCAACGGTTGTTGCAGAATGAAACAGTGACGCACATTGCGACATAGGGCGCTTGAACCCGCATAAACACTAGCTTTGCCCCCGTTTCACCATCCAATCCGTCTCACTCTGTTGCAATCCGACACAATCTGAACATCTTCGCACCGCTGGACGGGGCGAATTTGAACCCGCCTTTCTTGACCAAACCCCCGGATTATCCCTTCTCCATACCATAAATCCGCTTCTACCACCCCCGGATTACACGTTTTTTCATCTTTTTTCGCCTCAAATCCGAATTTGCGGTGTTTTTCTCCGATTCAAAAGCAAGTTGGCACGCTTCCTGCTAAAGTGAAGGGTACGTTTGCAGAAATCCTTTTTATGATTCGAAGGCAATTCTAAAATCTTTAGATTACGCAACCAACAACACCTTTAAGGAGAACAACACAATGAAGACTATCGGACGATTCAACATCAACAACTTCCTACTAGCGCTTATCGCAATCAGCGCCATTTTCGCGGTTACCGCCGCCGAATCGGCAGCCGCCAACAGGTCGCCGCAAGCAATCGGGTCAATCCCCGCCGTATCCGTCGAAGCGGACGGCGCCGGCGAAACGATTGCCGTATCGGGTTACTTCACCGACCCCGACGGCGATGTCCTGAGTTTCTTGGCATCCTCGACCGACGCCGACGTGGCGACGGTCAGCGTGTCCGGCGTTGATGTGACAATCACGCCTGTCGGTCTCGGTTCGACCACGGCGTCCATCATGGCAAGCGACGGCAGCATGACCGCCACGCAGGAAATCGCGGTAACGGTCGTTCCCGTAACGAATCAGGCGCCCGTTGCGGTAGGGACGCTCGAAGCGATGGAAATCAAAGTCGATAGTCTTCCGGTCAGCCTCAATGTGGCAAACAGTTTCAGCGACCCCGACGGCGACGCCTTGAGTTTTTCGGCGGCATCGTCCGACGAGAACAACGCGGTGGTGACGGCGCTCGGCACAGTCGTAACCGTCACGCCGGTCAGCGTCGGCGACATCAGCGTGAGCGTGACGGCGAGCGACGCCGCAGGCTTGACGGCGACGCAAACTCTGGCGGTCAACGTGGTCGCCGCGAATGGCGCTCCGGTGGCGTTGGGTGTTGTCAGCGACATCTCGTTGACACTCGGCGTGGGTGTCGTGGCGGTTGACGTAAGCCGGAACTTCAGCGATCCCGACGGTCAGGCATTGACCTTCACCGCCGCATCGGCTGACGCCAGCGTGGCGACGGTCGGCATGTCGGGCGCGGTGGCAACGGTCACGCCGGTCGGTATCGGCTCCACGAACGCGACGATAGTTGCCAGCGACGGAAGTTTGACGGCGATACAGAGCATCGGCATTACGGTGATACCGGCGCCGAACAGCTCCCCCGTAGCGGTAGGCAAAATTCCCGCTCTGCAACTGATTGAGAATGACACGGCGAAGTATCTGAATATCGCCGCCAGTTTCAGCGACCCCGACGGCGACGCCTTGACCTACGAGGCAACGTCCGCTAATGTCGACATGGTGACGGTGGAGATGCTGGGAACGGTAGTGACGGTCACGCCGGTCAGCGCAGGCGTATCGGGAGTCACCATCACGGCGAGTGACAGCGGCGGTTTGATGGCGACGCAGACGATGGCGGTTGAAGTGCTACGTTCCAACAGCGCGCCTGAAACTGTCGGTTCGCTTGACGCGCTCGCCCTGAATGTTGGCGACAGCAGTTTCGGCGTTGACGTATCGAAAGCCTTCAGCGACCCCGACAAAGAGCCGTTGACCTATACGGCGACCTCCTCCGACAATGCGGTGGCGGCGGTTAGCGTTTCGGGCGACCGAGTTTTGATAGCGTCTGTCAGCCCCGGTGCGGCGAGCGTTGCGGTAGTGGCGGCCGATGCGGCGGGCTTGACCGCTGTACAGACAATCCCGGTAACGGTTGAAGTGTCCGGTTCCAGCCTCGTGTCTTCGCTCCCGATCAATCAGATAGAGTTGCTTCCGAACTATCCGAGTCCGTTTAATCCCGACACGTGGATTCCGTTCCGTCTCGCGCGCGACACGAATGTGGCGATAACGATTTATGACGCCGGCGGCGCTCTGGTACGGACGTTTGAGCTCGGCAATCTGAGCGCCGGCGCCTACGAATCCAAAGGCAAAGCGGTGTATTGGGACGGTCGCAACGACTTCGGCGAGTTGGTAGCCACGGGCGTTTATTTCTATAGACTGTCCACGCCGGACTTTAGCGTCACCCGCAAGACCAGCATCCGCAAGTAAGCGCGACTCCCGAATCGCGACCGGTGGGCGGAATTCGAATTCCCGAAGGGTCATGCAGTTAGGTTCGGAAAAAGCGCCTGCCGGCAATAGCAATCATTAAGTCACCTGCCTCTTCCATTCTTCCTCGCGAGTCACTCTCCCTTAACCACCACCTTTCCCCGTTGCAAGATGCAACACTGACGCGCAACGCGACACTAGGCGCTTGAACCCGCATCAACACAAGCTTCCCGCCATTTTCTGCCCCCAAATCCCCAAAAACTGTTGCATTCCGATACAATTTGAACATCGCGCCATCAGCGGACGGAAATGTTACAATCGATCCGGGACGATCAAACGAGTGAATAGCGAGTGCGATAGAGATCTCCCATTGGGATCAAGTTAAGAACATTTGCCTTTTATTCGTCGAGTTTCCCGTTGTAATCCCTCAAGCCGGTAGGGCAAACACGAAATTGCAAATCCTTGATTGTGTGAGTCTTTTAGCCCCAGCGGGGCGGCAGGTTTGTAGAAATGTGGCCCCATCAAATCCCAAAGCCCCAGAGGGGCGACAGGTGAAAAATCGTGTTAAGCTTACCGAGAGAAAACCACGTGACTTTCGCTCTAAAGTGCTTAACTTAATCCCTATGCGAGTGCGATAGAGATCCCCCAAGCGAATGGATAGTGAGTAGGATTTTCTATCGCCTTCGTTATCCACTCAGTTGATTGATAGCACCCCATTATCCCGCGGCGAAATAATTCTTTCCACGAGTAACACCCAACTCTTGTCGGCGTCAATTTCCTCGATCCAGCGGATCGACATGTTGATAGAATACAATATGCCCAAATTCCCGCGCTCCAGCGGAGCGCAATGTGCGGCATGTTCCACGCGTAGTCGGGGATCAAACGAGTGAATAGCGAGTGCGATAGAGATCCTATCTTGCCCCGCTTGCCATTGCCCGAGTGTCGCTTAAAGCCACATCGGGCAGACCCTTGAATACTCGTTTTTCGCTCTATGACAGGCTTTTTGACGATTTTTCGAGCGAGTGTTACTTGGTAGCACCCCATAATTCCGCGGCGGAATAATTCTTTCCACGAGTAACACCCAACTCTTGTCGGCGTCAATTTCCTCGATCCAGCGGATCGACATGTTGATAGAATACGATATGCCCAAATTCCCGCGCTCCAGCGGAGCGCAATGTGGAGTGTTGCTTACAGCGACATCGGGATGCCCCCCGAAGGCTCATTTTTCGCTCTATGACTGGCTTTTTGGCGATTTTTCGAGCGAGTGTTACTTGATAGCACCCCATTATTCCGAGACGGAATAATTCTTTCCACAAGTAACATTCATTCTAGTCGGAGAGCATTTCCTCGATCCAGCGGATCGACATGTGGATAGAATGCGATGCGTCGAAATTCCCGCGCTCCAGCGGAGCGCAATGTGCGGCATGTTCCACGCGTAGGCGGGGATCAAACGAGTGAATAGCGAGTGCGATAGAGATCCTATCTTGCCCCGCTTGCCAATGTCCGAGTGTCGCTTACAGCCACATCGGGACGCTCCTCGAATACTCGTGTTTCGCTCTATGACTGGCTTTTTGACGATTTTTCGAGCGAGTGTTACTTGGTAGCACCCCATAATTCCGCGGCGGAATAATTCTTTCCACAAGTAACATTCATTCTAGTCGGAGAGCATTTCCTCGATCCAGCGGATCGACATGTGGATAGAATGCGATGCGTCCAAATTCCCGCGCTCCAGCGGAGCGCAATGTGCGGCATGTTCCACGCGTAGGCGGGGATCAAACGAGTGAATAGCGAGTGCGATAGAGATCCTATCTTGCCCCGCTTGCCAATGTCCGAGTGTCGCTTACAGCCACATCGGGACGCTCCCCGAAGGCTCGTTTTTCGCTCTATGACTGGCTTCTTGGCGATTTTCTGAGCGAGTGTTACTTGATAGCACCCCATTATCCCGCGGCGGAATAATTCTTTCCACAAGTAACATTCATTCTAGTCGGAGAGCATTTCCTCGATCCAGCGGATCGACATGTGGATAGAATACGATAGGTCCAAATTCCCGCGCTCCAGAGGAGCGCAATGTGTAATGTCGCTTACAGCCACATCGGGACGACCTTCGATACTCGTTTTTCGCTCTATGACTGGCTTCTTGGCGATTTTTTGTGCGAGTGTTACTTGGTAGAGATCCCCTAATCCGTGATTCAGACAATCCGCCCCTACTGCCTTCACTGGCAACTGACCACAGGCCACTGGCCACTGTTTCCCCCTAAAAAAATGCAACTTTACCCGACACCGAGTGTATATACGTGAAAACTAAACACACATGAAGGTATAATCCCGCAGAATCCAAACCACACAAGAGCCTCGGGTTCGTAGTAGTGCAATTCATTGCACGTCTCAACTCGACTGTAACATTTAGTATTACCTGCTTGTTCCGTATCGGGCGTTGTCCGGTAAGAAATCACGGATCGTTTTGCCAGCGTTAACATCTTGTTCACCTCCGGGCGCGTGAAAAACCGCTTCGCCACAGGATCCCGCGACTCGAAAGGATGTGAACGCGCTCCCGAATTCGGCGTTTTGTTCACCTTTTTGTACCTACTATTGTACCTATATTTGGGTTCATTTTTCACCAAATACCTCAATAACCTCGACAAAAACGGCATCAAATGCTCAAAATCGGCGTTCTGTTCACGTTCTCACTCCGAATTGCCAATCTTGTGGGATCAAGCGAATGAATAATGAGCGCGATAGAGATCCCATAGAGATCTCCGCGTTCCCGGTAGGATCAAGCGAGTGAATAGCGAGTGCGATAGAAATCCTCGCGGTTTCCAACCGCACCGATACGCCAACCCTTGCAGGATCGCGTGCATTTTGAGTTTAAGTTTCAAGAAAGTTATGCTATGATTATCACCGCGTACTCGGGCATGATAGCTATCGCAAAATTGCCCCGATAACCGCACAATTCTTGAGAATGACCATAACCCGCGCCACATCGGAGGCATTCAATTGTCATCTTCCGAAATAAAGTTCGATCCAATCCAGTTTGAAGTGATTCGCAACGCGCTCCTTGAAGCGACGGAGGAGATGGCAGTTGCCCTGCGGCGCAGCGCCTACTCGACCAATATCAAAACCCGCGCGGACTTCTCATGCGCCTTTTTTGACCATCGGTTGCAAGCTGTCGCGCAAGCCTTCACCCAACCCTGCCACCTCGGCTCGCTGGCGGAACTTGTGCCGAAAGCGGTACGGGCATACGGCGCGGAGGAGCTTGGGGCCGGTGATGCCATCCTCACGAACCATCCCTACTTGGGCGGTGTCCATCTGAACGACATCACGCTCATTTCGCCTGTGTACCACCACGACGAGCTCTTCGGTTACGTCGCCAGCCTGGCGCATCATGTTGATGTCGGCGGCGGCGCTCCTGCCAGCATCGGCGCCTTTCGCGAAGTTTTTCAGGAGGGCATCATCATTCCGCCGGTGAAACTGGTGCGGGGCGGAGAGATTGTCGATGATGTCTTTAGGCTTGTGTTGGAACAGATTCGTTCAAAGCGTGAAACTGCGGGCGATTTCCGAGCGCAGATCGCGGCGAACAACACCGGCATACGCCGAATTACCGCTCTCTTGGAACAGAAAGGGGATGAGACTGTCGCCCTTTACATCAATGAGCTGCTTGACTATACGGAACGACGCGCACGCGCCGAAATTGCCGCGCTTCCCCAAGGCAGTTTCTCTGCCGACGGTTATGTAGACAACGACGGATTTACCGATGAACCGGTATACCTCGCCGGAAAGATGGTAATTGACGCCGATGGCGTTCATTTTGACTTAACCGGTTGTGACGCGCAACGACGCGCCCCCGTGAATTCCACTTACGCCCAGACCTTCGCGGCGTGCGCGTATGTATTGAAAGCCCTCATAGATCCTGACATCCCGGTCAATGCGGGTTTTTATCGCACAGTGCGGATGACCGCGCCGCTAGGCACAGTCGTGAATTGCGCGCCGCCGGGGCCCGTGGTCGGGGGTTGGGAGACGCAGATGCGGGTTAGCGAGATACTTCTCAAGGCGTTGGCTGACGTTCTGCCGGAGCGCGTCCCCGCCGGCACGAAAGCCATGATGGCGCAACTGGGATTCGGGGGCGCCGATCCGCGGTCCGGCGAGTTGTACGCCTATTACGAAACGATGGCGGGCGGATACGGCGGGCGCGCCGCCAGCGATGGTCCCGACGCCGTGCAGGCTCACAGTCAAAACACCGAGAACGCTCCGGTCGAAGAAACGGAAATCAATTATCCGGTGCGCATACTCAGGTATGAACTGGTGGAAAATTCGGAGGGCGCCGGTGAATATCGCGGCGGTCTCGGCTTGCGCCGTGATTACTTCTTTGACCATGAGGTGTCGTACACCATTCTGGCGGATCGAGATCGGTGGGGACCGTCGGGACTATTCGGCGGAAACGATGGGCAGGTGGCAAGCTACGTATTGAATCCCGATGCGGAGGCGACCAAACTTGGCTCCAAAGTGACGGTCCAACTCAAGCCGGGAGATGTTATCAGTTATCGCACATGCGGCGGCGGCGGTTACAACCCGCCTGCGACACGTCAGTCGCAATCGGTGTTGCGCGATGTGAGAGATGGAAAGGTAAGTTTGGAGCGAGCGAGAGAGATCTATCGCGTTGCTATCGACACGGAGACATGGAGCGTTGACATTGACGAAACGGCTAAACTGCGCTCAAATAATTGAAGCAGGACTTACGCAGTAACGGGCAGGTAGGTGCCGTAGGCGGGGCATCTTGCCCCGCCTGCGAGTGCGGCAGTCACCTCGCTATCCACTCGTTTGATCCCGCAGTGTGTAGAAACGCGCAATGAATAGCACTACAACGAACCGAACTATCGACTAAACGATTACAAAGGCAAAACGTATGACCTCAAGGTACCGCCTTGGAATTGACATCGGCGGCACGTTTACCGATGCAACCTTAATCAACGAAAATACGGGAGAGATTCGCGTGGGCAAGGTGCCTTCCACGCCGCAAGACCCGTCGATCGGTTTTATGAATGCGACTGATCGGATGCTCCGCGAGGCATCGGTGTCGCCTGACGAGGTCGAGTACGTCGTGCACGGCACAACCGTCGCAACCAATGCCATAATCGAAAAGAAAGTTGCTCCGACGGGTTTCATTACAACAGATGGCTTTCGTGATCTGCTAGAGATTCAGCGTCAGATTCGACCGACATTGTACGATTTGCATTTCGAGAAACCCCGCCCGCTAGTGCCGCGATACCTATGTTTCGGCATTCCGGAGCGGCTGGACGCGCAGGGACAAACGCTGACACCGCTTGACGAAACCGCGCTGGTAGGTGCGGTCGAACAACTCAAACGCGAAGATGTGACAGCCGTGGCGGTCTGTTTTCTTCATTCCTACATCAACCCTGCCCACGAAAGACGCGCCGGTGAAATTCTGCGGGAGGTTTTTCCCGATGCCATCGTTTCCCTCTCCTCGGAGGTCGCGCCGGAATTCCGAGAGTATTTTAGAGCGAGTACCACGGTGATTAATGCGTGCATACGTCCCATCGTGGCGCATTATCTGCGGCGCATTGAAGATCGACTGCGGGAGAAGGGAATCGCGGCCGAGTTGCTCGTCATGCAGAGCAGCGGCGGGGTATTTACCTTCGCGTCGGCGAGCGAAAAACCCGTCTTCATGGTTGAGTCAGGCCCCGCGGCGGGGGTAATCGCCGCAACTTACCTTGGCACAGCCTTGGGGAATCCCGATGTTATCTCCTTCGACATGGGCGGCACTACGGCAAAGGCAGGGCTTGTTCAGAATGGCGTGCCGCGCGTGACCAAGGAGTACGAGGTTGGAACGACAGCGCAATCCGGTGTCGGCGCTTCCCGCGGCGCCGGGTATCCGATTCGCACGCCTGTAATCGATCTCGTAGAAATCGGCGCCGGAGGCGGGTCGATCGCGTGGGTGGACTCGGGCGGGATTCTGCGAGTAGGTCCTCGGAGCGCAGGCGCCGACCCGGGGCCCGTCTGTTACGGCAAGGGCGGGGAAGAACCGACCATCACCGATGCCAATCTGGCGTTGGGACGTATAAATCCGAGCTACTTCTTGGGCGGCGAGATCGCATTGGAGGTTGAGGCGGCGCGAAAAGCAATCTACGAGAAATGCGCTCGCCCTTTGGGAATGGGGGTTGTAGAAACCGCGCACGGCATCGTGGAGATTGCCAATACCGCCATGACCAACGCGCTCCGCTTGGTTTCGGTGCAACGGGGGTATGATCCACGAGATTTTGTCTTGGTGGCGTTTGGCGGGGCGGGACCGGTACATGCCAACCGATTGGCGATTGAAGTCCAGATACCCAAGACCATTATTCCGATGAGTCCCGGCACCACGTCGGCCATGGGGCTGCTGGTCACCGACCTCAAGCACGACTACTCAAGGACACTCATCCGGCGCGTTGACCAAGTGGAAACGAAAGCGGTGGAGACAATTTACGGCGAACTGGAGGTAGATGGACGTGAAAGCCTTGAGCGCGAGGGAATGAATCCGGAGAAAATCACCTTCCTGCACCAAGTTGACATGCGTTATGTCGGGCAAAGTTACGAACTCACTATCCCTCTGCCGGACGGAAAACTGGGCGCGGCTGAACTTGCCGGCGCGCTCGCACAGTTTCATCGTGAACATGACCGCGCTTACGGTTACAGCGCGCCGGGCGAACCGGTTGAGATTGTGAACCTTCGCCTCTCCGCCATCGGAAAGATTAACAAACCCCGACTGCGAGAAATCGGGGCAGGCGAAGGTCCCCTATCCGCCGCGAAGAAGGCTGTCCGATCCGTGTATTTTGATGAGCGTGAAGGTTTTGTCGAATGTCCCGTCTATGACCGCTACCGCCTCTCCGCCGGATCTGTATTTGAAGGCCCCGCCATTGTTGAGGAGATTGACGCCACCACGGTGATTCACCCGGGATATCAGGCGTTGGTTGATGGGTTCGGCAACCTAATCCTGACGACAACCTCCCAGCCTATAAGTTCGGTGGAAACGTTGCGACGCCCAACTCCGAAGCGTTAGCTAAATCATCCTCCGTTTCAACTGACACCGTAGGGAATAACGATCGTTATTCCCTACTCAAAAAATCGTACCGCCGGAAATACCCCTTCTCAATCGTCTCGTTTTCCGATGTCGTCTCGGCGCTCGCCCAATGGGTCGCGTACCCGCGACGCCAGCGGTCCGATTCGTTGCGGTGGGACGTGTGCAACATCTTGCTGTGATGAAAAACGACACCGCCCTTCTTCACCTCCGCCAGCGCCTCCTTTGACAGGTCAATCAATTCCGGCGGGGGTACCAAGTTGTACTCTTCCTCCGGATCCGGCGCCTCGTGCGGCAGCACCGGCCCCTTATGCGAGCCTTCGATGTAACGCAAGCAACCGTTGGCTTCATCGGCGTCGTCCATTGCTATCCACACGGTAATGACATGATCAGCAGGATGACACTTGAAGTAATAGTTATCCTGATGGTACGGTTTGGCGGTGCCGAAGCGCGGCGGCTTCATGAAGATCTGATCGGCGAACAGCAACGGTTCCTCACCGATAAGATCTCTGATGATGTCGCGAAGTCGGGAATCCAGCGCGAAAGTTTGGAATGCCGCGCCCTTCTCGAACGGGTTATTGAGTTTTCGGGGGGCAATTCTGCCATCGCCGGCGTAGTCGATGGAGTAATTCGACGATTCGCCCTGTTTTATCTCATCGTCCGTCACCTCAAGCGCGAGCTGAGCGACACGCTCCGCTTCTTCGGGCGCGAACACCCCTTCTACAACGACCCACCCCTTCTCCCAGTAGCGGTCATAAGTTTCCTGGCTGATATTCATTTCCGTCCCCCATTTCTTGCTAAACGCGCTGCCGATACACTCGTCCGCCTTTGACGACTGTGACAGGCGCGAACTTTTGTCTGCCGGTGCGCATCTCACCGCGAGAGTCTTCGAGCTGGAATTCTCCCTGGCGCAACTCCGATACAACGGCGTCCCCCCAAGCGCCTATAGCCAACGTTCCAATCTTGTCGGGCATCAAGATCACCTTCGCCGGCACAGCTGTCACTTTTGCGATGGCATCATCAAGCCCCATGCCGAGATAGAGGAACTTGGTAACAACATTTGCGAGGTCATAAACGGGACCATTGACATTGTGGGCGTGCAGATCCGAGGATATGGTTTGCGGTTCGACGCCCTGCGCCATGGCGCGCTCGGCGACATTCCACGAGAAGGAACCGGCGCCGTGCCCAACATCAAATATCACGCCGCGTTCCATCGCTTCATGGACGGACTTTCGTACGTTTCCATCCTCATCCATGATGCCGCAAGCCCTGTCATGAAAACAGTGTGTCAAAACATCTCGCTCTTTCATGACGGCGAGTATGTCGTCAAGTGAATCGCACCAAGCGTTTTGCGGGTGTATCATGATGGGCAATCCCGCCGCATCCGCGGCTTCTCGCGCGCGATGCAGCGGCGTCAGCCCCGATCTTTCGCTTGCAATCTTGTGCCTTGTCAACCGCGCCTTGACCCCCAAGATGAGATCGCGATGTTTCTCGATCATCTGGCACGCCTTGCCGACATTGGCATATTCCGGCATTTCGAACTCGCCAATCTCCTCGGTCATCATTCCCTGTGAAGAGACGTTGAGGTAGGCGAAGATGCTCGTCTCGCTCACCTCGATCACGTACTTTCGAAAACCGGTGAAATTGTCCGCGCCCGCGGATCCGGCGTCAACGACCGTTGTGGCGCCCTTTGCGAGGCAGGTGGGATCGGGTTCAATGCCGTAATGACCAACGCCGTAGAACACATGGACGTGCAGATCAATCAACCCCGGCGTGAGAATCTTCTCACTCGCATCCAGCGTTTCGCGCGCGTTACCCGTCGGCAGATCGTCACCGATGGCGGCAACGACGCCGTTGGCAAATGCCACGTCCCTCTTCGCGTGGATGCGTTGCGCGGGATCAACTAGCGTCCCGCCTTTGATAAGTAGGTCGTAAGCCACAGTGCAACCTCCGGATTTCCCGTCAGGTGAAGCCGACTGCCGTTTGTAGGTCTGCGGGTAGGCGCGATCGGGAAATCGCGCCTACCGTTGATTTATTCGCTTCCCATTATATGTGAAACCGAAAGCCCCGTCAATAACATTCATTCGAATTGTTAACGTGATGCCCCCGACAACTCGGAAGATTTGGGTTGACGCGGACACGAGACACAGGTAAAATACAACCCTAGTTTTTTCAGCACGGTTTATCGCTGCCCATAAGAAATCATCGCCAAACACGGCATCGCCATGCTGTATTTCGGCGCGGAGGAATCCGCACGAACTTGACCACCGGAAAGGTAAATTGATATGTACAATCTCGACGGAAAAGTTGCGCTAGTGACAGGCGCCGGTGGTGAACGCGGTATTGGCCGCGCCATCGCGGCGCGACTTGCGAAAGAGGGCGCCGATGTCATCGTCAACGACGTCGTCAGCAATCCGTACGCGGGCTGGGGGACAGCTTGGGAAGGAGCGCCCTCCGTCGTCCGAGAAATCGAGGGGATGGGCAGGAGATCAATCAGCATCTTGGCGGACGTTTCCAATGCGGGCCAGGTGGATGACATGGTGACCCAAGCGGTCGAGGAGTTTGGACGGATTGATATTCTCGTAACCAACGCCGGTTCTCGTCCGGGATCGGATCGCGTGCCGGTGGTTGAGTTGGAGGAGGAGGCGTGGGACACGGTTCATAACGTCAACCTCAAAGGCACATTTCTCTGCTGTCGAGCGGTTGCACGCCACATGCTGGCTCGCGAACCCGGAGGAAAGATAATTACCATGTCGTCCACATCGGGGAAGCGCGGGAGCGCGAATTTTGCCGCGTACTGCGCCACCAAATTCGGTGTTCTCGGTTTCACTCAGGCGTTGGCAATGGAATTGGCTTCGCATCAGGTCAATGTGAACGCAATCTGTCCCGCCGTTGTGGACACCGAGCGGTGGAGTTTCATCGGAGCCGCGCTGTCGGACGAGGACATCAGCGGCGAGGAGTTTCGGAAGACCGGGCGCCATGCCGAGCAGATGCGGAAGAGCGGCTCGGGGGTTCCTTGGGGGCGGGTTGCGGATGCCGACGACATCGCGCGAACAGCGGCATTCCTCGCCTCCGCCGAGTCAGACTACCTCACGGGGCTCTCAATTAGCGTCGCGGGCGGAATGCAAATGGCTTAAAGCAGTAGACATACTCAGTATGCCGTAACCAAAGCGCGATGAACCGCGCGGAGTCATACGACCCGCTTGGGAGCCGCGGGTTTTTGAAGGGCATCTAACACTATTTCAAAATCTAAAAGCCTATTTGAATAATAGACACTCGAGATGAGTGGACACTTTGAGCCACTTGGAGAAGAACATGGCAATACACCAATTTGAGCCGAGCGTTTACTACACTGCGCTTGGCACGTACGAACCCGTTCTCCACATTGAGAGCGGCGACACCGTTGTGACCACGACCGTCGACAATAGCGGCCGTGACGCCAATGATCAGGCGGTCACGCGAGGGGGAAATCCTCAGACGGGGCCATTTTATATTGAAGGCGCCGCGTCGGGCGATACGCTCGCTGTCCACTTCGATCGAGTTGTCCCCAACCGACGGATTGGGCGCACCGCGACAGTTGTCGCGCCGAATGTCCTTGATCCGTACTACGTTGCTACGAACTTGCCAAAGGGCGGCACCGCCGAATGGGAAATTGACGTAGACAAGTGGACGGCAACGCTTATCTCTCCGAAAACGAGGCTGGGCGAGTTGTGCCTGCTGCTTGAACCGATGGTGGGGTGTTTCGGCGTGGCGGCGCAGGGCGGTCAAGCGATATCAACCGCGACCTCCGCGGAGAATGGCGGGAATATGGATTATCGTGGATTCTGCCAAGGCGCGACTGTCTACCTTCCCGTGTTCGCCGAAGGAGCGCTGTTTTTTCTCGGCGATGGCCACGCCGTGCAGGGAGATGGCGAGATTGTCGGCACCGGCATCGAGATTTCTTTCGATGTCCAATTCACGGTCAATCTAATCAAATGCAGGCGTATCCATTGGCCACGAGGGGAAAACGGGGACTATATTTTCACCGCCGGGAACGCGCGTCCCCTCGATCAAGCGACTCAACATGCGACAACCGAGATGGTTCGCTGGCTGATTGAACTCGGTTTGGAAGCCAACGAGCCGCATATCTTGCTCGGTCAATGTGTGGAATACGACGTGGGAAACGTGTTCGACCCCGCCTACACCATGATTTGCAAGGTCAAAAAGAGCGTCCTGCGAGATATCGGTCTAAACATTCAGCCGGCGCTATGAGAATCATTAGCCGTGAAACCGCGCGTAGGTTGGGTTGAACGGCAAAAAACTTTGGGCTATCAATCCTCATAAAGATTCGATTTTTCCTACAAAACTGCTCGCATCGAACGGATATCAAGTGAAACCCAACAGTTAAAGTTATACTCCGCGCTGCCAGAAATTGCGTCTTTTGTAGGATCAAACGAGTGGATAGCAAATAGGATTTTCTATCGCACTCATTATTCATTCGCTTGATCGATAGAAATCCCCGCGGTTTCCAATCGCACCTACCGCCAGACGCTTGAAAACACGCAATTTTCAGCAGCGTGACGTATACAAAAGTAATCACCATAGGGAGACAACATATTGGCTGAAACTCACAATTTTCAAGCAAGCTACCTTCACGCCGTTTCACGGGGGATATTCATGGCAGTCGATACGCCGCGCCATATCGCTGACACAGTCGCGGGCATCCTCGTCAACGCGAACCTCTCCGGACACGATTCGCACGGCGTGTTGCGCATCACCTCCTATTTGGACATGATGGCGAACGACAGATTACGTCCGAAGGTTGAGCCGGAGATAATCAAAGAAACCGACAACACCTTTGTCGTGAACGCCGGATTCGGTTTTGGACATTACACCGTCCAGAAATCCATGGAACTGGCGATTGATAAGGCAAAGCGTTTTAATGTCGCCTGCGCCAGCGTTTATGATGCGAGTCATATCGGGCGGTTGGGAGAATACCTTGAAGTTGCCGCAAGAGCGGGCTGCATCAGTATCATTACATTTGGCTTGGGACGACAAGGGAACTGCACCGTCGTGCCGTTCGGCGGCGCGGTCGGAGGCTTGAGTACAAATCCATTTGCCATCGGCTGTCCGACCGGTGACGAATCGCCGTTCGTCGCCGACATCGCGACCAGCGTGATTGCCGAAGGAAAACTCCGTGTCGCCCGAAGCAAGGGCGCCAACGTGCCTGAAGGACATATTCTGGATAAGCATGGCAACCCGACCGTCAATACAATGGACTTCTACGATGGCGGTTCATTGCTGCCGTTCGGGGGTCACAAGGGCTATGCGCTGTCGTTGGTAACCTGCCTGCTGGGAGGATTGTCCGAACAGTTCGACATCGAAAAAGGCAGTATGGGCGGCGTATTCATGCAGGTGATAAATGTCGAGGCTTTCACGCCTTTGGAAAAATACCAACAGGCTGTGCGGGCATTCCTTGACAGCATGAGAGCGACTCCGCCGGCGCCGGGTTTCAGTGAGGTGCTGGTACCGGGAGACTTTGAACATCGTTGCCGCGCCGAGAGGTTGGTCAATGGGATTGACATACCGGACACCATCCATCGGAAACTTCGGGAACATGCGGCTGAGTTGAACCTATCTTTGGGCGAGGACATCGTTGAACCGGGTGACTCCGCGCGATATCAGGTGAAATCATAACGCGCGAGCGTCCCCGAACAATAGGGTGAAAGGTTGCGCTTTGGAGACAGAGTTTCGTCAAATAGGAAACAACCCTTGGTTGAGACATACAACTTCACCGCAAGCCATCTTCATGCAATCACGCGACAGATTTTCATCGGGGCGGGGGCGCCCCGCCATATCGCCGACAGCGTGGCGGGCGTTTTGGTCAATGCGAATCTTTCCGGGCACGACTCCCACGGCGTCCTCCGTATTCCGCAGTATCTGGGTTGGATAGCCGACGGCTCTTTGCAACCCGCCGCCGAACCGAGGGTGGTAAAAGAGACTCCCAATTCGCTGCTGGTAAATGGGGATCAGGGGTTTGGGCACTATGCCTCCTTAAAGACTGTCCATAAAGCGATTGAGAAGGCGCGGGCGGGGAATGTGGCTTGCGCCAACTTGGTTCATACGAGCCACATCGGGCGGCTGGGGGAATACGCCGAAGCCGCTGTACGCGCCGGATGCATCGGGGTTATTACGTGCGGCGTCGGTCTCGGTTGTACGACACCCACTCGCGTTGTGCCTTTCGGCGGGGCGGTAGGAAGACTGGACACAAACGCGATGGCAATCGGTGTTCCGACGGGGGACGGGAAGCCGTTTGTCGCCGACTTTGCTACGAGCGTCGTGGCTGAGGGGAAAGTTCGAGTCGCCCGGAGCAAGAATCTCGATCTTGATGAAGGTTGCATCCTTGATAAACACGGCAATGCTACCGTCAAGCCCGACGACTTTTTCGACGGTGGCTGGCTGCTCCCACTCGGAGGACATAAAGGGTACGCGCTGTCGTTGATGACTTGCTTGTTGGGAGGATTGTCTTCGGACCTCGACCTCGGTATAGACGGTATGAGCGGCGCGTTTATGCAGGTGATAAACGTACAAGCCTTTACGTCATTGGAGTTGTATCAACGCGGGGTACGCGCCTTCCTTGACGGCATGAGGCGGACGCGTCCGGCGCCGGGGTATGACGAGGTGCTGGCGCCCGGTGATCTGGCGTATCGACACCGCGTAGAGCGGTTAACCAACGGCATCGAGTTGCCGGAAACGACGTATCGACAGATTCGGGACGCGGCGGAACAATTGAACGTCGCCTTGTCCGAAGGAATTGTTGAGATAGGGGACATTGAACGATACCGCACAGGAAAGGAAAAATCATAGCCTTTTCAAACTCAGCATTTTAGGAATGCTGGGTTTCATCGTGAGGAAAATTAAAACCACTGACCGCGGATAGTCAGATCAATGCAGGGATTATTATCTTAGCCCAAAGGGCAGTAGACTAGAATGAACGGCCAACTCCATTTTCAATTTTATAAAGATGCAGCCTTCCGGGATGCCGCTGGACGCGTATTGGAAAATGTTCTAACACAGTTTGAAGAATTGTCTGAGAGCGACCTGGAGAAGCGACTAAATACCAATGTAGAATTCCTTGTGAATGACTATATGCGCAATATCACGAATACCGATGTAGAAAAAAAGGTTGAATCGTATAACTATACGATTGGAAGAAGGGGTTTTAACGCAAAACTACTCTCGAAAGTTTGTGCGAAAATGGAAGAAAAGTGGGTCATTTCTGTTGATGAATCCATAATTGACAAAGAGAGTTTCGTCGGGGAGGTGGCATACAGACACAGTTGCGCGCTTGGCTATAAGATTCCCCAACCCCAGCAGAAATCTGAAGAAAAAATACTTGCTGTTTCTTCTATTCTAAGACTTGAGGGTGAGGAAGACTTTGATAGGAAGATGGACTTTCTACCCTATCTACTAAACCTATACGTTGCTTTTTATACGGCTAAAATCCTTCAATATTTCGACGAACCGATATGCGCCATTATTTTGCACGGACCTCTGATAAGACAAATCGCGCCATTTCTAAGCCTTTTATTTAAGCAGGAAGTTATTAAGAAAGTTGTTACCGCAGACACTTCTCCGCCAATCGACATCAGCCAAGAAACCAAGGATGTTGCCCAAGGAAAGCTGTTAGATTCCATAATGGCAGACCCAACTTATAAGGCTAGTTTGAAGCAATTTGTTGCCTTGTCACCTAATAGCGACATCAGCAAGGTTGTTAATAGAAGGATTCAGGAGGGAGAAATTCCGGGAATTTGTTTCTATTTCTCTTTGCTTAGACGATTATCAAATTTAGCCAATGAGATGGGTTTCTACTTAATTGGCTGTGTCGAAAATGCTCGTTCGACAGAATATTCGAAGCTCTACGTTCAATACCAGATTGACAGTTTCGGACAGAATAGTGTAAACCAGAAAATAATTCGCAAATTATTCAATGCTTATGATGTGCGTTTCAATAGACTGAACATCCGGAAAGGATTTAGAGATCTAATTGACAAATCGGGGTGGGATGATGAAATGATTCAGTCCTTCTCGCTAAACTTTGATGATGAAAGGTCAATTGAATCGGAATTTACCCTTCCTCTGCCAATCCGACGGTATCTGCCAGGGGGAACGAATAACGAGATTTTCGATTTTAGGTTTGGTTCCTCGTTCATATCCGAAGACCCGGCACGAGAAGCTTTAATCAATCAAATAATAGATAATCTATTTTCGTTCGATGACTACAGGATTTTAATGAGTTTTGTTAGAACAAGCGATTTCCGGGCGCCAATTCGAGTGGAATTTTTAGAACAAGGGGATGAAGACAATTGGAAAGAACTCTTAGCAGTTACATATATTGCGAGTCTTCCTTATACTAGTTACGGACTACCGGTGTTTTTGTATTACGCGGATAAAATCGCACGCATGCCAAAGGAAATCATTTCAACAGTTACTGAATCCTTTCTGTTTGAGCAAGCAACGAGAGCCTTGAATAATCTTGGATTAAGTGACATCAATTTGAAGGATGTCCTTTTAGCTGTAACGCAAAAATTTCGCAGGGACTTTTACGATCGCGATTAGGAGGGAGGAGATTAATGTCATTAGGCGTTATATTTGGAGAAACCTCAACCCGGGAATTTGCCTTTCTGTTTGGAGATTCGCAGGAACAGGAACGAAGTCAATTAAAGTTTGCCTATGTGCAGGTTAAATTAGACGATGGTAACATGGCTGTTGCTCGTGTTGTTGATGTAAATACGGAGAACCCGCTTTTAGGAAGAGACACCGCGAAATTTTACTCCGAGGGCGAAGCCTCAGGAATAAAGTTTCCAGACCTTATGTCGCGCCGATTCACTTTATACCAAGCCAAGTGTGACGTCATCGGTAGATATAATAACCGGGATGGAACAGTTGAACCTTTGACACAGCCAATAAAACCGGGTGTGGAGGTCGAACTTCTATCAGACAACGTTCTCAATCAACTTTTCTCCGCTGATGAACAGTGGCACTTGCGCCTTGGATACGTTGAAACTCCCGGCAGACAATCACAGGCTCAAGTCTCTTTAAACGCAGACTCTATAATTACGATGCATGCATGCGTTTTCGGCATGACGGGCATGGGAAAAACAACCACGACAGCTGTACTTTTGGAGGAACTGATGTTCCGCGGGGCAAAGACAATTGTGTTCGATCCACACTCTGATTATGTTAATATCAACAACATACGTCAAGACTTGTACGAGCCTCTCAGGGAGAGAGTTGAGAGCGATGTGGAGTTGACGAACAAAATCTCAGAGTACAGGCAATTACTTGCGAGAAGCTACACTCAGCATGTTACCCCGTGGAACAACTTTGATTCCTCTTTTGATAACCTTATAAGCGAGGCAACTAATGAAGAATTAACGACCGAGAATCTATTCTATCGTTTACTCAATTTCTGCTCAATTGTGAATAGCGATTTGAGGATTGATTCATGTCACACCTCTCAAGGATTCAATCAGGTTATTGACGCGATTAAGGAACTCAATCTGCAAAATGACATCCCTGAAGAAATAATTAAACGCAAGCTAACCATCAAATTCAATGCTTTTCCAACTATTAAAATCTACCCAAATCAAAGCCTTTTTTTCACAATTAGACTAATTGAGGCGATGGCGGGCGAAGCATTCACAGATCCTCAGGTTGCACCATTAATTAGATGGTTGTCCACATTGCAGCAAGACAATTTGCGTGACGTTGCACTTCTCGATCACCTCAAAGAACGTGTGGGCCCATCAGACATAGACTATCGTTCCAAGCCACCACTCGAACGTATCCTTGGGAGGGCGGAACGTACAGTCAGAGCTTTGGAAAACCGCGAGTGCCAATCGCTAGACATCAATTGTTTCGTAAATCATTTTTGCCGGCGAACTGGCAGGCTGGGAAATGTATCAACAGCAGTATTCAATCTGTCAGATTTAGAGAATAATCATGCTAGACGAGCGCTAATCTATGCAGTGATGGAATTTGTTTTTGACAGATATAAATCTCGCGATTTCGTGATGGGGCAAAATGCGCATCCTGTCCTGTTTGCAATTGAAGAGGCAAGAACGTTGATACCGCGGGATGAGGAAAGTGCCAGCACCGGGGAAATGCATCCCGCCACACGATCAGCCCGACTTGCTGCCCGCCAGATTGTGACCGAAGGACGAAAAATGGGGTTAGGTATGCTAGTTATTTCGCAGAAGCCGGCGTCTGTGGATCCACTTACTGTGTCGCAAGCCAACACGCTGATTTTGCACCGTGCCATCAACCCGGAAGATCAGAACTATATAAGGAATGTTGGTGAGTCATTATCTGTGGAAGACTTAGAAACGTTGAAAACCGTAAAAGAAGGTGTTGCCATTGTTTCGGGTGATGCCTTAAAAACGAGGATGTCTACCCTTGTCAGAGTGAGAAACAGATACAGTGAACCCGGAACAGCAAGACCTCGACCAATTCAACGCATCTGGAGGAATAACCTCTAGAATCTTGGTAAAAGTCTATTGTGAATGAAGCTGCCGATTTGAGAGTTTGTTTTGACGGACTCAAATGCTAGATATTCGTTACTCGTTAGTTGCTCTCAGCGTAAACGTTGTGATTCCGGTTTACTTCCAGCTCTTGAGAGATAGGTAGCACCGCAGTTAAGTGTGGTAGGCGTCAAATGGGCGGAATTACGGTCAAAATTCGAAAATACACGAATAGCGTCATGCGTCTGCAATGCGCTTGAAACCCTGTGATAATCAGGATTTTCCTGATGCGCGTCACGTAACTGTATGACACAGTTTTCCTCACACGATAGCCGATTTTGCTACTCCACACTTAAGTGCAGAGCTACCGAGAGATATGACGGTGTTAATTTTCGGGTTTTGCGGAAAGCGCAACGAGAAGGGTACTGTGCAGAGAACTTGGATGTGCTAATCTTGTCAGCAAAGTACGGTCTAATAGAATCTGATTACGCTATCGAAGATTATGAGAGAACGAGCGCTAACTCTGCAATCACAGGTGAGTATTCGTTTGGATTTTTACATCTTAAGCGGGAAAACTATCGCGAAATCTTCATCAATTTAGGCAAGACGTATTTGATAACAATTGAACTATCGGATGGTATACGTAGAGCGGGTCAAAATGTGCTGTACGCCACTGGTGGAATCGGAAGCAGGGTGCCTCAAATGAAGCAGTGGTTGCGAGGATTAAATTAAGGGATTAATATTTTGCGCAAAACCAAAAATTTACTTCATTATCAGCGCACTCTTCAATTTTTTTTACTATTGCAAAAAGAGGATGGACCATGAACCTTCAGGAAATGCTATCGATCTTAGAGGAGCAATCAGGCCGAACACTCCACGACGAACAAAGGTCCGTAATTGAGCATACAAATGGCCCACTTTGGGTTATTGCGGGCCCTGGTTCAGGAAAAACAGAAGTGTTGGTATTAAGATGTCTGAAACTCACGTGTGTTGATAAGGTTGCCCCTAAGGCAATTATTCTGACGACGTTCACTGAGCTCGACTTTGTACATTTAAGTGGCATAACAGACTGCTTCAATCAAGCGTTGAAGAAAATCGGGGGAGATTTTAACCATCTCGTCGTTTTCATCGACGTTTGAAAAAGTATTTTCCGCTTCTGTAGACCAGAACCGTTGCCTTACCCACCCTATGGCATCGGAGAAAGTCGGCAGGGGCTTCTTATACCATGCCGCTTGTCTTACACGCAGTTGACTCTCTTGAATCAGTAAATGGGCGGCTAGAGTTATCCAAGAGAACAAGCCCAATAGAATCGGAGTCGTACGCGCAATCGCTTTGTCCGACCATTGTCTTTGGGTTTCGACGCCTAGATGGGAACGCACTTCTTCAAAAGTGACTTCCATCCGCCAACGACGAACATACCAGTTGGCTATCTGCTCGGGGCAACATGTCGTATCCGTAGATAAAAGCGCTACCGGTTTACGCGTGCCACTGGGGTCGCGTACCAAAACCCAGCGGATTGGCACCGGGGGTTTGCCCGAATTATACCAAACGGCTTTCTGTGAGACGATTTCCATTTCTCGTTCTTGCTCGTTATACCAATTGAGGGTGACCTTCTTCCATTGCGTGTTTGGGTCTTCAAGAAGGGTATCCAAGTTAGGTAACCGTTCGCCTTTCTTACGAGGACGCCCCGTACCGCTATAAGGCGGAGGCGGTTGATATAATGCCGCATCAAGTCGCAAACGAGTAATAATCGTCACCGGATTGGATAATGCCTGACATGCGGCGAGGAACTCCAACACCGCATAGCTATAATCGGCAACCACAACCAAATAACGATTGGGCAACCATCGACGAAGTTGAAACACAATCTGTCTTGCCCAGTCCGTGAGTTTCTTGTGACAACCTATTTTAGACTCATAGTAACGTTCGGAGGGCGCCAGTATTGTCAAAAACGGCAACGCCCAGATACATGATGCCCAAGGAATCCGTGTCAGCCACATCAATGTAATCCAACGCAAGCCGCTGGCCTTGACAAAGTGGCTTGATGAAGAACGCGCCGGGTCGCGATAAATGCCGCGCGCCTCGATTTTGGGGCCCCAGCGCCGTTCAATCGTTTCATCAAGCCCAAAAACCAAAGGTTGCTTGCCATCGTCAAGGAACTCCAGTAACATAAGTAGAAGTTTCCGGGCGGCTTGTAAGGGGGACCAAACCGCACGGTTGAGCAAATGATGAAATAGGGCAAAGCCTTTGTCGTCAGAACGACCAGTCGCTCTCAAGGCTTGTGTTACTGTTCGCTTGCCAGTAGCAAGAATTGTCCCGGCAAGCAAGATTTGGGCTTTAATCCAACTAGAACGTCGAAACAAGGATTGAAACGGAGTTAAAAGCGTTAGTAGCAATGGGGGAATCATGGCGCGCCTCCTCAGTTGAATAGTGTTGAATGTTCAACTGATTGTACCACATTTCCCTATAGTTTTGTACAAAGTCGAGCTGAGAAAGCGGCCAAAAACATCCAAGACCGCATGGCGATTTATAAAAACTACCTAGATCAGGTTGATGAGAACCTGCGAAAAATCGATTTATTTCAGGTCCGAGTTGGCACCCTACACAGTTTGTGCAATGACATCATGCAGGAATACCGTTACTTGGAATATCAGAATAATCGCCTCCTTGATGAAATGGATCAATTGCTGTTTGTCTATGAACACTCTGTTTTAGCTTCAAGTCAGCCTCGGCAAGACTTACATTTACCACTATGGCAACATTTTCACCTTCTGACGGAACGGTACAATCAAGCCGCCGGATATCGTTGGAGACGTACGGACAATTATCTTCCGCACCGATGGATTCGAACGAATGCGACAGTTCAATTGTTTAACCGGATTGTTGAAGATTTGATTAGCGTTTCTCAAATGCGAGAGGAAGAGGGAATTTGGAACACCTTAGGGGAAGCCTATGAATCATACCGGCGGAACTTAGAAACAAACCAATCTTGCGATTTCGCTCATCTACAGCTGAAATTTTTGAAGTTCCTCAAATCTTCAAGTAGCGAGCATTTTCTTAGAGGAAATAGGACTCCTAATCACCCCGGTATAAGTCACGTTCTTGTAGATGAATACCAAGATACGAACCCAATCCAAGAAGAGATTTATTTGCGACTAGCACATCATCCACCACATAATTTGTGCGTCGTTGGCGATGACGATCAAGCTCTGTACCGATTTCGCGGAGGGACAGTTGACTGCATGGTCAACTTCAATCTCTCGTGTCAACGTACTTGGGGGTCTCAAGCGCAAGTAACTCCGATACATTTGTCCACCAACTATCGTTCACATCCTGAGATTGTAGGTTGGTGTGATAATTATATTCAATCATTTGACATTTTGACAGAACCAGGGGCCAGAGTTGCAGATAAACCTAACTTATCACCCGATCCGCAATGGAGCGTAAGCCGAGCATCACAGGGCGCACAGATCGAGAATTACCCAACTGTCTCATATTTAGTCGGTCAAAGCAAGAGAGATGTTGCAAACCAATTCGCGGAACTAGTGAGGGGATTGCTGAATAATAGGATAGTAAGCGATCCAAGTCAGTGCGTGTTGCTCCTAAAAACTACCCGGATCTCGTCATCAGGGCCATATCAAGATGCATTGGAACATAGAGGGATTCAAGTCTACAATCCGCGGGGCCGAACATTTCTCGAACAGCCTGAAATCCAAACTGCAATGGGAGCGTTGGCGACAATCTTAGATCCAGATCAAACGATCCTTTGCAGAGTAAGAACGCGTGGAGTAAAATCAACGATTCAAAGTTGGATCCAGACCTACACCGAGCAAGCATCGACAAACTCTACCCTTTCAGATTATGTCAATCAAGCAATCAATCGTATTAGACAGATTCCTGCTGGCCAGATAGTCACTCAATCAACAACACAAAGCACAACGACAATAAACGCTACGATTCAAGAAATCTTCTATCATATGATTAGCCTAGAGCCATTTGCGTCATGGCAAGAGCAGACCGACTGTACAGTGCGATTAGGTAAGTTATCGAAGGTTTTAGAATCATACTCTATGCTCCCTTTCCTAGGAAGTGTAGGGTCAACCCGAGGGGTATTACAGACAGATCGTCAAAATGCGGGCCAAATTCGTTCTGAACAGATAAATCATCTCTATCATTCTCTCATTGGTATGCTAGTTTCAGAAGGACTTAATGACCCGGAGGATGAAGAGGTTATCTGCCCACAAGGTTTTTTTCCAATCATGACAGTTCATCAAGCTAAAGGGCTTGAATTTCCCTTTGTATTCGTAACGGAGCTTGGTACTCAAAATGTCCGAATCGGTGCAGAGCTTCAAATTGAAGACGCCATGCGCCCGTTTAGGACAAATCCTTTGCCAGTAACATTTGATGCGCATGAACGTGCTGAACAGGACTATATTCGTCTTTTCTACGTGGCGTATTCCCGGGCCGAATACTCGTTAGTCCTGCTGACACGAGCGAAAGAATTACGTGACCAAGGGCTCGGCTTTGGTGGCTATGGACGCGAATGGTTTTCACGCCAAACTCAACAGCTTGGCTAACGAGGAGAGAATTAATGTCTTGGCAAAAATTCCAAGGGTTGGTACTACCAAACCCTCAACACATTTTCATTAAGCGTCGCTATAGTGTCACATCAGATGTTCTTTCGTTTCAGCGCTGTAGTCGGCAGTATGGACATTTTGCCGTAAGAGGATATGAACCTGCCCACACGGTGCAAATTTACTATGGTACGCTTATTCATCAGGTTCTAGATCGTGCTCACGCTCATTATGCAGGATTAAGGGATTCGAGAACAAAAGACCAAATTCCTACCGATGAAGACATAGAGCATTTCTTTACTGAAGTTGATACTGCTTTGAGGGCGCGTGGTATTCGATCTGTTCGTGCTTTTACGCAAGTGTCAGAGCGAGAAGCTGCCCTTAAGCGGTTAATACTCTTCAATAAAATTGAGGGGCCTGAACTCTACCCTAGGGTTCGGGATACGGAGCATCGTCTGCAATCTGATCAAGGCGATTATCTGCTATATGGTACGGTGGATGTTATAGCGAATTCCCCAAACTGGTTACCGGGAATGAAGGCAGAAATATGGGATTACAAAGGAGGAGATCGTCCTAATCGTAATTCTGACGATTTCCACCGCTACGAATTTCAAATGCTCGTTTACGCGGAACTTTATCGAGAACGCAACGGCGAATATCCAGAAAGAGCGATTCTTTACTTTTTAGGGGAACTTGATGAAGTCGCCGATTCTCCGAAACGCCCAGAGCAAGCGCTTGTTGATATACCGTTAAAATCGCGGCGCATCCAAACTGCCCTGGAGACCTTTAAGCATACGGTACATGAGATCGAATGTTGTAGACTTCATGATTATTGGCCAACTCCTCAACCACAGGGCGGACCAGGCGAACGTACCTGCAATATCTGCGATCTTCGCTGGAATTGTACTGCGAGAACTGGCAAGTATCCAATGCGATATCCATGACAATGAAAACAACCTGCTCTACAGGGAAAATCACTGATGCCTTCCTTGAAATATTTCATTCCAGATTGGAATGACAAGGTTGACCCGAATTTTGACTTTCAATCTGATACCTATGCTCCTAACCGGGATTTATCAGAAGACCAGTATGCTCACGAGATTTTTCGGTCACCACCGTACGATGGCATATTGGTTAGTCGTGCGCTTGTAGAAAAGAGCCCTAGAGATTACCGAGTCATACAAAAACTTGGAGCACACGAATATTATCGACTTCCAAAAGGCTTGGAGGTTTTTGGGGATTGTGGAGCGTTTAGCTACGTCAGCGAGGAGGAACCCCGTTATAAAACGGAAGATGTACTAGATTACTATGAAACAATTAGAGTCAATTATGGAGCATCGGTCGATCATCTAGTTGTAAACAGCATATATGAAACACAGACTATCAAAAAACGATTAACTAATAAATCAACAGAGACGAAGAAGAAAAAACAAAAAAAGTACCTTTCGGAAAATGAGCGTGAGAAGCGCATAGGAATCACCTTACAGAACGCCACCGAATTTATTAGACTTTACAAAAAACGGAAGTTTAAATTTACGCCAATCGGCGTCGCCCAAGGCGACGCCCCGGAGACATACGCCAATAGCGTAGCAGATCTTTTGAAAATGGGCTATACATATATAGCTATTGGAGGAATAGCGCGATTAAACGCGCTTACGATTCTTGACGTTCTTAAGGCAACTCATGAAGTTGTCCGGGAGTTTAAGAGTCGAAATTCAAAGGAAATTCGGTTTCATCTTTTCGGTGTCGCGAAGCTAGACCTAATTAACAAATTGCCAAGATATGGCGTTGCAAGCATAGACAGCGCGTCTTATCTACGCAAAGCTTGGTTACAGAGTGGACAGAATTACTTTGCACGGGACGGAAAATGGTATACGGCTATCCGAGTGCCTCAATCATACCACCCGCGAGTGCGCGAGTTCATCAAGAGCAACGGAAAATCACCAGAGGATGTTCGTTCACAGGAAGAATATTGCCTACGTATGCTTCATGAATATGATGAGGAAAATCTATCAGTCGCTAAATTCAAGGAATTACTTAATACAATTGTTGAATATGACACGTACCTGCTACGTTTCGGTCATGACGGTGTGCAAATACGTGACAAAGCTATCAGCAAAGAAAAATATCAACGTACTTTGCTTGAGAAACCGTGGGAACATTGTCCATGCGAAATATGTAAACGCTTAGGGATACACGTTCTAATTTTTCGAGGCACAAATCGAAACAAGCGACGAGGATTTCACAACACTTGGACCTTCTATAATACCCTGCGGTCCAGACTTAAAACCTGATTCATGTAGACTTTTTTACCGGCAGAAACCCTCATAGTCTTGACAAGGGGCATGACTGGTTCCACGCGTGGCAAAAACGTATGCAGAACCAATGAAAATCATGAACTCGCCAGCGAGACGATAAGCTAATGCAGGTCCCTTGTTCCGACTCGATCCGGTCTGCGGTTTCCCCAGGAATTAAGTTCTTTCCTCCGTAGACAAGTGATGGGTCCGGAATCATTGAACGAGATTCCACATAAAAGCCGGAGTAATAGGAACGGAATCTCCTCACTCTGAGAGAAGTGGGGGCGCGCGTAGGTTTGATTTACCCAGCGTTACTGTACGTTTCTTAATTTGATTCAGGATTATCAACCTATCGCAACATCACAACGTTATCACATTAATCGCATGATTGATTCTTGCGCGTTTGGAAATATGGAGGACTATGATTGACAAAGCTGAATTATCCAATTATTTCGACATTCGGACCGAACAGTTCCACGACCGCAGTGCCCGATGGTTGTTTGAGGACGGGGCATTCCTTAGAGGGTTGTTGGAAATCCTTGCCCTTGAGTTCGTCGATTCCGTTGATTTTAGTCAAATGTCGCAAATAAACCGGAGTTTCATCCCCGATAACCTGCGAGAGCAGGAATCGGACATGGTGATTAGAGTCCCGTTCCGCTCGACATCGGACGAGATGCTAATCTACATCCTTATTGAGCATCAGTCGACGGTCGATGCGACAATGGCGTTTCGGATGCTGTTTTACATGACCCAGCTTTGGGATTTCCAGCGACGGGAGTGGGAATCGAAGTCTGTTCCCCAAAGTCGGCGGCGCTTGCGTGTGATTCTACCGATCGTGTTTTACACCGGTGAGCGGCGTTGGAATCCGCCTTTGACGCTTGACGCGATGATGGACGTGCCCGATGAGCTGGGGGAATTTATCCCGAGGTTCAAGATACTCCTTCTCAGCGTCAAGGAGGCGGCTGAGACGGAGCTGACGAAAACCGACCATGCGCTCGGGTGGTTGCTAACCGTCTTGCGGAAGGAAAATGCAGACAAGGAAACGATGAAGGAGGCGTTGATTACCGCGATTTCACGAATCAACGCGCTGGATGACACCCGGGCGCAAGAGAGGCTCCGGGCGTTGTACTATCTTGTGTTGCTCATCCTGCACCGCCGTCCGCACGACGAACATGATGAGTTGAGAGAGGTCGTCAACCAAAACATCCAACATTCTTCAGACAGAGAGGAGGTAGTAAACGTGGGACAGTCAATGGCAGATTATCTTGTTCAACAAGGCAAAGCAGAAGGCAAAGCAGAAGGCAGAGCGGAGGAGAAACAAGCGGCTGTACTAAAACTGCTTCAGCTGCGATTCGAGTCCGTACCCGAATCTGTTACGAATCAGGTTCGCTTAACACAGAGTTTCTCCCGTCTTGATGCGCTGTTTGAGAAGGCGCTGACCGCGCAGACGCCGGAGGAAATTGGCTTGCAAAACGACGACAACTAAGTGGTCTTCTCGCAAATAGATTGGTATAGGTCTGATGTTTTGTGGCATCACTCGATTTCATACAAACAAGCAGAATAGGGACGCAGATTAGAAAACTCTAGTCAATGCGATAAAATGGTTTGTTTTCTACATGGACAGCGCTATTTGGGTGTTTTGGCGCTTGTCTGAACTGTGATTGTTGGAATTAACATGATTGTCAGTCTTTAGTTGCCCGTCATGAGTAGGGAACAACGATCGTTGTTCCCTGCAGAAGCGCGTAAGTCTTTATGCCGATGCTGTGAATTACATCAATACCGGAAAGAAACCGAGTTTTGAGGAAAAAACTCGGCTTCGGTTGAACCATATATTTAGCGAGCGAACCGGTAAGTTGCGAAAATGGAAATCCTTCAAGGGCTCAATGAAAAACAGAGTGAGGCGGCGACCCATAAAGATGGCGCTATTTTGGTCGTGGCGGGTCCCGGCACGGGCAAGACGAAGGTCATCACGCACAGAATCGCCCACCTCATCCACCAACACGGCGTACCGCCGGAGCAAATCCTCGCTGTCACTTTCACGAATAAAGCGGCGCAAGAAATGCTCGATCGAATCAAGGATCTGCTCGGCACAACGCAGGGATTGGACGTTAAGATTCATACGTTCCACGCCTTCTGTGTCGGTTTGCTGCGGGAACACGCGCCGGAGATCGGGTTGAGCAAGAACTTTGCGATTTTCGATCAGGAGACGCAGGAGGAAGTCCTGATTGAATGCCTGCGCGAGTTGAAACTGAACCGGCTCGACTACCCGCCCTGGCGGTTGCGCGACATCATCGGGACGTATAAGGTGAAATTGGAAGACCCGCTCGCGACGGCCGGTGAAATGCCCGAGATTCGCACGCGGGACGGCGATGTGATCGACGACCCGACCGTCATCCAAAACATCGTGAATCTGATCAAGGCTTATCGGAGCAAACTCGCGGCGCATTCTGCCCTCGACTTTGATGATCTGCTCTATAAGAGCGTCGAAGCGCTTGAAAAAACGCCCGTTGTCCGCGCCAAATATCATCGCGACATCCGTTATATCCTAGTCGATGAATATCAGGACATCAATGCCGCCCAGTATGAACTTCTGAGACTGCTTTGCCGCGTGCCGGAGCGCAACTTGATGGTCGTTGCCGACGAAAATCAGTCTATTTACAGTTGGCGCGGCTCCATGCCGGAATACATCAAGAGATTCCGGAGCGATTTCGATCCGACCGTCGTGGAATTGGAGGAACACTATCGTTGCACGGAGAAAATTCTACGGGCGGCACAATCCGTGATTTCCAAAAATACGCGTCAGGAAAGCAGTACGCTGAAAACACATCGGGAAACTGGACATACACTTTTCCACTATACGTTGGGCGACCCGGATGGGGAGGCATCACACATTGTCAGGCTCATCCGCCAACTTGTTAATCAGCGACACTACTCTTATGGTGATATCGCTGTCTTTTACCGCACGCATCAGCTCGCGGAGGCGCTGGCAGATCGATTGTATTACGAAGGGATTGAGTTTCAGCGCGTCGGGAGAGAGAACTCGTTCCAAGAGACGCACGCACAAGACATCTCGTCTTACTTGCGCTGTATTCGGTGGCGAGTGCCGCGCGATCTTGAACGGGCGCTCAATTTTCCACAGCCATTGATTGACGACCTAACGCTGGCGCGACTAAAATGGCTGGCGCAGCGTGAGAGCCTGAGCTTGATTGATCTGCTCAAATCAATTGATGACTACCCGACCGAGGTCGGGCCTTTAACGCGCCGGAACATCCGCCAATTCTTTGAAGAAATCGATGGTTTTGCCGAAGAAATCAAAGGTGAAAAAATTGCCAGAGTGGTTTCAAAGTTGTTTAATCTGCTTGAAAGCCGCCGTTCACCCTATCGCGATGAAGAGATTCGACAAATTGAAGAGTGGGACGAAATTCCAAATATCGGGACAGCCGCGGACGCTCTGTATAGCGCCATACAACGAAGCAAGTCGATGCGAATTGCGGCTACCGATGAAATTGATGCCTGCTGCGCCGCACATATCGTTCATCAAACAGCGAAGCGTTATCTTGACTGCGACGTTCAGGTTGATTTTTTGCGCATGGAGGACGACATCCCCGAATTTGACCAAGATGGCGTAAACGTACTGATAGGTCGCTTCGCGGCTTTGCCCGAGACAACAGCGACAGTCATTCTCATTGGATCGAAGCCAGACAGAGGCACGAATGTCATACAGTTAGGAGGGAAAGAAAAACCGGACAGCCCGGCGGACATTGCCAAAAGCGTCGTCGCGCTGAAGTTGTGCCAGCGAGTGGTTGGCTACTTTGAAACGCCCAATTTCGCGGACCTGATTGTCTACGATCTCGAAACGACCGACTACAATCCCAAGCGAGCGGAGATTGTCGAAATCGCCGCCAAGCGGCTCAGTCACATCGGGAGCGAACTTGAAAAATACCATCAGTTGGTGAAACCCTCGCGCGCCATTCCGGCGTCAAGCACCCGCGTTCACGGAATCAATAACGAAACGGTCAAAGACGCCCCAAGCATTGAAGCGGTCCTGCCGAAGTTCCTCAGTTTTATTCAAGATCGTATCCTCATCGGGCATAACGTGATTGAGTTTGACAACATGGTCTTGGAGAGAGATCTGAGGCGATTGGATATCGGATTATCAAATCCTTGCTACGATACGCTCGTCACCGCTCAACGCCTTTATCCGCGCGAGGCGTGTACGCTTGAGGCGCTTACCGAGAAATTCGACATTGAGCATGACACGCTGCACCGAGCGCTTGAGGACGTACAGGTAAATCACCGCGTGTTTGACGAACTGGTCAAAGTCAATCTTCGTCATCGCGAGGCGCGCTCAATGACAGAACTCTTGCCGCTTGTGGGGGTCGGAATTCTCGCGAGTCAAGCGGAATGTCGGAAGGTTGGACGCTCCGATGCCTCGAATGACGAAGCGTCGTCGGAAGCGGTAGGCGCATTTCTTCAGGCGTCCGCACGATACGTACAACGCCACCGACCAGAGACGGACAAACTAGTGTCGTCCATGAAATCCGCGGAGGTTGAGAAAATTGGAGGATTTCTTCAAGCGCTCCGCAAAACGTCGCTCCCGAATTTTCCGGAAGATGCCGATTGGGAAAACAGACGGGCAAGATTCATGAACGGCATGCTGCATTTCGAGAGAAATAGTCGAGAAAAAGACATTTCCAGTTTTCTCGATTATCAAAAGTTAATCAATAACGCCGACGAGACGGAGATCGAAACCGACAAAATTACATTGATGACACTGCATGCGGCAAAGGGCACGGAGTTTCGCGTTGTTATTGTCACGGGCATGGAGGAGGGAACGTTCCCCATAAGGCGCAAAGACCAACCGTTGGCGGAAATTGAAGAGGAACGCCGGTTGTTTTACGTCGGCATGACGCGCGCCAAAGAGCGGCTCTATCTGACCTCTGTTGTTCGTCGCCGCGGCGATTTGGAACGCGCGCCCTCCATGTTCACTCGCGAAATTCCGTCAAACCTTATCAATCGGTGGTCGCCGCGCCGTTCGAGGCGCTGAACTATTACGCGCGGGATAGAGATCCGAATCAGCTATTCAAAGAGAAAAAACGACATGATAGACTTACAGAACAAAGTCGCTTTCATTACCGGCGGAGCGCGCGGGATTGGACGCGGCTGCGCGCTCGAGATGGCAACATGCGGCGCCGACATCGTCATCTACGATAAAGGGAATCAAAAGGCGGCAGCGGAAACCGTCGACATGATTCGCCAAATCGGGCGAGAGGCGATTGTTGTGCTTGGCGATGTCACCGATCGAAATGCAGTGGAGGCGGGAGTTCAACAAAGCATTGACCGTTTCGGCAAAATTGACATCCTCGTAAACAACGCCGGAAGCAGTATCCGCAACCCGTTTTTGGAGCTCTCGGTTGAGGACGCCGCCCAAACGATTGATGTTTGCTTATGGGGTGTATTCCATTGCAGTCAGATTGTCGCCCGGCACATGGTCGCACGCGGCGGATGCGGAAAAATCCTCATCATCAGTTCCATACTCGCCTTTATTCCGATCGGGACTTCCGTCCCGTACAATACGGCAAAAGCGGGCATCATCAACATGGGGAACACGATAGCGACGGAGCTCGCGGGACATCGCATCAACGTGAACGTCATTGAGCCAGGTTGGACAGACACACCCGGCGAGCGGAACTATTCGACGGTCGAGGAACAGCGGGAAGGCGCGAAGAAATTGCCGTGGGGACGCCTCGGTACGATTGAGGATATCGGGAAAGCGGCGGCGTTTCTGTGTTCGGACGCCGCCGATTACATCACCGGCGCCACGCTTCGCGTTGATGGCGGATACTGGCTTCCCCGATATCCTGCGGAATAGAAAGAGGCAAATCCGTTGTTGATACCAATTCAAAATCTAAATGTTTCAGTCGAATTGAGATGATCAAACGAACGAATAGTGAGTGCGATAGAGATCCTCAATGAATTGCACTACTACGAACCCAAGGCCCTTGTAACTTGCGGATTACGAATTAGTATCATACCTCCGGTACCGCGACACGGTAGGATTCGGCAACCTCAACCAAGCGCCTCCACGTTTTTTCTTCGATCGGGATGCCCTCCCTCAAACGTTGGGCGCGGCTATGCGCCTCAAATTCGCCGGGA
This sequence comes from Candidatus Poribacteria bacterium, assembly GCA_963667245.2. GTDB lineage: Bacteria > Poribacteria > WGA-4E > WGA-4E > JAJDTR01 > JAJDTR01. The sequence continues at coordinate 1,020,553 of CAXXCS010000002.1, forward strand.
ACGTATATCTCGTCCACGCCGGGCAGTCGGTTCGAGGATTTCACCCACTCGACCATATACTCTATCTCCTCGGTGTACGCGTCAAGGTCGATGAAATCCTCTATTTTCATGGCAATCATCACGATCCCGCTTCCGCCGCGAGTGGGTTCATCGCGACTGCACCCCGCCCATGAGAGGCCGCCGGCGATGGCGTCAATCATGAATCCCAAGCCAAAACCCTTGTGTCCGAATTGGAATCCGCCCAGCGGCATCACCGCCGTGTCCGCTTCCCGGACGAAAAATGCGCTCGGATCCGTGACCGGGTTGCCATCCGAGTCAATCATCCAGCCCTCCGGCATCTCCTGATCCCGCGCCGATTTGACAGCAATTTTGCCGCCAGCCACGACGCTAAGCGTCATATCAAGCATCAGCGGTTCACCGTGCTTGCGCGGGACAGCGATGGCTATCGGATTGGGGGGCAGCCGGCGCGACGTTCCTCCGAACGGGTGCATGAAGCGGCCGCCGCCGTTAAGCAGGACGATGCCGATCATCCCCTCCTCCGCCGCTTGAGGCGGGTAAGTCCCCATCCGCCCGGCATGGCCGCAGCTATACAGCGCCACGGCTGCCAACGTTGTTGATTTCGCCTTTTCGATGGCGAGACCCATCGCTTTCTTCCCAGCCACCATGCCGGACGCATTGTTGACATTGATAACGACGCTCGCGGGCGTTTCGCGAACGATTTCCATCCGCTCCGCCGCCCCTCCCGCCTTCATCGTGTCTATGTAAGAGTCGGTGCGCATCACGCCGTGCGAGTCGTGACCCATGAGACTGGAATCGCAGAGGTGATCGCTGACTATTCGCGCATCCTCCTCCACCGCGCCAGCGGTGATGTAGACGTTGTAGACCATTTCCTTAAGCGCTTCATAACGAACATGAACCATAGAATTTCTCCTGTTATAGTAGTAGGCATACTCCGTATGCCGTAACGCCGTTACAGTATTACACTTTGCGTTGGCTAAAATTGCGCTTTTTTTCACCAATAATGGATTTCAATAGGATTATACTTCACGCTGCTGAAAATTGCGTATTTTCAAGCGGCTGGCGGTAGGTGCGGTTGGAAACCGCACCTACGGGGCCGCATGTCGCGATCGGGAGATCTCGGGATTTCTATCGCACTCGTTATCCACTCGCTTGGGGGATCTCTATCGCACTCATTATTCATTCGCTTGATCGTGGAGTATAGAATGTGAACAAAAGCGCGCGTTTGGTGGCATCGGGACGATTTTGTTCCTATTTTTGGTGAAAAACACCCCCGAAAAGGTGAACTGCAATAGGGACAGAAAGGTGAACGAATGGCAGATTTTCGGGGCGCGTTCACCTGATCCGCCGCGGCGCTTTCTAGTGATGACGCGGGTTCACGCCCGCGCGAAGGTGAACAAGATGTTAACAATCGCAAAAGTTTGCCTCGCTATGGTTTAATTTCGTCCGCAAAAACGGCCTTACATCCACCAAAAACGACGGGTGACAGAAATATTTTGGGCGCGGTCTCTTCCAATTATTATGCGTTGTACTACACACACATAACGTTTTTAAGTTCCAGAAAAATTGCAACGCGAATTTGGGAAACTAATACGAAATCTATACTTTGCGTTGGGTATTATTGCGCTTTCTTTCTTAGTAAAAATTATTTCTAATAGGACTTACATAGCGCCAGCAGGTCGCGACCTGGAGATCGCTCCTACGGTGAACGCACCGGTCGCGACCTGGAGATCGCTCCTACAGTGGACGCACCGGTCGCGACCTGGAGATCGCGGGGATTTCTATCGCACTCATTATTCATTCGCTTGATCCTACAAAGACGCAATTTTTGACAGCGCGCAGTATAAATGTTACAATCGATCTGAGACGTGCAATGAATTGCACTACTACGAACCCGCATCATCCGCCTCAATTCCAATCTGATTCAAAGTTTCCTTGATCTTTTCCTCGTAATCCTGCTCCGACATCTCGCCATCGGTGGCGGTTAACTTAATCTGAAGGGTGTTGAATTCTGCCTGAAGCAGGTTCATCATTCCCATGATCGACGACACTTTGCCTTGCGGCAGCGTGAACTCCAGTTGTACGTGGGTGCGCGAATCCGAGTCGGGCGAAGGGGCGGGTTGGTCATTGCCGTTCCTTGTTTCCTTAATTATTATGTCGTTGTCACCTTCGGAACCGGTTGAATCATCCTTGCCCGTTTCTGATTCCTCTTCTTCTTGCGCCTTCTTCTGGGCGACGCTGATTTCCTCGCGAATAATGACCTCGTTTTCGGTAAAGGCGAGCATCGGCGGGGGCTCTTTGAAAAATTGGCAGACGGGTTTTCCATCCACAAGTTCGCCAAGTCCGAATATGCCTTTTTTCACACCTTCGCTGATTCCCGTTTCCCAGACAGAGCGGCTGACGGCTCGCAGGCTGCCGGGGGTTCTGGCGCTTGACTGATACAACTGTCGGGTGGAAACCGACTTCTTATCTTTGAGGAAACGTTCTTTCAGAAGCAACGGGGCAATCTTCTCCAGAATTTCTCCTCGCGAGCCCAGATTCTCGTAAACGAGGTCGTCCAGTTTCTTCGTGCCGCCGTAAGTGGGCACCCCCAAGTCCGATTCCGTCAACCCGTCTTTTGTCGGAACCCACACAGATCTGTAGTATCGACGCAGCATGTCATCAAGGCTGTCCTCCGCCTTTCTCAATTCCTCTCGAATCTCGCGCTGTTGTTCGCCGGAGAGATTCAGCGTGGTGTCCTTGCCGAGCGCGCGGTAAGCAATCGTCTTTTTCAGTTGATTGTAGAATCCGCTCCGCTCATGCGCCAGCGTGGTCAGAAAGAAAAGCGAGTTTCGATTGACTCTCGGCGTTTTGCCCTTGGTTTCCAGTATTGACTGCATCAGGGATTCGTCGGGCGACTTCAGGATGATCAACCTCAGATCGGCGGTGTCCGCGACCACTGCCCCATCGTTAAGCCAAGTGAGGGTATTGAGCCTACCGAATGACAGGTTCCGTTTGACCAACTTCTTTTCCATCACTTCAATCTCGGAATCCTTGATGTTCTCCATACGGGTCAACAGGATTCGGTTGAGGTTTGGCTGATTGGTGAAATAGGATCTCTCCGCCTCGTGGCGAAGGAAGAAAAGTTGGTTCGGCAGATTGTTGGCGGCTTCGCCGACAACGCTGGAGGGAATGCCGGTCGTCACGGCGGAACGTTTTATCTCTCCGATATTTGCGCCCCGCTCCGTTCCGCCCGAGAAGGAATAAAGAAACACAGCAGTAGCGGCGCGGCTCCCCAGTTTGAGCCCCTTGTAGGCGTTCCCGAGAACGAGATCGACCTTTTTCGCGCCCGCCTCGCCGCCGGTGATGTCCGCCCCCAAAACGCTGTCGAATTCGTTTCCGATGTGTTTGAGCAACTCGCGCCGAATGTCTTGAAGACCGAGATCGAAATCGGAAAGACTGATGTATGGGATCTCCTTCTCTTTGAGGGAGTGGATGACGAGCGAGAGCAATCGCAGCACGCCTCGCGTGCGCTGAAAATTCGGGAAACTGCCCCACCGCTGATATAGCACGTCAACCGCTTCGGGTTGAAACGGATAGGAGGCTTCAAAGCGTTTTCGGTACTCGGATGGTTCAGTGCCGAGCGGGAGAATGGATTCCCTGTCGGCGTAGTCCGTGAACTCGGCGACCACCTCGCGGGCGCGTTCGATATCGATATGCGAAAAGAGGCGGTGTCGAATGACATGTGTAATCTCATGCTCCTGCACCGGGGCGTAAATCATCTCCATCCGCCCGACAACGTGCTGAAGTTGCTCGGACAACTTTTCGGCGCCTTCGCCGAAGCGTTCCATGCCGCTTGATGGCAGCGTGATGACGAGCGCAACCCTCTCCAACGCGGCGGCGGCTTCGGTCAACTCCTGCATAAAGGCGAGCGTCTGGGATGCGAGCGTGCTGTCTTCGACGCGGACACCGTCGGCTTTGGTCATGTATTCCAGCAACTCATCCATCAGGATGAGCGCCGGCTGTTTCGCCTCCAGGAGTTCGTAGATGGCGTCTCGGCCGGGGGAGGTCGGTCCGTCAAACCGAGCCACCTTTCCTGTCAGTTGGGTTTCCAGCGCGCCCCAGAGCGTGTCGCGCGCCGCCATCGGCGTGCCGACAATCACGGCTGGCGCGGCGTTCCACTCGGCGGCTTTGTGGTACATGGCAATCAGCGCGTGGGTTTTGCCACCGCCGAAAGGAGTCTGGATTTGAATCACCGGATCGCCGCCGCGGCCGCTTAACCGCTCTTCGACCACCGAAAGCAGATGTTTGAGTCCGTCGGTTTCGTAGGTTTTCTCGAAAAACTGCACGGCGTCCTTGTATTCGTCGGGGCCCCTGCCGTTGTGCACGTTCCACAGATCGGCGGCGAACACATCTTGGGTGAGTCGTCCTTCTAGTATATCGCTGTGCGGCACGGCGATGGTGTGGAAGGGATTCATTGCGAAGCTCCTTATTTATGTTGAGGCCGTCGTAATTGAATATTCGCAGCGGGGGAAGACCCCGCCTACGGAGACTGGTTGTTATTGTTACGTAAGTCTTACCTTCATAGTTCTGCGACATATTCGACTTCATTTTCGATGCGCGGCCTCAGGCGCGGTTTGAGGGAATTGGAGATCACGAGGTCAATCTTTTTCTCGAATAGATCTTCAAGGAAAATCCGCAGTCCCATGTAGTTGTCAAATGACAGTTTCTCAAATTCTACGAGCAGGTCAATGTCACTATTCTCACGGGCGGCGTCTTTGACATGCGACCCGAAAAGACCAAGCCGTTTCACGCTGTGTTCTCTCAACGCGTCTTGGTGGTTTAGAAGCCTCTGTTTAATCTCGCCTTTGGTTAACATGACTGATTTCATTTTGCGCGTTTCCATCTCTCTTTCTCCGTGACAGCCCCACCCTAATCTTCTGGAGCGTCAAGATAGTCATAAATTTCCTCTCGCGAGACTGTCCCCTTCACGCCAAGGTGCCAACTACGCAACTGAATCGTGTCCGTTTCATCTCGGGGCGGTGTGACCGGTTTTTGATGGTTTTGACGCATAAACTCAATCAGTTGCCGTAGAAATTCGATCTGGTCGTCGGGCAAGTCGCGCACATCAAGCGTATCCATTCCAGAATTCTCCACGTCTTCACTTCACGCCGCCAACTTAAAACAACCGCGTCTGCCTCAGCTCTTCCCCCACTCGTTCTCGTCCGGCGAGGAAACCGTCCAAGAGTTTCTTCTCCTTGCTCTCAATGGGCAGTGTCTCGGAGATGGCTTGCGCCACGCGGAAAAATGCATCGCTTTCTCCGTAACCGCTTTCGTCGAGGACGCGAATCATGTCATCTCGCCGGCTCTTTTCCCAGAGTAGCAGTACGTGGTGCAGCGTGTCAATCAGTTCTCTCGTGTTCTTGAGGTCGTCCATCTTGCGGGACTGCGGACCTTGTACGCGGATGTACTGCTTCTCTTTGGCGACGAACCCCTTGCCACCCCATTCGCGAGCAAGGTCGATTCCGCAGGACTGCGCCAACTTGCGTGCATCGTCAAAGATAACGCGCGCCTCGCCGAATTCCCAGCGCCAGAGGACGTAGAAACGGGTGAGGTCGGATATTTCGCCGGCGAAGCCGTTTTGCAGGATTTGACGCACGGCGTAATCGGTGGCAATCTCACGCACGTCGTCAAGAAGTCGGTCGGCGCGGACGATGTTACCTTCGTAATCCATCACCTGCTCGTATTTGCCGAAGACTTCAATGGCGGAGCCGATGGCGGCGATAAAGAAGTCGGCGCCGCTCAAACCTTCCTCCCAGAGTCGATGGAGTTTGGCGTTGAGGTGCGTTGTCATCTCTCCTTTGACTTCGTTGTAGAAACCGGTGGGTTGACGTTCCATCTTCCGAGCGACGATGTAGATGGAGGAAGCCAAGGCGGCACTTTCCATGGAGTTCATTCTTCCTTTCATCTCGGTATCAAGAGGCCAAGCCCCGGTTATAATCAACCTAGAATCAAGAAGCGAATTAATCAATGTTTCCCAGCCTTCAGTGGATTTATGCGCGTACACAATGACTGCAATACCATTAGATTTCAGAACCCGATGTATTTCCTTGAACGATTGCTGCAGGTTGTCGTTAAAAAACTTCTTTGCCGCGCTTCTGCCGCCCTGTCGATATGGCGCCACCACAATCTCATTAGATTTCGGCGTTAATGGAGTTGAAAAGAGTTCCGGGTACATATCTCCCACAGATCTCTTAAGCCAGACGTAAAAAAAGTCGGACAAACTCGCATACGCAATGTTATCGTAGTAGGGTGGGTCAGTGAAGGCGGCATCAAAGAATCCGTCAGGATAGGGAAGATTGGTCGCAGAGGACTGAGAGATCGTAACTACTCCTGACAAACCTGAACAAGCTAGTTCTAATGGTTCGCTTATAGTCTCAATTGAATTGCCCCAACTTGTGCTTACATCTCCGGTGCCATTTACCTCAAAGTAATCGAAAACCATTGGCACCGCGTTTCTACCACTAAACACAGGTATGTTCTGTTCAGTTCCAACCTTCCATCTACACAAGATTGTTGAAAACGAGGCTAATCTATCAAATCCTACCGCCAAAAAACTTACCACTGCCTTCGCGTACTCGCTATCAACTTCCTGGGCCAACATCTTTTGATACGCAGTTTTCACCTTTTCCGCGAGCGTTATTAATATCAATTTTTGTCTTGGATTAAAAAGTTGACCCCATTCAGTGAATCCATAGCCCCTCCCGGCAACTGTGTTGGGGTCTTTGGTGTCCATTAATTCCTCTGGTACTGGATCCATTCCCCATTCCAACGTCAGCTTTTTCCGCTTCTTCCCAAGATGAGTCTGGGATTCTCGAAAGACAGAAAGATCGTTATCTGTTGCAGTGCGATAACGCTTGCCCATTTTGCCCGGTTTATGCGTTACGATGGCAACCATCCGCTCTTCCGCTTTGCCTTCTTGAAACAGTTTGCGCGTTAGATTGGCTTCAACCACCCCGGCGCAGACGAAGCACACGGCCACGGCGCGTGAGATACTGCCATTTGACGGGTCAAAACCGTCGGGAATCGGTTCGTAACCATCGCCGACAATCCTAAAATTCACTTCCTCTTTTTCAACATGAGGATAGAGCGCGACCTTCTTTGTTTCTTTATTGGCGAGCCAGAATTGACCCATTAGCGGAATCTCGGCGCCGCAGGTAGGGTTTTGGCACGGGATAGTGCGCGCCCAAATATAGCCAACCGGGATGGAACCGTCGGCCTCCGGAGGGTAGAATCGGCAGAGTTCCTGCTTCGCTTCCGCCAATACCCATTCACCCCACTTCTTGACATCTTCAAGCAGAGGATTCCTGGTTTCTGTACCAGAGAAGGTGCCCCCAACCTTTACCTCTTGCGGCTTGCCGTATTTTTTTGGGTATTCAAGCGTGCATTTCTGAATCAACACAGCCACGGGATTGAGATCGTTGGAGTAGGTTTCGCAGCCGAGGCGCAGCGCTTCCAATGGAATGGCTCCGCCACCGCCAAAGGGATCGAGTACCTTCGGAGGCGCCCCGCCGTTGGCTTCAAGAATTTCTTTTCGAGCGGTTTCTATTAGATTAGGATTTAACGAGTTTTCCCATTTTGAGAGGTCGCTGATGAAGTTTCGTTTGGCGTTCCACTCTTCGGCGTCTTTCGGAGGAGGAATCAGGGCGGCGTAGGCGGTGGCGCGCGAGGAGGCGAGCGGCCGCCGCGCCCACCAGAGGTGGAGGGTGGAGATGTGTCCGCGTCGGATGTTCTTCTCGCGAGCGGATTCGGCGGAGACTTCTTTGACGGGGAAACTTTCTTCGATGAATCGTTTCATCTCAGTACCTCTCCGGGTTCCTTTCGTCTCTTATCTGTCCGATCGAAATCCTTATCAAAACTGATTAGTTGGAGGTCAAATTTTTCGGCGGTAGCGTATTGGTAGGCGTCATCAAAATCAAGATTGTACTTCTGAACCAACTCGTCCAATGTCTTGAGATCGTCCAAGTCTAATGAAAGAACGCCGATGGCGTCGCCAACAATCTCGTCCAAAAATGTGACAAAGAGCGCATATTTGTCCGATTTTAACAGATTAATTCCTATGGAATGAAGCGCGAAATCCGTCATGAAGATGTCGTTTAAATCAACGGACTCCAAAAACGACCGGACTTCCTTAGCCCTGTTTCTGTTTAATAATGTCTCCAAAAAAATATTGGAATCTACGAGGTACACTAATCTCTCCATTCCAAGGCTTTTTTCTGAAGTTCAACTGAGGTATACTGGTCCCGAAGTTCTTTTAAGCCGCCTACCCAACTGAATTTCGGTTTCTTTTTTAGGCGTGGATGCTGTCGAATAATTCGGAACGAAATATCAGTATGGTGTCGCGCGTAATTGAAAAGATATCTTGCGGCGATTCCCGATGCTGTTCGTGAGAACGACATTAACTTTTCCTCCCTAACTGTATGACTTTATCTCTGAATCTCCCGACAATGTCGGGAGAGTGCGTCGCGACAATTATCTGCAATTCCCCACCGAGAGAGACCAGAGACTCCAAGAGTTTCTCCTGCCACAACACATGAAGCGACAATTCCGGTTCATCCGCCATATAAACCACCGGCTCATCTACTCTAAGAAGAGCTTGTGTGAGAAGTATCAAAATTTGTTTCTCACCCGAAGACAGGAGTAACGGATCCAAATCCGCGTTTGAAGAAGATTCAATTACCAAGCGGCCACTTTCATCAACTTGAACAGATTTTTCATTCAAGAATAGATTGACGATCTCTTCGTAATGTCTCAAAGGCGCAAATATGGCTTCCCTTTCCTCTTCAAGCTTACTAGCAAATTCCACCATAGATTTTGTTCGACTGATAAGTGGAAGCACAAGAATATCCTGCGGTTGCAATCTTGTGTTTTCTTTAATCCGTTTCAGTACCTCCGCCGCCGCATCAAAATGATCGTTGATTTTGGTTTCCATTTGCTCATCCAAAAATCCAGCGGCTTCAAAAGCTTTCCGTAGATGCTGTTTTTCATCCTCTGTTGGCAGCGAATGAGCAATCATATCACGAATCGAATGCAATTGATCTTCTTCTTTGCCATATAGTATCGCGGATAAGACTTGATGCTCAAACTGGGAATAACGTTCAGAAAGTTGTGTGTTCAAACCGGAGTGATAGCGGGAAAGATCCTTTAACAATTCTTGGAGCCGTAAGTCTACTGGTTCCACAGGATCCGTCCCTTTATGTGGGAATGTCATATCGTCTGTTTCAGGCGGCCGTCGTATTACAGGAAGCCAAACAATGGGAACTAGGGTAGTTAAGACATCACATGAATCCTCTGATTGTGTTCTCCTAGCAATGCTACTTTTTTCCGGCAACAGAAGAAAGGGCCAATAAGAGTCAGGGCTTCGCTCAGAAAGCGTGTTCATATCAATCTTATGCTCTCTATCTTCCACGCTGAACTTAATGGATTGATCTGCGGTGTTCACCTTCACGGCAACTATAGACTCTCCTTGAAAATTCCTTAGCCACACCTCCGCTTGCTCAAGACCAATGTCTAAAACGCTTCGCAAGTCGGCTGACAAGATAGAATGAAGTAGATTCAAGATAGTCGTTTTGCCAGAACCGTTTGGACCTATCAGAATATTAACATCGCTATTGAAATTTAGGTCGATATCTAGATAACCCCACAGTTTGCTTATCTTAAAGGATTCAATGAAATATTTTTGCATTACCATCTCCCACTATGACGTGCAATGAATTGCACTACTACAAACCTATGACGCGCAATGAATTACACTACTACGAACCTTATTACTACGACCCGACGGAGGACGCGCAATGAATTGCGCTACTACGAACCTTACTACTATGAACCTAGGACGTGCAATGAATTGCACTACTACGAACCTTACTACTACAAACCCTACTACTACGAACCGTCATTCTCCCTTACGCCTTTTTCACGTATTTCACCCAAGGAGATTAGGTGCCGGACGACCTCGATTTGCTCCTCGGGGTGCGTCTCTTCGGCGGGGTTCTGCAGAGTGTACAGAACCGGCTGTGTGCCGGCGTTGAGAACGACATAGAGGAAATAGTCCGATTTGAACTGCTTGGCTTTGAACCACTCGTTTTGCGTTAATGCCACGGCGCCAAGCCCGGCGCGCGCTTTGACTTCGATATAACGCTTCGTGCCCTCCGGATCGGTTGAACGGACATCAAAGCCGAGGTTTTCGGCGGATACGTCTTCCGGCGTGCGCCCGTGTTCCCGCTCGTAGCGCATGGTTTCGTCCATGCCGATCCGCTCGATTTCAGGATCGCTTTTCATGGAAGAACCGTCTGCCGGCGACGGAATCACGCGGATGGCGCCGAGATAATCGGGTGTACTCGGCGTAAGTCTGCCTTCTTGCGCAATGGTCAGTTCAAGCGTTTTGAGGTTGTCTTCGTAATCCCGTTTCTGTTCCTCTTTGTTGTGCATCAGGAGTTCGACGTTTTCGCCCTTGGCGCGGCGATCATAGAGTGAAATCAGGTCGCCATCCAACTTGACGATGAGGCGCTGGAGCGACTTGAGTCCGTACTTCTCCTTTATCTTCGCCTGCCGTTTCCGTTCATCCGCGAGCTCATCCTTGTAACCCCTGAGGGAGGGCATTAGATTGGGCATGACCTTCGCTTTCAACGCGTCAATATCTTCCGATCCCGCGCCCCGCGAGCTTTCCGCCAGATCCCATACCGCGGTGGGGTCCACGGGTTCAACGGCGCCGGTGGCGGCGTCCACGTAGAAGGCGAACAACCGCGCCCCCGCCACCTGCCGCGTGCCATCGCGAATCTCGCCCTCATAGAACAGAATCACGCCATTTCGATTGCCGTCGGGGTCTTCAAAAACCGCCCCTTGTTTCAAATCGCCGGACAGATCTTCATTCGCCCAACCGATTACGGCTTCAAACAGCGGGTGACCGAAGGAGATGAATTCGGCATCCGGGTTTCTGACGGCAATCTCTTTGTCGAAGGTAGCCTTCGGATACGATTTCAACACCGCGCCGTATTTCTGTCTGAAGGTCTCTTTTTCGGCAATCTTGCGTATAAGCGACGGAACGCTATCTATGGCGAGGAACCCGTCTCGGCGATTGTGCAATCTGCCATTGAGCGTCGCGTAGGCTTTTCGGAAAAAGGCGTCGGTGTATTCGGGAATAAGGCGTCGTTCACGGGCGCGCTCCGCAATTTTCTCCAATCGGGTATAATCAATGTGGCGCGTCGCCAGACTTTCGCCTAAGTTCTCTTTGACCTCGGTTATGTACTCCTCATCAACTTGTATGTCGAGATCCTTGAGAATATCCTTTGTGCTCCGTGCATTGGCCGCCGCCTCTAGCAAAAGTTGAGACAAGTTTACATCGTATAATACTTCGTTCAATACGTCAAACACTTTATCGCTGCCGAGGGCGGTTTGGATTTCTTTAATCTTGTCGAAAAGGGCGGTCAACACCTCCCCTTCTCTCGTATCTTTGGCGACGAGATTGTAGACGAATACCTCTCGCGTTTGGCCATAGCGGTGGATGCGTCCCATGCGTTGCTCCAAGCGGTTGGGATTCCACGGCAGGTCGTAGTTAATCATCAGGTGACAGAATTGAAGGTTGATGCCTTCACCGGCGGCTTCGGTAGCTATCAGAATCTGGGTCCGGTTTTTGAACTCACCCTCCGCCTCGATGCGTTCTTCAAGCCGCAACGCGCCGTGAATCACCGTGACGCTGTATCCCCAGTCCTCCATTTTGTCCTGAAGGTATGTCAAGGTATCTCGCGATTCGGTGAAGATGAGGATTTTTTCGCCGGCGAAGCGAGCTTCCAAATCGTCTAACGTCTTTCTCAATTCTCTTAGCTTGATTTCGCTTTCGTCCTTGATAATCTTCCTCGCCATCCCCGCCAAGGTTTCGAGGGTTTCGATTTCGCGCTGCAGTTCCTCACGATTTTCTGCGACTGAAAGCGCCTCCCAGATCTCCTCCTCTTGCCAGCGTTCCTCCTCGCTTAGATCGTCTATGGTCTCAAAATCGGGAACGCTTTCCGTGCGTTTCCTCTCCGCGGCGCCTTGCAACAGTTCGGAAAGGCGCCTTCTCCGACGCTCCAGCGATTTGAGCGCCGCATGGGCGCTTGACGCCAATCGTCGTTGCAAGATGACGAGGGCAAACGCCACGTTATTCCTTTTGTCCTTTGTCAGCGCTTTGTTGTATTGACCGTTGACGTATTCGGAGAGTTTGTTGTAGAGCTCCTTCTCATCCGGTGATTCGACGCCCAGTTCAAAGGCAACCGTGCTAACGTGGCGCGGCAAGAATAACGGCGCGCCGTCAAAATCCTTCAAATCTTCCTTGACGCGACGGATAAAGAGAGGATTATCTCCCGCAGTGACGGAGTCGCGGAGGTCCTGACTGGTGGCAAAGAAGCCGGGTTCAAGGAGGTCCAGGAACAATCTGAAATTCTCCGGATCGCCTTTGTGCGGCGTGGCGGTGAGGAACAGGAGATGGGTTGAACTTTTGGACAGTGTCCGCCCCAGTTGATAACGGCTTGTCTTCTTGGTTTTATCGCCGTACTGGTACGCCGCCATCTTGTGCGCCTCATCCACAATGACCAGATCGAATGGCGTCGCCGCAATCGCGGGCATGACATCGTCACGTTTGGCGAAATCAATGGAGGCGATGATTTGGGACTCGCGGCTCCACGGGTTTTCGCCGGGCACCGAATCGAGTCCGGCGCGATCCATGATGCGGAAACTTTCTTCAAACCGCTCCTTCATCTCCCTTCGCCACTGGTCTTTGAGGTGCCCGGGAGCGACAATCAACGTGCGGTTGATTAGATGGCGGAGTTTCAGCTCTTTGATGATAAGCCCCGCCATAATCGTTTTACCGGCGCCCGGGTCATCGGCAATCAAGAACCGGATTCGGGGCAGTTTCAGAACGCGTCCGTAGACCGCCTCCACCTGATGCGGCAAGGGATCGACCTTGGAGGCGTTCACGGCGAAAAGCGTGTCGTAGAGCGCGGCGTATCGGTAGCGTCGCGCCTCGATACCGAGGAAAACATGCCGCGCCTTCGCTTTAAAATCTAGCGAGAGTTTTCCGATCCGCAACTCGTCCACTTCATCGCGGGTGAGCATGGCGTCAATGTGATCGCGCGAATTGACAGTGGAGCCGACCAGTCGGATGTCTTCCCCCACTTCCTCCACGAGGTCGATTTGTACCGGTTCGGGCCACTGATGAGATTTTACGATGTCTCCGCTTTTGATGTTCATAGGTGGTTTTCAGTTTTGCAAGTTTATAGGGATTCAAAATCTAAATGTTGCAGTCGTCAAAAACGATCAAACGAACGAATAGTGAGTGCGATAGAAATCCTACGGTGCTACGTGAATCCTATTAGAAACAATTATTACCGGAAAAAAACGCAATTTCACTCAACACAAGGTATACCTGTCGCACAATGTCCCTCCCTGCGCGGCGGCGAGAATCGTGATATTTTGCTTGCTATTAGCACGGCGATTGTGTGAAAAGGTTTCAATTGCGTCGCTCCTTAATCATCTGTTCAATATTCGCCCTCAAAACCGGGATATTTGATTGCACGATTTCCCAGACAAGCTCAATGTTGACATCAAAATATCTGTGAATGAGAATGTCTCTCAAGCCAGCAATCTTTCGCCACTCAACGCTTGGATACTGATTACGAAGGGACTCAGGCACCTGTTTGACAGCTTCACCGATGATCTCAAGATTCCGGATGATCGCGTCAAACCGCATCTGGTCAGTTTCAAACTCCGTGCGAGTAATTCCCTGCACGTACGCTTGAATTCGATTGATTGCTCCGAAAATGTCTTCAAGGTAAATCTCAAAGTCTCGCGACATACTCGACTTCCTTTTCAATGCGAGGTCTCAGACGCGGTTTGACGGAATTGGAAATTACTAAATCAATCTTTTTCTCAAACAAATCTTCAAGGAAAATACGTAGTCCCATGTAATTATCGAATGATAGTTTCTCAAATTCTACGAGCAGGTCAATGTCACTGTCCTCATGAGCCGCCTCTTTGACATAAGAGCCGAAGAGTCCAAGCCATTTCACACTATAATTTCTCAGTGCATCTTGATGTTTGAGAAGCGTCTGTTCAATTTCATTTTTGGATAAAATGTCCGTGTTCATGTTTTCCGTTTCCATCTCTGTTCTCCGCGACATTACCGTCCTATCCTTCTTGCGCGTTGAGATAGTCATAGATTTTCTCCCGCGAGACTGTTCCTTTCACGCCAAGTTGCCAACTATGTATACCTTGTGTTGGGTGAAATTGCGCTTTTCTCCCGGTAAAAACTGTTTCCAATAGGATTTACGTAGCGCCATGGGATCCCTATTGCCCCTGCCGGTACAGTCGGGATCGGGAGATCCCTCCTACAGCGTCAATATGTATACCTTAGACGCAATTTCTAGCAGCGCGGAGTACAACTGAATGGTTTCCGTTTCATCTAGGGGCGGCGTGACCGATTCCGACGCCCTCGCACTACGCGCCTCAACGGTTCAGGCGCAGGATCCATTTGACCATCCCCGCTCGTATCGCTTGAAGGTCGCCCTCGGGGTCGATTGTGTCTACCCACTCCGTCGCCTCTTTTGCCAAATCTTTTTTGTCGTCATCGGCATTCTCAATGGCTTTGAGCAGTGTCGTCAGGTAGCGCACATCGTCCACGCCCTCCCGGAACCCCTCCCACTGAATCGTGTCTATCACGCCGTCTACGGTCGGGTAGGCGAAGACGTGATCGCGGAAGGTCTCGTGATCATCATCAACGTAGATGTCGCCAAAGTTGTGCTGATAGGCGTAGTTCATCGCGCCATCGTACCCAGCCTTCCAGAGCGCCAGTCCATAGTTGCGGCGGTAGGTTTCGGGTTGCTCGACGCCCACCTGAGGGTTGGCGTAACTGAAGATTTTGTGCCCGACGCCTTGCCATTTCTTGGCTTCATTCGGGTTGATCGGCCCATTGAAAACGGCGAGGTTGAGCAGATCGCCGACAAGCTCGAAAGCGCCCGAAGCGCAGGCGACAAAAACCTTCGCGCCAGCCTCGCGCGCTGCTTTGAACGAGGCGCGCTCGCTCTTGAGCGCCTCGCCGCTCGCCTCGTCAACCCCGTAGATGTACAGTTCCTTGATTCCGTGTCTGCGAACCTGGGCAAGACCGGAACGCACTCGCCCTTTGAGCGCCGCCAGTTCCTTCGGAGAAGTATATCCTCTGGTCTGCAAGCCCAGCGTGTAGAACGGATCTACGGCAATTCCCGCCTGCTTACGCAATTCAATGGCGCGGTCAAGCAGTTGTAAGTTATCGAAATCTTGGTGGCAGGTCGGGTGCGTAATGCCGTGAGATTTCAGGTTGCGCATCTCTGCGAGGTACTGCTTCGGGGATTTCCACTTTGAACCGATACTCCCCTTCAAATCTTCCGCCAACCTCCCGCGATAATAGATGGAATAGCGGAGGGCGGGCTGCACCAATCTGATAGGAAGCGCTTCAACCGTGAACGGCAGTACCATCTCCGGGGCATTTTCTATCTTCAAGGTCATCCGACCTGTGTAACTGCCCGGCGGTACCCCTTCAGGTATATGAACCGTCACCCAAAATTGCTGCGTCTCCCCGGCCGGGATGGACACGGGCTGTAGTTCTGCCGCGTCCACGGGCGCTTCGGCATCGCGCAGTCTATTTCGATTGGTTTCATCCTCCACCGAAACAAAAGCGGGGTCTTTCAAAAGGAGTTCCGGCGTCAATGCGGGATGCTTCACGTCAGCGATCCCCACCCCCGCCTGCCACCAACATTTGACGATATGTACCTCAATCTGCGAAGATCGGAGCGCAAACACACCGGACGTAACGACGCCCCATTCCACGGTGACATTCCGCAGTTCGCGGAAGCCGTGAATCGCAAAACTTGCGGGCTCATACTCGCCGGGACACGCGGACAGTGACAACTCTGTCCCAACGCTTCCGGGCACGGGAAACTTTTTGGGCAGCACCTTTTCGTTGCTGACGGGATCAACAATCCAGACGATATACGGAAGTCTCGGGTACGCCTCCGCATAGACCGCCAAGGATTCGTGCGCGGCGTGCGTTTTCTCAAGACGCCCCAGAAGTCGCTTTAGGGATTCAACGGCGGCTGGCGCGGGTTTACGCGGCAATTCGGCAAGTCGAGTTTCAACTTCCACTCGTAACTCGTCGCGGTAACCCCGCAGTCTCTGCCAATACTCCCTCATATCTCTTGACGCCGACGTTGGGAAAGTAATCTGAGCTGCGTCTATCTCGGCAGCCAGTTCCGAGAATCGTCTCCGAAGTGCGGAGACGGCTTTGCGTAGCGGCGTTTCTCGCTCTACCTTAATCCGCTCTATACGCGCCTTGAGCTCGGTTTCGTAATCGTCCGGCAGCGTCGCCTCGATCTCCAGATCATCGACATAGAAAACCGTTCGTCCTTCGTCATCGGGCGGACCGGTGAAGACGGCGATTGATTGTATGTAGGCGGCATCGCCCGGCGATCCCGGGCTCGTTGACCGCCACTCCGTCCATCCATCCCGCAGTTCGCGGACTTTGACGCCGCTTACCACGCTGCCGCTAACGCCGGCTTCCGGAACGCTGATCGCGTTGCCAAACCGCACCGCGCCGCGCTCGACATACAATTTCCCCCGAACTATCGGGTTGCCGTAGAGAGGAATCATTAGCGGCGCCGACGCCCAGTCCATGCTCGTGCCATCTTTCCACGTTACGTCAACCTTGAACGAGCGCTCCCCCGTAGCCGCTCGCTCCCGAGAAACGCCGACGAAGTTCACTTCGTAACTGCCGTTTGCATACATCAGGGTCATGGCGCCGTCGGTCTCGAATCCTTCGCTGAAGACGACCTTCCGCCCAAGTTTCTTTGCAGCCGGATCTGATTGAGTGATTGAAGAATTTTGCTCTGCCCACACTATTGTCGTTAGGACGAATACGCTCATCAGGCAAACGCGTTTTGTATCTGGCATTGCAGGTTATTTTCTAATTTCGTAATGTTTAGATTAGCCAAGAATAGTGGCAGAATTGATTTGACATGTATTACTCCCGACTATCGGCAGATGGCATCCCTTGATCGTATGTGGGAGGGGCATCTTGCCCCGATGTGGAGCGATGTCCTAGCGTAATCGGTTTCCGTTGCACAATTATTAAATGTGTTGATTTATTATGGACGTGGGAAATCGGGGCAAGATGCCCCTCCCACTGGGGGTGCCCCTAAACTGGGGGTTTCCCTCATATATTTAGTATATGGACGGACTCACCATCGACTTTAGAATAAAGCGATTGCTCTGCATTCTCTGCAAGAAATCAATGGACTAAACAGTTAGGCGGCTTTTTTCCGGTAGAAATCCTTAAAGGCTTTAATGACCGTGTAAATATCCTCTCTGCTGACATCCAGGTGGATTGTCAGACGGATTGTCGCGCCTCCCGAGATCAGAATGCCTCTGCCTTTCATGAATTCTGACAGCGCCGCCGGATCCGAGTCGGTAACTCCAATATATACCATGTTCGTCTGCGTAGGCGGGAAGTTGACGCGCACTTCATCAATTCCATCAAGCCCTTCAGCCAGGAGCGCGGCGTTCACGTGATCTTCCTCAAGCCTGTCAACCTGCTTCGTCAGCGCGAAGATGCCCGCCGCCGCCAGTATCCCCGCTTGCCGCATACCGCCGCCGAGAACTTTGCGCCAGCGGCGAGCCTCCTTAATTACGTCGGCGGTCGAGCAAAGCACCGAACCGACGGGGGCGCCCAACCCTTTCGAAAGGCAGAAGGAGACGGAATCGAAATTGCGCGTGATTTCATCGACGGGAACCCTCTGCTTCACGGCGGCGTTGAACACGCGAGCGCCGTCAAGATGGAGTTTCAGATTCCGCTCTTGCGTGAACTTTCGCGCCTCGCGAAGATAGTCGAGGGGCAGGGCAATCCCGGCGCGGGTGTTCTCAAGACACAACAGTTTGGTGCGGGCATAGTGAAAGTTGTCCGGTTTGATGGCACTGTCAACCGCGTCCAAATCCAGCGTGCCATCGGGCTCAAAATCGAGAGGTTGCGGCTGAATGCTGCCCAACACCGCCGCGCCGCCGCCCTCGGCTTGGTAGGTGTGTGCGTGTTGTCCGACGATGTATTCATCACCCCGCTGACAATGCGCCATTATGCCCAATAAGTTGCTCTGCGTGCCGCTGGTGGCGAATACGGCGGCTTCCATCCCCATGGTTTCCGCCGCGAGCTCTTCCAAGCGGTTGACTGTCGGATCTTCCCCGAGAACATCGTCACCGAGTTCAGCCGCGGCTATCGCCGCGGTCATGCCTTCAGTAGGTCTGGTGGCTGTATCACTCCTCAAATCAATGACTTTCATGTTATTCCTCAATTGTGTAAACTTGGAAATTTGGCGGTTCAATGCTCTGGCGTTTGGCAATTCAGCGCGGAAAACATATCAATCGTCGCAAGCGGAGATTGCGTTTGATTTGTCATCGTAGGTTGACACTGCAAACATGAACGCGCAATGAATTGCGCTACTACAAACCTCCGATTTTTGATGCGCGATCTCTCTACGAATTCAAAATCTATACTTCACACTGCTGAAAATTGCGTGTTTTTAAGCGTCTAGCGGTAGGTGCGGTTGGAAACCGCACCTACGGTGAGCGCATGTCGCAATCGGGAGATCGCTCCTACCGGGAACGCATGTCGCGACCTGGAGATCGCTCCTACAAAAGACACAATTTCTGACAGCGCGCAGTATAAATGTTACAGTCGATTCGGGAGGCGCAATGAATTGCGCTACTACAAACCTCCGATTTTGATGCGCGATCTCTCAGAAATACTCGAGGCTATATGTCGTGTTATGAGATAACAGGGCGGTTGCCGCCTGTACAGTTTCGGCGCTCGACGCCTGAACGAAACCGTGATCCAAGAGATCGGTCAGACTCGGTTCACCGAGAATCGCCTGCGAAGCCTGCCGGATGTCCATCTTCAAATCACCGTGTTCGGTTGGCTCCACATGTACCCCATTCGGCGAGAAGGTCACGCGCCATGGCCCACGGTTGGCAGGGAGAATCTCATCGTTGATCGCCATGGTAAACGTTCCGGATCGTTTCGTCGACAACCCCCTCAGCACGCCCGGCACATCCAGTACGCGAAATAAGGACGGATTGGCTAATTTGGCTGTCATGCCGCGGGTAAACCACTCCGAGGATAGAAATGGCCCATTCGAGGGTTCAGCCCAACTGATGGTCGTAAAATTCATGCCAATGCCAGCCAGCGTCGAGAGCAGTGACCGATACCCCTCCGGCGTTGACCACACGAACTCGATCACTTCGAGCTCCATATCCCTTCCCATCCGGATGGTACTGTGCGTGAATCGAATGACCATGTACGCTTCTACGGGGTCGCCCGCGGCATAAACGCGCGCCGGGCTGCCTTGTACGGACTTGAGTCGGGACCAGCGAAAACTTTTCCGCATCGCCATGCCGGAATACTTGAAAGAGAATTTTTCATACGCGGCGTTCAGCTCGCGCCACGCCTCCTCGGGCGCCAATGCTATATCTTTTTCGGATTCCGCCACGTCCCACTGACGTATGGGCAACGGACAATCAACGCGTGGAAAGCGGGCGACCGGGCAGGTGATGCGATAATCGCGCCCGCCGCATTCCCAACCGAACTTTCGATAGAAGACTTCATGAGAGGCGCGCAGATTGGCGATATGCTGACCGGTTTCGCGCATGTGTTGCACGGCATGCGTCATCATGGCGCGTCCCACTTGGCGTTTCCTATCTTCCGGTGCAACGGCGACCCCGCCGATGCCGCCGCAGTTAAAGAGCGCCCCCCTGCAGGTGATTGTCGTTGAAAGAATCTTGTATGCGCCAGCCACTCGATCGTTCGCCATCGCGACGAATATCTCTTCATCGTCCAGAGGGATTGTCTTTTCGGGCGGATACGGGACGCCGCCTCGGAAGGCGAGAGACCATATCGTCTTGGCTCGATCTTCGTCTTCCTTGCGGTATTCTCTAACCGATGCCGTCATGCTGTCAGTTCCCTTCTTGTGCGTTGTTACCGTCTTTTGGAAGTTGTAGGGTGGGCACTGCCCACCATCAACGCGGTCACGTTGCGCGCCAGGGGAGCCAACTATTTATCCCAAACTAATCGGAATGGTGGGCAGTGCCCACCCTACAATCACTATTACTTGTCTTGCGGAAGTCCCGATTTAGCGCGACCATGACTCCGGCAAATCACGCGTCTAACCCTTTTTGACCAACTTCTGCAACGATCGAAGCTCGCGCGGCGGGTCCATTTGGCTGCCGTAGTCGCTCCAAGACACCTCCGCAACGTAGATGTCACCCTTTGAGTCAACCGCGATTCCGTGCGGCGAATAGAATCTGCCGGGTTCGTCGCCGTAAGATTGATCGCTCAGTTGCGCCCGGATATTTCCCTCGAGATCCATAATGGTCACGCGGGGCCCCAGATTCGTGCCGATACGGTTGCTCCCAATTCCGCAGAAGTATTCTCCGACATAAATCAGCGGTTCATCCTTCATGTCGAAACAGATGCACGCCGCTCGCGACAAATTTACCCACTGCGTTTCATACTTGCCGTTCGGGTCAAATACCTGTATGCGGTGATTCTCGCGGTCCGCAATGTAGACCCAGCCATCTTTGTCCACGACGATGTTGTGAACGATATTGAATTGTCCCGGTCCCGTCCCCGATTCGCCCCAAGAGAACAGGCGCTTTCCGTCCGGCGAGAATTTGTGCACCCGAGCGTTCGCGTAACCGTCCGTGACATACAACCCCCCGTCACGCGGGTCAATGGCGCTGTGCGTCGGCAGATTGAACGGAATACCGCTCATTGCCGGCGAGGGTTTGTTCGCGTCCCCCAAGGTCAACAACAATTTTCCTTCGGGGGTAAACTTGCGGACCGTGTGATCGCCGTTGTCAACGCAGTAGACCATCCCGTCGGGGCCGATGGTCACACCGTGCGGCGTGCCGAATATTCCGTCGCCCCAAGTGCGAAGGACGTTTCCATCCGCGTCCAATACAACCATCGGGTGTGTGCCGCGATTGAAGACGTAGACGTTGTCTTTTTCGTCCACGGCGACAGCAGTGGCTTCTTTGTAGGTCCAGTTTTCCGGCAGATTTCCCCAGTCCTCCCCGGAGGTTTCGTAACTGTAATTTTCGTTGCCTAAAGTAACCATATATTCCCTCGATTTTAAGATATTCTGTAACTGTTTAGTCCATTGATTTTTTGCGGAGAATTCAAAGCAATCGCTTTATTCCACAGCCGAAGGTGATTTCGTCTATGTACCCAATATATGAGGGGCACCCTAGTGGGAGGGGCATCTTGCCCCGATGTGAGAGCGATGCCCTAGCGCAATCGGTTTTCGTTACGTAGTTATTAAATGCGTTGATTTGTTGTGAACGCGGGAAATCGGGGCAAGATGCCCCTCCCACACATAGTCAGGGTTCGTATAGTGGACGGGATTCAAAATATGCTCAATTAACACGCTGCCGGGCAAGTGAGATCGAGAATCCGGCGCGCCTCGTCGGGCGTTGCGACTTCGCGCTGTAACTGCTCCGCCAGATTCACGGCAACTTCGACCATCTCGGCGTTGCTCTTGAGCAGTACCCCTCGACGCAAATAGATGTTGTCCTCAAACCCGACGCGGATGTGACCGCCCAAAAGAATTCCCATCGTAATCATCGGCAACTGGGTTCGACCGACCCCGAGCACAGACCATTGCGCTTTTGGCGGCAACTGTTTCACCATAGCCAACAGATGCTCCGGCGTCGCCTCAATCCCCCATCCGGCGCCCATGCAGAGTTGGATAAAGAGCGGCTCGTCAAACAAGCCCTCATCAATCAACTGGCGCGCCTGCGCCATGTGGCCGAGGTCAAACACTTCGATTTCGGGTTTGACGCCGTATTCGCGCATCCGCTTTGCCGCGGCACGTCCCCACTCGGGCGGGTTGAGAAACACGCTATCTCCGAAGTTCATGGAACCCACATCAAGCGAGCACAACTCGGGTTTTAACGTCACCGGCTCAAGGCGTTCTTCAATAATGTTAATCCCCGGTATGTTCCCGCCGCTCGTCGTGAGGTTGATTGCAATGTCGCAACTTTCCCGAATCCGATCGACGACCTCTTTGAAAAGTTCAAGCCTTGAGCATACGATGCCGGTCTCGGGATCACGGACATGGATGTGTGTAATTGCCGCCCCCGCTTTGCAACTTTCGATGGCGGCATCGGCAATCTCCTTCGGGGTGTACGGCACCTCCGGATTTTTGTCCCTCATGGGGGCCGAACCGCTCACCGCGACCGAAATTATTGTCTTTTCCATAGTTGTTTCCTATGCTTCGCTCCGGCCGTGCATGGTTTCCCAGTCCGTATGGCAGAGCCCGCTGGCGGCGATTTTTACGCGAACCTCGCCAGGACCAGGATCCACAATGTCGAGCTCTTCAATCGAGAGCGTGCCAGGTGTCGAGTGCAGTACGGCCGCCTTCATTTTCATGGCGGTCTACCTCCTTTTCCCAAGAGGATATGGCAAATGTCGGGCGCCGGTGCGGTTGGAAACCGCACCTACCGGGATGGTAGAATACGTTTCTGACGCCATGCCAGTGATTATTAAGTTCTCCGGAAAGAACCGTTAAACGTCAGGCATTTTATTCAGCCGCGGGTTTCCACGATTTCACCTGCTTACGCCAAACTCGATCGACCTCAGCGCGAATCGCCTGCACATCCTTCCAGCGATCGCCGAACACGGACAGGAAATAACCCCCGGATCCCTGCTCCGGACAGACAAACATCTCCCTGCCCGGCTCCGCCGCCTGTAACCAGCATTCAATAACCTGCTCGGCGAATTCCAACCAATCCAGAAACTCCGGCGTGAACTTGCCGCCGCGTCCGAGCGCCGGCACTTGGCAATGATGACCGTTAAACGGTCGAAAATGGAACTGCTGGGCATACTGGATGAGGTCTATCCGCTCCGCCAATCGATCCCAGTAAGGCGGCGACAGATGTTTGACTACTGCCGGGTGCGAGAAATCCCACGTCATTTTCAGTAGGCGTTTCTCCTCCTTCTCAAACCCCTCCGCGAGCGCATAAGCCTTCTCCGGGGTTTCGGTACACGTATCGCGGTGAACCTCGATTGCGACATCCATCTCCAACTTGTCCGATTCTTCCATCACACGTCGCGCTACGGCTACCGCTCGTTGAGTAGGCGTATCGTGATCGAGCAGTTGCACGTTCACGCATCGGGCATTAGCCGCCTTAATCGCCTTGAGTTTGGGACGGATTTCCTTTATGGCGCCTATATCCTCGGTGGCAGCGAAGAGCAGTCCATGTTTTTCGACGTGTTCGGCGGTAATGTCCGGCACCCGTCCGCAAAACCCATCGAAGCCAGCCTTCTTAATTCGCTTGATTTTCTGGTCAATCGACCACTCTCCCTTCTTTCCGCCGTAGTCGGTCAAGGTCCAAAGGGTTGCCATGTGCTGAATCTTCGGTCGCTTAATCTTCTTTGAATCGCCGTTCTTCCTGTTTTCCTTAGCCATAAATGCCTCCTTAAGTGTGCAGAACCTTTCAATGTTACGTAGCAGCGGTGGAGCAACCCACACTTCTCGTTGCTCGCGCGAGCAAATCAAATCCCGGGAATTATAACATCTTTCCAAAGAGTTAAGAATAAAAATCGACAAGCGTCACGGGGCAATCGTCTCTGATTCTTAGGGTCGCATGTAGATTGGGTTGAACGGCGCCAACCAAGAAATCCGGCACCTCGCTTGCTTAGCGTAAAGTATAAAACGCAAAAATATCCGTTGTTGATAGTTATCACTGTTTTTTCCTATTCAAATCTGGTATAATTTCCCTCGCCTTGGGACGTGCGGGGTTGAATGCTGAACGTCTTATAGTTCGGTCGTTCATCGCCCGGGCGCACGCCTTGGCACGCGATGAAACGCGCTACTATCATCTGAAACGCGCAAGTCAAGGACATCTCAAAATATAGCGGAAATGGTATTTGCAACGGCTCACGTCAAAAGCGCGCGCAAGGCGACTTTTAGAAACCGAGTTTTCAAGAAAAAACTCGGTTTCATGCGCGCTTTCTCCACCTGAGCCTTTGCAGCTATAACTACGGTAGAGATTTACAATTTGCAGCAAAGTGCACAGGAAAAAGGAAAATATGAAAGCGACAATTGCGGTATTGGAAGGCGATGGCATCGGCCCCGAAATCATGGCAGAGGGGCTGAAAGTCCTTGATGCCGTAGCGGAGCGATACAACCACGATTTTGAATACATACGGTGCGCGTTCGGCGCCGCCGCCTATTTTAGCGAGGGATCGGCATGTCCGGATCAAACGCGGGAGATATGTGATGACGCCGATACCATCATCAAGGGACCCGTCGGGATTGCCGTACGAGAAATGAACCGAATCCCTCCCGAGGAACGCCCCGAGTTGGCAGTATTGGAGATGCGCGAGCGCTACACGACTTTCGCCAATTATCGCCCCGCAAAGTTGCCCGCCTCTTTGGCGAACTTCTCTCCCCTTCGCGAGGAACGTTTGGGGGAAGGCATTGATATTCTCATGATTCGAGAGCTTACGGGGGATATCTACTTTGGCGAGAAGCGCGAGGGAAAGGACACCGGAATGCAGTTTGCCCAAGATGATTGTGTCTACACGGAGGAGCAGATTCGGCGCGTCGCGACAACCGCTTTTGAAGAGGCGCGCAACCGAAACGTGCGCCTCACCAATATAGACAAAGCGAATATACTTGCCACCTCAAGGTTTTGGCGCGAAATCGTTGAGGAGGTTGCTCGTTCGTTTCCGGACGTACCGTTCCAGCACGTGTTGGTAGACAATGCGGCATACCAGCTCGTTATCGATCCGACACAATTCAACGGCGTGATGTTGCTCGGAAATATGAACGGCGATATCTTGAGCGACCAAGCGGGCGGAATCATCGGATCCCTCGGCCTTATGCCATCCGCCTGCGTGGGGGCAGACAAAGTTTTCGTGGAACCTGTACACGGTTCCGCGCCGGACATTGCGGGAACCGGACAAGCGAACCCTTATTCCATGATTGGCAGCGCCGCCTTGATGCTTGAAAAAGGACTTGGGCTAAAAGAGGAATCCGATCTAATCTGGGACTGCCTTTTTAGTGTTTTTGAAGAGGGGTATGTTACGGCGGAGCTTGCCGCGACGGTAAAACAGGGAACGGCGCTTTCTACGTCGGAGTTTGGGGATCGCGTGGCAGGCGCGATTCGGGCGGATTGAGTCGCTCGACTTCTATATAGGATTGGGTTTCACTCGCGACCGGGAGAGAAATCTATCAGGGCTTGCGCAGTAAACCACTTGAATCCGCGTGGTTCGGTGATTTCGATGTAGGGAATAACGATCGTTATTCCCTACAAAAACCTCCTCGCGACAAGAAATTATTGCCAGAGTCATAATCTTGCGCTTTCTGCGCAGCTCCCAATGTTATTGTTCGACTACTAATTCACGTTTCAGCCGTTTGGCGTTTTCAACCTTAACCTCGAATTGCGGCAAACCGGCAGCCTTCTCCAGAAAGAGATTTAGATACGATTGGGTCATGGATTGATTGTCCATTTTCCGGTATAACCGACTGAGTCGGTAGTAGACCTCCGGATCGGTTGAGTCAAGCGATACCGCTTGTTCATACGCGCGAATCGCCTGATTCAACCGCCCCGAATCTTGGAACGCTTCGCCTAAACCGACGTGTGCGTCCGCGTCGTTCTCATCCAAGTTGATTGCCCGCCGGTAATTGTCAATAGCAACCTCAAGATTCCCGCGCGCATGGTTAGCCGCTGCCAGATTATAATAAGCGTCTTGAAATTCCGGGTCAATTTCGATTGCCTCACGGTAGGCTTTTGACGCTTCCTCAAATTCATCTTCAAGGTCGTAAGCGTACCCTAAATTATTATAGAACGCCGGATTGTGCGGTTCTACTCGAATTGCCTCCCGAAACGCTTCAACTGCCTGGTCGTCAAGCCGCGAACTCAAATATACCAATCCGAGGTGATTATGAGTTTGCGCGTCCTCGTCATCAAGGCTAAGCGCCGTCCGGAATGCCTCGATCGCCTTGTCGTACTCCCCCAGATCATGGTAGATTTTGCCGAGTTGAAAGTGCCCCTTCGCGTCCTCCGGCGTCAATCCCATTCCCATTCTAAGTTTGAACGCCTCGCGTTCGAGCTGCTCTTTCCGCTGCGCGGTCTCGTCGACGGGCTGACAACCTACGAGTGTGAGCCAAGCGCCGAGCGCAATGCAAATCAAGGCGTGTGGTTGGGGCGGTGGCATGCGCATGATGATTTTCTGCGTGGCGACATACAGCGGGTGGATTGCGGTCAAATTTTGCCGATGCGGGGCAAGATGCCCCGCCCACGGGGTTTGGTGTGTGCGGAGCTGAATATCATGGCACCCAACGCAACACGTCACTCAACGGTTTGCGAGGCGAGTTTCCAATCTCCGCCGGGTAACCCGTGTAGAAAAAGCCGATGATGTATTCACGTTCGCGATCGATACCCAGCAAACGATAAGTGTTCGGCTCCATGGTGATATTTCCCGTGCTCCACTGCATGCCGACACCCATCTCCCAAGCGGCGAGCTGGACGTTCATCATGGCGCAACAGGCAGCGGCGTAATCCTCTCGGCGCTGTTGCTCGTCACCGTCCTGAATGCAGGAAACGGCGATGATAGTGGGCTTTGACATCATCTTCTGAAAACCGGCTTCGCCAATCTTCACCTTGTTCTCGGCGCTTACGTGGTCTGCCGCTTTTTCTATCTGAATTTCTCGATAGCGTTCGGCGAGGGTCAGTTTTGTCTCTTCGCCAACGACCGTGAACCGCCACGGTTCAGTGAGTTTGTGATTGGGCGCGAAAATCCCGAAACCCAAGATGTTCTCAATGACATCATTCGGAACTGGATCCGGCTTGAACTTAAAAATCGTGCGGCGTGACGAAATTGTTTCTGAAACTGTCATGGTTAGATAACCTCCAATTAAGGTTTGAAAAACAGTGGTCGGTGATTTGTAAAGTGTAGGATGTTGCGAGTTATTGCCCGCGTCCGGCGCGCCAATTCTGAATGTGCGCGTTCGGCGGCGGGCGACAAGGGTTAATTTCCACGAACCGTTGGGCAATAATAAATGCGTATGTCCTATATACTGAAACTCGCACGGAAGGGCGGGTTCCAAATCAACACGCATTCTATCGCCCTTGAATTTGCGATGAACTTGAAACCGCCGCCTCTCCGTCAAAAGGGCACTCATCCCGAATTGAACACACGTCGCAGCGCGGCGTTTTTCGGCATACTCTTGAGCTGTGACGGTCGATTAGCGCATGAAATTCGCCGAACAAATCTATGTCATGGGGAAGCGAGTCCATAAAGATTGTCTGAAGCTTGTCGTAGTCATACTTCCCCGTTATCCAGCCCAGCCGCGAAAGCAAACGGTGAGTATAAGAATCAATCACAAAGATCGGTTTCTCCGCCGCATAGAGTATAATGGAATCGGCTGTCTCGTTCCCGATTCCGTAAATCGAGAGCAACTCTTCCCGCAGCGTAAACACGTCGGAAGCGAACAGTGAATCCAGCCGATAGTTGTGATGTGCCTCCAAATGCGTTAAGAACACCTTAAGCTTCTTCGCTTTGACGCGGAAATAGCCGGAAGGGCGGACGAGCTCCTCCAATTCCGTCTGCGAGATTTCCCCCAACCTTGGAGGCGCGAGAAGATCCGCGTCCCTCAGATTGGCGATTGCTTTGACGACATTTCGCCACGCCGTCGATTGCACCAAAATTGCTCCGATAATCACCTCGAATGGCGTCTCCGCGGGCCACCAAGCCTGTAAGCCATACGCCGCCTTGAGTCGGTCATAGAGTTTCAATAGCTTGTCGCGCGTATGTTCATTCATTGAAACGCTTGTTGCTAATTTTACGAATCAGGACTTACGCAGTTTTCCATTTCGACTGCGTTTCTTGGCGCGCAAACTGGACAGTTTGCGCTACGATTTTGGGAATGTACCACAAAACTGTCTAGTTTGCGCGCGTTGTCCCGGTATCGCCGGCTGCCACCGCCTCGTACATGTCCTGCAATTTTTCCCCGATACGCCGCCAATCGTATTCGGATTCGACGCGCCGTCTCCCGTTTTCGCCGAGTATTTGCCGCGTCGATCCGTCTTTCATCAACCGAAGAACGCCATCGGCAAACGCGGCTGGCTCGTCGGCAATCAAGATTTCATCACCCGCTGTTAAATTCAAGCCTTCGGCGCCAACGCTTGTCGACACGACCGCCTTGCCCATTGCCAAAGCCTCCAGAATCTTCAGACGCGTGCCGCCGCCAATTCTCAACGGCACGACATAGACCGTGGCGCATGCGATATAAGGTTTAACATCGTCAACCCGACCGGTGACGACAACTCCGGGGCGGTTGCCATAACGCTTCAGGCGCTCGGTGGGAAACTGCCCGACAACGTAGAATTTCACGTTTGGACATTTCAATTGAATCGCGGGAAGGATTTCCTCTATGAAGTAGATGGCGGCGTCTTCATTTGGAAACCAGTCCATGCTCCCCGTATAGATTATTGTCGTCTCTTCTTCAAGCGCTCGGTTTGGTTGATAGAGCTCAATATCGACGCCGTTGGGAATCACATCCATTGTAACGTCAGGACAGATCTTGTCCATAAGGTTACGGTCAACCTCCGAGGCGCAAGCCACAAGGTCAAAGCGACGGCTCATCGTACGCTCGTATCGCCTAAAGGCGCGCTCCTGCGACCGGAAGAAGCATTTTCGAAGAGGACTTGAGGCCTGTTCGCGAAGGCGGCGCCAGATATGCGAATCAACGTTCTGCAGGGAGAGCAAACTCCGAGCGTCCGTGTCCAGGTGGTATTGACCGGTATGAAACATCTCGTAGTGAATCAGATCAAAACTGCTCCTTTCCAGCAATGCGTGGAAGGCTCCCCGAAACGCGGGCAGATCATAGCGTGCCACGGTCAGCGGTTTCCGCTTCAAAACGGCTTGGCTCGCTGATCGTAGCGTGATTGACGGAAGCCGGGAGGCGTGCGGCACGAGGCGCGCATCAATCCCGAGCCTCCGAAGACGCTCGATTCCATCCTCGTCTGTCGGTTGTGTCTCCAACGCCAGAAAGGTGACGCAGTTCCTTTGAGCAATCTGCTTGAGCAGATTCAGCACTCGAAGCCGACCGCCATCGGTTGCCGGAAACGGAACCGTAATCGATAGGAAAAGGATTCTCATGGGCAAGTTTCAGAAGTTTGCTTCACATTTTGACGCTGAATTGGAGAAAAGATTTAAGTCGTTCCTACAGTGTCATATAGGGGAGGCGTTCATATTGCTTAAGTCCCATACAGTTGGTCCGTCTTTGCCGCCGCGATGAAGTCGTTGCGATGCAATCCGCGTATTTTGTGAGTCCACCACGTGACCGTTACTCTTCCCCATTCTGTCAGAAGGGCGGGGTGATGTCCTTCTGCCTCCGCGAGTTCCCCAACCTTGTTCGTGAACGACAGCGCTTGGGGAAAGTCGTCGAATTTGAAAACGCGCTCCAATCGCTTGATATTCTCGCGTTCGACAATCTCCCATTGCGGCGTCTGTGGAAGATATTCCGCAATCTCCGCATCCGTAACTCGCGGCGCGTCTCTCCGACATGCGACACACTTCATTTGCGTTAACTCAGCCATTGTTCATAGCTCCTAATAAATAAATCGTAGGACTTACGCAGGCGAACCCACCATCACCTCAAGAGATGGCGATTCATTGTGCGTAATGCGTAATAGGATAGTTGACCCGTCTTAAATTGTACGATGATTTGACTGTCGACGACTGTCTGGCAAATCGATTATGCCTATTATCTCAGATTTACAGGAATTTTTCAATAGGATCTGGCGCCTAAATCAGATGCGTTTCCCCTACCGTGGAAGGTGTTTTCAGTTGACTCTGCGCATCGGATGGGGGTATACTCTCTCAGTATCGGATTCTTCCGTGCCGAACATACGGCGTTCGGGTTCAGGAATTCTGCTTCGCATCCAAAAACATTTCACCGGAAAGATAGGAACAACTTGCCTCATGCCGAGTCTATCAGCGATTATGCGCAAACAACTGCCGTTACTGGTCATCATACTCCTCGCCGCGGCTTTCGGCTGCAACAATCAGAAACCCAAGGAGCCCGCGTCGGAGAAATCCCAAGCCAAGAGCGAGAAAATATGGCTATCTATCCTCGGCGGGGCTACGGGCGGCAGTTTTTCCCCGTTTGCCGCCGGCGTTGGCAACGTCGTCTCAAAGGCGGAATCCCGCCTCAAAATCTCTGTCGAAGCCTCCGCCGGATCCATTGAGAACGTGCGTCGCGTCAACAGTAGTTCAGAATACCTCGGCGTCGCCTTCGCCTCGGATGCATATCTGAGTTATCACGGGCAAGAGGTGTTTGCCGATGAGGGAAAGAAAGAAAACATCCGCGCGGTAACGCTGCTCTTTATTGCGTACAACCAGTTTTCCACGCTTGCCAATAGCGATGTCCACCAATTTGAAGATATCATCGGGAAAAAAATCGCCATGGGCGCCGCTGGCTCCGGTTCGGCGCAAACTCTTGAGCGGCTGACGACATTGGCGGGATTCCAAGGCAAATACACGCCTGTTTACAAGGGGGGCATCGCGGCGGGCAATGCGCTGCGAGACGGGCAAGTCGCCGGTTTTCAGTGGTTGGTGAGCGCTCCCAATGCGGCGATTCTTGAGGTGTCCACGATCAAAACCATTCGGCTCATCGACTTTGACGCCCCCGCCAAGAAATACGGCTTCTATGAAAAATACCCGTTTTACCTTCCGGGCGCTCTGCCGGGAGGCGTCTACAAAGGTGTGGACCAGCCTGTCAATACGCTCCTCATGCCGACGCTGCTGATCGCGCACAAGGACATTGCCGCGATGACCATCCAGACGATTTTGAAGCATGTGTACTCAAAAGAGGGGCATGAAACCTTGCTCCACACTACCCAAGCCGCCAAAGACATGACGCTTGAGAATGCCGCAATGGCGTTTGTGATTCCGCTGCACGGCGGCGCGTATCAATTCTGGGTTGAGCAGGGAGTCGAGGTTCCTGACGCAGCGCGTCCCATTGATTAGAAGCATAGTAGTAGGCATACTCCGTATGCCGTAACCCCCGCCGCGACTGCGCGACGGGGATTGGTTGGCGCTTGTCTGAATTGTGATTTGCGGGATTATGGGATTGCTTTGATTGTGGATGATTCGCGGTTGATTGTCTGAATCGCGGATTAAGCAAATTTCGTGAACAAGGACAGCTATTCAGAACCTGTTTGATAATTCATTTTGGGTGAAGTCCTATGCCTTGAAACCGAGTTTTTTCTTGAAAACTCGGTTTCTTCCGTAGCAGAAAAGTGTCCACTAATCTCAATTGTCTACTATTCAAACAGGCTCCAAAAGACTCACACAATCAAGGAATCGCAGCATCGTGTTTGCCCCCACTGGCTTGAGGGTTACGCAACGCAACACTCATAGTTTTGTAGTTTGGCGATTTATCGCCGCCGGCTACCATTCAAAACGCCCGATGAATCGGGCAACTACAATAATTCTTGGGTGTCAGTCTTGTTCAAATGGAACGCAGATTCGCGTTCCCTATATTCTAAAGTGCGTACCTCCTGTTGTGAATTACCACTGCAAGCAGAATTGTCTCAAGATTCGAGACTCCGATTCGGAAGAACGCAATCGCGGGAATCAACTCATTCCGACTGTTCGCCGCTGAAGTCAAGCGCCGCCGAATTGATACAGTAACGTTGTCCGGTCGGTGGCGGCCCATCTTCAAATAGATGTCCCAGATGCGCATCGCATCTATTGCAAAGCACCTCAACCCGCGTCATAAAATGACTGCGGTCAATTTCGGTCGCGACTTTGTCTTCCGCCAACGGTTGCCAGAAACTTGGCCATCCGGTTCCCGAATCAAACTTCGTCCTCGACTCGAATAACTTACTGCCACAGCATACGCACTTGTAGACGCCCGTCCCCTTGAAGTTGTGATATACCCCGGTGAAGGCGCGTTCCGTCCCCTTTTTACGCGTCACGTAATACTGCTCGGGTGTCAACCGATCCTGCCACTCCGCATCTGTTTTTTCTAGTTTCTCAGACATGTCTCGCTCCAAATTTTGGGTACGCAAGTGACTATGCTATAACAGAGAAACCGAGTTTTTTCTTGAAAACTCGGTTTCTGAAAGTCGCTTGGCGCCATTTTATTGACATGAGCCATTGATGCACAAATCTCATCGGTATCTCGTTCCGTATCCCGTCTCGCCTCTTGCCTCGTCTCCCGTGGTTCGGGCTTCCAGGCCGACCTATTAACCATCCGACGGAAACGAATAAAACGTCAATCTATTGCCGAAGGGATCGATAATCGACATGTCCCTGCTCCCCCATGGCATTTTCTCTATTCCCGGGCGGTAATACTTGTACCTCTTTGCGGCAAGTTCCTGTTGATACGCGTCTATCTCCGTCGTATCGATTCGCATTGCTCCGCCGGGACAACAGTCGCCGTGATGCTCTGACAGATGGATGACACACTCATCCTTCGAGATTTGCATGTAGAGCGGGAAATCGTCTCCAAATCGGTGTTCCCAATCGACCGCGAAACCCAAGAATTCGACGTAGAACTCCTTGGCTTTCGTTTCGTCGAAGATTCGCAGGATTGGTACGGTTTTGCCGCAACTCATTTGTTAAGGCTCCTTACTTGGCGGCCGTCTACCCGTTAGGATAGGCAGTTAAAAAGGAATTGCTTATCCGAGCGTCTTCCAAAACAACCGAATTGCAAGCGCCACCACAGTGACCACAAGTACGACCTTAATCCACTTTTCTCCTTTGTCAACCGCCCAGTGACTGCCAATCCAGGCGCCCGTCGCATTTCCAACAGCCAAGGTCAATCCAAGTTCCCAATTGACCTTTCCGCCTATGATGAAGACACCGAGCGCGATGATGGTATAAAAGAATATGGCGAATACTTTGATGGCATTCGCACGGACGAGGTCTAATCCGTTGATTATCGTCAATGCCGCTATAATGAGGAATCCGTTTCCCGCGTGAATGAAGCCGCCGTAGTAGCCGAGCACCCAAAATGCCACCACCGCAATGCTTTGTCGGGCTCTACTAAGGTTCTCGGTCCCGCCTTTTAACTTTTTTGTCGGATTGAAAAGCGTTAGAAAGAGCACCACGATCATGATACCGGAGAGAATTCGAAGGAATGTGTCGTCATCTATAGTAACAGCGCGTCGTGCGCCGCTCCACGCCCCAAAAAGCGTCGGAATGGTAAGAAGTAGACCGTAGCCGAAATCGGATACGCCTTTGCGGCGGAATCCCATTATAGCGCTGGCGTTCTGTATAAACAAGGCGACTCTGTTCGTGCCGTTTGCTACGGCCGGGGGAAGACCGAGAAAAATGAGAACCGGAAGCGTTAACAGTGAACCGCCGCCCGCGACGGTGTTGAGGAAGCCGGCGAAGACACCGGCGGCGAGAAGCAACGGGATTTTCAAATAGATTTCCATGTATTACCTTTTGCTATTCCTAGCGTTTCGTGATGACAATTTTCGCCTCTTGGCGACTAGAATCAGCGCCACCGCGGCAAGATTGCCTAGCAATAAAGCCCCGATTACGCCGGACAGTAAGCTGAATATCGTTTTGTGCGCGAGGTGATCGCCAAACGGACACGCCCACCGCCCCGTCGTGAAGCCGTACAAAGGAATGCCCGCGCCGAACAGCAATCCGACGAGCGCGGCGATGCTCGCTCGATTTTGATATTTCTTGATGGGTACGCGAATCTGGTACATTTTAATTCAACCGCTATTGTATCAGTTGCCGCGCTGTTTGTCTATCGAAAAATCTAGGACACGCGGCGCAGTCAGGCAAACCCCAATGCGGAGGTTTAGGCAAGTTTCAACCCAAAGGTTTGGGCTCATGTCAGAAGAGGGACAAATCAACCTTGAGAAAACCGAGTTGTGAAGAAAAAACTCGGTTGCAATGAAAATTGGCAATTTGATTACAAACTCTAGAACCAGCGTTCGACAACAACTTTCTTCTGCGTGAAGAAATCAACGGCGTCGCCCGCCTGACCGTGGAGATCGCCGAAGAAACTCTCCTTCCATCCGCTGAACGGGAAGAACGCCATGGGCGCCGCCACACCGACGTTTATCCCGATATTGCCTATCCGGGCTTCGTAGCGGAATTTGCGCGCCGCCGACCCGCTGCTGGTAAATAGGCAAGCCATGTTCCCGTATTTTCCGGTGTTTATCAATTTGATTGCATCGTCGACCGTGTCCGCATGGATGATGCCAAGCACGGGACCGAAGATTTCGGTTGACGCAATCTCGCCCGCCGGATCAAGGTTCTGCAAAACCGTCGGACGCACGAAATTTCCTTCCTCAAAACCCGAAATGAGTGGATGCCGCCCATCCATCAACACGTCGGCGCCTTCGTCGATTCCCTTCTCAATCAAGCCCTCAATACGAGTTTTGCTTTCTCCCGTTATCACGGGGCCCATCTCAACCCCCTCTTCTAACCCGTATCCGACGGCTCGAGCGGCTGCGGCATCGGCGATGGAGTCGGAGAACCACCCCTTCGCTTCGCCGACGGTTACGGCGAGGGAGGCCGCCAAACAGCGTTGTCCCGCGCACCCGAAAGCGCTCTCGCCCACGGCATGGATTACCTCCCTCTCGTCGGCGTCGGGAAGGACAAGAATCGGGTTTTTCGCCCCACCCTGGCATTGGGCGCGCTTGCCGTTCGCGGTAGCCCGCGCGTATACATACTTTGCCGTAGCCGTTGCCCCGACAAAACTGATAGCCTTTATGGTCGGATGATCGATGATTGCATTGACAGTATCCACGGCGCCGTTTACCAGATTTACCACGCCCTCGGGCAAGCCGGTCTGTTCAAGTAATCGAAAGACCTTTTGCATGGTTATGGGCACTTTTTCAGACGGTTTGACGATGTATGTATTCCCGCAGGCGATGGCGTACGGCAAGAACCAGAACGTAATCATGCCGGGAAAGTTGAAAGGCGCAATTGCCGCGCAGACGCCGACCGGCTGCCGAATCATGAACTCGTCAATGCCTGAAGCGATGTCCTCCAAGTTCGTGCCTTGCATCATTGTCGGAATACCGCAGGCGACTTCCACGTTTTCAATCGCCCGACGCATCTCCCCCTTAGCCTCGTCAATCGTTTTCCCGCATTCCATGGTTATCGTGCGGGAGATGTCGTCAAGGTTGTCCTCAAGCAACTGTTTCAGCTTGAAGAGATACTGAATTCGCTCCGTCGGTGGTGTACGACGCCAGTCATCAAGCGCCGACGCGGCTGCTTGGGCGGCGGTGTCTACCTCTGCCGCAAGGGAAAGCGGCACCCTGGCTAACACGTCGGCAGTCGCCGGATTCGTGACATCCAGAAGTTCATTGTTTCCTGGCGTCAACCACTCATTGTTGATATAGTTTTGTAGCATAATTTCTGCTGCCATGGGTAATCACCTCAATCGTGGTCATTTCAGTATCGACTTCAATGTCTCGGTATCAAGATTTGCTCCGCTCATCACCATCACCACATTCTCGTTAGCAAGTTCCTTTTTCAGTTTACGGGCGGCGGCAAGCGCTGCCGCGGCTGCCGCTTCAACCAAATTGTGGGTATATCGCAGAATCATCCGAATCGCCTCACGCATTTCCTCCTCACCCACCAAAACGATTTTGTGAATTCCATCCTTGAGAATCGAAAATGAGAAATCGGATGGCACGCGCGTCGCCAATCCATCGGCAATGGTTTGGCAGGAGTCTGTCCGAATCTTCTCCCCCGCCTTCCAAGAGAGGTAAATCGCCGGTGCGTTTTCAGCTTGCACTCCGATGACTTTTACGTTTGGGTTAACGGCGCGAGCCACCGTAATCGCGCCGCAGGCGCCCGATCCACCGCCGACCGGCACGATAATCGCTGTCACATCTGGAAGTTCCTCGAAGATTTCTAGGGAGTATGTTCCCAAGCCGTGGAAGAGCGTAGGTTCGCAGAGCGGGTTGACGTAATAAAGCCCTCGTTCAAATTGTAACCGGTCGCACAACTCGCGCGCTTCATCAAAATCGGCGCCGCCTTCAATTAACTCCGCGCCAAGGGCGCGCATTGCGCTATTTTTTTCCGGATTATTTCCGTACGGCACAACAACGGTGGCATGAACCCCGAACTGTTTCGCCGCATACGCGATGGATTGCCCGTTGTTCCCGCTGGTAACGGTTATCACGCCTCGCTGTTTGTGAGTTTCCGCAAGCCGGCTCATGAAGTTTAAGCCGCCTCGAACTTTGAAACTTCCTGTCGGTTGATGATTCTCGTGCTTGATGTAGGCGTTAAAACCGAGTAAATCGGACAACTCCGGGTAGCGGATTAAAGGAGTCGGTTTAAGGAAGCGGTAAACAACCCGGCGCGCGGCAACGATATCATGAAATGTGACAGAATCCAAAAAGCAATCCTCTGATTTCCGGCTGTGCCCTATGAATGCGTTAATCCGGAGCATCAACCGAGTTTTGGGCCTCCATGATTTTGCAGATTGATCTCATCAAGCGTCGAAGCGGTCGCGGCTTGTTCAAAGAGCGAGTCGAGAAGGGAAAAATCATCTATTGAGGAGATTTCGTTGGCGAGCGAGTCGGGAACTCCGTCAAACCGCAACCGCAACAGTTTAAGGATTGCCGCTCGTTTTGCTCCCGTTTCCCACTGCTCGCGACCTTGCTTGAGCCCCTGTTCAATGCCCAGCTTGATACCTCGCTCAATGCCCAGCTTGACACCTTGCTCAATACCTTGCTTGATACCCTGTTCAATACCTTGCATTTTGCCTCGTTGAATGAGATGTTCGGCCATTGACTGTGCCATGCTGTTTACCTCCTCTCTGTCTGCGAGATCTAGGATGCGTCGCACCACGACCCTCTTCAATTCCTCGTGCTCTATGTAGTGGCGGCGGCGCAAGATTAGCAGTAGAAGAAAATAAATCGCGCGACGTCTCTGATATGCTTGTCCGGGATTTAAGGCGTTAATCCGGAACATCAAACAGCATTTGATCCATTGTGGTTTTGCAAGTCCATCTCATCAAGTGTCGAAGCGGTCACGGCTTTCTCAAAGAGCGAGTCGAGAAGGGAGAAATCATCTATTGAGGAGATTTCGTTGGCGAGCGAGTCGGGAACTCCGTCAAACCGCAACCGTAACAGTTTAAGGATTGCCGCGCGTTTTGCTCCCGTTTCCCCCTGTTCGATACCTTGCTTGAGCCCTTGTTCGATACCCCGTTCGATACCTTGCTCAATACCTTGTTCGATACCTTGTTCGATGCCTTGTTCAATACCTTGCGTTTTGCCTCGTTGAATGAGATGGTCTGCCATTGTCAGTGCCATGTTGCGTGCCTCCTCTTTGTCTGCGGGATCTAAGATACGTTGCACCACGACCCTCTTCAATTCCTCGTGCTCTATGTAGGGACGGCGGTGCAAGATTAGCAGTAGAAGATAATGAATCGCGCGACGCCTCTGATATGATTGTTCGGGATCCAAGTCGTTAATTCGAGACATCGCGTCATTCAATGCTGTCGTCAGCTCTTCCTTGTTGGCATGTTCCCTCTGCAAGACGGTTAGCAACCAACCGAATAGGTGGTCGTTTTCCACTAGTTTCGCTTCCTCGGTCTGTTTCACACCGAGGAACAGTATCTTGAACTTGGGAACAAACTCCGAAAGCGCTTCGGATGTGTCCATTATTCCCTCAAGGTTCAGCGGAGCCTTCCATTCCTCGTCCCCGGTGTAGAACACAATCGGGATAATTGGACGAAAGCGCCTTTGACTCTTGGGAACATTATTCAATTCCCATTCGCGACGCTGGGAATCCCAAATCTGTGTCATGTAGAACCACGCTCGAAATGCCATTGTCGGATCGACAGTGGATTGATGCTCAATGAGAATGTAGATGAGTAAGGAGTTCGTTTTCGGATCGTCGCGGAACGGAGCGCGATACACAATGTCTGACTCTAGTTCGCTAAGATCGTCCTGAATGAAACTCCTACCGACTTCCGTGACTTGGCTAAACTCAATCTGATCCGCCAACTTTCCTGAAAAAAGTTCAATCAGCCCTCGAACATTCTCAACGTCTTCAAAAAGCCATCGCGCGCTGCGGTCGGGGAAATGTTCGATTGGAGCATCGAAAAACTTCTCTATGCCTGTTTCTTTTTCCATATTGCTTTGGGTTTTTGAGCAGTTGCTAACACATATTGCGCGTTCGTCAAGATGATTCTTGTAGATTCAGACAATCTTTGATATAATGATAGCAGTTATTGGAAACCGTGTCAAATGAATTGATTATCGCGGATCGTGTGGGATGAAGTGTTCGGTTTCGCCCGAATGTCGGCGATTTTAGGCAACGACGAGAAAATGCGATTCAAAACGATACTTAAGTGTCTACTGTTTTCGGCGCTGTGCGTCTGTCTGACGAGTGGGGAACTGTGGTCGAGAAACGGGCTCGCCTTCAACATAGGTCAAATTGTCTTTACATCCGGGCGAGATGGCACCAATGAAGTCTATGTAATGTTTGCCGATGGACGAAATCAAGTAAGACTGACAAACCATCCAACGTATGACTTCGATCCGGATTGGTCTCCCGACGGGAAGAAGATTGCATTCGTTTCCACCCGAATCGGCAACGGATTTAAAATCTTCGTAATGGACGCCGATGGAAAGAACCCGATTAGACTGACAGATGAACAATCGGAGAAGAATCCGGACTGGTCTCCCGATGGGCAAAAAATCGCATTCACTGTCCTCCCGGACAAAGAAAATTTGGAGCCTCATATCGCCGTAATGGATGCTGATGGAAATAATCGTATGAGGCATGAAGACCACGCGATGGAGCCATCATGGTCTCCCGATGGGCAACAGATTGCATTCGTATCCTCGAGACAGGGGGGCAATGAAATTTACATCATAGGCGCCGACGGACAGGGGCTTAAAAGGGTGACGCGCGATTTAGAGCCTAAATACAGGCCCGCATGGTCTCCTGACGGGGAACGGATTGCATACTATGGGTGGCACGGAAGATTCGATCACATCTATGTGGTGGATACTGACGGTAAAAATCGCACAAGGCTTACGCACAATCAAGAGCATCATTCCGAGCCCGCATGGTCTCCCGATGGACGGACGATTGCGTATGTAACGTCAAAAGATGATTTTCGCACCAACCCAACGATTCACTTGATGACCGCTGACGGAAAATATCTTAAGCAAATTAGCGATGGCCATGATACGCATGATTTTGAGCCTGATTTTAACCCGGTAGGACTAGCGGTGTCCCCCGCTGCCAACAAAATCACAATTTGGGGCAGGTTGAAGAAACTCTCGCCCGACCTCCGATAGTTTGCGTTTACCTTAGGAACTACGAATCTTGACAATTGGGAGCAAGACAATAGTGTGGGGCTTTGCAAACCTCGCCAACGTCAAGGGTGTCACTCAATGATTGGGGGTGCCTTAACAGCACCCGTGCCCCCGCTCAAAGCCGGTTACTTTATTGCTCATTTTATCCACAACCAAGGAGGAAAAAATGCGATACTATCTGATGCCAAGATGGTTACTGTTAGCAGGTCTGTGTGTCTGTCTGACGAGTGTAGACATGTTGTTGGGAGAAGGACATTCCGCGCCGAACTCACGGATAGTTTTTACCTCCACGAGACATCGCAATGCCGACATTTTTGTAATGGATGCCGATGGGGGCAACCAAGAAAGACTGACAGACAAGAACGCAGGCGACGTCCATCCGACATGGTCGCCCGACCGGACGAAGATTGCATTTGTTTCCAACCGGGACCGTGGATTCTATGAAATCTACGTGATGGATGCCCATGGAAAGGGCGCGATTAAACTTACAGATGGACCGCGGAGGAAGGGGGATCTAGACTGGTCTCCTGATGGGCGGAAAATAGCATTCACGTCATATGATGGACAGAATTGGTGGAAATCGGAGAATCCTCGTATCTCCGTGATGGATGCGGACGGAAACAACGCCTTCAAGCTAACCGACGGGCAGGAACCGTCATGGTCGCCCGATGGTCGTCGGATTGCATTCGTGTCCGGGAGAGATTGGAAGGATCACGTTTTCGTGATAGGCGTTGATGGAATCGGGCTCAAAAGAGTGACGGACGAAACAGCGATTAAGGGTACGCCGGCATGGTCTCCCGACGGGAAACGAATTGCATACATGGCGTTGCTGCAGGAAAGAACCTTTCAGATCTATGTGATAGGGGTGGATGGTAGAAATCGGGTGAGGCTCACGCGCCATAAAGAGCATCATATGGACCCTACATGGTCTCCTGATGGACGGCTGATAGCCTATGTATGGTCCCCTAATATTATTTGGAACCCCCCGGCAAAGATTCGCTTGATGACCGCTCATGGAAAATTTCTGAAGCAACTTAGCGGTGACCACGACGGGAACGAACATTACCCCGACTTTGGCCCGGTTAGCTTAGCTGTGTCTCCCGCTTCCAACAAAATCACAATCTGGGGGAGGTTGAAGAAACTCTCTCCCAATCCACAGACCAAGCAATAAACGTGCTCGAATTCAGCTCTGAAAAACGTCATCAAGGAATTTCAATATGCCAAGAGAACTTGTTGCTATCTCGTTACGCAACCCGGCGCTCCGCGAGTATGAGGAGCCAAAACTCAAGCCCGGAGAGGTCAGGGTAAGAAGCCTCTTCTCGGCGCCCAAACACGGGAGCGACCTCCGCACCTATCGGGCGGACACCAAAGACTATGCAAAGCCTTTCGATAAGGCGCGGCGCATCCATGCCGGCTCGCCTCAATCCCCGACGTTTCCGATGAAATTGGGAAATATGACGGTGGGGAAAATCGTCGAAGTCGGCGCAGAGGTGAGCGATTTCGAGGTAGGGGACCGCGTATTCGGATACCTGCCGATTCGTGAAACCCATACGGTTGAGGCGCAAAGATTGAAGAAAGCGCCCGATGGCATGGCGCCCGAAGCCATCGTCTATTCGGATCCGGCCGGCGTCGCGCTCGGCGCCGTCCGAGAGAGCAAACTGCGCATCGGCGATCGCGTTTCCGTGCACGGACTCGGCGCTATCGGGCAGATGGCGCTGCAGCTTGCACGGATTCAAGGCGCACGCTGGATTGTCGCAACCGATCCGATTCCAATCCGCTGTGAAATTGCCAACAAGCACGGCGCCGATCTCGTCGTTAATCCGGCGGCTCAGGACGCGGGATTGATCATCAAAGATCAGACGGACAAACTCGGAGTGGACGTGGCGTTGGAAACAAGCGGAAACTATGCCGCTTTGAACGATGCATTGCGCGCCGCCGGCTATGGCGGGACGATTGTGTCTTCGGCTTACTATACCGGCGATTCTCATGGGCTAAGTCTTGAAGGCGAATGGCACCGAAATCGGCTCACGATTATCTCCAGCCGCGATGTGAGCCAGCCTCTGCGAGACCATCCGCTGTGGGATTCCAAACGCATTCATCAGGAGGCGTTTAGGCTGCTGCGGGAGGGGCGGCTTTCGGTGGAGGGATTGGTTCATCCCGTCGTATCGTTCGAGGAGTCGGCCGAAGCGTACCGCGAAATTGACGAGGCGCCGGAGCGAAGTATTAAGCTGGGTATCCGATACGATATCTAGCAAAGGAGAATCAGAATTGCAACTTCTATCTAACGATGTTATTTACCGCGACGGCAGGCACAACGCGTTTACCTCCATGGTGCGTTGGAAGGGCAAATACTGGGTAGCCTTCAGAAACGGCCACTCCCATAAATCGGACGACGGCCGCCTCATGGTCATGAGTTCAAGCGATTTGGAGACATGGTCCGAGCCGCAAGAAGTCATCAACACTGAAATCGACGATCGGGAGCTAATGACAAAAAACCGATTATGGGTCTGAATGTGTTAGCCAAGTAGTAAGCTATCCAAGCAAGGCTTTATAAATCAAACAGAGTAGTTATAAGGCGGGGGTGTTCCGGCAATGTCAAGCGGGGCGTTAACTGAAAAGGAGAAACTACGGGTTATTATATGCCTTGCTCCGATGAATGATGTTGTAAATCATGCAGGCACGTTTATCGGTATCTAGGCTATATATTATCCGAA
Source organism: Candidatus Poribacteria bacterium (assembly GCA_963667245.2). Taxonomy (GTDB): domain Bacteria; phylum Poribacteria; class WGA-4E; order WGA-4E; family JAJDTR01; genus JAJDTR01. Next base: position 1,062,708 of record CAXXCS010000002.1, read on the forward strand.
AACTGCCGACGCGATAACGATAATAACCTTCTAACTTACCGTGCAGTTTAATACTATGTTTAAAAGGGTTTGCGGTAAGTTGGGCAATTGCATCATTTATTCTGCGACACATATTTCTGTCGAGCGATGCGTACTGTTTTTTGGCTCGGGCAGAAAACTCTATACTATACATCTCTTTTGATGTCTTCCCAACGGAAGGTATTGCCTTCCTCTACATCTTTCTTCGCAGCTTCAAAATCTGCAACAAAATCGGGGTCGTCAAGTAACTCATTCGTAGCCGCCCATTCTTCGGCGTCTTTGGCGTCTTTGGCAATCATAGCGGTGGGTGTAGGAAATTTTTTCCTATCTTCGTCCAATGCGGGCTGTTTTTTTGCGTTTAACATAATTTGTCCTCCAGGAGTGATTGACTTCCTCAGTTTGGATCTAACATGGCGTATGTATGGCAATACCAGCGCCAACATCTGAGGATATTATACCATACTATCCTGCATTGCGCAAAAAATGTATGGTTCTTCAGGGTTAAGTGTGGGAATGAAACTTGCTATAGGTCCATGCGTTTTATCTATGAGTTCAAGTTGATTTGAATACTATGCGATATAACTCTGGAGGTTCCAATGTACACACTTTTAACACAACTGCTCGACATTCCTAATTACCACGTGGTTTCTGCCGAGATTGAGACGGATACAATCACACTGGACATTGAATCTACATCTCAGACAGCAGCATGCCCACACTGTGACAAATCCTCAAAAGCGCTGCACGAAAGACACCCCCGCACAGTTCGTGACCTTCCTATCAGTGGCAAACCGACTTATCTTCGCTTTGTCAGGCGTCGATTCTTCTGTGACGACTGTGGTCGGGTGTTCTCTGAATCTCTAGGCTTTGTCGACAATCGACGCGATTACACCGGTCGTTACCAACATTGGATATTCCTTCAAGTTCGAGAGAACAACATCAGTGCAGTACGCCGCGTTGAAGGACTGACTTATGACCAGATTGAAAGCATCTTCCTCCACGAGGCGAATTGCCGTATCCCCTCAACTCCCTTTGCCGACCTCAAACGTTTAGGTATTGACGAAATTGCGTTGCGCAAGGGAAGAGGGGACTTTGCCTTGATTCTGACCAACCTAGACACAAAAGAAATTGTTGATGTGCTCAAATCGAGAACCCAAGAGAAACTTCGGGCACGACTTGAACAATTATCACCTATTGAGCGTGCACAAATTCAAGAAGTCGCCATTGACATGTGGCATCCCTATGATTCGGTCTGTGCCGAACTATTACCCCACGCGGTGATTACTGCCGACCGGTTCCATGTGATGCAGGCAGTCAACCGCGAACTCAAGCAGTTGAAAAATCAGCAAAAGAAGGTGCACCCTCAAGTGCTGAAAGGTGTTCACTATGCACTGTTAAAGAATCGGCAAGACTTAACCGATAAGCAGCAAGCGGCGCTTGAGCGCGTATATCAAGTGTCTCCTTTGGTCAAGACGGCTCATCGACTTAAGGAGTGTTTGCGACATATCTTTGAGTGTAAGTCCACCAAAGAAAAGGCGATTAAGCGTCTGCGGAAGTGGAGCCACATCGCTGAGAAAGCGGGGTTGTTTCCGCAATTCCGTAGAACACTGGCAAACTGGATACACCGAATTGCCAATTACTTTTGTAACCGCACGACTAGTGGCGTGGTTGAAGGCATCAATAACAAAATCAAACTCATCAAGCGCCGGGCTTTTGGTTTTCGCAACTTTGAGAATTTCCGAATCCGAGTCATTGCGGCATTTCTATAGATAACTCCTTTTCCACACTTAACTCTGAAGAGCCAAATGTATTAGTCACGAAAGGGTTTACATGTCGCTGTATTCTCTCGGATTGCGAACCTCTGGGCTAAGTAGCATAGAAGTGACACAATGAAAGATTTGCTTAGACGGTCCCCTCAATTCTCCGTAGCGGAATCAAGGTATAATCAAACAAGTTTTACGCTAAGAAAGGAATCATCTCGTGAGTCAAACATTCAATGTCCCCAGACGCAGGTGGGGCAAAAGCGAAATCTCAATTCCGGTCATTCCATTTGGCACACAGGGATTCGGCAACAACTTCGGCCATGTCACTGACGATGAAGCGTGCGAGCTCATGCGGCATTCGATAGATATCGGCATCAATCACTTCGATACCTCGCTCTGCTACGGCGACTCGCAGCGCAAGGTCGGCGTCGCGCTCAAGAGCGGCGCCATCAAGCGTGACGAGATTATCCTGAGCGCGCGCATCTGCTGCCACCTCACGTACGAGTGGAACGGAACGGATTTCAAGCGCAATTCAAATGACCCCGACTATTCCTCCGACTACGCCATGGCAAATATCGAGAAACAGTTGGAGTTCACGGGAACCGACCATTTCGACGCCATGTTTATCCACGACCCGGTCGAAATCGAACCCACGTTGGCAAAGGGTGGGACGTTTGAATGCCTGAAGAAGTTGAAATCCCGCGGTGTCGTTCGCAACATCGGATACGCCATGAATCCGCACGATTTCCATCTCACGACAATAGAGACGGGCGAGGTGGACGTATTGCTCACGTTCGACGACTACAATCTGTTCGGCACGACCGCCGCGGATGACATCCTGCCCACCGCCGCCGAACGAGACATCGGCGTGCTTAACGGGTGGTCGATAAAACGGGGGCTGCTGACGGGGATAGATCTCTCCGGACGCGACCGAAGCAATTCGGAGGTTGATCGGGCAATCAAAATGCGTCAGTGGTGCATCGACAACGGTTACAGTCTGTTGGCGATGGCGCTAGGCTTTTGCTTGCGGGAGGAACGCATCCACGGCAACCCCATCGGCAGTCTGAACATCGAGCAGTTGGAGCTGAACGCGCGCGCGGTGAGTGAACCGCTGCCGGAGGGGGCGCTTGACCGATTCTTGGAGCAGGAGTGGGCGAAATCGTGATTTCACAATCCTCAGTAGGAAATAACGATTAAACGAGTGGATAGCGAGTAGGATTTTCTATCGATCAACTGACTGAATAAGGAAGGATCAAACGAGTGGATAACGAGTGCGATAGCAAATCCTGATAGCAAGTCCTACTCATTATTCATTCGCTTGATCGATAGAGATCCCACGTTATTCCCCACACCTTCTGGTTGCGGCAGAAGCGCCGATTTGTATTGATTTATGCCAAAATATCTAATCCGAGGAAAAGATGCCAAAAAGACCGAACGTACTTCTTATCATCACTGATCAGCAGCGTTACGATACGCTTCACTGCGGCGGACAGGATGCTATTGAAACGCCGCATATCGATTGGCTTTCCGAGCGCGGCGTCCGTTTCACGCACGCATTCTGCGCCACGCCAATCTGCTCGCCCGCCAGAGCTTCTCTGTTGTCGGGGTTGTATCCGCATCAGCACGGCATGGTAGCGAATCATCAACCTCGCCCCGGCTGCGATCAGATGCATCTCGGCACGGATGTCAAGCTAATCGCCGATTATCTGAAACCGGAGGGTTACACGTGCGGATATACCGGGAAATGGCACCTCGGCACCGGCAATGACCGGCGGGGATTCGGCGACTACGTTGCCAGTCATTTCGATTTCGATACGGAAACTCCTGAAGAAAACGAAGCGATTATGCGCGCACGCGCCATTGGCATTGAACTGACCGGCAGACAGCAAGGCACCGAGCCGAATCCGGCGACGTTTAACAATAAGACGCGGGTCGGGCCAAGCGTGATGCCTCTTGCGGATCATCCGGCGACGCTCATGTGCGATCGAGCCACGTCGTTCATTCAGGGGCAACAGCACAGTGAAGATCCCTTCATGCTGGTCTACAGCACGCACGAGCCGCACTCGCCATTCGTCTCGCCGCGCCCCTTTGACGCCATGTACAAGCCCGAAGACATGCCGCTGCCGCCGACCTTTGCCGATGTATCGTTCCACCCGCACACCAAAATACGTCAGAACAATCAACTCCAAAAGATAAACGAAATGGGACTCATCGAGTCGGAGATGCGTGAGATTGTGGCTGCCTATTTTGGTCAGGTGAGTTTCTGCGATCACCTCGTGGGCAGATTGGTTGCCTCGCTCATAGACACCGGACAACTTGATGATACCCTCGTCATCTTTACCTCCGATCACGGCGAGATGATGGGCAATCACAACATGCTGCTGAAGGGGGCGGCGGTGTTTGACGACTTGGCGCGCATACCGCTGCTCATCGTGCCGCCCGGAGGCACCGGTTCGGAGGACGTGGACTCGAGCCTTGTCTCGCACATCGATCTGATGCCAACGATTCTCGACTGGTGCGGCGCGGACATCCCCACCGGTTTGGATGGGATGTCGCTGCGCCCGCAAATTGAGGAGACGCCCGATTCAAACCGGATTGACGGAAAGCGTGCAGGCGTGGTCACGGAGTTTCACTCCTGCAACTGGACAAACCCGATTGCGCCCCTGCGTATGTGGCGAACCGAGGAGTGGAAATACGTGGAGTCGTATCACGGTGATCACGAACTCTACCACCTCGCCGACGACCCGCATGAATGCCGCAATCTGATCGACGATCCGGCGGTTTCCGACGCGCTGACATCGCTGAGGGAGGGGCTGCGCGACTGGTGCGAGCGCACCGAAGATACTTGGCCCGATGTGGTCATCCCGCCGGAAATGCCAAAGTAGTTGTCTCGCAAGCTGTGGGATTATCATTTGTTAATAGCCCGATGAATATAGTGGACAAGAAGCCCGTTTAGGGAAGGATGGAAGCGTGGAAGATTGGAAAGACGGAAGAAACGTAGTTCTGATAGGAGTGACCGAGCGAGCAAACAACGAGTGCGATAGAAATCTTCTGTGCTCCAGACAATGGCGCCGGAGAAGCGGCCGGCAGGGGGAGGATGGAAGAATAATGAGAAGAGGGGAAACTGATGCCAAATACGAAAGTGAAAAGGAGAGGGGTTCATGCCGATCACCGCTAAAGAGAAACGCCAGCAACTCATTCGTGAAGGCTACTGCATCTTCGAGAACGTGCTGGCGCCGGAGATGGTGGCGAAGCTGAACGCCATGAGCGAGTGGACCATCGCGCAGGAGGATCCGGCTCACTTTGATCGGTACCGCGCACACGGCTGTATCATACCCTACTGGCGGTATCCTCACCCCGCTTTCTCCGAACTCATCGCTTATCCGCGCGCCATGGCGGTTCTCGCCGAACTCGGATTCGATTGTCCCAAAGTGTGGAGCGGATTCGTAATCAGCAAGCCGCCGCATGCGCCACCGCTTTTCTGGCATCAGGATGGCGTGTTATGGGATCATCCCATCAGTTACACTAATCAACCGCAGCAGTATTTCATGATGTACTACTTGGTGGACACGAACCGCCGCAACGGGTGCCTGCGCGTGGTACCCGGCTCTCACCTGAAACGCCACGCGCTGCACGATCTGAGGCCGAGGGACAACGATGGCGTGAGCAACGCCTCCAATTTGCGCCACGCCGCATTCCAACACGCCGAGGGTGAGGTTGATTTGCCGGTCAAAGCGGGAGATGTCGTCATCGGCGACTCTCGGATGATGCACGCCGCGCACGCCAATCAGAGTAACCAGCGGCGCACGGCGCTCACTATTTGGTATTGGCTCAGCTATGACGAGTTGCCCGAGGATGTCAAGCGGTTGATTGTCGCTCACATTACGGAACAAGAGGATTGGCGCCGGTGGGTCGAACAGACGCGGGATGTCACGGGAGAATTGATACCGGTCTACGATGGAGAAGCGGAGCAGGTGGCGTGGACCACTTCGCCGGGCGAGAGTTTGCGATAATACTGTTTGGTTCTATCTAAATTGTAGGGGAGATTAGCTATGGAAAACTACATATCGGACGCACAATGGAAACATTTCCGGGAAAACGGGTATGTCCGAATCGGTCGAGTGGCGACTGATGAGGAACTTTCAGCGCTTCAAAGCCGGATAGATGATATCATGCTCGGCAAAGCGCCGTTGGACTATGATCGGATGCTGATGCAACTCGACCGTGAACCGGGCACGGAGGGGCCGGGGCCTCAAACTGACGGTCACAAAGGGGCGACGCTGTCGTATCGAAAGATTCAGTCGCTAGAGTTCGATCCGCTCTTCCTTTCATACATGCAAAAGCCGGTTTTTCGCGAGGCGTGCGCGAAGGTTTACGGTGAAGACACCTCCATCACCTGCTTTCGGGCGATGTTTATGAACAAACCGGCACGCGAAGGCACTCATCTGGACTGGCATCAAGACCGATGGACGTATCTTGACCAAGAACCGTTACTTACCATCTATACGGCGCTTGACCCGGCGACGCTAGAAAACGGATGTGTCCGGATTATTCCGAACTCTCATCGTAACCCTGCCCCCCTGACTCGAAGTGACGAACGCCATGCCCGGGCGGAGAAGATTGTAGCCGAGTCCGAGTCGATTCCGCTGGAGTTGGAAGCGGGCGAGGTCGTGCTGCTGCACAATTGGTTGTTTCACAGCTCCGCGGTAAATTCCACCGATGTGCCGCGTCGGGCGTTTAGCGTCTGCTACATGCCCGCGGAGACGAAGTCTAGCGCCGGGTTTACGTACTCGCGTATTTTTGGTGATGGGGCGTTGTCGGTTAGCCAGTTAAGCGGATAAAATCAGAGATAGAACCCAGCCAAACGAAAATCCATTATGTCCCAATCCGTCAATATTGAATTCATCTGCGAACAGCTGCGACTGAAGGACCAGAAACTCGCCGAGGTCATTGATATTGTTGGCCCGTGCACCCTGGTTCCTCAGCGCTCCACCTTTGAATTCTTGTGCGATGCCATTATCCGACAACAACTTTCAAAATACTCGGCGAATGCGATCATTTCTCGCTTTCACGAACTTTTTAACTCCGGCGATCCCACGCCAGAACAGCTCCTGTCCCTGCCGAAGCAGGAGGCGCTTGACGCGGGCATATCGAATCAGAAGTACGGGTATTTGATGGATTTGGCGCGCAAGATCGACACCCGACAACTCCCAATCTCGACACTCCATGAGAAAGACGATAGCGCTATCCGACGCCTCCTCAAGGAGGTGAAAGGCATAGGCGATTGGACAGTGGATATGTATCTGCTTTTTGGTCTTGCCAGACTTGACGTGTTTCCCGTGACCGATCTGGCGCTTCGGAAATCCATGTCCTCTCTTTACGGTTTGGATGTCAACGACCTTGAAGGCGCCGAGAAAGTGGCGCAGAAATGGAAACCGTACCGCAGCATTGCCAGCCTGTACATGTACAAGCACGGAGATTTGAAAACCCAAGAAACCGACACGTGAACATTGGCGGTTTCGTAGGGATATGGGTTTATCCCAATCTACGCGCTGCGAACGAGGAAGGGTGGAAGAGAGGAAGATTGGAAGGGCGGAACGGCATGTGAAACGTGAGGGGCATTCGAATAGAGACGAAAGCGGGAAGAGTAACGAATGGGATTTCTATGGGACGAATATCGGAAACGATTTTCACCATAATGAAACAACAGATGCGAGAAAATAAGCAACCATAACCGCTAAAAAGACCACAAACGCGAAAACACTTACGCGCTCAAGCGCCTTCAATGTCCTTTCAGGCTTTAAGACGTAGGCTAGGAAGACTAGCCCGCCAACGAGTATCCATTCCATTGCAGCACTCTCTCCTTGCGCCTAATTGCCGGTGTGACGGTTCAGAAAATTAAGCGGGTTTGCCAGTCGACCAGTAACACTCGGGCAATGGCAAGCGGGGCAAGATAGGATCTCTATCGATCAAGCGAATGGATAATGAGTGCGATAGAAAATCCTACTCGCTATTCACTCGTTTGATCCCCGCCTACGGAGTTGTAGAACATTCTCCACATTGCGCTCCGCTGGAGCGCGGGAATTAGAACGCATCGCATTCTATCCACATGTCGATCCGCTGGATCGAGGAAATTTACGCCGACACGAGTTGAATGTTACTTGTGGAAAGAATATACCGACGCGGGATAATGGGGCGCTACGAAGTAACGGAATCCATGGCGAATTTGATGTTATACTTTGCGCTGCCGAGAATTGCGTGTTTTCAAGCATCTGGTCCGTAGGTGCGGTTTCCAACCGCACCTACCGGGAACACACGTCGCGACCTGGAGATCGCTCCTACAAAAGACGCAATTTCTGACAGCGCGGAGTATACTAAGCCGACGCGGTGGCGTTCCGTGACAATTCAACCGAGAAACCGAGTTTTCGGGAAAAAACTCGGTTTCTTCGCCTCCGTCAATTGCCGCGAATGAGGCTATCGGGAATGCTTTATCTGCCCCCAGGTTGTAGCGAGTTTGTCAATTAACTCTACGGAGGCGCCCCCAACCGTTTGATCGATGTCGGCTTTGATTTCGTCCTCGCTAAGCCAGCGGTCCCACAGCTTGAAGTTGACCGCCGAGCAGTTGCACGCTTGAATCTGTTCGCCGGCGCTATTGGCAAATAGGGCATGCAGATTCATCGGGTGTTTGGGGTCAAACGTCACCTCGGACGGCACTTCACCCGTTTCTTCGCCATCAAGGTAAAACGTCACCGCTATCCCGCTTTCAAAACTGATGTGCATAAACCGCCACACGCCTTGACCGAGATCCAAACCGGTATCCGCAATGGACTCGTGATCCTCGCGAACGCCGATAGCGGTCTGCATGATATTGATGTTGTCAATCCATCCCCAATCGCCCTCGTCAAAGGGCAACATCACGCGCATGGTCTGATTTTCTTCCGGGGCGTCGGAGTGGATGCCGTACATGTGATGTTCCTCCGCCCCGCCCGGAAACCGGCTGCCGTTGATTCTCACCAAGGCGCTCCACGTCCAGTTTTCGAGGAAAACCTCGGGGGCATCGTCAAGGGGTTCGTCGTTGGCGAACACCGCGTTGGACTCGGGCACCGTGTAATACTTCGTGAAGAAAGACATGCCGGCAACCTCCACCGCGCCCTCTTCAAGTGCGGGATGGTCGTCGGTTTGCGGTACCGCGCCGCCAGCGGATCCGATGTTTGTCCACGCCTCATCGTCGTCATGCTGGGTGTTGGCGTCGAAGAACAATACGGGTGGTTGCGCCAGCGCTATCGGGCATACCATTAGAACGATGAAGAGTAGGCTCAAAGATAGTCTTATGTATGTCATGGTAACATTCCTTTCTCGTTTTGCTTTTCTTCGTGTCGGGGTTTTCAATTATGGGACTTACACATTGAACACCAAAGGCGCCGTGAAGGGTTAGGCAATCGCCCGATCACGACCTCCGATGGCTGCGCAAGTCTTATAGCAGTCCGGCGGCGCGGAGCACCGTCTCCTGCACGGTAAATTCGTGGTCGAGCGAACGGTCGGGCGATTTCTCGCCGCGGATGTCGGCGACGAGCGCCTTGAGATCGCCGATATGGGACGGTCGCGATTCTACCACTACTCTTTGCCAGCCTTCCGCATAGCCGTCACGATCTTCATCAAGGCACAGTCGCAGGGCCGGCGGGTCCAGCGGTCCAAGTATCGCGCTGCCGCGAGTTCCGTAGACCTCCAAACGCCTCGATTCACCGGACGACACCTCCGCCGCGGCAGACTCGATGGTCGCCATTGCGTCCGGATATTCAAAGACGGCAGCCGTGTTATCTTGCGCCCAGGGGAAGGCGCCGTCCAAGTTCTGCGAGAAAGATGTCACGCGTTCGGGGCGCCCCAGTAGCGCCACGATAATATCGATAAGATGGGGCGCGAGAATGAACATGATGCCGCCTTCGTGTTCGCCGCGGGAATCCCACCGCGCCCACAACTCTTCATCGGAGCGGCGCGTGGAGATACGTCCGCGAACGGAGAATATGTCGCCAAGTTTCCCGGAATTCGCCCAATCAAGCACGAACCGGAATCCTGCGTTATAGCGGAACATGTAGCCGAGCTGGACGCACAACCTCTTCTCGCGCGCAATGTCCAGCACCGCCCGAAACGCCTCCAGATCATCGCCTGCCGGCTTGTCGAGCCAGACGTGCTTTCCACGCTCGACTGCCGCCCGCGCAAAATCGAGGTTTTGCGACACACGTCCCTGCGCCGCGACCCCCACGATGGTCTCGTCTTCCAATACCTCCTCCGCGGAAGACAACCAGTGAACGCCCTCATACACTTCGTTGGCGCCGAGTGTTTCTCGAACTTGCGCGGACGGTTCATAAATACCCACAAAATCGACATCCTCGTTTGCTTTCAGCGTGCGCGCTTTGCTGGGAGCGTGGTCGTGCGAGATGCCGAACTGTGCAAACCTGATTCTCATTCGGTATTGCCTCCATCTTGATTCTGATACGGATTCAAAATCTAAATGTTACAATCAATCGGAGGCGCTCAATGAATTGAGCAACTATACTCCGCGCTGTCAGAAATTGCGTCTTTTGTAGGAGCGATCTCCAGGTCGAGACGTGTGTTCCCGGTAGGTGCGGTTGGAAACCGCACCTACGGACCAGATGCTTGAAAACACGCAATTCTCGGCAACGCAAAGTATACAAACGCCCGATGAATCGGGCAACTACAAACCGCCGGTTCTTGTAACTTATAGATTAAGGATTAGTATACGTGGCAACAGGCGATGGCTGTGGTTCATAGCAGTTCGGCGGCGCGGAGGACGGTTTCCTGCACGCTAAATTCGTGGTCCAGCGATCGGTCGGGGGACTTCTCGCCGCGGATGTCCGCCACAAACGCTCGTAGACTTTCGACATAACGCGGCCGATTCTCCACTTCCACCGTTTGCCAACCTTCGGCATAACCATCCCGATCTTCGTCAAGGCAGAGCCGCAACGCCGGCGGTTCCAGAGGTTCGATTATCACGCTGCCGCGGGTTCCGTAGACCTCGAAGCGTCTCGATTCTTTCGTCGCAACTTCCGACGCGGTCGACTCGATGGTTACCAAGGCGTCCGGGTATTCGAAGACAGATGTGGTGTTGTCACGGTACCAAGGGACGGCATGGTCCAAGTTCTGCGAGAAGAATTCCACGCGTTCGGGGCGTCCGAGTATGGCAACGACAATGTCTATAAGGTGACAAGCGAGGATGAACATGATACCGCCTTCGCGCTCGCCGCGCGAATCCTTCAGTTTCCACGATTCGGGGTCCGAGCGGCTTGAAGAGATGCGTCCGCGGATTGAAAATATATCGCCCAATTTTCCAGAATTTGCCCAGTCAAGCAGAAATTGAAATCCCGCGTTGTAACGGAACATGTAGCCGAGTTGGACGCACAGCCCCTTCTCGCGCGCAATGTCCAAGACCACACGGAACGCCTCCAAATCATCGCCGGCCGGTTTGTCGAGCCAGACGTGCTTTCCTCGCTCCAGCGCCGCCCGCGCAAAATCGAGATTATGCGACACCCGTCCCTCTGCCGCGATGCCCGCAATGCCCTCATCGTCCAACATCTCCTCCGCCGAGGAGAACCAGTGAACGCCTTCATACGCTTCGTGAGCGCCGAGCGCTTCGCGGATTTCCGCGCACGGTTCGTAGACGCCCGCGAAATCCACATCTTCGTTCGCTTTCATCACTTCCGCCTTACCGGTGGCGTGGCCATGCGCGATGCCGTATTGCGCTAACCTGATTTTCATTCGGTGTCGTCTCCATCAAATCTATGTTACGGATAATGGGGCATTTCCAAAAATCGTGAAATTTGCGAATCAATTTCTGATCGCCGGGGCTCATAGCAATCCGGCTGCACGGAGCACGGTTTCCTGTACGGTGAATTCGTGGTCCAGCGATCGGTCGGGGGACTTCTCGCCGCGGATGTCCGCGACAAGCGCGCGGAGGCTGTCGATATAGCGCGGCCGGTGCTCCACTTCCACCCGCTGCCAACCTTCGGCATAGCCATCCCGGTCTTCGTCAAGGCACAACCGCAACGCCGGCGGTTCCAGCGGTTCAAGTATCACGCTGCCGCGCGTCCCGTAGACCTCCAGTCGTCTCGACGCCCCCGACGACACTTCCGACGCGGTCGACTCGAGCGTGACCATGGCGTTCGGATATTCAAGGACGGACGCGGCGCTGTCGCGGAACCAGGGGAACGTGGAATCCAGGTTCTGCGAGAAGAACCTCGCGCGCTCGGGGCGCCCGAGTATGGCGACGATAATGTCGATAAGGTGACAGGCGAGGATGAACATGATGCCGCCCTCGCGTTCGCCGCGAGAATCCCATCGCTGCCACGAGGCGGCGTCCGAGCGTCGCGTCGAAATGCGTCCGCGAATAGAGAATATATCGCCTAACCTCCCGGAATTTGCCCAATCAAGGAGAAATCGGAATCCCGCATTGTAACGGAACATGTAACCGAGTTGGACACATAACCCCTTCTCTCGTGCGATGTCCAGAACCGCTCGGAACGCCTCCAGATCGTCGCCCGCCGGCTTGTCGAGCCAGACGTGCTTTCCGCGTTCAACTGCCGCCCGCGCATATTCGAGGTTTTTGGACACGCGTCCCTGCACCGCGATCCCCACGATGCTTTCATCGTCCAAGATTTCTTCGGCGGACGAGAACCAGTGAACCCCCCGATACGCTTCGTTGGCGCCAAGCGTTTCGCGAACTTCCGCCGACGGTTCATAAACGCCAACGAAATCGACATCGTCGTTTGCCTTCAGCGTCTTCGCCTTGCCGCTGGCGTGGTCGTGCGAAATGCCGTACTGCGCAAACCTGATTTTCATGCTACGTCGCCTCCATCTATACTTTAGCGTTGGGTATTATTGGGCTTTCTTTTCCAGTAATGATTGTTTCTAATGGAACTTACATCGCACCAGCAAGTCGCGACCTGGAGATCGCTCCTACAAGAGTTGAAATATCGGTGCGGTTGGAAACCGCACCTACGGCCAGACGTTTGAAAAGACGCAATTTCCGACAGCGCACAGTATACATCGCACCAGCAAGTCGCGACCTGGAGATCGCTCCTACAAGAGTTGAAATATCGGTGCGGTTGGAAACCGCACCTACGGCCAGACGTTTGAAAAGACGCAATTTCTGACAGCGCACAGTATACATCGCACCAGCAAGTCGCGACCTGGAGATCGCTCCTACAAGAGTTGAAATATCGGTGCGGTTGGAAACCGCACCTACGGCCAGACGTTTGAAAAGACGCAATTTCTGACAGCGCGCAGTATACATCGCACCAGCAAGTCGCGACCTGGAGATCGCTCCTACAAGAGTTGAAATATCGGTGCGGTTGGAAACCGCACCTACGGCCAGACGTTTGAAAAGACGCAATTTCTGACAGCGCACAGTATACATCGCACCATGGGATCTCTATCGCACTCGCTATTCACTCGTTTGATGGTTTCGGCAAAAACCACTTGCAAAAGGTGAACAAAATGTTCACGCGGCACGCGTTTTTAGGGCGGTTGGCGTGATTTTGTACCTCGTTTTTGTCAAAAACGCCTTCGAAAAATAGGCACAAAAGGTGAACAAAAAGCCGATTTCGGAGGGCGCGTTCACGCTGATCGAGTTTGTCCGATCCAGTGATAATGCGGGTTCCAGCCCGCGCTAAGGTGAACAGGATGTTAACAGTCGCAAAAAGATCTCCTCTGTACGGGTTAACTTCGCCCGGAAAAACTGCCTTGAATCAGCCGAACAACGACGGGCCGGAAGATTTTTTTGGCGCGGTCTCTCCCAATTATTATGAATTGTACTACACACATATAACGCTTTTAAGTTCCAAAAAAACAAATTGCAACGCGAATTTGGGAAACAAATACGAATTCAAATTATTATTCACGCGGCTGAAAATTGCGTGTTTTCAAGCGTCTGGCGGTAGGATCGGTTGGAAACCGCACCCATAGAGATTAAGTTAAGCCTTTTAGGGCGCGAGTCACACGGTTTTCTCTCGGTACGTGTTCAACACAATTTTCCACCTGTCGCCCCTCTGGGGCTTTGGAGGGTGGTGGTTCCGCGTTTCTACAAACCTGCCGCCCCGCTGGGGCTAAAATGCGTCGGATTTCGCAAGTCCACATAGTCCTACTATCAACCTGGCAATCCTTTGGAGTGAAAATCTCAAAGGCAACTTGGCTTCATAGAATCCTAGTTCCAAAATGAGAATCGCTATACTTCATGCTGGTGAAAATTGCGTGTTTTCAAACGTCTGGCGGTAGGTGCGGTTGGAAACCGCGAGGATCTCTATCGCACTCGCTATCCACTCGTTTGATCTTACGGGGAACGCATGTCGCGACCTGGAGATCGCTCCTACAAAAGACGCAATTTCTGACAGCGCGCAGTATAGATTCGGAATTAGTATAAGTAACGGATAAGTCCTTGAGTCTTATTAATTTTCTCCCATTCTCCGCCTTTCTGTCAAGCAAATTCGGCGCGACCGCAAAGCGATCGAATCTTGGGGGAGGTCGGCGCTCCGATGATTGCCGATTCCGAAAGGATTCGCGACCGGGAGATTGCTCCCGAGGTTAGCGGCAGGGGAATCGCCCCTGATTTTTGGCATAAGGAAGATTGGAAGGATGGAAGACGGGAAGGGCGAAAATTTTCCGTCCAAGCATAAGGATCAAGTTAAGCGTTTTAAGGCGTATGTTGCGCCGATTCAATGCCTTAAATGACGTTGGTTTCCGTAGGCGCCGGTGCGGTTGGAAACCGCACCTACGGTGTGGGGGGCGATAGAGATTTCTTCCCCACCCCATGGGGACTACGTTAAGAGTTTTGCTACGGAGAACACACCAATACTAGACGAAATCCCTTAACTTGATCCCTATGGGGAAAATTTTCCGTCCACGCATACCTCAAGCCAGATGGATACATAAAACCTGCCGGATTCCCAAATACAATGGTCGCAGTGTTGGGTTTCACTACGATTTTGGGGGCTATTAGCGGTATCGGTATCCGGGCGCGGTTATCCTGTGGACAGGTCGTTCTTGATGTGCCGTTCAACCCAACCTACGGATTATCGCTGAAAAGTTAGAGGCGATTCCCCTGAGTTTAGTAGATTATTGTTGACCTAGAAGCGAAAGATGGGTACAATGTCGCGGTATTTGTCAGATTGAACTCGACACAATCTTCTGAATTACGTGATGCCGCATCCGGAGGATTTGAAGATGGCGGAGGAAACGCGTTACCTCGTCCTGGATTCACGAATCATCGCCGACGTCGAGGGGGCAAAACTCACGCCGGGTGAAGTGCGGAAGCGCCCGGAGAACCCGCTCTTCACCGAGGAAAAAGCGTGGGAACCTCGCTACGACAACGTTTATCCCGATGTCATCTATGACGAGGACGAGAAAATCTACAAGTGCTGGTATAACCCGTTTGTCGTCGACGCGCGGGTGACCAGCACGCCGCCGGAACGCCGCCATCCCGATTTTATCAAGTACAACGATGTGAAACCGACGGATCGGGAGATTGGGCTTTGCTACGCAGTCTCGAAGGACGGCATCCATTGGGAGAAACCGAATTTGGGTCTCGCGGAGTACGAGGGCGGCAAAGAGAACAACATCGTCACGCGCCGCCGCGGGGTCGCGGGCGTTTACAAGGATGACCGAGACTCGGATCCGGCGAGACGCTACAAGATGTTTTTCTCGGCGAGTAGGGGTGCATTCGTGGCGTTCTCACCGGATGGCTTGCACTGGGGCGAGGAAATCCCCGTGCCGGGTCACGAGGGCGGCAACCGGCCCAGCGCGTTCCGGGCGCCGCATCTCGGCAAATATGTCGTAATCACCCGCCGCAATTCGGAGCTCGGCAGGCGCCAAGTCACTCAGACCGAATCGTCCGACTTTGTGAACTGGAGGCGGGAGCGAAGCATTCTTGAGGGACCGACGGCGCAACTGCAAACCCACGATATGATTGTGTTTCCGACGTGCGGCGCCTACATCGGGTTGGTGGGGGTCATGGTGTTTCCCGAGGAGGATTCAGATCGCGGCGTGAAGCAGCATGCCGAGTTGGCGTGGAGCCCGGACACCGTGACGTGGCACCGAATACAGGAGGGAATCCCGTTTATCGGGCATACCCCCGCGGAGCGGGAGCGGTTCGGGGAGACGCCGTACGATTGGGGCACCATCTTCGCCGCGGCGCCAATCTTCCGCGAGGATGAGATTCAAATCTACTACGGCGCCGGTGACTGGCACTTCTTTGAATGGCGGAACGGCTACCTCGCGCTGGCGACGCTCAGACCCGATGGCTGGGCGGGATACGAGCCGATCGACGACGACACCACAGCGGTGATAATGACGGAAGTCCTTGAATTTGGAGGAAAGACGCTCGGCGTAACCGCGGATGTGGACGATGGCGGTTCGGTTCGCGTGGAAATTTTGGGTGCCGAGGGCGAGCGCGCGGCAACGAGTCTCCCTATTGTTGAAACCGTTACCGACGGTCGGGTGGCGTGGGAAGTCGATGGAGGTTTGAGCGGTAAGCGAGCGCGTCTGAGGTTTCGGTTGTGCAAGGCTAAGCTTTACGGTTTTCAGTTAAGTGGTTGATTCGCCAAGTGTATGTGGTAAGTGTCGGGTGGCGGCGGTTAACAACCTCTGAACTGTGATTTATGTGATTAAGTGATGGACTATGATTGTCAGTCTTTAGTTGAACGTCATGAGTGGGGAACAACGATCGTTATTCCCTACAGAAGCGCGTGAGTCCTTGTGCCGATGCATTGATACCGGAAAGAAACCGAGTTTTGAGGAAAAAACAGGATCTCTATCGCACTCGCTATCCACTCGTTTGATGGTTTCGGTTGAACCATAATTGCGCGAGTCTCGAAGGAGTGAAAAATGGCAGAAGCTATACCTTTCAATATTCCGATGATCGACTTATGTGACGAAACGGAGCGGCATGTGATCGTCGCCCAAGGCACGCCGGAAAGCTACAAGGGGCACCCCACGACGCTCTTGATGCCGGACCAAAAAACGATGTTCTGCGTCTATCCGTTGGGGCACGGCGGACCTTCCGCGGTGCTTCAGCGCAGCGATGACGCCGGTCTGACGTGGTCGGATCCGCTGCCCGTCCCGGAGAACTGGAAGACGGCGACCAATTGCCCGGCGATTTTTCGATTTGTCGGTCCGGATGGCGTGGAACGGTTGTTCGTATTTGAGGGTTTGGGAAAGATGCGTCAGTCGGTGTCGCTTGACCGCGGCGAGACGTGGACGCCGTTCGAGGAGAACGGACTGAAAACGGAAATGCCCTTCACCACGATTATCGAAATCTCAGGGAACCGCTTGATGGGCGGATGGAGTCGGGAGGGTCCGACGCTCATCAGCTTCTCCGATGATGGCGGCTTGACGTGGTCGCCCGAGCGGGCGCTGGTTTCGAGCGGCGGGAAGTTCCCCGATTCAAAGCCGTGCGAGCCGGCGTTTATCCGATCCCCTGACGGGAAGGAAATCGCCTGTGTGCTGCGCGTCAGCAGCACCATGAAATGCCGCTCTCTTGCCGTGTTCAGCACCGACGAAGGGGAAACGTGGACCGATCCGGTGGAGCTTGACCGCACGATGACCGGCAACCGCCACCAACCGCGCTACTCCTCGGACGGACGCATCCTGATGGCATTCCGCGATAGGACGTTGCACAGCCCGACCTGGGGGCACTTCGTGGCGTGGGTGGGAACCTACGACGATATTCGCAACTGTCGAGCCGGGCAGTATCGCCTCAAACTGCTGCACAGCTACGACACGGTGAAAAAGCATGACACCGGCTACCCCGGTGTGGAACTTCTGCCGGACGACACGCTTGTCGTGACGACGTATGTCAAGTACAGACCCGGTCCTGAGAAGCAGTCCGTGGTGAGTGTGCGGTTAAAGTTGGAGGAGATTGACGCGAAGGCGGAGGAGGCGCGCGGTTGAGCAGCCGTGGATGGAAGACAGGGAGGATGAAAATTTTCGGTCTACCCATACCTCAAGCCAGATGGATAGATAAAATCCGCTGGATTCCCCAATGCAGAGTTGCAGTGTTGGGTTTCAATACGATTTTGGGGGCTTTTAGCGGTTCTTTCGCTAAATGTATGTGGCATCACTCATCTCATACAACCAAGCATAATGGGGACGCGGATAAACGCGGATAAACACAGATTAGAAGATTCTCGTCAATGCAATTGCTTTGTTTTTTCTACATGGATAGCGCTATTGGGACGTTTTGGCAGTTGTCTGAACTGTGATTTATGTGATTAAGTGATGGACTATGATTAGGCGCTTAGTGGTTTGATGAGCAATTGTCTGAATCACGGATTAGGGGATCTCTATGGGATCTCTATCGCACTCATTATTCATTCGTTTGATCACTCATTATCCATTCGCTTGATCGGATTAAACGGATTACACGGATTAAGATTGCCAAGTGACATGGTCACGAAAAGATTAATGCATAAAACCGCCTATGATGAGTGGATTAAATCAGTAACTTGAAGCCAGTTTGATTCCAGGAAGAAACCGAGTTTTGAGGAAAAAACTCGGTTTCAACAATTGCCAAATACTTAGCGAGTGAACCACTAAGGTAATTATGGCCCGATGTTGGTGGGCAGCGCTCACCCTACAACATGGCACTCGTCAAAAACGCCCGATGAATCGGGCAACTACAATCACCCGATGCGTGTAACTCTTTGATTTGCAATTAACATAAGGTAATTATGGCCCGATGTTGGTGGGCAGTGCCCACCCTACAACATGGCGCTCGTCAAAAACGCCCGATGAATCGGGCAACTACAAACTGAATTGCGCGAGTCTCGAAGGAGTGAATTATGGCAGAAGTTATACCTTTCAATATTCCGATGATTGACATTTGTGACGAAACGGAGCGGCATGTGATCGTCGCCCAAGGCACACCGGAAAGCTACAAGGGGCATCCCACGACGCTCCTGATGCCGGACCAAAAAACGATGTTCTGCGTCTATCCGCTGGGGCACGGCGGTCCTTCCGCGGTTCTTCAACGCAGCGACGATGCCGGTCTGACGTGGTCGGATCCGCTGCCCGTCCCGGAGAACTGGGAGACGGCTACCAACTGCCCGGCGATTTTTCGATTTGTCGGTCCGGATGGCGTGGAACGGTTGTTTGTTTTCGAGGGTTTGGGAAAGATGCGGCAGTCGGTGTCGCTTGACCGCGGCGAGACGTGGACGCCGTTCGAGGAGAACGGACTGAAAACCGCAATGCCCTTCACCACCATTATCGAAATCTCCGGGAACCGCTTGATGGGCGGATGGAGCCGGAAGCCATCGACGCTTATCAGCTTCTCCGACGATGGCGGCTTGACATGGTCGCCCGAACGGGCGCTGGTTTCGAGCGGCGGGAAGTTCCCGGATTCAAGACCGTGCGAGCCGGCGTTTATCCGTTCCCCCGACGGGAAGGAAATTGCCTGTGTGCTGCGGGTCAGCAGCACCATGAAATGCCGATCTCTCGTCGTGTTCAGCACCGACGAAGGGGAAACCTGGACAGATCCGGTGGAGCTTGACCGCACAATGACCGGCGACCGCCACCAACCGCGCTACTCGTCGGACGGACGCCTCCTCATCACCTTCCGGGATAGGACGCGGCACAGCCCGACCTGGGGGCACTACGTGGGCTGGGTGGGAACCTACGACGATATTCGCAACTGTCGCGCCGGGCAGTACCGCATCAAACTGTTGCACAGCAGTCACGATCAGGAGAAGAAGCACGACACCGGCTATGCCGGGGTGGAACTCTTGCCGGATGACACGCTTGTTGCAACGACGTATGTCAAGTACAGACCGGGGCCCGAGAAGCAGTCGGTGGTCAGTGTGCGGCTTAAGCTGGAGGAGATTGACGCCAAGGGGGAGAGCATGCGCGGTTGAGCAGCCGTGCGAGGATGGCAATTAACAGGAAAAATCAGAGCAAATAATAAATTACTATATGTCGCGGTAAGTAAGTTTATCCATTTGCCTACAGATTTCCTTCGCATAGCTTCTAACTGTCGCTATAGTGTTTTCTTGCCTTCTGTGATCCTCAAGCTGTTGAAAAGCCTGAGAAAAATCCTCTACCCCTTTGGGCAACTCATTCTTCTCCATCAAGTTTCTGCGATTTTCGTTATCTTTTTCAAACGTGTTGCAATAATCCAAGATAACCTGCGCGGCATCCATAGCTTGTTTTCTGGTCGTTTCTTTACTCATTTTTCTCTCTATACCCATTGACTATATGATCTAACAACACTTTTCTGATGTCTCGAACTTCCTCTTTCAAGTCATCTATGCGTTTATTAAGCAGATTGTATGTCAGCGTGGTCGCAAAAATGATTACAGAAATAATCACGGCTGGGGGTAACCAATCCTTTGCACTCATTGGACTTCACCATAGTAACGTTTAATGGACGCCTCCAAGATAGGAATGCCATTATATCATATATCACGCAACATAACAACCAAATTCCTAAATCTTATGGTTCTTGAGATTGGCAAACTTTCAAGTAACACTCGCTCGAAAAATCGCCAAAAAGCCAGTTATAGAGCGAAAAATGAGCCTTCGGGGGGCGTCCCGATGTGGCTTTAAGCGACACTCGGGCAATGGCAAGCGGGGCAAGATGCCCCGCCTACGTGTGGAACATGCCGCACATTGCGCTCCGCTGGAGCGCGGGAATTTGGACGCATCGCATTCTATCCACATGTCGATCCGCTGGATCGAGGAAACGCTCTCCGACTAGAATGAATGTTACTTGTGGAAAGAATAATTCCGTCGCGGGATAATGGGGCGCTACCAATCACCAATTCTCTCGTAGGGACTAGACAATACTAGTATTCCCCAAAAGCCGCGCCGGGTAATTGACTTCAACCATCCTTAAGTCGAATTTGATTTTAAAGTCTGCGGACAGGGGAATCGCACCTAATTTTTGGCATAAGGAAGATTGGAAGGCGGGAAGGGTGAAAATTTTCGGTCTACCCATACCTCAAGCCAGATGGATAGATAAAATCCGCTGGATTCCCCAATGCAGAGTCGCAGTGTTGGGTTTCACTACGATTTTGGGGGGTTTTAGCGGTTCTTTCGCTAAATGTATATGGCATCACTCATCTCATACAACCAAGCATAATGGGGACGCGGATAAACACAGATTAGAAAATTCCAGTCAATGCAATTGCTTTGTTTTTTCTACATGGATAGCGCTATAGCGGCGTTCTGGTGATTGTCTGAACTGTGATTTATGTGATTAAGTGATGGACTATGATTTGAGAGCCTGTTTGAATGATAGGCAATCGAGATTAGTGGACACTTTTCTGCTACGAAAGAAACCGAGTTTTGGGGAAAAAACTCGGTTTCGGTTAAACCATATATTTAGCGAATGAACCACTTAGGTTGCAACTTATTGATTAGGAATTAGTATTATACCTTGCGTTGGGCAGTACTCCGCTTTTTTGTCAGCAATAATGGTAGCGAATAGGAATTACGCAGCGCCAGCCGGTCGCGACCTGGAGATCGCTCCTACAAAAGCAAAAGACGTAATTTCTGACAGCGCGCAGTATAGATGCGATTCCCCTGCATTATTGTAGGATGCGGATTGAGGCGTGGATGTGCTATACTCTGTAGTCCCCCAAATCATAGATCTTGAACAAAGGAGCCTGTAATCTATGTCTAAGCAACAGTTGCGCAGCCTGACGGAGGAGCAGGTGGCGCAATTCAAACTCAACGGTTTTCTGACAGTCGAGAACGTTCTGACAGCCGAGGAAGTGGAAACGCTCGCGGCGCATTCCGATTTCATAGCGGCCGGCAAAGCCGAAAACATCCCGAGCACCAGCATTCAGATTGAGCCTGCCATTCGCGAGAGCGGAGAACCCATCGAAAACCAAGTTTTATCGGTACGCAAACTATTTAACTTGGCGGTGTACGATGACGTGATGTGGAGTCATGTGACCAATCCGAAGGTTGTGGACATCATCGCCGACCTGCTGGGCACCGATGACATCAAGATGTACGCCGATCAGTTCTTCATGAAATCGCCGAAGGGAGTCGGATCGGCGCAGCAGTGGCACCAGGACTCCGCCTCTTGGCGCGATATCTTTCCCATGGATCTGGTGAGCGCCTGGACCTCCCTCGACCACGCCACGGAGGAGAACGGGTGTTTGAACTTTCTCCCCGGAACGCATCGCTGGGGCATGTTGCGAGGCGAACGGTTGAAGGTGTTTTTGGACGACCTCGGCGGGGAGCAGTGGCCCATCGTGCCGGCGCCGCTCACGCCCGGCAGCGTCAGTTTTCACCATAGCCTTACGCTGCACATGAGCAACGCCAACCTGTCGGGCAAGCGACGCCGAGGCTACGCGATACACTACATGCGCGCCAGTTCGTGGATGGATGAATCGGTGACGGACGCGCCGAAGGTGCCGCCGTTCAAGTCGGTACGAGGGAGATCGTTTCCGGGGCGGGTGTAAGTCTACTTGTTTATGCCGACGATGTGTCGGGATCGGGAAATCGCGACTACGGACATGGATACTAATTTTGTAGGCGGGCATCTTGCCCCGGCATCCGCGTGTTTCCGATGCCTAGCGGGCATCATTGTGCCTTATACTGTTCAAACGCAAGAAAAAGGGCGCTGAGTCGTTGTCAAAGCCGACACCTACTCAGTGCGGGATTTTGTGCAAAAAAAACACTATATGGCGATTTATGATACGATCGGTACGATAGTGCGCCGATTTGATTTGGGGCATAAGTCGGCGGGTTACTATGCAGATCGGGCAAAGGCGGTGTATTGGGACGGTCAAAACAACACCGGGGAATCCGTAGCAAGCGGGGCCTATTTCTATCAACTTCGGGCGGGGGATTTTTCGGAAATACGCCGCATCGTCATCGTCAAACAGGATCATAAATGCACCATTTCTTAACATGAACTTTAACACGGAGGATTCTGTTATGAGTCGTTATTCTGTTGTATCGGAAAGTCGGAAGGCTGCCATCAAAAACGGGCTTGGGATATTGAGTTTTTTTTGTGCTCTTTTCATCTTGCCGGTGTCGATTTGTGCTACTATCACCCTACCACCGCCATCTCAGCCCAAAACTGCTTTTGTCCGCGCGAGTAATGATATAGTATACCAAATCCACTATGGCGGTCAAGGAACGTTTGTTGAAAACTTCTCAGTCAGTTTAAACGGAGAAACCCTTCCCCGTGATGTAGCGGCGGAACTCTATATCGCATCAAGAATTTTAGACTTTCCGCCTTATCTATGGAACTATCATGAATTGAAAGGTCGACTTGATATTATTTACGAAGACACAGCCCGAGTGCAAAAACAGGACAGAATTGCTTCACTCGTAGGTAACGCCTCCGTTAGCATTCTTACTACCGCACTCACTGGCGGTAGCGTCTCGGTAGGTGACGCAGCTTTGAAGACACTTGGGCTGCTAGTTCCTGCTGTAAGCACAAAATTGTCGCAAGAAACGCTATTGCAACGAGCGTATTTAACAGTTGACTTGTTTTATATATCTGCAACAAACAATGGGCAAATTCTTGATGATTTGTTGGAATCGGCACTTCGCGGAGAGGAAATTCATATCAATGAAATAAAGTCTGCATATAAGGCATTCTTGAAAGGAGATGAGTACGAGCGGTGGGGGATGGAGATAATAAATGAGTATGTCCTTCTTCCCGAGAAGTGGGATCGCCTATCAGCGTTCTTCAAGGGCCTCGTACCAGGTGCGGGCCAATTTTTTGCTTCCACTGGTCAACAGTGGGTAGATTATAAGAACGTGCTGAACATGTACAATGAGAGCGACAGACAAGTTGAGAGCAACGTATCAGTGCGGGTAAATACTCTTTTTGACGGAGCTGCTATCGCTGCAGCTAGGGCAGAACTGGAGCGTGAAGGTTTTTTTCAGAATGAGGCGCCGCAGCCGGATGGTTCAATTGACGTCCGTCCGCTAACCGTGGACGGTTCAGCTATGAGGGGAGATGTGTCACCGTATTTCTCCGACCCGGATAATGACAAGTTGACCTATTCGGCACAGTCAGATAACACGAATGTGGCGAGGGTGAGCGTGTCAGGCTCGCACAATTCGGTGGTGACAATTACGCCGAGAGGGGAAGGCAATGCGAGGATAACAGTCATCGCGGCAGATCCCGGCGGCTTGACCGCAACGCAGACTATCGACGTAACGGTGCAGGCGGCGCACGGATGCGAATACACTCTGTCGCAGAGTAGCCTAGAAGTACCGGCAGCGGGCGGTCCACTTCAGGTTGATGTGACGACAACGTCGGGTTGTGACTGGAGGGCGACGAGCGACAGTGGATTCCTGTCGGTGAGTCCTTCCGGCGGTACGGGAAGTGGCACCGTGACGGTGCGGGTGGACGCGAACACTCGCACACGCTCCCGGACCGGCACGATTCGGATTGCTGGGGAGACTTTTAGGGTCAAACAAGAGCGCAAGACAATTGTTGCATCTCAGGAGTTGAGTAGAAGGGACGCCGTTATCATCCAAAATACGTTGAATCTCGGTCTTAACATAAGATCGGGAGTTGGTACTGACCACCCCAAAATAGGCGGAGTGTTCGACGGTGCAACGGGAACTATCACGGACGGACCTAGAACCGCTGACGGCTACAAATGGTGGGAAGTGGACTGGGATAACAACGCTCCGACCGGGTGGAGCGTGGAAGCGATTGATGAAGATTTATTAATTCTCCGCCGTCCGCCGGATCTGGCTATTAAGTCCTTTCGTGTCAGCGAGAGCACCCTAAATCCGGGGGAAGAATTCACACTGTCTCTCACTGTCCGCAACGATGGTTATAACAGTTCCGAGCCTGCCAATCTACACTATTATTACTCGTCCACTTCAGAATTCACCGCATCAGATGTTGTAGGAGTAGTAGGGACCGATTCGGTGGACAGTCTCGATCCGGGCGATAGCAGTAATGAGCGAATCTCTTCAAAGGCCCCGTTGACTCCCGGCACCTATTATTACGGCGTGTTTTTGGATGGTACGCAGTACATTGATGACAACAATCCCCTCAATGATGACAGTCCCCTTAACAACTTTGCCGCTGAAAAACGTGTAAAAGTTCGCAAGCCCACATTTCCTGACTTGGTCGTTGAATCACCTATGGTAAGCGAGGATACCTTAGCCCCAAGGGAAAGTTTCAAGCTGTATGCCACCGTCCGAAACGAGGGGGCGGGGGAATCGCGGTCAACAAGGTTACGTTACTATCGCTCATCAGATTCAACCATTTCTACAGGCGACACACAGGTCGAAACAGATGGGGTGAATTCACTGGATCCTGATAAGACAGACGATGAGTCGGCAACTCTTACAGCGCCGAGTAAGCCAGGAATCTACTATTACGGGGTATGTGTAGATAGTGTTAGGGGTGAAAGCAATACAGGTAATAACTGCTCCGATGGAGCGCGCGTAACCGTTAAAAGTCCCGATCTTGTCGTCGAGAACGTTCGGGTGAGCACTCATATTTTGACAGCGGGGGCATCCTTTACCCTGTCTGCTACCGTCCGAAACCGGAGTACAGATCCTTCCGATAGAACAACGTTGCGTTACTATCGCTCATCGGATTCAACCGTTTCGCCAGACGATGCGGCAGTCGGGACAGACAGTGTAGGTTCTATATCCGTTAATGACGTAGACGACAAGTCGACATCTCTTACAGCACCGAGCGAGCCAGGAATCTACTATTACGGGGTATGTGTAGATAGTGTTAGGGGTGAAAGCAATACAAGCAACAACTGTTCCCGCAGCATCCCGGTGGCTGTTCGTACATCGGTTGAACAGGCACCGGAGATAATCGGCACAATTCCCACCCAAACCTTGACCGTGGGCGGTTCGACTTCCAATGTGGATGTCTCATCCAACTTCCGAGATCCGGACAATGACGCACTCGCCTACACGGCGACATCAGATAACACAGGAGTGGCAACCATCAGCATGTCCGGGGCCGTAGTGACAATTTCTCCGCTGAACGTGGGCAGCGCGACGGTGACGGTGACGGCGAGTGACGGCGAGTTGACTGCCACACAGACCATTGCAGTGACAGTGGAGGCACCGCCGCGTGCGGCTCACACGCTGGCGAAAATTTTAGGTGACAACCAACAAGGTGCCCCGGGTGAAGCGCTGTTAAGCCCGTTTATCGTTGAGGTGCGCGATGCGGAGAATAGCGGTCTTGCGGGCATTGAGGTTACGTTTGCCATCACCGCGGGCGGCGGATCGCTTAGTGCGCAAACCGCCACAACCGATGCCAACGGTCAGGCATTGACAACGTTGACTCTTGGGCCCAATGCGGGAATGAACATAGTTGACGCATCTGTGACAGGAATTTCGGTTTCAGAGCGTTTTACAGCAACCGCGCAAGCACCGATCAGCGACGCGGTGGACATCCCCGACACCAACCTCCGTGCTACGATTGAGACTGCTCTCGGCAAAGCGTCAGGTAATCCAATTAGCAGAGCGGAGATGGCAACTCTGGCCCGGCTTGACGCGCCTAACGCCAACATAAGCGTACTGACCGGGCTTGAACATGCAACGCATCTGACATCGTTGGATCTTGCGAGTAATTCAATAGAGGATATCTCGCCCTTAGTGGCAATCACGGGATTAGGTAATGGAGATACGGTTGATGTGAGCGGAAACCCCCTCAACCAGAACTCAATCAACACGATCATTCCAACCCTTGAGGGCAGAGGTGTTTCGGTACACTTCGAGACCGGCTCGAACCAGGCACCGGAGATAATCGGCACAATTCCTACCCAAACCTTGACCGTGGGCGGTTCGACTTCCAATGTGGATGTCTCATCCAACTTCCGAGATCCGGACAACGACAGACTCACCTACACGACGACATCCGATGACACCGGAGTGGCAACTGTTAGGGTGTCCGGTGCCGTAGTGACAATTTCTCCTCAGAACGTGGGCAGTGCGATAGTGACGGTGACGGCGAGTGACGGCAAGTTGACCGCTACGCAGACCATCGTGATTACAGTGGAAGCGGTGCCCCGTTTGCCTCAAACGCTGGTGAAAGTCTCAGGCGACAACCAGCAAGGTGCCCCCGGTGAAGTGCTGTTAAGCCCGTTTGTCGTTGAGGTGCGCGACACGGAGAATCGTGGGCTTGAAGGGGTTGGTGTCACGTTTACTGTCACCGCTGGCGGTGGGTCGCTCAGTGAAACAACTGTCATGACCGGTGCCAACGGTCAAGCATCAACAACACTGACACTTGGACCCAATCCGGGAACGAACACTGTTGAAGCATCTGTAACAACGGTTTCACCGCCGACCAGTTTTACAGCCACCGCGCAGGAACTCCCGAACCGAGCCCCGGAGCCAATCGGCACGATTCGCCCACAAATCTTGGTTGAAGGCGATTCGGCTGCCGATGTGGACGTTTCAGCCAACTTCCAAGATCCGGACAATGACACGCTCACCTACACCGCGACATCCAATGACACGGCGGTGGCAACCGTCAGCGTGTCCGGAACCATGGTGACAATCACCCCCCAAAGTGCGGGCAGCGCTACGGTGACCGTGACAGCGCGTGATGGCACATTGACCGCGACGCAGGACATCGTAGTAGAGGTAGAGGCGGCACCCCGTGTGGCGCAAGCGCTGGAAAAAATCTCAGGCGATAACCAGCAAGGCCCACCCGGTGAGGCTCTATTAAGCCAGTTTATCGTTGAGGTGCGCGACACGGAGAATCGTGGGCTTGAGGGGGTTGATGTCACGTTTGCCATCATCGCAGGCGGCGGGGCGCTGAGCGAAACAACTGTCACGACCGATGCCAACGGTCAAGCATCAAGTACACTCACCCTTGGGAACAATGAAGGCGCGAACGCGGTTCGCGTAAACGCTGCAGGGATTTCGCACACAGTAGTTTTTGACGCCGTGGGTGGGGTTGAGATCAATATCCCCGACCCCAACCTTCGTACCAGGATCGAAAGAGCACTCAACAAACGGGGGGGTGATTCCATCACTACGGCGGAGATGGCAACTTTGACGAGCCTCAATGCAAGAGACTCCTACATTAGCGATTTGACCGGGCTTAAATTCGCAATCAATTTGGTGGAACTGAATTTATACGATAACAATATTACGACCCTCCCGACAAGTGTGGTTGAGGGATTGTCCAAAGTGACAACACTGTATTTGAGACGCAATCCACTGAAAACTATTGAGACAGGTGCATTCAACGGCCTCTCCAGTCTGACAGAACTAGATTTGTCTTCAGTCTACACAAATAGCAGTGCCAGCGTGACAACCATTGAGGGGGGTGCGTTCAAGGAACTCACTAATCTGAAAACACTGAATTTATACTACAACAAAATCAATACCCTCCCTACAGGCGTGTTTGAGGGACTCAACAACGTGACATCGCTAAATTTGAAACGCAACCCACTGAAAACTATTGAGACAGGTGCATTCAACGGCCTCTCCAGTCTGACAGAACTAGATTTGTCTTCCGTTTACTCGAGTTCCTCTGGTTACCTCACAACCATTGAGAAGGAAGCATTCAAGGGACTTACCAGCCTAAAAACGCTGAATTTATACTACAACAAAATCAATACCCTTCCTACAGGCGTGTTTGAGGGACTCAACAACGTGACATCGCTAAATTTGAGACGCAATCCACTGAAAACTATTGAGACAGGTGCATTCAACGGCCTCTCCAGTCTGACAGAACTAGATTTGTCTTCAGTCTACACAAATAGCAGCGCCAGCGTGACAACCATTGAGGGGGGTGCGTTCAAGGAACTCACTAATCTGAAAACACTGAATTTATACTACAACAAAATCAATACCCTCCCTACAGGCGTGTTTGAGGGACTCAACAACGTGACATCGCTAAATTTGAAACGCAACCCACTGAAAACTATTAAGACAGGCGCATTCAACGGCCTCTCCAGCCTGACAAAATTGGATTTGTCTTCAGTCTACACAAATAGCAGTGCCAGCGTGACAACCATTGAGACAGGCGCGTTCAACGGCCTCTCCAGTCTGACAGAACTGAATTTATATTATAACAGAATAACGATCCTCCCTACAGACGTGTTCAAAGGTCTCAACAAAGTGACAGCATTGTATTTGAGACGCAACCCACTGAAAACTATTGAGACAGGTGCATTCAACGGCCTCTCCAGCCTGACAAAATTGGATTTGTCTTCAGTCTACACAAATAGCAGCGCCAGCGTGACAACCATTGAGACAGGCGCGTTCAACGGCCTCTCCAGTCTGACAGAACTGAATTTATATTATAACAGAATAACGATCCTCCCTACAGACGTGTTCAAAGGTCTCAACAAAGTGACAGCATTGTATTTGAGACGCAACCCACTGAAAACTATTGAGACAGGTGCATTCAACGGCCTCTCCAGTCTGACAGAACTAGATTTGTCTTCAGTCTACACAAATAGCAGCGCCAGCGTGACAACCATTGAGACAGGCGCGTTCAAGGAACTCACTAATCTGAAAACACTGAATTTATACTACAACAGAATCAATACCCTTCCTACGGGCGTGTTTGAGGGACTCAACAGCCTAACATCGCTGAATTTGAACCGTAATCCCGGAACCCCCTTTACGTTAGTTCTGGAACTCGTGCGTACGGACACCGCGGAGCTTGTCGCCCCGGGTCCCGCTACCGTGGTTGTCAAACTTGCTCAAGGCGCGCCGTTTGAAATGAATGTTAGCCTGTCAGTTGAGGGCGGAACGCTGTCGGCAACCACGGCTACGATTGCGAGGGGCAATATCCAAAGCGACCCCATTACGATGACCCAAAGCGGACGTGCGCCTGCCACTGTTAGCATGGGAGCAGCGCCCAGGGTGCCGTCAAATTACTACGGTATCCGGATGGCGGTGGGGGACGCCCTCAGCACCGGGTTAATTCCGTCACACGCCTTGGTGAAGATTTCAGGCGATAACCAGCAAGGTCGCCCCGATGCGACACTGGAGAACCCATTTATCGTTGAAGTGCAAGATACAGCGAACCGCGGGCTTGAGGGGGTTGATGTTACGTTTGCCATCGTTGCAGGTGATGGAACACTCAGCGAAACAACTGTTACGACCAGTGCGAACGGGCAGGCAGAGAGTTGGCTTACGCTTGGGAGCGAGCCGGGCACGAACACGGTTCGCGTGAGTGTTGATGGCATACAGGAACCGGCGGTCTTTACCGCCACGGGAATCCGAACACCCAAGAAACTTGTTATAATCTCGGGCGATAAGCAACAGGGACCGCCGGGGGTGGCACTTGCCGATCCGTTTGTCGTGGAAATACAAGATTGGAATGATGCTGCGTTTGAAGGCGTTCCGGTTACGTTTACGATTGCTAGCGGTGGTGGAAAACTTAGCGTGACCAATACCACAACGAATAGCAACGGTCGGGCGGAGAGTACGCTCACACTGGGACCGAATCCGGGAGCGAATACAGTGACTGTGTCCGTTTCGGGGATTCAGGAGAAGCAGACGTTTACTGCCCACGGCATCCAAATTCCCACGACATTGGAGATAATCTCGGGGAATAACCAAGAGGGGCTGCCCGGTTCGGCGCTTGAAAATCCATTTGTGATTGAAGTGCGAGACCAGTCCGATAGACCCTTGCCGGATGTGCAAGTCACGTTCTCAGCCACCGGTGGCGGTGGTACGCTGAGCGCCACAAGCGTCACGACAGATGCGAACGGAAGAGCGGAGAGCGTCCTCACGTTGGGTCCCAATCCGGGAGCAAACTCGGTTACTGTGTCCGTTTCGGGGATTCAGGAGAAGCAGACGTTTACTGCCGAAGGCATCAGAATTCCCACGACATTGGAGATAATCTCGGGGAATAACCAAGAGGGGCTACCCGGTTCGGCGCTTGCAAACCCGTTTGTGGTGGAGGCGCGAGACCAGTCCGGCGACTCCTTGCCGGGTGTTCAAGTCACATTTTCGGTTACCGCTGGTGGTGGTACACTGAGCGCCACAAGCGCCACGACGGACAGCAACGGTCGGGCGGAGAGTACGCTCACACTGGGACCGAATCCGGGAGCGAATACAGTGACTGTGTCCGTTTCGGGGATTCAGGAGAAGCAGACGTTTACTGCCCAAGGCATCAGAATTCCCACGACATTGGAGATAATCTCGGGGAATGACCAAGAGGGGCTTCCCGGTTCGGCACTTGAAAATCCGTTTGTGGTGGAAGTGCGAGACCAGTCCGGCGAACCCTTGCCGGATGTGCAAGTCACGTTCTCGATCAGCAGTGGCGGCGGGACGCTCAATGCCACAAGCGTCACGACGGACGGTAACGGTCAAGCGGAGAGTACGCTCACATTGGGGCCAAATCGCGGAACGAACACTGTCGAGGTTGCCGTATCGGGGATTCAGCAGAGCCAGACCGCTACGGCGATCGCCGAATTGCCGCCTGTCCCCGAGGATGTAAACGGGGACGATGTGGTGAACGTCTTGGATTTGGTGATAGTCGCGGGCGCGATTGGGGCTGAGGGCGCGGATTTGGCGGCAGATGTCAATGGGGATGGGATTGTGAACATTCTGGATTTGGTGATGGTCGCGGGCGCGCTTGGGAACGCGGCAGCCTCTCCGTCTGCCGATCCACGGGCGCTAACGTCGCTGACTGCTACGGACGTGGGACAGTGGTTAGTCCAAGCGCAACAATTCGCATTGACAGATGCAACGGCGCAACGGGGCATCCTTTTCTTAGAGCAACTT
Organism: Candidatus Poribacteria bacterium; assembly: GCA_963667245.2. Taxonomy (GTDB): domain Bacteria; phylum Poribacteria; class WGA-4E; order WGA-4E; family JAJDTR01; genus JAJDTR01. The sequence continues at coordinate 1,094,210 of CAXXCS010000002.1, forward strand.
CTCGCGGCGCTGACACCGAAAACAACTACACTACTGCCCAACTACCCGAACCCGTTCAACCCGGAGACATGGATCGCGTATCAGTTGGCAGAGAGCGCGAATGTCACGTTGACGATTTATGATACGATTGGTACGGTAGTGCGCCGATTTGATTTGGGGCATCAGTCGGCAGGCTATTATACCGCGCGGACGAGAGCCGCCTACTGGGATGGCCGTAATGCAAGCGGTGAGCCGGTTGCCAGCGGTCTCTACTTTTACCAACTGGCGACGCCATCTTACCGTCAACTACGGCGCATGGTCATTTTGAAGTAAGACAGTTGTGGGGCGGGCACTGCCCACCAGTTTTTTTTCTATCTCCTATAATTCAATCGATTATTCAATTTTGGAGGGATTTGACATCACACGCAACAGCGATTTCCTGCAGAACTTTATGGGGCAAAAACCGTCGTTAGATCCCAAACTGACGTGGGGTGCGGCATCGGTTGAGGAACATCGGGCGTGGCGGCGGCGATTCGCCCGGCGGCTGCGCGCGCTTTTGGGGCACACGCCAGCCAAAGTCCCTCTCCGCGTTGAGTGCGCTGAAGAGTTGGAAACGGAGCGGTTCACGCGTCGCAAACTCTATATCCGTTCCGAGGAAAATTATTGGGCGCCGGCGTACCTTTTTCTGCCGAAACCCTTGCCTGAGAAGGCGCCCGCGCTGGTTTGCTTGCACGGTCACAGCGGGATTTATCCGTATATTCGCGACGGGAATGAGGAACAGCGGGCAAAGTCCAAGAAACTCGACCTTGATTTCGCCCCCTACTTCGCCGAGCGCGGATACGTGACCATCGCTCCGGTGCAGCGCGGTTGGAACGAGACTACACAGAGCGCCGGGCAATCGGGGAGAGGTTGTCAGCGGATGGCAATGAACAGTTTTCTCACCGGCATGACGCCCATCGGTCTGCGATGTTGGGACGCCTCGCGTCTCGTGGATTATCTGCGGTCGTTGGAAGCTGTCGACTCGTCGCGCATCGGGTGCGCGGGGTTGTCGGGCGGCGGCACGATCGCTCTGTTCTGGACGGCGCTTGAGCCTAGAGTCAAGCTCGCCATGGTCGGCGGATACTACTGCACATTCGCCGATTCCATCTATTCCATACACCACTGTATATGCAACAGCGTTCCGGGCATAATGGAATGGGGCGAGATGCGGGAGGTCGCGGCACTGATTGCGCCTCGTCCGCTTCTCGTCATCAGCGGCACGAAGGATGCCATCTTCCCGATTGAAGCGACGCGACGAGCGTATTCGGACTTGGAACCGGTTTACAATCTTCTCAACGCGGATGGGGCTTTGGAAAGTGACTTCTTTGATGGGCCGCACGCTTGGAGCAACCGCAAGACGCAACCCTTTCTCGAGAGGCATTTCGGGAGTTGGTAAATGTTTGGTGGTTTATTCGGCAAGTGTATGTGGCATCACTTGATTTCATGCAACCACGCAGAATAGGGACGCGGATAAACGCGGATTGACGCGGATTAGATTGTAGGGTGGGCACTGCCCACCATTCTGATTAGCTTGGGATAGACGGTTTGCTCCCCTGGCGCGCAACGTGACCGCGTTGATGGTGGGCAGTGCCCACCCTACAACTGCCTGTGATGAGTGGATCAAATCAGTAACTTGAAGTCGGTTTGATGCCGGGAAGAAACCGAGTTTTGAGGAAAAAACTCGGTTTCATTCGAGTCAAGGATACAGATTATGCAAGACTTTAGAAAACCGTTTCCGGCGTTGACGCCCGCGCAACGCCTGCATCTTGAGGTTTACGGTTACGTTGTCATCGAAAAAACGTTGTCGGAAGAACGAGTCGCGGCGCTGCTCGACAAGATCTACGAGATTGAAACCTTCTTTCGCGAAACCGGCGACTATCCTTATGGACTAGTCGCAAACGCGCACAGCAAGATTGATCCGGACTATTTCCGTATCGACAATCTCCCGCACATTGCCGAATGCTTTTTCGATTACTTAACCGATCCGTACTTGGTCGGGCTCGCTCAAGAAATCGTTGGCACGCACGTCCGATTGTTGCAATCCGATGCCCATATCATTCGGTATCCGCCGGAGAAGATGAAGCGGCAGCGCTACGGATTTCATGGGGGGTGGCACGCCGAATTCGGTCGCACGACGCACGGTCTGTACCACTGCCCGTTTATCAAAACGCTCAGCAATTTAACGGACTTGGGCGAGGAGGACGGGGGCACGGCTGTTATTGTCGGAAGCCACAAGTTGGGCGGTATCGAACGACATGAAATCATCGAAGTGGCGCTTCAAGAGCCCGACAAGCTCATTCATCACGTCGTCGCTCCGGCGGGATCGACACTCCTATTTTTTGAATCGCTCTTGCATTCGGGCGGGATATGCACGTCGGGCAAGGAGCGCGTCTTTATTCTTGGCGGGTATTGGCCCTCAATGTTCCAAGCGCATCAAGGCTATGAGCCGAATGAGGAATTTTTGAAGACGATCCCCGAAGAATATCATCCGGTGCTGACCGGCAGCAGGTGTTTCCAACTGGAGTCTTTCACGCGGGAACTTAACGCACCCGCCGAAAAATATCCGTTCGATTGACTCATGGATTGAAGTTTTGACGGTGGATTGCCCAATTCGGCAGAAGGAATTATCATGACTTATCTCGTTGTCCTCGGATTAATTTGTCTCTTGATTTTACTTCATGAGCTCGGGCACTTTCTTGCCGCGCGCTGGATGAAGATACCGCTTTCCCGGTTTTCGGTCGGTCTGGGACCCAAGTTGTGGGCGTTCACGCGCGGGGAGACAGAATACCGCGTTTCCATGATTCCGATCGGCGGGTATGTGCTGCCCGCGGTCGAGGATCCGAACGACTTTTTTCTAATCCCGATTCGGAAACGGGTTGTATTTCTGCTTGGAGGCCCACTGGCGAATATCGTGGTAACGGTAGCGCTTTTCATAGTCCTGAACGTGATGAAATACGGATTGACGTTTACCGGCGTTTTCATCCTGCCTATTCTGCAAACGCTTATCATGCTCTACGATTTTGTAAGCGTTATCCCATCCCTTTTCGAGCGCCATGAAGAACTGTCCGGCGTTGTCGGCGTTGTTTCGCAGGGAGGCGAATATATCGGTTGGAATGCGAGACGATTTGTCTTGTTCTCCATTTTGATCAGTTTGAACTTGGCGGTTTTCAATCTGCTGCCGCTGCCTCCTCTTGATGGCGGGCGGCTTGTCCTATGTTTCTTGGAGAAACTATCGCCGAAATTTCTCCGATTTCATGTGCCTTTAGCCATCGCCGGCTGGGTTCTCATCATCGGGTTGATAATCTACGTAACCGTATTGGACTTTGGGAGGTTTTCCACGTAGCCCAACAAAATTTGGGTAGGAGGGATCACCTGATCCCGACAGTTGTAGGGTGGGCACTGCCCACCCTCAACGCGGTCACATTGCGCGCCAGGGGAGCCAACCATTTATCCCAAACTAATCGGAATGGTGGGCAGTGCCCACCCTACAATCTTTTCTGCTACGAAAGAAACCGAGTTTTGAGGAAAAAACTCGGTTTCTAGCCTCGCCCCTACGAAAGGCAAGCATCATTGAACGGAGATTGTGATTATGAAGACATTAAAGTATACGCTTATGGCGCTTGTCTTCGGATTCGTGTCGGGAACACTCCTTGCGGCGAAAGAAGTCAAGTTGATCGGCGTTGATCAGGGGGCGACAAACAGTCGCGTGTCCGTCGACATCGTTGGGGACTCCATCATCCTCGGCGGACAAGTGTTGGCGCACAACAAAAAGAACAGCTTCGCCACGATTTTCAAGCGGGATGGAAAAATTTGGATTCGCGAGGCGGAACTTCACCCAAACGACCGAGATCCGGAGGATCCGGGCGCGGGCGATTTCGCATGGTCGGTCGCCGTTGACCGCAGCCGGGGCAGCGCGAACTATGCGATTGTCGGGGCGCCGCTGGACGATGCCGCCGGTGATAAGTCCGGTTCGGCATATATCTATGCCCGCACCGGGAGGAACTGGAAACAACAGGTGAAGCTTGTCGCCGCCGATGGAGCCGCCGGCGATACCTTCGGGCATGCCGTCTCCGTGTACGGAACCACGGCGGTAATCGGAGCGCCGAAGGACGATGACTCCGGCAAAAATTCGGGGGCGACGTATGTCTTCGTGCGCCATGACGATGGCTGGAAACAGCAGGCGAAACTCGCCCCGGCAGACTTGGGCGGATCAGCCGCTTTCGGAGAGGCTGTGCTGATCCTTGATGACACCGTTATCGTCGGCGCGCCCGGGCACACGCACAGTGGAATACGATTCAGCGGCGCGGTTTACGTGTTCGAACGGGCCGGCGATCTCTGGAGGTTGCAAGCCAAACTCACCGCCGATGACGCCGCCGCCAGCGATGGATTCGGAAATGCCCTCGCCATGAGCGGGGAGACGCTTATCGTCGCGGCGCCGTTGCGCGATACCGAGGCTGGAAAGGATGCGGGCGCCGCCTACGTTTTCTCGCGCGACGGGGGCGCGTGGGAGCAACGGGCAAAACTCAAATCCAAAGGCACACGCAAGGGCGACCGCTTTGCCAATAGTGTCGCCACTACCGGAAAAATTGCCATCATCGGAGCGAATTTGCGCGAAGAGAACGCGCTCGCTTCGGGCGCGGCGTATGCGTTCGTGAACGTTGACGGCGTTTGGGAGGAACGAGAAAAGGTCGTACCCGAGGATGCCGGTCTGAACACCCGTTTCGGCACTTGGGTCGCCATGAGCGGCAACACTGTCGTTGCCTCTGCCGGCGTCACTCCGCACCCGGTCGCCGGTCGGAGCACCGGCACCGCGGCGTACGTTTACAGCAGCATAGAGGATTTCGACACGCCCCCGTACGCGGTTCGACCATTCGGTTTAACCGCGACAACGCTTGGAAAGGTGAAACGCACCGCGCTTTATCAGAACTTTCCCAATCCGTTCAACCCGGAAACTTGGTTGCCGTATCGTCTGGCGACAGACGCATCGGTGACGTTACGCATTTATAACACGCGAGCGCAACTGGTGCGAGAGTTGAATCTAGGACGGCAAGCGGCGGGGGATTATCTCACCTCGGAAGCCGCTGCCTATTGGGATGGCAGGGATGAACACGGCGAGACGGTTGCGAGCGGAATCTATTTCTACACGCTCCGGGCCGGGGCGTTTCAAGCCACGCGACGGATGCTGATTCTGAAGTAGTATTGAATGAAAGCACGGAAGGGCAGAATAAGCAAAAATTAGACATCTTACCTAATTAACTCAAATTGCTGTTGATTGATAGGAGAAGTTCTTGAAAACAACTTGGTTCATCGTCGTCAGTCTTATACTTGGCATCGCGTCCACTACCATCGGCTACGCCGCCGAAGGCGAAATCAAACTCATCGGAGCCCCGGAGGGAAAACGCAATAGAACTCGTATGCCCGTCGATGTTGTCGGAGATGTCATAATCGTCGGTGTGCATGATGTGGATGTCAACAACATTCCCGGCGCGGGTAGAATCTACACGCGGAATCGAAAAAAGTGGGAACAGACGGCGGAACTCATCGCCCATGACCGGAATATCGATCAAGCCAAACCGGGGCAGTCAGGTTTCGGGTTCGCTGTCTCCATCAGTGGTCGCCCGGGGCGAACAAGCGCGGATTATGCTATCATCGGAGCGCCGGGAGACGATGGCGCCGCGCAAAATGCCGGGGCAGCCTACATCTATGCCTTTGACGGGAAAGACTGGAAACAGGAGGTAAAACTTACAGCGAGTGACGCAGAAGCGGGTGACGCTTTCGGATTCGTGGTCTCGGTTGATGGAACCACCGCGGTGATTGGCGCGCCCAAGGGTGATGTTGGCGCCGCGAAAAACTCAGGCGCAGCTTTTGTCTTCGTGCGCGATGCAAACAGATGGAAACAGCACGCGAAGCTCATCCCCAAAGATTTGGCGAGATCGGACGCACTTGGCGAGGCTGTCGACATCCAAGAAGACACCGTTATAGTGGGGGCGCCCGGACATACTCATGGCGGGGTGAGATTCGCAGGCGCCGTTTTTGTCTTTGAGCGTGACGGAGATACGTGGAAGGAACAAGCCAAACTCACGGCAGAGGATGCGGCAGCCAGCGACCGATTCGGCGTTTCGGTTGACATTGAAGGTAACACAGTCATCGTCGGATCGTTACTGAACGATGCCGGCGGCAAGAAGGATGCCGGCGCCGCTTATATCTTTGTCCGTGAGGGAAACGCTTGGAACCAGCAAGCAAAACTGATTGCACCGGGGAAGAAAAAGGGTGACCACTTCGGAGCCGGTGTCGCCACCACCGGAAAGATAGCCGTTGTCGGCGCTCCGCTCCGCGAAGAGGGGGGACTCGGTGCAGGCGCCGCGTATTCCTTCGTAAATATTGACGGCGCCTGGAAGAATGCGGCGACTGTAGTGCCCGAGGAGGCAGGACCAAACCTTGTCTTTGGCTCTACGATTGCCATAAGCGGAGACACAATCGTCGTCGCTGGCGGAGCCGCTCCCGACGGCAATGCCGGATTCGGTAACGGCACGGCGGCATACGTCTACAGCGGTGAAGAGCACTTCAACACGCCGCCCTTCGCTGTCGAGCCGGTCGGATTGAGAGTTGTTACGCTGGGACAGGTCAAGCGCACGGCGCTGTACCAAAACTTCCCCAATCCGTTCAACCCGGAGACGTGGTTGCCGTATCGTCTGGCGACGGAGTCACCGGTGACGTTTGGCATATATAATGTCCATGGGCAATTGATGCGAGAGTTGAATCTGGGCGCTCAGGCGGCGGGGAATTATCTTTCCAGAAACGCGGCGGCCCATTGGGATGGCAGGGATGAACACGGCGAGATGGTTTCGAGCGGAATCTATTTCTACACGCTCCGGGCCGGGGCGTTCCAAGCCACGCGACGGATGTTGATTTTGAAGTAGTATCAGCCAAGCAGTTTATACGATTATAGGTTGGTAGTAACCCAAGTTGCCAGTTTTGTTCGACGAGGCGCAGAAACCGAGTTTTTTCCAACGCGGAAACACGACATAGACGAAAATCAGCCCAATTTGCCTATGATTCTCATTTTGATTTTATTGAGTAATTGATTCTACCGGATTCTATTGGAAAGCAGGTCGCAAGTTCTTATGTTGTCATTTTTGGGGGATATGGTATGGCTTTGTGCGAATTTAATGCTTACACCTGTCGCCCCGCTGGGGCTTTGGAGTGTTGTGTCTCCGCATTTCTACAAACCTGCCGCCCCTCTGGGGCTAAGATGCGTCGGATTTTGCGTTTTATTAAGCCATGTAATCAACATAACGCTTTTCAAGAACGAAAAACTTAAAGCTGACGAGACTTCGCCGGCTCTAGGTTCCATTAGTAGGATTTTCAATCATCAAATTGGAGATAGCCGCCGGAGCGCAACAAGGAAAAACTGCGAGCGGCGGCTATCCACCAAACCATTGAATAAAGGACAAACATTATAGCATGGCAGGGAGATGTTCATGAAAACAACTTGGTTAATCGTCGTCAGTCTTATACTCGGCATCGTCTCAGGAAGCGCCAGCCACGCCGCCGGAGGCGAAATCAAGCTTGTCGGCGCCGAGGAGGGAATACGCAATAGAGGTCGAATGCCCGCCGATATTGTGGGAGATGTCGTAATCGTCGGCTTGCATAATGTGGACCACGACAGGCATCCGGGCGCCGGCAGAATCTACACACTGAATCGGAATAAGTGGGAACTGACCGCGGAACTTGTCGCTCATGATCGAAAGCCGAATACCGGGCAGGCGGGGTTCGGGTACGACGTCGCCATCAGCGGGCCGCCGGGACGCAGAAACGCGGACTATGCGATTATCGGAGCGCCGGGCGATGATGAAGCCGCGGAAAACGCCGGGGCAGCCTACATCTACGCCTTCAACGCGCCTCACTGGAATCAGGAGGTGAAACTTACCGCCGCCGACGCGGGGAAAAGAGACGCTTTCGGGTATGTGGTCTCAATCGATGGCACAACCGCGGTGGTTGGCGCGCCCGAGCACGATGACGCCGGCAGCAATTCCGGGGCAGTTTATGTCTTCGTCCGCGATGCGAACGGATGGAAACAGCGCTTCAAGCTCGTCCCCAAAGATTTGGAGAAATTGGATGCATTCGGCAGCGCCGTTGAGATCCAAGCGAACGCCCTGATTGTCGGGGCGCCCGGGCACACACACGGCGGCATAAGATTCGCAGGAGCGGTTTTCGTCTTCGTCCGCGATGGCGATGCGTGGGGGATGCAAGCCAAACTCACGGCTGACGATGCGGCGGCAGGTGACCAATTCGGCTCCTCGGTTGGCATGGAAGACGACACTATCATCGTCGGAGCCAAAAAGCACGATCCCGACGGCATAAAAGACGCCGGCGCCGCATATATTTTCCAGCGCGACGGAAACACGTGGAAACAGCAGGCAAAGTTAATCGCGCCAAAGAAGCGAAACGGGGATCACTTCGGAACGGGCGTTGCCACGAGCAGGAATATCGCTATCGTTGGCGCTCCGCTCCGCGAAGAGGGCGGCCCCAGCGCGGGCGCCGCGTATTCCTTCGTGAATGTTGACGGCGCCTGGAATAATGCCGCGACGGTGGTACCCGAAGTCGCGCATCCAAACCTCTTTTTCGGCTCCGCAATCGCCATAAGCGGCGACACTGTCATTGTCACTGGCGGAGACGGGCCGGAAAAGGGCGTCGGCGTCGGTAACGGGATCGTGGCGTATGTTTATAGTGGAGCGGAGCGCTTCAATACACCGCCTTTCGCTGTCGAGCCGTTCGGTTTGAAGGTCACGACTTTGGCTCATCTCAAACGCACGGCGCTTTATCAAAACTTCCCCAATCCGTTCAACCCGGAAACCTGGTTGCCGTATCATCTGGCGACAGACGCATCGGTAACATTTCGCATCTATGACATCCGAGCGCATCTGGTGCGGGAGTTGGACTTGGGGGCGCGAGCCGCGGGGGATTATCTGACCCGAGAGGCGGCGGCGTATTGGGATGGCAGAGATCGGGATGGCGAGGTTGTGTCCAGCGGCGTCTATTTCTACACGCTTGAGGCTGGGGGGTTCCAAGCCACGCGACGGATGCTGATTTTGAAATAACCTGAAACATACCGGCGCATCGTAGGGAATAACGATCGTTATTCCCTACAAAATACCAGCGCCTTGTCACACGCGGCTGGCGGGGGTTAACGTTGTCTGAACTGTGATTTATGTGATTAAGTGATGGACTATGATTATCAGTCTTTAGTTGCCCATCGTGAGTAGGGAACAACGATCGTTGTTCCCTACAGAGACGCGTATGTTATTATACCGATTCCGTAAAGCTACATGACACCAGAAAGAAACCGAGTTTTGAGGAAAAAACTCGGTTTCTAACCGCACTCGCTCACGTATATCGCGTAGATCTTTACATCTTCTGGACGGATCCCGCCAAAATTCACCCGTACGCGGACTTTACCGTCAATGCCCTCAAGGCTTTCGCGGTTGCCCCACGTCGCCAACTGCCGCAACCCGGATTCCTTCGGTCCCGCGCAGTCGTCTCGCGTGAATCCCGGAATCGCCGGCTTGGATCTTCATATCCCTCACCAGAAATTACTCAACCCGCAACGTGACAAGGTTGGATTCAAGATTAGCCGAACCGCGCAGCGAGTCCAGAGGAAGATAGATTTTGTCATAGACCTCTTGCTGTTCGCGCCGAAGAGTGGCAATGTCCTCCCGCAAGTGGCTGAGCGCTTGCTGTTTCGCTTCGGCGGAATGCCTGCTGCGTTGAATCGCCAAGATGTCCTTCTCTATCTCGACAATCCGTGGTGATTGGTCCGGCAAAGACTCCCGATAAACCCGCAAGTTCATGCCGACTTGGAGCGTGTAATCCCCCGGGGCAAGGTTGTAATGCGCCCGCAAATCTTCCAGCGCGCTAACGGTGTCCGCTCCGGATTTCAGTTCGACGCCATGAATGCAATCCATTGCTTTGCCATCGTGCAACAGGTTTTTGATGTGCCCCTCCGTTGCAATCGGCGATGTCCGCTTGATTGCTTTTCCCGCCGCATCCTTGACGATTAACCCGCCGAACGCGCCCTCCCCTTCAACGGACACGGATGGCACAAGCAGGTCATATTTTCCAGCCCGCACGCTCATCCGAAGCGGAATCGGCTCATCCGCCGAGTACACCTCTTTCGCCAGCGACAGATGGAGTTCCGCGATGGTTGGCGGCTTGGCTGGCGCTGTCGGGGTTGGCGCCATTTCCACGCTCTTCTCCGATGTCACCGGCAAGCACCCAACCATAACTAGCCCCAGTATACAGAAACAGACAAAAACACGATATGTCATACAACCCTCCTAAACCATCAAACGAGTGGATAGCGAGTGCGATAGAGATCCCTCAAACGAGTGGGATGCCGTTTTGTTACTTCCTTATTAGCATCTTGCGCGTCGCCGTGAAGTCACCCGCGCTTAGTGTGTAGAAATAGAGGCCGCTGGCGACGGATTCGCCGCGGTCATTGCGACCGTCCCAGTATACCGCCCGGCTGCGGTTCCGATACATCCCCGCCGGTTGATGCCCCATCTCCAAACGCCGAACCGTTCCCCCGTTCATGTCATAAATTGTCAATGCCACCTCTGCCGAGGCTGCCAACTGATAGGGTATCCAGGTTTCAGGATTGAACGGATTCGGATAGTTGGTGAGCAATGCCGTCTCTTGGGGGATAATCAACGAGGCTAACAGGTTTTCCAGATTCGCGATGCCTTGTCGAAAGGCAATCGAGCCGTCATCTTCAAGGCGCGCGAGTGTAATCCATGCCTCTATAGTCGCCGCATCGGCGCGCCCGGTCGAAACCGCGGGCGCGGCGGCTCCGCCGATTCCTTGCGCCACGAGCGTGAGATCGAAAATATTGACAACGCCATCGCCGTTGATATCCTCCGGCGAGTCTGCTGGCACGTTTTGTCCCAACTGTCGCGCGACAAGGATTAAATCCAGAATATTGACGACCCCATCGCGGTTCACATCCCCGGATAGCAACCGTTCCTTCACGGCAAAGGTGATTTCGAGCGGTCCCGCCGGGATGTTTTCACCAGTGAAGGAGCCAAACAGGAAATTCTGCAGCGCCAAACTCGTTTCCCCCTCGGACTTTGCCTTGAACTTCACCTGAAGGAGGCTGCCGCTGCCACTGACGCCGCTGTCAGAGAGCAGCGCCGTTTTGATTCCCATGATTTTACCAGCCGCGTTATCAATGCGTCCGGCCTGAAAAAATGTCGATCCGCCATCGGCTTTCAGGAAGTCGCCTTCGCTTAAATCAACCGCTTGCAGGGTTTTCGGGTTGAAGGTGATATCAAACTGCCATCCCGCCAGGTCGGAGACATTTTCCGCGCGGATATCGAAAGAAAAGGTGTCGCCGACGTGAATTGGCATCTGGGAAAATGCGTAATCTATTCCGGTCGCCACCGTATATTCGGTTCCGGTTTCGAACCCGAAAAATGCGCCAGTTTCAGAACTGGGCGAGGCAACCGCGACCAACAAAACATTTTTGCCTTGCCGAAGTGTAACCGGGAAAAAATCATTGAAATCCAGTTCCAGTTCTTTGCCGCTCAACACCTCGTAGACCAGATCTCCGTTGAGCCAGACCTTCAGCCCCTCATCGTTCCCAACATGCATCTTTGTCTTCTGTTCGCGTGGCGAATAAAGAGACACAGCGCCGTAGATTACGCCGTCACTCAGCATGTTTCCGATGTTGTTCCGATCCGCAGAGGGGAGTATGTCGGCTATCCACACTTCACTCCCGACAGGTTTTCCCAATGTTGCGCCATTGGTAGAAATCTTCTCCTCTGTCACCCTGCCCCCGGTCGCTTCCGAGAGTAGATCGGCGCCGCTTTCCAGTGTTGTTTCCGACAGGTTGACCCATAACCAAGGTCCCTCTATCTTTGAACCTCCTTTTGGATAGCCCGGATTGTCGTGCCATACAATCTTTGTGTTGGCGCGCAACGCATCCAAGGGGGAAAAGTCGGAGATATCGTTGTTGTCGAGCGCCACCCATTTCAAGTTGGTTAACCCCGCGATGGGCGAAATATCCGATATGTGGTTGAGGCTAACATTCAGGCGAGTTAATCTGGTTAAGTTCGCGATGGGCGCCAGATCCGAAATTCCGTTGTGTACAAGATACAGTTCTTTTAGGTTAGTCATGCCCGCCAAAGGGGAGAGGTCCGACAGTTCCGCGCCGCAAATATCGATTCTCTCCATTTTTGTTAATCCTGCCAGGGGTGACAAATCGGATATAGGGTTGCCCCAAGTGTGAATGTGTTTGAGGTTGATTAACCCTGAAATCGGAGATATATCAGATATGCCATCAGTGCTAAAACTTATGGATTCCAGATTGGTTAATTTTGCAACGAACGACATGACAGATCGGTTGGTGCCGGAAAAATGAATGCGCTTCAGATTACTCAATCCTGTGAGCGACGATAGGTCGGAAATGTCAAGTTCGGAAATAGCCAATTCTTCAAGATTGGTTAACCCTGCAAGGACCGACACGTCGGATACCTTGGTATTTCCAATATCCAAACTTCTCAGATTGATTAATGGCGCAAGCGGCGACAGATCGGATACGCTGGCGCCTCCGATATCCAATCCCCGCAGATTGAATGATTCCGCAAGCGGCGACAAGTCGGATAACTCACCGTGGACCTCGAGGAACTCGAGGTTTGTTGAACCTCTCAGGGGTGATAAATCGGAAATCTTACTGTTATCAAGTTCCAAGTAATTGAGGTTTTTCGCCAGTTGCAAGCCTGTTAAGTCGTGGACGCGCCTGTCCAGCGAAAGCAACCTTCTCAATCCCTCCATTTCCTCCACGGTAAGCGGGGCATTGGGGCTATTGCCAAGTTCTTCCGCAATCATTATACGTAGCGTCGGGTCCGGAATCTGAACAACCGTACCCGGCAACACCTCCGGATCCGTTATAACCGGCGGCTCTCCAACCTGTCCCGGGTAATCCAACGCGTACATCACGTCTCGGAAACTTGATGTCCAGGTGTCCCGTTTCACTTTCCCGTTCTCGTCATCCAAGGCTAGCAAACCCACGTTCCGCAGTCCCGTGTTCTCGCGAACCCTTTCGAGGAAGGTTTCGGTCCGCAATCCGACCACGGCGGCGGCATAAGCCGCGTCTATCGGTCCCTGAAACGTTTCGTGGAAACGTGAAATCGGTTCGATACCGCCAATTTCGCCGCCCGTGTCTTCCAGCGCCTCCCGGTAGCGGTTCATATCCTCTTCCACAAGCGCGTCCATCTCGGATTTTTCGACGTACAACCTTAGCGCGTGCGCTTTGTTGTAGGGCGGATTCGGGTTGCTCTCAATCACGGAACGCACTTGGTCTTCAAAGGTCTTCATGCCCTCCGTATGGCAACCGATACAGGAAAGCCCGTTGCGCACCGTCGGGTCGCTGGCGGCGGGGTTGGAAACGATGTTTATCGGGGCATCATCCAACCGTAAACCTGACGCATTGGAAAGATAGTATCCCTGCAAACCGTTTGGAAGATTGAAGATGACCTCCCCGCCATCGTGCGTGAAATTAAGCGGGTGCGCGAAGATGTTCTGTGTCCCGACGCTCCCGGCAAAGTCGTAACTTTTCCAATAGGCTCCGTAGCGAGATGTATGCCGTTCCACGGCACGGTTGTGATTGGAGACGCCCGAATCGTTGAACCCCGCCCGCCAGACGCGAACCCCCGGCGCATTCGTCAGGTTGCGCGCCACATCAACCTCCAAGCGGATTTCCAACTCCCTATCCGTCAGCGGCAGCGAAAGCAGTTCGTGATATAACGGCGGAGTAGATGCCGTTGCAATAAACCAGTCGATATGGACCGATGGAACGCTGCATTTCATTGCCGTCTGTAATCGTCCCAGTTGATTCCGCAGAGCGAGGCGCTCGGGCGCGTCATACGAGATGTGATAGGGATAAGCCTGCTCTATCTTCGTCCAGCCGTCATTCCGATCCCACTCGTAGCGCCGCAGGTCGATGTAAAAGATTGTTTCATGCGGGTCGATGGGTTGCGGGTTTGTGATTTTGAGCCGCCACGAGAGACTATTGACGAGTTTGGCAAGCGCTTTGCGGTATTCGGCAAGTATCTCCGGAGTCTCGCCGGCGTTGTAGAGATGCGTCATCGTGAAGTAGCGCGCGAAGGAACGGTCAAACGACGCGAGCGAATCGAGATGCGACTCAATGCTCTTGAGCGCTTCGCCGGGCGAAATGAAACGCCGATCGGTTGTGAGGTCCACCGACCAATCGGGCGCGCCGGCTACAATCCACTGTCTGATGGTCTCAATGGATTGAGGGGACAACTGGGGCTGTCCGAACGGCATCTGCGCGCCGTTTTCGGTGGGACCAAGCAGGCGTTTGTACAACTCGGAGGCATCAGGATTTCCCGGAACAACGCTACCTCCATCGATAAGCTCGCCGTATTCCATGAGGAGCGTCTCTCGAAAGGCGCCGTCGGCGCCGTGACAGTTGAGGCAACTCGCTTCAAAGATGGCGTATGCGTCTTGGGCTAGTTGCGATTGGGCGGACACATGTTGAATCCCTACAGTGAGGAACAGTAGGCAAATCAAAGCAATAATGGAAGGTTGTCTATACATAGAGGGTGTCTCCTTATCAATGAGAAAAGTTGCATTGGTTCATAGAACACGATACCGGTGTAGGGTAATACGTAGTGCGTAATACGTAATGCGTAATCGTAGGTGGTATAGGGGCTGTTCGCTATTTCCTCATAAGGATCATGTTAAGCGTTTTAAGGCGTATGTTGCGCCGATTCAATGCCTTAAATGGCGCTGGTTTCCGTAGGCGCCGGTGCGGTTGGAAACCGCACCTACGGTGTGGGGGGCGATAGAGATTTCTTCCCACCCCATGGGGACTACGTTAAGAGTTTTGCTACGGAGAACACCACCAATACTAGACGAAATCCCTTAACTTGATCCCTATGGGGGCTGTTCGCTATTTCCTTATGAGCATCTTGCGCGTCCTCGTGAAGTCACCCGCGCTCAGCGTGTAGAAATAGAGGCCGCTGGCGACGGATTCGCCGCGGTCGTTCCGACCATCCCAATACGCCGCCCGGCTGCGGTTCCGATACATCCCCGCGGCTTGGTGCCCCATCTCCAAACGCCGAACCACTCCCCCGCTCAAGTCATAGATGGTCAGCGCGACCTCGCTTGGCGCCGCCAACTGATACGGTATCCAGGTTTCAGGATTGAACGGATTCGGGTAGTTCGCGTGCAGGACGGTTTCTCGGGGAACAATCAGCGAGGCTAACAGGTTTTCCAGATTCGCGATGCCCTGTCGAAAGGCGATCGAGCCGTCATCTTCAAGGCGCGCGAGTGTAATCCACGCCTTTATGGTCGCGGCATCGGCGCGTCCGGACGCAACCGCGGGCGCGGCGGCTCCGCCGATACCTTGCGCCACGAGCGTGAGATCGAAAATATTGACAACGCCATCGCCGTTGACATCCACCGGGGAGTCAGCGGGTACGCTTTTGCCCATTTGTCGCGCAACGAGGATTAAATCCAGAATATTGACGACTCCATCGCGGTTCACATCCCCGGATAGCAACCGTTCCTTCACAGTAAAGGTGATTTCGAGCGGTCCCGCCGGGATGTCTTCACCAGTGAAAGAGCCAAACAGGAAATTCCGCAGCGCCAAACTCGTTTCCCCCTCGGACTTTGCCTTGAACTTCACCTGAAGGATGCTGCCGCTGCCACTGACGCCGCTGTCAGAGAGCAGCGCCGCGTTAAGTCCTATGATTGTACCCGCGGCATTGTCGATGCGACCACCTTGGAGAAATGTCGATCCGCCATCTGTCTTCAGAAAATCGCCTTCGCTTACTTCAATCGCTTCAAGGACAGCAGGATCAAAGGCGATATCGAACTGCCACCCCGCCAAGTCAAGGACATTTTCTGTACGGATATCGAAGGTGAAGGTATCGTCAATGTGAATTGGCGTCTCGGAAAAGGCGTAGCCGACGCCTGTTCCCACCGCATATTCAGTGTCCGGTTCAAATCCGAAATAAGCGCCGGTGAAGGAGTTAGGAGAGAAAACAGCGACTAGTAGGACGTTTCTCCCCTGCCGAAGCGTAACCGGGAAAAAATCATTGAAATCAAACTCCAGTTCTTTGCCGCGCAACGCCTCGTAGACCGGATCTCCATTGAGCCAAACCTTTAGCCCCTCACTGTTGCCAACGTGCATTCTTGTTTGCTGTTCGCGTGGCGAATAGAGGGATACAGTGCCGTAGATTACGCCGTCACTCAGCATATTTCCGATGTTGTTCCGATCCGCAGAGGGGAGTATGTCGGCTATCCATGCCTCGTCGCCGACAGGCTTTCCCACGGTTGCGCCATTGGTAGAAATCCTCTCCTCTGTCACTCTGCCCCCGGTCGCTTCCGAGAGAAGATCTCTGCCAATCTCAAGTCTTGTGTCCGGCAAGCCGACCCACAACCAGGGCCCCTCTATCTTTGGACCTCCCTTTGGATAACCCGGATTGTCGTGCCATACAATCTTTGTATTGGCGCGCAACGCTTCCAAGGGCGAAAAGTCGGAGATATTGTTGTTGTCGAGCGCCACCCATTTCAATTGAGTTAACCCTGCAAGGGGCGAAATATCCGATATCTGGTTGAGGCGAATATTCAGGCGATTTAACCCGGTCAAGCTCGCGACGGGCGATATATCCGTTAGCCCGGTGTCGACAAGATACAGTTCCTTTAGATTAGTCAGACCCGACAAGGGCGAAAGGTCCGATAGTTCTGCGCCGCAAATATCTACTCTCTCCAGTTTTGTTAATCCTGCCAGGGGGGATAAATCGGATATAGGGTTGCCCCAGGTGAAAATGCCTTTCAAGTTAGTCGCTCCTGCAAGCGGCGATATATCAGATATGCCGTCAATGCCAAAACCTATGTACTCTAGCTGGGTTAGGCCTGCAACGAATGACATGATGGATTGGTTAGTAGCGGAAATATATAGATGCTTCAGATTAATCAATCCTTGGAGCGGCGATAGGTCGGATATGTCGAATGTACTGTTATGTTTAATAGCTAAAAACTCCAGCTTAGTTAATCCCCAAACGGGTGACAGGTCGGATACCCGATTCCGGTTAAACTCCAAGTCGATGAGTTCTCTTAAATCCTTCACCGGTGACAAATCGGTCACGGCGTTGTCGTCAAGCCGCAGCGTTCGCAGGGTGATTAAACCTGCAATGGGTGAAAGGTCGGAAATCTGATTCTCCCTGATGTCCATCCAGCGCAGATTGGTCGCAAACTGCAACCCTGTCAAATCCTGGATTCCCTTGTTTATCGCAACAAATTCCCCCAGTGTTCCCATCTCCTCGGCTGTAATCGGGGCATTAACGCTTTTGCCGAGTTCTTCCGCTATAGCGGCACGCAGGTTTGAATCGGGGAAATGAACCTGCCCACCCGGCAACACATCGGGCTGTGTCACAACCGGAGGCTCTCCAACCTGATCCGGATAGTCCAGCGCGGAAATTATGTCTCGGAAACTGGATGTCCAGGCATCGCGTTTCACGCTCCCGTTTTTAGTGTCTAAGGCTAACAGTCCGACGTTTTGCAGTCCCGTGTTCTCACGTACCCTCTCAAGGAAGGTTTGGGACTGCAACCCGACCACAGCGGCGGCATACGCGGCGTCCACCGGCCCCTGAAACACCTCGTGGAATCGTGAAATCGGCTCAACACCGCTAAACGCTCCGCCCGTGGCTTCAAGCGCTACTCTGTATGTTTCCATGTCTTTTTCTACGCGAGCGTCCATGTCCGACTTCTCGACGTACAACCGCAGCGCCTGCGCTTTGTTGTAGGGTGGATTGGCGTTACTCTGAATCACCGAACGCACTTGGTCTTCAAAGGTTTTCATCCCCTCCGTATGGCATCCGAAACAGGAAAGCCCGTTGCGCACTGTGGGGTCGCTGGCGGCGGGGTTGGAGACGATGTTTATCGGGGCTTCATCCAACCGGAATCCGGAGGCGTTGACCACGTAATATGCCTGCAACCCGTTTGGAAGATTGAACACAGCCTCGCCACCATCGTGTGTGAAAGAGAGCGGGTGGGTAAAAACGTTCTGCGCGCCGACACTGCCGGCAAAGTCGTAGCTCTTCCAATACGCCCCGTATCGGGAGGTGTGGCGTTCCACCACGCGGTTGTTGTTGGAGACACCGGAATTGTTGAACCCCGCTCGCCAGACGCGAACCCCGGGCGCATTCGTCAGATTGCGAGCGACATCCACCTCCAATCGCGTCTCCAATTCTCTTTCTGTCAACGGCAGGGAAAGCAGGTCGTGGTAGAGCGGCGGGCTGGACGCCTTTGCGATAAACCAGTCGATATGGACCGACGGTATATCGCACTTCATCTGCGTCTGCAACCGTCCGAGTTGGTTTCGCCGCGCCAGATCCGCCGGCGCGTCAAACGAGATGTGATAGGGATACTCCTCCTCTATCCTCGTCCAGCCATCGTTGGCGTCCCACTCGTAGTGTCGAAGATCAATGTAAAAGATGGTTTGCCCCGCGTCAATGGGGATTGGGTTGATAATTGTGGCGCCCCATGAGAGGCTATTGACCAATTTGTAGAGGGCTTTGCGGTACTCCTGAAGAATCTCCGCCGTTTCGCCAGCGTTATAGAGATGCGTCATCGTGAAGTAACGCGCGTAGGCTCGGTCAAACGGTTCAAGCGACATGAGGTGGGTTTCAATGGTATCGAGTTTTTCAGCGTGAGAGATAAATGGACGGTCGGTAGCGGGTAGTGTCTTCCAGTCGGGCGCGCCGGTCAATATCCACTGTCTGATGGTTTCAATCGACTGGGGAGGCAATTGGGGTTGTCCAAGCGGCATCTGGGCTCCGTTTTCGGTAGCTCCAAGAAGGCGTTTATACAGCTCGGAGGCGTCGGGATTTCCGGGAACGACCGTACCCCCATTGATAAGCGCGGCGTGTTCCATCAGGAGTGATTCGCGATAGGCGCCGTCGGGGCCATGGCAAATAAGGCAGCTCCCTTCAAAGATGGCGTAGGCGTCTTGGGCTAACTGCGATTGGGCGGACACATGTTGAACCCCTACAGTGAGGAACAATAGGCAAATCAATGCGGAAATGGGAAGATGTTTGCACATGGCGCGTCTCCTTACAATAATCTACTGCCAATTCCGTGTCTAGGAAAAAAGGGCTTACAAAGGCTGGTGGGCAGTGCCCACCCTACAAATGTGCTTTTCGGTAAACCAGGTTGCCGCCCATTTCGGTCGGGCTAGAAGCCCGACCTACGGTTGAAAGTTGGGGTCGACAAGCGCTTATCGTCGTTACTCCGTCACTCGGTGCCGGTACAACGGCTTCACATTCTCCGGGAACGCCGCAAACACCTCCGCCGGTATCGTTACCCGATTGCGCTTCCCCATCTCCACGCTGACCCACCACGGAATGTAGCGCGCCAACATCGCAATCCGCGGCTCATCGCTCAGATTCGCCGTGGCGGTGTGCCAAATACGGCTGTCCGTCATTAGCACGCTGCCGGCGCTGCCCGTCACCTGCATCTCGTTCGGGATCGGCTTGTTCTGGTCGATGCCGTCGTTTCCACGCGGGTTTCGCGTGTCCCGATGGCTGCGCGGCACAATCCAGGTGCCGCCGTTCTGCTTCGTAAACGGCGAGAGCATCCACAGCGTGACAACCGCCATCGTGATGTCGGGGAAGGGTTGGTGGATGTGCCCGGATTTCGACAGATCTCGGAGATCGTGAGGCCAGTCGGAATGGTAGGTGCGGAGAAGCGCGTCGCCGTTGTGCGGCGCGATGGTCTTCAGCTCGGTTTGAGCGATTCGCACGTGCGGGTGATTGAACATCGTCTTGGCAATCCCCAACACCCGCTCGTCGCCAAGGTAGGGCGCGAAATCCGGCACGCCGGCAATGACGCTTATCCAGTCGTTTGTGTACGCCTCAAGCGCCTTCTCACTCGACGCCGCGACGTATTCGCGCACGGAGGCGATCTCGGATTCGGGGATGACGCGTTCGAGCACGCACCACCCCTCCTGCCTGAGTTGTATCAGGTGCGGCTCGATCTCCGCACGGATTTTGTCGGAAACTAACATGTCTTGTATGCCCATTTCAAAGATTTAGAGAGTCGCGATCGGGAGATTGCGGGGATCTCTATCGATCAAGCGAATGAATAATGAGTGCGATAGAAAATCCTACTCGTTATCCACTCGTTTGATCCTACAGAAGACACAATTTCTGCAAGCGCGCAGTATATACCTTGCGTTGGGTATTATTGCGCTTTTTTTCGAGTAATAATGATTTCTAGTAGGACTTACGCAGTACTGGCGCGTCGCGACCTGGAGATCGCGGGGATCTCTATCGCGCTCGCTATCCACTCGTTTGATCCTACAGAAGACGCAATTTCTGACAGCGCGCAGTATAAATTAATCTATCCTTCCCCTGACCTTGACGCCCCATGCGGTGACCTCGGGCGGATCCAGCGTCAGCGAGTACAGTTTGGTACCCGGAGAAATGTAGAACCGCAACTTGATGTAGAACTCCTCCTTCTGCAAGTCGGGATACCGTCCCTGCCGCTCGTCGCTCAAACTGGGCCAACCGGGAACGCCGTTCCAGGACAACTCGCCGTTTACGGTGTCCGTACGGATCGGATCGCACTCGGCGGCGGTGAATCCGGGGATGGGATCGCCCGTGTCCTCCAACACTTCGTACCGCAACTCGCCGGCGGAAGCGTCAACGTTGACTCCGATTGTACCGCCCGACTCCTGACGGAAGCGGTGCGTCGTCAAAACGCCGGGGGCGTAGGAGACCGCTTCGACGCTGACATACCCGTCAATGCGCAAGGAAGCCAGCCCCTTTCCTTTTTCCCGTCCCGCCGAATAGCGCTTTTCGTAGGGTCGCGGTGAGCAACCGTTGTGGCTTTCGCAATAACCGTCGTAGAAGAACAGGATTTTTCCGTCGTGCGGTATGGGGCGTCCACCGTAAAGCATGCCCCAATCCCACGCGCCGGGGTTGCCGCGCGGGATGAACGGCTCGCGGTAGCGTTTCCAGTGTACCGTGTCGCGGCTAACCGCCAACTGCGTGTCGACGAACCCGTCAATCCGCGCCGGTATGACATCGGGGCCCTTTTCGGCTCCCCAGTAATTTGCCGGATCTTCGATAGCGTAAGGCTCGGTTATATCGGTCAAGTAGGTGTTGAGCATGATGATATGCAAACCGCCATCCGTGCGGTTCGCCGCGTCAAAACTGGCGCTGTAGAACTCGGTGCCGATGGGGTCGTCGAGATCCTGTTCAATCACCGTGCGCAGCCCCGACCAGTTGAGAAAATCTCGGCTGTCGCGCCGCCCCAGAACGCGTGTGCGTCGGCTCGAGCCCCGCTGCGAGTACCATACATAGGGGGCGTCGGGATCGATTGGACCACCGAAGGTCTCTCGCCGTGAACCGAACGCAAAGAGCTGCGTCTGAGTGCTGTGCGTGCCCGGCGGATACAGTTTCCAATCGTATCCGTCGCGGGAGTAATAGGCGCACCACACCCGCTCGCCGTCGGGTCCGACGCCTTGCGGCGCAAATTCAATCCGCTTCCAGCGGTACGCTTCGTCGGTTTCATGCGGATCGCAGAGGATGGCGCCTATGTGGGACGGGCAGTTCGTGATGTTGTTGGCTTTGGAACCGTTAAACTCGACCAAGCCCAGATTCGGACGTTCCCAGTGGATAGCGTCTTTCGACTCCAGAACGCATACCTGCGAATCCACGCCGTGGTAGTACATCCGAATCGCTTGATTGACTTCATCGTACACGAAATTGCCAGCGCTTTCGATGTCATCGCCTTCCCACGGCCGGTCCGGAGTAATTATGTTCAACGGTTCGTCGACGGTCAGCTTTTCCGCCGGGTTCAGCACGCGATGCGCGCCGTCCATCGATTCGATGAAAAAATCATCAATGAAGGTCTGTTTTCCGGGATGCAATTCTGTATTAGAGATTTGTATCACCTTCCTTGTTCAGTCGGTTGATCATGGTTCACCGATAAATACCCAATCGTAGGGGCGAGGTTTCCTCGTCCGACGGGTTGGGGAACCCAACCCCTACGGATTCTTATACGAGCTCAAAATCTAGAAGTAACAATCAATCGGAGGCGCTCAATGAATTGAGCAACTACAAACTGCCGGTTCTTGTAACTTTTGGATTCGGAATTAGTGCAAACTTGACTTTGTGCATTTGTAGCGTCGGCGCCCTCACCATTCCGCAACTGTTCAGATTAACCAAAAAATAGTGGCAGAGATGATTTGACATGTATTACGCCCGACTTTCGAAAGGGAGCATCCCTTGATTGTATGTGGGAGGGGCATCTTGCCCCGATTTTCCGCGTTCACAACAAATCAACGCATTTAATAATTACACAACGGAAACCGATTACGCTAGGGCATCGTTCCCACATCGGGGCAAGATGCCCCTCCCACATACCGACACAATACCACTTGATACGAAAATACGCCCGATGAATCGGGCAACTACAATCACCCGATGCGTGTAACTCATTGATTTGGAATTAGTATTACTCAGCCTATAAGTCGCTTTTGTCCGTAAATCTTTCGCGCATTACGGCGCGGCGGAGTGTCCTTGCTCCTATTTCTCGCCCAACGGCTTGGGGAACCCAACCCCTACGCCCTTGCCACTGTCCTACGCCGACATCCGCTGCGGTTGGTACTCGATGCGGCGCATGAACCGCTCGCCGATGTCGTAATCCGGTTGATCAGAGACGTACCGCCACATCTGGACGCGCTTCATCAACTCGTATCGCATGTCGTTGCCTTCCCAGCCGTGACCTTTTGAAAGGATACTTCCAATCTTCGGGTCATCAATGTCCGACGTGTCGAAATTGCGAACCTGGGGTTGCGAGGGATTGAGCCGCAGCTTGTACATGTAGCGATCTTGATCCGTATGGTTGCTGCGCGCGCCGTGCCAAACCCGCGTATTCCAGACATACATCGTCCCCCCGGGGCATGTCGCCCAGATTTTGCCGCTGACTTGTTGGTAGCATTTAACCTCGAACGTGCGCACGTTCCGGAAATGCGAGCCGGGAATCAGGAACGTCCCCCCCATCTCGTCGGGCGTGTCGTGCGCGAAGAACGACAACTGAATGTCGAAATAGTTCTCGCGAAAGTCGATGACCGAGTCCTGGTGCATGTTTGGCCCCGCCATGCTGTTCGCCCGCAACAGATGCACCGCGTGGTGGTCATAGATTGGGTTCGGGCCCACCAAGGAATGGATAAGCCCTTTGACCTGCGGCAAACGGAACACATCGCCGAGCGGCGTGCCTTTTGGCCACGTCTCCTCGAACGGCGTGCCCACCTCGAGATAGCCGCGGTGATTTTTCATGTCCTCCAGACATGCGTCGGACAAATCTTTCGGCACCATCTCCTCGAACTTCAGGTAGCCGGAAGCCACAAACTGCGCCATTTCCTTTGATGAGATGAGATGTTCACTCATTATGAACCTTCCTCCTTGTCTTGTAGTTCATTGAACCGCGACAACACCGTCTGGTACGGCAGCGGTCCAAGCTCGTATCCGTCGTCTGCGCTGCGATGCTTCATTTCGCTCATCTGGATGACCTGCCATCCGTCGCGCATCGCCGCCAACGCGTGTTTGTACGGGGGTTCCGTCTCCTCAACAAGATCTTTTATCCCCGTGCCTTTGGAAGCCTCGTACCGCGACCAGGCGGACGGGGTAATGTCGAGACCGGGACTTGTTTGGAAAAACACCAAGATATCCTGAACTTTTGGCATAAAACGCCTCCTCGAAATCGTCTGGACGATGCAACTTGATTCGGAGCTCTATGGTAGACCGCCAAAACGACATCGTCTTTCTAATGCACCCTTGGCATACCGTGAACCCATCGTATCACAATTTTATTTCGATGTCAACGCGAATCCTAAAGGAAGATTGGAAGGGTGGAAGACGGGAAGGGTGAAAAATTTCCGTCCACCATAGGGATTAAGTTAAGCATTTTAGGACGCAAGTCACGCGGCTTCAATGTTTTAAGTTTTAAACTGTTAATCTCCAAGTAGACATGGGTGATCGGATATTTACCCATTCATTGATGGGGGCACCACAGAAGATGACTCATGGCACTGGTTTCCGTAGAGGCCGGTGCGGTTGGAAACCGCACCTACGGTATGGGGGGCGACAGAGATTTCCTTTCCGCCCAATGGGAGCTAAGTCGCAGTGTTGGGTTTCACGCAATTTTGGCACGTTTAACCCGACCTACGACTCCCCCTACAAATCAATCCGCTTAAAACCGCTTACTTTTGCACCGTACAGGGCAACGCCAACCCAATCTCTGACCTATTCCGTGCATCCAGGCAATGCTATCAATCTCCCGGCGTTCTCGAATCGGGTTTTTCTTGTTGGCACAGATATTGCTTTGAGTTAGGCAACGTTAGCGCATTCATCAAACATGGAATTGGGCACAACTGCGAGATTGGAAAAATAACCTGGACGTTCGGCTTGCCGATTGATGTTGGCAAATGCTTGACGTGAAATCACGCGTTGCAAAGGAGAATAATGATGTCAATGAGAACTGAGCGGTTAATCAAATTTGGTCCCCTGTTCCTTTCCTTCCTGCTTTCACTCAATGCCTTCGCCCAAGATTCCCCGCAATGGAGGTTGCCCGAAGGCGCCAACATGCGGTTGGGCAAAGGCTCATTGAACGGTCCCGTCGCCTACACCCCGGATGGCGCGTACCTCGCGGTGGCGAGCAGCCTCGGGATTTGGCTCTATGACACAACGAACTTCCAAGAGAGCGCGCTATTCGACGAACATACGGCTTGGATCGATAATATGGCATTCAGTCCGGATGGGTCGACGCTTGCGACTGTGAATTGGGAAGGAATCTACCTCCGGGATGCGCTAACGGGAACGCACAAACAGACACTTGAGGGGATTAAGGATGGCTTGGTAAGTTTGGCATTCAGTCCGGACGGCGGAACAATTGCGGGTGGAGGTTGGGGCGGCGTCCTCCACTTGTGGGATACGGTAACGGGTGAGCGCATACGCGCGCTTGAAGGGCATGATTGGATGGTGCCTAGCGTGGCGTTCAGCCCGGATGGAAAAACCCTCGCCAGCGGAAGTTCAAGCGAAGTTCGTCTGTGGGATGTGGAAACGGGCGCTCAAGTGCAGACACTGGAGGAGGGACATACGTGGGAGGTAAATAGCGTGACCTACAGTCCGGACGGAAAAACGCTTGCCAGCGGGAGTTGGGACGGCGGCATTCGCTTATGGGACGCCCGCACCGGGGAACACATTCGCACGCTGAAAGCGCCCGATGATTGGGTCAATAGCTTGGCATACAACCCGGACGGAAAGACGCTCGCCAGTGGAGGTTGGTTCGGTACGGTCGGTCTCTGGAATCCGGACAGCGGTGACAATATCTTAACGTTTGAGGAGGCGACCAATACCAGCAGGAGCAGTCGTGCGTTTAACCCGAAGGTTGCGTTCAGCCCGGACGGGAAAACGCTTGTCGGTGTGAGTTGGGACCACACCGTCCGTCTCTGGGATACAACGACGGGTGAACTGGCGCGCTCAATTGAGGGGTATTCTTCGTGGATCAATAGCATCGCATTCAGCCCGGACGGGAACAGGCTTATCAGCGGGAGTTGGGACGGCGCCATCCGTCTATGGAACACGGCTGCGCGCACGCAGGCGCGAACGCTTCAAGCGGGTGAGAAGGAAGTTATATGCGTGGCGTACAGTCCCGACGGCTTGACGTTTGCCAGTGGGAGCAGAGACGGCAGCCTTCATCTTTGGGATGCCGTTACAGGGGCGCGCCGGACGCTCGGGGGACATTCGCATTGGGTTACCGGCGCGGCATATAGTCCGGATGGTTCGATCCTTGCCACTGGAGGTTGGGACAGTACCATCCGTTTGTGGGATGTGACCACGGGCGAGCAACTGCGGCTGATTGACGACAACACGGGCATCGTGCTGTCCATTGCCTATTCGCCCGACGGTCTGACGCTTGCCAGCGGGAGTTTCCACGGCGCTATCCATTTGTGGGATGCCGCCACGGGCGCGCGCAGGCGGAAACTTCAAGGACGCGCCTCCAACGTTACCAGTCTGGCATTTAGCCCGGACGGCTCGAAACTTGCCAGCGGGAATCGCGATCATAACGTTCGTCTGTGGGACATGAACAGGGGGGCGCTGCTACGGACACTTAAGGGACATAAGCATTGGGCCGAGAGCGTCGCCTTCAGTCCCGATGGCGCGACGCTGGCAAGTGGCGCGAATGATAATACTGTGCGTCTGTGGGATGCGGATACGGGCGATCTGCTGAGTACGTTCGAGGGACATTCGTCCGATGTTACGAGTGTGGCGTTTGCCCCGGATGGCTTGACGCTTGCCAGCGGAAGTTTGGATGGGACAGTCTTGGTTTGGGACATCACTCCTTACACAGCCCCGCACGAATCCACCGCGACCGATGTCAATCGCGACGGAGTTGTAGATGTCTTGGATTTGGTATTGGTCGCCGCGCATTTCGGACAGACGGGACAAAACAACGCGGATGTCAACGGGGATGGCGTAGTGAACCTCGCGGACTTGGAACTGGTTGTGGGCGCTCTAGAAAACGCTGCCGCCTCGCCTCCCAGCCGCGCCGGTATTTTTGGAACCTTCACTGCCGAGGATATGAAGAAATGGCTGGCTGACGCGAAACAACTTGACCAGACCAATCCATCCGTGCAAAATGGAATCATCGCGCTTGAACGACTCTTGACAGCGCTGACACGGGCGCCGAGCCTTCCGACCGAGACGGCTCTATTGCCGAATTACCCGAATCCGTTCAATCCGGAGACCTGGATACCGTATCAGTTAGATGCTCCGGCAGAGGTCACGTTGACGATTCATGACGTGTACGGGCGGACCGTACAAACGCTGGAGATCGGCTACCAGCCGGCGGGGGTGTATCGGAGCCGGGACCGCGCCGCCTATTGGGATGGACGGAATGAGCGCGGTGAAGCTGTCGCCACGGGCGTGTATTTTTGCACGCTTTCGGCGGGGGATTTCAGCGCGACCCGCAGAATGTTGGTCGGTAAGTAGGGGTATTTTATACGAATTCAAAATCCAAATGTTACAGTCGATTCGCGACGATCAAACGAACGAATAGTGAGTAGGATTCTCTATCGCACTCATTGTTCATTTGCTTGATCGATAGAGATCCCCAATGAATTGCACTACCACGAACCGCCGGTGATTGTAATTTATAGATTCGGAATTAGTATGAGGAGGAAAAAATGTCTTTCAAAGCTGGACGCTTGTTCGCGGCGGCGCTCGTCGTCTCCCTGTTAATCCAGATGCAATTTGCGGAAAACGGTGTCGCTTCTCGCTGGAGCAAAATTGCCTTCACCTCTAATAGAGACGGGAACGCTGAAATTTATGTCATGGATGGTGACGGGAGAAACCAGAGAAGAGTAACGGTAAATCCAAGTGGGGACCTCCGTCCGGCATGGTCGCCCGACGGGAAGAAGATTGCGTTTGTTTCCAATAGAAGAAACAAAGATCACCTTCAAATCTGGGTGATTGACGCCGATGGGAAGAACCCGATTAGACTAACGGACGGGTTATGGGACGATTATCCGGACTGGTCGCCCGACGGGAAGACAATTGTGTACGACGCCCATCTTCATGCGGATGAACATCATGTTGCCCCCGCCGGGATTACTGTAATGGATGCGGATGGGAATAACAAGAGACTACTTACGCGTGAAGGCGCACATCCGACTTGGTCGCCCGATAGCAATAGGATAGCGTTTATCTCCGGTAGAAATCGTAAATTCGCTCAAATTTACGTAATGGATGCCGACGGACAGAATCAGTTGCAGTTAACGCATGACCCTGCGCACAAACGTTTGCCATCATGGTCACACGACGGGAAGCGCATCGCGTATCAGTGCAACCACGTGATTTGGGTGGTGGACAGCGACGGAGAGAATCCGAGGCAACTCACGAAGATAAATGGGGATGAACAGGCTACATGGTCACCGCAGAGTGACGCCATTGCATTTCAATCTTCGCGCAAGGATTGTGTGCTCGGGATTTACTTGGTGGATGCAACTAACGGCGCCGTCAACGCTTTGCAATGTGATCCCGAGTTCTGGAATTCCGCACCCGATTGGCTTTATCCCGGAGAGCTCTCGGTTTCTCCGCAGGGCAACCGCGTCACAATGTGGGGCAGGCTGAAGAAAGTCGCGTCCAGCCTCCGGTGAGGTGTATGCGGAGCGGGCGATAGCAAGTCTTGACAGTTTATCCTTCTCAGCATGGGAACCCCTATAGGCAGGAGAATCGCCACTGATTTTTGGCATAAGGAAGATTGGAAGGATGGAAGACGGGAAGGGTGAAAATTTTCCGTTTACCACACCCCAAGCCAGATGGATACATAAAACCTGCTGGATTCCCCGATACAACGGTCGCAGTGTTGGGTTTCACTACGATTTTGGGGTCTTTTAGCGGTATCGGTATCTGGGCGCGATTATCTTGTGGACGGATCGTTCTTGGTGTGCCGTTCAACCCAACCTACGGATTATCTGCGTTCCCTACTGTAAGGAGAATGACGATGCAGATAAGAAAAGCGATGTTATTCAAAGCCTGCGTTCCCTTCCTCTCCATCCTGTTCACACTCAGCGCCCTCGCCCAAGACGCGTCGCAATGGGGGCTGCCCGACGATGCCAAAATGCGGTTGGGTAAAGGTCGGATATCCGAAATAGCCTATTCGCCGGACGGGGCGCGCCTCGCGGTCGCGAGTACCATCGGCGTTTGGCTCTACGATACGGCGACCAATCGGGAAATTGCGCTGTTCACCAAGCGTACCTCCATTTTCACCTGCGTTGCGTTCAGCCCGAATGGAGAGACACTTGCCGGCGGAACTTACGACGGGCAGATTCATCTATGGAATGCGGATTCGGGAGCCCACTTTCGCACGCTTAACGCGACCGAAATCGTGGATAGCGTTGCGTTCAGCCCGGACGGAGGAACGCTTGCCAGTGGAAATTGGAACGGCAGCATCCATCTGTGGGATGCGGCAACATGGGCGAAGGCAGGGACATTTGAGGGACGGAGCTCTTGGAGGAACAGCGTGGCGTATAGCCCGGATGGACACATGCTTGCGAATACGAATTGGCATGACATTCGCGTTTGGAATGCAACTACGGGGGCGCAGACGCACACGCTGGAGGGACACGGGTGGGAGGTCGTTAGCGTGGCGTTCAGCCCGGATGGGAAGACGCTCGCCAGCGGAAGTTGGGACCGCACCGTGCGTCTCTGGGACGCCGCTTCCGGGGCGCGCCTGCGGACGCTTGAGGGGCATACCGCTTTGGTCAATAGCGTGGCGTTCAGTCCCGACGGCGCGACGCTTGCCAGCGCGGACTCGGAGGGTACCGTGCGTCTTTGGAATGCCACTACGGGAACGCAGTTGCGAACGCTTGAAGGGCATACTTCTTGGATGACCGGCTTGGCATTCAATCCGAATGGCTTTACGCTCGCCAGCGCGGGCGTGGAGGATGGCGTTCGGATGTGGGATCCGCTGACGGGCGCGCGGCAGGGGAGGCTTGAGGGATACGTTTCCGGGGTCAGCAGCGCGGCGTACAGTCCGGATGGTTTGGCTCTTGCCACCGGAAATGAGGATGGCGCGATCCATGTCTGGGATACGGTTAGAGGCGCTCGCCTGCGATCGCTCCGAGGGCATACGGAGAATGTATCCAGCGTGGCGTACAGCCCGGATGGTTTGATCCTCGCGAGCGGGAGTGAGGACTATACGGTCAGGTTGCGGGAAGCCGCTACGGGGACGCAGGCGCGGATAATCGAGGGACACACATCGGAAGTTACCTGCGTCGCGTTCAGCCCGGATGGTTTGACGCTTGCCAGCGGCGATAAGAGCGGAACAATCCGTCTGTGGAATGTCGTGACAGGCAGCCGCGTACGGACGCTTGAAGGCCATGAGCGGGAAATCAAGAACGTCGCGTTCAGCCCGGATGGTTTGACGCTCGCCAGCGGGGACAGGGTTGGAATCCGGCTGTGGGATGCGGATACGGGTGAGCAACTGCCGATGTTTGAGGCGACGACGCTTGGGGAACGCTCGCCCAGGGTACATAGCCTAGCTTTCAGTCCGGACGGTTTGACGCTGGCTGGTGGAGCGCTGGGCGAAATCCGTCTGCTGAACGCGAATACGGGGGCGATACTGCGCACGCTTGAAGCGCTCACATCCAAAGGATACACGGCACAGGTAAATAGCCTAGCCTTCAGTCCGGACGGTTTGACGCTTGCCGGCGGGAGTGGGGGATTGGAAGATGTTGTCCGTTTGTGGGATGCAGTCACGGGCGAACTGCTGCAAACCTTCAGGGGACACTCCCTTGATGTCACGAGTGTGGCGTTTCACCCGGATGGATTGACGCTTGCCAGCGGAAGCATGGATGGCACAATTTTGCTTTGGGACCTAACCCCGTACACCAACCTCATTCAAGCAAAGGCGGCGGATGTCAACCACGATGGATTCGTGAACATTCTGGACCTGGTATTGGTCGCCGCGCATTTCGGACAGATCGGACGAAACGATGCCGATATCAATGGAGATGGCGCGGTAAATCTTCTAGACTTGGAATTGGTAGCGAATGGATTGCTAATCGCGGCTGCGCCTGCTTCCGATCACGCGTGGACATTTGAAGCGCTCTCGGCAGAAGATGTGCGGAAGTGGTTGGCTGATACGGCAGGGCTAGATGCGACAGATGCAACCGTGCAACGAGGCGTTCTCATGCTTGAACAATTCGCGGCGTCACTGTCCGAACCGCGGCGCATTCCGACTAAATCCGCCCTGTTGCCAAACTACCCCAATCCGTTCAATCCGGAGACCTGGATCCCGTATCAACTGAAAGAGTCGGCGGAGGTCACCCTCACGATTCATAACGCGACCGGGCAGGTGGTGCAAACACTGGAGATTGGCTACCAACCGGCGGGGCTATATCAAAGCCGAGATCGCGCCGCCTATTGGGACGGACGCAACCGATACGGCGAACCCGTCGCCACCGGCGTCTATTTCTCCACCCTCACCGCCGGTGATTTCACCACCACACGAAAAATGCTCGTCAGCAAATAGAATCCTTGTATCGGAGGCGCTCAATGAATTGAGCAACTACAAACTGCCGGCTCTTGTATACTTCACGCTGCTGAAAATTGCGTGTTTTGTAGGAGCGATCTCCAGGTCGCGACGTGTGTTCCCGGTAGGTGCGGTTGGAAACCGCACCTACGGACCAGATGCTTGAAAACACGCAATTCTCGGCAGCGCAAAGTATATAAAGTAGGACTTACGCAAACACCATACTGATTGCAGGAGATTTCAATTGTTGTCGTAAAAATTCACTCAACATTCCGTGTTTGACCTGATAAATCGTTCGACCAGTCTGATACGCAATAGCCTGGAGTCGAATCCAGACTAACAATGAACAACCGATGTGATTACGAACAATTCGAGCCAAACGACATTGACACCGTTCAAGGCCGGTGAGTTGTTTGGCTTCTCGGTGAAATTGCTCAATCTTCCATCGCCAGTTACACGCTTGTTGTACAACTGAGGTGTCGTTTTGAGCTAAGTCGTTAGTTACGACATAATCTGTGCGTCCGGTAGAAGACGCCACCCGAAATAATTTCACCTTATGGTTTTTGGGAAACCCTCTGATTTTGATGCGTTTGCCTGCATTAAGTTCGGTTTGTGTCCAAACTAAGTTGTCAATCCGTTGGAAGGGTTCAGCGCCATTTGAATCGTCAACACGCCGATTGGTTTTCAGTGGGCAGTAATACGTTTTCCCCAGTTCTTCGATGTGCAACATGAGGGTTTTGGTGGCATACCAACTATCCATCAACACCGCTTGAAAAAGAAGATGTTTCTGGTAGACCACTAGAGATAACATTTCCTTGGCGTGGTCTAACTTCGTTTTACCGTCTCCCTCTGGGTCGTAAATCCGATAGTCAATTATCCAGAATCGGTCTAAGTTAGGATTCACATAAACGCAGGTGACTACACCGATGCCGTTGATGACACCGTGTGCATTACCACTGTATTGACGACGCACTAACTCAATGTTCCGGGCGTACTGTTTGTCCAAAACCGTATCATCAAAGATGACATATCCTTCTTCAACTTGAACCAGGTAGGGTTTAACGTTTTCCCATACAAAACGAGGGGGAATGCGATCTCCTGCTAGATAACGGTTTATCATGTCATGACTAAAATCCTCGCTGTGGTCAGCAAAATGGGTCAAGGTATAATTTATTGGACTGCTCAGCAGATACTGACAGTAATCAATTCGTGTCGGTTTCGCCATCTTTACCTCCTTGTTCCTTAGTTTACTACTTTTTACCGCTCGCGTCTATCTGCTTTGCGTAAGTCCTATAAAGTATATATTGAAACCTTCTCTAAAGAACGGGGTAGGTACGGGAAACGATTTTGCAGACCATTGGAGGTGGATCGTGGGAAGAACCAAACTTTTCCTGACCATAGTTTTGCTGACTTTCCAGTTTTTCGCGCCGCTTTCGGATGCACAGAGCGCTTGAGGGGCGTGAAGCAATCCCGTGATTCCGCGGAGCGGGATTGGTGAAGTCGGTTCGACTTCTGAAGATATTGGCAAATTCCGATTTTCCCTCAACCTACTGCGGGGATTTGACGCCGACGGCGGACATCTGGAGACAAAAGGGCTTTCGCAAACCGGCGAGGTGATTCCGGTTCCGCCGCATCGCCATCGCGTCTCCTTGGATTTCTTGCGCTTTCAACTTGACATGAAATATCGCCCGGCGGTTGACTGGAACATCGCGTTGAGTTTGCCCTACGACATCAAGAATCAGGATGCCTTTGTTGACGAGATCGCGCCCGTGACGTTGGAAGAGCGGAGCGCCATCCTGCGCAATCAGAAGATCCACCATCGCAATGAAGTCTATCGCGGGTTTGCAGATGCTCAGCTGCTCGTTTCGCGCAGGTTTACAAACCTGCTGCGCGACGCCGATCGCTTGCTTGCGTCGATCGGGGCAAGTATA
This sequence comes from Candidatus Poribacteria bacterium, assembly GCA_963667245.2. GTDB lineage: Bacteria > Poribacteria > WGA-4E > WGA-4E > JAJDTR01 > JAJDTR01. The sequence goes on from CAXXCS010000002.1 coordinate 1,127,290, forward strand.
CCCGCGGGGGCGACAGAGGCGGATCCGTTCAAACTCGGAGCCGCCGGTCAGAAACATCTTCACATCCAATTTGGCACCGGCACCTTCGATCCGTTGATGGCGTTGCGCTACGAAACGCCGTTGTCCGGTAAACTCTCGCTCAACGCATCGGTACACGGCCAGTTTCCGCTCTACGAAAACGGCAAGACCTATCGCGGCCCCATGGATGTCACCGAAACCGCGGGTATACGATATCAAGTCGGGGATTGGTTGGCGTTGCATGCGAGCCATCTGGGATTATTCCAATCTTATGCCTACTGGGACGGAATCCGGGACATCAACTCAGGGTTGATTTTCAATGCGCTACAATTCGGCGTCGCGCCGGGACCGAGATTTGGCTTTCCCGTCCAATTGAACTTAATGTTCCCGATTCAACACCGAGTCCTTTCGGAGGAGGGTGACGCCTTTGATGTCGGTCCCACGCTATCAATGCGCGTATCCTACTGGCTCTGATTGTGGCAGACGCCGGGATCAATCTTGGTTGCAGGCGAAATCAATCTTTCGCGTAGGCGGGGCATCTTGCCCCGCACGTCATTGGACGAGCATTTGTAAGGTGGACAACCCTCACCATTTCTTGTGGGAATCGTCAGTCAATTTAATGATCGCGGATGGTTCAGCCCGACCATTTTCCCAATTCGCGCTCCGTCATCGGAGTCGGGGCGCGGCAGCCGGCAAGACGCATCGCGAATAGGTGATCTCTCAAGAATCGCAAATCGGGTGGCGTGTCAACATCGTACCACGGCGGCAACAACCCGAGTCGCGCGTTGATTGCATCCACCTTTTCAAGTGTTTGTCGAAGCGCATGCGGCGTGCTCCACGCGATATCCTGAAATATGGCGGGGGTTGCGCGATCGGCGCCGGTTTCGGAGAATCCGATGAGGTAGTAGCCCCCATCCGTGCTTGGACCAATGACAACATCGCGGGACTCCAATAAATCCATGGCTCTCGCGATGTACTCTATCGGAAGCGTCGGACTGTCGGATCCGACGAGAAGGAACTTTCGATAGTTCTGCTCACAAGCCCATTGTGACGCGGATATTAGCCGTTCACCCAATCCGCAGTTTGGCTGGGGGATGTAAATCGCGTGTTCCCCGATTAGGGCTCGCAACTCGCGCAAACTGTCAGGCGGCGCGTAAGCGATGACCAGATCGTTGGCGGAAAGTTTGGAAAGCGCACCGCACCAGTCAATCAGGAAGGCTTGATAGAGCGACGCCGCTTGTTCGGACGAGAGGGCGGGACGTAGGCGGGTCTTTACCTGATTGGGGACGGGGTTTTTGGCAAAGACAATCGTGCAACAAGCAATATCGCTTTCTTGGATTTCGCGGTTCATCTTCCCGACCCCGACTCGGCGTTCTCAATGCGCGACTCGGGTTGCGCCGGGCTGGACCGAGATTGTCTCCACGCCAACCCCATCGCAATTACGGCGAGGATAACGGCGATCAGCGCCAAGGGCGTTCCTTTGAGCCCCTCGTCCGCGGCGCGAATCCTATACGCCCCGAGTAGCGCCAGTCCGATTGCGGGTACGGCAATTACGGCGCACGCATACAAAGGCAGTTGGATTACGGCGGCGAGCAACGAAAGGACAGAAAGGCAGATAGCCAATTTTACAATCTGGCAGACCTTCGCCCCGGTCGAATCGGTTTCGGGTTGTCGGTCGGCGGGGCGCGATTGATCCGACCGGCGGCGTTCCTGTCGCGGCGGGGGAACATCGCGGTAGGTGGATTCGACCAGACGGATGAACTCCGCCATCAACTTTTCGTACTTGAGCCAGGCGAGAAGTTCCGGGTATTCATGCTTGAGGAGGATCGAAAATTCGTGACGCTGCGCGCTCAGGTCGGTGAATTCTTCCCACCGCTCTTCCTCAACAATGCCGTAAGGTTCGTGCCCGACCTGCAATTCATAGCCGCGCCCGACATGGTGGATTATTTTTCCAATGCCCTCCCGATCGGCGACGGTGACTTCCTCAAGGGTGATAGAAGCGGCGTCGGGCAGGTTGTCATCGGCTTCGATTTCTTGCGGAATAGTCGTCTTCCCGCGCGAGTCAGCCTCGTCCGCACGGGGTGGAGGCGCTTGGTTGTCCGTGATGACCAAGCCAATCCTGCTAACAAACTCGAGGGCGTCAACTTGATGCTCCGGCGCAACGAAGATAGTTGTTTGACGCGATTGTCGATCGTAGTCCGGACGACAGCGAATCTGCTGGTTCTGCAGCGTTGTCTCGATTAACTTGACCTCCCACTCATCCCCGGTGCGATAAATCTCGACCCAATCGTCCGTGCTGAAGAGTCGGTCTGAGTTTTGCGCCATGGGGAGGCTTCTCCCAAGTTCTATTGACATTTATGTCAAGTGTGGGGGCAAATTGTAGGGGCGTTGTCCTCTCGCCCGTTGCCAAACTCTAATGTGTGAAACGGGTTGGGGAACCCAACCCCTACGAGGAGACGTACTTCTGTGCGCCGAGATCTTGATAGTCCGGTTGACATAAAATGTCAAGTGTGGGGCAAATCGTAGGGGCGAGGTCCACTCGTCCGTTGCCAAACTCTAATGTGTGAAACGGGTTGGGGAACCCAACCCCTACGAAGAGATGTACTTCTGTGCGCCGAAATCCTTATAGCCCAGTTGAGATAAAATGTCAAGTGTGGGCGCCAATTGTAGGGGCGAGGTCCACTCGTCCGTTGCCAAACTCTAATGTGTGAAACGGGTTGGGGAACCCAACCCCTACGAGAAGACATAATTCTGTGCGCCGAAATCTCCGAATCGCGACCCCATTACGCATTACGTATTACGTATTACTTCACTCCGGCAAACTAATTCGCTTGCCGGTATCTGTCAAGGATGGGGCTTCGGTCGGCGTAAGGCGGCTGGCTTTGTCCCGATTTCCGACCGAACATCGTTCTGAGACAGATGCCGACTCCGATGGCGTTCGCGGCGAGGAACATGGGTAAACCTATGTGCGGGATAGAAGTCGCCATGAAATAAATCCAATAGCCCGCAACAACCGCCACAACCTTTGGCTGGTGAGAGAAGATTGTCTGACCCATCGACAGGAAGATTGCCGTCTTGCCGTAGATTGCTATCGGAAGCAGGATCGAAATAAACAACACCACGAAGGGGATGCCAATTATTGAAAGCACCAACACCGCAATGAGACAAGGGGCGACAACGAGCACCATTACTCCGATCAGCGTACTGCCTACCGGACGGTGAGAGATTAAGTGCGCCATCGTATTGAGTCGCTGAGGGAATACGGCATATACAATAACGTGAGTCAAGGTTAGCGCGATGAACGCCAAGACGCCCCATCCAAATGTGGCGGATTTCCCCATTCCCCACGCTTCTTGAGGGCGCATAATCAACCATGCGGAGGCGGGAATAAATCTCCAGCCATTGACCTCCCTATGAAGTCCTTCTCCCAGGTGTTCTTTTCCGCGAATCTTTCCCAAAACGGTGGTAACGTTGCCCAACACCGCGGCGCCTTCTCGCACCTCAACGTCACCCCTTAGAACGAGTACGTTTTTATTGACGTTGCCTCGAAGAGTCAAATTGCCGCCAATTACAACCAAACTCTCAACAGTCTCCTTCGGATTGAGGTGATAATTCCCTCCGATTTGCACTATCTGTTGATTCACCTCCATAGCGTCAACATCTTCAGATGGCGGACTATCCGCGGCGGGACTTTTCGCAGGTTTCTGCTCGGGGGCGTCAAGGGAATCGGTTTTCTCGGCAGAATCTTCAATTGATTGCGCCGTTATCGGTTGAGGGTATGAGAATTGCCAGCAAAGCGACAACACAATGAAATAGAACAAGAATTTTGTCATCTGATCTGCCCGGAAAACGGTTTTGGCGGAAGGAAGATGAAATTACAGATTAGCAACCTTTGGCGATACTATATCTTGTAATCACAACATAAATGACATACTATATACAGACGCTATCTATTCGCGGCGGGCAACATTTTCCACCACCGCACAATCCGGATATAGTGTATGATTGATAATCATGCGCCAGATAAATAGATACTATACGGGATTTGGTGAATTTTGTCAAACTTTTTATGCCTTTGCCGGAACAATCCCATCCAAGGCGAGAAATCGAGAGTTTGGCAATCGATTAATCCCCGCAATGGGTAGAATTGCGTTGGAACGAAGGACACATTTTATTGACGAGTATCGGGAAGGTTTGCTAAGATTATACTGCGCGCTGTCAGAAATTGCGTCTTTTGTAGGAGCGATCTCCAGGTCGCGACTGCGTTCCCCGCAGGTGCGGTTAGAAACCGCACCTACGGGCGTGGTGGGACGGGTGTCAGCGGTTCACATTGTCTGAACTGTGATTTATGTGATTAAGTGATGGACTATGATTTGAGAGCCCGTTTGAATGATAGACATTTGAGAATAGTGGACACTTTTCTGCTACGGAAGAAACCGAGTTTTGAGGAAAAAACTCGGTTTCGGATGAACCGCCTAAGGCATTAAACTTGCGAATGATGTTCTTGAGAAGATGGCGCAAAGGATATACGTTGAATGAGTGAGAAGAAATTGAGAATTATCGGCGTTTTGGCGTTGTCGGTGATTGTCGTTTTATTGCATATAAAATTGTTTCGGTTCGCCGAGGTGGTGCATCACGGCGCGCTGAGGAAATTGATCTGCCTCGGGCGCGTCCGTAACGTGGACACGAGCGAGAACGTCGACCAGATTCTCACGCTTCGCATCCTCTCCGGGCAATTCCGCGGCGAAACGGTCAAGGTTGACAACATCTGGATAGGCCGCCAGTTCAGTGACCGCACCATCAAGAAAAACGATGTCCTGTTTCTTGAAATCCCCCTCAGGCAGCATAATCAAACCACAATCGACGAAGTTCGCATGGGAGCGTACTTTCGCACGCCTTTTCTCCTGTATCTGGCTTGGCTGCTGGGCGCGCTGATAATCCTCGTCGCCGGGATGAAGGGGATACGAGCCATCCTGACGCTTTTTCTCACGGGGTTGAGCGTGCTCTACATCCTTGTGCCACTGATGGTGCGCGGCTACAATCCGATTAGCGTCGCGCTGTGCATCGCCGCGTTCTTGACCGTAGTTACCTTTGTAACCATTACCGGATTCAGCTTCAAGGTAATCTCCGGCGTGTTGGGCACGCTCGGGGGCTTGGCGGCGGTCGGGATTCTTTCCGTGATTAGCCAAAAAGTCATGGTTCTCACCGGTCTGGCGGAGGAATTCGGCTTTTTGGAACTCGGCATCGCGCTCTGGCGGACGGAAGCGTCACACGGTTGGAATTTCGCCGGGATACTGTCCGCCGGCATCATCCTCGGCGCTGTCGGCGCGATGATGGATGTCGGCATGTCCATCTCCTCGTCGGTGCATGAAGTGAAGCAGGTCAACCCGAATGTCACGGTGCGTCAAGCCATTCGCGCCGGGCTGAACGTGGGCAGGGATATTATGGGAACGATGGCGGATACGCTGATCTTCGCCTACCTCGGAGCGCACCTAATCACCATGTTGCTCCCGACAATCGAGTTCCCCGAGGTCGGAGCGCTGTACCCCTTCCTGCGGTTAGCCAATGACGAGGCGACATCGGTTGCCATTATTCAAGCTATCGTGGGAACAATCGGCTTGGTGCTGACGGTGCCGATCGCCGCCGCCATCGCCGGCATACTGACCAAATACAGAAAGGTCGAATTGACCGAGATACATGAAGACGCGCCATCCGCCGAAGAGCTCGAGGAGTTGTTGCGAGTCGATAAACCCGATGGCAGAACGCGATCGGTCGTCCCGGTGGCGATGATTGCGGCGCTGATCGGCACGGCTTTGTTTTATCACAGGCTCAATAACACCGCCGCCACCATCACCGAATCGCGCGATGAAAACGGGGCTGTTATTTCCATGTCGGAGTATGCAAAGGGAAAGGTCTTGGCGCTTCTTGAATCCAACGCGAGATTTCTGTTTGAGACCGAGTCGGGGTACGCGGACGATCTGGAGCGTCGCGAAATTCCCGACGGTCTGCGAGATACGTTCGAGGCTAACGAAATTCCCCTCTCGCGGCGCCTCGAAGTTGAAATCAAACCGTGGAAGGATAGCAGATGGTTGATAACCGACAAGCGCCGAGAGCAGACCTACGCCGCCAGAAAGGATGAAGACAGTCTGAAGATTTACGAGGCAAATACGGAACACCATATCCTTGAGATTGAGATGTTGTCGGGTCTCTACAAGGGACAGCGGCTCGTGCTGCGAAACATCGTGAATCACAATATGCCGCTGTTGAGTATTCCAGCCGCGCCGGGTGACACGGTACTTTGCCGCGTGGGCGGCACGCCTGATCAGATTGGTTTGGTAAATATCCTACAGGAGTACGGGCGCGACGGCTTTTTGGCGCTGATGCTGGGGCTGATGTTTCTGATGATAATTGTCGTCGGGCGGATTGAAGGCGTACGCACCGCCTGCGCCATGATTATTTCGGGGCTCATCATCTATTTTTTCATGCTCCCCCTGATCTCGGATGGAGCGCACGCGGTCGCGGTCGTCACGTTGACTTCGGGCATGGTGGCGTTCGTGTCGCTTGTCTTTGTGATTGGCCCAAGCCGCAAGACGTTCTCCGCCGTTTTTGGAACAATGGGCGGGATTCTGGTATCCGGCTTGATTGTCATGTTCGCGCAGAAGTACCTTCATTTTTCCGGATTGGAGAACGCCATGTCGGCGGATATTGTCGAAGCCATGCGAGAACCGCCTTTCGACTTTAGTCAATTACTCGTCGCCGGCATGTTGATGGGGGTGCTGGGCGTCGCCGTGGACGGCGCCATCGAGGTATCCTCCTCGATGGAAGAAATTCGTCGAGCCAACCCGAACATGCCGACATGGCGGTTGGTCGCTTCCGGGATGAACGTGGGCACGGACATCCTCGGAACAATGGTGAATACGCTGGTGTTCGCCTACCTCGGGGCGCGGTTGTTGTTGATTATGGCGGTGGGCGCTCCCAACGTGGATCTGTTTCAATCGCCGCCGGTCGAGTTACTGAGCGTGGGCGTGGTCGCCTCCGAGATTGTGCGGTTGCTGGCGGGGACGCTGGGGTTGGTCTTGGCGATTCCGATTACAGCCCTAATCGCCGCCTTTTGGTATTCAAAGAGATGGAATGATAGGCAATCGAGATTAGTGGACACTTTTCTGCTACGAAAGAAACCGAGTTTTGAGGAAAAAACTCGGTTTCAATGCACCATTTAGTCTCAAAAAGAGAATAGTTGGCGCTTGACAATGGAAGGTTTTGGTAGTACACTACAAGCGCGATTTCAATGGGGCTTTGATGATCAACACGGGGTTGATCTAGCGAAATTATTTCAAAACGGCGCGGGCATTGCGACTGCGGATGAAGGGCCCGTCACCGTTGAAAACAACGCAGGATAAGATTGCAAACGGTCGCTTTTTGATTTTCTTAACCGAGGCAAGTTGCGGCAATGTAGATATTCGTACTAGAAAATAGAAGGGAGATTAACACATGAATGACCAAACTATTGACAAGTTAAACGAAATCATCAGCCTTTACCCGGAATATGCTCAAGCCTATAACAACAGGGGAAACGCATACTGGCGAAAAGGGGATTATGACAGGGCAATTGCAGACTTCGACCACGCAATAAGCCTTGAACCGGAATATGCTCAAGCCTATAACAACAGGGGAAACGCATACGGTGACAAGGGGGATTATGACAGGGCAATTGCAGACTACGACCACACCATCAAACTTGACCCGGAATATGCTCGAGCCTATTACAACAGAGGAATCGCATACTCGCAAAAAGGCGACTATGACAGAGTTATTGCAGACTTCGACCACGCTATCAGACTTGCCCCGGAAATCGTCAATGCCTATTATGTCAGGGGAAACGCATTCTCGAAAAAAGGGGATTACGACAGGGCAATTGCGGACTTCGACCATGCTATCGGCCTTGGCCCGGAATATGCCGATGCCTATTTCATGAGAGGAAACGCATACAGTGACAAGGGGGATAAGGGGGATTATGACAAGGCAATTGCGGACTACGACCACACCGTCAGACTTGACCCGGAATATGCCGAAGCCTATGTCAACAGAGGAAAAGCATACTTGCAAAAAGGGGATTGCGATAGGGCAATTGCGGACTACGACCACGCCATCAAACTTGACCCGGAATTTGCTCAAGCCTATGTCGGCAGAGGAAACGCATACCTGCAAAAAGGGGATTGCGACAGGGCAATTGCGGACCACGACCACGCTATCAGCCTTGACCCGGAAAATGCTCAAGCCTATTACAACAGAGGAATCGCATACGGTGACAAGGGGGATTGTGACAGAGCAATTGCGGACTACGACCGCGCAATAAGCCTTAACCCGGAATATGCTCGAGCCTATTACAACAGAGGAATCACATACTCGCGAAAAGGGGATTATGACAGGGCGATTGCAGACTATGACCGCGCAATAAGCCTTGACCCGGAACTAGGAGATGCCAAGGCCTATTTCAACAGAGGTGTCACATACGGTAACAAGGGGGACTATGACAGAGCAATTGCGGACTACGGCCGCGCAATAAGCCTTGACCCGGAATATGCCGAAGCCTATTACGTCAGAGGAAACGCATACAGTGACAAGGGGGATTATGACAAGGCAATTGCAGACTACGACCACACCATCAAACTTGACCCGGAATATGCTAACGCCTATTACGGCAGGGGAAACGCATACTTGCAAAAAGGGGATTATGACAGGGCAATTGCAGACTACGACCACACCATCAAACTTGACCCGGAATATGCTCGAGCCTATTACAACAGAGGAATCGCATACACGCAAAAAGGCGACCATGACAGCGTTATTGCGGACTTCGACCGCGCTATCAGACTTGCCCCGGAAGTTGTCAATGCCTCAGAAGTTGTCAATGCCTATTGTATCAGGGGATACGCATTCGCGCAAAAAGGGGATTACGACAGGGCAATTGCAGACTACGACCATGCTATCAGCCTTGACCCGGCAGTTGCCAGCGCCTATTTCATCAGAGGAAACGCATACAGTGACAAGGAGGATTATGACAAGGCAATTGCAGACTACGACCGCGCAATAAGCCTTGACCCGGAAAATGCTCAAGCCTATTACAACAGAGGATTCGCATACATGCAAAAAGGCGACTATGACAGCGTTATCGCGGACTTCGACCACGCTATCAGACTTGCCCCGGAAGTTGTCAATGCCTATTATGTCAGGGGAAACGCATTCGCGCAAAAAGGGGATTACGACAGAGCAATTGCAGACTACGACCATGCTATCAGCCTTGACCCGGCAGTTGCCGGCGCCTATTACTTCAGAGGAAACGTATACAGTGACAAGGGGGATTATGACAGGGCGATTGCGGACTATGACCGCGCAATAAGCCTTGACCCGGAACCAGAAGATGTCAGGGCCTATTTCTACAGAGGCGTCATATACGGTAAAAAGGGGGATTATGACAGGGAAATTGCAGACTACGACCACGCAATAAGATTTGACCCGGAATATGCTAACGCCTATTACAACAGGGGAAACGCATACTCGCGAAAAGGGGATTATGACAGGGCAATTGCGGACTATGACGCGGCTATCAGACTTGACCCGGAATATGCGGCGCTAGCTTATGTGGGTAGAGGACTCGCTTATTACGAAAAAGGCGCTTGCGCCAGGGCAATTGAGGAGCTCGACAACGCTGTCAGGCTTTGTCCTAATTATGCGACGGACTTTGTCGGCCGCAATTTTCATTCGGGCGGAGCCGGCCTTCTGGACGAGGCGGCAAAACTCTTGGAAAGCACGGCGGCAAACCCCTCATTCCCCAGAGGTAACGCGGCCTATTGCCGCGCACTTGCGGCGTTATTTCGAAACGACCCACTTTTGGCTCGGGAGCGCTTTGAGCAGGCGCGCGAATTGGGTTTTGAGGACACCGAGAAAATTGAGAGGCATCTCCAGAACCTAAAATAATGGTGGGTTTTCCTCAATGTCGCGCGTATCGGGTATGGAACGGTATGGCGGTTGCGGATTACTGGTCTGAATCGCGGATTTTGATGCCCGTCGCCATTGAAACACAACGCAGGACAGGATTGGAAGTGTACGCTTGGTAATAATCTAAGCGCAGCGATGAAGATACTTGTGCGAAAACAAAGGGGGGAGATTGACACATGAATGACCAAACAAATGATTGGTTCAGTGATAGGTTAAACAGTGAAAGCGAAGCCATTCGGTGTAACCCTGATAGCGCAAAAGCCTATATCGCGAGAGGTGACACGTACTGGATGATGGAGGATTATGACAGCGCAATCGCCGACTACGACCACGCCATCAGACTTGACCCTGAAGATGCCGGAGCCTATAACAACAGAGGAAACGCTTATTACAACAAAGGGGATTATGATAAGGCAATCGCGGACTACGACGCCACCATCAGACTTGACCCGGAATATGCCGGAGCCTATAACAACAGAGGAAACGCTTATTGCAACAAAAGGGATTATGATAAGGCAATCGCGGACTACGACGCCACCATCAGACTTGACCCGGAATATGCCGGAGTCCATTACAACCGAGGAAACGCATACAGTGATAAGGGGGATTATGATAAGGCAATCGCGGACTACGACGCCACCATCAGACTTGACCCGGAATATGCCGGAGCCCTTTACAACCGAGGAAACGCATACAGTGATAAGGGGGATTATGATAAGGCAATCGCGGACTACGACGCCACCATCAGACTTGACCCGGAATATGCCGGAGCTCATTACAACCGAGGAAACGCATACAGTGATAAGGGGGATTATGATAAGGCAATCGCGGACTACGACGACGCCATAAGACTTGACCCGGAATATGCCGAAGCCTATTGCAAAAGAGGAAACGCATACAGTGATAAAGGAGATTGCGATAAGGCGATCATGGACTACGACTACGCCATTAGACTTGACCCAGAAGATGCCACTGCCTATTACGTCAGAGGAAACGCTTATTACAACAAAGGGGATTACGACAACGCAATCGCGAACTACGACTACGCCATTAGACTTGACCCAGAAGATGCCACTGCCTATTACAACAGAGGAGTCGCATACAACAAAAAAGGGGATTATGACAGCGCAATCGCCGACTACGACCACGCCATCAGACTTGACCCAGAAGATGCCACTGCCTATTACATCAGAGGAAACGCTTATTACAACAAAGGGGATTACGACAGCGCAATCACGGACTACGACGACGCCATCAGACTTGACTCGGAATTTGCCGGAGCCTATTACAGCAGAGGACACGCATACCGTGGTAAGGGGCATTATGACAGGGCTATTGCAAATTTCGACGACGCCATCAGACTTGACCCAGAAGATGCCATAGCCTATTGCATCAGAGGAATCGCATACAACAAAAAAAGGGATTATGACAGTGCAATCGCAGACTACGACGTTGCCATTAGCCTTGACCCTGTAAATGGCTCATACTATTCCATGAGAGGAATGACATACGACAAAAAAGGGGATTATGACAGCGCAATCGCAGACTACGACGTAGCCATCAGACTTGACCCAGAAGATGCCATAGCCTATAACAACAGAGGAATTGCATACAACAAAAAAGAGGATTATGACAGCGCAATCGCAGACTACGACGTAGCCATCAGGCTTGACCCAAAATATGCCGAAGCCTGTAAAAACAGAGGAAACGCTTATGTCAGCAAAGGGGATTATGACAGGGCTATCGCAGACTACGACATCGCCATTAGACTTGACCCAGAATATGCCGTAGCCTATAACAACAGAGGAAACGCATACAGTGATAAGGGGAATTATGACAGCGCAATCGCAGACTACGACGTAGCCATCAGACTTGACCCGGAATTAGCCGGAGCCTATAACAACAGAGGAAACGCATACAGTGATAAGGGGGATTATGACAGCGCAATCGCAGACTACGACGTAGCCATCAGACTTGACCCAAAATATGCCGTAGCCTATAACAACAGAGGGAACGCATACGGTGATAAGGGGGATTATGACAGCGCAATCGCAGACTACGACGTAGCCATCAGACTTGACCCAGAATATGCCACAGCATATTTCATCAGAGGAAACGCTTATTTTAACAAAGGGGATTATGACAGGGCTATCGCAGACTACGACGACGCCATTAGACTTGACCCAGAATATGCCACAGCATATTTCAACAGAGGAAACGCATACAACAAAAAAGGGGATTATGACAATACTATTGCAGACTACTACGACGCCATTAGACTTGACCCAGAATATGCCACAGCATATTACATTAGAGGAATCACTTATTACCTCAAAGGGGATTACGATAGCGCAATCGCGGACTACTACGACGCCATTAGACTTGACCCAGAATATGCCACAGCATATTACATGCGGGGAATCGCATACAGTGACAAGGGGGATTATGATAAGGCAATTGCAGACTATGACCACGCCATCAGACTTGACCCAAAAGACGCCTCAACCTATGACAAGAGAGGAAACGCATACAGGGATAAGGGGGATTATGATAAGGCAATTGCAGACTACGACCACGCCATCAGGCTTGACCCGGAACATGCCACAGCCTATTGCAACAGAGGAAAAGCATACTTGGAAAAAGGGGATAATGCTAGGTCTATTGCAAACTACGACGAGGCCATCAGACTTGACCCGGAATATGCCGAAGCCTATTACAGCAGAGGAAACGTATACTTGGAAAAAGGGGATAATGCTAGGTCTATTGCAAACTACGACGCCGCCATCAGACTTGACCCAAAGGATGCCGCAACCAATACCTATCATAATAGAGGAAACGCTTATTTCAACAAAGGGGATTATGACGGGGCTATCGCAGACTACGACCACGCCATCAGACTTGACCCAGAATATGCCGTAGCCTATAACAACAGAGGAAACGCATACCGGCGAAAAGGAGATTACGACAAGGCTATCGCAGACCACGACGACGCCATCAGACTTGATCCGGCACATGCATTGGCTTATGTAAGTAGAGGACTTGCTTATTACGAAAAAGGGGCTTGCGCCCAGGCAATCGAGGAGCTAGACAACGCTGTGAGGCTTTGTCCGAATTATGCGACGGACTTAGTCGATAGAAATTTTCACTTGGGCGGGGCAGGCCTTGTGGACGAGGCCACGGAACTCTTGAAAAGCACCGCGGAAGCCCCTTCAATCCCCAGAAGTAACGCGGCCTATTGCTTCGCACTTGCAGAGTTATATCGTAGCAATTCAGATTTGGCTCGGGAGCGATTCGAGCGCGCGCGCGAACTAGGTTTTGAGGATCTTGCCAAGATTGACGAGCATCTTGAGAACCTCACAAATCGGAAGCCATTCCAAAGAACACAGGTGTTTGACTACTGACAACATAGATAAGGAAGCCTAATTCGAATCACGCTGTCTCGCCGCTTCACCGATTTCAGATATTCGGTCTTCGTAGGTCTTGTCAATGCCCGGCATGCGTTTGAAGTATGTCTCCCATGCCACGTCGGCAACGATGATTAGCATTGCCTTTGCGCGACTCATGCCCGTATATAACACCTTTTTTAGATGATCCTCCTCAGGCAGAGTTACGCCTCCTCCGACCACTGTCTGCTCCTTGGTGGTCGGAATAACCAAGATAACGACATTGCTTTCCAACCCTTGGAAGTCAGAAATGTCGCTGTATCTGAGGGTTTTGGGCGAGGAGTCACCGCTGACAGATAGTGCCGTTTCTGTTTCGTGGGGCATTGCTGTCCCCCTTCCCTCGCGAATGTTGCGAAGCGACCAGCCGCTGTAATCACGTCGAGTACTGAAATCACGTTTGTCATTGGCGAGCAGTATTATCTGACGGGAGTAAAACTGCCTATCTTGCAGGTTTTCGATTAAGCCATCTAGCAGGTCCCCCAACGCGTCATCGGACTCAAAATACTTAATTTGAACTTCGGGGCCACGTACGCCTGAGATAGGGAGTGATGGAACGAATACGTACGTGCGGATGGCAGCGGCTATCTCGTACGTATTCCGACAGTTTGTTTTCAACGGATAATCTAAAAAGTCCAATCCCCTACGATCTAATGTCTTTAAGCCGTCTGTTCCTTGTTTGGGAAAAAGGATTTCCTGATACTCGAAATCGCCGAACATGCTCCAGCGTCCTCCCTTCAACCCATATTTTAGCAGCGCATCCATTAGATCCAGAAATGCCTTATGACACAGATTCTGTGCCTCATCAACGATTAAGTAGTCAAATGTGACTTCGAATTCCTTAAGCACATGGACAACCTGACTCACAAAATTGTCCCAGCGCTGATCCAGATTGCCACTCTTGAGCGATTCCTCAAGTTGCGGGAAGTGTTTCTTGAGTTGTTCCAGTCTGAGCTGGAGTTCCTCGTTTTCAGTTAGAACTTTTACAGCGCTAAGGGGTAGTGAATCCGGTGTTCCTACTATTACTCGTCCGCCGCTATCAGTAGGGAGGGTTTGAGCCCACCGCTCGAAACGGCCGCTCAGGTTGGGGTTACTGCACAGCAAAGCGACGGTTTCACCATTTTCACATAGGGACCGCGCAAGTTCCATTGCGAGAACTGTTTTGCCGGTGCCTGCGGCGCCATCAATTACTACGCGGCGATTTCGAGGTCTCTGAAGAACATTCAACATTGTAAATTGGTCGTTTGTCAGGCGCACGAACTCGTCGTCAAGCGTTTCCAAATCCTTTCGTGTAATTAATTGTGGCTGAATTTTCACGTTTTTCTCCTCTTCTAAATCAAATGTCAGTTCGGCAAACGCTTTCCGCGCCTTATTCTTTGCCCCACGTTTTGCAAGAGTGGGGTTTTTGCTTACTCGTGAACTGACGAGTTCTCGGGCATAGGCATCCAATTTATTAGCTAGTTTATCTTTATCTCGGGCTTCATTTCGCTCTATTATCAACAAATGTGTAGGCTTTGTCGTTCCCGCTGGGTAACTACTATCGGTAAAGGCAACAGCACAATCAAGTGTGATTAACTTCTTTCTACCAGAAATGTACTTATACTCGAAACCGAACATAGCGTTTCTCGCTTGATCGGGTGGCGGTGTCGAAATGAATTCCTCCTCTGAATTATACCACTTGCCACTCTTTATGTCGTAGGAACCTCCCTTCGCTTCCAAGCAGATGACAGCGCTGTGCTCGGGTATGAGGATGAGAATATCAATCTCAAGATCAGGGCCTCCTTTGGGATTCGGCACGTAGTGTTGATGAAATACCGTCCAGTCCCTAGCTTTGGCGCTTCGCATGAGATTTTCGAATATAATCCTTTCTGAATGAGCGGCGAATTTGGAAATCACATCAGGAATCATCGTTGCCATTTGATTGTCTCCTTGCGTTGTTGTTCAACTTCGGTAGAATAGTAACATATTGGGGTTACGATGTCAAGCGGTTCATCGGTTTGTGCAGGGGAATCGCATCAAAATCTTAGTGGTAAAATGTACGGTAAATGTTGGGTTTCACTTCAAATTTTGGGGCGTTCAGACACAGTATGAACACGAAAATTCGTTCAAGATTCGAGATTGTCGACAACCTCCCGTTCAACCCAACCTACGCCCCCTGGATGCCCCTCCCGCGAAAGTTTGTTTCGATAGATCTTGACGCTTCCCACGGAAACTGATATAATCCGTAACGGTTCGCACCATATCCTCGGCAGCCGAGACACAGGAACTAATGCGCAAATTCAAGGAATACAACCGAAAACCCGATTTCTCAATCTCTCGTCGACGTTTCCTGATGATGATGGGGACCGGCGCCGCGACGCTCGTTGTCCCGCCGGCGAGCGATGGAGATCGAAAGGGGACATCCGTTATGCCCTCCGAGCCCGCAACCTACATTCCCGACACGTTGGATCTGGTAGAACGCGCCAACTATGTAATCAACGCCATCACCCGATGCACCAATCCTGACGCGGAACACGCCGTTTACTTCTACACGAACCTTTACCGCAATCCGCCAACGATGATCCGCCAAATTCCGCTGTACGGGAAGTTCATCGAAGGGCTCGCTTTGGCGCGGCTGATGACCGGCAGCGCCGTCAATCAACATGTGGACCGCATCTGGGAGGAGGCGCTGCTACGGAAATTGGACGAAGAGAAACCCGTGCTTCTCGGTCCCGAAGGCGGCAGACAGACGGCGTGGATGGGAATTCAGTACGCTACCACCACCGATCCCGCGTGGAAAGCGTTGGGCGAGAGCGCTATCCGTCGCGCGCTTGACGCCGCGGTGCATAAGGACGACTTCTGCTACTTCCCCTACGATCCGGCAACGATGCCGACCGGGTGGTCGGCAACCCTTCAGGGGTGGACGCTCCAGGGCGCGACGCAGTTTTACAACGCCACAGGCTCCGAAATTGGCTTGGAGCTCGCCGGAAAACTGGCGCGCTACCTGAAAGACCACGCCGAAGTGTTCGACGCCGAAGGCAGGTTTCTGGCGCGTCACGACGAATCGATTCCGGGAAGTCCCGAATCTCGGCTCGGTCCGGCGCTCCATTTTCATCACAACGGCAACGCCATGGACGCTTTGGCGGAGTATGCTTTGGCAAGCGGAGACGCCGAATTTATCGAGTTCGTGAAGAAAAGCTATCACTACGCTCGCTCGCTGAAGGATTCCTCCCCGCTCGTCGGTTTCTTCCCGGAATACATTGAAGATTGGCCCGATGATCGCGGGGTTGTCGACTGCGAAGGATGTTGTGTCGTGGACATGCTGCTGACCGCGCTCTGGTTGACCAAGGCGGGCGCGGGCGACTACTGGGATGACATCGACCGCTACCTGAGAAACCAGTTCGCCGAGATGCAGATGACCTCCGGTGATTGGATCACGCGCATGACCGAAAAACTTCCGCCTCAACCCGTCGGGGAGGACGAAGTCGCGGTCGGTCATCCGGAGCGATGTGTGGGAAGTTTCGGCGGGTGGTCATCCGCCAACGATTTCTTCGTCGGAGCAGGGAACGGCATCATGCACTGCTGCACCGGCAACGGCGCGCGAGCCCTGTATTACCTCTGGGATAACATGATTGATTTCAGAGACGGAGAACTTCATCTGCACCTGCTGCTCAACCGCGATTCAGCTTGGGCGGAGATCACGAGTTTTATTCCGCATCAGGGGCGCGTTGACTTGAAACTAAAACAGGAGCGCTCCCGCGTCGTCCTCCGCGCCCCCGAATGGATTGAAACCGAGGATCCAGCGATCTCTTGCAAGATCAACGGCGCGTCGCACAAACTCGGTTGGGCGGGACGTTATGTCGTCGTGGAAGGGGCATCGTCGGGAGACACAATCCAACTTAATTTCCCCATCCCGGAGCGAACGCTTGAGGAAACAATCGGCGAGGTCGACTACACGCTCAAGTTGAGAGGAAATAACGTGGTTTCAATTTCGCCGCCGGGCAAAAATTATCCCTTCTATCAGGCAAAAGACGAATGATAACCAACGATACCATTAGCAAAGGGAGGCTCGTCCATCGCTGTCTGCCGGGGATCTCGTTTTGCCTCTTAACGCTTGCATTCCCCATGACACCCGGTGCATACGCCGACGACAAAACCGATATGATTCAACTTGCGGATTCTGATCTTGACGACAAAACCCCCTCTCGGCGACCGATGAAGGTTAAGGTGTCCAGCGAATTGGCGGACAATCGCATCGGAGGCGACTACGGGAGCGATCATCCGGGATCCGAGGAGGGAATCTACCGCCTGGGATTGAAGTGGCTGCGGATCGGGTTTTGGGACAGTTCGCTCAACTGGCAGGAGGTGGAATCCCGTTCGGGGGCGTATAGCGTTCCAGCCGAGCGAGACGCCTTCGTTCGCGACATGGCGGAAAACGGCGTTACTCTTGTGCTATGCCTCGGTGTCGGATCGGGCAAAAACAGAGCGGACAGGACAAAGTTCAAGTCGGACGACGACATCAATCGCTACGCCGATTATGTGCGCTTCATGGTGCGCCATTTCAAGCCGTTCATCAAATACTATGAAATCTGGAACGAGCCGGGCACCGATACGCCGTGGGGCGGCATCGCCATCGAGGACTTCGCTCGACTCGTCAAGCGCGTCGTTCCTGTCATCCGAGAGGAGTATCCGAAAGCCAAAATTGTCGCGGGCGCCACCGGCGGTTACTGGGTAGGCGAGTTCCCCGGATACGGCGAGTTTTACCGTTACACGCTGCACCTTGATTACCTGAAAACGCTGCTGAAATCCGGGGTGGCGCCGCTGATAGATGTCGTCTCGTGGCACCCCTTCTACGGTCACAGCCCGGACGACCCGTACTACCAAAATTATCCGCAAATGGTCGGGGAACTCAAAGCGTTGGCGGCCACAGAGGGTTTTGACGGAGAATACTTGGCGGAGGAGATGTTATGGAGAACCGGACGGGCGGAAGAACCTCAACAGCCGGTATCGGCGATAGTCTCGGCAAAATACCTTTCCAGAGCCATTGTGACGCATCTCGGCTTAGACGTTATCGCCAGCGTCTCCGGCATGTTCCCCGGCGAGTGCCGGCGCTTCGTGCGGCGCCTATGCACAATCATGGCTGGCGCCGCGCCGATTAGCCTTCCCATAGAAGTCGAAAGTGACGCTACCAATATTGAGCGCTACGGTTTCTCCCTGCCCAACGGCGATCGACTTATCGCGCTGTGGAGCAACGGCATCGCCGTTGACGAAGATCCCGGCGTGCAAGCCAACCTGCGGCTTCGGGGGTTTTCGGGCAATAGCGCGGCGGGTGTGGACATCCGAAACGGGATGGAACACGAGATTCTGACAAGCGCACAAAACGGGGATCTAATGATTCGGAATCTTCTCGTTAAAGATTATCCGATTATCCTGCGTCTGCGCCAATAATGTCGCATCTTTTGGCAGAACATCAAAACCGAGTTTTTTCTTCAAAACTCGGTTTTTCAACTGCCAAGTAATACGGATTCAAAATCTGAATGTTACACTCGTGAAAAACGCCCGATGAATCGGGCAACTACAATCCCCCGATGCGTGTAACTCTTTGATTAGGAATTAGTATATACTTTGTGTTGGCTAATGTTGCGCTTTTTTATCGGCAATAATGGTTTCTAATGGGAATTGTGTAGAACCAGCAAGTCGCGACCTGGAGATCGCTCCTACAAGGGTTGGAATATCGGTGCGGTTGGAAACCGCACCTACCGAGGAAGAGCAATTCTAAGCGGCGTTAAGTATAAATAGCGCCAACTCATCCGCATCGCGCCATCCTTACACCCTTTCCGCTCAGGGGAATCGCACCTAATTTTTGGCATAAAGAAGATTGGAAGGATGGAAGACGGGAAGGGTGAAAAAGTTCCGACCACGCATACCTCAAGCCAGACGGATACATAAAACTCGCTGGATTCCCCAATACAATGGTCGCGGTGTTGGGTTTCACCAGGATTTCGGGGTCTTTTAGCGGTATCGGTGTCTGGGCGCGGTTATCCTTAGGATCTTCTATCGCAGTCACTATTCGTTCCTTTGATCTTTCATCATCCACTCAGTTGATCGACAGAGACCCTCAATGAATTGCACTACTACGAATCCAAGGCTCTTGTAACTCATAGATTTCGAATTAGTATTAGGCGGAGCTTTGGCGTCTAATACGTTCCGCCCTCATCTTCAGCCAAGACAGCCGCTCTTGGTGAACCGTGGTACGTGAGGCGCTCAATGTAATTCTGGTTTTGACGATTGAGTTCTCCCTTAATTTCTTTCCTATCATCACGCGCTTGCGCCTCAATCCTTTTCCGTTCAATGCTCGCGGCATTTGACCGTTCTTTTATTTCCGTCCTAATCTTTTCTCGGTCGGTTGCCGCTTCTTCCCGAATGGCATTTCGTTCAGCGGCTGCCTCTGCGAACCCCTCCTTCATTTCCGTTCTAATCTTTTCTCGGTCGGTTGCCGCTTCTTCCCGAATGGCATTCCGTTCAGCGACTGCCTCTGCGAACCCCTCCTTCATTTCCGTTCTAATCTTCTCTCGGTCAGCCGCAGCTTCTGCGAAGCCTTCCGCCATTTCCGTTCTAATTTTCTCTCGGTCGGCGGCAGCCTCTGCGAAACCTTCCTTCATTTCCATTCTAATCTTCTCTCGGTCGGCGGCAGCCTCCGCGAGCCCTTCCTTCATTTCCGTTCTAATTTTCTCTCGGTCAGCCGCTGCCTCTTCAAACCGTTTGTTCATCTCTGAACGAAGGGGTCCAATACTATTATTCAAATCCTCTTTGGTCACGCTGTTTTTATTAATCTTCAATAGCATCAAAAACAGTGGCACATAAACGGCAACAAAGGACACCAAAAGCGCCACAAACTGCAATGAATTTTCCACGGTTGAACCTCCTTATGCTTTATGGGCCGAGTTACTACCGACTTCAGCCTCGTTATTGCTTAAAATATCAACTTATACCATTTCCCGAAATTCGCGGTGCATTACTGGAGTGACTCAAGTCTATCCAGTGCGGGGCAAGATGCCCCGCCTACGGAGAAAGAGTGATTGGCGCTAATGGAAATCTGTGACTGTTTGCGCTTGTTTATCACGAATCAACACCAATTTCGGGAGACGCGCGCCGCATGTTTTATAATACCATAAAATCAAGGCAATGGTCAATTATACTGAGCGACCTTAACAAGGAAAACGCATCTAAATTTTCTACTTAAAAAAGGAATGTCAGGTCAAGTTTGTGGTAATTCTCTTAGGGTAGGTTGGGTTGAGCGGGAACTCTTAATAATCGCTGATCTTGGAGGAGGTTTCGAGCGTCCGCATTACCTAGACGTGCCAAAAATCGAGTGAAACCCAATACAAATCGTACATTCTACCACCATGAGCCTCTACAATCAGATGCGTTTTCCCTGCCTTTCCGCTCGGTCTGGATTGACAAATCCAGACTGTCCGCAGTCCTAAGCGTCGTGGGGCGTTTCCGCCAACGAACGACTCAAATAATCGCGATAGTCCTGCGCTCTAGTGTGACTATACACACCAAGAAAGTCATTCAGCGGCAGGCTTCCTAGCAGTTTCAACTCGCTGGAGATCACTTGGCAATCTACCGGCGATTCCTTGTTCCAACCGCCGATGATGACGCGCTCCAACGGCGAAACGCCATCAATCCCCTTCGCATCGCGCCGGCGTTTGAGGTCGAGATTAAGCACATGGAGGTTAACAAAGTTGGCGTTTAAATAATCTATCGTGCCTTTATCGCCGAGGACAACTGCCCTCAAGATTTTTCCGCTTCCTCAGCACGACTCATCCATGAAGCTGCCGTCTGCCGAAACAACGTGGATGGGACGATCAAGCGACTTTGCCATCGCTATCGCTTCTTCCAGCTTTACCCATTCAATGGATTGCGCGGGATAAACCTGCCTCGCAAGCCCGAGTCGCGCATCTTCCATAGAGATTTCTTCGGAGTAAGCCAACGCTTGAGTGACTTCTTCGCCTGCAGTCATCTCGATTCGGCAAACACCGCATTCTGTGATGCCGCCATCCTCATCATAGTTTCTAACTGCATCAAAGTTCAGCGTACTAGGTGGAACGGACATCTCAAAATATATCAATTCCTCCAAGCGCCGGTCAATAATCAGGGTTCCGGCAAGTTGAGAGGGTGTAAACCTCCCATCCTTGAACATGAACACCGTATGTATGCGGAACACAATCTCCGCATAATTGTCATTGTAAGCGCGAAGGGATGCCCACTGGCCTATGCCCTCATGATTCCACAGTTCCAGTTGCGGCTCTTCGGCGAGTTGCTTCAGTAACTGGAGCGCGGATTCAGGGTCAATTTTCCAGCGCTCGCCGACAGAAACCGCTTTTTTCGGGAGGAATCCTCGAAAGGTCGAGGCAGGATAGTCTCTTTGCGGTTCCACCTCTCGCAGCGTCGCAAGCGACTCCCAGTCCACATGAAAGCCGGCTGTAGCAAACGTAATTGGGGGAATGGAGGCGGTAACGGCAATCGGTTCCGGACCATTTAATTCAAGTTGAATTTTCATCGTTTTCTCCTTTGCGCGTCCTCCGATATTTGCTCGGTCTTCGGTTTAGCCCTGGGGGTTCGCTGTTGCTGAAATACGCTTCAAATAATCGCGATAGTCCTGCGCCTTGGTATGACTATGCACATTAATGAAATCATTGAGCGGCAGGCTCCCGAGTAGTTTCAACTCGCTGGATATCACTTGGCAATCTACCGGCGATTCCTTATTCCAACCGCCGATGATGACGCGCTCCAACGACGAAACGCCATCAATCCCCTCTGCATCGCGGCGGCGTTTGAGGTCAAGATTAAGCACATAGAGGTTAACAAAGTTGGCGTTTAAATAATCTATCGTGTCTTTGTCGGCGAGGACAACTGCCCTCAAGAATTTGCCGCTCCCTCAGCACGACTCATCCATGAAGGTGCCGTCCGCCGAAACAACATGGATGGGACGATCAAGCGCTCTTGCCATCGCTACCGCTTCTTCCAGCTTTACCCATTCAATGGATTGGGCGGGATAAAACTGCCTCGCAAGCCCGAGTCGCGCCTCCTCCATAGAGATTTCTTCGGAGTAAGCCGACGCTTGAGTGACTTCTTCGCCGGCAGTCATCTTAATTTGACAAACACCGCATTCGGTGAGAGTGAGATCATCATCGAATTTCCTGTGGGCGTCGAAGTTAAGCGTGCCCGGCGGAACAGACATGTCGAAGTAAGTTAATTCCTCCAACTGTCGGTCAATGATTAAACTTCCGGCAAGTTGTGATGGCGTGAAAAATCCATCTTTGAACACAAACGCTGTATGGATGCGGAGCACAATTTCCGCGTAATCATCGTTGTAAGCTCGCAGCGATGCCCACTGACCTATGTCTTCATGATTCCACAGTTCCAGTTGCGGCTCTTCGGCGAGTTGCTTCAGTAGCTGAAGCGCGGATTCGGAATCAATTTTCCAGCTTTCGCCGACAGAAACCGCCTTTTTCGGGAGGAATCCTCGAAAGGTCGAGGCGGGATAGTCTCTCTGCGGTTCCATCTCTCTCAGCGTCGCAAGCGACACCCAGTCCACATGAAAGCCGGCTGTCGTAAACGTAATTGGGGGAATAGATGCGTTAACGGTTATCGGTTCCGGACCATTTAATTCAAGTTGAATCTTCATGCTTTCTTCCTCGGCAGTTAGGCTGGCTATACTTCACACTGCTGAAAATTGCGTATTTTCAAGCGTCTGGCTGTAGGTGCGGTTGGAAACCGCACCTACGGGGAACGCAGATCTGCGTTCCCTACTGAAGTGCGTGAGTTCTACAATATGTCCCAATTATACACATTTCCGGATGCACTTTACGGTTTTCTTATACGGATTAGAAATCTAAATGTTACAATCGATCCGGAACGATCAAGCGAATGAATAGTGAGTGCGATAGAGATCCTCAATGAATTGCACTACTACAAACTGCCGGTTCTTGTGACTTATATATAGATTACGAATTAGTATAAGAAGTCTTGTCTCCGTCAAAGCCAGCGGGGCAAGATGCCCCGCCTACGGAAAAAGTGAACGATTTAATCCAAACATCATACGCACCATTATTCAAGCGACATGGTTTAAGTATTTCCACGACCTTCCAGTCTTCCAATCTTTAACCCTTCCACTTATCCAACCCCAGCAGTTTCCTGCCCAACGGCGTGAGTTTTGCGGTCTTGCCCTCCGCGTTTTCCTTCTCCTCCCGCTCGCCGCTAAAACCCGCCGCGCGGTTACGCCACCCGTCAATCCGATTTGCACGGGCTTGTTCGTTGTCATCCTCGGCGAGAAACATGGTGATGTACTGCGCCACCCGAGGTCGGTCGGAGTTATTCGGACCTGCCCCATGCGGCAGACTGCTGTGCCAGATTATCAGATCCCCCGCCCTCCCCGCAATCGGCTCCGCTCCCAAACTTTCCAAGTCCTGCTGTCGCGGATCAGCGTCTTTCGGGAGGGATTTTATCCAAGCGTCCATCTTGTGATGAAACCCGGGCACGCAGGTGAACGCGCCCTGATTCGCCGCCGTGTCGGTCAGATACAGCACGCCTTGAACGCCCAAATTAGCGGGCGGGTTAAAGGGATTTCTATCCCAATGCAGCCCGGCATCGGTACGGTTCCATTTCGGCGGACGATTGGGCGGACTCATGCTCCCCCGATCAAAGCTAACCCACAACTCTTCGGTACCCCAGATTTCAGCGAAGGCTTGATGCACGCGCGGGGTTTGACGATTGTCCCAGAGCGCTTGATGCTGGTAGATTTCCACCATGATACTGGAGCGCGGCGGGTCGGGGTACCAACTCTCCTTGTCCTCCGCATCCATCTCGAGAAAATCCCAAATCGCATCCTCGGCGGCTTTGGTGTTCTCCGGTGGTACCGCGTCATGAACAATAACGTAACCGTGTTCCTCCCAGAAGGCGCGATCGTCGGCGCTTAAAACGGGCATAATCTCTCCTCTTGATAGTAGAATGCTATCGTAGGCGGGGCATCTTGCCCCGCCTTGATTGGGCGTCGATTAATTGATAGGCATGCAGTTGAAGGTTTAAAGGCTCGCGGCGGAATGACGGTTCCGCAGTGTTACGAGCGCTCGCTGATACAGGGTTTGGAGCATCGGCGCGGTTGGAAACCGCACCTACGAGCGCGCCGGTCGCGACCTGGAGATCGCTCCTACAAGGGTTGGAGCATCGGTGCGGTTGGAAACCGCAACTACGGGCGCGCCGGTCGCGACCTCGAGATCGCTCCTACAAGGCAGTTTAAAAGCGCGCGATTTCTGACAGCGCGAGTATGCGTCTACCCCCCACTATTTTTCCATGAACCGAGCGACGACCACAGTTTACAACCTGTTGAGCATAATTTCAACAGTTTTTTGCGCTTGACATAACCGCCGTTTACCGTATAATATGCAAAATATCCGCGCGGCGAGATTGGCAAGTGCGTCGTCCACTCGCAGGCGCATCCGCCGAAAGGTTTGCAGAGACGTGAAAACGCCAGATTTGGTTTGCATCGGTCATGTCATTTCCGAGATGATTTACTTCCCGAATGCCGTCAAGGGACCGGTCTTGGGCAGCCCTCCCGCATACTGCTCCGTGGCGGCGGCGCGTCAGGGCACCAGGACGGGGATGTCCACAAAAATCGGATCGGACATGCCGCAAGCGTTGCTTCAACCCCTGATTCAAGCCGAGGTGGATGTGACCGGTATACATACAACTGATCACACCACGACCACCGAACTAATTTACGATGAACAAGGGCACAAGGAGATCCGTTATCCGACGAAGGCATCGCCAATCCGCGTTGAAGATATACCGAAATCGTACCGCGGATGTCGATTAATCTATGTGTGTCCGATGGATAACGACGTCCTCCCGGAAGACTTGGCGGATGTCGTGGCGCTAGGGGAAGTCAGCGCCGTCGATCTCGGCGGATACGGCGGCGTTCACATGAGCCTCGCCAATCGCGAAGCCACCGCCTCTCTTGAAGACCTCGCCTGCGGCGTCGCCGAGCGCTTCGATATCGTCAAAGCTTCCGACGAGGACGCGGCGACCATCTTCGGATGGGACGATCCGGACAAGGCGGCACAGCGATTTCTGGATCGCGGGGCAGAGGTCGCCGTCATCACGCTCGGTCCAAAGGGAGCGCTAGTCCTCACGCGGGAGAACCGATGGGAGATACCGCCGCTGTCGGGAAATGTAACGGACACCACCGGAGGCGGCGATACTTTTATGGCGGGCTTTTTGTCGGAATATCTCCGCAGCGCTGATCCGCTTAAAGCGGCGCAGTGGGGGTGCGCCACCGCCATCTGTGTCATTGAACGAAGCGGCGGCGTCTCTTTGGATCGCATGCCGACACACAAACAGGTCGAAGAACGCGTACATCTCGGTTATCATGATAACGCCAGCAAATGAAAAGAGGCACCTGTCTGGTCCACGGATTTCTTGCAGAGAATTCAAAGCAATCGCTTTATTTCACAGTCGAACGCGACTTCGTCCATGTACCCAATATATGAGGGGGCCAGTAGGAGGGGCATCTTGCCCCGATTTCCCACACTCACAATAAATCCACGAATTCAATAATTACGCAACGAAAATCGATTACGCTAGGGCATCGCTCCCACATCGGGGCAAGGGGATCTCTATCGCAGTCACTATTCGTTCCTTTGATCCCCTCCCACATATAATCAAGGATGCCCGCTATCGATAGTCGGGAGTAATACATGTCAAATCAATTCTGCCATTAGTATTGGCTAATCTAAACATCTACAGAAAAGAGGAAAGAATGTCAGACGTAAGAATGGGAGTTGTCGGTTGCGGCAGTATTGCCGAAATCGCGCACCTGCCGTCAATCACCCAGCGGAAAGAGGCGAGACTCGTCGCCGTTTGCGATCTGGATGACGAACAGGCAAAAGCGGCCGCGGCAAAATGGGGGGCTGAAAGACACTTCACCGACTACCGGGCGATGTTTGAACAGGCAAATCTCGACGGTGTCGTGATTGCCACCCCGAACAACTTGCACCGAAACATCGCCATTGCGGCGGCGCGAGCCGGCGTACACGTGGTGGTTGAAAAGCCTCTCGCCGTCACAAACACCGAAGCCTGGGACATCGTGAACGCCTGCAAGGAAGCGGGCGTGAAACTCATGGTCGGCTGTGACCGCCGTTTCTGGACGCACAACCAGTGGACGAAGGAACTCATCGCGGAGGGCATCATAGGCAAACTTTTGATGAGTCGCGGCAGTCTCCATGAACACTGGCACAATTATCAGAATCACGTCGCCAGAACGACATTCCGCCTAGACTGCAAGGTTGCCGGCGGCGCGGCTCTGAACGATACCGGCGCTCATGTGATAGATTTATTGACGTGGCTCAACGACAGCAAGGTCAAGCGTGCGGTCGGCGTTGCCCAACGTTTGGCGATGCCGGAGAGTTACACGCTGTGCGACGACACCGCGCTGGTCATGGTCGAGTTCGAGAACGGCGCCTTCGGCACGGTCAGTTGCAACCGATTCTCGCCCGCGGTCAACCAGATGACGGAATTGTGCGGCACGGAAGGCACAATTTTCACCGCGACCGACGCCACCAACCCTTTCCAGAGTTGGCCCATGGCGGTGTACACAAACAAGGATTTTACCGTGGACACCCTGCCCGAAGTGCTGAAGGATTACCGGTGGCCCGAACTGTTCTGGGTGGAGGACATTATTGATGAGCACGTCCGCAAGCGTTGGGTGCCCATCTGCCCGCCGCGCCGACCCAACAATTATGAGCGGATGACCGAGCACTTCCTGGATTGCATCATCAACGACAAGCCGCCGTTGATTAGCGGCGAGGACGGGGCGCGAGCCGTCGAGGTCATGTGCGCCACGTGGAAAAGCATGGAGACCGGCGCTTGGGTCGATCTCCCGCTCAACGAGGAAGTGACGCCGCCGTACTACGAACCGCCGCCGAAGGAGGGATAAACCCCATGAAAGACGTGTTAGTCACCGGCGCCACCGGATATGTCGGGCGTGAACTTGTGCGGCAGCTTTTGGAGATGGGGAAAATAGTCACCGGTCTCGGACGAACCCGCCCCAAAGAGGACCTCCCCTTCATCCAAGCGGACCTGACCGATGCCGCGGCGCTCGACCAGGCTTTGGATGGCAATTCGTTTGATTGTATCATGCACCTCGCCTCGCTGCCCGGCGATACCGGGGATCCGCGGCAGATGGTTGAGTTGAATGTCAACGGTTTGCAGAACCTGCTTGAGTATGCCCGCCGCGCCGAAGTGAATCGTTTTGTACAAGCCAGCAGCATATCGGCTTACGAATGGTATCCGGGAACAAAATTTAGTCCCCCCGACCACATGCCGGTGGATGAAAACCACCCCTGTCGACCAAAGGACATATACTCCACCACCAAGCGGATGCAGGAGGAGTTGGCGTTAACGTACTACCATCAGTACGGCGTCCCGGCGACAGTCTTGCGGCTGACAGCCGTTATCGGACCCCACGGACAGGGCGGCGGGCGCGGCTGGCGCGAGTTTGCCGTTCAACTGGCTGAAGGGGTGAAGGTGCAAATACCGCATTTCTCGACCGACGAACTCTGCCACTACGTGGACTATCGCGATGCGGCGCGAATGCACATCGCCGCCGGGGAGCATCCGGGCGCCGTGGGCGAAATCTTCAACTGTTGCGGCGCCAACCCCACACGAGGTTCGGAATTTGTCGAGATAATCAAAGGCATCGCGCCCGGGATCGAGGTGGAGTGCGGCTTTCCGTGGAGCATGGCGCAAGGGGAGGAGATTTCTTTCGACATGTCCAAGGCAAAAAACCTCATCGATTTTGAGCCTGCCTACACTGTGGCGGACAGCATCAGGAGCATCAAGGATTGGGTTGACGCCGGCGGGCTGACGGAGGAAGGGGCGGCGAGCGACGGAAGCTACAGCGCCGGCGTTGAGCAGTCGGAGAATTGATTGGGCGCGCCAACTGTAGACGAAACCGAGCGCGGAATAGGGAGCAACGATCGTTGTTCCCTACAGAAGCGCGTAATCATTATACCGATGCTGTAAAGCTATACTTTGCGTTGAGTATTATTGCGCTTTCTTTTCCGGTGATTATTGTTTGTAATAGTAGGGTGGGCACTGCCCACCATTCCGATTAGTTTGGGATAAATGGTTGGCTCCCCTGGCGCGCAACGTGACCGCGTTGATGGTGGGCAGTGCCCACCCTACAACTGTGATTTATGTGATTGTTGGGATTAACATGATTGTCAGTCGTTAGTTGTACGTCATGAATAGGGAACAACGATCGTTGTTCCCTACAGAAGCGCGTAATCATTATACCGATGCTGTAAAGCTATATTGATACCGGGAAGAAACCGAGTTTTGAGGAAAAAACTCGGTTTCAATAAACACCAAATATATGGAAGTGATTATTGTTTGTAATAGTAGGGTGGGCACTGCCCACCATTCCGATTAGTTTGGGATAAATGGTTAGCTCCCCTGGCGCGCAACGTGACCGCGTTGATGGTGGGCAGTGCCCACCCTACAACTGTGATTTATGTGATTATCGGGATTAACATGATTGTCAGTCGTTAGTTGTGCGTCATGCATAGGGAACAACGATCGTTGTTCCCTACAGAAGCGCGTAATCATTATACCGATGCTGTAAAGCTATATTGATGCCGGGAAGAAACCGAGTTTTGAGGAAAAAACTCGGTTTCAATAAACACAAAATATATGGAAGGAGATCTGAATGCCCGAAACTCCAGTAGTAACGATGCAAGTGGGTCAGCGTATTGACGACTTTGAGGTAAAAGCAATCACGCCACTAGACGAGTTGCGCGCCGTAGCCTATCAGATTGAACATGAGCCAAGCGGCGCGAGACTAATGCATCTCCATGCTGACGATACCGAGAATTTGTTTTCCATTAGTTTCCCCACGCCGCCATCTGACGATACGGGAGTGCCTCACATCCTTGAACACGGCGTGCTTGCCGGCTCCCGCAGGTACCCGGTCAAGGAGCCGTTCTTCGAGATGATTAAAATGAGCATGGCGACGTTTATCAACGCCATGACCGGATGGGATTGCACCTATTACCCCGTTGCGAGCAATGTGAAGCAAGATCTATTCAACCTTGCCGAAGTGTATTTCGACGCGGTTTTTCATCCGTTGTTGACGGAACAGACATTCAAGCGTGAAGGTCACCACCTTGCCCCGGCAGATCCGGACGACCCCACGGGCGGTCTGACAGTCAGCGGGATTGTCTACAATGAGATGAAGGGCGTATTCTCCGATCCCGAATCGCTGATGTACCGCTCCGTTACGCGAGGGCTGCTACCGGACACGATTTATAGTCATGAGTCCGGTGGAGATCCGGTCGCCATTCCCGATCTGACCTACGCCGCTCTAAAGCGCTTCCACAGGGTCTATTATCACCCCAACAACGGTTATTTCTTTTTCTACGGAAATATTCCGACAACCGAATACTTGGCGTTTCTTGCCGATAGACTCAAAGGATTTAATCGACAAGAGCCGGAAGTCAACATATCTCGACAGCCTCGCTGGGAAAAACCTCAATCGTTGACCGACACCTATCCCGTGGCATCCGACGAACCGCTTGGCGAAAAGACCTACCTCATGCTTCAATGGCTAGCGGGAGACGCAACCGATCCGGAAGACACCGTGTTGATGCACATTTTGAGCCTGATTTTGTTGGGTAATGAGGCGGCGCCACTGAAAAAGGCTCTCATCGAATCAAAACTTGGAGCCGACTTAATCTATTCCGGCGCAGGATCAATCGGGTTAGAAAGCAACTTTCGCGTCGGGTTGAAAGGCAGCGAACCGGACCGTATCGATGCCTTCGCACGTCTGGTGTCCGATATCCTCTCCGGAGTCGCCAACAACGAGATCGAACCGGCGCTGGTGGAAGCCGCATTTCAGCAGGCATCTTACCATTATCTCGAAATCGGATCGATGTTTCCTTTAGAAATGATGGACCGGGTACTCTCAACCTGGATCTACGACGCGGATCCCATGAAATTCCTGCCGATGGCGGAACATCTGTCAACCTGCAAACGCCGATATGAAGCCGAACCCCTTCTATTCAATCAACTCATCCGCGAAAGGCTGTTGGAGAATCCTCATCGGCTAATCGCCGTTATCAAGCCGGATCGGGAGATGCAGGGGCGCATCGATACCGAGTTTGCCGAACGCATGGCAAAACTTCGCGAGCAATTCACGGACGCGGAGATGGAGCGGATCGCGGCGGACGCCCAGGAACTCGATCAGCTCAACAGTGAACCGAATCCTCCCGAAGCGCTGGCAAAACTCCCACAGCTCAAAGTCACGGATCTACCCAACCGCTTAACGCACATCCCGACGACTATTGAAAATGTTCACGGTGTCGAACTGCTTCATAACGAGGTATTTGCAAACGGCATTAACTACCTCATTCTGAATTTTAACTTGGACGGGTTGCCGGAGCGCCTTTGGAAATATCTGCCGCGCTATGCCGAAGCTATCCGCAAGTTGGGCGCCGCGGGGATGAACTACGAGCAGATGGCGCGCCGTGTAGCGGCTTCTACAGGCGGGATTGGATGCGCTCCCGGATTTGGCACGCACGTCTCTAACGAGAATCACTCGCTGCGATCTATGCGTTTTCAGCTTAAGACGCTTGACGATCAGATGGTTCCGGCGCTAAGCGCCTTGCACGATCTACTGTTTAGCCTGGACCCGAGAGATTCCGAGCGGCTCCGCGATGTACTTGTTCAGAGCCGGGCTCGGTATCGCACGGACATGGTACATAACGGCTCAAGCACCGCCATGTATCACGCCGCGCGCGGTTTGACCCCGGAGGGGCATTTGAACGAGCTTGTTTCCGGCTTGCCGCAACTTTCACTGAGCGAGGAGTTGAACGCCCACTTCGATGAACAAAGCGGGGATTTGATGGATAAGATTGAGGAAATACGCGATTTCCTGCTTGCGCGCGGCAGGCTAACCGTGAGTTTTACGGGGTCGGATTCCGCCTATGGGACAGTTTCCCGAACGCTGTCGGAATGGGTGGGGATGATGCGGGAAGAACGAATAGCCGAAATGCCGACGGGCTTTGCGCCTTTCGAGACCTCGCCGCGCGAGGGCTTGGCAGGGCCAATCCAAGTCGCGCACTGTGCCAAAGTTATTCCAGCACCGCACGCTTCACACCCGGATCAGACACTGCTGACGCTTGGCGCGCATATTGTCCGTCTCGACTACATCATGAACGAGATTCGTTTCAAGGGCAACGCCTACGGCGCCTGGTTCACTTACAGCCCGCTTGGTCGAACCCTTTATCTCGGTTCATACAGCGACCCGCATATCAGCCGAACGCTTCAGGTGTTCGACGGGGTGACAGACTTTGTTCACGGCACGCAGTGGACACAAACGGATATTGACCGCGCAATCATTGCCACGGCGAAAAACGATGAGCAACCGATTCGCCCCAACGAGGCAACCGGTGACGCGCTGCATCGCCATCTCACCGGGCAAACGCCAGAAAAGCGCGAGGAACGCTACGCGCGCCTCAAGAGCGGAACGCCGGAAACGGTTAAACGCGCCCTGCTTGAATTACTCGAGTCGAATATGAGCCGCGGCGCGGTGTGTGTCGTATCAAGTCGCGAGAAACTGGAGGCCGCAAATCAGGAGATGTCAGACAGTCCGTTGGCGATTGAGGATATCTTACAATAGTCAGGCGGGTAGAATCGGGGATTCTGTCTATTGATGCGGAGGGCGTCGACGAGGCACAGATTTCAAATCCGACGGTGACCTCTCCGCGTTACCTATACTTCACGCGGCTGAAAATTGCGTGTTTTCAAGCGTCTGGCGGGAGTGCGGTTGGAAACCGCACCTACGGGGACGATCGGGAGATCGATCCTACAAACAAAAGACGCAATTTCTGACGGCGCGGCGTATAATTACTACGAGGTTGGAATCTCGATCGGCAAATCCAGCCGATCCCCCCACTCTTTCCACGACCCCAAGTAGTTGCCAACCTTTGGATATCCGAGGAGTCGTAACGCCAGATAGGCGTTGGAAGAGCGGTAGCCGCCCTGTCAGTAACACATGACGCGTTTTTCAGGCGTTATCCCCGCAGATTGATACATCTCCCGCAACTCCGGCGCGGGCTTGAACGCCCCATTCTCATCCAGATTGTTGCGCCATTCGATGTGGACCGAGCCCGGAATGGCGCCGCCGCGGGCAGATCGGACGGATCGCCCATAGTGTTCGTCATCGGTGCGCGTATCAAGGACAGCGAATTCACTGTCTCCCAGCAACGCGTGAATTGTATCCGCGTCTAAATGCGTATGAGATTTCGGAGCGTCTGGAAACGCGGGAACTTCGGGCGGTTCATCGGCTTCGGCGCTCACGGCGCCACCTGCCGCGACGTAAGCATTGAACCCGCCATCCAACACGCGAACATCTTCGTGCCCAAGATATTCACAGAACCAAAATCCCCTTGCGGAACAGATACCCGAGATATCTTCGTACCAGATAATCGTTTTGGTCGGATCAACGCCGCGCTGGCGCAGAAGGTAAGCGATTGTCCACATGAACGCCTTGAACGGTTTCTCGCTCGTGTCATTCAGGCTAAGCGAATACAGATCCAAGTGAATCGCTCCGGGAATATGTCCCGCGGCGTACGCATGCGTCGGGCGAGTGTCCACAACGCAAATCGATTCGTCACCCAGTTTTCGGATTAACGTCTTGGGGGAAATTAACAGTTGGGGGTTGGCGTAACCTTTATCCGCCTCCATTGATTCCTCCGCATCTTATACGAATTCAAAATCTAAATGTTACAACCAATCGGAGGCGCTCAATGAATTGAGCAACTACAAACGCCGGTTCTTGTAACTTATAGACTCGGAATTAGTATTAGTGAAATCTTGGCAAATCGCGAATCCTTAATTTCGAGCGGTCACCTTATGTTATCCGATCGACGCCTCCGACATACGGCTTGAGTACCTCCGGTATCTCAACCGTTCCATCCTCCCGTTGATAATTCTCAAGGATCGCAATCACCAGTCGCGGCAACGCCGTACCCGACGCATTGAGTGTGTGAACAAACTCGGTTTTCGCGTGAGGTTTGCGACGGAAACGGATGTTCGAGCGACGAGCTTGGAAGGATTCATAGTTGCTGCAGGAGGAAATTTCCAGGTTGTATTTCCGATCTACCGGCGCCCAAAGTTCAAGGTCGTAACATTTCGCCGCGGCAAACGACAAATCGACGGAACAGTGTTGAATGACCCGGTAAGGGAGACCAAGCGCTTGCAGCACATCTTCGGCGTCGCGCAGCAAGGCTTCATGTTCATCGTAAGATTTCTCGGGAAGCGTGAACTTTACCATTTCGACTTTATCGAATTGGTGAAGGCGCTGAAGCCCGCGCGTCTCCCGTCCGTAAGATCCGGCTTCTCGCCGAAAACAGGGGGTGTATGCCACGTAATAGATTGGAAGATCATCGGCCTCCAAAATCTCCCCGGCGAGGATGTAGGTGACCGGCACCTCTGCGGTTGGAATGAGAAACAGATCGCTGTCTTTATTTTCCTCATCCCGGTCACAACGATACATGTCTGATTCGAATTTCGGCAATTGCGCGACCCCGGTCATCGCCCCACGATTGGCGAGAAAAGGGGGCGAGATTTCAGTATAACCGTGTTTGGAGATGTGCAAATCGATCATGAAGTTGATTAAGCCGCGTTCAAGTCTCGCGCCAAAATCTTTGAACAGTACGAAGTTGCTTCCGGCGATTTTTGTGCCTCTGCCAAAATCTACAATATCCAATTCCTCCGCAAGTTCCCAATGTGGACGCGGTTCAAAATCAAAGACTCGCGGGCTGCCCCAACGTCTGATTTCTATGTTATCGTCTTCACTGCTTCCAATCGGAGTGCTTGAATCCGGCAGGTTCGGAATCGTCAACAGCATCTCATCAATCTGTTGCCTAAGGTCATTTGATTGATTGCTCAATCCCTTGATCTCTTGAGAGAGCGCCTTCATCTCCACAATCTGCTCGGAGGCATCCTGCTTGTTCATCTTGAGTTGCGCAATCTCTTTTGAAATGGTATTCTGACGATTCCTGTCATTTTCTACATTGGTGACGGTTTCGCGCCATTGGCAATCCACCTCAAGGAGCTGATCCAACGGCGCGGCCATCCTCCGTTGTTCAAGCATAGTTCGTATGGCATCAGGGTTCCGGCGAATGAATTTTAGGTCTAACACGAGAGCGGCCTCCGTACTAGGGCTATCGTCATGTGATCTGGAAATGTCAATTGGACTCACACAGCGGCATTTCGCAACGACAAGTAGGGAATCTGCCCTACCATAGGCGGTCGCGATCGGGAGATCGCTCCTACGAACCGAATTGCGTATGCATTCGCGACCTGGAGATCGCTCCTACAGACCGAACTGCGAAAGTCCTGGCATAGATAACAAAAAACCACAGATTGTTTGACAACCAAACAATCTGCGGTTTAGGTGAGATGCGAACTGGCGGACCCGACGGGATTTGAACCCGCGATCTTCTGCGTGACAGGCAGATGTGTTAAACCAGGCTACACCACGGGTCCGATATAGTGGCGTTTGATTCTTGTTTGGTAGGCGGGACAGGGCTTGAACCTGTGACCTACGGCTTGTAAGGCCGTCGCTCTGGCCAACTGAGCTACCCGCCCGGACCCACGACTTTATGAACATATCAGGACTTACACATTGAGCGGCAGAAAGCCTGTGACAGAGCAGTTTATTGCCCGATTCCACGTCACAACC
Organism: Candidatus Poribacteria bacterium; assembly: GCA_963667245.2. Taxonomy (GTDB): domain Bacteria; phylum Poribacteria; class WGA-4E; order WGA-4E; family JAJDTR01; genus JAJDTR01. The sequence continues at coordinate 1,162,537 of CAXXCS010000002.1, forward strand.
CCACTTGCAGTACGATCTCCGAATCGCGACGCACGGTTGCTTGTGTAAGTTCTACATAGAAAGTATATAGCATCAACTCCGTTTTGTCAAGAAAAAATTCCCGCGGATTGTCATGAAGTTCTAATTTCCGAGCGGCGGTCTATTAACCCGATTTGTAATCTCCGCCGGGAGATCCGGCTTGCCGCCAACCTGGTTATACTTCACGCTGCTGAAAATTGCGTGTTTTCAAGCGTCTGGCGGTAGTTGTAGGGTGGGCAGTGCCCACCATCAACGCGGCCACGTTGCGCGCCAGGGGAGCCAACCATTTATCCCAAACCGATCAGAATGGTGGGCACTGCCCACCCTACAATCACTATTAAAAACAGTAGTTACCGGGAAAGAAAGCGCAATAATACCCAACGCAAATATATATCGCCCTTCCTATGGGGTTCGTCCTTTAAGCCCTATAGAATTGCGGGAGATGAGACAGATTTGATGATTCAGGACTGCTGAAATCGGGTGGGATTGGCTTGGTTTCCGCCGATTTCTGTTGATTCTTGACGCCGATTGTAGTAGAATGCTCCCTTGAGCCAACCGATTTACTTTCCCTGTTACGGCTTTCATGACCTACCGAGCAAGGAGGCGCCTACCGTGAACCGCTTTTGCCGCGGGAATTTCGCGCCGCAGACACCTAGGGGTTATCTGACGATGGCGATTGGAATCACCGCATCCTTTCTTCTTGCATCGTCGTTCGGCGCCGCCGAGGAAGCCGGATCTACCCTATCGGGCATCGTTGTTGACGTAGACGGAAATCCGATTGCGCGCCTCCCGATAGCCGTTCAGTACGTCGAGATCTCGCACAATGATGTGTGGGTATCCTATATGTTTGAGGAACATGAACATATTTTAAAGGCATACGCCGCTTTGCCCAAATCACAAACAGATGATTCGGGTCGGTTTTCATTTGCGGAGATCCAATCTGGTCCCATTCAGTTGATCGCGCAACCGGCCCATTTGCCGCCCGAATCTTCCCTGCCACCAGACTTTGATTTGGATGTGTTTGATCCGGATGCCGAGATATTGTCAATCCAAATCGGGGAACTAATTCTCTATCCGTTCAATCCGGAACCGCCGCCATTCGGCGGAATCACGTTTACCGTTGAACCGAATACGCGCCTGGACAATCTTGAAGTCACGGTAAGGCCCCGGATGCGCATTCGCGCGCAGGTCGTTTTTTCCGATGGCACGCCGCTTGCCAACGCGGAGGTACGGATACACGTGCGCCGACGGGATTTCGACGGGACGGGCGGCGGCAGCGGTGGGAGCGCGCCTCGCACGGACAATCAAGGTTACTTTGTGTACTATGTGGATGAGCCTGGCTTTTACACGGTTGCGGTTGAATTTCAAGGGCTTTCGGCAACCTCGGAGCGGTTCGGGCTTGAAGATGGCAAACGACGCGACAATTTGGTCATTACGCTAGATAGCGCGCCGATTCCCGTCGAGCCTACTCCTGATCGGGAAGAACCGGAGCGCGAGGAAAAGTGGGTGATGAATCCCGCAAACGATCATTCCTACAAGGTCATTCATTGCGAGCGCCGGGAAGACGCTCAAGCGAAAGCGATCAGTGAAGGCGCTCACTTGGTCTCGATTAACGATGCCGCGGAGCAAAAATGGCTTGTGGACATCTTCGGCGCCGCCCCCTATTGGATCGGACTAACGGATATGGAAAGGGAAGGCGAGTGGAGTTGGATGAGCGGCGAGCCCGTCACCTATACCAACTGGGCGCCGAATGAACCGACGGACGCGGATTGGGGGGAAGAGGATTTCGTTTTTATGGGGCTTTCACCCGACGGGAAATGGTTCGATGTTGGGCCCGACAATCCGGAGTGGCGGATGACCCAAATGGCTATCATCGAAAAAGAAAGTGTGTCTCCGCCTACGCCGCAGGGTGAAAAGTAACTCAAGCTTTGGCTAATGCAAAGAAACCGAGCTCACGTTAGACAATTTCAAAATCGGGCAATTTATTCATAATGACTTCGTTTCGTCAAAGGCGTATCAACCTATTCTTAATCTTTCTGTCGCTTGTCGGGTTCTCCTCACTTTACGCCTCCCAAGAATTCCCTCAGTGGGGCTTGCCCGAGGGCGCCCGCGCGCGTCTCGGAAAAGGCGCCGCAACCCAGATTCAGTATTCCCCCGATGGCACGCGGCTTGCGGTGGGCAGTGGCATCGGGATCTGGATTTACGACACAACGACTTATCGGGAGGTTGATTTATTCGCCGCGCATGAGGGTGGTGTGTGGAGCCTGGCGTACAGCCCGGATGGCAGCGTACTGGCGAGCGGGAGTTCGGATAAAACTATTCGTCTGTGGAATGCCGCAGCAGGTGAACAGTTGCGAACTCTTGAGGGACACGATGCGGATATTATCGGCATCATCTTTAGCCCGGGTGGCGCCGCACTTACAAGTGCGGACTATGACGGTAACATTTGTCTTTGGGATACCGTGAAAGGGGAGCAGAAGCAGTCATTGGCTTTACAGAGTCAGGAAGATCAGATGTCTAGGGTCGGAGGCATGGTATTAAGTCCGGACAGCTTAATGCTGGCAGTTTGGAATTACACTAACAATAATATTGACTTGTGGGATGTCTCGACAGGAACCCGCCTGCAGACACTAGAGGGACACACCGAATATGTTACTAGCATCGCTTTCAGCCCGGACAGCTCCATGCTCGCAAGCGGAAGTTGGGGCGATGGTACCCGTTTGTGGAATGCCGCGACGGGAAATCAGCTGCTCCAAGTGGAGGATTCGGAGCATAGGGTCAAATGCGTGGAATTCAGCCCGGATGGAAGCATGCTGGCGTGCGGATACAATGATGATTCGGTACGGTTGTGGAATGCGGCGACGGGAGAGCTTTTGCGAACGCTGCGAGGGCATACGGGTTGGGTCTCTGACATTGCCTTTAGCCCGGATGGTTCAAGGTTGGCAAGTGTCAGTTGGGATGCTACCATTCGTTTGTGGAAAGCGGAAACAGGCGCGCGCATTGGAACGCTGAAAGGACACATGAGGCCTGTCCATACCATCGCTATTAGCCCGGATGGCTCAGCGCTAGCAAGCGGAAATCGGAGCAACCCCGCCCGACTGTGGGATGTCGTGACAAGCGCGTATAAACAGCCGCTAGGGATGGAGCATTCGGGGACCAACAGCATCGCCTTTAGTCCGGATGGGCGAACGTTGGCAGCCGGAAGTGATTACCACAGTGTGGACCTATGGAACATCAGGTCTGGCAGACGCCTGCGAACACTGCAAAACGATGATGGACGCGACCACAGCATTGCGTTCAGCCCGGATGGCTCAACATTGGCAAACTGGAACGGCGATACTACCATTAACTTGTGGAATGCCAACAAAGGCGCCATACTGCACACGCTGAAGTGGGATGCATCGGAGGACACCCACATTGTATACCGACCTGCTCGCTCTACTCTAGCGTTTAGCCCGGACGGCGCGATGTTAGCAAGCGGGAGTCTCGACACTACCATTCGTCTTTGGGATGTCGCGACAGGCGTGCACCAACGAACCTTGGAAGGGCACACGGCTGACATCACTAGCGTTGCCTTTAGCCCGGATGGCAGAATGTTAGCAAGTGGTAGTGGCGATCATACCGCCCGCATCTGGGACACCGGCACAGGGGAGTGCCGCTGGACTCTGGAGGGACATACATGGCATGTCACTTCAATCTCCTTTAGCTCAGATGGGAGTAAAGTAGCAAGTGGTGGCGGCGATGGCGACATTCGCATCTGGGATTCCGCGACGGGAGTTCCTCAGCGGACACTCGAAGGGCACGGTTCGACTGTCACTGGCATATCGTACAGCCCGGATGGCAAAATGTTGGGCAGCGGAAGTTACGACGGCACTGTGTTGTTGTGGGATCTTTCGCGTTAGGCTCAACCGGGAAGGCTGGAGGCTTGCCCGGATAATGGGATTAGGATTTACGTTGCAATTGGAGGCGGCGATTTCTATCGTCGTACAGACACAATCTATGGAGGACCGTACCGTGAATCGTCTATTCCGCGCATTTGTAGTCATTGCGCTTCTTGTCACGGCGCCGCAACATGGAATTGTTGCGGACGGCATGTCCACTTTATCCGGTCGCGTCGTTGATATAAACGGGAGCCCGGTTGCCGGATTCGGGTTGAGACTTGAACCGGTTCACATTGAGAGCGATGAGATGGTTGATGATTCGGAGCAGGGAGAAGACATCAAGGTTTTTGAATCGCGCACAGACGGCATGGGGAGGTTTTTTATTGATGGCATTGCCCCGCTAAAGCATCAAGTTTTGCCTCGCCGAGGGTCTGACTATGAGATTCAGTCCATGAAATTCGGCGCGGTGACCGTGCATCAGCATGAACCATCTCCTTTCGGCGGCATCGCGTTTGCCATAAAACCCGGCGCGCGCATTGAAAACGTTGAAATCAGAGTGAAAGCTCGGAACCATATTCGGGGTCGTATCGTGTTCGCAGACGGGACGCCGCTCCTCAACGCGAGGATTGGGATTAGCGCGCGCCATCGCTCGCCCGACGGGACGGGCAGCGGCAGCTCAAGTTCCTCCGGCAAGACGGATGCCGATGGCTACTTTATGTATCATGCGGAGGAGACGGCGTTCTACACCATCACGGTAACTTATGAGGGGCTCTCGGCAACAGCGGCGCCGTTCCTACTAAGAGAGGGAGAAAACAAAGAGGATTTGGTTTTCACGTTTGACAGCGCGCCGATTCCCTCGGACGCCACCGATGGTCGAATCGAAGTCTACGCGGACGCCTCGACCTCATCGTCCCCGGGCGATTCGGCGGCATGGGTGGTAAATCCCGAAAACGGACACATTTACAAGAAAATCCATTGTCAGAGCTGGGATGATGCGAACATTCAGGCTGTCGCCGAAAACGCCCATCTGGTCGCGATTAACGATGCGGCGGAACAGGAGTGGTTGTCGAAAGTCTTTGGAGATCGCCCCTGCTGGATCGGTCTGACCGATTTCGCCAAGGAGGGTGAATGGGCTTGGGAGAGCGGAGAGCCGGTAACCTTCACGAACTGGGCGCCCCATGAACCCGAGGACAACGATTGGGGAGACGAAGATTTTGTTTGGATGGGCTTTTCCGGGGAATGGTCCGACGTTGGCGCCGATAGCGTAGAATGGCAGATGATTCGCATGGCTATCATAGAAAAGGACGGCGTCACAGGGACGCCGTCCGATGAGAAGTAAATTGTCGAGCAAAACATCAATTTTGCTCAGATCTTTTGGGACTTACACAGCAAAAGGCGGTCGCGATCGGGAGATCGCTCCTACAGTAGACACGCCGGTCGCGATTCGGAGATCGCTCACACGGCAGGTTTGTGGTGCAGCAAACGGGCAACAAACCGCTCTGCCACGAACCACTGGACGTTCGATGCGTAAGTCCTCTATTTAAATTTTCCATATCAATAAGGAGGATTAACCAAGTTGAAGTTTCTAGTTATACTATCAATGATTTTACTGTTCGCATCTTCACTCCACGCGGAGGAGGAAGAGGGGACCGCGGAACCGATCGAACTTGAAGAGATTGTCACCGTCGGAACGCGCGTGCCGGAACGGAGTGTACTTGAATCGCCAGTGCCGGTCGATGTAATCAACGAGGACGCGATTCGCAAGACGGGCCACACCGAAGTCGGCAGAGTTTTGCAGACATTGGCGCCCTCGTTCAACTTTTCGAGCTCTTCAATCAGCGATGGCACGGATTCGCTAAGGCCCGCGACGCTCAGGGGCTTGGGACCGGATCAGGTATTGGTGCTGGTCAACGGGAAACGGCGGCACGGCAGCGCGTTGATTCACGTCAACACCTCCGTCGGTCGAGGTACGGCGGGTGTAGACATGAACGCGATTCCGGCAAGCGCAATCAAGCGGATTGAGATTCTGCGCGACGGGGCTTCGGCGCAGTACGGTTCCGACGCGCTGGCGGGGGTCATCAATCTCGTGCTTAAAGACGACCTTGAAGGAGGGTTTGGCTACTCCTACGGTTCGACTTACGAGGGAGATGGCGAAACATTCTCGCTCAACGCGCACAAAGGGTTCAACTTCGCGGGCGATGGCACCATTCACGGCGCTATCGAATATCGAGACAGGCAGCCAACCAACCGCGCCGGATTGACGGGCATCATTCAGTATCCCGATACCGAAGCTGCGGAAGGTTCCCCCGTCCAGATTACCAGCGATCCAGGAAACAAAGAACACAACTTTGACCGTCAGAATTTCCGTATCGGCGATGCGGAATCTCGTCACGGCGCCGTTGTTCTAAACCTGGATAAGCCGATTGACAGCCTTTGGGAAGGCGCCAAATTCTATAGTTTTCTCGATTACTCGAATCGGCAGAATACCAGCGCCGGGTTCTATCGAAGAGCCAATCAACTTAGCCGCAATCCCGAAGGTTCCGACTATCCCGACGGGTTCCTTCCGTTAATCAACACCAGCGTGCTGGATTACTCCATCGGAGTCGGCGTCAAGCAGACATTCGGAAACGGTTTGCTGATGGATGCGAGCGTGGTCACGGGCGGCAACAGTTTTGCGTTCAACGTCAGCAATTCGCACAACGCGTCGCTTGTAGCCGCGGAGGGATCCAGCCCATCTTCCGCGGATGCGGGCGATTTGAGGCTCTTTCTCAATACGTTCGATCTCGATTTCTCGATGCCGATGGACTGGGGCAACGTTGCTGTTGGCGGCGGATTTCGGAACGATATCTACCAAATCGCTGCCGGCGAGGAACTGTCATACGAGGACTACGATGGCCCCGGCGGCGCGTCGGGCGGCATACAAGTGTTCCCCGGCTTCAAACCCTCGAATGAAGTGAACGAGCTCCGCACCGCCTTTGCGTTCTATACCGATGTAGAGCTAAACCCCATTGAATCGGTATTCGTCAATCCCGCGGCTCGCGTCGAAAACTATAGCGACTTCGGATCTACGGTCAACGGCAAGTTGGCGCTACGCTATGAACCGACAGACGCGCTGGCGCTGCGCGGATCGGCGAGCACAGGATTTCGCGCGCCTTCCATGCAGCAACTGTATTTCAACAATGTCAGCACGCAATTCAATACCGTTGACGGGCAATCCGTGGCGCAAGAAATCGGCACATTCCGAAACGACAGCGACATCGCCAAATCGGTCGGCATTCCCGAGTTGTCGGAGGAGACCGCGGTTAACCTGAGCGGCGGATTCATTTTCCGTCCCCTGCCTCGGTTGACTCTCACGACCGACTTTTATCAGGCTACCATCAGTGACCGCATCATCATCAGCGGACGGTTGTCGAGCGGGAATGAATCGATTCCGGCAGGGATTCGATCGAGTCTCGCGGATTCGGGCGTCGCGGGCGCGCAGTTCTTCATGAACGCGGCGGACACCGAGACGCAGGGGATAGATTTTGTGGCGTCGTATACCTATCCCGTGTTGGAGCAGGCGTCGCTTGCGTTTAGCTTTGCCGCAAACTACACGGAAACGGAGATTACGGGCGTGAATCTTCCCGCAAACCTTCCCGAGTCGCTCTTCACCGAGCAAGACCGTTCTATCGTTGAGAGCTGGCAGCCGAAAGACCGCGTGTCGATGTCGACCCGATACACGGGCGACGCTCTCACCGTGGACTACGCTGTCCATCGGTACGGGGAATACACCGTGATTGATGGCGGCAAGAGCCAAACCTTCTCGCCGAAGTATCTCACCGACGTTCAGATTAGCTACCGTCTGGGCGAATACGGCAGAATCAAGATCGGCGCGAACAATTTGTTCAACGTGACGCCGGATGAGAATCGTATCGGCCAATCGCGCGGCGGAAAGATTGTGGATCCCTTCGGCAATATCATCGTCGATTCGCCGGGCGTTTTCAGCTTTTCGCGTCGGTCCGCGCCGTTCGGCTTCAACGGCGGGCTGTATTACATCGGCTGGGAAAATTCGTTCTAAACGCAATCGGTCTTACAGTCCACGTCGAAAATCGGTTGAGGCGGGTACAATCCCGCCTCAACTTTTTTGTGCGGATTTTGCATGGGAGCATCCGTGATTGGAATTTACGGCTCCGGATTGAGGCGACAGCATACACGGATTTGGCGTGTTGGCGTAGCAGGAACAATCATCCATGTTTTTCTGTTCTCAATCACGGTTATTTGGATTCTCCATGCTTCTAATCGGGACGAATATACCAGCCTTATCCTTTAATCCTTCGTTATCCGCCCAGTCAATCCGACGAAAAGATGAAGAAAAAGAACATCTGCCGACATGATAGTCGTCTTACGCCTAATGTGTCACATTTGGCTTTATGGTGCGTCATTTGCCACCTTGTCATCTGGTTGGGCGGATCGGTGAATGCCGCCACGGATGGGCATGACGCCCAGGAATTGAAAAATCCTGATGGCACGTGGAAATGGACGAATAAACTCGTCAATGAAACCAGCCCGTATCTTCTGCTCCATGCGCACAATCCGGTGGACTGGTATCCGTGGGGTCGGGAGGCGATAGAACGCGCAAAAGCCGAGAATAAGCCGATTTTCCTCTCGGTGGGATATTCAACCTGTTACTGGTGCCATGTGATGGAACGGAAAGTATTCGCCAATCCCGCGATCGCGGCGATGATGAACGAGATGTATATCAACATCAAGGTGGATCGGGAGGAGCGTCCCGATCTTGACGAAATCTACATGACAGCGACTCAGATAATGACGAGGTCGGGCGGTTGGCCCAACTCTGTCTTCCTCACGCCGGAGCTGCATCCCTTTTACGCCGGCACCTATTTTCCTCCGATCGATAGCCACAATCGTCCGGGTTTTCCACGCGTTTTGACAACCCTCCATGACTACTGGACGGATCGACCGGACGAGGTGCGCGAGCACGGGTTGAAGATCACGCAGATTATCCGACAGGCAACAAGCGGAGGTCCTGGCTCGTTTGACGAAGCGTCCGTTGAAAGGAAGTTGATTTCGTCCGCAATCGAACATCTGCGGTCAACCTACAACCCGGCGTACGGCGGTTTCGGCGATGCGCCGCTATTTCCATCGCCAACAAATCTCGAACTTCTACTTAGCGAATATGATCGCACCGACGATGAGGGGCTGCTCAAGATGATCACTCGCACGCTTGATATGATGGCGTACGGCGGGATGTACGATCAGATTGGCGGCGGGTTTCACCGGTATTCGGTCGATTCAAGGTGGCTTGTGCCGCACTTCGAAAAGATGCTTTACGACAACGCGCAGTTGGCTAAGGTCTACGTGCAAGCCTATCAACGGACTCGGAAGCCGTTGTATCGACGCGTCGCCGAAGAGATTTTTGAATTTGTTTTCCGGGAGATGACGTCGCCGGAGGGCGGTTTCTATTCCGCCATTGATGCCGAAACCGACGCCGAGGAGGGAAAATACTACGTCTGGGCAGAAGAGGAGATTCGCGATGTCCTTGGTCGGAGGAAGTCGAAACTGTTGATGAAGGTGTATGGCGTGACGAAGGGAGCGAACTTTGAAGGCAAGAACATCTTGTATCTACCCTCGCCGATTGCGAATGTGGCAATGGAGGAGGGGAAATCCGAAGAAGCGTTGCTGGCGGAACTTGAGCCGCTGAAAGTGAAACTGCTAAGGGCGCGGGAGAAACGGGAGCGACCGTTGCTTGACACGAAAGTAATCGTGAACTGGAACGGATTGATGATTGACGCATTCGCTCTCGGTTACGAAGCGCTCAAGGACATCCGCTATCGTGAAGCCGCCGAGAATGCCGCGGCGTTCATCCTGAGAAAAATGAAAAGCTCTGACGGGGCGTTGATGCACACGTATCGGGATGGCGTCCTCAAGTACGACGCTTATCTTGATGACTACGCCTTTCTCGTTCGCGGGTTGCTCGGCTTGTATCGGGCAACGGAAGATAAGCGCTGGCTCAACGAGGCTCGCGCCCTGACCGATACAATGATCGACCTATTCCGGGATGACAAAGATGGCGCGTTCTATTTCACGCTGGCGGACGCGGAACATCTGCTCGTCCGCACAAAAAAGCCGTATGATTCAGCCATCCCGTCGGGAAACGCGGTCGCCGCGAATAACCTATTGACGCTCGCCTTGTTGACCGGCGAAAGAGATTACCTTGAGTTGGCAGAAAAAACCCTGCAAGCCTTTGCGGGCATGATGTCGCAATCCTCTGGCGGGTTTATGCATATTCTCCTCGCCGCCAATCGTTACCTCGCAGAGGATTGGAAAAAGTTACAGCCAGTTTCACCACCCGCCTCGGCGCTTCTCAATCTGCAACCACTTGCCTCCCCTCCAACCTCGGACACTGAAACTGAAATTGTGAAGGTTAGCGCCTCCTTCAGACCAAGAGGGAAAAGTCCGCCTCATCGCTTGATTGATGTGGAGATCCATCTTGAGATCGCCGAGGGGTGGCACCTTAACGCCAACCCTGCCTCGCAAGATATGCTGATTCCCACCGCTGTTTCACTCAATCCCGATGCGCCTGCAGAGGTCGTTTCCGTGAATTATCCCGAAGGGGAGATTGCGCATTTCGATTTCAGCGAGGAGTCGCTATCCGTGTACGAAGGGAAGATTACCATACCGGTGACGCTCCAACTCAAATCCGATGTTTCACCAGAAAATGACTTGCCCCTCGATTTGGAGCTTCGTTATCAGGCGTGCAATGATCAGATTTGCTTGCAACCAGCAACCAAAAAAGTTCAACTTCGCAATTAGACGCGGGAAGACTGGACGAGTCATGTAGCTGTCCATGTTCAATTCCGCGAGGAGTCTCCGAAAATTCCGTGAAACCCATCTTCAAAATTGCCGCGAGATTGTAGGGTGGGCACTGCCCACCATCAACGCGGTCACGTTGCGCGCCAGGGGAGTCAACCATTTACCCCAAACTAATCGGAATGGTGGGCACTGCCCACCCTACAACTACCGTCAGACGCTTGAAAACACGCAATTTTAGGCAGCGTGGAGTACAGATTTCATTGTCGAGCTCATCTGTTCCAACTGTGGATGAAGTCCTCTATGTCGAATCCGGCGGGCATGTCGGTCAGCCGGTATCTCATCACTCTTGAAGTCTTGTCCACGCCGCACCGCTCAATCTCCGCTTCCATTTTCTCGTAGAGCGTCGAAAAACGCTCCCCGAGTTGATTTGCCTCCGCCTCGGAAAATCGGCGAGCGAAAATCTCAAAGTTGTGGAAATTGAGCCGGTGCTCCCCTATGGCGCCAATTTGTTCATCAAGCGGCAGGTTGAGGATGTCGCGAGACTTCAACTTGCGCAGCTTCTCAACCCACTTCGACAAAAGCACGATACACACCATTCGTCCTTCGCGGCCCGGATGCAAGGACTCAAGTCCCTTCACGAAAGCCTCCCTGTCCCCGCTCAAGATGGCGCGAAGCGTAGATTCCATCACATCGCCTTGCTCGCGGTGCAGTCGAGAGAAATCTTGAAAGCGGCGACGTATCTTTTGCGGCAGAGGCTTGGTGAATTCCGGTTTCCAGTAATAGGCGTTGACAACGGGGAAAACGGGACCTCCCAGCGCTCGATAGCCGAGATGGATTGTGCGCCGCAGCTTCGCGCTATAATTGCTCCCCCAGTGCAGCATGAAATGGCTATAGACAATCCCATCTCCCGCGTGAAGTTCGACTGGAACGCCTCCCGGCATCGGTTTCTGGGGGTCTGTTAGAAGGCGCTGGTGTTCCGCCTCGGTATTTGGTCGAGCGTGACTCCCCGGCACCACCCAAAATACACTGTCATCGTACAGCGGGATGTTCCATTGCACATAGCCGGGCGCGTTAGCCAGCATATCCTCTTGCATACTACGCAAGGGCGCCAGCGCAACCGGATCGACATCGCGATGCCAACTGGCGGGGCCATGGTCGCGCGGCGGGCTGCACATAAGTGCCATCAACGTGACCGCGGCGTCTGAGGATTGCATCAGCTGCCGGCTGACGCCGAGCGTGTTCTCGCCCAAGCAGAAGTCCACAGCCTCCGCAGTTTTTTCGTCGACGACTTCGTTGAAGAAAACCCGCGGCTGAGCGCTAGTCTCCCAGCTTCCGTCGGGCGGATCGTCCGGTTTGCGGTCACGTTTCCAGATAGCTCGCTGCCGATCGACGAGTTTTTCAAACGTGGCGCGGAGCGCATCCAGTCGATCTGGCGGAATGACCTGTCGCAATATGATGAAGCCGTCGTCCAATAGTTGCCGTGGGTTGACGTTCATAGGTTTTACTCCGGATAAGAGCGATCAAGCGAGGGATGCCGAATGTAGTGGAGCTGCCTCTCCGAATCGCGACCTCCTATTCGTTGCGGGGCAAGATGCCCCGCCTACGGTATTGTAGAGATGCCTCGCCCACGGTAGTGGGCGGTAAATGCTGCGAGTTGACCTTGCCTACGGTAGCGGGCAGAAATTGCGGCGTAAGTCTTGTGTGTGATTCACGAGAGTTCCCAGATACTTGCCGCCGTGCCTCCCAAGATCAGATCTCGATCGGCGGCTGTCAGAAATGGCAAGCCTTCGCGAATGAGCCTGAGCTCTTCATTCAGCGGCAGCCAGTTGTGCTTGATTCGGTGGTGACCGGGATAGCCGGTGCCCCAGATTGCCCGCTCCGCGCCAAAGGCGTTGCGCAGCGCTTTAATAAACGGATGCACATCTTCAAACGGAAACGCCTCGCCGGATCGCCCCGCGATGTCCGATATCTTCACATAGACGTTCTCGTATCGAGCAAGCCCTAGAATTGGCTCAAACGCCGACAAACCGCCTGATAGCTCCGGATAGCCCAGGTGGTCGAGAATCAGTTTCAGGCTGGGATACCGTTGAGCGATGCGCTCTACCTGATCGGCATAGGTGGCTTTAAGATGGAATTGAATCACTGCGTCAAGCGCGGCAATCTCCTCCCACATGGCACGATTCTGCGGGGTGAGGAGAATCTTTTCGTCACGATAGTAGAGCGGGTGGAAACGGAATCCGGCAAGATTACGCTCATTCACCCAGTAACGGACGAGATCGGCGTTGTCCGTTGCCTGCGGATCGATCAGCCCATGCCCGACGAAGCGATCCGGAAAACGCGCTACAGAGTCGGCGATGTAGCCGTTGTCCCAGGTGGACCAGCTCGTCTGCACCAGCACGCACCAGTCAACGCCGTGCGCGTCCATCTCGGCGAGGAGTTCATCGGCGGTCCCCGGCTCGTCCGGATACGATTTCCAGGTGGGCGCGGTGGGGCCAATCGGATATTTGGGAGGGTCAATCTCCCAGACGTGAACGTGTGTGTCAACAATCATAAGCAATCAAAGACTTTCGCGGCTGACCGCCGCAGCGCTTCCAGATGGCGATTCATTGTGTGTGATGCGTAATACGTGATGCGTGATGCGTAATACGTAACCGATTTTCTTGCGTATTACTTTATACGAATTCAAAATCTAAATGTTACAATTAATCGGAAGCGATCAAACGAACGAATAGTGAGTAGGATTTTCTATCGCACTCATTATCCATTCGCTTGATCGATAGAGATCTTCAATGAATTGAGCAACTACAAACTGCCGGTTCTTGTAACCTAGAGATTCGGAATTAGTACAAGTTGCCACCTTTGTCCGGCAGGAGGACAGAAACCGAGTTTTGAAGAAAAAACTCGGTTTCTCCGTTATAGCAGCAACTTTCGTACGTCCTATAATCTTGAAGTCACGCAGTCCCCTAGGCTACCTTTTCACGCCTGTCTTTGCTCCGTTCGAGCGCAGGTGTTCGATCATTTCTTTTCTGCCGAGATCAACGGCAAAATCAAGGGGTGTCGAACCCATATTTGTTTTAGCGTTGATCTCCGCCCCCGCTTTGAGCAGGAGGTCGGCTTGTTCGATAAATCCCGCCCATTCGGCGAGCGTGTGCATGGGAGTCCAATTCCCATGGGCGTCGCCGTGAGCGTTCACGTCGGCGCCATGCTGTATGAGCAATTCGGTAATCCGAACAAAACTGGTTTTGGATCCCCGTCGCGGACGCACAACCCAATGGACAGGCGTCAATCCGTCGGCGTCCGCGGCAGTCGCGCAAGACGGATTGTCTTCAAGCAGATCCTGCACAACCCCCAACATTCCGAAGTGTGAGGCGGTCAAGATGTCAATTTCCGCGCCTTTCGCCAGAAGATAGTCCATTACGGCTTCGGCTTCTTCGCAAGCGCCGTAGATAAGCGAGGCGCACTGCAACGGCGTGTAACCGCGATCATCGCGGGCATTGATGAGATTCGGAGTTTCTTTTAGCATGTGTCGAACCGCATCCAGCAATCCGGCTCGGGCAGCCGTGAAGATGTCGTATTCGGCGCCGTTGTTTGCCAGATATAGTACGATTTCCCGATGTTTCGGACGGTGCCACACCACCCCGTTCGCCGCGATTTGAATCGCGCTGCGCGTGTCATTATTTGCCCGCGCATTGGCGAGTCGAGAATCTCCTTCAACCAGAGTTTTTACCGTCGCAAGGTCACCTTGTCGAACAGCGTCGATAACGGCTTCCACGCGTGTTCCATAATCATCTTCCTCGGCGTTCAAGGGCGAAACGGCGGCACAAAACATGCCGCCAAGTATCGTGTAGGCGAGTTTTTGGCTCATATTCATGTGGATTTCAATCCTAATCCGATTTCGCTCTCTTTCCCTGTAGGCGGGGCATCTTGCCCCGGTACCTTTTCGATCACTTGAGGGATATTCTATCGCACTCGCTATCCACTCGTTTGATCGGTTTCAAGGCATAAGGCTTCGCCCAAAATGAATTATCAAACAGGTTCTTAATATCCCTTCTCTTTATCCACCACATTCCGCAACGGCTCGCCCTTCACATAGCGGTGCAGGTTTTCTACAAACCGCCCCATTGTACGCTTCGGGAAATGCTGCGATTCGCCCGCGGTGTGGGATGTCAGTATCACATTGGGTAACGTCCACAACGGGCTGTCCTTCGGGCAAGGTTCTGTGTACGTGACATCCAGACCGGCGCCCGCCAGTTTGCCGGACTTCAGCGCCGCAATCATCGCATCCTCGTCCACCACCTTTCCCCGACTGACGTTGATGAGAAAGCTGCCCGCGTTCAATCGGTCAAAGAGGTCTTGAGATAGCAGTTTGTGCGTATCCGCCGTGATCGGACAGCATACCATGACCACATCGGACTGTGACATGAGTTCGGGCAGATAGTCCATCTTCTCCAGTCGGTCGACGGATTCGGGCGGAGGCATGTCTTCGGGATCCACGGCGATAACACGAAACTCAAAAGTTTTCGCGCGATCCGCAACGGCACGTCCGATACCGCCGAATCCGATAATTCCCATAGTCATGCCGGCAAGCTCCAGACACGGCGCGTCTCGCCACTGCTTGCTTTTCATGAATTCCAACTGTGTGTGGATTTGCCGCGTCAGCGAGAGCAGCAGGGCAAACGCATGTTCGGCTATCTGGGGACCAAATAGCCCGCCCGCATTCGTCAGTATAATCCGGCTGTTTTTGAACTTTTCGTACAGATGCCCTTCCGCCCCGGCGTGAGGTTGCTGAACCCACTTCAGCGCATCGGCGCGGTCAAAGTCGGATTCGGAGAGTATTCCAAACAGAACCTCAACTCCGGAGAGATGGTCTGCCAGTTTTTCTCCTTCCGGTAAAAATGTCACCTCCGCCTCGGACGGGGCATCGTTTAACAACGCCTCAACGTCGGGGGCGTATCGGCTTCCAATTAACACGCGAGTCATGGTCAAATCTCCCTTCTTGGACTTACGCAAATGTAGGGAATAACGATCAAACGAGTGAATAGCGAGTGCGATAGAGATCCCTCGTTATTCCCTACAACTGGACTTTCAAAGATACCGTTTGATGAGATCGGCGATGTCATCGTGTCCCTTTTTCTCCGCCCAAGCGAGCGGCGTTGCCCACTCGGCGCCGGCAAGCGCGGGATCGGCGCCGCGCTCGAGATAGAGACGCGCGAGGTCGTACTTCCCCCAGCGCACCGCCCAGCCGAGAGGCGACGATTGCAGCAGATCGTCAATCACATTCAGGTCGGCGCCATAGTCGAGGAGGATGCCTCCAAACGCGACGCGTTCAGGTTCGGTCATGATGGGTTCCCCCCAGACAACGCCACACGCCGCCAGATCGTGTGCGAGCCGGTAGCCGTAACGCCCGATCAGATTGGGGCTGGCGCCGTGATCCAATATCATCCGAAAAATCTCGGGATAAATGGCGCGGTCAAAGTCGCGAAACATGCGGTGAGGGTTGGTGCGCCAAAGGCGAAGCGGTTGCTCCAGCAGACTGAACCAGCGATTGTCATCCGATTCCCAGTCGAGTTGGCGCAAACATATCCCCACGATATTCGGATCGCCCCCGCAGCCAGCCGCCCACAGAAGTTCCTCGACGAGTGACGGGTCGTTGTGGAGGGCAACCGCAGCGGCGGATGTCTCGCCTTCGAGACCGGCGGTAGTGGGATCCAATACACCGCCGTATCTGAACAGCAACCCCTTCATTCTTTCGTCGCGATTGTTGTACGCGTTACCTACGGGATTGCCGCTGGCATAGATGTTGGCGTTGGGATCGGCGCCGCGTTCAAGCAGGAGCTCGGCGATTTCATACTGCGACTCTCTCGCGGCGTGAGCCAGCGGTTCGCCCCACGAATAGGGTTTGGATTCGTAGTCGTGAAGTTGATGTCTGTCGTCGGGATCGAGCCCCAAGTCCAGCAGGGCGCGGGTCATTTCAAGGTTGTCGTTCTCCACGGCGATTTGGAGAAGACCATCCCGCTTGCTGTCATTGGATCGAAAACGGTCGGGATGACTCTCGGCATAGGCGCGAACGAAGTCGAAATCACCGAGCGCAACCGCGGATTCCAGCGATTGTTTGCATCCCGCATGCAGAAGAATGCCGGCGCAAATCAGACAACCTTCATTGAGAGGTCTGTTTCGACCGCGTATTTTGTGAACCGCGCCGTCAAGCGGCGACTGCCCCTCGGGTGTGAGATGAGTGATGTCGGCATTGCGTGCGAGCAACTCCTGAACGAGTTGGTAATTGCCGCGGGACGCCGCCGCATAAATGACACTGCCGCCGTTCCGATGGCAAGCGTCGATTAAATCGGGCTGCCGA
>CAXXCS010000003.1:0-11124 GCA_963667245.2 Candidatus Poribacteria bacterium
TCAACCGAATATTCTCCTCCTTCCCATTGGAACGGGGGGACATGCCGGCACGGGGAAGAAAATCTGCCGGTGGTCGGCGTCAACTGGCATGATGCCGCGGCGTATGCCGAATGGGCGGGAAAACGGTTGCCTAGCGAGGCGGAGTGGGAAAAAGCTGCCAGGGGCGTTGATGGACGCATTTACGCTTGGGGCGACGATTTTGAACCGCCGAACCTTGAGGATCAAGGGAACAGCCAAAAAGGAGACACTCCCAACAGTCTCATCGGACAAGCGCTCACGGACCACCTCACGCCGGTCGGCAGTCGACCTAGCGCGTCAAGTCCTTACGGCGTCGACGATATGATAGGCAATGTGTGGGAGTGGACAGCGGATTGGTACAGACCCTATAAGGAAAACCGTCACAAGGAACGCGACTATGGCGCAAAGCAAAAGGTTTTGAGGGGCGGGTCGTGGCTTGAAGTCCGTGATCAAACCGCGGAGCAGTATTTCCGGTGCGCCAATCGGCTCCACGCCCCACCAGACTACGCGGCGAATAACATCGGATTTCGATGCGTCCAAGATCCGAGTCCGGAGGAAGCGCGCCGATATGTGCCTCAAGTTTCGCAGGAGTTAATCTTGAGGTATATCAGACAGCGGAAATTGAAAAATTTGCGTGTCGTGCAATCGCGGGCGCGAAGGCATTCCATTCAGGATTTTATCATTGCGGCGGCACTAATAGGCGGGGCTTGGTATGGAATCGCGCGCACCGAGTACCCGCTTGCCGGTCTATTTGGAGGATTTATCGGCTGCGGTTTTTTGTTTAGTTCGGGCGTGAACTTTTGGCGGCAATTGCGGGCAAGACACGGGTTAAAACGGTTGAGGCAATTGTCGTAGGCGATTTTGGTTGGGGCTTATTCCAGGGAAGTTTGGAGATCTAAATGTTACACGTTAATCCGAGACGTGCAATGAATTGCACTACTACGAACCTTATGCGGATTTGGAATCTTAATGTTACACTCGTCAAAAGCGCCCGATGAATCGGGGAACTACAATCAGAGGAGAGTTATGAATTCAAAAATCAGAATCGCGCTTGCCGTAATCGCAGGTCTGATTGCAGGCAGCGCGGTGAATATGGGACTTGTCGTGTCGGGCGCCCAAATTATCCCGCCCCCTGCGGGTGTTGACGCGACCGATGTCGAATCCATGAAAGCCTCCATGCACCTTTTCGAGTTTAAACACTTTGTCACCCCGTTCTTGGCGCATGCGTTGGGAACACTGGTCGGCGCTTATGTGCCTATGGCGTGGATCGGCGCAAGATTGACAAGAAGAGTGTAGGAATTGTCCGTTGGGATAACCTGGCGTAAGAAACCGGGTTTTTGGCAATCAAGAAACGCCATTTAAGGAATAATCCGACCGATTTTCCCCAAGTTGGGTTATGCAACGCATCGGGCGAGGGAACCTCGCCCCTACGATTGGCGGTCTATTCCCCACCCGGCGCTCTCCGTAGGGGTTGGGTTTCCCAATCCATCGGGCGAGGGAACCTCGCCCCTACGATTGGCGGTCTATTCCCCACTCGGCGCTCTCCGTAGGGGTTGGGTTTCCCAATCCATCGGGCGAGGGAACCTCGCCCCTACGATTAGCGGTCTATTCCCCACTCGGCGCTCTTCGTAGGGGTTGGGTTTCCTAATCCATCGGGCGAGGGAACCTCGCCCCTACGATTGGCGGTATATTCCCCACTCGGCACTCTCCGTAGGGGTTGGGTTTCCCAATCCATCGGGCGAGGGAACCTCGCCCCTACGATTGGCGGTCTATTCCCCACTCGGCGCTCTCCGTAGGGGTTGGGTTTCCCAATCCATCGGGCGAGGGAACCTCGCCCCTACGATTGGCGGTCTATTCCCCACTCGGCGCTCTCCGTAGGGGTTGGGTTTCCCAATCCATCGGGCGAGGGAACCTCGCCCCTACGATTAGCGGTCTATTCCCCACTCAGCGCTCTTCGTAGATGGGTTGGGTTTCCCAACCCATGTTTGAACGCCACTTGTCGGCTTCCTCTTGCAGTTTCTCCAAATCCTCGGGATTCTTGATATCGACGATATGCGGCGTAATTATAATGACAATTTCGGAGTTCTGCGAAACCGTTTCCGTGCTCTTGAACAGGCGCCCAATGAACGGAATGTCTCCAAGAAACGGCACCTTGCTCTCAATCTCCTGTTGTTTGGATTTAATCATCCCGCCCACAACAATCTGTTGCCCATCTTCGACATCAATGTAAGCGCTGATTGAACTGTCTTCGGTTATAGGCGCGTTAAAGTCGGTGAACTCAATGAAATTGCTTGCCTGAATCTGATCAATGTCAAGGCCGATGGTACGCTTGCCGTCGGATCCTTCTTCCGATTTGGCGATGTGCGGGGTTATGGTGATGTTTATTCCGACAGGCGGATCGATGAAGTCGTAATTGAATAAAGGCTGGTTCACTCCGTCCCCGAGGAGGCTGGTCGTATCCACGCTCTGCAAGTATGGAATCGTACGCCCTCGACTCCACGTAGCTTGCTGGTTGTCTCTGGTGAGGAGTGAAGGGGTTGACAATGTCTTCACTTTGTTTTCGCGCATCAGGGTGTGGAGCAATCCCATATATTCCTTCGTGGCAATGCTGTACGAGAAGCCGCTAATCTCCTGATCCAACCCCAACTGCGTGTCAACAGTTCCAACCAGTGGATTTCCGCTGCGGAGTTGCTCGCCAAAGAGGCGGTTTTCTTGCGCTGTCAGCTCAATTCCGAGTTTCGTGGTTTCATCCAGTGTGACTTCGAGAATCTTGATGTCGATCCAGACTTGTCCCCGCACAAAGTCGAGTTGTTCAATCATGGCTTGGACTTGGGGCATATAGCGTTGGGCAGTTCTGACGAGAATCGAATTGGTCTGAGAATCCGCCCCTACCTCCACCTGACCGCGCAGCGAATTGATGTCCTTTTGTTCAAGGCGCCCGCCGGAGGCAAAGAAACGGCCAAAACTGAACCGCGAGTCGCCATCTTCTCCTTCGCCCCAGATGCTCTCCAGCAGATCCGCGGTTTCCTCCGCGTTCGCATACTCCAAGCGAATCAATCGCGTAACCTCTCTCTGCCCTTCGGGAGTAGGCACATCAAGTTCGCGAATAAACTCTGAAATCAATTCAAAGTTTCGCTGCGTAGCGGTCGATACAACCACCGCGTTCAGCGTGATGTAAGGCTCTGCCGTGACATTGCCGGCTAGCGAACCTTCGCTCTGATTTCGCTGGGGCAGGAAAAAGAAGAAACCGCTATTGTTATTCGCGCTCTGATAGACATTGTTGATGATGTTGGACACATTCTCGGCGTCAGCGAATTTCAACGGATACACCTTTGTACCCCATTCCTGATCGGGCATACTGACGTCGAGCCGCTTCACGAGATTCTCAATGGTAGGGAAATTTTGCGCCGCGGTCGAGACCAACAGCGCGTTCAGTCTGGCATCCGGCACGAGGTGGACGTCCCCCAGAACGCCCAAGTTGCCGTCCTGCGATTGGCGCTCTTCCCTTCGATCCCACCAGGGTCGATTGCTGTCTCGTCCGGCGGAGCCTCCTTCAAACAGATCGACGAGATTATCGGACAGCGTCTGCGCATCCGCGAACTTGAGGAAGAAGATTCGGACCTCCTCTTTCGGGTCGGTTTGATCGAGTTCTTTTATGAGTTTCTCTATCAATGGGAGATTTCGCGGATCGGTCGAAACAACCACGGCATTCAGTCGTTCATTGGAAGAGATGTTTACGGTTCCGATGATGCCTTGAAACTCTTGTCCTTGGCGATCTCGCTGAACTTCTCGGCGGCGTCGATCCCATTCGCGCTGTTGCCACCATTGCGCTCTGCCGCCGGGGCGCCTGCCGGCGCTCTGTCCGGTGATAACCTCCTCAAGCGTCTGCGCGACATCCTCGGCAATTGCCCGGTCCAATCGGAATACCTTAATCACCGTCCGAATGCTCGGGGCGGTGTCAAGCTGACGAATAACGTCCTTCAGCGCGACCAAATTGGCTTCGGACGCTTTGATGACCAATGAGTTCGAGCTTTCGTCGGCGGCAATGTAGATGCGTCCTCGAAGCATGTCCATGCCGGCGCTTTCCTCTTTCGTTTTCTCAACCATCTCGCGCATCTCTTCGGGGCGCTTGGATCCCATGGTCTTGAGCACATTCGCGATTTGCGTTTCATCTTGGAACACTTGATTCAAGGTGGCGGCGAGCGAGGTGGCAGTGGCGTTTCGCAGATGGACAATCTCCACCTTGAGCGGCATGTCCGGCGCTTCGTCGGCAACTTGCAAGATTGACGTAATGCGTCGCACGTTGGAAGCGACATCCGTGATCACGAGGGAATTACTATTTGCATCGGCGAATATATTTGCGGCTTTGTTCAACAGCGGTTTGATGCCGCTCACCAGTTCCGACGCGACCGCGTTTTCCAGTTGGATGATGTAGGTCTGAATTTCGTCGCTTTCTTCGACTTGGCTGGCGTCCGCGGTGATTCGCTTGACCGGCACCTTCATCTGCACCGCTTTTTCGAAGGTCGTGATAAGCACGGTGTTCCCGTCACGAATTGTCGTCAGATTATAGGTCGATAGGACGGTTTTGACCTCCTCCAACATCTCATCCATAGTGACGTTTTTGAGATTCGTCAGAGCAAATTTTTTGTCCTTGATTTCGTTTTCGGACGCGACAAATGTCAAATCGGTTTCTTGACTCAGAAATCTAATCAGGTCTCTGAGATCCCTGCTAATGAAGTTGAAATTGAACCGAATCGCTTTCCCCGTTTCGTCGCGCTCCGCTACGCGCATGTCGGTCTGCTCTTCTTGCGCAAACGCGACGCTTGCGGCGATTGCGAAATTCGCAGCCAGCGCAATAATAAGAAAAAGAACAAAATAGCTAGATTGCCGCCTGCCAATTTTACAATAGTACGTTTTCATTGTTGATGTTCATACCCCTTTTGGATAGGATCCGCGCAAGTTACCCCGATTCATAGAAGAAGATGAGGGTGTAAGGTAATACATAATGCGTAATACGTAAGAAAAAATCAATTTCGCATCGCGCATGATGACTTTCCATTTCTTGATGTCATAAGGCGTTTGGCTACGTAGGTCTTATTGAAGCAATGGGCCCAGTCTTTGGATTCAAGTGATGGAAGCAGTTTGAAGAACATGGTCGCCATTGACTGGTTTGATGCCGGGAAGAAACCGAGTTTTGAGGAAAAAACTCGGTTTCGATGCGAGTGGACCACTGAATTATAGTATTCTTGCTATCATTGACAATTCTACGTTAAGTTGATGTCGTTCTTGATCCTCTTTTTTCTCCGATTTGTCGTTCGTGAGTTTAAAGTTTTTGACATACAGCCATTTCGTAGAGGTCTGGATTAACTCAACCAACTTGACAACGGTACGGATATCACTTTTGAATTTTACGTCAACGCCGTAATTCTGGGGTTCATAAGTCAATGCGACCTTCGAGAGCGCGTCTTGAAGGCGTTTTAGGCGCTGATCAACGGAATCAACATATTCCGTCAGAGCCACTATCTGTTCAGCGTAGTCAAGATTGCTACCGGTCGGCTCAGCCGCATCGTCGATCCGACTTGCTTCGTAATGAGTAATCAAATCTTCAAACTTCGCGAGCAGAGCGCTATCCTCTCGGAACCTAACGCGAACGGCGGGACCTGACCGTCCGAACCGCCTAAAACCGCGCTGTGAGGGTTCGTTGACTCGATCGATTTGGTCCGCGACAAAATCACGCTTAAATTCTGTCGCCCCATTGATTTCCGACGTGATAAATGAGAGAATGAATTCAATTAACGGCATCCGTAATTCCATTGGAATGACGGCTGGCATCGTTGGAAAACGAGGACTCTCTCCCGCAAGCCGACTTTCAGTGTTCGGCGAATCTTGATTCTTGGCTAGCGTTGTATTCGGGGAAGGTGAGGAGTCACGATTCCGTTCTTCATTATCCATCGGCTCAACTTCTTGGGAGCCGGGATCTTCGCTGTCGCCATCAGCCTCGGCAGCAGCATCGGCGCCTCCCCACCACGCTTCGAACATCGCACGTTCCAACTCGCTCTCTCTATCCGACTGCGACTGTGATTGTTCTTCCTGTTGCGCCTTGAGTTGCCCGAGTTCATTTTCCAATGTGACTCTATAACTGTACAAAATGAAATTACGCTTTGCCTGACGCGAAATGTTCTCAGTTTTTTTGCCGGGAGAAGGTTTGATGTTGAGTTGGTAATCCGGTTTGAGTCCGGATCTCCTCGCGAGTTGCGATATTCGCTGCGAAATGACAACCCGCGGTTGTTCGCCCTCAAAAATGGAGGCTCGAATCGTTTTTAACTCGTCCAGATTGTCAAATCCATCGCGTTGAGTCTTATAGGCAAACAGGACGGCGGCTTTACCTTCCAGAGCGGGGTGTAACGCTACCAGATCCGACGCTTGACGCGTCCGGTTGAAGGTTTCTACATTGTGCGATTGTGAAATCTCATTGAATAGGGAGTCCGAAATCAGTCGTCCGCGCAATCCGACGTATCCGCCCAAGCTTTCGTTGATGCCGTTCGCTTGTTTCTCCAGTTGCACCAGTTTTTCCGCGGTTTGAAGTCGTTCAAGTTTGACATCTTTGTTCGCGGTCACCGATGTTTCCAGAAATGTCGGTAGCACTTGCAAAACGAGGAATATGACGCCAATTGCCCCGACAACGGCTAACAGTATTTTTTCACGTTTTGTCAGTGTTCTCATCGCGCTCAGGCTCCAATGCTCTTAACGAATTCATTCGTGACGTTCAACGCCGGATCATATCGAAAACAGGACTCTCATCTACGACTGTCAACAATCGGTTTATCTGGAGATTCCGCCAACAGTTCAGGTTCCGGAGCGGGCAACTGCGGACGTTCCAAAGTAGTGTTGTCGCCGGACCGCGCCAACTTTTCTTCTTGGCTCCGAATGCCACTCTCCGCGCCGGGAAGGCGAGATTGCGCGAGCATCCGCGGGGCGTCCGATGACAAGTTACATGCGATTTGCGTCTGAAAGAAGGTTTCTCTTTCGCGCTTAACACTTTTGACATCCCCCGATTTTATGTTGGTGAATAGCCCGGATTGGCCCATCACGCGAATCATCTCGCTTATGTCACCGTGCGATCGCGCTTCAATGTTGAACGTAACTTTCGTCTCGTCGAGTTCATTGAGTCGAGTGATGTGGAAATTGGTCCAAGCGACTTTTGTCCGATCAGAAAATCGTATGCTCAATGTACGCAGAATGTCCAGCGCCGACACGCGAGGGGTCAGCAGATCGACAGTTGCCAAATTCTTAGCCAGTGTTTGCTTTGCCCGAATTTCGGATTGCGCGATACGTTGGATTCGTCCATCCAACACGGCGTTTTCCATGCGCCGCGTTCTGTTCAAGGTGAACCCGCCGAGCCCAAGCCCCACCACCAAAATCGCGCCTGCGGCGACGCCATACATCAAATGCCGCCTCTGTTGGCTCTGCGTCAACTTGACTTTTTCTTCTCTAGGGAGTAAATTCAAGCTTGCTTGACGCGGGGTCGAACTCAACCCGATTCCCAGAGCGACAGCTAGCGCATCGCCAGAATTTCCGGTCGGCGCCGCGTCAACCTTCCCGCCTTGGTCACTGAAAGCCTCCAACGGGTCCCAGAGTTTTGTAGAGATTCCAAGCCGATGCGCGAGATAATCCGCCAATCCGGTGATTTGGGCGCCGCCTCCGCAAAGCCAGATTTCATCCACATCACCGGACGAATTCGCTTCCATCTCTCGTCGGGCTCCGCCAATCGATTGCTGGAACTGTGTTGTCAACTGGTCAGCCCAGTGGTAAGTGGGAATCCTATCAGGCAATTCTTGGTCAAGACCGGCGCGCCCCACCTTTATGCGTTCGGCGAACTCAAAGTCGCCGCCAACCGCATCCTGATAGTGAAGCGTCAGGTTGTTCCCGGCGATTGGAAAACTTCGCGAAAATCTGAGATTTTCCCCTTGGAATACACAGACATCGGTGTTGCCCGCGCCGATATCGGCAATTAGCGTTGTTCGATTGGGGGCTTCGGCGCCAAGCAGGGGCTTCGCCAGGGATGCGGTTGCCATCGCCGACGGGATGATTCCCACGGGTACAACGCCAACCGTTTGCAGATAATCGATGTATTTCTGGACACTCTCGCGCTTTGCCGCAACGAGTTCCACAGAGACGTGATTTTCCCGGCGACGAACATCGTGGTAATCAAAGACGGCGTTTTCCGCACTGAAGGGAATTTCGGTTTCAGCCTGCATGGATACGAGATCGGGCAGTTGTTCATCGGTTGCCGCCGCCGGAAAGTCGGTTAATCGGCGGGTCGTCACAAGCAACCTGGGAATTGACAGTAAAACCGTATTCTTGGTCCCTTTGACATCGTACCAAAGTTGCTCTAACGCCTGCGATATCGTCCGCGAATCTGCCTCCCCGGTCGCGCTCAGGCGCGGATAACTGGCAGCGCTAGATCGGACCAGCCGTATCTCGGACGAGTGTACCGCGAACTGGGCGAGCTTGATTGAATTTGTGCCGATGTCAACGGCTATAACCAGATTTTTCGCCATCTCAGTTTATGCTTTGCGTTGGGTACTATTGCGCTTTCTTTCCCGGTAATTACTGTTTGTAATAGTGATTGTAGGGTGGGCACTGCCCACCATCAACGCGGTCACGTTGCGCGCCAGGGGAGCCAACCATTTATCCCAAACTTATCAGAATGGTGGGCAGTGCCCACCCTACAACTACTGTCGGGATCGGGAGATCCCTCCTACAGCATCAATTTTGTCGCCAATACTTGATTGCAACCGTCTGTTCCGTCCGGTCGATTACGCCAATACACGACGCGATGGTTGTCCCTCGCGCGTCAATCCCGGTTGCTTCCACGCGAAAGGCGTGTGACCGGTACGTAACGAGACCCGCTATCTGCTTAAACGTATTCGTATCAATTCCTTCCACATCAAGCAGTTGACCAATATCGGTAAATGGATTGCCTTCTATTTCATCCTGTGTTTGCGGCGGAGCTTGTTGAGTGTCTTCCGGCTCGGATTCTCTGCGGGTGATTATCGCCTGCGCCTTGGATTCATCCATCCCCGGCAAGAGTTGCAGAATCTCCAAAGAGGCGGTGTTGACATTCATTAGACCATTCAGAATCTCATCGTCTGTTGTAGAGATTTTGTCAACAACGCTTTTGAACTCATCTGTCGTGACGAGATTCACATCCTTGATAGCGTCCACATTTTGGAAGTTTCCTTGAGTATTGCGATGATTGATGATTCGATTCGCAATGCCCTCGTCAATGCCATCAAGCGTCTGCAATCGATTCGCGTCGGCGGTGTTTATGTTTACCAAGCCTTCCGCATTTTCTTCACCATCCGTGGTTATCTTGTCACGAATGTTATTGAAGGTTTGCTCCGAGACGGCTTTAAGATCAAGAACATCCCCGATACTCTCAATTTCGTCTCGTTGTTGCCTGAGAGACTCCGCCTCACCTTGACTGAAGACAGGTTGATTGTTGTTTCCCCGGAGCTGGGTCAGTTGCGGCGCTTCGGCGCTTTTGACATTAAGGCGTTGTTGCCCGCTCGCATCCGTATTCACATCAACCGAATAGACTGTTGTAAAGTCAATCAAGCCGCCTACATTCCGTATCTCGGTTTCTCCAATGTCAAGATTTGCGCCCGTTTGCGGCGGTCCGCCGTAGAGCAGCGTCGAAGTCATCCCCGGCGCTCTGGCGATATCGCGCACCGTGCGAAACGGACGGCTGGCGACGATTGAATCGGCAAGCGACTGATTGGGGTCTTGAGTATCTTCATAGCCTAGCAGATTCAGGAGTCCTTGAATTGCGTTCGTCTCGGCGGTATTGATATTTACCCTCGAACTCTCGTCGGTAATGTCCACCTGATACGCGAGCACATTGCCCTCAATCATACCATCGTCAATTCCATCTGCTACGGCGACCGCCCAATCTTCTCCCAGCGAATCAAACGGCGTCCTATCTCCGCGAAGCATGGCGAGGGCATACTCGAATCCCGCCTTGGCGGCGAAATGATATTTCGTCCGGTCGGCAAAATTAGCTTGCACGCGACGTTCAAGGTAAATGGAGTGGAGCAACTGTGTTGCCAATACGGAAAGAATCGTCAAAATCCAGAGCGTAGCGACGAGGGAAAGCCCACGGTCATTTGACGAGCGGCGAACCTTCCTCAACGCATATAGGGTGGCACGGGAAAGACCAAACATAACGTATAACCTGTTTTTACGGGCATTCTTTCAGCCGCTCAAAGCCCCGGCGGGCTGTCCGCCGGTATCTTGCCCTCCGAAATCGGCGCTCATGGGTAGATGGATCATTGTCGACAGGGTCATCACGTTCTGCCCGGCGTTTTCACTTCTTTGGCTGTCGCCCTCGGGCAATACCGAGATTAGAATTTGAACCGCACTGGGAATGGCGTCGTCCTGTTCCCAGGATTCGTACCAGTCTTCGCCATCCGAGTATTTGAGATCGAAGGACGCCACATGATCGATTAGTTGGGCAATATCCGCATAGATAGCGTTCCCGTCATCGTCCTCTGCCGGAATCGTCCCCGTATCTAACAGAGAGGCGATAACAGTCTGCGGATCGATTGAGGTCGTAATGACGCGCGTAAGAACCAAATTCCCTTCTTCGTCGCCGTCTGTCGAAACTGTCGGTTGGTTTCCGACATTGCTATCCTGCAACGTCAAATCTGGACCAACGACATACGCGACGCGCTGCACGTCGCTTACCGGCGGCGCTTGTGCGTCAGGATTGGCTCCCGATCCTTGATTCAATTGCGCGAGAAACGGGTCCGGATCGGTATGAACAAGCGTGACAAAACTGATGATATCCCTCTCACCAAACTCGCCGGGGTTATCTTGCGAGATAAGAACGAGCGACTCATCCTGTCGCGCCGCATAGATGGCGCTCAAATCATTGCTCAAAAAATCTAATGCCACGCGACACTTTTGAGCCATGACAACGCGAGATTGGGAATCGCGATATATATCTACCGAAGCGTCGAATACCTTGAAGGCAACGCCGCCTATGATGACAAGAACGGTCGAGGCAACGAGCAATTCAATCAGCGTGAATCCGTGTTCCGC
>CAXXCS010000004.1:0-2537461 GCA_963667245.2 Candidatus Poribacteria bacterium
CGCTTGCCAAACGCCTGCCCAACTCTCCATTTTCGTTATACGGGACCGTGAACTACTCGGAATGGGATGGCGAATTCAATTTTCCGTTCGGCGCCACGGTCGACTTTGGAAGAGGATTGTCCGTTCGCGGGATGTACGACGGCGATCGGTCGCACCTGATGTTCAACTATTTTTACAGGCAGCACGGCGTCAGTCTTATGTACATCTGGCTTGAGCGGTTCGGAATTTCAATGTCCACGGCGTTTTAATTTACCTTCCCAATTTGCACAAGGGTTACGGCATACGGCGTATGCCTACTACTTTGGGAGCGGTTTCACCACGAAGTCGTTTCGCTTTGATTGATCCGTGCCGCGCATCAGGAACAGCGATCTTGGCAGTTCCCATGCCTCAATGTCGCGATCGTAAACGGAGGTGGTGGGAAAAAAGCGCAGCGTCATGCCGCGGCGGGGTTTGCCGGAGGTGTTGGGTTCCGAGCCGTGCGCCAAGAACACATCATGAAGCGAGATTTGCCCGGATTCCAAGACGATGTCCACAGCCTTGCTTTCGTCGAATTCCGAACCCAGAAGTTCAAGTGAAAGCACAAGGTCGTCGCTGGGGTTGCTTTCATGCTTGAACAATTTGCGCGATTTGTGCGAGCCGGGGATAACCCGCAGGCAACCGTTCTCCGTGTTGGAATCGTCAATCGCAATCCACACCGAACAACTCGCGAGTGGTCGAATCGGCCAATAGCGTCCATCTTGATGCCACGGAACCCTTTTGCCATCATGGGCGGGCTTGCCAAAATAGCTGGAGTTCCAGATGGCGATGTCCTCTCCGAGAATCTGGGCTACCATGTCGAGGATATCAGAGTTTCGGGCGTAATTTAGGAAGGTGGTGTCGTAGATGAGCAGAGCGGGGCAGCTCTGCCGGAATTCGGGGTGTCGCGCCAAGAACCGCTCAAAGTCGTCTTTGATTGACTGTATCGTTGAGGCGGACAAACGAAAGTCGGGAATTACGAAGCCTTGTTCGCGGTAGTGTGTCAGTTGCGGCGGCGTTAGCATAAAAGCTTCCTCAAAAGCGGCGACTAGAGATGAGTTGTCATACGAATTCAAACAATCGGGGGCGCTCAATGAATTGAGCAACTACAAACCGACGGCTCTTGTAACTTATAGATTCGGAATTAGTATTACAACGGAAAATTAGACAAATAATGCGTAAATTTTCTTAACTTGATCCCAATGAGGCGAGGCAAGATGCCCCGCCTACGAGGATAGGTGTTTGGCAAGTGCGTCGGTTCTCATCTGCCAGCGTCAAACTATCTCTCCGCAATCAATTCACGCAGATGTTGAGCCGCCAATCTGAACGTCTCCCGGTCATCGCATCGATTGACGTCCTTGCCTTCAAACGTAATGGACATCACCCCGTTGAAATCCACGGACTTCAGAATCTGCACGATGCGCGAGTAATCCAGCCACTCCTCGCGCCCGTTGTCGATTTTGTAGATTTTGGCTCGGACGTAGGATGCATAAGGCGCCGTCTGCTCCATATACTCGTAAATGTCTATGTTCGGATCGCCCACGCCGCGATTCCGCCCGGGGGAGCCGACCCACTGCCCGGTGTCCAAGATAAAGGTGAAGTTCTCGCGGTCGGTGTCTCGCAGTATGCGCAGCACATCGTCGCCGGTGCACGGATGATTCTGCAAGCCCACCATAATGCCGGCATCGGCGGCGATATCGCACACCCGCTGAAAGCATTCAATCTCACTGTCACCGCCGCCCTCCTCGGGGGCGCCGCAGAAAAGCCGAATCATGGGCGCGCCCAAGAAGGATGCCATCTCGACATCCGCCGCGGCTTGCGCCACCTTCGCTCGCAGTTCCTCCTCGGTACCCACAAAATGACCGCCAGACGCCAGATAACCGATGGGCAAGCCCGCCTTCAGGCATTTTATCTTGATACCCATAAGATAGTCGGGATCGCGGGAGGTGAATCCGACATTTGCCCGAAAGTCAACGGCATCCAGCCGCAATTCATACGCCAAATCGATGAAAGATTCCGCATCCGGGAACGCTTTGGGTTCATCTTTACCAAAATATGAGGCGTAAACGCCAACTTTAATCATAATCCTTCCTTCACTCTCAAAAAACTGTTGGGAGAACACGCACCTCTGCTCAAGTGTTCACCACTGCGCTGATGTTCAGATACTCAATCTCATCCTCGCCATCATTGATAACCTGGTGCTTTGCCAATGGGGGAAGATGCACGGCGTCACCCGCCGTAACCGGGTACTCTTTGTCATCGATCAACATCTTGCCGCGACCTCGGATAAAGTAATAGACTTGTTCCTTGTCCTTGTGGTCGTGGTAATCCGTCGTGATGCGTCCTTGCACCACGTGCCGCGTAAAATTTGTCAGACCGAGCAGACACGCGGCTTCCGGCGGATCGGCGTTTTCGTTTCCGGCGCGCGTCAGTATGGGCCAAATGATTTTGCTTTGGTGACCGACGTAGGGTATGGCATCGCGCCAATTTCGTATGATCATAATAGTCTCCTGCGTTGTTAAGCGAGTTTCGGGATTGAGGAATGGTGGGCAATGCCCACCCTACAAATAGGCTTTTCAGAGCAGTAGGGAATAACGATCGTTATTCCCTACAAAAGCTTTGCCGCAGCATCAAATCATTGCCAATGTCAAGTTTCATTCCAATCGGAAGTGACAATCAGTAGCCCTTCCGCTTATCTATCACGCTCAGGAGGGGTTTGCCCGCCAGGAAGCGTTCGAGATTGTCACAGAATAGCCCAACCGTTCGATCAAGCCGGTGAGGCGAACCGCCCGCTACATGGGGCGTGATAATGACGTTGGGCATATCCCATAGGGGGCTATCGGGCGGAAGGGGCTCTTGCGGCGTTACGTCCAGTCCGGCGCCGCCAATCCGATTCTCCTGCAAGGCGCGGATCAGGGAGCGCTCATCAACGATTTCGCCGCGCGTGACATTGATGAGCAGCGCGTTCGGTTTCATTCGTCGGAAGGCTTCGTCGTCGAACATGCCGAGGGATTCATCTGTCAGCGGAGCGCAAATCGAAACGATGTCCGATTCGGCGAGCAGATCGTAAAACCGATCCATCTTCCACACTTCGTGGACATATAACGGGGCATCAATATCCTCCGGATCGACAGCGATTACGCGCATGTCAAACCCCTGCGCCCGTTTCGCCACGTCAATTCCGGTGCCGCCAAGCCCCACAATGCCGAGCGTTCGACCACCCAATTCCCACGTCTCATCGCGGATGGACCAGCGGTTTTCCCAGGTGCGCTCGCGCACGGCGCGCCCGACGCCGCGCAGCAGACCGAGAATTAGCGCCCACGTCTGATCGGCGAGGTGAGGACCGACAAACCCCTTCGCGCTTACCAGAACGACTTCACTTTGGACAAATTCGGGAAAGAGCAGTCCGTCAACGCCTGCGCCGAGAACTTGAACCCATTTGAGTTGTTCAGCCGCCTCGAAAAGCGATCGGTTGAAATCGCCGAATATAATATCCGTGTCGGGAATCTCCGCGAGGCGCGCCGCCTCATCCTTCGGTTCAACGATTTCGAGGCCGGCGGATACGGATTGGATCTGTTGGCGATGATCGGAGGTAATGTCCGTGTTAATCAAAATCTTCATTTTTCATCCTCGCGCCTGTGCTGCTTGGAATCGGGATATGGTCACTATCGTAACAAATCTTTTCTGTATTGTCAACAGGATGATTGCCTTCGCGTCAATAAGATGATCTGTAGGTTGGGTTGGATGGGTAGAGCCGGATCATTACCAATTAACACTCGTGCAATGGCAAGCGGGGCAAGATGCCCCGCCTACGGAGTCGTGGAACATGCCGCACATTGCGCTCGTCGGGAGCGCGAGAATTTGGACCTATCGCACTCGTTATTCACTCGCTTGATCCCCCGCTGGGGCATTGGAATATGGCGCCTCTCCAGGCGATACGACCGAAAGAAAGCGTCCGTACTCAAAACAGTCGGTATTTTTCTATTGCCTTTTTTTTGCCAATACTATATAGTTGACACTTGTATCGCAAAGACTGTTTCCCGTGCGCCGATGATAAGATTGATGAGGCGAGAAAATGGCATTCACTGTTCGTAAACTGACAGAAAACATCGGCGCCGACATACGGGATATTGATCTTACTTCGCCGATTGGCAAAGACACTTTCGCGCACCTTCGCACGACGCTCGCCGAACACGCGGTTCTGGTCTTCCGAGATCAAGAAATCACGGATGAGCAGCATGTCGCGTTCACCGAGGGCTTGGGCAGGATAGAAATGACGATGCGGAATGATCCCATCGGCGATGGGGGGCCTGTCGGTGTCCTTACAAATCTTGATGAGAATGGCGATCTCATTCCGCCGGAAGATTCCCGCAGGGTGTATCATCATGGCAACGAGCTTTGGCATTCAGACGGCTCGTTTAGGCGCGTGCCGCTGCGAGGTTCACTGTTGGCGGCAAAGGTCGTGCCTCCGCAAGGCGGCGAGACCGAATTCGCGAGCCTTTGCGCCGCCTACGCAATGTTGTCCGAGGAGAAGAAGGCGAGTCTCGAGGGATTGGTTGCGGAGCACAGTTTGGCGCACTCGCGCAATCAAATTGCGCCGGACTTGATGAGCGAAGCCTTTTTGGAGGAGACGCCTTCGCAAAACCAAGTATTGGTGCGAACTGTCCCGGAAACTGGAAAAAAGGCGCTCCTCGTGGGCTCCTATGCCACACATGTCATCGGCTTGCCTTTGGATAAGGGCAAGGCGTTGCTGAAGGAATTGTTGGACTGGTCTACCCAACCGCAGTTTGTTTACAGCCACAAATGGCGCGCGAATGACCTCGTCGTGTATGACAATCGCTGCTGCCTGCACCGGGCGCGCCCCTGGGATGACAGCAGATATGCGCGAGTTTTGCACCGCACCACGCTGGCTGGCGACGGTCCCACAATAGCTTGAGATAGCGCCGAAAAATGCGCAATTTCTGACTAAATACCAGGTTCTGTTGACATTTCATCGCAACCGGGAGATTGAGAGCGGCGGATAGACATATCCCTTCGTAGGGGTTGGGTTTCCCAACCCGTCGTTCGCATATTAAAGTTCGGGCGAGGGAACCTCGCCCCTACGATTGGGCACACACTTCACGCAACCGGGAGATTAAGAGCGGTGCATAGACATATCCCTTCGTGGGGGTTGGGTCTCCCAACCCGACGTTCACACATTAAAGTTCGGGCGAGGGAACCTCGCCCCTACGATTGGACACACACTTCACGCAACCGGGAGATTGAGAGCGGTGCATAGAAATATCCCATCGTAGGGGTTGGGTCTCCCAACCCGACGTTCACACATTAAAGTTCGGGCGAGGAGACCTCGCCCCTACGATTGGACTCACACTTCACGTAAATGTCAATGGAACCTAGCGCCATCCTACTGTAGAAGCGATCTCCCGATCGCGACTTTTTTACTTGCTAAGACAGATTTTGTAACGAGAGGAAACCAACATGAGCGCTGAAAACACTGCAAAACCAACTGCCGAAGAGATGACTTCCGCAAAAGAATGGATCGCCTCGAATCTCGGAGGAGAGGCATCCGTTCCGCCATTCTCCTTTAAGTACGGAGACAGGACATCAACCGATCTTCTCAAAGATTGCGAGACAGAGAACTCCGCCGAGGAGTTGGACGAATGCCGTACACGGCGTACAATCACCTATACACATCCGCAGACGGGTTTGCAGGTGCGATGCGAGGCGATTGAATACGACGATTTTCCGGTCGTCGAATGGACGCTCTACTTCAAGAACACCGGGAGCTCGGATACCCCCATTCTTTCAGACATTCAAGCCTTGGATATTGATCTGAATTTCGACGCGGGGGAAGACGAGGACGGAGTCGTACTGCACCATTTCGCCGGCGGATTCGCCGAGCCGAGCGCCTATAAGCCCTTTGAAGCCGTGATGCAACCCGGCACAAACAAGCGCTTTAGCGGCGCCGGGGGGCGTCCGACAAATTCGGACATGTCCTATTTCAACGTGGAAGGCGGGAATGATGAAGGCGTCATAGTGGTCGTCGGATGGTCCGGTCAGTGGGCAGCCGACTTCAGTTGCAATTCGGACAGGGCAATGCGCGTCACCGCCGGGCAGGAGTTAACTCACTTTAAGTTGCATCCCCAAGAAGAGGTTCGGGCGCCGTTGATTGCCCTTCTGTTCTGGAAAGGCAGGGACTGGATCGATTCGCAGAACATTTGGCGACGCTGGATGATGGATCACAATATGCCCAAACCCTACGGGCAACTCCCCGAACCCCGCGTGCTCGGTTCCAGTTATCGCGTATACGGCGAGATGGTAAACGCAACCGAAGAGAACCAAATCATGTTTATCGATCGCTATATCGAGGAGGAGCTGAAGCTCGACTATTGGTGGATGGATGCCGGCTGGTATCCCTGCGATGGCGGTTGGGGAAACGTGGGTACATGGGAGGTGGATACGAATCGTTTTCCGAGAGGATTGCGCGCCATTAGCGACTACGCCCATTCCAAGGACATCAAGACGATGGTTTGGTTTGAACCGGAGCGGGTTTCCGCAAAGTCTTGGCTTGCCGAGAATCATCCCGAATGGGTGTTGGGCGGCGCGGAGGGCGGACTGCTAAATCTCGGAGACCCGGAGGCGTGGAACTGGTTAACCAATCACGTCGATCAACTCCTGACCGAGCAGGGCATTGATGTCTATCGACAGGATTTCAACATGGATCCCCTGGATTATTGGCGCGGAAATGACGCGGATGACAGACAAGGCATCACAGAAATTAAACATGTGACCGGATACCTGGCGTATTGGGACGAGTTGATCCGCCGCCACCCGAATATGCTCATCGACACCTGCGCCTCGGGTGGACGTCGAAACGATCTTGAGACGCTGCGTCGCGCCGTGCCGCTTTGGCGAACCGACTATCAGTACGAACCTGTGGGAGAGCAGTGCCAGACCTACGGCATCTCCTTTTGGATACCCTACCATGGCGGCGGAAACGTCGCCGACGCCAGCGCCGACTACGGTGGAGAAGGCTATACGGCGGTTGAATCCTACGCATTCTGGAGCACCTGTTATCCGAGTATTAACAGCGCAATCGACATACGCATCAAGGAGATTAACTACGAAGCGCTCCGGAAATTGCACCGTCAGCGGAGAGAGATTGTGGATTACTACTACGGCGATTTCTATCCTCTAACACCCTACAGTCTGGAAAACGACGCCTGGATAGCTTGGCAGTTTAACATGCCGGACTCAGGTGAAGGCATGGTGCAGGCGTTCCGCCGTCCCGACAACAAGACCGACGCGTGTGTTTTTAAACTTCATGGACTAGCCTCCGCGTCCGATTACAAGCTAATCACTTTTGATGTTGCCGGAGAAGTTACCATGAATGGCGGCGAACTGATGACAAACGGCATAAAGGTGTCCATTGGGGATTGCCCGGGCGCGATAGTAACAACATATAAGAGGATAGACTAGCGCAAGTTGCAACCTAAAACCGAGAAACCGAGTTTTTGCTTCACGTTCTGTTAATTATGGGTAAATTCATCCGATTTTCGTAGACCTCGCGTCTTCGCGACGGTTAAAGTTCGGTTTCTGTGTCTCCAGTCGAACAATGGTGGGAAACTCGGGTTAATCAACACGCTATGACTACAACCTCTTATCCACATTTCGCTAGAAGGAACATATTATGTCCTTAGAGCCAACATCCGAAGAAATGACAGCAGTGGACTCATGGATGGCAGACTATTTCGGCGCCGAAGCCACGAAGCGGGCATTTTCCTTTATCTACGGCGGACACTCGTCGGAAGATTTCATCGGGAACTGGGAAACCGTACATAGTCAGAAAACGCTTGATGAGGAGCGTACCGCGCACAGCCTCACCTTCACAGACCCCGACACTCGCCTCAGTGTCACTATTGAGGCGATTTGCTATCGCGATTTCCCCGCTGTCGAATGGGTCTTGAATTTCCGAAATGGGGGCGCGAACGATACACCGATCTTGGAGCGCATCCTTCCGCTAGATGCGAATATGTCGCTTTCCGACGAATCCGCCATCTTGCACTATTCCAAAGGCGCGCTCTGTTGCATTGATGATTTCGCGCCGATCGAACAACCGCTTGCCTTGAAAGAACAGGTGCATCTTCAGCCCGGCGGAGGCAGATCGTCCAGCGAAGTGTTGCCGTTTTTTAACGTTGAATCCGGATCAAAGGGAGTTGTTGCGGGAATCGGCTGGACGGGTGAATGGGGCGCTACCTTCCGCCGCGAAGAGGAACAGGCGCTGCGGCTTCAAGCGGGAATGGCTCTGACGCATCTGACGTTGCATCCGGGAGAAACAATCCGAACGCCGAGCATTCTGATGTTGTTCTGGCACGGCGCCCGCATCAGAGGAAACAACCTGCTTCGCCGGTTTATTCTTGCCCACCACCGGCCCCAACCGAGCGGCGAGCCTCTCAACCTGCCCGTTATCCTCGCCGGCTGGGGAGGAACATCAGCCGCCGAACACTTGACGAACATCCAACGAGTCATTAAACACAATCTGCCCATTGCTTGCTATTGGATTGACGCGGAATGGTTCGGCGAGGGGTCATGGTGGAACATGCCCGGAAATTGGGAGGTGAAAAGCGATCTCTATCCCCAAGGTTTCCGACCGATTTCCGACATGTTGCATCAATCCGACCGCCAATTCCTGCTCTGGTTTGAGCCGTATCGGGTTTGCAAAGACACCCCTTGGTATGCGTTCAAGTCGCGCCACGATTGGCTGTTGGAGCTCGGCAATGGCGAAGACAACTACAAGCAGTGGAAAACAGGCGGTTGGCCCATCCCCCACGATGACCCCAAGTGGATAATTTACGAGAGCCGGCGCAGCCAGATGAACGCGGGCGAGCTGCTGTTCAACATGGGCGCTCCCGAAGCGCGGGCGTTCTTGACCGAATTTATGACTGACCGCATCACCGAGTTCGGGCTTGATTGGTATCGTGAAGACGCGAATATCGCGCCGCTGGAATACTGGCGGCATGCGGACGCGCCCGACCGACAGGGGATAACGGAAATTCGTTATATCGAAGGGCTTTACGCCCTCTGGGACGAACTGATACAGCGTCACCCGCACCTTATGATAGACAACTGCGCGAGTGGAGGGAGGCGCATCGACCTTGAGTCAATCGGACGCAGCACCGCGCTGCATCGCACAGACTGGGCTCGCGACAGCATCCATGCGCAGTGCCACAGTTACGGACTCTTTCAGTGGGTGCCGCTGCACATGCCCGGGCGCGGCGCCGTTTTGAAAAAGGGGAACGAATACGAATTACGCAGCGTCATGACCACGGGATTGATGACCGAGTTGTGGGAGGAAACCGACGGCGATCAGGGCGAGGAAGCGAGACGTTTGCTTGGGCAATACCTCGGCATCCGCAAGTTTTATTACGGCGATTATTACCCTCTGACATCGTACAGCCAAGACAAGCGCTCTTGGATGGCGTGGCAGTTCAACGTGCCCGAAGATGGCGAAGGAATGATACAGGTGTTTCGGCGCGAGGAAAGCCCCTACGAATCCGCCCGATTGCATCTGCACGACTTGGCGCCCGAGACGCGTTATCTCGTGAAGGACATGGACGCCGATGCCACACGCGAGATGAGCGGGCGCGAATTGATGGAAGACGGCTTGGTCGTGCAGATTACCGAGAAACCGTACGCGGCGATAATTACCTATAAACTGGGCGAATAGACGGCGCGCCCTCGGTAGGATCAAGCGAATGAATAATGAGTGATCAAAGGAACGAATAGTGACTGCGATAGAGCTCCCATAGAGATCCCATCTCCTGATCCCGACACCACCGCAGACGGATCAAACAAAAAGGCATGTCAAGGAGAACATTTTGTCGATTCAGCAATCTATAGAAGAAAAAAACAAAATCCAATCGTGGATAGATTCCCACTTGTCGGGGGAGAACCTGCTGCCATTCTCATTCACCTACGGCGGCGTATCCTCCGCTGACCTGCTAATGAACTGGGAATCCCGCAAGGAAACGATGCATAGCGACGACGCGAAAACCGCGGGTTTGTTGTCCTTCACAGACAGCGGCTCCGGTCTTGTCGTCCAGTGCGAATGGGAAATCTTCTCCGATTTCCCGGCGGTGGAATGGGTTGTTCGGTTGAAGAACGAGGGCGCCGACGACACGCCTATACTTGAAGACATACAAGCGCTAGATGCTGCCTTCACTCGCCGCGGGAATGGCGAATTTGTTCTCCACCGCGCCTTGGGCAGCTCAGCCTCCCGGGACGATTTCGCGCCCATTGCCGACGTGCTGCATCCCGGCACGAAGGTCGAACTTGCGCCGGTGGGCGGCAGATCCTCCAACACGCGAGCCCTCCCATTTTTCAATATCGAAACGTCGGGTGAAGGCGTTATGCTGGGGATTGGATGGTCGGGGCAATGGTCGGCAGCTTTTCTCCGAGACGATGCGGAAAGTCTGAGATTGCGGGCTGGCATGGAAGTGACACACCTGAAACTGCGCCCCGGCGAAGAAATTCGCACGCCGCGCATACTCCTGCTGTTCTGGGAGGGAGCCGAGCGGATGCGGGGGCACAACCTGTTGAGGCGTTTCATCTTGGCTCACCGCACCCCGCAAGAGAACGGCAAACCGGTGACGACGCCTTTCTCAGCCAGCGGTTCTCCCCTTAACGAATCGACCGAGACCAACCAGATTGCATTTACCAAACGTTATCATGAGTTGGGACTGGGCGTCGAGTATTGGTGGCTTGACGCCGGGTGGTTTGATGGCGGTTGGCCCAGCGGCGTGGGAAGTTGGAGCATTAGAAAAGACCATTTTCCCAACGGGCTGAAGCCGCTTTCGGATGCCGCGGAGAGAGCGGAAATGAAATTTCTTCTCTGGTTCGAGCCGGAGCGCGTGTATCAAGGATCATGGCTCGACCGGGAGCGCCCCGACTGGGTTCTCAGGATTGCCG
The DNA here is from genome assembly GCA_963667245.2 of Candidatus Poribacteria bacterium. Taxonomy (GTDB): domain Bacteria; phylum Poribacteria; class WGA-4E; order WGA-4E; family JAJDTR01; genus JAJDTR01. The sequence goes on from CAXXCS010000004.1 coordinate 10,984, forward strand.
ATAACCCGAACGGGTTGTTAAATCTTGGACATCTTGATGCGAGGCGTTGGCTCATTGAGCACATTTCCGGCATGATTACGGAACAGGGAATCAGCGTTTACCGTCAGGATTTCAATATGGATCCGCTTGCCCATTGGCGCGCCGCGGATGCTCCGGATCGCCAAGGAATGACGGAAATCCGACATGTTGAAGGGTTGTACGCCTTTTGGGATGAACTTCTGAATCGACACCCCGGGTTAATCATCGACAACTGCGCCAGCGGCGGGCGGCGCATCGATCTTGAAACCGCGTCCCGTAGCGTGCCGCTCTGGCGCACCGATTACGACTACTTTGAACCGAACGGATACCAGTGCCAGACGCATGGATTGCACTTCTACCTGCCGTGCAGCGGCACCGGCAGCAACAACCCGAACTCTTACGAATCGCGCAGCGCGATGAACAGCGGATTCGTTCTCGGATGGGATGTCCATTCCCCGAACTTCCCTGCCGAAATTGCTCGGAAGACGGCAGCGGAATATAAACGCATCCGTCCCTTCTTTTACGGAGACTACTATCCGCTGACATCCTATTCAACCGAACTTGATGTTTGGATGGCGTTCCAGTTCCACCGCGAAGATTTGAAACAGGGCATTGTGTTGGCATTTCGCCGTCCAAACAGCCCATACATTTCAGCTCGACTGAACTTGCAAGGGCTTGACCCGGACGCGCGGTACGAAGTCAAATTTGAGGATTCAGGCGATGAGAAAACCGTTACGGGCAAAGCCCTATGCGACGGAATCGAGGTATCCATCAACGAAGCGCCGGGGTCGCAGTTGATCACCTATGGACAAATCTGATTGTGGAAATGATAGGAGTGATTTCGGATAAGCGCTCCGATTACGCGAAGAATTGTATTAACTGACCACGCGCGGTTGGCTTTCACAATAAACCCCGTAGGCGGGGATCAAGCGAGTGAATAGCGAGTGCGATAGAAATCCCCCAAGCGATCGGATAGCGAGTAGGATTTTCTATCGCACTCATTGTCTGAACTGTGATTTATGTAATTAAGTGATTGCCATGATTATCAGGCTATAGTTGCCCGTCATGTGTAGGGAACAACGATCGTTGTTCCCTACAAAAGCGCGTAAGCCCTTATGCCGATGCTGTAAAATTACATTGATATCGGAAAGAAACCGAGTTTTGAGGAAAAAACTCGGTTTCAATGATCACCAAATACTTAGCGAGTAGACCACTAAAGAAGGAGTACATAGTAAATGGCACGAACTGTTGTAATCGCATATCCCGGATTCGGCGACATCCGGATAGAGGAGGAGATGCTAAGCGCAATTGATGCAAACGTGGCGCACCTGAGCAACCTCGACACACCAGCCTCCTGTGAAATTGTTGAGCAGGCTGAGGCGCTGATGGTCACCCTTCAGCCCGTTCCCGCCGAGATGATCGCCAGCATGGAGCGCTGCCGCATTATCAGTCGAGTTGGAACCGGACTTGACGCCATAGACATTGACGCCGCCACCAAGCACGGTGTTTGGGTAACTTATGTTCCCGACTACGCGGTTGATGAAGTTTCGACTCACGCCATCGCGTCTCTGTTGGCTCACGCGCGCGGCTTCCCGCGGCTGCTCGAATCAACCCGCCGCGGCGAATGGGGAAACAAAGTCGTCGCGCCCATTCGGCGGCTTCAAGGGCAAACGATCGGCGTGGTAGGTTTCGGACGTATCGGTCGGGCAGTTGGAAGCAAGGCTCGCGGTCTCGGTCTAGAAGTAGTTGTCCATGACCCGTATCTGGATTCCCTACCGCCAGAGTCGTCCGACGCAAAGTTGGTAGACTGGGAGACGCTGCTGCGCACGTCGGATTATATCTCGCTGCACGTCCCGTTGACCGATGGAACGCGGCACATCATCAACCCCGATTCGCTTTCATCGATGAAGCCGACCGCATTCCTGATTAACACCGCGCGCGGCGCGCTAATTGACGAGGATGCGTTGCTTCAAGCGGTAAGGGCCGGAGAGATTGCCGGAGCGGCGCTTGACGTGTTGTCGGCAGAACCCCCGCCGGCAGATCACCCGCTTCTGCACGAAGACCGTATATGGATTACGCCCCACAGCGCCTGGTATTCGGAGGAATCGATGGAGGATATGCGCACGAGAGGAGCGGAAGAGGTGGTGCGCGTGCTGCAAGGTCAGAAACCCCGCAGTCCGGTAAATCAAGTCAACTGAGATTTCTGTCAATAAGGATGATTATGACTTACGCAACTGAACATCTAAAGGGTCTGGCGCGACGGGGCAAGATAGGATCTCTATCGCACTCGCTATTCACTCGTTAGATCCCCGTCTACGCGTGTGGCCATCACCTCGTCGACCACACGGCCGAGGGATTCAGGACTTGGACAGAAATGGCGGGCCAGCGTTCCGTAGGCGGGGCATCTTGCCCCGTCTGCAGCAGCGACCTGCCTTTTCTGCGTAAGTCCAGGATGATTATCGGAACGCCGGAGGAAACCCGCAGAACATGCCCCTTAACACATCGAAACTTGATGCGTCAGAGACCGGTCGTCAGCACCCCCAACCGACCACTGACCACAGGCAACAAGCCACCGCTTTCCAGGACACCGCTGTCACGTGGCGCGCCGTGCTGATCGCCATTCTGCTGATCCCGCTCAACTCCTACTGGATCATGCAGATGGAGGCGGTCTATTATTCCGCCCACTCGACGCTCATGGCGCTCTTTTTCAACGTTGTCTTCAACCTGCTCGTCCTGATCGTCCTCAACGTTCCGCTGCGAAGGATTTCTCCGAAACTGGTTTTTCGGCAAGGGGAACTGGTCACGCTCTATATCATGCTGAGCCAGTCGGCGGCGCTGGTCGGTCACAGCATGATCCAAATCTTGCCGCCGACCATGGCTGCCCCGTTCGGCTTGGCGACGCCGGAAAACGAGTGGAGCGAACTCTTCGGGCGGTATATTCCCACGTGGCTTGCCATCACCGACCAGTGGACGCTGGATGGGTATATCACAGGCGTAAAAACGGAATCGTCTCTCTACACCGCGCGGCACATCGAAGCGTGGCTAATGCCGGTGCTCTTATGGTCGGGCTTTATATGCGTACTGATGTTCGTGATGATCTGCATCAATATCATCATTCGCAAGCAATGGTCGGATCGAGAGCGGTTGACATTCCCGATTGTTCAACTCCCCTTCCAGATGACGAACCCCGCCTCCAAACTGTTCACGAATAGACTGTTTCTGATTAGTTTCAGCGTGGTAAGCCTCATCGGGATCATAAACGGGTTTCACTTCTTCTTTCCTTCGATTCCGTACCTTCGGGTCAAACCGGTCAATATAGGCGCTTTATTCACGACAAAGCCGTGGGACGCCATAGGCCACATGGCGCTAACCTTCCGTCCGTTCATGTTGGGGCTCATCTTTCTCATTCCGCTCGATATCGCCTTCTCCTGCTGGTTCTTCTTTTTCTTTTGGAAAGCGCAGTTGGTCTTGGGAAGCGCGCTGGGCGTTCGCCAGCGTCCGGAATTTCCGGAGCAGAGCACCGGAGCCTACATCGCGCTTTTCGTCATCGCCTTGTGGATTGGCAGAGGGCACTTGGCGCGACTATGCAGATCGATTTTCCATCTCGGCGCGAGAGAGGGCAGAGATGACGGCGCAACGGAGCCGCTTCGATATCGCACCGCCGTGATCGGGATGATAATCGGCTTCGCGTTCCTCGTCGCGTTCTGCTGGAAAGCGGGCATGTCGATGTGGGCGGCGGGAATCTTTTTCGCGCTCTACCTGATGACCGAAATCGGCATCACGCGCATCCGCGCCGAGGTCGGCTCTCCGATTCACGACCTGCATTTTGCCGGACCGGAATACCTCATGGTCGGCGCCGCCGGCACGCGCAAATTAGGTCCGGGAAATCTATCCGTTCTATCCTTCTTCTGGTTCCTCACCCGCGCCCACTACAGCGATGTCATGCCGCACCAACTTGAGGGGTTCAAGTTGGCGGATCAATCGCGGATGAACAACCGACGCGTCCTCGTCGCCATGCTGATCGCCACGGTTCTCGGCACGGTCGTCGCCTTTTGGGCGGTTTTGGATTCGGCGTACCAACACAGCGGCGTAATCATGACGTGGGCAGGGCTGGAACCGTTCAAGCGATTGCAGGGCTGGCTGACCTATCCGACATCGACAGATTTTTTGGCGATGGGATTCTTCGCCTACGGTCTGCTGTTCGGCATCTTCCTGATGGTCATGCGGTGGCAATTCCTGTGGTGGCCCTTCCATCCGGCGGGTTACGCCGTATCCAGCACCTACGGCATGCGAGATCTCTGGTCGATGTTCTTCCTCGGCTGGTTAATCAAGTGGCTGGTTCTGAGACACGGCGGGTTGAAATTGCATCGACAGGTGTTGCCCTTGTTCTTCGGCATGATTTTGGGCGAATTTGCGGTGGGCGGTTTCTGGGCGCTTTTCGGAATCGTGTTCAAAACCCAGACCTACAACTTCACGGCGTGGTGGTAATACCATTTCGCTTGAATAATAGTGCATATGATGTCTTAACCACATCGTCCACTTACTCCATCGGCGGGAATCAAATGAGCGAATAGCGAATGCGATAGAGATCCCCTTGCCCCGCCGACTTTGCGCGGAGACAAGACTTCTTTTTCTGCTCGACGCATGTTTCTTTACCTGATTTGCACGATCAATGCGCAATCATTTTAGAGAAATGGTATAAAGAAGACCTTCCTAGTAAGGCCTTTATCAGCCATAAATCCCACTATTTTTGAATCTGTTTGTCATCACGTTGGAGAAGGGTAATAGGACCGCCATTGACGGCAACCCTCTTTGCCACAACTTAACGTGTTCTATAGAGTGATTAAGCGTGAATTCCCCGCTTAAAACCAGTCTGCGGGGATAAGCATTGTGGCTTTTACCTGCCAATCTAACTTCCGTCTCAGTGAGAAAAAGATCAAACGTGTGGATAGCGAGTAAGATTTACTATCGCCCTCCTTATCCAGTCGGTGGATTGATAGAGATCCCGGAGGGAACATGTCTGTCCTCAAGCGCCGTTGGTTATATGCTTCTGTCGGTCTAGTGGTGTTGCTGTGTGTTGCGCTAGGCGTATTCTTGGTTTGGCATGCCAATCAACCGGTAGAACCTGAAACCGTATATCTGATGCCCGAACCTAATCCGGAGCGTGCGGAAATCCTCAAGCGCGTTACACAACGCCCACGGCAGGTGTACGCGCCTAAAGCATCGGATGATGGGGCGACGGATGCCCAAACCGACGAAACCCCCGATGCCACCTACGGTGAATCATCTAGCCAAGGAAACGATTTTGAGGAGGAGAACCTTGAATCCGTGCTAGCGGAACTTGATGAGGAGCCCCCCGCGGAAAAAAGCGATTTTCCGCCAATTCCAGAAGGATACCTTGATGACAACCCCAAACCTGTCTGGTTGGATATCCCTGGATACCGAGAGGGTGACATGGTCAACCACGAGAATATCGCGCGTGTTCTGATAAAACTCTGGAACCAGGGCGAACGTGGGTTTAGGGGCGGTTTCATGAATGGCAGTAATAATAGGGTATACCCGCTTTATTCTGATGTACTTTATGTTGAATGGGCAGATCGTGTTATTGACAATCAGGACGGTAATCCTCCAGTGACATTGCGAAGTATTGCGGCATCTGCTGGCACCGAGGACAGAGATTTTGAGGTCGAAGATTTTACCGTGGGAGGGTGGGAGAGCAAGTTTCCCGGTTTAAAATTTGTTGAGTTCAAGGATGCTGGATACAATCCTGCAACATTTCTGTCCGACGAGGATTAACACTTCGTATAATTCGTATAATCTAAGTTTAAGAAGGAGATAACGTAATGAAGAAAGTAGCTTTGATAGCGACGCCCATCATTTTGCTTACTTTTATGTTCGTTGCTGCCGCGTACGCTTACCTCGCGGCGTCAGATTGTCAACGCAAATTTGTAAGGACGACTATTCCTCCCGGGTTGCCGACATTTACACTCGTTAATACGGCGGAGGCAGAAGCAAACAATAGCGGACTTAGATTCGGAATGACAACTGTACACGCTGATGCGGGAGGAATCCCAGCGAGCCACTTCACTTTTTATAGCACAACTGCAATAAGTTGGTCAGTCAGCGATGTGGGACCAGTGTGGAGCAGTGGTATCTCTTCCGCTACTGTCACCGGAACCGATCCGCACGGCGTTTTTCGTAACGATACGCAGTCTGATTCGAACTAACACGACGCTGACAATTCATTATTTTAGTCGATGCCCCTTTCTTTGAAAGTGCAAATGCCTCGCCCGACTCTGACCTGATTACACGCTTTCAGTGTGTAGGTTGGGTTGAACGATTAAACACTAATCCGCGTCAACACCAAGGGGGTCCGCCTTACAACAACACCATCTTATGGGTAGAGGGAGTGAAACCCAGCGCCCTCGTTTCTTGAATCTCACCTTTGTTGGGTTTCACTATACTTCTAAGGTTATGAGTGCTATCGATCCTCGCAACCTAGGTGGAACGCCGGACGTTTGTTGGTTGGTACCGCTCAATTCAACCTTCGGATGATCGCTCAGCCGCACGTTTCGGCAGAATCGCCCGAAGCGCCCATGCCCCCTTCCAGTTCTTGTGGTATAGAATCGCCTGCTCCGACAACCCGCGGAACTTTTCTATCTCGTAAGTGTTATACCAAGCAAGCGTTTGACCGCGACGTGATTCTGGAATAAAATGAAGAAATTGAGACAGAAAAAGAACGATTACAGCAAAATTTAGGGAACTTTTTCGTCATTCATGAATCCTTAGAGTTACGAGGAAGTCGAATGGACAGAACAAGAATCTGAGCATTTAAGTTATGTGGGCCGCTGGATACACCGCTGGAAATACTGCCATACTCACTACACCATCCCTGTGGCAATCAAGAGTAGGAAGGCTGTAGTTCGTTGCTATAGGGCAATAGGATAGGGCAACTGTCAGGATGTTGCCTAACAGTCCTCTAAACAAACGGAGGTCAATTTCATGTTAAGACGTCGATTTTTCCCCTATATCATCGGAACTTGTATCGTTGTGATTCTTGCCGTTTCTTTCATAGGCACAAGGGCTTATCAAAGACATGTTGAAATGGATGCCGCGGATGCTCAAGTGCCCAATGGTTCTGTTAAAGAGCGGCCTCACAATCACAGCCATTGGCACGATGAGGACGCTCAAAACAAATCATTTGAATCGGGGGTTTATATAGACGTATTGCCAGACGTATTGCCAAGCGAAGAAGACGATAATGACGATAAAGAGTACAAGGAAATCTTATACGAATTCAAAATCTAAATGTTACAATCAATCGGAGGCGATCAAACGAACGAATAGTGAGTAGGATTTTCTATCGCACTCATTGTTCATTCGCTTGATCGATAGAGATCCCCAATGAATTGAGCAACTACAAACTGCAGCTCCTTGTAACTTATAGATTTGGAATTAGTATGATTTATAATCCCAATCGTCAGTGTTTCCCAGAGTTTTAGGCGATACACCTTGTATTCTTCGTTTTCTCTCAGAACCCGATTCACCGCCAGCCGCGTTGGTTAGCCAAACCGCGATTTGGCTTAGACACAAACGCCACGTCCGGTTCTCCGACCAGGCGCCCATCTTTGACCCACTCAAGATCACGTCCATAAAGATTTTGAATGAGCAGATCCGTCAAACGCTCGCGCACGTCCGCATATTCGGGATAATCGGAGAGATCAGTCATCTCTTGCGGGTCCTTTTCGACGTCGAAGAGTTGAAAGCGATTGCCGATCGGATACCAGATCAGTTTGTACTGCTCAAATCTAATCATTCGCATCGCTCTCTCGTCTTCATTGTGCTCGCAGTAGAGGCGATCACGCCGCTCGTCCGACGCCAACGAGTACCCCTCCACCGTCTCCGGTACAGGAATGTCACACAGGTCCAACAGCGTGGGCATCACATCACGAAGTTCCGCCAGCCGATCATCCCTACGATGGTGTCCGATACGATCGCAGCCGGCGGTCGGCATTAGAATCATTGGGATTCTCGCCGACCACTCGAACATCGGGGGTTTCGCCCACAGGTTGTGGTTGCCGAGCATGTCGCCGTGATCCGAAACCAGCATGACGATGGTATTGTCCAAGACCCCCTCTTCGCGTAGCGTTCCAATCATGAGCCGAATCTGGTGGTCGATATAGGTGCACTGGGCGTAGAATCCCATCCGAGCCAGCATCGTCTCGGTGGGGTTCGGCGCCGAGATTTTGTCGATGTGAAACTTGAGTGCATAAGGCAGCTTATCGAAATCCTTTGCCCAGTCGCCGACGACAGGTTCGTCCACGCCAAGCCGTTGATAGATCTCGAAGTAGTCGCGCGGCGGGGTAACCGGCGGGTGCGGCGCGATATACGAGCAGTACCAAAATGCCGGGCGCGTCGGATCGCGGCGCTGGATGGCGTAACACATCTCTCGCGTCGTCCAGTTGGTCGGGTGGCAGCGCTCGGGCAAGTGCCAAGGCCGCGTCGAGTATTCGTTGCTGCTCATGCCGTGGGCGAATTCATGTCCGGCGTAGCCTTCCCGCTCAAGGAAACGCTCGAAGTCGTCTTTTACGCCGCCGAATTGATGTCTCCCCTCCTCGCACAGAATCACCTCGTCAAATCCGATACGACTGCGTTGCGGATAGACGTGGAGTTTGCCCACCGCGTAGGCTTGGTAACCCGCGTCTCGGAAGGTCTGCGGCATGGTCGGCAGTTTGGGATCCATCGGAAGATGTTCGTTGAAGACCCGATCGCCGTGCGTTTTGGCTGTCGTGCCGGTCATCAAGGCGCGCCGCGCCGGGATGCACGTTGGCGTCGCGGTATAGGCTCGCGTGAAGCACACGCCGTTGTTCGAAAGCTCGTTGAGCGTCGGCGTCAGAATGCGATCGTGCCCCATAGTCCCTAGCAGCGGTCCGGGCCAATGATCGGTGCAGATGAGGAGCACATTGGGTTGTGCCATCGGTTCAGTCCTCCGTGAATTGCCATTTCTTGTATCGTGTCGGAAAGCGCCGAGAATCGTTGACAGAGAAACCGAGTTTTTGGTTCGCGTTCGCTAAATTACAAGTGAATCGGTCTGATTTTCACCAATCTCGCGTGTCTATGGCGGAAAAAACTCGGTTTCTGTACCCCTGTCGCACAAGGGAGAACTTGGGTTAACTAATGTTCTACCCAGTGGCGGAATAGGGGCTTGACGTTTGCGGGGAGCGATTCGTAAACGCGGCGGGGCACCGGCAAGACCTCATTCTCTCGCATCCCGGTTTCGTCCGCCATGCGAGTGCGTTCCACCGAACCGGGCTTCAATACGTCAAGGTTCAGCCACCACGGCGCGTATCGCACTGCCAACCCGACTCTGGGTTCGTTGCTGCGATTCACCGCCGCCGCGTGCCACATTCGGCTGTCAAATATGAGAACGCTGCCGGCGTCCCCGGTAGCCTGCATCTCCGTCGGATACGGTTGAAGCGGATCAACCCCGTTGTTGCCGGTGGGATTGTTGTTTGATCGGTGGCTTCCGGGCACAATCAAGGTTGCCCCCGTTTCGGGCGTGAACGGCGAGAGCATCCACAATGTCGTCAAGTGTATAACGGCGTCCGGATAAGGGGCGGGGATGTGGCCCGCGTTATTTTGATTGAAGGGCCAATCGGCGTGCCAACCGCCGCGCGCATTCCCGGGAAGGTTGATATGGGCGGTCGTGAAGGAGATTCGTACGTGCGCTCCGAATAACGCCGCTGCGATACCGAGGAGGCTATCGTCCGCGAGGTAGGGCGCGAACGACTGGTTGAAAGCCAACAACCCTTTGCGGGTCGCCACGCCATCCGTCCCGGTCCGGATACCGTGCGCGTATGTTGTTTCCTCGACGCTCTCCCGTATGGAGCCCACCTCGGCTTGGGGAATGACATCCGGTATCACACACCATCCGTTGATTCGCAGATACCCCAACATCTGTTCAATAGTCATAGATGCTCCTGTCGGGATTCGGAGATTGGTCCTATAAGGTACGCGCATGTCGCGACCAGGAGATTGCTCCTACAAGGGACGCGCAGGTCGCGACCTGGAGATCGCTCCTACAAGGGACGTGTATGTCGCGACCTCAAGATTGCTCCTACAAGGTACATGCATGTCGCGACCTCAAGATCGCTCCTACATGATTTGGCGCGGTGATTCTATCCGCCCATCTGTTTGCTGAAGGCGAGAGGCGATTCAGCTTGTAAGAGGAAACTCTTATATCCAATCCACTTGGCGTTTTCTTCTCGGTTGAAGCGTTCAAGCGCCTGTTCCCGGGTGTAGCAATCAACGCGTAATTCCAAAGGCGGAGGCAGCTTGAACGGTCTAAACGCATTCAAGCGTTGAAGCGCCGCTTTGGTTTTTTCGCGAATCAGATCGTCGGCATCCGCCGGATGGAGCGAGATTGCCCAGTGCGTTCCAAGACCCTTCTTGACGGGCGCTACCTCCACGTTGCCCAACCATTCCCGCGCTTCTTGACAGCCGGCTTCATCGCCGGACACCATCACTACAGGTACATCAAAGGCGCCGAAGATTAAGGCTTCCATGCCGATTTCCCCGATTCGCGCCCCGTTCAGCCACATATTCTCGATCGCGAGCGAACTGAAGGTATGCGCCATCACGCCGTCTTCAACCCCCGCCATTGCATGATGCCCCAGCAAAATCACCGCATCGAAACTGGCGTCAATGACACGGTGCAAGGGAGCGCCGCCCAAGCCGATGCGTATGCCGCGCGGAAGGTCGTCGTAGTGGAGGATAAGTCCGCCGGGGGAAACACCCCGTATGAAGCCGATATCTTGAACGAGGATTTCCGTGGCGCCAGCCTCTCGCGCGCCCTCTATTGCCGCGGTTGTTTCCTGTGTCGCTCGTTTGCGAATGTAATTCGCCTGCCAAGGGCCATAAACGGTCTCGGGGTCTTCTTCGCGTGTAACGCAGGCTTGACCTTCGCTATCGGTGCCGATGTAGACTTTCATCCGACAATCTCCCGGTTAACGGAGTTTGCTATCGCGCTCGCTATTCGTTCGTTTGATTCTCGATAATGAATGTACATTGATCATGTGGGACAGGGATAACAAATTGTGGCGCGGCGTAAAAAGCCAGCGGGGCAAGATGCCCCGCCTACGGAGAAAGAAAATGATGTGATTATACTTCACGCTGCTGAAAATTGCGTATTTTCAAGCGTCTGGCGGTAGGTGCGGTTGGAAACCGCGAGGATCTCTATCGCACTCGCTATCCACTCGTTTGATCCTACGGGGAGCATAGGTCGCGATCGGGAGATCGCTCCTACAAAATTGTTCGGATCTCGTGTCTCAGAACGCGCCCCGGCAAGGCTCCGGTCAGATTGCCTTCATTCACGACCGGCACGCCGTTGACCATCACCCAGTCTACGCCGGCGGGAGGCTCTATCGGATGACTCCACGTCGAACGGTCGACGACAATCTCCGGATCAAAGACGACCAAATCCGCCGCCAATCCTTTCGCAATTCTGCCGCGGTCCCCTATTCCGAAACGTTCTGCCGGAAATCCGCTCATTTTGTAAACGGCTTCCTCCAATGAGACGAGCTTCCGCTCCCGCACATACCGTCCGAGGTACTGCACGAAACAACCGTAACCGCGCGGATGAGGGTGCGGTATGTTATAGACGCCATCGCTCGCAATCATCATTCGGGGGTGCACCGCTGTCTGATCGAGAGTTGCCTGGAACTCTTCGCGGGGCGATTGCCATGGAAAAATAAAGGTTTCCACGCCGTTCTCTTCTATCATAAGGTCGTAAGCGAATTCCTCCCAAGGCTTGCTTTCGCTCTCGGCGGCTTCGGCGAGGGTCATGCCGATATAACGACCGGAAGCCGTATAACCGACGATTTGATCGGCGTCCTTACCGAGGCTCTCTCGGAGGTGCGGCAGTGATTCCTCTCGCGTCTCCGGACGTTTCAAGGTATCCATTCGTTGTTCCATGCTGCCCACTTGAAACTTCAGCGGCAACATCATCGCGAGGTGTGTCATCCCTGCCGGGTAAAGGTAGGACTCAAAGGTGAGGTCAATGTCTTCGCGATCCACGCGCTCCAATAATTCCGCAGACTCCGCGTCAACGCGTTCATGCGAAATATGTACGGGAATCCCGGACTGCTTAGCCAATTCAAAGGTCTCTTCCCAGGCTCTCTTTCTGCCAATCTCGCGGTATCGTATGTGTGCGGCATATATGGCGCCGTAGGAGGCGGCAAGTTTCGAGAGAGCCACGAGCTCCCTTAGGTCCGCGTTTGCGCTGGGTTGATAATCGAGCCCCAGACAGAGGCAACCCGCGCCCGCCTCCAACCATTCGCGGGTCGTTACTTCCATGCGCGCCAGTTCCGCGTCGGTGGCGGGTCGCGGATCCCAACCCATCGCTTCCAAGCGCACGGCGCAGTGAGGCACTTGCGGATAGAGATTTGCGGGGATATTGCCGGGAAAAATACTCAGATAATCCTCGGCGCGCTTCCAATCAAAGGAGAGATCCGCGTCCCCATAGGCAAACTGCGTGTAATCCCATAGTTCCTTTATCTGCTTTGGCGGGAGGGGCGCCCAACCGAAACCGTCCGGCGCGCTAAGTTGCGTCGTGACCCCCTGGCGGACGCTGCCCATCTGATCCCTTCCGCCCAACAGAGCGATCTCGGAATGGACGTGAACGTCGATAAATCCCGGGCTGACAACTTTGCCGCGCGCGTCAATTATGCGGCTTGCCTGCGCGCCATCAAGATTGCCGATGGCGGTGATCTCTTCCCGTGAGATTCCGACATCCGCCAGAAACGGTTCACGTTTGCCACTGCCATCAACGACGCTTCCGCCGCGAATGATGAAGTCAAATTCCATTGGGTATTTCCTTTGCGTCAAAGATTGAGATGTATCACTCCGATCGCATACGCTACCATCAACTTGACACCGTTAGCCGCCCAACTCCTGACGGAGCCTATCGGCGAGAACCTCGGAGTTGCTATCATTTAGGTGAAGCGGGTTCACTCGGAGTTTCCCTTCCCGGAGCGCGCCATGGCTGACATAGATTGGCGGCTCGCCTTGACGCAGAGCGCGGCACACCTCAAAGGCGCTTCTGCCGATTGCGGCTTCATCAACCGTTATCTCTAGCAGCGGCATACTTTCGCCATCGCCTTTATCTGTTATATCGCATCGTGCGGCGCATCCAGCTATTCTCTCCACAATTCTTTCAAGAAGCGCGCGGGCTTTGTGATAGAATTCGTCGTAAGCACCGCTGCTGAAAAGTTGCAAGGCGACAAGCAGCGCGACAATTTCCTCTTTTGACACCTTGAAGCCGCGTCCGATGCCGTGCCTCGGCATACCTTGGAATATCATTTTGTCTATGAGATTGCGAGGCGGATCCCAGAGCTCCAAGTGGTCATCCATATCGAGCAATTGGATGGCGGCAGAGTGGATGAGTTCGTAACGGCCGCAGAGAATCCCCGTGGATTGAGGCCCTCGAATCGACTTCCCGCCACTGAACGCCACCAAATCCGCGCCCGAAGCCGGAATTGATTTTAGGTTGCTACGCGGCGGAAGTTCTGCGGCCGCGTCCACTAACACGGGAAGCGCGCGACGATGAGCCAGGTGGACCACTTCCTCAAGTGGAGGCGTGCTGGTGGGGCTATATACGTATAGAATACCGGCAGTATCTGGACCCATAGCGGCTTCGTATTCCCAAGCTTCGGTACGCCGCACGCCGGCATTGGACACAATCTCATTAAATCCGACCTCAATGAGCTGCGCGCCCGCGGCGCGCACGGCGTGGTCGTATCCGTTTCTTTGCTCCCGCGCAACGATGAGCTGGTTCGGGAATCCCTCACACTGGGGCAAGCGCTCTATTCTGCTTAGGTCATAACCTGCCAGGATGGCCGCTGTCCCCAAGGTTAGAGCGGACGCCGCGCCGGCGGTAACCAAACCTGCCTCGGTATTGGTAGCCGCCGCAATCCTCTTGGAAGCGGCCGCTTGCAGTTGCTCAATCGGCACGGACGCCCGAGACGCCTCACGAAATGCCTCAAGGACTTCATCAGGCATCGGCGCGCCTCCCAATCGAGTCACGGCCCCGGAAGCATTGATAATCGGCGTTACGCCAAAGTCTTCATATATTCCCATGGTTGTCGGTTAGAGTGAAGCTTGATATACCGCGCGTTGTCGGAAATCGCGCTCTTCAAGTTTTAATTCGGTTTCAAAAACGCCCGATGAATCGGGCAACTACTACAATATTTCGATGCCAAGTATGGCACACGATTCAATCTGTGCATCAGTGGATTGTCACGCCATTTTCTCGCGCCACCTGTCTGATGTATTGTTGGCCCGCGATGGTTTCAGCTTCGGGAAAGTGCTCGACGTGCACGGTGACATCATGATCCAGCTGGTCAAGCCGACGCAGAATCGTGGCGTAATCTATGCCGCCGGTGCCGGGTACAGCTTCATCCACACGGCAGATGATGCTAATCGGTTTAGCCGACCACATTGTCGCGTCTTTCGCGTGGAGCGCCACGATTTTGTCACCGATTTCATCAAAGATTTCATTTGCGAACTCGGTCATTCTGAGGAACATGTGCGGCCAAGTGAGATTGACCGGGTCCATGAGCGCCTTCAGTCTCGGTGAAGGGACGGCTTCAAAAAGCGCCTTGTATCGAGCTATGGAATAAACCGGCGTGATTATATGCGGGTGAATGCCGACATCCACTCCCATCTCCTCGGCATAGGGCATTAGTTCTTCAACGGCGGCGATGCATCGTTTCCAAGTCTCTTCGGACCACATGGAAGGCATGGCGCCGCCGCGTCCTCTAAAGGTTTTCGGCACTTCTTCGAGCCAAGCCCTCCCGATAAGCATTGCGCAGGCGATGCAGTGCGCCCCCAAGATGCGAGCGTGCCGAAGTTGACGACGGTGGCCTTCGATTGCCGTTCGGTATTCCTCTTTGTCCGCCGAACCGAATCCTCCCTGATGCCCGCTGAACTCGCCAACTCGAATGCCGTGATCATCAAGAAAACACTTCGACTCCTCGGCATCCGCGTCGCTCCAATCGCGAGGCGTGGATGTCGTCACCGTCTTGACCTCCATCAGCCCCACTTTGTAAAGGAACTCCGCACGCGCCTCTCGTGTTTTTCCCAAGCCTACGCTCGGACTCATTAGAATCATGTAACTTTCCTCATGTGTTCTGACGCGGAAATCACTCACGCATAGAAAAGAAAAGCCTCCTGAGAACGATCAAAAACATGCCCGTTTAATCTCGTAATCAGGAGGCAAAAGACAGGACGGCTCATACTCAAAAGAGATGTCAGTCCATGTTTAGGTTATGCCGCTCTCAAGGGGCGAGGTGGCGCTTAGTAACGCCGCTTGATTTCGGCCCAAGTGGTCGCTATCTTATCGTTCGGCTCAACCGAAGTTCCCGCGCCCACGGGGGCATTTGAGTCGTTCCACTCGGCTCCGCCTTCCAGCGTGCCGTGATTCTCGTTCCCCGACGAATCCATAACTTCCTCGCCGGATCCTTCGTTAAAGTGATAGAGCGCCATGGTATCCGCATCGGCGCTGAGCTCCGAACTGGGAACTTCGAAATCTGCGGCCGGATATCTGGCAACGTTGGACATACGAACTTCGTCGATATATCCGGTGAAAGCTTCACCCCACTGCGGCAGCCATCCGATAAGGAAATCGGCAATCGAGGTGTTGATTGCGCCCGGATTCTCAATGGTGTCTCTGTGCTTCCCGTTAACATGAAGCTCATAGACTGTTCCGTCAAAGGAGGTCGCGACGTGGCTCCATTCATTCAACTCGACCTTGCCGGTGCCTTCCCAAGACCATTGGGCGGAGTTGACAGCGGCTTGGTAACCTGACGTTGCAACCTCGATGGCATGCATGTAGGTATCCGCCTTCCCGGCGATGAATTGCCGTCCGCCGCCGGCATCCAGGGCGGTAGGATAAATCCACGCCTCCATGGTGAGTTGCTCTTTGAAATTTAGGCTCTCGCTGTGATCGACGCGAACCACAGTTCCTTCCGCAGGTTCGTTCGCCGGCACTTGCTTACCGGCATCAAACTCTATTGACTGTGCATACAGACCGCACACGACCGCAAGTGTGAAAACAAAAGCCAAGCCAAGGTGAAACAGAAATCTTCGATTCAATTTTATTCTCCTTTTGCTGTTGATGGTTTATAACACTGTACACTTAAGAAGATATTGTTCAATAACATTTCGCAGTAACACCTATTGAAGATTCGGCACACTATCGGAGGAAGGATGTGTAGACTCTGCCAAAGCATGTGTACATAAATCTACAATCTTTCAACCGAATAAATGCTCAGACTCTACTAGATGGCATACGAACGAGTAATAGGACTTACGCAAGTAACAGAATGTCGCGATTCGGAAATCGCGCCTACAGTCCTAAATAAATCTCAATCGTAGACAGTTTAACACATTTCGGATGGCAGGTCAAGAGAATTTTTCACGTAAACCGCATCAAAAACTGAGCAGCGCGGACGGATAGAAGATTCGAAGATTGGAACGGTGGACGGATTGAATGGGAAAATGCGAATCGCTGTCTCAGTGGTTCATTCGCTAAGTGTATATGGCATCACGTGACGGTAGGAGCGATCTCGAGGTCGCGACTTGTGTTCTTAGTAGGTGCGGTTTCCAACCGCACCGATACCAGAAAACGTTAGACTAATACACCAATCCTTTGGCGAATGAACCACTTAGTTATCGATTTTTGATTACGCGTAAATCTCCCAAAACCCGGTGTCGTCCAATCTCCCATCTTTCCGTCCTTCCAACCTTCCGCTCACAACGCCATTTCATCATCACACCAAAATCAGGCGCGTTTGCCCCGCCCCGCGAATGATTTTGGATTGACATCCGCCGCTCCTTTCGGTAAACTATAGTGGCTTCAGGGTTGTATCGGCAAATTAATGGCATTAAAGTTAGATTCCTTCGGGACTTGCGCAAAGCGACGCGAATACTATCAGGCGATGGAGGAACGACGCTCTACCGCTCCCGTTGGATTGCCAGATACAATGGCGGTCCGGATTTGGCAATCCGGACCGAGCGAGGAGCTGTCCGTTTTTTGGTCACCGTAATCCAAAACGCGTGAGTTCAAACCTTGAAACTCATCGTCATTCCGCCGTGAATGGAAAAGGGGGCATTGTCGTGGAAGAGGTCTTGGGAAGATTGAGAATTGTGCGTGCCGGTCTGATCATCTTGGGTCTTATGACAGCTGGCTTTAGCCACGCCCAATCGCCATTGCTCAAAGATTTGGTGGCGATGTGGCTATTTGATGATGTTGGCAGGCCGAGGGTCATTGAAGACGCCTCGGGCAACGGTCACGATGCGCGAGTTTTGAACAGCCCTAAAGTTGTAAAGGGCAAATTTGGCACCGCCATGCGATTTAATGGAGATTTTCACAGCAAGACGTATTTGGAGGTGCCGGATCATGAAGCGCTCCAAGTGACGGATGTGATTTCAATCGTTGCTTGGGTCAAAAGGCCCTCGAATCCGAAAGATACCGCGCCGTACTATATCTTGGCGAAGGGCAATGAATGGCAAGCTGATGTGCCCGCGTACGGCTTGGCGCTCCACAAGGTTTTCAATAACATGCTCTTTTTCTGGTACAAGGGCGGGTATCAGGGGAGAGAGGGCATAAAAGACGATCAATGGCATCACTACGCGGTTGTCGCCAAGGATGGGGATAGAAGGCCTACGTTGTTTATTGACGGAAAGCCGAAACCAGTTACAAACGAGGATGGCGCGCCGCGCATTCAACTTAGACGTACTCCCGAAAACCGCACGATGCCTTTGATTATCGGCGCATTGGTGCCCGGCAAGCCGAGATTCCATTCCTTTAGTGACAATACGATTGACGAGGTCGCAATCTTCAAAACCGCTCTTACACAAGAGGATATTGTAGAGCTGATGACGAACGGACTTGACCGGGTAATCTACGCGGTATCCCCGTCTGGAAAGATCGCGACGAGTTGGGGCGAGATTAAAGACAGGAAATCAGCCGCACGTCGCCGGAATGAGGAGTAACTCAAAATGAGGTGTTCAGCCGCAATCGCCGTTTTCACCGCAATCCTATGTCTAGCCATAGCTTGTCCTTTTGTGTTTGCCCAGGATGCGCTGCCCGGTTCTCTACTGCATCTTGACGCGTCCCGGCAAAACCAAAGGGATAAAGCGTGGAGGAACCTGGGATTGGTTGGCGGGGAATTACCGCCGAATAACGCTACGCCGGATCTAAAGGATGGAACGATTAAAGTTCCCGAAGCCGGGTTCAATCGAAAATTGCGATGGTATTCGGTCGGGGCGAGAAACGAAGGCTTCGCCGGCAGGCCTGACCTGGACCCCGATCTGAAACTTGAAGACTGGACATTTGAACTTCTCGTCAAGCGGAATGGACCGAAGTGGCCCGACTTGGTGGTCGCCACTCAGTTCGCGGGATTTCATTCGCGCGACCGAAAGAGCCAAGGGTTGCGCATACTCCTGCATGGCCCCGACACCGGCAAACTCATCGCTTGGATTAAGGGGAAGAACACCGCAAAGGGAAGTTGGTACTCGGCGGAAAAACTGGGCATCGACATCGGAAAGAAGGAATGGCACTGGGTGGCGTTTGTCTTTACCAGCGGCAAGCGGTTCGAAACCTACCAAGATGGCGAAAGGGTGGGATCGATGGAAACAGGGCAACGATTTGATGGCGGCGAGCCGATGTGGCCTACGCTCTTTAGCGCCTGGGAGCGCGATCGCACCTTTAACGGCGCCATGGCGATTGTGCGGATCTACGATCGGGCGCTCAGCCAAGAGGAAATCAATCGAAACATAAGCGGCAACTTGGCAGTCGATTCCGCCGGCAAACTCGCCACCACCTGGGCAGGAATAAAGATAAACTCGCGCTGATTCAAGTTGGTCGGAGTCGCCGTTGTTGCCGCGCTGTCGGGATTGGGAGACGGGATCTCTATCGATCAACTGACCGAATAGGGAAGGCGATAGGAAATCCTACTCATTATTCAATCGCTTGAGGGATCCCTATCGCACTCATTATTCATTCGCTTGATCCTACCGGCTTCGGCGCGATGCTCGCAGTCGCTCCGTTCCTTCAGAATCAACCTCTTCTCGCTTGAACAAAACGCCGTACTCACGCTCCGCCACCTCTCGGTTGTAATACCCTCGTTTGACATCTTGCGCGACCAAGTCTACCGATCTGTCCAGCGGATCGCCGTAGCCCCCGCCACCCGGCGTTTCCAAAGTCAAAAGGTCTCCCGGCTGCATGAGAATACCTTCATCTTTGCTGATATGGGGCGGATGGTACTCCTCTCCGCCAAGCAGAAAGGTGTGTCTCGCCGATTTTGCCGATTTGCCGCCCAATACGCCGAAAGGCGCGAAACGTCCCCGTTCTCCCAGCATGGAAGCGCTCGCCTCGCCTCGCCGAATAAGGAACTCAAAGATTACGCCTAGCCCGCCGCGACGCATACCGGCGCCGCCGGATCCGTCCCGGATGGCGTAGCGCGTGAAAAGCACCGGGTAGCGCGACTCAAAGATTTCCAAAGCCTGCGTTCGGGCGAGAGCGATTGTCGGGTTCCCGTTTATCAAGCCATCGGTAAGGTAGTTTCCGCCGTATCCGCCTCCGATAAACGAATAGAAGACATAATATCCTTTCTCCGGATCCTCGCCGCCCACAGACAGATTTGTCACGGTTCCCATCGGACATGCGTAAGACTTTTCGGGCAACGCCTGACTCATCGCCCCCAATACCACATCAATGATGCGCTGGCACACTTCGGAGGCGCAGCCGGACACAGGGCGAGGGAGTTGGGCGTTGAGGAAGGTCGTAGATGGCAAGTCGAAGGAGAAGGGGGCGAAACAACCCGCATTTACGGGTACATCCGGGAAAATGTGTTTGAAACCGATATACACTCCGGCGATGGTGGTGCTGAGGACACTATTGAGAGGGCCTCGACACGGCGGGCCGCTCTTGGAGAAATCGATATGGACGTTGCTGCCTTTGACCTCCATCTCCATGCGAATTTTGAGCGGTTTCCATTCGACTCCGTCGCTGTCAATATGGTCTTCAAACACATACTTTCCATCGGGAATGGTCTCCAAATGACTGCGCATCAACTGCTCCGAGCGGTCTTTCAACTCACTTATGGCGCCGAACACCGTTTCCTCGCCGTAGCGGTCAAGCAGCCGCGCGAAGCGGTCGGCGCCGAGATTGAGCGAGGTCACTTGGGCGATGATGTCCCCGTGCCGCTCGTCCGGCACACGCACGTTGTGGAGGATAATGTCCACCACTTCTTGGTTCAACTTCCCCTGCTCGAAGAGCCGGATTGGCGGGAGACGCAATCCCTCTTGGTAGATCTCGGTCGCCTTCGTGGAAAACCCGCCGGCGACTCGTCCGCCGATATCGGGCCAATGACCGCTGTTCGCGAGAAAGGCGGTCAGTTTTCCTTTGTAGAAAAAGGGCTTTACCATTTTGACATCCATCAGATGCGTCCCGCCCAAGTACGGATCGTTCACGATGTAGATGTCGCCATCCGCAATGTCCTCGATTCGTTCAATGACGGTGCGGGTGGTAAACTCCATGACATAGATGAAACTTGGCAGCCCTCGCGGTCCCTGCATGATGACTTCACCGTTGGATTTGTCGTAGATCCCGCTGGCTCGGTCAAAGCCGTCGGAGATAACAGGTGAGAAAGCCATGCGTTCCAAGGTCGCGTCCATCTCGTCGGCGATCTGTTCGAGGCTACCGCGGATTACGGCGAGAGTTATCGGATCGATTTTCATTTTAGTGTTCCCGAGACATTATAGAATGTTCAGACTTGCGCAAGTTGCCCCGATTCATAGGCAAGATAAGGGGGTAAAGTAATACGTAATGAGTAATACGTAAAAAAATGGCTCTTGAGAGCGGTAGGGAATAACTATCGCACTCGCTATCCACTCGCTTGATCCTACCGCGAACGCATGTCGGGATCGTGAGATCCCTCCTACAAAAAATGCAATTTTCAGCGGCGTGAGGTTTAGAAACCGAGTTTTCAGGAAATAACTCGGTTTCTCGCACGTATTCCGCCCGCGACATGCTGAGCGCATCTATGAACGGTAGGTGACGCAGATTTCCACATGGCCTACGACGATCGGCGTTCCGAGGCGCGGATCGCGTTTTTTCAAGCGGACTTCAACCTCGTGCGAGCCCAACCCCGCTTGGTCGGGCCGGAGTTGCCAAACCAGCCAACTATTCTCCGACACGTCGGAGGGATTGCCCGGATCTTGCGCGGCGGCATCCCGTACCCGCGGCGGGGGCAGCGGTTCACCGTCCAGCAGGACCTCGACCTCATCTTCCGTTGAAAAATGCTCAAGTTCAACGTGCAGTTCCACCTCCGCCAAATTGCCGCACTCCGCTTCTTTAAGCGCGTCGTCGTGCACCGAAACGTGGAACGTTGGCCCCCCATCCGTCAGTCCTCGGTAAAGGCAAACGGCTGTCTCGCCGTAGATACGATCATTTACGGCGCCTTGGTTCGGAATCTCGGTGGCTGGCGGACCACGGTGAATTGCGGCGTAAACCTTGTCCGTCCGTTTCAATGTGTGCGGCGATCCGATCGTGGTCAACTGGTCGCGCTTTGTTTGACGATCCGCATGCCAATTAAAAACGTAGATGCCATCCGCTCCCCTATGCCAGTAGCCGTTGGCTGTGGCGCGAACCCAAGCGTCCTCCCATTTCGCTTGGGACATTAAACGCTGGGCGCTCTGCCTGCCAAGCGTGTCGAGACCACCGTAGATTTGTATTCCGGTGCCCTCGGTAAGCGATTTGAACTCCTCGATTTCGGCGCCGGGGTCGGTGCCGGAATTACCGGCGGGGATAATAATGTCGCATAGCCCCTCGCGTACCCATGCCTCAAGATCGTATCCGATACGGCGGCATGACTCCATTGTGGTCGCCACGCGCACGGCGAGATAAAAGGGTCTGCCGCGCTGCCGCGCGATCTCGTCCGTCATTTGGCGAATGGCGCGCTGTAAATCCGTAAGCGTATAACGAAGGCGATAGGCGTCGTCTGGCAGAAGGTGAAACGCGTGGCGCTGCCAATCCAATTCGACTCCCGCCCAGTCGGCGGCGCGACAGGCTTCGGAGACATGCTGGAAACGGTGTTCCCTGACTTCGGGGATGGCAAAATTCCACGAGCCGACGCCTCGCGGCTCCGGCGCCTGATCGGCAGAGAGGCACCATTCCGGGTGATCCTTTCGGAGCTGGGTTAACCCCAATCTCGTCGTCTTCGCCATGTCTTCTGGCAAGATGACGTAAAAATGGTTGTCGTTCATCCGAACGGAGGCATAGAGATCAACGCCGATTTCACGTCCACGCTCGATCATGGCGGTATAGGGGTTTTCGCCGCGTTCAAACATCTGTCGTATGTTTTCGGCGTGACGCATGGCGCGCACCGAGCCGTAGACGCGCCCCACCGAGTCGCCCACCATCTCCATTGTATCCGAGGGCCATTCCGCCTCGTGAACGCCGACACACCAGAACAGCGCGCCGACCTGGGTGTCTTCTATCGGCGCAAACGTCTTTTCCAAGAACTGATCTTGCGACTGCGGATACTCGGAATAATCGAGCGGCGCGCCATCCCAGTTGTAAATAATCTTGTACGGAGGCGGAACCGCGTCTCGCTGCTGCGGAGTAACTCTATCGGATTCGTGTTTCATTAACATTTCTCTTTCGTAGTTATGCCTTTTCTCACATGTTGCGTAGCCCAACGCCTTATGACCTTGAGAAATGGCAATTCAATTCATGTAATGCGTAGTGCGTAATTTGAGATTGGGTGTCCATGGCACGCGAACATTATCGCGTTCGTTATCCATTCGTTTGATGGTGGCGATCTGGAGCTCGCTCCTACAATGGGCGCGCCGGTCGCGACCTGGAGATCGCTCCTACAAGGCGCAACACCGCGTAACCTTTTCCGCCCACGGTTGCTATGCCGCCAACCTTTCGGAGTCGGCGTTACGGGTTTATACGGTACGGTCGGATCCAGTCCTCGGCGATTTCCATCCCGAAACCGGGGGCGTCCGAAGGAATGACATCACCATTTTTCGGCATCGGCATTCCCGGAATCGGGCACACTTCGTCAAGCGGGATGCCGGGATCGGACCCCATCCAGAACTCCGCCATCGGCGACTCCGGCATGGCGATTCCGAAGTGCTGCCCCCACGGCGTGCCGGCGCCGGTATGCGGGATTGTGCCGATACCGGCGGCTTCGGCGATGGTGTATATTTTGACGGCTTCCGACAATCCGCCGCACCAAGTGATGTCGGGCTGGACGATGTCTACGGCGCGATTCTCGACCAACTGCCGGAACGCGTGGCGCCTGTGGTGGTGCTCTCCCGTGGCAAGAGGAATCCAGGTGATGGCGCGCTTCAACTCGATGTGGCCTTCAAGATCACTCGGAATCAAGGGCTCCTCCAACCAGCGCAACCCGTAAGGTCTTAGCCGCTCCGCCAACCGAAGCGTAAATTCAACATTGAAGGACATCACGGGATTAAACATGAGCTCGGCGTTTGGTCCGACCTCCTCACGCGCCTTCGCTATCTTGTCCTCCAGGAGGTTCAAGCCTTCAATCCCCATCTCGCAGGTCACCGGATTGCTGATTTTGAACGCCCGGAAGCCCAACTCTTTCGACCAATCAAGGTCATCCGACGTGCAGTAGAGCGCGACCTTTTCTCGCGAGGGGCCGCCAAGCAGTTTATAGACGGGCTGTTTGAGCAGTTTGCCCTTCAAATCCCACAACGCCAAATCGACGCCGGATTGAGCGATAGCGGCGAGTCCGCTCCCCCCGAAAAGTTGCGTGGAACGCCACATAAGGTCGTTCAGGTATTCGAGCGCCATCGGGTCCCGACCTTCAAGCAACGGCGCAAAATGGGCGTCGATCAAGGCGGCGACAGGCGCTCCAAAACCGCAACAGCCGAGTCCCCATGTCCCATCGTCCGCAATCGCCCGAACCCACACGGGGGTATTGAGTTTGGATCCGGGCGCAGCCGAGTGGAAACCGGAAAACTCGGGGTACTTGTTAATCGGAAATGCGCGAGGCGCGTGTTCGTTCCAACTACGGCGCCGCGACGTGGACTCGGGAGCGGGTCGGGGAATCTGCACGGACACTGCTCGGATCTGCTTTATTTTCATTTTGACGGTTGTCTGACTTAGCATCCGCATTATCGGATGAGTAAAAGTTGAATTAATCGTAGCAGATTTATGCTAATCTTTGTCTGCATGTTCGTGGCAGGCTACGAGCGGTGTGAAGTTGGCGCTCTAGTTTGGTAAACGGACTCGTTGATACAAAGTATTGAGAGAATCTCCCGTTGTAAATCGGTCAGTGGGGTGGTACAAGAGGTTACCTGATCTGGCGCTCGCATACAATTGATACCACGGAACGCGCGTAAAAGTCGTTTTGCTGTCGGTTTGGCGGTTCGACGATTTCGATTGTCGAGGTACAATCCAGCCAGGGTTTTACCTTGCGCTTCAAGATGGCGTCGGGTAACAATTTCAATCAAGGTCAAAAGTCGGACACCTAACGAAGCCAGTCGAGTCATCCCTTTAATCTGGTCGTCGTTTCTTACAAACATCGGTGAAATCCCTATCGGAGCGGATTTAAACAGATGAAAATGGCGTTCGATGCGCGGGGCGGCGCGATAAAGCCTAATCGCTTCATCAAACGGCAGATGCTCTTGGGGCTGATTGGTAGCGTACAACTGCCACCCCATCTCACAGTAGGCTCGGTGAATCGCCTGTTCATCGCGAGTTACTTCGGTGATTTGATAGCGAACGCTGCGGATTTCCTTCTTGGCGCGATTGGCGCTACCGCGTCCGCGACCAACGTAACCTACTTCCACCGATTCTTCACATTCGGCAGAAACGTGGAGATACTTACTGACTTGATATTTCGCCTTTATCGCGTCAACCTTTTTATTCAAGTCGGCTTCCGTGCGAATCTGCTGTCGCCCGCGTCCGGGCTCCGGTGTTAAGCGAAGTATCTCCGCTGTCGCTTCTTGAAGGTTTTGCTTTAGAGTGGCGAACTGCTTTTCGGCTTTGGATAAGGAACGCACCACCAAGATGCGCTCTTTCCAAGCAAAGGTCTCGCCCGAAGCCAAAGTCGTTGTCTGCGCACGCTTTGTCTCATACCCTGCCGCGATAAACTCCGGCGGTTGGCGCTCATCATCAGAGGAGTAAATCAATGTCGCAGGTTGTGAACCGCTTACAATGGGCTCCAGGCATCGCTCAAAGAGCGCCGGAACGTCGCCGACTTTCGCCAACGGAACAAAATAGAAATCCCCCTTTCGCGCCAGTTCGGCGCGAATCGAAATGGCGCTCATTTTACTGTCGCCGATATACAATAGCCCGGATTCATCGGTCATCCGACGCACGTTGTCAATCATTGGCAGATATAACGGGTCGTCCGCTTTTTCGCCCGACACCACCTCGGTCGAAAGCAGGTGTCCCGACGCCCCGCAGTCAATACTGGCGGCCATCAGTTTTATTTGCGCTAGATGCGGCGTGTTTGAATTGTGTCCGTATTGCATGAACCCGTCATCGTTAGGCGTATGATAGCCACTAAATCGAGTCGCATCAAGGCGAACTCGCTCAGGTTTAAGTTGATAAACGGAGATGCTGTTACACCAGAGTTTTTGCTCAATGGCGTGCCACGCTTCATCATCGGCCAAGTGCGTGAGAAGTTGACTCAGGCGGTCATCGCTGAAATCGGTGCGACGCACCGGTGTGCCAAACAATTCCGACAGCATCGCTTGATGCTCGACGCCCCAGTCTTCAACAGCTATCTTGCGGTGGTCGGCTTCTGACAGAATGTGGGCGTTCCAGCCTACAACCAGTTGACCTAGCGACAGCCCTTGATGCCGCCAATGACGCGGGATGACATCATCTATGATAGCATCAAGTCCCAGTTGCTGCTGCAAGCCAATCAGCAACGGAATATCATCAAGTCTTTCTATCTGAACTTCGTCTAAAGAGATATGTGGAGTATTCATACTTATACTCAACGACGAAATTCAACTTTTCGTTTTCAAATAATGCGGATGGTAAGTCTGAATCTCGGATTAACGGGATTATACCAGTGATTTTTGTCGCAATATCGTATGGTATTGTACGAATTCAACGCTTACACCTGTCGCCCCTCTGGGGCTTTGGAATTTGGTGTGTCCACGTTTCTACAAACCTGTCGCCCCGCTGGGGCTAAAAGACTCACACAATCAAGGAATCGCAGTATTGTATTTGCGCATACTGGCTTGAAGGTTTACAACGGGAATTAGACAATAGACAAATGATATGTAAATTCTCTTAACTTGATTCCAATGGGTAGCGAAGTGATAGACATATAATCTCCCCTATCCACATTGGACTATCATCCCCATTCTATCAGAATCCGAGAGGATTGTCCATCTAATACGGATTCAAAATCCAAATGTTACACTCGTTAAAAGCGCCCGATGAATCGGGCAACTACAATCACCCGATGCTTGTAACTCATTGATTAGGAATTAGTGTTACTACTACAAGCAAGATTAGCGGGCGCTTTTCCGTTGCGGAAGAAACCGAGTTTTCAGGAAAAAACTTGGTTTCGGTAAAAATCCATTTGCAGAAGGTGAACAAAATGTACACGCGGTACGCGTTTTTAGGGCGGTTGGCGTGATTTTGCACCTGTTTTTTGTCAAAAACGCCTTCGAAAAATAGGCACAAAAGGTGAACAAAAAGCCGATTTCGGGAGGCGCGTTCACGCTGTTCGAGTTCGTCCGATCCAGTGATAATGCGGGTTCCAGCCCGCGCCAAGGTGAACAAGATGTTAACGGCCGGAAAAAGATTGTCATTTTCACTGTTCGTTCAGCGGACAAAATCCGCCGTGAATGTAGTGAATTACTCGCTGTTTTGGGTCGTTACGCCTCGGTCTTGCCCCCATACCCTATATTATACTATACATACATAACGTTGTCAAGAAAAAAATCGCACACGCCTAAGAAATGCGCAACGCGGCTTTGTAAAACCGATTATTGTTGTGTGATACGAATTCAAAATCCAAATGTTACAGCCGATGCGGGACGTGCAATGAATTGCACTATCAAGTAACACTCGCTCAGAAAATCGTCAAAAAGCCAGTCATAGAGCGAAAAACGAGCATTTGAGAGATGTCTCGATGTCGCTGTAAGCAACACTCGGGCAATGGCAAGCGGGGCAAGATAGGATCTCTATCGCACTCGCTATTCACTCGTTTGATCCCCGCCTACGTGTGGAACATGCCGCACATTGCGCTCCGCTGGAGCGCGGGAATTTGGGCATATCGTATTCTATCAACATGTCGATCCGCTGGATCGAGGAAATGCTCTCCGACTAGGACTAGAATGAATGTTACTTGTGGAAAGAATTATTCCGTCGCGGGATAATGGGGTACTACGAACCAAAGGCTCTTGTAACTTATAGATTCGGAATTAGTATTAGGATTAATCGGAGGCGCTCAATGAATCGGGGAACTACAAACGCCCGATGAATCGGGGAACTACAGACATTGAAAAGCGGCATCGCCTTCGGCAGTCTTTGCGGTGGAGGATGGTGTTTAATCTTCTTCGTTTTCCTCCGCGATACAATCTTCGCAGATCTCGTCGGTGCGCTTAATCTGCTCAATCCAGCACGGGGCAAAGTTCGCGGCGAGCGATTCTCGGATCTGTTGCAAGTGCCGATCGCACACGGTGAACGGCGTGCCGTAAGCTTGGCGTTCGGTATTCCATATTCTGCAGTGAAAATTTAGCGTTTCCATGATGTCCTACCCGTAATCTACCGATATCCCCATTGCCACAAATTTACAGCAATTCTCATTATGAATTTGTTAAGTGATTGATTCTACCGGATCCTATTGGAACAGCAGGTCGCTAGTTCTTATGTTGTCATTTTTGGGGTAATATCGTATAGTTTTGTGCGAATTTAACGCTTACACCTGTGGGATCACTATCGCACTCGCTATCCACTCGTTTGATCCTCTGGGGCTTTGGAGTGTGGTGTCTCCGCATTTCTACAAACCTGTCGCCCCTCTGGGGCTAAGATGCGTCGGATTTCGCGATTATATTAAGCCATGTAATCAACATAACGCTTTTCAAGAGCGAGAAACTTAAAGCCGACGAGGCTTCGTCGGCTCTAGGTTCCAAAATGAGAATTGCTCACAAATTTGCCTCGCGCCTCCCAATTTATCATGCTTCATGCGTTGCGCCGATTTACCAGACAGATGCCCAAGGCGACCAGTGTGGCACCGGCAAGCAGACCGAAGCCGAGTTCGTCGGCTAAAAGCAGGTGACTGAAAATTATGCCCGAAAACGGCGTCACAAAAGCGAGAACCACCAATTTGCTCGGACTGTGATTTTTCAGAATGAAAGTCCAGCCGACAAAACATAAGCCGCCTACGACGAATCCTTGATACAGGATGGACGCAATCACCGCGCTTGAGAAATCATAGTTCCGCTGATCTTCCAGCAACAGACTCAATCCAAAAAAGCATGGCAGACTGAAAATCATCAGCCAGACGAGTAAGCGATAAGGGTGGATACACTGTATCATGTGTTTCGTGACCACTGTCCTGAATCCCAGAAAGCCTGCGCTGACGACGACAATCAGATCGCCGACGAGATGAGAGTGATCACCCAGCTGAAGCGACGGCGCGAACGTGATAAAAACGCCGCAGAATGCCACGCCAATGCCGGCAATCTTCATGAACGACAGTCGGTCGCCCGGCACCCAATAATGCGCGAACAGCGCCGTGAAGAACGGGTACATGTTTATCATGATGGTGGAACGCGCCGCCGACGTGAGGCGCGTGCCCACATTTAGAGTGATAATCTGCAATGCGAATACCACGGATAACAACATGATTGGAACGAGCTCGCCGCGTCTCAAGCGCATGGGGACGCGCCGGATGGCGGCCCACGCCGCGATCGCCGCCAGCGCGAGCAGGAATCGAAGCCCGGCAAGCGCCAATGGCGGCGCTCCTTGCAGGCTAATTTTAATCGACACCGAATTTCCGCCCCAAAGTACCGCGAGTATCAACCCGAAGGCAACCATTTTGGCGTTCGGCGGCTCGTTGAGAATGTCAGACTGTTTCATGCGCGCAAATTGTCCATTTCGTAAACCTCTCATTATTGGTCGTCGATTTGGATTTGGCAATCCGGACCGAGCAGGCGGCAAACGCACAACGCAATGCCAATCTCATGGCGGGCAGCGCCTACACTACAAATCTATACATTGTGTTGCGTGAAATTGCGCTTGTTCCCGGTAATAATTGTTTCTAATAGGATTCACGTAGCACTATGGATCTCTATCGCACCTGGCGGTACAGTCGGGATCGGGAGATTCGTCTTATACGAATTCGAAATCTAAATGTTACAGCCAATGCGGGACGTGCAATGAATTGCACTACTATCAAGTAACACTCGCTCGAAAAATCGTCAGAAAGCCAGTCATAGAGCGAAAAACGAGTATTCAAGCGTCTGCCCGATGTGGCTGTAAGCGACACTGGCGCAATGACAAGCGGGGCAAGATGCCCCGGCTACGGAGTTGTAGAACATTCTCCACATGGCGCTCCGCTGGAGCGCGGGAAATTGGGCGTATCGTATTCTATCCACATGTCGATCCGCTGGATCGAGGAAATGCTCTCCGACTAGAATGAATGTTACTTGTGGAAAGAATTATTCCGTCGCGGGATAATGGGGTGCTACCAAGTAACACTCGGTCAGAAAATCGCCAAAAAGCTAGTCATAGAACGAAAAACAAGCCTTCGGGAGGCGTCCCGATGTCGCTGTAAGCAACACTCCACATTGCGCTCCTCTGGAGCGCGGGAATTTCGACGCATCGCATTCTATCCACATGTCGATCCGCTGGATCGAGGAAATGCTCTCCGACTAGAATGAATGTTACTTGTGGAAAGAATTATTCCGTCGCGGAATTATGGAGTGCTACAAACCAGCGGCTCTTGTAACCTATAGATTCGGAATTAGTATTACAGTATCAATTTGTGTTGTCGGCTTCGGGCCACAAGATTGGCCTAACCTGGTCGGGAGCGGGAGATTCCTCCTACAGCATCAATATGTATACTTCACGCTGCTGAAAATTGCGTGTTTTCAAGCGTCTGGCGGTAGGTGCGGTTGGAAACCGCGAGGATTTCTATCGCACTCGCTATCCACTCGTTTGATCCTACAGAAGACGCAATTTCTGACAGCGCGGAGTATACTTGTTTCGACTTATGTCTTAAGCTGAGGATCGAGGATATCGCGCAGCGCGTCTCCCAGCAGATTGAACCCCAAAACAGTGAGGAATATGGCTATGCCCGGCGTCATGACCGTCCACGGGGCGCGGCGGATGAGCTGGCGGTTCTCATTCAGCATAGCGCCCCATTCCGGCTCGCCGACCTCGGCGCCGAGGCCCAAAAAACTGAGCCCTGCCGCAACAAGAATCGCTTCGCCCATGCCGAGCGTCGCTTGGACTATCAGCGGCGCCACGCAGTTGGGCAGAATCGCGTTCCACAGAATGCGAAAATCACTGGCGCCGATTACTCGCGCCGCGGTCACATAATCTTGTTCGCGAATCTTGAGGACGGAGGCGCGTAAAATGCGCGCGTATTGCGGAATGTACACGATAGAAACGGCGATAATGGCGTTGGTGAGGCTCGCGCCAAGTATCGCCACGATGACCATCGCCAGCAGAACGCTCGGCAATGGCAGCATCATATCCAAGACGCGCATGATGATGTTGTCCAACCAGCCGCCGTAGTAACCCGCCAGAATGCCCAGCAACGCGCCGGCGGAGATGGACAATGTCATGGCAATCAATCCGACCTTGAGCGAGATTTGCGATCCGTAAACGATGCGGCTGAATATATCACGACCGACGCCATCCGTTCCGAAGTAATGTGTCTTGGACCAGCCCTCGAGGCGCGCCGTGACATCGGCTTCGCGCGGGTCGTGCGTGGCAATCAGCGGAGCAAATACGGCCAAGATCACGAAAAAAAGCAGTATGCAAGCGCCCACCACTGCGGATTTGTGGCTCGTCAACCTTCCTAGCGTCTGTCGACCGCGGCTGTTCACGCGTTCTCTCCCAACCTGATTCGCGGGTCAAAATAGCTGTAGAGCAGATCCACCGCCAAATTTACAATCATAAACACGGCGGCGACAAAAAGGACGCCCCCCTGAATGGGTCGAATGTCGCGGGCTTCGACGGAGGCTCGCAACCACGATCCCAGACCGGGCCACGAAAAGATATGTTCCGTGAGAATTGCCCCGCTCATCAGATATCCAAATTGCAGCCCGATGATTGTCAGCACAGAAATCATGCTATTTTTGAGGCCATGCTTCAAAATAACAACCCACTCCGGGAGCCCCTTCGCGCGGGCGGTCACGATGTACGGTTGATTGAGAACTTCCAGCAGGCTCGACCGCGTCATGCGCGCGATGATCGCCAGCGGTACGGTGCCAAGCGTGATTGCCGGAAGTATCAGGTGCGACACCGCGCTGCGAAAGGCGGCAAGGTTTCCGGAGAGGAGCGTGTCAATCAGATAGAAGTGGGTGCGATGTTGAACATCAAGATCCAACACCGCATCCAGCCGCTGCGAGCTCGGGAGGATTGGCAACGTATACGCGAACAGGAGAATGAGCATCAATCCCAGCCAGAAAATCGGCATCGATATGCCGGCAAGCGAGCCGAACATGGTGGCGTAATCCCAGAATTTGCCGCGGTTCGCGGCGGCAATAATGCCGGCGCCCATGCCGAACAGGATGGCGAACGCCATGGCGGCGATTGTCAGCTCGACCGTGGCCGGAAAATGACGTTTGATTTCTTCGACGACGGGTTGCCTCGTCTTGAACGATCTGCCGAGGTCGAAATGGGCGAGGTCCCACAAAAATGCGCCGTATTGACGGTAGAGAGGTTTATCAAGCCCCATCTCTCGCCGAAGTTCCGTCAACGCCTCTTCTGTCGCTCGTTCCCCCAAAATGGCGAGCGCGGCATCCCCGGGTATAAGGTGGACCATGAAGAAGACGAGCAGCGACACCCCGAACAGGGATAGAAGCATCGACAGTATGCGCTGAAGGATGTAAGTGAGCAAGTTTGGTCCTTCAAATCATGACTCGGATACAATGGCGATTGCGAAGTGCGCGTTCCTTGCAGGAGCGATCTCTGGGTCGCGATTCGGAGATTGCTTCCAGAATCAACTGATACGAATTCAAAATCCAAATGTTACAATCAATCGGAGGCGCTCAATGAATTGAGCAACTACATGCGCCCGATGAATCGGGAAACTACAAACTGCCGATGATTGTAGATTATAGATTAAGAATTAGTATGAGATATACCGGCATTCGTAGGGCGGAGGTTGCGTCGCCCAATGGGTTGGGGAACCCAACCCCTACGAAGTAACACTCGCTCGAAAAATCGCCAAAAAGCCAGTCATAGAACGAAAAACGAGTATTCGAGAGGCTGCCCGATGTGGCTGTAAGCGACACTCGGGCATTGGCAAGCGGGGCAAGATGCCCCGCCTACGGAGTTGTAGAATATCCTCCACATTGCGCTCCGCTGGAGCGCGGGAATTTGGGCATATCGTATTCTATCCACATGTCGATCCGCTGGATCGAGGAATTTGACGCCGACAAGAGTTGAATGTTACTTGTGGAAAGAATTATTCCGTCGCGGGATAATGGGATGCTATCAAGTAACACTCGCTCGAAAAATCGTCAAAAAGCCAGTCATAGAGCGAAAAACGAGTATTCGAGAGGCTGCCCGATGTGGCTGTAAGCGACACTCGGGCATTGGCAAGCGGGGCAAGATGCCCCGCCTACGGAGTTGTAGAATATCCTCCACATTGCGCTCCGCTGGAGCGCGGGAATTTGGGCATATCGTATTCTATCCACATGTCGATCCGCTGGATCGAGGAATTTGACGCCGACAAGAGTTGAATGTTACTTGTGGAAAGAATTATTCCGTCGCGGGATAATGGGATGCTATCAAGTAACACTCGCTCGAAAAATCGTCAAAAAGCCAGTCATAGAGCGAAAAACAAGTATTCGGGCGTGGGCCCGATGTCGCTGTAAGCAACACTCCACATTGCGCTCCTCTGGAGCGCGGGAATTTCGACGCATTGCATTCTATCCACATGTCGATCCGCTGGATCGAGGAAATGCTCTCCGACTAGAATGAATGTTACTTGTGGAAAGAATTATTCCGCCGCGGAATTATGGGGTGCTACGAAGGATTATGCGTCTGTGCAGCGCGCTTATACGAATTCAAAATCTAAATGTTACAATCAATCGGAGGCGCTCAATGAATTGAGCAACTACAAACGCCCGATGAATCGGGCAACTACAAACTGGCGGTTTTTGTAAGTCATAGATTCGGAATTAGTGTGACGCCTCAAAACTTAAGATTAAGCCCGACCTCAATCGTGGTTTTTTGGATGGTCTCGAAACCGGTTGAACCGTCGGCGTCTTCGCGGCGGCGGAAACGGTACTCGCGGGTGAACGCGACGACGATGGGACGATAGAACTCATACTCGACACGAACGATGAGCCCGGATTTTTCATCAAGTCGAAACAGGTCCGCAATAAGACTCGGATCCTCGCTGCCGGGGGCATCGGGGTATCCGCTGTCAGGCTCTCCCAGATCGCGCTTGGCGTAGAACGCCCGGAACGACAGTTTGTCAACGATGCCGGATTCCGTGATGCCGGCGTACAGCTTCGGATAGCTGATATTGTAGTCCTCGAACGCTCCCAATATGTGCAGCATGGGAATCGGTTGCCAAGCAAACATTGAGTAATAGCCGAATCTCGCCTTTCCTTTATCAAGATCCTCACCGAGTCCGAGAAACACCGGAACCGAATCGGTGGCGGAAGCTTGGTAGGAGTAGTCAAAAACCGTCGGGATGAACCCTTCGGCGAAGGTGCGGTACTCAAATTTGAAGAGTGAACTGGGAAATGTCAGTCCGACTCCTATCGCGTTTCCGGATGGCGAATCGCTTTCTATTGAAATGTCGCGGCTCCCCCCCGTGTTTAGAAATGCCAACTCGTCGTATAAAGCCAACCGGAACAGGCTGTTCTCGATTAACGGAAATCCGATGTCGACGCTCAACGCTATCAACGGATCTTCGTCGATTGTATGCTGTTTGCCGGGGGCTTCGTCATCGGGAATGAGATCCGGCGACACGTCGGTCAGATAGGTGGCGCCGAATTCCAAGCCTCCCAATATCGGCGACGTAATGCTGCTCGGCAGCGGGCGAAGGTAGAGACGCCCGCCGAATATCCTCGGATCCACCAGATCGTTGACGACCGTTTCGACACCGATTTTACGCGATTCCGTCCTAAAATTGGCTCTTATGCCGCGACGGTCATGGTTGGAGTATCCCGACATAATCAGTCCGTGTCCAATCGTCACGAAGCCCAATTCGCCGGCGCGCGCATAGAACCGGTCGAGCGGCTTTGCATAACTTACGTATCGAATGGCGCGCAGCATCGTACTCGGACTGTCCCAGGTTTCGGCGTCTTCGGCGAGAATTTGTTCTTCGCCTTCCTGCGCGTCGGGATTATAGAGCAACACGAAGCCTAATCCCAATCCGACCTTGCCGATTCCGATGTCCGGCTGGACTTGAAAGCGAACGAACGGATCGCCGTTAATGTAAGACAAACCGCCGCCGGTTAGCGCGCCTCCTCCCATTGCCATCTCCTCAAAATCCGGGGGCCCTTCGTATAGTTCGGCAGACGCTTGTCCTTGCACGAGTAAAGTGACAAGGGTTGACAAAATCCACATCCAAAGCGGGTGACGATTGATTTGATTCACGTTTTCTCCATTTCAATTATTGTGTCGGCGCGCCAGGCGTTCCCCGCTATCTCGGGACACCCGAATGGCAATGCCAGAATTTATGTCGTCGAACGCCTCACGAGCTCAATAGATGGGAGTTCATTATGCGTAAGGCGTGATACGTAATGCGTAAAGGGGATCTGTTTCCTTCCAATCTTCCCATAGAGATCAAGTTAAGCGTTTTAAGGCGTAGGTTGCGCCGATTCAATGCCTTAAACTGTTAATCTTCATGCAGACATAGGCGATGGAGTACCAATCCATTCATTGATGGGCGCGCAATAGAAGATGGCTCATGGCACTGGTTTCCGTAGGCGCCGGTGCGGTTGGAAACCGCACCTACGGTGGGGGGGTGATAGAGATTTCTTCCCCACCCCATGGGGACTACGTTAAGAGTTTTGCTACGGAGACACCACCAATACTAGACGAAATCCCTTAACTTAATCCCAATGCTGTTTCCTTCCAATCTTCCCATAGGGATCAAGTTAAGCGTTTTAAGGCGTAGGTTGCGCCGATTCAATGCCTTAAACTGTCAATCTTCATGCAGACATAGGCGATGGAGTACCAATCCATTCATTGATGGGCGCGCAATAGAAGATGACTCATGG
The DNA here is from genome assembly GCA_963667245.2 of Candidatus Poribacteria bacterium. Lineage (GTDB taxonomy): Bacteria > Poribacteria > WGA-4E > WGA-4E > JAJDTR01 > JAJDTR01. Next base: position 46,492 of record CAXXCS010000004.1, read on the forward strand.
CGCTGGTTTCCGTAGGCGCCGGTGCGGTTGGAAACCGCACCTACGGTGGGGGGGGTGATAGAGATTTCTTCCCCACCCCATGGGGACTACGTTAAGAGTTTTGCTACGGAGACACCACCAATACTAGACGAAATCCCTTAACTTAATCCCAATGCTGTTTCCTTCCAATCTTCCCATAGAGATCAAGTTAAGCGTTTTAAGGCGTAGGTTGCGCCGATTCAATGCCTTAAACTGTTAATCTTCATGCAGACATAGGCGATGGAGTACCAATCCATTCATTGATGGGCGCGCAATAGAAGATGGCTCATGGCGCTGGTTTCCGTAGGCGCCGGTGCGGTTGGAAACCGCACCTACGGTGGGGGGGTGATAGAGATTTCTTCCCCACCCCATGGGGACTACGTTAAGAGTTTTGCTACGGAGACACCACCAATACTAGACGAAATCCCTTAACTTAATCCCAATGCTGTTTCCTTCCGATCTTCCTGCCTCGCAGTTACACAATCCGACCGTCTTTCATCCGGATGATTCGGTCGGCATCTTTTTTCAATTCTTCGTGGTGCGTGACAATGGCGATGGTCGCGCCGCGCTCTTGCCGCAACTCTCGGACGAGGCTCATGAGATTTTCGCTTTGGCGGCTGTCCAAATTCGCGGTGGGTTCGTCGGCGAAAACTATCTTGGGGTTGTTGGCGAGCGCTCGCGCGAAAGAGACGCGCTGTTTCTCGCCACCCGACAGTTGCGAGGGACGATGCCCCAGACGGCCGCCCAAGCCCACCTGCGTCAGCAGTTCTTTGGCGCGCGCCTCGGCTCCATCGCTCTTTTTGCCGGCGAGATCCATAGCGACCATAACGTTCTCAAGCGCGGTCAAATACGGGAGAAGATTAAAGAGCTGAAAAACGAAACCGATTTTCTCGCGTCGGATGACGGAAAGGTCTTGATCTTGATGATTTATCTTCTCACCATCAATCCACAGGTCACCTCCGTCGGGGGTGAGGATGCAACCGAGCAGGCTGATTAGTGTCGTTTTGCCGCAACCGCTGTCGCCCATCAACATCACCAATTCGCCTTCCTGTATGGCGATGTCGACTTCGTCAACCGCGGTGACACTCGCCTCGCCTTCGCCGAAGCGCTTCGTCAACGCTTTTCCCTCGACCACAACTCCCATTTGAACGCTCCTTCAAATCTCGCCTCTGAATGCGAGCATCGGGTCAACGGCGACGGCCTTGCGCGCCGCGAGATACCCGCTAAAGCAACACACGATAAAACTAATCGCCGCTACGATGATGGATTCAACGAGATGGATTGAAACAAAAATCGGGGCCGCGGCGGCGAAGATGAACGCCAAAATCAGACCGCACAGAACGCCAACGACCGATATCAAAACTACCTGCTTGAGAATTAACTGCATCACGTACATATTGGATGCCCCGATCGCTTTGAGCACGCCAATCTCCTGCGTTTTTTCAAGGGTTGTCACATAAGTAATCATTCCGACGAGAATGCCCGCCGCCAACCAGAGCATTACGCGAAGAAACGTAACGGCTCTCATCGGGCTGACGACATAGTAGTCGATTATATCGTCAATCGTCTGCTGCAGCGTGCGCGCCTCAATCGTCAAGGAGTCTTGCAATCTTTTCGCAACATCCGCGGCGGCAAGATTCTTGGCGGTCTTGGCAATCATCATGTTCACGCGCGGATAACTCCCCAGCAATACATCTTGCGCAGTACGCACATCCATGAACAGTAAAGGGGTGTCAAGCACAAACATGAGGCTTTTGACTTTGCCGACGACTTTGAGTTCCTTGCCGCCTATGACAATTCGTTCGCCGATTTCAAGATTCATCTTTTCATCAACGACCACCTGATGGGGCGGCACATATTCCGGGCTGTAATCGTCGTACGCGCTTTTTTCAAACATCCGTCCCTCAAGCACGCGGGAAGGACCGCCGAGTTTGCCGGGGCGGTATCCGACGACAATCGCCTTGCTCGGTTTTCCTCGAATGACAGGTCGCGCCTGCGCGAAAACCAGCGGCGACGCGGAGTTTTGCCGCAATCCTCCGGCGTGGTTAAGCGGTCCCATTCTCTCTTCGATTAGCATGGAAAATCCGATAAACGCGCCGCCCGAACCCTCCGCGGAAATCCAAATATCGGCGCCGGTAGATTTCACGTATTGCGTGGCTTGAATCCGCATTCCGTTCATGATTCCGCCGAGGAACAGGATCAACAGAATCAGCACCGTGGTCCCGATTGCCGTCAGCACCACTCGCGTGCGGCGATATGCCATATCTTTGAGGAAGATACTTTGCAAAATCTGTTTCTCCCGGAATTTTTGGAGCCCCTTCGTTAAGCCGGTGTTATCTCTGACGATTTCTTGATACGAATTCAAAATCTAAATGTTACAATCAATCGGAGGCGCTCAATGAATTGAGCAACTACAAACCGCCGGTTCTTGTAACATATAGATTCGGAATTAGTATTAAACGCATACGGATTCAAAATCAAAATGTTAAAGTCGTCAAAAACGCCCGATGAATCGGGCAACTACAATCACCCGATGTTAGTATCACTAGCGTAGTCAGGGCATCTTCCCCTGCCCGGAATTGCGGTCGCGCTTTTGGGATAGCGCCTCTATGAAGTCTCTAATGCAGGAGCAATCTCCGAATCGCGATCTCCTATCGCTTCTTATATTATACCTATAAAAGCGTTGGATTGCCAATGGATTATGAACTTGAAGTCGGGGGAATCGCATCCGATTTTTGGCACAAGGAAGATTGGAAGGGTGGAAGACGGGAAGGATCGAAGACGCGAAGGATGGAAGATGGGAAGGATGGAAGACGCGAAGGATCGAAGACGCGAAGGATGGAAGACGCGAAGGATCGAAGACGGGAAAGATCGAAGACGGGAAGGATGGAAGATGGGAAGGATGGAAGATGGGAAGGGTGGAAGACGCGAAGGATGGAAGACGCGAAGGATGGAAGGCGGGAAGGATGGAAGACGCGAAGGATGGAAGACCGGAAGGGTGGAAGACGGGAGAGATGGAAGATGGGAAGGATGGAAGACGCGAAGGGTGGAAGACGCGAAGGATGGAAGACGCGAAGGATCGAAGACGCGAAGGATGGAAGACGGGAAGGATGGATACATAAAACCCGCCGGATTCCCAAATACAGCGGTCGTAGTGTCGGGTTTCACTACGCTTTCGGGGGCTTTTAGCGGTATCGGTATCTGGGCGCGGGTGTCCTGTGGACGGGTCGTTCTTGATGTGCCGTTCAACCCAACCTACAGATCATCGCCAAAAGTTAGATGCGATTGCCTCGAGCTTGAAGTTGGATGATTCAACTCTACGCGAATTGGCAAATAAGCTCCCGATATGTTATAATTGAGGCGCGTCATGCTTGTGAAGCAACACGGAAGTATTGAAAACCGAGGAACGGTAGCAATAGTCGTTTGAATTGCCTCGTAGGCGGATGGGCGTAAGAGACAACGGTCTACAGACCACCTGATTATGAAATTATACGAATTCAAATTCTAAATGTTACAGCTAGTGCGGGACGTGCAATGAATTGCACTACTATCAAGTAACACTCGCTCGAAAAATCGCCAAAAAGCCAGTCATAGAACGAAAAATGAGCCTTCGGGGGTCGTCCCGATGTGGCTTTAAGCGACACTCGGGCAATGGCAAGCGGGGCAAGATGCCCCGCCTACGCGAGGAACATGCCGCACATTGCGCTCCGCTGGAGCGCGGGAATTTGGACATATCGCATTCTATCCACATGTCGATCCGCTGGATCGAGGAATTTGACGCCGACAAGAGTTGAATGTTACCTGCTGAAAGAATTATTCCGTCGCGGGATAATGGGGTGCTATCAAGTAACACTCGCTCGAAAAATCGCCAAAAAGCCAGTCATAGAACGAAAAATGAGCCTTCGGGGGTCGTCCCGATGTGGCTTTAAGCGACACTCGGGCAATGGCAAGCGGGGCAAGATGCCCCGCCTACGCGAGGAACATGCCGCACATTGCGCTCCGCTGGAGCGCGGGAATTTGGACATATCGCATTCTATCCACATGTCGATCCGCTGGATCGAGGAATTTGACGCCGACAAGAGTTGAATGTTACCTGCTGAAAGAATTATTCCGCCGCGGGATAATGGGGTGCTACGAACCGACGGCTCTTGAAACTTATAGATTCGGAATTAATATTGGCTTGGCAGTACGGATTGTGCCCATGGAGAGTCTCATGCCTTATTTGACCCACCTTGAATGCGGCAAGTGTCGGCAAACTTACGATCACGAGCAGCCGCAGAATTTGTGCCAAGCCTGCGGGAAACCGCTGTTTGCACGCTACGATCTGGAGAAAGTCGCCCAAGCGTGGGACAAATCGGCGCTTTTGAATCGTACTGCCTCGCTTTGGCGCTACGCCGAACTGCTGCCGCTGATTAACCCCGTCAATAAGGTTTCACTTGGCGAGATTATGACACCGCTAATCAGGACGCGGCATCTCGGCGCGCAGCTTGGATTAGAGGCGCTTTGGGTCAAGGATGAGTCGCCGCTGCCCGGCGGAAGTTTCAAGGCGCGCGGTCTGGCAATGGCTGTTTCCAAAGCGAAGGAACTCGGGTTGACAAAGTTAGCCATTCCGTCCGCTGGCAATGCGGCGACAGCGTTATCCATCTACGCGGCGCGAGCCGGGATGGAGGCGCACATTTTCATGCCGCAAGACAGCCCGGCGTTTAACCGAATCACTTGTCGCATGGCCGGGGCATCGGTAACGCTTGTAGATGGATTGATTACGGATGCCGGGAAGATTGTCGCCGAACGGAAAGCGGAGGAAAACTGGTTTGATGTTTCCACGCTCAAAGAACCGTACCGCGTCGAAGGCAAAAAGACGATGGGGCTTGAACTTGCGGAACAGTTTGATTGGCAACTGCCGGACGTTGTCGTCTACCCCACCGGTGGAGGCACCGGAATTGTGGGAATGTGGAAAGGGTTTCAGGAATTGGAGGACATTGGTTGGATTGGTGCCAAACGCCCGCGCATGATTTCGGTGCAAGCGGCGGGTTGCGCACCGATTGTCAAGGCATGGGAGGCGGGCAAGTCGGAAGCGGAGCCTTGGGTGGAGGCGCATACGATTGCGCCGGGGTTGCGCGTGCCGCAAGCCGTTGGCGATTTTTTAATCTTGGATGCGATTCGACAGAGCGGCGGCGCGGCGATTGCGGTCACCGATGAGGAGATTCTGGATGCGATGAATATCCTCGGCACGAATGAAGGCATCCTCGCTTGCCCCGAGGGCGCGGCAACTGTGGCGGGATTGGTGAAATTGGTGGAAGCCGGACAAGTCGATAAATCGGAACGGATTGTGCTCTTCAACACGGGAGGGTATCAGGTGGAGAGCCACGGACAAACGAGCGTGTGATGGGCCAAGTGTATGTGACATCACTTGATTTTATGCAGCCGAGCAGAATAGGGACGCGGATAAACGCGGATAAACACAGATTAGAAAATTCCAGTCAATGCAATTGGTTTGTTTTTTCTACATGGATAACGCTATAGCGGCGTTCTAGCAGTTGTCTGAACTGTGATTTATGTGATTAAGTGATGGACTATGATTATTAGTCTTTAGTTGAACGTCATGTGTAGGGAACAACGATCGTTGTTCCCTACAGAAGCGCGTAAGTCGTTATGCCGATGCTGTAATACATTGATGCCGGGAAGAAACCGAGTTTTGGGGAAAAAACGGGATCTCTATCGCACTCGTTATCCACTCGTTTGATGGTTTCAAGGCTAGGACTTCACCCAAAGTGAATTTTCAAACGGGCTTTTAACCGACGGTGTTTTCAATCGTGTAGTGAAGCGCAGATTGATTTGAAATTCGATTACCGAGAAATTTGTTCCACCGTGAATCCATTCCAAACCCAATGGTTGTGCATTCCCGCTTTTGGCACTCGCTGGTTCGGTCTGTAGATTACCTGCGTTAAATGTCCGTCCGTCACCTCAATCTCATAGGTATGTTGGACGGTTTCGTTCCCGGGCGGAACGGTTAGTTTCTTTATCATCCGTTTTCCATTCGCAAGCAGATTCACTTGATGCCCCCTATCTTCCGCCGAGCAGAAGAAGTTGGTGACGCGATACAATCCGTTCGGCAGGTCAAGCTTGAACGCGGCGTCGTGCCTATCCCAGACAGAATCTCGGGATTGCGGCGGCAGTTCGGGATTGCCCCCGTGATGGCTGTGCGGCGACTGCGTCTTCCAGCCAAATCTGCCTCTGTCGTATCTGAGATCTCTGTGGACAGGGTGATAGCCATCAGCCGTTTGTCCTTCGGGCGGTTGCATGTCGAATCGAATGATGCGGCGTCCGTCCTCGGTTTCGTTCCAGATGTGCAAGTCGGGGGAGTTTGGGCGTTTTCTGCGGAATAGCTTGAGGTTCTTGGTCTCGTGGATAAGATCAAAATCCCTCTTCAGGTCGTCAATATTCTCATCGGGCGACAGCATCCATGCAACGATGTAATCCTCATGCCCGCCATAGGTGCGTTGGTGCAAACGGTTGATTGGAAAGTAGTCGAAATTTGCCTCGTAATTCACCAGATGGCACACGTCGTCGACGTATACGCCGTAGAGCGCCGTTGAATGGACGAACGGCGAGACATACTTGATCTCTCCAAGCGCGTCGGACTTGCGCCAGTTATTGCCGCGCACGCTGTATGTGGTGTGCGGCTCCATCAGATGCACTCCGGACGCGAGCTCCGAGATCTCCGGGCTGATTCGAGCTATGTCATACGTGGTGCGCCCAAGATGCAGCAGACAGATGACTACCAGCGCCGCCGCGAATCCGTATCGCAGCCACTTCCATAGGTCAGCCATCAACCATGGGGCGAGCATTAAGAGGATGTAGAAATGTATGCGGTCGTTAATCCAGCCCCCGGGACCGAACCCCCACGGCGCTCTAATGAACATAATTGTGAAAGCGATCGCGATGACCAAAAACACATCGCTATTGCGTATCCACTGTCTTCGGATAATCCGGTAAACTAAAGAAGTGACAACGGCAAGTCCTAGTATCACTAGCAGTACATGATGTACACGGATGTGCCAATCGGTAAAGTAGACGATTGATTTTACCCCCCAAAAGTAGTCCTTAATCCACTCCATACCTCTATGGCTACCGTCTTGATGGTCCCTTATGCTCTTAAGGTAGTAGTCCGCCAAGACAAAATAGACCGGGATCATGTAGAGCCCGAACCGCACCAACGGTTTCAGCCCCGACCAAAGTTGAGCTGCTATTCGCGCCGCACCGTCCCTCCGCGTCCGCCAGGCGCCGGCGATAGCCGCGCCTCCCCAGAGGCAGCCCGCCGCCAATGACAGCCCGAGCAGCAGCAATCCGTAAGACGCGATGTGCGAAAGGTATGTAAGCAGGATGAGAATATACAGAACGATGAGATGGTTCACGCGAATGTCGTCTTTGTGCCGCCACCAGTATCCGAAACTGAAAAAGAACAACGATGTACTTAGGGCAAAGTTGTAGAAGCCCATAAGGAGAAGATAGTTGTAGGAAAAGAGAAAACCGAGCCAAGCAAAAACAAAGCCGCGTTTATGAACCGCGTCAAGCAGATAGAAGAACGAGATAGGGACAAGACCGACTGCCAGGGTGACAAGGACTTTTTCGGCTATGATGGGCGGGAAAACATAGAGGAATGCGGCAAGAATGACATGCGACAGCCAATTCGGGAAGATGGTGATGTTCAACTTCCACACGTCGCGCATCGTGTAATTCTCGTGCTTGTGGTACTCCTTCAGTGTGAGGGCATTGTAGATGTGGCTAGGTCCATCCTGCGACGGGAAATAGGTGAAAATCCATAGCGGCAGGAGATGCAGAATGAGTAAGACTACAAACAAGGATTTCCAGTTCATCAGTTTCAACATGCTTTTTCCTCTGTCTCCGTGCCGGTTGATTTTCAGAAACTGAATGTGCACAATTTCCAGCAAGGATTGTATTTCTGTTGCCTTTTAACAAGCACAATTCGCTATCATTTGGAAATCTGTTCCACCGTGAATCCGTTCCACACCCAGTGATTGTGCATCCCCGCTCTTGGCACACGACGATTCGGTCTGTAGATGACCTGGGTAAGATGCTCAGCGGTCACCTCCATCTCGTAGGTATGTTCAACTGTTTCATTTCCGGGCGGAACAATCAGATTTTTAATCATCCGATTTCCGTTCGCAAGCAGATTCACCTGATGCCCCTTGTCTTCCGCCGAGCAGAAAAAGTTGGTGACGCGATACCATCCGTTTGGCAGGTCGAGTTTGAACACCGCGTCGTGCCTATCCAAGACGGAATCTCGATAGTCTGGAGGAAGTTCGACATTTCCCCCGTGATGGCTGTGCGGCGATTGAGTTTTCCAGCCGAATCTTCCGCTAACGTAGCCAAGATCCTTGTGAACGGCGTGATGACCCTCTGCTGTTTGTCCCTCTGGCGGCTGCATGTCGAACCGAATGACTCGGCGTCCGTCGGCGGTTTTGCTCCAGATTGACAGATCAGGAGCCTCAGCCTGTTTCCGTTGAAAAAGTTTAAGGTTCTTGGTCTCGTGGAGAAGATTAAAATCTTCCTTTAGATCGTCGAATTTCTCCTCTGGCGGATAAGCCCACGCGACAACGTAATCCTCGCGCCCGCCGTAGGTTGGTTGGTGCAAACGGTTGATTGGAAAATAGTTATGCTTTGCCTCGTAATTTCCTAGATTGCCCACATCGTCGGCATAAAGCCCGTAGTATGCCACGGAATGACCGAATGGCGCGACGTATTTGACGCTTCCTAGCGCGTCGGACTTATGCCAGTCGCGTACGCGCATTGCGTATGCCGTATGCGGTTTGATCAAATGCGTCCCGGACGCTTGTTCGGCGAGTTCAGGGCTGAGTCGGGCAATGTCATAGGCGGTTCGCCCAAGATGAAGGAGACAAATGACGACTAGCGCCGCCGTGAATCCGTATCGCAACCACCTCCACATGTCAGCGACAAACCACGGAGCGAGCATTAAAAGGATGTAGAAATGGATTCGGTCGTTAATCCAGCCCCCTGTTCCGAAACCCCACGGCGCCCTAATAAACATAATTGTGAAAACGACAGCGATGACCAGAAACACGTCGCTGTTTCGAACCCACTGCTTTCGGGCGATTCGGTACGCCAATGAAACCAGAATTCCAATTCCCAAAATCACGAGCAAAACATGATTCACCCTAATGTGCCAATCGGTGAAATAGACGACTGACTTCACTCCCCAAAAGTAATCCTTGATCCACTCCATGCCTCTATGGTGACCACCTTGACTGTCCCTAAGGCTCTTAAGGTAGTAATCTGTTAGGACAAAATAGACCGGGATCATGTAGAGTCCGAACCGCACTAGCGGTTTCAGTCCCGCCCAGAATTGCGCTGTTATTCGTGTCAACCCCTCTTTCCGCGCATGCCAAGCAGTTGCGATAGCAGCCCCTCCCCAAAGGCAGCCCGCCGCCAACGACAAACCCAACAGCAGCAAACCATACGAGGCAATATGCGCGAGATACGTGAGCAGGATGAGAATATATAAAACGATAAGGTGGTTCACACGAATGTCGTCTTTGTGTCGCCACCAGTATCCGAAGCTAAAAAAGAATAACGAGGCGCTTAAGGCAAAATTGTAAAAGCCCATGAAGAGGAGGTAGTTGTAGGAAAAAAGAAAACCGAGCCAAGCGAACACGAAACCGCGTTTATGAATCGCGTCAAGAAGATAGAAAAATGAGATAGGAACAAGACCGATGGCGAAGGTGAGAAAGACTTTCTCGGCAAGGATGGGCGGAAAAACATAGAGGAAGGCCGCAAGCATGAGATGCGACAGCCAGTTTGGAAATATGGTGATGTTCAACTTCCAAACATCACGCATCATATAATTCTCGTGCTTGTGATACTCCTTCAACGTGTGGGCGTTATAAATGTGGCTAGGCCCATCTTGCGATGGGAAATACGTGAAAATCCACAACGGCAGAAGATGCAGGATGAGCAACAGCACAAACAGGGATTTCCAGTTTATCAGTTTTGACATGGTCTATTCCTCGGTTCCAGTCGTATTGTCGGGATTCATCGTTGAGATCGGGAGATCCCTCCTACCTTTCTGCTAATCAGGCGCCTGGGGAGGGCTGATTTAGACTTGGCGCGGCTGATAGCACTTTCGATACAACTTTAGAATGTCTTCCTTTGTCGGCTGGCGGGGATTGTTTGCGGGACTTCCACTGGCGAGCGCGTCCAATGCCATCTGCTCGGCTACCGCTTCAAACTCGTCTCGGTCGATGCCAATCTCCCCAAGTCGCGGCATTTGGAGGTCGTTGATTAGGCGTTCAACGCCAGCGACTGCCGCGTCCGCCTGACGCATCGGCGCAAGTCCGTCGAGCGGTTCACCCATCGCACGGGCAATATCGGCAAAACGCTCCGGGGCTCCGACAACGCTGTATTCCATGACATCAAGCAACAAGACGGCATTGGACAACCCGTGGTGAATGTGGAAATATGCCCCGATCGGTCTTGCCATTCCGTGCACCAGCGCGACAGAGGAGTTGCTGAATGCCATGCCGGCGATTGAGGCGGCGATCATCATTTCTGTTCGCGCCTTGATGTTTTCGCCATCAGCCCAAGCTTGACGAAGGGAGCCCGAAATCATGCGGATAGCCCTCAACGCCAGTGCATCCGTAATGGGTTGCGCGCGTTTGGAAATGTAGGCTTCAATGGCGTGGGTCAGCGCGTCCACTCCAACGGCGCCGGTCAAATGCGGCGGCGCGGTCAGCGACAGGAGCGGATCCACGATTGCCACCCGCGGCGTTAGGCACGGGCTGCCGAGCATCATCTTCACGTTGCGCTCAGTGTCGGTGATCACCGTTGCCTTCGTGCATTCGCTGCCGGTGCCCGCCGTGGTGGGGATCGCGATGAGTGGAGCGCCGGGGTTGGGAATTTTATCTACTCCCATGAAATCGGCAAGTTCGCCATCGTTGGTCAGTTTAATGGCGATCCCTTTTCCACAATCAATGGCGCTTCCGCCGCCAATGCATACGATGAGATCGCATGCGTCGTCCCGATGCTGTTCCAGCCCATCGCTGACGTTCTGCAGGGTCGGATCTGGCGTGACACCTGAGAAGATGGAGGCGCCAATCCCAACCGCCTCAAGCCGTTTCACGAGATCATCGGCGTATCCCAGTTTCACGATGCCGCTGTCGGTCACGATTAACGCGGCGCGGGCGCCCAACCGATTCGCTTGTTCGCCTGCTTGCTCGGCGGAGCCGATTCCGCTGATAACAGTCGGTGGAATCGTAAAGGACGCTGTCGTTGATGGGTATCGGTTCATCATTTGCCGGCTCAAATTTTGATTTCAGTGGAGAAAGCGCCGGACGCCGGTCAAAACCATCGCCATATCGTAACGGTTCGCGGCGTCAATCACCGGTTGATCGTTCACCGACCCGCCCGGCTGAATAATGGCACTCACACCGGCGGCGCCGGCTATTTCAACTCCATCGGGAAACGGGAAATAGGCATCCGACGCAAGCGCCGATCCCTTAGCGCGTTCACCCGCCTTGCGCGTAGCAATGATACATGAATCGACGCGGCTCATCTGTCCGGCGCCGATCCCGACAGTCTTGGCAGCTTGCGCCAGCAGAATACAGTTCGATTTGACGTGTTTGCAGGCTTTCCAGGCGAACAGGAGCGATTCAATTTCCGCATTTGTCGGTGCGCGATTCGTGACAACTTGAAACTCGTCCGGCCCAATCTCACGCCGGTCTCGATCTTGGAGCAACAACCCGCCGATGACATTGCGCGCCTGTTTAACCGAGGTGTCCCGCGATAACTTTCCCGTTGCCAAAATACGCCGCGCCTTCACGCGAGACAGGACTTTCAACGCTTGGTCGGTATAGCTCGGGGCGATAATTGCCTCAATCTTTACCCCGGCCTTAGCGGCTTCCCGTATGGTATTCGCTGTCTGGATTGTTACCTTGCGGTTTAAGCCGATTATGCTGCCGAATGCAGAAGTTCGATCACACTCAAGCGCATCGTTAAAGGCGCCAACCAAATCCTCGCCGGAAGCCAGTCCGCACGGGTTATTGTGCTTGATGATCGCGCAGGTCGGCGCGTCAAAATCCTTTACAATCTCCAGCGCCGCTTCCAGATCAAGGATGTTGTTGAAGGAGAGGGGCTGACCACCGAGTTGCTCCGCCCATGCCGCACAGGGTTCAGGCGAAGTTTCAGTGCGGTAGAACGCCGCTTTCTGATGCGGATTTTCGCCATAGCGGAGCACTTGGACTTTTTCGTAACGAAGATCCAAGACTTCGGGAAATTCGGGGTCGGCGTCATCTAGCGCGGCGAGATAACGTGAAATCGCGGCGTCGTAACGGGTGACATGATTGAAGGCGGCTTTCGCCAATCGAAATCGCGTTTCGGACGACAACCCGCCGCCCGTGTCTTGAAGTTCGGCGACAACTTCGGGATACTGCGCCGGATCCGTGATCACGGCGACATCCCGATAATTCTTCGCCGCCGCCCGAATGAGCGTGGGGCCACCGATGTCGATATTTTCAATCGCTTCCGCGAGTTCGACATCCTCGCGTTGAACCGTCGTTTCAAACGGATAGAGGTTGGAAATGATCAAATCTATCGGTTCAATGCCGTGCGCGGAGGTCTGCGCACGGTGCTCCGGATTATCTCGGAGCGCGAGCAGACCGCCATAAATCTTCGGGTGAAGCGTTTTCACGCGCCCGTCCAGCATTTCGGGAAAACCCGTGTAATCCGAGACCTCGCGCACCTCAACCCCCGCTTCGGTCAGGTGACTGGCAGTTTGGCCTGTGGAGAGGAATTCTACGCCGTTGCGCGCGAGGATGCGGACGAGGCTTAGCAGATCAGATTTGTCAAAGACGCTAATTAAGGCGCGCCGAATTTTTTTCATAATTGTCAGAGTGCGCTTCCAATACGCATTCAAAATCTAAAAGTTACAATCCATCGGAGGCGCTCAATGAATTGAGCAACTACAAACTGCCGGTTCTTGTAACTTATAGATTCGGAAGTCGCTTTACGGTCAATCGGCTTCAATCGCGGAAGTTATTTGACCCACGGTAGGAAACTCGCCCGTATCCAACTTGGAATAGATTAAGTTCCCGTTAAACGTGACCTCAAAGCATCCACCGCCGCCTGGCACGATGGTAAGTCCCTTCACGTCGGTTCCATATTTCTTCAATAAATCGCTCGTCATACTGACGGCTCTAGGTAAATAGTTTCAGGCAGTGCAATACTCAATTCGCAGTTCCATGTTATCCTCCTTATGAATTTTGATTTCTTCGCGGAATGTACCTGGGGAAGGTTGCTTGACCCCCATCATATCAATTTTACAAGAGATTTCAGCGTCGCGCAAGTGTTTTTTATCTCTAACCCATGGGGAAACGCATCAAACAAGGGAATCGCGCATGACATTTGGCATGTGGAAGATTGGACGGATTTAAGGCGCGAAGCGTGCGCTGTACGAAATGTTTGCCGCAGGAGGGATCTCCCGATCCCGGCCCACACAATCGAAAAATAGAGCGCGATTCCCGGACACGAAATGTAAATTTTGTTGATATTTATCACAGAATCGAGTACAATATAGATATAGAGTTAACGCCGTTTGCGCCGTTGATGAAGCCGCCGTCTGGGATGGATGGCTTGCAGTGGGCGATTCAATGCAACGAAAGGACAAAAGCGCTCTCGTTGCCTACAAAAATTCGTAGCAATCTTCTTGTGTCGCAATGGATTATGGGCGGTTTAATTCATCCCAAGCAAACAATTCGCGGATTTATTTCGGAGGAAATCATGCAAGAATCATCGTTTTTCGAATGCCTTGACGAATACTTTGAAGAGACAAAGGGAAAAGAGCTTTATCAACGGGGCGCGCGAGAAACCGCCATCAAAAACCTCTTTGGAGTACTTGCGTTTCGGTTTGATGGACTCGCCGTTCGAGCCATTAGACCCACGCTAGAGGGTATCCAAGATTTGCAACGTCTTGAAGAGTTGCATCAGGAAGCCTTAAGCGCCGAAACCCTTGAATCGTTCACCCACGCTTTGCGCATGAACGGGGACGAGCAATAGGTAAAGCCGTCTCCCGTTGTGATGCGCCGGCTTATGCAAATTCCGAAAGTCTTTAGTCCGCTCGGTCTGGATTTGCCAATCCAGACCGAGCGGACAAGCTACGTGTCGTGTATAGAAACAAAACGTTAATTTCGGGTCTGCGTCCACCTGCCGTTTTCCCCCGATACCATTCTTCCTTCACAATGAATAACTTGTGACCTCATCCCCTTTCGGCGCCAAACTATCCGCCCATGAAGGCGCTGTCAACATCGGCACACCAAGCCGGACTGTTACCGGCCTGCAGGTGCAGTTTCCAACCGCGCCTAACGCGTTGCTAACTTGCTCTCCCATCCTCCCATTCTTGGACATCCACCAAAATCGGGCGCGTTTCTCCCGTCATGTTTCCGTGTTTCGGTTGTTTTTTTGGGAAGGATCATCTATAATAGATGAGTGGAATGCGATTGTCCTCAAGTAGAAGTGTATATTAAGCGGAAAGAAACGAACTATGGAACTTTTTGAAGCGGTCAGTCCGCTCGATTTTAGATACTACGGCGGCAACGACGCGTTTATGCGGCGGCTCATGCCGTACGTGTCCGAATCCGGTTACGTGAAATATCAGGCGAAAGTCGAAGCGGCGTTGGTGCGCACACTTGCCAACCATGGAGTCTGCTCGCACAAATTCGCGGAGGAAGTTGAGCGCGCCGCGAAAGAGATAACCGCCGAGGAGGTTTATGAAGAGCAGGCGCGAATTCGACACAATATCCGTTCGCTCGTGAACGTGTTGCGGCGCCGAATCAGCCCCGAGGCGCGCCCTTATGTTCACCTATTCGCAACTTCGGCGGACGTACTTGACACCGCTACCGCAATGCGCTTCAAGGATTTGACTCAGCGAATAATTCTGCCAGATTTGATTGGGCTTGAAACGCAACTCATCGAACTGGCGCGGAAACACGCGGAGACAGTGCAGATTGGGCGTACGCACGGACAACATGCGGAGCCCATCACTTTCGGGTACGCGCTCGCGCTCTACGTCAGCCGAATCGGAAACAGAATCGAGTTCATCGATCAAACTAGCCGGAATCTGCGCGGGCAGTTTTCGGGAGCGGTCGGCGCTTTCAACGGCTTATCACTGATTACGCAAAACCCCGAAGAAATCGAGGCGGATTTACTCGCGCAACTCGGCTTAGCCGCATCGGACACCCACACCTCAACGCAGTGTGTCGAGCCGGAATCCATCTCGGACTTGGCTTATGCCGTAACGTCAACCTATACTATACTGGCAAATTTCGCCGATGATATGCGGCACCTGTATCGTACGGAAATCGCGGAGGTAGGCAGAAAATACAATCCACAACTCGTTGGGTCGTCAACAATGCCGCACAAGGTAAATCCTGAAGAGTTTGAAAATGTGAAAAGCCTTTGGAAGGCGTTCGTACCGCGCATGATGACCGTGTTCATGGATGGCATATTGGAACACCAACGAGATTTGACCAACTCCGCTTCAAGCCGTTTTCTCACGGAACTGTTCACGGCTTTTGACTACGGGATCTATCGTTTGACGCGAGCATTGGATGAACTGGAAGCCAACACCGACAATATGCGGCGCAACCTTGAATTGAGCGCCGAGGACACAATCGCCGAACCGATCTACTTGTTGATGGCGTATCACGGATTCCCCGACGCGTACGACCACACGCGTAAATTGGTCGCTCGGGTGCATCAGACAGGAAAAAGCCTGACAGATTTGCTATGGTCAGACGAAACGTTTAAGCCGTTTCTCGAAAAATTGACGACAACTCAGCGGGAAGCGCTTCAAGATCCGACAACATATATTGGCGCATCAGTTCAACGTACGCACGCTACGTGTGATGAATGGGAAAAGCGAATCCGGCGAATCTCTCAATCTTGAGTGTCCGCGCTCATTTTGAATCCATCTGCATTTTTACGAATCTGATTCTTGGGTATACCATGACATACCTTCGCTTTATACCTCTCTTACCGATTCTCACGCTTCTCATCAACAGTGAGGCAGTCGCGGCGATTGACCTATACATCACGCGGCCTACCCACAATTTTACGACCACGAATCAGACGCTGACGGTTGAAGGAGGCGTAACATCTTCGGATGATGTCGTCGTTACAATCAGCGCCCCGGCCGGTGTTTCCCGACTCTCATCTGTCAAACCCTCAATTCGGGCTATCGCGATGGATATGGGCAGTGCGCGGCAACTTCAGGCGGTGTTGATTCGACCATCGGTTGATGCGGGAGTTCCAATAGGACCGCGGCGACTCTTGCTCGGCGTTTCCGAAGACGGCGCGCGATTCACAGAGAACTATCTTGACGTTCCCGCCAACTTGGATGCCCTGCTAAATCGGGTCATTGTGCGTTTGCCGAACCCGACTGCCGTACGTTTTATTCGGCTGGAAATGCTTGACGGATGGGAGCCCGACAGGATTTCGATTGACTCTGTTGAATTGCTTGGCATTGACGATCAGATTATTCAGCCAAGCATTAACTCTGTGTCGATCTCACTTGAACGCGCACAGCGCGGGGACAATACGTTTGCGGTTGAGCTTCTGCTGCGCGAGGGCGAGAATGAGATTTCCGTCGTTGCGGCGCCGCTTTCCGCGCCGACGGAGGCACAAGATATTCAGACGATTTTAGTGCGGTATCTTGCGGATCTCCAAAGCGCTACACTCGACGAAAGCCGGCTCGAGATAAGCGACGGCGATCGGGCGCGCATCCTGGTTCCGGTAGACACTCTGGATTCTAGCGTCAAGAAGATACAGTTATTTCGCGAACCGCGGGATCAGGCAAACCAATTTGACTATCATGAAAACACTCGAATCGCTCAAGGAACTCTGCCCGTGCTCGTTTATCGTTTTGAGATATTGAAACGGGGCAACTTTGGCGTCGAAGCAACAAGCTCTCTTTCGAGTCAACCTCCAATGCTGGCTGTTGATGGCATTTTGGAGGCGCCATCCACTTGGATGGCAGGGCTTGTCCCGCTTCCAATTCACCTGACAGTGGATCTGGGCGATGTGCATACCCTCGCTCAAATCGTAGTTCACGCCAATGTGGTTGACAACCGATCTTATGGTCCTCAGCGCGGGACGATACAGGTCTCCAACGATAACCTCGGTTTTCGTGAGGTAATGGATGTATCGGCGTTCAACGACGGAACAACAGTTATTGAACTCCCATCCCATATATCGTGCCGATATGTGCGCTTACTGATTACCGAGAGCAAACAGGCAAATAATGTGCAATTGAACGAGGTGGAATTCGTGGATGGGCGCGGTTCAAAGATTTCAAGATTTGCGAAATTCAATCAACTTCGACTTGGACGTCCCGCTCTGTTGGAGTTCAACTACGATCGCTCGGATTTGGAATGGGCGGGAGTATCTCGCGAAGCCGATCTGCGAGTGTTCGCATGGAACCCGGCTACATACGAATGGCAACTTGCCGGCGGCGAGGTTGACCCCGTTCGCCAAACTGTCCGCATAGAGCTCAATTATATTTCCCGATTTGCCGTGTTTCAAGCGGTGCCGCCGCCCGCGCTTGCAACCCATTGGAGCCTGAATCCATTTTCTCCGGATGGCAACGGCGTGGCGGATATCACGCGACTGATGATTCCGAATTCAGGCGAGGCGAGCGCCGGCAGACGCGAGCTGGTCGTCGAAATTTATGACTTACACAGCAAATTGGTGAAGACACTGATAAATCGATCGACCATTGATTCAAATTCGATTAGCATTGAATGGGACGGAACGGACCGAACGGGTAAGCCCGTCAACATTGGGCCTTATATCTATCAGGTTCGTTTGGGTTCCCAAATCAGCAATGGCGTGATCGTTGTCGCAAAATGACCTCTGATTGAGGCGGAGGAATTCAGCGACGAGCGTTCACACATGCTCATTACTTTAGCCATGGAGGAGCAATTCAATGAACATTGACCCGCAAGACTCAGAATTGAGGCATGTTGTTCAACAAACGCATGACATGGTAATCCAGATTGCCAAAGATCAGGCTTATATGCGCGGTGAACTAACGCAGATTAATGAGCGACTTGCTTCTTTAGAGAACCGCATGACTTCTCTCGAAACTCGCATGACTTCTCTCGAAACTCGAATGAGTAATGTTGAAACTCGAGTGAGCGACGTTGAATCACGCGTTAGCAAGGAAATCCGAGATGTTTTTAAGTGGCTCATCGGTATGATGATTCCGGTTTGGTTGGGACTGATTGCCGCCCTCATCATTCAACTTCTGAAAACAGGTTAACAATGAGGAGTGGGTTTTATCGAATCTGCGGCGCCTCCTTCATTCCAAAATCGGTTCTATGCCTACTTCTCTGTCTCAATCTCTCAGGTGCCGCAATACATGCCGCGTTCAATGATCAGTTCAGCGGCGCTCGCGCTTACAGCATGGGCGGGGCATCAACCGCGGCCATGAATGATGCGGACGGTTTATTGGTCAACCCCGCGTCAATCTCCAACATCTCCGGGCAGCAGTTCTCCGCGACAATGGCAGCCTTGCATGTCGGCTTGAGTGACGAGACAAGCATTACGCAGAATCTGGTTGCCTACGCCAACTCGCACCCGAAACTAGGCGCGGTCGGACTGGTGTGGAAGCGTCTGAACGTCAGCCAATTGTACGCCGAAAACTATGTCATCTTGGGCGCTAGCAAGAGCTATCGAATTGGACGCAAGAGTAACCGCTATTTCTCGATTGGCGTCTCCGGGAAGTTTCTCAACTGGGAGACGGTACCGACCTTAGGCGCTAACGGCGCAGCGCTTGAAGATCTGCCGGGGCGAAGTCAACTGAGCGTTGATATGGGTATTGTATTTCGATCGGCGTCGAATATCCCCATTGCCGTGTCGGTACAAAATTTGAATTCACCGGACATTGCATCATCACTGTCATCTGTAAACGAGAAACTGCCGGTGCGGACAACGCTCGGCATCGGCATTCTTCGCAGAAACTCCTTCTGGTGCATGGACCTTGCATTTAGCGGACATGAAGTTGACGTAAGAGTCGGGTTTGAATACCAGTTTTATAGCGAAAAGTTAGCGGTGCGCGGTGGCCTCAGGCTCGAAAATTTGGCGTGGGGAACGAACCTAACGGTCGGCGCCGGTTTTAGACCAAGCGAGAGGACGCGGATTGATTATGGGTTTGTTTTGCCCAATAGCGGCATCCAGGCAACCTTCGGCAGTCATCGGTTCAGCGTTGTTTACGATTTCTAAAACGCCGCGTAATTCAATCGTTCTGTTTGCCGTGTTTTGGTTGTCCTGCGCCGGCATGTTAGCGCCCGCAGTTGCTCAGCAAACCGATCCCCTCGGAAATCAAGTCTTTGATAAGAGCGGCAAAGAACTTTACAAGATGCAGGCGACGTTTGGCGTGCTAGAAGGAGATTCGGTTTTACGTCGTGATGCGGAATTTCGAAAAAAGACAAGCAATCGTAACTTTTTTACATTTGACATTCCGGCTGAAAACGTGAATCATCAATTGACCGTTGGTAATTTCTTGACGAAATTTTCTAGCTTCACGTTAAACAAAGAGCTCTTTGACGCCGCCCGATGGAATATCACGGTGCCGCGCGCTAGCGGCGGCATTTCGGCATTTGTCGCGCGCGTCACAAATAATACGTTTTCCGTCTTGGGAGAACGAACAACTCCGATTGAAGACATTGATATCGAAAGCGCCTCCGATTGGTTCATGGCGGGGCTGCGCGCCGAAGCGAATCTCGGCGCATACGGCTTTCGATTGGGGCGGTATTCCGATTTAACTTTGCCATTGCCTCGCGTGGGTGTAAACTATGTAAACCGTTTCTTTACGAACTATGACCTGACGAGGGCAAATAATCCGTTTCGCGGAGTCGCCATCGGCAATCCGCCAACCGAGTTATTTCTCCGCTTTAGTGACGCTTCGCCGGAGAATTCAGGGGGCGCACGGGTTTTTCATGTTCGCGTTTTTGTCGATGGCGTGCTGGAGTACAACGTGACTGCGGGGCAGGAACCACCCGGAATTTTGGTTCTGCCAAACGATAGCAAGCGTGACGCCCGATCGCGCCGGGTCGATGGCGCCGGCACGTTCACCTACAGGTTTTCACTGTTTAACCCGCAGGAAATCCAGCGCGTGCAATTCGAGGTAGATATCGCTAACGATTATCGCGTGGAACTTTCCACAGATAATCAGAACTTTCAATTGGAACTCAGCGCGGCCGGGAATGTTCGAGACAGCTCAAACCGCAGGGTCCGCCGATTCGACTACGGCACTCTTACGGATGAAACCACAATGGGGTTTGACCTGCAAACGACTCTGGCCGGCTTTGCGGTCGAAGCCGAGTGCGCTTGGTACACCCAGACGCGACAGTACCCGCTTCTCACCGGAAACCGGAGCCAGCGGCGGGCGAGCGCCTGGTTTGTCGACATCAATCGAAACTTCGGTCCCATTACCTGGCGGAGCGAATACACCCGAATCACCCCTTTTTTTACCGCTCAGAATTTCGTGGATGACAACGACAACGAGGACC
Organism: Candidatus Poribacteria bacterium; assembly: GCA_963667245.2. Lineage (GTDB taxonomy): Bacteria > Poribacteria > WGA-4E > WGA-4E > JAJDTR01 > JAJDTR01. The sequence continues at coordinate 67,110 of CAXXCS010000004.1, forward strand.
GATACGCCGACTCGCGCGAACCTGAGGTTTTACTTTCGGGGAACACCAAAGACGATATAGACGGCGATCGTGTAAAGGATTGGGACGATGATTTCCTGCTGTTCTTCGCTGATCCGCCCAGCTTCCGACTCGGTTTGAATCGCGAATCAATCGATTTTAACAACAACGGCGAGCCGGATAACCTTGAGGATGATGACAAACCCAACTACCGCTTTGACTATGATGAGGGTTCGTATGGGCACAACACCTATTTCAAAGTCAATCTCCCGTTCGCGGAAGGCCTCTCAATCATCCCCGGATACTATGTCAAGCGTCTTATTCTTGAGCATAAGAGCGCGAGAGGGTTTTACAATGTTTTGTCTTACGCGCCCGAGCCGATTCCTCGTTTCGGAACTGTTCTTTTTCGGTATACATTTCGGCGTTCTCGCGATATTATACCCGATGATGTCGTTATCCGGAGCACGGGCGAACGCATAAAGGACAATTTGGCGCTGCAAAACTATCTCGGTAATATCTTTACGATGATTGTCAGTTACCGGAACATAAAGAATCTGACGCTATCCAGCAAGTTCAAATATCAACATGACAGTCTGCTGCATACTCGACAACGCGTTATTGACACCACCTTGATTAACCAGATTCGTTACGATTATGCGCTTCGAGACGACCTGACGATTGCGCCCGCTTTCCGAAGCGATCGATCCATCGGTTACACCATCCCCTTCGAAAGGGAAAGGGCAATCGATTTTTTGCGGAATGCCTATATCCTGACGTTGACACATCAAGTCGCGGCGCAGTTGCAGTTGAGCGCGGGCGCCCAATACCTCACATGGCGCGATATCAACGATTCTCGCAACGATTTTGACCGTACGGTCGGATTTTTTGAGCTTGTGTTGCAGGGAGACGCTTTCGGTCAAAGAATGGGACTGTTGATTACCTCGGATTATGTTATTCAGAACTTCCTTGTCCCTCTCGGCGGGGGTGAGAGACGAACAAACATCGGAATTTCATTGTTCCTACTTTAGTGGTTCATTCGCCAAGTGTATGTGGCATCATTCAATCTCATACAACCAAGCAGAATAGGGACGCGGATAAACGCGGATTAACACAGATTAGAAAATACTAGTCAATGCAATTGAATAGCTTGTTTTCTACATGGATAGCGCTATTGGCGCGTTCTAGCAGTTGTCTCACAGTTGTCTCAACTGTGATTTATGTGATTTAGTGATGGACTATGATTTGAGAGCGTGTTTGAACAATAGACAATCGAGATTAGTGGACACTTGTCTGCTACGGAAGAAACCGAGTTTTGAGGAAAAAACTCGGTTTCAATGAACACCAAATACTTAGCGAATTAGTCATTCAGCAATGCGAACCTTCTGTAGGGCGCGGGGATTGGATAGCTGACGATACGCGCCCGTATCACAGATATTACAAAAGACTGTAGGGTGGGCGCTGCCCACCAGCCTTGCATGTTGCCGACACGCAGCATTTGCGGTATAGTCTTAAATCAATTACGATTAGATGTTACAAAAAGGAGGAGATTGGATGCAACAACAACCTTGGGAGCCACAACAATTCAATGATTACGTGAATAACGTCTCAAGATGGTTTTCGGGATCCAACAAGTTTCTATATCTGTTAATTATCGGTATTGTGCTGCTGGTGTGGTTGGCAACCGGCATTTATATTGTGCAACCGGGGCAAGAGGGTGTAGTGCTAACCTTCGGCAAGTTTGCAAATGTCACCGGTTCGGGACTCAACTATCGATTGCCTTGGCCCATCCAGAATGTAACAATTGTGAATGTCGAGAGCATTCGACGCGCCGAAATCGGATTCCGAACTACCGAGCGGGACCGAAAGCGCGAGGTTCTGGGCGAGGCATTGATGCTCACAAAAGATGAAAACATCGTCCAGGTTGAGCTATTGGTTCAATATCGCGTGGCGAGTTCGCGTGATTTTGTCTTCAACGTCCAAAACCCGGAACAGATTCTGCTGACAAGCGCGGAAGTGTCGCTTCGAAGCACGGTGGGGCAGATGACCGTTGATGATGTCATTACCGAAGAACGCGCTCGCGTTCAGGATGACACGCGGACGTTCCTGTCACGACTGATGGCGGACTACGGAACCGGCATTCAAATAACCGATGTGCGTCTTCAAGTGGCGGACCCGCCGAAAGAGGTACGCGATGCCTTCCAAGACGTGGTTCGCGCGCGCGCCGACAAGGAACGTCTTATCAATGAATCGCAGGCTTATCAGAACGATGTGGTTCCGAAGGCTCGCGGCGAGAAACAACAGGCAATCGAGGAAGCCACCGCGTTCAAAGAGGAGCAGGTACTCCATGCTACTGGCGATGCCAATCGTTTTCTTTCCGTTCTCAAAGAGTATCGGTCAGCTCGGCAGGTGACGCGGGAGCGCATGCACATTGAGGCGTTGGAAAAGATTCTAAACCAAGTTGAACTGATATTGGTCGATGATGATGTCGGCAGGGGCGTCTTGCCGCTATTGCCGCTTGCCAATCCAAGCAGTTCAAGACCAACCGAAGGAGGAAACTAAGATGAATACCAAAACACTCGGAATTACTGTTGTTCTGCTGATTGTTCTCGCCGTTGTCATTAGCCAAACTCTGTTTACCGTTGATGAGACGGAACAAGCTATCATTCTTCAATTTGGCAACCCGGTCGCAACTGTCCGAGAACCGGGATTGAAGTTAAAATCACCGTTCATCCAAAATGTGATTTTCTTCGAGAAGCGTATCCTCTCCAGCGATGCGCTTCCACAGGAATACCTGACCACCGACAAAAAAAGGCTCGTGGTTGACCACGTTACCCGCTGGAAAATCCTTGATCCGCTCCTGTTCTATAAAGCGGTAACCACAGAGGCGGGCGCGCGGGCGCGTCTTGATGACATCGTCTTCTCCGAGCTTCGGCGGGAACTCGCAACTTTTGACTTTGTTGATGTTATCTCCCAGGAGCGCGAGAATATTATGGAACGCGTTGCCAGCTCGGCGACCGAAAAGGCGGCAGAGTATGGAATCGGCGTCGTCGATGTGCGTACCAAGAGAGCCGATTTGCCGGAAGAAGTGGAGCAGAGCGTCTTCAACCGAATGATTGCCGAGCGCAAACGGGAATCCAACCTGTTCCGCGCCGAGGGCAATGAGCAAGCCAACATCATTCGCGCCCAAGCAGACCGTGACAGCACCGTTATTGTGGCGGAAGGCTACGAGGAAGCTCAGCGCATTCGCGGCGCGGGTGAGGCGGAGGCAATTCGGATATACGCCGAGGCGTTGGGACAAGATCCGGAATTTTACGCCTTTTCGCGACGCTTAAAGGCGTACGGCGCCATGCTGAAGAATGGCGACAAGATTATCGTTCCAGCCAACTCCGACTTTTTCCGTTTTCTGACCAACAACGGACTGAGGAGATGAGAGCGTTGAATAATTCGGGATCCGCAGATTTTGTAGGGAATAACGATCGTTATTCCCTACTTTGGACAACATTCAAACGTCAAACTGAAGATGGAATATCCGACTTCCATCTCCCGATAAACAATAAAATTTCCGAGATCTCTTGTATCTTCATTTCCGAAAGAAGGGGACCGAGGCTATGATCAAATCATTGCCGTTACACGAGGCGCCCAACGGGGATGCATCGTGCATTTCAGGCAAAGAATCGGTTCGGTATTCAGCCAAACGGCGGCATCCGCCGTGGATCAAAGCGCGGATGCCCTCCGGTCCGAACTTCGTCGATCTCAAGCATTTGATGCGCGACTTGAACCTGCACACCGTTTGCGAGGAGGCGCGTTGTCCGAATATCGGGGAATGCTGGGAGAATCGAACGGCAACTTTTATGATTCTGGGTGATGTGTGTACGCGACGTTGCATGTTCTGCGCCGTTTCGAAAGGCAAGCCCGGAGGCGTTGTTGACCACGATGAACCCCGCCGAATCGGCGCGGCGGTTGGAGACCTGAAACTGAAGCATGTCGTGATTACCTCGGTGAACCGCGACGATCTTTCCGATGGAGGGGCAAGCATCTTTGCGGAGTGCATTCGCGAATCACGCCTGAACAGCCCGGGCTGCACCGTCGAGGCGCTTATTCCGGACCTTGAGGGCAATTGGAAGGCGCTCGCCGTGATTATCGACGCCAAGCCCGACCTTCTTAACCATAATACCGAGACGGTACCGCGCCTCTATCGACGAGCTCGTCCTCAAGCAAATTACCGACAAACTCTTGACCTATTACGGCGAGGCAAAGAGATTGATTCCACAATGGTCACAAAATCGGGATTGATGGTCGGTTTGGGAGAGACGGTTGATGAGTTGTTAGACACCATGCGAGATATTCAGGCATCCAATTGCGACATCCTCACGATTGGGCAATACCTCTCACCCACGTCTCGACATCTTCCGATTCAGCGCTATTATACCCCGGCGGAATTTGAAGAGTTGAAAGAGGCAGGCATGGAGATGGGATTCCGCCACGTTGAATCTGGTCCACTCGTCCGGAGTTCCTACCACGCGGGAGAACAGGCGCGGTTGAGCATGGTTGGAAACTGACGCGAGGATGCGCCCCAATCCCCATAAAGATCAAGTTAAGCGTTTTAAGGCGTATGTTGCGCCGATTCAATGCCTTAAATGGCGCTGGTTTCCGTAGGCGCCGGTGCGGTTGGAAACCGCACCTACGGTGTGGGGGGCGATAGAGATTTCTTCCCCACCCCATGGGGACTGCGTTAAGAGTGTCGCTACGGAGAACACCACCAATTCTAGACGATATCCCTTAACTCGATCCCTATGGGGATGCGCCCCAATCCCCATAAGGATCAAGTTAAGCGTTTTAAGGCGTATGTTGCGCCGATTCAATGCCTTAAATGGCGCTGGTTTCCGTAGGCGCCGGTGCGGTTGGAAACCGCACCTACGGTGTGGGGGGCGATAGAGATTTCTTCCCCACCCCATGGGGACTACGTTAAGAGTGTTGCTACGGAGAACACCACCAATTCTAGACGAAATCCCTTAACTTAATCCCTATGGGGATGCGCACCCAATCCCCATAAAGATCAAGTTAAGCGTTTTAAGGCGTATGTTGCGCCGATTCAATGCCTTAAATGGCGCTGGTTTCCGTAGGCGCCGGTGCGGTTGGAAACCGCACCTACGGTGTGGAGGGCGATAGAGATTTCTTCCCCACCCCATGGGGACTACGTTAAGAGTGTTGCTACGGAGAACACCACCAATTCTAGACGAAATCCCTTAACTCGATCCCTATGGGGATGCGCCCCCAATCCCTCTTTATGCGGAAGATTTCTCATACGAATTCAGAATTTAAATGTTACAATCAATCGGAGGCGCTCAATGAATTGAGCAACTACAAACCGCCGGTTCTTGTAAATTATTGATTGCGAATTAGTATCACGTTGTATACTGCGCGCTGTCAGAAATTGCGTCTTTTGTAGGAGCGATCTCCAGGTCGCGACCTGCGTTCCCCATAGGCGCTGTTGGAAACCGCACCTACCGGCCAGACGAACGAGGTAAATCTTGAGCATTGTTGCCCATGTGACCCACGAAGCGATTCAGAAAATCGGAGGGATCGGCACTGTTCTACAGGGTCTCCTCACGGCACGACAATACAATCAGAACATTGAGAGGACATTCCTCATTGGCCCTCAATATGGGTCGGGCGCAGACATAGAGGAGAGCTTGGGAGAAGACAGTGAAGTTTTGTACGCATCTTCCGCGGGAATTCGTAACACTTCTTACGCCGATGCCCTGCAAGAAATTGAGGAAACCTATCACGTTGAAATCGTTTACGGCAGACGCCGATTTGCGGACGACAATACTGGCGTTGCTATTTTCCCGGAAGTCATATTGGTCAACGTTTCCCACATCCACCCGGAATATCTGAGCTTGTTCAAGTTACGGATTTTTGAGCGCTTCTCTATCGAATCCGAGCGTTACGACGACAACTGGGAATATGAGGAATATGTTCGACTGGCGGAACCGGGATACCGCGCCTTGCGCGCGCTGATTGGCGAAGACACCGAGACGCCGTGTTTCGTAATCTCACACGAATTCATGGGCATGCCCTTTGTCCTCAAGACTATTCTTGAGGGGCAACCCAATATGAAGACGATCTTTTACGCCCATGAAGTCGCGACTGCGCGGCAAATCGTAGAGAATCATCCCGGGCACGACACCAGGTTCTACAACGCTTTGGAACGCGGGCTGAGCGAAGGCAAATCAATTCATGATGTATTTGGAGATCAGTTTTGGTTTTTCAAGCACGCACTCATTGACAAGGCGCACCTTTGCGACAACATTTTCGCGGTCGGCGATCTCGTCGTGCAGGAACTTCGCTTCCTAGCCCCGCCTTTTTGCGACTCATCGATAGACCTCGTGTATAATGGGATTCCTTGTGCGCGGTTGGATCTTTCCGAGAGGTTGGAATCAAAACGGCGTCTGCAAAAATACGCCGAAAACTTGCTTGGCGCCACCCCGGATTATGTCTTCACGCACGTAACGCGCCTCGTGAAGAGCAAAGGGCTTTGGCGCGATCTGCAGCTGCTGAGGCATCTGGATAGCCTTCTTGCATCAAGTGGAAAGACTGCCGTATTGTTCATCCTCTCAACAGAAATCGGCAGCGGCAGATCAAGCGAAGAGACGCATTTTATGGAAGCGGAGTACGGTTGGCCCCTGCATCATCGGATTGGCGCTCCAGACCTCGTCGGGAGCGAGATTGAGTTGAATAACGATGTTACCGCATTCAATCTGGATGCAACGGCGATCAGGGTTATTTTTGTCAATCAGTTCGGTTGGAGTAGAGAGCGTTGCGGCGCAAAGATGCCCGAAGACATGGAGTTCATGGACATCCGGAAGGGATCCGATGCCGAATTTGGCCAATCCATTTATGAACCCTTCGGCATCGCGCAGGTTGAGCCGTTGAGTTTCGGCGCGATTTGCGTGATAAGCAATGTCTGTGGTTGCAGCGGTTTCGTCCGGCGCGTAACCGATAGCGCCGATGTACCAAACATCATCATCGCCGACTATACCCATATAGAGCCCCTGCCGGATTCAGTAGAAGGCATACTAGGCATCGGAGCGGCAGAGCGGGATCGGATTGAAGCGAACAATAGTCGGGCTATCGCGGCAAAATTGGCAGATAGCCTGCCGCGGGACGACCGCGAAGTCGACAAAATGATTCAGCGCGGCTATGAGATTGCGGCTAAGATGAGCTGGGAAGTCGTCGTTGAGGACTATTTCTTGCCCGGCTTGCGGCGCGCGCTCCGATAACCGCATAAACTTCGTGATTCAATGTCGGAAAAAAACTCGGTTTCTGTGCCCCGGTTGGACAAAGGCGGCAACTTGGGTTGTTGAATTGGCAATATGGCATCGGGAGCGCGAGGGGTTCGGATAGACGTGAAACGTTATTGACAATGCATTAGAGTTTCAACTTGCCATCCGCATTATTGAGCGCCTAAAAGTTTAATTTCTCAAATCGCCTCATCCCACATTATAATTGACAGAAATGAAGTTGATGATGGAAGGGCAAAACTGGTCAATCAATCGGACTCATGCTAGTATCTTGGCAGTATCTTGGTGATTGTTGCTCGTTCGTGGAGATATATCCCAAGATCTAGTATGTGAAAATTCGAGATTACACAAGCCTTATTATGCGGATGGTAAGTTTCAATGCTTGAGAAAGTTGGAATCTATTTCAAGGCGGAGTCAGATGGGAACATTGACAGAGTTAATTCCACCTGCTGTAATCATAGCTGTGATAATTTGGACAAATAATCTAACAAATAAGCGCATAAGTGATTTACATAATCAGTTATTGCAATTAGGAAGTAAGATTGATGAGCATATAGCGAACTACGCTATACACAATAAAGTCTCTAAAAAACAGGCAAATCAGCAAACATCTGACTCGTTGAGAGATGTTGCTACGCCCTCGCCCGGAAAACCTGCATGATTTGGCAGTATGTCGCTTTTTTATGTTTTCTTCACTAGGTTCTGTTGACATTTTATCGCGACCGGGAGATTATGAGCGGCGCACAGGCATATCCCTTCGTAGGGGTGGGTCTCCCAATCCGTTGGTCACACGTTAAAGTTCGGGCGAGGGGACCTCGTACCTGCGAATTAAAATTCGGGCGAGGGGACCTCGCCCCTACGATTGGACACACATTTCATCGCAACCGGGAGATTAAGAGCGGCGCACAGGCATATCTTTTCGTAGGGGTTGGGTCTCCCAATCCGTTGGTCACGCGTTGAAGTTCGGGCGAGGGGACCTCGCCCCTACGATTGGACACACGTTTCATCGCGACCGGGAGATTAAGAGCGGCACTCAAACACATCCCTTCGTAGGGGTTGGGTCTCCCAATCCGTTGGTCACGCGTTAAAGTTCGGGCGAGGGGGCCTCGTACCTGCGAATTAAAATTCGGGCGAGGGGACCTCGCCCCTACGATTGGACACATATTTCATTGCAACCGGGAGATTAAGGGCGGCGCACGGACATATCCCTTCGTAGGGGTTGGGTCTCCCAATCCGTTGGTCACGCGTTGAAGTTCGGGCGAGGGGACCTCGCCCCTACGATTGGACACACATTTCATCGCAACCGGGAGATTAAGGGCGGCGCACAGACATATCTTTTCGTAGGGGTTGGGTCTCCCAATCCGTTGGTCACGCGTTAAAGTTCGGGCGAGGGGACCTCGCCCCTACGATTGGACACACATTAACGCCCGATGAATCGGGCAACTACAATCACCCGGTGACGGGAATCAGGACTTGAGCGGTACGAGCGGGAAGATAAAGCTGAATCGATTGATCGCGACCATGTATCGGAACATTCCGCACCGGATAGATTGTATCTTTTTCAACTCTGCCATGCCCTTCATAATCCTCATCATCCGAGTTGAGAACCAACTGATAGTCGCACGCATCGGGTACTGGCACGCGCAAATCCGCGTATGACTCGCTCGAATGAAAATTGAACGCGAACACCAATGCGCCTCTCCGATAAACCAACAGCTTCTTTTCCTCATGCGACATGAGGGGTTCAATAAGAGAATCTTCCAGCAAATTGTGCCGGCGATCGAGATTTTGCATCTCCTTGTCAAAGTTGTTCAACCCTTTGTATCGCAAATCTTCCCGATCCACCAAACTCCACTGCCGACGCGCATAGTGATGCGAATAGTTATTTTCCGCGCGAGGAAAGTCAATCCACTCCGGGTGACCGAATTCATTCCCCATAAAATTTAGGTAACCTTCGCCTCCCAAAGTGAAGGTAATGAGGCGAATCATCTTGTGTAACGTGATCCCGCGATCCGTGACTAAGCTGGGCGTAGACACACTCATATTCGAGTACATGGCTTTGTCCATCAACAGGAACGCGATTGTCTTGCCACCCACCATCGCCTGATCGTGGCATTCCGCATAGCCGATGTGCTTCTCGTGCGTTCGCCGATTGAGGAGCGCGTGACAAATCTCCGACATATTCCACCGTTCATCCGGTACTCCCTTGAGCAACTTCATCCAATAGTCGGGTATACCCATCGCCAAGCGATAATCAAACCCCAAACCGCCTTCCCTTGTCGGGCGCGCCAATCCCGCCATGCCACTGACATCTTCGGCAATGGTAATGGCTTCACTGTTGACCTCGTGAGCCACCTCGTTGGCAAGCATCAGACAAGCCAATCCGTCGTTGTCCACATTGTCGTCAAAGTAGTCGTCGAGATTCGAGAATTTCTTGTTCCCGTGATCGAGATACAACATGCTGGTGACACCGTCGAATCGGAAACCGTCAAACCGGTACTCCTCCAACCAAAAACGGACGTTACTGAGCAGAAACTGTTGCACTTCGTATTTGGCGTAGTCGAAGCAAAGCGAATCCCACGTCGGATGTTGTCCTCGCGCCCCCGCATGGAAATACTGACAATCCGTGCCATCGAAACGATTCAACCCTTCGTCCACGTTCTTCACCGAATGACTGTGGACGAGATCCATAATTACCAACAGGCCCATGCCGTGCGCGGTATCAATCAACTCTTTGAGTTCTTCCGGAGCGCCGAATCGGCTCGACACGGCGAAAAAATTGCTTACATGGTAGCCAAAACTCCCATAATACGGATGCTCCATCACAGCCATCATCTGGAGGGCGTTATATCCCAAATTGGCGATTCGCGGCAGGACATTCCGCGAGAATTCGGAGAATGTGCCGACTTTGCCCTCTTCTTGCGCCATTCCGACATGGGCTTCGTATAAGCGTACCCCTCCCGTCCGCTTTGGCGGCGCATATTTCCAATCGTAGGCTTCGGGCGGATCCCAATACTGTCCGGTGAAATTCGGCGTGCCGTATTCCTGAACAACGCGTCGTATGTAAGCGGGAATCCGGTCATGCCCGCCATCGGCTGAACCGACATGAACTTTTATCCTGCTCCCATGTGTCAACCGATCTCCGTAATGGGAATCGGGCAAAAATATACGCCAGACACCGTTGTCATCACGCACGAGTGGATCGGCGTCTCGGTTCCAATCGTTGAAATCACCGATTAACGCCACGTAATCCGCTCCCGGCGCCCATTCACGATACCAAACGCCGCTCCGCCCGTCTGCTTCGCCGCGATTGAATCCGAAATAACGATGTCCCAGGCTGACCTGCCCCATCAAACCGTGCGGGTCCCTCTCATCTATGCGGTTTCTGAAGCGCAGATAGTGGGCAAAGCGTTCCCGCAATTGGGCTGCGTAGGGTTCCAAACTCGGGTCGAGTTGAATGACGTATGTTCCGTCAATTGACGTTTGGACATTGTTAGCATTCATGGCACGCTATCCGGTTTGGTTAAGACTTATGCAGCAAAAAAAATGGTCGCGATTCGGAGATTACTCATGCAACTGCGTAAATCCTAATGGTGTCATATTGCTAAAGGGGCATTGGGATTAAGTTAAGCGTTTTAGGACGCAAGTCACGCGGTCTTCTCTCGGTAAGCGCTTAACACAGTTTTCCACCTGTCGCCCCTCTGGGGCTTTGGAATTTGGCGTGTCCACGTTTCTACAAACCTGCCGCCCCTCTGGGGCTAAAATGCGTCGAATTTCACGCGTCCACTAAGTCGTATTATCAACATGACAATCCTTTGGAGCGAAAAACTCAAAGGTGCCTTGGCTTCATAGAATCCTGGTTCCAAAATGAGAATTGCTGGTGTCATATTGCTTGCTAAAGGGGTATTATAACCCACGTGGAATTTGTAAACAAAGCAAAAAAATTTTAACGCTTTATCATCTCACTTGCGTTGCCCCAAACAGGCGCGATATGGTTGGATTTATCTTGACTCACCAGATGAGTGATAATATAATAACCATATATCACGGGAAAATGCGACCTTGATACGGATTCAAGATCCAAATGTTACAATTAATCGGAGGCGCTCAATGAATTGAGCAACTACAAACAGCCGGTTCTTGTAACATATAGAATCGGAATTGGTATGAGATGGTCCCCGTCGTCGTAATTCTCTCAAGCCGAGAATCCGAGGAGAAATGCTTTGGAGGAGTTACAGACCAAATGCCGGCTAGCCGCGAACCTGGATCTGATCGAGTTGCCAAAGAGTCTTGAAGAACAAGAATTTTCAGATGCGGTGGCTGACGGGCTGTCCAAATCACAGAAAAGTCTCCCTTGTCGATACTTCTACGATTTGCCCGGATCCAAGTTATTCGAGCAGATATGCGAGTTGCCGGAGTACTATCTTACACGCACCGAGCAGAAGATTTTCGAAGGACATTCAACGGATATCATAGATTCCCTCGATCGCGAACTGGCAATCGTGGAGTTTGGCAGCGGCAATTCGGCAAAAACCCGCCTATTGATTGACGCGGCGTTGAGTCGACAAAAACGTCTGCGCTATATCCCCATTGACATTTCCGCCAGTTTCTTGAAAGCCTCGGCGCGCGCTCTGCTCGGTGAAATCGACCAACTCTCGATTACGGCGATCGCCGCCGAATACGGTGACGCCATCCCGCTCATTCCCGATCTGGAAGAACCGCGCCTGTTTCTTTTCATCGGCAGCAATATCGGGAATTTCGATCAAGCGGACGCCGTCTCGTTCACCACAAAGATTCGCGAACGAATGCACGCTCGGGACAGACTCCTGATTAGTTTCGATTTGGTAAAAGCGTCGCATATCCTCGAAGCCGCCTATAACGACGCAGCCGGTGTTACGGCAGCATTCAACAAGAACCTCCTGACGCGGATCAACCGCGAACTTGGGGGTAATTTCGTACTCTCCGAGTTCGATCATTGTGCGCCCTTCGTCCAAGAGCATTCTCGGATTGAGATGCGTCTAATCAGTCGGCGTTTTCAGCGCGTCCACATTAACAAAATGCAACGCGAATTTACCTTTCGACAGGATGAGTATATTCACACCGAGGATTCGCACAAATACACCTTTGAAAGATTCACGTCGATTTGCGGCGCCGCCAACCTTGAAATTCAAGAAAGGTGGCTAGACGAGCGTGAGTGGTTCGCGGTCACATTGCTAAAACCGAGGGAATTATGATCCGACTGAAAGACGCCGGCAAGCGTTTCGGCGATACGGTGGCGCTCCATCCCACAATTTTGACGATTGAACCCGCCAAGACAACGGCGCTAATTGGGCCTAGCGGCTGCGGGAAATCCACAATCTTGAGATTGATGAACGGCTTATTGGAGCCGACAACGGGGGCAGTTGAATTCGAGGGGCGGCGCGTGTCGAGGGATAGCGTTTTTGAACTGCGCCGACGGATGGGTTACGTCATTCAAGACGGAGGTTTGTTTCCACATCTTACGGCGGCTCAGAACGTCACGCTCATGGCACGACACGTCGGGGTTTCCGCAGACGAGGCACAGCAACGCCTAGACGAACTTTGTACCTTGACGCGCTTTCCCAAAGACGGTATAAGCCGCTATCCCGTGGAGTTGTCGGGCGGGCAGCGGCAGCGCGTCAGTTTGATGCGAGCCCTCGTGTTAAATCCGGACGTACTCCTGTTGGATGAACCGCTCGGCGCGCTGGATCCGATGGTGCGCGCCTCGCTCCAAACCGAACTCAAGGCGATATTTCGCAGCCTCGGCAAGACGGTGGCGCTCGTTACCCACGACATGGCAGAAGCCGCCTACCTCGGAGATCATATCGTTGTGCTGAAAGAGGGCAGAGTTGTCCAAGAGGGAAGTTTGGATGACCTGCGAGAAAGACCGTCCGACGAATTCATCTCGGAATTTATCACGGCACAGAGGAGTTTGGTGCAGTTATGAAATTTCTTTCCACTAAATCTAGTTTCGCGCGAGGCTGGCTCCTCGGACGTTCAAGTCCTTGGGAAAGCGTCAACGCGTTGGCTATCATGGCGTGTCTCGCCGTGATGTTCGTCATAACGCTCCGGACTGCGGATGCCCGAGAGATTCAGGTCGGTTCCAAGAGATTCACGGAGTCGTACGTGCTGGGCGAAATCGCGAAGCGCCTATTGGAAGACGCCGGATTCACAGTTGAACACAAGCAGGGCATGGGCGGCACCATCATCGTGTGGCGGGCATTGATAAATGGCGACATCTCCATGTACCCGGACTATACCGGGACGATTCAGGAAACAATTCTGAAGTCAAGAACGCCGTTGACATCACAGCAAATGCGAGCGGCGCTTGCCGAACACGGCATCGGGATGACCGAGGAACTCGGTTTCAACAACACGTACGCGTTCGCAATGCGACGAGAAACGGCGGAATCTCTCAACATTCGGACGATTAGCGATTTGAGGAATCACCCGAACCTGAAACTCGGCTTGACGCATGAGTTTCTGAATCGAAACGACGGCTGGGAACCGCTCAGCGACCGCTACGGCTTGCGGATGAGGCCCCGCGGAATGGAGCACTCGTTGACGTACGTCGCCCTCGACAATGGCAATATCGACCTCATCGACGCCTATTCCACCGACGCGAAATTGGGAGAATACGAACTTGCGGTTCTGGAGGATGATTTGGAGTTTTTTCCAAAGTACAACGCCGTCTTTCTGTACCGATTGGACGCCGATCCGAAAGCGATTTCCGCTGTTGGTGCGCTGGGGGGAACCATTGATGAAGCGCGGATGATTCAACTCAACGTGGCGGCGGAACAGATGAAAGACTACACCCGCGCAGCCGACCTATATTTTCAGGAAACCGAATCAGGGGACGGCACGGTGGCAAGGCTGAACGCGACCTCCCAAATGTGGCGGCTATATTCCAAGATTGCTCCCCTTACGGTCGAACACCTGACTTTGGTGGGCATCTCGATGCTTCTTGCCATCCTCATCGGTATTCCGCTCGGAATACGCGCCAGCCGACCGGGGCTTTTCAGCCAATTCATCTTGGGATTGACCGGGACAATTCAAACCATCCCCTCCATCGTGATGTTAGCCATTCTCATCCCCATCTTGGGCACCAATATACGCAATGCCATTGCCGCGCTCTTCTTGTACAGTCTGCTTCCGATTGTGCGCAATACGGCATCTGGACTGCAAGATATCTCTACGCCAATCCGAGAGTCCGCCGCCGCTCTTGGGCTTAAGCCTCGCTTCCAGCTCACAAAGGTCTACCTGCCGATGGCATCCCGCTCAATTCTCGCCGGGGTGAAAACCAGCACGATCATCAATATCGGCACCGCAACTCTTGCCGGATTTATCGGCGCCGGCGGCTATGGCCAACCCATTTTTAGCGGGATCAACCTAAACGCCACAGATGTCATTCTGCAAGGCGCCATTCCCGCGGCGCTCCTCGCGCTTCTGTCGCAATTTTTGTTTGATTTGCTTGATCGCGTTGTAATTCCAAGGGGATTGCGCTTGAAAGCATCGGCGTAGTTGTATAGCATAGGGGATCTCGTCGCGAATTATCATTATACCGTCATTCCAATCAAGATTTACACAGCGGCAACTCAACTATTGAATTAGAGACGCTTTATCATGCTGAAACGAATCAAAATTCAAGGCTATAAATCACTCGTCAATCTAAAACTGGATCTCAAGCCTCTTTCCGTGCTGGTTGGTCCCAACGCTTCGGGCAAGAGCAATTTCCTGGACGCCTTGCAACTGCTATCGCGCATAGCGACGAGCCGCTCCTTGAAAGAAGCGTTCGACTCTCCGTATCGGGGATATCCGCTGGAGTCGTTCACGTTTGGAAAGGAGGGCATCAAGAATCTACTGGAACGGGAATCGGTTTCGTTTAGCATAGAGGTGGATGTCAAGTTGTCTCAAACGGTCATCGACTCCGTCAATAAGCAGATTTGGGAAATGAAACGGGGGACATCATCAAATTCTCCAAAAGCACGCAACTCTGTGTCAAAGCGACCGCCACCCGTGTCCGAAGAGAATCTGCGGTATCGCATCAAGATTGAAATGCTCCCAAAACTAGGCATTTTGCGTGTGGCCGATGAATATCTCGCGGCGCTCAACGAAAACGGCATACTGAGCGCCCGGCGGAAGCCGTTCTTGGAACAGATTAGGGGGCGGTTGCATCTGCGAATGGAGGGTCAAGCGCGTCCTACCCAATATGAGCGTTATCTTGATTACAGCATCCTTTCAATGCCGCACTATCCGCCCCATCATCCGCATTTGGTTGCCATGCGGCAGGAATTGGCGAACTGGTTCACCTTCTACCTTGAACCGCGAGAGCGAATGCGGCTCCCGAACCCTGTCAAGGAGGTTCAACACATCGGTTTGATGGGGGAAGACCTGGCGGCATTTCTGAATACCTTACGGGGTCTCAATGGGCAACAGTTTGAATCTATTGAGAAAGCGATTCACAACATGATCCCGTCAATAACGGGCATTGATGTCAGCATCAATAAGCTGGGTGAAGTTGAATTGGATCTACGTGAAGGCGAAAAACTCGTGTCTGCGCGAATTTTATCGGAAGGCACACTTCGAATGCTGGGGCTCTTTGCGCTCGTCAGCGCCAAAGAGCCTCCGGCATTGATAGGATTCGAGGAACCCGAAAACGGCATTCATCCCCGCAGGATTCGGCGCATCGCTCGGTTCCTCGAAACGCGTATGATTCTCGAAGATGTCCAATTCATTGCGACAACGCATTCCTCGCTCTTGCCTGATCTCGTTCCCACCGAATCGTTGTATGTCTGTCGTAAGGTTGATGGCAAAACGGAAATTGAGCCTTATAAGATGATGCGTGCAGGGCCCCCGCGGAAACAGTCGGATTTCAAGGTAGCGTCGGAAGACGAAGACGCTCTGTTGCCCTCCGAGCGAATCTTGCGAGGGGACTTTGATGCGACATATTTAGGAGTTACACGGTAGCCGCAGGTCTCGATTCGGAAATCTCGCCAAGCCTTTGACAGGGTGGCGCTGCCCGCAGCATTACTTCGCAATCATCTTCCGTACGCCGTTCTCATACCTCACATCATAATCCCCGTCGGGTATGGGTAGCGAGCGTAAAGCCAATTCCCCATACGTCACCAGCGGATCGGTCAGCAGAAGCAGTTCATCCAAGGATTCCTGCGGTGTTTTGTCCGTGGTGTCGATTACGACCGATTTGCCGGTTCTTGTAAAGACCGACTTTTCGACCTCCTCTCCGAAACGTCGCTTGATTTCCGGAATGTCCGCCTCTTTGATAATCTCGTATTCGTGAGGATTTGTCCTCATGCGTTCGCGAATGGCTTCGTCGCTCGCCGTGACGTGAATCAATGCGATATCCGGCAGGTGCATCTGATAAACTTCAGCTTCATAGGTTGTCTGCGCGCGATAACTGTAGTTTTCGTAGTACGGGCTGTCGGGGTCTTTACCGTAGATTTCGGAGTAGATGGCTTCCTCAATGTACCAACCCGAAATCATCGGATTCGAGCAATCCCTGATGATTCCGATATGATAGTTAATCTGCATGCGCTGCATGCGTTCCTTCACGTCATCGGGGAAGTCCATCATGAGCGCGCGCGATTCGGGGCTCAAAGTCCGATCGGGAATGGTGAAGTGATCGTCGTCGTGGGTGGGTAATTTCAACCGATGATAATATTCGGTTAACTGGTCAATCAACGTAGATTTTCCGGCATACTCAATGCCAACAAAGAAACTTCGCATAACTTAAATTCCTCTCTTTCGATAGATTCGGGGAAATTCGGTATCTGTGGAGATAGTTTAGCACAATGCGGGGCGCTTGTAAAGCGTTCGTGATCAGGGAAAACAGTTTTTGATTGCAGAGAACGGTTTCCGTACGGTGCCGCGAGCGTCGAGATCAAATGAGTGCATAGCGAGCAGGATTTTCTATTGCCGTGAAACTCGGCAGAATGAAAACCAATCTGTGATAATTTTCGTTGTTGTATTGAGGAGTTGATGCTCCGGACGCTCCAAGACTTTGATATAGATGCGCCTAATTTCGTTCGCCCCGATGAATTTTCCGCACGCACGACGTTCTCTTGGATTTAGAAAGGTTCTTGTGTTAAAAAAATGCCATCAGTCATCATCCACATTCCGGTTCCAAAATCTCTCTGAACAGGGCGGAGTAGACCACTTTGTTTCGACGCGCACTGATGGATTCAGCCTACCGCCTTACGAATCCCTTAATTTGGGATTTCACGTCGGAGATTCCACAGAGGCTGTCCTGAAAAATCGCCGACGTTTGGCAGCCGATATCGGGATTTCACTTTCCGATTTTACATTCGCAAAACAGATCCACAGTAGCACGGTGACAATCGTGACGGAACAGATGAGAAGATGCGGTGCGACTGACCACGATACAGCTGTTGAAGCGACAGACGCGATGATCACGGCGGTTCCCCGTCTCTGCTTAACGGTTCTCACGGCGGATTGCGTGCCGGCGCTGTTCTTCGATCCGCAAAGGAGAGTGGTAGCTGCCGTACACGCCGGATGGCGAGGCAGCGTTAAACTGATTGCTCGAAAGACAGCAGAGATTTTAAAGCGGGAATTCGGCTGTAAGCCGACTGACCTTCTCGTCGGGATTGGCCCCTCGATCGGGCCTTGTCACTACGAAATTGGTCCCGAGGTCATCTCACAGGTTAAGGATACATTCGGCGACACGGACGGTTATATCAAGGGCGAGTCCTCCGATGGCAAAGGGCATTTCAACCTTTGGGAAGCCAACAAGCGGCAAATCATGGAAGCCGGTATCCCAGCCCAAAATATAGAGGTTGCCGGGATTTGCACCTACTGTCACGCGGATCTGTTTTTTTCCGTACGACGCGAGAAGGGAGAGACGGGCAGATTCGGAACGGGAATTATGTTGTCAAATTAAACAATGGCGACTGCGCCGTAGGTCGGGCATCTTGCCCGACATGCGTGCGGAATGACAAGCAAGGTATTCCACAAATACGCAATAATCCGCAACGTAACGCAATCAACTAGGAAATACTCGTAATGAAATCGTTGTTCAAACTACCCGTCAACAATCCCGTAATGGTTCACATGATCACCATTGCGGTAATTGTTCTGGGGTCGTACACACTCATTAATATGCCGCGCGAACTTGAACGCGATATGTCGTTCAACTGGGCGCTGATTTGGGTGACGTACCCCGGTGTGTCGCCGGAAGAGATCGAAAAACTCATCGTCAAACCCATTGAGGACGAGATCGCCGATGTGGATAAAATTGAGTCCATTACTTCAACCGCCGCCGAAGGATTCGCCGGCATCAGCGTGAAATTCGATCAGAACATCTCGCGCGGCGAGTTTGACAAACTGTATCAAGATCTCCGCACCGAACTCGATAAAGTCCGAAATCTTCCAGACGATGCGGACGATCCCGCCATGTTCAAATTGGAATCAAATACGGTAACGCCGGTGATTGACGTTGTTCTATCAGGCAACCTGGCAGAGAAAAGGATGCGAGAACTGGCGGAAGCGCTCCAAGATGAAATCGAAAGCGTGGAGGGCGTGTTGGAAGTTTCGATCTACGGCATTCGCGACCGCCAGATTTGGGTTGAAGTCGACCCTGACCGCCTAAATCGATTTTCATTGACGCTACAGCAAGTTGTCGGCGCGCTGGGGGCAAAGAACATGAATGTCCCCGCGGGGGAATTGAAGATTGGACGATCGGAATACCTGCTGCGCACTGTCGGCGAATTCGAATCAATCCACCAAATCCAAAACGTGATTGTGCGGCAGATTCCCGGCGGCGGCAAAATCCGAATCGGGGATGTCGCACAGGTTCGCGATACGTTTGAAGAGCCGACCGTCATTTCCCGTTTGAATGGCGAGCCGGCAATCACGCTCTCAGTCGCAAAACGAGGCGATGGCAGCACGATCGAGATTGTCGATACGGTACAAACCATAGCGGAGAAATATCGGACACATCAGTTGCCGGAGGGCGCGGAAATCACACTGGTTAACGATAGTTCCGTTTATATTCGCGATTCGCTCGGAAAACTTCAAAACAACGCGCTTTTCGGCGTAACGCTTGTTCTCCTTGTATTGTACCTGTTTATGGGGCTGAGGAACGCAATCTTCGTCGCTGTCGGTATCCCGCTGACACTCCTAATCGCTTTTGGCCTCATGGGCGTCGCGGACGAATCGATCAACAGCATGTCGCTGTTCGGATTGGTGTTGGTGCTCGGCATTATCGTGGACGATGCGATCATCGTGATGGAAAACGTCTATCGTCGAATGCAGGCGGGGGAATCGCCGATTCAAGCGGCTATCAACGGCGCGCATGAGGTCGTATTGCCCGTGATAACCGCATCCTTGACAACTGCCGCCATCTTCCTCCCGCTGGCGCTGTTGCCCGGGATTGTCGGCAAATTCATGAAGATTATCCCGATTATCGTCGCCTTGACGCTTATCGCATCCCTCTTCGAATGTTTCTTCATTCTGCCATCCCACATCGCCGATTGGGGAAGAGTCCGACAATCGGGATTTCGGGACAGACTTATGCGTTACCTGCTAAAACCTTACACCAAACTCCTGAAATTCGCGCTGCGCCGGCGCTACTGGGCGCTGGTCGGCATTGTCGGTTGTCTATTGCTGAGTTTCGTTCCGATTCCTCTCGGACTGGTTGAGGTCGACATGTTCAGTGCGGATGAGTTCCCCATGGTTTTTGTCTTCGTCACGATGCCCACCGGCACCCGCCTGGAAACGACGGACGAGGTCAACCGCGAATTCGAGGCGGTTGTGTTGGCGCTTCCCGAATCTGAAATCAAGGCGGTCATAGCGAGAACGGGTATGCACGCCATGGAGCATGACTTTAGCGAGCGCAACGGCAACCTCGGCATGCTCCATATTGAGTTAGTCGAAGCCAAGTATCGCGAGCGAACCCTTGATGAAATTATCGCCGAACTCCGCCGGAAGTTCGGTCACATCGCGGGACCGCAAGAAATCGAATTTCAAACGAGAGATGATGGGCCCCCTACCGGGGCTGATGTCGAGTTGATAATCAAGGGAAAATACTTTGATGAACTGGACGCCATTTCTACCGAACTTCAAGGCGAACTGGCGAAGATTGCCGGAGTCTCCGATATCAACGATAACTACGCTCTGGGTCAAGAGGAGATTAAACTGCATATTGATGAGGACAAGGCGAGCGAATATGGGCTGACGCTGCGGCAAATCGCCTTTACGGCGCGCAATGCGTTCGAAGGCGCGAAAGCCACCGTGTTCCGCGAGGGCGACGAGGAGATTGATGTGGTCGTCAAACTCGACGAATCCGCGCGAATGACGCTCAAAGATGTCGCCGACCTGAAATTGATGGGAACAACGGGAACGCCGGTGCCTCTCCGAGATGTCGCTCGGATGAGCGCCGCCCCCGGTTATGCGACCATTTATCGGTTCAAACAGGAGCGAGCCATTACAATCACCGCCAACGTCGATGAGAATGTGACCTCTTCGGTAAACGTGAATGAGAGGCTCCGCGCATATTTCGATCAGATTAGTCCGCGCTATCCGGGCTACACCCTCGAATCCGGCGGCGAATTTGCCGAATATCAGAAGGTCTTCACCGGCATTCCCGTCTTCTTTGCATTTGGGATTATGCTGGTCTATTTCATATTGGGAACGCAGTTCAAATCCTTCCTCCAACCGCTGATTATTCTGGCGACCGTACCCTTCGCCTTCATCGGCGCCATGGTGGGATTGATTACTTCGGGAAACCCGCTGAGCGTGGCTTCGACGTATGGTCTGGTCGCGTTAGCCGGCATCGTCGTCAACGACTCGATTGTGCTGGTTGAATTTATCAATCGTCAACGGACGGAAGGCGTTGATAAATGGCAAGCGATTGTCAATGCCGGACGCATACGCCTGCGTCCGATACTTCTCACCTCAATCACGACCGTGTGCGGTCTGCTGCCAATGGCGTTGGGAATCGGCGGGAAATCGGCGATATGGATGTCGATGGCAAGCACCATCGTTTGGGGGCTGTCGGTGGCAACCGTTTTGACGCTGTTCGTGATTCCGGCGTTCTACGCAATCAGCGATGATATTCGTCCATGGCGGGGAGTTCGCGTTGAGAAGAAGGGGGTGGAGAGTATTGAAGACAAGGGCAGTGGTTAAGGGGCTACAAATAAATAACGTTTCTTACAAACCCGCTGTATGAGCAATCTGCGCATCGGAAAGCAACTGCACCGCAAAAGACTACCATCCTATGCCTTCTGGTCAACCATGCTAGAGAGGATTCCGAGTATCTCGCCGCACTGCCGGACGTGATAGACTCCCATATCAATGTTGAGTTTCTGTCCTTCAAGTTTGAGGAAGATCCATTCGGTGCCCGTCGTGGTTGCCCCGTACACGCGCTGTATATCGTTGCCTTTTTCCGCGTTAAAGCGCTGAGCGGCGATCATCTCCGCGACGCATTGCCCCAATCCCATGACCGGGTCGGCATTTTTCGCTTCGACAATCACGACGACAGGCGTCTCTAGTAAGTATTGATTGGACGAGAGACTTACCAGAAAATCACACACGCCTGTTAATCCACTTTCGGGATCTACGCTGAAATCAATCCCCGAAAAAAAACTGATGCGGCGCTCAAAGCGCTCCCGCAGTTCGACCAGAATGTTAGCCACAATCAACTCCGAGCGCGCCTTCTCCGTCCTGATAGCCATCGCCAACGGCACCTTCTTTGCCAATTCCTTTGTAAGTTCATCGCTTGGAGGCACCGGCTCAATGCCGGAAAAGACGTCCGTGGTTTCAATTTTTTCGAGTTGAAATGTATTCTGAAGAGTTTCCAAAGTGAAATCGCTATAAGCCATCTTTTTACCTCCCAAAGTAGTAGGCTCATTCCGTGTGCCGTAACCCGCCCCCACAAAAACACTGAGATGAAGGAGACTTCCGAGGTATCTCATCCTTACCGACGGTTTCTGATTGCGTAGCGCACGCTCCGTCTGAATTCCGACACCCGTATAGAACGTGAACGTGTTGTAGGGTAGGTCTGAAACCTGGACGGTAATAGTATAAAGAAGACGGTCATGTATGTCAACAGGATTTGTTCTTTATCGCAGGGGAATCGCACCTAATTTTTGGCATAAGGAAGATTGGAAGGCTGGAAGGGCGAGAATTTTCCGTCCACGCATACCTCAAGCCAGATGGATTCCCAAATACAATGGTCGGAGTGTTGGGTTTCACTACGATTTTGAGGGCTTTTAGCGGTAGCGGTATCTGGGCGCGGTTTTCCTGTGAACGAGGTGTTCTTGATGTGCCGTTCAACCCAACCTACGGATTATCGCTGAAAAGTTATACGAATTCAAAATCTAAATGTTACAGTCGATTTGGGGCGTGCAATGAATTGCACTACTACGACCCCATGGTTCTTGTAACTTATAGATTCGGAACTAGTATCAATCCGCGATTCAGACAATCACCGAAAAACCCTGGCGAGGAACAGACAATCGTCACACTCCTGATTGCCTCTCCCATGTTGAAGACCGCGCCAATCTGCGTTACTTCCATCCTTCTCTCCGGCGTTCCGCTCCCTCCTAGCCGCCACGCGCACGCTATCCCGGCATTTTTCGCTTGACAAGAATACTCTTTTCGATTAGGATGAATTGATATTCTGCACGAAGTTCGTTGTTGGTATACAGACTGTTCATAACGCTATACTTGCTGTGATAATTTTAGTTCCTCGAATCTTGATGCGGTCCAAAACGATATCTTCCCGGAGGTAAGTGAAAAATGGCAGACAAGAAAGAGTACAAAGTTGTCGGCACCCGTCCCATCCGACATGACGGGGTTGACAAGGTAACCGGTCGCGCCCTCTACGGGGCGGATTTTCAGGCGGCAGATTTGCTGCACGGCAGAGTGTTGCGAAGCCCGCACGCCCATGCCCGAATAATATCAATCGATACCAGTCGAGCGGAAGCCTACCCCGGCGTGAAGGCGGTGGTGACCGCGAAAGATTTCCCCGTAGTCGGAGACACCATAGCCGATCTCGGAGAGGGCGCCGTGCGTCTGAAAGATCTCCAAGACAACGTGTTGGCAGGCGAGAAAGCGCTTTACAAGGGACACCAGGTGGCGGCGGTTGCGGCGCTCAACGCGCATATTGCCGAAGAGGCGCTCGAACTCATTGACGTGGAATACGAAGTCCTGCCGCCGGTCGTCGATGTGCGCGAAGCGATGAAATCCGATGCGCCGCTTCTCCATGAAGATTTGAGAACCGATGAGATGGGGAAGAAGTCCGAGAATCCGAGCAACGTCGCCAGCCATTTTCAACACAAGAAGGGCAACCTTGAGGGTGGCTTCGCCGAAGCGGACATCGTGATTGAGCGCGAGTTCACGACGCAGACGGTGCATCAAGGTTACATCGAGCCCCACAACGCAACCGCGCTGCACAACCCCGACGGGCAACTGACGATCTGGTGCAGCACGCAGGGCGCTTTCGCCGTCCGTCAACAAGTCTCGTCAATCCTGCAGATACCCGTCTCGAAAATCAAGGTCGTACCGATGGAGATCGGCGGCGGCTTTGGCGGCAAGATACAAGTTTACATCAAGCCCATCGCGGCGATGCTGTCGATGAAAACCGGACGCCCGGTGAAGGCGCTGATGAATCGGGCGGATGTCTTTGAAGGCACCGGACCGACACCCGGCTCCTACGTGCGCGTGAAGATCGGCGCGAACAACGAGGGACGTATCACGGCGGCGGAAGGTTATCTGGCGTATGAAGCGGGCGCGTATCCCGGATCCCCCGTGGGCGCCGGGGCGATGTGCATCTACTCCTGTTACAAAATCGAAAACGCGCTTGTCGACGGGTACGATGTCGTCGTCAACAAACCCAAGACATCCGCCTATCGCGCCCCGGGGGCGACCAATGCGGCGTTTGCGGTTGAAACCATAATCGACGAAATCTGCGAGAAGATTGGGATGGATCCGCTGGAATTTCGTATTCTCAATAGCGCCAAAGAGGGAGACACGCGCGTGGATGGTCCTCCGTTACCCCGCGTCGGTTTCGTCGAAACGGTCGAAGCCGCAAAGGAACATCCCCACTATTCGGCGCCGCTGGAAGGAAAGAACAGGGGGCGGGGTGTCGCTTCCGGTTTTTGGCCCAATTTCGGTCTTAAATCGAGCGTATCCATCAACGTGAATCCCGATGGAACGATTAGCCTTGTCGAAGGCTCCACGGACATCGGCGGTACGCGCGCCGCCATCGCCATGCAAGCGGCGGAGGTGTTGGGCATTCCCGCGGAGTCGGTGACGCCGACGGTGGTTGACACCGATTCGGTCGGTTACACCGATGTCACGGGAGGCAGCCGCACCGCCTTTGCCACCGGATACGCCGCTTACAATGCCGCGCAAGACGTGAAAGATCAGATGATTGAACGCGCCGCGAAACTATGGGACGTCGATGCGGAAGAGGTCGAGTTCTCCGACGGCTTGTTCCGATGCGTCAATGGCAAGAGTGAGGAGATCGACTTCAAGGGGTTGGCGGGGAAACTTGATGAAACCGGTGGTCCCGTCGTCGGGCGCGCTTCCGCCGATCCGACGCAACCTGGTCCCTCGATTGGCACGCACGTCGTTGATGTCGAGGTCGATCCCGACACCGGCAAGGTGGAAATCCTGCGTTACACGACATCCCAAGACGCCGGAAGGGCGATTCACCCCAGCTATGTCGAAGGGCAGATGCAGGGCGGAGCCGTTCAAGGAATCGGCTGGGCGCTGAACGAGGAGTACATCTACAACGATGATGGCGAGATGACCAACGCCAGTTTCCTTGACTACCGCATACCGACGAGCTATGATTTGCCGATGATCGACGCCGTGATCGTCGAAGTGCCGAATCCCGGCCATCCTTACGGCGTGAGGGGGGTTGGCGAAACGCCGATTGTCGCTCCGCCCGCCGCCATTGCCAATGCCATCTACCGAGCGGTGGGGGTTCGGATGCAAGAATTGCCAATGTCGCCCGGCCGCGTTCTCAAAGCGTTGGGGAAGATATAACCGAGCGAATCTCGGGAATGGGGCGGCTGCAACAGCGCATGCAATCGCATACTCTGTAAACGAACCAACCAACGGATTGAAACTATGATTCAAGCAAGCGTCCTCAGCGACGCACAAATCTCTGACTATCGCGAGAACGGCTTTCTCATCGTTCGGAATGTTTTGCCCCCGGACGAGACGGCAACGTTGCGTCGAATTGCCGAGGAGCAAGCCGAATGCAACTCCTTCGCGCCATCGCTCGAATACCCGGAGCCCGGCAAGTACACCGTCAGCGGCAACACGATGAGCGCAGATCCCGGATTGGCGCCGATTGCCGAACACCCCACAATCGTAAATTGTATTGAGAGTTTATTGGGCGAACAGGCACACCTTGCCGCCTTCGTCGCCTACGTGCGCACGCCCGGCGACAAGGGATCCAATGCGCATAACGACTACAAACGCTGGCGACCGGTCGGCTCATCGATGAATTGGTTGTTTGCGATTGTTCCCCTGACCGATTTCGACGCCGAACACGGACCACTCCTGGTTTCTCCCAAATCTCATGAGCTGCATCAGGTTATCGACCCCGATGCCAAGATACTGGATGTGATACCTCCCGACAGGGACAAATTACCGGAGTTCGTCGATCCGGAATTAAAAGCCGGTGATCTGCTACTCCTGAATATGTA
The DNA here is from genome assembly GCA_963667245.2 of Candidatus Poribacteria bacterium. Taxonomy (GTDB): domain Bacteria; phylum Poribacteria; class WGA-4E; order WGA-4E; family JAJDTR01; genus JAJDTR01. The sequence goes on from CAXXCS010000004.1 coordinate 93,127, forward strand.
CACTTGGCATTGGGCGCCGGGCGGCGCCGGACGCAAGTTCCGAAGCGGTATTTTCCACAAATACTGTGCCGTGAATGCTCCGCCGGCCGCCGGGCATTACCGCTATAACGAGGCGGCGTATCGTTCCTTGAGTGACGCGGGCAAACGCCTGTTAGCCCTTCATTCCGACGCTCCCTTGACGACGACGCGGCTCCTTGTCGAGCGCGAATCGTCGGGAGAATCAACTTTCTTTCTCCATTATGACCATGATACTCAGGCGTGGCAGTTGCCCGGTGGAAAAAGTTGGGAGGAGGACGAAATTGGTTGGGACGTTGGTTCCCGCATCGCGTCCATGCAGGCGTTCACCCAAGAACAACTCGGTGTCGATGTTCCGTGGATGTCCTACATCACGGATTTTGAGGAAAAAAACGGATTATGCCGAGTCTACGGCTACCCGGATGAAAACGGATGTTTTGATGCCCTGACCAAGGGAAATACTCGTTGCGGCTGGTTCACGAGTGAGGACGCGCAAGACATGCTCGGCGAGAACGCCGCTATCGGAAACATTATTCACACATGGGGGCGAGAGGACATTGTTCGCGGCAAAGGCGTGGCGTTCGCCCAAAAAGAACGTCAATTCGTGTGATTGAGGCGAGAACGTTCCGAATAGGTTTTGGCGCGGCGCACGCAGTCAAAGGTAACGACGGAGATCTTCATGGCTCGCCGTTCCAATTCCGCCCGCACAATTTCGCCAGCCGCCATCAATGATGAATTCTTCGCCGGTTGTGTACGTCGCTTCTGCGGCGATGTACAGTACCAAGTCGGCAATTTCCTCCGGCGCGGCGACGCGTCCCATGGCTTGCCGGGCTTCAAACGCTTCGCGCAGTTCAGGGGTGGTTGCCCGTTCATGTCGCCAGGATTCGGTGTTCACCGTGCCCGGACAAACGCAATTGATTCGGAAACCGAGTTGGGCGTGATCGTGCGCGAGTGATTTGGTCAGAGCGATAACCGCTCCTTTGGTCACCATATACAGGTATCGATTCGCGGTTGCAAGCACGCTCGACGCCACGGAAGCGGTGTTCACGATACATTTATCCCCATCCGGATTTTTGGCGTCCATTCTCGGAATGAACGCTTTGCACATATTGTGAACAGATTTTGTGTTGATGTCGATCGCCTTCTGCCACTGATCGTCATCACACTCGTGAATCGTGCCTTCGGGAACGTACCCCACGCAGTTGAATAGCACATCAATAGTTTTCTGTTCTTGCACCACTCGCTTGGCGAATGCCTGAACCGCCGATATGTCGGTTACATCAAGGGTGACGGGGATTACCGAATCTCCGACTTCCGCTTTCAGTTGTTTGATTTTGTTTTCTTGTATGTCACAGGCATAGACGGTCGCTCCTTCTCGAGCGAATCGTTTTACGGTTGCGTTGCCGATGCCTTGTGCCGCCGCCGTGACAATAGCGACTTTGTTTCTTAAACGTGCCATATTTTTAAACTCCGCAAAATGGGGGATAGGCGCTCAGAAGCGTCAACTTATACGAATTCAAAATCTAAATGTTACAATCAATCGGAGGCGCTCAATGAATTGAGCAACTACAAACTGCCGGTTCTTGTAACACATAGATTCGGAATTAGTATAAGCAGAATACCACAGACATAAGCGTCAATCAAGGACTTTGTAGCGTAAGACAGAACCAATTCTTAAGAGCTCGTTTGAATAGTGATGGCAAAGCCATATCGTAGCCTCTCTTGGTGTTCGTAGGGAATAACGATCGTTATTCCCTACAGCGATAAGGAGAAACCATGTCCATAGCAATGACGGAGCAACAAGAGAAGGACTTTGGGGAGAAGGGATTTATCATCCTTGAGAACTTTCTGACCAAGGGAGAGTTAGAGAGGTTGCTTACGGCGGCGGACGCTGTGGCGGCAAGGATTCAGGAGACCAAAGGCTTGAAACCCGATGAACCCTTCGCCATCCGAAATGCGCTTGCCCACGACACGGCGTTTCTCGACCTGATCGATCATCCGAGAATGCTGCCATTGGTCGTTGATGCCATCGGCTGGAACATACAGATACGAACCTCGCATCTGGACTACCGTCCGCCATACCCGCGCGACCTCAAGGCTGGAGATGTGGGCAAAGGGAACGGCGAGGACCACCAAAAAGGCTATCGAAATGTTCTGTGGCATCCGGATCTGGCAGGCGACTATCTGTTTGAAGCGCCTTCGCTTGACGGACGGCTTCCCTTCATGGAGGTCAAAGTCTTCTACGTGCTTTCGGATCTAAGCGAATCCAACTGCGGGAACCTTTGGATGTTGCCCGGCAGTCACAAACGTCCGCCGCAGGAGTTGCGAGATTCGGATCGGGACGTGGATACCAACGAAGCGGTTGAACTCAAGTTAGCGCCGGGCGCCGCCGTGCTTTGGCGCACCGCCACATGGCACTGCGTGGGCCCAAACCTGTCGAACAAGACGCGCAAAGTCATGCACGTCGGCTATCACTACCGGTGGATGCGTCCCGCCGACTACGTTCGGCAAGATCCCGATCTAATTGCCAATAGTTCGCCGATTCGCCGTCAGTTGTTGGGTGAACTGAGCACCGGCAAAAATCCGCTGGGCGATGACGCCGATTTTCACCCATCGTCACAATACTGGATTCCCAGAGATTGGGACGATGTTCCGTTGAAGGCATGGGCGGAAGAACACAGTGACGGCACGCCTTCAATCAATCTGCCGCTCTAATCCGGCGGGTTTAAGTCACGTGAATCGACGCGCCGACAAACAATACCTACATTTGGCGTCAGCCAAAGATTAATCTGAAAACTGCGACAAGAATTTGTCAACTGAATATAGGCTAGGGAGGTACTCATGAGCGATACTATACGCGTGCTTGTCGTGGGATGCGGCAACATGGGAGCGTCGCACGCCCGCGCATATCATACACTGGATGGGTTTGAGATAGTCGGCGCGGTCAGCCGTGGACCGGAGACGCGCGGCAAGTTGTCCGACGAATTGGGGGGGCTGGAACAGTTCGACAACTTCTACACGGCTTTGGACGCCACGAAGCCCGATGCCGTCTCGATTAGCACGCTCCCCGACACTCACGCGGAGTTTGCGCTGAAATCCTTGGAATCGGGAGCCCATGTCTTCGTCGAGAAGCCCATCGCGCTAACCGTCGAACAAGCCGAATCCGTGAAGCAGACAGCGCTGAGGTTGGGCAAGAAAGTGGTCGTGGGATACATTTTGCGACAGCATCCCTCGTGGACGCTGTTCATAGAGAAGGCGCAGACACTCGGCAAACCGCTTGTGATGCGCATGAATCTCAATCAACAAAGCACGGGGGAAGAGTGGGAATGGCATAAGCGCTTGATGGACAGTTTCTCGCCCATCGTGGACTGCGGCGTGCATTACGTCGATGTCATGTGCCAGATGACCGGCGCGCAGCCGGTAAAAGTGCACGCCATCGGCGCCAGGCTGACGGAGGAAGTCAAACCCGACATGTACAACTACGGTCAGCTTCAGGTCATATTCGACGATGGATCTGTCGGGTGGTACGAAGCCGCTTGGGGGCCCATGATTAGCGAGGAGGCGTTTTTTGTCAAAGATGTATCGGGGCCCAAGGGGTGCGTCAGCATCGTCAAAGCCGCGGATGGGGATGACGCCGATTCATCCGACATTGATTCACATACAAAAACCAACAGGCTTCTCGTGCATCATGCCGCGCTTGATGAAAACGGCAATCCGCTCCGGGCGGACGAGATTATCGACACGACGGACGAACCTGATCACCAAGCGCTGTGCGATCGCGAACAAGCTTATTTCCTAAAAGCAATTCGTGAAGACATGGACGTGACCGATCACATGAGCGACGCCGTCAACAGTCTTCGCATCGTCCTCGCGGCAGACGAATCGGTTCGCACGGGCGAGGTTGTCGCGCTTTGAGCCTCAATCAATGAGCGCCCTCCGAGTTTCAAGCATCTCGCGAGATTGCGCGTTGGAATTCCAATCGAAACCGAGTTTTTTCCTCAAAACTCGGTTTCTTCCCGGAATCTAAGCGACATATACTCCATGCTGTTAGAAACTGCGTCTTTTTGCAGGAGCGATCTCCAGGTCGCGACGTGCGTTCACGGCAGGTGCGGTTGGAAACCGCACCTACGGTGTGGGGGGCGGACGAACTCCCTTAACTTGATTCCAATGCGTAACTGCCAAAACGCCCCAATAGCGCTATCCATGCAGAAAATAAACCGCTGAACTGCAATGACAAGAATTTTCTAATCCGCGTCAATCCGCGTTCATCCGCGTTCCCATAGTGAATGATCCTGAAACGGTTTCCACAAATAAGAGTAAATTTCAGCTTTCTGATAATGCCTTTGCGGCGACATTGACGGGGATTTTTATCATCCTCGGCGGGTTCGTCGCATGGCATCATGAGATGTGGCGGGACGAGATACAGGCGTGGTTGATTGCCAGGGACAGCGCTTCGCCAATTGAAGTTTTGTACCACCTGAACAGAGGCGACGGTCATCCGGGACTGTGGCATCTTTGCCTTTACTACCTAAGTCAGATTACTCGGTCGCCCGTCATCATGCAACCGTTTCATCTCATCATCGCGGGTACAAGTGTCTACGTTTTTGTAAGGTTCGCGCCGTTCACGAGATTACACAAAGCGCTGTTCCTGTTCGGATATCTGGTTTTCTATGAATACGCCATAATTTGTCGGAATTATGCGTTGGGAGCGCTGCTACTCTTCGTTTTCTGTGCCCTATTCAAAGACTGGAAAGCCCGATTCCCGCTGCTCGGATTCATTCTACTCTTGTTAGCTCACACCAACATCGTCGCTTTGATTGTTGTCATCGCCATTGCGGTCGGTCTGGCTTGGGAACTGATTTTCACACAGAGTCGTCCGAATAAACGGGACACCCGGGTAGGATTTTCGCTAATCACCTTTGGGATTCTCACGTCGATTATCCAGTTAAAACCGTCTACGATTGGACGCTTTGCGTGGAGCGATCTGACAAGAGGCGTTTCCGACTTGGGAAGGTTCCTGGATGCCGTGACCATTCTCCCGAAAACGTTTTTCCCGATACCCGAGTTCACCTTGCGATTTTGGAACACGTACCTTCTTGACAAGATTCCCGGCGCTTATGGCGTGAAGATCGCTTTGGCAGTCCTAATCCTGCTCTTCGCCGTAATCTTCCTATGGAGAAAGCCGGCGGCGCTCGTGATGTACCTGATTGGGACTCTCGGCATACTGGCTTTCTTTGCATCCTATTTCGGATTCATACGGCATTGGGGCTACCTATTCATCCTTTTTCTTGCCACCGTATGGATATCTCGTTACTGTGACGATCTCGCGCCGCGTAAACCGGCAGGACATGAACACGTCCGGAGACGCTTTAATCAGCTAAGCCTTTCGGCAGACAGAAGCCTAAATTGCGTGTTGATAATACTTCTGGCCATCCAGTTGGTAGGCGGTATCGCCGCGGCGAGTTTGGATGTCAAACACCCGTTTTCAGAGGGCAAGGCAGTGGCTCGGTATATCAAGGAAGCCGAGCTGGACCACATGATCATCGCTCCCGAGGTTCGCAGTGACGTGTCGCTGGAGATTCTGGGATACTTGGAGACGGATCGGTTCTACTATCCGCGCCCTGGACGATTCGGCTCCTTTATCTCTTGGGATGAGAGATACGCCAGCACGGCATACTTGCCGACGGAGGACGTGTTACAAGAGATACGGCGGTTCTGTAACGAGAGATCCGAAGATATTCTGATAATCTCGGGTCACGTTTACCCCGAAGATATCCGAGTGAAATATGACCTTACAAGACTGAAGGTTTTTCGACCGTCGGTCATCCGCGAAAGCGTACAGAATTTCGTTCTATATCGAATGACGCCTTCCGCATAGAGCGTCTTTAATCCTCGCATCCTTGTGTTTTACCAGCAATTCTCATTTTGAATTTATCAAGTGATTGATTCTACCGGATCCTATTGGAACAGCAGGTCGCAAGTTCCTATGTTGTCATTTTTGGGGCAATATTGTATGGTTTTGTGAGAATTTAACGCTTACACCTGTCGCCCCTCTGGGGCTTTGGAGTGTGGTGTCTTCACGTTTCTACAAACCTGTCGCCCCGCTGGGGCTAAAATACGTCGGATTTCGCAAGTCCACTAAGTCCTACTATCAACATGATAATCCTTTGGAGCGAAAATCTCAAAGACAACTTGGCTTCATAGAATCCTGGTTCCAAAATGAGAATTGCTGGTGTTTTACGCCTTGTTGGGAAGATTTTCTAGCGCGTTTGTGTGGCTGAAGATGATTCTCACAGTATTTGTTTAAGGAGATGAAAATCGAGATGGAATACATCGACGCGCATGTTCACGTATGGACGGACGACCTAAGGTCTTACCCGCTCGCCGAGTCCTATACGAAAAGCGACATGCAGCCGGAGACTTTCTACCCCGAGGACATTCTCGCGCACGCGCAACCATCGGGCGTCAATCGAATCGTGCTTATCCAAATGAGCTACTACGGCTTCGACAATTCGTACATGCTTGACGTGATGGAAAAGTCTCCCGACGTTTTTTCGGGAATTGCCATTGTTGACTGGAACGACGCACACCCCGATGAAGACATGCGTAGATTAGCGGACCGAGGAGTTCGCGGCTTTCGACTGTATGTGAGGGATGAAGGGGCGCTGGATGGAACAGGCATTGAGCGGATGTTCTCGGCAGGCGCCAGGCATAACCTGGCTATATGCCCCCTAATCAATCCGGTGGCGTTGCTGTCTCTGGACAGACGCTGTTCGCAATTCCCCGACACGCCTGTCATCATTGACCACCTCGCTCGAATCGGCGCGGCGGAACCGATAAATGAGGCTCACGTCGACAGCCTGTGCGCGATGGCGAAACATGCCAATGTGATGGTGAAGATTTCAGCTTTTTATGCGCTCGGTAGAAAGGCGCCGCCGTATGCCGATCTCGCGCCCCTCATCCGCCGCGTTTATGACGCCTTCGGTCCGGAAAGACTGATGTGGGCGAGTGATTGTCCGTTTCAAGTGGTTGATCACGCGTACGAGGATAGCATCGGGTTAATTCGAGATCGGTTGGATTTCCTCTCCGCCGCCGATAAAGAGCGAATTCTTCGGAAGACCGCCGAGGATTTCTTTTTTCGGACGTGAAAAAGGTAGTAGGTATACCTTGCGTTGGGTACTATTGCGCTTTCTTTCCCAGTGATAATTGTTTCCAACAGGATCTACTTAGCACCGGCAGATTGGGAATCGGAGTTTCTTCGCACAGGGGTCGCGATCGGGAGATTACTCCTACAAATGTTGGCGAATCGGTGCGGTTGGAAACCGCACCTACCGGGTACGCATGTCGCGACCTGGAGATCGCTCCTACAGCGAGAGTGCAGGGCGCGCCTTGGAAATCGCTCCTACAAATGTTGGAGCATCGGTGCGGTTGGAAACCGCACCTACCGGGTACGCATGTCGCGATCAGGAGATCGCTCCTACCGGGTAGGCATGTCGCGATCGAGAGAGGGGCCGGTCAACGCGCGATGAGTAAGGCAGCTACAGTGAGGCTCAATCTGTCCCCTTGCCCGATTTAACGCTTGACAGCATGAGTCGGTAAAGTTATCATAACCACACACTCTTACCCAACCGACAGGGTGGCAATGTAGAAAATCATTAGAATTGTCGGATCGCGAGAGGAAATAACCTATGAATATCCTTATCACCGGAGCCGCGAGCGAGTTGGCTCAAGCGCTTGCCGTACGCCTGAGTGAAAATCATCAAATCCGTTTGACCGACATTGTAGATGTCAAGACCGATTTCGAGTTCGTTAGGAACGATTTGGGGCACGATGAAGGGACCAATGCGTTGGTCAGAGGCATGGATAGCGTCATTCATCTCGCGGAACTTCCGCCGGACTATTCAAACGATTCGTTGGACTCGGACAATCTGACGATAGACTTCTTGACGAGATGCACTTACAATTTATTGTGGGCGGCGGTAGAAGAAAAAGTGAAAAAAGCGGTCTACGGCAGCACGCTCAAGTTGTTCGAAAAATACGACGACGACCTGACCGTCAATGAAAACTGGAGGCCGCTCCCGTCTACCGACCCGTATGTGCTGGGAAAGCATTTGGGGGAGTTTACTTGCAAAGAATTTGCGAGGACGGCGCAGATTCAGATAACCTGCTTGAGGTATGGGAAAATTGTCAGAGTCGATGATGTCAAAGACAAACCCTACAACCCCGCTTGGATTGAGATAACCGATCTCGTTCACGCGTTTGAATGCGCTTTGGGTGAAAAGATCCCCGGTCTCAACCGAGGCTGGTCGGTTTTTCACATTGAAGCCGACGCGCCGGAGGGCGATTATCCGCCAGCCAGAAGGGCTAGAAGCGAAATAGGTTTCGACCCTAAGTATCGGTTCAGGGAATAGACGATGAATGTGTTGATTCTAGGCGGAACCGGCAATCTGGGGCCTTTCGTGGTAAAAGCCCTTGAACCCTACCATACGTTGAGGGTGACGGATGTCAATCCTCCGGCCGATACCGCGCACGAATTTCGCTATGTTGACTTGGCATCCATGACTCAGGTGATGGAAGCGGCGGAAGGAATGGACGCCATTGTCAACTGTTCCGTTTTGCGGGAACACCGCAGGATTGCTTTTGATGTGAACACGCTTGGAAGCTATCATATAATGAGGGCGGCGGTAACGAATGGCATCAAGAGGGTGATTAACACGGGCCCCCATGCCATACTTACGGGACCCACCTACGACAACTTCGACTTCATGCTAACGGAGGATATTTCCCCGCATTCCGGCGTGGATTTAATCGGAGGTGACAACCCATACTCTGTGAGCAAATCCTTAGGTCAGGAGATATGCAAGGTATTCACGGAGAATCACGATGTCCATGTGATGTGCTTGCTGTTTTGCGGTCTGAAGAATCCGGAGCATCCGCGTTTCTTCCCCGGACGAGACGTGACACCTTTTGTCGTGTCGGTGCGCGACGCCGCGGAGGCATGCCGCTTGGGGCTTGCGGTTGACTTGAAGGATCTTCCGTCAAAGAACGAAGTGTTCTACATATCCACCGACATTCCGCACGGCAAGTTCTCGAACGCCAAAGCCAAGCGGATACTCGGTTTCGCGCCGAATGACAAATTCGAGGTCGTGTGGCATAAGGTAGCTGACGACTAAGTTTATACTCCATGCTGTTAGAAACTGCGTCTTTTTGTAGGAGCGATCTCCAGGTCGCGACGTGCGTTCACGGCAGGTGCGGTTGGAAACCGCACCTACGGACTAGATGCTTGAAAACACGCAATTCTCGGCAGCGCAAAGTTTAATTTGCCTGCCATTGCATTTCTCAAGAATATCACTTGCGGGAAGGAATGAAACTATGAAATGTGCCCGACATTGGTTGGATTGTCCATCTTCATTGACGCATGGAAACATGATTCAGCGTGTAATCTTTACCAGAGAGGACCCGAAAAACCCGCACAAGGAAGGCGCTATCATGCGGGTAATAGACAGTTTCGCCAGAGCGTACTTAGAGCCTGGCGTTTCGTCGGTGCCGCACGTCAATGAGGGGATTCAAGAGACGTTCTTCGTGATCGACGGCGCGGGAACGCTGATTGCCGACGGACATGAACGATCCATCCGCGACGGGGATGGCATCTACGTGCCGCCCGGGGTTGAACACACTTTTGTGAACAATGGTGACACGCCTCTCGAATTCCTGATTGTGGTGGAAACAATCCCGGATGGGGCGGAAGTCGAGAGCAAAACTGCAAATATCAAGAACTACCGCGAGAGCAATCTCGGCATGGGTCACTGGAAACATATCGTTCACGACGTTTTTTCCGGATCCCCGTATGAACTAATCCACGACAAGAAAAATCGTATGGTGCAACGACATGCGATTCTTGTGGTGCTCATGGATCCGATGCAGACCTCCGACAGCCACGGTCATATAACCGACAAAGATGAGATATGGTATATGTTGAAGGGAGAGGGTGTTCACGTTGTCGGTGACGAGGTTGTCATACACAAACCCGGCATGGCGATACAAGTCGCTCCGTGCGATCCGGGACATTCACTCATCAACCATACGGAAGAGCCCCTGATGGCGTTCTATATTGCGGCGGCCGTCTATCGCGTCGAAGACGATGGCAGCTACACCCGGGGGCTCGAGACACTGCCGGGGGTGAACGGGGATTGATTGCCAACCGCTTGTCAGAGGCGCGGCAGAAAAGGCGGTATCGACAGCGTCGCAATTAATACCATTACTTTTCCATCCCCAAAACCGAATTTTCCAAAACTGGGAGCGAGACGATGAAGTGCGCAAGACATTGGCTAGATTGTCCATCCTCACTGACTCACGGAAACATGATTCAGCGCGTCATATTTACCAGAGAGGATCCGGAAAACCCGGGGGTAGATGGCGCGGTGATGCGGAATATAAAGAGTTTCGCACGGGCTTACTTGGAACCCGGCGTTTCGTCGGTGCCGCATATCAACGAGGAGATTCAGGAGACCTTCTTTGTCGTTGATGGCGAAGGAAGCCTCATCACCGAGGATGGAGAACGTCCGATTCGGGAAGGAAACGGCATTTACGTGCCGCCGGACGTAAAGCACACCTTCATTAACAACGGGGACAAGCGCTTGGAACTTATTATCGTGGTGGAGGCCGTTCCGAAGGGGGCGGAAGTGGAAGCCAAAACAACCTTGATTAGCGACTACCGCGAGAACCCGATGGGCATAGGGCACTGGAAATTTCTTGACCGCGCCGTTTTTGCCGGAACTCCAAATGAGCTAATCCACGACAAAAAGAATCGCATGGTGCAGCGTCATGCCATTCTCGTGGTCGTGATGGATCCGATGCAGACATCCGACAGTCACCCGCACACGACCGATAAGGATGAGATTTGGTATATGTTGAAGGGGGAGGGCATTCACGTAGTGGGCGACGAGGTGGTCATCCATAAGCCCGGCATGGCGATACAGGTTGCTCCATGCAATCCCGGACACACGCTTATCAACCATACAAACGAACCGCTCATGGCGTTTTACATCGCCGCCGCCGTGTATCGCGTGGAAGACGACGGAAGCTATACAAGAGTCCTCGAACCCTTGCCCGGTTCCCGCGCCGCGAATTAGACGCGCACGGCAAACCCACTGTAGGAGGGATCTCCTGATCCCAACAAGTCGCGACACCGGAACAACGGTTCCTAAGTTCCACAAATATCATTCATTAGGATTTCGGGATTTGGAAATCCCTCCTACAGCGCCAAAATATAAATTTATGTTCTGGACGCTTACCATTCGCATAACAGACTTGTGTAATCTCGAATTGTCACATACAAAATCTTGGGGTATATCTCCACGAACGAGCAACAATCACCAAGGTATTACCGTGAGTCCGATTGATTGACCGGTTTTGTCCTTCCATCATCAGTTTCATTTTCTGTCAATTATGATGCGGGATACTGCCACCTGAGAAATAAAACTTTTAGGCACTCGATAATGCGAAAGATAAACTCCAAATTATGGAATTCATGAAACCCGGCGACTCCTAAGGGGTTTCTACGGGAAAGGACCAATCTTGAAACCTAATGGTGGACACCATGAAAACAATCTTCATCATAACCGCCCTACTTCTGGCCGCCGTAACTTTGAACGCGGACGACCCACTGGCTGAAAGGAAAGCCGAGATATTGGAACTCATAGCAGCAATCCCGGAAAATCTGATGTGCGGCACGGGTATACCGTGGTATAGCTTCCAGCGCCGGCAGCACGACGACCTAACACTTGACGCCCTTGTAGATCTTGCCAAAACTACACGGGAAGACAAAGTCCGAGATTTGGCAATCGCCAGTTTAGCCTATCAAAAAAATGCGCGGCTCATTCCCTACTGGAGAGATTTCATAGTAGGTCTTGAGAACGTCGGTGTCAAGTCGTATAAGCATGTTCAGGCCGTCGAAGGGCTATTGAGAATAAACTCGCCGCAATCAACACAGCTCCTAATGAGGATGCTGTCGGTCCCAAATACCCCCGATAACACGATCGCCCTAATCTGTTCCGGCTGTTCCGCCATGAAAAACCTGGTGCCCCGTGAGATTTGGAACCAGATTGAAGCGTTGTCTACTCATGAATCCGGAAGGATAAGGTCTGTTGCCTTTCTGGCGCTGTTAAGTGAGGTGGAGGATGCCTTTCCCACGCAGGATGCGCGAAAAAAACACCTGGATCGTGCACTTGCCCACCACGACAGTGGTGTTGTGAGTCGTGCGTTGCGTTCGCTCGGATATGCTCCATTGCCAGAATTCCTCCCGAGAATGTTCGATTATCTCTATCACGCGGATGTCGCCATGCGCGTGGAAGTTGACGTAGCGCTCAGGAATCTCCTATTACACGATTCTGGCAACCAAAACGATATGTTCAATATGTGCGAAAACGCGCTTCGCGAGAAACGGTGGATTTACCGCAGCGCTCCACTTCTTGCGGCGCGCTATGCTCAAGTTCTTCAGGACACGAGAGGCGAATTCATAGAGGCGGAGCATGCGTTGCAAGCCGCGTATCGCACCTATGCTTCAAACGATGCCTACCGAGAGAGGAGTCCCAATTCGGGCGCATTCATTCTCCGCGAACTCATTGAGGTCAAACTGAAACGCGGCGACAATGAAGGCGCAATAGAGGTTCTGAACCAACTCGCGAAAGAGTACCCAAATAATACTCAAGCGATTGCCCCCGAGGTGCCCCGACATCTCAAGCGTCGATTTCAATCAGTCGCGCACGTGGACGCGACACTTCAAACCACATTGGAAGATGCGCCCGTCCACGTTAGGGTAAAACCGCTGACCAAGACACACCGTGCTACCCAGCGACCAAGATTTAAGGTGTCAACACACAATATTTCGGACGAGAATGTCATACTTCATTGTGTCAAGAGGACATGGGGTGGCGTACTCGTCTCAAACAATGCACCAATAGAAATAAACACTGAATTAGAAATAAACACCGAAAACTGGACAACTTCTCATACGTTCGTTAACTGGACAACCTTTCGTGAGTCCTTATTCTTGTCTGATACGGTCAGGCATGTGACGGTTCCGCCTGGCGAGTCGTTTTCCTTTGTTGGAACGCTTGCGCCTTTACATGCCGGGCATCATGTCATAGACTTCTGGTTTGACATCACATGCGAATTGGAAAGTGGCGAGAAATGGAGTCATAGAGTGCTTGCCAACTCGGTGAAGTTGACCATCCCTTGAGTTTAGGCTCATCTTCCGCATAATAGACTTGTATAATCTCGAATTTTCACTTACTAGATCATGGGGTATATTTCCACGAACGAGCAAAAATCACCAAGGTACTACCGTGAGTCCCATTGATTGACCGGTTTTTGCTCTTCCACCATCAACCTCATTTCTGTCAATTATGATGCGAGATACTGCCCCCTGAGAAATAAAACTTTTAGGCACTCGATAATGTGGAAGATAAGTGAAATTTTAATGAATGATATTTGTGGAACTTATACTCCGCGCTGCTAAAAATTGCGTATTTTCAAGCGTCTGGTGGTAGGTGCGGTTGGAAACCGCACCTACGGAGAACACATGTCGCGATCGGGAGACGGGATCTCTATCGCACTCGTTATCCACTCGTTTGATCCTACGGGGAATGCAGGTCGCGATCGGGAGATGGGATCTCTATCGCACTCGTTATCCACTCGTTTGATCCTACGGGAAACGCACCGGTCGCGACCTGGAGATCGCTCCTACAAAAGACGCAATTTCTGACAGCGCGGAGTATAGGAAACGCCGTTCCGGTATCAAGACTTGTCGGGATTGGGAGATCCCTCCTACATCGCCAAAGTATAAATTTATGTTCTGAACAGTAAGGAGAGCGGGTTTCATGAAAGGCGCAGTGCTCTATGAAGTCAACAAACCGTTGAAAGTCGAAGAATTTGAATTGCCCCAAACTGGGCCCGACATGATAAGGGTCGGATTGAGAGCGGCAGGCGTTTGCCACTCGGACTATCATGTCATTAAAGGCGATTGGCCCCAGCACGTTATTCCAACAATTTTGGGCCACGAAGGCGCGGGCGTCGTTGAGGAGGTCGGGGAGCACGTGAGCGGAATTAATGTAGGCGACCACGTCATTCTATCGTGGAAACGCCAATGCGGGCACTGCGAGATGTGCCAGAAAGGCTTTCCCAATCTCTGCGATCTGCCGCCTTACGAATTCGGCTTGCCCCGCACCAAGAGCGGCGATACGATGAATAAATTCGTCGGTATGGGCACCTTTAGCACCTCTACGCTTGTTCCCCAAGATGCCATCGTTCGAATCGACAAAGACTTCCCCTTCGCGCAAGCGGCGCTGATTGGGTGCGGCGTGATGACGGGAGTCGGAGCGGTTATCAACACCGCCAAAGTCGAGCCCGGAAGCAGTGTGGCAATTTTCGGGTGCGGCGGGGTAGGCTTGAACTGTATTCAAGGCGCGGTCTTGGCGAGCGCCGAACCGATTATCGCCGTTGATATCCGCGACAACAAGCTGGAGATGGCGCGGCAATTTGGCGCAACTCACACAATCAACTCTTTGCAGGAAGATCCCGTTGAACGCATTCAGGAAATTAGCGGCGGCCCAGGCGTACACTACGCGTTCGAGGCAATCGGATTGTCGGGTGAACCGTTTATTCAGAGTATCGAATGCACACGCAAGCGCGGCGTGACAGTTTTCGTCGGGCATGCGCCCGTGAACACACCGCTCGCAATGGACGCGCGTATGCTTCTGCAGGAGAAGTCAATTATCGGTTGTTACTACGGATCGGCGAGGACTCACGTGGACTTCCATCGGTTGATTGGCTTATACAAGGCAGGAAAACTAAGGTTGGACGAGCTGGTTTCGCGAACCTATCCGCTGGAAGGGGTAAACGACGCCTTTGACGCGCTTGCCAAGGGGGAAGTGGCGCGAAGCGTTTTGTCGATGGAGTGAATCTGCACGAATCCCAATTCTTGCGATCGTGCCGTAATATCTAACCATATAGTTCCGTTTCACCCGCAGTGAAAACATAGCTTGGAGCCATCATGAAAAAACTGGTGATTATTGGACCCGGCGGTCTCGGTGGCACCATCGCCGCCCTCCTCGCACGAACGGGTGAATGCGAAGTAACGGTTGTCGGTCGTCCCGGTACCCATATCAACACCATCCGGGAAAACGGTCTCCGCCTTACAGGGTT
Organism: Candidatus Poribacteria bacterium; assembly: GCA_963667245.2. Classification (GTDB taxonomy): domain Bacteria; phylum Poribacteria; class WGA-4E; order WGA-4E; family JAJDTR01; genus JAJDTR01. The sequence goes on from CAXXCS010000004.1 coordinate 108,346, forward strand.
AAAAGAATTCACCGTCCGGATTGAGGCAACCGACGACACGAAGAGACTCCGGGAGTGTGACATCCTAATCTACGCCGTGAAAGCCCAAGATACACAAGCGGCGTTAGCGGTTACAGAACAGATTCATGTGCATGAGTTTGTCGCTTCACTACAAAATGGTGTGCTGAAAGACGAGATATTGGCTGGCGTATTCGGACGGGAGCGAGTTGTTGGCGCATTGGCGGTTGTTGCCGGCGAGCGTCCAGCGCCGGGTGTTGTGAAATGGACGCTTGATGGCGGTACGCTATTTGGCGAACTGGACGGTCAATCCTCGGACCGTGTCGGCAGTTTAGTGGATATCTTTCGAGGTGCAGGTCTCATTACGGAAGCCTCCAATGATATCGTATCCGCCACATGGTCAAAGATGGTCGGTTGGACACCCGCCGGATTGCTTGGCGCCCTGTCAAGACAGAATAATGCCGGTGTTTTTTCAAATAGACTGCTTGCCACGGAATACGTCGGAATGGTCCGGGAGCTGAGCGCATTGGCTGCGGCGAAAGGAATTCCTTTAATCGATTTCGGTCCATTTCATATCAAGACGTGGTGTCGAGGAGACGCTAAAGAGGCGATTGAAAGGGTGATGGTATCTTCCCTGGCGAGTAGCCAATCGACAAACTCCGCTCTCCAAGCCATACAAAAAAGTCAAACGACAGAATTCCGTGCGTGTCTTGGTCCCTTGATTGAAGACGCTAAGCAACATGCCATCCCCACGACGAGAGTACAGTTGTTATATTCCACACTCATGGGCTTGGAAGAGACATTTCATTGAGGAAATCACACGGTTTCTGACTAATCCCGTTCGGTGGAATAACATTACATATCATATTCCCATTCACACCATCATGAAAAAACTACAAACTATTGATCGGCGCGCCACAACCAGTAGGCGGGGCATCTTGCCCCGCATCATAGACGCCCAATATATTTGTAGGGCGGGAGCAAAGAACGGATAGTGACTGCGATAGAGTTCCCCCGCCCACATTTCTTGTAAGGTGAGATCGACCGACTGAATACGGAGCACAATAGAGATTATACCGCGATAGAAAATCTTGGTGCGATAGGGATTCTGACGTGTAATGACGCTTGAACCACCAAAAAGGCTTGTAGGTATACGCATATTTCATACGATTTCAAAATCTAAATGTTACAGCCGATTCGGGACGATCCCTCTCCTGATCCCGACAGCATTACGAAATCCCGGTGAACCAAACGGTAACGGTTTCTGCCAGCCGTCAAGCGCTACGCTTAAAGGACAAGGAACATGGTGACGCGCCAAGACATTCAAGCCACGTGTGATGACACGTGCGTGAATTTGCGCCGCTGCAAGTGATTCTCTTCGGTTCTCACGCTTACGGCGCGCCTACGGAGGATTCCGATGTCGATCTGTTGGTCGTGATGGCAATTCCGAAATCCGAGACGCGCCGCCAAGCTGTTCAAATTTTAGACACTATCCCTCACCGGTTCCATACAGATTTGTTGGTGCGTTCACCGGAAGAGATTGCTTACCGTGTTTCTTACAATGACTGGTTTCTTCGCGAAATCACCGAAAAAGGAGAGGCGCTTTATGAATCTGTTGAATTTATCCCAAAAACAGTCAAATCGGAGAAGTTCGGCATGAATCCGTTGACCCTGGAATGGATACAGAAGGCTGAAGACGATTACACTATCATGCTCCGAGTTCATGAATCAACTACGCCGGTTCATGATGGCATCTGCTTCCATGCGCAGGAGTGTATCGAAAAATATCTCAAGGCGTGGCTTCAAGAGGCAGATGTTCCTTTTTCAAAAACGCATAATCTAAAAAGCCTATTGGGCTTGATTGTGCCGACCATCCCCGATTGGCATGAGTGGGAGGATGATTTTAAGCCATTTGCTCCTCATGCATTGGATTTCCTCTATCCCGGAAAGTCCACGACCATTGAGGATGCGCAGCACGCGGTGCGAATCTGTACTCGGGTGCGCCAATCCGTTCGTGAGAACCTCAAATTGCCGAATTGAGAAATAACCCTTGAATGATGTGTTTGATTGACCCAAGTCTCGCACATTTTGTCGCAATCCGTGAAGCCTAAATGCCAGAACGCAAAAAAATAGCCGCAATCATCACCGAGTACAAAGCGCTGTTCCACGCCGACGTAATCGTGACAAAGTACCTGAAAGGCTTCCCTACGGACGAGGGCTTCTTCGCGCCGCGCGTAGACGTAGCCTCCATGTACATTGACCAATTCTCCGACGAAGATATTGGTCGTCAAATCGCCAAGGAACACGACGTGCCAATCTATCCCAGCATCGTCAAAGCGTTATGCCTCGGCGGGGATGAGTTGGAAGTTGACGGAGTGCTCCTGATTGGCGAACACGGAGACTACGCTTGGAACGAAAAGGAGCAGCATCTCTTTCCGCGAAAGTATTTCATGGAACAGATATGCGGCGTAATGGCGACCAGCGGTCGGTCCGCCCCAATCTTCAACGACAAACACCTATCCTACAACTGGCATGATGCCAAGTGGATGTACGACCGCGCCAAAACGCTTGGGGCGCCGTTCATGGCAGGCTCTTCTCAGCCACTGGCTTGGCGCGATCCGTGGCTAGAACACGAACCGGAGACGCCGATAGAGGAAGCCATCGCCATCGGTTTTTCCGGTTTGGACATCTACGGGTTTCACACGCTTGAGGTTCTTCAGTGCATGGTCGAGCGGCGCGTGGGCGGGGAGACGGGAGTGGAGGCGGTCACCTGCTTGGAGGGTGATAGCGTGTGGCAAGCTGGAAAAGAGGGTCTGTTTTCTCGCGAGTTGGCTGAAGCCGCTTGCGCTTGTATTGACGACAAGCCGGCGGGCGGCATGGAGGAAAACTGCGCCACGCCGGCGCTGTTTGTCGTGGAATATTCCGATGGGCTCAAGGGCGCCGTCTTGATGCTGAGAGGGTATGTGAATCATCTGGCGTACGCGGCAAGAGTGGACGGCGAGATCCAAGCCTGCGGGGTTTACTCCCAGGGACACGGCGGTCCGTCAGGAATTCCTTACGCGCACTTCAGTTACTTGGGACTCAATGTCGAGGAGATGTTCCTTACCGGGGTTCCGCAATATCCCGTGGAACGCACGTTGCTTGTCAGCGGCGTATTGGAAGCCGCGTTGACATCGCGCTACGAGGGAGAAAAACGGATCGAGACGCCCTGGTTGAATCTGTCATATCAATCGTATGACAGTTTGAAGTGGCGTCCGCGAGGGCCGCGTCCAAGCGGAGCATGTTTGGCGCCTTGGCCGCCCGTTTGAGAACGAAAGCGCATTGTGGATGGCTTAAATAGGAGGAACCGTGTCACACGAAAACATGGCGCTGATACCCGCCGGCAGCTTTGAGATGGGCGACTATCTCGACAATATAGAGGATGCCCTGCCGGCGCATACAGTCGAATTGGACAGTTTCTACATGGACGCGTATCCGGTCACGGTCGGTCAATACAAGCGGTTTGTAGAAGAGAGCGGGTACAACTACACTCGAAAGATTGTTGACGAGGAAGGATATAATTACAGTCGCCACAACTGGGACAATGTTGCCAGGTATTCTCCCAGCGACGATCACCCGATGGTCTATGTGAATTGGAGCGACGCGGCGGCGTATGCATCTTGGGCGGGCAAACGTTTGCCTTCCGAAGCGGAGTGGGAATACGCCGCCAGAGGGGGGCTGATCGGGCAACGTTATCCGTGGGGAAATGAAATCGAATCGGAAAACGCCAAATACGCCGGAATGGACGGCTCTTCCCTGGTAGGATGCTATAATCCCAACGGTTACGGTCTCTACGACATGGCGGGAAATGTGTGGGAGTGGTGCGCGGATTGGTATGATAAAGACTATTACGCTCATGCCCCCGTGAAGAACCCCACAGGTCCGGCTGACGGGCTCTATAGAGTGGCGCGAGGAGGTTCGTGGCGCCACGATGCGAAAACCCTTCGCGTAGCCGCTCGCAATCACGACTCTCCAACTGCCAATAGCTACTGCGTCGGGTTCCGCTGCGTCCGTGACCTCGCCTGAGAGTCGTGGTGACACTTTTACTCACATAGGAGGACTTATGTCAAAGGATAACATGGCGCTGATACCGGCAGGCGGATTCGAGATGGGCGATCACCTTGACGACATTTTTGACGCCACGACGGTTCACAGGGTGGAATTGGATGCCTTTTACATGGATCACTATCAGGTCACGGTCGGAAAGTTCCGGGAGTTCGTCGATGCGAGTGGTCATGATTTCGACGTCAACCGCTGGAACAATGTCCTCAAGTATTCACTTGCCGATGACCATCCGATGATATTCGTCAGTTGGTTTGACGCCAGCGCGTACGCCAGTTGGGCAGGCAAGCGGCTGCCCACCGAAGCGGAGTGGGAATATGCCGCCAGAGGCGGGCTTGCCGGGAAACGCTATCCGTGGGGCGATGAACTCTCACGGAAGGATGCCAACTACCTTGGACTCGGAAGTACGATGCCGGTGGGTAGTTACGCCCCCAATGGTTACGGCCTCTACGATGTTGCGGGTAATGTGTGGGAGTGGTGCGCGGATTGGTATGAAGAAGACTACTACAGCCGTTCGCCGGTCAAGAATCCGAAGGGCCCCGAAACGGGTGAAATTCGCTCCGTGCGCGGAGGAACGTGGAACAACCTCAGATCCTATCTACGCGTCGCGACTCGCAAAGAGTGTCATCCGAGTATGACCTACCGTAACTTCGGCTTCCGCTGCGCGGCGGATGTTTCCGATTAGGATCTCGGTAGGAGCAATCTCCCGATCGCGACCTCCTATTGCGACGCAAGTCCTACTCACGTCTCTTTTGGTGAAACTATGACAGATTTGCTTTTTCAATCAGGCGACAAAGTCCTGTTTATCGGTGATAGCATTACCGACTGTGGTCGACGCGATGAATACGCGCCGCTCGGCAACGGTTATGTCAGCAAAGTAGTTGACCTCATTACGGCAAAATACCCTGAACGACGAATCGAATACGTCAACAAAGGCATCGGAGGCGATGTTGTCGAGGGGCTAGAGGAGCGTTGGGATTCGGACGTAATTGCCGAAAAACCGGATTGGCTTTCCGTAAAAATTGGCATAAACAACGCCAGCCGACAGTTAGCTGCCGGCGTTCGGACGGAGGAGTATTTGCCCAAGTGGGAAGCGTGCTACCGGCGCATCCTTTCCCGCGCGAGGGATGAGCTCAACGCCGAACTGTTCATGTTCGAAATCTTCTACGTCGCTACGGATGTTGCCGAACCTCAACCAAGACCTGTCGACGCTTATAACGAAGTCGTCCACCGCCTATCCGATGAATTCAACGCAAGACTGGTCAAGACAAGCGATGCGTTTCAGCACGCCGTGACAGCGCGGTCCGGGGAATTGTGGACCACCCAAGATGGCATCCACCCGAATCCGGCAGGTCACACACTGATGGCGTTGGAGTTTCTGAAGCAGGCGGGATGGTAAACTTGAGTTGCGGTAAATTCACTCATTGAGTAACTCTTTCCGTGTTGCAGCGAAGTCGCTTGGCACATTAAGTAAGCCATGAGGCGTTGGGTTTCGCTACAATCACGGAGACTTGAAACCGCGTCGGTACGTGAAGATCTCGACGACATGGACCTATGATTTTACGTGTCCCGCTCAACCCAACCTACGAGCTATTTGATGGTTACGAATTTCAAGCATACGGGCGCCGACGCCTCAGTCACCTGCCCTGTCGGATCAAGAAGCCCCGTCCCTTGGTCGATTCGGAACGTGACGATTGTGTCGCTATTCTGATTCGCCGCCAGCAAGAACGTTCCGGTCGGATCAAGCCCGAAATTACGCGGCGCTTCGCCTTGCGTAGGTTCATGACCGATAACGCTCAGTTTCCCGGTAGTTTCATCTATCCCGAAGATTGCGATGCTGTCGTGACCCCGGTTGGAACCGTAGAGGAATCTTCCGGACCGGTGCACATGCACATCGGCGGTATAACTCTTACCTTCAAAGTCATCGGGAAGAGTCGAAACCGTTTGAATCTCGCTTAGCGTGCCGCTAGCTTCGTCATAAGTGAATCCGGTAATGGTGGAATCGAGTTCATTGATGACGTAGGCAAATTTACGGTTCGGATGGAAATCGAAATGGCGTGGTCCCGCGCCGCCTTTGACCGCGGCGTAAGGCGTGTCGTTCGGAACTAACTTTCCCGCAGTCAAGTCAAGCTTGTAACTCAAGATTTTATCCAGTCCCAGATCCGGCGAAAAGGCGTAACGGTTGGCAGGATCGGCAACAATGGAATGAGCGTGCGGCGCCGACTGGCGACCGGAATCGGCGCTTGAACCCTCGTGCTGGACAAAGTCTGTTGCGTCTCCGAGTCGTCCGTCGTCAAGAATCGGCAGCATACATACACTGCCGCCCCCGTAATTTGCCGCTAGCACATAGTTGCCGGTGTTGTCAACTATCAGGTGACAAGGTCCATCCCCTACCGAGGACGTTCGATTTAAAAACGTCAATCCTCCGTTCGACTGGTCAATGGCAAACGAACTCACGCTCCCGCTTGTTTTCCCATCAAACTCGCTGATTTCGTTGACAGCATAGAGGAATCGGCGTTGGGGATGTATTGCCAAGAAAGAGGGATTTTCCCCCGCGTCTGCGGTACTGGCGAGTTCCAAAGCGCCGGTGGCAGGATGCATGCGATAAACGTAGATGCCTTCACTTTCGCCTGTGGTATAGGCGCCGACGTAAAGGTAAAGGGTGTCGCCTTGATTTTCAGACATTGTTAGAGCCTCCCCGATTTTAGGATGGTCTATTCACGAACATAAATGGTGGATTTGAAGTCTAGCAAAGACTCCAACCCATGTCAATGAAAATGCTCAAAAAAGTAACTGTTGTGAAGCGCTCGCTATTGCAATATGTGTACGCGGTTCTTTCCGCGCACAGTTTCATCGGGCATTGCTAACGGTGTTTCGACTACGGCTATTAGCCTACCGTCCTCGCTGATGTCTACCGTATCGTAGGGAAGCTGCCCCTCCGTACGATAGGTGTAAAGGTACTTGTCAAGACCGCCGCCTTTGGTCTGCAAATCAAAGACGGAGACACCGTACATCTGTTGAACGCTAGTTCGGTCATATTTCGATTGGCTAACGGCGGCGTAGCGTCCCATGTCATCGATTCGCAAAGCTTGGGGCATGTTCTCCAATTTCCACTGCCAAATCTTTTCACCCATCCACGAATAGGCGAATAATGTCATGCCGTTTGGATGCGCGGATGGCGGCTGTTGCGCGCCTTTCTGAAGGTGGTATGGAATGTACGTGTCGCCTGTCACAAATAGAGCTAACCCGTTTGTCGCGCCGATAGTGCCGGTGGTCGCCGTAATGGGGACTCCGCTAACTTGGAGAGGCGCCGTAAGGTTGGCTTCCCAACGCTTGTCGGCATGAGTCGCCTCAAAGATGAAAACTCTTCCATCGTCCGTCGATACATTTATCCAAGAACCATTGGGGGAGATGCTCACGCTTCGCCAAAACGTGACCGCTTCATAGTAGGGTTTCAGCGGGTCGAAGGCATGATTCCATCGGTCCGCCCCGGTTTCCCCATCAATAACGTATAGCGCACCTGATTTGTATCGTGATGAGCCTTCGGTACTCACTCCGTCGCAGACAAGAGCGACAGTTTTCCCGTCTCGACTGTGATCGAACCATTTGATAAGCATCGGGAGCGCTCGATTGTTCGGCCATTTCCATTTTACTTTGCCGGTTGCGCCATCAAACCGGTAGAACTGCGCTTTCTTCAAGTTCTTGCCATCCTTCGTCCACGAATGATTGGCGATGGCAAAAAGATCGCCATCGTCCGTTGTTGCCATGCGATACGCTCCGGGATACCGCACCCAGCCGTAAACATCATTCGGATCTTCGGGATGGGAGGTATCAATGTCGTCCGCGGTTCGGTATTTCCATAACAGCGCGGGTTTGTCACCTGACAACGCATAAGCGTATATCAGCCCTTCGGCGGACTGTTCGCCTATGTAGAAGCGCGCTCCGTCGGAACTGAATGACGCATGTCGGGCATAACCCTCGGAGATTCGCGTCGTCCAGATTTTCTCGCCCGTTAGCGGGTTTATAATGGCCAGATGGCCGGCGTCCGTTGCCACAGCGAGTTGACTGCCATCAGGGGAGAAAACAACAATAGTCGGAACGGCGGGACGTTTGAGATTTGCCAACAGTGAAAGCATTGAATCCAACTCAATCATCCGCACCCGATATGGGCTCGGCTTGAGCGGCGAGACATGGTTGCCCGCAAGATTCAGAGAATCGACGCGGATTTCATAGGACGTAGCGGGTTGCCAAGCGCATTGAAGAAAAAGGCGCTCGTTGTCAATCGGCAGAACTTTGACCGGTACCGACCCCGCGTCAGATTCGACTCGTGCCTGAATACGCATTGTCGGATCATTCGGGGTCTCAATCACGATTCCCTGCTTGGTGAAAGTGATTTCATCGCGCCGAATTTCCGCTCCGTAAACAGCGAAGATTGGAGTGATGATGCAGAATAAAATGACAAGAGGCATCTTTAATCGAAGTTTTTCATTTTTCATAAAGTGTCTCCATAAGAGCCTGTTTGAATAATAGACAATCGAGATTAGCGGACACTTTTCTGCTACGGAAGAAACCGAGTTTTGGTGAAAAAACGAGATCTCTATCGCACTCATTATTCGTTCGTTTGATCGCTTCCGATTGAATGTATACTTCACACTGCTGAAAATTGCGTGTTTTTAAGCGTCTGGCGGTAGGTGCGGTTGGAAACCGCACCTACGGTGAGCGCATGTCGCAATCGGGAGATTGTTCTACCGAGGGGGCGCAGGTCGCGCCCTGCAGATCGCTCCCACGGTGGAACCTGTTGATTGTGCCCGCTACCATGCCGGATCCTTGAAAACAAGCAACTTCAAGGAGTGTCGAGGATAGTTCAACCGATCGATTGGATTGTCTTCGGGGATATCAGGCGCAGAGCGAGTTTTTACCGGAGAATGCGATAGAGGGTAGGCGCCTTGTCTCTCGAAACATGTCCGGCGGGAATTTCGACGATTTCATACACCTGATCGGAATCTGGACTAAAAGCGACGGTCAAGACATCGCCGACAGCAAGCTCTTTGCCCGGTTTGGCTTTCTGTCCATTGACCAGAATCTTGCCGCCGCTACAGGCGGCATTGGCAACGGTTCGCCGCTTAACGATTCGGCTCACCTGTAGGAACTTGTCCAATCGCATCGGGCGTCCTCAAAGCGAGATCCTCAAGCGCTTCAGCGACCTCTACCTCCTCGGTCAAATCCCCTTCGGTTGACCCATCATTCTTCAAAGCCAAAGCTAAAACTTCGGTGATGTCGTCGACTTTATGGAAACGGATATTGTCGCGAATTTCATCGGGGATGTCGGGGAGATCTTTGTCGTTGTCTTTGGGAATGATGATGGTCTTGATGCCGTTTCGGTAAGCCGCCAAGACTTTTTCTTTTAAGCCGCCGATAGGAAGCACATGACCGCGCAGCGTGATTTCACCTGTCATGGCAGCGTCCTTGCGCACCTTCCGCCCCGTCAGCACCGACACGATGGCAGTGGCAAGAGTGACGCCGGCGGAGGGACCATCTTTCGGTACGGCGCCTTCGGGAACGTGTATGTGCACGTCATGTTTTTCAAAGAAATCCGGAGAGATTTCAAACAAGTCCGCCCGAGAGCGAATGTAGGCGACAGCCGTCTGCACGGACTCGCGCATAATTTCCTGCAGTTGGCCCGTCATTGACAGTTTACCCTCTCCCGCCATAGTCGTTGCTTCGACCGCGACAATGTCTCCGCCTACTTGTGTCCAGACCATGCCGGTGGCGACGCCGATCTCATCCTGTTCTTCGGCTTTGGTGCGGGTAAACTTCGGGGGACCAAGGTAGTCGCCAAGGTTTTCGGCAATGACATGGATTGGCTTGTCCTCACTGTAGGTTTCACTATCTTTCTGTTTGTCCTTTACAATCCGCTTGGCAACCTTTCTACAGATACTCGTAATTTCGCGCTCGAGATTTCGGACGCCAGCCTCGCGAGTGTATCTCTGGATGATTTCGGAGATGGATTCGTCCGAAATTTCTATCGATTGGTTTTCAAGTCCATGTTCTTTGAACTGTTTGGAAATCAGAAACAGATTGGCGATTTTTTGCTTCTCATATTCCGTATAGCCGGGCAACTCAATGATTTCCATTCGGTCTTGCAACGCCGGCGGGATTGTAACGCGCGTGTTTGCGGTTGTAATGAACATAACTTCCGACAAATCGTACTGCACGTCCAGATAGTGATCTCGGAAAGTATCATTCTGTTCGGGATCGAGAACTTCAAGCAATGCGGAGGCAGGATCGCCGCGAAAATCGGAACTCATCTTGTCAATTTCATCCAAGAGGAAAAGCGGGTTCTTCGATTTGGCATCTCGAAGACCTTGAATAATCCGCCCGGGCAATGCCCCGATATACGTTCGGCGATGTCCTCGGATTTCGGCTTCGTCGCGCACGCCGCCGAGCGACATTCTTACGAAATTGCGTCCCGTAGCTCGCGCCACCGATTTGCCCAACGACGTTTTGCCGACACCGGGGGGACCAACCAGACAAAGGATGGGGCCCTTCAACTTCTCGACTAATTTCAGTACCGCCAAATACTCAAGAATTCGCTCTTTCGGCTTTTTCAATCCGTAATGATCGTCGTCAAGAATCTGCTCCGCTTCATCAATCTCAATCTTATTTTCAGTCCGATCCTTCCACGGCACCGCGATAAGCCAATCGATGTAGGTTCGGATAATTCCCGATTCGGCAGACATCGGCGGCATCTGTTGGAGGCGATCGACCTCCTTTAGCGCCTTCTCCTCCGCTTCCTCCGTCATTCCGGCGTCCTTTATCTGTTCACGCAGTTCGTCAATCTCGGCTACGTCATCGCCTCTACCCAGTTCGTTCTGGATAACCTTCATCTGTTCTTGAAGATAATACTCTCGATGCGTCTTTTGAACCGACTCGCGGACTTGCGTATCAATCTCTTCCTTGAGCGACACGACATCCAACTCTTGGGAGAGATACTCGATAACCAACTGAAGACGTTTGATCGGATTTATCTCATCCAAAACAGACTGCATCTTCTCGGCGTCGGTATTCGTGAAATCTATTATGGTATCTGCGAGCCGCCCCGGCTCCCTCTCTTTTTGCGCGACAATTGACGCCTCGGTAGACAACTGTTTATTGGCTTTCGCGTATTTCTCAAACGTCGCGAGCGCTTTTTTCATGAGCGACGAGGCTTGCTTTGATCGATCCGACTCTTCGGCGATCCGCTTCACCTCCGCTTGCAGAAATCCATTCTTTTCGAAGCAGCGTATAACTATGGCGCGCGTTTCGGCTTCAATGGCGATACGAACGGTCTCATCGTTCGGATCGTACCATTCAATGATATTCGCTATGGTGCCAACGCTATGCAGGTCATCGGGGCCGGCATTTTCGGTTTCTTTCTCTTTTTGATTCAGCAATAGTATATGATGATTCGTATTTATCGCATATTTTGTCGCCAATACTCCCATGGCGCGCGCCACGTTCAACGGCTGTCGCACACGGGGAAAAATGACTTTGCCCGGCAATGCAATTACGGGCAATATGGCGCTTTGATCGTCTCGACGGGATTTAACTGAATCAGGATCCATGGTAGACTCCTTTTGGACTAGTTCAAATTAGGCGCTGAGCGCTTCTCGATTCTCATGAATCAAATCAGGTGATTTGCTATTCAACACGCAATCCTCGGTAACTATACATTCTCGCACACCTTCCAATGATGGAATCTCATACATCGTGTCCAACATTATTTTCTCCAAGATAGCCCTTAATCCTCTCGCTCCGGCCTCTCGCTCAATTACCTTTCCGGCGATTGCGCTCAATGCCTCATCAGTCGCATGAAATTTAACATCATCATACGCCAATAGTTGAGCGTACTGCTTGACGAGGGCATTCTTAGGCTCGGTCAGAATCCGAATCAGCGCATCTTCGTCAAGTTCGTGCAATGTCGCGACAACCGGCAAACGACCGACAAACTCCGGAATAAATCCGTACCTAATCAAATCCTTGGGAGCGACTTGTTCAAGGATTTCGTGGAGTTTCTTTTCGTGTTTGGTTTGGACAGACGACCCGAATCCCATGGTCTGCTTCCCAAGCCGTTCCTGAATGATTTTCTCCAGACCGATAAATGTTCCGCCGCAGATAAACAGCACCTTTGAGGTATCAACTTCGATGAATTCCTGATGGGGATGTTTTCGCCCCCCTTGCGGCGGGACGCTCGCCGTTTTGCCCTCGATGATTTTCAACAAAGCCTGCTGTACTCCCTCGCCCGACACATCCCTCGTGATTGACGGGTTCTCGGACTTGCGGCTGACTTTATCGATTTCATCTATATAGATAATACCCGTTTCCGCTCGCTTCACATCGCCGTCCGCCGCTTGCACCAGTTTCAGGATGATATTCTCGACATCTTCCCCTACGTACCCGGCTTCGGTCAGCGTCGTCGCATCGGTGATTGCGAAAGGGACATTAAGGATTTTCGCCAACGTTTGGGCGAGAAGCGTTTTCCCGGTGCCCGTTGGGCCAATCAGCAAAATGTTGCTCTTGTCCAACTCGACATCGGTGTTCTTTTGGTGTATCAACCTCTTATAATGGTTATAGACCGCAACTGAAAGGTTTTTCTTTGCATGTCCTTGTCCGATTACGTATTCGTCAAGCTTGGACGCGATTTCGACAGGACTGAGAAGCGGCAATTGATCGGAGAAGTTGGCAAGAGGTTCTCCCTTCTCCCGATTGTATTCTTCGTACTCTTCCGCGAGGATTTCATTACAGACGTCAACACATTCATCGCAGATGCTTATCCCGGACGATCCGGGCGCCGAGAAGAGTTTCCTCCGCACCTCTTCCTTGCTCGTATTGCAGAAAGAACATCGAAGTTTATCATTAATGCCGTTTGCCATAAACAATCTCTCAATCAGGTATGTGGCGGTTTTCTCGGTAAACCGGGATTTACGCAGTCGAACGCCTTATTGCCGCAAGTGATGGTGAATCGTAATGCGTAAAACGTAATTCGTAATAGGATCCCTATCCATTCGCTTAATCTTACGCATTACGCATCACGTTTTACGCATCACGTTTTACGCATTACGTTTTACGCTTTACGTTTGATTCTACTACTCTGCCGGTTCCGGTACGGCGGCGCGATTCGATACGACATGATCGACGATACCGTACTCGAGCGCTTCTTTGGAAGTCATGTAGAAATCACGGTCGGCGTCAGCTTGAATCTTCTCCATCGGTTGACAGGTATGAGCTGCCAGAATCGAATACAATTCTGATCGAATTCGCAGAATCTCCGTGGCGTGGATGCTGATATCGGAGGCTTGACCGCTAATTCCCGCGGTAATGGGCTGATGAATCAACGTGGTTGAGTGAGGGAGCGCGTAGCGTTTTCCAGTCGTGCCTCCGGCGAGCAGAATTGCCCCCATGCTATAGGCTTGCCCAAGGCACCATGTTTGCACGTCCGGCTTGATATACTGCATGGTGTCATAAATCGCCAGTCCCGCCGGAACGGAGCCGCCTAACGTATTTATGTAAATTACGATGTCGGCGTCCGGGTCTTTCCCTTCCAAGAATAGAATCTGAGCCATGACATTGTTGGCGATAGTATCATCGATTGCCGAACCTATCATGATGATGCGATCCTCGAGCAGTCGCGAATAGATGTCGTAGGATCTTTCGCCCCGGCTCGTCTGTTCGATAACAATAGGAACAAGATTCATAAAGAGATGTTTTCCTTACAACGGTCTGAGTGGTTCATTTTCCAAGAGTGTACGGTAAGTGTCGCGTGTTGTTAACCTACAAGGTTGGTGGGCAGCGCCCACCCTACAACTCTAGCATTTTTTCGGCATCGGTGCGGTTAGAAACCACACCTACAGAGGTTGTGAAACTCGGTTTCTTCCCGGAATCAAAGTGGCTGCACCTATCAGTCTAATCCGCTCATCACGGGCAACTACAACAGAGCCCCATCAATGAGACCGTAGGGAACAACGATCGTTGTTCCCTACAAAGGCGCGTAAGACCTAACACTTACGGAATGAACCGCTACGTGATTATCAAAGATTTCTTTGCGGATGACCTGTCAATCAAGAATCGACAAATCTTCTCGGATCTCAACTGTCCTCTAAACTCTTCGAGCCGGTTGCTTTCTTTAAGCGCGCTTGTGTATTTCTGAACGTCTCGATTCTGTTGTTCCGCGGCGCGGCGGATTTCCAAATCCAGCTCATCATCCGTGACTTGAATACGCTCTTTTTGAGCGATTTCGTCGAATATCCACACTAGTTTTGTTTGCCTTATCACATCTTCGCGCAGTTGGGCGGGCAACTTTTCCATGTCAACGCCGGCTTCCTCCGGAGTTTGATTGTCTTCTCTTAATTTTTGTTCAAAATTCTGAATGTTCTGTTGCACGTATTGATCGACCAGCGCGTCCGATAACTCAATGTGGGTTTTGTCAATCAACTGTTGAGTGACATCCTCCCTCTGGCGCAGGTAGTTAAGCGATTTTTCTTCTTCCACCATGTTGTTCCAGATCATGCTAAACAACTGTCCGTAACTCTCGTATCCCAGATCCTTGGCAAATTCGTCGTCGAGTTCAGGGACTTGCTTTTCAGTGATGGCATGCAACGTTATCTTCAATACCACCTGGCTACCAGCGGGCGTTGAGGGTGACAGACCTGTCTCCAAGACTGTCTCAACCTCCTTGAAGTCACCGGCATGCATCCCGATAATTTCGGTCTCGACCTTTGAATTGAGGCTGCCTTTGCCTAACGCAATGTCCGCATCTTGTCTCGACCAATCTTCAATAATCTTGCCATGTACGACACATTCCACATCAATCCGTACACAATCATCTCCCCTAACCGCCCGTTCATCATCGATAGGGCTGTAAATTGCATGTTGGTCCTGCAATTTACGGATGTATTCTTCAACTTGCTCGCGCGAGATATTGGCGGGAGTTTTGTCGACAACCAACTCATTGTATTCGGGGAGATTAAAATTGGGCTTGACATCGACAGTTGCTTCAAAGACAAGCGGTTTGTCCGCTCTGACTTTGATCCGATTCAGCGGTGGGGAAAACTCGGCATTGCTCAGTGGGAGGAGTAACTCGGATGTCAATGCCTCCTCGTACGCGGGTAAGACAAGATTTTGGACCGCTTCGGAGTTGATATGATCGCCAAATCGGGCCCTAATCATACCGACTGGAACTCTACCCTTCCGAAAACCGGGCACGGACACGCGTGGTCTTAATGCTCGATAGTTGCGTTCGAGCTCCTCATTAACTGTCTCAACAGGGATTTCTATCTTTAAGCGAACGCGACCGTTGTCCAAGCGTTCAAGTTCAACCTTCAAGTAAACCTCCTGTTTGCGTGTGTACCGGGAATGATGGGCGAGAAGGGACTCGAACCCTCACGAGGAATAACCCCAATAGATCCTAAATCTATCTTGTCTACCAATTCCAACACCCGCCCATAGCGGAGCTTAGTGCGCCGTGAAGGAATCGAACCTTCAACCGCCTGATTAAGAGTCAGATGCTCTGCCAATTGAGCTAACGGCGCGTCGGAAACATGCGCCCGGAGGGACTCGAACCCCCAACTTATAGATCCGAAGTCTATTGCTCTATCCAATTGAACTACGGACGCATACGGTGGATATTTATTCACTGACGAATACCAAATAACCCGAAGGCCGTATTTGACGCGTTTTGGCTGGGCATACCCGATACGGCAGCCAAGAAATTCCTTAGCGCCATCCTCAATATTCCCGTGAGAGATGGGGTGGGTGATGGGATTTGAACCCACGACCACTTGATCCACAGTCAAGCGCTCTACCGCCTGAGCTACACCCACCATCGGGAAGGGAAATACGCCCGGCAGGATTTGAACCCGCGGCCTACTGATTAGAAGTCAGTTGCTCTATCCACCTGAGCTACGGGCGCGACAGCATCGAAGTAAAGAATCGGGGCGAGAGGATTTGAACCTCCGACCCTCTGCTCCCAAAGCAGATGCGCTAGCCGGACTGCGCTACGCCCCGTTAATGCAACTTCAAGAAAAGCCACGCAAAATATACCACATTTCGGGGATGGTTGCAAGTGAAAATTCCAATAGATGTACTATCCCGATGCCAAATCGCAAAGCCAATGCCCATAAACCGTGCGATAATGCAAAAATTCTCGTTTTGAATTATAAGACTTGGCATCCGCATTATCGGGCGCCTAAAAGTTTAATTTCTCAGATCGTCTCATCCCGCATCATAATTGACAGAAATGTGATGGCATGGTTGCCGGTGATGAGCGCGGGATTGATTTGAGGATATCGCAGTTTTGCGGGGCGTTTTGGCGCTTGTCCGAATCACGGATTTTCACAGATTAAGAGATCTCTGTCGCACTCACTATTCACTTGCTTGATCGGTTTCGGTAGGAATCCATTTGCAAAAGGTGAACAAAATGTCCACGCGGCACGCGTTTTTAGGGCGGTTGGCGTGATTTTGTACGTGGTTTTTTGTCAAAAACGTCTTCGAAAAATAGGCACAAAAGGTGAACAAAAAGCCGATTTTCGGGGGCGCGTTCACGCTGATCGAGTCCGTCCGATCCAGTGATAATGCGGGTTCCAGCCCGCGCCAAGGTGAACAAGATGTTAACAGCGGGAAAAAGATTCGTCATCTTCACCGTCAGTTCAGCGGACAAAGTCCGCCGTGAATGTCTTGATTTACGCGCCGTTTTGGGACGTTATGCCTCGGTCTCCTCCGCATACCCTATATTATACTATACGTACATAACGTTGTCAAGAAAAAATTGCACACGCCAAATAAATGCGCTACGCTACTTTGTGAAACCGATTATTGTTGTCTGAATCACGGATTTTCACAGATTAAAAGGATTACACGGATTAAGATTGCCAAGGGATATTTTTTCAAAGATTGATGTGCAAACCTGTTTTTCGCGGCGGTTGGAAACCGCGAGGATCTCTATCGCACTGGCTATTCACTCGTTTGATTCGCGCTGGAACGCGGGAATTTGGACGCATCGCATTCTACCCACATGTCGATCCGCTGGATCGAGGAAATTGACGCCGACACGCATTGAAAGTTACTTGTGGAAAGAATTATTCCGTCTCGGAATAATGGGGCGCTATCATGAAAAAGCGCCTTATTCGTTCGTTTGATCCGGCACTTGCAACTCGAGATGCTCTGTGATAAAATAACTCATCGCACAAGACGGGGCGGAATTCCATGTACACCACTCAAGCCAGAAATCGTCAAGTGAATTAAAAACGACAAAACATTTATCCGGCGGGAAAGGAAACGGAGCAATGAAATATCTGAGAGTTGTGTTGATATTGGCGCTACTGGCAGCCTCAACGAGTTGCCCGGTATTTGGGGACAAACAGATTCGTTTTTGGTCTGACCGAGATGGTGGTAATTGGGCTGGATATTCGCTCTTCGCCATGAATGCTGACGGTTCTGCCCCTGTGAATCTTAGCAAAGAACTCGGGGTAGAATTAGGATCGTCCTGGTCCCCTGATGGAACGAAGATTCTCTTTGATTCAGATCGCACCGGTGACAGCGAAATCTTCGTTGTGAATGCGGACGGCTCTAATCCTGTAAATCTTACTAATGACCCTGCTAAATCAGACCTAAGCCCTAGTTGGTCTCCAGATGGCACGAAGATTCTTTGGGAAAGATGGCCACTGCCCGACATGGCCGATATGGATCGCCCGGAAATCTTCGTGATGAATGCTGACGGTTCCAATCAACGTAACTTAGGAGATGGCTATCGTCCCACGTGGTCTCCCGATGGAATAAAGATTGCTTTTGCCGCGCCAGCTGTTTTCTTCCGAGACATCTTTGTGATGAACCTGGATGGCTCTGGCAAACTCAACATTAGCAACGACCGCGCCAGAGACAATAGTTTCCCTTCTTGGTCACCTGATGGGCTTAAGGTTGCGTTTCACGGCGTTTCCGATTTTAACGGGCACTCAAGCGTTTATGTTGTTAACGTTGATGGTTCCCGTTTGCTCAATCTTTCGGAAGGTTTTACGCACGCTGGAGGCGCTTCTTGGTCGCCGGATGGGACTAAAATTGCTTTCGTCTCCGGCGATATCTACTGTGTGAATGTTGATGGCACTAATCTCGTTAACCTTACGCAACAAAACCCGCCTGGATGGAACGGCCACGTCCGTTGGTCTGGAGATGGCGCCACAATTCTCTTTAACACTTTCCGCGATGGAAACTGGGAGATTTACATCATGAACGCGGACGGCTCCAGTCCGGTTAATCTCACGAATCACCCTGCGGCGGATCAGTTCCCATCCTGGTTTAGTTTCGATTTTAGTGTCCTATCGACATTAGTTTCACCGCGGGACAAACTGTTCACAACGTGGGGAGAAATAAAACACGGGAATCAGTAATTGCCAAATCCCCATCCATCTTTCCGCCCACCTTAGAAGATTCCATTCGCAATTAGGCGATGGCAGAGAAATCTCTATCACAGTTGTTATCCGCTCTTTTTATTTCACGCTAGAGTTTTGCCGTGTTGCCATACGCGTTTCCTATACACTTGCCGCACTCTGGCACTGTTCCCGATTTTGCTTCTAATAAGCTACCCCCATCCGTTGGACAGAAATAAGGATATTTAAGGTGGAAAATGAGACTAACCTAGGTCTCATGGAAACGCTTGAAGTTATTGGGAATACACCTCATAAGGGGTGCTATAATTGAGTGATTTATGTGATTATCGGGATTAACATGATTGTCGGTCTTTAGTTGCCCGTCATGAGTAGGGAACAACGATCGTTGTTCCCTACAGAAGCGCGTAGGCACTAATACCGATTTTGAATGGAGGGGGATTCATTTTCTCCCTCATCTTTAACCAAGGATGCCCGGTTTGCAAGCGACAGCAAACACCATCCAATCAGTCCGACGCCGGCTCCGGCGATGGCAGCGATGCACGCGCCTTTCGCAGTCGTCATTTTATCGAGCGTTTTCTGATCGACTTCAAACGAAATGTCTTTGGGGTTGCGCACCGCGAGCCGCTTTCGATCACCTTGTTGTCGGTATTCGATAGTGGGCGCGGTGTCGCCGCCAATTTTGACATTGCCTTTCCAGACAGGCGCATTGACGTTAACGATACTTTCGCCCGGCTCGCCTGTCCAAACCGCTTTTGCCCCCTTGGAGCTCCCTTCGTCTTCAATCTGTTCGACATGGGTGCGCTCGAGTAAACAATCCGAGATTTTCAGCACAGCCCTTTTATAGTTTGATAGTGATGATACCCAATTTTCTAACACGATTATCGTTCCTCCGAGGTTTAAGGTGAATCACAGGCTAGCGCCGCGATAGCGACTAGCCGCATAGACTGTGTCACCGATTGTCAGGTTGGTTAAAACTGCTTGTTTGCAGTTGTTGGAAGTTTCTATTGACACTTATTTTAACGTATGCTAAAATTTCACGTTGTATAGCCTATTGATTTTTTGAAACGAACCTAAGGCGAGCGGTTCGCGCAACAGTCGTTCGCGTTTGGTGAATCGGGCAGTTACAGTCAATGCGTCCGATGGATCGGGCAACTACAGTACAATTCAAGGAGCTGTCCAGTGAACGTTGATTCAATCAAGGCGTCGTCGGAACAGGAACTGCCGTTGTTCCCGCTGAACGTCGTCCTTTTCCCCGGCGGCATCTTACCGTTGCACATCTTTGAAGAGCGGTATAAGTTGATGATTCAAGTCTGCTTGGAGAATGAATCACCCTTTGGTGTTGTTCTTATCAAAGAGGGAACGGAAACGGGCGATCCGGCCGAACCTTATGCCGTTGGAACCACCGCGCAGATTCTTGAGGCGCGTCAATTGGATGGCGGTCGGATGAACCTCGTGACAGCCGGGCAGTACAGATTTGAAATTTTAGAGATTCGGCATAATCTTCCTTACCTGGTAGGCAATGTTCGGGCGCTGAACGAGCCAGATATAACGGGTGATGCGGATCTTGAAATGCTTGCATCGGAAGCGCGCGAGTTATATCAGGATTACGAAACCTTGTTAAAGCAAGTGTTCCTCGAGTGGGATCTTCCAGAGAGGATTCCTGAAAATCCGCGCCACTTGGCGTACCAAATCGGCGTTAGGCTTCACATCTCCCTTGAAGAAAAGCAGGGACTGTTGGAAACCTTGCCGTTAGATCAACTTCTTGCCGAGGAGACCGCACTTCTAAAGCGAGAAAATTACAAATTGAGAGCCCAGATTATCGCTCGAAACAATTGACAGATTGAGCAGTGATACGGTTTTAATCACTAAATGGTTCATTCGCTAAGTGCACCGTCTGTGATGAGTGGATTAAATCAAAAACTTGACGCCATTTTGATTCCGGAAGAAACCGAGTTTTGAGGAAAAAACTCGGTTTCGACAAGCGCCCGATGAATCGGGCAACTACAATCAAACTCATGGGGGCGCCACTGCGCGGGGCATAACAAAATTAAGTAACATGCGACTTCAATCATCTCCACATCACTTGGCGCAAAACACGGGGATGCGGATTGTTTGGCGAGATTTCGTCTACATCAGTAACTTGCTGTCTTTGGCTCGCCTCGTATTGGCGCCGTTCGTTTTTCTTAGCATCGTTCATTATGAGCGGGCGATTACGCTGGCATTGGGCGGTCTTGCCATGTTGTCAGATTTGCTTGACGGCTACACGGCTAGACGTTTGAAATTGCCATCCGATTTGGGCAAAATTCTCGATCCCGTAGCGGACAAGCTCGTGATCGCGGCGGCGCTTTTCGGTCTCGTCTACTCGAAGCACTACGATTTTCCGCTGTGGGTGTTTGCGCTCGTTGTCATAAGAGATGTTTCTATAGTTGTCGGCAGCATCTATCTCGCTTACCAAATCCGATCGGTCACCCGGTCCAATCGGTGGGGGAAGTGCGCCACCGTATTCCTTTCAATCGCTTTGATTCTTTATATCGTTGATCTTACCGAGACGATTTCGTTTTACGTGCTCTGCATTGGAATCGGCTTCGTCGCCGTATCAAGTTGGAGTTATTCTCGGCGGCTGATTAAACTTCTTCGAGCCGATGTGCCTCCGCCCAGAAAATTAATGTAATTTATACGAATTCAAAATCTAAATGTTAAAATCAATCGGAGGCGCTCAATGAATTGAGCAACTACATAGGCGCCTGATGAATCAGGGAAACTATACTCCATGCTGTTAGAAACTGCGTCTTTTGTAGGAGCGATCTCCAGGTCGCGACGTGCGTTCACGGCAGGTGCGGTTGGAAACCGCACCTACGGACTAGATGCTTGAAAACACGCAATTATCGGCAGTGCAAAGTATACATAGGCGCCTGATGAATCAGGCAACTACAGTCATAGATTGGGAATTAGTATAAGTATAATGAACCGTAGGAAACTCTAGACGGCGCCGCGTCCATCAATATCGGCGATTGATGTATCCGATTCAGGAGAATTAAGCATGGCACAACGGTTGAGCGTGCCCGACATCGCTAACATTATTGGCGTTGAGGAGGAAATCATAACGAATGTATTGGCACGCGAAGATGAAGAACTCAAACCGTACTTGTACGTTGAACCAGTGATATCGTCTCAGGGCAACGAATCGCTTGAAACATCCTTTGCCGGTGAGGGCGAGGCGGCGCAAAAAACTCAAACCGCGTACATGCTAGGCGTGGAGGGGTTATCCGTCCTCATTACCAAACTCGCGTTCAATATCCAGACATCGGATCTGATTGAAAATTTAGCTTGCCAAGTGCTGCATCTCACCGTTTTGCAGGAAGACATCGCCGAATTACAACGCAGAACTCGGCAACTCCAATTTCGGAACGATGAACTTCAACACAGACTCAAAAGGGCGCAAACAGAGAATCGGAATCTGAAAGCGACTCTCGCGGAGGCGACCAAGACTCAGTCGCGCGGCTGGTTTCGCGATTTGATCGGCGGCGGAAAGTCGCGCGTGTAATCAAGCGCCGTTGAGAAACCGAGCGAGATTACAACGGGTCATGCGCGCTGCTCCGGATGAATCCTTTCCAATTCTTCAATTGTTCGGACTCCTTGCCACCCATCGGTTCTGGGCGTCTCTCGGTTGGCGATACAATCAAGAAAATGCCTGCACTCAACCATGAGCATGTCTTCCTGATTTTCCGGGGCGAGATAGTCCCATAATAGCGAGTGAACTCGACCGTCCGGGGTTCTTGTTTGCAACTCGAACGTCCTTTCATTGGCCAGCGCTTCCGCCGAGGCGTCAAGTTTGAACTCCATCATAGGCACGTTCAGGGCGATCGCCAACGCGACACAGTGCACCCCCATGTCCCAATAGGCGTTAAGATATTTCTCGGGTGTCGTCGTTTTTAGGAATTTTCCGTGGGCGGAAACGGCTTGCCCCGGCAGCGCGTTAAGTTTGGCAAATCCGGTCGAGTAACAAAGGACATGGCCAACCATCAGGACGCGACCGGAGTCTTCCGCCAACTGCGCGAGGCGGCGCGCTTGCTTGGAGGAAAGCGCCATGGGCTTCTCGAGAAACAGATCTTTCTTCGCCTGTAACACCCGTTCCCCGACTTCCGAGTGCGTCTCCGACGGGGTAGCGACGACAACAGCGTCGCTTTCGTCGATTAACTGATCGATGTCCTCGGCAAAGCGCAGATCAAGCGGTTGAAGCACATCACGATTTTGATGTCCATAGACGAGGTGGAGTCCACCAAGATGATGGAATTTTTGCAAAAGGGTTTTCCCCCACCGACCAGTGCCTATCATTGAGATTCTCGGCTTCATCATTCACCTCTCGTTTTCTCTTCAAATCGAATGACTTTGTTGATTATAGCATAGCGCGCGGTATTTTATCCACCTTTTTGGTTGTTGGCAGGGGAAACGTACCTGATTTTTGGCATAAGGAAGATTGGAAGGGTGGAAGACAGGGAAGGTTACTCTAACAGGGGTTGGTGGTTTGTTCGCCAAGTGCATGTGGCATCGCTCAACTTTATACAACCAAGCAGAATAGGGACACGGATTAACGCGGATTAGAAAACTCTAGGTTCTGTTGAGATTTACGTGAAGTGTGTGTCCAATCGTAGGGGCGAGGTCCCCTCGCCCCATGTATCGGGAAACGTAACGAATGGATTGGGGAACCCAACCCCTACGAAAGATTGTGCGTCTGTGTAGCCCTCTTGATTGTTACGTTGTGATGAAATATCAACAGAACCTAGTCAATGCAATGGTTTGTTTTCTACATGGATAGCGCTATTGGAGCGTTCTAGCAGTTGCCTGAACCGGGATTTATGTGATCATTTTGATTGTCAGTCTTTAGTTGACCGTCGTGAGTAGGGAACAACGATCGTTGTTCCCTACAGACGCGCGTAAATCCTTACACCGATGCTGTAAAGCTACATTGATACCGGGAAGAAACCGAGTTTTGAGGAAAAAACGGGATCTTCTATGGGATCTCTATCGCACTCATTATTCATTCGTTTGATCACTCGCTATCCACTCGTTTGATCGGTTTCAATTAAGACATGTCAAAGCGGCGACGCAACCAAACCATCGCTATCGCGGCGTTTATTCTCGGGCTTGGATTTTTGTATCAGCCTAACTCTATATTGCTCAAGGGGATTGCCTTGCCACTCTTGATTGTCGCCTCCATTTTGTCGGCGACATCGTTTTCCGCCAAGTGGCTGGTGGAGATTCTCGCCGGGCTCGGGCTTATTGCCGGCGCGGGATTCCTTTATCTGGATGTTCCCGGTATCCTTCGCGGTTCCGCTTTCCACCTCATCTTTGCCGGCGCGATCGGTTTTGGCATGACGACGCGTTGGCGAAGGCTAATGGCAATGCTCGGAGGCGCTATTCTGGTTGTCGGCTTGGTTTTCCTCTATCAACCGCTTGGTTCACTGCGAAGCGGCGCGCTCTACCTTATCCTATCGGGGATGACTTTATTCGCAATTCTTTCGGGGCGGAAGCGTTGGGTGGAGCGGATTTCCATCGGCGCCATCGCATTCGGTCTTATCTTTCTCTGTCAACCGTATCGGGAGGCATTTTACCAAACGGGTTTTCAAATCTTGCTGGGAGGTTTGACCGGGTTTGTTATTGTTGCCCATCGTTAGGCGGAATCGCCGAACTGCTAGGCTTTGAGTGTTCAACTGCGAAAGTCCTGATGTATTACTCCCGACATCGGCAGGGGGCATCCCTTGATTATATGTGGGAGGGGCATCTTGCCCCGATGTGGGAACAATGCCCTAACGTAATCGGTTTGCCGTTGCGTAATTGTTAAATGCGTTGTTTTATTGTGGACGCGGGAAATCGGGGCAAGATGCCCCTCCCACTAGGGGGCACTCCTCCCACTGAGGGCGTACCTCATATATTGGGTACATGTACGGACTCGCGTTCGCTTGTGGAATAAAGCGATTGCTCTGCATTCTCTTGAGGAAATCAATGGACTAAACGGTTACGGAATTGGTATAAGACTACTCGGGTCGTCGCCGTCTCAACCAGATGCGCGCCTCCACTATGCAACAGATGCCAATCGCCGCGGCGCACAGAAGATACGGACTGTTGATACCGAGTCTCGAATCCGCGCATATCCCGCCTAACAGCGGTCCAATCAGCAAGCCGCTTCCCAAAACAGCTTCGTGCGCGCCGCTCTTGTTGCCCTTATCGTGCTGCGCGTGCAGGCTATAATACATGCTGTTGAAGTAGGTCACAGCTCCGGACAGCCCGATAATCGCGAAGGCAAACGCCCAGTAGAGTCCGTGGGGCAAGAGTCCAACCACCAAGAAGGCGATCACCGCGAGCAACTGCACGCCAATCAACGGGGCCAATCGGTAATGCCAGCGCGCGGCTCGATTCGTGCCCATCCATAGGAACCCAATCAGTTGTGTCGCGCCCGATACGAGCATCAGATTCCCGAACGCTTTTGCGGGAATTCCCGCCTCGACGGTCAGCTTTGGCGCGATCTGCCGAACAATCCCGAGCGAGAACCATGAAGCGAAGTTGGCGATCCGCGCTATTTTTAGATGCGTATCATGTTCTTTGTGCGGAGGCGCCTCAATCGGAACGGAAACCTCGGGCGTGTGCGGGGCATTAGGGTGGACGATGGATTTAGATTTAAGGGCGATCCAATTTATGAAACTGAATCCACCCGCGAGATAGAACGGAAGCACCGGGTTGGCGCCTTGATAGAGGTAGCTGGCAATCATTGGACCGATGGTAATTCCGACGGTCCAAAACAGGTTAAAGATCGTGATGCGTCGAATGAGATTGCCGGCGCCTTCTCGCTCGGCAAGCCACGCTTCGTAGGTGGGCCAAAAGAGCGCCATACCGATGCCGCTGCATGGAAAAACTATCATGAGATGCAGTTTGCGCGTGCATAACGGAAGCGCAATGCTGACCGCGGCAAATGTAAGGCAGGCGACGGCTAGAACATGAGATCGTCCGATATTATCCGAAAGACGACCAAAAGGGATTGCCAGCAGCACGAAAACCGCTGTGCCGATTGCTGTCAACACCCCCAGAAACGTAGAGGAGAAGTGGAGGTAGTTAACAAAGAACGCGGCGTTCGTAAGGATACTGCTGATACAAGCATCCATCAGAAGCGCGGGGATATATGCGCCGTACTTTCGCATGAACGTTCGTTGTCTTCGCGCCGGTGCAATGGTTTTGGCGGTTGGGCATCGGAGCGGTTGGAAACCGCTCCTGCCGTGCCAAGCCGAGATTCGAATTCGGTGCGGTTAGAAACCGCTCCTACTCGTCTATGTCGCGAAGCGCTTGTGTAATAATTTTTACGGCTTGATTTACGGGTATTAAACTGGTATTGATGACGAGGTGGTAGAGTGTCGCATCCGTCCAGTCGGCGTCTCGGTGCTGTTTCAGATAATTTGCGCGTCCCTTGTCGATGGCTAGAATCTTCTTTGCCGCTTCAACATGGGTTAGCGAATCTGCCGCCATTATCTGTTTGCAGCGATCTTGAATTGTCGCAACAAAGCGAACGTGAAACGTGCGCGGTCTTGAAGCGAGGATTTTTTGGCTGCCCCGACCAACAATCACAACGTTGTCTCGTCTCCACAACTCTTCGACAACTTGATGAAAAAACGCCGTCACGCTTTCAGGATCCAATCTCGGTTCATTTTCCACAGGTTCTATTGACAAATCGAGTGGTATGGTTGGCGGATAGTAGTACGGAAACTCGGCGACGACCAAAGGGCGAGCGACAAACAACTTCTTTAAGAACGTGTGCAGTCCGTGTTCGTCCTTTTCATCGTATTGACGAATCTCGTCTTCGGTCGTGTTGGCAATACGCGCGACACCAGCGAGGATGTCTTTATCAAAATAACTATAACCGAGCTCAGACGCAACTTTTTGGGTTATCTCTTCGCCACGACTTCCGTATTCTCTGGAAACGGTAAGTACTGCCATGGGAATGTCCTCCTTTGCAATATCGGTTAATAGGTCTTTGAGTTAAGCGCTTCTCTTGTTAATAGCGATATTAGGGTTTACGCAACTGAACATCCAGAGGTCCTAACGCGGCGGGGCAAGATGCCCCGCCTACGGCTCGGACCTAGCGTTTCTGTCCAAGTCCCGAATACCTTGGCCGGGTAGATCACGAGGTGACAGGCGCACACGTAGACGGGGCATCTTGCCCCGTTTTCAGCCGCGCTTGCCGGTACTGCGTAAATCTTGAATATCAAGCAATGGTCAGTTAGATGTCATTGCGATAGGCTTCGGGTTACGGCATACGGAGTATGCCTACTACAATTGCGCCTGATGAATCAGGCAACTACAAACACCCGGTGAACCGGGCAAATACGATCAACTGACGCGCGTAACTTCCACGATTTCGTTTCGCCGCGCGGATTCGGAGAGGGCGTCGCAAACGCGCATCGCGTCGATAGCGTCTTGGGCGAATTTCGGCTCGAGCGCCCCGGTCTGCACGATGTTCGAGAAGCGTTCAATCATGTTCACCTCTTGGACACCGCTCTTGACGTTGCGCTCGCCGGCTTTCCCGGTTGCGCCATGTATCCAGAATCGCGCCGATTCCTCTTGCCAAGGAATGACAAAATCATCACATATTAGCGACCCTTTGGCGCCTGCTACCTCGAACCATTTTCTGCTGCCCGTGTCGAACGCGGAATCAAACGACGCCATCCGCTCGTCTTCGAACCATAGCAATCCCGAAAAATTCAGATCAACGCCGACCTCGTAGCGTGCGGTTGCGAAAACTTGGGTCGGGAGAGCGTCGAATGCCCAAAGAATGGCGCGAACGCAGTAATATCCGAGATCGCCAAGACTGCCACCCGCCAGCTCTTTCTTGGCGCGAATGTTGTCGTAGGGAATCGTGTCCCAATTGAACGAGAAGGCGGAAGTCACTCGCCGCAACTTTCCCAATGCGCCATCCTCTATAACTTGCTTCATCTCGGGCGTGCGTTCATGATGCACCCACATGACGCCATCCATCAGTTGCACGCCGCTCTCTTTGCAGGCGTCCGCCATCGCGATGGATTCTTCCACGTTTGCCGCCAACGGTTTCTCGCACAACACGTGTTTGCCGCATTCGGCGGCTTTGATAGTCCACTCGGCGTGCAGTGTCGGGGGTGTGGGGAGATATATGGCATCAATCGATTCATCGGCTAACAAACGTTCATAGCTGGCGTACGCCCGCTCAACGCCATGTTCGGATGCCCACTCCTCCGCTCGCTCTTTTGTTCGGCTGGCAATCGCCACGATCTCGGCGTTACTAGCAAGTTTTATGGCGCGGCATACCTTGGTGGCGATTTTCGCCGTGCTCAGTATTCCCCAACGCACATTTTCTTTTGGTTCTGTCATTATTTTCCTCTTCCGCAATCGGAATGCGATGATTCAAGTTGTGAATTTAGTTGTTACTGATTTACGCAAGTTGTTACCTAGAACGGAGAAACCGAGTTTTTGGTTCACGTTCGCCGGATTATAGTTAAATCGGTTTCTTGGACATATTCTCAACATGGGCGTTTCATCGGGTTCATACCTCCTCCCCTGCTGATATTACATCAAACTATAGCAATTAGTCAAGTAAATTGCCATCCAAATTTCCGGCTTGGAATTGCTTCCAGTGATCATGAAAGCGCCGACTCCCGTTTTCCCTTGCTTGATATGCTTGGATGTGGCACAATATGGGGACACGCGGACCTCGGAAGCGTAATGCCAATCGGAGGCGTGTATGCGCGCCGGACACGGAACTGATGGCACGGATGCGAGCCAAAGGATGGACAAAACAGTTGCCTATTTTCTTCGGCTATCAATCACTGAACTAAGCGGCAGCGAGCATTCGACTGTGTTAGGACTTGCGCGGTTGAACACTCAAAGCCTTGTAGTTCGGCGATTTGTCACCGCATCGCACGCCTCTCAACGCCCGATAAATCGGGAAACCACAGCGCCTGATGAATCAGGCAAATATAGCAGAGGAACCGTCAATGAGACCGTAGGGAACAACGATCGTTGTTCCCTACAGAAACGCTTAGACTCTAAAGGCATTCATGATGAGACAAGTTGTCATTGAAAACCCCGTTATCAATTCGCCGTTTTCGGAACCGAAATGCCACTTCAAATTCGACGAAGGGGGCATTACCGACGAAATTATCGAAAGGCGGCGGCAGAGTGAGTATTTCATTCCTATTCCCAAACCGAAAACAAAACAAATCAATCAGGGCTTAATCGATTTCGGCGAAGCTTGGACCGGCGATCGATTGGAGGAAAATCGTTTCATCAACAGTGTGCGCGAGCGGGTCGCCGTATGGCGGCAAGGCGGCTATCAGGGCATAACCCCCGTGACTCGACGCTTGTTAACGTACTGGACAGCCCCTGATCGGGAGAAAAAGTTTTTCTTCTGCCAGATAGAAGCGATTGAAACCGCAATCTACATCACGGAGGTGGCAGATAGATATGGCGACAACTGGATTAGAAATGAACTCCGCCGCGCCAATGAAAGCGCGAATCCGCTCCTCTTCCGCATCGCACTCAAGATGGCAACGGGCACAGGCAAAACAGTTGTCATGGGGATGCTGATTGCATGGCATACACTCAACAAACGCGCTTACCGCGGCGATCGCAAATTTTCCGATGCCTTTCTCATCGTAACGCCGGGGCTCACGATTCGCGACCGCTTGCGCGTTCTGCTTCCGAACGATCCGGAGAACTACTACGACCAACGCGACATACTCCCTCCCGACACTCGCGACGAACTGGGTCAGGCGAAAATTATCATCACCAATTTTCACGCTTTTTTACAGCGCACGAAGACGCCGTCCAGCAAAATCACGAATGCCGTGCTTCAGAATGATCCCGACGCCTTCACGGAGACGCCGGGACAGATGGTGCGACGGGTTTTGCGGGAGTTGGGGAACAAGCGGAATATCGTTATTCTCAACGACGAAGCGCACCACTGCTATCGGCGCAAACCGGACGAGTCCGTCAAACTCAAGGGGGACGAACGCAAAGCCGCGGAAAAACGCAACAAGGATGCCCGCGTCTGGATTTCAGGCATTGAGGCGGTCAAGGAGAAGGTTGGCGTCAGAGTGGTCTATGACCTTTCGGCGACGCCGTTTTTCCTGCAAGGTTCGGGCTATAACCGCATTACTCCCGATGGGTTGAAGATGACCGAAGGCGTCCTTTTCCCGTGGGTCGTCAGCGATTTTTCATTAATCGACGCTATAGAGAGCGGAATTGTCAAAGTACCGCGGGGCCCCGTCGATGACAATGCAATGGACGGGGCTCAGCCAACCTACCGGGATCTATGGCTGCGGATTCGGGATGAACTACCCAAGCGAGGAAGAAGGAAGAGGACGGACAACTTGAGCGATGTCCCGAAACCTCCCGCCGAATTGCAGGGCGCGCTTAGCAGTCTCTACGGGAACTATGAACGCTATTACCGGCGATGGCAAAACGATCCGCACGGGCAGACACCCCCGGTGATGATCATCGTCTGCAATAATACGGCAGTGTCAAAGTTGGTTTACGATTGGGTCGCGGGATATGAAAAAATGCTTCCCGAAGGAAACGCGGTTATCGTACCGGGAGGCTTGCCGATTTTTAGCAATGAAGCAAACGGGCGATGGCTGCCGCGTCCAAACACGATTCTCGTCGATAGCGAGCAACTTGAATCGGGCGAGGCGATGAGCGGTGAATTCAAGAAAATCACCGCGACTGAAATCGAGCAGTTCAAGGCGGATTATCAGACGCGGTTTCCCGGTCGCGGCGTTGAGAAGATTACCGACGAGGATCTGTTGCGCGAGGTGATGAATACCGTCGGAAAGCCGGGCAAATTGGGCGAACAGATCAAATGCGTTGTCTCCGTGTCGATGCTCACGGAGGGGTGGGACGCAAACACCGTCACGCACATCCTCGGCGTTCGCGCCTTCGGGACACAACTGCTTTGTGAACAGGTAGTGGGACGCGGATTGCGACGGACAAGTTATGAGACCGAAACGCTTGCGACGGACTCCCAATCGGAAGCTTTCCCGCCCGAATACGCGGAGGTCTACGGCATCCCCTTTTCGTTCATCCCGTCTGCGGGGACGACGAAAATTCAACCTACCCGAAAGTATACACACGTGCGGGCATTGGAAGACCGCATTGATAGCGAAATAACCTTCCCGCGACTGGAGGGCTACCGTTATCAGTTTGACGGGGATAAAATCACGGCGAGGTTTGATCAGGACTCGCATTACGCGCTGTCCACGGAGGAAATGCCGACGGAGACGAAAACCGCGTCCATTCTCGGCGAGGATACCGAGCACCGTCTTACCTATCGCGAAAGTCGGATGCAGGAGGTTGAATATAAACTGACGAAGACCACGCTGGAAACCTATTTCCGCGAGGATGAAAAGAACCAAGAAGGCAGTGTCAAGTGGTGGTTGTTTCCGCAGCTCCTCGACATTGTCCGTCACTGGCTGAAGGAGTGCGTTTACTACAAAGATAACACCTATCCGCAGATGTTCCTGATTCAACAGTATGCGCACATCGCGGCGCATCGGATATATCAATCGGTCGTCAAGTCGGAAGGCGCCGAAACGAAAGCGCTCTTGCCGATTCTCCACCCGCACGACTCGGTCGGTTCAACGCGCCATGTCGCTTTTGATACGGCGCGTCCCGTCTATCCCACCGAGGCGAAGAAGTGCCACATTTCGCATGTCGTCGCCGATACCGATTCGTGGGAACAGAAAACTGCCCAAGCTCTCGAGGAGATGGACGAGATAATTTACTATGTCAAAAATCACAACCTCGGTTTTACGATTCCTTACATCGGCTATGAGCGGACAAAACAGTACATCCCCGACTTCATCGCCAAAGTGAATGCCGGCGACGATGAACCGCTCAACCTCATCCTTGAAGTTTCCGGCAAAGCAACCGAGGATAAAAAGGTGAAGGTGGACACGGCAAAGAATCTCTGGGCGCCGGCGGTCAACAATTCAAAAAGGTTTGGACGCTGGGAATTCCTTGAAGTTTCCGATCCGTGGGATGTACAGAACACCATCTCGGCGTTCCTCAAGCAGCTAAATCTCGCGCCTTGCAAGAGCCGGGGGCGCCCCACGCGGGATGAGGCATTGTCCATCTATCCGTGGGCGCGTCATTTTTCGGCGGCGGAGTGTGACGAATTTCTTGATGAACTCTCGAATGCCGCGGATGTTGACGAGGTATTGGAGGCATGGCGGGAAACCGCGGAAATTCTAGCCGATCCGGAAAACATGGCTGACATTGCCGAATCGGAAAAACAGATGGCGGATGGCGAGGAAATCTCTTGGCAACAAGTGAAACAGCGGCTAAATATCAGCTCGTCTTGACGCCAAGAGCCGAACGCGGTCTCAAACGGATTGATCGGCATGCGATGGAGCGAATCGCCCAGCGCATCGACGCTTTAGCGGAGCGCCCCCGCCTCGGAAAGGTTCTTAAAAGCCCTCTGCGCGGCAAACGTTCACTGCGTGTCGGAGATTATCGCGTGATTTATCGCCTTGACACGGCACGGCAAAAAGTCATCATTGAAAGCGTCGGGCATCGCCGGGAAATTTATGGTTAACCCATGCGAACATATCGGTTTATTGGTTTGTCAATAAATTGTAGTTGCCCATTTGGCATAAATCGTGATGAAGCAGGCAATTACAGCGCATCTTGCAAATTATAGGCGAACGCATCGCTAACGGAGTACAAATGGCGCAAAAAAAACGAGACAAGAAATCAACGCCCATCGACAGAATAAAGCACGCCGACAAACGCACAAATATTCCCACGGAGGAGTTGCGCGATTTTGTGGCTGATGACGAGAAATCACCGGACCTGATCTCGTATCCGCGCGATCCGTCACTCGATCCGCAACTGGTGTGGAAGGGCAAAGACGAACAGAATAGCGATGACCTCGAAGTTGAATCGGCGCCGATTTACATTCAGGAGAAGATTCAACCGCAGGCGATTATCGAGGATGTCAGAGCGACCGCGCGAGCCGACAGCAATCAACCCGATCTTTTCAGCGATTTCAACGGCATCCCATTTGAGGAGCTGGTCGATTTCTATCAGTTTGAGCAGAATTGGAGCAACCGCATGATACTCGGCGATTCGCTCTTGGTGATGAATTCGCTGGCGGAAAAGGAGCGGCTTAAGGGGCAGGTGCAGATGATTTACATTGATCCGCCCTACGGGATCAGGTTCGGCAGCAACTGGCAGGTCTCCACCCGCAAGCGGGATGTCAAGGACGGAAAAGTTGAGGACGTGAGCCGTCAACCCGAGCAGATTAAGGCATTTCGGGATACTTGGGAGCTCGGCATTCATTCCTATCTGAGTTATCTCCGGGACCGCCTGACCGTTGCGCGTGAATTGCTGACGGAGAGCGGCAGCATCTTTGTGCAAATCGGTGATGAGAATGTCCATCTCGTGCGGTGTGTGATGGATGAGGTATTCGGAAGTGAGAACTTTGTAAGTTGCATAACCGTCAAAAAATCAGGTTCGACACCATCAAGACAAATTGCGAACGTAACAGATCATGTTCTTTGGTATGCTAAATCGAAAGAAATGGTGAAATTCAGGCGGTTATTCGAGGCAAAGAATCTAGATGTCTACAATAAGATAGACGAAAGTAACAATGCCTTTTCTTTTGGAGATTTGCAGTCGGCAGGTGAAACACAATCAGATCAGAAGTTCTTGTTTCAAGGAAAAGAATACATCTCAAGAAGCGGTTACCACTGGTCAACAAATGTAAATGGACTGCACAACCTTGCAAAGGTTGGACGTGTTGAACTCGTTGGAAATAGTCTTAGATACAGACGCTATGCAAGAGATTTTCCTGTTACCGAGCTAACGAACATTTGGGGAGACATTGCAGGAGCTGCTGGAAATATCTACGTCGTTCAAACCTCAACGAAGATTGTCGAGCGCTGTATCCTCATGTCCACAGACCCCGGCGACCTCGTCCTCGATCCCACCTGTGGCAGCGGCACCACAGCCTACGCGGCGGAAGCCTGGGGCAGACGATGGATTACGATCGATACCTCCCGCGTGGCGCTTGCTCTTGCGCGCACTCGCCTGATGGCCGCAAGATATCCGTACTACCTCCTCGCCGATTCGCCCGAAGGCGCGATGAAAGAGGCGGCGTTGACAAACGACCCGAATCGCGCAGTCAATACGAATACCTCCGGTGACATCAAAAGGGGTTTCGTCTATGAGCGTGTGCCGCATATCACGCTCAAGTCCATCGCCAATAATCCCGAGATTGATGATATCCACGCGAAATGGCGGGAGCGGTTAGAGCCGTTGCGTGCGGAGATTAATAGCCTCGCCGGCGAAAATTGGGAGGAGTGGGAAGTGCCGCGCTTGGAATCGGCAAATCCCTCCGTCGCCGATGAATCGGCGAATTATAGGAGGGCGATTGAAAAGTGGTGGGCGCGGCGTCGAGAACGACAGGCGGAGATTGACGCCGCCATCGCTCGTCATGCCGGGGGCGAAATCCTCTACGACAAACCTTATGAGGACAAAAAGAAACTTCGAGTTACCGGTCGGTTTACTGTCGAAAGCCTCTCACCGCATCGCGTTTTATCAAGTGACGCGGGAACAGATGATAGTTTGTCCCAACCAGAATCGGCGTCGTTCGAGAAGATGATTATTGAAAACCTGAAAAAAGCGGGTGTGCAAAATACGGTAAAAGCGGAGCGGTTGAAATTTGACTGGATTGAACCCTACGCGGGGGAGTGGATTCACGCCGAAGCGCAATATATCGAAAGCGATGAATCGAAACGGGCGGCTATCAGCATCGGACCTGAACACGGAACCGTCAGCCCGCAACAAATCAAAGAAGCGGCGAAAGAAGCGGTGCAAGGGTTGGGATTCGATCTGCTGATTGTTTGCGGTTTCGCGTTCGATCCGCACGTCTCGGAGGAACGGACTCGCTACGGCAAATTAAACGTGCTGCCCGCTCGGATGAATATTGACCTTACGATGGGCGATGAAGCGCTTAAAAAGACGGGGGCGGGCAATCTGTTCACGGTCTTCGGTGAACCGGATGTGGAGATTGAGACACAACCGGACGGGAAGGTGGTTGTCGAGGTGAGGGGGGTGGATGTCTTCGACCCGACGACGGGACTTGTGCGATCCAATTCGACGGACGATATCGCTTGTTGGTTCATTGACACCAATTACAACGGCGAATCCTTCTTTGTCCGTCACGCCTATTTCACGGGCGCGGATAAGCCGTACGACAATCTCAAGAAGGCGTTGAAGGCGGAGATTGACGAGGATGCCTGGGCGACGCTCTATCGCGCGAAAAGCAGACCGTTTGACAAACCCGATACCGGCAAGATAGCCGTGAAGGTTATCAACCATTATGGCGATGAGGTGATGATGGTGTACGACGATAGCCATTGGGGGACGTGAGGGAGATTAGGGCGTAATTCGGAAATCGCTCCTACCGATGGGTGAGCCATGCGTCGCAATAGACTAACCTAATACGGATTCAAAATCTAAATGTTACAATCAATCGGAGGCGCTCAATGAATTGAGCAACTACAAACTGCCGGTTCTTGTAACATATATACTTTGCGCTGCCGAGAATTGCGTATTTTCAAGTATCTAGTCCGTAGGATCAAGCGAATGAATAATGAGTGCGATAGAGATCCGCTGGGTTTCCAACCGCACCTGCCGTGCACGCACGTCGCGACCTGGAGATCGCTCCTACAAAAAGACGCAGTTTCTAACAGCATGGAGTATAGATTCGGAATTAGTATAACGTGAACCAAAAACTCGGTTTCTCTCGCAGGTAGCAACTTGGGCTAGACTACGCAAAATCTGCACACATGATGTAAAATTTGCACCCCGAATTCTGTTCGCTTCGACGATTCTCCGTCCTCAATCGCCTATTTACGCATCTAGTTCCATTGGTATATTTCTTGCTATCTGCTATCTATAGTATTTTACACGAAAGCGGGAGGAAACCCATGGCACTGGAATTGCGTCGAAAAAGCGTTCATCTGGTTGGTCTCATCGTACCGATTTGTTACATATTTATTGACAAGCGTCAGGCGGCAATCGCTGTCGGCATCCTTGTGCTCATCGCACTGCTGATTGAGTTGCTCAAAGCCGTTTTGCCCCCGTTCAGGGATATCTTCTACCAAGTCTGCACGCCGGTGCTGCGTTCTCACGAACGAAAAGGCGCCATCACGGGGGCGACGTATTACCTTATCGGCGCCTTCCTACCGATTCTGATCTTCCCCAAAATCCTTGCCATCGTCTGCATTTTTTTCATGATCTTGGGCGACATGGCCGCCGCGCTAATCGGAAAGAAGTGGGGACGCACGAAGTTATTTCCTCAAAAGAGCCTGGAAGGCAGCATGGCGTGTTTTCTCGTATGCGTTCTGATTGCTCTCGTCAAGTTCAATCCCGTCGTGGCAATTGTCGGCGCCCTCGCGGCGACGGTGGTTGAAGTCCTCCCGATTAAGCTTGATGACAATTTGACAATGCCGTTGCTCTCCGGTCTGGCGATGTATCTTGTGCTTGGCATTTGAGCGGTGTCTCGCTTTTTTGTCAATCCGTCCATACCCGCGTTCCCTCGTCTTGCTTTTCGTCCAGCCATTGGTCCTCGGTGAGGCGTAGCGTCTCCTTTTCTAATATCATTAATCGAAATCGTGTGCTACAATTGGGATTTACGTAGCAACAGATGTGAGAGAAACCGAGTTTTTGGTTCACGTTTGCTATATCATAGGCAAATCGGGTTGTTATTAAATCCCTTGTTCGTTCGCTGCGGTTTCATCGGTGCGGTTGGAAACCGCACCTACGGGGGACGTATGTCGCGATCGGGAGATCGCTCCTACAAAAGACGTAATTTTTGACAGCGCGCAGTATTAAGTAGTAGAATAAACCGTTACTGCTATCTTATGGCGGCAATTGAACTGAGACGCATCACCAAACGCTTCGGCGATGTTATAGCCGTTAATGACCTGAGTCTGAACGTCCGAGATCAGGAATTTTTGGTTTTTTTGGGTCCCTCCGGTTGCGGAAAGACAACGACACTGCGATCGATTGCCGGCTTGGAGAGCCCCGAAACAGGCGACATTCTAATTGATGGAGAGCGGACGAATCACTTGTCTCCCGCTGATCGAGATATCGCTTTCGTGTTTCAATTTTATGCGCTCTACCCTCACCTCACAGTTTTTGACAATTTGGCGTTCCCGCTCAAGGCGGTGAAGTTAAACCGATCCGAAATTCGAGAATCGGTAGAGGAAGCGGCGCGTCTCTTACAGATTGACGCGTTATTGAATCGAAAGCCAGGGCGCTTGAGCGGGGGAGAGATGCAACGCGTCGCGCTCGGAAGAGCGATGGTGCGTCGTCCAAAGGCGTTTTTGATGGATGAACCGATGGCGAACCTTGACGCCAAACTCCGTGTCGACATGCGATCCGAACTTAAACGCTTACAGTACGAGCTCGGCACAACGACAGTTTTTGTCACGCACGATCAGGTAGAGGCGATGTCCATGGCGGATCGGATCGCGGTGATGCACAAGGGGATACTTCAACAGATTGGAAGCCCTCAGGAGGTATACAACAATCCGCGGAGCCTGTTCGTGGCGGGCTTCATGGGCAGTCCCTCGATGAACTTAATCCATAGTCGTATTGAGTCGGATGGCGGTAAAAGCGTGTTGCGGCTCAATCACACGGATTTTTCGTGGGAACTTTCCGATGAACGGTTGGCGAATCTTGAAAGCGGACCTCGACACAATGAACCGGTTTTCGGGATTCGACCGGAGCATATCGCGGTTTCCAAAGAACGCGTCAAAGGAGGAATGGAAGCGGTTGTACATTTGGTGGAATCGCTCGGCTCCGTGAACATCATCGATATCTTCCTCGGTGAAGATCCGGAGACATCAAATCTTATTACGCTCAGAGCCAGAACGCACCCGTCATTCCAGATTGCGGCGGGGCAACCCGTTTGGCTGAATTTCGACGAGGAACACGTTCACTTCTTCGATCCCGAAACGGAGCAGGTTATCAAGTAACGATCGGGCATTGGCAAGCGGGGCAAGATAGGATCTCTATCGCACTCGCTATTCACTCGTTTGATCCCCGCCCACGGAGGCGTGGAACATACTCCACATTGGAGATCTCTATCGATCAAGCGAACGAATAATGAGTGCGATAGCAAATCCTAATCGCTATTCACTCGTTTGATCCCCGCCTACGGAAGCGTGGAACATGCTCTACATTGCGCTCCTCTGGAGCGCGGGAATTTTGGCGTATCGTATTCTATCCACATGTCGATCCGCTGGATCGAGGAGATGGACACCTACGAGAATTTATCAATTAATACTCCGTCAATGGCAAGCGGGGCAAGATTGGATCTCTATCGCACTCGTTATCCACTCGTTTGATCCCCGCCCACGGAGGCGTGGAACATACTCCACATTGGCGATCTCTATCGATCAAGCGAACGAATAATGAGTGCGATAGAAAATCCTAATCGCTATCCACTCGTTTGATCCCCGCCCACGGAGTCGTGGAACATGTGATGGTCGCGATTCGGAGATCGCTCCTACAGAACTGTTGAAAACACGCAATTTCTGGCAACGCGGAGTATACAAGAGTAATTCGCGAGACAGAGAAAAGGAAAAGGGGGATATGGCAAAAATCCCGTGTCGAATGGCAGCCCTAGACTTGGATGGAACGCTGCTCAACAGTGACCATGTCGTCACGCAACGAAACTGTGAAGCGCTGCGACAACTGTCGAAGGAAGGAGTTCTCGTCGTGCTCGTTTCGGGAAGGATGCATCAATCAATTCTGCCAATCAGCGATCAAATCGGACTGGAAAACCCGATTATTTCATACAACGGGGGGATGGTCAAACACGCGAAAACGGGGGAGGTATTCCATCATACACCGATTGCCGCCACAACCGCAATGGAGCTCGTCGACTATTGCGACGAGCGAAACATACATCTCAATTTTTGTCTGGACGATCTGCTTTATATTCGGATGGAGAACGCTTGGAGCGAACTTTACGAGAGTCGGACGGGGGTGCGCGCCACCGCGGTCGGAAATCTTCGAAAATTGGCAGGAGGGGAACCGACGAAGATGCAGGTACTCGACACGCCCGAGAATGTCGAAGGCTTAATTCTTGACTTTCAAAGAGATTTCGGAGATCGGTTATATATTACCCGAACGCAGATTGAATACATCGAATTTATGAACCCCCAGGTGTCCAAAGGGCCGGCATTGAAAGCCTTGGCGGCTCGCGTAGGCGTCCCCATGCGCCTCGTCGTCGCGTTTGGCGATAGCTATAACGACATGAGCATGATGGATGCCGTCGGGTTCAGTATCGCCATGGGAAATGCTATAGATGAATTGAAGGACTCCGCGCATTATATTACCGAGTCAAACGACAATGATGGCGTCGCACAGGCAGTTGAGCGGCTACTGCTAGGCGGGGGTGCGGCGTTTCATGGCTTTGACGGGGATACTCGCGGTTAGCGCCATCGATTCCCCTTCTCGTTGAAGTTCTATATCAATGCCTTCCGCGGGAAATTCAAAATACTCCGCGAGAAGTTGCGTAAGTTTGGTCTGCAAATCATTCATAATTGCCTCGTCGGCGCCGACTCTGTCTTGAATCAATATCAACTGCAATCGATTCTTGGCTATCTCTTTGCTCTCGTTCTCACGTTGCAAAAGTCGTATCAGTTTTCGAAACATGTTGAATTCTCCCGCTAATGGCGCCCGATTAGGTTGTTAAATAGTTGACCGAACCAGTTTCGCGACTTGAATTCCGGTATCGGCACGTCCTCTCCTTCAAGCCGCCGCGCAATCCGATTGTAGGCTTCGCCCGCGAAAGAGTTGTGATTGTATACCAAAGGCATTCCACGGTTCGTTGAAACGATGACTTCCGAGTCCTCCGGGATGACGCCGATTAAGTCTATCGACAGGATATCCATGATATCTTGTGGATCCATCATGTCTCCCGCTTTCACCATCCGCGGGGCGAGTCGATTGATGACCAAATTCAGTTCTTCAATGTGCATGTTCTGAAGCAAACCGATGATTCGATCGGCGTCTCGAACCGCCGAGATTTCGGGAGTGGTGATAATCAATGCCTCGTCCGCGCCGATCGCCGCGTTTTGGAAGCCCTGCTCGATTCCTGCCGGTGAATCGATGAGGACATAATCGAAATCCTCTTTCAGTTCTTTACAGATTTTTTTCATCTGCTCGGGCAGAATATCCATTTTGTTGTTCTTTTGGGATGCCGGCAACAGATTCAATGACTTCGCGCGTCGGTCTTTGACCAATGCCTTATCAATAGCGATTGTGCCATCGATTACGTCCATCGACGTATAAACGACTCTCGCCTCCAATCCCATAATGACATCAAGATTTCTCAATCCGACGTCGGCATCTACCAAAACGACATTTTTGCCCAACATTGCGAGCGCGGTTCCCAGATTAGCCGTGGAAGTGCTTTTGCCCACTCCTCCTTTCCCGGAGGTTAATACAACCACTCTTCCCATGCTATGTCAGTCCTCCTTTTCAAATTGCCGGTTTGTGGGCAATTTAGCGTATCAAAGTCAAACGCGAGTCTCAAAAAGCCGCTGAACTCCGCTGCCGTACCTGCGCCAGATGCTGAAATTCGGCGTACGCGTCAACAACCACGGTATCATTATTCCGTATCCGCGCGAACTCGACCATGTCTTGTTGCGGTTGCTGCGTCGAAGGCGAGCGCGAAATGAAGCGCGCGATTCTCAACTGCGTCGGCACGAGCCGCAAAGCGATGATCACGGATGAAATGTCACCCAAAGCGCCGGCGTGCGCAATGCCGCGCAAGGTTCCGAGAACGATAATATCTCCCGCGGCGATGACCTCCGCACCGGGGTTAACATCGCCAAGCACGACCACATTCCCTTCCAAGAAACGCTCGACCTGTCCCGATCGCAGCGTCTGTCGGATGAATAGTGATTTCTCCTCTTCCGCCGGCAACACATGGTCTGTCTGCTGAGGGACCACCTGATGCAGCGCCGGCGCGCCCGCAATCTGCGGACCGTCGTGCAACCACGGCATACTGTCAAGATCACCTATCAACTGTTTGATTTCAAGACCATAGATGTCCTGCAGCAAGCGTTCCAATCGGTTTAACTCCCGGGGAGCGAGCGATCCATCGCCGAGATTGATGGTTACTCCCGTTCCGGCAAGTGAATCGCCCAATTTTTCCATCCGTTTTTCGATGCGTGGAATAATGTCTTCAATATTCGCTTTGGAATCAATCAACAAGTGCAATCCATCGCGAAAACCTTTGAGTTCGACAATCGGCCGCGGCATATCTTTCATTTTCGCCTCTGTA
This sequence comes from Candidatus Poribacteria bacterium, assembly GCA_963667245.2. Classification (GTDB taxonomy): domain Bacteria; phylum Poribacteria; class WGA-4E; order WGA-4E; family JAJDTR01; genus JAJDTR01. The sequence continues at coordinate 149,251 of CAXXCS010000004.1, forward strand.
AAATCAGTGAATCTCCTTGGTCCGAGGCTCTTCAATTTTCGCTAACACATAGGGCCCGTCGGGGATTACGGCAATCCGAGCGTCACCGCCATGTTGGGTTAACGCTTTGCGGATTCCCTCGTCAAGGCGCCGAAGCGGTTTCACGAACAAGCGTTGTTGTTGTTCGTACGAGATGCCTTCCGTGTAGAAATAAATGTCAGCTTTTCTTGCAACCTTCGCCAGTTCCTCCAGTTGCCACTGATCGATTACGAAATTCTCCGGTTGGTAGATATCTTGAATGAACTGGTCGAGGTCTTGCGTTTCCAAGATTAATTTGGTAAACGGCTTGCTGCCAATCCCCTGGCTGCATTCAGCCGCCAAGATAATGCTCCCTTTCGGTTTAACGACTTCCGCCGCCGTCAACAGCCCTTTAATGGCTTGGTAGAAAGTGGTGTCAAGCGGATATCCGGCGCTTGACACAATTACCAGATCCGCGGCGTGCGGCAAAGTCGCGGTTACCTGCTTCTCTACAAATTCACATCCCGCTTTGTGCGATTCGACCAACTCGCCGGCGAACACGCCCGTGATCTGGCGCTCGCTGTCTATGGCAACGTTCAGGTTGAAATCAACTCCTGCCATGAGCGCGATTTCAGTCGCTTCAATGTGGAACGGGTTGCCATCCAAGACGCCGACAGACGCGTTGGGATGTTCAAGGATTTGCGGTCCATGCATGACTTTCATCGTTTCCACCGATGCAATACCGGGGCAAATCGCTTTACGTCCCCCCGAATATCCCGCCATCAAATGCGGTTCAATTAGCCCCGTGGCAATCTTCAGGTCGGATTCGAGGTAGGCCTTGTCAATGTGGACCGGGGTTCCGTTTCGCGTCAATCCGAGGTACTTGTGAGTCTCCGATTCATCGGACAGATGATTGACAATCCGGTAGTTGTTCATTATGTCGCGCCCGACCATCTCCTCCAATTCAGCTTCGGCGCTCGGGCGATGAATCCCGGTGGCGATTAGAATAACAATCTTCTCTGGCGGGATGCGCCGCTCCAAGGATTGGAGTATCGGCGGCAGAATCACCTGATTGGGGACGGGACGCGTGATATCGGAGATGATGACACATGCGGAAGACCGACCATCTGCCAACAAGGGCAAAGGCGGCGAATTGATCGGAGAGTGTAACGCTTCATGAACGGCTGACTCCGGATCTTGGAGCGGATCCGCGTGGCGGATTGTAAGAATCCCGGCGAGATTCTTATCCGGAACGTCAACATTCAAGAATCCGCGTCCATATTTCACGTCAACTCGCATCTATAATTTCTCCGTGGCATGTCCAAAACATGATTATTACACGAATTCAAAATCTAAATGTTACACTCGTCAAAAAGCGCCCGATGAATCGGGCAACTACAATCACCCGATGTGTGTGACTCATTGATTAGGAATTAGTATTACATAGCCTATATCATTGTAAACCAAAATACGACGCATGGCAAGATTTTTTTGCAGACGGCGCACCGCCTAGGACAATACAATTTCCTTGTGATAAAAAAAACACCTTGACAGAAGAAGCAGAATCGGTGAAAATTAAGGGGGTAGGGGGACGACAAGGCAAACGCATCCGATTATTGGATGATGATGGGGGTAATGCCAGCAATTCTCATTTTGGATCCCAGAGCCGACGAAGTCTCGTTAACTTTAAGCTTCTCGCTCTTGAAAAGCGTTATATCGATTGCATGGCATAATAAAATCGCGAAATACGACGCATCTTAGCCCCTGAGAATCAAGCGAGTGAATAACGAGTAGGATTTACTATCGCGCTCATTATCCATTCGCTTGGGGGATCTCTATCGCGCTCATTATCCATTCGCTTGAGGGATCTCTATCGCACTCATTATCCATTCGCTTGATCGATAGCGATTCCATAGAAGATGTTGATAGAGATCCCTTTTTCTCGAAAGTTCGGCGCCCCAAAATCGCGTAGCGTTTTCTATTGAAAAGAGCCGACAGTTTTTTCACGCATCTTACAGAGCAGGAGAATCACCGATGGCAACCTACATGGAACACTCCCAATTTCCTTCTGCCCCCACAGACACGGGCATATATTACCCTGAAGAGGATGGACAACCGATGGCGGCAACAGATCTTCACAGAGATATCCTCATGCGAACTATTTACGCCCTGACCGAGCATTTTAGCCCGGATCCGTCCGTGTATGTCTCCGGCGACATACTGATGTATTACGTGAAAGGTGTACCCGCAAAATCCGTCTCCCCGGATGTGCTCGTCACCTTCGGGATAGGGAATAAACGCCGCCGTACGTACAAGGTCTGGGAGGCGGGAAAGGTTCCGGATTTCGCCATGGAGTTCAGCAGCGAGAACACCTATCGCAACGACTTGGACGCCAAAAAGGAGCTCTACGCGTCGCTCGGCATTCGCGACTACTTCCTTTACGATGCGGAAGCCCGGTTTTTGTCCCCGCCGCTCAAAGGGTATACTTTGGTTGACTCTGCCTATGAAGCGATACCCGAGGATGAACGCGGCAATGTGCGATCCGCGGCGTTAAATTTAGATTTCCACGCCTGCGAAGAAGGTTTGGGGATTTTCAATCCCGTTACGGGTAAGTGGCTGCGAACGCGATCGGAACGCACCGAAACTGCTGAAGAACGCGCCGAAAAAGAAGCTGCCGCACGGCAGAAGGCGGATGCTGAAAACCTACAACTTCGGGAGGAAATCAAGCGCTTGCAAACGCGCCGCTAACTGCTATCGTTCATGTTATACGCTACGCTGTTAGAAATTACGTTTATTTTCGGAGCGATCTCCGATTCGCGATGAGCCAGCGCGGCGCAAGTCCTATTAGAAACCATTATTGCTCAGAAAAAAGTCCAGTATTATCCAACGCACAGTATGAGTATGAGCGCTAAAACCATCAAACGAGCGGATAGCGGATAGGACTTGCTATCGTCTTCGTTATCCACTCGGCTGATCGATAGAGATTCCTTTTTCTCGGAAGTTTGATTTCCCAAAATCGCGTAGCGTTTTCTATTGACAAGAGCCGACAGTTTTTTCACGCATCTTACAGAGCAGGAGAATCACCGATGGCAACCTACATGGAACACTCCCAATTTCCTTCTGCCCCCACAGACACGGGCATATATTACCCTGAAGAGGATGGACAACCGATGGCGGCAACAGATCTTCACAGAGATATCCTCATGCGAACTATTTACGCCCTGACCGAGCATTTTAGCCCGGATCCGTCCGTGTATGTCTCCGGCGACATACTGATGTATTACGTGAAAGGTGTACCCGCAAAATCCGTCTCCCCGGATGTGCTCGTCACCTTCGGGATAGGGAATAAACGCCGCCGTACGTACAAGGTCTGGGAGGCGGGAAAGGTTCCGGATTTCGCGATGGAGTTCAGCAGCGAGAACACCTATCGCAACGACTTGGGCGCCAAAAAGGAGCTCTACGCGTCGCTCGGCATTCGCGACTACTTCCTTTACGATGCGGAAGCCCTGTATTTGTCCCCGCCGCTCAAAGGGTATACTTTGGTTGACTCTGCCTATAAAGCGATACCCGAGGATGTACGCGGCAATGTGCGATCCGCGGCGTTAAATTTAGATTTCCACGCCTGCGAAGAAGGTTTGGGGATTTTCAATCCCGTTACGGGTAAGTGGCTGCGAACGCGATCGGAACGCACCGAAACTGCTGAAGAAAGCGCCGAAACCGCTAAGCAACGCGCCGAAACCGCTGAACAACGCGCCGAAACCGCCGAACAACGCGTCGAAACCGCCGAGGAACGCGCCGAAAAAGAAGCTGCCGCACGGCAGAAGGCGGATGCTGAAATCCTACAACTTCGAGAGGAAATCAAGCGCTTGCAAACGCGCCGCTAACTGCTAGCGTTCATGTTATACGCTACGCTAAACGTCAAGCGCTTTCGATAAAATTCTTCCGATCCAAATTTTTAATCTACAGAGAGGGTAGCCAGGTCATGAATCGAATCGAAATCACCACAAAACCGAATGGCGCGGGACGGAATTGGTTGGAGGTTGGAAGCTTCGAGATTGATGGATTCGGTCGAAAGGAGTGGGTCAAGAAGAATGTACCGCACCAAGACAGACGTTTGAAAACGGATCGTCGTTATTCCGACCGCGCCGAGACTATCGACTGGATATTGTTGGTGCCGCACGACTATCCGTTGACCATCATCAAAGTGAACTACGATCGACTGAACCCTAGAAAAGTCGATGTAATCTGGGAACCGAAGCCTGCATCCGAGGAAGATTCAGACCGCGAGGAAAAAATTACGCGTATTTTCGAACTTGCCCAAGCCAACGATGAACTGCTGGACCTACTGAAAGAAGTACTCAATCGGTAGAGCCATGAAACTGCGCCAAACCCGGGACGCAAAAGGCAATGCTTGAGAACGAGGAGAGACTATGGATTCGACACGTCCTATTGTGACGTATGAAGATTTATGCGATAGAGTTGCCCAGGTTCCACAGGTCGATCTGGGACATTTTCCGACACCGTTAGAAGATTGTCCGCGTCTATCCGAAAGGTTGGGCGGTCCCCGTATCTTGATCAAACGCGAAGATTGTTCGGGCCTCGCGTTCGGCGGCAACAAGGTGCGACAGTTGACTTTCACGATCGGCGAGGCGATGCATTTGGGCGCGGACACAATCGTACACGGCGCGGCATCACAATCCAACCACTGCCGTCAAGCGGCGGCGGCATGCGCGCGACTCGGTTTGAAGTGTTACCTCCGCCTCGCACGCGATCACAAGAGCATTATTCAGGGCAATCTGCTGCTCGACCATCTCGCCGGCGCCGATGTCGAGTTGGTCGACGTGCCGTTCGGTGACGAATTGGACGCGGTCAAAGAGGCGTTGGCGGAAGAGTTGAAAGCGGCGGGATTGAAACCGTATGTCGTCGGGGGGCCGCATGCCACGGCGCTTGCCGCGGTCGGATTTACGTGGTGTATGGCAGAAATATGTCAACAACAGGATGGCTTGGGGGTTGAGGCGGATTGGATTTACGCAGGCTCAGGAGGCGGAACGCAGGCAGGACTGATACTCGGATCCAAAGCGTTGGGAATGAAGACAAAACCCTTCGGGTTTGCGCCGCTTAGTTGGGATAACCAAATTGAACGCATTCAATCGGCGGCGAACGGCGCCGCCGCCATTTTGGGACTGGATCTCACTATCAGCGATGATGAGGTGAGAAACACCGATGCCTTTGTAGGACAGGGCTACGGCATGTTAACTCCGGAGGGCGCGGAGGCAATCAGATTGGTCGCGCAGACGGAGGGGATTTTCTTGGATCCTGTATATTCAGGCAAGGCGATGGCGGGGTTAATCAATCATGTTCGACATGGGCGACTCACCTCGGATGACACCGTAATATTTCTTCACACAGGGGGCACGCCTCAACTGTTTGTTTATAACGAGGAATTGTGCGCTTGAAATTTAACTGACGCGAGGAGCAAAAAAGATGAAAAAAATAGTTGTGGTTTTAATTGTATTTCTGACAGTGCAGATTTCCGCTTTCGTTTACGGCAATACGCCGCCGAGTTTTGGCACAATCCAACTGACGATAGAACCAGCGCCGCCGCGAGAGGCGAGCATACTGACAGTCACGCCCACAGGTTGGATGGACGCGGATGGCGACGCGGAACAGTATCTGTACACTTGGTATAACCAAAATGGTGCGTTGCGAGGTCCGGTTGATTTCACGCATGCGCAAGAGCTGCAATTTCGGGGCATTTCCGCGGTAGAGTTTCCGTCGCCATTACCGCTGCCAAGCGGCTTGGAACTAACTGTGCCGCTTGCCGGGGGCATGAACGGGACGGTAACATTCACCAGTCCGAGCGGCGTCAAGAGCGTTTACGACATTCCCGAAAGCGAGGGGAGCCGCGCCAATGGCAGTTTTACCGTCAAGCTAGACGAAGTCGGCGAGTATGCCATTAAGGAAACACTTCATGCGACCATTCGATCCGCCTTGCCATTGGTACCGTTTAGCGCGCAAGCGGGAGAACGACATTCCGATTGGACTTACCTCAATTCTGCGCCTGGCGAGAGGCTGTATCGCTACATGATACGCGTGCATCAGATTAAGGTGGAGGCTACCGGCGATGTGGCGGCGAGTCTGGACGTCACGAACCCCGGCGCAACGGTATCGGTCACGTTCACCACGCAACGGGCAGTGCTGCCGGGGGCAAAGTTGAAGGTTAACGTTGATTATCAGGTCGCTGTTTCGGGCAACTCGTCGCTCACTCTGGCGGACAGATCGGTCACCGAACGCAGTCTTTCGGGCGCTCATTTTGACGCTGGCGATGAGGTTTATGTCGTAATTGCGCCTTATGACGGAAAGGATCGGGGTAATCCCATTGAGAGCGAGCGCGTCCAAATCGTGAACACACCGCCATCATTGAGCGGCGTGGACATCCTGACCGATGCGGAACCGCCCGCGGTACCGGCCATGCTGACCGCACAAGCGCAAGGCTGGACCGACGATGATGAAGATCCGGAACAAGTTCGGTATCAGTGGCACAATCAAGACGGGCTCATTCCCGATGCGACGAGCGCCAATCTAACGCGAGCATTTGGCGAAGGGGAGATATATTTTGTCGTCGCCACGCCCTTTGACGGCACCGAAACCGGTGACGCCGTGCAAAGCGCCGATGTCATCATCCCCAGCGAAACAAAATCCACGGATGTAAACGAGGATGGCGTGGTCAATATCCTTGATTTGGTCTTCGTTTCAAACAACCTCGGTATGGAGGTCGTAGAGGGAACCAATTCCAACGCAGACGTGAACGGGGACAATGTGATTAACATTCTGGATTTGGTCGCGGTCGCCGCCGATATTTGATACGAATTCAAAATCTAAATGTTACAGCCGCCCCGAGACGTGCAATGAATTGCACCACTACAAACCAACGGCTCTTGTAACTTATAGATTCGGAATTAGTATAAGAATTAGAATATGCGTAAGAAACCGAGTTTTGAGGAAAAAACTCGGTTTCTCAATGCCGCATTGCAGTTTTGGGGTGATGCCACCTGCGTAACGAGTCCGATGCGGACAGTCCCGCCTCTTGCCCAAGCGCGAAAGCTGTCGCGATGAGATTGCGCTCCCCCGACACAATATCACCGGCGGCGAACAGCCCCGGAATCGGATCGCCGTTGAGGTCAAGGAGTTGGGCGCTGTCGTTGGTGATTATTAATCCGTCCTCGTCTTTTTGATAGTCCCAACCTTCAAGAAATTTCGTATTCGGGATTAATCCTTCATCAACAAGAAATCCGTCGAAATATACCTCGCTCCCGTCTTCCAGTTCAAATCCTATCAAATCGGTCTTTTCGCCGATGTGTCTGGTGATTTTCGTCTCAATGATCCGGATGCCTCGCTCATCGGCTTGTCTCAGAATTTCGGGCGACATCCCGTGCGGGCGACCATTTGTCAGAATCGTAATTCTGTCTGTAAAATCTTGTGATCCGAGCGCGACATCATAGATGTAGTCGCCGACGCCAACGATGGCGAGATGTTCGTCAACGTGCAAGTGCCCATCGCATCGAATGCACAGGTGCCATCCCTTCCGATTACCCGCATAGCGAAACACGCCAACGTACTGTTGATATAGCCGCTCCGCATCGGGTTGGAACTCAATATCCGGCCACAGATCGTCAAAACCCGATGCAACGACGACGGTGCGAGATCTAAAGCGTTGAATCTGGGGCGATTTTCCCTTCTTAAGCGCAGTGGTGGAGGCTTCAATGTCGAAACTGTCGCCTTCCCGCTTCAGTTTGGTCACCAAACCGTCCTGAATTTCGATCCCTGTTTTACGTTTCTCACCATGGATAGTGATTTCGGTCACCGGGCGGCTTTCCATCCACTTCATCAACTCTTTGGCAAACTGGGGGCCAATAATGCCGGGAAAAACCGGCGCGTCCTCGATTTTGACGGATTTGGACCAGTAAGCCCTGCCACGGCTGAAACTCACTTTTCCAGCGTGAAGAACCAATACGCGCCGCATTTGGTGGCTTGCGGAGATCGCCGCTTGCGCGCCCGCTGGCCCTGCGCCGATAACGGCGACATCGTAAATTGTTTCTGACATTGCAAATATGCTCCTCTTTGAGAGTGATTGCGTTGTTCGTAGATGTTCAAAATATATGAGGGACACACGCAGTGGGAGGGGCATCTTGCCCCGATTTCTCACGTTCACAATAAATCAACGCATATAATAATTACGCTACGGAAACCGATTACGCTGGGTATCGCCCCCACATCGGGGCAAGATGCCCCTCCCACATAAGATTAAGGGATGTCCCACATATAATCAAGGGATGCCCGCCGCCGATAGTCGGGAGGAATACATGTCAAATCAATTCTGTCACTATTCTGGGCTGAACTAAACAGTTCTTGGTTTACACATCAAGGCGGTAGACCCGATCGGCGGTGTCATGGAACATGGCGGCGCGTTCCGAATCCGAATAACCCGTCGATAGCCGTTTGAAGGCATTGTACATCACGTTATAGGAGAAGGACACTTTGTCAACCGGGAAATTGCTCTCAAACATGCACCGATCCGGACCGAACTTCTCAATACAGTAATTCATATAAGGGCTCATGGACTCGGCAAGTTCTTCCGAACCGATCGGCTTTGTTCGTGTGTGCCAGTCAAAGCCGACCTGCGGCATCCCCATACCGCCAAGTTTCAGGCTGATGTTCGGGCATTCGGCGACGGCGGCGATGCCGTTGCGCCAAGTGGTTAGCGCCTCCTCCTTTCGATTCGCGTAAGGACCGACGCCTAACAACCCTCCGATGTGATTCAGGATTATTGTCAATTCCGGAAGCGCCTTGGCGAAATCGACCAGTTCAGGCAACTGCGGAAAGTACAACCACGCCTCCAAAGACAGCTCCATACGCGCCAACACGCGGGCGCCGGCGCGATAGGCACTGCTTTCCAACTGACCTTGTACGTTGGGACGCGCCCTATTTGCAAACTCCGGATGGGGATCCCACGTAACGGAGCGGCGAACGCCTCGAAATCGGTTGGGACTAGCCGCTTGCAGCGCTTCAAGCACCGGCTCGACTCGATCGCCGAGGTTCAAGTTCGCATTGCCGACAATACCGGCGGCAACGCGGCTGGAGCCGTACAATCCGCTGGCGCTGGCGGCGGCGAGCCCTTGCACAAATTCTACTTCTCCGACGGAACGCATCTCTTGCGGCGCGTCCGCACGGTACATCGCGCCCGCTTCAACGAACACGGTGGAACGCACATTGTGGCCGCTGTGGATGTCGGCAATCAGTTCATGGAGAAGATATCGATGATAGGGAATGCGGTCCGTACGAAAGTCCCAGTTGTGGTGGTGCGGATCGCAGATGGGTAGATCGGGTTCCACGGTCGGTTCTTGCGTTAAAGCGAGCCAGTCATTATCTCCGTATGGCAAATTGCACCTCCGCTAGTCGGTAGTCGGAACGTAACTGTTTAGTCCATGCGCGGGGGGAAGTTTCCGTGAGAGGGGCAACTTTTGTGGAAGAGGAAACTTTTGTGGGAGGGGCATCCTGCCCCGATATCCCCGCGTTCACGATAAATCAACGCATTAAAAATTTTTCGCTAGAGGTCAGCATGACCCAACAGGCATTAGGGGGACAATGAATATCCGATTTCACTAGGTTCTGTTGACGTTTCATCACAACGCGACAATCAAGAGGGCTATACAGACGCACAATCCTTCGTAGGGGTTGGGTTCCCCAACCCATTCGTTACGTTTCCCGATCCACGGGGCGAGGAAACCTCGCCCCTACGATTGGACACACACTTCACGCAAGTGTCAACAGAACCTAGAGATTACTGCCATATCGGGGCAGGATGCCCCTCCCACAGTGAAGTGTGTCTCCCACAATGAAATGCGCCTCTCACAGTGAAACGTCCTTCACCCTTCAGGGGCTGTGATGCGCGCCCATGTCAAAAGAAAGCGCTAAGCGACGTTGAGAAACCGAGTTTTCGGGAAAAAACTCGGTTTCGGGCATTCCGCTCTTATCATGAGTCCGTGATGCGTTACGGAACGACCTCTCCCAAGTGGTCGGCAATCAGGACGAGATCGAGGACATTTATTGCCCCATCGCCGTTGGCATCCAAGTCCGGATTTGACGACGCTCCCAATTCGGCGGCGACCGCAACCAAATCCAGCAGATTGACAATCTTGTCGTCGTTCACATCGTATATTGCTGTCCGATCAATAATCACGAATCCGTCACTGTAGACCTCAACGCTTGTGTTTCTGAAGTCCCTCACGGTGGCGCCAAGATAGTATTCGCCTTCTTCAACCGCGCTTGTGTCCCAGACCCAAGTTGAAAAATCCGATGAAACCCGCGATTGAATAGTCACCGAATCTCCGGCGTTCTGATCGGTGTCGTAGAATAAGTCAATGGTAAAATCATCTCCGTCCGGATCGAAGGCTTTCCACGCAATCTCAAAGGTTTTCTCCGCTACGCCGCCCCCGTTCTTCGGCGATGAAAACTGAAACGCAGGAGGGGAGTTTGGGCGCGAGAGCGTATGGTGGTTCGCGTAGATTGCTTCCAGTTCTTTTAGCATCGGAAGATTCCGTCGGCGCCACGCCATGGCGATGTCCGTAATGTTCTGCGGCGCCTCCGTCACAAAGATTTCCCAGAACGAGTCCAGTTTATCCCCGACGTTATCGTCGTCCACGCCGGGGGCAAGATCGATTGAGTCCGGCGTGTCAAATATGTCCCACAGAATACTCGCGACGGCGCCTTCGACCAACTCGCCTCTGACATTGTGACCCGCTCCGTTTACATGCCCCGTCCACCACTGATTGGACTCGATATTCGGCGAATATTTATCCAAAAAACCGGTAACGTTCAACGCGTTATTGTCCACCGCGGCTTCCATGAACGCCGCCCACCCTTCATAAAACGCAAAACTTAAATTCGACACGGTCTCCAGACGGTGCGCGCCGGTGTAGTTGTCCAGCGGCAAGGCGTCGGGATTGTAGCCGTACGCGGCGGTCATCACCGCATGCGCATATTCGTGGAACATTATTATGCGCATCCACTGGTGCTCCCCGGGCGCGATGGCGACATGTTCTTGCGTCATCCGACCTCCACCGTCATCCGTGTATTCCATATCGTAGTAAGAGATGCCGTATGGACCGGGCCATACAACTTGTATCGGCCTATCTCTCTCCCAACCCAATCGGTTAAAAAGAAAAGCGTGCGCGTTTTGGATCGCGTTGAAGATGTGACAAACCCCGCGAATCGGATGAAATCTGTCAACCACGAGGTCAACGACGTTTTCACCGTCAGGGACATCGTGATACGTTTCAGAGTGCAAGGCATAAGTTCGGTTTGATTTATCCGTGATGGACAGTACGGAATTGTCAAATGTTAGAACAATGTAGAGATTGCGAGGGCGGCCATCGTGAAGGGCCGGGTGACTCAGATTGTCGAAGTTGTAATTGCCTCGTTCATCGCCAACGGTGTAACCAACGATTGTGTCGCCCGCGAACTGATCTTCCGCGATCAATCGAAGTTGCGGCCTTCGGACGGGCAACTCACCGAGTATGTTATCATCAAAGTAGGAAACGGATCCGCGAATTATTAGCGCGCCATCATCCTTATCGCCCGCGGTCGACAATTGAACATCGGTCTGTAGCGGTAGATTTGCCGTTTCTTCGGTGAAAGGCGCCTCCCCGATTTCCGAATCACTCGCGGTAACGAGGAGATATGTATAGAAATGTTGCGCGATGTTTTTGCCGCCGGGGGCAACGGCATAAATTGACGCTTGGAGCGGATAGTTTCCGGGATCTTTCACCCGCAGTTTAATGCTGTGTCGGCACTGATTCGCGTCGGGCGGGAAATAGACGTTGTCAAACTGATCGGGCGACTCCGCGACAATGCCCCGCGGCAGGTGAAACAGAATCCGAGCGTTTACGGATTCGGCGAGATTGGAGCGGCTTGATAAAACGAGGGTGGCGCTGCCCCCGATTCGGGGCGCTCGCGTCAAATGCAACCTGCCCTCGAACGCTTTCGATCGGGAGCGCTCATGAGCGTTTCCAAGAACGGGGATCTGCCCCCAGAGCAGGATGGCGACGCTAAAACAGTGAACTGGCGCCGAGCGAATAAGAGAAGCCGCGAGCTGCTTGATGCCCGGCGGGAATGCGGCGTTCAAATACGTTTGTGTGTTCACCGATTCTTCATTGATGCCCATGTTGTCGCCAGTTTGTCAATCGACTGTACCGCGGTTTGCGGCTCGCTTTCGGCGATATCGAAAGCTATCAATTCAAAGATGACGCCGGTCGAGTCGGTCGCTTTAACGATACCGACATCCGGCGCCAGCCACATGGAGTTGGTCAATTCCAAATCTGCTATCGCAAGATTCAAGGCGATTTTCTGTTCAATATTCAAACAGTTCTGAAAGACGCCGGCGGGGGTGGCGACCTCCTCAACCGCGACGACCTCCGCTTGATTCGTCGAGCGTACCTTCCCTGCGAGAACAATTTCCGCTTCGCTTTCGATCGTCCAAGTCGAGCCGAGATCGGCCGGGATTGGGAGAAATATCTGCGGCGGCGAGTAATCAAATGTCACCTCTCCTATGAGGGCAATGGCGACAACGGATCGGAAGAGTTTTATGGCGTCGGCTTCCGATCTCACAAACAGTTTATTGATGTTCCCATTCGTGTCTTCCTCAATAACTCTGAGCTCTTCGCCGTTGATTATCTCCGGACCTTTGATTGTAACAGTTCTAAGATTCATGCCATCCAGGCTCTGAAGGGTCCATTGGTTCCCGATTTCATCCGGGTAGTAGTTGAGGGCATGGCTGGTCGTGGCGCGCCAAAGCGCGAACGTCAACAAAACGCAGACACATATCCGAAGTCGAGATGATGCCAAAAATGATATCTTCATAAGGGTTCTCCGTATAGAATTGCAGCTCGGCGCTCCGAGACGGTTGGTGAAAGGAATTGCGCGTGACACGCGCCCTCCGACAGATTCTAACGAGCGAGAAAATATCCCAGCCCGACGCCGACAAGAATTAATGCAAGAATTGCGCCGAACACACCTAGCGCAAGTTTCCACCTGAAGGGTGGTTTAACCTCTTTCGTTTGAACGGGGTTCCAATGTTTTCCCATTTCGCCGTTGGCGACGCCCCATCGTGGACGTTTGCGCGAACCTCCCACCGGTTTGCTTTGCCAAGCGCCCTGTTTTCGAATCCGCGATGTCTGCCCGATTCTTTTCGGGACTCCGTAGGCGGCGCCCGGCGCGGTATTCCCTCTAGCGTCGCGTGTGATTCCAGCCGCGTTCGACTGTTTTCGTTCGGATCGGCGCCCCGCCGCTCGGGAGGTTGTTGTTTTTTCCGATTTCTCCTCTTGCGCGGCGCCTGGCGGGCGCTTTCCTTCCCACATGGATCGGCGATGCTCTTTGTATTTCTTTTCAAGCGCCTCCCTGTCCTCTTTGCTAAACTCCATTAATCATCTCCCGTGAAACTGTTCGACTGTTACCCTCTCCCTATTCTTGACTTGTTTGAAGACCGTCGCATCTCCAAGCAGCTTACCGATGACATTAACGGCGGTCGCTGATCGAATCTCATCTCCTTGACTCATCGGCGTGGGACCAGAGAATATACAAAACGCTCTGCCGGGCGGCCAATAGGCAAGGTCGCCAAGCTCCACTATTATCACCCCATTATCCAGTCGTGCGTCCACCGGGGTGGTGAAATAGATTTCGTCCCCCCACTTGTTCGCCGGGGAAGTTATTGGCAATGCGTCCCATATCATTGCCGCCGTTCGTGAGTTATTAAATTCTGCCTCCATCATGATGGATTCAGTTTTGATTCGCACCATGCGTCCCGCCATGTGAAAGACCTCCTATCGATTTTGTCGCGTGTGATGGGATATTATCGTCCGGCTACTCGATCTCCCTAACAGTCGCGCCACGGTTTTGATGTTGACTTTCCATCGCCGTTTTGCGATAATGGGATCCGCTATCGCACTCACTATCCGTTCGTTTAATCTCTACAGTACGGACATTGTAAGAACGTGCAATGAATTGCACTACTACGAACCAAACGATGCGCTGAACAACTCATATTATTTTATCACACGCGGCGGGTATTCTCAACAGAAAAACGGCGCGCGTGTTATTAGATTGCGGAATTATCGGGCGTCAATTTCCAATGGCGCGTAACAGACGTGACAAATTAAAAACCAGTCGGATATGGTTAACCCGTATTGCTGCCTATGGCAGAGAAACCGAGTTTTTTGGTTGACGTATGCTAAATTATAGGCGAATTGAGGTGATTTTCGTCTATGTCGCGTTTCCGCGTTGGAAAAAACTCGGTTTCTGCGCTTCGTCTCGTGTTAGTTAAGTAAATCAAACGGTTAAGGGGCGCCCTTTGTACTACAGCGCTGTCGCGACTTGGAGATTGCGGGGATCTCTATCCCACTCGCTATCCACTCGTTTGATTGTACAAAGGACGTAATTTCTGACAGCGCGGAGTATACAAAGGAACGAAGACGCTTTCGTTCATCTCAAAGTATCCACCCATAAGGAGACTTAATAGCATGCGGAAACAAAAGATTTATAGTGTATTCGCGATATTCGCGCTAGCAATGAATTTTCAAGTCTCGATTACACCACGATGTATTAGCGCATCTAAGAAATCGATTTGACCGAGGTTAAATATGGAATATAAATCACTGGGGCGCGCAGGCGTCAAGGTTTCGGAGATATGTCTGGGAACGATGATGTTTGGCGGCCCAACGAATGAGTCGGACTCGGTAGAGATTATCCATCGCGCGCTTGATGCGGGGGTCAATTTCATCGACACGGCAAACGTGTATAATGATGGCGAGTCCGAGAGGATTGTGGGCAAAGCAATCGCTTCGGTTCGCGATGAGGTCGTAATTGCCACCAAAGTGTGCGGTCCCGTGTCGGATGCCCCCAATCAATCCGGATTAAGCCGTTACCACATCATGTCTCAAGTCGAGGAAAGTTTGCGGCGGCTCGGCACGGATCGGATTGATGTATACTATCTCCACCGCCCGGATCTCACCACGCCAATCGAAGAATCGCTGCGCGCAATGGACGACTGTGTCAGGCAGGGCAAAGCGCGTTACATCGCTTGCTCAAATTTCGACGCCTGGCGAGTTTGCGAAGGATTGTCGGTAAGCGATCGGATGAATCTGGAGCGTTTTTCATGCGTACAACCCCTCTACAACATTGTGAATCGCGACATTGAGGTGGAACTGCTGCCGCTATGCCAAGAGCGCGGTTTGGGGGTCGTTCCATACAGTCCGCTGGCGCGAGGCGTGCTCTCCGGAAAATATCTGCCGGGGCAGCCTCCGCCGGCCGGCTCGCGCGCCGAGCGACGCGACGCTCGTATTCGCCAAACAGAGCTCCGCGAGGAAAGCTATGAAGCGGCGCAAAAACTCATCCCGTTGGCAGAGGCGCACAACAAGACGCTGACGCAGTTCGCATTGGCGTGGGTACTGGCGAACCCCGTCATTACGTCCGTCATCATCGGTCCACGAACAATGCGGCAGCTAGATGACAATCTCGGCTGTGTAGACTGTGTATTGAACGCCTCGGATGAAGAAGCGGTTGACCGGATCGTCCCCCGCGGCGAGCACACTGGCAAAGGGTACAATGACCCTGCCTTTCCCGTGACGGGACGGCCAATTTGAGCATAAATCCGATGTTCCAAGCTAAGGGGTGTATTCGCTAAGTGTCAGGTGTCGGCGGTTAAGGTTGTCTGAACTGTGATTTATGTGATTAAGTGATGGACTATGATTATCAGTCTTTAGTTGCCCGTCATGTAGGGAACAACGATCGTTGTTCCCTACAGAAGCGCGTAAGTCCTTATGCCGATGCTGAATACATTTTGATACCGGAAAGAAACCGAGTTTTGAGGAAAAAACTCGGTTTCGGTGAACACCAAATACTTAGCGAATGAACCAATAACACCCGACGCAAAGTATAGATTGATAAACTAAACAGTTGTCGAAATCCTGTCGCGGAGGCGATCGGCGGCAGGATCGAAACAATGCTTCATACTCTAAAAAGGTGTGCTATGCTGGAAAAGTTATTCCACTTAAAAGCGGCGGGAACGACCGTTAAACGCGAAATCGTAGCGGGCTGCACGACATTCGCGACGCTTTCGTATATTATTTTCGTCCAACCGGCGATCTTGTCCGCCGCGGGCATGGATGCCGGCGCGGTGATGGCGGCGACATGCATCACAAGCGCATTTGCGATGGTACTGATGGCATTCTTGGCTAACTATCCGATCGCGCTTGCGCCGGGAATGGGGCACAACGTTTTTTTCACCTACACCGTTTGCCTCACGCTCGGCGTGTCGTGGCAAAACGCGCTTGGCGCCGTTTTTATTGCCGGGGCGTTCTTCGTTCTGTTTGCCTTTGTCGGGTTGCGGGAAAAGGTGATGAACATTTTGCCCGTTTCGTTCAGGAACGCCATCCCTGCCGGAATCGGATTGCTTATCGCCCTGGTAGGCTTGGAATGGGCCGGACTGATTGTCAAACACCCGGTAACTTATGTCACGCTTGGCAATCTAAAATCTCCCGCGGCGCTGTTATCCCTGTTTGGGCTTGGCATTATAGCCGTTCTGTTCGCCTTGAACGTGCGAGGCGCGATCCTGATCGGGATTCTCGCCTCAACAGTTCTGGCGCTGGCTACCGGAATGGTCAAATTCGGGGGCGTTGTCTCCGCCCCGCCTTCGTTGGCTCCGACCTTCTTCGAGCTGCGGATCCCGAACATTTTCGAGCATCCGGAGCTAATCTCAATCATCGTCATATTCATCTTTCTCGATCTGTTCGATACGGTCGGAACGTTGATCGGCGTTACGCAACAAGCCGGTTTAATGGTTGACGGCAAATTGCCGAAGGCGCGACAAGCGCTGCTATCCGATGCTGTTGCCACTAGCGGCGGCGCGCTGCTTGGAACGTCCACCGTTACCAGTTACATCGAAAGCGCGTCGGGAATTTCGGCAGGTGGCCGCACGGGTTTGACCAACATCGTAACGGCGCTCTTGATGCTGCTCGCCCTCTTTTTCCACCCGCTGATCAAAATGGTTGGAGCGGGATACGAGATCGGTGACGGCATTCAGCTCTATCCCATCATCGCGCCGGCGCTGATCATCGTCGGAAGCCTGATGTTGAAGAATGTCGTCCACATCGACTGGGACGATGTTACGGAGGCTCTGCCGGCATTCCTGATGTTGTTGATGATGCCGCTCGCCTTCAGCATCACGGAGGGGTTTGCCTTCGGTTTTATCTCCTACGCCTTCCTGAAGTTGATAACCGGCAAAGGGAAACAGGTACATTGGTTGCTTTATCTCTTCGCCGTATTGTTCGTGATTCGGTACATCTGGCTGGTCGCTTGATAGCGCCCCATTATCCCTGCGGAATAATTCTTTCCGCAAGTAAGACTCGTTTTTCGCTTTATCGCACGCCACTATCGTAGGCGGGGATCAAACGAGTGGATAATGGGTAGGATTTGCTATCAGGATCTTCTATCGCAGTCACTATTCGTTCCTTTGATCCTTCGTTATCCACTCAGTTGATCGATAGAGATCCCCAATGTCAAGGATGTTCTACGACTCCGTAGGCGGGGCATCTTGCCCCGCTTTTTGTTGCGGAAGAAACCGAGTTTTCAAGAAAAAACTCGGTTTCTAGAGCCGCCAAGTTCTCGGTTGGAACATGAAAGACAGCATTGAACGCGCGCTGCGTCAAGGCACATCATTCTTGATGCGGCAATCGCATAGCGCCGGTTATTTTGAGGGCACATTGTCATCAAGCGCCTTCCCGACGTGCGCGTACGCTTGGGTACAATTTGCGTTGGGCAAGTTGCCGGACGAGGCGTTAATTCGGTGGTTGTTGCGCCGCCAGAACGAGGATGGAACATGGAGCCTTGACGTATCGAATCAGTCGAGCCGAGAAGCGACCGTGTTCGCCAAGCTCATTTTGCAACAGTATGTCGCGCGTCAACCGAGCCCGGAAGTCGAGACTGCGCTTGCGCGTATTCCGGACTATCCGCTCGAGTTGGCGTTGAACCGGTTAGCTTACGCCGCATTCGGACAGTCCGAATGGGCTAAACTGACAATCTCCAAAAACATGCTTCCGGCGCTTTCGCTGGTGCAGAAGTTAGTCGCTCTGTTACCGCGGCTGCGCCCAATTTTCAAACCGCCCACCCACGTTCTCCCGCCTGTGGACATGTTCAACACGGCGATGTTTCAAAAGTTGTTCATCGCGGAACAGCACACACTCGCCGCGGTATTTCTGATGATTGAGCTCAACACGACAAAACGCACCGAGATTGTCAATCGACTTTTCGAATGGCTGAAATCTCACGTACTTTCGGACGGCAGTTGGTTTCGGGTGAACTACATCACGGCTTTATCGATACTTGCGCTCATCGAACTTCGGAAAAGCGGAATTAGCGACGGATCCGAGCTTGACGCGACGATCAATCGGGGCTTGTCTTGGCTGGATGGCACTCGAAATTCCGATGGCGGCTGCCGGGAAGCGCTCAATCTCAATGTGTGGGACACCGCGCTAAGCATTATCTCTTTGATGGAAGTTAATCACTCGGAGAGCGCGGGCGCACTGCGTCCCGCCGGCGACTGGTTGGCGCAGAATCAAAACACCGACGGGGGCTGGGCATTTTCGGGATTGCCCGGCGGCAACTTGCCCAGCGACGCCGACGACACCGCCTTGGCGACGCTGGCGCTCCTAAAGTTGAAGCTAACCGATTCCAATGGCGCAATTCATCGGGGACTCCAATGGCTCGATAAACATCAGGTGCGCGATGGGAGTTGGAGCACCTATCTCCCGGGCCAAGGCGATGTCGGCTGCGTAAGCATTACCGTCCACGCTATTGAGGCGCTTATGGAGGCTGGCGGACGGGATACAGACATAAGCCGAGCTTGCGGGTGGCTCAAGCGCCAAATATCCCGCGACGGGTATTGGAGCGATCTCTGGCTTGCGAAGAACACCTACGGCACGGCGAACGCGATTTCGGCGCTGATTCAAGCCGGCGAGCGAGATTGCGAAGAGGCGCAACGAGGCGTTCGGTGGTTGGAAAGCGTACAAAACCGCGATGGCGGATGGGGCGAAGACATGTTCGGCAACGGCACGGAAAGTACCGTAGAACAAACGGCATGGTCTGCCGGAGCGCTGCTTCTCGCCAATCCTCAAAGTGAATCCGGATGGAAGGGGATCAAATTTTTACTTGATCGTCAGAACTCCGACGGCTCATGGGACGCCAGTTGCGTCGGAATCTATTGGGAGGTGATCGGGGGCTACGCCGATCCGATTTATGCGTCGGTGTTTCCGCTGCGCGCGTTGAATCAAGCCAAACACGCGATGCGGCATACCGGCAGTACCGATCATTTTGATGAATCAAACGCGACAACTTGACGTTATCTCAAATACGGAAATGATCTCGGTTGTGATTCCTACGCTTAACGAAGCCGCTATCCTGGATTCCACTTTATCCCGACTGGCGCCGCAACTTGACGGACACGAACTGCTTATCGTTGACGGTGGAAGCGCGGATGGCACGCGGCAAATCGCGAATAAATACGGCGAGGTAATCTCTTCCCAGCGCGGGCGGGCGCGGCAAATGAACGCGGGCGCGGCTGCGGCCACCGGAACGACGCTTCTCTTCCTGCATGCGGATGTTTGGCTTGAACCGGGCGCCGTTCGGGATGTTGAAGCGGCGGTTGCCGCAGGTTATGTCGGGGGAGCGTTCAAGCAGCGAATTGACGGTGCGAACCCGTTGTACCGCGTCATCGAATTCGCGGCGAATTTCAGAGCGCAGCGTCTAAAGGTGTTTTATGGCGACGGAGGAATCTTCATCAGCCGCTCGCTATTTCATCAGATTGGCGGATTTCCGGACTTCCCAATCATGGAAGAGGTCGGGTTCTCGCGCAAACTCCGTCAGCTCGGAAAAACCGCGCTGGTGACGCCGCGTATTCACATATCGCCCCGAAGGTGGGAGCAAAATGGCATCATGCGGACAACGTTGATTAACTGGTTGATCACTCTCCTGTATTTCTGCGGCGTCTCACCGTCGCGCCTCGCGGAGATGTATCGGCAGATACGATAATCAGCGGTTCGGAAGCGCCCGATGAATCGGGCAACTATACTCCATGCTGTTAGAAACTGCGTCTTTTGTAGGAGCGATCTCCAGGTCGCGACATGCGTTCGCCGTAGGTGCGGTTTCCAACCGCACCTACCGCCAGACGCTTGAAAATACGCAATTTCCAGCGGTGTGTAGTATACAATCAACCACGCGTTAAGGCGTAGGGAGTATGGGTATTACAATAGGGCTACGGCATACGGAGTATGCCTACTACAATATAACACCATGAAAATTTCGCAGAACATTTTTACCCTGTTTATCTGTTTCGCGGTTTATTTCGGTCTCGGATTGCCTGCGTTCGGGGCGCCGTCCTTAAACGAAGCGCTTACGTTGATGGAAAACGAGAAATTTACGACTGCCGCCAAGCGCTTGGAGTCGTTGATACGCGTCCCCGTTTCCGAATCGGATGCGCACGAGATTCATCACGCGCTCGGACGCTGTTATGAAAGACTCAAGAAGTGGGACTTAGCCGCTAAAAACTACAAACTGGCGGCTTCATCCAGTTACATTCTCGCCGATTACGCTATCTATCGATTGGCGCAAATTCATCAAAAGCGCGGGAATCACGCGGAGGCTGTCGCTTCGTATCAACGGTTGGTCGAGGAACATCCGCAAAGCTACCTCCTATATGACGCAAAGTATGGGATTGCTCGAGGCAATCTGCGACTGGGCAAACACGCGAACGCTATTGAATTGTCCGCCCAGTTAATCGCCGATCAACGGAGCGATTACGTGAGAAGAGCGACTTATCTGCAAGCGCAAACCTACGAAGGCATGCGAAAATGGGAAGAGGCGCTGGGCGCTTATCAACGCCTCATTGATGCGGACAAGTCCGATGGAATTGCGCGCGACGCTCTCAGGCAGATGCAGAGGTTGGCGAAATCCCGTCCGAAATTGAAGATAACCCGGGGGCAACGCGTAACACACGGCATAGTGCTCTACAACCATGGACGGTTTGCAGACGCAATCGCACTGCTGCGAAAGGTTGCCCCGAAAAAAGGTGACAAACTCACCGGGCAAGCGGTGTATTTCATCGGTCGCTCTTACCACCGCCAGCGCAAATACGATCTCGCAATTCGTGAATACAAAAAGGTTGTTACGCTCTATCCGGCGAGCGACTACCTGACCCGAGCGTTATACCAAACCACGATTTGCTACCGTCGCAAGAAGATGCCCCATATCGCGCAGCAACGGTTGAAGGCTTTTGTCAAGGATTACAGTTGGAGCGAGTACGCGCATAAGGCGCTTTTTGAGCTTGGTTGGGTGCAGGAAAACGAAGAACACTTCAATCTGGCGCTCGAATCGTATCGTCAATTGACGCAGAAATACCCGAATAGCAAATATGCCTCCGACGCTTATTGGCGTATCGGATGGATTCAATACAAGCATAAACGGTATGACGAAAGTATTGAGACTTTTGCCTCATTGACGCGTCTCTTTCCCGGCAACCGTCTCGCCATGGCGGCGCATTTTTGGACGGCGAAATGTTACGAACGCAAGAATCAACCCGAAACCGCAAAGAGGATATATCGCGAAGTTCTCGGAGCCCACCATTGGTACTACGGCAGTCGGGCAGAGGCTGTGCTTCGCGGGATGGGCGAGAAAATAGAAGCGGCAAAGAGCGCGGCAGTTTCTATCCGCGTGAATGCCGTCCCGAATCATTCAAAGTGGAAACAACTGGGCTTGAAGCAGTCCCCGCGAGTTGGAAAGTTGATGGAACTGAGGTTTTACGATGACGCGATCAAGGAGACAAAGGCGGAAATCAGATTAAGACGCGGCGATCAAAACGCCAATTACCATAGCTTGATTCTCTGCTACCAAAGGAAGGGGAAATTTTTCGAGGTTTACGATTACGCGAAACAGATGTCCGGCCTAGCGTCCATACGCGATGAAAACGGGGCGATACCGCTGGCGTTGTTTCAATTGCTTTACCCAATCCACTATCGCGACACCATTGACAAATATGCCGGAAAATATGAAATGGATCCGCTGTTCGTGGCGGCGATGATTAGGGAGGAAAGCCGATTCGGCGCCGATTTGGTTTCCTGGGCAGGGGCGATAGGCTTGATGCAAATCATGCCCAGCACCGGGCGCGAACTTGCGCGTCAACTCAAGATTCCTCGTTTTGAGAAGGGCATGCTTTACAAGCCGAGCGTGAATATCGAATTGGGCACAAAATACATGAAATACTTGATGGGGCTCTATCAAGGTAGCCATGAATTGGTGACCGGAGCGTACAACGGCGGCCCCGGACGTATGAGCCGTTGGGTGAAAGAAAGGGGATTGGCGGATCTGGACGAGTTCATCGAGGATGTCGCCATTGATGAAACGCGCCGCCATATCAAAAAGGTGATTGACAGCTACTACGTTTACAGGAAACTCTACCCGTCCGAGACGAATTTGCGCAAGTCGCAGGCGCCGAATACCGACAACGCCGGCGGCGATAAAATGAGCGGCGGGTAAGAGATTTGGCGGCTTGAACATCCGTCCCTTCGCAGGAGTTGGGTCCCCCAACCCGTTGTTTACACATTAAGGTTAGGCAACGGGCGAGGATCAACTGACTGGATAGGGAAGGCGATAGAGATCCCCCTCGCCCTTACGATTGGACACGCGCTATTCCCCGGATGTGCCCGCCCCGCGTGTCTGCTGAGACAGCGCTTTGAAATAGCGTTCTATTTGCTCAAGGTATTCAAACGGGAGGGTCTCCGCTCCGCCCGACCTAAGATTTGATTCGAGCTGTTGAATCTTCCGCAGCAGTTCCGGATCCAGCGGCGGCGCTTCCCGTACGGGATCAGTCGGCGTCTTGGCGACTTTGCTTTGGCGCCTTTTGCTGACATCTCGTTTCTGCAGCGACTTCGCGCTTTCGAGCATACGCGTGAGAATCTGTTTTTGCTTCTCCACTATCTCCCGGTTAATATTTCCGCCCTCAAGTTCCGTTTCGACCTTCCTCATCTCTTGGGCGACTCCCCGCAGGTCCCCGAGCGCTTGTGAAAACTTCTCCATCATCTCCGAGAGCCGCTCTGTCGCCTCGCGAATCAGTTGCTGTTCGTAACCCATTCGTTTCAACATCCGCTCAAGCGCGGGCGTTCGACCCTGTTGGCGCATCTGTTGACTGAGGTTTTGCGCCATCTCGTTCAACTGCGCCTGATTTTGCGCGAGCTGCTGAAGTTGATCAAGGAAGTTATCCATCGCGCCCATGCTCATTTGTTGATTCATCTGATTCATGGCGCCCAGTATTTCCACGACCGCTTGATTCAGATCCGCGAGCCCCTGCTTCTGGATTGTGGTTGCCAGATTCGCCTTCCGATCTTCCAACGCGCTCGCGGCGCGATTCAGGGCATCGCCCGCCTCGTTCAGGCGCCACACCACTTTCGGGTCAATCTGCATCTGTTGTTTGCCAAGTTCCCACAACCGATCCGCAAGCTGATTGATTCCCGCGGCGGCGCTCAACTCTTTCGCGGCGAGCGCTTGCAATCGTTTGATTTCGCCGTCAATGTATTGTCCATGCCCCGATTGCAAGATCTCGTTCGTATCCTCCATCGCCTCCTCGTGGACATTGGAAAGGTAAACCCCGCTCCTCACTGCCTCTCTGAGGGCGGTCAGCGTTTCATCCGCATTTGACCCCTCCATGAATTCCAATGCGTTTTCCAAGCCCTGAGCGAGGTCGCTCAGCGTATTCTGCGCCTGCTGTCCCGGCCGCATTGCCTCCTCAAGTTGAGAACCTTGCATCTGTGAAGCAGCTTCTCGTAAGTTGGGGACGACATTTTCATGCCTCGCGAATTGATTGAGCCGCTTGATTTCATCACCTACTCTCTGGAGATTGTCGAGTTCGGACATATCTTGACCGAGATCGTCCAATTCCTTGTGAAGCCCATCCATTCCGTCAGCGATGCGTCCCTCGCGCTTGGCGAGTTCATCGGCGTTTCGATCTTGATTCTGTTCGCTCCCGGTGGGCTGACCTGTCTCTTGTTCGTCGGATCGGGCGAGATGTTCTTCCGCTTGTTCCATCAACCTTTGCTGACGCTCAGCCAATTCCCTCGTCTGTTTCGCCGCCGCCTCCAGTTGGTTTTGAAGGATCATCTGTTTATACAACTCCTTCAACTGATCCAATTGCTGGAGAAACTGTTCCTGACTGAATTTCGCATCCATCAACTCCCTTTCTTGGTCCGACAAGCGCTGGCGCTCCAACGCCTCGGACAGTTTGCGCAAGAGCTCCTTATGTTCCTCGGACAGGGCTTCCTCCATCAATTCCTGCAATTCCTGATATTTCTGAACAGTTTCCATCTCAAACAGTTCGTTGGTTTGCATCTGTTCGGCGGTTTTCTTCATACTGTCCACGAGTTGTTCCGCCGACTGTTCGATTTGACGCTGTGTTTCAAGGGCTTGCTGCAACAGTTTTTCATCCTTTGCCGTCAATTCATGGTTCTTTCGGATTTTGTCCAGCAGCTCATCCACGATCCCGATGGCGTCGGTTTGTTCCCCGAACAGCGCCTCAAGCCCCGCTTGCTCGCTTTCTTGGTTTGATTCGATCTCCGTATACAGTTCGTCAAGCGACGGGAAACGGAGCGTGTGCGTGTCCGATTTTCCAACATTGGGACCCGTCACATTGTCGGTGTCGATTGCTTCCACGTGGTAAGAAACGACATCTTCGGGGAAGAGACCGATCGGCTCTATATCCCACGAGAATTCGATGTACGCCTCCGTTTGCGGCGTAGCCCACTCTTTCAGGGGAATCACCACAGAATCCTCATCTGTTCCTTCCACGCGGTACACCAAACGAAGTTGCGCGAGGCCATAATCGTCTTCGGCATTGATCTTCAATCGCGCAATCATTGAATCATCAAGCGTCACGTCCCTGTTCGGCGCGATTATCTTGACCGCAGGCTCGGCGTCGCGCACGGCGTTGATCGTATAAACAATCGGATTCGAGTTGGTCATGCCGTGAGTGTCAATCAGTTCAATGCGATATTTTTCACTTGTCTGAATGATGAATTTTCCAGCCAGCTTAAGTTGCTCGATTGTTTTTAACGGCACGGGTTCCGATTCGTCAAAGATTAACTTGTTGCCGGAAGAAAGCGGTTTGTTCCCCCTTCCTTCAAACAGCGCCTCCGTGCCGATTAGCGCGGTAACGTCACCGAGGTTTTCCTCCAAAAGCTGCGATGAAAGTCCCGTGTATTTGGGAAAATTGAGTTTCAATTGAAAACGACTGAGAATCGGTTCGCGCGACACCGTAATTTTGTAACGCTCCGACTGCGCCTCTTTTGCTTTGACGTAGTATTCCGTTGAGTGCGTAACGTTTTCGACAGTTACGCGATAGGCTATCTCCGTGTCGTTTCTCGTCATTTCAACGGATTTCCAGCCCTTCTCCGATGCGTCTGCGGGTTCGTCGGTCGAATCTTCTCCCGCGACGCGGTAATGCATGGAGACCGGCGCGTTGAGTCGCCCGCTAACTTTGGCGCGGATGGTCACGTCTTCGCCGGATTCGATTCGCGTATTTCCGGGCTGGACTTCATTGATTTGAAGCGTGAGAAGCTCTTGCGGGGTTTTGGGGATTTCGTCGAATGCTTCAACGAAGTCGGTCATTGCCGACGAGAATATAAGATTTATCGCCATAAGCAACGCGGCGGAGCCGATCGCGAATCCGCCGTATTTCTTTATACGCGAAAATTCCGGCGCGAAAACCCGATTTGTCTTGATTTCTTCGACGGATTGGCGCGCCTGTTCCGTTAACCGGTTGATGAAATCCAAGGCGTATCCGAATCGGTTGCGCCCTATCTCCGGCTGAAGTTGGACCGCGCTCAAGATTCTGTTCTCAAAGCGGGGATGACTCTCCTCAATATAAGCCGCCACACGATCTATCGAAATTCTTCCAATAACGGGACGGATGAATTTGAAGACCAACGCGTAGACGCCTATGCCGAATACCGACAACGCGAGCCCCATGCGGATTAGGCGCGGTATCGGCAGCAGTTGGTCGATTACCAGCGCGGCCGAGAGGGCAAACGCTATTACTCCGAGGCAGTGGAGGAGGCATTGAATTATGAGCAGCAATCGCCATTGTACTCCCAACGCGCGAAGGCGATTGACGATTGTCCGATAGGATTGTTCGCTGTGGCTGTCTAACATGGTGGATTCTCCATCAACTTGAATCGGATAAGAACGTTCTGGTCATTTATACTCCGCGCTGTCAGAAATTGCGCCTTCTGTAGGATCAAGCGAGTGGATAGCGAGTAGGATTTACTATCGCACTCGTTATCCACTCGCTTGATCGATAGAAATCCTCGCGGTTTCCAACCGCACCTACCGCCAGACGCTTGAAAACACGCAATTTTCAGCAGCGTGAAGTATAGATGGTGGGCAGTGCCCACCCTACAAATGTGCTTTGATTCCGGGAAGAAACCGAGTTTTGAGGAAAAAACTCGGTTTCAATGAACCACTTAGTGCGTCAAGGCGTAAATCGCGATATTGACCGCCATTTTTGCGGCGAGCTCTCGGACTTCGGGCGTGTCGTCCGGGTGGACTTCCGGATCTTCCAGCCCGTCTCCGATGTCGGAACTGTAAACGTAATAGCCGACCATCCGTCCTTCGTGGAACAAGCCGAAACCTTGCGCCGGTTCGCCGTCATGCTCGTGGATTTTGGGCAATCCGGGAAGGTCGTAAAAACATCGGTAGATTAGGTGTGAATTCGGTATGGGTTGAAGCTCTTGATCGCGAAATACACGCAACATTTCGCGACGGAAACTCTTGTCCAGACCGTAATCATCGTTCACAAACAGGAAACCGCCGCGAGTCAGATAGAATCGAAGCGCCTCGACTTCCTTTTCCGAAAGCCGAATCTCTCCGTGTCCGACGATGTAGAGCATCGGGTACTGGTACAACTCTCGGTCCGTAAGTTTCACCACTACCCGGTCGTCCCCCGTCTCGACGTCCGTTCTCCCGCGAAGCAGTTTTAACCAGTTGCGAATAGTCGTCCGATCCCCGTACCAATCGCCGCCGCCGCTGTAGTGAACCTGCGCGATTACGAACTTATCACCGCTGCCATGGGCTAAGCCGAACAGCAGAAAACCCATGGTCAGGAGCAGCAGAAGTAGGCAGAACCCACGCGGGAATCGGTCAAACAGCGTCAATCTTTTTTGGGGCATAATTTTTATGCTCATCCTATACTCCATGCTGTTAGAAACTGCGTCTTTTTGTAGGAGCGATCTCCAGGTCGCGACGTGCGTTCACGGCAGGTGCGGTTGGAAACCGCACCTGCGGATTTTAGTGAGACCCGCCATTACCACCCAAAAATCGGGGGCGTTTCCCCTGCTACACCAAGCCTTTCCGCTTGCGCAAAAACCATTCCGTCCCGAGCAACGCAACGACGCAGATCAGCACTAGCGGTGTATCCCACAAATCCCGCTCTTCGGTTGCAAAGACGGGGCGTTGTTGCGCGTCGATCTTCGCCGGCAGAGCGGATGCCTCCGCAAACGGGAGGTAAGCGCCTCCGGTCTCGGCGGCTAACTGTCTTAGAAGAGACTCGTCAAGTTGCGGATTTTCCAATTCCGCCAACTGCAGTTGCGCAAAGATCTCGGTTGAATCTTCCCCGATCGCGACGTCGCCGTGTCTGCCTGAAGCCTTGATATGATAGCTGCCCTGGCTGTCCGCATTGAACCGCGCGGCATAGGCGCCGGCGCTCTCGGAGTCGGGGCGCGCATGGAGTTGAAACGGTTGACCGCTTGGCGGTAGAACTTCAACCCCGATTGCCGCGCCATTCAGAGGTTGATAACTCTCATCATACGCGAAAACTGTAATCGCCACGCTGTCGCCCACCGCGTACACGGGCAGGTCTGTCATAACGCTAATCTGTTTCCCCTCGCCTCGCGTCGCCATCCATCGAATCGCTTGCGCCCAGAATCGGGAGTAGGTGTCGTCTTCGGTTTTGAAACTCCACACTCCGAATCCCCAGTTCCAAACGCCTTCAGCCGCGATCAGGAGGCTTTTTCCCAAACCGGAACGTTGGAAAATAACGATTGGTTTAGGTTGGCTCGATTCATTCTGCCGATAGATCGCCAGTTCCGTGGCGCCGCCTCGAAGTTGCAAGCCGCCGAACCAGCGTGACAGCGGCGGCAAATCTCTCCAAATTGCCTCGTTGTTTGCCCTCGTATTCGCGAGGCGCGTCACCGGATGGTATAACCCGCTTCGGGAGAGTTCAAGACTGAAATCTTCATTTCTCACGATGGAACCGTTGGACGGAAGAACGACCGGAAGAAGACCGGCGAGCGGTGTCTTCACTAACCCGTCGATACCGAGTGAACGCGCCCCTCCGAGAAAGATAACGGCTTTTCTATGTTTCTCGACGTAATCGACAACAGCCGCTTGTTGTACCGCATTCAGCGTGTTTGAGGATATATCTCCCACAATCACCACGTCGTAGATCATCAATTCCCGGAGCGCATTCGGAAATTGACGAAGTTCACCCGACTCGCCGCTTTGCGGGTAGTAACCATTCGTCTCGCTCAGCCGCGTATCGCGCAGTTGGCGCTGCCCTTTGCCCGATAGAATGAGGCATGTCGAATCAATATCGGGGTCGCGTTCCAGCGCGCGCTTCAGGAAGGCATATTCCCAACGAGGGCGCCCGTCAACATAAAGGACGCGCAATTTTGCCTTTACTACCCTGAGCAGGAATACCTTCTCGTTGTTTTTGGACGACAGTTCGCCATCAAGGGTTGGCAAAGAAGCGATATATTGGAAACTCCCCTCGGATTCGGGGGTCAAGGTGAATTCGACGACCTGCGAAGAATCATCGGTTAAGGTGACCGATGTCGCGTCAATGACGTTGCCCGCGCCTTCGGAATCCTCTGCCCGTCTCAATGAGAGGCGTACCTGATTGCCGGAATAGCCGTTGGATTGTATGGTGACGCGCACCGGCGCCTCATGTTCCGCGTAAACGACGGGATTCACCTCGATTCTTGAAATCTTGAGATCCTTCGGAGGTTGCGGCGATCCGATGCCGACCGCGTAAACGGGAATCCGCAACTGCGCCACTTCGTCTAGCGGAAATGGCGAAGCGTTGTGCGCGCCATCGGTAATCAGCGCGACGCCGGCAGTCGGCTGCCCGCGCCATTCTCGCGCCACGCTCTGAATGGAAGCGGAAATATCCGTCAGATCGCCTTGAATTTCTAACGGATTCAACGGTTCCGAAACCCGTTGCGATTGTTCGTCAAATCGGTAAAGGTGGGTCTCGAAGCGTTTATTGAGATTCGGCAAAAATTCGCTTGACGGATCAAACAGAAGATGATTTGCAAGGGCTAAGCGGGTTGACGGTTCACCATTTAATTCAACGTCTTGAAGTTCCATGCTTCTGGAAGTATCGGTTAGAATGGCGAGGTTCATCGGAGGCGTGATGTCCATCTGCTCCAGAAGCACCGGCTCCACCAGGCAGAAAAATAATACCGATATGGCAACAATCCGTAAGGCGATAAGAAGCGATCTGAGCCTCCAACCGATAGGGCGCTTCAGGCTGCGGTAGGCATACACCGTGACAATAGCCGCGATGGCAAGCCCGAGAATGACCGCCCACAATGGCAGATAGTAAGTAAATCGCATTCAAATTCCTTTTTCGCCGAATAGCTTGTAATGACTTCCCGAATTATACCGCATTGATTGAATAACCGTCAACTTCAATCCTGTGTCAGTCAGGAGAAACGCATCTGATTTTTGGTTGTTGATAGTGAATGACGCGTTGAAATCGCGTCGTGAGTGGAAGGATGGAAGGATGGAAGATTGGAAGGCCTGAATCACGGATTAAGGGATCTCTGTCAAGATCTACTATTGCACTCACTATTCACTCGTTTGATCCTACCGCGAGCGCAAGTCGCGACCTGGAGATCGCTCCTACAGTCTCGTGATGCCGCATACATTTGGCGAAGGAATCATTTGGTGTAGAAAATAGTGGTTGACAGGAAAAAACCTCTCCTGTAGAATCTGCCTTGAAACCGAGTTTTTTCATCAAAACTCGGTTTCTTCCGTGGCAGAAAAGGGGCCGCTAACCTTGATTGTCTATTATTCAAACAGTCTCCAAGCGTTGTGTAAAGGAAAACTTTTACGCCTGAGCGGGGCGCGAGAATTTTGGAAGGGGGGAGAACCAATCGAAACGCCAATAGTGGATCGGATTAGCAGTATCGTGATCAATTTGAGAGGGGCAATGGTGCCGACCAAAATTACGCTGAGTCCCGATACTTGTGAAAAAATCGTCGTGGAGCAGAACATAACCGAAGGGGATGCGGAGAAGGATAAGCGGCAGGCGCTTGAACAACATTTTTTAATTCCGGTCTCGATTCAAGAAGAGAATACCGACATAATTACGGTGAAGGAACTCTATCCCGACCGATGTCCCGCTTGCGGCAGGCGTATTCCGTTCCTCCGAGAAATGATCGAACGACTGGAGTCTGGCGCCGCAAACAAAGTGCGTTGCCCGCTGGGGCACCGATACGAAGGCGAAATCAAGTTGTACCACCTGAACATTTTCCATTCGGAGGAGAGGCGAGAAGAATCGCGGAGGATCGAAGTCTGTCCGAAATGCGGCAGCAAAGACATCCAGTATCTTGGGCCACGCGAAGCGTTCTGCCTTGATTGCGAATGGGATAATAACATGCTTCCCCGTTTCTGACGCACGCGAATTTTGAAGTAATCTCCCAATCCCGACATTTCCTCCGTCGCTCGAGGCGCGCCACGCAGTGAAAAAAGCAATTGTTTAATACCGACTGGACTGTAAGAATGGCAAAATCTGTGCAACGCATCAGGGTAGTAGGTTGATGCAGAGGCTTCGATACGTGGAGAGGTTAAGATTGGGAGATCCCTCCTACCGCGCGGTCGTTTAATCGGTTCTGATAAGACACGAAAGGTGAAAGTTGATGTCTCCTCATCCCGTCTTCTTTGCAACACCCGTGCAAAATTTTACATCACTGATGCAAAATTTTGCACGAGTCATGCAGGAATCGCCAGTTTTTCGCCCGAAACTGCCCGAATTTCGGTCGGCATGAATCTTGCTGTGGTAGGAGGAATCTCCCATCCCGACCTCCCCGCAGCACGAATCTTCCAATCAATACGTTACACGCATCGGGTAACTGTAGTTGCCTGATTCATCAGGCGTATTGACTGTAGTTGCCCGATTCATCGGGCGTTTTGACAACATGTAACAGTCAGTTTTTGAAACCGTATCAATTCAAACCGTGACAACGGGAAATTCCTTGCGACATCGTAGACAACGGCGCGAAACGCAGGCGCCAACACACCAATAAGGAGACTTCAAAAATGAAAAAGACGCTATTTCCCCTATTCATCCTTGTCTGTAGCCTGGCGATGTTCCCGCACTTCGGCTTGGCTCAAGTCGCAGACAATTCTCCGGTGACGATACCGGATGCCAACCTCCGCGCGGCGATTGCCCAGTCGCTCGGAAAACCGATTGAGGCGCAACTCACTGTGGGCGATATGTTAAATCTGACATTACTTGATGGGCAAGATGCGAACATTCAAGACCTCACCGGGCTTGAACATGCCCGCAATCTCGTTGAACTGTGGCTTCAACGCAACAGTGTCACCGATGTATCCGCGATTGCGGGATTGACGCAGATGAATTCCCTATATCTCGAGGACAACAGTGTCACCGATATATCTGCGCTTTCAGGATTGACACAACTCCGAGAACTGTATCTTGGCCGCAATAATGTCGCCGACATTTCAGCGCTTGCTGGAATGACACAGTTACGATACCTGTCACTGCCGGCCTACAGTATCTCTGACGTGTCCGCGCTTTCGGGTATGAAACAACTCATAGAATTGTCGCTTGGCGGTAACAATCTAACCGATTTGTCCGCGCTTTCGGGGGCGACACAATTGAAGTACCTATACCTTGGCGATAACAGTCTATCTGATGTATCACTGCTTTCGGAATTTACGCAACTCATAGAATTGTCGCTTGGCGATAATAGTGTCACCGATATATCCGCGCTTTCAGGGTTGACCCAGTTGAAATCCCTGTATATTGCACGCAACCGTATCTCTGATGTGTCCGCGCTTTCAGGATTGAAAAAACTCACTACATTGACGCTTGGCGGCGGGGATTTCACCGATGTGTCCGTGCTGTCGGAATTGACGCGGTTGAGGTCCTTGTCTCTTGAAGATAACAATCTCACTGATTTATCCGCAATTTCCGGGCTGACACAGTTGAATTCCTTATCTCTTGCAAACAACAATCTCACCGATTTATCCGCAATTTCCGGGCTGACACAACTCACATACCTATACCTCCCCGGAAACAGCATCGCCGATATTCGAGTTCTCGAATCACTTGCCCAACTGAATTACGTGGACCTCGGGGAAAACCCGCTGAACTACACCGCCATCAACGCGCATATCCCCGCCATGCAGGCAAAAGGCGTTAGGATCCAATTTTACCGGCGCGCGCCGACGAAGCTGGTGCCGATGTCTGCGGCCACGCAGCACGGTATCGTAAAGACAGCCTTGCCACTCCCGTTTATCGTGGAGGTGAGAGATCAGCGCGATCGCGCCTTTGCGAGCGTTCCCGTCACGTTTCGCGTTACCGCGGGCGACGGACAACTTGGCGCGGCAAGCGCGGCAACCGATCCCGACGGAAGGGCGCAAGCATACCTGACACTCGGAAGCGCCGCCGGAGAAACGACCGTCAGCGTCACCGCCGCCGGGGTGTCACGGCCCATCAAGTTTACGGCAACCGCTATTCCCGCCTCCGCTCCCGTGACGATACCGGATGTCAACCTGCGAAGGAAGATAACCGAAACGCTTGGCAAGCAGGGCAGCGCCGAGCTCACCCCGGTCGACATGTTGGCGCTGACAGCGCTCGACGCGTCGGACGCGGGCATTCGGGAGCTCACCGGCTTGGAATATGCCCATAATCTCGGCGTCTTGAATCTCGCCCGCAATACGCTGTCCGATGTGTCTCCGCTTGGGAGTTTGACCCGACTGACAGAATTGAACCTATCGGCGAATCCGCTGAATTACACCGCTATCAACGCGGATATCCCGGCCATGCGGGCTACAGGCGTTGAAATTGCGTTTGACCACCGCGCCCCGACGACGATGGTGAAAATCTCTGGCGAGGCTCAGCAGGGATTGGTCGGTACGGCGTTGCCGCTTCCGTATGTGGTGGAGGCGCGTGATCAGCATGCTCGCCCCTTTGCGGGGGTGCCTGTCACGTTTCGCGTCACTGCCGGCGGCGGACAACTCGGCGCCGCAGACACGGCAACCGACCTTAACGGGAGAGCCCAGGCGCGCTTGACGTTGGGAGGAACTGTCGGCACAATCACCGTCGGCGTAACCGCCGCGGGCATGTCACAAGCCGTGCAGTTTACAGCGACAGCTATTAATCCGCAAGTGTCTGTGCCCGATGCCAACCTCCGGGCGAAGATAGCCGAGCGCCTCGGTAAACCCCGCGACGCGCAGCTCACCGTTGCCGACATGCTGGCGTTGACACAACTTGACGCGCGAAATGCGAACATTCAAGACCTCACCGGGCTTGAACATGCCCGCAACATGCGAGTTCTGACTCTTCGCCTCAACAGCATCGGCGACGCGTCTCCGCTTGTCGGCTTGACTCAACTGACACAACTGTCTCTCGAGCACAATCTGCTCAACGATCTGTCGGCGCTTTTGGGGTTGACACAATTGGAAACACTGTTGCTAGGCCACAACGCTATCGACGATGTGTCTCCGATTTCGGAATTGACACAACTGACGTGGCTGGATCTTAGCTACACCGGCATTAGCGATGTGTCGCCGCTTTCGGCGTTGACAAAATTGACCTTCCTGAATATCAGCGGCAACAGTATCCGCGATGCGTCGCCGCTTGCGGGGTTGACGCAACTGACTACCTTGTGGCTCAGCGAAAACCATCTCGGTGATGTGTCGCCGCTTTCGGCGTTGACAAAATTAACATCCCTGACTCTTGGGGGCAACGGCCTCGGCGATATAAGCCCACTTGCGGGGTTGACACAACTGGAAACACTGTTTCTAAGCTTCAACGCTATCGGCGATATGTCTCCGATTTCGGAATTGACACAACTGACGGGGCTGGAGCTTGGCTACACCGGCATTAGCGATGTGTCTCCGCTTTCGGCGTTGACAAAATTGACATCCCTGAATATCAGCGGCAACAGCATCCGCGACGTGTCTCCGCTTTCGGCGTTGACGCAACTGACAAGGCTGGAGCTTGGCAACAACAGTATCAGCGATGTGTCGCCGCTTGCCGGCTTGACGCAAATGACTTCCTTGACGATTAACATCAATGAACTGGTTGACGTGTCGCCGCTTTCGGGAATGACGCGGCTCGAACGTTTATTTCTTGGATACAACCGGATCCGCGATGTGTCGCCGCTCTCGGCGTTGACAAAATTGACAATCCTGGCTCTTGACAAGAACAATATCATTGATGCGTCGCCGCTCTCGGCGCTGACACGACTGACATCTCTTTCTCTGACTGCCAATCCGCTGAGTTATGCCTCAATCAACGCGCATATCCCCGCCATGCAGACAAAGGGCATTCGTGTAGATTTTGACCTCCGCACCCCGACGACGCTCCTGCAGGTATCCGCGCCTGCGCCGCAAGGTCTCGTCAACGCGACGTTGCCGCTCCCGTTTGTGGTGGAAGCGCTCGATCAGGACAATAACCCATTCCCGGGGGTGCCCGTCGCGTTTCGTATCACATCGGGCGGCGGACAGCTCAGTCCGACAAACACCTCAACCGATTTGAACGGCAGGGCACAAGCGTACTTGACGCTGGGACCGATGCCCGGCGCCGCGACCGTCAGCGCAACCGCCGCAGGCGTTTCGCAAGCCGCGCAGTTTGCAGCCACGGCGCTTCTCGCCACTTCACCGGTGTCAATTCCGGATGCCAACCTCCGGGCGAAGATAGCCGAAACCCTCGGCAAAGCGCCCGGGGGAACAATCACGGTGTCGGACATGTTAACGCTAACGACGTTCAACGCGAACAGCGCCGGCATTTACAACCTGACAGGACTACAATTTGCCGCTAATCTTACAACATTGTCGCTTGAGGACAACAAAATTACGGAGATAGCGCCGCTTGCGGGCTTAACGCGCCTGACAACGTTGTCGCTCAATAACAACAGCGTTTGGAACCTTGAGCCGATCGCCGGATTAACCCTATTGACGACACTCTCACTTGATTACAATAGCCTTTCAAGCCTCGAATCGCTTGTGACGTTGCCCCGGCTGCAAACGCTGCATCTACGCGGGAATTGGTTGGACGGCTCCGCATTCGACATACATATCCCCGCCATGCAGGCGAAAGGAACCGATGTGAGATTTGACACTCGTTCCGAATACGCCCGCCCCGTCGTGCGGCTCATCTACTTCCTTCCAAGCGACCGCAGACCGCAATTAGACATTGACGAAAGGTTGGATGGATTCATAAAGAGCGCCCGAGCCTTTTACGCGGAGCAAATGGAAATCCACGGATTCGGACGAAAAACCTTCCAATACGCCATGGATGATCTCGGAAAAGCGAAAGTGCATATTGTGAAGGGGGAGTTTGAAGCTCGACATTATCTCGATGACACTCATCTTACTGTCAATGCGGAAGTCGCCAAACAGTTTGATCTGTCGCGGAATATTTATTTCATCGCGGTAGATAATGAACTGGTAAATAAGGCGTGCGGTGTAGGCAGCCCGTACTACCACGTCCACGTCGCCGCTGCCAGTAAATGCCTCGGCATTGAACTCACCGCGCACGAGCTCGGACACGCTTTCGGTTTGCAGCATGATTTTCGAAATGATGCCTATCTCATGTCCTACGGCTCGAAACCACCCCGGTTGTCATATTGGGCTGCCGAATGGTTGATTGCCCATCGCGCCTTCAACCCCGCGCGGGCCACCCATAATACCGAAGCAACTCGTATTGAAATGCTTCCACCCAGCCTCGCCGCGCCCACCAATGCTGTCCGGCTGCGTTTTGAGGTGACCGACGCCGATGGGCTCCACCAAGCGCAACTTCTCACGCCGACCCTCACAGGCTCCGCTGAAGGATTCCCCGAATTGCTTGATTGCAAAGCATTAAACGGAAGCGCAAACGTCACCGTTGAATTTGTCACCACCGATTTGACACCGGAAAATAAATCTGTAATCCTGCAGGCGATTGATGTGAATGGATATCTCTCGTGGAGCGGGGACATTCCAATCGATATCAGCTCCTTAACCGCCGTGGAGGAACCCGCGCCTATCGCCGAAGACGCGAACGGCGATGGCGTCGTCAACATCCAAGATCTGGTAATGGTGTCTTCCAATCTGGGGCTGACAGGCAAACATGGCGCCGATGTCAACGGCGACGGCGTCGTCAACATTCAAGACCTCGTCGCCGTGGCGGCCGCGCTCGCCGAAGCCGCCGCCGCGCCCGCCCTCATCCATCAACAAGATGCGGAGGGACTGACCGCCTCAGAGGTGAAACACTGGATTGCCCTGGCGCAGGGCGCGGAGCTCACGGATCCGGAATCGCAACGCGGCATCCGGTTCCTTCACTACCTGTCGGCAATATTGACGCCCCAAGAAACGGCGCTCCTCGCCAACTATCCGAACCCGTTCAACCCGGAAACGTGGATACCCTATCAGTTGGCAAAACCCGCCGAGGTGGCGCTAACCATCTATGCCACAGATGGTAGTGTGGTGCGCGACTTGGCGTTGGGGCATCAACCTCCCGGCATCTATCAAGCCAAGAGCCGCGCCGCCTATTGGGATGGCAAAAATGCGCACGGCGAAGGCGTGGCGAGCGGAATCTATTTCTATACGCTCTCCGCCGGAGATTTCACCGCAACACGCAAGATGCTCATCCGCAAGTAGGAGTAATTCGCCAACGCGAAAAAAAAAGAGCCGCGCTTTGGGAAAACTGCACCCGCGCGGCTCTTTTAGTATTGCCTTGAAAAGACAGTCTGCCCCGAAACCAACTTGCGTTAGTGATGATGGTGGTGATGTCCGTGCATTTCGGGTTGCGGCTTCTCTTCAACTTCGGTTACCAGCGTTTCCGTTGTCAACAACAAACCGGCGACGCTTGAGGCGTTCTGAAGCGCCGATCGAACGACCTTTGCGGGATCGACAATCCCTGCTTGAAGCAGATCCTCATACGCGCCGGTATTCGCATTCAGTCCGTAAGCCCCCTCACCGTCACGGATTTTGGCGACAGCGACGGAGCCTTCCAATCCGGCGTTTTCGGCGATTAAGCGGCTAGGTATCGACAGAATCTGACGCACAATGTTGACGCCGACATCCTGATCTCCGTCAAGATGGAAGTCATCCAATGCGCCGCCGGCCCGTAACAAAGCGACGCCGCCTCCGGGAACGATACCCTCTTCGATCGCGGCGCGTGTAGCCGATAGCGCGTCCTCGAATCGCGTCTTTCGCTCCTTCATTTCGACTTCGGTGGCGGCTCCGACATTTATCACGGCAACGCCGCCCGCCAGTTTGGCAAGCCGCTCTTCCAGTTTTTCGCGGTCATAATCGGAAGTTGTCCCCTCAATTTGATGGCGGATTTGAGCGACGCGATTTTCAACATCCTCGGTTGAACCGGCGCCGCCAACGATTGTGGTGTTATCTTTATCGATAACGACTCTTCGGGCGCTGCCCAGCATACCGGCGACGACGTTTTCAAGGCGAATGCCGCGATCTTCCGAAACAACTTGACCTCCGGTGAGAACGCCGATGTCTTCAAGCATCTCTTTACGGCGATCGCCAAATCCGGGCGCTTTTACCGCCGCCGCCTGGAGAGCGCCTCGCAACTTGTTCACAACAAGCGTAGACAACGCTTCGCCTTCGACATCTTCGGCAATGATTAACAACGGTCGCCTCAGTTGGGACACCTTCTCCAGGATTGGAACGAGTTCGGCTACCGCGCCAATCTTCCCGGTGTTGATTAAAATCAGCGGGTTTTCAAACTCGACAACCATCGATTCTTGGTCGGTTACGAAGTTCGGAGAAAGAAATCCGCGATCGAACTGCATCCCTTCGACGGTGTCAACATTCGTGTCGGCGCTTTTCCCTTCCTCAACCGTGATGACGCCATCTTTTCCGACTTTGTCCATGGCGTCGGCAATCAAGGCGCCAATCTCGCTGTTATGCGCCCTATCGTTGGCGGCGATTGCGGCGACTTGCGCGATTTCATCGTGCGTGTTGACCGATCGGCTCTGATTGCCGATAGCGTCGACGACCACGTCAACCGCTTTATCCACGCCAATTTTCAGTTGCATCGGATCGGCGCCAGCCGTCACGTTTTTAAGTCCCTCATGAACAATCTCTTGTCCGAGTAGCGTTGCGGTAGTGGTGCCGTCGCCGGCAACGTCATTCGTCTTCGTCGCCACCAGTTGCAGGAGTTGAGCCCCCATGTTCTCATACTCGTCCGGAAGTTCGATCTCTTTGGCGACTGTTACCCCGTCGCTCGTTATAACCGGCGATCCGAACGACTTCTGAATTACAACGTTTCTACCGCGTGGCCCCAATGTCACTTTTACCGCGTCAGCCAGCGTGTCGGCGCCCCGTTTAAGCGCGTTCCTTGCCTCCTGATCAAATATCAACTTCTTTGCTGCCATTCAAGTTCTCCCTGATTTCTGAATGTTAATAGGTTACATCTGTTTTGTCCGTTAGTCCGAATCTCCCAATCCAGTCCCATAGATGTCTGTTGTCGGCGCTGACAAATATCGAGCGCGAACATATTGACAATTATATCATGCGCGACGCATAAAGTCAACATTTACGCCAGATGTCAACAAGGCAATCGCATCCGATTCCATACAATATCGCTCACCCGCTCCGTATCGCTACCGTGCTCCGTATCGTTCAACTACATATCTCTCACGCGCGCCGAATCGCTCATGAACTCCGTGGGCGGGGCATCTTGCTCCGCCGACTTTGCGCGAAGACAAGGCTTCTCATTCCGCGCCCGCGCGCTTCCGGAGCTCATCAATCCGTCCGAGCACATCCATTCGATCCGTGCCCTGAAATCCGAGGCTCGGCGCTTCGTTAATCACCATTTCAGCTTGGATCCGGCTATTGCGAATTAGGTTGTTGGCTTTGCCGTACGCCTGCGAGGCGCGCGACTGATCGCCTTGTTCCTGGTGCATCAGGGCTAGGTAAACGTAAGCCGCCGCCAGGCGAGGCGAACTCGGACGACTGTCAATGAACTCTTGAAACGTCAGGCGCGCGTCATTGTAGCGCCCATCCTCGTAATGCACGCGTCCGATTCGGAAGCGCGCCCGATCCGCCAAACTGTCTCTATAGCCCTCGGCGAGATATGAATCGCGCTCGGGGTAAGTAATCGTGGTCTGATAAGCCTGCAACGCCTCATCGTAACGATGCAGCGTGCGATAAATCTCGCCCAACTGGAAGTTTGCCATCATCGTATGCGAAGAAGCGGGATATCTCTCGATCAATCCTCGATGGCTTTGGATTGCCATTTCTGTATCATCAAGGCGCTCCAGATAGATTAGCCCGATGCGGTAAAACGCCTCCGCCGCCCAGGGCGATTTCGGATGATCGTCGATGAGTTGGCGATAGACTTTGATCGCTTGCCGGTATTCTCGCAATCCCCGTTCTTGAATGGCGCCGATGCGAAATTTGGCGTGAGCCGCCGCCTCGGATTTTGGAAATTCGTTGATGCGGTCTTGCAACTTCTGAATGGAAGCATAAGACGCGATGGAACCGAGTCGAGCCTGCGCTTGCTTTGCGTACTCGCTCCGCGGCGCGTCGGAAATCAATTGTTGTGCCAAGTCCAATGCGCCGACATAATCCGAGAGGCTGATCGATTTGTTAATCTTATCCCACTCCACCCGAGGCATTTCTGTTTCAAGGCGCTCGATTTTCGCTTGTAATGCCGCCTCGATTTGAGCATGGTTTTGATTGTGTTTGCCGATTTGTCCGAAATAAGCGGGTTCGAGACTCGGAAGGTAGACGTGCAGGAAGATTCTGTAGGCTTGAAGCGCGCGCCGGTAGTCCTCGGATTTTTCGTGACAAACGCCTAGCCAATAAAACGCCGCGTGAGTGTTCCAGAAATCGGGGTGTTTCTCGGTGAGCGCTTCCAGAATGGAGGCGGCTTGTTTGTATTCTCCTTTTTTTTCGTTAATGCGCGCGATTTGAAAAAGCGCATCCGCCGCGAAGTTGCTTGTCGGGTAGTTTGTCGCAACCTTCCGATAGGCAACAAGGGCAAACTCCGGTTCGTTCAGAACCGCATGCCACAGATTTCCAATGCGCCACTGCGCTTCGGGGGCGTTTTTGGCATTCGGATGTTCCTCCAAAATCATCTCGTATTGCGCTATGGCTTGTTCCGGCTGATTTAATTGATAATGGCTGCGATGGATTTCCGCGATTTGGAACTGCGCTTCGACTGCCGAAGGCGTGCCGGCATAGGCGCCGACAACCTCCTGTTGCGCCTCCAAGGCGTCGAGCGCGGTCTGAATGTTGCGTATCTTTTGCAAGCCGGTTTCGTGCGCAAAATGGGTGGAAGGGAACTGATTTACTAGCGTCTGATAGATGCGAATCGCATCGTCACATTGCCCCATTCGGCAGTAAACATCCCCCTTCTTGATATAGGCAAGAATCAGATCCGCTGCCGCCGGGGTTTTTTCCTTCAACTGAATAATCCGATTATAAGCGCGTAATGCTTCCGGGTACTCGCGCGTATAGTTATAATGGATTTCACCCAACTGATGATAAATCCCGCCGAGTTGGTCAATGTCCTTCGTTGAGTCGGCTAACTTTCGCAACGTACGCGTTGCTTCATCGTACTTGCCGGCGTCAATCAGTTCGGAGACATTGACGATTTGTGCGTGGGCAACCGAAATGACGGCGCCGTTCAACAATAAAATGCATACTGTCAGTCCGATAGACAACAAACGCCGTGTGCGTGGTTGAGAACTCATGTCCGAATAACCGGTGCGTCGCCGCGGCGATTCTCCTTTCTGATCGTTAGCCCTCATTAACGCAAGTCCCCGCCTGTAGCAGAGAAACCGAGTTTTTGATTCACGGTCACTACATCATTTCGTAAATTGGGCTGATTTTCGTCAATACTCGCGCTGCCAGGTCGGAAAAAACTCGGTTTCTGCGCACTCGAACAAAGGCGGCAACTTGGGTTACATTTTCATTATAACAAATCGCTTTGCGGCGTTGGCGGAATCATCTGAAACCGCTAATCGCAATGCTGTAAGGCGTTCCTTGAGCCTGTTCATTCAGCATGCGCACCATGCTGGCAGTCTCCCAGTCGTCGTTTCTCAGATGCTTGATGACAAGCGCATCCTCCAAACTCCGGCGAATGTCCTGCGAGCGATACTGTTCAAGTTGCTCGATAGGAGGCAGACTGTCAATTTTGACTACGGGGGATGTCGCTGATTGATCGCCATCGAACGTGAGAATGGAAATGAAAAGTACCAGCGCCAAGACGCAACCGGCCAACGCGCCGCGCCAAACTAGACGCGGGTTGATGGAAAACAGCGCATTCAAGGAAAAACGTCCAGCTTTCGCCAAGAATTCAAATGGAAGCATACGCCGTGCGCGCAGGAAGGAGGAACTACGGCTGGTTTGGTCATTTTCTGCCGCCAGGCGTCTGTAAACTTCCATTTCGACATCATCAAGTTGCCAAGAGACCGATGAGACTTCAGCCTCCGCTCCATCAACGAGTTTCAATACCTCTTGTAGCGCTTCGACTTGTTGTCTACAATTCGGACAATCGCGCAGATGTTCTTCAAGGTGCGCGGTTTGTGCGTCGTCAAGAAGATTGCACACATAATCTATGCGGGATGCGTCATAGCGTTTGCAGTTCGACATTAGGGGATTCCAATTCTCAGATTTCATTTTCTTCGCGGTAGGGTTGAAGAAGAATTTTCAATTTCTTCATTGCTCGATGCAGGTGAACCTTGACGGTGCCTTCCGCCATGCCAAGCGCCTCTGTGATTTCTTTGATTTGCATACCTTGATATCTATTTAACAGAAAGACCGCCTTTTGGTTTGGAGAAAGTTGATCGACCGCGGCTCGGATAATGCGGCTTCGGTCTTTTTCTTCCAACTGCCGCGCCGGATCGCTTCCAAGATCCGAGGCGACCGGCTCCTCAATCGACAACTCATCGTCATCCAAGGAGTACGTAAATCTTCGTGATTTCGCCCGATGGTGGTCAATTGCCAGATTATGAGCGATTCTATACAGCCAGGTCGAGAATCGAGCTTGCGGCTGCCAACCGTCAAGGGCGCGGTACACCTTGAAAAAGACTTCGATTGTCAATTCTTCGGCGTCCTCGCAATTCCTTACAGATTTTAGCAGGTAAGCATATATTTTTTGCTTGTGCCGCTTCATTAATTCATCGAATGCATGCTGGCGCCCAGCCTGAAATTGCGCAACCAACATTTCGTCTTCAACAATCGTGTCCATAAGGAGTCCAGTCTAAAAAAATAGAGATCACACATAACCTCAAACGAAGTATCATCCCATTCGTTTACAGTTATTGACGCTCATGTCAAGAAACCGAGTTTTTTCTTCAAAACTCGGTTTCCTCCCGGCTGGCGAGCGGCCAAACGATAGAAATCCCCGCGTCCCCGGTAGGAGGGATCTCCCGATCCCGACAAACCGTGACCGGTTGATTTTATCCTCGCGCCTTGACAAGATCGCGCACGCGTTTCCCATCTACCTCGTTCGTAATTATTCCCGCTCGTTTCAGCCATGTACCGACAATGGCGCCATCGGCGCATTGCAATAGGTCGGCGATTGTATCCGACGTCACGCCGCTCCCGACGAAAACACAAGCTTGGGGCGCCGCGTCCTTCACCTGCCGTAAATGGTTGTGACACGTTTGTTTGCCAGTTCCCGAGCCGGTGACAATCAACGCGTCGGCGAGTCCACGGTAGTAAGTGTCTTCGGCGCTAACTTTCAAGTCCATATCCGCGAGCGGGGCGGCGTGTTTTACCGCAACGTCGGCAAAAATTTTGACCCTGCTATTTAGCGTCGTTCGATAGCGAAGCGTCTCGTGCGCTTTTCCCTGGAGAATCCCTTGATCCGTTAGCATTCCTCCGGTATGCACATTGACGCGAATAAAATTCGCCCGAGCGACAGTCGCGATAGCCATTGCCGATATTGCGTCATTCCTAAGCACGTTGATTCCGACGGGTGCGCGAGGGTAATGTTCACGAATCTCGTGCGCGATAATCGTCATCGACGCCACCGTGTGGGCGCCCACCTGATCCGGTAAGAAGGGGGCATCGCCATAGTTTTCGATAATGATCCCGTCAATCCCGTTATCGATGAGACTGGCGGCGTCGGACAGCGCTCGGGAACGAATCTTGGGGAGCCCGACTGTCGATCTCGGACTGCCGATTAACGGAAGTAGATGAACGACGCCGATTATGGGCTTGGGGCGAGTGAAAAGTTCTTCAAGACCGTGCATAACATCAAGGCTCGCTGCGTGAAGCGCGTCCCTCTATTTGCGCCAAGGCCGGATCCAAAATATGCCAATTCCCGATTTCCTTCTGTTTTGCCAACCATTTCTCAATCTGTTCATCAACCTGTTTGTCAATCAGCATACTCTGAATCTCGTCTTTGACTTCGGTGTAGGCTTTTTGGCGTCGTTTCTCCGCGCCGTGCGAATTGGCGACAAGGTAACCCCCGGCCGTTTGAACGGGAGAGTTCCACCGATTCGTCTTCAATGCCGCAATCGTACTTCCCAGTTCGGAATCCAAGTGTGTGGTCCTTGTGGCAATTTTGATGTTCGCGTCACCGCTCTCGAATTGTTGAATTTCCTCAATTGACGTGCCGTTTCTCAGGTGGAGATAAACCTTCTCCGCCAAGCGCTCAACGCGGCGCTTCTCCTCAAGCGAAGCATCCAAACTCAAGGGAATCAGAACATATTCAAACGTAATTCGCGCCGCTTGAAAGTATTCGGGTTTGTACTGTTCAAAATGCCGCAGCGATTCTTGCTCGATTTTTTCCCCATCGATATTGTTAGTGAATTTGCGCAATATCAAACTATCAATAATCAACCCCGCTCTTAACCATTCCTCCAGTTCGGCATATTCTATTCCAGCTTGTTTCAATTCTTGAAAAAAGACCGACTCGGACGGGTAAGACATCTTGAACTGTTCAATGCGAGCGGCGACTTTGTCGTCCCAGCGCGCCAACGGAATTCCCCAGCGTTCCGCTTCCTGCAACATAAGCGTTCGATCAATGAGGATATCCAAAACAGTTCGTTGCTCCTCGCGAGAAGGATTCCTGTGTTTGTTGAGAAGCGGCGGCAATAATGTAACCGACGGGTTTACGAAAGCGCCTATAACCAATTCGCTCGGCAGTTCGGACCATGTGATGGCTTGGTCATTGACGACGGCAACCACATAGTCTATTTTTGTTTCCTTGCCGACTGCAACCCGTATTCCGATGATGGCGAAAATCCCGACCAGCGTGTAAACCGTCAGACGTAGCCGACATCTCGCGAGTAA
Organism: Candidatus Poribacteria bacterium; assembly: GCA_963667245.2. Lineage (GTDB taxonomy): Bacteria > Poribacteria > WGA-4E > WGA-4E > JAJDTR01 > JAJDTR01. Next base: position 193,906 of record CAXXCS010000004.1, read on the forward strand.
GCGCCGCCTCGAATTACTCATGATTGCCATCGCTCCTTCCGTGTGCAACTATCTGGATTGCCAAATCCAACCACAACTGTGGGAGGGGCATCTTGCCCCGATTCTCCTCAATCCTTGGAATGCGCCTCCTGCCCCGATTCCCCCGGTCCGATTCTCCAGGTCCGTGGGAGGGGCATCTTGCCCCGATTCTCCCCAATCCTTGGGATGCGCCTCCTGCCCCGATTCCCCCGGTCCGATTCTCCAGGTCCGTGGGAGGGGCATCTTGCCCCGATTCTCCCCAATCCTTGGGATGCGCCTCCTGCCCCGATTCCCCCGGTCCGATCCTCCCGGTCCGTGGGAGGGGCATCTTGCCCCGCTTCTCCCCGGTCTGATCCTCCCGCTCCGTGGGAGGGGCATCCTGCCCCGATTCTCCCCGACGGTTCAAGAATTAACTCTCAAACACAAATTTTTCCAAGGCTTTGGCAACCCCATCTTCGTCGTTCGATGCGGTAATATGAAATCCCATCCGTTTGAGCGCCGGGACAGCATTTTCCATCACAACCCCTACCCCCGCGAATTCCAGCATCTCCAGATCGTTATAATTGTCTCCGATGGCTATGATCTCCGTCCTGTCGATCTTCTTTTGCTCGGCAAGGAAGCGAAGCGGTTCGCGCTTGCTTACATCCGGGCTGGTGAGTCCGATGAACGCGCGCCGCCAATCCGCTGTGGTTACGACAATCGCCTTGACTTTGCCATTCAGTTGCTTCTCGAACATCTCGGCGTTCCGATGCAAGTCAGCTGTCGGCACGACGCAGATGACTTCGATAATGTCGTCGGGCAAATCTTCGGATAGATTGCCGACTTCCCGTAGAAATCGCTCGTTTTCCTTGAGGTAGCCCCGTTGCCACGAATCCAGCTTGTCCCCGTAATCTTCGACCAGTACGATTGCCTCGTCATCGGTGCCGGCGAAAACTACCGGACAGAGCCCCATCTCTTTAGAAACTTCCACGACCTGTTGAGCCGTATCGCGGGGAAGCAAACGATGGTAAAGCGACTTGCCGCCAAGTTCCTTGAGTATTGCCCCATTGTGCACTGCAAGCAGCATGTCCGGGAGTTGAAGTTGCAAAACTCGCTGTCTTGCCGTAAAGAATCGTCTGCCCGTTATGGCGAGAATGATTGAGCCCTCTTCGGCGGCGCGTTGGATTGTTTCATTGGTCCTGTCGGTGACCTGTCCGCACGAGTTTAGAAGTGTGCCATCAATGTCCAGTGCAATTATCTTGTATCTCGGCATAAAAAGAGATAAAATCTTGGGAGATGATGTTTTCCGGTTGATCGCGGAAGTCTGGTGCAGCTATACCTCGCGCTGTCAGAAACTGCGTCTTTTGTGGGATCAAACGGGTGAATAACGAGTATGAATTGCTATCGCACTCGCTGCCTATACGCTTCGGACACCTCGTAGGGGCTGGGTTCCCCAAACCGCAGCGCGAGAGTACCCCGCCGATACGCTTCGGGCGCCTCGTAGGGGTTGGGTTCCCCAACCCATCGGCTGTGCGAACCGCGCCGTGACATTCGGGCGCCTCGTAGGGGTTGGGTTCCCCAACCCACAAAGGAGTTTTCGTGAAGAAGGAAGAACGGATGGTGGGCGTCACCCCAAGATTGGCGTTTTGTTTCCCTACACGCGCGTACCCTGCCCGCTCGGTCCGAATTGGCAAATCCAGACCGGCGAACTAAAGATTTACGGAATTGGCATAAGCCGGCGCTTCCCTGCGGAAGCGCCGGCGCACTTATTGCGCATCCCCGTTCATGCTCAAAACGCGGGCGAAGGATTCAAACGATTCGGCGCGCAAAGCCTCTTGAAACAACTCTTCAAGACTTTGCAGATCTTGGATTTTTTCTACCGCGGGTCTAAGGACTTGAGCCACACCATCGTCAAACCGAGATTCGAGCACCGCAATGAGGTTTTTGGTAGCGATCTGTCGAGCGCCCTGCTCAGCGCCCTGTTGGATTCCCCGTTGATAATGCTCTTTTCCCTTTGTTTCATCAAAGTATTCGTCAAGGTATTCGAAAAAAGAAGATTCTTGCATAATTTCCTCCGAAATAAATCCGCTAATCGCTTGCTTGGGAAGAATCAAACCGCCCATTATCCATTGCGACACCAGAAGATTGCTCCGAATGTTTGTAGGCAACGAGAGCGCTTTTGTCCTTTCGTTGCATTGAATCGCCCATTGCAAACCATCCATCCCGGCCGGCGGCTTCATCAACGGAGCGAACGGCGTTAACCCCAAGTTTTTTTCATCAAAAACTTCTTTGCCATCAAGCTCGGCAAGACGTATCACTTTGTACTCGACGATGAATCGGTGGTTCGGCAGCTCTTGCCGGTAACCGCCGGGATCATTCCGACCGGCGTCGGGACGGAGATAGATAACGTGAGAAAGGATGGGCAAACCGTATCTTTCGTAGCATCTGCCGAGATAGCCAACGTTGCGGCGCACCATGTCAAGAGGGGAACTGTCGCCCACCTGAAATTCAATGTGAACCAAAACGTCATTATCGCCAAGTCGCACCTTTATGAGGTTGTCCATACGGCGAACTTCAACGGTCGTGATTTCGCTTTCTAAAAATTCTATGAGCTCAAAATCGGTGCGATTCAAGATTTCCCGCAAGATGTCATCGGGAAATTTATGCAAGGCATCTTTCGTCACAACGTCGTATCGATCGTGCCGCAGAGACTTGTAGCCGGGTTCGGGCGATTCTTTTATGTATATCATATCAATATTGTACTATAACCCTCCGATAAATATCAACCCTCTTTATAGTTTATAGTTTGCCTCGGAGCAATCGCTTCCGGTTCTGGAATCCCATGCAACTTATATTTCGCGCTGCAAAAAATTGCGTGTTTTCAAGCGTCTGGCGGTGGGTGCGGTTGGAAACCGCGAGGATTTCTATCGCACTCACAATCCATTCGCTTGATTGATAGAGATCTCCGAATCCCGACCTGCTGCCGCTGCGTAGGTCCCATTCGAAACGATTATTGCTGTTAAAAACGCGCGGCATTTCTCAGCGCAAGGCATAACGCCGCTGGCTGCTTGAAATATTAGCGCATCTTGGCAATTCCATCCAGAGAAATCGACCGTCAGAGCGGTTGACCGTAACTGCCTACAACCCGAGCAAAGTTCGTTTCCGGGAACTAAAACGCTTTTGGTTTGTGATATTACTATGAGGAATCCGCCGGGTAGCAGGGAGTAACGATCGTTATTCCCTACAAGAACGCCGCTCCCATTGAGATCAAGCTATACCGCGCGCAGTTAGAAATTGCGTCTTTTGTCGGATCAAGCGAGTGAATAGCGAGGCCAATTTTCCTCACTGTTAACATTCTGTTCACGCGCGCGCGCCCGAAAACCCGCGCCGGCAAAGGATCCGGTTTTGTCAAAAAGGTGAACGCGCCCTCAAAAAACGGCGCTTTGTACACCTTGTTGTACCTATTGCAGTTCCCCTTTTCGGGGAGTATTTTACCAAGAAATAGGAACAAAATCGCCTCGGCGCCCTTGAAAGAGCGCCTCTGTTCACCCAATCAAGTTCGAATTTGTCCTTTTGTAGAGCGATCAAGCGAACGGATAACGAGTGCGATAGAAGAACCGCTAATCACTTAACTTAATTCCAATGAACTGAGGAGTAGAAACATGAGGAAGTTTATCGTTACGGAGGTTCTTGTAATTGTAGCGCTGGTCGCCGGTTTCTGGATCGGCAAGTCAACGAATTCAGACACGGATTACTCTCGGTATTACGAAAACGCCGAAGAGGCTTGGCAAAAAGTTCGAGTGGCAGACAACCCGCCCGTGACCCTTGAAGATGAGGATCAGAAGCGCGTGCGTAAAGTAAGGGCGTTATATCGCCAAGTGTTCGAAAAATATCCCGACAGCCGTTGGGCAGATGATGCTATCTATCAACTCGCCTCGCGAATCGCAAGGACGGATGAAGAGGTGTATACTCTGTTTCGCCGCCTGATTAACAATTATCCCGACAGCGAATGGGCTGATGACGCCTTGTTTACGATCGCTATCGCGAATTATAAAACGGGCGAGGGCGTGACGGAAACAGACGTATCGGAATCTGCCGATACATACTACGATCGCGCCATGGTTCTCTTTGATCGCGTGATTGAAAACTACCCCGGCAGCAAATTTGTGAATCATGCCCGGTTTAATCGGGCAATGTGCTATTACGGAAAAGGCTTGTTGAATCGTACACTAGAAGCGTTCGGTGAATTGGCGGAAGACTTTAGGAACAGCGACCTCATCCATAGCGTCGGATACTATACCGGCGTAATCTACACAGAGCAACGAAAATTCCCGGACGCTCGCGTTGAATTTGAAAAAGTGGTCAGTTCGGGGGATGAAGATTTGACCCCGCTCGCCCAGTTTGCAATCGCGCAAACGTATTTTGCCGAAAGGAGATATGACGAAGCGATTGAAAGTCATACTCGCGTGATCCAAGACAACCCGGACGCCAAGGTGGCGCAGGACTCTCACTTCTACATCGGTTGGGCATATCAAAAGATGGAGCAATTTGACGAAGCAATCGATCAACTTGAAGCCGCGATCAACAACTATCCAGACAACGAGAATGCGCCTAATTCGCAGTTTTTTGTTGCTCAAATCTACTATGCCAAGGGTGACAAGGACGGGGCGATTGAAGCCTATCGGAGGGTTGCGGAAAGCGACACTTTTGATTACGATACTCGGCGACAGGCTCAGTATTGGATTGGAAACATACATGAAAAACAGGAGGAAATCGACCTTGCGATCGAGGCGTATACGCGCTTAATCAAAGAGTTTGCCGAACCTCATCAGAACCCGACTCACCCATCGAACAATATCAACGAAAATTACATTCAGAACCTGCGGGTTGGCGAGTTTTGATGCCCTCATCGCCGTGTATCAAGCCGCGCTGTTGACGAGTAGGACTTAGGCGCTTCTGTAGGGAACAACGATCGTTGTTCCCTACCGGCTTATTGATTGCCCCTCTGCCGTAGTTGCCCGATTTATCGGGCGTTGAGCCCATCGCCATGCATCAAGCCGCGCTGTTGACGAGTAGGACTTAGGCGCTTTTGTAGGGAACAACGATCGTTGTTCCCTATAGGCTTATTGATTGCCTCTCTGCCGCAGTTGCCCGATTTACCGGGCGTTGAGCGGCGTGCGGTGTGCTGATGAATCGCCGAATTATCCCTCGGATCAGGGGGCGGGGGAAGTTGAGCGTACAACTCCGTTAGTCTTGGAGGAAAGCGCTTGGTCAAGATCGGCGATAATGTCCTCGGCATCCTCCAAGCCGACGGAAAGACGCACCAATCCATCCGTGATACCCGAGCGTTTCCTCACTTCGGCGGGGACATGCAAATGCGTGGTTGAGGCAGGGTGGCAGATGAGTGTGCGCACGTCACCGAGACTTACCGCCAAGGAGCATATCCGAACCCCGTTTACAAGCTGTTTGCCGGCTTTTGCCCCATCCTTGAGTTCAAAGGCAATCATCCCGCCAAAGCAAGCCATCTGCCGTTTGGCGAGTTCATGCTGCGGATGGCTGGGGAGCCCCGGATAGCGTACCCATTCGACTGCGGGATGCCCTTCCAAAAAAGTCGCCGCTTGATGGGCGTTTTCACAGTGTCTCGCAAAACGTAACGGAAGCGTCGCGATACCGTGCAGCGTCAACCAGGCGTTAAATGGGCTGATTACGCCGCCGAAATTCCGCAAAACCCGTGTTTTCGCACGCTTGACAAATTCTGCCGACGCCGCGATGGCGCCGGCAATCACGGCGCCGTTCCCGCTGAGGTATTTGGTCATGCTGTGAAGGACGACATCGATTCCAAGCGCTATCGGTTGCTGTCCGCACGGCGATGCGAATGTATTGTCGATAATTGTCGTGATGCCGTGACGCCGCGCGATTTCCGCGCAGGCGCGAATGTCAACGAGTTTTAGCGTCGGATTCGCCGGACTCTCGATGTAGATGACTTTCGTGTTTTTCCGTATCGCTTGCTCAATCCCGTCCGCGTCTGTCCCGTCTACAAACGTCGTTGTAATCCCCATGCGAGCGAGATCATCATTGAGGAGATTGTGTGTGGCTGAATAGAGCGAATCCATCGCTACGACATGGTCCTCGCGCTCGAGTAACGTGAGTAGCGCCGTGCTTATAGCCGCCATGCCCGACGCTGTCGCCAAAGCGTCCTCACTTCCTTCGATCGCGGCAATTTTCGCCTCTAGCGCCGATTGGGTGGGATTACCCCAGCGGGTATAAACATGGTCCGCGCTTTCGTCCGTAAATCCGGCAACACATTCATCGGCGGTTGCAAACCGGAATGTGCTATTCTGGTAAATTGGCGGGATGAGCGGCCCCGTCTTCGGGAGCGATTCCTCCCCGGCGTGTATAGCCTTTGTCGCGTTCCCCCAACGATGCGGTTTAACTGCCATGCTAGTTTCCTTTTCCTAATGCGGGTGTCTTCCATATTTGCAGTGAATTATCGGCTATGATATAATTTCCCGCAGATTCTGTCAAACTGAATTGTATAACAAATGCGGCATCAGATGTCCTCTTGCGATAGAAATTAACTTGACAGTTCAAAGATTCATTCGCTATGATTTAACATATAGGCGATCAGAATGGGGACGCAGGTGAACGCGAATTGACGCGGATCAGAAAATTCCAGTCATCGCAACTCGGTGGTTTACTTTCTACATGGACAGCACTATCGGGGTGTTTTGGCAGTTGTCTGATAACTTGAAGCCGCTAGGATTTACGCACTTCTGTAGGGAACAACGATCGTTGTTCCCTACGAACTCATTGATGTGCCCTGCTGTAGTTGCCCGATTTATCGGGCGTGGAGAGGCGTGCGGCGCGGCGACAAATCGCCGAACTACAAGGCTTTGAGTGTTCAACCGCGTTAGTCTTGTGAAAAACAGAATTTTTACGGAATGAGGTGTCATCTATTGGAAAATGTCTTTGAGACTTTGAAGGAGCGCGGGTTCATACAACAATGCACCAACGCGGATGAAATCGCTCGGCTCTTGCGGGAAAAACAGATTGCTTATTATGTCGGGTTTGATGCGACTGCCGATAGCTTCCATGTAGGGAGTCTCGTCCCCATCATGGCAATGGCGCACCTTCAACGAGCGGGACATACCCCGATTGCCATCATCGGTGGCGGAACAACGATGATAGGCGATCCGGGCGGGAAAACCACAATGCGCCGGATGATGTTGCGCGAAACAATCGAAGCCAACGGTGATGGCATCCTTTCCCAACTCAAGCACTATCTTGATCTCGGCGATGAAGGCGGAATATTCCTTAACAACGCGGATTGGCTGCTGCCACTTGGCTACATTGATTTTTTGCGCGACATTGGACGGCATTTTCGCGTCAATGAAATGATTCGGGCGGAAGCGTATCGGCAGCGCCTTGAACGCGAAGAAGGATTGTCATTCATTGAATTCAATTACCAACTGCTGCAAGCTTACGATTTCCTCCACCTCTTTAAAGAGCACGATTGCGTCCTCCAACTTGGCGGCGATGATCAGTGGGGCAACATCTTGGCGGGCGTCGATCTGGTTCGCCGCGTGGAAGGAGCGACCGTGCACGCGATGACCTTCCCGCTTCTCACGACCGCAGGCGGCGAGAAAATGGGCAAAACCGCGGCTGGCGCGGTCTGGCTCGACGCCAACCGCACGCCTCCTTACGAGTTCTACCAATACTGGGTCAACGTCGACGACCGCGATGTACGGCGATTTCTGGCATGTTTTACCCTTCTACCTATGGAGGAGGTTCAGCGATTGGGCGAGCTGAAGGGCGATTTGATTCGCGAGGCAAAGGAGAGGCTTGCTTATGAAGTGACCAAACTCACTCACGGCGCGACGGAAGCCGAGGATGCACGTGCCGCTTCGCGCGCCGCTTTTGGCAAGGACGGCATTGATTTGTCGGCGATTCCAACGACAACCATTGACGCTGACAGACTCGCGGTAGGGGTTCCCATCGTTGATCTGTTCGCTGAAGTTGGCTTGGGCGGTTCCAAGAGCGCCATCCGCCGCCTGATTCAGCAAGGCGGCGCTTACGTGAACGGAGAACAAGTGAAGGAGACAGACGCTATTGTAACAGAAAAACATCTTGATGATGGCGTCTTGTTGCTTCGTCACGGAAAAAAACGCTTTCGACGCGTTATCATCGGATAAAAAACTTGACATTTGCAATCGTGTCTGCTAAACTATAAGCGTATGGGGGTTAATGGGATTTGCGCCGCAGACTTTTGCGTATCTGCAGCGTAATTCTTCGTAAATCTGCTGTTCCACTAAAAAGCATTTATGTGTATGTCGTATCTACATGCCATCCTACCAAATTTAGGACTCGACTATAGAGTTCTATATTACCGCAACTTCTTTGCGTGGGCGCTTTATGCGCTGTTTTTGTATTTGCGCGCCGATGGTGGGCTGGTGGCGAGTGTAAAGGATTGAAAGAAGATTCCGCACTGTATTATTAGAAAAGCCCATCATTGACGCGAGAGTCGATGGTGGGCTTTTTTTGTTAAGGAATAAAAAGTTGAAAACCGATTCGGAGGCAGGACCTATGGTGATTATTATGGAACCCGGTGCGCCGCAACAACAGATAGATCACGTTGTCAAACGGATTGAGTCTGCCGGACTGACAGCGCAGCCATCTGTCGGCGAAGAACGCACCGTCATCGGAGTGATTGGTGATAAGACGCGACTCGGCGACATGCCAATCGAATCCATATCGGGCGTAGAGCGCACAATGCCGATAAGCGCGCCCTACAAATTGGCGAGCCGCCAGTTTCGTCAGGAACCAACGACTGTTGAAGCCAACGGCACGAAGATTGGCGGCAAGAAACTTATCGTCATGGCGGGCCCTTGCGCGGTGGAGAATACCGAGCAGATTGTCACGATTGCAAAGGCTATCGCGCAATCGGGAGCTACCTTCATCCGAGGCGGCGCATTCAAACCCCGCACGGGGCCCTATAACTTTCAGGGGCATGGCGAGCCTGCTCTAAAGATGCTCGCGGAAGCAAGACGCGAAACCGGGCTTGGAATAATTACGGAAGTGATGACGCCGCACGATGTCGAACTGGTCGGCAGGTACACCGATATCTTTCAGCTCGGCACACGAAATATGCAGAACTTCTATCTTCTGCGCGAGGTCGGCAGGTCGGGCAAGCCGGTTGTTCTGAAACGCGGATTGTCGGCGACCATCGAGGAATGGTTGCTCGCCGCCGAATATATCCTTGCCGAAGGCAACCCCAACGTGATCCTGTGCGAGCGCGGGATTCGCACCTTCGAGACGTACACGCGCAACACGCTTGACCTAAACGCCGTGCCTGCAATCAAGGAGTCGAGCCATTTGCCAATCGTTGTGGATCCAAGCCACGGAACGGGAATCCGAAGTCTTGTTTCGCCGATGTCGAAAGCGGCAATTGCCGCCGGAGCGGATGGGCTGCTGCTTGAAGTTCATCACGACCCGGACAACTCGATGACCGGCGATGGCGTTCAATCAATTTATCCGGATCAATTCAATGAACTCATGCACGACCTCAAATCGATTGCCAGCGTAATTGGTCGGGAGATTTAGAGAATCAAACGTGAGGCGCGGCACCTAATCAAGGCGGATATGGCTCCGTGAAGGAGGTGGTGAAAATGAGGTCGAAGAGTGCCGAAGAATCGGATTTGCGCGACGCTGAACGCGAATTCACATCCTTGAGACAAAGCGCCAAAATTGAGGCAACTACTGAAAAGGAGAACGATAGAATGTCCGAGCAAGTTTATATTTTTGATACAACCCTGCGTGATGCCGAGCAGACACCGGGCGCCGCGTTAAATCTTGAAGAGAAGCTGGAAATTGCCCACCATTTGGCTAAGTTGAATGTTGACATTATCGAAGCCGGCTTCCCGGTATCATCACCCGGCGACTTTGACGCGGTTGAACGCATCTCGAACGAAGTTGAAGGACCAGAGATTTGCGCGCTTTCACGGATCGTCGAGAAAGACATTACCGCGGCGTGGGGCGCTATCAAGGATGCCAAGAAACCGCGCATCCACACCTTTGTCGGCACCTCGGATATTCACGTCGCGGGCATTACTCGCTCCACTCGCGAGACGATATTGAAGCGAACGATCGATGCCGTGACCTATGCGAGGAGCCTGTGCGAAACTGTCGAATTTTCACCAATGGACGCCGCGCGAACATCGCCGGGTTATCTGTTCAAGGTGATCGAAGCGGCAATTGACGCCGGCGCGACAATTATCAATATCCCGGATACCGTCGGCTACGCCATGCCATCCGATTTCGGAAAATTGATTGCCGAGTTATTCGTCAGTGTCGCAAATATCGGCGACACTGTCGTTAGCGTTCACTGTCACAACGATCTCGGGCTTGCCGTGGCAAACAGCTTGGAAGCCGTCAAGAACGGGGCGCGTCAGGTCGAGTGTACCGTCAATGGGCTTGGGGAACGGGCTGGAAATACTTCGCTGGAAGAGATTGTGATGGCGATTCGGACACGCAACGATTTTTTCGATGGGTTTCACACTGGCATCGAACCGAAAGAGATTGTTCCGATAAGCCGTCGAGTCAGTCGAACCATGGGAATTCCCGTTCAACCCAATAAAGCCATCGTCGGCGCCAACGCCTTTGCGCATAGTTCGGGCATTCATCAAGATGGCGTGATAAAGCAGCGGGATACCTTTGAGATTATTGATCCGGAAGATGTCGGTTGGCAAGAGAGCCAAATCATCCTTAGTCCGCGATCCGGCCGAAACGCGCTGAGACACCGCTTGAGTGTACTCGGTTACGAGATTGAACAGGAAAAACTTGATAAAATCTATGAACGCTTCCTTGAAATTGCGGACAAGAAAAAGGCGGTTCATGACGCAGATCTTGATGCAATCATGCGCGACGAGGTTCGCACCGTTCCAGAAACCTTCCAACTTGAATATATCCAAGTCGTCTGCGGAACGAAAATCTCGCCTACGACGACTGTAGGCGTACTCACGGAGGAAGGGCTCATTGAAGAAGCGTCAACCGGCGATGGTCCCGTTGACGCCGCCTATAAAGCGATTGATCGCGTCGCAAAAATCCCTCTTGTTCTTGCGGATTACAGCATTAGGTCCGTAACGGAGGGCAAAGACGCTATCGGAGAGGTGACAATCAGGGTTCAGGACAATCAGGGTTCGATTGTCGGATACGGCGCCAGTACCGACATCATCGAGGCGAGCGCAAAAGCGTACATTGACGCGATTAACAAAGTTGTCCACTTGCGCTACGAAGCGTGACATCCGTAGGGTGGGCACCGCCCATCATTTTTTGGCGAATTTACTATTCGCGGGTTTCCGACACATGGCAGTTGAAACCAAAGATTATGAAGAGGCGATTAAGTTTCTCCTGTCATCCGATTCAAGAAAACCCCTTGCACGGATTACCGCGTCCCACGAATCGGCGTGGGCGACGCACGCCCCCTCCGATTTGGGAGAGGCGTTGAAGGAAGATTTCGAATATCAAAAGCGAACCGGCGAATGGCGGCGCGACTATCAAATCTTTGTCACCGGTTGGAGACAGCTTGAGGGTGTGATGGCGCTTACTCGCGCTCAAGAGTTGGACGCGGACCTGCTAGTTGACATATCTGCCAAGAACGAACGCGCGCTGAGAAATCTGCTACTATCATTTCCCCGAACAAAGGTCGGGCGCTTCCGTTGCGGCGGCAGATGGATGTTAAACTCGCTAACTGAAATCCTTGATGGCAACGAAACGCCCGATTATGGTGAAAACTGTTTTCTCGGAGTCAAACGAGGAAGTAAGGATGACGCTATAGATTCTCCGCCCAAGCGATTTGAGGATGCGCGAGGCAGCCAACGCGCGGTTAAACGAAAAGATCCTGTAATCTCCGAGTTCCGGACGCTTGCGTCTCTGGGCGGCAAGATGAAGTTATCGAAATTCACCGTTGAAGGAACGTCCCTTGTAAGACGCGCCATTGATGATGGTTTGCCGGTAGAAAAGATACTCGTTACCCCCGGCTTGTTATCGGATTGTAGCGGTAAAAATCTCCTGAATCGCATGCGCGAGGAAAACCTGATGTATTATCAGGTGAATGATGGAGTGATGGGAACGCTTACAACGACAAGACCGGTGCCATCACTCATCGCGTCTGTGCGGATGAACTATCGTGACGCCGATGATTATCACCTGACCTCGGAGGCCGTGTTACTCATCGCGGATAGCGTTGCGAATCCGGATAATCTCGGCATGGTTCTGCGTACCGCCGACGCGGCCGGTGCGGATGGCGTTCTCATTATCGGCGACGGCGCCAGTCCCTTCCACAGGAATTGCATTCGGGCGTCGAGGGGCGCGGTTGGAAGAATTCCCCTATTGCATTGCTCGGATGTCAAGGACTATTTCGCAAGATTGACAGATGCCGGTTTCAACCTGATAGCGGCTACGTCCAAAACAGATAAGAACCTATACGACCTTGAACTCAAACCGCCTTTGGGGTTTGTCGTTGGCAACGAAAACGAAGGAATTCGGAAAACGGTATCCGATCTTTGCACACATCTTGCCGCCATCCCGATGGCGCCTGGGCAGTCCTCCTTGAATGTGGGAGTTGCGGCTGGCGTGCTGCTGTACGAGCTTGTACGCCGCCGCAGTGCTTGCGGAGGCGGGGAATAGCATTGAAGGCTTCATAAGTAATACGGTTTCGACAACTAAATGTTGCCCGCTTCTAAAGCGATTAAACGAACGAATAGTGAGTAGGATTTTCTATCGCACTCATTATCCATTCGCTTGATCGATAGAGATCCTCAATGAATCGGGCAACTACAATCATCCGATGTGCGCAACTTTAAGATACCGTATATCAGATGCAATTCCACCTGAACGAAGCCGATATAATCAGAGCCTAACAACTATAGGACCTAGCACTTACGCACTTATGTAGGGAACAACGATCGTTGTTCCCTACGGTCTCATTGATGGGCCTCTGTTGTAGTTGCCCGATTCATCGGGCGTTGAGAGGGGTGCGTTTCGGCGATAAATCGCCGAACTACAAGGTTTGAGCGCTCAACTACGTAACTCTCAAGGACCTTACGCTCTATTGATTCCGTTTCCAATAGAAAGGCGAGCGATGATTCTCATTGACGAAGAACTGTGCAGTTATTGCGGGGCATGCGTCGCAGTCTGTCCGGAAAACATTATCGACTTGATTGACGTGCATCTGAAGATTGATCAATCGAAGTGCACCGACTGCATGCATTGCGTCAAAGGTTGTCCGGTTGGTGTGCTTGCCCTGGAGCGCAACGGTAAGGTATATTATCCGGCGTACGAAGGACGAGGACTGTTTTAATGTTCCACTCCGAATTTGATGTTATCGTGGTCGGCGCGGGCCCGGGCGGTTCGATTGCCGCGAAAGTTGCCGCCGAAAACGGGTTGAGCGTTCTGCTTCTGGAGAAACGGCAGGAAATCGGCGCCCCCGTTCGCTGAGCGGAGGGTATCGGCACAGCGTCGCTGTGTGAATTTATCGAGCCGCATCCATCTTGGATATCCCGGCAGATTAACGGCGCCCGAATCTTCTCGCCTAACGAAACAGCGGCTAAATTAGACTTCCCGAGAGCGGGATACGTGCTTGAGCGCAAAGTCTTCGATCGAGCGCTCGCGGAGATGGCGGGAGACGCCGGCGCCGAGTTGTTGGTGAAAGCTCGAGTAACGACGGTCACCAAGTCGGACGAGGGTGTGGTCGACGGCGTAACCTTTCGTTATTCCGGTCGCGACTACACTTGTAAAGCCAAAGCGGTGATTGCCGCGGATGGGATTGAATCACAGGTTGCGCGTTGGGCGGGCATAGACAGTACCCACGATTTGCGCGACGTAGATATTTGCGCTCAATATCTAATATCCAACATTGACATCATTCCGGATTACTGCGACTTTTATGTCGGACGCGAGATTGCTCCGCGCGGATATATCTGGGTTTTTCCAAAGGGCGAAAACATCGCCAACGTAGGCGTTGGCATAGGGGGAACCATATCCGGAAAGGGCGGCAAACTCGCCATAGATTACTTGAACGAGTTTGTGAAACGGAAATTCCCCGATGGCAAAATCTTGGCTCAAGTCGTCGGGTGCGTGCCGGTTGGCGATAGCCTGCCCGACATAGTTGGCGATGGAATTCTCATAATAGGTGACGCCGCGCACCACAGCGATCCCATCTCCGGCGGCGGCATCGCCAACGCGATGTACTCAGGTCAATTCGCGGCGGAAGCCGCGGTCGAGGGAATCCGAATCGGCGATGTGTCCGCCCAGACGCTTAGCGCCTATCAGACGCGCTGGAACGAACAGATAGGAAGTCATTTCAAGCATATATGCCGCATTCGCGATGGACTGTTCAAGTTCAGTGATGATGTGTTTGACAGGTGCGCCGACGTTATATCGAAAATGCCCAGTGAAAAAGTTACCATGACACAAATCTTCAAAACAGTGTTAAAACACCAACCCCGATTGCTGTTGGAATTAAGACATCTGATCCTGGCAGGCTGGGTTTAGAGGAATGGTGGGCGGTGCCCACCCTACAAATCTACTGAGCCGGGCAGGCTGGGTTTAGTGGAATGGTGGGCAGCGCTCACCCTACAAATCTACTAATCTTGGCAGGATGAGTTTAGTGGAATGGTGGGCAGTGCCCACCCTACAAATGTACCAAGATATGCAACTGCGTAAGTCCTAACCTATTCTAATGCAAGTTGGATTTGTCCTCAACTATCTTCGCGAGACGATTACGAAATACAAGGCGGGATATCTGGTTCTTATCGATCCCGATCAGTATTCCGTCTCGGACTGCATCGACTCTGCCCATCAAGCGGAAGAGGCGGGCGCGGATGCGCTTCTTCTGGGAGGCAGTTTTCTGACCACTGATCTCCAGCCTGTAGCGGAGACCTTGAAAAGGGAAACGCGGTTGCCAATCATCCTCTTCCCCGGCGATTCAATGCACTTGTCTCCGCATGCGGATGCCATTTTGTACCTAAGCCTCATAAGCGGTCGGAACGCCAACTTTCTCATCGGCGAACAGGTAAAGGCGGCGCCTCGGATAAGACAATACGGCATCGAACCGATTCCGACAGGATATATGTTGATCGACAGCGGACGCCAAACGTCGGTCGGATTCATGAGCGGCACGACGCCGCTTCCTCGCGGCAAGTTCGATCTCGCTTGGGCGCACGCCCTCGCCGCCGAATATCTCGGCATGCAGTTGCTCTATCTCGAAGCGGGGAGCGGAGCCGAATATCCCGTCCCGGATCAGATGATTGCCGTAGTGAAGGAACACATCGGCATCCCGGTTCTGGTTCGGTGGCGGCATAAATTCGCCAGAAATGGCGGCTCAAAAAGTCGAAGCTGGCGCGGATTTCATCGTGACCGGCACTGTAATCGAAAACAATCGCTCCCTGTCATTGATGAAACAGTTCGCCGACGCCGTTCACGGATAGTTGTCTCAATGGATTTTCACTTGACAACGACAGTCTCGGATGATATTTTTTGCGCACAGTGTTAGCGCTCTCATGTAAGGTATATGAGCCAAATCTTTGAACAGACCCTATAAATCTAAGGAGATGAATATGTCGGAAGACACAGAAATGCACGTAGAAAGTGATGCGCCGCCGGAGACTGCCGCGTCAACTGAAAACGCGGACCCATTAGAAAAAGACAGTGTATCGGAGGTTGGGGAAAGCGAACCCGAAGTTGATGACGGCGCTGAATCGGAACCTGCAGTATCTTTCGAGGAAGAATTCGCGAAGCTAAAAGCTGAATATGAAGAAAAATACGACCAGATGCTTCGCAAAATCGCGGAATACGACAACGCAAAAAAGAGGGCGGACCGCAGGGCGGAAGAGTCCTCCAAATATGCTGTCGAAGGCGTCATCAAAGACATCATCCCGGTCATTGACAGCGTTGAAAGAGCGGTCGAATCAACGAACGAATCGAAGGACTTTGATGCGCTAAGCGAAGGAGTTCAACTGATTCACAAGCAACTCCTCGATTCGCTTCAGAGGCGGAGCGTCAATCCGATTGATGCCGTAGGCACAAACTTCGATCCGACGCGCCACGAAGCCATCATGCACGTCGAATCGGAGGATGTTCCGGAAAATGCGGTTATTGAAGAGTATCAACGGGGATACACCTTGCACGAGCGCGTGATTCGTCCCTCTATGGTTTCAGTTTCCAAAGGTAAACCTGAAAAAACGCAAGAATCGGAGGCTGTTGAGGAAGAAACAATCGCTCCGGATGATGCCGATGAACGGGAGACTCCCAAATAATCGGACAAGATATAGCGCCGGGCGGGAAGGTGTTCGCCCCGGCAAGAGAAAAGGGAATACAGCATGGCGCAAAAGCGTGACTACTACGAAATACTGAGTGTTGGCAACAATGCGACTGAAGATGAAATAAAAAAAGCGTATCGCAAACTCGCTGTCAAATATCATCCGGACAAAAACCCCGGAAATAAAGACGCCGAAGATAGTTTCAAAGAAGCGACCGAAGCGTACGAGGTGCTGCGCGATCCTGACAAACGCGGTCGGTACGATCAATTCGGTCATGCGGGGCTTGAGGGGATGGCAGGCGGATCGGGTGTTGATTTCGGCAACTTTGAAGATATCGTCGGAGATTTATTTGGAGATCTCGGCGATGTATTCGGGTTTGGAGGTTCGCGACGAAGGACCGGTCCCAAGCGCGGTCGGAGTTTACAATACGATTTAGATATTTCCTTGGAAGACGTTATTCATGGGAAAACCACCACTATCGAGGTTCCTCGGCTCGAAACCTGCACAAGGTGCAATGGAAATGGCGCTGAACCGGGACATCGACCGGAGACGTGCCCGGAATGCCGTGGTCGCGGTCAAGTTACCTACTCTCATGGATTTCTCACAATGTCGCGCACTTGCGGACGTTGCCACGGTGAAGGGCGCGTCGTAACTCATCCGTGCGGCGCTTGTAACGGGCGCGGCGTAAATCGCGCCACACGCCACATCAAGGTGGGCATTCCCAAGGGCGTTGATACCGGGTTTAAAATCCAACTGCGCGGCGAGGGTGAAGCCGGCGCCCATGGGGGACCGGCCGGAGATTTGTTTGTCGCCATTCGCGTGCAACCCCGCGAGGGATTCACGCGTGACGAAAACGACCTCATCACATCAGTCAATGTCTCCTTTGCGCAAGCCGCTCTGGGTACACGGATCGAGGTTCCGACCGTTGACGGGACGGAAGAGTTGACAATTCCGCCGGAGACACAGTATGGCAAACAGTTTCGCATACGCGGAAAGGGCGTTCCTTACTACAATCATTACGGCGCTGGCGATCTCGTTGTCCAAGTCAGGATCCAAACGCCAACCAAACTGACGCCCGATGAGCGAGAAATCTTGTCGCAATTCGCTCGTCTGCGCGGCGAACAAGAACATTCCGATCACGAAAACAGCGGCTTCTTCGACAAGCTGTTCCACCGCCATCATGACGAAGATGACAAGCGCAAATAGTATTTGGGCATTTGTATCAGGACTGCGCAAATTGCCCCGATTCACAGGAAGGGACAAGAGTGTAAAGTAATTCGTAATTGCGTAATACGTAAAAAAGACAATCACGCTCAAACGACCGTGTAGGATTGTACTTCACGCGGCTGCAAATTGCTTGTTTTCGAGCGTCTGGAGGTTAGGTGCGGTTGGAAACCGCACCTACGGGGAACGCATGTCGCGATCGGGAGATCCGGGGATCTCTATCGCACTCGTTATCCACTCGCTTGATCCTACAAAAGACGCAATTTCTGATATCGCGGAGTATAGTTCAATATGAAATGGGCACAACTTACCGTAACAATTTCACCGGAAGCCTCGGAAGCGGTTGCCAATAAACTGTTTGATTTGGACGCCCTCGGCGTTGAGATTCGAGACATCCAACCACCCTCCTCCCGATTTGCAACCCTTGTCTCCTACTTTCCAATGGACGATCTGGTCGGCGATCGCGTTCAGAAGGTTCAACGATTCCTTGACCGACTACCTGAATGGGACCTCCCGACTGAAGGCGCATCAGTTTTACTCAAGGCTATCCAAGACACCGACTGGTCGGAGGAGTGGCGTTCCGCGTTTCCTCCTCGGAAAATTGGCAATCGCATCACGGTTGCGCCTACTTGGGCGAAACTCGAGCCCAATCCCTCCGGGACGCTGATTCGCTTGGATCCGGGCATGGCATTCGGCACCGGACTACATCCGACCACGCGCTTGTCAATCCGCCTGCTTGAGAAAACAATCAAAGGCGATGAGATTCTTGCCGACATAGGCACAGGCTCCGGGATTTTATCCATTGTCGCGGCAAAGTTGGGAGCGCGCCGAATTGACGCAATAGATCTGGACGAAACCGCGCTTCCAGTCGCCTTCAAGAATTTCCAGCTAAACAGTGTCGAGGAGACTATTCGCCTCCAAGTCGGAAACGGGCTTCATGCTTGCACGGGCACGTATGATGTTATCATTGCCAATATCTTGACGAAGGCGTTGCTCCCGATGGTTCCTCGATTCCCTCAATTTCTAAACGCGGATGGCGCGGTTATATTGTCGGGAATTATGACGCAAGAAGCATCGCAAGTCGAGACGGCATTGAAACGGCATCAACTGACCTCTATCAATATCGAGCGAGACGAGGAATGGGTGGCGATCTCCGCAAAATTGAGCCGTGAATCAACCGAATCGCATTTCTGAAACTTTCACTCTTTTTTGGGGGTGTGATTCGCGTGGATAAATTATACTCCACGCTGTTAGAAACTGCGTCTTTTGTAGGATCAAACGAGTGAATAGCGAGTAGGATTTTCTATCGCACTCATTATTCATTCGCTTGATCGATAGAGATCCCCGGATCTCCAGGTCGCGACGTGCGTTCCCGGTAGGTGCGGTTGGAAACCGCACCTACGGACTAGATGCGTGAAAACATGCAATTCTCGGCAGCGCAAAGTATACAAACTAATCGGGATAAGGACGAAAAGGTATGGCGACAGGCATTACAGCGATAAACGAGAAAGTCAAGCAAGAGAGCGCTTTTGTCAATTCCATTCGAGAGGAAATCGAGAAAACCATTGTCGGACAAAAGTACTTGATAGACCGATTGCTGATTGGAATCTTGGGAGATGGACATGTTCTCCTTGAAGGCGTGCCCGGACTCGCGAAGACGATGTCCGTAAAGACACTCTCGGAAACCGTTCAGACAAAATTCCAGCGACTGCAATTTACCCCGGATCTCTTGCCCGCCGACGTAATCGGCACGCTCGTCTTTGACCCCAAGAATGGCGGTTTCGTTACGAAGAAGGGCCCCATCTTTGCCAACATCATCTTGGCGGATGAAATTAACCGTGCCCCGGCAAAGGTGCAGAGCGCCCTGTTAGAGGCAATGCAGGAGAGGCAAGTAACCATCGGTGACGAGACTTTTCCGCTTGACGAACCGTTTCTGGTGCTTGCCACCCAGAACCCGATTGAACAAGAGGGCACTTACCCGCTCCCGGAAGCGCAGGTTGACCGTTTCATGCTCAAGGTGCGCGTTGGCTACCCGACTCGCGAGGATGAACGCGAAATTATGAACAGAATGGCGGTCACCAACGTGCGTTCGGAAGTTCGGCCGGTTATTTCACCGGAGGACATCGTATCCGCTCGAGCGGTTATTGATGAAATCTACCTTGACGAGAAGATTAAGAACTACATCATTGATCTGGTGTTCGCCACTCGCGAACCGGAATCTTACAAGAATATCAGTGATCTCAATCGACTTATCGAGTACGGCGCCTCCCCGCGCGCGACTATTTTCCTGACAATCGCGGCTAAAGCATACGCCTTCCTTCAAGGAAGAGGTTATGTCACGCCCCAAGATGTCAAATCGATCGGCATGGATGTGTTGCGCCACCGCATCATTATCACTTACGAGGCGGAAGCGGAGGAGATGACCGCTGAAGACATTATCTCGAAAATCTTTGACGAAGTGGAAGTTCCATGACTTCTGCCCAATCGGAATTTAACCCGAGTTGCCACCTATACCCGTAGGTGCCTATAACCGTAGGTCGGGCTTCCAGCCCGACCGGTTTGACGAAATGCGCCGCAAGACCGGAGATGGTAATCCTATAGAACCCCGGCGTTGCTTCCGAAACTTCCAATCTAATACGCGACGAGACTGACATGATACCGGAAGAGATTCTCAAGAAAGTCCAGCGTATCCACATCCGCGCGCGACATACGGTGAACGATGTGTTGGCGGGTCAATATGAGAGCGTTTTCAAAGGGCAAGGCATGGAGTTCGAGGAGGTTCGCGAATATCAAGCGGGGGACGATATACGCTCGATTGATTGGAACGTAACTGCTCGGATGGGACGTCCCTTCCTCAAAAAGTTCGTAGAGGAACGCGAGCTCACCGTAATGCTCGTCATTGATGCCAGCTCTTCGTCCCGATTCGGATCGGTCAAGCAGTTAAAAGCCGAACTCACCGCGGAGTTATGCGCGGTGCTTGCTTTCTCCGCCATCAAAAACAACGATAAAGTCGGTCTGATTATTTTCACCGACCACGTTGAGAAATACATACCGCCCAAAAAGGGGCGGCGCCATGTCCTGCACGTCATCAGCGAAGCGCTGTCATTTCAACCGCAGGGACATCGCACCAATGTCGCAGCCGCGCTGGAATATCTTAACCGCGTGACAATTCGTCGAACCGTCACCTTCCTCATTTCGGATTTTATCGCTGTCGATTACGAACAAGCGCTGAGGAGCGCCAACAAGCGCCACGACATTGTCGCTGTCACCGTGACCGACCCGAGGGAAATTGAACTCCCCAAAGTTGGAATCATTGCATTGGAGGATGCCGAAACCGGCGAGAAACTCATTGTAGATACAAATTCGCGCCGCACTCGCGAGGAATATCGACAGAATGCCCGAAAAGCGATTGAGGAAAGGGGACGTATATTTCGGTCTACGAATGTGGACGCGATAAATGTTACCACGCACCGACCATTTACCGAGCCCCTATTGCGATTCTTCCGCATGCGGGAAAAGCGGTTGCTCCATTGACGCTACTCTTGCAGGTCGGACGCGCCCACTCTCGTAGGCCAGGCTCACCTATTCTCGCAAGTCGGCTTCGCTTATCCTCGTAGGTCGGGCTTCTAGCCCGACCCGCCAGGCGCGTTGCCGCGTAAACTTGAACGCAAACGACTATAGGAAAACAATTGGAAAGCCAACGAAATCCATCAACCCAAGAAAAAACATACACGCTTCAGTCAAGGAAGAGGCCGATTTTCGATCGGCGCACGCTGTTTTTCGCCGCAATGGCGTTGATACTGTTCAGCGTTCTCGTGTTCTTGATTATCCGAATCCCGAGCCAAAAAAACCACCCCCAATCTGCATCAACGAACTGGACGCCCTCCAAACAAAAGACTTATGCGAACTCCCTCTTTAGCAAAGGACTGGAACGCGAAGCCATTAACGCTTACGAGAGATTCCTCGAAATCGGGGACGCGCCCGCCGAAGATCGGGCAAAGATCGCCTATCGAATCGGCAGTCTTTATATGGAAATGGGTGAGTATGAGAGAGCGTTGGCAAATCTGTATCGGGTAGAAATTGAGCGTCCCGACACAGAACTTGGCGCTGATGTCGGGCGGAAGATCGTCGCTTGTCTGGAACGTCTCGAGATGACAAGCCAAGCGCAATATGAACTGAACTCTCGCACCGCGATTCAGCCTGATTCCGAAGTGGGGGATGGCGGCGGCGCCGTGATCGCAAGAATCGGGAAAGACGAAATTACGATGGGCGATATTGACGCCGCCTTAAACAATCTTCCCGAATGGATGCGTAAGGAATATGAGTCCAATGCCGCAAAATTGGAATTCGCCAAGCAGTACGTGGCGCATGAACTTCTGTATCGCAAAGCCAAACGGCTTGGGCTTGATCAGACCCCGCAGACGCGGCTGAAAATCGCTGAACTGATTAAGAACTTGATGGTGCGGCAAGTCATCGAATCGGAACTTAAAGAGACGGTAGAAATTACTCCGGCGGATGTTGAATTATACTATAATGCAAATCTGGACAAGTATGTCGAAAATGCAACGGTGAAACTGAGCCTTATCCAAGTTAAAACATACGAGCGAGCGGAGGCGCTCTTGAAGCGGCTTGAGGCCGGGGAAGATTTTGCCAAACTGGCTAAAACGGAATCTCGACATGCCAAAACCGCCGAGACCGGTGGAGAAATCCCCGGTTGGGTTTCAGTCGATGGGAATATTCCCGGTATTGGCGCAGACCAACAGATTTGGACAGCTATCGAATCTACCGACAAAGGCGGTTTGACGGACATCGTGGAGGTCAACGACGACTTTTGTCTATTTCGCGTGCGAGACAGAAAACCTGAAATTCAGAAGCCGTTCGCCAGCGTCAAAAAACAGGTAGAATTTGATTATCGTCGCTTCCGAGAGGAACAGGCGGCGCAAGCGCTTCTCGAGCGTACACTGGAACAGCAGGAAGTCGAGATTTACGATAGCCAGTTTCGGTAGAAGCAATTATGGTCATTCCAACGGAGCGGTTGATTCGCCGAGTGTATGCGGCATCAGTTGATTTCATACAGATAAGCAGAATAGGTACGCGGATTGACGCGGATTAGAAAATTCTGGTCAATGCAATTAAATGGTTTGTTTTTTTCGTGGATGGCGCTATTGGGGTGTTTTGGCAGTTGTCTGAACTGTGATTTAAGTGATTGACTATGATTTGAGAGCCTGTTTGAATGATAGGCAATCGGGATTAGTGAACGCTTTTCTGTGCGGAAGAAACCGAGTTTTGAGGAAAAAACTCGGTTTCGAATGAACCACTAAGAATTATACATTGACATGTATTTGCCTACAGTTCGGGCGGCTTACAAACCTATCCGACAACATCTCATCGGCGCGCTAATTCTGAATTTCATTGGTGTCCACGCGATATTGTGGGCTCAAGAACACGCCATCGAACCAATCACTGTCACGACGCGGGTGGATGAAACGGAAATCACTATCGGCGACACAATCAAATACACGATAAGCGTGAATGCAATAGCGTCGCTGACAGTGCAACTTCCTGAATTTGGAGAAAATCTGGGCGGATTCGCCATCAAAGATTTCGGTCAAGTCGAACCCGAGCGGCGCAATGGACGGATGGTATACGAACAGTGGTACAGTCTGGATACCTACACTACGGGAAGTTACACGATTCCCGCCCCATTGGTTCGATACACCGACGCGGCGGAGGCAACGCGCGAAATCGAAGGCGAGGAAGTTGGAGTTGAGGTTAAAAGCGTGCTGTCGGGAGACGATGCCGCGAAAGACATCAAGGACATCGCCGCCCCCGCCGCGCTCCCCGCGAGTTACCGAGGGTTAATCATTTGGTGTGTTGCCGCCGCCGCGTTTATTGTTGCCGGAATCGTTATACTTCTTTACTTTCGGCGCCGCCGACTGAACAAGGAAGTCATTGTCCGCAGACCCGCGCACGACATCGCGTATGAACAACTGGAGGCGTTGATTGCCGCGCAACTCATTGAACAGCGGCGTATCGAGGAGTATTATGTCGCTATCTCGGACACCATACGCTCGTATTTGGAGAACCGGTTCGGGCTGAAAGCGCCGGAAATGACAACGGAGGAATTTCTGGAGGTCGCCGCACGCGAGAGCAATCTAAAAGCTGAGCATAAGGCGTTGTTGAGCCGCTTTCTCATGCACTGCGATCTGGTCAAATTCGCACGCTATGGACCAGACGAGCTGGAAATGCAGGCGGCTTATGACTCGGCAAAACTGTTTGTTGATGAGACGGCTTCATTCTTTGCCGACGAGGAGGCGCAATGACATTCCGAGAACCCTTAGCTTTCCTCCTCCTTCTGGTCATCCCGCTGCTCATCTATTTCCATTCCCGAAAAAACCGAAGCGGGAATATCACCTTCTCGTCAGTTGCCAGTTTGAAGGCAATCGCGCCATCTTGGGCAGTTTGGGCACGGAAAGCGCTGCTCATATTAAGGTGCGTAGCGGTGGTTCTAATCACGATTGCCATGGCTCGTCCGCAGAAAGGCGTTGAAGAGAGCAAGTTCATTAACGAAGGCATCGACATCGTGCTTGTCCTTGATGTATCGGGAAGCATGGAAGCGGAGGATTTTGAGATTGACGGCAAAAAGCGCAATCGTTTGGAGGTCGTCAAAAAAGTGGTTGCGGAGTTCATCCAAGGCAGACAAAATGATTGGATTGGGATTGTGGTCTTTGCGGGGCGTCCATACACGTTGTGCCCGCTAACGCTTGATTACGGTTGGCTTATACAGAATCTCGACCGCGCTCGGATTGGAATGCTGGAGGATGGCACTGCTATCGGCTCTGCCATCGCCACCGGACTCAACCGCCTGCGCGACTCGGCAGCCAAGAGTAAAATAATGGTAACGTTGACCGACGGACGAAATAACGCGGGACGCATCACGCCGGAGATGGCGGCAAATCTCGCCGCTACAATGAAGGTGAAGATTTACACAATCGGCGCGGGCTCCAAGGGAATGGCGCCTTTCCCGACGCAAGACTTTTTCGGCAACAAAGTTTATCAGCCGGTAAAAATTGACATTGATGAAGAATCACTGATCGAAATTGCCGAGGAAACGGGCGGACAGTATTTTCGCGCAACCGATGTCAAAAAATTACGAGATATCTACCGCGAGATTGATCAGATGGAAAAGACGCGAATCGAAACGACAGAATACCTTGAATATAGAGAGTTCTACCCCTATTTTCTCATTCCGGCATTGTTGATTTTCCTTGCCGAGATTGCCCTTGTAAATACAAGGCTCAGAACGTTGCCATGAGATTTAGCAATCTACAATTCGCGCACCTATTCTGGCTGATTCCCGTTTTGATCGGCTTCTACTTCTGGGTTTTCCGCCGCAAGCGGCGAACGCTGGAGAGGTTTGCGGACTCGCACCTGCTCCCGCGCCTCACCGCTAACGTCAGCGCCGGAAGCCAGAAAGCAAAGGCGTTGCTTTGCATCTTGGTTGTCTGCTTCCTGATCACGGCTCTGATTGGGCCACGCTGGGGATTTCGATGGCAGGAGACAAAACGGCAAGGCATTGATATTCTCGTGGCAATCGACACGTCTAAGAGTATGCTGACAGCGGATGTGCCGCCCAACCGATTGGAACGCGCGAAACTCGCTGTCAAAGATTTATTGAATCTGTTGACCGGTGACCGAATCGGTTTAATCAGTTTCGCCGGCACCGCATTTTTACAGTGCCCGCTTACATTGGACTACGGCGTGTTTGCCTTAACGCTCAACCGAGTCGATACAACGACGATACCGCGCGGCGGAACCAATCTCGCAAGCGCCATTCTGACGGCAATAGAGGCATTCGGCGCCAGGGACCGAAAACATAAAGCGTTGATAATCATTACCGATGGGGAGTCTCACGAAGGCAATCCGGAAGAGATAGCAAAGCGTGCGGCGCAGTCGGGGATTCGAGTCTTCTGCATCGGTATCGGTACGAAAGAGGGTGAACTGATCACGCTCACCGATGAAACAGGAAAACGCACATTCCTGAAGGATAGGGATGGGCAAGTCGTCAAGTCCAGGTTGGATGAGGTTATTCTACAAAAAATTGCCCTTGCCACAGGCGGCAGCTACGTCAGAACTTCCGGCGCGGAATTTGGACTGGATCTCATCTATAACGAGAAAATCGCTCAGATGGAGAAAAAAGAGCTCGAAAGCAAACTACAGAAGCGTTATGAAGAACGCTATCAGATTCCGTTGCTCATTGCGCTCTTTTTGATTGTTATTGAGACATTTATCGGTGATAGAAAACGGTCAACGGTAGAAGCCATCTTCTGATTTCGATAATAAGGTAGGAGGGATCTCCCGATCCCGACAGCGCCGCGGGCGGGAGCGACTCCGCACCGCATCGTAGGGGCGAGGTCCCCTCGCCCGTCGCGATGCCGAAAAAAGGATTGGCAGGAGAAATCTCCCAATCCCGACAACACCGTAGGAGCGATTCTGTACAGCAAACTGTCAGTTTGCGCTTGGCGTCCCCATCGTAGGGGCGAGGTCCCCCTCGTCCGCTGCGATTCCGAAAAAAAAAGATTGGTAGGAGGATTCTCCCGATCCCGACAGCGCCGTAGGAGCAATTCTGTACCGCAAACTGTCAGTTTGCGCTTGGCGTCCCCATCGTAGGGGCGAGGTCCCCTCGCCCGTCGCGATGCCGAAAAAAGGATTGGCAGGAGAAATCTCCCAATCCCGACAACACCGTAGGAGGTATAGTATGACACCGGATAGAGCTATCCAAACGCGGGAACAGATGACGCGTAACGGTTACTGCGTGATAGAAAACATTTTAACCGAAGACTTTCTACATCAACTCCGTGAGGAGACGGAGCGGCTCATTGAGGGGCACGAGCCCCCTCCCGACGTGAGATATCAAGGCCAGCATGTGAACGTGAGGGGGACAGACAACCCCATCATTCAGAAGTTGCTGGATTGGGGCCCCTCGCGTGACGCGCTCGAGCAACTCGGTTTTGGAGATTTCGTGAGCAATGGAGGCGTAATCATCCTCACGAAGGATCCGGAGGAACCGGCGCTGTATTGGCACCAGGATTGGATGCGATGGAACGATCCGATTAGTTGCTCCCCATGGCCGCAGACAATGTTTGTGTCCTACTATTTGAGCGATACATCTGTTGAAAATGGCTGTCTCAAGGTAATCCCCGGCACGCATCTGAAGCGAATCCCGCTTCATGATCAGCTTGTGCCCGCCCACGAGCAGGGCGCCCGATTCGTGGAAGAGGACCATCCGATCATGTTTAGCGATCATCCCGACGAAGTCAACGTATGCGTCTCGGCCGGATCGCTCGTCCTGGCGGACGCTCGAA
The DNA here is from genome assembly GCA_963667245.2 of Candidatus Poribacteria bacterium. Taxonomy (GTDB): domain Bacteria; phylum Poribacteria; class WGA-4E; order WGA-4E; family JAJDTR01; genus JAJDTR01. Next base: position 220,808 of record CAXXCS010000004.1, read on the forward strand.
TCCTTCACTCGGCGCATCGAAACCTGACAAACAGTAGAAGGACGCTAATCTTGGCATGGCACAGCCGCCCCACTGTCTCCGTTCCCGCCTATTGGGACAGCGATGTTCCCGAGGTAATTCTCAATAGAGCGGCGAATCGGGAGTATCCCGGCTCCCGAATCCCGGGCGAATTCCTTCAATAAAGCGTATTGATGGGAATCCAAGTTACCGCGTTTGTCCGACAGGGGCGCCGAAACCGAGTTTTTTCCGACGTGGAATCACGAGATTGACGAAAATCGGGCAAATTTGCCTGTAATTTAGCAAACACTTACCATTCGCATAATAGACTTGTGTAATCTCGAATTTTCACATACTAGACCTTGGGACATATCTCCATGAACAACAATCACCAAGGTACTACCGTGAGTCCGATTGATTGACCGGTTTTGCCCTTCCATCGTCAGTTTCATTAAGGAATCTACATAATGAAAATCAAAAAAATATTCGCGCTTTTTATTGTTATGGTTGTCTTCAGCATCATTGCTGTTTTCGCTTTGCGTCCGCGGGGGACAATTAAACCCTTAATTTCACAAGAATTAGCAAAACCTCCTCAAAACCCCAAACCCATTGCAGAGTTTAAGCGTGGAGAAATGGGTAAATCCGAGATTCGGTCAGTTGCTTTCTCCGAGGATGGCAGGTTCCTTGTCAGTGGAGGACTTGTGGACAAATCCGCCATTGGTTTGTGGGATGTTTTTAAAGAACAACATATCAAATCCCTACCGCACTATTTTGATGGAACTCCGTATATTGTCCACGCAGTCGCTGCTTCCGCTGATGGAAAATGGCTCGCGAGTGCCTCCAAACACGTGAAACTCTGGAATACTACCGATATCCATAACCCGGTGGAAGAAACTGTGTTCAAACACAGTGTGCCTGTGTATGCAGTTGATTTTTCACCTGATGGAAAGTTACTCGCTGCCGGCGATGATAGCGGCGAAATGAAAGTGTGGGACATCCAGAGGCAAAAGGCTACTACCTTTCGGCATGATGCGGCTGTGAACGCAGTTGATTTTTCACCTGACGGAAAGTTACTCGCTGCCGGCGATGGGAGTGGCAAGGTGACAGTGTGGGATATCCAGAGTAAAGAAGACGTCAAAACTTTGGATGGGGATCCAGAGGGGGTTTTAGCCGTCAGGTTTTCGTCAAAACCAGATACCTCCATCCTATCGGTTGCAGGAAAACAGGGCAATATCAAGTTGTGGAATTTATCCGATTGGCAACTCTGTGGCACTATAATTTATTCGGCAACAGTTGATGGACTTGCATTTTCCAAGGATGGAAACGTATTGGCGAGTGCGGGGGCAGGACTTGAACTTTGGTCAGTGAAAACAGGTGCCCATATTATATCGCTGAAAGGGCATACCGATTGGGTTAAATCCTCCGCTTTCTCGCCAAGCGGTACTACTCTTGTCAGTGGTGGAAATGATGGAATTCTCCGCGTCTGGGATATCGCTCCGTATGTTACGCCGAAGCAATTAGACGCGCGCGCGAAAGTCCAGTTGATTTACTTTGTTCCGCGAGGTAGACTACCGCAACCCTACATCTGGACGAGGCTTAATAAGTTAATCAGACGTGTCCAGAAGTTTTACATTGATGAGATGGAACGCCACGGATTCGGCGAAAAAACTTTTTATTTTGAAAAGGACGAAAACGGCAAAGCGGTAGTTTATCGTGTTGATGGCCAATTCACCGACGATTACTATCTTGAGAATACCGCTGACAAGATCTGGAAAGAAATCTATGAACAATTCGACAAAAGATCAAGAAACGTCTGGCTCATTGTTGTAGATATTAGCAGCAAAAAAATTGGGATGATGAATGCTTTGGGGGGACTTATGTCGAGTTCGGAAAATCCTAGTTATGCAACGACGGGGCATGCCCTTATTCCTGCAGCTGACAATGCTCTTCGTTTTCGTACTCTGGCACACGAACTTGGCCATGCCTTTGGATTAGATCATGATTTCCGTGAACATGATTCCTCTGAGGGGAGTTATATCATGTCTTATAATTATGTGCTACCATATCGATTGTCCAAATGTGCTGCCGAGTGGCTGGATAAAAGTTGCCTCTTCAATCATTACCAAAGATTCTTCAACGAACTCCCTACAATTGAGCGGTTTACTGATCGACCGAACACTCTACTGCATCAATTTAAGGTGGTAGATGCAGATGGAATCCATCAAGTCCAATTGAGTCTGCCGACAACTATCGACGACTGGGATTCAATTTTAACGCCCTTACAAGCTGATCCTATTGAAAGAAGAGAAGTATCAAAAGCAGCTAATGATATGAATCAAGGGCATTTGCATGATTGGAAATCGGTGAACGGTCAAAAGACAGCTATTATCGAATTTGAAATGCCAAATGACACTGACAAACGAGTCACCCTTAGGGTGATAGATCTGCTTGGAAACATTGCTGAACAGGAATTCAATCTCAATGAAGATTCAGCACAGCTACCCGAAAAGCCTTAGTTTCATTCATCAGAAAGGAATCAACATGCCAAAGAAATTCACCATCTTCCCCGTCAGTTTCGGCCTTGTTAGCAATGCGCATCCGACTTCATTGAACGTATTTGCAATCTTGATGTTTTCGATGAACTCATCGTTGCTATCGGGGTTGACCTTGCCAAACCAGCGCGCTTCGCGCTTGAGGAACGCGTTGAGATGCTCAAAGCCGTGCTAAGCAAAAGAGGTAAATATGAGGCTAAAATCCGTTCTCGCTATCATTTTGGTTTCCCCGCTGCTCCTCGCTTGGCTCAATCCGGATGCCGCCAAGATCAAAGCCGGAAATCGCCACTATAAACAAGCGGAGTACGATCGAGCGTTGGGTAGCTATAATGACGCGTTGATTAATCTGCCAAAATCTCCCTATATTCATTATAATATCGGGAACGCTGCATACCAGAAGGGAGACTACAAAAAAGCTGTTGAAGCATATACCGAATCCCTTTTCACGGAGGATGAAGCGCTTGAGGAGAAGGCGAACTACAACATCGGCAACTGCAAGTATAGGCAAGGAAAACTCAAGGAGAATACGAACCTGCAGGAAACGGTGAAGTTGTTCAGAGAAGCGCTGGATTACTACAAGCGCGCCATTGAACTCAATCGGGAAAATCTGAACGCCAAATTCAATCACGAATTTGTCGAGCGTAAATTAAAGGAGCTCCTTGACCGCCAACAGCAAGAGCAGGACCAACAGGACAGTGAGGGCGAGCGACAGGAGCGACAAGAAAGCGAAGGCGAGTCCCAAAACCAACAACAGGAGGAAGGCAACGAGAAAGGACAGAATGAATCTAATTCGGAATCGGAACAATCCGAGGAACAACAACCTGACGCAGGGAAGGCGGTGAATCGGGGACAAGGAGAGAAAAAAGAGATCACCTTGGAGGAAGCGTTAAGATTGTTGGATTCCCTCAAAGATGAAGAGCAACAGCAATTGCCTCGATCGCAGCCGCGACGCGGACGTTTTCCGGAGACGTTTAAGGATTGGTAGTCTTTTCATTCGAGCGCGCTGGCAAACGCGGTAGAGGAATTGATTATATGCCATCGTAATTGAATTCAATCCTGCATTGTGACCCCGCAGAGTTCCGTTCCTCATAAGAATGGCGCTCTCGCGTCGGTTGATTGCCCTCGTATTGATTCCGAATCCGTAATCTTCCGAGGCCTATCTTGATGTATTCTTCCTCAATTTCAATACCAATCGACCTTCGTCCCAACTTTTTTGCAACATGGGACGTAGTAAATGTACCGGCAAATGGATCAAGTACCAAATCCCCGGGGTTTGAACTCGCGCGGACAATTCGTTCTAACAACGCTTCCGGTTTCTGAGTCGGATGTGTCTCATATTCCTTCATTCTGTAGCGAACTCTCGGGAATTCCCAAACATTCCCGGGCACTTTCTCGGTATTATAACGGGTTGGGACAGGTTTCCGATAATCAATTAAGCGCCGCTTTGCCCCGGTCTTGGCTTCAACCAGGATGTCGTCTGAATTAAACGTGTAGTCGTCTTTATCCTTGACACAAAAGAGTATCGGCTCGTACAAAGAGCCAAAATGCTTCCTGGCTTGGACACCGGAACTGTCGTAATACCATACAATTCGAGAAAGGACGTGGATTTTCCCTCGAAGATATATGTCCAAATATGGCATATTTTGCGTCGCCGCCATCAGATACATACTGCCGTTGCTTTTGAGTTTTCGGATACATAAGTCCAACCATTGGTAACACCACTGTATGTAGTGTTCATCCGAATTCCATTGGTGTTTTTTACCATTGAATTTCTTGCCGATATTATAAGGGGGATCGGCGAAGATTAAATCAACCGAATCATCAGGAACCTTGCTTGCAAGCGCTTTGATGGCGTCTCCCCGGATTATTGCGTGACCATCTTTTTCAAACAATTCCATGCCCCGTTTGCCCTTCGTTCAATGTGCGATGAGTTTAAATTCAACCGGATCTGTTAAATTCCATTGGATTATAGCATTTTCTAGGCGGATTTGATAGCCGAAAGTAGTAAAGATTCCCTCTTTGAGATGGAGAAATACTCCGGACAACTTCCAAAATGAAAAAATATCTTTTGCTATTAACCGCAATATGCATACTCCCGCAAAGCGCCATTGTATTTGCCGACGACATTTCCGTTGAAGCCGCCGTTGATCGGAAGACTGTGCCCATCGGCGGCGCGATTAAATTGGCGGTAACAGTCAACGGCACACAATCGGTGGCGCAACGTACACTGCCGGATATTCAAGGATTTCAAACGCATTACGGCGGATCATCAACACGCGTCTCCGTTGTTAACGGGAAGATGTCCGCATCCGTCACTTACGCTTATTCACTTGTACCGCTCAAGGTCGGCAAATATACGATCCCGTCAATTTCGGTAACGCAGGAGGGCAAAAAATATCAGACAGCGCCAATTGATGTTGAAATCGTAAATAGCAATGACGCTAGCCGGGAAGAGGAACTTGACGATTACATTCATCTGACGCTTGCTGCCGGGAAGAACTCGGTTTACCTGAACGAAGGGCTGCCCATCACCATAACACTCTATTACCGACAAGTCGATGTCCGTGATATTGCCTATCCGACATTGACTACCAACGCCTTTTCCAAGAGGAATTTCGAAAAGCCCGTACAGAGACGCGAAAATATTGATGGAGCGCTATTCAATGTCGTTCAATTTCAAACGATTGTCAATCCTGTCTCGGTCGGGCAAGTTACGCTAGGCCCCGCAGAGTTGGAGTGCCACCTCGTGGTCGAGGATCGTTCGCGAAGACAACGTTCATTTTTCGACCACGATTTCTTCGGGGCGCCTAGAGCGCGTCCAATCGTGTTGAAATCCGATTCGATAGCCGTCACTGTGCTGGATTTTCCGACCCAAGGCAAGCCGCCCGGATTCACCGGCGCCGTTGGAGATTATGAACTTCGTGTGAACGCGAAGCCGACATCGATAAAAGCCGGTGAGCCGATTACCCTGACAATGACTGTTACCGGTCAGGGAAATATCGAGACCATTTCGGCGCCGATCATCACCGACAGCCACGGTTTCAAGATCTATGATGCCCAGTCCACCAACACTTCGGCCGGAAAAACCTTTGAGCAAGTCCTCATCCCAAAAGACGCCTCCATTCAAGCCATTCCAGAGATCCGGTTCAGTTTCTTTGACCCGGCAAGCGCCAAATATAAAACGCTAAGGCAAAGTCCGATTCCGATTTCGGTTACCCCAAACACCGTCAGCGACGAATTGAAAATTGTCGACCATTCTCAAGTTGCCATGACGACCAAAAGAAAAGAGAAATTGGGTCGAGATATTCTGTATATCAAGGACTCCATCGGTTCCATTCGGAGAAGGAGATTCATACCTTTATCGGAGTGGATTATTCCTGTTCGCTCAACTTCTCCCACTGGCGGCGTACCTTGGCATTCTCGGCTATCGGAAGCGCAAGGATAGATTGAAAGCCGATGTCGGTTACGCCCGGCTGCGGCGAGCGCCTCGACGCGCAAAGAAAGGGATGAAGTTGGCTTCAAAACTTTGGCAGGAGGGAAAGTCGACGGAATTCTGCGATACTGTCTTTAGGGTTATGCAGGAATATCTTGGAGATTCATTTGACCTCCCGGCGGCGGGGTTGACGAGCGAGGTCAGGTACGAATTGGAAAGGCGGGGAATCAAGCCGGAAACATTGGAAAATCTGAGCGTTTTTTTTGAACTATGCGACAATGTCAGGTATGCGCCCGCGGAAGTTAGCCGACAGGAGATGCAGAACCTTTTTGAACTTACCGAAAATACGATAAAGCAACTATCGGAACAGGTTGGATGATGCGCAGATTATCGCCAGTATACCTTCTCGCGCCGGTTTTCCTAGCCTGCATGATTTGCGGTGGGAGCCTTGCGCAAGAGCCCATCCAGCCCAATACGATTTTTTTTGAGGCGAACCGCTTCTACAAATCCGAACAGTACCCCCAAGCTATCGAAGCCTATGAAGAGTTGGTTGCCGCCGGCATACTGAGCGGGCATCTTTTCTATAATCTCGGCAATGCCTATATCAAAACAGGAACGATAGGAAAAGCGATCCTAAACTATGAGAGAGCCTTGCAACACCTTCCGCGGGATGCGGATATCAAATCCAATCTGGAATATGCGCGGTCACTGGTTGAAGGCGAGACAATCACGGAACGACATAATTGGTTTTTGTCGCGGGTTTTCTTTCTCGTCCACTATTTGAACCTTGACGAATTAACCGCCGCGGTGTCCCTTCTCTACATTTGCTTGATGGCAATTCTCACGCTCGGCATTCTATTCAGAGGTCTGCGCCGATCCGCCAACTACGGCATTGCGGTATTGGGGATGCTTTTGCTCTTTTCAGTGGTCTGCTTTGCGCTTAGGCTTCACAACACGCAGTTCGAGCAACGTGCGGTCATCACGTCCGAGCCCGCCGAGGCGAGGTTTGAGCCCGCCGACGCCGCAACTTCCCATTTTACGCTTCGCGAGGGGATGGTAATCGAGGTTCTTGAAACTCGACTTGAGTGGTCAAAAATTGAGAGGCGGGATGGAAAAGTCGGTTGGTTACAAAATGTGACCTTCGAAATGCTTTCCCTACGGGGTAGTTAACCAACACCTATTGCTACCCATTCCCGCAGGTCGGGCTTCTAGCCCGACACGTCACGCGTAACCGCGCAAATATGAGCGTATATGACTATAACCAACCATCTCTCAACCGTGCGAAGGTTGCCTCTACGGCATTACCTCGGAATCCGCTAATCCGTGACAAAGCGTACAATTGCCGAGATTGAGGTGTGGCATGGTAGGTGATTCCTCCGTGCCAACGAGATGACATTCCAAACACGCGTCAGGGGCAGTTGGCTTACGGTGTACCGGGATGTTGGATCTTGCCGGAGCGGCATTAAAAAATAGAATGACCATCACAATCGCAAAGACTAATCCGATGATACTGACAATTACCATGAGTGTCCGAGCGCTCGCCTCTTCTGTTGGCATGATTTACCCCCGAATGTAGGAGACTTAAGAAAATGAAATGGAAGATTAAAGTTTGCAACAAACCCGATGTTCCCGACACCGCTGGACAAGACATATTAGAAGATATCGCGGATCTCGGATTCAGCGGTGTTAATTCGGTGCAGACAGCGAAGATTTACCGGATTGAGGGTAAACTTCAGGTTCAAGAAATCAATCGAATTTGCTCCGAACTCCTCGCCGACTCCATAACCCAAGTCTATTGCTGTCAGAGGATTGACGGTTGTTCGGAGATATCAATCTCGGAAGCCGGTACGTGGATAGTTGAAGTCCGATTCAAGCCGGGCGTTACCGACGCCGTTGGCGAGAGTGTCATAAAGGGTATCGATGACTTGGGGATCTCGGGGATAAGCGCGGCGCAAACAGGGCAAGAATACCGGATTTGCGGCCGCTTGCATCGGCGCACGATTGAAACCATCTCGCGGAGCCTTTTGGCAAACGAAGTTATACAAACGTTCACGATTAAGTAGGATAGGAATCAGAACTGTCTATCCTAGGCACGGAAACGCGCGAGTTGCCGGAAGATTAATCCGACTCTACATAAAAATACCTCAAACAGCTCGCGTTGGTCAAGGAGAAATCGCGGCAGATTGCCACTGTAGAAAAAAACTTGACAAATACGCAAGTGATATTATACAATATATTATGTCGTGTTTGGACGCACGCAAATCACCGGAATCCTGTATCAGGGTCGAGTGGTGGAATCGGTAGACACAATGGACTTAAAATCCATCGCCTGTAAAAAGGTGTGAGGGTTCGAGTCCCTCCTCGACCACCATTTCGGTACCCGTCTTGGCGCAGGGTGGAGCAGTCTGGTAGCTCGTTGGGCTCATAACCCAGAGGACGTGGGTTCAAATCCCACCCCTGCAACCATTCAATATGGGAAACGCGCATTGCCGCGCGTTTCCCTTTTTCTTATGCTGCCGGTGTAGCTCAGTGGTAGAGCACACGACTCATAATCGTGCTGTCCGGAGTTCAACTCTCCGCACCGGCATTTTCCCCTCCGTCTTCGGCGCCGCCATACGCGACTTTTTTATGCTTGTTTAGCGCTTGATATGGAGACGCGCCATGAGCATATCCACTCGTTTCCTGCAGCGAACCCATCGTTTCATTCTACGGCACGATATGATTCGTTCGGGAGAGACCGTGGTGATCGGGTTCTCTGGCGGAGTTGATTCTCTCGCTCTCCTCGTAGCGCTCTACGAATTACGGCATCCCCTTGATTGCCAACTCCACATTGCCCACCTCGATCACCAATTGCGTCAAGACTCCGCAACCGATGTGGAGTTTGTAAAACAACTTGCCAACCGCTTGAAGTTGCCATACACAATCAATAGGATTGACATACCGTCGCTGATAAAAAAGCGGAGACAGTCAATCGAAGCGGTCGCGCGCGACGAGCGCTACGGATTCTTTGAATCCGTAGCCGAGCGAATCGGCGCAACAAAGGTGGCGCTGGGACATCAGCGCGGCGATCAGGCGGAAACAGTGTTGATGAACCTATTGCGAGGAGCCGCCCTCACCGGGCTTAAAGGCATGCTTCCCATCCGAAACGGGAAATTCATCCGGCCTCTGCTAGACTTTTCTCGACGCGAGATCGAGGAATTTGTCGCCGAACAGAACGCGTCGCACCGCGAAGACTCGACGAATCAAGATCGAAACTTTCTGCGTAATCGGATTCGCTTGGAACTGCTTCCTCACCTTGAACGCGATTATAATCGCAATATCCGAAATACACTGGCTCGGAACGCCGAACTGATACGGACGGAATCGGAATACCTTGAGGATGCCGCTCACAAAGCGTTTGGCGCATGCCTCGCGGAACCAATGACGCGACATGCGATTGTACTGGACCGTTCAATGTTCCTCCGGCAGCATCTCGCGATGCGCCGGCGCATCCTTCGTCTCGCTATCGGGCACATCCAAGGAAATATGACAGAGGTCTCTTTCAATCATTCCGAATCTATGCTACAATTGAGCGGCAGCCAAGCGCCCAACCGGAAACTCAATCTTCCCAACAACTTGGAATTTCTTCGGTCGTATAATCACTTAATCGTCCAACGCGCCGCAGAAGAGATTGGCGAATTTGAGTACGCCGTCGCCGTGCCGGGGGCGACCGATATTCCCGCGCTAAACGCATCCATGGATGCGACCATTGTCGAGGCGTCAAGTGACGCGATTTCCTGTCTGCCTACCGGCAAATCTCAGGCAATGTTTGACCTCGATCAGATTCATACACCGCTCAAAATCCGAAGTCGACGAGCGGGCGATCGATTTCAACCGTACGGCATGGAAGGAACCAAAAAGGTAAAAGATTTCCTGATCGATGCAAAAGCGCCTCAACGATTGCGTTCGCGCACACCGATTCTTGTTACTGAAGATGAGATTTTGTGGGTTGTTGGATACCGCACGAGTGAAAAATGCAAAGTTAGCGATAAAACAAGGCGAGTCCTCCACCTGAGTTATTCGCCGGCATCTTAACGAGGCAGACGATAGCGCCGTAGGAGAGATCTCCCGATCCCGACTGCGCTGTCGATATCCTAATGAACTAAACAATAACATGCCAATTCCAGTCCAGCGCCTCGGCGAAGCCGTAGACAGGGAAACGTGCCTTCGCTGGCTAGCCCGACACCCGATTCAAAATCTCATGCTGCTAGGTGATTTATATCCACCCTTGATTGATGTCTCCGAGATCTATATCGCCACTGACAATGCGCGGATTGTTGGCGCAGGTAGCCTGTTTCGCGGGTTTCCAATTCCATCGATTGTCATCGCCGCAGGCGATCCGGCAGTTCAAAAGGCGCTTTTGGGGAGAATGTGCGGGCGTCTTGAAACCGAATGGTTGTCGCTTTCAACCCCTTCCTTGTCCTCTATTTTCTGCCAATTTGGAAAGGAAATCCATTCTCACACCGAGCGTCAGATGTTGCTTCGCAGGCATATTCCAACGCCCGTGAAACCAGCCCGATTCATTCAAGGGAGCGAATTCGATTCGTTGGATCGGTTTTACAATGAGCGCCAGATGGAAGCGTGGACGCCGCTCATGTTTGAGATGGGACCATACTACGGAGTGTGGCACAATGGCGAACTTGTGGCGGCTGCCGGCGTCCATTTCGTGACGCCCTTCATTGCTCAGATTGGCAATATCGTTACGCATCCTCAATTTCGAGGTCGAGGATTTGCTACTGCCGCAACGACGGGCGTCATACGGCATTTGTCGCGGATGGGAACCGAAATCATCAGTCTCTTCGTAGTCGCCGACAACGCGCCCGCGATCCGAATCTACGAGCGGCTCGGGTTTGTCAAGGAGCGAGAGCTTGTCTTCGCGCATTATGCGCCTAAGAGGAGCTAACCTTCATGAAGCCTAACGTGCAGTCAATCCTAATCACCGAATCCCAGATTGAAAAACGCGTCCATGAATTGGGGAGGCAGATCTCCAGGGACTATGAGAATTCGGATTTGGTTCTGATTTGCGTTCTGAAAGGAGCGATTCTGTTTTTCGCGGATTTGATTCGCACGCTTACCGTGCCTTCCCGCTATGAGTTCATTCAGCTCGCAAGTTATCATAACGATACCCAGTCCTCGGGCGTTCAGATGATACAGGGGCTCAGTCAAGATCTTTTCCGGGCGGACGTACTGATTGTGGAGGATATCGTTGACACGGGAGTGACGCTTAGACTTTCTGATAAATCACATCAGATCGTTTGAACCAAACAGCGTCAAGGTGTGCAGTCTGCTCGACAAGCCTGCGCGACGGGAAGTTCCGGTTACAATCGATTACCTCGGATTCGAGATTCCGAACGCCTTTGTGGTAGGATACGGCTTGGATTATGCGCAGCGCTACAGGAATTTGCCGTACATCGGAATACTGGCTTAGGCATCTCCCGCTCCCGACGCCGCGCAAATCCTGCTATACTCCATGCTGTTAGAAACTGCGTCGCGATCTCCAGGTCGCGACGTGCGTTCACGCCAGGTGCGGTTGGAAACCGCACCTACGGACTAGATGCTTGAAAACACGCAATTCTCGGCAGCGCAAAGTATAAATTAAACGGCCACCAATCTGGATTGGCAAATCGAATTCCCACCGAACTTTTCAATTCGATAGTAACGTAAGTTTTCCCTTATTTTTTCTCTTGACATTCTCGATTGATTTGTATAAGATTAAGATATATCAACTGGACACTACGCCTCCAAACGGAATAAATCATTATCTTGAAAGGAGATCACACATTGCGAGCGTTTGAGTATACTTCCCCTAAGACCGTCAGCGCCGCGGCCGCGTTGCTTGCGGAAAAAGGAGACCAAGCGAGAGCCTTGGCTGGCGGTACGGACCTTATCGTTCAAGTGCGCGAGGGCAAACGGCACGTTGAACGGATTGTAGATATCAAGGACATCCCCGAAACCAACGTATTGTCTTATGACGCGCAGACAGGCTTGCAGCTTGGCTCGGCTGTCCCGTGCTATAAGATATACGGAGACGAGGCAATATCCGCCGTCTATCCCGCACTCGCGGATTCAACCCATATTATCGGCGGCACCGCGATTCAGGGCAGAGCCGCGGTCGGCGGCAATTTGTGCAACGCTTCTCCAGCCGCGGACACAATTCCGCCATTAATTGTACTGGAAGCCACCTGTGTCATTGCCGGTACGGATGGCACGCGCGAAGTACCCGTAGAGCAATTTTGTACCGCGCCAGGCATAACCGTGATGAAGAATGGAGAGTTTCTCGAATCCATAAAGATTCCTGCGCCAGAGAGTAATTCAAGTTCCTTTTACCTGCGCTTTATCCCGCGCAATGAAATGGACATCGCGGTTGTCGGAGCCGGCGCTTCCGTGACGCTTGACGATGCCAAAGAATCCATTGTATCAGCCCGCATTGCCTTGGCAGCGGTTGCCCCGACGCCGCTATTCGCGGAGGAAGCCGGCGCGCTGCTTGCCGGACGGTCGGCTTCGGATGAATCGGCTATTGAGGAAGCGGCCGAAGCGGCGAAAGCCATCGCTCGTCCCATAAGCGATATGCGCGGCACCGCCGAACAGCGAGTGCATCTTGTCGGCGTGTTGACCAAGCGCGCGTTAAACGGCGCAATTCAAAGAGTGAAGGAGTCATAGACGAAATGCCCGACAAAATTCATGTTAAAACAGTAATCAACGATGAAGCTGTCGAGTTCCTCTGCGAACCGCGCGACAGTTTGCTTGAAGTCTTGCGAGACAATTTGATGCTCACCGGCGCCAAAGAGGGATGCAACAACGGCAACTGCGGCGCTTGCAGTGTCATCTTGGACGGGCGCCTCGTCAATTCCTGCTTGGTACTCGGCGCCGAGATTGAAGGCAAAGAACTGGAAACCGTCGAAGGATTGGCGGAACCCAATCAACTTCATCCCATTCAGGATGCATTTCTGGAAAACGCGGCGCTCCAGTGCGGTGTCTGCACACCCGGCTTCATCATGGCGGCGAAAGCGTTGTTGAATGAGAACCCGAATCCGACCGAGCACGATGTTCGCTTCTGGCTGGCAGGAAATCTGTGCCGTTGTACAGGTTACGATAAGATTGTCCGCGCCGTGCTCGATGCGGCTGAAACCATGTCTACGGAGGTTAATGCGTAATGGCTGTGGAAAAAGAGTACAAAGTAATCGGAACGCGCCCCATACGTCATGATGGCGTGGATAAGGTAACAGGTCGAGCGCTTTACGGCGCGGACTACCAAGCCGCCGGATTGTTGCACGGGCGCGTGCTGCGCAGTCCTCATGCCCACGCTCGGATTAAGTCGATTAACACGAGCCGTGCGGAAGCGTATCCCGGTGTCAAGGCGGTTGTAACGGCGGCGGATTTGGACGCCTCGCAAGATAAAATTGTCGACCTTGGCGAAGGCGCTGTCAATCTGAAGTTCATGTGCGACAACATCTTGGCGCGCGAAAAAGCGCTTTATAAGGGACATGCCGTTGCCGCTGTCGCCGCGCTGAACGGCCATATTGCCGAAGAAGCGCTCGAGCTTATCGATGTCGAGTACGAAGCGCTGTCCCCCGCCATGGAAGTCCGCGCCGCCATGCAAGACGATGCCCCCCTCGTCCACGAAGACATGAAGACCGACGAAATGGGGAAAGAGTCGGAAGAGTCAAGCAACATCGCCAGCCATTTTCAACACAAGAAGGGTGATATCGAGAAGGGTTTCGCCGAGGCGGATGTGGTGATTGAGCATGACTACGTAACCGGCACCGTGCATCAAGGTTACATCGAACCCCACAACGCGAGCGCCGTATACAATGCCGATGGCGAAATCACCATCTGGTGCAGTACCCAAGGCGCGTTCAATGCGCGCGGTCAGGTGGCGGAGATTCTGCAGCATCCCGTCTCCAAAGTCAAAGTCGTGCCGATGGAGATTGGCGGCGGTTTTGGCGGAAAGATTAGTGTCTACCTTGAACCTCTCGCCGCGTTGCTCTCCAAGAAATCGGGGCGCCCCGTCAAGGTTCTGATGAGTCGCGAGGATGTATTCGAGAGTACGGGACCTACACCAGCCTCTTACGTACGCGTGAAGATTGGCGCCACCAACGACGGTCGCATAACGGCGGCGGAAGCCTACATCGCCTTTGAAGCCGGCGCATACCCCGGTTCTCCGGTCGGCGCTGCCGCCATGTGCGTATTCTCGCCATACAAGATTGAAAACGGATTTATTGACGCCTACGATGTTCTTGTCAATAAACCGAAATCGAACGCCTATCGCGCGCCGGGATCGACAAACGTCGCCTTCGCCACCGAAACGGTGATTGACGAGATATGCGAAAAGATTGGCATGGATCCCATCGAATTTCGACTCCTGAATAGCGCAAAAGAGGGAGACTCGCGTGTCGATGGTCCGGTATTCCCGCGCGTCGGATTTGTTGAAACGGTCGAAGCGGCAAAAGATCACCCGCACTACTCCGCGCCGCTGGAAGGCAAGTACAGAGGTCGCGGTGTCGCTACCGGTTTTTGGCCCAATTTCGCTTTCAAATCGAGCGTGTCCATCAACGTGAATCCGGATGGTACGATAAGCCTCGTTGAAGGCTCCACAGACATCGGTGGTTCGCGCGCTTCAATCGCCATGCAGGCGGCGGAAGTGTTGGGGATTTCCGCGGAATCCGTGCATCCCACGGTGGTCGATACCAACTCCGTCGGCTACACGGATGTCACCGGTGGAAGTCATACCACGTTCACAACCGGCTTGGCCGCCTACGAAGCCGCCCAAGATGTAAAGCGCCAGATGATTGAGCGCGCCGCGAAGTTGTGGGAGGTGGAAGCGGAGGGAATCGAGTTCGCCGATGGCATGTTTCGGTACGTCAACGGAAAAGAGGAAGAAATCGACTTCAAAGGTTTGGCTGAAAAACTCGGTCAAACCGGCGGTCCCCTGATGGGACGCGCCAGCGTCGCTCCGTCGGGCGCCGGTTCATCCATCGGAACGCATATCGTTGACGTTGAGGTCGATGTCGACACGGGCAAAGTGGAAATCCTGCGCTACACCGCGACACAAGACGCCGGTAAAGCTATCCATCCCAGCTATGTTGAAGGGCAGATTCAGGGTGGAGCGGTTCAAGGCATCGGCTGGGCGCTGAACGAAGTGTACTTGTACAATGACGACGGTCAAATGACCAACGCCAGTTTCCTTGATTATCGAATGCCGACCAGTTACGATCTGCCGATGATTGACGCGGTGATTGTGGAAGTGCCCAACCCCAGTCATCCTTTCGGCGTCAGAGGTGTCGGCGAAACCCCGATCGTGGCGCCGCCCGCGGCGATAGCAAACGCCATTTATGATGCTATTGGCGTTCGTATGACGGAATTGCCGATGTCACCCGATCGCGTCCTCAAAGCGTTGGGAAAAATCTAAATTCCTCGTCAAGAAGATTGAATCGTCAGGAAAATGGGGTATTGGGGGCTTCTCTCTCCAATGCCCCATTTCTATTTGTACCACAGACTGTTAGAGAGAAACCGAGTTTTCGGTTCATGTTTGATAGTTACGGGCAGATCAATCTTATTTTCGTCTATCTCGTGATTCCGGTTCGGAAAAAACTCGGTGTCTGCGCTCTTGTCAGACACAGGCAACAACTTGGTTTATATATATAATGAAAGGTTGATTTCCTCATGGCAACGGTAGCAATCCCGTCTCTGATGCAAGAATTGACCGACGGCAAAGAGAAAGCCGCGGTAGAGGGCAATACGATACGCGAAGTTCTTGACAACTTGGAGTCGAGTTATCCGGGCTTTAAAGCGCGCATCTGCGATGACGATCAGATTCGTCCCAACATTGCCGTCTATGTCGATGGCGCCCTTACACGGGAGGGCATGCGTCAACAAGTCTCGGAAAATAGCGAAATTCACTTCTTGCCCGCCATCAGTGGCGGCGCCTCCTGACAATGCGGCAGAAGGGATCTCCCGATCCCGACCACACAATGCCCACTGTAGGAGGGATCTCCTGATCCCGACAGTGTTTCGAAGAAAAAGCGCGAATTTCGCCAAGATATCCCCCTATCGGTATTTTGGTTAAAAAAAAGTGAAATTATCGCTTGACACTCGCATAACCGCGTGGTATAATTCAGTACTTCCAATATGGAAGTGCAAAAGACGCTCTTTGAAAACTAAATAGTGATATGTGACATGTCTTTTTTTGATCTTGAAGTTTCTCTTGAAAAAGAGCAAGGTATTGCTAACCATTGGTTAGCGCCGATTTTTTGGAGAGTATGATACCGGCTCAGGACGAACGCTGGCGGCGTGGATTAGGCATGCAAGCCGAACGAGAATCATAACTTCGGTTATGAGGAAAGTGACGAAAGGGTGAGTAACGCGTGGGTAATTTACCTTTGAGACGGGGACAACAACTCGAAAGGGTTGCTAAAACCGGATACGACTGGCTTTTCATCAGAGGATCCAGTGAAAGTGTGGCGCTTCGGCGCTGCAGCTCAATGATAAGCCCGCGTCCTATTAGTTTGTTGGTAGGGTAATGGCCTACCAAGGCTACGATGGGTAGCTGGCCTGAGAGGGTGGTCAGCCACATTGGGACTGAGACACTGCCCAAACTCCTACGGGAGGCTGCAGTCGAGAATATTTCGCAATGGGGGAAACCCTGACGATGCGACGCCGCGTGGGGGACGAAGGCTTTCGAGTTGTAAACCCCTGTGTTATGGGAAGAATCGCTGGTCGGCGATAAACCGGCCGGCTTGACGGTACCATAGTAGAAAGCTCCGGCTAACTACGTGCCAGCAGCTGCGGTAATACGTAGGGAGCAAGCGTTGTCCGGATTTACTGGGCGTAAAGGGCGTGTAGGCGGCCGTTTAAGTCAGACGTGAAATCGCTTGGCTCAACCAAGCAACTGCGTTTGATACTATACGGCTTGAGTGTGGAAGAGGAAAGCGGAATGTACGGTGTAGCGGTGGAATGCGTAGATATCGTATAGAACATCTGTGGCGAAGGCGGCTTTCTGGTCCAATACTGACGCTGATACGCGAAAGCTAGGGTAGCAAAGAGGATTAGATACCCTTGTAGTCCTAGCCGTAAACGATGGGTACTAAGTGTAGGGGGTGTTGATTCCCTCTGTGCTGCAGCTAACGCATTAAGTACCCCGCCTGGGGATGACGACCGCAAGGTTAAAACTCAAGGTAATTGACGGGGGGCCGCACAAGCGGTGGAGCATGTCGCTTAATTCGACGCAACGCGAAGAACCTTACCAGGGCTTGACATCGCTGTGACCGCCATAGAAATATGGCTTTCCTTTGGGACAGAGTGACAGGTGCTGCATGGCTGTCGTCAGCTCGTGTCGTGAGATGTTGGGTTAAGTCCCGCAACGAGCGCAACCCTTGTTGTTAGTTGCCATCAGGTAATGCTGTGGACTCTAACAAGACCGCTGGTGACGAGCCAGAGGAAGGTGGGGATGACGTCAAGTCCGCATGGCCCTTACGCCCTGGGCTGCACACGTGCTACAATGGTCGGTACAGAGGGTAGCAAAGCCGCGAGGTGGAGCAAATCCCAAAAAGCCGGCCCCAGTTCGGATTGCAGTCTGCAACTCGACTGCATGAAGGTGGAATCGCTAGTAATCGCGGATCAGCAGGTCGCGGTGAATGTGTTCCCGGCCCTTGTACACACCGCCCGTCACGCCATGGAAGTTGGTAGCATTCGAAGCCGGTGAGCTAACCCGCAAGGGGGGCAGCCGTCGAAAATGAGACTGATGACTGGGGCGAAGTCGTAACAAGGTAGCCGTAGGGGAACCTGCGGCTGGATCACCTCCTTTCAAGGAGCTATACAACATACTTGACCTAAACCGGATGGTATGTTCAGCTCGTTTTTTTGAACATGTCCAATCACTATTTGGTTTTCATCGAGCGCTCTTCTGTACGGGCTTATAGCTCAGACGGTTAGAGCGCGCGCCTGATAAGCGCGAGGTCTCTGGTTCGACTCCAGATAAGCCCACCATCGTCGTGCGGGGGTGTAGCTCAGTCGGGAGAGCGCCTGCTTTGCAAGCAGGAGGCCAGCGGTTCGATTCCGCTCATCTCCACTCGCCTTTTTAGGCGTCGATCTTTGACAATTGCATAATGGGTATCGGCTATTTTTGATTTATTTTATTTTTCTTGTTATCAAGCTACTAAGGGCTTACGGTGGATGCCTTGGTGCTAGGTGTCGATGAAGGGCGTGACAAGCTGCGATAAGCTTCGGGTAGTTGCTTATAAGCGTTAATCCGGAGATCCCCGAATCGGGCAACCGGGCAGGTAATTCAATACCTGTCACTTGCATTTGAATGGATGCGAGGGTAAACCAGGAGAAGTGAAACATCTCAGTACCCTGAGGAACAGAAAGAAAACCTCGATTCCCCGAGTAGCGGCGAGCGAAACGGGAACAGCCCAAACCAAGTATATGTAAGCTCATACGCGTTGTATGCTTGGGGTTGCGGGGTGATGTTGGGCTCAAGTATGATTGAGCCGGGAAGTAAAAAACCGAATTTCTAGCTTAACGTTTCTGGAATAGGATGACCGGAGAGGGTAACAGTCCCGTGAGTAAAAGAGATTTGGCTTCCTGAATATCATTCCCAAGTACTACGGGATAGACTAACCTGTAGGAATCCGGGAGGACCACCTCCCAAGGCTAAATACGACCTAGCGACCGATAGTGAACAAGTACTGTGAAGGAAATGTGAAAAGTTCCCCTGTTAGGGAAGTGAAATAGTCCCTGAAACCGTACAGCCTACAAGCTGTGGTAGTGCTAAGCCAAGTTTTACTTGGCATGCATGACCGCGTGCCTTTTGCATAATGAGCCGGTGACTTACTCTGTGTAGCAAGGTTAAGTTTCTCTGAAACGGAGCCGTAGCGAAAGCGAGTCTTAATAGGGCGATTCAGTTGCATGGAGTAGACCCGAAACTAGGTGATCTATCCATGGGCAAGGTGAAGCACATGTAAAAATGTGTGGAGGCCTGAACCCACCAGGGCTGAAAACTTGGGGGATGACCTGTGGATCGGAGTGAAAGGCTAATCAAACCTAGTGATAGCTGGTTCTCCCCGAAATAGCTTTAGGGCTAGCCTCACGCGTTTGGCAGTGGCGGTAGAGCTCTAATTGGACTCGCGGCCCTACCAGGTTAGCACCTCCAGTTAAACTGCAAATGCCATTGTCTGAAGCGTGGGAGTCAGTCTGTAGGGGATAAGCTCTATTGACGAAAGGGAAACAGCCCAGATCGCCAGCTAAGGTCCCTAAATACGAGCTAAGTGGTCAAGGATGTTTTGTTGCTCAGACAACCAGGATGTTGGCTTAGAAGCAGCCATCATTTAAAGAGTGCGTAACACCTCACTGGCCAAGTGACTTTGCACCGAAGATTTCCGGGGCTTAAGCTCGTTACCGAAGCTGCGGATTGTTGTCAACTTCAGGTTGACGATAGTGGTAGGGGAGCGTTCTATAGTACGGTTGAAGGAAAATCGAAAGATTTTCTGGACGAATTAGAAGTGATTATGCCGGCATGAGTAGCGATAAAACAAGTTAGAAGCTTGTTCGCCGTAAGCCTAAGGTTTCCTGGGCAAGGCAAATCCTCCCAGGGTTAGTCGGATCCTAAGCCGAGGCTGAAAAGCGTAGGCGATGGGTAGCAGGCATAATATTCCTGCACCACCTTGATGAGATTGAAACTAGGGGAGACGCAAGCATTAGGACCTACCAGCGGATGGAAGAGCTGGGCTAAACTCGACAGAGGAATCTCAGGTAAATCCGAGATTCAATACTCTGAGAAGTGATGGGGAGTCCTTAAGGACACAAACTGGTCTGGTTGTTTGCCAAGAAAAGAACCTCGAGTGGACGACTCAAGGTGACCGTACCGCAAACCAACACAGGTAGGCGAGGAGAGTATCCTCAGGCGCTCGAGCGAACTCTCGCTAAGGAACTAGGCAAAATTACCTCGTAACTTAGGGATAAGAGGTGCTCTTAGTACGCGACATATCTTGCATGTGAAGCCGAAAGGAGCCGCAGTGAAATGGCCCATGCGACTGTTTACTAAAAACATAGGTCTCTGCAAAATCGCAAGATGATGTATAGGGACTGACGCCTGCCCGGTGCCGTAGGGTTAAGGGAAGGGGTCAAAGGTTTATCCTGGCAGCCCTGAACTGAAGCTTCGGTAAACGGCGGCGGTAACTATAACCGTCCTAAGGTAGCGAAATTCCTTGTCGGGTAAATTCCGACCTGCACGAATGGCGTAACGATATGGGCACTGTCTCGGCGAGAGGCTCGGTGAAATTGTAATACCGGTGAAGATGCCGGTTACCCGTAGAAAGACGGAAAGACCCCGTGAACCTTTACTATAGCCTGATATTGGGTTTTAATGTAGCATATGTAGGATAGGTGGGAGACTTTGAAGCTGGGGCGCCAGCCTCAGTGGAGTCAACCTTGAAATACCACTTTTGTTGCATTGGAATTCTAACTCACGTTCGCACAACCGGATTGAGGACAGTGTCAGGTGGGTAGTTTGACTGGGGCGGTCGCCTCCCAAAATGTAACGGAGGCGCCCAAAGGTTCCCTCAGCGCGATTGGAAACCGCGCGTAGAGTGTAAAGGCATAAGGGAGCTTGACTGCGAGACAGACATGTCGAGCAGGTGCGAAAGCAGGGCTTAATGATCTTGTGGTACTGAGTGGAAAGGCCATGACTTAACGGATTAAAGGTACTCCGGGGATAACAGGCTAGTCGCGCCCGAGCGCTCACAGCGACGGCGCGGATCGGCACCTCGATGTCGGCTCGTCACATCCTGGGGCTGCAGCAGGTCCCAAGGGTTCGGCTGCCCGCCGATTAAAGTTCGGCACGCGAGCTGGGTTTAGAACGGCGCAAGCCAGTTCGGTCCCTATCTTCTACGGGCGTAGGATATTTGAGAGGAGCTGCCGCTAGTATGAGAAGACCGTGGTGGACGAACCTCTAGTGTACCAGTTGTCACGCCAGTGGCACCGCTGGGTAGCTATGTTCGGAAAGGATAAACGCTGAAAGCATCTAAGCGTGAAGCCCCCCTCAAGATGAGATATCCTGAAGAGTTAATCTTGTAAGGCTCCTTCAAGATAAGAAGGTTGATAGGCCAGAGGTGTAAGCAGTGCAAGCTGTTTAGCTGACTGGTACTAATAAGCCGAGGGCTTGATATTTTCTGCATTTCATAATGGTAAATACCCGCATTTGTGCAATTGTCAAATATTTAACGGCTAATGCAGAGAAACCGAGTTTTTTCTTGAAAACTCGGTTTCTCTGCATTGCTATCCGCATTCTTTTGATATAAGCCGCTTGTTCTTGCATTCTTCCGGTGATTATAGCGGAGAGGAAACACCCGTAACCATTCCGAACACGGCAGTTAAGCTCTTCAGCGCCGATGATACTTCGAGGGCGACCTCGCGGGAAAGTAGGTCGTTGCCGGGAGATATTATTGAGGCATCAAGTCAATCCGTTGACTTGATGCCTTTTTTTGTGCCTGCCACCCCTTAAGTTTGATTTTGTACAAGGGCTTGCGCAAACAATAAAAATATGACATAATAATAACGATGCCTCTTCATTTACCAGAATCGATTAAACGACGCCCGGTAGGAGGGATCTCCCGATCCCGACAACGGTGAACCAATCAGTTACGTGGATATTCATCAACCACCACGGCCATCCGGACCAGTCGTCCATAACCGAGCATGAGTTGACGTTGACAAGGCGTTGGGTATGAACATCCACGACAGCGGATACAAGAGACTACTCTCAAATCGCACAATCTTTCGGCAACTGGTTGAAACCTTCGTCAACGAGGAGTGGGTGCATTCTCTCGATTTCGATACGTCTGAACCTTTGGACAAATCCTTTATCTCCGAACACTACAAGGAGACCGAGAGCGACTTAATCTTCAAAATTCAGGGTCATGACCGCGAGGTCTATATCTACATCCTGATTGAGTTTCAATCCACCGTCGATAAGTTCATGGCGTTACGGGTATTAAACTACATCACGAACTTTTACATGGATTATATCGCCAATAACAGCGATGTCAAGAAACTGCCGGCGGTCTTTCCAATCGTGCTGTACAACGGAGTCGCGCCTTGGACGGCGCCGGTGAATCTTTCGGAGTTAATTGAGCAGGCGCCGCCGCTGGGCAGGTTCGCGTTAGACTTTGAGTATTTCCTTATTGCCGAGAATGAATTCAGTAAGGAGCAGTTGCTGAACATCCGTAACATCGTAGCGATACTGTTTTTGGCAGAATCGCATTATGATATAGAAGTGCTGAAGACGGAACTTGTAAATCTGTTTTCGTCGGAGCGTGACAAAGAGGCGGTGAGTCTGTTCCTGAACTGGATTAAGCAGTTGGCTATTCATGGCCGGATTGACTCTGAAGATTATCAATCATTGGAATACCAATATCGGAGCAAAGAGGAGGTAACCACAATGTTAGTTTCAGCATTAGAGGAAGATAGGCGGAAAGTTTTTCAAAGCGGTTTGCGCGAGGGCGAGCAGAAAGGCAGGATTGAGGGCAAGCAGGAAGGATTGCTTGAAGGCGAGCAGAAAGGCAGAATTGAAGAGAAGATTGAAAATGCCAAAGCGATGCTTGCCAAGGGCATGGAATTGCCGTCTATTTCTGAAATTACTCGCCTTCCAGAATCACGTCTCATGGAGTTGAAGGATGAGCTTTCCTCAATAGAAGAGTGAAACCTGCGTTAATTGCTACTTTCGGCGTTGCATTTTGCCGTGAGATGGCGCGCGGCATCCTGTCCATTGTTTTGGGGACAAGTCTGAGCGATTTTGCGTTTTCGTTTAACGTGAACGTTATGTCAAGCACATAGGGTCTTTTGATACAAACGATAAATGGTATCAAGAGACGCTAGAATGGTTGAAATGTTGAAATCGTGATGATCGGTTTCATGCGAGTTTTCAGGCTGGACTTTACTTTTTTTGGCTATTCATCATTCGGCATAGCCATCCGGACCAGTCGTCCATAACCGAGCATAATTAACGTTGACAAGGCGTTGGGTATGAACATCCACGACAGCGGATACAAGAGACTACTCTCAAATCGCACAATCTTTCGGCAACTGGTTGAAACCTTCGTCAACGAGGAGTGGGTGCATTCTCTCGATTTCGACACGTCTGAACCTTTGGACAAATCCTTTATCTCCGAACACTACAAGGAGACCGAGAGCGACTTAATCTTCAAAATTCAGGGTCATGACCGCGAGGTCTATATCTACATCCTGATTGAGTTTCAATCCACCGTCGATAAGTTCATGGCGTTACGGGTATTAAACTACATCACGAACTTTTACATGGATTATATCGCCAATAACAGCGATGTCAAGAAACTGCCGGCGGTCTTTCCAATCGTGCTGTACAACGGAGTCGCGCCTTGGACGGCGCCGGTGAATCTTTCGGAGTTAATTGAGCAGGCGCCGCCGCTGGGCAGGTTCGCGTTAGACTTTGAGTATTTCCTTATTGCCGAGAATGAATTCAGTAAGGAGCAGTTGCTGAACATCCGTAACATCGTAGCGATACTGTTTTTGGCAGAATCGCATTATGATATAGAAGCGCTGAAGACGGAACTTGTAAATCTGTTTTCGTCGGAGCGTGACAAAGAGGCGGTGAGTCTGTTCCTAAACTGGATTAAGCAGTTGGCTATCCATGGCCGTATTGACCCTGACGATTATCAATCATTGGAATACAAATATCGGAGCAAAGAGGAGGTAACCACAATGTTAGTTTCAGCATTAGAAGAAGACAGGCAGAAATTATTTCAAAGCGGTTTGCGTAAAGGTAAGCAGGAAGGGCTGCTTGAAGGCGAGCAGAAAGGCAGGATTGAGGGCAAGCAGGAAGGATTGCTTGAAGGCGAGCAGAAAGGCAGAATTGAAGAGAAGATTGAAAATGCCAAAGCGATGCTTGCCAAGGGCATGGAATTGCCGTCTATTTCTGAAATTACTCGCCTTCCAGAATCACGTCTCATGGAGTTGAGGGATGAGTTTTCCTCAATAGAAGAGTGAAACCTGCGTTAACTGCCACTTTCGACGTTGCTTTTTGCCGTGAGATGGCGCGCGGCATCCGTCTATTGTTTTGGGGATAAGTCTGAACGAGTTTGCGTTTTCGTTTAACGTGAACGTTATGTCAAGCACATAGGGTCTTTTGATACAAACGATAAATGGTATCAAGAGACGCTAGAATGGTTGAAATGTTGAAATCGTGATGATCGGTTTCATGCGAGTTTTCAGGCTGGACTTTACTTTTTTTGGCTATTCATCATTCGGCATAGCCATCCGACCAGTCGTCCATAACCGAGCATGAATTGATGTTGACAAGGCGTTGGGTATGAACATCCACGACAGCGGATACAAAAGACTACTCTCAAATCGCACCATATTCAGAAACTGGTTGAAACCTTCGTCAACGAGGAGTGGGTGCATTCTCTCGATTTCGACACGTCTGAACCTTTGGACAAATCCTTTATCTCCGAACACTACAAGGAGACCGAGAGCGACTTAATCTTCAAAATTCAGGGTCATGACCGCGAGGTCTATATCTACATCCTGATTGAGTTTCAATCCACCGTCGATAAGTTCATGGCGTTACGGGTATTAAACTACATCACGAACTTTTACATGGATTATATCGCCAATAACAGCGATGTCAAGAAACTGCCGGCGGTCTTTCCAATCGTGCTGTACAACGGAGTCGCGCCTTGGACGGCGCCGGTGAATCTTTCGGAGTTAATTGAGCAGACGCCGCCGCTGGGCAGGTTCGCGCTAGACTTCGAGTATTTCCTTATTGCCGAGAATGAATTCAGTAAGGAGCAGTTGCTGAACATCCGTAACATCGTAGCGATACTGTTTTTGGCAGAATCGCATTATGATATAGAAGTGCTGAAGACGGAACTTGTAAATCTGTTTTCGTCGGAGCGTGACAAAGAGGCGGTGAGTCTGTTCCTAAACTGGATTAAGCAGTTGGCTATCCATGGCCGTATTGACCCTGACGATTATCAATCATTGGAATACCAATATCGGAGCAAAGAGGAGGTAACCACAATGTTAGTTTCAGCATTAGAAGAAGACAGGCAGAAAGTTTTTCAAAGCGGTCTGCTTGAAGGCAAAGAGGAAGGTCGGCTTGAGGGCATACAGGAAGGCAAAATCGAAACTGCCAAAGCGATGCTTGCCAAGGGCATGGAATTGCCGTCTATTTCTGAAATTACTCGCCTTCCAGAATCACGTCTCATGGAGTTGAGGGATGAGCTTTCCTCAATAGAAGAGTGAAACCTGCGTTAATTGCTACTTTCGGCGTTGCATTTTGCCGTGAGATGGCGCGCGGCATCCGTCTATTGTTTTGGGGATAAGTCTGAACGAGTTTGCGTTTTCGTTTAACGTGAACGTTATGTCAAGCACATAGGGTCTTTTGATACAAACGATAAATGGTATCAAGAGACGCTAGAATGGTTGAAATGTTGAAATCGTGATTGATCGGTTTCATGCGAGTTTTCAGGCTGGACTTTACTTTTTTTGGCTATTCATCATTCGGCATAGCCATCCGACCAGTTTTCCATAACCGAGCATAGTTGACGTTAACAAGGCGTTGGGTATGAACATTCACGACAGCGGATACAAGAGACTACTCTCAAATCGCACAATCTTTCGACAACTGGTTGAAACCTTCGTCAACGAGGAGTGGGTGCATTCACTCGATTTCGATACGTCTGAACCTTTGGACAAATCCTTTATCTCCGAACACTACAAGGAGACCGAGAGCGACTTAATCTTCAAAATTCAGGGTCATGACCGCGAGGTCTATATCTACATCCTGATTGAGTTTCAATCCACCGTCGATAAGTTCATGGCGTTACGGGTATTAAACTACATCACGAACTTTTACATGGATTATATCGCCAATAACAGCGATGTCAAGAAACTGCCGGCGGTCTTTCCAATCGTGCTGTACAACGGAGTCGCGCCTTGGACGGCGCCGGTGAATCTTTCGGAGTTAATTGAGCAGACGCCGCCGCTGGGCAGGTTCGCGCTAGACTTCGAGTATTTCCTTATTGCCGAAAACGAATTCAGTAAGGAGCAGTTGCTGAACATCCGTAACATCGTAGCGATACTGTTTTTGGCAGAATCGCATTATGATATAGAAGTGCTGAAGACGGAACTTGTAAATCTGTTTTCGTCGGAGCGTGACAAAGAGGCGGTGAGTCTGTTCCTAAACTGGATTAAGCAGTTGGCTATCCATGGCCGTATTGACCCTGACGATTATCAATCATTGGAATACCAATATCGGAGCAAAGAGGAGGTAACCACAATGTTAGTTTCAGCATTAGAAGAAGACAGGCAGAAAGTTTTTCAAAGCGGTCTGCTTGAAGGCAAAGAGGAAGGTCGGCTTGAGGGCAAGCAGGAAGGGTTGCTTGAGGGCAAGCAGGAAGGGTTGCTTGAAGGCGAGCAGAAAGGCAGAATCGAGGGCAAGCAGGAAGGCAGAATTGAAGAGAAGATTGAAAATGCCAAAGCGATGCTTGCCAAGGGCATGGAATTGCCGTCTATTTCTGAAATTACTCGCCTTCCAGAATCACGTCTCATGGAGTTGAAGGATGAGCTTTCCTCAATAGAAGAGTGAAACCTGCGTTAACTGCCACTTTCGACGTTGCTTTTTGCCGTGAGACACCTTTGTATGGGGATAAGTCTAAGCGATTTTGCGTTTTCGTTTTAACGTGAACCTTTTGTCCAACTCATGGGGTCATTTGATACAAACGTAAAAAACTCGGTTTCAAGGCGAATGACTTCACCCACTCATCAACCATGCCTTGTGTCCCGCCTACCGCGATGTATTCGAGCGAAATTGAAAAGAGCAGGTTGCAAGAATCGGAATATTATGCTATCATGAACAGTGATCTACAGACAGGTTCGAGGAATATGTCTGGCGATCATCCCGCAATTGAGTTTTTTCACCATCTAATACTTGGGAGGTCTTTAACGAAATGGCGAGTGAAGCTTTGGGATTGATTGAAACGAGAGGTCTTGTCGCCGCTATCGAGGCGGCCGACACCATGGTTAAGGCGGCGAATGTTTCACTAATCGGCAGAGAGCAGATCGGCGCAGGATATGTGACCGTTATGGTGCGAGGCGATGTCGGCGCCGTGCAAGCGGCGACGGACGCTGGCGCCGAAGCCGCTAAGAACGTCGGCGAACTCATTTCTGTGCATGTAATCCCGCGTCCACACTCAGACGTAGAAAACGTGCTCTCTCAGGGGTAGATATCCAAGGGCTCAAGACTCGGTGTTGGAGATACTTCAACATTGCCCGATTTCTCGCCTTGAGCCCGTGTTTATCCCCTACAATCGGAGGTATACATGGCGGAAATTAACCCTGAACAGATTGAAGAGATTGTCTCGCAAGTCATCAGCAATCTTCGAAGTGAAGGGCGTATTCCAAGCGCGCCGGCTCGACGTTCCAAAATCAATGTCGGCTCCAAATCACAGTCCGGAATCCACCGGGGCGCCGACCAAGCAATCGCCGCCGCAAAGCAGGCGCAAGCCGAATTTGTTCAGCTCGGGTTTGCCAAGCGCGGGGAAATCATTGATGCAATAAAGCGCGCCGCTCTTGACAACGCGCAACAGCTCGCAGATTTGGCGGTTGAAGACACCAAGATGGGCAACGCCGCGCACAAACTGATGAAGAATGAAGGCGCGGTCAATCTCTCCCCGGGCGTAGAAGATCTGCAATCCGAAGCTGCCACGGGCGACGAGGGAACGCTGCTAGTGGAATACGTGCCGTTTGGCGTTATTCACTCAATCACGCCAACCACCAATCCGACCTCAACGGTTATCAACCACGCGATAATAATGCTGTCGGCGGGAAACGCCGTAGTATTCAGCCCTCACCCGAACGCGGCAAAGTGCACGCATGAAACCATGCGCGTCATAAACGAAGCGATCGTGAAGTCTGGCGGTCCGCCCAATCTGCTCACCGCGGTCGCCGACGCGACACTGCGCACGGTAAAAGAGATCATGAACCACGACGACATTTCAATGGTCGTGGCAACGGGCGGTCCGAGCGTCGTGAAGGCGGCATTGACCAGCGGCAAGAAAGCGATCGCCGCGGGCCCAGGCAATCCTCCGGCGCTCATTGACGAAACCGCGGATATCGCGAAAGCCGCCAAACACACGATTGACGGCACGAGCTTCGACAACAACCTCCTCTGCATCGGCGAGAAGGCGCTTTTTGTGGTGGAATCTGTCGCTGACACAACCATTCGAGAGCTCACGAAAA
Source organism: Candidatus Poribacteria bacterium (assembly GCA_963667245.2). Lineage (GTDB taxonomy): Bacteria > Poribacteria > WGA-4E > WGA-4E > JAJDTR01 > JAJDTR01. The sequence continues at coordinate 249,104 of CAXXCS010000004.1, forward strand.
ACGGGGGCTACTTGCTCAACGCCAATGAACTCAGAGCGTTGGAACATACTGTGATTAAGGATGGGGATGTCAATAAAGACTACATCGGGAAAGATGCGCGAGTCATTTTGGAGGCGGCTCGAATTAAAGCGCCAGCGAATACGGTTGCGATTGTCGCGGATGTGCCGGCAGACCATACGTTTATCATTGATGAATACCTCATGCCTATCCTCCCCGTCGCGCGGATGCGAAACTTTGATCAGGCGCTCAAAGGCGCCGTGACAGCCGAAGGCGGGCGCGGACATACCGCGATTCTTCACACCAATGACATGAAAAGAATCACGCAGTTTAACAAGGCGATGGATTGCAACATTGTCGTCGTGAACGCGCCGTCTTATGCGTGCGCCGGTCTGGGCGGAGAGGGGTTTTTGGCGATGACGATAGCCGGTCCCACCGGCGAGGGATTTACGCGCCCCCGCACATTTACGCAACAGCGACGATTGACCATCGCGGGCGATTTGTCGGGACACGCGCTGTAAACCGCGAGTTGGCGCCGATGGTCACAGTATCCTTTAAGATGAGGTGAACATGGAGCTAAGCGATGTAAATCGGGTCGGGGTTGTTGGCGGCGGCACAATGGGCTTCGGCATCGCGATTAACTTTGCGCTCGGCGGATACCCCACCGTCATCTCCGACTTGAACGATGAGATTCTTGAGCGTTGCACGGCTAACATCAAGTCGGCTCTGGATCTCTTCGTTGAGGAGGAGTTGATAACCGAGGAGCAAGCCAAGCGCGCCGTAGGTAAAATAACAACGACCACCGATTTGACGGAAGTCGCGAAGGACAGTGACTTTATTACGGAAGCGATTGTCGAAAGATCCCGGGATAAACGAGAGTTATTTAACAAACTTGACAAATTGTGCCCTCGCCATACGATACTGGCAAGCAATACGTCGGGACTGGTTCTCAGCGATTTCGGCTCAGACGTTGAGAGACAGGACAAGCTGGTCGTAACGCACTACTTTACGCCGCCGCACATCGTGCCCGGCGTTGAGGTGGCGAAGGGACCAGGCACGTCCGACGAAGCTTATGACATTACCTGCGGCTTGATGGAGCGCGCGGGTAAAATACCGATTCGGCTTCGCAAAGAATTGCCGGGGTATCTGCTTAACCGGTTACAAGACGCAATGCGTCGCGAGGCGTTTCGATTGTGGGCAGAGGGGATGGCGACCGCGGAGGACATCGAGCTCGGCGTTGTTTCGACCTTCGGTTTCCGTATGCCTCACGAAGGGCCATTCCGACATCACGATTTGTCGGGTGTCTGGAAATGGCCTGAGGATATACGGGTTCCTCGCAGCATAGCGAATGAGGAAATCAGGACGCGTTTGGCGGAAGGCACGCCATGGTTTGTTGACCCGGAGAAGTTTGACGAGGCGTTGGAGAAGAGAGATAGAGAATACATACGCCGCCTAAAAGAGTTGTACGGGTCAAGAGCGGAATAGTACGAATTGAGGGATACGCATCCATTATGCTTTTGATTGCGGTTTTATCTTTCACGATCCCTCTAATCGTACAAGAGAATGAGATCGGAACTGCGTCGGGTGATAACCTATGATAAACTTGAGCGTAAATGTAAATAAAATCGCGACGCTGAGGAACTCGAGGGGCGGAGATCTTCCGAGCGTAACCCAGGCGGCGCAAACCTGTATCGACGCAGGAGCGCAAGGTATCACGGCTCACCCCAGACAAGATCAACGCCATATCACGCCTCGCGATGTTTACGAACTTGCCGAGATGGTCACTGTCGAATATAATATCGAAGGCGATCCGCGTCCCGATTTCCTCGACATGGTGACAGAGATTCGTCCGACGCAATGCACGCTGGTGCCTGTTGTTCCGGGAGAAATCACGAGTCACACGGTTTGGAATCTCGACAATGATGGCGACAACCTAAAGCCAATCATTCAACGCCTTAAAGATGCGGGAGTGCGCGTGAGCCTATTCAGTGGAACCGATCTCCGCCAGATTGAATTGTCAAAAGAAGTCGGCGCCGATCGTGTCGAGTTTTTTACCGAGCCTTACGCCTCCGCGCAAACGAACGACGAAATTGAACATCAGTTCGGCTTGCTCGTCAGGGCGGCGGAAAAAGCTGTTGACGCGGGACTGGGCATAAATGCCGGGCATGACTTGAATTTGGAAAACTTGCCTCCGCTGCGGAATCTGCCTCTGCTTGAGGTCTCTATCGGACACCACTTGATGAACGACGCGATTTACATCGGGCTGGAAAACGCCGTGAAAGCGTATCGCAAAGCATTGGGACAAAGGGTGGAGTAACGCCATGAATTCGTGCGCAATTTTTGATCTTGACGGTACTATCATTGATTACTCATCAGAGGCGGTTTTCTTGAGATATCTTCTCAAGCAAGGCGAACTCCCGATGGCAAACCTGCTGAATTGGACCTCCTATTTTCTAAAAACGCAGGATTTGCGCAAGGCGAAAGCGTACAAGATGTATCTGCACGGGTTGGATTATCAGCGCGTGTGTCGCTTGGCGGAAGCGTGTTTCAAAGAACGGCTTATCGACAGAATTTCCCCGCGTGTTCGGGAACTCATGGAATTTCACCGTTCCGAAGGCAGAACGATTGTCATCCTGTCCGGATCGTTGCAAGTGCTTGTCTATCTGTTTCACAACTATCTGGAAACTGATCTCATGATCGGGTATGAGTTGGAAACGGTTGACGGCTATATTACAGGGCATCAAGTAGGTTTGAATCCTCATGCCGAAAATAAAGCCGTGCTCGTCCAAGAATTGACGAAAACACACGCGTTTGATTTGGCGAACTCCTACGCCTACGGCAATCACCATTCCGATGTGCATAAACTGCGGTTGGTGGGTCACCCCGTAGCCGTTAACCCGGATCGAAAACTGCGCCGAATCGCCGCGCAAAACGGTTGGCAAATCGAGCGCTTCCATGTCAAGACGTAGTTGACGAATCTGAATTCTTTAGGACTTATGCAATTTACCCCGATTCATAGACAAGGACAAGGGTTGTGAAGTAATACGTAATGCGTAAAACGTAAAACCTGCATTCCACACATTTTGGGGCTTTGGATTTTATTTGCCTCGCACCAAAAACGGTGTTTTCTGTCGGCACGTATGGTCACAAACCTTGTGTTCATGCGATGCGGAGTATAGCGCAAAAAGATCAATTACGCAATACGCATTACGAATCATGAATTGCCATTTCTTGAGTCAACAAGTCGTTGAACGGCGCATGTCCTAACTCGGTTAGATTACTCTTTCGGGAACTATATTCGTGAGCAGTGCAGTAGCGGAGTATCCTCTCGGTAGTGAAAAGCGGCCATTGCGAGTAGCCGTCGTTGGCGCGGGCCCTTCCGGCTTCTATGCGGTTGATGCCCTCTTGCGGCGTAAAGATGTCCGGATCGAGGTGGATGCTTTTGATCGCCTTCCGGTGCCTTACGGTCTCGTTCGGTTCGGAGTCGCCCCGGACCATCAGAATATCAAAGCCATCATCAAGGGATATGAGAGAATTGCCGCGAATCCGCGGTTTCGTTTCTTTGGGAATATCCAGTTCGGGCGAGATATTGATTTGGCTGATCTTCAGGCGCATTACGACCAAATAATCTTCGCTGTCGGCGCCGAAACAGACCGAAAACTCAATATCCCGGGCGAGATGTTGTCGGGCAGTTACACCGCCACCGAATTCGTCGCTTGGTACAATTGCCACCCCGACTATGTTGACTCGAAATTTGACCTATCGCACGAGCGCGCCATCGTTGTCGGGATGGGCAACGTGGCTATGGACGTGACGCGCATCCTTGCAAAGTCGCCCGACGAATTGGCCGACACCGACATCGCGGATTATGCGCTTGAATCCCTGCGAGGAAGCAAGATAAAGGAAATTGTCATTCTGGGACGGCGCGGCGCGGCACAAGCGGCGTTCACCCCGAAAGAGATTAAGGAGATTGGCGCGCTTGAGGGAGTGGACCTCGTGGTCGATCCCGCCGATGTCGCGCTTGATGAGGAATCCAAGAAATCGATAGAGACGGACAAGCAGGCGCGAGCCAATGTCGAGTACCTGACCGAGAGGTCGCGGGAAAAGCTGGGATCAAGCCCCAAGAAAGTGCGTCTTCGCCTCCTGCGATCGCCCGTGGAAATCATCGGAGAGAATGGACGCATCGTCGGCGTGAAGATTGAGCGGAACGCGCTAGTCAAGAGTGAGTCGGGTGATATGCGCCCTCGGGGGACGGGTGAACTTGAAACCATACCTTGCGGCGCTGTTTTTCGCTCAGTTGGCTATCACGGAATACCGCTTCCCGGCGTCCCCTTCGATCAGCCAAACGGCGTCATTCCGAATGAGCGCGGGCGCGTCGTTGATCCTGAAACTGGAGAGGCAGTCCGGGGACAGTACGTCGTCGGTTGGATTAAGCGCGGACCCACCGGACTCTTGGGAACGAATAAGGGTGATTCCGGTGAAACGGTTAACGCTATGCTTGAAGACATCCAAGCGCAAACTGCTCCGATGCGTGACGAGCGAGAACCCGAAGCCATTGAGTCACTGTTGAGGTCTAAAGAAGCATCTTATCTGACTTTTTCCGATTGGAAAGCGCTCGATCACCTTGAAATCGAGAAGGGCGCGGCGTTAGGCAAGATTCGGCAGAAGTTCGTGCATCTGTCGGATATGCTTGAAGCCCTGAATAAGGGAAGCGGGTAGTCACCGCGTTCAAGCGGCTTTCCGTACAGAACAGAATTGGAAGATTAGAGAGTTCTTTTTTACGTTACATTCAGAATGCCATGTCTCCTGTGCGGGAGGTTTTTCACAACAAACCGAAGAAGTTATATTCGAAGGTGTTCCTGAAGTGAAATTACAAGCGGACAGCAAGAGCAAAAACCGTCATACTCTCCAAACACTCTCGCTGTTCTCAATTATGATGCGCTAGCCAGGGATGAAGTTATGTCGGTTGGCCCTCGTAGTATGGATGATAAATAATCCGCGTGGGAGGCCTGCATGAACACTATTGACATACAAGGCACAACCTACGAACTCGCGGATCGATGGACGCGTTTTACAGGTGTATTGGTGGACTCACTAATCCTGATTCCTGTAGCTCTGGTGCATGTCGTTCTGGATAACTATTCCGAGAATGTGTGGCTAGATGCTTTGCACAGCTTCTTATCTTTCTCAGAGCATTGGGAAGTGGCGCTAGTCATATATTTTCTGATTAAAGACGGGTTTTTTAACGGACAGAGCGTTGGTAAAATCATAGTCAAGACTCAAGTGATTAACTCAAGAACCGGAGCCTCGTGTACCGCTGGCGAATCCATTGTCCGAAACCTGCCGCTCTATCTATTCGCTGCCATAGACTTGTTGTTCATCTTCAATGAATCACATCAACGTATCGGTGATAAGATAGCAAAAACCGTGGTAATCAAACCCACACCCCGGTCACTACAATAGCTGGCGCCACGGTCAACACCCTTTGGGAGAAACGGTCTAATGAACCTACAACACCGCATTTTTAGCGTTATGCTCGTCATTGGATTTCTGCTGTTTTGCCCGTTAAAGGGCGATGGCGAAAACCAAAATTATTTCACTTTTGGCTCAACCGTATCTGAAGTTGTTGCTGCACAAGGGAGACCAGACTCTGTTGTTGATGAACCTAACAAACTGTATGATAAAGGTGATGTGGTTCTTAGATTTACATTATGCTTCTACTCCTCCTCACACCTTGCCTGCGACGATTTGCAGGACAAGGTATTTTGTCAAAGTCTGAATTAATCAAAGATCTTGAAGACTCCCCGCCATCCTCGAAATGTAGAATCATTCCCTAAACATACGCAATGCGCCTCGAAAAGTATCTCGCCAGATCTGGTGTCGCCTCGCGTCGAACCGTACAGAAGCAAATAACAATGGGCAGGGTCACCGTCAACGATGAACGCGTACTAATCCCGGGCACACACATTGAGCCCGACAGTGATTTTGTTGAAGTTGATGGGCAACGCGTTGGAGGCACTCCCGATCAAATCTATTTGATGCTCAACAAACCGCCAGGATACGTGACGACGGTTCGCGATGAACGTAACCGCCCGACGGTTATGGAGCTTGTCAGCGGCATTTCCGAGCGAATTTACCCGGTGGGACGGTTGGACAAAGATACGGAGGGGTTGCTTCTCATGACGAACGATGGGGAATTTGCGAATCGGTTGACCCACCCGCGGCACGAAGTCAAAAAGACTTATATCGCGTGGGTGAACGGCAATCCCAATCGGAAGGCAATTAACCAACTGCGCAAGGGAGTGAGAATCGAAGGGGGAGTTACGTCTCGGGCGAGCATTGCGTCGATCTCGCGCCGAAAAGACCGCACGCAATTCAAAATCGCTATCCACGAAGGGAAGAAACGGCAGATCCGCCGAATGTTTCAAGCCGTTGGTTATGAGGTTACGTTTCTGAAGCGGATTGCGATCGGAGCGCTGCTGTTGGGCGACTTGCCGATTGGGCGCTATCGAATGCTAACCGCAACCGAAATCAATAGTCTTCGAAAATGAGAACGCCTATACCGTAACCGATATAGGCGTTCATCACTTCAAGAATCTAGACAAAAAGGAGCGGCGCAAGCTTCCTCATTTCCGTGCGTTAGCTCCCTCTTTGGCGATTTCCAACATCTGCATGGCAGCCGTTCTCGTGTCCGAATCCGATGCGTCACTCAATTTTTCAAGTAACGGAATCGCTTCGTCGTACATTTCTCGAACCACGTAGATTACAGCGAGGTAGTAATGCGCGGGTTCATGATGCTCGCTTTCGGGATATTTCTGAATGACTGTCTGAATATGATTTTTCGCTTTTTGGAAGTAATCTTCGGCGTTTTCGCCATCAATGCGATTGCCGTAATAGACTCCCAAACTGACGTGTAACTCCGGCAAATGCCCGGTCTTATTCTCCACGTCCAGTTTGAACGCTTTGTCGGCTAAGGGCTTCCCTTTTTCGAGGTTGTTGCGTTTCAGGTAGATAAGCGCTAGCTGGGCATTCGCCTCGGGATCATCCGGATTCTTCTCTAACACCGCTTTTAGCCGTTGGAGATCTTCCTCGACTTCAAGCGTGTTTTCCATCTCCGCGACAAACTTTTCCGGGTCAAATGCCAGAGCAATCGCGGGTTCGCTGATGAGGTTGCCCTCGAAATCAACGAATACGACTGCCGGCACTCCGCGTCCCCCCGTATATTTGTTGAAAGCGGCTCGATTATCGGGATGCGCCTCGACATCAATCTTCAAATTCACAAATTTTTCCGACAGTTCGGCAACTTTTTCATTATGAAATGTAGCGGCATCCAGCTGCTTGCATGACCCTCACCACTCCGTGAAAAAGTCCATCAGCATCGGTTTACCCGTTTCTTTGGCTTTTTCCATTCCCTCCTTTAAGGATTTCTCCCAACTAACTTGCTTTGCCGCGAACAGCGGCGAGACTATAATGGCAGCCATTGATACGGTAACAAATAGAGCGGCGCATTTATGTCTTCGAACTTGATTTAACATGATTATCCTCCTTATGCTTTATATCGGTTGCCGCACAGCGCTCGCAACGATGACACCATTGCTCTTTCGGGGTTAACATCAATTGCTCCTTCGCGAATGTCAACCAAAGAGGCGGCCAAATACAGATCTTTGAACGAGATACAACGGCGAATCATTCCCGTCCTACTGCATTGAAACACCACTAACGCGATTTGGTTGCATTCGTTAGGCTGACCTTTGCTTTACGTTGTAGATTTTAGGGTTTGCGCATTCAACGCCGAAAGGTTTGTATACTTTGCGCTGCCGAGAATTGCGTGTTTTCAAGCATCTGGTCCGTAGGTGCGGTTTCCAACCGCACCCACCGGAAACACACGTCGCGACCTGGAGATCGCTCCTACAAAAGACGCAATTTCTGACAGCGCGGAGTATAACGCCCCATTATCCTCGTCGAAAAACTCGTTCCACAAGTAACATTCAATCCTAGTCGGAGTCAATTTCCTAAGATCCAGCGGATCGACAAGTTTGTAGAACCGTGGAGACACCACACTCCTAACCCCGGAGGATCAAACGAGTGAATAACGAGTGCGATAGAGATCCCCCAAACGAGTGGATAATGAGTGCGATAGAGATCCCTCAAACGAGTGAATAATGAGGACTATAGCAAATCCTGATAGAAATTCTGGAATAATAAACTGCCATTCCTTCAGGTTATAAGACATTCGACTGCGTAAGTCCTATCCACAATCACTTGCCGATACAAAACTGCGAGAAAATGCGGTCAAGAATATCCTCGGTTGTGGTTTTTCCGACGATCTCGCCGATGGCGTCAAGGCTGCCGCGCAAATCAAGGGCAATCAACTCCGATGGCATTTTCGCGTCAAGGCTAGCTATCGCGTGGGCGAGAGCGGTTCGCGCCCGGCGCAAAGCATCGTCATGACGGACGTTGGTGATGATGGGCAAGTCTCCCGGCACGAAATCGCCGCCGATGACATGCCGGAGTACTGTTGATTTTAGCTCCTCAATCCCCTCGCCGCGAAGCATTGACGTTTTCACCACCGTTTTTAGCGGGGCATGAAGTTGCAAATCCTGGGGCGTGGTCGCGATGGGCAAGTCAATCTTGTTCAAGACGAGAATGGCGCTCCGCGAGGACGCTTCCTCCAGTAGTTCAATGTCCGGATCCGCCAACGGTTCCGACGCGTCGAACACCATCAAAATCAGGGCGGCGCTGTCAAGATAACGCTTGCTCCGCTCAACCCCCTGCCGTTCAACAATGTCCTCCGTGCGGCGTATGCCCGCCGTGTCGGTTAGGTTGACCGGAATGCCCCGCAGATTCAACGATTCTTCAATTGTATCCCGTGTTGTACCGGGGATTTCTGTAACTATGGCGCGCTTTGATCTGAGCAGTCCGTTCAGCAGGCTTGATTTACCGACGTTCGGTTTGCCCAGAATCGCGATGTCGATTCCGTCGCGCACGATTTTTCCGTCCGATGCCGTTGCTATCAACTGCTCCAATCGGTCTTGGACAGTCTGCGCGGCTCGTCGCATACCATCCAAATCCAAGAAATCAAGTTCTTCTTCGGGAAAATCAATTGACGCCTCAACTTCCGCGAGAAGATTCGCGAGCCGGTCATTAAGCGAGTTTACTTCCTTCGAGAGCCGCCCTGCAAGTCCATCCACCGCGATTTGGCGGGTGAGGTCGGTCTTTGATCGAATCAGATCGACAACCGCCTCGGCTTGCGCAAGATCTATTCTTCCGTTAAGAAAAGCGCGACGGGTAAATTCGCCGGGTTCCGCGAGCCGTGCGCCGGCTTGCAATGTCAAGTCCAGAACAGTGGTTAACAGAGCGCCGCCGCCGTGACAGTTGAATTCGACGACATCTTCCGCCGTGTAGGATCTCGGGGAGCGCATTATGCCTAGCATAACCTCGTCAACGACATTCCCCGTGGTGGGATCGACAATGTGGCCATAGTTAAGCGTATGCGAAGGAAAATCTATCGGAGAGGCGCGTTGAGGGGATCTGAAAATCTTGCGCGCGATTGATAGGGCGAGGCAACCGCTGACGCGAACAATCCCGATGCCGCCTTGCCCATGCGGGGTCGCAATTGCCGCGATAGTGTCAGACAGGAACATCTTCCTTCTGCCCCCTGTTGGGCGCTTCTCGCGGCGTCACGACAATGTACCGCATCACCCCATCACCGCGACTGTACGTGTGGACGCTATTGTCTGATTGCAGGGCGAGATGGACAATTCGGCGATCACGTGGCGGCATAGGGTCCAGAACAATCTCCCGATTTGTCTCTTTGACTCTGTGTGCCGTGAGCTCCGCCAAATCCGCAAGCATTTTTTCGCGACGTTCACGATAGCCTTCGGCGTCAAGGCTCACTCTCCGTCTGACGCGAGACGACTTGCTGAGCATGCAGTTCAGCAGGTGTTCGATTGCATCCAGCGTTTGCCCATGTCTGCCGATGAGCAATCCGGCTCTTTCGCTGCTGACGGTAAGGTGAATGTCCCCATCAATGATTTTAGACTCGGATGTCGCCTCGATTCCCATGCGGGAAAGGATTTCATCCAAGAGCGCTTGCGGCGTGGAGCAAATATCTTCCTTGAGCGCTACTCTAACCTTGGCGGGTTTCGCGCCTAATCTCAGAATCCCTTTCGTAGGCTCGCGCAGTACCGTGACGTTCGCTAAATTTTCATCGACTCCCAGCGCTTCAAGGGCGCGCTCCACGGCATCTTCTGTCGTTTCTCCTTCCATTTCAATATAGTGTTGCACGCTTGATTTCCTCCTATAATCGCTTCGGCGGCCATATCGGCCCGAAAGAGAGATTGCGCCATACCGCGCTCATTTTCTTCGCCTCTGCTTTGATGCAGGCAAGGTTTTTTTTGATGCGCCGGACGCTTTGGTGACCGCCAAGGGTTTTATGTCCGTTTCCTCTGCGCCATTGAATACGCGTGACTGAAGATATTGTTGCGCAATAGTGAAGACATTGTTGCATAACCAGTACAGTACAAATCCCGCCGCCCAATTATAAAATAGAAAAACGAATATCAGCGGCATGAACTGCATCAGTTTCGCTTGCATGTTGTCGGTTACAGGTGTCATATTTCCCATTACCTTCTGTTGCAGCCAAGTTGTCAGTCCGTTAAGGAGTGGCAAAAGTCGAAATGTATCTATGTTGACGAGAGGAATCGTGAAAGGGAGGGCAAAAAGCGCGTCGGGGGCGGATAAGTCGTTTATCCATAGAAGGAACGGGGCGCCGCGCAGTTCAACGGCGCTGCCCAGCAACGAAAATAACGCCCAAAAGATTGGAATCTGGGGCAGATAGGGGATGCACCCGCCCAAGGGATTTACCCCGTGTTCCTTGTACAATCGCATCGTCGCCTTGTTCAGTTTCTGCGGATCGTCCCTGTATTTCTCCCGCAGTTCCGTAATCAAGGGTTGCAACTTCTGCATCTCCTTCATTGATTTGTGACCTTTGTGGGTCAGCGGGTATGAAACGACCTTCACCAGCGCGGTTAGCAGAATAATTGCCACGCCGTAATTCCGGAAAATCCCATGCAACCCGTTGAGCAGCCAAAGCAATGCCCAAGCGACGGGCCAAACGAATCCGAAGTCAATGATTTTCGAGAGTTTAATCGGAGTTTCTTGCGAAACGGGAGTTTGCACATCTTTTAAAATTGCGGCGTCTTTTGGCCCAACGTAGATGCGAAAGCTGTGTGTTTTCCTGCCGTTCGACTCCAAAGGAAAGCCCGGAATCATCAAACTTGCCGTCTCGGTTGGCGCGGCGACATTGAGCGCGGGCGGTGTGCCGTTGTCTTTGAGTTCCTCCAAACGGTATTGGGCGTTTAGCCCGGGCTGAGGAATTATCAGCGCCGCAAAGTAATTGTTATTTAACCCTGTCCATAGGACAGGTTGTCTAAGCTGCGCGTCACGGAGCTCCTTTTCTGGCTTGCCAACCCCGGTATAAGCTTTGGCGCCCGCGCTTTTCCCCCAGCGTCCCTTTCCGCCGTGTTTTTGTTCATGAAGTAGCAGATCGGCGTCAATTCCGGGGCCACAGCGAAGTTTGTATCCATTTTCCTGATTCTCATTCGTCACTTGCAGCACGGACAGAGAGCCATCTGATAAATTTTGGAATTTTAATTCAAGATCGACATAGTAGCTGTCCCGATAAAAAGTAAACTCTTTTGAAACCTTCAAGTCGTCCCCGATTTGCGTCTCGAAAGTGATGGAATCCTCCATCTCGGGGGTGTCGCCGGTTAGATTTACCTCGGACTTGTTTGCCATCCACACGGCGCGCATTGCGTCTATGTGTAATTGGCGATGAGAGAACCGCATCGCCAACCAGTTGCGAGAGGTCGACGGAATTAGATTCAAGAGCTCTCCGGTCTCACTGCGATCGCTGTATCCTTTCAAAGACCATTCTGTGACGATTGCAGGCTCGACCGCAAAGCCAATCTCGTATAGATCCGTCTGAACGCGCGCTTCCGTGATTTGCCGGACAGGCGCATAACGCTCCATATCATCGGATGCTTGCTGTCCGTCCGCATCTCCTATGTCTCCGTCGCCGCGCGAAGATTGTGTTTCGGGCGCCTGTTCGGATGTCTGCGCTTCTTTTTGTTCCTGTCTTTGCTTCGACAAACGGTTGCCAAATAGCAGGCTCCAGGCAAACATCACGATAACCATCAGTACCAGCGCCAAGATATAACGTTGTCCCATGGAATAAAAGAACTCCTTGCGAAAAAATTGAGGTTGAGGCTATGCTAATCTATGGTGCCGCAACAGATGTCAGATTCGGATTCGTCGTCCGAGACGGTGAGCGGATCGTAGCCGCCGGGGTGATAGGGGTGGCATTTTGAGAGACGCTTGACCGCCACCCAACTTCCCTTGAAAGCGCCATACGCCCGAATGGCTTCCAGCGCATATCGCGAGCATGACGGGTAGAAACGACATGTTGGCGGAAATAACGGAGATATACATAGTCGATAAAACTGTACGGCGCAAATCAAAACGTATTTCATCTGACGATATTTACTCTTTCTTGAGGATTCGGGCTTTCTTAAAAAGACGCAACAAGGTTTTTTGAGCCCCCTGATACTTGAGATGGATTGAGGGAGCTCTGCCGACTACGATAATATCATACCCGGAATAGATTCTATCTTTCGACAGTCGAAACACTTCTCGAACCAATCGTTTGGCGCGATTTCTCTGTACGCTCTTCCCGATTTTTTTGGTGGCAGTGATGCCCAAGCGCGTATTATTGGACATATTTTCATACACGTAGACCACAAACTCGCGATTCCAATATTTTCGTCCCTTTCTGTATCCCCGCTGAAATTCCCGCCTTTTTTTCAACCTTTCGGGATGTGGTGTGTGTGCCATATCAGAATTGTAACTGTTTAGTCCATTGATTTCTTGCAGAGAATACAGAGCAATCGCTTTATTCCACAGTCGAAGGTAAGTCCGTCCATGTACCCAATATATGAAGAACACCTCCAGTGGGAGGGGCATCTTGCCCCGATGTTTGAGCAATGCCCTAGCGTAATCGGTTTCGGTTGCGTAATTATTAAATGCGTTGATCTATTGTAAACGTCGGCAATCGGGGCAAGATGCCCCTCCCACATATAATCAAGGGATGCCCCCTGCCGATAGTCGGGGTAATACATGTCAAATCAATGTTGCCACTATTCTTGGCTGATCCAAACAGTTACTCAGAATTTATCAAGCCGAAGTTGGCTCTCCCACTCCGCCAAGTTCATGCGTTCTTCAAGATAAGCCTTATAGTTTGTTACTTGTGTTTCCAACCTAATTTTCGGATTTCCATCTTCATCTTCGGCAATGGCTCTGACGACATCGATGGTGTCCGGCTCTAATTGCGCGCCATGCACGATAGCGCAGATCATCAGAAATTCTTGCTTAATCGCCCGATCCGAAAGCGCTCGCGGTACAAAATGGACTTGCACCGCATTCTGTTTGCCTTCAAGCCGTCCATCTTTCGATCTCCAATGTGTTACTCGTATCTTCTGTTCCTGAAAAACTTGACGGAGCGCTTCCTGTTGCCATGAAATCGGGACTCTGGGCAATTCACGTTGAGGAGGTTGATCCGCATGTCGGGGTTCGGAGATTTTGTACGGCTTAAAACCGATTAGTTGCGTCGGCGCTTTCCCCGCCTCGAATGCAACCGCGAGGGGCTCCGATTTTTCCGGGTGGGATATTGTCTGGCGCGGATCGCGGCCGGTGCGCCGTCGATTGTGTTCACCCAATTCCTCCATAAGGGTGAACTCGAAATAGTAGTCCTTCGGTGCGCGCGAACCGCATCCAACAACGAGGAATGAGGCGCCTATAAGTAAAATAATGGGATTAAAACGTGACATTCTCGCCATTTCAGTTGATGTATAGATACTTCTTCCAGGCAGGATCATAGCCGCGAAAATGGCGATTGAGGTGTAGATAAGTGAGAATCGATGGGGCTTTAGGTGAACGTTTAGTGAACATTCTCGCTTCATAGGGAGTTTGATTCCCTTTCTTGGTGTTACAGTTTTTGCACGCGGTTGTTACGTTTTCCCAAACGGTAGCGCCTCCACGCGAACGCGGAATGACATGGTCAAGCGTGAGCGAGGATGGCGGAAAATCCTCGTGACAGTATTGACATGTATACTGGTCGCGAATAAAGACGTTTTTGCGCGAAAACTTCACAACGCAGTGGGGAATATGCACATACGTTACAAGTCTAATCACAAGAGGAACGGGCATTGAAGCGGTTGGAGAATGAATCCTGCGATCGGAAACTTCCTCCATACGCGCAGACCCTTTGACAATCATCTTCAAAGCGCGCTGCAGGTTACAGACGTTGATTGCCTCGTAGCTCGCATTCAATACCAATACGGTTGTATTCATGCCTATCCCCACGCTGGCAAAAACAGCAATCCAAGATGCCTCGTATGGTGGTTCGGTGAAATTGTTACTACGCCCGGAATTGTCAAGCTGTCCGACAGATGTACAAATGATGACATCGGGCAGAAGACGGCGAAATTCACCTCGTTGATCGAATAATCTAAACAAAATTGTAACACACGACGTTCTAACCTGCAAGAAAAATATCATCGCCGAATGACAACGTTGTCTTCGTACGGGTTTGAAGCTCGAGATTTCAGGGATGCCGGTGAAACGCAGTGTAGCGCTCCCCGGCAGGAGCAATCTCCGAATCGTCTGCGATGACAACCGTCGATTGATTATCGTATCTCAACGCCAAACCCCGACAGGTCGTCGAGTAGGAAGACGCAAGCGTCTTCAGCGTTATCGTGATAATAGCGTTTGCGCACGCGTACAAGCCGAAATCCTAGCTGGCGGTAGAGATTCTGCGCCGCAATATTGCCCAGTCGTACCTCTAGGTGAACTTGACGTCCGCCTTGATTTCGAATGTCTTCCAGCGATTTCGCGAGCAGATATTTACCCAAGCCCGTTCGTCGACATGCGGGTGACACCGCAAAATTTACGATGTGAGCTTCGTCAAGGACTAGCCAATAGTTCACGTATCCAACCGGAACATGATCACGACGCACGACGCGGAAATGAGAATGGGAGCGCTTTCGGCTAATTTCCTCACGGAGGGCTGAAAGGCTCCACGGATCTGAAAACGATTGCCGCTCAATTTCCGCGACTACTTGTAAATCACCTTGTCGCATGCAGTCGAGTTCAATGTCCGGGAAGGGTTTCTTAATCCTTACTGCTGGCTGCATCGTTTTAACAATGGCGCAAGAGTCGCAAATAAAAATTGATTGATACGATTTTTGCTTCCCATCTTAACACTTCTGTATCGCGGCGTCAATCGTTAACTGTCTCTCCGACGACGGAATCGCATCCGATAGTGGAAGGATGCGGAAGAGTGGGTGAATAGGCACGCGCGAATTGCGCCGTTGGCTGGTTTTAATCCGCGCAATCCGTGATTCGGACAAACGCCGCGACTATTGAACTTTCATCTGCGTAAGTCCTATGGGAGGTTGGATTTTCTTGTTAGCGCTTTTCAATCCGACCTACTCGGAACTCTGACACGGGGCGCGTTTCTCCGGGGGAATGAACGGCTATATTTTTTGCGTTCGGCACATTTGACAACATTTGACACTTTTTCTTAGGATTTTCGGGGCAGTTGTGGTAACATATTAAAACACGCCCCGAGAGTAAACACCAATGTATTCACAATGAGAATACCTGAAACAACTCAAGGATTTGATTATGAAAGACTTTGCCTTTACCGGCGGCCGGCCGGATCCGTATACCTTTCCAACCGAAGCGTTGATTGAAGCCAGCGCGAAAGCGCTCCGCGATCTCGGCGGAAGCCTCGTGAATTACCCGGGTGACAACGGGTATCTCGGATTGCGCGAACTCGCTTCAATGCGTTTTGAACGGCGCGAAGGCGCTCCCCTCCCTATTGACAACATATCATTAACTTCGGGCTCAATGCAGGCGCTGGATCTTGTGCTGGGCGCTTTTATTGAAGATGGCGACACAATCCTGACCGAAGAATTGGCTTACAGCGGCACGCTGGGCATAATGAGACACCTCAAAGCGAATATCGTCGGCATTCCGATGGATTATGTTGACGGTATGGATATAGACGCGCTCGAGGAGCGCCTCAAATCGCTCAAAACGCAAGGCATTCGTCCGAAGCTGATTTATACCACTGCCAACCACCAAAATCCCACATCCGCCATTCTCGCGCTTGATCGGCGCGAAAGATTGCTGGAGTTGGCAAATGTTTACGACACGTTGATTATTGAGGACGACTGCTACGGCGACATTGATTTTGTGCCCAACCCGACGCCGGATTCATTATTCAAACTTGACGACTCCAATCGCGTGATTTTCATCGCCACATTTTCAAAGATTCTCGGTGCGGGGGTACGGCAAGGATACTTTGTCGCGAGACAACCCCATTATGACGCCATTCACGAAAACCGTTGGGATGGCGGAACAAGCGCGCTCGCAAGCGCCATTGTCGCCGAATTTTTCAAGAGCCACTTGGATGAGCATCTCGCGGTAACGAATGTTGCAGTCGGGGCAAAATGTCGAGCCGTGATTGAAACCCTTGAGAACAATGTCGCCGATTTGTGTAGTTGGACAGAGCCGCGAGGCGGGCTTTTTCTGTGGATTACTTTGCCGGAGACGACGGACATGGAGAAACTCGGAGAACTTGCGGGAAGACACAATGCGGGGTTCAGTGAAGGGAGCGCGTTTCACTATCGCAGCGATCCGATTAAGTGCATACGACTTGCTTACGCCTACTGTCACATAGATGACATTCCGGAAGGGATTACTTACTTGTGTGAAGCCATTCGCGACGCTCAGGTCGAGTCGATTGACATGGCGGCGGATTAGCGGGTAGATGGCACTCAAGTGGAACCTTGTCAACCCACAACAGTCAACCACCGCGGAGGGGCAAGCGCGTTTGGCAAGGTGGAGCAAATCGCGCCGAGATGAGAAGTGGTAAATACGGCGGTTTGGTCAATGCCTGCAGCAAGTTAATCGTTCAAAGCGAATTTTCAAGGCAAGTCCGTTTCCGCCTTCGAAAACACGCGCCATCCTAGCGAGGCTTTCCATTGCCGCCAGTCTCGTTGTGCTTTGCAAGATGATTGACGTGATTTTGAGCGTTTGTGCGAACATCTGCCTTGACGCCGGAAATTTTTTGATCGACGTCGGTTCGCAACCCGGATATCTCCCGGCTAACTTGCTCGAAACCGGTCGTCATCTGCGTTGTCATCTGCTCTTTCAAATCCGATATATCATCTTTCGTGGCGACGTTCATCATCAGCGTGACAACCGCCACGACAATCGTAGCCGCGCCCGCAACAATACCTACGACTATCGCCACTTTTTTCAGCGTGTCCATGTTCTATCCCCTTTCGCTTGATGGCAATTCGCGCTCCGCTCAAAAACGCGCGTAACTCGGTAATATGATTCTGAAATCGGATGCTTCGAAACGACGCCCTTGATTCAATTCCAAACGTTTGTCCCGATACTTTCAGATTATACTTCATACGATATGCCTTTATCAAGCCTTTTTTCATCACATGAATCTATTGGCAAACACAAACAGGTGTGTTATAATTTTGCAGTGTTCTCATTCAAAAAGAGGGACGGAGGAATAACTCAATGGCACGACCAGCCCGATTCGACAAAAAGTGGCTTTCCACGCCCGTTTTAATTCTACTCTTGGCTTCAATCATCGGCTGTGCCGCGCTGGAAGAGGCGCAGCAGCGAAGACACGAGAGGGTAAAACGGAAACTTGAACAAGGGTTAACGGCTCAATCAGAATCGTCTTTGGAGGCGCCTAGCGCGTTCCCTCTGCAGGGACAACCTGCGCCGCTATTTGCGCTCCAGGATCTGAACGGGAATCAGGTCAGTTTGGCGGCGCTCAAAGGCAGCCCTCTTGTGATAAACTTTTGGGCGACGTGGTGCGGCCCCTGTCGCACCGAGATTCCGTACTTGGAGTTCCTGTCCAGAAAGTATAAGGACAAGGGGCTGGTAGTTTTGGGAGTGAACAACGAGCACGACCACCAGGCAGTTCGAGACTTTGCGCAGACGCAAATCACCTATACCGTCCTTTTGGATGGGCACCCGCAATTCCTGGATTACGGCGTCCAAGGCATTCCATGCACATACTACGTTGACAAGAACGGGATTGTTCGCGATCGAGACCTGGGCTTTCATGGCGAAGCGGTAATGGACCGGAAGATACAAGAACTTTTAAGCGACTCTCAATATTGACTTTCGCCTGATGAGTTGCTCAACCGATATCTTGCCCCGCTTGCACGCCCCGATGACCGCCGATTGTGTTATTTGCTGCCCCGGTTACGGCAGCCGCTTTGAAGAGCCTCAATCCTATCTATAACCACCGATACTAATTCCGAATCTATAAGTTACAAGAACCGGCGGTTTGTAGTTGCCCGATTCATCGGGTGTGTGTAGTTGCCCGATTCATCGGGCGTTTGTAATTGCCCGATTCATTGAGCGCCACCGATTGATTGTAACATTTGGATTTTGAATTCGTATGAACTTGAGAAAAAAAGAGAAATGACAATTTCCGTCTCGCGTTGCCTGCTTGCGGTTTTTCTCCTTGCCGCCTTGTCATGTTTTTCGAGTTGCGCGTCTCTTGAAAGGGCGCGTCAGCGGCAGCAAGAAAAAATTAAACAGAAACAGAGCAAGCGTTATCTGACACTTGAGCGCCCCGATGTAAAAATTGCGGTCTCGCCCGATGGCTTAAAAATCGGAAGTGACCACTACGTACTTACTTTTCATGAAGATTTGCTGAAAAGAACCGCATTTGACGAACCCAAAGAGCGCCAAGACTTTGGACGCGGGGCGTTGGTCTATATGGAGAGCCTATATACGTTCATCGAACAACTTTTTCGCATCGAGCCGCCGACTCGCCGCGTCGGGATTGTACTATATGAGACATTTCAGGGCACTACATGGCGAGCCGTGACCGTGTCTAACCGCAAAACAACTCGCGAGGGAAGCGGCTTGCTAAACACGGTTGACGCGATTGTCATGCATTTCCCGATGGCTATGTTTGACCAGAGGGATGTCAGAGCGCATGAGTTGACCCATGCCTTCACTGCCGACTACTATTTCCCGACATGGTTCACCGAGGGAATTGCGGTATTCGTGCAAAACGAGTATGCAAAAGGCGGGAGCCACAATCGGCTCGATCTTCAGGAGAACATGAAGGTCGACTTGGACGATGTCAATGCGCTGCAAACGTGGAAAGGACACGAATCCACCGATGTACACTGGGGTTACGCGTATTCTTACTCGATCGCCAAAGAGTTATACGACCGTTTGGGTGAGGATTTCTACCCGGAACTATTCCACATTATCAAGCAGGACAACCTCCATCAGAAACTCCCCCGTCAGATGCGAACAAGTATGCTCGTTTACTACATGAGTCAAGCCGCGGGCGAGGATCTCGTACCCTTTTTTCAAGACCTTAAATTCAATGTCCACCGGTTGACCAGAGACGACATTGAGTCGGTTATTCGGCAAGCAACTTCTACTCAATAAGAAGGAGAAAATATAGGTGAAATTTCAATCCATCATCACTGCTCTATTGGTTATGACAACTATCATCTCTTCGTACGGATGCGCAGGTTTGCAAGGCTTCTCCGCCGAACAACAATGGAGTAACAATTATGCCCTCGCCGATGGCGCGAGGGCAAACGATCCGGCGATAATTGACGGAAATGTCAGAACGGTCGGACAGTCCCAATATGTTGAAAGCACGGGCGACATGGTTATGAGTTTCGGATCGCAATCCGAGTCAATTATCACGCTGCCCGAACCCAAATCCCTCCATCGGGTGGTCATTCACTCCCCCAATCTCCTGGCATTCGATGTCTGGACCACCGATTCGCAAGGCAGATGGGAGAAGATTAAGGAGGTCGAAAGCAATAAGAAGAAAATCATTGATCTCCGTTTCAATCGAACCGTGTACACATCCGGCGTCAAGATCCGAGTGCGGCGCACGTCGGATGACGCGGGCCAACGTCGCAAGAATGTTCAAAATGTGCGCGGTTGGCAGGTTTATAGCGGGAAAGTAAATGCTCCGGCAAAGATTGCGGAGGTAGAACTGTACGGCTTTGTTTCAAAAACCGATGCGGGAAGCGCGTCCCTTCAAACGTCAGCCGGCAGCGAAGCCGACGAGCTTGATGAATTCGATGAATTTATGAAGTAAAGCGATTCGTACTAATGCAAACTCTACGAGTTGCGGGCCCGTGTGTTTGTAGTAGCGCGATTCACTCCGCGTTGTCAAAAGAGTGTAGCATTTGGCGATCCTTTTGCTAAGCAATCAGATGATCGAAGGACGCGTACCACGCATGGCTCTCCATGGGGGTTGGGTTCCTCAACCCCCATGGATCGTAGGGGTTGGGTTCCCCAACCCCCATGGATCGTAGGAATCTAGTTCCCCAACCCTTAATTCACACATCGGAGGTCCATGGTGGACTACCGTTGATCGATTCTCGGATGGAACCGAGTCTTCAAAAAAACTCGGTTCCATCCTTCCTACTTGCGTACCAGCATCTTTCGCGTGGCGGAGAAATCGCCAGCGGTCAGCGTGTAGAAATAGACGCCGCTTGCAACGGATTCGCCGACCTCGTTTGTGCCATCCCAATAGACGGCGCGGTTCCGAGACTGATACGCCCCCGCAGGCTGGAAACCCAACTCGAAACTCCGCACTGCCTCCCCCGTCAATGAATACACCGTCAGCGTCACCTCGCTCGGCTTCGACAACCGATACGGCATCCACGTCTCGGGATTGAACGGATTCGGATAATTCGCCAACAGCGCCGTTGATTCGGGAAGCAGGCTTGCCAGAATCTGCTCCAAGTTGAATATCCCTTGGTCGTAAGAATGCGGCAATTCGCGTCCGGCTCCGGACGATTGAACTAAACGCGAGGCGTCGTTCAGCCACGCTTGCACATGCGGTGCGGTAAGAACGCCAGCGGACGGAGCCGCGGAAGCGCCCCCTATCGCACTCGCGACCAAAGTAAGGTCAAGGACAGTGACGACACCGTCACCGTTGATGTCGGCCTGCAACTCCCCGGTCTTCCCTAACTCTGCGGCAACGAGCACCAAATCCAAGACGTTGACGATGCCGTCACTGTTCAAATCAGCCGCCGGATTCACCGTTACGGATATGGTCTGAGTGGCAGTCAAGCCGCCAGGATCCGACGCCGTTACTGTTACTGTCGTTTGCCCGGCTGCCGTTACGGCGCTTATAGCGATAGTTAGCGTCGCGCCAGACAGGCTGGCGGTAACTTTGCTAGTGTCGGAAGACACGGCGGTGTAGGTCAATTTATCATTATCGGGGTCGCTGAAGTAGCCGCTCAGATCAACTGTGGCGGCGTTCCCGCCGTGGCTCAACGTTTGCGCCGGAATCGTGCCTGCCGACACAGGCGCCCGGTTCGACTTCGTATTCACCGCAACGGATATACTCTGCGTAGCGGTCAAACCGCCGGGGTCCGTAGCGGTGACAGTTATCGTCGCTATTCCCTTGCCTACCGCGCGAATGTTTATCGATGTGCTGGACCAGGTAAAAGTCGCTACGTTGGTGTCGGAAGAGCTCGCCGTGTAGGTTAACCTATCGCCGTCAGGATCACTAAAGTAACCTTCCACAGCCATAGAGATGCCAGAGAGGCCTTGACCAACATTCAGCCTGGGAATTTGAATGGCGCCCACTGCTACCGGAGCGCGGTTCGGTTCACTCACCGTAACGGAAAAGGTCTGGGTCGCTGTCAAGCCGCCGGGATCCGTAGCGGTGACTGTTATCGTCGCTGTCCCCGCCGTCACTGGCGCGACAAGAACTGTTGAACCTGTTACACTGACTGTCGCTTTGTCCATATTGGACGACGACGCGGTGTAGGTCAGCGTATCGCCATCGGGGTCGCTGAAGCTGTCCTCGACATACACGGCGGCGCTTCCACCGACCTTCACCGTTACGGAGGGAATCGTGCCCGTTGCTACCGGCGCGCGATTCGACTGGACAACACTCACAGAGATGGGCAGGCTCGCGTTCACATGCCCGTCGTTTGCCATGATGATTACCGTAGCCGCCCCCGCCGCCAGCGGCGTGATAGTTAGCGTCGCGGTCGAAACACTGACCGTCACTACCCCTGACGGAGATGAACTGGCTTTGTAACTCAGCGTGTCTCCGTCAGGGTCGCTGAAGTAGCCGCTCAGGTCAACGGAGGCGGCATTACCGCCGACGCGCAAGGATTGTGCCGGAATAAAATTCACTATCAACGGCGATCGATTCGACAGATGGTTAGCCGTAGCCGCGAAATTCTGCATGGCGGTCAAACCGCCGGAATCCGATGCTGTCACCGTTATCGTCGTGGTCCCATCTTCCGCGGCCGGCGTGACGAGTATCGTGGCGCCCGAGGCGTTTGACACCCGCGCTGTCGCCACCCTCGTATAAGAGGAAGCCACCGTATAGGTCAAAGCATCGCCATCGGGATCGCTGAAGTAGCTACTGACGTCAACCGTGATGGTGTTCCCATCGACGCTGAAGGTTTGCGCCGGAATCTTGCCAACCGCTAACGGCGCCCGGTTCGACCCCGCATTCACCGTAACCGAGAAGGTTTGAGTAGCGGTCAAACCGCCGGGGTCTGTAGCCGTTGCTGTTATCGTTAGTGTCCCCGCGGCCGCCGGGGCAATAGTCACTGTTGACCCCGCCACCGCGAGGTCCACTTTGGAGGCATCGGACGCGGTAACGGCGTAACTCAACGAATCCGCGTCAGCGTCGCTGAAGTAGCCGCTCAGGTTAACCGTGGCGGCATTTCCGCCGACGCTCAACGTTTGTGCCGGAATTGTTCCGACCGCTGTCGGGGCGCGATTGGTTCCGGCGCTCACTGCCACGGGTATGCTCAAAGTAGCCGTCAAACCGCCGGGGTCCGTAGCTGTGACAGTTATTGACGCCGTGCCGCCGCCAACCGCGCTAATCGTTATTAATGTCTTGGCCCAAGAGTATGTTGCCACGCTAGTGTCGGACGATCTCGCCGCATAGGTCAATGTGTCTCCATCGGGATCGCTGAAGTAACTGTCTATTGAATAGGTAACGCCAGAGAGCCCTTGACCAACATTCAGCCGAATCACCTGAAACTGCCGAACTGTTTTCGGAGCGCGGTTCGACCCCGCATCCACCGTTACAGAAAACGTCTGCGTGGCGGATAAATTGCCGGGATCCGTAGCGGTTGCCGTTATCGTTACGGTTCCCGCCGCTACCGCCGTGAGAGTTACCATCGAGGCTGACACGCTAACCGTGACTACCGCGCTATTGGAAGAGGTCGCGCTGTAGAGCAAAATATCGCCATCGGGATCGCTGAAGTTGCCATCAAGTTTAACTGTGACATCGCTATCGCCGACAGTCAACGTTTGCGACGAAATCGTTCCCACCGCCGTCGGCGCGCGGTTCGTCCCGCCACTAACCGTTACGGATACGCTCTGCGTGGCGGTCAAACCGCCGGGGTCCGTAGCTGTTACGGTTATCGTCGCGGTCCCTCCGCCCGCCGCGTCAACGCTTAGCGATGTGCCAGACCACGTGACCGTCGCTACGCCCGTGTCGGACGAACTCGCCGTGTAGGTCAATGTATCGCCATCGGGGTCGCTGAAGTAACTGACTATATCTTGAGATACGCCGCCGAGTCCCCCGCTGACTGCCAGCGTAGGGATTTTGATTGTTCCCACCGCCGTCGGCGCCCGATTTGATACTGCACTCACCGTAACTGTGAACGTCTGCGAAACCGACAATCCGCCGGGGTCCGTAGCGGTCGCGGATATCGTCGCTGTGCCTGCGGCTATCGCGGTGATAGTCGCTGAGGCGCTAGACAACTGGAGAGACACTACGCTCGTGTCGGACGAGCTGGCGCTGTAGGTCAACGTATCGCTGTCGGGGTCGCTGAACCAACTGCCCAACAAAAGCGATTCGCTGTGACCGACCTCCAACGCGCTGTCATGAACCGGAATCGCCACTTCAGGCGCCCGGTTCGATCCTGCATTCACCGTCACGGAGAACGTCTGCGTCGCGGATAAATTGGCGGGGTCCGTAGCGGTTGCCGTTATCGTTACGGTTCCCGCCGCTACCGCCGTAAGAGTTACCATTGAGGCAGACACGCTAACCGTGGCTACCGCGCTATTGGAAGAGGTCGCGCTGTAGAGCAAAATGTCGCCATCGGGATCGCTAAAACTGCCGCTAAGTTGAACGGTAACGTCACTCCCGCCAACAGCCAATGTTTGTGCCGAAATCGTTCCCACCGCTGTCGGCACCCGGTTCGATCCCGCATTCACCGTCACGGAGAACGTCTGCGTGGCGGATAAATCGCTCGGGTCCGTGGCGGTTGCCGTTATCGTTACGGTTCCCGCCGCCACCGCCGTGAGAGTAACCATTGAGGCAGACACGCTAACCGTGGCCACCGCGCTATTGGAAGAGGTCGCGCTGTAGAGCAAAGTGTCGCCATCGGGATCGCTAAAACTGCCGCTAAGTTGAACTGTGACGTCACTCCCTCCAACAGTCAATGTTTGCGCCGAAATCGTCCCCACCGCCGTCGGCGCGCGGTTTGGCGCCGCATTCACCGTCACGGAGAACGTCTGTGTCGCGGATAAATCGCTCGGGTCCGTGGCGGTTGCCGTTATCGTTACCGTTCCCGCCGCCACCGCCGTGAGAGTTACCATTGAGGCTGACACGCTAACCGTGGCTACCGCGCTATTGGACGAGGTCGCGCTGTAGAGCAAAATGTCGCCATCGGGATCGCTAAAACTGCCACTCAGTTGAACTGTGACGTCACTCCCTCCAACAGTCAATGTTTGCGCCGAAATCGTCCCCACCGCCGTCGGCGCGCGGTTCGTCCCTCCGCTAACCGTTACGGATACGCTCTGCGTCGCGGACAAGCCGCCGGGGTCCGTAGCTGTTACGGTTATCGTCGCGGTCCCTGCTCCTGCCGCGTCAACGCTTAGCGATGTGCCAAACCACGTGACCGTCGCTACGCCCGTGTCGGACGAACTCGCCGTGTAGGTCAATGTATCGCCGTCGGGGTCGCTGAAGTAACTGACTATATCTTGAGATACGCTGCCGAGCCCCCCGCTGACTGCCAGCGTAGGGATTTTGATTGTTCCCACCGCCGTCGGCGCCCGATTTGATACTGCGCTCACCGTAACTGTGAACGTCTGCGAAACCGACAATCCGCCGGGGTCCGTAGCGGTCGCGGATATCGTCGCTGTGCCTGCGGCTATCGCGGTAATAGTCGCTGAGGCGCTAGACAACTGGAGAGACACTACGCTCGTGTCGGACGAGCTGGCGCTGTAGGTCAATGTATCGCCATCGGGGTCGCTGAACCAACTGCCCAACAAAAGCGATTCGCTGTGACCGACCTCCAACGCGCTGTCATGAACCGGAATTGCCACTTCAGGTGCCCGGTTCGATCCCGCATTCACCGTCACGGAGAACGTCTGCGTCGCGGATAAATTGCCGGGGTCCGTAGCGGTTGCCGTTATCGTTACCGTTCCCGCCGACACCGCCGTGAGAGTTACCATTGAGGCTGACACGCTAACCGTGGCTACCGCGCTATTGGAAGAGGTCGCGCTGTAGAGCAAAATGTCGCCATCGGGATCGCTAAAACCGCCGCTCAGTTGAACTGTGACATCACTCCCGCCGACAGTCAACGTCTGCGACGAAATCGTTCCCACCGTTGTCGGCGCGCGGTTCGATCCCGCATTCACCGTAACAGAGAACGTCTGCGTGGCGGATAAATCGCTCGGATCCGTGGCGGTTGCCGTTATCGTTACCGTTCCCGCCGACACCGCCGTGAGAGTTACCATTGAGGCTGACACGCTAACCGTGGCTACCGCGCTATTGGACGAGGTCGCGCTGTAGAGCAAAGTGTCGCCATCGGGATCGCTAAAACCGCCGCTCAGTTGAACTGTGACGTCACTCCCGCCAACAGTCAACGTCTGCGACGAAATTGTTCCCACCGCTGCCGGCGCGCGGTTTGTCCCTCCACTAACCGTCACGGATACGCTCTGCGTGGCGGTCAAACCGCCGGGGTCCGTAGCTGTTACGGTTATCGTCGCGGTCCCTCCGCCCGCCGCGTCAATGCTTAGCGATGTGCCAGACCACGTGACCGTCGCTACGCCCGTGTCGGACGAACTCGCCGTGTAGGTCAATGTATCGCCGTCGGGGTCGCTGAAGTAACTGACTATATCTTGAGATACGCCGCCAAGTCCCCCGTTGACTGCCAGCGTAGGGATTGTGATTGTTCCCACCGCCGTCGGCGCCCGATTTGATACTGCGCTCACCGTAACTGTGAACGTCTGCGAAACCGACAGTCCGCCGGGATCCGTAGCGGTCGCGGTTATCGTCGCTGTGCCTGCCGCTACCGCGGTGATAGTCGCTGAGGCGCTAGACGACTGGAGCGACACTACGCTAGTGTCGGACGAGCTGGCGCTGTAGGTCAATGTATCGCCATCGGGGTCGCTGAACCAACTGCCCAACAAAAGCGATTCACTGTGGCCGACCTCCAACGCGCTGTCATGAACCGGAATCGCCACTTCAGGCGCTTTGTTTGCCTTGGCAAACCCCAATACGAAGAAGGTCTGAAATAGCAGTAGGATTAAAAAGATGTTTGAGATTTTCAATTGTTTTAACTCCTTTGGATTTTGCTGATAATTAGGATCAAACGAGTGAATAGCGAGTGCGATAGAAATCCCTCAAACGAGTGAATAGCGAGTGCGATAGAAATCCCTCAAACGAGTGAATAGCGAGTGCGATAGAAATCCCTCAAACGAGTGAATAGCGAGTAGGATTTTCTATCGATCAACTGACTGAATAAGGAAGGATCAAAGGAACGAATAGTGACTGCGATAGAAGATCCTGATAGCAAATCCTACTCACTATCCATTCGCTTGATCGATAGAGATCCCCAATGTGCGGCATGTTCTTCGACTCCGTAGGCGGGGCATCTTGCCCCGCTTGCCATCGGCCGAGTGTTTCTTGAGGAAATCCCCGCGATCTCTAGGTCGCGACCGGTACGTCCACTGTAGGAGCAATCTCCAGATCGCGACCTGCTGGCGCTACGTATATCCCATTAGAAACGATTATTACTGGAAAAGAAAGCGCAATAATACCCAACGCAACAAAGTATAGATGCCAAAATGATCGCATTTGATTAGGACAAAAGTCAAGGAAAAACGTAGAAAACGGTAAAATTTTTTGAGCTTGTTTGAAAAGTACAGTTTGCCGGCAATTCTTATTTTGAATTTGCCGAATGATTGAATCTATCGAATCCTGTTGGAACAGAAGACGTGATTTCTGACAGCGCGGAATATACATTGGCTGAAACATGTCCATTTCTTTTACGTTATTTTCATATAGACGAGCCATAGATAAAGCCAACTGGAGCGCTAATGAAGTATAACATGACACAAGGAATCCGATCAACGAAAAAGCCCGATAAATCAGGGGGAACGCATCTAACTTTCCGGCGAAAATCCGTAGTGAAACCCGACACTGCGACCTCTGTATTGGCGAATCCACCGGAATTTATGTATCCATTAGGTTTTAGGAATGGGTGGACGGAAATTTTTCACCCTTCCCGTCTTCCATCCTTCCAATTTTCCTTATGCCAAAAATCAGGGGCGATTCCCCTGCCCTGCCAATAAATTCATTTGGTTTTTATCTATTGATGTGTTATAATAAAAAGGTGATGAAGTAAATTCGTTTCGGATTTTTGTATTTCAATTGAATCTGTTGCACGTCCCAATTTCAGATCCAGTTTTCTAAGGAGGCGAAATCGCTATGGCACATCAATTACCCGAGCTGCCTTACGCTCACAACGCGTTAGAACCTCATATTGACGCCCAGACCATGCAAATCCACCACGGCAAGCACCATCAAGCCTATATTGACAAACTCAATACCGCGCTTGAAGGGCTTGACGACCTCGCCGCGCTATCCGTTGAAGACCTGCTTCGCAACATTGATGACGTTCCTGAAGCGCAACGGCAAGCTGTTATCAACAATGGTGGAGGTCACGCCAACCACTGTTTGTTCTGGACCGTCATGAGTCCCGACGGAGGCGGAGATCCATCAAGCGAAGTCATGAGCGCGATTGAGTCCGCGTTCGGATCCGGCGACGCGGCGCGCGATCAATTTGTAGATGCCGCTACTACCCGCTTCGGATCCGGTTGGGCATGGGTTGTCGTCAATGAGACCGGCAGTTTGGAAATTTATTCGACAGCAAACCAAGATAGTCCGCTCATGAAAGGTCATACACCCATACTTGGTCTTGATGTATGGGAGCATGCATACTATCTGAACTACCAAAATAGACGCCCGGATTATATTGAAGCTTGGGCAAATGTTATCAACTGGGATGAAGTCGCGAGACGTTATGCGGCGGCGATAGGCTAGTCTTAGCGCCAATCCTTACAGATTCAAGCTCGCGGTAGGATCAAACGAGTGGATAGCGAGTAGGATTTGCTATCGCACTCATTGTTCATTCGCTTGATCGATAGGGATCCGCGCGATCTCCCGATCGCGACCACCCGATCGCGACTGCATACTTAAAAATCTTTGAAAAGCGATGAAGGGGAGGAGTAAGTCGCGCAAGTCTTGACAGAGAGGGAGATTCAATGGCTGAGAAATCTCCTCTATCGACTGTGACCGAATGTCGCCCCGGAGCTGCTTGCCTGAAAATTTGCGTAAGTAGGGTTAGCCGACTGATGCTCGTTATCGCATCCCAATGAGCGCCCTTGCATGACATTGCCAAGGGAATTGGAGTGGTACCGCGGTAAGGTCTTTGTAAAAAGCCCTTCTCGTCTCCAAATTCGGAACGGGAAGGGCTTTTTTATTTTGTTGGCAATTTGACCGATGCCCGATCGCGACAATCGGGCTGGCAAAGCGCTGATTCTTGTGGAGGTGAGAGAAATTATGGAGACAATATCAGGCGCCAATATCCTTATTGAGAGTCTGAAGCAAGCAGGCGTCGAGTATATTTTCGGGCTAAACGGCGGCGCGGCGATGCCGATTTTTGACGCACTTTACGATGCGGAAGGTATCACGCTCGTACCGATGCGGCATGAACAGGGCGCCGCCCATGCCGCCGACGGCTATGCGCGAGCAACCGGTAAAGTGGGCGTGACACTTGCCACATCCGGTCCTGGCGCGACAAACCTCGTCACCGGCATTGCGACCGCTTTCATGGACTCCATTCCGATGGTGGCTATCACCGGACAAGTTTACACCGATCTTATCGGCAACGATGCCTTCCAAGAATCGGATGTTATCGGAGTCACGAGGCCAATCTGTAAACATAGTTATCTAATCAAGAGTAGCGATGAAGTCGCAGATGTAATCGCGAGCGCCATGCACATCGCCAGCACCGGTCGACCGGGGCCCGTGGTTGTCGACTTCGCCAAGGACGCGCAAATTCACGAATCGCTCTTCCATTACCCGGAGCAGGTCAATATCCGCAGTTACAAGCCTAAAGTTGATGGGCATCCTCGCCAGATTGCCAAAGCCGTAGAACTGATTCATAACGCGAAACGACCAATGCTTTACGGCGGCGGCGGAGTTGTTCTCTCAAATGCTTCGGAGGAGTTGCGCGAACTGGCAATAAAGACGGGCATTCCGACCACCGTGACGCTTATGGGGCTCGGAGCGTTTCCGGAAACGCATCCGCTGTCAATGCAGATGCCCGGTATGCACGGCTCCTGCTGCGCGAATTATGCCTTTACCGATGCTGACCTGATAATTGCTGTCGGGGCGCGGTTCGATGACCGAGTGACGGGAAATCTGGAAAAATTCGCTCCGAATGCCAAGAAAATTCATATTGATATTGACGCCTCGTGTATCAGCAAGAACGTGCCGGTTGACGTGCCGATTGTCGGCGATGCAAAACGCGTGCTGGCGGAGATGAACAAGTTGGTTCATCACGTAGAGATAGACCCATGGATGCGGCAGATTGACGAATGGAAAGAAAAATATCCCTTCGAATATAAGCAAAACGGCGACAAGATTATGCCGCAGTATGTCATCGATCAGATGTATGAAATCTATCCGGAGGCGATAGTCGTCGCCGATGTCGGACAACACCAAATGTGGGCGGCGCAGCACTTCAAATACACTCAGCCGCGCCAATTCATAAATTCGGGCGGATTAGGCACGATGGGGTTCAGTTTGCCCGCCGCCATTGGCGCGCAAATTGGGTGTCCGGATAAGACGGTCGTCAACATCAACGGTGACGGTTCATACATCATGACGATTCAGGAGCTTATCCCCGCGATTACATATAAGCTGCCGCTGAAGATATTCATTATCAATAACATGTACCTCGGCATGGTGCGTCAGTGGCAGGAGTTATTCCACAATAAACGTTACGCCGCCGTCGACTATCACGACAATCCCGACTTCGCGCTTCTGGCGCAGGCGTTCGGCGCAACCGGGTTGCGTGTCGAGCGCGTGGAGGATGTCCGTCCGGCGTTGCAGAAGGCGAAAGGCATAGATGACGGTCCGGTTGTCATTGACTTTATTGTGGATGAGGAAGAGAATGTGTTCCCGATGGTGCCCGCGGGCGCGGGGCTCGGTGACGTGATACGAGGGTTGGCATAATGGCTGAGGAGAGACATATCTTTTCTGTTTTCGTCGAAAATCGATTCGGCGTTCTTGCGCGCGTGTCGGGCTTGTTCAGCGGGCGCGGCTATAACATCGACAGCTTGAATGTCGGCGAAACGGACGATCCGCAAATTTCGCACATGACAATCGTCACCCATGGTGACGCGCAGATTATTGAGCAAATCTACAAACACCTCAATAAGCTCATTGACGTTATCAAGGTTACCGATCTCACGACTGAAAACCATGTCGAACGCGAATTGGTGTTAATCAAAGTGCACGCCGAGCCGCAAAGGCGAGGAGAGATTCTCCAGATTGTAGAAATCTTCCGTGGCCGCACCGTGGACGTTAGCCCGATGACGTTAACGATTGAAGTCACAGGGGACGATGGCAAACTCAGAGCTGCGATAGATATGCTCCGACCTTACGGCATACGTGACTTGGTGCGCACCGGTAAAATTGCGATGATGCGCGGGAGCGTGAAGTAAACCGCAATAAAACTATTACGTATCACGCATTACGCCTAACGAATTGCCATTTCTTGAGGTTATAAGGCGTTCGACTGCGTTAGGCGCGTCTACGGGTACCCCATTCATTTCCGATGCTACGGACAGATAAGGAGGAATTATATGGCAACCATTTACTACGATAGCGATGCAAATTTCGATTTGCTTAATGAACGGATTGTTGCGGTTATCGGATACGGTGCGCAGGGACGCGCCCAAGCATTGAATCTCAACGATAGCGGAGCCTCTGTCGTTGTCGGTCTACGCCCCGACAGCGCATCCCGGGAAGAAGCGAAAGCCGCGGGATTAACCGTCAGGACCGTCGAAGAAGCCGCCGCCATTGCCGATGTTGTACAGATACTCATTCCGGACGAACAGCACGGCGCGGTATACAAGAATCAGATTGAACCAAATCTGGAGACGGGCAACATGGTGATGGTCTCGCACGGCTTTAGCATTCATTTTGGGCAGATTGTGGCGTCAAGTGACGTTGATGTTACGATGATTGCCCCCAAGGCGCCGGGCGATCTCGTCAGAGATGTCTTCGTGGAAGGCGGAGGCACGCCCTGTTTGATTGCTATCCATCAGGACACCACCGGACATGCACGCGACCTCGCTCTGGCTTATGCGAAGGGAATCGGGGGCACTCGCGCCGGCGTCATCGAAACCACATTCCGCGAAGAAACGGAAACCGATCTTTTTGGTGAACAAGCTGTCCTCTGCGGCGGAACCTCCGCGCTAATCAAAGCGTCGTTCGATACGCTTGTCGAGGCTGGGTATCAGCCCGAGATGGCGTACTTCGAGTGCATGCACGAGCTGAAACTGATTGTCGATCTCATCTACACCGGCGGTCTTACCAAAATGCGTCGCGTTGTCAGCAACACGGCGGAGTTCGGAGATCTCACGCGCGGGCCGCGGATTGTGGACGACAGTGTCCGAGATCGAATGCGCGAGATTTTGAAAGAGGTGCAAAGCGGCGTATTTGCGCGCGAATGGGTGCAGGAAAATCAAGCCAATAAGCCTGTCCTGCAGGCGCTTCGTCGCAAAGAAGAGGAGTTGGAAATTGAAAAAGTTGGAAAGGGATTGCGAAGCATGATGAGTTGGCTTGATGAATAACCCGCCAATTGAAGACTTCCAGAAAACGCAAGGTTCTGTTGACACTTACGTGAAGTGGGTGTCCAATCGTAGGGGCGAGGTCCTCTCGCCCGAACTTTAATGCGTGAACAACGGATTGGGAAACCCAACTCTAAAGTCGGCAAAAGATTACGAAGCATGATGAGTTGGCTTGATGAATAACCCGCCAATTGAAGACTTCCAGAAAACGCAAGATTCTGTTGACACTTGCGTGAAGTGTGTATCCAATCGCAGGGGCGAGGTCCCCTCGCCCGAACTTTAATGCGTGAACAACGGATTGGGAAACCCAACTCTTACGAAGGGATATGCTTGTGTGCCGCTCTTAATCTCCCGGTTGCGATGAAATATCAACAGAACCTAGACGAATAGACCAATCTTTTGGCGAATGAACCACGAAATGCCGCGAATTATATGGTAACCGAAAAAAAGGTAGCAATCGCCGCCGTCCTGAAAGCCGCGCAACTTTGCCGGCAGGTACAATCCGACATGGCGCGGACAGATGCCATCAAAAAAGCCGACCGCAGCCCCGTCACGGTCGCCGACTTTGGAGCGCAGGCGCTTATTTGTAGCGCAATCGGCGACGCTTTCCCGGATGATTCCATCGTTGCCGAAGAGGACTCTGAAGCCCTACAAGAAGACCCGCAACTGCGCTCAAGAGTTTCCGAATACGTCAACCGGTTTTGCGAAGGCTCATCCGACCAAGTGTGTGAATGGATTGATCGAGGGAATGGCGAAGTCGGCGAACGATTTTGGACGCTTGATCCTATTGACGGAACAAAAGGCTTCCTACGTCGAGATCAATATGCCATTGCGCTCGCATTGATTGAGGATGGCGAAGTGAGATTCGGGATTCTCGCCTGCCCGAGTCTGCACGAGGCATGGGACAAACCCAATACCGAGAAAGGTGTTCTCTTCGTCGCGGTTCGAGGCGAAGGAGCGTACATGCGCGCGTTGGACGGAAAACTGATTAAGCGGGTTCGAGTCGCCGAGTCGCCGCTCCGTTTCGCCGAGAGCTTCGAAATATCACACGGAAATTTTGAGGCACACGTCAGAATCTCTCAAGGGCTCGGTATTGCCGCGCTACCAATAAAGATTGATAGCCAAGCGAAGTACGGATTGGTTGCGCGCGGGGAGGCATCGGTCTACACGCGCCTGCCAAATCCTCGCACGCCAAACTACCGCGAGTGTATCTGGGATCATGCCGCCGGAATCATTGTAGTGGAAGAAGCGGGAGGAACAGTAACCGACGCGCACGGCAGCCCCTTGGATCTCATGCAGGGCAGACGCATGACCGCCAATCGCGGGATTGTGGCGACAAATGGAGCGCTCCATAGTCGCGTGCTGGAGATCATCCGGGCGATTGAGCAGTGACCTCCCGCGCTCCCGTTTCTCGCCTTCTCTTTCCGGCAGTGCCGTGCTCCGTTTGACCTCGCGCAACTCACGGCGCGTTCAACCGCGAGTCTCCAAATAACTGGCACAACCCGTCAAGCGTAAGAACGTCCGGATTTTCTATGCTCATGAAAAACCTGATGATGATATTTTGTCTCATCGTTACTGTCGTTTTTATCTGGATCTGGCACCACCAAACTCAGTTCAACGACAATTCGCGCAAAGCTCGATTTCATCTGAAAAACGGCGAACTGAACTTAGCCGTTGAAGCTTACACAAAAGCGCTCCGACACAAAGAGTACACGCTTTTCTTCACACAGGCGCCATCCGTCTACAACAACCTCGGTCAGGTCTATCTGCAACAAGCGGAGTATGACAAGGCGGCGGCAATTTTCGAGAAAGTAATCGCGCTCAAGCCGGACGCCATTCAGGCGCATATAAACTTGGCAACGACACATCTCAAACAGCGTCGTCCCGAACTGGCTATCGAATCTTGTAGGCGCGCGCTCCGAATCGCGCCGAACATCGCGCTAGCCCACTACAATCTCGCTTGCGCTCACGCTATCAACGCTGAACATGCCGAGGCAATTGACGCCCTCGGAACGGCAGTCGAACTCGACCCTGGAATCAAAGAATTGGCTGAAAAAGAACCCGCATTTGATAATTTACGATCAGATCCACGGTATCCGTCAAACTAATACTAATTCGCAATCGAAATGTCACAAGGACCATCGGGTTCGTAGTAGTGCAATTCATTGCACGTCGCGAGTCGCCTGTAACATTTAGATTTTGAATTCGTATCGGACAATCACCGAAAAGTCCCGGCGTGACACCGACAATCATGACTCTCTTGATTGCCTCTCTCATGTTGAAGACCGCGCCAATCTGCGTTCCTTCCATCCTTCCGCTCACAACTCGATTTCATCGCATTATCCGCCATTACCACCCAAAAATCAGGGGCATTTCCCCTAACCTTGAGCGTAAATGCGCTTGACGCAAAAAATAGGGCGTTGTATAATATCCACGTTTCCAAAACGGCAAAGTGTTTTGACCATCTAACGACTTAGGAAATTGGATTATCATTAGGAAAATCAGGAGATACTAAAATTATGACTAACCGCAAGACATCCACTGGAAGAATCATTTCGTATTTTACAATAGCGTTGCTGATTGCCGCCTTGAATGCGGCGGCGTCCGCAAAGACATGGACCTCCATCCGCGAGGCAAGATGGAAAGAGGCGTTCTATGATGTCTACTTTGTCAACGCCAAACTCGGGTGGATAGTCGGCGGCGGCTCCACCATTCTGAACACAACCGATGGTGGAAAGACTTGGAACAATCAACCGAGTCAACCCCTGCCTTTCAAGAAGGATCTCAAGAAGGTGCGGTTTGTTAATCCTCGGATAGGATGGGTCGTTGGCGAAGACGGAACGATACTGAAAACTGTCGATGGCGGGGCAACGTGGATGAAACTAAATAGCGGCACGCGCGCCGCGTTGTCAAGCGTCTCTTTTGTGGACACACAGTTTGGCTGGGCAGGCGGAGATGGAGGCGTCATCATACATACTTCCGATGGCGGGACGACTTGGTCCCGTCAAAATACGGATCGAAAAACCGAAACCAACAACGTTATTGAGGGAGTTCATTTCCTTAATCAGCAAGCGGGCTGGGTAGCCGGCGGCGCCGGTACACTAATCCATACGTCCGACGGAGGACAAAGCTGGATCCACCAAAAAAGTGGCACCGCGTCACCTCTTGATTCTCTCTTCATGCTTAGTGACCTGGAAGGATGGGCATGCGGCGGAAACGGCGCTTTGGTGTACACCGCGGATGGCGGGCAAACATGGAAAACGCAAGAGAGCAGCGTGCCTCATTCAAACGGAATGCCCGAGCCTATATGGGACATTCATTTTATCGATTCCAATCTAGGGCTTGCCGCGGCGGAGTTTGGGGTCATTCTCCGTACGTCTGATGGCGGGAATACGTGGGCGCCGCTAGAACCGCGACCGGTTTCCCAAAGACTGTACGGCGTTCATCAAATCGATACCCGAGAAGCTTGGATTGTGGGAGACGCGGCGACGATATTGCATAGCGCCGATGGCGGCGAATCTTGGGAAGTCGTGTCCAATAGCGGCACTTTGAATGCGGTTCATTTCCTCGACGATACGCACGGCTGGGCAGTTGGGGGATCAGGCGCGGCTCTGCATACCGCCGATGGCGGGAAAAATTGGGACATTCAAGATACCGGCGTGCCTTTTAATCTGGAGGCTGTCCAATTCTTGAACGAACAAAAAGGATATGCGGTCGGCGACAACGGCGTGCTTATCGAAAGTTTGGATGGCGGCAACACCTGGGAAAACCTCTATAGCGCGAGTCAAGAAGGAGGGGAAACCAAACGCCTCAAAGCGGGCAATATCTTCGATTGGAAATTGGCGGGCGGCCATTACGACGTGCACTTCCCGACACCAAACGACGGCTGGGCAGTCGGACTTAATAGTAAAGTCGTTCAAACCAGTGATGCGGGGGTAACTTGGCACGGACAAAGCCTCGGGATGGAACACGATTTCGATATGCGAATTTTCATGAGCGTACATTTCGTTGACAATCAAATAGGATGGATTGTCGGGCAAGGGGGCAAAGTGCTGAAAACCGCCGATGGCGGGCTCACTTGGGTCGCACAGGATGGAGGCTCAAGTCAACTAACCGACGTGTACTTCGTTGATTCGCTTCACGGTTGGATTTGTGGAGATGAGGGCACCGTTCTTGTAACGCGCGATGGAGGCGACACCTGGACAGAGCAGACCACATCGACGACAATGGCTTTCAACAGCATACTGTTTATTAGCGGCATGGAAGGCTGGGTCGTCGGAGAAAAAGGGACAATTCTGCACACGAAAGATGGCGGAGTAACATGGTTGCCCGAGCAAAGCTCAACCGAAAATACCCTTTTTCATGTCGCTCAGTCGCCAAATGGCGCTATTTGGGCGGTTGGAGAGTCGAGCGCTATTCTGAAATATTGATCTTTCGTTATCCGGTCGGTTGATAGCTTCTTCCACACATTCTTGACATGAGTGTTCTGACTCTATGGTATTATGAACCACTCAAGGCGCCTATGGCGCTAATTCATGATATA
The DNA here is from genome assembly GCA_963667245.2 of Candidatus Poribacteria bacterium. Lineage (GTDB taxonomy): Bacteria > Poribacteria > WGA-4E > WGA-4E > JAJDTR01 > JAJDTR01. Next base: position 285,936 of record CAXXCS010000004.1, read on the forward strand.
CTCCGCGCTGCCAGAAATTGCGTCTTTTGTAGGATCAAACGAGTGGATAGCGAGTGCGATAGAAATCCCCGGATCTCCCGATCGCGACCTGCGTTCCCCGTAGGATCAAGCGAGTGGATAGCGAGTGCGATAGAAATCCTCGCGGTTTCCAACAGCGCCTACCGCCAGACGCTTGAAAATACGCAATTTTCAGCAGCGTGAAGTATAAACAAGCACAGACCGTACGAATGGCGCATAAGCCGCAAACAGTGGGATGTTACCGTTAAATTGACATTGTAACCAATGATAGGGCTGGAACCGGCAGCAACTCGGCCCACAAAGCATAAGGAGGTTCAACCGTGGAAAATTCGTTGCAGTTTGTAGCGCTCTTGGTATCCTTTATTGGCGTGTTTGTCCCATTATTCGTGATGCTATTGAAGATGAATAAGAATGGCGTGACCAAAGAGGATTTGAACAATAGTAAAGAGGATTTGAATGATAGTATTGCAGGCCTTCGTTTAGAAATGAACAAGCGCTTTGAAGCTGCGGCGGCTGACAGAGAAAAGATTCGCACGGAAATGAAGGAAGGATTCGCGGAAGCCGCCGCTGACAGGGAAAAGATTCGCGCAGAAATGAAGGAGGGGTTTGAGCAAGCCGCCGCTGAACGCGAAGCCATTAGGGAAGAGGCTGCCGCTGACAGAGAAAAGATTCGTACGGAGATGGCGGAGGGATTCGCGGAAGCCGCCGCTGAACGGAAAGCCATTAGGGAAGAGGCTGCCACTGACAGGGAAAAGATTCGCACAGAAATGAAGGAGGGGTTTGAGCAAGCCGCCGCTGAACGGAACGCCATTAGGGAAGAGGCCGCCGCTGACAGGGAAAAGATTCGCACAGAAATGAAGGAGGGGTTTGAGCAAGCCGCCGCTGAACGGAACGCCATTAGGGAAGAGGCCGCCGTGGACAGGGAAAAGATTCGCACAGAAATGAAGGAAGGATTCGCTGAAGCCGCCGCTGAACGGAACGCCATTGAGGTAGAGGCTGCTACAGACAGAGAAAAGATTCGTACGGAGATACGTGAACGTTCAAATGCCGCGAGCTTTGAACGGAAAAGGATTGAAGAGCAAGCGCGTGATGACAGGAAAGAAATTAAGGTGGAAATCAATCGCCAAAACCAGAATTACATAGAGCACCTCGTGTACCACGGCGCACCAAGAGCGGGTCTCTTGGCAGAAGATGATGGCGGATCGCGATAGCGCGCCATTATCCCTGTGAAATAATTCTTTCCGCAAGTGACACTCCAAATAGGCTACTATCGTAACCGGCGATCAAACGAGCGGATAGCGAGTAGGATTTGCTATCGATCAACTGACTGAATAAGGAAGGATCAACCGAGTGGATAACGAGGGCGATAGCAAATCCTGATAGCAAATCCTACTCATTGTTCATTCGCTTGATCGATAGAGATCCCCAATGTGGAGAATGTTTTACGACCCCGTAGCCGGGGCATCTTGCCCCGCCGGCTTTGCGCGGAGACAAGGCTTCCCACTCTTGATCTGCACCGTCAAAGCGCTTGCATTTTAGAGAAACGGTATAACCGTTGTTTTTTAACTTGACAACTTTACAGATGAATAGTATAATTAAGTGGGAATTAATGCGGTGTGCCAAAATGCGTGAACCTCTCGAATCTGGAGGCGCAATAACGCTCCCGAAACAGATCACTTTTCGGTTCCGTTTACATTTTGTTCACATCCGCATCACGACAAACCCGCACCGTCAAAGGAAACCTTGATATCGAAAAATGTGAACGCGCCCTTGAAATCGGCGGTTTGTACCCATTCCTGTACCTATTTTTCGCCCGCGATTTTTCACAAGAATGGGAGCAAACGATGCCTGAAACGTCAAAAAAGTGTGATAAGTGTACATTTTGTTCACGTTGGCATCGCCTTTATGCCGGTCGTCCTGAAATGGTTTCCAATAAGAAATAGCCGGAGGCGTCGCATGGAGCACGAGATTATCTTGCTCTACTTTTTCGATCAAGGCTAGGGTGTTCCGTGTGTAACCTTGATTTTCCTTAAATCCAGACTGACAGATTTTTCACTATACATAAGGAGATATGACATTGAAAAAATTGATTATCGCAATCATTGGCGTCATAATTATAGGGATTGTTGTACTGAGGATTGCTACCAGACAACGCTTGAGTACCTCGGAAGTCGCCGCTTCAATAGTATCAAAACCTGTTGAGGTGGTTCAAGCAAGGCGGGCAACCATCGAATCCGTATTGCAGTTATCCGGCACGATTGTCCCGAATTCAAAAGTGACGGTTTTTCCCGAAGTTTCGGGCAGGCTCGTTGAAATGCGCGTAGACGAAGGCAGCCGTGTGAAGAATGGCGACATAATGGCTGTTATCGATCACGATGAACTTAAACTTCGGCTAACTCAAGCGGAAGCCGCCTTCCAAGCGGCACAGACCAACTACGAGCAGGTGAAACAGCTGGCGGAGGGGCGCGTCAAGGTTAAAATTCGCGTTGCGGAAGCCGATATGTCGTCTGCAGAGGCGGCCCTTCAACAAGTCAAGGATTTGGCGGAAACTCGCACCGTGTCGCAAATTGAGGGGGCGGAAGCCGGATTGACATCACTCCAAGCAAACTTGGAGAAGATAAAACGGGGAGCCAGGGAGGAGGATCGTAAACAAGCCCAAGCCACTCTCGATCAGGCGGACGCGAACTTGGCAAATGCCCGAAACAACTATGACCGAATGCAAAAACTCTTTACCGATGGCGCAATCAGCGCCCAGTCACTTGAATCGTCACAGACACAATTAGATGTGGCTAAAGCGCAATACAACATTGCCTCCGAGCAGATTCGGCTTATTGAGAATGGGGCGCGCGCAGAGGATATCCAATCCGTGGAGGCGCAAGTACGGCAAGCGGAAGCCGCGCTTAAGGTTGCGAGCGCTCAGGTCGCGACGCGAACTTGGGAAAAGGACATCACGTTAGCTAAGGCGCAAGCCAAGAAGGCAGAGGCAAATCTCGCTACAGCCAGAGATTTGGAGGCGGCTAGAAGTTGGGAAGCGGAAATCATCGCGGCCGAAGCCGCCATGAGGCAAGCGGAAGCCGCGTCGCGTCTCGCGCAAGAGGTGTTATCGGACGCAACAATCACTGCGCCGATTTCGGGCATTGTGGCAAAACGCCATCTGGATCTTGGTGGAACGGCATCACCGGTTACGCCAATTTTTGAAATTGTCGACATGGCAACGGTTAAAGCGACATTTAGCGTTATTGAATCGGATCTCGGCAAATTGAAATTGGGCGCGCAAGCCTCCATTCAGGTCGATGCGCTGGAGAACCCCGTGATGGGGGAAATCGCGTTGATTAGTCCCACGCTTGAACCCTCGAGTCGCACCGCAAAGGTTGAGATCCGGGTCGAAAATCCAGGCTTGAATTTGAAGCCGGGTATGTTCGCCAGAGGGACGATTCCTGTCGAGATTCATGAAAACGCAATTCTGATTCCCCGTTCCTCGGTGCTTGAAGACACAAATCGCGACGTGCGCAGCGTTTTTGTGGTCGCCGAAGGTGTAAGCAGGCGGCGGACAATTGACATTGGGTTGTCACGGGGCGTTGATGTTGAGGTAACCGATGGGATTGCCGAAGGCGACGCGGTCATAGTCGCGGGGCAACACGCATTGACAGACGGAGAAAGTGTCACGGTTGTTACGCCGTAGCAATTGTGAATAGCGAAAGTTGGCGGCACAAATCCGCGCAAGATTTGGCGGCAGCTCCGAGGCCCACTTAGGGGAATGGCATGAGGTGTAAATCGTCATGAGTACGGAGGACATCCTAAAAGGTGGTCAACCTATAACAATAGATCACGTTTCCGGCCCCGAAATCAAGCCTCCTGGAATTCATGATTTTGAATCAATGCTGCGGTTCCATGACGATCGACTGTTTGGCGAAGCCGGCTTTGAAAGGAACGGAAAGGTTGTCATTGCGAGAGCGCCCGCGCGGCTGGATGTCATGGGCGGCATCGCCGACTACTGCGGCGCGAATGTCGCCGCAGTGACGCTTGGGCGCGGCGCGGTCGTCGGCTGCCAAGTAAGAGGCGACAGACAACTAAGAACGTTAAGCCTCGGAATTGACAGAGACTCATTTTCGGGGTTGCAAATGTCCATAGATGATTTCTATGTGCGGGGAAATCTCAAATCGTACGATCAGATTCGCCAACTCTTCGCTCGAGATTCCAAAACGGCGTGGGCCGCTTGTGTGCTTGGAGTTCTATACGTTCTGCTCAAGGAAGGCAAAATCGATCAACTCCCCCACGGCGCCGCGATTGCGGTGAAAAGCCCCATCCCGATAAAAGCGGGTATTGCCTCCTCTGCCGCTATTGAAGTGGCTGCGCTCGTGGCAGTTAGCGCCATCTATGGGTTGGAGATGGACGCAAAAGAAATCGCTCGGATTGGGCAGATTGTAGAAAATCGTGTTGTGGGCATGCCGTGCGGTCCGATGGACCATATAACGTCCGCTTTGGGCGATCACGGCGCGCTTCTTTCCATTCTTTGCCAACGCGACATGATTCTTGAATCCCCACGGCTTCCTATTAGAACCAGGGTGATCGGCATCCACAGCAAGGTTAGACGTCCTTCAAACTCGGCCTATATCGATGCTCGCGCTGCCGCGTTCATGGGTTTGACAATCCTTCAAAAAGAGTTGGGCATCAAGGAACTGCGAGATAACTACTTGTGCAATCTCTCTGTGCAAGAGTTCCGTCGAAGGTGCAAGAGTTATTTGCCATCCCGAATGAATGGTGAACATTTTCTCAACCGATACGGCGGCACAGTGGACTCGGACATTGTCGTCGATCCCCGGAAAACCTACTTTGTTCGGAGCCGGGTTGAACATCCAATTTATGAACACGCTCGCGTTAAAAAGTTTATCCGATGTATCAGAGACGCCTATGCCGATACCGAGAATGTGCGAACCCACTTAAGGGAGGCGGGTAAACTCATGTACGCGTCACACTGGAGTTATCGGTATCGCGTAGGACTCGGTTGCACCGAGATCGAACAGATTGTCAATTCAATCCGCAAGATTGGCGTTAAAGGTGGCTTCTATGGCGCTAGAATTACATCCGGCGGTTGCGGTGGAACGGTTGCCGTATTATGTCACGGAAATATCTCTAGCGGATTAGCCCAGATACTTGCCGCTTACAAATTGACTTGGGGACTTGAGGCGGAAGTATTCTACGGTACGGGACTCGGCGCGTGCCAATCCGAGCATACCGTACTAAACCTTTCCCAGGCGTAACATTATACTCCGCGCTGTCAAAAATTGCGCCTACGGTGTACATATTGATACTGTAAGAGGGATCTCCCGATCCCGCCTATACCGGCAGGGGCGATAGGGATCCCATGGCGCTACGTAAATCCTATTGGAAATAAGTTATTACCGGGAAAAAAGCGCAAATTCACTCAACACAAGGTATAACAACGTCGCTCCGGTTGTTTGAAGCGATCAAAACGATATGGCGTACGTCCTGAAATATAAGAGAGGCATATTCACAGTGGTGTTCTCCCTGACGCTGACACTTGCTATCACGCCAAGGATTGCCTTTGCCGAAGATGGCAGCCATGCCGCGGAATTTCTCAGCCACGGTGTTGGAGCGAGAGCGTTGGGAATGGGAAGCGCCTTCGTGTCAATCGCCGACGACGCCACCGCCGCCTATTGGAATCCGGCGGGGCTCGCCAAGGTCGATAATCACGCATTCTCCATCATGTATTCGGATTCCTTCGGGGCAGGCGAGAGCGGCTTTCTCAACAAGGGCATTGTAGAATATAATTTCGTCAACTACGTACATCAATTCAGTGGATTCGGGAGCATCGGAATCAGTTGGATTCGGCTGGGTGTCGACGATATTCCGCTGACGACGTTCACGGACACCAACGGCAATGGTCTCGACGATGATTATCTGGAGTTGGATGGAATACCCGGCAAGGGTGAAAATGACGGTCCGTATTTTGAACCGCCAACAGTAAAGGAGTATTTCAGCAACACGGATAATGCCCTGCTAATCTCTTATGCGCGAAAGGTTGGCTCAAGTTTTTCTATAGGCGCGAACTTCAAGTTCCTCAATCAATCAATATTTGAAAACGCCGGATCCGGGACCGGTCTTGACGTCGGCTTTATGCTAGGCCCCTTCGCCGGTTTTCACATCGGTGGCATGTTGGAAGATGCGACCGGCACACAAGTTCGTTGGGATACCGAGGCCGAACCGACCTTTACGCGAAACCCTAGCGTTAGGTTCGGCGTTTCCTATCAACGTGACCTGCTCGTCATTGGCAATGTGACAATTGGCGCCGATATGCAGACTAATCGAAAAGACCTCGTAAACGAAAATGAGTCGAGCCGACCACTGTTCCGGCTGGGGGCGGAATATTGGCTGCTCAATGTCGTTGCGTTCCGTGTAGGTACGGACGCGGAAAAATTGGCGTTAGGCGCCGGTTTGCGTCTCGGCATGGGGGAGGCGACTATGTTTGCGGATTATGCTTTCAACGCCCACGACATCGGCGATTCACAGCGAATTTCGGTTTCAGGTACCTTTTGATTCCCGGATTTTCCCCTCCGCGCGCGCTTCGTATCACGATGCGGCGCGAAATCCGACGCATCTTAGCGCCAGCGGGATCAAGCGAGTGAATAACGAGTAAGATTTGCTATCACACTCACTATCCGTTCGCTTGATCGATAGAGATCTCGCAGGTGTAAGCGTTGAATTCGCACGATACCATACGATATTGCTCCAACAATGACAACAAATGGGGTTGCGTCCTCTGTTCTAAGAGGATTCGATAGATTCAATCACCTGGCAAATTCAAGATGAGAATTGCTGGCAAACTGTACTTTTGAAGCAAGTTCAAAAAAATTCTACAGTTTTCTACGTTTTTCCTTGACTTTCCTCCTATCAAATGCGATTATTTTGGCATCTAACCGGGTGTGTTAATCATACCTAAACTGCCACAAATGGAGGAAACACATAACGATTGAATTTTTTCTCGTTACGCTCTGTGTGACGCTATTAATTGTGGCTTGTGGAGAGTCGGGAATCAAGCGAGTGAATAAGAATCAAGCGAACGGATAGTGAGTGCGATAGAAGATTCTGATAGAGATTTCATGGCGCTACATGAGTCCTATTAGAAACAATTGTCACTGGAAAAGAAAGCGCAATAATACCCAACGCGAAGTAAAGTTTCGTTTTTCTTGACAATATCGTAAATTTTTATTATAATTTAATTGTTCGGCACTCAACAGAATACCGTCAATCAACAATATATAATCTTAAGTGGTTGATTCGCCAAGTGTATATATCATCACGCGATTGTAGGAACGATCTCCAGGTCGCGACTTCTGCTCACGGTAAGATCAAACGAGTGGATGGGAAGTAAGGCTTGCATCGTCTTCGTTATCCACTCATACGGGCCCAAAATCTAAATGCTACACCCGTCAAAAACGATCAAACGAACGATTTGTGAGTGGGATTTTCTATCGCACTCATTATCCATTCGCTTGATCGATAGAGAATCAATCGCGTAGCGTTTTCCATTGAGAAGAGCCAACAGTCTTTTCACGCATCTTGCAGCACGGGAGCATGATGGCAACCTACATGGAACAGTCCCGAATCTCCTCTGCTCCCACAGACACGGGCATATTTTACCCTGAAGAGGATGGACAACCGATGGCGGCTACAGATCTTCACAGAGATATCCTCATGCAGACTATTGATGCTCTGACCGAGCATTTTCGCGCAGATTCGTCCGTGTATGTCTCCGGCGACATCTTGATGTATTACATGAAAGGATTCCCCGAAAAGGTTGTCTCCCCGGATGTGCTTGTCACCATTGGGATAGGGAAGAAACGCCGCCGCACGTATAAGGTCTGGGAGGCGGGAAAGGTTCCGGATTTCGCCATGGAGTTCAGCAGCGAAAACACCTATCACAATGATTTGAGCGCCAAAATGGATCTTTACGCGTCCCTCGGCATTCGCGATTACTTCCTTTACGATGCGGAAGCCAAGTTTTTGCGCGTGCCGCTCATGGGGTTTACGTTGGTTGACGCTGCCTATGAAGCGATACCCGAGGACGGACGCGGCGGTGTGCGATCTACGGCGTTAAATTTAGATTTCCACGCACGCGATGAAGATTTGGGGATTTACAATCCCGTTACTGGCGAGTGGGTAAAATCGCGGGGTGATGCGCAGTCGGAACGCGCCGACCAAGAAGCCGCCGGACGACAAGAAGAAGCTGCCGCGCGACGAAAGGCTGAAGCCGCTCAACGGAAGACGGAAACCGCACGACAGGAAGAAGCCGCCGGACGGCGAAAGGCTGAAGCCGCTCAACGGAAGACAGAAGCCGCACGACAGGAAGAAGCCGCCGGACGGCGAAAGGCTGAAGCCGCTCAACGGAAGACGGAAGCCGCTCAACGGAAGACGGAAGCCGCTCAACGGAAGACGGAAGCCGCACGACAGGAAGAAGCCGCCGGACGACAAGAAGAAGCTGCCGCACGGAAGAAAACGGAAGCCGCGCTATGCTGAAATCCTACAACTTCGGGAGGAGATCGAGCGCTTGCAAACGCGTCGCTAACTCCTATCGTTCATGCTATGCTCTACGCTGTTAGCTCGACTTTATACATTTGACCGGAATAACAAATAGCGCCGATCAAGCGTTGTAGAAAAGTGGGAGATTTTAACCATCTGGTCTTTTGGGTTGACTTGTGAGAAAGTCGGTAGCGGTTTCCAGTCACGGCGGGGCAAGATGTCCCGCCTGCGAGTTTGCCGTTATACGGCTTTCTGTAAAACCCGACCGTTGTATTTTTGTACAAAGTCGAGCTACGGTCACTTATTGTTTTCCGACTTGAATCAAAGTCGGTTAAAATGTTAATGTATCCTCGTAACAGAATTGAGTTTGCGATTCAGATCCACAAGGTTTAGAGTTACGCTAACTTGAATCGTAATGTTCTGAACGTCGAACCTGACAATATAACGGAAGGGGAAAGTCTGGGACAATAATTGGCAGACCTTTCGGCGAATGCAGCCCGCACGGTTTTGGCGGCACGTTCTGGTATGCCAAATACAACTACAGTTTCTAATACGATTTCGAAATCTAGATGTCACGGCGCCCCGCGTCGCGCAATGAATTGTGCTACTTACGAATCATCGGCGAGTGTAACCCATGGATTACGAATTTTTGGGACTTATACAGAGAGCGTACCATGATTCGGCAATAATTACGTGTAGCGGGACTACCAACGAGAATAACGATTGTTATTCCCTACAGCAAAATCTTGAATTCTCGCGGTTGTGGCGCTCAACTGCGTAACTTTTTGTGAGTATCACGAACACGTTTAATGAGTTGGCGATTCCAGATCGTCAGATTTAAAAAATCTAACGTTAATATAACGAAAGGAATTGAACATGAAATTGATGCTATGTCCAAAGCTATTAACCCTCTCGCTTGGCATTATTGCAATGCTATTTGCCGTGTCGACTGTCATCGCGCAAGAGGCACCGGAAGAGGCGGCTGAAATGGAATCCGAGGAGTCCGAGGAGTCCATGGAGGGCGAAGTCGTGGAACTTGAAGGTGTGGTAACCATCGGTACACGCGCAAAACGGCGTTCCATTATCGATTCGGCCGTACCTATCGACGTACTCGGTGGAGATGAGTTCATCAAGCAGGGCGTCACAGATTTGCAGGACCTGCTGAGGAACGTCGTGCCATCGTACAATGTGAACGTACAGCCCATCAGCGACGCGGGAACGGTCGTACGCCCCGCGAATCTACGGGGGCTGGCGCCGGACCACACATTGGTGCTTGTCAACAACAAGCGGCGGCACCGTGCCGCGGTTATCCATTGGCTGGGAAACGGCTTGGCTGACGGGGCGCAAGGGCCCGATCTCTCCGCGATTCCGGCAATTGCGCTAAAACAGGTGGAAGTCCTCCGAGACGGCGCATCCGCCCAATACGGTTCCGATGCAATTGCAGGCGTGATGAATTTCCAGTTGAAAGACAATCATGACGGGGGCTCTTTTGAATTCAAGCCCGGTATCTATCAAGACGGAGATGGGCGTGCATTCGCTGTCGCGGGCAATATCGGTTTGGGAAATGAGGATACCTGGACCAGCCTCAGTCTTGAATACGGCGGCTCCGACCCAACCATTCGCTCCGTGCAGCGAGGGGACGCAAACAACTTGGTTGGCGCCGGGAACCTTAATGTGAGAGACCCCGCGCAAATCTGGGGGCAACCCATTGTTGGAGGCGATGTCAAGTTCTTTGCCAATTACGGAAGCACGCTCACGGATTCCGCCGAGTTCTACGGGCACGCAAACTACGCCAGCAAACGTGTTGAAGGCGGGTTCTATTTCCGAAATCCCAATACCCGCAGCGGCGTGTTTAGCACCGACGGCGGAAAAACTTTGCTGGTCGGCGACTTGACGGGCGGGGAATACCCGAACATCCCCATCACGAACCACGTGCCCGACCAAGACGAATTGGCGAAAGTTTTCAGAGATCCCAATTTGTTCACCTTCCAAGAAATGTTCCCGGGCGGTTTCACCCCGAGATTTGGCGCTGAGACAGTTGATAGTTCCGTGCTAGTCGGGATTAAGGGCGACGCTTTGGAAGGCACGTTAGGTTCGGGATTGGGCTGGGATTTGAGCGCCTACTTCGGGCGTCATTACGCCGATTTCTTTATCTTCAACACCGTGAACGCTTCGCTAGGGCCGGACACCCCGACGGAATTTGATCCCGGCGATTACATTCAGACCGATTATAACCTCAACTTTGATGTGACGCACTCTCTCAGCGACATGATATTCCTCGCCTCCGGACTGGAATATCGAAACGAGGGGTTTGAGGTGGTAGAAGGTCAGAGAGAATCCTATCAAATCGGTCCTTTGGCTGGTCAAGGCTTCAGCGCCGCCTCCAACGGGTTTTCGGGCTTCAGTCAGATTGCTGCCGGTACATGGAACCGTACCAACATTGCCGCCTATTTGGAGAGCGAACTCACACCAATTCAACACCTATTGTTGAGTCTCGCGGTGCGCGGTGAGGACTTCGAGGATTTTGGAAGCACCGTCAACTACAAAGTGGCAACCAACATCGGCATTAAAGATTTTCTTGCCGATGCAGGCATGATTTCAAATGACGCGATGGACCTGAAGTTCCGTGGGAGTTACAGTACCGGGTTCCGGGCGCCAACCCCCGGACAACAGAATACGTTCAACGTCACCACCGAGTTCAATTTTGAAAAGAACGACTTGGTGAATAACGGCACCATCCCGTCAACCAACCGAGCGGCTGCGCTGGTAGGGGGCAAAGCGCTTGAACCCGAAACATCAAAGAACTTTACCGGCGGGTTCGCCTTTTCGATAAATAACATCAACCTTACGGTAGATCTCTTTGATATTCGGATGAAGGATCGCTTGGCGCTTTCACAAGACTTTGCACTGACTGCCGAGCAGAAGGATGAATTGCTAAAAGCGGGAGTAACTAGCGCCGCTAACCTGCAAGAATTCCGATTCTTTACCAACGACTTCGATACCACAACTCAAGGTGTTGATGTTGTTCTTACCGTACCGATACCCAACGGCAATCTCACCGGTATTTTTAACCGAACGGAGACCACCGTTACCGCGTATAATGAGAAAACGCTGGATGAACTGCGAATAAAAGAGTTGGAGGAGAACCTTCCGAAACAACGTGGGAGTCTCACGGCGACGCAGTCCATTACCGATCGGTGGAGCGCGCTCGGCAGAGTCAGCTATTTTGGTGATTGGTTCGATTCTGAAGATAACGAAACATACACCGGTAAAATGTTGATTGATCTTGAAACGAGTTACATGTCGTCCTCCGGATTAGTCCTCACCTTCGGAGTTCAAAACCTCCTCAACACCTATCCCGACGAGAATCCGGGAGCGGTCTGGCGTGACGATGCACAAACCGATACCGGTATTGGCAATCAATACGGTCAGTTTAGCCCGTTTGGATTCAGCGGCGCGTATTGGTACTCCAAAGTCGGCTACAGTTTCTAAGCCGGCTACGGCAATGCAACCTCCGACACTCCTGCCGGATTTCGCTATCCGGCAGGAGTTGTTCGCGAGGGACCAAGCCTACCCAGGCCAAGCGCCAATTTGCATCGTTTCAAGATGTGTTGTCTTCCCGCCATTCCTCATCTGACCACGGCAATTTTCCCAACCTTTTTCAACCCTCCAAACTCCAGCAAGTAGATGTAGACTCCACTCGCCGCGTCCGACGTCCCGTCACTCAAAAGCCACCACTCCTTTCGACCTCGGTCAGTCGGCGTCACGATTAACCTTTCCACGAGTGATCCATTCGGGCCATAAATGTTGATGGCGGTATCGGTCGGGAGCCCATCGAATGTGACAGCGCCCTTATGAAATTCGCTCGGTCTGACGGGGTTGGGAAAGACAATCGCTTGGGTTAAATCTCTGGCTTCCACATAATCGTTTACGGATGGAACTTTAACCAATACGGCCGATGCCTGCGGATCAATCGGATTGCGATCACTATCCTGAACTTCTGAAACAGCCACCTCATAGATGCTACCGGGAATTAAATCGTTCTGTTGAAATCCAAGGATTGCGCGTCTTCCCATGCGGTCTCGGATAGCTGACTGTGGCGTCACGCCGGAAATGTATTCCGGTTTGCGTAGGACATACCGTTTTTCGTTCCCTATCTCAAATCCCATCGGCCTGTCAAACATAACGGCAAGCAGATCTTCGCCTAGATATTCCGCCGCGATCATCTTGGGCGGCGTTCGCGGTGTCGCCGACACGGCGGTTGTCCAATCCGTCTCAATTCCATTCTCGCTTAGTGCCGAAACAGCGTACCAGTAGGTCGCGTCTTTCGTTACGCCTCGATCTAGGTACCTTGGCACGTCCAGGCTCTCTTTGATTCGCTCAAATTCAGTCGCGCGGGGCGGAGCCGGTTGTTCTTTCTCCGCCTTGGAGCGAGTTGCTCGATATACGTTAAAACGAACTACATCGCTCGGGGCTTGCCATGTCAACTGAACAAGGTTTTCCGTTAAAGGGGCTGCAAGCAAATTCCACGGTTGGATTTTTGCGACGATTTTCGTCTTGTCCGCGCGCGCGGTCTCAAAAATAAGCAGTTCATCCCGATTGTTGAGAAATATCTCCTGAAAACCATCCTCGTCCAAGTCGGCAAGAAGCAGACTCGGAGTGTTCCATGCATCGTGATGCCAAACCGGCGCAAGAACCTCTCCATTCTGTTGGAAAACATGAACGCTTGGGTTCGTGAGAATCACGAGTTCGTTTCGTTCATCGCCATCAAGATTGCCAATAGCGAGGCTGTTGCCCCTAAGCCGATACGGAGTAATCTCTTGCGACCAGATCGGGATATATCGATTGTCTCCTATGGTAGTGAACAGCGTAAATTCCCATCTATCGGACAATGAAGGCAGACGCGGCTCCATCTTGCGGCTACCGACGACGAAATCAGTAATCCCGTCGCCGCTCAAGTCCCCAATGGCGTATTGATGAGCATCCAATCCATCAATCCGCAATTGCCACGTCTGCGTTAACCGATTGTCTCCAGTCGCTTCGTAGAGCGTCAACTCTCCTTCGCTGTCGCCTGCCAGTAATTCCGTTTTGCCATCCCCGTCAAAGTCGCCGATACCAAACTGTTCTCCGTATGCATTGGCGCCGTCCGTCTCGTTTTTGAGACGGACAATTTCCTTGTAAATATTATCGCCCCGATTTTCGTAAATAAGGATAGCGCCGTTGTTGTTGTCAGCTCCAATAATCTCTTTTCGTCCATCTCCGTCCAAGTCGGCAATCTGTCCGGCGGAGAGAAACGGTGACTCCCAAATCGGTTGTTCCGGATACCCTGTGTACGTCAGACTCTCAATGAGAAAGATTTTGTCCTCGGCGCTTCCCAAGATTTCCAACAACCCATCATCGTCTGTGTCATCAACTGCCCACGGCTTAAAGACAACGGCGCTGGTATGCTTAAGTTCATAGCCGCCGAAAGGGGTACGCTCACGGATTTCGACACCCGAAGAGCGGTCGCCAATCAAGGGAAGCCCTACAATTTCGAGCAAACCATCCCGGTCAAAGTCCGCGGCGACGCTTGCGATGTGCATGGGTAAAATCCCGGTGTGTTCTTTGACGAACCCGTGCGGCGAAATCGGAGCTCCCGTCACCTCCAGTTGATAATAGTTGCCTCCATTGTCATCAATCGTTTCAAATCCTGCCGCGTTTCTCGCGGTGACAAAGTAGTCATATCGACCTGGACTCAACGATAATGAGAACGAATGTTCTTTACCAGCCGCCGCTTCGGCAACCGTGGAAAACGAGGTCAGTTCCTTTTGGACACGGAAATTTAGTGTGTCCACTGTAAAGTCATCCGTCGACCATCTGAAAGATACGACGAATCGACCTTCTGACAGTTGCTGATTTGCCTTGATACCGTACACTTTAGGCGGCGTTCGATCTACCGACAGAACGACTTCGTCGCGGGCAATCTGACCATTCTTCGCCGCGGCTTCCAGGCGCACCGTGTAAATGCCTTCGGGCTCCTTGTCGATTTCCCAGATTAGCAGTCTTTCATTTGTTTTCTGCCGTGAAGACGGGAGGTTGATTGCGGTCCAAATTGTGGGTGTCGTTGACCTGCCGTACATCAACCGCCACGTATCGAACTTGAAGCCGCCAGCAGTTCCAATAAGTTCAATCGTATTTGAACCGCCACTTCCGGTTTCAGGCGCAATTATCCGTGCCTGCAAAGCTCCGCTTGCCATTAGCGCTCGCGCCGCGTTAAGATTTCCGGCGCCGACAAGTTCCGGGCTTTCCGTAATTGGATCTGCGGTGGATACGATTATTTGGCGAACCTCTTCATGTGTTAGGCTGGGACGTTTCGACATCATCAAGGCGGCGACTCCCGACACATGCGGCGTTGCCATGGATGTTCCCGTCAACCGACGATATCGATTGCCGATGTGTGTGCTTAAAATGACATTACCGGGGGCGCCGATGTCAATGGCGGCGCCAAAGTTGGATTGATAAAACCGCTGCTTATTCTGATCCGTAGCGGCGACAGCGACTACCTTGCGATAGCCCGCCGGGTAGATTGTATCCGGCGTCCGCTCATTACCGGCAGCGCCGACCAAGAGCGCTCCCCGCGCGTGAGCGTAGTCGATTGCATCGCGAATCACGAACGACTTCCGGCGGCTGCCCCAACTCATGTTGATGATTCTCGCGCCATTGTCCACCGCATAGACTATCGCGGCTGAAGAGTCATCATCCTGCAAACGTGTGCCAGCCCCGTTTGACGCGCCGGCACGCAACGCCATCAAAGTACAATTCCACGCCACGCCTGCAATCCCAATTCCGTTGTCCACACCCGCCGCCGCAATTCCGGCGACATGCGTTCCGTGTCCCGATTCATCGATCGGATCGTTGTCACCAACCACCGAGTCGCCTTCGGCGGCGACGTTGGGAGCGTCGGTAAAATCCCAGCCCATGATGTCATCAATATATCCGTTTTGATCGTCATCAATCTTGTTGTCGGGAATCTCGTCGGCATTACGCCACATCTTCGTGAGGAGATCCTCGTGGGTGTAGTCGATGCCGCCATCTACAATGGCGATGATCACGTTGAGATTACCCTTCTCAATCCCCCAAGCGCGGGGCATTTCAATTAGGGGGAGATTCCACTGCTCTTTGAATCGGGGATCGTTGGGAACAACCTCGGAGGCGAGTGTTCGGCGCAGATAATTAAACTCGACAACTTCGATTAACGGGTGTGACGAATAGTTGGCTTTTAGGGAATTGAGATCCGCGGAAGTCGAAAATCGCAGGAGATAGATTCTTTCGAGGTTCGGGTTCGCTGCCGGTTTTGCAACATGGGGAAAAACGCGGGAGAACGACTGCACCCCCATTTGGGCGTGAAACACGCGAATCGCGGAACTTTCGTGCAAGCGTTTAGCCTCTGCTTCGCCTGCAGGTGTCACTCGGATTAGAAGCTCGCCGGCGGTGATTTCGGACAATCCCTCCGATGCCGAAATAGCGGCACAGTTCGGTAAAACGAACGGTAGGATGAAAACCAACATCACTATCCTCGCGCATACTCGCCGAACTTCGCGCGGAAGATTAAGACTGTAAAGAAAATTTGGGGCTCGGCTCACGATGTTTTCCAATTTGGTTGGTGTGGCAAGGAAACGGAGCCAACTGTAGTTCAACTTCGGATGGGACTTTCTTGATTGCGCCACGCGGCAAAACTCGGTTATTTCGGATATGACCAGATTATCTACCCAAGTTGCTGTCCATTCTCGTAGCTCGAGCTTCCAGCCCGACCGTACCCAAGTTGCTACTCATTCTCGTAGGTCGGGCTTCCAGCCCGACCGGCTTGATGGGAAAAATCGCGGAACGGGAGATTGCAATCCCATGATCTCCCCGTACGAAATAGTTTGCCGGGGAAACCGACAATAAGAATACGACACTCAAAAAAACGCAAATCTCACGATTTCCAATAGGCGGCACCTTGGGTTATCATAACAACTGCACGGTGACAACGGTGAGGTCGTCCTGAAGCGGGATGCCGGAGCGGAAATCATCTAACTCCGCGTCCAGAGCGGTTATCATTGCATGCGGAGGATGGAGCGCGTAATCGTTGAGAAAGCGTTCTAGCGCATCAGTGCCGTATCCCTCCTCACCATTGCCTCGCGCCTCTATCAGACCATCGGAATAAAGAAATAGGCGATCACCGGTTTGCCATTCAAACTGCATAGGTTCAGGTTGAAATTTCAGGCGCGTTCCAAGCGGAGGTGAGCCATTATCTGTTAATGCGATCCACTTCCTTTCTGCCGCGCGATATAGATAGGGATGAGGATGGCCCGCATTGGCGAAAGTGAGCGTGTGCTCCGAGTGGTCGAGGATGAAATACGAAAAGGTCATTAGCATACGTGTATGGCGATAGTTGCGCACAATCTTGTTCAAAGCGGTAAGCGCCGACGATGGCGATGGGTCGATTTCCATTTGGAAATCAAACCCGCTGCTCACCAGAGCGACTAGCAAACCGGAGTAGAAACCGTGTCCCGCAACATCCCCGATTGCCACGCTCACGCGGCCATCGGGCAAGTGGAAATAATCGTAGTAATCTCCGCCGACCTCTGCCGCAGGCTGACTCTTTCCCGTCAGATGCATCCACTCCAACGAAAAATCGCCTGTCGGTAGCATCGTTGTCTGAATTTCACGCGCCCGTTCAGGTCGTAATCGTGTTGCTCCTGTTGGCGTACTGCCGCGATTCGAGATACCGTGTCTTGTTTAATCTTCTGTCCCAGGATGCGAAACAAGCCGCTGGCGACCTGCGGCGACGTCGACAGCGCCTGATGGAAGTCGTCGCGGTGAAGTTTCAATAGCGTCGAGTCAGTTTCCGCGCATACCGTAGCGCTACGCGGTGAATCATCCAGCAATGCTATCTCACCTACGTATTCACCCTCAATTCGCTCTTGTATCTTGACGGCGCCGGACCAAATAGCGACCTTTCCCTTTACAATGAGGTAGAGTCCTTCGGCATATTCGCCTTCATTGAATAGCGTGTCACCTTTCGAGAGATCGACTAATTGCATTCTGCTACTCACCGCGCCCAATACATTTTCCGGCGCCCCTGCGAAGAGTGGGGTTTTACTGAGGATTTCCAATAGTTCTGCTGTCGATAACATCTTATCTGACTACTCCTCGAATTTTGACTACGTAAAACTTTTAATATTCAAAGACTGGATTATATTGTCAACTTCTGGTAGAATATCCGATGTAGTTTGATGTTTCAAATATTGTGAGGTGCATCCATGAACAAGATTATATTTGATACCGATATCGGTGACGATATTGATGACGCGCTCGCTTTGGCATTCGCTGTCTTGAACCCGCAAATTGAGTTGATTGGCGTGACAACCGTCTTCAAGAATACGGAGAAACGCGCCGACCTTGCATGCTGCGTGCTAGAAGCCTTGGGCGAGACTAGCGTTCCAGTTCACGTCGGAGTTGGACAAACCGTTCTGCAATCCATTCCGGATTGGGAGAAAATTGCGGACGAGCATCAACCCAGACAGATGGAAATCCTGACGAAACGGAAGCCATCCATTGAACCGCGCCCAACTCGCGCGGTTGACTTTATTGTTGACACCATTATGTCGGGACAAGGCGACATTATCCTCGTTCCCGTTGGTCCCCTAACGAATATCGCGGCAGCGCTCCTTGTCGAACCGCGAATCGCACAAAAAGCGAAGATATGTCTGATGGGCGGTGCCATAGACCGCATCGCCCCCGAGTGGAATGTACTCTGCGATCCGGAAGCCGCCCGAATCGTATTCGGCTCCGGTGCAGGGATTACCATGGTGGGGCTTGATGTGACGACCAAATGCCGGATGACCTATGATCAGGTGAAAACCTTAGGCGCGCCGTCGCGTCCAATCAACGAAATCTGCTTTGAACTGATTCATCTGTGGGGTGGTGATAACCCCGAACCGCGTCCAACGCTTCACGATCCGTTGGCAGTCGCGTTAGTTGCTGATTCGACCTTATGTGAGAAAAAGGAGTTGCGAATCGCTGTTGAAACCCGTGCCGATCATGTACAGGGATTAACAGTTCCGATAGACGGTCAACCGAACACATCGGTATGCGTAAATGTCGACGCCGAACGGTTCATGAGCCATTTCCTTCGGACCTTAACGAGTTTCTGAAGCAAGAGACGGTAGGTGGCTTTTCATCTCCGTTGTTGATACAACAATTCCAGTATTTTTTGAAGGTCCGGATCGTTTGGATTAAGCCGATTCACCTCTTCAGCTTGATCGATTGCGGCGTCCAGCAGACCAACATTGTAATATGCCCAGCCTAGCACCGCATGAACGATTGCCGAATCCGGATCGAGACGCAATGCTTGTTGATACTGCTCAATCGCCTTATCGTACTCCCTGTTTTTGATATGAATGTTGCCTTGTTCAAAGTGCGGATTACGGTAACCGCCTGCTAACGGGAGATCGCTATTGGCGGAACGATGTGCCTGTCCACAGCCGGTATAGAGTAGAACGCCGCAAAGAAACGCGGACGCTTTCATCAATTTCACCATAATAACCCTCTCCCGACCAAATAAGATAGCACTATCCGCGGCATGTGTCAATTTGAATTTCCAATGGCGTTAGGCTTACTATCACGGATATCGCGGACTAATGCTGGATTGTCCTCATATCTATACTCCGTGCGCTCAGAAATTGCGTCTTTTGTAGGATCAAACGAGTGGATAGCGAGTAGGAATTTCTATCGATCAACTGACTGAATAAGGAAGGATTAACCGAGTGGATAACGAGGGCGATAGCAAATCCTGATAGCAAATCCTATTCATTGTTCATTCGCTTGATCGATAGAGATCCTATCTTGCCCCGCTTGTCATTGCCCGAGCGCTACTTGGCAGGTTATTACCATACAATGTGATTCTTGAAATGTCAACCCATTTTGCGATAGCGATCGGGGAAATCATCTCCGGGTTCAGCGCCTGACGAAAAAGAAGATTGGCTTAAAGTGTCAAAATTCAAGTAAAACCTAACACACCGGTGCAAACACGACGTAGACAACGCTTCTACAACCACATATTGAATCTCATTGTTCCACATGTCGATAATTCATTTCAGATAGTTCCCCATTTCTGATATAATAGGGCTTATGCAGTCGATCCGACAAGAGACGCGCGGATCTCAATTCGGAAGCCTCTCCAAGATGCACCGGGAATTTCATTTACATTCATCCAGATTCTAGTCTATAATATCTGCACAAACCCGCGTTGTTTGAGCCGCCTCCGATGGATGGCGGCGCGAAACTACGGGTAAAGCCCGATTGGAGGCTTGCTCAAGCCAGAAGTTGCGGTTAATCAACACGAAACGAATTTGCGTTTTATAGGAGATTTGCCAGTGGAATACGAATTTCATCATGTACACCTTCGTTGCGAGGATCTGGATGCGGCTGTCGCTTTTTATGAAAATGTGCTTAACGGAAAAATTACCGAAAGTGCGGCGCTTGGCGGCATGCCCATTGTTCGTATGGAGGTCGGCGGTCAGAGACTATTTCTGTCGCCAAAATTTGGCGATATCGATGTTGAACCGACTAGCGGAAAGGCGCGCTGGGGCGTTTATCAACTTGCGTTTCTCGTCGATGACATTGATGCCGCGATCGAGGAACTCAAAGCAAGAGGCGCGCAAGCCCAAAATCTCAAACCCTCCGGAAATCCAATCGCCTTCTTCACCGGTCCGGACAATGTGCAAATCGAACTGATGCAGCGCTCCTAGGTTCTGTTGACATTTCATCACAACGCGACAATCAAGAGAGCTACACAGACGCACAATCCTTCGTAGGGGTTGGGTTCCCCAACCCATTCGTTACGTTTCCCGATACATGGGGCGAGGGGACCTTGCCCCTACGATTGGACACACACTTCACGTAAATCTCAACAGAACCTAGCTTGCACAGAGGAAATTCTCAACGTAGACGCCTCGCTTGAGAGGAGCGCAATGCAACTTGCTTATTAGCCAAATGCGCCGGTCAACCCGTGAAGAAACGACGAGTGTCAACACACCCTACGGTTCCACATGAAATTCAGCGAACTCTTCTACACTATTCAGGGCGAAGGAAAACATGTCGGCGTGCCTTCGGTATTTTTTAGGACAAGCTACTGCAATCTGAGGTGTATTTGGTGCGACACCGCCTACACGAGTTGGACGCCGGAGAACAAAGACATAACTGTCGCCGCAGCGGTCAAGGCAATCACGCAGTACGGGTGCAAGCACATCGTCATTACGGGCGGCGAGCCGTTTATCCAAGTCAGGGAGTTGACTCAACTGTGTCATGAACTGAATCAACGCGGGCATTACATTACGGTTGAGACGAACGCTACCGTATTTGCGCCGATTGCCGCCAATCTCATTTCGCTGAGCCCGAAACTCCGAAACTCCAACCCCGCGCCCGACAATCGGTTTTTTAAGCGCCATGAGCGGGGACGCATCTGTTCCGACATCATACGCCAATTTCTCCATCAATACGAGTGTCAAGTCAAGTTTGTCGTTGATTGTCCCCACGACCTTGAGGAAATCAAGACCTTGCAAGTCGAAATTCCCATTCCGGCGGAGACCATCGTACTCATGCCTCAAGGGGTAACTCCCGAAGAATTACAGCCGAAACAGGAATGGCTGGTGGAGATTTGTAAAAGAGAAGGATACCGCTACTCGCCGCGGGTGCACGTGGATATCTGGGGCAGCAAACGCGGCGTATAATGCCGGAAGCGCAGAATTGCAGGTCGGCTCAAATTGACAATCCGGGGAAGCCGCAATCTATGGCAGAGTTCAAAAAGTTGAAGGGATGTTATCGGCGGGTACTGCTTTTTCTGTTTGCAGTCGCTGTTATCCTTCTGGCGGCGTGCTTCATCTTTTACCAACAAGTAGGCGGACTTGAAGGCGCGCGTTACTGGATGGCGGGACGGGCGCTAGACAAGGTGGAAGAACATCTGCTGAAAAATCGCCCGGACGGTGTCTCGAAACCGGATGTTGAGAGCCGGTTTGAAAAGGTGCGAAACGCTACCGCCGAATGGCGTGTTGACCTAGTGGAACTTCATCGCGTGCTCACGGATTATCAAGACCGATTTCAGAACGCTAAGCCTTCAACACCCGAGACGGTGCAGTTTCTCATGAATCTTGAAGCGACGGTTCTGGCCGATCCCGAAAACTAATCCGTAATTGTGCGTGATTTGGTTAAAATCTCTTGATTGACAAAACCTTATACATCGTATCACGCTGTTTTGGCGCAGGACCGCTAACCGGACAGGACTTTCGAGAGATAACCCAACTCTACGCCTCCCTACCCCTAACCACACAACTGCAAGTGTGGGCGCGCCTCATCTGTTTGCAACCCGTAATGAGAGCAATTGAGCAACGCGTCCCTCGTTCCGCCGAGCGGCTAATCGATTTGGGGAGTGGGTACGGATTGGTGAGCGCTCTCACCGCGCTGCGTCGGGAGAGTACGGTTTTGGGGATTGAAGCCTCGCCCTCAAGACTTTCAATCGCGGAACAAGCCACTGCCGAACACATCCCGAATGTCTTCTTTCAGCAGGGAGACATCGCCCAAATCTCCCTTCCCCCAAGCGACGCCATCCTGTTAATCGATGTGTTGTGCCTCTTTGCCAATGACGCGCAAGCGCATGTTCTGGCAAATTGCGGGAAGGCGCTGTGTGCGGGCGGCGTCCTACTTATCAAGGACAATACGACATCACCTCGGTGGAAATACCGATACGCAAATCTGGAGGAAAGGGTTAAACTTTGGCTGGGGACGTATGGGTTCAGAGCGCGGATGCGACCGAACTATCGCACTCCCGAGGCGTGGCGGCAGCTTATCAAGAACGCAGACCTGAAAATCGAAGAGGAACGTTTCATCGAATCGCTTGCCCCTTATCCCGGCGTAATCTATTTCTGTCGAAAATAGCGCCTACCCCCTCGCGGCGCCGTCTCGAAATCTCCTTATACCATTTCGCTTGAATTATAGTGCAAATGATGTTTGGATTGTATCCTTCACTTTATCTGTAGGCGGGGGCTTGCCCCGCTGGCTTTGCGCGGAGACAAGGCTTCTTGCTCTGCTCCACATAAGTCTGTTTCTTTAATCCACGTACTCGATGCACTTGATTTTTAGAGAAATGGTAACACCCACTCCCGAATCTGTTGAGCGGATGGATCGTCACTCAACTCGGAATTTACGAGTATCTCCAACGCACGAGCCAATCTAGCCTCTGCGTCTCCCCACCCGTTCAACAGCGCCCTGTTTTTCTCCCTCGTCGGCTGAGCAACCGCCTCCAACAACCGATGAACAACTGAAAGGTAGAAGAGGATATTGTGGTAATCAAGTTGTACGAAAATGTCTTCCTCGGAAATGCCTGACCGGTACGTAAGCGCTCGGTTTGCGTAGGCGCCAATGACTTCTTGATTCAACAAATTGATAAAGTTTCCGCCCTCGCGATTTGAACCCAGGCTGTTGAAATACTGTACGATGCGCCTTTCGCTCCAATCCCATCCGATACCTCCAAAATCGACGAAACTGATGCTGTTTACATCCACCATGACGTTCCGCGCGTTATAGTCCAACGCGCCTAGCGTCCCCGAATTTCCGTGGAGTGATGGGGCGAGGTTTGACCAAAGTTCGTCCAAATCCGATGCCGATGGGGCGCCGCACAACTGGGCTAGATAACCCATCGTTTTTCGACCTCGATCTATTATCCCTTGCATCGTCTGACGTAGATAGGCTGGATAATCTAATGTGTAAACAAAAGGCGCGAGATCTGCGCGGCGATCAGCGAAGCTCTTCTCTATTTGACAAAATTCACCGAGAGCATTCGTTGTCACTGCGTTAAGCGATCCAAGAGGCGCCGCTTGAGCCAAATCGTCAAGCGTGGATTCGCCGCGCCAATCCAACAGCAGGCAGAAATCCGCATCCGAGCGCCATACAATCGTTGGGACACTGCATCCGGCGTCGCGCAGCGTCGAAAGAACTGCCGATTCGACTTCAAATGGCGTAAACGCCGAATCTCCGATGGGGCTCGCGACAATGTGCTGTTTCAGCGCATAGTTCTGTCCGTCAACTGTTACCCGCCAGACACTTTCTCTTTCGACACTACCGTGCCTCATCGGCGCGACATGGAGGCTATCTGGTGACTTGCCGAACAAAGCCGAAATCTTTGGAATGATACGAGACAATTCAGGAATCATAAAGTAGTAGGCACACTCCGTGTGCCGTAACCCCCTGCCGGAAAATAAACTGTAGGAGCCATCTCCAGATAGCGACATGCGTTTCCCCGTAGGATCAAGCGAATGGATAATGAGTGCGATAGAAATCCTCGCGGTTTCCAACCGTACCTACCGCCAGACGCTTGAAAATACGCAATTTTCAGCAGCGTGAAGTATAGATTTTGAATTCGTGTCACTCACAGTCCATCATGTTCCAGGAAAGACAGTAAAAGAGATATTTTACCATATTTTACGGGACTTTCTCATGCATTAGCGTCACAAAATCGTTCATGGCGCGCGTTCACAAAATAATGATGGTAAGAGAGCGCGGGATTTACTTGACAAAGCCTGTCGATCTCTGATAAAATAAAGCAACAATTTTGGTGGGATGGCTGAGTGGTCGAAAGCGGCGGTCTTGAAAACCGTTGTACCGCAAGGTACCGTGGGTTCGAATCCTACTCCCACCGCCATTATTGGAACAGCGTGTGGAGAGGTGCGAGAGTGGTTGAATCGGGCTGCCTGCTAAGCAGTTGTGCCTCAGTGGTACCATGGGTTCGAATCCCATCCTCTCCGCCATTTTTTGCGCCTGTAGCTCAGTGGATTAGAGCATCTGACTACGGATCAGAAGGCCGGGGGTTCGAATCCTCTCAGGCGCTTCGCTTACGCTTGTGATGGCTGGGCAAACTTCACATCGCGGCGACATTTGCCCACACCCAACCCCACGTTTGAATATGTCGGACGAGCTCTGGATGCGTGACGCCCTTGAACTTGCGCGGCACGCCTCCAAAATGGGCGAGGTTCCCGTCGGAGCCGTAATCGTCAGAGAGGGCGCGGTTCTTTCGCGTGCGCATAACGCCCGCGAGCAGTCAAAGGACCCGACAGCGCACGCGGAAGCGATCGCCATTCGATCCGCGTCGCGGTGTGTCGGGGATTGGAGGCTGACGGATACGACGCTATACGTCACATTGGAGCCGTGCCCGATGTGCGCCGGAGCGATTGTTTTGGCGCGTATTCCTCGGGTGGTTTACGCCGCTTCGGAACCGAAGTTTGGCGCCGCGGGTAGCGTGTTTGACATATTGCAAGAGGGGCGATTGAATCACAGCGTGAATGTCGTTAAAGGCGTCTTGGCTGAGGAAAGCCGCGCTCTGCTTCAATCCTTCTTCCGGGCGCGCCGTTAAACCTGCGGAGAGATGCAGGAGTGGTTGAACTGGACAGTCTCGAAAACTGTTGTGCGGGCAACTGCACCGTGGGTTCGAATCCCACTCTCTCCGCCATTTTACACTTTCGTCCGAATGGGCGGTTTGTAGTTGCGAAATTCATTGAGGATCTCTATTGAGATCTTTTATCGCCTTCGCTGTTTTTAATTCGCGTCTGCCAAATAATAGTCAAATCGACCAGATTTTCGTCAAACTTGTGCTTCCGCGTCGAAAAAACTCGGTTTCCGCCCCCTATTTCGAAAGGTTCGATTAGATTTCTATGTACAAAGATATTATCACTTACCAACTGGCAGACGGAGTCACCGAAGAGCATTTACTTCGTGTTGCGGAACAGATAGTAGAAAGTTGGATGACAAAGTTGCCCGGATTCATTAAATGGGAAATCCACAAAAATAGTACCGGTAGTTACACAGACATTGTGTACTGGAATGCTAAAGAAGATGCCAAGAAGGCGGAGAAGGAAATGATCAATATTCCCAATGCAAACGATTGGTATGAGTGCTACAAGGACGGTTCAATCGAAAGTAATAATTTGGAAAAAATCGGAAGATTCGAGTAAGACATTTCGGAAATGGCAGTTTGTCGTTTTTAGACTGACAGCAAACATAAAACTTGTTACAATTGTGACCGAAAAAGGAATCGCCACCGGCGTGGCACATAGCGTTGCCTGTGGATTTACGAGAGGCGCTTATTTCTGCGAACGCGGTGAGAGACGGTGCGCGGCGTCGGTTGTTTCGTTCAAAATGGGGTCAATCAGAAGTTAGTAATTCACTACCTTACGGGGCAGTAGCTCAGATGGGAGAGCGCATCCCTCGCACGGATGAGGTCACGGGTTCGAATCCCGTCTGCTCCATACAAATCCCTTCCCAAGAGAGGTGTAATTATGAAGTTCATCACAGTCGTGTCCTTAATGCTTCTTACATCGTCAGCCTTTGGCGAACTGACGAAGGAAGATATGCGTACTATCATTCGGGAAGAAATCGAGGCGTCCGAAAAACGCACGAGGGAGTATATCGACCTTAAAAATGACGTTCTGGACAAAAGTTTGAGCGCCAGAATAGACGCCGTGAATACCAAAATAGACGCTGTGGATAGAAGTTTGGGCGCTAGAATAGACGCCGTGGATAAAAGACTTGGGGATATGCGGCTCATGATGATTGGTTTCATTGGCATTATAGTCGCCATCATTGCAATCCCCCAAATTATCTTTGCCTATAGGGACAGGGACTGGAAACAAACCAGAGCCGAAATCCAACAACTGCGCGAAAAAGTCGAAGCGTTGCAAAACGCTTCTCCATAGCGCCACCTCCGAATTCTTGCCCGTTGCCGCACAAATCCTTCAGCGTAGTCCGGTTTGGTAATTTGAGTTCGACATATCGTATTTATAGTGTGTTGGTCGTGCTTGAAGAAAGAAGATCACTGATGAAGATTGTTACAATCCTATTCTCTCTGCTTCTTACATCGTCAGCCTTTGGCGAACTGACGAAGGAAGATATGCGCGCTATCATTCGGGAAGAAATCGCAGCGTCCGAAAAGCGCACGAGGGAATATATCAATCTTAAAATTGACTCCGTGAATACCAGAATAGACTCCGTGAATACCAGAATTGATGGCGTAGATAAAAGACTTGGGGATATGCGGCTCATGATGATCGGGTTCATTGGGGTAGTAGCTGCCATCGTCGCAGTCCCCCAAATCATCATTGCCTATAAGGACAGAGACTGGAAACAAACCAGAGCTGAAATCCAAGAGTTGCGCGAAGAAATCAAAGCGCTGCAAAACGCTTCGCCATAGCGCCACCTCCGAATTCTTGCCCGTTGCCGCACAAATCCTTCAGCGTAGTCCGGTTTGGTAATTTGAGTTCGACATATCGTATTTATAGTGTGTTGGTCGTGCTTGAAGAAAGAAGATCACTGATGAAGTTCATTACCATGCTATCCCTACTACTTCTGACATCGCCAGCCATTGGCGAACTGACGGGGGAGGATCTGCGTACTATCATTCGGGAGGAAATCGAGGCGTCCGAAAAACGCACGAGGGAGTATATCGACCTTAAAAATGACGTTCTGGATAAAAGTTTGAGCGCCAGAATAGACGCCGTGAATACCAAAATAGACGCTGTGGATAGAAGTTTGGGCGCTAGAATTGACGCTGTGAATACTAGAATTGATGCCGTGAATACCAGAATTGATGGCGTAGACAAAAGACTTGGGGATATGCGGCTCTTGATGATCGGGTTCATTGGGGTAGTAGCCGCCATCGTTGCAGTACCCCAAATCATCATTGCTTATAAGGACAGGGACTGGAAACAGACCAGAGCCGAAATCCAAAAACTGCGCGAAAAAGTCGAAGCGTTGCAAAACGCTTCGCCATAGCGCCATCCCCGGATTCTTCCCCGTTGCCGCACAATTCCTTCAGTGCAGTCGGGTTTGGTTATTTGAGTTCGACATATCGCGTTTATAGTGTGTTGGTCGTGCTTGAAGAAAGAAGATTACTGATGAAGTTCATTACCATGCTATCCCTACTACTTCTGACATCGCCAGCCATTGGCGAACTGACGGGGGAGGATCTGCGTACTATCATTCGGGAAGAAATCGAGGCGTCCGAAAAGCGCACGAGGGAGTATATCGACCTTAAAATTGACGCCGTGAATTCAAGGATTGATGGCTTAGATAAAAGCCTGAGTGCGAGAATAGACGCCGTGAATACCAGAATTGACGCTGTGAATACCAGAATAGACGCCGTGAATACCAGAATTGATGGCGTGGATAAAAGACTTGGGGATATGCGGCTCATGATGATCGGGTTCATTGGCGTAGTAGCTGCCATCGTTGCAGTCCCCCAAATCATCATTGCCTATAGGGACAGGGACTGGAAACAAACCAGAGCCGAAATCCAAAAACTGCGCGAAAAAGTCGAAGCGTTGCAAAACGTTCCCTCATAACCCTGTCCCCAGTTTCTCGCCCATTTGCATAACACTCTCCTTCAGTACAATCCGGTTTGGTCGATCGATTGATAGCGATCTCAGCGTAAAAGTCTTTTTTCGAATTGCGTTGAATTGTCGGGAATCGGGGAGGGAATTCTGTGAGATCTCTATCGCACGAGATTTACTATCAAGACTTGCTATCAAAATCTTTATCGTCCTCATTAACCACTCCGTTCCTCTGAAACAGGTAGAGCCTTGTGCAAAATTATGCAAGCAATTCGCAAAAACGCGAGTTATATTCATTCGGACTGGTTTTCAGCAAGAATCTTTATTAAGGTGAATCATCGTTATGAAAAACGGAGCTAAACCGAAACTTCTCTCCGGTGGCAACCCGCAAATTCCAAAGGGCGACGGGGACGCGCCTGTACAAGCCTACATCGTCGCCCTGCCGGGCTGGAAACACAATGTCGGACGCAGCCTCGACACACTTATAGCCCGCACCGTACCCGAAGTGCGTAAGGCCGTGAGGTGGAACTCGCCCTTCTATGGCATTGAGAATCAGGGCTGGTTTCTTTCGTTCCATTGCTTCACGAAGTACATCAAGGTCACTTTTCTTAACGGAGCGTCGCTGCGTCCTGTCCCGCCCGTCGAATCCAAGCATGAAGACGTGCGCTACTTTCACATCCACGAAGATGATCAACTCGACGGAGAGTTATTGGCGAGTTGGATTCGGCAGGCATCGGAGCTTCCCGGAGAACGCATGTTTTGAGTTTGCCCGACCGATTTTCCATGTGGGATAGAGTAGGTCGGCGCGATTAATCGATAAAGATCTCGATTTAATAGCTATTTTCAAATCGCGCCGTATTGTCGGGAATCGGAATTCCCTCCTACGTTCGAGAAGCATTGATTTGACAATTGCCCATACCTTTTACAATGGCTCACCTTGATACCCCCCTATTCTTGCTGTTGTTCATCAGCATTCCGTTGCTACTGATTATCCATCGCACCACCCGAGTCGAAGCGTCGCGATGGCGAAAATCGACCACGTTAACTCTGCGAACGATTGCCGTACTGTGTTTTGTTCTGGCGCTCGCGGGGATGCACCGGAATCACCGCGAAGAGGTTCTCGCTGTCGCCTTTCTCTTGGATGTTTCCGAGAGCGTTCCGACAGGAGAACAACATCGAGGAATTGACCTGATAAATTCGGCGATTGATGAATTGGCGCCGACCGACCTGTGCAGCGTCATCTCGTTTGCCGCGCAGGCAACGGTGAGCGCTCCCATGCGTCCGAAGATGGAGCAGCCTGATGTTGCGCCCGAAATCCTGTCGGGAGCCGCCATTGATTCTGACGCGACGGACACGGCGGCGGCGCTCCATTTAGCCATGCGCATTCTGCCGGATGATCGACAAAAGCGAATCGTGTTGCTGAGCGACGGATTGCAGAATGCCGGCAATCTGGAGTCCCCTCCTGGACCTCGCGAGGGCTGGCGGGGTTGAAATCTTCACGATACCACTAAATTCCGAGCGAACCGATGAGGTCTGGGTACGCGACGTGCGTTTACCTTCACATGTGATATCCGGTCAAACTTTTGCCGTGCATGCGATTGTCGAAAGCGCGGCGGTCAAGCCGGTGGAGATTCATCTGCATCGTGACGGCGCTCCGGTTTCCGATCCCCGCTCAATTACGCTGAAACCGGGAAAACAGGAAATCAGAATGCCCGACCAACGAATCGACGAACAAGGGAGCTATACGTACCAATTCAAGATCTCGGTGCACGATGCCATCCTCGAAAACAACGAGGCTTACGGCTATGTCAGTGTGAGTGGTCATCCTCAGGCGCTGTATATAAAAGGTGATTCGGGACAGACCGACGCGCTGGTGCAGGTACTTGAATCAAGCGGTTTTGTGGTGGATGTTGCCTCGCCGCATGAATTCGCGACAGAGTTAGCCGATTTGCAAAGCAGTGCGGCTGTAATCCTGAATAACGTTTCAGCCGATGATCTTTCAAGTTCCCAGATGGATCTGATTGAGAGTTATGTCCGCGATCTCGGAAAGGGATTGGTCGTGATTGGCGGGGATCACGCATTCGGCATGGGCGGCTATCACGGCACCGCCCTTGAGCGAGTTTTGCCGGTTGACATGACACCTAAGCAGCGTAAAGAATCCTTGGCGCTGATGTTCGTTATTGATACGTCCGGCAGCATGGCAAATTACGTCGGAGCCGATCAGAAGATTCAGTTGGCGATTGAAGGCATTCGAGCCGGAGTGCGCGAACTTGATGAGGAGGACAAGACGGGGGTAATCGGTTTTGCCGCCAAGATCGGAGTGGACATCTCACCCACAACGGATCATGAGAAAATTATCCGCGAAGTTGGGGGACTAGCGCCCAGCGGCGGCACAAAAATGTATCCGGCGCTCAAACGAGCCTATGAAAAACTCAAGACGGTCGATGCCAAACAGAAACATCTTATTCTTTTATCCGATGGTCGGTCTGACGGGGATTTTGACACACTCGCGGAACGGATAGCCGCTGACAAAATCTATGTGACGACGATTGCTATCGGCGATGCCGCGCAGGAGCTGATGCAAGCGATTGCGGAGCGGGGAGGAGGAAACTACGTGGCCGTTCGCAATGTGAATCAATTGCCGAAGATACTGGCGGATGAGGTCAGGCAAACCCAAAAATACATGATTCAGGAGGCATTTCAACCGATAATTAGCGAGAAGGGCTCGGCAATCATGGCGGGCATTGACCAGCTTCCACGGCTGCACGGTTATATCGCAACCTCGGAAAAGGAATACGCTCAAGTTTATATCCGTTCTCCCCAAGAGCGCCCGATTCTCGCCGCATGGGATTACGGTTTCGGCAAATCCGTCGCCTTCACCTCCGATGTGGAACCCGGCTGGGCGGCGGAGTGGATAGAATGGGAGCGGTTTGGCAAGTTTTGGGGGCAAGTGGTCAATTGGGCGGCGCCCGTTCATGGCGACAGTAGGGATTTCGACCTTAATGTTTCTTACCGCGGCGGTGTCGGCAAGGTAGTAATCGATATCGCCAACGCCGAAACTACCTCTGGTGTTCAGACGTACGATGTTCGCGTCGCGCCTCCGGAAGGAGCGGGGAGAATCGTCGACATGCATCGGGAAACGCCGACACGCTTCAGCGGGGAATTCTCTATCGGGACGCCCGGCGTTTATTTGATCACCGCCCAGATGAAGCGAGACGGTCTCGTTAACGGATCAAGACAAGCGAGTTTCGCGGTTTCATACCCTACGGAATACGGCGAGTTTGAAACTAACCATCAGCTACTGGGGGCGATCGCCAGCCGCACGAATGGCATTTACGAACCGACAGCCAAGCAAATTGCAAAACATACCGGTAGCGCTGTCGAAACCTCCAAATCACTCTCGCATATACTTCTACTCGCGGGCATTCTTATCTTTGTGCTTGAGATGATTCTTCGCCGATTTAGCGTGGCGAGCGGTTATTTCGCGCAACTTAAAGAGCAAATGGCGACGCTTCGTGTTAGCGGGAAAGGCGAGTCAACCCGATCAATGAGTCGATTGAGCGCCCGAAAAGCCGAATTGGCTGGAGTAACGACAGTAGCGCCAATACCCCAGCCCGTTATTGCCAAGAATCCTTTATTGACAAAGGAAGTTGACGCTTCAGCGCCGTTTCAAGGCGAGGGAAGCGTGGGACGGTTGTTGAAAGCGAAGCGCCGAGCCCAAGGTGGCAGTTAACCTTCAATGCACTCAAACCTTGGCGCATTCAGTTTCTTGGCTTGAGGATTTATTCGCCGTTGGAGGCTTTTTTTTGCACAAACCCGTAGAGTTCAATCTCTTGTGCGGTAGGGTAGCCGCGTTTGACTTGTCGGTTTCTTAACCTGTTTTCTTGGTAGGAAAATTCTCCCGCAAGCCGTTTATCGTCAGAGGTTTCTCCAATCTTGAATCGGATGCCGTCGGTCACCACGCTGACTCGCATGTCAATCGTTGATTTACGGTTATTGTTAATCTTGTCGATTCTTTTCCACTCCCCCTCTCCGCCGACACTTTCATAGATAATCAAATCCTCAATATTTGTCTCTCGAATGACTATACGGTGAATTGGCTTGCGCGTTGGCAGGGTGATAACAATCCAATGTCGGTTCGCTGTGCCAACGGTTTCCAAATTGCCATCAGCCATTGCAGGTACGGAGCACGTCGCTCCTTCAAGCAACACGTAATTTTCGCTCCACTGTTGCGGCGCCACAAGGGCGCTCATAAAGCCGGCTTTGCAGCCTGCTATGAAGCAGCACAAAACTAGCAACGGTATGCAAAATTGACGTTTCATCCGAAGTATACCTCCAATCTAGCGCATGGGCGCGTCTTCCCACTGAACAGAAATGCGTTAAAACCTGTGGCGCTCCTGCCATCAGGGCGCTCGGACACCGGTTGTTAGTGTATCAAAACTGTCGGGGCTGTTTCAAGCCAAATTTGTTTGCGCGGGAGGAGATTTGTAGCGTCCCATTATCCCGGGCGAACAGTTCATTCTGCAAGCATACGCCGCGCTGTCGGAAATTGCGCCTTTCGCGGGATCAAACGAGTGAATAGCGAGTGCGATAGGGATTCCCGCGGTTTCCAATCGCACCGATTCCTCAAACGCTGTAGGAGCGATCTTGAGGTCGCGACTTATGCTCGCCGTAGCGCGGTATAAGCCCCAAGAAATAGAGGATATTGTGCGCGAATTCGAAAATGAGATCGTACAAGGCGCGTCACCCTCGACCAATTCCCATGTACCGAAACCCAGCCTCGCGGGCTTGTTCTGGAGAATAGACGTTGCGCCCATCAATTAGAATGGGTGTGTTCATCGGCTTCGCCAACACGTGAAGGTCAAGCTCTTGGTATTCGGACCAATCGGTTACGAGCGCCACGGCGTCCGCGTCGTCGGACACCGCGTACGCGTCCTCTACAAATTCTACCTCAATGCCCTCGAGACTTTGGCGTGCGAACGGAATCGCCACGGGGTCGTGCGCCCGTACATAAGCCCCCTGCTCGTCAAGCAGTTGAATTATCTCCAATGCGGGTGATCCGCGAACATCGTCCGTATTGGGCTTGAAAGCTAATCCCAAGATTCCTATTGTCCGTCCTCGTAGGATTTTAAGGGCGTGTTGTAGTTTTTCAATAATTAACGTACGTTGCCGCTGATTGATTTCGCGCGCGGCCTCAACAATCGGCATCGAATAACCGTATTCCGAAGCCACCCTTAGCAGCGCGTCGGTGTCCTTTGGGAAACAGCTGCCCCCCCATCCAACGCCGGCTTTGAGGAAGCGATGAGAGATACGCGAATCTAGCCCGACGCCGCGCGCTACCTCCGTCACATCGGCTTCAACTCGCTCACAAAGCCCGGCAATCTCGTTGATGAAACTAATTTTGAGCGCCAAGAAGGTGTTAGCCGCGTATTTTATCATTTCGGCATTTGTCGCGTCCGTTGAGATTAATGGAGGTAGATTGTCATTGTCTGGGGCTTCCAAGAAACTGAGAGGTTCAAAAGTACGCTCAAGGATTGGCTTATGCAGCCGGCGTATAGCGTCAACCGCCTCAAGTCGATCCGCGCCGACAACGACGCGATCCGGGTAAAATGTCCCGCGTAATGCGAGACCCTCCTGCAAGAACTCCGGGTTGGACGCGAAGTAGACATCAGTCTTCACATCGCGCTCCTGAAGCGCAGAATCTACCAAATGGGCAATGCGGCGATTGGTGCCGATCGGAACGGTTGACTTTATAACGATAACATACTGCCGATTCCGTTCCAGCCCGCAAGCGACTTCCCGAGCCGCCTCCTCCACATACCGCGTATCCGCTTCACCATCCCCCTTGGGCGGAGTGCCGACAGCAATCATAATGACTTCCGAGTCGGCGACCGCGTTGGTCAGGTCATCGGTAAAACAGATGCTCTCGGTCGTTTGATCCAGAAGCGATTGGATGCCGGTTTCGTGGATTGGACTAACACCTTGACGTAGCAGACTGATCTTGTCTGGATCCTTGTCCACGCCTATAACGTCGTGCTTTAGGTAAGCCATTGCGAGGCAGGTTGTTAGTCCGACGTAACCGGTGCCGATAATTGTGACTTTCAATAGAATTAGACGAGGTTCATAAAAAGGGTAGGTTAGTGCGGAGACGCACCTCGTAAAGACAGAAAGTATTTGCTTTTTCTGCTCAAGGGTCTGGAGGTGTCGTAGATTCCAATAGGCGATTTATAATGTCAAGGCTTGTGATTCCGTCGGCTTCGGCGTTGAAATTTGTAAGAATCCGATGGCGGAGGACAGGTTTTGCGACCGCCTTTATATCGTCGTAGGTGACATGATAGCGGCCATGCATAATCGCGCGCGCTTTGCCGCCCAAAACAAGGTACTGCGAGGCGCGTGGCCCCGCCCCCCAATTTACCCAGTCCTTAATTTCCTTAAGCGCGCCCGGCGCGTCGGGTCGGGAGTTTCGACTCAATTCGACCGCGTAGTTCACAATCGACTCCGCAATCGGCACTTTGCGCACGATTTTCTGCAAGCGCAAAATTTCCTCGCCAGTCAGTACATGCTCCAACTCCGGATCGTAGGCGGAGGTCGTCGCCATGACAATCTCCTTTTCATCGTCTTTGTCCGGATAGTCGATATGAACGTTAAACATAAAGCGATCCAGCTGCGCTTCCGGGAGTGGATATGTCCCCTCCTGTTCTATCGGGTTCTGGGTAGCCAACACGAAGAAGGGAAGCGCCAAACCGTATGTCGATCCGCCGGCAGATACTTTGTACTCCTGCATCGCCTGCAATAGCGCGGCTTGCGTTTTTGGAGGCGTGCGATTGATCTCATCCGCAAGCACGATGTTTGAGAAAACAGGCCCCTTGATAAAGCGAAAAGATCGCCTTCCGGTTTCGATGTCCTCTTGGATAATGTCCGTACCGATGATGTCGGAAGGCATCAAATCGGGTGTAAACTGGATGCGATTGAATTCAAGATCCAGAATCCGTGCGAGACTGTTTACCAACAACGTCTTTGCCAGTCCGGGCACGCCG
The DNA here is from genome assembly GCA_963667245.2 of Candidatus Poribacteria bacterium. GTDB lineage: Bacteria > Poribacteria > WGA-4E > WGA-4E > JAJDTR01 > JAJDTR01. The sequence continues at coordinate 320,929 of CAXXCS010000004.1, forward strand.
ACAAGCAGACAATGCCCTTGGGAAAACAGGGAGATTAAGAGTTCATCAATGACGCTCTGCTGACCGACAATCTGCTTCTTCAACTCCGCCAAGATTCTCTTGTGAGCCTGGCTGAGGAATTCGGCGGCTTCCAAGTCTGTGTCTAGGCTATTAACCTGATTGTTTTCTTTCACGCGTGGGTCTCCGATGTTGACGACGATTCAGGCAGAAAGATAGGAGCGCTCGGCTTTATGGGGCTCGCCAAGTTTGCAGCCCGTCAAAGTCAAAGTTGAAGTCAATAATTTTCGCGCCCGACGCTTCAAGGTTTTGACGGACGCGATGTTCCTGATCCGGCTCGCAATAGAACACCAAGCACCCGCCTCCGCCTGCGCCGCACGCTTTTCCACCGATGGCGCCGTGACTTAGAACAGTGTCGAAAAGACTCTCGATATGCTCATTCGTCACGGAAGGGTGAAGTGTCTTCTGATTTGCCCAATTCTCATTTAACAGTTTGCCGAAATCTGACAAATCGCCGCTCAGAAGCGCGTTTTTGGCGGACCGCGCTATCTCCTTCATGTTCCTCAGCGCTGTTCGTGTTTTTTCCTCTTTATTCACGTACGCATCCGTCACATTTTGATGGATATTTCCCGATGGGCGAGATTTCCCCGAGTAACATAACACCAGATTCTTCTCAAGTTCGCAAAGAATCTCCGGCGCGATTCGCAAACCGGATGTCTTGACTTCTTCGCCCATAAACTCCATGAAATTGATTCCGCCGATAGCGCTGGCATAGTGATCTTGCTTCCCGCCGAGAATTCCTAATTCGTGACGTTCAATTGAACTCGCCAATTCGGCGCATTCGTAGGGTAACAAGAGTGAATCTTTGAACGCGCCGAGTACGCCCGCTAATGCGACGCCCATCGCCGCCGATGTCCCGAGTCCGCTTTCCGGTGGCGCAATTGACTGGGTGGAAAGGCTGAATCCATTTTCTTTTGCCAACATCTTGCGGACTGCCGCCTTCACGAGGTCAATGTTGCCATCATATTGAAGTTGAGTCACATCCGGCTTTTCAATGAGGACATCAAAATCCGCGGAGTAGAGTCGAATGCCATTCTCCGAAGACGGTTGTCGCTCTGTCAAGCCGCGCTCGAGTTGACTGTCATCGCACTTAATCGTAGCGAAGGAATAGATATTGATTGCCGCGTTTACAACTTGCCCTTTGGATTCCTCTGTAAACAAGGCGACATCAGTCCAGCCACCGGCAAAGTCGATGCGAACGGGGGCTCGAGCTCGAATTAGCATCAACGACCTCCTGCTATGCTGTCAGATTTGATTACCGTGGCCGGAACGCGCCGCGCCCTCTGGACCACACCCGCTGCGCGTAACAACGCGATTTGTATTCGGCTGCCATCCAGGCGCTTCAACGGAATGTTCCGAGGTAAGCGCTTATACTAATTCCTAATCAATTAGTTACACGCATCAGGTGATTGTAGTTGCCCGATTCATCGGGCCTCATGGTAGTAGGCATACTCCGTATGCCGTAACCCTACATGATGACAAGCGATGCATTCGGATCGACCGAATGATGAAGAATCAAACTTAAGATTGAATCCGCAATTGCCCGATTCATCGGGCGTCTACGAATTTGTGTTCTTCCCACCCCGGTGACAAATAGGTATGTTTCACCTTCTTGACATCCGCGCCTTTCCGATTCCAATCGGTTATCATGTGCCGCGCATAAAAAACGCCCGGTTCATGGCTGCCTTTGCGACCTGTCAAAGCAAACTGAAGACGATTCTGGCAGACAAAGAGCCTGAATCATCAAAGGATTCGCTTGAAATGAGGGATTGGATGGAAGTATAATGATGGGATAAGTGAAATCACGCCCGCTTTATCAACACTGCGTGATTGTTTCAGGATATTAATGATTTGATCGAGATTAAGGTTTACACCTTGTGAATCAAGCTAAGCAGGATACTGGACGCCTCAATTTGCGCGGGAAAACCCCTCGACAAGACAAGGCGTCCAAGCCCCGGACACTAGTGATTGAGCATTACAAGACCGCGTCTTTTAGCTCTTTGCCTGCCTTGAAGGAAGGGACATTCTTTTCTGGAATATCAAGTTCTTCCTTTGTTCGCGGGTTAAGCCCTTTCCGAGCGGCTCTGGTCTTCACCTCAAAAGTGCCAAACCCTATTAGCCCAACCGAGTTTCCTTCAGCGAGGGCGTTTTTAATGGTGTTGACAACGGCGTCAACCGCGCCGCTTGCATCTTTTTTGGTCAAACCTGTTGCGTCGGCAACACTGCTGATGACATCTTGTTTCGATAATCTGTCAGCCATCTTATCCTCCTTGGGTTATTGTCGATATTCTCTGATTCGCACTATAAATGCGATTCTAATCAATTATACATACTTTGTTATTTATCTGTCAAGTGAAAAAATAGTAACGAGGGAAACGCATCCAAGAAACCGAGTTTTTTCCTGAAAACTCGAATTTCTTGCACAACAGAAAAGCGTTCACTAATCCCGATTGTCTACTATTCAAACCGGTTCTATACTTCACGCTGTCAGAAATTGCGTCTTTTGTAGTCGGAGCGATCTCCTGATCGGGACACGCGCTCCCCGTGGGATCAAACGAGTGGATAGCGAGCGCGATAGAAATCCTCGCGGTTTCCAACCGCGCCGATGCCTCAACCCGTAAGATCAAAGGACATGAATAATGACTGCAATTGGGATTCTGTCACTTGTTACGCATTACGCATGATAAATCGCCATTTCTTGAGATTAAGGAGCATTCGACTGCGTTAGTCCTATCTATTTCAAAACAGCCTCCAAAGGAATTTTGTATCAATGATGATAAACAGTTTGATTGTTGACCAACTCGTAAAACATTTTCACCGGAAGAAGCCGTACCCAAAAAATGAGAAATTGACGTTTTCTCGGAAAATCCGTCACCAATTAAAACGGGAGAAGGAGGTTATCAAAGCGGTTGACGACGTCTCGTTTCAGGTTGCCATGGGAGAAATTTACGGGATCCTCGGCGCGAACGGTTCCGGAAAATCGACTTTGATTCGATTGATTTCTACGCTTCTGCTTCCGGACAGCGGGCAGATTCGTTTCTTTGGATACGATGTAATCAACGACAGCGCCAAATTCAAGCAGATGATTAACCGCGTTTCCGTGGAGGCGTCTTTTTTCAAGCGATTGTCCTCGGCGGAGAATTTGGTGTATGCCGCGCGGCTTTACGGTCTTTCGGCGCGCGACGCGCGCGAAAGAGCGGAAAAGATTCTGATTCGGCTCGGGTTTGATTCATCACGAATGGATGAGATGATGGAGGACCTCTCCCGCGGGATGCAACAAAAAGTTGCCATCGCGCGAGCCCTTCTTACCTCGCCTATTCTCTTGCTGCTTGATGAACCGACCACGGGCTTGGACCCTAAGTCCAAGCGCGATGTGCAAGGGTTCATCAATGAGATTCGCGATGAAAACGATGTGGTCGTGCTGTTGACGACACATGATATGGACGAAGCGGAAAGGTTGTGCGACAAGATCGCCATTATTGATAACGGCAAGTTCATCGCCGAAGGCGCCCCAAAAGAACTCAAGGCGCGAATCGGTACGCGGAATGAGCACGTTACGTTGGAAGAGGTGTTCATCCAACTTACCGGAAAAGACTTGACGGAGGATGAAGAATAAGCGATGATCGACATCAAACGGGAAATCGTGGTCTCTTACGCTTTCATTGAGCGCAATTTCAATCTTCTCAAACGCTATCTCAACTGGGAGATTCTCTTTTTCACCTACTCGGTCGTCAATGCGCTGACCATTGGATTGATTATGGTCGGGCGCGGTACACCGAAGGATGTGCTGTACCTAGTAATCGGCGCGTTGATTTGGGGGTTTCTTTCCATCATGATGAGAGAGGTGAGTGATGCCATCACGTGGGAGCGTTGGGAAGGCACCATCGAGTACACATTTATGGCGCCAATTTATCGCATCACGCATCTAGTCGGCACATGTTTTTTCGCTATTCTGTACGGGCTGTTGCGAACGGGGATTGTACTTGCGGTGATGCCGCTTTTCTTCAGAGAGTATATCGACCTAAGTCAAGCCAATTGGTTGGCGATGTCGGTGGCTCTGCTCGTCGCCAGCCTTTCCTTCATAGGAATTGGCTTGATGGCGGCAATCTTTCCGCTGTTGTCGCCTGAAAAAGGTCAAGCGGCGACGGGCATCCTTCAATCGGTCATTTTGCTGATTTCCGGTGTCTACTACGAGATCGAGGTATTGCCGGAATGGATGCAACCGTTATCCCGAATCTCGCCAGCGACATACGCGCTCAAATCCATCCGGGCGGCAATGTTGGACAATTCCTCAATTGCTGACCAAGCGAACAATCTCCTACTACTGCTGATCTTGGGCATCATCACTATCCCGCTCGGATTTTGGATCTTCCATCTGGCGGAACAGTATGCGAAGCGAGCGGGAAGATTGAAACGGAGCGGATAAGCAGCCTCAAGAACACACGCTTTATCTGCTTGAGGTCGGTATTTGGTTTGGCTTTTGGTCGGGAACGTGATACAATGGAAATGATGAGACGAATCAAGCGCCAAATCGGAGACGCGTAGATACGCTATAAAGCCCGGCAAATAGAAACCCCCGCGATCTCCCGATCGCGACATGCGTTCCCCGTAGGATCAAACGAGTGGATAGCGAGTGCGATAGAAATCCCCAAACGAACGGATAGCGAGTGCGATAGAATTCCTCGCGGTTTCCAACCGCACGTACCGCCAGACGCTTGAAAACACGCAATTTTCAGCCGCGTGAAGTATAAATGGAGAAAACTTATGCATCTAATTTCGCTGAAGGAGTGGACGCGAGAAAATATACTTGACGTAGTAGAAACGAGCATTGACATTAAACGTTCCCCGGACAAATATGGAGACTTGATGCGAGGACGCAGTCTCGCGCTTCTATTTCAGAAGACGTCGACGCGCACCCGCTGTGCCGCAGAGGTTGGTATGACCCAGTTGGGCGGACATGCATTCTTCTTGGATTGGGGGGTAACAAATTTCATCCTGACAGACTTCTCGGATGAAATTCGTGTACTGTCGGCGTATGTCGATGTCATTCTGGCGCGTCTGCTGAAACATGCGGACGTGCGGCAGGCAGCGGAAGTCTCGTCGGTTCCGATTATCAACGGTTGCTGCGATCGTTATCACCCGACTCAGATATTGGCGGATCTGATGACCATTCAAGAGAAGTTGGGACGGATTGAGGGAGTGAAACTCACTTACGTCGGGATTCACAATAACGTGTGCAACTCGCTCATTGCGGCTGGAATGAAGGTTGGCATGGAGATTACGGTTGTGGCGCCGACGACCAATCCGGCCGCGATTGACGAAGCGCTGATGGCCGAGGCGCTTCGGCTAGGGTTCTGCAAGACCTCAAATTGCCTGCGAGACGCTATCGCCGAGAGTGATGTAGTTTATACGGACACTTGGGTGGATATGGAGTTCTTCGCAAATCCGGAATTTGAAGATGAGAAACAACGACGGATTGAGTTGCTGAAACCTTATCAGTTGAATCAGGCGATTATGGAAGGACACGACGCCTTGGTTATGCACTGTTTGCCAGCGCATCGGGGATATGAGATTTCGGGTGACTTGATTAACGATCCGCGTTCCATTGTCTTTGAGCAGTCGGAGAATCGGCTTTACGGCATGAAGGCTCTGTTGGTCAAAGTAATGCGCGAGAAATGAAGGGCGGAGGGCGGCGTGTCTAAAAGGCGCTCCTTTGCGACTGGCTGTAACATTTAGATTCCCCGATTATGCCAAGAGATCGCGCAAGAAACCGAGTTTTTTCTTCAAAACTCGGTTTCTCGGTAGTTCTGCGCTTAAGGTAGCTCTGCACCTAAGCCCGGTGTAGTAAACTCGGCTCTCGTGCGAGGAAAGTTGTATTTTTCTGTTACGTGACGCGCATCGGGAAAATCCTGATTATCACAAGGTTTCGAACGCATCACAGACGTATGACGCTATTCGCGCGTATTCGAATTTTGACCGTAATTCCGTACTTATGACACCTACCACACTTAACTGCGGCGCTACCCGGTTTCTCAAGTCCCCGTAGCGTTTTCTTTTCACATGAGCCAAATTTCCAACTCGTATCAAAGGCTGGCGCGGGGATTCCATCCAGGGTTTGATGACCGACGATCGGCGCGCATCCTGAAACAACCGATGATTCTTGCTTTGCTCCTACTCCCCACCCTGCTCTGGGGTCATACCGATGGGTTGGGATCGCACGTCATTACAGCATTCCGATTGGAAGCCATCCCGCCTCCGACAATAGATGGTCGTCTGGACGATCCCGCTTGGAGCGCCGCACCCCCAATCTCCGGGTTCATCCAGCTTGAACCAAAACGCGGCGCCCCCGCAACCGATGATACCGTCGCCTATATTGTCTACGATGACCACAACCTCTATGTCGCGTTTCGGTGTTACGATTCCGAACCCGACAAGATTGTGAGCCGTGTCACGCGACGAGGCAATATCTACGTTTCCGATCTCATATCCTTCTTTATCGATCCCCACCATGACCATCGCACAGGCTATAAGTTTGGCGCCACGCCTAGCGGAATCCAAGATGACAACTATCGCTACGATGACACTCGAATTGACGGAAGTTGGCGCGGGATCTGGTGGGTTGAATCGCGAATCGATGAACTCGGATGGACGGCGGAGTTCAAAATCCCGTTTGCCAATTTTCGTTTCCCGGAGACGACTGAGCAGGTGTGGGGGTTCGATGTTGAACGCTTAAACCGCAGGAAGACCGAGATTACTATCTGGAAACAGATGACGCAAGCCGGAGTGAGGACGCGGATGTCGGACCTCGGTCATCTCGTCGGACTGTCCGGCATTGAGGCAGGCAAATCCGTTGAGATTATCCCTTATGCGCTGGGAGGCGCCTCGAAAACTCGCGTCCAATCCGCCTCCGGACAGTTGGGCGCCGGGATAGACTTACAGTATAGCTTGTCAGGGGCGCTAAAGACCAACCTCACGTTGAACCCGGATTTTGCGCAGGTAGAAGCGGATCAGTTGGAAATAAATCTCACCCGATTCCCGACGCAGTTTCCGGAGAAGCGTCCGTTTTTCGTTGAGGGCAACAGTTTCTTTGAGACACCGCTCGCGCTATTTTTCAGCCGACGCATCGGAAGTCGCGGCGATATTTTGTGGGGTGGAAAAATGACGGGCAAGGTCAGCCGTTATTCGATCGGTTTGCTCGGCGCTCGAACAGGCGATTTCAATATATTGGAAGTAGGACAACCGCCAAGGTCTAAGGAGCGGGCATGGTATTCGGCGGTGCGAGTGAAGCGCGATGTCCTAAAACGATCAAACGTCGGGGTACTCTTCACGAATCGGGAACACAGCGACGGCCATAGTCGGGTTGTCGGCGCCGATATGAGTTTGGCGCTCGGCAAGACGTACCACGCCACAGGTCAGATAGCGCGGAGCCTCGATTCAGAGGAAAATGCTGTCGGGAACGCCTACATTTTGAAGTTTGCCAAGCGTGACTACCTGTGGGACATCAAGGCGCACTTGGAACGCATCGGACCCCGGTTTGAAATGAACCAGACAGGCTTTCTCGACAAGGAGCCGCATCGCGGCTGGCAACGTCTCGACTCGGAGGCGACGTATAGCCTACGGACGAATACGCATTGGCGACCGTTTTTTGGCGCCGGCGCCGGCGTTTCCCGGACGCTCTACACGAACGATTACTTCCTGCACTGGCAGCGCAGTTATCCGAGATTGAGCTTGGCAGATGATTTTGCGGAAGACCTAATCGGTTGGGACATGAAACTCATCGGCGGGGCAATCTTCACGGAGTCCTTCTTGAGCCGTATTCGCGCCGTGTATGAACGCAGTCGAGAAATTGAGTTGACTGATGTCTTTGGCGCGAATTACTTTGCCGTCAGTATTGACACGAACCGAGCCAAGCCCATCGCGGGACGCTTCGGGATAGACATCTCGGACTACTATAATTTCGGGCGACAGGCCGTTGGATTGCAGCGGGGCGCCTCTTTGGCTACTACCGTTCGACCACGCGGCAACATCACGATCGACCTGATCGGGAGCTACGCGCACAGCTTGGATTCGCAACGCGCAATTGATGGACGCTTCTTGGTAGCATCCCTGCGCACTACCTATCTGTTCACGCGGAACTCGTTTTTGCGGGTCTTCACGCAAGCGGCTCGCCAGCGCACTGCGTTCAAGCGGATACAACTTACCGAGGACTATTTGGCGAGTCTGCTGTTTGGGTGGGAATATAGTCCCAAGAGCCATTTTTTTGCAGGGTACAATGAGGGATGGCGGACGGATGGAGAACGCCTGCGTTTGGCGAACCGCGTGGTCGTGCTCAAATTGGGATATTTGTGGAACCGTTAGCAGGGTGTACGCTGCCCGCTAGCCATTGCCGCCACTATTGAAACCATAACTTGTCACAGAAAACGCATCCGATTTTTCAGCGATAATCCGTAGGTCGGGTTGAGCGGCCGTCAACCAAGAATGTCCGGTGTTCCGCTCAGGTTTCAGGGCTCGATTGCGCTCAATACCCCATAAAATAGAGCGAAACCCAACGGAGGACGCTGGATACGCTCACGATCATTCAATCCATCCTTCCTATCTTCCATCCTTCCGCTCGCGACACCAATTCAACGCTCCATTTACCACCACCAACCCAAAAATAGATGCGTTTCCCTTGTATAACTTTGTTGACAATCATTTTCGCTTTCTGTATACTTAATTGAGTTGCGGTGACGCCTCGAAAATTTGGGGAAAGAATCTATACTTCACGCTGCTGAAAATTGCGTGTTTTCAAACGTCTGGCGGTAGGTGCGGTTGGAAACCGCACCTACGGGGAACGCATGTCGCGACCTGGAGATCGCTCCTACAAAAGACGCAATTTCTGACAGCTCGCAGTATAATTCAAATTAATACGATTTCAAAATCTAAATGTTGCAATCAATCGGAGGCGCTCAATGAATTGAGCAACTACAAACTGCCGGTTCTTGTAACTTACGGATTCGGAATTCGTACAAGATTATTCAGCGCTACACACCTCCTGAATCGGGAAAATGGCGAAAAAAAAGAACAGATCGGCAAATATTGCGAGAAAACGGGCGAAACGAAAACAGGAGCAAAAGTCCCGGCGCAAACACTTGGCTACACAGAAACACCGTAGGTTTCATGGCGAAAGGTCTGATGAGGATCGGCTGCATGAGATGGTCTTGCAGAGCCGTCAACTCGTGAACGAACCGGAGTTCCGTACGATAACCTTTGATTTGGACCTTATGGAGGCGCGTGTGCTCGAGGCGCTTGAGTTAGATGCCCGAAACCAAGAGGACGCCGTTGATGGCGACGACTTTGATGATGATTTACTATACGGATTCACTGATGAAATCGACCCGGTGGCAGAACGGTTTCGACAGGAAGTGTTGCCGCGTCTTCTCACACCGGAATTCCTTCACAAAGTCACTCATGCTCTAAGCGCCTGCGAGACTCGCCTGAATCGGATAGGGCAACACAGGAAAGCGGAAATCGCCTTCGTGGCAAAATCGCTTTTTGAAATTGCCGAACCCCACGTCCTCGCGTTGCATCCGCTCATTCTGGGAATCACCTCGGCAAGCCTTGACGCCCTGCTCAATCAGTCCGAAATGTTGACTGAAAATGACCAGCGCGAGTTCGTTGAAGATGTGATTTCTGATCTGCGCGCCGCCGGCTCCGAGGACGACGAGATCGACGCGCAGGATGACGAGATTGATGACGTATTCGCCGATGATTCCGATGAAGCGGCAGATTTGGATGACCAGGTAGAAGAAGAAGAAGCGTTTGTGCCCGATATATCTGTCGAAGAGTTGCCCGCAAGAGCCCTGTACCAGAACTCCGATACCCTGAAGACTCGTCAAGTCATCGAAGCGTTGGATGGTTACAGGTTGGTCAGCGATACGACCGATCAGATTGAATTCTTGCAACCGGACCTCAAACGGTATATTACGTTGACCCCGAATAGGCTGTTGCTGCACTGTACGTCTATGACAGAATTAGAAACCGCAATGACGGAAGTCGAAAAGCAGTGTGAACCGGAGATAATCTATCTGGCAAAAACGCTGGTAGAAGATTGACAAACTTAGGCTTGCAAGTTGCCGAACAATAGACTTGAATCTCCCCGCATACAGATTATGCGGATGCAAAGGAGGTGAATTTATGGCACATAGCAAAAGTGGACAAGTGAGACGAAGGACCCATATTCGCCACATTCAAAAACGGCGTTTGAAAAGGAAAAAACTGGCGCTAAAGCAGAAATTGCAATGACCGAACCGGATTCCGGCGTTCCGCGCCGCGCGTCAAGAATTGGCGTTACCTTCAGGCTTGTATTTTTCGAATTGCGTAAAGGCGGACGCCCCGAGACGAACAGATTTTCCTTCAACGGGATTGATGTATCCAAGCCTCAAGAGGCTGACAATCTCGACAGAAACGGGCAAATCAAAGATACTGCGGATCGATTGCCGGTCCTGTTGACGCTCAAGCGGCGCGCTGACAAATTGCGTGCCAATCTGGAGGGCTGTCGCCGCCAACAGCAAGTTCTGGATCATGGCTCCCATGCCGATCCACATCCAGCGAGCGGCGCCTTCGCCCGGCGGGCGCCTATCGGTGTTCATCAGAACTAGAATCAGTAATGGCGATCTGCGCACCAAGTTCGAAATTTCCTTCGCAGGCATCTTCCCTGCTCCGAGATGTCCCAACACACCCAGATGTTTGGCGTTCTTGAGCAAGGGATTAAGTTTGGTCGGATCTTTGGACAAGGTTTGCGGGAGATTGACATGATCGGCGAGCAGAACGCCATCGCGGGTTGCCTCCCATTCGTCGTCGGTTAGTCGTATCCAGCGGCGGTTGTCATCAAGGAATTTGGAATCCTTGAACTGTTCAGCCACGCACTTCTCCGTGAGATCGGCAAGCGCGATTTTGCCCTCTATTTCGCGGATTAGCAATAACTCCCACGGTTGAACGTTAAACGGTGATGGCGCCCATCGAGCGGCTTCTAGCAATCGATCCAGATCTTCAGGACGAATCGGCTCGTCTTGAAACTCGCTTCGGTGACTCCGACGGGCGGCAATCGCGTCAAAGAGACGCATATCCGGCAGTTCTCTATTTTCCATTCGTACACATCTCCCTTTCTCTCTCAGATTAAAGGAATAATGAGTGCGATAAAGATCCCTTAATCTGTGAAAATCCGTGATTCAGACAATCACCGAAAAGCCCCGGCGTGGACCCGACAATCATGACATTCTTGATTGCCTCTCCCATATCGAAGGCCGTGTCAATCTACAGCCCTTCCATCCTTCCAGTCTTCCATCCTTCCGCTTGCAACTCCATTTTATCGCATTACGCACCGTTGTCACCCAAAAAATCAGGTGCGTTTCCCCTGCATTAGTACCACAGCGTTGAACCTTGAGAGGCGCCCAGTAACATGCCCGAATCCGGATCTTTCATAATCATCTTTCGACTGCCGCCAATCCCGCCGCGTATCACCACGTGCCCCCATCGTTCCAATTCTTGAACGGTTTTATCGTCAAAACGTTCATCCAACCTTAACACAAACGGTTGCCCCACCTGAGAGGGAGACGCCCCCGGGAAACTTATCCACGCTGGCGCATCCACCGCGTATGCCGGAGGCATTCCAAAGTCGATCGCGTTAGTGACAGCTTGGAAATTCAGTTGGGGCTGCATGAACCCGCCGGGCGTGTTTCCAATAAAGAAAACTTCGTCTCCGCGGCAAACAATGTACGTATTGAGCGTGTGCATTGTGCGCTTACCGGGTTGAAGTTGATTGGGGTGTCCGTCATCGAACGTGAAACCCTGCGCGTATCCGATTCTATCATTCAAGACGATTCCTGTGCCATCGGCGACCAGCCCGGATCCAAAATGGCTTGAAAGGCTAATGATAAAAGACACGGCATTGCCATATTTATCGGCGACAGCGAGAGATGTCGTGTCGCTATTGCGGTAGATGTCCCCAGCCGTCGGCGCGTTATTCGCTCGGTTCGGATGGAGCGCTTCCCGGCGCTTCTCGGCGAATGGTTTTGACAATAAGACCTCTAGAGGCACCTCTTCAAATTCCGGATCGCCGGAATACGCCAATCGATCGGCGAACGCCAGTTTTTTGGCTTCAACGGAATGATGCAAGTGAGCGGCGCTGCCGAATTCCATCGCCGCAAGGTCATACCCCTCAATGATGTTCAGTTCTTCGAGCACAATGTGACCTTGCGATGGCAGCGTCGTCTCGTAAACCGTATATCCTCGATAATCGGTTTGAATCGGATCGTAAACGTCCGATGTGTGTTTTTCAAAATCCTCCATCGTAAACAGCCCGCCGTTTGCTTCGGAACAGGCTACGATTGCTTGAGCGATTTCACCTTTGTAAAAGGCTTCCCGTCCTCCTTCGGCAACCAAGCGGAGGCTCCTCCCCAGGTCGGCGTTCACCAGCACACCGGCACGTTTTGAAAGCGCTTCGTCTTTGCAAAAGATTTTGGCGGTACTGGGGAACTTCCCGAGTTTACCATCCGCCGCCAAGGATCTGCGGTCTCCGGCGCTCATCAACAGCCCCTCTTCCGCAAATTCTATCGCGGGTTGGAGCAGCTCCTTAAGTGACATCGTGCCGAAACGCTCGAGAACTTCCACGTAAGCGTCAACGGCGCCCGGCACAGAGACGGAATGAATGCCATCCTCCGCCATATGCGTCATGCCTCGTTTTTTGTAGTAGTCCACCGAGGCGGCGTAAGGCGCCCTGCCGCTTCCGTTGATTCCGGTCACTTTTTTCGACGCGCCCTCATAAACCAGAATGAAGGCGTCTCCGCCAAGCCCGCAACGCCCAAGCCCGATGACGTTCAGCGCGGCGGCAGTGGCGACCGAGGCGTCAACCGCATTGCCGCCCTCTTGCAACACTCTCAGTCCTACCAAAGAAGCCTGCGGAAATTCCGTAACAACCACACCATTTTTTGCTACACACAGTTCGTTCTGCCAATCGACCGCAAAGTCCATAATCCCCTCCCGGCAAGTCGCTCGAATGTCGAACTCATATTAACTCCCAACCTGCGAGCTACTCGCGTCAAGCGCTTGCAGTTGCCCGATTCATCGGGCGTAATTGTATCGGGCATACGCCGTATGCCGTAACCCTCAGTTTTTGAAACCGTGTCAGAAATCCTCGCTCGCATGTCAACCCAAAGGATACCTGAGAATAACATTTAGTACAAGCATTTATTGCAGGGAGGATTGAAAGATTAGGCTTGGCGCCGAAGGAAAACTCAATAGTGCGGTTCGTTAATCCGCAGAATCCGCGTCTCCTTACAGGAAGATTTCGCCGCGGATTTGCTTGACATCGCGAAAACCTTGATAATATACTACAGCGGGGCTTACGCAGTTGAGCGCCCAAAGATTCGTAGATGAGCGGTTTATTGCCAGCTTCTACACAATAACAGGCTGTAGGAGCGACAATTCGGAGCAAGAACGTGAACAAAACGCCGATTTTGAGCGGTTGATGCCGTTTTTGTCGCGGTTATTGCGGTATTTGGTGAAAAATGAACCCAAATATAGGTACAACATTAGGTACAAAAAGGTGAACAAAACGCCGAATTCGGGAGCGCGTTCACATCTTTTCGAGTCGCGAGATCCCGTGGTGAAGCGGTTTCTCACGCGTCCGGATGTGAACAAGATGTTAACATTCGCAAAAATGATCCGTGATTTCTTGCCGGGCAACGTCCGATACGGACCGAGCACGCAAATGCATGACGCACATGGTTTCCTTTTGCTCAGCCGGGTCAAACGGGTGGTTGTTAGGGGATTTGATGAAATTGTAACGCGGTCGCGCATCTTAGTCGCTCTCCAGTTGTCCGAGTGGTTTGGATTCTGCGGGATCTTACCTTTATGTGTGTGTAGTTTCACGTATATACACTCGTTGTCGGGTAAAGTTGCATTTTTTTTAGGGGGAGACAGTAGCCAGTAGCCTGTGGTCAGTTGCCAGTAAAGGCAGTGGGGAGTGGGCGGATTGTCTGAACTGTGATTTCTATCGCACTCATTATTCATTCGCTTGATTCCATCAAGTAACACTCGGGCAATGGCATGCGGGGCAAGATGCCCCGCCTACGATAGTAGCATGCGATAATGCGAAAAACGAGCGCTATTTGTGGAAAGAATTATTCCGTCGCGGGATAATGGGGCGCTACCAAGTAACACTCGGTCGAAAAATCGTCAAAAAGCCTGTCATAGAGCGAAAAATGAGTATACACCTGTGGGATCTCTATCGCACTCGCTATCCACTCGTTTGATCCTCTGGGGCTTTGGAATTTGGGGTGTCCACGGTTCTACAAACCTGCCGCCCCTCTGGGGCTAAAACCCATTTTTTTGAAGCCAGTCCGAACGGGAGACATGGATGTTACTTGTGGAAAGAATTATTCCGTCGCGGAATAATGGGGTGCTATCAAGTAACACTCGGGCATTGGCATGCGGGGCAAGATGCCCCGCCTACGGAGTTGTAGAACATTCTCCACATGGCGCTCCGCTGGAGCGCGGGAATTTCGACGCATCGCATTCTATCCACATGTCAATCCGCTGGATCGAGGAATTTGACGCCGACACGAGTTGGATGTTACCTGCTGAAAGAATTATTCCGTCGAGGATAATGGGGCGCTATCAAGCGCACAAGTCGCGACCTCGAGATCGCTCCTACAATCACGTGATGCCATGATTATCAGTCTTTAGTTGCCCGTCATGGGTAGGGAACAACGATCGTTGTTCCCTACAGAGGCGCGAAAATCCTTATACCGATAATGAACCGTAAAACGGTTGCAGTTGAATGTTACCTGCTGAAAGAGTTATTCCGACGCGGGATAATGGGGCGCTATCAAGAGCACAAGTCGCGACCTCGAGATCGCTCCTACAATCACGTGACGCCATGATTGTCAGTCTTTAGTTGAATGTCATGGGTAGGGAACAACGATCGTTGTTCCCTACAGAGGCGCGTAGGTCGTTATGCTGATCCTATAAAATTACATTGATACCGGAAAGAAACCGAGTTTTGAAGAAAAAACTTGGTTTCGGTTGAACCGTAAAACGGTTGCAAAGGAGCAAAACCATGCCTGAAGGTCCCGAAATTGAGCGCCTTCGTGACGACTTGCTATCAAGAGCACAAGTCGCGACCTGGAGATCGCTCCTACAATCACGTGATGCCATGATTGTCAGTCTTTAGTTGGATGTCATGGGTAGGGAACAACGATCGTTGTTCCCTACAGAGGCGCGAAAATCCTTATACCGATAATGAACCGTAAAACGGTTGCAGTTGAATGTTACTTGCGGAAAGAATTATTCCGTCGAGGATAATGGGGCGCTACCAAGAGCACAAGTCGCGGCCTGGAGATCGCTCCTACAATCACGTGACGCCATGATTGTCAGTCTTTAGTTGAATGTCATGGGTAGGGAACAACGATCGTTGTTCCCTACGGAGGCGCGTAAGTCGTTATGCTGATCCTATAAAATTACATTGATACCGGAAAGAAACCGAGTTTTGAGGAAAAAAGGGATTTCTATCGCACTCGCTATCCGCTCGCTTGATCGGTTTCGGTTGAACCGTAAAACGGTTGCAAAGGAGTAAAACCATGCCTGAAGGTCCCGAAATTGAGCGCCTTCGTGACGACTTGCTGATTCTTGAAGGCAAACGCCTGCAGGAAGTTAATTTTACGCCATTGGCTTTGAAATACCGGCGTTACGAAGAGCAACACGAGAGACTCTGTTTAATCCGCGGGAAAATACTCGAAAAACTTGAGCGCCGAGGCAAATACCTGATATGGTGGTTCGAGAGTTTGCCGGCGTTGAATCATTTCGGCATGACCGGGACGTGGAACGTTGAACAACCGACGACGGAGCCGTCCGCGTCAATGCCCTCAAAATATGCAAAGGTGGTTTTGGATTTTGAGGACGACATTCGAGCTGTCTTTGACGACATGCGCAATTTCGGGCGGTTTCAGGTGTATCGCTCCGAAAAGGATCTGCTTGAAGGCGTCCCCAGAATCAAAACCCTCGGTATCAACGGCATGCAGGAGCGCTTTCCTCAAGCGCGATTCGAGCAACTCTTGGACCTTCCCGTCAGTCGGCACAAGCCGCTGGGGGAATCCCTAACCTCCTCTCGCGTCGTCGCCGACATCGGCAACATGTACAAGTCGGAGATACTGTTTGTCGCGAAGCTGAATCCAAATACAACCGGAAACCAACTTTCATCCGCGGAAAAGCGACGTTTGGGACAGGCAATCCGCCTTGTCCTACGGCGAGCGTATGAGAACGACGGGATCACGGTAGAAAACGTCCAATCTTCCTCCGGGGTCGGAGAGGCGCGCGATTTACACTACGTCTATGGAAGGGCGGGAGATCCGTGCCCTTCTTGCGGGACGCCCATTGAACGATTCATTCAGAAACAGCGATCGACATATTACTGCCCGACGTGTCAGGCGCCCAAATAATCATCCCGCCATATCATACGAATTCAAAATCTACATGTTACAGCCGATGCGGGACGTGCAATGAATTGCACTACTACAAACCGCCGATAATTGTAACTTATAGATTTAGAATTAGTATGAAATGTACCGGCATTCGTAGGGGCGAAGTTGCCTCGACCAATGGGTTGGGGAACCCAACCCCTACGCAGGATTATGCGGCTGTGCAGCGCGCATGTACGAATTCGAAATCTACATGTTACAGCCGATGCGGAACGTGCAATGAATTGCACTACTACAAACCGCCGATAATTGTAACTTAGATTTAGAATTAGTATGAGATGTACCGGCATTCGTAGGGGGAGGTTGCCTCGCCCAACGGGTTGGGGAACCCAACCCCTACGCAGGATTATGCGGCTGTGCAGCGCGCTTGTACGAATTCGAAATCTACATGTTACAGCCGATGCGGGACGTGCAATGAATTGCACTACTACAAACCGCCGATAATTGTAACTTAGATTTAGAATTAGTATGGGATGTACCGGCATTCGTAGGGGGAGGTTGCCTCGCCCAACGGGTTGGGGAACCCAACCCCTACGAAGGATTATGCGGCTGTGCAGCGCGCTTGTACGAATTCGAAATCTACATGTTACAGCAAATGCGGGACGTGCAATGAACTGCACTACTACAAACCGCCGATAATTGTAACTTAGATTTAGAATTAGTATGAGATGTACCGGCATTCGTAGGGGGAGGTTGCCTCGACCAACGGGTTGGGGAACCCAACCCCTACGCAGGATTATGCGTCTGTGCAGCGCGCTTGTACGAATTCGAAATCTACATGTTACAGCAAATGCGGGACGTGCAATGAATTGCACTACTACGAACCGCCGATAATTGTAACTTAGATTTAGAATTAGTATGAGATGTACCGGCATTCGTAGGGGGAGATTGCCTCGCCCAACGGGTTGGGGAACCCAACCCCTACGCAGGATTATGCGTCTGTGCAGCGCGCTTGTACGAATTCGAAATCTACATGTTACAGCCGATGCGGGACGTGCAATGAACTGCACTACTACGAACCGCCGATGATTGTAACTTATAGATTTAGAATTAGTATGAGATGTACCGGCATTCGTAGGGGCGAAGTTGCCTCGACCAATGGGTTGGGGAACCCAACCCCTACGCAGGATTATGCGTCTGTGCAGCGCGCTTGTACGAATTCGAAATCTACATGTTAGGGGGAGGTTGCCTCGACCAACGGGTTGGGGAACCCAACCCCTACGCAGGATTATGCGTCTGTGCAGCGCGCTTGTACGAATTCGAAATCTACATGTTACAGCCGACGCGGGACGTGCAATGAATTGCACTACTACAAACCAACGGCTCTTGTAACTTATTGATTTCGAATTAGTATTAGATGCGATTTCCTTGCGCTCCGAGATCATGTCTCTTGACAAGGAAATGGAGGAGATGTTACCATAATCTAATGCTACTTTCTTGTCTCTATCGGAGGTATTGGTGCACAATCTGAAACTGCATTTATCCATATTGTCAATTCTAGCCATTTTGGCTCCTACTCTCGTTCGCGCCGCCTCCCTTGACGCGGAGGTTTTCAGCGCCATCCGGTCTGCCCGCAAACTCATCAACCCAAAACCGAGTTATACCGCAGACGAGATTGAAGAATGCTTCACGGATAGTTTGACCATACTCGCCAAGAATTGGGATCGGCTGCCGGCAATCTATCAACGGGAATTCCAAGGGATATTTCTTCGTCCTGGCCAGCCGGGCAGCGCTTACGCATCGGTTCATCTACCCCGAAAGTTTGACACGCCGCATTTTCGACTCCACTATACGAAGATCGGTCCGCATGCGCCGCCGCTTGAGGATATCGCGCCGATGAACGGCGTCCCGGATTATGTCGAAATCTGCGCCGAGGCGATGGAGCGATCTTACCATGTGCAAGTGGAGTTGATGGGGTTCAAAAAACCCCTTGACGATTTTTGGGTGAAGGACAACGGAGGCAATCACAAATATGACGTTTACCTCTTTATGTTTCCCGCCCTCGGATTCACGACGGGTGACTGGTATAGCGGGCGCGTACTCTCAACTGTCGCGACGCTGGGGCCCTATTTCGCCATCAACTCGCGTTTATACAACTATTTTGGCAAATCCGAAAGCATCCGCTTTATCCAAACAACCTCGGCGCACGAATTTCTACACGGAATTCAGGGCGCTTACAACTGGTTCATGCCAACGTGGTTCATGGAGGCTTCAGCCACCTGGATTGAATCAATAGTGTATGACGGAGGGCGGATAGATGATCGTGACAACATTCCGGATCCCGATGAACCAGGCGAAACGGATGCGTATAACTACTACGCTCACCAACTGCGACGTTGGTTCTTGCAACCGGATATTTCTCTCGACAGCCGCATTCTCGATCATGAATACGGATCGGTAATTTGGACGCTCTATATGACCGAGCGGTTCGACACCGACATCGTGAGGCAGTTCTACGCAAACACAACCGAAGGAAGTTACCGTGAATTGGCGAATTTCTCTCAGGTTTTCATCGATTACGGATCGAATATCGTCGAAGCGTTCAAGACCTTTACCGTATGGAACTACTTTACATACGATCGCGATGATGGCAAACACTATTTTAATGGGCACCGCCTGCCGCCGGTAGCCATTCACCCCAGCGACATCCATCGCTCCTACCCGCTGCGCGCCGACTTTGACTCGGAATCGATGCCCGAACACTTCTCATCCCGCTACATCGTTTTTGAACCGCCGCCCGGCGGCATGAGTGAATTCGCGGTCAAGATTGATGGGGCGGACTTGGCGCCAATCAATATGGCTCCGTTGAACGCCACTGATCAATCCGCAATTCAGGACGAATTAAACCGACATCTGTTCACGGGACTGCGCGGCTGGGGGGCAAAATTCATCGTTCACGGGCGAAATGGAACAACGACAATCCGCGAAGGATTCACCTATCAACGCGCCCAGGAAACACAACTTACATTCAAAGATTTCGGAGGAGACATCCAACGGATTGTGCTCGTGCTGATTAACTTGCATCCCGACGTGGAACTGGTCATCGTTCCCGGCGGCGGTTACTTTGGCGGCTCCGTGAGTTATATGGCGGGCGCGCCGCCGCGCGGAAAACTGACAACGCCGATAGTCTTCCAAGGAGACAACGGCGTGCGTTTAGAGTGGGAGATTGAAGACTTGACGGATATCCGCGAAGTCGTGATTGTCCGCAAGCGGTACACCTCCATGATTGATACCGATGATGATATGCCCTTCCAAAGCGCCGCCGAGGCGCTAGGCGCAGCGGACCGCGACGGAGATGGCATACCCGAGGACGATATCAACATTGTCGGTCGAGTGCATGCCACAGACGTATACTTCGAGGATAAAACGGTATTCCAAGATATTAACGCGGATAGCCAGTTTTTTGAAATCGACAACACTCGTTACTACTACGCCGTTGTGCCTGTCAGCGCCGCCGGAATCATGGGCGAGCCGAGTATCGATCCGCACGGCATTTCACCCTCTTTTAGCGCCGCCAGTCAAGCGCCGGCGTTCTTTATCAATACGCAAGAGGGGCCGATAGGCGAATGGAACGTTGAAGTGTCCGGAACACAAAATTTGTCGGCCGCGCCGCGCCTCACGGTAAGTTTGCCGGACGGTTCCGCCCATCCTGTCAGCCTGAGCCGCAAATCCGATGCGAGATGGTCGGGAACGTTGACGCTGAACGGCTTTCCGCCCGCAGGCGTCTACTCCTACCGTATCGCGGGCGCCGCCGAATCAGGAGCAACGGGAACGCGCATCTTGAAGGGACGCACATTCCGCTACGCGCCGCAATCCGCTGAACGAAGCATCGCGGTCGCGCCGAATCCTCTCTACGCTTCAAGAGACGACTGCATCTATTTCTATCCCAAGGGGATGAAGATGAAGATTTATAACATGCGCGGCGACCTTGTCAAGACACTTGATTCCGCCTCACAGTGGGATTGCACGAACCAGCGCGGCGAGAAGATTCAGAGCGGAATTTACTTTTTTCGCGCTGAGGATGGAAAGGGGTTTACCGATCAGGGGAAAATATGCATCCTGAGGTAGCTAATACGAATTCGAAATCTAAACGTTACAATCAATCGGAGGCGCTCAATGAATTGAGCAACCATAGGGATCAAGTTAAGCGTTTTAGGGCGTAAGTCACGCGGTTTTCTCTCGGCAAGCGCTTAACACAACTTTCCACCTGTGGGATTTCTATCGCACTCGCTATCCACTCGTTTGATTCTCTTTGGGGCTTTGGAGTGTGGTGTCTTCACGTTTCTACAAACCTGCCGCCCCTCTGGGGCTAAAAGACCTACACAATCAAGGAATCGCAACATCGTGTTTGCCCCTACCGGCTTGAGGGTTTACAACGGGAAATTAGACAAATAATGCGTAAATTTTCTTAACTTGATCCCAATGCGCTCAATGAATTGAGCAACTACAAACTGTCGGTTCTTGTCACTTATAGATTCGGGATTGGTGGACGCTTTTCTGTTGCGGAAGAAACCGAGTTTTCAGGAAAAAACTCGGTTTCGTAGCGTCGCTTTGCGCTTTCTTTTGACACGAGCGGTCTAGGACAATATGAAGATTAAACTCAAGCATCGCTCGGTTCTCATGCGTTCGATTTTAGGCGTTGCGCTATTGATGCCGCTTGTCTCCCTCGTCAGCTGCGGGGAAGATGGCCTCATTCAGCCGCACGCCGACGTTAATACGCCACTGCATGACAGGACCGGACTCCATGCCATTGATTTCCCGACAAACAACGGTTCGGCATGGACCTATGTTGCCTTGGACACGGAGCGAGAGTTTACATTGCGCATAGAAGACACGCGTGACATCGGCGGCTTTACGCACCGCCAAATGACAATCAGCGAGATGCGTCCTCGACAACCGGAACGTTTTGACAGAGAGCCTGTTGACCATCTCTCGGCAAATAACCTTTATTTTCGTTTTTTCTCTGACGACTTTTACTCCGATGAATTCTACAAGAACGCAGTTCCCATCTATGCCACGTATTTCTTGAAAACGCCAAACACTTATAAGGAAGCGGCGTATGACGCTTACATTGGCGGAGAAAAACCTATTTTCCATGGGAGACACGCGCCTCATCGCATAATTTGGGATTTCCCGCTCAAACTCGGAAAAGAGTGGGTAGTGTTTGAAAAAAGGACGCCTCCCGTTGTGCGAGTCGTTCGCCGCGTAGTGGGGGTGAATGAACCCGTCACCGTGCCCACCGGCAGTTACGGCGCTTACGTTATAGAAGAAGAGATTGTCGGGAAACAACTTGACAGTGGTACCGAGCAATCCGCCGAGATACCGCCAGCAAAGTATTGGGTCGTTCCCAACGTGGGGATTGTCAAATACGAGTACACCCTGTTTTTTGGGCTAGAGCAGCCGATTCGCCAGCGTTTTGAACTGATAGAAGCCGATTTGGCGGCGCCGAATACACGTTAGGCTTGCCTGCGATATGCGCTCAAGCGCAAAATCGGACTAATACCGCTTCAAAATCTATACTTTGCGTTGGGTATTATTGCGCTTTCTTTCCCGGTGATTATTGTTTGCAGTAGTGATTGTAGGGTGGGCACTTCCCACCAATCCGATTAGTTCGGGATAAATGGTTGGCTACCCTGGCGCGCAACGTGAGACCGCGTTGATGGTGGGCAGTGCCCACCCTACAACCATAAGGATCAAGTTAAGCGTTTTAAGGCGTATGTTGCGCCGATTCAATGCCTTAAATGGCGCTGGTTTCCGTAGGCGCCGGTGCGGTTGGAAACCGCACCTACGGGGAACGCACGTCGCGACCTGGAGATCGCTCCTACAAATGTTGGAATATCGGTGCGGTTGGAAACCGCACCTACGGCCAGACGTTTGAAAAGACGCAATTTCTGACAGCGCGGAGTATAGTTAGGACTTACGCAGTTGACCCCTCAAAGTTTTGTAGTTCGGCGGTTTATCACCCGCCCCACACGCCTCTCCACGCCCGATAAATCGGGCAACTACAGCAGTGGCCTCATCCATGAGACCGTAGGGAACAACGATCGTTGTTCCCTACAGAAGTGCGTAAGTCCTATTGGTATAAGCTCTCCCAGCCGATGATGAACCTCAGTCACCGCAACGTCCCAATCGCGATTATCGGCGGCGGAATACACGGTTGCGCCATCGCCGGTCGAATTCTTCGCGACGCGCCCACCGCGGCGAAACACCTCGTCATTCTCGATCGAAACCCGCAACCGCTGATGTCATGGCGCCGAAAAACCGAACGCCAAGGCATGGCATTCCTCCGCTCCTCAGTCGTACATCACATCGGGGGCGATTCGCTGGGGTTGGTCGACTATGCGCGCGCGCAGAATCGAACGGCTGAACTTGCGCCACCCTATTCTCAGCCGTCCGCAGATCTTTTTCTTGATTTCTGCCTTCACGAAGTTGAGACACAGCAGGTCGGGGGGCTATGCCGCCAATTCGACGTTGCCGAATTGCGGTGGGACAAAGGGAGCGGCAGGTTTCCATTTCGTATCATCTCTCAAAATGACGAAGGCTTTCGCGCCGCTTGCGTCATCCTTGCCATCGGTTCAGACGATTGCACTCACGTACCGCCTGACCTGAACCTTTTCAAACGCCGTTTTCCCGAATCTATCCCGCACTCATCGGAATTCAATCTGCGCGAAATGATACAAAGGGTTGACCCCTCCAAAATCGTCATCGCGGGTGGCGGATTGACAGCCGCTACGTTGGCGAAAAATTTAACGGCTCTTGGCGTGGAGGTCGCCATGCTCGCTCGCAGAGCGTTGAAAATTCAACAATTCGACTTTGAGCCGCTATGGCTGGGACCGAAGGCTTTACGGAAATTCGGTAACGAATCGGATTGGGCGCAACGCTGGAAGATGGTGCAAGGAGCCAGGGGTGAAGGGAGCGTCACTCCCGAAATAGCGGAGGCGCTTACGAAATCAAGCGCAGACGGAAAGTTCCATATTCAGACAGGCGCCAAAATTCGTCACATTGACGGGGGTTCTCGCTTGAAGGTTATAACCACAGAGAGTACGATTAACGATGTGGATTCGGTTATTCTTGCCACCGGATACAGGTTCAACCTTCATCGTTACCGATTTCTGTCGAATCTGATTGAACGACACAAAATTCCGACGCTTTGCGGGCTGCCGCAATTGGACAACGAACTTCAACTCTCCCCCGTCCGAAACCTCTTCGGAAGCGGGGTCATTGCCCAACTCCAGATTGGTCCCGCGGCAGGAAATATCGCCGGCGCGGCGCTCGCTTATGAACGAATTCGCGAGAAAGCATTGGCGGCGATCCCGAAACCGTATTCGGGCTATTAGCGCAGCCAAATAATCAGTCAACCGTCTCCAAATCCCACAGCAGAATAGTCCCTTCAATTGATGCTGACGCGAGTTTTGTGCCATCGGGTGAAAACGCCAAATCGTTGACCCAATGATGATCTCCATTGAGCGTGGCAATGTTTGTCCCCGCCGAAACCTTCCACAGTTTAACGGTGCCGTTCATCGAACCCGATGCGAGTTTTGTCCCATCGGGTGAGAACGCCACAGAGTTAACGTAACTTTCATGTCCGGTTAGCGTGGCGATGTTCTCCCCGGTTGAAACGTTCCACAGCTTGGCAGACTTATCTTCGGATCCCGCTGAAGCGATTGTTACACCGTTAGGTGAGAATGCGACGCCCCTAACTTCTCCCGTATGCCCCTTGAATGTGGTGATTTCTTTTCCTGTTGAAACATCCCACAGTTTGACGGTCTTATCATCTGATCCCGAAACAAACGTTGCGCCATCGGGTGAAAATGCCACCGACCTGACCTCATCTGTGTGTCCCTTGAATGTCGCGATTTCTTTTCCTGTTGAAACATCCCACAGTTTAACGGTTTTATCCGCCGATCCCGAGACGAGTCTTGTGCCATCATGCGAATAGGCGACATCGTGAACCGAATCCGTATGTCCTGTAAATGTGCCAACGGTTTTTCCCGAGGAAACCTCCCAAAGTTCGATCTTTCCATTCGATAACCCCACGGCAAGTTGTGCGCCGCCAGGTGAGTAGGCGCCAGACCAAACCAAACTCATAGACGCCGTCAGTGAGGTGATTTTTCGACCCGTATCCACTTTCCACAGTCTGACCTCATCGCCGTGTGCTGCCGCGAGTGTCGCGCCATCAGGGGAAAACGCCACAAAGTCAACCGAGTCCTGATGCCCGGTGATTGTGTCGATAGTTTTTTCCGTAGCAACGTCCCACAGCTTGACTTCTCCATGTTCGGCCGATGTACAAGCGAATGTCTCCCCATCCGGGGAAAACGCAACCGAATTCGACAGCCACCCGCGTGTTACAAGTGTGGCGACGTTTTTGCCAGTCTCGACCTGCCATAGCTTGGCGGTTCCATCTGACGCGCACGAGGCGATTGTCTTGCCGTCGGGCGAAAACGTCACGGATGAGACTTCCCCCGTATGTCCTCCAGATTTGGTAATGCTACCGAGGAGGCTCCGGAGTACCTGCATGGTAGTCGATGTACTAGCCGAACTGCCAAGTGTGTCAACATTCCTTCCCGTTTCCACATCCCACACTTTGACGGTGTGGTCCATTGAACCGGAGGTCAATTTTGTGCCATCGGGCGAAAACGCGACAGATTGAACTTCATTATTATGCCCCCTTAGCGTGTCAAGATTCTTTCCCGTATCGACTTCCCACAATTTGACGGTCTTATCCGATGCCCCCGTAGCCAGTTTTGTACCGTCGGATGAAAAGGCTACGGAGTTAATCCAACGTTTATCTCTAACGAATGTGCGGAGAGTCTTTCCTGTCTCGACCTCCAACAGTTTCAAAGCGCTTCCTGCCGTGGCGAGCATTGTGCCATCGGGTGAGAAGGCTAACGAGAAGACCAAACCCTCATTTCTCGCAAGTGTAATAACATTCGTCTGCGTCGTAACGTCCCACAATTTGATGGCGTCGTGCGTTATCGCGGCGAACTTCATGCCATCGGGTGAAAATGCCACAGCATTTTGCAAAAACAAATGCGATGCCGATGAGAAAAATGCGCTTTCACGGGTTGTTTCCACACTGTACAGCCAGACTCCAATCTCCGTCACTACAGCGAGGAGCCTCCCATCGGGAGAAAAGGCGATTACCCTGTCACCCTGACTCATACGCCCCTTTCCGAATCGGGCGATGGCGCCGTCAGGTAAACTCCACGTCTGATAATCCTGATAACTTTGGGCAACGGAAACCCCGTCAAGCATGATGAAACAGAGGCAAATCCAAGCGGAAAGCGCGAAATGAAACATTTGTGTTCTCATGAGTTTATTTTCCTTTCTTCCGATTAATTTGGTGCCGTGTGAAATCACAGCATAGGGATCAAGTTAAGCGTTTTAAGGCGTAGGTTGCACCGATTCAATGCCTTAAACCGTTAATCTTCATGCAGACATAGGCGATGGAATACCAACCCATTCATTGATGGGCGCGCAACAGAAGATGACTCATGGCGCCGGTTTCCGTAAGCGCCGGTGCGGTTAGAAACCGCACCTACGGTGTGGGGGGCAGACGAAATCACAGCCATAGGGATCAAGTTAAGCGTTTTAAGGCGTAGGTTGCACCGATTCAATGCCTTAAACCGTTAGTCTTCATGCAGACATAGGCGATGGAATACCAACCCATTCATTGATGGGCGCGCAACAGAAGATGACTCATGGCGCCGGTTTCCGTAAGCACCGGTGCGGTTAGAAACCGCACCTACGGTGTGGGGGGCAGATGAAATCCCTTAACTTGAATCCCAATGGTGTCGTGCGAAATCACAGCCTCCATAATTTCGTTTCGTATTCTCCCCGATTGTGCTATCATGATAGGGATTTTTGTCAGCAATTATACATCAGATAACTTCAAGACAAAAGGAGACGCATTGTGATAAAAAGGTCTCAGATAGCGGTTAGATATTCGGGTGAGGTCGCCATATTCGATGTTAGCGGCTATCTCACGGAAGAGTCGGAGGAGGCGCTGATCTCCGCTTATCAACAGGAAAGAGTGCAAAACTTGCCCAAGATTCTGTTGAACTTTGACGAGGAGAGTTTCATTACGAGCAGCGGTTTTGGGCTTATTGTCAAGTTGCTATGGAAACTTCGCGAAAAAGAGCAAGTGCTTCGCGTCGCTCACCCCTCCCATCAAGTGCGCCGCATATTCAACACCATCGGATTGACGCGAACCGCAAAAGCCTCCGACGGCGCCAGAACGACGGAAATCTTTGAATCCGAAGAGGATGCCTTAGCCAATTTTTGAAACCAGCCCGCGTGGTTCTTGCGCCAAGTGTATGTGGCATCACTCAATCTCATACAACCGAGCAGAATAGGGACACGGATAAACGCGGATTAGAAAATTCTAGTCAATTCAATTATACCTTGTGTTGTGTGAAATTGCGCTTTCTTTCTTAGTAAAAATTATTTCTAATAGGACTTTCATAGCACCAGCGGGTCGCGACCTGGAGATCGCTCCTACAGTGGACGCACCGTCGCGACCTGGAGATCGCTCCTACAAAGACGCAATTTCTGACAGCGCGGAGTATAAATGGTTTGTTTTCTACATGGATGGCGCTATTGGGGCGTTTTGGCAGTTGTCTGATACGGATTCGAAATCTAAATGTTAACTCGTCAAAAACGCCCGATGAATCGGGCAACTACAGCAGAGGCTCCCATCAATGAGACCGTAGGGAACAACGATCGTTGTTCCCTACAGAAGCGCGTAAGTCTTTATACCGATGCCGTAGAACTACATTGATGCCGGGAAGAAACCGAGTTTTGAGGAAAAAAGGATCTCTATCGCACTCATTATTCATTCGCTTGATCGGTTTCGATGAACGCCACTATGCCGCCGCAAACTGGGAATTGTACAACCTGCTGTACAAGCCTTCTCGCGCGATTAGCTCGATGTGGGTTCCGGATTCGAGTATCCGACTATGCTCCAAAACCATGATTCGGTCCGCGGACCGGATCGTTGCAAGCCGATGCGCGATGATTAGCGTCGTGCGGCCGCGGAGGAGACCCGTTAGACTCTGTTGTATGAGGCGTTCCGACTCTGTGTCGACGGACGATGTGGCTTCGTCGAGAATCAGAATGGGAGGATCTTTGAGAATGGCGCGCGCAATTGAGACGCGCTGTTTCTGACCGCCGGAGAGCCGCAATCCCCGCTCGCCAACCCGCGTGTCAAACGTCTCGGGCAAACTCATAATGAAATCGTAGATGTTCGCGGCAATGGCGGCCTTCTCGACTTCCGCTTGCGTAGCTTCCAACTTGCCGTAGGCGATGTTCTCTCCGATTGTCCCGTTAAAGAGAAACGTTTCTTGGGGCACCAACCCGATCTGGCGGCGCAAAGCATCAAGTTTCCAACTACACACGTCAGCGCCATCAATGTACACTCGCCCGCCGCTTGCATCGTAGAAACGAGGCACAAGCCCCACAAGAGTGGTTTTGCCGACACCGCTCGGACCAACGAGCGCGACGGTCTCTCCGGCGCGAATCTTCAAGTTTATGTCCCGCAACACATCTTCGTTCGTATACTTGAAGGAGACATCCTCAAAGCCAATGTCACCGCGAATCTCCCGATTAACCGCCTGCGGCTTCTCCCGAATCTCGGGTTCCACGTTGAGCAGGTTTATCATGCGCGCCCCAGCGGCAAGCGCTTTTTGCAGCCGCTCAATCTCGTGGCTTACCATTTCAATCGGGATAAACAACCGCCACAGAAAACCGAGAAAGATGAACAGACTTCCGATGGTCATATCACCTTCACCGTTGATTATTTGCCAACTGCCGTACCAGAGAATCGCCGTCCAACTCGCGCCAAGCGCAAACTGGACGATCGGGCTAACTCGCATCCATAGACGGATGCCGCGAATAATCGAGGCGCGGTAATCGGCGCACTCTCCCGTAAATCGCGCCGCCTCGTACGGTTCGCGAGCAAATGACTTGATTTCAAAAATACCGGAAAGGTTGTCCTGCAAGCGAGCGTTTACATCTCCGAGTTTGGCGCGGACATCATCGTAAATTCGGCGGAGTTTCACCCCGAATTTCACCATGACAACCCCGATGATTGGCACCGGCACTATCGCAACGAGCGCAAGTTGCCAGTTTTCACCAAACAGAAAGACGCCGATGCCGACAAACGTCAATAGATTCACGAAAAGCATGTTCGGGCTGTGCGCCAGCATGTCCCGCAGGGCGTCAATGTCATTCACGACCCGCGACATGAGTTCACCCGTGCTGTTGTCCTTGTGGAAACGGTAAGACAGTTTTTGAAGGTGCGTGTAGATTTGCGTCCGCATATCGAAGATAATATGCTCCGCGATTTCATGGGAAAGCCACTCGGCAATCATCATGGCAACCCCCTTGACGAGATGGATGCCGATCATGATTAGCGCGACTCGATGCAAAAGGCTGGCATCCCGATGCGCGATGATCTGATCAATGAAAATCCGTCCCGCAATAATCGTAGGAATGAGGTTCCCGACCGATACAACTAACATCGCCGCTAGCGAGAAGGCAAAACTTATCCAATACGGTCGAATGTAACCGATCAATCGGAGGTAAAGGTTCATCAGGCGTTCCCCTATGACTTACAGTCGTCAAGCGTCGTACGTGCGGCGTGCGGACAATTTCGTTGCAACCAACGGTTGAGGAGGGTGTGCCTATACAAGCGGCGATCCCCGTTTGGCGCTCTTCAACCTACATTGTACCAAAAGACTATTTGACAAACAACGCAAAAGAGGCGTAAAATCAAGGGAAACGCTTCCGATTTGCATCACGTTATTGTGGGGAAACGGATAGTGATCCCTCAAGCGTTAGTAGACACTTTTCTGCTATCAAGTAACACTCGCTCAAGAAATCGTCAGAAAGCCAGTCATAGAGCGAAAAACGAGCCTTCGGGGGTCGTCCCGATGTGGCTTTAAGCGACACTCGGGCAATGGCAAGCGGGGCAAGATAGGATCTCTATCGCACTCGCTATTCACTCGTTTGATCCCCGCCTACGCGTGGAACATGCCGCACATTGCGCTCCTCTGGAGCGCGGGAATTCGGACGCATCGCATTCTATCCACATGTCGATCCGCTGGATCGAGGAAATGCTCTCCGACTAGAATGAATGTTACTTGTGGAAAGAATTATTCCGCCGCGGGATAATGGGATGCTATCAAGTAACACTCGCTCAGAAAATCGCCAAAAAGCCAGTTATAGAGCGAAAAACGAGTATACACCTGTCGCCCCTCTGGGGCTTTGGAGTGTGGTGTCTTCACGTTTCTACAAACCTGCCGCCCCGCTGGGGCTAAAAGACAACACTTTTTGAAGCCGATCCGAGAGCGAGACATGAATGTTACCTGCTGAAAGAATTATTCCGACGCGGGATAATGGGATGCTACCAAGTAACACTCGCTCGAAAAATCGCCAAAAAGCCAGTCATAGAGCGAAAAACGAGTATTCAAGCGTCGGCCCGATGTGGCTGTAAGCGACAGCGCAATGACAAGCGGGGCAAGATGCCCCGGCTACGGAGTTGTAGAATATCCTCCACATTGCGCTCCGCTGGAGCGCGGGAATTTCGGCGCATCACATTCTATCCACATGCCGATCCGCTGGATCGAGGAAATGCTCTCCGACTAGAATGAATGTTACTTGTGGAAAGAATTATTCCGCCGCGGGATAATGGGATGCTATCAAGTAACACTCGCTCGAAAAATCTTCAGAAAGCCTGTCATAGAGCCAAAAACGAGCCTTCGGGGGTCGTCCCGATGTGGCTTTAAGCGACACTCGGGCAAGCGGGGCAAGATGCTCCGCCTACGGAGTTGTAGAATATCCTCCACATTGCGCTCCGCTGGAGCGCGGGAATTTCGGCGCATCACATTCTATCCACATGCCGATCCGCTGGATCGAGGAAATGCTCTCCGACTAGAATGAATGTTACTTGTGGAAAGAATTATTCCGCCGCGGGATAATGGGATGCTACCAAGTAACACTCGCTCAAGAAATCGTCAGAAAGCCAGTCATAGAGCGAAAAACGAGTATACACCTGTCGCCCCGCTGGGGCTTTGGAATTTGGGGTATCCACGTTTCTACAAACCTGCCGCCCCTCTGGGGCTAAAAGACAACGTTTTTCAAAGCCGATCCGAGAGGGAGACATGAATGTTACTTGTGGAAAGAATTATTCCGTCGCGGGATAATGGGATGCTATCAAGTAACACTCGCTCGAAAAATCGCCAAAAAGCCAGTCATAGAGCGAAAAACGGGCATTCGAGGGGCGTCCCGATGTCGCTGTAAGCAACACTCCACATTGCGCTCCGCTGGAGCGCGAGAATTTGGACCTATCGTATTCTATCCACATGTCGATCCGCTGGATCGAGAAATTTGACGCCACACGAGTTGGATGTTACTTGTAGATAGAATTATTCCGCCGCGGGATAATGGGGTGCTATCAAGTAACACTCGGGCAACGGCAAGCGGGGCAAGATGCCCCGCCTACGCGTGGAACATGCCGCGCACTGGGGATCTCTATCGCACTCGTTATTCACTCGTTTGATCGGTTTCAAGACGTAGACCTCCACATAAGAAACCCGCAAATAACTCGCCAACAAGTCCGAGGCAATTATTAAAGCATGAAATCCAAAACGACCGTTGTTCTACTCTTACTGTCGATTTTTTCGGTTTACTTCCTTTGTCCGGTTCTGTGCTCCTTGCCGGGAACCCGGACCTGTGGCGCTTCCACCGCGGAACAGACCAAAAGCCACGCCATGGTTTCGGTTCCGCAATACTCCGAGATACGCTCTAGCAGTTCGCCATGCTGCCGCACGAAGAAAAGTGAGACCACTCCCGACGACCATTCCGATGAAGAAAGAGACAACTGTTGCCCGGATCATCTCGGAATACTTAAAGCCAGCGAACACCAACGCTCTTCTCAATCGTCACACAAGTCCTCGCCATTAGTTGCCGCAATCATTCCCCTTCTCGCATTTCCCGTCTCTTCCACGCATTCCGCCATCGTTCTAAATTCCTATCCGAATCCCGTTCCAGATCCGCCATCCCACCAAATCTCGCCCCGCGCGCCTCCGTTTTTCCTCGCCTAGCTTTCGCATCAATACTTCTTCCGAACCCGAAAAGCTGAAAATCTATTGATTCATTGATGTTCGTACGCTTTGAATCGAAATACCCTAATCTATTTGCGATTATTTTACCCAAACGGAGGTGTATCCAATGTCATTCAGAATTTCCAATCCGCGCAAGACTAGTGAAACCAGCCCCCTCGCAATGCGGGGCTTTGTATCGGCGCTTACGCTCGGACTTCTCGCCGCGTTTCTGTTTCAAATCGGGTGCGGCGCGAAGACCGATGAGTTCGTCGTCTCGCACGACCATCCGGCACATGCGGATGCGCCGCAATCCGCCATTGAACCCTCAACGGAGGCTATGACACCGGACATGGCGTCGCATGAAGAAGAAATTGAGCGCCATGTTACGGTCTCATTGTCAGAGGCGAGCCAAGACGCGTTGGCAGCGATGCTGGATGCCTATTTCAGCATCGGCGACCAACTGGCATCCGACAGCATGGAGCATGTCAATGCGAAGACGCATGAGATGCTCGAAGCCTTCCACACCCTCGAAAATGAAGTTCCGGAGGAGTTGTGGGAATCTCACAAAGACCACACTCTGGCAATCCGCGACCATGGTCATAAGCTCGGCGATATTTCTGACATCAAAACGGCGAGAACCGTTTACGGATCGCTCAGCGAATCCGTCAGCCATCTCATCACGCCGATTGGCGCGCCGACAAGCGATGAAGCGCCGGTTTACAAATATGTTTGCGGCATGGCTTCCGATTTGCCGCAGGGGGGAGTATGGCTACAGAAGGGAGCGCCTGCCCGCAACCCCTACTTCGGCAGTTCAATGCTCCGGTGTTACAGCGAGCAAACTCAAGTGTCCGCCGTTGCAACCAAAGAACCATCGCACGATGCGCCGGAACATGGGCATCATGAGCACAAACAGGCGAATCACGATCATCACGGGGAACATGCGCAACCGACCGAACACAATCCGAGTCATAAGCATACGACAGGGGAGGATTAAAAATAATGCTCAACTACGCGAAATGCGCCCGGGCGGGTACTCACCGCCCGGCGCTTCCCTCTATTTCTCTAGTCGTCGCCGTGATAATCGTCGTGTCGGGTTGCGCGAGCGCCTCGAAACAGCCAAATCTATCCGCCGTTCAGGAACAGGTGGGGCGCCGCATCGATTACACCGTACGCTGGAACAGCAACGCGGATATGGAAAAGGAGGCGGCAGAATCTATTCGCACACTCCTTAACGAGCCGCTCACCGCCGATGCCGCGGTACAGATTGCGTTGTTAAACAATCGCCGATTGCAAGCAGTCTACGAGGAGTTGGGCATCGGTCAAGCGGCGGTTGTTGAAGCCAGCTTGACCGCGAACCCCAGATTTCACGGGGGCGTGACATTCGGACATTCCGCCGATTCCCATGCCACCACGGCAACATCCAATAGCGTAAACGAGTACACGTTGGAAGTCGGCATAGATTTCCTTTCCGCCCTGCATACACGAATGCGAACATCGATTGCCGAAACCGAATATGAGGCGGCGAAGCTTCGCGTTACCGCCGCCATTATGGATTTGGCGGCGCGAACGCGCTTGGCATACCTCCGCGCGCAAACCGCGGAACAGATGCTGGAAATGTCTCGGCAGATTGCCGAGGCAACCAAAACGGGACTCGAATTCACCCAACGCCTATTCGACGCCGGGAATATCCTTGAGCTTGACTTGCTGCTTCAGCGAAGCCTAAGCGGAGACGCGCAATTAGATTTGGCGTCCGCGGAACTGGAAGTGGCGGATAGTCGTGAAGAACTCAACGCGCTAATGGGACTTTGGGGCGAGGACGTTTCATGGAGTGTCGCATCGCGGCTGCCGGACGCTCCCGCGAATCCGATGGAACTTGAGGGCATTGAGAAGATTGCAATCGAGAACAGTATCGATCTTGCCCTCGCTCGGCAACAAATAGTCGCCATGGGAAAACGACTTGGAATTGCCAAAGCGACAAAGTTGGTTCCGAGTTTGGATTTAGGCATGGAGATAGAGCATGTCGCCGGCGAATGGGCAAGCGGTCCATCAATCGGATTTGAAATCCCGCTCTTTAACTGGAATCAGGCGAAGGTAGATTCGGCAAAATCGGAACTGCGGCGACGCCAACAAGAGTTTCATGCCCTTGCGGTCGAGATTCGGGCGGCCGTGCGCGCCGCTCGACGCCGCTTGATTACCGCTCGACAAACCGCGCTGTTGTATCAGAATGAAATGCTCCCTTTACGGCGCAAAATCGTCGAGCAGATGCAGTTGCAATATAACGCGATGCAGGTCGGAACGCCTCGCCTGTTGCTGGCAAAACAGCAAGAGATCGGCGCTGGACGAGCATATCTTCAGTCACTCTACAACTACCATGTGGCACGCGTCGAGCTGGATCAAATCCTTGCCGGCAGATTGACAGCGCCGAGATCGGCAACCGAATTCAATCCATCGTTCACTAACGCTGAATCGCTACCCGATGGCTCGTCCGAAGCCACACTGACAAACGGACACGGAGGACATTGAAATGAACCGACGAAATTTACTGAAAACGAGCGCGCTCGCTGGCGGCGCCGTTGCCGTGGGCGCTTCGCGGTTGGAAGCGAAAGAGACCCGTTGGGAAAAATCGTACGCGGGCGACGCAAACCGCCCAACGCTCGAGCCGGGCGTTCCCGACAAGGACTACAGACCGGTGATTACGCCGAGCGGCGCTTCGCTGCCGTGGAAGATTGCGGATCAGGTGAAGGTTTACCACCTTATCGCCGAGGAGGTGTCCAACGAGTTTGCCCCCGGTTTGAAAGCCAAATGCTGGGGCTACAACGGACAAGTACACGGTCCAACCATCGAAGCCGTGGAAGGCGATCGAGTTCGGATATACGTTACAAATCGGCTCAAGGCGCCCACGACCGTTCATTGGCACGGTGTATTTCTGCCGAACGGGATGGACGGAGTCGGGGGATTGAATCAACGCGCCATCGAGTCGGGCGAGACATTCAAATACGAATGGACCGTGCGGCAATCGGGTACATTCATGTACCATTCCCACCATGACGAAATGACTCAGATGGCGATGGGGATGATGGGCATGATGATTTTCCATCCAAGAAAACCCCACCCCGATTACACGGTCGATCGTGATTTCGCTATTATGTTGAGTGAGTGGCGAATCGACCCCGGAATGTCGACGCCCAATCCCAACGAGATGGCCGATTTCAACGTTCTGACAATGAACGCAAAATGTTATCCCGGCACGGAACCGCTGGTTGCCAAATTGGGGGATCGCGTGCGGATCCGACTCGGCAATTTGAGCGCCATGGACCACCATCCCATCCACCTGCACGGACACTTCTTCAAGATAACCGCAACCGATGGCGGACAGATTCCCGACTCCGCGCAGCGCCCCGAAACCACAACTCTGGTTCCTGTCGGCACAACGCGCGACATTGAGTTTGTCGCGAGCGAACCGGGCGACTGGGCGATGCACTGCCACATGACGCATCATGTCATGAACCAGATGGGACACGACTTTCCCAACGTGGTCGGCATCAAGAAAGACGGGCTTGACCGGAAAATCCGCGGGCTTCTTCCCGATTATATGACCATGGGCGAGCACGGCATGGGCGATCACGGTATTCACGTGGAATCGGGGCACATGGCGGTGCCGGAGAACAGCATACCGATGGTCGGCGCTTACGGTCCATTCGGCTACATCACCATGGGCGGTATGTTTACCATTTTGAAGGTCCGCGAACATCTCGCCAGCTACGATGATCCGGGCTGGTATCAATACCCGCCCGGCACAGTTGCGGATCTGGCGTCGGAAGAAGAACTGCGACGGGATTTGGGATGACCGAGAAAACGGATTCTATTTCGCGGCGGTTATCAGGGGAATCGCTTCTGATTTTTGGCGTAAGGAAGATTGGAAGGATGGAAGACGGGAAGGGTGGAAATTTTTCGTCCACGCATACCTCAAGCCGGACGGTTGCATAATACCCGCCGGATTCCCAAATACAATGGTCGCAGTGTTGGGTTTCACTACAATTTTTGGAGCTTTTAGTTTTGTCGGTATCTGGGCGCGGTTATCCTGTGGGTGGGTCGTTCTTGATGTGCCGTTCAACCCAACCTACGGATTATCGCTAAAAAGTTAGATGCGATTCCCCTGGCGGTTAATCCCGTTTCGCTTGAATTATGTCGCTCAGATTGACTGTAGGCGGGGCAAGATGCCCCGCCTACGGAGTTGTAGAACATTCTCCACATTGCGCTCCTCTGGAGCGCGGGAATTTGGATGCATCGCATTCTATCCACATGTCGATCCGCTGGATCGAGAAAACTGACGCCGACAAGAGTTGAATGTTACTTGCGGAAAGAATTATTCCGACGCGGGATAATGGGGTGCTATCAACCCACTTGTGTTATTGAGAAATGGCAACTGTTTAGTGCATCAATCTAGGTTTTGATGTTGTAGGATCTCTTTCCAAATCCAGACATCGCTGCAGGAGAGATCTCCCGATCCCGACCATAGGGATCAAGTTAAGCGTTTTAAGGCGTAGGTTGCGCCGATTCAATGCCTTAAATGGCGCTGGTTTCCGTAGGCGCCGGTGCGGTTGGAAACCGCACCTACGGTGTGGGGGGCGGACGAAATCCCTTAACTTGATCCCAATGGGGGTCTCCCGATCCCGACAATGCTGTAGGAACAATCTCCGATTTTTCTGGATGAACCTCCCTCCGTGTGATATGATAAAATCAACGCGATTCAAATTGTATTGACCGGACCCATCCGGCAAATGATTGAGAATTAACAATTCTTAGGCGCCTCCCGAATGTCCGTTTCCAATGTCCGATCGCTTGCTCCCCAACATCGACAAAATCCTGATTATTCGCAACGACGGCATCGGCGATTTGCTCAACTCCACGCCGGCGATCGCGCTGCTGCGCGAGAATTACCCCGGCGCGGAGATTTGCGTGCTCGCCCAACCGCTGAACGCGCCGGTTTTAACCGGCAATCCCCACGTCAATCGAGTCTTGGTTTTTGACCGAAAAGGTGCACAGCGGCGACTGCGCGATCGATTGAGATTCTACCGCAATCTGAACCGCGAAAGATTCGATCTCGCTATTGCCATGCGCACCTCTTCATGGTCGAACTTCGTTACGCTACTCTCCGGCGCGCGCTACCGGTTGGGACGCTACCACAAGCACGCAAAGGGGACGTTCACGCACAAGTGGCGCGGCAAGTACGAGAAAGGGCATGTTCACGAGGTAGATCGGAATCTGGAGTTGATGCGTCTGATCTGCACGGGAGAAGGCAATCGGCAACTCGTATTCAACTTGCTGAAGGATGAAATCTCTTATGCCGAAGGGCAACTTGCGGATTGGGGCATCAACCCCGATGATTTCCTGGTTTGTCTCCACCCCGGCGGGAGTTCGTTTGACAAACAGTGGCCCAGCGAAAATTATGCCCGCCTCGCCGATTGGTTGGCAAGTGAATACAGCGCCAAAATTCTGGTTTTGCGAGGTCCCAACGAAGAGCGCTTGACGCGGAATATACGGGAAATAATGTCCCATTCGTCGATAGCCCACGCTCCGGAGTCGATTCGCAATCTTGCCGCCCTGATGAAACATTGCAACCTCGTTGTCTGCAACGACTCTGGCCCAATGCACATCGCCGCCGCCATTAATGCGCCCATGGTGGCAATATTCGGTCCGACCGACCACGTCGCTTGGGAGCCGCTCAGCGAGAAAGCGAGCATAGTAAGGCGTGACATGCCGTGTTGGCCATGCAGCGCGCATAAGTGCAAAATTGGCTGGGAATGCACGAAAAAATTGCCGGTCGATTTGGTATGGAACGAGATTGCGCGTAAGAGCCTGATTGAATAATGGACAATCGAGATTAGGGCGCTTTTCCGCTATGGAAGAAACCGAGTTTTCAAGAAAAAAGGGATCTCTATCGCACTCGCTATTCACTCGCTTGATCGGTTTCGAGGCATAGGACTTCACCCGAGATGAATTGGAACCGCTATGCGAATCGTATTGAGCACTTGGGGAACGACCGGGGATGTCTTCCCGTTTCTCGCCCTGTCAGAACGGTTGGTTGCCGCGGGGCATGATATTCGGGTATGCGCGTCTAGCCTTTATCGAAACCGATTCGCGAAGGTCGGGGTTGACTTTCACACTGTTGGCGTCCCTTTTGACTTCGACAAGTTTCATGCGAACATTGACAATCAGGTCCGCATAAAGAACCCTTTTGAATCGGCGCTCCGAGTCGTGAGAGACGGAATCATGGCAAATGCCGATGCGTGGTATGAAGACTGCTTGCGAGGCATGGAGGGTTACGATTTCGCGATCTGCCATTCAGTCGATGTGCCCGGACAAGAAGCCGCGATCAAGAATGAACTCCCGTGGCTATCCGTCAGTTACTGCCCCGGATTCATCAAGACCGCCGCCAATCCGCCTTACCCGATACCCAATCTGGGCCCGCATCTGAACCGTCTTGCATGGAAGGTTGCGGAATGGGTGGTGCGGACACGGATTGACCCGGTGTTCAACGAATTCATCACCTCCGTGGGCGGACAGAAACGCGAGTCACCGGGACTGGAAACCATGTATTCACAGCGACTCAATCTGCTTGCCGCCTCGCCGCACATTAGTCCGCCTCCATCGGATTTGCCTAAGTATCACAGATTTACAGGCGCCTGGTTTCTTGACGAGTCTGACTATAACGCGCCTCCCACGCTCCAAGATTTCTTGAATAGCGGCGCGCGTCCCGTTATCATATCGTTCGGTTCAATGGGCGGCACGCGAGCCGCCGAAACGACTCGAATACTCGTAGAAGCGGCAGAACTGAGCGGTCAACGCGCGGTGATCCAAGCCGGGTGGGGCAATTTGCGGTTACCCGAGTCGACGGAATCAATCTGCTTCGTCGAATACGTACCGCACAATTTCCTTTTTCGTCAAGGGCTATGTGTCGTGCATCACGGCGGCGCTGGAACTACGGCGGCGGCTTGCCGCGCGGGCGTGCCTTCAATCGTGATTCCCCATCTTGCCGATCAGCCGTATTGGGCGCAAAGGCTGCGCGCGCTTGGCGTTGCGCCGAAAATGTTGTACCGTTGCGATATGACTGCCGGAAAGTTGGCGCGGCGCATCCGCCAGACCGTTTCTTCCGGATCGATGGCGGAAAAGGCTTCCGCGCTCGGAGAAAAAATCGGCGCGGAAGATGGCTTGGGAACCGCGGTCAAACTAATCGAGAGAGTTGTTACGGTATGACGGATCTCTTGGTACCGACAAATGACTAAGAATATCCTGGTTTTCAGTTTCACTTTCATCGGCGATGCAACTCTATCTACAGCAGTAATAAATCCCCTGCGCCGTCATTTTCCCGACGCGCGGATTTCCTTTCTCGTCGGCGTCCGGGCTTTCAATCTCCTGGCCGGCGATCCGGGCATCGACCATGTTTTCGTCTACGACAATCAAGGAAAGCATGCCGGCTGGAGGGGAAAATATCGACTCATCAGTTCATTGCGCCGCAAACAGTTCGATTTGGTCATAAATCTTCGGGACAGTCTCTGGTCACGCTTCGTTGGCGGAGCGAATTGGGGGATGAGGCGGCGAAGCGGTGAAATACATGCCGTGGCTCGCTATCTAGAAGCGCTCCGACGGCGTGGCGTCGACACAGACGGGGCCCGACCCCAACTTCGGTTTACCGATCAGGAGATTGCGGACCGCGATCAATTCTTGAGCGAAAACGGCATAAAGCGCAACCGACCGATTGTAGGCATTCATCCAGGCGGAAATTGGCATTATAAACTTTGGAAACCCGCGAATTTTGCCCGAATTGCAAATCTCCTTTTGGTCAAATGGAACGCCCAAATTCTGTTGTTCGCTGGACCTCATGAGTCCGCGCTGCAAGCCCAAGTTGCCGACTCGGCGGAGTGCGAGCCTATTATCGTGAGAAACCAAAGTTTACGCCAGGTCGCGGCGCTGATCGAGGCGTGCGATGTATATCTCGGGAACGATACGGGCCCCATGCACATTGCCGCCGCGGTTGGCACACCTGTGGTCGCGATATTCGGTTCCACGAACCATCATCGGAGCGGTCCCTACGGCGAGGAGCATATTGTGGCGCTAAGTGAATCGGATCTCGGTTGCAACCCGTGCCATCCCGGAAAGAATCCTGGGGGTTGCGGAGCGGAAAGCTGCGCCGTGATCGATGCCGTAACGGTTCAGCAAGTTCTTCAACAGTTAACAAATTCGATGGTTAGAATATCTGCAAGAAACCGAGTTTTTTGTTGAAAACTCGGTTTCTCATACGAATTCAAAATCTAAATGTTACAAGCAATCGGAGGCGCTCAATGAATTGAGCAACTACAATCTGCCGGTTCTTGTAAAACGAATTCAAAATCTAAATGTAGTCGTTCCGAGACGATCAAGCGAATGGATAGTGAGTAGGATTTTCTATCGCACTCGCTATCCACTCGCTTGATCCTACGGGGAACGCATGTCGCGATCAGGAGATTGCGGGAATCTCTATCGCACTCGCTATCCACTCGTTTGATCCTACAAAAGACGCAATTTCCAACGGTGTGAAGTTTAACTTATAGATTCGGAATTAGCTTGAGATGCGGTGGTAGTAGCTCTTCCAATCTTCCATCCGTCCTATTCGCTCAGATGGCAAATTTCAATGGTGAAACATTCTTATGATGTGTGAGGGAATCAATGATGAAATACGATAACGTGAACCGCACCTTTGATTGTGAACCGACGCTTACCGATACACAGGTACTGCAGTTCTGTCGCGACGGCTATTTGCAAATTGACGGGGGCGTTCCTGACGAGATCAACCGGCGGGCATTTGACTATCTCAACGGCGATGCGCCTATAAATCCAAGTTTCATGCCCGATGGCATGACGCGCGCCGATTTAGAGCGAATCAGGGATACACACGAACCGAGTTCCATCTTGCTTGAGGACTGGTACATTGAGCATGTCCTGCTGAATCGCAAACTTGCCGGAGCGTTGCGCTCGTTGCTCGGAAAGAATGTCGGATTACCGGTGCTGGTGAGCAACCACCGCGTCGAGTGCCCAATGCCCGCACAAGAGTGGCACTACGACGCGGATCACATTTTTGGCCCCGAAGTCAATTTTCTTGAAGTGTTCTACATTCCTCAGGATACACCGCCGGAAATGGGGCCAACAGAGCTTTTGCCCGGTTCACATATTCGCTCAACAAATCGAGGCATCGCCGAGGAAGGCGTTTCAAGCGAAGGTCCGGCGGGTTCGTTTGTTATCCATTCCCAGAGCATTCGCCACCGTCGCGGCGAGTCCACGGCAGAAGGGCTGCGCCACATGCTGAAATATAATTATTGGCGAACGGCGCCGCCCACACGGGATTGGAAGCGGGAACCGGGATTTGATTTTCGGACAGCGGATTACGGCGGGCACGGCGTAGCCCGATACGTGGCGCACATGTTCTATTGGTTATGCGGCAAAGGCGATGAATTTCGTCTCATCGGCGGACAAGCTTGGCCTTGGTCTAGCGAGAATCAGATTGGCCCCTCTTACGGATTCGGACACGGAGAAGGCTACCTCCCAAATTGGCGGAAAAACAACCCGGACGATTATGCAATGCCCTAGACGCATTTGACTTCCCACAATCTTCAAATCGAAAGGAATCATTATGCCCACCCTCCAATCGGAAACTCTACGACAAGTCGGTTGCGAACTGTTCGAAGCGGCAGGTTGCTCACCGGAAGACGCGCAAGCGGTGACCGACCATCTCGTTGAATCAAGCCTATTCGGGCACGATTCGCACGGCGCCATTCGGTATTACGAGTACGCTCGCGCCATAAGAAACGGCACGTATAAACCGCGCGCCAAGCCCGCAGTCGTCCGCGAAAATCCGTGTACCGCCGTTGTGGATGCCCAAGGCGCGCTCGGCCAAATTGGCGGAAATTTCGCCATGAATCTGGCGATTGAGAAGGCGCGCCGTTATGGCACAAGCACGGTGGCGCTGCGCAATACGAGCCACGTCGGACGAGCGGGAGCCTACGCTTTAACGGCATCTCGCGCCGACATGATGGGGCTTGTTTTTGTCAACGCCGGGCGTCTCGGCTACCAGATTGCACCGTACGGCGGCATTGATGGCAGACTGTCGACCAACCCGATCGCTTATGCCGCGCCGCGGCGTGATGAAAACCCGCTCCTTGTTGACATGACAACCTCGGTCGTGGCGGAGGGAAAAATCCGAGTCGCCATCAATGCGGGGAGGGATGTGCCCGAAGGATGGATTATTGACAATCAAGGGAACCCGACCACGGATCCACATGATTTCAAGGCGGATCCGCCGGGCGCGATTCTCCCCATGGGCGGCGTTGTCGCATACAAGGGATACGGACTCAGTTTCGTTGTGGAACTTTTAGGCGGGGCATTGAGCGGACAAGGTTGCGCGGCGGGTGATACGAAGATGGTCAGTAACGGCGTCCTCTTTACCGTTTACAACATCAAACATTTCACCGATTTGGAGACGTATTACAAGGAAATCGAGGATCTGATCGCACACGTCAAGTCCAGCCGCGCCGCGCCCGGATTCTCGGAGATCTTGGCGCCGGGCGAGCCGGAATTTCGCACTGCCGAACGCAAATCGGTTGAAGGAATTGCCATTGACGAAACCACATGGGGGACTATCTGCGACGAAGCCCGCGCCGTGGGGCTTAATCCGGACGATTGGTCCGAGTAGGTTGCGATTGCGTGGGCTGGCAGCCGCCTCACCGGGATTGGCGCTCCAATCTTCAGTCATACGAATAGGACTTACGCAGTTGAACCCTCAAAGCCTTGTAGTTCGGCGGTTTATCACCGCCCCACACGCCTCTCCACGCCCGATAAATCGGGCAACTACAGCAGAGGCCTCAGCCATGAGACCGTAGGGAACAACGATCGTTGTTCCCTACAGAAGTGCGTAAGTCCTAACGAATTCAAAATCTAAATGTTACAGCCGATGCGGGACGTGCAATGAATTGCACTACTACAAACCAACGGCTCTTGTATACTTCATGCTGCTGAAAATTGCGTGCTTTTAAGCGTCTGGCGGTAGGTGCGGTTGGAAACCGCGAGGATTTCTATCGCACTCGCTATCCACTCGCTTGATCCTACGGGGAACGCAGGTCGCGATCAGGAGATCGCTCCTACAAAAGACGCAATTTCTGACAGCGCGCAGTATATCGAATCGGAATCAGTATCAATTCATTAACATCCCGCAATCGATATTTATGGCTTGACCGGTGATGTTTCGCGACCGCTCCGAGGATAGAAATGCGACGAGCATGCCGACATCCTCCGGCGTTTGTTCCCTGCCAAGCGGACAGCGATCTCTAATCAAGCCATCGAAAATTTGCCGTTTATCGATATTCTCGACCGAATCATCGCCCGAATACATGCCCTCCAGTTGCCGCCACATGGACGTCCATAACACGCCCGGACAGACTGCGTTGACATTTATGTTGAATGGTCCAAGTTCGTTTGCCAGCGATTGCGTAACGCTGATGGCGCCCGCCTTCGACGCCGAATAGTCGGCATGCATGCCGCTGCCGTGTCGCCCCGCGACGGAGGCGATGTTCACAATCTTGCCGCCGCCTATCTCTTTGAAGTGACCAATAATCGCGCGGCTCACAACCCAGATGCCTCTCAGGTTGACTTCGTAACACTTGTCCCAACCTTCCAACCGAACTTCGTCTCCATGCACATGGTCGCCTATGACGCCTGCGTTGTTAACCAAAATGTTGACCTGGGCGTGTCGGGAAAGCGCGCTCGAAACCGCCGACGCCACGGACGCTTCTTGCGTGATGTCCATCTCGACAACCGTAACCTCCCGTCCCAAATCGCGGAGTTCGATTGCGGCGCTTTCGGCGTTGTCAAGGTCAATGTCGGCGATAACTATGTCGGCGCCCTCCTTTGCCAGCTCCGACCCAATACCCTTGCCGATACCGCGTCCGCCGCCGGTCACCAGCGCGGTCTTGCCATCCAGTATTCCCATTGCTACCCCCTTTCATTGATGCGGTTTACCCTAAAATCTCTGTCCTTGCCGAGATGTTGGCGACGCCGCGAAATTCCTGATAATTCCGGAGTTGTCCGTACTCGTTTCAAGCCTCCGCATTATAAAACATATTTGCTGAGGTCTTCGTCTTTTACAATGTCGGACAACTGCCCGTTAACGTATTCTGCGTCAACCACAATATCTTTGTCCTCAAGGTCCGGGGCTTCAAAGGATATTTCCTCGAACAGTTTTTCCATGATTGTGTGCAGACGGCGCGCGCCGATATCTTCAACCGCTTCGTTGACCCGATAGGCGAGCGCGGATATCTCGTTGATGGCGTCATCGCCAATCGTGATGTTCAAATCTTCGGTTTGCATCATGGCGACATACTGTTTGACCAGCGCATTCTTCGGCTCGGTGAGAATGCGCTTAAAGTCGCCTTCGCCGAGGCTCTGAAGTTCAACGCGAATCGGGAAACGCCCTTGCAGTTCGGGAATAAGATCCGACGGTTTGGACATGTGAAATGCCCCCGCCGCGATAAACAAAATATGGTCGGTGCGTACCATCCCGTATTTGGTCGCTACC
Organism: Candidatus Poribacteria bacterium; assembly: GCA_963667245.2. Taxonomy (GTDB): domain Bacteria; phylum Poribacteria; class WGA-4E; order WGA-4E; family JAJDTR01; genus JAJDTR01. The sequence goes on from CAXXCS010000004.1 coordinate 365,211, forward strand.
GTGCATCCCTCGATAATCGGCAAAATGTCGCGTTGGACGCCTTCTCGAGAAACATCGGGGCCCGCCTTCTGTTCTCTGCCGGCAATTTTATCGATCTCGTCAAGAAAGACCAACCCGGTGTCCTCTACTCGTGAAATTGCCTCACCCACGACAGTGTCCATGTCAATTAATTTTTCCGCCTCTTCCTGCATTAAAATTTGTCGGGCTTCAGAAACACTCAATCGACGCTTCCTCGTCTGCTTGGGCATCAGTCCGCTGAATACATCCTTGAAATTAATGTCCATTTCCTCGATTCCGCCGGGCGAGAAGATTTCAATCATGGGCGCGGCGCGATTCTTGACATTGATCTCAACAGGTTTGTCTTCAAGTTTGCCCTCGCGAAGTTTTGCGCGAAACTTCTCTCGCGTTCTCAGGTATCGCTCCTCTCTCTGTTTTCGGACCGCGTCCGATTCCGCGGGCGCCTCCGGGATTTCAAGCAATCCGGCCGGAAATTCAGACGTTTCTTGGTCTCCCTCCTCAAAATCGTCTTTTTCTGCCAGTTGTCCATCTTCAACCGATTCGTCTGTCTGACTTTTCTGGATTGACCTTGGCGGCGGGTAGATGTGGTCCAAGAGCCGCTCCTCGACCTGTTCAAGCGCCCGCTCCTTGACAGATTCAGTCTGTTCGTCTTTCACCATGTTAACCGCGAGCTCGGTCAAATCGCGAATCATCGACTCCACGTCGCGCCCAACGTAACCTACTTCGGTATATTTCGAGGCTTCCACTTTGATAAATGGCGCGTCCACCAACTTCGCTAATCGACGCGCTATTTCCGTTTTTCCAACTCCCGTTGAACCGATCATGATAATGTTCTTGGGGGCGACCTCATCTCGTATTTCTTCATCAAGCATCTGTCGGCGCGCCCGGTTACGGAGCGCAATGGCAACCGAACGCTTGGCTTCGGCTTGGCCAATGATGTATTTGTCAAGTTCGGTGACAATCTGTTTGGGCGTGAAGGAATCACGCAGTGTCTTAGTCGGTGTTAATGTCTCTCGTGTATCCAAGATAACCCTCCGGTTTGGTGGTTAATTCATCTGAAAAAAGAATATGACTTATGCAATCCAATACCTTAATAACCTCAAGAAATGGCGATTCATTACGCGTAATGGAATCTCTATCGATCAAACGAACGGATAGCGAGTAGGATTTCCTATCAGGATTCTCTATCGCACTCATTATTCATTCGTTTGATCCCCTCCCACATATATACTTTGCGTTGGGTATTATTGCGCTTTCTTTCTTAAGTAATATAATTGTTTCTAATAGGACTTACATAGCGCCAGCAGGTCGCGACCTGGAGATCGCTCCTACAGTGAACGCACCGGTCGCGACCTGGAGATCGCGGGGATCTCTATCGCACTCGCTATCCACTCGTTTGATCCTACAAAAGACGCAATTTCTGCAAGCCCTGTAGGCAAGGGACGCCGCGCCCAAAAAGCGGTTAGGATTCAATAGATTCAAGTGTAATCTCGTCATTGGTGTAGATGCAAATCTGGCTCGTAATCTTCAACGCTTCTCGAACAATGTCCTTGGCGGCAAGTGAAGAAAAGCTCAATAAAGCCTTGGCTGCGGAGAGGGCGACGGATCCGCCTGATCCGATAGCCAATACATCATCATCCGGCGAGATTACATCGCCAGACCCGGAAATAAGATACCCGCCCTGCGCATCCACGGCAATCATCAAGGCGTCAACCCGTCTAAGAACGCGATCGCTCCGCCAATCCCTCGCCAACTCAACCGCCGCTCTCTGAAGATTTCCTCGGTACTGCTCCAACTTCGCTTCCAGGTTCTCATATAAAGTAAGCGCGTCCGAAGCGCTGCCCGCGAAGCCAATCAGCACGCTCCCTTCGTGAATCCTGCGAATCTTGTTGGCGCCGTGTTTAATCGCCGCGTCACCGAGAGTCACTTGCCCGTCTCCTCCGATGGCGATTTGATTGTCACGGCGTACAGCTAGAATTGTGGTTGACCTAATCATTGCAACTCCCAATATGAAACATGAACCACCGTGGATTTGCCGCAAGCACAATGGAAGGGCTTGCCGGTTAAACGCCCGTAGAACGGTAGAACGCCAAAAATACGGAGAAACCGCAGAACAAAATCGTCCCCATGAACACACCGCATCGAATACCGGCGACAATGGTATGTTGCCGCTTGTAGAAATAATACGGAGACAACATGAAGGTCAAGAGCAGGCTGACAGGCACAAAAACGGGAGTCGATCCGATCCGTGGAAAATCAACCGCATATCTCCCTGACAGAGGCGTGGAATTCCAGTGCCATAGAAATTGCGCCGACCCGAATTGGTCGAGAACGACAGCGCCGCCAAACGCGACAATTCCGGCGATTCCCGCCGAAAGAAACGGGTGACCCGAAATGGAATTTAAGCGATGATAAAGGTAGATTACGGCAGTAATCGCAATCATCCACGTAAATACCACGCACAAGGGGGCTGCCGGCATTATCGCCAAATCGCGGCGGAAGTAAAGAATGAATTCAATGCTCCGGGCGAATCCCCAATCCAACGGCATGTAGGTAAGTGACGCCACAACGCCAAATATCGCGCTCCGCTCCAAATGTCGGGAGGTCTCACGCTCCTTCCAAATGCAGTAACCGAAGAGAACTGCCGTAATCAACAGGTTGACGTAGAAAATCCAGAGCCACGCCAAGCGGGAGTAGATCCAGAATGCCGCGAACATCGTTCCGCAAGCGGCGATGATTGCTCTGTCTGTTTTGGACACCATGACCGGCAAATTCATACGGAACATCCGAGATCGGAATCACGCGGCGTTTGGATCGTATTTCCGACACTGCTTGGCGTTGACTAACATCCGCCGTTCCGCCTACACCGCCTCAACGCTGTATTCCCGATGACTCCAAATTGATTGTAGAAATACAGGCAAAGCCAAAAAAGCGCTGCCAGACGCGCGCGGAGAGATTACCGCAAAGAAAAACAGCAACCAATTCTCCCATTTGTTGACTTGCTTTCCCTGCATTACGTCGCGCCGTATATTGATAATGGCTCTGATAGGTCTTTCAAGATCGAGAACAGCGCCTAAAGATTGACGATACGTTAGTATTATGAGGAGATGTTTGTGGGGTCATCCGGGCAAGTTTACCTTAACGGGGAGAATTATAACACTGATCTAGACTAAATGCAAGCGGTGATTTAGTTTTGTTCAGGGGAATCGCGCCTGATTTTTGGCATAAGGAAGTTTGGAAGGATGGAAGACGGGAGGGTGAAAATTTTCCGTCCACCCATACCTCAAACCGGATGGACACATAAAATCCGCCGGATTCGCCAATACAGTGGTCGCAGTGTTGGGTTTCACTACGAGTTTGAGGGCTTTTAGCGGCATCGGTGTCTGGGCGCGGTTATCTTGTGGACGGGTCGTTCTTGATGGGGCGTTCAACCCAACCTACGGATTGCTACTCCTCAAGGATCGGCTGCACTTTTCCTCCCCGCGCCAACTGACGAAAAAGCACCAACCGCTCATCTTTACTTTTCTCAGGATTATCATACTGCAAGACAAGCCACGCGACCAGCAATCCGTTGCCAGTAATGGGGTGCAGCGGTATGTCATCTGCCGCTATGCCGGCTGCTTGTGCTGGCTGCTCCTCTTTATAGATATTCCAAAGGTCGGTAAAGATAAAGTCAACAAAGATGCCGTAATCTGTCCCTAAAGCTGTATTATATAACTCAATGACGGGGAAACCAGGGTGTTCTATCAAAAGTTGTCGCACCTCTTGACTTATCTGCTCAAGATATTTCCTCACCTGCCGTTCAGTGGCGGTGAGAAAAGGGTTCGCGGGCGGTTGGACATAGACATAGTCCTCAGGCAGAAGTGTTCCCATCGGAAGTCCGTTAACACTCCTCTCCCCAAATACCGGGTCTACTCCCCAAAACCGTATCAACCGTCGGAAAAGCAGCAATCGCTCTTCTTTACTTGCATCGGGATACCCGTATGCCAAATGCATCCAATCAAACACGAGACCGTTTTTGGCAAGCGGGTGGATAATAATGCCTCCCTCCTGCACGGCTTCAGCCGCTTTATCCGGACGCTCTTGGAGACAAATGCTGTATAAATCGTAGAGAATGAAGTCAAGACCCGGCTCAAGAAGATCAACGCCAAGGAGTCCATCCTCATAACGAGCAATTATCTGCTCGTCTGTCCGCCCCTCCAAACCAAAGGTCATCGCTTCACTCAAACTCTCCAAACGAGCTCCTGCCCTGACACTACTTATATCCCAAAACTCCGGATCCGGATGCACTAACGGCTCCAGCGGCGGCTTAGTGATCGTTACCGTCGTGTCCCTGACGATGGCGCCGGAGGTTTTGCCATCGGTATCTGTCAAGGTGATGGAGGCGCGAAGCGCTCCTACAGCCGTTGCATCGGTGATGCTCAGCTGTGAGAAGTACTGGTTGGTGGCGCCTGCCGTTATTCGGATGACTCTGTCGTATGTGCCGTCTGCGGTTGTGAAGGTTAATCGCGACTGCTGCGGCACAATCGGCTTGTTGGTGGTGAATGAGAGGGTTACGGTGTTGCCCGCCACTGCCTGAACGCTGTCCGCGTTGTCCGATACCGCGCTGAGCGCGATGATGGTTGGCGGAGGCGCCACTTTCTCGATTGTCAGATTCGCGGCACCCGTGAACCGCCCACTGTTTCCCGCGGCGTCTTGCGCGATGACGACGACCTCCTCAAGCGTTCCATCCGGTATCGCGTCCGTCACAGCGAGCGTCGTTTGATATTGGTATTCCGTGTTGGGGATCAGCGTCACCGATTGTTCATACTGTTCTCCGGCGATTGTGAATATCGCCTGTGTGTTCTCGGTGTCCAGCGGCTCATTCGAGATGAAAGAGAGGGTCACGACACCGCCAACTCGTATGGGAGCGCTGTCGGCAGAGACCGCGATGTTCGAGACCACGGGAGGCGTCGTGTCCGGCGGCGGAGGCGCCACTTTCTCGATTGTCAGGTCGGCGGCAGCCGTGAACCGCCCGCTGTTGCCCGCTGGGTCTTGCGCGATGACAACGACCTCCTCAAGCGTTCCGTCCGGTACGGCGTCCGTTACGCTGAGTGTCGTTTGATACTGGTATTCGGTGTTTGGGACCAGCGTGACCGCTTGTTCATGTTGTCCTCCGGCGATTGTGAATATCGCCTGTGTGTTCTCGGTGTCCAGCGGCTCATTCGAGATGAACGAGAGGGTCACGACACCGCCAACGCGTATAGGACTGGAGTCGGCAGAGACCACGATATTCGTGATGGCAGGCGGCGTCGTGTCCGGCGGCGGGGGCGCCACTTTTTCGATTGTCAGGTCGGCGGAACTCGTGAACTGCCCGCTGTTTCCCGCGGCGTCGTGCGCGATGACGACGACCTCCTCAAGCGTCCCGTCCGGTACGGCGTCCGTGACGTTGAGCGTCGTCCGATACTGGTATTCGGTGTTCGGTACTAGCGTCACCGATTGTTCATGCTGTCCTCCGGCGATTGTGAATATCGCCTGTGTGTTCGCGATGTCCAGCGGCTCGTTCGCGATGAACGAGAGGGTCACAACACCGCCAACTCGTACGGGAGCGCTGTCGGCGGTGACCACGATGTTTGTGATGACAGGCGGCGTCGTGTCCCCTTCAACCGTAAGATTGATCTTGCCGAGCGTTAGATGTCGTCGGGCGCCCGCGCTATCCCACAACGCGGCGGAGATGTGGTAGACGCCGCTCGGCGAGTCATTCTCCGGCGTGAAGGAGGCGCGGTAGTTGCGCACCCCCGGCAAAACAAACGGCGCCTCAATCAGCGTCAATGAAGCGTCGTACTGTTTTCCCTTCGTGGTCAAAATCAATTTGGACGTCGTCGTATCCAACTCCAACTTTGATGTGAGGATGAAGGACATGGCGTCTCCGGCGCTAACGGTTTCCTGCGGAATAGCCCCGGCGCCGGGATTGATTAGGGTGAGGGTTCCGCGATTCTGTATCCCGGACCAGACCGCGCCCCGCGTCCCGATAGTGTCGGTCCATTCCAGTTGCAGCGTTTCATCGCAACCGATGATAGCCGCCATCAGCGCCGCCAAAATCAAAACAGTTACGTTTATTTTCATATACATCTCCCGTATTTGGATGGTAGTAGGCATACTCCGTATGCCGTGAGTTCAAAAATGATGACCTGATCTCGTAGGGGTTGGGTCCCCCAACCCGTTGCGCGACGGAACCTGTGCCGTACGGCATGAAGGGACGAGGGAACCTCGCCCCTACGTTCGCACGCTTCGTAGGGGTTGGGTCCCCCAACCCGTTGCGCGATGAAATCTGTGCCGTACAGCATGAAGGGACGGGGATCAAGCGAACGAACAGTGAGTGCGATAGAAATCCCTCCCCGCCCCTACGTTCGCACGCTTCGTAGGGGTTGGGTTCCCCAACCCCGTTGAAGCGCGAACCGCGCAATCATGGGTGGATAGTATAGTGGCGAGAGGGGATGCTGTCAAGGAGTTTTCGTGGGGAAGGAAGAGCGGAAGGTGGGCGTTGCCCCAAGTTTGGCGCTTTGTTTCTTTACATGGCACGGGCCCTGACCGCTCGGTCCGGATTGGCGTATCCGGACCGGCGGACTAAAGACTTACGGAATTGGCATAAGCCGGCGATTCCCTGCGGAAGCGATGCCGCACTTATTGCTCGTTTCCGTTCATGCCCAAAACGCGGGCGAAGGATTCAAAGGAACCGGCGCGCAAAGCTTCTTGAAACAGCTCTTCAAGACTTTGCAGATCTTGGATTTTTTCTACCGCGGGTCTAAGGGATTGAACCGCGCCATCGTCAAACCGAGATTCGAGCACTGCAAAGAGGTTTTTGGCAGCGATTTGTCGCGCGCCCTGTTCAGCGCCTTGTTGGATTCCTTGTTGGATTCCCCGCTGATAATGCTCTTTTCCCTTTGTCTCATCAAAGTATTCGTCAAGGTATTCGAAAAACGTTGATTCTTGCATGATTTCCTCCGAAATAAATCCGCTAATCGCTTGCTTGGGAAGAATCAAACCGCCCATGATCCACTGCGACACCAGAAGATTGCTACGAATTTTTGTAGGCAACGAGAGCGCTTTTGTCCTTTCGTTGCAGTGAATCGCCCATTGCAAACCATCCATCCCGGCCGGCGGCTTCATCAACGGCGCAAACGGCGTTAACCCCAAGTGTTCTTCATCAAAAACTTCTTTGCCTTCAAGCTCGGCAAGACGTATCACTTTGTACTCGACGATGAACCGGTGGTTCGGCACCTCTTGCCAGTAGCCGCCGGGGTCATTCCGACCGGCGTCGGGACGGAGATAGATAACGTGAGAAAGGATGGGCAAACCGTATTTTTCGTAGCATCTGCCGAGATAGCCTACGTTGCGCCGCGCCATATCAAGAGGGGAACTGTCGCCCACCTGAAATTCAATGTGAACCAAAACGTCATCATTACCGATCCGCGCCTTTATGAGGCCGTCCACACGGCGGACCTCAACTGTCGCGAATTCGCTCTCCAAAAGTTCAATAAACGTAAAATCGTCGCGTTCCAAGACTGCCCGCAAGATGTCATCGGGGTATTTCCACAAGGCATCTTTCGCCACAACATCGTATCGATTGTGCCGCAGCGACTTGTAGTCGGGTTCGGACGGTTCCATTATGTAGGTCATACCGGTATTGTACACTAGTGTGCGGATAAATTTCAACCCAATTTACAGGTCATCTCAGGGGAAACGTCCCGATTTTTGGCATAAGGAAGGATGGAAGACGGGTAGGGTGACAATTTTTGGTCTACGCATACCTCAAGCCGGATGGATACATAAAACCCGCCGGATTCCCCGATACAATGGTCGCGGTGTCGGGTTTCACTACGAGTTTGAGGGCTTTTAGCGGTAGCGGTGTCTGGGCGCGGTTATCCTGTGGACGGGTCGTTCTTGATGTGCCGTTCAACCCAACCTACGGATTATCGCTGAAAAGTTATACTGCTTCAAAATCTAAATGTTACAGCCAATGCGGAACGATCAAGCGAACGAACAGTGAGTGCGATAGAAATCCCTCCCCGCCCCTACCATAATGTCAATGCGCCTTGGCGGGGGAACCGCGCAATCATGGGTGGATAGTATAGTGGCGAGAGGGGATGGTGTCAAGGAGTTTTCGTGGGGAAGGACAAGCGGAAGGTGGGCGTTGCCCCAAGTTTGGCGCTTTGTTTCTTTACATGGCACGGGCCCTGACCGCTCGGTCCGGATTGGCGTATCCGGCCGGCGGGCCAAAGACTTACGGAATTGGCATAAGCCGGCAGTTCACTGCGGAAGCGCTTCTGAACTTATTGCTCGTTTCCGTTCATGCCCAAAACGCGGGCGAAGGATTCAAAGGAACCGGCGCGTAAAGCCTCTTGAAACAGCTCTTCAAGACATTGCAAATCTTGGATTTTTTCTACCGCGGGTCTAAGAGATTGAACCGCGCCATCGTCAAACCGAGATTCAAGCACTGCAAAGAGGTTTTTGGCCGCGTTCTGTCGCGCGCCCTGCTCAGCGCCTTGTTGGATTCCTTGTTCGCGTCCTTGTTGGATTCCTTGTTCGCGTCCCTGTTGGATTCCTTGTTCGCGCCCTTGTTGGATTCCTTGTTCGCGTCCCTGTTGGATTCCTTGTTGAACTCCCCGCTGATAATGCTCTTTTCCCCTTGTCTCATCAAAGTATTCGTCAAGGTATTCGAAAAACGAAGATTCTTGCATAATTTCCTCCGAAATAAATCCGCTAATCGCTTGCTTGGGAAGAATCAAACCGCCCATGATCCATTGCGACACCAGAAGATTGCTCCGAATGTTTGTAGGCAACGAGAGCGCTTTTGTCCTTTCGTTGCATTGAATCGCCCATTGCAGACCATCCATACCGGACGGCGGCTTCATCAACGGCGCAAACGGCGTTAACCCCAAGTTTTCTTTATCAAAAACTTCTTTGCCGTCAAGCTCGGCAAGACGTATCACTTTGTACTCGACGATGAACCGGTGGTTCGGCAACTCTTGCCAGTAACCGCCGGGGTCATTCCGACCGGCGTCGGGACGGAGATAGATAACGTGAGAAAGGATGGGCAAACCGTATTTTTCGTAGCATCTGCCGAGATAACCTACGTTGCGCCGCGCCATATCAAGAGGGGAACTGTCGCCCACCTGAAATTCAATGTGAACCAAAACGTCATCATTACCGATCCGCGCCTTTATGAGGCCGTCCACACGGCGGACTTCAACGGTGGCGAATTCGCCCTCCAAAAGTTCAATAAACGTGAAATCGTCGCGTTCCAAGATTGCCCGCAAGATGTCATCGGGGTATTTCTGCAAGGCATCTTTCGCCACAATGTCGTATCTATCGTGCGGCAGAGACTCGTATTCGGGTTCGGGCGGTTCTTTAATGTAGATCATATCGGTATTGTACACTAGTGTGCGGATAAATTTCAACCCAATTAACAGGTCATCTCAGGGGAATCGCGCCTGATTTTTGGCATAAGGAAGATTGGAAGGATGGAAGACGGGTAGGGTGACAATTTTCGGTCCACGCATGCCTCAAGCCGGATGGATACATAAAACCCGCCGGATTCGCCAATACAATGGTCTCAGCGTTGGGTTTCACCCGATTTTGGGGGCTTTTAGCGGTGCATTCGCTAATTGTATATGGCATCACTCATCTCATACAACCAAGCATAATAGGGACGCGGATAAACGCGGATAAACACAGATTATAAAATTCTAGTCAATGCAATTGCTTTGTTTTTTCTACATGGATAGCGCTATAGCGGCGTTCTAGCAGTTGTCTGAACTGTGATTTTTGTGATTAAGTGATGGACTATGATTATCAGTCTTTAGTTGCCCGTCATGTGTAGGGAACAACGATCGTTGTTCCCTACAGAAGCGCGTAAGTCCTTATGCCGATGCTGAATACATTGATACCGGAAAGAAACCGGGTTTTGAGGAAAAAACGGGATTTTCTATCGCACTCCCTATCCACTCGTTTGATCGGTTTCGGTTGAACCATATACTTACAGCGAGTGAACCATTTAGCGGTAGCGGTGTCTGGGCGCGGTTGTCCCGTGGACGGAGCTCTTGATATGCCGTTCAACCCAACCTACGGATTATCGCTGAAAAGTTAGAGGTGATTCCCCCGGAGAATCACGGATTTGGACTTGACAACAAAGAACCGTTTGTGATATTATAATACGTTGTTGTGCTTGCAGTTCTGATCGCCCGGTTCTCTTTCGGTTCTACGGTTAAAACCGCCGATCACGGGATGAAATACAGGGATGACGCTTACGGATGCGCGATAGGCGGTCAATCAAAGCGCATTTGCCAAGCCCGATTCGTGCGTGAATCGGTAAAATTGTGTTACTAGTGTTAGTTGAGCGTGAAAGGTAATGTTATGGGACTTCGGATGCAAACATATTTTCCCAAATCTGACGCTGTTTCAAATGAGGATGTCAAGTGGTACGTGGTAGATGCGGGAGGGCAGGTACTCGGACGTTTGGCAACTCGGATTGCGGCGGTGTTAAGAGGCAAACATCATCCAACTTTCACGCCGCATGCGGATTTGGGATTTCGCGTTGCCGTGATTAATGCCGACAAGGTCATCGTTACAGGCAATAAAGCGGAGCAGAAGACATATTTTCGTCACAGCGGCTACCCGGGCGGGGACAAATACAGGACCTTTAATGAACAGATGAGTCTAAACCCCGAAGTGGTCATCCGTCGCGCCGTCAAGGGTATGCTGCCGAAAAATCGTCTGGGAGACAAACTCATTAAGAAAATGAAGGTTTATTCCGGACCGAATCATCCGCATCAAGCGCAGGCGCCGCAGGTTTTGGACGTATGATCCAAGCGCGGGCGCGTTAATGGAAGTTGATAAAAATCGGGAAGAGCCTCCGGAATTAGTCGAGAACGCTGTTCACGCGGTTGGTCGTAACCGATTTGCTTGCGCATTATGCGTTATTTTGCCCCTATTATTTTTATAGAATGGGCGCGACTTGCGCAATTACCATGTTATTTGTATTGAGGTAGAGATATGGCTATCGAACAGTATTGGGGAACAGGACGACGCAAAACCGCGGTCGCGCGTGTCAGACTGCTGCCGGGTTCCGGTCAGTTTATCGTGAATAAGAAACCGCTTGAGGACTACTTTGACCGAGCCGATCACGTTCAATACGCGAGACAACCGATTGAGCTCGTCGCGAAAAGCAGTCACTACGATGTCTTTGTGAATATGCGCGGCGGCGGAATATCAGGCCAAGCGGGCGCGATTCTGCACGGTTTGGCGCGAGCGCTTGTTAAAGCGGACGAATCCTTGAAACCCGACCTCAAGAAAGCTGGATTTCTGACCCGTGATTCGCGGAAGGTTGAACGTCAGAAGTACGGGCAAAAAGGGGCGCGGGCGCGCTACCAATTCTCCAAGCGTTAGCCGCGCCGCGGACGCGACATGTTATCTTGAGGATTATGATCCATGGCGAACACAGTGATATTGGGCGCCCAGTGGGGGGATGAAAGCAAAGGCGGCACCACCGATTTCCTCGCCGAAGGAGCGGATATTGTCGCGAGATATCAGGGCGGCGATAACGCCGGGCATACAATCATTATCGGCGAAGAGAAGTTTGTTTTTCACCTGATTCCCTCGGGGCTTCTGCATCCCGATACCGTGAATGTGATTGGCAACGGTGTCGTCATCAATCTCGAAACCTTGTTTGACGAAATCGCCGACCTTGAGGCGTGCGGAATCGAGATAGGCGACCGCTTGAAAATCAGTTCGCGCGCCCACCTTATTCTGTCCTATCACAGGATTGTGGAGTCTTGGGATGACCTCGGTAGCAGCTTGAAGCTTGGCACGACCGCGCGAGGCATTGGCCCAACCTATTCCGACAAGATGAACCGTCATGCCGGGATACGGGTTGCGGATTTGCTCGATTTTGAACTCTTTCAGAAGAAACTAGATTTCAATCTGGCGGCGAAAGGCTACGCGCTTGACCAAATCGGGGGTGAGATTGATCGTCATGCCCTGCTGGAACAGTATTATCGATATTCGGAACAACTTGCGCCGTATGTGGTCGACACCCCCGAATTTCTAAACGACGCGCTGAGAGATGGGAAACGGATTTTATTCGAGGGCGCGCAAGGCACAATGCTCGACGTTGATTTCGGGACATATCCTTACGTCACCTCCTCCAATACCACCGTTGGCGCCGTATGTACCGGGCTTGGCGTTGGTCCTCAGGCGATAGACCGAGTTCTAGGCGTGTCAAAGGCGTACGTCACCCGTGTTGGAGGGGGACCATTTCCGACCGAAATGCCGCCGGATCTTGACGAAGAAATTCGCGGCATTGGTGAAGAGTACGGCGCGACGACACAACGCCCGCGCCGCTGCGGGTGGCTTGACCTTGTGGCGCTGCGGTACGCCGCCCAAGTCAACGGCTTCACCGGGCTTGTGCTGACGAAATTCGATGTCTTGGATCATCTTGATGAACTTCAGGTTTGCGTCGCTTATCGGCGTCATGGTGAAACGGTCGCGACGTACCCGTCAAGTCTGCGAGCACTCGAGGAGTGCGAGGCGGTCTACGAAACGTTGCCCGGTTGGAAACGGTCAACGGCCGATGTCCGTCACTACGACGATCTCCCGGAAAATGCGAAGCGATATGCCAGTTACATTGCCGAATTTCTTGACGTTCCCGTCGCGCTCATCTCGGTTGGAAAGGAGAGAACGCAGACGATCGTTTGTAACGAAGATCTTCTTTGAGCAACACCGTATGCGTGAAGACAGGTGAATTTTCATACGCACTTGTCACGATTGAGGTTGACATTTAGCGAGTTTATTCGGTATCATTTTGTCTTGTCCACGCCGAGAGCATGGGCCGTTAGCTCAGTAGGTAGAGCATCTGACTTCAACATGGAGCCTTTACATGGAAACATGTAAAGTGGAGGACACTGTATGCTGGAACCCCCTCAGAGCCTTTGGTACGCGGCATAGCGTGAAAATCTAAAGGATTGGGCAACCAGCAGGAAAACTAATCCGCCAACAAACTAGCGAGATGCGGCAGTATCTGCATCGCGGAAGAAGGCTTGGATTAGGGATATCGACAGTATGCCGTAAGTTGATATCCAAGGAAAAGCGGTTTTCTTTGAAGGCTTGGCGTTTCCTTTGTTCCTCAGAGACTATACGTGTCCTACCCTATCAGTTTTTTATGTGCGCTGAGGGTAAAGATATAGTCCAGACTACAACGGATCTTGAACGATCCGGCTCACGAAAGTGAGTGTGGTAGGTTAATCAGGTGGTCACAGGTTCGATTCCTGTACGGCTCACCTCTTACGTCCCCGTCGTCTAGTCTGGCCAAGGACACTGCCCTTTCACGGCAGCGACACGGGTTCAAATCCCGTCGGGGATGTCGCGAAAATAGCCCCTTCCATACTTCCGTGGAGGGGGCTATTTGTTTTTAAACTCAACTGCTCTTTCTAATCGCCCAATACAAATTTAAAATCTAATTGTTACAATTAGTCGGAGGCGCTCAATCAGGGGAAACGCATCTGATTTTTGGCGTAAGGAAGATTGGAAGGATGGAAGACGGGAAGGGTAAAGATTTTCCGACCTCGCATACCTCAAGCCAGATGGATACATAAAACCCGCTGGATTCCCCAATACAATGGTCGCAGTGTCGGGTTTCACTACGATTTTGGGGGCTTTTGGCTGTATCGGTATCAGGGGGCGGTTATCCTGCGGACGGGTCGTTCTTGATGTGCCGTTCGCCCCAACCTACGACTGTCCAAAGCGGGGCAAGATGCCCCGTCTACGGGGTTTGGCGTAAAGGGAAACAGTTGTCATATATAGGATTACATGCACTGTTATTCAATCGAAATAGTGTCGGGTTTCACTACGATTTTGGGGGCTTTTGGCTGTATCGGTATCAGGGGGCGGTTATCCTGCGGACGGGTCGTTCTTGATGTGCCGTTCAACCCAACCTACGACTGTCCAAAGCGGGGCAAGATGCCCCGTCTACGGGGTTTGGCGTAAAGGGAAACAGTTGTCATATTATAGTATTACATGCACTGTTGTTCAATCGAAGCGGTTATCCTGCGGACGGGGCTCTTGATGTGCCGTTCGACCCAACCTACGACTGTCCAAAGCGGGGCAAGATGCCCCGTCTACGGGGTTTGGCGTAACAAGATGCCCCGTCTACGGGGTCTGGCGTGAAGGGAAACAGTTGTCATATATAGGATTACATGCACTGTTATTCAATCGAAATAGTATAAGAACTTGACGATTGAGATTTGTATAGGATTAGATGCGATTGCCCTGGGCGCTCAATGAATCGGGCAACTACAAACTGACGGCTCTTGTAACTTATAGATTCGGAATTATACTCCATGCTGTTAGAAACTGCGTCTTTTTGTAGGAGCAATCTCCAGGTCGCGACGTGCGTTCACGGCAGGTGCGGTTGGAAACCGCACCTACGGACTAGATGCTTGAAAACACGCAATTCTCGGCAGCGCAAAGTATAGTATCAAACCTCAATGCCTTCCATCTTTGGCGCTGTTACATTTTTCCAAGAATCCCTCAAACGATTCTCGCCAACTATCGGACAACGCCGGCACCTCCAGGACCCTCTTAATCTCTTGCCTGTCGAGATTGTCGAAATAGTACACTCGGTGTATTTCCTTAATGCTCAGTCGAGCGGGATCAACCTTGATTCGTTCAATAAGGTCACCCGCGCCGACGTTGCCTTCTGCTAAAACGCGGAGATAAAACCCTGACCGCTCACTCGCCAGAAACTGTTTCGGGAATGTCGGCAACCCCATTTTCAAACCCAGTTTAAAGCAGGGCACGCGCGGCTGCGTAACTTGAACCCGCGCCCCGCCAATCCGAAACACGTCGCCGATATGAACCTCATCCTCTAACAGTCCCTGTACCGTAAAGTTCTCGCCGAACTGGCCGAACGGCAGATCGTCTCGTCCCAATTCCCGCTGCCAGTGTTCATAGTGTTCAATGGGGTATGCGTAAACGGCTTTATCAATGCCGCCGTGCACGCTAAGATCGCCGTGACCATCGCCGTCCAAGCCAAATTTTCCAAGCCAAATTTTTCTCTCCACCGGTTCCTTGAATATCCCTGTCCTCACCATTTTCCCGTTATACGTAACGTTTTTTGGCTGCGACACGTTTATTGAGAGTAGTTTCATCTTCTTTACGCCTTTTGCGAAGTTTGGGTGTTGCTTTGTGTGTATTATCAGCAATTCTCATTTTGAATTTGCCGAGTGATTGTGTCTAGTGGAGACTGTATAGAAGCGGGACACGAGCCCATCTGATGTCATTCTTGGGTCAGAATCTTATGATTTTGTGCGAATTCCATCTTTACACCTGTCGCCCCTCTGGGGCTTTGGATTGTGGTGGTTCCGCGTATCTACAAACCTGCCGCCCCTCTGGGGCTAAAATGCGTTGGAATTCGCGATTTTATTGAGCCATGCAAACAACACAACGCTGTTCAAGAGCGAGAACCTCAAAGTTGACAAGGCTTTGTCGGCTCTAGATTCCAAAATGAGAATTGCTAGTGTATTATACCATAAGGATTCCGCAACGGAACCGAAAATCTGCAAGTTTGCGGAATTGTAGCTGTTTATGCCAAATAGATGCGGGGCAAGATGCCCCGCCTACGAGCTTGCTGTTATACGGCTTTCTGTAAAACCCACGAAATTAGTGGGCGCTTTTCTGTTGCGGAAGAAACCGAGTTTTGAGGAAAAAACTCGGTTTCAAGGCAACGCGGGTGTTGGGTTTCACTCACCATCAACAACCAAGAATCAGATGCGTTTATACTTCACACTGCTGAAAATTGCGTGTTTTTAAGCGTCTGGCGGTAGGTGCGCTTGGAAACCGCGAGGATCTCTATCGCACTCGCTATCCACTCGCTTGATCCTACGGTGAGCGCATGTCGCAATCGGGAGATTGCTCCTACCGGGAACGCATGTCGCGACCTGGAGATCGCTCCTACAGTGAACGCACCGTCGCGACCTGGAGATCGCTCCTACAAAAGACGCAATTTCTGACAGCGCGCAGTATCACCTGCAAACGATTTCTAAATCTGTTGATTTTCGTGAAAAACTGTGGTATCGTATCCTGATAACCAAAATATCGTATCTTTACGCCATGAAATTTATACTATCAAGGGGGGAATTGTGAGACAACAAGGCTATCTTCTTGTCGCCGACATAACAGGCTACGCTGAATTTCGCGATCCGGAAGAATTAGCGCATGCAGGAAATATCTTGAGGGAGTTGTTCGGCGCATTGATTCGGCAGCTCAAATCACCATGGGAGATTCACGAACTGGGGGCTGACCCGATTTTTGCTTGTCTTCTTGATGGCGATATCTTGCAAGGGCAGACTTTGCTTGAAATGGTCGAGGATCTTTACCGCTCATTTGCAAAAAAACGTGAACAGATACTTCAAGATACCACCTGCCCCTGTAAAGCATGCGAGCAGATTTCGGCACTGTCCCTCAAACTCGTCGTGCACCACGGCTCCTTTATCGTGGAAGACGTCGCCGGCGTTGAACGACTCACAGGCGTTGATTTGGTAATAGCGCACACTTTACTAAGGAATCAAATCACCGAAGCCACGGGAATTGAAACATACGCGTTCCTCACGGAGGCGGCAGCCAATGCTATGTCTTTAGGTGAGTTGGTGCACGGAATGAAAGTCCATACGGAAACTTATGAGCAACTCGGGAAGCACGGGGGTTTTGTCCATGATTTGCATCTCGTATGGAAACGTAACGAGGAGAGCCGCCGAATTCACGTAGATATGGAAAAACTCTATTTCAAAATTGATGGCGAGTTCCCGGCGCCGTTAACTATGGTCTGGGACTACCTCACCGAACCCGAGCGCTGGAGAAAGCGCCTGCGCGCCGACTACCTGGCGATTAAGGGGAAGAGTCAAGGGCGTGTCGGAATTGGCTGCGATTTACATTCCGTCCATGGCAAACAAGTGAAAATTCAGACAATTTTGGATTGGAAGCCGTTCGACTATTTTACAACAGATTTAGCGGTTCCTTTCAAAGGCATCATGAGGCAGACTACGCAGTTGTCCGAGACAGAAAATTCCACCCGAATTTCGTGGTATTTTGGCAAGCCCGTCGGCAGGAATATGATACACACGTTGCTGGTTAAATTAAGGATGCTGTTTGCAAAGGGCAAAATCAGAAGGGGAATGAAGAAGGGGCGTCAAATTATATATGAGTTGATGGAATCCGAGTTGTCAGAGAGTCACCGATGACAGATTAGACTACGCTCAAGTTGTGAAATTGCGCGAGAAACCGGCTCCCCTCCGACCTCAGCCACTGGCGACTCAGGGGAATCGCACCTGATTTTTGGCATAAGGAAGATTGGAAGGATGGAAGACGGGAAGGGTGAAAAACTTCCGACCACGCATACCTCAAGCCAGATGGATACATAAAACCCGCCGGATTCCCCATTACAATGGTCGCAGTGTTGGGTTTCACTACGATTTTGGAGGCTTTTAGCGGTATCGGTATCTGGGCGCGGTTATCTTGTAGACGGGGTGTTCTTGATGTGCCGTTCAACCCAACCTACGGATTATCGCTGAAAAGTTAGATGCGATTTCCCTGACCGGCTTGCCCCGACCTGCCACCAGGCGTACAACAAGAATCGGGGCAAGATGCCCCTCCCACAATAGATGCGCTTTTCCCCACTGACAACTGACAACTGACCACTGGCAACTGCTTTTCGCTTGTCCGTATTTGGAGAGTTAATCCATCCGGCTGAATTATTGCAAGATAGCGCATTGGAGGCAATCATGGAAGAATCACCTTTTACGAAAGTGTAATCCAACCCGAGATCCCGCAAGGCATTAGATGTCTTGGCGCTGTCTATTGACATGAGCCAAACAATCTTGAAGAATCAAGTTTTCGGTTTTCGCGCCGGAATCGCCCAGCGGCGGAGAGCCCGCAAGATATGCTGCCTTCCCGCCAAACGCTCTGATTAGACAGCGCTTCAGTTCTGTTTCTGTCCCAGCGATTGCGTCTTCCATATTCCAGCATGAAAAACCTTATCCTTAAGTCATCTCATCCTGTCATTGTCCTGCTTGCGTTTCTAGCTCCATCGCTGTGCGCCGCCTATGAGATCGGGTTCAATAGCGGTTCCGAGGTGGCTTATACGACGAAAGAAGGAAGGTTATACCGGAGTGACCAGCCATATACTCCAGCAAACGGCGCAGGGCACGTTGACGGCTACATCGGAAAATCCCCCGACGGGGTCAAATCAGGCGGCACTCGGAATTACGACCTGTATGTTCAAGACCGTCGCGGGTTGAGTGAGTACCGGTTTGATGTACCGGACGGACCGTATATCGTCAAGCTGCACTTCAGCGAAATAGAACATCTGTGGCGCAAAATTCGAGTATTCGACATTTGGATTGAGGATGAAAGGGTTCTTAAGGATTTTGACATTTTTAACAAGGCGCGTCGCAACTACGTTATTGACTATCAATTCGCGACACAGGTGAATGACGGTCAATTGAATGTCCGATTTACCGCCACGCGCGGCGAGCCGTCACTTTCCGCCGTTTATGTTTTTTCACGCGCTCCCGACATGGTGGCGCCGCGCGAACCTCGCCATTTTTCAGTCATGGGAGGTTATGGCCAAGCGATTCTTGATTGGACGGACAACCCGGAAGATGATATCGGCGGATATGACATTTATCGCTCCGAAAACGGGGAATTTCACCTCTTGGATCGCACCCCGTCGTCCTCTTACATTGACCGCGCGGTCAATCCCCACCAGATATACCGATACGCCGTGAGCGCCGTCGACCTCTATGGCAACCACAGCGCGCGTGTCGAGTTCCGAGCCGTGATAATCTTGGCGCGTTCCGATTCCGCGTTGCCGGTATACGACCTATATACTGATGAGAGCCACCTTGTCTACTTGAGCCAACATGTATGGGACGACATGACCATTCCCGTGGCGCTGCGTCATGAAGGCGTAGAATACCGTGGGGTAAGGATGCGCCATCGAGGCGGCGCGGCACGACGCCAAGCGCTAAAGCCCAGTATCAAGTTAATCTTCGACGACAATCAACTGTTTCATGGGAAAAAGAAACTCAATCTTCAATGCGACACGTGGGACTCATCACTGATAAGAAGCAAGTTGGCTTTTGACGATTATCGACGGGCGGGGGCATTGGCGCCGGAGGCAGAATGGCTCCACTTGCGTCTCAACGATGAATACATGGGTGTCTATACGGCAGTCGATCAGATTGATGAACGTTTTTTGAGCATGAACGAACGAAATCCCGCAGGGAATATCTATAAACCGTTCGACTTTCTCGTTGTGCTGCCAAATGCGGAGGATTATCTGCATTTCGCGGAAAAGGAAACCAACCGTGGTCGAATTGATGGCGATCTCAAGGAGTTCGTCGAACTGATCAACCTTACACCTCAGCGCCTCATCCGCGAGAAGTTGTGGGAAGCCCTTGACGTCACCGGATATTTAAATTGGTACTGTGTCAACCAACTTATCAGTAATTGGGACATTGCCGGGCACAACTTTTTCCTCTATCACGATCCGACTCGAAAGAAGTGGGAGATTATTGCGTGGGATCCCGATGTTTCTTACGTTCAGGAGGACATGCCACTTGACCAAGGCAGTCGTAACAGTCCGATGTACGATGTACCCTACTGGTGGGATCGCCTGATTGATCGCGTTCTGAATGTGCCTCAATTTCGACGGATGTACGGGCGGCGTCTATTGGAGTTGCTTGACACGACTTTCGCCGATTCGGAACGGGTGTCGCGCGTTGAAGCGGCGCATCGGAGCATCCGATTTGACGGAGAACGCGACGCGAAAAAGGCGGGTTGGCTTGAGAACAAAGTATGGTTCTACCCGAGTCTTTCGTGGATAAAGGAATTCTCTACGCAACGAAACGAGTTTCTTCGCGCTTCTATCCCCAATTTTATCCCGCCTCCGTCGGTGAATCTATTCATTAACGAGATTTCCCCTGAAGGTTGGATTGAGATCTATAATTGGAGCCCTAAGGAATCCGTCAACCTCCGAGGATTGTTTCTTTCCGACGACGTCAACGAGCCTGCCAAAGTACCCCTGCCGGACCAAAATATCGCGCCGGGCGGTTATTTCGTTGTGCAATTTCCCCAAGTCAAGGGCGGTGGAGGATTCGTCGGTCTGTTCGAAAGCGAGAATAGTGGAGGTCTCGGACTAGTGGATCAGATATCCTATCCCGCGCTTGATGGCAGTCGTGCAAATCAAGTGTCGTACGGCAGGATAACAGATGGCAGCGGGGAGTTGGATGTCCTGTCAAATCCGACGCCGGGGGAATCCAACCGCTGGCGCGCGCCCGTCGTGTTCGATGAAACCGCAAGAGCTGAATTCACCACTCAGCGACTCGTGAAAGGGGATCGGCTTGAACGGACGATATATCTAAGGAATCAGATGAACCAGCCTCAGACGGTCCGATTATGGAGCAAGTTATCTGCGGCAGGGGAGCCGGCATATCCGGGGGCATTCGCGCAACCCCAAGAAATTCAACTCCTTCCCCTAGAGCGCCGCAAGTACCAACTGACACGAGTATTGCCGGCGAATCTTCCGCCCGGCGTTTCCTATGAGTACGTCGTCGAAATTGGCGAAATTGATGGAGTTGACGACAGGATTTGGGATAGCTTGCAGGCGCGAATGTCACTTTTCTCGAGTACTCCTGTCGGACATCTGCACATAAATGAAATGATGGCGGCAAATCGGCAAACAGTCGCCGACGAATACGGCGAATACGACGATTGGGTCGAAATCTACAACAGCGGTAATTCAGCAATTCGATTGGACGGGATGTATCTTTCGGACGACATGCGAGAGCCTGATAAGTGGCAAATACGCGAGGTTGAAATCCCGCCCAAGGGTTATCAGCTCTTCTGGCTGGATGGCGATCCGGAACAAGGCATAGAACATGCCGGCTTCAATTTGAGCGCCAGCGGCGAGGGAATCGGGATATTCGACACCGATGAAAACGCAAATGCGATAATCGACTGGATCTCCTTCGGCGCTCAGGTGGAGGATGTCTCCTTGAGCCGTTATCCGGATGGCGGCGATACCCTTGAATCTTGCGCCAACGCCACGCCGGGCGAGTCCAACACGCGCGTTGAACACAGTGTGACCTTCAACGAACTCATGGCAAGCAACCGGTCAACCTTAACCGACGAAGCCGGTGAATACGATCCATGGATAGAGATTTACAATTTCGGCTGCCATGTCGTTAATCTCGGGGGACTATATCTATCAGACGCGGCGTCAATGCCGACTCGCTGGAAATTCCCTTCCGTCGAAGTTCCGCCGGGCGGATTTGTGATTGTTTGGGCGGATGGCGAAGAACATCAAGGGGAGTTGCATACGAACTTCAGGCTATCGCCAAACGGCGGCAGCATTCTGTTTTTCGACAGAGACGAAAATTTCAATGCGCCTCTTGACGCGTTTCGGTTTGGCAAGCAGACGGCAGACGTTTCCCTCGGACGTCATCCGAACGGCAACGGACCGTGGGACACTTTGAGAACGCCGACGCCCGGCGCGATAAACATCAAGCCTCAATTGTATATCAACGAGATCATGCCCCGAAATCGGAGTACCATTGCCGATGAATCCGGACAGTATGGCGATTGGATTGAATTGTACAACGCGACGGATAAGCCGATTCGGCTCGACGGTTTGTTTCTGTCCGACGACCCTGCCGACCCGACAAAATGGCGGCTTCCGGCGGTGACAATTTCAGCCGGAGGATTTGTAATAATCTGGGCGGACGGTGATGAAAACGCCGGCGAACTGCACGCAAATTTCAGTCTCAGCGCCAATCCCGAATCGGTGGGTCTGTTTGAATCAAGCAATGCAGGAGTCAAACTCATAGACTCGCTTGAGTTTCCCCTGATGGATACGGATATCTCCTACGGACGAATCCCCGACGGCGGGCTTGCCCTGGAGATGTTCAATGCGCCCACACCGGGGTTGCCAAACGTCAGTGATTTCGAGACGCTTGCAGGGGCAATCCGCCTGATGCAAAACTATCCCAATCCGCACGCCGCCGAAACTCTCATCCCTTTTCGGTTGTCTAAACCGAGTGAGTTAGCTTTGACAATCTATAACCTTCGCGGTCAGAAAATTCGGCACATCGACCTCGGATTTCGAGAAACCGGCAGCTATGTCGATTTTCAACGCGGCATCCGTTGGGATGGACGAAATGAGTTGGGCGAGTTGGCTGCCTCCGGGGTTTATTTCTACACACTGGCTTCGGAGAATCATCGGGCGACGCGTAAGTTAACTGTCTTGCGATAGAGAAGCAACTTGCGGGGAATGCTATGAGCGTTGCTATTTGCGCGGCATTATGCGTTGGGAGCCGCCTTAAACGGATAACCCACTTCATGCTAGGATTTCTAATCATCCTCAACGGCTGTGGGGATGACGCCGAAAACGCTCTTGACCGCGTAGAAAACACCGCGCTTGGCGCCGAGGACAAACCGATCATAGAATTGTCCGGTGTCCTTGAGCGTATGACGCTCAAATCAACGAATACGTACAAACTTATTGGAGGTACGGTCACCGTCCCCTCCGGCGCCGTGTTAACAATAGAACCTGGCACGGTGATAAAAAGTTCGGGTTCGCCTCGCTCATGGCTTGAGGTCGAGATCGGCGCCAAAATCATCGCCGAAGGTAGGCGCGACGCGCCGATTGTGTTCACAAGCGATGAACCGGAAAGCCGCCGGTCAGCCGGAGACTGGGGCGGCATCGTCATAAACGGAGACGGCATTGGTCACTACAAACAGCAGGGAGATGCAAACGACAGCAGCGGCGTGCTCCGATATGTGCGCATTGAATACGCGGGTTCGGCGTATGGCGACGGCCATTTAAACGGCGTTAGTTTGAAGCATGCGGGAGCAGGCACAGTTGTCGAATATCTTCAAGTATTTGAAGCGCTTGACGATGCGATCGAGTTGTACGGCGGGAGTGTAAACCTCAAATACATTATGGTATCGGGATTTCGCGACGACGGAATCGATTGGACACAGGGGTATTCGGGAACAATTCAGTACCTCGTTTGTCACAAGACAGATGGGCGGTGTGATCGCGGCATTGAAGGAGACAACAATCCGGACGCGCCGAATCACCAGCCTAGAAGCAAGCCTAAAATATACAACGCCACCATCGTCGGCATGGATAACCAAGGGATTCTGTTGAGAAACGGTAGCGCCGGGGCAATTTCAAATTGCATTGTCCTGAATTGCGGCGGAGCTGGACTCATGGTCGATTCAACCTCCCTGAACTACCCGTCTGCCGTTGATGGCATGAGATTCACGCACAACATCTTCTCGAACAATCATCCCGATTTGGACGATGGGGCGAAGAAGGTCGCTCAGTCTCAAACGACTTTGATTGCTCAACCGCAACTTCAAGATACTGCCAATTGGGATTGGAGACCGCGCCCGACCTCGGCCGCTCTGAAGCCTGCCAATGCAAATCTCTCGGTGTCTCCTTTCATCGGCGCTATGGGTGCCGAGGATTGGACGACTGGATGGATTCGCCGCCCGGATTAAGAGCCTGTTTGAAACGTCATTTTGGGCGAAGTCCCATGCCTTGAAACCGAGTTTTTTCTTGAAAACTCGGTTTCTTCCGTAGCAGAAAAGTGTCCACTAATCTTGATTGTCTATTATTCAAACAGGCGCTTAAGAACGTAAGACCAAGGGAGATATGAAAGATCAATCTCGTACCATAACCATGTCAACCGATTTAGCATACGTTTTGCGCTTGAGGCGACCCTACTGTAAGCTGGCGCGCTTTCTGATTTACGCGCTGTTACTTTTATTGTTCAATGCGTGGAGTCATCCCGCGCATGCCAAGCCCGATGTCAAATCTGAGGTGGGCAGAGTAACTATTAACGGTTACACACAGGTACAATTCCAAGCCACAAACCGAAGCGCCGCAAAGTCACGCACAACCTTCGAGGTGCGGCGCGGCCGTCTCCAACTGGAGGCGGAATTGAAGAAGACGCTATCGCTGCGGATTGAGTTTGAGGCGACCACAGCGGAAGTCAAGGCGCGAGACCTTTACTTGAGGTACGATATCGGGAGTAACTTGAACCTCAGAGCGGGACAACTGAAGAAACCCTTCAGCTATGGACGGCTTCGCCCTGCACGTCGCTTGCGAATCATTGAACGGCCCACTCATATTCGAGAGGATTTTCGGGGCTATCTCGGAAGGGATGTCGGTTTGCTCGCTGAATGGGATCCAATCAAAGCGGTGGAATTATCCGTCGGCATTTTCAACGGATCGGGCGTTGGTCCCGAGGCAGGGACCGACAACAACGACGCCAAGGATCTTGTCGGTCGAATCGAATTTGAACCGCTCAAAGACTTGACATTCGGACTCAATGCGTCGTCGCACACTGTCGTCCAGCCTGTTCAGAACCCCCTGCCCGCCTTTGCCGAGGAACGATTCACCGCCTACGGCGCGGATGTCTCCTGCGATGTTGGAAATCTCAAACTCATAGCCGAGGGCTTGTACGCGGATAAGCCGGAGATAGACACTACCGCGAAAATGCTCGGTTTGTATATCACGGGTGTGTACAAACGCGAGGTTGAAGCGTACGGGCTTGTCGCAATGGAGCATGGCGGGCGCCTTGAGTACAGTGATAACGATGATGTGTTTGACGCCGAGAACTCCCTCATCTCAATAATACCGTACGTCGGATTTTATTTTCATTCGAGGGCGCGCATCCAAATCAATCCCATATTGCGTTTTTCACGAGAGGATGGGGCAATCCTTGAATTCATCACCCAAGCGCAAATCGAATTCTAGCGCCATGGCACGCTTGATTGAGCGTCAGTGAAACACGTCGGTATTCCGAGCGCTGCCCCAAGTACGGACCTTAAGCCGTCAATGACCTGCTCGCCATTAACTCCTTTTATCGGTCAACCCATCCTATACATTCAACAGCCGCGACGAACTGAAATGTCACTTTCCGACCAACATCTTGCGAGTGGCAGTGAAATCGCCAGCGGTTAACGTGCCGAAATAAAGACCGCTAGAGACAAACTCGCCCTGTTGGTTGCGTCCGTCCCAATAAATGGCGCGATTCCGGTTATGATACGCGCCGGCGGGTTGGTGTCCCACCGCAAGCGTCCGAACCTTCTGCCCATGCCCATCATAAATCGTGAATGTCACGTCGGCAGGTTTCCCCAACCGATACGGTATCCAGGTTTCCGGGTTGAACGGATTCGGGTAGTTCGCCAAGAGCGCCGTCTCTGTGGGGGTTACAGAGGTGGCTGAAGGTGAAAGTTCCAACGATTGCCTCGTCCCATCCATGATGGCGGCACGTTTGACGTCTCCCCAAAGCGTGGTACGTCTGAGATCCCACAGCAGGATTGTGCCTTCAAAACTACCGCTGGCAAGTGTGCCACCATCAGGCGAAAAAGCCACGCTAGTCACCGGGCCGTTATGCCCCTCAAGCGTCTGCTGGTATGCGCCGCTGCGCGCATTCCACAACCGGATCGTGCCATCGTAACTGGCGCTGGCAAGCGTGCCTCCATCGGGAGAATAGACGGCGTCATACACCGGTCCCGTGTGCCCGTCAAGGGTTTGTAGGTGGTATCCGGAGCGGACATCCCACAACCGAATCGTGCAGTCGTCACTCGTAGTGGCAAGCGTGCCTCCGTCCGGGGAAAACGCGACGGAAGACACCGGCTCGGTGTGCCCGCCAAGTGTGAGCAGGTGTTCACCGGCGCGAACATCCCATAACCGAATCGTATAGTCGGACCAGCCTCCGCTACTGGCAAGCGTGCTTCCATCGGGCGAGAACGCTACGCTATAGACTTCATCCGTAAGACCGTCAAGAATCTGACGGTGTTGTCCGTTTCGGACATCCCACAACCGGATTGAGTGGAGAACCCCACCCTCGTTGCCGGAAAAAATGGTTGCGCCGCTGGCAAGCGTACCGCCATCGGGCGAGAATGCCAAGGAACCAAGATGGACAAAATCCGCGTCGAAGGTGCGCAGATGCAGACCGCTCTGAGCGTCCCACAGTCGTATCGCTTCGGCTGTCCAGCCCCCGCCGCTGGCAAGCATGCCGCCATCTGGCGAGAAAACCACGGATAAACCCCCCGTCGTATGCCCCTCGAGAGTCTGCCGATGCTGTCCGCTTTTTGCGTTCCATAGTCGAATCATACCATCGCGGCTTCCGCTGGCTAACGTGCTTCCATCAGGCGAGAAGGTTACGGAACTGACACCGCCCGCGTGCCCCTCAATAGTCCGAACGTGTTGCCCGAGGCGGAAATCCCACAACCGTACGGTACCATTGCGACTCCCACTCGCAAGCGTATTCCCGTCGGGCGAAAATGCTATGAAATCGACACCGCCGGTGTGGTTCTCAAGCGTTTGCCGATATTGCCCGTTATTTGCATTCCATAGTCGAATTGTCCCGTCGCGGCTTCCGCTAACCAACGTGTTGCCATCAGGGGAGTATGCTATGGATGAAACGTCATCCGCTTGCCCTTGAAATGTCTGCCGATGTTCGCCCGTGCGCGCGTTCCATAGACGAATCGTATTGTCACCGCCTCCACTGGCGAGTGTATTCCTGTCAGGCGAGAACGCTACGGAATTGACATGAAACAAATGTCCTTCAAGCGAGTGGCGAAGTATGCCTGTGTTCACATCCCACAACCGAATGGTGGAGTCCCCACTCCCGCTTGCGAGTGTGGCCCCATCAGGGGAAAACGCTATGGACGAAACCCATTCCGTGTGTCCTTTAAGCGTCCGCAGGCGTGCGCCGGTTTGGGCATTCCACAACTGAATTATACCGTCCATGCTTGAACTTGCGAGTGTCCTCCCATCAGGCGAGAACGCCAGGGATAAGACCCAATCTTCATGTCCCTCCAGAACGTGCCGATGTTTACCGGTACGAACATCCCACAACCGAACTGTGCTGTCCCCACTCCCGCTAGCAAGAGTTTTTCCATCAGGCGAGAACGCTACTGAACGGACAAAACGCGTGTGTCCCGATAGCAGGGCGATTTCAGCGCCGGTGTCTGCATCATAGAGCCATATACCGATTCCGCCTGCAACGGCGAGCCGGGCGCCGTCCGGTGAATACGCGATTCCGAAGATTGTGCCTTTGCCGAGACGCGTTTTGGCGGCTTCGGGCAAGTTGGATTGGGTGAGGTCTTGAGCGATGCTACTCTGTACGAATAGAACGGCAGCGAACACAAGGCTAACGCTGATTAACGAGGCGCTTTTCATGGCAGAACCCTCCTTGTTGACTGAAAGGAATTTGAGGACCGGGAAGAGAAATCGACAGTTTCGTCTGATCGGGCGACTACAAATTCGCGCAAGGTTCAATATAACCGGTGTGTCAGTGGATATTTCACCTTGGTGTTTGAATCTCTCGTTTACCTTTCAAGTCGTTGAGCAAGTTCCGTGCCATCGGCGACAACTCAGTCATACCGCCAAACAAGGGTTGATTTCGGCCTTGGATTGTACCAAACAGTTCAAGGATGTCCTTCATGTTGCCCCGCTTGGTGCAGGATTGAGTTCTTCAAAGATGGGCATTATTCAGTTAACGCTCAAAGTCTTGAGGATTTGCGATTCATCAATAGAAAACGCAAGAATGCGGATCCGCATTCCGTTTCCGGATCTAGGATGAATGGGGCAACTACAGGGGGGGGGTTGGAAGGAAGGATGCCGCAGGCGCGAAGAAGCCAATTTCTGTTAGTCTCTTCCGCCCTGCGTCAGACGTTTGACGGGCTCGCCGATGAGATTTTCGTGTGCCTCTGCCAAGATGCCGGGTATGGAATCCGCAAAAGGGCTGTCTTTGATCGCGCCTGAAATGTCCAATTCGCCAATTTGAGCCGCGTTGTTTCCGGGGAACCAGTGGCTGCCGTTGCCAAGCAGGTTGTATTTCCATCTCGCGAATTCATACATATCCAGCGCTTTGGCGAATCCCCAGACGCGTAGAATATGGATGAGGTTCATCTCTCCGGGAATCTCATCGTAGTCTGGAATGCCGATATGAAAGGTATCATACCAGTCGTCTCCCATGACGGAATTAACCTCGTTTTTTAGGCGCGCCGCTATTGATTCTATCAGTTCTTCGCCCGCTTTCGTGTTGTAATACGCCGTTATGGCTTCGACGTGCGCATCGAAGTTTTCCGGTCTGTCCGGGCCCAAGCTCAAAGAGTGCACTTGAGGACGAGCGAGACACCACAACAGATTGAACGCCATGGGTGTGAGAGGTTTGCACAACTCCGCCAGTTTGGGAGAAGGTCTATAGAGCCGACCGCCTTGGTCGTTCGGACTGATAATATAGACCCCCATGTCGTGTTGATTCGCCAACTCAATCGCTTGCCAATTCCGATTATCGACGAAATACCAGTGCAGGAAGATGTAATCCATACGGTCGCTGGAGATAACACGGCACATCCTGTCGGTTGGACCATGCGTGGAGAATCCGATATGGCGGCAAAGCCCCTCATCCTTGAGTCGATACGCCCAATCCAAACATCCGTTCTTCCTGAACGTCTGATCGAACTGTTCGGCGTTGTTGATGCCGTGCAGCGTGAAGAGATCGAGATAATCAACCTGAAGTCTTTCCAAGGATTTGTGAAAGGAAGCGATGAATGCGGACTCATCGGCAGTCGGTCCGACCTTTGTTTGCAGCACGAACTTGTCTCTTGCTATGTCGCTCAACGCTTGCCCCAGTTGGACTTCGCTTGAACCGTAACCGTGCGCGGTTTCAAAATGGTTTATCCCGAGTTCCAGCGATCGGTCAATAATGGCGCGGACACCTTTATGGATTTCCTCCGGAATGTCAGCCGCGGTGAGATCGTTCCTCAGACGCAAATCGCCCGCCTCCTTTTTGAGCGTATACGCATAGCGTGTGCCGCCGCAGGAGATTATGGGCAACTGCAACTCCGTGCGGCCAAAACGTCTGGTCGGAACTTGAATCATCTAGGGCTCCTCCCCAATGCAATCTTCCGGGATGAAAAATGTAATTCGGATAATATCCGCTCACGCATTACGCATAGGACTTACGCAGTTGAACGCTCAACGCCCGATAAATCGCGCAACTACGGCAGATGGCACAATGATAAACTCGTGGAGAACAACGACATAAGACCGTAGGGAACAACGATCGTTGTTCCCTACAGAAGTGATTGTAGGGTGGGCACTGCCCACCATTCTGATTAGTTTGGGATAGACGACTTGTTCCCCTGGCGCGCAACGTGACCGCGTTGATGGTGGGCAGTGCCCACCCTACAATCTTGAATCATCTAGGGCTCCTTCCCAATGCAATCTTCCGGGATGAAAAATGTAATTCGGATAATATCCGCTCACGCATTACGCATAGGACTTACGCAGTTGAACGCTCAACGCCCGATAAATCGCGCAACTACGGCAGATGGCACAATGATAAACTCGTGGAGAACAACGACATAAGACCGTAGGGAACAACGATCGTTGTTCCCTACAGAAGTGCGTAAGTCCTAACGCATTACGATTTACGCATTACGAGTTGTCTCGCACCGATCTACGTGATTCTAAAGCATTCAGTCGTACATGTCCCCTTTAACCGATACTAATACCCAACGATTCAGCCATGCTCATGAGCCGTTCCCAAAGGGGTTCGGGGACAGGGATGCCGTCACGCGAACGTATCTCCCGCGTACGCGCCTCAAGATCGCCGGGGATGAGGACCTCGTCAAAGCCGGGCGCCGGAGGTACGGATCTTGCCCGATTCGCCAACTCCTCGGCCAGTTCCGCATAGTCGGAGAACGGCTGAAACAGATCGGCTTTTACCGCCATCATGGTAGCGCCGGCACGGCGAAATATCGGTCCGCCCAATCCCTCGGCCGCGAAGGCATCCGCGCCCGAAAAGATTCGCCCGAGGAACTCCACCGCCAGCATCAATGCGTAACCCTTGTGTCCGCCGAAGGGCAGATGAAATCCTCCTTGGAGATAAGCGTCCGGATCGTCGCTTGGATTGCCGTCTTTGTCGACGACGCTGTTAGGCGGCAGGGACAGATTTTTGTCCTTATAGGAGGGCACCTTGCTTCCGGCAACCACGGTCGTAGCGAAGTCGATTATCATCTGCGAACCGTTGCTGATCGGGAACCCCATTCCGATCGGGTTCGTGCTCAAGATAGGCTTACGGCCGCCGTAAGGCACCGTCACCGGCGCCTCTTCGCCAAACCCTCCCGCCCAGACAATTCCCAGCATTCCTTGGGACGCCGCCATTTCGGCATATTCGCCGAGCCGCCCGATATGGTTCGCCTGAACAATGCTGACAACGGATATATTGTGACTCTTCGCTTTCTCTATAGCCACTTCCATGCCGTACTTTGCGGTGACATGACCAAACGTCCAATTTCCTCCGATACGCGCGCTGGTTGCGTCTTCTTGGAGGATTTCGGGCCAAGCTGTCGGGACAATCTCGCCGGTTTGCACGTACCTGACATAACCCGGCAGATGATGAATGCCGTGTGTGTCAACGCCGCATAGGCTCGACGAAACCAGCGCTTCGGCGACGCGATTGGCGTTCCGCTCGTCGGCGCCCGCCGCCATCAGCGCTTTTCGAACCAACTCATCAAGTTCGGCAGCCGTTTTTATAATCATTCGGAGTCCTTTTTAAATCACTAGGTTCTGTTGACATTTGCGTGGAGTGTGTGTCCAATCGTAGGGGCAGGTTTCCTCGCCCCATGGATTGGGAAACGTAACGAATGGGTTGGGGAACCCAACCCCTACGAAGGATTGTGCGTCTGTGTAGCCCTCTTGATTGTCGCGTTGTGATGAAATGTCAATAGAACCTAATGTTAAGACATACGCAATTACGTATTACCCATTACGTATTACTTTCCTGCCATTTGCTATGAATCAGGCAACTTGCGTAAGCCCTCGGTTCTTCAAACGTGCGCTTGTATCGCTTCTCGCGCCGCTCTTGCGCCATCGGAGGCAGGATCGTTCTTGATGACCCGCTCCAAATGTATGATTGCCTTCGTATCGCCGCTCCGAGCGAGGGAAAGGGCTTCCGCAAACCCGTGTTCGGAGTATCCGAGGTCTTTTGGTATGACCGGTGTTTCCGGGGTGTCTACCGCGTCTTTCCAATAATACTTCAAGTCGTCCGATTCCCAGTCTTGATAGATTTCATCCCAACTCAGTTCACTGAAACGCCACAAATGCGGACGTATTACCTCGTCACAGATTGGATCTCCGATAGTTTGATAGCGGTTATCCAACGAGATCCGCAGTCTATCTTCGGTTAGATTGGGCAACGCCTGATGCACCGTCAACGCCAAGAAAATGAGGGTGTCGCCGATTTCGTAGTTCGTGGTGTGCCATTCGCCATCAATGTCGTCGGAGTGGATCTGAAGAGCGCCGGCGCCGAGTGAAAAGTGATGATCCATGACGTGATTGACTTTATGAGATCCGGGTAGCAGCGCCAGCCCGCCGAGTTCGATAGGACAGTCACCCACCGGCGCCCAGCAGGTAAATGTCTCGAAGTTTCCCTGAAAATGCACAAAGTCTTGGTGTATAGGCGTCGTATGATCGGTGTACTGCGGGAACCAGAGCCGGGCAATCTTCTGAGGATGCGGCAGCACGGGTTTGTCCGTCAGTTTTTCGAGTACATCAAGCGTTTCGCGCCAATGCCCCGATTGGTGAAAGGCTTGCAACTTATAGACCTCGTGATAAACATCGGTATATCCAGTGTCACCTTCGGTGCACGCTTTTGAAGGGTCGGCGATCCCGTCAATCGGGTCGGTGCCGGGGACGAGCCAACCTCCCTCCCGAATCACGTCCATAATCTGCCCGCGTAAATTCCATAACTTATGCGGATCTTGCAACCGCTTGAAAAACAGATAACCCTCATCTTCAATCCGGCGACGTAACTCTTGAGGGTCATCCATTGCATCGTTTGAGACCTTCAACTCCCTCAGTTGTTCATCCATCTCGGTTCTCCCTATGGTGGTAGTCGCGCATGCAATAAGTATGTGCAAGAAACCGAGTTTTTTCTTGAAAACCCGGTTTCTCAAAGTCGATTTTTACGTTCTGTTGACATGAGCTGTCATAATTTATCAAATTGATAGCTCTGAATAATCCTGTTCGGTGATCGGGACTTCGGGTTCGATCGTGAAACGGTCATGCCCCGCGGTTTGCCGGCAGTGGCTAGAGGCGTAGTGATACTGTATGGCGCGCCGTCGTTTATCGGTTCTATTTGGCGGGGTGTAGTGATAGAGCTCCCCATGAAAGACAAGCGCATCGCCGGGTTTTAGCGGAATAGGCGCCGCATCTTCTAAAGATTGCGGCGTGACCAAGCCGTATTCGTCGCCCACTCCGGCGTGCTCCGCGATACCGCGTGTATGAGAGCCTGGCAGAACGTGCATGCAGCCGTTTTCGACGGTGGCATCATCACAAGCCACCCAAAAGCCGAAAACATGGTTTGGCTCCAGCCGAAAATAAGCGTTGTCCTGATGCCAAATCTTCTCGCCGCCGAAGTGGGGCGGTTTCATGAGAAGTTGGCCCTGATGCAGCACGATGTCGGGGCCCAGCAAGGTTCTCGCGATGTTTACCATTTTTGGATGGAAAGCGAGATTTCGGAAAAACGCATTATGCCGCGCCATACGAGAGAGCTTCCTGACCCCGAGCTCAAAGGATTCCGGTGTTTTTTCACCGCTGGCAACGGTCGGTTCGATTTGGACCAACTCTTTGGGCACGTCGGGATAACGCGCGACAATCTTGGGAATCTCTTCCCGCACGCTTTGGACCTCTTCGGCAGTGAACAAACCTTCCACGGTAAAATATCCCTGTTCGCGATACTGTTTTAGTAGTTGGTCATTGACAAGATTGTTATCACCCATACTCACTTTTCCCGTTAATCAAGCCTCGGCGCTGTCTTCGCGCCTCCCCGTATAGCGTCCGAATTTTGAAAATCCTACACTTGTCCCTCCCGCGCATATTTGTTGAACAGCGCGGCATAATCCTCGCGTATCGGACTAAAGATGTCTAACAGAGTTGCGTTACCGCCAACAGCCTTCGCCCTGTGAGGGGTGTTCGGCGGGATGATGAACATATCGCCCGGCATACACACGCGAGTCTCATCGCCGATGGTCAACTCCATCTTGCCTGTCAGCAACATTCCCGCTTGTTCATGCGGATGCTTGTGCAACGGGACAACGGCGCCCTCCTCCATTTCCAGATACGACAGCATAATATGTTCGCCGTAAGGCGTGCGCGCTCTTGCTCCGGGAATCAACTCGATCGGTTCATAATCGTCAATCTTGATGAAAGGCATAGTTTGTCAGTTGCCAGTGGTTGGTAAAATCCCCAACGTTACAGAGAGGACAACCGCCGGGAATTGGTTCTACTTCTCCCCGGAGTCGGTACGCAAACGTAGACCCACGGATTCCGCGCACGCAACTCGATTCTAAACCTCTCTTTGGTCGTGAAGGCGGGTTGAGTCTTCAACAAGCTGTCAAGGATATATCGCTCTGTCGTAAGAAGTACCATCCGCCCCGCGGGTTTCAATGCGCGTTCGCATTCGGTGAGAAACTCCCAATAAAGTTCGGCAATCTCGGATTCGTCCGCCCCCTTTTTTCCGGCCGGTAAACTGCATACGATTTTATCGACGCTTCGCCGATCGAGTGGCAATGTCCGAGCGTCCCAGTGGAAGAGCTGCCGCGGTTGATGTTTTCTGCCAATGTTTGTCTGCGCCGCTTCCACAGCCTCCAACGAAATATCTCCGCCAAGCAGATAACCGTAATGGCCCGCGTAAGCCCGTTCGATAAGAATCGTTCCAGCCCCGCACAAGGGATCCATGAAGATGTCCTCCGGTTGCGGGTCGGAGAGATGGACAAGGCAGTAGGCGACGGAGGGTCGGAGCGAGTTGGGAAAATCCGATTGTTTGCGGTTCCTCCGCGCCATCTCGCTTGCGGACAACTTGATACTGACGGATGCCCTGGTTTCATCAGCCTCGACCAATATCTCAAGCGCCGGCTTTTCCTCAGCCAGGCGCCAACCGTAAGCCATGAGGGCGCGTTCAACACTGCGTTGGAGATCAGCGCGACGAAAGTTGCGAAACCCTATCATTCGGCTTGAGACGCGAAAAGTCACGCGTTTCCGCAGCCGGATGCCCGCTCGCCGGCAAATATCAAAATGGGGTTGAAAATCAAAGCGTCCGAGCGATTTCTCCAGAGCTGTCAAAGAATGACGGGAACGTGTCATTTTCGGCAGCGTCTTAACAACCAAGAAAACCTGTTCTACGGATCGAAGCGCCAACAAATCTCTCGGATCGCCCGAATAGCGAATCAGAATGCGCTCGGGCTCTTGAGCGATAATCTCGAACCTACCCCTCTCCCGCAAGCGGCGTTGAATCTCTTGGCGAGTGATTTCCACAAGCCCGCGGCGCATTAAGACTGAATAAAGGGGGTAAACTGTTTCTCTCATACATATCGACGTTGGGAACACGGGATGTTCCCAAACCGCATTTCCACATAGGGGGTGCGAAGTTCGTCGCGGGAAAGGAGATTGCTGTTCGGAAATCACTCCTACCGAACGACTATACAACTCCCTCTCGCTTTAACCTATCAACCGTCTCAGGGGACTTGCCCAGCAAACTCGTCAAAATTTCAGCGGTATGTTCCCCGAGCGCCGGAGCGGGCCCGGTAATCTCTCCGGGGGTCTCCGACAACTTTATCGGCACGCCCGGCACCTCTACACTTCCGGTGATATCGTGCGTAACTTTCGCAATCATCTCCCGCGCAAGCACTTGAGGGTGATTCACGACCTTGTCAATGGTGTTGATGGGGCCGCAAGGAACGCCAAGCGCGTCCAGCCCTTCAATCCACTGATCCGTCGTGCGTCGGCGCATAATCTCGGTGAGAATGGGATGGAGTTGGTCATGGTTCGCGGTGCGCGCCGCATTTGTGGCAAATCGCTCATCGCTGACGAGATTGAGACGCTCCGCATGTTCGCAGAATTTCGCCCAGAGTGAATCGTTGCCTATCGCGATGATAATGTATCCGTCCGCCGACTCGAACGCCTCAAACGGCGTGATCGCCGGATGCTGACTCCCCAACGGCTGCGGAATCTCGCCGGTGGCGAAATGGCGCACAATGGCGTTCTCCAAAACTGCCACCATGCCATCCAACATGGCGACATCGACCAATTGACCCTCTCCCGTCTGATCTCGGTGGCGCAGCGCGGAGACGATGCCGATCGCGGTAAACAGAGCCGCCGTAATGTCGCTGATTGAAGTCCCGACGCGCACGGGTGGGCGATTCGGTTCGCCCGTGATGCTGATAATGCCCCCCATCCCTTGGATAATCATGTCATACGCCCCTCGCCGGGCATAAGGACCGGTTTGTCCGAACCCCGAGCAGGCGGCGTAGATTAGTGAAGGGTGAGATTGCCTGAGAGTTTCATAATCGAGCCCCAGTTTTTTCATTGCGCCTGGCCGAAAGTTCTCGACAAGAATGTCGGACTGGTTGACCAATTCCAAAAAGATCTCTTTGCCTCGCGGCGCCTTTAGGTCGAGTGTTAGACTCTTTTTTCCCCGATTGACGCTCATAAAGTATAGGCTGAAATCGTTCTTGAAAGGCCCGAAATTTCGAGATTCGTCGCCGGAGCCGGGTTGCTCAAGTTTGATAACCTCGGCGCCAAGATCGCCCAAGACCATTGTGGCGTAAGGGCCCGCCAACACTCGCGTGAGGTCAAGTATCCTAATCCCTGTTAACGCTCCTGGCATAGGTCAAATTACAGCCTTTCGGTCATGATTTCGGATATCGATTTTTCGGTTGGAAAGCTAGACGCAAAAGATGCCCGGGGCATGCGTCATCGGGCTCCACGCCGTAGAATCATAGCAGAAGGGAATGGCGATGTCAAGAGGATTCACCATTATTGCCCGGGGAAACGCATCTAAATTTTCTACTTGACAGAAAAGAAATTCGGGCCAAGATTATGTCAATTTTCTTAGGAGGCTTATACGGATTCAAAATCTAAATGTTACAATCAATCGGAGGCGCATAGGGATCAAGTTAAGCGTTTTCGGGCGGAGTCACGCGGTTTTCTCTGGGTAAGTGTTTAACACAAGTTTCCACCTGTGGGATCTCTATCGCACTCGCTATTCACTCGTTTGATCCTCTGGGGCTTTGGAATTTGGTGTGTCCATGTTTCTACAAACCTGTCGCCCCGCTGGGGCTAAAAGACTCGCACAATTAAGGAGTCGCAGTTTCGTGTTTGCCCTACCGGCTTGAGGATTTACAACGGGACATTAGACAAATAATACGTAAATTCTCTTAACTTGATCCCAATGGTTACAATCAATCGGAGGCGATCAATGAATTGAGCAACTACAAACGCCCGATGAATCGGGCAACTACAAACGCCCGATGAATCGGGCAACTACAAACTGCCGGTTCGTGTAACTTATAGATTTGGAATTAGTATAAGAGTAGGAAAAAACACCCCACCGACAATTCAAACTAATCAAAAAAGTCCGCGTCCTCCTTCGGTAAATACGCCCGCGCCGCCTCTTGGTTCAGTTCGACGCCCATTCCGGGCGTGTCCCAAACATCTATGAATCCGTCGCGCACGATCGGATCGGGGAGACCTTCCACAATGTCGCGCCACCATGGCGGGCGCGCCGCCGGATACTCGAAGGCGATGTAGTTTTCAGGCAAGGTCGCGGCGACCTGAACGAGGGCGGCAAGACCGATCAGACCGTTTGCCGTGCCGTGGGGCGCCATAAGGATACCGTGCAGATCCGCGTATTCCGCTACCCACTTCAGTTCGGCTATACCGCCAATGTCGTACGGGTCGGGTCCAATAATGTCGACGGCGCGCTTTTCGATGAGATCTTTGAAATTCTGCCGGAGGTAAATCTGTTCGCCGGTATGGATGGGCGTTGATGTGCTCGTCGTCACTTCGCGGTAAAGATCCGCCAGCACGTAGGGGATATAGTCGCCGGTAATCATGTCCTCAAGCCACATCACATTCAGCGGCTCCAACGCCCGCGCCAGTCTAATCGCATCGGGAACGGTTAGTCCCGGACCGCAATCCAGCGCAAGCCCCACCTCGTCCCCCAGCGCCTCCTTCATCGCCTCCACACAAGCAATCGTATGCTTCAAGCCCCGTTCCGTGAGAGGGCCGCGGTTCGTGATGGCCCCCTCTCGCAGATCGCCGTAAGAGAATCCGGGCACCACCTGCGGCATCGGGCTATGAAACGCGATGCCCTGCTTGATGATGGTGAAACCTTCGGGGAGCGCCTTCAATTTCACCATGTCCGCGGCGTAGTCTTCGGGAGAGAAGCCCGTCATCTCGAACCTGACAGAGCCGTTGTAGACGCGCACTCTGTCGCGAACTTTTCCGCCGAGCAGTTTGTAGACGGGCACCCCCGCGGCTTTGCCGGCAATGTCCCACAACGCCGTCTCAATGGCGCTGACCGAACTGCCCCACGGCTTGAAACTTCCCAATCGGCGAATCTTCAACATCACCCGTTCCACATCCGTAGGATCCTCTCCCACGATAAACTCTTTATAGAACAGGATATGCGGCTTCAGATAATGCTTGTTGATTTCCGCCGCTCCCAAGCCGGTGATTCCTTCGTCCGTCGTTATGCGAATAACGGGGCTTTGACCTATGACGGCGCATTTCAGATCCGTAATCTTCATTTTTGGAGTTCTCTCGCTAGATTCGCGTTGTCACGCGGCAGATTGCGCCGCTATCCTTCATCGCTTGAACCGCTCGCGCAGTTTATCCATGCTGAAGTCGGGAGCGTCGTAGAAGCCGAATACTTCCGCTTCGTGCGCGCGCACCTCGCCTGCCAGACGGAGGATGTCTTCGGCATGTTCGGCTGGCATGCGTACACATCCTTCGGAATCGGCGAAAATAAGATCGCCGGGTCTTATTCGTACTTGACCGACGGTGACAGGTTCATTGAAACGCGTCAGGTTAAAAACGCCGTGCCCCGCAACGGCGCCCTTCCCCCAGATGGGCAACCCGACGGTACGAATACCCTCCAAGTCGCGCACACTGCCGTCGACTATGGCGCCCACCGCGCCAAGTCGCTTATACAGCCTCGCCATACCGTCTCCGAAGCTGGCGCCGCGGCCGGGTCGCGAATCGACATCCTTGAACACCGTGAAAAAGGGAACCTCCTGTTGGTGCATGTGCTCGTAGAAATCAATCCACTGAATCTTCGGCGAGTCGGGGTCGTTCGTGGTCACTTCGGCGGTCACGGCGTAGCCGACTATCGGCCCGAATTCCGGCAGCAGATAGCGGATGTCGCGGCTCGTGTAATCTTCATTGGGAAGCCCCAGTTTTTCGACCATAGCGTTGAAGACAGTCGCTGAATCGAATTCCTTGAATTTCTCAAGAATTTCAGTGTTATTGTCCGACATTAAGTTTCGCTCCTTGTTAAGTTAGCAGAGGGGCGCGCGAATTGTGGCGCCCAAATAAAAAAACTGCGAAAAACATCTTGATTTGGTAAAACGCGGGCGGGGAGACCCCGCTCCTACGAGGTGTCATTGTACTTTGTCCACCGATTTCGGTAAAACATGGGCGGGGAGACCCCGCCCCTACGAGGCGTGTTTGTACTTTGCACCCTGATTTCTGTAAAACATGGGCGGGGAGACCGCGCCCCTACGGGGTGTGTTTGTACTTTGCACCCTGATTTCTGTAAAACATGGGCGGGGGAACCCCGCCCCTACGAGGCGTGTTTGCATTTGCCTCTCGATTTCTGTAAAACATGGGCGGGGGAACCCCGCCCCTACGAGGTGTTTTTGCATTTGCCTCGTGATTTCTGTAAAACATGGGCGGGGAGACCCCGCCCCTACGAGGCGTGTTTGTATTTTGCACCCCGATTTGATATGCAAACATCGTTCAATTCGTAGGGATTGGGTCTCCCAACCCCTCCCTTACTGCGCATCAAGGGTTGGAAAACAGGCAACTATCTTGCCGCGCACGCAGTAATAATGAAACGGAATTAACGCACACAAATTCTAATCCCTACATTACCAGTTCATCGGGCGGATGATAGTCGGATTGTAACGGATTCCATTGCTTGCCGCAGAATTCGCTCAACACAGCCCACTCCCCGGCGGTCAGGTTGTTGTGATGATGGTATAGGAAATGCTTCAAACCGGCGTTTTCGGCGGCTTTCAATAACTGCCGCAAGTGACCGGGCGACATCGGATCTCCGTCATGGGGGCTTCGCCCGGTGTCAACCCACGGCACAATCCGATCGGGGTTGTCCACCGCCGCCAATGCCCTTCGCGTTTCCTGATCCACGACCTCCTCAAAAAACTCGGTGGAAAACGCATCCTCAAGATCGCTCCGGCAGGTCATATCGGGCAGTTCCAAGCCGAATATCGCCTTTACGATGGCGAGCGCGTCTCCATCGCTTAAATCGGGATTCCAGTGCGTGAGGGTTTCGACGTAACGGTAGACCGTGCCAACCAGCCCGTCAAACCCGCGATTCCAGAAGTAGTGTTTCGGCAGCAGGATATCCATGAACTCGGCGATCCGCGCGAAGTCGGAGCCGCATAGCGGCGCGAACGCGGCGGAGCGCATACCGAGACCCAATTTCACCGGGCGGTTGGCCTCGGCGGTGAGACATTCTCGTACGTTACGAACGTAATCCGTTACCGCTTGCACGCGAAATTCAAACCATGCCATAAGATCGGGATCGCCGCCGAGCAGTTGAAAGCCGCCAAGCAGACCTCCCGAAGCGTGCAAACCCAATCGGGACGGAGTCAGCGAATGGAGGCGCTCATATAATCGATCCTTCGCGGCGACGAGCGCCGAGTAGTCGTATCCGAGTTCCCCACATTTCGACGCGACGGATTCGGGCAGGTCATCAAAGATATAGGAGCGCCGCTCAAGATGATGCGGCGCGATTTCGTAACCCCATTCTGGCCCGTCCATGACCCCGCCATCCACCATGGGATAATGCTCCAGCGTGTCTATCATGCGAGCACATCTCGCCATGCGGCTGACTTCGTCCGTGAGTTGGTGCCCATTCCCGCCCTTTCCCTCCCCGGAATACGGTCGAAAGATCCAAAGCGACCAGCCTCGTTCCTTTGCCGCTGTCAGCATTTTGTCAACTTGCGGACGCTTTTCCGTCAATCGGTCTTGGGGAGGCGGAGGCGCTTCCACGCCCAAACGCCGATAGACCTGCGGATTCGGATCGAAGGTCGGGATAGGCGTGCGATCCGTCACTCCCGCCACATGGCGTTGGCCCGGAACCAGTTTGGCGGCGTTGAAATTCATCGAGCCGACCACGAGTCCGGTGACACCGCCAGCCTCCCAAGCGTCAAATAGGCGCTCGTAGTTGTCAAGCAGGTGTTCGAGATCCCGCATGACATCCATCCAGAGATTCATTGTCTTAATCTTCCTCCATTACGCGTCATCGGACTCTTTGCTAACCGCACGTTCATAAGCCGCATCAAATTCGTCGGCGCCGTCATCTTCAATAATCTCCAACCAAACGCCGGGTACAAAGCCCGGATATTTTCCTTCGCTGAAGGCGGGTGAGTAGACGCTCTCGCCTGTAAAATCGTGCAAGGTCTCCCCGCCATCCGCATTCGGTATATGCACTCGGCAGATTCGCCGTTTTGTCCGAAATAGGTCTTGAGGAGTCGGAGCGTTCGGCTCGACCCGATAGCGTTGCAAAGCGGATTCATCAACTTCAATCCCCAAACCCGGCGCTTCGGGGACGCGGATGCTCCCGTCCTCCACTACCAATCGCTCTTTCAGCAAGTCATGTTCCCACAGTTCATGCGCGGTGATAGCGGGCAAACGCGCGTGTGTCAGTACAGCGCCGATGTGCACGGCGTAAGCGGTCGTGATGCCGCTGCCGACCATTTGCAGCCAGAAGGGTTTGTCGAATGAGGCGCACAGCGCGCCCTTTCGCCGCGCCTCGGTGGCGCCGCCGCCAACGACAAATCCATCACCCGCGCCGCGGTGAAGATACGCCTCTCTGAAGTGATCGATAATCGGCATGTCCACCGCCGTCCGCAAATACTTTGCCCCCTCAATATCGGTGCGCAGCCAGAACGGGCTTTCGCAGTAAGCGACATTTGGGCAGACAGCCAGGCGTTCCAGTACCGAAACGGCGAAATCTTTGGTGAGAAGGAAGCCGTTGAAATCGATATAAAACCGGTAGTTTTGCGGCACCGCACCCGCGAGCGCATCCACTTGGGCGAATATGTCCCACCACGGACGCGCTTTGAGTTTGATTGACGTATAGCCGCGCCGAACCGATTCCTGCGCTTCCGCCACCCAATCTTCGGACGGCATGTCAATCGACCACCATGAGATGGGGCATCGATCTCGAACTTTCTCGCCAATCAACTGACAAACCGGCGCTTCGACCGCTTTGCCCACCGCGTCAAACAGCGCCATCTGGATTCCGAAACCGACCGCTTCGCTTTGCATGAGCGCGAACGGATTTTGGCCGAGAATCGGGGCTATGTTCTCGGATTCATCGTGGGAACTTTCGCCGTATCCGATCACCCCGTTGTCCAGTTCCAGTCGGTACACGTAAAGGCGTTCGCCGTGCGTCAGGGCGCGGTGCATGTGCTTACTCACGCGATCGCGGTAAAACGGGATGTTGAGCGTTAACATCTCAAGATTGGTAATTTGCATGATTAGGAAATCTTGTTCATTGAATAACCCAAGTTGCTACCCATTCATCAAACGTGTGAGTGAATTCAGAATAGGCTGGTAGATTTCAACTCGGGCGCCCTGTTCAACCGTAGTTCAGAGCGTCCGCCCATGGAAACCAAAGAGTTATTTTCGCATAGCCTATACCAACTCGCACAAGTCGTATTGTCGTAATTTTTTAGCCGTTCAACCGCTGCCTTGAAGTATTCACGGTTGATTTCAGCCGCATAACATTTGCGTTCAAGCTCATGTGAAGATATGGCAGCCGAACATAAACCGCCGAACGGTTCCCAAATTACATCGCCGACATCGCTGCTCGATCGTATGCACAACCCCGTAAGCTTCAGTGGTTTTTGATTATTATGTATGCACTTGTATTCTTTTTTCAGGCGTTCGCTTCCTCGAACTGCCGGTTCTCGCCAAACGTTTGTGAATCCGTTTTCACAGTAAAATTTGCTTCTTAACTTCATCCATTCATCCCCTGCGATGGGTTTTTTGCCATCCAGCGAGAAGTAAGGTTTTCCATCCTCATTTCCGTATCTGTTGGCATATTTAACAATCTTTTCAAATGCTTCAGGCGGTGGGTAGTACCAAAGATGGTCTTTTGTGAAATACTTCCTTGTCGCGGCATTTCTTACGCGGCACGCTTCATTCGTTTTAGAAAAAGGAAGTCCAGTCCGTTCCCATTCATGGCGAAGCCACTGCTGCATATCCATCTGCATTCCATTGACGTTGAAAAAGGCTTTCCTCGTGTACTGAACGCACACTTCGGTTACTACAGGAAATTTTCTAAGTGTTTTACTGTTTGAGTTTCCCGCGATATGCGCTATCCCCTTATCC
The DNA here is from genome assembly GCA_963667245.2 of Candidatus Poribacteria bacterium. Lineage (GTDB taxonomy): Bacteria > Poribacteria > WGA-4E > WGA-4E > JAJDTR01 > JAJDTR01. Next base: position 407,782 of record CAXXCS010000004.1, read on the forward strand.
CATATATGACAATTCCTGTATTCCCAACCGTGTTCTATCAAAGTTGGGTGAACGTTAGCCCAACCTATCTCCGTATTCCAGAACCAGAGTGTGGTCATGGGTGTCGAAAACTCACTCCACTTTTCTATGTGCGGTTTATACCATTCCGGCAATCGTTCCGGGATTGGCGTGTCGCCACGGTAACCACTTATACCATAGGGGCCATCGGAAAAAATTACGACAGGAGCATCCCACTTTTGATATAAATCGAGAGAATCCCCGGCGTATATAGTGACTCCGTTTCTCTCGTAACATGCAATCATTAAATCACCCAATAACCGAGAGTTTCAAGATACCCGCGATGTCCAATCTACTCGGATGGTAGATTCCACCCTCTACGGTCGTGCTCAATTCCGCTATCCGACACGCCCCCTCAAAAGATGCCGGGACATCTTCACCAATCAAGCACAACGCGGCAAACGCGCCCGTAAAGTTGTCTCCGGCGCCCGTCGTATTGATGCCCGTTAATCCTGTTTCCTTCGCGGTGTGATGAATCATGCATACGCGTTGATCCGCTCGAAAAGCCATATATGCGTCCGGGTATCCCGTCAGCGCCACGCCGCGCCTCACACCCAAATCGAGCAGGGATGCCGCCGACTCGCGCTTTGCCACAGGCGTGTCGGGAATATCCCTCGCCAAGATAATTTCCGCTTCTTCTATTCCCAAGGAACAGAAATCAATGTACGGCGCAACTGATCGGAAACTTGCGCTTGCGTTTTGTCTTGCGTCAACTTCGCTCGCTCCCCAAAGCGACATCCGAAAATTCACGGCGTAAAATGTGGTTACGCCTTGCCGCTTGGCGCGCTTTAGCGCGTCAACGACGCCAGATCGCCCCTTCGTTCTGGCGTGAGTAATCCCGGTGACGATTAAACCAACGCGATTCGACGCATGCCTCTCTATGGCATCGGTGACCTGTCGCTCGGTCAGACTTTCAAATGCCGCTCCCGATCGCGCGTACGGGAACGAACCGAGATCGTCGCGGTATCCCTCGAAATAGGCGCCCAGATGCCCATGAGTCAGGCGGTGAACATTTTTCGAGTCAATCTTCTGCTGCTCCAACCATGCGATAAACTCGCTGGAACAAGCACAGTTGTCATCCCCGATTGCGGTCACCAAACCTGTTCGATTACGCGGGCTATCACCTGCCAGGACATGCCTCGCGGCGTTTGCGGCGTTCAGAATGTCTCCCGAAAAACCGATCGAGCCGTCCCCGATTAGATTGTCAGCGGCAAGATCCAGGTTTCCGGGCTTATCGGGCGCGTCCAGAACCATTGCTTCGGGAAGATGCGTCGTTCTCACCTCCACCAACGGCTCTCCCCAACCGAGAATCGAATACGCCATCGGGACATCCCAGACTTTCACGGAATCTAATAGTTTAGCGGGCGATTATCGTGATTTTAGCAGAAAGGGTTGAAGGCGTCAATAGAAAACGCCAATTCCCAAGATGGGAACATCCTCGCTTTTGGCATTTGGAAGATTGGAAGGATGGAAGACGGGAAGGATGGAAGACTGGAAGACTGGAAGGAACGTAGATTGACGCGGTCTTCGACACGGGCGAGACAATTAAGGGTCTAATGATTGTCGGATCCCCGCCGGGTCTTTTCGGTGATTGCCTGAACTGTGATTTAAGTGACGACTATGGATTGTCAGTCTTTCTACCAATTCTCTAAAATGACCGCGCATTGATTGCGTGAATCAAGTAAAGGAGGTTGCGTGGAGCAGAGCAAAAAGCCTAGACTCCGCGCAAGGTCTGCGGGGCAAGATGCCCCGCCTACAGTGAAGGTAACAAAATTATTTATACCGCAATCGCACCATTATTCGCGCGAAATGGTATAACGATGTTTCTCCCGTACAGTTAATCCCGCGACGCCAACTTCGCCAGCAGCCGCAAAATCTCGATATACAGCCAAATCAGCGTGACCATCAAGCCGAAGGCGGCGTACCACTCCATATATTTCGGCGCCCCGCGCGCCGCGCCGTTTTCGATAAAATCAAAGTCCAGCACGAGGTTCAGCGCCGCGATCACAACCACGAACAGGCTAAAACCGATTCCGAGGATTCCGGCGCCGTGGATGAAATCCAACTGACCGATGCCGAACAGACCGAGTAGAAGCGTCACCAGATAAACAAGAAAAATCGCGCCGGTTGCGGCAGCCACGCCGAGTTTGAAATTTTCGGTCGCTTTGATGAGTCCGGTTCTGTAGGCGATGAGCATACATGCGAGTGTGCCGAAGGTCAGGCAGACCGCCTGAAAGGCAATGCCCGGCTGAAAGGCTTCGAAGAATGCCGAGATGCCCCCGAGTACAAGCCCTTTCAGCAGACAGTAAATCGGCGCGGTGACCGGAGCCCACGTCTGTTTAAACACGGTAACGAAGGCGACAATCAAACCGCCGATCCCGCCGACGATTAACAACGGGTATACCGCTTGGGATTCGCCTACCGCCATTGTCCACGTCAAGCTGGCGGTGGCTATCGTCAGGACAAGCAGGATTCCTATCTTGTTCACGGTTCCCCGAATCGACATTGCATCGGAATCCGTATAGGCGCGTTCGACGCTTGTAAATATATTGTCGTTAAGCGCGGGATTCGCTGTTCTCATGGAATATCTCTCCTTATTGAATTATGGTAAGTATTTGGTGGTTGATCTCTAAGCAAATATAGTTAAGTGTCGGGGGTCGGCGCGGTTAGAAACCGCACCTGCGGGGTTGTGAAATAGGTCTATCGCGCTAGTCAAGCAAGCGCTAAATTCTTAGAAAAAGAACTACATAGTCCATAGGTCGGGATTTGCCAATCCCGACCTAGCAAGCAGGAAACGCGCTCATTAGGCGTTACTGCCAGTCGCCGAATCGCTTTTGGATTCACTGCTTTTTGACTCTTTCCCGCTTCCCGACTTTGCGTCGCCGCCAGATTTCTTCTCTCCACTCGATTTTTTATCGCCGCTCTTGTCGTCGCTCTTGCCTCCCTCTCCCGTAGAAGGCGCTTTGTCCTTTTTCGCCGCTTCCTTGTAGCTGTCATCTCGATAATCGGTAGAGTAGAATCCGGATCCTTTAAAAATTAAACCGGCTCCCGCTCCAATCAACCGCTTGACCTTGCCGCGGCAGTCGGGACATTCCCGAATCGGCTCCTCGGTCATGTTTTGAAACAGTTCGAACTTTATCCCGCAATCGAGACACTGATAATCGTACGTGGGCATCCAGGTTCCTTCCTCCTCGTTGTCAAGGGATTTTCCTCGTTTATCTATTGAAAAAATCAGGTAGATTTGATATATTTTAGCGATTTAGCAACTCGCATGTCAAGCCGAATTAAGGAAAGTGAAACGAAAATCCATGCTTATATTGCCCGCAATCGATTTACGGAATGGAAAATGCGTCAATCTCGTTCAAGGTCGCGCGGAAGACGAAACCGTCTTCTCGGATCAACCGATAGAAATGGCGAAACGCTGGGAGGCCGAAGGCGCGGAATATCTTCACCTCGTCGATCTGGATGGCGCGTTTCAGGGAACGTCCGCAAATCTGCGGATTGTCAGCGAAATCGTCAAGGCGGTTCGGATTCCCGTGCAACTCGGAGGGGGAATCCGGACACTGGAACGGGTGGATCACACCTTGGCTATCGGCGTGGCGCGAGCCATTCTAGGCACAGCCGCCCTTAAGAACCCGGAATTGGTGGAGAGCGCCTGTCGAAAATACGGCGCGCAAATCGCAGTGGGCATTGACGCCAAGGATGAACTGGTGGCGACGGAGGGATGGCTCAACGTCTCGCACAAGCCGGCGATAGAGTTTGCCACGGAAATGCGGAATCTGGGGGTTCTCACGATAATCTATACCGACATCAAGAGTGACGGAATGCTCAAGGGGCCCAATACGGAAGCCACGCGAGCCGTTGTCGAGGCGGTCGAGATTGATGTCATCGCTTCGGGGGGCATCACATCGGTTAAGGATCTAAAAACCCTCAAATCCGTCGGCGCAAGCGGCGCCATAATCGGCAGAGCGTTGTATACCGGGGATCTTGATCTGGGCTCGGCGCTCGCCGCCGCCCACGGTTAATTTTCTATTTGGGCGCGTTTCTCATACGATCTGCAATTCCAAATGTTACAATCAATCGGAGGCGATCAATGAATTGAGCAACTGCAAATTGCCGGTTCTTGTATACTGCGCGCTGTCAGAAATTGCGTCTTTTTGTAAGAGCGATCTCCAGGTCGCGACGTGTGTTCACGGCAGGTGCGGTTGGAAACCCAGCGGATCTCTATCGCACTCATTATTCATTCGCTTGATCCTACGGACTAGATGCTTGAAAACACGCAATTCTCGGCAGCGCAAAGTATAAATGTTACAATCAATCGGAGGCGCTCAATGAATTGAGCAACTACAAACTGCCGGTTCTTGTAACTCACAGATTGCGAATTGGTATCGGGTGCGGGAATCAAGCGCCCAAGATTTCCAATCCCGTATTTTACTCGTCCGGGCGAATCCAACTCACGATTTCTTCGGCATCGCCAGCGCCGCCTTCGCGCCCGTCACTGCCGAATGAGATTAGATCGTAACCGAATCTGTCGTGAATGCCCGGTCGAATGTAAATGTACTCGTTTCCCCAGGGATCTCTTGTGATTGGGATCTCCAGGTAGGGGCCCTTCCAATTCACGGGAAGCGGGGGTTCCTCAGGGCTCTCCCAAAGCGCGGCTAACCCCTGTTCCGTAGACGGATAATCCCCATTATCTTTCGCGTAGCGGTCAAGCGCAATGCCGATTGTTTCGATCTCCGCGACAGCTTTGGCTTGTTGCGCCTTGCCGGCTTGGCCCAGCAAGCTGGGCGCCAATATGACTGCCACCACGACTCCGATTACAACGAGGGCAATTAGTATTTGCGTGGATGTCAGACCGGATTGTCGATGCGTTATCTGTTTCAAAAGGGTACCTCCACTAATCTATATTTTGAGTCATTTTATCACAATACGCCTATGCGTGCAATAGAAATTTTATGCGACGTCAGGGGAAAAGCGCCCGATTTTTGGCATGTATACTTCACGCTGCTGCAAATTGCGTATTTTCAAGCGGCTGGCGGTAGGTGCGGTTGGAAACCGCACCTACGGGGAACGCATGTCGCTGGAAGGCGGGAAGGGTGTAGGGAATAACGATCGTTATTCCCTACAAAAAAGAGACGCTTCCGGCGCATCGTGTCACGCGATTTGATCTTGCATCCGGTTTGGCGATGTGCTAAAATATCTTTAAGATTCTTGCTTGAAGGAGGAATGGCAATGTCGGGACACTCGAAATGGTCGACAATCAAGCACAAAAAGGCGGCAAACGATTCCAAGCGCGGCAAACTGTTTTCAAAGTTGATTAAGGAAGTTACCGTTGCGGCGCGTGCCGGCGGGGCCGACCCCGAAATGAACCCGCGCCTGCGTACTGCTATCGCGGCGGCGAAATCGAATAACGTGCCGAACGATAATATTGAAAAGGCGGTTTTGCGCGGCACTGGCGATCTTGAAGGCGCAAGCTATGAAGAAATTACCTATGAAGGATATGGCCCCGGCGGAACCGCCTTGATGATTGAGGTAATGACGGACAATCGGAACCGAGCCGTCGCGGAGGTAAGGCATGTTCTTACGAAGCATGGCGGCAGTATGGGAGAACGCGGCTGTGTGTCTTGGATGTTTGAAAAACGGGGGCTAATCGCGGTCGATCAGGAAACCACGGACGAGGACGAACTCTTTATGGTCGCGGCGGAGGCTGGCGCGGACGACGTAACGCCGTTGGGGAACACAATCGAGATTATCACGCCGTTTGACGCCTTTGACAGCGTGCGGACCGCGGTCGAAGAGGCGGGTATTCGGGTTGACGTTGCCGAGATAAGCATGATCCCGCAGAATATGGTGGAGCTCGAGGTCAAGGAAGCGGAGCAGGTGATACGCTTGATGGAGGCGTTGGAGGACAGCGACGATGTCCAGAAAGTCTACGCCAACTTCGATATTCCGGACGAGATTCTGGAGGCGGCCGCGTAACCGCTTTCGTTTAGTATTTGTCGCTAGTTGAAACCATCAAGCGAGTGGATAGCGAGTAGGATTTTCTATCGCACTCATTGTTCATTCGCTTGATCGATAGAGATCCCTTTTTTCCTCAAAACTCGGTTTCTTTCGTAGCAGAAAAGTGTTTACTAATCTAAATTGATTATACTTGGAATAGACCTCGGCATTGCCAATACCGGATACGGGATTGTCGAAGCGTATCGCGGCAAAACTCAAGCGATCGAATTTGGCAACATTACGACGCAAAGTAAAACCGAGTCGCCTCTTCGTTTGAAGAAGATCTACGATACGGTGATTGGTTTGGTAGAGCGGTATCAGCCCGAATTCTTGGTGTTGGAGGATGTCTTTTTCAGCAAGAATGTGAGCAGCGCATTTGCCGTTGGAGAAGTAAAGGGCATAGTGAAGTTGGCGGCGGCAAACACCGGTTGCGAGGTATTCACCTATGCGCCCGCCGAAATCAAACAAGCTGTTGCCGGGTACGGCAAAGCCAGCAAGGCGCAGATTCAGAAAATGGTTCAGGCTCTTCTCAAGTTAGCGGAAGTTCCTCACCCCGACCACGCCGCGGACGCGCTTGCGTTGGCAATCTGTCACGCCCGCTCCCATAAGATACTTCAACTACGCGGAAAGTATGAGAGGCGCTCCCCATGACGTGGATTTCGTTTGTTAAGGGCGCCCTTGTGTTGCGGGACGCCAGAGAGGTCGTTGTTGATGTTCACGGGATTGGCTATAGTCTCGAACTTCCGCCCGGCGCGGTTAACGAGTTGCCAACGATCGGCTCGGAAGTCACCTTCCACACCCACTATCATCAGAATCGGGACAATGATGTCAAACTTTACGGTTTTACGTCGCGCGATGATCTCAAGGTATTCGAGTTGGCGCTTACCGTGAAGGGAGTGGGGCCCGCGTTGGCGCAAAACATCGTTTCAAAACTATCGCCGTCGGAATTTCAGCGCGCGGTGATTGGCGAGGATTCCGCCACTTTAATGCGCGTTCCCCGTCTCAATAAGGAACTTGCCCAACTCTTCATCATAAAGTTAAAAAACTCGATTCGGAAGGTGCAGTTTGACTTCAAAAGCGAGGCGGCGGCGCCCGTACGGTATTCGGATGAGGGTGTGCAAGCATTGGTGGGATTGGGGGCTTCCGAATCCGACGCGGAGCGAGCGATGACAGAAGCGCAGAAAGCGCTGGGAGAAGACGCCGATTTGCAAGATCTCATCCGACTTGCGCTTCAATACGTTTAGTGACCGAGTACGCTCCATGAACAATCATCACGAAGGCGCCTCCAAGCAGATGGCTTCTCTCAATGAAGGGGATGAGAGTTTAGAGTACAGTCTTAGGCCCCAATCACTTCGAGAATTTATCGGGCAAGCGAAAGTCAAGGAGCAGTTGCGCATCCACATTGAAGCCGCCAAACGCAGGGGTGAGGCGCTTGAGCATATTCTGTTGGTCGGTCCGCCCGGACTTGGCAAAACGACGCTCGCGAAGATAATTTCGAATGAAATGTCGAGCGGCTTCAAGCAGGGAATCGGGGCGGTGATTGAGCGGATAGACCTTGCATCGATGCTGACCAATCTTGAACCCGGGGATGTTCTCTTCATCGATGAAATCCATCGCATCAAGGGGCATGTACAGGAATCGTTGTACCCGGTAATGGAGGATTATACGCTTGACTTGCCGATCGGGCAGGGGCCTTCGGCGGAGATTGTGCAAGTGCCGCTTTCCCGATTTACGCTGGTCGGGGCAACAACCCGCGAAGGGTTGCTGGCGGGACCGTTCCGTGATCGTTTCGGTATCCGCCTGCACTTGGAGTATTACACCCCCGCCGAGATCCAAATTGCCATTCGCAGGAATAGCGAAAAGATGGACGTCCAAATTGATGAGGCGGCGGAGATAGAAATGAGCCGCCGGTCAAGGGGGACAATGCGTATCGCTAACAAACTGCTGGCTAATGTGCGAGACTATGCCACGGTCAAAGGAGATAGCGTCATCAATTTGGAAATAGCGGCGGAAGCTCTCGAATTCTACGGAATCGATGAACTGGGTTTGGACGATTGGGACAGGCTTTACTTCCGAACGTTGATTGAAAAGTTTAAGGGGCGGGCGGGTTTGAAAGCGCTCGCCATCGCGCTGACCGAAGATGAGCGAACTGTTTCGGAAGTGTATGAGCCGTATTACATCAAACTCGGTTTTCTCGCGTTGACGCCTATGGGGCGCGTCGCCACCGATGTCGCTCACGGACACATGGGTTATGAATTGCCCGCGGACCTTCAACATTCCTTCTTGTAAGGGGGAATTTACTCCTTTAGAACTCAAACTTTGTCGCTCTCGGATCATGCATGAAACTCGCCGATTTCGATTACCATCTTCCCGAGCGTTTAATCGCGCAATCTCCCGTTTTGCGGCGAGACACGTCCCGGTTAATGATTGTTAACCGAAGCGACGGTGAGTTCCGACACGCGCAGTTTTCTCAAATTGATGAATTTCTGCCTGCGGGGGCGCTGCTGACTCTCAATGACACGAAGGTCATTCCGGCGCGATTGCTAGGAAAGAAGTCGCATTCGGGAGGACGCGTTGAATTCTTACTGGTCGAACAGAGGGGAAGCCATATCTGGGAGGTTCTCGTAAAGCCGGGAAAAGGCGTAGTGCCTGGCACGCAAGTCGAGTTTGGCGAAGGCGTTTTGAAGGCGCAGGTTCTCGCTCTGGCGAAGGGCGGCAGCCGAATCGTTCGATTCGACTCTAAGGAGGACTTCCGCGAGATCCTCGCCAAGATTGGTCAAGTGCCTCTGCCACCTTATATTAAACGCGATCCCAAGCCTGCGGATCGGAATCGGTATCAGTGTGTTTATGCAACGTCCGAAGGGGCAATCGCCGCGCCAACCGCGGGATTGCACTTCACCGAACCGCTCTTGGAGCGGCTGAAGCGGAACGGGTTCAATTTCGCGACGCTAACCCTGCATGTCGGACTCGGCACTTTTCAGCCTATCAAGGTGAGAAATGCCGAGAGGCACAAGATGCACGCGGAACATCTCGAGATTACCGAAGCGACTGCCGACACCATCAATGCGGCTAGAGAGGGGGGAAAGCGGGTCGTCGCGGTCGGGACAACTTCGGTTCGCGCGCTTGAAACCGCGGCTTCGGGAGAAGTTCTCGCTCCCTATAACGGAGACACCGACATCTTCATCTATCCGGGCTACGGTTTAGACTGGTTGACGCCCTAATCACCAATTTTCATTTGCCCAAATCAACACTGTTAATGCTTGTCAGCGCCTTCGCGGGACGCGAGTTAATCCTTAAAGCCTACCGCGAGGCGATCAAGCGAAACTATAGGTTTTACAGTTACGGAGACGCTATGCTGATTCTTTAATAATATTGGAGGATACGATTAATGGATGGTATTACCGGTACACTTTTTATGCTCGTTCCGATGTTCGCGATTTTCTACTTTCTGCTGTGGCGCCCGGAGCAGACAAAACGGAAAAAACATCAGGCTATGTTGGAAAATCTGTCGAAGGCGGACGAGGTGGTCACCAACGGTGGATTACACGGCAAGATCGTCGGTGTGGACACGGATCTTGTGGTGCTTTCGATTGCCGAAGTTGGAGATCAGAATGTCAAGGTCGAGGTCTCGAGAAGCGCCATTGCCTTCGTGAAGAAGGGTGGAGAGTTGATTGAAGGGGAGTGAAGCGTTGCGGGGCAAGATGCCCCGCCCACATGGTTCATGGGTTTGGGTTGCGGGGCGGGATGACCAGCCCGCGAGGTCTATTCGGAATACTCCAATAACCCGCTTATTGACAACGCGGAAAGATTTTGGGAATCGAGATTGATCGCCGTTCGAACCGAAGTCTTCGCCAAGTCGTTTTTGCCAAGATAGTAGTAGCAGGCGGCTTTTAGCGCGTGAAGATTCGCCGCCGATTGATAATCGTGCCGAAAGAGGAATCGGTGATCGGCGTCAAAGGCGTTTTCAAGCGCGCGAAGCGCCGTTTGAAAGTCGGAATCGGACTCTCGACGCAGAAAGAGCGTGTTTGCCAAACCGACCCAGGCGTCGGCGTTGGATGGATCGATGCGTATGGCATTCTCGAAAGCCTCCTTCGCCTTTGCGACAATCTGAGGATTGAACGCCGGCACTCGCGACAGCCCGATATGGCTCCAGCCCAAACCGTTGTGTGCATCCGCGAGGTTTGGATTGAGGTTAACGGCGCGCTCAAAACTCAAGAGCGCGATAGGAAAGTCTTTCCGGTCGTATGCAAGCCAACCGTTCGTTTGTTGTTTACGAGCGGCTTCGGCATCCGGGTCCGGCGCGTCGGAGCAGCCGGCGACCAGAGAAGATAGCACAAGGGCGGCAAGCAGTATGGCATAGTTGTTCATCGCATGTTTCTCCGTAACGTACGCTTTGGAATCGGTCAAACTTCATCTCGCGGAGAGTGTCAAAGTAAAGCCGCCTCAATTTATACCCCATTTTGAAGGTAATTTCAACACGAAAGAGCCTGCGGGGATACACATCCGATATTTGGTTGTTGATGTTGAGCGAAGCGCTGGAGTGGTATCGCGAGGGGAAGACCGGAGGATTGGAAGGATGGAAGGATGGAAGGAAAGTATACTCCACACCGCTGAGAATTGCGCCTTTACAATAGTGTGGTAAGGTAGCAGGCACGATAAACTGCTTCCACTGTAGGAGCGATCTCCAGGTCGCGACCGGAAGATGGGATTTCTATCAGGATTTTCTATCGCACTCACTATCCCTTTTTTCTTGAAAACTTCGGTTTCTTCCATATCAGAATAACGTTCACTAATCCCGGTTATCTACTATTCAAACAGGTTCTTATACGAATTCAAAATCTAAATGTTACAATCAATCAGAGGCGCTCAATGAATTGAGCAACTACAAACTGCGGGTTCTTGTAACTTCTACGAATTCAAAATCTAAATGTTACAACCAATCGGAGGCGCTCAATGAATTGAGCAACTACAAACTGCGGGTTCTTGTAACTTATAGATTCCAATTCCACGATACGGAGGTGCAGCATGATATTAGGCGAAGGAGATTACAAATACGAACTGGACGAAGGATGGGCGAAATTGCCGGAGGGCTGGGTTTTTTCGATGGTCTCGGATGCGGCAATCGACTCGAAGGGGCGAATATTCGCGTTTACGCGCGGCAAACATCCTATCGTTGTTTTCGATAAAGACGGGAATTTCGTTACGTCGTGGGGTTACGGAGAATTTGGCATTTCACCGCATCTCGTCAGCCAATCCCACGGCATTTTCATAGGCCCCGACGATGAGGTCTACCTTACCGATGCATGGCAGCATGTCGTGCGCCGATACACACTGCTTGGCGACATGGAACGCGAGTGGGGCACACCGGGCTTGCCGGGCGTAACCTACTACAGGCGAGAGTTCAACATGCCCACCGGGGTGGCTATCGGACCGGACGGATCGATATACGTGTCGGACGGCTACGGCAACCGCTGCGTCCACAAATACTCGAGCGCCGGCGAACATCTGCTGACGTGGGGCGAGGCGGGGAGCGGCCCCGGAGAATTTGCGGTGGTGCATAACATCGGCTGCGACAAAACCGGCCGTGTCATTGTTTGCGATCGGGAGAACAACCGCATCCAGATTTTCGACCCGGACGGAAAACACATGGAGACATGGACGGACGTTGCCGCCCCGGGAGACGTGTGGGTCACGGACGACAACACAATCTACGTCGTCGAGCAGTCGGGCAGTGGTGGCGTAAGCGTCTGGTCACCCGAAGGCGAAGTACTCAGCCGATTCGCCGGATCGGAGGGTGGCGTGCTGGAAGCCCCTCACGGGCTCTGCGTCGATGACGAGGGGAGCATCTATGTGGCGGAAATCGGGGAAGACGGCAGAGGACAACGCCTGCAGAAGTTTGTCAGAGTTTAAAGAGTGGTAGGCACACGCCGTGTGCCGTAACCCGCTTCTATACTCCATGCTGTTAGAAACTGCGTCTTTTTGTAGGAGCGATCTCCAGGTCGCGACGTGCGTTCACGGCAGGTGCGGTTTCCAACCGCGCCTACCGCCAGACGCTTGAAAACACGCAATTTTCGGCATCGTGAAGTATATGAGCCAAACCCGTCAAGATTGCGTGAACAAACCGCTACGATTCAAGGCAACCATACCGGCTTCGACAATGCCCTCGGCGTCAATCCCGAAATGTTCGTAGAGCTCCCGCGGCGTGCCGGACTGACCAAATTCATCCACGCCTAGCGGGATGACACTCGTTCCGTAGACGCTGCCCAGCCAAGCGAGTGTGTGCGACGCCCCGTCCTGCACGGTGATAATCGGCGCGTATCTCTCATTCGGCGGGATAAGCCAATCGAAAGCGCCGGGCTTCCGCTCCCATTGCGAAGCTTGCCAAGTCTCGAACAATCGGCGCGGGCTCGTTAGGTTCAGCACATTGACGGCGGCGCCTCTGCTCTGGAGTTCCTCCGCGGCTTTCACCGCTTCCGGCATCATCACGCCGGTCGCCGCGATGTGGAGGAGGCGATCCCTCGGACGGATGGAATCGGCGTTGCGCCAATCGATCAAGCGGTATCCGCCCGCCAACACTTGACGCGGCAATTCCTCCGCTCCGATGCGTTCCAAGGCTGAATCGAACAGTTGTTGATCGACCGGTTTGGTAGAGAGCCTGAGGTAAGTCGATCTACCGGCGTCTCGGTCGCAACACTGGCGCACCGCGTCCAGCAAAATCCATTCCAGTTCCCGAGCGAAACAGGGTTCGTAGGCGTTAAGCCCCGGAAGCTCGCCGCAAAGTGACGGTGTGACAATCGATTGATGAGCGCCGCCCCTCCGGCGCCAGCGTAATTCCCGACGGTGTCCCGGCGAAGATAAACTTCGCGCCCGAGTATTGGGCATAAATCAGCGCGTCAAGACCGCGACACACAAAGGGATCGTAGACCGTGCCAATCGGAATCAGATGTTGCCCGCAGAGTTCGGCAGACAGTCCGAGCATTCCGAGAAGCATAAAAAAGTTCATCTCGGAAATGCCCAGTTCAATGTGCTGTCCGTACGGACCGTATCGCCATTTTCTGAGTTGGTTGGCGTCGGTATCGTAATCGGGCAACTCTTCGGGCGCGTACACCCCGGTCTTGAGAATCCATCCCGACAAATTGGTGGACACCGAAACGTCGGGCGAAGTTGTCACGATTCGATCCGATAGCTTGGGCAAGCGAGACAGCGCCATCAACAAACGTCCGAAAGCTTGCTGCGTACTCAAGCTGCCCCTGGCCGGGGTCGAAAGCGCTTCGGGAACGTTATCCGGAGACAGTCTCTCCACGGAAGGCGTTGTTTCGGGGAAAAGTCGAGCCGTCACCTCGGTGCATAACTGTCCGGCGCCGGAATCCGGAGTGAACCGCGACCAATCGTCACCCTCCGGCACGCCCAACGTCACGCGGAGCGCTTCAATCTGTTCCTCCGTCAGGAACATGGAGTGATTGAGAGGATGACCGGCAATGGGAGTCCCCCATCCCTTGATTGTGTACGCGAAAATGATGGTCGGTCGGTCGTCATCCTCATCATCGACTTGCCTCAGTAAAGTCAGCAATTCTTCCAAATCGTGCCCGCCGAGGTTACTCAACACGCTCGGAAGCTCCGCGTCGGGGATATGTCGGATGACCGAGGCAAGCTCCGAATCATCTACGCCATCGACAGAGACAAGGCGCGAGCGGAGTTCGCGTCCCGGAAGCCGAATCAGCGCTTGGTATTCCTCATTGTTCATCTCGTCGATTCGGCGATTTAGCGCGGCTCCGCCGGGTTGATTGAAAAGTCCTTGCAGCACGCGGCCATACTTTGCTTCGAGCACGCGCCACCCGCTCTCTTCAAAGAGTTTCTCAAACTGTCCCGCGCGAATGCCGGGCACAACCCGATCAAGACTCTGGCGATTGAGATCGACAATCCAGAGCAGATTGTCCAAGCCGGTAAGCGCTTGTTCAAGTATCGCCTCCCATACGTTGCCTTCGTCCAACTCGGCATCGCCGATTAGCCCCACGAACCGACGCGAACTAACGTCGCCGAAATGGGATTGAGCGTAACGATGAGCCAAGGCGCCGAAGGCGGGCGCCACCGCGCCGAGACCGACCGAGCCGGTGGAAAAGTCAACTATGTCCGGATCTTTGGTCCTGCTGGGATACGCTTGGAGACCGCCATACGAGCGAAACATGGTCAGGTATTCGGCAGGCAGTTGACCCAAGAGGTATTGAATGGCATGGAAGACAGGCGACGCGTGAGGTTTGATGGACACTCTGTCGCCCGACCTCAGAAAATCGAAATAGAGCGCCGTCATAATTGAGACTACAGACGCGGACGAAGCCTGATGTCCGCCAACCTTCACGTCGTCGGAGCTTGGACGCACGTGGTTCGCATGGTGAATCATCAGCGTTGCGAGCCATAAGATACGCCGCTGAATCTCCTCCAACGTTTCAATTCGCTCCGCCGAGACAGGTTCATTTCGATTTTCCAAGACAACCTCCCGATGTTCTATTACAGGCGCCAATGAAGACAAATCATTTCTTTCCTCTCGAGCTCATAATTAAATTATACACCCGATAACGCCTTTTGTAAAGGAATATATGGATGTTGGACCGGGGAAACGCGCCCGATTTTTGGCGTGTGGAAGATTGGAAGGATGGAAGACGGGAAGGGTGAAAATTTTCCGTCCATGCATACCTCAAGCCGGATGGACACATAAAACCCGCCGGATTCCCCGATACAATGGTCGCAGTGTCGGGTTTCACTACGATTTTGGGGTTTTAGCGGTGGCGGTGTCCGGGCGCGGGTATCCTGCGGACGGGGCGTTCTTGATATGCCGTTCAACCCAACCGACAGATTATCGCTGAAAAGTTATACTTCACACTGCTGAAAATTGCGTGTTTTTAAGCGTCTGGCGGTAGGTGAGCGCATGTCGCAATCGGGAGATCGCTCCCACCGGGAACGCATGTCGCGACCTGGAGATCGCTCCTACAAAAGACGCAATTTCTGACAGCGCAAAGTATACAAACCGACGGCTCTTGTAACTTATGGATTCGGAATTAGTATAGGATACTTTTTTCCAGTTGATTTTGTGTTTTGAGGTGTTGACAGAAACAATAATATGTGATACAATGGATTAGGGTTGGATACATCCATGAATTTATAATGCCAACGACGGTCTGCCGGTTGGAGGGATCTCCCGATCCCGACCATACGGCGGGACGGTCTCCCGATTCCCTACGACGCACAAACCGTGGGAGGGGCTTCCAGCCCCGACAGCTTGCATGGTGATTTCACATAGGAGAAATATTTGAAAGGACTTCATCGTTATGCACACTCGGATTAAAACCGATTTTCTGTTTAGCGCGATTACGCTGCTCGTATGTCTCAATCCCTTTTTCTCGACTAGCGCCGCGGCGCAAGTCACCATTACACCGGTTGCCGCGCCCGATGATTCCAACTATACCTTTGAGCGTATTGAAGTTGAGGGTGTCGATTTTTTAGAGCTGACTGCGAGTAGCGACTTTAACGATTACGCGGGCAATACCCGCAGCGCTGACGGTCAAAAGATGGTCGGCTTCACGATCATTGATGGGGTTTTTACGACCTACGATTTCCCGGGGTCAAAGAACACTTATTTTTATGCACTCGGTAATGATGGACGTGCTGCTGGACACTACGAGGGTAGCGACGGGCTATACCATGGGGTCATCTTGGAAGATGGCGAGTTGCGCCAATACAATTTTCAGGGGGGTATCCAACGGAAATATACAGTATCAGTGACGCCACCGGAGAGCTCACAGGCAACTATGTAGACGCGTCCGGCGTTCGCCGCGGATTCTCGGGGAACTAATAATTGATCCGCCCGGGGCAATCGAAACGTTTGCCGATTTCACAAGTTCCACTGGCGTAGTCGGGGGCAGTTACGTCGATGCCGATGGAATATATCATCCGTACGCGCGTATCCCGTCTGGCGATTATATTATTACCGAGATTCGGGGATAGGAAATCGGGAATACTTTTCTGTGCACGCACTCACTAAATTCGCGGTTATCGTTGCCCGATCCAAAGCCGTGGGCGATGTCCCGCGCACGTATGTCGGCACTTTCGGAGCGCTGCATGAAGTGCGGTTTCCCGGCGCCGTGAGCACGGAGGGGTGGAATATCAATCAGGACGACTCCGTGGTGGGATACTATGACGCGGCTTTTGGGCGAAGGCGCGGGTTTGTCGCCAGACCCATAACGGACGACGTTTCCGACGTACCACCTGAGCCAAGTTCCGATGAACCCTCCGCGTTGGCGTTCATCTTCCTTACCTATGAGAGCATTGATGTGCCGGGCGTGGATTTTTTAGAGCTGACAGCAGGTAGCGACTTTGAGGACTATGCAGGCAACACCCGCAGCCCCGATGGTGAAAAAATGGTCGCTTTCACCCTCATTGATGGCGTTTTTACGACTTATGATTTCCGGGTTCGAAGAACAAGGCTAACGACGGGCTTTACCATGGGGTCATCTTGGAAGATGGCGAGTTGCGCCAATACGATTATCCGGCGCTGTCCAAACGTTCATACGGGGATTAGCGACGCCACGGGGAATCTGACGGGTGATTTCATAGACGCTTCCGGGGTTCGTCGCGGATTCTCTGGGGATTTAATAGTCGAGGTGCCCGGGGCGCGGGCAACTTTTGCCGATTTTGTGGCACGCGGGAGGCGTGATCGCAGGGAGCTATGTAGATGCCGAAGGGATATATCATGCTTATGTGCGTCTCGCGAACGGCAATTTCGCATCTCTGGACCTGCCAGGCGCGCCCGATTTGGAGTATTTTTATTACCACGGAATCAACGATGCGGGGTTTCTCGTTGGCAGAGCCAAAGCGGTCGGCGATGTGCCGCGCACCTATTCAGGGCCATTCGGGTCACTAGGCGAAGTGCGCTTTCCGGGTAGTGTTAGCACGGAGGGATGGAATATCAATCAGGATGGCTCTATCGTCGGACACTACGATTCACCCGACGGACGCAGACACGGATTCATCGCCAGACCCGCGGGCAAGGCGATAGCCGATTATTTCGGCAACGCTTACACCGTGTCCCTGTCCAAAGGTCTGAATATGCTTTCTCTGCCGTTAACGCCACCGAAACCGATAGACGCAAAATCGCTTGCCGCGATAGCGGGCGCCACTACCGTCATCACGCTTGATGTGCCGAGCCAGCGGTTCGTCGCTTGGACGCCAAGCGCGCCCGACGACGGGTTTCCAATCGAAGGCGCAAAAGGCTATATCGTCAATGTGCCGGGACCTCGCGAGTTTGCCTTCGTGGGAGCGCCCTGGACAGACGAAACTGAGGCGGTTGCCGCGTCGCCGCCTGCCATAGCCATGCAGATGTCCGAGGAACAGGAAACGTGGGCATTCGTGGTCAGCGGGCATCTGGGAGGCAGAGCCGCGTTCGACGGCTACCGGGTCATCGTCCGCAATCTGAGGACAAACGCTGCGATAACCGCCCCGGTGCGAGGCGATTACTTCGCCGCGGCGACTGCTGACTTGGCGCGGCGGAGCGTCATCCAGGTCGGAGACGTGATGGCAGTACGCGTCACCGCTCCGGATGGAAATGTCGAATCCCAAACCCGCAGTTTTCAGGTAACCCCCGAGCACTTGGCGACGCGGTGTTGACTGTCAGGCTTGACGGCATCGGTCAACCGATGCGGAGTCAGCTGCTGCAAAACTACCCGAATCCGTTTAATCCGGAGACGTGGATGCCGTATCAACTCGCCGAAGACGGCGCCGTGTCGATATCCATTTACGGCACGACCGGCGCGTTGATTCGAACGCTTCCGCTCGGTTTCCAATCCGCCGGCTTCTACAATAGTCGGGAGCGCGCCGCATATTGGGATGGGCGTAACGCCTACGGGGAACGCGTGGCGGCGCAAGTCACCATTACACCGGTTGCCGCGCCCGATGATTCCAACTATACCTTTGAGCGTATTGAAGTTGAGGGTGTCGATTTTTTAGAGCTGACAGCGAGTAGCGACTTTAACGATTACGCGGGCAATACCCGCAGCGCTGACGGTCAAAAGATGGTCGGCTTCACGATCATTGATGGGGTTTTTACGACCTACGATTTCCCGGGGTCAAAGAACACTTATTTTTATGCACTCGGTAATGATGGAAGTGCTGCCGGACACTACGAGGACAGCGACGGGCTTCACCACGGTGTCATCTTGGAAAATGGCGAGTTGACGCAATACGATTTCCCGAATGCGGTCCAAACGGAGATATACGGTATCAGTGATGCAACGGGCGCCCTGACAGGGAATTTCATAGATGCTTCCGGGGTTCGCCGGGGATTCTCAGGGGATCTAATAGTTGAGGCGCCCGGGGCAACAGCAACTTATGCGGATTTCTTAAGCCCGCGAGGCGTTGTCGGCGGCAGCTACGTGGATGCTGAAGGAATATACCATGGATACGTGCGTATCCCGAGTGGCGATTTTATAACTGCCGAGCTTCCTGGAATAGGAAATCGGGAGTACTTTTTTGTGCACGGTCTCACCGACTCGGCGGTTATCGTTGCCCGATCCAAAGCGGTAGGGGATGTCCCGCGCACTTATGTCGGGGCATTCGGAGCGCTACAGGAAGTGTGGTTTCCCGGCTCCGTGGGCACCGAGGGCTGGAATATTAATCAGGACGACTCTGTCGTGGGATACTATGACACGGCAGATGGGCGCAGACACGGATTTATTGCCAGACCCGTAACGGACGATGACCATGTTGTCGCAACCGTCAGGCCCTTCTTTATCTTTGAGAGTATCGATGTTCCCGGTGTAGATTCATTAGAGTTGACAGCGAGTAGCGACTTTGGGGATACGCGGGTAACACGCGGAGCCCTGACGGTGAAAAAATAGTAGGCTTTACGCTCATTGATGGCGCTTTTAAGACATACGATTTCCCGGGCTCGAAAAACACTTATTTCTACGCGCTGGGGAATAATGGTCAAGCCGCCGGACACTATGAGGCTAACGACGGGCTTTACCATGGGGTCATCTTGGAAGATGGCGAGTTACGCCAATACGATCATCCGGGCGCTGTCCAAACGTTCATACGGGGGATTAGCGACGCCACGGGGAAACTGACGGGTGATTTCATAGACGCTTCCGGGGTTCGTCGCGGATTCTCGGGGGATTTAATAGTCGAGGTGCCCGGGGCGCGGGCAACTTATGCCGATTTTGTGCACGCGGGAGGCGTGATCGCGGGCAGCTACCTGGATGCCGAAGGGATATATCACGCTTATGTGCGTCTCGCGAACGGCAATTTCGCATCTCTGGACCTACCGGGCGCGCCCGATTTAGAGTATTTTTATTACCACGGAATCAACGATGCGGGGTTTCTCGTTGGCAGAGCCAAAGCGGTCGGCGATGTGCCGCGCACCTATTCAGGGCCATTCGGGTCACTAGGCGAAGTGCGCTTTCCGGGTAGTGTTAGCACGGAGGGGTGGAATATCAATCAGGATGGCTCTATCGTCGGACACTACGATTCACCCGACGGACGCAGACACGGATTCATCGCCAGACCCGCGGGCAAGGCGATAGCCGATGATTTCGGCAACGCTTACACCGTCTCGCTCTCCAAAGGGTTGAACATGCTCTCCGTGCCGTTGGCGCCGCCCAAACCGTTGAACGCGCGCTCACTTGCGGGGATTGCCGGCGCCACCACCGTCATCACGCTTGACGTGCCAACCCAGCGGTTCGTCGCTTGGACGCCAAGCGCGCCCGACGACGGGTTTCCAATCGAAGGCGCAAAAGGCTATATCGTCAATGTGCCGGGACCTCGCGAGTTTGCCTTCTTCGGGGCGCCCTGGACGGATCACATGGAGGCCCACGCGTCGCCGCCCGCCACAGCCATGCGGATGACCGAGGAACAGGAAGCGTGGGCATTCGTTGTCAGTGGGCAATTGCAGGGGAAAACAACGTTTGACGGCTACAAGGTCATCGTCCGTAACCTGAGGACAAACGGTACGGTAACCGCCACGGTGCGAGGGGATTACTTCGCGGCGGCGACTGCCGACTTGGCGCGGCGGAGCGTTGTCCAGGTCGGAGACGTGATTGAAGTACGCGTCACCGCTCCGGATGGAAATGTCGAATCACAAACCTCCAGATTTAAGGTGACCCCGGAGGATCTGGCAAACGCGGTGTTGACTGTCAGGCTTGACGGCATCGGTCAACCGATGCGGAGTCAGCTGCTGCAAAACTACCCGAATCCGTTCAACCCCGAGACGTGGATTCCGTATCAACTCTCGAAAGACGGCGCTGTGTCCATATCCATATACGACACAACGGGCAAGTCGGTTCGTGTACTTCCGCTCGGTTTCCAATCCGCGGGCTTTTACAACAGTCGGACGCGCGCCGCTTATTGGGACGGACGTAACGACTTCGGAGAACGCGTTGCGAGCGGCGTCTACTACTACCAGTTGACGACACCGACGTTCCATCAAACACGTCGCCTCGTCATCGTAAAGTAGGAGGGATCTCCCGATCCCGACGACGCACAACCCGTGGGAGTGATTGTAGGGTGGGCACTGCCCACCATTCTGATCGGTTCGGGATAAATGGTTGGCTCCCCTGGCGCGCAACGTAACCGCGTTGATGGTGGGCAGCGCCCACCCTACAACTACCGCCAGACTCGACTAAACAGATGCATAAAGGGGATCTCTTGGTAACAACATCAACGCAGCGGCGATTCTTCAAAGACAACGGTTACATCGTCTTTCCTCGGATGTTCAGCCATCGCGAGGTCGAAGTCGTACTGAACACGTTGAAGCGTCTGGATACGGAACGCTTGGTAACTGACGCCGCCGGCAGAAACAAAGGCGATATGGCGGTTGAGGATGGCGAGACGCCCCGTTTGCAGTTCGGATTGCACAAAGTTGATTCATGCTTTGATAGATTATGTCGTCACCCGCGACTTGCCGGAGCCATGCGGGAGTTGATGGGGATACCCCTTTATATCTACCATAGCAAACTTGCCTTCAAGGCGCCGTTTGTCGGTTCCGTGCAGTATTGGCATCAAGACTTCGGTTATTGGCGACGTAATCACAGCAAACCAACCATGGGATCGTGCTTGTTGATGCTTGACGAGCACACCGAAGACAACGCCTGCATGCAGGCGCTTGCGGGTTCGCACCAAGCTGGCGTGGTGGAGCACCGTTACAAGCCGCGCGAATCAACGGGTGAAAAACAGTTGGCGATTCCGGCGGAGGAAATGCCGAACCACTTCCGTCGTTACAATCGGGTAAAATTTGTGGGGTCGCCGGGGACGGTCGTCGCTTGGCACAGCAACACCATGCACGCCTCATCGCATAACATATCCGAGAATCCGCGACGCGCCCTGATTGTCGCCTTTAATTCTATTGACAACAGCGATGGGAGTATGGTAGAAGATACACCGTTTACGGCTCACGGCGATCAGGCGGTAGAATTAAGCGAAGACGATTGCCTTTTGTAGCTGAGCGGCGCATATCAAAACAGATTACGCAAGTTGCTGCCTACTAATGGAGAAACCGAGTTTTTCGTTCACGTTATCTATATTATAGGATTATAGGCAAATTGGGCTGGTTTTCGTCATTCTCGTGTTTCCACGTTCGAAAAAACTCGGTTTTTGTTCCTTGTTGTACAAAGGTGGCAAATTGGGTTAAGAATCTGTGGGTTAAGAACTTGTTTGAATAGTAGACAATCAAGATTATTGGGCGCTTTTCTGTCGCGGAAGAAACCGAGTTTTCAGGAAAAAACTCGGTTTCCGCGTCTTTTGTTGCACAAAGGTGGCAACTTGGGTTAAAATATGTGATTGGCAGGTGTGACCGTTTCCGCAATCAGCCGTGGAAACCGAAGAACGATGAATATCAAGGATGCCCTTCAGTCGTTGGGCGTGAGGGACAATACGCTATCGGACGAGGAAAAACGCCGTCTCGACGAGGATGGCTACGTGACACTTTCAAACATCCTCTCTGACGATCAAATCCGCGAATTTGCCAATCGGCTTGACGAGTTGCTGGAAGAGGAAGGCGACCAAGCGGGCATTGAAGTCCACCAGGAGGAAGGAACCGCCAGGCTGGCAAATCTTGTGAACAAGGACCCGATGTTCGAAATCTGCTTTACGCATCCGCGCTTGCTGGCGGCCATGGTTCATGTGCTAGGCCCGGAACTGAAGTTGAATTCGCTGAACAGTCGAGCCGCGTTGCCAAACGCCGGATTACAGGGATTGCACTCGGATTGGGGAAACCCGGTGGCGCCGGGAGATTATTACATCTGCAATTCCGGATGGTTGTTGGACGACTTCACCGCGGAGAACGGCGCGACGCGGATCGTTCCCGGCTCTCACCGCCGCGAGAAAAGACCGCAAGATGCGCTGGCAGATCCAATCGCCGCGCAACCCGGCGAAGTTCAAGTCGTCGCGCCTGCCGGCTCCGTCTTGGTATTCAACTCGCATCTTTGGCACGGCGGCGCGCTGAATACAACCGCGACGCCGCGACGCGTGATTCATTCGGCGTTCTGTCGGCGCGACCAGAATCCGCAAACCGATCAGCGGCAATACCTCACGGCAGAGACGCGCCACAGATTGAGCGACGCCGCCAAATGTGTCCTGGATGTTTTGTAACAGAATTTTAACGCAGTCGAGGTGGTTTGGCGCCAGTCTCGCGCGAAACCGAGTTTTTTCCTCAAAACTCGGTTTCTCAAAGTAGTTTCGCGCATTCTCAGCCTCACGAGACCTTGCACGATAAACCGAGTTTCCTCTTCAAAACTCGGTTTCTCAGAATAGTTTCGTGCCTTCTCATGGCATGAACGCGCGAAACCAGATATTACAGGCGACCGCGCCTCGGCCGCTTTTTACCGGTGTAGGAGGGGCAGTGCCTCTCCTATAACAGACTATCGCGTGTCGTGGTAGTCATTACTTGATATGCTGAAGCCTCTCTGTGCGCAGTTGTGGCATAGGCGGGAGGCTCAAGCAGAAATTCAAATGGGGGATATTCCCTACATAACACAAAGTTACTAAGGAGGACAAACTGTGTTTAGACATGCAGTGTTTCACAAAAGTTTCACGATGCTCTTTATTGTGGCGGTGACAATCGCCTTTGCCGGTTACACTTCGTTGGCAACTGCTCAGCACGTCACGGACGGACTGGAGCTCTATATTCCGTTCGACGCCGATACCTGCTCGAACGACGCGTGCGATGACCTCGCCGGCAATCACGATGCCGTATTCAACTTTCCTATCAAGCACGTGCCGGGTCAAGTTAATGAAGCGGTGGAGTTTGACGGCGAAAATGGACATTTCGCCTTGACCAACCTGCTCGTTAACTCGAATGAGTTTGAGTCCGTGACCATGGAAGCTTGGGGAAATCCGTATCAGGCGCACGAAGCCTGGGGCTCCATAATGAACGGCGACGATGGCGGTTGGGATAGAGGCTACGGCTATCGAAATGTCCTGTGGGAAATTCAGGTTGGCAAGGGCGGCGAATGGCAACCGGGCCCCGAAGCCGTGCTTAATACATGGCAACACACGGTTGTGATTTATACGCCGGATCTCGTGATCTTCTATTGGAATGGTGATCGCTATGAATTCGACGAAGCCGATCCGACCGAGTCGATTCAGAGTTTGGTGATCGGCGACGATATACCCTGCGGTCCGAATTGTACCTTCCCGGGTGCTATTGATGAGGTTCGCGTGTACGGGCGCGAGTTGACCGACGCTGAGGTGCAACAGAACTACCAAGATGGCGCCGGCGGGGGCACTTCCGTTGAAAGCGCCGGGAAAGTCGCGGTGTCCTGGGGCAAGATTAAAGCCTTACGGTAAGATCGAGTTATGCCGAAGTCCCTCCGTTTGGAGATTTTTCCACAGGTGGGTGATCCAGGCAGACATTTAAATGGGTAAGTTCCCATTTAAAACACAAATTTACTAAGGAGGACAAACTGTGTTTAGACATGCAGTGTTTCACAAAAGTTTCACGATGCTCTTTATTGTGGCGGTGACAATCGCCTTTGCCGGTTACACTTCGTTGGCAACTGCTCAGCACGTCACGGACGGACTGGAGCTCTATATTCCGTTCGACGCCGATACCTGCGCGGGCGACACGTGCGATGACCTCGCCGGTAATCACGATGCCGTATTCAACTTTCCCATCAAGCATGTACCGGGGCAAGTGAATGAAGCGGTGGAGTTTAATAGCGAAAATGGGCATTTTGCCGAGACCAATCTACTCGTTAACTCGAATGAGTTCGAGTCCCTCACCATGGAAGCTTGGGCGAATCCGTATAGGGAGCACGAAGCCTTTGGAGCCATGATGGGCGGAGACGATGGCGGTTGGGATAGAGGTTACGGCTACCGCAAAGATTTGTGGGAAATTCAGGTTGGCAAGGGCGGCGACTGGCAGCCGGGTCCCGAAGCCGTGTTCAATACATGGCAGCACACGGTTGTTATTTATACGCCGGAGCTCGTAATCTTCTATTGGAATGGCGATCGCTATGAATTCGACGAGGCGGATCCGACCGAATCGATTCAGCCTTTCATGATCGGCGACGATATTCCTTGCGGACCGGATTGTACCTTCCCGGGCGCTGTTGATGAGGTTCGTGTCTACGGGCGTGAGTTGACTGACGCCGAGGTGCAACAGAACTACCAAGATGGCGCCGGCGGAGGCACTTCCGTCGAAAGCGCCGGGAAAATCGCGGTGTCCTGGGGCAAGATTAAAGCCTTACGCTAAAGCCATAAGGTCGATATCGCTCACTTTGCGTTGCCGGGGAGGCGTCACCTCCCCGGCAATGTGGAGTTTCTCGCTCATGTTAAGGATGCGCGCCGGAAACCGATCAAAAGAATGGATCGCGAGTCGGATTTGCTATAGCGCTCGTTGCCGGGGCAGGACTTTACACTAATTCGCAATTGAAATGTCAAAATGACCGTCGGTTCGTAGTCGCGCAATTCATTGCGCGTCGCGAGTCGGCAGCAACATCACAGGATTTGAATTCATATAATTTTTTTTACTGTGCGAAAACCATCGTTTTCACGCTTGGAATTTGAGGGCGAATAAATCCAATGATTAACTTCACGACCAAAAGCGTTAGTGTGTTGCTGTGTGTAGCCATTTCGCTGGCTTTCACGGGAATCAGCCCGACCGAAGCTCAACTCGTAAGGAAGGGCTTGATCGGTTATTGGTCTTTTGACGATGACACCATCAAAGGCGACACGGTTGAGGATCTTGCCGGAAACAACGACGCCACCATCAAAGGCGCGTCGATTAAGCGGGTTAAAGGAAAAATTGGCGAAGCGTTGGAATTTGGCAACCAGAACGGACATTTTGTCGACACCGGTTTAAAGATTACTTCTAAACAGTATGAAAACCTTACGATGATGGCGTGGGCAAAACCCTACCAAAGACACGTCGCTTGGGGTTCCGTCATGAACGGCGACGATGGCGGCTGGGACCGGGGATACGGCTACCGCCACGACAGATGGGAGGTTCAGGTCGGTAAAGGCGGCGATTGGCAACCCGGACCAAGAGCTGACTTCAATAGTTGGCAACATACCGTCACAATTTATACGCCGGATCTGGTCATCTTTTACAAAGACGGCAAGCGATACGAATTCGACGACGCAGTGCCGACGCAATCCAATAACACCCTAATCATCGGAGACGATATTCCGTGCGGTCCAGTTTGCACTTTTCCCGGTGCGATTGACGAAGTCCTCCTCTATGACAGAGAGCTGACTGACAAGGAGGTTCAGCAGAGTTTCAGATCAAGGGGAGGGCAAGCTGTCGAGCCGGCTTCGAAACTCGCGGTCACCTGGGGGAGCATAAAACGCGCGCGATAGACAGGTTTTCCCCGATCGACCCGCATAGCCTTACATAAAGGACTTGCGCGCTTCCGTAGGGAACAACGATCGTTGTCCCCTACGGGCTAATTGATGCGCCCCTCTACTGTATTTGCCCGATTTATCGGGCGTTGAGCGGTCAATTGCGTAAGTCCCAACATAGAAAAAACTCCACTCTTAACTCTGACAATTTCTCCAATCGGGGAGAAGTTTACGTTACAATTCTTTCGATTATAGATGAGTGCTGAATTACATCGGAGCCGTCTTAAAGGACGTGCGCGCTTCTGCAGGGAACAACAATCGTTGTTCCCTACGGGCTAATTGATGCGCCCTTCTACTGTAGTTGCCCGATTTATCGGGCGTTGAGCGGCCAATTGCGTAAGTCCTAACATAGAAAAAACTCCACTCTTAACTCTGACAATTTCTCCAATCGGGGAGAAGTTTACGTTACAATTCTTTCGATTATAGATGAGTGCTGAATTACATCGGAGCCGTCTTAAAGGACGTGCGCGCTTCTGCAGGGAACAACAATCGTTGTTCCCTACGGGCTAATTGATGCGCCCCTCTACTGTATTGCCCGATTTATCGGGCGTTGAGCGGTCAATTGCGTAAGTCCCAACATAGAAAAAACTCCATTCTCAACACTCACAATATCTCCGTCCGGAAAGAAGTTTGAGTGACAATTGATGTGGCTGCCGATGAATACTGAAGTCGTCGGATCTGCCCCAGATGTTCATTCGGAACAGAATAATATGAAAGGAGAACAAATGTTGAACGAAAAATCATTAATGCTACTTCTCGCCGTGGCGATTGTTGCGGGTTCCATTTGCGGTGGAACGGTAGCAGAGGCGCAGTTTATATCGGAAGGTCTTGTCGGGCGATGGGCATTTGATGCCATCACCCAAGGGAAGATTAAAGATGCTGTCCGCACAAACGATGGATCCATAAAAGGAAATCCAAAAATGGTTGAGGGCATAATCCGCAATGCTATGCAATTTGACGGCAGCGAATATATTGAAATATTCGGTGCCAAGGAATTGGAACTCAAAGACTTTACGGTTGATGCCTGGATCAAAGCTGACGAGGTGGCGAACGAACAAAAGAATAGCCGAATTTTGACGAAGGGCGTCAGTGGCGCCAACTACGCTCTAACCTGGCACCATACAGACTGGAAAAAGTTCAGCCAGAGCGTTTCCGCGCAAATGACGGGCGGGTTTTTCATCTCATCAAGCACTAGGAAGAACCCCCTTGAAGCAGATGTCTGGTATAACCTCGTCGGCACCTACAACGGCAGAGAAATGCTCATCTACGTGGACACCGAGTTGCGAAACAAGCGAACTTGGGCGGGTACCCCTATAGTTGATCCGACAGATCTCACCATCGGGGCTATGACTGGCGGGGGCGGTCCAGAAGGCTTTGAGGGAGTGATCGATGAAGTCAAGATCTACAATAGAGCCTTGACTCCGGCCGAGATTGTGCGGAACTATGAACGAGCGAAGGCGCTGTCTGTCGAAAATTCTTCGGAGAAACTCGCCATGACGTGGGGCGAGCTAAAACGCGCCCGCTAATCGTGCTTGAAACCGAGTTTTTTCTTCAAAACTCGGTTTCTTCCCTGAATCAAAGCGATTTTACAGCATCGGTATAATGACCTACGCGCTTCTGTAGGGAACAACGATCGTTGTTCCCTACTCACCACAGACGTACACCTTTGGCAATCATGTCATTCACATGAATCACAGTTCAGTCTACCTTAACCGCCGACACCCGACACCTACCACATTGGTGTTTGCTGAAACCGAGTTTTTTCCTCAAAACTCGGTTTCTTCCCGGAATTGAAGCGGCTTTACAGCATCGGTATAATGACCTACGCGCCTCTGTAGGGAACAACGATCGTTGTTCCCTACTCACCACAGACGTACACCTCGGCAATCATGTCATTCACATAAATCACAGTTCAGACAACCTTAACCGCCGACACTTACCACAGAGATCTGGCGAAAGAACAGTAACTGAAAGGAAGCCTATCTATGGCAATTCGCGTTGCAATTATCGGATGCGGCGGCATGGCTCGCGGACACCTGAACGCCTATCTTCGTATCCAAGAGATCGTGCCGGGCAAGGTGGAGCTTGTCGCCATGTGCGATCCGGTGCGGAAAAACGCGGAAGACTTCGCCAGCCGCGTAAAGGACGCCACCGGAAAGACGCCGGTGGTGTATGAGGACACGGATGCCATGCTTGCCGCGGAAGATCTTGATGGCGCCGATATATGCACCCCCCACTGCTACCATCACGTCAATGCCATCAAGTGCCTGAACGCCGGGGTCAATGTCATCGTGGAAAAGCCCATCGGTATCACGGTTAAAGCCACCCGCGCCATCATCGAAGCCGCAAATGCGAATGGAAAGATCGCCGCAACCGCCGAGAATATCCGTCGCGCGCCCAGTCGTCGAGCGGCATGGTGGTTAATCAACGAAAAGAAGATGCTCGGCGATATCACCATGTTCTTCTCCCAGCACGCAAGCTGCCAAATCGCCGATCCGCAGAGCCCGTGGCATTGGCGGCTTGATCTGATGTTGGGCGGCGGCGGCATGGTGATGGATTCCGGAGCGCACTATTGCGACACCCTCCGTTATCTGTTCGGCGATCCCGACACCGTTTATGCCCGCGTGCGCCAAGTAGCGGAGCGCAAGACAACAAAAGCTGGCGAGTTGGTGAACGATGAGAACGAGGACACCTGGGTGGCAACCATTAACTTCAAGTCCGGCGCGACAGGGCTTTGGACATGGAGCAGATCCGCCCCCGCCCACGAATTCACTCACATTGTGTATTACGGCGTCGAAGGCTGTTTGGTGGATAACGGCGACATCTTCCACGGACCTCATGACGGCGCCGAGGTCATACTTAACAATGGAACGCGCTATTCCATGGAAGACCTGGTCACGGAATACATGGCGGGTTTGACCGAGGCGGAGCGAGATAGACTTTTCCCGCACGGCATTGAGGATGGCGTGTTGCTGGAATGTTACGATTTTGTCGATGCCATTGAAAATAACCGTCCTGTCGAAGTAGACGGCGAACTCGGGCTGCGCGCAAAGGCAATCTGCGAAGCCATTTACGAATCCAACGCCTGCGGTCAGGCGGTCAGTTATGACGATGTGGTAGATGGCAAGATTGATGCGTACCAAAGACCCATCAATGAGTGTTGGAACCTTTAGGTTCTGTTGACATTTATGTGAAGTGCGTGGCCAATCGTAGGGGCGAGGGGAATCTCTATCGCCTTCCCTATCCAGTCAGTTGATCCTCGCCCGCTGCCCAACTTTAATGTGTGATACGGGTTGGGGAACCCAACCCCTACGAAAGGGCGTAGGTCTGAGTGCAGCGCGAAGTGTGCGGACAATCGTAGGGGCGAGGTCCTCTCGCCCGGTGCCCAACTTTAATGTGTGATACGGGTTGGGGAACCCAACCCCTACGAAAGGACGTATGTCTGAGCGACTCGCGAAGTCCGTGTCCAATCGTAGGGGCGAGGTCCTCTCGCCCGCTGCCCAACTTTAATGCGTGAAACGGGTTGGGGAACCCAACCCCTACGAAGGGGCGTATGTCTGAACGACGCGTACATGCCTTCAATCGGAATCTCCCTGACTGAAATATGATCTTCAAACGCCGTGCGCGTACATTTCTCTTTCAGGCGCTTGTCCTAAGCGTAACGTCCGCTTTGGGGGCGCTGTTGCTCGCGATCGGCGTTCAAGCGGAAGCGCCGACGAAACAACAGATTGCCTTTTTTTCCAATAGGGATGGAAATTTCGAAATCTACGTGATGGATGTGGATGGCAAGAATCCTCAACGGTTGACAATCAACCCCGCGGTGGATGCGGGACCGTCGTGGTCTCCCAGCGGAAAGAAGATTGCCTTTCACTCGAATCGGAGCGGGGATTATGACATCTTTGTCATGGACGCGAACGGAAACAATCAGATCAACCTGACGAACAGTCCCGATACGGATGACCGTGAACCTGACTGGTCTCCCGATGGGGAGAACATCGCATATCAGTCGAAGGACACCGGGCACTACGATATCTTTGTCATGAGTGCCAACGGCAAAAACAGTCGCAACGTCACAAATAAAGCCGATTCCCGCGACCAGCACCCGGCGTGGTCACCCGACGGAGGTAGAATCGCCTTCACCTCCAACAGGGACGGGAATGAAGACATTTTCGTGATGCAGCCGAATGGCAACCGACCAAGAAACCTGACAGAGAAGGACATTGACGGACCCGAAGGACTAAGGTTGGCTAACGCGCGCGACTCCCTCCCATCGTGGACTGCCGACAGCAAGAAGATTGTCTACAGCAGTGTAAACAGCAATCGTGTGTGGATTATGGACGCTGACGGCAAGAACCGCAAACAGATCATCCCCAAGGACGGAAATGATCGCGATGCCGCCGTCTCGCCCAACGGAAAATTCGTCGTGTTCCAAGCGAACAGAAATTGCGGTGACGGTTGCAAGGAATACGAGGTGTTCGTGGCGGACATAACAAGAGCCCAGGTAGAACTAAAACAGCTTACCTTCGGAGGGCATCCGCACGGCGACTTTGACTGGTTCGATCCCGCCTACGCGCTTTCCGTCGCGCCGACTGACAAAGACGCGACATTCTGGGGACGGATTAAACGGGGTATGTAGGGACATCCCTTTCTCATACTAATTCGCAATCTATAGGTCGCAAGAACCGGTAGTTTGTCGTTGCTCAATTCATTGAGTGCCTCCGATTCATTGGACATCTTTCCAAAATGCCCTCTCTCAAAGACGGATTCGGACTTTTCAAACAGGCGTTGAAGCGGACTGGCTCTAAATGCCCGTGAAAAACGCTTGACATTTAACCAAGCAAACAGGTATCATACTCGTATGGTAAAGTATGACGAGATTTTCAAGTACATTGTCGGCAATTTCCCGCGTGCGTTGGCGGCGCTGGCGCTGAATACGCGGGAGGTGGAAATCGGGGAGAGCGTGTCTACGGAGCATCTCACGGTTCGGACGCATCGCAGCGATATGGCGTTTCATATCAGCCTGCCCGGCGGTGAGGAGGCAATCCTGCATATCGAGGCGCAAACCGATGACAGCGTCCGTAAACCTATGCCCTTGCGGATGCTGCATTATTCAAGTTCACTCGCCCACGAGTATGAAAAGAACGTCTATTCCGCGGTGTTGTATTTCCGCCCCCCTGCGGGACGGAACGATCCGGGCGTCTACCGGCATGGAAACGAACAATTGGGCGGCAAGTGGTTCCAATATAAAGTCATCCGGATGTATGACTTGGAAGGCCAGGACTTTTTGGATCCCGAAGCTATCGGGTTACTGCCATTCACGGCATTGATGAAACATCCTGAAGACATGACCCCCAAAGCCTGGGTCGAGAAGTGCATAGAGACGACTCTGGCGACTGATGTTGACAGCAATGAGCAATCAACGCTTTTATTTGCGCTCTCCCTTTTTGGGAGTATAGCGCATCCCAAAGAGTTTTTCGAGGACCCCAAATTGGAGGCAATCATGCAAGAATCACCTTTTTACGAAAGTGTAATGCAGCGCGGCGAGCAGCGCGGAATTGAGCTAGGCAGAGTGGAAGGCAGGGAGGAAGGCGCGCGCCAAACGAGAATTGAAAGCACATTGGACATTCTCACCTATCGATTCCCAAGCGCGGATGTCAACGCCCTCAAAGACACGCTTGAAGCCATAGACGATCTCGACCGCCTCAAGCAGGTGAACCTATCTGCCTCCATAGCAGAGAGTCTTCAGGCGTTCCAACAATCCCTAAACGGAGTTTAGGTTGAGCGATCGGGAGTTTAGACGATTCCTTCTGAATTTTTCGGGACGCTACAGTGGAGACAATCATGCAAGAATCACCTTTTTACGAAAGTGTAATGCAACGCGTGATCCAGCAAGGCATTAGACATCTTTCCTGATTGGATCCAGATAGCCACAGTTGTCTTGGACATTAAAATAACCACACGGTTTGGCAACTTGTCGGGGCGTGTGTCATACGACTTCAAACCCGTTTCCGAATACATTGGCGCGCTGAATCAGGTGTCAATCCTTCCCAATCGTCATTTATCCTCTAGACTCTCCGAATTGGCTCTTCCCGATGAACCACACATACCGGATTCCACTTTTAGTCGTCGTAACTCTCACCTTCACAGGCATAATTCAGGTTAACTCCTTCGCCGTTAACCATCAATCCGAATCTGCCGCGCTCCCGGACTGGATACCCCTGCCGACCGACCTGGTCCTCGTATCGGAACCCCGACTCTTGCAAGCCGCCGAGTCCGCCCAAAAAGCGGTGGCGGAAGCGCCGGATAAAGCCGACGCCTGGGGCAATCTGGGCAACGTCTATCTCGTGCACGGCTGGGAAGCGGAAGCCGCCCCATGCTACGAGCGCGCCGTGAGCGTCGATCCCTCCGAATTCCGCTGGTTCTACTACCTCGGCTTAAGTACTTATAAAACTAACGCTCAAATCGCTGTAGATGCGTTCAAGAAGGCGATTGCGCTTGATCCCAAGTACCCGCCCGTTTATGTAAATAATGCCCAAGCACTTAGGCGCTTGGGGCAGTTTGAGGAAGCCCGACAGCAACTCCTACATGTCATTGAATTAGACCCGAATAATCCGTTCGCGGAACTGGCGCTCGGCGAACTCTGCTTGGCTGCCAAGCAATTTGAGGAGGCTCGGACCCACCTAACACGGGCTTTGGAACTGAATCCCGATCAGAGCGAAGCGCACGCCGCCATGGCGCAAGCGGCTTTGGCATTGGGAGACAAAGAAGCTGCCAATCGCCACGCCAAAGCGGCGCGCAAACCGTCAAAACACACAGAGATGGACGACCCTCTCTGGTGGGAGGTGGTGAGAGTTGGTGTAACGGCAAAACGGTATGCCGAGCGCGGCACCCGATATATGAAAACCGGAGATTTCAAGAGTGCCGCGACTGAACTTTCGGTAGCTGCCTCAAGCAAGCCGAAGGATGCCGAAATCTGGTTCAATTATGGCATTGTATTGCTCAACACCAATCGATACGGTAAGGCTCGGGAAGCGCTCGAACACGCACTGTTTATCATTGACGAAAACGACCTGGAAGGGGGCATGTCGCCAAAAACGCCAAAAGAGTTAGCATTCTTGGAGATTCACAGCAATTACAATTTAGGCTATGTTTATGAACGCACGGGACAGAGAGCGAAGGCGATTGCCGCTTACAAGCGAGCCATAGAGCTGAAACCCGATTTGGCGAACGCTTATTCAGGACTTGGCGTGCTTTATGCACGGACAGGGAGGATTCGTGAAGGGGTAGCGCTGTGTAAGAAAGCTACCAAACTGGCGCCAGATAACATTGAGCTCCAGCGCAGCTTGGCAACGGTTTATTGGCGGGCGAAATTGTACAATAACGCAGCCGAGGTGTACGACAACATCCTCCGCCTCAAGCCAGACGACAAGGGCGCGCTTCACCAACTTGGCGTTATCTACATGGGCAAGCGCATGTATCCCGAAGCGCAGGCAAAGTTCAAACGCGTATTGGAGATTCAGCCGGACGACCCGCTCGCGCACGGAGCCTTGGGAACAGTCTACCTGAAACTCGGAGACCGCGGCGCCGCCATCGCTGAGTTTCAGACCGTTCTGCGGCTAGACCCGAACAATCGCACCGCACAGCGGCTGCTTAGACAACTCATGCGGTAATGCGCAACTATTTCGGCGGCAATAGTGTTTTATGGATGAGGAGGGGCTTAAAGATGCAATCAAGAGATGGTTTCGCGAACCGCATTCCGGGCGTTTTGCTTCTATTCGGTCTAATGTCGTCCATTGCAAGTTTTCAGGTAGGCGCGCAGATCGCCTTTATGTCCGAAAGAGATGGGAATAGAGAGATTTATGTGATGGGCGCCGACGGTCGTAGTCCTCGCAACATAACAAGACATCCCGCAGACGATTGGACACCAGCCTTGTCGCCGAACGGTAAACGCCTTGCGTTTATGTCTGATAGACATGAAGGAAACTATGATATTTATGTAATGGACACCGACGGTGGCGACGCTCAAAGGTTAACGCGACATCCTTGGAGCGACGGGTCCCCTGCGTGGTCGCCTGATGGCAAGCGTATTGTATTTAATACAAGGAGACATGGAAACTATGAAGTCTACATAATGGATGCTGATGGCCAGAATGCTCAAAACCTAACGAAGCACGTCAAAGATGATTGGGATCCCTCATGGTCCCCTAACGGTGAACACATTGTATTCGTGTCTGAGCGAGACGCCTTCACTGAAATTCACGTGATGAATTCTGATGGTTCGAACGTGCAAAGATTAACAGAAAATCGTTCACAAGAAAATATGCCCTCCTGGTCGCCGAATGGAGAGCACATTGCGTTTATGTCCAATAGGGATGGGAACAGAGAAATATACATTATGCGTACTGACGGTAAAAACCAGCGAAATCTGACGAGACATAGTGCGACTGATTGGTATCCTTCATGGTCACCCTTCAGCGATCGCATTGCCTTCGGATCCGATAGGGATGGAGACTATGATGTCTACGTGATGGATCTTAAGGGCCGCAATGTTAGAAATCTCACCAGGCATGCCGAGGAGGACGACCACCCAGACTGGTCTCGCGCGGTTCTCTCGGTTTCTCCCGCGGGCAAACAACCGACAATCTGGGGATGGCTAAAAAATTCGGGTAACTATGGAACATTGCCCGCAGACGATTCAGTGACGGATTGAGACGAATGGCAACCGTACAACGAAACGGGTCATACTAATTCCAAATCTTGGAAACAAATTATTACTGGGGAAAAATCGCAATTTCACTCAACACAAGGTATACACACAAGAATGGTTCAGATTTCAGTGGCAGTTGCCACGATTGTAATTATGGGAGCTGCCAACATCGGTACAGCGTACGGCAGCGACTCGGGGAGGAATGAGGGCATCATTTTGATAACAGCGAAATTCCTTAAAGACTCGATGCCGGACGTGGAGAATTGGAGATGGCCTCCCGGTGGTCATTATCTGATTGTCATCCGCAATACAGGGAAAACTCCGATGGAGGTGGCGGACATACTCCTTGACGGTGTATCGGTAATTGATGGACTAAAGACACAGGGGGAACTCAAGTCGACTAGCATCTGGCATGGGGAAGACCTCGCCGAACCATCAGCGCCCATACAGAAATTGGCGGAAGCCGGCGAACCGATCTGGTACAAGATTAGACCAAGTTCCATTCCGCCCGGCGAGTTAGGCTTCGTCTTGATGCGGACAAGAGTTGCCCCGACACGGCCTATAGAAGTCGAAATCACCGATAATCGGGGCGCGACATGTACCGCAGTCGCTAAACCGGAAAAACCAATGGCTCGGATTGCGTATGCAGGTTTTGGCGCAAACTGCGACCAAATTGTTGTTTTTGCCAGAAAACTGACCACTGAGGATTTAACCCTAGACAGAGTTTACCTGGACGAAGTTGATATCACCGCTCAATGCAGGTTTGCAACGCAGGATTTCTGGAATGATTTGGGGATTCTGACAGTTGCCCTGGAGACACCGCTCGTAGAGGGATCGCATCACTTGTTGCGTCTGACTACAAAACAGGGGATCGAGATTGCGGACATGGTCAGGGCAAAGAAGGATTTCTTCCCGGTTGGCGTGTACGGTTGGAGTTCCAAGGGGGCTACAGCGGTTGAACGCATGTACGACTTCTATCGCTCGTTAAAGGCACACCACTTCAACACAGACTTGGTCTTTGTCTGGCCAAAAGACAGCGCGATGCGTAATTCAGTTGAGGGACGAGAGCTGGCTAGGCAAAACGATATCATGCTGCTTGACGCGGACGATAAGCATTGGTACGTGCGAGACGAAATAGACATCTGGGAGGGGGTTCATCTCGAATTCTTCCCCGAGTCCAAACGCATAGGGTGCATGGCTCAGACCGATGTCATCGATTTCATGAAGGGCAAGTTGGATGAGGACGCGGCGGCGCTTGGCTGGCTTCAACTCGACGGCTGGGGTCACCCCGCAAATTACTTTATCCACGCCAGAGGGGCGGACATTCCGTCCAGCGGTGATTATGCGGGTCAAGGCGCCAAACAACCCATCGCCGTTTACGATGCAGTGAATGCCTTGCGATGGGCGGCAATGCCGGGAGCATTCAATACACTTATCTATGCGGCGTGGGAAAAGAGCATCGGCGTACCGCGCTTTCCCACACCTCAAGAGGAAAAGATGATGGCGTACTACTGTTTGGCGTCCGGCGGCAAGGGGCTGTGTTACTATACGTACGATGATTCAAAACCGGGAGAGACGGGAGACCACGGCGTCGAGGCGAATCCAACACTTCTCAAAGCGATAGGGCGGATCAATCTGACGGTTCAAACGCTAACGTCGTTGCTCTTGCGTGCGTATCCATGTGATGGCATAGTTTCGCAGCACAGCGTGGAGGCAGAACACAGTTCTGACGATCTGTGGCATCGGACACTCCTGTGCGCGGACGGAACGGTAATGCTTTTTCTCGTCAATCATGACTTCACCTCTGAGGTGGAGGAGTTTTCAAGTACACTACTGAAAGATGTTCGACTTGAACTTCATCTGCCGCCTTGGGGGCATCATGAAGCCGCGTTAGCCGTGGACGCTGATGGGATTAAAGAACATGAATTTTCAACCGGTGGCGACAGTCGTACGGGAGCCCTCTATCTTCCGGAATTGAAAACGGCGGAATTGATTGTGCTTGGGGACGTTGAACTCGGCACGGAACTCAGTAGACGTTTTAGGGAGTTGCAAGACCTAGCCAACCAGAGAACAAAGCGATTGATTGTCGGACTTGAAGCCGAAAGAGAAGAACTGAGCCGAAATCGGGCTGATCTTCGGAAGAAGGGAATACTGCTTGAATCCGGGTGCGAGATTGGACATGGCAGAGACCTTGCCGACTGGCGAGAGGAGGGAGCATGGCCTAGAATAAGTCATCCGGATAAGGAGGAAAAACGGAGCGGAGACTATTCGCTTCGCCTAGTAGAACGTAAACAGTATTCACTTCCCGTCGACATACCAGCCGGTATAACGTGTAGATTGGAGTTCCATGTCAGATTCTCCGATGTTAGCGCCAATGCAAGGATACAGGCTGCGATTGAATATCTTGATAATAGCGGTAATATAGTGGATGCGGCATCAGTGACCGAAACAGCTTCCTCTAATGACTGGAGTTTTGCGGCATACGAGAGCGCGGCTCCGGCGGGCGCCTCGTATGCACGAATAAGGTTCCACAAGGAGGGGGCGACCGGGGACGCTTGGGTGGATGACGTGCGACTTGTGGATGCGTCATTTCAAGCGCGCCAGTGAAAATTTTCCGGTTGGCTGGATCACCTATAGGGATGCTATATTTGGACACTATCAAATTTCGCTTGACTACAGTAGCTTAGGAGGAGACAATCATGCATCGTCATTTTTCCCGATTTGCTTTGGTTGTATTACTGTGTTTGGTCGCGCTTGGCTGTGCGCCGTCACCCAAAAACCAGAAGTGGTACATTGCGGAACTACCATCGTCTACGAAGCCGGCCACCTCAATACGAACGGAGGTATCGCTGCCTCCTACGGCTGAAGTTCATCCAAGAGAAAACCCGTCACGTCTGTGGTTGGATCGGTTATTCCGGTCAAAAGAGCTGCTAACACTTAAGAATTTGGATAATCTTGAATCGATATTGGAACCGGAAAACCCCTTCCTCACGGGAGGGATGCGCAGGAGGCACAAAACAGGGGAGCTTGACACCGCGCTTGTGCCAAAGAACTACAACGTTACTGTTGTGACGAATTGCGACACCGACATACTTAAGGCATTCGTTGCGACAGGTTGGTGGCCCTTTGTGCTGTTAAGGCACGGCAGTCAGATAGAGCGGTGGTTGGTAGTGGGCTATGATGATTCCGGAAACATCTACTTGCGAGACCCTAGGGGACCGCGGGTGAAACGCGCGGTGACCGAGTTCCAGCGAGCATGGAAGTACCCATCGCCCAGCCAATGTATGTTAATCACATTAGAGAAACTCAACAAATACGAGGTAAGGAGAAGGCTGCAGAAGTATCTTCCCTTATCCAAAGTATCCCAAATTCACGTGAGATCCATAAAGAGACCAATCCGGCAGACAGCGAGCAAGCGTTAGGAGTATCCGTCAGTCTGAGAAGATTTTTTTATGATGTGATTGAGTCTTGTTGACATAAATCCATATTACTGTTGCGTGAAAGGAGAGAATCATGTCTAATAATGCGCTACGTATATCCTTGGCATTCCTGTTTTCTTGTGTGGTTTTGGGCTGCGCGCCATCGCCGCAAAATCAAAAGTATTATATTGCGGAGCTGCAACCGTCGACGGAAGCCGCGAAGTCTTTATCAACTTCCAATTCGGCATCGAACGCGCCATCGTCCGTTCAAGCCAAGAGAGTTTACATTGACGGGAGCGAGCATGTGTGGTTGGATCGCCTTTTCAGGACGAAGCCGCTGCTTCAGTTGAAAAGCTTGAATGAACTGGAAGCGGTCCTCGTGCCTGAATACCCCCGCCTAACCGGAGGACTGCGGGAGCGCCAGAAAACAGAGAATCCCGACACCGCGCTTATTCCAAAAACCTACAACGTCGCCGTCATTACACATTGCGACATTGAGGTCCTGAAAGCCTTCATTGATGCGGGCTGGTGGTCGCTGGTACTGTTGGAGTCAAACCCATGGCTGGTCGTTGGCTATGACGATTCGGGGAACATCATTTTGGAGGATCCGCGGTATGGGGGCAACACAAACAGGAAGACCGAGTCTGAATTTGAGCGTCTATGGCTACTTCCATCCCGATCCCAATGTGCGCTTATCCAACTGGAACAACTCGACAAGCACACGGTGAGGCGCAAGTTGCGAGGACATCTGTCGCCCGACAAAATCGACAAGATCCACATTCGAACGCCTGCAAGACCGGCAATGCCTCGTCCTCGTAAAAGTTAGGGCATTTCTTCACCTTATACCATTTCGCTTGAATAATGGTGCATACGATATCTTAAAATATATCGTTCACTTACACCGTAGGCGGGGCATCTTGCCCCGCCAACCGTGCGCGGTGACGAAACTTCTTGTTCCGCTCCACGCGAATTTCTCGACCTGATTTTCGTCGTCAATGCACAAGCATTTTAGAGAAATGGTATTAGACCCCGCCATAGCTCCCTGTTGAAGTACAACGTTAATGTAAGAGGAGGAAATAATCGTGAGCAGCACAGGCAACGTAACCGAATCATCGGCCGAAATGCGCGAACAGCCGTGGTACCGCCGTATGTTGGTCGGTTTGGAATATGGCCCCACCGGCGCAAACGATGGCGATGATGTCTACATGGCTGGCATTACCGGTCGCGAGATTATTGACAATGTGCGGCGAGCCAATGCCGAGTATATCATCGTTTTCATGAAAGACCATGACTTCGCCTATTACAATTCCAAGCTGGGAAGAAAAGCGCCCAACCTCGGAGACCGGGACTTGCTCCAAGAGTGTATCGACGAAGCCAAGCCGCACGGGATTGCCGTGGCGGCGTATTGCCAGATCCAATACGACAACTCGGCGTGGCGCGCGCACCCCGAATGGCGTATGAAGGACAGCGAGGGACAAGATATTCCCAGCCGTCTCTGCTATAACTCCGGGTACTTGGAAGATCGCAAAGCGTACGCCGCGGAGATGATGGAATACGAGATTGTCGGTTTCCATTTCGACATGCTCGACTTCGGCTTCGGCGCGCCCATCGGGTGTTGGTGCGCCTGCTGCCGACGGCAATTCAGAGAGACCTACGGCGTTGAAATGCCCGACGGCATCACCTGGGGCGACGCTTGGGACAAGATGCTCGAATTTCGCGGCAATTCAAACGCCACTTTCTGCCGCGAATTGGAGGCTTTCGTCAAGAGACGAGACCCGCAGTTGAGCGTGGATTTCAATTATCACGGCTACCCGCCCTTCTCATGGGAGGCAGGCGAGAAACCGGTGCAACACGCGCAGGCTGGCGATTTCGTCACCGCGGAGGGATTGCCGTGGGCATTCGGCAACACAAATCCCAGCCTGCTCTCGCTGTTCATGCTCGGCGCCAAGCCGGGACACCCGGTGCAAGGCGTCACTTCGCGCTTCGTTT
The DNA here is from genome assembly GCA_963667245.2 of Candidatus Poribacteria bacterium. Classification (GTDB taxonomy): domain Bacteria; phylum Poribacteria; class WGA-4E; order WGA-4E; family JAJDTR01; genus JAJDTR01. The sequence continues at coordinate 447,838 of CAXXCS010000004.1, forward strand.
ACAACTACCACGATTATACTGTGCGCCCAGCCGCCGACATGACGTGGGAGGTCTTGACCTACCTCGCGCACGGATGTCAATGCACCATTGTGGACAAAGCCGACTACGACGGTTGCTTGGCGCCGGTCGCGTTCGAACGGATCGGCGAAGCGTTCGGTGAAGGACGACGGAAGCGCGAGTATTTCGGTCACTCCACATTGCCGGAGGTAGGTCTCTATTACTCCTGCCGCAGTCGCGATTGGTATGGCCGCGAAGATGGTCCCACGTATTTTTCCGCCTTCGTGGGGGCGCACAAAGCCATGCTTCAGTCGCACATCCCAATGGGCATGATTATGGACGAAAATATTTCCGCGGAGCGCCTACGCCAGTATCCCGCGCTGTTCGTTCCCAATGCCGCCATCTTGACGGAGCGGGAAGTCGAGTTGTTCCAAGACTATGTGGCAAACGGTGGAAACCTGATTGCAACCGCGATGACGGGAATGTGTAATTCTCAAGGCGAACTGGGGGACGCGTGCAACCTTGCCGAACTGCTCGGGCTGCAATCCGTCAAGGCTTTGACCGATCACCGAGACAACTACCTGCGTTTCCCTTCAAGCTTGTGTGATGGGGAGGGAGTATCACTGGTGGAAGACGTACCAACCGATCACTCCATCTTGACTCATGGACCGATTGTCGAGGTGGAGACAAGTTCGGCGCGGGGTTACGGCGAAGTACTCGCCGCCCACCGTTCCGTTGAAGGCGCCGATAATCCTTGGCGCGACCTCATGTCCGCCGATCGCGTGATTGGTCCGGCGATTACCGTCAACGAATACGGGAAAGGCAAAGCCGTCTTTGTCGCTTGTTGCGTGGATGCCGCTTGGGGTGAGTCGTACCGAATGCCGGAGCACCGCGATGCGATTCGCAACATGGTGCGCTATCTGAACCCCAATCCGGAGGTATTAATCGAGGCACCGCTAAACGTCGAAACCGTCGTGACAGAGGACACGGATCGCCAACGCCTGCTAGTGCATTTCATCGCGTTTTGGGGGACTGCAACCTCCGCCATGGGAAGACAAGGGCAAGGACGGATGGTGTTGCCGCCACTGATGGAAGAAACTTTCGGCTACACCGCGACGGTCAGAGTCAAGAGACCGTTTTCGAAAGCGTGCGGTGAAAGCGCAGATTCCGCGGTCTCCGTGACCGGTGACACCGTGACGCTTCAGACCTCGCAAATTCACGAAGTACTGATTCTGGAACTGTAGGCGTTACGGGCTATGAGGGCGCCGGGAGATTGATTGCGGCAGTTATTTTTTCCGCAAGGTCTTTGAAGTCGGTGTGTGCGTCGCGTGCGGCGGCGGCGTGAGCGCCGATTGCCCCGTCCGCCGTGGTAAGATGAAAGATAGGCTTTCTGGCTTCCTGTGACATCGGCACGAGGCTTCGGTAATGTTTAACCGTGGCAAGTGCATGTTGTTTATCATCCGCCGGGGTATCGGGGTAGGGACCTTCATTATCGCCCAATAGATTGCGAGCGTATTCTGTCGGCATCCGATTGACCCACTTGTCGTAAGCTATCACCGGGCGGTTTAAACGGATACCGTGTTGTTGCATTATATAGCCGACAGGTTTCATTTCTCCGTTCGGCAGATCAAACTTTGGCGCGGTCCAGTTTTTTCGCCTACTTTTCCAGTCCTGGCGCCAGCGGTTAAGCGTGGGACCAAGGTTGCGTAAACCCCGAAGTGAAAACAAATCCGCACCGAGCGGGACAACGACGAAATCGCTCGCAATCAGAGCAGAACGGTTGATAGCGCCTAAATTTGGACCAACGTCTGCCAATATGACTGAGGCTTTCATCGCTGAGGCTCCCTTTTGCATTATAGTTGAAAACGCCGTCAGTATTCGGAAAGGGCGGTATAGGTCACCGGAGCCTAGTGCATTTGGCCACTCAGCAGACAGGGTGTCCTCAAAGTCCGCCAAAGCCAAGTCACCCGGAATCAGCTTTAGGTCATTTGGCCCAATGTCTCCTTCAAATATACTTGGTTGGGCCAAAATTGACTGAAGGTACGGCCGTTTCAAGTCCCCAACTTGCATCAGCGGTTTCACGCACTCAAAAATAGTGATTCCCGATTCAGGGTAAGCATCGCTCTCGTCCCAGAGTTTCTCCAAATGTCCTTCGTTCAGAAAAGCCGCGGTAAGATTCGCTTGGGGGTCCAAATCGCACGCAAGCACTCGGTGGCCCAGGTCAGAAAGCATCCACGCTAAATGATATACGAGCGAGGTTTTACCAACGCCGCCTTTATTATTGAAAAATGTTATAACCGGTGCAGTCATTATTATTTGATTTCAGGGTTAATGGCAGACTTAATCGTCACCTGAACGTGAGTATCATTAATTGTAAATTTCGGAGTTGGATGTCCTGCTTCTTTCAACACTCTTAGGGCTGTCGGTATTCCTACGCCGAAACGCTGCACATATCTGAGTGTTCGCATTGCTTCCGCTAGGTTGGGATTGCGATAATCGGTTAGTCCGGGTTGGCTGAAGTTTGCCGCGGTTACCTGCCCGTAAGCGCCACCGGGACTCAATACCTCAATTCGGTCATTAAACCAAGAGACGCGGACAGGGGCGTTTGTCGCTTCGTAAGTTCTGTGCATGACGGCATTTCTAACAATCTGTTGCAGCGCGGGAATGGGATAGAGTCCGTTTCGCTGCTCCAGAGCGCCCGTCGTGAAATCGACTGCGATTCGGTTATGCGCACTCAGTTTGTCGTCCAAACGGCGGAGCAGGTCCGGAACCGCCCCGCGTATGTCTTCACTGTCAAGGATTTCATCCGAGAGTTCGCTGCCGCCAATTCTCAGAAACTGCACGTAGGCGCCGGGTATATAGTCTTGCGGGCTTTTGCCAAGAATCAGCATTCCCATCACCGTCGCCATTGGTTCATTGGCTAAAACAATCATCTTCGTAGCCGCGAGACGTTCTTCAAGAGTTCGCTCATTGTCGGCTAGGATTTCGGGCGAAAACGCTTGAGGCAAGTATTCGTGCTCGAATTGAGTAAGATTAAGATCGGATACGCTGGACGTAGGGATAACTTGCAGGTCGAACGGAAGGTCTCCGAATCGACGTTTCTCGTTGAGATTCCTTTCCTCCTGTATTGTCGCGATGGCGCGGCGCGGACCAATGCGAATGTGGATAGCGCCTTTGAATCTCACCGGAGGCGAATCGGACGGTTGCACCGTGACCACGGCGACTTCTTTTCCGTCCAAGACACGCTTTTCAACTGTCAGCGTTGGCGGAGGCAGGATATTTCCGTCAGTTTTCATGTCTGCCAACTGCCGAAGTAACTCATCCGTGACGGATAAACCCTTGATAGTCGTGTCATCTCTCACGCCCACGAAGACGAATCCCGGCTCGTCATGCCGGGGAAGGTCGTTGGCAAACGCGCAGATAGCTTCCCTTATGCTAGTGGCTGAATTGCCCGACATTGACTCTTTGAATTCTATGCGGTCAGATTCAATGTCCGAGATGATTTCAAGCAACTCCTTGTCTGTCGGAGATGGCATTTCAATTCCAGGTCGATTTGATATTTTGCTCGGTTAAGGGACTGTAGTCACATCAATACTTCGACAAAAAGTTCAGAACACAGAGCCGAGAACGGACAGCTAACCGTTTCATTTCCTATGGTCTGTCGGCATCGGTTTGTCACATTGTTACTTGCACTGAATTTGACTGCCAAACTTTGAAAGAATGCCCTAATTAGTATAAACCACGAATTGGAATTTGTCAAGACCGAACTTTCATACGATATACAGCAATTTTGAAGTTTTCAACCCCTGTCAAGAACGATAATGATGGATGTTAGAAGGAAGTTGTCCAAGCCAGCAATCCGTGATAGAATCCGTCTAAATCATTTGCAGAATTAGACGGTTCTCAAAATGCGGAGGAGAATCCAGGATTATATCATACAGGTATGATAACAATATGAATTGTACGCCGCACCAGAAATTGATGCAACTCTTTGATAGGTACGCGTGTACCGACGAAAAGCGTTGGATGTTAATCAAGAACCATGTAATACATAAAGAGTGGGGGCAGGGAACGCTCGTCAAAAAACCGACGGGCGGAAAAAGATCCGTTCTTCATGTTAAGTATAATGATGCACGTGCCCCGGAGAAAGTGCTTGAACATAATGAAGTTCTAGGGAATAGCAATATTCACGTGGTTCTACCTATCAAAGCCAGGAGAGAATTGGAAAAATGGATTGCCATGACGGCCATGAATCCCGAGGTAAAGGCACAATGTTCGCTTCCTACACTGACTGAGTCTGACATACAACTTGTTAGTATGTGGGGGGAGCCCATACACAACAATCTTGATGGTCACTCAATAATTGAGAATTACGGCAAAAATTGGACATTGGGCCTTTTGCTCTCCGCCAGATCGGCAGAAAAAGCTGCTGCGGAGTTCTATAGGAATTACGGGAAGACCGTAACGGACATTTCAATCACACAAACTGAGGAAAGACCCTTGTCCGAATGGAAGATTTACGACTTAGACGTGGAGGGTGTTCCCGTCGACGTTAAAAACTCCCGTGCATATAAAAACGGGGAAAACAGATATAGCGAATACTGCATTCCGCAGTTTAAACGCAACAGGAAGAACCACGAGGTTTCCATAGCAGGCGTATTCTCACCGTATCTTTGGCCAAGTGACATATTAAAACCTACCGGATATTCTAAAGATTTGAGAGTCGTAGTTCTTGGAGAAACTACCCGAGCCAAGCTAGAGAAACTGAGAGAAGAATTCAATTCCTTAGTTGAATTTCGCAGTGTAAGGCCTGATTTCGACTCATTCCTTCCTCCTTGGGTGTTTGAATATCCTAATTATGTGTATACAGAGCGAAATAAAGCGTTAAATGACTTTAAGGACTTTTCCAAAATTGCTAAATCAACAAACACTCCATTTGGGAAAGGTCTTATTCCAGTTGCCATCGCGTCAGGAGCGGACTTAGCGATGGTTTTGAATCAGAATGCTTTAGACAGCTGGGAACGGACGTTCCTCGATCAGCTATGTGACCGAATCGAGAAATGTGGACTTTCGCTACCCATTGTATTCCTCACAGTGTTAGCCCATTTTCTAGATATAGCTGCTTCCTCAAAATCCGACTCTAATTTCCAGCCGGACAAATACAGAAAATTTCTTTTCTGCGAAGACACAGATCGGCCGTTAGGCATCTACGATCCCCTGAACACCTTAGACTCGCTAATCAAAGCGTTGGGCACTCTGTGGACCACGGAGAAAGGCTTGATTCAAAAATTTCGGACTTTCAAGTTACAAAGTTTTAACATCCTTCAGGGAAAATCTGACCAAACGGATAGCCTTTGGACAACCCTAATAGCCTATTGTGGTAAATGCGGCAAGAACCCTTTAGTTTTGGGCGAATCAGAGTTGTGCGACTACCGGAGATTGATTTGCTCAGCGTGCGGCTATTGTTGTCCCAGTTGCAAATCGGGGGCTGATGGCTGGACTCCGTATTAGTTGGATGTCGCAATCTTTTTAATGAGTAATTTCCAGACGGTTTAACCGACTGCTGGATTTGCCAATCCAGCAGAAGCGATCGAAAACATGATGCTTTGCAGGTTGCGGCTGATAGCGCTACGTTCCCCGTTTAGAGAGAATCAAGTGAAGCGTCAAAGTCACAATGGCGAGCAGAAGGAAAAACCACGCGAAACTCCGATAACCCCACCACTCCAGCATATTGTCTCCCCAGTCCCCCCATCTGCCCGATGCCCTCGTGCGGAGATCCGACTCCGACTGATGAAGCGCGTTTGATGAGAAGGCGTATGCCTCGTTTCCCGATTCCACCTCGTAAATCCCGACTTCGCGAGCCATGAGGTTTACCTTCCTCTCAAGCGCGGGTTGGTCACGTATCTCGCCATTCGGCGATACAACAGTGACGGATTCCACTCCCGATTCCGTATTCAGAACCGTGGCTTCGCCTAAACGAAGGTTGGATCGTTGCAATCCCGGCGTTTCCGAGGCGCGCCACTCAAGCAGATTCCAAATTAGGGCGGGCCAATTCGGCGACGTTTGAAGCGTTGAGAGATCCGGACGCAGGCGCAGACGGAGTTCATGGACGCCGGTGTACCGCTCGGTGTCGGTCAAGAGCGGGACGTTTCCGGCGGTAATGACGGGAACTCCGACAAGCTCCTCCGCCATCCCCGCTCCCCACACAACGCCGTTGAATGAAAGCCCCTCGGTCAACGGATGTGCCCGATTAACGACAAAGGGGCCCAGATAGGCGGACGCTTCCGGCTCGACCACGAGGCGCATAAGCCACGCCTCGCCAGCGTCATCCGCGAGCGCAACCTGATCCAGAAAGATTAAGTCGGGCTGAGTCGCTGTCGGGACGCTTCTTTCCGTTGCTTCCAGCGCCTCTTCAATAAGCGATCGGAGGCGCTGATCTTGGACTCGGATCTCTACCCGCACCGGTTTCCGTATCTGTGGAATCAGCACGACCGCGTTATCGATTGACAGGGAGTCCTCGCCAATCCGCGCCCGCAACGACGGCGTTTTCGGCGGCAGATTCAGGAAGACCCGATGCGTCTCCATCGGAAGAATATCCGCGGTCGAACGATGAAGCGGGGCGGCTGAATGGGCGTCGGGAGCGTTATGCAACTCGACAACGAGATCCGTCTTTCTCGCGACTCCCGATAAATTTGTAATCTCGAACAGACATCGCTCACCCGATTCGGAAGCGTTTCGCGTAGCGTTCACGAAGGCGACGTTGGATTGAGGGATGCCGAAACTCCACCACTGGATTCGATCGGATTCAAGTGAGCGCGCCGGGGATTCGTCCGTCAAAACCAGCATGAGCGCTTTGGAGTCGCCTAGCGCCGCCGCAAAGGATATCGCCGCCTCCAAGTCCGAGGAAGACGAAAGACACGTCCAACGTTCAAGTTCGTCAATTGCTTCGCTCGCCGACTTTGCTTCTTCATTCAACAGTTGAGGCTCCGTTCCCGCGAGCACGTAGCGCACTCCGTAGCGCGACTTGGCGAGCGGATTTAAGCCCGCAGGTTCAAGCAACTCCTCAAGCGCCGTTATCGAGCGGCTTCTGGGAGTGTCTTCAGCGCCTGCCAGCATTGAAAAGGAGTCATCCAAAACCACAACTAACGGTATCTGGCTTTTGGATGTGCGAATGATTGGCTCGGCTATCGCGAGAGCCAGCAAGATGAGGGTAAGGAGTTCCAACAAGAACAGTAGAGGGGTCTGCAGTCGCTCAATCCTCAAGCCGCCTTGGCGCGCCTGTTTCTGATTCACCCAAAGCAATAGGCTGGACACCGGGTAACGTCGAGACCGGGTGCGCAGCAGATAGATGCCGACAAGTACCGGGACAGCCAAGAGCGCCAGGAAGCCGAGTGGGAGTGTGAATGTCGGGATCATAAATCAGCGTGGATTCTTCGGATTGGCGTTGTTGGCTACTCTAGTAACGCTTAACCGAGTTTCCGGGCTAGTTTTCGTCTATCATTATGGACTGGACTTACGCAGAAACGGCAAGTCGCATCTGCAGACGGGGCAAGATGCCCCGCCTACGGAACATCGCCCTGCCGTTTCTGCGTAAGTCCTGAATCCCTCGTCCGTGTGATCGACGAGGCGACGGCAACACGCGTAGGCGGGGCATCTTGCCCCGCCGCGCCAGACGCATTAGATGTTCAGTTGCGTAAGTCCTAAATCAGATAGGCACGCGCCACAACATCAACCAATCACAGTTGGCAAGATTGGCGATACATTGACCTCGTTTCATGCTATCTTGAGTACCTCATCCGCAACCAACGCCTCAAGCCGCCAATCGCCAAGAATGCGCTCCGCGACGACAGTTGTCATGACTGCGCCGGTTTGCTTTGCCGCGCGGTGCCAACTCTCCTGATGCCGAGCGAGCGCGGCGCGATAACGACTCTCGGCGGTGGCGTCTACGAAAATCTCTTGGGCTTCATCCGTTTCCGAATCCACGAGGCGGATGTTGCCGCGCTCCATTGGATTTACGTCGACTTCTGCCAAGACCTGCACGACGGTGACCGCGGTTGCGCGCTCGGCGAAGCGCGACAGCGTCGCCAACGGATCGCCGCGAAACAGTAGGTCGCTGAGCAACACGCGCAACCCGTAAGGACGCCATGACGGAGGCAGTCTGGTGAATGAAGCCAAGAGGTCGCCGCGGTAACCGAAATCAATGCCGTCCCATATTGACGCTCGGTTTGTACCGTTGTCCACTTGCCGAAACCCATCCCCTGCCATCCATGCGGCGTGGGAATACCCGACGTTTGACGCCGCCGTAGCAAACACCGCCGCAAGCCCGACAGTCGCTTCGGTTTTGGGGCTGTTCTCAAGCGCCATGGAGCATGAACCGTCAATTACGAGGTCTAGATGCGGACTGACTTCATCACGGTACAGTTTCACCGTCAACTTGTCGCTTCGCGCGAATCCTCCCCAGTCGATTCGTCTGAGATCGTCGCCCGGCTGATAGTCGCGGTGATCAATGAACTCTAGCGAACTTCCCGGTCGCTTCGCCATCTGATTGCCCGAAGCGCCAAAAGGGACGTTTCGCGGTGATGCCAATGCGTATCGCGCGCCGGCGCGTTCACCATCTATGAGGTATTGGCGATAAGCTTCGTTCATCTGAGGGTGGTGAATAATCTAATTGTTTATTCGCTAAGTATTTGGTGTTTATCGAAACCATCAAACGAGTGGATAGCGAGTAGGATTTTCTATCGCACTCATTATTCATTCGCTTGATCGATAGAGATCCCTTTTTTCCTCAAAACTCGGTTTCTTCCCGGTATCAATGTATACTTTGCGCTGCCGAGATTTGCGTGTTTTTCAAGCATCTAGTCCGTAGGTGCGGTTTCCAACCGCACCTGCCGTGAACGCACGTCGCGACCTGGAGATCGCTCCTACAAAAAGACGCAGTTTCTAAGAGCATGGAGTATAACTTTACAGCATCGGCATGACGACTTACGCGCTTTTGTAGGGAACAACGATCGTTGTTCCCTACTCATGACCGGCAACTAATGTTAACCGCCGACACCCGACACTTACCGCATACACTTGGCAAATGAACCATTAAGTGACTGCCTCTCCTATTCCGTTAGCGGCTTTCTCACTCGTCTTTGCCACACGGGCTGAAAGCTGTGATACTGCCTCATGAACCACGGTAAACTGCACACGCCGACAAATATGGCAGAACCGAGTGCGATAGCGGCGCTCTTGTCTACCAAATGGGGGTGATCATCAAGATACATAAACGCGCCGATTGGGCTCGCAATAAAACATCCTATATCCCATGTCCCGGAGAAAAAGAAAAAGATCATTGGGATTATTGTGGTCGAAATGCCAAACAATACAAACCCAATCACCCAAGTATGGCACGCGGAAACTCGGTTCGCAAAGAAGCGTCGTCTAATTAGCGAAGCTCCCAGCGCATAACTGAAGGCGTAAAGGGCGAATAACACCAATGCAACAAAAAACGAATCGAAATCATGGATTTGATGTCCATGCAGCAATAGGCGCGTTCCTAGCGCGTGCGACAAGAATACGCTGACGTATATCGAAAGCCTAAAGAAAAATTCAAGAAACGTCGATATGTTCACCATGCCGGGAAATGAGTTCACCCACGCACCAATGAACACGAAGGTCAGGATTAGCGTCAAACAGGACCATGCCACGCCGCCGGCAGCGCCGCTGTAGAATAGAAATGCGAACGGTCGAAGCAACCATTGGCGTGGAATGCTGAGCCGGAGGCGCATTCCCGCACTCTCTCTTTCGCTGACAGCGACAAATAGACCGACAGCGTGCAGCAAAATATGCAGAAATCCCCACCCTCCGACTGGCAAAACAGTGTTGCTGTTATAACTCCAGATTCCGGCGAAAATGCCGGTTAACAGCCAAGCCGCGGTGGCAAAGGCTCGCACGGGCAGCGCTCGATTGGCGGATCGAGGACTAATCGCCGCAGTCGCCAACAGCCCGATTATGCCCATGATTGTCAAACTCGAGATCAGTACGCCCAATAGTACGCTCCAGAATCGCCCGGAACTGAGCTGACCTACAATGAGGATATCCAGCAACCCGCCAAACGCGCCCACCCGTCGGAATAGGGGTAGAACCATAGCAATCAAAAAACCGAGCCACATCATGCCGAGAATCAACTTGAAACGCCATCTCAAAGACACGGCGCCGATGAGGATTGCACACTGAATGCACACCGCCACTACGACAAAATTAATAGCCATCCAGCCGAAAATAGACAGTAGATCGATGCCTCGCAACAGATATGTGGAGACGATGAACGGCATTCCAGCGCTGAAAAACAGGACGGTCAGCGCCAGGGCGGCAAGGAACTTCCCCCAAATAACGGACCAAGGTCGGAGGGTTGTGATGAATAAGAGATCCACGTTGTCAACCGAGCGTTCAATCGCCAATCGTATACCCGCATAGGCGGGAACGAATAGCAGGGATACCGCCAACAAGACATATATCAGTGCGCTAAAGATGCTTCTGCCAGCATTGGGGGCGCCGGAAAGGGATTCATTCGCCAGGAACAGTCCCACGATTAGGAGTTGGATGCCAAGGAATAACACGAGCGCCGCGACAAGGAAATTACTGTGCACCGCTTGCCGCAACTCCTTGACCGCGATGGGGTTGAGCGCGTCGGAGATTCTGTCGTGGAAGCCCAGGTGGGATCGCATGGCGATTATCCTCCCGTGATGCTCAGGACCCGCCGAGCCCAGACTATCACCGCGTGGACGTATCAGAGGGACACCGCTAAATTCCGGTGGAGTGATTCTATTTTCAGTCGCGATTCAACCGGGCGCATTGCCAATTTGCCTAATCCGTCTCCGGACCGACTCCGGTTTTCCGTCTCGGAGGGTGAAAGTTGACAATCTGCTTGATAAACCACGGCAAGTTTAGAGCGCAGACCAGTATGGCGCATACGCCGGCGAGTTGAGCGCTCCCGTTCAAGAGATTGGAATCCCCATTGACCAAAAACACGAACATCCCAATCGGACTGCCGATAAGCCATCCCTTTTCCCATGTTCCGGAGAGTAGGAACAGGATCAGTGGAATGATGGTGGTTGCAAACCCCATCAGTACCAATGCAATCAACCAGGTGTGGCAACCGGCGACTCGTTTTGTCAAGACGCGCCGCCTGATAAACGCTGCCGCCAGCGCATAACTTAACGCGAACATGCCTAGGGCTGCCATGCAGGTTGTGAATTCTTCAAGATCATTTCTACGCCACAGATTCGGGAAAGCGACTGACACTACAGTACTAATCAGCAGGGTCAAAACAATCATCAAGGACGACCACGCGACTCCGCCTCCGGCGCCGCTATAGAAGAGAAAAGCAAGCGGACGCCGCAAGCGGCTGCGCGGAATGCTTTGGCGAACCCGCTGTCCCAACGCCTCCCTTTCACTCACCGCGATAAAGAGGCCGATGCATTGCAGAAGCACATGAACTACTGTCCAAATCCCGATGGGCGCATTCATGCCAGCCGCCACGCTCCAAATTGCGGTGCCGATCGCCGTGACGAGCCAAATTATGGAAACGTAAACCCGCACCGGTAGTGCGCGGTTCGCGGCTAACGGGCTGATCAGCGCCGTAGCCAGCTTCGCCAGTAGTCCGATGCAAGCCAATCCGGTGATCAGCACACCCGAGCAAGTTGCCAAAAACTTCCATGAACCCATCAGACTTCCGAGTCCACGGTCAAGGAGGCTTATCCCGGAGAAAACTGTTAACCCGATGTATACAGGTATGACGGCAATCATAAGGAAAAACCAGCCAAGTCCGAGTATAATCTTGAATACGCGATTCGCGGGAAGGCAGCCAAGCAGAATCGTACATTGGATAGCAACGGCGACCACGATGAAGTCAAGGGCGAGCAATATAAATATCGAGGGTAAATCTACTCCTCGCAGCAAATACGTCAACGCTATGAACGGCATGCAAGCGCTATAGATGAGAGCCGTGAAAACCAAAGCGGCGAAGAATTTTCCCCAAATGATGGCGCGCGGACGGAGTGTCGTGATAAAAAGAAGGTCAACGTTGGCGTCCGATCGTTCGATTGCCAACCGCAGTCCGGTATAAGCGGGCACCAAAATCAGGCACGTAACCAGCAACATGCTCGCCAATGTTTTGAAGAGCGTCCGTCCCGCGTCAAAGGACGATGAAACGAAGTCATTCGCGAGGTATAAGCCCACGGTTAACAACTGAACGCCGAGAAAAATTAGCAACACGGCGGCAAGAAACTTTCCTTGTACCGCTTGACGTAATTCCTTGATAACGATGGGGTTAAGAGAATTGCCGATGGTTTCAAGGATCCGCGTGACGCTCCTCATTGTACCTCTCCCCTGGTCACATTCATGAACACGGATTCCAAATCGCCGCCCTGTTGTTTGAACTCAACGATACGGAATCCATCTTTAATAAGGTTTCCGAGCAACTCGCTGCAAGTTGCCTCGGAACCGGCGATTTTCACTTCAATCTCGTTGCCCAACGGGTTTACGGCATTGACATGCGGCATCAGCAGCATCGCCTTGCACAAGTCATCTTGCCGCTCAAGAGGGCGAATCAGCACGGTTCGTTGTTCCGTATCGGACGAAGCAATCTCTTGCAATGTGCCGGCGGTGGCAATTTTGCCCTGTTCTATAATTACAGCGCCATCGCAGATTTCCGACAGCTCGGTAAGAATATGCGAGCTAATCAAAATCGCTTTCCCTTGCTCGGACAGTACCCGGAGCAACTCGCGCAGTTCGACTCGCGCCCGCGGATCCAATCCGGCCGCCGGTTCATCCATCACCAATACCGGCGGATCGTGCAGCAGCGCCCTGGCAAGGCTAACGCGTTGTTTCATCCCCTTGGAAAGCGCATGCAAAGTTTTTTCCCGAATACCGGTAAGGTTTGTAAAGTTTTCAACGCTATCGACGACTTGGCGGCGTTGCTCTCCAGCCAGGCCGTAAGCGCGCGCGAAGAAGTCGAGGTAGTCATGCACGGAGATATCGCGGTGCGCGGGAAGAGCGTCGGGCATATAGCCGATCAACTGCCGTGCCGTTTCGGGAGATTCCACAATCGAGACATCATCAATCGTCGCGTCCCCGCTTGTCGGCTCATCGAGGGTTGCGATAATTCTCATCGTCGTCGTCTTGCCCGCGCCGTTGGGGCCCACAAAGCCGAAGATGTGTCCCGACGAAAAGGTGAAAGAGATGTCGTCAACCGCTCGCGTCGCGCCGAAGTCTTTGACGAGGTTTATAATATTGACTTGCATAGTATTGGATTTGTGGCAACTGTTTAGTCCATTGATTTCCTGTAGAGAATGTGGAGCAATCGCTTTATTCCACAGTCGAAAGCCCCGTCGACCGACACATCCATTCGTAGGGGTTGGGTCCCCCAACCCGTCCACGCACGCAGCCCTTCGTAGGGGTTGGGTTTCCCAACCCGTCCACGCACACAGCCCTTCGCACGGGTTGGGTCTCCCAACCCATCGACGCACACATCCCTTCGCAGGGGTTGAGTCCCCCAACCCGTCAACGCACACATCCATTCGTAGGGGTTGGGGCCCCCAACCCGTCCACGCACGCAGCCCTTCGTAAAGGTTGGGTCCCCCAACCCGCCAACGCACACAGCCCTCCGTAGGGGTTGGGTCCCCCAACCCGTCAACGCACACAGCCCTTCGTAGGGGTTGGGTCCCCCAACCCGTCCACGCACACATCCATTCGTAGGGGTTGGGTTCCCCAACCCGTCAACGCACACAGCCCTTCGCACGGGTTGCCCCCCAACCCCTTGTTCTCACATTAAGGGTCGGGCGAGGGGACCTCGCCCCTACGGGTTTGGCGTGATCATTCAAGCGAACCGGTATGACTATTCCTCGTTGAGGATGCCGTAAACGATAGAGCTGTACTTTCGCGTCGTCGTCTTGCGCAGACCGTCTTCGATAAATGGCGAGGCGTTCAAGGTCGCTATGTAACACCCTTCACCGAGAAACTTCTCGGGTTCCGTTTTGAGGCGTTCAAAGTTCTCTATCCAGTCTCCGGAGGCGAATATCTCGCGTAAACCGCCAATCTCGGAATGAACTGCGAGCGGCCCCTTAGGTCCATCCGTTTTAATGATGTAATTGCGCTCCCAAACCCGGTCCGTCAAATGCCATTCGCGTCCGGGATCTTGAACCGATACGGTGACATCGTCCGAGAGCGCCGCGCCGCGCATTGTCATTTCATCCCTCAATACCGGAGTGATGTTCCCCTTATCCAACTCCGCATTCACGCCTGGATCCCACAACTGAAGATTAAACCTCTCGTTCATGCCACCCTGGCTTCGGAGGCGCATTTCTTCTCGCAGTTCCAGCGCCGCTTCCGAGCCGGCGGAGATATTCCTCCCAAAGTGTATTGTGCCGTCGGTGTCTGCCAGCCAGAACTGGTCAATGCCGGCGCCGAGGCCATTGACGATGCTCAAACGCGCCCCTTCCGATCTTCTGACAGTGATGCGCTCGCGCCGCGCCTCCGTTTTGCGTACCTTAAAATGCGCCGGCACCCGAGCAGTGACCCAACCGCGCGCCAAGTTTTGGTCATGCGTCCAGTCAACGGTTCGGGGGATAGGCGCGGACGCGAAGGACTCGGATGAGATTTCCGTCTCGTAGCCGAAGTGCAATCCATCACCGGGGGTCAAGGCTGAATAAAAGGCGGTCCACCCTATGCTCGTGGCGCGGTTAACCCGTTGGTCGAGAATCGTTAGCCCCTCGGTGCGGATATATCGATTCCACCCTTCGGCGAATGTAGCGTACAGGAACACTGCGAAACAGGTCGTGAGTGAAATAACCGGGATGGTCCACAACATCCAGATACGCCGCTTTTTGCGCGAGAGCACGATAAGGTTTACCGGACCAATGACGATCGCGAAAACGAGCATCAAAAGAAACAGCCCTCGTACGGGAACGCCGAAATCGCTCACCACCGGAAATCGATCGTTGGCTTCGGCAACCGAGAGTTCGGTTCGCCAAGGAGTTGCGGTATTTATCCAAGAATGTACAATCCGCCGCCACTGCGCCGGATTCAAATTGCGTGTGTTCATCTCCGCGCTGACAATACATTCACCGAAACCGACGCGGTTGGCGGAAATCCCGGTGGACTTATCCGGAATCTCGATACTCGAGATCCAGTTTTCGGGAAGATTGCTTCCCCCCAACACGAGCAGCGCGCCGCCGCACTCCACATAGCGCCACAAGGCGGATTGAACATCTGGCGGCATTTGCTGAACATCCTTCTCAGTGACAACAACGCCATCGTAACGAGAAAAACCGAGCCAGTTCGCGCTCCACGCCGCCACCGGAAATCCCAAATCAATGAGTTCGTAGGAGGCTGAGCTGGACGGGCTTGAGCTGCTGGCAATGTGTGATGCGCCTGACGAACTGAAATGCCTGAAACCACTGCTTGAAGGAATAGAACTCACCAACGATCCCACATGGGTGTGCAACTCCGAAGTGTCCACGTTTCGACTCACCAGAACCTCCAAGGATAATGGGCGCGTCATGATACCCATAGTCCCTAGCATTGCATGGCTGCCAATGGAGTGCGATGTGTCTTGTGCATGGGAACCGATGGATAGTGAGACGGCTTCGTCTTGACGCCTGCCATCAATGGCAACCGCCAGATCGCTGCCGTATAATGGCACGGCGGGCTGCAGCAGAGAAACGTGAGCGGTGGCGCCTGGGCCAACGGCAACTGTACGCGTGATTTCACGAATAACACTCGCGCTCGGGTTATAGTTCGTATGCGGCAAAATCAGCGTTATCACGCGCATCTTGTCCGGCGAGTGATTCGAGACTGAAATCCGATGCTCCGCGTATCCATGGTCGCTCCTGCCGCTCGGACCAATCCCGGGAGTGATTGTAATATCGCCGATTCGCGTCGTCGCGTAGCCGTTAGCCGCACAGCACAACAAAATCGCAATCAGAGCGGAGATAGAACGGATTCGAGCGAAACTCATATTTGTCTCCTAAACCACGATGCGCAACGGGAATCCCGATGAATCGAAGGCGTAAAAACTCGCGCCGGACGTGCAATGAATTGCACGACTACAAACCTGACAAATGAGAATTCCTGGCATTTTGTGATGCTTGATTCATGAAACTGATTGAACTTCAATATCATCAGGCAAATTGAGGTCCGCCTCGTCAAGCGCGGCAAGGATGCCATTGACTACCGAGAAAGTATTCACGCCATCAAAACGAGCTTGGTAATTGAGAATAATTCGATGGTTCAACACAGCCGCCGCCACCGCTTTCACATCCTCGAAACCCACGGTAGGACGACCGGCAAGCAACGCGGATGCGCGCGACGCCTCCGCCATAGCGATTGCCGCTCGCGGCGATGCGGCGTACGCAACATAGTTGTCCACATCCTCCGTGGCTTCCGGGGTATTGGGATGGGTGGAAGCCGCCAACCGAGAGATGTAGCGCGACACCGGCTTCGGCAAGTAGATCCTGTCCATCACGCCAAACAGATGCCGGAGTTCCTCCGCGCCGAGTGACCACGTCGGCATAGGCGGCTCCCCGCGGCGGCGAGTCGAGATGATGTCGTCAAGCACATCCACGTCGGCGTTTGGCACAATCAGTTTGAACAGAAATCGATCCAACTGTGCCTCCGGCAGCGGGTATGTCCCCTCCAATTCGATAGGGTTCTGAGAAGCCAGAACAAAAAAGGGATTGGGAAGAGGGCGAGTATTTCCGAGAAGTGTCACGGAGCGTTCCTGCATGGCTTCAAGCAGCGCCGATTGGGTCTTTGGGGAAGCGCGGTTAATCTCATCCGCCAACAGAATGTTGGTGAACACGGGACCAGGTTGGAACGTCATTTCCCGTTCCCCTTCCGGGGTTTGCTGCAGGATATGTGTTCCCACAATATCGCCGGGCATCAGATCGGGTGTGAACTGCACTCGATTGAAGTCGAGACTTAGCAGTTGGCCGAGCGCTTTCACGAGAGCGGTTTTGCCGACGCCCGGCACGCCTTCAAGCAGGATGTGTCCCTGGCTCAGAATTCCTACGAGCGCCATGCGATGCAACTCGGACCTGCCGATTAGGATGCGGTCCAATTCCGCATGTACCTTCGACGTAAGTTCAACCGCGGGTTGAAGTTCATCGGGCTGAAGAAGCGTTTCGTGCTGATTCTCATTTGCCATGATAGATTAGGTGTGACCGGATAGGATGCGGTGACACAAACCGAGTTTGAATTCTTGTAACTGCTTGGTTCATCGTTTGGTTCGTAGTCGTGCAATTCATTGCACGTCCGGCGCGGGATCAAAGAACAAATAGTGACCGCGATGGAAATCCTTCATGCCCCGCTTAATCAGGATTGGCAAACCCGGACCGATGGACTAAACAGTTACAAATTCTATAATCTCCGATTGTCAAGGAGTGGAGAACGCTTGCCATTGATTAGAGGGAGCTAACTCCCGGCGCATAGGGATCAAGTTAAGGAAAATTTTGTGTTGAGCGGAAAAAAGTTGTAATTTGGAAACCCCTTTTGCGTACTTCTTTAAGTTGGCTTTAGTTTTGTTTTAAGACCTAAAGAAGAACACGAAAGGAGTTTCCAATGGCTATTATCTCACAAGTTGCCTCCGGAATGCAAAAGGTATTAACCACTGTTTCAGATGCAGTCGCAGAAACGACGGGATTTATCAAACGACAGCGAATATTGACAGGTTCAAGTTTTGTTCAAATGCTAGTTTTTGGCTGGACGGCCAATCCGAACTCAACCTATGAGGAACTGGCGCAGGCGGGGACGGCGGCGGGCATAACAATCACGCCTCAAGCGATAGAACAACGCTTCACCCCCGAAGCGGCAGACACCTTAAAGCAAACGCTTGATGCCGCAGTCGAGCAAGTCATTACCGCCGACCAACAAGCGATACCGTTGTTAGAACAATTCAACGGCGTCTATATCCAAGATAGCAGTTGGATTTCATTGCCGGGCGAACTCGCCGAGGTGTGGAAAGGTTTCGGCAACAAGCCGGGTGATGAGACGGCATCAAGTGTAAAGATTCAGTTGCGGTGGGAGCTGCTCGGTGGTGGCATTAATCACCTGGCATTAACCCACGGAACGACCAACGACAAGCAAATAGTTCAAACCGCAGGGGCGTTGCCAAAAGGCAGTTCACGTCTTGCGGACTTAGGCTATTTCTCCCTTGATGAATTAAGGCGCTGTTCTGATGAGGGAGTCTTTTGGCTAACACGCGTCCCGGCGACGTGCGAGGTGTTTGACGCCGAATCAAATCATCTCAATCTCCGAGAATGGTTGGAACAACAGACGCAACCGGAAATTGAATTATCGGTACAGTTGGGAACCAAAGCGCGGTTGCCGTGTCGGTTACTTGCACAACGCGTCGCTCCCGACGTGGCGGACAAACGACGCAGACAGATACGCAGAGACGCCAAAAACAGAGGCAAGACACCGAGCAAGAAACGGCTTGCTTTGGCGGATTGGAGTATTTTCGTGACCAATGTGCCGTCCAATCAACTCTCGGTGAAGCAAGCCATGATTCTGGCTCGCGTGCGCTGGCAGATTGAGTTGTTATTCAAACTGTGGAAAAGTCATGGTCAGATTGACTCTTGGCGTAGTGAAAAAGCGTGGCGCATTCTGTGCGAAGTTTACGCCAAATTGATAGCAATGATTATTCAGCACTGGATTCTGTTGACTCACTCATGGCACTATCCGGAACGCAGTTTGACCAAAGCGGCGCGAGTAATTTCGAAACACGCATTCTTGATTGCCGTCGCTGTCGCCTCCGGTCAAAAGAAACGGCTTGTTGAAGCCTTGAAGACAGTCGGACAAAGTTTGGCGGTGGGCTGCAAAATTTGTAAGCGAAAAAGGCGTCCTTCAATTTATCAACTCCTAATGGAAGTCGCAAATGAAGCCTCGCTTAACGCTTAACTTGATCCCTATGGAGGGAGCTAACTCCCGGCGCTCGTCGTGTCGACCAAGGCGGGCATGACCGCCGCCATCATCGCCGCTGCTTCACAAGCCTCGATTACCTCTTTTGTTGCCGCTCCCGTCACATCGCCATTGACAATCTGTTCAATGCGTTTCTTCCGATCCCTGATTTCCCTACGTCCGAATAATTTGTCCAACAAGCCAGCCCCGTTCGCTAATGAGATGAGGATAACCGTGCGTGGATGGAGCAAATTTTCATCGCGAAATATCGCGTCGCGCAATCGTTCAAGAATCTCGTTTTCAGGCGCGGAATCCATTTGCGGATACCTCCTTCGCGGAAAGACAAATAGTACAGTGTCATCAACCGCACGAAGGACACCGCGATCACATAACTGTCGGGCAACCTTATGTCGCAAACGCTTTACTCCCGAAACTCGCGAGACCCAATCCTTCAATGATTTAGGCTTCTTTGCCAATCTAATCATCCGAAGACATTCGTCGGCGATCGGGTCGCTGGCGCGGCGCGTGTTATCGGTTTCAACCAATTTCCTTCGCGTGTCCGCGACAGAGATGTGGCGGTCCAGCAGGAGTTCTGCCAGTAACGCGCCCGAAATTAAGATATAGGGATAGCTCGTCGCAAGCGTGCCTTTTTCATTGTCGAGCATCAAGAGCAAAATCTCTTCGTGCAAATATAGGTGATTTGAATTCATAATGGGACGATGTTTATAGCGCGTGTCGTCAGACAAACTTGAACCGAGTAGGATTTACGCACAATAGGAACCCCTACGGTAGGCAGGGCATCTTGCCCTGCCACATCCATGCGGTCGCGATCGGGAGATCGCTCCTACCGTTAAGCTTCAAGTTGGATAAAAATGAAATAAGAATCGGGATACAGGTAATCCTCTCCGGATTCGTCTATAACTCTCAGATATCCCTCTTGAGTAGCGTCTTCGTCGGGCAATATCTGGTAAAGTTTTCTCTTTTCAAGGTCATCGCAATCAGCGTCTTCAACACAAAGCGCAAATTCAGTATTTTTGATAGTCATTCGCCCAAGAATCGCTTGATTCGCGTCACGGTCTCTCAAAATACCGCTTGACCGCGCCTTTGTGACGAGGCAGAACGGTTTGGGTGACGGAGGAACCGCCGCCAGCCGTTGCGCCGTCAAGTCCGCCCGATCGAGGCGCAACGCCGGATTTTTCAACCGTTGGCGCCGCGCTGCTAAGCCCCATTACTTCACTGTCCTCTAAAGATGTGATATTGGAGAGCGGAAGGATTTCGGCTTGAAACTTCGCGCCATCCGCAGAGGCGCCTTCGCTCCATGCCATAGGCACATGCCCTGGGCCACGGTTGATGCCGCCAAGCGCATTGCGACACCACAAACCGACACACTCCGACACCGACATTTTTTCCGAGTTTTCGGCGAGAAATGCCGCAAGCCCTTCACTGTTGCACTGCCCCAGTTTTTCGCAGGCTTTCAGCGTGTCCAACTCAATCAGATTGACATCGATCAGATTCGCCAAGCGGTCGGAGATGTCTCGCTTGGAGAGGCGCAGCGCATCGGAAATCGCCTTGAGTTGTTCAGGCGTCAGTGAACTCAGGTCGCCCTCCAGTTCGGGGAGTTTTGACGCGAGCGCCGCGTCCTCTTTGGCGGCTTCCTCAACCATCCCCGACAACGCCATCATTGACTCCGCCATGAGTCCTGCCTCCATGTCGGAGCCTTCATTAGTGAGGGCTTCGGCAAGGGTTTCCGCCTCGGTTAGGCGCTCCGTCGCCGCCAAAGCGTCTTCGGCGGCTTCCTTTGATTCTTGGGATAGGAGGTCTGTCAAATGATCTAGCGCTTCCCAAGTCTTGACGGGATCTTCGCCGGATGCCTCCGCTTGAATTTCAGCGAGTTTTTGTTCGAGTGTTTGAGCCTGAGTCAACTCGATTATTTCCTCCTCCTTGAGAACGTCAATCCCTGCCGCCAGTTGGTTTGCTTCCTCGCGAATGTCGAGCGGTTCCGCTCTGGATATTTGGACAAAACGCTGTGGAATGAGAAAACTGACGCAAACGAACAAAACCGCGCCGGCAAAGCGCGCCCAAGAGATCGTTCCGCGCCAACGCAGAGCCGGTATCCGAACCGGGGACAGCACGTTCTTCCAGTCCCCAAGATCCGCGGTTTCCGCCGCCATTACCAATCCGCCGGAGGCGCTGTGCTTGTCGAGACTGGCGCGCACGGCGCTTCGCCCCGGAAGTTGACGCAACGCGGCTGCCACCGCCCAACCTACGGCAAGAATCAGCGCCGCGCCGCCTGCGAGCAGAGGCAAGCGAGGCATCCCGATGGCGGCGCGCAACACAATGACAACTGTTCCCCAAAGAAGTCCCCACGCGGTTGCAACGAAAAGGACCTTCCTTAGGATTAACAAAACAGCCATTTTGATTCGGAACTTACGAATCGCTCTATTTTCGACGTTCATGGGAACACTCCTTTAGGCGAGAAACATTGAGAGGAAAAATAACCAAAAGGGACACTGTCCAACGTGCAATCAGGAAATCATACGTATTATATTCGCTTTACCGACAAATTACAACCTCTAAACGACTCTAAGCGGGGGAAACGCACCCAATCTCGGACGTACTGTATGCCCACCGCCTCTTAGTGGTTCATTGAAACCGATCAAGCGAGCGGATAGCGAGTGCGATAGAAATCCTTCAAACGAGAGAATAGCGAGTAGGATTTTCTATGGGATCTCTATCGCAGTCACTATTCGTTCCATTGATCACTCATTGTTCTTTCGCTTGATCGATAGAGATCCCACAGTGAAAGCGTTAAATTCGCACAGAACCAAACGATGCTCCCCCATAAATGACGACATAGGGGCTTACGACCTGCTTTCCAATAGGATCCGGTAGAATCAATCACTCGTAAATTCAAAATGAGAACTGCTGGCGCCTACTACTTTTCGTCGGAGGCGGACCGGTCCAGCCAACTCGGCAACTCGATGGTTGCCGACATTCTCCAGGCGGTGAAATACAGTGAAGCTGTCAGCCGCACCGATTCGCGAGCTCGTTCGCGCGCGAATTCTATCACCTCCGGCGCGGATGTCCACTGCTTGTCATGCGTATCCGGCAGACTGTCTGCAAGTTCATAGACCCTGTCCACAAGCGTATATCCGCTTTCAACCGATTTCGCAATATCTTTGATGAGATTGCCTAACGGAGCTATTTCTTGCGAATCCGCCAAAACGGCAGGCTTCAATTCGAGGAACTCAATCAAGGCGTCCACTTTCGCATGAATTCCCTTGTGCAGGATGCTCCCATCCGGTTGACGTCGACCGTTATAGTCAACGGTCAGATGCAAGGGTTGGCACATATCTTGGGCATAGTGGGCGAGGAAGCCCGCGTAAACCAGGCATTTATTTTGGATGAAGGCGTTATTTTTCCACTTGCGGTGCTCGGCGAAAGCGATGGCGAGGCGTTCCGTCCATTCGGCAACGGCGTAAGGAACCAGCCCGACCTCCTCCGGACGGATGCCCAATTCGGCGCACAGTTGGATGAAATCGTACCGATTTTTCGGCAAGGGACGCCCGCGCAGGAGTTCAAGATCGATATAATGCTCGGAGTGTTCGGCTTTTCTGACGATTGGAGTTCCCCGATTTTTTGAAATGTCCGGATCATAAGCGCAATGCGCAATCATGGCGCCTCCCGAGCGAAAAAACGCGGGCAGTTCATCGGGCGACGCCTTTACCGCGGCGCCAGTGAGAATGGCGTGGCCTCCGGACCACCAACCTCTGCACGTGTTGCCGACTAACAGAAACGTGACGATTAAAACCAGCAGGAGCTTCTTCATTCTTCCTCCGTAAAGATGGTGACACGGCTTAACTTTGGCGGCGCGCCGGGTGTCGGTGGATAATATTGTCAGAACCGTGATTAAGTAGTTCACTCGCTCGAAACCGAGTTTTTTCCTCAAAACTTGGTTTCTTCCCGGTATCAATGAGTTACACGCATCGGATGATTGTAGTTGCCCGATTCATCGAGGATCTCTATCGATCAAGCGAATGAATAATGAGTGCGATAGAAAATCCTACTCACTATTCGTTCGTTTGATCGTTTTTGACGGGTGTAACATTTAGATTATGAATCCGTATAAGGCGCTGTCGGGATCGGGAGATCCCTCCTACAGCCGGATAATTTGATGATGTAGAATTGATAACCCTGGTTTGGGGAAAGATGCGGTTTTCGGGAGGGAAGTCTATGCGGCGGGAATCAAACTGACTGTCCAATCGGGGGGATTAGTCAATGTTCAGTTCGTATTGTCGTGCATGAACCGCTCGTCAATTCGGAAATTGGACTGACAGCGAATAAGCGAATAGTAATGGGCAGTGCGGTGACGCGCACGGTCTACAAATCTGCTTGGCTACCGTGCGCGTGCACTTCACTACCTGGAACGTTCCGAAAATCGTCTCGGACGTTTACTTGGTCTTCACAGAAGCCCACGTTGTGGTGACCTTGTCGCCAGGATCGACGGACGTGCCGCCACCGCCGCCAGCGGCGATTTCAGCGTTGATTTCGTCCTCTGTCATGTACTGATCCCACACCTTGTAATAAGCAATGGAGCCGTTGAAGGTCCGATGCTGTTCGCGGAAACTATGACAGAAAAGCGCGTGAATGTTCATAGGACGCTCGGGATCCCAAGTCACGCCGGAGGGGAGCGACCCTGTGAGTTCGCCATCAACGTAGAAATCTATGGCAATGCCGCTCTCGAATGAGATATGAACGAAGCGCCAGATGTCAACGCCGAGGCTCAGACCGTGATCTTCCAGACCGTAGTCCTCACGGAGACCGATGGCGGGCTGCATGACGTTGACGTTGGTGATATTCCCTGCGGGATTGTCTGCGTCGCCGTTGCTAACCCAGATACGAGAGGTTTGGTTTGCCTCGGGGGCATCGGATTGAATACCAAGCATCTGATGCTCCTCTTCCAGGAGACCGCCATTGATTCGAACCAACAGACCCATCGTGTAGTTTTCAAGAAACACGGTCGGGATGTCGTCGGCAGGTTCGCTGTTGGGATTAACGAAAGATTGACGCGGCGCCGTGGCAGTATAATATTTGCTGTTGAATGACTGACCGGCAACGTCAACCATACCCTCTTCAAGGCCCGGCTTGTCATCGGCATGCGGCACTGCGCCGCCTGGTCCAGCGCTGTTCGCCCATGCGTCATCAGCGCGCTCTTGCGTGTTGGCGTCAAAGAAGAGAACCAGCTCCGCAACTGCAACCGGGCATGCCAATGCAAGAATGAACAACACGCTCAGGACCGCCCTGGCGCTTGTGTGTGTAAATGTACGAGTCATGACTCAATTTTCCTTTCATTACTTTGTTTTGTCTATCAGCATGCAGCTATAGGCAACTAACTGATAGTGAATTCGTTGATTTATTCATAGAATCAAGTTCTCCGAATTGGGAGGGTTATTCATGATTCCATGATTGAAAATTAAAGCGAAGGTTTGAATTGCCCTTCAAGTACACATATAGTTTACCAAAGAGTTTGAGGGTTTGTCAACAAAAAAAATCAAAACTTTCAAATCGTTATTGTTAGCGGCGCGGAATGCACAAATCCGGAAGATTACCGCATTATAGGTCAATTCATTATTTGCGTTACGATTTCAGAACGAGGTGAACAATCACTTTCATACTGGCGCCGTTGGGAATTTCTCCTATCAAGCGCAGCCATCCCCCAAAGTGAGTTACCCGCGCAAAAGTAGTTCCGGGCGCCGCCGGCAGCGGTACAAGCGTGCCTTCGTCGCACCAATGCATGCCATCCGGTGAAATCTGGACTCGCGCGTTAGTCCCGCCTGGAACTCCCTCTGATTCAAGGGCGCGGATGAAATAGATTGCCTCGGCCGCCCAGGCGACTTCAAGCGGTTCGGCGGTAAATTCGCCGCGCCATTCGGTGTTTAGTTCCACGGTCACGGTAGCGCTTTGTCTCATCATTCTTCTCCCGTTTCCGCTGAAAGTAGCGCCGAATCCAAATAGAGAAAGGCGCGGCTGTCGCAGTCGCTTTCCACCCAGAAAAAACTATTCAGCATGCACCACAGATTGGGCATGGCGGGTATTTGCATCGGCTCAATTCCGGAGACATCAAAAACGCGATCGTTACACTGGAAACGCAAGTATGACATTGTTTGCAGATCAAAGTCGAGACGCAGGTAGTACCAGTTGTGTTTGGTCGCAATCTCGTTATAACACAAGCGCTGATTGCCGCCCGGCAAATCCTGCCATCCCTCCGGCGCCAGATGAAAGTGCGATCGGGTCTTGCCGCTGCCACCGATATCGTGCATGGACATACGCTCTTTCTTATACTGCCAACGTTCCACCGCTTCGCCGTCCAGAGCGTTCAAGTAGCGGATATGCGGCATGATTCGCAACGGGTTCTCCACCGTCCGATCGCTAACTTGCAGATCAAACAGGACACCAACGGCGCGGACGTCTGTCTCGGCCAAACGCAACTCTGACGCCTCCGGCTTGAACGTGAAATAAGCCTCGATGCGAATGGGCGCCGCATGACGGAACGTCATCCGCTTGATGCCCACGCTGATAGAACCGGGACGGGGACGCGTCGCCAATTTCAAGGCGTAGTTGCCCGTCAGGGTGCCAACGGTGCCGCTGTCCCACATGGACAGATTGCTAAGCATCGGCGGACGGATGTCCCGGTATTCGGGCAACATGGAATCGAGTGAATCTTCATAGTTCCCTATCAGCCCCGACCACCCTTGCATCCCTTGATTGAAGTCGTCGTAGAAGAGGATGCGCTCAAGAGGGTCGAAGCGACTCAGGTGCGGGTTGGCGCGCAGCGCCGCCTGCCGCAGGTCTGTCGTCATAAAAAAGTTCTCCAGTAATCGGGGCTGTTATGTCTTTCTTTGCGTTCCAAGAAAGTTCCAAATAATTCCGGTTGATTTCTTGTGGAGAATGCCGAAGTTCGGCGCACGTCAATAGAATGTGCAACGAGAACTTGAGAAACCGAGTTTTGAAGAAAAAACGGGATCTCTATCGCCCCGAAAAAACGCCATTTCTAACAGCGTAGAGCATAATATGAACAATCGGTGTTAGCGACGTGTTTGCAGGCGCTCGATCTCCTCTTGAAGTTGCAGGATTTTAGCATCCGCCTTCTCGAGCGCGGCTTCCGTCTTCTTCCGTGCGGCGGCTTCTTCTTGCCGTCCTGCGGCTTCTTCTTGTCGTCCGGCGGCTTCTTCTTGCTGTGCGGCTTCAGCCCTCCGTCGCGCGGCGGCTTCTTCTTGTCGTCCGGCCGCTTCCTCTTGTTGTGCGGCTTCCGCCCTCCGTCGCGCGGCGGCTTCTTCTTGTCGTGCGGCGGCCTCTTCCTGTTGTCCGGCTTCCGCCCTCCGTCGTGCGGCGGCTTCTTCTTGTCGTGCGGCGGCTTCCTCCTGTTGTCCGGCTTCCGCCCTCCGTCGCGCGGCGGCTTCTTGGCCAGCTCGCGTTTTTACCCACTTACCCGTAACCGGATTGTAAATCCCCAAACCATCTTCGCGCACGTGGAAATCTAAATTTAGCGCCGCAGATCGCACACCGCCGCGGGCGTCCGCGGGTATCGGTTCATAGACAGCGTCAACCAATGTAAACCCCATGAGCGGCACGCGCAAATACTTGGCTTCCGCATCGTAAAGAAAGTAATCGCGAATGCCGAGCGACGCGTAGAGCTCCTTTTTGAAGCTCAAGTCGTTGCGATAGGTGTTCTCGCTGCTGAACTCCATCGCGAAATCCGGGGCCTTGCCCACCTCCCAGACCTTATACGTGTAGCGCCGTTTCTTCCCTATCCCAAAGGTGACAAGGACATCCGGGGAGACGGATTTTGCGGGTACACCTTCCACGTAATACATCAATATGTCGCCGGAAACATACACGGACGAATCCGAGTGATAATGCTCGGTCAAAGCGTCGATAGTCCGCGTGAGGATTTCTCTGTGAAGATCACTTGCCGCCATCGGTTTTCCATCCTCTTCAGGGTAATATATGTCCGCGTCTGTGGGAACAGAGAGGATTCGAGACTGTTCTATATCTATGTAGGTTGCCATCGGCGCTTCTCCCGTGCTGTAAGATGCGTGAAATGACTGTCGGCTCTTTTCAATAGAAAACGCTACGCCATTTCGGGAAACTAAACTTTCGAAAATACTTGAAACCGAGTTTTTTCCCGAAAACTCGGTTTCTTCCGTAGCGGAAAAGTGTCCATTAATCTCGATTGTCTAATATTCAAACAGGTTCTTACGGCTTAAACCTTGGCAGTCTGGGCGTGCGATCCCGTTTGAGTCTTAGCTTGGATCCCTTCAGCGGCAGATTTATCCGTGCGCCGTTTCGGAGGTGCGATTCCATGAACGCGAAGATGAGCTCCGTGCTGGCATAAGCGCACCGAACGCCGCCTCTGGTGACGGCATCGCCGCGGTCCAACGCTTGGATGAGATCCCTGATGAGATTGGCAGTGGCGCTGGTCGCTTCAAATTCGGGAAAATCCTCGGGAATCAAGCACGACCGCCAGCCCGGCACATCGGTTGCGCGTCGGACTTCCCACTGGCGGCTGTCCCCGCGCCTCAGGGAACCGTTCTCGCAAATCGCTTCCGTTCCGCCGGTTGGAGCGAGCAGCGCATGTGCCATAACGCCGTTCTCGAAGTATATCGTCCCCTGTCCGGTCGGGTCATCCCGCACGGTATCGCCATCAATCAGTTCATCACCTTGCGGGAGATACGCAGATGCCCATTCGGCGGGACAGTCGCTGTTCAATCGGAGCAACAAATCGAAATTGTGGCTGGCTTTGTTAAACAGGGTCTGGTTCGAGTAGATAATCAGCGTCTGAAGTTTTCCCAGCTCGCCGCTGTCGATCACCTCTTTCATCTTGTCGAAGCCGGTATGCCAGCGATTGTTCGTTCCCAAGTTGAAGGCAACTCCGTTGCGCTCCACGGCTTCGACCATGGCGGCCGCTTCGTCCATGGACGCCGCCATGGCTTTTTCAGCGTAAATCGCCTTGACGCCGTGTTCCGCCGCATAGATGACAACTTCGGCGCGGTGTTCCGGCTGCGTAGCCACGCTCACGATGTCAAGATCTTCGCGCTCAATCATCTCTCGATAATCGGTGTATTGCCGTTGCTTCGGCACCTCGTACTGCTTGCCAAATTCTTCCATCACGACGGGACGGAGATCGGCGCACGCCACCAGATCGGTGCGTTCTTCGGCATAAAAGCCTGCAGCGTGCGAATAGGGGCGCACGATGCCGCGGTAGTTTACCACCTCGTGATCAATAAACGCTCCCATTCGGCTACAACCGATAACAGCCGCTCGATAGGTTTTCATAATGTTCCTCTCTGGGGTTTCGGTAGGGCAACCCGCGTTTTTCAAGTGATTTGGATTTGCATGTCGGAATCGGGAGATCCCTCCTACCGATCTATGTCATGAGATTTCGATTGTGCCTTCAAACACTGTGCCGTAGGCATTGCTTCGCTTTTTGTCTATGGTTTCGTTGCCGACTGTGAAAACGCGATTGCCCGAAATCGCAACCCTGTGCGAACATACTCCGTAAGGGAGCGGATTTAGCGCCGACCACTCGCCGGTATGCGTATCGTAAGCCCAAGTTTCGTGAGAATAGCAGAAAAAGTCTAACTCGGGCTCGTAGCTCTTTATGTCTACGGCTACGCCTTCCGGGTAGACGACCCAACTGTCGCCGCCGGTCAACACTATCCATCGATCGGCTACCGTAAAGGCTTCACATGCAAAGGCTCGCGGCGGACGCGCCAATTCCTGCCATACTCCTGTCTGCAGGTCGTATTCCCATACCTCTCGAAAGGCGACATAGACCGCGGCGCCATCTTCTCCTACCCTATGGGCGTTATACGGGTAAACGTCCTTGACGCCGCCTATGGGCTGGTCGCGCCCGCTGATGACGTACAGTTTCCCGTTGCAGATGGTGACACCGGGAAACCATCTGGGTTTGCCGGGAAATTGAGTGAGGACTTCCCAGCCCGATCGTTTGCCGACATCCATGCGGTAGATATTCGTGTCTTCAACCGAATGTTCATGGGGTTGCCAATCCGTGCCGAAAGCGGTGTAAAGGAAGTCGCCGTGCGAGAAGGTTGTCGCCACCATGGCCGGCGTAGGTCGGTCAGGAAGGCGCTCCCAAGTCGTTGCTCCGCTTCTGACATCGAGAAACCAGGCGTCGGCAATGGCGCGCATCCCTACCGCTCGGCGGCGCCCGCCGACGACCGCCAAACCGCCGGCAACCGCGGCGCCGGAGGTCCAGCCGGGACCTACCGGCAGATGCGGAAGCGGGTGCCATTTGCCAATGGCGCTTTCGATATGTTCGCCGGGCACGACGAGTGAGGGCATTGCCTCCGTATCTTCGTCAATGCCGAGCCAAAATCCGTACTCTACCTCGCGCCAAGGGTAAGACATTCCCCCGGCGACCAAGAACCGTCCATCTACGATACCTGCGGAGGGACCTTTGATTAGCGCCGGGTAGGCGGGGCCCTGTTTCCACGTTATTTGTAGTGCCATTGTTTTCTCCTTGGATTATTGGAATGCCATTTCTCTAAAATTATAATGCATTTATTGCGCGGATCAAGTAAAGAATTTTGCGTGGGGCGGAGTCGAAAGTTTTGTCCCTGCACAAGGTGGGCGGGGCAAGATGCCCCACCTACGGAGCTCGTGACAGATGTAATTGAAACTTCATTCGCACTATTATTCAAGCGAAATGGCATAAATCATACTCAGCGCACGCATCCCGGGAATGTCTGCCCTTTCACGTGAAAGTAGACCGGCCCCTCCCCGTCCTTCGTGTACTGAGACTTCGCCGACATATAAGATAACGCGATGGCGCGCCGCCACTTCTTGGAACAATTCGGCGCGGTGTAGTGCGGGAGCAGCGAATGGAAGAACACGCCGCCTCCGGCGCGCACCGGTGCCGAGACGCTGGCAGATTCGTCCCAATGCCCCTCCTGAATGACAAAATCATCCGTGACCTTGACGTGCGGGAGGGGGCCCTTTTTGTGCCAACCCCGAAGCGCTTTCAAACATCCGTTCTCGGGCGTGGCGTCATCAAGCGCGAACCAGCACGAGCATAGCGCCATGGGCTTGATGGGCCAATACGGCGAGTCCTGATGCCAGCCCTTTTGCGATCCGACCTCGGGGGGTTTCATCAGCAGATCGTTACGGAATATCTTGATGTCTGATCCCAGTATCTGCTCAAATATGCCGACGATGTTCTCGTGGAAACCGAGCGCTCGAAACAAATCATCTCCTTGCACAAGGTTGCCCACTTTGCGAATGCCATCGCCCGGATGATTGACTTTGAGTTCCCCTCTTTCGACGCGCGGTTCAACTTGTATCCGAATATCCCCGGGTGGTCTTCCCCCGTGTGTATACTCGCGGAGCCGCTGCCCGAGTTTTTCAACCTCCTCCAACGAGACGAGGTCTTCGACGACGATATAGCCGTCTCGGTGGTAGGCTTCAAGCTGTTCCGAGGTAAGTTGCATTGGCATGGCGCTTAATCTCCTTGAAAGCCAAACGTGGCTGACTCATACTGTCTTGAAACCGAGTTTTTTCCTCAAAACTCGGTTTCTTCCGCAACAGAAAAGTGTCCAATAATCTCGATTGTACAATTCAAACAGGCATTAGATATTGCCAAACCTGTAGTTCGGCGTCGAAAAAGCTCGGTTTCTGCGCTCTATTCAAATGAACGCGCCAACTTGCGTTAGTTCACGACCGACTTCCGACCATGCACATAGGGTGGTTCCAGTAGGAGTCGCTGATCTTCCGAGTTCATGGCGTCGCGCATCGTATCCGGGTACTGTTTCCGCGACCAAGACGCGTGCCCCGGGCTATATTTTACCAGAATGGAAAGCCGGGGATGGTCCGCTTCCCACGGCAACGTCCCGTGCGTCAACGCCTCGGTAAAGATTGCCACATCCCCCGCCTTTTGATGCACACCCTTCATACATGCAGGAGCGTCTTTCACAACCTTTAAATTTGGCGGGCAGGAAAAGTTACTTTTGTGACTTCCCGGAATGCAACAAAATCCGCCCTGTCCGGGGAGCATATCCGTTAATGCCCACGATACAACCGTCAGCCCGTTGTACATCTGCCCGTCTCGGCACACATAATACTGCGACGGATTATACGGCGATCCACCGCCGTGCAAGTCTAGCCCAAGGTTTCCCTTCCGCATCACGATGCCGTAGGTGTGATCCAACCGAAAACTATCGCCTATCAGCGCCCCGAGATACGGCATAATCCGCGGATGATTTAGTAGATTCCGAAAGGCGTCACTCTCAAATTCGAGAAAGCTGCCAAACCGTTGGCTGTAGATGTCTTCATTATTCGGCTCCGCATCGTACCGAGGGCGAATTAGATCGTTCAACTCCCCGAGCGCGGCTTCGCTTAGGACATCTTCCACCACCAGATAACCTTGCAGATCGAAAAGATAGCGTTCTTTATCGTCCATGTTTACTTTCCGGCGCGATTCGCGTCACTTTCGACGGGAAACGTCCGCCCCGATTCTTTGCGCCTATATTCAAGATGAGCGCTCGTTTTTTCTCGTTCTTCCAGCGAATCAAGCGCATTCAGGATTGCGTTATGAGGTGTGATAGCTAACACAATTCAAGCCATCGGAGCCTCCGATTCGGCGATACGCCGCTAGTAAACGCCAAAGTCACGGGAGACGTGAATTCGTATCGCCTTCATAGTAAGTATAACACATGCGTTCATGGTGTGTCGACATCTTAATTGAGGTCTCGCCAGGGGAAACGCCCCCGATTTTTGGGGATGCGGCACCACGCCTCTGTAAGAGGGATCTCCCGATCCCGACCCGGCGGGGATCAAACGAATGGATAATGAGTGCAATAGAGAACTCACAAGTGGGAAACTGTGTTAAGCGCTTGCCGAGAGAAAACCGTTTGACTCGCGTCTTGAAACTCTTAACTTGATCCCAACGGTGACGCGCAGGCTACATCCTACTGACCACTGACCACTAGCCACTGTTTTCTGTTACTTGCGGAAAGAACTATCAACGGCGCGCGATTCATCCACGCCCTTTATTGAAACCGGATGATAGCGATCACGTTCTTTCATTGTGTATTTCGAGAGATACCATACATCACACGGGAGTCCGGAAACATGATTAAACCTTGCCGATTGCTCGCTCTCCTGCAAGTCATCTTGCTCGGTTCCGCCGCATGGATCTCAGGCTGCGGCGGCAGCAATATTGAAAATCCGGTCACGGAAACCGCGCCGGATGAAGATCCGCTCACATCGGGACAACCCGGCAATCTTCAGCCCTTCAATGTAAAGGTAAATGTCAGCCAGGCGATCGTTCAACCGGGCGAAAGCGTCCAGTTGACTGCAACGGTCGACAGTGTCGAGGGGTTCCGTATCCTGCTTGATTGGGTCAACGTCACGGAACACGGAACGCTTTCTGTCACAAGCCCCAACAGCGCGACATGGGTTGCTCCTGCCGCCTCGACCACAGACGGAGTTCAGTTGGAGGTCATTCAATTCGTTGTCACAGTGTTTGACCGTGTTGTCTCGGTTAAGGAATCGGGCATTGATACCGATACAAGAGTTTCCACCGAGACTAGAACGGTACTTCTGACCGTGGCGGCGACGTAGAGGGAGCGCCAGATTAAGAGACTGTCGGAAGATTGGTCTGGCATTTTCTGGGATCGGCGCGGTTGGAAACCGCGCCTACCAAGAATACAAGAGTTTTCAAATCACGCAATAATACCACTGTATTGGTGCGCAATGGCCGCCCTCTCACTGAATCTATTCGCCATCTCGAATCCCGACAACACAGAAGAGGCATTGACGCGTCGCCATCCATCAACGTTCAACAATCGCCGCATATCGCTACGCTTGCTCTATGTATGCCTTGGCGTATGGTTGTGTCTCCCTCCCTTCGCGGTCAACGCCAACTCTCGCCCGGAGATTGGCGTGAGGGCGCTCGGATTGAGCGGCGCGTTTATCAGCAATGCCGACGGCTCGACCGGAGCGCTGTGGAATCCGGCAGGACTCGCTAGCCTGCAACGCGGGAATCTTGTCTACGACCTGTCACAAGGCGCGCTCTCATTTGCGTTGCCCTTCAGCCGATTCGGCACATTAGGTCTTAATCTGGTGGACCTGAACGGCGCGGACCGCTTCTTTTTGGATAAACCCGACAACCCGATTGGCACATTCGAGTTCGGAAACAATCAAGCCATGCTTTCCTACGCCGTAAAGATGCGAAGGTGGCAAATCGGCGCCAATGTAGGCTATAATCGGGCGCCCTACCGCGGCAGTCTCTGGATTCCGAACTACGACCTGGGGATTGTCGGGAGACTTCATCCGCATTGGACTGTCGGGGCGAGCCTCCGCGACATCTCCGGCGTCGTCATCACGGGTGGCGATGGAGAACCGTATCAAAATTTCGATCAACAACTCGCCATCGGGGGGACTTGGGCGCCAATTCGGCATTTTCAACTCCACAGCGCGTTTAATATCTCAACCAAACTACTGGCAGTGGGCGCGGAACTTGGGACACGCGCCATCGCGTTCCGGTTCGGATCGGTCTTTGATGTCGTCGAACCGGATCCAACGCCTCACGGGAGCCTCGGTCTCACGTTGAGTCGAGGCGGCAAGCAGGTCAATTACGCCTACTTGACGCGCCCGGATCTCCATTCCAAGCACCTCGTTTCGGTCGGATGGACATTCGGAGGCGGATCTCGGGCGAGACGCAACCGCGCTCAACCAAACTCATCAAAGCGGAATATAGGCGGGAAAAATGCCCTGATTCGGCAACTTGCGGCTCGTCATAATGTCGAACTTGAGTTGATACTCGCCATGATTAGAGTGGAGTCCAACTTCAATCCCAACGCGGTATCAAGCGCCGGGGCGGTTGGATTAATGCAATTGATGCCGGGTACCGCGCGAGATCTCCGCCTTAAAGTGCCCAACTATCGTAATGCCCTCAAGCCGGTTCACGATGCGCGGATAGATGAACGCTTCAATCCACGCAAGAATTTGAGCGCGGGAGTTGCCTATCTGAAAGCCCAGCTAAAACGGTACAACGGCAGTTACGTTCGCGCCGCGGCCGCGTATTATGTTGGTCCCAGCAACGTTCCGAAAAATGGACGAATCCCGCGCAGAGGCGATCAGTACGCCGGCAAAGCGCTGAAGCGTTATTATGAGTACAAGTCAAACTCGGCGTTGAAGAACGCGGCGCTTGTTCGCTTGGAAAATCTGCTTGCAAATCGCCGCTAGTTGTGGTAGATTTCAAGAGCTCGGTTGATTGATAGCGCTCCATTATCCCGCGGCGGAATAATTCTTTCCACGAGTAACATTCATTCTTCCGTTTAGGACCGGCTTCAAAAAGCGTTGTCTTTTAGCCCCAGCGGGGATCAAGCGAGTGAATAGCGAGTGCGATAGAGATCCCGCAGGTTTGTAGAAACGTGGACACCCCAAATTCCAAAGCCCCAGAGGGGCGATAGGTGTATACTCATTTTTCGCTCTATGACTGGCTTTTTGGCGATTTTTCGAGCGAGTGTTACTTGTTAGTGATCGCTTCAACCCGGGCGACGCGTTTCGGGATATCCCAATCCATAAATCTTCATTTCACCTCCGATTCAAAACAGATGAATCGGTCAACTCAAATTTAGGCTCGTTAATGCACAATCAAATAGCGGCTGCGACATCGGTGCTCTTCAATCCATTACTCACGCCAATTGCGACAACGCTGGCAATTGCCGGAAACAACGCTGAAACCACACGCGAGATGATGTTGTGGATGGGGATCGCTTTCACTTTTTTTCCCTGTTGCCGGTCTTGTTTATCTTTATCCTCTTTCGCCTAGGGAGGGTGAGCCATCTCAACCTTGAGATCAAAGAGCAACGCACGTTGCCGTTACTCTTTGCCATAGGAGCGGCATGCATCGGGGTAGGCATTTTCTACGGAATCGGCGCCCCGCGCGAGATTATTTGGGCGGGGATCGCCTATATAGCGAACGGGTTAATCTTCGGAGTCATTACGCAATTCTGGAAAATCAGTTTCCACACCGGCGTCTTCACCGGCTGTGTCACCGTGCTCGCGCTGATTTTATATGACGCGAGGTTTGCGTGGCTGTATCTCTTGGCGCCGCTCATCGCCTGGGCGCGAGTTCGACGAAAAAGACACACGCTCGTTCAAACTGTTGTCGGAGCGCTCATCGCGATTGTCAACACTGTTTTACTTCTATGGGCTGGCGGCTTCGGGATGATCGGGTCACTCATCAGGTGAGAATGACGCGACTACGGACGCGGCAGGCGTCTTGGAACTGCGCGCCATAACCTTGAAACTCGGCGCTCCTCATTTCAGCAGCGGAAGATTGTCCCACTCGCAATCGAGGCAGAAATATCTGCCCGCGCCTATTTTCTGAACCTGCCCCCCGCATTTCGGGCATACTGTCTGTTTTTCCTTCCGCCTATTCATGTCATCCGGCGAGAACATTAGAAGTTGCTGTCCCTCCATGGGGCGTTCGGATTCCGCGGCGGGGCCGCCGGCAAACGCGTCGATTACATCTTGAGCATGAAGATGAAGCGGCGGCGGCGTATTCGTGACCAAATCAATGAAATCGCTGCGGTACACATTGACGACACGCGACTCAACCGCCTGCCGCATAAAGAGCGTATACTTGTTCGGAGCAATCAAATACGCTTCCGCATCTCGAATCTGCGCCTTGCGGCTAACGGCAAACTCATAGTCGCCGAAAGTCAGGCGGTTCCCGGCGCTCGCATTCTGGACATTAAACACTTCGCGGGCGCTATTCGGAGACATGAGAAGGCAGTATAGGCGGTGAGGATATCGATTGAGGCGATTCGTCGGGAGAAAGACGCCGGGCTCGGCGATGCCCTGTAGAAACTCGACAAACGCCTCATACGCAAACTCCATCGCCTCATTCAGCGCCTCGGATCCCGGACCCGCGCTCGACCTGCCCGTAAACGAAGGGAGAAGTTGCCGCGAGTGCGCGTGAACGTCAACGCGGACATCCATATTCTGGCGCTCTCTGCCCGCCGTAATTCGGCACAGTCGCTCGACGACTTGATGAGTAACTTTTATCGTGAATGGCAGCATGGAATCGCTAACACGGGTTGATAGAATGGTGG
This sequence comes from Candidatus Poribacteria bacterium, assembly GCA_963667245.2. Lineage (GTDB taxonomy): Bacteria > Poribacteria > WGA-4E > WGA-4E > JAJDTR01 > JAJDTR01. Next base: position 483,921 of record CAXXCS010000004.1, read on the forward strand.
TCGGAAAATTCCGGTGATGGCTTCCCTTAGGCGGCTTTAAGTGTATCATAGGGATTTCGGCGTGTCCAGAAAAACCCTGTCCCGCGCCGGGACAATCGCAGGTTGAGGCTGGGAGAGATTGTGCTTGACCCTGTTGCCCGGGCAAACTATAATGCATATCCAACAACGAAACTCAGGCGTGTTGAGTTGTTTCAATGGAGTTAACAACCAACGGAGGAATCGAGATATGTCGAAAACGGCTTGCTTGGTAGGAACATTGGATACGAAGGGACCCGAATTTGTGTTTCTCAAAGAACGCATAGAAGCGAATAACGTCTCTACGCATACTATCAACACAGGTGTGCTGGGAGAGCCGCATTTTGAGCCGAATGTTTCCGCCGAGAAAGTGGCGGAGGCAGCCGGGACATCGCTGACCGAACTCAGAAATGAAGGCGATCGAGGCGATAGCGTCGCCGCAATGGCGAGCGGAGCGGCAAAAATTGTCGAACGACTGAACGAAGATGGAGCAATCCATGGCATCATTTCGCTCGGCGGATCAGCCGGAACCACCATCGGGACGACAGCCATGCGCGCCCTGCCTGTCGGCGTTCCCAAGTTGATGGTTTCTACCTTGGCCTCCGGCGACACCAGTCCCTATGTGGATACGAAGGACATCGCGATGATGTATTCCGTGGTAGACATCGCGGGCGTCAACAGTCTCTCGCGACAGATTCTGACGAATGCCGCGGGCGCGATTGCCGGTATGATTAACGCCGAGGCGCCCGCCGCGGACGACAAACCCTTAATCGCCGCCACGATGTTCGGAGTGACAACCCCTTGTGTGACCAAGGCACGCGAGATTCTTGAAGCGGCTGGGTATGAAGTCCTCGTTTTCCACGCAACCGGCGCTGGCGGACGCGCAATGGAGGACTTGGTCAATGGCGGATTTATCGTCGGCGTGCTTGACGCTACAACAACCGAACTTGCCGATGAGTTGGTCGGCGGCGTGTTGAGCGCCGGACCGAACCGCTTGGAAGCCGCCGGGAATCAAGGAATCCCGCAGGTAGTCGCCCCGGGAGCGTTGGATATGGTCAACTTCGGACCGCCCGACACCGTGCCCGAAAAATTTAAGGACAGGACGTTCTACCAACACAATCCGACGGTCACGCTCATGCGCACAACGGTGGACGAAAACGCCGAACTGGGGAAAATTATGGCGCGAAAACTGAGTCGAGCAAAAGCCCCGACGACCGTCGTAATCCCCAAGCGAGGGGTCTCCGCCATTGACGCGCAAGGGCAGCCGTTCGATTCGCCGGAAGCCAGGGCGGCGTGGATTCGGAACTTGAAGGAGAACGCGGCGGATAATGTCACCGTGGTTGAAATGGACAACAACATAAACGATGACGCCTTCGCCGCGCGACTTGCCCAAACGTTACTGCAAAACCTGAAGCGCCAAATTTGACTTCTTGGGAAGTCGCGGCTTGATTTTGCGCGTTTAATTCTAATTCCCAATCCACAAGTTACGAGAGCCGACAGTTTGTAGTTGCTCAATTCATTGAGCGCCTCCGATTGATTGTAACATTTAGATTTTGAAATCGTATAAACCATTCGTTGGAGGGATCTCTACAGGCCTGTGTAGGCATAAGCGGTCAGCAGGTCGCGATCTGGAGATCGCTCCTACAATCAAGATCTATGGTGAATGAAACAGCAACCCTTCAAGAGCCGCATCCGTTCGACCCGAGTTGTCGGCGCTACTGCCCGAGCCAATCCTTCCCTGCTTACCGCCATATACCCGGCGTGACACCGCACCCAATCAAAGACCCGGCGGGCCACAGTTACGGCACGGAGGAATCGGCAACGCCTCAAGTCTTGTCCCCGGAATCTTGGCGAGTCAATGAAGACTATCTCTATGGCGTAGACTTGTATAATTTCGCTTATTGGTGGGAAGCGCATGAGGCATGGGAGGGATTGTGGCATCAGGCGGAGGACGATTACCGCTTGTTCCTTCAAGGGTTGATTCAGATTTCCGCCGCCCTAATCAAGCGCCACATGCGCATGCCCAGGCCCACACGCACGCTTTCCGCCGCCGGATCCGACAAATTGCGGGAAGTGCTTTCAAACTTGGAGCCTGATACCGCAACCTATATGGGGCTAAACCTGAAAGAGTTTCTGTCGCGCCTTGACATCTTCTTTGCGCCATTTCGCTTAGCCCCCGTCTCCGACGAGGCTTACACATCCCCCGCCGCCAACCCCCAGATCCATCTGATTCTCTAAGCGATATTGAAACCGAGTTTTTTCCTCAAAACTCGGTTTCTTCCCGGAATCCCGGAATCAAAGCGGCTTCTACGTATCGGTTTATACTGCGCGCTGTCAGAAATTGCATCTTTTGTAGAATCAAGCGAATGAATAATGAGTGCGATAGAGATCCCCGCGGTTTCCAACAACTGCGAAACCCAAGTTTACACATCAATCCTTAGAATTAAAGCGCCACTTGGCAATCCTAATCCGTGAAATCCGTTTAATCCGTGAAAATTCGTGATTCAGACAAGTGCCACGCTCCCATAAACACTAACTATTTAGCGAATAGACCACGAAGTCACCCGTCATACTCCGCTGCCTGCCGCACGAATTGTATGCCACGCTTTTCCCTTGACCGTTTCCTAGTGCTTGGGTATAATCCACTTGAATACTTCAGTTTCGTTCACACGACAGCGCATGCCCATGCACGACAAAAGCCTAATCACTGAAAAACAAGCCGTCCTTCGCCGAATTCCATCCATCGAAAAATTATTGTCGCAAGATGGATTCGTCGCGTTACAAAAGAAGTATTCTCGCGACTTGGTGACAGATACGCTTCGCGCCGTGGTTGCCGAATCAAGAAGACGCATCCTCGACGAAGACGCCGATCTCGGTAATCTTGATGAATCCGCGTACCTCCGACTCGTCGGTGAAAAACTCGAAGCCATAACCGCTTCATCGCTTCGTCCGCTTGTGAACGCCACGGGAACTATTACGCACACAAATCTGGGGCGATCGCGACTTGGGGAAGCGGCTCTGGAGAAACTTAATCAAGCGGCGGCAAACTACATCAACCTTGAATACGACTTGGAAAGTGGGGCGCGCGGCAGCCGCGACCGTATCACCGAACCACTGTTGCAACGACTGACGGGGTGTGAGGCGTCAACTGTCGTGAACAACAACGCCGCGGCGGTACTGCTGACCTTGAACACGTTGGCTCAAGGCAAAGAGGTGATTGTCTCGCGCGGCGAGTTAATCGAAATCGGCGGTTCATTCCGAATCCCCGACGTTATAACTGCGAGCGGCGCCGTGTTGCGAGAGGTCGGCACCACAAACCGAACGCACTTGAGGGACTATGAAGCGGCGATTAACGAAGACACGGCGCTCATTCTAAAGGCGCACCCCAGCAACTACAAAATTGTCGGTTTTGCCTCGACACCGGACATAACGGAGATTGTGGAACTCGGTCGTCGGACGAGAATTCCAACGATGGAGGACCTCGGCAGCGGATCGCTGATTGACTTGACTCGCTACGGGTTGCCTCGTGAGCCGGTTGTCGGCGATCGACTTGAGACGGGAGTCGAGATTGTTACCTTCAGCGGCGATAAATTGCTCGGGGGACCGCAGGGCGGCATCATCGTCGGCAAATCGAGTTTGGTGCGGCGAATTCGGAACAACCCGCTTATGCGAGCGCTGCGCGTCGGAAAACTTACTATCGCCGCGCTTGAAGCGACTTTACGGCTCTATCTTAACGAAGACCGCCTGCTTCAGGAACTGCCGATGTTAAATTGTTATACCCGCTCGCTTGAAGAGCTCCGAAGTGTCGCGGAACGGTTGGCGACGAATCTTCGCGAGATCTTCGGGGACACCGTTCGCGTCACAATCGAAGGCAGTCAAGCTCAAATCGGAAGCGGATCGTTGCCTACCGAGTGCTTGCCCAGTCTGGCGGTTGTCTTGGAATCACCCCGAATGTCAGCCGAATGCCTCGCGGCGCAGTTCCGCGCCCAACCGACGCCGGTCATTGGACGCGCACAAAATGGCAAATTCTGGTTGGATGTGCGAGCGATAGAAGAAAAACAACTCAACTGGATTGTTGAGGCGGCTCGGGGGATAGCGTGCGCCAAATAACGATTCGCGCCGAACGATTGCCATTGCCGAAGCAAGCGCCGCTGTAAAATAACCGCCAACGGACGTTGAATCATCCACGATTGACAAACACAACGGCTAATGCCACATTAGCGTGCAAAGCGACTTTGAGAAACCGAGTTTTGAAGAAAAAACTCGGTTTCACCCACATATCCTTAGCTCGAGCGAACACAACATCATGCGACACGTCATTATTGGTACGGCCGGACATGTGGATCACGGGAAATCTGCCCTGATTCGCGCCTTAACCGGCATTGAGACGGATCGGCTCAAAGAGGAAAAGGAACGCGGCCTCTCGATTGAGTTGGGATTCGCCTACTTCAATCTGCCCGACGGTTCGCGAGCCGGCATCGTCGATGTTCCGGGCCATGAAAAATTCATCCGAAATATGCTCTCCGGGGCGTACGGAATGGACATTGTGTTGATGGTTGTCGATTCCAAGGAAGGGGTTCAGGAGCAGACACTGGAACATCTGGAGATTCTTGACCTGCTCGGGCTGTCGACAGGAATTCTCGTGATGACGAAAGCTGACCTCGTGACACCGACTCAGTTGGCGGAATCGTCGGAAATGGCGCGGGAGATGCTTGTCGGCACCTCACTTCAAGGCATCCCGACCATCCACGTGTCATCGATCACGGGGCAAGGTTTGGATGAGTTGAAGAACCTGATTGTGCAAAAGGTGAATGCCATCGCTGAAGTGGATCAAAGGGATGGCATTCCGCGCCTGTATGTAGACCGTGTGTTTACGATGCAGGGGTTTGGCGCCGTCGTCACCGGCACGCTGATTGCGGGGTCGATTCAGCGTGAACAACGCCTAATCGCGCTGCCCCAAGGGCGCGAGGCGCGTGTGCGCGGGGTGCAAGTGCACAACGAATCGGCGGATAGAGCCTACGCGGGTCAACGCACGGCGCTCAATCTGTCCGGCATTAACGCTGACGAGATTGAACGCGGCGATCTACTTTGTCAAATCGGTTTCTCACAGGTAACGGACAACATTGATGTGTCGCTCCGCGTCTTGTCTTCATTTCCCCGATCGCTTGAACACTGGACACGCCTGCGTTTTTATCTTGGCACGAGGGAGACGTTTTGCCGCGCAATTTTGCTCGTCGACGAGACTGTGCGACGTGGTCAAACAGCGCAAATCCAGCTCCGCTTGGAGAGCCCGGTTCTTACGTTTAGAGGCGACCGATTCATCGTGCGCGATTTCTCGGCACAGCACACCGTCGGCGGCGGTCAGGTCACCAACCCGTTCCCCCCGAGGCACAAACGGTTTACGGAGGAAACGCTGGAGGTTTTGGATGAATGGGACAATGCGGACGACACCGAGGTTATCAACTTGGTTCTGACGCACAGCCGCGATTTATGTGTGCCGCAAGATTATCTGCGCTACTATTTGCCTTATTCTCACGGCGCTTTGGAGCAGAACTTAAAAGCGCTTGAAGCGGATCGGCGGATTGTGCGTTGGAGCGGAGGCACACAGCTCGTCTCGGCGGCGAACCGCACGGAAGCGGCTTGGGCGAGCCTCCTCGGAGCGCTAAAAAACTTTCACGAACAAAATCCGCTCGCCCCGGGCCAGAATGCCGCCCGGTTGCAACGGCAGCTGGGGTTAGACGGCACAGCCTTTGAACGGATCGTAAACCACCTAATCCGGGACAAACAGATTGTCAAGGAGGGGAATCTCCTTCGCCTCACATCGCATCAAATTCAGTTCTCGGCGGAGGCGGAGGGAGTAAAAGAGCGTATTGAAAAAGCGTTGTTGGGGGCAGGGCTGAATACGCCGAGTCTAGGTGAACTGGAGACGCAATTTGGCAAGTATCCGCCCCAACTCATCAGAACGACGTTTTACGCCTTGTCAAATCTCGGACGGTTTATCAAGATCGCGGATGGGTACTTTATCCATGCGGATACATTCGAGAATACCTTAAACTTTCTTACCGATTACCTACGGGAGCATGATATAATCACTGTCGCCGAGTTTCGCGAACTCGCAAAAACCTCTCGGAAATACGCGGTGCCGTTCCTTGAATACTGCGACGGTCAAGGTATCACGGTTCGACAGGACAATCATCGCCGCCTGCGGAAATCGGCGGAAACGGCGCGTGCGACTTGACGCGCGCCCGATGGGAGGGGATAGGGTCCGGTGGCTCTACTGGTCTTCAAAACCAGCTTGTCCATGCAAATGGATAGGTGGGTTCGACTCCCACCCTCTCCCGCCATACGCGGTTTCGGAGGAGGTTTAGCGGTTTTCCCGGTGATTTTTTAATGGAAGTCGGCAGGTCGCGATTCGGAGATCGCTCCTACAGCGGGTGTGGTGTCGGTGCGGTTGGAAACCACACCTACCAATTATCAGTTGATCGATAGAAAATCCTACTCGCTATTCACTCGTTTGATCCCACTACTCTTCAAGGTTTTCAATTAACACAGGTTCCACGGGCTCGGCGAGATTGAAGCCGAAGATGCGCGAATAGAAGTACAACTCCGCATCAAGGCAGCGCTTGATGTTCTCCGCGCGACGGAACCCGTGTTGTTCCCCCTCAAACGCGACGTAAGCCACCGGTAATCCCTTCTCTCGCAATGCCGCAACCATCATTTCCGCCTGATTCGGCGGGACAATCTTATCCTCAAGCCCCTGAAAAAGGATGACCGGGCAGGACAGCCGGTCCGTGAAGTGAATCGGCGAGCGTTCTCGGTAGAGATCGCGACGCTCAGGGTATGGACCGACCAACCGATCCAGGTAACGCGACTCGAACTTGTGGGTGTCGGTCGTCATCGCTTCAAGATCGCTGATGCCGAAGTAACTCGCTCCAACCTTGAAGATATCGTGGAATGTCAGCGCGCACAACGTCGTGTATCCTCCCGCGCTGCCCCCGTTTATCGTTACGCGGCGACCATCAACCGCGCCGCGGTCAATGAGATACCGAACACCGCTTACGCAGTCGTCAACATCGACGATGCCCCACTTGCCGTCAAGCCGCTCCCGATAGGCGCGTCCGTAGCCGGTGCTTCCACCGTAATTGACATCAAGCACCGCGATACCGCGGCTTGTCCAATACTGTACGGTCAAATCCAGTACGGGGGAAGTCGCGCCTGTCGGACCGCCGTGACTTTGGACAAGGACGGGCGGACGCTCCTCGGGAGGCGCGAGATAGTCACCGTTCCGGGGCGGATAGAAGAAGCCGTGCGCTGTCAATCCCCCCTTGGTTGGAAACTCAATCGCCTCGGGGATAGACAAATAACGAGTGTCAACGTCAAGCGTGCTTGAACGCCGCAGTACCTCAATCTCGCGGGCGCCGAGATCCAACTCCACGATTGAACGCATCGTTGTCGGGGAGCCGGCGCCGAATACGGCGCGTCCCGCGGCAACCTGGAGCCCTATGCGCGACATGTCGGTATAGGGGATTTCGATCGGTTCCAGTCGACCCGTTTTCGTGTCAAGGCGTCCGAGTTCCCAATCCCCCCGCCGATTGTAGATGCAGATGATGCTGTCGGCAGACTCGAATCCGTAAGCGCCCAATCCGAATTCCCAATGCGGCATAGCGAATTCAGCGTCCGTTTCATAGAGCGACTCAACACCCCCTTTGCCCCACCTGTAAAGGTTCCACCACCCTCCCTGATCGGAGACGAAATGCAGCACGCCATCGGGAGACCATTCCGGCTGCAACGTAGACACATCGGGGCCGCCGCTGATACGACGGCTCTCCGTCAATGTGCCGTCCGCCTTGAATTTGGCTGTCCACAATTCAGCGCCGTCCCACGGCATATTCGGGTGATTCCAACTTATCCAGGCGAGCCGTGAACCGTCCGGCGAGAGTCGAGGAGACGAGTAGAAATCGGCGCCCGAGGTTAGCGCCTTTGCGCCCTCCCCGTTTTCGAGCCCTACGCTCCCGAGCGTGTTGGCTGGCTCGCGCCCGGCGAGGGAATGGTCTTCGCACACGCAAACGAGATTCTCTCGAGCGCTGTCAATTGTGAAATCGGCGTAACGCATCTCGCCAGCGGGCGTGATCGGCTGAGGCGCCGCGTCACCTGATTGACGGTAAATGCGCTGGTCCTCAAAATTCGAAAAGTAAATTATGCCATCTGCCACGGTGTAAGCCCCGCCCCCGTATTCATGCACGCGACTGCGGACATTGAACGGCGCGGGCGTCATGTCCGAGATATGCCCGTCGGATGTACGGCGCACGATGACGCCGCGCCCGTCCTCCGCCGGCCGCATTTCAACCCAGTACGTGTCATCGCCATCAATGACAATTTCTCCGCACCGAATGGCGCCTGACGCGATTAGATCGGAGGTGATTGGCGATTTCCACGAGCCGTAGGGTGAAACTTGCGGTTCAGCCATGTATTTGTGTCCTTTTCCTGACTGTTGGGACTTACGCAGATTTGCCCCGAATCCCGGCAAGGGAGACGGGTGAAAAGTAATGCGCATTAAGTGAGAAATGCGTAATACGGATTCAAAAACTTGAGAACCTGTTTGATAATTTATTCTGAGTGAAGTCCTATGCCTTGAAACCGAGTTTTTTACCGTTTGTATCAAAAGACCCTATGTGCTTGACATAACGTTCACGTTAAACGAAAACGCAAACTCGCTTAGACTTATCCCCGTACAAAAGTGTCTCGCGGCAAAAAGCAACGTCGAAAGTGGCAGTTAACGCAGGTTTCACTCTTCTATTGAGGAAAGCTCATCCCTCAACTCCATGAGACGTGATTCTGGAAGGCGAGTAATTTCAGAAATAGACGGCAATTCCATGCCCTTGGCAAGCATCGCTTTGGCATTTTCAATCTTCTCAGCAATCCTTCCTGCTTACCTTCAATCCTGCCTTTCTGCTCGCCTTCAAGCAGCCCTTCCTGCTTCCCCTCAAGCCGCCCTTCCTGCTTGCCCTCAAGTAGCCCTTCCTGCTTTCCTTTCTGCTCGCCCTCACGCAAACCGCTTTGAAATAATTTCTGCCTATCTTCCTCTAATGCTGAAACAAGCATTGTTACCTCCTCCTTGCTCCGATATTTGTATTCCAATGATTGATAATCGTCAGGGTCAATCCGGCCATGTAAAGCCAACTGCTTAAACCAGTTCAGCAACAGACTCACCGCCTCTTTGTCAGACTCCGACGAAAACAGATTTACCAGTTCCGTCTTCAGCGCTTCTATATCATAATGCGATTCTGCCAAAAACAGTATCGCTACGATGTTACGGATTTTCAGCAACGCTTCCTTACTGAATTCGTTTTCGGCAATAAGGAAATACTCGAAGTCTAGCGCGAACCTGCCCAGCGGCGGCGTCTGCTCAATTAACTCCGAAAGATTCACCGGCGCCGTCCAAGGCGCGACTCCGTTGTACAGCACGATTGGAAAGACCGCCGGCAGTTTCTTGACATCGTTGTTATTGGCGATATAATCCATGTAAAAGTTCGTGATGTAGTTTAATACCCGTAACGCCATGAACTTATCGACGGTGGATTGAAACTCAATCAGGATGTAGATATAGACCTCGCGGTCATGACCCTGAATTTTGAAGATTAAGTCACTCTCGGTCTCCTTGTAGTGTTCGGAGATAAAGGATTTGTCCAAAGGTTCAGACGTATCGAAATCGAGAGAATGCACCCACTCCTCGTTGACGAAGGTTTCAACCAGTTGTCGAAAGATTGTGCGATTTGAGAGTAGTCTCTTGTATCCGCTGTCGTGGATGTTCATACCCAACGCCTTGTCAACGTCAACTCATGCTCGGTTATGGACGACTGGTCGGATGGCTATGCCGAATAATGAATAGCCACAAAAAGGTAAAGTCCAACCTGAAAACTCGCATGAAGCCGCCCATCACGATTTCAATATTTCAACCATTCTAGCGTCTCTTGATACCATTTATCGTTTGTATCAAAAGACCCTTATGCTTGACATAACGTTCACGTTAAACGAAAACGCAAACTCGTTCAGACTTATCCCCATACAAAAGTGTCTCACGGCAAAAAGCAACGTCGAAATCGGTGATTCGCACTGCTTTCACTCTTCTATTGAGGAAAGCTCATCCCTCAACTCCATGAGACGTGATTCTGGAAGGCGAGTAATTTCAGAAATAGACGGCAATTCCATGCCCTTGGCAAGCATCGCTTTGGCATTTTCAATCTTCTCTTCAATTCTGCCTTTCTGCTCGCCTTCAAGCAGCCCTTCCTGCTTACCTTCAATCCTGCCTTTCTGCTTGCCCTCAAGCAGCCCTTCCTGCTTGCCCTCAAGTAGCCCTTCCTGCTTTCCTTTCTGCTCGCCCTCACGCAAACCGCTTTGAAAAACTTTCTGCCTGTCTTCTTCTAATGCTGAAACAAGCATTGTTACCTCCTCTTTGCTCCGATATTTGTATTCCAATGATTGATAATCGTCAGGGTCAATCCGGCCATGGATAGCCAACTGCTTAATCCAGTTCAGCAACAGACTCACCGCCTCTTTGTCAGACTCCGACGAAAACAGATTTACAAGTTCCGTCTTCAGCGCTTCTATATCATAATGCGATTCTGCCAAAAACAGTATCGCTACGATGTTATGGATGTTCAGTAACGCTTCCTTACTGAATTCGTTCTCGGCAATAAGGAAATACTCAAAGTCTAGCGCGAACCTGCCCAGCGGCGGCGTCTGCTCAATTAACTCCGAAAGATTCACCGGCGCCGTCCAAGGCGCGACTCCGTTGTACAGCACGATTGGAAAGACCGCCGGCAGTTTCTTGACATCGCTGTTATTGGCGATATAATCCATGTAAAAGTTCGTGATGTAGTTTAATACCCGTAACGCCATGAACTTATCGACGGTGGATTGAAACTCAATCAGGATGTAGATATAGACCTCGCGGTCATGACCCTGAATTTTGAAGATTAAGTCACTCTCGGTCTCCTTGTAGTGTTCGGAGATAAAGGATTTGTCCAAAGGTTCAGACGTATCGAAATCGAGAGAATGCACCCACTCCTCGTTGACGAAGGTTTCAACCAGTTGCCGAAAGATTGTGCGATTTGAGAGTAGTCTCTTGTATCCGCTGTCGTGGATGTTCATACCCAACGCCTTATCAACGCCAACTCATGCTCGGTTATGGACGACTGGTCCGGACGGCTATGCCGAACGATGAATAGCCAAAAAAAGTAAAGTCCAGCCTGAAAACTCGCATGAAGCCGCCCATCACGATTTCAACATTCCAACCATTCTAGCGTCTCTTGATACCATTTATCGTTTGTATCAAAAGACCCTATGTGCTTGACATAACGTTCACGTTAAACGAAAACGCAAACTCGTTCAGACTTATCCCCAAAACAATAGACGGATGCCGCGCGCCATCTCACGGCAAAAAGCAACGTCGAAAGTGGCAGTTAACGCAGGTTTCACTCTTCTATTGAGGAAAGCTCATCCCTCAACTCCATGAGACGTGATTCTGGAAGGCGAGTAATTTCAGAAATAGACGGCAATTCCATGCCCTTGGCAAGCATCGCTTTGGCATTTTCAATCTTCTCTTCAATTCTGCCTTTCTGCTCGCCTTCAAGCAATCCTTCCTGCTTGCCTTCAATCCTGCCTTTCTGCTCGCCTTCAAGCAGTCCTTCCTGCTTGCCCTCAAGCCGCCCTTCCTGCTTGCCCTCAATCCTGCCTTTCTGCTCGCCTTCAAGCAGACCGCTTTGAAATAATTTCTGCCTATCTTCCTCTAATGCTGAAACTAACATTGTGGTTACCTCCTCTTTGCTCCGATATTTGTATTCCAATGATTGATAATCGTCAGGGTCAATCCGGCCATGGATAGCCAACTGCTTAATCCAGTTCAGCAACAGACTCACCGCCTCTTTGTCAGACTCCGACGAAAACAGATTTACCAGTTCCGTCTTCAGCACTTCTATATCATAATGCGATTCTGCCAAAAACAGTATCGCTACGATGTTACGGATGTTCAGTAACGCTTCCTTACTGAATTCGTTCTCGGCAATAAGGAAATACTCAAAGTCTAGCGCGAACCTGCCCAGCGGCGGCGCCTGCTCAATTAACTCCGAAAGATTCACCGGCGCCGTCCAAGGCGCGACTCCGTTGTACAGCACGATTGGAAAGACCGCCGGCAGTTTCTTGACATCGCTATTATTGGCGATATAATCCATGTAAAAGTTCGTGATGTAGTTTAATACCCGTAACGCCATGAACTTATCGACGGTGGATTGAAACTCAATCAGGATGTAGATATAGACCTCGCGGTCATGCCCCTGAATTTTGAAGATTAAGTCACTCTCGGTCTCCTTGTAGTGTTCGGAGATAAAGGATTTGTCCAAAGGTTCAGACGTATCGAAATCGAGAGAATGCACCCACTCCTCGTTGACGAAGGTTTCAACCAGTTGTCGAAAGATTGTGCGATTCGAGAGTAGTCTCTTGTATCCGCTGTCGTGAATGTTCATACCCAACGCCTTATCAACGCCAACTCATGCTCGGTTATGGACGACTGGTGCGCTGTCGGGATCGGGAGATCCCGCCTACAGCGCCGTTGGAATTAGGAAAGGAATCTCTATCAATCAAAGGAATGGGCAATGACTGCGATAGAGATCCTTACCCAATGCCGGAATTCCCTCCCGCCGTAAGCCGCCTCACTTTCCATATCCCCTACTGCCGCCTCTGAAAGAGCCGCTACTTCGACTTCGACTAGAAGAGGTCGACGTTCTGCCAAAGCCGGAGCTCCTGCTTCTGCTGGAGGAGCTGCCGGATCTATTGACGGACGATCTCGTGCTCGATCCGGTCGCGCTCGAGGCTCTGGTGGCGGAAGACCTGCCGCTCCCGAATCCTCCGCTGCGGGCAGCCGTACCGGTCCGCGCCGCCATGGCGCGCTTGGATTTCATCTGCGTGATAGATTTCGGCGCTTGAGTGCGGCTACTAGCCCTGCTGCTTCGTGCCACATTGCTTGCCGGTCTCGCCGCCCCCGGAGACGAATTGTAGCGAGTCACGGTGCGCGTGACTCTGCGGCTTGCAACCGGTGAATGCCAACCGCCGTAGAAACCTCCGTACCAACCGCCGTAAAAACCGGGACCATACCATCCATACGGACGAAAAAGGATGTCGCGAAGAATCATATATTGGAAGTACGTCGCCATCCAACTGTGTCCGTGAGAGTGATAGGTGCTGCCGTGGTGGTGATTACGCCCCTCGTAGACGTACTTGTTGGATTCGGCGTTGATCGCCATTGACTGCGCGTTCTGATCGTAGGTCACCGATAACGCCACCAGTTCAATGCCGCCATCCGCGATCTTGTGCCAGTCCGCATTCTGCTGCGGATCAGTGGGATGACTGCTCGGATCGGGAACGCGTAGCGAGTAAACAGCCGCTTTGCCCTCCACCGTTTCGGGCACCACAAGCAATGGATCGATGTTGCCATCCTCATTCAGATCCACCCGATAGTTCACCTCCGGATCGTCCATAATTTTCTGGCTAAGTTTCTGAACGACTTTTTGCTGAAACTCTTTCGATTCAGGCTTCTTCGTCGGCGCGATTTCTCGAAAGACCTCCTTAAGCACATCAGGGAGGATGGCCGGATTTAACTTGTCCGTCAGGTCAATCTTTATGGACACCTGCGACCTGCCGACGCCGACCGGCGCCTCCTTTGAACGATTATCGCAACCCGATAGAGCCACCAACACGACACACACGAGACAACCAACCAACGCTACCGAAGTTTTTTGCATGAGAATCTCCTCTAAAATGCGAGCCAAACAGAACCGATGAACGCCGCTGTCAGCAAGCCTCCGCCGATGACAGCGTACGGATTATAGTAAAACGGATCGTAACCCCATCCGTAATCAATTACTTCCTCTTCGTATTCCTCAACCACCTCTGTCCGCGTGGTCATGGATTGGGGAGGATTCAGGTATTCACCATCGTCGTCGTCATCCTCTTCTTCCCACCTACTCTCGGTTTCCTCAATACCCTGTTCAATCACGTCGAGCATCACGTCATCGCCCGATACTTCGTCCCCCGTTTCTTCATCAATGTACGCCAAATCCTCGGGCCAAAGGTTTGTATTTACAATCTGTTCAACCTCTCCCCAAAACTCGTCGGAAACCAGGTCGAACTGCCACGATTGCCCCATTCCGATTCTTCTTTCGGACAGCAGCGACATAAAGGCGATAGTGAAAGGGTTGAGGTCGGTCTTGCGTCCCTCGCGTTCCGCGAGCCGTTGTTTGTAGATACACACGGCTACCCTCAAATCCTCCCAGATTGGCCGCCCCTCGCCGTCGACCGCCTCCCAGTCGGCGTCATCGTCAGCGAATACGCCTTCACCCAAGTCCACGCCGGCAAATATATCATAAGTCAGGATAAAGTCCCACCAACGGGAGATGAAATTATGGTAAATCAACTCCCCCTTTCGAGTCGGGGAATACTGTTCTGCCCCCTCCTCAATCGTCCAATACTCGTCATAATGCTTATCTAGCAACTTCTCAAGAAACTTATCATCTCCGTTTAACAAAACGGATGGCGGATCTTCTTCTTCAATCATACGATACAAAATAAATCGGGAAGCCAGTTTTGTCTTTAGCTCCTGATCTATATGAATTTCTCTTTCAGGCATCACAAACTCCTCGGACCGTTAGAAACGACTATCAATAGCCGTCAGTGCGAAATTTCTTGACAATGGCGTCGGAATACATTATTATTCATATCTACGGCGTGCCTGTAGCTCAGCTGGATAGAGCGTCAGCCTCCGGAGCTGAAGGCCGGGCGTTCGAATCGCCCCAGGCACACCATCCCACCTTTGGTTCCCACCCGCTTCCAATTAAAGCGGACAGTTCAAATTAGCCTCTGCCCTCAATTATACTCCTAATCACCAACCGCTGTCAACGATTTGTGTAATCTTGTGACGGAGACTTTTTGCCAGGAGAATCGCATCTAATACTAATTCCGAATCTATAAGTTACAAGAGCCGTCGGTTTGTAGTAGTGCAATTCATTGCACGTCCCGCATTGGCAGTAACATTCAGATTTTGAATTCGTATAAGCGCGCTGTACGGACGCATAGTCCTTCGTAGGGGTTGGGTTCCCCAACCCATAGGGCGAGGAAACCTCCCCCTACGAATGCCGGTATATCTCATACTAATTCTGAATCTTTACGTTACAATCATCGGCGGTTCGTAATAGTGCAATTCATTGCACGTCCCGAATTGGCTGCAACATTTAGATTTTGAATTCGTATAACTTTTCAGCGTTAATCCGTAGGTTGGGTTGAACGGCACATCAAGAACGACCCGTCCACAGGGCAACCGCGCCCAGATACCGATAACGCTAAAACCCCCAAAATCGTAGTGAAGCCCAACACTGCGACCATTGTATTGGCGATTCCTCTGGACTTTTTGCTTGTATTGATCACCCTAGTGTGATAATCTAAATCAACTTATGAGTCTGCACACCGCGATATATCCTGGAACTTAGGAACCCGCGATTCCATGAACGCGAACACATCGTTGTCAAGTCAATGAAAGTCAAAATCAAGCGACTCGACAAAAGCCTCCCGCTCCCCCGATACGAAACCGCAGGATCGGTGGGCTTTGATTTCGTCTGCCGTGAAACCGTGGCAATCAAACCGCACAGTTTGGAACTTGTCCCAGCCAACGTCATCGTTGAAACGCCCCCCGGATATATGCTGATGGTCACGCTTCGCAGCAGTACGCCGAGAAAGCGGGGGTTGCTCATTCCGCACGGCGTCGGAGTCATTGATCAGGACTACTGCGGCGAAGGAGACGAGATAAAAATTCAGGTCTACAATTTTACCGCCGATCCGGTGATTGTGGAGCGCGGGGACAGAATCGCGCAGGGCATTTTCGTCAGAGTCGATGCCGCGGAATGGTCGGAGGTCGATCAGATCGAGTCGGAGACGCGCGGCGGGTTTGGAAGCACGGATACCGAAGGAGACGGAAGGTGAAGCAGTATCTGGACGCGCTCAGACAGATTGTGGAGTGCGGGGTCGATCGGAGCGGCCGCAACGGTGACACTCGCGCCGTATTCGGGATGCAGATGCGCTACGATATGGCTGATGGCTTTCCCGCGGTCACAACCAAACAGCTCGCCTTTAACACCGGCGTGAAAGCGGAGCTATTGGGCTTTCTAAGAGGCTACTCCGATGTCAAGGATTTTCAGAAACTGGGATGCAATGTCTGGAATCAGAACGCCGAGGCGGATTATTGGAAACCTCGGGCGCGCTTTGAAGGAGACTTGGGACGGATTTACGGCGTGCAGTGGCGCTCATGGAAAACCGCCGACGGACGGACGCTGGACCAGCTTGCCGAGGTCATCGAGCAGATTAAGACCGATCCGCACAGTCGCCGCCATCTGGTGACCGCTTGGAATCCCGGCGAACTCGACGACATGGCGCTCGCCCCGTGCCATGCGTTCTTCCAGTTTTTTGTAGCCGATGGCGAACTCTCGCTCCAGATGTATGAGCGGAGTTGCGATATGTTCTTGGGCGTGCCGTTCAATATCGCATCCTACGCCTTGCTGCTGCACATGGTGGCACAAGTAACCGAGCTAAAGCCCGCGGAGCTGATTCTTTGCTTGGGAGATGCCCATATCTACCACGAGCACTTTGAACATGTGGAGACGCAGTTGGAGAGAGAACCCCTGAAGTTGCCGCGGCTATATCTTAACCCCAAGATAAAATCCATCGACGGATTCAAGATGCAAGACATCAAATTGCGCGACTACAAACACCACGACGCAATCAAAGCGCCCATGGCAGTCTGAAAAATTGGCAGGAGGGATCTCCCGATCCCGACTGTAAGTATTTGGCACTTGTTGAAACCGAGTTTTTTCTTGAAAACTCGGTTTCTTCCGTAGCAGAAAAGTGTCCACTAATCTCGATTGTCTATGATTCAAACCGGCTCTAAACACTGACAAATGATAATCTCCCTCATCGCGGCAATGGATCGAAATCGACTGATTGGCGCGGGGAATCGTCTGCCCTGGAGACTTCCCGCGGACATGAGACATTTCCGCCAATTAACGCTGGGCAAACCCGTGGTGATGGGGCGGCGCACCTTCCAATCCATCGGTAAACCCTTGCCGAAGCGTACCAACATCATCTTGACTCGCGATCGGCGCTTCAGCGCCAGCGGGTGCATAGTAACACACGACGTCGATCACGCGTTGCGCGAGGCGGGTGACTGCGAAGAGGCGATGATAATCGGTGGTTATTCAATTTACGAGCAGTTCCTAAATTTGGCGGAACGCTTCTATCTGACCCAAATCCACGAAAGTTTCAAGGGCGATGTCTATTTCCCGGAGTTTGAGCTGAGCGACTGGCGAGAGGTCAAACGCATCAGCAATGAGCCGGACTGCCGCAATCCGCATGCATACGACTTCGTTTTCCTGCACAAAACCCAACAATCTTCGTAGGGGTTGGGTCCCCCAACCCAATATTCCTCGTAGGGGTTGGGGCCCCCAACCCGATGATACTTCGCGGCGTTGGCTACCCCAACCCCAATGGACATGGATGATTCAAACTACCGTACAATCGTCATCTGTTTGGTTATCGCCATACTTCTCGGCAGCGGGTTCTGGATGTTGAAACATCGGCATCCCGCCCTCTCCCTCGGCGAGCCCGACCTCATCGTGGATACAAAGCCGGAGCGGGACGAGAGTACGCCGCCAGTCGAATCCTCAACGCCTTCTACGGATGAAGGATCGACTACCCATACCGAACCTCCGCCGCATGAACCCGAAGATGAACGTATTGACATCAACACCGCCTCGCTTAAGGAGTTCGAATCTCTGCCGGGCATTGGCCCCGCAAATGCCACACGTATAATCGACTACCGCAACATTAACGGAAAATTCGATGTCGTCGACGATCTCACCGAAGTACGTGGAATCGGGGAGAAAACGGTCGAGAAGTTGCGAGACAGACTTGTCGCCCGCTGATAAATGGTAACCGTTGTTCACAGTCAAGGTTTGAACGCATGGCGAACACTGGCTAAATGTCTGAAAAAGATTGGACACTTCTTCCAGATTTTGGTAGAATGATTGTGAAAGTGGAAGGGTTATGTATAACAGAGAAACCGAGTTTTTGGCTCTCATTTGCTAAATTATAACCCGATTGGTCTGATTTTCGTTAATCTCACACTTCCGCGTCAGGAAAACTCGGTTTCTGTGCCTTATCGATCTAAGGCGGACTATCGAGATTGCAGAAACGAGTTCGGAGAACCTGTCGCGACCGGCCCCCTATTTCTACACAATCACCGCAGGCGAGTTCACCGCGACGCGGAAGATGTTGATACGGAAGCAAAAAACGCTTGTCAAAGGCGACTTTCTCATGAGAAAAACACACCTTTCCATCTTTTTGATGTCCTTACTATTTTCAACCCTTTTTCCGTCAAATAGTTTCGCGCAAGATTTCACGACGAAGCATATACCCGAAGACGCCAAAGCCCGCCTCGGCAAAGGTTGGATAGATGAGATAGCGTACTCGCCGGATGGCTCGCGTCTTGCGGTCGCAAGCTCCATCGGTATCTGGCTCTACGATATGGAGACGTATCAAGAGATCTCTCTGCGACTGGCGCACATGTTTCTTGTCACAAGCGTGGCGTACAGTCCGGACGGCGCGACACTGGCAACTGGGAATAAAGACGATACCATCCGTCTGTTGGATGCGGAGACGCGTGAACAGAAGCACAATATTCCAGGGCATAAGGGGGATGTCATTAGCATGGCGTTTAGCCCCGATGGCGCAACGCTGGCGAGTGGGAGTAAAGACGAGACCATCTGTTTGTGGGATGCGGAGACGGGTGAACTCAAACGTCGCCTTGAAGGGGCTAAGTATTGGGTCTATAGCGTGGCGTTCAGCCCCGATGGCGCGACGCTGGCAAGCGGGGGTGGGTCCGCCATTCGTTTGTGGGATGTGGAGACGGGCGATCTCAAACGCACACTTTGGGGGCATAAGTGGAATGTCTATAGCGTGGCGTTCAGTCCCGATGGCGCGACGCTCGCAAGCACCAGTCTTGACGCTACCATCCGTCTGTGGGATGCGGAGACGGGTGAACTCAAACGCACACTTAAAGAGAATGAGTGGAGTGTCAATGGCGTGGCGTTCAGTCCCGACGGCGCAACGCTCGCAAGTGGGAGTAATGACGCTACCATCCGTCTATGGGATGCGGAGACGGGTGAACTCAAACGCACACTTGAGGGGCATGCGCGGGCCATCAGCAGCGTGGCGTTCAGTCCCGATGGCACAACGCTCGCAAGTGCGAGTGAAGACGGTACTATCCGTCTATGGGATGCGGTGACGGGTGAACTCAATCGCGCACTTCAAAGCCATCGGTTGGGTGTTGCCGGCGTGGCGTTCAGTCCCGACGGTGCAACGCTGGCGAGTGGAACTGGGAGCAATGCCATCGATCTGTGGGATGCGGGGACGGGCGTACACAAACTCGCACTTCAAACGAATACGTATTGGGTCACTAACGTGGCGTTCAGTCCCGACGGTGCAACGCTTGCAAGTGCACGTTCGGAACATACAATCTGTCTGTGGAATGCGGTGACGGGTGAACTCAAACGCACAATTCAAACGCGTGCGTTATGGATCACTAGCGTGGCGTTCAGTCCCGACGGCGCAACGCTCGCAAGTGGGGGTGAGGACGGAACCATACGTCTGTGGGATGCGGGGACGGGCGAACTCAAACGCACACTTAAAGGGCATAGATCGGGCATTACGAGCGTGGCGTTCAGTCCCGATGGCACAACGCTCGCAAGTGGGAATTGGGACGAAATCACCATACGTCTATGGGATGCGAAGACGGGAGAACACAAACGCAAAATTCAAGGACATACGCGTCGGGTTAATAGCGTGGCGTTCAGTCCCGACGGCGCTACACTGGCAAGCGGGAGTTGGGACGATTCCATCCGTCTGTGGGATGCAGAAACGGATGAACTTAAACGCACACTTCGTGGGCATAGATCGGGCATTAGTAGCGTGGCGTTCAGTCCCGACGGCGCCACCCTGGCAAGTGGGAGTTATGACGCTACCGTCCGTATGTGGGATACGGCGACAGGTGAAATCATGCGCACACTTGAAGGGCATACGTCGTACGTCTATAGCGTGGCGTTCAGTCCCGACGGCGCCACCCTGGCGAGCGGGAGCGCCGATGGCACAGTGTTGCTGTGGGAGATTACCCCGGCAGCCGATCCGCCGCAAGTTGCAAAAACGCCAGCCAATCCACGACAAGTTGCAAAACCGCCGGTCGTAACTCCCTTACAAGTAGCGCCCGATGTGAATGGTGACAGCGCCGTGGATATTCGAGATCTGCTGTTGGTCGTCGAGCGATTAGGTCAATCCGCGCAAATTCGCGCCGACGTAAACGGCGATAGGAAAGTCAACGTCCTCGATGTGGCGCTGGTCGCGGGGATGGTGGATGATGTGACAAGCCCCCAGATAACGTATTACGACGGAACGGTGATGCCTCGGATTACCGACATTAAACTGTGGCTTGAATCGGCGCGGCAATTGGATCTCCCGGAACCGATATTACGGCGGAGTATTCAGTTTTTACGGAATCTCTTGGCGGCATTGACGCCGAATAAGACGGCGCTGCTGCCAAACTACCCGAATCCGTTCAATCCGGAGACCTGGATTCCGTATCAGCTTGACCGAGATGCGGGCGTCCAAATCTTGATTTATAGCGCAAACGGCATCTTGGTGCGGCAGATGCGCCTCGGTCGTCGTGCGCAGGGCTTCTACACCGACAAGCATCACGCCGCGTATTGGGATGGCCGCAACGAAAGTGGTGAGTTGGTGACAGCCGGCGTTTATATCTACGAATTCCGCGCCGGGGATTATCGTGCCATGCGACGCATGGCAATTGTCAAATAGCGCGCGACCCGAAACCGAGTTTTTTCTTCAAAACTCGGTTTCTTTCCGGCATCAACGTGGCTTCAAATTGTCGGACTCATCCAAAGCAACTTGTACGATCACGCGAATGGATAGCGAGTGCGAAAGAAATCCCCGCAATCTCCTGATCGCGACTTGCGTGTCCACTGTAGGAGCGATCTCCAGGTCGCGACTGCCTCCGCCTTAAAAGCACACAACACTATCCGAATAGGTCCTAGTTAGGCGGGGCGCCGATGGTCATGGTCAGTGCAATCTCTAAAAAAGCGATTGCCTGCCCCCGAGAAACAGACGGGAAGCCTTCAAGAAAATAGTCGAGGCTCTCACCCGCTTTTAGGTGATCGATGAGGCTCTTTACCGGAACGCGGGTGCCCGTAAACACAGGCAACCCTCCGTGAATATCTGGATCTTGGGTTATCACTTGCTCTGCGGTCATCTTTCAGATTCTCCTTGGGAGTTTTCTTCGCGATTGGAAAACAAAACGTTGATTCCATGCTCCCGACGCTTAGGCACGAGAAGTTCGTAGGGGCCGAAACTATTTTACCGCAAATCCCGACAACTCTCAAGACAAAAGAAAGTAGTAGGCACACTCCGTGTGCCGTAACCCTATGCATATTGTAGTAGGCATACTCCGTATGCCGTAACCTTTATGGAAATTGTAATAGGCATTCTCCGTGTGCCGTAACCCTATGCATATTGTAGTAGGCATACTCCGTATGCCGTAACCATATCAATACCAAGAATCGGCGCCGCTTTATGCGTGCCCATGAAAGCTTATGTTAGAAAACAACTATCCGAAACTTCATAACGCCGCCTGGCCCGGCGTAGTGGGAAAGGGTGAAGATTCAGAGCCGCCCATCCCGCTGGACACCATGTTGGAACTCACCGCCGCCGCCGATGTGGACGGCGTAAAATTCGACGGCATCGATCTGTTTCTATCCGCGCCCCATGTTGACATCGACAGCGCTGACGATGAGATAAAAGCGCTCGCCGACAAGGTTGATGCGCACAATCTCAAGATTGGCAGCGTTGTCGCTCCCGTCTGGGAACCAACCGGCGGCGGATCCGCCATGGGCAACGCCGAAGAACGCGCGCGTTTCTTGACGCAGGTCCGCAAAGCGTGTCACATCGCCAAAAGACTGCGCGAATTGGGGGTTCGTCCCACCGGCGTCGTTCGAATCGATTCATCGGTGGATCCGGAAACCTGGGCAAGCGATCCCGCCGCGAACACGGAACGAATTGCGTCAACCTTCCGCGAAGCATGCGACATGGCGGCGGATGCCGGAGAAACGTTGGCGGCTGAAGGCGAAATCTGCTGGGGCGGAATGCACGGTTGGAAAACCATGATCGCCACACTTGAAGCCGTCAACCATCCCAATATCGGGTTTCAGGCTGACATGGCGCACACCCTGCTCTATCTGCTAGGGTACAACATTCCGGAGGAGCGCATCCTGCCCGACGATTTTGACTGGTCGGACCGCGAAGCGTTGACGGAAGGGCTTCGCGCGCTAACCGCGGCGCTGCGCCCGTGGACTATCGACTTTCATGTGGCGCAGAACGATGGCACGGTGCACGGCTCAGGTTCCCATGACAAAACCGGTAGGCACTGCCAAGCCACCGACCCCAACGGCAAACTCGACATCGCGACCGATGCCGGGCACTGGTTGCGCGATGAGAATGGGGCGCTCACCAAAGCCTTCAGACACATCTGTTGGGATGGCTGCATGTTCCCGAATGGTGTGATGATGGAACAGCAAACCTGGAACGACATTCTGGCGGCGATGATTGAGGTGCGGAAGATGCACGGGTGGCATGAAGTCGAAAAACTGTAAAAGAAACCGAGTTTTTTCCTGAAAACTCGATTTCTCAATTTCCCGCTGTACCCTCTTTTGACCTGAGCCGCGGCTTTTTTTGCGCAATCGAACGGTGATATTTATATGAATTCCAACAACACACTAAGAATAGGACTCATCGGTACCGGCTTCATGGCGCGTGCGCACACCAACGCCTACAAACGCGTGGGAGATTTCTTCCCCGATCTCGAATGGAAGCCCGAATTGAAGGTGGTATGCGCACGAACCCCGGAGAAGGTTGAAGCCTTTGCCGAACAATGGGGCTACGAATCCATTGAGACCGATTGGAGAACCCTCGTTTCGAGAGAGGACATTGACGCGGTTGATATCTGCGCGCCGAACGATACCCACGCAGAGATCGCGCTCGCCGCCATCGCCGCTGGAAAGATGGTTCTCTGCGAAAAGCCGCTGGCGCGGACGGTAGCCGAGGGGCAACCGATGGTGGACGCGGTGGAAAAGGCTGGCGCGAAGAATACGGTGTGGTACAATTACCGGCGCGTGCCGGCAGTCACCTTGGCGAAACAGGTGATAGATTCCGGCAAATTAGGCAGAATATTCCACTACCGCGCCAACTTCCTCCAAGACTGGACCATCAGCCCCGATCTGCCTCAAGGCGGCGAGGCGTTGTGGCGATTGGACGTGAACGCCGCCGGATCCGGTGTGACCGGCGATCTGCTCGCGCACTGCATCGATACCGCCATGTGGTTGAACGGCGGCATTGCAGACGTTTCAGCCGTTACGGAGACATTCATCAAGGAAAGGGTTCATCAAGCAACCGGAAAGGTGCAAGAGGTCGGCATTGACGATGCTTGCATTTTTCATTGTCATTTTGATAACGGATCGCTCGGCGTGTTTGAAGCCACTCGGTACGCCCGCGGACAGAAGGCTGGGTATACCTTTGAAATCAACGGTCAACACGCCTCCATCCGATGGGACTTGCACGACCAGAACCGACTTGACTACTTCGATCACGGCGATGATTCGATTGTGCGCGGTTGGCGCTCCATTCATGTCTCCGACAGCGATCAGCCCTATATTGATAGGTGGTGGGTTCCCGGTCTGTGCCTCGGATACGAACACACCTTTGTCCACCACGCCGCTGATTTCCTGAAAAGCTTGGAAACAGGCGAGCCTTGCTCTCCGACATTTAGGGAAGCCTTAGAAACGCAAAAAGTATGCGAAGCGGTACTTGAGTCCGCCGCCTCCAGAAGTTGGAAAGAAACGGATGTCAACTGGTAGCTGTTCTATAATACTGTCGGGCGAATCTCCCGATCCCGATAACTCCAAAAATCGCTCCGAATGCAAAGATTATGAATACCATCGAACAAAAACTCGATCAACTGGAAACGGAAGGCCATATCTTGGTCGAAGGCGCGTTGTCACCTCACGAAACCGAGCATGTTCGACAGCGCATCAATTACGCCCGCGAAATGGGCTGGGCTGACGGGCTGAACAGCGTCGGAAACATGTGGTTTGATTCATTGCTGGACCGAGAACCGGAGACATTCGCTCCGTTGGTAGGCCATCCCGGCATCCGCCCCTATCTTGAAGGCATGATGGGGAAACAGTGTCAACTGAGGAGCTTGCGAATCCATATTAACCCGGGCGCTTATCTTCAGGAGTGGCACCTCGATTTCTACGGGTACTGGAAGGAAAAACGGGAGACGGCGAAATCGCGCCTTGCGGTGCCGCCGATTAGCATCAATACCACGTTCTACTTTCAGGACAACGGCCCCGGCTTGGGGCATCTCAAGTACGTGAAGAACGGACATCGAATGGAACCCCCGCACCTCTATCCCGTTGATCGCCCCAAATTTGAAGCTTGGTGCGAAGCGCAAGAGCATGATGTGGTCTATCCCAAGGCGGGTGATTGTGTGATTTTCTTGAGTCACATTCCTCATCAGGGGGCTAAAGAGCGCGACGACATGGAGCGGAGCAACGTCGTATGTCATTACCAGTTGACTCCGATGCACGAAGGCGTCCATTACGTCTCGCAACCTCGCGGCTACAAATGGACATTTCCGTTTGCAATGCGCGACCGCCGATAATGATGCTGACGGAATCTGGCGAAACTGGACAATCCCTCCGCGTAGAATTGGGGCGCGCCTCATTCACTCTATCCGTAGACGGGGCATCTTGCCACGCTGCGGTTAAGAATTTCGCCGAGTGCGGTCGCATGGACATTCACTCTATCTGTAGGCGGGGCATCTTGCCACGCTGCGGTTAAGAATTTCGCCGAGTGCGGTCACATGGACATTCACTCTATCCGTAGACGGGGCATCTTGCCACGCTGCGGCTAAGAATTTCGCCGAGTGCGGTCGCATGGACATTCACTCTATCCGTAGACGGGGCATCTTGCCACGCTGCGGTTAAGAATTTCGCCGAGTGCGGTCACATGGACATTCACTCTATCCGTAGACGGGGCATCTTGCCCCGCTGCGGTTAAGAATTTCGCCGAGCGCGGTCACATGGACATTCACTCTATCTGTAGGCGGGGCATCTTGCCCCGCTGCGGTTAAGAATTTCGCCGAGTGCGGTCACATGGACATTCACTCTATCCGTAGACGGGGCATCTTGCCCCGCTGCGGTTAAGAATTTCGCCGAGTGCGGTTACATGGACATTCACTCTATCCGTAGGCGGGGCATCTTGCCCCGCGCTGCGCGAAGACAATGCTTCGTAACTCACTCCGCGTAATTTTAGAAAAATGGTTTAACATGACAAACGAAGATCAATGGGTTGTATACGAAGGTTACCAAGGCCCCGGCGAAAGAAAACACATCGTCTGGATCAGCGGCGACGAAGAATATCGCTCCGAAGAGGCGTTGCCCGCGTTAGCCAAGATCATGGCGGTGCATCACGGATTCAAGTGTACCGCGCTTTTCGCCATTAACCCCGAGACCGGCGAAATCGACCCCAATATCCAGACCAACATCCCCGGCCTCCATCACCTCGAATCCGCCGATTTGATGGTTCTCTTCACGCGGTTCCGTGAACTCCCCGACGAGCAGATGAAGCGCATCATCGATTTCACGAATGCCGGCAAACCCGTTTTGGGGTTGCGGACAGCGACGCACGCCTTCAGTTACACCCGCAACCCCGGCAGTCCTTACGCCAAATACAGTTGCGATCACGAGGTGTTTTCGGGCGGATACGGTCGGCAGGTGCTGGGCGAAACCTGGATCTCGCATCATGGACATCACGGACATGAGAGTACGCGCGGTGTGATAGACGAAGAGATGACTGAACACCCCATCCTCAAGGGTGTTAAAGACTTATGGGGACCAACCGATGTATACGCCATCACCGAACTGACAGGCAACGCCAAAGTCCTTGTTCACGGTCAGGTGCTCTCCGGCATGAAGCCGACGGACGAGCCCAAACCGGATACGCCGACGATGCCGCTGGCGTGGATCAAAAACTACGTCGGGGAACGGTCTCTCGTGTCGCGAGTGTTCTGTACCACGATGGGCGCTTCCGTTGACCTTGAAAGCGAGGGGTTGCGGCGGCTGTTGGCGAATGCCTGCTATTGGTGCGCGGGGTTGGAAGATTTAATCCCCGATGACAGTGTCGTAGACCTTGTCGGGCATTATCAGCCCACCTTCTTCGGATTCGGAGATTTCAAGAAGGGTATGCGACCATCGGATTTTAGATTATGAGAGGAGCCGACATGCTTGTTTCGGTAATCTCCATTCGGAGCGAACCGTGCAAGTCATGTACGGGAAATCGGACTTATGAAGCAAGCCGCAATTCTTGGAGAACGTCAAGCCGCACTCGTCGATGTTCCCGACTTGGAGCCTAAGGAAGACTGGGCGGTCGTCAAAATCCATGCCGCCCCGATGTGCAATGAATACCACACCTTCGTCGACGGACGCAGGACTGACGGGCTTGGACACGAGGCTGCCGGGGAAGTCGTTGCGATTGCTCAACCGGGCAAAGTTGAGGTAGGCGACCGAGTGGTTGTGCAGCCTCAGTACCCGTGCGGGAAATGCAATTTGTGCGTGTCGGGGGATTATATCCACTGCGAGGATGGTCATAACTACAAAGAGTTTACGGGTAGGGAACACGGGGCGGCGACGATGGCTCAGTACATCCTCAAGCCGTCTTGGATTCTCTCCAAGATCCCGGATGATGTCTCCTATGAACACGCCTCATTGGCTTGTTGCGCTTTGGGACCATCGTTTAACGCTTTCGAGAAGATGAACGTCAACTCCTTCGACACTGTCCTAATCACCGGGATTGGGCCCGTTGGATTCGGAGCGATCACGAATGCGAGGTATCGGGGCGCTCGCGTCATCGCTGTGGAGTCGATTCCGTGGCGCGTTGAACGAGCAAAGAAAATGGGCGCGATTGCCGTGATTGACCCGACCGCCGAGGATGCCGTCCAACAGATCCGAGATTTGACGACGGGCGGGCGCGGCGTTGACTGCGCGCTCGATTGCTCCGGCAATCCGCAGGCGCATCGACTCTGCATCGACGCCACTCGGCGCCGCGGGCAGGTTTCATTCGTAGGTCAAAGCGGCAGCCGAGAAACACCGCTGAACATCAGCCGGGACATGATCGGCAAGGGTTTGTCTCTTCACGGCGCCTGGCACTACGAATTGTCACTCTTCCCGAGGTTGGCAAACGTCATTCAGAATTCTGATCTGCTTGATATGCTAATCAGCCATGTTTTCCCCATGAGCGAGATTCAGAAAGCGTTCGAAACCTCCGCCTCGCACGAAAGCGCGAAAATCATACTCAAACCCTGGGAGTGACTCAACGGATGACATAACCCTCGAATCAACCCATAGGAGGGATCTCCCGATCCCGACAGAGCGGTGGGACGAATCTCCCAATCCCGACCTCCTGCAATTGCCCATGAAACAGAACGACATGAAAAAAGATACACATTATAACACCGATGACGGTACGAGCGCGGGCGCCATACCCGACCTGCTTCGACCCGAGGCGCTTAATGCCTTCGATCGCGAGACCTTCGAGCGAGACGGCTATTGGGTCTGGGACAGCGTCGTCACCGAGGCCGGACGCAAACAGTGGAGGGCAAATCTAAAGAAACTGCAACAAATGAACGATACCATTCTCATGGATACCGATTGGGCGGCAATAGATTTCGAGGGACGCGGACTGGCGCCGCCTCCACCCGAACAAATTACCCCTCAATTCCTGGCGTCATGCTGCGGCGGATCGGAACAAATGCCGGCTTTTTTGAGGGCAAAATTGCGATTGTATATGTATCGATACGGCTTGCTCGGTCCCGGGCCCGCACTGGTTGCACGCGGATTCGACTCGATCGGAGTCATGCCGGAATACTTTCCGGCGGGATACAACAAATTCGTTCTGGATGTCATAACCGCGCATCCGCAGATGATGGAACTGTTTCGCAAAGTGCTGGGCGATCGCTTTCTGCTCGACCATTGCCTCATGCTCAACCGCGGTCCCGGCACGAAAGGACGACGCTGGCATGGCCATCCGTATTGGGACGGGCAGCATGAAGTCCAAGACGCTATCGGTGATGGCAGCGCGGTATCCCCCGAGTTTCTGGATCGGCAATGTGTTCGCACCCTCTGTTACCCGGATGGCGCTACTGCCGATGACGGCGGAGAATTTGCCGTTATTCCGGGCGCTCATCTCTATCGCGTCCCCTACAAATGGAATACCGAGCGACCGGATGAAGATGAAGACATGCGAGCTGGATGGTTGAAAGGCAAGACGCACCCCATCACCGGCGAACCGCTGGAAATCGTGCATCTGTCCCTACCGCCGGGCAGCATGGTTTCCTTTGTCCATCACATGCCGCACTATGTCGGCAGGCGCAAACCGGACAGTGAGATGCGATGGGGACTGTTAATGGCGTTCCGCACGCCCGATCCCGACGCCGCGCCCGCCAAGTGGGCAAACGGCGTGCCGCCGCATTGGGCTGACCGGCGTGAGGCGGAGGGACGGCTTTCCGCCGGCGCGCGCCGCGTGTTCGAGGCGGACAATCCTATAGTCTGAAGAATCATCTCAATCTTCCTTGTACTGTACAATTCACTTTATCAAAAGTGTACTAATTCCTAATCGATAGGTTACACGCATCGGTTGAATGTAGTTGCCCGATTCATCGGGCGTTTTGGAAAGGTGTGACATTTAGTTTTTGAATCCGTGTAAGTTGGTTTTTCGATTCACAATCAATCTCGGAAAAGGAGAATCTTATGCGTGCGAAAGAGGTGTTGTATGCGGTGATAGGCGGTATCGTAGGAACAGTGCTAACAATGGCGGTTGGGGCATTGGCTCCGCTGGGAGCGCAAGACGAATCGGTTGACCTGAACGCCAGGAAGATTACCTGCAGGGCGTTGGACGTGGTTGATGAGAAAGGAAATCTCCATGCGGGGTTGAACTTCTCCGAATTTGGCGGGAGTGTGTTCGTAGTGGGCAAACAGGGCAAAGGGGCGGAGATGCACGTCACCAAATACGGAGGCGCCGTGTTCGTGTGGGGCAAAGAGGCAAAAGGAGGGGCGGCAATGCACCTTGACGGATTCGGAGGGAAGGTGTACGTGGAGGGCAGAGGATTCAAAGAGGCGGCGATGCGCATCGACGAACACGGCGGAAGGGTGTCCGTGGAGGGCGAAGAAGGCAACGAGCTCAAAAAGGCGGCGATGAGAATCGACGAAAACGGCGGAGAGGTATACGTGAAGGGCAATGAAGCGGGGGCGAGGATGCGCGCCACTCGGCACGGAGGGGCGGTGAACGTGTGGGACAAAGCGGGCAAAGGGGCGGCGAGGATGGATGTCAATGAAAACGGCAGCGGCGGGTTTTCCTCTTGGGACAAGAACGGGAATCGGTTGAAATGACAGAGGATTAACCGGCCAACAAAACAGATTGTATATTGCGCGCTGTCAGAAATTGCGTCTTCTGTAGGAGCGATCTCCTGATCGCGACATGCGTTCCCCGTAGGATCAAGCGAATGGACAATGAGTGCGATAGAAATCCTCGCGGTTTCTAACCGCACTGATATTCCAACCCTTGTAGGAGCGATCTCCAGGTCGCGACTTGCTGGCGCTGCGTAAGTCCTATTCGAAACCATTATTACTGATAAAAAAGCGCAATATTGCCCAACGCAAGGTACAGATTTTGAATTAGTATTAACTCGCCAAGGAAGCCAAAACTTCTTGGGATTGGTGAGGGCCCGTGATCTTGCGTCGGAAGGTTAGGTCCGTTTAGCTTCTCTATTTCCAATTTTCTTCACGAATGATACGGAGATTAAATATGGCTTTCAAATTTGGTTACAGCACGTTACGTTGGCAGACGCCGGACCTTGAACCGCTCCTCGTTCAACTGAAGGAAGCGGGCTGGGACGGATGGGAGATGCGTCAATCGCTTGAGTGGGTGGGACCCCCGGGGCGCGTCAGAAGAATCTGCGAAAACGTTGGGCTCCCCGTTGTCGTGGTGACCGCGCAAGGTTT
Source organism: Candidatus Poribacteria bacterium (assembly GCA_963667245.2). Taxonomy (GTDB): domain Bacteria; phylum Poribacteria; class WGA-4E; order WGA-4E; family JAJDTR01; genus JAJDTR01. The sequence goes on from CAXXCS010000004.1 coordinate 514,208, forward strand.
GCCAATCGACAAAGATCGGGAACAGATGGAACTCAACAAGCGTCGAATTGATTTCGCAGCCGAGGTCGGCGCCGACTGCTTCATGTTCATGGGCGCGGCGAAACCGACAGATCACGACGCTGGTTACGATCACATCGCCGCGTTGGCGGACGTGTCGGAGGAGTGGGCGGAATACGCCGCGCAATTCGGTTTAGAGGTCTGCTACCACATCCACACCAACACGACGGTCGATTCGATTGAAGACTGGGCGAAATACATGAGCCTGCTTAGACAATGCAAGTTGTGTATTGATGTCTCGCACTCCGCGCTCTGGGGCTACGATCCCGTGGAGTCGATACGCCGTTACAAGGAACAATTGATCTATGTGCACCTTCAAGATTATGTGAGTTTTTCGGGTGGAGATGGACAAGATTATCAGGTGAACTGGGTGGACATCGGCGGCGGCTCGGCGCTTGACTTCCCGCAAATCATGGAAACGTTGAAAGATATCGGGTATGATCGTTGGATCACGGCTTGCCCCGGGCAGGTTGAAGACCGTGCCGACGAGGAGCGAATGCACGTGAATCGAAATTATCTGCGACAGCTTGGATACTAGGACGGACACTGAAGGTAATGTTCATATCATACTAATTCCGAATCTATAAGTTACAGTACCGTCTGTATGTAGTTGCTCAATTCATTGAGCGCCTCCGATTGATTGTAACATTTAGATTTTGAATTCGTATCAAACAGTGTCCCTTCCAATAACCAATCGCGTTTTCTCGGTCTCTGAACGCGCTCCCTATCTTTTCCTAGACTTATCCCGAAAAAATTGGTATAGTATATTGGAAGGCGTTGGTGGCAGGTGAATTGAGAATAGCGATACCCCTATCGTCGCAAAGAACATCGCATTTTCGATTTGATGATTAAAGCAAGGCAACTGCGGAAATCAGGGGTTCAACAATCACCAATCTTTCGACGTCACTTCGCTAAACAGTTACGCATATAGTTGCGCTTAAGTTATCGGCGCTTACACACTCTTGTGATATACTAAGGAGATGGGATAATGGCAGAAAGAAACGGACTTCAGTCGACGCATAGACCGGAATCCTCTTTACCTCCTATCGGAGGCGTTTCCACCCCTATACGCTATGCCCCGACGGACGGATCGGAAATCTTTTATCCCTCATCGGATGGGAAACCCATGGCAGAGACAGAACTGCACCGCGAAGCGCTTATGGACGCGCTTCTAAGGCTCCAAGAGCATTTCAAAGACACCCCGGACGTGTGCGTTTCAGGGAACATGATGATGTATTATGTGCGGGGCAACCCTCAAAAGTCAATCTCGCCGGATGTGTTCGTCGCCTTCGGTGTAGAACGTAAACAGCGGCGAATCTATCGTATCTGGGACGAGGGAAGTCCGCCGCACTTTGTGGTAGAGTTTTCAAGCGAGAACACGTATCGCGACGATCTGCTAAGCAAAAAGTCGCTGTATGCGGAGATTGGCCTGACGGAGTACTTTCTTTGCGATATAGAGAGACAACATTTGCCTAAACCGCTGATGGGGTTCCGGCTCGCCGGTAGCGCCTATAAGCCCATTCAGCCCAACGCGGATGGGAGTATCACTGCCATCAGCTTGGGGATTGAGTTGCATTTGCGAGACGAGGGGCTCCGATTCTTTGATCCGGTCTCGGGTAAGTGGTTACTGACGCCGGCCGAGGTAGAAGCTACGGCGCGAAGACACGCTGAATCTGTCGCTAGACAAGAAGCGGAAGCGCGGAAACACGCTGAAGCGACCGCCATGCAAGAAGCCGAAGCGCGGAAACACGCTGAAGCGACCGCCATGCAAGAAGCCGAAGCGCGGAAACACGCTGAAGCGACCGCCATGCAAGAAGCCGAAGCGCGGAAACAAGAAGCAGAAGCGCGGAAACACGCTGAAGCGACCGCCATGCAAGAAGCCGAGGCGCGAAAACATGCTGAAGCGGAACTCGCGCGTCTACGGAGAAGATTGAGCGACTGAAAGCCCCGCGTGAATCTCCAAACACGAATTCTCAAGACTAATCGCGACTAGAACCAGTGGATCTCGTTAAGATCCATGCATCAATAGAGGATCGCCATTCGGAGATTGCTTCTTCGATTATCTGAAGAACCAAAATTCGTGAGGTCTGTAATCATGCTTAAGTTATCGGCGCTTACACACTCTTGTGATATACTAAGGAGACGGGATAATGGCAGAAAGAAACGGACTTCAGTCGACGCATAGACCGGAATCCTCTTTACCTCCTATCGGAGGCGCTTCCACCCCGATACGCTATGCTCCGACAGACGACTCGAAAATCTTTTATCCCTCATCGGATGGGAAACCCATGGCAGAGACAGAACTGCACCGCGAAGCGCTTATGGACGCGCTTCTAAGGCTCCAAGAGCATTTCAAAGACACCCCGGACGTGTGCGTTTCAGGGAACATGATGATGTATTATGTGCGGGGCAACCCTCAAAAGTCAATCTCGCCGGATGTGTTCGTCGCCTTCGGTGTAGAACGTAAACAGCGGCGAATCTATCGTATCTGGGACGAGGGAAGTCCGCCGCACTTTGTGGTAGAGTTTTCAAGCGAGAACACGTATCGGGACGATCTGCTAAGCAAAAAGTCGCTGTATGCGGAGATTGGCCTGACGGAGTACTTTCTTTGCGATATAGAGAGACAACATTTGCCTAAACCGCTGATGGGGTTCCGGCTTGCCGGTAGCGCCTATGAGCCCATTCAGCCCAACGCGGACGGGAGTGTCACTGCCATCAGCTTGGGGCTTGAGTTGCATTTGCGAGACGAGGGGCTCCGATTCTTTGATCCGGTCTCGGGTAAGTGGTTACTGACGCCGGCCGAGGTAGAAGCTACGGCGCGAAGACACGCTGAATCTGTCGCTAGACAAGAAGCGGAAGCGCGAAAACAGGAAGCGGAAGCGCGAATAAAGGCTGAAGCGACCGCCATGCAAGAAGCAGAAGCGCGGAAACAGGAAGCGGAAGCGCGAATAAAGGCTGAAGCGACCGCCATGCAAGAAGCAGAAGCGCGGAAACAGGAAGCGGAAGCGCGAATAAAGGCTGAATCTGTCGCTAGACAAGAAGCGGAAGCGCGGAAACAGGAAGCGGAAGCGCGGAAACACGCTGAAGCGGAACTGGCGCGTCTAAGAGAGGAGATTGAGCGGCGGGAAGCCCCGAGCGATTCTCCAAGCACGAATTCTCAAGACTAATCGCGACTAAAACCAGCGGATCTCGTTAAGATCCATGCATCAATAGAGGAGCGCCATTCGGAGATTGCTGCTTCGATCACCTAATACTAGTTCGTAATCAACCGGCGGTTTGTACTAGTGCAATTCATTGCACGTCTCAATTCGGCTGTAACATTTGGATTTTGAATCAGTATAAGTTGTCGGCGCTTACACACTCTTGTAATATACTAAGGAGACGGGATAATGGCAGAAAGAAACGGACTTCAGTCGACGCATAGACCGGAATCCTCTTTACCTCCTATCGGAGGCGCTTCCACCCCGATACGCTATGCTCCGACAGACGACTCGAAAATCTTTTATCCCTCATCGGATGGGAAACCCATGGCAGAGACAGAACTGCACCGCGAAGCGCTTATGGACGCGCTTCTAAGGCTCCAAGAGCATTTCAAAGACACCCCGGACGTGTGCGTTTCAGGGAACATGATGATGTATTATGTGCGGGGCAACCCTCAAAAGTCAATCTCGCCGGATGTGTTCGTCGCCTTCGGTGTAGAACGTAAACAGCGGCGTATCTATCGAATTTGGGAAGAGGGAAGTCCGCCGCACTTTGTAGTAGAGTTTTCAAGCGAGAACACGTATCGGGACGATCTGCTAAGCAAAAAGACGCTGTATGCGGAGATTGGCCTGACGGAGTACTTTCTTTGCGATATAGAGAGACAACATTTGCCTAAACCGCTGATGGGGTTCCGGCTTGCCGGTAGCGCCTATAAGCCCATTCAGCCCAACGCGGACGGGAGTATCACTGCCATCAGCTTGGGGATTGAGTTGCATTTGCGAGACGAGGGGCTCCGATTCTATGATCCGGTCTCGGGTAAGTGGTTACTGACGCCGGCGGAGGTAGAAGCTACGGCGCGAAGACACGCTGAATCTGTCGCTAGACAAGAAGCGGAAGCGCGGAAACAAGAAGTAGTAGCGCGAAAAAAGGCTGAATCTGTCGCTAGACAAGAAGCAGAAGCGCGAAAACAGGAAGCGGCAGCGCGAAAACACGCTGAAGCGGAGTTGGCGCGCTTACGAGAGGAAAATGAGCGACTGAAAGCCCCGAGTGATTCTCCAAGCACGAATTCTCAAGACTAATCGCGACTAGAACCAGTGGATCTCGTTTAGATCCAGGCATCAATAGAGGATCGCCATTCGGAGATTGCTTCTTTGATTATCTGAAGAACCAAAATTCGTGAGGTCTGTAATCATGCTTAAGTTATCGACGCTTCCACATCTTTGCGCTACATTAAGGAGACGCGATCATGACAGAAAGAAACGGACTTCAGTCGCCGCATAGACCGGAATACTCTTCACCTCCTATCGAAAGCGCTTCCACCCCGACACACTATGCTCCGACCGATGAATGGGATAACTTCTATCCCACTTCGGATGGCGTACCCATGGGAGAGACAGAACTTCACCGTGACGCCCTTATAGATGCGCTTAATAGGCTCAGAGAGTATTTCAAAGACGACCCGGACGTGTGCGTTTCAGGGTTCCTGCTGATGTATTATTTAGAAGGCAACCCTCGAAAATCAATCTCGCCGGATGTGTTCGTCACGTTCGGTGTCGGACGTAGACTGCGGCGCAACTACCTTATCTGGGACGAGGGGTGCCAGCCACACTTTGCGATCGAGTTTTCGAGTGAGAAGACGCACCGCGACGATCTGCGAGGGAAGAGGGCGCTTTATGCGGAAATCGGTGTTACCGAATACTTTCTCTGCGATGTGGAGAGATGTCTGTTACCCGCTCCGCTGATGGGGTTTCGGCTTGCCGGTAGCAACTATGAGCCCATTCAGCCCAACGTGGATGGGAGTGTCACGTCTTCAAGTTTGGGGCTTGATTTGTATTTGCCGGAGGAGGGCTTCCTCCGATTCTGTGAAACGGTCGATACGGTATCGGGAACGTGGTTACAGACTCCTACGGAGGTGGCAGCGGCGCAAGCGCGACAGGAAGTTATGGCGCGAAGACGCGCTGAATCTGTCGCTAGACAAGAAGCAGAAGCGCGAATAAAGGCTGAAGCGACCGCCATGCAAGAAGCCGAAGCGCGAAAGCAGGCTGAATCTGTTGCAAGACAAGAAGCAGAAGCGCGGAAACACGCTGAATCTGTCGCTAGACAAGAAGCGGAAGCGCGGAAAAAGGTCGAAGCGGAACTGGCGCGTCTAAGAGAGGAGATCAAGCGGCGGGAAGCCCCGAGTGATTCTCCAAGCGCGAATTCTCAAGACTAATCGCAACAAGAACCAGTGAATCTCTTTAAAATCCATGCATCAATAGAGGAGCGCCGCCGATTGATTGTAATATTTAGATTTTGAATTCGTATCAAACAGCGCCCGTTTGTCACCGGATCGAACTGATCGGAGTGGCATCTCCGATTACCGTGCGCTAGTAAGTATATCAAACGCCTATCTCCTCACCCGCGAGCGGGTTCGGACATCGTTTTCTTGAGTTCCTTCGTCAATTCGGCAAGATGCGTGTCGTTTTCCATGACCTGCCGCAAGTGCGCCATTCGCTCGGGGCCCGCCGTTCTAATCATTGCCTCGCCGTGAATACGGTCAATCCAGAACCGCGCTTCGCTTCCAAGCATGTTTCGCAACTCGCCAAGCCGCTCTTCGGGATACCGACAGCAGAAGTTCATCGTATACATCCGACGCCGTCCGGAACCGCCAAAGGCGGCATGCTTGAGGTTGTGATTGAAAACCACGATGTCGCCGGGCGTTGTCTCCAGCGCAACGGCGGGAACCTCTCGCCCGCTTAGCCCCCAGATCTTGCCGCTATCGCGGATGTCGCGCTCGATACTGTCGGCGTATTCCTCGCCGACACGGTGGCTGCCCGGAATGACGCGCAGAGCGCCCGTGTCGCGCGTTAGAGGGTCGAGGTAGAAAGCAATTTTGATGCTCATGAGCCGATTTCCGTCGTAACCGTCGGAGTGCCAGTTGCTGTCGCCGGCGTAAAAATTGCCATCCCCGCCCGTATAGTTGAAGTCCTCGCCGCAGATGCTGGCGGCGATGTCGTGGATTCGCGGGGCGTCAAGGAAGGAACTGAGATATTCGCTCCGATCGGGAAACGGACAGATACACGAGCGCCTTACCCCGTCATGAGGTTTGCCGTGGTGCCCGCCATTTTGTTCTTTCCAAACGGCTTCAAATTCATCAATTATTTTGTCGACGCAATCGGACAGCAGTCCGGGAAAATTCAGATACCCGAATGTGTCGAAAACTGCCAACTGTTGAGGGGTGAGTCGAGTTGAATTCATGCGTATTCCTTACGATTATGAGATAGCGCCGGAGAGCGTTCTATCGTAGCGGGATTCTACACAGGCGCCTCATGCGATTATCCATTGAACGAACCTGATCCGGGTGAAAAGTGTCCTTTCTATCCTCGGTCAATCTGTCATCGTCACACCGTACGAAGTGGGCAAACAGTACCCTTCGCGGCGCGTCAAGCACATTCTCGGAGCGGTCGTGCACCAGAAAGGCGTGAAAAAACACCGCGCTGCCGGCGGGAACACACATAGCCTTTCGTTCCCGCATACCGTCCATCTCTTTGAATTTCTGTGCCAGAGCCCGCTCGCGGAGGTCGGGATCCGCGAGGCACTTCTGGACAAAGTGATGGCTGCCGGGACGTAATATAAAGGCGCCTCCGCCAGGCTCGACAGCGCTGAAGTGCAGTACACAGTTGAGATATTTCTCATCACCCGGCTCGGGGGGATTGTTCGGCCAATCCACATGATCGCCAACTTCAAACCGCTCCGCTCCCGGCGGGCTTTTGTGCGTTACCACCGGACATGAGGTACAGCAGATGCGTGTCGAACCGCCCGACAGCGTCTCGGCCGCCTCGACGACGCGGGGATGCCCCGCCAAATTGGATAGGCGCGGCTCACAGTATTCACCCTTTAGCGCCTTGCGACCGTTCAATTGAACGCCGTTTTCGTTTCCATTTACTAACGGCGGTTGAGCATCCGGCGGGAGCAACTGATCGATGACAGCGACGGATTCACTGATCTCCTCTTGTGACAGTACGTCTTTCACAATGAAATAGCCGTCACGTTCAAATTGATCGCGGTCAATTTGGTCGGCGATCGATGTATCGTGTGAGCCGTATAAAAGCGACGCCAGCACGGCGGGATTGTCCATTTTCACCCGTTCCCTTTATTTGTAGGAAGTTGATTAGAATAGCGACTCGTCATCTATTGATACCAATTCCGAATCTATAAGTTACAAGAGAACCTGCAGTTTGTAGTTGCTCAATTCATTGAGCGCCTCCGGTTGATTGTAACATTTAGATTTAGTAAATTCGTATGAGAATTTGATAAACGTATGAGAATTGAGAAACCGAAAAACGATAAAGCGTGTCATCCCGCGAGAGTGTGTCATAAATCCTGCCGCATTGGGATCAAGTTAAGGGATTTCGTCTGCCCCCCACACCGTAGGTGCGGTTTCCAACCGCACCGGCGCTTACGGAAACCAGCGCCATGAGTCATCTTCTGTTGCGCGCCCATCAATGAATGGGTTGGTATTCCATCGCCTATGTCTGCATGAAGATTAACGGTTTAAGGCATTGAATCGGTGCAACCTACGCCTTAAAACGCTTAACTTGATCCCTATGGTGTGTCAGAAATCTTGCTGTTCTATAATCGCGGAAACAATTTCGTCCGGGGTGTGCGTTATATCCACTTCAATGGCATCGTCCGGTTCTTCCAGCGTGGAAAACTGGCTTTCCAACAACGACTCCCCGACAAAGTGGCCCTTCCGCTCATTAAGTCTTTTCCGAAGTTGGTCGAAGCCGCCCTTGAGATAGACCAAAGAAACATCTTCCTCATGCGTCAACAAGTATTTCCGATAGGAGCGCTTCAGAGCGGAACATGCGATTATCCCGTTTTTCCCTTCTTCCCGCAATCGTGTAACAATGCCGCGCAGCGTACTCAACCACGCTTGTCTGTCTTCGTCTGTCAGCGGGATGCCCGCCGCCATCTTCTCCACGTTAGAGGGATCGTGAAAGTCATCCCCGTCAAAGAAGTCCCAATGCAACGCTTTGGACAGCAGGGCGCCTATTGTAGTTTTTCCGGATCCGGACACTCCCATCAAAACGATTATCATAGACGTTGTATCCGTGACGTTTTCAAAAGGGTTAATAACGCGATTCCATTAAACGAACTTCGTTAGATTTGCTGTCCGGTTGACAACTGCCACATATCATCGGACACCAAAACTTGGAGGGGTATTCTAGCACACAATAATGCCACTGGCAACACAAAAGGTTGCCCGGACCGCCCTCCATCATATCCCTTCGTAGGGGTTGGGTCCCCCAACCCGTAGCCGTTGGATCCCCCAATTTGTTGGGGTCGGGTCCCACAATCCGTAGGGGTTGGGTTTCCCAACCTGTAGCGGTCACCCCCCAATTTGTAGGGGTTGGGTTCCCCAACCTGTAGCGGTCACCCCCCAATTTGTAGGGGTTGGGTTCCCCAACCCGTTGCCCTCCAATCCGCTGTTCACACGGTAAAATTCGGGCGAGGGGATCTCGCCCCTACGATTGGACACACACCTCGCGTAAATGTCAACAGAACCTCGTAGTTGGGCGATTTATCGCCGCGCTGTGCGCCTCTCCACGCCCGATAAATCGGGCAACTACGGCAGAAGCCCCATCAATGAGACCGTCGGGAACAACGATCGTTGTTCCATACAAGCGCGCGTAAGTCCTAACTATATTGACAGGGAACCGGTAGATTAAGAGCGGCGCACCGCCAGATCTCTTCGTAGGGGTTGGGTTCCCCAACCCGTTGCCCCCCAATCCGTTGCGCACACGGTAAAATTCGGGCGAGGGAACCTCGCCCCTACGATTGGACACCCACCTCGCGTAAATCCCACACTCCGCACCGCATGAACACTGGGTTTGTGACCATTTTGTTGGCAAAAAAACACCCTTTTTGTGAGCAACGCGAATAAAATCCAAGGTCCAATTGGATTGTCGAAAGTTGAAGAACTCTGTATCCACGCGGGTTCACAGGATTTCAATAAATACCGGAAACCCCAAAAATAGGTGCGGAATGTAGGGTAAATGTCAACAGAACCTGGTAATTGGACGATTTATCGCCGCGCCGTGCGCCTCTCCACGCCCGATAAATCGGGCAACTACGGCAGAAGCCCCATCAATCGGGAACAACGATCGTTGTTCCCTACAAGCGCGCGTAAGTCCTATACTATCCAAACAAGCTCTAAATCCCCGGCATCACATTGCCGCCGCAGACCGGAATATACGCGCCGGTAATGTAACTGGCTAGATCCGACGCCAGAAAAAGCGTCGCATTTGCAATTTCTTGGGCAGTGCCTCGCCGTTGGAGCGGCACTTGTTCTTGATAATCCCGGTCGGACGCGCTAGCGGGGCTTTTGTCACTAATCGTCCAACCCGGAGCGACCTGATTGACGGTGACGCCGTGCATTCCGACCTCTTTGGCTAAAACGCGCAGTACGCCGTCCATGCCGCGCTTTCCCGCCGTGTAAGCGCTCTGACCCGCAAAGTTCTGCATGGCGCATTCGGTATTTATGCCGATCACCCGCCCCCACCCGGCGTCAATCATCGCGGGAACGAAAGCCTTGCTCATGTACACGTTGTGCAATACGCACGACCTGAACTGGCTCTCATAATCCTCCGCGGATTGATCCAGCACCGAAACCCATTTGTACTGAATGACGGCGTTGTTGACGATGATGTTCGCCGCTCCCAGCTTGGACGCAACGGCATCGCGCATCCTGAATATGGCATCGGCGTCGGTTACATCCGCCTGTACAATCATCCCGCGCACGCCCAACGCTTGAATTTCGCTCAACAAACGTCGCGCCATTGCTTCATTTTGATGATAGCAGATGGCGATGTCCGCGCCGGCTTGGGCAAAGGTTCTGACCATCACGCGCCCCAAAGCCCCCGAACCGCCTGTAATCACCGCAATTTTATTGGAGAGATTAATCTCGATCATGTTTTTTATCACCAATTTTTGAATGTATACGTGGGTTCACCCGTCAGAAGCCCCATGATGCCCCACACGGTTCCTGGAACAAAGTCGCCCAGAATAAGTCCGAGAAATAGTGGAAGCGCCTTTCGATACGCCCGGATGCCCCCGTACTTGAGGAGAGGCGCCTTGATTAACCAGCTCACCAAAAAGGGAAACCATAGGTGCGCGAAGAATTGATACCCTGCCAGCGGATAGGCGATCGGGTGTAATGGCCACCAGAGAAACCGCAATCGCAGCGCCGTGCCTCCCAACACAAAGATAAAACCGAAGGCGGTTGACAATAGGGAGGCGCCATCCGCGCCTACCGGCTGTTTGAGCAACCTCTCGATCACGTTGTACGCAAGATTGCCGCGCCAGGCTCCGGGGCCGCCCCATTTGTAGCTAAGATCCAGAAACGCCCAAAACGTTACGATGACGGACACAAACGTGGCGAGAAGGCACACCATCCAGAGTTTCCGTGTGTCAAGCCCGGTTCGATCCGCCAGCTTGAAACTTTCCAGATAGGCGGGCATGGGTTGACTCTGAAAACCCTTGGTGTGCGTCCAATGCGGCGCCGACGCGACAAGCGTCCGCGTCGCTATTCTGCGACTGCCCACTAGTGATACAATGAGTTGGAAGGGACCGAAATGGGGAATGCCGTGGGCCGGGGGTCCCAATTCGGCGCGCATCCTTGTAAACGCGAAGAGAATCAGGAAGTAAATCACAAAAAACGCCAATGCGAACGACATTGACATTCCCGCCCGATAACAGAATCCAACCAAGAAGGCGATTCCCAGAACAGCGCCGATCGCGGCAGTTCTGTAACGCATCGGTTCCGCAGAATCATCCGCGCCCCGGCGAGAGCCGACAATGACGTGAGCAACCGCCCGAAGATGCTTCCTCGCCAATCCCAGCGCAATCACAAGAATGCCCAAATAGGCGCCGAGCATCTGCTGACTGACGAAAGGGTACTGGGGTACGTTTACGCCGGCCGCGCTGCCCCATACGAATTGCAATTTCCACACCAGGAAAAATACCCAGCACGAAAAGAGAAGATCGAGCGGCACCGCGAACGCAAGTCCGATGGCGAAGGGATTTACGTGAACCGGTATCCCCCGCAACGACGTTAAGGCGCTCCATGGGCGTTCTGCGAAATGTTGATCCAAGTCGTAGGAGACGGGGATACTCGGAATTACCGGAAACAGCACGCTGAACCCGTTAAGCGCGCAGATTCCGGCGGCGGAGCCGAAGCCGATCCAGAACAACCCGTTCCTGAAGAGGCTTTCCGCATCGCCTGTTCGGGTCATTTCGAAAGGGAGGTGAACCAGCGGATAAGTCAGCTTTTCACGCTCAATCCACTGCTTGCGCATGATGATGTCGGCGCACATCATCACGTACGACTGCGCCATCAGAAACAGCGTCCACCAGAGCATCGGCGTCAACCAGCCCAAGATATGCCTGGGTGTGTAGAATGACGACTGTCCCGTGAAATAACCGTCCAAGACATCCGTTTGCGGCTCAAGCCATTCGGGCACATAGCCCCGAAACAGCACTGCCCACTCATTTTCGGGCGTGGCGAACCAATGGGCGTTTCCCAACGTCCCCATGATGCTGTGAGTGAAATCATGCCCGCTCACCGGAACAGCCACCATCAATATGCTGTAAACGGTAAGCAGCTCGCCTTGATGCAGCGCTACATTCGGGAAATATCGGCGGAACGGAAGATTGACCGCGATGAGGAGGAAAAGACAGAAAACCGCGTTGAACGCTATCGTCAGGGTCGTCGGATCTTGAATATCCCAAACCGTTTCCCACTGCACGACGAGGTAAACGTTGACGGGAATAAACGCGAGGCCAATCAATACCGCACGGAGCGTGACGCCGCGCCGCTTTCCTGGTTCACCCTGCATCCGGTTTCTCCATAAGACATTGGAAACCAGCAATTCTCATTTTGGAACCTAGAGCCGACGAAGCCTCGCCAGCTTTAAGTTTCTCGCCCTTGAAAAGCGCTTGTTGATTGATGGTTTAATAAAATCGCGAAATCCGACGCATCTTAGCCCCAGCGGGGCGGCAGGTTTGTAGAAATGTGGAGACACCACACTCCAAAGCCCCAGCGGGGCGGCAGGTTTGTAGAAACGTGGACATGCCAAAATCCAAAGCCCCAGGGGATCAAGCGAGTGGATAACGAGTGCGATAGCAAATCCTGATAGCAAATCCTACTCATTATTCATTCGCTTGATCGATAGAGATCCCACAGGTGGGAAACTGTGTTAAGCGCTTGCCGAGAGAAAACCGCGTGACTTGCATCCTAAAACGCTTAACTAGATCCCTATGGTTGCGCAATTCATTGAGGATCTCTATCAGGATTTTCTATGGCGCTCATTACCCATTCACTTAATCGGAATTTCCCGGGGATCCTGCTACTTAAGGATTACCATCCGCTTTGTTGCAGAATACTCGCCCGCTCGCAGCTGGTAGAAATAGACGCCGCTGGCGACCGCTTCGTCGCTCTCGTTGCGCCCGTCCCAATAAGCCGCCTTTGACCGATCGGTGTAGATGCCCGGCGACTGAACCCCAAGCGCTAACTGACGCACCGACGCGCCCATCGCGTCATAAATGATGATTTGAACATCGGCCGTGTGGGCAAGGCGATAAGGTATCCATGTCTCCGGATTGAACGGGTTCGGATAATTGGGCAACAGCGCCGTCTTTTTGGGGGCCAATGCTTCCAAGAGCCGCTCCAAGAAGAGAATGCCCTGTTGCGAGGTCGCGTCCGCCAAGTTTAGCTGCCGCGCTTCCGCCAGCCATTCCTGCATGTCGGCGAGCGCAAAACTTGCCAGGAGCTGCGGGTTTGACGCGGGGGCCGCCGCGGCGCCTAGCCCGCCTGCCACTTTGACGAGGTCAATGACATTGACAACGCCATCCTCGTTGACATCGGCCGGATTTCCGCCCTCTCCCACAGGCTGTCCGAAACTAGAGGCAACCAGCACCAAATCGAGGATGTTCACCGCGCCATCCCTGTTTACATCCCCTTCAAGGGGTACAATCACCGCGGCGCTTTGAAAAGTCGGGAGGTAACGCAGCCCGTTTGGCGCAACGAGGTAACCGGAAAGGCTCACCTTTGAGGATTTGACCTCAAGAACTTCAAACGTTAGCGATTCAAGCGTGCCATCACCGTTGCCAACACCGCCGGCAAGATAGTCGCCCGGACTGCGTTCCGGAGAAGACAGCGCCGAGCTATCATAGTCGACAGCGAACTTATAATCTGCCACATCTTGACCGCCGGCGATATTCACGCTTAAAACATGGTTTTCGCCGACACTTGGTGAAAGCGCTGAAGCGGGATTCAGGCTAACAATGGCGGAAGAAGGCAATAGAGTCGGTTCGACGACTCTTGTACCGTGAGCCCAACTAAGTAAAGGTTCCCCCTCACTGTCCGTTAGAAGCACGTCAACAGCGCCTATAACGGATGGTTTGACATTGAGCGCCTCGAACGTTACGGTTGCAAGCGTGCCATCACCGTCACTCGCGCCGGCAAGAGAGGTGGCGCTAAGCGTTACTTTATTCTCTGATACAACCGGGGGGGACAAAAAAGGCGCCGCTTGGCAGGTAATTGGCGTTGGAAGCCTCGACATAACGGAGCGCGGTCGGATCAAACGTCAAGCTAGTTTGATATGCCGCGACATTTTCTCCGGCAACGATGTCCACATTGATGGTGAACTCCTCGCCGATAGCGGGAGATATCAACACAATAGGCGTGAGGAGAACACGTGTGGGTATTTTCCATAGTCGCACCGTTCCGTCGCCACTCCCGCTGGCGAGCGTTTTTCCGTCGGGACTGAACGCTACGCTAGTGACCCCCAAGCCAGTGACCCCCAAATCATGCCCTTCAAGGGTAAGGGTGTTCTCGCCGGTGCCAACAGCCCACAGTCGCACCGTGTCGTCCCGACTCCCACTAGCGAGCGTTTTTCCGTCAGGACTGAACGCTACGCTATTGACGCCATACCAATGCCCTTCAAGAGTGCGGGTGCTCTCGCCGGTGCCAACAGCCCACAGTCGCACCGTGTCGTCCATACTCCCACTAGCGAGCGTTTTTCCGTCCGGACTGAACGCTACGCTAGAGACCCAACTCGTATGCCCTTCAAGGGTGCGGATGTTCTCGCCGGTTTCCACATCCCACAATCGCACCGTTTTGTCCATACTCCCACTAGCGAGCGTTTGTCCGTCCGGACTGAACGCTACGCTAGTGACGTCACCTGTATGCCCTTCAAGGGTGCGGGTGTTCTCGCCGGTTTTCACATCCCACAGTCGCACCGTGTCGTCCTCGCTCCCACTAGCGAGCGTTTTTCCGTCGGGACTAAACGCTACGTTAAGAACGGGAGCCCCATGCCCTTCAAGGGTGCGGGTGTTCTCGCCGGTGCCAACAGCCCACAGTCGCACCGTTTTGTCCAAACTCGCACTAGCGAGGGTTTTTCCGTCGGGACTGAACGCTACGCTATTGACGAACAACAATTGTCCTTCAAGGGTAAGGGTGTTCTCGCCGGTGTCAACATCCCACAGTCGCACCGTCATGTCCAAAAAACCCGCACTAGCGAGGGTTTTTCCGTCGGGACTGAACGCTACGTTAAAAACGGGACCTTCATGCCCTTCCAGACTCGTATAGGGAACAAGTTGAGCGAAAGTGTTTAACGTAAACAAACTTAAAAGAATAACAAATGTTACTGTAATTTTCATACTGAAATTCTCCTTTATTGAGAGTTGATTTAGAATCGACGCGCGTGGACACTTGCTAGGCTTAGCTCGACTTTGTACAAAAACACAACATCCGGATTTGACATAAGCCGGAGCGACCCCAATCCCGTAGGCGGGGCATCTTGCCCCGCATTGATGGTACTGGAAACAGCCACCGACTTTTTCACACGTCAACCAAAACGACCAGATGGTTAAAAACTCTTGCATCTATGCTGAACGCTTGATTGACGCTGTCCGTTATGGCGTTCAAACGTACAAAGTCGAGCTTAGAGCCTGTTTGAAAAGTCATTTTGGGTGAAGTCCTATACCTTGAAACCGAGTTTTTTCTTGAAAACTCGGTTTCTTCCGTAGCAGAAAAGTGTCCACTAATCTCGGTTGTCTATTATTCAAACAGGCTCTCAAATCATAGTCCATCACTTAATCACATAAATCACAGTTCAGACAATGTTAACCGCCGCTACCCGCCACTTACCACATACACTTAAGCGAATGAACCACTTACGACCTGCTGTTCCAATAGGATCCGGCAAAATTAAGCGCTCGTAAATTCAAAATGAGAATTGCTGAGATTACCGGTTTCGAAATCGAAGGTTTGTATGCGGTCCGAAACGCCGATGGCATCCCGCCGCACACAAACCTTCATCTCAAGCGATTCTCAACCCCATCCGAGTCAAAGAGTTCTGTTAAAAACCCGCCTTAATCTCGCCCCAAGTGGAACTCAGTTTTCCAGCAGGGTCAACCGACGTAATTCCGAGAGAAGCGTTCATGTTCTGCTCGACTTCATTCGGCGTTAACGCCCGGTCATAAATGGCGACTTCATCGATAACACCGACGAAGTGTCTCTCTTGGGCGTGAGGATCCCAGCCGATACGAAGCATTTGATCGTTGTTGGTGTAACCGCCCGGATTAGCCAAGGTGCCATCCAGCATGCTGTTGACGTAGATTTTTTGGTCTTGTCCGTCAAACGTGCCGGCAAGAAATACCCACACATCGTCCACGAGCGCGATCGAATCGGACTGCAACTTTGCCCAGTTTCTCTCGGGCGTAGCTTCAAACGACCGAACTTCAAAGTCCACCGTTCCGGCATTCCATTCTCTCAGAAGTAACGGCGTATTGTCTATGCCTCCGTTGCCTTTTTCAACAATTCCGCCGCGCTCGGTCTCGCCGGGACCGGTGCGCAGCGCCCAAGCCGTAACGGAGACCTCGCCCGTCGTCAAATTCAGAGAGTCGCTATCGGGTATATCAATGTGGTTATCGCCCGTAAATTCTAGAGCCTCTCCATACTTCCCTTCAACTTCCAAGGGATCTTCTATTAACGTACCGTGGTTGTCACCCCAAAGGTCGCTGACCTTGTCGCCCTTGATGGAATCTGCGTTGAAAGACCAGTAGCTAACCAGCCCCTCCCGAACTATCTGGGCTTCGGACAAGCCCGCTACCGATGCCAACAGAAACACTGCAATGAGGATCTTGGTAAAAGCGCTATACATTTTCAATATTCTCCTTTGTAATTTTACGGAAGGACAAATCACCTTCCACATTCGCGAAATATTCAGTTGACTCTTGAAACCGAGTTTTTTCCTGAAAACTCGGTTTCTTCCAAAACACAAAAGCGGTCACTAATCCCGATAGAAAATCCGTACCGCCAAAAGCCCCAAAATCGTAGTGAAACCCAACACTACGACCACTAAATTGGCGAATCCACCGGATTTTACGTGGCTATCTGGTCTGAGGCATGAATGGACGGAACTTTTTCACCCTTCCCGTCTTCCATCCTTCCAATCTTCCTTATGCCAATAATCAGGTGCGTTTCCCCTGGGTTAGCTATACTGAAATCGGTTATCGACTCAACTTCAATCTTGCCCACGTCGTGGCAAGTTTGTCGACCGGCTCAACCGATAACGGCACGATGGACACCAGAATGTCATCTAATTGCCATTCGCCTGTACTGCCGCGAGCGTTGGGTTTTGTACACATCAACACGCTATCGACATGAATTCCCTTTTTTTGAACCGGAATGTTAAATCCCACACGGCTTCCGTTTAGATGGACTTCGTAGGTATTATTGCTCAACCTGCCCAGCGCCAGGCGTACGCTATGCCAATCGCCCTGCTTCGCCGCAGTGCCCTCTAGGTCATCATTTATTCCAAGATTTCCAGCGTTAAGGGCAACAGTGGCGGCACGTTCTACCAAAACTCCGTCTTTCCAACCTAAGCCTACCAAGAAACTCTGATCGTCTTTGCTTCTACTAATCCGGTATCTAAACTCTAATTGCACGGCGCCGGTGAGGCGGCCTGGCGGTAACTGATTGGTAAACGGCATCCTGAACTGCCATTGAAGTGACCCAAACGCATTCAAGAATCCTTTAGTGACTCCGTAATCGCTTCCGGCATCACGCTCGAGGACTTCCCACGTGTCCTTTTTTTCCTTTCCCTCAAAGTCTTCGCGTAGCAGTATGTCTTCCCCATCCTGCGCCACGCCAATCGCATACGGCAACAGAACCAGGCTCGCTACCGCTACACCGAACAAAACTAAATTCCTCATAGACGGTCCTCCTTGTCGAAGTCAACGGTCCTGCTAACTCAACCGAACTAGATTATCATCGCCTAGATAATGCTTTAACATTTTACCTAAAGGCTCAAAAACTGTCAACAAGAATATTTACTCTGCATTACAAGCGCCTTTCACCCAACCTTGAACTCAACCCCTTCGCAATTTTATGAGGCGTCCCGAAATCCTTACGCGCCAAAATTCACGCGTTCATTTTCGCGGCATGTGTGATATAATATACATAGCGGGAGCCTTGATTATTATGTGGGAACTTCGATTATTATGTGGGAGGAGCATCTTGCCCCGATGTGGGAACTCCGATTATTATGTGGGAACTTCGATTATTACGTGGGAGGGGCATCTTGCCCCGATGTGGGAACTCCGATTATTATGTGGGAGGGGCATCTTGCCCCGATGCGGGAACTTCGATTATTATGTGGGAGGGGGTCCCCGATATATTGGGTATGGACAGACTCGCGACAGATTAAACAGTTGCAAGAATCCTTGCCAAATTTGGAGAAAATCAGGTAATGACAGAAACGAACGACAAACCTATAGATTTGAAATGGCATCCGCTGTCCGAAGACGAGATACGCCATTTTGACGACTACGGATATCTCATTGTGCGCGAGGCATTGGATCCGCCCGCTATCGGCAAACTCGTTGAAGCCGGTGACCGGCTCATGGCAAGCGACAGAGTCGAAAACCGCCAGGTAAGTCACAGCGAACTGTACGACAGTTTCAGGAACAGTGTCGCAATCGACGATGTCTTCGTGCCCTTGGTGACGAATGAGAAAATTCTTTCCATTGTCGTTCAGTTGCTTGGCGCCCATGTGCACTTAATGACATCGCACCTTATATATAAGCGCCCCGATCCGCCCGGCACACCGAAGAGCGCCCGATCGCCGGGATGGCACCGCGACTACGCAAGCGCGACCAAGGTACTGGGCAACAGCGTTCCGCGAATTCTACTCAAATGCGGGTACTACTTTACCGACCTCAGCGAGCCAAACTCCGGCGCAACGCTGGTAGCCCCCGGCAGCAACCATCTCGTTGAACGGATTAAAATACCGGAAGGTCAAGTTGACCCTGCCAATTTTGTCGAGCCGAGCCTAAAACCCGGCGACTGTCTGCTCTTTGAAAATCGCACATGGCATGCGGGCGGCGCAAATCTGACCACCCGAATCCGAAAAGGCATCATGATCGGATACGGTTACCGCTGGGTGATGCCGATGGACTACCGCACCCAGACACAGGATGTGTTAGACAAACTCGACCCTCTCACCCGCTACCTGGTCGGCGAACCCTACCAAAAAACGCCAGGCTACAATCCGGGCGGAGGCGACAGCCCGCTTGCGGCTTGGTGCGAACAGCACGGCGCCCCCGCCGTGCGACCAATCCCGTAAATTGGCGGGGTTTTGCCCTGAAACCGAGTTTTTTCCCCAAAACTCGGTTTCTTCCCGATATCAATGTATCACAGCATCGGCATAAAGACTTACGCGCCTCTGTAGGGAACAACGATCGTTGTTCCCTACACATGACGGACAACTAAAGACTGATAATCAACCACGTTGAAACCGAGTTTTTTCCTCAAAACTCGGTTTCTTCCCGGTATCAATGTATCACAACATCGGCATAAAGACTTACGCGCCTCTGTAGGGAACAACGATCGTTGTTCCCTACACATGACGGACGACTAAAGAAGGAAAAAAGATGGAACATGTAACTATCCCAGGTGTAACAAAAGCGATTTCGCGGATCGTGCTCGGATCTCTGGTGTTCTCCCCGCGCAAGGAGATGACGGGCGAATCGCTGTTGGACGAATTCTTCGCGGCAGGCGGGAATGCGATAGATACGGCACACGCCTATGGCGGCGGCGACAGTGAAAAGGTGATCGGCGCCTGGATGAAAACGCGCGACAACCGCGCGGAAGTTTATCTAATCGACAAAGGCGCGCACCCGACGCCTCAAGTGCCGCGTCCGAGACTAAATCCGCAGGAGATCGAGTGCGACCTGGACGAAAGCCTCAACCGATTACAAACGGATTATATCGATCTCTACCTCCTCCATCGCGACGATCCGCAAATTCCGGTAGCCACGATTGTCGATTACCTGAATCGGGAGATCGAATCCGGAAGAATTCACGCTTTTGGCGCGTCCAACTGGACACATCTCCGTATGCAAGAGGCAAACGAGTATGCCGCCCAAAACGGGTTGATCGGTTTTGCGGTCAGCAGCTCGAACTTGAGCCTCGCCGTTCCGATGGATGCGATGTGGCACGGCGTTCTGTCCGTTACGGAAGAAGCCCGGCGATGGCATCGGGAGAACCAATTTCCGTTGATTTCTTGGTCGGCACAAGCGAGAGGGTTTTTCAGCGGGCAATTCACCCCCGAAAATAGGGATGACGAGGATATGGTGCGGGTGTACTATAACCGCGACAATTTTGAAAGGCTCAAACGGGCGCGGGAATTGGGGCACAGGAAGGGATTTACCGCCATCCAGATAGCGCTGGCTTATGTCATTCATCAACCGTTCCCGACATTTCCGATCGTTGGCCCATGCACGCTCGAGGAACTGGCTTCATCCCTTGAAGCGCTCCAAATTGAGCTCTCCAACGACGAGACGCGATGGCTTAACCTCCAAGACTAGATTACAATGCATCACAGCATCGGCATAACGACTTACGCGCCTCTGTAGGGAACAACGATCGTTGTTCCCTAAACACGACGGGCAACTAAAGACTGATAACCATGGTAATCACTTAATCACAGTTCAGACAACGAATCCCCAAACAGTTACAATCATTTTAATGCCCAATGCCATGCCCCTATGCTATAATATAATCGTGTTTCCACCGCGGATTTGTGCCCTTCGAAAACAAGGAATTCACGGCACGCCTCGAATCGACTGCGACATTTCGATTTAGAAATCGTATTAGATGAAGAACACGAACCCGAAAATCCACTAACGAGATGAGAAAAGACAAACATTCAAATCGGTCGGCGTAATACAACGGAAGCGCCGCGCTTTACCTGACGCTCCGCAGACTGTAAAATTCATTTTCAATTCAAAAACGGTATAACATCTGAATGAACTATCGTAACGATTCATGGACACAAGGTTGCAGAAAAACGCTTGGAATAAGATCTATAGTCAATCCTCCAGCGCCGCGAATCCTGCCTTCAATTCTCTGGGTCAGCCTTGCCCTTTTCACATTATTTGGCGCGCCGTCGTATGCAGGTATCACCGCCAGCTCCGATGTTGACGGCATCACCGTCGAATTTGACCTCCCCGATCTGCGCGTGACACCGGTCGAGCGAAACGGCGTGACGTATCAGTCGGTATCCTATCGGGAATGCGGCTTTACCTCCGAGCAGGGCAACCCGCGCGTTCCGGTGTCGCGGATTCTACTCGGCGTTCCCGCGGATGCGAGTTTCTCTGTAGAAGTTCTGCGGGCGTCAAATGAAACGCGACTGAACCATCGTCTCCCGCCAGTTCCGCATCAAACGCTCGCGCGCGAAAATGACATCCTCGCGTCAAGCATTGGCGGAGATTGGTCCGATGAGCATATTCAAGCCCCTATTGAGGAGTGGCGCGAAGACGGCGACGCCTATCGATCTGGCGGCATGTTCCCCGCCAATCTCGCGGAAATCGTATATGAGGGGTACATTCGATCCCAACGCGTGATCTGTCTCGCGCTGCATCCCGTCCAATACAACCCCGCGTCAAGGTCGCTTCGACTCCATCCGCGCATGGCTGTCCGCGTGCATTTTCACGCGACGGAACTCGACGACGTTTCAACCCGTAGAACGTCGCGTTCTCAAAACCGGATGTTTCCTGCCCCGACGGTTCAAGAACCGGAAACATTCGAGCGGGCGTTCCGCCATCTCTTGGCAAACTATGATGACGCGAGGGCGTGGCGCGTCCCCGGAGAAACGACCGTGCGCGCGCCTGCCGCGCCGCAAGCCCGGGCATCCGTTGTCGACGACGAGGTTCGATACAAAATTCTGGTTGATGAGACGGGCGTCTATCGATTGACAAGAGACGATCTCGTCAAGAAGTGGGGAATCGATTTGCGAGAAGCGCCGGTGCGCAACCTCCATCTTGGGACGGGCGATAAGCAGGTGCCTATCTACGTTCACGGCGAGGAGGATGGAAGTTTCGATTCGGGAGACTATATCGAATTTCTCGGCGTGGATGCCCGCAATAGGTACACGCACTGGAATGTCTATTGGCTGAGCTTGGAACGCGAGCCGGGGCTGCGCGTCTCGCAAATCGACGCAACCCCTGACGACCCGACAGCAACCGTCATTCCGGTATTCCGCTCCAAGATTCACTTTGAAGAAGATTTGCTGACGAGCAACCTCGAACACCGCTTCCCGGCAGATGTGTCACCCGACGACAAACACGGCTGGTTTGACGCCCTCGATTTCTGGTACTGGGATGGGATCAGAAACGCCGGCGATTTCAACGAAATGAACCTCGAATTTCCGCTCTACGACCTCGCTCGGAGTTTTATCCAACCAAATATTCGGGTTGTGCTGCAAGGCGGCACCCCGGCAAGCCACGAGATTCTGACATCTGTCAACGGGGTTCGAATCGACAATGCGCAATGGCGGCGTCAAAACGCAATCACCGTAGAGAAAACGCTGCGCGTATGGGACAATCTAAACGACATTACGCGTGGCGATTGGAACACGTTAACCCTTACTCGCGTTGACACGACGATAGAAGACGACACGACTCGATACCCCTACCACGTCTACGTAAACTCGTTTGATGTGGAATACACCCGCCTGTTGAAGGCAGTCAACGACTATCTTGACTTTTCATCTCCCGCCAGCGACGAACCTTATGCCGTCCGCAAGCGCCGCAACTTGGAATACACGGTTCAAGCTTTTCTGACGCCCAATGTGGAAGTGTTCGAACACGATGGCGCCGTCCTTATTTCCAAGCTAAAGAATCCGACCGTCACCCGTACCGATTTGGATTTGACCGAACGCGACCGTCTGCGCGCCATCTTGCGCGTCAATGCCGCCGGAGGGGCTGAAGATATCGACGCGCCGCGCCTTGATGTGCCTCGAGTCGCCTACGACGCGACCTTTCAGGTGCCGGACACGCACGATGCCCGATTCATCGCCGTTTCATCCGCCGGTGTTCGCGAGCCGGTTCGTGTCGAAGCGGTTCCGGTTAGCGAGTTGCTTTCGCCTTCCAACGGAGCGGATTACCTGATTATCACTCACCCCATATTCCTTGAGCCGTCCAAACGGCTGGCGCAATGGCGTTCCGCATCGCGGGGCGGCGGATTTCGCGTCAAAGTGGTCGATGTCACCGAGGTCTACGACAACTTTGGGAAAGGCATGGTGGATCCGAAAGCCATCAAGCGTTTTCTGGCCTACGCTTACCAAAATTGGGAACCGCCGGCGCTTTCCCACGTGGTAATTATGGGGGACGGCACCTACGATTTTCTCGGCGTAGACGAAGAACTCTATCCCGAAGCCCCCGAAGACCTCGGCTATATCCCGCCCCACTACATCTGGACGAGCTCCTACGGGCGTACTTCCGCTGATCATTGGTACGCCACGGTAAGCGGATTGGACGAACTCACTGATTTTTATATCGGACGCCTGAGCGCCGAAACCCTGGCCGAGGCGACCGAAATCGTTGACAAAATAATCAATTACGAAGATAAACGGCCTAACGGAAGTTGGCGGCGCCAGATTATCTCCGTTGCCGACGACGAAGTCAATAATTCCGGTGATTTCATTTTCAAGAAGAGCTTGAACGAAATTGCTCAGAGCCACACGCTTTTGGGTTATGAGACAACGGAAATCTTTCTTGAAGACATCATCGATCTGGTGGAGGCGAATCCCGAAGATTATCCCGACACACTCCCGAAACACCTCGCCAAGGAACGCATAATCGAAGCGCTGAGCAAGGGCGGTGTGCTTGCTCAATATGCCGGTCACGGGGGCAGAATTGTTTGGGCGCATGAGAACATCTTCGGCAACGTTTCCGTCGATCTTGTCGAACCGACGCCTCATATCCCGTTCATGCTCGTCTTGAGTTGTTATAACGGTTATTTCGATAAGCCCGGCGAACCCAGTATGGCGGAAAAACTGCTGCGGAAAGAGAAAGGCGGCATTATCGGAATGCTCAGCGCCACGCGCTTGACCTACGGCAGCGGCAACGATGCCCTGAACCGAATTATTTTCGATCACCTGTTTAAGCGCAACGAGCGACAACTCGGCGCCCTAAGTTTTGATACAAAAGTGGAGTTGCTGATCAATAGAGGCGTGACCAGCAATATCGAAGTGATGATGGGCTACACCCTCTTCGGCGATCCCGCCATGAATTTGGCGATGGCGGATTACGAAATACAGCCCATAGTCAAATCAAAAACCGTTGTCCCCGGCGGTAGCGTCGAAATCGCCGCCGGTCAGATACTGGACGTTGTTTACGATCCTCGACTGAAGAGTAAACAGTTCACACCGACATCGGACTTTAATGGCAGGCTGCAAGTCAAGGCTATTTTCCCCGGTACGTATGCAACCGGGCAGGGTGAACATGGCGAAGTTCAATTTTACACCGGAGATGTCGTCGTCACGGAGGAAGCGCGGGTCACCAACGGAAGTTTTCCGGCGCTTGTCGTCACCGTTCCCGACAACATCAATTCCGGCGCCGCGCATGTCGAATACTACGCCGAAAGTTCCACGCATATCGCAGTCGGCGGCGCCTCCCTCAGCGTGTTGGAACCCAAGATTCTGGACGTTCAACCCGAAGTCATTGACGAAACCTCTTTTCGCATCTCCGCGCAGGTTTCCGATGAACTCGGCAACCGAGGCATCAAAAAGATCCTCCTCAACTGGCGAAATCCCAAGACTCGCAACTGGGAAACGACAATCATGATTCCCGATCAATCGCGCGGAAATGGTTGGTACACCGTATCTTCGCCACTGCTGCTTGCTGCCAACCGCGCCGCTGTTCGCTACGACATCGAAGTCACCGATATTGATGGCAACGTCATCTTCTCCGAAGCGTTGAGTTATCGCCCCGTGGTTTTTCCGAATCTCACGCACGTAGGCCTTGAGGTGTTCTCGAAAGAGGCGCTTATCTATTACAGGTATTCGCCTGAAATTGACGCTTGGACGCTCAACGCCGATATTCAGCAAGTCGAGAACGTCGAATTGAAAGACGCCGTGCAGGTCGTCTTCTTTGATGGCAACCCGGATCTGAACAACGACAATCTGGTGGATTCCGACGCCAGGCGGCTTGGTCAAGTTGACATAACACCCGACGTTTGGCTGCGCCGCGATCCGCTCGAAATCCACAAAACGCCAATCTCTCAAGGCGAAGCGCAGTCGCAACCGCGCGCCTTTCATGCCGATCCGCTGAATATCAACTGGCTTGCAACCGCCACGCTCCGGCATGAGTTGCCGATCGGAGACCACGAAATCTTCGCTTGGATCGATCCGGTATCCGATCCGGACGCGTCATCAAATGGACAAGTGCGAGAAGGGGACGAAGAAGACAACCTGGGACAGCGAATTGTCCGAGTTCGCGATACCCTAATCGGAAAAGCCGCCAAACGGGTTTTCAGCCACGATGGCGTTATCGATTTTCGATTGCCGGGGAATCTTGTGTCCCAACCGGCGGTGTTGACGATTAAGGAAATGACAGAGCGGGATTACCCTCGACTCCTTCGGCAAACCGCCTTGGAACCCGTCGCCTTGCCAAACGGGAGCGATGCCGTCGCTTACAACGTGACAATAAAGGACGCGGAACCCAACGCGCAACCGAACCAACCCGTGACTGTCGAACTGCGATTTGATCTTGATACGCTCAAGCGTGAGATTGGCGAGGAGTTATTCGGAAAATTGGATGATGATGACGATTACGCGGTGGATCTCGGCGCGTTCTCACGCGAGCAGATTACGGCAATCAACGCCGGCGCCGAACAACGGGCAAAAGAGATCGGCGCGTATCTATGGGTCGAGAGGCTGGGGAAATGGACGCGTCTCGCCTCCAATCTGGTTACCGCTGCCAACGGCTCCATTGAGGTACAGCCGACAATCGCAAACGTAACGTCATCGAATTTCGGGGGCGGCGGTCTCTTGAACGTGCGCCCCGATCCGGCGGGAACGACCATTGGGCGATGGGTACTGCTCTTTAGATCGGCGACAACGTACCGCTTGTTGGTCGGCGAAAACGCCGCGCCCCTAAAGACGCTTGCCGAAGATCGCTACGTGGGATTCCCGCAAGATCCGCCCCTGTTCGAGGACGGGATCGCCATTGACATTGAGTATGACGCGAGGGATTTCCGATTTGGCGATGTTCTCACCTTCGACATCATCCAAGACGACGTCAGCGGAGATCCGTCGTTTTACGCCGTCTCCTACCTTGAGGAAAACAGAGGAACGGGAACCCTGCAATACCTGCGCCTGGCGCCGGGATCGAACATGCCGCGAGACCGATGGGTCATCCTGTTCATCGATCCGGAACGCTTCCGGATAGAAGGTCAAGAAACCGGAATCCTGTCGCGAAACGGCAATCCGCTTCTGGGAGTGGTTGGTGAAGAATTTCGGTATCCCGAGTTCGGGTTAGCGCTTAAACTTTCCCAAGGACGCTGGATGTTTGAAGCCGGCGACAGTTTCACCTTTGAAACCAGAGAGGTCGGACGAGTGCGCGCCGAAGCGCCGATCCTTGGCCCATTCACATTGATGCGAAGCGACGATGTCATTCCTCCGGATATCCAGTTGACCGTTGGCGAACAGAACTTCGTGGACGGCGATCCGGTCTCCGCCAATCCGCTCATACAAGCCACACTAACGGACAACACCGGGATTGACTACATCACGCGCCCGATTCGCATGGAAATGATTCGCAATCAGGATACTTCTCCGATATCGGAGATGGAGTATCGGTTGAGCCATCAACCCGGCTCCAATCAAGTTGTTCTGAACTATAGACCTCCGAACCTTGATCCGGATACTTATCAAATCCGACTCTCGACGAGTGATCTTGAGGGAAATGAGACCGAGAAAGAGATTGAGTTTCGCGTCCACAAACTCCTGCAACTGCTAAACGCCACAAACTATCCCAACCCGTTCACCGATGAAACGACCATCACCTGTGAACTGACCGGCGAGGCGGATGAGGTCAACGTCAAGATTTACAGTATGTCCGGAAGATTGGTGCAGGAATTCACCGAGGTGGCGACCGCCGGATTCATGATGATTCCCTGGGACGGGCGTGATCGGAATGACGAAGAGATCGCGAACGGTGTCTACTACGGCAAGATTCGCATCGAGAAAGCCGACGAGAAACCCCTCACCGAAATCATCAAAATGATGAAGCTTAAATAGCTGTATCTATACTCCACGCAGTTAGAAACTGCGTCTTTTGTAGCGTAGGAGCGATCTCAAGGTCGCGACAATCAAACGAATGGATAATGAGTGCGATAGAAATCCCCGCGGCCCCGTAGGTGCGGTTTCCAACCGCACCGATATTGCAATCCTTGTAGGAGCGATCTCAAGGTCGCGACAATCAAACGAATGGATAATGAGTGCGATAGAAATCCCCGCGGCCCCCGTAGGTGCGGTTTCCAACCGCACTGACATTTCAACCCTTGTAGGAGCGATCTCCAGGTCGCGACAATCAAACGAATGGATAATGAGTGCGATAGAAATCCCCGCGGCCCCCGTAGGTGCGGTTTCCAACCGCACCGATATTGCAATCCTTGTAGGAGCGATCTCAAGGTCGCGACAATCAAGCGAATGGATAATGAGTGCGATAGAAAATCCTACTCACTATTTGTTCGATTGATCGTCTCAAATCGACTGTAACATATAGAATGTATTAACTTCTGATATATGCCTTCAATCAAGAAAAAACGCCCCTTAATCAAACAGAATTGGACTGGGAAGCCATCCTTCAATCCGCGCGTCCTGTGCGGCGTCAGCCTGGCATTCATTCTCCTCCTCCTTTGCTCACCGTTCTCCGATGCCGCCACCAAATACGCCGGTGAGTTTTTGACGCTCGGTGTCGGGGCGCGCCCACTGGGAATGGGAGGCAGTTTTGCCGCGATTTCCGACGACTCGACAGCGGCATACTGGAATCCCGCGGGGCTCGGACACTTGCGCCACTCCGAAATCTCGTTCATGCACTCCAGCCTTGGCGACTTGAACAGTTACGACTTCGTCAACTATGTTCAGCCCTTCGGCGAACACACCTCCGTTGGTCTTAGTTGGCTAAGGGTGGGTGTGGATGATATTCCGTTCACCAATCTGCCCATCCCCTCCGGCGGCGTTGGCCCCGGAAATCGCCCCAAAATTGAGCGCACCTTTAGCAATACGGACAACGCCTTCATCCTATCGTATGGGACGAGGATTGGCCCAGAGAGGTGGAACTTGCTTGCGGGGGCAAATGCCAAGCTAATCTACATGTCGACGCTCCAAAACTTCAATGCCATCGGCTTTGGCGGCGACTTTGGGGTTCTTTGGAGATCCAATCGCGACAAAGCCAATCAACTATCGGTTGGTGTTGTGGCGCAAGATTTCTTCAAAACCAAACTTTACTGGAACACCCCGTCGGACGAACCGGGGCAAGCGTCAAACACGGACACGATAAACCCCAACTTCAAAATCGGTATTTCTTACGGCATAGACGCCGCCGCGCTAAATAGCCGGCTACTGCTAACGGTTGACACCGACAGCCTGTATTCATTCGAAATGCGGTACGGCGCCGAGTACGTATTCGCGAAGTTGCTCGCGTTGAGAATCGGCGTGCAGGAGCGAAAAGGCGTGACAACGACTCGCCTTATGACCGCCGGAGCCGGGCTGAAACTATCGTTCCTGACAGGCGCCGCCTTCTCCGTTGACTACGCATACCTCGGCAATGAGGAACTTGGCGCCAGCAATCGCATCTCCCTCATGACCCGCTTCTAACCCTATACTACACACCGCTGGAAATTGTGTATTTTCAAGCGTCTGGCGGTAGTTGTAGGGTGGGCACTGCCCACCATTCCGATTAGTTTGGGATAAATGGTTGGCTCCCCTGGCGCGCAACGTGACCACGTTGACGGTGGGCAGTGCCCACCCTACAATCACTACCGTGGGAGGGGCATCCTGCCCCGACACTATGACGAACACCCACCGTCGGAGAGAACACCACGTAGAAGGAAACACCTCCGTGGGAGGGGCATCCTGCCCCGACCATGACGAACACCCACCGTCAGAGAGGACACCACGCGGAAGGGAACACTACCGTGGGAAGGAAACACCTCCGTGGGAGGGGAACTACCGTGGGAGGGGCATCTTGCCCCGACTATGACGAACACCCCACCACCAACTCACAGGCTATCAAGTTCCTTGACAGCTTGAATGCCACTGTCCAAAGCTTCAAAGAGCAACGGCAATCGGCTATTGTCAACCCCGGCATACACGAGGTTAGGCTCGCGCCGATACGCGTTCTTATCGCTGAACAAGTAATGAGGTTTCGGAACCGGCATCGCGTGTCCAAGCGCTTTGACGTAAACCTTCTCGACGAGAGCGCTCACCTCACAATCAAAATATAGGTTAATCGTCTCTAGCGTCTTATGGACAATCGCCTGGGCGTTACGCTTAATGTTCGCAAGATACGGTCTCTGATCGGGACTGAAGCAGTAGTATGCCGTAAACACCCGCGCTTCACTCGCTCGAGGTTGAGAGGCGCTGTCAACGAACCCCATGAAGGTCGGATTCTGTCCCAATAACTCATTTTGCCAAAACGCCTCCGCTCGGAGATTGTCCTTAAGAACGATGTTCACCACCAGCCAAGGCGCATACACATTGCCTTGAAAAAGATGGGCGTCGGAAGGAAACACATACTTTAGCGCATGCTTTCCCCCGGCGTAGATGACATTTTTTGCAAGGTATCGATCAATCCTGGTGTTCTCAATATCCATTACAAGAACCTCGAAACCGTTCCCATCCCGCTGGACACGTCGCGCCAAGTGATTCGTCTTAATCCTTTCGCGGGGCAGCGTCGCCGCCATCTTGTTGACAAAGTAGAAGTTTCCCTCCGGCGGCGAAAACAGTTCTACGGATTGCGTGTAGTAAGGCCTGCAAGCGTAGTAGTGGATTCCGGCAAGCGCGGACACAGCCTCCGCGTCGGCGCCGTAGTCATCCCTCATCTGGTAGTCGATACCCTGTTTGAAGGATGGGGTTAGCCTTAAATTACGCTGGAGAAAGTGGTAAAAACTTATCTCGTCAAGCGACCGCAAATCTTCACGAATAATTCGCGTCGGCAACTTCATCTCGCCCAGATAGGGAAGCGTCAGTTTTAGGAAATTATCTTTGAGTTGCCCCGGTTCAAGGAGTTCCTCCCGAAACCCGTTTGAGGTAAGGGTTTGGCTCTCTCGATCGGCGTCAATCAAGTACTGCCGGTCAACAAAATTCCAGGCGTCAACCAGATTATCGTAGCGAATTATTCCAAGTTCATCAAGAAAGTTTAAGGTTTCGACCCCGTAATAGTTTGGGTACGCCAGTTCGTAATGCGCCCCTTGGGAGAAGACCTCTCCGCCGTGAGATTCACTCCCCGAAGTGCCGCCGAGTTGCGCCGACAGTTCGCACAAGATGAAGTCTCTATCCCTGAGTTGACATGCCGCCGCCAGCCCGGAGATGCCGCCCCCCACGACAAGATAATCCGTGGAGAACGTGTTCCCCGTTTGGAAAGCGGCGCTGTCCAGAATCAGATGCCCCGCCTGCATGTCGGATTTGATCGATATGTCGTAGGATTGCGGGCGCGGCTTGGCGGATTTCTGATCGCATGACGGGGTGAGTGCGCCCGCGAGCGCGAGCGACGACAGTTTAATAAACTTTCGGCGGTTCATGGCAAATGGGCGAGACGGTCAGGATGGATAATTGAGGACTAATTCACGTCAGAGTTTATCTGATTTCGCCAGGTTGTGTTGGCATTCATCGCTATAAGACACTCAAGGGGAATGCACAAACGCAAGACTCTCCGTAGGGGTTGGGTTCCCCAACCCATAGAAGGCAAATCCGTCGTAGGGGTCGGGTCCCCCGACCCACACAATGCAAATCCGCGTAGGGCTCGGGTTCCCCAACCTAGTGGAGCGCGACGCGCCTCCTACTGCAACAACGCATTCCCCGACGCGCGATCAAACAGATGGACCTTGTTCGGAGCAAATCGTACATCAACGCGGTCGCCGCGCCTGAACTCCGCGTCCGGATGGGTACGCGCCTTAAAGGTGGCGCCGTTCAAATCCAACGTCAGGAATAGATCGCTGCCTAGCGGTTCAAGCACCGCGACCGTCGCGGCGGCGGTCGGCGCCTCTTTCGGACGCGCTTCGATATCTTCCGCCCGAACGCCGAGTTGCACCTCGGCAGGCGAACCGTTCGCCAATCGAGACACGCGCTCCGGGCTAATTTCGCAAGCGAATCCATCGCCCAAAACCTGCCATCGTCCATCGCCAAGAGTTCTCAGCTGCCCGTCAAAGAAATTCATGGGCGGACTGCCGACGAAGCCCGCCACAAAAGCGTTGGCAGGCTTGTTGTAGATTTCGTTCGGCGTGCCGAGTTGTTGTAGCAGACCATTATTGAGTATGGCGATGCGGTCCGACAAGATAAGGGATTCCGCTTGGTCGTGCGTAACGTAGACAAACGTCTTTTCGAGCTCCGCGTGAAGGCGTTTTATCTCGGTACGCATGCTGACGCGCAACTTCGCGTCAAGATTCGAGAGCGGCTCATCAAGCAGAAACATGCGCGGATCTCTCACAATGGCGCGCGCCAACGCCACCCGCTGACGCTGACCGCCGCTGAGTTGGCGCGGCTTCCGCTGAAGGAGGTGAGCAATCTCCATCGCCTCGGCGACCTCTCTCACGCGCCGTTCAACCTCGGCCGGTGGCGTACGGCGCATCCGCAGCCCGAATGCGATGTTGTCAAAAACTCGCATGTGCGGATACAGCGCGTAACTCTGAAACACCATCGCCACGTCCCGGCGCTCTGGCGGCATGTCTGTCACATCGTCCGCGTCAAACAGGACCCTTCCGCTCGTCGGTGTCTCCAGCCCCGCGATGATGTTCAGCGTCGTCGTTTTGCCGCAGCCCGATGGTCCGAGCAGCGTCAAAAACTCGCGATCCGCGATTTCCAGCGATAGGTTATCTATGGCGACGACATCGCCGAAGGTCTTCGTCAGGCGCTCAAGCGTAACTTTTGCCACGGGATTAGGATACCTCCCTCAATACGCTTGATTCTTGGATGCACATTGCCATTCCCGTTTTAACCTTTGACGGAACCCGCGATACCGTGAATTATGAATCGTTGGAAAATAAAAGCCAAAACAATCGGCAGCAATACCACCAACACACCGCCCGCCGCGATGAGCGGAAACGGAGTTGCCAATTCTTGAGCAAAATCGGACGCCAGGACGGTGACAGGCTTCGATCCCATTGTCGAAGTGAAGAGGAGCGCGAACAGAAATTCACCCCAAGACGCAATGAACGCGAAAATCCCCACGGCAACCATGCCGGGCACGGTGACAGGAAGGAACACGCGCACGAGTGCCGCAAGACGCGAGCACCCATCCACCCGCGCCGCGCGCTCCAAGTCGAGCGGTATCGTCTGAAAATAGCCCTTGAGTATCCAGATTGTAAACGGCAGCGTGAAGGTCGCGTGCGCCAGGATCACCGCCAGATGCGTGTCAAGCAAACCGTAACTGCGCACCGTGAGGTACATCGGGATCATGATCGCCACGCCCGGCACGCTTCGCGATCCGAGATAGAACAGTAGCAGCATAAGGCTCCCGCGAAAGTTGACGCGAGCCAAGCCATACGCCGCAAGCGAGCCGAATACCAGGTTGATCAACATCACGGAGAACCCGATGATGAGACTGTTGGCAATCGCACGCGGAAATTGACGGGCAGTCGACGCGCCAACCTCGGCGCTGCGACCCTTCACATCGAAGTACGTGGCATAATTTCCAAGCGTAGGCTCGCGCGGCAACCAATGGCGCTGATTGGCTTCGCGTTCGTGCATGAAGCTGACAGACACAACCCAAAGAAACGGCGCTACGATGTAGAGCGTGGCTAAAACGACCAGCCCGTATAAGACAATCCGTCCAATCACGGATATACCCCTTGATAATGACAAATTCGTAGGGAATAACGATCGTTATTCCCTACTCATTACGGACAACGCAAGACTGAAACCGAGTTTTTTCCTCAAAACTCGGTTTCTTTCCGGAATCCCGGAATCAAAGCGGCTTCAAGCCATAATCCGTAGGTTGGGTTGAACGGCTCATCAAGAACGACCCGTCCACAAGATAACCGCGCCCAGATACCGATACCGCTAAAAGCCCCCAAAATCGTAGTAAAACCCAACACTGCGACCAACGGTATTGGGGAATCCAGCGGGGTTTATGTATCCATCTGGCTTGGGGTATGCGTAATCGGAAAATTTTCACCCTTCCCGTCTTCCCGCCTTCCAATCTTCCTTATGCTAAAAATCAGGGGCGATTCCTCCGCTGTCTATACAATCTCCACTAGACACAATCACTCGACAGATTCAAATTGAGAATTGCTGGCTTCACGTGCGATTTTCTCTAAAGTTGCCTTCAGTTTCAAACAATCTTGCCGATCTTCATCAATCAAGACCATGATTCGCAGGTCGTCACGCATTCTATGGCGGTAGCCCTTCAAGCGCGAGGACAGATTCCCAAGCAAATGGTGTTTGCCTCGGAAGACATAGAAGTACCGACTGACATTGTCCGATATAATCTTGGGCAGAATTGCCTTTAATGCGACTTCAGCGGAAGGCTCCTCAAGGAAAAATTCAATTTGCAAGATTTTTACCCCTTTGGACCGCCCGAATTGGTCAACGGATCACCACAATCAAAAAATCCCTCCATCCAGAGGTGTCCTAGTTTTCCCCCAGTCTCTATAAATTCATTAATTCCGCGCATATCCGCCGCGCGTTTGCAAACTGTAAATCCGTGTTGATCCCGGTATAATACCCACACTTCGTCGGCGTGAAGTTCGTCGATAAAATAGGGGGAATGAGTCGTAATCATGAGCTGAGACCACTCTGATGCCATACGGCACTCTTCCGTTAAACCATTGAGCAATCTTGGATGTATGTAGTTCTCGGGTTCTTCAATGCCGATTAACTGAGGAGGTTCGGGATCATGTAATAGCATCAGATATGAAAGCAACTTTAATGTACCATCCGAGGCAAACTTAGCCAATATGGGTTCCTCAAACGGCGCGTCTTTTATCTCTAATAACAAGCGACCATCCGTCATCAGTTCGGCGTCAACTTTTTCTAGTTGTGGCACCTGATTTGACAGCGCTGAGAGAATCTTCCGCAAACGCCTCGGGTGTTTTTCTTTCAGATATTGGATAACATTCGGCAGATTGTCTCCCGTTCTTGAAAGACGCTCCTGCGGTCCCGCTTCGGCAACGCCGCGCGTGGCATCTGCAGAAAGATAGGCGAGATGCCAATTAGTGATAAACCGACGAAGCGCACTTACACATGGATGTCGTGCCAACTGTCCAAGTGTACTGACAGCAAGCATTGACGCATCACCAAGCCGCTCATGAATTCGCGTGTCGTTCTCATCCGGCATTTCACCTGAGGCAACACACCCCGAGCCTTGTCGAAAATCAAGGAATCGAAACAATCTTCCCCGACTACCGCGCCGCCAACCCATCCATTCGGAATCAACAAAAGCTCCCTTTGGTCCTTCTTCAATGCGTAAATGGTAGGTGATGAGCGGCGTGCTTGGTTTCTCACGATACTTCAACTCAAATTCAATCGCCCCATTACTCCCGCGTGTTCGCAGATGCCTAAACCGGCCTCTCTTGTCCCAAGCATGGCGGAGTCCGACCGTGAAACACTCTGTCAAGAATGCGAATACATCAAGCAACGCAGATTTTCCGCTCCCATTCGGGCCCAAGAAAACAGATAATGGCGTTATATTTCGTAGTTGCACATCCCGCAAAGAGCGGTAATTTTTCACGCGTAATGACTCGATGCGGGGAACGGTTTGTAGTAGCATCTGCATGGCCTATGTAAATACCGTGACACGATGACGAATCAACTTGTTCCTATTGCGGCGCAGCATAACGAGCGACAAAATCGCCGCTGTCAATATCCGGTTGCCCTTGGCGTGCGTAAAATGAAGAAAAGCGCGCTACAATATCCTTGATAAAAGGGGGTGAAATTTGAATTTCAGGCGCTTCAAATTTACTGTTAAATTCCCTTTTTCTTAGAGTTTCTAATTTTCTAAAATTGAGAAACCCACCCGCAAAAAAGTCAGTTCTCGGCAACCAGTGATAGTAAAACGTGTGATTGTTATTTGAAACCTCCCTGAGTTTTTTTTCCAATTCTTCACGATCATCCAGTTTCTTAATGCGCCTTAGTGCGTTGTTCACAACGCTGCGTTCCTCTTCAATATTGGCGACAAGAATGCGATCTGTTTTGAAGCTTCCATTGTCCCCATGAACAACAAGATCACAGGCTGGACTCAAGACAACATGCCATTTATCATGTGTCTTTTCTTTCACGATACTCCCTGTTGTGATATCGGCAGACAACGGTGGATGGAGGTAGACCTCTTCTGGATAACACCGTTCGTCACCCTCCTCAAGCAGTTGAAACAAGTGATTCAGGGCATATCGGAGGAGAGCATTTTTGGCTCGAATTGGTTTTTCTTTTGCATAGGACACCCACGTTGCTATCTGTGGAAGAAGATTCTTGAGAAAGACCTCGGTTAGATGTTTTTCAATATCTCCTCGCCCTCCCATAATGCGGGTAAGGCCTGTATCATATATTTCCTTAAACAACAGAAGATCGGATTCGTAAGTGCCATCGTCGCGACCGCGTTTCCTGATGACCGATGGATGATCGTCCACGGATTCAACATAGCCTGTTACAAAGATAATTGGTATTCTGGTAAACGCATCACCAAGCTGACGAACAATTTCGTTTCCACCGTCTTCATCGTCACCCAACCGCAGATCAATAATTGCCCCGTCATAAGAACCATCTATTGCCTTCACTGCTCCGCCAACATCTTTTACTATGTCGCATTCAATCCTCACGTCGTTCTTATCGTTGAGGACATTTACGGCATTTTCAAATGCACGCTGTTGTACCTGTAAATCTTCAACAAGCAATATTTTCATCGTACTCTCTACTGATTGTAGGTTCTGGGCTGAAGTCTAAAATAGGCGCCTTCGTCCGAATCAAAGGCTTTCAACTCAAGACCGTTTCGTTCGGCGGCTTCAGAGGCTATCGCCAATCCCAGCCCCGTTCCCTCCGGTTTGGTGGAAAACTGGGGCTCAAAGATGACTTCGCTTTCAATGAGATTGGGTTCAATGCCAGGACCAGTATCGCGATAGTCGATATGACTCAAAGAGTCCTCATCCGTCAGAATTTCAATAGTGATATGTCGTGTGGGACCGCTTTTCTGACTCATCCAATAGAGACTGTTGTCAATAAGATTTGTGAAAATAGTGTAGATGTCCTGAGACCAAGCCGAGAGTTTGAAACTGTCAGCGCCTATGACTTCGGCAGATACACCGGCAGATTTCATCTCGTTCTCAAATACCGCAAGAGTGTTCCGTATCGTGTTCTTCAAATCCAGAGGTTTTTTTACCGCGCGCTTTCCCGCGGACAGAGGATCGAGTCTGCCGAACAATGTCACGAAGAACTCCATATTTTCCTCAATGTCCCCCGCAATCGACAGAACGCGCTGAAGTTTTTCCAAATCCTGGGTTTTCTGATACGATTCATACCAGTACCTGAAATGCGGGATGCAGTTGCGGAAGTAACTGAGCGGTTGTCTGCCCTCATGTACAATTACGTTAATGATTTTACCCAGCGTGGCTTGCCCTTGACAAACCCTAAACGCCTGCTGGATTTCATACGCCTCCTTGTCCTTAACTTTTTCCGCGTTACCAAAGAGTTCAGAGATTCGGTCAATGGTCGGTTGGTCGCACCCGGCTTCAATGAGTTGCATTTTTATATCCCGTTCCAAATCGTCAAACGAAAACAGGCGCTTCAACTCCCGTTCCACCTTGATAGCAGGCTTGCTCAACCCCGCCTTTCTTCTGTATTCATAACGCCGCCTCTCCAGTTGCCCGATAACCGCCAGCGTGACCTCCTTCAACCGATTATACGCCGCATTCTCCTTGAGACCGTCCCGAGCGCTTTTTTCCTCCAAGCCGGACAATTCAACCGAATCTATATGCACATATCCAATCACCTGATTGTTCCCGAGATGGAGTGAAGGGTTCTGGACGCGTCGCGCGTTCAACTTGAGCCAGTCAAAGTCGGCATCGCCGAGCGGTCGGATGCGAAAGCCGTTTCGATAAACGCCGATGCCGTTGTAGGCGTTGAGAAGTTGTCGAGCCTGATTTTTCCCGACATAGTTGCCCGATTCCTCTCTGAGCCCGCGTCCGATGAGGGATTCAATGGCATCGTTATCGCGGTCAAACGCTCGGACATCAATCTCGAAATCCCCGGAGCGGATTAACGTATTAAAATCAATCGGCACATCCCGCCTTATATCAAAGTCGATGCGCTCGTCGGCGATGTTGCGGGCTTTCTGCGAGGAATATGTTATTATGCCTTTGCCATCGCCTCCTATTTTACCCGAAATCCTGTAGTCGTAGAGATCGAAAAGCAGGTAGGGATCGATGACTTCATCAATGTCCTCCACGCCGGGAAAACCGCTAATCCTCAAGCCGATACGAAATTCGTCATCCTTGAACACGGAATCGACAGGCGATTTCAACTTCTTGAGTTCAAATTGGAGTTTCTCGAAACGTCCATGGTCCCATTCCCCACGAAGTCGATCATCTCCGTTGATGGTTAACCTTGTACCAGACGGTTCGGAAACCTCTGTCGTTTCAAGGCTTATCTCCACATCATCCAGATACTCGGCGGACTCAAAGTCTTCCCATACAAAATACGCCGTAGTTTTTTCACCCGCGAGGACAGTTTCGAGAAGCAAATTCGTACCGAGAATGGACGCCGCATACCTCCCTATCCCCTTGCTTCCCTGCATCGTCCTTCCGGAAGGACTCTTGCGCCTGTCAAATTTATCTTGGGTTGATGGCACCATCCACCTATTGACCACATCGTCCCGTGACATGCCATGGCCATGATCGGAGACAACAATCGTATACCCGCCACTATCGGGAGACGCGGTGAATTCCACTTGTACATCAAGGGAATCGGCATCGTATGCGTTTTTGACCAACTCGACAACTGCCGCATAATTATCCTGAATCAGATCGCGACCGATGGTCAAGAGATGTCGTCCAGCAGGTTTGATTTTGTGGACTGTGGAATCAGCCATAGCGATTCGTCTCTTTATTCTTTCAAAAATTTATTGTCTATACTCCATGCTGTTAGAAACTGCGTCTTTTTGTAGGAGCGATCTCCAGGTCGCGACATGTGTTCCCGGTAGGGGCGGTTGGAAACCGCACCTACGGACTAGATGCTTGAAAACACGCAATTCTCGGCAGCGCAAAGTATAAACGGTTCATTCGCCAAGTATTTGGCATTTGTTGAAACCATCAAGCGAATGGATAATGAGTGCGATAGAAATCCCGTTTTTCCTCAAAACTCGGTTTCTCTCCCGGCATCAAACCGGCTTCATGTCACTGATTTGATCCATTCATCCTACCCGCCCACCGTACCGCGACGATACAGCAGCCGAATATACACAATCGCCAACCCCATCGTAATCAACGTGATAAGATAGGAGTAGGCGTTTGCCCCGCCGAAGTTGAGTCGAGCGAACGCCTCCTTGTACGTCTGCCACGCGATCACGTAAGTGGCGTCTCCGGGCCCGCCCCCGGTGAGCGTAAAGATGAGATCGAAGGCGCGAAAGCCGTTCATGGTCTCGAATATGGCGACAATCATGATCGGGTGCGACAGCCACGGCAACGTGATAAAGCGGAAGCGAGACCACCCGTCGGCGCCGTCGACACGTGCGGCGCGATACTGCTCGGCAGGAATCGCTTGCAGCGCCGCGAGAAAGATGATGCACGCAAACGGAACGCTGCGCCAGACGTGGGCGGCAATGGCGGCGTTCAGCGCCACGATCGGCGACGCCATGCCGATGTAGTTTATCTCCCAACCGGTCAGCCAGTTCCACAGATTTACGCAGTCGCCGAGAATCTTGTTAAATTGCCCGTTCGTCTCCAGCAACCCTACCCACATCAATCCGTTGACAACGCCCGGCACCGCCCACGGAATCAGCAACAGCGATCGCGCCACGCCGCGCCCGATGAACTTCTGGTTGAACAACAGCGCAATGCCGAGAGCGATCACAATCACCAGTCCGACCGACGCGCCCGCGAAATAGAGCGTGACGCGGAGCGAATGCCAGAAATCGTAACTGGTTAAAATCTTGATGTAATTGCCCAAGCCGACGAAATCAAACTGCCCCGGACGGCGAAGGTTGTATCGGTGCAAACTGATCCAGAGCGACACGCCGATGGGATAGGCGACCAAACCGATCAGCAGCGCCAAGGTCGGGGCGTTGAGTAGCCACGCGAATCGCAGATCGCCTCCCGTTTTCCGTCGCGGACGTAGGTTGATTTTTCGCGCGTTCAAATCCACTCCTGCTTCAATTCGCGACACCGTTTCGCGATCCGCGCCAGCCCATCCCGCGGCGATTGCTGCCGCAGCAGGATTTTCTGAATCTCCGGCTGATAGTAGATGTTGAAGTCGGCAAACCACGGCGCCTTGATATTCTCGCGAGCTCGCACATGCTTCGACAACTCCTTAATCAACTTGATGTCGCCCCACTCCTCTGTCTGGGCGATGATTTCGGGATCATCCAATAGCGATTTGTAGGCGAATCCGAGTCCGCGCAGTCGAAACCAACGGCGAGCGGTGTAGTAATCGCCGTCCGCGTCCCTCCCGCCGAGAAACTGCATAAGTTGCCACGCTTCCAACAATTTCTCCTGTGGGCAGTGCGCCGTCAAGCAATACATTCGCGTCCATCCGAGTGTCCCCTGCTGATCTGGCTCAAGGCTGGGAATCGGCGCGATTTTGAAGATTTTCGCGTGGGATGCCTCCGCTTCGGGGACGCCTTCCGCGCGCAACGCCATTTCAACAACGGCAGAGTTTCGGCGGTTGTTTACCCATTCCAGTTCGTATTTGTTGATAAGCGCGAACGTTTGTCTGCCGGCGGCGAGGTTTTCGCGGACGAGTCGCGTCGTCAGCGAGTTCGGATCGATGATGCCGTGCTTGTGAATGCCGTCCGCCACCCATTGGAGAATTCGTTCGGCGCCTTGACCCGGCTCATCGGGAAATAGCGGATTCAGTTCGTCGTCGAACAACCGCAACTCGGAAGCGTAATTTAACGCCCACCAATCGTTGAAGCCGAGCGATCCCTGTCCGAAAGCAAGCACAATCGGATATTCGACGGGATCGCCATCCGGCGTGCGGATGCGGCGTTCTTTGATTTTAATCGCCTGCTCCGTGAGCTCATCCAGCGTGCGAGCCGCGGTGTCAAATCCGGCGGATTCAAGCATGCGCGAATTGTAGAGCCACAACGTAAAATCGGTGTAGTACGGCAGACCGTAACGCTTGCCGCGGTGTGTCATCGCCTCCAAATTGTAGTCGAACATGTCGTCCGCGTACTGCTCCGCCATCGGCAGGTCGTCAAATGGGCGCAACCAGCCAGCCTCATACCATTCGGCGAGATCGTCGTCCCGCACATAGCAACAGTCAACCGGCATATCGCCGACAAAGAGAGCGACCATCTTGTCGTGGTAGTTGCCCGATACCGCCTCGTAGCCCACGTCAATCCCGCTTTGCGCGACGAAATGTTCAATGTTCTCGCTCACCAACTCCGGCTCATAAGGCCAACCCTTAAACATGACCTCCGACGGGATTCTCCGCGAACAGCCCGCCATCAAGCCGAGGCTTGTTAATGCTGAAGTCTTAAGAAAATCGCGTCGTGTCATAAATCATGCCCTGAAACTTCTTGAAACCGAGTTTTTTCCTCAAAACTCGGTTTCTTCCATAGCACAAAACTGCCCACTAATCTCAATTGTCTATTATTCAAACAAGCTCAAAACTCGACTTTGTACAAAAGCACAATATCTGGATTTAACATAAGCCGGAGCGCCCCCATCCCGTAGGCGGGGCATCCCCAATCCCGTAGCCGGAGCATCCCCAATCCCGTAGGCGGGGCATCCCCAATCCTGTAGGCGGGGCATCCCCAATCCTGTAGGCGGGGCATCCCCATCTCGTAGGCGGAGCGCCCCCATCTCGTAGGCGGGGCATCTTGCCCCGCATTGATGGTACATCAATAACCCGTAGATTGCGTTGAACGACCCATCAAGAACGACCCGCCCACAAGCTAACCGCGCCCACTGTATTGGAAAATCCACCCGATTTCATGTATCCATCCGGTTTGACGTATGCATGGACGAAAAATTTTCACCCTTCCCCCCTTCCATCCTTCCCGTCTTCCATCCTTCCAATCTTCCTTATGCCAAAAACCCGATGCCTTACCCCCGGTGCGCGCGCCCCCATCCCGTAAGCGGGGCATCCCCAATCCCGTAGGCGGGGCATCCCCAATCCCGTAGGCGGGGCATCTTGCCCCGCATTGATGGTACATCAATAACCCGTAAGTTGCGTTGAACGACCCATCAA
Organism: Candidatus Poribacteria bacterium; assembly: GCA_963667245.2. Classification (GTDB taxonomy): domain Bacteria; phylum Poribacteria; class WGA-4E; order WGA-4E; family JAJDTR01; genus JAJDTR01. Next base: position 555,418 of record CAXXCS010000004.1, read on the forward strand.
GAACGACCCGCCCACAAGACAACCGCGCCCACTACATTGCCAAATCCACCCGATTTCATGCATCCATCTGGTTTGACGCATGCATGGACGAAAAATTTTCACCCTTCCCCCCTTCCATCCTTCCCGTCTTCCATCCTTCCAATCTTCCTTATGCCAAAAACCCGATGCCTTACCCCCGGTGCGCGCGCCCCCATCCCGTAAGCGGGGCATCCCCAATCCCGTAGGCGGAGCGCCCCCATCTCGTAGGCGGGGCATCTTGCCCCGCATTGATGGTACATCAATAACCCGTAAGTTGCGTTGAACGACCCATCAAGAACGACCCGCCCACAAGACAACCGCGCCCACTACATTGCCAAATCCACCCGATTTCATGCATCCATCTGGTTTGACGCATGCATGGACGAAAAATTTTCACCCTTCCCCCCTTCCATCCTTCCAATCTTCCTTATGCCAAAAACCCGATGCCTTTCCCCCGAGCGCGCCCCGCAAAACTTAACAAACGGATTGGAACATGCTATAATGAACAACGCACGTGAGACTATACATCGGTAGAAGATTTCTGTCAATGATATTCTCTGTGCCGGCAGTTTGTGCAGTTTCGGCAAGACATTCTGCCGCTTTCACAAAATTTTCGAATCTGATACTAATCCGAAATCAATAAGTTACAAGAGCCGGCAGTTTGTAGTTGCTCAATTCATTGCACGTCACGCATCGACTGTAACATTTAGATTTTCAATTCGTATCATTTAGGAGAAAACCGCTATGAGACATAATCGAGTCAGGGAGATTTTTAACTCCGACGAACTCCTGCTAGACACCCGCATGCACAGTCCGTGGGCAAATGAAATTGATATGATCGGCTGTACCGAGTTGAACACGGTTCAAGTCGTCGCCGAGTACGGCGCGCTCGAAACCCTGGACTATGAGAACCTGTGCCGCGCCGCGGAAGCGAATAACCTCGGCAAAATCATCAAGATTGACAGCGCCGGACAGGAGCTCCGCGTTCAGCGTGCAATCGGCGCCGGATTTGAAGCCGTAGTCTTCGTGGACGTGCACGATAGCGCCGAGGCGGAGCAGTGCGTGCGCATCATTCGCGCCTCAACCCCGGAAGATGGCGGCTTGAATCCGGTGCGCTTGGTGCGAGCGTTCTATCCCGGTTACGGAGGCACGCAAGCCTATATCGAACAACTGAGAGAGATCGTGGTCATCCTCATGATTGAGAAAGCCGAAGCTGTCGAGAATCTGGAGGCAATTTTGGAGGTTGAAGGTATCGACGGAATTATCTGGGGGCCCGGCGATTATTGGCAGAGCATGGGGCAGCCGGAGAAGCGAGGCACGGACGAAGATATCGCCATACAAACCGAGGTGCACCGCGCCGCTCTGGAGCGGGGCGTGGAGCCGATCGTCGAAATCAACGCGTTCGATCAAGCGGCGCCGTGGCTCGATATGGGCATCCGCATGTTCTCGCTGGGAACGACCGTGAGCATCCTCCACAAGTATTGGCGCGAACACGGTGACGCTCTCCGAGACCTGCACGCCCAACGCAAGAAAAGTTGAATCGCGCCGCATTCCGAATCTATATACTCCATGCTGTTAGAAACTGCGTCTTTTTGTAGGAGCGATCTCCAGGTCGCGACGTGCGTTCACGGCAGGTGCGGTTGGAAACCGCACCTACGGACTAGATGCTTGAAAACACGCAATTCTCGGCAGCGCAAAGTATAAGTTACAATTATCGGCGGTTCGTAGTAGTGCAATTCATTGCACGTCCCGCATCGGCTGCAACATTCGGATTTTGAATCCGTATCAGACAACAACAATCGGTTTTACAACGCCGCGTTGCACATTTATTTGGCGTGTGCAATTTTTTTCTTGACAACATTATGTACGTATAGTATAATATAGGGTATGCAGAGGAGACCGAGGCATAACGTCCCAAAACGGCGAATAATTCACTACATTCAAGGGGATTCTGTCCGCTGAACTAAAAGTGAAGATGACAATCTTTTTCCCGCTGTTAACATCCTGTTCACCTTGGCTCGGGCTGGAACCCGCATTATCACTGGATCGGACGAACTCGATCAACGTGAACGCGCCCCCGAAAATCGGCTTTTTGTTCACCTTTTGTGCCTATTTTTCGAAGGCGTTTTTGACAAAAAACGAGGTACAAAATCACGCCAACCGCCCTAAAAACGCGCGCCGCGTGTACATTTTGTTCACCTTTTGCAAATGGATTCTTGCCGAAACAGATCGAGCGAATGAACAATGAGTGCGATAGAAAATCCTACTCACTATTCGTTCGTTTGATCGTCCCGCATTGGCTGTAACATTCAGATTTTGAATCCGTATGAGAGAACGGAGGCCGGAGTTGGGAGAGTGCGGACAAGGATAGTCGGGATCGGGTAATCCCTCCTACGGGATTGGGAGTGGTTCGTCGGTTACATTTCTCCCGATTTGACGGCGCTTCCGCCACGTCTCCCACGACTCGACCGAGTTCGGGTTTTTCCTGCTTCGGGCGATGAAACCGGGGTAGCGCTCAAATAGCCACTCCATGTCATATCCAGTCGGGCTGTAGCGGAGATCGATACTCCAGCGCACCTCGTCGCTCGCGTTCTCCCCGGAGGCGTGAAACGTGTACTGCCCAAACGCCAGAATGTCGCCAACGCGCATCGGCAGGGATCGGGGTTCGCCCCGCGCTTCCACATCCTCTGTCGGCACGAGGTGCATCCCGTTCGATTGACTTGGCAGCAGCCCCCATTTGTTGCTTCCCGGTATGACCTTGAGACACCCGTTTCGTTCATCGACATCGACAAGCGGGATCCACAGGCTTAAAATGGGCACGGCAAGCGATGCCGGACCATAATACCCGCTGTCCTGGTGCCAAGGGAGTGTCGTGCGTCGTCCGCCGGGCAATTTGGGACGAACCCAATAATCGCCGTTGACGGTCAATTCGGAGCCGAGCAGCGATTCCGCCACATCCAGAACCGCGGGCGCCATTAATAGGTCGTAGATGGCGCGGCTGAAGACTTCGTTGTTCCAAGAAAAATCCTCGGTTCCCGCGTCTCCGTGAACTTTTGCCAATCGACGGGTGAAGGAGGCGCCCTCATGCAGGTCAAGAATCTCTTTTTCCGCGTACAGTTGGCGCGCCTTCCGATCAACGGCTTCGCTGATGGCGGCGCGCACGGGACTCAGCTCCGCGTCTCCCAGCGCGCCCGGCGCCACGACATAACCCCAATCTTCAAAATGGCGAATCTGTTTCTCGCTCAGCAACATTGCATGTTTCTCCTCGGCTGCACTGTCGGGATCGGGAGATCCCTCCTACAACGCGTGTCGGGAATGGGAAATGGAATCTCTATCGATCAAGCGAATGGATAATGAGTGCGATAGTAAATCCTACTCGCTATCCACTCGCTTGATCCTACCGTGAATGATTCAAATCGTCCAATACTTCCAAAGATCTTCAGGGATCTCATACCGCATTCTCTCATTCTCTCGGTACGACCACCGGGCAAAAACGCCGAATCGCGGAATGTCTTGGATATTTTCGGATCCGGTATGGCAGAGAAAGCAGTGCCAAAAAATGACATCCCCCGCCTTGCCGATAAACTCTCGGGGAGGTTCGGGCGCCCGGTTGGATAAGAGTTGCCAGCCCCAACCATCAATGTTTTGGAAACTGCCATCAATGTGGCTTGGATGATCCAAGAAATAGGTGTGTGTTGTCAGGTGGCTCTTTGGCCAATAGATGAATGCCCCGCCGCCCGGTTGAACGTCATACATGTAGGTCGTCGCTCCGAGCATAAAACCGCCGCTCCACCCGTTCGGCCCATATCCGTCAATATGACCGTCGGTCGGCATCTGCCAGGCGTCTTTTTCCTTTCGGGGCCACTTGACGAGCATCTGCCCGCCACCGCCGTTGAACATGCCGCCGCCAATCTGATCCGCGACCGCGCGAACTTGCGCGAGTTGACCGAAAACCTGTGATTCCGGCTCGATATTCGATCCGTTGACGACCAACTGATCTGGCCAACCACTCGGGTCGGACAGGTCCGCGTCAAGTTTATTCCAGATCTGCTTGCGCCAACTTTCAATGGTGTCGCTTTCGACGAAATTCTCTAGAACCAAGTAGCCGTTTGTCTTGAAATACGCAATCTGTTCGGCTGTGAGTATTCCGTTACTGCTAGATGTTCCAGCGCCCATAATGATTCCACTCCATTCCCGGACTCTTCTGCCGAATTGCCGACTCCGGCAGATTTCCGTGTATCCCTTTGCTACCGGTCTCACGCTCCAAAGGTTAGAGGGGGGCGAAAGGGGGATTCTTCTCACCTTCCACCCATCCATTCTTCCAACTCGCATCCTTCCGTTCCATGTGGAAGATGAACTCTTACAGCAAAATTAGCCCTTTTCAGAGTTCAAAAACGCGCTCCATGGTTGCCCACCATTCGTCCGGTTGGGCTTCGGGCACGGGTTCTTGAAAGTTTCGCATGAGATCATCCCACTCGCGGCAGCGCGGATGCAGATCCAAGTAACGCGAAAAATCCCGACCGGGGTCGAAATCATCCACCGTCTCTATTGCCATGAACAGCCGATTGCCGAGCAGATAGATATCCATCCGCGTGACGCCGACCTCGCGCAGACTGTCCAATACTTCGCGCCAAGCATCCCTATGGTATGCCTTGTACTGTTCGATGACTTCCGGATCGTCTTTCAGATTCAGGGTTAGACCGAAACGTTGCATAGTGTCTCCTCCCATAATTTTGTAGGGTGGGCACCGCCCACCAATTCCAGTCGCAAGCCCCACCAATCCAAATCTGCACACCACATCCGGTAGGCGGGGCATCTTGCCCCGCATTCCGATTCCAAATATAGGTAACAGCATGTAGGGTGGGCACTGCCCACCAATTCCAGCCGCAACCCCCGCCAATTCCAATCTGCACAACCGGTAGGCGGGGCATCTTGCCCCGCATTCCGATTCCAAATATAGGTAACTGGAATTAGTTAGCCCCGTCTAGCATGTAGGGTGGGCACCGCCCACCAATTCAAACCGCACTGCCCACCAATTCCAGCCTACACGCCAAATCCGGTAGGCGGGGCATCTTGCCCCGCAATTCCGACTCCAAATATAGGTAACTGGAATTAGTTAGCCCCGTCTAGCATGTAGGGTGGGCACCGCCCACCAATTCCAGCCTACACGCCAAACCCGGTAGGCGGGGCATCTTGCCCCGCAATTCCGACTCCAAATATAGGTAACCGGAATTAGTTCGGCCCGTCCAGCATCGCACTCAAAATCGGCGAGTTTTCCTTGTGTTCGTTCACAATCGGATTGTCCGCGGTATTATCCTCGGGATGCGGCGTCGGGTTGCTCCATCCCTGATAATGCCCGCCCCAGATGTGACGTCGCGCCCCGCCAGACCCGCGCCGGGAGCAATGCCATAACGCGGTGTCAAAGATAACCGCGTCTCCGGGCGACATCACGACGTCCTCTTCGCCTTCCCAGACGGCATCTCCCTCCCCTTTGGCGTCAAGGGAGTCGTTCAATTGCCGCGGCAACACAACGAGAGGACCGATCTCGCGGTCTGATCCGTCAACATACACGCCGGCAAGGATCCGCTCCGGATGCTCGCGATCCAAGCCTGTCGGCGGAATCTCCCAGGCGTAATGCACATGCCATGTCGTCAAGATGGGTTGCGTAGGGGCGTTGCTGAAAACCGCCGCGCCGGTGTGCGCCAGTCGAACATCGTCCTGAAGGACCTCCGCCATCGCATCGACAAGAATCGACTTCGCGTAGAACGGCGCCATTTCAGGCCCCATCTCCAACAGCGGGTGGAATCCCATGGAGGTCTGTTCAGCGGAGAGCCCCCCTCTTTTGTCACACAACCCCTTAAAAATCGTGCGAATCTGGTCGCACTCCTTGTCGTCGTATGCCGACTCAATCAAACAATAGCCGCGTTCTGCCACCTCGCGCGCCTTTGCCTTCAGATTAATCATCCGTATCACCTCTTAATAGTAGTAGGCACACGCCGTGTGCCGTAAACTCCCTTACCCGACCGCGCCCGCAACCAATAGCGGTCCTCGAGACCGCAATTTCATGGGGGATCACTCAGGGCGATCCAACATCGAGCGAAGAAGGGGCAATTCATTCCTGTATCCGGTTAAAGTCGGATTATCGGAGGTGTTGTCCTCGGGATGCGACGTCGAGTTGCTCCATCCCTGATAATGTCCGCCCCAGATGCGGCGTATTCCTCCTGCGCTCCCGCGCCGAGAGCAATGCCATACCGCGGTGTCGAAAATCACGGCTGCCCCCGGAGGCGCTTCCACCACGTCTTGCCCCTCCCAGTCCAGCGACACATCGCCTTTCTTGTCAACCGATTCGTTCAACCGGCGCGGAAACACGATAAGGGGCCCGACCTCAATGCTCGATCCGTCCACATAGATGTTGCAGAGGATCCGCTCCGGATTCTCGCGTTGCAATCCTTCATCGGGAATGTCCCAAGCGTAATGGACGTGCCAATGCGTCAAAATGGGGTTCGTAAGCGAATTGTCAAAAACGGCCGCGCCGCTGTGCGCTAACCGAACATCGTCCTGCAACACTTCCCCCATGGCGTCCACGAGAACGGATTTCGCGTAGTAGGGCGCCATTTCGGGTCCCCATTCCAGAAGCGGATGAAAACCTACGGATGGCTGCTCGGAAGAAAGCCCGCCCTTTTTCACGCATAGCGCGTCAAAGATGGCGCGCATCCCCTCGCACTCCCGGTCGTCATAAACCGATTCGATAACACAGTAGCCGCAATCAAGAACTTCTCGCGCCTTTGATTTCAGATCAATCATATTTGCCACCTCTCTGGTGAAATTGTGACTAAGATTTTGCCACAAAACATACGTGGATGTCTATCATTTTCGACGCGGCGCGCAAAAATTCCGCGCCACCACAAGTCGCGCGAGAAGATGCCATCGAATCAGGCAGCTCCAAGCGGGCAGGCACAGTCTTCATGGAACGGCAATTCGGGTAATCCAATCAAGCGAATGAATCATGCCGTCACATTTTAGAGAAATGGCATGAGCGAACAGACCACTCAGCGCTTTTGGGCGGCTGCCGTTTCACGCCGTGACGAAGATCGAGAATTTTAGATGCGTTGCCCTGACTGACAACTGTTTTTCTCTTGCCAACTTAACGTGCGATATGAAATAATTAACCCGGGTAGAATCCAATCAAACGACCAACTAAGGAATAATTGACAGTTGAGATCCGTGGACACTTTTCTGCTACGGAAGAAACCGAGTTTTCAAGAAAAAACTGGGTTTCAAAGCAAATGTTCGTGACGAGATAGATAATCGCTATGTTCAAGGCTTTGATTGAAGTGATTACCATGATTGCTTCCTTCTTGATACAACATTGTCTATATGGCAAATCTTTGCCTGCAGGATTTAATCCTCGGCATATCCTCGTTATCAAGTTGGATCACCTCGGCGACGTACTTCTCGCCACGCCCGTGTTTTCAAATCTGAAGCGCGCCTACCCAGCCGCTCAGGTGCACGCCCTGGTTGGAGAATGGGGAGAGGTCGGCTTAAGAAATCATCCCGACGTGGATCACATCCTGCGATACAACTCCCGCTTTTTTCGCAGATCGGCAGGAGCGTCTCGACACAGAGCGCTTAGTGTGTTATCCCTGCTCCGTCAACAGAAATACGATCTTGTCATTACCCTGCGCGGGGATTTGCTAACGGCGCTTTTCGCCCTTACGAAGCCAGCCCGCTATCGGTTGGACTATGCTTGGCTGCAAATAGCGAATAAATTGGGGCATGCGCGATTCACCGGAACGCACCAGCTGGAACGCAACCTCGATCTCTTGCGAATGGCGGATATTCCGACGCCGTGCCAACTCCCTGCATTTCATACCACCGACGATGACCGGCGATGGACGGATGATTTCTTGCAAAAATCGGGGATCTCTCCGGATCGCCCCCTTGTCATTGTACACCCAGGTTCTCCGATTTCCCTCAAGCGATGGCGCACAGAGCGATTCGCCGCCATAGCGGATTGGCTGATCGAACAGAAAAATGCGCAGATTCTTTTGGTCGGGGCTCGCGATGAAGCGCCTATCGTTTCTGCCGTTCAGAGACAAATGCGCGAAAAATCCATGAACCTCGCCGGGGAAACCACGGTGTCACAGCTCGCCGAGTTGCTGAAGCGTTCCCGGCTATTTCTTGGAAATGACAGTGGACCGATGCATATCGCCGCGGCTGTCGGGACTCAAACAATCGGGTTATATGGACCGGGAAACCCCGCGCGTTTTGGACCCGTAGGCTTGAATTGCCACACAGTTCGCCGCCAGCCGCACTGCCCCCCATGTATGGGCACAGTTTGTAAATTCGGCGGCGAAGGTTGCATGAAGGACATACGGACCGAGGATATAATTCAAACAATTCAAGCAATTTATGCGATATGATTGAGTTTGTCAAGGCAACGCAGCGACGTTGCGCCAGTTTTGAGATTGAACTACTTTCGCCGACAACCAATCGCAATACTGTCCAACAGAAAATTTTGCACCATTTGGTGCAATTTATATGGTATACTTTACCCGTTTCGTGCAATATCGGCGCTTCGCCGTAACGATCGAACGCAGAAACCTTGTCTCTAAGCGGATTTCAGACTATGGCACATTAATTGCTTATTGAGTTGAAGTCACAACGTAGTGTTTATTTGTCAAGAGAACCAAGCGTAATTGTTCGCCATTCGACTGTAGAAGCAATCTCCGAATAGCGAGCGGACGGCAGGCGAGCGGTAATCATCAAATCGCCGATTTCTTCTCCTGTTGCCCGCCGGTCATTGTTTCATTAAAACGGACGGCAAATCAGTTATCTTTAATACTTGGCGGATAAACCACTTAGCGAGTTTTCTTCATAAATCTTGTTCAGATTATTCATTTAGACATTCAGCGTTTCACAAACCACAAATCTCAAATATTGGAGGAAAATAAATGAGCGCTAAAAGAACTTCCGGTGCGTTTATGACCTCGTTGATACTTCACGTTGTCATTGCGCTTGTCGCCGGCTTGTATCTTGTAAGTCAAACGCAACAGTTTAAGGATTTGGTTGGAGCGGAGGTGCTCAAACCCAAGGATCCGCCGAAACCAAAAGTACGTAAACCTGTCGTTAAACCCGTGATTAAACCAACGGTGCCCACGACAAACACCGTGGTGGTTGAACAGGTTCAAATTCAGCCCAGGGTCACAACGGCTTTCGCCCCCCGATCGAATTTCCAGCCGCAATCCGTACTGGAATTTTCGAACAAGGTGATTAAACCCGATGCGCCGATAAACCCGAATGTTCCAAAGGTCGTATCACCCAATGCCCCTGTACCGAATGCCGTTACCCATGCCGACCTCCCGGTTTCCGACGCGCCCGGCGCGTTAGCCTTCTCTGCGCCGGTGGCAAATGCCCCCGCCGCGGGTCCTGCCAACATTGGCAGAGGTATCGCCGGCGGGATTGTACAGGTAAAGGTTGCATTCGACCGCCCGCCCGGTCTTGCCATGGTCGAGACTGTCGGCGCCGCGCCCGATGCCTTGGGTGATGTTGTCGAGAACATTACGCTAGGCAATACCGAGGTTCCACCGCTCCCCAGAGGCGAGCCGGGGGGGACAGTCATCGGTAAAGGTCGCGATATTCGCGGCGTGTTGCGCTTTACGCGAATTCGCCACAACCTTTCCGATTGGTGGGCAGATTCCTCCTCGTTGAACGCCTTGACCAAGTGGATTAACGAACGGACGAAAATCAAAGCCGACATGAACGTCGAAGGCGGGGCGTTGAAGTTGACCGACGCCAATTTGCACAGAAGCCCGATACTTTTCATGACGGGACACGACCCATCTCTGGTACGCTCGCATAACTTGCTAGGTCGGCAATATGGCGGCGGTCGGATGGATAGCCGTCTCACCGAAACGGAAGCCGCCGCTATGCGCAGGTACCTCGTGGAAAAAGGCGGATTTCTGGTCTTTGACGACTGCGGCGTGAATGCGCCCGCCCAAGCGATGATACGGTTGTTCCTCGCGCAAATGCGTTATGTCATGCCTGAATATCAGGTTGAGCGAATTCCCAATGACCATCAGATTTACGACAACTTCTACGAAATGGGCGGACCTCCCGTCGGGTTCGATATCTTCTGGTGGGGAACGAGACCGCAACGAAGAAACTTCCTCGAAGGCGTATCCGTCGGCGATAAGTTGTCGGTCATCACTGTCCGTCGCGATTATATGTGCGCAATGGAAGCGGTCAGTTTGCCGACCCGTTCAGTCCATTATTCGCCGGGCGTTTATCGTTTTATGACCAACGTTGTTGTCTACTCGTTGACTCATGGCAACATCTCCGACTATTCCGGTTACATTCCCGAGGACCTTTTGGCGAAGCGGGCTCTGCCTACAAGCGCGCCAGGCGCTGCCAAAATTAGCGCTCTCGGCGATTAGTTCACAAGTTATATCGGTCACACAAAAAAAGCAGCCAAATCCATGGCTGCTTTTTTTGTGTTCGAAATTAACGCTTCTGTCAGGGAGAGTTGTATTCTGCGCGTAGCGCCGCATCGGCAATCTCGTCTAATACGGATTAGAAATCTAAATGTTACACGGAGGCGCTCAATGAATTGAGCAACTACAGACTGCCGGTTCTTGTGATTTATAGATTCGGAATTTGTATAACAAATTACGCTACTCTTTCTCCTCCTCGGCTTGCGATTCCTTGACAGCGTTTCGCGCTTCAGTTGCAAGTTGCGCCGCCCGCTTTGCCAATCGCTTCATCTCCTTGATTTGTCTCAGCATCGCTCGGTTCGACCAAGAAACGCCAGTGACATAACGAATCTCTTTCTCGTCCGTAGTTGGCGCGTCCAGCGCTTCGGCGCCGAAATAGACCTGCAAGCCGCTGTTTGCCGTATGGCGTACTCCCGCGTTCACGCCTCTCCCGTCGATTTCAAGGCTTAAACGCAATTCTCCCCTCGCGAAACTCGGTTGAAAATCTTTGCTGATACCGAGAAAAATCCCGTTTAGCGCTTTGCCGATGTGGCGATCTTCGCTGAAGCGGTTGTTCCCGATCCCGATATGCCCTGAAATCTGATGCAGGCGCGGTAGATTGAAGGTTTTGCTAACAGCAAGAAATGCGGACTTTCGCTTGTAACGCCTCGGATCAATCAGCTCTTGCTTGACCTCATCTCCGATGTTTTGAACGCCAACCGACACGTTCGGCGTTTTCCCCGACTCACGAAACAGCCGCGCCTTGAAATTCGCCATAAGGAAATTCTCTTGATTAAGCCGCACACCGGTCAGCCCAACTTCAACTCTATCGAAAAAACCAACGTCCAGCCGAATTGCCGCTTCCTCACGTATTAGCCCGGCGCTGTCCCGGAAAGCGAAATTCGTACCCAGATTAATGCCCCCGTGTTCAATGACCGCCCCCGTTGGAATGTCCATTAGTCCGCTGTCACGAAAGTATGGCGCAGCCAATGGCGGAGCGCACAGCGAGAACAGCATAAAAAAACAGAAATACCGGAATAATCGACAACTGCGCCCGGGATATGTTTTCATCGCGTTTTCTCTTGGATTTCAACTCCCGATGCCGTACCGATAATCGCCTTATCGGCGCGGTTTACGAACAATCCGTTTTCAACGACACCGGGCAGATTGTTAATTTGCAACTCAATTTCCGCGGGTTGCCGAATCGCCTCAAAGTGACAGTCCAAAATGTAGTTGCCGTTATCGCTGAGGAACGGCTTGTCGCCGCTGTGTCGCAACGTCGATTTTCCGCATATCTTGTTGAGCGCCGTTTGCGTGGCTTTCCAGCCGAACGGCAGAATCTCCACAGGCAGCGCGAACGTAGTTCCCAGCACGGGCGCCACTTTGCTCTCATCCGCCACGATGACGAGCCGCTTAGACGCATGAGCGACGATTTTCTCTCGTACCAAGGCGCCACCGCCACCCTTGATCAGATTCAGGTTAGCGTCAATCTCATCGGCGCCATCAATGGTCACGTCAATCACGGGGTGTTCCACGAGCGTTGAGAGTGGAATTCCCTGCTCGGCGGATATTGCTTCCGTCTGCCTTGATGTCGCAATTCCAACGATGTTCAATCCATGGCGCGCCCTCTTCCCCAGTGCCACTAGGACATGATAAACCGTTGAACCGGTGCCGAGCCCTACAATTGTGCCGGATTGTACTTCCTCGACAGCTTTTTTCGCCGCCATCCGCTTGAGCCGCTCCTTATCCATAATCTCTCCCTCACGAATTTCGTAACTGTTTAGCCCATTGATTTCTTGCAGAGAATGCAGAGCAATCGCTTTATTCCACAGTCGAACGCGAGTCCGCCCATATACCCAATATACGAGGGACACCCTCAGTGGGAGGGGCATCTTGCCCCGATTTCCCGCGTTCATAATAAATCAACGCATTTAATGATTACGCAACGGCAACCGATTGCATTAGGGCTCGCTCCCACATCGGGGCAAGATGCCCCTCCCACATATAATTACGGGATGCTCCATATAATCAAGGGATGCCCCCTGCCGATAGTCGGGAGTAATACATGTCAAATCAATTCCGCCATTAATTTTGGCTGATCTAAACAGTTACCAAATTTCTTTAGATTGTCTCTTAAGATTGTCTCTTACAGTTTAACAAAGATTGGACAGTCCATCAATAGGGAAAAAGTTTTCCAATTTGATTGTTTGGCTAGAACGTGGTAAAATAGACTCCGAAATGAGTGGCACGGTGAGTCACGCTCTTAGTTGTCCTTGTAACCATAGGGGATGGGACACCGGCGTTATCGGTTTTGAATTCGTATAACATCTTGATTGGGTGAGTTATGAAGAATGTCCTTGTTGTCGATGACGATGAAAAAATCTGCTGGGCTTTTGAGCAATTTTTAGAAAGTGAAGGCTTTCTGCCGAGCATTGCCAATAATGCCGAGGAGGGGCTGCGAAAGATGCAAGCTGAGCAGCCGGATATAATTTTTCTTGATGTTCGGCTGCCGGGTATAAGCGGGTTGGAGGCGCTTGAGCAAATCAAGGAACTGCAATCGAATGCTACCGTCGTCATCATGACAGCATTTGACGATGCCGAAACAACAATCGAAGCGATGCGGCTGCAAGCGTTCGATTTCTTGCCCAAACCGATCGACCTTGATATCGTAAAAGTAATACTTGACAGAGCATCCAAGACACAAACGGAACGTCGGAAAATCACCGACGGCGCCGCGAGCGGAATCGCATCTTCCGTAACCCCGTCAGTCGCCAAAACAGAGGCGCAAGGATACCATTTAATCGGAAAAAGCGCACAGATGCGGGAGATCTACAAGCTAATCGGTGTCATGGCAGGCAATACAATCACCGTGCTCATTGAAGGGGATACGGGTACGGGAAAAGAACTTGTAGCGCGAGCCATTCACGCGAACAGCTCGCGCAGAGATGGGCCATTTATTTCGGTCAACTGCGGCGCGCTTCCCGATGAACTTCTTGAAAGTGAGTTGTTCGGCTACGAAGCCGGGGCATTCACGGGCGCGAAGTCGAAGGGCAAACCGGGGCGATTTGAACTTGCCACCGGAGGAACGTTGTTTCTTGATGAAGTAAGCAATATGAGCTCGGCGCTTCAAGTCAAGTTGCAGCGAGCATTGCAGGAACAGGAGATTGAAAGATTAGGCGGCACACGAACCTTGAAAACTGACGCGCGGGTTCTCGCCGCGACGAACCAAGACCTCGCCGACATGGTCAGGCTCGGTCTATTTAGACAAGATTTGTACTATCGTTTCAAACGACTGGCAATCCATCTACCACCTCTGCGCGAGCGCACCGAAGACATTACTTTACTTGTGGAGCATTTTCTGAATCTAATAAGCGCCGAACTAGGGAAGACAATTACGGGCGTCTCGGATGACTGCTTAGCGCTCCTGAAGAGATATGATTGGCCCGGAAACGTGCGGGAGCTGGAAAACGCGCTCAGAAGCGCGGCGGTATTATCACGATCCGATGTAATACTCCCGGATCATCTCCCACCGGAGATTGCAAATTACGAACGCGGCTCCGAATCTAATCAAGCGCAATTGGAACAGTTGCTGGAATCCATTTTGCATGCCACAGTCAAGGAGGGGCTGGAGCAGGAACGGGAGACGTTGTACGACGACGTCATAAACGCTACAGACGCCACGCTTATCCGTTTGATTATCGACAAATTCGGCAAGAATCAGACGGAAGCGGCGAAATTGCTCGGCATCAGCCGCACCACGCTTGCACAGAGAATCAGAAGGTTAGGGATAGACCTCGGCAATTCATGACGTGCGGGACGCGCCCCGGCAACGCGGTTGAACGTCGTGATCCCGCATCCCGCAGATCGAGAAGCGCTCCGTTTCGAGTTGCCAGGTTCTATTGACATTTCATCACAACCGTGAGATTAAGCAGACATATCCCTGCGTAGGGGTTGGGTCCCCCAACCCGTTTGTTCACACATTAGAGTTCGGGCGAGGGAACCTCACTACCGGGAGATGAAGAGAGGCGCTCGGAAACATCCCTCGTAGGGGTTGGGGCCCCCAATCCCTTGTTCACACATTAAAGTTCGGGCGAGGGAACCTCGCTTCCGGGAGATTAAGAGCGGCGCTCGGAAACATTCCTGGTAGAGGTTGGGTCCCCCAACCCGTTGTTCACACATTAAAGGTCAGGCGAGGGAACCTCGCAACCGGGAGATTAAGAGCGACGCTCGGACATATCCCTGTAGGGGTTGGGTCCCCCAACCCGTTTGTTCACACATTAGAGTTCGGGCGAGGGAATCTCGCCCCTACGATTGGATACACACTTCACGTAAATCTCAACAGAACCTGGAGAATTCAAGATGCGCATGTCTCTGGGAGGGGTCTTATGTCGTTGGTTCGCCTAAATCACATCACAAAGTTGTATGCTCCATACATGGTGTTGGATGATGTTTCCGTGTCAATCGAGCAAGGTGACAGGATCGGGCTCATCGGCAAGAATGGCAGCGGGAAAACAACACTGACCGAAATTATCGCTGGCATAATCCAAGAATTTGAGGGATCGGTTGTTCTTTCAAAGGGATTACGAATCGGGTATCTGAGTCAAGAACCGCAACTCGACCCGACCTGTACGCTGCGCCAAGAGATTCTCAAGGTCTTCCGCAAACAGCAGAATCTTGAGGATGAAATGCTGTGGCTGAGCGAAAGAATGGGACAGGAAGAAAATCCCGCACTTCTGGAAGAATACGCAAACCTTCAGGAACAACACGAACGCATGGGAGGTTACAGTTACGAGCATCAGATTAACCGTACACTCGGCGGCTTAGGATTTGGGAACAGTGATTTCCATTTGAACACTCGCGCGCTAAGCGGCGGACAGAAGAGTCGTGCGGCGTTAGCGAAGATGCTTCTCGAAAACCCGGATCTCCTGCTGCTTGACGAACCGACGAATCATCTGGACATCAAAGCGATCGAATGGCTGGAGAATTTTCTAAATTCGGAATATGAAGGCGCGGTTTTGATTGTCTCACACGATCGCTATTTTTTGGATCGGGTCGCGCGCAAGATCTGGGAGTTGCGCGCCCATCAAATCAAATCGTATCAAGGGAATTACACCAAATACCTTGAAACCAGGCGACTGGAAATTCTGGAACAGGAACGCAGTTATGCGAAACAGCGACGTTTTATAGCCCACGAAGAGGAGTTCATACGGCGGAATATCGCCGGACAGCGCACACGCGAAGCGCAGGGACGGCAAAAGTTGCTCAATCGCGTCGAACGCGTCGAGAAACCCGATCAGGATCGCCCGTCAATGAGCCTCCGCTTTAGCCCGGATGCGCGTGGTGGAAATGACATTTTGCGTTGTCAAAGGCTGGGAATGGAGTACGGGGATAAAGTCGTGTTTCAGAATCTGAATCTTGAAGTTTACCGCCAAGATGTCGTCGGGATTATTGGTCCCAACGGCGCGGGGAAGACCACGTTATTTCGTTTGATTCTTGGTGGGCTTGAACCGACAGCGGGCGAGTTGAAGATTGGCGCCAACCTGCGTTTCGGATACTACGATCAGGAACTCAAGGGATTGAACCTTGACAATGAGATTATTGACGAGATTTGGGAGATGCGTCCGAAGAGCGCACAATTGGAAATCCGTAACTTTCTGGGTCGCTTTCTGTTTTCCGGCGACGAAGTTTTTAAGCAGATTCGCCACCTCAGCGGAGGTGAACAAAGCCGCGTCATGCTTGCGAAACTGCTGCTGGAAAACGCGAACGTGCTTTTGCTTGATGAACCGACGAATCATCTGGACATACCTTCGCGCGAAGCGCTCGAGAAGGCGCTGAGCGAATACCCCGCCACAACGTTTATCATTTCCCATGACCGATATCTGCTGAACAAACTTGCCACCAAACTGCTCATCTTTGCGGATGGCGCGGCAAATCTGTTTGCCGGAACCTATGCGGAGTACGAGGACCATCTACGCGAAGCGAGACAGTTCGCGATAAAAGACTCGTCCAAACCAGGGCATAAGGAAACGGCGGCGCGGAAAAGCAAGAACGAAAAGGTGCGCATCGCCCCAACGTCAAGAAAATCCTCAAAATCAAAGCGGCGTCGGGTAAAGGCAGAACGATTAATTGATGTGTGAGATGACAACAACGCCAGAGGCGATAGTGGAGAGTCGGAGAAGAAACCGCCAATCCTGCCCTACAAGCCCCAAACAAACCGGTATAATGACGTAAATCCATACAAGACGCCATAATGGTACGTTATTTCGTCTCAGTCTTTTTGATCTCAAGTTCACTGATTGCTTACGAAATCGCATTGGTGCGCCTACTCTCGATTGCCCAGTGGCACCATTTCGCGTACATGATTATTAGCCTGGCGCTGCTCGGTTTCGGCGCAAGCGGCAGCGCGCTCGCAATTACGCAACACCGGCTAATGCAACGGTTCCACCTAGCCTACACCGTTTGCGGGCTGTTATGCGCGATTAGTCTTGTGTGTTGCTTCGCGCTAGCCCAGCACATTCCGTTCAATCCATTCATGCTGGTTTGGCAACCGATTCGGTTGCTGTCCCTTCTAGCGCAGTATCTGATTCTCGCCATACCATTCTTTTTCGGGGGGACATGCATCGGCATGGCGTTGTTGCGATTCAATGCCAATGTCAATCGTCTCTACTTTTTTGACCTGATGGGGGCAAGTACCGGGGCGTTAGGGATTATCTTGGCGATGTACCTTGCCCCTCCCGTCCAGATGCTGACTGTTGTTTCGGCGATCGGTTTGTGCGGCGTCGTAGCCGCGAATGTCGGGAGTCCTCCGAAATTGTTGGCGACAGTCATAGTCATCGCGGTCGGGTTCATCAGTTTCTTGGCAATCAAGCCGTTTGAGATTAAAATCTCCCCCTACAAGGGGTTGAACAGCGCGCTCAATTTTCCGGATGCCGAAATTCTAAGCGCTCACCACAGCCCACTCGGGACATTGCACGTGGCGCGCAGCGAATCAATCCGCGCGGCGCCGGGGCTAAGCATTCGATCGGAACATCCGATACCCCCTCAGCTGGGAGTGTTCACGGACGCTGAAGGGATGACGCCAATAACTCATTTTAGCGGCGATATATCCGAACTGGCTTTTTTGGATGATACGATCTCGGCGGCGGCGTACCACCTCATGGAGAAGCCTCGCGTATTAGTGTTGGGGGCCGGTGGCGGGAGCGATGTGCTGAATGCCCTGTATCACGACGCCAATTCGGTCGACGCGGTGGAGTTGAATCCGCAGGTCATCGACTTGGCGGCGCGTCAACATCGTGATTTTTCCGGGCACATTTATGGGACAGGCACTCCCTACACGGTAAAGGTTCATGTCGCCGAGGCGCGAGGATTCATTCGATCGACGCGCAAAAGGTACGATCTTATCCAGATCGCGATGTTGGATTCAGTCGGCGCCGCCACGTCGGGAACTCACGCGTTGAATGAGAACTATCTTTATACCGTTGAGGCAATCAAGGAGTTTGTGGGACATCTGGCGCCGGGCGGCATCTTGTCAATTACACGCTGGCTCAAATCGCCGCCGCGAGACATGATCAAACTGTTTGCCACTGCGGTTGAGGCGCTTGAACTGATCGACGGCGCCGTACCGGCGAACCAACTCGCGCTAATCCGCGAGTGGCGTACCGGCACGTTGTTGATTAAAGCGGGGCAATTCCACCCGTTCGAGACAGATGCAATACGGGATTTTTGCCGGCGGCGTTCTTTTGATCTTGCCTACTATCCGAAAATGACGGAATCGGAAGCGAACCGCTACAATCAACTGCCCGAACCGATATACTTCGCGGCGGCGCAAGCGTTGCTGTTCGGCAATCGGGAGCAATTTTACGAGGACTATCTGTTCCAAATCCGTCCCGCGACCGACGATCGCCCCTATTTCTCCCAGTTCTTGCGTCTCGGCATGTTGCCTCAACTACTTCATACCATTGGAAGAAATGCAATACCGTTCATTGAATGGGGTTATCTCCTCCTGATTGCGATTCTCATTCAAGCGGTTGCCGCGGGGGCATTGCTGATTCTTTTACCACTTCTCTCCCTGCGCAAACAACATACATCTCTAACGACTTGGGTTAATGGCGCCTCCGGGCTTTCTACCGGCGGGAAAAATGCGGTAAAGTGGCGCACATGCGGTTACTTCCTTAGCTTGGGTATCGGGTTCATGTTCATTGAAATAGCATTCATTCAAAAGTTCCTACTGTTGCTCTCGCACCCAATCTATGCGGTTGGCGTGGCGCTGTACGCTTTTCTTGTGTTCGCGGGACTGGGGAGTCTTTGCTGTACGCGGATGTCGGACATTAGCCGCAGGTTCGGTTCAAGCACTCCCATTCTCACAGCCATCGTCATGCTGTCATTGATTGCCTTCGGTTACTTGTGGCTGCTGCCGCCGATATTCGACCATTTTATCGCAAGTTCGAATCTGCTGAGGATTGTCCTTTCCGTAGCGCTGATTGCGCCGCTGGCGTTCTTTATGGGCATGCCGTTTCCGTTGGGAATAGGACGGTTAAGGAGGAATGCGCCGGGGCTCATCGCTTGGGCATGGGGCATTAACGGTTTCGCCTCGGTAGTGGGCGCGGTTCTCGCCACATGCCTCGCCATCGCTCTAGGCTTCAATGCCGTAATCTTGTTAGCGATCGCCGTTTACGTTGCCGGGGCGTGGTTTGCGCCATCATAGAAAGAGACTCGTGCCAAATACAAGATTCCGACGCGGTTCTCCGGCTTTCCGCGATGCAAGCACTTGACTAAAACATTGAAGTGTTGTAGAATTGAAAAACATAATTTCGAATGGGCGTAATACTAATTCAAAATCTAAATGTTACAACCGAATCAAGACAATCAAACGAACGATAGCGAGTAGGATTTTCTATCAGGATCTTCTATCGCAGTCACTATTCGTTCCTTTGATCCTTTGTCATCCGCTCAGTTGATCGACAGAGATCCTCAATGAATTGCACGACTACGAATCCAAGGCTCTTGTAACTTATAGATTTCGAATTAGTATTAGGCGGAACTTTGGCGTCTAATACGTTCCGCCCTCATCTTCAGCCAAGACTGCCGCTCTTGGTGAACCGTGGTACGTGAGGTGCTCAATGTAATTCTGGTTTTGACGATTGAGTTCTCCCTTAATTTCTTTCCTATCATCACGCGCTTGCTCTTCAATCCTTTTCCGTTCAAGGCTCGCGGCATTTGACCGTTCTTTTATTTCCGTTCTAATCTTTTCTCGGTCGGTTGCCGCCTCTTCCCGAATGGCATTCCGTTCAGCGGCTGCCTCTGCGAAACCTTCCCTCATTTCCGTTCTAATCTTTTCTCGGTCGGTTGCCGCCTCTTCCCGAATGGCATTCCGTTCAGCGGCAGCCTCCGCGAAACCTTCCTTCATTTCCGTTCTAATTTTCTCTCGGTCAGCCGCAGCTTCTGCGAAGCCTTCCTTCATTTCCGTCCTAATTTTCTCTCGGTCAGCCGCAGCTTCTGCGAAGCCTTCCTTCATTTCCGTCCTAATTTTCTCTCGGTCGGTTGCCGCCTCTACCCGAATGGCATTCCGTTCAGCGGCAGCCTCCGCGAAACCTTCCTTCATTTCCGTTCTAATCTTCTCTCGGTCGGCGGCAGCCTCCGCGAGCCCTTCCTTCATTTCCGTCCTAATTTTCTCTCGGTCAGCCGCCGCCTCTTCAAACCGTTTGTTCATCTCTGAACGAAGGGGGCCAATACTATTATTCAAATCCTCTTTGGTCACGCTATTCTTATTAATCTTCAATAGCATCAAAAATAATGGCACATAAACGGCAACAAAGGACACCAAAAGCGCCACAAACTGCAATGAATTTTCCACGGTTGAACCTCCTTGTGCTTTATGAGACGAGTTGCTACCGATTTTGGCCCCGATATTCGCGGCGCATTACCGGGGTGATTCAAGTTTATCCAGTGCGGGGCAAGATGCCCAGCCTACGGAGAAAGAGTGATTGGCATTAATGGAAACCTGTGACTGTTTGCGCTTGTTTATCACGAATCAACGCCAATTTGGGGAAACGCGCGCCGCATGTTTTATAATACCATAAAATCATGGCAATGGTCAATTAAACTCAGCGACCTTAACAGGGGAATCGCATCTGATTTTTGGCATAAGGAAGATTGGAAGGATGGAAGACGGGAAGGGCGAGAATTTTCCGTCCACGCATACCTCAAGCCAGATGGATTCCCCAATACGATGATCGCAAGTGTTGGGTTTGACTACGATTTTGGGGGCTTTTAGCGGTGTCGGTATCTGGGCGCGGTTATCCTGCAGACGGGTCGTTCTTGATGTGCCGTTCAACCCAACTTACGGATTATCACTGAAAAGTTAAATGCGATTCCCCTGCTTTCCGCGATGCAAGCACTTGACTAAAACATTGAAGTGTTGTAGAATTGAAAAACATAACTTCAAATGGGTGTAATACTAATTCAAAATCTAAATGTTACAGCCGATGCGCGACGTTCAAGCGAATGAATAGTGAGTAGGATTTTCTATCGCACTCATTATTCATTCGCTTGATCGATAGAGATCCTCAATGAATTGCACTACTACAAACCAACGGCTCTTGTAACTTATCGATTTCGAATTAGTATAACCAGCATAGGTGGAACTATGAAGAAAGAGAATGACGCGGCTTCTCACGCCAACAAGAAATCCGGCTCGAAACTTCTCGTCACGCTACTGACTGTGGCGCTCGTAATCATGGCGGTGGCGTTCTGCTTGCAGTGGTATATCCTTCGAGAGCTGTTCAGCTATACCACGGACATCGTCGAACATCAGTTAGTGCGGCAGGCTCCGGAAGGCGTCGAAGAGGCAGAAATACGGAAGACAGTCGCTCGGGTCAGGAAGGCATTGCTTCACATGCCTCTCAGTTATCTGCGAGGAGATATCAATCTGAAAAAGGTTAAGAGCGCGGCGTACTACGCGCTGCAAGCCGATAACGACAAAGATTGGACCTCGGAGGAGATCAACACCATGTTGAAGATGATGAACGCGGCCGTAGGATTCAAGAGGGAGGCAAAGTAACCGCCGCTATGACCGAGTTGGCACATCCCTATGAGACATTCGCACACGCCTACGATCAGATGATGGGTAACGTGGATTATGTCCGTTGGGCAAACTATATCGACGCCATCTTCAGGCAATGGAAAGTTTTGCCGCGCACGATTTTGGATCTCGCGTGTGGAACCGGAACCCTTACAACCTTGCTGGCAAGGCAGGATTACGAGATGTGGGGGCTGGATCGCGCCGAAGGCATGTTGGCGGTCGCTCGCCGAAAAGCGCACCAAGAGGGACTAGACATTCAGTTCAAGCAGGGGGACATGATCGATTTCAACTTGAATCGGCGGTTCGACGCGGTTTTGTGTACGTATGACAGCATTAACTACGCGCTGGATGAGGAGCAGCTCTTCAATGTATGCAAATGCGTCGCCGGGCATTTAGAGCCATCGGGCTTGTTCATCTTTGACATTACGACCGAGCGAAACATCACCCGGCATTTCCATTCGCAGACATTCGCCGAGAACAAAGAAACCTACTCCTACATCTGGAAAAACCTCTATTCCTATCGTGACAAAATATGCCACACCACTCTCACCTTCTTTATCCGCGAAGGCGGTTTTTTCCGCCGCTTTGAAGAGGTTCACGTTCAAAAGATTTTTGAAGTTGGCGCGGTGAAGAAAATCCTCCATGACAGCGGTTACAAGATGCTTGGCGCGCACGAAATGTATACGTTTAATCGCTGGAACCGCCATTCCGATCGGATTAACATCACCGCACGCAAAATGAAGTGAGCCGAAGATTCCCTCTCCGATATAGAGATTTCCCTCGCCCTGCTTCCCTCCTCGCTTTTTCGTTTCCGGGGGTTACACAATGCGTAGTTCTTCAGCCCAAATCTCCGTAGGGAACAACGATCGTTGTTCCCTACAGAAGCGCGTAGGGCATCATACCGATGCTACCACGCTACATTTATACCCGGAAGGAACCGAGTTTTCAGGAAAAAACTCGCCTTCGGGCACTTTGCCATGACTGCAATAATCCCCGTAGGGAACAACGATCGTTGTTCCCTACAGAAGCGCGTACATCATCATACCGATGCTACCACGCTACATTGATACCGGGAAAAGAAACCGAGTTTTCAGGAAAAAACTCGGTTTCTAGCGGCTTTTGAGTTGAGAAAATGAGAAGATTAAGCGATGGAGGGCGGTGATGTGCGAAGTTAGGGCTAGGACGCCGAATATGATGGCGAGGATAATTCCGTTGTACGCCAAAGGGAGGTTATCGGAGAAGTATCTAATAATCACGCCCTGGGCGAGCGCCCCCAACGCCAGGATGACGATGCGTTCCGGGCGTTGCATCAAACCAACTTTGCATTCCACTTGGAGCCCTTCGGCTCGCGCGCGGACATAACTTACGAGGATTGAGCCGATGGCGGAGGCAAAAACAAGGATAACGCCCAGCAGATTTGAGAGGTGATAGAAGTAAATCAAAGCCCCGAGAAAGATAACAGCTTCGGAGTACCGATCAATCACGGAATCAAGCATCGCGCCGGAGGAGTCCGCGTCGTCTTTGCCTCTGAAACGAGCAAGCACGCCATCCATGGCGTCAAAACTGCCTCCAAACAGGATTAATATCCCGCCCGCAATCAATCGCCCGGTTGCCAAGAAGAAGGCGGCGACAGCGTTAACGCAGAAGCCTGCCAGAGTAATCATGTTCGCGGTGACCCCAATCGCGGTGAGGCCCCTCGCGATGGGAAACAGAACGGTTTTGGCAAGGGATCGGAAGTTTTTTTCTATCATGGCAAAGCGGTCGTCAGTGCCCCGTAAAAAGCGATTGATTTCGAATTAGTGCAACTCATTCATTAGGGATTGGTATTAGATTAACATACATTGGCGTGGAATGGAAGGAAAAAATCGCGACGTCACAGGGGGAACCGGGGCGGGATTGCCGAATCGCCGATTTCTCTGGCGCATGTTAGGCTCTGTAATGATGCGGCGCCAACGTTATGACAATGCGATTGAGGCGAGGCGCGTCTTGCGCTCCGTGACTAAAGTGTCGGCGGGTATGGATGCAACTTGCGTTAACAGTTCGGAAATGCGCGCCGCGATTTCATCGCGACCCGGCGCGTGGATGGTTCGCGGCGAGATTGAAAGGTATTCGCATTGCGCTTCCGCGCCATCCAGAAATAAGGTGGCATCCGGGACAGCGAGTTCTACGGCCGAGAACGCGCCGAACGGGGCAGCTTCCATGACGCTAATTATCGGCGCGGGAAATTCGATCAGGCTTTGCTCACTAGCTTGGAGGGCGTGTTCGGCGCCGGCGTCTCCGACGCGGTCGGTTGTGCGGTGGAATGAGAGATTCCAAAGAAGCAGGGGCTTTCGAAGTTGGCGCGCCAAGCCGATGGTTCGCGACGCGCGGCGCCAACTGGCGGCATCATGACAGCGCGATTCGCCGTTGTCGGCAAGGATGATGAATTTTTCGCATCCGATCCAAGCCAAACCGGTGTTAATGGATGCGCCGAGTTCGCCGGTTCGGTCACCGGAGAGCTCTATGAATTGCTTCAGTGCGGATTGGAGATAAGACATAAAAGCGACATCAAATACAGTGGCTACTCGTGCGTGTGAAACAGCGGGGCTGGGAGACGCTAACTCTATTTCTTGTCGGCGTGGGATTCTAGATGTCTGATGTAGTCTTGATTGAGGGTATCCATTCGCGCGTTCAATGAAACGTCCAAATCATCAATGCTCTTATTTATTGCCTTGGTGAAGATTGCAAAGTCGGACCGAAGGCTGGATATCAAGTCGTCAATGCGTTGATTTGACGCTTGCGTATGCAAATCAAGCAGCGACTTCAACTCCAATCTTACGTCTTCCAAGCGTGTTCCGAAGTCATCCATGCGCTTTCCGAAGTCATCCATGCGCTTTCCGAGGTCATCCATGCGTTGGTTCGACGCCTGCGTATGAAACGCGATTTCCGACTTCAACTCCGACCTGACGTCTTCCAAGCGTTTTCCGAAGTCGTCCAAGCGTTTTCCGAAATCATCCAAGCGTTTTCCGAAGTCATCCATACGTTGATTTAACGCTTCCGTATGCGTAGCAATCTCCGACTTCAACTCCAATCTGAGATCATCAATACGTTGATTTAACGCTTCCGTATGCGTGGCAATCTCCGACTTCAACTCCGACTTGAGATCATCAATCCGCCGGTTTGTCACTTCTGTATGAAAAGCGAGTTCCGACTTCAAATCATCAATGCGTTTCCCCAAGTCATCTATGCGTTTACCGATGATTCGGGTAAGGAAGTATCCAAAGCCTAACAGCCCGCCCACATAGGCGATGACTACGCTCACAATTTGCGCGACAAGTGTCCAACTCATGGACGCGTCTCCCTTCTTTGAATAATTAAACTTTGCGCTGCCGAGAATTGTGTGTTTTCAAGCATCTAGTCCGTAGGATCAAGCGAATGAATAATGAGTGCGATAGAGATCCGCTGGGTTTCCAACCGCACCTGCCGTGAACGCACGTCGCGACCTGGAGATCGCTCCTACAAAAAGACGCAGTTTCTAACAGCATGGAGTATAAACTTCACCGATTATACCGCTCCTCGGCGTTAATGTCAAGCGCGAAAAGCGGAGGACAGCGAGGAGTGACAGGTGGATACAGGTAGAAACGCGCCGATCGCGACCGGGAGATTGCTCCCACAATCCAATAAAAAAACAGGGCGGATGCCTTTCAGCATTGCCCTGTTTTTTTTGTGTGTGCGTGTGTGGAGCGATTAGTCGCGATCGCCGAGGGAGTTCATGGCAACCCAAGCCGCTCCGCCAACCAGCGCTGTCAGGAAGGCGATTGGACGCTTTTTGAACTTCTTCTTGGGGGGATGCAAAATCAACCCCACATCCTTGCGCGTCTCGTCTTGAACAGCTTTCATTCCATCAAGGGCTTTTTGAATATCGTCAAGATTGCCATTGATATGCTCGGCGTGTTCCATGTGCTCTTTTTCCCATTCCATGGCGTGAGTTTCAAGCCCTTCACCAAGTCCCATGACGGCTTTGTTCAACCCGGACAAAGATTCCTGAATGCCTTGAATCTCGCCGTTCATGTCGCCCAACGCCGCGCCCACGGCGTTTTCGGCTTCGGACAAGGAATCGTGAACGCCGTGAATATCGGCGTGCACCTCATCCAACTCCCCGCCAATTTCCTTGAGCGCGTCTTCGGTCATAGCCAAATGGCTTTCGAAGTGTTCTCTGAGCATGTCAAGCTCGGACTTGGGCGCCAACTCGACCATTATCTCCGGTTCGGGCTCCGGCATGGGTACGCCGGGGAATCCCCACTCAACGGAAACCTGCAACTCCTCATTGGGATAAATGAGGTGCGGATTGCTGAATATGTTATATTTTTCAAACTCGCGCCACAATAGTGGGTCCTGACGGTATTTCTTGGCTAGTCCCCACAGGGTGTCGCCTTTCTGGACGGTGTACATTCCGGTGTCGTCGTCGGTCTCTTTCGGCGTAATCTTGGCGGAGGCGTCAAACACCAAGAGGGCGCCGCTCAACGACACGCATAGATAAAGAATTAGCGCTAAACTTGCGGCCGACTTCATTGCTTTCATTGATGCGGTTCTCCTTATTTTAAGTATTGCCAGTGCGTAACTGTCGGGATCGGGAGATCACTCCTACCGACGGATCCATTGTGCATTCGTCGGGATCGGGAGATTACTCCTACAGGCGCAGAGCGATTGTGGATTAGTAACTATAGGACAGCGACACATGATGCGTGGTGCCGGATTCGCTCAAACGGCTTGCCGGCGCATCTTGGAGCGCGTAATCGATTTGGAGGCCACCGACATTGACACCGAATCCCGCGAATAGACTCTGGTGGTCCCGCGTGCCTCTTGCGCCGCCGCGAATGGCGAATCGTTTTGAGATCATATACTCGGCGCCGATGCGCGCGCTGGTGGTCGTTTCGTCCAATTCCACAAATTCGTGCTCGACATCAAACGAAAAGGTGGCGCCGGAGCCTTTGCGCGGCAGCCTGAACGACACGCCGGCGTCAACCAGCATCGGAACGGTACTCTCGTTATGCGAACTCAGCAGGTTGCGCACCGCAAGCCCGTAGGTGAACATGGGGATTTCTCTGCCGCTGTCCATCTTGTGCGTTATGTGACCGATGAACCCGATATCGGCGCCGCGAAATCCGTTCACGCGCTCGGCATCCCAACTGTAGACATCGGTGAGAACGCCAACGCCCAGACCGATGCTGAAATTGTTGAACATGTGCCCATACGAAAGTGAAACCGCGTTCGAGTTGTGACGCGTCGACCCGACCCTATTATCGTCCGCGCTGCGGACGGGTATATCATCGACGGTGACGCCCGAGACGGCGAGCCCGATTGAGCCCGTTCCCAAATTTTTCGCGATCCCCAAGAAACTTTGCCTGCTGTCGAAGGCTTGGTTGACTGTAGACACGGTGAAAGTGGTACTTTTCACGGAACCCAAACCTGCGGGGTTCCACACGGTGGCGGTCGCGTCGTCAACAGTAGCCGTGACAGCGCCTCCGACACCGATTGAAGCGGCGCCCGCCCCCAACCGCAGATATGGCGCGGCATTAACCGCATTGGCGGAACACACTGGCGTGAAAGCCAATAGCGCTATCAAAATAAGGGTTGAACCCAGCAGCATTTTCGGCTTCATCAGATTCATATTGTTCTCCTTTGTAAAGTTATTTTTGTACGGTTCATCAAACGAATTGTTAAGAATAATGAGGACTTAAGAACTTGTTGCGGAAGAAACCGAGTTTTCAAAAAAACTCGGTCTCAACGCGTCAGTTAGGAAAGAAACCGAGTTTTCAAGAAAAAACTCGGTTTCAATCCATCTACTGTGGTTACTTGATTGCCATCTTGAGGACAGCGTGTTGCGGGTTGAGGCTATCGTGCACCATAATCAGCCCAAAGTACACGCCTCTCGCCAACTTCTCGCCGCCCGAGGTGGAACCGTCCCATCTGATGACGTGCTTCGTGGTCGCATCAATCATCCTCGGACTCATGTGCCACACGGGGCGCATTGAAATGTCGAAGATTTCGATGCTGATCTCGGAAGTACGCGTCAACGTGAAGGCGATGTCCGTCGCGCCGGCGAACGGATTCGGGTAGTTTCTCGCGTCAAGCACGGCGAGCCCGTCTGCCGATTCAACGATAAAGCTATACGACGCGTTGGCGACGTTCCCCGCCTTATCCTTGACCATGACTCCGACGGAATGCGTGCCGAAGTCCAGCGTCCTCGACGGTACGAAGGTGCCAATCGTGCCACCCTCAAAGACCGTGTGTCCCGGCACCGCGTTCTGATTCCCGTCTCTCAGAGTGATCTGGATATTGGCGACACCCGAGAGGTCATCCGTAGCCGCGACAGAGATGACCGGATTCTGCGGTCGGACGCTGCCGGACGGGGATGTATGCGCGATGGTCGGTGGGACTTTATCGACTTCAACGGTGAAACTCCACCCTGTAGACGCCACATTGCCGCTCTTGTCGGTCACGTCCACGCCAACGGAATAGACGCCGTTATCCATATTCCCCGACGGTGAGAAACTGGCAAAGGTTCCGCCTTGGAACGTGGTGGGCCCTGCGACGCGCGCAAAGGTGGCGCTGTTGACGACGCGAATGGCGATGCTCCTGATGCCGGACAGGTCATCGGTAGCGGACACGGTGACTCTCGGCGTCGCGCTTCGGATGATGCCGTGCGGACCGGTATCGCCGATAGTCGGCGGTGTCGTGTCCACCTCGACGGTGAACGCCCAACTGGCGTCGGTGGTGTTGCCCGCCTTGTCGGTGACTTTCACGCCCACGGTGTAGGTGTCGTTCCTCATGTCGTTGCTCGGCGTGAAGTACGCCACCGTACCACCTTCAAACGTGGTCGGTCCGGCAACTCGCACGAATCGACTGTCGTACACGCGAATCTCGAAGGCGGCGATACCGGAGATATCGTCCGTCGCGGAGACGCTGACGCGCGGCGTGCTGTCGCGGATAATGCCTTGCGGCGAAGTCACGTTGATGACCGGCGGCGTATGGTCGGCTTCAAGCGCGAAACTCCAAGTGGCGTCGGCCTGATTGCCGCTCTTGTCTATCGCCGTAACACCGACGGTATAGGTGTCATTCCGCCAGTTGCGGCTCGGAATAAACACGGCAGTGGTTCCACCCGCGTACCGCGTTTCTCCACCCATTCGCACGAAGGCGCTGTTCAACACCCGAATCTGAATGTCCCGCATACCCGATTCGTCATCGGTGGCAGACACGCTGATTCGCGGCATCTCTTCCCTGACAAGGCCGAGCGGGGAGGTGGCGCTAATGACCGGCGGCGTGGTGTCAACTTGGACAGTGAAACTCCAACTTGCATCCGTCACATTACCCGCCTTGTCGGTTACCGTGGCGCCTACCGTATAGGTGTCGTTCCTCAACGCCGTCGCCGGGTTGAAGTGTGCGTGCGTTCCGCCTTCATACGTGGTTGGGCCTCCGATTCGTACCAAGTCGCTGTTGAACACCCGGATTTCGATGCTACCGATACCCGACAGGTCGTCCGTAGCGGCCAGGCTGACTCGCGGCGTGTCCGTGCGCACAGTCCCTTGCGGGGAGGTGGCATTGATGACGGGCGCCGCTCGGTCGGCTTCCAGCGTGAAACTCCAGGAGGCGTTGGCGGTGTTACCGACTTTGTCGGTGACATCAACGGCGGCCGAGTAGGTGCCGTTCGCCAAACCTGCGGCAGGCACAAACGCGGCGGCGGTGCCGCCTTCATAGATAGTCTCACCAGCGACACGCGCCAGCACCGGGTCAAGGAGACGAATCTGAATATCCCCAATCCCGGAGATGTCGTCGGTCGCCGTCACGGTGATGCGCGGCGTGTCGTCGCGGACAATGCCTTGCGGCGACAGAGCGCCGATAACCGGTTCGGTGTCGTCCGCCTCAAGCGTGAAGGACCAACTTCCCGTCGCTTGATTGCCGGCGTTGTCGGTGACGATCGCGGTGGCGGTGTAGGTATCGTTCGCCAACGCCGCGCCGGGCGCGAAGGTCGCCATAGCGCCGCCATCAAACTCGGATGCGCCACCAACGGCGGAACCGTCGCTCGCGGCTACCGAGATATCAATGCTGGCGACGCCCGACATGTCGTCGGTCGCGGACACCATAATTGCCGGCGTGTCGTTTCGGACAAGCCCTTGCGGGGAGGTAACGGTGATAGTGGGCGGCAATGTATCCATGACCACTTCCACTGTGAAGGACCAACTTCCTTTGACTTGATTGCCGGCGTTGTCGGTGACGACCGCGGTGGCGGTGTAGGTATCGTTCGCCAACGCCGCGCCGGGCTCGAAGACCGCCATGGTGCCGCCATCAAACACGGATGCGCCGTCAACGGCGGAACCGTCGCTCGCGGCTACCGAGATGTCGATGCTGGCGACGCCTGACATGGCGTCGGTCGCGGAGACGCTGATGGTCGGGTTATCGACGCGCACGATGCCGGACGGGGAACTTATGCCGATGACCGGCGTTGCCTCGTCCCGAATCACTTCAACCGTGAAGGTCCAACTGGCGGTGTTTACGTTACCGCTGTTGTCTGTCACAGTCGCGCTCGCCGTATACTCGCCGTTCGCCAACGCCCCGTTCGGGGAGAAGACCGCCGAACCTTCGCCATCAAACTCGTTTGAACCGTCAACGGCGGAACCGTCGCTCGCGGCTACCGAGATGTCGATACTCGCGATGCCGGACAGCCCCTCTTTGCCGGTGTCGCTGGCATCGGAGGCGGATACGCTGACCGTTGGCATCTCAACGCGGACTATGCCTAGCGGCGAGACGACATTGACGCTCGGATTCGTCGTATCGTAATCGGCTTCAACGGTGAAACTCCAGTTGGTGGATGCGGTGTTGCCTGCGCCATCCGTTACGACGACAGCAACCGCATAGGCGCCGTTCGCCAGTTCGGCGCTCGGCGTGAAGGAAGCGGTCGTGCCATCCTCACTGGCGGCGGTCTCGCCTTCAACGGCGCTTCCGTCGCTTGCCATGACACCAATCTCAATCGAAGCGATATTCGTGAGATCGGTCGCCGACACGCTGACGGTCGGCATCGTCGAACGCACTATACCGTGCGGCGATGTGGCGCCGATGGTCGGAGGTTGCTCATCCAAGGCAATGGCAAACGTCCAACTGTATTCCTGCGAATAACCGTCTCCGTTGGTGACGGTGGCGACCGCGGTGTGATTGCCGGAAGCCAACCCTTCCACGTCTCGGCTGGCGCCGTCCATGGCGTCCCCGCCGTCAAGCGCGATAGACACGCTCGCGACGCCGGATTGGTTATCGATTGCGGTAACGGACAGTGTAATGTCCGGTCCCCATACGACTCCCGTCGGGCTGACCGCGGTGACGACCGGCGGCGAGTGATCCAGTTCTACCGAGAAGGTGACAGCGGCTTCCGCCATCTTGCCATCGGGGTCGGTCACTTGGATCATCACGGTGTGGTCGCCTTCGGCGAGCGGTGATTCGGGCGCGTAACTCAGGTTGTTCCCGTCAACCGCTCCTTCAATGGCTTCGCCGTCAATGGTGAAGACCACATCCAGGGCGCCGGTGCCCGAAAGCGCAGCGCTGATGAGCGGCATGCCGTCATCGGATACGCTGTCCGCCATCGGCGATAGAATGGTAACGGACGGAGGCGTGCCGACAACGGTAAATTCCGCGGAGGCGGCGCTTCTATTGCCCCACTTGTCGGTGACGGACACATCTGTCCGATAGGCGCCACCGGCGAGCCGATCGTCGCGAGAGTAAGCGACGTGACCATCGGCGTCCTCAAGTTCATCCTGATTGACCGGTACGACGGTTTCGTCCGGCGGCATCATCCGAGTGATAAGGATTTCGACTTCCGCCGCGACATCCAACGCGTCGGTCGGCGCGACAGCGATCCCGTACCCTTCGCCGTCGTTGTAGATGGCGTGGATTGTGGGGAGCGCGCTGACTTCGGCGTCCTCAATCGGCGACAGTACCGTAATGACGGGCGCGGTGCGGTCAATGGCAAGGTTCACCACATCAAACGAAACGCTTCCGTTCCGTTTGGTAATGGTGGCGCTTGCGGGGTGGTCACCCTCGGCTGTGGCGCTGGTACTCACGACGAGGCTAAAGTCGTGGCGCGTACCTTCAATCGTCACCAAGTCAGCGGCGACCGTTTCGCCATCAATCTGAACGCTGATGTCGCCGGTCAAGGCGCCGGGGGCGCTGAACGCGAACGGGAACGCGTTTTCGTCGGACTGCGCGATGCGGTATCCCATCGGGTGCGCCGCCATGAAGTCGGCAAGACTCATGCCTTCGCCCCTGCCATTAATGGTAATCATCTCTGTCATCGGCGTGTAGTTATCAATGTTCACCGCGGTACCGTAGGTAGCGTCTTCGGCTTCGACATCCGGCGCAGCCTTGTGATCCATCGCCAAAGCTTGGAAGATGTAGTCGCCACCGACGCCCAGCCCGCTCAGGTCGCTGACAGTGATGGTGAATATCTTATCGCTGCCGGTTTTGGTCATATCGGCAGCGTTTACAGGTGTCGTTTCTTCCACCGTGGTTTCACCGACATCAACGGGATCGCCCTTGGAGCCGTCCTCATTTCTGGCGTAGACCTTGAGTTCGACCGTTTTGACTCTCCAGTCGGGGGCGGCGGGATCGACGGTGAAGATTGCGTTCGGCGCGTCAAGCCCTTCGGCAAGGTTGCCGCCGAGTTGATAGAACCCGCCTTCACCCATTTCGATGGCGCCGTAGGCGTCCGCCACTCCGGTGATAACGGTTCCGACTTGCACGTCACCGTTATGGAGCATGAAACTGTCCGAGCCGCCGGAGATTGGAGCGTAGTCCATTCCATCGGCGCCGACCATGGTGGCGTTCACCACGTAAGCTTCATCAAGGGAATCCATCAGTCGCGCGGTGTTCAAAGTGACCGTCCACTTGCGCCATTCCTGATCCGCGTCGTAAGCGACTTCTCCCGCCGCTCCACCGACAATGGCGTCCACAGCGTCACCGACAACCGCGGCCAAATCGGCGGCTGACAGTTCGGATACAGGTGCCCACTCGGTGGCTTCGATTGTCTCTTTACTGCCATCAGGCATGATCAATTCAAAACGCACGGAAGCGAGATTGGGAATCGTTCTGGCGACGGTGTAACCGTTGATGGTGAGAATACCGCAGTAACCGCCGGTTTCCGGGTTTGTGCCGGCCGGAACGACATCCACGGCGATATACTCGGGCGGAACGGGGCAGACGCCGCCATCAAGTTTGATGGTCGTCATCGCCGGGTCGGGATCGGTGATGGTTAGCATATTGGTCGCCACGGCGCGCACGTAGACGCGCTGATCGCCTCCGCCATCAAGAAGGGCGGCGAACTGCTCAGGCGAGATGTCCCACTGCACGTCAACAGTGTCGACGATACCGGTGACATCAACCACCTCAATATCCTTCCAAGAGGCGGTGCCGTGAGCGGTCTTGTACTGCACGACCAAATCGGTCAACGGATGCGGCGTCCTAGCGATATTGACGGTGAGTTTGACGCTTCTGGTGTCCGCAAAGATGGTACTGTTTTCGTCCGGGGCCCCGCTTTCAAACGGGTCTTCCAGATCGCCATCTTTGTTGCAGTCGCCGATCTCGATGTTGGCGATGGTCGCCTTGTCGGGATCGGGGGCTACGATGTTAACCCACTTGATTTGGGCGTCGGAAGACGAGTTGAACACGCTATCTTTCGCCACAACGCGCAAGGCGTAATTCCCCACCATTAACTCGTGGCTGTCGTTCATGCCTCGAATCGTCATGTTGAGGGGTTGCACCGTCGGGCTCGTCATTCCGGCGCGCTCATTTATTGACAGTATGTTGTCAAGGGTATCAACCAGGAACAGCGTCGCCTCGTCCATCGTCAACGCGCCCACCATCGGCGGCATATCGACATTAGGGATAGGCGTCCACGCCGTCGCATTGTCGCCAAGGCGCCTGATTTGGTAATCGTAATCCTGCAAATGACTCGAGTCGGAACCCGCCTTCTCGGTCGCTGTCAGGAGTAGCGTGGCTCTGGCGGCGGGGTCCGGCGTCAACAAACCGGTGGTAATTAAGACGCCATCGTCGCGCGTATACATTGAGGCGCTCTCGGCGGCTGCAACGGTGAGATCGTATTCGGGCGCGGCTCGATCCAAGATAAAGGTCTTGCCGTACACCGGACGATTGTCAATCTGCACGCCACCGGCGTCGAATGCGTTGGCGTCAATGCTGTAGGGGCCTCCATCGGGCACATTCGAGAGATCGACAGTACCGTACCATAGCGATTGGCTGTCACTCACCATCGGAACGGTGAAGACGGAATCGAGACGGGGATCGAGCGTGGCGGAAATCTGGGCAAACAGATTCGCAGCCGCAGGAACAGTCGCGGCGAGCAACGCCTGAATCTCTTCACCTGTCAAACTCCCGACTATATCGATCGCGCTCGGATTCTCACCGGCAGCGATAGCGTTGAGAACCGGGTTAAGCAGCGGCGCTATGGCGGCTTGCATCGCCGGTGTGAGAAGGGCATTTGCAATCCCTCGGTCCGCCATCTGCAGGTTGCGGGGATCGGGGAATGCGTACTCCGTCAGCGGCATATTCGGCAAGCCGGTGCCCATGCTAATTTCGATTGGCGAGGTAAGCGTTACCTTGTAGTAATAGCGGTAGAGTTTGCCGGGTTCGATATCGACTGCGGCAGTCCACACGGTTTTGCCGTTAATCACCTCGCGAGTCAGGGGGGCTGAACTATACGCTCCCTCTGCCGACATGTGGCGGGCGCGTGACAGCAGGTTGTGATACTCGGCAGGCAACTCTTCGGCGTGGTACATGAGCGTCACGGAGGCGAATGCATCCGTACCGCTATCCGGACCCGTAGGCGGCGCCGCGGGGAGCATCATCAACGCTTGTTCCTCTTCCAGGTGGAAGGTATGCGGGAAGGTTTCGCCGGGCTTAACCTCCGTGGCGTCGCTCGTGCTGCCCTCAAACCTGAAGGTGGCGCTGCCGATACCGCCGCGCGGGGCTACGAGGTAGAGGTCCAACTTGTCGCCGGTGACGACGCGCGTCACGTTGGCCATCTCGGAGTTCAGGATACCGCTGTCGCCGGGGTAGGCGGTGATAGCGTTGCCGAAGTTTTCGAGATCGATATTCTCGTACTGCTCGAAGATAATCGCCGGGGCGGACTTCAGGAACTGCAGTGGCACCGCGCCCGGTCCGACCGCGCTCTCAAGTGCGGCAATCAGCGCTTGCTCTGCCGCCGGGTTGTCCCTAAGCATGGCGAGCACATTGTCAGCGCCCATGGATTGCGCCAGATCAGTGCCGGCGATTGCCAAAGTGATAATATCGTCGATGACGGCACGGGAGTGAACGGTGTTCAGCGCCAGACCGCCGAGCCTTACGGTGCCGACGAAGACCTCCGTAGAGGCGGAGGCTTCATTTCCGGCGAGATCCGTGGCGGTCAACTTCACCGTATACTTGCCCGGATCAGCGTAACTGTGCGTCGCGTCTTCGGTATTGGCGGTAGTTCCGTCGCCGAATTCCCATAGCCACGTATCAATGCCGTCATTACCGATATTATCGGAGTTATCGGTGGAGCCGTTGCCGATAAAGTGAACATCTTCACCGGGTTCGACGAATTTCTGTTTCCGATTTTCATCCGTCGTTGCCCCGCGCTTTACGTCAACCACCGGAGGCACGGCGTCGGGGACTAACGTAATAATATCGAACGCGACGCGCTGCGCGAGCACGTGCTTCGATTGGATGGACATGCTTTCGTTGGCAGAGGCGCTATTATCGGGATCCAGCGCCTGTACGCGGAGGATGTCTTCGACTGCGACGACAGGCGGTTCGCCATCCAATTGCAAGAACGTCGTGCTATACCTTCCGGCGCCGTCTGTTTGCAGGACGCGCGTGGCGTTTGCCCCAAGCGTCAATCGCACCTCGACACCGGCGGCGGGCGTTCCGTCGGGATTGCTAATCACGCCGGACGCGACGATGAGATTCGAGGGAGCGGCGTACAAATCGGGGTGGGGGCATGTGATGTTCACGCCCGTTGCACGTCGCGCCACCACCTCGTCGGTCGTCAAGGTGTGGTCGGCCGTGCCGACAACATCCCCGTCAGCCGTTACGGTAACATTGCACGCGAGTTCGTCGGCGCTTTGGGCGACCGCCATGCTGGCGCTTACGAAGGTGACGCTGTAGTAGCCGTCCGCGTTCGTCTTGCCTTCGGCGTGGACGCCTTGCATGTCGTTGGTTACTTTGACGATCAAGTCGCCCGGCGCCGGGCTGACGCCATCTTCACGAAATACCCTACCGGTCACGTTAAAGACGGATGACTCGGCTTTGATGGTCGTGTCGACATTTACGTCGACGCGCTGAGCGTCAATGTCGGCGGCGGTAAGGGTATACGCCGCGAAACCGGCGGTTTCACCGCCGTACAGGACACTGACATTGAGGACATCGTCAGTTTCGGCGGCTGCGCCTGCCGAGCTGAAGAAGGTCGCGCTGTACGTGCCGTTGGCGCCTGTCTGGACGCTTTCTTGCATCGAGTTATCCGCGTTCATGACATTGACGGTGATGTTGGGACCAACGCCAATCTTCTTGTCCTTCCTGTCATCATCCGTGTCCACTTCCACAAAGAACACCTGACCGGCGACGTTGAGGGTCGAGGTCGAGGCTTTTGTCGATGTGGTGACATCCACGTTCTCCGCGCGCTGGGCGTCCACTTCATCCGATGTGAGTGAATAACTCGTCGAGCCGATCATCGCGCTGTCGTCCACGACGCTTACGGTAAGGATATCCGCGGTTTCGGCAACGGGGCCGCTCGCGCTAAAGAAGGTGACTTCATACCTGCCATTGGCGTCGGTGACGGCGCCGACTTCAAGTTGGCGTCCCGCATTGGCGACACTTACGGACAAACCGGCGCCCATGGCAACCGTTCCGTCCTCGTGATACACGGTACCGGTTACGGAAAGGGCGGAGCTCGAAGCGGGAATATCGGTCGGCACATTCACGCTAACCTGTGCGGCGTCCACCTCGGCGGATGTCAGGGTGTGCGATGCGGTACCGACTTCGACGCCACCTCTCGAGGCGGTCACGGTTATCATATCGCCGGTTTCGGCGGCGAATCCGGTCGTGCTTAAGAAGGTGACGCCGCTGTATGAGCCGTCGGGTTCGGTCTTGGTGGAAATTGACGCGTCGGCGTTCGTGACGGTAATGTCAAAAACGTCGTTAACCGCAATTGTTTTGCTGCCTTGGCGTAGAACCGCCCCGCTGACAGCGAGGGTCGAACTGGCGGCAAGGATATCGGTCGTGACATCGCGCGTGACAATTGCGGTCGGTCCATCGCCGAGGTCGGCGTTTGTCAGAACGGAGTCGGATCGTCCACGCTCGGCGCCGCTGCCGTCGGTGGCGACCACCGATAGGCTGTCACCGGTGCTGGCGGCATTGCCGCTCGAGGCGACGATAGTAACGGAGTAAGCCCCATTGCTGCCGCTGGTTGCGGTTAGCGGCGCTCCGCCGCCCACGCTGACAGCGACATTCACGCCTGGGGCGGCGCCGGTGCCGCCGCTCTTATTCACCGTACCGGAAACGACCAAGATGCCAACGCTCTTCGGGGGTTCGGGCGTGAGACCGACGGTGGCTACGCCGATGAGCAGGCCGGAGGTTACGGTAACGACATCCGTGCTAGCCGCGTCGACTGTGGGCGCGGTGTACTCGGCGGTGTAATCCCCCATAGTCGCGGCTTCGGTAAAATCACCGACCGTCCCGCTGTTGGCGGTTGCGGACAGCGTCTGCCCGCCGACACCGTTGCCCGAGGCATCGGTGATGGTGGCGGTAATCATG
Source organism: Candidatus Poribacteria bacterium (assembly GCA_963667245.2). Classification (GTDB taxonomy): domain Bacteria; phylum Poribacteria; class WGA-4E; order WGA-4E; family JAJDTR01; genus JAJDTR01. Next base: position 592,816 of record CAXXCS010000004.1, read on the forward strand.
GCTGTGCCGCCGCTGGAGACGGTTGTCGGGACGGCGGCCACGGCAACGCTTTCGGCGGCGCCGGCGTTCACGGTGATTGTGGCGGAGCCGCGGGCGCCGGAATCGGCGTCGACGGCGTTAATCGTGGCGCGCCCGGCCGCGGTTGGCGGGGTGTAGGTCGCGGTATAGGTGCCATCGCCGTTGTCGGTCACATCGCCCAAGGTACCGGTAGTGGGGATGACGGAGATGTTCGCGCCGCTAATGCCTGTCCCGCCGCGCGTGACGCTCACGGTGACGGCGCTGGTTCCGCCGGCGCCCGCGTCAAATATGGAGGGCACGGCAGTGATGCTGATTTGCGTCGGCACGACGTTGAGCGTAATCATTGCGCTGGTGGCGGCGCCCAAGTTGGTCGACGTGACGGTGACCGTGTCGGACGTTGGCGCGGCGAGCGCGAGTTCGGGGGCGGTGTAGGTGGCGGTGTAGGTTCCGTCGCCATTGTTGGTGACTTCACCCAATTTGCCCTTTTCGGCGGAAACCTCCAGGGTATCATCGGTCACGCCGCCGCCGCTCGCTTGAACGGATACGTTGAGGGTCGCGGTGGAGATGCCATCCGCGGGCAGCGCCCCGGGCGTGAGTTCGGCGGACAGCCCGGACAACTGTATATTCACGGTTGCGCCGGGCGGCACTTTCGCCACGTCGGCGGCGGTGACAACATAACTGGCGCCGCCAACGATATCGCCGACCGCGGTGAGGACGGTAATGTCAATGGTGTCGCCGACGGTGATTTTGCCTCGCGTAAAGGAGAAAAACACCAAGTCATACGAGCCATCGGCGCGAGTTACAAATTTGGACGGGAAACCCGAGGCTTCCACGGTGTACCCGACAACGGGGGCGCCGTCTCCATCTGTGACCGTTCCGGACAATTTGAACGTGTCGGTCGATTGGGCGTGCGCAATTTCGCTTGGGGCGGACAGCAACCCGCCTGCAAGCGTCAAACAACAGAGAAACAGTACGAGTTTTCCTCTGATACTGGTCATATTCAATTATTTAACCTCCAAAAAAGCGTGTAATTTTCAGTTATAGGCGTGGAGTCTAGTGTTCCCAACGCCGCTGAGACGATTTGTGAAAAACTAAAGGTGGATACAAAAATAAACACAATGGTTGACAATTTATGATGTTATGAAGCAACACTATACTATTATAGCATAAGTTGAACCGAATTTCCAACTATTTTATTGAGAAATTTTCAAGGTATGGAAATAATTTGTGTCGCGTGGGGAAAAATGTGTGTCGCGTGGGGAATAATGCGTGATGCGTGATGCGTAATTTTTTTTGCAAAGGGATGGTGGGCGGTGCACAAGGTACAATGCGAATGCAATTCGGAAGAAACCGAGTTTTGAGGGAAAAGGCAGGGGAGAGGGGGGAAAAGCAGTTGCCAGTGGCCAGTGGGCAGTTGCCAGTGGGGAAAAGGCAGTGAAGAGGGGGAGTAAGAAACCGAGTTTTGAGGAAAAAACTCGGTTTCGATGGGGAAAAAACTCGGTTTCAAGGGTGGAGCCATTGTGGGAGGGGCATCTTGCCCCGATACTTGTTGCGCGCGCCTGCTGGGTCGGGGCAAGATGCCCCTCCCACGGATGTCGGGTATGCGAGGGCGGGTTATTTGTGGGTGTCGTCGGTGTCGTCGGTGTCGTCTTCCTCGTCGTCGAATTTGGGGCGCTTGGTGCGTACGCCGAGCAGGGATTGACGTATTTCTCTGACGTCTTCTCGAGTCTCGTAGGATTCCCTCTTGACCTCTCTTCTCAGTTCGGCGACGTCTTCTTTGGTATCTATCCTGCACGTCTCAATGGATTTTTTGAGCTCGCCTTGGCCGGCGGCGGATTCTCTGCGCGCCATGATAATCTCCGTTTTCAGAGTCGATTCTACTTTGGCGACATCGTCTTTGGATTCTTTACGCGCGGCGGCCATGTCCTCTCTGAGATTAGATTCTACTCTGGTGATATCCGCTTTCAGAGTCAATTCTAATTTGGCGACATCCGCTTTGGATTCGGAGCGCGCAGTGGCAATGTCCGCTTTCAGTTCAGATTTCGCGGCGGCGATGTCTTCTTTGGATTCGGAGCGCGCAGCGGCGATATCCTCCTTCAGAGACGATTCCAGTTTCGTCATGTCCTCTTTCAGAGTCGATTCTACTCTGTCAATGTTCTCCTTGGATTCAGCGCCTACGCGGTCAATCTCGTTTCGCAGAGATTTTATGTCGTCTTTGCTCGCGACGGATCTCGAGAGCTTCCACCAGACGCCGACAACGGCGATTACGCCGCCGACAATTTTTATTACTTCTATCAGCATTTCCATTTTTCAGTTATCCTCCGATTTGGATTGTGATTTGCGACATGGATATGACCAATTGGGATAGTATAGCATGGATTGTAGGTGAGGTCAACATGAAAAGGCGGTGGAGCGTGGAGAATCAAGAAACCGAGTTTTGGGGAAAAAACTCGGTTTCAAGAGGGCAGCTATTGTGGGAGGGGAAGCCATAATGTGGGAGGGGCATCTTGCCCCGACCTGCCAGGCGTGTACAACAAGAATCGGGGCAGGATGCCCCTCACACAAAATGATGGTGCCCCTCCCACGGATGTCGGGTGTCCGATGGGGGGACGGGTTATTTGTCCGTGTCGTCGGTGTCGTCTTCCTCGTCGTCGAATTTGGGGCGCTTGGTGCGTACGCCGAGCAGAAATTGGCGTACTTCTCTGACGTCTTCTCGAGTCTCGTAGGATTCCCTTTTGACCTCTCTTCTCAGGTCGGCGACGTCTTCTTTGGTATCTATCCTGCACGTCTCAATGGACTTTTTGAGCTCGCCTTGGCCGGCGGCGGATTCTCTGCGCGCCATGATGATCTCCGTTTTCAGAGTCGATTCTACTTTCGCCACATCCTCTTTGGATTCTTTGCGCGCCAGTGCGAACTCCTCTTTGGATTCGGAGCGCGCAAGTGCGAACTCCTCTTTCGATTCTTTCCGCGCCGTGGTGATATCCGCTTTCAGAGTCGATTCTACTTTGGCGAGATCTTCCTTGGATTCTTTGCGAGCCAGTGCGAAATCCTCTTTGGACTCTTGGCGCGCCGTGGTGATGTCCTCTTTCAAAGTTGATTCTACTCTGGTGATATCCTCTTTCAGAGTCGATTCCAGTTTCGTCATGTCCGCTTTCAGTTCAGATTTCGCGGCGGCGGTCTCTTCGCGCGCGCCCGCAATATCCTCCTTCAGAGACGATTCCAGTTTCGTCATGTCCGCTTTCAGTTCAGATTTCGCGGCGGCGGTCTCTTCGCGCGCGCCCGCAATATCCTCTTTCAGAGTCGATTCCAGTTTCGTCATGTCCGCTTTCAGTTCAGATTTCGCGGCGGCGGTCTCTTCGCGCGCGCCCGCAATATCCTCTTTCAGAGTCGATTCCAGCTTCGTCATGTCCTCTTTCAGAGTCGATTCTACTCTGTCAATGTTCTCCTTGGATTCAGCGCCTACGCGGTCAATCTCGTTTCGCAGGGATTTTATGTCGTCTTTGCTCGCGACAGATCTTGAGAACTTCCACCAGACGCCGACAACGGCGATTACGCCGCCGACAATTTTTATCACTTCTATCAGCATTTCCATTTTTCAGTTATCCTCCGATTTGGATTGTGATTTGCGACATGGATATGACCACTTTGGGTAGTATAGCATGGATTGCAGGTGAGGTCAACATGAAAAGCCGGTGGAGCGTGGAGAGTCAAGAAACCGAGTTTTGAGGAAAAAACTCGGTTTCAAGGGTGGAGCCATTGTGGGAGGGGAAGCCATAATGTGGGAGGGGCATCTTGCCCCGACCTGCCAGGCGTGTACAACAAGAATCGGGGCAAGATGCCCCTCCCACAAAATGATGGTGCCCCTCCCACGGATGTCGGGTGTGCGATGGGGGGACAGGTTATTTGTCGGTGTCGTCGGTGTCGTCTTCGTCGTCGTCGAATTTGGGGCGCTTGGTGCGTACGCCGAGCAGAAATTGGCGTACTTCTCTGACGTCTTCTCGAGTCTCGTAGGATTCCCTTTTGACTTCTCTTCTCAGGTCGGCGACGTCCTCTTTGGTATCTATCCTGCACGTCTCGATGGACTTTTTGAGCTCGCCTTGGCCGGCGGCGGATTCTCTGCGCGCCATGATAATCTCCGTTTTCAGAGTCGATTCTACTTTCGCCACATCCTCTTTGGACTCTTTGCGCGCCGTGGTGATATCCGCTTTCAGAGTCGATTCTACTTTGGCGATATCTTCTTTGGATTCCTTGCGGGCGGCGCCGATGTCCGCTTTCAGTTCAGATTTCGCGGCGGCGCTTTCTTCGCGCCCGCCCGCAATATCCTCTTTCAAAGACGATTCCAGTTTCGTCATGTCCGCTTTCAGTTCAGATTTCGCGGCGGCGGTCTCTTCGCGCGCGCCCGCAATATCCTCTTTCAGAGACGATTCCAGCTTCGTCATGTCCTCCTTCAGAGACGATTCCAGTTTCGTCATGTCCGCTTTCAGTTCCGATTTCGCGGCGGCGGTCTCTTCGCGCGCGCCCGCAATATCCTCTTTCAGAGACGATTCCAGTTTCGTCATGTCCGCTTTCAGTTCGGATTTCGCGGCGGCGGTTTCTTCGCGCGCGCCTGCAATATCCTCCTTCAGAGTCGATTCCAGTTTCGTCATGTCCTCTTTCAGAGTCGATTCTACTCTGTCAATGTTCTCCTTGGATTCAGCGCTTACGCGGTCAATCTCGTTTCGCAGAGATTTTATGTCGTCTTTGCTCGCGACGGATCTCGAGAGTTTCCACCAGACGCCGACAACGGCGATTACGCCGCCGACAATTTTTATCACTTCTATCAGCATTTCCATTTTTCAGTTAGCCTCCGCTTGCATTGTAATTTGTTTCATGGATATGACCAGTTTGGGTAGTATAGCATGGGTTGGAGGTTCGGTCAACATGAAAAGGCAGGGGGAGCAGGGGAATTGCATCTAAATTTTCAGAATAGAGTAGACAGAATAGTAGTCAAATACTTGTCGTCCCATGCGGCTTTGAGTCGTTTGTTGGCAACCCCAAGTTTGGTCGTCTTCTCGGCTTTGAGTAGATTGAGTGCGATGCGTCGGACAATGGCGAGGTTTTCGGCGGCATTGCGTGTACGGACTCTCGACGCATCTTCACGGAAAGCGACATCCAATACCCAATGGCATGAGTTTTCAATCCGCCAGTGTCGTCTGGTGGCTTCAAGCAACTCTGCCGCATCACCGGGAAGCGAAGAAATGTAGTAGCGTGTCTTGCAGGTCGTCTCTTGGTCGATTTCACGCCAAGCAGTGACTTTGATGACCGAATTGAGATTAACGAAGTTCTCAGTTCCTCTGAGAGAAGAAATTACACCGGGGTCCGCAATCACCTCAACCTTGCGGGTTTCAATGCGTCCATGGCTGCCATCAACTGTTTGATTCGAGTTGATGTGAATACCTTTTATCTCCTTCGTTGAGATACCGTCAAATAGAAGTTTTACATCCTCATGCAACTGTCCTTGATTGGCTTTAAGCGCCAAAACATAGTCGGCGTTTGAATCCACAATAGTCTGGGCAATGTTGGTTTGACAACCCATCGCATCCGTCGTAACAATGCACCCTGAAACCTCCAAAATCTCAAGCAATTCGGGAATGGCTGGAATCTCATTCGACTTGTCGGCAACTTTAACTTGTCCTAGCGCCACGCCTTGATGACACGCCCAAGCGCTAACCAAGTGAATTGCCGCTTTGTTGTTCTGCGTATCATAAGAACGACGCAGCTGCTTGCCATCAACCGCAATCACTTCGCCTTGCGTTACTTCAATGGCGCTACGAATCCAGTTGATGAAACACTCTTCAAATTTCTCGGCGTCTATGGCGCCAAACACACGACCGAAGGTATCATGCGACGGGATGCCTTTTGGTAATTCCAAGAATCCGGATAGCCACTTATGTTTGGCGTTTCCGTATGCTGCAACGGCTACCCAACTATCGGCGCCACAAATCACCGCGCAGATAGCAATCACAATAATATCAAGCAATTTATGCGGCGTGCGACAATCAACGCGTCTGGGGTCCGGCAATGAGCCGAAATGGTCTTCAATAGAGGAAATCGGGGAATTAATCATGGTCTACTCCTTAAAAGATTTGGCTCATGCAAAAAGAAAGTGCAATGCACGAAGCGCAATCGCTTTCTTGTCAAGTAGGGAACCACGATTGTTGTTTCCTACAAATTTTGTTGCACCATTTCCTGACATGAGCGGAAGATTCTACATAAGCATATCCCAAATCCGTCCCATGTCAAGGGCAAAATTTAGATGCAATTCCCCTGCAGTGGCCAGTGGTCAGTGGCCAGTGGTCAGTGGGGAAAAGCAGTGGCCAGTGGTCAGTGGGGAAAAGCAGTGGCCAGTGGTCAGTGGGGAAAAGCAGTGGCCAGTGGTCAGTGGGGAAAAGCAGTGGCCAGTGGTCAGTGGGGAAAAGCAGTGGCCAGTGGTCAGTGGGGAAAAGCAGTGGCCAGTGGTCAGTGGGGAAAAGCAGTGGCCAGTGGTCAGTGGGGAAAAGCAGTGGCCAGTGGAGAGGGGGGAGTAAGAAACCGAGTTTTGGGGAAAAAACTCGGTTTCAAGGGTGGAGCTATTGTTGGAGGGGCATCTTGCCCCGATTCCTTTTGTACACACTTGGCAGGTCGGGGCAAGATGCCCCTCCAACAAAAGGATGGCGCCCCTCCAACAAAAGGATGGCGCCCCACCCATAAAATGATGGCGCCCCTCCAACAAAAGGATGGCGCCCCTCCAACAAAAGGATGGCGCCCCACCCATAAAATGATGGCGCCCCTCCAACAAAAGGATGGCGCCCTCCAATAAAAGGATGGCGCCCCTCCAACAAAAGGATGGCGCCCCTCCAACAAAAGGGATGTTGGCGCTCCCACGGAGGTTGAGCATGTGATAGTGCGGATAAAAAAAAGCCGCCGGGCGGGTCGGCGGGAGCCGAAATGCCCAGCGGCTTATTTTTTTCAACGTATTGTCGCGTAAGAAACCGAGTTTTGCGGAAAAAACTCGGTTTCGAGCGTTTCCGCAAAACTCCGGATTCGGGGTTTGGCGTTACTTCACGATGACCATCTTGCGGGTGGCGGAGAAGTCGCCCGCTGTCAGGTGGTAGAAGTAGATGCCGCTTGCGACTTGCTCGCCGAAGTCGTTCCTTCCATCCCAGTAGATGGCGTCGGAGCGTCCCTCGTATACGGCGGCCGGCGTGAAGCCGATGTCAATGGTGCGGACAAGGCTGCCATAAGCGCCGTAGATTGACAAGGTGACGTTCGCATCTTTCGCCAGACGGAACGGAATCCATGTTTCGGGATTGAACGGATTCGGGTAGTTCGCCAACAGTTCGGTCAGCGCCGGTATCTCGTAGGTCACGAGGTCGGGCAGACTGACGCTGTTGCGGAGCACGTCTTCGGCGGTAACTACGTACTGCACCGGACGGACACCGAGTCGCGCATCGCCGGAGTCGGCTTTGATCTCGATTACGTCGCCAACCTTGGCGGCGAGCGTGTCCAGCTTGACGAATGTCATGCTGTACTCATCCGTAACCGTTTCGGCGCCGAGCGTCATGCCGCTGGTCACGTTGCGCACCGTGACGGTCAGACCGTCGCGAGCCACCATACCGGCGTTGTCGATCAGCTTGCCTTGCACGTGCAGGACAGGCGTCCGGACACCGATTGACGGAGCGCTTGCGGTCATGTCGTTCGTGGCGGCGGCGGTCATTTCAGACATTTCGGCGTCTTCCCATGCCTCGCCGGTAACGGGCAGGTTCACCGTTATGCCGGAGATGGCGATGTAGCCTCTGCCGCCCACAACGGGGCCGTCACCCATATCGCCGGCTTGGGAGATGGTATGGAAACCGTCGCCCGCGGCGTTGGAGACAACGACGCTGGTAATGCCGAGCGCGAGCACGTCGCTGATCATGTTCAGCTGCGCGCTGTCGAGCGGCACGCCAACGAGGTTTTGACCCGCTGTCAGGTTGATGCCGGAAATGCCGTCCGCGCCGTGCGCTTTACCGGCGAGTTTCAGCGTCGCGGCGCTGCTCATCACCGCGACCAGACCGGTATCGGCGCCAATTGCGGCGTCGGCGGCCGTGCCGTCGCTGGTGGCGCCGAGGTAGCTGTTCCACGTGCCATCCGCGCCGAGCGAGATGATGAAGTTCACGGCGTCACCGAGAGCGTCGTAGAGATCAGCGACAGTGTCAATGGAGTCATCCATGCCGTTAATCTCCTGCACGTCCAACGGAACGTGTATCAGATGCACGCCGGCGGGAATCGTCATGGTGAATTCCGCCATGTGGTCGATGGTGAGGGTGCCTACCGCCGTCATGCTGGCGGCTCCGATGGTGACTGTCACAGCGTAGTCGCCTTCGGGGTGAACATCAACGACAGGCTCGAAACTGCCGGAGTAGCTGCCAGCCATCGCAGTCGATTCCGTCAACGCTTTGCCTTCCACGATGTTTACGCCTGCGGCGTTGTGGACGCTAAAGGTGGCGGTCTGACCGGCGGAGCCGGCGGCGGTTACGGTGACCATATCACCGGTGCCCGCGACATCGGGCGTGAAGCCGGCGCTCGTCACCTCGTGCACGCCCAGCGTGACGGATGCGGCGTCGCTCACGTTGCCCGTGGCGTCGGTGGCGGTGATGGTGATTGCCTGATCACCGGCGGCGGCGTTCACAGTGGCAGAGCCGCTGTACATAACGGCGGTGGACGCTGCCGCGCCTGCCGCAACCGTGTCCTCGGTCAATGTGACCATTGCGGCGCCGATCGCGCTGGCGTTGGCGGTCACCGTGAGGCCGGATTCGCCGCCATCCACGGAGATTGTGACCGTGGCGCCGTTGACAACGGCGGCGGGATCAACGCTGGCGTCGGCGAGGGTCGGCGCGGTACTGTCAACGCTAACGCTTGCCGTTGCCGTGCTGGAATTGCCGGTGGCGTCGGTGGCGGTAATGGTGATTGTTTGATCGCCGTCCATGGCGCCGGTGACAGTGACATCGCCGCTGTACGCATTAGCCGTACCTGCCGCGAGCATCACCGCAGCAGCATCCGCGCCGCCAATGGCGCTGGCATCCGCGGTGACGGTGAGACCTGTTTCCCCGCCGTCCACGGAGATGGTGACCGTGGCGCCGTTATTCGCCATTGCCGGACTCGCGCTCGCCATTGTCAGCGCGGGAGCGAGGGAATCAATGGTGATCATGGCGTCGGCGGTGGCGGAGTTGCCGGTGGCGTCGCTGGCGGTGATGGTGATCTTTTGATCGCCATCCGTCGCGCCGGTGACCGTGACGGTACCGGTGTACGTTGCCATGGCGGGCGCGGCGTCCATGCCTCCGTTGGCGGCGGTCGTGTCAGCGCCGCTGGCAGCTGTCGTGTCGGCGGCAGCCGTCGTGTCGGCGGCAGCCGTCGTGTCGGCGGCAGCTGTCGTGTCAGCGGCAGCTGTCGTGTCAGCGGCAGCCATCGGCTCCATTAACGATACTGCGGCGCCTCCGCCGATTGCGGTGGCGTTCGCGGTGACCGTCAAACCGGGCTCACTCATAACGGAGATGGTGACCTCCGTGCCGTTACTCGCCATTGCCGGACTCGCGCTCGCCATGCTCAGCGCGGGAGCGGTGGAATCGATGGTAATCCACGCGTTGGCGGTCGCGGAGTTGCCGGTGGCATCCGTGGCGGTGATGGCAATCTTGTGTCTGCCATCGGTCGCGCCGGTGACAGGGACTGTGCCGCTGTAGGCATTGTCCGTACCTGCGGCGAGCATCACGGCCGCCGCATTCGCGCCGCCGATTGCAGTGGCATCCGCGGTGACCTCAAGACCGGCTTCGCCGCCGTTCACGGAGATGGTGACATCCGTGCCGTTATTCGCCATTGCCGGACTCGCGCTCGCCATAGTCAGGGCGGGAGCGGTGGAGTCGGTGTCAACCTTCACGTCAACGCTGTCGGAGTTGCCATAGGCATCCGTGGCGGTGATGGTGATCATCTGCGCGCCATCGTTCTCGGCGGCGACATTAACAATAGCCGTGCCGGTGTACGTCACCGTGGCGGGCTCGGTTTCCATCGTACCGTTGCCGTTGGCAGCAGGCGTACCGTTGCCGTTGCCAGCCATCGTACCGTTGCCGTTACCAGCAGCCGTACCGTTGCCGTTAGCAGCCATCGTACCGTTGCCGTTACCAGCCATCGTACCGTTGCCGTTAGCGGCGGGAGGCGTAGCGGTTTCCGCAGGCGCGGGAACCATCAATGTAACCATCCCTCCGCCGATTGCGGAAGCGTCCGCGATGACGGACTTCAGATCGGCTTCGCTCGTAACGGAGATGGTGACCATCGTGCCGTTATTCGCCATTGCCGGTTCGGCGCTCGCGTCGGTCAGAACGGGAGCAGTGGCGTCAACGTTGACCGTCACGTCCATGCTATCGGAATTGCCAGAGGCATCCGTGGCGGTGACGGTAATCATGTGCGCGCCATCCGTGGCTTCGTCGACAGTGAACGTAGCGGTGTACGTGCCGTTGCCGGGGTCAGCGGGAGCGTCCATGCCGCCGTTGCCGTTGCCGTTGCCGTTGGCAGCCGCGTCGTCGCCGTTGCTAGCAGGCATTCCATTGCCGTTGCCGTTGCTAGCAGGCATTCCATTGCCGTTGCCGTTGCCAGCAGGCATCCCATTGCCGTTGCCGTTGGCAGCCGAGCCGTTACCATTGGCGTTGGCAGCCGCGTCGTCGCCGTTACCATTGCCGTTGGCGGCAGGCATGAGCGTCAACGCATCTGTGGCGCCTCCACCGATTGCGGTGGCGTCTACAGTGACGGATTCGACCTTACGGTCATCATTTACGGTAACGGAGATTGTGACCTCTTGACCATTGCCGACCATCTCGGGCATCGCGCTCGCCATGCTCAGAACCGGAGCGGTGACGTCGTTTTTCAACGTGATTGAGGCGGTCGCCGCTTCGCTCACGTTGCCAACGCGGTCGGTCGCGGTGAAGGAAACATCGTGTGAACCGTCAGCGGCGGTATTGGCGGCGCCGATGGTGAAGATGGCGTTGTAGGTGCCGTCCTCATCCGCGTCCATCAAAGTTATCGGCTTATCGGTTCGCGTTGAATCCAGCGCGGACACATCCGCTTCAACCGATTTTATTGCGATTCCTGAAGCATTGGTCGCGACCGTAACAGAGAGGGCGACCTGACCGCCGTTTGCAACCGTCGTTCCACCGACCGGCACCGCTTTGGCTTCGGTCAGGACTGGCGGGGCTTGGTCGTTAATCACCTCAATGTCGATTGACAACATATCATCGCCAATGCTGACGGTAACGGTGTAATCGCCATCCGCAAGCTCCGGCAGGGTTATGTCGCGCGTATAAGCCACGTCGCCTTCCGGCACTCCCGTAGCGTCCGGGTCAACATCCAACCCTTTCGAAGTCACATCCGCAACGTCAGTCATCGCGCCATCAGCGCCAGTTACCGTATGCGATACGGCTACCGTGGCTTTGCCCTCTTGACCGGTGGCGGTCACAGTGATGGTGGACGTACCCTTCACGGGGTCCAGATCGGTCATTTGGCCATTGACAGCGAGATTGCTAATGGTGGATTTGACCGAGACTGTTGCGGAATCCGTCAAGGTGCCTGACGTACCCGTCAACGTAACATCGCCCGCGGTCGCGTTGGTGTAATAAATCGTGATGCCACTGTAGGGCGTCATGTCACCGTTGCCGTTACCGTTGGCAGCCGGTGTCCCGTTGCCGTTGGCGGCAGGTGTCCCGTTGCCGTTGGCGGCAGGCGTGCCGTTGCCGCTGCCATTGGCGGCAGGTGTCCCGTTGCCGTTGGCGGCAGGCGTGCCGTTGCCGTTGGCGGCAGGCATAACCACAGCATCGGAAATACGCACTGTCGTGATTTTGGCTCCGCCCTCCGTCATGGAGAACGTGCCGGAATCGGCCGGATCGGTTGTCAAGGCGACATCAAGACCGCCGACAGGGGCGCGGGCATCCAACGCCAGCGTCAGCATTATCGAATCGCCTACGAAGAACGCATTGGCGGACGGGGTAAGCGTCAACGCGGTGGGTAGAGTTCTGACGACAACCTGTGGCTGAGCATCAATGGGCAGTAAGGTTCCACCTGCCGAAAGCGACACTTTTGTCGTGAACGTATACGTATCTTCCATCGCGGGAGCGGTCACCTTCTTATAGGTGAACGTGAGGGTATCGCCCACTTCCAAGACACCTGTCGTCGTGGCGGTGGCGATCCAACCGCCGCTCGTGGCGCCAACCACTTCGAGAGTCGCGGTATCCGTGGCGCCCAAAGCCACCTCACCGGCGGCGTCTACGGCATCGTTGTTGTCCTCGGAGGCGGGAGTCCAATTTGCAGGGATTGCCAACTCCACCTTGGAATTGATCTCCATCCGCGCGCCGGCGCTGAAGGTAAACTGAAGGTTGCCCAACATATTGCCGGGTTCAACGGGAGCAAGCGCGCCGGTCGTTGTCGCCAACGCTATCGTGCCTGCGGCGCGAATATTCACGTTGATTGACGGGCTCCCGCTTATTAGCGCGGTGAGCGTTCCATCTGGGGTAAGTTGTGATTTGGCGTTGAAGGCGTGCGGTCCGGATATGGCCGGCACGGTGATATTCTTGTAGGTGAATTTCACGTCGTCGCCTTTAAACAGATTTGCCGTAAGGGTTGCCGTAACGGTGTAACCGTCGGGGGAAATATCCAAGGTGGGATCGACGGTACTCGTCACCGTGGACGCGCCCTCCTTGGCAGGAGCCGAACCGTCATCGGCGATTGCTTTGGGCCAACCGGCCGGTATGGCGAGTTGAATCTTGCCTCCGGGTGACATGTTGCCAGCCGAGACAAAGGTAAAGACCAAGTCGCCGACATTCGCGCCCGCGCTGGCTTCGGTAATGCTCGCTGTCAAGGCGCCCGAACCGTCCGGAGGTTGTCCAATCCCAACCGTGGGGCTGGCGGCAACCACCATTGAGGCATGAGTGATCGCATTTGTCGACGCGCCAGCCGATTTTACCCTCGTGGTAAACGTATACGACCTTGGATCCACATCAGGCGTAGTCACTTTCTTATACGTGAAAGTTAGCTTGTCGGTAGGCATAAGCACTTTGGTGGTCGTCGCGGTAAGCGCCCATCCTGAACCAGTGACAACTGCCAATCCCAACGTCGCTTTGTCGGATTTGAAAACAATCTCGCCCGCATCGGCGACACTGTCCCCGTTGTCGCTTCGAGGTTGCGTCCACCCAGTGGGAATCAGGATTTGCACCAGCGAACCTATGCCCAGATATCCGGCCGGGGTGTAAACAAAATCAAGCGATGGAATGTTTTTCTTCTTAGTTGTCGTAATAAAGGCAGACCCTCCGGTCTCCCTTAGAACAATGGTACCGCTGGCATCGGCGGCGGTAACGTTTATCGTTGGAATCTTGTCGGCTGCCAACGCTTTCAGAGCCTCCCCCTTGTAGGAATTCGACTCCGCGTGGAACGTATAACTGCCTCCGACATCGGGCGCTTTAGCAGCGGAATAAGTAACCGCAACAGTCTCAGTGTTCCCAAGTGATGTGCCAAGCGTGACCGTAATCAATCTTCCTGCAACCTTCACCCCGTGGCCAGCAGTTACCGTAATTTGGCCGCCACGAGTGGAGCCAGACACGGTGCTACTGTGCGGCGTGGGAGTCCATTCGGGCGGAATCCTAATCGTTATCTGCGAGCCTAGCGCCAACCCGCCATCGGCGGTATACGTCAACGTCATATTTGCCGCCGCGTGTTTGGTGGGTACATTCACGGCAAAAGCGTTGTCGCTTGCATCAGCAGTTAGCCGCACATGGAGCGTCCCGCCTCCATTGCCCTTTGTCGAGACGAGAGTAACCACATTTGCGTTGGCAGCATCAGTTACTTGGTTGGTAGGTGCGGCACCTACAGACGCTAAAGTGGTAGTGATAGTATCTGTCGCGGTAGTCACAGAACCCGATTGGGCAACAAAATTGTAGCCTTGAAGAGCAGTGGTCGCCGGAGACTTCGCTTTTTTGTAGGTGAACGTTACCGTGTGGCCCTTTTGTACGGTGGACTGAATCATGGCAGTCGCAGTTTGGTTGCTCAAAGTACGAAGAGCCGCGCCAGCGACAACCAACTCGCCAGCTTCTGCCGTACTATCGCCATTATCATCTATTGGGTTTGGCCACGCCGGAGTGCCGTTGTCGGGAACAGTGAAACTAACGGCAGAGCCCTTGTACATCGTTCCTGCGGCGGTATAGGTGAAGACCAAACTATATTCGGTTTCGGGCTTAATGAAGTACTTCCCTGCGTAATTGTGGTTTGTGATGGTGTTAGTATCATCGGTGTCCTTGTAATCGTCCGCGCCTTTGGGCAAGGAGGGGCCGGTTAACTTAAAGGTTCCAGAGCCGTCTATGGCGGGTCCTACCTTAATTGACATAATCCTTCCGCTTGTCGTATCGGCGTCAACCCAAGTAGCACCGGTGATATTTGCGGGATCCAATGCCGTGCTGTTGTCCTTATGCACGTTAGACGAGATCGCGAATCCGTAGGAATTCGCTCTAGCCGGGACTGCGGACTTGTAATTCACCGTAATACCCGAACTCGTTGTGGCAGTCTTTTTGACCGTGATTCTGATTGTGCCATTTACAACGTCGCCAGTTATATCACTTCCAGCGTTAGGGTCGTAAGTGACGTCGTTTCCAAAGGTCACCGAACCGTTAGCATTCGGGGTGCCCGTGCCCGGAGTGGCAGTCGTTTCAACAAACGGACTTTTAAAGTCGTTGTGAGGCCTAATTGTAATAACCCCGGGGCCCGGATCGATGGTGGCTGCGGTCGTGAGCTGAATTGTGAACGTTAGAGTCTTCTCTCCATCAGCCGCCCGTAAACCTGCACTAGCATCGCTACTGGTCACCGCTATGGTTACAGGACTCGCCGCCTGCGCCGCGGCATCGGTTGTAGCCATCCCGAACGCCAGCATGAGCGCCAGAATACCGAATACGCTAATTTTCCAACTGCTACACATCATGTTATTATACCTCCTAGGTTTTGAGTTGCATGTTGCATTAGGTTTAGGTTTGTGGTTCTTTCGTGAATCACAAGATTGGTTTGAACTCGCCATGGTGGGCAGTTCTCCTTTGTTCTGAGAAACTAGCAGGACTCGCGGTAAAACGCAATGCGTAAAGACGTAATGCGTAAAACGTAAAGACGTGATGCGCGAGTCCTGAAACGGATTAACGGCGTCTCGAAACTGCGGAGGGCGCCGGAATTTGGTTTGAGGAAGGATTCCTCGCACTGAATCGAAAACTGTATATGCTCCGTATTCCGTCGCGTTTCGGCGGGTTCGGGAGCGGGTTGATGTATGATGAAGCCGTGATCGGAGACACTTGTCGTGACGCATTAAGACCACAACTTGTGCATATAATATAACAGTTTCACGGGATTGTCAAGACTTTTTTTCGGTTTTTTTCATGCGTTGCGCGGGCGCGGCGCGTGCATTTGGCTTGACGGGTAGAGTATACGAGGGGGAGGGGGGCGGGGTTTCAAAAAAAAAAGGCAGTGGCCAGTGGTCAGTGGTCAGTGGCCAGTTAAGAAACCGAGTTTTGGGGGAAAGGCAGTGGCCAGTTGCCAGTGGTCAGTGGGGAAAGGCAGTGGTCAGTGGGGAGTTAAGAAACCGAGTTTTGAGGAAAAAACTCGGTTTCGAGGGGAAAACTCGGTTTTGGGGGGCGGCGCCATACTAGCCCCGGTCTCCGTTTAGGGATTGTTGGAAGTCGTGGAGACTCTTTGCTATGGACGCCTCCAGGTTCACTTGCTTGAGGCGGTCGAGGTCGTCAATGGCTTCAAGCTGGCGCTTGAGGGCGTTGACGTCGGCGCTCGGGAATCGATGGGTGAAAACGTTCAATGTGCTTTCAATACTCGTTTGGCGCGCGCCTAGAGTAATGCCTTCTGCTCGGCCTAGATTAATGCCTTCTGCTTTACCTTCTACTTTGCCGCGTTGTATTATGCTTTGGTAAACGGGAGATTCTTGCATGATTGCCTCCATATGCAGTGGTCAGTGGTCAGTGGCCAGTCGCCAGTGGGGAGTTAAGAAACCGAGTTTTGAGGAAAAAACTCGGTTTCAAGAGGAAAAACTCGGTTTCGGGGGGCGGCGCCATACTAGCCCCGGTCGCCGTTTAGGGATTGTTGGAAGTCGTGAAGACTTTTTGCGATGGACGCATTAAGGGGCAATTGCTTGAGGCGGTCGAGGTCGTCTATGGCTTCAAGTTGGGGTTTGAGGGCGTCGATGTCGGCGGTTGGGAATCGATCGGCGAGGATGTCCAATGCGCTTTCAATTCTCGTTTGGCGCGCGCCTAGAGTAATGCCTTCTGCTCGGCCTAGATTAATGCCTTCTGCTTTACCTTCTACTTTGCCGCGTTGTATTATGCTTTGGTAAACGGGAGATTCTTGCATGATTGCCTCCATATGCAGTGGTCAGTGGTCAGTGGCCAGTCGCCAGTGGGGGGAGGCAGTGGCCAGTGGTCAGTGGTCAGTCGCCAGTGGGGAGTTAAGAAACCGAGTTTTGGGGGAAAAACTCGGTTTCGGGGGTGGGCTATGCTCCGTTTAGGGATTGTTGGAAGTCGTGAAGACTTTTTGCTATGGACGCCTCCAGGTTCACTTGCTTGAGGCGGTCGAGGTCGTCTATGGCTTCAAGCTGGCGCTTGAGGGCGTTGACGTCGGCGTTTGGGAATCGTAGGCTGAGGATGTCCAATGTGCTTTCAATTCTCGTTTGGCGCGCGCCTAGAGTAATGCCTTCTGCTCGGCCTAGAGTAATACCTTCTACTTTGCCGCGTTGTATTATGCTTTGGTAAACGGGAGATTCTTGCATGATTGCCTCCAATGCGCTATCTTGAAATAATTCACGTGGATGGATTAACCCTCCAAATACGGAGAGAGCATGTAATAAGGTGGCACGATCTTGGCTGTCTACCGGCGCCGCCAGTGTCGTGTCTATGCACTTCTCGACCCAGGCTTCCGACGACATCCCCGAAGGGGGTTTCATCAATGGCGTGAACGGCAGCAATCCCCCGGCGTCGGGATTCAGATGCGCCGCACCGTCCAATTCGTACACCCGGATCACTTTATACTTGAACCGCAAACCGCCAATCGTATCGTCGCCGTACGAGTAACCCCCCGGATCGTTCCGCCCAGCCGGCGGACGAAGATAAAAAACCGTGGAGTAGACGTTCATCTCGTGCTGGTGAACGAGAAAACTCGCATACGACAGCATCCGAAACGGCATCGGTTTGTCGCGGCTATCCTCGGTTTGGAACTCTAAATGGAGGATGGCTTCTTCGCCTCGGTCGGGCAGCGATATCCGAAACGTCATATCGCTATGATGCATCTTAACCGTCAGATGCTCGGTGTTCAGCAGCGCTACGACTCGCACTCGCTCGGCAGCCAGCGATAATGCCGCGAACGCGTCGGGAGAGTAGTCCCCCAAGTATTTGAACAGTTCATCAAAATGTTCCATGGTATTATATTATACACGGCGTGGAACGGATTGGCAAGGGGAAAAGCAAAAGCAGTGGCCAGTGGTCAGTGGTCAGTTGCCAGTCGCCAGTGGGGAAAGGCAGTGGCCAGTGGGGAGTTAAGAAACCGAGTTTTGAGGAAAAAACTCGGTTTCGAGGGGAAAAACTCGGTTTCGGGGGGCGGCGCCATACTAGCCCCGGTCGCCGTTTAGGGATTGTTGGAAGTCGTGAAGACTTTTTGCTTTCGAGGCGTTAAGGGGCAATTGTTTGAGGCGGTTGAGATCCGTTATCGCTTCAAGTTGGGGTTTGAGGGCGTTGATGTCGGCGGTTGGGAATCGATCGGCGAGGATGTCCAATGCGCTTTCAATTCTCGTTTGGCGCGCGCCTCGCGCTTCGCCCAGAGTAATGCCTCGCGCCTCGCCTAGAGTAATGCCTTGCTCTTTGCCGCGTTGTATTATGCTTTGGTAAACGGGAGATTCTTGCATGATTGCCTCCAATGCGCTATCTTGAAATAATTCACGTGGATGGATTAACCCTCCAAATACGGAGAGAGCATGTAATAAGGTGGCACGATCTTGGCTGTCCACCGGAGCCGCCAGTGTCGTTTCTATGCACTTCTCGACCCAGGCTTCCGACGACATCCCCGAAGGGGGTTTCATCAATGGCGTGAACGGCAGCAATCCCCCGGCGTCGGGATTCAGATGCGCCGCACCGTCCAATTCGTACACCCGGATCACTTTATACTTGAACCGCAAACCGCCAATCGTATCGTCGCCGTACGAGTAACCCCCCGGATCGTTCCGCCCAGCCGGCGGACGAAGATAAAAAACCGTGGAGTAGACGTTCATCTCGTGCTGGTGAACGAGAAAACTCGCATACGACAGCATCCGAAACGGCATCGGTTTGTCGCGGCTATCCTCGGTTTGGAACTCTAAATGGAGGATGGCTTCTTCGCCTCGGTCGGGCAGCGATATCCGAAACGTCATATCGCTATGATGCATCTTAACCGTCAGATGCTCGGTGTTCAGCAGCGCTACGACTCGCACTCGCTCGGCAGCCAGCGATAATGCCGCGAACGCGTCGGGAGAGTAGTCCCCCAAGTATTTGAACAGTTCATCAAAATGTTCCATGGTATTATATTATACACGGCGTGGAACGGATTTGCAAGGGGAAAAGCAAAAGCAGTGGCCAGTGGTCAGTTGCCAGTCGCCAGTGGGGGAAGCGCCTGATGAATCAGGCAACTACAACGCTATACGGAGAGGGGAAAGGCAGTGACCAGTGGCTTGTGCAGACCAAGAAACCGAGTTTTGAGGAAAAAACTCGGTTTCAAGGGGGAAACTCGGTTTCGGGGGGAAAAACTCGGTTTTGGGGGTGCTATGCTCCGTTTAGGGATTGTTGGAAGTCGTGGAGACTCGTTGCGATGGACGCATTAAGGAGCAATTGCTTGAGGCGGTCAAGGTCGTCAATGGCTTCAAGTTGGGGTTTGAGGGCGTTGATGTCGGCGCTTGGGAATCGTAGGCCGAGGATGTCCAATGTGCTTTCAATTCTCGTTTGGCGCGCGCCTCGCTTCCTCGCCTATATTAATGCCTTCCTCCTTGCCTCGCTCGATCACTTCGTGGTAAAAAGGTGATTCTTGCATGATTGCCTCCATATGCAGTGGCCAGTGGTCAGTTGCCAGTGGGGGAAGCGCCTGATGAATCAGGCAACTACAACGCTATACGGAGAGGGGAAAGGCAGTGACCAGTGGCTTGTGCAGACCAAGAAACCGAGTTTTGGGGAAAAAACTCGGTTTCGAGGGGAAAAACTCGGTTTCGGGGGTGGGCTATGCTCCGTTTAGGGATTGTTGGAAGTCGTGAAGACTTTTTGCTTTCGAGGCATTAAGGGGCAACTGTTTGAGGCGGTCGAGGTCGTCAATGGCTTCAAGTTGGCGCTTGAGGGTGTTGACGTCAGCGTTTGGGAATCGATGGGTGAAAACGTTCAATGTGCTTTCAATACTCGTTTGGCGCGCGCCTTGATCGATGCCTAGAGTAATGCCTCGCGCCTCGCCTATATTAATGCCTTCCTCCTTGCCTCGCTCGATCACTTCGTGGTAGAAAGGTGATTCTTGCATGATTGCCTCCATATGCAGTGGCCAGTGGCCAGTCGCCAGTGGGGGAAGGCAGTGGCCAGTGGTCAGTGGGGGGAGGGGCAGCCATAATGTGGGAGGGGCAGTGGGGAGTTAAGAAACCGAGTTTTGGGGAAAAAACTCGGTTTCAAGAGGAAAAACTCGGTTTTGGGGGGCGGCGCCATACTAGCCCCGGTCTCCGTTTAGGGATTGTTGGAAGTCGTGAAGACTTTTTGCTATGGACGCCTCCAGGTTCACTTGCTTGAGGCGGTCGAGGTCGTCTATGGCTTCAAGTTGGCGCTTGAGGGTGTTGATGTCGGCGTTTGGGAATCGATGGGTGAAAACGTTCAATGTGCTTTCAATACTCGTTTGGCGCGCGCCTCGCGCCTCGCCTAGAGTAATGCCTTGCTCTTTGCCGCGTTGTATTATGCTTTGGTAAACGGGAGATTCTTGCATGATTGCCTCCAATGCGCTATCTTGAAATAATTCACGTGGATGGATTAACCCTCCAAATACGGAGAGGGCATGTAATAAGGTGGCACGATCTTGGCTGTCCACCGGAGCCGCCAGTGTCGTGTCTATGCACTTCTCGACCCAGGCTTCCGACGACATCCCCGAAGGGGGTTTCATCAATGGCGTTAACGGCAGCAATCCCCCGGCGTCGGGATTCAGATGCGCCGCACCGTCCAATTCGTACACCCGGATCACTTTATACTTGAACCGCAATCCGCCAATCGTATCGTCGCCGTACGAGTAACCCCCCGGATCGTTCCGCCCAGCCGGCGGACGAAGATAGAGTACCGTGGAGTAGACGTTCATCTCGTGCTGGTGAACGAGAAAACTCGCATACGACAGCATCCGAAACGGCATCGGTTTGTCGCGGCTATCCTCGGTTTGGAACTCTAAATGGAGGATGGCTTCTTCGCCTCGGTCGGGCAGCGATATCCGAAACGTCATATCGCTATGATGCATCTTAACCGTCAGATGCTCGGTGTTCAGCAGCGCTACGACTCGCACTCGCTCGGCAGCCAGCGATAATGCCGCGAACGCGTCGGGAGAGTAGTCCCCCAAGTATTTGAACAGTTCATCAAAATGTTCCATGGTATTATATTATACACGGCGTGGAACAGATTTGCAAGGGGAAAATAGTGGCCTGTGGTCAGTGGTCAGTTGCCAGTGGGGAAAGGCAGTGGGGGAAGCGCCTGATGAATCAGGCAACTACAACGCTATACGGAGAGGGGAAAGGCAGTGACCAGTGGCTTGTGCAGACCAAGAAACCGAGTTTTGGGGAAAAAACTCGGTTTCAAGGGGGAAAAACTCGGTTTTGGGGGGCGGCGCCATACTACCCCCGGTCGCCGTTTAGGGATTGTTGGAAGTCGTGAAGACTCTTTGCGATGGACGCATTAAGGAGCAATTGCTTGAGGCGGTCGAGGTCGGTTATCGCTTCAAGTTGGGGTTTGAGGGCGTTGACATCGGCGTTTGGGAATCGTAGGCCGAGGATGTCCAATGTGCTTTCAATTCTCGTTTGGCGCGCGCCTAGAGTAATGCCTTCTGCTCGGCCTAGATTAATGCCTTCTGCTTTACCTTCTACTTTGCCGCGTTGTATTATGCTTTGGTAAACGGGAGATTCTTGCATGATTGCCTCCATATGCAGTGGCCAGTGGTCAGTGGCCAGTGGTCAGTGGCCAGTGGGGGAAGGCAGTGGCCAGTGGTCAGTGGGGAGTTAAGAAACCGAGTTTTGGGGAAAAAACTCGGTTTCGGGGGGCGGCGCCATACTAGCCCCGGTCTCCGTTTAGGGATTGTTGGAAGTCGTGAAGACTTTTTGCTATGGACGCTTTAAGGAGCAATTGCTTGAGGCGGTCGAGGTCGTCTATGGCTTCAAGCTGGCGCTTGAGGGTGTTGATGTCGGCGTTTGGGAATCGATGGGTGAAAACGTTCAATGTGCTTTCAATACTCGTTTGGCGCGCGCCTCGCGCCTCGCCTAGAGTAATGCCGCGCGCCTCGCCTATATTAATGCCTCGCGCCTCGCCTCGCGCTTCGCCTTGCTGGAGCACATCGTGGTAGAAAGGTGATTCTTGCATGATTGCCTCCATATGCAGTGGTCAGTGGCCAGTCGCCAGTGGGGGAAAAGCAGTGGCCTGTGGTCAGTGGGGAGTTAAGAAACCGAGTTTTGGGGAAAAAACTCGGTTTCGAGGGGAAAAACTCGGTTTCGGGGGTACTATGCTCCGTTTAGGGATTGTTGGAAGTCGTGAAGACTTTTTGCTATGGACGCCTCCAGGTTCACTTGCTTGAGGCGGTCGAGGTCGTCAATGGCTTCAAGCTGGCGCTTGAGGGCGTTGACGTCGGCGTTTGGGAATCGTAGGCTGAGGATGTCCAATGTGCTTTCAATTCTCGTTTGGCGCGCGCCTAGATTAATGCCTCGCGCCTCGCCTCGCGCCTCGCCTATATTGATGCCTTCTGTTCGGTTGCGTTCTACTATGTCTTGGTAAAAAGGTGATTCTTGCATGATTGCCTCCGTTAGGGGGTTCTTGAAAAGTTCCTTGGGATGCGCTAAACTCCCGAAAAGGGAGAGCGCGAATAATAGGGTCGACCGCATCTCGCTGTCAACTTTAGCCGCCAGTGTCGTGTCTATGCACTTGTCGACCCAGGCTTCCGCTGTCATGTCTTCGGGATGTTTCATCAATGCCGTGAACGGAAGCAAACCCGCCGCATCGGGATTCAGATGTTCCGCCCCGTCCAATTCATACACCTTAATCACATTATACTTGAACCGCAATCCGCCAATCGTGTCGTCGCCGTACGAGTAACTCCCCGGATCGTTCCTGCCAGCCGGCGGACGAAGATAGAATACCGTGGAGTAGACGTTCATCTCGTGCTGGTGAACGAGAAAACTCGCATACGACAGCATCCGCAACGGCATCGGTTTGCCGCGGCTGTCCTCGGTTTGGATTTCTATATGCAGGATGGCTTCTTCGCCTCTGTCGGGAAGCGATATGCGATACGTCATATCGCTATGATGCATCTTCACCGTCGGTTGCTCGGTGTTCAGCGGCGCTACGACTTGCACTCGCTCGGTATTCAGCGCTAACCTCGCGAACAGGTCGCGATAGAAATCCCCCAAGTATTTGAACACTTCATCGTAGTTTACCATGGCGCTATATTATACATAACTGTGGAACGGATTTGCAAGGGGAAAAATAGTGAAAAGTGAAGAGTGGGGAGTTAAGAAACCGAGTTTTGGGGAAAAGGCAGTGGAGAGTGGGAGTGGAGAAACCGAGTTTTGGGGAAAAAACTCGGTTTCAAGAGGAAAACTCGGTTTCGAGGGGTCAGCTATTGTGGGAGGGGGCGTATGGGGGTCGGGATCGGGAGATCGCTCGTACCTGATTTTTCGGAGATTATTTCTTGTCTAGGTGGCGTTCGAGGTGGTCGATGTAGTTCTCGTTGAGTTTGTCTAGGCGTTCTTCTATTTTGCCTAGTCTTTCGTCTACTCGACTTTCCATTCGCGTGATTCGATTATCCAGTTGTGCAATTCTTTCGTTCATCGCGTCTATAGCAAGGTATATGTAAAATTGGGCGAACGCGAATATGCCGATGATAAGGGTGATGAGGCAGCCCCATAGTACCAGGTGGTTTTTTGAATTCGATTGTTTTGTGTCCATTGGATGTTTCCCTTTCTGACGTTATGGTGGATGGTGGACAGTGCCCACCCTCCAACTTGCGCATTGTGATTTGTTACATGGATATGACCTCTTTGGGTAGTATAGCATGGATTGTGGGTTAGGTCAACGTAAAAATTGGGGAGGAAGGCAGTGGGGGGTGCAGAGTGGAGAGTAAGAAACCGAGTTTTGGGGAAAAAACTCGGTTTCGGGGGCAGCTTTTGTGGGAGGGGCAGGCATAATGTGGGAGGGGCATCTTGCCCCGACCCGCCACCACGCGTGCGCAACAAGAATCGGGGCAAGGGGATCTCTATCGCACTCATTATCCATTCGCTTGATCCTCCCACGGAAGTAGGGTGTGGTGGGCGGTGCCCACCCTACAACCATGGACCTTCATTTTTTCTCAAGGTGGTATTTCAGGTGGTCGATGTAGTTCTGGTTGAGTGTTTCGATTTTGTTTTCTATCTCGGTGAAGCGTTTGTCCATTCGGTTCTCTAATCGGGAGATTCGATCGTCCATCTGATTGATGGCAAGGATTAGGTAGACTTGGGCGAATCCGAAGATGCCGATTAGTAGGGTTATGAGTAATCCCCACGCTACTTTGTGGTTCTTTGCGCCGGTGTCGTTTGTGCTCATTTGTAATTCCTCCTAATTGTCGGGGCAACGGGTGTCGTATAGTAGTCGGGATTGAGAGATTCCGACTACGCGGAAGAAACCGAGTTTTGGGGAAAAAACTCGGTTTCAAGGGGGAAAAACTCGGTTTCGGGGGTACTATGCTCCGTTTAGGGATTGTTGGAAGTCGTGAAGACTTTTGGCTTTCGAGGCGTTAAGGGGCAACTGTTTGAGGCGGTCGAGATCCGTTATCGCTTCAAGTTGGGGTTTGAGGGCGTTGATGTCGGCGCGTGGGAATCGATCGGCGAGGATGTCCAATGTGCTTTCAATACTCGTTTGGCGCGCGCCTAGATTAATGCCTCGCGCCTCGCCTATATTAATGCCTCGCGCCTCGCCTATATTGATGCCTTCCTCCTTGCTGGAGCACATCGTGGTAGAAAGGTGATTCTTGCATGATTGCCTCCGTTATGGGGTTCTTGAAAAGTTCCTTGGGATGCGCCAAACTCCCGTAAAGGGAGAGCGCGAATAATAGGGTCGACCGCGTCTTGCTGTCAACTTTAGCCGCCAGTGTCGTGTCTATGCACTTGTCGACCCAGGCTTCCGCCGTCATGTCTTCGGGATGTTTCATCAATGCCGCGAATGGCAGAAAACCGATGGCTTCGGGATCCAAATGGTCTTTGCCCTCCAACTCATACATCCGGATGACTTTATAGTGGAATGACACGCCGCCGCGTTGTTCGTTTCCATACTTGTAGAAACCCGGATCGTTCCGTCCCGCAGGAGGGCGGAAATATATCACCGTTGAATACACGTTCTTTTCGTGCTCGAGGGCGAGCGCGCTCGAATACGCCAGCATCCGCCGGTGCATCGGTTTATGGGTACTGTCGTCGGTTTGCGCTTCTATATGCACGATTGCATCCTCATTGGGAAAACTCACAGGGAACACCATGTCGCTGAAATGCGTCTGAACCGAGACGCGCTCCGTTGCCACGCGCGCCCCGATTTTCACTTCTCGCGTACCCAGCGCCAGCATCACCACCTCGCGCGGGTGCTCGCCGACAATGTGCTTGAAAAGTTTGTCAAATTGTTGCATGGCATTATATTAACACGGCGTGGAACGGATTTGCAAGGGGAAAATAGTGGTCAGTGGTCAGTGGACAGTCGCCAGTCGCCAGTGGGGGAAGGGGCAGCCATAATGTGGGAGGGGCATCTTGCCCCGACCCGCCACTAGGCGCGCACTACAAGAATCGGGGCAAGATGCCCCTCCCACGGTTGGGCCCACCCACGGATGTCGGATATGCGAGGGCGGCGCCATACTACCCCCGGTTTCCGTTTAGGGATTGTTGGAAGTCGTGAAGACTTTTTGCTTTCGAGGCGTTAAGGGGCAATTGCTTGAGGCGGTCGAGATCCGTTATCGCTTCAAGTTGGGGTTTGAGGGCGTCGATGTCGGCGGTTGGGAATCGATCGGCGAGGATGTCCAATGCGCTTTCAATTCTCGTTTGGCGCGCGCCTAGAGTAATGCCTTCTTCCCTGCCTAGATTAATGCCTCGCGCCTCGCCTTGCTGGAGCACATCGTGGTAGAAAGGTGATTCTTGCATGATTGCCTCCGTTAGGGGGTTCTTGAAAAGTTCCTTGGGATGCGCTAAACTCCCGTAAAGGGAGAGCGCGAATAATAGGGTTGACCGCGTCTTGTTGTCAACTTTAGCCGCCAGTGTCGTGTCTATGCACTTCTCGACCCAGGCTTCCGCCGTCATGTCTTCGGGATGTTTCATCAATGCCGCGAACGGCAGAAAACCGATGGCTTCGGGATCCAAGTGGTCTTTGCCCTCCAACTCATACATCCGGATGACTTTATAGTGGAATGACACGCCGCCGCGTTGTTCGTTTCCATACTTGTAGAAACCCGGATCGTTGCGTCCCGCAGGCGGGCGGAAATATATCACCGTTGAATAGACGTTCTTTTCGTGCTCGAGGGCGAGCGCGCTCGAATACGCCAGCATCCGCCGGTGCATCGGTTTATGGGTACTGTCGTCGGTTTGCGCTTCTATATGCACGATTGCATCCTCATTGGGAAAACTCACAGGGAACACCATGTCGCTGAAATGCGTCTGAACCGAGACGCGCTCCGTTGCCACGCGCGCCCCGATTTTCACTTCTCGCGTACCCAGCGCCAGCATCACCACCTCGCGCGGGTGCTCGCCGACAATGTGCTTGAAAAGTTTGTCAAATTGTTGCATGGCATTATATTAACACGGCGTGGAACGGATTTGCAAGGGGAAAATAGTGGCCTGTGGTCAGTGGTCAGTGGCCAGTGGGGAGTTAAGAAACCGAGTTTTGAGGAAAAAACTCGGTTTCGAGGGGGGGAAAAAGTCGGGTTCGGGGGGAGGGGAATCGCATCTATTAGAGGAGGTGTCATGGTATTACACACAAAAAGCTACTGGCAGCAGAGGTCGGCGAGCATGTTGATGAATGCGGGGTGGCTTCCGACGGTGCCGGCGCGGATGAAGTCAATGCCGCAATTCGCGGCGGTGTCGCGCGCTTCGTGATCAAGGTCGTATAGCACCTCAACATGGTCGCAGAGGAAGCCGATCGGGGAGGCGATAACGGTATCAACGCGGTCGCCGTATTTCTCTCGGATGAGGTCGTTGATGTCGGGTTGTGTCCACGGCACGGACGGAAACCGAGGCGCGCTCTGGTAGGCGAGATCAAAATGTTCCTTGCCGAGCCGTGCGGCGACCAGTCCCGCGGTGCGCCCAAATTGACTGGTGTACGGCGAGGCGTTCGCCGCGGTTTGCGGGATACCGTGGGCGGTGAATACGAGGGCGCTTTCGTCAAATTCATCGGGCTGGAGGTGTTTACACGCTTCGCGGATAAGTTCGGTAATCGCGCTGACGTAACCGTCGCGCCAATACCACGGATCAAGATAATCAATCGTAGGCTTTTCCCCCTCAAGCTCCGCGACGGCATTCGAGACGGTCTGCTGGTACCAGTCCCAACTGACTTTGGACTGGTGGGGCGCCATGATGATGCCGAGTATACGGCGGAGTCCGTTTTCCACCATTTGCGGCATGACCTCGCGCACGTAGGGTGACCAGTGTCGGCATCCGATGTATACCGGAACATCAACACCTCTGACGGCGAGCGCGGCTTGGAGTGACTCGGCTTGCGCGCCCGTCAATTCGTTGAACGGAGAGTAGCCGCCGAGCAGGGAATAGTGGCTCGCGACCTCCTTGACGCGGGCGGCTTTTGACGGGGCGTCGCCCGCGATGCCTTCAACGAAGCAGTGGGCTTCACCGGGACAAGAATCGTATTTTTGGCAGCAGCCCGGCGTTGGGCCGCCGAATGCGATAAGGAGTACGCTATCGAAATCGTATTGGCTCATGATTTGTGTTTTAATGGCTCTTGCAATTTATTGATTACGAAATTAGTATAAGAAACCGAGTTTTGGGGAAAAAACTCGGTTTCAAGGGGAAGAAAACTCGGTTTCGTTGTAAGACGCGCCTTACGTCTGCCGCAATGTTTCGATTTCCGCTTCGCTCAAGCCGGTCGTTTTCGCAATCATCTCGGTGTCAAGCCCTTGGCTAAGCATCGCGCGAACTATTCTCTGCGTTGCCTGCCGGTCTCCCTTTTCACGTTGACCATCCAAGGTCAATTCCCAGTCCTGTTCGTCCTTGATTACTCGCAATTTGCCGGGCGATATGTTGTCAAGCGTAATCGCTTGAATCACCTCCCGGAATGCCGGCGAGGTGTAGCGTTCCTCATCGATTTCGTCGTCAAGAGTGTCCAACACCAACTCCAACCACGCTTTGATGCGCGGCGGCGTTTCATCGTTCACCATGCGGGGCGCCAAGAACACAAGCTGGTGAGGATAGGCTTCAATCTTCCGTTTGAACTCGTTCACAGGGTTTAAATCCGAAATCGCAACGCTAAAGTCAATCTCATCGCCGCTGTACGGGCTGGTCAAAACGACAATGGTATATACGTTCCGACCAAACTCGTAGGCTTTGCCGCTTTTCACCTGTTCCACGAGATTGATAAGGTGATAGTAAAGGAAACGGTCGTAAAAGTTTCCTTCTTTGACATGCTGTATCTCAACCACAATTCGAGACTTCGGATCCTCGGCGAACAAGTCGTATTCAATATCGACTTGATTTACGGGTTTGATGAATTTGTAACCTTGATGCACTTGGTCGGTGTGGAAATCAACGTCCAAAATGTCGTTGGCGAAGCGGCAGAAGACTTCGGGTTGGCTAAACGCCATCTTGAAGGCGGTGTCATATCGTAAGGGAACGACGCGTACCATGATTGCCTCCTAAATAACAGAGAAATCGAGTCCACGGGTCGCGATCGGGAGATCGCTCCTACAAAAGCAAGAAACCGGGTTTTGAGGAAAAAACTCGGTTTCGGGAACGTGCAATGAATAGCGCTACTACAAACCAATGGCTCTTGTAATTTATTGATTACGAAATTAGTATAAGAAACCGAGTTTTGGGGAAAAAACTCGGTTTCGGGAACGTGCAATGAATTGCACTACTACAAACCAATGGCTCTTGTAATTTATTGATTACGAAATTAGTATAAGAAACCGAGTTTTGGGGAAAAAACTCGGTTTCAAGGGGAAGAAAACTCGGTTTCGTTGTAAGAGGCGCCTTACGTCTGCCGCAATGTTTCGATTTCCGCTTCGCTCAAGCCGGTCGTATTCGCAATCATCTCGGTGTCAAGCCCTTGGCTAAGCATCGCGCGAACTATTCTCTGCGTTGCCTGCCGGTCTCCCTTTTCACGTTGACCATCCAAGGTCAATTCCCAGTCCTGTTCGTCCTTGATCACTCGCAATTTGCCGGGCGATATGTTGTCAAGCGTAATCGCTTGAATAACCTCCCGGAATGCCGGCGAGGTGTAGCGTTCCTCATCGATTTCGTCGTCAAGAGTGTCCAACACCAACTCCAACCACGCTTTGATGCGCGGCGGCGTTTCATCGTTCACCATGCGGGGCGCCAAGAACACAAGCTGGTGCGGATAGGCTTCAATCTTCCGTTTGAACTCGTTCACTGGGTTCAAATCCGAAATCGCAACGCTAAAGTCAATCTCATCGCCGCTGTACGGGCTGGTCAAAACGACAATGGTATATACGTTCCGACCAAACTCGTAGGCTTTGCCGCTTTTCACCTGTTCCACGAGATTGATAAGGTGATAGTAAAGGAAACGGTCGTAAAAGTTTCCTTCTTTGACATGCTGTATCTCAACCACAATTCGAGACTTCGGATCCTCGGCGAACAGGTCGTATTCAATATCGACTTGACTTACGGGTTTGATGAATTTGTAGCCTTGATGCACTTGGTCGGTGTGGAAATCAACGTCCAAAATGTCGTTGGCGAAGCGGCAGAAGACTTCGGGTTGGCTAAACGCCATCTTGAAGGCGGTGTCATATCGTAAGGGAACGACGCGTATCATGATTGCCTCCTAATAACAGAGAAATCGAGTCCACGGGTCGCGATCGGGAGATCGCTCCGACAATAACCGGAAACCGGGTTTTGAGGAAAAAACTCGGTTTCGGGAACGTGCAATGAATAGCGCTACTACAAACCAATGGCTCTTGTAATTTATTGATTACGAAATTAGTATAAGAAACCGAGTTTTGGGGAAAAAACTCGGTTTCAAGGGGAAGAAAACTCGGTTTCGTTGTAAAGACGCGCCTTACGTCTGCCGCAATGTTTCGATTTCCGCTTCGCTCAAGCCGGTCGTTTTCGCAATCATCTCGGTGTCAAGCCCTTCACCAAGCATCGCGCGAACTATATTCTCCGTCGCCTGCCGGTTTCCCTCTTCACGTCCTTCTGCATGTCCTCGCTTACGTTGACCATCCAAGGTCAATTCCCAGTCCTGTTCGTCCTTGATCACTCGCAATTTGCCGGGCGATATGTTGTCAAGCGTAATCGCTTGAATCACCTCCCGGAATGCCGGCAAGGTGTAGCGTTCCTCATCGATTTCGTCGTCAAGAGTGTCCAACACCAACTCCAACCACGCTTTGATGCGCGGCGGCGTTTCATCGTTCACCATGCGGGGCGCCAAGAACACAAGCTGGTGCGGATAGGCTTCAATCTTCCGTTTGAACTCGTTCACTGGGTTCAAATCCGAAATCGCAACGCTAAAGTCAATCTCATCGCCGCTGTACGGGCTGGTCAAAACGACAATGGTATATACGTTCCGACCAAACTCGTAGGCTTTGCCGCTTTTCACCTGTTCCACGAGATTGATAAGGTGATAGTAAAGGAAACGGTCGTAAAAGTTTCCTTCTTTGACATGCTGTATCTCAACCACAATTCGAGACTTCGGATCCTCGGCGAACAGGTCGTATTCAATATCGACTTGACTTACGGGTTTGATGAATTTGTAGCCTTGATGCACTTGGTCGGTGTGGAAATCAACGTCCAAAATGTCGTTGGCGAAGCGGCAGAAGACTTCGGGTTGGCTAAACGCCATCTTGAAGGCGGTGTCATATCGTAAGGGAACGACGCGTACCATGATTGCCTCCTAATAACAGAGAAATCGAGTCCACGGGTCGCGATCGGGAGATCGCTCCGACAATAACCAGAAACCGGGTTTTGAGGAAAAAACTCGGTTTCGGGAACGTGCAATGAATAGCGCTACTACAAACCAACGGCTTTTGTAACTTATTGATTACGAACTAGTATTACAAGATAAGGCAGACCAGCGACGTGCCGTTGATGTGCTTGGCAGCATTAAACTCCTGTCGTTCCGCATAGAGTTTATTCAAGGCGTCGGTCAATCCCGTCCACCAAATTTTATCATAATCGTGCCACAAAATCAAGCCCTTCCCATCCCGTAGAAGTTTCAAGGCTTGCATCGAATCGTGCAGCACGTATTCGTAGGAGTGGGCGCCGTCCACAAATATCATGTCTACCGTATTGTAATAGGGCGAGAAGTCAAAAACGGCTGAATCGCCATAAAGTTGGCGTATTTTCGGTTCGCAGTCTGTGCCGATGAACCGGGCGCCGGAGGTTGGCTTCTCAATGTATTTTTCCTCGCCGGGGTCAATGGGGAGTTCGGTTTCGGCTTGGGCAGGCAGGTCAAGCGTATAGATTCGAGTATCTGGCGGGGAGTTCGCCGCCATGTTCAGGGTGGTACGTCCGTCAAAGGTGCCGATTTCGAAGATGGTCGCGGGATGCCGCGTCTTGATTAGCTTGGAGATAACGGCAATTTCGACAAGCGAGATGTTGCCATCAGCTTCAATCGGCTCGCGGATCTGGATGGGGAGGTCTTCGGGAACGAGTTCGCGGACCTCTATGGTCGGGAGTTGTGGTACGGGTCGGTTTTCGCCGTAGCCGAAGTGGGCGCAGATAGATGAGATGAGCAGCCGGTTCTTCTCGCGGAGCGCGCCGAGCGTGAAGAGGTAGAGGCAGGAGACCGCGGCGTATAGGTAGCGGCTTATGAATGCGATGAGTCGAGACATGGGAAACAGTCGCTAGCGGTGATAGTCGGGTGTCGGCGGTTAAGGTTGTCTGAACCGTGTTTATGTGATTGCCGTGATTGTCGGTCTTTAGTTGCCCGTCATGAGTAGGGAACAACGATCGTTGTTCCCTACAGAGGCGCGTAAGTCATTATGCCGATTCCGTAAAACTACATTAATGCCGGAAAGAAACCGAGTTTTGAGGAAAAAACTCGGTTTCGAGAATAACGTTCGAGAATAACAGTAGTATAGCAGAAATTGTGTGCTACGTCAATGTGAAATGCAATCAGGGGCGATCAATGATTTGAGCAAATGCAAGCGCCCGATGAATCGGGCAACTACGGCAGAGGGCCCATCAATGAAAACGTAGGGAACAACGATCGTTGTTCCCTACAGTAGTGCGCAAGTGCGCAAGACCCAATCCATACGCTTGTTTCCGGCGTTACGCTGTGCTATCATTATATCCGATTCTGTAATGCTACATTGATACCCGAAAGAAACCGAGTTTTCAAGAAAAAACTCGGTTTCATGAACCACGGTAGAGGAGAATAGCGATGTATCCGAAACAGTACGCAGGGCCTAACGAGGATGTGCTGGAAGCGCAAGCGAGGGTTTGCACGGGGCCCCATCAAACGCGTCCTTTGGGGGCAAGACTCACGGACGCGATACAACCGGCGGCGATCTTTGACACTATCCTGAAGTCTGTCAGGGGCGAACTTCAATCGGAACAGGCGGTGTCGGACGCGCAGATGGGAGCGTTCTTCGCGGCGATGACGATTCGGAAATACTTCCCGGCGGAGACGCAATGGAACGCCCAAGAGATTGAAGCGTTTAAGAAATTCAAAAGCCAACTTGAATCGGAACTCTCCGACGAAATACTGTTCATCATGAACCCCGAGCGCGGGTATACGGCATCGACTATCGAAGAGGGGGTTGTTGTCGGGGCGTCGGAGAAGATCTTGAGGGGCAAACACTTGAGTTACGGGGAGACGCGCGCAATGGGAGAAGCGGTTCTGAGCGACAAGGTAAAGCCTGCATTGAAGGCGGCGGCGCTGATTGGGCAGCGGATGAATCGTGAATCTTACGACGAGGTGCGCGGCTATCTGGATGCGTTTCTGGGGCCCGAACAGGTGCGTCCGGTTTCGGTGGATTCGCTGACGCATTTCGGCGAACCGTTTGACGGCGCGACGCGTTATTTTCGACCGACGCTATTTGTGGCGGCGGTGCGCGCCGCTCTCGGCGAAGCGTCAGTGTTACACGGTGTGGATGAGATGCCGCCAAAAAGCGGCGTGACAGAGGAGCGAATCTTGCGGGCGCTCGGCGCTAGAACAGACCTCTCACTTGACGGGGCTAGGGCGTTAATCGAGGACAGGAATGTCGGCTTTGGGTATGTGAGCCAACGGGAATATGCGCCGGCGGCTTATGCTATTCGCGAGTTACGGGTGCATATCAAGAAGCGTCCGCCTTGGGCGGCAACGGAAAAGGCGCAACAACTGTTCAAGTCGCCCGGCGCCAACTATCTCGTCATCGGCTACTATCACGCCGGCTATGAGGAGCCTCTGCTAAATCTGGCGTGGGATCGCGGATTTCAAGCGGCGCTCGCCGTAAGGGGAGAGGAGGGGACAAGCCACTACACCTTGCGATTGGGCAAGCCATCGACGGAGGATTATATGGCGGTCAACTACTCGCAGGGATTTCGGAAAATCGATGGTCGGCGCGAGGATTTCACGCTTGATGTCAATCCCCAGACATGGGGGTTCAACTATCAGCGGAACCCGCGAATGGATTCGGTAAACGCCGAGACCTTTGCGGAAGCCGGTATGTCGGCGTTATCCGGGGAGCAGGGGCACGTTTATGATCGGATTGTGCTCAATACGGCGATGACCGATCATCTGTTGGGCATCTGCCCGACCCCGGAGGAGGCTCTCCGGCGCACGAGGGAGGCTATCGACAGCGGTCGCGCTTTGGAGCATTTGCGCGCCTATATCGAGAGGTCTAAGCGGGGGTGAATCGTATGGGCGCGGGTGGAAAATGAAAGAAACCGAGTTTTGAAGTGCGGTTGGAAACCGCGGTTACCGTGGCGGTTGAGAAAACGAAGAAACCGAGTTTTGAAGTGCGGTTGGAAACCGCGGTTACCGTGGCGGTTGAGAAAACGAAGAAACCGAGTTTTCAAGAAAAAACTCGGTTTCGGGGTTTGGGGAAAAAACTCGGTTTCAATGGTTGGCGTTCATCTTGCGTGCGGATGTCCCGAGGTCGGTTCATCAGTGGCATGGGCGACCTCGGTGATGGCGTCGTCAGGATTGACGTAGCCGAGGCGCCGCGCAAGCCGCTCTTTGGCGAATTTATCTGACTTCAGCGCTTCGACTTGAGTCTTCATGAGATCGCGTTCCACCACCAGGTTTTTCACCTCATCCTGTGATTGCAGTTGAAGTTGTCGAGCTTCTTGCCAATCTCGGTATTCATCTGACAGGTTTCGCGCGCTTGCCACCAGAAGCGGGGTCACAAGAACGCACAAAACAAATTGAAATATACGCATAGTTATTTCTCCTTTGATTTTTAGGATTTAGGCAACGATAGGAGGTCGGGATGCGATGTTGTAGAAAATGTCCGATCCGACGAATTTCGCGCTATCGCCGAGTTCCTCCTCGATTCGCAGTAGTTGATTGTATTTGCACATCCGATCGGTGCGACAGAGCGATCCGGTTTTGATTTGGCCCGCATTTGTCGCGACAGCAACGTCGGCGATTGTTGTGTCTTCCGTTTCTCCGGATCGGTGTGAAATCACGGCTGTATAGTTGAATCTCTTTGCAAGTTCGATGGCATTCAACGTCTCGGTCAAGGTTCCGATCTGGTTTAACTTGATAAGGATTGAATTGGCGATGCCCTGATGGATTCCCCGCGACAGGCGTTCCGTATTTGTAACAAAGAGATCATCTCCGACGAGCTGCACTTTGTCACCGATAGCGCGCGTCAGCATCTCCCATCCATCCCAATCGTCTTCCGCCAAGCCGTCTTCAATTGAAATAATCGGATAGTCTTCAATCAGCTTGGCATAGAAGCCGACCATGTCTTCCGATGATTTTTCGGGTTTGGCTTCCGCTTGAAGCCGATAAATGCCATCGTTATAAAATTCGCTTGAAGCGGGATCCAACGCCAACAGAACATCTTGACCGGGAACGTAGTCGGCTCGTTCGATTCCCTCCATGATTACCTGTAGCGCTTCCTCATTTGACGCGAGGTTCGGGGCGAATCCGCCCTCATCGCCGACCGCCGTGCTGTAATGTCGTTCGCGCAGCACGGTTTTCAGATTGTGGAAGATTTCCGCTCCCATCCGCAGCGCCTCGGCGAACGTGCCGGCTCCGATAGGCATAATCATGAATTCTTGAATGTCCACGTTGTTGTCGGCGTGAGATCCGCCGTTCAAGACATTCATCATCGGCAACGGAAGCTCCTTCGCGTTGGCGCCGCCGATATATCGGTAGAGCGGCAGTCCGAGATGATTGGCGGCAGCTCTGGCGACAGCAAGAGAAACACCCAAGATGGCGTTGGCGCCAAGTTGTCCTTTATTTGGTGTCCCGTCAAGCTCAATCAGCGTCTGATCTATGTCGTTCTGATTGACCGCATCGGATCCGACCAATCGATCGGCAATAGCGGTGTTGACATTTTCGACTGCCTGCCTGACTCCTTTTCCGAGGTAGCGAGTCGGATCGCTGTCTCGGAGTTCTACCGCCTCGTGCTCCCCGGTTGACGCGCCGGAGGGGACTGCGGCTCGTCCCACTATGCCTGACGCTAATGTAACGTCAACTTCGACTGTCGGGTTTCCACGTGAATCCAAAATTTCACGAGCGTGAACGCTTTTTATTCTTTCCATTCAATTCTCCGAATACAGATTGTGCAGGGGTTACGCGATTCAGATTGTGGGGAATGGGGTTGGGGAACCCAACCCCTACGAAGATTCTTGTGTGTGTCGGGATTGGGAGATCCCTCCTACACACGCGTTGCGCTGGAAGGTCGGGATTTGGAGGTGGCGGCACATTCATTCCTCAATCACAAACTCGAAAAGGAGATATGAGCTCGCCAGAAATACGAAACTGTAGATGACCAGCATCACGATCCAAAAATTTCCTTCAAGACCACCCGTTGTCAGTAGCGCTACGGTGCATTTCGCTCCAGCCATGATGACAGGGAATATCAGCGGCAGCAGGATGACGGACAAAAGGCTTTCTTTGCCGTGCGCGCCGGTGGAAATCCCCGAAATCGTTACGCCCACCGCGCAGAAGCCTAACGCGCCGATAATGAGTACACCGATTAGTTTCATTAATATGCGTAGCGTTAGCGTGTCCAGCGCTTGCACGAATTGGAGCGCGACCGGCGTTATCACGGCTTCCAAGACAGCGAGGACGATGAGATTGCTCAAAACTTTCGACAGATAGAGGTTGGCGGGATCGACGCCGGTCAATCTCACGCCGTGCAACGCCCCACTCGCACGTTCAACATCAAAAGATCTGTTTAGCAGGATTATCCCGGCGAAGGCGAACGCCCCCCACAACACGCTGGCGGCGAGTTTGCCTCGATCCTCGGGATCTTGGGGGAAGATTGGCCCGAACGCAAGACTGAAGATTAACGATACAATCACGCTGAATACGAAGATCAAAATCAACGTCTCTTTCGTGCGAAAGAGGAGCGCGAGATCTTTGCGAACTAGCCAACCGATTTGGTGAAATGCGTTCATTTCATCTGATGTTGTTTCAGGCTCCGCTCATACCGGCGGGACAATTCATCAACCGATATGTCGTCTCTCTTGGCGATTGTCTCAAGTTGCGCGTTCAGCAAAAAGAGATAGCGTGACCCCGCGAGATAACCCAATTCGGTGTCGTGTGTGGTGAGGACAATTCCTTTGCCCTCCGCGCGGGCGCGGTGAAGGCGTTCCAACACAAATTGCTTCGCGGCAAGATCGAGTCCTGAAAAGGGCTCGTCGAGAAATAGAAGCATCGGGTCGTGGATAAGGGCTTTGGCTATCATAAATCGCTGGATCATGCCTCGCGAAAAGATTTCCATCCGCTCGTGCGCAACGTGTATGAGCCCGACCTCGTCGAGGATGGCGTTGATCCGCCGCTCTAACGAACTGACGCCATACAATTTTCCGAAAAAACGCAGATTTTCGTATGGCGTCAATTCAAGGTAGGCGAGCGGTTCGTGGACTACGACGCCGAGCGATGGACGGATTTGTAAAGGATTTTCGAAGGCGTTTTTGCCGGCGATCTCCAGCCCCCCGGATTCGGGTTTGATTAGCGTCGAGAGAATCTTGATGAGGGTGGTTTTTCCCGCCCCGTTGGGACCAAGAATCGAAACGACCTCGCCGGGCTGAACATCGATATCCACATCGTTCAGAACCGTGCGATGTCCGAAGCGTTTTGTTATTTTGGCGGCTTGAAGCAACATAGCAGGTGGAGTAGATACGACGGGATGGTCAATTACGCGAATCGTTTAATAATACGAATTTTTTGGGAAGGGGTTACGCGGAAGGCGGAAGTTGCCGTATCGTTTAGTTGATTTTCCGAGGGTAGATGGTAGTAGCAGGTGTTGGGTTTCACTCGGACTTTGCGGGTATTAAGCGGATTTTGGGTTCCACATTCAATTCAAATTCTTGGCTTTTGTCGCGGTTTTTGTTCTACCCAACCTGCGCGCTAACTTGAGAAAAGAAATGGTGGGCTATCGGTACGTACGAATTGGCACGTTGTAAATCACAAGATTTGTGATTTACTTCTTTTTCTTTTTGCCAGAACGAGGGAAAAAATACCCTGTTGCCATCTTTTGCAGCACAATAATACCTCCAACCAAAAAGATTAGCCTATTCAGTCTATACTTCGGCAGAATTTAGCGTGACAAATTAAAGGGAAGAAATTATCATACCTCTAATTAACCCAAAAAGATTGGAGGTATAAAGGACAAACAGCAATTTGTCCGATATTGTTATGGATAATTTCTTCCCAGAGATATGGATACCGTATTTGTTGCACTTTCGTCAAGCATTTTCTAAACCGACCTTCCCCTATTTTGTGGGGTTCATGTTTTCGTTGTTAATTGGACAAAGTCGTAAATGCCTTACCCATATAGCTGACACCTGTGTTTTCGTCGATAAATCTCTATCCGGTTGGCATCGGTTTCTGTCGACCTTCCAGTGGAATTTGCCAAAACTCACCGAATCTTTGATTGCCCTGCTGCTCTCTGAACTGGACGGTTCATTGAGTTATGCCGGTCATCTAATATTTGCTGTTGACCCAACATTCGTAAAAAAAGTGAAGGGAAAAATGAGTGGGGTTCAAAAGTGGCGCCAGAACTCAACAACTTCGGATAAGCACGTCATCGGCCATCAATGGCTAATTGGCGGCTTTTTGACATGTGTGAAGCATCACTGGCACTGCCTACCCGTTATCAGTCGATTGATTTCAGGCAAAAGCAATCCCTCTCATATCGCCGTGGACCCTCAGGGCAATGCTCAACCAATGGGCATAGTCGACACTGCGCTTTCGGCTGTCTTTTTCGTCAAAAATAGCGTCAAATCAAAACCATTTTGTGTTGTTGCCGATGCCTTCTTCTCAAAAGCCAACTTCATTACCCCGCTCATTGAGCAAGGGATTACACTCGTCACGCGTTTGCGTCATGATGCCGTCGGGTTTCTCCCACCACATTACTGCGGACGCGGGCGACGACCTACGCGCGGTAAACGTATCAAGCTCGCCAAGTGCTTTGACACCCTACAAAAGCGGACTGCAACCGCTTGGCTCTATGGAAAGCAATGTCAGGTACAATACGTCGTCATTGACCTGTTTCTGCGTGATGTTAAGAACAAAGTCCGTGTCGTTGTCGCCGAGGGCGCAAGCCGTCCTATTCTTTTGGTCTCCACTTCTCTTGATTTGTCGCCGACGCAGATTCTTGAGATATATGCCGCGAGGTTTTCAATCGAAATCGCTATCCGTGAACTCAAACAACACTTCGGTTTGGGTGACTATCAATCAACTACCACCTTAGCCTTCTTGCGATTCACACAACTTTGTTGTACGGCTGCGAGTTTGGCTCGGCTCATCTTATTGAAGCACGGCTCGCCTGATGAAACTCGGAAGACCACCGGTGAAGCAACGACAAAGCCAACTATTTCTTCAGTTCGCCAGCGACTCAGGCGCTTTGCTATCCGCCGGCTGATTTTCGACAAGTCCGCTGATAGCGCGGACTTGATTAAACAGGATATAGATATCAAGGCAATTTTACGTATCACCGCTTAACAGCGACGTTTCCACAATTGCTCAATCAACAATTATCAGATTCATCACATATTCCTACTCTCCGCACCTGATGAGTACGAATTTTGGAATTAAATGACATCCTTCTAGTACACGTTGGCAGAAATAGTTGAGTGAATTAAACGGTTAATGGCCGTCCCTTGTACGTCCATTTAAATGGTTTGGCCATCGTGCGATTAAAGTAAGAAATAAAATCCAAAATGCGTTGACGTAATTCTTCTACAGAACTAAAGGAGGCGCGTTTGAGCAAGCGGCGAACGAGGATTGAAAACCAGATTTCAATTTGATTTAACCAACTGCTGTGCTTGGGGAGATAAACAAAACGGATTCGATGCGTCTTGTCTTTGAGGAATTCGGCGCGGCTACGCATGGATTTCAAAATACCATGTTTGCCTTTTTCCCCCAAATCCCCGTCAATGCCACATTCTTTAGCCACCAGACGAACCAAAGATTCGGATTTGTGAGTATTGAGTTGATCGACGATAAATATCCGTCCCGCGTTGACATCACTCGCTATCGTCGCTTCAATATGGGCTGCAAAATCGGCTTCCGTTCGTGTGGGAGTTAGACTTGGGCAAACCACAAGTCCGGTCGCCACGTCAAAGTTGGCCGTTAAACTTAGGGTGCCGTGACGAATGTATTCAAATTCTTGACGTTCGATAACGCCGGGTTTCATCGGTTTTGTAGGGGCTTTTCGCTGGGTTGCTTGTACACCTGTCTTCTCATCGCAACTCAACACGTGAATCGATTGTTCAGCCAGTTCGGGCGCTTGGTGGTATAAGTCACACACTTCTTCCACTTCGGCATCGAACGTCTCGTCTTTTGTCGGGTTAAGCCAGTACCGACACCGGTGAGGTTTCAAATCCGCCTGATTTTAAAAAACGCCCCACTTGACGGGGCGAGATTGACTCGACTATACCACGTTTTATCGCTTCATCGGCGAGTTCCGTAGGCGTCCAATGCGCGACGGGACGTCCACTTTCCAATGGAGGGTCACAAGCCAAGGCGACAATTTGACAGATTTGTTCGGCGCTAAAAGTGGGTGGGGCGCCGCTACGCGGGAGGTCAGAAAGCAGATTCACGATTCGCGTGCAATAATCCTTTTCCGTCTCCTCGGTCTCGCAAGCCGCTAAAATTTCCGATTCCTGCGCCCATCTTGAACGCCAGGTGCGAACTGTATTGGAACTCACCCCGAGTGTTTTCGCAATCTGTTCATTTGGAGCGCCTGCGTTGGCATCCAAAATAATATGGCAGCGCCGCACGAGTTGCTGTGGGCTCTTCTCTCGACGAACTATCCGTTCAAGTATAGCTTCTTGAGTCGCCGTCAACTCAATCAATTCCGGTTTCGGTCCCGGCATATGAACCTCCTTGTATGTCAAACTTGTATGTCAAAATGTTAGAACTCAATACTCCTGATAAGTCAACATTATACCATATCTATAACTTATAAGTCAATTATGCCAACGTGTACTAGTGACCAGTTCGATTAGTGCATCTTGTATCTGATTATACATACTATATATTGAAACCTGCTCTCCACAGCTATCCATCGGGGATATAACATCTTTTGATTTCCGGGCCGAGCAAGTCAATAATTGTATGATGAACGGGTTTGAGATTTACTACCATTCGCTCTGTTTCACCAGCTTGATGTATCAATAAAAGATCGATGCCCTCAAAAACTTGAAAAATGCGGCGTAGCGTTGGCCTTTGCGTGGGTTTGCCGACTTGGTCGGGAATGGTTTGTTCCTGTTCCTTCAGTTCAGTGCGAATCAAGCACTCGCCCAGCGCGTAAACCAGTAGCGACAACCCCATCACCATTAAAAGCGCCATGATGCGTTGCGGTTTATCCAAGAATAGACTGGAAGCGAAAAATAACGGGTCCTTCAGAAATCGGAATCCACGCTCTACAGAAACGTTTTGACCTTTGTATGCTGAAAGTATCGTCTCATCATCAAGAGATGTGGCGTCTAATTCATTGGTCGCCAACACAAACTTGCCTTTGCTGTTCTTGGCTTGTTCAATGGCTTGCGGTTGTTCAACAACCTCACCAACGACTTGGAAACCGATTCGTGTCGGCGGTTGTTCTTTGTCCGGACGACCTCGCGTCGAGTAATGAGGAATCTCTGTCAGTTCAATCTGAGGTTCATGATAACGCCACCCGGCAGAAAGGGTAGATACCGATTCTCTCGCGGCAACTTGGGTGTCGAATTCTTTATTGCTCAAGCGCCGGAGCGATTTTTCTGCCGATTCACGTTCTTTGGCAATCTTTTTCTCCAAAGTAGCGACTTCTCGTTGATAAGCCGCTTGCGAATAGACAATTAACCACCTTTGCGCCACATCGCCGTAATGGCTTTCAACCGAGAGGTAACGATAGCCGTCTTCAGTTGCCGGTTGCATTGCCTCCGGTGGAAGTGTTTGGTACAATTCTTTGACAGCCTTAATTGTTCCCGGCACTCGGCTAATCCATCGGACGTTTGATAATCCCTTGATGTTGTCGGCTGTATAGAGGGCGCTATCGGCAATAAAATAAGGGGTTTCACCATCTCGAAGTTGCGCCAGATAGGAGTTTATCGTATCGCGAAAACTGGTCTTGTCCGCTTGATTCCCATCCAAGGCTTTTAGCCACACTGGAATCTGAGAGCGACAAGAACAGATTAAATTGAGGACCACTTGTTTCAAATCGTGACGACCATCTTTGGAATAGCCATGCGTCACTTGAACGGCGTTTTCATCGGCGCCGTCTACCTCATAGGCGCCGTGAAGACTGAACGTTGTGCTATCAAGATGCACGAAGCGATGTTCTACGCCAAAAATGGTTAACGCTTTACTTGCCACCGCGGCAAAAACCTCGGTCACTCCCTTTTCATACAACGTGTCCAAGGCACGCCCCAGACTGTCATCATTGAAGTCGCTGGCTTGCAATTCCGGGTGAATCAACAAGTCGACCGGTTTATTGGAAAAGAATTCAGGCGTCAAATACAGCGGACGACCCACAAAGCCCAAAGCGTTAAGTACCATAGCCTTCACCGCATGACCTACAGAGACTTTACGGTTTGTCTCACCTACGAATGAATCAATCGTTTCGACTAAGCCGATTTTATGGCAGGTGCCAGAAATAATGCCTAGATGATCTATGGTTTGCGTGGTGAAAGTAGATTGTGCCATTGAAGTTCCTCCTAATGTTTGGTTACTAGAAGGATACCATAATTTACCTCAATCGGCACTCACTACTGTGGAGAATAGGTTAAATAAATCCTAAAAACTCGAAAAATAGGTGCGGAGAGTAGGATACTCTACACTAGAACGAACTTTTAAGCAATCAAAAAATTCTCGCGGGAGCTACTGCACATTTCCCGAAACGCCCTCGTAGGAGGGGCATCTTGCCCCGACCTCATTTCGCGACTTTCAATCCTTCTGACTTCCACTCCCCACTAACCTCTGCCTCTACAAGAGCGCTATCCCAATCCTCACCTTCGCTTTCTCCCCGCCAACCCGCCGCTGCCCTATCCCGAAACCGCGCCGCGTCAACTCGCGCCCAAAGGCGTTTTTCGATTTTGTGCCTTCAAAACGCGTTTCATAACACGCGTACAGATCGCTTGTACGTGCAAAGGCATCCTCCTTCTGCACACAAAACGTGTCGATAAAACGTCCTATGTCATCTTGATCGCGGCGGTACTCCTCCGTGGCTTTTCTAACGGCGTCCGGCGGCTCCAGCCCGTGTGCGTACCACTCCACCGCGCCCCGCGCAATCCACGCCAAGATTGCCGATTGAATGTCGGGGTTGGTGGTCAGATGCTCCTTCAGGCGATTGTCCTTGTCTGCCCCATCGAAACGCTGCGTGAAATTCACGAGGTGTATCCGT
Source organism: Candidatus Poribacteria bacterium (assembly GCA_963667245.2). Lineage (GTDB taxonomy): Bacteria > Poribacteria > WGA-4E > WGA-4E > JAJDTR01 > JAJDTR01. The sequence goes on from CAXXCS010000004.1 coordinate 635,317, forward strand.
CTCCAGATGCCATCATCGGCGCCCCGAATCTCAAGTTTATGATTGCCGTATAGCCACGGCGTATCGGTAGGACGGTACTCTATCGGACGCTTGGCATAAGGATGACGCCCCTTCCGAGTATCGCCGCCGGTCAGTTTCTTGACAAACGATTCGGCGAGCCGCGCCCCGCTCTCCACCTCGTCATGCACCACCATCCGAGCCCCCTTCATGTCGGCGATAGCGTACTGCAACGCAGTCGGATTTTCATACTGCCCATCCGCTCGCTGGATGGCGCCCGCCATTGCCGCTTGGCAGTAACTCCCCATCGCTCGCCATATTGACTCGATAAAGGTAGACTTGCCGTTTGCCCCGTTGCCGTACAGATAGAGCAAACACTCTTCACGCACCGAATCCGTAGCCGAATATCCCGCCGCCCGCTGAAGAAATGCCCGCACGTGAGGGTCGGGCTGAATCTGCTCCACAAACCGATTCCAGTCTTCGTTTTCATAGTCAAGCCCCTTCCACGCGAACCTCGAATGCCGAGTCTGCAAGTCCTCCCGCCGATGCTCCCGAAAGCTGCCGTCTCGCAGGTTGATGGCGCCGTTGGCGCAATTGAAAAGGTATCCTATTGTGTCGAAGTCTTCCGGCACCGCCGCCAGCAGACTGCGCGCCGATTCGATTGCCGCTTTGACTTTCACCTGCGAAAGGCTTGAGGCGATATGCTTGTACAATTTGCTGATGGCGTCATTATCGGGCATAGTCTCAGCCTTCGCCGACAGTCCCAAGATAGTGGCTTTCATCCGCTCGTTGATGACGTTGCGCCGATCCACTTCCCACCGTTTTCCTGTCCAATGAAGCCAATGATTGTTGTCATCAACCCAACGAAAGTCATGTCCGTGCTGGCGCGCGAACAGGTCGGCGTTGTAGGCGTCCGAATAGGGCAGTCTGACCGATTGCGCCTTCGCGCCATTCCGTGAACTCGCCGACTTGGCTCGCCCGGTCCACCCGTTCTGTCTGGCTAGGTCATACACGGTGCCAAGCGTAACCCCTCCGCCGGCGGTAAACGTGCGCCACTTGCGTTCGCACGCCCCCGCCTCGTATTTTGAAGGAGCGGAGCGGCTCCACTCCTCCCAGAGTGAAATATCCCCGCCGTCATGGTGGATAGCCATGCCAACCACTAGCCAAGTTTCATAGTCGTCGGGCGGGATATAGCCCAGCGCCTCCGTCAAGACGGAAACATCGGTAGGAACCCTTCCATTTTCCGTTTTCTCCTTGTGGGGAATAACCTTTTTGCCATTTTCGGACGCTTGCGCCGGTGAATTCGCCGGGGGATCAGGCATTTCCCACCTAAGCGGCGTGACCTGTTGGGCGAGATAAGCGGACGGATCATGCGCGAGGAATGTGAGGCGCGGTAAGTCTTTGCCACTCGAATCGGCGGAAGCGAAAACGAGCTCATCATAATGCGCCGCCGCGGCGCGCCATGCCGCCGTATGCGAAGCCGCGTCGGTAGGCTTGGGTTCAACGGCGACCAACGCCTTGATTCCATTCCCCGACGGGCTGATAAACGCCGCCGCCGTATGAGCCGCCCCCGTAACGATTTCCTTCATCTCTGTGAGGTTATGCGCCTCAACGTCATCGTAATCAAGCACGAGAAGCCCGGAGTGCGTCGCGAGCCCCTGGCAGTTACGCTTTGAGAAGATGCCCGCGGGCGTAAAGGCGGGGAGCTGTTTTCCCTTGAAACTTCGATAGGCGGTTTTGTCTTTCACCGCCAGCGTGCGAGCCTGTGCCGTCTTGTGTTTCAGTCCCAAAGCGCCGCTCCGAACACGCTGAATCACAGACGATAGCGGAGCGGTGATACCGCGCGTGTCATGCGTGTTCTGGTAAACGCTCACCACGGTCCGCGCAAAATCAATCGTCGCGCCCGTGATCGGCGGCGGGGAATCTGTCGGTTTATCGCGCAATTCCATCATAGTGGCAAAGTGGCAACAGGAGTTTTATACTAATTCTTAATCTACAAGTTACAATCGTCGGTGGTTCGTAGTAGTGCAATTCATTGCACGTCTCGGATCGACTGTAACATTTAGATTTTGAATCTGCATTAACTATCGAAAATCTGTCAAACGGTGCTTACTTCCGCTAAAAAATATACTACACACAACTTAAGTTGGCAACCCAAAAATTACAATCCGCAAAAAAATAGCAAAACCGCCCTCCCGAATTCCCCCTTCGTGGGAGGGCGATTCCTCCACCGTGGGAGGGCGATTCCTCCACCGTGGGAGGGCGATTCCTCCACCGTGGGAGGGGCATCTTGCCCCGAATACCCCTACCGTCGGAGCGGCAATCGTGACCCGAATACCCCGCCGTGGGAGGGGCATCCTGCCCCGAATACCCCACCGTCGGAGCGGCATCTTGTCCCGAATACCCCTACCGTCGGAGCGGCATCCTGCCCCGAATACCCCCACCGTCGGAGCGGCATCCTGCTCCGAATCACCCACCGTGGGAGGGGCATCTTGCCCCGAATACCCCACCGCGAAACCCGACTCCCTCCCTTGTATCCTTCCCCTTCTGCTCCTCTCCCATTTACTCCTTCTTGCACTTTGGTCTCAAACCTGCTATACTATCCCCGAGACGAACCCATGTCGAAGGAAATCTACGATGCGCATTCATAAATCCCACTTCCCCTTTTCGCCACCCCTAGCCGCCGCCGTAATCGTCATCCTGCTTGTCATTTGCTTCTCGGTCCTATCAGCCAACGCTTCATCGCCTTGGGTTGAGGTCCATCCCCGTGTGATTCCTGAAGCGTCCGGTATAGCGTTGATCCGCTTCATTGACGCCAATACTGTCTGGGCAGCAGGTTATGAGCAAAATGTGTTCCTGCGTACGTCTGATTGTGGTCAAAGTTGGCAGCAGGTAGAACCACATAACGAGGTTCGTAGTTTGCCCATACATTTTGATTCACCGCTGATGGGGCGGCGGGTATTGAACCGTGAACGTCCTAGCCCGAACCTACTTGACGATGTTGAGTATTATCAACCGATGGCGGCGACACATGGGAATTGTTAACCAACCCGATTCCTGATCGTGGCGATAACAAAGAAAGTTTTCTCACTGGAATTGATTTTGTGGATGCATCACACGGTTGGGCGGTCGCTTGGGATGGTGTTTGGTTCACGGCGGATGGCGGACGAACGTGGGAAGAAAAACTTAAGGGGCGGTATTGGGCGGTTTATGCGGATAACAATGGTGTGTGGGTCGCGGGACGTACGGAGTACCTAACGGAGGAACTATTAAAAGGGATTTTCCACTCCGAGGACCACGGTGAGTCTTGGACGTTGGAATGGGACGGCACCGCTTGGCTTTCCTACATCGGATACAATGAATAATGACCGCGATAAAGATTCCATAGCGAATACTGATCGTTTTCCGTTCGCTTCATCTCCGCACGATGCGCTATACTATCCGATAGCGCGAACGGTGGCGAATTTGAGAGTAGGATGCGTCCATCGCACCGGCAATCCTTGAAACGAGGCGGTGAATTACAAATGATCGAGGAAATTCAAAAAAAACTTGCAAGAGAGAAAGACGACATTCGCCGGCGCTATAAAGCCGAAATCAAGGGAATCTTCGGTTCTTATGCGCGCGGTGATTTCCACGCAGGCAGCGATCTGGATCTCTTGGTGGATTTCGATGACGGCGCCAGTCTCTTCGATCTTGTCGGGCTGGGACAACACCTGGAGGACGTGTTCGGATGCAAGGTGGATCTCGTAACTCGACGTTCACTTCGCGAGGAACTCCGCGCTGCCATCTTGAACGAAATGATACGCCTATGAGAGATCTCCAACTTTACCTGCAAGACATCTTTGATGCAATGGTTGCCATACACGAATTCGTCGGAGAAATGGATTTTGATGAGTTTGTTGCGGACGACAAAACTGCATCCGCTGTCGTCCGCAAATTTGAAATTATCGGCGAAGCGGCTAAGAACGTCCCGGAGATGATTCGAAAGACATATCCGCAGGTGCCGTGGCGACAAATGGCAGGTATGCGTGACCGGTTAATCCACGCCTATTTTGGGGTTGACTATTCCTTGGTTTGGCAAACCATAAAGGAGGAGATTTCTTCACTCCCACCGGTCATCAGACAAATTCTTCAATCCTTAGAGGAATCGTGAGAGCTATGAATTATACTTCACGCTGCTGGAAATTGCGTCTTTTGTAGGATCAAGCGAACGGATTGTGAGTGCGATAGAAAATCCCGTGTGACCGAGATCCCCCTAATCCATGATTCAGACAATCCGCGCCAATCAACGTCCATCCGCGTCCCTCCTCCCAACCTTCCAACCTTCCATTCTTCCATCTTTCCAACCTTCTCTAATTTACACGCCTCCACACAATGTGCTATACTAACCAAAACACCAATCGGAGGCAAACGTGATCGACTCGCAAAGCCAATCTTCCCTAAAGGCATGGCTGCAAGACAAGAAAGAGCGGTATCTAAGCGGCTGGGATCGCGAGCCGACGCTCATCCTGCTCGGTTCGGCGATTCTATTAACGCTCTATCGGTTCTTCAGTCGCCGCACCTTCTTTCAGAAAAACTTCGCGAAACACGTTGCCCACCTCCCGCTCGCCGGGCTCTATCGCCACTACTACTGGTACCTCACCAGCCTGATAACGCTCCTGCTGCTCCCGACGCTCGTCGTGAAGTTCGGGATCAAGCGGCGCCTCCGAGATTACGGATTCCGCCTCGGCAACGGCAAACTGGGCTGGGGGTTCGCCCTCGGCGGTTGGCTGCTCATGCTACCGGTTCTCCTTCTCGCCGTGCACCTATTCCCCGCATTCCAAGCCAAATACCCGCTCAACAAGCTCGCCGCCACCAGTTGGAAAACCCTCCTCCTCTATGAGCTCGCCTACGGCGCCTACCTATTCGCGTGGGAGTTCTTCTTTCGCGGCTTCATGCTCTTCGGCTTGGAGAAACGCTTTGGAAACTACAGCATCCTAATCCAGACCATCCCCTTCGCCGTAATGCACTACTCCAAGCCCTTTCCGGAGGCGATAGGCTCCATCATTGCCGGGCTGCTGCTTGGAGGCGTGGCATTTGAAACGCGCTCCTTCATCTACGGCGCCGTTATACACTGGCTGGTCGCCGCATCAATGGATCTCATCGCCATCATGAGCGCGTGAAATATCTTGATTGTCCGTTTTTGATTGACAAAAACGCCATTTCGCTTATAATGTCCCATGCCGCTGTATTTGAAACTTAGCGAGGCATTGCATAAGAGGAGGTAACAATGTTGGTTTCAGCATTAGAGGAAGAAAGGCGGAAATTATTTCAAAGCGGTTTGCTTGAGGGCAAGCAGGAAGGCAAAATTGAAACCGCCAAGGAAATGCTTGCCGAAATGCTTGCCAAAGGAATGGGACTGCCGCTTATTTCTGACATCACTAAGCTTCCAGAATCACAACTCGTAGAACTGAGAGATGAACTTTCCTCAACGAAAAAGTAGGCCGTTGATAGCGCCCCATTATCCCTGCGGAACAATTCTTTCCGCAAGTAACATTCAATTCTAGTCGGATTCAAATTCCTCGATCCAGCGGATCGACATGTGGATAGAATGCGATGCGTCCAAATTCCCGCGCTCCAGAGGAGCGGAATGTGGATAGAAATAACCGATTCCATCCCCCCGCTCCAGAGGAGCGATATGTGGATAGAAATAACCGATTCCATTCCCCCGTTCCAGAGGAGCGATATGTGGTAAAGGATTACTGCTAATGTCCGACACCTACACGAAACTGTACATACACATCGTGTTTTCCGTTAAAGGAAGACAACCGTTAATCCCCAAAAAACACAAGTCTGAACTCCATCAATATATCACCGGCCTTATCAAGAACAAAAAACAAAAGGTGATGCAAATCAACTCGATGCCCGACCACATTCATATCCTTGTGGGGATGACTCCCGACATCGCCCTCTCTGATTTGGTGAGAGACATCAAAGTAAGCGCCACACGATTCATTAACCGACAACGATGGATAGCGGGAAAATTTATGTGGCAAGAGGGATTCGCCGCATTCAGTTATTCTCATTCGCAGTTGAATGCCGTTATCGACTACATCAAAAATCAAGAAAAACACCATTCGCGCACCTCATTCAAAGAGGAATATCTTGAACTTCTAAAGCGTTTTGATGTGGCGTATAATCCTAAGTACGTATTCGATATGACACAAAAGAGTACACCTGAAATGTGATACAGCGGATAGCGCCCGATGCGTATGTCGCTCCTCTGGAGCGAGAACCGGGCGATGCAATCTTCTATCAACATGGCGCTCCTCCGGAGCGAAAGCGCGATCGCCTATCGGCGGCACGCCAAAACAAGCATAATGTTATAAATCTATTTGGAGGCACTCATGGCTACAAAACTATTTCCACCGGGAAACACCCGTTACCCAATCGACACCGCCCACGTCACGGGCATCGAACAGTACAGAGAAATCTACGAAGAATCCGTCAAAAACACGGAAGCGTTCTGGGCAAACATCGCCGAACGCATCTCGTGGTTCAAGAAATGGGATAACGTCTGCGAGTACGACTTTGTGGACGCGAATATCAAGTGGTTCGAAGGCGGAAAACTCAACGCCTGCTACAACTGCCTCGACCGTCACGTTGAGGCGGGGCACGGCGACGACACCGCCATCATCTGGGAAGGCAACGACCCGTCGTCAGACAAAACCTTCACCTATAGCGAACTGCTGCGTGAGGTGAAACGCTTCGCGAACGTGCTCAAGGCAAACGGCATTGAGAAAGGCGATCGCGTCTGCATCTACCTCCAGATGGTGCCCGAATTGGCGATTGCCATGTTGGCGTGCGCACGCATCGGCGCGGTGCACTCTATCGTCTTCGGCGCTTTCTCGGCGGAATCGTTGCGCGACCGCATCAACGATTCCGAGTGCAAGATGCTGATTACGCAGGACACCGCCTTTCGCGGACCGCGCCGCGGGATTCCCATGAAACTCAATGCGGACGCCGCCGCGGCGGAATGCCCCTCCATCGAACGTATAATCGTGGTGCGTCACACCGGCGATGAAGTGGATTTCGACGCGCCCCGCGACATCTGGTGGGACGAAGCCATGGCGACCGCCGATGATGAGTGCCCGCCGGAGGAGATGGATGCCGAAGATCCGTTGTTCATTCTCTACACCTCCGGCTCGACGGGCAAGCCCAAGGGCGTGCTTCACACCACCGGCGGCTACCTCGTTTACGCCTCATACTCTCACCACTACGTCTTCGATTACCGCGAAGGCGACATCTACTGGTGCACCGCCGACATCGGATGGATCACCGGACACTCCTACATTATCTATGGTCCCCTCGCGAACCGAGCGGTCAGCATCATGTTTGAAGGCGTGCCAAACCACCCCGACTTCGGACGTTTCTGGCAGGTGGTCGAGAAACACAACGTCCAAATCTTCTACACCGCGCCCACCGCCCTCCGCGCCCTGATGAAGGAGGGAGACGACTGGGTGAGGAAGTATGACAGATCGACTCTCAGGTTGCTCGGCACCGTCGGCGAACCCATCAAGGAACCCGAATGGCTCTGGTACTACAACGTCGTCGGCGAGGGGCGCTGCCCTATCGTCGACACTTGGTGGCAGACCGAAACCGGCGGCATCCTGATTTCGCCGCTTCCCGCGGCGACACCGCTCAAGCCGGGATCGGCGACCTTCCCGCTCTTTGGCGTCGAACCGATTATTCTGGATGAGGGAGGCAACGAGGTCGAGGGAAATCCCGCCAGCGGTTATCTCTGCATCAAGTCCCCCTGGCCCGGCATCATGCGTACGGTGTACGGCGACCACGAGCGCTTCCGCCAGACCTACTTTGACCGCTTCCCCGGTTATTACATGACAGGCGACGGCGTGCAGCGCGACGAAGACGGCTACTACTGGATTACCGGGCGCGTGGACGATGTGCTGAACGTCTCCGGTCACCGCTTGGGCACCGCCGAAGTCGAAGGCGCAATCGGTCAACACGACGCCGTAGCCGAAGCCGCGGTCGTCGGCTACCCGCACGATATCAAGGGGCAAGGCATCTACGCCTATGTCACGTTAATGACCGGCGAGTCCGGCTCGGATGAAGTTGAAACCGGCATCAAACAGGCGGTGCGCCAGCATATCGGCCCGCACGCCTCTCCCGACAAGATCCAATTCACCCCGGCGCTGCCAAAGACGCGTTCCGGCAAGATTATGCGGCGCGTCCTGCGCAAAATTGCCGAAGGCGACATCTCCGATCTCGGCGACACCTCCACCCTCGCCGAACCCGGCGTCGTCGATTCATTGGTTGAAGGCAGAAAGTAGGGGAAAACAGTGCTGAGAGCCTAGGTTCTCAAGACAATCATGTAAGATATACCGGCAATCGTAGGGGCGAGGTTCCCTCGCCCGCTTTTGCTCTTTCACGTTTGTGAATTGATATTTGAAATATGCGGTGACCTGACACAAGGCAAGGAGACCTCGCCCCTACGGTTCGGTTGTGAATGGATCGGCGGACGATAGAGATTTTCGCCCCGCACAATGGGTTGGGAAACCCAACCCCTACGAGTAATCTTGCGCCTATGCAACCCTCTTTATTCTCTCGTTGTGACGAAATGTCAACAGAACCTAGGGTGTGTTGACTATTATGTAAGATATACCGGCAATCGTAGGGGCGAGGTTCCCTCGCCTGCTCCTGCTCTTACACGTTTGTGAATTGATATTTGAAATATGCGGTGACCTGGCACAAGGCGAGGAGACCTTGCCCCTACGGTTCGGTTGTGAATGGATGGGCTGACGATAGAGATTTCCGCCCCGCACAAATGGGTTGGGAAACCCAACCCCTACGAGGAATCTCGCGCCTATGCAACCCTCTTCATTGCCTCGTTGTGACGAAATGTCAACAGAACCGAGGGTGTGTTGACATTTATGTAAGATATACCGGTATCGTAGGGGCGAGGTTCCCTCGCCCGCTTTTGCTCTTTCACGTTTGTGAATTGATATTTGAAATATGCGGTGACCTGACACAAGGCGAGGAGACCTCGCCTCTACGGTTCGGTTGTGAATGAATAGGCGGACGATAGAGATTTCCGCCCCGCACAATGGGTTGGGAAACCCAACCCCTACGAGTAATCTTGCGCCTGTGCAATCCTCTTCATTGCCCCGTTGTGACGAAATGTCAACAGAACCGAGGGTGTGTTGACATTTATGTAAGATATACCGGCAATCGTAGGGGCGAGGTTCCCTCGCCCGCTTTTGCTCTTTCACGTTTGTGAATTGATATTTGAAATATGCGGTGACCTGACACAAGGCGAGGAGACCTCGCCTCTACGGTTCGGTTGTGAATGGATGGGCGGACGATAGAGATTTCCGCCCCGCACAATGGGTTGGGAGACCCAACCCCTACGAGTAATCTCGCGCCTATGCAACCCTCTTTATTCTCTCGTTGTGATGAGAAGCGCGTCAAAAGATAAAGGTTCTTCAGGGTTAAGTGTGGGAATGAAACTTGCTATAGGTCCATGCGTTTTATCTATGAGTTCAAGTTGATTTGAATACTATGCGATATAACTCTGGAGGTTCCAATGTACACACTTTTAACACAACTGCTCGACATTCCTAATTACCACGTGGTTTCTGCCGAGATTGAGACGGATACAATCACACTGGACATTGAATCTACATCTCAGACAGCAGCATGCCCACACTGTGACAAATCCTCAAAAGCGCTGCACGAAAGACACCCCCGCACAGTTCGTGACCTTCCTATCAGTGGCAAACCGACTTATCTTCGCTTTGTCAGGCGTCGATTCTTCTGTGACGACTGTGGTCGGGTGTTCTCTGAATCTCTAGGCTTTGTCGACAATCGACGCGATTACACCGGTCGTTACCAACATTGGATATTCCTTCAAGTTCGAGAGAACAACATCAGTGCAGTACGCCGCGTTGAAGGACTGACTTATGACCAGATTGAAAGCATCTTCCTCCACGAGGCGAATTGCCGTATTCCCTCATCTCCCTTTGCCGACCTCAAACGTTTAGGTATTGACGAAATTGCGTTGCGCAAGGGAAGAGGGGACTTTGCCTTGATTCTGACCAACCTGGACACAAAAGAAATTGTTGATGTGCTCAAATCGAGAACCCAAGAGAAACTTCGGGCACGACTTGAACAACTATCACCTATTGAGCGTGCACAAATTCAAGAAGTCGCCATTGACATGTGGCATCCTTATGATACGGTCTGTGCCGAACTATTACCCCACGCGGTGATTACTGCCGACCGGTTCCATGTGATGCAGGCAGTCAACCGCGAACTCAAGCAGTTGAAAAATCAGCAAAAGAAGGTGCACCCTCAAGTACTGAAAGGTGTTCACTATGCACTGTTAAAGAATCGGCAAGACTTAACCGATAAGCAGCAAGCGGCGCTTGAGCGCGTATATCAAGTGTCTCCTTTGGTCAAGACGGCTCATCGACTTAAGGAGTGTTTGCGACATATCTTTGAGTGTAAGTCCACCAAAGAAAAGGCGATTAAGCGTCTGCGGAAGTGGAGCCTCATCGCTGAGAAAGCGGGGTTGTTTCCGCAATTCCGTAGAACACTGGCAAACTGGATACACCGAATTGCCAATTACTTTTGTAACCGCACGACTAGTGGCGTGGTTGAAGGCATCAATAACAAAATCAAACTCATCAAGCGCCGGGCTTTTGGTTTTCGCAACTTTGAGAATTTCCGAATCCGAGTCATTGCGGCATTTCTATAGATAACTCCTTTTCCACACTTAACTCTGAAGAGCCAAGATAAACTTGACTGACCACTCACCACTCTCCACTAACCACTGCTTTTCAAGGAGGAACACAATTTGCCATCATCCCAAAAAATCATTGACGAATTAAAGAAATGGAACGTGACCCACGTGATTGGACTACCGGATAACGGATCGGCGAAACTTTACGAAAAACTTCGCGACGAGCCGGAGATAGACATTATCACCGTCACCCGCGAGGGGGAGGCGTTCGCCATCGCCTCCGGGTTGTACGTAGGCGGCAAGCAGCCGGTGGCGCTCATCCAGAACACGGGCTTCCTCGAATCCGGAGATGCCATTCGAGGCACCGCTGTCAATATGGAGATTCCGTTGGTGACGCTCATCGGTTATCGCGGTTATCAGACGTTACAGCCGGACAGCCGACTCCACCCCGACTCCGCCGCCACCTTTCTGGAACCGACGCTCAAAGCCTGGGGAGTGCCCTACAACATCATCGAAACCGATGACGATATCCATCACATCAGCGGCGCGTTTCGGGAAGCGCAATCCACCTCATTGCCAGCCGCCGTTCTAATAATAGGCGCTTGCTCTTGAACCTCTAGCCACTGACCACTGCATTTACGACATATCAGGATTCCGCCGTGCCTCAAACATTAGCCGACCGGATCGAAGCTAAGATTCGTCGCAGAACCATCAAGCAGATCGATCAACGACTCCGCCCCGGCGAATTCGTCTACCCCGCCTATTCCGACCTTTCGCTGGTCAACATTTCCGCTACGCTGTTGAAGCTTTTTGGTGTGCGCATTCCGCATCACGCTCCTCTGCCCGACGCCTTGACCGAGGGGCAAACCGAGGGCGTGCGGAAGGTGATTCTATTCCTCGTGGACGCTTTGGGATACAACCAGCTCCGCGCTGTGTTGAAATCCGAACCGAACCTGATCATCAACGAACTCATCAGCCGCGGTCGATTCGCTCCTCTCACCTCGATTTTCCCATCCACAACAGTGGCGGCGCTGACCAGCCTTAGCACCGGTCTAACGCCTCAGGAACACGGCATGCTCGGCTTTCACCTTTTCCTCAGACAGTATGCGACCGTCGCCGATATGATAGGGTTTACGCCGATTCATGACGGCGAACATGGGCGCCTGCTGCGGATGGGGCTTGAGCCTCAGCGGTTTCTCCGAGCCGAGACACTAAGCCAACGGCTGGCAAACGCCGGCATTCCTTCGTATGTGCTTATCAAGAGCGCCTATAAAGAGAGCCCGTTATCCAAGATGTTTTATAACGGCTCAAAGGCGGTGCACGGATTCGTGAATTCCTCCGACATGTTCGTGTCGCTGAAGAGGTTGGTGACACAGAATCCCGACGAACGCTCGTGCATTCTGGTGTATTGGGATGCGATCGACTCCATCTCGCATGCTTACGGCGCGAACAGCGAGGCATTTGCGGCGGAGGTGCGGAATCTTTCCTATTCCCTTGAGCGTGAATTCATGGAGCACGTTGATTCCCAGATTTCGGGCACGACACTTATGATTTTGACCGCCGACCACGGCCAAGTGACGGTGCCCGACAACCGCCTCGTGCGGGTCGATCGACACCCGAAAATCAGGGACAATCTGCTGTTGCCGCCCACGGGAGACTTCCGAACGGCATACCTGTACGCCAAGCAGGGCAAGCTTGAGGCGTTGCGCGCTTATCTGGAGGACCAGCTCTCGGATCAGATGGTGGTCATGCCCTCGTCAAAGGCGTTGAGTTCGGGGCTGTGGGGATACGGAGATGTGCACCCGGAAACACCCGACCGAATGGGCAATCTCGTCGCGGTCATGCGGGAGAATTACGCTTTTTACTCGTCTGTCAAAGAGAAGCCGTATTACACGGGCGGCAAGCACGGCGGCTTGACACCGGACGAGATGCTAATCCCGTTTCTATGCGTCCGCCTGGGTTAGCGTCATCTTCACGTTCTCCTGAATCTGTACGGCGCGCACGGCAATCTCGCGAATGAATAATGAGTAAGATTCACTATCGCATTCGCTATTCGCTTATTTGATTGATAGCATCCCATTATCCTTGTCGGAATCATTCTTTCCACAAGTAGCATCCAACTCGTGTCGAAATCAATTTCCTCGATCCAGCGGATCGACATGTGGATAGAATGCGACATGTCCAAATCCCCGCGCTCCAGCGGAGCGCAATGTGCGACATGTTCTACAACCCCGTAGGCGGGGATCAAGCGAATGGATAATGAGTGCGATAGAGATCTTATCTTGCCCCGCTTGCCAATGCACGAGTGTTACTTGACCGAGAGCCCATGGCGCTTCGAACGTCTCATTAGAAACCACTACTGCCGAGAAAAAAGCGCAATATTACCCAACGTTAGGTATAATACCGCTCACCATTTGGAATCACTCTAGAATACACGAGATAACCCGCAACGCACATGAAAATCACCGAAAACGACCTCAGATCAGCGCTCCCCGACCTCACCACAACCATGCGGCTGCCCGAACTCGGCGCGGCTGTCGATGTGTACCGAGACAAGTGGGGCATCCCGCATATCAGAGCGGAGAACGAGGCGGATCTCTTCTTCGCGCAAGGCTTCGCCACGGCGCAAGACCGGCTCTGGCACATGGACTTTGACCGACACCAAGCGCTTGGAAGATGGTCGGAGTTCGCCGGCGCGAGCGGTATTGAGCGGGACTGCCTGCTGCGCGCCGCCGGCATGGGACGCACAGCGAAACTGGATTACAATCTCGCCAGCCCCGCCGCCAAATCTATGATCGACGCCTACACCGCGGGCGTGAACGCCTTCATCGACACCACCAAAACCCTCCCGATTGAGTACAAGCTCCTTGATACGCGCCCGGAACGCTGGGAGAATTGGCACTGCCTCGCCGTCTACAAGATGCGCAACTCCCTATTGGGCACATTCGAGCCGAAACTGTTCATGACGCGATTGGCAATTGCGGAAGGCGAAGAGACGGCGGCGAGTCTAATCAAAGGCTATCCCGCCGGACACCTTCTCACCGTGCCGCCCGGCGCCGTGTATGAAGGACAACCGCTGGACGGACTCTTTCCGCTTTCGAGAGCCGCCGGACTTGTGAACTGGCTAAACGAGAGCGATGCCGGATCGAACGCATGGGCAATCTCGGGAGAACTCACGGCATCCGGATTGCCGCTGGTCGCCGGCGACTCGCATCGTGCGCTGGACACGCCGAGCGTCTACTACCAGATTCATCTCTCATGCCCGGAGTTTTCCGTGATTGGTCACTCCGTGCCGGGAATGCCGGGCGCGCTCCACTTTTGCCACAACGACCATGTGGCGTGGGGCATGACCTACGGCAGCGCCGATACACAAGACCTGTTCATCGAGCAGTTCCGAGAAACGCCGCACGGACGCGAATACCTGTTCAAGGACGAATGGCGCCAGGCTGAGGTACTGAACGAAACCATTGACGCGCGCGGCGGAGATTCCGTCGAACTTGAGGTCACCATAACGCATCACGGTCCCGTGATTGCCGGCGATCCCGAGTCGGGCGCCGCCGTGACAATCAGCGACCCCGGCCTCATTGCCGGCTCGCGATGGGTGGATGCCGCGCTCGACGCCATGAAAAGCCGATCCGTCGCCGAATTGCACGAAGCCTTTCGTAATTGGACCGACCGCGTCAATAACTACGCCGTGGCTGACGTGCACGGGAATTTCGGCTATATCCACGTCGGCAAGATTCCCATTCGAGACGAAGAAAACGGATGGCGCGCCGTTCCCGGCTGGACAGGAAAACACGAGTGGCGCGGATATATACCGCACGACGAACTGCCCAAATCCATTAACCCGGAAGAAGGCTATGTCGTCACCTGCAATCAGCGCGTGGCGGGGCATGATTACCCGTACTATGTGGGGTTATGGTTCTCGCCGGAACATCGCGCGCGACGCGTGCAAACTCACATTCTCGGGCTTGAACCGGGGACAGCAACGGTGGGTGACATGGCTCGCATCCACGCCGATAAAATCTCCGCACCGGCGCGAATCTTTAGGCGGGCTTTGATTAGCGCCGAGCCGTATCACGAGCAGTGCGTCGAAGCGCTCGATCTGTTGCGGGAATGGGATTTCAGCATGGATCGCAACTTGCCGCAGCCGCTCATCTACGCCAAAACAAAAGCCAACTTCATCAGGTACGTCGTTGAATACTTGCTGCCGGATTTCGCGCCGGAGGTACTCTCCGAAGCGCCGGGCAGCGCCGTTATCCTTCGCGAAATCGTACAACAGATTACGCTGGAAATTGGAGAGGGAGACCGTTCCATGCTAATGCCCCAAACCCGCCCGCGAGGCATCCTGGCTGAGCTACTCGCTGACGCCGTTGCCGAACTCAAGGAATCGCTTGGAGACGACATGACGACATGGAACTGGGGACGGATGCATCGTACCGAACCGCGTCACCCGTTGTCCGAAGTATTCGCCGAGGCTGCCGAGTTTTTGGATCCCCCCTCGCTGCCAATCCACGGCGATGGCGATACCCCGCTCGCCGGAGGCTACGGCATCCGGAACGAGTTCATCGCTACAAGCGTGTCGGTAAATCGGTATATCCACGACCCGTCGGATTGGACGAATTCTCGGTGGATTGTGCCGCTCGGCGCATCGGGTCACCCGGCAAGCCCGCACTACGCCGACCAGGCGGAGACGTGGGCAAACGTCGAATATATCCCGCAGCTCTGGGATTGGGATCAGATTCGCTCCGAAGCGGAATCGCATCAACGTCTAGAACCCCAATCCCCGTAGGAGGGCTCCCCCGATCCCGACAGTGTATACTTTGCGCCGGCTAATATCGCGCTTTTTTCTCACCAATAACGGTTTTCAATAGGATTAACGTACCTCCAGCAGTTCGGCGTTCGGAGATCGCTCCTACAGAAGACGTAATTTCTGACAGCGCGGCGTATAGAATGTGAACAAGAGCGCGCATTTGATGGTATCGGGACGATTTTGTTCCTATTTTTGGTGAAAAATACGCCCGAAAAGTTGAACTGCTATAGGCACAGAAACGTGAACAAACGGCAGATTTTCGGGGCGCGTTCACCTGATCCGCTTGGTCACTTTCCAGTGATGATGCGGGTTCACGACCGCGCGAAGGTGAACAAGATGTTAACAACGGGAAAACAATCGCCTCTCTATGCGTTAATTTCGCCTGCAAATACTGCCTTATACGACTTCAAAATCTAAATGATACAGTCGATTCAAAACGTGCAATGAATTGCACTACTACGAACCACCGACGATTGTGACTTATAGATTAAGAATTAGTATTGCATCCGCCGAATAACGACGGTTGAAAGAATTCTTTGGGCGCGGTCTCTTCCAATTTCATTCTACTACACACACATAACGTTTTTAAGTTCAATAAAAATTGCAACGTTACTTCGGGAAACGGAGATTTTTCTTGAGATCGGGATTTTTTCCGAAATGCGGGTGACATCAATGTATCGGTAAATTGAGCTAATACGGATTCAAAATCTAAGCGCTTGTTTGAACAATTGACAATTGAGATTTGTGAACGCTTTTCCGGGGCGGAAGAAACGAGTTTTCAAGAAAAAACTCGGTTTCAAGAGACCATTGAGATTAGTGGACACGAGGATCTCTATTGCACTCGTTATCCACTCGTTTGATGGTCGGGATCGGCAGATCCCGACCGATGCACGAATCGGTTACAAGGAATCTATGAACAAAAATCGCGGCGGCGCCAACCGCACCGAACCTATCACGTGGCGGTCGATTTTAATCGCGCTAATTTTCCTGCCATTCATCTACCGATGGCACATCGAATGCGAAGCGCTGCGATACACCTTTCCGACGCTGATGGCGCCGTTCTACAGCGTTATCTTCGTCCTCGTCATTTTGGCGGCGCTGAACCTGCCGCTGAGGAGATACGCCGCCAAACACGCAATGACGGGAGGCGAATTAACCTCCTTGTACGTGTTCCTGTCGATCACGCTGTTGTTCATGTCCTACGACATGTTCCTTCCGCTCGTGTCCATCGTGGTGCACGCCTTCTGGTTCGCCTCCCCCGAAAATGAGTGGCGCAGCCTCTTTTGGCACTATCTCCCAAGTTGGTTGACGATAAACAATCCGGACGTCCTGCGCGCCTTTTATCTCGGCGAAGAGTCAATCTTTGACCCGCGCTACCTTCTGCCGTGGCTAAAGCCCATCTTCTGGTGGTGTACGTTTACCTTCGTCCTGCTATTCGTGATGCAGTGCGCCAACACGATCATCCGAAAACAGTGGGTCGAGCAGGAGCGTCTCGCCTATCCAATCGTGCAACTTCCCTACGAGATCGCCTACAACACGAGCGCCTTTTTTCGCAATAGACCGATGTGGTGGGGTTTCGGGATCGCCGCCGCCATCAGCATCATCAACGGACTGCATGTCCTGTACCCCTCTATCCCCGGAATCCCGAACAAGAACATCCCGTTGGCGCCGCTGTTTACGGAAAAGCCGTGGTCGTCCCTGTTGCGGGGTCATTTCGCCATTGTGCTGAATCCTTACGCTATCGGGCTGAGTTTCCTGATGCCGCTCGATCTCTTAGCCTCTTGCGTTCTCTTTTACTTTGTCATCAAAGCGCAATTTGTCCTTACCACCGCTATGGGGCTGGACAAGGGCGGCTTTCCGTACCCCATGGAGCAGAACATCGGAGCGTACACCGGAGCGTGCGTCATCGGGCTATGGGCGACGCGCCGGCATATATGGCGAGCGTTCGTTTACGCCTTCAGTCGGGACGCGCGAACTCGCGACCCGGCGGACGAGAGGGAGCCGATGCGCTACCGCACGGCGCTTTTGGGATTGCTCATCGGAGGGGTTTTCCTCGTCGCTTTTGCGATGCGAGGCGGGATGGCGCCGCAGATGGCGGTACTGTTCTACGCCGCCCATTTCGCCATTGCCATTGCGCTGACGCGCATCCGCGCCGAGATCGGTCTCCCCGTCCATCAGACGACCGGAATAGGGCCTCATCACAGCATTGTCAGCCTGCTGGGCGCGCGACGAATCGGCGCGCCGAGTCTGACCTGGTTTTCCCTATTCTTTTGGTTCAATCGAGACAATCGCAGCCACCCCATGCCGCACCAACTCGAAGCCTTCAAACTCGCCGAGCGCGGACGCATGAACGCGGCGGGCTTGTCCCGTTGGATGCTCGTTCTGATCGCGGTCGCCATGCCGTTGTGCATCCTCATGCTGCTGGACACGTTCCTCGAACTCGGCGTGGACACCGGGAAGGTCGGCAAACAGATCAACAGTTTCGGCGGGCGGGCGTACAACGGCTTGCACCACTGGCTCAATTCATCAATCGAACCAAACGTACCCCACATCATCGCCATGACCATCGGTTTCGGTTTTACGCTGCTGCTCGCGGTCATGCGCAGTCGATTCTTCTGGTGGCCCATTCACCCGCTCGGCTACGGCGTCGCTTTTCATCTCCACATCTTTTGGTCGACGCTGCTAGTGAGTTGCATTGCGAAGTGGCTTATCCTGAAACACGGGGGGCTTGGCGTCTATCGCAAGGCGGTGCCGTTCTTTCTCGGTCTCGTTTTAGGCGATTTCATGCTCGGCAGTTTTTGGAATATCATGAGCATTCTACTTGACCGCCCGATGTACACGCTGGACGCCTGGTTGTGACGGGTCGGGATCGGGAGATCCCTCCCACAAACCTTTGAATCGCGTGGAGGCATGAATATGGACATTAGTTTTCAGACGAGCGCCGGTGATGGCGCCTGGGACTTGGAGGAATGCGCCGTTTGGGCGGCGGGGCACGATTTTGATTGCGTGCGGCTAGCTGACAGCGGCGCGCTGGAGTCAAATCGTATCCTCACCGAGGGACCCGACGAAGTTTTGGAGACATTGAAGCGGCACGACCTGTACTTGGCTTGCATCACCTCCCACTGCAACCTGCTGGACGACTGCGAGGAGGCGCGCCTGGCGGAGCAGAGCCGCTTGATACGAGCGATTGAGTCCGCGGCGCGGCTGGCGTGCCCGGTCGTGGTTACCGGCAGCGGTGCGCCGGTGAAGAACGGGCAGTTCTACGGAATGTATTCCTCCCCGCCCGGCAACCCGACTGACCGATCGGACGAATTGGTGGATCGCTTCGCCGAGATGTTCGCGCCCGTGGTGAATGTCGCGGAGGACAGGGATATCAAGATTGCCCTTGACGTGGCGGTGCGCATGGGCAACATCGGCTGCAATCCCGAAATGTGGGACAAGATTCTGGACGCGCTCCCTTCGGATCACCTCGGATTGTCATGCGATCCCTCACACTGGGTGTGGCTGATGATTATGCCAGCCGAAGACGTGATCCGCCAGTACGCCGGCAAGTGGCATTACGCCGATGTGAAGGACTGCGAAGTCAGCCCGCGTATGCTTTATCGGCAAGGCATCATCGGCAACTGGTGGTGGCAGTACCGCGTGCCGGGGCGCGGGAGCCTGAATTGGGGGACGGTGGTCGGCGCGCTGGCCGAATCGGGTTACGACTATGTGCTGTGCGTCGAGAACGAAGACAGAGGTATGCCGGGGTTGGAGGGGTTCGCCTACGGGTGCCGGCATCTTCGGCAGTTATTGCCGCCTCGGAACAGCCGATAGGAACCGCTACGTGGTAAGTGGGGGCGTCGGCGGTTAAGGCATTGGGATCAAGTTCAGAAAATTTACGCATTATTTGTCTAATTTCCCGTTGTAAACCCTCAAGCCGGTAGGGCAAACACGAAACGGCGACTCCTTGATTGTGTGAGTCTTTAGCCCCAGAGGATCAAACGAGTGGATAGCGAGTGCGATAGAGATCCTGCAGGTTTGTAGAAACGTGAAAACACCACACTCCAAAGCCCCAGAGGATCAAGCGAATGAATAATAAGTGCGATAGAGATCCCACAGGTGGAAACATGCGTTAAACTTGCCGAGAAAACCGTGAGACTTTCGCCCAAAAAACGCTTAACTTGATCCCTACGGACAATCGAGATTAGTGGACACCTTTCGGCTACGGAAGAAACCGAGTTTTGAAGAAAAAACTCGGTTTCAAGGCATTGGACTTCGCCCAAAATGAATATTCAACCGGCTCTTAATCAGCCACTCGCAGAATTGCAAAAGTCAACAAAGGAGGGGAATCATGGCAGACAAGTATCGCGTCGGCATCATCGGATGCGGCGGCATCGCTCACCTTCATGCTCGCGGCTACGAGGGGCTCGACAACGTGGAGATGGTCGCGCTGGCGGATCCGGTGGGCGCGGCGGCGGATGCCTTCGGCGAACAGTACGGCATTGACCAGAGATACGCCGATTTTCGGGAGATGCTGGATCAGGAAAACTTGGACATTGTTAGCAACGCCACTTGGCACAAACTCCACGCGCCCATCACCATCGCCGTCTGTGCCCGACAGCCGAAGGCGGCGCTTTGCGAGAAGCCGATGGCGACATCCATGGGCGAGTGCAACGACATGATGATCGCCGCCGAACGCAACGGCGTGAAGTTGGCTATCGGTCATCAACGACGTTTTAACCCTGCATGGAACGAGGCGCGCGAGCTCGTCGCCGAGGGCGCCATCGGTCAGGTTCGCCACGTCACGGCGGTGGGAAAGCAGGGATTGCTAAACGATTGTTCTCACATCTTCGATATGATGCGGTTCGTGATGGGCGACGCCAACGCCGAATGGGTGATCGGGAATGTCGAGCGTAAGACGGATCGCTACGAGCGGGACACGCGTATCGAGGACCGCAGCGCGGGCATTATCGGGTTCGATAACGGCGCGATCGGGCAGTTGCTCCAGGAGTTGGGCGGCGAGGGACGCCAAGGCGGGGTCTTCTACGGCAGCGACGGC
Source organism: Candidatus Poribacteria bacterium (assembly GCA_963667245.2). Taxonomy (GTDB): domain Bacteria; phylum Poribacteria; class WGA-4E; order WGA-4E; family JAJDTR01; genus JAJDTR01. Next base: position 655,909 of record CAXXCS010000004.1, read on the forward strand.
ATCCTGGATCTTGACGAGGCGAGAGTGCGTCTGCTCAGCAGCCGCACCGGACGCTGGGAGGAGCGCCGGCGCGAGGGCGAGGATCCCTCCGTCGCGCAGGCGCGAGAACTGGTGGAGTGGATCGAGGGCAAGGTAGAGCACCGGGGCAAAGCCGAGAACGGCAGAGCCGCGGTCGAGATTATCATGGCAATCTACGAATCGGCGCGGATGCACGAGGTGGTCACGATGCCGGTCCGGACGCAGGTCTCTCCGTTGGAGGTCATGATTGACGAGGGCGCGCTGCCGGTCGAGCGCCCCGGTCGCTACGACATCCGCGCCTTCCTGCTTCGCGGGGAGGCGATGCGTCAGGAGAACAAAGACGGCGATCAGTGACCGGCGGCTTGTGACAAGTTGGGAAGGATGGTAGAATGGGAGGGGGAGGGGGAGGAGAAGCAGTGGCTAGTCGCCGGTGGTTGGTGGTCAGAATAGGCTAATACGGATTCAAAATCTAAATGTTACAACCGACCGAGACGATCAAGCGAATGAATAATGAGTGCGATAGAGATTCCCAATCTCCTGATCGCTCCGAAAAAACGTGATTCCCGACAGCGTAGCGTATAACATGAACGATAGGAGTTAGCGGCGCGTTCGCATGCGCTCAATCTCCTCTTGAAGTTGCAGGATTTTAGCATCCGCCTTCTCGAGCGCGGCTTCCGTCTTCTTCCGTGCGGCGGCTTCTTCCTGTTCTCGGGCTTCAGCCTTCCGTCTTGCGGCGGCTTCTTGTTCAGCTCGCGTTTTTACCCACTTACCCGTAACCGGATTGTAAATCCCCAAACCATCTTCGCGCACGTGGAAATCTAAATTTAGCGCCGCAGATCGCACACCGCCGCGGGCGTCCGCGGGTATCGGTTCATAGACAGCGTCAACCAATGTAAACCCCATGAGCGGCACGCGCAAATACTTGGCTTCCGCATCGTAAAGAAAGTAATCGCGAATGCCGAGGGATGCGTAGAGCTCCTTTTTGAAGCTCAAGTCGTTGCGATAGGTGTTCTCGCTGCTGAACTCCATGGCGAAATCCGGAACCTTGCCCGCCTCCCAGACCTTATACGTGTAGCGGCGTTTATTCCCTATCCCGATAGTGACAAGCACATCCGGGGAAACGGATTTTCCGGGTACGCCTTCCACGTAATACATCAGTATGTCGCCGGAGACATACACGGACGTATCCGAGCGATAATGCTCGGTCAAGGCGTCGATAGTCCGCGTGAGGATTTCTCTGTGAAGATCACTTGCCGCCATCGGTTTTCCATCCTCTTCAGGGTAATATATGTCCGCGTCTGTGGGAACAGAGAGGATTCGAGACTGTTCTATATCTATGTAGGTTGCCATCGGCGCTTCTCCCGTGCCGTAAGATGCGTGAAATGACTGTCGGCTCTTTTCAATAGAAAACGCTACGCGATTTCGGGAAACCGAACATGCGAGAAAAAGGGATCTCTATTGATCAAGCGAACGGATAGTGAGTAGGATTTTCTATCGCACTCTTTGTTCATTCGCTTGAACGATAGAAATTCTCGCGGTTTCCAACCGACCTTCCGCCAAACGCTTGAAAACGCGCAATTTTCAGCCCCGAAGGGTATGACATGAACGATAGGAGTTAGCGGCGCGTTCGCATGCGCTCGATCTCCTCTTGAAGTTGCAGGATTTTAGCATCCGCCTTCTCGAGCGCGGCTTCCGCCTTCCTTCGTCCGGCGGCTTCTTGTTCAGCCCGCGTTTTTACCCACTTACCCGTAACCGGATTGTAAATCCCCAAACCATCTTCGCGCACGTGGAAATCTAAATTTAGCGCCGCAGATCGCACACCGCCGCGTGCGTCCGCGGGTATCGGTTCATAGACAGCGTCAACCAATGTAAACCCCATGAGCGGCACGCGCAAATACTTGGCTTCCGCATCGTAAAGAAAGTAATCGCGAATGCCGAGCGACGCGTAGAGCTCCTTTTTGAAGCTCAAGTCGTTGCGATAGGTGTTCTCGCTGCTGAACTCCATCGCGAAATCCGGAACCTTGCCCGCCTCCCAGACCTTATACGTGTAGCGGGGTTTATTCCCTATCCCGATAGTGACAAGCACATCCGGGGAAACGGATTTTCCGGGTACGCCTTCCACGTAATACATCAGTATGTCGCCGGAGACATACACGGACGTATCCGAGCGATAATGCTCGGTCAAGGCGTCGATAGTCCGCGTGAGGATTTCTCTGTGAAGATCACTTGCCGCCATCGGTTTTCCATCCTCTTCAGGGTAATATATGTCCGCGTCTGTGGGAACAGAGAGGATTCGAGACTGTTCTATATCTATGTAGGTTGCCATCGGCGTTTCTCCCGTGCCGTAAGATGCGTGAAATGACTGTCGGCTCTTTTCAATAGAAAACGCTACGCGATTTCGGGAAACCGAACATGCGAGAAAAAGGGATCTCTATCGATCAAGCGAGTGGATAACGAAGACGATAGCAAATCCCACTCGCTATCCACTCGTTTGATCCTACGGGGAACGCATGTCGCGATTCGGAGATCGCCGTTAAAAAACGCAATTCCTGACAGCGTAAGGCGTATCGGTAGCTCCGCGGTTAAGTGTGGTCATGAATCATTCCGTTCAATCGGGACATGTCTGATGAATTCATCAGCGCGTGCGCAACATTGAACTGCAAAAGAATTGAACGAAAAATGTCAAGAAATTTCGGACGAAGTATATGACGTCGTATCCTACGAAAAGGGGTGTCGGAAGAAATCCAACACATCCATTCCGCGTAAAATCATATCACAATATTGTACACTGGTCAAGCCCTTTTACCACGTGTTACAGGGGAATAGCGCCTGATTTTTGGCATCAGGAAGATTGGAAGGATGGAAGATTGGAAGGATGGGAGGGTGAAAATTTTCCGTTCACCCATACCTCAAGTCAGTTGCAGTGTTGGGTTTCACTACGATTTTGGGGAGGGTTAGCGGTATCGGTATCTGGGCGCGGCTATTCTGTGGACGGGTCGTTCTTGATGTGCCGTTCAACACAGCCTACGGATTATCGCCGGAAAGTTATACTTTGCGCTGCCGAGAATTGCGTGTTTTCAAGCATCTAGTCCGTAGGATCAAGCGAATGAATAATGAGTGCGATAGAGATCCGCTGGGTTTCCAACCGCACCTACCGGGAACACATGTCGCGACCTGGAGATCGCTCCTACAAAAAGACGCAGTTTCTAACAGCATGGAGTATAGATGCGATTCCCCTGTCACATTTCCCGCAAATTCTGCCCTTCCCGTGATCATTGGCGTTGGCTAGCGGGGCAAGATGCCCCGCCCACGGCTGCTGTGCGAACCTCCCTATCTTCTATCGTTGTGTCGGGTTGCGGGGCAAGATGCCCGCCTACGGCTTTGGCGGGAACCTTCCTATCTTCTATCGTTGGCTAGCGGGGCAAGATGCCCCGCCTACGGCTTTGGCGGGAACCATCCCATCTTCTATCCCCGCCTGCAACGTTTGTAATCGTGCGCTATTTGAGGATAAGCATGTTGCTTGTCGCGGTGAACTCGCCGGCACTGAGCGTATAGAAATAGAGTCCACTGGCGACAGACTCGCCAAACTCATTTTTGCCATCCCAATAGGCGGCTTGGCTGCGGTTCTTGTACATGCCCGCGTCTTGATGCCCTATTGCCAACGTGCGAACGACGATGCCATCCGAAGCGTAGATAGTTACCGTCACATCTGCCGCTCTTGACAGTTGGTAAGGTATCCATGTTTCGGGGTTGAACGGGTTCGGGTAGTTCGCCAGCAGCGCGGTTTTATCGGGCGCTAACGCGCGCGCCAACTGTTCGAGCGCCTGTATCCCGCGACCGTAAGAAAACCCTTCCGGGAGTGATGTTTGCACGTTAGTTAATCCGTTTTGGCGCGCCAACTGGAGCCACGTGTCGATCAGCGCCGCAGTGGGCTGTTTCGCCGACGGCGCGGTAGCGACGTTATCCAACGCATTCGCGACCAAAACCAGGTCTTGGATGTTCACCGTATTGTCGCCATTCAGATCCGCGGCAGTGAACCCTATTGTTCCAAGCTGTGAGGCGACCAACACGAGGTCCAAGATGTTGACGACCCCATCGTGATTCAGGTCTCCCGTCAAAGCCGAGGGGTGATAGCCGGGTGAACCGAGTCCATTTCGGCGCTTGCTGGCTGCCCAAGCTTCGGCGCGATAACCGGAGACTGTTGCCTGCACGCGTTCCCATACGGTGTCCACGGTAAGTTCGGGCGCCGTTTCGGGGCGTTCGCTTTCACTTTGGAAGTAATTGCCCGCGAGGTCGCCGAACGCCGTTGGACTACGCAGGATCAACGCGAACTCCGTTTGTGGCAACACAAAGGACTCAATGACCACAGCTGCCGTCGTTATCTCCGTGTTTGTAAGTAAGAGGACTTCACCTGCAGGAATAACCGTGCCTGCGAGGAACGGAAAAACAGCGGTGCCACTGCCTGTCTGGACGCTCAGTTGCCAGTTATCAAGCGGAATGTCAATAGCGCTGATGTTTCGGAGTTCCAGCCAGTCTGCCGCATCGTCGGAACCGTTGTGGAGTTCGTTGAAAATGAGGGTGTCATAGGTGAGCAAGCTACCGAGCAGCGCTTGTTCTTCGCTGCTGAGCCCCGGCAACGCATCGGCGGTATCGGGGATGACCGTAACGGAGAAGGATTGCGTAGCGCTTGCGGCGCTTGGGTCTGTCGCCGTCACCGTGACCGTCGCTGTTCCCAAACCATCTGCGAGGAGAATCAGTGTAGAATTACCCGCGCCACCTATATTTGCCCCGGTTGAAGTCTCATTGGAAGAGCTTGCGGTGTAGGTCAATGTATTGCCATCGGGATCGCTGAAGTAGCCGGCAATGTTCCACGTGTGAACAGTACCATTAATTAGTTGCTTATCCGAAATCGTACCCACGGTGGTCGGGGCGCGGTTGGAATAGACCGTGACGGAGAAGCTCTGCGTAGCGCTTTTGTTTTCGGAACTTGTCGCTGTCACTCTTATTGTAGATGACCCGGCAGCCGCGCCGGTGATGGTTAGCGTTGACCCCGACATGCTTACCGTGGCTTTGCTTGAACTGGATGAGGTTGCGCTATAAGTTAACGTCTCGCCAACGGGACCGCTGAAGTAGCTGCTCACATCAACTGTCGCAGTGCCAGTTCCACTCAGAGCCACCGTTTGGTTGGGAATTGTGCCTACACGGATCACCTTGTTGTTTGGAAGGACAGTGGCAGAGAAACTCCGCGACCGGCTTGCGTTGCTGGTATCTGTCGCGGTCACGTTTATTGTCGCCGACCCGGCAGCCACCGCGGTGATGGTTAGCGTTGACCCCGACACGCTCACTGTGGCTTTGCTCGTATTGGATGAGGTCGCGCTATAGGTGAGTGGATTCCCATCCGGATCGCTGAAGTAGCTACTCAGATCAACTGTCCCGGCAGTTCCACCGACTCTCACCGTTTGGTTGGGAATTGTACCCTCAGAGATTGGCGAACGATTTGAAACGACGCTGACGGAGAAGGACTGCTGAGTGCCTGCGTTGCTGGGATCCGTTGCGTTCACGGTTATTGTCGCCGACCCGGTAGCCACTGCGGTGATAGTTAGCGTTGACCCCGACACGCTCACTGTGGCTTTGCTCACATTGGATGAGGTTGCGCTATAGGTGAGTGGATTCCCATCCGGATCGCTGAAGTAGCTGCCCAGATCAACTGTCACGGCAGATCCGCTCAGAGATACCGTTTGGGTCGGAATGGTGGCCGTCCGCACCGGGGCGCGATTTGCAATGATGGTGACGGAGATATTCTGCGTAGCCGTTGCGTTGGCGGTATCCGTCGCGGTCACGGTTATTGTCGCCGACCCGGTAGCCACGCCGGTGATGCTTACCGTTGCCTCTGATACGCTCGCCGTGGCTATGCTCGTATCGGATGAGGCTGCGCTATAGGTGAGTGGATTCCCATCCGGATCGCTGAAGTAGCTACTCACATCAACTGTCCTGGCAGTTTCAGTTACAGACACCGTTTGGGCCGGAATAGTGCCCACCGCGGCCGGATCTGAGTTTGGCAACACCTTTAGCGAGAAGGTCTGCGTAGCGGTGGCATTGAGGCTATCCGTGGCGGTCACCGTTACTGTCCCCGACCCCTCATCCACTGCGGTGATAGTTAGCGTTGATCCTATCACGCTCAATGTGCCTATGCTCGTATCGGATAAAGTCGCGCTATAGGTCATCGTGTCGTTCCCGGAATGCGTGAAGTTTGAACTCACATGAAGTACAAGAACTGACTCCGGGAAGGAAGGATAAATTGCGCCGACTTTTAACGTTTGGTCCGAAATCGTACCCACCGTCTTCGGCACCCCTTTTGTCGTCACCTCTTGTGCTGTCGACCAGCTGCTCCATTCGCGATGATCCAAGTTAATAAGGAGAGCCGCTTCATTCTTGGCAAGAGTTTGCACTTGGTATTCATAAGTGGTGGATGGTGATCCTGTAAACGTAAGACTTGTATTGATAAATGGCGCGCCGTCTACATAGGTCCAATCTGAAGTCCCCTGTTTTCGGGATCGGAAGCTATAACCTATTACTTTCCATGAAAAGCCTGGGCCACCCGACCAGCTCACTGTCCAACTGGTGCTAGTCACCCCGGATGTGGTAAATGTGTCCGGTGGACTTGGCGCGGCTGATGCCTCGTTAACGCCTAACATGGAAACGAAAAGTATCAAGACGAGAAAAAGCGTTGAAGTTGTCAATCGTTGTAACATTTTAATAATCTCCCTTTGCGTTGAGTAAAAAGTTTGGAATATGAAATTCAACAGACTATTTACTCAATTATATCGTAAAAGATCTGTTGTCAAATCAAATGGTTCTTTCGCTTGATCGATAGAGATTCCACAGGTGAAAAACTGTGTTAAACGCTTACCGAATGCGGGTTAGAATGAGCCCGCCAAACCTATTTTTGATCGAATTGCGAGGTGTTGTCAAGCAAAAAAGGGACGTATTCACAAACTATTTGCCTGTGTTTTCGCGGCAATTCCTATTTTGATTTCACCGAGTGATTGTGTTTATTATACTTTACGCGACTGGACATCGCATCTTCGGGGAACGCATGTCGCGATCGGGAGATCGCGGGATCTCTATCGATTAAGCGAATGAACAATGAGCGCGATAGAAAATCCTACTCGCTATCCACTCGTTTGATCCTAAAAAAACGCAATTCCCGGCGCGGTAAAGTTGCGTTTGGTCATTTGCGAGGCAAAATCATTGAATTTTCAAGGCATTTTCCCCCAAATAGCCTCTTTGTTGATGGTTTCGTTAATGAGAATCGGGGGTATTTTCGTCAATGTCCTGATTACAGACCAAAAGTTGAGAAAAAGACGGGTTAGAATGAGCCCGCCAAACCTATTTTTGATCGAATTGCGAGGTGTTGTCAAGCAAAAAAGGGACGTATTCGCAAACTATTTGCCTGTGTTTTCGCGGCAATTCTTATTTTGATTTCACCGAGTGATTGTATCTAGTGGCGATTGTATAGACAGCAGGGGGATCGCCCCTGATTTTTGGCATAAGGAAGATTGGAAGGCGGGAAGGATGGAAGACGGGAAGGGTGAAAATTTTCCGACCACGCATAGGGATCAAGTTAAGCGTTTTAGGACGCAAGTCATGCGGTTTTCTCTGGGTAAGGGTTTATACTCCATGCTGTTAGAAACTGCGTCTTTTTGTAGGAGCGATCTCCAGGTCGCGACGCGCGTTCACGGCAGGTGCGGTTGGAAACCCAGCGGATCTCTATCGCACTCATTATTCATTCGCTTGAGGGATTTCTATCACACTCATTATTCATTCGCTTGAGGGATTTCTATCGCACTCATTATTCATTCGCTTGATCCTACGGACTAGATGCTTGAAAACACGCAATTCTCGGCAGCGCAAATTATTCTTTGGGTTGGGCAATATTCAGGGGAATAGCGCCTGATTTTTGGCATCGGGAAGATTGGAAGGATGGAAGACGGGAGTGGTGAAAATTTTCCGTCCACCCATGCCTCAAGTCAGTTGCAGTGTTGGGTTTCACTACGATTTTGGGGGGTTAGCGGTAATCGGTATCCGGGCGCGGTTAGCCTGTGGACGGGGCGTTCTTGATGTGCCGTTCAACACAACCTACGGATTATCGCCGGAAAGCCAGATGCGTTTCCCCCGGCTCGCAGATACGTTTGACTTCCTCCCTGCTGTGCGCTATAATTAAGTTCGTAGAGCAATAAAGCAGTTGATGGTGGGCAGTGCCCACCCTACAATCACTATTACAAACAATAATCACCGGGAAAGAAAGCGCAATAATACCCAACGCAAAGTATAACAGATGAAACGAACGCCTCTCTACAACGCGCACACCGCGCTTGGAGCGATATTCACTACAAGCCGCGGCGATTGGGATCTTGTCGCCCATTTTGCCAATCCCGTCAAAGAACACCACGCCGTGAGAAACGGGGTCGGAATCGCGGATCTCTCCCATCGCGGCAGACTCTGGCTGACAGGCGACGATCGCGCCGCGTTCCTGCATCGAATTAATTCTAACGATGTCGAGGGACTGAAAGTCGGCGAGGGGAATTACGCGACGATGTTGACCAATCGCGGCAAAATCATCTCGGACATGAAGGTATGCGCGCTTGAGGATGGCATCGGAATTGCCACCAACGCCGAGACAACCGAAATCCTATTTGAGGAATTGGACAAGTATATCATCGCGGACGATGTAAACCTTGAGGATTGCACTGACAGGACGGGAATTATCGCTTTGCACGGTCCCCGGTCCCTACCCCTCGTTCAAGCTGGCTTGGGAATTGATGTCACGGGACTCAAGGAATACCACTGTACCCGTCATGAAGTAGAAGGCAGATCAATCGCGTGCCTGCGGTCGGACGAAACTGGCGAGATTGGTTATGAACTCTACGTCGCGGCCGAGTCGACGGGATGGCTCTGGGATACTCTCTTGGCTAAGGGACGAGAATTTGACGCTAAACCGATCGGATTGACAGCGCTAAATTCTCTTCGCATCGAGGCTGGCATTCCCCGGTATGGCGCGGAGTTAACCGACTCGATTATCCCGCTGGAAGCCGAGTTGGAGCGCGCCATTGACTTTGAGAAAGGTTGTTATATCGGTCAGGAGATTGTGGCGCGTATGAAATACCGTGGACACCCGAATCGACTCCTGCGAGGATTTGAAGTCGAATGCGATACGCCGCCCAGTCAGGGAGACCTAATCTTCGGCAATGACAAGGAAGTCGGTTGGATTACCAGTGCGGTCGCGTCACCGACGCTAGGCAAGACAATCGCTCTTGGCTACGTCCGAATGGCTTTCACCGATGCCGGGAGCAAAGTCAAGGTAGTTACGGCAAACGAGTCCGTTGATGCAACGGTAACATTGCTTCCGTTCTACAAAGTCGGGTGACGATTCGGAGCGCCATTGAAAATATCAGCGTTGCCTCCATAGCCATTGTAGAATTGATCGGTAACACGGAGGCTCAAATAATTATGAACTATACCTATTTCGAATCTTCATTCGGCTGGGTGGGTGTTGCCAGAACTTCGCGCGGCATTTCACGGGTGGTTATCGGCAAGGCGAATGAGACGGAAATTGAAGATAGTCTGCTTCTCGGAACAGAAGCGACAAAGTCTGAAGAGGGCTTATCTGAAGCGGTTAATCTGCTGCGACGCTATTTCAGCGGCGAACCTGTCGAGTTTGACGTGGATCTCGATCTTCGGGCGGGAACGGAATTTCAGCGGATGGTCTGGAAAGCCACCTACCGCATCCCCTATGGCGAAGTCCGCAGTTATGGCTGGATAGCCAGGGAAATCGGGAAACCGCTTGCCACGCGCGCGGTTGGCGGGGCGGAAGGCGCCAATCCCGTGCCGATTATTGTTCCGTGTCACCGTGTCGTCCGCAGCGATGGCGGGCTTGGCGGTTATTCGGCCGGATTGCACTGGAAACCGAAATTACTTGACCGAGAGCGCGAAAACAAACAAAAGAGTAACTGTTTAGTTCATTGATTTCCTGTAGAGAATGCGGAGCAATCGCTTTATTTCACAGCCGACGGTGGGACCGCTCATGTACCCAATATATGAAGGACACGCGCGGTGGGAATATGAGGGACACCCCCAGTGGGAATGTGGGGGACACCCCAGTGGGAGGGGCATCTTGCCCCGATTCCTACGTTCACAATAAATCAACAGAAACGCTAGGGCATCGCTCCCACATCGGGGCAAGATCCCCCTCCCACATATATTCAAGAGATACCGCTCCCACATATAATCAAGGGATGCCCCCTGCCGATAGCCGGGAGTAATACATATCAAATCAACATGCCCACTATTTTTGGCTGATTTAAACAGTTACACAAAGAAGATGACGTGCAGTTTGCCGGGCGGAACTGACGCGGATTGAAGCGGGTATTTCAACGCTCAGTGCGTGTGGGCAATTGGAATATGGAAGGCGTTACCGCAATGAGAACGCGAGAGAAAACACAAGTTCATCCCGAATTCGTTGAGCAGTTTCGACAATACCTCAAGAGCGGAGGGCTGCGTCTCACATCGGAGCGGCTCGCCATTCTCGAACAGGTCTTCTCGTATGACGGGCACTTTCAAGCGGAGGATTTGTTGGTTCGCATTCGAGAGAAAGGACACTCCGCGTCCAGAGCGACAATCTATCGTACGTTGCCTCTTCTCGTCAAGAGCGGCCTCCTGACGGAGATTATCGATGCCCGGAAGAACTCCTACTACGAACACGTCGATGCACTCCAGGAACAGCAACATGCTCACCTTATCTGTCTTCGGTGCAACGAGATCATCGAGTTCACGAATCCCGATATTGACAAACTTCAGAAAGCTATGTGTGACCTTCACCAATTCGAAGCGGTAAAATACCGCAACGAAATTCTTGGCTACTGCAAGGAATGTCAAACCGCGGGAAGATGAAATTGATACGCGTCCAGAAATGGCTAGCGGCAACGTAGGGAATAACGATCGTTATTCCCTACGGACATCCCGCAACATTCGAGTATTCCGACTCTTGCGGGAAACGCGGCCGAAGTTAAGGACGATAAGCCGCTTCAAGCGCGAGTATCGCATACGAAGTTACGAGAACGGGAGAGCTCTCGAGCCATCGGCTCGACTCATTCACCCAAAATCCTTCCGGATTCTGTGCGGAAATGAGTTTCTCGCCGAGTTCTCTGTACCAATCATGAGACATGCCTTTGCCATCCACAATGACAGGTTCGCCATAGGCGCTTAACGCCTTTGCCATGGTATGGTAATTGTAGTAAAGCCCTTCCTGTCCCATGCCGTAGTTTTCTTCGACAGTAAAGTGTTTTTCTATCCAGTCCACCGCGGCTTGCACTCTCGAGTCACCTTTGTCAACATTGGCATAAATGAAACTCAATAAGCCCGCATACGTCATGCTTGCATAAGAGCGCGGTTTGTCACTTTCATCTCTGCCAGCCTTGCTTTCGCCATCCGGGGCGTAGATGAAACCCCCATCATTGCCAGCCCAACTCTCGCTGTTGGTTTCGCTGTTATTCTGGCATCTTTGCAGAAATTTTATGGCGTTGTCCCATACTTCCTGATCGTCGGAACCACTTTCTTTCAACGCCTGAACCGCAAAATTCAGATTTGAGAGATCGTGAACGGTCTCGCGGCTTCCGTAGCCGATTCCGCCGTAGTACACACTGTCGGTATCTTGGACTTGCAGTCCCTTGATGAAATGTTGCGCTTTTGCAATTGCCAGCTTGTATTCGGGGTTGTTGGTAGATGACAACGCCATCAGTGAAACCGCAGTGTTGTAGTTTGGCAGAGCCGGCTGCTGATCGGCGTCATAGATTGCTCCGTTTGGTTGTTGCAATTCCAGCAAGGCTTGGAGCGCCTTTTGAACAAACGGGTGATTGGCTTCCGCATATCGATTCTGCGGGTGCCTCAAAAACGCGGTAATCGCCAAGCCGGTAATCCCGGGGTGATGCTGAAAAAGCCCATTATCTTCCTGCCGGGTTTTCAACCACTCAAGTCCGTGATCGATTGCCTTCAATACCTCTTGGTTTAAGTTTTCATAGGAAACGCCGGCCTCCGGCCGTGTCTGATCACTTGATGACGCCTCAGTGTGAGAGAAAGTGGATAGATTCAAAACTAACGTGAAAAGGGCAAGCGCCATAATTCGGAACGAGCGGGCAAGCCAGGTTCTTCTTATCATTGTTTGCAAACCTCCCAGGTTTTGGAGTGTGGTGTGTTAGGTTGATGTGATGTAACTTAGAAAACACAATCGTATAGTGCAAATGCCGTGCCACAAGCGGAATGACCATATCCATCAAGAAAAGGCATAGGCATCACGGCGAATCTTGACCAACTATTGTACATCCCTGTTCATAAAGTGAACACGGAAATGTTAATTCCAACGGTGTATATCCTACTCTCGGCTTGAGGTCCCACGGTGGGCGGGGTTGCGTCCTAACGGCACACAAAGTTGTCTATTGAACGAACCTACGGGTTTGTCGGATCGTCGGGCGTAGAGCGGGTAGAAAGATTTGTCTTCGCCGGAATGTCCCAAGAGACGCCGCCGCACACCGGACACCGCAACTCGGCCTCGACAAGATTTCTAACCGCGCCCGTTTTAACCGGTTTCCGCCGTGTCTGGCATCCCGGACACCGCACATCGCGAAATTCATCGGCGTCGCTCCGACCGAAGTGACGCAGCAGGCGGAATAATCCGTAAATGATGCCCAGAATGATTACACAAAACAGAATGAAAAACAGAAATGGTAGGATTTCCATCTGTCTAGCCGAAATTTTTTCACTGTACAGCAAAAAGAGCCTTAAAGAAGCTCTGCATATCGCTCCAGGATTGCTTATCCGCTGCCGCGTTGTACTTCAATGGCCCGCCATGCGCGCCCGCGGCCGGGTTGGTAAAGCTGTGACTCGCCTCGGGGTAGGCGATAAACTTGAAATCTACTTGGGCGTCATGCATCTCTTTCTTGAATTTGTCCACTTGTTCTGCCGTTATAAACGGATCCACCGCGCCATGACATACCAGAATCTTGGCTTTGACCGCTCCACGCTTTGCAGGTGTTTCGGTTGACAGCGAACCGTGGAAGCTGACCACTCCGTCAAGCCCTTCAACTCCGAGACGAGCCATGTGCAGCACAATCCCGCCGCCGAAACAGTAGCCGATCGCGCCAATATACTCCGAATCAACGGTTGGATGCTTCTTCAACAAGTCCATGGCGGCTATGAAACGGGCTTTGGCAACATCCATATTTTCCGTTACGGCACGAGCGAATTTTCCGGCGTCATCGGGATGGTCGGCTAATTTTCCATCACCGTACATGTCGACCGCAAGCGCCGTATACCCCAACTCAGCCAACATTCGCGCCCGGTTGCGCGCATATTCGTTGTGTCCCCACCATTCGTGGACAACCAACACGCCGGGGCGTTTTCCCTCAATTTGGTCATCATAAGCCAGATAACCCTTAAACGCGGTATTATCGACCGTGTATTCAACTGCTTCCCCAGATGTGCGGGCATAAGCGCATATTGCTATTGATAACATTAACAGCGCGGATGTGCTAATTCGCATTTTGTGCTCTCCTTAAGATAATCGTAACCGGTTAGTGTATCAATCTATATTCATACGAATTCAAAATCTATACTTCGCGCTGCCGAGAATTGCGTGTTTTCAAGCATCTGGTCCGTGGGATCAAGCGAATGAATAATGAGTGCGATAGGGATCCCTCAAGCGAATGAATAATGAGTGCGATAGAGATCCGCTGGGTTTCCAACCGCACCTACCGGGAACACACGTCGCGACCTGGAGATCGCTCCTACAAAAGACGCAGTTTCTAACAGCATGGAGTATAGGCTCTGTTGACATTTCAACTCAACCGGGCAATCAAGGCGGCGCACAGACTTATGCCCCTTCGTAGGGGTTGGGTCACCCAACCCGTTTCACACATTAGAGTTGGGGAACGGGCGAGGAAACCTCGCCCCTACGATTGGACACACACTTCACATAAATCTCAACAGAACCTAGTGTATCAATCTATATTCATACGAATTCAAAATCTAAATGTTACAATCAAGCGGAAGCGATCAAACGAACGAATAGTGAATGCGATAGAGAATCCTGATAGAAACTCCTACTCACTATTCATTCGTTTGATCCTACAATCCTCAAGCCATATTTGCCAGTTGCGCGGGCATGAACTTCGGATCAGCCGCGATAGCCTCGGCAAGAGCGGCCTTTGCTTCCGGTTCAGCGCCGTTCGCACGGTGTGCCAATCCAATTGAGAAGTGCGCTTGAGCAAGTTGGGTGGCGGTAAGCGGCAGATTCAATGCCCGATGAATGTATGTTAGACCGGAACATGGGTCGTCGCCGTTACGGTAGGCAACTGTAATCAGCGTTTGGCCAAGCCGCAGAAGCGCCGGCGCGTACTCGGGATCCAATTCCAATGCGGTTCGAATGGCGTTTCTTGCCTCGGAGAAAAAATCCCCTTTCTCCAGCACGCTGGACACGACGCGCGACTCTTGGCTCAACGCTCTCGCCAGTTCTGTCCATGCGGCGGGATTTTCCGGATATTGACGAGCGGCTTCACGCAGGATGGCGAGTTTCAAACCGATGTCACCCCCCTCGCCCGATTCTTCCGCCGCCTCAAGGTAGCCCTCCAAACTATCAAACTTGCCAATTTGTTCATCACCATCACAAGGCGCGGGGGCAGCTGGCGGCTTGAAGTGCTGCCAACCCGGCTCCGGATCATCAATCAATCCTCGATAAACGCGTAGCGCCGCATAACGCGGTGTTCCCCACACCTCGGCGATTCGAGTTATCCAATCGGGCAGGCTGCTCTCAAGGTCCGCAAGTAATTCGGTCAAATCCATGCCATCGTCAAACCGCTTGCGAACCTCCGATAGGAAGTACTCTTCAATTTTAATCAGGAGATCGATTTCCGCGTCGTGCGCCAATGGTCCGTGACCGGGAAGCACATGATCGGGATTGTATGAGCGCAGTTCCTCTATCGTGCGGATCCACTCGTGGTTCGCCATTAATCCCTCATTCATTACGGGCTGACCAAAAATCGGGAAACTTCCTGTCATAATCGTGTCGCCGGAGACAATGCAACCCTCCTTCGGAATTCGTACGGCAACGGCGTCATCCGTTTCCGCCTTACCGAGATGGACGAGATGAAGCGGTTGATTTCCCAGATCCAGGTCGGTCTCCAGTTGAAAAGTCTCATCGGGAAGGTACGGGTCGGCGCCCAACTCAAACCCGCGTGATTGGAGAAAAGCCTTTTGGCGCGAGGCGCGACCGACCATGAAATCCTTTGTCATTTCTCTTGAAATGATGGTCGCCCCCTCATCGTGAAAAACGACATTTCCGTTAGTGTGGTCCCAATGATAGTGGGTGTTGATGGTGTAAAGAATCGGTTTATCCGTTACCGTCCGAACGGCTTGAAGCACGCGGCGCGCCATTCGTTGGTTGACCTGCGTATCAATGATTGCTACGCCTTTGTCACCAATAACAACCGATGAATTAACGATATTGCGGAAAAGATAGACATTATCCGTTACTCGCTCAAGGGCGCCGTATTGAAGCGGGGCATAAGGATTGTTTCGGGATGGCCTCATTCAATTCTCTTCAATTAGATTACTTGCCGTTGAATCTCGTCATTCATACCGGCGCCAGTCGCGTGCGATGCATCATCAACGACATACGACCGGCGGCATAGCGCTCTCTTCGGTTATCACTCGCTCCAAACGTGTGCCTTTGCCGACTGTACAAACTGTTTCACATTTTCAAACGGGGTGTCCCGGTGAATTCCGTGATTGAGGTTAAGAATGTGTCCGACTTTTCCAGCTTGTCGCAAACATTTGTCCACGGCATCGGCAACATCGTCGGGGGTTCCGTCGCGAAGAACGCAGTTGTCCACATTGCCTTGCACGGCAACCTTGCCCGCCGTATATGTTTGAGCTTCCTTAAGGTCTATACATTTTCCTACACTTAGCACGTCTGCGCCGCTCTTGACCATCAGGTCCAGATAGGGACACTCTTTGGCGAACAAGATTACGGGGACATCGGGACTCAATTCCGAGAAAATTCGCTCATGGTACGGCTGAGCGAAGGTTTCATAGAATGGTCGTGCAATTCCATCCGCAATGGACTCGAACAGTTGGACTGTCTGGACGCCCTGTGAAATCTGATAATTGAGATAGACTATCGTCATCTGCGTCAGACGCTGCAACAGGTCATGAAAGAGATTGGGCGCTTCTCGCATCATCCGGAATACGATATCCGCTTCGCTTGACAGTCCGCCTTGCCCACTCATCGGGCTTTTTCCGGTAATCATGAAAAATGCCAGTGTCAAGGGGGCTCCGGCAAAACCGATCAACGGCAGTTTTCCATCCAATACTCGGCGGAGGCCTCTGATTACTTCGCCGGTAAATTTCAATTGCGAGACGGGATTGTCAAGCGGACGCAATTCCGCTATCCGGCGAGTCGTTCGAACAGGCGCCTCTAACACGGGCGCCGGAGCGAAACGAAAATGGACACCCATAGGGGCTAACGGCGTCAGGATATCGTGATACATAATAATGGCGTCAACCCCAATGCGTTTCGGCAAGAGAGAGATTTCGATTGCCGACTCAACTTCCGTCGCGCCAATCGCCCCCGGAACTGTGTGAAACAGGCGTTCCAGAGGAAGGTTAATCTTTTGCCTAAGCGCCCGATACGCCGGATCGGAACGTCCCGCTTGACGCATCAACCACACCGGCACGCGTTCAACCGGAAGGCATCGCGCCGCACGAAGCAGGAGATTGTTTTCTTGGATGGGAATGGTCAATTCCTACTGTTTCCCCACTTTTTCTTTTTCATGACGCTCAAGAAACTGTCTGATTTTCACGAAACTCTTCACGCTCTTCATAATACGGCCGCTCTCTCGCTCTTCAAGATAGAGAAAAAAACCCATCAGATACAGGCTAATGAGAAATAGCGCAAATCCCGAAAAACATCTAAAAATAGCAAAGTAGTTTGCCTTCAACCGGAGGTTGGGAAAGGAACCGTGATACACATTCAGCGCGCCATTTTCCTGTTTAAGCGTGTAGGTGCGTTTGCTATCTTTGTCAAGAATCAGCCACCGCTTGTTGTGATTGTCGCCGAGTGAACTGCCGAGATTCTCGGAGAGTGAATAGCCGTGCTTTGCAAAATCCGCGCGCAGCCCTTCCGAAATTTCGTCCCGATTCAAGTCCGACGCGAATTGCGAATCTACACTGAATCGCAATCTCAGGTCCCATGATATCGACGCGAAATCGCCCAACCCTGTAACGCCTACCGATAGAAAGGCAATCGAGAGCGCGAAAACTATGAAAAATGGTATGCCCATATCTGCGTAATGCGGTGTTTAGTGTACGTCGACGGAAATAGAACAATCCCGTAGGGTGGGCACTGCCCACCAGCCTTTGCTATGCGATATTATAGCACATTCAAGAACGGGACATAACGAAAATTCGCGGTAATTGTTAACTGGAATTGTGTCGTTTTAGGGCAGGGGCGTTGATGCGTTTGGCGTTAGATTGTTCATCAGCGTAAGACTAAGGACGTAACAACACGCTAATCACATGAAGCATTTCGTTTCCAAGAACAGAAATCTTCCACAAAATTCGCCTATGAAAACTGTAATCATGGCGACATAGAGGAATCCGGTCGCGGCACGCGTGGCACCGACAGCGTCCTGCTCTACAGCTTTATTCCGTAGACAATACCATATAATGATATACATCAGAAATGACCCGCAAAACCCGATTAGGAGGCGCATTCCCAATATAACCTGCAAAAAGAAACCAAGCGCGATCTTCGTCGAAGGCGTCGCACATGTGGCGAAATTTAGGATAAACAGGGAAGTTGAGAGCAGTAGAGCAATTAGAAAAATATGATTGAATCGTTTCAGATGAACGACCGGGAGATCCGGCGTCACCAGATACCAGTGTCCAAACCACATGCCGCTGTTTACGGCGCCGAGCAGAAGGGCGGAAACTAGAAATTGCAGCGGCAGCAGGAACTCGTTCACTGGAAGGTTACTCTGCGGTAGAAAGAACTGTGCGCTGCTCACAATCCAGATTGTCCCGACAACTGCTCCTATAAACAGGAGGACTCGGTTAAGAACGTCGGATTTCAGCCACAGACTAACGGTGTAGCCGGAGAGAAGGAGAAACAGGAGTAGCGTGAAAAGAACATCTTGTCCATTCCAAGCCAGAAAAAAATTCCGCCAGGAAACCGCTTGACCGCTGATTGGGAGAATTGCGCAGCGCGCAAATATGATTGCCGACAGATAGATGCCTCCCATTAAACGATAAAAGCCGCGCCCGACCAAACCCTTCGGCACGAGAAGAAGCAGAGCAAAACCGCCAACTGCCAACTGACTGAAAACCAGATAGAAAATCGGGATGAGAATCATATACTGCCCCTACTTCAGACATAGAAAAACCCATTGCGGCAAGTTACCGCAATGGGTTTGGACGAATTGAATAGTGGAATCGCGCTTAATCTCATGCCGGACGTGCAATGAATTGCACTACGACGAGCCCAATGATGGACTAAACAGTTACTATTGGACCGGCTCACGTCAAAGGAGAGTGCAAAGCGACTTTGAGAAACCGAGTTTTCAAGAAAAAACTCGGTTTCACCCACATATTCTTAACCTGAGCGATTGGATTTATATAATCTCCACAACGGCTCCAACCGCTTCCAACTGCTCCTTGATTTTGTCGGCTTCCTCTTGGGGGAGACCTTCCTTGATTACAGTGGGAGCGCTTTCAACCTTCTCTTTGGCTTCCTTGAGCCCGAGCCCCGTCACCGCGCGGACCTCTTTGATGACAGGAATCTTTTGAGATCCGATCTCCTTCAACTGAACGTCGAACTCGGTCTTTTCCTCTTCCGGCGCCGCTTCAGCTTCGGCCGCTCCAGCCGCCGGGGCGCCGGGCATCATGGGCGCCGCCATCATGGGCGCCGAAGCGCTTACGCCGAATTTGTCCTCCAAAGCCTTCACTAACTCGGAGAGTTCCAATACCGTCATGTTACTGATTGTTTCAATCAGTTCATCAATGTTTGCCATTTTTCGTTTCCTTTCTAGATTACACTTTCTACGCCGATTCAGTTTCCTTTTTCTGATCGGCGACTGCTTGCAATGCCGTCGACAACTGACGGACTGTACCATTCAGTACGTTAACAAAACCTGTTACCGGTGAACCGTTATGCAAAACGGAGACAAGCCCGGAAAGCGGCGCTTTGATACCGCCGACAGCCTGGGCAATCAACTGTTCCTTTGAAGGCATATTGATTAGCGCGTCAACTCCCGCCGCATCAATTACCGTTTTTCCCAAAAGCCCGCCTTTGATTTTCAAATGCTCATGTTCATCGGCGAATTCTTTCAAAATTTTTGAACAAGCGGCGGGATCATCGCTTGTCGCAAGGGCGGTTGGACCGACCAAATGGTCGTCCAAACCCATGATTCCCAATTCATGCGCAACAACTCTAACAAGTCGATTCTTGCAAACTTTGTACTGAATGTCCGCGTCCCGCAACTGCTGCCGCAACTCGTTAATCTCGGTGACAGTCAAGCCCTGGAAATCTGTTAGCAATACAACATCCGCGTTCTGAAGACGCTCGCGAATCATGTCAACTTGCTGGATATTTTCTTGGCTAGGCATATTTCACCTCCTTCCGCGAATTACTCTGATAGGACTTGCGCAGCGCCATTATTGCTGTAGGGAATAACGATCGTTATTCCCAACTTTACGCGTAAGTCCGATCAAAAATTCGAAAACAAAAAAGCCTCCAGTCAACCGGAGGCTCTCCTTATGGACACAAATACACATATTCCCCCCATTGTCTCGTTGGGAGAACTCGTGCCGTGTCGGTACTGCGCCTCGGCAGGCTAAGAAGACTATATTAAGCGATTAGCGCCTGCTGTCTTTGACGGTATCGAATTTCTATAAATTTTAGGGGTTGCGACGCAACATCAGGTCACGATCCGACTATCGCCGCTATCCTGCGATACGCATATCGCCTAACCGCTGAACTGTGCCGGGTCAAGTCGGATTCCTGCCCCCATCGTCGACGAAACGGCAACACTCCTCAAATACCGTCCCTTCGTCGAGGCCGGGCGCGCTCGCATTAAAGCGTCCATTACCGTTTGAAGGTTCTCCTTAATCTGGTTGTCATTGAAAGACGTTTTGCCGACGGGGACATGTACAACCCCCGATTCCTTTTCCACGCGATATTCAATCTGTCCCGCTTTGATGTTACCGATAGTTTCGGCTATATCCATCGTTACGGTGCCAGCCTTGGCATTGGGCATCAATCCACGCGGTCCGAGGATACGACCCAACTTGGGCATTATTGTCCGCATTAAATCCGGCGTTGCTATGGTGGCATCAAAATCGAGCCAGCCACCGACAATTCTGTCAACCAAATCATCAGTTCCAACCGCGTCCGCTCCGGCTTCTTCCGCTTCACGGGCTTTGTCACCTTGAGCGAATACAACGACGCGCACCTGCTTGCCAGTGCCATGAGGCAATGCGACGGTGCCGCGGATGTTCTGATCGGCGTGTCGCGGGTCTACGCCAAGCCGCGCGGCCAAATCAACGGTTTCGTCAAACTTCGCCTTTGACGTTTGTTTCAACAACTGTACGCCGTCGTCCAAACTGTAAAGTTGAGATCGATCAATGAGATTCGCAATCTCACGGTATCTTTTTCCGTTTTTTTTCAATGTAATCTCCATCCGAATCCGGTTAAATTCTGTTCGGGTTACTGGATTGTAATCCCCATACTGCGGGCGGTTCCAGCAACCATCCGCATCGCGGCTTCAACATCATTTGTGTTCAAATCCACCAATTTCTTCTCTGCAATTTCGCGCACCTGCTCTGTGGTAATCGCGGCAACTTTATTTCGGTTTGGCTCACCGGAGCCTTTGGCAATTCGTGCCGCTTGTTTTAACAGCACGGCTGCCGGCGGTGACTTTACCTCAAAGGAGAAGGAGCGATCCGCGTAGCAGGTAATATTCGTTGTAACAACCGTCCCAGCCTGATCTTGCGTCTGGGCGTTGAACGACTTGATGAACTCCGGGATGTTAATCATGTACGGAGCGAGACTCGGACCGACCGGCGGGTTTGGCGTAGCCTGTCCCGACACCAATTGAAGTTTAACGACTCCCGCGACTTTCTTTGCCATTCTGATTCCTTCAAATTGCGGACGTAATCGCCCGCTTTAACTTGTTCAATATGAGTTTAATTTCGGCTCGTGTCAAGAAAGTGCAAAGGCAACTTGAGAAACCGAGTATTCAAGAAAAAACTCTGCTTCTTGCACGAAATTCTTAACATGAGCGTAAATTTCTAATTCTGTTCGACCTCAAGAAATCCGATTTCGACAGGTGTCGCTCTGCCAAAGATTGAAACGACCAGATGCAATCGCTGACGCTCCAAATCAATTGCTCTGATTTCACCGCCAAATCCGTTAAATGGTCCATCAATGACCTTAACTTGATCGCCAACAACGAAATCCACGGTTGGCAAAGGTTCCTCTTTTTCTTCGTCGCTTGAAAGATTCAGGATAGTTTTGACTTCGTCATCTTTGAGCGGCGTAGGATTCGAGCCTGAGGCGCCGACAAAGCCCATTACCCCGGGTGTTTCCCGAATTATGTACCAACTGCGACGTCCATCTTCATGTTCAACTTCGGGCCCCAGTTCATGGCATGACTGGATGAGAATGTATCCCGGATAAGAGGGGCGTTCCTGCACCCGTTTCTTGCCATCTTTAACAGAAGTAACTTCCTTCATCGGGATAATGACTTGCAGAATCTCATCTTGCAGCGTCAACGCGGCTACCCGTTGTTCAAGGTTCGTTTTAACCTTTTTTTCATGTCCCGAGTAGATATGAATGATGTACCAGCGGCCGTCCATAGAATTTGATACTTCTCAGCCCGATATTGAGGTTATCTAATGAATAAACTACGCAGCAACGCCATCCCGAAGCCATCAATAGAATAGTTGAAGACAAATTTGAAGATTAGGACGACAGCCAACGGGACAACTGAAATAAGGAGCGCCATCCGCCAGCGCTGTAGTATAGCTCTTGAAATAAGGAAGACAGCGACGATCAACGGAACCATTACAACCGCCCCGTGTAAGGAACCCCACTCGGGATATGTGGTATTGCCATCAACCAGCCACAAGAACAGTCCCAAACACGCACATGCAACGAGCACCACGAGCGTATTGCTTCGTACCTCTTTAGAATCCGGTTTGGAGACTTTTTGCCACTCGAGTTGTGTTTCTTGGAGATATTTCTTGATTTGCGCTATCATCGTATAGGTTCACTAAAATGCAGGAAAATACAGGCCAGGAGGGATTCGAACCCCCAACATTCGGTTTTGGAGACCGACGCTCTAGCCGTTCGAGCTACTGGCCTTCAAGGTCGGCAAATTAAAATGTAACGCGACATGCCCTCGGTAAATGCTTGGTAAGATTCCCAACATGAAAGCGTTAATACGCGTCAGAATCTGATTAATGCCAAGATTCGGGAGTTCGCATAGATTACGAGGTTTCCTTGTGAAGCGTATGTTTTCGGCAAAAGCGACAGAATTTCTTCAATGCGTGCCGCGTTTGCTGGGTGCGACGGTTCCGCGTCGTCACATAGTTTCGCCGTTTACACTCTTCACACTCTAAGGTGGCTATGTCTCTAGGCATCGTTATTTCTCACAGCATCCGGTTATTTGTCAGTATTAGGCATAACACTGGCAGGCGAAGCCGACGACCGGGATTGAACCGGTGACCTCGTCCTTACCAAGGACGCGCTCTACCTACTGAGCTACGTCGGCACATCAAATCAAACAACATAGTATTGTACCACATGAAGTGTACCGTGTGCAATCTGTTTTTCGGTATCGATCTCAAATATTCTCTCTAATACGACAAGCGCAAACAATTTCTGAATCGCGTATCAAGATTATAAGCGAGAAAATCGGCGATCTGATGATAGTCTAAAGATTTCGGCTCATGTCAAAAAAATCGGGGCAAAATAACCTTGAGAGACGGAGTGTTCAAGAAGAAACTCGGTTTCTTAATTTGAGCGACGATTTCAAGCCGTACAATTCTACCGCACGATTCGGACAGGCTTAACCGCGCTGGATGCCGATACCGTATTAGGCGTCGTATTTTTCCAACTCAATCTCGTCAAGCGTTTGCGCGGTCAACGCTTGGTCAAAGAGCGAATTTAGACGCGACAGATTTTGCATTGACGTAATCCGGTTGGCAACGGATTCGGGTACCGCATCAAAACGGGCATTCAATACTTTAAGGATGACCTCCCGCTTGGCGCTAGTTTCACCTTGTTCCAAACCTTGTTCCAGACCTTGTTTTATACCTTGTTCAACGAAGTATTCCACACTTGTCTGTGCCATGAGTTCTAACTCCTCTATCGTGCGATTCGGGCAGGTTTAGCCGCTGGATGCCGATACCGTATTAGGCGTCGTATTTTTCCAACTCAATCTCGTCAAGCGTTTGCGCGGTCAACGCGTGGTCAAAGAGCGAATTTAGACGCGACAGGTTTTGTATTGACGTAATCCGGTTGGCAACGGATTCGGGTACCGCATCAAAACGGGCATTCAATACTTTAAGGATGACCTCCCGCTTGGCGCTAGTTTCACCTTGTTCCAAACCTTGTTCCAAACCTTGTTCCAAACCTTGTTCCAAACCTTGTTTCATACCTTGTTCAACGAAGTATTCCACACTTGTCTGTGCCATGAGTTCTAACTCCTCTATTGCGCGATTCGGACAGGTTTAACCGCCGGATGCCGATACCGTATTAGGCGTCGTATTTTTCCAACTCAATCTCGTCAAGCGTTTGTGCGGTCAACGCTTGGTCAAAGAGCGAATTTAGACGCGACAGATTTTGCATTGACGTAATCCGGTTGGCAACGGATTCGGGTACCGCATCAAAACGGGCATTCAATACTTTAAGGATGACCTCCCGCTTGGCGCTAGTTTCACCTTGTTCCAAACCTTGTTCCAGCCCCTGTTCCAGACCTTGTTCCAGCCCCTGTTCCAGACCTTGTTCCAGCCCCTGTTCCAGACCTTGTTCCAGCCCCTGTTCCAGACCTTGTTCCAAACCTTGTTTCATACCTTGTTCAACGAAGTATTCCACACTTGTCTGTGCCATGAGTTCTAACTCCTCTTTGTCTGATGGGTGTTGAATGTACCGGTCAATGAGACTCTCCATTTCCTGTCGCTCGTCAGCCGGACGGCGGTACATAATCAACAGTAAGAGATACGTAATCGCCCGACGCCTCTGGTACGCCTGCGTCTCATCAAGCGTGTCGATGTACGACATCGCCTTACGCAACGCCGCCTGCATCTCCTCCTTGGAAGCATCTTCCTTTTGCAAGACGGTCAGCAACCAGCCAAACGGATTGCCAGGTTTTGTTAAAACCGATACGTCTGTTTCCTTTACGCTAAGAAACAGCGCTTCATACTTGGGAATGAACCGAGAAAGTGCATCGGGAACGTCCATGACCGCCTGCATTGTTAGCGGGGTATTCCACTTCTGCGTACCCGTGTAATATACAATCGGTAGAATCGGACGGAAACGCCATTGACTTTTTGGCACGTTGTTCGATTCCCATTCTCGGCGTTGGGCGTCCCAAATGTGAGTCATGTAAAATAATAGGCGAAATCCCATCGTCGGATCAACCGTTGATTGGTGTTCGATGAGAATATAGATTTCCAGTTCTTCGCTGCCGTCACGAAACGGAACGCGAAATACAAGGTCGGATTCCTGTTCTCGGAGGTTATCCGGAATATAACTGCGGTTGAGTTGATTGAGTTTTTGAAAGTCAATCAATTTCGCAAGGTCGGCGGCGAGAATCTCCAACAATCCCTTGACATTTTCCCAGTGTTGGAACAGCCATCGCGCGCTCCTGTCGGGAAAATGTTCAATGTCAACGTCAAAGAAATCACGTATGTTGTTATGTTCTGGCATAAATTTTGGCTCCTTGTGCAAACTTCAATCCAGTGACAGATGCAACTATCGCTTGCTGATCGACCCCATTGTTCGGGAGATTTCTCAATCGCCTCATCACGACGCGAAGCGATTGGTAGGTATAATACGACTTTTGCCGCGAGAAATGCAACAAAAAAACGCCCGTACGGAGACGGGCGTTAATTTGAATGTTTATTGATGGCGGCGCTAAACTCGGATCGGTCTTGCCTACATTCCGAGTTGGTAGGGGCTGGATTTGGGCTATTTGCCGATGACCATCTTTCGCGTTGCGCTGAACTCTCCCGCTACAATTGAGTAGAAGTACACCCCGCTGGTAACCGATTCTCCGGCATCGTTGAGCCCATCCCAATAAGCGGCTTCGGAGCGCCCGTCATATCTGCCCGCATGACGGTGTCCGATTTCAAGACGCCTCACAGGCTGCCCCAGCAGATTATAAATGTGTATCGTCACGTCTGCCGAGTCGGCGAGATGATACGGAATCCACGTCTCCGGGTTGAACGGATTCGGGTAATTTGGCAACAGCATGGCGTCATTCGGGATTTCTCCCGCGGTCGAGAGCCATTGACGCAGCAAATTCGCCGCAATACGGATTTGCGGATCGGTGTCGGATAGGTTTTCAAGTTCCGTCAGGGCAACGCGCCTGCTTAGGCTTGTACCCGGCGTCACCACACTCATACCCGTACGCTGTGCCGCCGCGAAGTTCGGCGAGTTTAGCGCGACAAGGGGCGGCGCGGACGCGACGGTGGTTTCACCAAAATGACTGGCAACGAGCACGAGGTCAAAGATATTGACGGTTCCGTTATTGTCTACATCGCCATAGATTCCCGGCGCGCTCTTGCCAAACTGGGAGGCGACGCCCACGAGGTCAAAGATGTTCACCGAACCGCTCTTGTCCAAATCCCACGGCGGATAGTCAATGTAGGTAAACTGAATCGCCGCCCAGTTGCCATCGGAATCCGTGACAACAATCTCAACCGCGCCTCTGGCTCCCGCTGGAACCGTAACAGTCAGTTCCTCGGCCGACACGAGTGTGACATCGCTCGCCTGAATCCCGCCAAATGTCACTGTGACGCCGGTCTCAAAACCATAGCCCATGATTTGAACAGTCTCTCCGCCCGCCGCCAGCGCGTTGTCCGGAGTCACGCTAGTCAAGCTTAGTTTCGATGGGATCCGGAGGTTAATGCCCACCTCTCCGGTCTGCCCGCTGGCGTCGAAGTCGTTCTGAACAACCGTATAGGATTCTTCTGCGGCGACGTTCCCTAGTTGTGTAACGCTAACCTTGATTTGGTCGCCCGCGTCGGCTACGCTCCCACCGAAAAAGTCGATAAATGTGGCGGCATAAATACCTTGTCCACTGTCTCCGGTGCGATTCGTGAGAGCCAAGTTCTTTGTTTCATTTGATACCGTGACTTTCAGCCCGTCAATGGGCAGATTGTTCCCATTTGTCACTTGCCCGCTAACGACAAATATACTAGCTGTATTGCCCATCATCGGGGCGCTTAACCCAAGTACAACAAGGCATATCGTAATCCAATGGATACTGCGTTTCATTTTATCTTCCTTTCTCATACGAAATTCAAAATCTAAATGTTACAACCGACCGAGGCGATCAAGCGAATGGATAGTGAGTAGGAATTTCTATCGCACTCACTATCCATTCACTTGATCGATAGAGATCCTCACTGAATTGCACTATTGCGATCTGCCGGTTCTTGCAACTTACACATTGCGAATCAGTATCATTTAGCGTTTAATTGGGGTTCGTAAATGGTCGCGGCAATGCAATCTATCCGCCTACCGATCGACTATTGTGCCGAAGTCACCGATAGATAGCCGCCTCCTTTGTCGCGGTATAAAACGAAGGATTTACAAAATGGTTTCCATTGAACTCATGAAATTTTCGGAATTTTGGCAAACTGGGGCGGGATGGCGCGCGGTCCCTCGCTGTCGCGCCGTAATTCGCGCCTCGACTAGCGTCGTCCAGGGTTGCGGCATACGGCGTATGTCTACTGCTTCGGGACACCGGGAGTTACGGCATACGGCGTATGCCTACTACCATGCTCAAGCGCCGACAAACCTTTGTCGCCACTTTCTCCACGCCAACTTCCGTTTGAGTGCCGACGCGCTGATTTGATGTGCAAATAACCGTTTACCATCCATTTCCACTACCGGAATGATGTTCTTGTATTTGGTGAATACGCCCATGTTCGTCGTGATATCAATCTCCTCCACCTGAATCTCGAACCGCGGGACGATCTCTTCCAAAACGGCTTTCGCTTCCTCGCAGAGTGGGCAGTCGGATTTGGTGTAGAGTTGGAGTTTATGATTATTTGGAGGCATATTTACACAGTCATGCGTCTGGCGTGTCGGGCTGGAAGCCCGACCTACGAAAGTGAGTGAGAATTGACCTACGAAAGTAAGTGGGGACTAACCTACGAAAGTGAGGGGGGATTAGGGTGTGTCAGGTTAAAAGTCTGTAATCAGAGAGAATCGGTGCGTGGGCCCCAACCTGCCGAACGAAACGAAGGCGTAATCAATTTGGAAGCCTTCGATTCCAAACCCGACGCCGCCGGTTACGCCGGAAGCGGCGCCCAAATCGTTCCCGCCGATCCGATATTTATAGCCTGTACGCAGCTGGAACGCGTCCGAGACAGCCAGCGCCGCCCCAAATGCGGCGGTGATGTTGTTGTCTGAAGGACGGTTCAAATCAGCGACGATGGTAAAATTGTCCTTCAGCAATTTGTATGCCCCTCCAACCTTTATATTGAAAGGCAGGCTAAATGATTCTTGAACATACGCGGCTTGCGTCCCGAGATGTTGCAGGTTGAATCCGAAGGAAAGCGGACGATCCGAGAACGAGTATAGCCCTCCCATATCGAATGCCAACGCTTGGGCGCTTTCCGTGTCGATCGCCTCGCGCACCCATTTCGCATTCGCTCCGATAGCCAAGTTCGAGCCCATGCGGCGGGCATACGAGAGAATCAGCGCCAGATCATAGGGACGAAACGCGCTTGTTTCCTTGCCATTCGCATCGCGCCCCAGTATTTCACCGAAGGACATATATATGACGCTGCCGCCGATGACTCCCGCCCTGCCAATCGGTTGCGCGAATCCGAGGAACTCGTGATTGATTCCTGCGAACCATTCGTTGTGCATCAACCCGAACTGTGGTCGAAGAATTTTCGCAAGCCCGGCCGGGTTCCAATAGGAAGCGTAAAGATCGTTCGCCTCGGCGACCTGTGATTCTCCCATACCGATGGCTTTGGCTCCGACGCCGATTTTCAAGAAAGTCATGGCGCGGCTGCCGGCGTTTTGATGAATTTCCGTCGCGCTGAACGTCATCGGTGAATAGAGTAAGATTACGAGACCGATAAGTAAGCCTAACCACCGCTTCTTTTTCAACAAGGCAGTTGTCTCCTCTGAGTTGATTCTTGTGTATGTCATTATATTATAGCGATTCGCGCCGGTGTCGTCAATGCAATATCAATAGCGGGCAGGCAAAGATTTTCCATACAAGCGTCGGCAACTGCGCTCCCCAATGCCTGTACCGCCGCTCATTGATTGACTGAATTGTCAGTTTCCGAATCGTCACTGAACGACCGGATAAGCAGGTAGCTAGCGCTAACGGCGGAAATGGAGCCAACAATAAGAGACCAGTTTATATGAAACCGCTTTCCAATCTCCAGCGAATCTCCCGGGTACAACAATGTCTTGGAACCTGCCGAATTTTCATCATCCCCCCAGTCCAATTCTATTTCGTCAATTCGTCCGTCTTTTCGCCAAACTTTCACTTTCTCGCGCTTGGCGAGTTCTTCAAAGCCTCCCGCTCTCGAGATGCCTTCACGCGGGGTGATTGCATCGCGAATGCGATAGGGCCCCGGATTGCGAACGTAACCGAGCACATGCACCGGCTCGACCTTGTAGGCGCTGGGAATATACATCGTGTCGCCATCCCGTAGATAATACCTGTCATCTTCCGTTTCCGAGTTCTTCCAAAATTTCTCATCCAAGTTTAACTCGACAGTCTCACCACTCTTTCGGACAATGACCACGGAACCGAGATCCGCAAGCGTGTCAGGGCCGCCCGCTTGCGCCAACGCGTGATCGACACGGATGCGGTGATGAAAGAAAACCTGCTTGCCCGGCGCTTGCACCTGTCCCTGTACTTCAGCCACGGACTGAGGCGGCACGAAAACCACGTCCTGATTCTCCAAATAGAAGGAACTATCTTCTTCGTCTTCAATGGCGTCTTTCCACGCGGGATTGGCGAGGTTTACCACGGCGTTCTCTCCGTTCGCTTTGAATACCTTCACATGTTCAAGATCGGCGCGACTGTCCGGCGTATCAAGAGGTCCATCTACCCTTGACAACGCGTGGTCGATTCGAATTTTCCCGCGAAATAGGATATTCCCGGGTTTCTTAACGTGTCCATGTATCTGCACGGCGTCGAGCGCTGGAACAATCACGATGTCACCGTCCTCAATGAAAATCTCGCGGTAATCTTGGTTAGACGACAGATCGTACACTTCAATGTTTTGGTCCGCGC
Source organism: Candidatus Poribacteria bacterium (assembly GCA_963667245.2). Lineage (GTDB taxonomy): Bacteria > Poribacteria > WGA-4E > WGA-4E > JAJDTR01 > JAJDTR01. The sequence continues at coordinate 685,533 of CAXXCS010000004.1, forward strand.
GTATGACTTTGATGTTCTCCTGATCCGCTCCTCCACCCATTCCGCCTGCCATCGCCAACGCTTCGTACAAGCCGATCTTGTCGTGAAGCGGCAGTGGATAACGGTTCGGCACGGTTACCGCTCCCCATACCAGATAACCCTTTCCTTGTACGGGATCGACTATGACGATGGGATTTTGAGTCCGGCCGAAGGTTCTAATCTGATCGCGAATCAGATCCGCCGCCTCTCCTAGGCTTTTGCCTGCAAGATGCAACTCCCCGCCCAAGTATACAACATATCCATCACGTCTGACCGCTGTGGAACGACTGTATGAGGGATGATCCAGAACAACGATGGAGAGCGAGTCTCCGGGCTCGATTCGGTAAGTGTCGCCATAAGAATCGTGCGCAAACGACATTACGATAGCTAGAATGAAAATTAAACGCGAATATGCCATAAGTGTGTGAAATCTCCTTATAAATTCAGGTTGTATCGATTTTTCCATCTCCTCAATCTTCAAGACCTTTCCCGGAATTTCACGGGAAACAGACTGGAAGAGCGCCTGGTCCGCGTACTCAACATAATCCGGCGTTTATCCTTAGGATGAGGTCAGACTTACAGCGGATACGAATTCAGAAAGCGTACGATTGCCCAAACGTATTTGTCTTTCTAACATTATATCCGATGTTGCCGAAATTGCAAAGGATGAATTAAAGGCATCGGCTGGGCTCAGGCAATCAAGATGGTTATGCATGTAGGGCTTACGCGGAGGGGCGCGATCGGGAGATCGCTCCTACTGCAATAGTGCGAGAGTCCAATTCAATTAAGTTGCGTGTTTAACTTGACTTCTTCATTCCGCTCGCGTGATGACGCGGTTTCGTAATCAACCCATAGATCCCCAGTGGAATGCAGTAGAACAGAATAATCAGGTGAAGACTGAATCCGGCGACAATGGCGATTTCTTTCGGCGTTCCGAAGCGCATTAGCGCCCATGCGAAGGGAAATTCCACCGTCCCGAAGTTGCCGATGCTCTGAACCGGCAACAAGTTAAAAATGCTGGTGAACGCCAAAGCGAAAGTCATGCTTATCAAGGAAATGTCGATTCCCATCTCGCGCGCCAAGTAGCACTGGAACCCGAAACGGATCCCCAAGCCGAGAAAAGAATACCCCCAAATCTTGGCGAAACGCCAGTCAAAACGGATCTGTGTCAATTCATGAACGACCTCGACACATTTGTTCGCAAACCACGTAATCGGCTTTAAATTAAGACGCCGAAGCGGCTTGGCGCAGAAGTGTGCGATGGTTGCGCAAGCATCGGGAGCAATGCATGCCGTGGAGAGCAAGATCGCCAGCGCGCAGAACATCAGAAGGGGCGCCACAAAAAGAATCGTGTGGGACAGTTGTCCAATCAGATTGGAGCGGAGCATCCAACCCGCGCCGACCATAAAAGCCAAGAGTAACATCAAATCGATGACGCTCGCCAACATCAGCGAGGCGACACTTTTTGTTTCATCCACGCCTTCCCGCCGCTTCATCAGGTAGATATAGGACAGATCGCCGCTGCGCATCGGCAGAAGATTGCCCCAGAAGGTATGCAACGCGAGGATTGGGGTGAGTTGCCAGACCGGAACGTCCAGTTCAAGCAGTTCTCGGAAGCGAAGGGCTTTCGTCCAAACTAGCAGCGTATACAGAATAAACCCGATGACGAGCGCAAAAATCGGGGCTTGACCGAGCGTTTTCGGAATTTCGCGAATCGAAATTTCTTTTAAGAGGAAGTAACAAACGACTGCCGCAATTGCCGTCGGGATAAGGATTTTGGAGAGGAATGTTTTTGTCGTCATTTGCCTAAGTTATCAATTATATCACATTCTCAATCAAATGCAACGATATTTAAGGATTGACGCATCCCGCAAGCGGTGCTATGCTATTGGTAGTTAGCCGACCATCAATTCTTTAGCTGTCAATTCTTAATGAATCTCGCATTCGGTAAATGGCAAAACACCAACAATACTCTCCGTTAATGGAACAGTACAAACGCTTGAAGGATCAGCATGAGGACGCGATTCTTCTCTGTCGCGTCGGCGATTTCTATGAAGCGTTTTACGATGACGCCGAACTAATCTCGCGCGTGCTGGAGATTACGCTGACTTCCAGAGACAAGGATAGCCAAAGCGGTCCCATTCCCATGGCGGGAGTGCCGCACCACGCTCTCGACTCGTATCTCTACAAGCTGGTGGCGTCAGGCTACAAAGTAGCGATTTCCGAGCAGATGGAAGACCCGAAAGTGGCGAAGGGCATCGTCAAGCGGGACGTTGTCCGAATCGTGACGCCCGGCACACTCACTGATCCGAAGGCGTTGGAACAGAAGGCGAACAACTATTTGGTCGCAATCTACCAACTCAAAGGCGTTTACGGTCTCGCCTCCGCCGACCTGTCGACCGGAGAATTTACGGTGACGGAGTTGACGGATGCTCCCAAACTCTGGGCGGAGTTACACCGGTTCGCGCCCAAGGAGTGCCTGTTTTCTGAATCATTTGACGACGGTGACATGTTTGAGCGCCTCCGCACGAACTTGAAGGCTGTCGTCAATTCTCTACCCGAATGGCGTTTCGAGTATGACAGCGCTCGTGTCGAGCTTCTCCAACATTTCAAGACACTATCGCTTGACGGCTTCGGTTGCGAACATCTCCACGCCGCGATATGCGCCGCCGGGGCGCTAATCTATTACCTGCATGAGACACAGAAGCAGGAGGTCGAACATGTTCTTTCCCTTCACGCCTACACAATCTCCGATTTCATGGTTCTCGATGCCGACACACAGCGAAATCTGGAATTGACATCCTCCCTTAGGGATGCCTCCGCCAAAGGCACGCTTCTGGACGTTTTGGACGAGACCGTGACACCGATGGGAGGGCGCAAGTTGCGTCAGTGCATTTTGCAACCTTTGCTGAATACGGCGGATGTCGAAGCGCGGTTGGAAGCAGTGGGCGAGCTGAAAGACCGCATAGGTTTGCAGGAAGAATTGCGCGAAGCCCTAAATGGAATGTACGATATGGAGCGCTTAATCTCTCGGGTTAGTTTGGGTTCCGCCAACGCGCGCGATCTCCTCGCCTTGAAAAACTCCCTGCAACTCATTCCCACAGTCAAAGAGCAGTTGTCGGCGTGCGAAACAACGTTGCTCAAATCCATGAACGAGGAACTTGATCCGTTAACGGAGCTGACCAACCTTATCGATTCGGCAATACATCCGGAGCCGCCGGCAACCGTGCGCGAAGGCGGTTTAATCCGTGATGGATTTAGCAGTCAGTTAGATGAACTGCGGAGCATCACCGGCGAAGGTAAAGATTGGATTGCATCGCTCCAGCAGAAGGAACGCGAGAAGACCGGAATCTCGTCTCTCAAGATCGGGTTCAATCAAGTCTTCGGATACTACATAGAGGTCACGAAAGCGAATCTGAATCTCATTCCCGAGGATTACATCCGCAAACAGACACTGGTAAACGCGGAACGCTTCATTACGCCGGAACTCAAGGAGCGCGAATCACGAATCTTGAACGCGGAAGATCGGATTCATACGCTTGAATACGATCTTTTCTGCGAAATTCGCGGTCGCGTCGCCGGTGAAACCGAGAGCATTCAGCACGTTGCCTCGGTCATTGCGATGATTGATGTCATTGCAGACTTGGCTTATACCGCCTCCAAATACGATTATGCGAAGCCGATTGTTGACGAGAGCGACGAAATCATCATCCGAAACGGACGGCACCCCGTAGTCGAGCGGCTGTTTACCCAAGAAGGGTTTGTTCCGAACGATACGGAACTGAATTGCCGCGATCATCAGATGCACATTATCACGGGGCCAAACATGAGCGGGAAAAGCACATACCTGCGGCAGACGGCGCTCATCACGTTGATGGCGCAGATGGGCAGTTTCGTGCCGGCGTCCGCGGCGAAAATCGGCATCGTCGACAGGATTTTTACCCGCGTCGGCGCCTCCGACAACCTTGTTATGGGACAGAGCACCTTCCTTGTTGAAATGAACGAGACCGCGAATATATTGAACAACGCCACGCGCAAGAGTCTCATCGTGCTTGACGAAATCGGTCGCGGCACAAGCACCTTTGATGGACTGAGTATCGCCTGGGCGGTCGCGGAATATATCCTTGACGATAAGCGAATCGGCGCCAAGACCCAGTTCGCAACGCACTACCATGAACTCATCGAGTTGGCTGGCAAGTATAAGCCGGTCAAGAATTTCAACGTTGCCGTGCATGAGGATGGGCACACGGTGACCTTCCTGCGAAAAGTCGTCAAGGGCGGCACCGATCAGAGTTACGGGATTCAAGTCGCCCGGCTGGCGGGGTTGCCGCATGAAGTCATAGCAAGGGCTCAACAGATTTTGGAAATTCTCGAGCGGCACAACGTGAGCGTAGAATCTGAAACATCGAAGCGCCCGCCAAAAGCGAGTTCCAAAGCGCCTCGCGCGCGCAAGCGACTTTCAAGATCAACGCTTCAAGGCGATGAACTTCAGCTCGCGCTGTTTACTCCGAAAACCCACCCCGTCGTTGAGGAATTGCGGCAACTTGACCTCAACCAACTTTCGCCGCTTGACGCGCTAAATCAGATTTACGAACTGAAGGCGAAAGCCGAGAATTCCTAGCTGCCTCCCTTCAAACGGCGGCAGGAGGAATCTCCTGATCCCGACCCGGCGGGACGAATCTCCGAATCGCGACCTCTAAACGCGCCTTAAACACTTACCGAACAAACCGTCTTCATGTCGAACAACACCATTCTTGATCAAATGCCCATTGATTTGGGCGACAATCTCACGCTCCGATTCGCAACGCGCAAAGACACCGATGAATTGGTTGATTTCAATGCGCGTATCCACGAAGAATCAGCCGCGAGTGTCGCTGTGCGCGACCTGATGTCCGGTAAGCATCCGACGACCAAAGCAGGCGATTTCACGGTCGTTGAAGATACCGACGCGCGGAAAATCGTCTCATCATTGTGCTTAATCTCGCAAAGTTGGAGCTACGGCGGGATTCCCTTCAAACTGGGCAGACCGGAATACGTCGGTACGGAATCCGACTACCGCAGACGCGGATTGGTGCGAAAACAGTTTGACGTGATTCACGCCCTAAGCGCCCAAAAGGGTGAGTTGATGCAGGGAATCACCGGCATTCCGTGGTACTACCGCCTATTCGGTTACGAAATGGCGCTGGATCTGGAGGGAAATAGGATTCTGGATGGCATGCATATCCCCGCGCCAAAAAAGGGGAAATCCGAAACCTGCCGTCTCCGCGCCCGAAGCGCGGATGACAACGACTTTATTCGCGCCATTTACCATTATTCAAACGAACGACAGGTTTTCGCATGCCCCCGTTCATCGTCAATGTGGGAGTATGAATTTGGCGGACGCTCGGAAGGGAGCGGAGGCAGACTTGAGTGGGCAATCATAGAAGATTTGGCGGGTACGCGATTGGGCTATGTGGCATATTCTCCCATGCTATGGGACTTCTCCGGCAACGCCTGCTTCTGGGTGGCGCAACTCGGGCTCAAACCGAGGATTGGATATCTGAATCTCATGCCGTCGCTGCTTAGGGAGTTATGGGCAAAAGCGAAGAAGATGCCAGCCTCGGAGGAAAGCAAGAACAAGACAGCCGAAAGCGTCATCTTCGCCCTCGGACGAGACCGCCAAGCCTACACGGCGATGCCGAACAAAGTCCTGCGCCGCGAAGATACGTATGCTTGGTACATTCGAATCCCGGACACAATCGCCTTCTTGCAACATATCAAACCTGCCCTTGAAGAAAATCTCGTCGGCACCGTGGCCGAAGCTTACAGCGGAGAACTGAAACTGAATTTCTATCGGAGCGGCCTGCGCATCGAAATTCGGCGCGGGCGTATTTCGGATATTTCTGCATGGGCGCCCGATTCGGTTGAAGATGGAGACGCCCAGTTTCCGGACCTGACCTTTTGGCAGCTCGTTTGCGGCCGCTGCCGCACCGACGAGTTGAGTTCGCGATTCGCCGACTGCTCGACAACCTGCGAGGCGTCGGCGCTGCTCGACTGCCTGTTTCCGCCGTTCACCGGAGATGTCTGGGCGCTTGAATAAATTGCCGGGCGTTTTCCGAGTTTCCCTGTTTCGTTGCATATTTATACATTGTGAATGCGCAACTACCAACCCAAGTTGCTATACTTCACGCTGCTGAAAATTGCGTATTTTCAAGGGTCTGGCGGTAGGCGCTGTTGGAAACCGCGAAGATCTCTATCGCACTCGCTATTCACTCGCTTGATCCTACGGGGAACGCAGGTCGCGATCGGGAGATCGCTTTTACAGAAGACGCAATTTCTGACAGTGCGGAGTATAATCAACTCACGTCAAAAGAGGCGCTAATTGACTTTGAGAAACCGAGTTTTGAGGAAAAAACTCGGTTTCTGCGCCTCATCGGACGAAGGATGCAACTTGGACTACTATGGACATCTTTCCAAAATGCCCTCTCTCAAAGACGGATTCGGACTTTTCAAACAGGCGTTGAAGTTGACCGGCTCCAAATCCCCGCGAAAAACGCTTGACATTTATCCATGCAAACAGGTATCATACTCGTATGGTAAAGTATGACGAGATTTTCAAGTACATTGTCGGCAATTTCCCGCGTGCGTTGGCGGCGCTGGTGCTGAATATGCCGGAGGTGGTAGTCGGGGAGAGCGTGTCTACGGAGCAACCGACGGTTCAGACGCATCGCAGCGACATGGCGTTTCATATCTATCTGCCCGGCGGTGAGGAGGCAATCCTGCATATCGAGGCGCAAACCGATGACAGTATCCGTAAACCGATGCCCCTGCGGATGCTGCTGTATTCAAGTTTACTTGCCCACGAGTATGAAAAGAACGTCTATTCCGCGGTGTTGTATTTCCGCCCCCCTGCGGGACGGAACGATCCGGGCGTCTACCGGCATGGAAACGAACAATTGGGCGGCAAGTGGTTCCAATATAAAGTCATCCGGATGTATGACTTGGAAGGCAAAGACTTTTTGGATCCCGAAGCTATCGGGTTACTGCCATTCACGGCATTGATGAAACATCCTGAAGACATGACCCCCGAAGCCTGGGTCGAGAAGTGCATAGAGACGACGCTGGCGGCTGATGTTGACAGCAATGAGCAATCAACACTTTTATTTGCGCTCTCCCTTTTCGGGAGTATTGCGCATCCAAACGAGTTTTTCGAGGACCCCAAACTGGAGGCAATCATGCAAGAATCACCTTTTTACGAAAGTGTAATACAGCGCGGCGAACAGCGCGGAATTGAGCTTGGCGCGCGCCAAACGAGTATTGAAAGCACAGTCAACATTCTCGCCGATCGATTCCCGAGCGCGGATGTCAATGCCCTCAAAGACACGCTTGAAGCCATTGACGATCTCAACCGCCTCAAGCAGTTGCCCCTTAATGCCTCGAAAGCAAAGAGTTTTCACGCGTTCCAAGAGTCCCTAAACGGAGTTTAGCCAGTCCCCCGAAACCGATCAAGCGAATGAATAATGAGTGCGATAGAGATCCCTTTTTTCCCCAAAACTCGGTTTCTTACCTCAAACGCTCCACTGGCAACAGGCAACTGACCACTGGCCACTGTCTTTTTTGAGGCAATCATGCAAGAATCACCTTTTTACGAAAGTGTAATACAGCGCGGCGAACAGCGCGGAATTGTGCGAGGCAGAGAGGAAGGCATTGTGCTAGGCGAGAAGCGAGGCATAGAGCGAGGCGCGCGCCAAACGAGTATTGAAAGCACAGTCAACATTCTCGCCGATCGATTCCCGAGCGCGGATGTCAATGCCCTCAAAGACACGCTTGAAGCCATTGACGATCTCAACCGCCTCAAGCAGTTGCCCCTTAATGCCTCGAAAGCAAAGAGTTTTCACGCGTTCCAAGAGTCCCTAAACGGAGTTTAGCCGATCCCCCCGAAACCGATCAAGCGAATGAATAATGAGTGCGATAGAGATCCCTTTTTTCCCCAAAACTCGGTTTCTCGCCTCACCCCCCACTGGCCACAGGCAACTGACCACTGACAACTGTCTTTTTTGAGGCAATCATGCAAGAATCACCTTTTTACGAAAGTGTAATACAGCGCGGCGAACAGCGCGGAATTGTGCGAGGCAGAGAGGAAGGCATTGTGCTAGGCGAGAAGCGAGGCATAGAGCGAGGCATAGAGCGAGGCGCGCGCCAAACAAGAATTGAAAGCACATTGGACATTCTCACCTATCGATTCCCGAGCGCGAATGTCAACGCCCTCAAAGGCATGCTTGAAGCCATAGACGATCTCGACCGCCTCAAGCAGTTGAACATAAATGCCTACAGAGCGACGAGCCTTCACGCGTTCCAAGAGTCCCTAAACGGAGTTTAGCCAGTCCCCCGAAACCGATCAAGCGAATGAATAATGAGTGCGATAGAGATCCCTTTTTTCCCCAAAACTCGGTTTCTTCCCGGAATCAAACCGGCTTCAACGTATCGGTTTAACCCGCTCATGACGGGCAACTAAAAACTGATAATCATAGTCCATCACTTAATCACATAAATCACAGTTCAGACAACTGCCACAACGCCCCAACAGCGCTATCCATGTAGAAAGAAACAAATCAATTGCATTGACCGGAATTTTCTAATCTGTGTTTATCCGTGTTTATCCGCGTCCCTATTCTGCTTGGTTGTATGAGATGAGTGATGCCATATACTTTTAGCGAATCAACCACTTATACCTTGTGTTGGGTGAAATTGCACTTTTCCCCGTAATAATTGTTTCTAATAAGATTCACGTAGCACCATGAATCTCTATCGCCCCTGCCGGTACAGTCGGGATCGGGAGATCCGTCTTACAGGAGTCGCGACCTGGAGATCGCTCCTACAAAAGACGCAATTTCTGCAAGCGCGCAGTATGGACACAATTTCCGACAGCGCGGAGTATAATCAACTCACGTCAAAAGAGGCGCTAATTGACTTTGAGAAACCGAGTTTTTTCCCCAAAACTCGGTTTCTGCGCCTCATCGGACGAAGGTTGCAACTTGGGCTACTATCAAAATAAAATTCGATTGCCCCGCGATTGAGAAAAGGAACTCTTGACTTTCAGGTTAAAATCTGATACAATATATACTAGGACTTTTCGGATATGAGGAAAGCGCATGTTTTTCCGACGTAACAAAGACAACCCAACCAGTTATACCGCTTCCAACTTTCTGCTCACCTATTTCATCGTTGGGCTCCTAATCCTGACGTTGGCTTTTGTCTACTACACCAAGCAAATTCTCCAATTGAACCGAGATCTCAATGCGCAAGTTCCCCCGCTGGCGGATTTGGCGTCCGAACTTCCGGGCATAAATGATATGAGATCGGCCGGCAAATTGGAGGCAATCTTCAGAGACTTCTTGTCCGCGAGTCGTCTCTCTTTCATTCTCACCGATGCCGAGACCGACGAGGTGGTAGTTGTTCTTGGAGTTGACGAGTCGATTGACCGCAAAGTCGGCGCACACGGCGCGTCATCGCTGTCCCCTTCCGAAGAATCGAAGCTCAATGATGTTCTTGAGCGAATGAAGAAAAACACCGATAACCCGAAAGAGATTATGTATAGCCTTGAAGATCGCAAGCTATACGCATATCTCTACTACGGCGAGGGTGATGGATCGGCGGTAACGCGCATCCCTTTTGTGCTCACGGATGTGAATGACAAGCCGCAAAAATGGGAGATTTGGGGCGAATGGAAGACGGCCGAAAACGCCACGCAAAAGCAATACGCGAACGCGGAACGGCTCGTCCAAAACTCGAAAGCGCTCAACTTCTATGTACCGCTCCAAACGCAACCGGACTTGAGAAAGGCGTATGTTTATTACGGAAAGACGCCGTATTACGGACTTATCGTGATGCCGGTGGTTTTAGTCCTTGTTTTTCTCACGTTTCTGGCAGTGGCGTTTCTCAGTTATCAACGAATGCAATCATTCGAGCGGGCGGCAATTTGGGGCGGCCTCGCAAAGGAGACCGCCCATCAGCTGGGAACGCCCATCTCCTCCTTGATGGGGTGGATAGAACTGCTGAGGGAACGCAACCGCGCAGATGCGGACGAGGGGGCGAATGAAATCTATGCGGACATGCAGAACGATCTCGTCCGACTCAGAAAAATCGCGGACCGGCTCGGAACAATCGGCGCCTATCCGACAAAAACGGAGGTTGACATCAACTCGGTCGTTGATGTCGTCGTTACATATTTTAGAAAGCGCTTGCCCCATCGCGCCAAACAGATCGAGATACAAGTAACGACACAAGACCTTCCGTATGTTCAAGCGAATGCGGATCTGTTGCAGTGGGTGTTTGAAAACCTGATTCGGAATTCGCTTGACGCCATGGAACAAGACATGGGACTGATTGAAATCGCGCCGATCTTTGATGAAGAGAAACAGCAGATTGTCATCCATTACAGTGACAACGGGAGCGGGATTGAACGGCAAAACCGCCGTAAAATCTTCGAACCCGGAATGACGACAAAAAAACACGGCTGGGGGCTCGGTCTGACGCTCGCCCAGCGGATCATCAAAGAATACCACCATGGGCAGATTCGGTTGATCGAGAGCAGCTCGAGCGGGACGGTCTTCGAGTTGGTATTGCCCGTTGAACGCATTAAAGCGGAGCAACCCGGCGGCGAAGATCAGACGCACAGTTTGCAACAGATTACAAGTTTGAAACTGAAGAGTATGAAGATGAATGAGGAGGATGTTTGATGGTACGCGCCGCGCACAGAATCCTCTGGATCGATGATGAGATTGAGGCGCTCAAGCCCCATATTCTCTATCTGAGTGAGAAATCGTACGATGTCACTCCCGTTTCCAATGGCGACGACGCCATCGCCATGATCGAGAGTTTTCGGTATGATGCCATTTTGCTGGATCAGATGATGCCCGGACAGGACGGGATGTCCGTCCTCGCTCGGGTTCGCGAGCTTGACTCCGCGATTCCGCTCATTATGGTGACGCAGTGCAAGGAGGACGCGTTAATCAATGAGGCGCTGGGAAAACGGATTAGCGACTTTCTTGTCAAACCCATCGGCGGCGCTCAGGTTGCTTCGACACTCAAGCGTGTCTTGGATCAGGCAAAGATTATCGAAGAGCAGGTTCCGCACAAGTATACGCAAGACTTCAATCAGATTCGTCTTATCAAAGATTCCTCGCCCGATTGGCGCCAATGGGCGGACATTCATCAGAAACTGGTCGAATGGGATCTTGAATTTGACCTGCTGGGCGAAACCGGGCTTGAAGAGACTCACTTGGAACAGAAAAAGGAGTGTAACGCCCTATTTTCCGATTATGTTTCGGAGAACTATCCGCGTTGGATAAGGGGAGAGGACGCGCCGATGCTGTCGGTTGACGTTCTCGACCGGTTTGTTATTCCCCACCTTCGCAAAAATAGACAGGTCTACTTTATTGTTGTTGATTGTTTGCGGCTCGATCATTGGCTGGCAATCGAACCGTTGCTACAGCCGTATTACCATATTGATCGGAGCTGTTATTACTCAATTTTACCTAGCGCGACACTTTACTCGCGCAATGCCCTTTTCAGCGGGCTGTTTCCACAGGAGCTCGCCGAAAAGTTTCCACAATATTGGCAGGAAAACTCGGAAGATCAAACAAGCACCAATCGGTTTGAGAAGCAACTTCTGCAACTGAAGCTGCGGAACGCGGGGTTGCGCCTCAAGCCTGGCTTGCGGTATTTTAAGATTTTTGATGCCAAAGGAGGCAACGAATACATCCGACAGGTTTCATCTTTTGAGCGCATCAGTCTATCCGCGCTGATTGTGAACTTCGTTGATATCTTGACCCATCAGCGCTCTCAGTTAGACGTGCTTCAACAGATTGCTCCAGATGAATCCGCATTTCGTTCCTTGGCGAAATCGTGGTTTGCGCACTCTGCTCTATTCGAGATATTGAAGATTATCGCCCCTCGAGACGCCGTTGTTGTGCTAACCACGGACCACGGCTCCGTACTCGGCAACCGCCCGACAAAAGCGTTTGGCAATCGAGAGACGTCGACAAGCCTGCGCTTCAAAGTTGGCACGAACTTGGCGTGTGACGACGATCAAGCCGTTCACATCAAGCAGCCGAAGTCGTTTAAATTGCCGGCAGAGAGTTCAAACAAGAACTATATTATCGCAAAAGACGATTACTATTTCGTATATCCAAATCAGTTCCACGAATACACTCGGCAGTTTCGAGGAGGATTTCAGCATGGAGGCATCTCGATGGGAGAGTTGATTGTGCCGGTCGTTACAATGACATCGCGTTGAGCGGAATAGCGCCGAATCAATCTCCGGTGGAATTGTACACTCAAGCCAATCCTGCCGGGAGACGGCTCGGTCGGGCTATTCCGAAAAATTGACACCGACCGCCCTCTTAACGTGGAATGCAATGCTTGTTACGACTCGGGCATGGTGGTTTTCGTCTTTGAACAACTTACTGTATTGAGCATTTTTAGTGATAGAGGTTTCGCGGCTATCACGCCAAGGGATGGTACTTATGGCTTCGTCTATGATTTTGAGATATACTTTGCGCTGCCGAGAATTGCGTGTTTTCAAGCACTAGTCCGTAGGTGCGGTTTCCAACCGCACCTGCCGTGAACGCACGTCGCGACCTGGAGATCGCTCCTACAAAAAGACGCAGTTTCTAACAGCGTGAAGTATAGATGTTGTCTTGACGAGGTGAAGGGATGCTTGTGAATCATCTGGATTGATTAAACCAAAGTTGGATATGAAAATACGACGGTTTCCGCGGACGGTTGCGCCGGAACCGAATTTTCGCGCCAGAGCGCCATTTGCCGATTGAAGAACATCCGATGATCCGCATTCAATCGGCGGTTGTATTCGTTGCCTCCATTGGCGGACCCGTTGCGGGTAGCGCCGCGACGGGTTTTTAGCCCGTACCAGCATTTAGGAGGCGACAATGCCAAAGGAAATTCTCATCTCCGATGATGAGTATGAGACAAGATGCGCTATCATTGAAGATGGCGATTTAAGTGAAATCTATGTTGAACGCAAAAACAATGAGCATACTATAGGAAACATCTATAAGGGGCGCGTTGAGAATGTGCTTCCCGGAATGCAGAGCGCCTTCGTCGAAATTGGACTGGAGAAACACGCTTTCCTGCACATTTCGGACATCAACTACGATGTCGAGGACGTAGAGGATGAGATAGATAGGGACCTGACGAAACTCAATTTGGGATCGGGAAAGCCTACCCCTCGAAAAGGCTCGAAAGCGCCTCGTTATTCCATCAGTGAGTTGGTTCATAAGAAGCAAGAATTACTGGTGCAGGTTGTCAAGGAATCGCTCGGTACCAAGGGGCCTCGCGTGACAAGCTGCATCTCCTTGCCCGGGCGCTACGTTGTCTATCTCCCCACTTCGTCGAATATCGGCGTGTCGCGCCGGATAGAATCCGCGGCTGAGAGGCAACGGCTACGGGATATTTCCCAAAAACTGCGTTCCGGAGTCGAAGGCGGCTTTATCGTTCGCACCGCGGCGGAGGGAAAAAGCGAGGAGGAGTTTTCTACCGAAATCCGCTACCTCGTAGACCTGTGGAAGGATATTCGCGAGCGCGGCGAGAAGATGTCGGTTCGAAGCCTCGTGCGAGAAGACCTCGGCTTCGTCGGAAGAATCGTTCGGGATTATTTCACGAACGACGTAACCAAGTTAATCTTTGATTCCAAAGAGTTGTACAAGGAGACGACACAGTATCTTACGTCGGGGTTGCCGGAACTCGGTTCGCGAGTCAAACTGTATGATAAGTCAACCCCGCTCTTTGAAGCGCACGGCGTAGAAAAGGAACTCAGAAAAGCGTTAAGCGAGAAAATCTGGCTGAAATGCGGCGGGCACATCGTCATTCAGCAGACTGAAGCGATGGTGTCCATTGATGTCAATACCGGGCGGTTCGTCGGGAAGGCGGATCCGGACAATACCATTCTGAGCGCCAACCTTGAAGCCGTCGAAGAAATCGTTCGGCAAATGCGCCTGAGAGACCTCGGCGGAATCATTGTCGTCGATTTTATCGACATGGATAAACGCGAGCACCGAAAGATGGTGTACAAAGCGTTGCAGGAGGCGTTAAAGCGAGATCGCTCCCGAACCAATATCCTGCACGTGTCGGAACTTGGTCTGGTGGAGATGACCCGGCAACGCACTCGTCCGAGTTTGTCGTCGCTGCTTACCGAATCTTGCCCGTATTGCGAGGGACAGGGAAGAATCCTATCCCTTGATACAATTACCATCTCCGTGCTGCGGTCGATAAAAAAGGCGCATCTGAAGTCGCGGAAAAAGAAACTTCGCGTGGTCGCGAATGAGCTCATCGCCTCGCGCCTGCTTGACGAGGACTCTAACAAGGTCGGTCAACTGGAGAGATCGATGAATCTCAAGATCAAAATCGAGGAGAACGCGGACCTGCATCTTGAGGATTATCAAATTGTCGCCGAAGACACCAATCGCGAAATCTATCTGGATTAGCCGGTCGACAAGCGTCTTTAACCACGCGGCAGTACGTCGAACGCCGCCCCTCGCGGCGCCTTCTGTAGGGAACAACGATCGTTGTTCCCTACGAGTTCATTGATAGCATCCCATTATCCCTGTCGGAATAATTCTTTCCACAAGTAACATTCAACTCGTGTCGGCGTAAATTTCCTCGATCCAGCGGATCGACATGTGGATAGAATACGATATGTCCAAATTCTCGCGCTCCAGCGGAGCGCCATGTGGAGAATGTTCTACAACCCCGTAGGCGGGGATCAAACGAGTGGATAGCGAGTGCGATAGAAATCCGCGCGGTTTCCAACCGCACCTCCCGCCAGACGCGTGAAAACACGCAATTTTCAGCAGCGTGAAGTATAAGTGCTTACCGAGAGAAAACCGCGTGACTCGCGCCCGAAAACGCTTAACTTGATTCCTATGGGGGCAATGGTTGTCTTTCGGTTCACTCAAAACTGAACGCGATAATCTCAATTCACTTTCAAAATAATGTTGAAATCACCCGCAATTTATGATATATTTACGTTTGAGTGGGCGCTCCGGTAGCAATCATCCGTTCAATACCCACTGCAATTGAACGAGGGAATCAAAACTGATTATCATATAGGAGAAAAAATGTACGCTGTATTTGCCGCGGGCGGCAAGCAACATCGCGTTGAAGTAGGTTCATTAATCGATGTTGAAAAGATTGAGGCGCCCGTGGGAGAAGAAGTCACCTTTTCGGATGTCCTGGCAATCGGAGGCGGCGATGACGGTATCCAAGTCGGGCAGCCCCATGTCCCGAACGGCGCGGTCGTTGGCGAGATTGTCGAGCAGGGCAAAGAGAAGAAGATTATCGTTTTCAAGTCCAAGAGACGCAAAGGCTACAAGCGCAAACTTGGACATCGTCAGAGATTTACGAGGTTGAAAATAACCGACATCCAGGGGGCGGGCAGCCCGCCAGATACGGAGGAAGAAGATGGCTCATAAAAAGGGCGGCGGCAGTAGCAGCAACGGGCGCGACAGCATCGGAAAACGGCTCGGCGTCAAACGCTTTTCCGGAAACTACGTGACCGCGGGAAGTATTATCGTGCGGCAGCGAGGCACACATATCCACGCCGGAAAGAACGTCGGCGTCGGCAGCGATTACACGCTTTTTTCGACCATTGACGGCTATGTATGGTTTGAGCGGAAGGACAAAATGCGCAGGAAAGTGAGCGTTTATCCCGAACGCCCGAATTTCTAACCTGCGATCCAATGAAACCGAGTTTTTTCTTGAAAACTCGGTTTCTTCAATAGCGCAGAAGCGTTCACTTATCTTGATTATCTATTATTCAAACAAGCTCTACGATGCTGTTCGTCGCATCGCACAATGAGGAGGCTCTTTTTGCTGTCTCAACGTACACTGTAAGACCGAACGGCCATCGCGCCAAAGGAAAACCACCATGAAGACATTAAAATTCTTGTGTTTGGGACTGAGTGCGTTAATCACGATAACCCTCACCGGCTGCGAACCGCAAAGCGTGATACCGCTGCTACAATCACCGAAGGATAGAAGTATCGAGGTGACAGGGAGCGGTTCAATAACAGGCGAACCGGACATAGCGACACTGAGTTTGGGCGTATCCGTTGAGAAAAAAACAGTTGCGGAAGCGCGCGAGGCGTCCGCAATCGCGATGACAGCGGCGCTGGACTCTTTGAAGGCGAACGACATTGCCGAAGAGGACATTCAAACCGAAAATTTCAGTATTTACCCCCAATACGACTACACCGATAATGGTCGCGTGCTTCGCGGTTACCGCGTGAGCAATACCGTCAACGCAAGAGTGCGCGAACTCTCGAGCCTGAGCGATATTATTGACGACGCCGCAGCAGCCGGGGGAGATTTTATCGTTGTGAACTCTATTCAATTCACGATTGAAGACCCCACGACATTGCAGATGCAGGCACGCGCCTTGGCGGTAAAAGCTGCGGCGGCAATGGCGAAAACCTTGGCGGATGCAAGCGGTGTCAGGCTTGGAAAACCTGTGAGTATCAAAGAGGCAATGTCCGGAGGACACTCTCCAATCTTCTATGCCGACAGCGCGATGGCTGATGACGGGTTCCGCGCATCGACCCCCATTGAAGCCGGTGAACTCACTATAACCGTGCATGTCACGGTCGTCTACGAAATTGAGTAACGTCAGTTCAACCTAAGTGCTTTGATTTGATTGAACCGCATTATGAGCGCTTACGCCTAACCCACGAATTTCTATAATCTGCGATTCAGCCCGGATTTCGATAAATCAAAGCCTCGTCCTTGTGCGGGGCTTTTTTTATAGTTTTCAGTTAGACTACAGCAATTCTCATTTTGGAACCTAGAATCGACAATGCCTAGTTATACTGCGCGCTGTCAGAAATTGCGTCTTTTGTAGGAGCGATCTCCAAGTCGCGACCATCAAACAGTGCGATAGAGATCCCATAGGTGGAAAACTGTGTTAAGCGCTTGCCGAGAGTAAACCGCGTGACTTGCGTCCTAAAACGCTTAACTTGATCCCTATGGTGACACTGATAGTTGGGAGTAGTCGAATTATATTGAGCAAGCATCACCAGCGAATTTCAATAAGTTACGACTGAAATGGATTTTTTTCGTTAAGTTTCAAACGAGGAGATTAAAGCATGAGTACCCAGTATGGAATAAATCAGAAGAATAATCGCCACAATGTCTTTGTAAGTTATCATCATGAGAACGATCAAAAATATAGGGACCTATTTGAAGAGTTGTTTTCGGATATTTACGACATTTTGGAATCGAGATCTGTCCAAATTGGCGATATAGATTCAAACCTTAAAACGGAAGTTGTTCACCAGAAAATCCGAGATGACTATCTTCGAGATTCAACAGTGACAGTCGTTTTGATAGGCACGGAAACATGGAAGAGAAAGCACGTGGATTGGGAGATTTGGGCAAGCATCCGTAAAACGAAATCCAACCCCCGTTCAGGTCTTTTAGGGATCCTGCTACCGACTTATCCTAGACCGCACGGAGAGCCGAACAAATATTCTCCTAATACAATCCCTCCTAGACTGCACGATAACATAGAATGTGAATTCGCCAAGATTTACAATTGGATCGACAATCCAAAGCTCGTGCAATCGTGGATACATGAAGCTTTCAATCGGCGAAAGACGATTAATCCAGACAATTCCTACCCATCGTTTGCAAATAACCGTTCTGGTGAAAGGTGGTACGAATGAACCTCTCAAGATTCCTTGAAAAATCCGGTATGACAAGCCTGAAATTCACGATTTCCTTTTTGCAAATGGAGTGGACGCCAAAAACAGCCGATAAAGATGCCGCTTGGGCGCTCTACATTGAATTGCTTACAAGAATCACGACACAACCGCTGCCCGCCGAGCATGGCGATGAACAAACAGCATTGGATAGCGTTTATTCGCTATTCGGAATCACGAGAGAGGTCATCAAGGAACAGGGACCGGATTGCATCAACTTTGCGAAAATTGCGATTGTCGTTCTCAACCAGGTGATTCGTCCCTTCACGGCAAAGTGGCATCGAAAGAGCCTTGCGGGTGACTTCGAGCGTGAATCCGATCGCGCCGATTTCCGCAAAGAACTTGCCTCGCTCCAAGCGGAATTACGGAAATACGCTCGAATGCTGGCAGACATCGCCGGGGTGGAAGATTTGACCGACTTGGAAGAGACGGATTAGACTTGCAGGCTAGCCCGATAAGGTGATTGTATGCGGGCGCGGACATTTCAAGCAGTCTTAATCCACGATCAGATTTATTTCTACTTACCTGTACCACCAAACGAAAAGAATTCTAACCGACGATTGAACCAATTGCGCGTTTGACAGGCAGTGCTATGCGTGGTTGCGAGAACAAATCATCAACTGGAAGGTGACAAGCCCCGGTAGTCTATTTGTATGATGAAGGTTAGAAACCTAATTCGATTGATTGAAAAAGATGGATGGTATTTGGTACGGACACGGGGTAGCCACCGCCACTTTCGACATCCGACCAAATTAGGGACAGTTACCGTCGCCGGCAAATTAGGGTTGGATGTGCCAGTCGGTACGCTTAACAGAGTTCTCAAGCAGGCAGGTCTTAAAGACTAACTTGGAGGAATCCATGCAATACCTTGCTATCATCGAAAAAGGCGCGACCAGTTACGGCGCTTATGTGCCGGACTTACCCGGCTGCGTTGCAATAGGGGAAACGAAGACCGAGGTAGAGGAACTGATTTCGGAAGCGATTCAATTCCATATTGAATGCTTGCGAGAAGATGGCGATGTCGTTCCGCCTCCATTGTCAACAGTCGCATTCATAGATGTCGCCGCGGGCTAACCATCGTCATTCCCCATGGAGGCTTCGCATCAATGAACATAGACACAGCCAAAATCCAAGTCAAAGGCGGAAAAGGCGGTAACGGCTGCATCAGTTTCCGGCGGGAGAAGTTTGTGCCGCGCGGCGGACCCAACGGAGGCGATGGCGGCGGCGGCGGGAGCGTCATCCTTGAAGCCGCCGAAGGGTTGAGCACGTTAATCGACTTGAGGCACAACCCGCTCCAAGTCGCCGAAGATGGCAAGCACGGCACCGGAAAAGAGATGCACGGCGCGGACGCCGCCGACCGCATCGTCCGAGTGCCTTGCGGCACCATCGTGCGGGATGCGGAAGACGGTGAAATTCTCGCCGACCTGACCCTGCCCGGGCAGCGCGTCGTCGCGGCTCGCGGCGGCATTGGCGGGAAAGGAAACTCGCATTTCAAGAGCAGCATCTTCCAAACGCCGCGCGTGGCGGAGAAGGGAGAGCCCGGCGAAGAGCGCGCCATTGAATTGGAAGTCAAGCTGATCGCGGATGTCGGATTGGTCGGGTACCCCAACGCCGGAAAGTCAACCCTGTTGGGACGGGTGTCGTCCGCCAAACCGAAAATCGCCCCGTATCCGTTCACGACCCTCGCTCCCAATCTCGGTGTGATTCGGATCGACGCCGAACGCAACTTCGTGATGGCGGATATCCCCGGATTAATCGAAGGCGCCCACGAAGGGGCAGGCTTGGGCCACGATTTCCTGCGGCATATCGAGCGAACAAAGATGCTCATTCACGTCATTGACGCCGCCGCCATTGACGGACGCGACCCGATAGCCGACTACGAAAAACTCAACGCCGAACTGGAAGGGCACGATGAACGTTTGATTCAACTCCCGCAGTTGATCGCGCTGAATAAGATAGACATGCCCGATGCCCAAGCCAACTTGCCGCGAATCAAGAGCTACTTTAAGAAACGCGCGCTTTTCCCGATTTCCGCCCTAACCGGCGAGGGAATCGGAGGGCTGATTCGCGCGACATACCAGCGTTTACAAAAGCTGAATGAACAGAAAAAGGAACATGAACCCCCGTTCGAACCGTTGGAATTGTCATCCGCCAAACCGCGGGGGCGATTTGAATTGACCAAGCGCGGAGACAGTTTTATCGTCGTTGGCGACGAACCGCGCCGCGCCGTTTTGATGACGGACATGGAAAACGATCAGGCGCTCATCCTGCTCCATCGTAAACTGAAAAAGATGGGACTCATGAACGCGCTGAGCAAGGCGGGAATTAAAGAGGGAGATACCGTCCAGATAGATGAATTCAAGTTTGCGTACAGCACAAGTGGAATCGATGCCGGCTAGTCGAAGCGAGTGGCTATCGGGCGTGAAGCGCGTCGTCGTAAAAGTCGGCAGCAGTACAATCTCGCGAGAATTCAAGTTGAACGACGAGGCCTTGGACAGACTCGTCGCCGATTTGGCGCGTGTCAAGAAGATGGGCACGGAGGTTATCCTTGTGACATCGGGCGCCATCGCGGCCGGCGTAGGAACGCTCGGGCGTACAAGTCGGCCGCAGACGATTCCAGGACTGCAGGCGGCGGCGGCCGTGGGACAGAGCCGCCTCATGCACGCTTACGAGAATCGATTCCGAGAGTACGGCGAGATTGCGGCGATGATGCTCCTGACGCAGGAGGATTTCAGCAATCGCAAACGCTACACCCATATCAGCAACACCCTCAACACGCTGCTGCAGCTTGGCGCCATTCCAATCATCAACGAGAATGACACGGTGGCGGTGGACGAGATCAAAGTCGGTGACAACGACACGCTGTCAGCCCAAGTCACCAACCTCGCCGATGCCGATTTACTGGTGGTTCTATCCGATCAAGCCGGTTTCTTCTCCGCCGACCCGCGCAAACATTCGCATTCGGAGTTGATTGATATGGTTTTCGCTATCACCGCGGACATGAAGAGAGCGGCCGGCCGAGCCGGCAGCCAAGGCGGCACGGGCGGAATGATCACGAAGTTGGAGGCGGCGGAAATCGTCACGGGGTCGGGCGAGATGATGGCGCTGGCGGACGGCAAAGAACCCGACATTGTCAATCGCATTCTCAGTGGCGAGAATCTGGGCACGCTCTTTCTGCCGCAAACGCCTAAGTCCTCTCGAAAGCGGTGGATCGCCTATTCGCGCCCGCCCAAGGGGATATTGCTTGTAGACAACGGGGCGCGAACTGCCCTTGTGGATCGCGGAAAAAGCCTTCTCGCTTCAGGCATTCGCGGCGTGGAAGGCGAGTTTGAATACGGCGACACGGTTTCATGCCTTGATGAGAATCGGGATGAATTTGGACGCGGATTGGTGAATTATAACACCGCGGACATAACCAAAATCATCGGTAAACAGACCGGCGAAATTGAAAAAATCCTCGGAGCGCGGTATTACGAAGAGGTGATTCATCGAGACAATCTGACGCTAATGGGACAGACGTGAAACATCGCGCATTAGGATCAAGTTAAGAGAATTTACGTATTATTTTCTAATTTCCCGTTGTAAACCCTCAAGCCAGTAGGGGCAAACACGATGCTGCGATTCCTTGATTGTGTGGTCTTTTAGCCCCAGAGGGGCGGCAGGTTTGTAGAAGCGTGGAAGACACCACACTCCAAAGCCCCAGAGGGGCGACAGGTGGAAACGTCTGTTAAACACTTGCCGAGAAAACCGTGGGACTTTCGCCCCAAAAACGCTTAACTTGATCCCTATGGGGGTCGCGACCGGGCGATCCCTCCCACAAGCCGAGCTGCGTAAGTTTTAACATTGATTGAAGGCGCTCCCGTAACGAGTGGAATAATCAGATGCTGATAAAAATCCGATAAGGAGATAGCTAGGTGAGTCAAACAATTCACGAAATGGTGGAATCCAAAGCGCGCGCAGCGAAAAGCGCGATGCGCAAACTGTCCAAAACGTCCTCCGATATCCGTAATCAAGCGCTCCTCGCAATGGCAGAGAGTCTTATTCGGTTCAAAGACAAAATTCGGGACGCTAACGAGGTTGATCTGAAGGCTGGGCACGACACCGGCCTTGCGGCGCCGCTGATGAGTCGACTGGCGTTGGACGACAAAAAGATTGAGAGAATGGCGGACAATCTGCGGCAGGTTGCCGCGTTGCCCGATCCCATCGGCGAGATTGCGCAAATGGGTGAACGTCCGAATGGATTGAAGATTGGCACGGTGCGCGTCCCGATCGGCCTTATCGGGGTCATCTACGAGTCGCGTCCGGATGTCACGGTCGAGGTCTCCGCTTTGTGCGTCAAGTCGGGCAACGGCGTTATCCTGCGAGGCGGATCGGAAGCCATACGCTCGAACACGGCGCTTGCAAACATATTGACCGAAGCGGCGGAAAGGGAAGGCGTGGATGGCGCGATTCAGTTTGTCGAGATTACGGATCGACAAGCGGTGCGGGAGATGATTTCAATGTCCGATCATATCGATCTCATCGTGCCGCGCGGCAGCCAAGAGTTCATCCGCCACATCATGAAGACCTCCGATATCCCCGTCGTTGGTCACGCGGACGGAATCTGCCACGTGTATGTCGATGATGCCGCCGACCTTGACATGGCGGAGGATATCTGCATCAACGCCAAGGTGGGATATAAAGTTGCCGCATGTAACGCCATGGAAACGCTACTGGTGCACAAGTCGATTGCGCCAAAATTCCTTCCGGCAATGTGCGAAGAATTCGCGGCTAAAGGCGTGGAGTTGCGGGGGTGCGAGGAAACGCGGAAACTTTGTCCCGACGCCAAACCGGCGACCGAGGAGGATTGGAGAACGGAATATCTGGATGAGATATTGTCGATCCGGGTAGTTCCGGATTTCGACAGCGCGGTCAATCACATCGAAACCTACGGCTCGCACCACTCCGACGCCATCGTCACGGAGAGTTACGCCAATGCGCAACGCTTTCTCAAAGAGGTCGACTCGGCGGCGGTGTACGTCAACGCGAGCACCTGCTTCACCGACGGCTACGAATTTGGGCTTGGCGCGGAGGTCGGCATCAGCACGCAGAAACTCCACTGTCGAGGGCCCATGGGGCTTCAAGGCTTGACGAGTTACAAATACATCGTCTATGGAAACGGGCAGCTGCGCACCTAGCAAAGCAGGTTGAAAACGTAGGGCTTCTTGGGAGGACTTGCGTAAAGGATTGGCTGTAGGGGTCAACGATCGTTGACCCCCACGCGCCGAGAACACAAGATCAATTCTCCCGTCAATGGCTAATCCGTATTCCCGCCAGCCATCTGTTCCAACGCCAGCGTCAAGGAGTGGGTTCCCAGGCGGCCATGCCCTTGCGCTTGCACGGAAATGTAGAGTTGATGCACGAGCGCGAGCCCCGGAAGGCTCAACCCCATCTTCTTGGATTCATCAAGCGCGATGCCCATGTCCTTGATGAAATGCTCGACGAAGAAGCCCGGATCGAAATTGCGCTTCAGAACTCGAGGAGCCAAGTTGTCGAGCGTCCAACACGCCGCGGCGCCTCCGCCGATTGACGATAGCATCGTCTCCAAGTCCAATCCCGCTTTGTGACCGTAGACAAGGCACTCGCAAACCCCAATCATGGTTCCGGCAACAACAATCTGGTTACACATTTTCGTGTGCTGACCCGCGCCTGCTCCGCCTTGATGCACGATACTCTTGCCCATCGCCTCAAAGAGCGGCATAACCGATTCAACAGCGTCCTCGTCGCCGCCGACCATAATGGATAATCGCGCTTCGCGCGCGCCGACATCGCCGCCCGAAACGGGAGCGTCGATAGACGCTATCCCTTGCGCTTTGGCTTGGTCGTATATTTCCTTTGCCAACGAAGGCTCGGTCGTCGTCATATCGACGATAATATTGCCCGGCTTCGTCTCCTTGAGGATACCGTTTTCTCCCAAATAGACATCGCGAACATCCGGTGGAAAACCGACAATCGTGAAAATGACATCCGACGCGGCGGCGACCTCGCATGGGGAGTTTGCCCACGCGGCGCCGGCGTCAATCAACGGTTGCGCCCTTTCCTTTGTGCGGTTGTACACGGTCGCCGAATAACCGCAATCCATAAGGTGCTGACACATCCAACGTCCCATGACGCCGGTGCCAACCCATCCAATTTTCGTTTCGCCAGGCGCTACTGTTATACCCATAAGTTATCTCCTTTGCAGTTCATATTTTCATAATTTGGTAGATAATGTCATGCTTTGCGCAGGTCTTACGCGCTCCTGTAGGGAACAACGATCGTTGTTCCCTACGGTGAAAATCTAAAGGTTCTAGCGCGGTGGGGCAAGATGCCCTGCCTACGCGTGCGGCCGTCATCTCGTCATCTATTCTCCAAGGGATTCAGGACTTAGACAGAAACTGTAGGTTGGTGCCGTAGACGGGGCATCTTGCCCCGTTCATAGCAGCGACCTGCCGGTACCGCGTAAGTCCTGGCAACTTTATCTCAAAGCCACCCGTTATCCAAATACCAACGGGCGGTCTCCTCGATTCCCTTTTCAAGCGGATATGCGGCGCGATAGTCAATGTCGTTGACCGCCTTCGTGTCATCGCAAATCCAATACTGTTGTTTCAAATCAATCATCTTCTGGCGATTCAAGGTGGCAGGTTCGCCTGTGAACTTGGCAATTACTTCCGCAACAATGGCTACAATATCCAAGAGGAAAAATGGCGCCCTCAGCGGAAGCGGTCGTTTTTCCAATTCCCCCGCGATTGCTTGCGCCACATCCCGCCATGTATGAACGACCCCATCGGTGAGAAAGTAGGTTTCGCCCGCGGCGCGCTCGGAAACCGCCGCTGCGTGAATCCCGTCAACCAAGTCCTTTACGTACACAAGACTGAGTTGGCGTTGCGGATTGCCGATAAGCGGCAGTATGCCCTTGCCGACACACCGAAAAAACAGAAGGATGTCCCTGTCGCGAGGTCCATAAACGGCGGGCGGGCGGATGATTGTGATAGGCAATCGATCCGCATACTCGCGGGCAATCTCCTCTCCCCCCAGTTTGCTTCTTCCGTAATCTGTCAGCGGTTGCGGCGGCGTGTCCTCGGATATTTGCCTGCCATCCGGGCTTGGGCCGCTCGCCGCCAAACTGCTGCAATAGAGAAAGCGCGTGATATTTCCGTTTCCTGACAGACTCGCCTCAATCAAGCGCCTCGTTGCCTCCGCATTTGCCCGACGGTATTCATCGGCATTGAGCGCTTTGGTGGCGCCCGCGAGGTGAAACACGAGGTCGACGTCCCGCATCAACGGTATCGGTGAATTGGGGTCGCTAAAATCGGCAGTCACCAGTTGAATTCGCGGCGATGTGCCGCCAAGTAGCGGCTGAAGCCACCGTAAATTGCTGGTTTTCCGAACCGTGCACGTTACCTGATAACCGCAATTCACTAGCAGTTCTACCAAATGGCTGCCAATGAAGCCGGTGCCGCCGGTCACTAACGCTCGCATGGGGGTTCAACTTTCGATTCCATCACAAATCTGGCGCTTCGGGAGACACGTGGTTCGCTCGCCAAAAGTATGCGGTTCCTAAACCGTGGTAGGTGCGGTTTCCAACCGCGCCGATACCCTTACTTCGGTGGGGGCGATCTCCGAATCGCGACTCCCTATGCCTGCTCAAATCCTATATTGGCTTCTTCGTTTGCGATTCCTTGTCGGATTCCCAGTCCAAATCCTTCGCAAGCTGGGACACCAAAACAATCCCTCCGACCACAACGCCGCAGTAGGTCGTGAAAAACCGAGTCAGTAACGAATATAATCCGCCCGTGTGTCCGACCAATAGTTTTCCCATAAAAATAACGGTCAAGACTTCGGCAATTCCGCTTGCCCCCGGACTGGGCGCGAACAGCGTGACAAAGTGCAGAATTGACTGTACGGCTATCACGTGCCAGAAAGGCGCGTCTCCGCCCAACGCCCTAACGATGATATATCCGCCTGTGAAACGGCTCGCATAAATGCCGGCCGTAAGCAGAACACTGAGCGCGCAGACCCCTTTGTGGTCGGTGATAAACATGCGAGTGAACGTGGCGTGTTCCGTAATGAGTTTGTCAAGCGTCGTGACCAGTTGATTGAGAATCCTCGTGGCGACATGAAATCCCCGTCGGTCGGGAAACCGGATAAGCGTCAGCGGAATGAGGAACACTTTCGGTTTCACCGCCATGAGGAGAAAAAACGAGAGGAATAGAGCGAACATCAACAGCGTGTATCGACTGACAAGCGTGATTCCCTTCGGTACGAAAGCCGGCGCTTGCCAAGCGACATAAGCGGCGGAAAGGAACAGGAACATCAGCGTCCCGGTAAAACTGATGATCCCGGCGGTGATACAGCCGGCTACCGGCACCCCGGCGCGACTGTAAATATACATGTGACCCACGCCGCCGGTCTGAAAGGGGGTAATGCCGCCTACGCAGATAGTCGCCAAATATGCTCGAACGCTGTCGCGGAACGAGAGGCCGGTTGTCATCTGTCGGCAGAATATGTGCATACGCGCCCCCCCCAATAGCCAATCCGACAGCATGCAGAGCGCCGCGAGAAGGAAAAATTTTCCCTGCAAAGATCTAAGGTCCGCGCCGATGTATGTCGTGTCACTCCACAAAAAACTGGCGCATAATCCGATTACCGTACAAAGTCCGAAAAACACGAATCCGCGCGTGATATGTTTTCGGCTGAGGGATCGACCCAAGAACTCTTGCATGTGTGATTCGATAGACTCCTTCCCGTTCCTGAATCAATCTTGAGCGAGGCAACCGGTGCCCGATCACACGCGCTTGCCGATAACTTCTCCGTCGTTAACCAAGCTCCAGGTCCAGACTAATGTCCAGTGGCGCCGCCGAATGCGTTAGCGCGCCGACTGAAATTAGGTCTACACCTGACGCCGCGACCGCTTCAACCTTTTCCAACGTGATTCCGCCCGACGCTTCCGTGACAGCCCTGCCGGCAACCTTCGCGACCGCCGCCTCAATCAAGTCCACGGGCATGTTGTCGAACAGCAAGATATCGGCGTGCGCGTGCAGGGCTTCTTCTACCTGATCCAAGGTTTCGACCTCAATCTCGATTCTTGAGGTATGCGGCGCGCCGGATCGGGCTCGCCGCACGGCTTGAGCGATTCCTCCGGCGGCGACAATATGGTTGTCCTTAATCAGAATCCCGTCATAGAGTCCGAAGCGGTGGTTATATCCGCCGCCAACTCGGACAGCGTATTTTTGAATCGTTCGCCACCCTGCGGTTGTTTTGCGAGTGTCGATAATTTTAACGGGGTATCCTGCGGTAGCGGCGACAAATTGCGCGGTCAATGTCGCCGTACCCGATAGGCGCTGCAAAAAGTTGAGAACGATTCGCTCGCCGGTAAGGATTGATGCCGCCGCGCCTCCGACGCTGGCGATAGGCGCCATGCCTTGGACGGATTCGCCATCCTTGACAAGGGAGCGGAACTCAAGGGACGGGTCAATCTTTCCGAAAACGCGTTCCGCAACCGGCAATCCCGCGATGACGCCGCCGCTTTGCGCGACAATAACGCCTCTGGCGACTTGAGCGTTCGAAATCGTAGATTCCGTCGTAATGTCGCCGGAGCCGACATCCTCGACGAGCGCCAACTCGATTAGAGGGTCTATTAGCCGAAAGTTCAACTTCATACGCCTGCCGTACCGCGATGTGTCAGATTGTGATCGTTCTGCCCGCAAACTGGCTGTTTGCGGTACAGTCCATTATGATGATATTGGCAATGACTTCGTAATGCGAGGGTTCGTAGGGAATAACGATCGTTATTCCCTGCTTGCACCTACTCATACTAATTCCAAATCAATGAGTTACACGCATTGGGTGATTGTATACTCCGCGCTGTCAGAAATTGCGTCTAAGGTATACATATTGATACTGTAAGAGGAATCTCCCGATTCCGACCGGTGCGTCCACTGTAGGATCAAACGAGTGGATAGCGAGTGCGATAGAGATCCCGCGACCTCCAGGTCGCGACCTGCTGATGCTGCGTACGTTCTATTCAATACCATTATTGCTGACAAAAAAGCGCAGTATTGCCCAACGCAAGGTATAGTTGCCCGATTCATCGGGCGTTTTTGACGAGTGTAACATTTAGATTTTGAATCCGTATCAAAAGCGCCATACCAAGGGCGTGACGAGAATTGCCGTGACGCCGATCAATATATCCAGTGGCAGCCCGATTCGCAGATAGTCGCTGAAACGATAACCTCCGGGACCGTAGACCATCAAGTTGGTTTGATACCCGAGAGGGGTGGCGAAACTCGCCGACGCCGCCACCATTGTAACGATAACGAACGGCATGTAGTTCACGCCGAGGTTGTCAGCCGTCGCCATGGCGATGGGGAAAACGAGCACGGCGGCGGCGACGTTGGTCAGGGTTTCGGTGAACAGCAGGGTGATTGCATATACCACGGTCAACGCGACGAGCGGCTCTTTGCCCGCCACCTCAATGAGCGATCGCGCAATCGCGCCCGCGATCCCGGTGTTTTGCACGGCGTTGCCGATTCCTATGGAGGCGGCAATGACGAACAACACCTGCAAATTTATGCTGCGTCTCGCAGTCCCTATCGAGCAGCACCCCGTGAGAAGCGCGAGACAAGCCGCCAAGAGCGCGGCGTTCAACATAAGTTCGGGGCGAATGACCACAGTCGCGACCATGCCCATAAGCAGCCCCGATGCGATAAAGGCTCGACTGTGGCGCCTCGGATTGGAATCCTCCACTTGGCTTACCAAGAAGAAGTCTCGCGAATTTCGTTGCTGCGTTCCAAACGACGGATGAGTCTCCAGCAGTAAAGTGTCGCCTGCCCGCAACACGATATCGCCAATCTTTTGGCGAAGGCGTTCGCCATTCCGAGCGACAGCGATAACCACGGCATTGTAGGTCGATCGAAATTGCCCCTCGCGAATCGTTTGGCTGACGAGCGGACAAGTGTTCGAGACGACGGCTTCGATAAGACACCGCTCCGACCGCGGCGTGTCAAGTTTGAAAATCTGATCCGTGGCGGGGGTCAAGCCGGGTATTTTCTGTAAATCGACAACGGATTCGACAATCCCGACGAAGATGAGACGGTCTTTTGCCCGAAGGCGTTCCTGCGGCTCCACCGCCGCCATCACGTGACCGTTGCGATCGATCTCCATCAAGAAAAGCCCTTCAAGATGCCTTAATCCCGCTTCCTCAATCGTTTTGCCCGCGAGAGAACTGCCATCTTCCACAAGCATCTCGACCGTGTACTCTCGCGGATCGTCTGTTTGGCGAAGCGCCGGACGCCTATCGGGCAACAACCAGCGGCTAAATGTCAATGTGTAGATTATCCCGATTAAGGCGCATGGCAACCCGACCCTCGTTATGTCGAACATCCCGAGACTCGGTTTTCCCCACTCTACCAGCAAGCCGTTGACCACCAAATTGGCGCTTGTGCCAATCAGCGTACACATGCCTCCGAGAATCGCGGCGTAACTAATCGGTATCAGCAGTTTGGACACCGCCAGACGATTTTGTTTCGCCCACTCGTCGACCGCGGGCAAAAGCGTCGCGACCACGGGGGTGTTGTTCAAGAACGCGCTGATCGCCGCCACGGGCAACACGGCGCGCGGCAGCGCCGCCGCGAGCGATTCGGGGCGTCCCAGTAAACGCCGAACAATCAGGCTAATGACACCCGTTTCGCGGAGCGCCGCGGACACGACGAAAAGCGCGCCAATCGTAATCATGCCAGGGTTGGCGAACCCCGAAAGGGCTTCGGCGGGCGTGAGAATCCTTGTTGTCAATAACAGGATCAAGCCGCCGAGAAGGATGGCATCGGGGCTGATACGCGTGAAAATTAGCAAGTTGAGCGCGACTGCAACGATAGCCAGCGTTACCCAAGCGTCCAAACCCAATGTTTCCCAGCCCATACCCAGTCCTCGAAGGTGATGCGTGAAACAGAGCATAGCACTTGAGCCGATCTTTGTCAAGAATTTTTGGAGCAATCTACAGGGGAAACGCATCTAACACCAATTCCGAATCTATAAGTTATACTCCATGCTGTTAGAAACTGCGTCTTTTTGTAGGAGCGATCTCCAGGTCGCGACGTGTGTTCCCGGCAAGTGCGGTTGGAAACCGCACCTACGGACCAGATGCTTGAAAACACACAATTCTCGGCAGCGCAAAGTATACAAGAACCGTTGGTTTGTAGTAGTGCAATTCATTGCACGCATAGGGATCGAGTTAAGGGCATTTATCTATTATTTAGTCAAGTTGTCCGTTGTGAACCCTCAAGCCAGTAGGGGCAAACATGATGTTGCGCCTCCTTGATTGTGTGAGTCTTTTAGCCCCAGCGGGGCGACAGGTTTGTAGAAACGTGGACACACCAAATTCCAAAGCCCCAGAGGGGCGACAGGTGGGAAACTGTGTCAAGCGCTTGCCGAGAGAAAACCGCATGACTTGCGTCCTAAAACGCTTAACTTGATCCCTGTGGTAGTGCAATTCATTGAGCGCCTCCGATTGGCTGTAACATTTAGATTTTGAATTCGTATAACTTTTCAGCGATAATCCGTAGGTTGGGTTGAACGGCACATCAAGAACGACCCGCCCATAGGATAACCGCGCCCCGATACGATACCGCTAAAAGCCCCCGAAATCGTAGTGAAACCCGACACTGCGACCACTGTATTGAGGCATCCGGCAGGTTTTATGTATCCATCTGGTTTGACTTATGGCTGGATCGAAAATTTTCACCCTTCCCGCCTTCCATCCTTCCATTCATCGAATGATATTTCCTAATTTTAGTGTAGACACCGCCGTGTCTTATGGAGTATTATGAAGTGAAGAATATTCTATTGTCGTGAAACGAAGGCAAAAAGCATCGAAGAGGGATTGGCATGGCGCGTAACTCTACCGCAGTTCGATTGTCCAGATTGCTGGTGATAGGCATAACCCTAATCACACTCGCCACGGCGGGACCTTTCGGCAGGGAATCGGGAGCGACAACCAAAAGCGACGCAACTAGTCGGGAGGCTTCAGCGTCGGGGATTGAATACAAACCCATCCTTGAGGGGTTCTATGACGCGGTATTCAATCTGCCGAATCTAACCGAAGCGCGAAATTTCATCGTTCCCGAATACGTTGACCACAACCCCGTCAGTCCGAAATCGGCCTCCGGAATCGAAGGGTTAAAACACACTTCAAACGTTTTTCGCGCCGCTTTCCCGGACCTGAATGTCGAGCTTGAAGATTTGATTGTGGGTGAAGATAGAGTGGCGGCTCGTATCCGAATGAGAGGCGCCCATCGCGGTGAATTTCTGGGGTTTCAGCCTACCGGCAAGCAGATTGACATCGCGGCAATCGAGATTTACGCGTTCGCTGGTGAGAAAATCAGTGAACGCTGGGGACATTTGGACGGCATCGCGTTGCTGGAACAATTGGGCGTGATTCCGGCGCGGAACGGTCCCGACGACGATATCACCGAGAGTGGCGACGAACCGTCTCGAGAGGGACAGCAAAGTGAGGTCATCGAAGCCTCGAACCTGACAGACCTGAACGATTGGGAGAAACTTAAAGCCGCTTTCATGCGCGAGGTTGGACGCGTCCGCATCGTGGCGCTCGTGTCCCCGAACTGACCGCTATGCCGTCGGGGGGTCTCCGAAATCAAAAGAGTTGTTGATGAATCTTCAGATGACTATCCCGCCGTATATGTCATCTGGCAACCGGTGCTGCGTAGTGACAACCGCGGCGCGGCGGAAAATCGCGCCGATGAATTTGACGACGTTAGGATTCGCCACTATTGGGACAAAGAGCGATTCACCGGAAAGTTATGGAAACCTGCGCTTGGCACGCGGGACATGCCGTGGGACGTTTATTTTCTCTACAACACCGAGGCTACCTGGGATGACGCTCCCACCGCGCCCGATTTTTGGATGCGCCGAATGACCGAAGGGAAAGTGCCGCGATTCTTGGTAAAGATACGCGAGATTATGAGCAGATAGAACTTTATTCTATACTGCGCGCTGTCAGAAATTGCGTCTTTTGTAGGATCAAGCGAGTGAATAGCGAGTGCGATAGAGATCTCCGCGATCTCCCGATTGTGACATGCGCTCGCCGTAGGATCAAGCGAGTGAATAGCGAGTGCGATAGAGATCCCCGCGGTTTCCAACCGCACCTACCGCCAGACGCTTAACTTGATCCCTATGGTGGTGGGCAATGCCCACCCTACAAACTGCCCGCGAGCCACTGTCTTTCTCCATCTTCCACCCTTCCATCCTTCCGTACTTCCATCCTTCCATTCCCGCTTATAGCATTCTGAAAATCAATACCGTGACGCCAACCCCGAAGCAGTAATACGAGAACCCCGATAATTTTCCCCGATCGAGCATCGCTAGCAGAAGGCGAAGCGCCGCGTACCCGACCAGGAACGATGTCAGTGTGCCAACAACGATTGGCATCGGATCAACCCACATCGTTGCCGCGTCTTTGAGTTTGAGCGATACAGCGCCGAGAATTGCGGGAATCGAGAGAAGGAATGAAAATCGCGCCGCCTGTTTCGGAGCGACCCCCAAGAGAAGCGCGGTTGAGATGGTGGCGCCGGAGCGTGAAATGCCGGGCGTGACGGCTAACCCCTGAACTATTCCGATAAGCGGCGAATGCCAGAAACGCACGGGACAGTCTTCGCGAGTCGCGTGTCGCCGCAGCCGCGGCAGATGCAGGATTGCCCCTGTAGTTATCAGCATCGCCGCGACGACCGTCGGCTTGACAAAGAGCGCCTCAAGTTGTTGCTTAAACGCGATAGCGATTGCTCCCGTCGGCGCCGAGCCGATCAGGATAAACCAAATTAACTTGAGGTCGGCGGAACCGTTGATGAAGGCGATTGGTCGTCGGTAAAACCGGGGATTCGCGACAGCCGACAGTCCCGCCTCGACAAGTTGCCGAATCGGTTGTTTATACGCGATAACCACCGCGCCGAGCGTGCCGAGATGCAACATGACATCGAAAAACACCTGCGGTTCTCTCAAGCCCAGAAAATGTCCCATCAATGCCAGATGTCCGGAACTGCTCACCGGCAAGAATTCCGTCAACCCTTGTACAATGCCGAGTAGAATCGCTTCGAGAATGGTCATATCATTGATTTAGTGGTTCACTCGCTAAGTATATGGTTCAACCGAAACCGAGTTTTTTCCTCAAAACTCGGTTTCTTTCCGGTATCAATGTAATTTTACAGCCTCGGCATAAGGACTTACGCGCTTCTGTAGGGAACAACGATCGTTGTTCCCTACACATGACGGGCAATTAAAGACTGATAATCATAGTCCATCACTTAATCACATAAATCACAGTTCAGACAACCTTAACCACCGCCACCCGACACTTGGCAAATACACCATTTAGAGCCTGTTTGAAAATTAAGTAGGAGGCGCACTGCGCGCAAGTCGCGATCGGGAGATCGCTCCTACAGGATACGCGAAGCGCGCTTGTTGTGTGACGCCTACTTGATGCCACAAAAAACGCCCCGCTCAAACTGGCAGTTGTCAGTTTAAGCGGGGCGTTTTTGTTAGGGTCGGTCTACTTCGCTTACTTGGAAATCAGCATTTTGCGCGTAGCCGCAAAATCGTCAGTTTTCAGCGTGTAGAAGTAAACGCCATTAGCTACGTGCTCTCCGGCGTCGTTGCGTCCATCCCAATACGCCGCGGTCGAGCGCGTCATGTAGAAACCGGCCGGTTTCATACCCAGATCAAGCGTCCGTACAAGGTGACCGGTGGTGCTATAAATCTGAATGGAAGCGAAACTGGACTCGCTAAGCTGGAACGGCATCCACGTCTCCGGATTGAACGGATTGGGGAAGTTCTGCGCCAGTCGCGTTTGCTCCGGATGCACATCGCCAACCACCAGCGTCAGACGCAGTAGCGCGTTTCTGATGTCGGCAACGTCAACGGTATGCGTAAACGGCCCCGAAACGATATTACCGCTATCATCAAGCACGACGATTTCCAACTGATCGCCAGCCTCTATGACACTGTTCCGATTGAGATCAGCCCAAACGGCGGCGGAACGCGACTTTGCCTTCGAGATTGGCTCGGTTGCAATCGCGCCGGTGCGCAGGTTCTTGGCTACCAAGGTGTAGTTGGTATGCGGATCGGCATCTTGCAAACTGCCGCTCACGACAAATGCCCAGGCGTTTCTGAAGGCGCCGATTCCCGGTGCCGTGGCGACCTGTTGATTATCCCACGCCATCCCCGTGAAGGTAACGGAACCGCCCTCAGGTGTATTGACGATGTAACCTTTGCCGCCTTCGATAGCGAATCCGGCGCCGCCTTCGCCTGCCGTGAAGCCGACGAATTTCTGATTCGCCGTGTCAAGTTTGATTACGACTGTGGCGCCTACGGCGTCGGCGAGCGATTGTGCGGTGTACGCTTCCGCGGGCATCAGCGGCAGAGAAATCATGTTGAGCCCCATATCAAGCATCATGGAGAAAGATGCCATTCCTTCGTCCGCCGTGGTGTCGTCATCCGCAGTCGTGTCATCGTCAGCGGTGGTATCATCATCAGCGGTGGTGTCGTCATCCGCCGTGGTGTCATCGTCGTCGGTGGTGTCATCATCAGCGGTGGTGTCGTCATCCGCCGTGGTGTCATCGTCGGCGGTGGTGTCGTCATCCGCCGTGGTGTCATCATCCGCAGTCGTGTCATCGTCAGCGGTAGTGTCGTCATCCGCCGTGGTGTCATCGTCAGCGGTGGTGTCATCATCCGCAGTGGTGTCGTCATCCGCAGTCGTGTCATCGTCAGCGGTGGTGTCGTCATCCGCAGTCGTGTCATCGTCCGCCGTGGTGTCATCATCAGCGGTAGTGCCATCATCGTCGGTGGTGCCATCGTCGGTAGTACCGTCATCGGTAGTGCCATCATCGGCGGTGGTGCCATCGTCGGCGGTGGTGCCATCATCGGTAGTACCGTCGTCAGTCGTACCGTCGTCGGTAGTCGTGCCATCGTCGGCGGTCGTGCCATCATCTGTGGTCGTACCGTCGTCGGTAGTCGTGCCATCGTCGGCGGTAGTGCCATCATCTGTGGTCGTACCGTCGTCGGTAGTCGTGCCATCGTCGGCGGTAGTGCCATCATCTGTGGTCGTACCGTCGTCGGTAGTCGTGCCATCGTCGGCGGTCGTGCCGTCGTCGGCGGTCGTGCCGTCGTCGGCGGTCGTGCCATCATCTGTGGTCGTGCCGTCGTCGGTCGTGCTGTCGTCGGCGGTCGTGCCATCATCTGTGGTCGTGCCATCGTCGGTGGTACCGTCATCGGCGGTAGTGCCATCATCGGCGGTAGTACCGTCGTCAGTCGTACCGTCATCGGCGGTAGTGCCGTCATCGGTAGTGCCATCATCGGCGGTGGTGCCATCGTCGGTAGTGCCGTCATCGGCGGTAGTACCGTCGTCAGTCGTACCGTCATCGGCGGTGGTGCCATCGGCGGTAGTACCGTCGTCAGTCGTACCGTCATCGGCGGTAGTGCCGTCATCGGTAGTGCCATCATCGGCGGTAGTACCGTCGTCAGTCGTACCGTCATCGGCGGTAGTACCGTCGTCAGTCGTACCGTCATCGGCGGTAGTACCGTCGTCAGTCGTACCGTCATCGGCGGTAGTACCGTCGTCAGTCGTACCGTCATCGGCGGTGGTGCCATCGTCGGTAGTACCGTCGTCAGTCGTACCGTCATCGGTAGTGCCATCATCAGCGGACGCACCGCCGGAGACAGCGCCGCCTTCCACTGTAACCGCTATTGCCGATGCAGCGGCATCTGAAACCAAAACCTCTGAGAGAGTTATGCTTGAATCCATAACTTCCGCGACTTCAAATGTCGCGGTGGCAAGTGTCCCGTCGCCATCCGAAGACGCGCCAATTGCTGTCGCGGCAAGCTTCACTTGACCCTGCGCGTCCTCAATCGCCGGACTTAGGGGAACAACGAAAGCGCCCGCTGGCAGGTAATCCGCATTCGCCAGTGTGACTAAGGTTAGGGCGCTCGAATCGTAATTCAAGGTAAATTGGTACGCGCCAACATTGGCGCCTCCGGCAATATTTATGCTGATGTCGATTTGCCCTCCGACATCCGGGGATGTAATTTCCGCCGGACTTACTGAAACAGTCGTTTGAGCGTATGTTATCCCCTGAAGAGCGAACAACATCATCAAAACGGCGGCAAGTGAGAAAAGCGACCCGCGCTTAACTATCTGGTTCTTCATCAAATTTTCACCTTTCATAATCTGTTTGGTCATTTCAAGAAATGTTGCGATAAACATGTCATTTCAAGAAATGGTAGTAAATTTGTAGAGCGTGTTATGAAATCGGCGCATAACACGACAGTTTTCTATCGTACCCAATTCTATTATGAGGATACCCTAATATAAACGATACAATATTATAACCCAAGTTAGCAACCCTTATCAACACAAATTTTCACGAATAAATTGAAATCTGCGGGTTTCTTTAACGATATTGCCGCCAACAGGCGCAAAATTCCCATAATGGGGAGGAGATTGATGCGGTTTCCGCCCTACTCGCATCTTAGGCGCCATCGCATCACAGCCTTCCCTCCTTCCATTCTTCCACGTCAGGGGAATCGCATCTAACTTTTCAGCGAAACCCAACACTGCGCCACTATATTGACGTATCCACCGGATTTTATGTATCCATCTGGATTTGAGGTATGAGCGGACGGAAATTTTTCACCCATAGGGATCAAGTTAAGGGATTTCGTCTAGTATTGGTGTGTTCCCCGTAGCAAAACTCTTAACGTAGTCCCCATGGGGTGGGGAAGAAATCTCTATCGCCCCCCACACCGTAGGTGCGGTTTCCAACCGCACCGGCGCCTACGGAAACCAGTGCCATTTAAGGCATTGAATCGGCGCAACATACGCCTTAAAACGCTTAACTTGATCCTTATGGTGGACGGAAATTTTTCACCCTTCCCGTCTTCCCTCCTTCCATTCTTCCAAGTCTTCCACGTCGAAACCGATTGCACTTTTTCGATATGAGCGTTATAATACGTAATGTCCCTTCGATCCGCGTATCCCGTTGCTTTCCCTTTCACTTGCCATGACAGCACAAACGCCTGCAGACGACAATCAAGAGAACGGTGTTCTATACATCGTTAGCGCCCCAATCGGCAATTTGGAGGATATTACCCTGCGCGCCATCCGCATCCTCAAGGAGGTCAATCTGATCGCGGCAGAGGATACCCGCCGCACGCGCAAGTTGCTAAGCCGCTACGATATCCGCACGCCGCTCACGAGTTACTTTGGCGGTAACGAGGCGACTAGATGCAAAAAACTAATTGCCCGTTTGAAGGCCGGTGAATCAATCGCCTTGGTCTCGGAAGCCGGGACACCGACCATTTCCGATCCGGGACACACACTTGTCGTTCAATGCATTGAGGCGAATGTCCCCGTGACCCCGATTCCCGGGGCGACCGCTTGCATCGCCGCGGCTTCGGTGTCCGGGCTGCCGTTGCACGCTTTCGTCTTTGAAGGATTCCTCTCTCCAAAATCGGGAAAACGAAGACGGCAATTGATCGAACTGATCGAAGAAAAACGGACGCTCATCTTTTACGAATCGCCGCACCGAATAGTGTCTTTTCTCCAAGACGCGATAGAAATACTCGGCGATCGAAATATCGTCGTCGCCCGCGAATTGACGAAAAAATTTGAGGAGATTTTCCGCGGGCTTGTAAGCGAGACAATACGGAAATTTCAGGCGACGCCGCCGCGAGGTGAATTTACCATCCTGATTGAGGGCAATCGCTCACGTTAAGAATATGCGCATGACACCAAAGTTTTTTCTTGAAAACTCGGACCCTTCGAGTCGCTCTGCACGTTAGTTTTGGCATGAGCCAAGTCAATAGGATACACCTAAAATGACTGGATGTCAAAACAAAATTAACCTTTGATACTAATGCTGAATCTATAGGTTACAGGGACCGGCAGTTTGTAGTTGCTCAATTCATTGAGCGCCTCCGATTGACTGTAACATTTAGATTTTGAAATCGCACAAGCGCGCTGCACAGCCGCATAATCCTTCGTAGGGGTTGGGTTCCCCAACCCATTGGACGAGGCAACCTCGCCCCTACGAATGCCGGTTTATCTCATACTAATTCCGAATCTATACGTTACAGGGACCGGCAGTCTGTAGTTGCCCGATTCATCGGGCGTTTGTAGTTGCTCAATTCATTGAGCGCCTCCGATTGACTGTAACATTTAGATTTTAAAATCGCATAAGCGCGCTGCTCAGCCGCATAATCCTTCGTAGGGGTTGGGTTCCCCAACCCATTGGGCGAGGCAACCTCGCCCCTACGAATGCCTATATCTCATACTAATTCCGAATCTATACGTTACAGGGACCGGCAGTTTGTAGTTGCTCAATTCATTGAGCGCCTCCGATTGACTGTAACATTTAGATTTTGAAATCGCATAAGCGCGCTGCACAGACGCACAATACTTCGTAGGGGTTGGGTTCCCCAACCCATTGGGCGAGGCAACCTCCCCCTACGAATGCCGGCATATCTCATACTAATTCCGAATCTATACGTTACAGGGACCGGCAGTTTGTAGTTGCTCAATTCATTGAGCGCCTCCGATTGACTGTAACATTTAGATTTTGAAATCGCATAAGCGCGCTGCACAGACGCACAATACTTCGTAGGGGTTGGGTTCCCCAACCCATTGGACGAGGCAACCTCGCCCCTACGAATGCCGGCATATCTCATACTAATTCCGAATCTATACGTTACAGGGACCGGCAGTTTGTAGTTGCTCAATTCATTGAGCGCCTCCGATTGACTGTAACATTTAGATTTTGAAATCGCATAAGCGCGCTGCACAGACGCACAATACTTCGTAGGGGTTGGGTTCCCCAACCCATTGGACGAGGCAACCTCGCCCCTACGAATGCCGGCATATCTCATACTAATTCCGAATCTATACGTTACAAGAACCGGCAGTCTGTAGTTGCCCGATTCATCGGGCGTTTGTAGTTGCTCAATTCATTGAGCGCCTCCGATTGACTGTAACATTTAGATTTTGAAATCGCATAAGCGCGCTGCACAGACGCATAATCCTTCGTAGAGGTTGGGTTCCCCAACCCATTGGGCGAGGCAACCTCGCCCCTACGAATGCCGGTATATCTCATACTAATTCCGAATCTATACGTTACAAGAACCGGCAGTCTGTAGTTGCCCGATTCATCGGGCGTTTGTAGTTGCTCAATTCATTGAGCGCCTCCGATTGACTGTAGCATTTAGATTTTGAAATCGTATGAGCTTACGCACGCTCCCGGCTTTTCACATAACTATGGAGAAAAAACGGCTTATGCAATCTCCCCACGGCATTAGATCCGAAGCCTTTCGCGCGCCGGTAATGGCAAAGACCGGCATGGTGGCGTCGGCGCATCCGCTCGCCTCGCAAGCCGGCATCCAAGCCATGATGGCGGGCGGTAACGCCGTCGATGCCGCCATCGCGACCGCGGCGGCGCTCGGCGTCGTTGACCCGGCAAATTCCGGCGTGGGCGGCGATGGATTCATCATGATCTACCGGGCGGAATCCGACTCGGTGACCGGTGTGAACGCAACCGGCCCCGCGCCCTACGCCGCCACTCGCGAACTGTATCTCAAGGACGGCGGGATCCCCATGAGAGGCATTCGGAGCGTCTCCGTGCCCGGAATCGTCGACGGTTGGCTGTTGGCGCACGACCGTTACGGCGCCTTGAAACTCGATCAGGTTTTCGAGCCGGCAATCTCGCTGTGCGAAAACGGCTTTCCCGTCGGAGACAATCTGGCGGCGGCGCTCAGAGGTGGAATACCGCTTTTCAACGAAACCCCATACTCGAGAGCCGTCTTCACCGATAACGGCAAACCCGTCGGCGCCGGACAGATGTTGTACAACAAAGATCTCGCCAACACCCTGAGAAAAATCGCCGCCGAAGGACGCGGCGCTTTCTACGAAGGCGACATCGCCAGAGAAATCATCAAGTTTAGCGAGACGTGCGACGGTCTTTTTACGCAGAAGGATTTCACCGAATATCACGCGCATTGGGATGATCCCATCCATATCGATTATCGCGGCTGCGAAGTTTATGAAATGCCCCCCAATTCTAGCGGGCACATCCTGCTCCAAGAGCTGAACATTGTCGAACTGTTCGATCTCGCGGCGTTTGGGCATAACACGGCGGAATGCGTCCATCTGATGGTCGAAGCGAAGAAACTCGGTTTTGCCGACCGGGAAAAATTCATGGCGGATCCGAACTGGGTGAATATCCCGATTGAGGAGCTGTTGTCGAAAGCGTACGCCGCCGCGCAGGCAAAGCGGATCGATCCCGATCGAGCGGCAGTCGACGTGCCTGCCGGCAGTCCCGATCTGTTTGGAGATACCACCTGCTTCTGCGTCGCGGACCGCTGGGGGAATGTCGTCTCCATGCTGCAGAGCATACAGATGGGATTCGGATCGGGCTTAATCGCCGGCAATACCGGGGTGTTGCTTAACAATCGCATGACATACTGGCACTTGGAGGAGGACCATCCGAACTGCCTGATGCCGGGGAAACGCGTGCGTCACACGATGAATCCCGTCATCGTCACGCGAAATAACCGGGCGTTTCTCGCTTGCGGCACACCGGGAGCGGATACGCAAGTGCAAACCAATCTTCAACTCATTACGAATGTCATCGACTTCGGCATGAACCCGCAAGAGGCGGTTGAAGCGCCGCGCTGGCGCAGCTTGCAAAACCCGATGGAGTCGACAGTCCCGCACACCTGCTCAAATAACCTGCAGTTGGAAAGTCGATTCTCTCGAGAGGCGCGAGAGGGGCTTGCGCGAAAAGGACATGAACTTGAGATTTTGGGCGACTGGGGCGGCGCCGGAAACGCGCAAGTCATTATCCGCCACCCCGAATCGGGCGCTCTCATCGGCGGATCCGATCCGCGCGTGAACGGGTACGCCATCGGTTGGTGAAGTCCTGGCAGGCTTCATCAA
Source organism: Candidatus Poribacteria bacterium (assembly GCA_963667245.2). Taxonomy (GTDB): domain Bacteria; phylum Poribacteria; class WGA-4E; order WGA-4E; family JAJDTR01; genus JAJDTR01. Next base: position 726,312 of record CAXXCS010000004.1, read on the forward strand.
ACCCAAGTCGCTATCTGTCTGAGACTGCTTCTCTGACATGCAAGCGCATTGATTAAGTGGTCCATTCGCTAAGTATATGGTTCAACCGAAACCGAGTTTTTTCCTCAAAACTCGGTTTCTTTCCGGTATCAATCTAGCTTTACAGCATCGGCATAAGGACTTACGCGCTTCTGTAGGGAACAACGATCGTTGTTCCCTACACATGACGTTCAACTAAAGACTGATAATCATAGTCCATCACTTAATCACATAAATCACAGTTCAGACAATGTTAACCGCCGATACCCGACGCCTGACGCCCGACACTTAGCGAATGAATAATGAGTGCGATAGAAATCCCGCAGGTGGAAACCTATGTTAAACACTTGGCGAGAAAACCGTGAGACTTTCGCCCTAAAAACGCTTAATTTATACTTTGCGCTGCCGAGAATTGCGTGTTTTCAAGCATCTAGTCCGTAGGATCAAGCGAATGAATAATGAGTGCGATAGAGATCCGCTGGGTTTCCAACCGCACCGATATTTCAACTCTTGTAGGAGCGATCTCCAGGTCGCGACTTGCTGGTGCGGCGTAAGTCCTATTCGAAACCAGTATTGCTGGGAAAAAAGCGCAATATTAGCCAACACAAGGTATAATTTAATCTCTATGGGAGAGTGAAAACATGAAGATAGTACGAGTCCATGAATTTGGAGATCCGGAAGCCCTGAACTACGAAGACGCGCCCGTACCCGAACCGGGCACGGGGGAGGCGCGCGTCCGAATCGAGTGCATCGGGCTAAACTTCATTGATTGTTATCATCGCAAAGGATTGTATCCCGGAACGCTGCCGCTTACGCCCGGAATGGAAGCGGCAGGAGTCGTGGACGCGGTCGGATCGGCGACGGATGAACTCGAAGTGGGGGATCGCGTCGCTTATGCCACGCATCAGGGCTCTTATGCCGAATACACGGTTGTACCTGTAGAGAAGCTGGTTCCGGTGCCGGACGAAGTGAGCGCACGCCAAGCGGCGGCGGTGATGTTGCAGGGAATGACCGCCCATTACCTCGCCTTCGCGACCTATCCGCTCGCGCCGACGGATACCGCGCTCGTCCATGCGGCGGCTGGTGGCGTCGGTCTGCTCCTGATACAGATGGCAAAGCGTGCCGGCGCTCGGGTCATCGGCACCGTTTCTACGGAAGAGAAAGCCGCGCTCGCAAGACAAGCAGGCGCCGATGAAATCATTCTCTATACGCAGAGCGACTTTGAAGAGGAAACCCTCCGATTGACGGATAATCAGGGTGTGAATGTCGTCTATGACTCGGTTGCCAAGACCACGTTCGAAAAGGGATTGAATTGCCTGAAACCCCGAGGTTATATGGCGCTCTACGGTCAATCCAGCGGCCCCATTTCCGAATTCAATCCCCAAATCTTGAATCAGAAAGGTTCGCTCTTTCTGACACGCCCCAGTCTGACGCATTACGCCGACGATCGGGAGGAACTATTGCAAAGGTCTGGCGATCTTTTTAGGTGGATGTCGTCCGGTGAGTTGGACGTGCGAATTGACAAAACATTCGCGCTGGCAGACGCCGCCGCCGCTCATCGTTATATTGAGGGACGACAAACGAAGGGAAAAGCGCTTCTTATGCCGTAGCGCGAAATGAGAAGAAACCGAGTTTTTTCCTCAAAACTCGGTTTCTTTCCGGTATCAATGTAATTTTACAGCATCGGTATAATGACCTACGCGCTTCTGTAGGGAACAACGATCGTTGTTCCCTACTCATGACTTTCAACTAAAGACTGATAATCATGGCAATCACTTAAGGGTTCATTCGCTAAGTATTTGGTATTCATTGAAACCATCAAACGAGTGGATAGCGAGTGAGATAGAGATCCCGTGGCGCTACGTAGATCCTATTGGAAACAAATTATTACTGGAAAATAGCGCAATTTCACCCAACACAAGGTATATGGTATCAGACAGCGCCCGCGCGCTAACCGCTTTCCCCCGTTTTCTTCCTTTTGGCGCGCAGATACGCGACACCCACGCCGATCGCGCTGCCGATGATATCAAAAATCCAATCGGAAATGCTAGAGTGGCGTCCTAACACGAATGATTGATGCCATTCGTCGCTCACGCCAAACAGAACGGCAATTGCAAAGGCGATGATCCAAGCAAAAGTCGGGAGTATGCGCCGCAAAGAGTACGACAACGCGCGCGCCAATAAAACGCCCAATACGGTGTATTCGATAAGGTGAAATACTTTGTCGATTTGCCCCCAGTCGATAACTTCCATGAGCTCTTCGGGGGGTTGGGACAACGACGAGAGATAAAAGATAAGCCCCATGTAAATCAGGAGCGGCAGCCAATATCTGATAAATTGCAGAATTCATTCCTCCCAAGCGAACACGCTTTCACGTCCCGACGCCAAAGAATCGCTGATGTGCAAGGAACCGAGCATTTTAGGAGTTGCGCAGCTGGCAGAAGTGTATCAAGAGGTTTTGCAAATAAGCGCGCACAGCGTCTCTGACAGGGGCTAAGATGCGTCGTCTAAGATGTACTGGTTCATTCGCTAAGTGTATATGGCATCACTCTATGTAGAAACAATCTCCAAACCGCGAGTTGCTGATAGTTTCCATCTTTATAGCCCCAGAGGGGCGACAGGTTTGTAGAAACGTGGATACCCCAAATTCCAAAGCCCCAGCGGGGCGACAGGTGTAAACGTGGAATTCGCACAAAATCATAAGATGCTGACCCAAGAATTGACATCGGATGGGCTCGCGTCCCGCTGTCTATACAGTCTCTACTAGACACAATCACTCGGCAAATTCAAAATGAGAATTGCTGATTGGAAACACAGAGAGTCAGAATCACCACACTGTTCGAAATGCATCGGCTTATCTGGTGACAGTATAAGGTTACACCTGACGCATTTGTAAGACTATAAGAACGTAATACGTGATGCGTAATAGGCACTATTTGTCCCTTTTGTCTCCTCCGCCGCAACCACATCGTAGGAGCGATCTCCGAATCGCGACCTCGCGTTGCCGCGAAACTCCTATTAGTAGGTGCGGTTTCCAACCGCACCTACCGCCAGACGCTTGAAAACACGCAATTTTCGGCAGCGTGAAGTATAGTGTAACAGATAATTTATTTCGGATCAACGAAAAGCGTGAAGGGGAAGGTTTGGAAGACGGATAAAGGAGAGATTTTGTTTCGGGTGGGTTGCCTGCGAGCAAGGTCGATTTGCCAAACGAGCGAGCCGAAAGCGGCGTCATGCAAAGCGACAGAAACGCCTTTGAGCGGCGCTCAGGCTATATGCATGACGACGAGTCAATGTTCCTCTTTGTTCAGACGGTCGCTTTCGGCGGCGTCTCCAATCGCGCAATGGCGCGTTCAACTTCGGCTTTAAGATTTAGCGACTGATTACGGCTCAGTTTTACTTTGAGATCCGACAAAGCGGTTTTCGCCGCTTCAAGGCGAGACAAAGGATCCTCGCGTTGGTATCCTTTAAGCGCGTTGATGACAATTTCACGCCGATCCGAAGTGCAATTTGAAACCGACTCTTCATATTTACAAAAGCGGCACATAGTTCATTTTCCTCCTTCATGTTCTAAAGTTGTCAAGATTTAGTATGTGCATGAATTGTGCCAACTTTTCTTGTCCTCTCTCCGCCCGCTCTATTTCCTTTTTCGGTGGAATGCCGGGGCGTTTCGTGTTACACTAACTTCTTATACTTTGCGCTGCTGAGAATTGCGTGTTTTCAAGCATCTAGTCCGTAGGATCAAGCGAATGAATAATGAGTGCGATAGAGATCCGCTGGGTTTCCAACCGCACCTGCCGTGAACGCACGTCGCGACCTGGAGATCGCTCCTACAAAAAGACGCAGTTTCTAACAGCATGGAGTACATCTTATGCCAGGCGCAAGCGCTTGGCGGTTTGGAACTGGCTGAAGATTGTCTGATACTGATTCCGAGTCTACAAGTTACAAGCGCCGCAGTTTGTAGTTGCTCAATTCATTGAGCGCCTCCGATTGATTGTAGCGCTTAGGTTTTGAATTCGTATAAGACAGAGCGGTTGGGGCGCTCGCCGCGTAGACGACTACGGCGCCGCGAACCACGCGATGAACAAAACAATTACACTCATGTTCAGAATTTGTGCAAGTAATAGCGGGGCGTTTCTTGAAAACCGGATCAACCGGGCAATCAAGAGCGGCGCACAAGGATAAGTCCATTCGTAGCATCCCATTATCCCGCGACGGAATAATTCTATCCACAAGTAACATCCAACTCGTGTCGGCGTCAAATTCCTCGATCCAGCGGATCGACATGTGGATAGAATGCGATGCGTTCAAATTCCCGCGCTCCAGCGGAGCGCAATGTGCGGCATGTTCCACGCGTAGGCGGGGCATCTTGCCCCGCTTGCCATTGCCCGAGTGTCGCTTAAAGCCACATCGGGACGACCTCCGAATACTTGTTTTTCGCTCTATGACTGGCTTTTTGGCGATTTTTCGACAGAGTGTTACTTGATAGGGGTTGGGTTACCCAACCCGTTTCACACATCAGAGTTGGGCAACGGGCGAGGATCAACTGACTGGATAGGGAAGGCGATAGAGATCCCCCTCGCCCCTACGACTGGACACACACTTTGCATTAATGTCAACAGAACCTAGACATTCGGAGGGACAAACAATGGCTTATCAACTTGAGGACGAATTCGGTGACATCATCGGCAAGGCGCGACGCGGCAACGGGTTGAGCCTGAGCCATGTCGCGGACCGAGCAAATATAACGGAAGATCAACTCTCTCAAATGGAGGCTTATGCGCTCAAACCGACGGAAGATCAGGTGCGGGGGATTGCGGAGGCGTTAGGTCTTGACGGGGCAAAATTGGCTGACATCGCCATGGAACGCTGGGCGCCGATTCCCGCTCCCGCGGAACTTGACGAAAAGCTTGACGTTGAGCGTATCTCCGGGGACGTGGGCGGGTATCCGGTGAACGCTTATCTTTTAATCTGCAAAGCGACCAAGCACGCGGCTGTCATTGACACCGCCGCCCACCCGAATCTTATCCTTGACCGGATAGCGGAGGTTGGGGTCGAGCCGACGGTGATCCTCCTGACGCACTCGCACAGTGATCATTCCGACGGTTTGCCGGAGCTGGAAAAGGCGACGAACTGTCCGACATACATCCACGCGAACGAGCCGAAGCCTCGCAGCTCGCAACGGTTCCGCACGCTCAATCACGGCGACGAAGTCTCCGTCGGGGAGCTGACGCTAAAGACGCTTGACACGCCGGGGCACACCCCGGGCGGGTGCAGCTTCTACGCCGGCTCCGTCGCGGCCGTGGGCGACGCCATTTTTGCGGGTTCCGTCGGCGGCCCAAAAATATCCCTCGAAGACGAAATCACGAGCGTTCGGGATCACCTGCTCTCGCTCCCGGACGAGGTAAGGCTCTTCCCCGGACACGGTCCATCAACCACCGTTGGCGAGGAGAAAGCGCACAACCCCTTCTTCTAATCATCAACATCGCGACAGCCGGTAGAATCAAGCGAATGGATAATGAGTAGGATTTTCTATCGCAGTCATTATTCATTCCCTTGATCGATAGAGATCCCATTACGCATCACGCATTACGTCTTACGGCGCGTTTGACTGCGTAAGTCCTACGATTATCCGAGTTATCATTGAAAGGCGGTATCATGAGAATAAACAGAGCAATCGAACTGCTCCAAGAGGGCCAGCCACTCTATTACACCGGGCTGGATTCGCTGAGTTACGAAGCCGGCGTCAAAGCGGCGCAAACCTGGGCAGATTACCTTATGGTCGAGATGGAACACGGGCTTTACAATGTCCCCGGACTTCATCGGTTTATGCACGGTCTCGTGGAAGGAGGCCCAACGCGGAGCGGTCACCGCACGCCTGCGGTGATTACCACACTGCCCGCGGAAGGCACGAATGAAAGCGTGATGCGCGCCAACGCCTGGATGATCAAACAGGTCCTCGCTTGCGGCGTGCACGGCATCCTGCTTTGTCATGCCGAAGATCCGGGGGCGATCCGCGCGTTTGTCGAGGCGGCTCGCTATCCATTCCAGTCCGCCGGCGTCGGGATCGGATTGGAACAGGGACGACGCGGCAACGGCGGACAAGGAAACGCCGCCGCCATCTGGGGCATATCGGGCCCGGAGTATCAGACCAAAGCCGATGTGTGGCCCCTTAACCCGGAAGGCGAGCTTATGCTCGGACTGAAGATCGAAAACCGCCGAGCGCTTGAAAACGCGGAAGCCAATACGAGCGTTCCCGGCATCGCCTTCGCCGAATGGGGCCCCGGGGATATGGGATTTTCGTTCGGTCAGCCCGACGCTCACGATCCGCCTTACACGGGAGAGATGGCGGGCGCTCGGGCGCGAGTGAAAAGCGCATGCGAATCGGCAGGTGTCGCCTTCCTTGACGGCGCCAACCCGGAAAATGTCGGCGAAAGAATTGACGAGGGCGTCAAAATAATCTCGTCCGGAGAGGAAGTGGCTAAAATTGGGCGCAAACACACGAACCGATCGATGCCGTGGTAAGACAGCGAAAGGAAGATTGGAAGGAGAGAAGGCTGGACTAGACGGGGCGGCGATTAGACTGCGGCAACGCGCATTTTTTTCTTGACACCTTTGCGCACGTGTAGTATAATTAGAGCCTATTTGAATAATCAACAATCAAGATTAGTGGACACTTGTCTGCTACGGAAGAAACCGAGTTTTCAAGAAAAAACTCGGTTTCTCTCACATAGGTAGCAACTTGGGTTAGTATTCGGATTGTACCTTTTTCGATGAGAGCCTTTACCTTTGTTTCTCATTTCGACACATCCGATGGCTTTCAATCGCTTTTCAACATCTCTGTATTTCACGAGCCGATTCTAGGGTCTAACGTCAATTAATGATGGAACGGTGGCTTCAAACCAAAAACTCGATTTGTCCTCTTGCGGAGTCATTGTTTGAAATCTCGGCATATCGGTATTGGGGTCAGCGACCATAATGTTCGCTGGCAACTCTTTATTCAATTCCTCATATATTTCAAGAGTAGAGAGAAACGCATCAAGAGAATTGTCTAACGCTTCATCAATGGTGTCGCCTTCGGTAATAAGCTCTGGCAACTCTACACACCTAACCGTATACGCATGACCGGGCGAACTACGCCGCAGTATCATGGTCAATTTGTATGTCATGGTTGTCATCCCCTAACGGATAAAACGCGAATTATACCTTAAGATCCGAAAATACGATGCCAAAATCATACCACGTTTGAGGCACGATGTAAATTTAAAATAAATTTGGCAACATAGGGGAAACGCATCTAATTCCCGACTGTATTAATACTAATTCTCAATCTATAAGCTACAATCACCGGCGGTTCGTAGTAGTGCAATTCATTGCACGTCTCGGGCCGGCTGCAACATTTAGATTTTGAATTCGTATTAACTCGCAAAACGGAGTGATTGCGATGGAACAGTTAAGTTCGTGGATACAACCAACTATAATCATCGCCGTGATATTGTTCACAACAAGGATTCAATTGAATTCGCTAAGCAAGCGTATTGATGATTTGCGTAACCAGATGAGTCGCGAACTTGATGCGCTTGCCAAGAAAGTGGATGAGACTAATCGGCGCATTGACGACACCAATAAGCGCATTGACGACACCAACAAGCGCATTGAGATCACGAATCAACGTATGGATCAACTTAACAACCATTTCATGAACCACTTGCAATGGCATAATGTGCCGCCTAACAAGGCGGGCAATGACTAGGTGGTTTATTTTTTAAGGGTATAGGGTAGGTGTTGCGTTCCGGTGCGGTTGGAAACAGCGCCTACCGTAGGATAGCTGATACTCAAATGGGCGAAAACGCCAGAACGGTCCTCCTGTCATCGCCAGCTCCTTGATGCAAGAACTTGACCTTAACCGGCATTCCGACCTCTATCGTTTCGGGATGCTGCGGATCGACGCCTTCAATCCGTGCAACCACCCGAGCGCCCTCGGTTAACTCGACGGCGCCGGAGCAATATGGATTGTTCCTGTCATATCCCTCTTTCATCATCGCGGGCGTGCCGATAGAGATGGACGTAAAAGCGGCAAGCCTCCCCTCTCCCGATGCCTCCGCCCATTCCATCTCGGAATGGCGGCATTGCGGACATAGCGAACGCGGCGGCACGTAAAGCGTCTCGCAGATATTGCATCTTGAACCCATCAGTTTTCCTTCGTTGAGAAACTGCTCAAACCCGTAATCGTTAATCGGTCTTTCAGCCACGCGCTTATCTCCTTTCGAGAATGGTAAAGGTACAGGTGCCGCCGGTGCCGCCGAGGTTGTGAGCCGCGCCGATGCGCAAATCCGATTTCGGCACACGCCTTCTGCCCGCCTTGTCCCTCAACTGTTCCCACACTTCGATTAGCTGCGCCGCGCCCGTTGCGCCGACCGGGTGCCCCTTGCACTTCAACCCCCCGGACGTATTGATCGGCATGGGACCATCCAATCTCGTCAAGCCCTCCTCCACCGCTTTGTGTCCCTCTCCCGGCTTGAAGAATCCGAGGTCTTCGATATGGAGAATCTCCGCAATCGAGAAACAATCGTGCACCTCGGCGAACTGGATATCTTCCGGTGTCAGACCGGACATATCGTAAGCCTCCTTGGCGGCATATCGTGTGGCTTCAAAATACGTCAGGTCATCGGCGGCATGAAGCGCTCTCCCGCTTCCCTGTCCGAGACCGACGACGTGCAACGGGGCATCCGTAAAGTGATTCGCAATCTCTTCGGCGACCAACAGTATGCAAGCGGCGCCGTCACTTATGGGGCAACAATCGAAGAGGTGCATGGGCCAAGCGATGGGGGGATTCGCTCTCGCATCTCGGAGAAAATCCTTTTCATCAATCCAATCGGGCACCGCTCTGCCCTGACTTTTCGCCCGTTTAATCTTGGCGTCCATCATGTCCCGAATGGCGAGGTTAAACTGAGCTTTCGGGTTCAAAGGCGCATTGTCGTGGCTCTTTATCGTCACGTTCATCAGGTGTTCGCGTGATGCGTCGTATTTCTCAAAATACGCGGTCGCTATGGCGGCGAAAACGCCCGGAAAGGTCAATCCCGCTTTGCGTTCATAAGGGCTTGCCGCCAAAGCCAGTCCTTCCGCCACCTCCTCGGTGGAGCGTTTGGACATGTCTTCAACGCCGCCAATCAACACCACATCGTAGAATCCCGATGCTATGGCGAAAACGCCTTCACGGAAAGCCAGGGCGCTGGAGGCGCAGGCGCCTTCGGTTCGCGTTGCCGGTTTGGGAACAAGCCCGAGAGCGTCTGAAAGAATTGCCCCCCAATGAGACTGATGGACAAAAAAATCGTTCGTGAAATTGCCCAGATAAAGCGCGTCGATATCCGCGGGATCCAACCCCTTGTCCACGGAGGCGGTCATGTCGACGAAGGCTTCGGCGAACAGATCTTTCGAGTCTCTGTCACTGAACATGTCGAATGTCGACATGCCGGCGCCGACCATTGCCACTCCTCTTCCCAACTTCCGTTTTTTATACATGAGAATCTCCTTTTGCTTCCGATAGCCCCTCGCCTCAGATTAACCTGCCAGTTTTACCTTCCCAATACCTCTCTCTCAATTCACGCTTGAGTATCTTCCCGTAGTTATTCTTCGGGAGTTCATCTACAAAATCGACCGATCGCGGCTTCTTGTATCGCGCGATATGTTCCGTGCAGAAGTCGATTAGTTCCGTTTCCGTGACTGTACTGCCGGGCGCAAGGGAAACGACAGCCTTAATCGCTTCGCCCCATTGCGGATCCGGGATACCGATAACGGCGACTTCTCGAACGGCGGGGTGTCCCGCGAGAACCTCCTCTATTTCACGTGGATAGATGTTTTCCCCGCCGCTGATAATCATGTCCTTCGATCTGTCCATGAGATACAAGTAGCCATGCTTGTCCATATAGCCCATATCGCCGGTGTGCAGCCATCCGTCCCGCAGTGTTTCGGCGGTTGCTTCGGGATCACGCCAATATCCCTTCATCACCAAATCCGATCGCGTCACGATCTCCCCCGTGTCGCCCGGCGGAAGTGCGTTTCCATCCGCGTCAACGATTTTGACTTCGACATCGGTGCGCGGAATACCGGCGGAAGCCAAGCGTTTCATCTGATCCGAACCGCCGTCAAGCGCGTGGTCACTGTGGGAAAGATAGGTGATGGTCATGGGAGATTCCGCTTGACCATAAAGTTGAACAAGGCAGGGCCCCAGTTTCCTCATGGCGTTGATTAGGTCCGCTACCAACATTGGCGCGCCGCCGTAGTTCAAGTATTTCAGCGAACCGAGGTCGTATCGGTCAATCGCGGGGCTATCCACCAACCGTTTAATCATTGTTGGCGCGGCGAACATGTTGGTGACGCGATGTTCCTGAATCGTCCTTAAAACTGTTTCCGGGTCGAAAGACTTGGATTCCAAGATGACGTTGGCGGCGCCTTTGGCGATATTGGGCAGAGCATAGCACCCGCTCCCGTGAGATAGCGGCGCCGCGTGGAGGGCAACGTCGTCGGGGCAAAATCCGGGAGCCATGTCGGCATAAAAATTCATCGTCATGGCGAGCAGATTACGATGCGTCAACATCGCGCCCTTGGGGTTGCCCGTTGTTCCGGAGGTGTAGAAAATCCACGCCGCGTCATCCGCATTGACATCGGCATCATCGAACCGATCAGATTCGGCTGCCAACAGCGATTCGTAATCAAGCAGGTTGTCGCGCGCTCCGGACAGCGTGATGATGGACTTGACACGGGGAAAAAGGCCGCGCGCCTTGATGATTTCTTCGTTGAATTCGTGCGACACGATTAACGCTTTGGCTTCGGAATGGTCAATGATAAAGGCGTACTCTTTGGGATGCAACCGAAAATTAATCGGCGCCACACCGCACCCGGTTTTGAAGCCCGCAAACATCGACTCAAGCATCTGAGGGCAATTATACATGAGCGCCGCCACGTTGTCGCCTTGCCGAATTCCCTGCTTGCGGAGCGCGTTCGCCAAACGGTTCGTCCGACTGTTGAACTCGGCATAAGAAAATCTCCTTTCACCGTGCGCGATAGCCAAGTTATTGGGAAAAGTTCGAGCGGATTTTGTCAAGCATTGACTTATGTTCATGGATGCACCCGTTATACAAATCGGAAGTCGGATGTGTTCCGTTGCTGTAGGAGGGATCGCCCGATCCCGACGGTACAGTTCATTTTAACACTTTTGAGCCGATGAAGGGAAAAAATCGGCTTCAACGCGTGGAGCCGTAGAATTCTTCGTAGGGGTTGGGTTCCCCAACCCAAAGGACGAACGGGAATCTCCATATAATGAAAAAGTGAACGGGCGAGGCAACCTCGCCCCTACGATTTCCGGTATATCTCACATATCGGTTTCAATTAACAAGTTCTGTTGACATTTCACCACAATGCGACAATCAAGAGGACTGCACAAACGCAGAGTAGGGGTTGGGTTCCCCAACCCAAAGGACGAATGGGAATCTCCATATAATGAAAAGGTGAACGGGCGAGGCGACCTCGCCCCTACGATTTCCGCTATTTCTCACACGAATATCAACACGCCCTAGAGCTTTGGTGCGATTCCCCTGGAATTGAGAGACTTTGTGCTTGACATGAAATTTGTATCAATGCTATTATCTAGTCGGTTAGACTTAAGATTTGTCCTGGTCCGTGGAATCACGCTCCGTTTTGAACTTTATCGATTATGCCAATTATTCTGGGATTGGACGTTGGCGACGTAAGGATTGGGGTGGCAATTAGCGACGAGCTCGGGTTTGCGGCTCACCCGCTTTGCACAATCACGCGGAAAAATCGCAAAAGCGATATGGCGGCGATATGTGACTTAATCGATACGCATCAGGTTGAGGCGGTTGTCATCGGCTTTCCGTTGATGCTCAGTGGAGACATCGGGATACAAGCGGAGAAAGTTCAAAAATTCGCGAACCGACTGAAGCAACAGGCGCATATTCCGATTCATTTGTGGGATGAACGACTGACGACGGTTGAAGCGTCGGACATTCTGAGGGATGTTGGGAAGCCGCGTCGAAAGCGGAGGCAAGTCATCGATCAAGTTGCCGCGGTGGTCATTCTTGATGAGTATTTGAACGATATTCGTGAATCAATAAGCGGAAATCGAGACATTTAGGATGACATCGTCGGCATTTCCAGTGTTCTTCTATACCGTTGCGCGAGAGTCGGCAGATGACACGTCACATTTCACGCCTCACGATTTTCTTGTGTTGTCTCGCGATTGTAGGCGTCATCCTCGCTCTGATTTTCTACCCAATTCTGACCTCCAAAGAGTTGGCTTCAGAACCCAAGGAGATTCGGATAGCGCCCGGCACGAGCCTAAAGTCGATAGCGAAACAACTTGCCGACGAGGGCATCATTCGCAGCCCTCTACAATTTGAAGTCGTAGCCTATTTTGAAGGCGCCAGTCGTCGATTGCAGGCGGGGACGTATGAGTTAAACGCGGCGATGGGGCTTCGCGAGATTGTTCATCGACTCGAAGCAGGGCAAGTCGTACATCGGCGGTTTGTGGTGCCGGAAGGATTGACGGTTGCGCGGATTGCCCAACTATTCGAGGAGAAAGGGTTCGGGACGGCGGAATCATTTGGCCGTGCGGCTCGCGATTCACAATGGCGAACGCGGTACGGCATTGAGGGAAACACACTAGAGGGCTATCTTTTTCCGAACACGTACAAATTGGTTGATGGAGTCTCTGCCGCGAAGGTTATCAAGATGATGCTTGACGAATTTGACCGGCATTGGACTAGCGAACGAGAAGCGGAAGCGGAGTCGTCGGAATTATCTCCTCACGAAATCATAACCCTTGCCTCAATCATTGAAAAGGAAGCGAAGATCGAGAGCGAGCGTCCATTGATTTCGGCTGTATTCCACAACCGGCTGCAACGCGGCTGGAAACTTGAGGCGGATCCGACGGTGCTCTATGCGTTGGGCAATCCACGGCGCGCATTGACCGCGGCGGATCTCCGATTCGAGTCATCCTACAATACCTATATCTATCACGGTCTACCGCCGGCGCCTATCTGTAATCCGGGGCTGGCTTCAATAATGGCGGCATTAAGGCCGGCCGAGAGTGCCTATCTCTATTTTGTGGCAATCGGCGATGGGAAACACCATTTCTCAACCACGCTTGCCGAACATAACAGAATGATTCGCAGAATCAGACGAAATGCGAACCGAGGCTAAAGAAGGGAACGCGAGAAACTTGAAGCAGAATAGAACAAACACCGACGCGGAGATGCAGCAAACCGTGCGGCACGAACGCGGAATTTCGGGACGCGGTTTAATGTTTGGCGAGCCCGTTGACTTGACGCTACGACCGGCGCCTCCCGATTTCGGAGTCGTCTTTCGACGGACAGATTTATCCGGTACGCCCGAAATTCGCGTCTGCCCGGAGAACTATGGCACCGTCGTCCCGCGTTGTACGAGCGTACAAGAGGGCGACGCGGTGGTCAACAGCGTTGAACACATTTTGTCGGCTCTGGCAGGGCTTGGCATTGATAATGTGAAGGTTGACATCAGCGCTTCCGAGCCGCCGGCGCTTGATGGGAGCGCATTGCGTTACGTCGAGCTCATCGATAGCGCCGGTATTGTCCGGCAGGACGCGCCTCGCCGTTATATAGAATTTGATGAGCCGTTCGCCCTCCACGATGCGGATAGGCAAATTGTGCTGCTTCCCGCGGATTCATTGCAGTTCTCCTTCGTCTATGACCATCCGCAGATTCCGGCGCAAGTTGGCACATTTACGATTGACCCTGAAACCTACGCCAGGGAAATCGCTCCGGCCCGCAGTTTTTGTTTCCGGAACGAAATCGAAGAGTTAAAAAGTCACGGAATCGGGAAGGGAGCAACCTACGACAACGTGGTCGTCGTTGAGGCGGATGGCGCTACCAGCGACTCGCTGCGATTTGAGGACGAATTTGTTCGCCACAAAATACTCGATTTGATTGGGGACCTATACCTCGCAGGGCGTCGTCTCAAAGCGAAGGTGCTGGCGCTGCGAACCGGGCACGCGCTGCATACCGAACTCGTCTTGTCCCTGGCGGAAAAGGGTTTCATCGGCGCGAAGATGGAAAAGCCGGTTGAAGCTCATGACATCTACGGCGTCCTGCCGCATCGCTATCCGATGTGTATGATTGATCGAGTGACGCACTTTGATAGCGGCAAGCGCGCCGTTGGAATTAAGAATCTGACATATAACGAGCAGTTTTTCCAAGGGCATTTCCCCCAACAACCTGTTATGCCGGGCGTACTCCAAATAGAAGCGCTGGCGCAGCTCGCCGCCTGGATGTTGTTGCATGAATCTGCCGCCGAAGGGCAACTTGGATACTTTGCGACCATCAAGGAAGCGAAATTTCGCCGTCCGGTGATACCGGGCGATCAGTTGAGGTTGGAGGTCGAGTTGCTGCGTGGGCGCGAGACATTGGCGCGCGTCGCCGGCAAAGCCTATGTCGGCGATGAGCTCGCCACCGAGGGCGAACTGACAATCGTGCTTGACAAAACGCAGGCTAGGAATCAAGTGAATGAATAATGAGTGCGATAAATGATCTGGATAGTAAATCCCGATCTCGACCGCTTTACATCGGGATAGCGCTAGGTTCTGTTGACATTTGATCACAACGCGACAATCAAGAGGGCTACACAGACGCACAATCCTTCGTAGGGGTTGGGTTCCCCAACCCATTGGGATCAAGTTAAGGGATTTCGTCTAGTATCGGTGGTGTTCTCCGTAGCGAAACTCTTAACGTAGTCCCCATGGCGTGGGGAAGAAATCTCTATCGCCCTCCACGTCGTAGGTGCGGTTTCCAACCGCACCGGCGCCTACGGAAACCAGCGCCATTTAAGGCATTGAATCGGCGCAATATACGCCTTAAAACGCTTAACTTAATCCCTATGGGGGTTGGGTTCCCCAACCCATTCGTTACGTTTCCCGATTCATGGGGGGAGGATAAGTGAATGAGCAAGATTCACCCAACCGCGATTATCTCGCCAACGGCACAATTGGGAGCGGATGTTGAGATTGGGCCTTATTCAATCATCAATGACGACGTAACGATTGGCGCGGGAACTGTCATTGGACCGCACGTACAAATTGACAAATGGACAACGCTTGGCGAGGGGTGCCAAGTCTATTTCGGCAGTACCGTCGGGAATCCGTCCAAAGACTTGAAATACGGCGGTTGGCGCAGTTACACGCGGGTCGGCAATCGAAACGTGTTTCGCGAGTATGTTTCCATTTCCCGATCAACCACCGAAGAGGGCGCCACTGTCATCGGTGACGACAATCTGTTGATGAATTGGACGAATATCGCGCACGATTCGGTTGTCGGCAATCGAACGATTATGGCGAATCTTGTTACCATTGGCGGGCATGTCACTATTGAGGACGATGTTCGAATGGGAGCGCAAGCGGCGCTGCACCCCTTCGTGCGCGTAGGCAAGATGGCAATGGTGGGCGGATGCTCGAAGTTTGTAAAAGACATACCGCCATTTGCCCTTTCGGACGGACATCCTGCCCGTGTTCGCGGCTTGAACATTATCGGGATTGGCAGGTCGACCACAAATCCGTTGTCCTCACTCCCGCCCGAAACGATTCAACTGTTGAAACGAGCCTACCGTATTCTGTTTCGTTCCAAACTCCCGCTTGGGCAAGCCGTCAAACGTGCGAGACAAGAGATTGAGCCTAATCCCGAAGTCGAACATCTCCTTGCGTTCATCGAAAACTCTCAACGAGGAATCGGAATTTAGTGCATAGGTGAAATGGGCAACTCATGCTGATCCCCAATCTATACGATGCACACATCGGGTGATTGTAGTTGCCCGATTCATCGGGCGTCATAGTAGTAGGCATACTCCGTATGCCGTAACCCTTGTCCAAATCGCTCGTCGGGCGCCATGGTAGTAGGCATACTCCGTATGCCGTAACCCTTGTCCAAATCGCTCATCGGGCGCCATGGTAGTAGGCATACTCCGTATGCCGTAACCCTTGTCCAGATCGCTCATCGGGCGCCATGGTAGTAGGCATACTCCGTATGCCGTAACCCTTGTCCAGATCACTCATCGGGCGCCATGGTAGTAGGCATACTCCGTATGCCGTAACCCTTGTCCAAATCGCTCATCGGCGCTTCGGAAGGGTGTAATTTAGATCTTAAAATAGTATTAGACTCCCGCCAAGTCATGCTCCCTCCTTCGCCGAAACCCGCGTTCGTGAACGCGACCATCCCTCCGATCTGCGATTTGTTGGCGTAAAACACGTCCCTTGACACACGATGAAGTTCATTAATGTCCATGAAAGCGCGCGAGTCGTTCCTTTTACTTAATCGCCATTATTACGAACTGCACCATCCATTATTTCCTTGACGGAGTAAAGCATTGGAAAAACTCGGAATCATCGCGGGCGCGGGAGAACTTCCGGTCCTGTTGGCTCAAGCAGCTATTGAGCAGGGCAGGTCCCCGTTTGTTATTCAGGTGACCAAAACGCCGTCTGAACATCTTTCAGGCATAGCGTCCGAAATTCATTCGTTTGGCGTCGGTCAACTTCAGAAGATGGCGAGGACGCTAATCGATGCCGGGGTAAAGGAAGTTGCGCTAATCGGGAAAGTCCGCAAGGGAATACTCCTTCGTCCCTTGCGGGCAGATCGGGTGGCGGCCAAAATCCTCGCGACGACGCGCCATAAAGGCGCCGCGGCAATCGTTTCCGAGATCATTGATTACTTGGAATCAAACGGGCTTCGCGTCATTGAGCAACACCGATTTTTGCAGCGCCTGCTGCCACCCCCCGGCGTGCTTACCGCGAGGCATCCGACAGAAGCGCAATGGACCGACTTGAGGTACGCGGTGAATCTGGCTCGCCAAATAGCGAACTTGAACATTGGGCAGACAGTGGTTGTCAAGGATGGCATTCCCTTGGCGATTGAGGCAATCGAGGACACGAACGAGGCGATTCGGCGCGGCGGGAGACTTGGAAACAAGGGAGTTGTCATCGGGAAGGCGGCGTCCGCATCTCACGATTTCAGAGTAGATGTGCCAACCGTTGGCATGGAGACCTTATCCGTGCTACACGAAGTTGACGCGCACGTTCTAGCGATAGAAGCCAAACGCACATTTATTCTGGATCAGGCGGCGCTCTGCCGTCAGGCGGACCGCTGGAAGATTTGCATCGTGGCGGTGGAGTAGATTGATTTCGATGAAAACAAGACGCTGGCGCAGGTCGGTTTATGCCACGAAGCGCGGGTGCCCGAACCCGTCGTTGGCGATATGGCTCCTGGCGGGCACCTCCGACTGGTCCGGGATAATCAGATCGATTGCGGAGGTATTCTCGATGATTGTGCTATCGCCGACATGGACGCGCCTCCCGAGCCGAATCATGCCCGGTGGATTGGATTCACCCTTAATGGTGCCGATGATGACCGATGAACCGATACGGCACCCTTCCCCCATTTCAATGAATCCGTACATCTCCGTATTGGTGCCGATGCTGGAATAATCGCTGATCTTCACGGGGCCAAATATCCCCGCGTCCGTGCCTATCTGTACGAAATTGCCGATGACGGGATGACGTTGCTTAACCTTGACGCTAAGCCCGCCGAGGGTACACGGATAAATGGCGCAGCCGGAGCCGATGATGCCGGTTTGGCCCGTCGTAATGCCGCGATGGGGATGTTCCAAGAAATTGGCGTCACCTATCCGCGTTTCAGGATGTAGGTCGGCTTGGTAGTAGCGCCCGCCGAGTTCGGCAATGGCGCGCGGCAGCAGCGGCACGGGTATTCGGTGGAGATTCGGACTGTCGTCGATTTGTCCGGCGCGGGTCAACGCATGGGCGACGTCATGGTAAAACAGAACCCGCCAACCGGGATAGGCGCTCACAACCAATTGCATCTGGTAGTCAAACGCGAAACCCAGACCGATAGAATCAAGAAAATCCTGATACGGCTCAAAGTCCCGCGCCACAATCGCTCTATCCACGTGAGCGCCGATATTGAGTTCGGCAAGTTTTTCGTGCGAAACCCCGCGATGAAGTAGATAAGCGTCCCAGACCGCCGGATCTTTAAGAGAAGCGAAGCGATTCCAGCGCGCCCGCGTCTTTAGGCGCGGCAACTCCCAGAGGAGTGCGAAAGTCGTTTCCAAGGCGCCTTCCAGTTGCGGCGACTCGGAAACCGCCAAGAAGGATTGCGCAATCATGGCATAAAGTTGGTCGACGACCTCCTCAATCGCTTCGGCCAGGTCCCGTTTCTGATACTGCGGATCAGGGGCATTGTGCGATCCGGGGGCGACGCATTCCAGTAGGTTGCCGAGAATTGTCTCCAGAATATCTCGATTGACAAACCCGCGCCCCGATCCCAAGGAGAGCATGTCGCGTTTGATGCTGTCGATCCGCAAGGCGCGAAGTTCCTCTTCGGTGTAGATGGGGCGGAGCCGGTCAAGCGTCTCGGTCAAAAGCCCGCGCTTCTGTATTTCGTAAGATTTTTCGAAAAGTGTTCTCTCAGCCATATCGTTAGAAGTGCTCGGTGACTATTGAAACCGAGTTTTTTCCTCAAAACTCGGTTTCTTCCCGGTATCAATGTAGCTTTACAGCATCAACACAACGACTTACGCGCTTCTGTAGGGAACAACGATCGTTGTTCCTACACATGACAGGCAACTATAGACTGATAATCATAGTCCATCACTTAATCACATAAATCACAGTTCAGACAATGTGAACCACCGCTACCCGACACTTACCATATACACTTAGCGAAAGCGCCATTAACTGGTGCACTCGCTAAATTTTTGGTTCAGCCGAAACCGAGTTTTTTCCTCAAAACTCGGTTTCTTCCCGGTATCAATGTATACAGCATCGGCATAACGACTCACGCGCTTCTGTAGGGAACAACGATCGTTGTTCCCTACACATGACAGGCAACTAAAGACTGATAATCATAGTCCATCACTTAATCACATAAATCACAGTTCAGACAACTGGCAAAACGCCCTAATAGCGCTATCCATGTAGAAAAAACAAAGCAATTGCATTAACTAGAATTTTCTAATCTGTGTTTATCCGCGTTTATCCGCGTCCCTATTATGCTTGGTTGTATGAGATGAGTGATGCCACATACACTTACCGAAAGCGCCATTAAGCGACTGCGCGCATCAATTTACGATGCCCAATGAATCAATGCTAACTCGTGCGGGTTATGCAGGTCGTCGTGACGCGGCAATACGCGCACCGTATAACCGTGCAAACCTGTCTTGTCGGAAGATATCTTCCCCTCGAACAAATGCGTTCCGTCGTGTAGTTGCCCCCTGGATTCCATTGGAATTGTGCCTTCGACGCTGATCTCGCCATCTTCGTTGAGAGCCCCATGATAGATTTGAACGGAAACGTCGTCCGGAGATAGGGCGGCTAAATCCACATAGCTCTTAACCGTTAGTTTTTCGCCAACCCCGATTTCTGACACCGGTTCATCCTCAACGCCCTTGATTCTTATTCGTGGCCAATGTTCTTGGAGGTGACGTTTCCAGTGGGCTAACGCTCTGCCGCGTTGGAGATCGTCCCGATTCAACTGATCCCAGCGTTGATGAACGGGGAAGTAGAATTGGTTCGCATACTCGGAAATCATGCGTTTCGTGTTGAAAATCGGCGCTAGGTTTCGCATTGCCAATTTCATCTGACCAACCCAGCGATGAGGGATGGTATCACTCCCGCGGTCATAAAACAGCGGGGCAATCTCCTTCTCGAGAATGTCATAAATTGCCTCCGCTTCTACTTGGTCTTGGAACTTTCGATCGTCGTACACCTCACCTTCGCCGATTGTCCATCCGCCGCCGAACGGTTGCGCTTCTGCCCACCAGCCGTCAAGGATACTCAGATTCAAGCCGCCATTTACCGCGACTTTCATTCCGCTTGTGCCGCTCGCTTCCTGCGGAGGAAGCGGATTGTTCAACCAAACATCGACCCCTGCAACGAGATAGCGCGCCACACAAATATCGTAGTTTTCGATGAACACGATTCTGTGCCGAAAACGATCCTGAGCGGCGAACTTGCAGATTTCTTGAATGAGCAGTTTGCCTTCGTAATCATGCGGATGCGCTTTTCCGGAGAAGATGATTTGTACCGGACGCTCGGGATGATTCAAAATCTTCTCTAAACGCTCCGGATTCTGGAAAAGAAGCGTTGCTCGCTTGTATGTCGGAAATCGTCGTGCGAAACCGATGGTCAAGATCTCCGGATTTAAAATCTCGCTGGCGTTCTTGATTTCGGCGGCGGAGGCTTTGGAGCGGATTAGTTGGCGCCTTAATTTTTGACGCGCGAATGCCACGAGGCGCTCGCGGTGATGCTCATGGGTGCGCCACAATTCAACGTTTGGTATATCGTCAACCTGCGTCCAAACCGATTTTTCATCCACCAAATTTTGTATCCATCCTGGACCGAGATAGCGTTCAAACACACTCTGCATATCTACGGCAACCCACGATCTAATATGGGTGCCGTTCGTAATTGAGCGAATCGGGACCTCATCTGCCGGCAAGCCGGGCCAAAGGTGATTCCACATACCGCGGGACACCTTCCCATGGATTTTGCTGACGCCGTTGCTGTAAGCGGAAAGGCGAAGCGCCAAGACTGTTGTGCTAAACTCGCTGTCGCCATCCGCCAGATTATCCCTCCCCAAAGCGAGAAAGTTCTCTCGTGAAATTCCGAGCGAAGAGTAATATTCGCCAAAGTAGTAATCCACGAGACCGGGCGGGAACCAATCAATCCCTGCCGGGACCGGCGTGTGAGTCGTAAAGACGTTACCTGCCGTTGTCGCCGCCCGCGCCTCTTCGAATGTAAGACCCCGCTCCTCCATCAAGTGACGAATGCGTTCGATGGCTAGAAATGCGGCGTGTCCCTCATTCATGTGGCATACAGTTGGACGAATTCCCAACTCAATCAGGGCGCGAAAACCGCCAACCCCCAGTAGAATCTCCTGTTTGATTCGTGTCTTTTCATCGCCTCCGTAGAGATAGTTGGTGATATGTCGCAGTCCGGGGTGACTATTGTCGGGGATATTTGTGTCAAGGAGGTAGAGTGGAATCCTTCCAATTTGTATTCGCCATATTTGGGCGTATGCTTTGCCTTCCGGATAATCGACCTCCACCACCACCGGAGAACCATCTTCCTGACGTTCCAGTTGAATGGGCATGTTGTAGAAGTCATTCGGCGGATAGTCCGCCATCTGCCAGCCGTCGGACGTCAGGATTTGGCGAAAATAGCCGTGTTGATAGAGCAATCCGACGCCGACCATCGGCAAACCGAGATAGCTTGCCGATTTTAGGTAATCACCCGCGAGGATGCCCAAACCGCCGGAATAGATTGGCAGGCATTCTGCCAGTCCGAATTCCGCGGAAAAATACGCGATGGAGAGGTTATCCAGACTTGTATCCCGAAGGTTCTTTTCATAGGGCGAGGCAGCTGTCATATAATCCCGGAATTTGCGTACGACCAGATCCAGATGGGCAAGAAACGCCTCGTCTCTCGCCAACGCATCCAAGCGATCTTGCGGCATGATTCCGAGCGTATGGATAGGGTTGTGGTACGTTTTCTCCCAAAGTTCTGTGTCGAGGTGTCGGAAGAGCCTAATCGCTTCGTAATCCCAGGTCCACCAGAGGTTCAGCGCGAGTTCGCGTAACGGCTCCAGTTCAATCGGTAATGACGGTATAATTGCAAATTGCCGAAGCGGCTTCATATAAGTGTTCCTAGGTTCTGTTGACATTTCATCTCAACGCGACAATCAAGAGGGCTACACAAACGCACAATCCTCCGTAGGGGTTGGGTTCCCCAATCCTCCGTAGGGGTTGGGTTCCCCAACCCATTCGTTACGTTTCCCGATACATGGAGCGAGGGGACATCACCCCTACGATTGGACACACACTTCACGTAAATCTCAACAGAACCTAACAATAGACAGAAAATTATACTGCAAAGAACCTTACGATTTGCGCGTCCCGGCGTTTCAAGAAATAACATCTCCCGCACCCCGGCTGCCGGCGTGAGGTGAAGCCATTTGCCTCGAAACCGAGTTTTTTCTTGAAAACTCGGTTTCTTCCGTAGC
This sequence comes from Candidatus Poribacteria bacterium, assembly GCA_963667245.2. Classification (GTDB taxonomy): domain Bacteria; phylum Poribacteria; class WGA-4E; order WGA-4E; family JAJDTR01; genus JAJDTR01. Next base: position 748,442 of record CAXXCS010000004.1, read on the forward strand.
AGAAAAGTGTTCAATAATCTCGAGTGTCTATTATGCAAACAAGCTCTCAGCTCGACTTTGTACAAAAGCACAATATCGGGATTTGACATAAGCCGGGACAACCCTAATTCCGTAGGCGGGGCATCTTGCCCCGCGGTGATGGTACTGGAAAACACTGCCGACTCTTTCACACGTCAACCAAAACGACCAGATGGTTAAAAGCTCCTGCATCTATGCTGAACGCTGGATTGATGCAGTCCGTTATGTCGCTCAAATGTACTAAGTCGAACTCAGTTTTTTTGAATCTCGATTATATCGTCGCGCCTTAGTCCTATCGCTTGCGCGGCGCTTCCTTGGTTGACCGAAATCTCTAGGTAACCGGAACTTCCAACGATTGCCAGACACTCGCCTCTTCCGGACTCGGAGTATGTGCGATTGAGGCGCCAAATCTCAACCTTTCCAGCCCGGATGACGAAACCGCCATCCATTCCGAACGACTCAAGCATGTCGGAGGTGATATTCGTAATCAGATTGCCGAAGCGATTAATCCAGATTACGCTCCCGACAATCGCTGTCCGCGTCACATGAGGCGTGGGGATGGGCAATCGAACCAGGTCATTCGCCAAATTCCCGAATTGACCGAGCGGCGCTCCGCGTGACAGATGCGCCGCCGCGGGAGCGAAAATATCCCTGCCGTGAAACGTATGGCTAACCTCGGAGAGCCGGTAGGCGGCATTGTCCAGCGCGATAACCTGACGCGCCGCGTTGTCGCCGAGAATGTAACTCAAGACACCATTGTCGGGACAGACGAAATACGCCGTGTCTGTACGACAGATAATCGCTTGACGCCGGCTTCCGACTCCCGGGTCAACCACCGCGACATGGATGGTGCCGACCGGAAAATAGCGATACGCGGAATTAATGAGGAATGCGGCGCCGTGAATGTCCTGCGGCGGAACATCGTGCGTGATGTCCACGATCCGGACTTGCGGATTTATGTTTAGAATCACGCCTTTCATGGTACCGACGAAGTGGTCGCTCGTTCCAAAATCGGTCATCAATGTAATGACGCCGCATGGATTAAGATGCAATTCTAAATCACCCCGTGAGGTCGATCTGTCACAAATTGAACATCGCCAAAAGTTTATCAGAAAGGGCGGTATTAAGCAAGATGAAATACAAGCGAATCGCATCTATACTGCGCGCTGTCAGAAATTGCGTCTTTTGTAGGATCAAACGAGTGAATAACGAGTGCGATAGAAATCCCCGATCTCCCGATCGCGACATGCGTTCCCCGTAGGATCAAGCGAATGAATAATGAGTGCGATAGAGATCCGCTGGGTTTCCAACCGCACCCGCCGTGAACACACGTCGCGACCTGGAGATCCCACAGGTGGAAAATTGTGTTAAGCGCTTACCGCGAGAAAACCGCGTAACTTGCGTCCTAAAACGCTCAAATTGAATCCCTATGGTGGACAGAATTTTTTCACCCTTCCCGTCTTCCATCCTTCCCGTCTTCCTTAAGAGAATTATGACCAACTTAACCTGATTTTCTTTTTTCAAGCAGAAAATTTAAATGCGTTTTCCTTGTTAAGGTCGCTCAGTATAATTGACCATTGCCTTGATTTTATGGTATTATAAAAAATGCGGCGCGCGTCTCCCGAAATTGGCGTTGATTCGTGATAAACAAGCGCAAACAGTCACAGGTTTCCAATTAATGCCAATTCGTTTTATTGATAATGCTACGTTTTAATCGCATCACTCTTTCTCCGTAGGCGGGGCATCTTGCCCCGCACTGGATTAGACTTGAGTCACTCCGGTAATGCACCGCGAATATCGGGAATTCGTTTTATTAACAGTGCATATTACCTTTTAATCGCATCACTCTTTCTCCGTAGGCGGGGCATCTTTCCCCGCACTGGATTAGACTTGAGTCACCCCGGTAATGCACCGCGAATATCGGGAATTCGTTTTATTAACAGTGCATATTACCTTTTAATCGCATCACTCTTTCTCCGTAGGCGGGGCATCTTTCCCCGCACTGGATGGACTTGAATCACCCCGGTAATGCACCGCGAATATCGGGAATTCGTTTTATTAACAGTGCATATTACCTTTTAATCGCATCACTCTTTCTCCGTAGGCGGGGCATCTTTCCCCGCACTGGATTAGACTTGAATCACCCCGGTAATGCACCGCGAATATCGGGAATTCGTTTTATTAACAGTGCATATTACCTTTTAATCGCATCACTCTTTCTCCGTAGGCGGGGCATCTTGCCCCGCACTGGATTAGACTTGAGTCACCCCGGTAATGCACCGCGAATATCGGGAATTCGTTTTATTAACAGTGCATATTACCTTTTAATCGCATCACTCTTTCTCCGTAGGCGGGGCATCTTTCCCCGCACTGGATGGACTTGAATCACCCCGGTAATGCACCGCGAATATCGGGAATTCGTTTTATTAACAGTGCATATTACCTTTTAATCGCATCACTCTTTCTCCGTAGGCGGGGCATCTTTCCCCGCACTGGATTAGACTTGAGTCACCCCGGTAATGCACCGCGAATATCGGGATATGGTATAAGTTGACATTGTAAGCAATAACGAGGCTGAAATCGGTAGCAACTCGTCTCATAAAGCACAAGGAGGTTCAACCGTGGAAAATTCATTGCAGTTTGTAGCGCTTTTGGTGTCCTTTGTTGCCGTTTATGTACCACTGTTTTTGATGCTATTGAAGATTAATAAGAATAGCGTGACCAAAGAGGATTTGAATAATGGTATTGACCCCCTTCGTTCAGAGATGAACAAGCGGTTTGAAGAGGCTGCGGCAGACCGAGAGAAGATTAGAACGGAAATGAAGGAAGGGTTCGCAGAGGCTGCCGCTGAACGGAATGCCATTCGGGTAGAAGCGGCAACTGACCGAGAAAAGATTAGAACGGAAATGAAGGAAGGATTCGCAGAGGCTGCGGATGACCGAGAGAAAATTAGAACGGAAATGAAGGAGGGGTTCGCAGAGGCTGCGGATGACCGAGAGAAGATTAGAACGGAAATGAAGGAAGGGTTCACAGAGGCAGCCGCTGAACGGAATGCCATTCGGGTAGAAGCCGCAACCGACCGAGAGAAGATTAGAACGGAAATGAAGGAAGGGTTCGCAGAGGCAGCCGCTGAACGGAATGCCATTCGGGTAGAAGCCGCAACCGACCGAGAGAAGATTAGAACGGAAATGAAGGAAGGGTTCGCAGAGGCTGCCGCTGAACGGAATGCCATTCGCGTAGAAGCCGCAACCGACCGAGAAAAGATTAGGACGGAAATGAAGGAAGGGTTCGCAGAGGCTGCCGCTGAACGGAATGCCATTCGCGTAGAAGCCGCAACCGACCGAGAAAAGATTAGGACGGAAATGAAGGAAGGGTTCGCAGAGGCTGCCGCTGAACGGAATGCCATTCGCGTAGAAGCCGTAACCGACCGAGAAAAGATTAGAACAGAAATAAGAGAACGCTCAAATGCCGCGAGTGTTGAACGGAAAAGGATTGAGGCGCAAGCGCGTGATGATAGGAAAGAAATTAAGGGAGAACTCAATCGTCAAAACCAGAATTACATTGAGCACCTCACGTACCACGGTTCACCAAGAGCGGCTGTCTTGGCTGAAGATGAGGGCGGAACGTATTAGACGCCAAAGCTCCGCCCAATACTAATTCGAAATCTATAAGTTACAAGAGCCGTCGGTTTGTAGTTGCTCAATTCATTGAGCGCCTCCGATTGATTGTAACATTTAGATTTTGAATTCGTATAACCTTTCAGCGATAATCCGTAGGTTGAACGGCACATCATGAACGACCCGTCCACAGGATAACCGCGCCCGGACACCGATACCGCTAAAACCCCCCGAAATCGTAGTGAAACCCGACACTGCAACCACTGTATTGGCAAATCCGGCGGGTTTTATGTATCCATCTGGCTTGAGGTATGCGTGGACCGAAAATTTTCCCTCTTCCCGCCTCCCATCCTTCCCTTCTTCCATCCTTCCTTATGCCAAAAATTAGGTGCGATTCCCTTGAGATGAAATATTCGCTTGCGCGAGCGTATCCGCTGGGCTATAATATTTCCGTACAATCCTTTCAACTCGGGCGTGCGCCGAGAGATTCGCGCATCTTAAGAGACAGATGAACCCAAACCAAGACCTAATGACAATTCCCCAAGCCGGCAAGTGGGCGACGGACTATCTCAAGAAACATGTGACCCCCTCCAATATCTCCTATCTCATCCAGTACGGTAGAATCAGGAAACATGAGGACAGTGGAGCCGCAAGGGTTTCAAAGCGGGATTTGATTGCTTACTATAAGTCACATCTCGGAAAACGGGAAATCGACTGGAAAGCGCAGTTGGGCGACGACATTAATTGGGGATTGTCGTTTGATTTTCTCAAAGAGGCGGATACGACGAAACACGTGCATCGGTTACACCCGTATAAAGGCAAATTCATTCCGCAACTTGTCGAATACTTCTTGGATGCCCGTACGGATGATTTCAAAAAAGAGGCATACTTCAACGAGGGAGATATTGTTCTCGACCCGTTTTGCGGGAGCGGCACGACACTGGTGCAAGCCAACGAACTGGGAATGCATGCAGTTGGAATTGACATTTCGGAATTTAATGCGCTCGTCAGCAATATCAAGGTGGAAAAACACAACCTCGTTGACGTGCAGAATGAAATCTATACCATCACCGGAGCGCTTAAACGATTTATAAGCGAGTCCAACGTAGCTCAATTTGAAGCGCAATTGATAGAGGAACTTAGTAAATTCAATCATGAACATTTTCCGTCTCCCGATTTCAAATACAAGGTCAGGAATGGGCAGATTGATGAGGAGAAATATGGAAAAGAGAAAGAGCGAGAATTCCTACTCGGATACACGCAATTAGTCAATCGGTATGGAATCAAACTCTGGCAAAAGAGGTCTGAGAGTTTCCTGGACACATGGTATCTGTCACCTGTAAGGAAAGAGATTGACTTTGTCTTTGAGCGCGTCAAACAGATTAAAAACCGCGAAACACGAAAGGTGATTCAGGTCATACTGAGCAGAACGATTCGTTCCTGTCGGGCGACAACCCACGCCGATCTGGGAACCCTGATAGAGCCTGTAACGGCGGTCTATTACTGCTCCAAGCACGGCAAGATGTGCAAGCCGTTATTTTCCATACTGAGTTGGTGGGAACGATACACCAAAGACACAATTCAACGGCTCGCCCGGTTTGATAGATTGAGAACGGATACGCTCCAACTCTGTTTAACGGGAGATTCCCGGAGGATTGATGTAATTCAGCGATTAGGAGAGCAATCCCGCGCTTTCGCGAAACTCGCGGAGAAACAGCGAATCAAAGGGATTTTCTCAAGTCCGCCGTATGTTGGATTAATCAATTACCACGAACAACACGCTTATGCTTACGACCTCTTTGAATTTCAGCGGAAAGACGAGCACGAAATCGGACCGCTTTTCAGGGGCAGAGGCAAGGAAGCCAGAGATTCTTATGTTGAAGGCATTTCAGACGTATTGCGGAACTGCGGAAGATTCTTGGCTGCGGATTACAATGTCTTCCTGGTGGCAAACGACAAATTCAACATGTATCCGACAATCGCCGACCGTTCGGGAATGCGCATTGTCAACTTATACAAGCGCCCCGTGCTCAACAGGACAGAAAAGGACAAGGGCGCGTACACTGAAAGTATTTTCCATCTTAAATCACGCAATCTTGCACTTGGGAAAAAACGTGTAGACATCCAAGGAACGGAATGTATGAGCTTTAGCAACAATTTAGACCGTTCGACTTCGTAAATCCTGTACAATATCAAATCTATAATTGACCTCAAATATCTTGCTTATTTCTCGCGATTTTTGGTTTAGACGAGGGGGGACCATTTCAACGTGGACCAAATTGAACAGCAAATCAGAGAACTTGCGTCAATATACCAAGAAAGGCTTGAAGCCAGAATTACCGAGAGAAAAGCAGAGATGCAAGATGACGACAAATCTCATTACCTCATTTATCAAGTGTTGGGTATAACAGTTGGGGAAGGAGAACTTATTGACCATTATCAAAATAAAGGGCGATTCCTTTATAGGTACGCGGGGGCATTCCTTGAGGAAGCAGTTATCCAATGTTTTCAATGTAAGTTTCCTGATGCACAAATCAAAGTGAAAATTTCAAATACCATTGGACAAAGACCTAAGACTTTTGAGATTGATTGTTTAGTTCGTAACGAAGCCTTTGAGATAAAATGGCGTGACGCTACAACAGATGGTGACCATATCTCAAAAGAACACACTCGAGCAAAAGTTATTCGGGAAGCCGGATATCTTCCTGTAAGAATTATGTTTTACTATCCCAACCGCGCGCAGGCAATAAGTATCCAAGAGACGCTCAAAACTGTTTATATCGGATTGGGTGGCGAATATTATGCTGGAGATGGTGTTTGGAATTATGTGTGCACAAAGACCGAGGTTGACTTGCAAGCAATTTTAACACGGATAGCGGAAGAGAACATAATAGTGCGCTAGTAATGGCTAGCCGACCCGTCGCTTTCTCGCGATGTATATTCGATTCGTGTTAGGAGTTGGGCTATGAAACTTTTTGAAGGTGACTGTTTGTTTGAAATGCGAAAGATGGGTGATGCGTCAGTCGACTTAGTCTACCTCGATCCGCCGTTTTTCAGCCAGAAGACGCACAAGTTGAAAACACGAGATAATGCAAAAGTGTACCAATTCAACGATTGCTGGAACAGTGTTCACGCGTATCTGGAGTTCCTACGGCAACGTATTTCCGAATGTGCCCGTGTCTTAAAATCGACAGGCAGCATTTTTTTACATTGCGATCGCTCCGCATCACATCACCTTCGGTTAATTTTGGATGATGTTTTCGGAGTGTCTAACTTTAGAAGTGAAATCGTATGGCATTACAGGCGATGGTCCAATGCCAAGAACGGCTTGTTGAACGCACATCAAACAATCTACTTCTACAGCAAAACCGCTCAATATAAATTCAATAGAATCTTCACCGACTATTCACCTACAACAAACATTGAGCAGATTTTGCAAGACAGGGAGAGAAATAGGAACGGCAAATCAGTCTATAAAAGAGATGAACATGGCGCGGTAATCTCCGGGAAATTCAAAAAAGGCGTTCCCTTGACAGATGTCTGGGATATCCCTTATCTCAACCCGAAGGCAACAGAGCGCGTCGGATATCCGACACAAAAACCTGTCCTTCTTTTGCAGCGCATCATTGAACTGGCGACTAACGCAGGCGACACGGTGCTTGACCCGTTCTGCGGAAGCGGCACGGCGCTTGTCGCCGCAAAGTTGCTCAATCGCAATTTTATAGGAATTGATGTTTCGACAGAAGCGGTCGCTTTGACGCGAAAACGATTGGAAAACCCTATAAGGAGCGAATCCAAGGTTTTGGAAACGCAATCGCGGAACCGTCGGAACAGAAATAGTCAAACAGTGGAGATACTTCAAGCGCTGAACGCTCGGCTTGTTCCGAATAACAAGGGAATAGATGGCATTCTCAGGAAAGATGACAACGGTAGAGCCGTTGCTATCAAAGTTCAAAAAGAACATGAGAGCCTGCAGGAAGCCGAAGCGTTACTCAATAGGGCGTGTGAAAACAAAGGCTTTGGGAAGAAAATTCTTATCCGAACAAACCGACATGAGGAGATTAACCTGTTTAAGAATGATGTTGTTGATGACAAGGTGCTTGTGATAGACAGTTATCAATTCTTGATAGATTCCGCGCTGAGCGATTAGGACGTCTATACTTTGCGCTGCCGAGAATTGCGTGTTTTCAAGCATCTAGTCCGTAGGATCAAGCGAATGAATAATGAGTGCGATAGAGATCCGATGGGTTTCCAACCGCACCTGCCGTGAACGCACGTCTCGACCTGGAGATCGCTCCTACAAAAAGACGCAGTTTCTAACAGCATGGAGTATAATTCCTCTAAAGCGTAGGTTGGGTTGAACGCAAACCAAAATCAAACGTACACTCCGCGCTGCCAGAAATTGCGTCTTTTGCGGGATCAAACGAGTGGATACCGAGTGCGATAGAAATCCCGTTTTTTCCTCAAAACTCGGTTTCCTCCCGGTATCAATGTAGCTTTACAGCATCGGCATAACGACTTACGCGTCTCTGTAGGGAACAACGATCGTTGTTCCCTACACATGACAGGCAACTATAGACTGATAATCATAGTCCATCACTTAATCACATAAATCACAGTTCAGACAGCTGCCTTAACGCTCCAACAACGCTAGTCATGTGGAAAATAAACCACTGAGTTGCAATGACTAAGACTTTCTAATCTGCGTTAATCCGCGTCCCTATTCTGCTTGGTTGTATGAGATTGAGTGATACCACATACACTTGGCGAATGAACCATTTAGTTGTCGCCGTTCAACCCGACCCATATTGCTTTGAAAGCGCTGGCATTGCATTAATGCCTGAAATCGATCGATACTTTGCCAGCTTTAAGAATTGAACCACAACCGTAACAGGAGTGATGATGGATAAACATTTACCAATAACAGACTCTAACCTTTATTCCATTCACGCCAAAGTAGAAGCCGAGGAGCGCCTCTCTTTCGAAGACGGTATCACGCTCTACGAAAGCCCCGACATTACGGGCGTCGGCTATCTCGCAAACATCGTGCGGGAGCGCCGGAACGGCAACTTGGCTTACTACAACATCAACCAACACATTGACTATTCGAATGTGTGTATCCTGCATGCGCGGTGTCATTTCTGCGCGTTTGCGCGGAAGGACATGAAAACGGAAGGCGCGTGGGAGATGAGCGTTGATGAGTTCCTTGATAAAGCGATGTATTCAATCGAGCACGGATGCACGGAGATTCACAGTGTCGGCGGGCTGCACCCGAAGTTGCCGTTCGAATACTATCTCGACATGCTTCGCGGACTAAAGAAACGGATGCCGCAAGTCCATCTCAAGTTCTTCACCGCCGTCGAAATTCATCATTTCTCGCGTATATTCAAAATGTCGATTCAAGAGGTATTAATTGCGCTGCGTGAAGCCGGGTTGGACTCTTTGCCCGGCGGTGGAGCGGAAATCTTCGCCGAAGAAACACGCGACAAAATCTGCCCCGGCAAGCTCGACACGGAAGGATGGCTTGATGTACATCAACAAGCGCATGAAATGGGCATCTCGACCAATGCCACGATGCTTTATGGTCACCTTGAAACGAACGAGGATCGCGTCGATCACTTGATTCGCCTCCGTGAGCAACAGGACAAGTCGGGCGGTTTCGTCACCTTCATCCCGCTCGCGTTTCACCCTGAGAACACGCGGATGGACTACCTGCCGAGCCCGTCGGGCATAACGGATCTCCGGAACGTGGCGCTATCCCGTCTCTTGTTGGACAACTTCCCGCATATCAAGGTCTACTGGATAATGACCGGTTTGAACGTGGCGCAGACAGCGTTGAGTTTTGGCGCCGATGACATAGATGGAACCGTAACGGAGGAAAAGATTACCCACATGGCTGGCGCCACGACCCCGGAAACCGTGAGTGTCGATGAGATAACTCGCCTAATTCGGGAAGCCGGCAGAACTCCGATCGAACGCGACACACTTTACAACGAAATCATCCGAGAGGGAAATCAATGGTACAGAAAAGCCGCGTAAGAATCGGTGCGGTTTCATTTCTGAATACCAAGCCTCTCATCTATAGCCTGCTACCCCCGACCCCGTCGAATAGGGAGATCGAGCTCAGTTTTCATGTGCCGAGCCGTCTAGCCGAACTTCTGAAAGCCGGTAGCATCGACGTCGGGTTGATACCGATTATTGAATACTTTCGCGCCTCTGGGGAGGCAAATCCTCATTCATACCGCATAATTCCCGAAATTTCTATCTCGTCGCACGGGGCTGTGCATAGTATTCAACTGCTTAGCCGGGTGCCGATTTCAGAGATTCGGAGTGTCGGATTGGACACCAGTTCGCGCACCTCGCGTGCGCTCCTCCAGATTGTTTTCGCCGAGAAATATGACCTCCATCCGACGTTTTCCGCTTCGCCGCCATCCGCCGATTTGGAATCCGCGGACACCGACGCGGTTCTCCGCATAGGAGATGCCGCGTTGAGGCAACTTGATTCGGCGCCGCACTCCTTGGATCTCGGCGCGGAGTGGGACGAGCTGACCGGATTGCCCTTTGTCTATGCCTGCTGGGTTGCCAGAGGGAACGTCGATCTCGGGAAAGTGTCCCACATATTACGGGAGGCAAAAGAACTTGGCGCCCGGCAAATTCCCGAGATTGCGCGGGTTGAAGCTGAAGCGCTGGGCTTGCCGGAGGATCTGTGCCGCGGCTATCTGACAAACCGGATCTACTACGATCTCGGCGATTCGGAAATTGCCGGGATGAACCGGTTCTATGAACTCGCACAGAAGCATAATTTGGCGCCGCCAAGAGTTTCGCTGAAATTTGCATAGCGCATATTTGCCCCGAGAATTTGGGGCTTTTGGAGGCTGGCGCGCGGCGCGCATCCCATCGGGATCAAGTTAAGAGAATTTACGCATCATTTGTCTGTACTTTGCGTTGTCAGAAATTGCGTCTTCTGTAGGAGCGATCTCCAGGTCGCGACTTGCGTTTCCCGTAGGATCAAACGAGTGGATAGCGAGTGCGATAGAAATCCCCGCGGTTTCCAACAGCGCCTATCGCCAAACGCCTTAAAAAACGCAATTTTCAGCCGCGTGAAGTATACAAGAACCGGCAGTTTGTAGTTGCCCGATTCATCGGGCGCCTCCGATTAATCCTAACATTCAGATGTTGAATTCGTATCAGACAACAACAATCGTTTATCAAAGTAGCATTGCCCATCTATTTCGCGTGTGCATTTTTTCTTGACAACGTTATGTACGTATAGTATAATATAGGGTATGTGGAGGAGATCGAGGCGTAACGTCCCCAAAAACACTACATTCACGGCGGAATCAGTCCGCTGAACTAACAGTGAAGATGACAATCTTTTTGCCGCCGTTAACATCTTGTTCACCTTGGCGCCGGCTGGAACCCGCACTATCACTGGATCGGACGAACTCGATCAGCGTGAACGCGCCCCCGAAAATCGGCTTTTTGTTCGCGTTTTGTGCCTATTTTTCGAAGGCGTTTTTGACAAAAAACCATGTAAAAATCACGCCAACCGCTCTAAAAACGCGCGCCGCGTGGACATTTTGTTCACCTTTTCCAAATGAATTCTTACCGAAACCAATCAAGCGAGTGGATAACGAGTGCGATAGAGATCCCATAGAGATCCCTTTTTTCCCGAAAACTCGGTTTCTTCCGCAACAGAAAAGCGCCCGCTAATCTTGATTGACTCTCATTCAAACACGCTCTTAGCCTATGGTTTAATGAGTTACAAGCATTGAGTGTAGTTGCCCGATTCATCGGGCGTTCTTGATTTGATGATTGTAGTTGCCCGATTCATCGGGCGTTTTTGACGAGTGTGACATTTAGATTTTGAATCCGTATTAACATGAGCCAACATCGCTAATACAATCTAGGCGAAGGAGTGATTTCATGGCATCCAAGAAAGACATGGCGTTCGAAGACATCCTCGACTCCCGAGAACCGCGAATCTACGACCTCCAAACGAACGCGCCCGGTCCCGAAGGCAGTTTGCCGCTTGCGGAAGAGATGCTACTGAATTGGCCCAGCGGCGATGTCTTTGCCATGACCCAGAATGCCGGCATGGGTTGGGCGCCTTCCGAGCTGAACCGAAAACAGTTTCTCCTGCTAAGCACCCAAGGCGGAATTCGCGCTCCCGATGGCACACCGATTGCGCTTGGATATCACACGGGCCATTGGGAGATCGGTTTGCTGATGCAGGAAGCGGCGCATGAGCTTAAGGCGCTTGGCGCAATTCCGTTCGCGGGATACTGTTCGGACCCGTGTGATGGACGCACCCAAGGGACAGTCGGGATGATGGATAGCCTCGCCTACCGCAACGATGCCGCCCAAGTTTTGCGGCGACTCGTCCGCTCGCTCCCGACGCGCAAAGGGGTAGTAGGCGTGGCGACCTGCGACAAAGGGTTGCCGGCAATGATGCAGACGTTGGCGGGGACGCCGGATCTGCCGTGCGTACTCATACCGGGTGGCGTTACGCTGCCTCCAACGGAAGGCGAGGATGCGGGGAAAATTCAGACCATCGGCGCGCGTTTCGCGCACGGCGAAATATCTTTGCAAGACGCCGCCGACCTCGGATGCAAAGCGTGCGCAACGCCGGGCGGCGGGTGCCAATTCTTGGGCACTGCCGCCACGTCGCAGGTCGTTGCGGAGGCGATGGGGATGACGCTGCCCCACGCGGCGCTCGCGCCATCCGGACAAGAGATTTGGCTGGACATGGCGACGCGATCGGCACGCGCCCTTGTCAATTTGGAAGCCAACGGCATCACGATGCGGGACGTTTTGACACCCGAAGCGATTCGCAACGCGATGGTGATTCACGCCGCTTTTGGCGGTTCGACCAATCTACTGCTGCACATCCCCGCAACGGCTCATGCCGCAGGCTTGGATCGACCGATTGTTGAAGATTGGATTGAAATCAATCGCGAGGTGCCCCGCCTTGTTGATGTGCTTCCGAATGGGCCGGTTGGACATCCGACTGTACGTGTTTTTCTTGCGGGCGGTGTGCCTGAAGTGATGCTTCACTTGAGAGAAATGGGAGTATTGAACGAAGAGGTCATGACCGTAACCGGCAAAACGCTTGGGGAAAACCTCGACTGGTGGGAGAAATCGGAACGTCGCCAATGTTTGCGTAATCTGCTGCTTGAGAAAGACGGGGTGCGCCCTGATGACGTAATCATGAGTCCCAGTGTCGCGAAGGCGCGCGGATTGACAAGTACGGTTACATTCCCGCGCGGCAACCTTGCCCCCGAAGGATCCGTAATTAAAAGCGCCGCCATTGACCCTAGCGTAGTTGATACCGACGGTGTTTACCGAATGATTGGATCGGCGCGCGTCTTTGTGCGGGAACAGGATGCGATACGCGCTATCAAGAGCCACGACGAGAATCGTATTCGACCGGGTGATGTCATGGTGCTCTGTTGCCGCGGTCCCATGGGTACGGGCATGGAAGAAGTTTACCAGATTACCGCCGCCCTGAAACACCTATCCTTTGGAAAGGAAGTCTCTCTAATCACCGACGCGCGATTTTCCGGTGTATCCACCGGGGCATGTATCGGTCACGTCGGTCCCGAAGCCTTGGCCGGGGGACCAATCGGGAAGATTGTCGATGGCGACCTGATTCGGATTGTGGTCGATTGTAACCGGCTTGAAGGGAGTGTCGACTTGGTTGGCGTCGGCGAGGACATCTTCGGAGCCGACGCCGGTGCCAAGGTGCTTGCGGAACGTTCGCCGCGCCCCGACCTTGCGGAGGACGACATGCTCCCCGACGATACGCGACTTTGGGCGGCGCTTCAATCTGTCGGCGGCGGAACTTGGGGCGGCTGTGTCTACGATGTCAACACAATTATCGAGACGCTTGAAACCGGGCGGGCGACATTGCAAAGATCAGGCAAACGAATCTAGGCTCCGTGCAGGGAATAAGGACACTGCCGACACGAATCCTTTGGGCTCATGTCAAAAGATATTGCAAATCAACCTTGAGAAACAGATTCTGAAGGAACATGATGGACGTTAAACACATTCCGATTCGAGATGTCGATGATCAAGAACTGACGCGAATTAGTCGCGAGGGCATATTGTCGCTCAACCTCGACGAGATGAAAGCGATTCAGGCGTATTTCGTCCGACAGGGTCGCGAGCCGACGGACGTTGAAATAGAGACAATCGCGCAAACTTGGTCGGAACACTGCGTCCACAAAACCTTCAAGAGTCGAATCGAGTATACGGAGAACGAGGGACCGATTGAAGTTATTGACGGCTTATTCAACTCATTTATTCGCCGCGCGACAGCGGAAATTGATAAAGATTGGTGCGTGTCCGTTTTTGTAGACAACGCGGGAATCATTGAATTTGACGATCAGTATAACATCACGTTCAAAGTCGAAACGCACAATCACCCATCCGCCATCGAACCGTACGGCGGCGCCGGCACCGGAATCGGAGGCGTGATTCGAGATACGCTCGGCACCGGGCTGGGGGCAAAACCGATTTTGAATACCGACGTGTTTTGCTTTGGCCCCCCGGATCTCCCTTTCGATCAACTCCCCACAGGCAGTCTCCACCCGCGGCGAATTTTCAAGGGTGTTGTCGCCGGGGTACGGGATTACGGCAATCGCATGGGCATTCCCACGGCGAACGGCGCCATACTGTTCGACGTACGGTTTACAGGCAACCCGTTGGTCTTTTGCGGCAATGTTGGGTTAATCCCGAAGAACCGTTGCGAGAAATCCGTGCTGCCGGGCGATCTGATTCTCGCGGTCGGGGGACGCACCGGACGCGATGGAATACACGGGGCGACATTCTCCTCGCTGGAACTGGATGACGCCTCCGAAAATCTCGGCAGCATGGTGCAAATTGGCAATCCGATCATGGAGAAGAAGATTGTGGATGTCCTGATGGAGGCGCGGGACAGGCATCTCTTCCGGTCGATTACCGACTGCGGCGCCGGAGGCTTCTCATCAGCCGTCGGCGAAATGGGCAGTGATACCGGCGCCGAGGTTCACCTGGAGAAGGCGCTATTGAAATATGAGGGACTCGCTCCGTGGGAGATTTGGCTTTCGGAAGCGCAGGAACGCATGGTGCTCGCTCTGCCGCCGGAGAATCTGCAGGAAATGATGGCGTTGTGCCAAGCGGAATCGGTCGAAGCCACGGCGCTCGGAGAGTTTACCGACAGCGGCGCGTTGCGCGTGCGTTACGATGGCGAACTTGTCGCGGAGTTGGATATGCGCTTTTTGCACGGGGGGCTGCCGATTCCCACCAAGAAGGCAATTTGGAACGCGCCGCGCCATCCGGAACCTCCTGCGGAACTGCGTCCCGGCGAAGCAAATGGTGAGACAAACATAAACGAGGCTGGGGACTTTACGCAAGATCTCCGCGCAATTCTCGCCAGCCCCAATGTGGCAAGCAAGGAGAGCGTCATCCGCCAGTACGATCACGAGGTGCAGGGCGGGGTTGTCCTCAAACCGCTTGTTGGTACAGATAACGACGGCCCAAGCGATGCCTGTATCGTTACGCCGGTACTCGGCTCAAAGCGAGGGATAATCGTCTCGAACGGCATCAATCCCAAATACAGCGACATAGATCCCTATCACAGCGCGGCGGCGGCGATTGATGAAGCGCTTCGCAATGTCATTGCCGTGGGTGGAAACCTTGACCGTACGGCGCTCCTTGACAACTTCAGTTGGGGAAACCCCGACAAGCCCGACCGCCTCGGCGGACTCGTGCGCGCCGCGAAAGCCTGCTACGACATTGCCACGGCTTACGGCGCGCCTTTCATTTCCGGCAAGGACAGCCTCTACAACGAATACCGCGATACGACCACGGGCAATCAGCTCGCCATCCCGTCGACACTGCTAATTTCTGCCTGCTGCGTGATCCATGACGCGACGAAAGCAATCACGATGGACGCAAAATCGGTTGATAGCCGGATTTATGTCGTCGGGAAGACATACAATGAGCTCGGCGGCTCGCACTACTACGACATACAAGGATTCATTGGGAACAGGGCGCCGGTTGTTCGTCCCCGTCAGGGGAAACGCACAATGACGGCGTTGAGTCGCGCAATCGAGGAGGGGTTGGTTCTCTCCTGCCACGACTGCTCCGAAGGGGGCATTGCCGTTGCCGCCGCTGAAATGGCGTTCGCCGGGCATGTCGGCATGGAGCTGAATCTGGAGAATGTGCCGCGCGACGCGCAGGTATTGACCGATGATGTTATCCTTTTCTCCGAATCTAACAGTCGATTCATCGTTGAAGTTTCACATCGGTATCGCGATGAATTCGAAGCGCGCATGATCGGCGTGCCGTGTGGCTGTATGGGACGGACTACGGAACACCGGAATTTCACCATCAAGGGCATCGGCGGAGAGACGGTCTTGAAGGAAGATGTTGATCGACTGAAAATGGCGTGGCAAAGCGCCTTTAACGAGAGTAGATGAACTATACTCCGCGCTGTCAGAAATCGCGTCTAAGGTATACATATTGATGCTGTAGGATCAAGCGAATGGATAGCGAGTGCGATAGAAATCCTCGCGGTTTCCGATGGCACCGATGCTCCAAGCGATGTAGGATGAAGCGAATGGATAATGAGTAGGATTTTCTATCAATCTCATTTAGGACTTACGCGCTTCTGTAGGGAACAACGATCGTTGTTCCCTACGGGCTTATTGACGGAGCCTCTGCTGTAGTTGCCCGATTTATCGGGCGTAGAGTGACGTGCGGAGCGGGGATAAATCGCCGAACTATCCTCCGGATCAGGGGGTTGGTGTTGGGCGTTCAACTGCGTAACTCCTGT
Organism: Candidatus Poribacteria bacterium; assembly: GCA_963667245.2. Taxonomy (GTDB): domain Bacteria; phylum Poribacteria; class WGA-4E; order WGA-4E; family JAJDTR01; genus JAJDTR01. The sequence continues at coordinate 764,900 of CAXXCS010000004.1, forward strand.
TTGATTAGTTTATACATGGGCGCATTATGGAGGCATAGTGGTACCAAAGGTATTAGTGCTTCGCACCGCAGGCACGAACTGCGATAACGAAACAGAATACGCCTTTCAACTTGCCGGCGCGGAGACTGCGCGGGTTCACATCAACCAACTCATCGCCGGTCATACGAACTTAAACGAGTACCACATCCTCGTCCTGCCCGGGGGTTTCGCTTACGGCGATGATGTCTCGGCCGGGATACTCCTCGCGAATGAGATACGACACAAACTCGGCGACCGCCTGCGCGAATTCGTCGGTTCCGGGAAGTTGATTATCGGAATCTGTAACGGATTTCAAACGCTGGTACGCGCCGGTCTGCTCCCGGGACTCGACTCGCAAGTCGCACAAGAAGCGACCCTGGCCAATAACGAATCCGGCAAGTTTGAATGCCGTTGGGTGCACTTGGAGACACAGCAATCTACCTGCGCGTTCATGAACGAATTGAAGTTGCGCCTCTATCTGCCGGTGGCGCATGCCGAAGGACGCTTCACCGCGCCGCGCCACATCCTGAATCAGCTTGAATCCAATCGGCAAGTGGCGCTTCGCTATGTGTCATCGAACGGAGTTAGCGCTCGGTACCCCGAGAACCCCAACGGTTCCGACCGTGACATCGCCGGCATCTGCGACCCGACCGGTCGAATCTTGGGAATGATGCCGCACCCGGAACGATTTCTCACGCGGCTTAACCATCCGCGTTGGACGCGCCAAGACATCCTTGAGAAAGGGGATGGATTCGGCGTTTTTCGGAATGCCCTCGATTTTGTGCGGCAAAACTTTTCGTAGCGCGGACGAGGTGAGGGGAAGGAACTTGTCGAACGGGATTATGACCCGTCGACTTGCATTAAGCGCTTAGCGAGAAAGGATGGTAAGTGAGACCCTCGTTGAAAAACAAAGCGGCGAATCAACCCAAGAAACTTCATCGCCGCCACCTGCCCTTTTACATGCAGCCTCTGATATTAGCCTCTTTTATCGCGGTGTCGCTGGTGGGTCAGGTTGCATGGACCGCCGCTGTCCATCTGAGTGGCGTCGACCCGAATTGGTGTACTATGGGTTTCGCCGCTGGAGTTGTGCTGGGTTTCATACAGGGAAAATGGACGACGCGAATGTGGGAGCGAGATTATATACGCGTCTTGAAGCGTGAGATTTCTTTCTGGGATGCGAGGGGCGCCAAAGGGACGACCATCTTCGTGTTGATGGCGCTCGGCATGCCGATACTCTTTGGACTGCTGATTCGGCAGACCTACGGCATCTTGGCTGGCCTTCAATCCTACATCTTCGGGTTCGTTGGCGGGATGAATCTGGCGCTGGCGTTATGGGTGCGGCGACTCCCGCGGTGATCGGCGCGAGGTGGGAGTACCAACGGTTGGTGGGCAGCGCCCACCCTGCATGTCATGCTTTATCGCACTTCGTAAGAAACGGCAAGATCGATTCTGCCCTCCAATGTTTCGGCGAATAGCGACAGCAACTCTTCGTCACAGTTAGTCTCGGCGAGAAAGTCCAAAACGTCTTCATTGATGTAAAATTCCGGGGCTTCGACGCCGTCTTCGGCAAGGGCATCAATCAAGAATTGCACCTGCTCGACTGTGATGACGCCGATTTCTTCGTCATTCTCGGAATCCATCAGATAAATTCTCTCATCCATTGCTGTCTCCGTGCGCTAAGTTCACCGGGGCGATGGTAGCATGACGCAAGGAGAATTGTATCAGAAACGGCTGTATTTTTCACGTCAAATTTGTCAAATGACCCTGGGAGTTTCTCATGAAGCGACTTATGCACTCCGACATCTATAGTTGGTCAATCTTTAGCGAGATGCGCCAACTTGATTTTAACGGACATCTATGGGTTCGTCCGGAAGGCAATATCCTGATCGATCCCGTGCCAATGATTGATTCGGATCGAGATCAGTTGGACATGCTTGGCGGCGCGGCGTGGATTGTCATCACGAATCGTGATCATGAACGGGAAGCCGAAAAATTTCGGGAACTTACGGGCGCGCGGATTGTTGCCCACGAAGCCGACGCTGGTGAATGCGCTGCGAAAGTCGATCGCTCACTGACCGACGGAGAAGAGATTGTGCCCGGTTTAACGGCGATTCATCTGAGATACGGCAAGAGCGCCGGAGAGATCGCGCTTTACTTCTCCGAGCGGGGAATCGTGTTATCCGGGGATTTGATTGTCGGCGCGCCGATGGGTCGGCTCTCTTTGCTGGCGGACGATAAGTTGGAAGATCCGGCAAAAGCGGCATTGGAAATTCGCAAGATTCTCGCCCTCTCGTTTGACACGATTCTTGTCGGTGACGGGCACTCCATTCTTCAAGACGGGCGGCGGCAACTCGTGGAGTGTCTGGAACGGCGTAAAGACATCTATATCAACCGAATAAACCTCGACGAAATTGCGTGGGAAAAAAGGGACGCGCCTCCTCCCTACGATTTCATGGATAAGGATATCGATCCGCTTATCGGGGCGCGGAATCTGGGCTATCGACTCATACGGTTGACGCCGGGCAACGCGAGTTATCCGATGCACTTGCATCATTTCGGTGAGGAGATGTTTTACGTCATGGAGGGCGAGTGTACGCTGAAAACCCCGCGTGGCAATCTGACGGTCACAGAGGGAGATGTCATCGCTTTTCCTCCCGGACGAGCGGGAGCGCACAAGTTCGTGAATGATGGCAAAGCGCCATGCACGCTGCTGGCTGTCGGAATTCAGTTGCCGCACGATGTCAGCGAATATCCGGATTCCGACAAGATATTCCCTTACGTTGCGGGACGCATTTTCCGCAAATCGGACGATCTGAGTTATTGGGACGGCGAGGCGTAGATGCCGCGGAGGAAAGGATGGGGTTGGCGTAGGTGGGGTTGAACGATCAAGTAACATTCGGGCAATGGCAAGCGGGGCAAGATAGGATCTCTATCGATCAAGCGAATGAACGCCCGTTGCCTGCCGAGATTGAACAAAACCGTCCCTTTCGCAGCCGGAGTGTTGCTTAACCTATTGCTCATCTCCGTTCATGCCCAAAACGCGGGCGAAGGCTTCAAAGGATTCGGCGCTCAATGCCTCTTGAAACAACTCTTCAAGACATTGGGGATCTTGGATTCTCTCTACCGCGGGTTTAAGGGATTGCACCGCGTCATCGTCAAACCGAGACTCAAGCGCCGCGAAGAGGTTTTTGATGGTGGCGTCTCGCGCGCCATGTTGAATTCCCTGTTGAATTCCCCGTTGAAAATGCTCTTTTCCCCTTGTGTCATCATAGTATTCGAAAAACGAAGATTCTTGCATAATTTCCTCCGAAATAAATCCGCGAATTGCTTGCTTGGGATGAATTAAACCGCCCATAATCCATTGCGACACCAGAAGATTGCTCCGAATTTTTGTAGGCAACGAGAGCGCTTTTGTCCTTTCGTTGCATTGAATCGCCCACTGGTAACCGTCCATCCCGGCCGGCGGCTTCATCAACGGCGCAAACGGCGTTAACCCCAAGTTTTCTTCATCAAAAACTCCTTCGCCGTCGACCTCAACAAGACGTATCACTTTGTACTCGACGATGAACCGGTGGTTCGGCAACTCTTGCCAGTAACCGCCGGGGTCATTCCGACCGGCGTCGGGACGCAGATAGATAACGTGAGAAAGGATGGGCAAACCGTATTGTTCATAACATCTGCCGAGATAACCAACGTTGCGGCGCGCCATATCAAGAGGGGAGCTGTCGCCTACCTGAAATTCAATGTGCACCAAAACGTCATCATCACCGATTCGCGCCTTTATGAGGCCGTCCACACGGCGGACATCAACGGTGGCGAATTCGCCCTCCAAAAATTCAATAAACGTGAAATCGTCGCGTTCCAAGATTGCCCGCAGGAAATCATCGGGGTATTTCCGCAAGGCGTCTTTCGCCACAATATCGTACCGATTGTGTCGCAGTGTGTCGTAGTCGGGTTCGGGCGACTCTTTTAGGTATATCATACTAGTATTGTACTATATTCTGCCGAAAAATATCAACCCTTTTTCCGTTCGCCACGGGGAATTTGCATCTGTGTCTAGAATCTCGCGTAGGTCGGGTTTGAACGATCAACGCAACCTTCACTCCTTCCTCCCTTCCGTTGACCTTATAAACCGTCGCCTCTTGACGCGTAATTGAAACTATGCTAGGCTTTGCTTCGCCATGAAGACAGCTGCCAGACCTTTTGAACCCACCTTCAAGACATCTCCCGCCCCACGCTCCTGCACATTCCGGGCAATCGCTGTCGGCGCCATCGGTTCACTAATAATTGGCGTCGGAACCACTTATAACATCATGGTGATTCACGGCTCCTACATGGCGATAGATTTCAGCGCGGCGGCGGCAATTTTCGTGTTCTTCGTCCTAACCTTCATCATCAACGCCGGCGCGGGGCGCGTGAGTTCGCGGTTGGCGCTCACAAGCGCGGAGTTGAAAGCGGTTTACATGATGCTGGTGGTCGCCTGCGCCATTCCGACGATGGGCTACAGCGCGCAACTGTTGCCAATCATAACCGCGCCGTTCTACTTTGCCACGCCTGAAAACAATTGGGCGGAACTAATCCAGCCGCACATCAAACCGTGGCTGACGCCGCAGAGTGATTTGGGAATCAAATACTTCTACGAAGGTCTGCCGAGTTGGGAAGACGGGATTCCGTGGACTATCTGGATTAAGCCTCTGCTGGTCTGGGGAAGTTTCGCCCTGGCGCTCTACCTCGTGATGGTCTGCATGATGGTCATTCTGCGGCGGCAGTGGATGGAACACGAAAGACTTGTCTATCCGCTGGCGCAACTCCCGATAGAAATGACGGCGCCAAGCGGAGAATCGGGGCTTAGTCCACTGTTCAAGAGCCGACTTCTATGGCTAGGGTTCGGCGCTACGTTTCTGATAGCGAGCCTGAACGCGCTTCACTTCTACAATCCCGCTATCCCGCATTTGGAGTTGGAGCGGGGCATCCCAATCTTCAAGAACACCGAGACGCTCTTCTTCCGATTCAGTTTCCCCATGCTGGGGTTTTGCTATCTGGTCAACCCGGACGTGGCTTTCAGCATGTGGTTCTTCAATCTGCTCAGCCTGACGGTACGCGGCGGCATGACGTATTTCGGGTATCGAATAACCGAAAATCTAGGCATCTACGGCTCGCCTTCCCCTCTCTTCAAACACCTGGGGATGGGCGCCATGATAGTCCTCGTCCTCGCCGGTTTCTGGTCGGCTCGAACTCATCTCAAGTCGGTTTTTCGTAAAGCGTTGTTCAATACACAAACCGTCGATGATTCCGATGAAATTCTTTCCTACCGCGCATCTGTCTGGGGTATGCTTCTCGGTCTGATTTATATGGGAATCTGGTTGCACGCGAGCGGCATCCCGGCTCTATTGGTCACTATTCTCCTGTTTGCCGTTTTCGTGATTTTCATCGGATTGACGCGGATTGTCGTCGAAAGCGGGATGGCGGTCGCGGTGGCTTCGACAATCGGATCGTCTTATGTTATCTCCGGTTTTGGCGCCGGTCGATTGGGGGTCGCCGGTGCCGCCGGCATGGCGCTTACCTACGTGTGGTCTGCCGATGTGCGGATATTCGTGATGGCATCCGCCGCAAACGGCTTGAAAGTGGTTGACGGGCCGGACCGAAACAAACGCCGGTTATTCTGGGCGATAATGTTAGCCGTAATTGTCAGCATGATTTCATCGATCTGGATGTTGCTGTGGTTGTCATATACGCACGGCGGGCTTAACGGCAATGGGTGGTTCTTCGGCGGCGGCGCCAAGGCGCCGTACAACTATATTGTTACGCTACTCATGTCGCCGCCGGACGTGAATTGGCTCGGCTGGTGGATCCAAGGAATTGGCGGGGCGATCATGGGGTGCCTGATGTTCTTGCGCTCGCAATTCCTCTGGTGGCCCTTTCACCCGATCGGGTTTGTCATTGGTCCAATTTGGCTGATGGATCGGCTCTGGTTCACCGTTTTTCTCGGTTGGCTAATCAAGGCGTGTATCCTCAAGTATGGAGGTCTTCGCGGTTATCGGAGCGCTCGCCCCCTGTTTCTCGGTTTGATTCTGGGGCAGTTTACCTGTAACGGATTCTGGATTCTGATTGATCTGATGACGGGCGCAAAGGGAAATTCGATCTTTTGGATTTGAATGCGATAGAGCTCTCAAAGTGAATCCTGCTCGTTATCCGCTCGTTTGATTATTCAATCCAAACTACACAACTCTCTCCCCTTCCCGTCTTCCATCCTTCCAATCTTCCACACGCCAAAAACCAGATACGATTCCATTACACTCCATCTACTTTTTGATTGACGGCTGCCTCAAGAATCGGTATAATGCGTTGATTGACTAAGACCACAAAGTGTATGCAAGAAGGACGCCGAAACAGCCGCTCATCGCATAGACAATCGGACGGTAACCGTTGTCTACCAGTTGACGAAGGAGTCTTGAATCCATGATTAGAAAAGCGATGGTGATGCAGGTAAACCCCGATAAACACGAGGAGTACCGCCGAAGGCACAACCCAATCTGGGAAGAGCTTCAGGTTGCGCTGAAAGCCGGCGGCGCGCATAACTACTCCATCTTCCTGCATCCGGAAACCAGCCAACTGTTCGCGTATGTGGAGATTGAGGATGAATCTCGCTGGCAGAGCATCGCGGACACCGAGATCTGCAAGAAATGGTGGGCGTACATGCGCGATATTATGCCGTCCAACCCCGACAATAGCCCGTGTTCCCTAGAATTGGATGAGGTTTTTCATATTGATTGATAATCTCGCTAACTGATGTACCCGCTAAGCATTCAAATAAACCTGTAAAGCGGGCATACGAGAAGGAGAAATCTTCAGAAAACACCAATGGACAATTTAAAAGAGAGAATCACGAAAATTGTTGAACTCTTGAATGAAGGCATTCATGAAAGAGAAGAGACGATAGCAGTATCGCTCTTAGCTGCTCTATCAAATCAAAATGTATTCTTATTTGGCCCACCCGGGACCGCAAAAAGTCTGATAGCGCGCCGTTTGTCTTGTGCCTTTGAAACAAAGGGCTATTTTGAATATTTGATGCATCGATTCAGTACCCCAGAAGAGATATTTGGTCCGGTGTCGATTTCCGAACTGAAAAAGGACAATTTTCTCCGAAAAACGGAGGGGTTTTTGCCAGAATCCGAATTTGCCTTCTTGGATGAAATCTGGAAATCAAGTCCGCCTATCCTAAATACACTTCTTACCATAATCAACGAAAAAATGTTTCGCAACGGGACGGAGATGAAACCCGTGCCTTTGAAGGCATTGATTGCCGCTTCCAACGAGACGCCCCCTCCGGGGCAAGGGCTTGAAGCGTTGTTTGACCGTTTTCCTGTCCGACTGGACGTTCCACCGGTGGAATCAAAGGATAATTTTGAAACGTTACTCAACTCACGACCAACGCGTGCGGACCTTGAAATACCTGGTGGCTTGGCGATAACAAATGCGGAGTGGGAGGAATGGTGCAATGAAATCCACTCAGTTGAACTTTCGAAAGAAACCCTAAACATCATACACGATATTCGATTGTCTCTTGAAGAAAAAGGAGAAAAACTCAAGGTATATATTTCGGATCGACGCTGGCAAAAGGCGGCAATTCTGCTCAAAGCCGCGGCGTTCTTCTGCGGTCGAAACGAGACCAATTTAGTCGATACATTATTATTGCGCCACTGCTTGTGGACGACGAAGGACAACCGCGTAGAGGTGGTAAAATTCGTTGAGGATGCAGTTAGAGTCTGTGGTTTTGAAACAGGTATTGATCCTGATGAGATCGAAGCTGACAAAGAAGCTTTAGATAAGGAGATTCTCAATGAACTGTATCATAGCGAACATGTCTATAAAACCAAAACCATTGCTGGTAAGGAGTGTTTTGAAGTTAATGATCCGATATTTTCTTCAAATAGGTACGTATCGGCCCCATTTTATGTATTAGAAAGCAAAATGAAAAGCGCGGAAGACTTTCATCCTATGGACGAAAGTGGAAATGAAATTGATGACATTAAGTGCTGTTTTGAAGCTCAGGGAACCTGTGCAATTGAATATCCTAGTGGTTACTATCACCATCAACGCGAGCGATATAACTATACTCCCCAAATATTATATCACAAGGACGCCAAAAAGGAAGGCGTCAACGATAAGCTCGTTAAAGCATTAGAGGAAGACGTAAGGGAAATCAAAAAAAGAATTCAACTGATGATAACAGAAATTGAAGAGAAGATGGCTCAATTTAATAATGAGTTGGAGTCTCCGTTTGTTCCTGAATGTGTACGGGATATTGCATTAGAAAGCGTGAAGAAGCAGTTAAGGGAAATGAAACGTAGACGTATGGATTGCGATCGTCTCAATGATTTGTTAGGAGGAGCATGAACGAAGGTTTGGTAGAGAGTAACGCAAAAGAAATACTGGATGCGCTCACCCAAGAATTCTCCGTATCACGAGAGAAGGGCACCAGGGAACAATTATCGTCAGAAATCAAAGCTGCACGAAGGCATATTCGCAGGCGGTTGAGGCGAGATAATCCATTCAAAGATTACGAATATGCTCTGCAACGCTCCGAGCGCGAGTTAGAAACCAAAAATATCGCGTCCATAAAGGGCTTAAAGCGCGACCTACAGCAATTTCATGCGTTAGCAAAGCAAACAAAAACAAGAATTGATGGTAAGTTCTGGACATTGAAGATCCAAGAACTCAAAGAGATGCTGGAACGTCAAAACAAACTACAAGCCCTTGTTGCGAAGTATGGTTCAAACAATCGTAACAAGGAAGAAGACGATTCAAATAAAGCATACGAAGAGAGAGTTGTTTGTCGGCAACTACTTCTGCAAAAATGGAGAGAGACGCTTGATGAGCAAGTTGCCAAATGGGAAATCGAGATAATCCAAGAGTTTAGGGAAAAATTATTGACGAAGCTAAGAGAGTGGCTAAAAAGGCTTCAATCACTTGCAGACACCTTGGACGAACTATCTATCGAACCGGGCTTACTCTTTGATCTATCAAAGGACAATCTTTCGCTATCAAATATTGCGCAATTAAAGAGGTGGGCGTCATATATTTCAAAGGATAAAGGGGTTAAGCAGTTGTGTGACATGATGGGGCGCCTTCGTCGGGCAGAAACAGCGAAACGGCAAGCGCTCGTCAAGAACCGGCTGACTGTCACGGAGTATATCCCCGACGTGAACTCCCGAGAAGAAAGAGTAGGCATTCACTTCGGGAAAGATATCGAACACGTACTGCCTCAAGAAATCGCCTTGCTCGCGGATGACGCAACCGCAACACTGTTTGACATGAAATTTGTGGAAGGCCGCTTGATGTGTTTCGAAATGGAGGGTCGTCAGGCAAGTGACCTTGAAATTGAGGAAGAACAGATGCGCGAGGTTGAAGAGAAAGAAGAGTTAGGTCCAATCATTATCTGCGTCGATACCAGCGGCTCTATGCAGGGCTCACCCGAAACCGTAGCGAAAGCTATTACTTTATTCATGGCGACTCGCGCCTTGTCACAAAAACGAAATTGTCTCTTAATCAATTTTTCAACCGACATAGAAACATTAGATCTATCCGGAGGAGTCGGTATGACAAAGGTGATAACGTTCTTACAACGTTCCTTCCATGGTGGAACAGATTCAACCCCCGCCCTTACACATGCTCTCAAAACGATAGAGAATGAGAAATACAATCAGTCCGACTTGCTTGTCATTTCCGATTTTATTATGTCATCTCTACTCGAGCCATTGCATGAGAAAATCTTAAAAGCGAAAGCAAATAAAAATCGGTTTTACTCCTTGTCTATAGGCGATCTGTTTTTGAGCGAGAGACTACGCGACGTATTTGATAATCAGTGGGTTTATAATCCGAGTACCTCTAGCATAAATTCCATCCAAGAGATAGCCAGCTCAATTTAGAGTTTGTGTGGATAGTAGAGGCAAATCCATAACTCAGCCACTTTCCGGCTTTTGTAGGGAATAACGATCGTTATTCCCTACAGCGAAATTGTTGAACTACCTAGATTTAGGCGTTCAACTTCGACAGTCCTAGATATGTGCTAAGCAAAAGCAAGGATTTGACGCATAAGAATCGGTTTCAACGTAAACGAAGTTAGCGCAATAGGAGGATATTGATGCTAGAAATTGTCGACCAAGGAATCATCTCCCGCGAGCCGGGACGCGGCGCCTATATGCCGGTCATTACCTCATTACCCGATGGAACGCTCATCGCTTGTCAACACGTGGGATCCGCTTTGGGGGCAGAGGACAACTACATTGAAACGCTTCGTTCCAGTGATGGCGGCAGGACGTGGGTAAACGACGGCAGCATCCACGGGGATGGGCATCCCGGTGACAACTGGAGTTACCGAGCGCCGAAGATAAGTGCTGTCCCCGATGGTCGGTTGGTGATGGCGGCGACTCGATTCGAGGCGAACGACAAGCAACTGTTTGATCCGGATTCGGAAATCCTCCAACGCCCGGAGATGTTGCTCTTTTGGTCGGAGGATCGAGGACGCACGTGGTCTGCACCGCAGGTCGTGCTTGTCGATTTGCCACCCGAAAAATACACGTGTAACGGCACCGGCGGGGTGGAACAACTGGCGCCTGATCGATGGATGTACCCGCTTGAAACTTGGAAACCGGAGGGATACGCGGGCCCTCCAGACCAAAAAGCCGCGGCGGTGTTCTCGACGGACTCCGGAAAGACGTGGGGTGAATTAACGGTTATCGCGGACGATCTCTCCGGGGCGCTTTTATGGTGGGACCTAACATGCACCGTTCTGCCGGACGGCAGCATCTACGGCATGTTCTGGGTGCACAAATACGGCACCTCCGGGGATGCGAACAACCATTGGATAATTTCAAAAGATGCCGGACGCACATGGTCGGCTCCCCAGCCCACGAATCTACGCGGTCAGGTGTGCTGTCCCATCGCGTTACCGGACGGGCGGATAGCCACGATTTATAATTTTCGACACGATCCCCAAGGCATCCACATCGCATTGACCGATGATCTGGAGACGTATGACGTGGAGAACGAGTTGGTGGTCTTTGACGCCGGAGCGGAGGCGTCACTCGGCACGCCCGAGAGCGAGAACTTCTTGGCGGAACACCTGCTTATCGGATTCGGCAAACCGGGCGGAGTCCTATTGCCCGATGGCGACTTGATGACCTATTTCTGGTGCACCTCGGCAGGGATCACGCACACCCGATGGGTACGTCTCAAAATCAAAGATTAGGGGGAGGATACAGGATGAGCGATCCGAAATACGACCTATTGGCAGAGGATCTCGACAAACAGGGAATTCGGATTGACGAGGTGAAAGATCTCCTCAAGCGCCAACATGTGGAGACGCCATCATGGGGATACGGTAATTCGGGAACGCGATTCGGGGTTTTCCAGCAACCCGGCGCGGCGCGAAATCTGGGTGAACGCTTGGAGGACGCGGCGACTGTTCATCGCTTCACGGGAATTTCGCCAACCGTGGCGCTGCATATCCCTTGGGACGAGACGGACGATTGGGATGGGATGAAACAGTATGCGGGGGAACTCGGAATCGGCATCGGGGCAATCAATCCGAATGTCTTTCAGGATCAGGAGTACAAGTTGGGAAGCGTATGCCACCACGATTCCAACATTCGGCGTCTAGCCACAGACCATATATTGTACTGTGTCGACATCATGAAAAATGCGGACTCCAAGTTGCTGAGTCTATGGCTTGCCGACGGCACGAATTTTCCCGGTCAAGCGAACTTTCGGAAACGCAAACGCTGGTTATACGAGTGCTTCCGCGAAGTCCACGATGCCCTGCCGGAAGGTGGGCGTATGCTTATCGAGTACAAGTTTTTTGAACCCGCGTTTTACCACACGGATCTCGCGGACTGGGGCACGGCGTACGTTATGGCGACGAAACTGGGGCAAAAGGCGCAGGTGCTAATCGACCTCGGGCACCATCCGCAGGGAACGAATATCGAGTTCATCGTCGCCTACCTGATTGACGAAGGCAAACTTGGCGGCTTCCACTTTAACTGTCGAAAATTTGCGGACGACGATCTTACGGTCGGCTCCGTCAATCCGCAGGAACTCTTTCTCATTTATACGGAACTGGCGGCGGCGGAGCTGGATCCGGACACAGATACGGACATCGCTTACATGATTGATCAGAGCCACAACCTGAAGCCGAAAGTCGAGGCGAGTATTCAATCCGTTTGCAATCTTCAAACCGCTTATGCGCGGGCGTTAATCGTGAACCGAGAGGAACTGACCGAGGCGCAGGAAGCGGGAGAGATTATTGACGCCGAACGCGTATTGCAGCGCGCCTATGAGACGGATGTCCGTCCGCTCCTTGAACGGGTGCGTTTGGAGATGGGACGCGATCCGCATCCGCTGACGGCGTACCGTAAAAGCGGTTATTTCGAGAAGATTAGCAGAGCTCGCGTCGGCGGCAAAAGCCAAGGCTGGGCGTAAACCTATACTACACACCGCTGGAAATCGCGTATTTTCAAGCGTCTGGCGGTAGTTGTAGGGTGGGCAGTGCCCACCATCAGCGCGGTCACGTTGCGCGCCAGGGGAGACAACCATTTATCCCAAACTAATCAGAATGGTGGGCAGTGCCCACCCTACAATCACTACAATCACTATTACTACCATGAGCGGTAGGAGCGATCGCCGAATCGCGACCATCAAATCCCATCGCACAACGCTGTCCACAAAGCGCGATAGTAGTTCATGAGGCACTCGGGATCCGAACTGCCCGGAATCTCGGCAAGACAGTATCCATCGTAGCCTGCGTCCTTCAGCCGCGAAAATAGCTCGCGCCACGGATACTCTTGTCGGTGCAACTCGTTGATGTGGACTAGCCCGATCTTGTCTTTAACCAGATTGAAGGCGCTCTCGATAGAGCCGTTCATAACTTCGCCCGGGTTGGAGTTCCAACACACGGATACATTGTCGTGGTCGGCAACCTCCATGATTGCGCGGATGCGCCAGAGGCTAGAGGTACCCCTGCCGTGCACTTCAAGACGTATCTCCACGCCGAGATTTTTGGCGGACTCCCCGCACTCGCGCAAGGATTTGCCAATCCGCTTCAACGTGGTTAATTCGGGAACGTCGTCTGGCAAACCGTTCGGACGGACCTTGACGCCGGGCGCCCCGACATCTGCCGCCAGTTGGGAATACAGCTTGGTTCCTTCGATATTCTGTCGTAATTCGTCGTTGTCGGGCGAGTGAAATTCAAACGCGCTGCCCAAGCCGGCAATTTCAATCGCGCTGTTTTCAAACTGTTTTCGCACATCGCGGCGTTCCGATGCGGAAAGGTCGACCTCGACGTTGTGCGCATGAGTGGTGCGCAATTCCACGCCCTGAAAACCGGTCGCTTCGCAGCGTTCGATGATTGTTGGAATGTCCCACTCCTTCGCCATGTTGTATGTCACTAAACCGAGTTTCATTGTTTTCCCCCTAGGTCACGGATATACCGGTATTATAGCATAGTCTGTGAATACCGTCTAGGGCAAAATGTTGAATAACAGTTCACTATAGAAGCCGCTGCCGTACCGGCGCAAAAAGCGTCGCAGACTGGCGGCAACACACGCATTACAAGATCGAATAGAAAGGCTAATCTCATGACCAAACCATATCGAGTCGGGATCATCGGTTGCGGAGGTATGAGCAAGAATCACGCGGAGGCTTATGCCGAAAACCCGAGAACAACGCTCGTCGCCGCCATGGATATCAGCAAGGAATCCGCGGCAAAACTGGCACAAGACTTCTCCATCCCGGCGGTTTACACCGACTATAATGAACTGCTGGAGAAAGAGGAGCTGGACATCGTGACCATCGCGACTTGGCAAGGCGTGCGCGCCGAGATAACCGTTGCCGCCGCAGAAGCGGGGGTCAAAGGAATCTTGGGCGAAAAACCGATGGCATCCTGCTTGGGCGAAGCCGACGACATGATTGAGGCGTGCGAAAAGCATGAGGCGAAACTTGTTATCGGACATCAGGGACGTTTCTCGCCGAAGAATGTCGAAATTCGCAGGCTTATCCGCGAGGGCGCGATAGGCGAACCGACCCTGTTGCACGGCAGATCGAAGCCCAACGCCGGGTTGCTCAATATCGGAACGCATGTCATTGACGGGATGCGCTACCAGTTGTCGGACCCGGAAACCTTGTGGGTGATCGGGCAAATATCGCGCACGACCGACAAGTGGGAACGCCGCACGCTTTGCGAGGATTTGTGCATGGGGTTGTTCTGCTTTGAAGGGGGCGCCAGGGGTATATATGAGAGCGATCTGCCCGAACCCGCAATCTCCGGCACGATAATCCACGGAACGTCCGGACAGATTCGGACCGACGCAAGCGGCAATCTCGTGATTCAGACTGAAAAATCCGCCGGTTGGAGCGAGGTACAAGCGCATCCGCAGGAAGCCAATCAGTTTCAAGAACTAATCGATTGGATGGAGGGAAAAATCCCCGACCATCGAAGCAGCGGACGACAGGCGCGATATACCATGGAGATCATGATGGCAATCTACGAGTCGCTGCGTATCAAAAACGTCGTCAACATGCCCTTGGATACCAAGGAATCGCCGCTTGAATTGATGGTGCAGGACGGAACGCTTCCGGTTCTCAAGGAGGGACGTTACGATATTCGCAGGGCGTTCCCGGAGCAGTAGAACAGAAAAACTGGAAGGATGGAAGGGAGGAAGATTGGAAGGGAATCGTCCAATCTTCAAGACGGGCGCGGATTCGGAGGTAGGAGTGTCCGGAGAAATCTAGCCCATCGTGATGGAGCACAAAATGGACGGTACCATCATGAAAGAGTTGGTCAAAAAGAGGCCCGTTGACAGACGTTTTTCCACAGAGAAACGTGCGAGGTAGTTCTGCAGTTAAGTGTGGTCATAAATCATACCGTTGAATACAGGACAGGCTTTTATCTTGGCAGAACGTCTTCCGCAGTGCCGAGGTGGTTGCTATGGCGATGGCGGAACCTGATAAGAGAACAACTCTTCTACTGCCTAGATACAATCGGTAATGCCAGCCGCCATAGCTGGCGTCCTCACCCATCTCCGACGACTGTCAGACAGATAGGGTGATGAACGCAACCTCTGATGCGGTGTGCAAAAGTTATAGACACACCCCACGGAAACATAGATTGCTCAAGCGTAAGGAGATTATTAGATGTGCAAGCGAGAACTAGAACTCAGTGATGTATGGCAAAAGGTAGCCAATTGGTCAGGAGCCGAGATAAAGAATGCCTTTGAGCGAGGGTATGCTGATGAGTATCTGCAAGACAGCATTGACAAAGCCTATCCCGGCGAAAACGACTACGGTTTTACAATGAAGTTTTATTGCAAGGAGTTCAAATGCGATATCACTATACATGCAACGGTATTACAATATCCTGACCAAAAGCCTGAAATCAAGCCAATAATGTCGAAAACAAAGGTCAAGGTGGTTGCCGAAGAAATACCGGACGAAAATGATAGAGTAACTAATAAATGCTACGGATACTCTGGTACATTACCCGAGAGCCAACATCAACTCTTTCTGAAGTGCGCCAAGGAACGAAAACAATTATTGCGGACACAACGTCCAAACAAAAATAGTTAATCCTTATCTCCTTCACCCAAAAGTCGGTAAACGCGCAGTGACTTCCTGAATAAAGGTTGATGCATTATGAGGCATGACAAAACTGTGAAATTTTACTTTATCAACACCAATCAAGATTACGCACCCAATCAATACACAGTCTGGTTAGAAAACAACCTTGGCTTTGAACACAAATACCCTCATGAACGACTTTACATTGACGCCCTCGCACCTGGCGACACCTGCCTGATGTATATTAACGGACAGGGCGTCAAAGCGGTGGGCGAAGTGCTGGGCCACATGGATGAGATACCCTATCAAGATCACATGATTAAACGGAAAAAACGGACGGATAGGGATGAATATCGCATCTCGGTTGACTGGCGTCTCGTGTTGCACGAACCTATCACTCACGCGGAGCTCAAGAACAGATGGGGGATTCTATACACGAGAGGCACGGTCTTGCACATCGAACAAAAAGATAGAGTCGCAGAATTGATGCGCCACTTAGAGAAAGAACATGTGCAACTCGCCCAAGAAGTCGACAACCACTTTGAAGGAAAGCGGTATTCGATCACAGTTAACGCTTATGAGCGCAATCCTAAAGCTAGAGCAAGATGTATTGCTTGCCACGGTTGCTATTGCGCCGTGTGCGGCTTCGATTTCGAGGCGATCTACGGCGATGTGGGAAAAGGCGTGATCGAGGTACACCACCTCACGCCCCTCTCCCTTATCAATCAGGAATATGAGGTAAATCCGGTCGAAGACCTAATACCCGTCTGTTCCAATTGCCACACTATCATACATAAACGAAAACCGCCATACGACATTGAAGAAGCTAGAGGACTCTTGAAATGAGCTCCCTCACCGACAACCACATCCGCCAATTCTACCAAGAGGGATACCTCGTACTTGAAGGTCTGTTAGACGAGAACCGCAACGAGCGCATCAAACGGGATGTGGATCGACTCATGGAAGATCGGAAAGATCCGAACAAGCCGGCGATTCCGATGCGCTACCCCGAACTGGGCCTCTTGACCTCGGAACCCGCCATCGTGGACCGGGTGGCGTCCCTTATGGGAGGCGAGCAGTTTGTTCACCATCACATCCATGCCGCGTGCCATATTCCGGGTGAACCCGGCGTCCATTGGCACCACGATTACGAGCAACTGCCCCAGACGAATCGCTCGCACCTCATGGTACACGTCTTTATGTACCATTCCGGTTTGAATGGCGAAATCGGCGACCTGCTCGTGCTGCCGGGATCGCATAAGAAAATCATGAATAGAGATGCGTTCCAGCAATTTGGATGTGACGACCTTCCGGGATCTCGCGCCATTGACAATCTACTTCCCGGCTCCGTTGTCATCGTGCATTCCGCGTTGCAACATGCGCGTCGCGCCAAGCCCGCCAGCGCCGACGCCAAACGCTATTTCGTCGACACGTCCTATTGCCAACATGGCATCGTTTGGCCCACAATCCGTCAGTTTCAGCAGTACAACAGCATGGCGCTGGAGCTCGGATGGGATCGAAACGGGAAATACGCATTTCTCTATGAGGAAGGCCACTTCTTTTTCAAAGAGGATCTTGAACCCGTGTTCGAAAGTAGGAACCGAGGCAGTTTGGCGGCGCAATCCTAACGGCAAAAAATGATGGGCGAAACCGTTTTTTTCTTGAAAACTCGGTTTCTAAATTTCCCGTTGCACCTTCTTTTAACACGAGCCAAAAGAGATAAAGATGACCAATTCTAACTTCAATCCCGAAGCGCCGACACCGGTCGGCACACAAAAACAGTTATTCGTTGACGACTACATCGTGGCAGCGAAAGATAATGTGAGTTTAGAAGTGGGTGAGGCGAAAAAGCACGGCGTCGTGATGGAACCCACGCTTCCGACCGACTTTCAGTCCGGCGAGATCCACGATGGGCCCGATGGCGGTTTCGGCTTCGAATCGCCATTCTGTTGGTTTTTCTCGCCGCATTGGGATCCGGACAAAGCGATGTTCCGCTTGTGGTACATGGCTGGCAAAAGGGCAGGCACGTCGCTGGCTTATGCCGAATCGCAAGACGGTTATCACTGGACCAAACCCCTGATTGCAAAAGATGGGAAGAGCAATCTTGTCACCTGGAACGCGCCTATCCCCATTCTCAACCAAAACAGAAGTATTGACCTGCTCGATATCGGGCTGGATGGCACGACCGTCACCATCGATCCGAGTGTGGAGTACGGCTCGCCGGAGAAATTCAAAGTCGCGTTCTATCCGAACAGCGGCGGTGTTGATGGTAGGACGCGTTTGGGATATTCATCCGACGGCATCCATTGGAACCTGTACCACGACGGCTACCCGGTAACGGAGCGGGCGGCGGACACGAACAACCAGATACTCTGGGATCCGCTCAGAAAACGCTACCTGCTGCACTGCCGCCAGGATTTTGAAGGCGCCGGAGGAATCGGGGAGTACCGCGGCGTCCGCATCATGGAACACTCGGAAGGGAACGACCTCCTGAACCACCCGACCGCATGGAAAACCCTCGCGGCATTTGTCTTGGACGATCCGGACACGAGCGTGATTCCCGGCACCGAAACCCCCGTCTACCAGATCCACACCTTCCCGATGTGGCGCTATGAAGATGTGTGGTTTGGTTTGACGGACATTCTCGCCGCCACCAACAAGCACGTTACCGAAGGCGATCAGGATTACCACGTCTCCCACGAGTTGGGCGTGTGGGAGTTTTACATGGCGCCGTCGCGCGATGCGATAAACTACGACTTCAGCGTAGCCGCCTACCCGCGCAAACCGCTTATTCCGCGGGGACCCGCCGGCAGCTTCGACAAGGATTGCGTGCGCCCTCCATCGAACATTGTTACGCACAACGATGAGCACTGGATCTACTATCTGGCGACAAACGAACGCTGGGGATGTCATCGGTGGGATGCGCGGCTTGCGCTTGCCAAACTAAGACTTGACGGTTTTTTCTATCTTGAAGCGAAAGAGAAGCCGGGGAGTGTCGTGACGAAGCCGTTTGCGCTTGAAGGTGATACGCTGCAGGTGAATGTGGATGCGTTGGACGGCTATGTGAAGGTTGATGTACTTGAGGCGTCGGGCAAACCCATCCCCGGATTCTCGGGCGATTCAGCCAAAGTCTATCGCGGGTTTGACAATCTGCGCCTTGAACCGGTCTGGAAGGGGAACGCCGATTTGTCATCGTTGCGAGGCAAGGAGGTGCGGCTCAAGTTCCATTTGAGCAATGCGAAATTGTACGCCTTCCAAATTCGTTAATCTTTGTGGGTCGGTAGGATTGATCGCCAGATTACGACACTTGGAATATGTGACATTCCGGTAAATGGTGAAGAATCTTGGTACAAAGTGAATATTGGAAGTAAATTAGTTTTGACAGTTCACAACCTATCTCTATCTAAAAGGCAAAAGGAATAACAACAGATGAAATTTCACTACATCAATACGAATGACGGGTATCACGAAAAAGATACTTATAAGACGTGGCTGAATCTCGGCTACGCTTTCACCAACGGGGAAAGGCTTTACGGGGAAAAACTCGGAACGTTCCAGCCTGGCGATTTGGTGTTCATGTACGTTTCAAGCAAGGGAGTCAAGGCGGTGGGGATGGTCATCAAAGAATGGGACGGCATTGAATACCGCCAACCGATAATTTCAAGCTCGAACGCCAACAACGAGTTTCGCATTCGAATTGATTGGTTCATCGTTCCCTCGGATGATTTTGTGTCCCCTTCGACAGTAAAGGAGATTATGGGATACGATTTTGTGCAGACTTGCGCACGCATCAACAAACGCGACGCCGCCGAGAAACTCCTACGGTATATGCTGCGGATGCTGGAATAACGCGGTTACAGTTGCCGAGGGACGCTTAATTATTGA
The DNA here is from genome assembly GCA_963667245.2 of Candidatus Poribacteria bacterium. GTDB lineage: Bacteria > Poribacteria > WGA-4E > WGA-4E > JAJDTR01 > JAJDTR01. The sequence goes on from CAXXCS010000004.1 coordinate 784,415, forward strand.
TAAAATAAACTATCGTATGATATAATTCGTTCGCTTTTGCCGAATGCAGTCAAACGATTTCAAAGGTAGACGATTTCTACGGTTTTGCATACATAGGATTTACGCAGTAACGGCGAGTCGGTACGGTAGGCGGGGCATCTTGCCCCGCCGAGATTGAACCTTTAGATGTTCAGTTTTGTAAATCCTGATACAGATGGAGGGAGTAACGTGTATTACAAAATTACTGTAATATTACAACCCCAACCTGAAGGTGTATATACAGTAACTTGTAAAGAGTTGCCCGAGCTTATAACTGAAGGGAGAACAATAGAAGAAGCGTTATATAATGTGGAAGACGCTTTTTCCGCAACTTTGGAAATCTATGGAGAGTTTGGACAACCTCTGCCTCGGGAAATTATTTTCGCGGAAGTTCCAACTGTGAACAACTCGGAAATAAAATTGCTTGACCCAAAGAGAACTTCCAAGGCAAAGTCGAATTTCAGGTTTCAAACTCTTGACCCCTCGTTAGAACACCCGGGCTTATGTTTTCGGGCGGCTTCCGTGACCCAACTTCATGGGATGTGATACTAATTCCTAATCAATGAGTTACACGCGTCGTGTGATTGTAGTTGCCCAATTCATCAGGCGCGTTAGGATCAAGTTAAGAGAATTTACGTATTATTTGCCTAATTTCCCGTTGTAAACCCTCAAGCCGGTAGGGCAAACACGAAACTGCGACTCCCTGATTGTGTGAGACTTTTAGCCCCAGAGGGGATCAAGCGAGTGAATAGCGAGTGCGATAGAGATCCCAAAGGTAGAAAACTATGTTAAGTGCTTGCCGAGAGAAAACCGCGTGACTTGCGTCCTAAAACGCTTAACTCGATCCCTATGCGGTAGAAAATCCTACTCCCTATTCAGTCGCTTAATCGGTTTCATCGGGAGCAAACTCGAAATTGAGGATAAAGCGTACGTCGTCAACCTGACAGCAGTCGCTAAAGCACTGGACGACATACCCGTTGAGAAAAAAGTTTTGGGTAGTGCCTAATTCCCAACGTCAAATCGTCAGCCTAGCAATCTGTACAGCATCATGTCCCCGTTTGCTGCTTTTGTTGAGAGATGCTATCCCCTCACAGCAACGCAGGGGAACGTCGTCATGATGCATCTTTTCAATGGAGATTGGAACTAGTTTTCTTAGCTTGCGCCGTTTGCTCTTCCTCACTCCCGTAGTAGACCTTGTTGAGTTCCGAGTCAGTTTTGTTTGAACAATCATGCCCCACGACGTTGTCCATTTCACATCGTAAATCAAGAACCTTTTTATAGGCAGATTTGGCGCGTCTAGTAGCTTTAGATTGAATAGGATAGGTGTTAGCTATCTCGGTACTTAACTTTAGAAGTTGCCCCGAAATGGTTTTGAGTTGTTTGCCAACCTCAAGATGACGTTCCCAAGAAAAGCCAGGTTTTTTTGCCATAATCTCCTCATAATTCGTTACGGATTTGGTTTGAATGCGCTTTAAGTTCTTTCCGGTTGCGATTCTTGAAGCGCGGCGGGTCTGATAAAATTATCTCACATGCGATTTCGGAAATAGCCCTATTGAGGGCGTCAGAACGTTCGGAGAGTTCTCCGACAGTTTCCTTGTCTAAAGAGACACCGATGACGCCTATCTTATCGCGTTTGGCTCGTGCCATAGTTGAAAATCTTCCATTGAAACAACATGGTTAGTATACCATATTTGTGCATGATTGTCAACATATCGGTAGTATGCAGGCAGGGAAATCGCATCTAATTTATAGAGGGCGTCTGATGGTGGAAGAATGTACGATTAATGTTGGGTTTCACTCACATTTTGGCACGTTTAGGCAAAGTAGGCACTCGAAAACTCCTCTAAGATTGGCGATTATTAACCAAATCTCGTTCAACCCAACCTACGACCTATAACTTCAAGGGTTTTACTGACCACTAATCACTAGCCACTAAACACTTACAAAAATAGACGCCATGACGAATTCCCGCCCAAACATAGTCCTAATCATGTGTGATCAGATGCGGTGGGACGCCGCCGGATTCGCGGGTAGCCCCATAGTTCATACGCCGCACCTCGATCAGTTGGCGGCGAACGGCGTGTGCTTTGAGAACGCTTATTGCGCCTCCCCGGTTTGTTCGCCGGCACGCGCCAGTTGGTTGACCGGTCTATATCCGCATGCCCATCTTCAACTGCGAAATTATGGGGCGGGAAGGATGGGCGAGTTCGGTTGCTACCTGCCCCGCGATCGCGTCACCATCGGGGATGCCCTTAAAGCGGCGGGGTATCGCTGCGGCATGGTTGGACCTTGGCATTTGGGTGAGGATCACCGCCCGCAGCACGGGTTCACCGATTTCTGGCGCGCCTATCGTTATCTGGGCGGCTACCCGGATCCGTTATTCGACTATTTTGAACGGGAAGGAGTGCCGAACCTCTATCTTTCAGACGCGCCCGGCATGACGCTATACGAAAATACGCTGGAGTTCGGCACGATAGACGACCCTCGCCAGCAACGCACCACTTGGACGGTAGACCGGGGCATCGAGTTCATTCAGGGGGTGGACGGAGAACCGTTCTTTCTTTTTGCCAGTATCAAAGATCCGCATCCGAGAATCCTGGTGCCGCCCGAACTTCTGGAATACTATCCGGAAGATCGGATGCCGCTTTCTCCCTCCTTGCGAGATCCGCTTGAAGGGAAACCGGAATTTCAAAGGAGAGGAAAATTTCGGATTCGTCCGACGGTAACCGACGATCAGTTTCGCCGAATGACAGCTTACTATTACGCCCTCGTCACGCACATTGACGCGCAGGTCGGACGTATCCTCAAAACGCTTGCGGAGCGAGATCTTATCGACAATACGATTGTCGCCTTCATCAGCGATCACGGCGAGTTGCTGGGCGACCACGGCTATGTGGAAAAATGCCTGATGTACGAAGCGTCTGTGCGAGTGCCTTGTGTAATCTCTTGGCACAATCGGTTGCCTGGAGGTCTCCGAGTTGCCGCCCCGCTCGCCGGCGTCGATCTCATGCCGACGTTGCTTGACCTGGCAGATGAAATCCCGCCAACGCCGATTGACGGACGCTCCGTGGCGGAGGCGATGCTGAACGGCCGAGAACCCCAACGTCAGCCAATCTTCGCCGAGATCGCCAGTCTCGACGCGATCTATCACGGCGATCGGGAGCCGGAACAACTCGCGGCGCATGTGATGGCGCTTGACGAGAACTGGAAGTACATCTGGAACCGTTTCGATATTGATGAACTGTACGACCTGAATGCGGACCCGGGTGAAATGAAAAACATCGCCGATGACCCCGCGCGCCGAACTCGGGTCGCTTCAATGCGCGGCAAAATCGTCGAGATGGTTTGTCGCACGGGCCCCGGACCCTACGAATGGTGTTTGCTTGAAAGCGAGAAAGATGAGTAGATATCTGTCCGTTTGCGCGTTCATGGTCATAAGCGTATTTGGGGCTGTTCAAGCCGACGTGGGAGAAGGAATCGAGGGGCTTGCCGAAGCGATTCCCATATTTGAAACGCAAGCCGAGAAGGAAAGATTGGAGACCTCGGAGCCACTGGAAATCGGGCTCAAGAAGCAACTCCTCGTCGATGACTATATCATCGCCGAGAAGAGGAACGTAACGCGCCAACTTGGCAAAATCACCAAGCAAAATGATGGCAACCCCGTCATGGTCGCGGACAAACCGTGGGAACACGCCAATCGGCTCGGTTTCTACATGACCGTGCTACGAGACGAGAAACACGGCAAATTCAAGATGTGGTACCTCGCCCAACACGGCGGTTGGCAGGATTCCAACGAATTTAACACGGTAATAGGCCCCGCGGGCGTCGATATATCAGGTGTCGGTTATGCGGAGAGCATTGACGGGTTGAACTGGACAAAGCCTCCGCAGGACGTTTTCACTTACGGCGACATTGTGCGCGAAACGCCCGCGCAACCCGGCACACCGACGAACATCGTGATACGAGCCCAGTCGTTCAGTTGCTTTATTGACCCGACAGTCCCGTGGGGCGCGCCGGACAAATTCAAAGCGGCATTCGATAATCCCATCGATCAGAGACCGGATGGCGGCGATGTCGCTTGCGCCTGTCTGGCACATTCTCCCGACGGCATTCACTGGACATATTACAACAACGGGGAGCGCGTCACCTATCGCGCCGCGGATACGCAGAATCAGATACTGTGGGACCCGATAAGCGAGCGATACCTTCTCGTTACCCGTCACGATCTCGCCGGGGATGGCGCCGAGCAAAAAGAAACTCGCGGCACTCGCGTAATGGCGCACCACAAGGGCAACGATTTAATCAATCATCCAACGGCATGGCAGGATCTTCAAATCCTTGGGCTTGATGAACGGAAACGGCGTCAAATTCATGCCTTGACCGTCTGGATCCACGAGGACGTGTACTTCGGTTTTATCGGCGCCTACGAATTTCTGACGGATGACGACTTTAGCCGCACCCCGGGAGACTTGGTAACGCGGCATGAAGAAAACATCGTCAACTTCTACATCACCACCAGCCGCGATGCTGTCCACTGGGATATGAGTTGGGTCTATGCCTCCAAAGCCCTGATTCCCCGCGGACCCGCGAGTAGTTTCGACAAAGACGGTATCCACGTTCCCAATCTGATTACCTACAACGACCGTCACTGGCTCTTCTACTGCGGCATGTCGGAACGCTTCGGTCACGATGATCCGAAGGGTGTCATGGGAATCGGGCTTGCCGCGCTTCGGCTTGACGGGTTCGTCTGCCTAGAGGCAAAAGAGGATCCGGGAACGATTATTACGAGACCGTTCAGACTTCTCGGGAGTAGACTTCAAATCAACGTCAAGGCAACTGATGGAGAACTGCGTGTTGAAGTATTGGATGCGGATGGGGACGCCGTCAAAGGATTTTCCGGTAGCCGTGCGGAGACATACACCGGCATTGATGGATTGAGATTTGAACCGACGTGGGCGGGAAGGGTCGCCAACGTTGTAGGGGTTGGGTTGCCCAACCCGTTGGTTGAGGTTCAATCGCCCCGACGAATACGTAGACATCTTCGTAGGGGTTGGGTTGCCCAACCCGTTGGTCGAGGTTCAATCGCCCCGACGAATGCGGATATGTCTTCGTGGGAGTTGGGTTTCCCAACCCGTTGGGCGAGGGAACCTCGCCCCTACGATTACAGGTATATCTCACATTAATGCCTACACGCCCTAAGCAGTTTCTTGGGACTATTGAGTGGAGTTTTATGTGGTAGGAGTGATACAATATGGTTAATTTCGCAGTTATCGGTCTAGGCATGGGACGCAACCGCGCCCGCATGATTCAAGACACCGATGGCGCCGAGTTGAAATGTGTCGTCGATCTGCAGGCTGACCTCGCCCAAAAAACGGGAGAAGAACTCGGTACGGACTGGGGGTCGGACATAGACGACGTTCTCGGTCGAAACGACATCGACTGTGTCATGGTGATGACGCCAAGCGGGACACACGCGGAGATTGGCATCCGCGCCGCCAAGGCTGGCAAGCACGTCATCACCACAAAGCCGATGGATGTCAGTACGGAAGCTTGCGATCAACTCATCGCCGCCTGTGACGAAGCGGGTGTCAAGCTCGCCGTCGACTATCAGAGCCGCTATGTGGACAACAACTATCGAGTCGCCGAAGCTCTGAAGAGAGGATGGCTCGGCAGACCGATTCTGGGAGAAGTGCGCTTCAAATGGTTCCGATCCGACGGATACTTTGAACATAACGACGGTTGGCGCGGCACTTGGAAAATGGATGGCGGCGGCTCGCTGGCAAATCAGGGCGCCCATCTGCTCGACATTATCACGTGGTTCATGGGCGAGGTTGAATCGGTCTACGGCGAAACGGCGATCATGAATCACGACATTGAAACCGAAGATATCGGGTTAGCCATCCTCCGTTTCAAGAACGGCGCGAGAGGCGCCATCGTGGGAACAACCACCTTTCCCACGGATGCCTACTTCAGCGCGGAGGTGCACGGTACGGCTGGCGGGATTCTGATTGAGGACGTCCTCGGCGGGGACATGCGTGTCTTCGGTGAAGGGCTGGAGGAGCGGCTTCGGCGGATCAGCAACCCGATTCACAACATTATCGAGGATGTCGTGGGCGCGGTTGAGGGGGGAAGAGACATGAGAGTTGACGGCATGGAAGGCCGCCGCACCGTGGCGCTCTTGGAAAAAATCTATCAGTCCGCTCGAACGGGGAAGACAGTTTCATCGTGACGTAACAGAGAAATCGAGTTTTTGGTTTATGTTCGCCGTATTGCAGGTAAATTTGCCCAATATCCGTCGATCTCGCGCTTTCACGTTGGAAAAACTCGTTTCTGTCCTCCTGTCGAATAAAGTTGGTAACTTGGGGCATTTACTACTGCGGAAAAGGGGCATGTACGTCCCATGGGCTTAAAACACGATGACGGTTGGAATATGCCGACCGATTATCCATTTTACCCGTCCCTGCCGGCAATTTACCGGAACGTGAAGTTTCAGTATGTATTCTTTCACGCCAATCCCGACGCCGTGCAAGAATTGCTTCCCGAGCCGCTGGAAGCCACCGAGGACGGACTTTGTGTGGCGGCAGGCGTGGATGTGCCTTTTTGCGCCAACTATGGGCCATTTCAAGAATCCTTTGTTGTGATGCGCTGCCGGTTCAGCAACCGGACCGGCTTCTTCTGTTCCCACGTCTTTCATAATGGGCCCGCGGGAATCGCCGCCGGTAGAGAGATATATGGGACACCGAAAATCTACGCCGAATTGAAGGTTCGTCAAGCGGAGCGATCCATACTCACGGAGACTTTTCTCGGCGGCGCGCCCGCCTTGCAAATTGATTTTAGCATGAGAGAGACGGCTCAAATTGATGCCATGCCTCCCCTGACCCCCGCATGGCGACTAAAGGTGATTCCCAAGGCAGATGCGCCCGGACCCGCAATCAAACAGTTAATTGATTGCAGCGAGACAACGCAGGATCTAAAAGTGCATTTCATGGCTAAGGGGGCGGGAAGGGTTGTCTTTGGCGCGTCATCACTGTGCGATCTAACCTCGCTAACTCCCGTGAGCTATGGGGATGCATATTACGTGGAGTGCAGTTATTCCGAAGGATACGCAAAAATTGCTTACGACTACCTCGCGCCAGGGAACACCGCATGAGGAAGCTCAAGCACCATTGATGCGCGGAGCATAACGCGGAACATAACGCTCACGTTAATCCGAAACCGAGTTTTTTCTTCAAAACTCGGTTTCTCAAGTCTTCTCCGCACTTTCTTCCGACACGAGCTACAACTAGATGTATACTTTGCGCTGCCGAGAATTGCGTGTTTTCAAGCATCTAGTCCGTAGGATCAAGCGAATGAATAATGAGTGCGATAGAGATCCGCTGGGTTTCCAACCGCACCTGCCGTGAACGCACGTCGCGACCTGGAGATCGCTCCTACAAAAAGACGCAGTTTCTAACAGCATGGAGTATAAATTGTCCACATGGAACTTATGAGAACATCCCATGAATACTTGGATCCGGCCGCCCTGTCTCGACTCGGCAGCATGGAATTGGTCGCGCGCCTGGTCGTGGAGGGGTTCATAACCGGACTGCACAAGAGCCCGTATCAGGGTTTCAGCGTCGAATTTGCGGAGCATAGACAATACATGCCCGGCGACGAGATTCGGTACATCGACTGGAAGGTGTTCGGGAAATCGGACCGTTATTACGTCAAAAAATTTGAGGAAGAAACCAACCTCCGCGCTTACATCGTGCTGGACGCCAGCGCTTCGATGAACTACAAGTACGACGAAAAAGGGCTTACCAAATTTCAATACGGTTGCTATTGCGTGGCGTCCTTGTCCTATCTGATGCTAAAACAACGCGACTCCGTGGGTATGACCATCTTTGATACACACATCAAGGAGTACATCCCGCCGCGCGGCGCGGCAACCCACCTAAAAGCAATCCTGTCCAGTCTTGAGAATACGCAACCTGGGAATGAAACGGATTTAAGCACAATCTTCCATGAACTCGCAAAACGGATTGTTCGTCGCGGGCTGGTGATTGTGATTTCCGACCTCCTTGATGAACCGTCAAAAGTACTGTCCGCGCTTAAACACTTGCGCCACCGCAAGCATGAAGTCATAGTTTTCCACTTATTGGACAAAGCGGAGATGACGTTTCCATTCGAGGGGCCCGTAGTCTTTCAAGACATGGAGACGGCAAGAACGCTCCCGACCCAAGCGGAGGCGCTCAAAGCCGGTTATCTTGAACAGTTGGAGACGTTTATTCAGGAGTACCGTCGCGGCTGCGGCGGGAATTCGATCGACTATGTGCAGATCGACACGTCGACGCCATTCGATTACGCGCTGTCATCCTATCTGGCGCACAGAAAATAGGGACCGTGCCGAATGAACTGTTGAATCAAACAGTCATCTTCCAACTAATCTTGTAGGGAATAACGATCGTTATTCCCTACGCCGTTGTCTCCTCCTATGAATAGCCTTGACAATCCGAGTTGTGCACAATAAAATATTCTCGTAGTGAAGACATTTATCGATTCCCGATCCGGGTGTCGCGGGAGATTGCCCATGGATGTAAAATATACTGTCTTGATGACCGATTACGCATGGCCTTCGGTTGAACCGGAACGCAAGGTGTTGTCCGAGATCGGGGCAGAACTAATCGTCGCCGAGACAGGCGCCGAAGATGAACTGGTAAACTTGGCGCCGCATGCCGATGGCATCCTCACGTGTTGGGAGCAGACGACCACCGCCGTCATCAGAGCGGCTGAACGGTGTCGGGTCATAGGACGTTGCGGCATTGGACTGGATAACATTGATGTGGAGACGGCAACCGAGTTGGGAATCGTTGTCACCAATGTGCCGGCATACTGCATTGACGAAGTTTCCGATCACGCGTTGGCGTTGCTATTGGCGTGCGCTCGGAAAATCTCCATCTTTGACCGGGCGGTCAAGCGCGGCAGTTGGGACCGAGACGTGGGGCCTCCGGTGTACCGAATTCGCGGCAAAACGTTGGGCATCATAGGGTTCGGCAAGATTGGGAAAGCCGTTGTTCCGAAAGCGAAAGCGTTCGGGCTGGATGTTATTGTCTACTCGCCGAGTTTGGCGCCGCACATTGCCGCTTCATGCGGCGCGCAAAAGGTGGAACTCCCCGAGTTGTTGACGCGCTCCGACTTCATCACGATACACGCGCCGCTAAATTCCGCGACCGAGAATCTTCTCGGGAAGGCGGAGTTTCGTCAAATGAAGGATACCGCTTACGTCATCAACACGTCGCGAGGCGGGATTATCAATACGGCGGCGCTTCATACGGCGGTCAAAGAAGGGTGGATTGCGGGAGCGGGTTTGGACGTACTGGCTGAAGAACCCCCGGCGCCCGATGAACCGCTGATTGAACTGGACAATGTTGTTATTACGCCGCACGCCGCCTTCGCATCCGAAGAATCGACATACGACCTCGAGGTGAGCGCGGCGCGCGCTGTCGCGGATGTACTGATCGGGAAGATGCCGGAGTCGGTGGTTAATCAAGAGGTCTTAAAAAGCCCTCTGCTGCGCGCCAAAGCGCTCGGAGGAGGAATCTAAATCTTATTGCTAGTAATAGCATTTCACTAGAATGACATTCTCACTCTCCGTAGCCGGGGCATCCCACTCTCCGTAGCCGGGGCAGTCCACTCTCCGTAGGCGGGGCATCTTGCCCCGCTGGCTTGGCGCGGAGACTTAGGCTTCTTACTCTGCTCCGCGCAACCAATGCACTGTCATTTTAGAGAAATGGCATAAGCTGATACACAAGGAGTCGCTACATGCATGCTTTACCTGACGCAACGGGGCATTTTGGGGAATTTGGCGGCAGATATGTTCCCGAGACGCTGATGCCCGCTCTGTTGGAACTTGAAGACGCGTATCGGGCGCTGAGCGCTGATCCGAAGTTTCAGAATGAGTTTCAATACTACCTGCAAGAATACGTCGGCAGACCCAATCCGCTCTATTGCGCCGAGCGGTTGACCGAGGCGCTCGGCGGGGCAAAAATCTACCTCAAGCGCGAAGACCTCAACCACACCGGCGCCCACAAAATCAACAACACCATAGGACAGATCCTGTTGGCGCGCCGCATGGGAAAAAAGCGAATAATCGCCGAGACCGGAGCCGGGCAACACGGCGTCGCGACAGCCACGGTGACAGCGAAATTTAACATGGAATGTGAAGTTTACATGGGGGAAGAGGATATCGAACGGCAGGCGTTAAATGTATATCGTATGCGCCTCATGGGCGCCAAAGTAACCCCGGTAAATTCCGGCTCGCGAACCCTGAAAGACGCAATTAACGCCTCATTCCGCGACTGGGTGACAAATGTCAGAACTACCTATCTCCTCATCGGTTCCGTCGTAGGCGCGCACCCCTACCCGATGATTGTCCGAGATTTCCAATCCGTAATCGGGGACGAAACGAAGGGACAGATACTTGAGAAGGAGGGTCGGTTGCCCGATTGTGTCGTCGCGAGCGTGGGCGGCGGCAGCAACTCGCTCGGCATGTTCTACCCGTTCTACGATGATCAGAGCGTGGAAATGGTAGGGGTCGAAGCCGCCGGCGAGAGCATCCTGAGCGGCAAACACGCCGCTTCATTGAGCGAAGGCACTATCGGCGTGTTCCACGGCGCCAAATGTTTTCTGTTGCAGGAAGAAGATGGACAGATAACCCCGGCGCATTCGATTTCCGCCGGTCTCGACTATCCGGGCGTTGGTCCCGAACATAGCTATTACAAAGCAAGCGGGCGGGCTGATTACGTTTCGGTCACCGACGACGAAGCGATAGAGGGGTTCAAACTGTTGTCGGAATTGGAAGGCATTATCCCGGCGCTTGAATCTGCGCATGCAATCGCGCACGTTCAAAAAATCGCTCCGACGATGGATCGAAACGCCATTATCGTGGTGTGTCTCTCCGGGCGCGGCGATAAAGACGTTGGGACGGAGATGGGGCCCCTCGCTTGCTCTCCATAACTAACGCGGGTAGTTGGATCTTGGGTTTCGCTCGGATTTCGGAGGCATCGGGCAATACGAGGGCTCCATATCCCTTTCAAATTCCGAGTTTTTTCGGGGAGTTCCATTCAACCCAAACTACGTACTATCCATTCGCCCGATCCTTCGTAATCCATTCAGTTAATTCTTTCGCTCGATCTCGCCCCACAAGCGTACTTCCACGCCTCCAATCTTCCGCCCTTCCATCCTTCCGATCGAGACTCCATTCCGACGCTTCATGCGCAATTAACAACCAAAAATCAGATACGTTCCCCGTGGCGGAGTTCCATATCGGCTTGCTTTTGAAGTTCTCTCAATGCTATAATTGCTTAAATTGAAACGGCGTCAGATTTTGGCTCAGGAAGGAAATCAACATGCAAATCAATTTTCAGAGCGTTATCGATCTCTCGTACCAGATTGACGAGAACAGTCCGCGCGAACTGCCGATTGACCCCGTGCGCATCTACGATACCGCAACGCTGGAGAAAGACGGCTACTTTGAAAGCCGCGTCGATCTGTCCGGACACTGCGCGACACACATTGACGCCCCGTGCCTGATGTATACCGACGGTTTCACCGTAGCGGACATCCCGAAAGACAAGCTCACGGGGACAGCGGTGCTCATGGACCTCTCCGACACGAAGAAACCCACCGATGCCGTGACATCGGAGGATATCAAAACGTGGATAACCGCAAATGCGGACATCCCGAATGACAGCATCGTGTTCATGCGGACGGGAATGGACAAGCATGTCTATCAAGATATTTTCAATCGGCAATGGATCGGGTTCAGCGAAGATGCCGCCGAATTCTTGGTGCAAAAAGGTGTCAAGTTAATCGGGACAGACGCCTGCAGCATCGATTCAATGGCGGGACATCCGCCGCAACATGACGGATTGCCGCCGGCTCATCTCGTATTTCTTGGCGCGGGCGTTCCGCAGGTTGAAGATCTCTGCAACTTGAGTCTATTGCCCACGCAATTCTTCGCGGTGGTTGCTCCCATGAAATTGGCGCGAAGCTCAGGCGCCCCGACACGCGTCTTTGCTTTTGTATAAACTTCGGCGACGCGGCGTCCCTTGTCGTCCGTCTGCGGACATGCCGCCACTTGCGGTACAAGCCTTGCGTCCCGAGGTTAACGTCCTATCTGAAGGGGATAGTTGAACGGGCTAGAAGATGGGTGACCAAGTCCTAACCGATCAGTCGGGCATCCCGCGTGAGATGCTTGATTTGCTGAGAGAAATTGGCGGCAGAACGCGAACTCCCATCTGTCTCGTTGGCGGTTTCGTCCGCGATCTTCTGCTAGGGCGCGAGAATCACGACCTGGACATTGTTCTTGAGGGAGATGCCATCCGCTTTGCCCAAGAACTTGGCAAAAGTTGGGGTTGGGAAGTACAATCGCACAATCGATTCGGCACTGCAACGTTGATTCAACCCGCGCAAGCCAGAATTGACTTCGCAAGCGCTCGTCGCGAAACTTATGAGCACCCCGGTGCGTTACCATTAGTTGAACCCGGAACGATTGAGGATGACCTGCGCCGCCGCGATTTCTCGATTAACGCCCTGGCTATTCGTCTGAACGCCGACGGTTTCGGGAGGCTTATTGATTGCTTCGACGGAGCTAAGGATCTTCGATTGGGACGCATCCGCGCGCTCCATGCCTTGAGTTTCGTTGACGATCCGACTCGTATCTTTCGAGCGGTAAGATATGAAGCGCGTTACAATTTTCAAATTGAGCAGGCGGATCAGGCGCGCATTCGCGAGGCGCTTCATCAAGGCGTACTCGACCTGATTAGCGGCGAACGCATTCGGAACGAAATCAATCGTGTCTTGGCAGAAAAAGCCGCGCCGCGGATAGTTCAACGGCTGCTTGAATTTGACGCGTTTCGGGCGATTCACGCCGAATGGACGGTGGCGCGAGATTTCGGCGTCTATCGGGATGCGGCTCAAAGAGCCGTGGATTGGGCATCAAGGCATCTCACCGATGAAGAAATCGACAAAGGACAGATCGCGTGGATGGCATTGCTGGGAACGACCAATCGGCGAAAATCCCCGCCCTATCACGAGGGGACGCCGTCTTATGTCATCCAAGCAATCGCTGACAGGCTGGTTTTGCCTCATCGTCTCCGCAGGTTGTTCCAATTGGATGTCGACGTGCAGAGGGATTTGGATGAGGGGAAAATCTCGCGGGGCTTACGAGAATCACTAGGAGAAAAAGGTATCTCACTCTCCCGAAATGTCGCGATTCAAGTGGGAAAAAACAGATGGTTGATCTCCGACGCATGCAACAAGAAAACTTTTACCATCAGAAAAGAGAATCAAGCTTTCTATGTTTGCGAAATACAGACGGAATTGACTGCTTGTCAACGCTTGTACAGCGCCCTCGGCATGTTGTCAGCCGATTCCAAGCCAAGCGAGGTTTATCGATTGTTGAAACCTTACGCTGTCGAGGCTCTGGTTTTCGCCTTGACGCAGCCGGAATGCCGCGAATGGCGAGCCGAAAAAATTGAGGAGTATTTGGTTAATTTGCGGAAGATTGAACCGTTAATCAGTGGAAACGATTTGATTCGACTCGGGCTGCAACCGGGAAAAACATTTACGAATCTCCTATCCAAGGCGTTCGACGCCCAGTTGGATGGCGAGATTTTTACGAAAGGGGAGGCTTGCCAACTTCTAGGCTTTGACGATGCTCAATCCATTTGAGGCAATTCTTCGCGTTATTCAATTCATCATTTTGTTGACGTTCCACGAGTGGGGGCACGCCAAGGCGGCGCTGATGCTCGGAGATCCGACAGCAAAAGACGAAGAGCGATTGACATTCAACCCGGCCGCCCACATCGACCTCGTCGGAACGATTTTATTGCCATTGCTCGGCACGCTATTCGGCAGCATGTTCTTCGGGTGGGCAAAGCCGGTGCCGGTCAACCCGCGTAATTTGAAGAATCCCAAACGTGACCTGATGACTATCGCCGCGGCCGGCCCCGTGATGAACATCGTCTGCACCGTTGTGATTTTGGTTGCGGTCAAACTCCTTTTTGAATTTGCCGGTTCCCATGTACACCGCGAAATATACAAGCAACTGCTTGAATCAGCATTAATCAGCGTGTTTCTCGCGGTATTTAACATGCTTCCCCTGTTCCCGTTGGATGGGTTTAGCGTGGTTTACGGGCTACTGCCGTGGAGACAAGCGCAGGCGTTTGACAGGCTACGTCCTTACGGAATGATGATTCTGCTTGGGATAATTTTTGTTCCCAGTCTTTTGAGAATCCCCAATCCCGTCTTTATTGTAATTCATTTCGTGTCTTACGGAATTTACGCCCTGATTCGCACACTCGTCGGGCTTTGAAAACGGGGTAGATTAGAACGCTCGGCGATTAAATGCGGCGCCTACGCTAGTGAGTTGTAATTGCGGGGCAAGATGCCCCGCCCACGCTAGTGGTACTAATTCTTAATCAAGTGATTGTAGTTGCCCGATTTATCGGGCGCTTTTGGAAGGGCGTAACATTTAGTTTTTGAACCAGTGTGAGATTGTAGGGTGGGCACTGCCCACCATTCTGATTAGTTTGGGATAGACGATTTGCTCCCCTGGCGCGCAACGTGACCGCGTTGATGGTGGGCAGTGCCCACCCTACAACTATAAATCATGTAGATTCGGAATTAGTGTGAGTTCCAACTGCGGGGCAAGATGCCCCGCCCACGCTAGTGAACGCTAATTGCGGCGCAAGACCTACACACAATTAAGTTTATGCAAGCGTTACCGACAGAACCCCATCTCCAATCCGCGGATTCCATATATTCCATCAAGCTTGACACGTTTGAGGGGCCACTGGATCTACTCCTCCATCTGATTCAGAAGGAGGAGATGGATATCAGAGATATTCAAATTGCCGAGATTACACAGCGGTATTTGGAATGGCTGAATATCATGGAACGGCTGGATCTGGATGTCGCCTCGGAATTTCTCGTAATGGCGGCGACACTGCTCTATCTGAAATCACAGAGCATTCTGCCATCCGTGACCACTCGGGAGACGCAACCGATCAAAGACCGAGAGGAGCTTGTCAAGCAACTCTTGGATTACAAGCAGTTCAAGGAGGCGTCGCGGGCGCTGGATTTATATGCCGAGACACACGAGCAAGTGTACGGACGACATATCGAGTTGGACAGTGAACTGGGAGATTTGCGCGAATTTGAGGTCAAAGCCACCTTGTTCGATCTGTTATCGGCTTTCCGGCAAACCACGGAGAGACTGCAATTCATCGACGATGATACTTACGAGGAAATTAACGAAGAGCAAATCACCGTTGAGGAAAAGATGGAGTTTTTGGAACGTCGATTGAACGAATCCGAGCAGGTGCAGTTTGAAGATCTGTTCTCGGGATTTGCGACCAAAATCGAGCAGATCGTGACATTCCTGGCAATCTTGGAGTTGATTCGCCTGAAACGCGTCATCGCCGTCCAAGCGGGGCAGTTTGGCCGCATATACATCGTAAGGCGGGAGGGATAACTCGCAAACCCCGCGGGGTCCAGGATGAAGATTACCCCCAACTTCTCATCAAGCGCTACTGTCATGACCGAAAATTCCCCTACTCCTCCCGAGGACGCTTCCTTGAATCTAGCCCAAGTCAAATCTGTCTTGGAAGCCATTCTCTTCGCGGCGAGCGAGCCTATCTCGATAAAGCAATTTAGTCAAGCACTCGGGAACGTCTCAACGCGCGATATTCGCGACCAACTGACGGCGCTTGGCGATGAGTACCAAACCACGAATCGCAGTTTCCAGCTTATCGAAATCGCCAACGGCTTTCAAGTATGCTCGCGTCCCGAATACCGCGACTGGATCGAGAAATTTTATACGCGCCAAGTTCGCGTCCGACTGTCGCCCCCGGCGCTCGAAACGCTTGCCATCGTCGCCTACAAGCAACCCGTCACACGGACCGAGGTGGAAGAGATTCGAGGCGTCAACAGTGACAGCGTTGTGAATTCACTCATTCAGAAAGGGTTCATACGCATCTCCGGGCGAAAACCTGGACAAGGCAGATCGCTCCTTTTCGCTACTACGGATAGGTTCTTGGAGCAGTTCGGCCTCAAAAATCTTTCTGAACTGCCCTCTATGGAGGAGATCGAAGAAATCCTTCATCAAGCCCAAAACGAAGGATAGGACGCAAATTCGACGGGTGAGAAGCCAGGATTGCATGACGTAAACAATATCTGCGGAGCGGAAATAAGAAATGAAATATGATGCATGGTTTCAATGCAGTAGCGGGTGTGACGAGCGGTATTCGCTTCACGAGGTGATTTATCGTTGTAGGCGTTGCGGCGGGCTACTGGAAGTCAAACACGATATTAAATCTCTGAAACGTCGAAGCGCCGCGGCATGGATTGAACTTTTCGATAGGCGTTACATGGGAACGCAATACCCCTACGGCAGCGGCGTCTGGGGAAAGAAAGAGCTCGTCTGTCCGATTATTGATGACGAGAACATCGTCTCCATGTTCGAGGGAGGCACTAACCTGTTCTGGGCGGAACGCTTCGGAAAACAGATTGGCGTCTCCGATCTCTGGATTAAGCAGTGCGGCAATAGTCATACCGGCTCCTTCAAGGATTTGGGAATGACCGTGCTGATGTCTATGGTCAAACAGATTGTCTCAAAGGGCACCGAGATTCGCGCGGTTCTCTGCGCCTCGAGCGGAGACACGTCCGCGGCGCTCGCGGCTTATGCGGCGGCGGCGGGGATTCCTGCAATAATCCTTTTGCCGCAAGCGAAAGTCTCCCCCGCGCAGCTCATCCAGCCGCTTGCCAACGGGGCGATTACGCTCTCCTTGAAAACCGATTTTGACGGCTGCATGGCGATTGTTCAAAAGCTGACCGTGCGCCCGGACTTTTATCTTGCGAACTCCATAAATTCCCTCCGAATCGAAGGGCAGAAGACGATTAGCATCGAAATCGTCCAGCAGTTTGATTGGGAGGCGCCGGATTGGGTAATTATTCCGGGCGGAAATCTGGGCAATGTGACCGCTTTGGGGTTGGGGTTTCTGATGATGAAAGATCTCGGGATTGTCAACGACTTGCCGCGAATTGTTTGCGCGCAGTCCGCCAAAGCCAACCCTCTGTATCAAAGTTATCTTGCAGGTTTCAGCGAATTCAAACCGATGGCGGCGCAGCCAACCGTCGCCAACGCCATTCAGATTGGCAATCCGGTATCCGCCAATAGAGCGGTAAACATCCTGAAAAGGTTTAACGGAATTGTCGAGCAAGCGACCGAGGACGAATTGGCGAACGCCGCCGCACGAGCGGATCGGACGGGGCTGTTCAATTGCCCGCATACCGGGGTGGCGCTGGCGGCGCTACTGAAACTCGTTGAGCGGAAGGAGATCCGTTCCGACGAGCGCGTGGTTGTAATCTCGACGGCAAATGGCCTCAAGTTCCCCGATTTCAAGATTCGATACCACAATGGCGAGTTGAACGAAGTTCACCCGCAATATGTGAACGCTCCGGTAGAGCTTGAGCCGGACTATGACCGGATAATAAAAGCGATTGACGTTTGCTTGGCGCAAGTCGATTAAGCGTGACGATGCGCATTTGTATAGAGTGAAATCGTCAATCCATCACATTGCCAATCTTCACTCTTACCCACGAATTGGCACGCTTTTTCTACGACGGCGGGCGGCACCTTTTACACGCCCCATACTGTTTCTTCGCCTCCGTCAGCGACTTCGATATCTTGCTATGCCTCAGGGAGCTGCAGCTTTCGCGATGATATTTCTTTCCTGTCCGCGTGACATAGACCGTCACTTCTTGCGGCGTTTCATCCCACGCTGATTGTTGCGCAAAGCCGTCAATAATTTGGGGAGTGGGCGCCAAGCCGTCAATTCGAAATGCCGCCCAGACGGGGCGATGGTCACTGACAGCAAGATTCGCGGCTACGTCGTCGTTTCCGAAGTCCGTTTCATCGAATTTGTCAATTCCGAAGATTCCGAGAAATTCAGTTACGTATTGCGCCTGAAAAAAGATGTTGTCGTAAAGACTTGAGTCCCTGATGTGCGATTTGTGCGGCAGTTGGAATACCCGAGTCATTGAGGGCAGCGCCATTAGGTTGCTATACGCCGTCGTATCATCGGGCTCTCTATTAAAATCTCCGACGAGAATAACATCGTCCTCGGTGCCGTTCGCTTCTTGGACATGCTTGTATACCTCTCCCAACTGCATGATTTCCGATCGCCTCTCGGCCACTCTGTCGCCCCACGAGACATGGACGGCAATCACCGAAAAGTCAAACTTGCCGGCGCGGAAGGTCGCCCAGTACGGATCGCGGACAAAGTTGTCCGTGCCATCGGCGTCGTCGGGATAGAATTCACCCGGCTTGACGACACAGACCGACGCTTCATAGTAGAGAAACGCGTAATGTTCCCTGTATCTGCTCCCCGCCTTTCCGACAGGATCGCTAATTTGATAACCGTATTCCGATCCTACTTCAGAGAGTTTCTCCTGAATACGCTTCAAAACTTTTTCATCAAGCAATTCACTGACAGCAATCAAATGATAGTCAAGAAGGATTTTGACAATTTTGTTCAACTCGTCATCATTTCTGCTGTTGTCGCTCAGTTTTCTGATGTTCCAAGACGCTAACCGCAACCCCGGCGGTCTGGAAATTTCATCGGCGCTTAAACCGTCATGGTCGCGTGGATTAACATTAATCCGAGTGAGCGGTTTCCTGTGAGGGTGGTATTTACCGGTCTCTCGGTCGTAATGTCCGCCTTTCGTATCTTTCCCGCCCGGATGCGTATAACCGAAATCATGCGCAAACACGGCGAAAATCAATAGAATTGTCGTTATGACTTTGAAATGTACTTTTGTAAACATAAAACCGTTCCTTTGGTAGTTCGTTCGCCGCGTGCGCAGAATAGGGACGCGGATGAACTCAGATTAGAAAATTTGTATGTAACTGTTTAGTTCATAGATTTCTTGCAGAGAATGCAGAGCAATCGCTTTATTCCACAGTCGAACGCGAGTCCGTCCATATACCCAATTTATGAGGGACACCCCCGGTGGGAGGGGCATCTTGCCCCGATGTCCCACGTTCACAATAAATAAACGCATTTAATAATTACGCAACGGTAACCGATTACGTTAGGACATTGCTCCCACATCGGGGCAAGGGGAATCTCTATCGCAGTCACTATTCGTTCCTTTGATCCCCTCCCACATATAATCAAGGGATACCCGCTGCCGATAGTCGGAAGTAATACATGTCAAGTCAATTTTGCCACTATTCTTGGCTAATCTAAACAATTACGAAAACTCTAGCCATCGCAACTCGGCGGGTCCGGCGTGTCGGGCTGGAAGCCCGACCTACGAAAATGAGTGGGTGCCGGCGCCAATCACCGCGTTCCTATTGCGGCGCGACGCGAGTATGGATGAGCAAATAAAGTTACTACATTATACTATATGCGCGTAAAGTTGTCAAGTCAAAAATAATACGTCATAGGCCAGCGGAAGCATTTTTTTGCCGTCAGATAACACTCGCTCAAAGTTAGTTATTGAGCGAAATACAAGTTACGTGCGCGATTTCTATCAACTGAGTGGATAACGAAGAATCAAGGGAGTGAATAACGATCAACCGACTGATTTGGGAGGGCGATAGCAAATCCTGATAGCAAGTTCTACTCATTGTTCATTCGCTTGATCGCAGTGCGAGCCCTACAAATGCTTAGTTGCCGATTTTTGATTTCGCGTGAAATACCCAAAATCCAGTGAAACCCTCCCTTCCTATCTTCCACTCTTCCATCCTTCCGCTTACGACACCATCCCAACGTGTCATTCACCATCAACAAACAAAAATCAAATGCGTTTCCCCGCAAGAAAACAGTTGATTCAATTTCGCCGATGTGTTATGCTCTGTGTGGTTGAAACAGACCCGACCTTTGACTTAACTGATTCTTGGCGAGAGATTGGTGGATTTGTATGGCACACAAGCTGTCGGTTGTTATTCCAATCTATAATGAAATCGAGACCCTGGAGGAGATTCTTAGACAGGTCAAAGCCGTCGACATCGGTATGGAAAAAGAAATCCTCTTGGTGGACGATTGCTCGACGGATGGCAGCCGTGAATTACTCACAAAGATTCAGCAATCGAACGATGAGCGGGTGCAGGTGTTCTACCACTCCGTTAATCGAGGCAAAGGCGCGACGCTGAGGACCGGCTTTCAGCACGTTACGGGGGACATCACCATCATTCAAGACGCGGATTTGGAATATGATCCGCAGGACTACCCCAAATTAATCCAGCCCATCCTAAACGATGAAGCCGATGCCGTGTACGGTTCCCGTTTCATGACATCGAGGCAACATTCTCTGCTCCGCAGTTATATCGCCAATAAAGTCCTAACCTTCCTCTCCAATCTGTTCACCCAACTCAACCTTACCGATATGGAGACCTGTTACAAAGTCATCAAGACCTCGATTCTGAAGGAAATCCCGTTGCGTTCGGACCGATTCGGATTCGAGCCGGAAATTACGGCGAAACTCGCTCGGCGGAAATGCCGCGTCATTGAACTGCCGATCGCCTATCACGGGCGCGATTACCACGAAGGTAAATCTGTCAGTTGGAAAGATGGGCTTGCCGCTATCTTTCATATTATTCGCTTTCGGTTCAAGGATTGATTGTAGTAGGCACACTTCGTATGCCGTAACCCTTGCCTCAAGCCGAATGCATACGAGACTCATACTAACCCGAGTTGCCGCCTTTGTCCGACAAGAGCGCAGAAACCGAGTTTTTTCCTGCGTCAAAACATGAGATTGATGAAAATTATGCGAATTCACCTATAGTTTAGCGAACGTGAACTAAAAACTCGGTTTCTCTGTTCTCGGTAACAACCTGCGTTACTTAATCTTGTAGGACTTACGCACCTCTGTAGGGAACAACGATCGTTGTTCCCGACGGTCCCATTGATAGGGACTCCGCTGTAGTTGCCCGATTCATCAAGGATCTCTATCGCACTCACTATTCGTTCGTTTGATCGTTTTCGACGAGTATAACATTTGGTTGTTCAAACCGTATTACATTTCAAGGGTGGCGTGGAAGGCAATTTTCCAACCTCCCGTTTATCCATCCTTCCAATCCTATTTTTCCCCTCCCATGAACAACTATCAAACGCTACTCCAAGAAATCGATCAGCTCCTTGAATCGCCCCCGGACATTCCCGAGCCGTATTCCACTACGAAAGCCGCCCAACCCGCGGACGCCGCAATCAATGAGGACGAGCTTCTCGCCTCGCTGACGCGATATTTCGGTCATGCCGGCTTTCGAGAAAATCAACGGGAGATTATCGAAGCCATCTTGAACGGGGACACCGTGCTCGCCGCTTTCCCGACCGGATATGGAAAATCCCTCTGCTACCAACTGCCCGCGCTGATGCTGCCGGGACTGACCGTGGTCGTGTCCCCCCTAATCTCATTGATGAAAGACCAAGTCGACGGATTAAAGCAGAGCGGTGTTCAGGAAGTTGCGCTGATAAATAGCAGTCTCAGATTGGATGAGTATCAGTGGGAATTCGGACGCTTGACGCGAGGGGAAGTCAAGCTGCTATACATTGCGCCGGAACGTCTCCGCAGCCGGCGTTTTCTGGATCTGTTGGATTCGCTTTCAATCTCTCTGTTTGTCATTGACGAGGCGCACTGCATCTCCCAGTGGGGACACGATTTTCGGCCCGCATACTTGGGGCTGCGCGACGCGATTCAGGCTCTTCATCCGAGCGCCATCGCGCTGTTTACGGCTACGGCGACTCCCGAAGTCCGAGACGATATTTTCAACGCCTTGGGAATCGATGGCGAGACGTGTCGACAGTTCTCGCGCAGCGTTCAACGCCCCAACCTGAAGTTCAGTGTGTATGAAGCCTCCGACGACGCCAAGAAGTACGAATTCCTTGAAGCCTGCCTCCGACAGCTTGAAGGCAACGGGATCATTTATGCTGGCAGACGCGGCGAGACCGAGAAAATAGCGCGTCGTTTAAGAACGCGCGGATATCAAGCCGACTTTTATCATGCCGGTCTGTCAACGACCGAGCGCAAACAGGTGCAAGACCGATTCTTCAGTGATGGACAGGACGGGGTGGACCTTGTCGTCGCGACAAACGCGTTCGGCATGGGAATCGACAAACCCAACATACGCTACGTTATTCATTGGACGATGACGGGTACTTTGGAGGCATATTATCAGGAAGCCGGACGCGCCGGGCGGGATGAGAAGCCCTCCCACTGCGTGTTGCTCTACTGCCCGGACGACCGAGAACTTCATGAATGGTTCATCGATCAGGAAGGCGCGCTAAAAAAGCGAGATCTCGTAAAATTCCTCGAAATACTCGAGACGCTCCCGTCCGTTGGAGATTTTTGCATGGGGACGGCGGAGGAATTGGAATGGATGAGCGGTTTCAAGGAGACAAAAATCCGAGTCGGGATAAGTTGTCTCGAAAAACTCGGGTTTCTCAGGCGACGCTACAATGTTCCATCAAGGCTAAATGTAAGAATGAATCCCGCCGGTAGTCAAGCGCCAGATTCTATTGATGACGCGCAGCGGTCGCTCCTTCGGCAGTTGAGACGAAAGTCGCCTATCCAGTTTCTCGAGTTCTGTCGGGAATTCAGTTTGCTTCCGCACCGACTCATGGAACAACTCATCGATTTCCAGAACGACGGGTATCTGACATACTGGGGCGCGGAAGATTTGTTGCTCATTGAGCTGTTTAAGGATAGCGACCTGCTGGCGGCAACCTCCGCAGATGAGATGGGGTTTGCGGATTACCAAACGCGCAGACACCATCAGATTGATCAGGTTGAACGCTATGCGCGGGAGAAGGAGTGTCGGGGGCGGTTGGTGCGCGATTATTTCGGCGAGCCTGTTGAGGCGAACTATCGTTGCGGAAGTTGCGACTTGTGCGATCCGAGTATTCGTCTCGTGGAATAGCATCCCATTTTCCCTGCAGAATAATTCTTTCCACAAGTAACATTCATATCTCTCGCTCGGACTGGCTTGAAAAAAATGCGTTTTAGCCCCAGAGGGGCGGCAGGTTTGTAGAACCGTGGACACCCCAAATTCCAAAGCCCCAGAGGGGCGACAGGTCCGTTTTTTCAAATGTGCATCATCCGAATCAAAGCGGATGACTTACCGTTGGATTGTTGTCCGGGTGTCGCCCCGCTGGGGCTTGGATAAAAGTGGATTCGACGTTACTACAAACCTGCGGGATCTCTATCGCACTCATTATCCATTCGTTTGATCCTCTGGGGCTAAGATGCGGGTGAAATTGGAGCGCTTCAATCAACCTAATGCCCGCATCACTTCCTCATAAACCTGTCGAAAAGCGACGCCATGCTCCTCGGCGATGCGTTTGCAATCCTCATATTCTGGCACAGCCTTGATTGGCTCCCCATCCATGTAGCCGCGTTTGGCGCGAACGGTTCCCCACCGCGTCCGTACCTGAATGAAATCACGCGAGAGTTTGGATCGCTGGACAATCTGGCACCTGACGCCAAACGTCGTGGTTTCCCGGAGAACGACTTTGATGAGATCCTCGCGAAGGTCGGGAGCGGCGAGGAGACTGAGTTTAGTCGCCGGACGCCCCTTCTTCATGAGGATTGGCGTGAGAAAAACGTCAAGAGCGCCCTTCTTGAACAGCGTCTCCGTCAGATAGCCCGCAATCTCCGGGGACATGTCATCAAGATTGGTCTCGATTAGGTAGACCTGATCGCTCTCCAGACCGCTCTCCTTTTTTTCGCCGAGACAAATTCGCAGGAGATTCGGTTGTTCTTCAAGGTCGCGCGTGCCGGCGCCGTAGCCGACTTGATTAATGACCATCTCCGGCATGGCGCCAAACCCGCGTGCGAGCGTCGTGACAATCGCCGCGCCCGTGGGGGTCACCAACTCCTTCCGAATTTGCGTTTGCCGCACCGAAACCCCTTTCAGGAGTTCCATTGTGCCGGGTACAGGCACGGGCATCAGACCGTGAGCGCAACGCACAAAGCCGCTTCCGAGCGCAAGCGGCGAGGCATGGAGTTCTTCGATTTCCAACAGATTCAAACCTATGACGGATCCGACAATATCAACGATTGAATCGATCCCGCTGACTTCGTGCAGGTGTATCCGATCTTTGGGGATATTGTGAACCTTCGCCTCCGCTTCCGCCAACCGATCAAAAATTCGTTTCGCCTGATCCACTATCGGCGATTCAAGGTCACTGCCCTCAAGAATGGCGAAGATGTCCGATAAATGCCGGCCGGGAGGATGCTCGTGATGGGAATGATGATGTGTTTCGCGGGCGTGATGGTGAGAGTGCGTATGAGCCTCTGCTCGCCCCGTTGATTCGGAAGATCGGTTTGCGTCTTCCTGCTCGCTTTCGGTCGTCCGTACAACGGCTCGCGTGCCGGTGATGTGGTGCTTGGCGGCTTTCTCAAAACTCAAGGTGAATTCGGCGTCAAGTTTTAGTTTCGACAACTCCGCCTTCAACGCCTCGGGATCGACGCCCGCGTCAACCATGGCGCCGAGTGTCATATCGCCGCTTATGCCCGAAAAGCAATCAAGGTATGCGATTTTCATATCTTCTCCCTGTTGTCGTAAACATCCCCAATCTGCCGGATTTGCCATTGTAAGTATAGCAAAACCGGGACGCATTGTCAACTGGCGAATTAGCGCCAAAAATCGGGGGCGTCTGCCCTCACAACGGGAGAGATTATTGTTGACGTAAGAGCGCCTACCAGGTAAAATGGATAAGACGACCTTCAAAATTCTATTTTACGACGTATTCAACTATCATGGGACTTACGCAGTCGGACGCTCAACGCCGCCCCCTGATCCGCGGGATAATTCGGCAATTTGTCGCGGCGCGCCCTTCAACGCCCGATAAATCGGGCAACTACGGCGGAGGGGCATCGATAAGCCTGTAGGGAACAACGATCGTTGTTCCCTACAAAAGCGTGAGTCCCATACCAAATACAGGAGAACGAACTATGGCACTGTCATCCGAGTTGTCCAAAAAGATGTATAAAGATATGTGGCGCATTCGGCTCTTCGAGGAGGAGGCGCATCGCCAGACAAGTCTCGGCAGCGTGGTGGGAGCGCTCCACATGTACTGCGGGGAGGAGGCGGTGGCGGTCGGCGTTTGCGGCAATCTGCGGGATGACGATTATGTTCTGGGCACGCACCGCAGCCACGGTCACTGCATCGCCAAGGGCGCCAAGCCGAACGAGATGATGGCGGAGTTGTTCGGCAAAGCCACGGGCACCTGCGCCGGCAAGGGCGGGTCGATGCACATCGCCGATTTCTCGCTCAACATGCTCGGCGCCAACGGCATCGTGGGCGCGGGCATTGGCCCCGCCACCGGCGCGGCGCTCGCCAGCAAAATGCGCGGCACGGATCAGGTGTCGGTCTGTTTCTTCGGCGACGGCGCCGCGGCGCGAGGCACCTTCCACGAGGGCATCGGGTTCGGCGCGTTGTGGGAGCTGCCGGTGATCTACGTCTGCGAGAACAATCAATATCAGCAGTGGGTGCCGCGGTCGAATGTGGCGGTACTCGATTCGGTCGCGGATATGGCGGGGTCGTATGCCATTCCCGGCGTATCCATTGACGGGCAGGACATCGTCGAGGTCTACGAGGTGGTTGGTCAGGCGGTCGAGCGCGCCCGCAACGGCGGCGGTCCCACGTTGGTCGAAGCGAAAACCTACCGATTCCACGGGCATAGCTTGGGCGATGAGGAGCAGTACCGTTCCAGCGATGAAGTTGACTCGTGGAAGACCGACCGAGACCCGATTACGCTTTTCCGCACGGTGATAACCCGCAAGGGCTGGATGACCGAGGACGAGGACGCGGCGATTCAGGAAGAGGTCAAGGACGAAATTGCGAACGCGGTCAAGTTCGCCGAGCAGAGCCCGTACCCGACGGTTGCCAACGTCACTACGGATGTTCTCGCTCCCGAGCAGGAGGTGGCATAATGAAAACATTGACATTCAGCAGGGCGCTGTGCGAAGCGCTGCACGAGGAGATGGAACGCGACGAATCCGTGTTCGTCATGGGGGAAGATGTCATCACGCACGGAGGACCTTACAAGGTGACCGAAGGGATCGCGGAACGCTTCCCGGAACGCATCTTCGAAACGCCGATTGCCGAAGCCGGTATCGTCGGCTTGGGGGTCGGCGCCGCCATGGCGGGCATGAGTCCGGTCGTCGAGATAATGTACATGGACTTTGTGACGTGCGCCATGGATGAGGTGGTCAACCAAGCGGCGAAGATGCGTTACATGACCGGCGGTCAAGCCAGCGTTCCGATGGTTATCCGCCTTCCGTGCGGCGTGGGTCGGTTGCTGGCGGCGCAGCATTCGCAGATTATGGAATCGTGGTTTATGCACGTGCCGGGGTTACAGGTGGTTGTGCCTTCGACGCCGAGCGACGCCAAGGGATTGCTCAAATCGGCGGTGCGCAGCCCGGATCCGGTGTTATTCTTCGAGTACAAACGCATCTATACCTCAAGGGGCGAGGTGCCGGACGGGGAACACACCGTGCCAATCGGCAAAGCGGATATCAGCCGCGAAGGCGAAGACGCCACCATCGTCGCCATTGGGCCAATGGTGCAGAAGTCGTTGGAAGCGGCGGTGCTGCTGGAGGATGACGGCTACGATGTCGAGGTCGTCGATGTGAGATCGCTGTCGCCGTTGGACACCGAGACCATCTGCGAGTCGGTGCGTCGAACCGGTCACGCCGTGGTGTGCGGGGAAGACTCCAGTTTCGCCGGGGCGGTCTCCGAGATTGCGGCGATGATTGGCGAGAACTGCTTCGAATCGCTCAAGGCGCCGGTCACGCGAATCGGTAGTCCGCATGTGCCGATGCCGTTCAGCTCGGAGCTCGTCAAGCACGTTGTGCCCGAGGTTCCAAACATCACCGAGGCGGTAAACCGCGTAATGGCGTAGGGGGATTTCTCCGAAATCCTATCCGTGCGCATCGCGGGAAAGGAGATCACATGGCAGTACAGTTCCGTCTAGCGGCGTTTGGTCACACGATGGAAACGGGGCGCGTCGTCGAGTGGCACATCGCCGAAGGCAGCAGAATTGAAGAGGGGCAACCCCTGGTTTCGATTGAGACCGACAAAACCGTGGTCGAGGTGGAGTCGCCGGTGAGCGGCGTGCTGCTGCGCATCGTGGGTCAAGCCGATGGCGAGTACGATGTCGGCGACACCTTGGCGTGGATTGGCGAAGAAGGCGAGGAAGTACCGGACATCCCCGCCGCAACGCCCAAAACCCCCGCCGCCGCTCAGCCTGCGGAGTCGCGGGCAACTCCGGTGGCGTTGCGACTCGCGCAACGACACGGAGTAGACGCCGAGGCGATCGCCGGAACCGGCCCCGGCGGACGAGTGACCAAAGAGGATGTGCAGCGGGCTATTGACTCGGGCGCGGCGAGTCCGGAAAAACCGGCGGACGAGAAACCGGCCGCCCGCGCCGCTGAACCGCCCAAGACTTCGGCAGCAGATAGACCTTCGGGGTCGCGTGTAACGCCAGTGGCGCGGCGGCTTGCGGAGCGGCACAACGTAGACGCCGAATCGCTCCCCGGTACGGGTCCCGGTGGACGGGTAACCAAGGAGGATGTGCAACGGGCAATTGACGCCGGCGCCGCGAGCCCGGAGAAATCGGTAGAGGAGAAACCAACGTCCGAGGTTGAAGTCGTTCCGCTTAGCGGCATCCGCCGCACGACCGCCGAACGGCTTGGCGCGATCTGGTCGCAAGCGCCGCATGTGACGGAGGGCATCGAGGTCGATTTCAGCGCCATCCAAAACCTTCGATCAGTAAACGAAGAGGCGTGGCGTCAGACTCACGGCGTCGCGCCGACAATCAACGATTTCGTGCTGAAAGCTACTGCCGAGGCGTTGAAAGCGCATCCCCGGCTCAACGCGACGCTCATTGACGGGGCGGTGCACCAGTATCGCGAGGTCAACTTGGGGGTCGCGGTCGACATTCCGGACGGGTTGGTGGTGCCGGTCCTCCGAGGCGCCGAAACGCTCGGCATCGTGGAGATTGCGACGCAGGTCCGGGCGCTTGCGGAGCGCGCGCGGGAAGGAAAGCTAAGGATTGACGATTATGCGGACGGCACGTTTACCGTGACCAACCTCGGCGGGCTAGGCGTGGATTGGTTCACGCCGGTGCTCAACCCGCCGCAGTGCGCGATTCTCGGCGTGGGGCGCGTGCGTCGGGTTGCCATGTTCGCCGGTGAATCCATCGTGGCGCGGGATATCGGGACACTGGTACTCACGTTCGATCATCGTGCGATAGACGGCGCGCCGTGTGCGCGTTTCCTCGGAGAGTTGCGGGGGCTGATTGAGGCGCCGGAGGGGATGCTGCCTTGAGAGAGTAGTAGGCATACTCCGTATGCCGTGACCCTTGTGCAGATTGCGGCATGACGTAGGGATTTCCATCGCGTTCCGTATGGGAACCCTGTCGCATTCGCTCATTCGATTTCGCTTGATCGGACGTGATTAAAACAGAAACGCTTGTGCCGACTGCCGCCGGAACAGCCGAATAAGGAGACTTAATAGTATGCGGAAACAGATGACCAATATTGTATTGGTGATAATCGTACTAACGTTGACAGTACTCAGCATTGATACTTACGCCCAAGTTGTCCATTTCCCCGACCTGAATCTACGGGCGGCTGTCGCTGAGCCGATCGGCGCCGATCCCGACCACATCACGGTCGCTGCCTTGCGGCGTCTTACGCGGTTGGATGCACCTAGTAGAGAGATTGAAAATCTTGAAGGGCTCGAGCACGCCTCAAATCTGAGACTCTTGGATTTGGCGAGCAACCGCATTTCCGATTTGACTCCGCTTGCCAACCTTCATAATTTGGAAGAGTTGGGGTTGGACAGGAACGTTGTTAAAGACGTTTCGCCGCTCGCCGGTATGATAAATCTCCTAGTGTTGACTATCGAGTATAACCTAATAACCGATGTGGAGCCGTTGCGCGGTTTAACGAATCTACACGTGCTTAAAATAGAGGGCAACTCTATAGTTGACCATTCCCCGCTCGACGGGTTAGCGCTTGACATCTTTACCTACGACCAACTCTGCGACATGTCAGCGGAACCGCTTGAGCCGCGTCTTGAAAACCGTTCTTTCCCGTCCGTCTTTGCTTCTTTTTCCGCGCAGATTGTGAACAAAGACGACCCCTGGGCAGTTGAAATGCCGTACCACGATATGATTTTCACCGGTAACATTTTCGCGGACGAATTTCGGGTATTTGACGGGGAATGGCATATCATCGGCGTTTTTCCGGACATGATTGACCGCCGCGACCGTTTCCTCGCCCGCAACCCCAACATGATTTTCCTGCTTGAAGTGCGAATCTTTAACTCTGGCGGCTCCTCACCGCCCGACGCTTTCCCGGACGATCACCCGTATTGGCTTCGGGATACAAACGGACAGATAATCGTTGACGGGGGGTATCGCCTAATCAACTACGCTCACCCCGATGTTCAAGACATCATCGTGGGACAAGCGCTCGCCGTTGCCAAGTGCGGGCTCTACGACGGCGTATTCTTTGACCACTGGAATGATTCCAGTTCCACGGTTGACAACGATCTTATATCCGATGAAGATGCCGTAAATGCTCGAGAAAACATTATCCGTCGTATCCGTGAAGGGACACGCGACAATTTTCTGATAGTCGGGAACACCAACGACAATATCATTCCGCTCACCGGTCCGATGATGAACGGCGCTTATATGGAGTCTATCGTGCCGGCGCCCGGTGTGCCGAGAGAGCCGTCGATTCGCATTGTTCGGGACTCACTTGAATGGCTCGAAAACAACTTGCGCGAACCGCGTTTGGTCTTGTTGCAGGGAGGCACTGATCGTTCCGAGCCGCCGGATAGCCCGTACAACCAACGACTCATGCGCGCCACGACCACGATGAGCCTCACGCATTCCGACGGTTACACGCAGTTCGGTATAGGCTCTAGTGACGATAAGTTCTGGTACGATTTCTGGGATGCCGACCTTGGTCAACCCGTGGGACCCAAATCTCAGTTCTACGAAAATATTGAGGGGCTGTATATCCGCGAGTTTACTAACGGGTGGGCAGTTTATAACCAAAGCGGCAACGCTCAAATGGTAACGTTGCCGGAGAAATCGCAATCGGTTGCCAACGGGTTGTCAAACACCAAGCACGTCGTCGAACATATCGATGGCGACATCTTCTTAAAAGTGAAGAAAGCGAACCCCGCCGACGTGAACGGCGACGGGATTGTGAATATTCTTGACTTGACGTTAGTGGCTCGGGGGCTCGGCACGGATAGTTTGGAAGGCGACGTGAATGGCGACGGGCTGGTAAACGTATTCGATCTCGTCTTCGTCGCCAACCAATTGGAATGAGGATTCATCAAACCAAAGATTCCGCTTGACTGTAATCAACATACAAATCATGATTGACGCGCCGCTTTCGGCAGGAACATCGCGACCCCCAATACCGGCAACCGCCGTTGCCGCGCTTAAAATCAAATACGTGTGAAAGGAGCCCGGTCATGCCCTTCCCCATAAAACCCTGGCAATGTGTCGCGCTTTGTATGTTCCTGATAATCGGTTTTGCGCTGTATATCAAAAACACATCGCATCAACCTATTACGTTCGAAGAATACACAAAGAAATCAAGGGCGCTGGAAGCGGAGGAAGAAACGTTGATGAAGGAAATAAACGCTCTAAATGACGCCTTCTACGCGACGTTATCGCCCTCCGACCGTGCCGCCATTCGCGAGGGTTTATCTGAAGAGGCTCGCCAACGGTGGCCCACCTTGTTCGACGACATTACGCCAGCACAGCCTCCGGATCCTACAATCTCGGCACGGTGTAAGAAGGCGCTTCTCAAACTGGAGAGGCTCAGCAAAAAATTGGAGCGGTTCAGCGAAAAATTCGAGAAATTACCCCCTATGCCAGCGCCGACGTTCCCACACTAACGATGTTTATCTAGGAACTTCCAATCTTCCACCATCCGCGGCTTTGCCACCGGTAGGCAGCCTCCTGACACAACTTTCCTCCGGTTCGGGGAGATTGACCAACACGTTCTCCCGCCATTTGAGAAATTGTCCGTTAATCAACGCGCACCACTGCGGTTGCCCCCGTTTGTCGAAACGCAGAAACAGGTATTCGCCGCGATATTGCAGCTCCGACGTAGAAATCTCCGCAAAGCCATCGTCGGAGATGAGAACGACATCAATGAAATCACGGTACGCGACGCTGAAACCTGTCGCCAAAACATCCGCATCGGCGGCTACGTCTATCGATCGGATTTCAGGTGCCATCCGCTCGCGCCGCGCCAACGGAAACAGGACGACGTTCATGGCGGTTGGAAGCGACCGATTCATTGCATAAACCAACCGGTGTGACGGGGTTCTGCCGCTTCGAAGTTGGCTTACGTCCAGACCGGCGGCGTCGGTCGGCGCAATTACGATGTTGCTCAAATCTGGCGCGGCGGTTCGCGCAATCCCGCCCTCCAACGTTTCCACACATACCGGCGCCCCGTTGTCACGGCCATCGCCGTGCGCGGCCGCAAGGTGGAAGACTTGTTCAAACTGTCGCTTCCCCTCGCCAAGCGCCAGATCGTGGAGAATGAAGTACTCTCCCCTAATGTAGAAGATTGATCGTTTGTGAACGAAGTCGCGCCGCAGGACATCTTCGGCGTCATTGGCGTAACCCTCTTTGTGCCAACCCTCCACAAAATCGAACGACGACGCCGTGATCCAACGAATCTCCGGATCGGGCACAATCTCTGCTTCACTTGTCCGCTTCCGGCGCGGCTCTTTGCTGTGGATGCTTGAACGATTGCGCGCGCGGCGCGATCGGAAATGGCTGCCCCCCGCAACATCTCCCATGACAGTATCTTCGGCAGCGACCCCGATCTTCGAATCGACAATCAGCGGTCGTCCATAAGCGTGCAGCGCAAAACTCAGCTTGTTTTTCCGCGGATGCCCGCTTTCGCCAAAATGCCCGGCGTTGAAGAGTAGATAGTGTGCCTCGGGATGCCAGCGATCTCGCATGACATGACAGCCGGCGTATGGAAAAGCGTATGAAGTTTGCTTGGGCGGCTCCCCGCTTTTGCCTTCCGACGCAATGTACTTCAAATCCTCGCGATCGAAAATCTCGACACCGAGGGAGCAAGGATAAGCCGCCTCCACCTCAGACGGGTTGGGTTCACCTAGCGGCGGCAAATAGTAGTCGGGCTGACTCAAATAGATGAACGTCTCAAGGATTTTCTCCAGTCTGGCGTCAAATTCCGGCGAGAATTGGACGCCACCGAGTTTGGCGAGGCGATAGAAGGGATAGAGGCGGATGAACACGTCGCGGAGAGAACAAGTCGAACCGTCAACATGACAACCGTCGGGGAAAAAACTCGTATGGACGATCATCATAGCGCGTCGCCGCGCCAGTTGGAGCAGTTGCTCGCTAAAACGCCACTCCGGATAAAGCAGAGCCGCGATGCCGATGTCGCCAGTTTCCGAAACCGCCCGACCAGCCGTCTTAGCCATACCGGATGCTGTTTGGGTGGACAAGCGGCGGACGCGTTCCAAACGTGATTTGGCATCGGCATAGGAGATAAAGGCGGGTTGTTGTTCTATTGGGAGATTGCGCCCCTCTAGCGCACGATACAGTTCAGAACCGCGCGCCCGCCGACGCAAATACGCCTCGTACGCCGTCTTTGCTCCCTCAACATTCCCAACAGCCAACTCGGATTTGACGCCTTCCAAACCACGGCAATTCAGATCTAGCTCGTCAAAAAATTCCGAATCGGTCAACCGAAAACGTTCAAACTTGTCCCATCGGAGGTCGCGATCCAAGACAGCGTTATACGCCGCAACGGCTTTCTCCAAAATCGGCAGATTGCAAGCCACCGCCATTTCATACGCGGCGTCAATGAGATTGACGAGATAGGATTGGAGGGGTGTTTCCGCGGCGTCCCCCACGGTTTCCGCGATCCGCGCGAACCCCGCCAGTCGCCACGCCATCGCCTGCGGCATTATACGGCATACACAGCCCGCCAAAGCAAGCGCCGCGCCCGCTTCCAAACCGATACGTCTCTGCGGTGCGTCGTGATAGGTAAATAGGCACTCGGCGTGTTCAACGACAATCCTCGCCAAGCCCTCCCACTCATTCGCCGATAGCGGCTCGTGCGCCGCAATGCCGAACGCCTCAATCAGTCTCGCCGCGACCGATTCGGTGCGCCAGATGGCGTTTCGAGTTCCGCCGAAGATAGGGGTTGGATTTTCGGCGATAAATTCGCTCAGCTCTTCGTAGTCGGCAATCGGTTCGAAACGGTCAATGATCGGCGTTTCGCGTTGCGCCAACGTTTCCGCCAACTGACGAATCTGCTCCGATGTGATTGTGGAATAGTTTGAGAGTCGCATCGCACGTCTTAATTCGGGAAATCACTCATACACCGTAGGCGAGGCATTTTCCCGCGCAACACCGTAGGCGGGGCATCTTGCCCCGCTGCGAATTGGAGCTCTCAATATAGATAGCGCGAATATCAAGGCTCCCTCATTTAACGCAACCCAATACCAACTCGGCGGTTCGTTTCGCCGCGCCGGTATCGCCGAGTTGTTCGCGCACGCTACCAAGCGCTTTGCGTTGGGCTTCCCGTTTTTCTGAATTTTGTAGCAAATCAAGCGCCATGGCAGTTATCCGCCCAACTTGGACGTCATCCTGCAAGAGTTCGGGAACGACGCGGCGCCCGGCGATGATATTCGGCAGCGCGCTCGAGTCGAGATTTACGAATCGCTGCGCCGTCCACCAACTGATTCGCGACAACTTGTAAAGGACAATCATGGGCGTCAGAAGACAGGCGGCTTCAAGCGTGGCTGTGCCTGATGCCACCAATATCAGGTCGGCGGCGCGCATGGCTTCATACGTCGCATTTTTGATGATTTTGACAGTCGGCGCTTCGGGTAGTGTTTCCGGGGGGATGCCGGGCGCGAGCGGCAAAATGAACTGGCAATCGGGCAACGTGCGGCGAATCTCATTGGCGGCTCCCAGCATCACGGGATACAGCGCTTCTACCTCTCGGCGGCGACTGCCCGGCAGTAAACCGAGAACCGGGGCATTTGGCGCCAAGCCAAGTTGTTCACGGGCTTCGCCTGCGCTTAGGTCTGAACGCGCGTCGTCCAACAACGGATGACCAACGAATTTTACGTTCGCTCCGGCGCGCCGATAGAATTCCGTTTCAAAAGGGAAAATCGAGGCAACGGCGCTTGTACTCATCGCAATTTTTTTCGCGCGATAGCCGCGCCACGCCCACGCTTTCGGAGGGATGTAGTAGACGACGGGAATTTGCAGTCGATGCGCGTATTTGGCGAGCCCCATGTTAAATTCGGCGAAATCGATGAGCAGCGCCGCGTCGGGCCGTTTTTTGCGAATGAGTCGCTTCAAGCGTCTTCGTTTTTTTAGAAACGTCGGAATCGCCGAAAGCGCCTCTCCGATGCCCATCACCGCCGAATCGCGTATGTGATAAACGAGTGAAACGCCCGCCGCTTCCATACGATCGCCGCCCATTCCGAAGAGCTCGATTTCGGGATGAAGCGATTTGAGTCGAGCCGCAACCCGAGAGGCGTGCAAGTCTCCGGACGGCTCGCCCGCAATGATCATAATCGCTGGCATTTTTTCCACGCTCACAATTTGAAGGCGAAGTGGCGCCGTATTTCCTGAAGGGGTTGGGAGGAAGGGAGAATTTTTGTGGTCACGGATGCCGGCCGGTCGGGATTATAGCGCATCCCGCCGCTACGGCATCATGCCGGGGACGCGCAACCCGGCGGTCTCATCCAACCCGAACATCAGGTTCAGGTTCTGTACGACCGCGCTCGACGCGCCTTTGCCGAGATTGTCAATCGCCGCCATGACGACAACCCGATTTGTGCGCGCCTCGACTTCAAGCCCGATGTCGCAGTAGTTGGTTCCGGCGACCGCTTTCGTCTGCGGGTACTCCCCCTGATCGAGCACGCGGACAAACGGCTCTTTTTCGTAGTATTTCGAATAAATCGCCAACAACGATTCCGTTGAAATTTCGCCTTTGAGTTGGAAGTATAGCGTGCTCAGAATTCCCCGGGTCATCGGGACAATATGGGGCGTAAAGGTCACGCGGATGGTCTCTCCCGCAATCTTGCTCAACTCCTGCTCAATCTCCGGGGTGTGGCGATGAGCGCCGATGTTGTAAGCGACAAAATTTGATTCTCGATTCGGGAAATGCGTTGTTGCGCTAGGAGTGCGCCCCGCGCCGGAGATTCCGGACTTTGCGTCGATGATAATCGGATCCGATTCAACCAAACCTCTGGCAAGCAACGGTTGCGCCGGAAGAATGGCGCTTGTCGGATAACAGCCCGGATTTGCCACAAGCGCCGCCGTTCGGATGGCGTCGCGATAGCGCTCCGGCAAGCCGTAAACGGCGCGCCCCATCCCGTCGGGATTCGTATGCTCGACATGGTACCATCCCCGATAGGTTTCGGGGTCGTCCAAACGGTAGTCGGCGCTGAAATCAACAACGCGCAGACCCTGATCCAGAATCCGCGGTACGTACGACATGGCAACTTTGTGGGGAACGGCAAGCACAACCACATCTACCCGATCTCCGAGCGTCTCGATCTCCAACCGCTCAAATTCGAGGTCGATTAAGCCGCGAAGATTCGGCATGACTCGGTCGACCCGCTGGCAAGGATACGTCTCCGAAGTGACCATCTCGATTTTTAACCCGCCCGGGTGGCTAATCAGGAAGCGCAACAATTCGCTGCTTGTATAACCTGAAGCGCCCACAATGCCAACCTTTACCATTTCGACGTATTCTCCCGGTCGCGCCGTGCTTGTTTTAAGGATTCTACTCGGATTCAATCCACAGGAAATTTTAACACCCGATATGCCGGATGTCAAGAATCAATGCGCACAGGTTGGGTTGAACGGTCAAGACGCCCCACTGCCATCGGGAATCTGGACCACTATCTTAACCAAGATTGCGGTAAAATTCCGACAACTACTTCAGGACTCATGCAGTAACGCCAAGTCGGTGCCGTAGGCGGGGCATCTTGCCCCGCTGCTGCCATCGGAAATCTGGACCACCATCTTAACCAAGATTGTAGTAAAATTCCGACAACTACTTCAGGACTCATGCAGTAACGCCAAGTCGGTGCCGTAGGCGGGGCATCTTGCCCCGCTGCGTTAGAACCTCTAGATGTTCGGTTGCGTATGTCCTATAATCGATAAAATTTTGGCGGGACAACGGGCGACGGGATTGGAATTGTCGGGTGGGGTGCGGAGAAACGCATTCAAAAAAAAATGGTGGAGGATACCAGGCTCGAACTGGTGACCTCTTGCATGCCATGCAAGCGCTCTCCCAACTGAGCTAATCCCCCACCGTGCCGATATTATACATCATCATTTTCCGGATTGCAAGAGAAAAATTGCGAGATTTTCTCGTAGGTAAGTATTATACTAAATTCACAATCCATAAGGGGTTCATTTTCTAAAAGGGGTCCATTTTCTAAGTAAATATGGATTATCCACACGCCCAGCCCCAGAGGGGCGACAGGTTTGTAGTAGCGCCGAATCCACTTTTATCCAAGCCCCAGCGGGGCGACACCCGGACAACAATCCAACGGCAAGTTTTCCGCTTTGATTCGGATGATGCACACTTGAAAAAACGGACCTGTCGCCCCGCTGGGGCTTTGGAATATGGTACCTCCCCATTTCTACAAACCTGCCGCCCCTCTGGGGCTATAAAGATGTAAGCAACTCGCGATTAGGAGATCGTTTCTACATAAAGTGACGCCATATACATTTAGCGAATGAACCATTAAGTCGCGATCTGGAGATCGCGGGGATCTCTATCCCACTCGCTATCCACTCGTTTGATCCTACAAGGGGTTGAGTGTCACTCCATAATCGCAAGCACGCGCTCCAAATCCGCCGGCACATCCACGCCAATCAAGCGGTGTTCGGTCTCGACGACGCGAATGCGAACGCCGTTCTCCATGAATCGCAACTGCTCCAAACTCTCGGAACTTTCATACGGCGCCCGCGCCCACTTCGTGAAAGCGAGCAGGCAATCTTTGCGATAGGCGTATAACCCGACGTGTCGATAGATTGGATTCCCCCCTGTCCAATCGTCCGATAGGTTGCCGGGAATCGAGGCTCTGGAGAAATAGAGGGCAAAGCCGTCCAGATCGGTAACAACCTTTACAACGTTGACATCCCGATAGTCCGCTTCGTTATCCACGCGCTGTTTTAGCGTGCTGACCTGCACCCGCGGATCGTCGTGAAACGGCTGAATCATCTGATCAAGCGTCACCGGTTCGAGCAGCGGCTCATCGCCTTGGATGTTGGCGACGACATCGCAGTCCACTCTTTCCGCGACATACGCCACCCGATCGGTTCCCGTAGGAAACTCCGGCGTCATGATTACGCTGCCGCCAAAGCCGGCGACCGCGTCGTAGATGCGCGAATCGTCGGTCGCAACTACAATCTCGTCCATCGTCTCGGCGCGCGAAGCCCGTTCATAGACATGCCGTATCATCGGTTTGCCGAGGATGTCCGCTAACGGCTTGCCTTCAAATCGACTCGATGCGTACCGGGCGGGAATAACTCCGACGGTTTTCATGCCGCTACATCTCTCGTTCTTTACTTGTTGCCCTATCAATCGGCAATCCCCTGTAGGTCAGGACTCCCGCCACCAGCGCGATCAGCAGAAAGATCATCCCGGAACCGTAAAATCCCAACAGCAACTTGCCAAACGCAAACAGGGCGCAATAGACGAAGACAGATCCGAGCAACCAATTGACCAAAGCCGGGCTGTGACGCTCTCGGGGCATTCCGCCGTCGGCGCCCTCTACCGGTCCCCACCATCCCCCGCTCGGTCTGACGCGTTCGTAAAACTCGACCAACTTTGCCTGTGAGACGGGCGCTGTCGCAAACGTCGCGACCAGCCAAGTCAACGTTGAAATCGGCACGATGATTAGCATCTGATAAGCGAAGTTGTCCTTCGTCGCGGGCAAGGTGAACACAATCAACGAGACAACGAAG
This sequence comes from Candidatus Poribacteria bacterium, assembly GCA_963667245.2. Classification (GTDB taxonomy): domain Bacteria; phylum Poribacteria; class WGA-4E; order WGA-4E; family JAJDTR01; genus JAJDTR01. The sequence continues at coordinate 822,514 of CAXXCS010000004.1, forward strand.
GATGCCGCCATGGCGGCAATCTCCGACCACGCGTTAATGCGCCACCAGTACCATCGCAGGATCTGGACAAGCCCGATGCCCGCGTTGAGGGCAATCAGGAATTTCCACGCCCCCTGAATCGACTCCATAAACAGACTGGTCACCCCGGCGACGACCATAATCAGCATCACCGAAATCCGAGAGGCAATCACGTAATGGCGGTCGTCGGCTTCAGGCTTGAAAAAGCGTTTGTAGAAATCGTTGACCAGATAGGATGCCCCCCAGTTGAGATGGGTGTCGATGGTTGACATGAACGCCGCCAGGAAGGCTGTCATCATCAGACCTAGCAGTCCGACGGGCAAGTAATCGAGCATCAGCATCGGATAACCCGCTTCCGGATCTTCAAGGTTCGGGTAGACCACCATGGATACGAGCGCGACAAGAATCCAGGGCCACGGCCTGACGGTATAATGCGCGATATTGAACCATAACGTGGCGAGCAATGTGTGCCGCTCATCCTTCGCGGCAAACATCCGCTGTGCGATATAGCCGCTTCCGTCCACCCCGTTCGACGCCCACCACTGAACGCCGAGGTAAACGCCGAAGGTTACAATCACCGTTTCGCCCGCGCCGAAATCCGGCAGGAAATTCAGGATTGTATGCTCCGCCCCGTGCATCTCGGCAAGTTTCGTTTTCAGCGCGCCGATCCCGCCAATCTTGGTTACGGCGATAATCGCCAGGGCGATTGATCCAATCATCGCCATGCAGAACTGAACGATGTCCGTCATCACCACGCCCCAGAAACCCGAAAGCGCGCAATATATCCCCGCAATCAGCATGCACGCCAAGACAATCAGAATCCGCGAGGAGGTCGTGTCCGGCAAATTAAAGGTCAATCCGATGATCTTCTGCATCGCCAAGATGACCCAGCCCATGGTGATGCAGTTAATCGGCAGCCCGATGTAGAGCGCGCGGAAACCGCGCAACAGGCTCGCCGATTTCCCGGAATAACGCAGTTCGGTTAGTTCCACATCGGTAAGGATCTCCGCTCGCCGCCACAGACGCGAAAATAGGAATGTCGCCAACAGCCCGCTCAATACCATGTTCCACCACAACCAATTCCCGGCTATCCCATCCTTGGCCACGAGTCCGGTGACAGCCAAAGGCGTATCCGCGGCAAACGTCGTGGCGACCATTGAGGTGCCGGCGAGCCACCACGGCAGGTTTCGTCCGGAAACAAAAAATTCGCCGATGTTGCTCCCGGCGCGCTTGGAATAGTAGAGACCGAGCCCGAGCGCGAAAAGGATATAGGCGAAGATTATCGCGGCGTCAATGGGTGAGATTCTCATGTTGGCGTATATGGCGAGAACTTATAGGAATGGCGCTGTCACGATGTGAAATTGACCGCATCCTATCACAGTCCCAATCCGAATGCAAGCGGAATCCCGCGCAAGTAAAAGGGAATCGCATCTAATTTAAAGTCTAAATGTTATACTCCACACCGCTGAAAATTGCGCCTTTACAATAGTGTGGTAAAGTAGCAGGCACGATAAACTGCTTCCACTGTAGGAGCGATCTCCAAGTCGCGACCGGCGCGTCCGATCTAGGGAATCAAGCGAACAGATAGTGAGTAGGATTTTCTATCGCACTCATTGCTCATTCGCTTGATCGATAGAGATCCCCAATGAATTGAGCAACTACAAACTGCCGGTTCTTGTAATCCATGGATTGGAAAATTGGTGTCAATATGTGCTTGGCGGGAAAGGAGGCGCGTCAAAAATCGCCGCAATCACGGCAGAATTTGACGCCAAATGGCGGGATGTAACTCGGCGTTGAATCGGCGGCATCAGGGTTCGGCGCTTACGAATTCAGGCTGGCTTTGACGCGCCGTGGACGTGGATCCGAGAACTGTGTGACGCTTTTATAGATTGTAAGCGGGGTTGCAACTGTCAATGCCGGCCCTAAACTAACTTACCAAATAGAATTTTAGTTGCCGGCAAAAAAGCGAGGGGGAGGAATTTCTAATTTTTCCAATGACCGAAAATAGAGTTTTCCGGATTCTCCCAACTTCCGGCCGAAGATTGCCAGACATCATAGTCTTTGACTCCATAATGCAAGTGATATCCGGTACTGCGACCACTGGTTCCCACATAGCCGATGACTTCCCCTCGCGCCACACGTTTTCCGACGCGCATATCGTCGGCGAACTTACTCATGTGGCCATACACTGTTTCCATTTTCGCCGCGGGGTGTTTAATTCTAACCATATTCCCCAAGAGTTTGTTGTATCCGAAATCTGAAATGACTCCATGCGCGGCGGCTATTATGGGCGTCCCCTTTTTGGTGGCGATGTCTAATCCGGCATGGAACTCGAGTCGCCTCGTTGTTGGATGCAGGCGGCGGCCATATCCAGAACTGTACCAGAAGACTTTCCCCTCGCCATTGTCAGGCGCGATGATCGGGAGTATCGAAGGAGTTTCATTTAGTTTCTGCTCATCTTTCCTTACGTAGTCGTAAACGGGTATGATCGCCGCTCTGGCTTCAGCGACTCGCGCTCTTAAAGAGTCCGGCTTTTCACTAGGGTTAAATACCGCGTGTGGAGTGGAATCTGTTTCGGCAAAAAACTCGCTAGAATCGGGATACTCCGGCGAGTTGACGCCAAATCCGGACCCACCTTGTTGTTCAGCCACTCCATCCGTTTCCGCGTCTATCCCCAATCCACTGCTCACCTTGTCCGCCATTCTTTTAATCTCTTCCATGGACTTCTGTTCGGATTCAAGTTCGCTTTCTAATGATTTTACCTTCGCTTTTAGACTTGCGTTTTTGTGTTCAATCGCTTCATGGCTGGTTTTATAAAAGAATCCGTATCCCATGCCACCGAGTGCGCTGATTACAACTGTAAAGAGGAAAATATAGAATAACTTAAGGCACCACCTTCCGACCGAGATCTGTCGTACAGAAACGCCATCGGGTGACATAATTGCAAGTGTGTATGTGCTTTTCAATATCAATCTCCTAAATAATTGTGTTCGTAAAGAATTATGGAACGAAGATAGCCATTTTTGCAAATGCAAACTTCAGTATACCACAATCTAAAACTTGAATCAAGCGTTTTGAGAAAAAAATTTTGATATTTTTAGCGCAAAATTGGGATCATGTCAAAGGAATCCGCAGATTGACTTTAGAATCCGCGTTTTCAAGAAAAAACTTGTCCCTTAAAGCCACAAACCTATAGTTCCCGCTTATCACTAAAACGACAGTAAATTTGTGAGAGTTTCATGAATTTCAAGCCCGAAACCGAGTTTTTTCCTCAAAACTCGGTTTCTTCCCCGAATCCCTGAATCAAAGAGGCTTCTACGTATCGGTCTAACCCGCTCGTCACAGGCAACTAAAGACTGACAATCATGGTAATCCCAATAATCCCATAAATCACAGTTCAGACAACGTTAACCACCGACACTTGCTACATACACTTAGCGAATGACCCACTTGGTCGTGCAATCCATTGAGAGATCGCCGCAACCAAAAATTCAATGTAATAGGACTCACGCATTCTGTAGGGAACAACGATCGTTGTTCCCTACGGTCTCATGGATGAGGCCTCTGCTGTAGTTGCCCGATTTATCGGGCGTGGAGAGGCGTGTGGGGCGGTGATAAACCGCCAAACTACAAGGCTTTGAGGGTTCAACTGCGTAAGTCCCATGTAATTCCTTTGATTCCATATCGGTTTTTCGGTTGAAAGGTTGGAGTTGGTGTGCTATGCTGGGCATCGACGATCTAATGCGACAGCGCGCTTCCGAAGCGCAACCGCGATCATCGCCCCATTTACGCCAATCAAGTTCATCCTTCACTGTGTTTGACGCGGACAATGCCATTATGAAAATCGTTGTAGCGCCGGACTCGTTCAAAGGGAGCCTTACCGCATTGCAAGCCGCCGAAGCCGTAGAACAGGGGCTGAGGAGGGTTTTTCCCAATGCGGAGATTGAAAAAACGCCGATGGCGGATGGCGGTGAAGGTACGGTCCAGTCACTTGTTGACGCCACCGGCGGGCAGCTTTTGGTTGAACGGGTAGCGGATCCGCTCGGGAACAAAATCGAGGCGGAATACGGCATCCTCGGAGATGGCGCTACGGCTGTCATAGAGATGGCGGCGGCGTCCGGGCTGACGCTTGTGCCTCAAAATCAACGGAACCCGCTCGTAACCACGACTTACGGGACGGGGCAACTCATTAACGCCGCGCTGGACAGAGGGTGTCGGAAGCTGATTATCGGCATCGGCGGAAGCGCCACCAACGATGGCGGCGCGGGCATGGCGGAAGCGCTCGGCGTAAAGTTGCTGACACCCGATGGCAAGCCGATTCCACCGGGCGGCGGGGGATTGAGCGCGCTCGGCGCAATCGATCTCGCCGATTTAGATAGGCGGCTCGCGGCAACCACCACTGTTGTCGCATGCGATGTAGACAATCCGTTGACGGGCGCGAACGGGGCGGCTCATGTCTATGGACCGCAAAAAGGCGCTACGCCCGAGATGGTCAAAATTCTCGACGCAAACTTGGCTCATTTTGCCTTGATAGTGGAACGCGATATGGGGAGGGCGCTTGGAGGGATTCCGGGCGCGGGCGCGGCTGGCGGACTAGGCGCCGGATTGATGGCTTTCCTGAACGCCGAATTGAAATCTGGCGTGGAAATCGTAATCGACGCCGTACAACTCGAAAAACGACTTGAAGGCGCCAACCTTGTTGTGACAGGGGAGGGTGAGATCAATTTTCAAACCGTTTTTGGCAAAACCCCGGTAGGCGTCGCGAAGTTGGCAAAAGCGCAAGGCATTCCCGTCATCGCGATTGCAGGAAGTATCGCCGGCGGAGCCGAGGGCGTTCATGAAGCGGGAATCGACGCCATAGTTGACATTGTGCCATCGCCCATGCCGTTGGAGCGTGCGATCGAGAACGCTTACGGACTTACGGTTGAAGCGGCGGCGCGCGCGGCGCGCTTCATCGCGGTCGGGATAGGCATTCCGCAATAACGATCTATGTCTTGTCGCTACCTTTGTATGACCATCTTGCGTGTTTCCCTATAATCCCCGGCATCAAGGGTATACCAGTATAGGCCGCTTCTCACCGGCTCACCGGCGTCATTCCGACCATTCCAATACGCGGCGCGACTCCGACTTCGATACACGCCGGGAGGACGATATCCCACCTCCAGTGTCCGAACCGCTTCCCCCTTCGTATCATAAATCGTCATCGTTACTTCCGCTTGTTCCTTCAATTGGTACGGTATCCACGTTTCCGGATTAAAGGGGTTCGGGTAGTTTGCGAGGAGCGCCGTTTCGGTCGGAGTCAAAGGCGCTGCTGACGGTGAAAGCCCCAACAATTGCACTGTCCCATCTGTGGCTTCCGTTCGCTTGATACTGCCCCAAGTTGCGGGAGTCGTGAAATCCCACAAGAGGATCGTGCCATCCCAACTCGCGCTGGCAAGCCCGCCGCTATTGGGCAAAAAATCAACCGAAGTAACAGCGGCCGAATGCCCGTCAAGCATTTGCAGAACTTCGCCGGTGCGCGCATCCCATAGGTGAATCGTGTTAACGTTGGTATTGCCGAGAAAGTCGCCGCCCCCGCTGGCAAGTATGCGCCCATCGGGTGAGAACGCGACAGAGAAAATCCAACTTCTGTGTCCTTTTAGGGTCTGTAAGGGTTCACCGGTAAGGGGTTGCCACAATCTAACGGTCTTGTCCAATCCTCCACTTGCAAGTGTGCTTCCATCGGGTGAGAACGCGACAGATGTCACCTGTTGGGTATGCGTGAGCGTGTGCAGATTTCCACCGGTGCGAATATCCCACAATCGCACGGTGCTATCAAAACCCCCGCTAGCCAGTGTGTTTCCATCGGGCGAAAACGCGACGGAATAAACCTCCGCCGTATGTCCCTCAAAGGTGTTTAGGTTTTCGCCGGTGCGGGTGTCCCACAAACGGATGGTCCTGTCTTCACTCCCACTAGCAAGTATGTCTCCATCAGGCGAGAAAGCAACGGAATAAACCGCACCCTTATGTGCGCTCAGGCTTTGTAAGCGTTTGCCATTGTTGACATCCCACAATCGCACCGATGTGTAGGCCTTCGCGAACTGCACCCATAGCCGCATCGGATCGCTAAACAATGCTCCACTAGCAAGTATGCTCCCATCGGGCGAGAAAGCAACGGAAATAGCGCCATACGCGTTGCCGTCAAATAGCCGCTGGAATTTTCGAGTGCGGAAATCCCACATCCGAATCGCCTTGTCGTGACTCCCACTAACAAACGCGTTTCCATCGGGTGAAAAGGCAATTGAGTAAACGTTGCCGGTATGCTCTGTAATCGTTTTAAGTCCTTGTCCAGTGCGAGTTCGCCAGAAACGGATTCCTTCTCGACTCGCACTAACAATCGTGGAGCCGTTGGGGGAGAACGCAACGGACGCGACGAAATCCGTATGTCCCTCAAGTGTTTTAAGATGCTCCCCAGTCTGTGTGTTCCATAATCGAATCGTATCGTCGTTACCCCCACTGACAAGCATGAGCCCGTCAGGTGAAAACTCAACACTATTGACGCCAAAAATATGCCCATCGTAATTTTCAATCGTAACTCCACAATCCACAAGTCCACAATCTGCGGATTTACCAAATGTTTGCAGGTGTTCTCCGGTGTGTGCATCCCACATTCGAAGATCCTGCGGATGACCTTCGCCATTAGCAACATTAGCGCCACTAGCGATTCTCGTTCCATCCGCAGAAAATGCAACGGACATGACGGTCTCTCTATGTCCCTCAAGGGTCATAAGGTGTTTTCCGGTTTGGGCATCCCACAAGCGGACCGTGCTGTCGTCGCCCCCGCTGGCAAGCCTGAGTCCGTCGGGAGAAAATGCAACGGAATTAACACCCTTCGTATGACTATCAAAGAGTAGACGGTTTTCCCCGGTGTGCGCATCCCACAAGCGTATGATGCCTTGCGAATCACCACTTGCAATCAGCGCCCCGTCAGGAGAAAAAGCCACGGAGTTTACGGTATACGAATGGCCCTCCAAGACGCGCAGGAGTTTCCGAGTGTGAACGTCCCAGAGACGAACTAGTGTCATCGTCGCTCCCACTGGCAATCCTCATTCCATCGGGGGAGAAGGCGATAGAGGTGACGGTGCCCGTATGCCCTCTAAGGAGCGCGACTTCACTGCCGGTGTGCGGGTCATAGAGCCAAACGCCGATGCTACTCGCGACAGCAAGCAGGTTTCCATCCGGTGAATAAGCAATCTCGGAAACCCAACCTTTACCGATTCGCGCTCTGGCGCCTTCGGGCAAACCCCATCGGGTAAAATCTTGGGTGAAACCGCTCGGTAACAACAGAACTGAAGCGAATAAGAGGCTAAACTTGAAAAACCGAGTTTTACCCATCAATTTCGCGTCCACCTTACGAAAGATTTCATGAGTCAAAATTAGGGGGAGGCAGCGTTGTTGCGCCAATCCCAATCGCCTTATCCTGCCGGCAAAATGCCGTTACACCGGGGCGCGCTACCTCAACCATAAAGAATAACGCAATTCGCGTGCCATGAGATTTTTGTCTTATTGCGCCTCCTTATTCGCGGCGATTCAAACATGTAGATAAATTACTCATTCTGCCTTTATGCCATTGCCAGCGTTACGGATAGAACGAATTCAGGACATGCTCTCAAACGTGTGCATTCCGACATTAACATTGTCAAACTGTTTCCTGACACTAATTCCAAATCAATGAGTTACACGCATCAGGTGATTGTAGTTGCCCGATTCATCGGGCGTTTTTGACAGGTGTAACATTTAGAATTTGAATCCATTTGACTGTGCCGGGACGCAATACTATAAATTGTGAGCGGTCCTCTTATAGTATCAGATTTACAACTCGTCGCACAAGATGTAGCAAAAATAATACATCGGCTCCAAATGCCTACATCACGTGATATGTTACGGCTGAATCCAATTCTATTTGCCGACCGTCATCTTCCGCGTGGCGCTAAATCTTGCCGCGCGCAATGTGCAGAAATAGACGCCATTCGCCACCAGCTCGCCCTGCCGATTGCGTCCGTCCCAATACGCGGCGCGGCTGCGACTCCCGTATATCCCGGCGGGTTGATACCCCACATCCAGCGTCCGAACTGCTTGCCCATGCATATTAAAAATCGTCATCGTTACTTCTGCCGATTTCTTCAATTGATACGGTATCCACGTCTCGGGATTGAACGGATTCGGATAATTCGGCAAAAGCGCCGTTCCCGTTGGGACTATAGCAGTAGCTGAAGGCGAAAGTTCCGGGAATTGCCTCATCCCGTCAGCGACGGTTGTTCCTCTAATGCCGCCCCAAGTCGTCGCACGCCTGAGATCCCAGAATAGCATCGTGCCATCCCGGCTCGCGCTGGAAAGTTCGCGCCCGTCGGGCGAAAACGTTAAGAAACGAACCGCCCCCGTATGTCCTTCAAACGTCCGCAGGAGTTCGCCGGTGGACACATCCCATAAACGCACCGTGGGATCCTTATTCGACCCTCTACTGGCAATCGTCAAACCGTCTGGTGAAAATGCGACGCGATGCACCGAAGCCGCACGTAGCTTGAATGTCGTCAAGCGCTCTCCGGTACGGGCATCCCACAGAACTATCGTATTCGCGCCTCCAGCGGCAAACTTAGAACCATCGGGCGAGAAAGCGACGGTGTTGACCCAACCTCTATGTTCCTCAAACATCATCAGACGTTTCCCGGTACGTACCTCCCACACATGAACCTTTCCACCGGCATCCACGCTAGCCATCATAAAACCATCGGGGGAAAACGCTATTGTGCTCACCCCTTTCGTATGCCTTTGAAGGGTGTACAGCTCCTCCCCGGTGCGCGTATCCCACAGACGAACCATCATGTCCCCACCCCCGCTGGCAAGCGTAGCGCCATCAGGCGAGAACGCAATGGTGGCAATCGAACCCCTATGTCCCGCAAGAATTCTCAAGAGTTCCCCGCTGCGGGTGTCCCACAGACGAATCATCGCGTCCTCGCTCCCGCAGGCAAGCATTAATCCATCCGGGGACATCGCAACGGAGACGACCCGGCCTATATTCCCCGCAATTGTGCGTCGGTATTTTCCCGTGCGCGCATCCCACAAGTGAATCGTGTTGTCATTGCGCCGAGTAACAAGCGTCGACGCTCCGGGCGAATATCTCAAGAAAAGGGGATAATCCGCATGCCCCTCAAGTGTTTGAATGTGTTCTCCGGTGCGGGCATCCCACAGGCGAACCGTGTCATCGTCATCCGCACTGGCAAGCGTGGAGCCGTCGGGCGAGAACGCCACGGATTCAATCCCTCGACTATGCCCCGCTAGGGTATGCGTCTGTTCCAATGTGCGGGTGTCCCACAAACGAACCGTATCGTCATACCATCCTCCTCCACTGGCAAGCGTGTTTCCATCGGGTGAGAAGGCTACACAACCAACCGTCGCTTTATGTCCCTCAAGAGTCTGCACATTTTCCCAAGCGCCGGTATCCCACAACTCAATCCTGCCTCGCGGCGGAGACGGCAGGCCTGCCCCGTTCGGACTCCTTCCACCGGCAAGCGTACGTCCGTCCGGGGAGAACGCTACGACGTAACTCCCTCGGCGCGAAACATGGTGCAACGTTTGTATAGCTTTCCCGGTTCGGACATCCCATACGCGAATCGTGTCGTCGTCACTCCCGCTGGCAAGCGTGAAGCCATCGGGCGAGAACGCTAGGGACACAACATCATCCGAATGCCCTTCAAGCGTGTGCAAACTCGCCCCCGTGCGGGCATCCCACAGCCGAATTGTACTGTCCCTGCTTCCACTGGCAATCGTGAAGCCGACAGGAGAGAATGCGACGCAATTGACAATGCCATCATGTCCTTCGAGCGTCCGTACCTGTTTCCCATTGCGCGCATTCCACAAACGAATCGTACTGTCCGGGCTCCCACTGGCGAGCATGGAGCTATCAGGCGAGAACGCCACGGAATTTATCACGCGCGTATGCCCGGTGAGAAGGTTGACTTCGGCGCCGGTGGTTGCATCGTAGAGCCAAATGCCGACGCCAGTTGCAACCGCGAGCAGGGCGCCGTCTGGCGAATATGCGACATTGCTTGATATCCAACCTTTTCCGAGGCGCATCTTGGCGCCGTCGGGCAGCCCCCAACGGGTGTAGTCTTGGGCAAAACTAGCTCGAAGAACCACAATGAAAATGATCAACACGCTGAGTTTGAAAAACCGAGATTTTCTCATTGATTGACGCTCCTTTCGGCAAACGCGAGTATCACTTGCCGACCAACATTTTCCGAGTGGAGGTAAAATCTCCCGCGCGCAGTGTACAGAAATAGACGCCATTCGCCACCGTCTCGCCATGCTCGTTCCGCCCGTCCCAATACGCGGCGCGGCTCTGGCTCTGATACACGCCCGGAGGACGATATCCCACATCCAGCGTCCGAACTGCTTGCCCATGCATATTAAAAATCGTCATCGTTACTTCTGCCGATTTCCTCAATTGATACGGTATCCACGTCTCCGGATTGAACGGATTCGGGTAGTTTGGCAGCAGCGCCGTCTCCGTTGGGACAATGGGAGCCGCCGACGGTGAAAGTTCCAGCGATTGCCTAGTCTCCACCGACAAACTCTAATCGTTTTATCTCGCCCCAAGTCGCCGTACGCCGAAGATCCCACAACAGCATCGTGCTATCTTCACTCGTGCTGGCGAGCGAGTTCCCATCCGGGAAAAACATTACGGAACGAATTTGCCCCGTATGTCCTTCAAACGTCTGCAGATGTTCGCCGGTGGAAACATCCCATAGTCGAATCGTACGGTCATGACTTCCACTGGCAAGCGTAGAACCGCGGAGTGAAAACGCGACGCAATGGACCGAGGCTGAGTGCCCTGCAAGTGTCGCCAAGTGTTCCCCGGTGCGCACATCCCACAGAAGGATCGTCTCATCCGCGCCCCCGGCGGCAAACGTGTAACCGTCGGGCGAGAAAGCGACGGAGGCAACCCAACCGGCATGTTCCTCAAGCGTACGCAATCGATTTCCGGTTCGGGAATCCCAAATCGGAATCTTCCCGTCATCACTCCCGCCGGCAATCATGGAGCCATCAGGGGAAAACGCTAAAGAGATGATTCGGTCCATACCTCCGGCGGACAAGAGCCGGTGTTGACCCGTGTGCGCATCCCACAGACGAACCGTTCTGTCCGAACCAGCGCTGGCAAGCGAGGCGCCATCGGGAGAGAACGCAATGGCGTTGATCCATCCCCTATGTCCGTTCAGAATTTTTGTGCGTTCTCCGGTGCGGGTGTCCCACAGACGAATCATTAGGTCACCGCTCCCACAGGCAAGCGTGATTCCATCCGGGGACAACGCAAAGGAGACGACCCAGCCTATATTTCCCACAATAGCGCGCCGGTGTTTTCCCGTGCGCGCATCCCACAGATGAATCGTGTTGTCGCTACGTGTAGCAATAAGCGTCGGTCCACCGGGCGAGTACGCCAAGGCACGAGGATAATCCGCATGTCCCTCCAGTGTATGAAGGTGTTCTCCGGTGCGGGTGTTCCACAGACGAACCGTGTCATCGTCACTCGCACTGGCGAGCGTAAAGCCGTCGGGCGAGAACGCCACGGATTCAACGCCCCGATTATGACCCACTAGGGCGTGCGTCTGTTTCCACGTGCGCGTGTCCCATAACCGAACCTTGTCGTCATACCATCCTCCCGCGCTCGCAAGCATGTCTCCGTCAGGTGAGAACGCTACGGAACGGACCGTCGCCCTATGCCCCTCAAGGGTCTGAATATGTTCCCAAGCGCCGGTGTCCCACAACTCAATCCTGCCGCGCGAACCCGACCGTCCGCCCGCGAGCGTATGTCCGTCCGGAGAGAACGCTACTACAAAACGCACCCGCCCCGGTTTGTCTTGCAGCGTTTGAATGGCTACCCCGGTTCGCGCATCCCATACACGGACGCTGCCGTCTGATGCCCCGCTGGCAAGCGTGAAGCCGTCGGGAGAAAACGCCACGGACTTCACCCTATCTTCATGCCCGGTGAGGGTGCGCAATCCCTCCCCCGTGCGGGTATCCCACAGCCGAATTGTTCGGTCCCAAGCGCCACTGGCAAGCGTGAAGCCATCGGGGGAAAATGCTACACAATCAACACCTCCGACATGCCCTTCAAGTGTCCATAGGTGTTTCCCATTACGTGCATCCCACAAATGAAATGTATCGTAATACCCAACGGCAAGCATGGAGCTATCGTGCGAGAACTCCACGGAATATGCCACTCGAGAATGCCTCGCGATCAGGTTCACCTCGGCGTAGGTACTCGCATCATACAGCCAAATACCGATGTTAGTCGCGACTGCGATCCGCCGACCATCCGGTGAATAAGCGATATTGCCGGTTATCTCACCTTTACCGAGGCGCACTTTGGCGCCATCGGGCAAGTTCCATCGCGTATAGTCTTGGGCAAAACTGCTCGGTAGAAACATCACGGAAACTATAAAAGCGCTGAGTTTCACCCACTGAGATTTCCTCATCAGATATTTCCCTTTTCTGAAACCGTGAATTTTATTTGCCGACCAACATCTTCCGCGTGGCGCTAAATCTTCCCGCGCGCAATGTACAGAAATAAACCCCGTTCGCCACCGTCTCGCCATGCTCATTCCGCCCGTCCCAATACGCCGCACGGCTCTGGCTCTGATACACGCCCGGGGGACGATATCCCACATCCAGTGTCCGAACTGCTTGCCCCTTCATGTTAAAAATCGTCATCGTTACTTCTGCCGATTTCCTCAACTGATACGGTATCCACGTCTCCGGATTGAACGGATTCGGGTAGTTTGGGAGCAGAGCGGTCTCCGTTGGGACAATGGGAGCCGCCGACGGTGAAAGTTCCAGCGATTGCCTAGTCCCACCGACAAACTCTAATCGTTTTATCTCGCCCCAAGTCGCCGTACGCCGAAGATCCCACAACAGCATCGTGCCATCCCCGCTCCCGCTGACAAGCGTGGTCCTGTCGGGAGAGAAGGTTATGAAACGAACCGAACCCGTATGTCCTTCAAACGTCTGCAGATGTTCGCCGGTGGAAACATCCCATAGGCGAATCGTACGGTCATGACTTCCACTGGCAAGCGTAGAACCGCGGGGTGAAAACGTGGCGCAACGGACCGAGTCTGTGTGTCCTGCAAGTGACGCCAGGTGTTCCCCGGTGCGCACATCCCACAGATGAATTGTTTTCTCCGCGCCCCCGGCGGCAAACGTGTAACCGTCGGGCGAGAAAGCAACGGTGGAAACCCGACCGGCATGTTCCTCAAGAGTACGCAACCGATTTCCGGTTCGGGAATCCCAAATCGGAATCTTCCCGTCATCACTCCCGCCGGCAATCATGGAGCCATCAGGGGAAAACGTAACAGAGATGATAGGACCCATATCTCCGACGGGCAAGAGCCGGTGTTGACCCGTGAGCGCATCCCACAGACGAACCGTTCTGTCCGCTCCGGCGCTGGCAAGCGTGGCGCCATCGGGAGAGAAAGCAATGGTGTTGATCCATTCCCTATGTCCGTTCAGAATTTTTGTGCGTTCTCCGGTGCGGGTGTCCCACAGACGAATCATTAGGTCACCGCTCCCGCAGGCAAGCGTGGATCCATCCGGTGACAACGCAACAGAGTCGATCCAGCCTATATTTCCCACAATAGCGCGCCGGTGTTTTCCCGTGCGCGCATCCCACAGATGAATCGTGTTGTCGCTACGTGCACTAATAAGCGTCGGTCCACCGGGCGAGTACGCCAAGGCACGAGGATAATCCGCATGTCCCTCCAGTGTATGAAGGTGTTCTCCGGTGCGGGTGTTCCACAGACGAACCGTGTCATCGTTACCCGCGCTGGCAAGCGTGGAGCCGTCGGGCGAGAACGCCACCGAACCAACCCCCCGATTATGACCCGCTAGGGTGTGCGTCTGTTTCCACGTACGCGTATCCCACAACCGAACCGTGTCGTCATACCATCCTCCCGCGCTCGCAAGCATGTCTCCGTCGGGTGAGAAGGCTATCCAACCTACGGTCGCCGCATGTCCCTCAAGGGTTCGCACATGTTCCCAAGTGCCTGTGTCCCACAACTTAATCCTGCCGGGCGGACTCGACGCACCGGCTACCCCCGGGTCCCTTCCGGCGGCAAGCGTTAGTCCGTCAGGAGAGAATGCCACTACGTATTCCACCCGGCTCGAAGCATCTTGCATCGTTTGTATGGCTTCCCCGGTGTGGACATCCCATACACGGACGCTTCCATCCGATGCTCCGCTGGCAAGCGTGAATCCATCGGGCGAGAACGCTAGGGACACAACATCATCCGAATGCCCTTCAAGCGTGCGCAAACTCGCCCCGGTGCGGGTATCCCACAGCCGAATTGTTCGGTCCCAAGCGCCACTGGCAAGCGTGAAGCCATCGGGGGAAAATGCAACGCAATCAACACCTCCGACATCCCCTTCAAGTGTCCATAGGTGTTTCCCGTTACGTGCATCCCACAAATGAAATGTATCGTAATACCCAACGGCGAGCATGGAGCTATCGTGCGAGAACTCCACGGAATATGCCACTCGAGAATGCCTTGCGATCAGGTTTACCTCGGCGTAGGTACTCGCATCATACAGCCAAATACCGATGTTAGTCGCGACTGCGAGCCGCTGTCCATCCGGGGAATAAGCGATATTGCCGGCGATCTCACCTTTACCGAGGCGCGCTTTGGCGCCATCGGGCAACCCCCATCGGGTATAGTCTTGGGCAAAACTAGCTTGAAGAACCAGAATGAAAATAATCAACAGGCTGAGTTTGAAAAATCGAGATTTTCTCATTGATTGACGTTCCTTTCGGCAAACGTGAATTTCACTTGCCGACTACCATTTTGCGCGTGGCGCTAAATCTTCCCGCGCGCAGTGTACAGAAATAGACGCCATTCGCCACTGTCTCGCCATGCTCGTTCCGCCCATCCCAATACGCGGCGCGGCTACGGCTTCGATACATACCGGCAGGCCGACGTCCCACCTCCAGCGTCCGAACTCTGACGCCATTCATGTCATAAATCGTCAATGTTACTTCCGCCGATTTCTTCAACTGATAGGGTATCCACGTCTCGGGATTAAAAGGATTCGGGTAATTTGGCAGAAGCGCCGTACCCACCGGCATCAATGCCGTTGCCGACGGTGACAATTCGGATGCCTGCATCGTGCCATTAGCCGCCGCGTGCTTGATATCGCCCCACGCCGTAAAGCGCCTGAACTCCCACAGCAATATCGTGCTGTCCCAACTCCCACTGACCAGCGTGTTTCCGTCGGCAGAGAACGCGACAGACGTGACAGCATCCTTATGTCCCTCAAGTGTATGTATGTTTTCACCGGTGCGGGCATCCCAAATCCGAATCATGTTGTCGTAACTCCCGCTGGCGAGTATGGGGACCCCGGGGAAGAATGCGAGACACGAGACGCCGCTCGTATGCCCTTTCAACGTATGCAGATGGTCGCCGGTACGGGCATCCCAAATCCGAATCGCGGTATCGCTGATTTCACTCCAAGAATAACGTCCCCTGCTACAGCTTGCCAGCATTTCTCCGTCGTGCGAGAACGCCACGCTAATAATCTCATCCATTTGCGCGGAAATCGCTCGAATGTGTTCCCCGGTGCGGGCATCCCATAGACGAACCGTTTGGTCCCCGCCCCCACTGGCGAGCATGGAGCCGTCGGGGGAGAAAGCCACAGAAGTAACGCCGCCCTTGTGCGCATAAAACAGCTGCCTGTTTTCGCGAGCGTGGATGTCCCACAATCCAATCGAGGTGTTGCTACTCCCACTGGCAAGCGTGCCTCCATCGGGAGAGAACGCGACAGAATTGACACTCATGGAGTGCCCTCCAAGGTCCGTGTATCGGAGCGCGCCGGTACGCACATCCCATGACCGAATTCTACTCCATTCGTTCCAGACAAGCGTGCTCCCGTCGGGGGAAAACGCTATGGAATTCACGCCGTCAGCAAATGTCTCGGGCCTGCCGAGGAGTTCGCCGGTTCGGGCGTTCCACAGGCGAATCATACTATCATAGCTCCCGACACTTGCAAGTGTGTCTCCGTCAGGTGAAAAAGCGACATAAATATCTCTCAGGTGATTTTTTGCGCTCCAGTGACCTGCAAGGTAGTATAAAAACTCGCCGGTGCGGGTGTCCCATACTTGGACCTCACTTTCGTCACCCCACCATGTGTACCAACCTTTCAACGCAATGACAAGCGTGGAACCATCGGGGGAAAACTCGACGTATTGTATCCTATCTAAGTCATATTTAAAAGATGGCACGACATCCGTGACACGGACAACCGGTTTCCTGTCTGACGAGAACACGATAGAACTTAGCCAATGCTGACGAAGCCCGGCAGAAAGAGTAAACGCGGTTTCCCCGGTATGAGCATCCCACAGACGAACTTTGTTGTTCCTACTCCCCAGCTGAAGACCTTCAAGCGTTTGCACGGGTTCACCGGTGTGGACATCCCACAGTCGTATTATCTTGTCCCTGCTCTTACTGGCAAGCGTAGATCCGTCGGGCGAGAACACTATGGCGTCGATACTATCTGTGTGCCCCGCAAGCGTGCGGGTGGGTTTCCATGTGCGGACATCCCACAAGCGAACCGTTCTGTCCCGGCTCCCGCTGGCAAGCGTAGATCCGTCGGGCGAGAATGCTACGAAATCAACCGGCTTTGTATGCCCGACAAGCAAATTGACTTCAGCGCCGGTCTCCGCATCATATAGCCAAATGCCGGGATCGCACGGCACGACTAACATGCTTCCGTCCGGAGTGAACGTAATATAGCCTGATATCCAACCTTTTCCGAGCCGCATCTTGGCGCCGTCGGGCAGCCCCCAACGGGTATAGTCTTGGGCAAAGCTGGTCTGTAGAAACAGCGTATAAACGAATAATATGCCGAGTTTGAAAAACCGCGATTTTTTCATTGATTGATTCTCCATGCTTCGATTTCGAACCCGCGGGGTTATGGAAGACGGCGTGTGTCTGCTACTTGCCCACCAACATTTTCCGCGTGGCGATGAAATCGTCCGCAGTCAATGTACAGAAATAGACCCCGTTCGCCACCGTTTCTCCATTTTGATTGCGCCCGTCCCAATACGCCGCACGGCTACGGCTCCGATAGGCGCCGGCGGGTTGATATCCCACCGCCAGCGTCCGAACTCTGCCGCCATTCATGTCATAAATCGTCAATGTTACTTCCGCCGATTTCTTCAACTGATAGGGTATCCACGTCTCCGGATTAAACGGATTCGGATAGTTTGGCAGAAGCGCCGTACCCACCGGCATCAATGCCGTTGCCGACGGTGACAGTTCGGATGCCTGAATCGTGCCATCAACCGCCGCGTGCTTGATAGCGCCCCACGCCGCAAAGCGCCTGAACTCCCACAGCAATATCGTGGCATCTCGGCTTCCACTGACCAACGTGTTTCCGTCGGCAGAGAACGCGACAGACGTGACAGCATCCTTATGTCCCTCAAGTGTATGTATGTTTTCACCGGTGCGGGCATCCCAAATCCGAATCGTGTTGTCGTAACTTCCACTGGCGAGTATGGGGACTCCGGGGAAGAATGCGAGACACGAGACGCCGCTCGTATGCCCTTCCAACGTATGCAGATGGTCGCCGGTACGCGCATTCCAGATCCAAATCGTCTTGTCGTTGTGGTCACCCCCACGCGGCCCACTACCGCTTGCCAGCAATTCGCCGTCATGCGAGAACGCCACCGAACTAATCCCATCCAGTTGTCCGGAAAGCGTCCTCATGCGTTCTCCGGTGCGGACATCCCACAGACGAACCGTTTTGTCCCCGCCCCCACTGGCAAGTACGGATCCGTCGGGGGAGAAAACCACGGAGGAAGTAACGCCACCTTTGTGTCCCGATAAAGTCTGTATTTGCTCGCGAGCGCGGACATCCCACACTCGAATCAAGTCGTCCATGCTCGCGCTGGCAAGCGTCTCCCCATCGGGAGAGAACGCGACAGAATTGACAATCCCGAAGTGCCCCCCGATGCTTGGGCGTTGGAGCACGCCGGTACGCACATTCCATGACTCAATTACTCCCCCTCGATTCCAGACCAACGCGCTCCCGTCGGGGGAAAACGCTATGGAACGCAGGGCGTTTGTGAACGTCTGTGGTCTGCCGAGGAGTTCTCCGGTGCGAGCGTCCCACAGACGAACCATACTATCCTCGCCCCCTGCGCTCGCAAAGGTGTCACCGTCAGGCGAGAAAGCCGCGTAAATGCTTGTCCCATTCCAATGACCTTCAAAAGTGTGCAGAACCTCTCTCGTGCGAGTGTCCCATAGTCGAATTATTCTGTTATCGCCCCACACCGAGTCCCAATCCCTCAGTGCAATGGCAAGCGTCGCGCCATCGGACGTGAACGCAACGGATTCGACCCTCCCTAGTTGATCTTTAAGCGATGGCACGACGTCTATGGCGCTGACACCCGACGAATGAATCGTATCGCCCACACGTCTACCGACAAGCGGCGCCTTGTCCGATGAGAACACGATAGAACTCAGCCAATGCTGACGAAGCCCGGCGGTAAGAGTAAGCGCTGTTTCCCCGGTGTCGGCATCCCACAGACGAACCTTGTTGTTCCTACTCCCCAGCTGAAGGCCTTCAAGCGTTTGCAAGGGTTCACCGGTGTCAATATCCCACAGTCGTATTATCTTGTCCCTGCTCCTGACGGCAAGCGTGGAACCGTCCGGGGAGAACACTATGACATCGACACTTTCAGTATGCCCCGCAAGGGTGTGGGCGCTCTTCCCCGTGACGACATCCCACAATCGAACCGTTCTGTCCCTGCTCCCGCTCACAAGCGTGGCTCCGTCTGGCGAGAACTCCACCCACCTCACAACACCTGTATGTCCGGTGAGAAGATTGACTTCGGCGCCGGTGGTTGCATCGTAGAGCCAAATGCCGATGCTAGCTGGAACTGCGAGCAGGGCTCCGTCTGGCGAAAACGCGATATTACCGGATTTCAAGCCTTTGCCTAATCTCGCTCTTGCGCCTTCCGGCAAACCCCATCGCGTATAATCTTGGGCAAAACTACTCGGTAGAAACATCACGGAAACTACAAAAGCGCTGAGTTTCACCCACTGAGATTTCTTCATCAGATGTTTCCCTTTTCCGAAACCGTGAATTTCACTTGCCGACCAACATCTTCCGCGTTAAACTAAGATTTCCCGCCCTTAGGGTGCAAAAATAGACACCATTCGCTACCGTCTCGCCCCATTGATTACGTCCATCCCAATACGCGGCGCGTTCGCGGCTGCGATACACGCCTGCAAGTTGATACCCCACCGCCAGCGTCCGAACCGTTTGCCCGTTCAGATCATAAATCGCCAATGTTACATTTGCCGGTCGCTTTAACTGGTACGGCATCCACGTCTCCGGGTTGAACGGATTCGGGTAGTTTGGCAGGATTGCCGTTTCCGTAGGGACAAGGGGAGCCACGGACGGTGAAAGTTCCACCGGTTGCCTCGTCCCATCGACTCTCACGTGTTTGATGGCGCCCCAAGTCGTGGGGTGCGTGAGGTCCCACAACAACATCGTGTCATCTTCACTCGTGCTGACAAGCGTTCTCCCGTCGGGCGAAAACATTACGGAACGAATCCACCCCGTATGTCCTTCAAACGTCTGCAGGTGTTCGCCGGTGGAAAGATCCCACAAACGAATCGTATCGTCCAAACTTCCGCTGGCAAGCGTGGCTCCAGTAGGAGAAAACGCTACAGAACCAACCATCTCTGCATGCGCTTCGATCGTCTGCAAGCGCTCGCCGGTGGGAACATTCCACAAACGAATCGTCCCATCATACCCACCGGCGCTCGCCAGAGTGGATCCATCGGGGGAGAACACCACCGAATTAATACTCCCTGCATGTCCTTCAAGCGTCCGCAAATGGTTGCCGCCGTGAACATCCCATAAACGAATCGTGTAATCTTTGTACGACCCGCCACTGGCAAGTATAGTCCCATCGGGGGAAAACGCGATAGAACCCGCCGCGCCTGTATGCCCTGCAAGGGTGTGTAACCTTTCCCCAGAGCGGGAATTCCACAGACGAATCATGTTGTCCCCGCCTCCGCTGGCAAGCATGGAGCTATCAGGAGAGAACGCAATAGCGGAAGTCCAGCGCCTGTGCCCTTTAAGAATCTTTGAGCGCTCCCCGGTCCGTACCTCCCACAAACGAATCTTCTCGTCCCCGCCCCCGCTGGCAAGTATGGTTCCATCCGGGGACAATGCAACGGGGCCGAACCAACCTATATTTCCCGCAATTGTGCGCCGGTGTTTCCCTGTGCGCGCATCCCGCAGATGAATAGTGTTGTCGCTATGCCGACTAACGAGCGTCGACGCACCGTGCGAGAACGCAATGAAAAGGGGGGCGTCACCATGTCCCTCCAGAGCGCGCCGCTGCTCGCCGGTACGTGCATCCCACAAACGGATTGTATCGTTCTGACTCTGACTGGCAAGCGCGGAGTTGTCGGGCGAGAACGCCACTGATTCAACGCCCCAAGTATGCCCTACCAGAGTCCGCTTCTGTTCCCACGTACGTGTATCCCACAACCGAATCGAGTTGTCACTCCATCCTCCTCCGGTAGCAAGCGCTTCTCCATCAGGGGAGAACGCAACACAATCGACCGTCTCCGCATGTGCCTCGAGGGTCTTCTGATGTTCCCACGTGCGCGTATCCCACAACTGGATTTTGCCGCGCCGAACGACCGTAGCGGTCCACCCCGGACTCCCTCCGCCCGCAAGCGTCCGTCCGTCTGGGGAAAACGCTACGTAACTCACCCGATGTGGATTGCCTTCAAGGATTCGTAGGACGTCTCCAGTGCGAACATCCCACAGGCGAACCGTGTTTTCGCGCCAATCGCCTCCGCTCGCAAGCGTCCGTCCGTCTGGCGAAAACGCTATGGACTCGACACCGTCCGTGTGCCCCTCAAGCGCGTGCAATTCCTCCCCGCTGCGGGTGTCCCACAGACGAATTGTCCCGTCCCCACTCCCACCGGCAAGCGTGAAGCCGTCCGGGGAAAATGCCACACACTTGACACCGCCATTATGTCCTCCAAGCGTCCGCACGTGTTTCCCATTGCGCGCATCCCACAAACGGAGCGCATCGGAATACCCGGCAAGCATGGAGCCATCAGGCGAAAATGCTACGGCGCGCACCAAGCGCGTATGCGCGTCGAGCAAGTTAACCTCGTCGCCGCTTGCCGCATCATACAGCCAAATGCCGATGCTGCTCGCGACAGCGAGCCGCGTACCATCCGGGGAGTAAGCGACATTGCCGGACGACCAACCTTTGCCGAAACGCGCATTGGCGCCTTCGGGCAAACTCCATCGGGTGTAATCTTGAGCCAAACTACTTTGCGCAAATAGAGGGGAAATCAATACAAGGCAAAGCGTGACAAACCGAGTTTTTTTCATCGGATGATTCTCCTCGTTGCGAGTTCTGACCTGTTGGATCACGGCACACGGCGTGTGCCCATAGGGATCAAGTTAAGGGATTTCGTCTAGTATTGGTGGTGTTCTCCGTAGCAAAACTCTTAACGTAGTCCCCATGGAGTGGGGAAGAAATCTCTATCGCCCCCACACCGTAGGTGCGGTTTCCAACCGCACCGGCGCCTACGGAAACCAGCGCCATTTAAGGCATTGAATCGGCGCAACATACGCCTTAAAACGCTTAACTTGATCCTTATGCACGGCACACGGCGTGTGCCTACTACTTTTTATTTGCCGACCAGCATCTTCCGCGTAGCGGTGAAATCTCCCGCAGTCATCGTACAGAAATAGACGCCGTTTGCCACAAACTCACCGTGTTGATTTCGCCCGTCCCAATACGCGGCGCGGTTCCGGTTCCGATACGCCCCGGCAACTTTGCGCCCCAGCGCCAGCGTCCGAACCGTCTGACCGCTCTTACTGTGAATTGTCAACACGACCTTCGCCGGCTCACCCAACTGATACGGTATCCATGTTTCCGGGTTGAACGGGTTCGGGTAGTTTGCGAGGAGCGCCGTTTCCCCCGGAGTTAAAGCAGAAGGTGAAAGTTCCGGTAAATACATCGTGCTATCAGCCGCCACGCGTTTAACGTTGCCCCAAGTCGTTGCATGTCTGAACTCCCACAGCAACATCGATCCGTCCCAACTCCCGCTGGCGAGGGTGTTCCCATCCGGCGAGAACGCAACTGACGATACGGCATCCGTGTGCCCCTCAAGGGTTCGCAAGCGCTCCCCGGTGCGAACATCCCAAATTCGAATCGTGTTGTCGTAACTCCCGCTGGCGAGCAGGACTCCATCGGGAACGAATGCCACGGAGGAGATTCCGCTCGTATGCCCTTTTAGCGTCCGTAGGTGTGCCCCGGTGCGGACATCCCAAATCCAAATTGTCTTATCGTTGTTGTCCTCCCAACGCACTCCGCTGCCGCTTGCAAGTATTTCCCCGTCATGCGAGAATGCCACGGAAGTAATCTCATCCACCTGTCCGGAAAGCGTCTGTTTGTGTTCCCCCGTGTGAGCATCCCACAATCGAACTGTTTTGTCCCGACTGCCGCTGGCGAGAGTATTCCCATCGGGCGAGAAGACCACGGAAGTAACACCGTTGCTATGCCCAAGAAGAATCTGCTTGTGTTCACCCGTGCGTGTATCCCAAAATCGAATCGTGCCATCCTCTCTCCCACCGGCAAGCGTGGAACCATCGGGCGAAAACGCGATACAGTTGACAGGCTCCGGGTGCGCTTCAATGTAGCGTTTGAGTACGCCGGTGCGGATATCCCATATGGAGATTAGCTGATTCCTACTCCAGGCGAGCGTGTTTCCATCGGGGGAAAATGCGATGGATCTTTCGTTGCTCGTAAAAGTCTCGGGCGATCCCAAGTGTTCTCCGGTGTGAGGGTCCCACAGACGAAGCATACTGTCCCATCTCCCGGCGCTTGCAAGTATGCCGCCATCCGGAGAGAATACCAGGACAATGGGTCTCGGATGCCAATACCCATCGAGTGTGTGTAGGATTTCTCCCGTGCGAATATCCCACAATCGAACAAAGTTATCTTCAAGTCGCTCCGTAATTGCACCGGCAATCGTGGAACCATCGGGTGAAAGCGCTACGGATTTGATTTTATCCCGATCATCTTCGAGTGATGCTACGCTTCCCCCGGCATGGGCATCCCACAGACGAATCACCTCGTTCTTATACGCCCCGCTGCTTCCAAGCGTCGACCTGTCTGAGATGAACACTATGGTACTTAGCCAGTGCTGGCGATCTTCGAGGATGAATGCGGTTTCCCCGGTGTGGACATCCCGCAAACGGACCGTGTTGTTTCTACTCCCAAGGCGATGTCCTTCAAGCGTTTGCACAGTTTCCCCGGTGTGAGGATCCCACAAACGAATCGTCCCGTCCCTACTCTTGCTGGCAAGCGTCGACCCATCGGGCGAGAACGCTATGGGGTTGACACTGTCCGTATGCCCCACAAGGCTGTGCAAGTGTTTCCCGGTGCGGACGTTCCACATACGAACCGTAGTGTCCCAGCTTCCGCTGGCAAGCCAGGCTCCATCGGGTGAGAACGCCACCGATGTCACAAAATCCGTGTGCCCCGTGAGCAGGCTGACTTCGGCGCCGGTATGCGCGTTATAGAGCCAAACACCGATGCTGCTCCCGACCGCAAGCAGGTTGCCATCCGGAGAGAACACGACATTGCCGGACAGCCAACCCTTGCCAAGACGAACTTTGGCGCCTTTTGGCAAACCCAACCGGGTATGGTCTTGGGCGAAGCCGCTCTGCAGTAACAGAACAGCAACGAAGAAAAGACTGAAATCCAAGACTCGCGCTTTTCTCATCGGACAATCCTCCTTTCTGACAAATGTGAATTTTACTTCTCGACCAGCATTTTCCGCGTGGCAGTAAATTTGCCAGCGGTCAACGTGTAGAAATAGACGCCGTTCGCCACAGTCTCTCCCATCTCATTCCGCCCGTCCCAGTACACGGCGCGTTCGCGGCTTTGATACACGCCGGCAGGCTGGTGTCCCGCCGCCAGCGTCCGAACCGTTTGCCCGTTCAGATCATAAACTTCCAGCGTTACCTCTGCCGGTCGCTTTAACTGATACGGTATCCACGTTTCCGGATTGAACGGGTTCGGGTAGTTCGGCAGTAAAGCAGTTTTCGCCGGCATCAACACAGCGGCTGTGGGCGCAGGTTCCGAGAATCGCGGCGTCCGACCCACCACCCTTGTTCGTTTTATATCACCCCACATTGTTCCAAGCCTGAGGTTCCACAGCAAGACCGTCCCATTCCAACTCCAACTGGCTAACGTATTTCCATCGGCGGCAAATTCTAAGGACTCGACGCTGCTTGCATGCCCCTCAAACTTCCATAGCAGCGCACCGGTGCGCACGTCCCATAATCGAATCGTATCGTCTCCGCCGGAAGCAAGAATCTTCCCATCAGAGGAAAACGATAGTGCCTTGACCGTGCTCCAGATACCGTGTCCCATTAGCGTATGCAGCGCTTCCCGAGTTCGAGTATCCCACACACGAATTGTCAAACCGCCGCTCCCGGTCGCGAACCTGGTCCCATCGGGAGAAAACACGATAGAAGTAATCCGGGAGAGCTCACCCGCACCCCCAACCAGTGTGTGAAGAAGCTCGCCGGTGTGCACATCCCAAATGCGAATTCCGGAATGCCAACCTCCGGTGAAAACAGTTCTCCCATCCGGTGAGAACGCCACCGCCCGTATAGCTTCCTCATCAAAGGAAATGACGTGGAGGGGTTCCCCGGTGTGCGCGTCCCACAAGCGAAGCAGACTGTTACCTTTATGGGGCCAGCCACTCGCAAACACCTTTCCGTCAGGTGAAAATGCGGCGGCCACGACATAGTCCGTGGGCGCTTCAAAAGTTTGCAGGACCTCTCCCGAACGCACATCACACAAGAGTATAGAGTGGTGGTCACCTCGAATAGCAAGTGTGGTTCCATCGGGCGAAAACGCGAGGACACTGCCCGTAAGTCCGGGAAGGGTTCTCAACTTTTCCCCGGAGTGGGCATCCCAAATCTCAATCGCCTCGGCGCCACCGACGGCAAGCGTCTTTCCGTCGGGCGAGAATGCAAATAACGCAACCCCGTGCACTAACGTGCGTAGATGCTCCCCGGTGCGGATATCCCACAGACGAATCGATGTACTGTTCGCGCTTGCCAGCCTTCCCCCGTCGGGCGAGAACGCTATTGAGTTGACTCCCCTTGTGTGCCCCTCTAGAATTCGATCCTCCTCGCCGGTGCGGGTATTCCACAATCGAACGGTGTCGTCGTACCAGCCGCCTCCACTCGCAAGCACATCTCCGTTGGGCGAGAACGCCACGCAACCGACCGTGTGCGAATGCCCCTCAAGTGTCCGCACCCGTTCCCCGGTGCGTGTGTCCCACAACTTAATCCTGCCATCCCGGCTCAACCTGGGATCCACGCTCTGCGGTTCCCCCGCGCTGGCAAGCGTACGTCCGTCGGGCGAGAACGCGACCGAACTTACCGGCTGCTCATGACCTTCAAGCGTACGCAACTTTTTCCCGGTTTGGATGTCCCACAACATAATCGCACCGTCCCTACTCCCGCTCGCGAGAGTCAATCCGTCAGGCGAGAAGGCTACGGTATCGACCCAATTCGAGTGTCCCTCTAGCGTTCCCTTGAGCTCTACGTTCCACACATCCCATAAACGGATAAGTTTATCTTCGCCCGCGCTGGCAAGCATGGATCCATCGGGCGAGAACCTGACCGAGCGAACCGCCCCCTCATGCCCCGCAATGGTTTCGAATAGTGTGCCGCTGCGGACATTCCACCCCCGAACCGTTCCGTCCGATTCCCCGCTTGCAAGCGTATTGCCGCTGGGCGAAAACGCGACCGTAAGAACTGAATCCGTATGCCCCGTGAGGAGTTTGAGCGCGACGCCGCTGCGTGCATCATACATCCATATATCTTTATGAGTCGCCGCCGCGATCCGACTCCCATCCGGCGAATATGCAATCTCGTTTACCGGTGCTTTTCCGATGCGCATCTTGGCGCGCTCGGGCAATCCCCATCGTGTTGAGTCTTGGGCAAAACCGCTCTGCAGAAACACGGCGGAAACTAACAATAGGCAAAACTTGAAAATCCAAAAGGTTCTCATTGACCGATGCTCCCTTCCGGCAACCGTAAATTGCTTTGTGAGTTGGATAGTCAACCGTAGCTAAAAAATTTGACAACACAGATTTATCGCGACGCTTCAATCCTTTCTTCGCTGAATGCTTCGTCGACCCACTCTAAAATCCGCCATTCGCCGTCTCTCAACTCAAAGATAAACACATTATCTCCCTCGGCATACCACCCGGTATAACCGCCTTCAAGAGAGACGCCGTCTGCCACGAATCCTTGAATCCGATAATGGACTCTGACCTCAGCCCTGTCGCGTGTTGCGTTCAACTCCACCTCGGGCGGCTCTTCCAACTCAATCTCGATGTCTTGGTACAGTGCAAACACGCGAATTGCCGACTCTCGCTCTTCGCGAATATCGTCAAACGTCACATCATCGGTCGCATCGTCGGGTGTTCCCATATCCGAGACATAGCGGAAGCCGTCCGCCCAGAAGACACTCATGTACGCATCAATGTCTTCCGTTTCATACCCGGTACGCCACGCTCTCAACGTGTCCTCTATCGCCTCGATTTCTTGAGATTCGGGCGTGCCGACCGTATCAACATCCCCGCAACTCAAAATGCATGAAACCATGAGAACCGTGAGTAGTAGAATGCCTGTTCTGGCAAAAGCGTTAAACATGATTGAAAACCTCCTTATATTAAATCCGATTCTATGAGTTACAAGAACCGGCAGTTTGTAGTTGCTCAATTCATTGAGCGCCTCCGATCGATTGCATCATTTAGATTTTGAATTCGTAATACGATGCAAATGCTATGCCAAGCAGATATAGAACAAGGAAACCTGTCCCTGCGGGGGTTCCTGGCGCTTTACTGCCCACCTGCGTTATTTGAGTTGTTCAATTATTGCACAGGGTTGTACAGAAACGGGGAGTCGCTTGGCTTGTCGCGGCAAATCCGAGGATAGACGCCTCGGTTAACAATCAAATCGCCAATTCGCCAATCTTCCTCCTCACTGACAATCCGCGCCTTCACCCTCAATCCTTTTCGATTGCGCTTGATCTCTTGCGGATTTTGTTGTATAATTAATAGTTAGGCCATTTCGCAAACTGTCTTCTCGCAGGTCGGACGAGGCAAACGGCAATATCCTCGCGTGCGGGACGACATTTTCATCTTGATAAGTTATACTTTGCGCTGCCGAGAATTGCGTGTTTTCAAGCATCTAGTCCGTAGGATCAAGCGAATGAATAATGAGTGCGATAGAGATCCGCTGGGTTTCCAACCGCACCTGCCGTGAACGCACGTCGCGACCTCGAGATCGCTCCTACAAAAAGACGCAGTTTCTAACAGCATGGAGTATAGACTCTTGTTAGGTTCCGTATGCGGTGGTTAGAACCCACTGTGAAATGGCATACAAAATAAGGATTTCTAAAAATATACGAATTTCGGATTACTCTTGAATCGCTGATTTTGTCGTCGCGCGGACTATTGCTCCGGAACACGATTCATTCGCGCGACAGCGATTCATTCACTCAAATTGGAGGATCGAGACGATGTCAAAAATTCGCGTTGCTGTTGTTGGACTGGGGAACTGCGCTTCTTCGTTGATTCAAGGAATTCATTACTATCAAGATGCCAAAGATGACGACTTCGTGCCGGGGCTTATGCACGTAAAGGTGGGCGACTATCATGTAAGTGATATTGAGATAGCGGCGGCATTCGATGTGGATAGTAACAAGGTTGGCAGGGATGTTGGCGAGGCAATCTGGGTCGAGCCGAACAATACCATAAAATTCTCGGATGTGCCGCAACTCGGCGTCACCGTCCACCGCGGGCCAACGATGGATGGATTCGCCAAATACTACCGCGAGACGGTGGAAGAATCCTCGGACGAAGTCGTTGACGTGGCGGACGTGTTGCGAGAGAGCCAAACGGATGTCCTCATTAACTACCTGCCGGTGGGCAGCGAAGAAGCGACGAAGTGGTACATGACGCAGGCGTTGGATGCCCGCTGCGGTGTCGTGAATTGCATGCCGGTTTTCATCGCCAAGAACGATCAGTGGCGAGCGAAGTTTGAGTCCTCGGGCTTGCCCATCGTCGGCGATGACATCAAGGCGCAATTCGGCGCGACAATCGTGCATCGCGCCCTGACGAAGTTGATGAGCGACCGCGGTTTGAAAGTCGACCGCACCTCCCAGTTAAACGTGGGCGGGAATATGGACTTTATGAATATGCTGGAAAAGGAGCGTTTGGAGTCCAAGCGAATCTCCAAGACGGACGCTGTCGTCTCTCAACTTAACCATGACATCTCACCAAAGAACGTCTACATAGGCCCCAGCGACTATGTGCCGTGGCTCGACGATCGCAAGTGGTGCTATCTCCACCTGGAAGGCACGGAATTTGGGGACATTCCGGTGAGGCTCGAGCTGAAGTTGGAAGTCTGGGATTCGCCAAACTCGGCAGGCGTGTCGATTGACGCGATACGCTGTTGCAAGATTGCGCGCGATCGAGGAATCGGCGGCGCCCTCTACGGCGCAAGCGCCTATTTCATGAAATCGCCACCGAGACAGTATCCCGACACCGAAGCCAGAGAGATGCTGGAAGCGTTCATCGGAGGACGTTAATCGACACCGAGATATGAGAGTCGGACGAATCTGTCGCCATCGTCCGTGTTGAAGTCACATCAATTTTCTGATTGCGAGGAGCGAACATTTATGCCACGTTTTCGTGCGATTCACACGATTGAACTGAAACCTGACATTGAAGGGGAGTTGTTTGAAGATTTCATGCTGCGCGAGTTTTTGCCCGCGATCCGCTCGCTGCCCGGATGCCTGGGCGTAGAGTTGCTCAAAGGGTATCAAGGCGATCTTGAGGCTGTGGCGCACGCCGAGTTTGACTACGGTTGGTTGACGCTCTGGGAAAGCGTGGAAGCCAACAATGCCGCCTGGTCCAAGGAGGGGGCGCATCACACGCCTGAACACATTCAGAAGGTGAATTCCAAGCTATATCACTTCGCTTCGAACTATTCGCTAGTCGGGGGATTCACCGTTGCGTCAGCCGTTTGACGCAGGTTGACTCATACTTTACACCGCTGGAAATTGCGTCTTTTGTAGGATCAAACGAGTGAACAACGAGTGCGATAGAAATCCCCGATCTCCAGGTCGCGACCCGCAGGTGCTATGTATGTCCCATTAGAAGCGATTATTACTGAGAAAGAAAGCGAAATAATACCCAACGCAAAATATAAGTCGCCGACTACTCCGGTAGGTCGGGCAAAAAAGCCCGGCCTACAAAGCATGCGTAACTGCCATTCCTCGCGGGGCCTAAATCCCCCCAACTAGAAGACCTGCCTAAAACTGTCACGCTTCAATTCCCCCCAAATCGCCATGCCCGCCGCATAGAACGCAATCGCCAACGGAATGAGCGCCCATATCGGAAATAGATTTCTGAAAACGACTAGTCCCGCGCCCATCAACGCGGAAAGCGCAACGGCTTTGAACCCGTACCGTATCGTAATCAGTGTCGCGACGCGTCGAGAAACGTAGACGAAGCTGGCAACGAACAGGAACGCTTCGCTGACAATCAGCGACATCGCCGCGCCGATGTGGCTATGCGAAGGAATGAGCAAATAGTTCAAAGTGATGTTTATGAGCGTCGTCATCCCCATAAGCAGCGTAAACTGGAATCGCTTGTCCGCGGCGCGCAATACCGTGACAAGGGTTGTGGTCAGAAATGCGAGCCCGCACGACCAACTCAGCAACTGC
This sequence comes from Candidatus Poribacteria bacterium, assembly GCA_963667245.2. Lineage (GTDB taxonomy): Bacteria > Poribacteria > WGA-4E > WGA-4E > JAJDTR01 > JAJDTR01. The sequence goes on from CAXXCS010000004.1 coordinate 852,431, forward strand.
AATGCCGGGGCAATCTTCGTTATCGCGTATTTGTCCGGGGGCAATATGGAGACTATCTCCCGCGCCAATGCCGCGATGCCAACGGCAGTTGGAACGCCGAGCAGAACCATCCATCGGGTCGCGTAGGTGTACGCTGCGCGAAAGTCGCCCCCCTTCCCCTCGAAAGCGCGGGACATTGGCGGGAACATGGCGCCCAAGAATGCGCCCGGAAGGATTGTCACCGCGTTTACAATCGTATGCGCCAAGCCGTACCACGCGTTCGCGGCGATACCATCCGGGCTCAACTGTTTAATCATTATTGTGCCGATACGAAAATAGGCGAGATGTAGCATATTGCCGAGCGCGAACGGCAACGCTTGACGCATCAACTCGCGCCAGATTGACAGATCGAATCGGAAGCGCAACTTGATAAACTTCCATCTGACAATCGCGACACTGAGGGTTAGGTTAATGCCGCTGGCGATCAAGATTACGATGCAAAACTGGGCGAGATTCGCGCCAAGCGCAATTGACATTCCGCCAACAACGCACACGACGCACCGCTCGGCGACAACGGTTAAGGCTTCGTATTTCATCTGCTCGAATGCCCGAAAGACACAGCGGTACGACTGCGCAATCGAGTTGAATATCTCCGCCAAACCTAGCAGTTTGATTATCTGCATTGTTTCCGGCGTATAATCCAACAAACGCCCCACCCCAATCATCAATCCGAATGCGACAATCGATAGCAGGATTCTGATAATTAGCGCATTGCCAACCAGATGCCGCGCCTGCTCTAAACGCAGCGCCATTTCACGAATCAGCGGCGCGTGCATACCCAGTTCGGTGCCGCTAACAATCAAATTGGTGACATACATGGCGAGAAAATAGAGGCCCATCTCTTTTTCCCCGTAGTAGCGAGTCATGAGCAGATATGTCACGCCGAGCGAGAACAAGCGGGTGAGGAGATGAGCGCCTAGAAGCGCAGACGTGTTTTCAAAAACGCGGTTCATAGGGTCTCAGGGGGATATGTGACACCAATTCCGAATCTATGAGTCACAAGAGCCATGGGTTCGCAGTAGTTGTAGGTGGGCACTGCCCACCATTCTGATTAGTTTGGAATAGACGGTTTGTTTCCCTGGCGCGCAACGCGACCGCGATGATGGTGGGCAGTGCCCACCCTACAATCTCCGCGCTGTCAGAAATTGCGTCTTTTCAAACGTCTGGCCGTAGGTGCGGTTTCCAACCGCACCGATATTCCAACATTTGTAGGAGCGATCTCCAGGTCGCGACCCGCTGATGCTGCGTAAGGCCTATTCAATACCATTATTGCTGACAAAAAAGCGCAATTTTACCCAACGCAAGGTATAGATTTCGAATCCGTATGAGATGATGGAACGGCGGGAATCCTTCGGATTGGTCGCAACCTGCGGAGCGGTTTCTCCATTGAGGCGGCGACTGTAGCGCAATACGGCGGCTGGACTTTCGGGCAGTGTCGAAAATTAATCCCCCGCTTTGCCATACAGTCCTTTGCGGATATAGTTCGGGATTATTCGGAAGCAATCGTCCGATTCGCCGCGCGACAAGCGCTCTCGCCCGATTCGAGCGATGTTTGTTCCACGCGGCGCATTGAACGTCGAGTCGGCGAGAATCACGCTGGCGCCGAATCTTTCTCGCACCGCTTCGGCATACCTATCCAAGCCGTCACCGACGAAAACGGCGGAACTTTCAACGCGATTCAGCAACTCCGAGATGGAAAGACACAGATCTTCGCACCTGCGTTCCAGCGTCGCGCCGCCATGAAAAACCGCGCCGTAAACTTCCTCCCGACGTGCGTCCAGGATTGGACAAATCAAACCCTTGGCATAGCGCAGATTGTAGGCGATCGCCTCCAACGTTGAAACACCGACAATAGGTTTTTTGATAGCGTAGCAAAGAGACTTTGCCGTGCCGACGCCGATTCGGACGCCGGTGAATGAACCGGGGCCTATCCCGACAGCGCAAGCGTCCAGATCATGAACTCCGAGATTGCCCCACTCCAAAACCTGATCTATCGCAGGCATCAACCGCGAAGAGTGGGCTTGCATGACGTTTAACGTGTGTTCGGCGACAAAATCGTCACCTTCAATTAAACCAACGCTGCCAATGGGGGTCGAGGTGTCAATCCCAAGAATTTTCATACGCGGTGACTACCAGGGCCTCCCTCTCGGGTTTAATGCCGGCGGAACGTCGTTTTTCACGGCCTTGATTGTTTTCAGGTACGCCCAAATGGCTTTAAGGTCCTCGTCGTTCATCTCGGAGTAGTATTGCGCGGGCATCGGCGGGAAGATTTTTCGATTGCTCTCGACCCCCTGATGGTGCCCTGTCCGCATGGCGCCGATGAACATCTCCTCCGTCCACTCGCCAATCCCCGTTTCCTTGTCGGGTGTCAGGTTCGTGGCGAAAGTAGTGCCGAAGGGCGCGGCAAACGCAGTCATCGTTGGCGCGGTAACCATGAAAATACCCTGTCCCATCATGGTTCTGAAGTCATACTTGGGGTAGGGCGCTTTTTCCGGGTGACCCGCCAGGTACATGCTCATATCCGGATCGGTGCCTTTTCGCGGGGTGTGACACTGTCCGCACGCGCCAACCGTATCGACGAGGTATTTTCCGCGCTTTGCCGCGTCGCCTTGCCCCTGAACCCTGTTTAAGCAGAATACCGTGAGAGCAAGCGCCGAAAGACATGCCAATCCAATGAACCAGTGTTTCTTGTGCATGACACGCTCCTTGTTCATCTCATATTAATTCCAAATCTGGAAGTTACAAAAACCGGCAGTTTGTAGTTGCCCGATTCATCGGGCGTCTGTAGTTGTCCGATTCATCGGGCGTTTGTAGTTGCTCAATTCATTGAGCGCCGCCGATCGATTGCAACATCTAGCGGTTCACTCGCTAAGTGTATATGGCATCACTTCATGTAGAAACAATCTCCAAATGGGTAGCTGCAGATTGCTTACATCTTTACAGCCCCAGAGGGGTGACAGGTTTGTAGAAACGTGAAGACACCACACTCCAAAGCCCCAGCGGGGCGACAGGTGGAAAGTTGTGCTGAGCGCTTGTCAAGAGAATACCGCGTGACCTTCGCCCGAAAACGCTTAACTCGATCCCTATGATGGACGAAATTTTTCACCCTTCCTGTCTTCCATCCTTCCAATCTTCCTTATGCCAATAATCAGGCGCGATTCCCCTGTAATCGCGCCTGAAAAAACTTGAACCGACACGGAAATTCTGTTAAACTGAATCAGCGCTCGAACACCCGAACGTAACGGCGGCATCGTCCAAAACGACCGGATCCCGAATTCGGAAGGCTTACGAGGAGGCAATTATGGAATGTATTTTTTGCTCGATTATTGCGGGCGATATCCCTGCGACAAAGGTTTATGAAGACGACGAAACCTTGAGTTTTATGGATATCAACCCCGGCAACCCTGGACACCTGTTGGTAATTCCGAAACGGCATTACCGCAATATCTTCGATATCCCTCCCGAAACCGCGGGTAAAATTATGCAAATCGGGACAAAACTTGCCCGCGTAATCAAGGAAGTTCTGAACCCTGATGGGCTAAATCTCTTTCAATCAAGTGAAGCCGCCGCGTTCCAGTCTGTCTTCCACTTCCACCTGCACCTCCTGCCGCGATGGGAGGATGATTCTCTAATTCTGCCTTGGAAGCCCAAACCGGGCGACATGGACGACATCCGCAACGTAGCCGCCCAAATTCGGGAACATCTCATGCTAATTCCTAACCAATGAATTACACGCATCGGTTGATTGTAGTTGCCCGATTTATCGGGCGGTGGTATTTGTAGTTGCCCAATTTATTGCGCGTCGCGATTCGGGGAGCGCTGCTACAGCGTGGAATTCATACCGTTCCCCGCTCAGGTCAATCGCGCCTGCAGCCAATTCCAAACATGCGTAACATTTTCGCTAAATGAGCCGTGCGGCATAAACCTCTCCTCAAAAAAGGCGCTGCCGACCGTAAAGCCCCACGCTTTGGAATCCACGACTTCGCTAATGCGCTCGTAAGAGCCGATGCTTCCGGCGCAGATGAGGGGAACGCTCGTAGCTTCGATCACCGACGTTAATAATCCTGCCGACTCGCCGGTGTGCCTGTAGGCGAGAAGATCCACGCCGTCTACACCTTTCGTCTCCAACTGCCGAGCGTGAGCGACAATTTCCTCCACGCGCCCCTCCAAAACGGTGGGATGGCTGTGCACATTGCCCAAGAAGGGATAGTAGGCGATCGGTTTGTCTCTGAGATATTCGTGTATCGAGTCGAAGAAAACAGTTCCCATCAGGATATCGACTCCCGACGCGACCGCGAGTTTTGCCCCCTCCAATCCCTCCTCCTCCGACAGACTTACCACTTCAAGATAGCTCGTCTTTCCGGCATCCGCCATCAGACGCGCCAATTCCTCCGTCTCCTCTTTCGGAAGCCCGACATCCTTAAAGCCCCAATGCTTTACGGGAGAATCCTTCATTTCATCGAAAAGTTCCAGCGCGTTCTCAACCGTCCGATCGTTATAGGTGAGCATGACGATGAGCTCAGGCTTCATCAATGTCCTACCTTTTTATCTATACTCCGCGTTGTTAGAAACTGCGTCTGGGGCAACAACGTTTGCCGGGCATCGACAAGGAGCGGTTTAGCCCGAAAGATCGCATAGTCGCTCAACAAAGTTGTATTTTGTTTTCATGTTTGCTTAGGATTTCATTCGCAACCGACAACGACTCGAATGTCCCCGCATCGGTCCATTCCCCCGACAGAATGTCGTATTCCAACTCGGAGCGCGTGATATATTCGTTGAGGACATCGGTTATTTCAAATTCCCCGCGCTCCGACGGCTTCTGCTGTCGAATGAGATCGAAAACTTTTTCATCGTACATGTAATAGCCAATCACGGCATAATTGCTTTTAGGATTGCCCGGCTTCTCTTCAACAGAGATTATCTTCTCCTCATCCAAAGCGGCAATGCCGAATTCAGTCGGTTTGCTCACCTCCTTCAGCAACGCTCGCGCGCCGGTTTCCTGCGATCGAAAACTGTCAACGTAAGGCTTGATTGACCTGACGGCGATGTTGTCCGCCAGCACAACAACAATCCTCTCTCCCTTCGCGAAATCTTCGGCGAGAAGAAGCGCGTGCGCTATGCCTTGCGCCTCCTCTTGAACCTTGTAGGTAAAATCCACGCCGAAAGACTTGCCGCTTCCGAGCAGGTTGACAACATCTCCCATGTGTACTGTACTGGTAATGACAAGAATCTCCGTGATTCCAGCCGACACCAGTTGCTTTATGGGGTTGAAAATCATCGGCTCCCTTCCAACCGGAAGCAGATGTTTGTTGGTAACTTTTGTCAACGGGTAGAGACGCGTTCCTTTCCCGCCCGCCAGAATAATACCTTTCAAAATTGGCGCGTTCCTCTCCGTATAGAATTGATATGCCTTGAAACCATCAAGCGAGTGGATAGCGAGTGCGATAGAAATCCCACAGGTGGAAGCTTATGTTAAACACGTGCCGAGAAAACCGTGAGACATTCGCCCCAAAAACGCTTAACTTGATCCCTATGGGGAAGAAATCTCTAGCGCCCCACACACCGTAGGTGCGGTTTCCAACCGCACCGGCGCCTACGGAAACCGGCGCCATTTAAGGCATTGAATCGGTGCAACATACGCCTTAAAACGCTTGACTCGATCCCTATGGGGAAGAAATCTCTAGCGCCCCACACACCGTAGGTGCGGTTCCCAACCGCACCGGCGCCTACGGAAACCGGCGCCATTTAAGGCATTGAATCGGCGCAACATACGCCTTAAAACGCTTAACTCGATCCCTGTGGGGAAGAAATCTCTAGCGCCCCACACACCGTAGGTGCGGTTTCCAACCGCACCGGCGCCTACGGAAACCGGCGCCATTTAAGGCATTGAATCGGCGCAACATACGCCTTAAAACGCTTGACTCGATCCCTATGGGGAAGAAATCTCTAGCGCCCCACACACCGTAGGTGCGGTTTCCAACCGCGTGAAGCATAAATGGCGAGCAATTTGAAGCTTGCAGAAACCGAGTTTTGAAGAAAAAACTCGGTTTCTGCACCGGTGATTAAAATCCGCGTTTGAGCTTTCCCCAAGTGGTGGAGATTTTGCCCGCGGGATCGACCGAGAATGAGCCGCGCACATTCTGGTTAACCTCAGCCTGGCTGAAAGCCCGATCGTAAACGCGGTAGATGGCGATTGAGCAGTTGCAGGTGCGAACCTCCTCGGCGCGGCTATGAGAGAAGATGGCGTGCAGCGACATGTCATGCTTCTTGTTCCATTTTACGCTCGGCCCCGTTCTTCCGACTTTTTCGCCGTCAACATAGGAGGTGAAATTCTTCCCGCTCTCAAACACCATGTGAACCCAGTGCCACTCGCGCTCGCCAATCCTAATGCCGTGCGTGCCTTTTGGCCAATCGTCGCGTAGCCCGATGGCGCCCTGGGCGATGCTTATGTTCGCAAAATCCCCGTTCCCGCCGGCATCCAGCCAAATCCGAAAGTTCTGGACACCTTCCCTTGGCGCCGCCTGTATGCCGACGAGGTGGTGTTCCTGCGCGAGCATGGGGCCATTTATCTTCATGAGCAGCCCCATGGTGAAATCTTGAAGGTTCGCGATAGGCGTATTCTGACCCGGGGCGGCGTTGCTGAAGGTCATACCGGATGTGTCGGCGGTATACCACATCGTGTCCTCCTTGAAACCGATGCCCTTAATCGAAATGACGCCCTCCTCAAGTTTGGGCTTGAGCTTGCTTTGCGGCACTTCCCCGCCAGCCGTGCCTGCGTTTCGCCAAACTTTGTCCCTGTCGGTTTGATCCGTCTCGGTGGGGTTGAAATAGAGCACCGGGTCGGGCACCGGTTGGGCGATCGCCGTTGATATTGTCATGCCCATTCCGATCGCCGTTATGGCGACAGCAATGGCGCATATCGTATGTTTCGTCATGTTATTGTCCTCCGTGTAAGTTTGAAAATGGTTGTGCGGAAATCCAATGGTTAGGTTTGCAACCTGCATTATCCTTACATTGTACAACATGACGCCATAAAATTCAAGCCATAAGCGAAAAGCGATGGTCAATGGCTAGCTTCTGTTGACATTTCACCACAACGCGACAATCAAGAGGGCTACACAGACCCACAATCCCTCGTAGGGGTTGGGTTCCCCAACCCATTCGTTACGTTTCCCAATCCATGGGGCAAGGAAACCGCGCCCCTACGATTGGACACACACTTCACCCAAATCTCAACAGAACCTAGTGGTCAGTGACATTTCATCACAACGCGACAATCAAGAGGGCTACATAGACCCACAATCCCTCGTAGGGGTTGGGTCCCCCAACCCATTCGTTACGTTTCCCAATCCATGGGGCGAGGAAACCGCGCCCCTACGATTGGACACACACTTCACCCAAATCTCAACAGAACCTAGTGGTCAGTGACATTTCACCACAACGCGACAACCAAGAGGGCTACATAGACCCACAATCCCTCGTAGGGGTTGGGTCTCCCAACCCCATTGCGATCAAGTTAAGAAAATTGGCTCTTCAGAGTTAAGTGTGGAAAATGAAATTAACTTAGGACTTACGCAGTCGATTGCTCAAATCTGCCCAATCCGGCAGTAAGGAATAACGATCGTTATTCCCTACAAAAGCCTTGTCGCAACATCAAATCATTGCTGAAATCACCAAAAGCGCATAGATTGGGGGTCTCCAGAACCATATTGGGAATTATTGCAATCAATTTGAACTCATAGGGCAAACGCGTCTTCCTGTAGCAAGTTTCATTCCCACACTTAACCCTGAAGAACCAGAAAATTTACGCATTATTCGTCTAATTTCCCGTTGTAAACCCTCTCTTCCACCCTTCCATCCTTCCACCCTTCCAATCTTCCATCCTCCCATCCTTCCACCCTTCCATCCTTCCACCCTTCCAATCTTCCATCCTCCCATCCTTCCACCCTTCCTCCCTTCCTCCCTTCCATCCTTCCACCCTTCCTCCCCCTCCATCCTTCCTCCCTTCCTCCCTTCCACCCTCCCACCCTTCCATCCTTCCACCCTTCCTCCCTTCCTCCCTTCCTCCCTTCCATCCTTCCATCCTTTCTCTTTTTGCATTTCGCATTTATTTTGACGTAAAGCCCATTTTCTGTTATGCTAACACAATCTGTTAGCGCAATTTGCAAAAATATTTTCAGCAGGATGGACGAAATCGCATCACCCGAAGGAGGGTAGACACCCCATGTCACTTGATGAGCGCGCCGATCTTTTTAACCGAATGGTGTTGGATGACGCAATGGATGAACACGGTCTGATACGCCACTCGCTAACCTTTCCGAATCGAAAACCGATACCCTACGAGCAACTGGAAGATGTCCGAGAAAACACCGAACAACGCAAGCGATTAGGTCAGAAATGGCATCCCCACGCCGGAACGCCGGCGTACGCCATGTACGAAGACGCCAACTATGTCGGCAACCGCTATCTGTTGTCGCAGGCGTGGCGCTGGTTGGCGATGAAGGACGAAACCGCCCGACGCGACGCCGAGAAGGCGTATCGCGCCACGATGTACCCCTACGACGAAGGACGAAAGATGGATCCCGGCTATTGGCCGAAGCCTTACGGCGCGCTGCGAGGAGATTTCGCGATCGACAAGGTATACACCGAGACCAGTTTGGATCAGGCTTACTCCCCCGTTATCGCGCTGTGGCGGTACTACCAGCATCTGGCAACCGACGATGAGAAACAGGCTATCGCCAAAGCCGTACAGGAGCACGGGCACTGGTGGATTCGGCACGAGTACACCTACGACTACTTGGGCGAGGTGTGGAAAGTGTTCGAAGGGCGGATTGGAGGCCCCAGCAGCGCTCTGAAAATCCCCATCGGCATGCACATCGCCTATCGGATTACCGGGGACACGGCGTTGTTGGATGAGAGCGTTCGCATTATTAGAGAGGCGGTGAAGGAGGGCGCGTTGGCGATGCACCGAGGCCCGCGCGGCGAGATTAAGGAGCTGTATCACTGGGCGGAGATGTACGACTATTTCATGCGCGAAACCGATCTGCAAGACGAAGCCGAATGGGAGCGCCTCATTCGCGAGTGCTGGCGCGCCGGCAAGAGCGCCGTTCAGGAGGATGGGCTGTGCATCGGCCAGGGGTTCTTCACCGATGATGGGCTGCTGGAGAAGTACGAACCCGGTCCCGTTGACGACGTGCATCACGGATACTGGAAGACCGACGCGAGGCACCCCGCCTCCACCGCGCAAATCGCCGGCTTGGCGATGCTGATCCACGAGTTGGGTTACGACGATGACGCCGCGGAGGTCGGCGCGAGGTTGCTGGAGAACGTCACCGAAGCCCACACCGGGAAAAATTACGTCTACACCGCTATCGAACAGATGCCGCCCGCGTCGCGCGAAAAACCGCCACAAGAGTTCTTCCACACTCGCATCGTCGTGTTTTGGTTGGATGCGTATTGGCGAGGGAAGCTGCACGGGGCATTGTAATCATCTTCAAGCGACGGTTTGATAATCGTTCCTTGACGTTGGAGAACCATTCATGGATTGTAGGAGGAATCAATGAATTTCCGACAGAAAATCACACTCAGTCTCTTGCTTTATATCGTTTTGGGCAACGTAGCGTTTGCGCAAGTTGTTGAGATTCCCGACCCCAATCTCCGCGCCGCCATCCGGGATGCCCTTAATCTCCCCGCGGGGGATCCTATTACCCAGTCCGCCCTGCGACGCCTTACCCAACTGGAAGCTCGCGATAGAGGAATAACCGAGCTCTCCGGCTTAGAGTTCGCGACAAATCTAGAGCATCTGGAATTGGCGCTAAATCCGATTTCAGATCTCACACCTTTGGCGAAATTGGCTCAATTGCACACGCTGTGGATCTGGCGATGTGAAATTTCCGATATAAACCCACTCGCCAGCCTGACCGGGTTAAAATACCTCGACCTCAGTAATAATCGAATTGTTGATATTAGCCCACTAGCGAACTTGACGAACCTCGTTGAGTTACTCCTGAATCACAATCAAATTGTCGATGTTAATCCACTGGCTAATTTAACAAACCTACCACTGCTATACATTGAAGACAACCTAATCGCAGATTACAGCTCGCTTGATGTGCTGTCATTAACTGACTTCAGATACGATGAAATCTGCGAGGGGCCGCCAAGCGTCCCAGTCTTTGATAGAATCGGAAACAGAACCTATCCTTCCGTATTCACTTTTTTCGGAGAGGATTTGCTGAATCGTCCAGATTTATCGTACATTGAGAAGACAGCAAGCCATGATTTGTGGTGTTGTTCTCAGTTTGGACTCGATTTTAAAGGGACTGGCGACAACATCAAAATGGGTACTGAAAGGAATTCGCTTGACGAGGCAATACAAGAACGAGACGAACTTCTCGCCATCAATCCCAATATGATCTTTATGGTCAATCTGAGAATGAGAGCAGCTTGGCCCGGAGAATTCCCCGAGGATTCGCCATACTTGGTAAAGGATGCCAACGGCAACGCGGTCCCCGTCCCCGGCTATCCAGGTACTTACTTGCTTGATTTCACACGACCCGATGTTCAAGAGCTAATCATTCAAGAGACTATTGCTGTATCGAAATGCGGTTTGTTTGACGGCGTCAGTTTTGACTTTTGGCACGACAACGCCGCCATTCTTCACGATGGTGGGTCTTTTACGTATGTGGGACTTGCGGCCGAGCAACGCGCACGAGATACCATTATTCAGCGTATCCGCGCCGAAACCAGACCCGACTTTTTGATTGTGGGTAATAGCAATCGCAATACTATGCCAAGAACGGGACAGTACATGAACGGTAGCATCATGGAAACTAATTTACCGCTCAATGAAGATGCCGAGGACGTCGAAAGGGGGCTTGCTAAAGTAGAGGACTCACTGCGTTGGTTGGAGCGAAACCTAAAAGAACCCCAAATAAACGGGCTGGAGGCCTCGGCCGTCCCCACCGAACCGCCGGACAGCCCTAACAACCTCCGCTGGATGCGTGCCTTAACTGCGCTAAGTCTCACCTTCTCAGACGGCTATGTTGTGTTTAACAAAGACAGCAATCAGGAACACTACTGGTACGACTTCTGGGACGCCGACCTCGGGCGTCCCGTCGGGCCCAAGTCGCAGCTCTACGATGAAGATATCCCAGGACTTTACATCCGCGAGTTTACCAACGGCTGGGCAGTGTATAACCACAGCGGTGAAGCACAGGAAATTACATTGCCTGAACTTGTCACCGGCGTTGCCAGCGAGTTGGAGGGGACAACGCACACTTTACCGAACCTTGACGGGGAGATGTATCTACGCGTCAAAACTAAGAACCCCGCCGATGTCAACGGCGATGGTGTGGTGAATGTCCTTGATTTGACACTAGTTGGCCAATCCTTCGGCACGGATAAGGCCGAGGGGGATGTGAACGGTGACGGGTTTGTCAATGTGTTTGATTTGGTGTTTGTGGCGAATCAACTCTGAATCACCGAAGCGCCCCATTAACGCTATCTATTTGGAAATCTCATGAAAATTACAGACGTTAAACCTATCCCTGTCTGGGTGGGCGGCAGAAATCAACTCGTAGTCAAAGTGGAGACCGACGAAGGCCTCCACGGCTGGGGCGAGTCGGGCTTATCCGGCAGAGAACTGGCGGTGGCTGGAGCGGTCAAGCACTACCGCGAGTTTCTTATCGGTCGAGACCCCTTATGTATCGGCGCGCTGTGGCAAGACATGTACCGCGGTCAGTATTTCGAAGGCGGACGGGTTCTCACCGGCGCCATCTCCGCCGTGGACATCGCTCTACACGACATCGCGGGCAAAGCGTTGGGCGTACCGGTGTACCAACTCCTCGGCGGTAAGCAGCGAGATCTCGTGCCGTGCTTTGCGACGACCGGTGCCGCGCCCGGTCCCGGACTGATTGACGAAGTGAAACTCCTGATGGAAAACGGCTGGAACGTCATCCGCACCGTGCCGGGCCACCCGCCGGTGGAGGACGCCGCCATTTTCGAGCCGCGCGAATCACTCGCCTTGACGGCGTCATGGCTGACCAAGCTGCGGGAAGAAGTAGGACCGGAGCCTGTCCTCGGCATCGACTACCATTGCCGTTTAAGCGTGGCTGAGGCGGCGTCGTTTTGTCAACGGATGCCCTCGGGCACCCTGGACTTTATTGAGGAGCCGATTCGCGACGAGACGCCGGAGGCTTACGAGTCGCTTCGGAGTATGGTTGACGTTCCCTTCGCCATCGGCGAAGAGTTTTCCAGCAAATGGGCGTTCCTCCCCTATCTTGAACGCGGCATCACCAACTTCGCGCGTATCGATGTTTGCAACGTGGGAGGCTTGACGGAATCCATGAAGGTGGCGAGTCTGGCGGAAGCGCATTACATCGACCTCATGCCGCACAACCCGCTGGGACCAATATGCACCGCGGCGACGGCGCACTTGGCGGCGGCGATTCCGAACTTCGCTTGGCTGGAGGTGCGCAATTCGCCGACGGAGCCGACCGGTCGCCAAGATCCCGACCTGTTTCCGGTGCAACTCACACAAGAGGGGCCAAACCTTATCGTGCCGGATCAACCGGGTCTCGGCGTCGAGTTCAACGAAGAGTTGGCGATGGAGCAAACCTTTGAATTTTGGGAAGCCCCCCGACTGCGTCGCCGCGACGGTTCTTACACGAATTGGTAATCCGGAAACCGAGTTTTTCGCGTCGAAAAGGCGCAAGTTGGACAGAATCCAATCCATTCTGCTTTACGGTTTGAAATACGCGAAACAAAAACTCGGTTTCTCTGGAATCTGAAGACATAGCTATACAACGACTCACTCTGGTCACTGGCAACTAACCACTGGCCACTGCTTCTCTAAAGGAACGACAATGAACAAAGGGAAACGCGCTTGGAGCCAATCCAATCTATCCAAACCCGCCGCGGATATCGACATCCGCTACGGACATGACCTCTTGAGACGGGAGAGCGAGACCTGGCTTCGCTACGCCGTTGTGTCAACGCCGAGCGCCTTTAAAACGGCTCGACCCCACTTGGGGAGGGCGCCTGCCGGCGTGAGTTACGCCACCCATCTGGATCACGCTCACCTGCAAGAAGTCACCGACGGGCTACCGGAGGACATCGACCTCATCCTCGGCGTCGGAGGTGGCACGGCGCTGGACGCGTCAAAATACGCGGCGCTCAAGCGAGATCTGCCGCTGATTTTGGCGCCGACAATTTTATCGACCGGCGCCATCATTCACGGCGTCCTGGCGATTTGGGATGGGCGGATTATCGTTGGCGGCGGCAACAGCTGGCCCTGGATCGACTGCGAGCATGTTCTCATCGACTATGAAGTCGTCCTTCGCGCGCCGGCTCACCTGAACACGGCGGGATTGGGCGACATCCTCTGCAACTACGCCAAAATCGCCGAGTGGCAGCGAAACCATAGACTCGGACTCCAACCGCCGTACGATGAAAAGGTTGTCGCCGCGGTGGAGGAGTTTCACCAAGATTTCACCGATCGATTCCACGCCTCGCTTGACGCCGAAGGGGCGCTGACGCCGGAGAGCGTCCGCGTCATCGGCAGGGCGCTGCAAGAGCGCGACGGTCGGGAGCGAGCGCTTGCGACGACGGTGCAGAGCGGCGATCACGATTTCGCATTCGCGCTCGAACTGATGTGCGACAGGGGTTGGATTCACGGCGAGTTGGTCGCCATGGGCGCGGTCATCATCGCTTGGTACTGTGACGCCGATCCCCAGCGTCTTCTTTCTCGGCTTGACAAGTGTTTGGTGCGATACCGCCCCTCGCAAATGGAGATTCCGCGCGATACCCTGCGTCGGGTGCTTGAGTACCTCCCGGAATACATGACGGACCCGATTCGCGGGGATGGCACATCGTCGATTCTCCGTCATGAACCCATTGTGGGCGCGAAATTTGATGAGTTGTGGACGTTCTTGGAAGGAAATTAACTGAAGCGGCACGACCGTATTTGTAGGATCAAGCGAGTGGATAGCGAGTGCGATAGAAATCCCCCAAACGAGTGGATAACGAGTAGGATTTTCCATCGCACTCATTGTTCATTCGCTTGATCGATAGAGATTCCACAGGTTTGTAGAAACGTGAACACACCCGCTCCAAAGCCCCAGTGGGGCGACAGGTGTGTAGAAACGTGGACACGCCAAATTCCCAAGCCCCAGAGGGGCGACAGGTTTGTAGAAACGCGAATACACTAAATTCCAAAGCCCCAGCGGGGCGGCAGGTGTGTAGAAACGTAGACATACCAAATTTCAAAACCCCAGAGGATCAAGCGAATGGATAATGAGTGCGATAGAGATCCCACAGGTGAGAAACCGTGTTAAGCGCTTGCCGAGAGAAAACCGCGTGACGTGCGCCCTAAAACGCTTAACTTGATCTCTATGCGCCTCCGATTAATCCTAACATTTAGATGTTGAATTCGTATGATAATCATAGTCCATCACTTAATCACATAAATCACAGTTCAGACAACTGCCAAAACGCCCCAATAGCGCTATCCATGTAGAAAACAAACCGTTTAATTGCATTGACTGGAATTTTCTAATCTGCGTTTATCCGCGTTTATCCGCGTCCCTATTCTGCTTGGTTGTATGAGAGAGAAACCGAACTTTTGGTTCACACGTCGGAAAAAACTCGGTTTCTGCGCCTCGTCGGACAAAGAGGAATAAAGAAGAAAAATGAGATGTTTCGGCACCCAAGGAACTGTGCGCCCCGATCAACATTATGTTGTCCCGCGCACTGAGGAAATCAACAACTTCATCGACCGCGTCAAAGCCGGCAAGTACATTGTGCTTTTCGCGCCGCGTCAGACCGGCAAGACTACCTTTTTCCGATTTGCGCTGAAGGCGCTCGCCGCCGCGGATCCGACCTATTTCCCTATCCAGTTGGATTTCCAAACGATGCGGAACGTCACGCCCGCCGTTTTTTACGAGCATCTCTACTACATGATCCAAATGCAAATTGAGAGCGTCTTCCAAAGACGCGGCGGCATCCCATCCGAGGCGTTAACGAAATTTTTGGTGAAAACAACGTTAACCGATGAATTTTCGATGATAATGTTCTTTCAGCACCTCGCAAGTTATTTGGACAGCGATTCTCACAAGGATGTCCCCGCTTTCAAGAAGGTAACGCTCCTCATTGACGAGTTTGACGGCATCCCCAAAACGGTCCTAAGCGATTTTCTGTATTCACTCCGCCAGGTCTATCTCTCCGAGGAGATGAATTGTCCCCACAGCGTCGGCATTGCAGGCGTCAAGAGCATCGCCCAACTCGACTACGATCGGTCGGTCTCGCCGTTCAACATTCAAGATGAATTCAAACTGCCGAACTTCACGCTTGAACAGGTAAAAGCGCTCTTTCAAGAGTATACGGACGAGGTCGGACAGACCTTTGCCCCGGAGGTGATTGAATCCGTTCACAAACAGACAGCGGGGCAACCCTTCCTCGTCAATCGGTTCGGTCAGATTCTCACCGAGGAAATGGGAATTCCGAAAACCGAGCCGATTGGCGCGGGGCGCTGGACAACGGCGCATGCGCAACTTCTTGAAGAGGACAACGTCAATCTCACGCATCTAACTGCCAATGTCCGCAGAAGTCCTCGCTTTGAAAGTATGCTGATGCGGATTATGGCGCGTGATGAAAGTGTGGAATTCAATCTGCGCGACGACATCATTGGTGAACTCGCTTCGTATGGGGTGATTGCAAAAGGGGCCGACGGCATGTGTGAAATTGTTAATCCGATTTATCTATTCTGCATCCTGAAAACGTTCAAGCCTTCGGTTAATGGATTGGAGGACGACTATTTTCCGGAGGACGCCGAGGACCCGTTTTCGGAGTACCTCACGTCTACCGGAGAGATCGCGTTGGAAGCGTTACTGGATAACTTCCAAGATTTCATCGCGCGAGTGGGGTTCAGGATTCTGCAGGTGCCGGGAACGCCGCGAGAGTCCGTGGGCAGGCATCTGCTGTTTGCCTACCTTGAACAGTTTGTTAAACTCGTCGGCGGCCTCATGCACATCGAGGTGCAAACGGGACGCGGCAGGATGGATCTCATCATTAACCACAATCGGCGAAAATATATTGTTGAAACGAAAATCTGGAGAGGAGACAGCCGCTATCGGATAGGCAAAAAGCAACTCGCCGCATATCTCCAGTTGGAAAACGCCATGGAAGGGTATTATGTCGTGTTTGATCATCGAAGGCAGCCGGAGCCGCGTGTAGAGACAGAAACGGTTGATGGCGTGAAAATTCGGAGTTATGTGATACCTGTGGTACAAGAACCTCCTTCGATTCTCTCGGAGGAAGGTGAACATTTTCTCTACAGTCGCCCGCGTTTACGCGGCGATTGAAAGTTTGAGACAAGGTTATGCTAATCAATCAGTTACACGCATCGGGCGCCTGTAGTTGCCCGATTCATTGAGCGCCTCCGATTAATCCTAACATTTAGATCTTGAATTCGTATTGGGACTTACGCAACCGAACATCTATTGGTTCTAGCACAGCGGGGCAAGATGCCCCGCCTACACGTGTGGCCGTCACCTCGTCATCCACTCGGCAGAGCCGTAGGCGGGGCATCTTGCCCCGCCGCGCATTGGCAGTCGCGATCTGGCAATCGCTCCTAGGGCGAATTCCTGGGAGTTCAATTGCGTAAATCAAATCATTTTGAAAGGAGCATTCATGAAAGATTATCAACCTCTTGATATGTCGGCGTTGTGCAACGCCGGTCTGGATATATTGGACGATGGCGCGAGCGTGCCGATAGGGGAGCAGACGCTTCGCGGCTTGCCGTTCATCGTTGGCTCGGCGGAAGCGGAACGCGGCGACAACTGCCTAATCGAATTCGATGCCAAGCGCGCGAGCGTGACTATCCCCGTCAACCGGTCGGCTCGCCGCGTGATCATCGCGCATATCTTGCTTGAATCGGGGATTGAGGAGGGCGCGGCGTTGGCGGAACCGATTGCCGACTACGTCTTCCGGTTATCGGACGGCGCCGAGGTTCGCGTCCCCATCCGCGAGAGATTTGAAATCGCCATACCCGCTTTTGGCGGTTTGCCGTTCCGCGCGCTTCCCGACCAACTGGACTCGCTCCACCCGCGCAACGAAGGGAAATGGGAAGACATGGGACGCCGACAGACCGAGGCGAATCAGGGCAGACCGCGAGGTTTCTTTCTTTGGTCATGGGAGAATCCGCATCCCGATACCCCTATCGAATCGCTGGAGGTCATCCCGACCGGACCGCGTTTTGTCATCGGAGGCATCACGCTCGGGCACATTGACGAACACCCCTTCGTGCGGCAGGGGCGCCGGGAAACGCGCATTACACTCACCGACCCGGCGGACGCGGAAAAACCCTTTGACCTTGATGTGGAGGTGGATCGGGGGCTCGCAACCTACGTCCACGCCCTGCCGGAAGCCTCAGCGGATGAGTTTGTCGACGATTCCTTCAAAGGTTGGGGCGAGGCGCAAAACCCGAAATCAAGTCCCGCCTACACCGAGATAGCGGCGCTCCCCTCCGCGACGGTGACGGTCAAGCAGGGCGAAGAGGAGGTCGGACAAGTCAAATGGGGCGATGTTCAAGAGAAAGGCGCCGTCGAGGCGCCGCGTATGCGCGTCGAACTGCTCGATCGCGGACGGAATTGGGTGCATGTCAGCGTGCTTGATGACGACACCGACAAGCCGGTGCCGTGCCGCGTTCATTTCCGTTCGCCCGAAGGCGTCCCCTATCAGCCGCACGGTCACCACAATCAGGTCAACTCGAATTTGGGCAGTTGGCACATTGATGTCGGCGGCGATGTGCGCATGGGGCAGATTACCTACGCTTACATTGATGGCAAATGCCAAGGCTGGCTGCCGCGCGGCGAGGTCATCGTCGATATCGCGCGCGGGTTTGAATACGAACCGCTACGGACGCGGGTGAACATCGAACCGGGGCAACGCGAACTTAAACTGCGCCTCAAACGCTGGATCAACATGAACGAGGACGGGTGGTTTAGCGGGGATTCGCACGTGCATTTCCTCTCCACGCAGGGCAGCCACACGGAGTCGCAGGGGGAAGACCTCAACGTGGTGAACCTGCTGCAATCGCAGTGGGGAAGCCTCTTCACGAACACCGAAGAGTTTACGGGCAAAGCGAGCATCCTGCAGGAGGGCAATAACATTGTCTATATCACGCAGGAAAATCGCCAACACTTCTTGGGGCATTTAATCCTGTGGGGGCTCAAGCAACCGGTCATGCCGTGGTGCAGCGATGGCCCCGGAGAAGCCGAACCCGGCGGAACGTTGGAAGTCACCATGAGCGACTGGGCGGACCAGTGCCACGCGCAAGGCGGGACGGTGATTATCCCGCACCTCCCGAATCCGAATGGCGAACCGGCGGCGCTGATTGCCACCGGCCGAGTGGACGGCGTCGAAATGCTGCGGCATACGCCGTTCAACCATCTCGAATACTACCGTTACCTAAACTGCGGCTATCGTCTGCCGTTGGTCGGCGGCACGGACAAGATGTCGAGTGATGTACCCGTCGGTCTTTACCGTACGTACGCTCGCCTGCCCGAGGACGAGGAATTTACCTACGACAACTGGTGCAAGAACGTGGCGCGCGGACGCACGTTCCACAGCGGCGGTCCCATCATCAACCTCACCGTGGAAGGCAATCAGATCGGCGACACGCTTCAGATGAGCGGTCCCGGCACGGTTGAGGTCGAAGCCTGGGCGGAGAGCATCTTCCCGATTCACACGCTTGAGTTGGTGCAAGCCGGGCGCGTCGTGGCGTCGACGGAAGACGCGAAGGGGGCGCGGCGATTGGAGTTGAAGGCAAAGGTGAAGGCGGATGGACACACGTGGGTGGCGGCGCGCTGCGGCGGTCCGAACTATACGAGCGTCCAGCACCATGACGGTTGGCAGCGCGGCATATTTGCGCATACCTCCCCGGTTTATATCGCCTGCGGCGGCGACTGGTGGATGTTCGACGAAGACGCGGCGCAATACATGCTCACGCTCATTGACGGCTGTCTGACCTATATCCGCGAGACCGCCCCGCAACACGAGCATGGAACGGCGACACACCATCACGGCGAGCCGGATCACGCGGCTTATCTTGAGCGTCCGTTTCTCGAAGCGCGCCAAGCAATCCACCAGCGCATGCACAAGTTGGGCATACCTCACTAGGGAGCGCCGAGCGGTTATACTCCGCGCTGTCAGAAATTGCGTCTTTTGTAGGATCAAGCGAGTGGGATAGCAAGTGCGATAGAGTGATTGTAGGGTGGGCACTGCCCACCATCAACGCGGTCACGTGGCGCGCCAGGGAAGCCAACCATTTATCCCAAACTGATCGGAATGGTGGGCAGTGCCCACCCTACAACTACCGCCAGACGCTTGAAAATACGCAATTTCCAGCGGTGTGTAGTACAGCAAGGCTTCGCACTCCTGCAGAGGGTTGCGGCTGTAACCAAAATTGTACAGAATTTCCAAGATCCGGTGGCTAATGCAAGAAAAATCGCGAAAAACCTTCCTGCTTTTTCTCTCCACTCACCACTAGTCACTGGCTTTCTAGGTAGGAGGAACGAGTGATAACAAAATTCGACTATTTTTACGGTGGCCATGTGGAAATGGAAGACCTGGGTTTCCAGGGGCTCCGCGTCGACGACAGGGTAGAGTCGGACGCCCATCTGAACACCGTCATCGACGAATCCCGCGCCATCGCCGAGTTGATGGACGGATTGCACTTCGACACGCTCTGGCTGGCGGAGCACCATTTCCAGCGAGAAGGCTACGGAGGCATCCCGAACATACCGATGTTGAGCCTCTATCTGGCGCAAGCCACCGAAAATCTGAAGTTCGGCGCCTTTTTCAATACCATTCCGGCCTGGCATCCGCTTCGGTTGGCGGAAGATTTCGCCACGGTGGACATCATGACGGGTGGCAGGGTTCGATTCGGGATCGGTCGCGGCTACATCAACCGCGAAGTCGAAACGCTGGGCTCGCCGCTTGATGACGATGAGGAGAATCGCGAGAAATTCGAGGAACAGGTCGAAATCATCTTCAAGGCGTGGAACGAGCGCTCCTTCTCCCATCACGGCAAGTATTACAATCTTCCGGCGAAGGTCATCTATCGCGAGAAGGAATTGGAGGAAATCACGCTCGTGCCGCGTCCCGTGAACTTGCCCGTGGCGTGTTGGCAGCCCATCTTTAGCGCCAGTCCGCGCGGCATAGATTTCATGATCAAACACGAGATCAAGGGTGTCGTCCCCTCGGGCGGGCGCGCTCGTAAAATTGCGGAGACATGGAGAGAAGCCCTACGGCGCGCCGGGCGCGACGCGCAGCTCGGAGAGGAGCTTGCTCTCGTGCTCCAGATTCATATCGCCGACACGCAAGAGAAAGCGATTGAGGAAGCCACGGTTTGGTTTGAGGAGCAACTCAAGGTGCTGGCGCCGTTGGGACGAATGCCGCAACTAACCAGGGAGCAGATTTTGGCGACTTACGACCCGAAGACCGCGCCATCCGCCGGATTGCCCACGGTGCATGACTTGGTTCGCGACCGCGCCTGGATCTGCGGTCCGCCGGAGCATGTGTACGAAAAACTCTGCGAGATTCAGGATGAGTTTCCCGGACTGGAGCGCGTGTGCATCGGCGCCGGCGCGCTGGCAATCCCGCCGAGCGCGATCAGGAAAGACATTGAGTGGTTCGGTAGGGAGGTCTTGCCGAAGTTCCAATCTGCAACCGATGTTTCGGCATGAACCAAAACTCACACACGAAGAGGAGTGACATGACAACGCAATACAGAGCGAATCTTACCAAAGCCGCCCTGCTAAGGGGCGAGACCATCGCCGTCCCGGAAATCAACCGAGTATTCGACCCCATCGTCGTCGAACTGGTTGCCGAGGCGGGGTTTACCCGCGTGTGGATTGATATGGAGCACTCGCACCTCGATTTGGGCGGGCTGTCCAATATGATTTTGGCGGCGCGAACCGTCGACCTTGATGTGATTGTACGCATCCCTCATGGGCCTTACAATCAGGTGATGAAAACCTTGGAATTGGGCGCTAACGGTCTGATTTTGCCGCACTGCAAGAGCGCCGATGAGGCAAGGCGCTTCGTCCGCATGGCGAAGTTTCGCCCGCTCGGCTTGCGCGGCATGGGCGGCGGCAGAGATTCCCGATTCGGCAAGATGGCGCGCAAAGAGTTCCTTGATTTAGCCAATGAACACACGTTGCTCGGCGTAATGATTGAGGACGCGGAGGGGGTGGACGATGCCGACGCCATCGCCGCTGTCGAGGGGATTGACCTTCTGTTCATAGGACCGGGCGATCTGCGGCACAGTTACGGGATTGAACGCGACGGCGGAGACCAGATAGACCACCCCAAGATTCACGAGGCGTTCGACAAAGTCGGCGCCGCCTGTCGCGCCCACGCAAAGGCGATGGGCACCGCCATTGGAGCCGGTGAACACATGCGCACCGTTTTCGAGAAGGGAACTCGCTGGTTTAACTGCTGTCACGATGTCGCGGCGTTGACGAACGGCTACGGACAGGCGTTGGACGCTACCAACGACATTGTAAATCGTAATACGTAATGCGTAATCTACAGGGAATGGACTTCAATGACAACCACACAAAAACTCATCGTCCATTTATTGGCGCTTTTGTCAATGGCAACCTTACAGATAACGACACCCGCCTCCGGAGAAGGCAAACTCGAAATCCTGCACAACGGCGCCGGATCGCTCACGCTGAAAGTCGACGACCGGTGGGCGCGTAATCACCAACCCTACGACGGTCGCGGGACAGTGACGGCAAACGGAGCGAAGGGAGATGCCGGTGTTTGCGTCGCCGGCGTCAACCCGCTCGACCGGCAGAAGGATTGGACGACATCCTGCATCTTCACCGCAACTCCCGATGTCGATCGCTCCTTCAACGCCATGCTCACCATCGGGCGATCGAATGAAGCCGCCTTTGGCGCCGAGACCTTTCACTACATCGGCTTGCACTGTTATCTGGATAAAGACGGCTATCCGCAGGGCTGGATACACACACAGGAATCCACGGAGCCCGTGCCAACCATGACCTTTGAGCCGGGCGTCAAGGCGGCGTACAACGGGAAGGATTCGTTCACGTTCCAGTTCACCGCGGCAAAGCAAAGCCCCGTCAGTCCGCAAATCCTCACGGTCACCTTTGGCAACGGCAACGCCGAATCGCGTTGCGTGCTTGACGCCAAAACCATTCGTCCGGCCCCCTATCGGCCGTGGTTCATCGCTTACGGCACGCCCAACCTTTTCTATTGCGGCCCGCCGCAATGGACAATCCATTCCGTCGATTACGATGCCGATCCCTACGTCCCGATGCCAACTGCCTTCGCGGATGCTCCCACCATTGTCCCGGCGCCCAAAGAGATTCGTTGGTCGGAGCCGAGATCTTGGTTTACGCTTGATGAAGAGGTAGCGGTTGACGCGGGCAAGCAGGATGACAACCCGGCGGCAGAATCTTTACGCCGTCAGATCCTAGAGCGTCGCGGGGTTGCGCTCAAAACGAAGGGGGAACGCGTCATAGTCGTTGGCGAGAGAGGAAAGGGCAATGCGCGCCTCGATCGGTTTTGCCTTGCAGAAGGCATCTCTCCACCTGCCAATCGCGAAGGCTATACGCTGGTCGTGCAATCCGATTTTGTCGCTGTCGTCGGATCGTCCCCCGCCGGAACCTACTACGGCGTACAAACGCTGGTTCAGATGGCAATGGAAAATGTGGATGGAGGTTGGCGAATACCGTGCGGCAGCGTAACGGATTGGCCCGATTTTCCCTTCCGAGGCGCCTACATTCAACATGCCGACATGGAGCAAGTGCGCGCCTTCTCGGAGAAGAAAATCAACGCCGTCGTGTTTGAAGGTTTTCTGAACATTTTCGATCCCGATTCCCCCGATTCCGCCCGCCAACTCTTTGACGAATGTCGTCGGTACGGCATTGAGCCGATTCCCATGATTCAAGGGTTCGGACACGGCGATGAGGTAATCAGGCACAACCCGAACTGGGCGGAGGGGATCTATGTTAAGAACGAGAAATTGACATTTGGCGAGGGGATGAATCCGCCTCCCGTCCCGCTTGCTCACCCCAACGTCATGCGCACGGAACACACCAATATCGGCGTCACCGACGAACACGGGAACAAGTACGAAGAGGGGATTGATTACACCGTCATCCCGGGCGACATTGATCCGTACCAACCGCCCGGCGAGCCGTTTATGATTGAACGTTTGGCGAGCGGCAAGATTCCCGATGGCGGAACGGTTTTCGCGTCGTATGATTACGCGCCGCTTCGCGCAAACAGTCGTTACGATCTCAGTTTCTGCCCGAGCGAGCCGGCAGCGTATGAATGGCTACGCGAGTTGCTGGAAAGCGCCGTGCGCGAGCTGAGGCCTCGCTATGTGATGATTGGGCGCGATGAACCGATGCGGATGAGCACCGACTCGCGCTGCCTTGAAAGCGGGAAAACCAATGCCGAACTCTTCGCCTGGGACGTGCAACGTATGGTACGTTTCGCGACATCGGTGGACCCAAGCGTCGAAGTGCTGATGTGGGCGGATGCGGTCAACCCGTACCGCAACGCCTTCAGGCACACGAACAATCCGACCGGACCGGCTATCGACCTGCTGCCCCGTCAGGTGATTTTGAT
Organism: Candidatus Poribacteria bacterium; assembly: GCA_963667245.2. GTDB lineage: Bacteria > Poribacteria > WGA-4E > WGA-4E > JAJDTR01 > JAJDTR01. The sequence continues at coordinate 876,140 of CAXXCS010000004.1, forward strand.
GCCGTGGTTCTACGGCAACTTTGAAAAACTCACCATGGCAAATTCGGTTGAATTCTTTCATCGGCACGGTTTTCGCACCATCGGCGGCGCGTCAAGGCACGTTATAAACCCTCAACACTGGGCTGAGGTGGCTTGGCGATTTCGCGGGCAAGAACAAGGAATGCAGGGGTTGTTGCTGACACCGTGGGAGAATCCGAAAGGAGACTTTTCGCCGTTTGCCAGCTACGCTTGGACGCACAACACGTCTCGGCAGTAAAAAGGGATTAGACTTCAATACTGTAGTGAATAACGATCGTTATTCACTACCAAAATCTCGCAGCCACAACAGGAAGTCACTACGATTGACAAAATCGGCGTGATGACTAATCACATATACGAAATTCTTGTGATTAAGCAGAGACTTCATGACCAACACCAAACGGAATGTAGGGAATAACGATCGTTATTCACTACCAAAATCTCGCAGCCACAACAGGAAGTCACTACGGTTGACAAAATCGGCGTGATGACTAATCACATATACGAAATTCTTGTGATTAAGCAGGGACTTCATGACGAACACCAAACGGAATGTAGGGAATAACGATCGTTATTCACTACCAAAATCTCGCAGCCACAACAGGAAATCGGCGCGGCTACAAAATTACGATTATTCCCAATCGGGCTACTATTTTGTGACTATTTGTACGCAAAACCGAGTTAACTATTTTGGTGAGATTGACAGGGATAGAATGAAGATAAGCCATGTCGGACAAATTGCAACAGATTGTTGGTGGAATATTCCCGAACACTTTGACAACGCGGCATTGGACGAATTTGTCGTGATGCCTAATCACATACACGGAATTCTTGTGATTAAGCAGAGACATGCCATGATGAGCTCCAAACAAAATGTAGTGAATAACGATCGTTATTCACTACGTAGGCCTCGCAACATGCAATTGCTTTCAAAAATTATCTCGCAATACAAATCGTCAGTGACACGCATTCTACGAAAACAATCAATTGCCCATCCATTTCGCTGGCAGAACTCTTTTTACGACCATGTCATCCGAAATGATGAATCACTAGATGATATCCGTACATATATCAAAAACAACCCGCTGAACTGGGCATTGGATGAGGAAAATCCGGCTAACGAGATAACACTTCCACGGTGAAACAAGGAATAACAATCATTATTCACTACGCTTGCAGTAGCGGGAGGAAATTGACTCGGTTACAAAATCACGATTTTTCCCATTCGGGATACAATTGTGTGACCAACTGACGACAATGTAGGGAATAACGACCGTTATTCACTATCAAAACCTCGCAGCCACAACAGGAAATCGGCGCGGCTACAAAATCACGATTTTTCCCATTCGGGACACAATTGTGTGACTAACTGACGACAATGTAGGGAATAACGATCGTTATTCACTACGCTTATAGTCGCGGGAGGAAATTGACTCGGTTACAAAATTACGATTATTCCCATTCGGGATACAATTGTGTGACCAACTGACGACAATGTAGGGAATAACGATCGTTATTCACTATCAAAACCTCGCAGCCACAACAGGAAATCGGCGCGGCTACAAAATCACGATTTTTCCCACTTGGGATACAATTGTGTGACCAACTGACGACAATGTAGGGAATAACGATCGTTATTCACTACGAACGACGCGAAATCAATTGCACGATGCGAGTTGTAATTCCAAAGATTAACAAAGTTACCCCGGAGCAGCCAACATGCCTGTAATCAGAACCACCGAGAACAAGATGGGACAGGGCAATCGACCGGAATGGTGCGGCGTGACCAGCGCCGGTTTATTCCGTATTCCCGTCGAGAATGGCCGCGCCGACGCCCATTACCACGACTGCGACGAGTATTGGTTGATTTTTCGCGGCAAAGCCAAAATCAGAACGGAGGGTGAGACCTTCTACGTGAAACCCGGCGACATTGTTTGTACCAAAGCCGGAGACGAACACGATATACTGGAGGTCTACGAAACTTTGGAGGCGTTTTATTTTGAGGATGCGACGCCGGAAGCCGGGCGCGTCGGTCATCTGCACCGCGACGCGGTGAAAGCCAAAGGGCATCCCGTTCCGCATCTCCCTATACCGGAGGATTTTCCACTATGAACAAGCCACTTGAATGTATCCAAATCGGCGTAGGCGGTCAAGGCCGGCACTGGTGCGACGCCGTAGTGCCGCGTCTCATGGAACTGGATCTGGCGGTTCCTGTCGCGGCAGTCGACATCAACCCGGAGGTTCTCCCCAATGCCAAGACGTATTTGGGGCTTGACGACGACCAGCTCTACACCAACGCGGAGCAGGCGATCGCGGAGCGTAAGCCCGATTTTATCAACATTGTCGTGCCTCCCGATCATCACGAGGAGCTGGCGAACCTCGCGGTAAAATACGGCTGCCACATTCTCTCCGAAAAGCCGATTGCCGACACCATGGCGGCGTGCTGCCGCATCTACCACAAGGTCAAGAACGCGGGATTGAAAATGGCGGTAACCATGACCCACCGCTTCGACCAGGACAAACAGAGCCTGGAGCGCGAAATCAAAAGCGGCAAGTACGGCGAGCTCAGCAGCCTGATTGGGCGCAACTCGTGGGATTGCCGCAAATACGGCAGCTGGGGACATTTTCGCCACGACATCCCGGACACCCTCCTGATAGAGGGCACCGTTCACCATTTCGACATTATCCGCGCGCTCACCGGCTCGGACGCCAAGACGGTGTACGCCGTGACATGGAACCCGCCGTGGGGCGAATTCGCCGGCGACTCCAACGGCTTAATCATCATCACCATGCGGAACGGCGTTCAAGTGTTTTACGAGGGGAACAAGACGAGCGCCACCGCCACCAACAACTGGAGGCGCGCGTATTTCCGGGCGGAATGCGATCTCGCCACACTGGAACTCGACAATCGCGAGTTGCGAGTCATGAGCGACCTCGGCGGCGAGCGCGTTGTAGACGAGAAGCCGCTATTGGAGCAACCGGCTTGGTGCAATCCGTGGCTCGCAGAAACGTTCGCGCACTGGCTCAACGGGGGCGACGCGCCGCCAAATTCGTTGGACGACAATATCCAGTGTTGCGCGTTGCTGTTCGCGGCTATCGAGTCCTCTCACACGGGCAATGTCATTGACGTGCAGGATTTTCTTCAGACGAACTTGAAAGAGGCTGCGGAGTGAGAGGCGGGTTGAACTGTGATTTATGGGATTTTCGGGATTGCCATGATTGTAGGAGCGATCTCCAGGTCGCGACCGCAAAGTAGTAGGCATACGCCATCACCCGCGCGCGATCCTTGTAGGAGCGATCTCCAGGTCGCGATTCGGAGGCCGCTCTTATTCGGGAATTAGCGCCAGTGCAGGTTGTGAAAATCGTAACTGGTTGATGTAATCTGCTCCAGCGCGCCGGTTTCAACGTCGATAATGAAGATTTCGCTGGTTCGTCTGCCGCCGCGATCCGCGCCGATGAACCCAACTTGGCTGCCATCGGGACTCCACGCCGCATCTCGCCCTCGGTACAAGCTCAGATTTTGATAACTCTTGAATTTTCCGTTTTCTACGGTTGCGACGCAGATGTCGCCCGAGGTATAGAACAGAATTTGCCTGCCATCGGGTGACCATCTCTCGATTCGTCCGCACGGCGGCTCGTCGCGTTGGAGAAACCATAACCCGGTCGTACCGACAACATCGGGCTGCGCCAACGCGAGGAACCCGTCTGTCGTGAACGCGATCCATTGGCGATCAGGCGACCACTCGGGCCATTTCACGCCTTTTGGCAACGCCTCGATGAGTTTGTTTTTCGGCTCTTTGATCTTCTCGCCTTCGGCGTCCCAGTGAAACCAGCCCTCCGCCCACCTGCGGGTTCTCCAGCGTTTGGTCGATTTCCCGTCAACAGACACGACCCAATTTTCCAACCGATCTTTGGGGCGATCAATCTCGACCACCACGAGAACCGCGTCGCTGCGCGGCGACCATCTGAAATCGTGAATGCGATACTGTTTCTTGACGATTCGCCGTTTCTCGGTTCCATCTGCATTCATCACATAGAGCGCTTCGGCGAGATCAACCCCGGATAGATGCGCAATCAGCGTCCCGTCGGGCGACCATCGGGGTTTGCGGGAAAGCCCGTCGTCGGTGAGTTGGCGAAACTCCGAGCCGTTCGGATTCATCGTGCAGATGTCGTATTGATAGAATTCCCACCACTTTGTAACGCCGCGTCCTTTCTCCAGGGTGCCTGTTGTTGCGCGGAAACCATCCCTATGCAGAAAGGGCTTGCGGACGGCGAAGACCAGTCTCCCCGCATCGTCTCGCGCCGGGGCTAGGTCGGTTGTCATTACGACTAGAACGATGATTCCAAATAGGTATTTTATCGGCATAGGGGTTTTGAAACCGAGTTTTTTCCTCAAAACTCGGTTTCTTCCGTAGCAGAAAAGTCCACTAATCTCGATTGTCTATCATTCAAACAGGCTCTCAAATCATAGTCCATCACTTAATCACATAAATGGTGGGCAGTGCCCACCCTACAGATGTACCGGTTTTCGATGCCGATTAGGACGGGTCAAGGGTTACGGCATACGGAGTATGCCTACTACATCATATAAATGGTGGGCAGTGCCCACCCTACAGATGTACCGGTTTTCGATGCCGATTAGGACGGGTCAAGGGGTTACGGCATACGGAGTATGCCCACCATAAGGATCAAGTTAAGCATTTTAAGGCGTATGTTGCGCCGATTCAATGCCTTAAATGGCACTGGTTTCCGTAGGCGCCGGTGCGGTTGGAAACCGCACCTACGGTGTGGGGGGCGACAGAGATTTCTTCCCCACCCCATGGGGACCACGTTAAGAGTTTTGCTACGGAGAACACCACCAATATTAGACGAAATCCCTTAACTTGATCCCTATGCGGCATACGGAGTATGCCTACTACTTTAATACGTCTCGCGCCGCCAAACGGATGGCGCTTGCGGTTTTGTCAATCGCCTCATCGGTCATGTCGGGCGTTATGGCGATTCGTATGGCGCGACCGAGATAGTCCAGCGTCTTCGGGCACATTCGATCGGAGTAATGGATTTTGCCTTCATAAGCGGGATGCGAATACGGCAACCCGTTGGGATGGTAGGTTTTCTTTTCAAGGATGTAGTTCCAGTTTGAATAGACGTGCCTGTCGCCGTTCCCGTGGGTGTACATTGGCCCCGCGGGGGCGCCGTGTTTGCCCATTGCCTCGCCGAACTTGACCGCCAGATCCGGCGTCGGAAGGAAAAACGCGACCGAGATATTGCAATCGCCATCCGCATCGTGTCGTTTTCGCATCTCGATGCCCTCCACATCGGCGATGGCTTGGCGGAGTTTGGCGTTGCGGATTCTCGTGTTCTCCAGAATATCATCCAGACGCGTCAGTTGTACAGACGCCACGGCGCCGCGCATCTCATCCATCCTGAAGTTCATGCCCGGGAAGTCGGCTTCGGATTGTTCCGAAATCCCCCACAGATTTCCGGCGTCGTGCGTCATGCGGGCTCTGTCGTACAGATTGTCATCATCGGTCAACACGACACCGCCTTCGCCGGTGATGAGGATTTTGCTCTGCTGCAAGCTGAAACAGCCGAGGTCGCCGTAGGCGCCAACTCTTTTTCCGTTGACGGAAGCGCCCATCGCTTGCGAGCAATCTTCGATTACCGCGAGGTTGCGCTTTTCGGCTAACGCTTTTATTCTCGGCATATCGGATGGCATGCCGTTCATGTGCACCGGTATGATAGCTTTCGTGCGCGGCGTGATCTTGGCTTCAATGTCATCGGGATCAATCGAAATGGAGTTGTCAATCTCGGCGATAATCGGCACGGCGTTCGCGATCACGACTGCCGATGGCGTCGCGATCCAGGTGTATCCCGAGACGATAACCTCGTCGCCGAGACCGACGCCGGCGGCGTACAACGCGACAATTAGGGAGGCGGTGCCCCCGTTTGTGGCGAGCGCATGTTTGACGCCAAACTTCTCCGCAATCCCCTTCTCGAAAGCGGCGACGGTGGATTCCTCCGAGCCGTAGCGGAAGAGTTCGCCAGATCTCAAGACCTTTAGAACGGCTTGTTCCTCTTCTTTGCCTAGACGCGCCATTGTGATGTCCTCCTTGTCCCGTTTGAAGTCATGTTCCTCGCTAGGACCGTCTTTAAGAAGCGTTGCCTTTAGCCCCAGAGAGAATCAAGCGAATGGATAATGAGTGATACGAATTCAAAATCTAAATGTTACAATCAATCGGAGGCGCTTAATGAATTGAGCAACTACAAACAGCCGGTTTTTGTAGCTTATAGATTCGGAATTAGTATGAGATAGAAAATCCTGACAGAGATCCCGTTTTTTCCTCAAAACTCGGTTTCTTCCCGAAATCAATGTAGCTTTACTGCATCAATATAATGACTCACGCGCTTCTGTAGGGAACAACGATCGTTGTTCCCTACATAACGGGCAACTACACACTGACAATAGCGTGAAGCATAATGGCTGATTGGTTAAACTTTTTGGCAAGAAACGAACCCCGAAACAAGAGCGACAATTCGGAGCATGAACGTGAACAAAATGCCGATTTTGAGCGGTTGATGCCGTTTTTGTCGAGGTTATTGCGGTATTTGGTGAAAAATGAACCCAAATATAGGTACAACAGTAGGTACAAAAGGTGAACAAAACGCCGAATTCGGGAGCGCGTTCACATCCTATCGAGTCGCGAGATCTTGTGGTGAAGCGATTTCTCACGCGCCCGGAGGTGAACAAGATGTTAACATTCGCAAAAATGATCCGTGATTTCTTACCGGACCACGCCCGATGCGCAACGAGCAAATAAGCGCATGATGAACATGGTTTCCTTTTGCTCAGCCGGGTCAAACGGGTGGTTGATCGGGGATTCAATGAAATTGTAACGCGGTCACGCATCTTACTCGCTCTCCAGTTGTCCGAGTGGTTTGGATTTTGCGGGATCGTACCTTGATGTGTGTTTAGTTTTCACGTATATACACTCGGCGTAGGATAAAGTTGCATTTTTTCTTGGGGGAAAAGGCAGTGGCCAGTGGCCTGTGGTCAGTTGCCAGTAAAGGCAGTGGGGAGTGTATAATTATCCCCAAAAACTCACAATTGATCTTACTTCATAGGATCCCAGTTCCAAAATGAGAATTGCTGCTATGATGAGTGGATTAAATCAATAACTTGAAGCTGCTTTGATACTCGGAAGAAACCGAGTTTTCAAGAAAAAAGGGATCCCTATGAGATCTCTATCGCACTCATTATTCATTCGTTTGATCACTCGCTATCCACTCGTTTGATGGTTTCAACAAGCGCCAAATACTTGGCGAATGAACCACTTAGACATTATCATAATCTAGCTTTTAATTCAAGCACCAATTTTTCTTTGGTGAATGGAACGCCGTCTCGACGTGTGACAGCTAGCCAATAACCTCACCCTACAATTTCCCATCCTTCCCGCCTTCCCTCCTTCCACCCTTCCACCCTTCCATCCTTCCCATCTTCCATGCTTCACGATCCACAACCAAAAATCGTAGGCGTGTTTCCTGACAGTTGTGTTTTCAACACGCTCAAAATATGGTACAATCTCTGCGCCTGCTATGCGTTCGAAGTATCCGACAAGCGTTATATTCTTGCAGCGAATCACAAAAGGAGCAGTCACCCTATGAAGCCGTTCTTGCAGATGGGAATTGGCGGCGCCGCCGCTGTCGCCGTATCAGTCGGGTTCATCCTCCAATCCAGCTTCGGGGAGTCGCGACATACGCTGAGCATCATCGGCGCCATTGCAATCCTGATCGCCAGTCTCTATATCCTGCGAACTCGCCTCATTCGATGGGGCAATCGGAGCCGGTTGTTGAAGTATCACCAAGGGATCGCCTCGTTCGGGCTGTGCCTCGTCCTGATCCATTCAGGCGTCAAGCCGGAGACGTGGCATTCGTGGCTGACGTTTTGCCTCGCTTGGCTGAACCTCGGAAGCGGGGTCGCGGTGAGTCTGACGAAAGCGCGAATCCGGAGCGTCCTGTTGCGCTGTCATTTGGCGTTGGCGCCCATTCTATTGGTTTCCATCGTCGTTCATGGGCGCGAGAAACTTGAACACGACGAATTTTTTCCCTTGACGCAAGAACACGACATCCCGTGCGCAAAGTGTCATACCTCGAAACCGTTGATGTTTCGCATGGGTGGAGAACTTGAGAGCGAACTCGATCTTGATGAGAATCTATCGGGGAATATCCAGTGGGAGTTTGATGGTCGAGGCATACCGATCTCCCAACATGCCACTGTTGAAACGAAACGGGAAGGGGCAAAATGGTTGATAACCGACCTCAACAATCAGAGAAGGTACGTCGTCAAAAAAGACGCGGAAGGGCTTGGCATTTACGCCGATTCGGTTTATAGAACTTACACGTGCCGCACGTGCCACGTCCACAACACTCCCGACATTCAGTACGCGCATGAGGTGCACGGCGTGAGTGTTTTTGACAGATGCCTGGATTGCCACCAAACGGAGTACAACGAGACACGCTACGGGAAGCAACGCTCGGGCTGGGAGTACGATCCGAACTGGTAGGACTAAAAAGAATGGAAGGTTGGAAGATTGGAAGGATGGAAGATTGGAAGGGTGGAAGATTGGAAGGGTGGAAGAGTGGAAGAGTGGAAGAGTGGAAGGGTGGAAGATTGGAAGGATGGAAGATTGGAAGGATGGAAGAGTGGAAGGATGGAAGACGGGAAGGGTGAAAAATTTCCGTCCACCCATACCTCAAACCAGATGGATACACAGAATCCGTTGGATCCTCCAATACAGAGGTCGCAGTGTTGAGTTTCACTGCGATTTTGGGGATTTTAGCGGTATCGGTGTCTAGGAGCGGTAAGCTTGTGGGTGGGTCGTTCTTGATGTGCATAGGGATCAAGTTAAACGTTTTAGGACGCAAGTCACGCGGTTTTCTCTCGGCAAGCGGTTAACACAGTTTTCCACCTGTGGGATCTCTATCGCACTCATTATTCATTCGCTTGATCCTACGTTGCTTGGAGCATCGGTGCGGTTGGAAACCGCACCTACCGGGGGCGCGGGGATCTCTATCGGACTCGTTATCCACTCGCTTGATCGTCGCGACCTGGAGATTCGGGGATCTCTATCGCACTCGTTGTCCACTCGCTTGATCCTACAAAAGACGCAATTTCTGACAGCGTGCAGTATACAAGGGAAGAAACAACATGGTAAAAGTCAAGATTTGCATCGGCGCTTTCGTACTTTCCGCCGTTCTTTTGGTTCAGGTTGCGGTTGGTGAGGCATTGGCAACATCCGAAGGACGAAAAACGCGGGAGGCAGTCGCGCTCCCAAATTCGGAACTGGAGGGTGCGTCTCAAATCGCCAAGCAGCTTTGGGGAACGTATTTCTTCGCCGATGGCAGATTCCGACAAGAGAGCATTTTTCGGGACGGGTCGCCGAGCCGCTATCGGTATCGTATCAGATTCCGTTTGGGCGGGAACTTTCCGGTGCATTCGCACGCCGCGCTCGGATTCAGAATGGTCACCGGCGCGACGGACGATCCGACCACGGGCAACGTGGACCTTGACGGTTATTTCTCGAAGAAGGGTTTTAATCTCGATCGGCTGTTCCTCCGATATTCGCCCGGTCCGTCTCTGACGTTTACAATCGGCAAATTCCCCAATCCGTTTGAACGCGTTGAGTTAATCTTTCATAACGATGTGCAGTTGGAAGGGGCGGCGCAACAGTTTCGCTTGAACGACGCAGGCTTGATTCGTCAGGTTCGGATGAATCTTGGGCAATTTATTCTGGCGGAATCCAAGAGCGGCGCGGATACCAATCTCTTCGCGGGACAACTGCTTCTTACGGGATTGCATTTCAAAGGGTTGTCGTTTGGCGCCATGCTTTACGAATATCGGAACGAGGACAACATCGCCCAAGCGGTTGAAGATGGAAGGCTCGGCGGCGGGGACACGAACGCACGCGTCGGCGCGGGGACGGGAACGTCCAACTACCTCTTCGGATTCAGAATCGTCGAGTGGCTTGCGAAGTATGAATCCGAAATCAAGTCGATTCCTTCAACGTTTACAGGCGTTTACGCGCGGAACCTATTGGCGGATTTCAATGAAAAGGCGTATTGGTTCGAAGTAGAAGCTGGACCGATACGGCGTCTGCGTAATCTGCGCTCGCGTTACCACTACGTTCGGGTTGAACAGGAATCCATGATATCGAACTACAACAACGCCGACATATTCGATCCGAATTCGCGCGGACACGGATTAAGCGTTGCCACCTCGCTTTCCGAGAATATCGGCGCGGAAATTTTATATTTTGCGGCAAATAATATCCTCTCCTCCGGCCGCAACCCCCATCGGCATAAAACGAGGTTGCAAATCAAAGCGAAATTTTAGAGTACGGCTTTTCGCTTGCATTTTACCAGCAATTCTCATTTTGAATTTATCGAGTAATTGATTCTATCGAATCCTCTTGGAACAGCGGGTCGCAAGCCCATGTGTTGTCATTTTTGGGGAATATCGTATGGTTTTGTGCGAATTTAACGCTTACACCTGTCGCCCCTCTGGGGCTTTGGAGTGTGGTGTCACCGCGTTTCTACAAACCTGCCGCCCCGCTGGGGCTAAGATGCGTCGGATTTCGCGATTATACTAAGCCATGTAATCAACATACGCTTTTCAAGAGCGGGAAACTTAAAGATGACGAGGCTTCGTCGGCTCTAGGTTCTAAAATGAGAATTGCTGGCATCCTACCTTATTGGATGCATCCCTGCCTTCGCCTCAATTCAAACACGCGACCTCCTGTATAAATCCTCTCCCGGCGCCCCCAACCATCGACGATCTCTTTTGATTGCGGTACCATTGTAGGGTGGGCACTGCCCACCATCATAGGGATCAAGTTAAGCGTTTTAGAGCGAAGATCACGCGGTTTTCTCCTCCGCAAGCACTTAATACGGATTCGAATTCTAAATGTTACACTCGTCAAAAACGCCCGATGAATCGGGCAACTACAATCACCTGATGCGTGTAACTCATTGATTAGGAATTGGTATAACACAGTTTTCCACCTGCCGCCCCGCTGGGGCTTTGGAATTTGGTGTGTCCACATTTCTACAAACCTGTCGCCCCGCTGGGGCTAAAGACTCACACAATCAAAGATTCTGATAGAGATCCCATACCCAAATTGTGATTCGCTGACGCGGCGCAATTCCAATTAGACACAATTAAGGTATAACAAGCGAACTCCCTTTGAATTATGCCTATTGAAGAATGGTCGTGAATGTGCTAATATCTGTTGAGACATAAAGAGCGCGATTCGGAGATTGCCACTGCCGCGCCACGACAAGGGAGGGGATCGATTTGGAAATCGCTCCTGCATAAAATGACATACCGCAAAATCTTGGAAAAAATCCGGCTCGCGTTTCCGCAGCCGGTATCCGATTCCATTCACGACTCATACTTCGTGCATTCCATCATGCGCGCCTTGGACCAGGTCGATGCGCTGAAAACGCATCTGCCGATGCTCGGCAGCCTCGCGCCCGCCGACTTTGAAAAGGCGAGGGAGGAAACACTGCCCGATGCCATGCGCTCGGTGGAGGAGGTAACGGCGGATCTCGTGAGTTACCTTCAAGGAATGACTATATTCGGGCATCCGCGTACGCAACAAAACGTGATCCCGCCGCCTACGATACCCAGCCTGATCGGGGTACTATTGGCTTCGCTGCACAATCCGAATATCGTTTGGGATGAATACAGTCGCCTCGTTTCCCTGGCGGAAGTCGAAGTGGTCGCCATGACCGCAAAGTTGATAGGGTATAATCCACAACAGGCGAGCGGCTTGTTCACGTTCGGCGGCACCGCGACGACGCTTTACGGCGTGAAGCTTGGCTTGGAGAAGGCGTGCGAGGGAACGATGCGGAAGGGCATGCCCCAAGACGCCGTGGTCTTCGTGTCGGATGCCGGGCATTACTGCGCTTCGAACATCGTCGGATGGCTCGGCATCGGGACGGACAATCTGATTACGATCCCGACCACGGTCGAGAATGAAATCGACCTCGCCCAACTTGAGGAACAGGCTCGCGCCGCGCTGAAAAACGGGAAAAAAATCGCCGGCATCATCGCCACTTTGGGCACCACGGATTCCTTCGGGTTGGACGATTTGGAGAGCGTCGCGACGCTACGCGATACGCTTGTCGATGAATTCCGACTGGACTATCAGCCGCACATTCACGCCGACGCGGTAATCGGGTGGGCATGGTCGGTGTTCAACGACTACGACCTTGAGGAGAACCCGCTGGGATTTCGTCCGCGCACCGTGCGCGCATTGGCGGGAGCGTGTCGGCGAATACGACACTTGGCTCTGGCGGACTCCGTCGGCATCGACTTCCATAAAACCGGATTCGCGCCGTACATCTCCAGCTGCGTTCTCGTCAAGAATCAGGCGGACCTTCGATTGGTGACCCGCCACCCGGAACAGATGCCCTACCTCTACCAGTTTGGGGACTACCGCCCCGGGATGTTCACACTCGAGACATCCAGAGCGGGAACCGGCGCGCTTGCCGCTCTCGCCAACTTCCGACTCTTCGGCGAGGAGGGGCTGCGGGTGATCTTGGGGCATATCGTTGAAATGACGCAACTCCTGCGCGAACATCTGGAAGGGCAGGAAGGCACAACCGTGTTGAACCGGGATAATTTCGGCACGGTCACGGTCTTTCGCGCCTATCCGAGCGGCGTGGATACCTTCTCAATCAAGCGGCAGGAGTTTGAGGATGAAGCGTATCGCGACAGCCTGCTCGCCCACAACGACTACAACCGCGAAATCTATAACTACGTGCATTCCGAGGCGATGGCGGGCAGAGGCGTTGTCATCTCCATCACCGACTGTTATCGCCGCACCAGTTACGGAGAGCCGATCGTCGCCTTGAAGTCGTTCATCCTATCGCCGTTTGTCGATGAAGACGACGTCAAATCCGTGGTGGCAAAAGTGCTGGAGGCGAGGAACAGGGAGGAGTGAGGGAAAGATTGGAAGGAGGGTTATGCTTGGAGTCGCTTCTCGGCGTGATTGTACTCCGCGCTGCCAAAAATTGCGTCTAAGTGGTTCCTTCGTCAAGTGTATATGTCATCACTCATCTCATACAACCAAGCAGAATAGGGACGCGGATAAACACAGATTAGAAGATTCTCGTCAATGCAATTGATTTGTTTTTTCTACATGGATAGCGCTATTGGGACGTTTTGGCAGTTGTCTGAACTGTGATTTATGTGATTAAGTGATTAACATGATTGAGTGCGTAGTGGTTTGGTTGGCAATTGTCTGAATGGGATCTCTATCGCACTCATTATTCATTCGCTTGATCGGATTTTCACGGATTAAAAGGATTACACGGAGCGAGACATTTCAACTTGTTAGTGGTAGAGAGAGGTCGGGATCGGGAGATCCCTCTTACAGGGGCGTCGTTTAATTGTCTGAACTGTGATTAAGTGATTGCCATGATTGTCAGTCTTTAGTTGAACGTCATGTGTAGGGAACAACGATCGTTGTTCCCTACAGAAGCGCGTAAGTCCTTATACCGATTCTGTAAAGCCACATTGATACCGGAAAGAAACCGAGTTTTCAGGAAAAAACGGGATCTCTATCGCACTCATTATCCATTCGCTTGATCCTACGGGGAACGCATGTCGCGACCTGGAGATCGCTCCTACAGTGGGCGCGCCGGTCGCGACCTGGAGATCGCGGGGATCTCTATCGCACTCGCTATTCACTCGTTTGATCGTCTCGGATTCGATTGTAACATTTAGATTTTGAAATCGTATGACAGTTACAACTCCCCTGCCAGCAGCGGCGTAATCTCCGCGAAGTCGGTTTCCTGCTGCCTGTCGAAAATCAACTGAAATACCCCTTTTATTGTGGGGCCCTCGTGCAGTCTGAGCGTGCCGGCGGCGTTGAACGCTCCTTCAAGCGTTTCCAACACTTTCTTCTTGTATTCGGTGTCAAGGTTACCGGCGAGGTATTCGCCTTTTGTGTCAAAAATTAGCACGCGCTTCTCATCGGCGCCGCCGCTAGCCATCGCGATGAAGTCCGGGTAAATGCGCCCCTGCTTCCACCCTTGCAGATAATACTCGCCCTGTTGGCGCGCCGCCACGCGATGCCACCATTGCAAAGCGCTTTGTTCGTCAAGATAGTAGGCGAAATTCTTTTCCAAGTCGTTGTCGAACTGACGCTCGAATACCGGCTCGAACAGGGTTAATTGCACCGGCTCATAGTTTTTTCTGATTAGAGGTCTGTCGTTGGAGCCAAGTTGTATTTCATAACTGCCCGCCATCCGGTAATTCGGCTTCCCCGTTTCCAAGTCAAATCGGATTTCGCCCTCGTTTAGTTTTTCCCGAAAGATACGCTCCGACTTCGTTTCAACTTGATCCTTGACATGTTCCCTCAATACTTGAGCGAGGTAAGCGCGACGGTCGTAGATATCCCCTTCGCTGTAATCATCCTCTTCAAGTCGCCCCATCATTCGACGTACAATGAGCGCCGCGTACCACAGATTCGGAATAACGTCGGAAATATGGCGTATGAAGTCGGATACTTGAACTGTTTTGTCAATTTGCAATTCCAGGTCGTCGTAAAAGATGGGCGGTCTATCGCCGAGATCAACCGTTGCGGATTGCCGCCTTCCGCTTGCAGGCGCGGAGGCGCTCGGGTCGGGCGCTTCAATTGTCAACCAGTCTATATGCGGCAGGATATGGCGTGCGTAATCGAGTTGAATCCAGTTCTCGCCATCCGTATGCAGCACCCTCGGCAAAAAGATATCCTCGTCGCGAAACCGCTCGCGCCGATTCACGGTTTTCCAGACCGCGTCCGCTTGTTCCGCCCCCGTCCCTCCCAGCACATCGTCACCCAAGCCCGTTAACCCTTCGGCTTCCAGCCCATTTTTGACCTGCTGAACGACAGCGCCGACATCGGCGTTATGGCAGTAGACGTAACACTGATTCAGCGATTCTCTATCGGTGAGTTGCGCATGCGGTTGTCGCATCACCCGACCCACGAGTTGGGTGATCGCGCGTTGCGCTCGGGTATTGTCCAACATCACCAAAAGATAGGCGAACGGGCAATCCCAACCCTCCATCAACGCCGATTTTGTAATTATCCATTTCACCGTGGAATACTCGGAAAGCAGATCTTCTCTGCCGAGTTCATCGTTTTCGGCGGACTTGACGCGGATAGTATCCGAGGGCACACGCAAGTTGTGTTCGAGATAGTCTCGCACATCCTCGGCATGGATATTTTCTCCATCTCTCTGATCTCTGCCGGTACGTTCAACTCGTACAACGGCGATCGGGCGGATATAACGCCCTGTACTGTTTTCGAGCGATTTGGCTTCGGCATCGAGGCGTTCCAGCTCTTCAACCGCCTGACTCAGCGTCGATTGCCATTCGGCATGGGGGAACGATGTCACCTGCACCGGCAACTTAATCATCTCCTCTTTCTTGAGATCAGGCCCCTCAATATCAACAAGCAGATTGCTAATGCCGCGGTTCGGCGTCGCGGACAACTCGATTACCATACCGGGATCGAGACGGGAGATGGAGCGGGCAAATTCCTCGTTGGATTCCCGCTTTTTCGCGCCGTAAGCCTTATGCGCCTCGTCAAGAACAACCACGGGGCGCAGTATCTTGAATACGTTGAATAGGCTCTGCTTGACCGAACCGCGTTGACCGTGACACTCGAGGTCGGGGCATTCGTTTAACAGGCGCGCATCGCCGAACACATCGTCAATCTCCGGAAAAAAGCTGGGATAACTTCCCGAATCTCGAAACATACGAAGAAATTCTTTGCCTTTTTGTCGATTGGTCGCCGGCAACATCAGTAGCATGACACACAAATAATTGGCGATGTCGTTCCGGTTGAACGGATAATCCTTCTCCAACACTTTGACTCTGCCGGCGCTCGCCCGCTCCAAGGTTTGGCGGTAGGGATGTTCCCGATTCCACAACGCCGCTTTGGTTTGCGCATAGATTGCCTTGGTCGGCACAACCCACAATGTCAACCCGGTTTGCCGATGGAGGCGTTCCAGAGCCGAAGCCGCGAGCAGGGTCTTGCCGCCGCCTGTCGGCACTTTGAAGCAGATATGCGGAATCGGGCGATTTGCCTCGTCGGTGCGGTCAACGTATTCACGCCCGCTGTCGGCAACACCGCCGGTCGCCGACAGATCTTCCCACGCCATTCTGGGATAGTTCCTGTCCGCATCGGTAATTTGGCGTCCTCCACTCCGCAGCAACTCACACCTTGAGTTTGACTCCTGCCGTGCGGCTTGCAGCGCCTCCAACCACCGCGCAAAAACCTCAAGCGCGCGCCGCTGATAGGTTTTCAATTCCAGCATCGTTTCATTCCTTTAGTGGTTCATTCGCTAAGTGTCGGGTGTTGGCGGTTAACATTGTCTGAACTGTGATTTATGTGATTAAGTGATGGACTATGATTAGGCGCTTAGCGGTTTGATTGGCAATTGTCTGAATGGGATCTCTATGGGATTTCTATCGCACTCATTATTCATTCGCTTGATCGGATTACACGGATTAAGATTGCCAAGTGATACGAATTCGAAATCTAAATGTTACAATCAATCGGAGGCACTCAATGAATTGAGCAACTACAAACTGCCGGGGCTTGTAACTTATTGATTTTGAATTAGTATTAACCTTTTGGGCCATAGCATTCCGGTCTATTTGCGTAAGCCCTACTCTTGTCTCTGATGCAAGGCATAAGGAAGTTGGCAGAAGGTAATTCCCATCTCTGTCAAATCTTTCTGGGTGATATACTTGCCCGCCGCATACACGATCGCCTTTTTGCGGTTTTGACGGCTGGCGTCCCGGATGCGTTCCGCCCGATCTTGGGTTAGCATGGACTCGTTGCTGCGCAAATAGTCAAGATTAGGTTCGTATAGCATATAGTAATCCATTTTGTCGTCCGTGTAAAACAGACCATCGGCGTTTTGGGGTGTCAACCGCCTATCGCCGTGCGAAATCCCGGAGATGTTATACAGCAGGTAGGCGGCGAGTGACTCATAAGGCGGAAGCGCCTCCCCGGTGAGCATCCCTTCAATTTCCATCGGCGTCCCCAACGTGCAGTAGGTGAAGGAGCCTCCCAATCCCTCGCGCAGCGCGGCGTCGCTGGCGTCCGGGACGCCGTTGATGACGCGGCGGACGCGCTCGGCGGTGGTGTTGTCGGCGTAATCTTCGCACTCAATCAGGATGAACCTGCGGTTGCCTCCATCTTCCTTGTTCAGGGATAAAACCGCGTGGGCGGTGGTTCCTGAACCGGCAAATGAATCCAAAACAACGCCTCCATCTTGAGTACACAACGATACAATCTCCCTTATCAGAGTTGACGGTTTGGGATACGCGAACTTCCCGGGGCCCAAAATGTCTCTCAGTTCAAGGCTTCCGTGCGCTGTAGTTTTGACCGTCTTGGAATCGAGCATGGATGGGTAGGCCGTATGGGTTTCATTACCGGCAGGAATAATCCTATATGCTTCAATTCGACCATCCGGTTGTTCTTCGAACGCCACCATGCCTCTTTCAACAAGGTCATTCATGGTAGACTGGGCGACCCTCCATCGACCATGGGATCCATCGGGCCTTATAGGATAAATGTCGCCGAATTCAAGCGAGCGAATGGGATAATACATCGTTGGCCTATCTTCTCGCCTATCACCTTGGCCCCATTGCCGTAATCTTTCCTTTGACTCCCTCTTCCTAAGGCGCGTGTCTGCTCTAAACTTGACCAAACTGACATCCTTGGCATACGATATAACATACTCGTGGAGTGACGCAGTGTTTTTGGCTGTTGCTCCGCGCCCTAATCGTGAACGCCAGATAAAGCACTCAATGAAATTTTCCTCTCCGAAAATCTCATTCATTAGCATCCGGAGGTGGTACTGTTCATTATCATCAATCGAAATAAATATAACGCCATCTTCGGCGAGTAATTCTTTTAGCAGGTGCAACCGGGGCCACATCATGCACAGCCATTTTTCGTGACGCTCAAGGTCTTCGTTGTCAACGGGCCCGTTTTCGTCGAGCCATCTCTGCATAAGTGGACTATTTACGTTGTCGTTGTAGACCCACCCCTCGTTGCCGGTGTTGTAGGGCGGATCGATGTAGATGCATTTGACGCGGTTGGCATAACGAGGCAGTAAGGTTTTGAGCGCGTGCAAGTTGTCGCCATGGATGATTAAGTTGTCCTCTTCACTCGCGGTCGGGTTGCAAGAACGCGTCTCGTCAGGTTCAAGAGGCCGATGAGGAACGGTGAAATGGTGGGCGTAGATATGTTGTTTTCCTTTGAAATCGAGTGTGGGCATGCTGAAACTCCGCGCTCAAGGCGTGATTTTTTCCGGTTATGTCAAACTACGCGTCAGTTGTCTCTTTTCCCGCTCTCTCGCGTAGGATTTCTTGGGATTCGCCGCGTATCACGAACTATCAACATACTCTCACAAATCTCTGCCATTGTCAAGTATAAGTGTCGTCAATGGCAAGGTGAAACTGGTCCAAAATGCAATGCGCCGAGCAATTTGTATCTCCGATTGGAAAATCCGACCTCATCCGGGTTATAATATTACACAGAGACATTTTCTGCACTGCGCCGCGTTGGCGAGATGTTCCACTTCCTGAATTTACCCCACCGTTTTCGTCTTTTTGAAAAGTAATTTTGTGGGGAGGGAGTACTATGATGAACTGGACGAATAGTGAAGACAATAGAGTTCCAATTGATAGCCTACGGGCCTTAAGGACCTCAGGGAGACATAAGTGCATAAAACAAGGGTTCTGCTGCACATCAAAGCCCCAAAAGGGACGACATGTGTGTTTATCGAAAACGCCCGATGGAACGAGTTGTCTTTACAAATCCCAAAGTTGTGCTCACCTAGACAACAATACGATTCGGTAACGTCTAAGAAAATCAACGAAGTTGTCTCCCCATCACAAGAAACAGAACGATAAAGTCAATAGTGTTTACACTCAATTGCTTCTAGGAGATTAAAATCAAATGGACAACAATGCCAATGAGAAGAACAAACGAGAGGCAGACTTGGACACTGCAACAAAGTGGCTGGGTGACGCCCAAGAATGGATTAGATTGGCAGGACAATTGAATAGCGAAAGCGCAGAGCATCAGAAAAACATCTATGCCAAAGATCACAAGTTGACGGTCGCGTGTGCTTGTGCAGCCATGGCATTTCAGATGGCTTATAAGGCGCTATTAGTTGCCGCAGACAAATGGCCGAGAGAAAAGGATGGCGTGGAGAAAACACACAAGAGGCTCCGGCAAGAGACCCAACGCGAAATAGAGAAATGGATCGAGGAGGCTGAATGTGAAGTTGGCAACCTACTCAAAAACCTCGATAAATATACGAACGGATACGGGACTGAAAGCGGGGACCACCAATTTGATATCCCAGCACTAGCGTGTGTTTTTGAAAAATTGGTGAAGCTATCCGAGCAAAACTTGACCGCGGCGAGAAAAGTCATTGAGCGGGACCGACCCGATTCCGAAATCGATATTGATACTATCCATAGGAAAATCGGTGAGATAGCGAGAAGATCTGAAGATGGCGACTACATTTATCGCGGTGAACCTGAACATTATGACAAAGTCTCTTCAAACCTATATCGGCACTATGAAGGTGATATTGAGGCGGAGCACTTTCAGATAGAGATTGCCCAAGATTACATGCTAGAAGATGCCAAACAATATGCCGAAGAAGGCGACGATTTTCAGATTTTAACGCAACTCCAGCACTACGGTGGCAAGACGAACCTCATAGACTTTACGACCGATTATCTGATTGCTCTCTTCTTTGCCTGCGATGGTTCTAGCGATGAAGACGGAAGAGTTCTCTTGTTCAAGCAAACTGCAGCGATTAAGCGAAAATTCCGCGTGACGACGCCACGGTACCCTCAAAATCGCGTCATCGCCCAGAAAAGCATATTCGTACGACCTCCCGAGGGCTTCATTAATCCAGACAAAGAAATCAGCATTCCTCGATACCTCAAAAGCCCGATGTTAGACTACTTGAGAAAGCACCACGGCATTTATACTGAAACTATCTACAACGACCTTCATGGATTCATTATAAATCAGAATCACCATCAGAGTGCTTACACGAAGTTCTTCAGCGGGCTGACCTATTACGAGAAGGGAGAATATAGCCGTGCAATTCAAGATTACAATAAAGTGTTGGAAATGATACCCGATTGGGCCGACGTTCAATACAATCGAGGGTTGGCATACTACCACGAGGGAGAATATAAGTCTGCGATTGAGGATTTTAGCGTTGTAATTAATTTTTCTCCCAACGATGTGAAAGCCTATAATGATCGCGGAAACTCTTACAGAAAGTTAGGCAAAAATGATTGTGCGATTCAAGATTATAATAAAGCAATCGAACTCCAATCTGATTATGCCAAGGCTCATTACAACCGTGGGTTAAGTTATACCGATCAGGCCAGATATGACCATGCCATTCAAGATTTTAACAAAGCGATTGAACTGAAACCCGACTGGCCCGAAGCTCATAATAATCGCGGGATAGCATTCTACCACAAGCGTGAATATACCCTTGCCATTGAAGACTTTAGCACCACTATAAACATCAAACCTAACCATGCCGCAGCATACAACAATCGTGGAAACGCACGCGATAAAAACGGCAAACGGGACTGCGCCTTAAAAGACTATAGCAAAACTATAGAATTAAATCCCGATTGTGGCGGTGCATATTACAATCGCGGATTGATGTGTTTACAAATGGCAGACTGGGAAAAAGCCGAATCTGACTTGAATACAGCAAAGAACAAGGGTATAGATATCGTCGCCGTATTTCATCGAGGGTATGGAAATGTCACTGACTTTGAACGAAAAAACGGCGTGCAGTTACCAGAGGACATCGTCATATTGCTACAATCTAGATAATTGTCATGTGAAAAACGCGACGAGGACAAGACGTTGGGGTATGATACCTCAAAATTGATGTCACGGAAAGGACTACCAGACCATCAAACTCCACCACAAAATCTTCCTCACCTACACCTCGCTATTCCTCGTCACCATCGGCGGGATCTTCGGGATTGCGAGTTATTTTATACGCGCCGCGTTTGACAGACAAATACGCGAAAAAGCGACGGAATCTCGGAGACGCGCGATTTCCACGTCGCGACCTGTGAATCCTCTGTACAAGCGATTTCCGAATCGCCACTATCAAGCGAGTGAATTCGGTCTAAGTTTTCTTGTGATATTCCTCTTCGACTTCCCGGATGAATAAATCTATTTGCCGAGGCAACTTCCCATAATCTTTGAAGGATGAAACAGAATTGAGCGCAATCTCCACAGATTTTTTTTCCTTATCAATTCCAATATATCTTCTGCCTTCGCGAATTGCCGCTATCGCGGTTGTTCCACTGCCAACGAAGCAATCAAGCACAATGTCATCGGCTTCCGAGAACAACTTTATAACTCTTCTCGGAAGTTCAACCGGAAACTTGGAGTCATGATCGGCATTACTGCGAACCGACGAGATTTCCCAAACCGCTCTCGAACCCCAGTTCACCCATTCTTCCTTCGTTAGTCGGAGACGATCGACTTTGGTAATGCCCGGCTTCCAGAACACATAGATATACTCGAATTCGTCGACAGATCGATAAGAGATGGTATGCCATCTTGAATTTTCCCAAGCCGCGTCCTTTACCCAGACGCGCCGATCGTACAAGTGAAAACCTGCTACATTGGCGGCTTCCTCAATCAGGTTGCCAACCAAAAAAACCCGCGTTTGCGTTTGGTATTTTCCGCCCCTGACGTTATTGCCGTTCAATCGCCTATCAATGGTTTGTTCACTACACCCAAAATGTCCCGCCAACTCAAATCTGTTCCAATTCGGATGTCTTTTCTTCACCTCCAGAATTTGCTCCTTGGTCACGCTGACTTGTCTTCGAGATACATTCTCCGCCAATATTTTTGGCATGGACTCATCCTTAAAACACAAGATGTCCGCGATATTGACAGCCAAAAACCCTCCCGGCTTAATAATCGGGAAATGCAGCATTATGACTTCTCGTAGCAAGGCTTTCCACGCGGTAAGAGACATGTCTTTCTCGTACGCTTTCCCGACGAAGTACGGCGGGGACCAAACACTAAGCGCAATGGAATCGGGTCTGATCTTCTTCAATAATGCTCTCGAGTCGCCGTGATAAATTTGGTTTTCCTTGAGGTATATTTCAGTGCCTACGCTTGCCATTCTCCCCTGCACACTCCTTCAATCTCATCGTACTGTATAGCTTGAACTCGCCACGAAGTCTTTTGTCTCAGTTTGGCAAAACTGACGCGAACTCTAAAATCCTCTCCGCGGGTCGGCGCGTTTCGACCTGCAAGCCAAATTCCATCATCAATCGTTGGATTATATCTGTGCTGCAATTGTCCGTTAGGAATTACCGTTATTTTGACCTCTCTCAAATGATGTATACCCATTTCATCATCGTACTTGAAGTGCACCAAACAAGTTGTTGTGAGGTAATGTTTATCTCCATATTCGGATACTTCTGGCAAGAAGCCGTTTTCCTCTATGACACCACCGCTCCTACGCTGCCTTACCCGCATAGAGGTTTGGGACATCTGTATTGTGGCAGATCTGTTTTCCTTCTCCGCTTTTGAATCAATAAAGAGCGCTTGCCTCACTGTTTTTTCTGGAAGGATAATATATCGCGCCTTCTTGTAATCGACGTTTCCATATATTCTCTGTGGCACATTGAACCCGGAAAGACGGTCTAGCGATTCCCTCGTGATATCTTCTGCGATATCTTTGACACTGTCCGGAGAATTCAAGAATACCTCATGCGCTTCCATTCCAAAATCAAGAACTGCTTGGAAAATCCACCTAAGCGTGAGTTCTTCGATTTCTTCAATTTCATCAGAAGACAGATTGATTGGTTCCCGCTCGTTCATTGCCTGTCCAGTTACAGTTTTCATGTACAACCCAAAGTCGTAGTCGTCAAATCTCACCGCGCAGAATATATGGCGTGGATATTATACCATAAAAATCTTTCGGAAGCGAAGCGGCTTGTTTTCTCAGCGTAATCGCATCTAACTTTCCAGTGAAAATCCGTAGGTTGGGTTGAACGGCACATCAAGAACGTCCCGACCACAAGCTAACCGCGCCCGGACACCGATACCGCCAAAAGCCCCAAAATCGTAGTGAAACCCAGCACTGCGACCACTAAATCGGCGAATCCACCGGATTTTACGCGGCTATCCGGTTTAGGGAATGATTGCTCGTATTCCGTTTTCGTTGACAGGAACGTTATGCCGTGCTACACTCATATTCATACGATTACGCGTCTGACGGGTCGGGCTGGAAGCCCGACCTACGAGAGTAGGAAGTCCAGACTTTTGGGAACAGACGGAAATTAAAATATGTCAAATTACTAAAGAAATTCGCCTCCATTAGATAACGTTGTGACACCATGAGAAACCGGCAATCCCCCAACATTCCGAATATCGCCAAAGAGATTCAAGCGGGCACGGTGCATCCCGTATACTTGCTTTGCGGCGAGGAAGACTACCTGATCGAGGAAACCCTCAAAAACATGCTCGGGGCGCTTTTGGATGATTCAAGCGCCCGTGATTTCAATTTGGACATTCTTGACGGCGTCACCGTATCTGTTCGCGATGTTCTGAGCGCGGTGGAAGTTTATCCCATAATGTCGGATTGGCGGGTGGTCGTCGTCCGAGAATCCACGCTGTTTCAAAAAACTCAAAGAGCCGCGCCGCTTGACCTCCTGAGAAGCGCCATTGACGCGGCAGACGAGGCGCCGCGCCGCGCTGTCGCAATGATGGCTAAGGCTCTGGACGTTCCCGCTCTGGAAATTGCCGAGCAAAGCGGCAACTTCACGGGCGCTGTCAGCGATTTTGTCAAAGAGCACGGCGATAACCTGGCGCCGCCCGAATTGGGGTTTCTGAACAACTTACCCGATATCGCTTCTCAAGTGGAGGGTTTGCAGAACCTGGCCGGCGGCGCGGATGATGTTGAATTGCTCATCGAGTGGTTGGAGGGCGATCTTCCAACGACGAGCGTCTTGATTCTTACAGTCAAGGGTAACATTGACGGACGAAGCCGACTTGCAAAAACGGTTGAGCGGGTTGGTAGATATGTCGCGTTCAACCGACTGGAATCCGGTCAATCTTTCCAACAGGACCCTTTATTTCTCAGTGTATCCAAAAAACTGGCGGACGAAGGAAAGAAGATTACTCCGAGGGCGTTTAACCTTTTGCGGGAACGGACGGACAATGATCTGCACGTTATTTTTGAGTCCCTTAAGAAAATAGCCGCCTTTGTCGGCGATAAGGCGCAAATCGATGAAGAAGATGTTCGGAATTTGGTCTACCAAAGCGGTTTCGAGAATATCTTTGCCTTGACCGACGCCATTGGAAAACGCTCCGTAAGTCGAGCGGTGGAAAGCCTTCACAGCATCCTGCAAAGCGGCGAGGCGCCGATCAAGGTCAATGCGCTGATTACAAGGCAAGTCCGTCTTTCGCTTCAAGCAAAACTCATCGCCGACAAAGAAAACTTGAAGCCGACGGTCAGCCGCATGAATTATCAACAGTTCGTGAATACGGTTTTTAAACCGCTTGCTTCCAAGTTGTCCGATTCGATGCCTAAAAACCCGCAGGTTAACCTTTTGAAACAGAACCCCTACGCCGCTTATAAGATATTCCAGTGCATCCCTTACTTCAGCACGGCGGAATTGCTCCAAGGCTTGGAGAAGACGCTTGATGCCGACATACAACTCAAAAGTAGCCAACTGTCACCGGATTGTATCTTGGAACAGTTAGTCTACGAACTTTGCGATACTCCTAAGGTTAAGAGAAGATCCGGGACACAAACGCACTATGGAAAACCATCAAATCTCGGCGCTCATCGTCGACAAACAGACCGACGGAACTCAAGCCCCGGCATCGGTGCGGCAACTGAGGGACGCGGGCGAGTTGCCCGCCCCGGCCGGTAATACGCTGATTCGTGTCGTTTACTCGAGTCTGAACTATAAAGACGGCCTGGCTGTCACCGGTAAGGGCAAGATCTTGCGGCGACTGCCAATTGTTCCGGGCATCGATCTTGCCGGTACGGTGTTGGAACCCGGAGAGAATTGCCGTTTTCAGACGGGAGATGAAGTCGTGCTCAGCGACTGGGGCATGGGGGAGGAGTTTTCCGGAGGATACGCGAGCATCGCACGCGTGGATGGGAACCGGCTTCTGCCTCTGCCCGCCGAAATGTCCTCTCGACAGGCGATGGCGATCGGGACAGCCGGCTTTACGGCAATGCTGGCGCGGCTCGCGCTTGAAGATCACGGTCTCGCGCCCGCCGATGCCAATCAACCTGAAGTCATCGTGACGGGCGCTGTCGGCGGGCTCGGATCGATTGCAATCGCTCTGCTGGCGGAGCGCGGTTATCGGGTCGTTGCCTCGACAGGACGAGCCGAGACTGAGGGCGATTACCTTCGATATTTGGGCGCTTCCGAAATCGTCCCCCGCAATGCGCTGAGCGAACCAGCCGACAAACTACTTGAAAGCGAACGCTGGGCGGGCGCGATTGATACCGTAGGCGGGGAAACGCTTGCAAGTGTGCTGCGGCAGACGCGTGCCCACGGTAGCGTCGCGGCTTGCGGGCTTGCCGGCGGCAGGAACCTGCCGACGACTGTCCTCCCCTTTATTCTGCGCGGCGTGAATCTTCTCGGCATAACCGCTGCCAAGTGTGAACGCGAACTGTGTGAGCGTGTATGGAGGAGCCTAGCCGATGAGCTTGACATGGAAAAACTCGACACAATGACACAGATAATTTCGCTACAAGACGTTCCGCAGGCGTCAAAGGACATCCTTGCCGGTAAAATACGCGGTCGCATAGTGGTTGACCTGAATTTGTGATGCGGTTTCAGAGACCACGTGTTACGCCTTTCCGAAACATCACCGGTGGGAGGGGATCTCCTTGCCTAATGGGTTGGGGGACCGCAACCTCTACCTTGATTGTCGGGTTGGGGAACCCAACCCCTACGAAGGAACACTCGCTCGAAAAATCGCCAAAAAGCCAGTCATAGAGCGAAAAACGAGTATTCGAGAGGCTGCCCGATGTGGCTGTAAGCGACACTCGGGCATTGGCAAGCGGGGCAAGATGCCCCGCCTACGCGTGGAACATGCCGCACATTGCGCTCCGCTGGAGCGCGGGAATTTTGGTGTATCGCATTCTATCCACATGTCGATCCGCTGGATCGAGGAATTTGACGCAGACACGAGTTGGATGTTACTTGTGGATAGAATTATTCCGCCGCGGGATAATGGGGTGCTATCAAGTAACACTCGCCGAATGGCAAGCGGGGCAAGATGCCCCGCCTACGGAGCCGTGGAGCATCCTTGACATTGCGCTCCTCTGGAGCGCGGGAATTTGGACGCATTGCATTCTATCCACATGTCGATCCGCTGGATCGAGGAAATGCTCTCCGACTAGAATGAATGTTACTTGTGGAAAGAATTATTCCGTCGCGGGATAATGGGATGCTACGAAGGAACGAGCCGATGAATGACCGAGAGAAATTTCTGTTCGATCTTCAAGGGTTTCTTGTTGTGCCGGACTTCCTCACACAAGCGGAGGTCAACGACCTCAACGCCGCTGTCGACGCAAACATGGACAAGCGCGGCAACGATGACAATCACGCCCTCGGCAACTCCAAAACGCTTGTTGGCACCCACAGACGAGGCATGTTCACGGGAATGCTGACGTGGTCCAAGCCGTGGTGCCAGCCGTTTCGAGAAATCATCGTACACAAAAAAGCGATTCCGTACCTGAACACCATTCACGGCCGTGGCTGGCGGCTGGATCACGAGCCCTTCATTCTGACGGCGGATCTGGACACCGAGGGCTTAATCCTTCACGGCTCAACGAACCATCAGTTTTTCGGCGCGGCATACCATATCTACACCAACGGGCAGATGCGATGCGGCATGGTCGTTCTGCAATATCAACTCGCCGATGTGGAGGAGGGAGATGGCGGTTTATGCGTGATTCCGGGCAGCCACAAGGCGAATTTTCCATGCCCGAGCGAAATAAGGGAGTGGGAGGTCAATCAAGAGGTCGTGTACAATATCCCCGCCAAAGCCGGGGACATGATTATTTTCAACGAAGCGACAATTCACGGCACGCTCCCTTGGACAAACCGGGAGCGAGAACGCCGCTCACTGCTGGTACGTTACTCGCCAAAGTATCTGCATTTCGCCGGCGGCTATTATAAATCGGAGCTCCCCGATTGGGCGAACGAACTGACAGAAGCCCAACGCTCGGTATTGGAACCGCCCTACGTCTACGATCGTCCGCTGATTGAAGATGATGGAGAGACGGTTGTACGCCCGCGCGTCGAATAATCGCAGGCAGTACAAGAAGCGCTTACTCATGACAACGGAAGGTGTCTAGAGAAACCGAGTTTTTTCTTGAAAACTCGGTTTCTTAAACTAGTTCCGAATCTATATACTCCGCTCTGTCAGAAATTGCGTCTTTTGTAGGAGCGATCTCCAGGTCGCGACGTGCGTTCACGGCAGGTGCGGTTGGAAACCCAGCGGATTTCTATCGCACTCATTATTCATTCGCTTGATCCCACGGACCAGATGCTTGAAAACACGCAATTCTCGGCAGCGCAAAGTATAACATGATCGAAGATGCCTTCAACCATTCCCGAGAGAATTAGTCATCCTCCGCGACTATCTGCGTGGTGGCGCAAGGCAATACTGCCACCTTTGCATTTTGAGGGAGTTTTTCGGCGAGCATGGTGACAAGCATGTCCCACTCGCGGAAGAGAATGTCGTCCGGGTGCCGCTTGTAGAATGCGTCAACGGGAAACAGGTCTGACCAAACCAGCGCTTGTTCTCGCGATCCGATTTTAGGCGTAGGAAGTCGCATCGGTTTCTGCGCCGCAATCTGCCTCTCAAAGCGGGGATAATCGATCTGATCAAAAAGCCCGTGATAACAGACGCCTTCGGTGGCCGGATTGACAATGACCGTGTAGGCATTCTCGAAATGTTCGCGCGCCCAGAGCGCCTTTCCGGTTTGGATGGGATCCCAATCCAGCGGATAGCAGTTTAACAGGGCAACGTCCGTTTCTTTGCGCCCCTGATCGGGAATGCGGGTTGCGTAGGTCTCCAGCGCAAATTGAGCCCCTACGCGGTGCGCTTTCACAAAATCGCCGACAAATACGCCGGCGACTTCGCGTCTGCTATTCGTGACAATGTTCACAATGACATCAAGACCTAGGATTTTTGCCACAGCCTCTGCCGCATCGCGGTGGTCCGGTTCATCGTCGCATCTTTCGATAACCGCATGTCCCCGCTTAGGGTAGTATTCGTGGAAATAGAATATCGACGCGTACCCTGCGACGCCGGGCAAAACCAGTTTTGCGCCGCCGCCGAACCCCACCGAACTGTGCGGATAGATTCCCCCCAAGCAGATTTTGAAATCGGCGTCCGCGACCACCGGGTTGATGTAAATTGGCAACCCGCTGTCTAGGTTGCCTAACGCCCGAAGGTCGCCTGCCATAAAATCGTGGTTTACCACCTCGTATTCCGCCGCGACCTCCGCCCCAACCTTCTTGTCGATCTCGTCGTCCGTGAGCCCGCGATGCGAGCCGCCGCCAACGACAAAGCGAATCTCGCTCTTGGGAACTCCCGCTTGAATCAACTCTCTCAGGACGAAAGGGGCAATCTCCGAAGCGGGCGTCGGCCTGCTGAGATCATCGACAATAATGGCGGCGCTTCGTTTTCCCTTGGCAAGTTCTGAAATCCGGGGCGCGCCAATCGGTTCGTCGAACGCGGCTTGAATCTCCGCTTCCGATAACTTTGCCGCGTCTCTGGGAGATAGTGTTTGAATTTCCCACCCGTCTGGAAAATTCAATCTTAGTTCCTCGTCGCCGTACCAAGCGCGCGTGGAAATAGTCGCATAATTGCCAGATGTCATATACACCTCGGACCCGAAGCCGAAATAAGCCATGACTCGAAAATGGGCAGTCTGGCGGCATGAAAATCCGCAAGTCTTTAGCTGCCCGTGATGAGTGGATTAATTGGTTGATTCCTGTGTCCTACAGCGTCGCTGATATTCCAAAGCCGCCTGAATGAAGTCGCGAAAGAGCGGGTGAGGAGCGAGCGGTTTGGACTGAAATTCCGGATGGAACTGCGAGGCGACCATCCACGGGTGGTCCGACACCTCCGCGATTTCGACCAAACTCTCGTCCGGCGATAGACCGCTGAAGCATAGTCCCTCCGACTCCAGTTGATCTCGAAAACGGTTGTTGAATTCGTAGCGGTGGCGATGTCGTTCCAAAATTATCGGTTGTTGATAGGCGGCGCGGCTTTTCGTATTTTCTTTGAGCACGCACGGATAAAGCCCAAGCCGCATCGTTGCCCCCATGTCGGCAAGATTCCGCTGGTCCGGCATGAGATCGATGACCGGATGAAGCGTTTGTTCGTCAAATTCGGAACTGTTGGCGTATTTTAAGCCCGCCGCGTGACGCGCGAACTCAATGACCATGCACTGCATCCCGAGACACAAGCCGAGAAACGGAATCCTGTTTTCACGCGCGTATCGGATAGCGACGATCATCCCTTCAATCCCGCGAACGCCAAACCCGCCGGGAACCAGCACGCCGTCAATCCCTTCAAACTGATCTTCCAAATCTTTTTCGCCTATCAGCGTTTCGGAATCTACCCATTTGATATCGGCGACGGATTCGTTGGCTATGCCGCCGTGTTTGACCGCCTCCTTGACGCTGAGATAGGTGTCGCTCCCCTTCACATACTTTCCGACGATGGCAATCCGAGCGCGGGATTCCGGGTTTTTCAGTTTGTGAACCATGTCCCCCCACACGCAGTTCGTCAAGGGACGGTCTTCCAATCCAAGTCTCTTGGCTACCAAATGCGCCATGCCTTGGCGCTCGAATGTCAAGGGAATTTCCTCTACGAGATCGGTGTCTTTGCCCTCAACGATGTACTCCTGACCGATGCCGCATAGCAGCGAGATTTTCTCGCGTATCCCGTCATCCATCGGCTGGCTTGTGCGACAAATCAAGATGTCCGGCTGGATGCCGAGTTCCTGCAATTTGCGGATGCTGTGCTGTGTCGGTTTGCTTTTATTTTCTCCGCCGGGCGAGGCGTATATCAATGACACATGCATAAACAACGTACTTTCGCGCCCGACTTCGACTGCCATTTGACGGATTGCCTCCACGAAAGGCGGCGTCTCAAAATCGCCAATGGTTCCGCCAATCTCGGTAATGACGATGTCGGCGTCACTGCCAATTCGATAGATACGCTCCTTAATCTCGTCCGTGATATGCGGAATCAGTTGAATTGTCTGTCCGAGGTATTCGCCTCGCCGCTCCTTGGCGAAAACTTCGCTGTAAACGGAACCGGTCGTGAAATTTGAATCCCGGCTAAGGTCGATCCCCAGGAACCGCTCGTAGTTGCCGAGGTCAAGATCTGTCTCCGCGCCATCACGCGTGACAAATACTTCGCCGTGTTGGAACGGATTCATTGTACCCGCATCCGAGTTGAGATAGGGATCTATCTTGGTCACCATGACGTTGAAGCCGCGGTTAATCAGCAAACGTCCGAGAGACGCCGTCGTGATTCCCTTGCCGATTCCGGAAACGACGCCTCCGGTTACGAAGATATATTTCGTCATGAGACAAAAACTCCCCTGCAGTCGTACGATGTTGGCGACTTGTGATATCTAACACAAGTTGCTACCTATAACAGAGAAACCGAGTTTTTGGTTCACAATGGCTAAATTATAGGTAAATCGGTCTGATGTTTCGTCAATCTCGTTTTCTACATCGGTAAAAACTAGGTTTCTGCGCCATTGTCCAACAAGGGGGCAACTTGGGTTATCTAACGCGGGTTACTACCTGTTGAAAATCCATCAGATTTCCGTTAGAGTTGAAGTGTTCAACCTGTCGCACCAGCAGTTTTTACGAATTGATTTAGCTTCGAGCCTTTCGCTCTAGTGACCGGGGCTGGCGTGACGGAAATTCTTCCAACCTTCCCCTCTTCCATCCTTCCAATCCTATTCTTCCTAATTGAGACTGATTTTATTTGTAAGAAAGTGCAACATTCTAAACTTTACCAGTCCTCATCATAGAAAGGCGTACTCGGATAGCTATACACGCCGCCCTCGTAGTTCCTCAACTTAATCTCGTTGTCATCGAACGACACTACCGGATCCGGAAGCAGCGCGATCTTGCCGCCGCCGCCCGGCGCGTCAACCACATAGTGTGGCACGCCGAGCCCGGAAATGTGACCCCGCAGCGCGGCGATAATCTCCAACCCCTTTTGAATTGAGGTCCGAAAATGATCCGTGCCGACGACAAGATCGGCTTGATAAATGTAGTAGGGCTTCACGCGGATAGCGAGGAGTTTTTTCATCAACTCGACCATGACGTCCGGATCGTCATTGACTCCTTTGAGGAGCACCGCCTGGTTGCCAAGCGGTATACCGGCATCGGCAAGTCTGCCGCACGCTTCCGTCGTTTCCGGCGTAATCTCGCGCGGATGGTTGAAATGCGTGTTGATGTAGAACGGGTGATGTTTTTTGAGAATGGCGCAGAGTTCGGGGGTGATTCGCTGTGGCAAGGTTACCGGAACGCGCGACCCGATGCGTATGATTTCAATATGCTCAATAGCGCGAATGCCTCCCACGACATAGTCGATTTTTCGATCGGTCAGCATGAGAGGATCGCCGCCGGATATGATAACATCGCGCACTTCGCCGTGTTCGCGCAGGTATTGCAAGCCCTTCTCGGTGTTGTTATCCGGAATCGAATCCGGATCGCCCACCTTGCGTTTGCGCGTGCAGAATCGGCAATAAATCGGACACATGTAGTTGACATAAAAAAGGACGCGATCCGGATAGCGATGCGTGACGTTCGCGACTTCGCTATCCTCTTCTTCGTGAAGGGGATCCTCCACGCCAGTTGCAATCAGCTCCTTTGAATCCGGTACGACCTGCTTCCAAATCGGATCGCCAACTTCCTCAATTAAACTCAGGTAGTAGGGATTGATACGAATCGGAAACTCTTCATGAATTTTTCTCATCTGTTCAAGATCAACATCAAGCGCGGCGGCAAGTTTCTCCGGCGTGTCGACGGTGTCTCGGACAAGTTGTTTCCATTCATCCATTTGTTTTGAGACCCTTTCAGATAATGTGATTTCAGTATAACAACTCTATCGGGAACGAGGGGTTTTCAATTTCACTCTATTCATTTTATCTCCAGCGCGAATTGCATCCACTACGTCAAGCCCTTTAATCACCCGACCGAATGCGGTATATTGTCCTTCAAGATGACGGTAGCGATCAGGGTTGGGGTTGAGACAAATGTAGAATTGACTGCCCGCCGAATTGGGCATGGGCGTTCGCGCCATTGCCACCGTGCCTCTTTCATGCGCCGGCATTTTGGCGCGAAGATTCGGATCTTGAAATTCATCGGGAATTGTCCATCCGGGGCCTCCGCTGCCGTTTCCCTGCGGATCACCGCCTTGAATCACGAACCCCGGATCATACCTATGAAATGTGAGTCCGTCATAGAAGCCCTGCTCAACAAGTGTCAGGAAATTATCCACTGTCACGGGGGCGGCGTCGGGATAGAGTTCAATGACGATTTTGCCTTTGTCCGTTTCAATTGTTACCACCGGTTTCCCACTTCCCCCGCAAGCGGCGAGCATTGAGAAGACAATTAACAGAAAGAACGCTCGTCCCTTTTGACTTTGAATCATGTAGCCCTCCGGTTATCGCTACCTGTAATTATACCTGTCATGCGGTAAACAGTCAATTGAAATTGACATCGCCCAAGGAAAACGCATCTGATTGTAGAGGATTTCTCATGGAGGTAGAATGCACGAATTATGTTGGGTTTCACACAAATTTTGGCACGTTCAGGCAAAGTGAACGCTCGAAAACTCCTCCAAGATCAGCGATTATTGAGAGAATCCCCACTCAACCCAACCTACTCTCTTTACGAGCATTATCAGAAACTCAGCCCGATTTTATTTTTTCCAGTAGAAAATTTAGATGCGTTTTCCTTGTTAAGGTCGCTCAGTATAATTGACCATTGCCTTGATTTTATGGTATTATAAAACATGTGACGCGCGTCTCCCCGAATCGGCGTTGATTCGTGATAAACAAGCGCAGGCGGTCACAGGTTTCCATTTATGCCAATCACTCTTTCTCCGTAGGCGGGGCATCTTGCCCCGCACTGGATAGACTTGAATCACCCCGGTAATGCACCGCGAATATCGGGAAATGGTATAAGTTGACATTGTAAGCAAAAACGAGGCTGAAATCGGTAGCGACTCGGCTCATAAAGCACAAGGAGGTTCAACCCGTGGATAATTCATTGCAGTTTGTGGCGCTTTTGGTGTCCTTTGTTGCCGTTTATGTACCACTGTTTTTGATGCTATTGAAGATTAATAAAAATAGCGTGACCAAAGACGATTTGAATAACAGTATTGGCCCCCTTCGTTCAGAGATGAACAAGCGGTTTGAAGAGGCTGCGGCCGACCGGGAAAAGATTAGAACAGAAATGAAGGAAGGGTTCGCAGAGGCTGCCACTGAACGGAATGCCATTCGCGAAGAAGCGGCAACCGACCGAGAAAAGATTAGAACGGAAATGAAGGAAGGGTTCGCAGAAGCTGCGGATGACCGAGAGAAAATTAGAACGGAAATGAAGGAAGGATTCGCTGAGGCGGCAGCTGAACGGAATGCCATTCGCGAAGAAGCCGCAAACGACCGAGAAAAGATTAGAACGGAAATGAGGGAAGGATTCGCTGAGGCGGCAGCTGAACGGAATGCCATTCGCGAAGAAGCCGCAAACGACCGAGAAAAGATTAGAACGGAAATGAAGGAGGGGTTCGCAGAGGCGGCAGCTGAACGGAATGCCATTCGCGAAGAAGCCGCAAACGACCGAGAAAAGATTAGAACGGAAATGAAGGAAGGATTCGCAGAAGCAGCCGCCGACCGGAATGCCATTCGCGAAGAAGCCGCAAACGACCGAGAGAGAATTAGAACGGAAATAAGAGAACGCTCAAATGCCGCGAGTATTGAACGGAAAAGGATTGAGGAGCAAGCGCGTGATGATAGGAAAGAAATTAAGGGAGAACTCAATCGTCAAAACCAGAATTACATCGAGCACCTCACGTACCACGGTTCACCAAGAGCGGCTGTCTTGGCTGAAAATGAGGGCGGAACGTATTAGACGCCAAAACTCTGCCTAATACTAAAAGGTAGATTCAATCATGTCCAACGAAAGAATCTCGAATGAAATTGTCCGGCAACTCCTGATTCCTAGCACTGCCACCCTGACAACCGCCCTGAAACAGTTCGGGTTTAGCCGGAGTTACATGCACGGCGTCGCACCGCTTCGTCCCGATATGAAAATGGCGGGGCCCGCGTTCACGCTTCGTTACATACCTGCTCGCGAAGATCTGAACGCGGGCGAGGTCGACAACCTGAAAGATGTCCAACGCGTCGGGATTGAAAAGATCCGGAACGGGGAGGTCTTCGTAATTGATGCGCGCCGCGACACGCGCGCCGGAACAATGGGCGACATCCTCGCCACTCGCCTTTTCAAGCGCGGGGCGGCGGGTGTCGTAACCGATGGCGCCTTCCGAGATAGTCCCAGCATAGCCGACATCGGATTACCCGCATTCGCCGCCGCGATGAACGCGCACTCGAACAAAACCGTGCACCACCCTTCGGAGATTCAAGTGCCCATTGCCTGTGGAGAGGTTGCTGTTTTGCCGGGTGATATTATTGTGGGAGACGCGGAAGGCGTGGTTGTGGTCCCGGCGCAAATTGCCGAAGAGGTGGCGCAAGTGGCAGTCGAGGCGGAGGCGCGCGAAACGTTCCTCTTGAAGAAGATTCAAGCCGGAGCGAGCATTGTCGGCACCTATCCGCCAGACGAATCAACGTTGACTGAATATGAAGCATGGAAGAACAAAAACAAGAGTCGTGATTGAAGGGTGACCCTGGAGTTCGTAGTAGTGCAATTTATTGAGGATTTCTATCGATCAAGCGAACGGATAGTGAGTGCGATAGAAATTCCTACTCACTATTCGTTCGTTTGATCGTCTCTAATCGACTGTTTGAAAATTCATTGAAACCGAGTTTTTTCTTGAAAACTCGGTTTCTTCCGTAGCAGAAAAGTGCCCACTAATCTTGATTGTCTATTATCCAAACAGGCTCTATTAGATTTTGAAATCGTATCAAGCGCTTCTCGTCGCGGACATGCGCTACGCATCCCTGGCTAGGTTTCCTGTCGCTGCCGTGGGAGGGGGTTGGTCCTTCCACGAATAGACGACTTCGGAATGCGGATAACAGAATTCCACAGTGTCGCTCTTTCCAAATCCGGCATGAATGATTTTCACAATGTCATTAACATTTTGCGCATAATCCGGGGGACGCGTTTTATACCGCAGACGCATCAACACTCCGGCGTCAAACAACTCTGCTCTCACGAACGGCTCTTCCCCGGTCGCCTTGATGGCATCGGCTGTAATCTGTTTCGCGGCATTTAACAGAATCTGTTCTGCCTCCTCCCAATTGGACTTGAATGTTATTCGCACCGGAACTTCACTGAGGATGTATTCTACTTCAAGAGTGTAATTCGTGATCGTTTGACTGAACAAGATGGCATTTGGAATGAGTATGCCGCGTCCCGATCTCTCCTCACCGGCAACCGTGCCGCCGACTTGATTAAGAATCACATGCGTGAGCGTAATATCGACCACGTCACCCTTGACGCCCGCGATAATGACTCTTTGCCCTATCTTGAAGGGGCGTTTGAGTATCAGCATGAGCCATGCGGCAATCCCGGTAACAGGCGCCTGCAACGACCACCCCAATACCATTCCAAAGAAACCGACCGAAATGCCTAGAGCTCCGATTGAACCGCTAAAGGCGATTATGCCGAGGATCGCTATGACAACAAACCAGGCGAACTTCCACGTTGTCATGAAGTTCGCGGCGTTCTCCTGCTTTAAAGCCCGTTTATACACGTAGGCTTTTATCGGGCGCGTCAACAAGGCTTTCAGAACAAGCAGCCCGCCGATGGTCACAATTCCCAGCAGTAATCCGTGCCATTTGCCGGCGGCGAGGAATAGTTTTTCAAGTGCGTCTAGAATCTTGATTAATTCTTCCATCTTCGTTCATCTTTCTTCAATTCCGAGTTTCAAAAAATATCTATCCGCGGGTAATTGCCAAAGAACGTGGGCGAGTTGTACGGATAACGATCGTTATTCCCTGCAATAGCCCTGCCCTATTGCAATGAAATCACGTAAGCGCCAATTCTTGACGTGGAGTGGTGGGGCGTACTGGATTTGAACCAGTGACTTCTACCGTGTGAAGGTAGCGCTCGTACCCCTGAGCTAACGCCCCATCGGAAACGGGTGGACTGGAAGAGATATGCAAAGTGAAGCGGGGGGAGCAGATGGGCCCACTAGGACTCGAACCTAGGACCAGCCGGTTATGAGCCGGCTGCTCTGACCGACTGAGCTATGGGCCCACTTTCAATCGCGCCATAATTATAAATGTTGAGGGCGCAATTGTCAAGGCGATTTCTTCGGGAGATCAAGGAAACGCATCTAATCATTAAGAACCTGTTTGATAATTCATTTTGGGTGAAGCCCTATGCCTTGAAACCGATCAAACGAATGAATAGTGAGTAGGATTTTCTATCGCACTCATTGTTCATTCGCTTGATCGATAGAGATCCCTTTTTTCCTGAAAACTCGGTTTCTTCCGCAACAGAAAAGCGTTCAACGGCTGGTAGGCACTGCCCACCCTACAAATATAGTTTCATGAACAACGCGCTACTCGAGAAACCCTCGTAACTGTTGGCTGCGTTTCGGATGACGTAGTTTTCTTAATGCTTTCGCTTCGATTTGACGAATCCTTTCTCGCGTGACCTTGAATTTTACGCCAACCTCCTCCAAGGTTCGCGGCGAACCGTCCTCCATGCCAAATCTCATGCGGAGAACTTTTTTCTCGCGGTCCGTCAAGGTTTCTAATACTTCCGCGACCCGTTCCTTGAGCATTGTCAATGCCGCTTGATTAATCGGTGATATTGAATCTCGATCCTCGATGAAATCTCGCAGGTGCCGGTCCTCCTCGTCACCGATAGGGGTTTCCAATGAAATTGGTTCTTGCGCGATTCGCAAAACTTGCCTTACCTTCTCGGTTGGAAGCGCCATTTCTTCGCCAATCTCAGCGGGAGTCGGCTCGCGCCCCTTTTCCTGAACCAAGTGTCGACACACGCGATGCAACTTATGTATCGTTTCTATCATGTGTACCGGAATACGTATGGTGCGGCCCTGATCCGCAATGGCGCGCGTGATTCCTTGCCGAATCCACCACGTCGCGTACGTGCTAAATTTGTAACCGCGCCGATAATCGAATTTATCCACGGCTTTCATCAAGCCGATGTTCCCCTCCTGAATTAAATCAAGAAAAACCAACCCCGGCGTGCGATTTTTATATTTCTTTGCAATGCTGACAACCAGTCGCAGATTGGATTCGACAATCGTCATTTTGGCGTCTTGGGCGATTGCTTCTCCCTCGGAAATCTTTCGGGAAATCTCCTGAACCCGCTCACGCGGGAGGCCCACCTGAAGCTCCAACTTGGCGATGGCAAGTTGCGCTTGATAGGCACACTGCCCACCGTTAGCTTCAATCTCGCCAATTTTCCCCTCCAAATCGGAAATCTGCTTAATTGCATCTTTTAACTTTCCTGAAATGGCGCTGATTTCCTCCGAATCAATCTTTAACCCGATAAGAGTAGCGACCACGTCTTCACGCTGCGCCTTCAACTCGACTTGGAACCGCTCGGTTTCATCCGGAGTAAGCACATCGTAATTCAACTTGCGTTCTTGACAGCGAATTTCATCGCGCAGCTCTTTCAGACGGTTCACCTTGCACTCAATGACCTCGAGGATCATGTTTTCTTTAGCGCTGCCTGACGTCGCCGACACGGTAATATCAACGACATCGGTCGCTTTCTTTTCGCCATCCAAAGCCAAGATTGCGTCAAGAACATCTATAATCTCGTTCAGCGCTAACGGCGTCGCAAAGATCACCTTCTGCACAACACGATGCCCCTCCTCGATTTTCTTGGATAGTTCCGTTTCCTGTTGTTTGGATAGCAAGGGCACTCGTCCCATTTCGCGCAGATAGACCTTGACAGGGTCCTCGTACCTCTCCATTTTGCCGGACTGGATTGGATCATCCGAATCAAACAGATACTCATTCTCATTGAGTTCATTTTCATATAAATCAACCGCGGTGCCATTAGCTTTGAAATCCATTTTTGTAAAATCCCCTTCATTGAGGTCATCTGCGCCGGCAGACAAGTTAATTGCATCAACATGGACTTGGAGCAATTCGTCAAGACTATCTGACGCTGCCTCCGGACAGTCCCCGTATTCCAAATACCCTTCATCCTTACCGAAATTGATTGCATTATTTCTCATTTTGGTTGAATTGCCCTTCCGCGTCCGATCTAATGACTGCCGCAAGACAAGTTAAATGAGGTATGCGCTCCCATTATGAACAGAACTGCCGCATCGCGAAAGAACGGACTCCGATGTCATAACAGATTGATCACTAGGGATTAAGGATTAATTGCCTTTTCTGTTCTGAAAGTTTAAGAAGCTCTTCAATATTGTCATCCTCTTGTGTCAGGGCATTGGAACGAATCGGCCGTTCGATGTCCGACAAGAGGAACTGTCTGAGTTTGTGCAGGCAGCCATCGACAAACGCTTGCAAATTCGGAACTAGCGGCCCGCGTAGAATTGCATTGGAGATAATACCTTTCGTCTTTTCATCACTGCAGGAATTTATGAGCGCTTGGATATCAATCGAAGTTTCAGAGTCGTTTGCTTCCCAAAGCATCTGTACGACCCGCGCCAAGTCAGGTTGCGTAAAACTTTGATAATCCAATTGTTCTTTAACGTACGGGATAAAATCCGGAGACTGAATTAAGGCTGCGACCAGTCGCTCTTCGATGGACTCTCGCGGCGACAACCGAACTTCGGCTGGCGGAGAAGGAGCGCTTTGACGGGCGCTTGCGGCGTGTTTCGATTTCGCGCCGACACCTTGCCCCCGCAATTCTCGCCTGAGCGCGATTTCATTGACATCCAACTCGCTCGCGGTATATTTTACATACTCGTTAAGTTGAACTTGACTCGTCACGTTTGACAGTGTCAAACCGATTTCTTTTACGGCTTGGGCTTTGACCTCGACGTTACGAAGCGCCCCCTCGCCAACTGCCCTCCGAATCTGAAACTCGATAAGGTTGATTGCGTTTCCGACCTCGTCATTGAATTTGGCGGCGCCTTCGCGGCGCACGAACGAATCCGGATCTTGGTCGGGCGGAAGGAGGGCAATGCGCACTCGAAGCGACTCCTTTACGAGCAGATGCAATCCTCTCAGGGTGGCTTGGATTCCTGCGGCGTCACCGTCATAAACGATGATGACTTCCTCGGCAAATCGCTTCAATAGGCTGGCGTGAGACGCGCTCAACGAGGTGCCCAATGAAGCGACGACATTCTTTATCCCCGCTTGGTGGAGCATGAGGGCGTCAAGGTAGCCTTCAACGAGCAGCGCCGTGCGCGTTTTTTGGATTTCAGACCGAGCCGGATACAGATTGTAAAGCGTCTTGCTCTTATCGTAGAGGGTAGTTGTGGGAGAGTTCAGGTATTTGGGCTGGAGGCTGTCCGCGAGGGCGCGACCGCCGAAGCCGACGGGAATGCCGCGTTCATCGAGAATCGGAAAAATAATGCGCCCGCGAAATCGGTCTATCGGTCCGTCGTCATTCTTGATTAGTCCCGCGTCAACCAGTTGTTGAATGGTAAAATTGGCTCGGGTCGCGGCTTTTACCAAACCTTGCCGTCCCGATGTCGCATAGCCGAGTTGAGACTGCCGAATCGTTTCGTCATTTACGCCGCGAGACTTCAAGTATGCCAGCGCGGGTCCCCCCACGGAAGGGGTCAAGAGCTGTTTGTGAAAATGCTCCGCGGCGAAACGATTGAGATTTTGAAGTTCATGACGCTTGCGGTTTGCCTGCTCCGCTTTGGCGTCCCGACTCGGCAGCGCCATTCCAAGCCGACTGGCTAACCACTCAACCGACTCGATGAAGGATTTTCCCTCATGCTTCTGCACAAAACTGATGACATTGCCGCCGGTCTGACAACCGAAGCAGTAGAATATCTGTTTTTGCGGCGAGACGCTGAAGGACGGCGTTTTCTCATCATGGAACGGGCAATTTGCCTTGTAATCCTTCCCGGCGGGTCTAATCGGCACACCGCACTCCAAGATCACTTCGACGATTTCACTTCGTTCTCGAATCTCGTCAATGACCTCACGCGGAATCTGATGGAATGATGCCTTCATCGCGAATCACCCAGGTTCTTTGGTATGTTGCTCTATGTGTGATACTAATTCCGAAATCTACATGTTATACTACACACCGCTGGAAATTGCGTATTTTCAAGCGTCTGGCGGTAGTTGTAGGGTGGGCACTGCCCACCATTCCGATTAGTTTGGGATAAATGGTTGGCTCCCCTGGCGCGCAACGTGATCGGGTTGATGGTGGGCAGTGCCCACCCTACAATCACTATTACTATGTGTGATCTAATTCCGAAATCTATATGTTACAAGAACCGACCGTTTGTAGTTGCCCGATTCATTGGGGATCCCTATCGATCAAGCGAATGGATAGTGAGTGCGATAGAAAATCCTACTCACTATCCGTTCGTTTGATCGCCTCCGATTGATTGTAACATTTAGATTTTGAACTCGTATGAGATACACTGCCATAAATGAACAAACACCCGAGTTTCCGGCTACTCCCGCAGCGTGACGACGGTTGCCCCGTCTCCCCCTTCGCTGCGCGGCGCCAGTTCAAAACTCGTAACCAACGGATGTCCTTTCAAACCTTCATGAATCCCTTGCCGCAGCGCGCCGGTGCCTTTGCCGTGGATAATTCGCACTTTGGGCAAACTCGCGAGAAAGGCATCGTCCAAATACTTGTCTACTGTCTCGATTGCCTGGTCTACAGTGTGACCGAGCAGATACAACTCGGTTTTGACCGAATCGATTTTGCTGCGCTGAACATCCGCGACGGAAGCCGTAATCTTGTCGGGCTCCTGTTTCGGCAGCGCCTGTTCAATGTCCTGATACGAAATTCGCATCTGCATATTGCCGACCTGAAGCGTAATCGGCGTGTTGCCGTTTGGTGAAATACTCAGAACTTCACCGTATTTATCCAAACTCTTGAGGCGCAACTTGTCGCCCACCTGAACCTTCGGCGGATTTGCCGCCGCGCCGGGCTCGGTCTCGATGCGTTGTCGTTGCTTGTGCTTTAGCTCAGCTTTGGCGCTCGAAATATGCGACAGCGCCGCCCGAATGGATTGTTTGGAGGCTGTTTCTCGCCGAATTTCGGCAATGCTTTGATCGACCAATCGCCGCGCCTCGCTTAGGATTGTGTGCGCCTCATTTTCAGCCTGTTGTGTTAGTTTGTCACGATTGATTTTCAAGTCCTGTACAAGATTTTCATGCTTCCGATATGCCCTCTCTGCCGCTTGAGTTTTATCTTTAAGGGATCGGCGTTCCTCCTCCAATCGGCGCTGGGACTGTTGCATACTGACAATCAAATCCTCGACCGCGACGTTTTGACTGCCCGTATTTGATTTGGCGGCGCGCAGAATGGAACCGGGAATCCCTAATCTCGCCGCCACTTTGATAGCGTTACTGCTTCCGGGTACGCCAATCTGGAGGCGATAGGTGGGACTCAGCGTCTGCCAATCAAATTCCATCGAAGCATTTTCGGTGTCCTTCCTATCATGGGCGTAGCTTTTAAGCGCGCCATAGTGAGTTGTCACGATTGTCCGTACATGTCGTTCGCGAAGCCAGTCAAGAATTGCCATACTCAGCGCCGCGCCCTCGGTCGGATCGGTGCCCGCTCCGATTTCATCCAGCAACACAAGCGACTTCTCACCCGTTTTGTCGGGAGCGCTTTCAATGTGATTCAAAGTGGCGGCAATCTTTGTGATGTGTGACGAAAATGTGCTTAAATTCTGCTCGATGCTCTGCTCATCGCCGATGTCCGCGAATACTTGGTCGAACACCGCCATCTCGCTACCATGCTTCGCCGGGATGTGGAGCCCGGATTGTGCCATGAGCGTGAGCAAGCCAAGCGTTTTGAGAACGACGGTTTTGCCGCCGGTATTCGGTCCGGTAATCACTAGCGCGCCAAACTGATCTCCAAGATGAAGATCCGTGGGAACCACATGGGATGGCAAATGGGGATCGGCAGATTCGCCGACCTGCTTCTGTTGCCGCCGCAGATTAACCTCTAGCAACGGGTGCCGCGCCGCGATGAGTTTCGTGAATCCACGAGTGTTCAGCCTCGGTTCGACAGCGTTCAGATCAGCGCTAAGTCTTGCCTTGGCATTGAGAAAATCCAATTCCGCCAAGATAGTCAACGCCGTCTCAAGTTCCGGAACGCATTCGCGCACGGCATCCGTGAGTGAGAGGAGTATCCGACGAATTTCGCCGCGTTCCTCGTCAGCCAATCGGTGCAGATCATTGTTCATCTCGACCACGCTGAACGGCTCAACGAAAAGCGTCGCTCCGCTTGCGGATTGCCCTTGAACGAGCCCCGGAAAAGAAATCTTCGCGTCCTGTTTGATTGGAAGAACATACCGGTCATTGCGGAACGTAACGACGTGATCTTGAATTGATTTCTGATGTGCGGAGGAACGGAGGATGGATTCTAATTTTGACCGAATTGTTTCGCGGATATTGACCAGATTGCGGCGGATTTTTCGCAAGGCGGGGCTCGCCGTATCACGGATTTCGGCGTCCGTGTCGATGCAGCGGCGGATGGATTCGGCAAGTGCGGGGAAAGTCGGGAGTGTGTCCGCAATGGCGATCAGTTTCGGGTAGTCGATACGTTTCAACTTCCGCATAAATCGCTCAACGCCCGCGGCAACTTGAAGGACATGCCAGACATCAAGCAACTGATTGGCATCCAAAATTGCCCCGGGTTTCGCCGCTATCTGAAGAATCGGCGCAAGATCGCGTAATCCGGCCAACGACAGCCCGCCGGCGACTTGCGAGGCGCGTTTCATCTCACTGCACAGCGCGAGGTTCTTCCGAATGTCGTCGATTTCGCGCTGCGGCGCCAGGCGATTGACCCGGGCGGCTCCCGGTTCGGAGGCGGTATAGCGTTTCATCAACGCCTTCAACCTGTCGTATTCCAACGCTCTTTCGGTGTGGACGGAGATTATTTCTCTCATAATTCTAGCCATTTGCTAGCAACGTCGCACCAGATGATGACACGGAACTATTTATGCGCCAGTTGTTTCCTGTCTCGCTGAAGCCGCGCTTTTTCATAAAGACTGCGAGACGGCGCGAAGTCAAGCCCGACAGCCAGGTCATAGTAAGATAGCGCGAGGTTAATGCCCGATTCGGACTCGTTTTTGCGAGCGGTTTTCAAATTCTTGATGAATTCACTCACCCTCGTTTCAAAACTGCTGATCTGCTTGCGCAGCGCGTCGGCCAATCCGCCTTCAACGTCTCGCCGAAATTTATAGTCGCGAATTGAGTTATGATAAGCGACGAGCGCGTCATACCCGCGCCCCTCGCCCTCCAAGCGCTCGGCTTCCGAAATCACCGGGGGTTCCGGAATATGATCAATCAGTTCCTTCGCGTCGCGGATTAGTTCAACGCTCTTCCGCTGAATCGCCTTCTCCAGATTTTCGCGAAACTGGTCAACCAAATCTTCATACAATGACAACGCCTCATCCGTTTGGCTCAGTTTCTCGTAGCACAACGCCTGATAATATTTGGCGTTTGCGATGGCGAACTCGCGAACGGTTATGGGAAGTTTCGGCGTTAGCGGGAAAGACTCCTCCTTGTACGCCTGAATCGCTTCTTCGTAATTTCCTTCCTGTTCAAAACAGTTGCCGA
This sequence comes from Candidatus Poribacteria bacterium, assembly GCA_963667245.2. Lineage (GTDB taxonomy): Bacteria > Poribacteria > WGA-4E > WGA-4E > JAJDTR01 > JAJDTR01. Next base: position 920,240 of record CAXXCS010000004.1, read on the forward strand.
CCGCCTCTTGAGCATACAAGGCTATAATTTGGTTGTCGGGGGCGTGTTTCTGTACGACAGATTGGAATTGCGTTCGCGCCCCATGATAATCCTCTAGCAGATAGAGCGTCTTTGCGTACTGATATCGGGCTTTGTCCGCGAAAAGGGTTCCCGAATACTTTTGGAAAACCTCTTGGAATTCGGAGCCGGCCGTCTTGAACTGTTCTTGTGCCTCTGCCGTCTTCTCGGTGTCTAACCAACTCTTTTCGGCTTCCTGATATGTTTTGAGCGCTCCGCTGAAAGCGGCAGATGCGTTAGCCCGTTGTGTTTGTTGATGGTTTTGATAAGCCGCTACACCGGCGACCCCGACAACGACAACGACTGCGGCAATTAGAATTGTTTTCAGGTTTTCTCTTATGAATCCGTAGGATTTCAGTGTGGATTCGACAAACTGATCACGCCTGATTTCTTCTTTGGTGAGGCGGTTACTTTGAGCCATGGATTTCCTTTCAAACTTGGGGCTGAGAACACGGCTGTTCGGTCTGTTGACCGCAAGCGCCGCGTACAGGCAACCCGGCTATCGGAGCGCTTGCGATGCCCGATGCGCCGACGCCAAAAACGGAAGGCAATCGCATAACATTACGATCGTCGCACTCGGGACACGCCGCAATCTCGTTGATGTCACCGGTTTTTATTACGTCTTCAAATTATGATTGCACTGCTTGCAACGATATGCGTGAATAGGCATCCGCCGTTCCCGTCTACGTGAGCGACATAATTTCTGTACGGATCGTATGCCAAAGGTCACGGGTAATTGCGCGTGGTTCCGGCGAGGTTTCGCCGTGTCAAAGCGGGTGACGGGAATTGAACCCGCGACCCTCAGCTTGGGAAGCTGACGCTCTACCGCTGAGCTACACCCGCACCCTTAAATTCCTTAAATTATACAGATTCGGGGGCTAGTTTGTCAAGGCGATTTTGCTATTGCCAGGGGAATTGCATCTAAATTTTGCCCTTGACATGGGACGCATTTAGGATATGCTTATGTAGAATCTTCCGCTCATGTCAGGAAATGGTGCAACAGAATTTGTAGGAAACAACAATCGTGGTTCCCTACTTGACAAGAAAGCGATTACGCTTCGTGCATTGCACTTTCTCTTTGCATGAGCCAAATCTTTTAAGGAGTAGACCATGATTAATCACCCGATTTCCTCTATTGAAGACCATTTCGGCTCATTGCCAGACCCCAGACGCGTTGACTGTCGAACGCCTCAAAAATTGCTTGACATTATTGTGATTGCTATCTGCGCGGTGATTTGTGGCGCCGATAGTTGGGTAGCCGTTGCAGCATACGGAAACGCCAAACACAAGTGGCTATCCGGATTCTTGGAATTACCAAAAGGCATTCCGTCGCATGATACGTTCGGTCGTGTGTTTAGCGCCATAGACGCCGAGAAATTCGAGGCGTGTTTCATCAACTGGATTCGTAGCGCCATTGAAGTAACGCAAGGCGAAGTAATTGCGGTTGATGGCAAGCAGCTTCGTCGTTCTTATGATACGCAGAACAACAAAGCGGCAATTCACTTGGTTAGCGCTTGGGCGTGTCATCAAGGCGTGGCGCTAGGACAAGTTAAAGTTGCCGACAAGTCGAATGAGATTCCAGCCATTCCCGAGTTGCTTGAGATTTTGGAGGTTTCAGGGTGCATTGTTACGACGGATGCGATGGGTTGTCAAACCAACATTGCCCAGACTGTTGTGGATTCAAACGCCGACTATGTTTTGGCGCTTAAAGCCAATCAAGGACAGTTGCATGAGGATGTAAAACTTCTCTTTGACGGTATCTTGACGAAGGAGATAAAAGGTATTCACATCGACTCGAATCAAACAATTGATGGCAGCCATGGACGCATTGAAACCCGCAAGGCTGAGGTGATTGCGGATCCCGGTGTAATTTCTTCTCTCAGAGGAACTGAAAACTTCGTTAATCTCAATTCGGTCATCAAAGTCACCGCTTGGCGTGAAATCGACCAAGAGACGACCTGCAAGACACGCTACTACATTTCTTCGCTTCCCGGTGATGCGGCAGAGTTGCTTGAAGCCACCAGACGACACTGGCGGATTGAAAACTCATGCCATTGGGTGTTGGATGTCGCTTTCCGTGAAGATGCGTCGAGAGTCCGTACACGCAATGCCGCCGAAAACCTCGCCATTGTCCGACGCATCGCGCTCAATCTACTCAAAGCCGAGAAGTCGACCAAACTTGGGGTTGCCAACAAACGACTCAAAGCCGCATGGGACGACAAGTATTTGACTACTATTCTGTCTACTCTATTCTGAAAATTAGATGCAATTCCCCTGAGATGACCTGTGAATTGGGTTGAAATTCATCCGCACACTAGTGTACAATACCGGTATGACGTACATAAAAGAACCGCCCGAACTCGACTACGAGTCTCTGCGGCACCATCGATACGATATTGTGGCGAAAGATGCCTTGCGGAAATACCCCAATGACATCTTGCGGGCAATCTTGGAACGCGACGATTTCACGTTTATTGCACTTTTGGACAGCGAATTCGCCACCGTTGAAGTCCGCCGTATGGACGGCCTCATAAAGACGCGGATCGGTGACAAGGACGTTTTGGTGCACATTGAATTTCAGGTGGGCGACAGCTCCCCTCTTGATATGGCGCGGCGCAACGTAGGCTATCTCGGCAGATGCTACGAAAAATACGGTTTGCCCATCCTTTCTCACGTTATCTATCTCCGTCCCGACGCCGGTCGGAATGACCCCGGCGGCTACTGGCAAGAGCTGCCGAACCACCGGTTCATCGTCGAGTACAAAGTGATACGTCTTGTTGAAGTTGACGGCAAAGGAGTTTTTGATAAAGAAAACTTGGGGTTAACGCCGTTTGCGCCGTTGATGAAGCCGCCGGCCGGTATGGATGGGTTGCAATGGGCGATTCAATGCAACGAAAGGACAAAAGCGCTCTCGTTGCCCACAAACATTCGGAGCAATCTTCTGGTGTCGCAATGGATCATGGGCGGCTTGATTCATCCCAAGCAGACAATCAGCGGATTTATTTCGGAGGAAATTATGCAAGAATCTTCGTTTTTCGAATACCTTGACGAATACTTTGATGAGACAAAGGGAAAAGAGCATTACCAACGGGGAATCCAACAAGGAATCCAACAGGGCGCTGAGCAGGGCGCGCGACAGAACGCTACCAAGAACCTCTTTGCTGTGCTCGAATCTCGGTTTGACGAGGGCGCGGTTCAAATCCTTAGATCCGCGGTAGAAAAAATCCAAGATCTGGAATGTCTTGAAGAGTTGCACCGCGAGGCTTTGCGCGCCGAATCCTTTGAAGCCTTCGCCCGCGTTTTGAGCATGAACGGTGACGAGCGATAAGTCCGTTCATGCCAATCCCGTAAGTCTTTAGCCCGCCGGTTTGGATTCGCCAACCCAGACCGAGCGGGCAGGCTGCGTGCCGTGTAGAGAAACAGAACGCTAATCTTGGGGGAACGCCCACCCTCCGCCTTTGCATCCTTCTGCTCTTCCTTCCCCATCTACGAAGTCCGTAGGCTGTGTTGAACGGCACATCAAGAACGACCCGTCCACAGGATAACCGCGCCCAGATACCGATACCGCTAACCCCCCAAAATCGTAGTGAAACCCAACAGTACGACCATTGTATTTGGGAATCCAGCGGGTTATATATAACCATCTGGCTTGAGGTATGGGTGGACGGAAAATTTCCACCCTTCCCGTCTTCCATCCTTCCAATCTTCCTTATGCCAAAAATCAGGGGCGATTCCCCTGCTGTCTATACAATCACTCGACAGATTCAAAATGAGAATTGCTGGTGTTTTACCTTCTTTCAAGAAGAAACAACTGTTCGGTGACATGAATATTGCGGTTTTTTAGGTTCCTTGATCCGCGAAACGTATTATAGCGAATTTCAAACTCTTCGACATCTCCCATTCTTTGAAGCATAGTCCGCATTTCGTCTGGGGAAATAAATCCCTCGTTATTGAAAGAAATTAGAAAAAAACGCGTATCGATTGTATGCAGCAATTCATGAAATAAACGTTTTGAGGTTGCGGGCACATTGTATCCGGACCGCTTCCAGTTCTGCGGAATGCCCGATACCCGACTGACTTTGTCCGGTTTCCTGTAATGAACTAGCAGATTGAGCATGAAGTAATTTGAACCGTAGGGGTGTTGATTGTAAGGCGGATCGATATACGTCAAATCAAGATTGTTCAATTCCCCTGCAATCTTGTTGGTGTCATCATGATAGACGGCGTAGTCGCACTCAAACTTGCTTAATACCGGCATTTCAAGTTCAATCGTGCCTTTTATGCGGCGTAGGGCATCAGAGTTCGTCCCGCCGTACTGTCCAACTCCGGTAATTCGATTCTTATAAAACCCTTTGAATATTCCGGCAGTATTTGAATGGACGGACGCCTTGCCAAGAAGTGGCCCAAGCAGCAACTCATGATACTTTGAAGGGTATTCATCAATCAGTCTGCGGTAGTTGTCCAAACGCCGGGCATTACTGCGAGTATAAAAAACTCTGTCAGTTGTTGTAATCGTCGACTCGTCTTTTGGAGCATACAGTTCTTCGATAAATCCTTTGGTCATCGGGGCGTTTACTCGTACATTGAGCTCCTCGACTATTTTGGAAAGGGTCGTGAAATTAACCGAACTGTGGTTTCGCAGAAAACACCGTGAAATTACCGCCGCGTAGTCTTCAAAATCGTTACACGCGAGAAACGATGCATGTGCCTTCATGAAACGGGAGACTACGCCGGAACCGCTGAACGCGTCAAAAATGCGAAGGCGTGATTTGCCGACTCGTTGCTTTACGTGCGCGACTGCTTTGCCAATATGACCTAGCAGTGCGCGTTTATTGCCAATATATGTAATGAGTTGGTTTGAAAGAAAATCGGAATCCTCTACCGCAAACGAGTTTCTATGTAACTCTGCCAGATTGTTCTGCGTGAGGAAGTCTTGCTGAACAAAATTCGGCACATTGGATGTCATTAATCGAAACACTCCCAATTGAAGACATTCACTAAATATATGGTTCAACCGAAACCGAGTTTTTTCCTCAAAACTCGGTTTCTTCCCGGCATCAATGTAGCTTACAGCAGCGGCATAAAGACTTACGCGCTTCTGTAGGGAACAACGATCGTTGTTCCCTACTCATCACAAGCAGCACACACACTGACAATCATGTTAATCCCGATAATCACAGTTCAGACTGATTCCCAACCCTTAAGTTACAAGAGCCTTGGGTTCGTAGTAGTGCAATTCATTGCACGTCCCGGATTGATTGTAACATTCAGATTTTGAATTGGTATCATACTAATTCCGAATCAATATGTTACAAAAACCGACCGTCTGTAGTTGCCCGATTCATCGGGCGTTTGTAGTTGCTCAATTCATTGAGCGCCCCCGATTGATCGAAACACTTAGATTTTGAACCCGTATAAGATACCAGCAATTCTCATTTTGAATTTGCTGAGTGATCGTGTCTAGTCGAGACTGAATAGAAGCGGGACGCGAGCCCATCCGATGTCATTCTTGGGTCAGAATCTGATGATTTTGTGCGAATTCCATGTTTACACCTATGGGATCTCTATCGCACTCGCTATCCACTCGTTTGATCCCGCTGGGGCTTTGGAATTTGGCGTGTCCACGTTTCTACAAACCTGCGGGATCTCTATCGCACTCGTTATTCACTCGCTTGATCCCCTCTAGGGCTAAGATGCGTCGGATTTATCGATTTTATTTAACCATGCAATCAACATAACGCTTTTCAAGAGCGAGAAACTTAAACCTGATGAGGCGTTGTCGGCTCTAGGTTCCAAAATGAGAATTGCTGATAAGATACTATCCAATGAAGATCAACGCAAAAAATCGCGGGAATCGCGCCTGAGTCTTCGCATGTGAAAGGACGGGAGGAGGCAGGGTGGATTGACGAGGCGCTGCGGGTGAAACCGAGTTTTGAAGAAAAAACTCGGTTTCAAAACGGATGTCTTAACCGAAATGAACCTTCAAAACCGGCTCTAGATTAGCGACTGCCCGCTCATTTCGGAGGGTTGGTCCAAGCCGAGCAACGTCAACAGTGTCGGTGCGATGTCTGCCAGCCTGCCATCGGAGCGAGGCGGATAGCCCTTGATGTTGTCGTCAACAACGATAAGATCAACGTCGTAGGTCGTGTGAGCGGTATGAGGACCGCCGCTCTCCGGATCGATCATCTGTTCGCAATTTCCGTGATCGGCGGTCACGATCAGAGAGCCTCCCTTTGCCATGACGGCGTCCGCGACCAACCCGACGCACCTGTCCACCGTTTCTACGGCGCGCATGGCGGCTGGCAACGACCCGGTGTGTCCGACCATGTCTCCATTGGCGTAATTCAAGACAAACAGATCGTGCCTGTTCGCCGCGACCTGCCGGAGTATTTCGTGAGTGACCTCATGCGCCGACATTTCAGGCTTCTGATCGTAGGTTGACACGTCGCGCGGAGAGGGGATGATTTTTCGGTCTTCGCGGTCAAACGGCTCCTCGCGATAATCGTTAAAGAAAAAGGTGACGTGCGGAAACTTTTCCGTTTCGGCGCAACGAAACTGCGCCAAGCCGGCATCGCTCAGGTATGCGCCGAGGATGTTGAGCATCTTCGCGGGTTTCGGAATCGCCACCTTGACCGGGAGACCGCGCTCGTATTCCGTCATGGTGACAAACTCGATTTCAAACTTCACCCCTCGGTCAAATCCCATACGCCGTTCGCCCCCATCCTTTCCGGCGGTTTCAAACGGAAACTGGGGTAACGAGAACGCTTTGCACAGTTCGCGCGGTCTATCGCCCCGAAAATTGTAAAAGATGACCGCGTCGCCATCCGAGATTCTCGGCAGGGAATTGCCGTTAGCATCCTGAATAACCGTCGGCTCAATGAATTCGTCTCCGAAGCGAGCGCTGTCAGTTGGATGATCGTAGTAATGCTGATAAGCCTCGGCGGCGGACTTGGCATGGCGTTCGGCGCCACTCGTCAAGAGTTGATAGGCTCTCTCCACACGCTCCCACCGGTTATCGCGATCCATGGCATAATATCGACCAATCACGGACGCTATCCTACCGACGCCAATCTCCGCCATCTTGGCTTCAATCTGTCGAGCGAAAGCGATGCCGCCGGTTGGAGGGCTGTCACGACCGTCGCTGAAGTTGTGGACGAGCACGCGGTGCGGGGGGACAGACGTTTGCTTTGCAAGCCGGAGCAGCGCGTACAGGTGTTCAAGCGAACTGTGAACGCCAGCCTCGCTCGCCAGCCCGATCAAGTGGAGATTGGTTCCGCGCCTCTTTGCATGATCCATTGCCCGAACAAGCGTTTGATTCGCAAAGAACGCTCCCGACCGAATCATGTTTGTGATGCGCAACAACTCTTGGTCCACGATCCTGCCGGCGCCGATGTTCTGATGCCCCACCTCGCTATTCCCCATCACGCCTGCCGGTAAACCGACATCTTCGCCGGAGGTGCGGATCAACGTGTTGGGATATTCCTGGATCAGCCGATCGTTCACCGGCGTTCTGGCGAGATGCACGGCGTTGGCTTTCTGCCACGCCGGGTATGGATTATGTCCCCAACCATCCCGAATAATCAGGACAACCGGTCGTTTTCGAAGTTTTGGCATTTAATGTGTTCGCAACGAGGTTAGATGTTCCTTGTATAATTTTGGGGTTGTCGGGGCAAGATGCCCCTCCCACAGATTCGATATTGCCCTTCCACAAATTCAGCGCTGCGCGCCAGCCCTTGTACGGTGAGCGCTCCCCACAAACCATAGCCAGCCATTGTAGGGTGGGCACTGCCCACCACTCATTGGGACCAAGTTAAGAGAGTTCGTCTGGGATTGGCGGAGTTCTCCGTCAAAAATCCCCATACATAGTTCCCATCGGGCGGGGAAAAAATATCTATCGCATCCCATTCCGTAGGTGCGGTTTCCAACCGCACCGATACCACGGCCCCAATAGGTCACGTCACCGAATCCCCGTCCGTACGCCGATTTTAATCCGATCAAACGAATGAATAATGAGTGCGATAGAGATCCCATTCAGACAATTGCCAATCAACCCGCTACGCACCCAATCATAGTCCATCACTTAATCACAGTTCAGACAATGTTAACCACCGACACCCCGGTAGGATCAAGCGAATGGATAATGAGTGCGATAGAGATCCCATTCAGACAATTGCCAATCAACCCGCTACGCGCCTAATCATAGTCCATCACTTAATCACATAAACCACAGTTCAGACAACTGCTAGAATGCCGCTATAGCGCTATCCTTGTAGAAAGAAACAAATCAATTGCATTTACTGGAATTTTCTAATCTGTGTTTATCCGCGTTTATCCGCGTCCCTATTCTGCTTGGTTGTATGAGATGAGTGATGCCACATACATTTAGCGAATCAACCACTAAAATCTCCCAAAACCCGCTGAAACCCAATCTTCCGCTCCTCCCTTCTCCCATCCTTCCTTTCACGACACCATGCCCACGAATGACCCGCCATTAACTTCCCTGGGGCAAGATCCGTCTCATACCGCGTCTGTATGCCACAACAGCACGGTGCCATCCTCGCCTACGCTGGCAATCGTTCCTCCCTTTGGGCTGAATGCGAGGCTCAGCGCCGCGCCCGTATGTCCGGTCAGAGTTCGTTTTTTGCCTCCTGCAATGGGTTTCCACGGTCGGCTCCCGCCCCCCTGCTTTCGTTCGCCTTTAACCGCATACCACAAGTGTATGCTACCGTCCGCCTCCCCGCGACTGGCGATCACGCCGCCATCCGGATTAAATCCAACGCTCCTGACTCTATGGGTATTTCCTCTCAGTCTTCGCTTGCGCGCCCCGGTGATGGCATCCCATAGGCAGAGGGAGCCGTCGGAGCTGCCCTCGCTGGCGAGCGTGCTTCCGTCGGGACTGAATACGAGGGTGCGCACCCCGCCATGATGTCCGGCAAGCGTTCGCCTATGCGTGCCTGCGACAGCGTCCCACAAACGAATGGTGTCGTCGTCGCTTCCGCTGGCTAACATGGTTCCCGTTGGACTAAACGCCACGCTATTCACTCCGCCCCTATGCCCGATGAGCGTAAGTTTATGATCACCCGACACGGCATCCCACAAACAGATGGTATGGTCTTCGCTCCCGCTGGCTAAAGTCGTCCCATCCGGGCTGAATGCCACACTTCTGATTCTCTTGGTATGTCCGACAAGCAACTGCGTAAGATCGCCTGTGTCAACATCCCAAAGACGGACATCATTGTCCCAATTCCCATCACTGGCGAGCATTCTGCCACCCGGACTCACCCCGACGGTTGTAACTCGATCCGGAAGGCCGACAAGTGTCTGCTTATGCTCTCCCGACGCCGCATCCCACACTTGGATGGTATTGTCCTCGCTTCCGTACGCGTTTCCGCTTCCACTGGCAAGCGTTCCGCCATCCGGGCTGAACCCGACAGCGGCGACGGCGGCCGTATGCCCGGCGATTACCCGATCGGTTGCGTCTGTGTTAGCCTCCCATAAACAGATGGTATTGTCCTCGCTGCCGCTAATTAGCGACGAACCGTCCGGACTGAAAGCGACTGCCAAGACCCTCTCGGTATGAACGGTGAGAGTGCGATCTTGGTTGCCGGTGACGATATTCCACAAATGGATGCTGCCAAATTCGCTCCCGTTGGCAAGAGTCAACCCGTCCGAACCAAACGCGAGGCTCCAGACACTCTCGGTATTCTCGGTCAGCGTCATTTTGTGATTTCGCGTTTCAACATCCCACAGTTGTATGACGCCCGATTTGCTTCCGCAAGCAACCGTGCGGCCATCCGGAGCGAATGCCACACTCCTTACCGACTGGGTATTCCCGGAGAGTTTGCCCTTAAGTCTGCCCGTAGCGGCATCCCATAAACGGACGCTATGGTCATCGCTCCCGGTCGCGAGCGTCTCGCCATCCGGGCTGAACGCCACGCTATAAACCGCGCGAGCGTGCGCCGTGAGGGTTTGCTTATGGATTCCCGTGATGGCGTCCCATAAACGGACAGTCGTGTCACTGCTCCCGCTGACGAGCGTCTCGTTATCCGGACTGAACGCAATGGACAAAACGGGGTTCCAATGCCCGGTCAATGTTTTTTTACACTCGCCCGAGCGCGTATGCCACAGACGGATAGTGTTGTCGCCGCCTCCGCTGGCAAGCGTCCTTCCGTTCGGACTGAACGCCACGCTTGTGACCTTCTCCGTGTGCCCGGCGAGCGTATGCTTAAGCTCGCCGCTCAAGGCATCCCAGAGACAAATCGTGCGGTCGTCGCTGGCGCTCGCAATCATCGTCCCGTCCGGGCTGACCGCCACGCCTCTGACCGCGCCCGTATGCGCGGCGAGTCTATGCTTGTGCGCCCCCATTGCGCTATTCCATAGACGGACGGTGTTGTCATCACTTGCGCTGGCGAGCGTACGCCCATCCGAACTGAAAGTGACGCTCGAGACCCAGTTCGTATGCCCGGCAAGTGTGCGTTCTCTGGTGGCGGACGCGGCATCCCACAGATGAATGATGCCGAACTCGCCGCCGCTTGCAAGCGTATTTCCATCCGGACTGAACGCCACGCCGGACACGCGCCCGACGTGTCCGGTCAATTCCCGCTTGTCTTCTCCGGACTTGACATCCCAAAGGAAGATATTATTGTCCCAACCGCCACTTGCCAATTGGGTTCCATCCGGGCTGAACGCCACGCTTCTCACGCCCCCCGCATGTCCGGCGAGTTTCTGTTTATGGACGCCGGCAGCCGTATCCCATAGACGGATAGTCTCGTCTTCACTGCCGCTGGCCAACGTGTTGCTGTCCGGACTGAACGCCATGCACCTTACTCCCCCCGTGTGACCGGTCAACCTTCGGTTGCGTTTTCCGGTGCGGGCATTCCATAGACAGATGGACTCGTCCTCACTGCCGCTGGCGAGCGTGCTTCCATCCGGGCTGAAAGCCAAACTTAAGACCCATCCCTTATGCGCGGCGAGTGTTCTCTCATGCGCGCCCGTAGAGGCATCCCACAAACGAATCGTGTTGTCCCACCAACTCCCGCCGCTGGCAAGCGTTTTCCCGTCAGGACTAATGGCGACACTGGCAACCGGTCCCGTATGCCCGGTCAACAACGCAATCTCCTCGCCGGTGCGCGCGTCGTATATCCAGATGCCGACACTGCTGCCGATCACAAGACGCTTGTCATCGGCGGACCAAGCGACATTGCTAGAAAGCCAGCCCTTTCCGAGCCGCGCCTTGGCGCCTTTGGGCAGATGCCATTGAGTGTGTTTCGGAGCGAAACTTTTCCTGTTTTCTTTCATCTAAGGACAATCCGTTTTGAAGCCGGAGTATGCTATACTACCATACTCCGCGCTGTCGGAAATTGCGTGTTTTCAAACAGTTTTGTAGGTGCGGTTTCCAACCGCACCGATACGCCAAACCCGGTACAATCAAGCGAACGGATAGCGAGTGCGATAGAGATCCCATCTCCTGATCGCGGCAGAAAATCCTACTCGCCACCCACTCGCTGCATCCCCCGATTGCGCTCGATTGACCAATGTCTATCCGAACTCTGAACGACCACCGCGCCCGGCAAGTTCGTTTGCGCGAGCATGTCTTCGACTTCAGAAATAGTGAACGAGGCGAGGAACGAGTCGTAGAACAGTTTCTGCTGGTAAGGCGTGGCGTAATCGGCGTAGCGCTCCACAAGCGCCAAGGCATTTTCGGTCGATTCGGGACGGATCAAGTCGCGAATCAGGATTAAGCCGTCCGGGCGGGCAACTCGACCGACTTCACGGAGCGCGGGCAACGGGTCCGGAATGTGGTGAAGGATGCTGTTGGATATCACGCCGTCAAAGAACCGATCTGGATAGGGCACGTTTTTCGCGTCGGCTTGTGCCAATGTAATCCGATCGGTCAGCCCCGCTTCGGCGGTATGGAAATTGCCCAACTCCAACATGCCCGGAGAGAGGTCAATCCCGATAACTTCAACCGTAGGCAGCCGCTGTGCCAATAGAATCGGGATTGCCGCCGGCCCCGTCCCTATATCCAAGAAACGCCCTCCGCTCGCCCCGAGCTCAAGTACGCGATCTACGAATGCGCTATTGACCTCGGTATGATCCATGGCGTCGTACGCCTCGGAGTCCTCGCAGGAATCCATGACCTCCGGCTCCAAAATGCGCTCCATCAATGCCACTCCCTTTCCGGATTCGGATTCTCGATAATTGAGATCGTGCCGTAGCGATCCCTGCCCGCAAAGCAACTCATACCAATTCGCAATCAATAAGTCACAAGAGCCGTTGGTTTGTAGGAGCGATCTTGAGGTCGCGACGTGTGTTCACGGGAGGTGCGGTTGGAAACCGCACCTACGGACTAGATGCTTGAAAACACGCAATTATCGGCAGTGCAAAGTATAACTATCGAATGGCGATCGGGTTTCCCGGAGAGCCGGTGCCCCCCTTGATTCGCAGCGGCGCGAACATGAACGCGAACTCGTAAACCTTATCCATCGCCAACTCCTCGGTGATGATGTTCTCAAGGATGTAAATGCCATTCTTGGGTAGAATAAGCTGATGCACGGGAAATGCCAGCGATTCGTCGGGATTCGGCACGACCTCAACTCCCCAGGTATCGCCGCACACCATGCTAATCTCTTTATCAACCAGATACTCGCCCGCGCCCAAACCGATGCCGGGTTCACTGGCATTGTATCGTTCGTTGTCCGTTATCCAGAACCTGCCCCAGCCGGTATGGATGAGAACCACATCGCCGGGCGTAATCTTTGTTCCTTGGCGCCCAAGCGCCCCCTCCAAATCGGCGACGGTAATCTCGTAGCCGCCCTCCAAATGTTCCACGCCTTTATAACCGGCGACATCAATGAGTATCCCCCGCGTCACGAAAGCGCCGACGTTTTCCACGCCGATTTTTGCCAATCCCTCGGGTTTGACGAAGTCGTTGCGGTTCAAGCCGTTATAGTAAAGGTCGCCGATGCCGACGTGCCCCAACCCATCGAATTGCGTGCCGATCTGCCCCAGTTCGCCGCTGACAATCTCCTCGAACCAGGTAATTTTGTTTTCACCCAGCGGTCCCGACATCGCCGGAATGCGCAGACTGTAATGGCGTGTGCCAAAGACGGGCATTTTCGCTTCGTAAACCCTGCCCAACTGGTATATCTTACCCTCTTTAATCAGCGTAGCCGCTTCCAAAACTTTCGCCGGCGTGATGCGGTTTGCGGCGCCGCGTTGATCATCGGCGCCCCACCTTGACGGGTACCAGTTACCCTCATGCTTCATTGCCCATCCGCCTGCCAATGCGAGCAAACCGGCGGCAAGTCCGACTAAAAGGAAGAATTTTGTCCGATTCGTGTTAAGCATTGTTGCCTCCTTATTGTAGGTTATACTATACTTCACGCTGCCGGGAATCGCGTTTTTTGCAGGAGGGATCTCCCGATCCCGATCCGGTGGAACGGACATCAAATCCCCGACCTCTCTACCACTAGCAAGTTGAAATGTCTCAATCCGTGTAATCCGTTTAATCTGTGAAAATCCGTGATTCAGACAATAGCCAATCAAACCACTAAGCGCTCAATCACGTTAATCCCGATTATCACACAAATCACAGTTCAGACAACCTTAACCGCCGACACCATACACTCTTGGGACTTTCGCCGCTTAATCCACCTTTGCGCGGCGGATTTCGTCGACCAATCGCCGGGTGGCTGTCACCGGATCGGGTTGTCCGCACACTGCCGAGATGACCGCAATGCCGTGCGCGCCGGCGCGAATAATGTCATATACATCTTCAACCGCGATGCCGCCGATAGCGATTACGGGACATTGGGCAACCTCACAGATCCTCGCCAACGCCGCCAATCCCTTTGGCGATTCGGCGTCCGATTTGGACGAGGTTTGGCGTATCGGTCCGAACCCGATGTAATCCGCGCCCTCGGCAATGGCATCCAGAATCTTCTCTTCTGTACGCGCCGAGGCGCCGATAACGGAGCCCGGCGGAAGAAGCGCGCGCCCAACCGAGATGGGCAGATCGTCCTGTCCAAAATGCGCGCCTGCCGAACCGACAGCCAGCGCAATGTCCGCCCGGTCATTCACAATCAGCGGTACGCCGTGCCTGGCGCATGCGGCTTGAACCTCCCGCGCCATTTCGAGCAGGTTGCGCGTTGTGCCGTTTTTCTGGCGAAATTGAACCGCATCCGCCCCGCCCTCTATTGCCATCTCCGCGAGCTGAGAATGCGTAAATCGGGATTGGATCGTCGTATCCGTGATCACATGCAGAGCGCCAACTTTTTCCATAGTCTTATCCGAAGCCGCAACTTAAAAAATGGCATGAGACTACAAGCCGAAAACGTGGGGCTGGAAGGCAGGAAAGATTGGAAGGATGGCTGGTTTTGCCGCTTTCAATCATTTTCCCATGCTTCCACTCTTCTGTTCTTGGTCAATTTCCGATAGCCCCGATTCAAGTTCTTTCGAATTTCCAATCTCCTGTCCATATTCCAACCTTCCTCCCTTCCAACCTTCCAACCTTCCAATCTTCCGCATCATCATTCGGCGGTGGCATGTTCCCGCGGTTTCCAACGATGCACGTCCAGAAAAACGAAGGCGTCCTGGATAAATTCAATCCGCTTCTGAAGCGCCGCGGCGCGCTCGAAGTGGAGTTTAGTCGCCGCGCTGTCACGCCAATCCATCAACTTCTTGATCACTTCTTCATGGTCCCCCTCCAACAACTGTTCGACATCGCGAAGCATCGCCCGATACGACTTGCGACTGATTCGAGCCGCGCACGGCGCGTCGCAACGCTTGAGATAGTGACTTAAGCATGGACGAAAATCGCGGCGCGGGGTAAGTTTCTGCTCGCAGGTGCGAACCGGAAAGATGCGTTGCACCGAGTTAATCACATCCTCGGTGCATTTCCGTCCGGAGAAGGGACCGAAATAGCGCGCCCGATCATTCGACTGTTCGGAGGTCAGTTCAAGGCGGGGAAAATCATCGGAATAATCGATCTTGATAAACCACGACTTCCAACCCTCTTTCAAGGCGGAGTTGTAAGGCGGTTGGTTCTCTTTGATGAGCCGCGCCTCGAGCAGTAAAGCTTCGAATTCCGAATTGCAGATTTCATAATCAACGCCCGATGCATGACGTACCAACCGTTTTATTTTGACAGGACGCCGTTTCGTGTTATAAAGGTAGGACCTCACACGCTTGCGCAAAGATTTCGCTTTGCCAATGTAAAGAATCTCCCTTGACGTATTTCGAAAGAAATACACCCCCGGAAGCTCGGGAAGATCTGTCATCATCTCTTTGGTGAGCATAGCCCGATCGATTCGTGTGTGAATGCAGGTCCGACAACGACTGCGAGTTAACTGTTTGTGTGCATGGTTTGACCGCCCGATGCGCGCCGACGAAAACAACTCGACGCGGACATTCTAATCTGTTTTTGACGCTATTCACGGCATATCGGAATACCGCTGATAAGATCGCCACTTATCTGAATAGATAACGTCCAAAATTTTGTCAGGTTTCAAAAAACGTCGCTCAAGTTAAGAGCCTGTTCGAAAATTCATCTTTCCCCCTTGATAAGGGGGGCTAGGGGGGTTGGGAGCTTGTTTCAACACGCGAAGACTGCTTGCCCCATGTAATCATTCATGAACATCTCGCCATTTTCAAACAGCTTCTTATGTTTTTTGTTTGGTAAAGATCCGCCTAATCAGGTAGAATATGCACGGATGGCAACGCGTCCGGTTCATGATGTCGCGATTTCACGTGGAGACCGACGATGATTGAAGTTGAAAATCTCACGAAAAATTACGGGGCGTTCCGCGCGCTGGCGGACATCTCATTTCGTATTGAAAAGGGAGAGGTGGTCGGTTTCCTGGGACCCAACGGCGCGGGCAAGACCACCACCATGCGCATTTTGACGTGTTTTATGCCCGCGAGTAGTGGCAAAGCGAGCGTTGCCGGATACGATGTCTTCAAGGAATCTCTCGAGGTCCGCAAGCGTATCGGCTATCTTCCCGAGAACATACCCCTCTATCCCGAGATGACCGTTTCCAAGTATCTCAAATACATCTCGAAGATTAAGGGGTTGCCGCGTAGCCGACGAGCCGAACGATTGGATGTGGCGATTGAGGCGTGCGGGTTGACGGAGCGCCGGAACCAGATTATCGGTCAGTTGTCCAAGGGATACAGGCAGCGAGTCGGCTTGGCGCAAGCCTTGATTCACGATCCGGATGTGATGATATTCGACGAGCCGACTTCGGGATTGGACCCTCGCCAGATCATTGAAATCAGAGAGCTAATCAAGGAGCTCGGCAAAGAACACACAATAATCCTCAGCACGCACATTTTGCCCGAAGCCAGCATGACCTGCGAGCGCCTGATTGTGATTAACGAGGGACGAATCGCCGGCGATGTCAAACTGTCGGAGGGTAGACCCGTCTCGGTAGATTCGGGCGCGCATGTTGAATCGGATATCGTTGGGGGGAAAACGCTCTATCTTGAGGTTGGCGCCCCGCTTGAAGAGGCAAGGGCCGCTCTCGAATCCGTGCCGAATGTGGATCGGGTAGAACACCGGGAAACGAATGACGGTAACCATCCTGTCTTTCACGTGAGTTGCGATGCGGAGACGGACGCGCGCCCGGAGATTGCGGCGGCGATTGTTCGAAACGGGTGGAGTTTGCTGGAGATGCGCTCAATCGAAATGACGCTTGAGGAGGTCTTTCTACGCTTGACGACGGGCAACGATTCTGAAGCGGAATATATTAGCGATGAGACCCGCCTCCCCGAAAACGATCAGATTTAAACTGTCGGAGTGGACAAATTAGATTAGATGTTGTAAAATAGCAGCAATTCTCCTTTTGGATCCTAACGGCGTGGCGTATAAATCGAACAGTCGGGAGGTCAAATGCTTGTGTGGTTAAAGAAGATATGGGACGCGCTGATTATCATCATTTACCTCGTTGCGATGATGTTGCCCGTGATGGTTGCAGTGGTCGCGGCTAACGATAATATCACGGACAAATTCAAATATCTGGATATATTGCTTGGAGTTGGGCTCGTCATCCTTGCATTGGCAATTGTGAGGATTTGGATTCCATACATCATCACCGCCTACCGAGAGAGCAGTCCTGCCTACCGGCAGAAGGAAATCGATCGTCTGAAACACGAAATCGAAACGCTTAAACGGAATCAGGATGTAAAGTGAGCCCGGAATTGGCTGGGTTCGGTGCGATTGGAAATAATAATAATGAACGGAGAAGAAAAAAATGTGGAAATTCTTGATAACGGTTAGTCTGATGACGGGACTGATTGTGCCAATGACGATTGCAGAGTTGACGAAGGAGGACATCCGCGAGATAGAGGCGATAGTGCAAAAAAGCGAGAATCGACTTCAATCTCAACTTCGTGAATACATAGACTTGAGATTTACAGCTCAAGATGCCAAGATTGATGGCAAGTTTGCGAGAGTTGATGAGCAATTTGCCAATGTTGACAAGCAATTTGCCATGGTTGATAAGCAATTTGTGGAACTGGACAAAAGACTTGAAATAGTATATGGATTTGTTATTGGCCTCCTGATTCTAATCGTGGTGGCGGTTGGCATTCCTCAAATCATCATCGCCCATCAGACGAACAGATCTGGCGGTTGGAAGAAGGAAATCGATCCTCTGAAACACGAAATCGAAACGCTAAAACGGAATCGGGTCGCAAAGTCATAACGATGAAAACGTGGGTGAAGTTGTCGTTCATAGGGTTTCTCGCTCTGCTAATCAACAGCGCCTACCTCATGAGCTCCGGCGAGCCGACCCTATTTTACATCTTTAACGTGCTGCTTCACGTCGTCATCGGGTTGGCGTTGGCGATTCCGTTTGTCGTCTACCTCGTCCGACATGCCGCGGCTATGCCAATTCTCGGCAAAATTGGCGTTGCGTGTCTGGCGATTGGCGTCGCCTCCGGTGGATACCTGATGGTTGTCGGCGCGACGCGTCCCTATCGGTGGTTGCTAATTCTGCACATCGCCGCAACGACGCTCGGCGCGATTCTATTTATTCTCCATCTCATCGTGTTGGCGAGGCGCCCGGAGGCGTCAATCTCCCTGCAGCGAGTGGCGAAAATCGCGGGCGCGATCCTCGTTGTCTCCATCCTCTTTTCCGTAGCCGCCAGGATTGTCGGACACTATCGCCCAAACCCCGATTATCTTGTCAAGAATCCGTCTTCGCCGCCAACCAGCATGTACGAAGAGGGCGGCGGCAGCGGCGGACATTTTTTCCCGGGTTCCGTCGAAACCTACGCCGGCGGTCTCATTCCCACCGACTTTTTCCTGACTTCGCACACCTGCGCCGAAAGCAACTGCCATCCCGACATCTACAATCAGTGGAACGAATCGGCGCATCACTTCGCTTCCTTCAACAATCAATGGTACCGCAAGTCGATCATGTACATGCAGGATGTCAACGGCATTCAACCCTCCAAATGGTGCGGCGGATGTCATGACCTCGCCGTGCTGCTCAACGGCGTGATGGATAAACCGATTCGCGAAAATCTGCATACCCCGGCGGCGCAAGCCGGTTTGACTTGTGTGGCATGCCATTCCATCGAGAAGGTTAAGGATACGATGGGCAATAACGGATTTGTGATAAAATATCCGCCGTTGCATGAAATCGCCGCCAGCGACAGCCCGCTGGTTCGCAAACTCCACAACTATCTCATCCGTCTGGATCCGGAGCCCCACAGGAAGAGTTTCATGAAGCCATTCCATACGGAAAGCGCCGCCGAATTTTGCTCCACCTGCCATAAGGTGCATCTGGATGAACCGGTTAACAATTTCCGATGGTTCAGAGGCTTCGACGATTACAACCAATGGCAATCCAGCGGCGTTTCCCATCAGGGAGCGTTGTCGTTCTACTACCCCGAAAGCCCCAAGAAATGTACCGATTGCCACATGCCGCTGGTCGCTTCAAATGACGCCGGCAACATTGATGGCAAAGTCCACAATCATCGTTTTCCGGGCGCGAACACCGCGCTCCCCTTCGTAAACAAGCACGATGAACAACTCAAAATCGTCACGGAGTTCTTGCGGGATAAGCAGGTGACGGTGGACATCTTCGCGCTGAGTGGCGCGACGCCGATTCAGCTTGCCAAAGAGAGCCGCGCGGTGAATCGTCCGACCGTGCTAAGCATGACGGGCGAGGAAGACACGTTTGGCAAAGCCGCCGGCACACTCACGGACATATCAAAGATCGTGGCGCCGATCAATCAATCCAACGCGACGGTGAGACGCGGCGAAGAGGTCCGCGTGGACGTGGTGGTGCGGACGAGAGGGGTGGGGCATCGCTTTCCGGCCGGCACCATTGACGCGTTCGATATCTGGCTGGAGTTGAAAGCGACCGATGAAAACGGGAAAATCATATTTTGGAGCGGACTGGTGGAAGCCGAAGACGGAAATGGCCCGGTCGATCCGAGCGCGCACTTCTATCGAGCGTACATGCTGGATGAACACGGCAACCTAATCAACAAACGCAACGCCTGGGCGACGCGGACGGTTCTCTATGCCCGAACCATTCCGCCCGGAGCGGCGGATACCGTGCATTACCGCTTGGCTATACCCCGTGACTGCGGCGATAAGATTTATCTTCACGCCAAGTTGAACTATCGAAAATTCAATTGGTGGCACACCCAGTGGGCGTATGCGGGCGTTCGAGATCCCGAGCACACCGATTTTCAGGTCGATAAGGGGTACGACGATGGGCGATGGGTGTTCACCGGCGACACATCGAATGTTGCCGGCAAAATCAAGGCGATTCCCAATTTGCCGATTGTGGTTATGGCGGAAGACAAAACGGCGTTAACAGTCATTGACGCCGATGCAACCAAACCCGATGTCAAGGTTTCTCCCGGTGAGGGAATGCGCGAGCGCTGGAACGATTACGGGATCGGCTTATTCCTTCAAGGCGATCTCAAGGGAGCCGAAGCCGTGTTCACCAAAGTTACGGAACTTGAGCCGGGTTACATGGATGGATGGGTGAACATCGCCCGCTGTCGGATACGAGAAGGCGATATGAAGGGCGCCGACGAAGCGCTTCTGAAAGCCTTCGAGGTCCAAAAGACGCTGCCCGCGGACAGTCCGCATCGTGCCAAGGCGCACTATTTTTACGCGCTCGTCAAAAAGGCGGATGGCGAGTACGACGAAGCGATTCGGCAGTTGCGAATCGCCGCCGCCCGATTCCCGCGAGACCGAACCGTGCGCAACGAGATTGGACGCCTGCTCTTCCTGCAACGCAAATACAACGAGGCGATCGAGGAGTTTCAGAAGACGCTTGCGGTCGACCCGGAAGATCTGAATGCGCACTACAATATGATGCTCTGCTATCGCGCCCTAAAAAATTCGTCGATGGCAGCCAAGGAGCAGAAATTGTACATGCGCTTCAAAGCCGATGAATCCGTCGATTCGATCACCGGCATAACGCGTCGCGCCGACCCTCACGCGAACCTCGAGCGCCAGCGTATCCACGAACACACATCGGCATGGAAGGATCCATCGGACGTTCAAAGCTCCGATTATTGATTCTGTAATTGTTTGGTCTTTGGAACGCAGTCAGTTGAAAATTCCATCTTCATTTTAACAATTGAACCGCGCCCAAAACGACTGTAGGGAATAACGATCGTTATTCCTTACAAGAACCTGCCAATGCGAAATTATCGCCATAAATGCCTTTACATTGGGGTTAGTCGGAATACGATGCATTGCAAGTCATCCCTTTACCAACCCATATTCGCTTCCTCAATTCCATTCCCGCCATGCCCACTAACATAAAGCGCCGCTCGCTTACCGCGATTATCTTGGTTGCCTTGGGATTCTCGACCGCAGCCCATGCCGACAGAGGCGATGATATACTTCCCTTGATCCAATCCGAAGCGATCGAAGCGCATATCATCGCGCTGCAAGAGAATGTAAATCAGAGACGATCGTCGATCGTTTACCGCACCCGGAGCGCCCATCATCGCGACGCTTCGGACAACGCCGCCGAATACATCGCTTCCCAATTTCGGAGGGCGCCCAACCTCGAAGTCAAACTTGAGGACGTTGGCGGCTTGAAGAATGTTGTCGCCACATTGCCTCCCCGCCTTGAACCGCCAAGCGATCGGATTTTTATCCTCTGCGCGCATTACGACTCCAAGGCGGACCTTGAACGTGAATGGAACCCCTTGATTTCTGAGGCGCCGGGCGCGGACGACAACGCCACGGGCGTCGCGGCGATGCTTGAGATTGCTCACGTTCTGAGCCGGTTCGATTACGAACACGAACTGCGATTCATCGCTTTCGCCGGAAAAGAGGTCGGATTGGTCGGCAGCAAATACCATGCTCGAAAAGCGTCGGAGGCGAACCAAAATATCATTGCGGCGCTCAACCTCGACATGATCGGCTACAATTGGACGAGCGATCAGGTCGTGGCGATCCAGGACAGATCGTCCCGATGGATTAGCGACGTTTTTCGGCTTGCCAACAGATGGTACGATCGTGGATTGGAGATCCGAGATGCGCGGGCTGAACTGGTTGAAAATGGGGATCACACATCGTTCTGGGCGAACGATTACCACGCGATAACTCTCGCCGAGAGCGACATTCCCCGGCTCAATTCGGAAGGCTATCGCGCCAATCCGTTTTATCACACGCCAAACGACACGGTTGACAATGTGAACCTAGAATTGGTCCAAAAAATCGCTCGGCTCACGCTCGTATCGCTAAACTGCCTCGCATCCATGCCATCCGAACCCGATGCGGTAATGCCGCGGCTGACGCTCGATCCGCAACCCCTGGTCAGGCAGAATCCCGCTCGGATTACCGGTCGGTTTGAATCCCCTTTTCCAATCTACATCATCGTGTATCCGGGCAATATAGCGGCTCAAATCGATCGATCCGGCAAGACCTTCACGGCGACGGTTCCCGTGAAAGCGGGCGAAAACCGGATGAGCGTGTCGGCAATTCATGCGCTGGGCGCTCGATCGGTTGAGCATACTGTCGTATTCGAGCCCGATTTTGAATGGGAAAGCGCTCTCGTCTATCCCAATCCGTCGCGGAAAACGGATGAATTGATAGTATTCCGCGCCGAGGCAAACTTGCCCATCGAGGAAATGAAGGTGTTCGTGCACGCATCGGATGGAACGCAAGTCAAGCGAATTTCAGGCGCTCCCGATCGAGCCGACGCGCGAATTTGGCGCGCGTGGTGGAATCGCAAGATTGTCTACGGCCTTCAGGCGGCGCCAGGCATTTATGTCTGCCGATTTGAAATCGTCGTAAAAGGCAACACCTATTCGCGACATCGAAAACTGGCAATCCTCCAATAGTAGGAGCGATCTCCCAATCGCGCCCCGCTCAATCCATCCTTCCCGTCTTCCTCCCTTCCTCCCTTCCATCCTTCCAATCCTCCTTATCCCAAAAACCAGGCGCGTTTCCTCCGGCCCGGCACATTTTACAATGGACAAATCAAGGCTCTTTGTGCTATCATCCTAAGCGGACTTATATTTTGTACGAAAGGAGGTAATAAGAGTTGCCCCACAGACAATCCGCAATAAAGCATATTCGCGCCGACAAGAGAAAAGCGGAAATTAACAGAAGGCGGAAGGTAACGCTCAGAACGACGCTGAAGAAAACCGAAGGCGCCATTGAATCCGGTGATTCCGAACTCGCTCAAGGATTATATCGTCAAGCTTCCGGACACCTCGACAGGGCGGCACAGAAAGGCGTCATCAAGCGCGGCGAAGCCAATCGCCGAAAGTCGCGCCTCGCGCAGAAACTAAACGGCATGGCTGCCGACTGATACGAACTCCGAATCTACAGGTTACAAGAACCGGCAGTTTGTAGTTGCTCAATTTATTGAGCGCCTCCGATTGATTGTAACATTTAGATTTTGAATTCGTACGATTTTTGAATTATTGAGGTTGAGCCGCATCCCCAAAAAACCTCCGACTCGGTCAAGTTGTCGGGACTTTTTTCATTTTCCAGCCCGGTGGAGACTACGATGAAATATAGATTGACCATAATTTTGACTCCCCAATCAGAAGGGGGCTATATGGTAACGTGCGAGGAGTTGCCTGAACTGTTAACGCAGGGAGATTCAGTAGATGAAGCCTTGGAAAATGTAACGGACGCTTTTTCCGCTACGCTTGAGTTGTATGAGGATTTTGGCCGTTCATTGCCCGATTGCATTCAGATTATTGATAAAGATACACCACCTCAAAGAATGCTTCAACCAAGATTTGAAACGATGACGCCGAATCGTTCGTTTGATGGGAATTCTTCAGGTTACTGGTTTCAGGTTATCGGTTTATAGTCAAACCGGAATGTTCCGTGAAATATAGAGAGGTTTCGCGAAAACTGAAAGAACTGGGATGCCAAGAGATTAAAAGAAGAGGACGTGGATCTCATAGAAAATGGTACAATCCCATTACTGAAAGATCCACCTCTGTTCCATTTCATGGAGGTCGTGAATTAAAAAGTGGGGTGGTGCGTCAGATCGCTAAACACTTGGGAATTGACTGGGAAGATTTCAGAAACGCCGGCAGGTGACCGTCTATGCTGGCGTGTACAAATACCTTTCTTATTTTCTTTTGTCTAGCCGCTAACTGGTAGGAGGGATCTCCCGATCCCGACCTAGTAGAACGAACCTCCCGACCTCTCTCTACCACTAATACTAATTCAGAATCTATAAGTTACAAGTGCCGTTGGTTTGTAGTAGTGCAATTCATTGCACGTCCCGCATCGACTGTAACATTTAGATTTTGAAACAGTATAACAAGTTGAAATGTCTCAATCCGTGTAATCCGATCAAGCGAATGGATAATGAGTGTGATAGAGATCCCTTAATCCGTGATTCAGACAATTCCCAATCAAACCACTAAGCGCCCAATCATAGTCCATCACTTAATCACATAAATCACAGTTCAGACAATGTAACCGCCGCCGCCCGACAACACCATACCCTCTTGAGAAATCAACCCCCTAGAAAAAGAACGGGTTCGACCACGCCTTCTTGCCCTCCCCATCAATAATCTCCACGCGGACATACTTCGTGCCGCTCGGCACCGCATACTCCGCCTCCGTAAGGCTCTCCCCTTCCGGAGCGACAATGCGCCGGCCGCGGTTGCATTGCCCTTTGAAAATGATAGACTTTGCGGGAGAACATTTGACCGTAACCTTTTGGCCCTTGCCCCCATCGCCGACCAGATCGAGATCCGCAATCTCCGGTCCGAGCGTCGAGTAAAATGAACCGGCGCGGAAGGCGTTCATGATTCCGTCTATCGTCAGCTCCTCCGATTTCACCATGACCCAACCGTGAAAGCAATCGTGTTCGGTGCCGTGCGCGTCATCGGCGGCAATGCCGAAGACAGGCCCAAGCCGATCCAGCACATCATCCCACGCCTGTTCCGAAAAGCCCTTTCCGCAGGCGTTCATACAAGTGTCGTTATACACCTCCACCGCGAAATATCCGTCAAGCTGCTCATAATCTTGAATCGTGTGACCGCACCAGTAAGGGTGGCAAAGCACCGCCTCCCCGCCCTGCGATCTGATCTCCGCGAGAACAGCGTTGGGGTGAAGTTCGCCGCAGTTGATACGTTCGCGAAGGTTGATGCCGACAATGTGATAAGTTCCGCCGCCGTAAGGGTTATCCGGATGCACCTCGCTGCCCGAGATGGCGAGGAAGTCGTCATCGCTGAAGCGGGATACATCGTTGACTGTTCGGTGATCGGTAAGCACAAGGAAATCGTAGCCAGCCTCGCGGTAGGCGGCGAATCGTTCATCCATCGGAATCCTGCCATCCGATTCCGTGCTGTGACTGTGCGTATTTCCCCGGTACCACTGTCCCGGTTGTTTGAATGGGTTTAAGTTCTCCACAAAGCGCCTCCTATTTTGTAATATAGATTCCTATTCTAGCACAGTCGCGATGGAATTGGAAGAGGAAAAGAAAAACAGTGGCTTGTGACTAGTGGTCAGTGACCGGCAAAACGAGCGATGGTTGGAGGAAGATTGGAAGTTCGTAGGTTGGGTTGAACGGGAAATCGTTGACGATCTTGAATCTTGCTATAAGTTACACGAACCGCCAGTTCGTAGTAGTGCAATTCATTGAGGATCTCTATCGCACTCATTATCCATTCGCTTGATCGTCACGCATCGGCTGTAGCATTTAGATTTTGAATTCGTATCAATCCGTGTAATCCTTTTAATCTGTGAAAATCCGTGATTCAGACAATTGCCAATCAAACCACTAAGCGCCCAATCATAGTCCATCACTTAATCACATAAATCACAGTTCAGACAATGTTAACCCCCGACACTTACCACATACACTTAGCGAATGCACCAATAATGCAGATTCCCATCTTAACACAGTCGCGATGAAATTGGAAGCGGAAAAGTGGGAATGTGGATCGCGAAGGATGAAGGGGTAGAAGATTGAATGATAGAATCGGGGATTTGTTGATTGTCAACCTCTTTTCTTCTGGTTGCTATTCACAATGCATTGGCTACGAACACCAAATCAAGAACGTTGACAACCCCGTCGCCATTCACATCCACTTCGGGCTTGTCCGTTCCAAGCGCCTGAGCCACCAGTGTCAAGTCAAGTATATTCACAACCCCATCCCCATTCACGTCCGCTTGTTCTCGATCTGAAGCCGTAAAGGATACTCGGGCCGCAATCTCTGCCACCGATGCAGTCACACTCTGGGGACCTGCGTCATTTCCATACGTGAGGATACTTTCCGCCCTGCCATGCGCATCGGTTGTGGTCTTTTCCACGCTAAGTGTCCCGCCGCCGGAAGCGACAGCGAACGCAACCGGCACGCCTTCAAACGGTAATCCCTCTTGATCCTGTACTTCCACAACGAAGGGTTCAGGTAAGGTTTGTCCAGGAATTCCATTCTGATTGTCACCCGAGATCTTCACTAACGTCGTCGGTGTTCGACTGTCAAACAGGACTGTCACCCCTCTTTCCTGCAAAGCTGGAATGTAGGTGTTGACTGATTGGTAATTCAGGGGGATGCCCCGAACATTCAAGTTAGTCAGGTCAGTTAATCCCGCTAAAACTGAGATGTCAGACATGGAATCTCCTCCAAGAGTCAGGGAAGTCAGGTTAGTTAATTCTGACAATACCGAGATGTCCGATATCGAGTTCCCGGAAAGACGCAGGTAAGTCAGGTTAGTTAATCCCGCCAAATCTGAGATGTCAGATATGGAATTACCTGCAAGACCAAGTCCTGTCAGGTTGGTTAATCCCGCTAAAACTGAGATGTCAGATATGGAATCTCCTCCAAGAGTCAGGGAAGTCAGGTTGGTTAATCCGGACAAAACTGAGATGTCAGATACCGGGTTGCTATCAAGAATCAGCTGTGTAAGGTTAGTTAATCCTGACAAAACTGAGATGTTAGATATCGTGTTGCCATGAAGTCTGAGATATGACAGGTTTGTTAATCCTGCCAAAATTGAGATGTCCGAAATCGCGTTGAAGGCAAGATCTAGGTAAGTCAGATTGGTCAATCCCGCCAAATCTGAGATGTCAGATATGGAATTTGATCCAAGGTCCAGGTAGTCTAGGTTAGTTAATCCGGACAAAGCTGTGATGTTAGATATCGAGTTGCGATAAAGATTGAGATATGTCAGGTTGGTCAATCCCGCTAAAACCGAGAGGTCCGATATGGAATTCCCACTAAGTCCCAGGGAATTCAGGTTAGTTAATCCGGACAAAGCCGAGATATCCGATATGAGATTCTGTGCAAGTTCCAGGTTTGCCAGGTTAGTTAATCCGGCCAAAACTGAGATGTCAGATATGGAATTGGGGCCAAGGCTCACGTTAGTCAGGTTGATGGCGTATTCAAGTCCGCGCAAATCGCTAATATCGCTCTCGTATGCGATCAGTTCCGTCAGTGGCGCCATCTCTCCACTGTAAATTGGCTCCCCGGGGTTCTTGCCGAGCACTTCCTCAATGGCGGCGCGGAGGTTCGGATCGGGAATCTCCACTCCTTCGTCCGGATTCGTGACGCTTACCGGGTCCGCAATCTCTGCCACCGATACAGTCACATTCTGGGGGCCTGCGTCATTTCCATACGTGAGGATACTTTCCGCCCTGCCGTGCGCATCGGTTGTGGTCTTTTCTACACTAAGTGTCCCACCGCCGGAAGCGACAGCGAACGCGACCGGCACACCTTCGAACGGTACCCCGTGTTCATCCCGCACTTCCACAACGAAGGGTTCAGGTAGGGGCTGTCCGGGAATCCCCTTCTGATTGCCGCCCGAGATTGGCACTAACGTCGTCGGCGTTCGGCTGTCAAACTCGACTGTAACCCCTCTTTCCTGTAACGATGGAATGTAGGTGTTGATGGATTGGTAATTCAGGGAGTTGCCGTGAAGATACAAATCTGTGAGGTCGGTTAACCCCGACAAAACCGAGATGTCAGATATGAAACTATATACAAGATACAGCTCGGTCAGGTTTGTCAATCCCGACAAAACCGACAGGTCAGATATGGGATTTCCTCCAAGACCCAGGGAAGTCAGGTTTGTTAATCCCGACAAAACCGAGATGTCAGATATGGAATTATTTCCAAGATACAGTTCGGTCAGGTTTGTCAATCCTGACAAAACTGAGATGTCAGATATGGAATTATATATAAGATACAGCTCGGTCAGGTTTGTCAATCTCGACAAAACCGATAGGTCAGATATCGAGTTACCATTAAGAACGAGCGATGACAGGTTTGTCAATCCTGACAAAACTGAGATGTCAGATATGGAATTATTTCCAAGGAACAAGGAAGTCAGGTTTGTCAATCCCGACAAAACCGACAGGTCAGATATGGGATTTTCTCCAAGACTCAGGTAAGTCAGGTTAGTTAATCCCGACAAAACTGAGATGTCAGATATCGAGTTGTCGGAAAGATTCAGGTGAGTCAGGTTGATGGCGTGTTCAAGACCGCGCAAATCGCTAATTTCGACGTACTGTGCAACCAGTTGCGTCAGTGATCCTATTTCATTAACATTGATTGGCTCGCCGGGGTTCTTGCCGAGCGCTTCCTCAAGCACTTCCTCAATGGCGGCGCGCAGGTTCGGATCGGGGATATCCACTGTTTGCGCCGCCGCTGTCAAACTCGTCAAAAGGAACATTGTAACAACACAAAACCGTATCAAAGTTTTCTTAGACATTAGAAATTTCTCCTTTGAAGCAAAATAGGTGTTGGAGAGGCGGTTACCCCTCAACATAGTGAAATGAAGACATGCGCGCCTCACGCGCGATTACGTGTATTCCGGTATACTGGGGACTAGGAAAAAAGGGACGAATCGAAACGAATGGGAATAGTGGGGTAACGCTGGACCATGGGATAAACTTTGTAGGTGGCGCATACTACAACTATCCCAAGGTTGCGCATAGAGTCACTGGCGAATCGGGAAGGTTGGACGTTTTTTCTTGACTGACGCCGAGATGTGTGTGCGTTGTGCTAGAATTTGGAAAATGCTTAAACCAAGAATCAATTGTATCACAAGTTCAAGTGTTGTCAAGATTTTTTTCAGTTCGCTACACTCGTAGATTGGGTTGAACGGGAAATCGTCGACCACCTTGAATCTTGCTATAAGTTACAAGAGCCGTTGGTTTGTAGTAGTGCAATTCATTGAGGATCTCTATCGCACTCATTATCCATTCGCTTGATCGTCCCGCATCGGCTGTAACATTTGGATTTTGAAACAGTATAACAAGTTGAAATGTCTCAATCCGTGTAATCCTTTTAATCTGTGAAAATCCGTGATTCAGACAATTGCCAATCAAACCACTAAGCGCCCAATCATAGTCCATCACTTAATCACATAAATCACAGTTCAGACAACTGCCAAAACGCCCCAACAGCGCTATCCATGTAAAAAACAAACAAACTAATTGCATTGACCGGAATTTTCTAATCCGCGTCAATCCGCGTTTATCCGCGTCCCTCTTCCGCTTGGTTGTATGAGATTCGAGTGATGCCATATACATTTAGCGAAAGAACCAAACGCGCCGAAACCGAGTTTTTTCCTCAAAACTCGGTTTCTTCCTTAGTAGCACCCCATTATCCCGCATCGGAACAATTCTTTCCACAAGTAACATTCAACTCTTGTCAGCGTCAAATTCCTCGATCCAGCGGGGCGACATGTGGATAGAATGCGATAGAGATCCCCTAATCCGTGATTCAGACAATTCCCAATCAAACCGCTATGCGCCCAATCATAGTCCATCACTTAATCACATAAATCACAGTTCAGACAGCTGCCAAAACGCCCCAACAGCGCTAACCACGCAAAAAAACAAATTAATTGCATTGACCAGAAATTTCTAATCCGCGTCAATCCGCGTTTATCCGCGTCCCTCTTCTGCTTGGTTGTATGAGATCGAGTGATGCCATATACATTTAGCGAAAGAACCAAACGCGCCGAAACCGAGTTTTTTCCCCAAAACTCGGTTTCTTCCTTAGCAGAAAAACGCCCACCAATCCCGATTGCCTATCATTCAAACAACCTCTTAACCACCCTTCCTCAGGGGAATTGCATCTAAATTTTGCCCTTGACATGGGACGCATTTAGGATATGCTTATGTAGAATCTTCCGCTCATGCCAGGAAATGGTGCAACAGAATTTGTAGGAAACAACAATCGTGGTTCCCTACTTGACAAGAAAGCGATTGCGCTTCGTGCATTGCACTTTCTTTTTGCATGAGCCAAATCTTTTAAGGAGTAGACCATGATTAATTCCCCGATTTCCTCTATTGAAGACCATTTTGGCTCATTGCCGGACCCCAGACGCGTTGATTGTCGCACGCCTCATAAATTGCTTGATATTATTGTGATTGCTATCTGCGCGGTGATTTGTGGCGCCGATAGTTGGGTAGCCGTTGCAGCATACGGAAACGCCAAACATAAGTGGCTATCCGGATTCTTGGAATTACCAAAAGGCATCCCGTCGCATGATACCTTCGGTCGTGTGTTTGGCGCCATAGACGCCGAGAAATTTGAAGAGTGTTTCATCAACTGGATTCGTAGCGCCATTGAAGTAACGCAAGGCGAAGTGATTGCGGTTGATGGCAAGCAGCTGCGTCGTTCTTATGATACGCAGAACAACAAAGCGGCAATTCACTTGGTTAGCGCTTGGGCGTGTCATCAAGGCGTGGCGCTAGGACAAGTTAAAGTTGCCGACAAGTCGAATGAGATTCCAGCCATTCCCGAATTGCTTGAGATTTTGGAGGTTTCAGGGTGCATTGTTACGACGGATGCGATGGGTTGTCAAACCAACATTGCCCAGACTATTGTGGATTCAAACGCCGACTATGTTTTGGCGCTTAAAGCCAATCAAGGACAGTTGCATGAGGATGTAAAACTTCTGTTTGATGGTATCTCAACGGAGGAGATAAAAGGTATTCACACCAACTCGAATCAAACAGTTGATGGCAGCCATGGACGCATTGAAACCCGCAAGGTTGAGGTGATTGCGGACCCCGGTGTAATTTCTTCTCTCAGAGGAACTGAAAACTTCGTTAATCTCAATTCGGTCATCAAAGTCACCGCTTGGCGTGAAATCGCCCAAGAGACGACCTGCAAGACACGCTACTACATTTCTTCGCTTCCCGGTGATGCGGCAGAGTTGCTTGAAGCCACCAGACGACACTGGCGGATTGAAAACTCATGCCATTGGGTATTGGATGTCGCTTTCCGTGAAGATGCGTCGAGAGTCCGTACACGCAATGCCGCCGAAAACCTCGCCATTGTCCGACGCATCGCGCTCAATCTACTCAAAGCCGAGAAGACGACCAAACTTGGGGTTGCCAATAAACGACTCAAAGCCGCATGGGACGACAAGTATTTGACTACTATTCTGTCTACTCTATTCTGAAAATTTAGATGCAATTCCCCTGCACCCTTCCTCCCTTCCATCCTTCCCCCCTCCCTCCCTTCCATCCTTCCATCCTTCCATCCTTTTCTCCATTTTATTTTTGACACCCTCGCGAGGTTATGATATAATGGAATCCAGAAAAAACATGACGCTACGCGCTGCCAAGCCACACGCCATTGAGGGAGAATAAATCTTATGAAATCGTCTGCAGAGATTATTGAAGAAGTAAGAAAGGAAATTCCGGAACTCTCGGTTGACGAGGTGAAAACCGAGCAAGATCACGACGGAGATTTTGTCCTGCTTGACGTCCGAGACGACGATGAGCGTCGAGCCGGGTATATCCCCGGCGCCGTCCACGTGACTCGCGGCATGCTTGAACTGTCGATCGACGATTACGTCACCGATCCGGACCAGAAGATCATCCTCTACTGCGCGGGCGGAGTGCGTTCCCTCCTCGCCGCCAAATCCCTCAAAGACATGGGTTACACCGACACGATATCGATGGCGGGCGGGTATAGAAGTTGGTTGACCGCAGGTTATCCCACGCAGCAGGACAAACCGTTGACGCACGAGCAGTTGGATCGGTATAGCCGACACTTCATGCTGCGTCAGATTGGCGAGAGCGGGCAGGCAAAGTTGCTCGAATCGAAAATCTTGTTGCTCGGCGCGGGCGGGCTGGGTTCACCCGCCGCCGTATACTTGGCGGCAGCCGGCGTCGGCACACTCGGCGTTCTCGATTCCGATCTCGTAGAAATCAGCAATTTGCAACGGCAGATCGCGCACCGCACCGAAGCCATCGGCACGCCCAAGGTGCAATCCGCGACGACGACAATCAAATCCTTAAATCCCGACATCAAAGTGATTCCCCATCAGACGCGCCTGAAAGCCGACAACGCGCTGGAAATCTTTGACGACTACGACCTAATCGTTGATGGCTGCGACAACTTCCCGACGCGTTACCTTGTCAACGACGCCGCCGTATTAAGGAACAAAACGATTGTGCACGGCAGCATCTCCGAGTTTGAGGGGCAAGTCACGGTGCTCAAGCCCCACGATGGTCCCTGCTATCGCTGTTTGTACCCTTCGCCGCCGCCGCCCGGCATGGTTCCGAGCTGAAGCGAAG
Organism: Candidatus Poribacteria bacterium; assembly: GCA_963667245.2. Lineage (GTDB taxonomy): Bacteria > Poribacteria > WGA-4E > WGA-4E > JAJDTR01 > JAJDTR01. Next base: position 952,312 of record CAXXCS010000004.1, read on the forward strand.
CCGGTGTCCTGGGCGTGCTCCCGGGCGTAATCGGTGTGATGATGGCAACCGAAGCGATAAAGATATTGGTGGGTATCGGCAGCCCTCTCATTGGTCGGCTGGTGCTGTACGATGCGCTACGCATGCAATTCCGAGAATTGAAACTCAACCGTGACGCGGACTGCCCGGCTTGCGGCGACGAGCCGGAAGTGACAGCGTTGTATGACGATTACGACGCCTGGTACGACGAATACTGGCGCAACGCCCCGCAGAGCCAAGTTGCCGCCGCCGCCGATTAAGGTCTCTAGACACAAACCCTTTCGAAGGGCATTGAGAGCGCCCCATTATCTCCGTCGGAACAATTCTTTCCCGTAGGCGGGGGATCTTGCCCCGCTTGCCATTATAATTTTTTCCCGTAGACGGGGCATCTTGCCCCGTTTCCCATTGCCCGATCGTTACTTCAGAGACTTGTTATACTAATTCTTAATCTATAACTTACCATCCGCATAATAAGGCTTGTGTAATCTCGAATTTTCACGTACTAAATCTTGGGATATATCTCCACGAACGAGCAACAATCACGAAGATACTGCCAAGATACTAGCATGAATCCAATCGATTGACCGGTTTTGCCCTTCCATCATCAACTTCATTTCTGTCAATCATAATGTGGGATGAGGCGATTTGAGAAATTAAACTTTTAGGCGCTCAATAATGCGGATGGCAAAAATAAGTTATCGGCGCTTCCGCACTCTTGTGATATACTAAGGAAACGGGATAATGGCAGAAAGAAACGGGCTTCAGACGACGCATGGACCGGAATACTCTTCACCCCCTATCGGAGGCGCTTCCACCCCGATACGCTATGCTCCGACAGACGACTCGAAAATCTTTTATCCCTCATCGGATGGGAAACCCATGGCAGAGACAGAACTGCACCGCGAGGCGCTTACGGACGCGCTTCTAAGGCTCCAAGAGCATTTCAAAGACACCCCGGACGTGTGCGTTTCGGGGAACATGATGATGTATTATGTGCGGGGCAACCCGCAAAAGTCAATCTCGCCGGATGTGTTCGTCGCCTTCGGTGTAGAACGTAAACAGCGGCGAATCTATCGTATCTGGGACGAGGGAAGTCCGCCGCGCTTTGTGGTAGAGTTTTCAAGCGAGAACACATATCGCGACGATCTGCTAAGCAAAAAGGCGCTGTATGCGGAGATTGGCCTGACGGAATACTTTCTTTGCGATATAGAGAGACAACATTTGCCTAAACCGCTGATGGGGTTCCGGCTTGCCGGTAGCGCCTATGAGCCCATTCAGCCCAACGCGGACGGGAGTGTCACTGCCATCAGCTTGGGGATTGAGTTGCATTTGCGAGACGAGGGGCTCCGATTCTTTGATCCGGTCTCGGGTAAGTGGTTACTGACGCCGGCGGAGGTAGAAGCTACGGCGCGAAGACACGCTGAATCTGTCGCTATACAAGAAGCCGAAGCGCGGAACCAGGAAGCGGAAGCGCGAAAAAAGGCTGAATCTGTCGCCATACAAGAAGCCGACGCGCGACGACGCGCCGAGTCTGCCGCTAAACAGGAAGCGGAAGCGCGAAAACTGGCTGAAGCGGAATTGGCGCGCTTACGAGAGGAAAATGAGAGATTGAAAGCCCTAAGTGATTCGCCAAGCACGAATTCTCAAGACTAATCGCAACTAGAACCAGTGGATCTCTTTTATGCCCATGCATCAATAGAGGAGCGCCATCCGGAGATTGGTCCTTCGATCACTTGATACTGATTCGTAATCTATAAGTTACGAGAACCGGCAGTTTGTAGTAGTGCAATTCATTGCACGTCTCGGATTAGCCTGTAACATTTAGATTTCTAATCCGTATTAGGACTTGCGCGGGGACGAAAGATCGCTCCCACAAGATATGGGAATCGGTATAGATCTGAAACACGAACTGTTCTGAAAGGACAAATCATAATGCTACCCTGTCCGGATTGCAATAACCCTTTGACACTGTTTCCGCTTGAACAATCGGATGTCGAGTTGATGAGTTGTGATAGCTGTCAAGTCGTCGTTCTCAGCCGCGCCGGCGAAGACCTTGAGCGCGTTGACGACACATCATTCGGCGACATGGTTAAAGCCTACGGAACCGAGTTCCCGATCGACGTTGACCCGACTACGGTGACACTGCCTGAAGAAGTCGCCGACGCCCTTGATGAATAGCGGAAACAAACTTCCGTTGACAAAAGCGTTCTCCGTAGGGGTTGGGTCCCCCAACCCGTCAGGCTTTTCGTAGGGGTTGGGTCCCCCAACCCATAGGACTATTTGCAGGGGTCGGCTCCCCCAAACCCCCAGACTAAAACTCCAATCTCGCCACCCCCAATATGCCGCCGTGAAAGCATGGTATCAACCCGGTCAATCCATCCGCGAACATCTCAATCGTCACGTTCTCATCCTTCTCATTCCCGCCCTATTCTGGCTTACATTCTTCTTTCTCATCCCGATTGCCTCCATTTTCATCTTCAGTTTTGCCGAGCGCGGCGCCTACGGCGGGGTTGACTGGACGCTTACCCTGGGGAACTACCGGCGCCTGCTCGATCCACTCTATCTCGGCATCCTGTGGCGCTCAATCGTAACTGCCGCCGTTTCAACCGCTGTCTGCCTGATTCTCGGCTACCCCTTCGCCTACTACGTCGCGCGATATCAGTACCGCTGGCGTAACGTGCTGTTACTGCTCGTGGTTGTTCCATTCTGGACAAATTTTCTAATCCGCACCTACGCCTGGATTGTAATTTTGCGATCCGAGGGCGTCTTGAACAAACTCTTGGCCGCGCTGTTCCCCGGCATCGCGCCGCCGGAACTGCTATACACCCCGGTCGCCGTGCACATCGGTCTAATCTACGGCTATCTCCCGTTTATGATTTTGCCGCTGTACGCCTCTTTGGAACAGATTGACGGCGCGCTGATTGACGCCGCGAAAGATCTCGGCGCCAAACCTTGGCGCGCCTTCCTCAACGTGACATTGCCGCTTAGCGTCCCCGGCATCGTGGCGGGTTCCGTGCTGGTCTTTATCCCGACGGTTGGCGCGTTCATTACGCCGGACCTGCTTGGCGGCGGAAAAGTCAACTATATCGGCAACGTTATCGCCCGCCAGTTCAAGACGGCGCGAGATTGGCCATTCGGCTCCGCGCTGTCATTTCTGCTCATGGGCGTTGTGCTGATTGGCACCCTAATCTATTTCCGATCACTGCAGGGAGAAGACAAAAGCCGCGCTTAAAAACCTGTTTGACATACTCGGCGCTGTCAGAAATTGCGTCTAAGGTATACATATTTAGGACTTACGCACTTCTGTAGGGAACAACGATCGTTGTTCCCTACCGTCGCATTGATTGAGCCTCTGCTGTAGTTGCCCGATTTATCGGGCGTTGAGAAGCGTGTGGTACGGCGATATACTTTGCGCTGCCGAGAATTGCGTGTTTTCAAGCATCTAGTCCGTAGGATCAAGCGAATGAATAATGAGTGCGATAGAGATCCGCTGGGTTTCCAACCGCACCTGCCGTGAACGCACGTCGCGACCTGGAGATCGCTCCTACAAAAAGACGCAGTTTCTAACAGCATGGAGTATAAATCGCCAAACTACAAGGTTTTGAGTGGTCAACTGCGTAAGTCCTATCACAGTTCAAACAATCACAATCCAACAAATCATGCTAAAATCTCCACTAGCCGCTAACACCCACACATCACGCATTACGTTTTACGCATTACGCATCACGTTTTACGCATCACGCCTTAGGTGTCACGCGCCATGAAACGACTGCTCCAACTCAACGCACTTCTCGTCCTGCTATTCCTCTACGCCCCGGTCATCACGCTGATCGTGTTCTCCTTCAACGCCGCGGAACATACCGCGCTGTGGAAAGGTTTCACGCTCGAGTGGTACGCCAAACTTGCCGGGAACCGGGATTTATGGCGCGCCTGTCTCATTAGTTTAATCGTGGCGGGATTCGCCACCATCATCGCAACAATCATCGGCACCATGGCGGCGCTCGCCATTGAGCGGCATCGATTTCCACTGCGCGATATTTTCACGCAAGTCATCTTCCTCCCAATCATCGTTCCGGACATTGTCATGGGCATCGCGCTGCTCATGTTCTACGCCCAAGCGCGCATCCCGCTCGGAATTGCCTCAATCATCATCGCCCACGTCGCTTTCAACATCTCCTATGTGGCGATAATCGTTCGCGCCAGGCTGAAGGGATTCGATCGCTCCGTTGAGGAAGCGGCGATGGATCTGGGCGCCACGCAATGGCAAACCTTTTGGTCGATCACGTTGCCGCTCATCGCGCCCGGCGTGATCGGAGGCGCCCTGTTGGCGTTCACGCTTTCCATTGACGACTTCGTCATCTCCTTCTTCACGGCGGGAGTCGGCTACACCACCCTGCCCGTCCACATCTATTCCAAACTAAAGTTCGGGATCACGCCGGAAATCAATGCGATTTCGACGTTGCTACTGTTCAACTCCATCGCGTTTGTCGTTTTAGCCATGAAGTTCCGCGAGCCCACTCGACATTAGGATCGAAAGATCGGATAGTTGTAGGGTGGGCACTGCCCACCAGTCGTAGTTGTAGGGCGGGCACCGCCCACCAACCTCAAAATAATACCATTTCGCGTAAATAACGGTGTCTATGTTGTCTCAATTATTTTGTCACCTCCTCCGTGGGCATCCTGCCCCACACATTCCCTCCATAACGCTAACACTTCAAGGCGCTCCCCACTCTCCACTTGCCACTTTCCACTCACCACTGCCCTTCGATCACTCTCCAACTGCCTTTACTGGCCACTGCCTTTCAATCACTCTCCAACTGCCTTTACTGGCCACTGACCACTGGCCACTGGCCACTGCCTCCCAAAAAAAATGCAACTTTACCCAACACCAAGTGTATATAACTTGAAAACTAAACGCACATAAAGGTATAATTGCGCAAAATCAACCAGCCGTTCGACTCGACTGAGCAAAAGGAATTCTTGTTCGTCATGCTCTTAATATCCTGGTCCTCTGTGCAATTCATCAATCATCCGCTTGACGGAAATCTCCGACTCCTTCAAGATCGGGCGTTGTCCGGTAAGAACTCCCGGAATCTTTTTCGCACTGTTAACATCCTGTTCACATCCGGGCGCCCGAAAAACCGCTTCACCACAGGATCCCGCATCCCGAAAAGATGCGAACGCGCTCCCGAATTCGGCGTTTTGTTCACGTTTTTGTACCTATTGACGTACTAATTTTTGAGTTCATTTTTCACCAAAACCTGAAAAAAACGGTACCGACTGCTCAAAATCGGCGTCTTGTTCACGTCCTTGTTCCCATTTTGGGGTTCTCTTTACCAAAGAATGGAACAGATACGCCAACGCTTCAACGCGCTAATTACCGGCAACATTGCAATCACAATCATGTTAATCCCGAAAATCACAGTTCAGAAAACGAATCCTGAATGCGATAGAGCCACCTTGTACGAGGAATCTCCCGATCCCGACCATCAATCGAATGAATAACTACCTATACTTCGTCATTACGCGGAAAATCACGGGCGCGATCCCCAGCCTATTGTTGGGACTGCTCACACCGCTAAGTTTCCTCTTTGCCGCCACTGTCAGAACCCGAAATTGGCTCTACGATTGCCGTGTCTTCAAAGCGAAGAAGCTGCCTTGCGCCGTGATCAGCGTTGGCAACATTACCTCCGGCGGCACGGGCAAAACACCCGCGGTGATTTGGATTGCAAAAGCGCTGCTGGATGCGGGCTATCGTCCAGCCGTACTCCTGCGCGGTTATCGCCGCCAAGCTAAGACGCCGGCGACGCACATCGTATCGGACGGTCAAGACATTTTGGCGCCTCTTGAGACGAGCGGCGATGAAGCCGTGATGATTGCGCGGGAATTGCCGACTGTTCCCGTACTCATCGGGAAAGATCGCTATGATGCCGGCGACCGCGCCGTACGTCAATTGAAGCGCGATACGCTTATTTTGGATGATGGATTTCAGCGCCGAAAATTGGCGAGAGATTTGGACATTGTCACCGTGGACGCCATTGAACCGTTCGGAACGGGGCGGTTACTCCCTGCGGGCACCTTGCGCGAACCGGTTTCGGCGCTGCGGCGGGCGGATCTGATTATACTCACTCGCGCCGACATGGCGGAATCGGCGGGCGAGATACGCGAGGCTATCGCGAACGTGGTAGGGAATACGCCAATCATAGAGAGCCGCCACGTGCCGACGCGCCTCTATCACTTGGGTAAAAGCGAAGAAGTTGATTTCGGTGTTTTGAGGGGGAAAAACCTGTTTGCGGTGTGCGGGATCGGGGTTCCGCACGCGTTCGCCGAAACGGTGCGCCGCTATGAGCCGAAGAGCGTTGGATTACTGGCGTTCCCGGACCATCATCGATACTCGTCCGCCGATGCCGCCAAAATTCAACGTGAAGCGAAGAGAGTAGGGGCGGACTTCATCATTACGACACGCAAAGATGAACCCAAATTACTGCCCTTCTGGGCGCCCGAAGGCAATGATGCCGCGGCGTGCGATGTCCCGCCGCTTTTGGTTCTCGGCATTGAACTATCGGTCACCGCCGGAGAGTGCCTGCTAATCCGACATTTGCGAAAACGTTAGGAGCAGGACTTGCGCAAAATTCATGGAAAAGGATTGAGATAGTCTCACCTACTACTACGCATCACGCATTACACAGTTATAAACGATTCAACTGCGCAAGTCCTACCGGAGTTTGTCGACGTCGCGATTCGGAGATCACGCCTACTTCACAATTGCCATACGACGCAGGTTTCGGAACGAGGAGGTCGTCAATTCGTAGAAGTAGATTCCGCTGGTGACCGGCTCCCCGCGGCTATTGCGCCCATCCCAATATGCCGCGCTTGCCCGGTCGGTGTAATGCCCCGCGGGCTGATAGCCCATCTGTAAACGGCGCACCGGCGCGCCTTTGGCATCATAAATTGTCAGCCTGACGTGCGCATCCTCTGCCAACTGGTAGGGAATCCACGTTTCCGGATTGAACGGGTTCGGGTAGTTCGGCAACAGGGCGGTCTCGCTTGGCGTGAAGGATTCCAGAAGCCGTTCAAGCGACTCAATCCCCCGTTTCACGACTTCAGCATCATTCTCGATTGACCTCGCGGCGGTTAGCCAACTTTGAACGTCCGCCGCGGTTGGCGCGTGAGTTGCCACCCGAAGAAGGGACGGAGCGGCTTCATTGTCCTCAAGCGTGTTGGCAACCATCACCAGATCTTGGATGTTTACGGCCCCGTCCCTGTTGACATCCGCCGCCGAATTTGGACGGACATCCGCTAGGGCTGACGCGACCGATACCAAATCCAAAATATCCACAACGCCGTCGCGGTTCACATCCTCGGCTCGAGGCGGGGGTTTCGTAAATTGCACCAGCGCGCCTCGTTCCTGTAACGTCGGGATATGCTCATAGATTGAACGATGACTTAGTGGATTATTCTTCACCTGCACCGCATCCTTTTGCCCCAATCCCGTGTTCGCTATCAAGGGCGAGATATCGGAGATGCTGTTGTTATTGAGAATCGCAAACGTCAGATCGGTCAAGCCTGTCAATGGGGATATATCGGATATTCTGTTGTTAGCGCCGAAAAGGAGTCTAATATTGGTCAGACCAGCCAAGGGAGACATGTCCGACAGGGAATTCGACCCGATATCCAGCCAGTTCAGATCGATCAAGCCCGCTAGAGGCGAGAGCTCCGATATTGAGTTCTGCGTGAGAATCAGCGACGTCAGATTCGTCGCCGACTCAAGCCCGGTTAAATCGGTAATCGAAGCCTTTCGAGCCACCAGTTTGGTTAACTTCGCCATGTCGGCGACTCGAATGGCGGCGTTTGGCGACACCCGCAAAGCGGTTGCAATCGCGGCGCGGAGGTTGGGATCAGGGATGTGTACCTCAGCCGCCGACTTGACCCACTCGGACGTATCCCATAGTTCAACCGTGCCATTTTCCGTTCCGCAAGCGAGTGGGGTGCCGTCGGGCGAAAACGAAACGGAGAAAACTCTGTCGGAATGCTGAAGCGTAGTCAGCAGTTCCCCGCTGGCAGCATCCCACAACTTAACCGTGACGCCTCCGCCGGACGCGAGCGTACTTCCATCGGGCGAATACGCAACTGACGTAACTCGCCTATGCCGAAGCGTCCGCATTGCTGAGTTGGTCGCCAGATCCCACAACTTGAGCGTTCCGTTCCGAGAGCCGGAGGCTAACGTCTTCCCGTCGGGCGAGTAACACAACGTGGTGACAAGCGAGTGCTGAAGGTCGGCAACGGTTGCGTTTGTCGCGCGGTCCCATAGCCGAATTCCGCTGTTCTGCGTAGCGGCGGCAAGCGTACTCCCATCGGGCGAATACGCCGCGGAAGTCACCTGAAAGCGGGTAAGCGCGTCGATTGTTTCGTGTGTCTTCATGTTCCACAGCATGAGATCCCGATTTCCCGACGCCGCGGCAATCTCACTCCCGTCAGGGGCATAAGCCATTGAAGCAATCTTGTCATGCTGAAGCGTAGCGGTCGTTTGGCGGGTCGCGGCGTCCCACACCTTGACCGTGCCATCCCACCCACCCGACGCCAGCGTGCGACCATCTGGCGAGAACGCTACGGCTGTGACCGACTGCTTATGAGCTTCAAGCGCCGCCATGTTCTGTTGACTGGCGACGTTCCACAACTTGAGCGCGCCATCATCGGACACCGAAGCGACCGCGCTCCCGTCAGGCGAAAACGCAACCGCATTGACACTGCCCGCATGCCCTCTGATACTGCCTAAATGATGGGGCGGAAGTTGCCACAGGGTAAAGTACGCCTGATGCCAATCCCCCTGCGTGTCAACCGCTTGAATGGTTATCGAATGTCTAACGGGATCGGAAAGGGTAGTCAAGCCGTTGGACGGAATAACGCCATCGTAATCGAATTGCACGAGAACGTCTTTTTCGCCCCCCAGTTCACGACACGCCTTCACTTCGCGAAGCCCCGCCGCGGCGTGCGGTTGTATTGTCTTGACGAACAAGTTCGCTTGAAGAAGTCCCCCGGAATCGCCAATCTTGAATTCAAGGGGAACGCTGTGTGAGTTTGCGGGGTATCCACGCGATGATACAAGTGTGATAGTGGGCTTCGTTCCGCGTTCAACTGGCACATCGGGATTGAAGTACGGATGACCGACTAGGAACTCGGCGCTGTAGGCGGATAACTGTTCAAAACCGGGGCCAAAGGACATGATGAACGCGCCATCGTGAAAATTGTGCTCCAGCCCGAAGGCGTGCCCCAGTTCATGTGCCGCCTTTTCCCGGTGAAACTCGTCGGAAACCAGCGCTATCCCGCCGGCTTTGGCGTGACGCCGTCCCAGACCCTCTATCTCTCCGGACAGCCGATGCGTGCTATTGTCAATGACGATTAGATACACGTTCCTATTTGCATTGAACGCCGAACCGACCTCGGTAAACACGCTCTCTGCATTGTGACGCGCCCCGGTGTAGCGACTGTCGGGATGTTGACCGTGCACGACGTGAACCGCCGGCTCCCCGTGCGAGTCCGATTCAACGCGGAAGGTCGTGTCACCGAGCTCGTGGGCTCGCATCTGATCGGCAAAGAAAGTCTGAATAGCGCGCATTTCGTCTTTCATTCTCTGAACCACCTCAGGGCGTAGTGTGCGGTCATTCGGCAAAAAGTAAATCATCCGCACCGTCCGCGGCTCCCCGACATTCACTGTGGGTTCGGGGGGGACTTCGCACGGTTCGCCCGGCCGCCAATCCGGCTCTCCGCAGAAAGGCGCGTCGCCCTTCCCCGGCAATTGGGAATAGATTGGATTCAGTGTGGACGCGACAAGAAAAACCAACAGCGGAAGCGTGAAACAGGAACGTTGTCTTGTCAAAATCGAATCTCCTTTGCAGCCGATAGTACGCGAGCGGAGCGCCATGTCCGTAGCCGACAGGAATAGGACCTTCGCCCCGGTATCTGGTTGGCATGTCCTCTTATAACATTTTCCCAATGTTACGTCAAGATAGATTTCATTGAGTGCCGCCCACCTTCCGACGAAACCGAGTTTTTTCCGCAAAACTCGGTTTCTATACTTCACGCTGCTGAAAATTGCGTGTTTTCAAGCGTCTGGCGGTAGGTGCGGTTGGAAACCGCACCTACGGGGAACGCAGGTCGCGACCGCGTATACCTGACCATCGCATCCCGGCTTTACTCTTTTCTGTTACCGGCTGAACAGATATTGTCGTTTTAGACAGTAGATAAAGATCTTGATTGTTTTTGTTGACGCCAACTCCCGTATGGATTAGGATTAACGTAACTGTCTGGAGCATCGGTCAGGATTTGTCCATCTAGACCGAGCGCGCAGAGCACGCGCCGAATCGATAAATGCGGGCGGGTCGCGATTCGGAGATCGCTCCCACAAGATAAATATTGAATGTTTAGAAAATAAACCACTAAGGCGCAACGCGTATGAATAAAGTCTCCCTATCGCAATTCCATCCGTTGGTCGCGGATTGGTTCACGGACACAATCGGTGAACCGACAGACGTTCAGACACAGGCATGGCCCAAAATTGCCGCGGGCGAACACGTTCTGATTACCGCGCCAACCGGCAGCGGCAAGACCCTGACAGCGTTTCTCTGGGCGCTAAATCAACTGGTGAGAAGGGAGTTGCCCATCGGACACACCAGCGTCCTGTATGTCTCACCTCTGAAAGCGCTCAACAACGACATCCGCCGAAACCTACTCCAGCCGCTGCGGGGATTGAGGCAGGTCTTCGGAGATGCGGGTCACTCGTTTCCCAACATCCGGGTACTCACGCGCAGTGGAGACACGCCGCACTCCGACCGGCGCCACATGCAGCGTCATCCGCCGGAAATTCTCATCACGACGCCGGAAAGCCTGAATCTTCTCCTGAGTTCGGGCGGCGGAAGATCCATCCTGACAAAAATCTCCACCGTAATCCTTGACGAGATTCATGCTGTCGTCGGTACGAAGCGCGGGACGCATCTGATTACCGCCGTGGACCGCCTTGTACGGCTCTCTGGCGAATTCCAGCGAATCGCGCTGTCCGCCACGATCCGACCCATGGAGACCGTTGCCGAGTTCGTTGGCGGATACATAGCCGATGGCGCCCCGCACAATTCGAAATATACGCCCAGACCCGTATCGCTGATTGCCTCCAAAGCCGATAAGCGGTACGACGTGCAAGTCCGATATCCGGCCGAAGCCGCCGAAGATCCGGGGCGCGACTCGTTTTGGGATCCACTCGTCGATGAGTTTAGGGAGATTATCTTCAAGAATCGATCGACTCTGCTTTTCGCCAACAGCAGACGACTTTGCGAACGGCTGACGTTGATGATTAACGCGGACGAGGAGCAGCCGATCGCCTACGCGCACCACGGATCCCTGTCACGCGAAATCCGAGAATCGGTCGAAGCGAAACTCAAAGCCGGCGATTTGAAAGCTATTGTTGCCACCAGTTCACTGGAGATGGGAATCGATATCGGCGCGCTGGATAACATCGTGCTTATTCAATCGCCGTTCTCGATATCGTCGGCGATTCAGCGAATCGGGCGCGCCGGGCACCAAGTGGGCGAGGTAAGCCGAGCGACGGTTTTTCCGACGCATTCGCGCGACTTCCTTGATGCCGCGGTGCTGGCGGAATCGATCGGCGCGCAAGCGATTGAACCGATCAAACCTGTCAAATGCCCCCTTGATGTTCTGTCGCAGATAATTGTCTCCATGGCGGCGATGCAAACGTGGGACATTGATGAACTCTACGCCCAACTGAAGACGAGCTATCCTTATCGTCACCTCGGGCGCGAACAGTACGACCAAGTGTTGAATATGTTGGCGGGGCGTTACGCCGACAGCCGCATCCGCGAACTGAAACCGCGCGTCTCGATCGACCGGCTCGACAACACCGTGACCGCCAGGAAAGGGGCTATACAGGCGGTCTATATGTTCGGCGGCACCATACCTGACCGAGGCTATTTTCACATGCGCCACGCCGAGACCAATGCTCGAATCGGCGAACTCGACGAGGAATTCGTGTGGGAAAATGGCGAAGGCAGCGTTTTCACCCTCGGCACGCAGACGTGGCGAGTCGAGCGCGTGACCCACAGCGATGTTTTCGTCCTGCCGAACCGATCGGCTCAGAGGGAGACGCCATTTTGGCGAGCGGAAGACCACGGCAGGGATTTCCACTTCTCGGAACGCATCGGCATCTTTCTTGAAGAGGCGAATCAGAGGCTTGACGATCCCGAGTATCTTGACGACTTGCAGCGGGTAAACTGCATGGAGGCGGGCGCGGCGACGAATCTCGTAGATTTTCTCCAAAGGCAGAAAGAGGCGACTGACTGCGATCTGCCGCATCGACACCATCTGCTCGTTGAAATCGTCGAAACCGGTCATGATGGCGTTCCGGGAAATCAGGTGGTGATCCATACCTTCTGGGGCGCCAAGGTCAATCGTCCTTACGGCGTGGCGCTCGCGTCGGCATGGGCGGACCGATTCGGATATCAACTTGAAGTGCACGCAACCGATGATAGCGTTGTCATGATGCTTCCTGACGAACTTCCCCCCGCGGAACTCCTTTCAATGGTGACGAGCGCGACACTCCAACCCCTGCTTCGGAGACAACTCGAAGGCTCGGGCTTCTTCTGCGCCAGGTTCAGAGAGTGTGCCGGCGCCTCATTGCTCTTGACATCCGGCGGCAAGATGAACCAACGGATGCCGCTCTGGTTGAGCCGACTTCGATCGCAAAAATTGATGACCGCCGTGATGAAATACGAGGACTTCCCAATCCTGCTTGAGACGTGGCGTACCTGCCTTCAAGACGAGTTCGATCTGGACAGCCTGCAGCAAGCGCTCGCCGAGCTTGAATCCGGCGCCATTCGCTGGACGGCCGTACGCACAGCCTACGCCAGCCCGATGGCGCAAAACGCCTCGTGGCGGCAAATAAACGAGTATATGTATATGGGCGATTATTCCACCGCGACCGACACTTCGATGCTCCGAAATGATCTGCTGCGCGATGTCGTGTTTACGCCGGGCTTGCGTCCGACCGTTTCACAGACGCTCGTCCGCCAGTTTGAACGGAAACGTCAGCGACTCAGCCCGGGATATTCACCTCAGACGCCGATCGAGCTAATGGACTGGGTAAAGGAACGGTTGCTCATCCCCGCATCGGAATGGAAGGCGCTTCTGGACGCCATTCATAGAGATCACAACCTTGAATCGGACGAGATTCTCTCGCCGATAGCAGACAAGCTGGTGCGAATAACGCCGCCGGACGCCTTTTCTCCGCTGATTGCCGCCCTAGAGATGATGCCTCGAATCCGCCGCCTCTACGACGATATAGACGCGGTCGAGTGCGAATCGCTGGGGGTTCCAAAAGCCCTACTCCGTCTCAATCCTGAAGATCAGGACGCCGATGCCTCCGCGCTTGAGGACGATCAAGAGCTAACCTCCGCCATCGGTGAATGGTTGCAGTTCTATGGCCCTACGACTGCCGAACACGTTCAAGAGACACTGGGCATCGGAATGGAAAAGTTGAGTTTGGTTCTGGAGGACCTCATAGACTCGCAGAAAATCATCATCGGTCAACTTGTGGAGGAGGGGGTTGGCGAGGCGCTTTGTGACAGCGAGAATTTTGAAATACTCCTGCGCCTGACGCGACGAGACGCCACGCCGAGTTTTGAGCCGCTTGAGTTTGAGTGGCTGGCGGTGTTCCTGGCACACTTCCAGCGGTTGACAACTCCCGCAGACGATGTTGACGGTCTGATCGGTTCTATTGAGCAGTTGGCTTGCTATCCGGCGGCGGCAGGATTGTGGGAATCGGAGATCTTCCCCGCCAGATCTCGCGCTTACGCCGCGTCGTGGCTCGATTCCGCCATGATGGAAGGCAGTCTTAAGTGGGTGGGCGGAGAAAATCGCCGCGTGACGTTCTGCTTTGAAGAGGATTTCGACCTGATGGAGGAGGAAGCCGCCGCGAACCAACCGCATCAGACGGATCTTGATCGCGGGGAGGAATCCGACCTCGGGGCGCCTCGCGTCGAAACCCGCGAAGATAGCGGTCTCGACAGCCTGTTTCCCGACGAAGACGGGCGATACGATTTCTCCTCGCTGCTGCGCACATCGGGGCTGAACGCGGCGCGATTAACCGATCGGCTCTGGGAATTTGTCTGGGCGGGACGTGTGGCAAACGATACCTTCTTGGCGCTCCGAAGGGGAATACTGAGCAAATTCAAACCGCCCGAAATCGGCGTAGACAAAGGACGCGGCAGAGGGCGCCGTATCAGTCACCGCGCCGAATTTGCCAGATGGAAGGGATCCAGTTCCTATGTGGGCAACTGGTATCGCCTGCCGCGACTTGTGCTCGCGGATGACATCCTTGAGATCGAGGAACGGAAAAAGGACCGCGCCAGGTTGCTGCTGGACCGTTACGGGATTCTGTTTCGGGAGTTGCTTCAGCGAGAGTTGCCCGCGTTCCGTTGGTCAAGCGTTTTTCGGTCATTGCGAATCATGGAGTTGTCCGGGGAGGTTTTGGCGGGATACTTCTTTCACGGCATCCCCGGCCCGCAGTTTATCTCGCATCAGGCGTTCCGAACGTTGAGCCGCCACCTGCCCGACGACAAAGTCTACTGGATAAACGCGACCGATCCGGTTTCGTTGTGCGGCGTTCAGCTCGATGCCGTCAAAGGAAGGCTCCCCAAGCGCGTTCCCGGCACGCACCTCGTTTATCGGGGATGCCGGATCGTCATGATCTCGGAACGGAACGGGAAGGCGCTGAAGTTCAATGTGCCGCACGACGACCCGCTCATGCAGGAATATCTCGGTGTTCTGCATCACCTTCTGAAGCGGGAATTTCAGCCGCTCCGCCGCATCGCCATAGAAACCATCAACGGCAAAGACGCGGCGCGCAGCCCCTACGCCGACCCGCTCCGCACCGCCTTCGAGGTAACCGTTGATTATAAACACCTAACTCTCTACCGCAAATTGGTTTGAACCAAGTAGTGGAATCAAACGAGTGGATAGCAAGTAGGATTTTCTATCGCACTCGTTGCTCATTCGCTTAATCAATAGAAATCTCCGTATGCCGTATCCCGTAAAGCCGCGACGCCGGTTGAAGGAGCGCGTAGCGGTGGCGCGATGGCGGATGGTTAGCAGTTGTCTGAACTGTGATTTTTGGGATTATGGGATTTCCATGATTGTGAATGTCTGGCTTTTCGAGGCAGGATGGCCCTCCAACGGATTGGATTTTGCTGTTGGATTTGGCAATCCAGCAGGATCGGTCAAGGAATGCGCCGAATGGAGAAGTGCAGAGTTGTAACATTTCGCCCGAATAATGCTGAATATGATGTTTGGACTATATCGCTTACTTTTTCCGTAGGCGGGGCATCTTGACCCGCTGGCTTTGCACGGAGACAAGGCTTCTTACTCTGCTCCACGCAAGTTTCTTTTCTTGAACCACGTAATTAATGCACTTGAAATTTTGGAGAAATGGTATTAGTTAGAAAGAACTGGATAGAAACGCGAATGAATCATCTCTTTGGCTTCGCGCGGGCGACAATCGCCAGACTTCCAAAAATCAGTATTTATGGAGGTGTCAATCGTTCATAACGGTCAAGGTGCATCTGGAATTGACCGACCAAGCGCTTATTATTGTCTTGCAGCCTACCATTGTTTTCCAAGACATGTGCGCTCTGGACTGGGTGACCGAGGATGCCGCTAGTAATATCCCACGACGTTGCGTGTATTGCTGCGACGGGTTCATACTCCAATTTGCCGCATTTAACGTGCATCGCATAGACAAGAGCGCGATGATTGCCATCCTCCGTGTAGAACGTCCCGCTTGGACATAGGTCTCTTTCTCCGCCAGCAAATTTGGTAAGATTGCGAATCCAGAGTTCGTCCATTAGACTCTTGTTAAGATGTTGACTGAGACACACATGGCGCTCAAACCATGGAATTTCCTCGCCTCTCGCAACTACAGGTACATTCTGAAAAACACGTGTTGGATCTAAATTCGGCCCTTGAAGCCCGGATCTCTCTATAACCTTTTCGACAACCTGCTTCAGCAGTTTATGGCAAAGACTAAGCAGAAACTTATGCTGTTCTTCAAGGGGTAATCTACCGCGTTCCTGCTGATTCCAGCCGGGAGGGTCAGTTTGTTCCTTTTCCCACCAAGGGGCAGGCCCCATGAAGACTAAGTTGTTAAATTCATCTTGGGAAAGTTGAAGTTTCGTGAATTCGTACATTTTGTCCTCACAATCTAGTAAGTTGAATGAACATCGTGCCACAATGTTACATTTTACATGAATGCGACACTTGCGTAATGGGTTTCAAACTCGCTCCGTCACGTCCGTATGCAGGCGCAATCAAGCAGAATGCCCTGCACTGAGTTGGCATCGTCGAGTGTATTTGCTGTCCCAAATCAATTGGCATTTTCTGTGCCCAAAAATTCATGCACGAACTGTTTTACGAGATCCAAGTACCCCAAATGATGTAATGTCGTAAGTAATGCAGCAAAGACCGGAATTAGGAATAAAACACCTTTGACTAGCCGGCCTACTGCCGATGTTCTTGCCTTTTGGCGGTTAAAACCGAGTTTCCCAAGAGTAATAAACGGCAAATCCGAAATGAAATCAAGTACCAACCCTATGTAAAAGAACGGGTTGAATATCCGAAACCGTGCCCGATTGGCGTTGGATTCATATATGCCAATGGCCCTATCTATCATATCCAATACGTGATCTGGTTTTATTTCAAAGAATCCATCAAGATTGAAAATATCGTGAATTAGATTCACATTCTGTACATAACCCCCAATTGCTGCGGGTGGAATCCATTTGAGTGTTGGATTTATTCCCGATTGGAGAATTATAGAATGTACTTCCTGCACGGATTGGTTGATTTCTCTCCTCGCTTCTGATGGCGTTATTTCGATAATTCTCGAATCCATATTCCATTCCGTGCGGTCATTGTCGAAATAGGCAATCACGAAATCTCGGAATTCAATCAACTTGATCAACCGTCTCTTGTTTTCCCAAATCAAAATTTTAGTGTAGTGCCTCATTACGTAATCTTTACCCAAGGGAGTTAACGATGAAGTCCGTCGTTTGCATTTTCCAGCCAGTCAGCGGCGGTCTCCTCACCTTGTTCAATGGTAATCTCAACCGCGCGTTTGGCACATTCCGGTAGTTGCTTGGACGACTTTCGCGAGTTCTAGGATTTATCGACTTTCCGTTGAATTTGGGTGTGATTTTCCTATGCAAATATTGGCGAGATATACTTTCCAAATAGAATGTGTCAGTCAAAGATTTTTATGTGGCAGTTTAAACCATTAACAAGATCAGGGTATTTGCCATCTCTTGATGGCTCTAAAGGATTGCCCGTCAAAGTGAGTGGGGCTACGCGTCTGGGAGGATTTCCGTCGCATTCTTTGAGGAAACGACGGTAGGTGTCGCGTTTGACACCATCCGGCCAAATAAGCGTTTTTTTCTCCCATGGAGCGCACCAACCGCTATTGTCGATAATGCTCGGAGATCGGTGAGGGACCAATGCTGTCGGATCGGGCATTTCTATAGGATGTCGAAAAATAAACGGAAAATCATCAACCGTTCTTCCTGGATCGACATCTCGATATCGACTAATGCGGAATGCCACGCGCGGTAGACCTTCCGGTAACGTCTGCGGACGTTCACCATGAACCCACTTTGAAGCAGGAGAGGAGTTTAATGCTTTAATGTAGTCAAAATGACCGGACTCTTGCTCATCTATATCCAATATAATGGCGTTAACACCGTGAATGAGATCAGGGAACACGCCGCCATGCGAATCCTTGATTTTGAACTGTAGGTGTACATATACATCTCGAAGTTCGCCATTGACTAACTGGCGAGTTTTTATGTATTGATAGATACCATCCCTGTATGTGGTGGGGCCGTAGGGATTATCATAGTTATATCTCAAAAGCACAATTCTTTCGAGAGAAACAGGATAAAGTTGGATAATGCAGTTAAGTCCATCAATTAGGACTTCGTCTGCCTCACCTTCACTCTGGCAAATGTAGATTTCATGACCGTCAACAGAGACTTTGGTGTAACTTCGATTGCATCTTAAATCATCAATGCCGTAGTAAAAATCGCCATTTGAGAATGTTTGGGGACCTTGCAATTCAATCACCGGTGGCGTGCTTTTTCCTATATGAGCTTCATAGGCTTGGTAAGCACGCTGTTCAGCATTCCACTCAGGCCGTATGCAACTCTTTGCTTCTTCGTATAGCAGTTGAAGTTTTTCAATTCCTTTTTTGAATTCGGACTCCGTTTTTTCCTCCGCCCTCGCTTTGGCGGCTTTAACCCTCAATTTTTCTAAATCGTCTTGGATATACTCCCAGGCATCCTGTACCAGTCGAAACATGAATGCGGCATTGGAAGCAGGATTTTTGTCTGGATGGTAGATTTTCACTAGCGAACGATACGCTTTCTTGGCATCATCAGGGGAAACGTCTGGAGATATACCTAGGACTTTATACGCCTTTTCTCGTGTCACGGATTTCAATCCCCTTTGTATGGTGGGCGTTACCGTTAGTTTTTCCGAGGAATTCTGTTTCTTTACGCGATTTGCATCCCTTTTCCAGCAGTGCGTTTTCGGATTTCAGGAATCAACGGTTCTAAGTTCTAAGATGCTATCAAAAGTTCGTTCCTCAGGGCACAAGTTAACATTTTGACAACGTCGTACGATGTAAGCCCGATGTGCTTTCTAGGACCATTATACCTCCAATGGGCAAGAATTTCCACCAGGTTTTTAGGGTAATTTGGTCACATAGGCTTTCCTGGCATGTTCCCACGTCTATACTTCGGCAGAAAAAGCAGATACTTGTTGATTGAGCAATTGTGGAAACGTCGCTGTTAAGCGGTGATACGTAATATTGCCTTGATATCTATATCCTGTTTAATCAAGTCCGCGCTATCAGCGGACTTGTCGAAAATCAGCCGGCGGATAGCAAAGCGCCTGAGTCGCTGGCGAACTGAAGAAATAGTTAGCTTTGTCGTTGCTTCACCGGTGGTCTTCCGAGTTTCATCAGGAGAGCCGTGCTTCAATAAGATGAGCCGAGCCAAACTCGCAGCCGTACAACAAAGTTGTGTGAATCGCAAGAAGGCTAAGGTGGTAGTTGATTGATAGTCACCCAAACCGAAGTGTTGTTTGAGTTCACGGATAGCGATTTCGATTGAAAACCTCGCGGCATATATCTCAAGAATCTGCGTCGGCGACAAATCAAGAGAAGTGGAGACCAAAAGAATAGGACGGCTTGCGCCCTCGGCGACAACGACACGGACTTTGTTCTTAACATCACGCAGAAACAGGTCAATGACGACGTATTGTACCTGACATTGCTTTCCATAGAGCCAAGCGGTTGCAGTCTGCTTTTGTAGGGTGTCAAAGCGCTTGGCGAGTTTGATACGTTTACCGCGCGTAGGTCGTCGTCCGCGTCCGCAGTAGTGTGGTGGGAGAAACCCGACGGCATCATGGCGCAAACGCGTGACGAGTGTAATCCCTTGCTCAATGAGCGGGGTAATGAAGTTGGCTTTTGAGAAGAAGGCATCGGCAACAACACAAAATGGCTTTGATTTGACGCTATTTTTGACGAAAAAGACAGCCGAAAGCGCAGTGTCGACTATGCCCATTGGTTGAGCATTGCCCTGAGGGTCCACGGCGATATGAGAGGGATTGCTTTTGCCTGAAATCAATCGACTGATAACGGGTAGGCAGTGCCAGTGATGCTTCACACATGTCAAAAAGCCGCCAATTAGCCATTGATGGCCGATGACGTGCTTATCCGAAGTTGTTGAGTTCTGGCGCCACTTTTGAACCCCACTCATTTTTCCCTTCACTTTTTTTACGAATGTTGGGTCAACAGCAAATATTAGATGGCCGGCATAACTCAATGAACCGTCCAGTTCAGAGAGCAGCAGGGCAATCAAAGATTCGGTGAGTTTTGGCAAATTCCACTGGAAGGTCGACAGAAACCGATGCCAACCGGATAGAGATTTATCGACGAAAACACAGGTGTCAGCTATATGGGTAAGGCATTTACGGCTTTGTCCAATTAACAACGAAAACATGAACCCCACAAAATAGGGGAAGGTCGGTTTAGAAAATGCTTGACGAAAGTGCAACAAATACGGTATCCATATCTCTGGGAAGAAATTATCCATAGCAATATCGGACAAATTGCTGTTTGTCCTTTATACCTCCAATCTTTTTGGTTAATTAGAGGTATGATAATTTCTTCCCTTTAATTTGTCACGCTAAATTCTGCCGAAGTATAGCCACGTTTGAGCTATCAGAATTAATTATATAATCATCAAAAATCCTGCGGTTTCAGATTGACGATCATCGACATCTTCGGTATGATATACTTCACGCTGCAGAGAATTGCGCGTTTTCAAAAGCCTGGCCGGTAGGATCAAGCGAGTGGATAATGAGTAGGATTTGCATCAGGATCTTCTATCGCAGTCACTATCCGTTCCTTTGATCCTTCGCTATCCACTCAGTTGATCGATAGAGATCTCCGTATGCCGTAACCCTGCGTCCGCTACTCCGGTTAAAGCTCACGTAGGTGCGGTTTCCAACCGCACCGACACCCCAACCTCGGTAGCCATTCCACAGGTTGGGCTGAGCGGCACTTGAAGACGAACCCGAATGCTCAGCGCGGCGTCGCGATTCTGAGATTTCGCCTACCGATTGGCGTTAGACGCCATCTCATGCCCAGCCGATAAACCTCAAGTATGCGTTCCACATCTCCTCGCCCCAAAAGAGATTCAGCGTTGCCGCAATCGCCAAAAATGGCCCATAAGGGATCGGATGCTGTCGATTACGCTCGGTAAATAGAATCAACAGCGCCCCTACGATAGAACCGATAAACGCGGATACGACGACCACGGTCAGCAGATTCTGCCACGCCCCGAGAAACAGCCCAATCAGCGCCATCAACTTGATATCTCCGCCGCCCATGGCTTCTTTGCGCAAGATTGCCTTTCCGAGGATAGCGATTAGCAGGAGAATTCCACCGCCTGCCAGCGCGCCGATCAGATGTTCAAGCAGGTAACCCCAATCGTGCCGTTCCACGGATATGGCGATGGTCGCGCCTAGTCCTAGCGCTAGTCCGACGATGATAATGGAATTGGGGATGATGTACCAGCGCGCGTCAATCCATGACACCGGTATGAGCAGCGTAACGAAAAGACACCCGTGAATGAAGTCCAGCGTTACGCCGAACCGATAGTACATCAACAGAAACAACCCGCCCGTCATCAATTCGACGATCGGGTATACTATCGAAATCCGGGCGCTACAGTTCCGACATCGGGCGCGCAGAAGAACATAGCTTAGGACGGGGAGGTTGTCGTAAAACCTTATCGGCGCTTGACATTGCGGGCAGAACGACCATCGGGGGGAGTTTATGGAAAGACCATCGCGCGGGATACGGTAAATGCAGACATTCAGAAAACTGCCAATCAGCAAGCCAAGCACGACAATCAGGAACGGCGCTACTTCCACCAGTACTTGGCTCCTTCCGCCGGGTTGGCGTGATATACGCGGCTAATCTCAGCAATGCCCCCGTGTTTGTATTTTTCAGGCACGCGGGGATGATTTTCGGAAATGCACACCTTGTATATGTCGGGCAAGAGCTGATAGCCCCCTCCCCAGGGCGTTTCGGGCAGCTCTTCAAGGTAGCTTCCCTTCCAGCCTTCAATGCCCGGATCGGTGACCAGGTCCTCCAATTTCCGAGGGTATTCGTTCGTATGTTTGTGATACTTCCTGATTAATCCGGCAATCATATCCACGTCGTTATCGGCGGGCATGACTTTGCGGTCGTATTCCAGATACGGCGGCAAGGCGAGCGCGGCGGTAAGGATAACTATGCCCGCCAAAATGAGCAGCTGCGTGCGGGTCATGCCGGCGGCAGAAGTCGCGAATCTGCGTATTGTGTTATTCGGAGTACGGTTCATCATCCGGACGTTTGATCTTATATTTCGTGAGTTTTTTGTAGAAATTGCTTCGCTCTATTTTCAACTGTTCCGCGGTCTGTTTCACATTCCAGCGGTTCGCTTCAAGCGCTTGGAGAACAATACTCTTCTCGGCGTCATCGACCATCTTTTGCAGCGAGCTGTTCGGTTGCGGCCCAAGACCGATAGGCGCGGCGTCAATGCTTTTGACTACCTCGCCTGCAATCGGGAGGATAGAGACGACATCCTCGGCGCCGATGATGTCGCGCGGCGCCATAATGAGCAAGCGCTCGACGATGTTTTTCAACTCCCGAATATTGCCGGGCCAATCGTACGATTGCATGACGCGAATTGCCGACGGGTCGATTACCTTCGGCGAGCGCGCATTGTCCCGATGAAATCGCTCGGCAAAGTGCTTGACCAATGATGGCAGGTCATCCAACCGAGAGCGTAGTGGCGGCACGGAAATGGGAACCACATTCAAGCGATAGTAAAGATCTTGCCGAAAGCTTCTGACCTCGATCGCTTTCTGCAAATCCTTGTTGGTGGCGGCGATAAGCCTCACGTCAACACGGAGAACTTGGCTGCCGCCCAAACGCTGGATTTCACCGTACTCGGTCGCCCGCAGCACTTTTGCCTGTGCCTCGAGGCTCATGTCGCCGATTTCGTCAAGAAACAGCGTGCCGCCGTTTGCCAGTTCAAATTTGCCGCGACGCTGGTGTGCCGCGCCGGTGAATGCGCCTCGTTCATGTCCGAACAACTCACTCTCGATAAGTTGGTCCGGGAGGGCGGCGCAATTCAGCGGAATGAAGGGTTTTCGGTTTCGTCGGCTTTGCTGGTGAATGGCATCGGCGACAAGTTGTTTTCCCGTGCCGTTTTCACCCGTGATCAGCACGCACAATTCACTGGACGCCACCTGCCCAATCTGTGCACGGAGTTGCCTGATTGCAACTCCGTTTCCGATCATCTCATCCTTGGCGCCAATCTGAGATTTAAGGACTTCGTTCTCTTGTGATAGGCGCGATAGTTCCAAGAAGGGACTCACGGCGTGAAGGATCTCGGATACAGTCTTGGGCTTGACGAGGTAATGCCTGGCGCCGAGTTCCATCGCTTTCACCGCGGTTTCGATATCCTGTTGCGCCGACATCATTACCACGTTCAGATCCGGGTGGGCTTGCCGCAGTTTGGCGAGCGTCTCTATTCCGTTCATTCCGCCCGGCATGATGATGTCGAGCAGCACAAGGTCCACGGATGTAGAGGCGCAGACCTTGACCGCTTCCTCGCCGCTCGAGGCCGTTAGCGCGACGTATCCTTCAAGCTTCAAGCCCTGCGAGACCATTGCCAGCGCGTTTTTCTCGTCATCTACAATAAGAATCGTAGCCTTGGTTGATGGCATGTACGAATACCTCGACAAAGCCTTTTACATGCGATGGGTGCATACGACATAAGAAATCGGTAGCAGTGCGGTTGGAAACCGCACCTACCGGGGCGCGATTCGGAGATCGATCCTACCAGAGGATGCAATTTCTGACAGCGCGGAGTATACATGCGATGGATGCATACGGCATAAGAAATCGGTATTAGTGCGGTTGGAAACCGCACCTACCGGGGCGCGATTCGGAGATCGCTCCTACAATCCATTAGACGCTTTACTGCGAAAGTCCTATAAGTTCTTGCTTCAGATCGGCGATCTGATCCCGCAACGCGGCGGCATGCTCAAACTCCAAATCGGCGGCAGCCTTCTGCATCCGAGAAGTCAACTGAACAAGCAACGCTTCCATTTCGTCGGCGTCCGCATCCGCCAAAGTCGGGACAGCAGCGGGCGTTTCGGTTTGGTCCGGTTCGTCCGTCGATTTGGTGATGAGATCGTGTATGGCTTTGTCGATAGTGGCTGGCGTGATGCCGTGTTCCTCGTTATACGCCATCTGAATCTCGCGCCGTCGATTGGTTTCATCAATGGCGTTGCGGATAGCATCCGTGATCTCATCGGCATAGAGCAAGACCTCTCCATCTACATTCCGCGCGGCGCGTCCGGCGGTTTGGATTAGGGAGGTTTCGGATCGGAGAAAACCGGCGCGATCCGCGTCAAGAATCGCGACTAGCGACACTTCGGGGAGATCCAAACCCTCCCGCAACAGGTTAATCCCCACGATGACATTGAAAACGCCTTCTCGAAGTTCGCGTAAAATCTGCGCCCGTTCAAACGTTTCGACCTCGGAGTGGAGATAATTCGCTTTAATTCCCGCTTCGGCAAGATAATCCGTGAGGTCTTCCGACATACGTTTGGTTAGTGTTGTAACGATGACGCGCTGGTTCTGGGCAACCCGTTCATTGATTACGCCGATCAGATGATCGATCTGCCCTTCAACGGGATGGACGACAATCTGCGGATCGATTAAGCCCGTTGGACGAATAATCTGCTCGACAACCTGGCGGCTCGCGTGCAATTCGTGCTTGCCCGGGGTGGCGGAAACGAAAACGGCTTGATTGATGTAGGAGTCCAACTCCTCAAAGCGAAGCGGACGATTATCGAGCGCCGAGGGGAGGCGGAAACCGAAATCCACGAGGGTTTCCTTTCGCGAACGGTCGCCGCGATACATGCCTCGCAACTGCGGCACGGTTACGTGGGATTCGTCAATGAACATCAGATAATCA
This sequence comes from Candidatus Poribacteria bacterium, assembly GCA_963667245.2. Taxonomy (GTDB): domain Bacteria; phylum Poribacteria; class WGA-4E; order WGA-4E; family JAJDTR01; genus JAJDTR01. The sequence continues at coordinate 976,986 of CAXXCS010000004.1, forward strand.
TCGGCGAAGTAATCAATCAGACAGTACGGCGGTTGCCCCGGTTCCAGGCCGGAGAGGTGACGCGAGTAATTTTCGATGCCGGAACAGTAGCCAACTTCACGCAGCATCTCAAGATCAAAACGCGTGCGTTGCTCGATCCGCTGCGCTTCCAACAGTTTGTTGTTTGCGACAAAGTGGTCGATTCGCTCTTGGAGTTCCGTCTCAATGTTCACCAACGCTTCCTCAAAGAGTTCGCCATCCGTCATAAAGTGTTTGGCGGGATAGATTTCAACGGCGTCGTGTTCCGACAGTATTTCACCCGTCAGCGTATCGATTTCGGTCAGTCGATCCACTTCATCGCCGAAGAGTTCAATGCGGTATGCCGTGTTCGCATACGCCGGGAAGACCTCGATAACATCGCCGCGGGCGCGGAAATTGCCCTGCCAAAACTCCATATCGTTTCGTTCATACTGAATCGTGACCAGCGCCCGCAACAGTTTCTGGCGCTTAATCACCTCTCCCACTTTTACCTCGACCTTTTGGAGATTGTACTCCTTCGGCGATCCGATGCCGTAGATGCAGGACACGCTGGCGACAATGATGACATCGCGCCGGGAAAGCAACGATGCCGTCGAAGCGAGTCTCAAACGGTTAATCTCTTCGTTAATCTGGATATCCTTTTCGATATAGGTATCGGTGGACGGGATATAGGCTTCGGGCTGGTAATAGTCGTAGTAACTTACGAAATAGTGCACCGCGTTATTCGGAAAGAAATCTCGAAACTCGCTATACAACTGTGCGGCGAGCGTCTTGTTCGGCGAGATGACTATTGTCGGACGCTGCATCTCGGCGATCACGTGCGCCATCGTGAAGGTCTTTCCCGAACCGGTGACACCGAGCAGTGTCTGCAATCGATCTCCGTTTTTCAACCCTTTGGCAAGGCTGCGAATTGCCTCGGGTTGATCACCTTCAGGCTTATAGTCTGAAATTATCTCGAACTGTTGCATGGCGCTTCTTTCGCGATTAGAGTTAATTACCGTAGGCGGGACATCTTGTCCCGCCGCGACTCAAGTTGACTGCCGCGTAGGCGTTTACACCATATCGACCGGCGTTAGGCAAATTTTGCCGAAATTCTCTCGCGCTTCCAAAATCCGGTGGGCTTCGGCGGCTTGGCTCAGCGGCAACACGCGATCAATTATCGGATTAAGTTTACCCTGCTCCGCGAGTTGCATAATGGCGCGCATTTCCGACCTCGTACCCAATGCCGAACCCATAATTGTCAACTGTTTCTGATACATTTTACGGATGTCAATTTCGCCAATGTTGCCTGTCGTCGCTCCGCACGAGGCGAGCCGACCATTTTTCGCGAGACATGCGAGACTCTTATCCCATGTCGCCGCGCCCACATGCTCGAAAACAACATCAACGCCACGGTTTGCAGTTTTGTCGCGGACGATGTCGCTGAAATCGGTGTCCGCATAGTTGATTGTAAAATCGGCGCCCAGTTGTCGCGCGCGTTCCAGTTTTTCTTGGGTACTGGCAGTCGCGAAAACGCGGGCGCCGCACAATTTGGCAATTTGCAACGCGGCGCTGCCAACGCCGCTGCCTGCCGATAAAATCAGTACATCTTCCCCGGGGCGAATCGCGGCGCGGGTGACCAGCGTATGCCACGCCGTGAGATAGGCAATCGGCATCGCCGCCGCATCGCAATAGGAAAGCCGTGAGGAGATTGGCATCGCATTATCGGCAGGCGCTTTCACGTATTCGGCGTAGCCGCCGTTGGTTTGGAAGCCCAGCAGGATCTGGGAATCGCACAAGTTCTCATCGCCGTTGAGGCAGTCGACGCACTCACCGCACGGAATGCAAGGCGACAATACGACACTATCCCCAACGGCGACGTTACGCGCCGCCGCGCCGACCTCAACCACCTCGCCGGCAATGTCGGAACCCAAGATATGCGGGAAAGGATGCACCTCCGGGCGATCGCGACGCGCGCGAATATCAAGGTGATTGACGGCGCAAGCGCAAACTTTGACGACAATCTCCGAGGGCGAAATGGTTGGGTCGGGCGCTTCCTCATAGCATAATTTGTCGATTCCGCCCTGTTCATGGAAAACGACTGCTTTCATGAAAGCCCTTTATTGGCGCGTCACCCGCCAATCGCGGAAGCGACAATCAATCCGAGCGCGATCAATAACCCGGCGATCGCGACGCCAGCCGCCGTATTGTTGTCCTCGGCGATCTCGTGATTCAGGTGATAGGGTGTGACCGCATCGAAAATCTTGTATCCAATCAACAAGATGATCAGACCGACAACGCTAAATACGACGCTTTCGATAACCAAACCCAAAAGGACTTTAACGTTGAGCATTGGGGCTCCCGCGGCGGCAGTCGCCTGATCGGTGTCGGCGCGGACATGCGCCGCGAGCACTGCCGCGGAAACAATCCAGACTATCGCCAGACAGAAAGCGATGCGTACGATTTTCTTAGCCATTGGTATCTCCTTTATATGTGGTATGCGAAGTTATACCTCACGCTGCTGTAAATTGCGTGTTTTCAAGCGTCTGGCGGTAGGTGCGGTTGGAAACCGCACCTACGGGCAACGCATGTCGCGATCGGGAGATCGCTCCTACAAAAAACGCAATTTCTGACAGCGCGAGTATAACGCTTGATTAACAATTTGGGACTTGCGCAAATACCCGTGTCGGCGAGGCGATCGCCGGTTGCTCCGTCCGCGCAAACGATACCGTTTGGGCATTAGGGGCGCCATCACGATGGAATTAGCGCGCAAGTCCTGTCATAAAAGTATGGTTCACTCTGTCGATTCCGGGGTTTCGGCCGGCGCCTCATCCTGAACGTTTCTAACCGAAGCCGCTGCGTCGGCAGGTCGCTCTCGAGGATTCTCAACTGTTTCGGGAGTTTCCTCTTTTGGCGGAAGCACCTCAAAGGTTATCTCGCTTTCCGCATGTTTGCATTTAACGAAGATGGTATCCTTCTCTTGGCGATAAAGCCAGCCGGATTCAGCCGCTTCCAAGTCTTCTACGCAGGGGAGATCCTGATTCCGGGCTCTCACCGCGCTTGGAATACTACCATACCCCGTGATGATAGTGTGGCTGGTCTCGTTGTCTACATAACTCAGTTTGAAATTCAATTTTCCGTTGCCTTCCCTACTTCCAGTTTCAATCTGAGCGCCGCTACTTAGGTGGATGCGCCGGTTTTCATGGCGTATGATCTCGGTGGAGATGTCCGGATCTTGGCCGCGCAGGGTGTATAGGTTTGCCATGATGTTTTCAGGGCTGAAGTGCGGCGCGCGTCCTTTTGTACAAAATTCATAAAGACCGTGTGGGTATGCGCCTTTGAATTTGCCCTCTGTCCACTGTTGACGCATTCCACTCACAGTGATGCCTTCGGCGATTTTTCCCCAGTCACATTTCGAATTGTAACGCGCAAGGCGCTGCAGGTGGTACGCGTAAACAAGCCCGCTCCATTGTGACGGAACACCAAACCACGGGCGAGTGCGGGAGGCCGCTCCGAACGCGGGAACGGAGGCGAAACGCATAGCGGCTCTATCCGGCAAATTCCAGTGATAGATGAAGGGGAGACCGGCTTTTGCCCAAAATTCGGCGCGCTCAATGTGGCGTTTATCCTCGGTTATCGCGTAGGCTTCGACACAGGCGCCAACAGCGTAGGCGGCGGCGAGAAGCGCAGGCGTCTTCAGCGGACATTCGGACGCTTGCGCGCCGCGCGGAATTTTGAACCGATCCATACCCTTTAGCGCCCTCAGTCCGGCGTTCAGCGAGCTCTCATTGCCAGAAACTCTAGCGTGCTTTAATAGAATAAAGGCAAAATTCGCGCAGACACCCAAAACCTTATCGCCGCCCTTGCCGAGCATTTCCGCGTTATCCGACACGGCACGGCAACGCCAGCGACCATCATCCTCCTGCGTCTTAATCAACTCTCGGACTAACTCGTCGATACGTTCCAGACTCGCTTCGATGCCTCCGAAATAGAAGGGCAGCTCCCAGTTTAAGGTGTGACGCGACACCCTAGCGTTCGCTTCTCCCGTTCGCGATTCGCGCATCGCGTTTCTCGCTATGGCAAGGGCGCGTTGTTTGGCACCGTCATCTCGCGTTGCCAGGTAGTCGTACCACAGCAACGTCGCAATGCCTGTCACATTCGCCGGAGCCGATTCAACAACCTGTTGGGATTTACCGGTATTTCCAGCCTTCGCGGCGCGCATAAACCCGTGTCGCGAGAGAGTAAGTTCTTCTTCATCATCCCGCGGGGATTGTACGGGTTTAGGCATACCGTACAAATCGGTCCAATGTGAGATAGCGTCGGAAATTGAAGCGTTGCCATCAATAATGATGTTCGCAGACATCGTGAGTTGACGGTTCGCCTCCAACGTGTATGGCGCGGCGGCTTCCAAGCAATTTTCCTTTACCCAACTGCCCGGCGCCGGAAGAAACAAGCCCATCAGGTGATTTTGCCGCTTTTCGTGCCAATTCGGCGAAGCAAAAACGGCGGATGGCATCGCGTGTTTGCCATCCCACGTCTGCAGCGGGTTCCATGCCAAACCGACCAGCATTTTCTTGTGCTCGACTGCCATCACAGGAACCGTGATCTTGCTCGGATGCGGAACCAGACGGTTATTGAATGGCGGGGCGGCATCTCGCGTATTCGAGGAAGGCTCATCCGTTCCCAAGAATTCCAGGCCGGGGAAGAGGGCGGCTGTTTTGCTTTCGCCGAAACTGCAATCGCCCGCGTGAAGCATGGGGCCATTAAAAGCAAGAATCTCTCGTCGAGCGCTGGCTGACAGACGGTATTCGGTTCGCACGCGTTTGCCGCTCTCGTTCAACGAAAAACGCGCCTCAAACGACCATTTCACCGCGTCATCGTCTTGTTGCTCGGCGACGAGGATAACAGTGGATTCCCCCAAGCTATTCCCCGCGAGACGATAGATTGTCGGCAGGATGCGCAGTTGTCGAGTTTTCCCCTTGGAATTTCGATAGCGAATCTCCGATATGGCGCGGTTGGTAGCGACGTGGCGATAACTCCCTTGTTTCGCGGCAAAAAGCAAGAAATACTCGAACCCGCGAGCGCCTTGAACAAATAGCAGTCTCGCGTGTTTATTTTCAATTAATACGTGCTCTTGAACGTTGTGCGTCTGTAATTCCGGGACAACTTGCGAGGACAACTTGGGTGACGCCGGTTGGATTTCAATGACGGTTTCAAGCGTTTGTCGAACCTCTCCCACTGGCGTTTGGTACTTGAGCAGGACAGAAATTTGGGCGGTGGTCTCTCGTGAAAACCTTCGGAGGTTCCACACCAGTTTGGTTTCGTCACCGGCATCCAATATCTTCACCGGATAAGCATTCCGTCCGCGGCGCAACTTCACGCGGTTAATTGCGACACTCGCTTTATTTTCGGGAGAAAGAGCCACGGTTCCGGAGTTGCGGAGAACACACTGCACCTCAAAATCTTCACTTACGGTGACAACTGCCGCATTGAGTCCGAGGGTTGCAAGTTCAAGTTTTGGCAACTCCGTATATACCGCCGCGCTCAATTCTTGGGGAGAGAGATTGATTGACGACTCTCTCGTTTGGAATTCGGCAATCATGCGTTGGCTGATTTCATCGGCAATCTTGGACACGGGAGTTGGTGATTCGTAAGCAAACTCCGTGACAGCTATTTTGCCGTTCGACTCGTCGGCCGGTTTGCCAACGGAGGAATTTCCGTCTCCGGTTCGTTTGATATCTTTGAAACTACCGATAACAAGCCCTTTCACGGCGGTCGGCTCCGTCTTCTCTTTTTCAACGGCGGGCGATGTACGGGTAAGCTTGAGAATTCGGGGATTGCCCCAGAGCGGGGCGTTATTGTCGGCATCCCATTTTTCGGCGCACGCGGTTATAAGGGTCGCCCGAATCTCTTTGCCGGCGTGTCGAGAAATGTCTATGGCGTGTTCATTCCATTTGCATTCGGTAGAAACTTCCTCAAAATAGCGTTCGCCCGAGATTTCAATCGCGAATTTTACATCGCGTGGTTTCGCCCGTGGGGCGTCAGAATCAACGTCGTCTTGCAGACCGGTACTGAAATGCAAGATTAAGGTGGCGTCAGACGCTATTTGAGGGAGCGAAAATCGACGTTCAAGTCGGGCGCCCCCCGCCCTGCGGGGTTTCTGAACTATTGCGGATTTTGCCACGCCTCCGGCGCTATGGCGGCTTGCCGCCAAAGCCTGGTCCGCGTCGTTAGTTTGACTATCACCGAAGGCGTCCGTGAAGTTGAAGACTTCGTCAATAGCGCCAAATGCGATCGATGTTTCAATTTTTACACGAACGGCTTCCTGTTCAAGCGCGGCGGCTTCCGGTTGAACGCCGGGTGTTGTCTCGGTTTCAGCAGGCGGTTGCGCCTCGGATGGCGGGTCGGTTTCCGACGCAGGACTTGCAGTTTCCGCGACCTCGCTTTGCCGCGGCGCGGCATCGTTTGATGGCGGAAGCTCATCGGAGGTCGGCGGCGTTTTTTCGTCAACATCAACCTTCAACGACGTTTCAGCCGCGGCGACAGGGGGCGCCTTTTCGGAGGCGGCTTCCGATGGCACGGTTGCGATCGACTCCGCATCTTGCGATGGTTCCGGCGCCGCGAGATTTATCGTCTCCGGCTCTTGGCTTGTAGTTTCCGGAGCGCTATCCGTGATTACATCAGTTGGAGGTGTCGTTTCATCGCGGCTTTCCACTGCCTCTCGGGCGTTCGTTGCAACGGCCTCGGGGACATCAACTGCCTCACCAACCGAGTCGGCGGCGGCGATCTCCTCAACCTCGCTAGCGGGTTGACTGTCTCCAACCGCGTCGTTACGCTCCTCAACCGGTACATCGTCAGTCTCTGATTCAGCCGAGGGGGCGCTTGTCCCGACGATGTCCGCCGCCTCAACGTCAACTTGTGATTCCGAAACGTCCGCATCGCTATTGACAGTTGCGACCGCAATCGGCTCCTGATCGACAACTTCAGGAGGCTTCGGCGCTTCCATGGCTTGATCCGCGCCTAAGTCCAATATACCTTGTTTGAGTGAATCGGGAGCGTTATCTTCGGCGTTTTCCGATTGATTCCGCGTTTGTTCCAATCGGTCATCTTGTACCGGTTCGTTAGTATCGCCGTGCGGGTCATCCTCGTTTTGCCGCGTAACTAACGATAACAACAGTTGAAAAACGGTCAGCATTCAAATTCTCCATTACTCGCAGCCTAGGCGGTTTGCCAGACTTCTTTGCGTTGGTCAATATTGCGCTTTTATCTCACCAATAACGGTTTTCATACGAATTCACAATCTAAATGTTACAGCCAATGCGGGACGTGCAATGAATTGCACTACTACAAACCAACGGCTCTTGAAACTTCTTGAAACTTATAGATTTCGGAATTGGTATCAATAGGATTTCGTTTGATCAGGGAGTACAGAACGTGAACAAAAGCGCGCGTTTGATGGTATCGGGACGATTTTTTCCTATTTTTGGCGAAAAATACGCTCGAAAAGGTGAACTGCATTAGGCACGGAAACGTGAACAAACGGCAGATTTTCGGGGCGCGTTCACCTGATTGGCCTCGGCGCTTTCCAGTGATGACGCGGGTTCGCGCCCGCGCGAAGGTGAACAAGGTGTTAACAATCGCGAAAAGTTCGCCTCTCTACGGTTTAATTTCGCCCGCAAAAACTGGCTTGCATCCGCCGAATAACGACGGGTTGACAACATTTTTATTTGGGAGCAGTGTCTTCCAACGATCATGTGTTATACTACACACACATAACGCTTTTAAGTTCAAGAAAAAATTGCAACGCGACTTTGGGAAGCGTTATCGCCTCTCCAATGCAGTTTAACGGGGCGCGTGAAGCAACAGTTAAGAATATCGTCTTAGGTTATTATATCATAGATTGCGCGGAGATTAAAGGGAAAGAAATCAAAATCTTTGCCCGCAGACCTGGAGTGAGATACGAAAGATGGGATGGCGGAAGGGTTGGCGACATGAAAAAGCCCCGAGACTCTTCGTGTCATTGGCTTGGGGCTTTGGAATTCGGGGTGTCCACGGTTCTACAAGCCTGCGGGATTTTTATCGCACTCATTGGACATCTTTCCAAAATGAATCTAAGTTGTCACAATAATCAAGGAAATGTAGCATTGGAAGGATGGAAGCGTGGAAGGATGGAAGATTCCCATCCGCCCCGCCTAGTCCTCTCGAGCGAAAAGATTTAAAATGTTACAGCTGATGTGGGACGTGCAATGAATTGCACTACTACGAACCGCCAATGATCGTAGCTTGTAGTTTAAGATTTAGTGTAAGTCTCTTCTTGCAAGTTGCATAACGCATAGAACTATTTTGGAAAGGTGTCTATTATCCATTCGCTTGATCTTCTGGAGTGCGGGAAATTGGACGTATCGTATTCTATCCACATGTCGATCCGCCGGATCGAGGAATTTGACGCCGACACGAGTTGGATGTTACTTGCGGAAAAAATTATTCCGCAGCGGGATAATGGGGCGCTATCAAGTAACACTCGCCGAATGGCAAGCGGGGCAAGATGCCCCGCCTACGCGTGGAACATGCTGCACATTGCGCTCCGCTGGAGCGCGGGAAATTGGACATATCGCATTCTATCCACATGTCGATCCGCCGGATCGAGGAATTTGACGCCGACAAGAGTTGGATGTTACCTGCTGAAAGAATTATTCCAACGCGGGATAATGGGATGCTATCAAGTAACACTCGCCGAATGGCAAGCGGGGCAAGATGCCCCGCCTACGGAGCCATGGAGCATCCTTGACATTGCGCTCCTCTGGAGCGCGGGAATTTCGACGCATCGCATTCTATCCACATGTCGATCCGCTGGATCGAGGAAATGCTCTCCGACTAGAGTTGAATGTTACTTGTGGAACGAATTATTCCGTCGCGGGATAATGGGATCCTACATTCCGCACCTGTTTTTGGGGTTTCCGGTATTTATTGAAATCCTGTGAACCCGCGTGGATACAGAGTTCTTCAACTTTCGACAATCCAATTGGACCTTGGATTTTATTCGCGTTGCTCACAAAAAGGGTGTTTTTTTGCCAACAAAATGGTCACAAACCCAGTGTTCATGCGGTGCGGAGTGTGGGTGGGATGCTACCAAGTAACACTCGCCGAATGGCAAGCGGGGCAAGATGGCCCGCCTACGGAGCCGTGGAGCATCCTTGACATGGCGCTCCTCTGGAGCGCGGGAATTTGGGGATATCGTATTCTATCCACATGTCGATCCGCCGGATCGAGGAAATTTACGCCGACACGAGTTGGAGGTTACTTGCGGAATGAATTATTCCGACGCGGGATAATGGGGCGCTACCAATGCACCTGACAGAACTCTTCGTAGTCAATCAGCTCGTGGATTGTCGGGTTTTCGCCACAGACCGGACATCCCGAATCGGCGCGCAGTTTCATTTTCTTGAAATCCATTCCCAAGGCGCTGAACAGTAGCAGGTGACCAATGAGCGGTTCGCCGATATCGAGCAAGATTTTAATCGTTTCGATGGCTTGCGCCGTTCCCACAATTCCCGGCAAAGCGCCAAACACGCCCGCCTCTTGGCAACTCGGCGCCATGCCCGGAGGCGGCGGCGACGGGTAGAGGCAACGGTAACAGGGGCCCTTGCCCGGGTAGAAGATCGTGACCTGACCCTCAAATTGGAAGATGCTGCCGTGCACATTCGGCTTGCCAAGCATCACGCAGGAATCGTTAATCAGGTAACGGGTTGGAAAATTGTCACAACCATCCACCACCACGTCATATTGACCGATAATCTCAAGCGCGTTCTTTGACGATAGGCGGTCTCTATGTTCAATCACGTTCACATCGGGATTCATCTCGCCGATTGTTTCTTTGGCGGACTCCGTCTTGTGCCGTCCGATGTCACTCATTCCGTGCATAATCTGCCGTTGGAGGTTGCTTAAATCTACTACGTCATGGTCTATGATGCCTAACGTCCCGACACCGGCTGCCGCCAGATAGAGTCCCGCGGGTGAGCCAAGCCCGCCCGCGCCGATGAGCAGCGCTTTTGATTCAAGCAACTTTGTTTGTCCTATCCCGCCGACTTCTTTGAGGATAATGTGCCGGCTATAACGCTCAATTTGTTCGTTATTGAAATTGTACATCTGGGGCTCTCCCTGTTTGATTGAATTGACTCGTGACTGTTTATACTTTACGCTGCCAGAAATTGCGTGTTTTCAAGCGTCTGGCGGTAGTTGTAGGGTGGGCACTGCCCACCATTCTGATCGGTTTGGGATAAATGGTTGTCTCCCCTGGCGCGCAACGTGACCGCGTTGATGGTGGGCAGTGCCCACCCTACAATCTGCATTCGGCAATCCGGACCGAGCGGGCAGAAAACACGCCGATACGAATCAGAGGATGCGCTAAACGGTTATACTGTTTCAAAATCTAAATGTTACAGCCGATGCGGGACGTGCAATGGACATCTTTCCAAAATGAATCTATACTTTGCGTCGGGTAATATTGCGTTTGTTTTCTCAGCAATAATGGTTTGTAATAGGACTTACGCAACGCCAGCAAGTCGCGACCTGGAGATCGCTCCTACAAACGGATATCGTCGTGCAGAGGCGATCACAATCTAACAGATCGTGGTACGAGAGTCTATCGTCGTCTGGATAGGATCCCTTGAAAACACGCAACTTCCAGCCGCGCGAAGCATAAAATGTTACAGCCGATGCGGGACGTGCAATGAATTGCACTACTACAAACCAACGACTCTTGTAACTTATAGATTCGGAGTTAGTATCACATTGATTCTAACGATTTTCAAGGTTTGTCAGCAGCTCGGAAATTTCACTGTTTGAACTTGCCGAAATCCGAATTGCGAATCGTTCGCGCATATCTTCGGAGGGGCGATCGAGCGTAAAATCCGCATTCCCGTACATCTGCTCAAGTACGGGCGCCAATTCCGACTTGATTGCTTCAAACATCTCCGGCGTGTTGGGAGCAATGTTCCGATTGTTAATCATGAAGAGGATTTCTCCGCCGGCAAAGCGCACGTCGTTCTCCAGTTCTTGGGCTTCCTCCAACCGTTGACACCTCGTTAGGGTCTCAATAAACGCTTGTCGAATTTTCTCGCGATTCTCACCCTCCATTTCGTGCTTGCGGTTGTAGAGAAAACCGTGCTGATCCCTCGCGTTGTCAATGCTATAGTTCGCGCGCTTGGATATCAGAAACACGCCGGGACCGGCGGCGGTGTGAGAATAGTCGGCGTAATTCAGGTAGTCATCCTGATCAGCTTCCTCCATCCATCGGTTGAAGACCTTGATGAAGTTCTGGTAATTGATATGACTGTCCGCTGTGACAAAAACCTTGATGTTAATCTGTTGTATGTCCATACGTAATTATAACCGTAAATTCCTTTTCTGTGAATAATCTTATTGCGCGTTTCGCGTGTGATACCGAGTCAGAATCGCGATCGCGAGGAAGTCAGTTAATACGATTTCAAAATCTAAATGTTACCGCCGATTCGAGATGTGCAATGAATTGCACTACTACGAACCCACGGCTCGCGTAACTGACAGATTCAGAATTAGTATAAGCCGGGTAACGCTTGCTACGATATTTGGCTACGGTGTACTCCTTCGGAATAAGCGGCGCTCAACTATTGAGCTCCGGCGGCGATGTACGGAACGCGCCAATTTGCCTCTGGAACATGGCGTTTGGTGAATCGGAAAACCCATGGCGCGCTGATTACAAGCGCCAATGCACCTACCCACCACCATGACTGGAATTCTGCGAGTGTGCTGTGCGGATAGGAATCGCTCAGCAGTAATTCAACACCCGCCGCGCCCCAGGCAATAAGATTGTTTACCGCGTGGATGGCGATGGGAACAAAGAGCGATTGGGTTTTGATGTAAAGTATAGCCATCACATAGCCAAAGAAAAAAGCGCCGATGATGTCTGTGTGCACAAGACCAAAGAGAAGCGACGATGCGAAAATCGCTTTTGGGGCGCCCCACTTGAATGACCATCGCGTGAGTAACAGCCCGCGAATAAATTCCTCGAACAGCGGGGCAATTGCCACGATAAGAAGAAAACTCAGCAGATTCGCGAGCGCATAACCTGGACCGCTTGTCCAGATCATGGGCGACTCGGTTTCGATTAGAAACCACTCGGCAAATCGCGGCGCCAGATAAGACAAGGGCAGATACAGAAGATAGATTGTTCCGATTGCCACAACTATTAGCGGCACCGTCCAGAGCGCGTATCGCCCAAGTGTTGACCACCCCGGGCGACAGCCAAACAGCGCACTATAAGGCAATTGTGCGTTGGATAGCATACGTGCGATAAGAATATAAAATATCCCGTACCAAAGCGCTCCCGACAGCGTGTCCGGGACCGGCAGTCGATCGCTTTTCAGCCATTCGGGCCAAAGAACGGCAGTAATAATGACCGACGAGATGAGCGCTAGAGCGCCTCGCAATAGTATTGATCTACCCCGTAACTGTACGAATGGTGTCTCATCGACTTGCGGCGCGCGGTGCACGCCATCGGTTCCCGCCAAGAACATTCGCTTTACAACGAGCACGACGAGTGCGAGAATGACGATCGACAAAACGATGACGGCTAGTGTCATGATCCGGAGGTTCTTTCTTTATTGTTACCTATCAACATATTCAAAAATAGCAGATGTCCTGCCAAATGCCTAAGATAAACCAAAGTTTACTACAATTCCAAAGATATCGATGAAATCGCTAATCTTGTAGTCAACTGCGACTGGCTGTTCGGAACAAACCAGATTGGCGCCTGAACTTTGAGTGTTCTAGGTGTCAAAGTTAAATTCTCCTTGTGTTTCCTTAGTCTCATCGTGGTCATTACCGTACAATCTATTAGCTGATTTCTCAAATTTATCAATTAACGGAGCATGATGATTGAGGAACCATTTCTTATGATTCTCAAGATATTCTTGTCTAGTTGTCTCTTTTCTCAGATCCAAGGGAATTCTAGCCATTCGCGGATCAACGCTATCGAATCCGTCAAATTCATCATTCAGGCGCTCCTTAATCAGGTCAACATATCCCGGGTTTAATTCAATGCCGATACAGTTTCGGTTTAGTTGCTGACAGACCCTTAACGTTGTGCCACTACCCGCGAAGGGATCCAAAACCAAATCTCCCTCATCGGACGACGCCATTATCATCCTTGCAACCAAACCTTCGGGCTTTTGAGTCGGATGATTCTGTCTATTTTCGTTGCAATAATGCACATGAGAGAATTGCCAAACGTCGCCCGGATTCGCGCCTCTCATGTTATTGCGTTCTCGATAGTATTTCTGAGGCACTCTTACATTGTCCAAGTTGAATTTAAATTCTTCGCTTTTGGTAAACATCAAAATGTCGTCATGTCTCGGGGAAAAACCTTTTGTTCTGCCTATTCCTTGTGTGTAGTTCCAGCAAATCCAGCTGTTGAAATACATCTGAAGTTCGCGATCAAGTATGTCGTACAAATAGGAAATGAACCGAAAGCCCATGAAGACATAAATTGTGCCGGTTGATCTGAGAACCCTGTATGCCTCAGCTAGCCATAATCTTGAAAACTTGAGATACTCGTCATAGCTTTTCCGGTCACGGTTATTCCCATATTCTTTGCCTAAATTATACGGCGGATCCGCGATAATAAGATCTGCCGATTGGCTAGGCATCTGGCGAAGTTTTGTTAGGGCATCGCCTTCAATAATCTGTAACTCACTCATCGGCGCTTACCTTCTCACGGCAAACTCGAAAAAATTGATGAATCAAAGGGCCCAGGACGTGCGGTGCAGGGCGCGTTAGGTAGTCATCAACAATTCGGCGACCTTTCTGCCGATGGTTGGAGGCGGGAGCGTTTTATTTTCTCGACGAGCCATTGTCAGCCACTCATGGACAATTTCGCATAGTTCCCGATAGACTTCCACTTCGTCATTGCCGTGACAACAGGGGCCAATAATCCCAGGACAGCAACCGATAAAACATTGGTCTTCTTCGGACCATTCAACGATCTTGATGTATTTCGCGCTGTTGGTCATTTTTGAGACTCCCCGATTCTTCTCTTGACTTCCTTTTCTTGGTAAGATTTTGCGTCATCTCCGGGGTTGCCAGAGATAGTAACTCGCATTCCATTGGGATGCTCAAAATTTCTATGGTTCCCTTTTCCGCCTCGGTTGACAAAACCCGCTCTTTTCAGATCGTTGATGAGTTGCCGTATTTTTCTTGGCATAGCGATAACTAAATTATGTCGTCATCAGCACTTAATCTCAGTCTTTCAATCTGTCAATTTTGCTATCCTTGACCTCAATTGAAATATGAAGGGGTACCTTAAGCTACAAGCGACTGCATGAAGTGTTTAGTCACGCGATCGATTGTATCTCTTACATCGAAAAGGGCATCTGCCGCATGATACATTTCGTCTCTTTCAAGTTTCTCATGAGGTAAAGCTATCGCATATTCGACTGCTGCAACTTCATAGCAAACTTCTCGAAACTGTCGTGAATCGGTAGAATTTCCCCCGGCTTCAAACGCGCTGGAAATCTGAGGGTGGTCTAGGTTTATGAAAATCGTCTTTGTGTTTCCATCGTATCGCGATCGATTCTGATCGGCAGTAAAATGTTCAAATTCAATGGAAAATACCGATTTCCTAAACCGTTCCCGCCCCTCAGTCGAAGTCTTTCTATCACCTCGTTCGTTCTTGCGAGGTGTAGTTCGTCCAGAGCCAGCAGGCTTTCTTGGAGTGGCTTGTTTCCTTTTTTCATCAGTCGTCCCTGTCTGTTGCCACGGCGTTTGTTCATTGCCGTTGCCTGGCCAGAGTTCACCTTTATCATCAAGAATATCCGTTACGCTTCTGCCACGGCGGCGCTTTGAGACATTTTGAGCCAGTTCAAGTTCCATCTCTTGATATGCGAAATCTTGGTTGAGGATGTCTGAAATTCTCTCGGCTTCTTTCGCTAACTTCGCCTCCATTTCTGATTGGCGTCTTTCACGCGCTTGTTTGACAAGGTCCAGTCTTATTCTCTCAAGCTCTTGCGAAATCCAACCTAGCAATACCACAACTATAGGGTTTTGTCGGTTCAGCGTATTGTTTCTCGTGTTATCAAACGCCGGAATCGGCCATTCACCATCTTCCAAAATCGGCACATCTACCTGCCCGAAGAGTTGGTTCGCGCACTCTTTCCTCTCTATTCCGGCAAGCGTTGTCTCATGCCAGATGCCGTGTGCCAAAATGTCAATTCCCCGTGCATCGTCGTCCAATGGCGCAGGGGAGACTTTTACACTTAACGATATATCGCCAAGGTGGTTGGCAATTTCTACTGGAGGCGAACACTCGAATTGTGTCATAAACGGGGGTTCCTGGAACTTGCACACATGCCCGTTTACGGTGACACGCGCGCGGGTACGAAAACGGCTGAGATGACGTTCTACGTATGAGATGACTTTGTCAATATTTGGTCGATTTACGTTTAACTCCCGGATGACTACGATAGTGCCATCTTCCTCATCTGTCGGTTCATCTGCTTCTATGTCTCGAACAGAAAACGGTTCGCCATTCTGTGCTTGTTCAATATCTTTCCTATTTAATTCAACGACATTTCTCAAGCCATCCTGAGTTGTGTCAATTTGCAGCGAATTCGCCAATCCAAACGCGGCGCATTTACCTGTGCCGAATCGACCTCGGACTCTTTTTCCCTTTTTTCTATGGATGTTTTCTCCGTGCATCTGAAAGAAACCGCCTAACTCCTTCCTTGACATCCCGCGACTGTTGTCGGATATTCTAATTTCGTGGCTCGTGATTTCTACAGCGATTGCTGCTGGAATGCCATCTTGGGCGGCATCCAAAGAGTTTGCAACGTATTCCCAAACGACCTTGGGCACGGTACTAAAATAGGCAGCATTTTGCAGAAAGTCTCTAGCCACATGTGAGGTCACCTCAATAGAGGATTGATTTGACATTACTTCATCTCCTTTGAAAACTTGGTCTGAAGCAGTTCCCATAATTTTGATAGTGAATCATTTTCAATCACTGCATTCGCTATAATCGCGTATCGTCGCTGTCTAGCTTTGGTCTGAAAATACTCGTTCACTCGCGCAAATTCGTAGAAATCTTGCACAGTTATCGCGTTGGAGTTGCCTTCAATAAACAGTTTGTAAGCCTTAGTGTTCAATAGACGCATGCGCTCCGTTTCCAGACTTGCGCGGATAGAGGCCTTTCTGTGTTCGCCTGGAAGATTGTGGCATACTGCTTCAAAATTTACGGTTTTTATCCATTTTAAGCCCGCCGGACTTAGCATCCATCCATTTGTATTGTTTCCAACTAACAATCCTCCGTTTTGATTTTTTTTTGCAGATCGGAGTGCACTACCAACGGCATCTAAATCAATGCGGTCAGGATATTTTCGCCAATTAAAACGTCCCGGTGCGATGTCATTTGCCTTGAGGGCAACATCCTCGCGATCGACATACGCTTTATCTCCATCCAAGAGAGCCACAGCTATCGTGGCGACCTGTGGTTTTGAGAATTCAAACCTGCGCATTTTCTCCAGTTAGTTCAATTTCAACAGTTCTATTCCACATATTGAATATAAGTGCAAGACGATCACCCGGCTTGCAGTTAAGCAATTCAAAAGATTTTCTCAGATGCCGAAACTCATTCTCAGTTGCGGTTAGTTCACCTGCTTTCTGGCCATTGACATGGTAAGGCCAGTTGCCACTTAAGTTTGGAAACTCATCGCAAAAAACCGTACCTGCTGCCAAAGCAATGGCGCTAAGGGTAAAACTCACTGTGATATTTCCACTCGCGTGGTACTCAATTGCAGGTTGAAGTGATTGTGGTTCTGCGGCGGATTTTGCGCGTTCTATATCTTGTGAGGTTACTTCTTTGCCTCGGAGTTTGTATAAACCCGAATTTATCTTATCGAACAGAGGAGAACTATTCAGAGTGGCATGCAATGTTGGAAGGGACAAATCGCTTTCTGTAAGCGCTAGAACCAATTCCGAATGATGCAATACCGGTCCGACAACCTCTAAACAGTTCATAATGACGGACTCGCCTGTGCTTAGTTTTTGGTCGATTTCGCCATCCCAGTAGTACAATCCATCTTTGCACTGATATCCGTAGATCTTAAGTATTTCAACCATCACATCAGGCGGAGGTACAGGGAACATTGACCTCGGTTGTGCAACTTTTTGGGTTGCCAAGTATTCCGGTTCGGAATATCCTGACCTTGATATTCCATGCCTAATGCCAGCGCAGATGTCCTCAATATTCAATTGCGCGCAATATTGAAGCATCTTATGCATACAACGATGAAAAACGTCATCCCGTGTTATTTCGAAGGAACTACGCTGTAATTTCGGAATGTACCAACCTTCCGAAAGCGATACATATTCAAGGACTTGCAATATATCTGTTAACCGCTCTAATTCCATTCCTAATTCTTGTGACAACCACTTAGCGTAAACACCACCGGAAAATCTCGCGTGTCGGTCAATGAGTCTTTTGACTTTCGCAGGTAAATTCTCTCGCGCATATTGAATCCTCGCCGGAATACTTGGTGTGCCCGACACGGCAAGTTGCACGACGTATTGCAAATTTTCCGGGATTCGTAGCCAAGGTATCTTACACTCGGTAGCTAGTTTGGAGATTGCAATTGTGGCTTCAATCGCGTCCGTATCGGCAAAATGCAGAGATGTCCAATCACCAACAAGCCCTGATGACCGAATCCGCTGCGTCCAATTTTCGTATGTAATGTCTAACCCTAAATCTCTGGCAATGAGGAGGGCTGATTGGATTCTCAGTAAGGCGGACATACTCTTAAGTCTACTAATGGATATTGCCTTGCTCTTGATGTCGTTTTCTAACTGCCGAACTCTTTCGCGAGAGACACCCAACTCTTCTCCTGATTGCCTCAGAGTTTTAGGTTCGTGACCATATCTAAGGCGCAAAATGGTCAAACAATTCTGTCCCGGAAAATAACTCAGAAAATATTCAATCTCCTCACAGATGTTGATTGAGTCCCCCAAGATGGTCGACAACACTTGATAAGCCTGGTTACTTTCTGTCGTTTCAACTGCTTTAATCCACTCTCCTATTGATTTCCCCGCAATCTCGGCGTCCTCGTGAAGCAAACCTCTTGATAACTGCTTACTGACTAACTGTAATTGCCATTCGACAACCCGTTTCGGAATTTCCTCTCTTCTAGCTATAATTTCAACCTCAGAATCCCTCAGAATCTTGGCAACCAACAAACGCCACACGTCCGATGGCGCCCAACTTGCGGCCTCTGGGCTATCCGAAAACTTTATCCGGGGCAGTATATTTGCAATTTCCAAGATACAATTTATTCCTAGTTCTCGCAGGGATTGGAGGTTACCGAATTCCACGAATTCTAAAAGATTTTCAATCGTCCGAACATCCGCCCGCACTAGCGCACTAAAGGAATGTGCCGTTAAGTTCAATGCTTCGATCGCATCGTTTCGCGAAAGAAGAAAATAATTCTGATTTATAGTTTTGTCAGTATGCGCCCCAATACGTCCACCCTCAGAAATTTTCAACTGCGCCAGTTCGCCCTTTATTTCAGAAATAGATTTTCTTCCAAGAGCTGAAATCGCACTGAGTTTCCCTGTATCAACAAGCTGTAGCAGTTCGCCAACTGTTTGAACACCTGCGCGTGTTAACGCATTATAGGAGCGCACACTCAAATCAAGATTCTCAATGGGATCTTCTCGTGAAAAAGAAGCCGCATTTCGATTTGGGGCTATGTGTGCAGGCGCTTCCACTTCCGGTACATCATGGATTTTTGCCTGATCCAAGCTGTCTCTTATTTCTAAAGTACATTTTGTGCCGAGCCCACGAATAGCTCCAAGCCTGCCTGATTCTGATAGTTCTCGAACTTCACCGACTGTCAGAATAGAAATTCGTCTTAGCGCATTGAGGGAACGCTCACTTAGATTGAGTTTCGTGATAGGCGCGTCCGGCGACAGACAGGCATGGTCTTCATCAGGAACCGAATCTATTTTCGGTTCTACCCCAGCGCCATCAAGATTTTTCACCTTGGCTACTTTTGCTTCTATTTCTGAGGCAGATTTTTTTCCAAGGCCAGATATCGTTCTGAGCCTGCCGGAATCAACTAGACGTGAGATCTCTTCCACCGTTCCAATGCCTGCGCGTGTGAGTGCGTTGAAGGAACGGTTGGTTAAATGCAACTCTTCAATGGGATCTTTCTCGGAAAGATTGGAATAATCTATAGGTAGTTGGCTCATAGCAACAATTATGCGTCCTGCACCGTCAAGATCGGCTCATGTCAAAAGAAGGCGCACAGTGACTTTCAGAAGCCGAGTTTTCAAGAAAAAACGGAATCTCCATTGATTAAGGGAATGAACCTTACAAGAACCGGTCGTTCGCTCGATCGTCCCGAATCGACTGTAACATTTGGATTTTGAATTGGCATCAATATCCGTTCGCCGATTAGTCACTATTCGTTCCCCGGCGGTTTTCTGCCCGCAGGGGATGCCGCTTGTTCGACTTCCGGCCGGGTTGGCAGGTCAGACGCATCCTTACGTAGCGCCTCCGATCCTTGTAAACCTTTCAGGAACTCCAACACCTGCGCCCGCGTTGGTCTACTGCCCTGCAAACTCTTTGCTTTCTCCGCTACCAGATTGAGCAGCAGGTTGTCGCCATCCCGCACCAATCGGGTCCACGCCTCCGGCAATCCGGTTTCCGTCCGGCTCTTGTCAGGCGCGGATTCAAGGTCGTCTTTGGCGGCGCGCATCGCTTGCATTTCTCTGATCGCCTCATTCGTCCGAGAACTGCCTTTCATCCAGAATACAACTTTGGCTATGGCTTTTGGTATGAGGTATAAAATAACTGCTACCGCGACGACAACGCCTACCGAGAAGGCGTTAAGCGCTTCAGCTCTCTGGCTCAAGTTCCGCGCGGCGATGGCTATCCAACATAGGGCTAACAACACTGAGCAGGTAGAAACAAGACGTTTGGCGCCTTGAGATTGATTTCGGTTGGTTTTCAATGTTGGCATCTCCCGAGCATGAGAAAAAACTGCCGCGCAAGATGGCGAGAAAGTGTTTCGGGGCGATGGATTTGTAGATTCCTATGAACGATTTGCCGGACTTCCTTGAATCTATTCGTACAACGGTGTAGTCTCGGAATCGGTTCAAGTGTGCGATCTTTGTAACAGAGGACTATAGGCGCGAAACCGGCGCAAAAATCAGTTGCTCCCTTTTTCCGTTGTTGGCAAAGACGTGATAATAGCCCGCAGCACTTGATTAACGGATTCCGCAGTCTTGAATACAGCGGCGACATCTTCATCAAGGCAGACCATCAACCGGTCTTGTCCAAGTTTGCCCGCGAAGCGGTTAGGTTTTGCTTTATCATAGTTTAACGAATACTCATCTTGCATCTCATCTATTACGCTGGCATTTAGAATTTCAATACCGATTAAATCGCCATTCTCGTTTAATTCCGCCGTGATATTAGGGCCGAGTTCGATGCTTCCTCGTTCTGTGTCATCAGATATCTTCAGATGTAGTATGTCTTCCTTTTCAAAGTATGTCATTTTTGTCTTATTCAAGAGTATCCCACTTTCACGATTTATACTTTGCGTTGGGTATTATTGCGCTTTCTTTTCCGGCAATAATTGTTTCTAATGGGACTTGCGCAGCATCAGCAAGTCGCGACCTGGAGATCGCTCCTACAAGGGTTGGAATACCGGTGCGGTTGGAAACCGCACCTACAAGGAACGCATGTCGCGATCGGGAGATCCGGGGATCTCTATCGATCAAGCGAATGAACAATGAGTGCGATAGAAAATCCTACTCGTTATCCACTCGCTTGATCCTACAAAAGCAAAAGACACAATTTTTGACAGCGCGGCGTATAACACGCTCCTAGCCTGCCAAAAAATAAAGCGTGACGAACCCGACTCCAGTCCGCCACGCTTTACCCTAATCCAACACCCGACTCTGTTTATTCGCCCTTCCGAATCATGAGACGGTAGTGTTGTCCAACCTTCTTCGTGTCCGTAATCTCGTGGCCATCATTCGTCAGACTCTTGGGGACGTTTTCAATCGGTTCGCCATCGTCGATGGTGATTTCAAGGAGTTGACCGACATCCATCGTTTCCAACCGAATTTTCGCTCGCACGTAATTGAACGGGCATGCCACGCCTTTCAGGTCGAGGCTGTCCACAATCTCCTCAACCGCTTCCACTTTGGGCGGGGCTTTCGGGATGCGAGCGGGGCTTGCCTCGCGCCGCTTCCGCTGTCCTCCGCTCTGTTGGCGCTCCTCTTCTTGGCGAATCTGCATACGATTGTAGATGTTGTGCGCCTCCTCGACGAAAAGCGTCGCCTCCTCGACCCGCTGATGTGTCAATTCGGCGGTGAGGTTATCCGTGCCCTCTTCAACGGCTTTGAAGATATGCGCGCCAAATCCGGCAAAGACGATCCCCGTATCAAAGAAGCGGCTCCGAAATTCCTCGACCGTTGTTTCATCATCGACGTATTGCAGTCCCTCGGTCGTCAGCAAACCATCGGCGGCGCGAATCATGCCCTCAAAGGCGCGAGTCGCCGACTCGACGAGCTCTTCTCGTTCCAGCAGCAGCCCGGCTTCATAGAGCAGACGATCAGCCTCCTCAAGTTTGAACGAAACAAGTTCGACCAATTGGCCCGCGCATTCGCCCACGCCGGTCTTGAGTTGGAACTCTTTCGTATCCCCGGTATCTACGTAGAAACTGGAATCTTCTTCGTAGGTCGGAATCTTGTCGTACTTCGACAGGACTTTCTTGATTTCAGCTTTCCCCAATCGCCCGACGTAATCAGTGAAGGTTTCGTCCCCACCCCGCTCGTCAAGGTACCTATCGGTCATCTCCTTGATGAATTCGGGGATATACTTGCCGTGGATTTTGCCGTTGGGTAGTCCATAGGAACCGGCATTGTCAACGGCATGACCGCCCAAGAGCACCTGATAGTAGGGGGCAATGTGCCCGCCCAGGCGTCGAGACGAACCGAAGAAACCGATATTGGCGATGTGGTGTTGACCGCATGAGTTCGGGCAACCGCTAATCTTGATGCGCAAGTCTTCCAATTCGGATTTCACGCCGGTTTGGATGAAATGATCTCTCAGGTGCGCCGCCAAGCCGCGGGAGGATGACACTCCCAATTTGCATGAATCGGTGCCCGGGCAAGCCGTAATGTCTACGGTAGACTCGGCGCCGGGATCGCCCAAACCGATGGCTTTCAACTCGCGATAGAGCGCGGGAAGGTCGCTCATGGTGACCCAGCGTAACACGAGATTTTGTTCCACCGTGGCGCGCACCGTTTCCTTGACATATCGACGCGCCATGTCCGCCAGCGCTCGCGTTTGGTCGGCGGTGATGTCGCCGAGCGGAAGCGTAATCGTGACGAACGCATAGCCCGGCTGACGCTGGGGACGGACATTCGAGGCGAACCATTCCTCAAACCCTTCCGGCTTCGTGACGCCGTTCAGTTGCGTCGGCGGCTTCAGCGGCTCTTCGTCGTAGGCGTCAAGATTCTCAAGATAGCTGGTCCATGCGGGGTCATGGCGCAACTTCTCGCGCTCTTCAAGCACCAAGCGTCGGAACTCGTCAATCCCGAATTTCCCGACGACGAACTTCATACGAGCCTTGTTGCGATTTTTTCGCTCGCCAAATCGAGTGAACACCTTGGAAATCGCCTGAGAAATCGGGAGCAATTCCTCTTCCGGCAAAAATTCATCGAAGACCTTTGCCTGATGAGGCACCGCGCCAAGACCGCCGCCAACGAGGAGTTTGAAACCGCGTTTCGGTTTGCCATCAATCTCTTTCGTCACCGCAACGGCGCCGATGTCGTGCATGTATCCCAGACCGCAGGCGTGCTCATGGCAGCCCGAGAAGGCAATCTTAAATTTTCGTCCGAAATCCTGGGCGTCGGGGTGCCCCAACAAAAATGCCGAAAGCGCCTTTGAGTGGGGTGTCACGTCAAACGCCTCGTCATGGCAGACGCCGGAGAGCGGACAAGCGGTTACGTTTCGGACAACATTCCCGCACGCCTCCTTCGTCGTGATACCGACGGACGCGAGCCGCCGCATCAACTCCGGCGTGTGATTGATGTCAACGTAGTGGTACTGCACATCTTGGCGCGTCGTGATGTGGATGATATTATCCGACATCTCCTCGGCAATATCTGCGAGCATTTCGAGTTGCATCGCGTCCAAGCCGCCAAACGGAATTTTCACGCGAATCATCTGCGATTGATTGTCACGCTGTCCGTATACGCCGTGACGCAGTCTGAACTCGGTAAAAAGCTCCTCCGGCACATCGCCATCCTGGAAACGATTGAGTTGCGTTTCAAAGATCTCAATCGCTCGGGCAGAGTCCTCGGGAATTGCATCTATGTCATAGGGCGTTACCGTTCCTGCCGCCATTTCTTTCTCCTTGATTTTTACGCTGTTGATAGAAAGAGAAACTACCCTCCGCAAATCTCAAAATTGGATTGGGAAGCCTGTCGATAACAGATTGAAGGCAACCAATTTGGTCAAATGTACGTATAGATTTTGAGACTGAACTTTAGATTACATTCAGGTCCTCTATAGTATAATATAATTGGGGCGGCAAATCAAACTTTATTTGTCGGTACGCACTTTTCGCGACAGTTTTCCGCATTGCGTGCATTGTAGATTCGTCATCGGAGGTCAGGGAAGGCACGCGGCGAGGTCAACGCGCTGCCTCGCGTCTATTTTATAGAGGTATGACGAATCCAAACTGGATGGGATGGGGGCAAAGGCATTTATACTTTGCGTTGGGTATTATTGCGCTTTCTTTCCCGGTGATTATTGTTTGTAATAGTGATTGTAGGGTGGGCACTGCCTACCATCAACGCGGTCACGTTGCGCGCCAGGGGAGCCAACCATTTATCCCAATTTAATCGGAATGGTGGGCAGTGCCCACCATCAACGCAGTCACGTTGCGCGCCAGGGGAGCCAACCATTTATCCCAATTTAATCGGAATGGTGGGCAGTGCCCACCATCAACGCAGTCACGTTGCGCGCCAGGGGAGCCAACCATTTATCCCAAACTAATCGGAATGGTGGGCAGTGCCCACCCTACAACTACTGGGGGGATAGTTCGGCAATTTATCGCCGAACCGCATGCCTTCCACGCCCGATAAATCGGGCAACTACAGCAGAGGGGCCCATCAATAAGACCGTAGGGAACAACGATCGTTGTTCCCTACAGAGGCGCGTAAGTTCTATCCCAAATGGGCGCCAATTCCTTACCACGTCGCGAAGTCTTTCAGGAATGAGACGACTTCTGCCGTAATGGCGTTCAGCAAAGATTCACCCTTTTCGGCGGTTGCGTGTTGCGGTCCCCCCATTGCGCCGGTTGGAGTCCACGCGCGCATCCGTTTGGCGACGTTGACGCGTCCGCCGTGTTCACTGTGGTAAAACGGCGAGTCCACGAGAGGCGGGCTGGAGGTAACTCGGTCCATCCGCATTATCTCTCCATGCAACGACAACATCATCGAGGTCTCATATTCGCAGGCGTGAGTCAGTTGCTTCGTCTCCATGCCGTGCCTCTCCGCCGCCATCACGGGCGCCGCGACCGACCAGTAGGACGCCAGCGCCATCCAGAGATTGTTGTATACGTCGGATTCGTTAGCCAACTCCGTGATTGCCTGCGTGCCAGGCGTCACATTGCCGCCGTGACCGTTCAGGAAGAAAATCCGTTGAAACCCCGCTTTGCCAATGGAACGCACGATGTTCTTGATTATTAGTGTATAGACGTGGTTCGGGACGGTCGTCGTTCCGGGCATATCGAGATGGTGGTCCGAAGCGCCAAGCCACAACGTAGGCAAAAAGTACGTCTGCTCCCGAAGCTCTTGTTCGACACGCTCGGCGACCGCGGTGACCAAATACGTGTCCGTCAGGAGCGGGGAGTGATGTCCGTGCTGTTCCATCGATCCAAGCGGGACCACCACAACTTTGGTTTTGTCCGCTTGCTCAATATCTACCCAACAGTTATTTCCGTATTTCACAGTGTCTTTCCTCCTTGGGCGTGATTCCGGACGCTTTACATTGCATCATGTATACTTCACGCTGCTGAAAATTGCGTGTTTTCGAGTGTCTGGCGATAGGTGCGGTTGGAAACCGCACCTACGGACTAGATGCTTGAAAACACGCAATTACTGGCAGCGCGGAGTATAAAAGCCACAGTGTATCCGTAGGGCGCCCCAGAGAAACCGAGTTTTCAGGAAAAAACTCGGTTTCTTCGGGATGTGCGACAGGCTTTAATTGCTGTCATCTTCACCGTAAATGGCACTGATTTCATCGCTGAAATGATCGAGGATAACTTGGCGTTTCAGTTTCAGAGTCGGCGTCATCTCATCCTGATCTTGCGTAAATTCGCGATCCAGCACGACGAACATTCTGGGGCGCTCAAAGTCCGCGAAGTCTACGGAGAGGCTGTCAATCTCCCCTCGAATGAGTTGTCGAATTTCCGGCGTCTTGACAAGCGCCGGCATATCCCCTATGTCCAAGCCGTTCTCTTTTCCGTACTCTTCGAGCGCGTCAAAATTCGGGACAACGAGCGCGCCGACACTTTTCTGACCATCCCCGATTAACATGACTTGACTGATGTAGTCGCTTCGGACAAGCTGGCTTTCAATCGGTTGCGGCGCGACATTTTTCCCGTTTGACAACACGAGAATGTTCTTCTTTCGGTCCGTAATCTTCAAAAATCCGTCTTCATCAAGTTCACCGATGTCTCCAGTGTGGAACCAGCCGTCGGAGTCAATCGCTTCTGCCGTATCTTCGGGCCGGTTGTAGTATCCCTTCATGATGTGCGGTCCCCTTGACAGGATTTCGCCATCGTCGGCTATTTTGACTTCGACACCGGGAATGGGTTTGCCGACAGTGCCAAATTTCCACGCGTCGGGGTAATTGACAGAAATCACCGGCGAGGTCTCCGTCAAGCCGTACCCTTCAAGAATCAGCACGCCAGCCGCATGGAAAAACTCCGCAATGGATTGTGGCAAAGCCGCGCCGCCCGACACAAAAAACCGCAAACGTCCGCCAACCCTGTCCAGGATTTTCCCGAAAACCAATTTGTTTGCAATCCCCATCTTCAATTTCAACAGACCGGACGGTTGCTTATCCGCTTGTATCGCCTGACTTACCTTCGAGCCGGTTGCCACCCCCCAACCGAATATCTTCTGTTTGACGGGCGATCCCTCTTTCACCGCGCGAAGAATTCGCTCATGCATGGTTTCATAGAGACGAGGAACGCTCGCCATAACAGTGGGACGCACCTCGCCCAAGTTCTGCGCGACCGTAAACGGGCTTTCGGCGTAGGCAATTGTCGCGCCGCACGCGAGCGGCAGATAATGCCCCGCCATTCGCTCGAACACGTGGGATAGCGGCAAGAATGACAGAAGGACATCGTCACTTCCAATGCCTACAAGTCCGATGCAGGCATGGGCGTTGAACATGAAGTTGTGGTGGGTAAGCATTGCCCCTTTCGGGTCGCCGGTTGTCCCCGACGTATAAATAATAGTAGCGAGATCTTCGGGGCTTGCCGCTTCGGCCGCTTGCCGGTAGCTTTCAGCGCCGTTCTCGACCTTCTCGCCGAGGTCACATACTCCCTCAAAGGTCAAGTGTTGATTGGCTTCGTCGGCGTTCGCGGCGTCAAAAACAATCACTCGCTCAAGATGGGATACGTTCCCTCGGAATGCCTCAACCTTTTTCAACTGGTTTTCATTTGATACGCATACGATTTTGGCTCCCGAATCTTTCACTATGTACTCGACTTGAGCGGATGTCAGTGTCGGAAACATCGGTACATTCACGCCGCCGGCAGCAATGATCGCCAAGTCGGCAATTGCCCACTCGGGGCAGTTTTCGGACAACAGTACGACGCGGTCGCCTCGTTCCACGCCAAGTTCGATGAGTCCCAAGGCGAAGTTTTTCACACGCTCGCCGAGTTCGGCGTAGGAGATATCTTGATAACTACCGTCAACCTTGCTGGCAAGCGCCGCTTTCGTTCCGTATTCGCGAATGGAGTTCGCAAACACCTCATTAATGGTCATTTTTTCCATGATATCTATCCTTGCATTCTAGGCTGGAGGTTGAGAATCTGGTACACAGTCGCGGTTTTCGTTGATCAGGAAAACCACATAGATTGTTTGTGATACGAATTCAAAATCTAAATGTTACAATCAATCGGAGGCGCTCAATGAATTGAGCAACTACAAGCTGCCGGTTCTTGTAACCTATAGATTCGGAGACGGGATTTCCATCAAACAAGCGATCGGGCAGCGATCTATCGACTGATTAGGGAGGGCGACAGAATATCCTATCACTATCTGCCGCCCCGCTTACGTCTTCCTGAAATATGTGATGTCGGAGCGCCCAATCCCTCTACAGAAGTAGATGACCTCTGTGTGGCGCCGTAGATAATCCAGCCGCCGACAATCACCAACACGATACTAATTAGTTGCGCCGTTGTCAATCCGGCGATAACATGTTCGCTAGTGCGCCAAAACTCGGCGATGAAACGTTCGATTCCCGCCAGCGCAAGTCCGCCGCCGAGCAGCCAGCCAGCAATCCACTCTTTCCTTTTACGGATCGACCACAGTAGCGCAAAACCGACGATCGACAATCCAAATTCGTAGAGGGGCGTCGGGTGGACGTTGACATTTTCAGGCACCGTGCCTTTTGGAAACGACATTGCCCACGGCAAGTCGGAAGGCGGGCCATAGTCACCATCCCCGGCAAGAAAACATCCGATGCGTCCTATTCCATATCCGAGCAAGAGCAGGGGAGCCAGAGCGTCAAGCGTCGGCAGTAGAGGATGGGGGGATCGATGAATGACCCAGATGGCGGTCCCAAGACCTCCGATCAAACCGCCATACCACACGAGCCCGCTGTTCGAGAATAGTTCTCTAAACGACAAGCTGCCATCCTGCAGAGACGAATAAAGTTTCGCGCCCACGACGCCCCCCAAAGCGCCCCACAAAATTATAGATGAGGCAAGCCTCGGATCAAGCCCCTTTCGTTTGAACTCGCGCTGCCCCAAATACATGCAGGTAAGAAAGGCAAGCGCCATCATCAGTCCATAACTGTGTACGGCAATGGGGAGATGAATCGGCCCCATGTGGAGGGTGCCAAGGTCAAATATGGTTGGATACATGTTTTGATTTTCCGATAGTACGACTCGCGTCGAGAAGAAACCGAGTTTTCAATAGACTTACGCAGTTGAAGGCTAAGCTCCGTCTATACTTCACGCGGCTGAAAATTGCATGTTTTCAAGCGTCTGGGGTAGGCGCTGTTGGAAACCGCACCTACGGGGATCTCTATCGCACTCGCTATCCACTCGTTTGATCCTACGAGAAACGCGCAACATAATAAGGTTCACTACCGATTCCGATTTTTGCGTAACATGCGGCAAAACCTATCCGTCCGCCAAACTCACTGCCGCGTCATTAGCATATTCAACCCGCAAGAAAATGTCAAGCAGAATTTCACGCGCCCTACGTATGCGGGTTATTTATTGTTTTTTGGTGAAAAAAGGCGTTGCAAACGAATGTGAAATGTGCTATACTTGACGCATCCACACTCCGAAGAAGCGCCGGGAGCCTTCATAAGACAAGGAATTTGCTCGGTCCTAAATAATATCATCACCTCGGAAATGGGTAGTAGCGTTTATGACTCGACGAGAATTTTGGCTTGCGCTCACATCGGTTGAAGGAATAGGGCCGATTCGTATCAAACGACTCCTGAATCGTTTCGGCAGCGTGGAAAATGTCTTTGGCGCGGAGTTTTCGGAGCTCGCTTGTCTCCCGCTTTTCAACCCGCTTTTGGCGTCCCGCGTATTGGAAGTTGGGGCGCGGCTTGATAAATTTCGACGCCAGATTGCGTTTCTCAATAGCCGCGGCGTTGAGATTTTGTGCGCGGAAGACGCAGGTTACCCCGATGAGTTGAGGGACATCTACAACGCGCCGCCGATTCTTTGCAAAAAAGGAAGGTTGGCGGGAATCGGTGGGAAGGCTGTCGCCATAGTTGGTTCAACGCAGCCAACAGAGTCGGGAAGATTGACAACCCTTGAATTGGCCAGATCGCTTGCTCAAGCCGGATTCACGGTTGTCAGTGGCTTTGCCAGAGGAATTGACACTGCGGCCCACCGTGGGGCGTTATCGGCAGGCGGTATGACCGTGGGGGTTTTTGGCAGCGATCTTTTTTCAATATACCCCTCGGAAAATCGTTCGCTTGCCGCGCAAGTTTGTCAAAGCGGGATGCTCCTATCCGAACATCCGTTTCCGACGCGCCCGACACCCGCGAACCTCGTTTTGCGCAACCGGATAATCAGCGGGGTGTCAATGGCGACAATCGTGATTGAAGCGAAAGAAAACGGAGGCGCGGTGCGCACGGCAGGCTATGCGCTTGAACAAGGGCGCGCCGTTTTCGCTTACGACTGGCAAGAAGAACATCGCTTGAGCGAGGGCCCCCGCCATCTTATTCAGCGAGGAGCAGTTCCAATCACACTAGACCGATTGGCAGATATTGAGAGCCGTCTGTCGAATCCGGGTTTGGCGGCAATGCAACCCTTCCACGGCGTTCTTGCCGAACAAATGGAACTGTATTAGACTGTTATTAGGAGGTGTATTGCGGACGCAAAAATGTAGGTTGTTCGAAATTTGAAAAAAAAGTGAAGGTTTTTCTTTACAACTATCAGAAATTCTGGTAGACTATAGTCTACCTTGCACAAATAAGTCAAAAACATGCGTATGCTTCGTTGGTTGAAAGCATTACAATACTAGCTTGTTCTTGAGGTTTGATATTGGCGCCGCCATCAACGGGACCGAGAATCTGTTGAACGCGTCAGTCTCAGGGGAGACGCGCCAAATCTTATTGCAAGGACTGAATTTGGGTTGTTCAACCAAACCTAGATGTTTTTATACACAAATCGAAAAGGAGTAGAAATAATGCACAAGTTCTTTCGAACCTTGGCTTTGATAATGGCTGCGATGGTGGTGTCGTACGTGGTTGGTTGTGGCGGCGGCGATGAGGATGACGCCGCAGGTCCGCCACCTGCTACGTCCGTAACCGCCGATCCGGCTGACGGATCGACCGTGCCTCAGAACGCCACAATATCACTTGTGTTTGACCAAGCAGTGGAATCGGTTGATACTGCGGGCGCTCAAGGATCAGGGAAAAACTGGACGGTTCCAGTAGCCGCGAGTTTGAATGTTGCCTGGACCAACAAGGATGGCACAACCGGGTCACAAACATTAACTTACACGCTCGTTGCACCTGACACCGCCCCGCCGAAGATTACCGGTGGCAACGTAACCAACGGAGCCAAGGACGTCGATCCGGCCCCGTTAAACGCGGACAAGATTCAGATTACGTTTGACGAGAATGTTTCCGGTACCGCCGAATTGAACTTTGAGGACAATACATCTGCTGGTTGGCAGGGTGCAGTTACCGGGATGAATGCCGAACTTACCCCGGTTGCCGGTAAGGAACTCGCCAACTCCGTTACGTATGTAATCGTGCTCAACGTTACCGACGCGGCAGGCAACAAGGCCAGTTTCAACGTCGAGTTTACCACCAAGGCAAAAGAGTAGGCGAGGTCTCGCCCGCTCTCTTTGTTGAAACGCTTTTTCCAAGGCAACGCGTTTTGCTACGCGTTGCCTTTTTTTATGTCTGATACGGAGGCGCTCAATGAATTGAGCAACTACAAACTGCCGGCTCTTGTAACTTATAATTCGGAATTATACTCCATGCTGTTAGAAACTGCGTCTTTTTGTAGGAGCGATCTCCAGGTCGCGACGTGCGTTCACGGCAGGTGCGGTTGGAAACCGCACCTACGACTAGATGCTTGAAAACACGCAATTCTCGGCAGCGCAAAGTATAGTATCAGATTTTGATATTCGTATGAGGCTTACGCGGCGCCTCGGGGGCGGGATTCGGAGAGTCGCGATTCGGAAATCGCTCTTACCGGGAATGGAGGGAATCTCTATCGGTCAACTGAGTGGATAACGAAGGATTAAACGAGCGCCATAGCAAATCCCGTAGAAACTCCTGCTCGCTATCCACTCGTTTGATGGTCGCGCTTCGGGGATTGCTCCTACAGTCAGGTGGTGGGGGTAGCAATTCAGGGATCGCTCCTACAGAAAGCGGTGGAGTATAATTAGATTAGATGCAGCCAATCACGCAGTAGGAAATCAACGCGTTGAATGAAAAGCGAGACGCGCCCCATTACGGTGTTGCCGAAAGCCGATCCGAATCCGATCATAAGAAAAATAATGCCCACCTTCGAGATTCCGCCGACAACTCCCCGATGTTCGATCGAGAAAAAGAAGTAGGTCAGGGTACATATCACGCCGATAACCATCAGGATCGCGCCGAAAATCTTAAATAGTCCCGCATCACCGGCATGAATCTCCGCGAACGGCGCCAATGTGCCGTGAACCTGCTGAAAGATAAACGCATCCATAACATTGGGGATGGCACGTCCTGCACCGATTCCGATGAGAATAGCAATCGGATAGCGGATTAACCAACTGTATTTGGGAACAACACGAGCAAAAAACAACAAACCGATGGCAATCGGAATGAGTTTGAGGAGGCCCATGAATTCGCGTTTCGTAACAGCTTCCCAGAACGGATCCCATGCAAACTTGATTAACCCCAGATGGATTGAAATCACAATTCCATAGCCTACCGAGAGCCCGACAAAGAGGTGTTCGGCGAAACGGTAGAACGGATTGTCACGATAAAGAAAACTATAAATGCACAGCGTAAAAAATGCGGCGACCCAAATTCCAAGGACTTCCACCTCGTAAACCTCCTATTGCGTCCTGCGTCGTTGGATAAAGAAGGCGACATTTCCGATTATGACCAAGGCGACAACCAGCAGATGAACAAATGATTGAACGCTCATTCCCGCCGTTGCGTTCGCAGGTGTGTCGATTAACGTTTCGTATTCGGCCGCTCCCAACAATCCGGGCATCAGCCCGACCAACTGCCCCGATTGTATGAAGGGATATAATTCGGAAACCATCACTCCTGTTACTCCTGCCGCAACCTGTTGTTTGTATTTGGTGTTTATATAGGCAATCCATGTGTTCGGCGTATCCGAAGAAGCCAAATCGAGCACCAGCGCGATTTGGTCGTAATTCTTTAGGTCCTGCATCATCGGAATCTCGGATAACGGCTTTCCTCGATAATCAGCGTTAAATACGCTGTCAATCGCTGTTCCCATCCCGAGGATGACTGATATTCCGCCGGGCCGAAAACCGAGAAACACATAATCCTTACCATCCACCGCTTCCATTTCCGCCGCGATGTCGCCCATGACCCTGTCGCCCAACCTGGCGCCAACGTTTAATAGTGTCATGCCGATGACTCTGACATTTTTCCTGAAACAGTGCCGCAAAACGGCGACTGCCATCGGCTCTAGCTCCGCTAACGACGAAGGGCCATAATCAAATGCCATGAGAATCGTGGAGTCCGGCGGAAGTTCATCAATGAAGTCATATACGCTTCGTGTAGGCTGGGAGACCGTGATAGGGAAGCGAACCTTCAATAGCGTGGGGATAATCACAGCGATCACGACCAGAATAAATACAATGCGCCGGTCAATACTCATCAATTTTTCTAGCATGGCTTCAATCCCCTCCGCCCAGATAGGAGCGCTCGATTCCAAAGATAATCCGAATGGATTGAGAAATCACGCCCAGGCTGACGCCAAGGATGATTCCTCGCCGCGATGAGAGATTCGGATTATCCAAAATCCACTGTCGTGCGGTTGATGGTATGTTTTCCCCCACAGGGCTTAGCTCGTTCCAGAGATAATCGCCGATGGGAGCGTTGCCAATCATAACGATGAGCGCGGCGACAAGGAGAAGCGTCGCTTCCAGCGTGCGGGCGCGGAAGGCGCGATACGAGGCGGACGCAATAAAGAATGCAAGCAGGGAGAACATCGTCGCTTCCATCGGCACTTGAACATTGTCGAAAAACCACACGAATACTTCGTTCTCCGGACCTTTAAACCATTCGACCCACTTGGGCAGATTGTCGAAAAACCATACGAATACTTCGTTCTGACCTTTAAACCATTCGACCCACTTGGGCAGTTCGTTTCCTCCGTTCTTCGGGCCCATAGGCAATCCGAAGGCAACCATCACGATCATTCCGATGAAGACTAGGTAGCTGTATTGCCAATGTTCAACGCGCCGTTTTATGCGTATCCAATGAGTTTGCACAAGTGTAACTACGCCGATGACAAGTGCAAATGGCCCTATAATCAGGTCCCAATGGATGACTTCGGCTCGCAGCCCTTCGGAAATAGGGTGCGGACTAAACTCGACCAGCATCATTACAATGCCGAATAGGAAACACAGTATTAGCGGAACTTGTCGTCTCATAATCCGTAATTATACCTTGCGTTGGGTATTATTGCGCTTTCTTTCCCGGTAATTATTGTTTGTAATAGTGATTGTAGGGTGGGCACTGCCCACCATTCCGATAAGTTTGGGATAAATGGTCGGCTCCCCTGGCGCGCAACGTGACCGCGTTGATGGTGGGCAGTGCCCACCCTACAACTACCACCAGACGCTTGAAAATACGCAATTTTCAGCAGCGTGAAGTATAGATGTCTAACTATTAAACCTTTTGAAAGAATGTCGATACCCAGGTGATTCCTACCAGCTCCAAGATTACACCGAGGACAATGCCGGCAAATAGCAAAAATTTCCCATAATCTTGCCCTTTCAGGCTTCCAAGCAACATGGGTTCGCGAGACAGATAGGCACTCGCGGCATAAAGCTCCTCGCCGATTAATGTATAGTCGCACGCCGTGATGAAAAACGGCAACTGCGAGTCCGAGTCGCTGCCCGCAATCTGAATCGCCCCCACGGAGTTCCCTGTTTCGGCGAGAATCAGCGATTCGGCATAGAATGTGCCTTGCAAAAACACGGCGGCGGGCTTCTCTCGTACCATCATTCCGTCCACCGCGGCGGCATAAGCGAATTGGCTTTCCGTGACAAAGAAAATGTCGTCCTCGTTGTACGCATCCGGGCGTCCTTCGTCAAGATAAGCCGCCTTTACCATCTCGCGAACGACATTTAACACAATCGGATCATTGCACGGCACGCGAAGCGGCGTTTCGTAGTCAGCCGTTTTTCGCGCCACTTGACCGAGGATGTTCATGCTCGCAATGGTTGCAACGTTGCCGACGGTGCCCAGCCCCAATATATATAGTATCGGGCGCCCCATTTCCGTAGATCTGCCGATTGCCTCATCCACTGCCTCCAAACCTGCGATGCGGCGAATAAAGATGTCGCCGCCGCTCCGCGCGCGATAGATCGAGTAGATTATGGTGACCGAGAAAAGGATGACCGATAGAAAAATCCAAATTTTGCCCGTATGGAACCACCGGGCTTCCGGTTCTTCAGTCGTGTCTTGGGCGTATGCCAGATTTGAACCGACGCCGAGGAGAACTACAAGCAGAACAGCGAGCGGCATCATTGTTTTCGCAATCATACGGAATTGTCCTTTTCTACTTCGCTACGCTCATGTTATACTTCACGCTGCTGAAAATTGCGTGTTTTCAAGCGTCTGAAGGTCGGTGCGGTTGGAAACCGCACCTACGGGGAATGCATGTCGCGATCAGGAGATTGCTCCTACCGGGAACGCATGTCGCGACCTGGAGATCGATCCTACAAAAGACGCAATTTCTGACAGCGCGGAGTATAAACTAGAGATAAGCGTACCACACCTTATACAATAATACAAGAAAAAACTACACGGAAATTTTCTCGCGGGCATTCCATTTGCTCGGGATACGCATTTTACCAACGCATCGCCGCCTCGCGATAGAGTAGGATTTGCTGCATATTCCGCGGAATAGCCAACTGAATCGCTTTTCGTTTTCGATTGGCATCCTTTAAGATAATCGGCGTGCGAATCATGTTGGTCATGGTTACCAGTTTTGATTGATAGTAAACCCAGAAACGTTGTTCGGTGTAGGGATTGATGATATGTTCCGAACCTGAAAACCGTTCATGCTTCGGATATTCAAGGGGGATTGTCTTGTCGTGACCTTCCAAGAACAACTCGGATGGAGGCTCTTTCGGAGAGTAGCCGCTCAATTTACACGTTCTCAAGCGAATCGGCATTCCGGATTTGTTGGTCAGGTGCAGGGATACGACAATCGCCAATCTGTGATTGTCGTCGCGATTGATAAACCACGTATCATCTTCAATGTTTTCGACGGTGAGCCCCGGAATCTGCCGCTTTCGATGGTAGACTATCGCCAACACAACCGCGCCCGCAATGCCAGTCAGTGTCCATGTTCCTGCGGGAGTCGACAGAAATTGAAGCAACTGCTTAAGTATTTCCTGTAACACATGCTCTCCTTCGCGCGGAAATCTGTATGGCATTATCTCATAGAAGCCGTGAAAGCGCAAGGAAATTCATCTTGCAGAACATCATCGTATGTGATACTATTTTGTTTTCCTTCAATAGCTTTCGTAGTTGCCTCCGTAGGTCGCGACCGGGAGATCGCTCCTACAGTCGGCTGGCGTATGCGCCTGGCGAGAGAACCGTTTAGGCATGAACAAAGTCAAACTCAACGATGTTTCGAGGTGTAGCGGAATTGCGCCAATCCGTATCAAAATAATTGCACAGACTCCTTCCGTTTCACGCTGTTGACCTCGTGTGACGTGCATTCGTTAATCTGGCACGGCGCTTGCGTGTCGGGATCGGTTTCTAGTGAAGCCAACTTCATATAGGACTTACGCAGTTGAACACTCAAAACCTTGTAGTTCTGCGATTTATCGCCGAACCGCACGCCTCTCCACGCCCGATAAACCGGGCAACTACAACAGGGGCCATAAATGGGGGCCGTAGGGAACAACGATCGTTGTTCCCTACAGAAGTGCGTAAGTCCCACTTCATGAATACCTAAACCGAAGATATTTTGGAAGGAGACAATCTTATGTCGGAACAAACACATCAAATTTTCTCGGCAGTCATTCTTGCCATCTCGCTAATTTGGGCATCCGGTTGCGAAGTAACCCAAACGGCGGGGGTTGACACAGAGCCGCCTGCCATTCCGCGCGGCGTCGCGAGTTTCACCGGGGATGGGCAGGTCACCGTCGAGTGGTTCCCTAACGGCGAACGTGATCT
The DNA here is from genome assembly GCA_963667245.2 of Candidatus Poribacteria bacterium. Taxonomy (GTDB): domain Bacteria; phylum Poribacteria; class WGA-4E; order WGA-4E; family JAJDTR01; genus JAJDTR01. The sequence continues at coordinate 1,013,200 of CAXXCS010000004.1, forward strand.
CGCCGGCTATCGGGTCTGGCGAAGTCTTAACGACAGTGAATTCGATCTGTTGGCGGAGCTCTCGGCGGACGCGTTTCGGTATGTGGACTATGATGTGAGAAACGGGAGCACCTATTTCTATGCCGTATCCGCCTACGATTATGATGACAATGAGAGCGAATTGAGCCCGGAGCAGGTATACGATACGCCGCGGCCATCCGGAAGTAGCGTTACGCTGGAAGATTTCGCGCTTCATCCCGCAGTAAGCGGGTTTGATTTTTCGCGGCCCGAGCGGGGGGCAATTCCATGGGATTCGAGCGCTGCCGATGTTTATTTTGGCTGGCATATATTGGTCAATATTCCCTACCTGTATTCGGACAACTATACCAAAATGCAGGACATGGGTTATCACGAGAGTTTCGGAGAGGTTGATGTTTCACCACAAGCAGGTTTTACGGAGAAATATGTTGAACTCATTGCGGGGCATATCTATGCGTTCTACACGCCCGACGGAAACTACGCAAAAATTCATGCGACCGCGGTTTCCGACAGTCGCGTGACATTCGATTGGGCATACCAGACCGCTCCGAACAATCCCGAACTTGCGCCGCCCGCCTTGAGAAATTGATGCGACCGCGCCGCTTGCTTGTAGGAGCGATCTCGAAGTCGCGACGGCGCCGCTTGATTGTAGGAGTGATCTCCAGGTCGCGACCGCATACGCGAGCCGGTCGGAGCTCTAGATCTTTAGACGAAGATTTTCGGCGCGGATGCAACAAAAGCATAACATAAGGAAATCACCCGTTTCTCAGGAGATTGCGATGTTGCATCCCGCCGTAACGCCGCGATTGAAACGCCGACGCATCGTAGCGTTGACTCTGGCGTGTCTCGCGTTTTGGTGTTCACAGTTGGGCGCGTCAAAACATCTGTCACTGCTTGAAGTAAAAGACCTGGAGCCATTTCCTATCAAAGTCGGTGAAATTTTGACTTACACGGTCAAGATTGCGGGCATAGCCGCCGGGAAACAGGTTACCGAGGTAGGTCAACAGACCATAATTGACGGGCATGACGTTTATCGATTGACATCCGAATCGCGCACCAATTCCGTATTTGCAAAGTTTTACCGTTTCCAAGATTTAAAAGAAAGTTGCATTACGACGGATCGACTTTATCCTGTACGGTTTACGAAAAACCTTGAAGAACCCGGCTATCAAGCAAGTGTCGAGGTCAACTTTTTCTATGAAGATGGGGTTGCCGAGTATTCCAAGAATGAGGCGCGCAAAAGGATTAAGGTACCGACTGGCACACAGGATGAGTTGTCAATGGTCTATTTTGTCCGTTCGAAAGATTTGACAGTTGGCCGGACTTATACTTTTCCGGTATTGATAAAAGACGCCGTTGAAGATGTTGTTCTTACCGCCTACCGCCGAGAGGTGATGAAGACGGAATCGCTCGGGCGGGTGGAAACCATCGCATTACGCACTTCGCACGGCTACTTGATATGGTTGACCAACGATGAGCGTCGTTTGCCGGTGCGCATCGAGGCGGAAACCCGCGTGGGGAAATTGGTCGGAACACTCAAAAGCGTTGATTTTGCCGAGTAGGTTGAGGGCGTGTTGGAATTCCTGCAGCAGACAGACACCTATCAGAAACTTATTGAGATATTTAAAAGTCATCTCTCTGGCGCCGAGGGCAGTTCGGGAGCGAGCGGAAAAGAAACTGCGGCTCCGCCTTGGTTAACAGGCGTGCATCTGCCATCTCTCGCCTACTTGTTGGCAGCATTGGCGAAAGACACTCCCGACACCTCCCTTCTGGTTGTTCTGCCAACGCCTCAAGAGGCGGAAAAAGTCGTCCAAGATTTGCCGGCGTACGGCTTTGAAGACGCTCGGCTCTTCCCCGACCTCCAGAATTTTCTTTACGATGGGGTAGCTCCGTCAAAACGAATCATCGCGGAGCGAATGAATTGCCTCCATAGCCTTATGCACGGCAGGCGTACGATTGCCATCACGTCCGTAAAGGCGCTGATGCATAGAGTACTTCCCAAGTCGATTCTGGAGTCGGCGTTTCTTAAAGTGAGGGTAGGTGATGAAATTGATCCGGAGGAGGTTGTCGAGGCACTGGCGCGCGGCGGCTATCAGCGTACCGATTTGGTTGAGACCAAAGGAGAGTTTGCCCGCAGAGGTGACATTCTGGATGTATATCCGCTTGTTTCGGATGAACCAATCCGTATCGAGTTTTTCGGGGATGAAGTTGATGTAATTCGCGTGTTCGATCCGACATCGCAACGCTCGGTCAACGAACTCGAATCGGCGATGTTCAGCCCGATGCGTGAAATGCTCCTCACCGACGAGGCGATTGACACATGGCGGACACACGCCAAACTTTTGATGGAAGACAGCGCATCGGTAAAGATTCGGAACGACATCCAAGGAATTACGGAACGCTTGGAAAGCGGAATAAATCTTGACGGGCTTGAAGCGCTGATCCCAATCCTGTATCCACGCGAAAACATCTTCACCGAGTACTTGTCAAACCAAATTGTCACGCTTCTGTTCGAGCCGACGTGGATGGCTCATGAAGCCGAACGGGTTGTCGAAGGCGCCAACGGGCTATATGAAAAAAGAAAAGCCCTGGATCAGTTCATGGTGTCACCTGATCCGATGTTCGTTCCGTTTGAAACGGTAATGTCACGAATCCAAACTCAACCCGCGCTGCAGGTGTCCTCCTCGCCACTGCCCGAGGCCGGCTCCGAAGAGCCCTTGGATTTCGATATGCGTCCTCTCGGTCTTTACCGAGGCAACTATCAGACCGTCATCGACCAAATAAAGGAATGGACCGATGAGGGCTACTTCGTCAACATCTTCTCCGAAACGCCGAAGCAAGCGGCGCGAATGGAAGGCATCTTAAGCGATCGCGGCCTTCCCGACACCCAGGCGACTGTAAGGGTTGGCGGCATCAGTGAAGGATTTTTGAACAAATCCCTCAAGCTCGCCGTTGTGTCCGAGGATGAGATTTTCGGGCGGGAACGCCGATTGCCCCAGCGTCACTCTACGTTCAAGGAAGGGGCGCCAATCCTTAGCCTGATCGATCTCAAAGAGGGCGACCACGTCGTTCACGTGTCACACGGAATCGGGACCTATGAAGAAATACGGCGGCTTGATATTGACGGAAAACCTCAGGACTTTCTGGCGCTGAAATATGCGGAAGGCGACATTCTATACGTCCCGACGTATCAGATTGACTTGGTGCAGAAATATATTGGCGGAGGAGGAGAGGAAAGGCGAGGGCCCCGTCTTGACAAGATGGGCGGGGCTTCGTGGCACCGCAGGAAGGCGCGTGTCAAAGCGTCAATTGAGCAGATGGCGGACGAGCTCATCCGTCTCTACGCAATCCGTGAATCGGGCGAGGGGCACTCGTTTTCCGGCGATGCGCCGTGGCAAGTCGAGTTTGAAGCGATGTTTCCCTTCGAGGAGACCCCGGACCAACTGAAAGCCATAGAGGAAGTCAAAGCCGATATGGAACGTATCCGTCCCATGGATCGATTGGTTTGCGGTGATGTGGGATACGGAAAAACGGAGGTGGCTCTCCGCTCGGCGTTCAAAGCCGCGATGGATGGAAAACAGGTCGCCATTCTCGTTCCCACGACGATTCTCGCGCTACAACATTATAACACCTTTGCAGACAGATTTCGCCCGTTCCCCATCAAAGTTGAGATGTTGACGCGTTTTCGCACGGCAAAGGAATCATCATCAGCCAAGCGGGGATTGGCTGAGGGTACGGTTGATATTGTAATCGGGACACATAGCCTACTCTCCGATAGCGTGAAGATCCGCGACCTCGGGTTGCTCGTGGTTGACGAGGAACATCGATTCGGGGTTAAGCATAAGGAGAAGATAAAGCAATTTAAGAAGACGGTCGATGTGCTGACGCTAACGGCGACACCGATACCGCGCACGCTGCACATGTCGCTCGTCGGGATTCGCGATTTCAGCGTTATCAATACACCGCCCGAAAATCGCTTGCCCATCAAAACTTACGTGATGGAATACGACTCCGCCGTGATACAGGACGCGATTTTACGCGAGATGGAGCGCGGCGGGCAAATCTTTTTTGTTCACAACCGAGTTGAGAGTATCTTGAGCGTTGCGAAGTCTGTCCAAGATCTCGTTCCGCAAGCCCGAGTCGCCATCGGACATGGGCAGATGTCCGAGCGGCAACTCGAAAATGTGATGATGGATTTTGTTCAGTACAAGCACGATGTTTTGGTGTGCACCATGATAATCGAATCGGGGCTCGACATTCCCAATGTCAACACAATCCTGATTAATCGGGCAGACGCGCTGGGGCTTGCTCAACTCTACCAGTTGCGCGGGCGAGTGGGACGGGCGCAACAGCAGGCGTACGGTTACCTTTTCTATCCGCAAGGGAGGGTTATCACCGAAGGGGCGCAGAAGCGCCTGCGAGTAATCGAGGAGTTTACGGAACTCGGTTCCGGCTTCAAAATCGCTCTCCGCGATCTCGATATTCGCGGCACGGGAAATATACTTGGGGCGGAACAGCACGGTCACATCGCCACGGTCGGCTACGAAATGTATTGCAAGCTGCTTGACGAAACGGTGAAGGCGTTGTCCGGCGAGGAAGTGGAGGAATTGGTCGAGACGCGAATAAGCTTGCCGGTCGAAGCGTATCTGCCGGATGAATATGTGCCTGACAGTCGCCAGAAGGTTTCGCTCTATAAGAAAATTGCCGGCTTAGAGACGGCAGCGGATCGAGCGGATCTCGAAACCGAGATAGCCGACCGTTTCGGTAATATTCCGGAGCCTGTCGAGATGTTGCTTGAAGTTGCCCAGTTGAAGCATCTTAGCAAAGAACTGGGCGTCGAAACCATTGCCGCCGGTGATAAACAGATAAAGATTACATTTGACAGCGCGAAGTCGCAAGTCGATCCGACGCGATTAATCCAAATTGTTCAGCAGGATCGGCGCCTCCGGCTCATGCCGCCGGCGCGTCTCATGGTAAATATGAAGGGATTGGCTGGAAGAACGCTCGTGTTGGCGGTCAAGTCGATTCTAAAGCGCTTGATTCAGAAATGAGCGTCAAAGCCGCGTAGAAGGCAGTGCAGACGCAGGGGAATCGCACCTGATTTTTTGGCATAAGGAAGATTGGAAGGATGGAAGGCGGGAAGGGTGAAAATTTTTCGTCCACGCATACCTCAAGCCGATGGATACATAAAACCCGCCGGATTCCCCAATACAATGGTCGCGGTGTCGGGTTTCACTACGATTTCGGGAGCTTTTAGCGGTATCGGTATCTGGGCGCGGTTATCGTGTGGACGGGTTGTTCTTGATGTGCCGTTCACCCCAACCCACCAAGTAACACTCGCTCGAAAAATCGCCAAAAAGCTAGTCATAGAGCGAAAAACAAGCCTTCGGGGGGCGTCCCGATGTGGCTGTAAGCAACACTCGGGCAATGGCAAGCGGGGCAAGATGGCCCGCCTACGCGTGGAACATGTCGCACATTGGGGATCTCTATCGCACTCGCTATCCACTCGTTTGATCTCCGCTGGAGCGCGGGAATTTGGACGCATCGCATTCTATCCACATGTCGATCCGCTGGATCGAGGAAATTGACGCCGACAAGAGTTGAATGTTACTTGTGGAAAGAATTATTCCGATGCGGGATAATGGGATGCTACGAATTATCGTTACATAGTGCAATCGGGATCGGGAGATCCCTCGTACAGGAGTCGCGCCCCGGAGATTACGGGGATCCTTGTCGATCAAGCGAATGAATAATGAGTGCGATAGAAAATCCTACTCACTATCCGTTCGTTTGATTGTACAAAAGAGGTTTAGTGGTTCATTCGCTAAGTGTATGTGGTAAGTGTCGGGTAGCGGTGGTTCACATTGTCTGAACTGTGATTTATGTGATTAAGTGATGGACTATGATTTGACAGCCTGTTTGAATGATAGGCAATCGAGATTAGTGGACACTTTTCTGCTACGAAAGAAACCGAGTTTTGAGGAAAAAACTCGGTTTCGGATGATCCATATATTTAGCGAATGAACCATTTAGTCGGTAAAAGGTTGATCTATTGGTATGACGTTTTTTAGCGTCAGTTTGTTTGCTGTTGGAATGTTCCAATTTGGAACCATGTAACCCGACTACAGCGGGGTGATTCAATCAAGGCGCTTTAATTTTTGCGACATCTTGATGAATTTTGTAGGTCGGGTTTCTTAAACTACCCCAAATAAAATCTACACATGAGGAAAGGAGACACATATTATGAAAAAGACGCTCTTGATGTTGGTTGTGATTCTAACGGTCTGTTTCTCTAGTTGGCAGATTTCGATCTCGCATGAAGAACACACAGATCATGAATCTATGGGTGATGTGGATGAGAGCGCGGTAATCATCGCCAAATATAGCTGGAATGGCGAACAGTACTCCATGTCACTGGCGGATCTCAATGCGGAGATTGAGGAATTGTCCTCCTATCGCCAACGCAAACTGCGTGCGCGGGAAAGCAAGGAGGAATTCATCACGGAACTCATTGAGGACAAGTTGAAAATCCTTGCCGCGTTGGACAAAGGGTATGACGAGGACCCGGAACACGTTAAGCAAGCCGAAGACTATAAGCGCCAGCTCATGGTCGAAAAAATCTCTGAAGTGGAAGTGGATGAGAAAATCAACATCACCGAGGAAGAGCTTATGCAGTATTACGAGGAACACAAGAGTGAATCCGCGTATATCGAAGAAGCGCGATGCCGGGCGACCTGCATCTCGGTGATAGATAAGGAACTTGCGCAACAGACGCTGGATGAAATCAAAGCGGGGAAGGATATTCTTGACGCCGCGAAGGAACTGGCGGAACGGAATAAACTCAACGGTCCGGGGGCTGGCACGCGGTCTCCGGGGGACACCGGCTTTTTTACAAAGGACATTTCCCCAGGCTGGCAGGCTTTCATCGATGCGGTTTTCGAGCAGGAAATCGGCGAAATGAACGATACCGTCTTGGAAACCGAAGTTCAAGAGAAGACGTACTACCTAATTTTCCGAAAAGAGGAGTACAAACCCAGGCGGCAGAAGGAGTTCGACGAAGTTCGATCCAGAGTGGAAGGAAGAGTCGAACGCGCGAAAAAGCAGGAGCGAATCAAGATCTGGATTGAGGAACTGACCGAGATGGGCAAACTCCAAACATTCCCGGAACTGATTCCCGAACCGCCCGCTGACGAAACGGAGGAACAAGAAGATGACGGCAGCAACGAAGAATCCTCGGAAACTGAAGAATCTGCCGAATCGGAACAACAGTGATTTTTTCCATATTTATACGGATTGGAAATCTAAATGTTACAATCAATCGGAGGCGCTCAATGAATTGAGCAACTACAAACTGCCGGTTGTTGTAACTTATTGATTACGAATTAGTATTAGGAGGCGAATTATGAAGATTCAGATGTCTAGGTTAGCAAATGTCATGTTGATTGGACTTGTCGCAACCTGTTTTATGTTTAACGGTTGCGGTGGCAGCGCCACCGCCGCCGACGGTACGGTTATCGCGGAATTCGAGTGGGACGGAAAGCATCAAATCACCCTCGAAGAAATGATGCAAGAGATTAGTGAATTGCCGGATTACAAGCAGAGAAAGTATAAGGACAAAAGCGGGCTTGAAGAATATATGACCTTGATGGCGGAAAGCCGCTTAATCCTCTGCCTCGCCAAAGACCGCAAATTTGACGAAGATGAAGAAATCCTGAAGAAAGTCAGAGATCACCTTCACAAATTAATGGTCGATAAGATTACCGAAGTGGAGGTGGAGGAAAAAGTCCAGTTAACGGAGGAGGATTATCGGCGCTACTACGAAGACAATAAAGAGGAATACATCGATACCGAAAATGTCGAGTTGACGTGTATCGCCCTCGGTGACGGAGAACGCGCCGAGGAAGTATTTGCGGAACTCAAGGGCGGCAGAGACATGGATGAACTCGCCACGGAGTTATCCGATCACGGTGAACTGGTGGGCCCCGGTTCAGACGCCGCGAATCCCGGTCAAACGGGCAAGATTCGCAGAGGCGCCTTCCCGGAAGGCACCGAACCATTCGTCGACGCCGCTTTTGCGGCAGCGGTCGGAGAACTGCATGACGGTGTAATTGAAATCCAGGTTCGCGGCAAAAAGTATTTCATAGTCTTCCGCAAGGACAAACACAATGAGGAACGGCAAAAACCGTTCGACGAAGAGGGTGTGCGCAGAAATGTCGAACGATCCGCCAATCGGCAAAAGCAAAAGGACCTGATGGCGCAATGGCTTGCCGGGCTTCGAGATCAGGCGAAGGTTCAAATCCACAGCGATCTCATTCCCGAGACGCCGGCGGAGGAGGAAGAGGGTGATGAGGAGGAGGAAGCAAGCGAGGAACAATCTGAAGAGTCGGAGGAAATTCAGCAAGATTCGGACGAAGGAATGACGCCGGAAGAGGAAAGCGCGTCACCGGAGTAAGGATCGCGCATTCTGAAACAGTAGGAGCGATCTCCCGGTCGCGACCGAACGCCGAACAGATCGCACGGTCGCGACCGCGGATTGCCGAATCAAAACCTATATTCCCTGAACGACAAAACGCAGGTGTTTAGTGGTGCATTCGCTAAAAGTATATGGCATCACTTTATGTAGAAACGATCTCCTAATCGCGAGCGGCTGATTGCTTACATCTTTATAGCCCCAGAGGGGCGGCAGGTTTGTAGTAATGCCGAATCCACTTTTATCCAAGCCCCAGCGGGGTGACACCCGGACAACAATCCAACGGCAAGTAATCCGCCTTGATTCGGATGATGCGCATCCCTCCTACTGATGGTTGAAAAAACGGACCTGTCGCCCCGCTGGGGCTTTGGAATATGGTGCCTCCCCATTTCTACAAACCTGCCGCCCCTCTGGGGCTGGGCGTGTGGATAATCCATATTTACTTAGAAAATGAACCATTTGGTGGCATCAACCGATGCCGTTTGCTTTGCGGAAAGGCCTCCAGTCAGCCGCAATTAGACTTTAACCTCTCTCAACGCTAGGAAATTGTAATGTTTGCCAGGCGTCTATTTTGCGTTGTTCTCATCTCCATCCCAATGTTGTGCGCGGTCGATATGGCGAGGTCGCGCACATTTGATCAGATTATTGCGTATGTTAATGACGAAGTCATTACGAATTGGGAACTTGAAAACTTGGTGAGGCAGCGCGCCCTCGAACTTAGCCAAATTCACAATTTTAGCAAGCGCGAAGCCGCCGAGAAAGCGCGACAGGAACGGGGTGAACTGTTGGATCGCTTGATTCGCCAGATGCTTCTTGTGGAAACAGCCCTGACCTTGAAGGTTGAAGTCACCGACGAGGAATTGGAGATGTATATCAAGAGCTTCAAAGAACGAGCGAAGATTGAGACACACGAGGAGTTTGTCAAGCAATTGAAAGCGGAGGGTTTTACCGAACCTGCGTTCCGTGAACAGTCCAAGCGCAACCTCATGGCAGAACGACTTCTGGAGCGGCGAATCTTTCCCAGGTTGCAGGTCAGGGACAGCGATGTCTCCGAGTTTTTTGAAGAAAACCGCGATCGATTTACAACCAAATCGGATAACCTGCAGTTGAGACACATTCTTCTTGCGTTCGAGCCGTCCGAAGCCGATCGAGCAGAGGCGCTAAAGAGGGCGGAGACGGCTTTTCAAGCCGCCAAAGACGGCGCCGATTTTGAAGCGCTTGCAAAACGTCATTTTAAGGGGCAGCGGGAGCGCTTGCAACCCGGAACTGCAATCGAATTGACGCTTGATGAAATCGACAAGCTCCCTAAACCGTTTCGCGAATCTCTCCCTACGCTGAATGAGAACGACATTGGCGGTCCGGTTGAAGACAAAAATGAAATTTACATCTTCAAGGTAGAGCAAAAGACTCCCCAAACAGTCCGATTCCGTTATCTTGTCATCAGGTTGAGCGCGGGGGACGAGGCCATCCAAGCGGCTCAGGAGCGAGCGGATCTTGTCTACCGGAAACTGTTGAAGGGAGAAGATTTCAACACATTGGCAAACCGCCACTCCGACGACACGCTAACGAAGGCGAATGGCGGTGATCTTGGCAGTCATTCGCTTAATGAATTGACACCGGAAACGCGGAGCATTGTAGAAAAACTTGAAGTCGGGCAGTTTCATGCTCCTGTACGAATGAAGTTCGGTTTCCATATCTTTAAGGTCGATGGCAGGTCTCCGCCAGAATTGAGCGACAGCGAAAAAAATCAAATCCGTTCTCTACTGCGTCAACAGAAATTCGAGGAGGAATGGAAAGTGTACACGGACATGCTGCTTGAGAACGCCTATGTGAAAATCAAACCGCTTGATTAATTTGGTGTTCATTGAAACCGATCAAGGGAGCGGATAGCGAATAGGATTTTCTATCGCACGCGCCGGTACAGTAATAGTGATTGTAGGGTGGGCACTGCCCACCATTCCGATTAGTTTGGGATAAATGGTTGTCTCCCCTGGCGCGCAACGTGACCGCGTTGATGGTGGGCAGTGCCCACCCTACAACTACCGCTAGACGCTTGAAAATACGCAATTTCCAGCGGTGTGTAGTATAAGCGGCATAGAGTAGGTAGGAAATGAGGACACGGAGAAGACGGAGCATCGGGTTGGAAAGCAGGGAATTCAACGGCGGCAACCGAAATAGGGCTATCCGATTCCACGTCTTGGGGCGCGCCTTCCTTTTCCTTCCTCGCGTCTTGCTCAACGTTCATCACTTTCTGCCGAAGATTTCATCATTCCAACCTGCGACCTCCGTTACGCGCCAGACACGCCGAGTTTGTCTGAAGTTGGCATTCTTGGTCGCATTTGCTTCCCTACTCCTTCCGATTGATTCTGCCCTCGCCCAAGTTCAAACTCCCGTTCCAGACGACGCGAGCGAAACCTCCACCTCCTCGGCGGAAGACGACCCCGCAACAGAAGAAGCCGAGAACCCCTCGGTGACTGACGCGCAGAAATCCTCCACAACCAGGCTGGACCTCAGAGATGATCTGCCCGAGGAGGGAACGGTCATCGCGGGCGGTGACAATACGTCTATGGTGGACAACTTCGTGCAGATTCACGGTAACGCCGTAGTAAAAGCGGAAGATGTCGTCCTGTACGCCGATCACATCTGGGCAGATTTCGATGAAAACATCATGCGCGCGTCGGGAAACGCGAGACTCGTTGTCGGTAAGGAGGAGACCTTTGCCGATGAACTCATCTTTGATTTGGAAACGAAGAAAGGCATCGCCCGCGACGGATTCACTTATGATGATCCCTGGTATTTTGGCGGTTCCGAAATCTTTAAGATTGAAGACGATGAGTCTTACATTCGCGGCGGCAGATTGACCACCTGTTCCTTGAAGCATCCGCATTTCTATTTCTCCGCTTCCCAAATCATCGTCAAGATTAACAAGGAGTTGATTGCCAAGCACATTGTGCTGAATGTCGGCGGGGTGCCGCTTTTCTACTTTCCGCTCATTCGCCGCGACCTGCGGAAAGAGGACAAAGTTGCCAAAATTATCGTCAAACTCGGCACGCAAAGTTATCAGGGGCCTTACCTTAGCGTTATTTTGCCCCTCTACCGGCGTCACCGCTATTCGTCGGAACTGCTGTTCGATCAGAGTACCCGACGGGGGCGCGGCGGAGGCACGCAAGCCAAATATCGCGTGAACGATGTCAAGTTTCAAGAACTTTTCATTCCGATTCCGCCTGAAGCGACGCCGGGGCAACGGGCGGAACTCAAGGAAAAAGCGGATGAACTTTCGGACCACTTGAAAGGCGAGTACGACGAATTCAAACTGCGCGAAGTGTTCTTGAAATATCAAATCCATGACACGGACATTGAACGGGCGCGTGAGAACGCCGAGACCATCTACGGCGAGCTTCAGGAAAAAGGCACAGATTTTGGCGACATCGCTCAGCAACAGTCGGACCATCAAGAATCGCGCTATCGGAAGGGGGACATGGGATTCCTCATGCCGGGCGAACGCGATAAGGAGGGACGACTAAGACTGGGGCCAATGCTTGAGGAGGTCGCGTTTCGTCTCAAGCCGGGCGAAATGAGCCCGATTCTGCGAACCGATTTCGCCTTTCACATTCTCAAGGTGGACCAGGCGCTTGATGTCTATGGTGAACGCGAGGTGCAGGTGCGGCGCATCGACATCGCCATCAAGCCGAGCGAGGAAACGCGAGAGGCTATCCGGGCGATCGGGAAAGAGATTCAGGAACGCGCCCTCGCGGGCGAATCGCTTGAGGAACTGGCCGCCGAATACGACGGCGCCGAGATGAATCTTGTAAATGAGGGAGGGTGGACCCCCTTTAAACAAAATGGACCAGCGGTGGCGATATTCGGTTCGACGGCTAAAAGAGCCCGGCGAAATTACGCTGCCGGTCTTTACCGACCAGGGTGTCCATATCTTTCAACTCATGGAGAAAGAAGTCACGCCTACATTCGAGGAAGTCGCGCGGCAGTTTGAAGCGGAATGGGAGACGTTGAAACAGGAGTTGCCGGCGCTGAAAACAAAACGCGATGGAGAGGGAGGCGAGGGACAAAGGCGCGGTGAAAGCGCGGCGTCTGAACAAACGGACTCGGAGGGCGCCGAGGCGCAATCGGGGGATGGAGAAGATGAAGAGGAAGAGATAAAGGTTTATCGAAAACACGGCTTTCGAGGCAAGTGGGAAGATCCGCCGCCTGTCGCCACGCAAGCGCATCGCCTGGACCGCGGCGAGACAAGCCGCGTCATCAAAGCCCCCGACGGATTTCGCCTAATCAAAGTGGAAAAAAAGCGAGCCTATCGCGGAGATTTTCTCTTTCTCTCCCAAGACAAATACTCGGGATCGCGTCAGGAGCCGATCAAAACGGGGCAACAGTGGACTATGCGATGGGGGCATCATCACAAAATCTTCACGCCTTGGGACAACCGAAAAGAGGGACGGAGCCCATTGAGCTTTAGCGGGAGAGTGAGATGGTATGCGAGAACGCTGAAAGAGGGTTACGGCACGTCCGAGTCAACCGTTGAGTCCTTCGGGATTTTCACGTGGGGATCGGCGCTGACGGGAGTGGATCAGCATGATCTCGACCCTGACGAGAATCTGACATTCTCGCGCAAGCGATTCGGGTCTTTTCTTTCGCGCTTGGAGGTTAAACACTCGCTGGATTTCACGGGGGAAGGCACGACCATACTCCAGAAACTGCCCCAACTAACGATGCAATTTTCCCAGATGCAATTCGATCAACTTCCGCTATTCAAAACAGTCAATTCCGGGATGAACAAAGTTGCCGAAAAACTAAATACGGATTTGCCGATTCTTTCGATGTTAGCTTTTCCGACGCTCGACAACACTCGCTTCGACCTTGACGTGGAGTTCGGCAATTTCTTCAAGGAGCGATTCCGGGATGAACGGAATATCTTTTTGCAAACATTGGACCTCGGTTTCGATCTTACCAAACAGACTACGATTCAGATAACGCCGTACCGAGAATTCCGCTTCGATTTGAGTTACGACAGCAACTTGATTTGGCATGCGAAGGACACGGAGGGCAATCGGAATATCCTGCGCGGCGTTTATAGTTTGAGAGCCAGAGGCAGCAACACCCTGTTTAGAATCTACGACATCAGCTTCATCCCGGGGGCGCGGCGCATGCGGCATCAAATTCAATCCAGCCTCTCGTTTGATTATCAACCCCCTGTCGATAGGGACAACAACCTGTATCAATTCGCGCCTAGCACATTCTTCTTTGAAAGAAAACGGCTATCCTATAATTTCCGCACGAGTTTTGAGGTGAAAACTCGGCGCGGCAAGCGACCTTTGTCCCTGCTTGATTTCGATACAAGACTGCTCGCGGATTTTAGCCGCGACACCGTGAGAGGGCGCACCTACGAGCCGATCAGAAGCGACGTGACGATTACCCCGCTGGCGAGCCGAAACCTAAGAATTACGTTTGATCTGACCCACGACCCGAATCTAGATTCCGCAACCGGAAAGCGTTTCAAAATGACGGAATTCGCATCTAACGTTCGTTATAGCCGCAAGAAGTGGAACGTGGGCGTCGGAAGTTCGTTCAGCAAGCGACTCGGCTCGTCGCGGGCGTCGCGGAACATCCTTGCAAACTTTCGCTTTTCCCCAAATCGACTATTTAGTGTCAACGGCAGTCTCTCATATAAGTGGATTGAAAGGGAGTTCTACCGTCAACAGATATCCATCCAGCGGAATCTGCACGATTGGAATCTGCGTCTTTCGTGGTATCGCATCGGAAAGGTGCGTCAAGATTTCACGCTTCAACTGAATTTAATCGCGGACCCCACGGCGTCTGTCGGTTTCGGTTACGACAACACGACGGAAAGTTGGGGATTCAGGACTTTACCCGCCGGCGTGCCTTACAACGCCTTCAGCGCCAGGAACGCGCTGAGCAGATCCTATTTCTAGCCGGGGTCCGTGACCTTACTAATTCCTAATCAATTACACGCATCGGGTGATTGTAGTTGCCCGAATCATTGAGGATCTCTATCGATCAAGCGAATGGATAATGAGCGATCAAATGAGTGGATAGCGAGTGCGATAGAGATCCCATGGAAAATCCTACCCACTATTCGTTCGTTTGATCGTTTTTGACGAGTGTAACATTTAGTTTTTGAATCCGTATTGCGTAGAAATAAAAGGTTGTGCTTTGTGCCAAGTTACGTATATAATCTATTGACAATATTTTCTAATACACGTTGCTACCTACAACAGTGTACCCGAGTTTTTTGGTGCACGTTCGCTTGATTTGAGGCAAATCGATCCGATTTTTGTCAATCTCGTGTTTCCGCATCGGAAAAAACTCATACGAATTCAAAATCTAACTGTTACAATCAGTCGGAGGCGCTCAATGAATTGAGCAACTACAAACTGCCAGTTCTTGTAACTTATAGATTCGGAATTAGTATCAGTTTTCATGCCTTGTCGCATATAGGGGGCAACTTGTGATATGAATTCAAAATGTTACAGTCGATTCTCGACGTGCAATGAATTACACTGCTACGAACCGCCGGTGATTGTAACTTATACTTACCATCCGCATAATAAGGCTTGTGTAATCTCGAATTTTCACATACTAGATCTTGGGATATATCTCCACGAACGAGCAACAATCACCAAGATACTGCCAAGATACTAGCATGAATCCGATCGATTGACCGGTTTTGCCCTTCCATCATCAACTTCATTTCTGTCAATCATAATGTGGGATGAGGCGATTTGAGAAATTAAACTTTTAGGCGCTCAATAATGCGGATGATAAGAATAAGTTATCGGCGCTTCCGCACTCTTGTGATATACTAAGGAGACGGGATAATGGCAGAAAGAAACGGGCTTCAGACGACGCATAGACCGGAATACTCTTCACCCCCTATCGGAGGCGTTTCCACCCCGATACGCTATGCTCCGACAGACGACTCGAAAATCTTTTATCCCTCATCGGATGGGAAACCCATGGCAGAGACAGAACTGCACCGCGAAGCGCTTACGGACGCGCTTCTAAGGCTCCAAGAGCATTTCAAAGACACCCCGGACGTGTGCGTTTCGGGGAACATGATGATGTATTATGTGCGGGGCAACCCTCAAAAGTCAATCTCGCCGGATGTGTTCGTCGCCTTCGGTGTAGAACGTAAACAGCGGCGAATCTATCGTATCTGGGACGAGGGAAGTCCGCCGCGCTTTGTGGTAGAGTTTTCAAGCGAGAACACGTATCGCGACGATCTGCTAAGCAAAAAGGCGCTGTATGCGGAGATTGGCCTAACGGAATACTTTCTTTGCGATATAGAGAGACAACATTTGCCTAAACCGCTGATGGGGTTCCGGCTTGCCGGTAGCGCCTATGAGCCCATTCAGCCCAACGCGGACGGGAGTGTCACTGCCATCAGCTTGGGGGTTGAGTTGCATTTGCGAGACGAGGGGCTCCGATTCTATGATCCCGTCTCGGGTAAGTGGTTACTGACGCCGGCGGAGGTAGAAGCTACGGCGCGAAGACACGCTGAATCTGTCGCTATACAAGAAGCCGAAGCGCGGAACCAGGAAGCGGAGGCGCGAAGACACGCTGAATCTGTCGCTATACAAGAAGCCGAAGCGCGGAACCAGGAAGCGGAGGCGCGAAGACACGCTGAATCTGTCGCCATAGAAGAAGCCGATGCGCGACGACGCGCCGAGTCTGCCGCTAAACAGGAAGCGGAAGCGCGAAAGCAGGCTGAGTCTGCCGCCATGCAAGAAGCGGAAGCGCGAAAACTGGCTGAAGCGGAATTGGCGCGCTTACGAGAGGAAAATGAGAGATTGAAAGCCCTAAGTGATTCGCCAAGCACGAATTCTCAAGACTAATCGCAACTAGAACCAGTGGATCTCTTTTATGCCCATGCATCAATAGAGGAGCGCCATCCGGAGATTGGTCCTTCGATCACTTGATACTGATTCGTAATCTATAAGTTACGAGAACCGGTAGTTTGTAGTAGTGCAATTCATTGAGGATCTCTATCGATCAACTGAGTGGATAACGAAGGCGATAGCAAATCCTACTCACTATTCGTTCGTTTGATCGTCTCGATCCGGCTATAACATTTAGATTTTGAATTAGTATAACTTACCATCCGCATAATAAGGCTTGTGTAATCTCGAATTTTCACATACTAGATCTTGGGATATATCTCCACGAACGAACAGCAATCACCAAGATACTAGCATGAATCCGATTGATTGACCGGTTTTGTCCTTCCATCATCAACTTCATTTCTGTCAATCATAATGTGGGATGAGGTGATTTGAGAAATTAAACTTTTAGGCGCTCAATAATGCGGATGTTAACTCATAGATTGAGAATTAGTATGAGTTGTCCAATGGGGGACGTCCCAGATACGTAACAGCCTGTAGGTCAAAGATGGAAAATCAAATTACAGTCCATTTCAGATTGAGTGTAATTTTGGAATGGCAACCTGAAAACGTATACACTGTGACTTGTAAAGAACTTCCAGAACTCATAACGGAAGGAAGAACAATTGACGAGGCTTTAGATAATGCTACAGATTGTTTTATATCTACGCTTGAACTATATAAAGAGATAGATAAAGAACTCCCAGAATCAATTTTTGTAAAGGACAAGAAGAAAAATCATTGGCACAAGCGTCGTTATTTGCCTAGATTTAATCCTAAGTCTTACGTTTCAATTAATGCATACGTTCCTCCCAGAGAATTGGCAATACAATCGTTTTGAGTTATAGAGAATTGACGAAAAAACTCATTTTGTTGGGCTGTGAAGAACTACAGACGAGGAGTCGCGGGTCCCATAGAAAGTGGGTGAACCAATCAAATTCTAGATATACCCATATTCCTTATCATGGCTCTAGAGAATTGGCAAACGGAACTGTTTGAGCTATTGTTAATACGAATTCAAAATCTAAATGTTACAATCAATCGGAGGCGCTCAATGAATTGAGCAACTACAGACTGCCGGTTCTTGTAACTTATGGATTTGGAATTAGTATTACTTGGCAGGTCGTCGGGCGGCTCCAATCCCTCTCAACGCAACGTCAACCCGCCATCAATATATAGAACATTGCCTGTGGCATGCGGGTTGCGCATCAGGTATAAAATCGTTTGGGCAACGTCTTCGGGCTGAGCGACGCGCTTGGCGGGAAGCGTTTTCGCGGCGGACTCGAACATCTCGCTCCGCTGTTTTCCGGGGAGCGCGTTGTGACGCGGCGTGTCTACCAACCCCGGTGAAACGACATTCACGCGAATCGGCGACAACTCAACTGCCAGCGCCCGCCCCAATCCCTCGACCGCGCTGTTGATTGACGCCTGCGGTACGGCGCCCGGTTCAGGGTGTTGGCTGTAGGCTCCCGCCATGAGAACAATCGAACCGCCTGCACGGATCTTCGGAACGCCATACTTCACGGCTTGATACTGTCCCCAGAATTTGCTGTCAAACCCTCGTCGCGCGATTTCGACGTCAAGTTCAAGGAATCGCCCCAATGCACCCTCGTTTCCCGGTGTGGTCAGGTGGTCAAATTCACCGACGACATCGAAAAGACGCTGAATCGATGCCGAATCCCGAACATCGACGGTGACAATCCGGACCTCGCCTTGTATCTGATCTCTTGCCCGCTTCAATTTCTCCGGCGACCGACTGGCGATGACAACTTCCGCTCCTTCCAACGCGGCGGAGCGCGCTGTCGCCAAGCCGATTCCCGAGCTGCCGCCAATCACAATAATCTTTTTGCCCGCCAAGTTCATTGTCCAATCCTTTCCGTAAAATTAATCTGGGGGGATATTGAGTCTTTGAGGGAGAGATATCACAAGGAGGGAGGTTCAAGAGGAAACACTTGGGGATTTGGCGTTTAAATCGAAAAAGTCGTACGACTGGCTTCTTCGTATTCCGGTCGCATGGGATCGGTTGAGAGGAATAGTTTCTGATAGGGCTCGTAAAGTTGGATATAACTCCAATTAACGCCGCAGAGAATCTTCCTTTCATTTGCCAACTTTACAAATCGGCCTCGAAACTTTGCGCGCGTGGTTTCCGGCGGGATATGCATCGCCTTGTCAACTTCTTTTTCAGTGACAATCCGCTCGACTTTATCGCCCTTTTCCAACAGGTAGTACAATCCGGGTTTTTTACCGTCCGTACGAATATTATGGTATTGCAAATCCAGCATCAATACTTCTTTCCACGTTGGGTTTCGCTCCAAAAGATGAGTGACGATGAGATTCTTCTTGATGACCCAGTCAAGCCGCCGCCGAAGTTTATAAGGATCTTCTTCCAAGCATCCTCGATTATCAAATTTCAACTTGGGCAGACCATCCAGAGCGAGTTCCCAATATTCGATTACTTTACTACTGTCCGGGTCCGGTTCCACCCGTTCAAAATACGCTTTTGCGAGATTGAGATACTCTCGCTGAAGTTCGACTGCCGAGAGTCGCCTCCCGTCCTCCAACTCTATCTTGTGGGTGCATGTGGTATCTTTTGAAATCTCCCAGATGGATTTGACGGAGTTCCGCAATGCGAGGCGTTTCCTGATGAAATTGTCCTCTATCATGCGCAGGACGATTGCGGTCGAGCCCACCTTGAGGAAGGTGGCAAATTCGGACATGTTGGAATCGCCGATAATAACGTGCAGTCGTCTGTATTTCTCGCGATCGGCGTGCGGTTCATCCCGCGTATTGATGATGCCGCGCGCCGTTGTTGTCGCGATGGAGATTTCCTCCTTGATATACTGCGCGCGTTGGGAGATTTCGTAACTGAGGCCGCCGTGATCTTCGTTACGCTTGAATTTACCCGAGCCCGTGAGAACTTGGCGAGTTACGAAGAAGGGGATAAGCTGTGCGGCAAGTTGGCGAAAACTGACACGGCGTTCCATCAAATAATTCTCATGACAACCGTAGGTATTTCCCGGGGTGTCGGTGTTGTTTTTGAACAGCCAGACTTGCCCGAAATAACCGTCGAATCGCATCTTTTTTTCCGCGGTGATGGCGAGACGCTCGACAATCCGTTCGCCCGCTTTGTCGTGTACGAGCAACTCCCTTACATTGTCACATTCGGGGGTGGCATATTCGGGATGGCAACCGATATCTTGATAAAATCGAGCGCCGTTCTCAAGGAATACATCCGGATACATTCTCCCCGAAATTATCTCGCGGAATAGGTACATGATCGCGTTCTGTTCCGACAGTTTCTTTGCGCCGCGCCGCGCCGGTTTGCAGATGAGTCCGTATTCGCTTTCTAATCCGTAAATTCTACGGTCCATAATCTAAAAAATCTTCTCGAGTTCTTCGGGAAAAAGGCGTCGAAATCGGCGCCGTTCCTGTTTTTCATCAAGCAGCGCGACCTCAAGCGTATCAGGCACGATTTCATACGGGGGCTCTTCCGATTGTTCCTCGTCAACGTCGGCTTCGATTGTTTGGAAGGCTTTGATTCCAAGTCGGATGGCCTCCTCTATCGCCATGCCATCCTTGTGTTCTTGATCGAGAATATCCATAATTATATCGGCTCGCCCGCCGATAGCCGCATACTGCTCCTCTTCGCCGAAAGTGCCATCGAAAGACAGATGATATATGCGGTTGCTTGAGGAGGCATCGCCTTTCACTTCACAGACCAGCAACTCTACCTCAAGCGGTTTGACATCCCATTCCCGGAAAATAGCCCCGATGCGTTGCGAATATACCGTTGTGAGCCACTTCGCCGTCACATCCTCGCGGTTGTAGGTAAATCCTTTGACTTCCGCCTGTTCTATCCCGTAAAATCTTAAGGCTTCATATTCCGGCGACAACCCGGTGGCGGCTAGCGCGATGCGATCATAGACCTCCGAAATCTTGAACACGGTTGTCAACGGGTTTTCAGCGACCATCACGATGCCACTGTTATACTCCAGAGCAATTACCTCTCTCGCTTGTTCGATGCCGCGCTGCGCGAGATCGCGCTTGTCTTGTATAATTTGCTCCGGCGACACGTAATACGGTGAGGACATTCTCACCTCCCTCGATTAGCGTAATTGGCGCATGTCAAAAGACAGCGCAAATAAACCTTGAAAAACCGAGTTTTCAAGAAAAAACTCGGTTTTCAGTACATATTCTTAACATGAGCGGCGTGATTATTCTTTCAATCTTTCGAGCAATTCCGTGTAGAGCGCTTTGACTTCGGAATCGGGGATGTCGGTGATCCCATCCTGATCAATCACTTTGATTGTCGGAAAGATATCGCGAATCAGATCGGGGCCGCCGGTGCCTAAATCCTCATCGGCGGCATCCCAGAGCGCCTCTGCCACGATTTTCAGGACTTCGTCGCGGGACAGACCGGTCCGATAGAGTTTTTTTAGCGTGGACCGCGCATCTTTGCCGCCGGATCCGATGGCGTAATAAGCGCTTTCATCATAGCGTCCGCCAATGGCGTCGTACTTGAAGATTCGTCCTTGCGCCTGCTTTGCATCGTAACCGGCGAAAATCGGGACAACAATCAATCCGTACAAAGCCATGTCAAGATTCGATTTTAGCCAATTCGACAAAAAGTTCGCTTTGCCTTCCAGGCTCAACATGGCGCCTTCGATTTTTTCGTAAAATTCGACTTGGACCTGGAACAACTTTGCCATCTCAATGGCTAAGCCGGCGACCCCGGCAACGGCAACGGCGGCGGTTTTATCAATTTCGAAGACCTTTTCGATGCGTCGTTCGCCAATCTGGAAGCCGTCTGTTGCCTGACGATCCCCGGCGATGACAACCCCTTCATCGTAAACCGCGGCGAGCACCGTTGTTCCTTCAAGAAGGTCCGCAGGCGAGTTGGAGGGGACACCGGATTGCGCGTCCGGGAACGGCGCTGTATGGCGCGCATGAGCCGGTAATTTACCACCATGAAACGGCGCCAATAAATCCGGACGTTTATGCCTAAGCACCTCAATAAAGTTAGAGGAGCTGTAATCGCGATCGTCTAACACGACTACTCTCCTCCTCTTTGAATGTAATTATCGACAAATTCCTCGGAGTCTTCCTCCAAAATTTCGTCGATCTCATCAAGAATCTGGTCAAGGTCTTCCGTGATTTCTTCACCTTGTTCCGCGAGTTCGGCATCGGGCTGAATGTCCTCAACATCCTCATGCCGTTTATCTCGCTGTTCGGTTTCTTGCCTTCCGGATCGCATGTTCTTCCCCCTTTCGGATTCTGCAATCAGAACAGTATTAGCCAATATGGAAAGATAAATTTAACTCAACTTTGTACGTACGTAGGGTGGGCACTGCCCACCAGTATGTAGGGCGGGCTCTCCACCAGTATAGGGACCGAGTTAAGCGTTTTAGGACGCAAGTCACGTGGTTTTCTCTCGGCAAGCGCTTAACACAGTTTTCGACCTATCGCCCCTCTGGGGCTTTGGAATTTGGTGTATCACGTTTCTACAAACCTGCCGCCCCTCTGGGGCTAAAAGGCCTACACAATCAAGGAATCACAGCATCGTGTTAGCCCTACCGGCGTGAGGGTGTACAACGGGAAATTAGACAATAAATGCGTAAATTCTCTTAACTTGATCCCAATGGGGTGGGCACTGCCCACCATTTCCTATAGGAACGATCCCCGATTACCGAAATCCACTCCTGTTACAACCCGCAGTCTAAGAGATGTCGGCGGAAATCTCCCGCACGACCTCATCGGCGCATCTATCGCTCAAGAGATCGCCGACAATTTCACGAGTTCCAAAATGCGGTCGGTCCATCAGCACCTTATTCAGAGAAGAATTCTTGAGGCTAAAAACCATCGAATTCCAACTCGCGCTGTGAATCTCGTTGGGAAACCTTTTCAGACAAGTGCCGCGGAAATAGGCTCGGGTGTCAACAGGCGGATTCGTGATGGCGTGAACTATTTTTTCTTGACTAACGAACCGTTTCACACGTCCATTCTTAAGTAGACGGGCATACAACCCTTTATCCGGCCGGATATCGTGATACTGCAGGTCCAACATACGGACGCGCGAATCCTGTCGCCTAAGATGGTGGCGGCGACTATAGGCGTCAATAAGCCTCTTTTTGGTCACCCAATCCAAGATTCCGTTCAGGCTCATCGGATCTTCCTCAAGTCGATCCAGAACGAACTCCCATCTCTCCACCACATCGTCCATGATAGGCGACGCATCCGCCTCGGAGAGATGTTGTCGCGCCAAGTCGAGATATTCGCGCTGGATTTCAATTGGCGTCCGTTTTCTTCCATCTTCCAAATCCAGCAGGTTTTTGCACGACAAATCTCGCGACACGCTCTTGATGGCGGTTACGGGTTCCGAGAGTTTGAACCGGTCGCCAATGATGCCGTTCTCAATCAGTTGGAGCGTGAGGGCTGTAATTCCAACCTTCAAGTAGATGGCGAGCTCCGCCATATTCGAATCGCCGACGATGACATGCAGGCGTCGGAAAAGTTTCGCGTCGGCATGCGGTTCATCGCGCGTATTGATGATTGGACGCGCCACCATCGTGCTTAATCCTATTTCCGTCTCGAAAAAATCGGCGCGTTGCGAGATTTGGTAATCGGTTTCTTCCGTGCCATACTCGCCGCCTGTCTTGCCGCTGCCCGTAATAATCTGACGCGTGACCAAAAACGGAGTCAGCCCGTCAACGATATCTTGAAACGGAAGCGACCGAGACATCAAATAGTTTTCATGGGAGCCGTAACTGTGCCCTTTATAATCCGTGTTGTTTTTGTAGATGATAATCTCTTGATTGTCGGGCAGAAGCTCTTCGGCGGCATAACGGCTCAAATCGAGAATCAACTCCCCCGCCTTCTCGTAGATAACGAGATCGCGCGGATTGGTGCATTCCGGCGTGCAATACTCCGGATGCGCGTGATCAACGTAGTACCGACCGCCGTTGATCAGAATGTCGTTGATCAAGCTGTTGTTTTCTCGATCCGGCGCATCGCTCTCGCCTTCAGACATGAAACCGCGGGCGTCCATCAGCGGGGTTTCCTGATCGTAATCCCAGGTGATCCCCTTTAATTCGCGATCCTTATAGGCGTTTACAACCAGCGTCGAAGCCGCAACGGGATCTTGGTCACGCGCATTCTTGACCGAAATGCCATATTCGGTCTCTGTACCCATAATCATCGGTATCGTCATAGTCGGTTCGTGAATTGGGGCGGGTCGGCTCACGCTCATGTTTCAATTTCAGAGATACGCGCCGCCTTTGATTACCCTCACGTCCTTCCGCTTGTTACGCTCCGACTCATTGACCAAGGCTCTAATGTTGACAATCTTTTCACCTTTACGGCCGGAAATTTTCGCCCAATCATCGGGGTTCGTGGTGTTGGGCAAATCTTCGTTTTCCTTATATTCCTCCTGAATGGCGCTCTTGAGATTGTCGAACGTCATCCCCTTTTCCTTCCCGTCGGAACTGATCAACCGTTTGATTGCCATTTTCTTCGCGCGTGAAACGATATTCTCAATCATCGCTCCGCTGACGAAATCCTTAAAGTAAAGAATGTCGCGCTCTCCACGGGCGTAGGTCACCTCGATGAATTTGTTTTCTTCGGTAGTTGCGTACATCTCATCGATTGCTTGATCGATTAGATGTTGAACTGTTTTCTCGCCATCATTGCCGAACGGTTCGAGCTCGGATGGAGCAATGGGGAGATCCGGGGTCAGATACTTGGCGAAAATA
The DNA here is from genome assembly GCA_963667245.2 of Candidatus Poribacteria bacterium. Lineage (GTDB taxonomy): Bacteria > Poribacteria > WGA-4E > WGA-4E > JAJDTR01 > JAJDTR01. Next base: position 1,037,346 of record CAXXCS010000004.1, read on the forward strand.
TCCTTTGCGCCTTCCGCCGTGGGGCGATCTATCTTAATCTTGATATCCAATCGCCCGGGACGCAACACGGCTGGATCCAGAAGGTCTTGTCGATTGCTCGCGCCGACAACAACCACATCCCGCAGACTTTCCACTCCGTCAATCTCGGCTAGAAATTGAGGCACCAAAGTCGATTCCATATCGGACGAGATGCCCATACCTCTCGATCGAAAGAGCGAATCCATCTCATCAAAGAATATAATGACCGGCACGCCTTCTTTGGACTTTTCGCTCGCTTTTTGGAAGACCTCTCGAATCTTGCGTTCGGTCTCGCCGACATACTTGTTAAGCAACTCGGGGCCTTTGATGTTAATGAAATAGCCCTTGATATCATCTCGTCCCGTCTGCTGGCGCACCCTTGTAGCCAGGCTATGCGCAACCGCTTTGGCAATCAAGGTCTTGCCGCATCCGGGCGGGCCATAGAGCAGAATGCCTTTCGGAGGCGTCAACGCAAACTCTTTGTATTCATCGGGATAAAGGTACGGCGTTTCTATCGCGTCGCGAATCGCTTCGATTTGATCATCCAATCCGCCAATATCCGAGTAACTGATGTCCGGAACAACTTCAAGCAAGAGATCTTCCACTTCGGTTTTGGGGAGTTTCTCCATAATCATCCCCGTGCTGTGGTTCAGCAGGACATTGTCGCCGAGTTTCAAGGATTCTTCCCTAAGCGGTTCGGAAATCTCTACGACGCGCTCCTCATCGGCGCGCAGGCTGACAATCGTACGAGACTCGTCAAGCGCTTCCTTGATTTTGACGACTTCGCCGCGCTGATCGAAATCTCGAGTCCCCACGACGTTCAAGACGCCGTTGACAATAACCTCTTGCCCCTTTTTGAGTTGGTCGACGTCAATCGCCGGGTCGGCTTTGACTTTCCACCTTTTGCCGCCGAGATCGATATCAATCGTATCATCGTCATTTGCTCCGAGAAAAACGCCGTAGTTGTTTGGCGGAGCGCTTAGCTGTTCCACCTTCTCCTTCAGGTGTTCCAGTTTCTCTTTCGCCTCCTGAAGCGTGCTGGTCAACTTCCGGTTACGTCGATGAGCTTGCATCAATTCGCGAGTTGTTTCGTAGAGGCGAACATCCGAATCGTCGGAAGGAGCGGTGTTGAGACGCCTTCTCAAGTTGTCGTTTTCGTCCTCCAGAGATTCGATCATGAACTCCATTTCGCGAATCTGCTTCTCATTGTAAGATTTCCGATCCGACGAACTTGCCGTTGGCTTTGAAATATCCTGGAATTCTTCAAATGGACCTACGGTGTTTCTTTTCTTGATGGACATAACCTCATCCTAATCTCATTAGAATTTGATTAACAGTATGAAATACGGTAAAGAGATTGTCGCGACTCTCTAACAGACCTTCAAAAGGGACAAATGCGATATGGGTTTTCAAAACCGCGCGTTTATGCCATCCGGCCGGTCAAACCTGACAAGATTATAGCATTTCCGAGAAAATCTTGTCAAGGAGAATGTCCCGGCGTAGCGTTGCGCAACCTGTCACAATCGCGGCGCGCCCGCTTAACTTTGCGATTATGGGGCGTTGGTTCAAGCCAAATGAAAGCGCTAAGCGACTTTGAGAAACCGAGTTTTGCGAAAAAAACTCGACTTCCAGCCTCCTCAACCCGCGTCGGGAATCGCGCCCGTGGATGACAGGGACGGCATTCCCAAGTCTTCCCGAATCTTATCCTCAATCATGACAGCAAAATCGGGGTTCGTTTTCAGGTGCTCCTTAACGCTATTTCTACCTTGCCCAAGCCGCTCGCTGCCATACGAAAACCACGAGCCGCTTTTCTGGATAATGTCCCGGTCGACCGCCACATCCAAGACATTCCCCTCTTTGGAAATCCCCTCGCCAAATATCAGATCGAATTCCGCTTCTCGGAACGGCGGAGCCACTTTGTTCTTGGCGACTTTGACTCGGACGCGATTCCCTAAAACGTCACTTCCATCCTTTAGAGTTTCAATGCGGCGTATCTCAAGCCTTACCGATGCGTGAAATTTAAGGGCGAGACCGCCCGGCGTCGTCTCCGGATTGCCAAACATGACGCCAATCTTCTGGCGAATCTGATTCGTAAAAATGACGCTTGTTCTGGACTTGTTGGTGACACCGGACAGCTTTCGCAACGCTTTGGACATGAGACGCGGCAATAAGCCGACATGCGCGTCACCCATATCGCCCTCGATTTCCGCCTGGGGGGTCAAAGCCGCGACCGAATCAATCACTACAATATCAATCGCACCGCTTCGGATAAGCGTTTCAACAATTTCTAACGCCTGTTCACCCGTATCCGGTTGGGATATTAGCACGTTCTCCATATTTACGCCGATTTTCTTGGCGTAGCTAATGTCCAACGCATGTTCAACATCCACAAACGCGGCGACGCCCCCCAATTTCTGGGCTTCGGCAACCATGTGAAGTGTAAGAGAGGTTTTGCCGGTCGCTTCATGACCAAAGACTTCAATCATTCGTCCGCGCGGAATACCGCCGACACCCAGCGCAATGTCAAGAGAAAGAGCCCCTGTCGGAATTGATTCCACAGGAACAACATCGGTGTCCGTCAAACGCATAATCGCGCCTTTGCCGTGTTCCCGCTCAATTTGCGATACCGCGTTATTAAGAGATACATTCTTTTCATCTGATGTCATAATCGGTAAACCTCCCTATAAGTTCAGACTATAATGGCATTTCGCTTGAATACCGGCGCACATGATGTCCGGATTATGTCGTTAATTTTTTCCGCAGACAACTTTTCCGTAGGCGGGGCATCTTGCCCCGCTGGCTTTGCGCGGAGACACGACTTCTTATACCAATTCCGAATCCATGAGTTACAAGAAACGGCAGTTTGTAGTTGCTCAATTCATTGAGCGCCTCCGATTGATTGCAACATTTGGATTTTAGAGAAATGCATTAAGTAGAACGCGCCGTAACCTGAGGACGCCAAATAAACAAGTTGAAGCGCTTGGAAATGCGCTACGATGTAAAACGACCGTTAAAATGACAAGTTTCCAAAGGAGTGTAGACCGCTCCGCTCGGCATAAGGCGGCTTTGAACAATCCGAATCTGGTTGACAACCATGGTGGCATTAATTGTATCATATCGTTGGAATACGTCAACGAAGGGTTTCAAATTGATTCGCCTCTTGAACCGGGCAAGCGTAAAATGCGGACGGAACGGTTTATCATCACGCTCGTATCCATGGCGGCTCAGGCCTATATCGACTTCTCTGGCAATGGCGGTGACATCTTCCGCACCGGTTTTCACGCCCGCCCAAATGATTCTTGGACGAGTCAAGTTAGGAAATGCGCCAATACCTCCTATCTCCATTGAAAAGGGGGACCGGGCATCCACCGCCTGATCTATCGCATTTTTGATTGCGCCAATTTGGTTTGGGGCGACATCTCCAAGGAATTTCAAGGTCAGATGGATGTTCCCGCGCTTTACCCATGACCCCCCGCGGATATGCTCCCGAAGCTCCTCCTGTACAGAGATTAACCGCGTTTGAATCGCTTCCGGAATCTCAATCGCGATAAAGCCGCGTATCGGTTCTTGCACAGTTTCCATGGTGATTCGTCCGAAATCGGAGCAGCGGGGCTTTGCTTTTGTTTGACCGAGGTTAGAGCTCGTCTTTGGAATCAGACACATCGGTCGATCGTATCACGGAATACAACGCTTTGCGATTCCCGTACACAAACTCCAATCCCGAAACCACAGTTAGAACAAGCGGCACATACATCATGAAGTAGATGGGCTTAAACCGTTCCATCCATTCAGCCCCCACCCCGTTTCCTTGAAGCACAAGCAAAATTAGGCTAATGAAGATAACAACCATCTGAGAGGTCGCCTTATATTTGCCCCACTTGTTGGCGGCGACAACGGAGCCTTGCGTGGCGACAAAGAGCATCCGCAACCCTGTCACGACCAGTTCGCGTCCCATGATCGTCAAAACCATCCAGCCCGGAATCAACCCTTCACCGAATAGGCAAATGAGCGCCGCGCCCACCAATAGTTTGTCCGCAAGTGAATCGAAAAACTTGCCGAAACTCGTTATTCCATGTTTGCGAGCGATTCGACCATCAAGAAAATCGGTTAATGCCGCCACCCCAAAGATAATTGCAGGCAACAAACGGTAATATCGAAAAGAAATCATGAACGGAGGAATCATCAAGATGCGCGATATCGTCAAACCGTTTGCCAAATGTTGGAGCGTGTGAAAGTTCATCGTTTAATCACTTATGGGACTTGCGCACTTCTGTAGGGAACAACGATCGTTGTTCCCTACAAACTTATCTCGTTGTTCCCGACGGCCTTATTGATGGGCGCCGTACCGTAGTTGCCCGATTCATCAGGTCTGTAGTTGCCCGATTCATCGGGCGTTGAGGGACGCGCTGCGCCGCGCTCCCCGCCTTGAAACCAAATTTTTTCTTCAAAACTCGGTTTCTCAATAGCTCTTGGCGCCCTCTTTTGACACGAGCCGTTCATTCCTCGGGCGAGATGTCAATGACCTCGGCGCCATTCGGGATGTCAAATTTGAAGAAACCGTCGTCAAGCTTTCGATCTCGTTCGATGTTTGTCAACGAAATGATTCCGCTCACATCGCTTTCGGTGTCGCTGCGCAGTTTGTACCCGAACTGAATCGGCAACCAATCTTTCGCCTGAATCCAGATCTGAAGTGTCTCCCGCGATTGTGGTCCATCGTCCACAGGCTTGGACAGTATATGGGGTTTGGGAGTCAACTCGATTTGATAAACGCCTTTCGAGTTGGCGACTTCATCAACAATAAGTCTCATGTCGTAATTCTTTTGGACATCTTGCAATGAAGCGTCAATCCCCGGCAATAACGGCTCATGTTCCGGGTTGTTCAACTTCATCTTGTTCACTTGATTCAACATGGGGGTATATGCCCAAGAATAGGTGCCGTCCAAGACGATAAGTTGCACAAGTTGAGTCGGGTCTTTTTGGCCGACCGTTCTCTTCCGCAGCAGATTAGGCTTGCTAAAGGTCAATTCACCTTTGGAGGAACTCTTGACGCCATCGCGAAAAATGGTCTCCTCAAACTCGGCGCTGAAGTTTCGGGATGCGTTGTAGGCTTTCCTGAAATTATCGAAAACTTCATCGACCGAGTAGGCGTAACCCGATTCCACAGTTGTACTCAGCAACAAAAAAGGGAGAACAACTCCCCAAAAAACAAACCTCATCGCATCCTCCGTCATCAACAGCAGTCACCGGCAGTATAGCACTTGCCGCATTTAGTTGTCAACGCTCTTTTCCTGTCGAATTAGCAACTCTTGGTTCACTATTTCTCGCACTTCGCTCTCTGTCGCATGTATCCTTGACCAATCCGAGAGGAAAACGTCGGCTTCGTTCGGCTTTTCCAACGCGTGTCGAACAAAACGCTCCAGAAGATCCGAGACTTCCGCAGTCCTGAAAACTCCTTGAAACCAAATCGAAAACTCCTTGATAGCGTTCGGATCTTCGGAAAACGCCCAGAAATTCAACTGGCAAAAATCCAATCCCTCTTCGCATGTCTTCTGTGAAATCCACACCCTCTCCGGAAAACCGTCCAACATGGGGAAGAAATCTATCAATAGACAACAGAGGAGATCGTCCAAGTAGGAAATCTCCGGCAAAATGTCAAATCGCACACTCAGCTTGTGCGCTTGCAGCGGTATTGGACCAGTTTTTGCTTGGGCTTCCGCGCCATTAATTTCGGGACTTCGCTCTTTTTTGCTTCTGAATAACAAAATCTACAATCCCCCAAATTTTGGCTATCTGCCCATTTTCGACGTTAGGTCTTCCCGTTATTATACTCACGGTTTTCCAGACAATGCAATGAGAAAAAGGGGGCAAGGGAATCGCATCCGATACTAATTCGTAATCAATAAGTTGCAACCTGAGGTTCGTAGTAGTGCAATTCATTGCACGTCCCGGATTGGCAAATCAGCCCCACGAACTAAACAGCCAAAGCCATCTTATTCAACCGTCAATTCTCCGCGCACCAAGGGCCGGCCGTCAACCAGCAAAGCGCCCTCCCGTATCCGCGTCCCGGTCGGCATGTAGTGAATCACCATAGCCCGACGCTCTCGCGCGGATGTGTTCGGATTCGTTTGGTGAAGTGTCAGGCAATGATGCACCATCGCGTGCCCCGCTTTGACCGGCACCGCCACGGCGCGTTCGGTATCTACTTTGGCTGTCAGAAGCGCTGGCAGTTTACCCTTCTCCGTCATTGCCCGCTCATGTGCCGCAAGCCCCTCGCGGTGACTGCCCGGAATCACGTTCATGCATCCGTTCCCCTCATCGGCATCGTCTAGCGCCATCCAAATACTCACCAAATTCGGAGGATTGCAGCCCCAGTAGCCGTTGTCCTGATGCTAGTGCACCGCGCCGCCGTGATTCGCGGGCTTGTAGAGCGCCTGATCAAAGAAAATTTGGATATTCGGGCCAATCAGACTCTCGGCAATGTCGAGCAACGGCGAGTGATACAGCAACTCCCGAAAGACCTCGTCGCGCTCCCACATCTGCTGAATTTGCAGCATCTCCTCGGAGTGGTCGGCTTCCGGATCATCGGCAGACTCGCCAATCGCGGAGATGTTGCGCAGCCCTTCGCCAAATGTGCCGCGTTTTTGCGCGAACACCGCATCGTAATGTTCGCGCACGGCGGCGAGGTGGTCATCATCCAAAACGCGATGCTCAATATCGAGATATCCTTCTCGTTCAAACTGTTCGACAACTTGACTTGTCAATTTCATAAAGGCTCCTTTGTTCCGAGCAACTCCCTCATTTTTTCGCCGATGTCGGTACTCCGCATCAACGACTCGCCCACGAGGATGGCGTTCACATTCGATTCGCCGAGTCTCACCACGTCCTCGCGCTTGTGAATCCCGCTTTCGCTAACAACGATTTTGTCATCGGGGATTGATTCCCGAAGGCGGAAGGATGTGGCAATATCGGTGTGAAAGGTTTTCAGGTCGCGGTTGTTGATGCCGATAATCTCCGCTCCAACGTCAAGGGCAATTTGCAACTCCGCTTGGGTGTGCACTTCAACGAGGGCGCCGAGATTGAGACGCCCCGCGATTCCGATGAATTCTCGCAACTGTTCCGGCGCCAAGATTGCCGCGATAAGCAGGACGGCATCCGCTCCCGCCGCGCGCGCCTGATAGATATGGAATTCGTCGATTGTGAAATCTTTCCGCAATAACGGCAGACCGACAGCGTGGCGAATCGCGCTCAGGTAAGAGAGAGCACCGCCGAAAAACCGATCATCGGTCAGCACGGAAATTGCCGAGGCGCCGTTCTGCGCGTAGATTTTGGCAATCTCGACCGGATCGAAATCCTCGCGGATAACCCCCTTGCTCGGCGATCTCCTTTTCACTTCCGCAATAAGGTTGACAGCGCCCGGCGCCTCCAAGGCGGCGCCAAAATCTCGCGTCGGCGGCAGATTAGGGATGCGCCTCTTCAGCGTTTGGATCGGCGTTCGCTCCTTATCCCGCTTGAGTTCTTCCCGTTTGTGCGCGACGATTGAATCTAGGATCAATGGTTTTTTATACCTCCACAAACGCTACTCACAGAGGAGTTTGACAACAATATCTATGTCATCAATCCAATCCAGAATCAAAACTTGGGGTCTCCTATAAGCGGGTGTCAAGAGGATTTCGCTCGGATGACCGGGTAGCGGAATTGAGTACCCCTCTGCGATTTTCTGAGTCGCGATCGCCGTATGCTCGTTTCGGTGCGCATAAAAATTGCGGAATACCGGCAAATGAGCGAATACTTCGGTTTTACCTGAAAACGCATTTAGAATTTCAGCATAGTTTGAACAACCGATTTCATCGCAACTATCAATAATAGTCTTTGGGAGACGCCATGCCGGTTCATCGCGTCGTGACCAGCACTTTTTTGCTCTGGCACGCTTCCACACGGCGGATTTACATCTTTTCATTGCTGCATCAATTGCATCATCAAAAGTGCGGATCGCAGGGTTGCTTAAGTGAATCCTTAATCCCCGTTCACGCCACGGCGAAAGTGTACAGGAGAGAAAGTAGGCTCGCGCAAAATTCGCCCACACGTTTAGACATTCAATTGTTACATAAGTGAGTATGCGATCGGATTCCGGCAAATGTAGTTGACGTGCTCTATCCGCTAATGAGCGCATTTTGCTTAAATGCTGTACATTCGCTTTGTGATGGAGACGTTTGAGGTATTTTGAGGGCCGCATTTAGAGTAGACTGGGTTCTAATGCCTTGCAAAACCACTTAAATCGGGTTTGTCGATTTTGGGTACCGTTGGTATCGCTTGAAGTTGCCGCAACAAACGTCTTGAATTTACCATCGAAACTGTCGGAATCCAATACGTCAATGAGATATGTGAGGTTTGCAACTACATAGTTTCGGTCAAATGCATAGGGGACTTGCGGCTGGTACAGAGAAATTAGAGAATCAGCCGGAAATCTCGTGTGCGAAATTGCCAACATCAAAGAGTAGAAATTATACGACTTCATCAACGCACTTTGATGGATTTCTTCAATGGAAAGAATGAAATCAATTGTAGCCGATATCCGTTTCTCTATCTCTTGTTGCTCCGGGAAATCGGAGTCGTAGGATTTGTACAAATTATCCAAATTTTTCGCGCTTGTTTTCGTAATCCCGTACAGAAAGGCGTGAATCAGTTCGGTGAACAACTTAGAGTCAGCCATCCTGATGAGAGGTTTTTCGGTAAAAACGCCGATATCAATTAGATTCTGATCGTGTTTTGTTGACAACTTGTGAATAAACCATTTGAACCCGCCTTGATAAATCGCATGACGTTTCTCTTCTGGGTTAAGTGGCACGGTATAAGAGTTAATCCTTCTAAATATCTCGCGTATGTTGTCAGTAGTCGCTGCCACGAAAAGATCTACCGACAGGGAATAGTCGAGGAAAGTCTGCTGAAACTCCTCGTCTAATTCGGAATATCGTTTTCCTTCCGCTTCCTCAATTTCACATGATTGGGATAACGGAATCTTATCCTCAAAAAAATCTAAAATTGTTTGACTCCTTTGTTGGCCATCTACAATTTCTTTAAAAGTTTTCCGGCTCCTGAGATCGGTTCTCTGAAACAAGAAAAGTTTCGGAATCGGGTAGTTAAGCAGAATTGTCTCAATGAGAAATGACTTGGCAGCGGGGGGCCACACTTTGTCACTTCTCTGGTAATCTCGATTCACGATGATTTCATGGCGGTTCATCGCTTGGCAATAATCCGCAACGGTAATGTTTGTTGGCGTAATCAGCATTTCAATCCCTCCCTAAAAATCTCGGTGTTACGCATTCGACTTCGCCTTTAAGCCTTCCAACTTCTCCAAGGCTTTCCCCGAATCAATTGAATCAATCGCCAATGTCAAACCCTTTTCCAGATCTGCGGCCTTGCCGCCGGCAACGATAGCCGCCGCCGCGTTGAGCGCCACAATATCCCGTAACGGTCCCCCCTCGCCATTGAGAAGCCGCACGACCGTGTCGGCATTTTCCTCCGGCGTTCCGCTGACGAGGTCTTCGGGCTGCGCCTTCGGGATCCCCAGTTCGGTCGGGTCAAGCGTATAGGTTCTCACGTCACCATCAACCAACTCCGAGACTCGTGTGGTCGTCGTGGTCGTAATCTCGTCCAAGCCATCGTTGCCGTGCGCTACAAAGGCGTGTTTACAGCCAAAACTCCCGAGCGCGTGCGCGTGTGTTTCCGTGAGTTCCGGCGCGTAGACGCCAAGCACGTGCGCGCCCGCGCCCGCCGGGTTGGTCAAAGGGGCAATCGTATTGAAAATGGTGCGGAGCCCAATTTCTCGACGCGGCCCAATGGCATATTTCATCGCACCGTGCAACATTGGCGCGAAGAGGAACCCGATGCCGACATCGTCAATGCACTGCCCGACATGTTCCGGTGAAATCTCGACATTCACGCCGAGCGCCATCAACACATTGGCGCTCCCACTTGCGCGAGTCACCCCTCGATTGCCGTGTTTTGCCACCGGCACACCCGCCCCCGCTACAACAAAGGCAGACGTAGTTGAGATATTGAACGAGTCCAATCGCGTGCCGCCCGTGCTACACGTGTCAACGACCAGAGCGTGTTTGGTCTTGACCGGAGTCGCCTTTGACCGCATGACGCGAGTCGCGCCGGTAATCTCCTCCAACGTTTCGCCTTTCATCCGCAGCGCCGTGATGAGACTGGCGATTTGGGCATCCGTCGCCTCGCCCGACATAATTTCGTTCATGGCATCGGTCATTTCAGCTTCGGTTAAACTTTTTCCATCAACCACTTTCTGAATTGCTTCTCGTATCATCTTGAAATTCCTCCTCAACGCCCGATAAATCGGGCAATTACAGCAGAGCCCCGTTGACAAGTAGGAACAACGATCGTTGTTCCCTACAACGCGCGCAAGTCCTAACTCGGTTTCTCAAATAGGACTCCCGCAGTTGAACACTCAACGCCCGATAAATCGGGCAACTACGGTAGAGCCACATTGACAGTAGGGAACAACGATCGTTGTTCCCTACAACGCGCGCAAGTCCCAACTTGGTTTCTCGAAGTCGCTTTTTTATTGCTTCCAGAACCGGGAACGCCTCTCCCATTTTCAAACACCATTATAACCCACGCGCATAGAGCGATCAAGTGCATTTTCAATCGACACATATCTAATTCCGGTCAATGCGGAAGCGCGGAAGGATGTTGGTTCGTAGTAGTGCAATTCATTGCGCGTCCGCTCGGTCCGGATTGACAGATCCAGACCGGTAGAACAGACAGTTCAGACAATCTTCATCCACCCTTCCAATCTTCCACCCATCCATCCTTCAAACCTTCCCGGCGCCTATGATTGCACTCCCATCAAGAGATATGCTATCATTTCGGCGAATCGACGAACTCATGTCTCAGATAAAACATGCAACCTATGGAAATCACCCAAAGACTTCTCTACGTTAGCGTAATAGCGTTCGGCTGGTTTGTGCGTCGCTTGCCTAAGCGATTGGCAATGCACTTGGGCGGCGCGATTGGGCGATTTCTGCATTGGACGCTCGGCAAACGCCGTCGGATCGCTTTAGACAACCTGAAAATGGCATTTGGCAGCGCATTGCCGGAACAAGCGCGTCAAGAAATATGTTTACAGAGTTTCATCAACGTTGGCAAAACAGCGATCGAATTTCTGCGCTTCCCGAAATTGACTCCCGGGAACATCTGGCGAGAGGTAAGTGTCACAGGCACGGAGCACATCCTACACTCGTTGGACGAAGGACGAGGCGCGGTCGTCTTTCTCCCGCATTTCGGCAACTGGGAACTTCTGGCGCTGGTTTACGGCGTTATCATCCCGGATAAAGCGAAGGCGCTTGCTTTTCCCCTCAAAAACAGATGGCTGAACGCGTTCGTTTGGAAGTACAGGGAACATCTAAGTTTGAAGTTAATCCCTCGCCAGCAAGCTGTCAGGGAAACCTTTCGAGCCTTGAAAACCAACTTCGCCATCGGTTTCTTCGCCGACCAGGACGCCGGGCGAGAGGGTGTCTTCGTAGATTTCTTCGGACGGCACGCTTCCGCTGTCCGAGGTCCAGTGACGTTCGCGCTTAAAACGGGGGCGCCCCTGCATTTCTCACTAAATATCCGCCAACCCGATGACCGACACCATGTGCATATCTCGCCGCGGATTGTTCTTGAACGCTCCGGCGATTTTGATCGGGATGTTCAGACGAACACCGAACGCTTGATGAATTGTCTCGAGGAATACATCCATCAATATCCGGCACAATGGCTTTGGCTGCACAATAGATGGAAAACTCAGCCCGATTCCGATTGGCAGATGAAGCGCCGGAAGCGCGACCTCCCGGAAAGGCGCTGATAGATTTCAGTTGCGCGGTGTGGCAAGTCATGTTATAATTATCTCAAGTTGCTACCCGGTCTCGCGGCCCGGGCTTCCAGCCCGATGTCTTGGCGGGATATGTCGCAAAACGGGAAATCGAGATCCCGTAGAGTTTCTTGTGCAAAAGAATTCGCTCTTGAGCCGATCTCGCTATCACAATACGAAGGAGTTACCATGTTCTACCCTAGCAAGAAGCACGTTTTACCTATCATATTTTTTACATCTATTGTGGTAGTATCGCTGCTGTTTGTCCCCGCGAGCGGACGAGATGCGTTAAGCAATCGAAACAAACGCATCACCAGCCCGATGTTTTACAAAGCCATTGCGGAGGCGGTCAAAAAGGTTGACGACTATTACTATAAAGACATAGATCGAAAAGAGATGTATGAGGGCGCCATCAAAGGAGCGCTCGCGGCGCTTGGAGACCCTTTCACCTACTATCTGCCCGAGAGAGAGCAACAGCGGGAAAAAGAAAATCTCTATCACGGCAAATTTGGAGGGTTGGGGATAAAAATATATGTTGACAAAGGGTTTATAAAAATTTCTCGGCCATTGCCGGACAGCCCTGCCATCAAAGCGGGATTGCAGGCTGGGGATTATATCATCAAAGTTGACGACGTTCTAATTGATATCGGTGGACCCAAGGGACAAACACTCGACGACGTAATTGATATCTTGCGAGGACGTGCAGGAACAAAGGTTACAATCACTGTACAACGTCGCGGGCTGCGGGAGCCATTTGACGTGACCCTCGAACGAGAGGTGATTTTGCCGCAAAACGTCAAAAGCGGAATGCTGGAGAATCGAATCGGCTATATTCAGATAGACAATTTTACCGGAAGAACCAACACCGAGTTCAAGACAGCTATAACAGAGTTGCACGAAGAGGGTATGACAGCGCTCATTCTCGATTTGAGAAACAATCCGGGCGGTCTGCTTGAGCAAGCCAATTATGTCGTGGACGCTTTCCTTTCCGAGGGACTCATCGTCTCGACGAGAGGACGAGGAGCGCGATTCAATCAACAATATTCCGCACAAGACGGTCTCCTCTGTCCTCCCGATATTCCACTCGTGGTAATGGTAAACGAGTATAGCGCCAGCGGTTCCGAGATTGTTGCCGGGGCAATCAAAGACACCAAACGCGGAGTACTCGTTGGCGTTGAGACGTTTGGAAAGGGGCTCGTCCAGCAACGCTTCCCATTGAAAAATGGCGGTGGTTCCATTTCACTCACAATCTCGGAATATTTCACGCCAAACGGAACTGCAATCCACAAGAAAAGTATCGCGCCGCATGTGGTGGTTAAGAATCAAACAACCGATGTCGTGTATGTTGACAGATCTATCAAGGATTTCGTAGAGAAGTGGATTGAAGCGGAGGAGAAAAACGCGGGTAAGACGCTGACAGAGGCAGACTTTGCCGAACTTGAGCAGGAACTTCCCGACTTGGTTGCATCGTTAGGGCAAGAATTTGTGGGAAATCTGCAGAACTCGGCGCGGTTCAAAGCGCGTCGGTTTTTCGACGTGAATCTTGGAATTTACGAGCTTATAGATTTGCAAAACGACAAACAGTTGGTGGAAGCCATCCGAATACTCAATGCGGGCGAGGTCGAACAAATCCTAGCCGCGAACCCAACGGCGAATCTGTAAATTGTCGGTAGGAGCGATCTCCCGATCGCGACCTTGCAGAAGCGTCCGTAAATTGCATGTCACGACTGGTGGGCAGTGCCCACCCTACGAACGACAACCCGACGCTAGGAGACCAAGCGAGCGAATAGCGAGTAAGATTTGCTATCGCACTCACTATTCGTTCGCCAGATCGATAGAGATCCCATCTCCGAATCTCGTCCTACTGACTTGCATTAAACACTTGCCGAGAAAACCATTAAATGAGCGAGTCGGGATAGAACAGTTGACGATCGCCTACGAATTGACGCAACTTTGATGACAGGCAGAGTTGAATCGCTTTCACCTTTTCAACCGTGGTTTCCTTTGTGCCGTACCACATCTCGGCGAAATCCCGCACAGTAAACCAGCAATTCTCATTTTGGAACCTAGAGCCGACGAAGCCTCGTCAACTTTAAGTTTCTCGCTCTTGAAAAGCGTTATGTTAATTACATGGCTTAATATAATCGCGAAATCCGACGCATCTTAGCCCCAGAGGGGCGGCAGGTTTGTAGAAATGCGGAGACACCACATTCCAAAGCCCCAGAGGGGCGACAGGTGTAAGCGTTAAATTCACACAATACCATACGATATTGCCCAAAAATGACAACAAATGGGCTTACGACCTTCTGTTCCAACAGGATTCCATAAATTCAATCAATCGGCAAATTCAAATTGAGAATTGCTGACAGTAAACGGACCTTTCAACTTGTTCCTCACCAAGAACTCATACAGTTCAGAGAAAACCTTGTCATCTGACAGCGGTCTTCCAGCAGCCATACCGGGGTATTGCTTAACGGGATAGGTTTTACCATTTCGCGGAAGTGTCACCTCAACGTGCGGACACGCTCCTTGAATGGACTCGGCTAAACTTTCTCGGGCACTCTGTTTATCATCGCCGTGCACAAGAAGAAGTCTGCGCGGATCCACTTTCTCGACCAACTCTGTTAGTTGATCTTTGTCCGCATGCGCCGAGAGATAGTAACGCTTTACGCGACACGGCGCGGGCAAGGAAGGTTTTCCGTCAAGGGCGAGGATACGCTTTGCTGGATCTTTTTCATCCACCAACGCACGTCCCGGAGTTCCCTCCGCCGGATAGCCCGTGATCGCAATCAGATTCTTCGGGTTGTTAGCCAACGCCATCGCGTATTCGTTTGAGATGCCGCCGTTCAACATTCCCGAAGATGCCACAATGCAGCACGGTTGGGAGGCTGAGAGAATCTCGTCCCGCGGGTTACGCAAGGAGACTTTTCTTATGGGTCCTATGGAATCCGAATAGAAAATGTCTTCGCCGCATTGTGACCGGCGCTGCAAGTCTGGCGCGAGTTCGTCGCTAAACCCCGAATATATATCGTTGACTTTTCGCACCATCCCGTCGACCCACACCGGAAACTCGGGTATCTGACCACTCTCCATTGCATGTTTCAAAATGAGAATGACCTCCTGAGAACGTCCGATCGCAAACACCGGGATTAGCGCCTTGCCGCCGGCTTCAATCACGTTGGTTATGTCCGATACAAGCCGCCTCTCTTCCGCTGCGCGATCCGTGTGTTGTCGATTGCCATAGGTGGACTCCATGATCATCACATCGGGTTGATATGGCAGATTCGACATTGACATTCCCGGAATGGTTTTCTGATCGGTGACCGACACATCTCCTGTCATCAGGATGCTTTCGCGTTGCCCCTTAATCAGGATCATCGCGGCGCCCAAGATGTGTCCGGCGGGAATCCACGTAGCTGTCACGCCATCACAGATCGGTTTAGGCGTCCGCCACTCCACTCCTTCCATAAACTCCAAGTATTGCAATGACGTTTTAATCTCATCGCAGGTAAACAAGGGTTGCTTACCCTCTTGTATGTCACGATCCGCCCGATCTCTGCTGTCTTTTAACAGCGCTCGCGTAATAGCCTGCGTCGCAGGGGTACAATACCCCTTCACATCCGCGGGCAAGCGACTCACCAACCCCGGCAAAGCGCCCGTGTGATCGGTGTGAGCGTGTGTCAATAGGAACGCGTCAATCGCTCCTACCTTATCCAAGTCAGGCAATTGCTTATCCAACTCGACATTCTGTCGGATGCCTGCATCCACTAGGATACGTTGTTCGTTAATCTCAATCAACGTGTAGGAAGCGCCTACTTCGTTGGCGCCGCTTAAAAATGTATTGTTCATGTTAATCTCCTTCATTGATATTACAGAAGTTGCTCGTAATTTCGTGTCAGGATGTCAAGCACAATCCCAAAGGGATCAAAAATGAGGCTGTTAAGCCTCCAAGTGCGACATATTGACTAATTGAAACGAAATGTGGGTTGAGAGGTTAACCCGATGAACAAATATCACAGGTCAACCTCCATCCATCAATCACTTGCTTTTGCGTCTTGGCGCGGCATTGCCGCGATTGCGCCCAGAAAGATTGCCAGTTTTGGCGGGCGCGTTTTCGACTTTTTTACCGCTGCCACCGCTTTGGCTGCCACTCTTGCTCCTGTCACGGTTACTCGTTGACTTTGCCATTGTTATCACCTCCTCTTTTGTAGATATCTATCGCCTCACGGAGGGACGCTATAACTTCCCCAATTGAGGCAATCATGGTTGCACTTACTATATGATAGTTACAAGTCATTTGCCGTTTATGCTGACATTCGATTTCTATTTGAAGCATAATCCGGTTACTTCCCGCGTCCCCGACTGAGACGATCATCCTTCTCCCGCGTTCGATGCAACTCTCTACGACGAGTACGCATCGCTCCCGGTCCATCAATTTCTATTCCGAGCGTCGCCAGATGCGCCTGACGAAGCCACCAAAACGCCTCAAACAACGGCCGGCGCGGCGATGCGCCATCATCCAAATTGGGCTTTTTCCGGTCCAAATGCCGAATCTGTTTGTGCGCTCTCTTAGCCAATTCACGGACATTTTCAGCGGGATCGTTTTGTGAGAGCCAGTAAAGTGTCCGATGCGCCCGTCCGCCGGGGTTAACGCGCAGCGCCGTTATCGCTTGAACGTAGCCTTGTCTCCAGGCCGGACGATCTTCAACAAAATCTTCATCGGTGTAAGATTGTTTGTCAGTGCTAGACGCTTCCTTGTTTTTCTTCGTTTTGAGCCGTTCAAGACAAAATTTCGCAAACTCTTCCCGCAATCCTTGCAGATGAGGGTCTAGATCCAGTTCTTTCCGAAGGTTTTGTGGATACATTGCGATCCCGACCCACACGGGAATTAAACTATATGGGTGAGGAGGAGGCTCTCTTCCGGATTCTGGCCAAGGTCGAAGGTCTGATGTAACGGCTTGTACGGTCATCCCCGCAAAAGCAAGCAATAAAGACTTTAGACATCTCCACGGAGTAGCCAAAGTTAGCAAAATATAGAAAGCTTCTCTGTAAAAGTCAAAGACTGTTCCTGTTGAGCTTTTTTCTTCAAAGACTTCAGGTGTGTCCCGTAACACGGAACGCAAGATTCCTACGTGTCTGGCGGCACTTTCAACGAGTCGACCTCTCAGCTCTGTGGAAAGTTCAGATTCCAATCCGCCCATACTCCAACCGTAAATCACCTTAGCTAAGTGCCACCACGCTTTGAGCAGGGCTGAACGTTCCTGACTCAAATTAGGCTCTTTCGCAGTGAGAAGATCTAAAAACGGGATTAACTCATTTGCAACAACGCGCCACCCGTCGTTCAGCGGATCCAAACGTACTCCACTCGACGAACTAGGAATAACACTCATAGCACAATGAATTGCATTCAGTAGACCGAGAATCTTGTCTCCCAGAATATCTGCCGGAAAATCGGTGAAAGTTTGCAGTAAAGTATCCAGTCTGACCGTATCGCGACATTCTGGATTCTTGCGAAACCGGTGGATTAACCAGAACTCAAGCTTCTTGTAATCTTCAAAATCGTTGCTGCCCCATTTGCGCCGTGGAATCGGACTTAATTGGTCAAGGTCAACTATCTGATTTAGAGGCACGCCTTTTGGGAAGAGAAGTGGCACCAAATCATCAAATAGGAACATCACACTGCTTGAGTCCCTAAGCTCAATCAGTTTGTCCCAATCCAAACTCTTGGCGCAGAACTCTGCATGGCTCTGGAATTCGCCAATCCACTCTGGATGCACTGAAGAGTCATTTGATTCATTTGGCCGAATTACTTCGCTAAATCTTGGTCCGAAGCCGAGCAAGAAACTGAAAAGAAGCGCTAGACGCGTTTGCCGATCTCTCTCTGTTAGAACCGGCTCGCTTAACTTTTCAACAATACTTGGGAGGACGAGCTCAAAAACCTCTGTAAAATCATCTTTGAATACAGAGGGATTATTAGGATCGCCAAAAGTGTCCGGACGTTTAAAAAAAGGAACCAACCACTCCCAATCCACATCGGGAAAACCGGCGGACTGCAGCGCGCATTTTATATCTTCATCTTCGGAAAAATCATCTGATGGAAAAACAAGATGATGCTTTTTAGCTTTGCTCACGAGGGTGCCTCCTTTCTTGGGGCGACAAAGCTAATCGTTATGGACAACCTAATCTAAAATTAGATTGAGAACCTTCGGCGTTCCGACGGGAGAGCGTCAGGGGCCAGGAGAGATGCGCTTCAGGCATCAGGACAAGGTTCGTTCAATTGCTACTATAATAATATCACATACGTATTGGAGGTGTCAAGTAAAATACAAAAAAAAATACACATTGCGTTGGGTGTGGAATTTGTTGTTCGGAGGAAGCGCGCAATTTTAACCGATGCCCGGTATAATTTAAACACAACGCTTCATTAACCCCAAGGCGGCCTCCGCCCGCTCAAACTCTCAATATAGTCGGCAGTCTCCTTAAGCTCCCGCGCCTTATGCGCCTTCGCCTTTTTCGTCGCGGCGTCTTCGGTCTGATAGTCGAGCCGCCACGTCCCTTTCTTGAGGCGCGTGAGCACAAACTCACCCTCGCTGTGCGCGTTGACGTATCTCAGGAAATCGTGTAAAATCCAGTACACATCCGAGGCGGAATATCTGAGCGGATTGGATTTCGATTCCCGACCGACAAATTCCAGCGCCCTCTTGACAAACTCGGCTACTTCCGGCACCGTGTAGGAGCCGTTGGCGTCCAACTCGATTCTGTCCATTATCGTGACCGTGGCGAGACTATTGAGCGTTCAATTTAACGCTGGGCATTCGCGCCGGTTGCGCGTCAAATCGAACTTGCGGTTTCGCGCTGTTGCGCACCTGGATCAACTGCGCGGCAATGCTCACCGCGATTTCGGGAACCGTTTTTGAATTAATATCTACCCCAATGGGGGCGTAAACCCGGGCGAGGTCGTCTTCCGAGATGCCCAAATCCGTTAAATCGTCCAAGATGAGTTTAATTTTTCGGCGGCTGCCGATCAAACCGACGTAACGGGCATTGGATTCGACCACGCTGTGAAGCGCCTCCTCATCGTGCTGATGCCCTCTGGTGACAATGACGACGTACGTCAGGTGATTGATGGGGTACTTTCGCAACTCCTCGGCAATGTCGCCGATGATAATCTCTTTTGCCTCCGGCAAGCGTTCCTTTGACGCGAAATCGGGGCGATCATCGACCACGGCGACATCAAAGTCCAGCCAGTCACCCAAATGACACAACGCTTGTCCGACATGCCCCGCCCCGGCAATGAGAAGCGTCGGGCGCGGTTGCACCGGGTCGAGAAAGACCCATACATCGTCGTCCCTCCAGCGAAACACGCCCGGCGAATTTTCCTCCAATACCTCTCCGAGTTCGCCCTCGATTTCCGACTCGAGCGCCGCGTTCCCCAACGAACCGAATCGCTCGTCATTCACGGCGCGGATCATCTTCATGCCGACTTGGACGCCTTCCATTTCACTCTTCACGACCGTTGCGACCACGAGAGGCACTTTCTCGTCGTTCAATTCCTGTAGACGGGCAAACATGGCAGCTTCATCGTCGGTCGTAGGGAGATCTATGAATATCTTCATGTTCCCGCCGCAGATGAGACCGTCATCCCAGCCGTAGTCGCTATCCAATTGAAAGTTGAGCAGACGCGGCATGCCGCCCTGCATCAAACCGATCGCTTGTCGGCGCGCCTCCGCTTCCACACAGCCGCCTCCGAGCGTTCCGACGTTGCGCAGATCCGGTAAGATGAGCAACTTGGAGCCCGGCTTTTGCGGCGTTGACCCCTTTGTTTCAACGACCGTACAGTACGCCCCTACCCGCTGCGTTTCAATGAGGTCCAGGATTTGCTTGTATATTTCTCTCATTCCCTCTTGCCCCGCCTTGCATAATGTCGCTTGCTCGGATGTTGATCTGCTATGCTTCTTGACACCAACTCTGTGAACTGTCCTTGCTGTTTGTCGGTCAACTCCAATTTGATGATTTCCTCCACCCCGCGGCTTCCAATTTTCGCCGGCACGCTCAAATAGACCGAGGATTCGCTCGCCTGAATCAGGGCGCTCACGCTGATTATTTTCTTTTTGTCCAACCCGATGGCATCGACAAGCTGCCGCAGACACGCCGAAAGACTGTAAGGACCATCCGCGTATGCAGGCGCTGACCCCTTTGTGCCTGTGGCAAGCTCGCGAATCTGCGAGTCGCCGAGAAGTTGGTCGATAGGAATGCCGTTGATGCGGCAATACTGGGGCAGAACCAGAACGCTCTCGTCATTTCCCACTATCAACGCCGCGACATCAGTTGCCGAGACGCCAAAATAGTTGACGATTTGATGTTTTAGGCAGGCGCTCGCCCGAACGCTTGAAAGCCCTATTACTTGCCCCGGTTCCGATTCCAGTTCCCGGTGTATCAGGTGCGCGAGAAAATTCGCGGACGGCATCGCGACGAGGATTCGCGCCCTTGGAGCATGTTGTTTGAGATTCCTGGCGGCATTCCGCGCAAACGCCAAATTGGCGTTTCGGTTTGTCTGCGTTGAATGGACAGCGGCGCGGGAAGATGAGGAAAACAGAATCACCACTTCGGAATCCGCAAGCGCCGCGGAAGCGCGAGAAACTGAAATTGTCGCGTCATGCCCTCTCACCGCCAACGACGCTTCCAATTCTTCGGCAACGCCGCGCGGCAACCCCTGAGTTTCATCAACGAGCGCGACCTCGGAAACTACATCGGATCGGCAGATTTCAGAGGCAAGGGGAAGCGTTGAATCGCCTCGACCAAGAATGCTTACTTTCATGTCGATTGGGAATTGGCATTCACGCGTTATCTCAGAGTTTCATCTCTGACAGGACTTACTCAACTGGACATCTAAAGGTTCTAGCGCGGCGGGGCAAGATGCCCCGCCTACGGCGCCAACCTACCGTTTCTGTCTAAATCCCGAGTTGACAGCCGCACGCGTAGACGGGGATCAACCGAGTGGATAGCGAGGGTGATAGAGTTCCTCTCTTGCCCCGTTTATACAGCGACCTGCCGGTGCCGCGTAAGTCCCGTCTGCTTTACAAGATGGTATCTATGACGCCTTGAAACTGGCGTTCAAGCGCCTTCCTCTGGTTGTCCATCTCCGATTCGGAAGCAATCTTTGTTTCGAGGAGTTGATCGTATCTTTCAACATATTCCAACAAAGACTCTACTTCCTTTTCATAACAAACCGCTGTCGAAAGCACCTTTTCCTTGATTAATGTCGGAAGTTCATCCGCCGTGATTTGCGTGAGTTCCCAGCGCCACAGTTTTTCGGAGATATAATCTACAAATTGCTTTAAGACCTCTCCCTTATAGCCCGCATCCTGAAGGTTTTTCAACTCTTGAACCAAATCCAACACGACATCAAACGTCGCCGTTGAATCCCCGTTCCCCGCGGCAGTGGACGAAGCCTTTCTCAGATTCATCAAGAAACGCCCCGTAGTGGAAATTGGCAACTGGTATTCAAGCAGAAACGCCCTTAGGTTTGGGTAATCATCAGCCGATTTGATGTTTTCCAGCCACGTTTTCTCAATGGGTGGAAGTTCCTGGAGGTCGAAGTTCATCACCTGATGACGCCGAATTTGGTCCAACCGGGAAGATTGAGAATCGATGCCCGCCTCAATCAAGACCGGCGCCGCATTCACATAAGGCGTGAGGAAATCAATGAGTTCGGCGACCTTTGGCTTTTCTTCCTCAATCGACTCCAGAGTCGCCGCCATTGACGCGGATGATGGCGCCTTGGTTTTGGCTTGCCCCTTTTTCTTGCCACCCTGTTTCTTGTGGGCTTTGGGGTTCGCAATGCGTGCGGCGCGCCTTTCCAAGCTCCGCTGATAGTCTAAAAGTTCCTCCCGCAATAAGCAAAATAGGACATCTCCATGGATTTCCAGTATTGACGGGGTTGTCGTTTCGCGCAGCCCCCGTCCACTCCTTGATAGCAGGGCGCGATCAAGATTTCGTTTCAGACTGTTGAGATCCTTATCGTCGCGTATGATGATTTGGCCGCTTAAAACCAAATCAATCAACCGCTTTGCTTCTAGCGGAATGCTAAGATTTATGTCGCATAGTGGACGAAAACTCTGGGTGAGAAGTTCTCTGATTTTCCCATCGGTTAGGATCATCCATAACGTCGCGTAATACTGATCAAGCCCATTCCGATCCTTTGGCGCATTCGAAATCCAGCGCTTGATAACGGGAAAATGTTCCTTGAGTTGATCGACGACGCGGCGGAATTCCTCGTCCGGAATCTCAAATCCGCCGAATTGGCTATCCTGTTTTCTTGAAGTCCTGCGCGCTCTGCCGCTTGACGCCGATTGTTTCGGCATCAATAGGAGATCCGCCAACGGCTGGATGACCGTTTCAAACTGCTGACGACACTGACTGGCGAAGTTCGCAAGTTGCAACAATTCTAACCAGAGCGTGCGCCGCCGCTCAATTTGCTTGGGATGCACCGAAGCATTGAGCGCGAAACGGTGAAGCAGTTCACGCACAGTTTTCTTCGTCCACGAAGGCAAATGGATGCCGTCAACCAACTCCCCGTTTTCGAGCGCAAAAACTTCTATCGTACGAACATGACCGGATTCTATGAAATACTTCTCGAACAGAAGATTGTAAAGAATGCCCGTCGCCCGGTCCAAAACCTGATTCGCCAGTTTATATCCCGACAGAATGATGTTTCTGACCGAAGTTTGACGCAGGTCATAGACTTGCCACGACTCAATCATCGGGTCTATGGCATCCTTGAGTTCATCCCGATTCGCCTCCGCAATCTCCGAATCAAAGTGTTCACCGATGTATTCACCAAAGAACTCGGTGAACTCAAGCATACGATTTCTTAGATCGTGATTGACAAGTTCGTCCCAAACCTTATCGTGGACGCGCTGCCCCGGTTGAATCACAAGGGCTTGCAGCCGAGTCTCGATGCGATGTTGAAACGCCGACATTATCTGAAATGCTTGCAGACTCGCCTTCGTCACATAGCTGTCAATCGTGGACGAACATTCGGCGATAGCTTCGCGAATCTGTTCCGCCGTTCCGTCAAGGGCGATTGGGACAAACTGGATTTCATCCTGAGCCAACGGGTCGTAGACCGCGGCCGTCGGATAAACCTGGATTCCGCGCTCATCTTGCGCCGATTCAAAAGGCGAGACGCTTGATACAATGTCGTCCTGATCGGAATCCCCGCGCAGATACGCGTCAAGCGCCAAACAGTAGCTGATGTCAACAAGATCGGGGTAACCTTTGACGTGTGTGCGAAACACCACTAGAAGCGCGTCAAAGTTGGTCGTTGCAATCGATTTGAACAGTTCATCTTCATTCAGATGTACCTCATGAATGTTCGTTTGTTCAGGGACAATGACCTTGGCTGTGTTTGAGGCTTCGCCGGCGGAGTCCGTGAGTATGTAACCGCCGGTTTTGGCGGCGCTCGGAATTGCCAACTCAACGTTTAAAACCTCTTGCGACAATTCGGAGAGGGTCAGCGATTTGCCCAAGTGCTGAACCGTGATATCGGCAACCACGCCATCGGCAAAATCGACGATTTGACGGGCATTGCGTTCCAATTCCTGTACACTCTTCCGAACGCGTTCGTAATCGCTGCTTGTCTCCGCCGCGATTTTTGCCTCGTCAACCCAAGATGCCCATGCTCCGGGGCGAGCCTTCATTTTGAGCTTGAGTCTTCCATCTTCGGAGTCGAATCCGGGGCAGATCAGTCCTTCCGAAGATTTCTTGGGCGTCCATACAAGCAGGTATTTGTCCGTTTTGGCGCCGAGCCCCACGCCGAAGGTATCGCCCCAATCCATCCGTCCTTCAACGCTTGATTTAATCTTGTCAGTTAAAGCGAAAAGTGAGTCAGAACAAAAATTAAGCGATAGGTCTTGCATCGGGTTGTAGTAATGTCAGTCCTCCAGCCTGACGGTGAGCGTTATATTAGGTGTGAAGTCATAAAAAAAAGGCAATTCTTAACCCATATTCCTGTGACAACATGGGAAATCCTTGCCTGAGAAAAATCTGCAAAGTACACGTTCAATCGGGATTTTACGAAGAGCTTGTTCAAAGATTCATTCTGGGTGAAGTCATCGGCTTGAAACCGAGTTTTTTCACCAAAACTCGGTTTCTTCCCCAACAGAAATGTCCCGTTAATCCCGATTGTCCATCATTGAAACAGGCTCTACGAATCAACGCTCAACCCCTGTTGAGGAATATCATTGTTTGCCACCAACTTGTCGCGATCGAATATGAAGTCGCTCCGCGAGCGCCCCAATATCTCGCCTTCTTTCTGCCTTTCTCTGAAGTATTGGGGCAAAGTGACGCCTGTCATCTGAATGGCGTCTTCCGGGCAAGCCTCCACGCAATATCCGCAAAAGATGCAACGCAGCATATTGATTTCGAAAACGTCCGGAAATTTCTCGCGTTGGAAACCCTCATGCGTTTTCCAACCCTCCGGGGCGGGAGCGGCTTTGATTGTAATGCAATCCGCGGGACAAGCGGTCGCGCACAAGAAGCATGCCACACACTTGATATGTTCCTCTGCATCCGTGGTGAGTTTATGGATGCCGCGATAGCGATCATTTCGCTCGTTCACGCTCCGCGGGTCCTCCGGGTACTGATAGGTGAACTTCTTCTTGGGAATGTGTTTCAGGGTTGTTAGCATCCCTTTGACAAGCGCCGGAATATAGAGCCTGTCCCAAAACGACATTTCTTCATTAACCTTCTTCATGGCAAACGATAATCGTACCTTCCTTAAAAATATCGCAAGTTTCTACCTATAACAGAGACACAGAGTTTTTGGTTCACGTTAACCAGATTATTGGAAAATTGATCCGATTTTCGTGAATCCCGTGTCTCCACGTCGGAAAAAACTCGTTTTCTGGCCCCTTGTCGGACAAAGGCGGCAGCTTGCGTTAAGAATAATTCCCCGCATCACCCGAAAACACGATCCCGCCGGACACGCTTCACTCGTATCTTCGCAACGGTTTGAAGGTGATAATAGCACGCATCCGCATTTTTGTCAAGCATTACATTGCAGAATTTGGAAGCCCCCGTTTTACATCGCTAGGGCGTGTTGACATTTGTGTGAAATACACCGGTAATCGTAGGGGCGAGGTTCCCTCGCCCGATGGGGTGGGAAACCCAACCCCTACGAAGAGCGCCGAGTCTGTGTAACCCTCTTGACTGTCTCGTTGTGATGAAATGTCAACAGAACCTAAAGGCTGGCGCTGTAATTGGGCGCCTCTTCGGTAACCGCAATGTCGTGGGCATGGCTCTCGCGATAGCCGCTGCTTGTCATCCGGATGAATCGGCTGTCTGTCTTCAACGCATCAATCGTCGGCGTGCCGCAATATCCCATCGACGCACGGAGCCCGCCAATCAATTGATAGACAAATTCGCTCAGCTCCCCCTTGTAAGGGACGCGTCCCTCTATGCCTTCGGGAACCAACTTTGAGGCGAGCTGGTCAGCCTGAAAGTACCTTTCGCGTCCGCCGCGTTCTTTCATAGCCGCCAGTGATCCCATCGCTCTATACGTCTTGAAGGTTCTGCCTTGAAAGATGACTTTTTCGCCCGGGCTTTCTTCCGTTCCCGCGAACAAACTCCCTATCATCACCGAACTCGCTCCGGCGCCAATGGCTTTGGCGATGTCTCCCGAATAACGAATGCCCCCGTCTGCGATAATCGGTACGCCATGCTTGTCCGCTTCGCGAGCGCAATCGTAAACGGCTGTAATCTGGGGCACCCCGATGCCGGCGATTACGCGGGTCGTACAAATCGATCCCGGTCCCATGCCAACCTTGATGGCATCGGCACCGGCGTCAATCAATTCGCGAGTCCCCTCCGCGGTGACAACATTACCGACAATCACCTCAACGGTTGGAAAACGCTTTTTTACCTGCCGAGTCATCTCGACCACACTCGCGGCTTGCCCGTGCGCCGTGTCTATAGCCAGCGCGTCAACCTCTGCCGCCACAAGCTGTTCAACCGAATCCAAAGGCGATGACGGCGCGATTGCCGCCCCGACTCTAAGCCGACCGGATTCATCTTTGCATGCCGACGGATACTGTTGAACGTTGTCAATATCCTTAATCGTGATCAATCCGCACAAACGGAACTTCTCATCGACAATGGGAAGTTTTTCCTTGCGAATCTGATGAAGTCTCTGCTTAGCCTTATGCAGCGTGATCCCCGGCGAGGCTGTGGTGAGTCGCTCGCTCGGCGTCATCAACTCCGTCACGGGGAGATTGAGATCTTCCTCGTACTTGAGATCTCGGTTGGTAATCATGCCCACCAGATAGCCTTCCACCGTGACAATCGGGACACCGCCGATACGGTAGCGCGCCGTCACCTCCAGAGCGTCTCGCACCGTTTTGTCCGGGGTCAACGTGATCGGGTCGGCAATCATTCCGCTTTCCGATCGTTTGACTTTGTCAACCTCATGCACCTGTTCCTCAATCGAGCAGTTGCGGTGGATGATCCCGATACCCCCCTCTCGCGCGACCGCAATCGCCAGTTTCGCCTCCGTTACGGTATCCATGGCGGCACTGCAGATTGGTATATTGAGAGGAATACCGCGCGTCAACCGTGTTCTCGTGTCCACTTCATCGGGCAACACCTCCGACCGGGCGGGGATCAATAAAACATCGTCAAATGTCAATCCTTCCTTGACAAATTTGCAGTCTGTCAAAGCTGCCAATTCTGTGTCCATCGGAATTTCCTCCTTACGAAGTCAACATGAGCGATGAGCGGTTTATGTAAAGCGGGGGCGGGCGAATTCTGTTGATTTGGAGACGCGAGTCGATCCACTATGTATTATAATACAAGAGCGGTCTGAAAGGCAAGAACAGCCGGTTGCTTCATCTAACTTAAAATAGTATCACATTATCAAGCGCATTGTCAACGAAAAGGGAAAGGAGAAAGAAGTGTCTGGCGGTCAGTCAATACGATTTCTTAATCTATGCGTCACACGCATCGGGTGACTGGTAGTTGCCCGATTCATCGGGCTTGTTTTTGACTTGAGAGCGATTGAGAAATCTTGGGGACGTGCGCCTGCGGAAACCACCCATTTTGCTTGACACCCGCATTTCCGCATGGTACAATCTAATCGGAATGGGCGACGCAAAAATGTCTTTTGAAGAACGGAGAAATAATGATGGTCGAAAGGACTTCCGTATTTAGTTTTAGCAAAAAAGATGTAATCATTGAGTTAAGCGTTTTTTGCGCATTGGTCGTTGGCTATTCTGTCATTGAGATTCGACATGTATTGTCTAAATCAAAGGCGTTTTCCGTTGACGTTGCAAACGAAATTATCGGGAATATCTCAAATTTCATCCCTGTGGCGTTTGTTTTTGTGTTGACTTTGGAAATAGGATGGTACTTTATCATGATACTTTGGAACTGGCACAAGCGAGAAATAGAGGCAAAGGCTAGAGCGGAAGGCCGCGTCGAAGGACGGGCTGAAGGCAAGGTGGAAGGCCACGCCGAAGGAAAGGTTGAAGGACGGGCTGAAATCAACAAATCATGGGTAGAATGGAATGCCCGGCGGCTTGAAGCACAGAAAAACAACGGTAAATTTGACGAACCGCCGCCCTCGGAATCCTAATCTGATTGAACCTTTTCTCAGCCTTGAGAACCTGTTGCAGCGCCTCCTTGTGAAGGCGGTTTCCGCTCCGATGAACGAGATAACGGGGCATACTCTACTGCAGGGCAAGTGTATCCAAATTCCAATGATGGTGTTCTCATTATGATACTTTGGAACTGGCACAAACGAGAAATAGAAGCGAAGGCTAGAGCGGAAGAACGGGCTGAGATTAACAAAATATGGGTAGAATGGAATTCCCGGCGGCTTGAAGCAGAGGAAAAGAAAGAGAAATTTGATGAGCCGCCGCCCTCGGAAACCCAAGCTGATTGAACCTTTTCTCAGCCTTGAGAACCTGTTGCAGCGCCTACCTGCGAAAGCGGTTTCCGCTCCGATGAACGAGATAACGGGGCATATTCTATCTACTGAAGGGCAAGTGTATCCAAATTTCAATGATGGCGCACAAATTATGATACTTTGGAACTGGTACAAACAGGAAATAGAAGCAAAGGCTAGAGCGGAAGGCCGCGTCGAAGGACGGGCTGAGATCAACAAATCATGGGTAGAATGGAATACCCGGCGGCTTGAAGCAGAAAAGAATAAAGAAAAATTTGATGAGCCGCCGCCCTCGGGAACCCAAGTTGATTGAACCTTTTCTCAGCCTTGAGAACCTGTTGCAACACCTGCCTGTGAAGGCGGTTTCCGCTCCGATGACCGAGATAACGGGGCATATTCTACTGAAGGGCAAGTGTATCCAAATTCCAATGATGGTGTCCTCATTATGATACTTTGGAACTGGTACAAACAGGAAATAGAAGCGAAGGCTAGAGCGGAAGGCTATGCCGAGGGATTTGCCGAAGCACGCGCCGAGGGACGCGCCCAGAACGACAAACTATGGGGAGAATGGAACGCCCGACGGCTTGAAGCAGAAAAGAATAAAGAAAGATTTGATGAGCCGCCGCCCTCGGAAGCCCAAGCTGATTGAGCCCTTCTTCAGCAACCGAGTCGTTCTTGACAGCATCGACACAAAATCTCACCTAATCTGCGTTCCCGTCATTTCCTGCCGATTCAGCATCCATACCCGTAGATTGACCCAGATTGTAGCCGACATTGAATTGCGTTATTTTCTGAGGAGGTTCTTACGATGCCACGCCATAGCGTCTTGCGCCGGGTAAAGCTGATCTCTGTCTGGCAGCCGAATCGGTTTGTCTTGAAGTTCGGTTAGCCTCCACTCCGTCGGACGTTGGTCGGACATCAGGTCGGAAACGATAATCCGATAGCCCTCGCCGAGCGAAAAGAGTCCCCTATCGAAAGCCCAATGGTGCAGTTTGCAAAATGAAATTCCGTTCCGCACATCGTCATTCTTCGAAACGCGAAACGGGATGATGTGAGCCGCGTCCGTCGCGCTTTCGCCATCCATCGTGACGATACGCAGTTCACATGCGGCGCACGTGTAATCGTACAGTCGCATGATGGCTTGGCGAAAACCGGCGTTACGAATCTTGGCGCCCGTATGACGCGGCGTTTCGGATTTGCGGGTTGAAAACGGAAGTTCAACTTGGTCAATCAGCGATTCTCTGTACGCCCCAATCTGTTGCGCGTCCGCAATCAGGCTTTCAATCTGTTCTTTTTTCTCCGGGAAGTAGGCGCGGATTAGCGTCTGGCGGATAGTCTCTCTATCGACAGCGTCAGTCAGCAGTAGAAAGAGGTCGTCGTTCAAACTCGCATACGCCACCACCTCGCGCAGGCGGGAAATCCCTTTGATTTGGTTGGCAACCCTCAACGCCGTTTCATAGCCCGCGTTTGGATGCAGATGCCAGAATTTATCGCTCTTCAAGTGGAAAAATGGCATGGCAAGATCGGGCTTTCGATCGGTTACGATGTGCCAATATCTGAGGA
Organism: Candidatus Poribacteria bacterium; assembly: GCA_963667245.2. Lineage (GTDB taxonomy): Bacteria > Poribacteria > WGA-4E > WGA-4E > JAJDTR01 > JAJDTR01. The sequence goes on from CAXXCS010000004.1 coordinate 1,066,742, forward strand.
AGATTTCCGCCAATTCGGGCGAGAGGAGGATTTTGTTTTCGACAAGTTGACCGCTCTCGATCGACTCAATCACCGACAGGAGAAGCGCAGGCTTGTGAGGGGCGGGACCATGCGCCTTATCTATATTCAAGTTTCTAATTTTGTGGATGTACGTTTGTAGGGTATCGGTAGACATTTTTTCTTGACAGCTTGAGGGTTGCGAAATACCATGTCATACTACTTAATTGGTTGCCGCCGTCGTGGGAACCAGCAAAATAGTGTTCTGTTTCTCCATTTTTCAAAATCGCATTAGTTTTCAATCAATTCTCTTTTCGTTGGGCCCCCTATGGGTATTCATTGCACTTGAGTTCTACGCTCTTGAGTGAATTGGTTGTCAGAGAATGGGTTATTTCAGCAGTTGGAGTCAGTACATAATTGCTGTCCGAATCTGCCGAGTTTAGGATCTTGGCACAACTTGATTCGTTTCTCTGCTATTCCCGCCCATCCTCCGAAACTGTCTTCTAGGACCTTAATCAATCGCTCGGAAGATTTCCTTTTTGAGTAAGTTGTGGATAATCTCCTTGAGTTTTATGAAATGGGGATGCATCTCGTTGAAACTAGCACGGTTTATATGCAGCGCAGATTCCAATCCTTCGTCAATATAAACTTCACCCGATATACAGTTAAATCGCGATGTCGAAGTAATCGGGAATTTGAAGAAGGTTTGATCGTAAGTCCCAATACCGACGTTTCGTATTCTCACTAGCACGCCCCTTAGTTCCGCCGGAACTATCGCTCGACTATCTTGCGCGAAAATGTACCCAGAGAATTTGAGGCGCCGGCCATACACTGTTGTCTCTTCATTAACAGGAAACAACCTTCCTCTTATTCCTTCATGTCCCGATGTTCGCAGGGAAACACGCGGATATTGATTTGGCCTGCGTAACGATAGACCATCAACAACCACTTCAAATTGATACGCTTTCAGTGATTGTTCTAGAGCGAATAGGGCTGCCTTGTAATTTGGTTTTATCTCAATCCTATCGTAATCAAATGGCCCTATATCTAAATACGGAAGTGGGCATGTCACACTTAATTCCCACACCATCTGCCAATAGTCACCCAGAACTTTTACAGACCGGGCACTATGAATCTTGTTCAAAAAGACTGGAAATTTTGAAGGCAATGAATATTCGCCCAAAGTTTCTCGAAATGTTTTGATAAAAGCCGAACGTATATCCGATGCCACCACACAAGTTCCTGCTTTTTTCGGCTCATAGTCAATCGGTTCAATCATAAATTGTCCAACATCAATTCGGTGATGAGTAGTGTGGTGCGGGGAAATGTCACCTACTTTCTCGCACACAAAATCGGCTAACCTAATCCTTGCGCTAAATGCTGTTTTAGTCTCCCTATGGTGTGATATGACTACAAACTCGTGACAAATCTGAGCAATTCCGAGCATTCCAATTCCGAACCATCCGATTATTGGTCTACCCTTATTAGTCACATCATTGCCACTACCACAGGTCGGGACCCGTTTGGCGCTATTGCCGATTTCCTCCGTCATTATCTTTTGAAACTTTTCTCTCGCCATTCCACTACCATTGTCACGGCATGTGATAATGTCGAAACTCGGCCAATTTGTGGTAATCGCAACGCGAGTCGCATCCGCATCGAACGCGTTACTGACTAACTCTTTTAGCGCACTAGCAGGACTGCCGTATATGCCCGAGCTCATGTGCCCCAGTATTTTTGAATTGACTTTGATATTGTGCCAATTATCCATTTAGCACCTCGGCTGTTGTCAAGATTTTATGTCCAAAAAAGAAATATGTATCCTACTCTCCGCACCTGATGAGTACGAATTTGGGAATTAAATAACATCCTTCTAGCGATTATCATGATTAGCACATATTGTATTTGATTGTAACTTGAATACTATATATTGTAACTAGAACTCGATCCCGACAGCAACTTTGCCTATCTTCCACGTTAGCGAGTCGGAGTTCGCGTATTCCCCAATGCGTGAATGATAGGGGCTTGACAATACTTGCGACCAAGAATCACGGCTTTGGTGCGCAACCGGAATCATATTCAAATCCTGGTTGGACTGTCCAAGATTCAAAAAACTCGGTATACATGCGGGTTTACAGGAATTTTAATAAATCCGAAAAACCCGAAAAATAGGTGTGGAGAGTAGGTTGTAATTATCTATTTCACAATTGACTATAGCGACCAATGACGATTTTACGACACGAGCCCTTTTACGTCAAGGTTTTTCTCTACAGATTAAAATCCGCCAATGACATAAGCCTAACTTCTTGTTCAGAATTCCATTTCGGTCAAAGCCACTTACCCTGAAACACCCCCCTTCCCCCTTCACTTTTCATTGCGCTTCCCATCTGGAACAAAGTAGAACCCATCTCTGCAACCAAGAATCAGAGGCAATTGCTCGTTCGCAAAAATCCCAGACCTTCCAATACGCGGCGAGTTATGGTATAATTCAACCAATCACTCGCTATTCACTCGTTTCATCGCGCGTACTACCATTAATGATAACCACCTCCGAACTCACAAAAAAATTCGGCAGACTCACAGCCGTGGACCGCTTGACGATGGAAATCGAATCTGGCGAGCTCTTCGCGTTCCTTGGACCCAACGGAGCGGGTAAGACTACCACGATAAACATGCTCACCGGCTTGACCCGACCAACCTCCGGGAGCGCCACGATTTGCGGTTACGATGTCCAAACCCAGCCGTTGCAGGCAAAGGCGATTACCGGGCTAATGCCCGATACGCCGCAGCTATACGAGACCTTGACCGGCAGGCAGTTTGTCCGTTTAATCGCCGATCTCTACGAGATTCCTCCGAAGCAGTCCGAAGAACGCATGGAGAACATGCTCGAAATGTTTGACTTGCGGGACGCGGGCGGCGATCTCATCAAGAGTTATTCGTACGGGATGCAAAAGAAAATCCTCTTTACGGCGGCGCTGGTGCATCAGCCCCGCGCGCTTTTCTTGGACGAACCCACAAGCGGTCTTGATCCGAAGAGCGCCCGCGTCGTAAAGGAGATGCTGCGCCAGCAGTGCGACCTCGGTTGCACGGCGCTTATGACAACACACATTCTCGAAATCGCCGAGCGAGTTTGCGATCGGATCGGCATCATCAATAAAGGCAAACTGGTTGCGGTCGGTACCATGAGCGAACTGCGCAAACATGGCGCGGCTTCCGATCTGAGCCTCGAAGATATTTTCCTAGACCTCACAGAGGATGTTGAATCTTTGTAGGGTGGGCACTGCCCACCATTTCTTGTCTTAAGCTCCATGGGTTCTCGGCACCAAATTGAGAACTGCCGATTGCTACTGAAGTCCTATTAGACCGAAACCGAAGAATGCGCGAAACTTTATCCCTGCAAAATTCCGGCGCACACACGTTCAGAATCCTGTTGAACGCCGGCTGGCAGCACTGGCTAAACGGCATTCGACACCGCGCCGAGGTCAAGCGAAAGCGCCTGATCGAAGTTGCCGTATTTGCGATATTTATTACGGCGCTGTACTTGATGGGGCGCGCTATTCTGAGCGAACTGAACCGTCCGAATCCCGCAATCGTGTTGAGAATCATTAGCGCCTTTATGGGGCTTGGCATTTTTGTTCTGGCGAAGGACGCCATGGAAAAAACGCTAAAACTGCTGTACGAAGCCCCGGAAACCGCTCTGCTCCTGTCGCTGCCATTATCACCTTTAACCCTATTCGGATACAAGTTAACCGAGTTGATCACCGCCAATCTGTTCGGCATGGTCGTCTGGTTGATTCCGCCCTGGATCGCTTTTGGGCAATTTTTTCGTCTGCCGTGGCATTTTTATCTCGCTCTCGTTCCGGCGTGCTTTTGTCTGCACGTCATCATAACGAGTCAGGTGGCGATGGGACTGATGATTATCACCCGATTCTTCTCGTCCCGCGCCACGATTAGAGCCCTCAAGATTATTGGCGTTTCGATAGGGATTTCCGCCGGGTTTCTGCTGTCCGCAAGTTTTCTGGCGTTGGAACGGGCTGATCTCGTGACGCGATTCCTCATCGACCAACTCAATGCGCCGGTTTCAAACTGGTATCCCCATGCGTGGATGGCAAACCTGATGATGAGTTGGCTCCCGGACGCCAACCTCCAATTTTGGCGATGGGGCGGGCTGCTTCTCGGCGGGAGTGTCGGCTTGCCGCTTCTCGCCGGGCTGTTGGCTTCAAAGATTTATGCGCGAAGCTGGGAATGCGCGAAACACGCGGAGGCAGTCCCCAAGCGGAGAGTTAATGCATCGAGACAGTTTTCACCCCTGGGCAGAGGAAGGCTTCGTTCGATGATGGCGAAGGATTTCTTGGTCTTCATCAAACATCGCGGCTGGCTGGCGGTGAGCGTCATGCTAACGCTCGTCATGCTCGCGACATTGGTGGTTTACGCCTATCGGTTGCAAATCAGCGGGGGGCATCAAAGCTTTCTTCATGTCGGATTGCACAGGCTTCAAACCCTGGCAATGCTCTACAGCGCGATGATGACGCTCGGGATCACGTGGCAAGGTTTCAAAAGCGAGGGAAAGACATGGTGGTTGTTAACGTCAACGCCAACTTCCTCGAACCTACTCTTTCATAGTAGGCTGCTCGTTGCGACGTTTTGTGCTACAATATATGCAGACTTTTGGATGCTATTGGGATTAATCTTCTTTAAGGCGCCGTCCGATTTGTGGTTGCCGACGCTGGCGGTAACCAGCTTGGTCACCGCCACCGCCGCCACATTCAACACCGCGCTCGGAGCGTTGCCCTGGGTCGCGGAAATCGAAACGGCAGATGGCGGGACAGGGAGAAAGCCGATTCTCCGCATCGCCACCATGACCGGAGGAATCGTTGCCAACATAACGTATGTCGTCATATCGGCGCCTTCGACAGATCTGCCGGCAATAGCGCCGACCGCAATGGCGGACGCATTGTTTGGCGTCGTGTCGGCGGACACGGCGAAGTTCGCGTTATTGGCATGTGTGTGGGTGGCATCGTACTTTTCCGGGAGAGAACTTCTGAGAAAGTTGTTGCCGCGATAGGAGACCGACCAAGCGCCTGCTCGCTCCGGAGTTGACCGCCAAATTCGGCGATCTCGGTGTAGGGAATAACGATCGTTATTCCCTACGAAATCCACACAAAATGAAATCATCGCCAAAATCACACTACGCTCTCTGCGTAAGTCCTGTTGAAATCGGATACGGTTGATTTTGGGTTACGGCATACGGAGTATGCCTACTACCATGGAGGCAATATGCTTATAGATTTTGAAGGGATGTCACCGAAAATTCATCCCTCCGTTTTCATCGCTCCCGGCGCAATGATTATCGGCGATGTCACAATCGGCGAAGATTCGGGGGTATGGTTCAACTGCGTTCTGCGGGCGGACATCGACCGCATCCGGATTGGAAAACGATCGAACGTTCAGGATGGCGCGGTGATCCATCTTGACACAGGCGTTCCCACTGTCATCGGCGACGATGTCACGGTTGGCCACGCCGCCATTATCCACGCTTGCGCTATCGGTGACAGGGCACTGATTGGAATGGGCGCGATAATCCTCTCCGGAGCGAAAATCGGTGAGGAAGCGATTGTTGCCGCCGGTACGCTCGTCCGCGAGGGACAAGAAATCCCGCCGCGCTCGGTAGCTATGGGGGTGCCGGCGCAGGTCAGGCGAGAGGTGACCGCGGCGGATCTTGAAGGAATGCGAGAAAATGCCGCCGGATACGCCGCGCGCGCCGCAATCATGCGAAAAACGATTGGGAACGCCCAATAATACATGGAACGCCGTGCCACCTTGCCGCTCCTGCCGGATTGACAAATCCGGCGGATCTTTTGGTATGCGAGTTTGATTGGGCACGGTCAAACCCAACCAATCAACTTGAATCTTTTCGCTCCAAAGGATTGAAGGCGGGGCGGATGGAAATCTTCCATCCTTCCAATGCTACTTTTCCGTGATTACCGAAACTGTTTATACTCCATGCTGTTAGAAACTGCGTCTTTTTGTAGGAGCGATCTCCAGGTCGCGACGTGCGTTCACGGCAGGTGCGGTTGGAAACCGCACCTACGGACTAGATGCTTGAAAACACGCAATTCTCGGCAGCGCAAAGTATAGATTCATTTTGGAAAGGTGTCCATTACAGACAATGCTCGACCTAAACCCGAATCTCCCGGTGACGCTTGACGAAATACCCGAATCCGAACAACAAGCGTTACTCGAAAAAGTGGCGGCGCAAATTGTGAAACGCCGATTGACCGTGCCGGCAATCATCGCGCTTGAAGTTTGCAAACCCCTCAATTTTTTGGGCAGTCAAGCCCTCATCGGTTTAAGCCCGTTTGTGCAGTCAATCTTTAACTCCGCCGACTACCAGAAGTTCGCGTTAATCATCGAAAAGGACGCGAACGTCGAATTACTAATCAAACTAATCGAAGACTTGGATAAAGAGGAGAAATAGCGTGCCAGAAACGGTAAATGACTCCGAGGACATTAAAACATCGTCGGACGCAACGAAGCAGATTCGCTCAATCATTGCGACGGATTGCGGCAGCACAACCACGAAAGCAATCCTAATCGAGAAACGGGGCGATGAATATCGGCTCATCATTCGCGGCGAAGCGCCGACGACAGTTGAAGCGCCCGTTGAGGACGTTACCGCCGGCGTGACTAACGCCATTACGGAGGTCGAAGAACTCGCCGGACGCCGACTCTTGGATGATGGGCAAATTATCAAACCGCAGCGGGATGACGCCGGGGTCGATTTGTATATCTCGACCAGCAGCGCGGGAGGCGGGTTGCAGATGATGGTGGCGGGCGTCGTCCGAAATCTCACCGCGGAGAGCGCCGAACGTGCCGCGCTAGGCGCCGGCGCCATTGTGATGGATGTGATCGCCTCCAACGATAAGCGTCTGCCCCACGAAAAGATAGAGCGGATTCGAGCCCTCCGTCCCGACATGATACTCCTGTCGGGCGGCGTTGATGGAGGCACGACTTCACACGTCACCGAACTCGCTGAAATCATCGGCGCCGCCAACCCGACCCCGCGTCTGGGAATCGGTTACGAATTGCCCGTCATCTACGCCGGGAATAAGGACGCCGCCAAACTCATCGGCGAGGAACTTGAGGGAAAGATGGCGCTAGAGGTGGTGGACAATTTGCGCCCGGTGCTGGAACAAGAAAACCTGATGCCCACCCGTCTGAAGATTCAAGATCAGTTTCTGGAACACGTCATGGCGCACGCGCCCGGCTATCGAAAGTTGATCGACTGGACGGATGCGCCGATTATGCCGACGCCGGGCGCGGTTGGCGCCATTATGCAGGCGGTCGCCGATCAACAGAAGATTCAGGTCGTCGGCGTTGACATCGGCGGCGCGACAACGGACGTGTTCTCGGTCTTTAAGAATCGCGAAGGGGTTGGGACCTTCAACCGAACCGTTAGCGCCAACCTCGGAATGAGTTACAGCATTTCCAATGTGCTTGCCGAGGCGGGACTGGAAAATATCCTGCGTTGGGTGCCGTTTGAAATCGACCACGCCGACCTGCGCAACCGAATCAGGAACAAAACCATCCGTCCGACGACCATTCCCCAAACCCTCGAAGAATTGATTGTTGAGCAGGCGATCGCCCGCGAAGCGCTGCGGCTTGCCTTCAAACAGCACAAGCAACTCGCTGTCGAATTGCGCGGCACACAGCAACAACGTACAATTTCGGAAGCCTTCGCGCAATCCGAAGGCGGGGAGACGCTGGTAAACATGCTTGGGCTGGACATGATTGTCGGCAGCGGCGGCGTGTTGTCGCACGCGCCGCGCAGGCAGCAAGCCATGCTAATGATGATTGACGCGTTTCAGCCCGAAGGAATCACGCGCCTCGCTGTCGATAGCATCTTCATGATGCCGCAACTCGGTGTCCTCGCGCAGGTCAATCAGGAGGCGGCGACGCAGGTGTTTGAGCGCGATTGCCTTGTGCATCTGGGCGCTTGTGTCGCTCCCGTGGGAACCGCAAATCCCGGAGACGCCTGTCTCTCAATCCGCGTGGAACACGCGGAAAAAGCGACGGTTATTGAAGATGTGCCGTTCGGCCAATTGCGGTTGTACCCGCTTGGGGTCGGACAAAAGGCGAAGGTTACGCTTCAGCCGGAGCGTCGTTTCGCCATTGGCGCCGATCGCGGGCATCCCGTGGAAACCGAGGTGACCGGAGGTGTAGTCGGTTTGGTCGTGGACACGCGAGGACGCCCGCTTGAGGTGTCGCCCGATCCCAAAATCCGAGTCGCAGATCTGACGAAATGGACAGAGGCGCTGGAGGTCTACACTACCCAATAACCCTTTTCCCGTAGGAGCGATCTCCAGATCGCGACAAGCGCCGCTTTTGTAGGAGCGATCTCCAGGTCGCGACCTCCAACCACTGCGAAAACCCTAGGTTCTGTTGAGATTTACGTGAAGTGTGTGTCCAATCGTAGGGGCGAGGTCTCCTCGCCTCATGTATCGGGAAACGTAACGAATGGGTTTGGGAACCAAACCCCTACGAAGGATTGTGCGTCTGTGTAGCCCTCTTGATTGTCGCGTTGTGATGAAATGTCAACAGAACCTGGAAATTCAATCGGGCATCACAGTTGCGCTGCCAATTCAATCACGCCGCACCCGATCCGGGGTCCGGCGGCGCCGGACGGTTGCGAGACAAAATCATCCGCGCCCGCATGGACGATAATGCCGCGTCCAACGACATCCACGTCGGAACCGGTGCCCATTTCCCAAAGGTCCGTCGACAACTCAAAAGTGCCAGTTCCATCTTCGCCAACGTTGATGTTTCCGAGGTCGCCAAGATGGAATTCGCCTTCGCCCCACTTCCCGTGCGCAACGTCGGTGGGATTCCAATGCCCGCCCGCCGATGTAGCGTCTGACGCACTGCAGTCGCCGTATTCGTGGATGTGGACACCGTGAAGCCCCGGTGACGCCCCCATGATTTCAATGCGAAGCGCGATCTCGTCGCCGATTTGTGTGAACGTCGCTGTCCCGGTCACGCTATTTCCGCTCGTCGGACCGATTATCGCAATCGCTTGTGGCGGAGCGGGAGTGTCGGCTCCACTGACAACATTCTGAAGCAGGCCGCAACCCGACAGACTTATAACGAGTCCAATCAGAAACAGTGGCAACCCGTAGGTCATATTGAAAGCGCTAAAAAATTTCTTCATTGCAAAATCCTCCTTGTCAAGGTAAAATTGGAAGGTTTGAATACCGTTTTCCCAATAAAATAGGTCTTACGCATTCTGTAGGGAACAACGATCGTTGTTCCCTACGTGCTTATTGATGGGTTGCAGTTGCCCGATTTATCGGGCGTTCAGCTGCGTAAGTCCTATTCCCGATAAAATTTATTAAATCAACCCCACAACAATGAACATAGCCTAACAGAAACGAATGGGAATGTCAACGCAAAAACACGGAATTTCAACATTGGCGAGGTATGCCGAAATTGAATCCCGATCCAAGATCCCATCCCGCAATCTCGATTTTCACTTGGCGAACCAAATTTTATATTTATCGACTGTAGTTGCCCGATTCATCGGGCGCTTTGGAAGAATGCAACATTTTGCTTTTGATACTAATTCGAAATCAATAAGTTACGAGAGCCGTTGGTTTGTAGTAGTGCAATTCATTGAGGATCTCTATCGATCAAGCGAACGGATAGTGAGTGCGATAGCAAATCCTACTCACTATTCGTTCGTTTGATCGTCCCGCATCGGCTGTAACATTTAGATTTTGAAACAACTTGAGACCTTCTTACTCCCCCGAAGGAGAAATTAACTATGTCAACAGAACACCCGATGGACAGCATCAAGCCCGGTATCAAAGTCGCCGCCCAGATGTCTCCCGAACCGAGCGAGGAGGACCTGCGATTCGCCCGGCAGATGGGTGTCGAATATGTCGTGCTGTGGACCGATGGCGCCCACGCAAACCACGACTATTTCATGAGCCGCCGCGAGATCTTCGAGAACGCGGGGCTCAAAATCTACGGCTTCGGCAACGGCGATGTCCACTGCCAAGCCGCTCTTGTGCTAAACCTGCCCAACCGCGATGAGAAGATCGAACAGTACAAACGCTATATCCGCGACTTGGGGAAAGCCGGGATTCCGTACACCACCTACGCCCACATGGCGAACGGCGTCTGGAGCACCGATTCCGAGCAAACCCGCGGCGGCGCTCAAGCGCGAGCGTTCGATCTGGCACAAGCCGGCGGAGCGAAACTGACCCACGGGCGAGAATACTCCGAGCAGGAGATCTGGGACAACTTCGCCCATTTCATCAGGGAAGCGGCGGAAGTCGCGGAAGAAGCGGGGGTCATGATCGGCATCCACCCGGACGACCCGCCCGGCCCCAATCTGGGCGGCGTTCCGCGCTGCATTTTCAGCAACTTTGAGGGCTATGAACGCGCGCTTGACATCGCCAACAGTCCCAACGTCGGGATGTGTTTCTGTGTGGGCTGCTGGTTGGAGGGCGGCGAAATGATGGGGAAGGATGTGCTGGAGTCCATCCGCCACTTCGGCGAGCAGGGAAAAATTTTCAAGGTGCACTTCCGCAATGTGGACAAGCCGCTGCCCCATTTCGTCGAGACATTCGTGGACGACGGTTACATGGACATGTATCAGGTGATGAAGGTGATGCGGGAGGTCGATTTCAAGGGAGTGGCGATACCGGATCATATCCCTCAGATGACCGATGACGGTCGCGTCGGCACCGCCTACACCATCGCCTACATGAACGCTCTCGTGAAACGCGCCAACGAGGAAGTGGAGAATACGTAAACCAAGTTGCTTCTTTACTTGGAACGTGAAGAGAAACCGAGTTTTTTCTTCAAAACTCGGTTTCTTCCCGGAATCACAGCCCAACCTGCGTGCTACAAGAAAAACTTTTCTTTATCTAGCTCCAATTTCTTGACAGCGCGCCATTATCCCGCGACGGAATAATTCTTTCCGCAAGTAACATTCATGGCTCCCTCTCGGGCCGGCTTTGAAAAACGTTGTCTTTTAACCCCAGAGGATCAAGCGAATGAATAATGAGTGCGATAGAGATCCCCCAAGCGAATGAATAATGAGTGCGATAGAGATCCCCCAAGCGAATGAATAATGAGTGCGATAGAGATCCCCCAAGCGAATGAATAATGAGTGCGATAGAGATCCCTCAAGCGAATGAATAATGAGTGCGATAGAGATCCCTCAAGCGAATGAATAATGAGTGCGATAGAGATCCCCCAAGCGAATGAATAATGAGTGCGATAGAGATCCCTCAAGCGAATGAATAACGAGTGCGATAGGGATCCCGCAGGTGGAAACTTGTGTTAAACGCTTGCCGAGAAAACCGTGCGATTTTCGCCCCAAAAACGCTTAACTTGATCCCTATGGGTTGGCATAAACTTCTTACCTACCAGAGGTTGGCGCTGCGTGTCATTCCTTTCTCTCACAACACCATTCCAATGCTTCACGCACCATCAACAATCTAAAATTAGATGCGTTTGCCGCTGTCCGCTTTTGGCTCTCGTGTTGCATTATTATGCGGTTTTCGGTTGATTCCATTTGGGAATGTGCGCTATAGTAATATGGGTTGAAGGTGTGAATTCCGTGACGGGCTTTGACAACCGGAGAGACTGTTCATCAGTCCAAGTACGATTATCTCGGTTTGGGAGAACAAACGCATAGGAGGAAGCATGGCGGATCTGGAGACGCGACGCATGGGGCGCACCGAGATGATGCCCGCATCGCTTGGACTGGGAGCGGCGTGGCTGGGTCAAGGCACGGAACGCGAGACGATAGAAGCGATTCATCATGCGATTGACTTGGGCATCGATTACATCGACACCTACCCCAGCGGACAGGAAGATCGCTGGGGTAAAGCTTTGGAGGGCGGCTTGCGCCAGAAAGTCTACCTGCAAGCCAAGGTCAGCCCGCCATCGGTAGGGGGCAAGAAAGACTTCTCCGCCTTGACGACGCGCCGCAGCGTGGAGAATAGCCTCAAACTCCTCAAGACCGACTATCTGGATTCCGTGCTGATTCACGATCCGATGGACATTGAGGATCCTCTCGCTCCCGGACACGCCCTGGATGAATTGATAAAGATGAAGGAGGAGGGGTTCATCCGACATCTCGGTCTCGGCGTGCGTCAACACGAGTTTCATCGACGCGCCATTGAAACCGGACATATCGACATCGTGCTGACCTTCTTGGACTATACGCTGCTTGACCAATCCGTTGCGGGTACCACGCTGCCGCTGGCGCGGAAACACGATGTCGGAATCATCCTCGCAAGCCCCATGGCGATGGGCACACTCACCGGCGCAGAGCCAAGTCGGGAGGATGAACTCCGCCGCGCAAGAAAAGAGAACCCGGACGCCAAGCCGCAGGCGCACGCTATATGGAAGTGGTGCCGAGAGCGAAGCGTGAACATCCGTCACTTGGCGGTGCAGTTCTGCCTCGCCGCGCCCATTGACGGCATTGTTATGTTCGGTCCCGCGGACAAACGGCAGGTCGAGGAGGGATACGAAGCCGCCATCGCGCACATCCCGCCCGAAATCTGGCGCGACTTCGAATCGGAATTCGGCGTCACCGCCCTCCGCCAAAACCGATAATCACGAACAATCATTTCGTACAACCCCGATGGTCGCACCGTGACCTACCACGGCATCGTGCGCTTCGTGTATTTCCTGCCGATTTTGGCGGATTCTTCGCCGCCCGCGCCAATCATGACCCCCTCGTCAATCATCTCGGTAATGTCGTCTGGAGCCATCCTGTTCAAAAAGGCGATATTTACCGCGTCACACGCCGCCTTCACTCGCGCTCGGGCGTTTGCCATGTGTTCGGGGTACGGCGCGTCGTGCGGTGGCGGCGATCCGAATGACATCCCCATGTCGGACGGTCCCCACTCCGCGTATGCGATGCCGGGCACGCTGGCGCTTGCTTCGACGTTGGCAAGTGCCCTCCGATTCTCGATTTTCAATCCCAGCATGAGCTCGCCCTTCGGATTCAGCGGCCAGGGGTCCGCCAGTTCCATGTACTCTTGCACCGATACGCCCCAGATATCCGCCGCTCGACCCTGTCCGCCCGAACCACGGCGCCCGACATCCAGCCCCTCGCCGACGCCGATCGTGTTGAACGGGTAACGCGCCGACTCCACCAGCGCTTTCGCGGCGCCCGGAGTTTCCGCATGACAGAGCAGGATGCCGTGAACGCCCGTCGCCAACACCTGCTTAATCATCCAGGCGTTGGCGCGTACCACATCCTCGTTCGTGCCATCCGTCGGCAGCGTTACAATCACCGCCGGGGTGCGGTGCCCGCTTCGCGTCGGCCCGCCCGCGGCGAGACCGCGCATGAACTCCTGTAGCGCCGGTACGTCATACACGCCGTGTTCCATTTCATACATGAGGTAATCCGCCCATGTACCTACGGCTTCAATACCGCCCTCGTAACTGCACTCCTTGGGGGAAGTGTAGTAGAGCGGTTGTCCCTGTTCAAGCAACTCGATTGCTCGGTTTATTCTTGCCATATTCCACCTCGTAAATTGTAAATCGCGTGAATGAGCCAAAGGCTCGGATCGGGTTTAACATGCCTCGTATAGTGGTAATTGATGAATCCTAAAGAATCAACAATCTATCTTAAAGATGACAACTGTACTTTTTCTTTTCCGGTTACTGTATCAATTTCTTTCTTGACAACTTGGCAAAACTTGGGTTAATATATCATACAGCGATGCGCACGAAAGCGGAAGACCGCTATCCAGACAACTAATTCAATCTAACCACACGGAGACGATTCTAATGGAATTACAGATAGCTGCAACATTAGGCGTAGGTATATTGACAACGGCGTTAGGTATTTTCATAAGAATGGGGTTTAACGGTATTCAGAAGCAATTTGATGGCATCCAAAAACAGTTTGATGGCATTCAGAAGCAATTTGACGGCATCCAGAAACAGTTTGAGGCAATGAATGCCAGGCTCACCGACATTCACAACAATTTGGACAACATCAAAACAGATGTGCGCGCCACAAACCAAAACCTCATTGACCATCTGGCACAACATGACTAAGCGCCCGCGTAATCTTATACTAATTCCGAATCTACAAGTTACAAGAGCCGTTGGTTTGTAGTAGTGCAATTCATTGCACGTCCCGCATTGGCTGTAACATTTAGATTTCGAATTCGTATTAACCTTATTTGGCGGTTGACGTGACACCGTAGATTTTGGCGTCCCGCAGAAAAAAACGAATTCGCACTTGCCGCCCGGCAAGTGCGCGTCCGTTTTTTCCCGCCCAAACCAGCGGCAACTCCCTACCGTCACAATCCTCGAAAAGACACTTTGTTCGTTCATAACCCGCGACTACTCCGCCCTCCGCATCAAGCAACTCCGCCATGATGTAAGCCTGTCCATTGGGCCGCTCCACCTCGCGATACGTCGCGTAAGCGTTGAGAAACAATCCCTCCGCCGGCATAGAAAAGGTTGGCGTCGAGAATTCACCGTTCGCGCGGCAGGTCGCATAGAAGATACGATCCGAGGGAAGTCCGGCGATTCTTCCGTCCGGATGATAGAACCGAAGTACCCCGTCACGAACCAGCGGTCCCTGAAGCGCTAGCCAGAATTGAGACTTGTACGCGTTGGTGTGCCGATAACTGCGCTCCCAGTTTAGCCCGTCCCGGCTAATCGCCCATTCCGCCATATACGACGGTCCGTGTTTTGAGGTGGCGCGCCGGGAGTTGGCTTCCGCCGGGGGCGGCATGTAATCCGCCAGCAGCATGGCGTAACGCCCCAGATGGGGAAACACCACACATCGATAAAACTCCAGGTCCGCAGGATCGGCTGAATCCGGCAGCCACAGCTTTTCGCCCCCGAGAAACGTTGGAGAAAAGGATTCCCATCTGACACCGTCTGCCGACCGCCGGAAGGACAGCACGCGGCGCAAGGCGCCAATATTGTCGGGATAGCGCTTTGGATAAGGCTGCGTCACCGTCTGGTAATTGAGAAACTGACCAAAGGGCGGATACCAGGTCACACACATGGCGTCGTGACCCACATACGCCTCCTTTGTCAACAGCGCGAAATTTTCCCCATCATCGCTCCGGAAAACATACAGCCGGCCGGCAGCCCACGAAAAGAGAAATATCGCTCCGTCATCAGGACGACGCACGATATTCGCGAACCCTTGCCAAGCGGTTTTGCCGTGAGAAAAGACGACTGTTTCATCGAAAAATGTCACCCCGTCCTCCGTGACGCATCGGACCACCTCAATCTCCCGATTGCTTGAATCCGCCCAATTCTGAACGCGCCATCCATAGATAAAACTGCCGCCTTCGGCTCTCGGCGCTTGGCAGCCGTACTGCATGTGAGGATAGCCCGTAGTAGTGCCAAGATTCCGCAGGGGCTCGGCGCGGAACTCAATCTTGCCGAACGGGTCGGCAATGTCTTCCGGCTCCCAGAAGAGGAGGGGAAATTCAAGTTTGGACATGTCGTCTTGGCTGTGGATTTCGGTCAGGTTACATGCCATGGTCGTCATCAGCACTGCCGCAAAAATCGGCTTCATGAACCGCCTCCGATTCGTAACACATCTTTGCCATTGCCAAATCAACTCGGATATTTATGCTGCCTCGGCAAGCGCTGCTCCATCTCCGGCAACGTCAACGCCTCGACAATCGGATACTGATACCAATACGCCACCGATGAATAATCGTCGCTTCGATGATTGTTGTGACCGTTCTCTATCGTGGCTCGCAACGATTTTGTAAACGGAATCGGATCCTGAATATGATAGCGGTACATCGACCATTGCCCCTCCCAGTTCGCATGATCGGTGTTGAACAACGGCGTGCCAGCATACGGATAGCAGCAATTCTGCATACCCCACGCTTGATTGAAGTAATCCTCGCTGCCGGTGCCGTGGAACGACGGTGGAAACGGTTCATCGTCGATGAAGATCATGTCGTCGCCCTCTCCCCACCAACCGCCGTCGAAATTGTCCACGCTCAGGCTGCACCCCAAGAAATTCCCCTCGCCCCTCGTATCCAAGATACAGTAGTTGTCGTCACCGGTGAGGTTGGCTCCCTCTTTGCCATCAATCAACGGCGTCGCACGGCGCGGCATCTCCGCCCTCCAATTCGAATGAAAGTAGTATAACCGTTCGGGAAGGCTCTCCAGTTCCCGATAATCAAAGTAGTGAAAGAGTCGAATCTCCGCCTCGGATTCGTTATTGACGACCACTTTGGCGCGTTCGCGAAACGGCATCTTCACCCAGCAGTTAAACGCGGCTGTCGCCGAGCCGGGATTCAGCGACATCTCGAACAACGCCGAAGTATAATCCCGAATCTTTCCGTGTCCGACGCCGAAGAAGTCGCCGAACGGCACGCGCACGCTCGGAAATTCGTTGTCATCCCAGTAAAACTCCAAGCTGTTCTTTCTCAGAAAAAGCGGCTCCTCGGCATTGTAATTGCTAAGCGCGAACCAGATATGCACAATCATTCCCGGTCCCGGAATCTCCGCGAGAACGCTTGCCTGAGAGGCGGGATATACCTTCCCGTCCCTATTATAGCCTTCCCGGTCCCAACTTGAGGCGCGCTTCGCCTTAAACGGAAGTGGAGTGTATAATCTGTCACTGCTCATAGTCATACCCTCTATTCAACGCGTGTTAAAGGTTGCGTCCAATACTAAATCGAAACCGAGTTTTTTCCTCAAAACTCGGTTTCTTCCCGGTATCAATATAGTAGGGAACAACGATCGTTGTTCCCTACGCATGACGGGCAACTATAGACTGTTAATCATAGTCCATCACTTAATCACATAAATCACAGTTCAGACAGCTGCCAAAACGCCTAAATAGCGGAATCCGTGTAGAAAACAAACCACAGAGTACAATGACTAGAATTCTCTAATCTGTGTTAATCCGCGTTAATCCGCGTCCCTATTCCGCTTATCTGTATGAAATCAAAGGATGCCGCATACACTTGGCGAATGAACCATTAAGCTACAACCTAAGGCTCGTAGTAGTGCAATTCATTGCACGTCTCGGAGTATAAAATCCGGATAAAACCCGAACGCAAAAGCCATAAACTCCAAACCGGCAGGAATCGCGTCACACAAGAGTGTAGACGAAATATGCCGAGATTGCAAGCGAAAAGAGGAAATTTGAAAGGCAAGATGGACAAAAGGACCGGGGGACAAAGACAGGAATCAAATCGCTGTTTCCGATGACTCCGATTTCCTGAGAATGGAGGGAAACTTGGCGCATCTCATGCGCTATAGCTCGACGGTTATGCCCAAGTACGGGATAATCGGAAATTGGTAGATGTCGTTCTTTTCTGTATAATCATCGCTGTAACTGAAGTCGAGAAGGTTCTTTCGGTTATAGACGTTCAGCAGTTCGAGAAAGAAGCGCATCTCCCAACTCTCGAATCGAAAGGCTTTGCTGACCTTCGCGTCCAGTCGATGGTAGGCTGGCAACCGCGCCGAATTGGTCTCCGCGTAAATCGGCACGTAGATGGGGTTGCCGTTACGCGGGTCGATTTGCAAGGTCGCGCCTAACACGGGAGTGTAAGGATTGCCGGTTCGATACTGCCATTTCGCGCCAATCTCCCACGTCGAAGTCGGGCTGTAAGCCATTGCAAAGGTTGCCACATGTGTCTGATCAAACGAATAGTAGCGGTACGGTTCGCCGGGACTGTCGCGCCGTTTGGAAAGCCCGTAGGCGTAAGACCCCCAGCCCAAGAATCGCTCCCCTGCCTGATGACGGAGCAGCGCCTCCGTCCCCTGCGCGAACCCGACGCCTTGATTGAGATACTTCGCCTCGTCATCGTGTGTCACCAAATCAGCGAGATGTTTGTAATAAGCCGCGACCTTGATTTCGGTTGCCTCCGAGATTTCGCGCGTGAACTCTAAAACGTAGTGACTGGCTTGGCTCGTGCTTAGCTCCGGATTGCCGACGCTTTGAGTAAGGCGCGGCGGTGTTGGCACTTGCTCGTAGTTGCCGTAAGAGAATTGCAACTGCGAGCCCTCCGCCACCTCGAACAAGAGGCTGCCGCGCGGTTGGATAGAAAGTTCGTCGACAAGATTAATGTAATCCGTTCGCAGACCGAGAACTACCGACAGAAATGGGGACACTTTGTATCGGTCTTGCAGATAAACTTCGATTCGTGTGCCGAGTATGGATTCATCGAACGTTGTCTTCTCGATAAAGCGCGGATCGTAGTCAACTTCACCCTCGTCGGGCGGACGCAGAAACCTGCCGGTAGCCTTTCCCGGTTCAAGCCCGAGTATCAAACCGGTCTCAACCTGATGCTTCGGAGTCAGCGTGTACGTGAGATCTTCGCGAATCACATACTGTGGCGCGTCAACCTTGAGAGAAAGGTCGGCGCCGAGATTGACATCAAACGCGAAGTAGGATCGGGTCAAAGACAGATACGAGGTCAGGCGATCCGTGAGTAGTGAACGGAGGTGAATTCCGGCGCCCTCGAAACCGCTGTCGAAGCTGATGTTGCCTCTCAAATCCTGGTCCACGTCTTCGCCATCCAACTTGAGAGCGAATTTGTCGCCCGAGGCGAACACGTTAAACGAAAATTGATGCTTTCCGACGAAGTCATAGCCGCCTTTCACCTGATAATCCCAGAAACGGGGAAAGGCGGTGATTTGGCCGCTGTCAAACGATATCGATCTGAGAAACAGGTCGATGTAACTCCGCCGTCCGGCGGCATACCAGTATCCCCTATCGCCGAGTCTTCCTTCCAGCAATCCTTCGGAGTAAAGCAGGTTAAGGTTGAACTTCGCGCCGAAGCCATCCCTGTTTTTGTTCCGGGAGTAGATGTCGATAACCGCTTGAGAATCGACGCCGAATTCGGCGCCGTAGCCGCCGGCGTAAACATCAATCCGCTCGATGACTTCCGAACTGAGGGACGAGACGATACCGCCAAAATGGTAGGGGTAACCGATTGGCACTCGGTCAAAGTAGTAGAGATTGTCTTCATCCGAGCCGCCGCGGATATACAACGCGCCGCTGAAGTCGTTCGCCACACCTACCGCGGGCAATGATTGCAGGGCGCGAAGCGCATCCCCTGCCGCGCCAGGCACGCGCTGAATGTCCGTGCCCGCCAAACTCTGTCTGCCAACCGATGGCGCCTCGCTCTCTCCGGTTACCTCCACTTCGTCAAGCGGCACGACAACGCGTTCAAGATAAATCTCGACGCGCGCGATCTCCGCCGGCGCGACGATAACCGTGACACCTGTTGACGGGACGTAACCGGAAGCGTACGCGGTGAGGGTATATGTTCCGGGGGGAAGGTTGCGGTACTGAAATTCGCCATTCGCGTCGGTTGGGACGCGCTGTCCGGTTTCAACGATGCGAGCTTGTGCCGTGGTGATGGGCTGATTGATATCCTGCTGGTAGATTATGCCGTGCAGTTCGCCGGTCTGAGTTGAAGTCTCTTGTCCGAAGACGATGCCGGGATACAAACACAATATGACCAGTAATTGAGCGCTAATCTGTTTCACGTAGAAGTAGTTTCCTCGGATGCTTTTCATTCAACCCATAATGACGCAAAATCATCAATCTGAGTTTACGCGCCGACGCAAAAAAAATTGCCGCGCAAGAGCTTGGGCGCCGCCCCGCGTTTCCATTTCAGCGAATGAGTCCAAATCAGAATGATTAAACGTTTTTCCCTACGGCTTCGTCTATAGTTTTCAGGACTTACGCCGCAACAGGATGGCGCTACTGCGGAGATCCCCGCATCCCCGGTAGGTGCGGTTTCCAACCGCACCGATGCTCCAAGCAATGTAGGATCAAACGAGTGGATAGCGAGTGCGATAGAGATCCCTCAAGCGAATGAATAGTGAGTGCGATAGAAATCCCTTTTTTCTTGAAAACTCGGTTTCTTCCGTTGCAGAAAAGTGTACTCTATTCTTGATTGTCTATTATTCAAACAAGCTCTAAACTCGACTTTGTACAAAAGCACAACATCTGGATTTGACATAATCCGGGGCAACCCCAATCCCGTAGGCGGAGCGCCCTCAATTCCGTAGGCGGAACGCCCCAAACCCCGTAGGCGGGGCATCTTGCCCCGCACTGATGGCGCTGGAAAACACTGCCGACTTTTTCAATGGTCTACCAAAAAGACCAGATGGTTAAAAGCTCCCGCATCTATGCCGAACGCTTGATTGTCGTCGTCCGTTATGTCGCTCAAATGTACAAAGTAGAGTTCAGGTACAACGCGCAAAAACCATGAAGATCAATTGCACAAGAATAATCCATTCTTTCACGTCCCTTCAAGGAGGATCGCCCATGTTTGAACAAAAAACGCCGCGAATTATCGCATGTATCCTGTGTTTTCTCACCTGCATCCTGTGTCATTCATCGTTCACCCTTGCGCAAGACGAGGCAACGGATCACAAAATTATTCAGCGTTACAAACAGATGCTTCAGCGCAAACCCAAGGAAGGGAGCGCCTTTGACCGGCTCTACCAGTTCTACCTTGAAGGCGCCGGATTGGACGCCATGGTCGCGGATTATAAAGCGGAGACAGAGGCTAACCCGGACGACCCGAGCGCGCAACTTGTCTTGGGACATATCTACAAACGGCTCGGAAAAGATGCGGAGACTGTCGCCGCCTACCGACGCGCCGTGGAACTTGCCTCGAGCGACTACTATCCCCATTTCGCTCTTGGGCAAATGTACGCGACGTTGCGTCGGCATGAGGAGGCGATAAGCGAATTGACCAAGGCGGCGGAGTTGTTCCAACGCTCGCGGTCGGCAACCCTCAATGACCTGACAACGATCTACAAGGCTCTCGGACGCGCCTACTTCAGCCGAGACCGAGTGGACGAGGCAATCGAGGCGTGGAAGAAGATATCGGAACTTGACCCGCAGAACATTTTCGCGCGCATTGAACTTGCCGACCTGTTTCGCGAACAGGAGTTGTATGACCAAGCCATCGCGCAACACCAAGCCATTACGACAATCAAAAACGACGATCCGTATCGCGTCTGCTTGAGCCTGCGGGAAATTGGCAAGATCCGCGAAGAAAAGGGCGACTATCGGGAGGCAATTCAAAGTTACGATAGCGCCATTTCCCTGACCGCGCCCGGAAATTGGCTTCGCAAAGATATCCGGCAGCGCATCGTTGGCATCTACGCCGCCGACAACAATTGGGAGGGGTTAATCGCATACTATCAAGCCAAAATCCAAACGGCGCCGAATGATCCCGAGTTAATCGGATTGTTGGCTTCGGCATACATGGAGAACCAACAACTGGATGAGGGAATCGTCCAATACCGCAAGGCTTTGGCGCTCGCTCCGACAAATTCCGGATTGCGCCTGAACTTGATTGCCGCCCTTCGCAACGCCGAGAAATTCGAGGACGCCGCGGCCGAATATGAAATCCTGAGCGAGCGCCAACCCGATGATTTCGGCATTTACCGCGAACTCGGCGAGTTGTACCTGCAGCTAGACGACGAGGAGAAGGCGAGAGCGACTTATCGGAGGATGACGAATCGCGATCCCGACAACGCGGGAACGCATCTCGTTCTTGCCGAAATTTACGCCGGTCATGAATGGGTAGATGATGCCGTTGCGGAATATGAGAAGACTATCTCGGCCGCGCCCGACAACCTGGATTACATCGAGTATTTCGGCGAATTTTATCTGCGGCAAGGAAACCGCGACATGACCGTTGAAACTTGGAATCGGATGGTTGCCGGTGGCAAGGCGACCGCGGCGAATTATCAACGCTTGGCGCAGTTGCTTGATGCGAAAGATTTCCGCACCGAAGCCATCGACGCGAGTCGAAAGGCGGTTGAACTCGATCCCGAGTCGTTTCAGTATCGTGAGGAGTTGGCGGGCCGCCTGCTGGAAAGCAAAGACTACGAAGGGGCGTTGGCGGAATACACGGAAGCCGCCAAACTTGCGCCCAACGAATTCTTCGCCGACCGGATGGACGATCGGCGCATTGAACTTTTTCGGCGTGAGGGGACGCTCGCGGAGAAAATCGACGCATTGGAAGCGAAACTCGCCGAATCGGGGATTTCCGCCGAAGCCGCCTTTGACCACCGGAAGCAACTCGCCAAGATGTACATGAAATTGGGCAACACGAGCTACGCGATTGAAGTTTTGGCGAAAGCCCGAGAGCGGCGTCCCGATGATATCCGCGTCAACCGATGGCTTGCCGAGGTCTACACGCGGCAGAACCGGCGCGACGAAGCCATTGCTGTCTATTCGCGCTTGGTTGAGATTGACGGAGCGAATGCGCGGGAATATTATGCCAACATCGCGCAGACCCACTTAAACGTAATGGACTTTGACGCCGCAACGGAGGCGGCGAAGCGGATTGTCCGGCACAGTCCTCGCAATCCCGAAGGCTACCGGATGCTCGGAGAAATTTCCAAGCAGGCTGGCAACTATGAAGCTGCGGCGGACAGCCTCAAACAAGCGATACGCCTTCGCGCGGAAGCTACCGACATTCGCGCGGAACTTGCGAAAATCTACAAACTTTCCGGTAACCCCCGGCAGGCGATTGATCAGTATTGGCGTTGCTGGGAACTGAGCGACAGCATTGATGACAAGCTCGGTTTTGTCAAGTCACTCTCCGAGGCGTATTACGACCTCGGACGCGGAAACGAGCTTGAAGACAGGTTGAAGCAGATGGCGAAAACCGATACAGCCGACACAAGCCCCGTTCTGGGATTGGCGGCGGTCTACCGGATGGAGGGCGACCTTTCCGCGTCGCGATTCCAGTTGGCGCGGGCATTGGAAAAGGAACGCGACAACCCTGATCTGCTGGCGGAACTGGTCAAAATCAGCATGGACCTCGGCGATACGCAGGACGCGTTGACTTATCAAGAACGCCTTGTCAAAGCGCAACCCGAGCCGTTTCATCAGCAGCGGCTCGGCGAGCTGCTGTTCGATGCCGGCCGAGAACAGGAAGCGATTCAAGCGTGGACGAAGTTGCTGCACGCCCGGAATCAGACGCTCGAGGCGGAAGTCAAACTGGCGACATTGCTGATTCGGCACGGACTGTTGGAGGAAGCGTTGTCCGCGCTTGATCGGGCCGGCGAAAAGGTAAAAGACGCCAAAGCCGTCTATCAGGTGGGCGCGGCGTTTGTAGAGATGAATGAATTGGACCGCGCTCGTCCCCATTTTATGCGCATTCTGGAAATGCCCGAACCCCCGGCGAATCAGGCGAAAAGCGTTAAAGCCACAGTGCCTCGAATGACCTACGGACCGCCCGGCGCCTACTCTCGCCACTTGAACCTTGCGCAAAACTTGGTTTGGCAGATTCAAGGACAACCGTTTCATGGCGGGGGCGGGCAAGCTTGGGCGCCGAACTCCTTTGAGGAAGCCCAAGCCGGCGCGCTTGTACAGTTGACGACAATCGCCCAACAGCAGCGGAAGTTGGACGAGCTCATCCGGCAATTCGAGGCGGACGCCGACGCGAATCCGAAGGACATTCGAAAACTGGAAACTTTGGCGCAGATTTACGCTTTGACTGAAAACACCGACAAGACTCGGGAGATTACCGACCGGTTGATCGCCGCGTCACCGAACGATCCGGTCTATCAAGGTATGCGATTAACCCAGTCAATGCATGAAAACCTTGATTATGAGGCGTTCAAGAAACTCCTGGAGGAGATGACGGCGCTGACTCCCGAAGCGCGACTCTGGTACGCCGCGCAATTTTCCATGACCCTCTATTCCAAGGGGATGAAGGAAGAAGCCGCCAAGGTGCTTGACAACCTTGACGCGGCGAGCGTGACGGATGTGAACACCGGTTCAATGCTTATCAATGCGTTTGCGCAGCACGGGAAGCTCGACGCGGCGGAGATAATCCTGTCCCGACTGCCGATCCCCTCGCTGACGGGAAGTCTTCAAACTTCGGGGATGGGCGCGCCGTCAATCGCCTGGCAACACTGGTGGCAATATAGCAACATCTACAATTCACTCGCCTCGGCTTACATCCGCGAAGGAAATACGGAAAAAGGAGTCGAACTTCTCTGGTCATTTCTTGACCGAACCAAACCGAGCCTTACCGGCGCCCGGCGCGTGGCGCCGCTTGCCTACTCGTCGCACTCCTACGGCGGGCACTCGCCGCTGCAGTCAAATTACCCGTCGCCGACGACCTATTACGGACAATCACGTTTGCAGTACCTCCAGCAAGTCTTTATGCGCTTTTGGTTGAGAGATCAACAGGAAGCCCTATACGCCAAACTCGCGGCGGCATTGGACTCCGCCGAAGGGAGAGACCGCATCTACCCCGCTCTGGCGTTGAGTTACTGCTACTGGTGGGAGGGAAAACGCGACCGCGCGCAAGAGGTTCTCTCAACGTTGCAGGATGAGCTTCCGGATGACCTGACACTCAAGATCAACACCGTTTTCGCTTCCGTACAGACAGGCAAACACCCGACCGCGTTGGAGTTGCTGGACGAACTGGCGGGGAGCGATCCGCGAAATCGACGTCAATATTACGACCTCGCGCTGCGGCTTGCGACGCACACGGGCAACACGCTCAAGGTGCGCGAGCTGATGACCAAAGTGCTGAACTCCCCATCGGGCGTCCGAGAACTTTATCAGTTTTCCCAAACGCTGCAACAGGGAGGCATGACGCAATTCGCGGTCGCCGTTGCCAAAAAAGTGGTCGCAATGGCGATGGGACAACGCGACCCGAATTTTCTGATGGAACTCAGTCAACATTTGGAAGAGATTGGCAGAGGGCAGGACGCGGCGCGCCTGGCTGAACGAGCGCTCCGATTCGCAAACCAACGCGATCGCCATGGCCACATGTTGCACTCCTGGAACATCCAGCAAGCGACACAACTCTTGAGTCGTTCCAAAGCCGTGCGCGAACGCGAACCCCAACTGCTTGAGGCGGCAAAGAAAAACCCGGATTCATTCCAAGCGCAGGCGCGTTTGGCAACGTTCTACGAAAGTACGAATCAGATTGAAAAGGCGTCCGCGGCTTTCGAGGCCGCGCTCGAACTTCGTCCCAATGACAGCATGACGCGGCGGCGCTACGCACAAATGTTGCAACGCCGCGGGCGTGCGGAAAACGCCGTGACTCAGTACACCATACTCCTTACGCATAACCCGAACGCGCTCGGTTACGACTTCTGGGAGGTGATGGAAACCTTCTTCCAAGCCGGTAAAGTTGAGGAGTTGGTCTCCCTGGCAACGGAAATGATAACGCCATCCGTCGGCCAAAACTTTGGAAACGACTTCGCGCAAAGCGCGGCGCAGCAATGTATCGAAAACAACAATCCCGAAGCGGCTGTCAAGATTTACGAACAAATCCTTGAAGTGCGACCGAATCAGCGCCACACGTATGCGGACCTGGCGTCGGCTTATGCGGCATCCGGCGAACGCGAGAAGGCGATTCAGTTCTTGCGCGAAAAGTTGGTAGCGGAGAATTCGGCAGTTTCACAGGACTCTTACGCGCAAGCGCAGATTATCTCGAAGTTAATCGAACTCTACAAAACCGCCGAAAACATAGAAGGTCTGGTTGCCGAGTACGAAGCCAAACTCGCCGAGAATGCCGAGAATTCGATGTGGCGTTATCTCGTCGCGTCGCTAAAGATTGTCGCGGATGACCTCGAGGGCTCCGATCCCCTTGTCGCCAAACTGCTGGAGGACTCGTCGGCGCTGACGAATCCGGAATTGCTGATCCCTCTTGCTGACGCTTATCGGAACGCGGACGATCCGAACCGTGAGATTCGCCTGCTCGAATCCGTCGTCGAGAAACTTGAAGCGCGGAATTGGTGGTGGACATCCGAAGTCTACCAGAAGCTTGGCACGGCTTACTCCCGCGAAGGCGAAAAAGAGAAGGCGAAGAACACATTTCGAAAGATGGGCGCGATCCGCATTCTGGGTAGCGGCGGCGGCGGCAGTTACTGGGAGAAGGAACAAGTGGCGAGCGCCTACATGCAGCACGAAATGTGGGACGATGCCGAAGCGCTGTTTACCGAAATTATCAACGATTTCTCCACGCCGGGGTGGAGCCGACAGCAGACGCAACAACAGTTGATGCAGATTAAGCAGAAACGAGACGGATTGGGAACAACGACTCGGTTAACCGAAAAAATGCAAGAGTTCGACATCGGCACGCAACGATCTTTGGCGCAACAATACCTGCAGCGTAATCAACTCAAGAAAGCCGCCGAAATCTACAATCAGATTGTAAACTTGATGCCGGAGGACCTCGAATCTCGCGCGCGACTCGCCGACATTTACTCGCGCCAAAACCGGCACGATAAGGCGATCGACACTTGGCAAACCCTGCTTGAAGCCGATCCGGAGAACACGAAATATCAGGACGGGCTCGTCAACGCCTATCAATCCGCCGACAGGTTTGTCGAAGCCCTTGAACTGGCAAAAAAATACATCGATCTTGAGTCCGACAGTAGCGTCCATTACATCCGACTCGCCAAAGTTTATACCTCGGCGGACCGGGTTGACGACGCGCTCGAAACCTATCGGAAAGCCGTTGAACTCGCGCCCGGCAACGGGCAGGTTTACCGTGACATGGCGCAACTCTATCTGCGCAAAGATAATCTTGATTCCGCCGAGAAGGCGTTCGAGGAGGCAATTCAGTACACCGGACAAGAGTGGGAACGGCGCAATATTGAACGGCAACTTATGCAGCTCTACCGCCGTCGGGGCAAGTTGGAAGAGATGCTGACGCGAGCGGAAGAAGCGGGCACCCTTACGCTTGAAATGCAACAGGAGCGCGCTCGAGGTTATCGGGTTGAGGGTGAACTGCAAAAAGCGGTCAACGCCTACAAGAAAGCGCTCGACATGACCGCCCAAAGCTGGGAGAAGGAGCGCATCTACAACGAGTTGGTGCTTTTATACGCGCAACTCGGCGAGAAAGACTTGGCGATAGAGGTCTACGAAACACTGTCCCGATCGAGTTCAGGGGGCGCCTCAACGCTTCGCGGGCAATCCGGACTCAAAATCTTGATCGGAGGAGATGAGGCGCGCCAAACCTTGATTAACGCTTATAAGAATCAAGGAAAACTGGCGCAGTTGAAAACCTACTTTGAAGACCGACTTGAGAAAGAGGCGAACGATCCCGCCGCGCTTGAAATGGTCGCCGAGATTTATAGGAATGCGAACCGACACGAACAGGCCGCCGAAGCCTATCAATCTCTATCCAAAGCCCGGCCGAGCAACATCCGCAGCTTTTATTACGCCGCCGCGTCTCTCAATAGAAGCCGTAAGCCGGATTTGGCGCGGGCGATGCTGAATCAAGGCGAAGCCGCGCTCTCGGCAAGTCATCACAAACAGGACATGTGGTTTCTCGCGGCGCTCGCGATTGTCTGCCTTGACGGGGAAATGTATGACCCCGCCATAGAACTTGTTCAAGACGCCATTGCAGGGAGTGGGATGCACGGATTCCGATGGAACCTTGAAGACCTTTATGAACTACTCGGAAATAGTTATCTCGGCGCCAAGCGGTACGAAGAAGCGGCAAACGCGTACCAACAAATGGCTAACCTCGCCCAACATGATGAGGAGCGACGAAGAGCGGAAGCGGCGATCCGTCAAACATACAAAGCGGGGAACCTCTACGAGGATCAGATCGCCGAGCAGTTGCGGAAAGTTGGGGAAAACCCCGACGACCCGGATGCCCGCTTTGCCCTCGCCCAGACCTACGAATGGAACGACATGCTTGATGAAGCCATCGACCAATACGAGAAGCTCGGCGAACTTCAGCCCGACAAGGCTCAATGGCACAAAACAATCGGCGATCTCTACCAAAAGCAGCCGGATGGAACGGAAAAATTGGCAAAATCCGCCGCCGCGTACAGGAAAGCAATCCAAACCGGACCGATCTCGTATGAACTCTACAACCTGTTGGCGCGCGCCCTCGCAAAGGGGGATCGATTATCGGAAGCCGCCGCCGTCTATCGTCAGGCGTTAGACGCTCCCCTGGAAGAGAGCGAACACGACAATGCGCTTAGAGGTCTTTGGCGGGTTTACGCTGACAAATCGAAATATGACGAAGGCATTGCCGCCCTGGAAGAATTCCGAACCGAGATGGAGAAGAGGGCTGTACTGCACGAACTATTGGGCGACGCCTACAAAGAAAAGGACGATCGCGCAAAATCGGATGCCGCCTACACCGAATGGTTGGCGATACGTCAAAAAGAAGCGAACCGGACGCAACGCCCATGGGACTATGTGAATTTGGCTCGCCAGTTGCTTGACAGAGACATCATGCCGGAAAAGGCGTTGGAACTGGCTGAACGCGGATCGCGGATTGGCGGGCGCTGGTATGATTACTCGACCGTGGCGCGCGCCTACCTCGCCAACGGACAGTATGAGGAAGCGCTGGAGCAACTTAAACGGGGCATGGCCAATGCAATCCACCCCGGAGTGGACTTCGCGGCCGCAACACGGCACTTCTGGCGGAATGTGGCGGAAGCCGGACGAAACGCCAAAGACGAAGGACGCTTCCTTGAAATGGTCGAGAAACTGATAAATGCCGGCTCGAACACGCAAGCTGTCCAACTGCACGCCAACCTGGCGTTGGCACAATATTATCGCTACCGCGAGCAGCCCGAAAAAGTCTCGGATGTCATGAACCGCACCGGTTTCATTGCCGAAAACGGATGGTCGGTCATCGGACCGTTTGACAATACGTCTGGAATCGGGTACAATGTAGCCTATATCCAAGAAAACGCGACGCAAATTGACGCCGCGGTGCAAGTGTCCGCAGGCGGCGATCAGGCCGAATGGGAAAAACGAACCGATGACGCGCTTGACGGCTACGTTGACTTTACCAAAATCTTTAATGGCAACCTCGATTGGCGCACGGCGTATGCCTGGACATCCGTGACATCGCCGCACGAACGAGAAATCCAAGTCAGATTCAACAGTGACGACCAAGCGAAAGTCTGGTTGAACGGCGAGGAAGTGTTCGCGAATGTCGATTCCGAGCCCCGACGCATTGATCAGCACATCATTGCGGTCACGCTGAAGGCGGGAGAAAACAGCGTGTTGGTCAAGGTCTGCAATGAGACATCGTCATGGGGATTTCATCTGCGGCTTACCGACGCGGATGGAAACCCCATTCCGCATTCCGAGTTGGTGAGAGATTCGACAAACAAGTAGCAATCCGAATGTAGGAGCAATCTCCAGGTCGCGACCATCAAACGAGTGGATAGCGAGTGCGACAGAAATTGTGGGAGCAATCTCCAGGTCGCGACCATCAAACGAGTGGATAGCGAGTGCGATAGAAATCACCGCGATCCCGGTAGGTGCGGTTTCCAACCGCACCGATACACCAACAATCGTAGGAGCAATCTCCAGATCGCGACCATCAAACGAGTGAATAGCGAGTGCGACAGAAATCTCCGCGTTCCCGGTAGGTGCGGTTTCCAACCGTACCGATACACCAACAATCGTAGGAGCATTCTCCGGATCGCGACCATCAAACGAGTGAATAGCGAGTGCGACAGAAATCACCGCGCTCCCGGTAGGTGCGGTTTCCAACCGCACCGATACACCAACAATTGTGGGAGCAATCTCCAGATCGCGACCATCAAACAAGATTTCCTAACTTGCCCCGCTGACTTTGCGCGGCGACAAACCTTCTCACTCTGCTCCACGCGATCAATGCGCGTAAATTTCAGAAAAACGCTATTGCCACCGGTTTTTAACTTGACAACTATACAAGTAAATAGTATAATAGGGTACAAATGAAAGCGCTATGCCAAAAACCCCGTAACCTCTCGTATCCGAACCATGAAAACGCGCCGCAAAAATGGATCTTTTTGCGTTCGTTAACATCTTGTTCGCGTTTGGATCACGACAAACCCGCACCGGCAAAGGAAACCTTAATCGCGAAAAACGTGAACGCGCCCTCGAAAGTCGGCGTTTTGTTCACCTTTTGTACGTATTTTTCAACCCCGATTTTTCACAAAAATCTGAGCAGACCGAGCGCGAACCCTCAAAACAGCGCGATATGTCTACCTTTTGTTCACCTCAACCGCGCCTTCATGCGGTTGGCGCACGCTGGGAAATTCAGTCTGATACAAATTCCGAATCAGAAAGTTACAATCACTGGCAGTCTGTAGTTGCTCAATTCATTGAGCGCCTCCGATTGATCATAACACTTAGATTTTGAATTCGTATGAAAAGGAGCTAACCAAATGCCTGAAAAACTGATTCTTGACAAAATCCGCCAAGTGCGATCCCGTCTGACCGTGCAACGCTATATTCAAACCTTTGCGCGGTTCCTATTCTACGGATTTCTGGCGTGTGTGCCGGTGTTGTTGGTCGATAGCTTGACCGCCTTCAACGTGCCGCGCTCGGCGCTCCTCTGGGTGGCGCTTGCCATTGCCTTGATTGCGCTTGTCGTCCGCCTCATTCGACCCGTCAGCCTCTACGACGCGGCGCGAGCGATCGACACGGGCGCTTCGCTAAAGGATCGCGTGGTGAGTGGCTTGGAGCAGATCCAACGCCAAACCGATGAACCCCTGACACCGCTTCAACTTAGGGACACCTCCGACCGCGTACAAGCGCTGCCCGCCGCGCAGGTGGCGCGTTATGCCGTGCCGCGCGAGACCAAATTTATCGTGCCTGTCGCCGCGTTTCTCGTAGCGTTTTCGTTCATCGAGTTTTTCGCGCCGCCGGCGACCTCCACCGAAATTGACCTCTCGCCGCAAATCGCCGCGGAAGCGGAACCCCTGCTGAAACAAATCGCGGAAGCGAAAAAGGAAGCCGAACTGAACGAAGACGAAGAGCTCAAGGAGATCTTGAAAGAGATTGAAGAACGGGCGCTTGAATTGAAAAAACCCGAGATTGCCCCCAAAGAAGCGCTCGCCCGTATGACGGAGTTGAGCGCCTTGTTGAAAACGAAAATCGATCCCGACAAGATGGCGAGACAGGAAGAATTGATGCGAGGTCTTGGGCAGCAATTTACCGGAAATCCGTATCTTGGCGAGTTTGGACAGCAATTGAAACGCGGTGATTACCAACAAGCCGCGACGAACTTGGACAAAGTGGCGAAGGATGTTCCAAAGTTTGACCAAGAGAAGCGACAAAACATCTCCGACGCGCTGAAACGGGGCGGTCAAAATTTGCGGAACACCGACTTTGATGGTCTCGGCTCGGAGTTATCCGGGGCAGGCGAGGCATTGGACGCCGGCGATATTGAAGGCACGCAAACGCGCCTAAGCAAATCGAGCCGGAAACTTCGCAACTTTGCGCTTCTCAAAAATCGAAACTGGCGGCTGGCGAAACTGCTGTCCGAATGCCAAGCGTGCAAGGCGGGTATCGCGGGCGTTTGTAAGACCGCGGGGCTGGCATACACGCAGAGCGCCAGCCCGAGCAACAAGGCTGGCATGGCGACCTCCGCGAGCCAACTTGGCGAGCCGACATCGCTCGATGCCGCCCTGAATCTGACGCGCATCACCGGCGTGCAGGGCGAAGGCGCATCCTCAATTCAAACCGTTGCGTCATCTCCCGAGGGGCAGCAATCCGGTGTCGGTTACAAGGAGACCTACGCCAAGTATCGGAAACTCTCCGAGGATGCCCTCACGCAAGAGCAAATTCCGCTGGGGTACAAGTTTTACGTGAAACGCTACTTCGAATCGATCAAACCGACTGACGAGTAGGGAGAACAATGTCCGAACAAGTTGAAGAACGGTATCGGGAATTCCGCGAGGCTTTCCTAAAGATACAGAACGAAGTTTCCAAACGTATCGTCGGGCAAAAAGAGATTATCGAAGGCGTTCTAATCTGCCTGATGACCGGCGGACATGCGCTGTTGGAAGGCGTTCCCGGTTTGGGCAAAACACTGCTGATCCGGACGTTGCGCGAGGCGCTTGACCTCGGGTTTTCCCGCATTCAGTTCACGCCGGATCTGATGCCCGCCGACATCATCGGCACCAACGTTGTCGCCGAGGATGAAGACGGGCGGAAATTCTTCGAATTTCAACACGGTCCCGTATTCGCCAATCTGATTCTTGCCGACGAAATCAACCGTGCGACGCCAAAAACACAATCGGCGCTGTTGGAAGCGATGCAGGAAAAATCCGTGACCGTCGCCGGCAAACACCGAGCGTTGAGTCTCCCCTTCTTCGTCATGGCAACGCAGAATCCGCTGGAGATGGAGGGCACCTATCCGCTCCCCGAAGCGCAACTTGACCGCTTCTTTTTCAAACTCAAGGTTGAATATCCCAGCCTTGAAGAACTCGACCTCGTAATGGAACGCACCACGAAACGCGAAATGCCGTCTGTCGAAAAGGTCAGCGATGGGGCGGAGATTAACGCATTGGAACAAATCGTCCGTGATATCATCGTTGCCGAAGACGTTCGAAGGTATGCGCTACGAATTGTGTTAAGTACGCATCCGGAGGCAGAGGAAGCCCCGGAACTCACACGAAAATATGTCCGTTACGGCTCGAGCCCGCGCGGCGCCCAATCCCTAATTCTCGGCGCCAAGGTCAAAGCGATACTTGACGGCCGCTACAACGTCTCCCGCGAGGACATTCAAGCCGTCGCTTTGCCGAGCCTGCGGCACCGCCTCATCCTCAGTTTTGAAGGCGAAGCGGAAGGCATCGACCCCGACGGAATCATCCAGCGCCTATTGGAGGAAGTCCGATAGCCCATATTCATCAAAGTAGTAGGCACACTCCGTGTGCCGTAACCGCCGAACTATAGGCGCAACCTCCGGTTTCCGCCCCACGCGTGTACTTGTAGGAGCGATCTCCAGGTCGCGACCCACGCGTCTATTTGTAGGAGCGATCTCCAGGTCGCGACCCACGCGTCTATTTGTAGGAGCGATCTCCAGGTCGCGACCATCAAGCGAGTGCGATAGAGTTCCTTTTTCCTCAAAACCCGGTTTCTTGCAAGAATCAAAGCGGCTTCAAGACATCGGTTTAATCCGCCCTCTCTAAATTCGTCAATCCCTTTTCCGATTTCCTTTTCGCACGTCGGCAAAATCATCTTCAATCTCGAGAGTCCGTCACGTGAAACACCTCTAACCGAATATGGACACGACCCAATCCGCCTTCGACAGCGAATTCCTCAAAAAACTGGAGTACCTCTACATCATCTCCAAAAAGATCTTTGCCGGTAGAATCAAAGCCGAGCGCCGCAGCACGCGGCGAGGCGTCAGCGTAGAATTTGCCGATTACCGCAACTATACCGCAGGCGACGATTTCCGCTACATTGACTGGAACGCGTTCGCTCGACTCGATGAACTCCTGCTGAAACTCTACGAGGAACGGGAAGACCTGCACATCTATTTCCTCGTGGACGCGAGCCGATCGATGACCTACGGTGAATTGCCGAAGTTGGTTTATGCCAAGCGCGTTGCCGCCGCCCTCGCCTACATCGGATTGTCCAATCTGGATCGCGTCAGCATCTCCGCTTTTACCGACGCGGACATGAATCGGCTGCCCACGGAACGCGGCAAAGGGAAAATCTTCACCGTGCTTGACTTCCTCGAAGGGATTGACGGGGCTGGCGAAACGAACTTGGAACGCTCATTCCGCAACTTTGCGCATACCACCAAACGTCGCGGGCTTATTGTTCTGATTTCCGATCTCTTCGATCCGAGCGGGTTCGCCGCCGGGTTGAATGTGTTAACGTTTCAAAAGCACGACCTGTTCGTAATTCACATTGTTGACGAGAAGGAGACGAATCCGGAACTGCTCGGCGACTACCATCTCGTGGATGTCGAAACGAATGAACTCCGACCGGTCACCATCAACGAGAGCCACCTCAAACGCTACAAAGCCCTCTTCCAAGGGTACTGCGACGACCTTGACCGGTACTGTATTCAACGCGAAATCGGTCTTGTGCGAACGACGACGCAATCACCCTTTGAAGAGTTAATCTTGCGAATCTTCCGCATGGGCGGGTTTGTGTCTTAGCGCTTGCGGCATCCCTTCGTCAAACAGCGCATCCAAGCGGCGAGAGCCTCCGATACTGCCATGAACTTCCTATCCCCAACTTCCCTTCTCTTGTTCGGTCTCGCCGCTCCAATCGTCCTTCTGTACATTCTCAGACTTCGCCGACGCCGCGAACCGGTTTCCACGCTGATGTTTTGGGAACAGTTATTCCAAGAGAAACAGACGACATCTCTGTTTCAGAAGCTGAAGCGCCTGCTATCGTTGCTGCTTCAACTCCTGTTTCTGACACTCTTGGCGCTGGCTATCGCGCAGCCGCAGTTTGCGTTCATTACGAAATCCGCACGGCGTATCATCCTGATTATCGACCATTCGGCGAGCATGAATGCTGTTGAGTCGTCCGATGAGGCGCAAGATGCCGGTACCGCATCGGACACGCGGTTGGAATCCGCGAAGCGGCGCGCCCTGAGAATGGTGGATGGACTGCGCTTCATGGACGAAATGATGGTGATTGGTTGCCATGCGCGCCCGACAATCCGCAGTCCGTTCACCAACCACCAAAAGTCTCTTCGACGAGCGATCCAATCAATCCAACCGACCGAGATTGGCACAAATCTTGAACCCGCTTTGGATTTGGCTTATGCCGTTGCCCGGACAAAGCCGAACGCCGACATCGTCATCTTCAGCGATTTTCAGGCAGTTTCCGAAGATATGTTGACGCGACTTCAAAGCCCGCATGATGACATTACGCTCCACCTGCTTCAGGTTGGCGCGGCGAGTGACAATGTCGGCATCACCCGATTTCGAGTACGGAAGAGCCTCGTCAACGCGTTCGATTACCAGACCTTATTGACCGTTGTAAACGCATCGAAAGAGGAGAAGCAGTGCAACGTCGAACTCTATTTCAACGATGATCTCTTTGACGTGCGACCGTACACCCTCGCGCCCGGCGAAACCAATTCCGAGATTTTCAGCAATTTTGCTTTTGAAGGCGGACAACTCAAGGCGGTTTTGGATGTCGCGGATGCGCTAGTCACCGACAATGTCGCTTACGCCACGTTGCCCAAACGCGAGCGTATCCCGGTGTTGCTAGTGACCGAAGATAATCCGTTCTTGGAAAAGGCGCTCTCCGTTGACGAAAAACTGAACCTTAGCGTCTTGACGCCGGAGGACTATGATCCCGACGCAACCGCATACCGCGTCGTCATTTTCGACAGGTACAGTCCGCCGACGCTCGGTGACGGGAATTACATGTTTATCTATCCCCCCAAAAACAGCCCCGCGCCGATAGACTGGAAAATTGGCGATCCAATCGAAACCCCGATTATCACGGACTGGGAACGGACGCATCCGATCCTGCGTCACGTTCATTTGGAAAATGTGCAAATTGGCGAGGCGTATCAGGTCGCGCCGCCAGCCACGGCGGAAGTGTTAGCGCGTTCATTTGACGACATTGTGTTATTTGTCGATGTCACCCCAAACCGAAAAATTGTCTTCGCGGCGATTGACATTCTGCAATCCGACCTCCCGCTGCGCATCGCCTTTCCGGTGATTATTGCCAACACGATTCAATGGTTTCAAGAGAGTTCGGGAATTGAGGAGTATCATCTGCACACCGGCGAGGCGCTGACATGGAAAGTCGATGGCGATGCGGCAGATCCGCCTGCGACCGTGACAATCGCCGGACCTGAAGATCGGACGTGGGAAACCGCTGTCAAGCACGGTGAAGTTCTCTTTGATCGGACGGAGATTGCCGGGTTTTACTCGCTGAAGATTGGCGAGAACGAAAAAATGTGGGCGGTCAACCTCGCGGACGAATCGGAATCGGATATCGGCGCCGATGCCGCTGTGGAGGGCTTGTTAACTACCGATGTCACGCTGAGCGGTTCGGCGCTCTTGCGATACCCGCCTTGGGTGTACCTTGTGTTCCTCGCGGTTGCGCTGAGCCTCGTGGAGTGGTTTCTGTATCAACGTAGACGGATTGATTAAGATTGTCGTGGCGCAATTTAGGATAAGACTCACGCCGTTGAACGCCTCAATGCATAACAAATTGTCTTACGCATTACGTATTACGCATGACTTTGCAACTTGCGTAAGTCCCATGCAGACTGATAACGAGACCCGTAAATGATATCGTTCGTGCTCCTGTTTTTCATCTTGGCGCTGCCAACCTTCTCGGATTTGAACGATGGGCTTATCGCCTACTATCCTTTTGAGGGAAACGGTCCCGTTCTTGAGGATGCCAGCGGGAACGGAAACGACGGGCGGCTTCTATCGGCAGAACGGACTGATGGCAAATTCGGCAGCGGCATTCGGTTCCCCTCCGCTACCAGCCATGCTTTTGTCCGGCTTTCCCGGAGTTTGACTATTAGAAGTGATCTAACGGTATCCGCTTGGACTCGCCCGGAATCGCTGAATCTCCACGGCGAAAATCGGCTCATTTTCACCGATCAGTTCAATCTAGATCTGCTTCGCGGGCGCGGTCGGTTGGATCTCTTCTCCGGCGGGGCATGGCACGGCACATCCAGGGAGACAGAACCGCTGAAGTTAGGCGTGTGGCATCACGTCGTTGGCAGCTTCACGACGGACGGAAAGATTGGAGCGCTCTATATTAATGGTGCCCTGGTTGATGCCGTAAAAACGCCGGGGGCGCTGGACGTCGTCGCTTCGCCTCTTCGGCTCGGATATACCGGACTCAACGCCATGGTCGGAAGCCTTGATGAGGTTCGAATCTACAATCGCGCGCTGAACACGGACCAAGTGCAAACGCTGTATCGACTGGAACCGCCAACCGCGCCGCGCGCCATCCCCAAGAAAAGCCCCTCTAACATGAAACAGTCTAAGCCTGATACCGCCCTGATACCGACGCCGTATCTTTATCCCACGTGCCCCGATTATTTCGAGGATGTCGTTCTGCAGGAAGGGAACACCCAGCCTCGGTCCAAGATTAAACCCAAGAAATCGAGCCAACTGGAGGACAACGGCATCGGGGGCGATATCGGCAACTGGGAAGCCGATGAAGGCGTGTACCGAAACCTGCTCGGCCATGTTGAGGATCTCGGGCTCAAGTGGGTGCGCACGAACTTCTGGTCGCCAAACCCGCTAAACTGGCAGGAAGTCCTCGTTGCGCCGGGGGAACACCGAATCCCTCTCGACTGTGACAACTTTATCACCGCTCTCGCCGATCGCGGGATTAACGTCGTACTGACGTTGAGCGCGGGCGCCGGTTTGGATGGAGCAGAGCATGAATGGTGGGGAGGCGCGGGAAGCGGACTTCTGGGCGATCGGGAGCCGGCATGGTGGTTCAGAACGCCGGCGCAACGGAAACAATTTGCCGACTACGCGCGGTTTATGGCGCAACATTTCGAAGGTCGAGCGCCGTATTATGAAATCTGGAACGAACCCACCGAGAAACCGGGCGGCGATCCGCGCGCGCCTATCGCCATGAGCGACTATCTGGAAGTTGTTGGTCAAGTGGCGCCGATCATCCGAGACATCGATCCCGAGGCAAAAATTATCGCGGGGGCGCTGGGCCGGTTCAATCCGTGGGAAAGAGATTGGCTCAAACGGGTTCTTGGCTCGGAAGTTGGAGGAGTGGTTGACGCCGTATCCTGGCACCCCTTCTACGGGGAATCGCCGTTCAATGACCTGGCAAGAGGAGTCACGTATTGGGAAGACTATCCGTCTACCGTGCAAGCCTTCAAGAATGAGGTTGCCGCTTTGGGCTTTGAAGGCGAATACATGGTCGAAGAGATGATTTGGCGCCCCCTTAATGATTTCGTCCCGCACGAAACGCCGCATTACACGGACATTGAAGCCGCCAAGTACGCCGCGAGAGCAATCGTCATGCACCGCAGCCTCGGCTTCAAGATGGTCGGCAATCAGATGCTCATGCCGAGCGTCATTCGGTTGCTCCCGAGATATTACGTTATCCGTACGCTATGCACGCTCATGGCAGGCGCCGAACCTATCCCTTGCAAGATTCAACTTGAGAGTCAATCCGATGAACTCGAAACTTGCAGCTTCGGCCTGCCCGACGGAGGCCGGTTGGTGGCGTTATGGCTGGATACCGTGGCGGCCGATTACCATCCCGGCGTGAATGTCTCCCTCACCCTTGAGAGTGTTTCTTCCGATGTCGTCACCGGAATAGATAGCCTAAACGGGTTTCAACAACCGCTAGAGGCGCGCCGCGACCGCGACAATTTGGTTATCCAAAACCTCCTGATTAGAGATTACCCCCTCATTCTTCGTCTTGATCGAAAGTAGTTGACCTTCTTCCGCAATTCCTGTATAATTATGACTAAGTAGCGTTCTTGGCGTCGTAAAACACGTTGGCGCCGAATCTCTTACGTTTCAAACCTCACACAAACCTAACATGGAGGGAAGTTTAATGAAAATTCAATCGTTTCTTGGAATCGTCTCTCTAATTGCGGGAGTCGCCTTGATTCTATCGGGAACTGTTTCGACGGCATCCGCCAATTTGGAGGAGGGGCTTGTCGCGCATTATCCGTTCGAAGGAAGCGACAATGCCCTTGAAGATGCAAGCGGAATGGGCAACAACGGCGACATCGGGTCTGCCCAAAGAGTTGATGACGGAAAATTTGGGAAAGCCATCCGATTCGCCAACAACACCGATAACGCATCGGTGCCCGGCTCCGAAAGCCTGACGTTCGAAGGCGATGTGACGGTGGCGGCTTGGATCCACCCGGAAGCGCTTTCCACCGGCGACGCTTGGCCCGAATTTGAAAACAGGGTCATCTTCACCGATCAACTCAATCTTGATGTCCTTCACGCCAAAGGACGCTTCGAGATCAAGAATCCGGACGATCCGCCCTGGGTAGGCACGCCGGCGGCAGGGGCTGACCTGGCAACAGGCGAGTGGCACCACATCCTCGGCACCTATGATGTCAACGCGCAACTGGCTTCACACTACATTAACGGCGAGTTGATAGGCACGGCGGCGCCTCCGGCTATCCAAGTGGCGCAATCCGCCCTTCGATTCGGTCACATGGGCATTCAATGCATGGTTGGCAGTTTGGACGACGTGCGGCTTTACGAGCGCGCCTTCAGCGAAGACGACGTACAGGAGTTGTTTCAATTTAGCCCGACCGTATCGGTTTCTCCCGAAGGCTCGCTGGTGACCACATGGGCTAAAATCAAATCCGATCGGAAATAACCTTTGCGGTCGGATTTCAATCGGAAAGGACGACGGTAGGCGTGCGAAGGAAAACCTATGAATCAAGCCGCATCTAGTCAACCCGATCCGGATATGCTCGACGAATACGATTTCAGCGAAGGGATTCGTGGAAAATATGCGGAGCGCTACCACGCGGGCGCAAATCCGATTCGGCTTGATGACGATGTCGCCTCGTCCGAACTTAAATGCGCGTCCACTCGTAGGGGCGAGGTCCCCTCGCCCAAACCTTAATGCGCGTCCAATCGTAGGGGCGAGGTTCCCTCGCCCGAACTTTGATGTGTGTCCACTCGCAGGGCGAGGTCCACTCGCCCGAACTTTGATGTGCGAACAACGGATTGGGAAACCCAACCCCTACGAAAGGATATGTCTGTGCGCCGCTCATAATCTCCCGGTTGCGGTGAAATGTCAACAAAACCCGATAATCATCGGCTGGAGGATATCTTGATACATCATCGCCTTCTGTGTTGTTTGTCTTGGGGTGTTATTCTATACATCTGTTGCCATGCCCCATTCGGCAGCGCCGACTTTGATGACGGGCTTGTCGCCTACTACCCGTTTGAAGGAAACGGTCAGCAGTTCGAAGACGCGGGCGCAAATAACCTCAATGGCAACCTCCAAACCGCGGAGCGCGAGAGAAAGGGGAAATTCGGGAAGGGACTGCTGTTTCCCGACAAGAACGCGAAAGCGCAAGCGCCGAGATCGCCCGTCCTCGTCGTCAAAAAGGACTTCAGCGTCGCGGCGTGGGTTTTCCCGACAAAACTCGACTTTGCCGGCGAGAATCGTGTCGTCTTTACCGATCAGTACAACTTGGACCTGCTGCGCGGCGGCGGTAGGCTCGACCTTTTCTCGGGCGGAGGCTGGCAAGGCACAGGCGTTGGCTCGGCGCTGGAAATGGAAACCTGGCACCACATTGCCGGAACTTTCGAGTCACAGAAAAAGAGCGGAGCGTTCTATGTCAACGGCAAACTTGTCAGCACCGGACAAACCGCCAAGGATCGACTTGCCCAGATTCAGTCGCCGCTTCGGTTAGGCTCATGCTGCGGGTTGGCGGGTTTCGCGGGAATACTCGATGAGTTGCGGATTTATGACCGAGCGTTGGACGACAAAGAGATTGAGCGCCTTTTCGGGTACAACCCCGGGGCGTTCTCGGTTTCTCCCGACAACTCATTGTCGACCACCTGGGGGCATCTAAAAGGGGCGCGATGAAAAGGCAAGCAGTGGCACAACTCCACATACCGCGGGTTGTAGGGAATAACGATCGTTATTCCCTACGGATTTCTGCAGGTTAAACGCATCGGGGGATTGTAGTTGCCCGATTCATCGGGTGCTTGGGAAGGGCGCAACATTCAGCTTTTAAACCGTATCAGGACCCTCGAAACCAACAATAGTGAATTTCCGCATTAATTTTGCCGCGGGGTTGTAGGGAATAACGATCGTTATTCCCTACGGATTCCTAATCTATAGGTTACACGCATCGGGGGATTGTAGTTGCCCGATTCATCGGGCGCTTGGGAAGGGCGCAACATTCAGCTTTTGAAACCGCATGAAATGGAGGAGACTTCAATGACAGATCGATTGCCGTCGGGCATTTTTCTCGTGATTCTTGCAACCCTTCTAATGCCGCCGTTGCTGGCGTCCGCCGACCTTGAGGATGGCCTCATCGGTTACTACCCGATGGAGGGCAAGGACAAAGTGTTAAGAGACGAAACCGGCAACGGAAATGACGGTCAGCTTATCACTGCCAAGCGGACGCGGGATGGCAAATTCGGCGACGGACTGCTATTTGAACAGCAATCTCATAGCGCCGTAATCAACAAGACGGAACGTTTGACGGTCGAAAAGGATTTCGCCGTTTCTTTCTGGGTCAAGCCGAAGAAACTTGACCTCGCCGGTGAAAACCGCGCCATCTACAAGGACGGGCAATACAACGTTGATATTCTTAGCGGCGCCGGACGGATCGAGATTCGTATCGGAGGAGCGTGGAGAGGGACGGGACCCGGGCAGAAACTTATTATGGATGAATGGAATCACATTGTCGGGACGTTCCTGAAGGGGGCAGCCACCTACTACACGAACGCGGACGCAATGGGCAACGCCGCCGGTCTCGGCAAGATTGCGCAGACCGAATCACGCATCCAGCTCGGTTTCATGGGGCTGAACGCTTTTGTAGGCGTCATGGACGACCTGCGCATCTACGACCGCGGATTGGATGCCAAGGAGGTTCGAGAGTTATTTGAATTCGAGCCGGGCAAACCCCAGTCGGTATCCGCTCTCAATTCGCTCGCGACGACGTGGGGCGCAATCAAACGTTAAGATGAGAATCGCGGTAGAAGCCGCACCGCGTCTATTTTGTCCGACCGACGCATTGACCAGGTTCTGTTGACATTTATGTAAGATATACCGGTAACCGTAGGGGCGAGGGAACAGTCGCACGCGTAGACGGGGCATCTTGCCCCGTATTCGGCATCGCCCTGCCGTTACTGCGTATACCTTGCGTTGGGTATTATTGCGCTTTTTTGTCAGCAATATGGTATTGAATGGGACTTACGCAGCGTCAGCAGGTCGCGACCTGGAGATCGCTCCTACAGAAGACGCAATTTCTGACAGCGCGCAGTACAAGTCCTGATTTCTACATTAGCAATTGACAACCTTCGCGGCGGTGTATGTTTGAAACCCCGATCAACACATCATAGTTCTGCAAGAATATCCTACCGCGCGCTGCTTATCGGCGCGCTCCTCATCCCGATCAATCTCTACTGGCTGACGCTTGCCGAAACCGTCTACCAACCGGTCTTTTCAACGCTTTTCACGCTTTTTTACAACGTCACATTCACCCTTTTCCTGCTGGTGGCGCTCAACGCCTTCCTTCACAAATACGCTCCCGGCGCCGCCCTTCAGCCCGTCGAACTCCTCATCATCTACGTGATGACCGCCATTGCCACCGGCATTTTCGGGCATGATCTGCTGCTCGTCATGGTGCAACACCTCACCAGCTTCTGGTTCGTAACCCATGAAAACGAATGGATGACTCTTTTCGGCAGGCACGTGCCGGAGTGGGCAACCGTATACGACACGGTGGCGCTGCAAGGTTACCACCAAGGCGAAACCACACTCTATATCGCCGAACATATCAAGCCGTGGCTCATCCCGGCGCTAGGCTGGGGCGGCTTCCTGATTGTTCTCTTCTTTGTCATTGCTTGCATCAATGTCATCATTCGGAAGCAGTGGACCGAAAACGAAAAATTAGCATACCCCGTCATCCAACTCCCGATGGAGATGGCGAAGGGCGGCACCGGACTGCTTTCCAATCGCATGTTGTGGCTCGGATTCGGGCTTGCAGGCATGTTTGATTTTATGAACGGATTGCACGGGTTGTGGCCCGCCGCCCCCAATTTCGCGCCAATCTACAATCTCGGACGCTTCTTCACCGACAAACCCTGGAACGCTGTCGGTTGGTTGCCGATGGCGGTCTATCCCTTCGTCGTGGGCATGGCGTACTTCCTGCCGCTGAATTTGGCGTTTTCGGCGTGGTTCTTCCACCTCGTCTGGAAGGCGGACCTTGTTTTCCGAAACGCGATGGGAATTTGGGCAACGCCGGGACCATTCCGCAGCTATCAAACGGCGGGATCATGGATAATCTTGGCAATTCTGCCGCTGTGGTCCGCTCGATTGCACCTGAAGCAGGTGTTGAGAGAAATCGTGCGCGGGAGGAGCCCCGAAACCGCCGCCAACGAAGCGATGAGCTACCGATCGGCGATCGCCGGCATCGTGCTGGGCGTCGTCGCGCTCGTGCTGTTCCTCGGCTATGCCGGCATGACCGCCTGGGTCGTCCTTCTCTTTCTCTTCATCTACATACTTTACGCGGTGGCGATTGCCCGCATTCGCGCCGAGATTGGCCCCCCGGCTCACGATGCCGAGTTTATGGGGCCCGATCAGATGCTCCTGAATGTCGTTGGCGCGCGACGTATCGGCGTCACGAATATCGCCATGTTCAGCCATCTGTTCTGGATGTGCCGCGCCTATCGCTCCCATCCGGTGGGCCACCAGATTGAAGGCTTCAAAATGGCACAACTAATCAACGCGCCCAGCCGTCATTTTCTAATCGCCATGATCCTCGCCTCGATTGTCGGCACCTTCGCCGGCTTTTGGGCGCTGCTGCACAACATGTATCACTTCGGCGCGGGTAACGTCTATCACAACATCGGCGACAACGGTTTTCGCATGTTGGAGTCTTGGATTGAACAC
Organism: Candidatus Poribacteria bacterium; assembly: GCA_963667245.2. GTDB lineage: Bacteria > Poribacteria > WGA-4E > WGA-4E > JAJDTR01 > JAJDTR01. The sequence continues at coordinate 1,110,066 of CAXXCS010000004.1, forward strand.
CCGCGCAGCCAAAACTATCCGATGCTCCGCGATGTCGGTTTAGGCGCGGGAGTTACCATCGTCCTTCGCGTGCTGCATCAACGCTTCCTCGCATTCCCCTTCCACCCTGTCGGCTTTGCCGTGGCGTGCGGCTGGATGATGGGCGGCATCTGGTTTTCGGTTTTCACGGCGTGGCTAATCAAGTGGGCGATCTTGAAATTCGGAGGCATCCAACTCTACCGGCGGATGGTGCCGTTCTTCATCGGAATCATCTTGGGACAACACGTCATCGGCAGTTTATGGACAATCTTCGGCGAAATTCGAGGGAAACACGTCTACCGAATCTTCCCCTACTTCACCGAGTGGGGCTGGTGATGGTAGGAGGGGGCTCCCGATCGCGACCTGCGTCTCCGGTAGGATAACGAGTGGATAGCGAAGGATCAAAGGAACGAATAGTGACTGCGATAGAAGATCCTACTCATTGTCCATTCGCTTGATCCCGCCGGGGATATAAGGCAACGCTTTTCAAAACGGATTATGGCGCGCTATTTAGGGAAGATGTTTACTACACGCAATTCTCGCCGAGAAAATAACCGCAATACTGTCCAACGCAAATCCATTGACCACGTTGACGCCGTATGGCGCTCGCACGTCTCAACGGCTTGCGGGCGCTTCCTTTTCACCCCCGTTTTCGGTCGGTTCAGTTTCCGAAGTGGATTCTTTGCTGCCGCCGGAATTCTCGGGTGGTCGTGGTCGGCGCACTTTGGGACCGGGCGGGTCTTTGGGAGCGAGTACCTCACTCCTCACCGCATCTGATATATTGTCCGAAGTCCGTAAAGCGTAAAAATACCACGCCGCGATGACTAGAACAGCGAAGATGACGCATCCGAATAGTAAGAGCCTATTCCTACGCATGATGTTCTCCTTTCCTGCGGGTGAAGATGAACGATGAGATGATTCGGTGTTGCGTTACGGAGAAATCCTGTTACGCGCCTCTCTGTACTCCTCTGTCACACCAATCCACTGCCAAGGTTCACTAAGTGGTTCAGTCGAAACCCGATATTGAATGAGTCCTTGACCGCTTGAACGATTTCGTGTCCAAGGTGTCAGGTAGCGAATGCCTTCACAACCGGAAATCTCAGTTCTTTTTTCTTGACGTACCCGGAAATTCTGCTATAATCCCTGCATCGCTTTCGGCAAGGTGTTCAACCATAGCCAAATCCGTAGTCGCTATTCTCGCGCCTTAGTTGGATTTTGTAATGCTATGTAAAACCAATTGGCAAAAGGTGAATGCCATTAAGGAGGGAGTTTCCAATGTTTATATCTAAAGATTCTGAAGGTATATTTGTTGTATTCATGTGCGTGGCACTCGCGCTCGTTTTATTTTCAACAGTCGGGTGTAGCGGTAGATGGCGTGAGAAATTTGAAGAGTGCGAGCGTCTCAGAAACCAATGTGAATCAGATCTGGCAGAGTTCAGAGAGACTCTTCAACAAACTGAAGGAAAACTTGAAGACGCCGAGAGTGAAATTGAAAGGTTGACACAGAAAATTGATGGACTTGAAAATGACAAGCGTGAAATCGAATCGGATCTTAAAGAATGTCAGGAAAAAATAGAGGACTTACAGTTAGATCTACAAACGTGCAGAAATAATAATGACGAGTTGACGAAAGAACTTGAAGAGGAAAAATCAGAAATTAAGGCACTAGAAAGAAAACTAGAGAAGTGCCGATCAGATGCAGCAGAAGCGCTTGAGGAAACACGTAATCAATTGTTGAATGTTAAAGACGAGCTTGACCGAACCAAAACAGAACTGGAGATCTGCAAAGGCCAGATTCCACGCGTGCCACAGGCCCAAATTATCGCTGACACTGTACGTTTCAAGAAAGATCGCGATAGGCTTAGGCACGGCATACGGATTATAGGTCAGTTTAGCACATCCAACCGAAATGGCCACGAAGTGTGGGCGGTTGCGTACTTTTATTTTGAGGATGGGAGAATACTAAAGGACAGAAACAGAAACAAGAAGTACGTACACGAAGGCCAAGTCGCTGTCCGTGAAAAATTTGACATTGACTATGTCAAACAAAACAAAAACGAGACGTTCAATCTGTTTATACCCTTTTATGAACTGCACGTGGAACAAAAGCATACGCTGAAATTTTCCATTCGTATCTACGATAAATCGACGAAAAGTTACTTGGAAAATACGCCCCATGAAGAAAAGTTTGAGTACGATCCCAAAGGGAAAAAGATTCGGAAGAGGGTTGACTAGCTACGCTGAATACCTCACACTAGAGGTTGTATATACCCTCGCATATACCTCGCAGTCTGTAATATTGCGTTTGTTTTCTCAGCAGTAGTGAATCTAATAGGAGGTTTGCAGCAACAGCAGGTTGTGATTCGGAGACCACTCCTACAAAAAAACGAAATTATTAACAACTTAGAGTATATTTGGTAACTCTGCACTTAAGTGTGGAGTAGTAAAATCGTCTATTGTGTGAGGAAAACCGTGTCATGCGGTTACTTGACGCGCATCAGGAAAATCCTGATTATCACGGGGTTTCAAGCGCACCACAGACGTATGACGCTATTCGTGTGTCTTCGAATTTCCACCGTTAATCCGCCCAATTGACACCTACCAAACTTAACTGTAGTGCCACCATTCGGTGTCGCGTAGGATGGTTATTGTGAAATTGGTTGTAAGCGTGCGAAGGTACATTCCGGGTTATTCTCTATTACTGTGGTAGATTGTATGATTTTCTATGGCATTTAACGATGAGTGAGGGTGTCCATGCTTGTTTGGGATGCGCCCACTATTCGATAAACACTTGTGTTCCTTATCTCTTTTAGTACAAATCCGCTCTTGGTACGGGTTATGAGCCAATTTTAATACCCAAAGAAGATTAGAAAAATGAAAGTTGTTACCATCTGTAACAACTGCAACTAATCCTCACGGAGCAGTAAATAAGGAGGTGCCATGTATCGTAATTGGAGATGTGGTATATTCAGGGTGGTAATGGTACTATTCATTATTTCCATCGTCGTGTTTGAAATTATTCAATCAGGTGAATATTTCGATTTTTTGTTTTCTTGGGAAAGCGGCATAATGTTCTCTCTTAAAATCATAGTATTGCCTGTGGTAGTTACTTGTCTTTTGGTGTCGTTAATCAAATGGGCTATACGAGGTTTTAACCAACCCAGATTAAACTGGCTTGCCGGGATAGGCAGGATTGGTTTTTGTTTACTTGTTTTGCTTATTATTGGTGTGTTTTTTGTAACTTTAGCGGAAACTAAGAGCATAGAAACTGCAATTATCACGACAATTCTCTTTGTCGTTGTACTTGCAGTCGTTATTTTAGTAGTGATTTGGATTGACGAAGCATTTTGGAAGTCGGATGATGATTAGCGGAATAAGGGTGCCAATAGTCCTATTTCTGAAGAAAGAGAATTCCGAAAACATCATCAACAGTGCGATTATCTTCAAAGTCCCAAAAAACTACCGTCTGCTCATTACGTATTATGTGAACTAAATAAGGGAATGGGTAGGTTGACTACTTTTCCGCTCCTCCATTCGGATGGTCATTCTGAAGGACAAACCACGGAGCTTCTTAATTATGAGGATAGCAGGTGAGGTTAGGTTCCTCTTCCCTTCTCGTTCTCATCTGGGGGTAAGGAGATTATCCTGCCCTAAATTTCCTTATCTGTTATCCTTCCTCACTCCGTGAAAAATCAGGATAAGAGTGAGAGACTTGGTTCCTCCACGTGTCTAAATGGCGAAGTGTTTGACATATTTTCAGTACAACATTCTCCGGTTTCTTTCCGTTTCATCACGACGTGCGGACGTTGCAAGAAGTTCTGCACCAAAGTGTGGAATATTTGAATCGGTTACCATGCGAGAAAAAAACGCGTCATGGCAGTTAGTTGACGTACATCCAGAAAATCCGGATTTACACAAGATTTCGAGCGCATTACTGACGCATTACGCGTTCGTGCGCTATCGACTCTTGACCGTAATGCTGTACCTATGAATTCTACTACACTTGACAAGCGCTGCCAAAGCGCTATTAAACTTTATAAAGGAGATTTACTATGATACAACACGCGACACGCAGCCTCGGCATGGTATTTGTAATTTTATTGAGCACAACATACTTGACAGGTTGCGGCTATCCCTTTTTCCAATCACCCGTTACAGGTTTGTGGTACACAGACGTAAAAGGGCCGGTTACGGCAACCGACAACACAATAAATGATGGCTATGTCTCGGGCTCGTCTTCTTTCAAATCCATATTAGGGTTAATCGTGACGGGTGATGCAAGCATAGAGACTGCCGCAAAGAACGCTGGCATTACGAAAATTTACTATGTCGATTACTCATATAAGAACGTCTTAGGTGTTGTTGCCACTTATACCGTTACTGTTTATGGGGAACGGGGTAGACCGGTGCCAATCAAATCGAAGTCAACCAAAAAAGAAAAACGCAAACGCGCTTACATTGATGAAACTCCCCAACATAGTAGGTGACGTCTATAAAGAGGCCTGCCTTAGCTGTCGCGGAGATAGCGGGCGTGTCGCCGCCTCCGTCAAATATGGCAATTTGAAATACATGGATTGATGGGATTCGCCATTTTAACACAGGACACTATTCGGTGTCGCGCCGGAGGATTATTGTGGAATAGATTGCAGGCGGTTTAGCGTACATACCGGGTTATCCGCCATTACCGTGGCAGGTCACTCGAATTGCCATGACATCTAACAACGAGTAATTCAGCCCGCGGAATACAAAAATGGGGGTAAGATGTTGCCGACATGCAATTCCTTCTATTATGCTTCGTCGCTCTTCTCGTCGCATTAGCCATCCACAATCAAGGGAATTGGCTCTCGAAATATGTGCGGACATTCTTGGTGACTCTGTTGTGCGGGTACGGCGTTCTCTGCGTCCTGAATATCGTTTTCAACGTGATACGAATTGTCCGCGCAAACTGAAGCAAGTCATGACCCTTCCCCAGGACTTTAATCTCGCCTTATTTATTGCGGGAGTGGACATTCTCTAACCCTCGATCTCATCCACACTCCGCATAACCCCCATCACTCCCAACCCCCCAAGCGCGGCGAGATTCGGAAACAGCAGCGGCGCTAGAACCGGCGCCCCGTAGAGAAAGCTATCCTTGAGCGTAGGCGCCGCGGCGTGCAGATTCGCCGCAAGGTGCAGATAAAACCCGACGACTCCCGTCAGAGCGTTCAGCGCCAGAATCAGGAGGCAGGCGATCAGAAACGGGGAATTGTGCGGTTGGACGATGGCGGTCATCAAGAAACCGACAGCCATGGCGCTCACGCCTACCGGAATCCACTCCCGCCAGTCGAAAAACCCGTTTTGCGCATGATCGCAGAGCGACAGGACGAAGTTGCCTAGAAACCCGGCGCACGCCATGACCAGCAGCCAGCGCCCCCATTCTATAGAAGCCTCGTCAACCGTGCAGTGCATGATTAAGAGCAGACCGAGCCCGGTAAAAGAGAGGGGCGCGATGAACGGCGCGGTGTAAACCAGACTCCGTACCGTGAAATCGACGAAAAACTGGCTGTCCAAGTGATACAACATCCCGCCGATGCCGATGAGAACGCATCCCCAGCCAACGCCGAGCGCCAAGAAACGCTTTACCCGCCGCGTTCGAGAGATCAGCGCGACAAGCAGCAACGGCGGCGCCGCAAGCGAGAATAGGACGGGAATCCACTCGGCGCGGTGGGCAAAGGCGTTTACGGAATGCGCCATGTAAACGTCGATCGCGAGGAACGCCAAGTTGACGATGATGAAAATTTGAAGCAGGATCGGGGGGCTATTCAGCCACTTTCGGTTTCGCATGACGCCCTCGCAATTCCGCCGCGATCTGCTTGATTTCGGTCGCCTTCAGCAGCAGCTCGTAGTTGCCGTGCCACTGCACGAAGTCGGCTCCACCCATGAACGCGCCGTGTTTCGCGGTGCGTCCGTAGTAGTGCCACAGATCGAAATAGAGAAACTCTATCGGTTCATCGAAAGGTTCGGTCGTGAGAAACCCCTCGTCTCGGAGCGCGGTCATCAGCGTTTCGGCTTCGGCGATTTTGGCGTTTGTGTCCTCGACAACTCTCTCTGCCTCTCGATAGAACCGCTCCACATAAGTTTGCGCGTGGCACTTCAGACAGGTTTCTTTCATGGCGGTCTGTCCCTGATGGTAAGTCGGACGTTTGCGCGAGACAGGAGCGAACAGCCAATAGGAGAGGCGTTCCGTGGTGTCGTGCGTCACGTTCAAGCCATCCAAACCGCTCAGGTGACAGGTGGCGCAGGTCGGCACGGACATGTGCGCGGTAGAGAGGCGTTTCGGGTCGGCGGCGAGATTCATCTCGTCTTTCTGCGCGTTGAAGAGGACGCCGTGTTTTGATTCGTGGTAAATCTCGATCTGCGAGTGATCGGGACCCAAGTGGCACTGCCCGCAGGTCTCCGGTTGGCGCGCCAGCGCCACGGATGCCGTGTGCCGGGCGTGGCAGTCCGTGCAGTCGCCAATCGATCCGTCAGCGTTGGGCTTGCCGATGTCGTGACAGCCGAGGCAGCCGACATCAATGGCGCTCTCCCCCTCCTTCAGCGCCAGCCGATTCGCGGGGCGATCAACCGCGCCTGCGTGGTAGGTTTCGGCGAATCGAATCTGTTCCGCCGTGAAATCCTGCGATCCGCGAACCGCCGCCCAAGCCGGCGCCGCGTGGCGGCTCTTGACAAACTGGTTGTATTCGGTGGTGTGGCACTGGCTACAGTTCTTCGCCGTAAGGTTCGCCGCGATGGTGAAACCGTTGTGCGCTTTTTCGGTTTGCCCGTCCAACGCCTGATGGCAATCAAGGCAATTTACCCCCTTTTTCGCATGACGGCTGCGCTCAAACTGATGCACCACCGCCGCGGTTTCCTGTCGATGGCACGCGGCGCATTTGCCCGTCGCTCTCACAAACTCGGCTTTCGGTTGCTCGGTTTCGCGGGCGGGACGTTTCGCATTGAAAATCATCGCCGCCGCAATTAGAACTGTACCCAAGACCACGGCGATGAAGATCGATTTGAAGGGCATATTTAACCCTTTCCGGTTTTGCGCAGTTGATTTCCAGTTTCACTTTCGAGTCAAAAAATGGGAAATAAGTCCCCGCGTGTCCTATTTCTCGATCAGCATCTTCCGAGTGGCGGAGAAACCGCTAGTCGTTAGTGTGTAGAAGTAGTGGCCGCTCGCAACCCGCTCTCCGAATCCGTTGCGACCATCCCAATACGCCGCACGATCTTTCCCCGCGTAATAACCCGCCCGTTGATGTCCGAGGTCCAGCCGGCGGACGATGGCGCCGTGAACATCGAAAATTGCGATTCGCACGTCGCTGGCTGCCGCCAATTCATACGGTATCCACGTCTCCGGGTTGAACGGGTTCGGGTAATTGGGCAACAGTACCGTTTCTGTCGGCGTTAACGCGGCGAAGAGTTGTTCCAGCACGGCAATACCGCGCAGATGCGCAGGATCCGTCAATGTCATTTGTTGAGCTTGCGCGAGCCAATCCTCGACCTCGGCGGCGGTTAGCATTGCAAACGTCTCGGATTTTAAGCTCGGCGCGGCGGGTATGTTCGCAAACGCGCCGGCAATGAGCACCAAGTCCAGGAGGTCAACCGCGCCATCTCCATTGACATCCGCGGGATTTTGCCCCGTCTGTCCGAGACTCGTTGCAGCCGCCACCAAATCCAGAATGTTGACCGTCCCGTCTCCGTTCACGTCTGCATTCACGTATTTCGGTTTTATCGGGAACGTCCTCTGCTCGAACCTGCCGTGCGCATCAATAACCCGAAGTGTGGCCTCTCTTGTCCCTGGTCTTGTCATTGGATACCGGGCAACAAATTTGATGGTCTGCCTCTCGCCACTTAACGCTTGACAGCCACGCAATTCCAGAAAATCGCGAGCCAGGTGGTGATCGGACTGCCCGAGCAACATGGCATGATGCAATCCATCGGCATCGTCTATCTTGAAGTAGAGGGTAACTTGAGGAGAATTCTCCTCGATCGCTGTCACCATATCGATAGTCATCGGTTCGTTGAAGCCGGTTTGATTATTGTCGTTGAATATGGGGTGGACATCCAACCATTCTGCCGCACATTTTGAGAGCTTCTTCGGGTGCTGGCTTCCGTAAGACATAATATGGTGATCGTATACCCACCTCTCGGGACTCGTATGGCGAAAGTCGTGGTCTAATCCAAATGCGTGTCCCATTTCGTGGGCAGTATAAGCAAAATCCCAGGCGCCGCGCTCGTGAATGACGGCTCTACCGCCACCGACTCCACCCCACGTAAAAGCGCCCGCTCCGACGGCCAGTCCACCCCCATACCCGGTACCATGCACGAAAACAACATCGACATGCTTCTCATCGGGGGGACCAATTTCTTGCGCAATCTTCCCCCACGGGTCCTCATGATAATGCGCATCTTCAAACTGCCCGATAACTTTACGCACGAGCGCTTTTCCGGTGGCATCGGTTTCATACGTGAAGGTTTTCCTGCCATGTCCATAGGATTCCATCTGCTCCGCAAAAAGCAGTTGACTATCGCTTATCACGGAATCAATCCTTTTCGCCATCCTTTCCGCCACCCAATCCTCTCCGCCCCACTCATCCAAATAGCCTTTCGGAGAAAAATGGATGAGTCGAACCATAGCCCGCTGTTCAGTCTGTTTCACTGCCTGAAGATGCGTTTCGATGTTATGGATGCGCACGTTTCCGTCAGCGCCGCCACTGGCGAGCCTGACTCCGTCGTTTGAAAACGCGACAGCCGCGACCTCACCGCCATCAACCTGCTCCGCGAATAAAGAGGCAATTGTTCTACCGCTTTCCGCAGACCATAGGTCCAAAACTCCATTGCCGCCGCCGGCAAATACCCTGCTGTCAGGCGTAAAATCAAGCGATAGGATTGTCGGCACGACGTTGATGGTGCCCCGGAGTTGCCAGTCAGATACGCTCCACAGCCTGATTTGTCCTAGAAACCCTCCGCTGGCTAGCGTTTGGTTGTCCGGCGAAAAGACGATGCTTCGAACAGCTATCGGATCTGCATCTAGCGTCGCCACGAGCGTTTGCGTTTCAAGTGCCCACACTCTCACATGCCCGGGCCCATCGTTGCCGCCCTCGCCCGCGGCAAGGTATCTGCCATCGCGTGAAAACGCTACCGTCCACACATGTGTATCGTGCCGAAGCGCAAACATCTCTTCCATAGTGCGGGCATTCCGTACTTTTACATGCCTATTCGCGGTTGCCAGACGCAACCCATCCGGCGAGAAGGCGACCGTCTGCACCCCCCAATGTCCCCCGTCGACAATCTGGGGCTTGGTGACAGTATTTTGGCGCTTCGCGACATCCCAAAGCCGGATCCCATCGCTGCCGGCACTGGCAAGCATTTTACCATTCGGTGAAAATGCCACGGATCTGACGTGACCTGTGTGGCCCCTTAGCTCTATCGTACTATTATTCCGTAGATTCCAAATTTTAATGGCGGTTTCTTTACCAAAATTATTTGGAATGCCGCCGGCAGCGATGAGATTGGCATCCGTCGGCGAAAATGCTATCGTGTTTACCCGTGCGCCATACTCAAGGATGACCGCTTCTTGCGTAACACCGGGCAGCGGGACACTTAATGAGAAGATAAACACAACCAATATATCTTTGAAACGCATTTGATGACCTCCGTGTAAGATTGCTGTACCTTTTTTGCCAACGCCTCCAATTTTGCATTGATGCCTGGTTGCGGTTGGCGGTCGTTCGGTAGAAACTAAACTACCCGTACCAGATTCTCCGGCGGCGCTTCTTCGGCAAATCCTTTGGGCAGCAAGACAAGCGTCGCAAACGTAAACAGCGTGAGTGCGGCGCCGATTACCGTGTTCATGAGTCGCTTCTCCTTTGATAGCTGCCAGCAACGGGTCAATCGGCTTTAGGAGCTTGGAGTGAATCGATCTTTTGTTGTACTCATCCAATCGTTACGTTGCTTTTTTCGACCCATAATCGTGTTGCCGCTTCACATGTTTAAGGGAATGCGCTTGTGTTCCGTCAAGGGGTTTGCCCCGGAAACAAATAACCGGTTACTCACAATATATTTTATGAAATTACAAGGGTGGTGTCAACCCCCTCCATCACGTGCGGCATAGAGCGTAGTCGGGGGACAAATCCATAACTAAAAATCGGTTGCGATTGCTCGGTGAACACACTAGATTTCTGTTGCCAATCACACTATAATCGGCTATATAGTGTATGACCTCGGAGGGAAGAATTATGCATGTATTGGACGTTATATACTCCGCGTACTCCGCATATACTCCGCGCTGTCAGAAATTGCGTCCAAGGCATACATATTGATGCAGTAGGAGGGATCTCCCGATCCCGACTGCACCGGCAGGCGCGATAGAGATCCCATGGCGCTACGTGAATCCTAACAGTTCAGACAACCGCCAACCCCAATCTTCCATCCTTCCGCCCTTCCAATCTCCCCCATTTGATATTATACCTGATTTTTATTGCCATACAAGCGGAAATCGTGTATTATCTCCGAGAAGCGAATCATGCGCGCATCGGGATTCGCGCAATCATCAATCGACGTAGGAACGTTCTAGGTACGCACAGAGGATAACGATGGAAATCAACGAAATCAAAGATAGACTGGCAGAGGAAGGTTACTGTATTTTCGAGGGACTGCTGGACCCGCAAGAGGCGGAACGGCTCGATGGCGTGGCGCGGTCGATTATGGAGTCGATGGGATCTGCGTATATCAGCCTCGAAGGGTCGTTGAACGAGATTCCGGAGTTGGCGCCGCTTTGCACGCATCCGCAAATCCTCGAGATCGCGGAATCGATGCTCGGCGAGGGATTTTTCTTGGCAAACAACGCGGCGCTGAAGTGGTGCAAGCCCGGCACGCCGGCCGGCGGCTTGCACGCCGATTGGCCCTCGCGCGGCGCCTTGGCGACCGATCCGACGTCGCTCATCCCGCCGTGGAACGGGCTCCAGGTCTTCTGGATGCTCACCGACTGCACGCCTGAAAACGGCGCCACGCGAATCGTGCCGTTCAGCCACCTCACGCAGCGCGCCCCCAGCCGAGACAGCTATCCGCAGGAGATGCCGGTCACGGGAAAGAAGGGCAGCGTGTTCGTCTATCACAACGGACTGTGGCATCGATCCGGCGCCAACACGACATCCGACCAGCACCGCATGCTGGCAAACGTCTATTATATGCCGGCCGTGTTGCATCGAAGCCCCGCGACTTGGCCCCTGATTAAGCGCGAGGTCTACGAGACGTTCTCCCCGCGCCTCCAAGAACTGACAGCGCGCTCCGCCGAGATCTAAATCTGTTAGGGGTTAGACAAATGCCCATGTTTATTGGCTTTAAGCCATCATCAATTGAATTAGCTAGGTGACTTGAGTGGTCTAACTTTCAAGGTATATGTGCAACTGGAGCGATTTGTTACACAGTATACCAAAAAGGCTATGCCGTTCCAAGCCAATGTTAGCGAATGGTTGCGGTTTCGCCCCCAAAAGGCTAGACAGTGGTTCTATCTTTGCCAGTTAGGAATTGGACAAGACAGTGGTATCCTTTCCGTTTTCCGATGGTGTTGCCAACCTTTCGTTCATGCCATCAAGCAAGTGTTGAGGAATCAGGTCAAGATATTGAGTGACGACGCGCTTGGAAAGGTTGGTTATCTGAGAGATTTTGTCAATATCGGCGGTCGCGGCGCGAACCGTCTTGACAGACTCGTAATCACGAATGTATCGGTCAACAGCTTCTTTGGAGTGCTTCGTTTGGGCGGCAATAGTAGGCGCGAGATAGCTTTGAAGATGGAGCGCGATAATCTCCTTCTTGTGCGTAATTGCCGCCGATAAATCATGAAGGTTGCCGCGAGTCGGCAAGACTTTGCCATTGAGGCTTTGCCATTCATTGACATACTCGCTTACCACCGGTTCGCGGACGTTGAGCAGTGTGGCAATGTCAAGTTGTGTCAACAACGCGCCTTGGTCGTAGGCTTGGTAACACCAGCGCACCAAACGATGGATTCGCAGCTCGCGGGAGGAAAAATCGGTATGCAATCGTTCAACGTCCTCGGAGGAGACGAAGGTTAAAATAACGGGCTTCACACGCGTATTGACGATGGCTTTCCCTCTCTCCGGATATTCATCTATGGGCACCGCCAACCAGACCAGTTGTCCCGAACTGAGCAGGCGTTCGTCGGGCAGTTCTTCACCGGAGGCAAGTTTGGCAAGTGGCAACGTAATCAGGAAATAGCGCTCAATGAGATTCACGATGTCGTCGACAATGGCGCGTGCGGTGACTTCGCCTTTGTCATACCCATAGGAATTGAGAAAGCGATGAATCAGCAACTGCCTCAATGATTTATCGTTAAGGCGTCTGACTTTCTTCTCATTGATTTCTGTTCGCGTCATTGGTTTACCCATGAGTTGGCCCCCTTTTTTTCATCGGCGGGTTCAGGTTGAAGTAACGCCGTCATCCGTTCCGTATGCGCGTATTGCTCATACAGGGCGAGATATTCCCGAATCAATCGGTCGGAGAAACGGGTGATAAGGCGTATCTGTTCCTTTGGAATCCCTTGACGATTAAGCGTCGCCACCTGAGTGAAACCTTGCAAGTATCGACTTACGGAGCGTTCGGAATGACGCGTCTTTCGCTCAATTTCAGTGAATTGATACCCTTTGAAGTATAACTCCAAGATTTGAGTCTTGTGAGATATGCCGGGCCCCATGTCGTGTTTGGCGCCACGGGTTATCACAAACAAACCTTGTTGTTTCAACTGGCGGATATCGCGTTTGATTGTCGCCGAGCTCGTGGTTAATAACGCAGCCAAATCTTCATGACTGAGCAATGCGTCTTGGTCGTACGCTTCTTGGGTTAATCGCAGGATTCGATGGCGTCTGAGTCCGGCGAGTCCATTATCTGCCGAGACCTCGATATCGGTTTCCGCATCGTTCAACGTGAGTTGGCATGAAACCTTTCTCGCCAAAGCGATGTGTTTGCCGGCCGGCTCATCGGCCGCTACCGCTTCATAGCAGGTTTTGCCCGATGAGAGCTCAATGTTGGCGTGTTGCGCAAAGTAGGACAAAATCTGTTGATAGTACGCTTCGGCAATGAGGGGTGTCAGATTGAAGTCTGTAGACATCTTCTGAATGATTGCCGCCCTTGCCGTCTTTGATTCAAGACGGTTGATGCCGTAAGTTGAATTGCTCTGTCGCTTCATAATGACCTCCATGAGTAGGTTAGGTTGTAGTTGATGGAAAATCCATCCACCTCTAGTCTAACTCATGGGGTCATTTGATACAAACTATAAAAAACTCGGTTTCTCATAGCTCGCAGGTTGGGTTGAACGGAAATCCGAAGGAAATCGCGTATAATAAGAGGATCTCCAATGTTCAAGTGTGCCCGAAAACATAGCAAATTTGAGTGAAACCCAACTTCAGTTTACGTTTCACGCATCACGCATTACGCATCTCTTATCACCTCCCAATCACACCGAAGGAAAACGTCTATGAGTCTATTTGAAGTCAACCCGACAATTGCACGTCCCGACGCCGCTTTGGTGGAGGCGCTCTCTCACATCGCCGCCGCCAACCTCAGCGACGCCATGGCGAACCTCAACACCATGGATTCCGGAATCCAAGCCTTGTTGACAGGCGCTAAAATATGCGGTCCCGCCTGCACCGCGGTGACGCCGAGCGGTGACTTTCTGCCCGTCCTGAAAGCCTTGCGCGCCGCCGAGCGCGGCGACGTTCTCGTGGTGGATAATCAGGGAAATCCCGACACGGCGCTATGGGGCGAGATTACAAGCATGGAGGCGCGCTTGAAGGGGCTTGCCGGAATCGTCTTGGACGGTTTGGTCAGGGACATCGCCGAGATACGCGAGCTGGGTTTCCCCGTATTCGCGCGCGGCACGACGCCGCGGGTGGCTGGTCGGGGATCGCTCGGCGAAGTCAACGTCGCGGTAAGATGCGGCGGGACGGTGGCTCACCCCGGCGACATCATCGTGGGAGATTCGGATGGCGTCGTCGTGGTTCCGTTGCGGAAGGCGGAGGCGGTCTTGTCTCGCGCCCAGTCGATTGTGGATTACGAGGAGGTACTGCGCGCCCAAGTTGCCGACGGCGTTTCGCAAGTCGAGATATACAACTTGGATGAAGAGTTCGAATCCCTCCGCCAAGCCCACGAAGGGTGAAAAGCGGTGGTCAGTGGCCAGTGCCAGTGGTCAGTAGCCAGTGGTCAGTAGCCAGTGGTCAGTGCCAGTGGTCAGTGCCAGTGGTCAGTGCCAGTGGTCAGTGCCAGTGGTCAGTAGCCTAGTGGTCAGTGCCAGTGGTCAGTAGCCAGTGGTCAGTAGCCAGTGGTCAGTAGCCAGTGGTCAGTGCCAGTGGTCAGTAGCCAGTGGTCAGTGCCAGTGGTCAGTAGCCAGTGGTCAGTGGTCAGTAGCCAGTGGTCAGTGGTCAGTGGCCAGTGGTCAGTAACTGGTGAAGGTCTTCAGGTCTCGCAGGTCAATTCCAACCCAAGCGTTGATATAGACGTGTTTCAAAATATGCGGAAAGAGAGGAAATCAGATGCTTAACCACAACCCGATGACGAACTGCACCGTCGGGGAGCGTTACGAAGCCACGGTGCCCGATACCCTCGATCTGGCGGATCGGATGGGACTGGCGGTGAATGCCCTCACCAACGTATGGTATCCCGACGAAAAATGGGCTTTGGGATTCATCGTGGACTTCTCCCGGCGTCCGGCAGTACTCTATCCGAGCCATATCACCGACGCCTACCTGAACATCCCCGCCAAGTTCATTGAAGCGCTTGTTGTCTGCCGGTTGGCGTCGGGCAGCGTCGACGGACTGGACTCTGATCTGGAAGTTCTCCGCGTGCAACTCGATCTGCTGGGAGAGGACGGCTTGACCTATTGCCCGACGGACACGCTCGAACAATTCACCGAACTCCGCCCCTTCTCCGAGATCTGGGGGGAGGGCAGGCTGCTGCTGGCGCTGTCAATGTTGGCGCAGGTTGACGACGATTCGTGTTGGATCGAAGCCGGCAAGCGAATGGTTGACCGGCTGCTGGCGCTCACCCGCGAGAAGGACGGCTTCCGATTTTTGTGGAAGGGACGATTCAGCCCGGGCGAGACAGCGCCTGCCGACGCCGATGAGCCAAGCGTGGGCATTGAAGGCGGCTCCCTCGCCGACTACGACCCGGTTTTCAGCATGATTTACTCTATCGGCGCACTAGGTCACGGCGCCGCGCTGTTTTATCGCGTGACGGGGTACGAACCGGCGCTCGAATTGGCGGGCGGCTTGGCGCGATGGGCGCTGGCGCGCATGTTCAACAACGACGATGGACGTTACACTTTCTGGCATTTTCACCATAGCCTATACGCGCTCATCGCGGTGTGCGAATACGGTTACGCCATAAACGACCGCGAGATTCTGGAGCGCGTGGATGCCTGCTACCGCTGGGTACGCGAGATGGGCGATCCGTTAATCGGCTACTTCCCGGAAGCCATGCCGGGCTCCGACTGGTATCTCGGCAGAGCGGGCAACACCACGGAGATTTGCGAGGTCGCGGACATGGCGCTTCTCGCGCTCTACTTGACCCGCGCCGGACTCGGCGATTACTGGGACGACGTGGATCGATGGGTGCGAAACGTGTACGCCGAAGGTCAGATGTGCGACACCGATTTCTTGGACGGCATACCGGACGACTACTTCTCCTCGGAGCCCGGCGGACATAACCACCCGGACACGCGGGACATTCCACAGCGTTCCGTGGGTTCCTTCCTCGGCTGGATGCGCGCCAATGACGGGCTGCATGTCGAGCAAACGGAGAACGGACCGAAACTGTCGGGTCATTCTATCATGCACTGTTGCACCGCGAACGGGGCAAGAACCTTCTACTACGTCTGGGACAGCATCGTCACGAAGGAGGCGGACGAGGTGCGCGTCAACCTTCTCATGAATCGCGCTTCGGCTTGGCTGGATGTGGACAGCTACCTGCCGGTGGAGGGCAAAGTCGTCCTGCATATCAAGGACGCCCCGACAGTGGCGGTCAGAATGCCGGAGTGGCGCTCGCCCGACGACGTGCAGGTCAGCGTTGGCGGTCAACCCTGCCGCTATGTAACCGATGGCAGATACGTCAAGATTGGCTTGCTCAATCCGGGCGATCAAGTGACCATAACCTTCCCCGTACCCGAACGGGAGGTACATCGGGTGATTGGCGAGATCCCGTACAAATTGACGATGCGCGGCTCGGATGTGGTCGCCATTGACCCCAAGGGCGTGGCGCTCCCGCTTTACGAGAATCGACCAAACGGCAAGCCGATCCAAAAAACGCGTTTCATTCCCGATATCAAGGATATTATCTGGTAAGCCTTTTTTTGCAACGATCAGATATATATTAGGACTTACGCAACTGGACATTTAAAGGTTCTGGCGCGGCGGGGCAAGATGCCCCGCCTACAGCGCCAATCTGCCGTTACTGCGTAAATTTCGCGCCCGCATATCATACAAGGAGAATTTCATGGATACAAAATACCCTCCCCAAATCGATGAAATCGTTCAGAAACTTGACGCTCGTCAACCACTGCCCGCGCTCGCGCCGCAAAGGGAGTGGGACACCGAATTGACGAAACGGATTCGGGAAACCGCAGCGACGGATTTCTTTGACGGTCAAGCTGTCAAAGATCCCTCCCTGGCAAATGCCGTAAAATCCGGACTGCTGCTCTGGAACGATGCGTTGGACGACTCACACGACATCTCTCAGAGTATTCGCTCCAAAACGGGCAGTTATTGGCACGGCATAATGCACCGACGCGAACCGGACTACAGCAATTCCAAGTATTGGTTCGCCCGAGTCGGAAACCATCCGATTTTCCCGACACTTCGGGTGCGCGTTCTTGAATTGTTCAAGGCTGAGCCGAGTCCATCACCCCAACTCGCTCGCTACGCCGAGGCAATCGAGCAAAACGACAACTGGGACGCTCCACAGTTTATCGACTGGTGCCAAGCTGCCGCGAGACATGCCGATGACGAGGCGGTTGAGTTCTTGCAAACGGTGCAGGTCGAGGAAATTAAACTCCTGCTCGACTATTCCTGTCGAAATGCGATGGCATGAAAACAGTAAATACCCGTTTTGGTCAACCTAACGACCAAAATACCGCAAGCCTCATCGGGACAGCATGCGGCAACTTGCTTTATAACGGGACAAATCCTTATGAAGACCTCACCTCAAGAGAACGCTAAACAGTGGATTGAAAGTTGGAAACGCGCATCGGATGCCTTAAAAGAGATAAAACGACACGAGCTCCGCAACTACCATTATGAGAAAAACCAAGCCGTTGTGGACGGGATGTTGCAGTGGGCTTTTGAACATCGAAAGGAGCGATTGAGTAGCGGACTGGTCGAACAACAACGCCTATTCATGAAGATGAGGTCGGCATTAAATGATTCGGGGCGCGAGCCCCGCCCGCGCGCGCCCATCGAAACCGGTAGAGGAGAATAACAATGGCGATGATTGAAATTGGATCCGCGAAGCAGCTCTTTTTCGACGACTTCCTAATCGAAAGTCTGATCAACGCAAAACAGGGACTGAACCCCGCGATAAAAGTCGATGACAACCCCATCCTCCGACCGGAGCGTCCGTGGGAAGGCAACTTCATGCGGCCCAACACGGTGATATTTGACCCAATCGATCAGATCTTCAAGATGTGGTACTCCTCCTCAACCACCACCGTCCGCCTCGAAAACGGGAAGCCGGTTCCCGGCGGCGCCTCCGGCTTGCTCTGGGACATCCGAGGCGAAGTGTTTTGTCTGGCGACCTCCGAGGATGGAATTCACTGGGAACGACCGTCGTTGGGGCTCGTCGAGTTCGACGGCTCGACGGACAATAACATCCTCCCCGAAAAAGAGAATCTGCCGAGGACGCCGGGCTTCCTGGACCTGCGCGAGACCGATCCCGCCAAACGCTACAAGGCGATGTTGATGATCGGCGACACGCAGACGCGAGGGATGCAATACAATCTCTTCTACTCCCCGGATGCGCTCGACTGGACGCCCTGCGAAAACAACCCCGTCATTGACACCGGACGGGAATTGGGACGTTGGGCGGGGCGTTTCCAAGGCTGGGATCCGATTCGCGAGACGTACTACGTCACCATGGAAGCCAGTCACCATTGGCGAGGCCCTTACGGAAAACGGCTTGTCGGCAGGGCGGAAAGTCCGGACATGATTCACTGGAGCGAGCCGGAGATTATCCTCGTGCCGGACGAGAACGACTATCCCGACACCGAATTCTATAGCCTGCCGGTCATCCCCTACGAGGGTGTCTACGTCGGGCTGCTGTGGATCTTCCGCACCACCAACGTGACGCATCATCCGGAGCTTATCTTCAGCCGGGATGGATTCCACTTTCAACGGAACTACCGCGAACCCTTCATCCCCCGCGGCGGTTCGCTATCGGACTTTGACTCGAGCAGCGTGTACGCGCAGAGCGTTATCGTGCACGGGGACCGCATCCTCACCTACTATATCGGCACAAACAGTCGATCGCCTGAAATTGCCTTGGGTTTGGGCGACAAGTCTGTGGAAGGGATTGGGTTGGCGGTCTCGCGTCTGGACGGATTTGTCTCTCTCGACAGCGGGAAGGGTTGGGTTGCCAAGAACAGATCCGAGGATGAACTGCAACACATCTATACCGAGCGGCAGATTTTCCCCGAGCCCGAGTCCTTCGGTCAGATGACGACCCGCCCGTTCGGGTTCTACGGGGATCGCTTGTACCTGAACACCAGCATGGCGCCGATCGCCGCCGGACCGGGGCCCGGCGAAGTGCGGGTTGAAATCTTGAGGGCAAACCACAAGAGATTGTCCGGATTCAGCTTCGACGACGCCGACCCGATCACCGAATCCGGCACGTCCCAAATTGTCTCGTGGAACGGCAATTCCGACCTGAGCGCGCTGGCTAACCAACCGATAAAACTCCGTTTCTACTTCAAGAACGCCAAACTCTACTCCTTTCAGTTCAAGTAATCTCATCCAATTTGCCAGACAGGCGTAGAATTCTTCGTAGGGGTTGGGTTCCCCAACCCATTGGGCGAGGGAGGCTCCCCATCGTGTTCCCTATTCGGTCACTTGATCACCTACGATTACAAATAAATCTCACATAAGTGTTAACACGCCCTCGCCGTCGACTATTTTTCACTTGATTAAATCCCCGCGTCTGGTATAATCCCCTTATCGCTCCCGACGAGCGCTGTCACGCGTGCCATAAGAATGGGAATCGGCAGTTTGTGATGGCCACCGATCATCTTCGCGTAACGGCCAAATCATTCCCATGCGCCGAACCGCGTAAATTCCGATTATGTTGCTCATATCACCCGAGGAGGTAAAGCCATGAATATCCGAAACGCACGTTGCCATCGACTGTTCGTTCAGATTGGTTGCATACTCGCAATCGCGACTTGCGCTGCTCTCGTCCACGCAAACTCAATCCGCCCCGCTTTTGAGTACCAAGAAATCAAGAGCCTTCACAAGAAGATGCTCAGAGGCAGCGGATCCGGCGACTTGGACCTGCTTATTGATAAGGCGACCAAATATGTGAACGAACATCCCGAGTATAAAAGAGTTGCGCGAGTTCATTATATCCTAGCCAATGCGTTGAGCCTCGCCGACCGCACCGAAGAAGCTGTTCAGACCTATCAACGCCTCACGAAAGATCATCCGGATGGTTCGTTCCCGGAGGAGGCATGGCTGGAAATGGGACTGGCTTACGACAAACTGGGGCGGCATGACGAAGCCGACGCCGCTTACCGGCAGCTGGTCGATCACCCCAAGTACGGCTCCCGTCACTTTGCCGAGATTGCCAAGCGGATATTGGCATTGGACAAAGACTCGCGTAACGGCGACATCCCGTCCAATAGATTCCAAATGGGGGCGCCTGACGAACTAATCGGAAAACCGGCAATCGAATTCCACGTCAAGGATGTGAACGGGAACGATCTTTCGATAGAAAAATATCGCGGCAAAGTTGTACTGCTTGATTTTTGGGCGGTATGGTGCGCTCCTTGTCTCGCCGAAACGCCTCATTTGAAGCGGGCATACCAGGAATTTAAGGATCAGGATTTTGAAATAATCGGCATCAGTCTCGATCACGATAAATCCAAGTTGCTCGCATACATCAAGAAGCAGGATATCACTTGGCCCCAGTTTCTGAATGAGGGTGGGGAAAACGACGTTGCTCAAATGTATAAAGTCATGGCGATTCCGCAAACTTTCCTCATCGATCACGAAGGCATGATTCGCAAAGCGAACTTACGAGGAGGCGCTCTTGAACCGGCGATCGCCGAATTGATTCAAGAGCGTGATACGAAGTCGGGCACGGCAAACACACACCGGGCACGGTAGGCGGAACATCTTTCCCGTCCTTGTGGGGGGGGCATCTTGCCCCGCAATTCATTCATAACCGTCAACACAAATGAACATTCTTGGAATTGACACCTCATGCGACGAAACCGCCGCCGCTGTCGTCACCGATGGCAAAGAGATTCTTTCCAACATCATCTCCTCACAGATCGACCTGCATCGGCAATACGGCGGGATTGTCCCCGAGCTCGCGTCTCGAAAGCATGTGGAGTCAATCAATTACATCGTGGATCAAGCGATGCTTGAATCGGGAACGAAATTTGACGACATCGGGGCTATTGCGGTGACGAACCGCCCCGGGTTAATCGGCGCGCTGCTCGTCGGTGTCGCCGCCGCGAAATCCTTGGCTTACGCCAACAATCTTCCTTTGCTCGGCATCAATCACATCGAGGGGCATATCTACGCCAACTTTATGGTGCACGACGATCTCCCCTTTCCGCACGTATGTCTGACGGTTTCCGGGGGACACACCCTGCTGGTTGAGGTGCGCGCCGGGTGGCGGTATGAGATTCTCGGGGGGACTTTGGACGATGCCGCCGGCGAAGCGTACGACAAGGTGGCGCAGTATCTCGGGCTTGGTTTCCCCGGCGGGAAAGTCATTGACGACCTGGCAAAGCAGGGCGATCCGATGGCGATTCAGTTCCCCCGCCCGATGCTTGACAGCGGCGACTATCGGTTCAGTTTCAGTGGAATAAAAACCGCCGTGCGATATTATGTGGAAAAAGCGAAATCTTCCGGAACGATGCCTCCCATTGAAGATATCGCGGCGAGTTTTCAAGCGGCGGTTGTCGATGTTCTTGTGCGAAAGACAGTCCGCGCCGCAAAAGAGAAGGGCGCCAAAGCGATTACGCTGACCGGCGGTGTCGCCGCGAACAGCCGACTCCGCGCCTCAATGTCCAACGCCGCGCAGAGCCTCGGCGCAAAGGTCTACTATCCGCCAATCAATCTATGCACCGACAACGGCGCCATGATTGCCGGCATCGCCTATCACCAGTATCAAACCGGACAGAGGGATGGGCTTAACCTTAATGCTTCCGCTTCAGGCTCGATTGTGGAGCGACAAGAGCGGATTGCCTCGTAGAAGGGTTCGTCTTTTTCTCACAGCGCGCATTTCCAAATATCTATATCCGTGAATTCTTTTTCTCCTCAGCTCCTGAATCAAGCCGTTGAACTCTTGAGAGACGGCGGCGTTGTCTCCTTCCCGACCGATACCGTATACGGCGTCGGGGCGGATCCGTTCCAGCCGGGGGCGGTGCGCAGGCTGTATCGGATAAAGGGACGACCGGAGGATAAGCCGATTGCGATTCTCCTCGGATCGGTTGAAGATGCGGATCAGGTCGCGCAAAATCTGCCGGCGAGTTTTTCTCGACTTGCCGCACGATTTTGGCCCGGCGGGTTGACGCTTATCGTCAAAGCGCGAGATTTGCCGCCGGAAATCACCGCCGGTGGGAATACCGTTGGCGTCCGAATGCCGGATCACCCGGTGACACTGGACTTGCTGCGCAGCTTCGGGGGCGCCATCGCGACGACCAGCGCGAACAGATCCGGAGAGAATCCGGCAACTTCCGCCGAGGAAGCGCGTGCCCAACTCGGTAATCGCGTTGACCTGATTGTAGACGGTGGAGACACGATCACGAAAGTCGCTTCGACGGTGCTGGATCTCTCGGTGTCGCCCCCAAAAATCCTGCGCCACGGCGGCATTCCCGAAGCGTTGTTGACGGAATGCCTGAAAGTCTAACACCAATTCCGATAATCACAGTTCAGACAATGTAACCGCCGACACCCGACATCGCCATATACACTTGGCGAACAGACCATTAATTAAGGCTAAACATAAATATCCATCTCCCGCATTGACTAGGAAGAATTGGATTGGACGCGCGGAGGAAAATCTTCCACCCGTCCACCCTTCCATTCATCCTGCCCTATACCGATGGAGGATACTCCCATGGCGCGACAAGTATTCGTAGACATTGATACCCAATACGATTTCATCAGTCGAGACGGAGCGCTCTCCGTACCCGGCGCCGAAGAGATTCGAGGCAACTTAAAAGCGCTGACGGATCACGCCGTGAAAAACGGCATCAAGATTGTCGCTTCCGCGGACGCCCATGCCCCGGATGACAAAGAGTTTGAAGTGTTTCCCCCTCACTGCGTTCAGAACACCCCGGGGCAGAGAAAAATCGAAGAAACAACCACGGCGGCGACCGTTGTCCTCAAGAATGACGCCCCGGAAACAGCGCAGACGGTAGGCATTGAAGGCGCCGACCAGATTCTGTTGGAAAAGCAGACCTACGATGTGTTCACCAATCCTAGCGCGCCCAACATTTTTGAGGCTGCCGGCGGCGGCGAATACATTGTTTACGGTGTAGCCACCGATTACTGCGTCAAGGCGGCCGCCGTCGGTTTGCTTGAACGAGGTTATAAAGTAACAGTGGTCAAAGATGCTATCGCGGCTGTGGCGGAGCGGACGGGAGTGGAATCCATCGCGCTGATGAGGGAGATGGGCGCGACGTTCAAGACAACGCAAGAGGTTGTCGGCGGGTAATCGGAGAGATCCATGCAAACGCGCGGAAAAACCGGTTTGGCGTATCACCCCGATTATGTCAACCACGACACCGGAGCAGGACATCCCGAACGCCCGGATCGCGTACGACGCGGGATTCGAGCGATTCAGGCGTCAGACTGTTGGGAGAAACTGCATCACATTGAACCCACCCATGCCGGCGTAGGTCAGATTCGCTATGCGCATGCCAGCGACTATATCGATCATGTGCGCCGATGCTGTGAACAGGAGATCAATCTTGACTACGATACGCCGGTCGTGAAAGAATCCTTCGATATCGCTCGCCGCTCTGCCGGCGGGGTATTGAGAGCGGTCGACGCCGTGATGGCGGGAACGGTTCGCAACGCTTTCGCGCTCGTGCGTCCACCCGGGCACCATGCCACGCCGAGTAGAAGCATGGGATTCTGCCTGTTTAACAATGTCGCGGTTGCGGCTCGCTACCTGCATCGCGAGCACGGTATCCGCAAGGTAGCGATTGTGGATTGGGACGTGCATCACGGCAACGGCACGCAGGACATCTTCTACGCCGACCCGTCGGTCTTCTTCTTTTCTATTCACCAATCACCGCTTTATCCCGGCACGGGCGCGGCAAACCAGACCGGCTCCGGAAGCGCGGTCGGCACAACGCTCAACGCGCCGGTGCCGGCGGGAAGTGATATCGCTACCTACGTGGAAATTTTCAAACAGACGCTCACCCCGGCGTTGATGAAGTTTTCGCCGGATTTCGTACTCATCTCGGCCGGATTTGACGCCCACCGGTTGGACCCTCTAGCCGCAATCAATCTGACCGCCGAAGGGTTCGCGATCCTCACCTCTATTGTCCTTGACATTGCGGCGGAAACGGCTGAAGGTAGAGTTGTCTCGGCATTGGAAGGTGGATACAGCCTGCGAGGATTATCGGAGTCGATGGTCGCGCACGTGGAGCAACTCATATCTTGAAACCGAGTTTTTTCCCGAAAACTCGGTTTCTCTCTTCCATACGTCTGTAGGATGGGCACTGCTTAACATGACTCGCCCGTATTTCCCGACTATTTCCAACCCCGCTCATGCCCTATCGTTTCCGTCCCGCATGAATGGCGACGATGCCAAACGTCTTCCGATAAAACCTGACATCCTCCAGTCCGCATGAACGCATAATCCGCCCCAATTCGTCACAGTCGGGGAACTCCATCACAGATTTCGGGAGATAGCCGTAAGCGTCATCTCTGTTCTTTGAAACCAGATTCCCGATAAGGGGCAGGAGCTTCGTAAAGTAAAAGTAATAGAAGCCTCGAAACAGGACATTGTTCGGTTGAGTGAACTCCAAAATAACGACGCGTCCGCCGCTAACGGCAACCCGCGCCATTTCTCGGATACCGCTTTCAAGGTCGGCGACATTGCGGATGCCGAACCCGACCGACACCACATCAAATGTGTTTTCCGCAAAGGGCAGCGTGAGCGTATCCGCTTCAAGAGGCACAAAGGCGCGTGGACGTTTCTGTTTCTCAACCTTCTTCTTGCCGACCGCCAGCATTTCAAAACAAAAATCGGTTCCGATTACCCTCGCGTTTGTTCCCATCTCATCCGCATAAGCGAGGGCGAGTTCGCCGGTGCCGGTGCAGACATCAAGCACTTTGCTGGTTGGAGTTACGCCGCTGGCGCGGGCGGTGAATCTCCGCCATGAACGATCGAACCGCAGACTCAAAAGCGAATTGAGAAAATCGTACTGGCGCGCTATGGCAGAGAAAATCTTGTGAACGTAGATTGCTTTGTTCATCTCGCTATCGTGACGAGTCAGGAGCCATTGGGCTTGTTTTCAAAATCTATAGTCATCGGAGTTACGCAGTTTGACACGCGAAGCCTTGTAGTTGGCGATTTATCGCCGCTGAATGCCATTCCCAACGCCCGATGAATCGGGCAACTACAGCCAATCCTATTGGCTCGCAAATAAACGAGCTCAAAATTCCAATAGAAACCAGCAACCATTGAATTCCGATCCAACTGCGGACAGCGTGCTATCGTTACCCGTTGCCCAGACGCTATCCTTATCCGTGGGCGGGGCATCCTGCCCCGCCATCACCCCACCCTTCCATTACCCCGACTTTTTCCTTGTCGACAGTTTTCTTTTAGATTATAATTCAGTGACCGCACGGTATTATCAATCCAATACTGATTCCGACCCTATACGTTACAAAAACCGGCCGTTTGTAGTTGCTCAATTCATTGGGAATCTCTATCGATCAAGCGAATGGATAATGAGTACGATAGAAAATCCTACTCACTATTCGTTCCTTTGATCGCCTCCGATTGATTGCAACATTTAGATTTTGAATTCGTACAATTGTCTGCTCGGCAAAAAGGAGGACAACTAAATGGATATTCGAGTTTTGATGCTGATACAAACCGTAGTTTTGATTGTGGGTGTCATTATATCATTGGTGACGCTTGTTCCTAGCAAAGAGGACATTAGAAGAATTGAGTCTCGATTGGATAGAATTGAGAACCGAATGGAAAAAATCGAGCAAAATCACCTGGATCATCTAACGCAGTTGCACGTAAAGACGGGGCAAAGCGACCGTCAATAGACGCCTTGGATCTGATTACGACACACGGAGTGTGCCTACTACTTTACTAACTGCGCAACTCACCACCCAACTCACCACTTAACCCCTCGACAATTCTTTCGTGAACTCGGTCTACCTGTTCGTCTGTAAGTGTCTCCGTCGGGGAGGAGTATTCGATGGCATAGGCGAGGCTTTTCTTGCCCGTCGGCACTTGGTCTCCGATGTAAAGATCGAACAGACGCACGGATTTGACGAGCGCGCCGCCGACAGAACGGATGAGTTTATCGGGACTGCTGGCGGGAACAGCCGCGTCTACCACGATGGCGATGTCCCGATTGGCACTCGGATAGATTGAAATCGGCTCAACCCGCCGAGTCGGATCCGCCGCATCCGCCAACACTTCAAAATCCAACTCGAACAGATACGCCTTGTATTCAAGGTCATAGTTCTGCTGTACCTTCGGGTGGGCTTCTCCGAACATTCCGAGACGCTGCCCGCCGATGGCAACGGATGCGTTTCGACCGGAATGGAAGAGCGGATGGCGTGTCGGAGCGATTGCCCAATCGGATATGCCGCAGGCGTCAAGCAAGCCTTCGACGACGCCTTTGATGTCAAAGAAATCCGCCTCTCGGAACGGGTCGCCATGGACGCCGCCGCCGATGTTCCCCGCAATGACACCCGCCACGCGCTCCGGCTCCTTCGGCAACTCGGAATCCCCGCTAGGCACAAATACCTTGGACATCTCGAAAAGTTGAATGTTCTGCACGCGATGGTTCCGATTTCGCTGTGCATTCTCAAGCAGGCTGGGGATGAGCGTCGTCCGCATAATCGACATGTCTTCGCTCAGGGGGTTACGGATTTTGATCGCCTCCCTCGCCTGATCAGAGGGATCGAGCCGTATCCGATCAAGCCCCCGCGGATCGTAGAAGGAGTAGTTGATGGCTTCCGTCATCCCCGACGCGACGAGGCAGGTCTTCACCCGTTCCCGCAACGCCGCTTTTTCGGTTGACGGTGGCGTGGGAACATCGCCCGTGGGCATCGTCGTCGGAATGTTATCGTAGCCGTGCACGCGGGCGATCTCCTCAATTAGGTCGATTTCACGAGATACGTCCGGTCGAAACGTCGGAACCGTGACATCAAATTCCGGCGATACGTCAAATCCGAGGCGGGTTAAAATCTCGCTCATTTCGTCGGAGGAGATCTCTGTGCCAAGCACGAAGTTGGCGCGTTCCGGGCGCAACTTCACTTGGGCAGGGGGCTGTCTTCCCGGATATACATCAACAATTCCCGCCGCAATTTCTCCCCCTGCCAATTCCGCGATGAGCCGAGCGGCGCGGTCAATAGCCGGTATCACCCCCTCCGGGTCCGCGCCGCGCTCAAATCGGTGCGAGGCTTCGGTGTGCATGCCCAACGCCTTTGATGTCTTCCGAACGCTTGGCGGATGGAAATAGGCGCTCTCAAGCAGCACATCGACCGTTTGATCAGAAATCTCCGAGTCAAATCCACCCATAACGCCAGCCAACGCCACCGGTTTCTCGGCGTCCGCGATGACGAGCATGTCCGACGTGAGTTTCCGTTCCGTTCCGTCGATCGTCGTGAGGGTTTCGTCGGGGGTTGCCCGCCGCACAAGGATCCGATTTTCAGCCAATTTATGGTAGTCGAAGGCGTGCAGCGGGTGGCCGCACTCCATCAAAACAAAGTTCGTAATATCGACGACGTTATTGATTGACGCCACGCCGATAGATTCAAGTTTCTGCCGCAACCATTTCGGCGACGGGGCAATCCTGACGCCTTGAATAACCCGCGCCGCGTATCGCGGACACAGCTCCGGCGCCTTAATGGTCACACTCGTCAATTCGCGCACATTCGCAGTTCCCTCCCGCACGTTTAGCGAGGATAGTTTTATGGGGTTTCCTGTCTTAGCCCCGATTTCTCGCGCCACGCCAATCATGCTAAGACAATCCGGTCGGTTCGGCGTAATCTCAAGTTCCAAAACGGCGCCGTCCAGCCCTAACGCTTCGGCTAACGGCGCGCCGATGGGAGAATCGGGGGAGAGTTCCATCAACCCCGAGGCGTCCTCGCCGATGCCGAGTTCCTTTTCCGAGCAGAGCATCCCGTGCGATTCTTCGCCGCGCAGTTTCGCCGCTTTAATCGTCAATCCGGTAGCCAATTTAGTCCCGACCAGGGCGACGGGCGCAATCAAACCTTCACGCGCGTTCGGCGCCCCGCACACAATCTGCAAATCCGCGCTTTGTCCCGCATCGACATCACATAGAACGAGTTTGTTTGCGTTTGGGTGGCTTCTAACGGCATTTATTCTGCCTACGACCACGCCATCCAACCCCTCTCCAAGTTGTTTGATGGATTCCGTCTCAATCCCGAGCATCAGCAAACGGTCCGCCAATGCCTCTGGAGAGAGGTCAAAATCAATATATTCTTTCAACCAGTTTATCGACACATTCATGGATGATATTTCTCCGCTTCCGAATCATGCTTTGCAACGAAATCATCAATTCCCGATAAAACCGAGTTTTTCTTCAAAACTCGGTTTTTTATCGGCCTTCGGTATGAGCGAGTTTCACTCGCGACCGACAGATCTCTCCTATAGGTGTAGGGTAGGCTTGACGGTTTGATAATCGCCAAATCGCCGCCTTTCCGTCCCAACTCCCTCAAAACTGCCGCAGAAACCTCAAATCGTTCTCATAGAGCGCTCGTATGTCGGGAATGCCGTATCGTATGCTGGCGATTCGCTCGACCCCCATCCCGAATGCAAAGCCGGTGACCTCCTCCGGATTGTAGTTGGCATATTTGAAGACGTTCGGATCGACAGCTCCCGCACCCAAAATCTCCAGCCAGCCGGTTCCCGAGCAGGTGCGGCACCCCTCGCCGTTGCAGATTGTACAAGTGATATCGACCTCCGCGCTCGGCTCCGTGAAAGGAAAGAAGTGCGGGCGAAACCGCATATCGGTCTGATCGCCGAACATCTGGCGCGCAAAGGACTGGAGCACGCCTTTCAACTGGCTGAACGTGACCTGGCGATCGACCAGCAACCCTTCAACTTGATGGAAGGTCGGCGTGTGCGACACGTCGTAGTCGAGCCGATACGCTTTGCCCGGCACAATAATCCGCACCGGCGGTTTGTGCTTCTCCATGAAACGCACTTGAACCGGAGAAGTGTGCGTACGCAATAGGACTTCATCCGTAATGTATAGCGTGTCCTGAAGATCTCGAGCGGGGTGATCGGCCGGCGTGTTCAACGCGTCAAAGTTGTAGTATTCGTGTTCAATCTCCGGTCCATCGGCGACGTGGAATCCCATGCCACGGAAGATCTGCTGGATGCGGTCAATGGTTTGCGTGACGGGGTGCTTCACCCCCAACATCGGCCGTCTGCCCGGCAGAGTGATATCAATCGCCTCCGCCGCAAGTTGGTTCTCGCGGTCCTGTTCACTTAATCTGTCGCCAACCCGATCAAAAGCCTCCGTCAGGTTCCCCCTAACCTCGTTTGCCAGTTTGCCCATGGCCGGACGCTCCGCCTTGGAGAGTTGCCCCATCCCTCGCATGACGGTGGATAGCAGCCCCTTGCGTCCAAAGTATTTACTCCGAAGACCTCTTAAATCTTCCGAATCTGTCACCGCTTCAAGTTCGGACAGCGCGTCAGCCTCAATTTTCTTCAACTCGTCTTGCATGGTTGCCTCCCGCGACACCGCAATAAAAAACGCCTATCGCTTTCGTCCCTAGGGACGAAAGCGATAGGCGTCGACTTCCGCGGTACCACCCTAATTAACAGATTTCACAACCTGTTCACTTCATTGATTGGTCGATAACGGCGACCTTCCGGCGCGAGCCTACTTTGCCGACGCGGCGTTCAACTCGGCGGCTCCGGGATGAAATTCGGCGGTTGGTCTCGAAAACGCGTTTTCAGCCGACGACGCATTCTCTCTTGTCGAGATTCTCCAACCGCTTACTGTGTCCCTTCAAAGCCTTTATCGTGATTTATTCGTAAGAGTGATCTCCGAATCGCGACTGCTTCCCGGCGTATCCCGGCTAATCGTCAGAGACAACGCCAGCATCTACTAGTATTTGAGTTACGACTTCGGTTACACCCTCTTTAATTCTTATCTCAAACTCTTCAAACTTTGTATCGATCTCCTCAAATTTTGCATCAAATTTTTCATCAATTCTTTCTGACAACTCTTGTTCAAGTCCGGTTATCGCATTATTCACGTAAACTTTTATAATAGGGACAAGTATTGCAACAAAAACACCTATGATAGTTGCTACCGCACCAATAATTGTAAAAATATCTGAAATATCAACAACTACCTCTTCCACCTTATTGCTCAGCGCGTATCAGGCGCGCCTCCCGTTGAGTAGTTTTACCGTTAGAATCACATAGAAGACTCGGACCAGAAATCAACCTCATTTTAACTGCTTAATGAACACAGTCTCTCCAAGAGCGATTGGTAGATAACGGCTTAGAAGATTTTACACGACCCTCCGCCTACTCTACACTAACCCTTAGCGAGCTCTACAATTCGGCCAAATCCTTCCTCATCTCGCACCGCGATATCCGCGAGCGCTTTTCGGTTCAGATCGACGCCGGCCTCCTTCAATCCGCTCATCAGACGACTATACGAAAGCCCATGCGCTCGGGCGGCGGCATTGATCCGCGCGATCCATAGGCGCCTGAACTCTCGCTTTCGAGCGCGCCGATGCGCGTAAGCGTAATTCCATCCCTTTTCCACCGCCTCAACGGCGGATCGCCTCAAATTGTTACGTCCGCCGCGATACCCCTTGGAATGCTTCATGATTCTTTTGCGGCTTTTTCGACGGACACTTCCGGTTTTGACTCTCGGCATTCTTGACTCCTCGACAAGTAAAAGAAATTAACCTCATCCTTGGATAAGACGGTGAAGTTTCTTGACATTTGTAGCATCGGCGAGGGTACTCTGTCTTAACCGTCGTTTACGTTTGGTCGTTTTGGTCAAGAACAGATGGCCCGAATTGGCGCGATGCCGACGGATTTTCCCGGAACCGGTTACTTTGAAACGTTTCGCCGTCCCTTTATGCGTTTTTATTTTTGGCATTCAGATTCTCCTTGATTAATGTACAACCGCTATGATGATTTTGATGGCGGCTTTGGCGTTAGAATCATTAACATGACTCGCGTTTCCATCCGAGGCGGTTGCTCCACTTCGGCGCTTTCGGCGAGATCAGCCGCAAGCCGTTCCAACATGGCTTTTCCGAGATTTGTGTGCAACATCTCGCGTCCTCTGAATCGAACCTCGGCTTTGACTTTCCAACCTTGCGCCAAAAATTCTTCGGCGTGCCGTTTCTTGAATTGATAATCGTGCTCCGCCGTATCAGATCGGAATTGGATTGTCTTCAAGACGACTTTCGCTTGTTTCTTCTTGGCTTCTTTCGCCCGTTTGCTTTTCTCATACTGGAACTTGCCGTAATCCATAATTCGGCAAACAGGCGGATTTGCGTTTGGCGAGACTTCTACCAAATCCAGCCCTGCCTCTTCGGCTCGTTCCACGCCTTCTCTGGGCGAAATAACGCCGAGTTGCTGATTGTCTTGATCGATTACCAGCACTTCCTTGGCGCGAATCTGGCGGTTTACTCTATTCTGCGGTTGCCCCTTTTTCGGGAGCCGTCTACCTCGATGCTGTATTTTTCACACCCCCACGCGCATGATCGGTTTTACCCGGAATAGCCACGACCAGGAGATTGGTTCTAGAGTGATTTTGTAATTCTACACGTTTAAATTTCGGGCACCAACTATAGTATAGCGTGTATTGTAGCATATTCGGATTGTGGATGCAAGCCAAAATCCGCGTTCGCACAGAAATCTGATATTATCTAATCCGACTTGTCACCTTTATTCGGGGAAGAGAAGCCGAGTTTTTCCGAATGTCCGACTGTTTGCATAGTAGATAATCGGGATTAGCGAACGCTTTTCTGTTGCGGAAGAAACCGAGTTTTGAGGAAAAAACTCGGTTTCTCTGTTAATAGTTGGCAACCGGGTTGTCCAATGCTTCCGGAATCGAATTTTTTTAAGGCAATTTGTGGAAAACTATGCGATAATAAGACTGACAGATCACGACCGGAAGATCGCCCCTACACGTCAGATCAGGACCCTAGTATTCATGAGCATCGTGACATCGGAGTTCCCGGGAGCCGCGTTTCCACCGGGCACGGAAGTTTCCTTCACAACCAAAACAGGCGCGTTGCAAGGCACCGTCCAACAACTTCTGCCCCGCCAGGCGCGGGTAGCGACACGGCGCGAGGGGCTATGGGATGTCTCGTACGGAGCTATGAGGCGTCTAGCGCCGGCGCCGGCGCCCGCTATGTCGCTCAGAGAAGTTGAAGCGCTCGGCGCGCGCCTCATCCGAAAACACGAGGTCGAGAACGGTCTCAAAAAAGGGTGGAAGTTCGGGTTCGATTTGGCGCGAGTGCGGGCAGGCGTATGCAAGTACGAGGAGAAGCGAATCTCGCTTTCGGTGACGTACTGCTTGAAGGCATCCAAAGAGGAGATTGTTGACACGATTCTGCACGAGATTGCCCATGCAATCGCTGGACCGACGCATCGCCACGATGATACGTGGAAGACGGTGGCGCGGCGGATTGGGTGCACCGCGAGACGCTGTCATCAGGTCGATCACGCGCCGCCGCGTTGGCGAGGACATTGCGGGTGCGGCCAGGAGTGGAAGCGACAGCGCTTGACCCGGCGCGCCAGGACAGGCTATTGTCCCAAGTGCAAAAAGAGGATTGCGTGGGAACAAGTGGGGCGTAATACGTAGTGCATAATTCGTAATACGTAATGCGTAATTCGAGACCGGTCCTGAATTATCATGGCATGGAAGTGACAATACTCATTGCCTACGACTTCTCATCTTAATCGTATGAATTGGATCGATTGGCATAAGTTCTAACCGACATATATTACGACGATTGGGACGTGATGGTTCCAAATCAACGAAAATCAATTTTGAGAGAACAAAACGAAGCGTACAATACGGACGATTCAGAAATAGATAACTCATAATACGCATTACTCATTACGTATTACGCAATGTTTCATCCTCTTTGTTCTTGACGCCAAGCGGATAATGAATACTTGCAAAGACAGATACCTCTATACGATATCTATCCTCCTCTCCGTATTATTTTCGATTGCTGCCTACGCCGGCACGCCGGATTTCCCGGAGCGGATCGCGATGGTGGAGCGTCCGTTCTCGGATGATGCGGACAAGTTCAGCTTCGCTATAATCGGCGACAAGACCGGAGGCGGCAAGGACAAGTGGCACGTGTTTGACCGCGCCATCGCCGAAATCAACGCCCTAAAGCCCGATTTCGCTATCATGGTCGGCGATCTGATTCAGGGATATACCACGAACCTCGAACAGATTGAATCGGAATGGAAAGAGTTCTGGGGACATGAGTCGGCTTTGGAAGTCCCCTTTATACCGTTGCCGGGCAATCATGACATCACCAACCGCCTGATGTACGATTATTGGGTGGATAATCTCGGGCGGACGTACTCGGCGTTCACCTACAAGAACTGCCTTTTCCTACTGCTCAACACGGAGGAATGGCACGCTCTTCCCGAATCTGTCGGCGGCGTGCCGGAGAACTGGTTTGGCGCTCGACAGATCGATTATGCCATCGGAGAATTGGCAAAACACAAAAACGCGCGGCACACTTTTGTCATGTTGCACAAACCCGCATGGTTGCACGAAGGGTCGGGTTGGCTCGAGATTGAAGCCGCGCTTGCCGACCATGAATACACCGTATTCGCGGGACACTACCACAACCTGACACTGCACACGCGGAACGACCATCGCTATTTCGTTCTGGGCGCCACCGGGGGCGCTTTCACGCCGCGGGCGACAAAGGAATTCGGCGCCTTCGATCACTACAGCATCGTCACCGTGGATGGCGGCGATGTGGGCGTGGCAATAATTGAACCGGGCAACATCCATCCGTCGGACATTTCGACCGCGGAATTCAAGCAGAAACTGACGAACTTGGTCACATTTGCGCCCGACATTGAAGTCAATCGAGAACGACCGCCATCGCGCGGCAAGGTTGAAGTCCGGCTAAAGAACACGCTCGGAAAACGCGTAAGAGCGGAAATCGCTTTCAGTTTGGATAGCAACTGGCGGATAGCGCCGACCACGATTTCACTTGAAGCCGCACCGGGTCAGGAAGCGAAGCGTACTGTGGAGTTATCCTGTTCGTCTAGTAAGTTGCTCCCTTTCCCCACCTACGGCTACGCCGTTCTGTACGGCGGAGAGCAGTTATACGGTCGTTCCGAGACAATCAATCCGGTTGACCCGGCAGACATGCAATACATCGGAAACTGGATGATTCTGGGGGCATTGGAGTTGGGCATGACACAGAAACCGGCAACTCCGCAACAGTATCCTACGCAGTTCATCGCCAAACTCCAACCGGAGCGAGACCATTCGGTCGATAAAGCATATCGGGGCAAAACCGGGCAAATCGGCTGGCGGGAATACCGCGCCGAGGATGGTCCGGTTAATTTAGACGAGGCGTTTGGTGAACCGAATTGGGCAATCGGATACGGCGTGACCCACATCAAGAGCTCTGAGAATCGTGTGGTTTTGGCAGAAGCGCGATGGAGAGACATCGGCAGACTCTTCCTGAACGGCGACGAATATTTCCCGTCAACTACCGGCAGCGCCAATACGGGACTTGTCGAGATGCCGTTGCATGCGGGCTGGAACACTCTTATGATCAAGTGCGCGAATTACACCGGGGCGTGGAACTTCCAGATAGCAATCGAAAACCCGCGCCGCGACCTCATATTCTCCAGTCGAAAAAAGTAGTAGGCACATTCCGTATGCCGTAACCTCCGCATTCCGAGACATTTAATCGCAGGTCGGGTTGAACGGAACATAACAAATTACACGCATGCAACGCAAAAACTTTCGAATTTCCACGTTGTTTGAAGACACCTAAACACTATCCAACTCTATCTATAACTTTGCGTTGGCTAATGTTGTGCTTTTTTATCAGCGCTAATGGTTCTAATGGGAATTGTATAGAACCAGCAAGTCGCAATTGGGAGGTTGCTCTTACAGCGGTTGGAGCATCGGTGCGTGGAAACCGC
The DNA here is from genome assembly GCA_963667245.2 of Candidatus Poribacteria bacterium. Classification (GTDB taxonomy): domain Bacteria; phylum Poribacteria; class WGA-4E; order WGA-4E; family JAJDTR01; genus JAJDTR01. The sequence goes on from CAXXCS010000004.1 coordinate 1,144,752, forward strand.
ACCTACCGGGGAAGAGCAATTCCAAGTGGCGTCAAGTATAACGCCAACTACGCTTGAGGACATAAACCATGCCTACTTATCTTGAACCGGCGCAGCGCAATGCGTGGGAAACCAACGGATATCTGAGAATCTCCGGATTCTTTTCGGAGAGCGAGGTTGCCGCGCTGCGGCGATGGGTTGCCGAAATTGAAAGCTGGGAGCAGGATCCACAGAGGTGGATGCACCATTACGAATCGGTATCGGACGGAACCCGGCTCTCGCGCACGGAAAACTTTGTGCCGTATCACGTGGGAATGAAATCGACCTTGACGGCCGGCAAAGTGACGGACGCCATTTCGGAATTGATGGGCGGACCTGCCGCGCTGTACAAGGAGAAGATCAACTACAAGTACCCCGGCGGCGGGGGTTACGCCCCCCATCAGGACGCTCCTGCCTACGAGTTCGTCAGTAACCATACCACCTGCTTAATCTCCATAGATGAGGCGACCGCCGAGAACGGGTGTTTATACTTTTCGCCCGGGCGGCATCGGGAGGGCATGATTGCGCTGGACGCGGACGGTTGCATTGCTCCCGACATTGCCAAGGACATGGACTGGGTTGCCGCGCCCACGCAACCCGGTGACGTGCTGTTGTTCAGCTCTTACATTCCCCACAAGAGCGATGCCAACGGTTCAAATCTCCCCAGACGCATCATCTACGCGGTTTACAATAGCCTCTCCGAAGGCGACTGGCGCGACAAATACTATGAGGACAAGCGTCAGGCTTTTTCGCGGTACGCGACAGAGGATTCGGGACGCTCCGGTCAAATCAGCAAGATAGCTCATTTTCAGGGAAGGACAGTGTTGAATCATGAAGAATAGTGTTGACCCGACGCTCGCGGAGGACATGGCGGGCGCGACAAACGAAGGGAAGATTGGCATCCTTTTCGACTATATGGTACGGAAGGGACAGTCGTTTTACGATGAGTCCGTGACACAGCTGGAACACGCGCTCCAATGCGCCAACCAGGCGCGAATCAATGATGGCGCGCCGACGCAGATTGCCAGCGCGTTGTTACATGATCTGGGGCATTTTCTCTTGGACGAACATAACGCCGACAAAGCGTTTTTGGCGGACGACCTGAATCACGAAGCGATCGGCGCCGACTTCTTGGAACCGTTCTTCCCGGACGCGGTTACGACGCCGGTACGATTGCATGTGCCTGCGAAGCGTTACCTGTGCACGACCGATGCGGCGTACTACAACGGTTTGTCCGAAGCGTCAAAGCGGAGTCTCCGGCTTCAAGGCGGGGTTATGTCGGCGGATGAACGATTGGCGTTCGAGCGAATCCCCCATTTTGAGGACGCGCTTCAATTGCGACGGTGGGACGATCTTGCGAAAGTGAAAAACCTCGAAACATGGGGATTGGAGACTTACCGCGGCGTTGTGCAGAGTTGCTTGCGGTGAGGGGAGGTTGGCTTACGCGAAGAAACTGCATGAGTTACTTCGCGGAGATGCAAGCGAATCGGGAAGAGGTCGGGAGTGGTGAATGCCTGACTGGCGATTGCAATCCTTGGCGGCGTTTGGCACTTCTCTCGAACCGTGGAAGGATTGGACCTTTGCGCCTAAATTTCCCAAGGGGGCGGTTCGTTGAAAGGCGTCCCGCTTTGTTCGGCGGCGACTTTCTTTGCGTACCATTCACGCGCCTGCGCCCCCATTTCTTCTCTGGCTTCTCGTCTTCCTTCTTGTCTACTTTCTTCTCTAAACTGTTCTTCTCGGAGACGGCGATTTTCCTCGTGTATCTGTTTTAACCATTCGCGAACAATCATGATTGTGTGCCTTCCTAAATCCAATAAAACCGTAAGGCAAATCGCCACGGGGGCGCTATTTGCCGAGTGTTCCATAGTAGCAAGCAATGGCCTGACGAATTCGTTTTTGGCTCTCGAAAATTCGTGCCAACCCGCGATGGCGGTGAGCGCGAGTGTGATGCCGACAACCGACGCAAGCGTTCGGAACGCCGTATTCGCGGGGAATCCCACAAGTGGAAACTTACATTAGTCGCTTAGCAAGAAGACTATTTCGCGGACTAACGAATTTCACGCATTCGGCACACCATCCGTCAAATGCCGAACGCTTACAATCTATTTAAAACCGGTTCCCGATGATTATATTGGCGTTATTGATCGGCGGAGGTTTGTGTGTCGTGTTCCCAAGGGGGCGGTTCGTTGAAAGGCGCTCCGCTTTGTTCGGCGGTGACTTTCTTTGTGTACCATTCATGCGCTTGCGCCCGAAATTCTTCTCTGACTTCCTCTCTAAACTGTTCTTCTCGGAGACGGCGCTTTTCCTCGTGCATCTCTTTTAACCATTCACGAACGATCATGATTGCGTGCCCTCCTAAATCAAATAAAACCGTCAGCCAAATCGCCACGGGAACACTATTTGCCGAGTGCTCTATTGTAGCAAGCAATGGTCTGACGAATTCGTTTTCAGCTTTCGAAAATTCGTACCAAGCCGCGATGGCGGTGAACGCGAGCGTGATGCCGACAACCGAAGCAAGCGTTCGGAGCGCCGTATTCGCGGGGAACCCAAAAATCACAAGTGGTGAGTTAGATTTTTTGCGCATTCATACAAATTGTTGCAGGCGGAATTTTTTAACGCATCCGATAATACCGGACTTACGCAAGTACCTATGTCGGCGATGTCCCCAACGGTTAATGGGAATGACTCCAAACCTCGCCAACCGCGCCTAACAAAACCGGTCGCACGCAGGTACGGACTGAACTGTTTGTGCTAAACTGACCCGAGTTGCGACCTTCATTTGACTCGGAGACAGAAACCGAGTTTTTCCGAATCGGAAACACAAGTTCGCCGAAAATCTAGTCAATTTGGTTACCGCTTTGCAAACGTGAATCAAAACTCGGTTTCTCTATATTAGGCGTCAACTTGCGTTAAACTATCAAAATAGTAGCGCAAACTGCCCGGTTTGCACCCTACGCAATCGAAAAACTGCGTAGACTCTAATTATACACTATAAGCGTAAATTGTTCAACCTTTATTCTCGACAGTTAGCCATTCTCAAAGAGATTCATAATATCTGATCTCAATACAATTCAATTTTTCTACAACACATTTTGGCGTTTGTCACGCCGCAAAGGAGATCGCTATGCCTCAGTCTAATCAAGATGTCGTTGTGCAAGTGAAGCAACTTCGCGAATTTACCTCTAAGCTTTATCAAAGAGCCGGGGTCGGTGAGGAACATGCCGAATTGATGGCGCGTCTCCAAGTTGAAACCGACCTGCGGGGGGTGCATTCGCACGGGACGCGACATGCCCCCTCCTACATTGAACAGATCCTGGCGGGCGATATGAATCCTGCGCCGGAGATTCGTGTCGTTCGAGAGGGAGCAAGCTATGCCCTCTTTGATGGCGATGGCGGGCTGGGTCATGTGACCAGCACGGTCGCGATGAGGGCGGCTATTGAGAAGGCGAAGGCAACAGGTATCGCGGCGGCAGGGGTGCGCAACGCGGGTCACTTTGGCGCGGCGGCGTGTTTTACGATGATGGCGGTCGATCAGAAGATGATTGGGTTCGCAACCACGAATACGGGAGGACCAACGATTGTGGCGCCGGGCGGCGCGACGCGTGTGGTGGGAAACAACCCGATTAGCTATGCGCTCCCGGCAGGGGAGGAATACCCCATCGTTTTGGATATGGCGTGCGGGGCGGCGGCGTGGGGCAAGATTCTGACGATGAACATGTACGGACAACCGGTGCCGAAGGAGTGGTTCTTGGGCGGAGACGGGGAGACTGTCACCGATCCGAGCGAGGGGCATTTAATGATGCCGGCGGCGGGGCCAAAGGGGTACGGGTTGGCGCTGGTTATGGGCATCTTGGCGGGGCCGCTCGTCGGTGGATTAATGTCGTGCCACGCTTCGGAGGAGCCGTCGAAGCATTTCTTTATCGCAATCAACGTGTCAAGTTTCGCGGATTACGAGGCGTATGCGGCGGAGGTGGATCGGGGAATACGTACGGTCCGCGCCTCGAGAACGGTTGAAGGCGTTGATCGGGTATACCTGCCCGGCGAGATTGAATGGCGGAAGCGCGAAAAGTGGATCAAGAGCGGAATCCCGCTTCATGCGGAGCATCTGCGGGGTTTGGCGGGGATTGCGGGGAAACTCGGAGTCAAGGTCTTTTGGGAGGAGTGAGAGAAGCAGTAGCCAGTGGCCTGTGGTCAGTTGCCAGTAAAGGCAGGAGGGAAGAAATGCAGGGGCCTGTGGTCAGATTGTAGAATGGTGGGCACTGCCCACCATTCCGATTAGTTTGGGATAAATGGTTGGCTCTCCTGGCGCGCAACGTGACCGCGTTGATGGTGGGCAGTGCCCACCCTACAACTTAGTTCCAAAATGAGAATTGCTGACAAGAAACCGAGTTTTGAGGAAAAAACTCGGTTTCGTCGTGTTTAATGCAACCTACGCGCTAGCCGGCGCAGGCTGATTGGACCAGACGAGCGGAGTCTGAGTTTCGTCGTCAAGGACATCTCCGATATTGAGGTTAGCCACCTGCTCATCGGACAGTACGTTTTGGATACCGTTGAAGATTGACCCATCCGGCATGTAGATGCAGGTCATCGCTCGGCGCGGATGCGGTGTCATATTGGGACCTGCCGCGTGGGCAATGAGTCCGTTATGAAAACCGGCGGAGCCAGCCTTCATCTCGGCGGCTACCGGCTCAATCTCCCTGAACTCGGGATATTCGTCAAACAAGGCGCCCATATTGGGGCCAAAATGCCCTTTTTTGTCATAGCTGGTCCTCTTGTGTGTGCCGGGCAGATAGTACATGCAACCGTTCTGGAGCATCGCATCGTCCAAGGCAATCCAAATGGAGATGGCGTTAGGTGAATGAAATGACCAGTTGGGATTGTCCACATGCCAGGACGTGGGATTGTCCCAAGCGCGTTTCTGCAGCGTCTGATCGTGCCACACGCGGATGCCGTCGACGCCGGCGAGTTTGCAAAGCATTTTCCCCAAATCGGGGCTCAGCAAACGCTTCTTGACGGCGCTATTGATTTTCCACAAGTTGACGCGCTGCAGGAAGACTCTGTTGTAGTAGTCATCCCCTCCTTTGTCGAGCGCTTGGTTGCTCTCTCCTCCGTCCGCAATTCTAGAGTTCCCCATCTCCACCACGGCTTCGCCGACAGCATCGCGCAATTCCCGCAGTTCGTCGGAGGTGAGAAAGCCTTCGATTATGAGCCAGCCTTCGCGTTGGTAGTTTTCAACTTGCCGGGATGTCAACGCTGTTTTCATCGTAATGTTTCCAAGTTCCCAATTGTTGCCGCAAATCTCATTTTGAAATTGCCGGGCGATTGTGTCCATTGGCGCCCGTTTGGACGGTGCAACGCAAACTCATTATGATGTCTTATCCGGTTTAGAATCTTATGATTTTGCGCGAATTTAACCTTTACACCTATTGGATTTCTATCGATCAACTGACCGAATATGTATAATCATTCGTTGAAATGACTATAGTAAATCGCGGCGCTCGGTCTAGATTTGGCAATCCAAACCGAGCAGTTAGGGTCTCCACGCCCAAATAGAATAATGGAAATGGATTACGGTCTCGTCGGGCTGCCATCCGGCAGTCGGGTCTGTGTCCAGCCTATCACCTCGTCGGTACAAGGGTATCTCGCGGCTAACTCTTCGTTGACGTCAATTCCCAAACCGGGTTTGTCGTTGGGGTACATGTATCCGCCCCGAACTTCGGGGGTGCCGGGGAAAATCTCGTACACCGCTTCGGAGAAACGGCACCACTCCTGGATACCGAAATTCGGCGCCCAAAGATCGAGGTGCAGATTGGCGGCGTGTCCCACGGGCGAGGTGTCGCCGGGGCCATGCCAAGCGGTTCGGATGCCGTACATATTCGCAAACGCGGCGACGTTGCGAGCGGGGGTAATGCCTCCCATCTGGCTGACGTGCATCCGAAGGAAATCAATCAGCTTGTCGGCAATCAAGGGTTGCCACTCGCGTGGACTGTTGAAGAGCTCGCCCATGGCGATCGGGGTGCAACACTGTTGTCGGATATGGTGGAACCACTCCAAATCTTCCGGCGCTAACGGATCCTCCAAGAAGAACAACTTGAAACGCTCGACATCTTTGGCAAACTGGACAGCGTCGATGGGTTTCAAGCGCTCGTGGATGTCGTGCAGGAGTTCAATCTCGTCGCCAATTTTGGTTCGAACGTGTTCCATCATGCGCAGCATGTCGCGGGTGTAGCCCCTCGGATCGAAGTAAGCGCCCGGCGGCGCGCCTTCGGGTTTGACGAGTTTCTCGGCTTGTCCGCCGTAGCCGCCCATCTGAATGCGGATGTAGCGGTAGCCTTGTGCCATGTACTTTCGGACGCTATCCTCAACTTCATGTTCGTCCCTACCATCGGCGTGACCGTAAACCGCGGCTGCCTCGCGGCATTTCCCGCCCAAGAGCTGATAGAGCGGCATGTCCGCTTGCTTTCCTTTGATATCCCAGAGGGCTTGGTCGGCACCGGAGATGGCGTTGTTTAGGACGGGACCATTGCGCCAATAGCCGTTGACCATCGCCATCTGCCAAATTTCTTCGATGCGGGAAACGTCTCGTCCGATGAGGAACGGTTTGAGGTGCTTTTCGATGGCGGTGTGAACAGCGTGAAAGCGCTGCGTAAAGGTGGCGCAGCCGAGACCGTATAGCCCCGGTTGCGATGTGATGATTTTCACGACGACTAATCGTGAGCCTTCGGGCTGAGTCAAGATTGTCTGAACATCTTTGATGGTTATGCTAGCCATTTTTGCGTTTCCTGACGGGTTATGCCACTTCGTTTGAGTAACAGTGCATAGGGTGAAAGTAACCGCTTTGACTGATCGGGTAAGGCACGCGCCGAACAGAGCCGATAAAGCGGGGCATGAGAAAACTCTATTGCGCGTAAGCCCCGACACTATTGTAACACATTTGCGCTCGACTTTGTATAGTTATAGCGCGCAAGCCGCAATTAAAGCTTACTACCGTAGGCGGGGCATCTTGCCTCGCCGCGATTAGGCGTTCGCTCTTTATACCGATTCCAGATCCATAGGTTACAAGAACTGGCAGTTCTTGTATACTTCACGCGGCTGAAAATTGCGTATTTACAAGTGTCTGGCGGTAGGTGCGGTTGGAAACCGCGAGGATTTCTATCGCACTCACTATCCGTTCGTTTGGGGGATCTCTATCGCACTCATTATTCATTCGCTTGGGGGATCTCTATCGCACTCGCTATTCACTCGCTTGGGGGATCTCTATCGCACTCGCTATTCACTCGTTTGATCGGTTTCGGTAAGAATCCATTTGCAAAAGGTGAACAAAATGTCCACGCGGCACGCGTTTTAGAGCGGTTAGCGTGATTTTGTACCTCGTTTTTTGTCAAAAACGCCTTCGAAAAATAGGCACAAAAGGTGAACAAAAAGCCGATTTCGGGGGGCGCGTTCACGCTGTTCGAGTTCGTCCGATCCAGTGATAATGCGGGTTCTAGCCCGCGCGAAGGTGAACAGGATGTTAACGGCCGGAAAAGTTCGTCATCTTCACTGTTCGTTCAGCGGACAAAGTCCGCCGCGAATGTAGTGAATTACGCGCCGATTTCGGGACGTTACGCCTCGGTCTTCCCCCATACCTTATATTATACTATACGTACATAACGTTGTCAAGAAAAAAAATCGCACGCGTCGAATAAATGCGCAACGCCGCTTTGATACACGATTGTTGTTGTCTGATATGAATTTAAAATCTAAATGCTACAATCAATCGGAAGCGCTCAATGAATTGAGCAACTACAAACGCCCGATGAATCGGGCAACTACAAACTGTCGGTTCTTGTATACTTCACGCGGCTGAAAATTGCGTGTTTTCAAGTGTCTGGCGGTAGGGTGCGGTTGGAAATCGCGAGGATTTCTATCGCACTCATTATCCATTCGCTTGATCCTACGGGGAACGCAGGTCGCGACCTGGAGATCGCGGGGATCTCTATCGCACTCATTATTCATTCGCTTGATCCCACAAAAGACGCAATTCCTGACAGCGCGGAGTATACATCGTTTTTTTTCCGAACAAATTTCGCATTTATCTGTCTAATGGATAATCAAGCAGTTCGTTTTCAACTCATCGGGATTGCTGTATTGCCGCACGGGGGAAAAATGTCCGCACAGCCTCGGGAAGCGTATCAATCTGATTCTAACGATATATCGGTCAGCGCGATTGCATCCGCTATCGAACCGAATTCCCAAGACTCGGAGCTGGTCAAACGCTTTCAGGAGGGGGATTCAAAGGCTTTCGATCTGCTGTACCTTCGCCACCGCGCTCGCATTCATGGCGTCATTCGCGCGATTATTTCAAATCCCGAAGATGCGCTCGATGCCACACAAGATGTTTTTCTGAAGGCGTTTCAAGGTCTCGGGAATTTTAAGGGGGCTTCCCAATTCTATAGTTGGCTCTATCGCATCGCAATCAATCGTTGCGTCGATTATATGCGCCGACGCGCCAAACATAACGTGATTAGTGACGATCCGGTATCCGACGATGTGTACTACGATCATATCGCCAATCGGCACCTGCCGGCGCCCTCAAAGGCGGTCGAAAATGAGGAGTTTTACGTTCATTTGCGTCGAGCCGTCATGCAGTTGTCCCCCAAGCAAAGAGAGGTCTTCATTCTCCGTTACCGCGAGGATCTGCCGTTGAAAGAAATCGGGCGCAAAATGGGACGCTCCACCGGAACAATCAAAGCGCATCTCTTTCAAGCGCAGCGCAATTTGCGCCAGTTGCTTCTTCCCTATCTGCAGAATCAACCGACCGAATAGCGAAACCGAGTTTTTTCCTCAAAACTCGGTTTCTTCACGGAATCAAAGTGGTTTCAAGGCATCGGCTTAATCCACACATCGCGGGCAAATTATACTTCACGCCGTTGAAAATTGCGTGTTTTCAAGCGTCTGGACGGTAGGTGCGGTTGGAAACCGCACCCATAGGGATCAAGTTAAGCGTTTTTGGGGCGAAAGTCTCACGGTTTTCTCGGCAAGTGTTTAACATAAGTTTCCACCTGTGGAATCTCTATCGCACTCATTATTCATTCGCTTGAGGGATTTCTATCGCACTCATTATTCATTCGCTTGATCCTCTGGGGCTTTGGAATTCGGTGTGTCCATGTTTCTACAAACCTACCGCCCCTCTGGGGCTAAAATGCGTCGGATTTCGCGACTTTATTAAGCCATGCAATCAACATAACGCTTTTCAAGAGCGAAAACCTTAAAGTTGACAAGGCTTTGTCGGCTCTAGGTTCCAAAATGAGAATTGCTGACAAAAATTACAGTTCAGACAATCGCCCACAGCCTCATAAACCTCATCTATAGGGAGGAGATATGACACGAATAATCCGCACCGCCTACACACTTGCTTATGCACTGATAATCGGCTTGACGTTCGCGTCCGGCGTATCCGCGCAGAACGCGGACGATTCCGACCCCGTGCTAACCGAGCAAGATAAACGTTTCGACTTCAACGGAGATGGTCAACTGAGCGAAGATGAAAAGGAGATAATGCTCGAAACCATTACGCGCGAGTCTCTCACCGGGATACAGATTGACGAAAAAGCGATTCGCGACATGCGGCGGCAGGGCGGCCCCGGGCGCAGAGGACGAGGCGGACCGCCGCGCGCGCAAAAGATTGCCCACCGTTTCGACGCGGATGGCGACGGGAAGCTGAATCGGACCGAACGCCAAGCGGCGCGCCAATCTCTGAGAGAAAATCGCGATGAATCCAATTTTTTGCCTTTACCGGTCCAAGCCGCGCCAAGCACAACCTTTGAAGACGATGTGAACGCCAGCAAAGCCAACGCCACCGAGGGGCATGTCGGCCTCTACGATGACAACGCGTTAAGAACTTTGTATCTCCGTTTCCACGACGTGGATTGGTACGAACAACTTAAAGACTTCTATAGAACCGATGTCGAGGTTCCGGCCGATCTTATTGTGGATGGAGAAATCTATCGTTCGGTCGGCGTCCGTTGCCGCGGCAGTTCGTCCTATTTCACCGTTGATGGCCCGAAGAAATCGTTCAACATCGCTGTCGACGCCGATGATGACAATCAACGTCTCTTGGGGTACAAGACACTGAACCTGTTGAACGGTCACTCCGACGCTTCTTTTCTACGTGAGGTTCTCTATTCCAGAATCGCTCGCGACCACATCCCGGCGCTAAGCGCGAACTTCGTCAAACTGGTTATAAATGGGGAAAACTGGGGAGTTTACATCAATAGCCAGCAATTCAACAAAGATTTTCTCGCGGAATGGTTCGACACGAGAAGCGGCGTGCGTTGGAAGGTGCCCCCCGGTCGCGAAGGCGGCTTGGTCTACAACGGCGACGCCCGCGAGGATTATCAGGATGCCTACCAACTCAAGACGAATGAGAAGGATGTTCCCAGCGCCTGGGATGACTTAATCAACTTGTGCAAAACGCTTGAGGAAACACCCTGGGATGAGGTGGAAGCCGAACTGTCCCCCATTTTTGACATAGACCGAGCGCTGTGGTTCCTCGCGCTTGAGAACGTGTTCATCGACAACGACGGTTACTTCAGTCGCGGCAGCGATTATTCCATGTACCAAGATCCGACTGGTCGATTTCACCTGCTGCCGTACGATAGCAACGAGACCTTTCGATTTGCCGGGGGCGGGGGGCCAAACTCCTGGCAAACCGATGGCCCGATGCTGTCTCCCGTCGCGCAAGCGCACGACGAAATGCGCCCCGTCATCAAGCGATTGTTCGCGGCGCCGCACCTGCGGGCGCGATACCTCGCTTATGTGCGCACCATCGTTAACGACTGGCTTGATTGGGAAACGCTGGAGCCGATTATCGCCGCCTATCAGTCGTTAATTGATGAAGAAGTGAAAGCGGATGACAAAAAACTGTATTCCTATGAAGCCTTCGCCACCAGCCGAACCAAAGAACAGACTGGCGGCGGGCACGGACGGCGCGGCAGAGGCGGCACGCCCAGCTTCAGTAACTTCGTCACGCAACGCCGCGAATACCTACTTGCGCATCCGGAAATCAATGAACCCGCGCCTATCATTCTATCCGTCACGGAACCGGAAAACCGAATAGCGGGTGAACGCGTGCAAATCATGGCAAAAATCGGTGACGAGATTGCGGTTGAGGAGGTAATTCTACACTATGCCGACGCTCGGCTGTCCCCGTTCCAGCACTTAACGATGTCAAAAAACGGCACGGCGTACACGGGTGAGATCCCGAATTTTCCTGCCGGAACAGAAGTGCGCTACTACGTTGAGGCACGCGCGGCAGACTCGGGAGGAACCACGGCGTTTTTCCCCGCCAAGACCGAATTCGAGCCGTTGACGTTCCGCGTGATTTCACCAGTCGCCAAGGTTTCCGATGTGTTAATTAACGAACTGATGGCGAGCAATACAAACAGTATCATGGATCCTCAGGGCGGGCACGATGATTGGATTGAACTCTACAACGCCAGCGAGCGCCCCATAAATCTTGGGGGGATGTATCTTAGCGACAGTCGGGCACTCCCCCGCAAATGGCGGTTCCCGGATCAAACGACAATCGCTCCCAAGGGGTACTTGATTGTCTGGGCTGATTCCGATGACGCAAGCGAGGCGGAACTTCACGCCAACTTTAATCTCTCGAAGAACGGGGAGACGCTCCTACTCGTCGACACCGATGAACGACACAATCGCGTGCTTGATTCGGTCAAGTTCGGCGTGCAGCGGGAAGACACCGCTATCGGAAGGTTTCCCGACGGCACCGGCAATTTCAAGCCCGTCGCGACGACACCGGGCAGCCCGAACCGATGAGGAAAGTAGTAGGCATACTCCGTATGCCGAAACACCGGTGCGGGGGAACTTCGATTCCCGACCTACGCTCGCGCCGCGATTTTTCAATCAATATACAAAAAACATAAACCCCGAACCTTTTCCTTCGTTATATGCCTAATAGATGAAACTGGCAGAAACTCGGGAAATTTCTAGCCTACGCGTCTCAAGATGGATACCACGCATCCCATTTTAGAGGAGATATTGCCCGCTGTGCCTCTGAACGCCCATGTCGCGGACGCTTTGACGAAGGATCAGGAAAAAGAACTGGTCATCCGTTGTCAAGACGGTGACAAGCGCGCCATGGAAGCGCTTATTCGCCAATACCAGCAGTGGGTGTACAATACGGCCTACGGCATACTTGGCAATCCGGAAGACGCCGCCGACATGGCGCAGGATGTCTTCCTCTGGCTTTGGGAAAATATCGGTCAATTCCAATTTAGATCTCGTTTCTCCACTTGGCTTTACCGCATTGTGACCAATCGGAGCATCAACGTGAAAGATCAGCAAAAACGACGGCGGACAGACCCCACGGAGATTGACGATTCACAACCGTGGGCGCCTGTTGACAACGAAACGCCAGAGAAGTCGGTGTTGCGGCTTGAACAGCGGGAGATCCTTCAAAAGGCGCTTGCTCAGTTGAAGGATGATTATCGGAAGATTTTGATTCTGCGCGAAATGCAGGAATTGTCCTATGAGGAATTGGCAGAGGTAATCGGCTGCTCGGTCGGACGCGTAAAATCAAAACTCCACGAAGCCAGAAAAGTCTTGAGAGAATATGTCATACAATTTTCCTGATTGGGAGTCGGCAATTATGAGCCACAATCGCATTCAAAAACAGCTATCGGCGTACTTGGACGACCAATTGAGCCCGGCAAACCGAGAGAGGGTCGAAGCGCACCTGAGTATCTGCGACGAGTGTGCGGAGACGCTATCGGATTTTCAGCGCAATCGTCAGGGCATTGGCGCCTTGCGACATGAAGCGCCGCCTATCGCGGAGCTTGTCATGCCGCAACTGTCGGATCGCGGCGCCGTTCGGCGGAGCTTCTTGCCGAACATGCGGGATATTCGTCAGTGGTTCTTCCGTCCGCTGATGGGCGGAGCCTTCGCGGTGGCTTCCGCTTGCCTGCTCTTCGGGCTGGTCTATTTTAATTTGACGCCGACCTCCGACGATTCACTCAACCTCTACCTTTCGGAGCATACGCAGCACTCCGTGTATTATTCATCGCAAGCGGAGGGCGCCGCCGATACGCTTGACCCGAACGCGACAACCACTCCAACAACCGTTGAGGATGATACAAGCTATTTTCTGGATGTTTATCTCGGAGGCTAATCTGCGCGCCTCTTGTAAGAGCAATCTCCAGGTTCTGTTGAGATTTACGTGAAGTGTGTTTCCAATCGTAGGGGCGAGGTCCCCTCGTCCCATGTATCGGGAAACGTAACGAATGGATTGGGGAACCCAACCCCTACGAAGAATTGTGCGTCTGTGTAGTCCTCTTGATTGTCGCGTTGAGATTTACGTGAAGTCTGTTTCCAATCGTAGGGGCGAGGTCCCCTCGTCCCATGTATCGGGAAACGTAACGAATGGATTGGGGAACCCAACCCCTACGAAGGATTGTGCGTCTGTGTAGCCCTCTTGATTGTCGCGTTGAGATTTACGTGAAGTGTGTTTCCAATCGTAGGGGCGAGGTCCTCTCGTCCCATGTATCGGGAAACGTAACGAATGGATTGGGGAACCCAACCCCTACGAAGGATTGTGCGTCTGTGTAGCCCTCTTGATTGTCGCGTTGAGATTTACGTGAAGTGTGTTTCCAATCGTAGGGGCGAGGTCCCCTCGTCCCATGTATCGGGAAACGTAACGAATGGATTGGGGAACCCAACCCCTACGAAGGATTGTGCGTCTGTGTAGCCCTCTTGATTGTCGCGTTGAGATTTACGTGAAGTGTGTTTCCAATCGTAGGGGCGAGGTCCCCTCGTCCCATGTATCGGGAAACGTAACGAATGGATTGGGGAACCCAACCCCTACGAAGAATTGTGCGTCTGTGTAGCCCTCTTGATTGTCGCGTTGAGATGAAATGTCAACAGAACCTAGGTCGCGACTTGCCGGCGCGGCGTAAATCCTATTCGATACCGTATGCCGTAGCCCAGCAGCCTCGACACCGGACAAAACCATGAAATATCCAATAACGAAACGAAGCGGTCAACTCTCAAACAATCAAAGCCGCCGCGTGGACATTCCACACGGACGCGCAGTCGCGCAAATCGCGATTCACGCCATGAAACGCCTATTTGCCGCGCTTCTTATAGGCGCCCTGCTGCTGGGCTCTGCGGACGATGCCCTTTCCGACGAGCCGGAGGAGTTTCTTGACCTTCTTATGCGCATCGCGGAAGCCGAAGAGGACGTGAGTTATACCGGTTCGCGGTTAATCGTTTTCCATACGCCGCGCGGGCTAACCGTTCTTGAGGACCTTGTTATTCACCATCCCCCGGAAGTTAACGCGGTCAAGGTACTGTCAGTCATGGGGCGAGAGCGTTTGGACAAACACCGCGAGATGGAACGCCGCAAAGCCAAAGATGGCAGCGAGCGGCGCCGTAGTCGAGGCGATAGACATCGGAGTGAGAGAAGGCTGATGCCGCCGCGCAAACGGATAAGCAATCTTTCTCAGGCTGAAATGAAACTTCTCGCGGAGAACTATCACTTTCATCTGGAGCCCGGAGGTGACATCGCCGGCGAAGAAACGAACGAGATTAAAATCTATCCCCATTTCGAGGGTAGACCTACAAAACGTCTTTTCATTTCACGTCGTAATGAAGTTATTCTGCGCGTAGAAGAATTTGATCCCGACGGTCACCTTCGATTCCTCTCCGTGTTTACGGAATTGGAGTTCGGAGAAGAAATCGTCGAGGAGATTCTGGATGAATTGAGGCATGACGACAAGTTGATTTTTGAACATCAAGAGCAACGAAGTCAACCTCTCGAGGACGAGGAAGCGGAGAAGTCGTTGGATTTTCGACTGGTACAACCGACTTATCTCCCCCCCGGATTTCAGTTGCTGGACACGCGGTACATCAAACACCGTTCATTAACCGTTTTTCTACGCTACACTGACGGGTTGGCTACATTTTCGCTATTCGAGCGAGAAGGGAAAAGCAAATTTCGCCACCGCAATCGAGGCGATCGCAGGAGAGGCGGTAAAACTATTTCACGTCACGATGTGAAGATACACATAATGAGGCAACTTCCGGCACATATTCTTGAATGGTCAAATTCCGGAGTGGATTTCACGCTCATCGGCGAACTTGATCCGTCCGAGTTGATAAAAATCGCGGAATCGGTGATTCTCGCGAGTCAGAAAGAAATGAAAGGGGAATAATCGCATGAAATTTAAGGGTTCGGTCCATGGACTTGTCGCAGTTCTGGTATTCTTGTGTCTTGGGAACATAGCCGCCGACGCGTCGGAAAACGAAACGAACAATTCGGAATGGCACCAATGGCGAGGACCAAACCGGGATGGGGTTTCGCTCGAAACCGGGCTTCTCAAACGGTGGGCTGACGATGGCCCAAAGGAGCTGTGGCGAATCAGGCTCGGGGAGGGCTTCTCCGGCGTTTCAATTTCCGACGGGCGCGCTTACACGATGTTCGTCAAAGGGGACGATGAGATTGTCGTATGCCTTGACGCCGCGAGCGGCAAGGAGATTTGGCGCCATCTTGACGACTACCGTTTTGAGAATCGTCAAGGCGGAGATGGCCCTCGTTCCACGCCGACAGTTGATGATGACAGGGTTTATGTCGTCAGCGCTTATGGCAGATTGGTTGCCCTTGACGCGCATAACGGGAAGGAGTTGTGGAGTCACGATTTCACCAAGGCATTTTCGAGCAATCTGCCCCGACACGGGTTCTGCATGTCCCCAATCGTTGAAGGCGAACTGCTTCTCGTTGAGACGGGCGGTGACGGAAAAGCACTCCTGGCGTGTGATAAACGGAGCGGCAAGATAGTTTGGAACTCCGAGAATGACGCCAGCGGGTATTCCTCGCCTATTACAGTGGCAATCTTGGGCAGGCGGCAAACGGTGTTCTTTACGGGTAGGGGTCTGGTCTCGGTTTCTCCGAAAGATGGGGAGATTTACTGGCGCTACGATTGGCAAACCGCCTTCAACGTGAACGCCGCTACACCCATCTTTATCCCGCCCGACAAAATCTTTATCTCCTCCGGATACGATGTGGGCGGCGCCGTAGTCCAAATCAGCGAATCAGCCGGGCAGTTTACGGCTACGGAGGTCTGGGCGAGCCGCGGCATGAAGAACCATTTCTCCTCCTCCGTGCTGCGCGACGGGTATTTGTACGGGTATGACAACGCTTTCTTGAAGTGCATTGACGCCGAAACCGGCGAAGAGCAGTGGGTCAAACGAGGTTTTGGCAAAGGCTCGCTGATTTATGCCGATGGCAATCTGATCATCCTTGGTGAGGATGGAACTCTCGCCTTGGCCAAAGCAACCCACACTCAATACGAGGAGATCGCTCGAAGGCAGATTTTTGACGGACGCTGTTGGACCTTGCCCACGCTGTCCGGAGGCAAACTGTACCTGCGGAACACGGAGGAATTAATCTGTTTCGATTTCGCCGAACCCGGTTAAATTACCCCACCAAGAACTAGACAGTGCATTAAGGGGTGCACTCGCTAATTATATATGGCATCACTTGATTTCATGCAACCAAGCAGAATAGGGACGCGGATTAACGCGGATAAACGCAGATTAGAAAATTCCAGTCAATGCAATTGCTTTGTTTTTTCTACATGGATAGCGCTATAGCGGCGTTCTAGTAGTTGTCTGAACTGTGATTTTTGTGATTAAATGATGGACTATGATTAGGCACTTAGTGGTTTGATTGGTAATTGTCTGAATCACGGATTTTCACGGATTAAGGGATCTCTATCGCACTCATTATCCATTCGCTTGAGGGATCTCTATCGCACTCATTATTCATTCGCTTGATCCTCTGGGGCTAAAAGATTCACACAATCATGCTGATAAAAAAGCGCAAGATTAGCCGACGCAAAGTATAAATTCAAAATCTAAATGTTACGCTCGTCAAGAGCGCCCGATGAACCGGGCAATTACAATCATCCGACGCGAGTAACTCATTGATTAGGAATTAGTGTCAAGTGTGAGATTGAAACAACAAGCCGTAACGGGAGTAATTAACACGCTACTGGACGATCAACGATAAAAAGTTCTAGTGTGAGATTGAAACTGTTATAGTTTTGGATCGTTGTCCAAATTTCAGCTTTACGATCAATGACAACAACTTCAAATGTGAGATTGAGACTTGAATCTTGATGGTGAAGTTCATTGAATTTTCCTTTCTCGATTAATGATAAGCATCTCAAGTGTGAGGTCGGCAAATGCCATAATGGAGATTTGAGCAATCAACTATTAGAATCTCATACCGATTCAGAAATAAATTCAAAATCTAAATGTTACGCTCGTCAAGAGCGCCTGATGAACCGGGCAATTACAATCATCTGACGCGAGTAACTCATTGATTAGGAATTAGTGTCAAGTGTGAGATTGAAACTGTCATGCGTCACCTCCGATAATATATACGTTTAACACAATCAACGATAAGAATCTCTAGTGTGAGATTGAAACATTAATTGTGACAAATTCGCGAAAAGCGCGCGATTTTCAATCAACAATAAGCATCTCAAGTGTGAGATTGAAACGTGACAAGTTACACAGTCCGACAACCAACCGTGTGTCGCGGCTGAATCCTGCCGAACAAACACTCGCCAATCTGAATAACCCTCTTGTACAAATTCAATATCAAATGTCACAGTCAGTTCGGGATGTGCAGTGAATCGCACAACTACAAACTGAAAAATCGATTGACACGCGAATCTTTTCGGGTTATGCTTACGGGACAGAAATCTGATGAGAATCATCTCCGGAAAGTTCAAAGGCAAACGCTTGACCTCGGTCAAAGCGAACACGGTGCGGCCAACTTCAGATCGCGTGAAGGAGTCGGTGTTTAGCATTCTGGGCGGCGAGATTATCAACTCTAATTTCCTTGATCTGTGCGCCGGCACAGGCAACATCGGTCTTGAAGCGTTGAGTCGCGGGGCAAAATTCGTGACGTTCGTTGATTGGAGTCCGCGTTGCATCCGCGTGATTAAGTCCAATCTGTCGGGTTGTGGTTTGGATGGCAAAAGACCGGAGGTAAATATCGTTAGGCGAGACGCGCTTGAGGGAATCGCTTTTTTCGCTCGACGCAACGCGCGATTTGACTTCGTCTATTTCGATCCACCTTACGACTCAAATATCCACGAAGCGTGTCTGAGGCAGATTGGGATGAGCAATATGCTTGCGCCGTCCGGTCGAGTTATCGTGGAGCGTCGGAGAGAACGAAAGGGAGATTGCGCGGCGCTCGCCGCGTTTGGCACGTTGAGACTGAAACGGCAGGAACGGTACGGTGACACGGTTGTATTGTTCTACCATAGGGAGGATACCGAATGAAACTTTCAAGTCAAGAGAAGATGGCGCCCGGGGCGGAACTGGGAGAGAAACTTGACAATCTGGCGGAGTACGGTTACGAGGGGATTGAATTTGGGGGCAACGGTTTGAAGGAACGGCAGGATGAAGTCGCCAAAGCCACCGAGAATCATCCCGTCAAAGCCAGCACAATTTGCGCCGGTTATCCCGGGTGTCTCTTGGATAGCGATCCCGAGCAACGCGACCTCGCTATCACGGGGATCCGATCACTGCTCAAGATCGGAGCGGAGATTGGCGCCGTCGGGTTGATTATGGTGCCAATTTTCGGCGCTCCGCGCATCAGTGATTTGAGCCCGTACAAAACGACCGCGGAACTCGAAACCGAACTTCTCGTTGAAATCCTGAAGGAGCTCGGAGGCTATGCCGAGGAGGTCGGGTCCGTTGTGCTGCTCGAACCTCTCAATCGCTATGAAACGCATTTTATCAGGAGCCTGAACGACGGGGTTGAAATCTGCAAGCGGGTGGACAGCCCCAACGTGGCGATTATGGCGGATTTCTTTCACATGAGTCTTGAGGAGCGAAACATCCCGGAGAGCATTGAGGCGGCGGGCAAGTACATCAGGCATGTCCATCTGGCGGACAGCACGCGTGAACTTCCCGGTTATGGACATACGGATTTCGCCGCCGGATTTGCGGCATTGAAACGAATCGGCTACGGGGATTACATGGCGTTGGAATGCGCTGTGCCGGGGGCCGGCGAGGTTGAACTTCCGAAATCGGCGGCGTATATGAAGCAGTGGCTATAGAATGGGCTCAGATTTTCCCGATTTACTGGAAAAGGACAAAACGTAGCGTAATGCGTATACTTCACGCTCCTGAAAATTGCGTGTTTTCAAGCGTCTGGCGGTAGGTGCGGTTGGAAACCGCGAGGATTTCTATCGCACTCACTATCCGTTCGTTTGATCCTACGGGGAACGTGGGTCGCGATCAGGAGATCGCTCCTACAAAAGACGCAATTTCTGAAAGTGCAGAGTATAATGAGCAATTCGTGAGAAAGTCTGTTACGCATTACGACGTGCCGGGGTGTTCAACTGCGTAAGACTTATACTTTGTGTTGGGTGAAATTGCGTGTTTTCAAGCGTCTGGCGATAGGTGCGGTTGGAAACCGCGAGGATTTCTATCGCACTCACTATCCGTTCGTTTGATCCTACGGGGGACGCATGTCGCGATCGGGAGATCCGGGGATCTCTATCGCACTCGTTATCCACTCGCTTGATCCTACAAAAGACGCAATTTCTGACAGCGCGCAGTATATATTTGAATGACGATGCCCAAGAGTCGGCATTAATGGAGACAAAGTTATGGACAAAGTAAGAATTGGGGCGATTGGCGTTGGCGGCATGGCAGGCGGTCACATGAGAAATTTGGCGGGATTCGACGATGTCGAGTTTGCCGCCATGTGCGACATCTCGGAGGAGCGAGCGACCAACGCCTCGCAAGCATACGGCGGAACGCCTTATACGGACTATAAGGAAATGTACGAAAAGGAGGAGTTGGACGCCGTATACATCTGTACCCCTCCCTTCGCGCACGGGGAACAGGAGTTGATTGCCTGCGAAAAACGCATTCCATTTTTCATCGAGAAGCCGGTCGGCGCTCGTGGAGACGTGACACAAGAGATTAATGAAGCCGTGCAAAACAGCGGCACAATAACCAGCGTCGGCTATCATTGGCGCTATCAGGGACACACGAATAAAGCGAAAGCCGCTCTTGAAGGGGCGCGAGTAATAGGCGCGCTAGGCTACTGGATGGGCGGTTTGCCGCGTGTCGCCTGGTGGCGCGTTCGCGCCGAGTCGGGCGGGCAACACGTTGAGCAGACGACCCACATCTTCGATCTGTGCCGCTATCTTGTCGGGAGCGATGTCGTTGCCGTGCACGGGTTCGCCGCCAGAGGCAGCATGACGGACGTGCCAAACTATGACGTTGACGACATGAGCGTTGTCAACCTTCAATTCGCCAACGGCGCCGTCGCAAACATAACCTCTGCCTGCATGTTGGAAGGGTGGGGCAGGGTGAAACTCGAAGTTCTCTGCCGCGGACTGGTCGTCGAAGTCAATTCTGGCGACGCCACTATCAATCGATCCGGTGAGAGCGAATCGCTTGCGAACGATGTCAACGGCTCCGTGCGCGAAGATCGAATCTTTATCGACGCCGTAAAAAGCGGCGATTCGTCGGAGATTCTCGCTCCTTATGCCGAAGGGCTGAAAACCTTGGAAGTTTCGCTGGCGGCGAGTGAATCTTTCACGCAAGGAAAGCAGATTTGCCTGTGACTCTCAAATGATGTCGCGTCAAGTTTTATGGAAACAACAATGGAATCCGAGTACCACATTCGTTTGAAAGATCTACCTGCGGATGAGCGACCGATTGAACGTCTACAGGAGCATGGCCCCGAGCCGCTGAAAACGTCGGAGTTGCTTGCGATTATCATTCGCACCGGCACCGGGCAAGCTACCGCCGTGCAGGTGGCGGAGCAGTTGTTGAAGAAGTACGATGGCAACCTGAAACGGATTGGGGATGAGACGCCGCAGCAACTGAGCCAGGGCGTCAAGGGCTTGGGACCCGTCAAGGCGGCTCAGATCAAGGCGTCTTTTGAGTTGGGAAGGCGCATGGCATCCTATTATGAAGAGAAGTATCAAATCTCCGCGCCGTCCGACGTTGCGCGGTTGATGATGTCGTCCATGCGGGACCTCAAACAAGAGGTGTTGTACGTTCTCTGCCTCGATACGAAGCACAATGTTATCAAACGACGTCAAATCTTTGAAGGCAGCTTGAACTCCAGCATAATTCATCCGCGCGAAATTTTTCGGTTCGCCATTGAGGAGGCGGCTGCCGCGATTCTTTTGGTTCACAATCATCCGTCCGGAGACCCATCTCCGAGCAAAGAGGATATCCGGGCAACAAAGGAGTTGATCGCGGCGGGCAACCACATCCAAATCCCCGTGTTGGATCACATCATCATTGGCGATGGAATCTACGCGAGTTTGAAGGAGGAGGGCGGGATTTGATGATTGTCCTATTCACGAGATACTGCGAGGAAGAAACCGAGTTTTGGGGAAAAACTTCGGTTTCAAGGATTCGGGCATGAAGAAACCGAGTTTTGAGGAAAAACTTCGGTTTCGAGGATTCAGGCATGAAGAAACCGAGTTTTGAGGAAAAAACTCGGTTTCAGTACCCTTGTGCCGAGAGTCGGCGTGCGATCAATCTACACGCTTCCATTTCTTACCAATTTGTGACGGAGCCGTCAAGTCGGCGAAGCTGCGGCATCTCGCTCATGTGAGACGCTTCTTTCGGCGCGGCGTCGCGGTTGAATTCCACGCCGAGACCGGGCGCGGTCGGGGGCAGCAGGTATCCGTTCTCCCACACGGGTTGTCCCGGAATCAGATCGGTGAGGATGGTTCCGGGGGGAGTCGCTTGCTCCTGTACGCCGAAATTGGGGCAGGCGAGGTTCAGATGTAAACAGGCGGCTGTCGAGATGGGCCCCATCGGGTTGTGCACCGCCAACTTGATGTAATGCGTCTCGCACCATCCGGCTATCTTTTTGGCTTCGGTCAAGCCGCCGGCATGGCACAGGTCGATGCGCGCGTAATCTATCCATTCCTCTTCGATGAGTTGGCGGAACTCCCATTTGGAGCAGAACTGCTCTCCGGCGGCAAGCGGGACGGTGGTGCGGGGGCGCAGCGTCTTAAACGAGTCGGGGTTCTCGGCGCGCAGCGGATCCTCAATGAAGAACGGTCGGAATTGCTCCACCTCTTGACACAGCCAAAGCGCGTCGGGCAGGTCAAGCCGGGTGTGGACATCGAAACAGATCTCGATCTCGTCGCCGATGGCTTCGCGGACCGCCTGAAACTGTTTGATAGACGCGAGGACAACGGGGCGCGGTTCAAGCGTCTCGCCATCGTTAGGCAATCCGAAGCGAACAAACTTCCAACCTTTCTCCTTCGTTTCAAGGCAGGACTCCACCAAGGGCGCGATCTCCATCTGATGCCCGACATTATGGGGATAACAGACCACTTTATCGCGCACTCTGCCGCCAAGCAAATCGTAGACGGGCACGCCAAGCGCTTTCCCTTTTATGTCCCAAAGCGCCATATCGATAGCGGAGATGGCGGCGCTCTCCAGACGTTGGGCGGGGAAGAAGAACCCTCGAAAGAGACTTTGCCAAATATGCTCGATTCGGCTCGGATCTTGTCCGATAAGTTTGGGTTTGAAGTGTTCAATAAGGCCCATTAACGCTTGTTCGCGTCCCGGGCTGCCGGCTTCGCCAACGCCGTAAATCCCCTCATCGGTGTCCACGACCACGAAAACAAAGTTCCATGTCCTGTTCCAAACAGGGTAGGTTTCGATATTTGTAATCTTCATTTTTTCTCCAATCTTGTGTGTATCGGAATAAATATCTTGATAGCGCCCCATTATCCCGCGTCGGAATAATTCTTTCCGCAAGTAACATTCATGCCTTTCGCTCGGACTAGCTTGAAAAAAATGCGTTTTAGCCCCAGCGATTGTAGGGTGGGCACTGCCCACCATTCTGATTAGTTTGGGATTGACGGTTTGCTCCCCCGGCGCGCAACGTGACAGCGTTGATGGTGGGCAGTGCCCACCCTACAACTTCTTCTCGTGACGAGGCTTGTGGTATAGGCTCATCGTGTTTTCGGTAACTCTCTTTGACGCCTTGCCATGCCACGGCAAGCTCTCTCAAAGCGCCTTCCGGGGTATCCGAGAATGCCGATACATTTGGCATCTCTACGAAATGCGCCAAATAATCGCCATCTTCATCAAGAAATAGGTTGACAGTGAATCCGTCAAATTCATGATTTTTCATTTTCTGTCTCCCAGTTTTAGCCCCAGCGATTGTAGGGTGGGCACTGCCCACCATTCCGATTAGTTTGGGATTGACGGTTTGCTCCCCCGGCGCGCAACGTGACAGCGTTGATGGTGGACAGTGCCCACCCTACAACTTTTTCTCATCCCTTTTGGGCATTACAATTGGTCGGTTATTTGCGAACGCGTAGGTCGGGATCGGGAGATCCCTCCTACCGCGCGCCTTATCTCCACGTCAACAGCACACCGAGCGCTTCGCCCGGGTTATCCCACAGGAAATCGAACGCCTCCTTCGCCTGCATGAAGGGGAAACGGTGCGTTATCATTTTGGCAACCTGAATTTCGCCTGCCCGAATCTTTTCCAACGCTTGGGAAGGTCGTTGTGATTGCGGCACATCCGACACGTCACCAGCGATGAGGCGCTTGTGCATGATTTTGGAAGAGTGCAGCGGAAGCGGCGCCTGTTGATAGACGGCGATGAGTTGGATTGTGCCTTTGGCGCGCACCATGTCCTGCGCGTCCTCAAACGACTTGATTCCGGCGTATCCGCCGACGCAATCGACCACAATGTCCGCGCCTTTGCCATCGGTAAGTTGACGAACCGCATCAACCGGATCTTCATCCGATCCGTTGATGACGAGGTCGGCCCCCAATTCTTTGGAGATGCGGCATCTCAACGGGAGCGCGTCTACGGTGATGATTCGTTCAGGCTCATACCCTCTCATGATCTGCATCATCAAACTTCCGACCACCCCTTGTCCGAGAATGACAACCGTGTCCCCCTTCTTGACGCCGGACGATTCCGTCCAAGCGGTTGCCTGCGAACAGAGCAAAAGGAACGTCCCCTCCTCAAAGGACACGTCGTCGGGAAGCGGAACGAGGTGGCCCCTCGTCGAATCGGCGTCGCCGACAGCGTATTGGGCGTGCGGCGCCGCGACCTTCACACGCTGCCCGATATGGTACTCCGTGACATCGCGACCGATTTTCTCAATGGCGCCGGTAAGGGAGTATCCCATTACCGAAGGGGAAACGGCGTCTTCTCGAATGTAACGACGGAATAGTTCGGAACCGCGACTGATTAGCGTGGTGTGCGTTCGTACCAATACTTGGCGGTTTTCGATCTCCGGAATCGGCACCTCTTCCAACTGGATGTTGCCAAAGCCTTCCGGCTTGATAACGCGAATCATTCGATTTGCCTCCTATGTGCGGTCGGCTTATGTCTAAATGGTTAATTCGCCAAGTGTATGTTGCATCACGTGATTGTAGGAGCGATCTCCAGGTCGCGACTTGTGCGCTTGATCGATAGGGATCTCCGCGGTTTCCAACCGCACCGATGCCAGAAAACGCTAGACGAATACACCAATCTTTTAGCGAATAAACCAGGCGTGAAGCGCTTTTGAGAAACCGAGTTTTCAGGAAAAAACTCGGTTTCCTGCCCGTGTTTTTTCCTTGAGCGGAGCGGTTTTCGCAAGGGCGTTGCGCATTGATGAACCGAAGTTATTCGATGATTTCGCCGACGCGGAACCAGGGCGTCGTGTTGCTCGTCGCCGGCTCGATGTTTTCGCCGCCCAAGGCGTAAAGTTTATTGCCGAGCAGCACGATTCGGATATCGTTCGTAGGCACCGGCATCAGGCTCGGCAGGCGGCTCCACTGATCAGATTCCGTATCGTACACGAGAACAAAGGGGGTATAGTACGACTTATGCTCCCGGACTTCCGTGTAGGCTTTCATCATCTCCTCGTTATAGGCGGCGACAAGCCCGGCGCCTCCCGCCACAATGATGTAGCGATCTTTGTAGGCGCAACAGTCCATGCCGGCGAGCGGGTACGGAAGCCCCCTCTTGGCATCCCACTCTCCCGTCTGCGGATCATAAACGAGAACTTCTTCCAAACGCGTTCTGCGGTCGCCCTGTTCCGGTTTGGGATCGTAGAAGTGAGATCCGCCGATGAGGTAGATTTTTCCCTTGACAGCGGCGGCGCCCAACCAGCCGCGAGATCTTCCCGGTATTGACGCAACAATCTTCCACTGCGGGTTCGGTTCGGCGGTGTCCAACATCTCCACCGAATTCATCGTTGGCCCATGATTTCCCTTCGAACCTCCACAGACATAGATTTTCGATCCGATGGCGACACTGGGCGCCCAGCCGCGCGCCTCGTTCAGATCGGGCATTTGCGTCCAGAGGTACTCCCCGTTTCCTTTGTCCTCAAGACGGTAGCAGTGGGGGCGCACCCCGCGCATACGCCCGCCGATGGAGAAGAAGGCTCCACCGCACAGTGTGCCTTGCACGTAAGTTTGTCCGATAGGGGCGTCCGCGCCTCTGAACCACCAGTCCTGCGCCGGGTCGTAGATGTACATGGTCTCCATCTCTCCCCAAGGCTGGCGCATCCCGAACACGCTGATGATTTTGCCGCCCAACGCGGTGGCGCAGCCGCCCTTTCTAAACTCGGGGATGTTGGGGCCAATCTTCCATTGAATGTCCTTGATTTCGCTATGGGTAGCGTCGACCATGCCCATCATCAGGGCAATGGTCGGCAGTGTCCATCTCATACGAGACCTCCTTGTACTGATTTGTTATTTATTGTTGCCTGAGCGAGAAACTTAAAGTTGACGAGGCTTTGTCGGCTCTAGGTTCCAAAATGAGAATTGCTGGCATAAATGAGGGCTCTGCCGCTAAGCACCGTGTTTTCATTGAAAAACGGCCGCGTGGATTAGTTAGGGCACCGGGAGTGGCTGCGCGTCAACGATGAGAAACACAAAGAGGGTGAAGGCGAGTTCGATCAAGTAAAAAATGACGAGCGTAACAGAGAAGATCGCCGATAGCCAACTGCATTTCGGTTCACCCTTGTGTTTGAGCGGATCCATCTTGAAATCGGTGTCGGGTTGAAGTCTGACCTCGTCGTAGACTTTTCGGAACAGTCTTTCTTGCCAGAGGAAGTATCCGTCCAAAATCCAGAAGCCTAGCACGGGAAAAATGAAAAGCAGGCCTAAATCGGGGTACTGCACATCGCCTATAACGATTAACAGCGTCGCGGCGAGGATGAGCGACAGGCTCCAGGTTTTTGTCCAGAGACTGTTGCGCCCGAGACGCTCAATCACGGATTGGATTATTTTCAGATGTTCTACGACTTTTTCGGTGCTATTCATGATTTGTTGACCTATAGAGGGTGATTGCATTATATGGATTGTGCTTTGTCCGAATCGCGGATTGCTGGAAATTCCATCTTCGATTCAGTAATCGAAAATCAGATTAAGGAATTTCAGGGATTGATTATTCAGGAAAGATATTCCGTTGTTAATTCATATAATCTGTGTCAGTCGTTTAATCCGCGATTCAAACATTCTTTTCCATACTTTCTCCACACAAGAAAATTAGTCTCTATTGCCTATGTGAGGGCACCGATCCGCACTGTCTCAAAATCTCCCCAATGCGAGTTCGCCTCGCACTGTCACCAATATTAAACGCCCACAGAAGTTGACCTGCTAATTCATCAACAACGCTTACAAACTTTTCCGAGGAGGCCAGTTCTCGCGGCAGGCATTGCACAGAAGCCGAATAGAATGATTCAATACTTTCTTGTCGTTGTATTATTTCGGGATGTTGGTCTGTATCATACATTAGCTTTTCGCCGCGTATCTGTCGCAGTTGGGCCAAAATCTCAATATTGCCTAAATACAAACATTTTTTGTAAAAGGATTGAGCCAGAGGAATGAGTCCGCCAATTACGCGAACAATTTCGTCAAAGCTAAGGTATCTTTCCTCGTTGCTATTTTCATGTCTAAATGTGTAAGATTCATGCAATGGTCTCCTACTCAATCCCCACTTGTGGTAAAGGATACCATATTCATTTAATTCCCAATAAAATGAACCATCAATGCTCCCCAAGAAGCAGACGCCACCTTGAACTCGACGTGTTCCGAATTCGGCTGCCGAATCATTAAATGGAATAGAGTGTTCTGTTCTCATATACTCATAAATCTCGGTCCCTGAGATAACCGGACGATAGGGAAACACAGGGCGAAAAATCACCGTTAGATTCGGGTCACTAATCCGAAAATTAGATTCAGCTCTTTCTTCAATTCGTTGGAGGGTCTTCCGAATTACGCCATGCGAATCCTCACGGCGTTTCAACATGTACTCGATTCTCTGAATCTCAGCAAGTTCATACGGCTGCGAAATACTACCCGTACGGATGTAAACTCTCGTAGAATTTTGAATTGCGTGCGGGGTTTGTAGGCTTTCATCAACTCGAACGACGACAACCACGTTGCCAGGATTGTTTGGTACATCAATGATAATTACATCGGGCATAACGGCGGGGTAAATGCCGGTAAGTGCACTCTGTTGGATTTGTTCTTCAAGTCCACCGGAATTCGGTATACCGTCAATAGTTACTACTTTGTTCGTTTTCTTGTCGGTCTCAGCGCCGATAATGAAAATTCCGCCTAATGTATTGGCGAAAGAAGACACAATTTTGGGAATATGCTCGATTTTCTGCTTGTACTCAACACGTACCCCCTCGCCGTATTCACTGCAAAACTCCTTGATATCTGCAAATTTGATCTCATTTGCTGGTTTGGTGAACATCGTGATGTCCTTCAATAGCCTTAATTACTGAATCGATTTCTGTCCGCATGTAAACACCGTTTAGATACACGCTCAGGACAAGTCGGTTACGTAAATATGGCCCCTTTCAGTCAAGTAGTTTTTCGCCGTGATATCAACGAAAGCCCCTGAAGAAATGAACGCACATTCTCAACCTGTGAGTTAGTGATTTCCCAGCCATATTCTTTCGCAACGTTCCGAATCTGATCGGTTGTCGCGCTTCCTTTCTGGTTCACTATGTAATAGACCTTGGCGGCGATCGACAGAGTGTTGAAATCCTTTGCCAATTCTTGCTGGTTGAGCGTGTGAAGCGCTTTCTTCCAATCCGCGTGTTCAGCCTCTTTTTCTATCTCGCCCATTATTTCTTCGCCATCCGAAGTCAAAGAATATGTATGGCGGCGAATTTCCCCAAAGACATTTTGATCTGTGAGAAAACTCTCTGTCACTTCTTTCAGAAAACGAAGATTGACGAGAATATCCAGATTTTCCGCAACCTTACTACTATAAGGTCCGTAGTAGTGTGGACCGAAACCTAGGCTGTCGTCGTTCAGTAATATTGAGAGGAAGTAAAGTTTCTTTTGGAGAATAGTGCGCCCTATTAGGCTTTTGTCTTCCTCACTGGCGATTACAAGCATAATCTTGTCTTGAATGTGCATATGCACTCCTTTCGTTCAAGAAAATTTTCCAAAAACCTCCATTGTTACGAATCCAATAAAAAGTCTTGTATGTGCGGTTCAACTTCTTGTCTTTCCCATCCATTCGGTGGCGCGTAAACTTGCATGGTTGTCAATTGGATATCATCTGCCGGCGGACGGACCAAAATTAACTCTGCCTTGTATCGACTAAGGTCTTTCAAATTGCTCTGCTTTTCATCAAAAATCATAACGGCTTCCGGATTGAGGAGGTAACTCTGACTTCCATAGTTGGGCGTCCGGATATTGAGCTTGTTAACAATAACATCATCGGGATCAATTTTGAGATATTCTGCAATTCGTTCTTCTAGGTTCCGTTTTTGCAGGTCGTCAATTTGCGCGAGTCGTTTCCTATCTATTGAATCGTCTACATCCTTTAGTGGAAGTTCTCCAATCATCTTGAATAATCTTCTTTCATATAGCCGCTGGAAAATCTCACGGGCTTTTGGTTGGGCACACCCTCTCAGGATATCAACTAACCGCTCGTCATGATATTTCATATAGTTATTTATGAATTCCGGCGTTCCATCATATCGATAAAGCTTCTCAATCTCTGCATTCCTGCCATCAATCGCGAGTTTGAGTCCACGCACGATCATCGCATCGGAGACCGATCTGACTCGATGGTGGTATACCTGCTGCGTCATATGATATTTTGCAAGCAGCAGTTGTTCAAGGGCATGAATACCTTTATAGCTAATTGCCAAATATGATTCCTTCCCCTTGTGATGTATCCGGCACGATTCAATGATTTTCTCTAGATCGTACGTTCCATATTTGACCCCTGCGAAATATGAATCCCGAAGCAGGTAATCCATCTTGTCGGCGTCCAGATCGCTCGAGACGATATCGCGCTGAAAACCTCGCGTTGTATTATCTTCAATCATCTCAATGACGAACTGACATTCATCTTTACTAAGGATTTCGCCAATTTCAGAATCGTTCTTGATAATGTCAACTGTGACTTGCTCGTGGATCTTCTCTTGAATCGATGCTTTTCTTGATTCCTCTGTTGCATACTGGGCTAAAAGATGCTCGGAAATGTGACTGAACGGCCCGTGACCGATGTCGTGAAGCAATGCCGCCAGCCGAACTTGTTCGCGTTCTATGCCTGTGATCTTGAGCCGATCGCAAATGCGCCCGGCGATGTGCATTACCCCAATTGAGTGATCGAATCGGGTATGCAGGGTTCCAGGGTAGACGAGAAACGCCATGGCTAATTGACGAATCCGACGAAGCCTTTGGAAAGCTCTGGTATTGATTAATTTGACTTCCTTCTCCGAGAGCGCTATGAAACCGTGAATAGGGTCTCGTATCTCGTGTACATGTTTTTCCATAGAAAATAACCGAAATTAAACTATACCATACTCGTGTATAGTATGTCAAGAAAATATTAATGGTACTTATACGTATTACGGGATGCCATCGGTTTGACCTCCTTTCGTAGGATTATAAACTATTGTAGCATCAGAGCGTGATTCATGCAAGTCGCATCTACGACATATCTCTACATGTGAGATACGATGAACACAGAAATACAATATGTAGCGGGATTCATGTCATCCGAACTTGGCTAGGAATGCCTTCGTTGCCCTCCTATTGTTCCCGCAAACTCCTCGCCTTATTCAACCGCGCCTCCACCAGCCCCACAACCCCCTCATACACCCCATCCCGCTCCCCTTGCGTAAGGTTGAGGGCGTCGAACACTATAGTATCTAGTTGTTGCCGGTCAGGCAATGGATCTACCACTAGGGTGCCATCATTGGAAATCACGGCGCCGTATTCTGTTCTGACATCAAAAATCTGACGGTCTTTGAGTTTCCTGTAAGCAAGTTCAAGGTCGGCCCCTTCCACGACAGGAATTTTCATGGAAAGAAAATCCGCCATGAAAAAGTCAAGAACTCCTTGTCCCAAGTTTTTGTTCCCAAGAGTTTCAAAAAATAGAGCGACAAGGGTTGAGTTGAGGAATCCTATAAGTTCAGCGTGTACTCCTTTTTTAAGATGCAATCGATAAAATCGTAAGGAAAGATACGAACTGGGATTAGAGTGAATAAGGAACGTGTCGTTGAAACTGCGCGGAACAAGGATCTTGCTTGCCGAAGTCATCTGATTAGTTGGCTTAAACCACGGCCGTTGATTCTTGGTGACAGAACGAAGGTGGTACCCTTGTTCTTCACCCCACTCTATGTATTTCTTGGCACGCGAGCTTGGATCGCCGCAGACAACAAAGCAATAGGCGTCATATCCGTGAATTTCAATTCGTTTGTCGTTCTTTGTATAATCCTTAATAAGGGGTCGAAGATATTTTTCTTCAATCTCTCCTTCAAATGGTTCGTTGCCATTTGCTGTCGTTCGATTGTTAAAAACGTAGAAAAGTCCCAATCCAGCTTTACTAACCTGTGGAAGGACAAAGAACCCGTCTGCACCTCCGGTATTCAAATAACGTTCGCCATCAAAATAAGTAGATAATTGCCTAGTGAAATTTTTTCCCTTCTCCAGAATCGTCCAGTAGATGTCCGGCGCGCGGAGGTACTTCCCGCCCCACTTGTCGCCGGTGTACTTTCGTGTTTGCTGATCGCTGCCCGATTCCAAGAGCGTCCGCTGCGTGACGGGGAAGATGCGGTGTTCTTCCGTACTCGTGCGTTCAATCGCATCCTCCACCTCCTCAAAGATGACCGGATCCAGCGCCCCCTCGAACGGCGTCTTGAACATGACGAAGCGCGTCGTTTCATCCAATCCGAATTTCCGTTTTTCGTCGGGCGCGGAGAAGAGGCATATCACGGTGTTCACGTCGGCGGAGGCGAAGGAGCGGCGCGACTGGTTGTCGATAATCTGCTTCGCGTTGCAATGCTTGAGGAGAAATTCCTGAAGGTCTTTCCCGTAACCCACATCCAGCCACGAGTTGGAGGTGATGAAGCAGAAGGAGCCTTTGGGGTTGAGGAGTGAGAGTCCGTGAAAATAGAAGTAGATGTAGAGATCGCTCTTGGCGTCGAGTTTGCGGGACACGGCGGCGGAGGGGTTGTCCGGCTTGTCTTTTTCGCGTTTGTAGCCGAAGAAGCGAGGGAAGGCTTGGTACACCGAGCGGGCAAGTTTCGCTTTGTAAGCCTTCTTGCTATCGGGTGTAACGCTTTCGCGGGGCAGTTTCGGATCGGCGATGTTCTCCTGACGCACGTAGGGCGGATTGCCGATGACGATATCGAATCCGCTCTTGTCATCGGCGAAGATCTGAACGAAGGCGATGTCCCAGACAAACGGCAACGTCGGCGCTTGCGTGAGGGCGCCGCGAGCCTTGACAAGGCGTTCCCGATCTGCGGTCAGCGACTCAATCTGCTCGCGCCACTCGGTCGCCTGGATATCGAGCTGGTGCGCCGTTCTCTCGTCGGCTGAGCCATCAAGCTGTAACTGTTGCGCTCTGAGACCGTCAATAAGCTCTTTGAGGTCATCAATTTGCTGTTTCACATCATCCGTGTGGGTATCCACGAGATCTCCGAAAAGGTTTGACTCTTCCCGTTCCAGTTCCCATTCGGATCTGTATCGGCGAGTAGCGTCGTTATTGAAGAACTTCAGTTTTTCGGTTTTGAGGCGCGAAACACGCGCTTTTAGAGATCTCGGTATGCCGCTGAAGTCGGCGCGCATTTGGGCGAGGTTCATGCCTCCGATTTCTTGGAGAAGGCTGTCGCCGCATCGGATATTGAAGGAGAAGTGCGGCAGGAGCGGCTCGTTTCGATGCTTCAGTTCCGGCTTGGGAATATCGGCGTCGATGATGAGCGAAAGCCAGAGACGCAACTCCGCCACGTGACATGCCCACTCCATCACGTCCACGCCGTAGAGGTTGCTTCCGATAATCGCCTTCTTGCGGTCAAAACTCAGTTCTTCAACGCCGAGGGCGCGATTCGCTCTATCGCGCAGATCGTCGAGGATATGCAGCATCCCGACGAGGAAGGAGCCGGAACCGCAGGCGGGATCGACGACCGCCAGTCCCTTCAGGCATTCGTTCAGGGGATTCCAAAGATTGCTGTCCCGAAGTTTTTGGTCGGCAGCCGTTTTGTCGTCCGGCTCGAAGGCGAAGATAGTTTCATACAGCCGCGATTTATGCTCCTCTCCCAAGTGATTCGTCAGGTTGTCCACCAGCGCCAGGCGGCACATCATGTCGATCTCGGTGCGGGGAGTGTAGAAGATGCCGGCGTCGCCGCGCTCGTCGGTCTCGGTCGAGACGTTCACGAGGCTTTCGTACACCTTCCCGATCATCTCCGGATCGACAGCGACCTCCTGATCGAGCGGGCTGTCTTCGGCGATGGTGAAGTTGTAGTTTTCGAGAAAATTGAAAATATCCTTGAAGCGGGAATCGGAGATTTGGAAGACGTGTCGTTTGTCGAGGTCGTTCTCGGTGAACAGCCCGCCGTTGAGATACGGGGCTGAAAATAACGCCTTTCGAATCTCGTCGGGGAAATGGCGGTGGCCTCCGTGAAAGCGATTTTCATGGAACGCCTCGAAGAACAGGATGTTGAGCCAGCGCTCCGCAAAGGAATCGGATGGCGCTTCCGTTTTCCGATAGGTTTCCCAGAACGTCCGCAGAAACTCGGTGTCGTCGCCGAGCCATCCCTTGCGCTGGATGAAGTAGAGGAACATGGCGCGATTGAGAAACTGCAAGGCGTAGTCGTGCGCCCAGCGGTTGTCATTTGTCTGATCCGCCAAATCATCCTGCAGGCGTTGGAAAACGGCTTTGTAGTCCTCGAAGAAGCGTTTGGTCACCGCTTCAACGTCAAAGGCTTCGTCGTGGCGGTTTTGAATTTCTAGCGGGGAGTTCAGGGAACCCGAATCCAGCATGGCGATGCGTTCGGCGGCGGTGCGCAGTTTTTCGGCGGGACCAATCGTTATGCGGCGGAACAGGCGGCGTTTCTCCGGCGGCTCCCGATCGAATTTGGCGTTGACGAAGTGCCAGTCGGTTTGATCACGGTTGCTGAAGACGAATAGGGCATAAGGATGGTCTCGGAGCAGACGCGAGATGATGGGACGTTCGGCGGTCAGGAGGAGGCGGTCGGAGTCGAGACGGGTATAGATGAGGTGGAAATCGGAATCTTCTCCGCCTGTCGCGAATAGGAGCGGGTCTTCGGCGGCGGCGGATTGCGCGCTCCCGGACCAGCCGCGGCGGGAGATGGGGTCGTTTTGGCGGTCGTAGTTCAGTTCCGTCCAGAAGAGTTCTTTGAGGGGTTGGATGCCGTCGAGGCGCTGGAGGATGTTTTGGATAGTTGTTTGGCGTTCGCGCATAGATTCCTCACGTTGGTGATTGTCCGATACGAATTCCGAAAGCGCCGGTGCGGTTGGAAACCGCACCTACGGTGTGGGGGGCGGATGAAATCCCTTAACTTGATCCCAATGGGGTTGGGTCCCCCAACCCGTTGTTCACACGGTAAAGGTCGGGCGAGGGAACCTCCCCATCGTGAGATTAAGAGCGGCGCTCACACACATCCCTGCGTAGGGGTTGGGTCCCCCAACCCGCTGTTCACACGTCTAAGTTCGGGCGAGGGAACCTCGCCCCTACGATTGGACACACGTGAAGAGATTTTCCGGCTGCCGCAATCGCGCGGATCAATTCTCCTCTGACGCGTTCGTCGCCGGCAAAGAGCGATGTTCTTTCTTAAGCGCCATCCACGTAGAAACTCCCATCGCCAAGACTACAAGGGTGAGGGGAAACCCGGTTGCAAGGGCGGCGGCTTGCATCGACTTCAATCCGCCGCCGAGTAGGAGGGTTATGGCAACCAACCCTTCGGCAGAGCACCAGAACACGCGCTGGGCAACGGGGGCGTCAAACTTGCCGCCCGCGGCGATTGTATCGACAACCAAGGAGGCGGAGTCGGAAGATGTGACGAAAAAAATGATCAATAGCACAATGCTGACGAAGGACGTGATATGCGCCAAAGGCAGCGGCTCCAGCAACTTGAACAGGGCGACCTCCTGATTCCCGCCCGCAACGCTTTCCATCACGGCGGTGTAACCATCGGCGAGAAACTGGTGGATGGCAGTGCCTCCGAAGGTACTCATGCACAACAGAACGAGCAACATTGGAAGGATGAGCACACATATCATAAACTGGCGGACCGTACGTCCTTTCGAGATGCGTGCGATGAAAGTGCCGACGAAGGGCCCCCAGGCGATCCACCATGCGAGGTGAAATGCCGACCAGTCGTGTATGAAGTAGGTATCGGTTCTGCCTACCCAGTTGCTAAACGCCGCGATGTTCGCGATGTAGGCGCCGAGTCCTCTGAAGAAGCCGCTGAAAATCGCAAGGGTGGGGCCAACGACAATGACAAACAGGAACAACGCTACGGTGATACCGATATTGAATTGGCTCAGGCGCTTGATGCCGACGTTTATCCCGCTCAGTACGGATGCCATGGCGGCGGCGGTAATGAACAGGATTAACATGACTTTGGCGGTGTCGGTCAAGGGGATGTCGAACAGGTAGTTCAGCCCCGCCACCACTTGTTCTGATCCCAAGCCGAGGGAAGGCGCGAGTCCGAACAGGGTGGCAAAGATGGCAAGGGTATCAATGATGTGGCCGGGCCATCCCCAGACGCGCTCGCCCAGCAGGGGATAGAATGCGGAGCGCAGGGTGAGCGGCAAGCCTCGGTTGTACGTAAAGAACGCGAGGGCGAGACCAAAGACCGCGTAGCCTGCCCACCCGTGCAACCCCCAGTGGAATGCTATGGCGGCTAGGCTCAAATCCCGCGCCGCCATTGCCTCGGGGGAATTTAGACCGGGGGATGGATTTTCAGCGTTGTAAACGGGGGCAATGTTGAACGGCGGGTTTTGGAAATGGTGGACCGGCTCGACCACACCAAAATACACAAGGCCAATCGCCAGACCCGCCGAAAAGAGCATGGCTATCCAAGTGACAGTCGAATAATCGGAGGCTGCGTTCGGTCCACCGATACGAACTTTGCCGAGCGGTGAAACAATCAGGTATAGGCAAAACACCACGAGAACGCTGCAGGTAAGCATGAAGACCCAGTCGAGGCTGCTGGTCATCCACACGCGCACGTTCTCAAAGATTACTGTTGCGCTTTCCTGAAAAACGAGCGCCACGACAACGAAAGCGGTGATGGCAAGGCTGGACGTAAGGAACACGGGCGCATTGATGTCGAGTCCGGCTATCTGAAGGTTGTCCTTGCCGACTTGGTATCGTGGCTGCGCTTGTGATTGAGTATGTTTATCGTCTTGGTTCATCGGGGTGAAATTCCTCCTACATTATCGCAATGTCGAGATTCTAGGTTCTGTTGAGATTTACGTGAAGTGTGTGTCCAATCGTAGGGGCGAGGTCGCCTCGCCCCATGTATCGGGAAACGTAACGAATGGATTGGGGAACCCAACCCCTACGAAGGATTGTGCGTCTGTGTAGCCCTCTTGATTGTTGCGTTGTGATGAAATGTCAACAGAACCTAGTCTTTTCGGCTCGCCAATTTTAACAAATACTCCCCGCCGCGTCGACGCCAATCGTTCGAGAGTTGGTGATTCATTTCCGGCACGACATGCAAGACGAACCGTGACGTTGAGCATCCTGCCTCCGCTTCCGCTCGTAGCACGGCTTCCGCAAAACGTAGGCAGGCATCGGTTCCGACGCGCATGTCGCAGTTCCCGATTGCTGTCCAGATAGCGCGTCCCGCGAGAGCGCCGGCAAAACGAGTCAATGCTAAATTAGCGACCTCGTGCGCATCCACGGCTTCCGCGAACTCCGTCAGCACGCGCCAGTCGGTGACCGGGGAAAATGCCGCGGCGGCGCGGATGCGCTTATCCGCCGCCATCAAGCGCAAGGCGCAATAGCTT
This sequence comes from Candidatus Poribacteria bacterium, assembly GCA_963667245.2. Lineage (GTDB taxonomy): Bacteria > Poribacteria > WGA-4E > WGA-4E > JAJDTR01 > JAJDTR01. The sequence continues at coordinate 1,181,097 of CAXXCS010000004.1, forward strand.
CCGCGCGATGTGCCGGAAACGCAGATGTGTCCGGGGTCGGCAAGATTGCGCCGAATCAGCGCGTCAACAACGGCGCCCCCCTCATCAACAAATCCGGCAAACACATCCTCTCCGCGCGTCAACTCGGCAAAGAATCCGGCAATGCCATGAGGCTGCCCCGGAAGCGTTCGATCCCCGTGACAGGGGAGGTCAAAACTCACGGCGCGGTGCCCCGCGGCGAGGAACATCCGCGGCGCAATGCTGTACGGCTCCGTTTTCAGCGAACTTGTTCTGTCCGCCGCAAAGTTCAGCAGCAGCGCCGGACGCCTTGACAGTTCGTCAGGCTCCGCCAACAAACACGTTAGTGGCTGCCCGCTTACCTCAATGGAAAATTCTCTATAGTTGTCCATCGCGTTGTTTAAATCTAACATGTAGGTTGAGATGGGGCGCGTGGATAGATCAGAGGAACGAACAGCAACCGCGACAGAATCCCCGGTGAATCACAACCATTTGGCTGTCGCGACCTGGAGATCGCTCCTACCGAAAGAATTCGTGGATTTCGCTTACGGCATGAACAACCCGCCGCTCACATGCAACGTTTGCCCGGTGACAAACTCGGCGGCGTCGGAGGCGAAGAAACTCACGGCGTGCGCGATGTCCTCCGCGGTTCCCCTCCGGTTGACCAAGAACGGGATGCCGAGCCAACTCTGGGGTTCATCCTCTTGAATCTCTATCGGCTTTGATCTGTCTTCCGCCAAATCCTTGATCGTTGGCCCCGGACAGATGGCGTTCGCCGTGACGTAAGGCCCGCCCTCATGCGCGATCCCTTTGGTCAGCGCTATCATCGCCGCCTTCGACGCGCCGTAAGTGGCGAAAGAACCGCCGCCGCGTCCGTATACCGCGATGTTCGACGAAATCGAAACGACGCGTCCGAACTTCCGTTCCATCATACCCGGCAGCAATTCGCGGGCAAGCGCAAACATGGCGCGGGCGTTGACGTTCATCACGCGGTCCCATTCCTCGTCGGACGTATCAACAATCTTGTTCGGCTGGCCCATCCCGGCGTTGTTCACCAGGATATCCACCCTTCCGAACGCTTCGGTCGCGCCCTGAGCCAACGCCGTACACTGCGCGCTATACCCGACATCGGCGCCAATGACAACGGCGCGCCGACCCATCGCCTCAACCTTGCCCTGAATCCGTTCCGATTCCTCCGGGCTTTTGCTATGGTTGATGGCGATATCCGCTCCCGCCTGCGCCAGCACCAGCGAAATGGTGGCGCCTATGCCGCGCCCCCCGCCGGTGACCAACGCCACCTTCCCGGAGAGATCGATTTTTCCCGCCTGCACATATCCGGGCTGCAATCCGGAATTTACGTTGTTTTCCATTATCTTACCCCCTGTTTATACCATTGCTCTAAAATGCAAGTGCATTGGTTACGCGGATCAAGGAATGCAACTTGCATAGAGCGGAACTAGAAGCCTGTCTCCGCGCAAAGCCAGCGGGGCAAGATGCCCCGCCTACGGAAGAGGCGATTGGTATAATCCAAGCATTACAACGCGCATCGCCCCCTGATGGTCAGAATATATCCGCATACGGAAGAGGTGATCGGTGTAATCGAAGCATTACAACGCGCATCGCCCCCTGATGGTCAGAATATGTCCGCCTACGGAAGAGGCGATTGGTATAATCCAAGCATTACAACGCGCATCACCCCTTGATGGCCACAATATATCCGCCTACGGAAGAGGCGATTGGTATAATCCAAGCATTACAACGCGCATCGCCCCCTGATGGTCAGAATATATCCGCCTACGGAAGAGGTGAACAGGATAACCCAAGCATTGCAACGCGCATCGCCCCCTGATGGTCAGAATATATCCGCCTACGGAAGAGGCGAACGGGATAATCCAGGCATCATACTCACCGTTATTCACGCGAAATTGTACTACCGCTTACGGAATGTGAAACTGTACAACTTGCTGCGATTCAGGACAAATCGAAGTTTCACATTTCCGTGGATTGTTGAAATATCGGCGGCTTTCCATCCGACCCGCCACCGCAGCTCATCGGTCCTCAACGGGAGGCACTCCTCCCGAGAGAAACCGTCCAAGACCCGTCCGTCCGCCCCACAAAGTTCGACTCGAATCTGCCCGGCTTCGGCATCCGCGTTGACTTCCAAACCAGCCGCATCGCGCGGCAGAGGCAACGCTTTCGTAGTGACCATGCCGCCATCCTGCGCGCTCAGCGCGACGAAGCGGTGGCTTTGCCACGTGGCGCGCCCCACGCGGGTCACCTTCGCGTCCAAATCAGTTTCGCCGTGCGTGTAGTCACAGCCGGTGTAGTACCAGTGCACTTCGTCTCCATCGATAATCGGCTGCGTGGCGGTTCCGGCAATCATGCCGCTGTCGAACGCCTCCGCGCCGCCGCGAGGAATCGCCGGTGTCCGATCCCGGTCGGCGTGCGCCCAATTTATCCCGTCGCGGCTGTACACGATTTGCGAATCGATCGGTCCGTTACACGGCATCTGGTTCTTCTCTCCGGGGATCTGTTCCCCGGTTACATACAGGGCGCCCACCAAGCCAAGATACACGTTGTTGTACCGAAACGCGGACAGATTGTGAAATTCGGCGCGCAGCGCGCCGTATTTTTGGCGCCCGACCTCGTCGTCCCAGTGCGTCGGCTCCAGCATGGGCACCGAGTCCTTCCAGGGGCCCTCAAGAGAGGGGCTTTCAGTATAACAGATTACGCGGCGCTTGTCTCTGTCGTCGAACCGAACAATCGAATAGGCGCGGAATTTCCGGCTATGGGGATCCCAAATCACGTTAAACGTGCCCTCGTTCTCGCGAATCGCGACAGGCTTGATGTTGTCTTTATCGTCCCAGCGGATGCCGTCCGGCGACGTGATGAGGAAGATGTTGCGGTAGCGGCGACAAAAGCCGATTGCCTTGTATCGCTTGTTCGGATCCGCCTCTTCCCGGTCGATAAACACCGAGGCGCCGTGAAGATCCCAGACGATGTTATTGTCTGGACTGCCGTTAAACGTAAAAACGCCGAGATTCGGTTTGACCCAGTCGATTCCGTCGTCGCTCTCCGCGTAGCAGGTCAGGTCGCCTCGGTCGTTGTCCACAAAGGCTCGCCCGTACGTGTCGCGGGTCACGCCGTGGCAGTTGTAGGGTTTCTCGTCCGTGCGCGGCACATACAAACCCGGAATCTGATAGTTTCCGCTCTCGAAGCGCCAGTGCGGTCCCATTCGACCGGCGTACCACATCCGGTATTTGCCCGTCAGATCATCGTAAAACGTCGTGCCGTACAGGCAAACGCATTTGCTCATCCCAGCCCCGCAATATTCCCACGGTTTGTCCCTGTCGGGCTCCATGACGAAGTCGCTTTTTTTCCCGGGCCGCACCTCTCGTTGGATGCCGCTCTGCGAGTCAATCAGAAATTCGTCAAGCAGCAGCATACTTTCGTTAGTCCTCATCAGATCGAGCTCCCGTTTGCTGTCTGAGAAATGTGAAACTGTAGAGTTTGCTCCGATTCAGGATAAATCGCAGTTTCACATCCCCGCGGATTGTTGAAATATCGGCGCCCCGCCATCTGACCTTCCACCGCGGGCCATTACGCGTCAACGGCAGACAACTCTCCCGAGAGAACCCGTCCAAGGCTCGTCCGTCCGTCCCGCAAAGTTCAACCCGCACCTGCCCGCGTTTGGCATCCGCGTTCACTTCCAAACCGGCCGCATCGTCGGGCAGAGGCACTGCCTTGGTGGTGACCATTCCGTCATCTCGAGCGCTCAGGGCGACAAAGCGGTGGCGTTTCCAGGTGGCGCGCGCCAAACGCTTCACGCGCTTTTCCATATTAACTTCGCCGTGCGTGTGTTCGCAGCCGGTATAATACCAGTGAATGTCGTTTTTCCTCATTATCGGTTGCTTGGCGGTTCCGATAATCATGCCCCGGTCGAATGCGTCTCCCTCACCGCGAGGAATGACCGCTGTCCGCTCCCGGTCGGCGTGCGCCCAGTTTATTCCGTCGCGACTGTACACGATCTGCGAATCTATATACCCGTCGCACGGCACCTGATTTTTCTGTCCGGGAATCTGCTCTGCCGTCACATAGAGCACTCCCACCAAGCCGATATGCAGGTTATTGTACCGAAACGCGGACAGATTGTGAAATTCGGCGCGCAGCGCGCCGTATTTTCGGCGCCCGACCTCATCGTCCCAGTGGGTGGGCTCCAACATGGGCACGGAGTCTTTCCAGGGCCCCTCGAGCGAGGGGCTTTCAGTATAACAGATGACGCGGCGCTTGTCCCTGTCATCAAACCGAACAATCGAATACGCTCGGAATAGCCGGCTGTGAAAATCCCGAATAACATTGAATGCGCCCTCGTTCCCGCGAACCGAGACCGGTTCGATGTAATCCTTGTCATCCCAGTGTATGCCATCCGGCGACGTGATAAGGAAAATATTCCGGTAACGGCGGCAAAAGCCGATTGCCTTGTATCGCTTGTTCGGATCCGCCTCTATGCGGTCGATATAAACCGAGGCGCCGTGAAAATCCCAGACGATGTTATTGTCGGGACTGCCGTTAAACGTAAAAACGCCGAGATTCGGTTTGACCCAGTTGATTCCGTCGTCGCTTTCGGCGTAGCAGGTCAGGTCGCCGCGGTCGTTGTCCGCAAAAGTCCGCCCATATTTGTCCTGAGTGACGCCGTTGCAGTTGTAGGGTTTCTCGTCGGTGCGCGGCACGTACAAGCCCGGAATCTGATAGTTGCCCGCCTGCTCGCGCCAGTGCGGTCCCATTCGGGCGAAATACCACATCCGGTATTTCCCCACAAGACTGTCGTAAAGCGTCGTGCCGTAAAGATGAATGCGTTTGCTCATTCCGGGGCCGCAATATTCCCACGGCTTGTCCTCCTCGGGCTCCATGAGGACGTCGCTTTTCACTCCGAGCTGCACTTCGCGTTGGATGCCGCTCTCGGTGTCGATTAAGGTTTCGTCAAGTAGCAGCATGGCTTCGTTAATTGGCATGAAATAAAACTCCTCGTTGAACGTTAAGACTCGGGACTTGCGCAGTTGAGCGCTCAAAGCTTTGTAGTTCGGCGATTTATCGCCGAACCGCACGCCTCTCCACGCCCGATAAATCGGGCAACTACAGCAGGAGCTATCAATGAAGCCGTAGGGAACAACGATCGTTGTTCCCTACAGAAGGGCGTAAGTCCCAAAGATTAATCGATAGCCATTTCTCTCCAATCAGGAAATCGAAAAAAGGACGCGTATACTGCGCGCCCAGTTAGGGTGTATTGACGGTCATGTTAGGCAACGCTTAATCGTAGCGGGGAGTTACCCCGCCCAACGGGTTGGGAGACCCAACCCCTACGGATGCCGGCACATCAGGAGCTATCAATGAGGCCGTAGGGAACAACGATTGTTGTTCCCTACAGAAGGGCGCAAGCCCCAAAGACCAATCGATAGCTATTTCTCTCCAATCAGGAAATCGAAAAAGGGACGCGTATACCGCGCGCTCAGCCAAGGTGTATTGGCGGTTATGTTAGGCGACGCTTAAGCGTAGGGGGCTCGCCCAACGGGTTGGGAGACCCAACCCCTACGGATGCCGGCGCATGCCTAAACAGTGATTGTAGGGTGGGCACTGCCCACCATTCCGATTAGTTTCGGATAAATGGTTGGCTCCCCTGGCGCGCAACGTGACCGCGTTGATGGTGGGCAGTGCCCACCCTACAACTACCTCGTTTGATCTTACAGTATATACCGGTGTAGCAAACGCCCGATGAATCGGGCAACTACAATTACCCGATGCGTGTAATTCTTTGATTAGGAATTGGTATCAAGTGGAGCTCGTCATGTCTTGCAAGCGCGCCGGCAACATTTCGTAAACGCTTCGCTTCACCAAGGGCCATGTATCTTTGGGACGGTGGACATACTTTGGAAGGTAAAAGATGTTGACCGTGCCGCGATGTTGGCGCCGGCTGGTATTCTCGCCGCGTCGGTGCCAGACGCCGGGGCGCATCAAGAACGCCGATCCTTTGCGGCCCAGCACCGAGATCTCCTGCAGATAGTTGGTTCGCGTCGGAGGGCGCCGCGCATGGTGACTGAACGGCACAACAACCGTGGCTCCGTTTTCCAGGGTGTAATCGGTGAGCATCCAGAACACCTGCAATGCGGTCGGAAACGAGGGCCACGGTTGAGGCATCCAAGACAACGGCACGTCGGCGTGCAACGGCTGCGGCGGCGCGCCGGGTTCGGTCAGCGTGACGTCCACGTTGTTTGCGAGTATAAACCCTTCGCCGAGTTCATGTTCCGCAATCTCAAGGATTGTCGGGTGGAGACACAGGGAGGCGAGTTGCGGCACATCGTTGAGCGCGCCACCCAGATGGTAGAAATTCGGCTCGGGCGCTTTCATGCAGGGACGCGACAACTCGCCGAGTCGATCTGCTTCCGCCGGATCCAACAGCCCTTCCAGCACACAGTAGCCCTCTTCAGCCAACCGGACTTTCGCATCTTCCACGCTGATCACGGGAGTTTGCCCTCCTCGTTCCGTTCAGAATCTTGTTTGAATACCTATTTGTAACATCTTTGTTTGCCTTGAAACCGGTTCTTGCGCGTCAAACCGCCCAATTCGGCGATTACGATGTAGGGAATAACAATCGTTATTCCTTACAATCACAAATAACGAGGTTGATTTCGCTTGCCATTACTATTCAAGCCGGCTCTTTACCACACCCCAGGTGGTCGCCAGTTTCCCCGTCGGATCGACCGCGAACGAGCTTCGTACATTCTGCTCGATTTCGGCGGCGCTTAGCGCCCGGTCATACACCCGGTAGACAGAAATCGAGCAATTGCATGTTCGGACAGCTTCGGGTCGGCTGTGAGAAAAGATGGCGTGCAAGTTCATATCGTGCTTTTTGTTCCACTTTACCGATATCCGACTCTCGGAAACTTTCTCGCCATTGATGTAGCCGGTGAGAGTATCCCCACTTTCAAAGACTAGATGTGTCCAATGCCACTTGCCTCGCGCGAACGTCATCTGCGTCTGACCGACGCGAAGATCGGCGCGTGCGCCGACAGCGCCCTGGGCAATGCTGACATTATCGAATCCGCCTCCGTTATCGTCCAGCCATATCCGCACGTTTTGGACCTGTTCCCATGGATTCGCCTGCAGTCCGACAAGATGATGCTCTTGCGCGATTAAGCCGCCGTTTATTCTCAACAGCAGTCCCATCGTGAAGTCTTCAAGGTTGATAACAGGGACATCATCCCCGGGCGCGGCATTGCTGAACGTCGAACCGGATGTATCCGTGGTATACCATTTGCTTTCTTGTTTAAACCCGATGTCTTTAATCTCGGTGACACCCTCTTCCAATTGTGGGTTGCCGGTCCTTTCCAATTCTCCGCCAGCGGCGCCGGCGTTTCTCCAAACTTTGTCACCCGCTTTCTGATTGGTTGCGAGGGGGTTAAAGTAGAGAACGGGATCGGGCGCCGCCTGGGCATGCGCCGTTGAGAATGACAGGAACAGGTTAAACGCCATGGCAAGCGTGGCGAATGTGATTACAGTAAATTTTCGCATCTGATAGCCTCCGTTGTGGTTGCTGATTTCGTTGTTGAGATGTTACGATAGTATAGCACAAACTGTCCAGTTTGTGCCTGCGTATGACCGCTTTACCGAGCATTTCTTGTAGGAGCAATCTCCAATTCGCGACTTTAATTCGCTCCATTGATGTACGGTCATTTTAGAGAACTTGCCATCCGCGTGGGGTGGGCACTGCCCCCCATACTTGATGGAATCGCCGATTCATACATAACGGAAGATTTAGGAGAACGCAAGCCATTGATCGAAAAAACACTCTTGCAGCCTATTATTGCATGGGTTGTCAATCTGGCCCGGACATTGGCATAAACACTCAGATCACATCGGGAGGGCATTTGCCAGATTCCTGGGACGATCACAGCGACCTCTCTCTATAGTGCAGTCAGCCCCGCGAAAACGAATTTTTGCGCGGTTAAGTTTCTTCTGTTGGCTTTTGTGAATGCCGGGGCCATGAATAAGAATCGGACGGCAAATAGAGTTGCGGCTTCTCGGTGCGAAGCGATCAGCGAAATTCGCCCCCTGTTGCAATTGCGCGAACACCTCCGATGCGTCGACATTTCCATTCTTGAGCTCAATTGGAACCGCAAAGAATGAACCTTCGTCAGAATTCATGAAGAAAAGGATACAATCACATCGGTTTCCTGCAATTTGGTGAGCCTCGAATGCTCTGTTTGCGTCTACCAGCACTCGAGACAGAGGCACATCTTCTAGGGAAGCCTTGCAGCCACTTTCTTCGCACGAATCACAAAGATTTTCCTCGCCCACCCGAGACCGGATCGCCTCAAGAATCTCATTCATCTCGGTAGCCGCCCCCTTTCGCGGTTTCCGAGAGGCGATTCTGTAAGTCTGCCGAACGGTTGTAAAGCGCTTCAGCCACATCTTCATACTCCCTGGGTTCCACGCCTTCAATGCGGTCATACGGGATTTCCTTCACCGTCGACCCTGCCGAGGTTTCATCGTCGCGGAATAGCCAAACCCCCACATCGCTCGACTGGAGTGAACTCGGAAGAGGCTGTTCACCAATTGGCTCACCGGTTTTTTCTTCCAACTCCCCTTCACGTATCAGGTTTCCAATTTCCATAAGCAGCCAGTCGCTGTGCGTTGTGACGATCACCTGCACGCCAGCGCGCGCCAAACGTCCCAGCGTCTTCGCCATCTCGGTCTGAGCGGCGGGATGAAGATGGGCTTCCGGCTCATCAATTATGAGCATATCGCCACGGGCAACGGCGTTGCGGAGGAGTAGCACAACGGGAGCGAGCTCGGTCACCATGGACGATGTACGAGTCAAGCGGATATTCTCCTCCGTTTTCCGTGGTTGGTACACGAAATCCGGAATTCCCCCCGCCAAAGACGTATTGCCACGTATCTTTCCGTCAAGCACTTCACGTTCGAGCGTATCGGCAAGGTTTTTCATGAGTTCGTCGGCGGAATGTTCGTCTTCGTAATGGATGAGTCGTTGCATGAAATCCACCGTTACGCCCGATAGGGTGGGGGTTACGGGAAAGCGTTCTGTCCCCGTGCGAGTAGCGCGCGCCACGAGGGAGCTTGCGATAACCCGATGGCTCTGCATGATGCCACTCCGGGCAGCCGGCAGGTAATGCGTCCCACCTCGTCCGTCGGCAGTGGCTACGTTCAAGAGTTCTTCAAAAAAATCTATAATTAAATCCTCGCGTTTACCTAAGGAGCCAATCCCCAACCTCGCTTTGATTGACTCGCTGATTCGGCTCAAATTCCGGTGGGGCGGTGATTCCGAAGCCATCCCTCGCTTGAGAAGAGGCGCCATCTCTTCAATTTTTCCATCCGCGCCAATACCCGATGCGGAAATTCCCATGTTCAAATGCCAGAGGCGCCGACCCTCCTCGCTGACGTTTAGGCAGACGCTCAAGCCATCGGGGGGGCCGGACTGTCGAACCAGATCGGAAACAGACTCAAGATCGAAACAACGCTCAAGTTCTGTCCTCAAAAATGTGCCGAACAACTCGGGATCCTTGAGAGCTGTCTCTGCTTCAACGCGCACACCTTCAGGTAAATCCATGAATCTGAAGGGGCGCCCCTCAGTCTCCAACTTTTCGAGAACTTCTCGGAATTCCTCTTCCCGCAGGTTTCCATCCGTCCACAAAGATTTACTATAAAGGAAACCGTCCCCCAAACGATGGCGATAAGGGTACATAACGGGAAGTCTCGGAAATCCATTCAGCATCTGGTGCAGGGCATAGATCAGAATAGCGAAATAGGTCTTGCCGGTGTTGCTCGGACCGACGAACACCGTAAGGGGCCGCAAATCGACGGTGCCGCTCGCGATGGGACCAAAATCCTTTACCGAAATCTTGGCATTTGGACGAGTCGGAATTTGAGCGTCCGTGGTTGGGGGGTTCATTTCTTTTTCCATTCTGTGCCTCTTGTTTTCAATCCGATCTTCGGTGGTAACAATTGCCATGTATCGGCAAATTAGTCGGTGAAGATGTTGGCAATTTGAAAGTATTAGAGCCTTGGATAGCTAAAGGACTCTCTCCAAACTGATTACACGTTCGCGCAGGAGAACTAGTTCACTTTGCTGCCGAAACTTAACCTTATTCTTACTATCCCTGAAAGCATCGACCTCGGCTCGCTTGAATTGACCATCATAGGCAGCCACGGGTTTGAATTTTACCATCGCGCGCTTCGGAACGATTTTATCTGCGACGCGGGCGCCGGATTGAAGTTGCGCGACAATCTGCTTTGCCCGAGGCTTGCCTTTCAATTCTATGGGTACCACCCAGTCTTTGTCGTTACATTCACCAATGAAGAGATAATCACAGCGTGTTTCATCATTTGAAACCGGCGATTCTGCGTGGTCCATGTCTACAACGATAAACGGCATATCTCTTTTTGGGAGATTTACTTTACATCGCTTTTTCTGGCACTTCGTCGTTAAACAGTTCTTCGAAACGTTCGCACGGACCACTTCTGAGAGATTGCTCATTTGCCCCCGCCTTCATTCGTCCGGCTAGATATCTCAGCCCACCGGTTATAGACATCAACAGCGACCTTGTCATAGCCGGCGCCAAACGTTCCTGATTCCCGATTCAGCGGGATTTCTTGCACGACCGAGCCCTTGGGGCGTTTCTTGGATTGGAATAACCAGGCGCCAACTTCGTCTTCACGGAGCGCGATGTCGTTGCCGTTGATTGCCTCCCTCTGGGATTCGCTAAGCTCCGATGCCTGTATTAGATTGGCGAGTTCCTCAAGCACCCACTCGCTATGCGTTGTCATGATGATTCGGACACCTGAGCGCACGACAGACGCAAGAAAGCGCGTGAACTCGACCTGCATTTCGGGGTGAAGATGGGATTCCGGCTCCTCAATAATCAGCACATCACCTTTTCGAACGACATGACGCAGGTACAACACCACTGGGGCCAATTCGGAAACCATTGACGAAGTGCGCATCATTGGTAGACTCTCCTTCCAGCCGTTCGGACGGAAGGAGAACGAGGGAATAGCCCCAGCAAACTTGGTTTTTTCCTCCTGGTGTACCGTACCTCCGAGTAGTGTTTTTTCCAAGTGGGTAGCAAGATTGTCCCTCCGTTGATGTTCATCAGGTGAAAAATCACCTAATGCAATTAACTGCTCCAAGAAATCAGCTAGTACCCCCGATAGCATTGGTACCGGAGATGCGGGGCGAATGCCAGCACTTGCCGCGCTCTCGACTAGAGCGCTGACCACCACGCGATGGGCGTGCATCACCCCCGCGCGGTCTGCAGGGAGGTAATGGGCAGGGAAACCTACTGGTCCAACAACATAAGGGAAAATACTATCCACGAGGTCATTAATCAAGTTAAACGCGAGATACTGTCTATCTACATCATCAAGTTCCGAGATCTGCACTTGAAACTCCCACTTCATTTGCTCAAGGATGTCGCGACCATAACAAAGTTGTTTGGCTGCTGGAATTGAAGTTGAAAACCGAATTCGTCCCTGCTTTGATATGTCGAACTTATACGCAAAAGGGGCCTCGCCTTTTCTCTTTTTGTCAACGTGTCTCCGAAGGACGACCTGCGCTCCTGTTGCACCGGGGCTACGAATCAATTGTGCAGGCGATCGGAGACCAAAACAACGAGCAAATTCAGCATTTGAAATATCGTCAAAACCACCTTTAGGATCGAAAAGTGGTTGGATTAGTGAGGAGATGGTTTCGGGCAACGGCGCCGGAAACGTCCCCGTAGTTTCCTTCACCTCCGTTTGTGTGTATAACTCTAGCGCCCAATCAAGTAATAGTTTGACGTTGGCATCCGAGGAAACCAACCGGTTCGTCTGGGCATTACTCCAGTCGTGAGGTGGATAACGCCTAGATACACCACGCCAGCGCGAGGGAACTCTTCTTTCTGAACCTCTAAATAGGCGGTGCAATGCGTAAATCATGATGGCTAGATAGGTCTTGCCGGTGTTGCTCGGACCGACCAATACGGTCAGGGGCCGCAGATCGACATTTGCCTCGACAATCGGGCCGAAGTTGGTCACCTCTATTTCAAGAGCATCCTTAGTCTTCATAGTCGATTCCTCATAGAAAATTATATATCTGATTGCTATCGCTACATACTCAAAACCCAAGACACTGTCTTCACCCAATCCCGAACACTGTTTGTCCCGTTCTCAACATGAACGAGCAAACTCGTCATGGCACTGCCCCCTGACCGATGAACTCCGGAGTCGGTCTGCCACCAAACTCATTTTTCTCCCATAGTTGACCAAGGCTATAGTCCTCAAGCCAGATTTTCAGTTTCTCTCCATCTAGTCTGGCGAATTGGGTGGCTCCTTTCACACGTTCTGCCACGAGCACGTCCTCCGGCGTGAAATGGTCCAAGAGCAAAGAGGATTGCGTGGCAAGGACAATCTGGGTTTCCACGGAAACCTGCTTAATAAGGGATGCAAGAATTGTAATTGCGGAAGGGTGCAAGCCCAGTTCCGGCTCGTCCAATAGAATTACCGAAGGGCGCAGTTCTCTCGGTTGCAGCAACAAGGTTGCCAAAGCAATGAATCGCAGCGATCCGTCGGACAGAGCCGAGACATCAAAATAGCCGTCCGATCCAAGGTGCCGCCATTCAAGGCGAATCGTATCTTCATTTAACGCGAGTGGTTCAAGGACAAAGTCGTCGAAGAATGGCGCAACCAGTCGCATAGTGCGTCGTACCATGTCATACGCGCGTCCATGTACCTCGCGCAAGTAGTAAAGGAAAGCGGCGAGATTCGAGCCGTCATGCCGCAAGAAACGATTGTTGTTTAGGGCCACAGTTTTCTTTATGGGTGACGACGCGCTGGTGTCGTGGAAGTGGTACACTCGCCATTGAAGCAAGTGTTCTCGAACGCGAGGAATTGCACTGGATTTGTCCTTTGAGTTGTAAATACCCGCCTCGCCGCCCCGCCCGCTGATCCCGTAATCTGTCGAATCGAACCCATCGAAAATCTGCTCCTGTTTGACCGAAGTTCTTACCCCCTCACTGGAAGGAAACATACGATCGGCATCGTCCGGAGCCAACACTATATTATACTCTCTCTTTTCATTCTCGAAACTGGTTCCAATACTTAAATACTGAGTTACCTTTGAACCGAAGTGAAGTATCTTGTCTGCCCCGCCAGCCCGCATGACATAGTCTCGAAGTCCTCCTAGGCGTATGGCGTTAAGAAACGAAAAAACCTCTAGGAAGTTTGACTTTCCGGCGCCGTTCGCTCCAATCAAGACATTGATTGGCCGGATCTCCAACTCCTCAACAGATTTGATACTCTTGAAGCCCTCTATAGTAATCCAGTCAAGTGTAGACATGGTAACCTCTCTATTCCCCAGCGCAATCACCCCCGAGCCTGAGGTGTACAAATCTGCAATTATCAAATCGAATATGAAATCCTCTTTGTTCCTGACAGGAAGTCGCGACCTGGAAATCGCTCCTACATTTTCGGCTTTTCGCGCGATTCCAAAATATCCCTCCACGGCTGAATATGGCACCGATCCGCCCAGTCGTCGTGAAGCCCGCTCAACTCTTTCACGATGTCGGGGCATTTCCCGCTCAGATTCTCCAACTCCGTGCGGTCAGCCTCCATGTCGTACAACTCCCAATCCCCCGGATACTTCGTGACAAGTTTCCAATTCTCCCGACGGACGGCTTTGTTCCCCTCATGCTCCCAGTACAACACACCTTTGCCGTTATCCCGGTTATCAAAGACGGGGACCAAGCTCGTACCCTCTAGCGGATAAGTCGGATTCCCGTCGTTCTCATCGGGATACGCCGCGCCTGCGATCTCGAGACACGTTGCCATCACGTCCGTCAACTGCCCCGGTTGACGCCGAAACTCGCCCGCGTCCGTAATTCGCTTGGGCCAATGCGCGATGAACGGCGTGCTAATGCCGCCCTCATGCACCCAGTGCTTGTACTCGCGGAACGGGGTGTTTGACAGGTTCGCCCAGGGCACGCCGTAACTCTGATATGTCGTTTCCGGTCCCGGCATAATTGTCGGGTCGTTCCCCGTGCTGACCGGTCTCCCGTCGCGCGTCAATGGCGGCGAGACGGGACGATCTCGCCTGATTCGCGTGTTCGGTCCGCCCAATTCTTCGGCGCACCCGCCGTTGTCCGCCAAGAAGAGAATCAGCGTGTTATCCAGTTGACCCGTGGCTTCCAACGTACCGATGATCCGCCCGATGCCCTGATCCATTCGGTCAATTTGCGCCGCGTAAACCTCCATACGCCGCTGATTCCACTCCTTATGCCGCGCCTCCGACCACGGCGGTTGAGACGCATCTCGATCACTCAATTCCCAGCAATCCTCCAAGATCCCCATCTCGCGCATACGTTGCAGGCGTTCCTCACGCAGCGCATCCCAGCCGGCGGAGAATCTGCCCTCATAACGGGCGATGTCCTCCTCGTGCGCGTGCAGCGGCCAATGCGGCGACGTGTAGGCTACGTAGGTAAAGAAGGGATCGTCGGGCGATTTTGCGTGATGGTCTCGAATGAATCCCGACGCTTCATCGCTAATCGCATCCGTCAAGAAGAATCCGTCCGGGAGCTCGTCGGGCGGAATCCAATCGTTCCCGCGGGTGAGTGTATGCGGCTTCCAGTAATTCGCGCCGCCCGAGAGCATTCCGAAATATCGGTCGAACCCCCGCTGGCGAGGCCAACTGTGTTTGGGGCCTTCGGGTCGTTGGTGACGCGAAATGTGCCACTTCCCGCTCATGTAGGTGCGATAACCCGCCGCGCCGAGCGCTTCGGCAATCGTCACGCACCGGCGATTCAAATCCCCGCGATACCCCTCAAGTCCGTCATCGGTCATCATGTGTCCGACGCCGGTTTGGTGCGGGTGCAAACCCGTCAACAGCGACGCCCGCGACGGGCAGCAACGCGCCGTGTTGTAGAATTGCGTGAATCGCAGCCCGCCATGTGCCAATCTATCTAGGTTCGGCGTCCACACCTCGCCGCCGTAGCAACCGAGGTCGGAATAACCCATGTCATCGTTAAGAATCAATAGAATATTGGGGCGCTTGTCATCGGTCATGAAAATCTCCTTTGAAGTCGGAGGGCGCTAACTAAATGAATAGACTCATAAGTATTCCGTTGCAACTGTAGGGGCGATCTCCCGATCGCGACCCGCATTCCCCGTAGGTGCGGTTTCTAACCGCACCGATTCCGAAAAATGCCATCTCGACTTGTTAGGAATCGCTATTCGGAGATCGCTCCTACGGGCGGCTCGAGTAACGCTTATCGTAAATCCTCTCCCGGCGTCCACTGCTGCGGGATTGGCTCGGCATCACCCTCGTACAAAATCCTGAGCGGCTCCATCAAGCGCTGCGTTCGTCCCGGCGAACGCTCGGTGATTTGGCTTTCGGTCTCCAACGACGCCACCGTGGCTTGGGTGGATTCGGGAAGGTCGACGAAGTCGGGATAATACCACATCGTAAGCCCTGTCCGGCGCCGATCCGTCCGGTTGGCATGAGCGGCGTGAAACAGCGTGCCGTAACCCATCACGGCGTCCCCCGCCTTCAGCGGCACGTCAATCTCGCCTTCCGCATGTTGGAACGCGACGTGATCCGGATCGGCGTAGGTGTTCAATTTTACGGTGTGGCGCTCCGGAACTTGGTCATGCAACGCGTGCCGCTTCAGGTGCGAGCCCGGAATTACCCGCAAGCAACCGTTCTCCGGCGCGGTGTCCACGAGATAGTACATCAGAAAACACTGGATAGGCTGAGTCGTATAACTCACCGGATCGTCCCAAAACCTGCCATCCTCGTGCCAAAACAGCCGCGGGCTATGCGGCGGTTTGCTGATGATTCGACCATGCCCAAACTTGGGCTGCGCGAATCCCAGTTCAGCTAGGCCCTCCAGCATTTTGGGGTGAACGATGAGTTCAGCGATGGCATCATACCGATACGCCATCTCCCAATCAATCATCACCATGCTACCCGTGGAGCGCTGCCGCGTGAAGTGCTCTTCATCTTGCCGGGCGAGTACATCATCGGTTACATGTCTCAGTTTATCGATTAGCTCGGGTTCCAGGATATTTCTGAAGACGCAAAACCCGTCCTTCGTAAACTGTTTCCGCATTTCGGAATCGGTATTTTTCATTCATGGGCTCCTTGCATGGCGAGAGCAGTGGTTAGCGGGGAGTATCGGTAAATATCTTAGCGACGCCGGGGGCAAAAGTCAAGGAGAATGTGTGAAAAGACAGTGGAGAGCCAAGAAGCAGTGACTCGTGGAGAGTGGTTAGCGATGAGTGGAAAGTAATCCTGCGATGGTCGCGGCTTACTCATACTGTACCTTGCGTCGGATATATACTCCATGCTGTTAGAAACTGCGTCTTTTTGTAGGAGCGATCTCCAGGTCGCGACGTGCGTTCACGGCAGGTGCGATTGGAAACCCAGCGGATCTCTATCGCACTCATTATTCATTCGCTTGATCCTACGGACTAGATGCTTGAAAACACGCAATTCTCGGCAGCGCAAAGTATAATTGCACTTCTTGACTCAGTAATAATGATCGCTAACGGGACTTACGCGGCGCCAGCAAGTCGCGACCTGGAGATCGCTCCTACAGTCAAGTATGCCCCTTTCTTCCAACCTAGAGGGATTGCGCGGTGGAATCCCGAACCGCGACAAACGCTTCAAGCAAGTCGCGACCTGGAGATCGCTCCTACAGTCAAGTATGCCCCTTTCTTCCAACCTAGAGGGATTGCGCGGTGGAATCCCGAACCGCGACAAACGCTTCAAGCAAGTCGCGACCTGGAGATCGCTCCTACAGTCAAGTATGTCCTTTCTTCCAACCTAGCGGGATTGCGCGGTGGAATCTCGCGCCGCGACAAACGCCTCAAGCGCTCTTTCCAATTCCCGGGGCGTGTGGCTTGCGGTCGGCGTGATTCGCAGGCGGCTGGTACCCATCGGCACGGTCGGAGGACGGATGCCGGGCGCAAAAACTCCTTCTTTTAGCAGCGCTTCGGCGAACTGCGTCGTTCTTCGCGCCTCGCCCAAGATTAACGGCAGGATGTGGGTCTCGCTGGCGGACGGTTGAAATCCCGCCTCCGATAGGCCGGTTTTAAGGGTATGTACGTTTGTAAACAGGCGTTGGCGGAGTTCAAAATCGGATCGGATTAAATCAATCGCGACCGCCGCCGCCGCCAATGAGCCGGGCGGGAGACCCGTGGTGAAGATAAAGCCGCGCGCCCGATTAATCAATAGATCAATCAGCGCTTGACTTCCCGCCACAAATGCCCCGGTACCGCCCACCGCTTTGCTCAACGCCCCGATCCGGATTATTCCGCGATCGCCCAACCCCAAGTAATCCACGACGCCGCCGCCAGACTGCCCGAAAATTCCGAAACCGTGTACGTCATCCACCAGTAACATCGCATCGTAAGCCTCGGCTATGTCGCAGAAATCGGCGAGAGGCGGAAAGTCCCCATCCATACTGAAAACGCCATCGGTCACAATCAGCCGACGCCGAAATTTCGAGGATTCGGAGAGGAGTTCTTTCAGGTGCGCCGGATCGCAGTGCCGATAAATCCGCTTCTCGGCTCTGCCGAGACGGCAGCCCTCTATGAGGCTGACATGATTGCGTTCATCACTGAGGATGAGATCATCCTCACCGACTAGGACGGGAATCGCGCTGATGTTCGCCAGGTAGCCGGAACTGAAAACTAAAGCGGCTTCGGCGTTCAACATCGCCGCAATCTTCGACTCAAGTACCTCGTAAAGGTGGCTGTTGCCGGCGATGAGTCTCGAGCCGCTTGCGCCGGCGCCGTATTCGCGTGTCGCTTCGATCGCCGCCTCGATCACCTGAGGATGGGTACTCAGACCGAGGTAATTGGTTGAGGCGAGCGAGATTACCTCGCGACCGTCAAGGAGAACGGAACCCGCCGGAGCGCTCATCACGGAACGCAGCGAACGCCACTGTCCGGCACGCTCCAACTCGCTCCTTTCAACTTCTAACCAGCCATCCATGTTCACTGCCGCTAACCCGAGGTATAACTGTTTAATCCATTGATTTATTGCAGAGAATGCAGAGCAATCGTTTTATTCCACAGTCGAAAGCGAGTCCGTCCATGTACCCAATATATGAGGGACACCCCTAGTGGGAGGGGATCAAAGGAACGAATAGTGACTGCGATAGAGAGATTCCCTTGCCCCGATTTCTCGTGTTCACAACAAATCAACGCATTCAATCATTATGCAACGAAAGTCAATTATGCCAGGGCATCGCTTCCACGTCGGGGCAAGATGCCCCTCCCACATATAATCAAGGTTCCCACGTATAATCAAGGTTCCCACGCATAATCAAGGTTCCCACGCATAATCAAGGTTCCCACGCATAATCAAGGTTCCCACGCATAATCAAGGTTCCCACGCATAATCAAGATTCCCACGTATAATCAAGGGATGCCGCCTGCCGATAGTCGGGAGCAATACATGCCAATTCAATTCTGTCACTATTTTTGGCTGATCCAAACAGTTACCCCGATGTTTTTTCGAAGCGTACACTGGCGTGTACCAACTCGTTTGTCGGGCTGAAGGTCAATTCGTAAATCGGGGGGTTCAAACTGTACTGATAATTTGCGCCGAAACAGGAGGTTCCGGCGGGGACATACCCCTCCGGCACATGAATGAATACCGTGCCTTTTCCGTGTCGAGGCGGTTTGCAGACAGTGAGAAAACTTTGACTTTTCCGATCCCAGCCCGCCGAAAGAATCTCTACGCCGCCCTGAGTGAAGTGAATGTCCGTGGAAATCAGTTGGGGTGTATCGCGTTCGGCGCGCAAACAAAGCAGCCGCGCCGAGCGTGACGGCATATCCGATACGGCTACCCGACCCCGCACGACGCCCAAGTACTGTCGATTCCAAAAGTCGTGTACGAGATAGAATTTGGACGGATCCAAACCGAGCGCGCCCAAGTCCAGATCGACATCATCGACTTGGTCTCTCCAATTGAACACGCCCAACACATTCCAAGAATCGAAGGATGCCTGCACCTGCATATTCCAGATCTGCGGAAATCTATTCCGATACAGATCAATCGGGGTTGCCGACTTTCCGGTCAGTGGAAACAGTTTCGCCAACAATTCCGCACGCGCCGGGTTCAATGAGGAAAACTCGTCGGCGCATGTCATCATCCCGCCACTCAGCGCCGCGGCGGTCATTGCGACGATAACTTCGTTGATGGGGCGCGGTTCATTGATGGCGATTGCCCCGAACTCATTTGCCCAGGCGGTGTTGTGCATTGACAAATAGGCGGCATGGGCGCTTATGACGTGCTTCAACCCGCGCGAATCGTTCCAAAGCCCACTGCCTAGATGGCTGCCGTTGGTGGCGAGCGAATAGTTCAGCGCGAAGCCGCCTATGCTTGGCACAGAGCACGCATTCTGCGCCTCAAGTCTCGCCTCCCTCGGACTCTCGCGGATAACTTGATTCAATAACTGGATTCCGAGGCGGTACAATTCAATAGAGGTGATCGATTTGTCGCGCCAAAGAAAATCGCCGAATTCCGCCAATGGTCCAATCGTATAGGACAACAGATTCGCCTTGACAAGATCGCACTCCCACTCGTCGACAATCTGGCGGAGACGCTTCTGTATGTTCGCTCGCGCCGCAGGCTGAGAAACGTCCAACAATGCGACTTTCGTACCGTCTTCCAGCGTCATTGTAGCCGGTTTGTCGTCACGATTCTTCAGGAAGTATTCGGGATGTTCTTTGATTAAATTTGAGTCTGTCGCCACGCTGAACGGATCGAATCGGATTCCGGCTTTCAAGCCTTTGGCGTGGATTTTGTCTACAACAGATTTCATGCCATCCGGGAAGTGTTGCGGGTGTACGGCGTTGCTGCCTATTGACCGCTGCCATTCATCTTCGAGCTGAATGTATTCAAGGCTGCCGGGTTGCGGCGGAAAGAACAATCGATTTTGTGAAATCTGGTTGACTTGACCCAAAACATACGCGGCATCAACGCGTTTTTTCTTACCGGGACGCACGGGGTTCCAACCGGAGAAGGCGCGTTCCGGCGTTTGCGCATTCATGCGCTTTGCCACCGTTTCCGCGTAAACTTGATAGGCGTCCGTGGGGGAATCGCAAAAATTGAGATACGCGGATTCCGACTTCATCTCGTCGCCCGGCGCGCAGGCTTGATGTTCGCACCGGTGGCGCAATGCCCACCCGTCAATTCCCTTATCTTTCTGATCCTTTTGTGTCTGAGAATCGTATCCGACATCAATAGTCGACCACCATTTATGGGCGCTGAGAAAGCCGAAAACCAAAGAGCGCTCGCTATTCGTGTCGTAGAGAACGCCATCGTAACACGCTTGCGTCGAGTTTTTCTTGTTTATGCTGAAACCGTCGTAAATCTTCCTTACCCCTTGGTTGAGAGACGGATTCACATTTAGAAAGAGATGGTAATCCGAGGGGATTCCTCCGAGGTAGACGCCGCCGCGCGCGTCCGGATTGAGCGATGACACGCCGATAACGGTGATTCGATCCAACGCTATATTCGCCTCGCCGAGGTTCTCGACACCGACCGCCATAATAATGTGCGGCGATTTGGTGTAGCACTTTAGGTACACGTTAATCCGCAGGCGCTTCGCGTCCGATTGGCAAGAGACTTTCAGCGGTTGATATGGGCCGAGCTCATCCGACTCGGCGGGATCGGCAATAAACTCGCGCTTCGCATCGGGCTGTGAAGTGGCGAGCGCGGTGCCATCCTGTAGCACAATCCTGGTGTACGCATTTCTAATAATCGTATGTCCTGTCGAATCTACATAGTCCCATGTCCCCTTTGAGAGATTGAACTCTACTCGAAACTGTTTGTTCTGTGTCACGACGGAACGGCCTTTCCTCGTGACACCCAAATCACTTGCTTTTTGCATTATGTGGGTGAAACCTCCATCCTAAACAAGAAACTGAAAGTAGAGGGACGATAAAAATAGAATTGACTGTAGTAGCCCTATTCAGCGGGCGGTGACAATGATTCCCAGCGGCGCCAAATCGCCGAACTACAAGCCTTTGACTGTCCATCCGCGTAATAGCAGGGGGCTGCCGACCAAAAACCATCAACACGATTCGGGAGAACCGATTGGCACAACGAAGTTAGCGCCTGTTACACTTACCTTGAATGTGAATCCCTCTGACTCAGTCACATATTACAGTATATCTTACAAAGCCCTATAAAGTCAATAAGACTTCTTGGCAATCAGGGGAAACGCGTCTGGTTTTTGGCATAAGGAAGATTGGAAGGATGGAAGCAGTGATGAGTGGCTAGTGGAGAGTGGGGAGTTTGTAGGGTGTGCGCGGCACACGGAGAATCTCTATCGATCAAGCAAGTGGATAACGAGTGCGATAGTAAATCCTACTCTCCATTCGGTCGTTTGATTCTACTACTTTGGATTGCCAAATCCGACGGGCGGTCTGAATTAGGCGATCCAGCCGATGCGGGACGATTAAGCGAATGGATAATGAGTAGGATTTTCTATCGCACTCACTATCCGTTCGCTTGATCGATAGAGATCTTCAATGAATTGCACTACTACAAACCGACAGCTCTTGTAAATCATTGATTGCGAATTATACTTCACGCTGCTGAAAATTGAGCGTTTTTAGGCGTCTGGCGGTAGGTGCGGTTGGAAACCGCACCTACCGGGAACGCATGTCGCGACCTGGAGATCGCGGGGATCTCTATCGCGCTCGCTATCCACTCGTTTGATCCTACAAAAGACGCAATTTTTGACAGCGCGGAGTATAGTATCATACGAATTCAAAATCTAGGGGGATAATTTTCTCGCCGCCATGGGAATTTTGCTTGCAATTTGACCGTTATTGTATCACAATCTTGGTTCAGACAATGGTCCAAATCTCCGTTGACAGGCGGGCTGGCATTCGAGGTCATGTTGGCGCTTGTCACGGGATATACAGGCAAATTAACCCCGGAGGAACAGATGAGAGCTGCGCGTTTTTATGGAGGCAGAGATATTCGAGTCGAGACTGTGCCGGAACCGGAGACGATGGATTGCGAGGTACTCGTCAAAGTCCAAGCAACCGGCATCTGTGGCAGCGACCTGCACGGTTATCACCATCAGCCGGAAGCGCCGCGTTCGCCCGCGACAGGCGGACACGAACTCACGGGACGAGTCGCCGGGGTCGGCAAGGCGGCTCGTCAATGGCAGATTGGTGATCGAGTCGCCGTCGAGCCGACAGTCCCATGCAACAATTGCCCGGAGTGTCTGAACGGCAATTACAATTTGTGTTCAAAACTCATACATGTCGGCGGATCAAGAGGGAGGCGTCTCGGCAACGTTTTCAGCGGTGGATTTGCCGAGTATATGGTCGCGCCGGAGGATAACGTCTATGAATTGCCTGACCAGGTGTCGTTCGAGGCGGGGGCAATGGCTGAAGTCTATGCCGTAGCCGTTCACGCCTTGTCAATGGCGCCCGTCCGTCCGGGCGACTGCGTGGCGGTCATCGGCAGCGGTCCCGTCGGTTTGGCGCTGGCACAGATGGCGCAAGTGGCTGGCGCGGCGTCGGTCGCCGTCTTGGGCAAACCGGAGGCGCCGCTGCAAATCGCCAAAGCGTCAATGGGTATCCTCCCCATTAACGTAGACGCAACCGACGCGGTCGAGGCGGTCAAAACGTGGACGGATGGTCGGGGCGCGGATCTAGTCTTCGAGGCGGTCGGCGGAAGGGCGCAAACGCTCCGGCAAGCGTTGGAGATTGCCGCCATACGGGGGCGTATTTGCATGGTCGGCGGACACACCGCCCCGCTTGAGTTGGACACGCGATACGCAAGAAAGCGCGAGTTGACCGTGACGTGGTCATTCTGTTACGGTCGGCGAGACGGAAAACGGGAATTTCAGATTGCGATCGACTTGATGGCAGCGGGCAAACTCGATCCCGTGCCGTTTATCACGCACCGTTTTCCGCTTGAGGAGATTCAACAGGCGTTTGCCGTAGCTGCCGGGCGCGATGAACACGGCTCGGTGAAGGTGCTGGTGTTGCCCTCCGGTTCGTACGGGAATGGCTGAAGATCTTGAGAGGGATAATTGCACGGATGACGAAGACGTGTCGAACAACGTTGCCGTGTAATTCCATTTCAAAATCGGAATGTTACAATCAATCGGAGGCGCTCAATGAATTGAGCAACTACAAACTGCCGGCTCTTGTATTCTTCACGCCGCTGAAAATTGCGTGTTTTCAAGCGTCTGGCGGTAGATGCGGTTGGAAACCGCATCTACGGGGAACGCATGTCGCGATCGGGAGATCGCGGAGATCTCTATCGCACTCACTGTTCATTCGTTTGATCGGTTTCAAGGCATAGGGCTTCCCCCGTTTTTCTTTTGTGTTCAAATCTCAAATGGGGTATAATTATCTCCAGTGGGAGCGCTCAGATCATGAGAGATGTCAACAATACGCCTGCGTAAGGAGAGTTCATGAAAGTTACAGTAAAATACTTTGCCGTGTGTCACGAAGAGTTGGGGAGAGAGGAAGAGGAGATGGAGTTGCCGGAAGGGGCGACTTTGAGAGATATTCTCGATCGCCTCGAGGAGGAATGGCCCGAGATTACGGAGTTTTATCAGGTGATGCAGATGTCCGTGAATTGGGAGTACGCGACGGAGACAACGCAACTCTCGGAAGGTGATGAGGTGGCGCTGATTCCGCCCGTGACGGGAGGTCAAGATGTTTAAGATTACTCGCGAGGTCATTTCGCCTCAGAGTGTCATTCGCGCGGTGGAGGCTGATCATGCCGGGGCAATCGTCCATTTTTTGGGCACCGTGCGGAACAACACAAGCGGACGCAGAACGATGTGCCTCGAATATGAAGCCTACGCGCCCATGGCGGAAAAAAAGATGGCGGAGATTGGTCAAGAGATTCAAGAGAAATGGGGCATTGACCGCGTCGCCATGATCCATCGCGTCGGACGCCTGGAAATTGGCGAGGTGAGCGTTGCGGTTGCCGTGGCGTCGCCGCACCGTAGGGACGGATTCGAAGCGTGCAAATACGCCATGGACCGGCTCAAGCAGGTCGTGCCAATCTGGAAACGCGAAATTTGGGAGGATGGCGCGGAGGAGTGGGTGAAGCCGGATCCGGTTTACTTTGATGGCAATTGCGCGGTGCGCGGGTCGGAGGGGTAACGCGTTTTGGATTAGCACAAGGAATGGTGGTTTGGATTGGAAGAATGGTGGGCAGTGCCCATTGGGATAAAGTTAGGAAAATTTACGCATTATTTGTCCAATTTCTCGTTGTAAACCCCCAAACCGGCAGGCCGAACACGAAACTGCAATTCCTTGAAAGTGTGAGTCTTTTAGCCCCAGAGGGATCAAGCGAATGGATGATGAGTGCGATAGAGATCCCACAGAAGAATGGTGGCCAGTGCCCACCCTACGAATGTATTAGCGTTGCCACCACCTCTTGCCCTTTGGTTTATTTTCTACGGTTTCTTCGCCGACGGTTGATTGCAACGACTTGAGCCATCGCGAAATCTCTTTGTCCTTGCCGGTTATCGCCAGCGCTTCTTGACACGCCTTGATTGCGCGTTTTCCCAGCGTTTCATTTCCCTCCGATTGATACGCAGCCCTGCAGATTTGCGCGACCGCTCGGTGGAAGTCGGCTGGATCGACATCTCCTGTCGGGGCATCCCCGGTCTGCTCAAGCGCCAATAGCCCGTCTTCCCATGATTCAGCCTTGGCGTCGCAAACTGCCTTGTGACACAGCAAGCCCGTGTCGGAATCGTCCAGCCAATACGCTTGTTCGTAGCAGCCGGCGGCTTCGGCGTGGGCTTCATTGGCAACGTGCAATTTCGCCAACTCGGTGTAAAACACGCATAGCCCGCTGTCTTGTATCGTGTAGCGGTCGGACTGTGTATTCGCCAGCCAGCCTCGTTCCTCCAGAAATTCAATGGCGCTATTTTTCTCTTCGTCGGTGATTATCACATCCGTGAGCAGATGCTTTGCGACAGCGGCGTTCGGGTAAATTTTTGTACGACTTCTCATGAGCGGGTAAGCTTGTACCCCTTTATCCATCTGAAGAAGTTTCAAGCCGGTCGCGATTCGGAACAACGAAACAATCTGATCGCTATTCTTGCGCGCCCTTTCTTCAAAGATTGGCTGCTGATTTTGCGCGATGTGCCGGTTTAACGCGGTCAACTTGTCTTTATACTCCGTCAGCTCGGGACGGAGTTGATGCGCCTTGCCGAAGAACCTTTGCGCCGCAAAAATCTCGTTCCACTCCTGATAGATTACCCCGAGATGAAAATTGGCGTCGGCGAGCGCATCGGAATCGGACGCGACCCGTAAAAGCGTATCATAGACCTGAATGGCGCTCCCCAACTCTCCGTCATCGGTCAGGGATTGGGCATGACCGAAAAGCTCAGCCGGCGAGGAGCGATCTTTGTTCAGAAGAAAATCGTTCGGCATGTGTCGTCCGTACCTTATATCTCGGAGGGATTGTCGGACACCCAGTCTCGGGTATTTTCGCTGAATTGATCCGCCAAATCGTCCGAAATTGTCTGTTTGATCAGTTCGATGAGATCTTCTCGAAATTTTGCCCAATCTCCTCCTCGCCGCGTAAACCGATGCTGGTCATCGATCTCAACGTACATTGTGTCCTTAGGTTGAGAAAGAGATTCAAAGTAACGTATAACCTTCATATCGCCTCCATGAATTATTTTTGCCAAGAATTTGATGCGAGTTAGTTGGAGATGCATATCGCGGATGGTGTACGGCACACGGAGTGTGCCTACTACTATGAGTCAATCCCAGTCGCATATCTCCCAGCCGGATTCGGTCGCCATGTGGCGAAGCACCGGGTTGGGGTTGACCACAACAGGGTTGCCAACACAACGCAGCATCGGCACGTCGGCTCGACTGTCGCCGTAGGCGTAGCTGGCGGCAAGATTGATCTCGCGCTGTTCGGCAAAGGCTTTCATCACGCGCGCCTTCTCCTCCCCACCCAGCGGCGGGGTCGTCAGCTCGCCGGTGAACTTGCCATTTTCTTCGCGGAGGGAAATGGACAAAACGTGGTCCGCCTCCAAGTGGTCCGCAAGCGGATCTATAATGAAATCAAGCGAACCGGTGACGAACACTATGAGATCGCCCTTGGCTTTGTGTTCACGAACCTTGTCTGCCGCGGCGGGGTAGATTTTCGGGCGAAGGAATGTATCATACGTTTCCAACGATAACTCTTTCAGCCGTTCTACATCCAGGCCGCGGTAGTTCCGGTAGAAAACCGTGTTAAATTTGGTACGGCTCATCTGATCCATGAGAAGGTAGTAAGGGACTTTCCTAAAGAACCACAACACCCAGAGCGGGCGGATTAGCGGATGGAGCAGCAGTCCCCTAAATCGCATATAGTAGTGAACAATGGTCGAATTCACAAGGGTGCCATCAACGTCAAAGAAGGCGGCCGTCCGAGGCGCGGCGGCGCCTCCATTTTTGTGTTCCGTTGCGCCGTGAGATTTTATATTCATACGATTTCAAAAGTTAAATGTTACATTCGTCAAAAACGCCCGATGAATCGGGCAACTACAATTACCTGATGCGCGCAACTCATTGATTAGGAATTAGTATCAAAAGAGAGTGCAACGCGTCTTTGAGAAACCGAGTTTTGAGGAAAAAACTAAAATGCAGTGGCCAGTCGCCAGTGGTCAGTGGTCAGTGGGGAGTAAGAAACCGAGTTTTTGGGAAAAAACTCGGTTTCATGCACAAACGCCCGATGAATCGGGCAACTACAATCACCTGATGCGTGTAACCCATTGATTAGGAATTAGTATCGCATTGGTGCTATCCATTGCCCGCGTCACGTAACTGTTCAATTCGATGCCGCACCTCATCCGCAATTTCCCGGTAGATTTCTCCTTTGCTCAATTCAACACCGAAATTTTCCGTGCATCGCGGATCGACCGGCTCTCCGAAAACGACGCGAATCTTGCTTTTGCGCGGCAATGACTTGCCCTTGGGCAGCGCCTCATAGGCGCCGCTTATGTGCGCCGGCACAATCGGCACGCCCGCTTCGTACGCCAGCAAGCCGAGCCCGGGTTTGAACGGTTGAAGTTCTCCGTTCAAGGAGCGTGTGCCTTCCGGATAGATGAGCAAGGTTTCATCCCGGAGCAGCGCTTCTTGCGCAATGCGCAAGCTTTGGAGGGTAATGTCCGTCCGATCGAACGGCAACGTATTAAGACACTGGCTAACAAACCAGGCTTTCAGTCGGCTATCGTAGAAGTAATCTGCCGCGCTGAGCGGATGGAGTTTTTTCGATTCCGCTCCCAGCGCGGTTATAATCGCCAGTGTGTCGAGGTGGCTGCTGTGATTGGCGGCGATGATGTACGCTCCATCGTCCGGGATATGCTTTAATCCATCGCAGCGAAGCGAGTGACGGCGTCGGATAATTATCCCGATTCCGAATCGAATGAGTTTAGCCAAATAACCGGGACGCGAGTCCAGTTCCCCATGCTCCAAGGCGATTGAGGGGGCATGAGATCCATCAACGCCATCCGGCGGTGTCTGATCGTCTGACGCTTTGGCGGCATCCATCACATCCCCAACTGTGCGTATCCCCGCCGCGACCGAGTCCGGAATCGTCTTCCCCAGCTTGGATTCAAGAAGCAACAGCAGTTCAACACGCGTTAATGAATCCAATCCGAGATCGGTGTCCAAAGCGGTATCGGCGTGGATTTGATGTGTCGGCACACGCGACAATCTCCCAAGTTCGGCGGCAATTTCAGCTTCGCGGGCGCCGGGCTCCCAATCTCCGAGCGTGTCGCCGGTTTGTTCAACGGAATCACCGAATTCCATCATGTTCGCCACCAATGCTTGCAATAGAAACGTCTTCACGCAGGGGCGGTCGATTGTGCCGTCAGGATTTTTGGGCATCGCCTCCCAAAAATGCACTTTTTGGAGATACTGATGCGTAGGCAGGTGTTGGGCGGCGGTTTGCAGATGCTTTTGAATTGTTTCTTCAACCTCGGCTCGCGTGCGTCTCTCGTCATACTTCGGCACAATCACAGTGTGAACTTCCTCGTCAAACGAGCCGGGAAGGTTTATGCCGACAACACAGATTTCAGAGATAGCGGAGTTGTGTCGATAAAGCTCCTCAAGTTCTACGGGGTAGATATTTTTCCCGGTGCCGCCGATGATGACGTCTTTTTTGCGCCCGGTGAGAAAGAGGTATCCGTCTTCATCAATGTATCCGAGATCGCCGGTGTAGAGCAACCCGTCTCGGATAACCTGTTGCGTCGCTTCCGGATTTCGATAGTAACCCGCCATGGTACTGGGACTCTTGGTGACAATTTCACCGACTTCGTTGTAGTCGGGATCTACTATCTGAAATTCCACATCGCTCACCGGCAGTCCGACGGAACCGGCTTTGCTCTTACCGGCGGGATTTACGCTCAGAACGGGAGCGGTCTCGGTCATGCCGTAGCCTTCAAGGATTGTCATGCCGATTCGCTTGAAGGCTTCGTAAACCTGAATGGGCAAGGCGGCGCCGCCGCTCACAAAGACGCGGATATGCCCTCCCAAGCCCTCTTTCACTTGCTCAATCAATGCCGGATCCACTGCCCCGCTCTCCTCGATCGGCGCTTTTAGAACGTACCTTTCGATGGCGTCATAGAGCAATTTATAAAGGCGCGGCACGCCGATAAGCACGGTAGTTTCCGTTTTCCGCATGCACTCCAAAATTGCTGTCGGTTTGAACGTATTGACGTAGGTGACAGTGGCGCCGCCATAGATAGACATCAGGAAACTGCACGAAAACCCGAGCGCATGATATAGCGGCAGAATCGACAGAAATTTGTCCGTTTCCGCCGGGGGCAACACTTGCGCGACGGCGTGGAGATTTTCGACAAAACCCTTGTGAGACAGCATGGCGCCTCTCGGATCCACCGTCGTCCCCATCGTAAAGATGATTGACGCGGTTGCGTCCGGATTGATTTCCACATTCGGAAAATCATCGGGAATCTCATCAATCGGAATCGCGGCGCCTTCGGCGCCCGAGGGTTGGCAAAGTTGATTCAGGTTCAGAAGGTCCAACTGCGGCGTATCTTCGGGTATAGAGCGCAAGCGCTCAAAAAGCGCGTCGGATGCGAGAATCGCCTTTGCCTCGGTAAAATCGGCAAGCGCCACAACTTCAAATTCCGGCGTTTGCGGATCGATAGGCACAACAACGACACCGATTTGGATAGCGGCGATATAGGCAATCCCCCACTCCGGTTGATTCTCCGAAATGAGAATCATCTTGTCGTCTTTGCGATAGCCGCGCTTCCACAATGAATAAGCGATACGCCGCGAGAGATCGTGGATTTGGCGGTAAGAGTAGCGCGTCCACTCCCCATCTCGCTCAATCTGCAATGCGATCTTATCCGGAAGCGCCTCCGCTTGCGTCACAACGAGATCCAAAATCGTTTGACACGTTTGTATCTCACGCTTTACGCTCGGAGAAGCGCCGCGAGCCGTGGACGTTGAACGCTCAATCTCTTTGAGCGCTTTCACCGACGGATCGGCGTCAAGTTTGAGGATGTACCGCTTAATTCCCGGAATGTGTATGTTCTGAAGATAGCGCTGCCAGTCAAGTCGTGAAATATCAAGGTCGAATTGGCGCTGATCCGCAACAGTAAGAGAATTGAACACAATCCCTATCTTGGAGGTTTCAAACTCAAAGTTAAGCCGCGTGTAGGGGCCATAGATTCGGATATAGTATTGAAGCCCTTCCAAAGCATTTTGAATCACGGCAATTCTCCGATTCCGCTGTCTTGACCATTTCAGTGGAATGCTATCAAGCAGTCGGCTTGCAGCTTTGAGCGCGCGCAACTTTCGATTTAGCTTGCGCTGAAATTCCTCCAGTCCGGGGTATCTCCACATCGGCGCCGCAATGGGTTTTCCATTATCCAGCATGGGATACTTTACAAAGTGGTCATGCGAGGCATCCACGATGTTTCGGAAATATAGCGGGTTTCGGGAACCGGTCGCCACATGGTAGACTTCAATCCCGCGCTTTTGATAGGTCTGTTTCGCCACGGCTAAAATTGCGTTAACAACGAAATCGACAGGAATAATATCAAGAATAATATCCGGGTCCGCGGGAAAATCGGGCAGACGCCCCTTCCCGAAACCGACAATAAGCGGATCCGCCATCCGCAAACCGTCAAGCCAACCCGGCTGCGGGTCTTCAAGGCTACTTTCAATAATCGAGGGGCGGATGATCGCCACGGGCAGCTCGCCGCGCGTCTTGGCGACCATTTGTTCGCCGAGCGCTTTCATATAGGTGTAGGTGTCGTTCCAGCCGCGCGACTGGGCGCGTTGCAACCCCTCATTGACCAATTGATATTCAATCCACTTCTCGCGAATAGTTTCATACTGACGATGATAATCATCGCTGCCTTCCGGCGCCGCGCCTACTTGTTTCAACGTTTGTCGGCGGAATTGGTCGGTTTGCGGCGATTCATCCGCTTCCGCTCTGATGCGGTTACCGGCGTGTAGAACGTCTTCAATTTCCGCCTCTAGCGAGTTCGGGATTTTAGCCCCCGTCCGATCGGCAAGCTCGCGGGCGGTAACCTCGTAGGGCGGATGCAATTCCTCCGAGAATCTTCCGGGTTTCGTCCCGCACACGTACGCCGTGGATACGTGAAGAAGCACGGCGTCATCGCACCCTTGCACAAACTCGACAGCATGTTTTGCGCCAAGTACATTGCTGTTTAATGACATGTCAACGGGCGGATCGAACTTGACTAGCCCGCCGCTGTTAATGAAGATTTGAACTTCACCCTGCAACTTTTCATAGCAAGCGTCAGACATTCCGAGCCGTTCGTAGGTCAAATCGCCGTCTACGGCTCGCACTTTTTCACGAACCCAACGATCGAACCCGTCTCCGTGAATCCGCCTGAGTTTTGCAAAGACGCTTGACGCGAAGAATTCATCTTCTAAACGATCGGCGGCGGAACTCACTTTGCCGGCGGTCTCGGTGCGACTGCGGATGAGGAGGTAGATACGCTTTATATCCGGCAAATCGGCGAGAATCTTGGCAACCACCGGTTTGCCCAGGAAGCCTGTAGCGCCGGTAATCAGGATAGTTTTGTTACGAAAAAACTCGGAAATAGTGTTCACGTTACTCCGTGCCTTCATGGATCGTTACAAGGTAATAGACAGTGTCGGGGTTAGTATAAAGGAATAGGTCGCTCGGTGTCAATGGAAAAGCAGAGGTCGGTGTCAAGTGGCTAGTGACGAGTGGAGAGTGGCTCGCGGCGGAGGGGTTGGAGGGTGGATGCCGGGGGTGGTTTTGCCGTTGGCTGAATCGGGATTGCCATGATTGTAAGAGCGATCTCCGAATCGCGACTCATTATCCGCGAATTCCGTTGAAGCGAGTGGACAACGGGCGCGGTCTTGGCGCGCTGCGTTTTACTGCGCCAAACTGCGCTCCGGGGGCAATTGCCTCGCGTTACGACGGGGCGCGAAAACGAGTTGCGCCCCATGGTTTTTTCGCCCCGGGTTGCCGCGTTTTTCGGACGGGAGCGCAGATCGCGATTCGGGGATCGTTCATGCCAAGTAACACTCGCTCAGTGGCAAGCGGGGCAAGATAGGATCTCTATCGATCAAGCGAATGGATAATGAGTGCGATAGAAAATCCTACTCGCTATCCACTCGTTTGATCCCCGCCTACGATAGTAGCGCGCTATGAAGCGAAAAACGAATGTTACTTGCGGAAAAAATTATTCCGACAGGGATAATGGCGCGCTACCAAGGACGAGGTATGGGTGCGGTTGGAAACCGCACCTACCTCGTACCGAAACGGTATGGGCGCGATTGGAAACCGCACCTACCGGGTACCAATGTGTCCCTTGAAACGGCGCGGACGCCGCGCGGTTACGGCATACGGGGTATGCCTACTACCTTGCGAGGAGCGCCTTCGTCAAGCTACGCCTTATATCTGGCGGAAAAGCGCGATCACTTTCCCCAAAATCTGTACGTGAGTGACGATGATTGGCGGCAGATCGGCGTTCTCGGGTTGTAGCCGAATTTTGTTTCCGTCAACAAAAAAGCGCTTCACCGTCGCTTCGTCGTCCAGGAGCGCAACGACAATGTCTCCGGCGTCCGCATGCTCTTGGGATCGGACGACTACGAGGTCTCCTTCAAATATCCCCGCCTCAATCATACTTGACCCTTTGACGCGCAGCGCGAAACATGTATCCCCTCCAGCGATATCATTGGGCAACGGCAAGGTTCCGTCTACATTTTGCGATGCGAGGAGCGGCGTCCCAGCCGCGACGCGACCGAGAATCGGCACTTCGGTTACCGCCTGAAGTTGTCTCCCCGACAAAAAATCCGTGATCTCGATAGCTCGCGGCTTGCCCGGCACGCGTCGGATAAAGTCTTTCTTCTCAATAGCGTTAAGATGGTCGTGAGCGCCCTTTTCCGAAATCTGAAATTCTGTCGCTATCTCGCGGACGGTTGGCGGATAGCCGAATTTTCGAATGAAATCGCAGATGAAATCGTAGATTCTCTTCTGTCGAATCGTCATTTTCTTACGCATGGATTGTCCCCTTTCCAATGTGATGAAAGTTTGTTGTTACAAAATTGTTCCACACGGAACACACGATAAGTTTACTATACGGGGGTTAAGTTGTCAAGCAAAAATTGAAAAAAAATCGCATAACGCGGTTTTTTTCGGTATAAAAGGGGGACATTGATGCATGGAAGGACGAAATTAAGAGCCTGTCTGAATAGTAGATCATCGGGATGAATGATCGACTTGCTGTCGCGGAAGAAACCGAGTTTTGAGGAAAAAACGGGATCTCTATCGATCAAGCGAATGAACAATGAGTAAGATTTTCTATCAGGATTTGCTATCGCACTTGTTATCCACTTGTTATCCACTCGCTATTCGTTCGCTTAATCCCGACCTACGGGTATGGGTAGCAACTTGGGTTAACTAATTATATTTTCCGATATCCCACAAATAAATGACACCGTCAAAACTACCGCTCGCAAGTAGACCGCCATCAGGAGAAAATGCAACGGATTCAACATCACTTTTGTGGCCTGAAAGTTCAGTAATTCGCTGCCCTTTCTCTACATCCCAGATTTGAATTCTTTGCTGAGGCCACGTTCCGCCGATAGCGAGTCGGGTACCGTCCAATGAAAACGCAAGGGACTCAACCTCGACCGTTTCAAAAGCAGTGATGCGTTGCCACGTCTTTGTGCACCACAAGTTGACGTGTTTTCTTGACGCGGTGGCGAGTCGGGTTCCATCGGGCGAAAATGCGACCTCTCTCAACGCATCGTGATTTTCGAGTGTGGCGATGTTTGCGCCCGCCGAAACTTCCCAAACTTTGGCAGTCTTGTCAACATGGCTATCATCAGTGTAAAAACGACGAACTGTCCCATCTTTGTCTCCGATGTGTGCGTACAAACCGTCCGGGTTGAGGTGGGCGCGGCTTCCACCTTCTTGATGTATCCAGTTGTAACCGCCTCCACTTGCCAGGAGTCTTCCATCGGATGAAAACGCAAGCGAATTGATTTCTCCGGTATGTCCAGAAAAAACTTGAATCGGTTTTTCAGTTGCCACGCTCCAGAGCGTGATGGTTTTATCCCATCCGCCGGTCGCGAGAAACTGGCAATCCGGTGATGCCGCAGCGGAAATAAGGCGACTTTCCGAGGTGAAACTCGCAAGCGTTTCCCCATTCCAAAACCTAACCGTATCGTTTCCGGCACCGGTGTTCAAGAAACTAATTACATGGTAGTGTCCTTTGGATGAATGCACCAAGGATCGACTTCGGAATGTAGTAATCCACTCACCGTGTCCAGTAACTCTTTCGATGCTCTGAATCTCTTCACCGCTTTCAACATTCCAGAGCATCAAAGAATTGTCCTTGTTGAGCCCCGCCAGGCTTTTTCCGTTGGACGAAAAAGTGACCAGCCATCCAGGCGTATTTTTGGGATGATTTGCTAACGGTATCCTCTTGCTTTTTTCCGCCCATCTTTTCTCGCGAGCTTTAATCGGCGCATTTATACCACCATCAGCGCCCAACACAGCCACAAAACCATCCGCCAAGCGCACTGCGAGATGCTTACCGTTTCGGGAAAACACGATGGAGTCCACCCGCTTTTCGTAGTCAACCGTCCAGAAGTTTTTACCAGAATCAATGTCCCACAGCGCTACTCTACCATCCCAATCCCCTGTCGCGATTTGAGTACAATCGGGTGACAAGGCTACGGCTGAGAGAATTCCTGTGCCTTGAACGGCAATCAACGACAAGAACTCCTCAGTGTGCGCATCGTAGAGCCATATACCTATACGGGACGCCACGGCGATGAGATTTCCATCCGACGATCTTGAAATGTCAGATATTCCGCCCTTTCCAAACCGGGCAATCGCCCCCGGCGGCAAACACAAAGTGTTCTCGTAAGGATAGTTGTGTGAAAAAAACTTGCAAGGCATCTTACCGGCAATTCTCATTTTGACTTCGCTGCGTGATTGTATTTATCGGAACTTGTTTGGCGGTTCATTCGCCAAGTGTATGTGGTAAGTGTCGGGTGTCGGGGGTTAACAACCTCTGAACTGTGATTTGTGTGATTAAGTGATGGACTATGATTATTAGTCGTTAGTTGCCCGTGATGAGTAGGGAACAACGATCGTTGTTCCCTACAGAAACGCGTAAGTCTTTATGCCGATGCTGTAAAGCTACATTTACCGGAAAGAAACCGAGTTTTGAGGAAAAAACGGGATCTTTATCGCCCTCCCTATTCGGTCGGTCGATTGCCTCTGGCGTTTTCAAAGGATGGTGGGCAGTGCCCACCCTACAGTTGTACAGAGTTGAGCTAAGCGGAACGCCGATAATTTTGGTTGGCGCTGTTCAACCCAACCTAACGGTTTGTCGCTCAGTTGTCGTTTGCGGTGTTCCGTTTCGTGATCTTGTACAAAAGGTTGTTCCGAAACAGATAGCGCCGATCGTCATGCCATTGGAGACGCCAATGGTCGAACCCGCGTTCAAATTCGATAGTGCGGTCCGGGGCGCCGAGTTCCGCGCGTAGTTTTCCAGCGGCGCGAGCGTCGCGCTTGACCAGGTATCGCGTCAGGATTGCGACCCCGGATAAAATTGCAACCATCCCGAGCTTTCCTTGGGTTTTTGGCGACACGCCATAAGTTTTGGGAACAAGAGCGAATAGAAACGAGGTTATAAGTACAAATCCGATTATCTTTTTCATTTTGTTTGAATAGGGTTCTGGGAGCATTGCCGCGCGAGTCTTGCGGGTTATACGGATTCAAAATCTAAATGTTACAGGCTAATCCGAGACGTGCAATGAATTGCACTACTACAAACCTTAGGTTGTAACTTATTGGTTCATTCGCCAAGTGTATGTGGTAAGTAGGGGGTGTCGGGTGGCAGCAATTATCATTGTCTGAACTGTGATTTATGTGATTAAGTGATGGACTATGATTTGAGAGACTGTTTGAATAATAGACAATCAAGATTAGTGGACAATTTTCTGCTGCGGAAGAAACCGAGTTTTGAGGAAAAAACTCGGTTTCAACATACACCAAATACTTAGCGAGTAAACCACTTATTGATTACGAATTGGTATTAGCGTTTCGCTAACCAAGTTTGGTCGAAAGCTACAACGCCGCCCCAACCGATGTTGATATTGCGGAGATGTGACTGACACAGAAAGTTCGATGGCAGCAGATAGAGGAGAATTAAATCGTCGGAACGGTTGAGCTGATCTATCGCGGCATCGGCGCCGTGAAGAAGTGAAACGGATAGCAACGCGAGGTTGATGTCTCTATCCTTAAGTATATTGCGAAGGGGCTCGGAATCCGTATCGACCGTGGAGATTTTCAGCCCGATCCGAGACAAAAAACCGCGTTGTAATCGTGCGGCAATTTCGTTCCCGCTGTTGTCGGGCAGGGGGGCGGAAACGAGCCGAATTGCAGGTGAACTTTTCAGACGCCGACGCGCCTTGACGGAGTTGTAGTGTTGTGGTGACAACGTTACGCTTGCCCGAGCCGATGGAGCGCCGTACTGCAACCGTAACAGCGCGTCAAGATCAATGGCATATTTCAGAACATCAAACCATACCGGCGGCTTGGATTGTCCCGACATGCGTCGAAGATATACACCAACCGTCGCGTCCGTTTGGATCAGGATTTCATCCGAATCGTCGTCACGGCGTCCAGGCGTTTCGGCGATTGGCAGATGCAATGAATCCAGAACACCCGATTCAAAATCGAACAACGCTTGGCGAATTTCCCCGTAGTAGCGAATCGTGATTTCATCCAGATAAGGGCTTCCCCAAGCATAAGCGGCATTTGCCTTGACGCTTATTTGATCGGGCTGGAAGGACGCCAGGCGGAAACGCCCCGTGCCCACGGGAAGCAATTCGCGTCCGTCTTGAGTGTCCGGTTTGGTGATCCATGCGGTTGGGCCCGTGAGTTTTATCGGAAACTCGGTGTCCGGCTTATTGAGCGCCACCTGTAGCCGACGACTGTCCAGAACGCGGATGCCGGAAACCGCATTCGTGTCGCCGCGTCGGCATTCCACCGCTCCGTCAATGGAAAATAGCGGGTTCAACCAACTGCCGGCGATTTCACCCATCCAGTTTTCTTTTATGAATCGTTCCCACGCCCGTTTTACGTCGGGCGCCCGCACCGCCTCGCCATCGTGAAATCTTGCATTGTCGGCAATCGTAAACGTCCACGTGCGGTAATCCGATGAGTGTTTCCAACTTTGGGCAATTCCCGCGACAATTTCCCCATAGCTGTCCCGCCTCACAAGCCCTTCGTACAACTGGGAAGCTACTTGTAACTCCGCATAATTTAGATAATGGATGTGGTCAAGCGAGGTTACATGCTGGAAGACGGCGTGCCGGAGTTTGCCGCCGAATCGGGGTGGCGACGAAGATTCGACGTCTATCGGTATTAAACAGTAAACGATTGTTATGAGGAATGGAAAAGAACGGCGCCGTATGCCCATTTGATTGCTCTAAAGCATGTGGAGCAGCGGGGGAGTTCGTTGAAATTTGCGAAGTGACGTTAGGTTGATGGCGAGCGGGGCAAGATGCCCCGCCTACGATTTCGGGTACGTGATAAGCGGGGCAAGATGCACCGCCCACGATTTTGGACGCGTCACCAGCGGGGAAAGATGTACCGCCCACGATTTTGGACGCGTCACCAGCGGGGAAAGATGCACCGCCCACGGTATTGGGGTACGGCAAGCGGGGCAAGATGAGCCGCCCACGATTTTGGACGCGTCACCAGCGGGGAAAGATGCACCGCCCACGGTATTGGGGTACGGCAAGCGGGGCAAGATGAGCCGCCCACGATTTCGGACGCGTGGCAAGTGGGGAAAGATGCACTGCCTACGGTATTGGGCGCGTGATAAGCGGGGCAAGATGCACCGCCCACGGTATTGGGGTATTAGGTGGGCGGGGGAATCTGTTGAAATCCGCTAATTGACGCGATTGTATCCGTACCCC
This sequence comes from Candidatus Poribacteria bacterium, assembly GCA_963667245.2. Classification (GTDB taxonomy): domain Bacteria; phylum Poribacteria; class WGA-4E; order WGA-4E; family JAJDTR01; genus JAJDTR01. Next base: position 1,218,630 of record CAXXCS010000004.1, read on the forward strand.
TCTCCGGTAATCTGAAAGAGCGCCTCCGCGGCATGGAAATGAATGTCGGCGTCCTGATCTTTCAAGACGGTTTCGAGGACTGACACCGCTTTCGCGTTCTTTGCCGTGCCCAAGCCTTTAACAATGTCGATTCTAAAATTCTTGGCCGTCTCGCTCGCTTGCAGGGTTTCCAATTCCTTCATCAACACGGAAACCGCTTCTTCGGTACCGAGTTTTCCGAGGGCGATTGCGGCGTCGCGACGGATTTCCTCGTGAACGGTTTCGTCGTCAAACACCTGTATTAAATCGGGTACCGTCGCGGGGTCACCGAGTTCTCCCACACCCTGTGTCGCGCCGCGTCTGACATCCTTGTCGAGTTCGGTTTCACCCTTCATTGCCTTCACGAGATCATCTTTGAGTTCACGGATCCCGCTTTTACCGATGCTAAGGGCTGTCGCCTGACGCCTCTCTTTTTTTGACGTAGCGAGATGTGTCCTTAGCCTCGACACAACCTGTGAGCCGTCTTGTTCCACATCGCACTGAACAAGCGCGAGCGATGCCGCGGTGCGTATCGGAGCATCCTCCCACGGATCGTCCATCCGCCGCTCGAGTTCGGGGGCAACGAAGGCGGGCAACCGGAAAGATTTTGCCGCGGCGACGAATGCCTCCCACGACCAGTTGCGTTTTAATCCCTCGTGAACCGCTACGATGTACTCCGTATCATCGGCGACACGACGCCCCAAAGCTTCTGCGGCGCGTTGGTCGCCAATTTCGGCAAGCGCCGCCGCCGCCTTTGTGCGAGGAGAGGCTTTCGCCAGGTCGTTCGTACTGGCGTCAAGGGGGATGTCCCGATCTTCCAAAATTTCGATCAGTTCCGGCACAACTTTCGTACTCTTGAGTTTTCCCAGCGCGGAGATGGCGTTGTTGCGGATAATTCCGGTTTCCGATCTTAAAGCGTAAAGAAGTTGAGGCTCGGCATCCTTGTCGCCGATAGCGCCTAGCGCCGCCACACTAGCCGCTCTTACCGCCGGGCTCTCCAGTCTGTTCCGAGCCAACGAGATAAGTTTCTCAACCGCTTTGGCATCTTTGATAGCGCCCAGTGCGGCGGCGGCTTTTTCTCGCACTTCCGCGTTATTTTCGTCGAGCGCCGCCAAGAGCGGGGCGGATGCGCGTTCATCGAGTAACGCGCCCAATGCGGTAGCGGCCGCGGCGCGAATAGATTTGTGTTCCTCTTCATCCTGCAACACCTTCATTAAAGCGTCGACAGACCGCCTATCTTTATATTTGCCGAGAGCCGTTATCGCGGCTTTACGAACGACGTAACTCGGATGCTGTAATTCCAGTTTGAACGCATCCGCGAGGCCCTCAACCGACGCCATGTGTTCAAGAGTCCCCAAGGTGGTTAGCAGCGTCCAGCGCGTCCATTCATCGTCGGCGGATTTCAGAGCGTCTTGAATATACTTTGCCGTGGGGGCTCCGCCGCCCTTTTTCAGAGAGGCAACAACCTCGTTCATAACGGATTGAACTTCGTGATCTTCCTCAAACGTGCCGACGCCCTTCTGAATTACATCCACCAAACCCGTGTCCGCTTGTGTCGGGTCAAGCTCTCGGAGGGCGATTGCCGCTTGCTTACGCGTGGATTCATACTTGTCCTTCTTGAGGACGGAGAGCAAAGGCGCGATGACGCGATTCCCTTTGATTTTGCCCAGAGCGGTCGCGACTTCTTGTCGAACTACGCCTTGCTCATCTTTCAGCGCGCCCAACAGGGGCGACACCGTGGAATCTCCCTTAATTTCACCCAACGCAAAAGCGGCGCTTTTCCGAACCGTGGCACGTTCATCGTCTTTAAGGGCAGATATCAGGGCGTTTAGCGTCTCGTCACCCGTTTTGTAGACATTGAGGTCCTCACCAATTTTTCTGCAATGGTAACGGCCTTGACTCCCTTTGTTCGTCAGGAACCATATTTCACCCGGTCGATCAACAGTAACCGCGCTGTTTCCGGATAGCGTGATACCATTGTCGCCGAATTCCTGTCGCAACCCCTCCGGGATATCGCCGTTGTTGAGATCGGCTTCATATAGCGCGCGTTTGGCGCTAATGAACAGCAGTTCTCCCTTAATCTTGCCAAGCGCCATTGCCGCCTCGCTCCGTACAAGGCTCGGGATCGACTTCAGCTCTCCCCAAGTTCGGTACTCGGGTTGCGGATAATCGGAGGACCATTTGATTTGGAGGTCTTCAATCGCATTCCTGAATGCCGGGAGCGTGTTGTATCTTCGTTTCATGTGACGCTGGAAATCTTTCACGTCATCGTAGCGCGTCGACAGAATCCAAAGAAGCGCCGCCACCGATTCATTGGCTTTAATCTCGCCAAGCGCCGTTACCGCCGATTTGCGGATAACCGGGCTCGTTTCATCACTCATCATCAGCAGAATCAACGGATGGACGGCTTCAATCGGCTTCAGTTGTCCCAGCGCGGTGATTGCCGTCGTGCGCACTGTCTCGCGCTGCTGTTTGTCCATTGCCATCGTTATAAGCCCGCGGCTCGCCTCGTCTATACCCACATTAATCTGCCCGAGCGCTACGGCGGCGTTCGTGGCGGTGGTTTCGTCCAAGTTGAGCGCTTGCGCCAACGCAGGAATCGCGCTATTGTCCATTCCCCTCGCTCTCATCGCGCCAAGCGCCTTGGCGCTGTGCGCCTTCACCTCTTTTCTTTGACTGTCGCTGTTGACAGCCGCAATCAGGGGCGCAATCGTCCGGCGATCTTGAATCAGGCTCAGGGCTTCGGCGATTCCGATACGAATTTTTTGCGACTTATGCTCCAGAGCGGGGTAAAGATGCGGAGCCGCCGCTGCCCCCATTTTGACCAAGGCGCTCCGCGCGCTGACGCGAAGGTCATCGTCTTCCAGCAGGTTAATCAAACGAGGAATCGCCGCCTTGGACTGAAGCGATCCGAGAACTCCAATTGCCAACGCTTGCGCGCCAACTCTGCGTTTCTGAAGGCGCGCCTCATCTATGAAGACATTGGCGATGTATTGGTATTCTCGCATATACTCCGAATCTCCGCTCGGGATGACATCCTGCGCGCGAGTATCCAAAACGTCAAGCAGGGGCGGCGCCGAGGCGTCTCCAATTTTGACGAGAGCCGCCGCGGCGGCGCTCGTCACGTATGCATTCGAATCCGCCAGGAGACGAATCATTTCGCCAATCCCCTCCTCTGCCCTCAAATCGCCGATCAACTTCGCGGCGTGAATTCGCACTTGGGTCGTGTTCGTTTTGGTCGCTTCTCCGAGAGCGGGTATAACCGCTTCCGCGCCCTTCAACTTTTCCAAGGCGCCGATCACATGATAGAGAACGTCCGGGGATTCGTCCTTTTTCCGCAGCACAAGTTCAAAGGTCGGTATCAGTTCTTCGCGACGCAGATTGCCGAGATGCTTGATTGCTTCGCGTCGGATGCGGGGGTCGGGGTGTCGCGAGGCTTGAATCAGGAGTTCGACGATTGTCTCGCTTTTTGCCGCTTCTTGAATTAGCCGAGACGCCGTTTCGCGGGGGGCGGGCTGATAGCACTTCTCCGCTTCCAACAGCGCCGTGACAATCACCGAATCGGGTTGCTTCGCCAAATCAACGAGCAGGCTTGTTTGCGCTCTTGCCGCTTCAGCGAAGGAGTTGACCATGAAGCCGCTAATCGAGTTTCTCGCCCGAACGAGTCGTTCTTGCCGATCCAGATCGTCGGAGTCCGGATCCTCCTGATCGCCAATCTCTTGAATCGCCTCGTTCAGCGGTTTTAGATGGCTTAACACTTGCTTGATGCCCGATTGCCAATCGGCCAGATCCGAACTTGACCGCAATTGAAGCAATCGTTGGAGTGACAGGGCTTCAGGTTGCTCGGGGTCGTTTGCAAGCGCCCTTTCAACTGCCGATTGAACAGCGGAATAATCGCCATCGGCAGTCGCCAATCGCGCATCAAGGATGTCTTTATCCTCTTTCTCCCCACAGCCTATGGATAAGCCTATAATCAATATAACACCAATAGAGAACAGAGTTTTCTGATTCATGCGTCAGGCTCCTTATAGAGTTTGTAATGCGTCAAATCAATTTTGTCAAATGAAGAAATTTTCTAGAGATTGTTAACCTACGGATAGATTTATTGGCTTCTTTTGCGATTGTAGGAGCGAGATTCGATGCCCGACAAGTCGCGATTTGGAGATTGTTCCCAGCCAGACCAGTTTATCGGTGCGGTTGGAAACCGCACCTACGGGAGTGCGGGTCGCGACCTGGAGATTTCTCCCAGCCAAACCGGTTTATCAGTGCGGTTGGAAACCGCACCTACGGGAGTGCGGGTCGCGACCTGGAGATCGCTCCTACCGAGACGACGGTCAAGTTCCGGCTGTTACCAACTTTGTGAGATCTCCGATGACGTTCAATCGCGCCGCAATCGAATTTAATAATGCCAAGCGGTTCGATCGAAGCTCGGCGTTTTCCGCCATGACGAGGACCTCATCGAAAAACCTATCGATTGCCGGCTGGAGATTCCCGAGTTGGCAGAGCAGACGGTCATAAGTGCGTTCATCAATGGCGTTCTCAAGCGCCGGTTGAGCCTCCGCTATCGCCGCCGCCAGTTCTATTTCAGCCGCATCCTGCAGAAGATTCGGATCGACTCCGGTCGGAGGCTCGTCCGGCAAAATTCGCAAAACGCGATTCAGGGCAGGGAAAATAGCGCCGAAGTCCGGCTTATCGCGAAATGCGGCAAGGACATCCGCCCGCTTCACGATGTCAATGATGTCAAGTTCGCTCGTCGCGAGCGCGGCGTCAAGAACGTCAGGCGCATAACCCTTGCTCTCCATCATGACTTCGATTCGTCCCCTAAGGAACTCAAGTACGGCCGGCTTCGTATCATCCGACAATTCTGCCCGATATAACTTGATAACCTCTTCGACAAGGGCTCCGAGCGGAAGATGGAACTCCTTCTCCGACAGAATGCGCACGATTCCAATCGCCTGGCGCCGCAACGAATAGGGGTCCTGCGAACCCGTTGGTCGTTCATTGATGCCGAAGTAGCCGACCAGGGTGTCAATTTTGTCCGCGATGGATAAGACGACTCCGGCGTCCGTTTTCGGCAATGGCGCATCGGCGGAGACAGGTTGATAATGTTCCTCAATAGCAACCGCCGCTTCCGGCGCCTCTCCGGAGTTCCGAGCGTAATATCTTCCCACGATGCCCTGTAGGGACGGGAACTCAATCACCATGAGCGTGGTCAAATCGGCTTTACAAAGTCGCGCCGCTCGAACGGCGTGTTTCTTGGATTGTTCGAAAAACATTCCCTGCGAGGAGCGCCGCCCTATCTCGTCCGTAATGAAGCCGGCGAGCGCTTCCAGCCGAACCGCTTTGTCTAGCAACGAGCCGAGCTTGGCATGAAAAACGACGTCGCGCAAGCGATCAACCTTATCCGACAAGGGGGTGCGTTGGTCCTCCCGGTAGAAGAACTCGGCGTCGTTCAATCTCGCATGAAGAACGCGCTCATTGCCATGCCGAACGCCATCGTGATTCCCATCGGTACCGTTGGAGATGATGATGAACTTCGCCATGAGATTGCCATCGCTCGACCACATCGGAAAGTAGCGTTGGTAACTTTTCATCGGCGTGATTAAGACTTCGGCAGGCAAGGCGAGATGGGACTCACTGAAACTGCCGACAATCGGCTCGGGGTTTTCGACGAGATGGGTGACGGTATTCAGCAACTCCGAATCTATCTCCGTCAAACAGCCTTCAGATTCCAAAATCTCGGTCACCTGCTTCTCAATCCGATCTCGTCGTTCCGCCTGATCTACAACAACGTTAACTTGTCGAAGGCGCTGGATGTAGCCTTCAAGGGACGCATCCTTTAGCTCAACCGGGCCGGGGTTTAGAGAACGATGTCCATAAGTGCGCCGCCCGGATCGGATCGCGTCAAGGTGAAAATCGATTACCTGATCGCCGAGCAGGGCAACCAGCCAGCGGATGGGACGCGCAAACCGCAAAGTGTCCCAACGCATGGTCTTGGGAAAATTCAACGATTGAATCCATGCGGGAAGAAGTTCCGCCAGTACATCAATGGCGGCGCCACCTTTTTCCAGCTTGGAAACCGCTACATACTCGCCGCGTTCCGTCTCGATAATCTTAAGATCCGTGACATCAACCCCTTGCGTTTTCGCGAACCCGATAGCGGCTTTCGTCGGCTCACCATTTTCATCGTATGCAACTCGCTTGGGCGGCCCAACCACCTCGGACACGTTATCGCTTTGCGTCGTCGCCAACCCTTTGACGCATAGCGTCAAACGGCGCGGGGTTGCGAGCGCGCGTATTTCCTCAAATGAAAAGCGATTCTTCTCAAGACCATTGGACGCAATGGCGCGAAGTTGTGTTAATGCGGCGTCAAGATAGCCGGCCGGAATCTCCTCCGTGCCGATTTCAAACAACAGATCCGCCGATTTCTCGGACATAACTGCCGTCTTCTCGGGTTCTGCCTCCACGGTGTCTACTTGCGTTCTCGGTTTCCAGCGATTCAACAGTGGATGCCCCATGTCTTCGCGTTGCGCGACATAAGCGCGAGCCGCCCGCTGGGCGAGGCGCCGGACTCGTTCAATGTAGTTGACGCGCTCGGTGACGCTGATAACGCCGCGCGTGTCAAGCATATTGAAAGTATGCGAGCATTTGAGCACGTAATCGACGCCAGGCAGTACGAGACCGCCCTCAAGGCAAGCGCGCGCCTCCTTCTCACACGCATCGAACTGCTGGAACAGCATCTCGGTGTCGGCGCGTTCAAAGGCGTAACGGGAGTACTCCACTTCGCTCTGGTGGTGTACATCTCCGTACTGAAGCTGGTCGTTCCAGCGGATGTTGAAGAAACTATCCATGTCTTGCAGGTAGAGCGCGATGCGTTCGAGCCCGTAGGTGAGCTCGGCGCAGACAGGATCTAGCTCTATGCTTCCCATCTGTTGAAAGTAGGTGAACTGCGTGATTTCGGCGCCGTTCCACCAGACCTCCCAGCCCAGCCCCGAGGCGCCGAGTGTCGGCGATTCCCAATCATCCTCAACGAAACGCAGATCGTTCTTGCGCGGATCGACGCCCAGATGACGCAGACTCTCAAGATAAAGCGGAAGCACATCCGGCGGCGCCGGCTTCAGGATGACCTGATACTGATAGTACGCGCCAAGCCGAAACGGATTTTCGCCATAGCGTCCGTCGGTCGGTCGCCGCACCGGCTCGACATAGGCAACCTGCCACGGTTCGGGCCCCAGACAGCGCAAAAAGGTTGCCGGGTTAAATGTCCCGGCGCCGACTTCAATGTCGCAAGGCTGTTGGATGGTGCAACCGTAGTCCGCCCAAAATTTCTCCAAGGCGAGGATGATTTCTTGAAAAGTCATGGATTCAAAAACGGGATACGCAAGAGTTGGAGTTGTCGGCAGAACAGAACGGGATAAATTTACTCCCGCCGTTCCATCCTCCCGTACTTCTTTGCCGCTAATCGAGATCGTCGATAAGTTCCAAACTCTTCAACGTGAGTTCGGTGTGATAGGAAATAAATCTCGACAGCGCCAATCGGAGTTGACGATGATTCAGTCTTGAAGCCTTGAGGCGGTTGAGATGCGCGAAATCGGATTTCCTCAAGCGCTTCATCAATTCGCAACTTCCGCGAGCGAGTTGGAGCGCGCCTGAATCGTTGTGCGTGCAGTTCTCACACAGCAGACCGCCGAGACGGGCGCTAAACCTCAGTGTCGGCGCCGCGGGATCGCAGGAACAGACAACACATTGCGACAGTTGTGGCGCAAAACCGGCTATGCCCAGCAGTTGCAACTCGAACCCGCGAGCCAATAAAGCGATATCGTCAACCTGCGACAGTTCATCAAACCCGTGTTGCAACAGATGAAAAACAGCTCGGTTGGCAGGCTGATCGGACTCTATCGCGTTGACCAATTCGGCGAAATAACAACCGTAGGTCGTTCGATCGAAATCCGCCTTTATTCCATCAAAGTCGTCAATCAGGTCGAAATCTTGCACGACCCGCAAATCTTTATTGGGGCGTTCGGAAAAGACGAGCGTTCCGTGATTCAGCAGTTCCAAGCTGCCCCCAAATCGGCTTCTAGGTCCCCTCACGCCGTAGGCGGCGGCTCGAACCTTTCCAAAATCGGAGGTATAAAATATGATAATTTTATGGTATTCGCCGAAAGGGTATGATCGAATGACAATCGCATCGGTTTTTTGGATGGGCATTTTTTACCCAACAATAAAATGGGACAATGAGACGATGAATTGACTTTGCCATCATTTCACCTGTCCACTGTCCCATAATGAATCAGATCGGGGCGAGAGGATTCGAACCTCCGACCTCGTGCTCCCGAAGCACGCGCGCTAGCCGGGCTGCGCTACGCCCCGTAATCATACGAACTGTCTCTTACAACCCATGATTTTATCATACGATTGATGTCGGTGTCAAGCCCCCTTTTTATTTCAATGTAAGGCAATCGCATCTGATTTTAGAAGATTGGAAGGATGGAAGACGGGAAGGGAGAAAAATTTCCGTCCACCCATACCTTAAATCAGTTGCAGTGTTGGGTTTCACTACGATTTTGAGGTTTTTTAGCGATATCGGTGTCTGGCCGTGGTTAGCTTGTGGACAGGTCGTTCTTGATGCGCCGTTCAACCCAACCTACGGATTTTCGCCGGAAAGTTATACGGATTCAAAATCTAGATGTTACACTCGTGAAAAACGCACGATGAATCGGGCAACTACAATCACCCGATGCGTATAACCGATTGATTAGGAATTAGTATTAGATGCGTTTCTCCCGTATTCCAATGTTACAACCTATGATTGCCGGTCGGATGAATCTTCGTTTTGAGAGTTGTCTTCGGATTCCGGTGTTTGAATTTTTAGTCGATGAATTCGACGTTCATCCGACTCCAAAATGGTGAAATCCACACTCTGGTGTGAGAAATGGCGTCCGATCTCCGGAACTCGTCCGAGGAAATCGACGACGAATCCGCCGATGGTGTCTACGTTTTCCGCTTCAAGTTGAATCTTGAGTTGTTCGTTCAGGTCATCGATATTCATGCGAGCGTCGACCGAGTAGGTATTCTCGCTTAACAAGATGCACTCTTCCTGCTCATCGGCGTCGTACTCATCCTGAATTTCGCCGACGATTTCTTCAACAATATCTTCAAGCGTGACAAGCCCGGCAATCCCGCCGTACTCGTCAACAACCAGCGCCATCTGCTGTTTGTTTGCCCGCAAATCCTGAAACAGGTCGGATATCTTCTTACTTTCCGGTGTAAAATAGGGCGTTCTTTCGGCGATTAATTCTCGCAGGTCTATCGGCTTCCCCTCTTCCCAATAATCCAGCATGTCTTTGACATGGAGGACGCCGATAATTCGATCGACTGTTTCCTCATACACGGGAATGCGCGAGTGCCTCGACTCGATGGCTGTTCGCAGAACCTCCTCTTTCGGCGTCGAAATTTCGAGACAGACCATGTCGGTGCGAGCGTTCATAATCTCGCGCGCGACTTTGTCCGGCAGATCGAGGATACGCGAGATCATCTCCCGCTCTTCCGCTTCCAAAATCTCTTGACTGTCACCTACGTTGTCAAGCGCTTCTATCACTTCGGGCGAGACAACGCTGTCCTCCCGGGGCTGAACCTTGCCTCCAAGAATTCGTACCCCCACATTTCCGATCAGAATCAGCGGGGTGACAATAATGTACAACACCCAATAAATCACGCGCAGAAAACGCAAGGTGTAGATTGTCGAGTTTTCGGAACTTCCCTGGATATAATTCTTGGGGATGAGTTCGGTGACGACAACGATGAGAACTGTCGCCGCGCAACCAACAATCACTTGGCTCTTCAGATTGTCAAAGCCCAGCAGCGACACAAGCAACAACACCAGCGACACGACCAAAATACTCTTGGCGGTCATAATCGTCGCGGAATAACGTCGAGGCTTGCGCAGCAGCGAGGTTAGGGATTCATGACCGGGGCCGCCCGTTTCTGCGATGTTTAGTATGTCTTCGCGGGTCAACCGATTCAGCAACGCCTCGGCCGCGGAAAAGAGCGCCGTGAGCATCGAAAAAATGACCAAGCAGATTAGCTTTACTATATCATCGTCCACGCGCGGAAATGTACCTCCAATATGGTAGGATGGGCAGTAATCAACAAGGAATGGTGGGAAGCGCCCACCCTACAAGTAATCAACAAGGAATGGTGGGAAGCGCCCACCCTACAAGTAATAGCAAGGAGTGGTGGGAAGCGCCCACCCTACAAGTAATAGCAAGGAGTGGTGGGAAGCGCCCACCCTACAAGTAATAACAAGGAATGGTGGGAAGCGCCCACCCTACAAGTAATAACAAGGAATGGTGGGCAGTGCCCACCCTACAAGTGTACAAAGTTGAAGTTAGCGAAAAGGCCGTTAAATCAGGCGCAGAATCGCTTCCTGTTTTTCGAACATGACAGTGGCATCCGCCGTAATGCGATGGTCGTAGCCTAGAAGATGAAGCACGCCGTGTACAGTGAGATTGGCAAGCTCAACGTCTAGCGAATGACTATGCGCGTCCGCTTGGCGTTGTGCCGCGGGAACCGATATAACCAGATCGCCCAGTAGATGCGGATTCAGCGGTTCGCTATCGCCTTCGCGCATTGCAAAGGCGAGCACGTCCGTCGGAGCGTCTATATCGCGGTATTGACGGTTAAGAGACTGAATCGCGTTGTCGTTTGTCAGTAGAACACTTACTTCGCACGCCTGAGAATCGTGCATTCCCAATGTCGCCGAGGCGGCTTGACGAATCACCTTTTCATCAATATCGGGGTGTTCGGATTCGTTGCGGATAAAGATCATAGGGCTTACGCATCGGAGGTCGGGCGCGATTCGGAGATTGCGGGGATCTCTATCGCACTCGTTTGATCCCACCGGGAACGCAGGTCGCGACGTGCGTTCCCGGCAGGTGCGGTTGGAAACCCAGCGGATCTCTATCGCACTCATTATTCATTCGCTTGATCCTACGGACCAGATGCTTGAAAACACGGAATTTCTGACAGCGCAAAGTATAACTGCGCAAGTCCCCAATTAATCGAGAGGCTCCGATTCCGGTTTGCCGCGATCTTCGTAGGCTTCCACGATCCGTTGAACGAGTTCATGGCGAACAACGTCGCTTCTGGAGAAATATATGAATCCGATTCCCGCGACGCCGGACAGCACAGCCTGGGCGTCGGCAAGCCCGGACACTCTCCCCGCGGGCAGATCGGTCTGCGTGATGTCGCCGGTGACAACCGCCTTGGAGTCGAAGCCGAGCCGCGTGAGAAACATCTTCATCTGCTCAATCGTGGCGTTCTGAGCTTCGTCAAGAACGACAAACGAGTTGTTGAGAGTCCTGCCGCGCATAAAGGCGATCGGCGCCACTTCGATGATGTTGCGTTCGACATAACGTTCAAGCGTTTCGGGGGACATCATGTCGTACAAGGCATCGTATAAAGGTCGAAGGTAAGGGTCGACTTTGGCTGTAATATCTCCTGGCAGAAAGCCGAGCCTTTCGCCGGCTTCAACGGCCGGGCGCGTCAAGATAATACGGCTTACCAACCCGCGTTTCAGCGCCGCGACAGCCATCGCCATGGCGAGATACGTTTTTCCGGTACCTGCCGGACCGATTCCGAACACAAGGTCGTGCGTCTTTATTGCCTCGACGTACTGTTTCTGCCCCGCAGTCTTGGGTCGAATAACGCCGCGCTTCGAGAGTACAGGTATGGGTTCGCCGGGCGTTTCCGCAGGTTGATCCGTACTGCCATTCTTGGCAATTCGAACAGCATACTTGACGTCGTTGAGACTTATCTCCTGACCTTTCCGCATTTGGTGGAGCAGCGATTCCAGCACCTTGGCGCCCCTACCAATCTGATCGGCGCTGTCCCCGATGAGTTCGATGCCGTCGCTTTTCAGGAGCACATTGACATCAAGGTCGTTCTCAAGCGCCTTCAGGAACATATCCTCTTTGCCAAAGAGAAGTTGTGCTTCCGCGTTACTCTGTACGGGTATTTTGAGCGATTCTCGATTCTCCAATACGCAACCGACCTCCCTATCAAGATGCTATTATTCTATAACGACAGTGATATAGAATGCAAGCGCAAATGCGAAAACCCGTTCACTGTCGCGCCTTTTTTATGCAAATTTGCAGTTTTCAGCCTGTTTTGGCGCCTCCGCGCCAACTTCCCAAGAACGATTTGATTTGGCATGCGCCATCAAATTCCTCTTTTTAATATGCATATACCGATTCTGATACGCATTCAAAATCCAAATGTTGCACTCGTCAAAAACGCCCGATGAATCGGGCAACTTCACAATCACCCGATGTGTGTAACTACGTGTAACTAATTGATTAGGAATTAGTGTAAATTTTCGTGACTGCAGATTCGCTCTGTATCTCATATCAACTATTTTGACAGAAATAGCGCCCAAAGTCAAGTTGAATCAACGTTGCAATGGAATGAACTTGACGCACTCCATTCGTCGTGCTATCATCTCGCCTCAAAAGCCAGCGATAACTTACCCCAAGACAGGGGATTGCCCATGCTTGTTGATTCCCACGCACACGTTCAACTCGATAACTACATTCCCGACCGCGATGCCGTGTTGGCGCGGGCGCGTAACGCCGGGGTACACACCATTCTGGTCATCGGGTTCGATCCACAGACCAGTCGAGACGCAATCAATCTCGCCGAATCGCGCGCCGGACTGTACGCGACAGTCGGATTGCACCCGCATGACGCCAAGGATTTTAGTGAACAGACACTTGATATCTTCCGCGAACTTGCATCGCGCTCCAAAGTCATCGCGCTGGGGGAGATGGGGCTTGATTACTATCGCAACCTATCCCCGGAATCCGTTCAGAAAACCGCATTCGAAAGGCAGTTAGATTTGGCGGAGGAATTGGATCTGCCGGTCGTCATTCACAACCGAGAGGCGTATCATGACATTCTTCCGATACTGAAGGCGCGGCAGGGACGGGTTCGCGGCGTGATGCACTGCTTCTCGGGGGATGCGGACACTATGCGGCACACCTTGGATCTCGGATTTTCGGTAGGAATCGGGGGACCGGTGACCTATCGGAAGTCGGCGGATTTGCAAGCGGTGGCGAGAGAAGTCCCAGCTGACCGTCTGCTCGTGGAAACGGATTGTCCGTGGCTGGCACCGCAGTTTCGGCGCGGCAAGCGCAACGAACCCGCTTATGTTCGCCCAATCGCGGAGAAGATTGCCGAATTACGCGGGATTTCGCCGGAGGAGGTTGCGGAGATGACGACGCGCAATTTTGAGAGGTTGTTTCGCGTGGAGAGCGATACACGTTAGTGAACTTACGCCCGCAATTTCCCTAGGCGAAACACTTGAAAGGAGATGAATTTCCGATTGGCAAAACGACATCATCAGAGGCCGGATTGGTGCTGCTGTGCTTCGTAAGCCGGTTGGATTTTGCGTCTTAGTCCCCTTCGTTTTTTATATCTGTATATTAAGATGGGAATAAGATCAGTCAAAGACCGAAAGCACGTATGGTTGGTAATGCCACGATCTGTTTTCAATAACATACGAATCGCTTTTTCACCTGACACATTATAATAGCCCTGAAATTCCATGATTACATCAACTGTGTTCTACACGTATTTTTACTTCACGCTGCTGAAAATTGCGTGTTTTCAAGCGTCTGGCGGTAGGTGCGGTTGGAAACCGCACCTACGGGGAACGCATGTCGCGATCGGGAGATCGCTCCTACAAAAGACGCAATTTCTGATGGCGCGGAGTATAGGTTCCCGGTTAATAACCCTTTGCAGCGGTTCTTTCAAATCCCATAGATTGTAGATAATCTTGAATCACGCCATAGCGAATTTCTTTCACGGGTTGCTTTACCAATTGCTTTGGCGGTTTCGATTTGGCAGCCTTCGTAACCTCGCGTTCTTCGGCTTTGATGATCTTAAGGAATCTCGCAGGGGTTTGCTCGCCGTATAAGCGATACAATGCGGTGGCACTTTCAATCTTGCTTCTCTCAATCGCGGTAGCTACTAACGTATCAAGGTTTTTCTTAACCTCGCAATCTACACACTGTTGCTGATTAGTCTGAATACGAAGTGCCAAATCCAAAATTAGCAATTCTAAAATCGAATTATGCAATCTCTGCGGGTCGAACCGTTCACTATTAGAGGGTTTATACGTGATATCCACTTCACTGTGGATTCCTTTCTTTGGGACGAGGCGTGTACTAAACATGGAGTCATAGGTTGAGTTGTTGTAGTTCTTGAGGTAGGTTGATGGATTACCTGTAGAGTACCGTCCCGTGTTTGGGTTAAAGTTCCCTGGGAACGAATAATTATTGTATGGATTACTATCCGGCGCTGTACGATAGTGGGATTTAACGAATGTGCCGTCTTTGCGATAGTAACTGCGGACTTTGACGCGCTTAGCGTCTGCGCCAAACGCAAAGACCGCGAGAATCGTTATCGCTGTGAAACAGACTAAAGATACTGCGGCTAAAGATTTGCGCATTCTTGTTTCTCCTTCTTTCATGTGTGGGTGCCAGTGTGACAACTTAATTACTTTGGACATATCTAACCTAAGTTGCCACCTTTGTAGCACAATCTGTTAGATTGCGCTTGGATGCGCAAACCGACAGTTTGCGCTACAAAATCTCCGCGATTGATGGACTATTCTCAATTAAATACGATGGTACATGTCTAAAATCTTGTAAGTAGCAACTTGCGTTACTTAATTGACAAGGCGAAACGAGGGATTGAGGACGTTAGGTTAAAGCACGCCTACCTGCGGGCGTGATTTCACGAAGAGTTCCCCTTTCGTACCGGATTAACCCTTCTTTTTTCAATTTGGTTTGGGCGTGGCAGCAATTGTGGTAGAAAATCACGTCAATACCGTTAGGTCGCGGTCGACTTCGTTCTTCCGGGGTAAGTGAAAACTCGTCAGCCAACACTGCTTCCAGTTCTCCTAGTCTGTAATACTCTCCCTCTGAAATAAGACGAAGCATGTGGGGTGCAATTTTTGAGACGGTTGGAATGCTCATTTTATTCTCCTTCTACATCGTGATTGTCATAATTCCAGTGATGCGCCGACACGACGATAGGATCCTTTGCCCGGTACGAGCGTTCGAGATTGTCAAATTCCCAAACTTGATTCCCGGTTCACGCGGCCATTGCGCCTTAATCTTCCGCCGTATCGCAACTCTCTTGCATAGGTGTACGCACTACCTATCCTCATGTCAATGCCGAAGGTATTATCTGCGAAGCGTGTGAAGGCTTCGATAGTTTCATCTCCGGCCTTGTGGTCAGAAACTGATGAAAGCCCGTGCGCGTAATGATTGAACCCAAATCGACAAGTTCCACTTCAAGCCGTGTGCCGAAGTCTGAGAATCTGAAGCAAAGGGCTGATTATACCTTCTGATTCCCCAAAGAGTTCATAAAATGCCTGTTGAGGTGAAGATAGACGTTTGCTTGACCTTTTGTGGTATTCATACGCAAACTGGGTAAGTCCACCAGACCTTTCCACGCGCTGCCCAGTTATTCCAATCCACAATCAAACTCCTTCTCTGGTGATTTGCTTCAATCCTCAAGATTCGTGGGCTTTCAATTTGCCTCCTTGAGACCGCGAGGCGTAACTTTGTACCACTTGTCTTCGTAAAATCCGCCTTTTCCCTTTAGCAACCCTTTTTTCATAAGGGATCTACATGCGTTATTGCAGTATTTGAAGAACACGTTGCCGCCGCCCGCGCCGGCACCGTTGCTACCCCTAAAATATGGAAAACATATTTCTAGTTGTTCACCTGTCAACTCAAAGTAGTCTGCCATCGCATCGTAGATGACCCCGAATGTGTGTTCTTGACCATCTGCAACAAACCGAAGAATCGGTGACTCGATTTCTTTCGGCGTGGGTATGCCCGGGTATGTCTGGCTCGTTCGAAATTTATGACTCATGATAATCCTCCTATCTTTGGAACTTAATTTGGACGAATTGAAACAACAAAACTAACTTTCTTCCTGATAAGTGTTTCCGATTCATTATACTTTGAAATGTAGATTTTTTTACTTCTTGAAGGTTAAGAGTGATAAGCCTAGATTCAGGAAGTGAAACGAGTTAGAATCTAGCTCTTCAATTATCCGGCGTACAAAGAAAATAACACCAAACATCGTCGAAGCTGCGGGAATACACAAGCACAACGTACCCCTAGCGGATGAATCAGCGAAACCAAGATCTCAAATACAGCAAGTAACAGGGGATAACTATTGCATTTTCGAAAAGACAATGGCGATTTGTGATATTCTAGATAGGGTTTACGCAGTGGAATACTCAAGAGTGTTTATCAAATAGACGCAACATCCTAAGCGCTTATCAAGTCCATCGCTGGTTCATATCGCCTCCTTATACCTCTTCACAGCATTCTGCATTGCGCGCTCCGTCTTTGCATACCGCGCCGGCATTGTCGCATCCTGCCAACGCCCCGCCCGTTGCACCTCCCTCACGCTTGCTCCGGCTTCAGCGAGTGACATCGCAGATCCGACCCGAAGCGAATGGCCGCTAATCAATCCCTCAATCCCTGCTTCTGTCGCCCGACGCTGTATCGCATCGCGAGCCCCTTTTACTCCCAAGCGGTCCATAGTCACATGATTCTGAAACCGGACCCGCCGGATTAACGCTCCCGACACTATACGCGCTCTTTTTCGATAGCACTCTATCCGCTGCCGAGTCGATTCGCAGATATACAACGCTTCGGTCAGTTCTCCTTCGCCTATCTGTTTTCCATGAACGTGAAGCCCTTTGATTCTAATGTCCGTGACGTTGATGGCCACGACCTCCGAGATTCGCAACAGACAATCGCTCATTAGGCTAATCATTGCCGCGTCACGCAAACCGGCGACTGTATCAGAGGATTCCGCGATAGCACACACCCGCTCCACCTCGTCCCACGTCAGCCCGTCCACCTGACGGCGTCCACGCCGCTTTCCTGCCTGACGAACATCGGACAACGCGCGCTCGGTCACCGCTCCCACCACAGCATCAATCCCATGGTATTCAGCCATCCACTTCACCGCGGAGAGCATGAGATTAATTGTCGCCGTCGACTTCCCTTGCTCATGCAGAAAACGGACATACTCTGCCAGTACCGCGTCATTGAGCGTCTGTCCCTCCAGCCATGCTTCCAGTTTGCGTGTTGCGTGCTCGTACGCCTTGAGTGTGTTGTCCGAGGCGTTTGCCCCAATATCCTTCCCTGAACCTTTGGCGATTCGGAAGCCCGTGCCCGATTGCGTTCGTCCATTCATGATAAAGCCTACGTTGCCCGATGTGGCCAACTCACTGTTGCCATATTCATTTACCGCCCGAGTCGTCCCCGGACATCCAGCGGGCAATAAATATGACAATACCCATCGTCCCGGGGTCTCCACTACGCCGGAATCCTACCCTTTTGGCTCTAAAATACGCCTTCCCGCACCATCTTTCGGCTTAATGTCTTCACCGTTGCCGGGTTCACCGGATCGTTGTCTGGGAGGAAACCCTCCCCTTTCTTCAGCTTGACGGTGGCAACACTGTCCAGTTGTGCCAACCCCTTCGTCCCTTTTAACGCCTTCAGTAGATGTCGGACAAATACTTGACCGTTGCTGTCGTGTCCCGCCAACTTCCTCACTCCTTTCAACGCCTTCACATCGTCCCCGTAGTAATCGAACCACGGCAGACCCGTGGCAGTGTAATCCTGTGCTGTCAGCGGTTTCCTCGGCGGTTCACACCCCGTCAAGTGAAAGAGCTGAATGCTGTTGACAATGTGCACAAAGCAACGCGAGACAGTTGACGTGTCCCATGCATCAAAGCCGTATTTGTCTGTGTATATCTCCTGGCGCATGAGACCGCCCGGAGCCATGCCCATTTCGTCCGCGACTGGCGAACTTCGTGGCGGAATCCTCTGCCAAGACTCACGTAGTCGCTCTTCGTATACCGAACGTTTCATTGGGTAGACGGCCATCTGTATCCCGCCGTGCTCCGCCTCTCCGGTAAGCTGTTCCTCCGCCGTGTAGCCCTCTCCCAACGGCATCGCCACGAACTGCCGAATCAACCCTTTTTCCACGCAGAACCCGTCAAGCCACGGCTGATCCGGCGCCACCACATAGTCCTGAGGCTCCCGGGCAAATTCTTCGCTCCATTCCTCTCCGGATATCGCGTTGACTTTGCCGGCAGCTATCTTTACAGCCATAGGATAAAAACCGCCAAAATTAATCCACATCGCTTCCGTTTGGTACATTGGAGTAAATACGCCGCCATGTTCACCCCATGTGACCGGTGCCTTGTCGATATAATCATCCACGCGATAAATGGGAAATTTCCCAAGCCCCGGCGGCAAATAGTGTTCTCGGTTATCGTCCGGAATGCGCAACGTGCGCTGGAATTCAATCCGAAGCTTGGCTTCCTCGTGTACCTCCGGAAAGCGAAAAATGAGTTGGTCGTTTCGTAGTTCGATAGTTCTGTTAGCCATTATCATAATCCCTAATAGTCACGCGAACCACTTTTTGAGTCCGCAAATTGAATTGAATCAACCACTCAAACGCATGTTACATCTTACAACTAGAATTATACAACATAAGATTTTCGATGTCAAGCCTTTTTTGCAAGTTTGTGAAATAACGTTTGAAGAGTCGCATCAATGTGCGCATTTGGGCAGTTTCGGGTAGCAACTTCAACATCGTACCTCGCTTCCGATGACTGTAACTTCATACGGATTAGAAATCTAAACGTTACAGGCTAATCCGAGACGTGCAATGAATTGCACTACTACGAACCGCCGATGATTGTAACTTATAGATTAAGAATTAGTATGACCTTCGCTAAGTTGAGGTCATGCGTGCGTCCGAATGCACGTTATCACTATCTTTTTGAAACGATTTTCCGCATCGCATCGTTAGATTTCGCAGAAATCAACACGGGATGTATGTCGTGCCGCGGATAGCGCGGAAGTGGGGCGACACGTCCTGAAACCGGCGCGGTTCAGATTTCACCGTCCGGTTTGATTGGTGGAATAACCGACTAAAATATACCGGTTGATGCGGAGGATTGAGAGCGAATGCTACCCTATTTTATTCAATGCTGTTGCGCCGCTAATCCCTTGACGGGACTCTCGCCCGAGGCGCTTCGGCTTTATAGCGCCTTGGAGGTTTTCAAAAACGCCGAGGTTAGCGGGAGTGTCGAGGCGGGCGATGATCAAGAGTGGTTCCGCGCGCCTTACCGGGACAGGCGTCTAAAGACAACCGGTTTCTCTAAAGCGGAGATTGACAAGGGACTGGATGAACTGCTGAAAGCCGGGGTGCTGGAGATTCGGAATAAGCGCAGAACCCTTTGGTATCACTTCAAGTAAGGCGGGCGCACCGATTGGCACGATGAAATCTCGGTTGGGTGAACAGTTTTCGGAGATTATTCTAGCTTCCGCGTCTCCAAGGCGCGCCGCCCTATTAAAGCAGATTGGACTTGACTTCCGAGTGTGTCCGAGCGATGTCGTCGAATCGGAGGCCACGCGTACCTCACCCAAAGGAGTGGTTGAAGAACTGGCGCTGAGAAAAGCGCGAACGGTGGGCAGGCGTTTCGATCGCGGGCTTGTCATCGGCGCGGACACCATCGTTGTAATCAACGGGCTGATTATCGGAAAACCGAAGAATAATCAACATGCGGTAGAAATCCTGAAGTCGCTAAGCGGAAATCGTCACGAAGTTGTCACCGGGGTTGCGCTTATTGACCTTGACGGGAATCAAGAAATCGTATGGTCGGCGCGCACGTTGGTCTGCTTCAGAAAACTACGCGAGTCGGAGATTCTGGACTATGTCCGCAGCCATGACGCTTCGGACAAGGCGGGAGCGTACGGAATTCAGGGCAGGGCGGCGGCTTTCGTATCGCGAATCGAGGGTTGCTATTTCAACGTGGTTGGACTGCCGCTCGCGGGGTTGGTGGAGAAACTTTGGGAACTTGCGGAGAGTCGAAAGGCGCGGTGATTGGATGCGGTAGGTGTGTAGTAGTTGGGATTACGATTTCGAAATCTTGATGTGGCCGGGGGCATGTGATGAAGTCATTATGAAGTGTGGCGGGGCAAGATAGGATCTTCTATCGCACTCATTATCCATTCGCTTGATCCCCGCCTACGGAAGAGGCGCTGGTCGCGATCTGGAGATCACTCCTACGGAAGAGGCGCGGTGGGCGGGTTACGGCACACGGAGTGTGCCTACTACTTTGTGCGTACTACTTAACGGTAATCGGTGTGGACCTCCGTTGGAGTCTGACTTTTGCGCGCCTCAAACCAGTTGCTATAGATTTCACTCTTTTTCGATTGAAGAACGCCGCGGCGGACTTTGACTTTCTCGTCCGGAGCGTTCTTGAACTTTTCAATATCCGCTTCCTGTCGGTCCACAAGTTGAACGAGGTAAAAAGCCCTGTCTCCTTCAAATGGACCGGCAACCGCATTCAGCTCCAGGTTAAAAGCGGCGAGCATGGCATCGCGGCAACTTCCCATATCGGGCACATAGTCGGATGTGGATGAGAGCGAGAAACTTCTGCTTTCTTTGACCTCCCGCTTCTGTACGGTGACGCCTTCCGCCGCGACGTATTTCTCAAGGAGGTCTTCAAGCGATTCCCCATCGCCGAGTTGATCGATCAGTTTCTGCGCATCCGCCAGAGCCAACTGCTTGGCGCGCTCCTTTCGCAGGTCTTCAGTGACATCAGATTTTACGGACTCGAAATCGGGTGTGCCTGCCGGCTTCTTCTCCAATACGGTCGCAACGAAATAGGCGGCAATCTCATCGCTCCAGTTTTTCGTTTCGATAACGCGAGTCACCTCCACCTCGGTATCGAAAACCTCTTCTATCAGTCCACCATAGGCGCCTTTAAAACCTACCGTCGGAATGTTGTTTTCATCTCGCGCAAAAAATCCTGTCTCTTGCACGCCGAGCTCCGACTCCTTATATCGGTCCTGTTTCACCGCTTCTTGATAGTCGAAGATTTCGACATCAAAACTTAGTTCTTCCGCCAAGCCCTTCGCATTCGCGACCCCATCAATTTGGACGAGCTTTTTCCGGACGTCCAACTTCGCTTGAGTAAACGGCGTTATTTCTTCGGGGCGCTTCTCCTCCAGTTTAATGATATGGAAACCGAATTGTGTTTCGATAAGGTTACTTATTTCCCCTACCGCCAGATCGTCGAAACAAGCTTGTTCAAATGCGGGGACCATATCGCCTCGTGCGAAGAAATCGCCTGTCGGCGGCAACTTTGGGTGCCGTCCTCTAAGCGCGCCGCCATTAGGCGCCGAGGGGCCCTCGGAGTATTTTTTTGCCAAGTCGGCAAAGTCCGCGCCATCGGCTATCTCGTTATTTACCGTTTCCAGCAACTCTTCCGCCGCGGTCTTAACCTCCGCCTTCTCTTCATCGGTGGCGCCAGTCGGGTATTTCTTCAATATGTGACGCGCCTTCACAATCTCCGGAGTCTTGAATTCGTCACCGCGCTCGTCGTAGTAGCTCCGCACGTCCTCGTCGGTGACGAAATCTTTGGGATCTATTTTTACATATCTCAAGTTGACTTGATCCTCGGTCTTGTATTTTTCCTTATTTTCCTCGAAATACGTCTGCGCCTCGGCGTCGTCAATCTTCACCGTATTTTCGTATTCATGGTCTTGAAATTTGATAAACTTCAACGTTGCTTTGTCGTTTTGGCGGCGGTATTCATGTTCCAATTCATTATCTGTGACCAACTCAAGCCCTTCGATATCATTCCTGAGATTTTCATAACTCATCTGCAGCCGAACGTTCTGACGGTAAGAGTCGCCATATCCTCGCGCCTGCAACAGATTATAATTCGTCAACAAGGTCGAATCGCTGCGGACGTAATAGTCAATTTCCGCGTCTGAAATTTGGGCGCTTCCAAGCCACACCTGCTCCTGAAGCAATTGGTTGACAATATCCTTTTCAACCTGTTTGCGGTCAATCGATCTGCTGCCCTGATTCTGTTGGCGGCGTCTTTGGACCTCTTGGTTGACCAGCGTTTCGAAGTGACTGCGTCGTACCTCCGTACCGCCGATTTTGGCGACGACTTCGTCATCCCTCTCCGAACTCATCTGCCTACCGCCGGTGATATCGAAAAGCAGAAGGGTTCCAATGATGAAAACGACTCCGACAACCGCCATGACAATCTTCGCAATAAATTTTTCCCTAAGAAAAACAATCATGTAAAAATCTCTCCTGTTATGTGTACATATTTAGTGGTAGAACTTGCGCCATCGAACGCTTTGTCACCAAATGGCAATTCGTGAGGCGTGAAGCGTGATGAGTAATACGTGATGCGTGATACGTAATGGGCGCCCTATCTCGCTCGCTTGATTCTACGGTTCAATTGCTATACCTTGCGTTGGGCAATCTTGCGTTTTTTTATCAGCAATAATGGTTTCGAATAGGACTTACGCAGCACCAGCAAGTCGCGACCTGGAGATCGCGGGGATCTCTATCGATCAAGCGAATGAACAATGAGTAGGATTTGCTATCGCCTTCCTTATTCAGTCAGTTGATCGATAGAAAATCCTACTCGCTATCCACTCGTTTGGGGGATCTTTATCGCACTCGCTATCCACTCGTTTGATCCTACAAAAGACGCAATTTTTGACAGCGCGGAGCATAGACAAATAATACGTAAATTCTCTTAACTTGATCCCTATGCTGTCATCGGTTTGCGCCTCTATATGCAGGATTGCTTCCTCATCGGGCAAGCGGACATGAAACGCCATATCGCTGAAATGCGTCCGAACCGTGGGTTGTTCCGTAGCCAAGCGCGCCCCGACTTCCACCTCCGGTGTATTTAGCGCCAGTGTCGCCAACTCTCGCGGGAACTTGCCGACAACGTGCTTGAAAATTTCGTCATAGTATGGCATACCAGCATGATACTCGCCTTTATGTATAATTGTCAAGCGTTTTTCACGGGCATTTCGAGCCGGTCACCTTTTGCGTGACTTTTTACATCTGTTGGGGGCGCCAAGCGCGCCAGCATAAGGATCAAGTTAAGCGTTTTAAGGCGTATGTTGCGCCGATTCAATGCCTTAAATGGCGCTGGTTTCCGTAGGCGCCGGTGCGGTTGGAAACCGCACCTACGGTGTGGGGGGCGATAGAGATTTCTTCCCCACCCCATGGGGACTACGTTAAGAGTTTTGCCATGGAGAACACCACCAATACTAGACGAAATTCCTTAACTTGATCCCTATGGGGGCGCACGGCGCGCCAGTATTGGGATTATACTTCACGCTGGTGAAAATTGCGTGTTTTCAAGCGTCTGGCGGTAGGTGCGGTTGGAAGCCGCGAGGATTTCTATCGCACTCATTATCCATTCGCTTGATCCTACGGGGAACGCATGTCGCGACCGGGAGATTGATCCGATAATAAATGACGCAATTTCTGACAGCGCGCCGTATAATTTCGTTCGGTTGGGCAGACGGGCGCGCTCACGGCAAACTGAGCGCGATGAGTTCGGCAGGGCGATTTGCTCCGCCTATCGGAATGACGATAAACTGCTTGCCGTCTGCCATGTAGGTGATTGGCGCGCCTTGCGCGTTGCTCGGCAGCGCTGTTCTGGAAACTAACTGTCCGTTGTCGGGATCAAATGCCCACAGAAACGGATTCTGATCCTCAAAGGTTACTTCAATCGCATTGCCGCGGGGCGAGTTGCCGGTCACGTCCCACTGCGCCTGCGTTGCCGCGAATAGCAGCGATTGCGTCAGGAGGGGGAAGTTGCGTTGCGCCCAGCCGAGCGGTGGAAGATCAAGATGCCGCAATGTAGGGTGATCTCTAGGGCCATCGCCGACAGGTTGCATCCATTTATGATCGCCGGTGTTCAAGTCAATCGCGGTGATGCGTCCGTAAGGCGGTTTGAGCAAGGAGAGCCCTCGGGGGCCATCGGGGCCAAATGCAAGGGAGCCGGTATAGGCGTAATCCGCTTTCGGATCCGCCGCTTTGTTAAGTGTGATGACTGCGGGATAGGTGTAGGACGGGATATAAATAATCCCCTTCCCGGGGTCAACTGCCGCCCCCGCCCAACTGGCGCCGCCGATAATGCCGGGCATGGCGATTGTCCCCTTCTCGGATGGCGGCGTATAGAGCGCGCCGTAGTTGTAGTCTTTGATAATATCGAGCGCTTGTTTGCGCAACGATGGCGTAAAGTCGATTAGGTCATCATGGGTCAAACCCTGGCGATCGAAGGGAGCCGGCTTGGTCGGGAAGGGTTGTGTGGGTGATGAGGACTCGCCCGGCACGCTTGACTGCGGCACGGGGCGTTCCTCAATCTGCCACACCGGTTTTCCGGTGACGCGGTCGAATACGAAACAGAACGCCTGTTTGGTTACTTGGGCAACCGCCTTGATCTTCTTTCCATCCACGGTAATGTCAATCAGATTTGGCGCGGCGGGCAGATCGTAATCCCACAATCCGTGGCGCAAGATTTGGAAGTGCCACACTCGTTCACCGGTTTCCGCGTTGAGGCATACCAAACTTTCGGCAAAGAGATTGTCTCCGGGCCGATCTCCGCCGTAGAAATCGTTGGTCGGCGTGCTGACGGGCAGGTAGACGAAGCCCAATTCTTCGTCCGCGCTCATCATCGTCCACACATTCGCATTGCCCGTCGACTTCCAAGAGTCGCGCTTCCATGTCTCGTTTCCGAACTCCCCTTTTTGCGGAATGGTATGGAAAATCCAGCGTCGCTCGCCGGTGCGAACGTCAAACCCTCTGACATCGCCCGGCGGCATCCGCTTTTGCGGAGGCTCGCCAATCGCGAAGGAATCCAGTACCGTGGAGCCGACGACAACAACGTTTCGACAGATAACCGGCGGCGAGAAAACGGCGTACAGACGCCGATTCACCGGGCGTCGCAAGCCTTTCGTCAAATCGACGCGGCCGCCTTCGCCAAACCCCGGTATCGGTTCTCCCGTTTCGGCGTCAAGCGCGATGAGATACCCATCACCCGTGCCAAAGAGGATGCGCTTATCGGCGTCCGTCTCCCAATACGAGACGCCGCGATGCACGAAACCGGTGTTGGCGGGTGTGCCATCCTTGTAGGTTTTCGGGTCATGAACCCAGATTGTCTCGCCGGTGGCTGCCTTGATGGCGGCAACCAGATTGAGCGACGTGCTGGTGTATAGCACGCCGCCAATCATGAGTGGCGTGGCTTCGTTCACCATCGTCCACAGGTCGGGATTGGATTCGACGAGCGCATTATCGGGGGAATCCCAACGCCAGGCGATCCGAAGTTCTTTGACGTTGTGTTTATTTATCTGATCGAGCTGAAGGTATTTGGTACTGGCATTATCCGCGCCATAAGCCCGCCATTCTCCAACCTCACCAGCAGTCGCCGAGCAAAGGTTCAGACCGATGGCGCAAAAGATTAAGACAATGCGAAAAATTGGCGAACAGTACGTCCATGTCATGGTTTGACCTCAATGTGGCTATCTATACTTCATTTTGTCGGCGGTCATGTTTTTTCAAAAGACTGGAGACGCAGATTGGGAAACGAGCTGAATTCAATTTCTAATTAGCGGGATCGTATAGAAACGTGCAATAAATTGCACTACTACGAACCAATGACCGCAATTCAGTTTGATAGACTATACCGCCAGACTAATTCTATTCGGTTTTCGTCCTGAAAATAATACTCCAATTCACGGGTTGATTTCAAGCGGAAATGCGCGCGGAACGACATGCTTTTGGCAGAGTTTGCTCTACCTTTTCGAAATCTCTTCGCAAAATGCTTGTATTTAGTTGCGAATTCATTGTATAATCACCACGTTTTGAATCTGGCTCAGGAATTTTCACGGGCGGTTTATCGCCATGTCTCTTACTTCACATTCCAGGGATAAAACCATCCGAATTCACGATGTATCCGATTTCAATCTGAGCCACACGCTCGATAGCGCACAATCATTTCGATGGAGATTATGCGATGGCTGGTATTACGGCGTCGTTGAGGGGCGTCTTCTCAGGATTCGACAGGAGGATCGAATCTTAATCCTCGCGAGCTCTGCCGATGAAGATCCTGAGCGTCTGAAGTCATTTTTGCGTCATTATCTTGATCTCAATCGTGATTTGCCCGCCATTCTGCTGGCGGTGGACATTGACGCATGTATTCATGAGGCAATCAAGAGTTTTTGGGGAATGCGCCTCCTGAATCAAGGATTGTGGGAATGCCTGGCGTCGTACATAATTTCTCAGAACAACAATGTGCCTCGAATAAAGGGGATAATTCAAACGCTTTCGGCTCGATTCGGGGAGAAGGTTGTGCTTGGTGATTACGTCGATTACTCTTTTCCGTCACCCCAATCTCTCGCCGACGCAGGCATTGACGCGTTGTTGGAATGCGGGACGGGCTATCGCGCTCCCTATCTTTGGGAAGCGTCTACGGCGGTAGCCGCCGGAAGCTTCAATCTCGACGACCTCGGCAGGATGTCCTATCCGTCAGCCAAACAGGAGTTAATGCAATTGAAGGGAATCGGCGAGAAGGTCGCCGACTGCATTTGCTTGTTCTCACTCGGGCATCTGGAGGCGCTGCCGATTGACGTTTGGATGAAGCGAATCATTGAGCACGTCTATTTCGGCAGAACAGCGTCAATCCGGGAGATTCGCGAGTTCGGAGAGCGTTACTTCGGGGAGCTTATCGGCTATGCCCAGCAGTACCTTTTCCATTATGCGCGAACGTTTGGATTGGAGAAAATGATACAGAATCCGCACGTCTGAAGCCGCGTGAATATCGAGTTTTTAACCCAAGTTGCCACCCAGAACAAAAGAAACCGAGTTTTTGGTTCATGTTTGCTAAATCACGGGCAAATTGGGAAGATTATCGTCAAACTTGTGTTGCATCGTCGGAAAAAAATCGGTTTCCGCGCCTGTTTGAAATCGGTGTGGCAATTGGTTCGCGGGCGAGGGGACCTCGCCCCTACGGTTCGGTTGGCAATTGATGGGCGGGCGAGGGGACCTCGCCCCTACGATTTGGTTTTGATGAAATGTCAATGAAATTTAGGACGAGTCAAAGAGAGGAGGGACATACTTATGACACTTAACGAAACCGTCGCGTCATCCGAGACGGATGCCCATGACCAACGGATTGACGTTCGAGAGCAGCAACTGTTTCAGTCATTGGATCTTGATAACGACCAGCATGTAAAACGGAGCGACTTGGAAAGAACGCTCGTAGAGAACGGCCTTCGCGTTGATGACAGCCGTTTTGTTGCAAGTTTGCGGCTGTTGAAGGACCAAGAGAAGGCGATCACAGACCGAACCGGCACACCCGCAGACGAGGGTTCCATCGGAAAAGCGGATTTTTGTCGAGCTATCCGCCCTAACATCCAACTAATCGAGCGAGTTTTGCAAGGGCAATTGGTGGTTCCGGATTTTGCCGGATTCTGTCAGGAAATACAACAACTCTACAACATAACTCGCACGAATCGCGGCGGTCATGTAGCAACTTACATTCCCCAGTTGGCACTACAGGAGCCGGAGGCAAATCAGTATGGCATTTCCCTCTGCACTGTTGACGGTCAGCGCTACGGGATTGGCGATGACAGGGCATTCTTTTCGTTGCAATCGACGTCCAAACCCATCAATTACTGTCTCGCTCTCGAGGAGCACGGGGCGAAGGTCGTCCATTCCCATATCGGGCATGAGCCTAGCGGCGTCAGTTTTAACGAATTGACTTTGAACAAGAACAATCAGCCCCACAACCCGATGATTAATGCGGGAGCGATTATGTCGAGCGCGCTCGTCTACCTCACCAATCGGGAGCTCATGATGCAAGAAACTGTCGATGAACTGACCTTGCGAGGTTGGACCGGCATGCGCTTCGACCACGTGATAAGCCAGTGGCAGGCTTTATGCGGCGGCGAGAAACCTCGTTTTAACACTTCGGTGTATCTCTCCGAACGACAGACAGCGGATCGCAATTATGCGCTAGCCTATTTCATGCGGGAAAAAGGCACTTTTCCGCGCAATGTCGAACTTGAAGATGTCCTGGATTTCTACTTTCAGTGCTGCTCCATCGAGATGAACACCACCATGACTTCCGTGGTGGCTGCCACATTAGCCAACGGGGGCATCTGTCCCATCAGCGGGGAGCGTATCTTCCAAACCGAGACCGTGCGGAGTTGTTTGTCGTTGATGTTGTCTTGCGGCATGTACGACTATTCGGGCGAATTTGCCTTTCGAGTGGGGTTGCCCGCCAAGAGCGGCGTTAGCGGCGCCATTGTTATCGTTATACCCAATGTGATGGGCATTTGCGTGTGGTCGCCGAGACTGGACGATCAGGGAAACAGCGTACGCGGCCTCGAATTTTGTCAGCGGTTGGTAGAACAGTTTAACTTTCATAATTATGACACCTTGACCGGCGTGTCGGGAAAGAAAGATCCTCGATTCGACCCGCTGATGCAAGAGACATTGCAGATTAACGAATTGATTCGCGCCGCTAGCAAAGGCGACCTTGGCGCTATGCAGCATCAGTTGCAACGCGGCGCGACGCTCAGGTGCGCCGACTACGATGGACGGACTCCGTTGCATCTCGCCGCGGCGGAGGGGCAAACTCATGTTGTACAGTTTCTCATTGAACATGAAGATTTCGCGCCGAACGGTATAAACCCCCGAGACCGATGGGGAGGCACCCCATTGGATGACGCCTATATCCAAGGGAATCAAGATGTTGCGGAGCAACTTGAAAACGCTGGCGGGAAACGCGGGAATCCACAGCAACAAGTATTGGATGAACTTCCAGAGCCGCTTACCAAACCGGCGGACCATGTAAAAGCCGATACGTTGATTTGGGCGGCCAGCCGCAGTGATTTCAAAACCATTTGTCGATTGGTCGCTCAGGGCGTTCCACTGGACAGCGCCGATTACGACTGGCGGACTCCGTTGCATCTCGCCGCCGCGGAAGGGCATCATGAGGTGGTGCGGTACCTTATCTCGCATGGCGTAGCGCCGAATCCTCGCGACCGATGGGGCAACACGCCTCTCTCGGAGGCAGAGCGCCACAACCGGCAAGCGGTAATGGAACTCTTGGAGAATGCGGGTGGCGAGAAGTAGGCGCGGAGCGAACTGACGGGCAAGCGGCGCTTTAGCCAATTCCGGTTGGCGCATGTTGACATTTCGCTGTCGGGAATATGGAGCGCCTAGATTGCCTAAATTGGAGAAAATGATACAAAATTCCCACCTCCAACAAGATAAGGTTGTTTTTCTGTACGAAAAAATGAAACGAAATGACTATTTTCTGCGTTTCATTTTCGTTAGGTTGGTGAACTGTATTGACAATCCAATTTAGAACAATCTATTTCAGGAGGAATGTACATGCTTGAGGAACTTCGAGACAACACCTTGTCGCTTTTGGAGGAGCGTGTTGAAAGCGCTATTGAAACCATCGAACGTCTGAGGGAGGAGAAAGGTTCGCTTGAGTCGCAGATCAATCAGTTGCAAGATGAACTCCAGCAGAAAGATGAGTGGATTCAGGACCTGGAAAGCCGTAATCAGGAACTCCTTCATGTCGAGTCTGATTTGAAGCAGCTTCGGGAAGAACGCGAACGCGAGCGTGATGAGATTGATCAGGAGAAGAAGGATATACGCGAGCGCATCGAGGGACTGATGACCATGCTGAACGGCGTCAATGAGCGTCAGGAAGCGGAAGCGCTTGAAGCCGATCAGTTGTTCACCACAGAAGACGCATCAGACACATCGGATACTTCCGACGCGCCGGACTTTTCAGATGCCGATTTATCGGAAGCGGAACTGGCGGAAAGTGATTCAACCGGGACGGAACCTGCCGAGAGTGATGCCTCTGAAGCGTCTCCATTTCTCGGCAATCAATACTGAAGGTAGATTGGACTTACGCAAGTTGCCCCGATTCATGGCAAGGATAAGGGTGTAAGGTAATGCGTAATACGTAAAAAAATAATGATGAATTGCGCATTGCGCGTTATGCATAATGAATTGCCATTTTTTGAGGTTATGAGGCGTTCAACCGCGTAAGTCCTAGCAGATTTGCATTCGGCAGAATGATTGATCTACCGAATCCGCTCCTGCCACTATGAGGAAAAACAGTCCCATTGCGTGTTCTGGCGCTTTCTCATTCCTACATAATGAAGCCCTATCGGCGCAAGTTTGCCCTCATCGCCGAGAAGCCCGATGTCGAGATGCGGGTGATAACAACCGATCGGTGGTACGAAAGCATTCAAGAAATCCGCTTTGAACCCGATTCGGATGTCCGATGCAACGAATTCGCGTGCCCGATTCGCTTTTCAGGCTACGGGAGCAGATTTTATTACCGGGGCGGTTTGCGCACGCATTTCGAGGATTTCCAGCCCGAGATAATTCACCTCGAGGAGGAGCCGTGGAGCGTAAACGCGCTTCAGGTAATCCGACTCAAGCGCAAATACTGCCCGAACAGCCGGTTCATTTTTCGAACGTCGCTAAGCATTCCCGCCAAACAAAAATTCGGCTTCATACCAATCTGGATTGAGCGGCAGGTGTTCCGGGAGACGGACATGGCGTTTCCGTTGAGTGAAAATGCGGCGCGCATTCTGAAGCAGCGCGGCTATCACGGAAAGGCGATTCCTTTTCCGAATGGCGTCGATTTGAGGCTCTTTCACAAGACAGACGTGAAACAGTTAAGCACGTCCCTCGGGTTGGAAGGGCACTTTGTCATCGGCTATCTAGGTCGGCTCGTCGAAAGCAAGGGGGTGGACACGCTACTTGCCGCGGCTGCCAAACTTCGGATCGAATACCGGTTGTTGATAATCGGAAGAGGAGAGTATAAAGCGAGTCTGGTTGAGATTGCCGAAAAACTCGGAATCGCGGACAAGATTGTGTGGGTTGACGGAATGCTCCCCGAAAAGGTGCCCGAATACGTCAACTGTATGGATACAGTTGTTCTCCCATCGCGTACGACGCCGGACTGGGTCGAGTTCTTCGGACGCGTTCTGATTGAGGGAATGGCGTGTGAAGCGCCGGTAATCGGATCGGATTCCGGTGAGATTCCGAAAGTTATCGGCGACGCCGGATTAGTCTTTCCCGAGGGCGACGCCGAAGCATTGGCGGATCGACTCGAGCAGATAGCGCAAAATCCGTCATTCGCCGCTCAACTTGTCCAGCGCGGTTTGAAGAGAGTTTCGGAATTCACTTGGGAAACAATAGCCGACCGTACATACGATGCGTACCGGGAAGTATCGGGAACTTGAATTCAGCGGGGCGATTCAGGGAGTTCACGTCGTTGGAGGCGTCGGGAAGAGCCAATCTCCATCTACCGAAGGTGAGTCGGAGGCATTAACCCCTATTCCTTCTCCCGTTTGTTCAAGCGCCCCTTGAATCCGACGGGTGAGATGGCTATTTCTTTCAACCACTTTGTTGTTACGGATAGCGATGCCGAGCGCCTCTTTCGTCCCAACGATGACGACGAGTTCTTTTGCCCGAGTGATCGCGGTGTAAAGCAGGTTGCGCTGGAGCATCAGGTAGTGTTGTGTCAGGAGAGGCATGACAACGGCGGTATACTCGCTGCCCTGGGCTTTATGGACCGTGGTGGCATACGCCAAGACCAACTCGTTCAAGTCCGCCATGTCATAGCGGACAACCCTTTCGGGAAACGAAATCGAGACCTGTTTCTCGACCGGATCGACGCCGGAAATGCGGCCAATATCCCCGTTGAACACTTCGTAGTCGTAATTGTTTCGTACCTGCATCACCTTATCGCCGACCCGAAAATTTCGCCCGCCCCGTACCGTTTCCGTCAGGTTCGTATTCAGCGCCTCTTGTAATTCCGTATTGAGATTGTCCGCGCCGACCGCGCCGCGCCGCATCGGGCAGAGCACTTGGATGTCATCCATCGGGTGATAGTCGTAGTGCTTGGGCAGCCGATCACGCGCCAAATCGCAAATACAGGCGGCAACTTCCTCCGGTTCCGATTCCTCAATGAAGAAAAAATCGCGTTCCGATGGTCCCGTGACTTTCGGGTAAACACCCCGATTAACGCGATGGGCATTGGTAACGATTAAGCTTTTCTGCGCCTGCCGAAATATCTCCGTCAGTCTTACGACCGGCATTTTGTCGGAGGCGATAAGATCTTTAAGGACATTGCCTGCTCCGACCGATGGCAATTGATCCACATCGCCGACAAGGATGAGCGCGGCTTCCGACGGGACCGCCTTGAGCAGGTTGTTCATCAATACGAGATCGACCATTGAAATCTCGTCGATTATAACCACATCCGTCTCCAGAGGATTTTCCGCGTTCCGTTTGAAACCGTTCTCCCCCGGCGAGAACTCCAGAAGACGATGGATAGTTTTCGCCTCGCGCTTTGTGGTTTCGCTCAGGCGTTTCGCGGCGCGTCCCGTCGGCGCGGCTAACGTAATGCGTCTTCCGAATTGTTCGAATAGGTGGATAATCCCGATTGTCGTCGTCGTTTTCCCCGTCCCCGGACCGCCCGTCAAGATCATTGCCGGCGAGGTCAACGCTTTCCGAATCGCTTCGCGCTGATTTGCCGCAAACGACATTCCCATTTTCGCTTCAAGTCGTGAAATCGAACGGTTCAGAAACTCCGAATCGGGCTGAATTGTCGGGCGCTTCAGGAGGCGAGTAAGATTATTCGCCACGCCAATCTCGGAATAGTAAAAGGGGGCAAGGTATACGGCTTCCTCAGCCTCGGTCGGCGAAGAGATCCCCAAATTCTCGGGGATAAGCTCTTCCTCGACGCTCAACTCCGCTATCCCTTTTTCGATTGCTTCAATAGAGAGGCTTAATATCTCTTGCGCCGCGGCAATCAACTCATGGCGGTACAAGAAGACATGGCCATCGTCCGCCTTCTGACTCAGGACGTATTTCAAGCCGGCTTTGACGCGGTGCGGCGATTCGACCTCCATTCCCAACTTCTCCGCAATCGTGTCGGCGGTTTTGAATCCGATGCCGTAAATATCATCGGCGAGGCGGTACGGGTTTTCACGGACGATTGGCACGGAGTCGCTTTGGTAGGTCTTGTAGATTTTGGCGGCGTGGGTCGTGCTCACATTGTGGGACTGCAAAAAGAGCATGACATTCTTGACCTCCCGTTGCGCGTCCCAGGCTTCCATTATCATGTCCACGCGCTTTTTACCGATTCCCGGCACCTGCATCAACTTTTTGGGGGCATCCTCGATTACATCCACGGTGTCCATGCCGAAACGATTGACGATCCGCCCCGCCATCACGGGACCAATCCCTTTAATCAGGCCGGAGCCGAGGTATTTCCTCATGCCGACGACCGTGGCAGGCAGAACCGTTTCGTATCCTTCAATTTGAAACTGTTTGCCGTATTTCGGATTGTTGGTCCACATCCCTTTGAGCAGCACGCTCTCGCCGGCATTGGCGGACGCGAGATTGCCGACGACCGTGATTAACTCGTTGGGGTATTCACGCGAGGAGAGTCTCCCAATCGTGTAACCGGTTTCGGCATTTTCAAAAACGATTCGTTCCAGAATACCTTGAAGCGCTTCCATAGTCAAAGATTCGCGGCGCGGGGAGGCAGGGGGATGAACTCGGCGGTTAACATGGTCTGAACCGTGATTTTTGTGATTGCCATGATTGTGGGCGTTGGAGGGTCGGGATCGGGAGATCTCTCCTACCGAACAACGCCGAGGTCGCGACCTGGAGATCGCTCCTACCAAGTCGTTACGCGGCGATTCGTCCTATAGCGCTGTCGGGATCGAGAGATCCCTCCTACCGGGGTATTGGGATTGGGAGAGATCTCCTACGCATCAAGTGTTATCAAAGTGTCGTCATCAATTTCTTGAAGGCGTTCAGCTGCGGTTGAATGATGTGCGGCTCTTCGACTTTCGCATCAAGCGCTTCGATGGTTTTCAATCCGTTGCCGGTAATGCCGACAACGATTCGGTCGTCTCGTCCGATATGTCCGCTCTCAATGAGTTTCTTTGTCACGGCGAGAGTCACCCCGCCGGCGGTTTCGGTGAAAATTCCCTCGGTTGCCGCGAGAAGTTTTATCGCTTCGACAATCTCCTCATCCGTGGCGTATTCTCCTTGTCCGTTCGAATCGCGCACCGTGGAAACGGCGTAGATGCCATCGGCGGGATTCCCGATCGCCAGCGACTTCGCGATGGTATCGGGCTTGACCGGCTTGACAAAATCACCCTCTTCCTTGAGCGTTGCGACAATCGGACCGCACCCTTCCGCCTGAGCCACGTGGATTCGCGTCTCGGGTTCGTCAATGAGCCCCAACAGATGAAATTCTTTCAGCGATTTCTTGGCCTTCGTGACAAGCGACCCGCCCGCGGCTGGCAGGATTAGGTGATCGGGGGCTTCCCAACCGAGTTGTTCGATCAGCTCGAAGATAAGCGTTTTCGAGCCTTCGGCGTAGAACGGACGGAGGTTGATGTTGGCGAATGCCCACGGATAGACGCCGGCGATCTCGCTGCACAAACGGTTGACATCATCGTAGTTGCCGGTGATGCCCACGACAGTCGGCGCGTAAACGAGGGACGAGATTACTTTGCCGAGTTCAAGATCGGCGGGGATGAAGATGAAGCAGTTCAGGTTTGCAATCGCCGCATGCGCCGCCACCGCATTTGCCAGGTTCCCGGTTGACGCGCACGACACGGTGTCAAATCCAAACTCCTTCGATTTGCTTAGCGCGATGGCGACAACCCGGTCTTTAAACGAAAGCGTGGGATGGCAGACGGAATCGTCTTTGACATAGAGCTCTTTGACGCCGAGAGCGTCTTCCAGATTCCTTGCGCGGATGAGCGGCGTGAAGCCGGAATTGTGACCATCCGTGGGTTCGCCATCTATGGGCAGCAGGTCCGCGTATCGCCATAAACTATCTGGACCATTCTCAATCGATTTGCGGGAGATTGATTTCCGGACAACCTCGTAATCGTAGTCTACCTCAAGGGGGCCAAAACAAAACTCGCACACGTGCAACGGTTCTTTCGGATATTGCCGTCCACATTCTCGACACTTGAGTCCAATGACCTTTTCCATTATTTCCTCCACTGTTTATCAATATAAAAAAGCCTACTATCATAGGGATTGCGATAATAGGCAATCTCGCGAAAGATGTGATTCCAACTTAATCGTGAGCCGCTAATCTGTCTCAAGGCAAACGAGGGCGGCATCACCGTTGCGAGATTAACGCATCGCATAATCTTAAGGTATAATTCCGAAGAGAATGATATGTCCTTGGGGTTACGTGAGATTTCGCGGTTGATTTCCTTAGAGTATGTGGTAACGCGTGTCGGTGTCTTAAGATTGTCTGAACTTTGATTATTGAGTCGGGGAAGAAACCGAGTTTTGGGGAAAAAACTCGGTTTCGAATGAACTATTTAGTGGTTCATCCCTTTAATCGATAGAGATCTCATCTCCGAATCGCTATCTCCTGTTGCCGTGCAAGTCCTATGACTCATACAATTTTAGCATAAGATAGAGTGATAGGCAAACGAAAATGAAACATGCCGAGTGAGAATGGGAGAGGGACGCTTTCGGCGCTTTAAATCGTCAATTCCACTTCAATCTCGTTGTTTCCGGGCTGTAATTCGACTCGGACGAACAGGAGGCGGTCGCCCAACCATGTGACCTGCTTGGCGTTTGATTTGACAAGGGTCAGCCCTTCGTGGTTGCCCCAGATTGCGAAACCGTAGGGCATCGCCTTCGTGGATTCAAGTGAAATGCGCATCTGAAGCCGCTCCCTGGTGCGGGTGGGGGAGAAGCGTTCAATTTGCGGAAGGGAATACTCCACGCCGTGGCGGGACTCGGTGGGCGGAGAGACGTAGTTTTTCATGTCAACCGGCTCCATTTTGCCGTTTTCGAAGATGAATTGGCACTCGTCATCGTAATAGTAAAGCGCTGATTGCGAAGGCGCATCGTTCATAAGCAGGAAAGTTGGCGAGGTGTGCTGAAACGCGAGTTGATAATCGTTCACCGCGTCGGAGAGCAACATGACCTGTGTGGCTTCGTGTTCACAAACCTGGCGCAGAAAATCCTCAAGTCGTTCCGTTCCTTCTGCCTGCAATTCCACCAAATCCGCGGCGCCAATGTGCTGAACATAACCTAGCCAACGGTTCCACTTCGCGCTCACCGCGTAGCAATCGAATGTGTGTCCCGCCCTGCCGCTTGAAATCCAGCGTAGAAGTGTCGCCTCGTGACTGTTTTGGGCGCCCTCTTGCTGCCGTTCCCGATTTTCCGCGAGATTGAAGGATGTGCGCTGAACCCCGACAATTCGGCTTGACGGCGTTCCGGCAAGGTTATGGTTATCGCTTGACGGGTAGAAGAAACCGAACGGACAGCCGCGATCATCCCCGACTTCCAAATCTGCGGCATCCCATAGATATCCCCATAGCCCCTTGAACCCGACCTGTTCCAGCGCATAGAGAAGCGCCTGGGATTTTTTGTCCGCGCCCGCAACTCCGGGGGTTGCCCAGTCCATGGCGCGGTGTATTTTGCTCCATTCGGACGACACATACTTGGGCAGTTTCTCGCGCATCGTCACGATATGCTCCGCCGCTTGGATGGGATCGTCAAGATCTAGATTCGTATCCGATATGGGACCAATGTCCAGCATCGGGAGCGGTTCGTCGCCGTACGATTCGTGCCATTCCGCGAGATCGTCGGCGAAGGCGCGCGCCGAACCAGCGTCAATCGCCCACGTAATCGGAATGCCGTATTTGTGGGCGACCCCCGCGAGCAGGCGCATTCCACTTCTGAGAGACCTGCGGTCATCGGAGATTGCTTGGCAAACGAGCGAGAAGGTTAACATGATCTCAAAACTGCATGTGATAGGATTCGTTCAAGAGAGTTACGGATAAATTACATTCTATCACCATTCGGCAGAAATGTCACCTCTCTATGGCCGGAGTGCAGCGGAAGCGTCCCTGATTTTTGGGTGGTGATAGCGGCTAATGCGATGGAATGGAGTTGTGAGCGGAAGGAGGGAAGACTGGAAGGGGAGATTAAGTGGCGCCGCGTGAATATGACATTACCGGATTGTAACGTAGAATTAGGCCAAAAACCAATCTGCCACACGCTTTCATTAATCGGCGAGGAGAGCCTGAATCCGGCCTTGAAGATTCAAGGGGTACGCGATGTTCGCGATCATTCCTTTCCGGTCGATGAGAATCACCGGATCGCCCCAGCCGACGGCGTATCGATCAAAGGTTTCGCCTCTCGCGCCGATGACTCGCGTTTGGCGATCCAGTGCGACGGGGTAGCTGATCGGCTTTTCCGCGACAAGACGCTTAATCGCCTCGATATCCACCGCCGCGGGACACACGGCGACACAGACGAGCCCTTTCTTCCGATAGGCTTTCTGTAAGTAATTCATCACCTCTATACAGAGCAGGTTGTCCGAACCGCCCAAATCCCAGAAATACAGCGCGATGGTCTTTCCCCTCAAGTCTCGTATGGATACGGAGCGCCCCGACAACCACTCCGCAACTTTCAACTCCGGCGCCGGCTCCCCAACCGAGGCTTTGAGCCGTATCTCGGCTTTTTCCGGGTACATCCGCACCTTCTGAAGCCGAGATTTCTGCTCCCATGCCGCTCCTCGCGGGCGACCCGACTGCAGGACAATATCGGCAATTTGTCCCATGTCCTTCGTCGCGGTGAATGTGTCGGTGCCCGAGGCAAAATACCCCCCTGCGTGCGGGTACGCGGTAATACGGTATTCTTCGCCTACGGTTAGCATGACACCCCGGTATCGACCGTCGTTGTCCGTCACGGCAGCCGTTATGGCAACCGCTACAGTAGCCGCTACGCCAGCCAATGTGCCTATCCCATCCCGAGACTGGATCGCGTCGATAGTCACCCCCGGAATCGGTTCGCCGTTTTGGTCGACCACTCGTCCGAAAACCTCCACCAACTCGTAGCTCTCCATCCAAATCTCAACCGCCTTGCCGGGCTGCGCCTCGATGTCCGCGCCGCCGCGCAACCGCCGATCAACATGCCGCGCTTCAAGGAACAAGCGTTGCCCCGCCCTAAGCCCGCGGTAGATGTATTCGCCCTTTTCGTCCGTTATTCTGTGCGATGGCAAACCCACCACCCATTCTTCGGCAACCTGCGCGCCGGCGACCGGGTCGCCATCCTCTGTCAATGTCCGCACAACCACCTCAATGCCCTTTGAAAACTGAAAATCGACGCTGAAGGTTTCATTTTCAACGACCTCCACGCTTCTTGATACCACGCCGATGTCTTCATAATCTCGCGGCGCGCTGGAAGATACCGCTGCCTGTCCCGGCGCGGCGTGGATTCGATAGACGCCGCTGTCGTCCGTGTTCGCGCTGTAACGACTCCCCAGAGATTCGGGATGGGCGTCGTCGCGAAGGTAGACCTTGTGGTTGGCTATCGGCTCGCCGGTGTCCGCGTCAGTCACTCGACCGGTGATGAGGCCGCACCGAATCAAGTTGAGGTCTACGTTGGATACCGTCTGACCTTCGGTCACGAGAATGCGTAACTTGGGGAGCGCTGCCCAACCCTCGGGAGCCGCGCCGAGATGGAGGTTGTAAAGACCGGGCGAAAGATTCGTCACGGCGAAAAGTCCGTTTTCATCGACACGCGCCTCGCCTCTCGCATTAAACATATCCATGGCGCTTGCCGTAACTGTCGCGTCTGTCACCGGCGCGCCGGTGTCGGCATAACTGAGGCGCCCTTCGATTCTGCCCTCTCGCTTCAGTCGGATCTCGAGCCCCTTCACGCCAACCGGCACGCCGAATCGTTCCTCATTTGCGTATCCGGGCGCATGGAGATTGAGTTTTGCCATGACGCCCGACGGTAGATCTCGGAAAACAAACTCGCCATTCTCATCGGTCGTAGCAGGGAGTGTGCGACGAAAAATGTCCAGTTTCAGAAGATCCTGGAGGGCAGGTGACATCGGATCTCCGGCAATAAAGAGTTGAATTTCCACTTCCGCGTCCGGTATCGGGGCGCCGTCGCGGTTCATAACCCTCCCGGAAATGGCTCCCGACGCGTAATCCGCAACCGCGACTGTGGTGGGCGGTTTTTGGCTCTTCGCATCGCCGTTTCCGATTAACCCTATCAAGACACAGAGCCCCGCCATAAGCGCAAATAGGGTTTTGCGGACAGTCAAATTCATCGCGAACCTCATCGCTGAAATTGATGTGCGGCGAATGCAATCGGCGCGTTGCATGAGAACCCCTCCTTTGAGTTTGCGGCTCTTCAAGATTCTGGCGTAGCGTTCAGATCATGCGGTCGTTGATGCTACTATGCTGAAACGATGTCGCATCCGCGCAGCGGGAATGCCACCGAGTCCTATATCAGTTAAACACATGAAGCAAATCAAAAGTTGCATCGCGAAGAAAAAAGAGTCGCCGCCAGAAAATAAACGGTTGAAAACCTGACTATCGCGGATTATAATGAGAGGGCCATGTCGCCGCTATCACGGTTGGCAGACCGAGAATCTATAGAGGCCGAGGGGAATCGCACCTGATTTTTGGCATCAGGAAGATTGGAAGGATGGAAGATGGGAAGGGTGAAAATTTTCCAGCCACGCATACCTCAAGCCAGATGGACACATAAAACCCGCTGGATTCCCCAATACAATGGTCGCAGTGTTGGGTTTCACTACGATTTTGGGGGCTTTTAGCGGTGGCGGCGTCTGGGCGCGGTTATCCTGTGGACGGGTCGTTCTTGATGTGCCGTTCAACCCAACCTACGGATTATCTCTATAGAGGCACTTAAAGATAACGAGAAATGGTGGGCAGTGCCTACCCTGCATAAGTACTCGTCAAAAACGCCCGATGAATCGGGCAACTACAATCATCCGATGTGTGTAACTCATTGATTAGGAATTAGAGAATTGGTGGGGAGTGCCCACCCTACATAGTTACTCGTCAAAAACGCCCGATGAATCGGGCAACTACAATCATCCGATGTGTGTAACTCATTGATTAGGAATTAGAGAATTGGTGGGGAGTGCCCACCCTACATAATTACTGGTCGTTCGTGGGAATGTAGTTGTAATTACGGCGGTTCTTGCCGTGAATGCCCGCGCTATACTCCGCCATCGTCCACTTCGCAATAGGGAGTAGAAATGACACCTCTCAACATTCTTCTACTAATCGTCTCGTGCCTCTTGACAATTGCTCTTGCAATTCGCATTATAGTGCGACATCGATATGGCTATTGTCGCCCGTTGGCACACGCTATAATTGGCTTGGGGGCGTTCTTGATAGGCATCGTTGTTGCACGACAATGTTCATACGACCAACGCCATACGTTGGGGGTTGTCGTCATGTCTCTCATTGCGATTGCAGGTGTCATTAGCTTGGCGGCGAAAGCTAAGCCACGCATTTCCAGAATATCGCGACGCGCCTTTATTGAATTAGCGATTGTCCTTTTGGGAATTAGTGCGACAATCCTGTGTTCGTCTGAACGCGCCTTGCTAGGGTTGATGGCGAGTTTTGGTCTTTTGTATCTCGCTGTATCTGAGTTGCATCCTTTCTCCTTATTCTCGCCATCACGCGGCTTATTTCGACGCGAAAGGAAATAAAAACCGCCCGCAGGTTTTTATGATTTGTGGGCGGTTTTCCTTCCTTCAATCCCACTTCATACTAATTCTGAATCTATGAGTTACAATCATCGGCGGTTCATAGTAGTGCAATTCATTGCACATCTCGGGTCGGCTGTAGCATTTAGATTTTGAAATCGTAAAAGCGCGCTGCACAGACCCATAATCCTTCGTAGGGGTTGGGTTCCCCAACCCATTGGGCGAGGTAACCTTCCCCTACGAATGCCGGTATATCCCATACTAATTCTGAATCTATAGGTTACAAGAACCGCTGGTTTGTAGTAGTGCAATTCATTGAGGATCTCTATCGCACTCACTATCCATTCGCTTGGGGGATCTCTATCGCACTCATTATTCATTCGCTTGGGGGATCTCTATCGCACTCATTATTCATTCGCTTGATCGTCGCGAAACGACTGTAGCATTTAGATTTTGAAATCGTATTAGACACCGTTCCAACCATTACGTGACCCCCCTGGCGCTAACGAGGTTTTCAATGACCTGCCCTATCTTCTATCCCCATTGTCAAGATTCTTAGTTCAAACGGCAATAGCACCAACTATCGGACGTTGGAGGCGCGCTTCTTCAACCTGCCCCAAATTGTGGTTGTTTTGGAAGCGGGAGACACAGCTAATCCTAGCGGGCTAATGTCAGGACCGAAATCGCGCGCACCACGGTCATCGCTAAGTTGCCTAAGATATTTTCCATCGGCCGTCATCAGGTGAATCGTGGCCTGATCGGGCCACTTGCCATCCTGGACATCATAGGCAATTATCCGCCCGTCGGGAGACCATGCGGGTCTTCCATGCCACTGTTGATTGTGCGTAAGCCTCACCCGATTTTTACCATCCACACCCACCACATAGATCTGACCGGGGGCGTGGGCCTTAGACATCACGTATGCTATCCGTCGTCCATCGGGAGAAAACGCTGGGTGCTTATCGCGCGTTAAATCGTGTGTCACTCTTTTAAGCCCCTGTCCGTCAGCGCCAATCACGTGCATCTCACCGGCCACCTCTCTCCCCCTCGATATGAATGCAATCTTACCCCCATCCGGAGACCATGATGGATATGCCGCCGGGTCTACAAGCTTCTCACGATTATTTCCATCGGCATCCATCACTTCGATATGAAATTTTCCCAAATTGTTGACGGTGAACGAAATCTTTCGCCCATCGGGAGACCAGTCTGGATCATACTTCTGCCCGGGTCCATCTGTGAGTCTAATCACGTTCTTTCCATCGGCATCCATTACGTAGACTTGACCTGGTCTGCCGTCTCTACTGGAATAGAACGCAATCTTCGTTCCGTCGGGGGACCAATCCGGTTGGGAGTCAAACGCTGGATGGTTCGTCAGGTTTTCTTGGTTTCCTCCATCGGCATCCATTACATAGATTTCGAAGTTGCCATCTCTTGAGGTCGAAAAAACAATCCGTGAGTTTTGCACGGCGAGTCCTTCTCTCAACAACATGTCTATACTCGCCAGACAGACGCACAGTCCTGCAAACAGTAGACATCTAGCTATCAGTTTGAATCGCATTGTTTCCTCCATTGTTGTGGATAAAATGAGAAGTAGAGTAACTGATTTTGAACGCGAGCGAAAATTAAGCGACACTCTCGCCGCTGGCGAGGTTTCCAATGAACTACCCTCGTTCATAAGATATTCGCGCAAATTACCGGAGGTCACGCGCGCGTTTTTTGAGCTTGCCCCAAATTGTGGTTGTTTTGGAAGCGGGAGACACAGCTAATCCTATCGGGCTAATGTCAGGCGCGAAATCGCGCGCCTTACGGTCATCGCTAAGTTGCCTAAGATATTTTCCATCGGCCGTCATCAGGTGAATCGAGGGCTGATCGGGGCACTTGCCGTCCACGACATGATATGCAATTATCCGCCCGTCGGGAGACCATGCGGGGAATCCATGATGTTCTTTATTGTACGTAAGCCTCACCCGATTTTTACCATCCCGACCCACCACATAGATCTGAGCGTGGGCGCGGGGCTTATACATCATGTATGCTATCCGTCGTCCATCGGGAGAAAACGCTGGGGAACTATCGTACGTTAAATCGTGTGTCACTCTTTTAAGCCCCTGTCCGTCAGCGCCAATCACGTGCATCTCACCGCTCGCTATGAATGCAATCTTACGCCCATCCGGAGACCATGATGGCTCTGCCGCCGGGGCTACAAGCTTCTCACGATTATTTCCATCGGCATCCATCACGTCGATTTGATATGTCCACAAATCGTGGACGGTGAACGCAATCTTTCGCCCATCGGGAGACCAGTCTGGGTGAGACTTGGTCAGCGGTCCATCTGTCAATTTAATCGGGTTCTTTCCATCGGCGTCCATTACGTAAATTTGACGAGATCTGCGGCCGTCTCGGCCGGAAGCAAACGCGATCTTCGTTCCATCGGGAGACCAATCCGGTTGGGTGTCAGTCGCTGGATGGTTTGTCAGGTTTTCTTGGTTTCCTCCATAGGCATCCATTACATAGATTTCGTAGTTGCCATCTCTCGTGGACATAAAAACAATCCGTGAGTTTTGAACGGCGAGTCCTTCTTTCAACAACATGTCTATACTCGCCAGACAGACGCACAGCCCTGCAAACAGTAGAAATCTAGCTATCAGTTTGAATCGCATTGTTTCCTCCATTGTTGTGGATAAAATGAGAAGTAGAGTAACTGATTTTGAACGCGAGCGAAAATTAAGCGACACTCTCGCCGCTGGCGAGGTTTCCAATGACCTGCCCTCGTTCATGATATTCACGCAAATTATCGGAGGTCGGAAGCGCTCTTTTTGAGCCTACCCCAAATTGTGGTTGTTTTGGAAGCGGGAGACACCGCTAATCCTATCGGGCTAATGTCAGGCGCGAAATCGCGTGCATTACGGCTATGATGGCTAAGTCGCCGAATATATCTTCCATCGGAAGCCATCAAGTGAATCGTGGCGTGAAAATCCCCGTCCTCAATAACATCATATGCAATCGTCCGTCCATCGGGAGACCATGATGGATACAACGCCTGGTCTTCAAGCTTCTCAAAATTATCTCCATCCGCATCCATCACGGCGATATGAAATTTTCCCCTATTGATGACGGTGAACGCAATCTTTCGCCCATCGGGAGACCAGTCCGGATGCTCTTTAGTCTCCCGTCCCTCTGTGAGTCTAATCGGGTTCTTTGGATATGTAAATAAATAGCCTTTCACTATTGTCTGGGTTTAATAGTGTAATTCCACTCCCCATGAAAATCATCAGGTTCTATCCGCAGTTGCTTCATTTCCTTGTCAGACACTTTTTTCTTAAGCGAGTAATGACGATCATCCAATACCGCATAGACACGCAAGCCGCTACACGTCTTGGTCGCACTGATGAGATTTACAATCACCTGATAACTTGTTAAAGGTTTTCCTCGCCAGTTGATACTAATGAAGGAGAACAACTTATGTTCAATCTTGTTCC
This sequence comes from Candidatus Poribacteria bacterium, assembly GCA_963667245.2. Lineage (GTDB taxonomy): Bacteria > Poribacteria > WGA-4E > WGA-4E > JAJDTR01 > JAJDTR01. The sequence goes on from CAXXCS010000004.1 coordinate 1,262,658, forward strand.
ATTTACTCGTGCCGGGCGGAAAATGACAAACGCTTATTTCCATGCCGGTTTCATCCGCGAATGTTTGAAGCTCTTTTTTCCAGAGTCTTAGACGATAACCGTTTGAACCGCCTGAATCGGCGGTAATCATGAGGCGCTTTGATTGACTGTATCGCTCTTTTCCAAGCTGTTGCCACCAGCGTTTGATGCTGGCAACAGAAAACTCGGCCGTATCATGATTCATGCCGACATTCACGTAGCCTTGGTCGTGGGCGATATCGTAGATTCCATAGGGCACGGCTTTACCGAGTTGTTTATCCGGAAAATCATGGGTATTCACTTCAATCGGCTGACCTTTGGGAAGCCAGGTCTGGCCATTATTCTTATAATTGCCGACCAGTTCTTTCTTTTTCGTGTCTACTGATATCACGGGTTGACCGGCATCAATAAATTCCTGCGCTTTGTTGCCGATATGCTCGAATTGCTCATCTCTATCAGGCGGGGCGACAGTGGATTCTCTCATTTTTTTGTTCGCCTGAAGCCGATAATCATTGGCTTTAAGAAGTTGACTCACTTTCGTATGACTGATTGTGTGATTCTTTGCCGACAGCTCTGTTGACAAGTTGCGCAGGCTCTTGTTTGTCCATCTCAGCGGGGATTCGGGATGGCCTTGGCATGAATCTTCTACCAAATCAAGCAAATCTCCCTGAATCGTCGAATCAATTTGGGTGATAGGTTTACGTCCGCCACCGGGTTGTCTATCTCGTTCTTGAGGAAGCGTGACCCCTTCATTCAGTTCTTGTATGCCTCTTCTGATAGTTGGCAATGAGATGCCGGAGGCTCTATGCACAAACATGCGCCCGCCACGACCGCGTGCCTTGGCATCGGCGGCAACAACAAGACGGCGCGCACGTTCTGATAGTGTTGGCAAAAGTTGTTTGTATTTCTGTTGATATATTTCCAATTCTGTCATGCCTATAGTATAACACAAATCAACACATAGTGAAATATTATTTATTTCCGTCCCCAAAGTGGTCATTTCAGCAATTTGCTGCGAAGAATAACCGTAGTTCTCTTTCAGGTAGACGCATTGAACACGCCGGAACTCCAAAGGGGTTTCGGCGTGTTCAAGCCGTTGCTTAAGTTCGTCTAGGTTCTGTTCAGACATGAGCCTCCTTTGCTCGTTTAGAAGAAGGGTTCATTGATTACACACGAAGCCGCTGATTCCAATCAATTCTACACAAGTGTCAGGCTATCATTGTATCTCATTGTAGCTTATAGATCAATAATTAGTATGAGTTGCATCCTTTCTCCTTATTCTCGCTATCACGCGGCTTATTTCGACATGAAAAGTAATAAAAACCGCCCGCAGGTTTTTATGATTTGTGGGCGGTTTTCCTTCCTTCAATCCTACTTCAATCGATACACCTTTGATTTCCCAAACGCGCTTGAACATCAGTTGTTCCGCGATTGATGGCAAACTCAATCCGCGAGCAGGTTCCGAATCTGCTCTTCAAGGCGTGCGGCATACACGGATCCCGTAATCTCTCCCGCGGCGTTGATTAGAACGATCGGACTACTCCATACGACAGCGTACCGATCGAAGGTTTCGCCTTTCGCGCCAAGAAAATCTGTTGGGGTGTCCAGACCGATTGAGTACCCAAGTGAATTTTCCGCAATCAGTTGCTTGATTGTTTCGACCTCTGCTTCAGCGGGACAGATGGCCACACAGACGAGCCCTTTTTCCTGATAGACCTCCCGCAATATATTCAATAGGCGAATTGATTGAATATTATCGGAGGCGCCAAGAACCCAGAAATATAAGGCAATCGTCTTTCCTTTGAGCGTTCCGATGGAGGCAGGCTTACCGGAGAGCCACTCCGCAACCGCCATTTCCGGCGCCGGTTTGCCCACAAGGGTTTTGAAGCGTTCTTTCGCTTCCTCCGCGTACGCCCATCGCGCTTGCTGCTCCGGAGTCGGTTCAGGTCGCGGTCCAGTCGGCGTCAGCTTGAAAACCAAATCCCGTTGATTTACTTTGATGTCCTCAAAAATTCTATAGCCACGATCGTTGCCGACATAAATCGATACCGTTGGGTCTTTGATGTATTCCAGTTCAAACTCGCCTTGTCCGTTGGTGTCAACGGCGGGGTAGACGATGCCGGAGATTGGGTCTTCTTGGGGGTCGATCATCACCGTCGCTCGATCAATCGGATTGCCATCGGCGTCCACGACTCTTCCGGCAAGATACCCATCCGCCTTGACCAGCACAAGGTCGTGACGTTGGTTGGTTTTCAAAATCTCGAACACATGGTGCGCGTAGTCCGGATGGTAAATTTCCAGTTCGTAGAGAACAACCATGGAAAGTTCGTCGAGCCGATAATCGCCATTTGCATCCGTAAGTGTTTCCCAGTGTTGCGACTGCTGTGAGGATACTAATCGCGCACCGGCAACCGGTCTGCCGGAAGTATCGGTGATACGGCCTTCAATGAAAAATCGACCGCCGGCCGGCTGCAAGATGAGATCGGCGATTTGGGTCATCTCGGTCGCCGCAGTGAATAATTCGGTTCGCGCTTCCCGATAGCCTTCCGCGTTCGCAAGAATCACGTATTGGTCACCGACGATGAGACCAACCTCATGGAACCATCCCTCGCCATCTGTCACGGTTACGGTATGCCGGGATCCGGCGCGTCGCTGAGGATCCCACCGCATCCGATCGATGTTCACCGACGGAATCGGTTTTCCCTTGGAATTAACGACTCGTCCGGAAATCCTGACTAACTCGTAGGGTTTCATCCGAATCTCAACTGATGCGTCCGGGTGGATTTCGACCTCCGCAGTACCGCGCAATCTCAAACCGCTGTGCTCCGCCTTTAGGACGCGCTTCTGGGCTGTGCGCAACCCGCGAACTTTAAACTCGCCGTTTTCGTCAGAATTGACAAGTTCCGCAAAACTTCCGTGTCTGTCAGAAATGTCAGTAACCGATGCTCTGGCGACCGGTTCGCCAGCCTCCGTCAGAATCCGACCGTTCAATTCCACCCCTTTCGTAAACTGAAAGTCAACGACGACGGTTTCAGCTTCAACGACATCAACCTCTCTCCTAATTTGGCCGACATCCTGGTAGCCCGGCGGCGCAGTAGCAATGACGAGCGCCGGACCAGGCGCGGCGGGAAAGCGGTAAGTACCGGTTGCGTCCGTATTGGCGCTGTGACTTCTCACGTCAGGCTCTGGACGGGCCGAATCGTGCAAACTGAGGTAATGATTGGCGATCGGTTCATTTGTGTCCCGGTCTGTTACTTGCCCAGTGACGAAGCCGACTTTGACCAAAGTCAGGTCCACGTTGGAGATGGTCTGTCCCTTAGCGGCTTGGAGGAGCACATGGGAGGCAGCCGTCCACCCAACCGGTCCCTCCTCAAGATAGACATTGTAGGCGCCGGGGGCAAGATTTTCCACGAGATAATTTCCATTCACATCGACCTTTGCTTGTTCCCACCCTTCGGTTGGATAGATGCCTTCAGCCGAGATGATTGCATTTTTCACCGGAGCATCGGTCCCTGTATAGCTAAGATGTCCCTCAATCCGAGCTTCACGCGCCAATCTGATTTCAAGCCCCTCCGCGCCGACCGGCACTTGAAAACGCAATTCCTTTGCATAAGTGAGCCCCTCTATCTCAAGATTCGTCGTAGCGCCTTGCGGCAGCCCACGTAGAACAAACTCGCCATTTGCATTAGTTGCGCCGGAAGAAATAGGGATAGCATCGCTCCGCAAGACGCTCGGGGGTTTGGACGCATCAAGCAACTTGCTCAACGCATTAAACGACACACGGCGGATAGTATCGCTCTCCAAGGCGCTCGCGCGTTTGAACGGCGAGGAATTGCCGTCGAACACTACTCGAATTTGCACTGCCGCGTTCTGAATCGGCTCGCCATCTTCGTTCAAAATCCTGCCGGAGATGATTCCCGGCGCTTTGAGTCGGATTTCAACCTCCGCCGTATTCTGAAGTTGAAGATTCCGCCACCCTAACGCGTAATCGGGGTGTGTGGCAATAATGGTTGCATACTCCCACTCCTCGATCTCAAGACGGGGAGATTCAAAGCGAAACGTCCCATCCACTTTTGTACGCTCCACAGGTTCGGACGCATCGTACTTTACGGAATACAGAATCTCGGCATCTCCTACCGGCTCACCTTCACTGTCAACAACACGCCCGGAAAAGGTCAACTTTTCGGCGGCGTTCTCCGCTATGGCGGCAGAGGATTGCGAATTGGAAGGCTTTGCGCCATTGGAGGCGGATGCCGCTTCTCGGCCTATTGCGGCGCGACTGGAGGCGCCCAACGTATGTTTTCCCGTCGGCGCCGGTATGCCGGCGATTGACGGGCGCGGTGAGTTGATAGCGGGAGGCAGCTGCGCCACCTCGATCGGCAGGCGGTTTGAGCCTGCCTGTGTCGCGCCGGTTTGATTCGTTGCCAACTCTGTCGGCGCGTCGTCTCGCGCGCCAATGAGCCCAATCAGGATGCACAACGCTGTAATCAGCGCAAATAGGGATTTACCAATAGTTGCGCCGCTCCAGGCGAACCCCATCGCCGGGGCGGGTATGTGGCGAATCTGCTCCATGAATTGCATGAGAAAACCTCCTTTGAGTTTGCGGCTTTTCAAGAGCCCCCCGTAGCGTTCGGACAGCGCCTCTCCGAGTTGCTGTCGGGCGCGACGCAACCTGCTCTTGACAGTATTAATGGAGATACCGAGAAATTCCGAAATCTCCTTCAGCGAACAATCACCCATATAGAACATTGACACGGCGATTCGACTTTCGTCAGGGAGCGCGGACATTGCCTGCTCAAGGTCCACCTGCCAGTCCTTTACCGGCACGGCGTGAGCCGGCTCAACCTGTAACGCTTCGTCTGTAGCCTCCTCAAGGACGACCTCGCGCCGACGCTTTTTCGTGACGCGCGCTAACCATCGCTTGCACTCGTTGGACATGATGGTATACAGCCAACTTCGGAAGAGGTGGGGCTGACGAAGTTGATAGAGGCGCCGATATGCCTGCAGGAAGACCTCCTGCGCAATGTCCTGCGCGTCAGCCTCGTTCCGCGTCTTGTGGAAGGCGTAGGTGTAGACCATCTCTTGATATTTGTGAACCAACACGCCGAAGGCGTCGCGATCGCCCGCGAGTGTTTGGGACACGAACTTTTCGTCGGTAGAATCCATGATAAGCGCCGATTCCTAAAACGAAAACAGAAGCGCGTGCGAAGCTAGCAAGACTCGCGCGGTTGAGGGGTTTCCATCTTCAATTTGACCGATTGAAGATTCCAATAAATCGGGCGGTGGCAGACCGAAGTGTATGGGACTTATACTAAATAGACACATTGAACGGCTCAAAAGTTGCATCGCGAAGAAAAAAGGGCGCCGCCAGAAAATAAACAGTTGAAAACCTGACTATCTCGGATTATAATGAGAGGGCCATGCCGCCGTTATCACGGTTGGCAACCGAGATCTGAATCTATAGAGGGCCAGGGGAATCGTCCCTGACTTTTGGCATCAGGAAGATTGGAAGGATGGAAGACGGGAAGGGTGAAAATTTCGGTCCACGCATACCTCAAGCCAGATGGACACATAAAACCCGCTGGATTCCCCAATACAATGGTCGCAGTGTTGGGTTTCACTACGATTTTGGGGCTTTTAGCGGTGGCGGCATCTGGGCGCGGTTATCCTGTGGACGGGTCGTTCTTGATGTGCCGTTCAACCCAACCTACGGATTATCGCTGAAAAACTGAAAAGTTATACCTTGTGTTGTGTGAAATTGCGCTTTCTTTCTTAGTAAAAATTATTTCTAATAGGACTTACATAGCACCAGCGGGTCGCGACCTGGAGATCGCTCCTACAGTGGACGCACCGTCGCGACCTGGAGATCGCTCCTACAAAGACGCAATTTCTGACAGCGCGGAGTATAGATGCGATTCCCTTGTATAGAGCCCCTCAAAGATAACGAGAAATGGTGGGCAGTGCCCACCCTACATAAATTACTCTCAACGATTGGTCGACAAGAATCGAGAACGCCGTCAACGGCGCCATGTCGAACCGGGTAGTCGGGGTTTTGCAGAATGGCTGGGATTCGGAGACGGAGGAGGTTAGGAATGGGTACAATTAAATCGCATATTGAAATCACGCCGGGGGTTTGCGGCGGTAAACCTCGCATTGCCGGACATCGAATTCGGGTGCAAGACATTGTGATACTGCACGATGAGATGGGGAAAGACGCTTATGAGATTGTCAACGATTACCCTTCGATTACATTAGCCGATGTCTATGCCGCGCTGGTCTATTATATGGACAATATGGAAGAAATTCGTCGGGACATTGTGGAAGGGAGGAAATTGGAGGACGAGATGCGCGCCAAGACGCCTTCCTTACTGATGCGGAAACTCAACGAACGGTATCAAAAAGATGCCTCAGACGATTAAATTCCACCTTGATGAGAATGTGAATTCGGCAATCGCAAAAGGACTCAGGGTGCGTGGCGTGGATGTAACCACCACGCCGGAAATGGGACTAATTGGGGCAGACGATGAGGAACAACTCAAATTTGCGAAAGTTGAGGGACGAGTTATTTTCACACATGACGATGACTTTCTCCGCGTTCAGATTGACCACACGGGAATTGTATATTGTGGACAAGGTGGACGCGCCATTGGGGAGATTATTCGGTGGCTTATCCTAATCTGGGAAGCTCTTGATTCGGAAGATATGGAGAACAAGGTGGAATTTATCTAGCCTGCACGCGATGGTTATCTCTGTCCTTGAAGCGCTTGAACACCAGTCGAAACTCTGATTAGTGATCAACTCAATCTGCAAGTAGCGTCTGAATCTGACCTTCAAGTTCATGGTTCCAAAAGCGTCCGGTAATCTCTCCCGCCGCGTTGATCAAAACAAATGGAGCCCGCCACGCCATCGCGTATCGATCACGGGTCTCGCCTTCCGCGCCGACGACATCTGTCGGACTGTCCAAACCGATTGAATAAGCGAGCGAATGTTCGGCAATGTGTTGTCTGACCGTCTCGATTTCGGAGGCGGCGGGACAGATAGCGACACAGACGAGCCCTTTTTCTCCATAAACTTCCTGTAAGAAATTTAACAAGCGTGCCTCTGGAAATCCCAAGTCCCCGAAATACAAGGCAATTATCTTTCCCTTCAGATCCTCAACCGAGACGGACTGCCGGATAACCATTCCGCTATTTCCAACTCCGGCGCAGATTTGCCCACCAAGATTTTGAACCGCTCTTCGGCATTTTGGTCGTATTCGTCCCGCACTTTCCTCCGTGCTTGCTGCTCCGGAGTCGGTTGAGGTCGCGGTTCAGTCGGCGCCAGCTTGAAAACCAAATCCCGTTGATTCACCGAGATATTCTCAAAAATCTTGTAGTCGCGGCGATCGGTGACATAAATCGACACAACAGAATCCTTGATGTGCTTCAACTCAAATTCGCCCAGCGTATTGGCGCGAACGCCTGAGTAGACATAGCCGGAGGAATCTTCTCCGGCTTCTACACTCACCATCGCCCATTCAATCGGATTGCCATCGGTGTCTACCACCTTCCCGGCGATGTATCCATCCGCCTTGATCAAAACAAAGTCGTGACGCCGGTTGGTTTGCAAGATCTTAAAGTGATGGAACGCATAGCCCGGATGGTAGATATCAAGTTTGATTATAACAGCCGCAGAAAGGTCGTCCAATCGATAATTACCGTTCTCATCGGTGAGTGTTTCCCAGTATTGCTGTCCCTGGAATACTACCCGCGCACCGCTAACCGGCTTGCCCGAGGTATCCGTGATGCGTCCTTCAATGAAAAACCGATTGACGACTGGCAACAGGATGAGATCGTCGATCTGGGTCATCTCAGCCGTCGCGGTGAACATCTCGGTCTCTTGCCCCCGATACCCTTCCGCATCGGCAAAGATTTGGTATTCGTCACCAACGATAAGCCCAATCGCCTCGAACCGTCCATCGCCATCCGTAACGGCAACGGTTGAACTGAGTCCCATATCCCGTATCGGGTCCCAGTGCATCAGATCGATGTTCACCGATGAAATCGGGGCTCCGTCTGTGTTCAACACTCGCCCGGCGACCTTGACTCGCTCATAAGGCGTTGTCTGTATATCAATAATCGCCCCGGGCCGTACTTCAACCTCGACAGTACCGCGTAATCCTTGTTCGGCCTGGTCCGCTTTGAGACGGAGTTGTTGACCTGCCCGCAGCCCCCAAACCCTAAACTCGCCGCGTTCGTCAGATCTGCCGTACTCCTCAAAGCCTCCGGCCTTGTCGGAAACGTCGGTAATCCATGCACCGCCTACCGGGTCGCCAGTTTCCGTCAATACCCGACCGGTTAACTCTACACCTTTCGAAAACTGGAAATCAGCGGTAACGCTTTCCCATTCACCGACATCAACATATTTTCGTACTTGTCCGCGATCGAGATACCCTTGCGGCGTATTAGCCAACACCAGCGCTTTGCCGGGCGCGACTAGGATGCGATAATTGCCGGTTTCATCCGTTGCTGTGCCGTGAGTAGCCGCGTGAGATTCCGGATGATCGGCGTTGTGACTGGTGATATAGTAGCCGACAATCGGTTCGCTTGTGTCCCGGTCTGTCACTCGTCCGGTGATGAAGCCGCCCCGGACCAGGGTCAGGTTCATGTCGGAGACGGTTTGTCCCTCAACAACCTTAACAAGCTTCTGAGCGACAGTCGTCCACCCTTCAGGCGCTTTTTCGAGATAAACATTGTATATGCCGGGGGCGATGTTCTTCAGGAGATAATTACCACTCTCGTCAACACTTGCCTGGGCCCACCCGTGACTTGGTTGGATACCCGAGAGCGCGACCGTCGCGCTTTTGACCGGCGCGCCGGTATCCGCGTAACTTAATCGCCCCTCAATCCGCGCCTCACGTTTCAGCCGGAACTCAAGCCCCTCCGTACCTACCGGCACGCGAGGATGAATCTCCTTCGCGTATTCTTGCCCTTGAATTAGAAGATTCGCTGTGGCGCTTTGCGGCAGTCCCGACAGAACGAACTCGCCATCTGCGTCGGACATGACCGGGGAAATGGGGATGACATTCATGGACAAATTACTCTCGCGCCCAATCGGCGCAGGGATGCCCGCGAACAAAAGTTGAATTCGCACTTCCGCGCCCTGAATCGGCGCGTCCGATGTGTCGACAATCCTGCCGGAGATGATCCCCGGCGCTTCAAGTCGGATTTCAACATCCGCCGTGTTTTGAAGTTGAATATTTCGCCACCCTAACGCGTAATCGGGGTGTGTGGCAATAATGGCTCCGTACTCCCACTCCTCGAGCTCGAGACGGGGAGATTCAAAGCGAAACGTCCCATCTGCAGCTGAACGCGTTACAGGTTCGGACGCATCGTACTTTACGGAATACAGAATCTCGGCATCTCCTACCGGCACACCTTCACTATCAACAACACGCCCGGAAAATGTCAACTTTTCGGCGGCGTTCTCCAACATAGCGGCAGAGGATTGCGAATTGGAAGGCTTTGCGCCATTGGCGGCGGATGCCGCTTCTCGGCCTATTGCGGCGCGACTGGAGGCACCTAGGGGATGATTTCCTGTCGGCGCCGGTATGCCGGAGATTGACGGGCGCGGTGAATGAACGGCGGGCGGCAGTAGCGCCACCTCGATCGGCAGGCGGCTTGAGCCTGTCAGCGTCGTCCCGGTTTGATTCGTTGCCAATTCTGGCGGCGCGTCGTCTCGCGCGCCGATGAGTCCAATCAGGATGCACAACGCTGTAATCAGCGCAAATAGGGATTTACCGACAGTTACGCCGCTCCAGGCGAATCCCATCGCCGGGGCGGGTATATGGCGAATCTGCTCCATGAATTGCATGAGAAAACCTCCTTTGAGTTTGCGGCTTTTCAAGAGCCCCCCGTAGCGTTCGGACAGCGCCTCTCCAAGCTGTTGTCGGGCGCGATGCAACTTGCCCTTGACAGTGTTCACGGAGACGCCGAGAAATTCCGAGATCTCCTTCAGCGAACAATCACCCATATAGAACATTGACACGGCAACGCGATTGTCGTCGGGGAGATTGGAAAGCGCTTGCTCGAGATCCACCTGCCAGTCCTTTACCGGCGCGGCGTGAGCCGGCTCAACTTGTAACGCTTCATCGGATGCCTCTTCCAAAACAACCTCGCGCCGACGCTTTTTCGCGACTCTGCCGATCCATCGCTTGCACTCGTTGGACATGATGGTATATAGCCAACTTCGGAAGAGATGCGGCTGACGAAGTTGATAGAGGCGACGATATGCCTGCAGGAAGACCTCCTGCGCAATGTCCTGCGCGTCAGCCTCGTTCCGCGTCTTGTGGAAGGCGTAGGTGTAGACCATCTCTTGATATTTGTGAACCAACACGCCGAAGGCGTCGCGATCGCCCGCGAGTGTTTGGGACACGAATTTTTCATCGGTTGAACACATAGCACCCATCACATTCAAGAGTGAGAATATCGGTGATACTGCTTATTAGATACACGCTGAGAGTTGGAAGTTATGCCGGGGAGAAAAAAAGTGGAAAAAATGTTGAAGGACTGACTCAGAGGTTGGGATATTGACGGGGTTCGTCGGGGATTGGCGGTGTACGGCATACGGAGTATGCCTACTACTATGCTCGTTTGATTCTATAAAAGACGCAATTTCTAACGGCGTGGAGTATAGTTCGGGAAGAAACCGAGTTTTGAAGAAAAAACTCGGTTTCTCTGAAATAGGCGGCAAATCGGGTTGGCTACGGCTCAATCAGTTTGTGGAACTGGACCTCGCCGTTGACGATGCGGCTGATGGCGGCGCTTTTGGCGGTGTGCCGGTTTTCATCATAGCTCAAGATGCGCGTTGCCCCGCTATAGTTGGCGGTCGCGGCGATCTGGTCGCGGATTCCCGTTGGCGTCAGGTCGGGGGCGCGACGCATCGCATGAACCAGCAGCCTTACGGCGTCGTATCCCAGCGCCGCCCCACCATCGGGCGTTTCATTGAACGTGGCGGTGTAGGCGGTGACAAATCGGTGAGTATCCTCGCCCAAATCTTCCGGTTCGGCTTTGGCCGTGAATCCGCTGCTGAAGTAACTCCCGTCAGCGGCGGCGCCAGCCTCCGGGATTAGCGCCGGATTGTCCCAGCTATCGCCGCCGAGGAAGGTTGTCGTGATGCCGATTTCATCCCTTGCCTGCCGCAGCATAAACGGAAGTTCGGGGAAGAAACCGGTGCAGAAGATTACGTCCGGCGACGCCTCGGCGATTGCGGTCAGTTGTACCGCGAAGTCGGTGTCACCCGCCATGTAAAACTGTTCAGCCGCTATTTCCCCGCCGTAAGTCGTAAAGTTCTCGATGAAGGTTTGCGACAACCCCTCCGAGTAAACGTCTCCCTTGTGGGTGAGAACAGCCGCGGACATGGCTTCCAGGTCTTGGGCGGCAAACCGAGCCATCACTTTGCCCTGAAAATCATCGGTAAACGCCGCCATGAACACAAAGTCGCCGGCCGCGGTTACGGACGGGTTGGTGGCGCCGGTGGTTATCATGGGTATACCGTGGCGCTGGGCGATCTCTCCGACAATCACGGCGTAGCGCGAGCGGTTGGGGCCCGCGATGGCAACGATCTCTTCCGCGGCGATTAACTCCTCCGTCACTTCGGCGACGTATTCAAGATCATTAATGTTCTCGTCAATGAAGCGCCGGGTTGGAATACCGAGAGGGATGAGTTCTATCGGCGCATTTCGCACGCCGCCTTCTTCGTTCAACTCGGTCACCGCCAGTTCGGCGCCGGAACGGCTGTTAATTCGGTTCGGAGCTGTATACATGAAGCCGATTTTGACGGTTTCATCGTCTTCGCTTGGTGACGGGGCTAGCAGTTGTTGGAGTTGGTCGCACCCCGCGAACAGAATGCCCGCAAGCAGTAGCGGCGCCCAAAGCCAGCCGACGGATCGGTTCGCGTTCGGCCGGGTGTGCTGATTTGTCATTGTGAATTTCCTTTATGTTTAGATCCTGTTTGACTAATGGATAATCAAGATTAATGAGGCACTTTATGTTGTGGAAGAAACCGAGTTTTCAGGAAAAAGAGATCTCTCCGGGATCTCTATCGATCAAGCGAACGGATAGTGAGTGCGATAGCAAATCCTACTCATTATTCATCCGCTTGACGGTTTCAAGGCATAGGACTTCACCCAAAATGAATTTTCAAACAAATTCTTAGCTGTAGCGCTACCAGAAACTGAGTTTTCGGGAAAAAACTCGGTTTCAAGGTATACGCCAATTTACAACCGGTATCAAGATGGAAGGTGGGTCCACGCGGTTATGTGCGGGGGCAGGACAACCGGGTGTTTGGTCGTCACGACCTCCTCCCGAATTCGCTGCGGAAGCGTGTCTATGTCCACCTCCTCCGCGGTGGCAATCCCGTAAGCCTCCAGTAGCGGGAGAATGCTGCGGAAACTGTTGGCGATGTATGGGTATCCGCCCCAAGCCGCCGGTCCTCCCATCGGCGCGGCGTACTGCATAGCGGGTTCCGGCAAACCGGCGTCGACAAAAGCGCCGTACAGATCGAGCCCCATTCCGATATGCGCGCCCGAACGCTTAAATACTTCGACAACCCATCGCGCCAAGTTGTTCATTATGGGCGTTTCTTCAAGATAAAACGCCTCAATGGTCCTGAAATCAACCTCTTGAAAGGCGACGATAGCCCCGGGGCGGAGGCGCTGTGTCAGTTGTTTTAGCGCCTCTACGGGATCCGCCATGTACATCAGGACGAGGCGTCCGATGAGGGCATCGAAGTCGTTCGGGAGATCCAGCGCCCGCGCATCGCCTGCGAGGAACTGAATGTTCGCGAATCCCGCTCCTTGCGCCCGCGCTCGGGCGATTTCGAGAATCTCCGCGTTCATATCGACGCCGAAGACTTGTCCGTCGGCGCCGACCAGTTCCGCCGCCGCCATTGAAACGTCGCCAGCGCCGCTTCCGATGTCAAGGACTTTCATGCCGTTGGCGAGCCCGGCTTCGCTGAGAAAACGCTTCGTCATGTCCTCGTACAGCCCCGACTGTTGAATCAGCCGATCGGTTTCCTCTTTGCTGCGTCCCATGGTGTATGTGGCATCGCTTTTCTGTTCGCTCATGTTGATGGTTCCTCCTTACTAATGTGATTTCAAAATCTAAAGGTTACAGTCGATTCGAGACGTGCAATGAATTGCACTACTACGAACTGGCGGTTCTTGTCACTTATGGATTGGGAATAAGGTTCTGTTGACAATTCACCTCAACCGGACAATCAAGAACGGCGCACAGATATAAGTCCTTTCGTAGGGGTTGGGTCACCCAACCCGTTTCACACATTAGAGTTGGGCAACGGGCGAGGGAACCTCGCCCCTACGATTGGACACACACTTCACATAAATGTCAACAGAACCCAGGAGTTATGCAGTCGGGCATTCATCGCCGCCGGATATAATTTCCGACGCCCGATGAATCGGGCAACTACAGTCGATTCAAGACGTGCTCCGATACGTACAATGAATTGCACTACTACGAACTGGCAGTTCTAGTCACTTATGGATTGGGAATAAGGTTCCGTTGACAATTCACCTCAACCGGACAATCAAGAACGGCGCACAGACATAAGTCCTTTCGTAGGGGTTGGGTCACCCAACCCGTTTCACACATTAGAGTTGGGCAACGGGCGAGGGAACCTCGCCCCTACGATTGGACACACACTTCACATAAATGTCAACAGAACCCAGGAGTTACGCAGTTGGACATTCATCGCCGCCGGATATGATTTCCGACGCCCGATGAATCGGGCAACTACAGTCGATTCGAGACGTGCTCCGAGACGTGCAATGAATTGCACTACTACGAACTGGCGGTTCTTGTCACTTATGGATTGGGAATAAGGTTCTGTTGACAATTCACCTCAACCGGACAATCAAGAACGGCGCACAGACATAAGTCCTTTCGTAGGGGTTGGGTCACCCAACCCGTTTCACACATTAGAGTTGGGCAACGGGCGAGGGAACCTCGCCCCTACGATTGGACACACACTTCACATAAATGTCAACAGAACCCAGGAGTTACGCAGTCGGGCATTCATCGCCGCCGGATATGATTTCCGACGCCCGATGAATCGAGCAACTACGGCCAATTCGATAGGATTGTAGCTACGGGACGATCAATTTGTGGAATTGCGCTTCACCGTCACCGATGCGGATGATGAAGGCGCTTTTCGCCGCGTGCCGGTTGCTATCGTAGCCGGAGATAAATGTCGCTCCGCTATAGTTCTTGGTAGCCGCGATCTGGGCGCGAATCTCCGTAGGCGTCAATTTCGGGGCTCGGCGCATCGCCTGAACCGTGAGCCTAAGAGCATCATATCCAAGCGCCGCGCCGCCATCGGGCGGGATCCCGAAGATTGAGGCGTAGGTGTCGATAAACTGGTGGGCCTCCTTGCTCAACGCCCCCGGCGGAACATCTGCCCAGAAAAGGGTAGAAAAATAACTCCCCTCAAGATGGGTTCCACTGGCGGCAATCAACGCCGCATTGTCCCAACTGTCGCCGCCGAGCAGGATGCCGGTGATGCCGAGGGCTCGCGCCTGTCCAACGATTAATGGAATCTCGGTGGAGAAGCCCGGAAGAAAGAAGACATCCGGCGGCGACTCGGCAATGGCGGTCAACTGCGTCGTGAAATCGGTGTCGCCCCTCGCGTAAAACTCCGCGTGCGTAACCTCGCCTCCCAGAGCCGCGAAACTATCGCTGAAGGTTTGGGATAACCCTTCCGAATAGAGGGATTCACGGCGCGTGAACACGGCGGCGGTCATCGCTGCCAAGTCTTGGGAGGCAAACTGCGCCATGACCTTGCCCTGAAAGTCATCGGTGAACGCCGACATGAATACGAAATCGCCGGCAGCTGTCACCGTCGGGTTGGTGGCGGTGGTGGTCACCATCGGTACGCCGTGTTGTTGGGCAACTTCGCCGATAGGCACGGCGTAACGCGATAAGTTGGGGCCGATGATTGCCGATACGCCCTCTTCGGCAATCAGTTGTTCGGTTATCTGCGCGGCGTGCTCCTCGCCGGTGATATTGCCGCGCGCGATCAACTTGATTGGAGTTCCGTGAACGCCGCCCTCGGCGTTCAGTTTTCGTTCCGCGAGTTCGGCGCCGTTCAGGGAGTGGCTTCGGTTCTCGCTGCTGTAGATGAAGCCGATTTTGATGGCGTCGCTGTCCCCGTCCGGCAACGACGTGAGGGCGCGCTGGGCTTCCTCACACCCGCTACAGAGCGCCAACAGCATGGCTACCAGGGCTAAGCAAGCGCTAGGAAGTCGAGCTAATCCGATAACCTTGTCACAACCTTCTAAAACTTTCTGTTTCATTTGATGTGTCAATGAATTTCTCCTTTGTGTTAAGTTTTTTTCTCCTTGCGGATTGCATAGGAGGCATCAATATACTCTGTCGTAATCGCAATACTCTGTCGTAATCGCATTACTGACATAAACGCCGCCGTTTGCATCCGCAACGGCCAAATCTGCCGCGATACAGAAATACAATGCGGTTACAATTCTACACACACTATTCCTTTGGGCATTTTGGTCGATACTGGAATCGGGTGGAGCCTGTCCAGATTAATCGCGAGCCAATTCTGATTCAACTATCAGATATTATATCCACATCCCCGAGTGGATGCAAGCACAATAAAGAAGTTGGACAAGGAAACGCATCCGATATTGGACGATGTGGAAGGGGGAAAGGACGGAAGATTGGAAGATTGGAAGGATGGAAGGGGGGAAGGTTGGGTTTCACCGGATTTTGGGAGATCTTCCGCGGGGAGCCGGAATTTCACTTTGGGTTTGACAATCCCCTGCCAAAATTGTTATAAAAGCGGTGGTTGTCGAAATTGTACCATCAGGTTTCATTCGCCGGAAGTTATACCTTGCGTTGGGGAATATTGCGTTTTTTGATTAGCAATAATGGTTTCGAATAGGACATACGCAGCGCCAGCAAGTCGCGACCTGGAGATCGCTCCTACAAGGACGGGAATCGGGATTGAAGAAATGAGCGCCAAAGTAATGTGTGGTTGAATAATGACGAAATTTCTGATGACGGGATCGCTCCTGCTGGTTACGATGGTCTGGGGGTGGACGTTTGTCGTGGTTCGGGATTCGGTCGCGGCTTACTCCGTGCTAGGGTTCCTTGCGCTGCGATTCAGCATCGCCTCGCTGTGTCTCGGCGCTTTTTCGTTCAAGCGGCTGAAGCGCGGGACATTTGTCGCGGGCGCCGGAATCGGGTTGTGCGTGGCGGGCGGTTATCTGCTCCAAACCTACGGACTCCGTTACACGTCGCCGACGAATTCCGGCCTCATTACCGGGCTGTTCGTCGTCTTCGCGCCGATTGCCAATTACGTCCTGTTTAGAATCCGTATCGCTCGCGTTTTCCTGCTGCCGTTGGGAATATGCTTGGTCGGAACGCTCCTGCTCGTCGGGGAAAGCCCGCAAGCGATACGCATCGGGGATGGGTTGACGCTCGGTTGCGCCGCCTGCTTCGGGCTGCACATCGCCTTGCTATCCCGTTACGCCCACCGCCACGACGCGACCGCTTTGGCGCTGGCGCAGATGATAGCAACCGCGGCGCTATGCGGTCTGGCTTGGTTGCTATTTGAAAGCCCGTCGCTTCCACCGGCCCACGTTTGGTTCGCTTTGATTGTCACCGGCGTGCTCGCCTCTGCCGCCGCCTTTACGGTACAGACTTATGTTCAACAACGTTTGTCCGCGACTCGAACCGCCATCATCTTGACGATGGAGCCGGTATTCGCGGTGTTTTTCGGCTATGTGTTGGCTGGAGACCGGTTGTCATGGATTCAGGTTGCGGGGGCTGTCCTTATTTTGGTCGCGATCGCGGCTAGTGAAGTAATCCTAGCCTTGAAGCGCGACTAAACGGTTTTCGCGGCAGTGATTAATGGTGGGCAGTGCCCACCCTACAACTTTATAGGAAATGGTGGGCAGTGCCCACCCTACAACTCGGGCAGTGGCAAGCGGG
The DNA here is from genome assembly GCA_963667245.2 of Candidatus Poribacteria bacterium. Taxonomy (GTDB): domain Bacteria; phylum Poribacteria; class WGA-4E; order WGA-4E; family JAJDTR01; genus JAJDTR01. Next base: position 1,279,685 of record CAXXCS010000004.1, read on the forward strand.
GCAAGATTGCCCGGCTACGATAGTAGCGTACGATAAAGCGAAAAACGGGTGTTGCGTGCGGAAAGAATTATTCAGAGAGGGATGATGGCGCGCGAACAACAACCGGAAATCAGGCGCGTTTCGCTTTGCCAGATTGCCTAATTCGCTTGCATCGGATAGAGTTGCACGTTATAATATCACTTGTCCGCGCACGACGCATAACGAGCGGATAGTTTACGTGCGATTGATACAATAGGTTGAATTATCCGAATATCCATGATTCCGCGTTGCAGATTGATTCCGATTGGTGATGGCGCTTACACTTGATGAACGTTCTGGCTCCGAGTTATCGATTACGGATGGTGAGGCGCCGATTCTCACATATCACTACGGCGATGAACTCTACAAGCCGTATTTTCATCCCATCCATGCCCCTAACGGATTGATTGTCACTGATGACGCCCCGGGTGATTGCCCTTACCATCACGGCTTGTGGTTCGCCTGGGAGAACGTCGATGGGATAAACTACTGTCGAGAAACCGAATGCGATGAGTCGGAACGCGGGCGGATTGTTCATCGAGAGATTTTCGACAAAGGGGTCGATCTCCACAGCGCGCATTTCACGGTTGTCAATGACTGGGTTGCTCCGAACAGTTCCAAATCCCTTGCGGAACACCGCCGAATCAAGATTCATCAGCGGCAGGAAGATCGACAACTGATTGATTTGCGATTTGACCTTAACGCTCAATATGGGGATGTTTCAATCGGCGCGTCCCCCGAGTCGCACGGTCTTTGCTTTCGCGGCGCGGAGATGGAATATCGGAAGGTTACGAATTCCGAATATGCAATCGGTCAGTCCGAGGTGAGCGGGAAACCGGGCAAATGGTGTTCGCTCAACGGCGTTCTTTCAGACGAGGCGGTTGGCATGGCAATCTTTGACCACCCGTCAAATATGGGACATCCGAATCCTTTTTTCGCGCTGGATGATTCAATCGGGTTCGTCTCTACGGCTTTTCCGCATTCCAAACCGTATACCATCGCCGCAGGCGAGACACTGACGCTAAACTACCGTATCGCGGTGTATCTGGGAGATCTTTTTACGTTTGATCTGTGGAGACACTATGACGAGTACGCAACGCGGGGGTGACAATGGATCAAGTCCGTGCATTCGCGCCCGGCAACATTTCCGGTGTGTTCAAAATTATCTACCATGAAGATGCCGCCAAGATGCACTCACTCGGCACGGGTTTTACAATTAGGGAAGGGGTAGTTGGCGCGGTTCGTCCGGACAGCCTGACGACGGTGCTGTTTAACGATGAGAAGATCCATTTTCCGACGGTTGCAGCCGTTGTCCGTAGGTTAACATCGCAACCCGTGCGGATAGAAATCTCCTCTCCCCTGCCGTTAGGGTGCGGATTCGGTTTAAGCGGGGCATCGGCGCTCGCGGTCGCGTATGCGGTCAACGCTCTATTGGGGTTGGGAAAATCTGAATCGGAGTTGGCAATGATTGCGCACATCGCCGAAGTGGAAAATCGCACCGGATTGGGCGATGTGTGCGCGCAATATCATGGCGGTTGTCTCGTTAAACTGAGGGAGGGCAACCCGTTGTACGCCCAGCGTTTGCATGTTGGAGACCAGCGGATTTTTTACAGATACTTCAGCCCAATCCGGACCAAAGATGTCCTCGAAAACGTTGAACAACGCGCACGAATCAACGGCGCCGCAGACGAGGCGTTGAGACGCTTGGAGACATTCACGACATCCAACACGGTTGATTTCGGCGACTATTGCGGCGTAGCCAAAGCGTTCGCAATCGGTAGCGGATTATTAACTGACGCGCAGGTCCGACGAGCCATTGAAGAAATCGAAGATAAAAATGGAGCGGCGTCAATGATCATGTTGGGCAACGCGGCGTTCGGCACGCATGCCTTTGAAGGGGCGACAGAGACGACGCTGGCTAAACATAGGGTGAAAATATTGTAAATGACAGATGTTCCCCAGAACCATCCCAGGTATATATCTTTGCGGATCCGAGATGTGATGACGGCTGCCGTGGAGCGCGGGATCACTTCGATTCACGGTCTGATTGCTCATGGCCGTGGCGAGGCATTCGACTACCTTATCGGCGAGAGAACGCAGCCGTTCGCTCGGGACGCGATACGCGCATCGGCGGCGACGCTTCTTCTGGCGGAGCGCCCGGTCATCTCCGTGAACGGCAATACAGCGGCGCTCGTACCCCATAACTTGGTTGAATTGGGAAAAATTCTCGATGCGCCGTTGGAAGTAAATATCTTTCACGCATCGCCGTCACGCGAACAGGCGATACGACGCCACCTCCTCAAAAACGGCGCGGTTGAGGCGCTAATGCCTACAAAGGAGGTTCAACTTTCGCACATCGACTCGAACCGAAAGTTCGTGCATCCGGATGGCATCTTTAGGGCTGATGTCGTGTTCGTGCCTTTGGAGGACGGGGACCGCTGCGAAGCGCTGCGGAAGATGGGCAAAAAGGTCGTTACGGTGGATTTGAACCCGATGTCGCGGACAGCGGAAAAAGCGAGTGTAACCATCGTGGATAACGTGGTGCGAGCGTTGCCAGCGCTCATTGAGGAAACTCGGACTCTAAGAAATTCGGCGCCAGCGGTATTGCGAGAGATCGTGTCGGGATATTCTAACGAAAGTGTGCGGCAGGCGGCTCTCGAATGGATTCGTAGAACGCAGCCGTGACCGCGATATGCGCGAATTGGTCGGGCAGATTGTAGGCGTTGCTACCAAGTAACACTCGCTCGGAAAATCGCCAAAAAGCCAGTCATAGAGCGAAAAATGAGCCTTCGGGGGGCGTCCCGATGTGGCTTTAAGCAACACTCGACATTGCGCTCCGCTGGAGCGCGGGAATTTGGACATATCGCATTCTATCCACATGTCGATCCGCTGGATCGAGGAAATTGACGCCGACACGAGTTGGATGTTACTTGCGGAAAGAATTATTCCGCCGCGGGATAATGGGATGCTGTCAAGTAACACTCGGGCAGTGGCAGGCGGGGCAAGACAGGATTTCTATCGCACTCGCTATTCACTCGTTTGATCCCCGCCTACAGAGAAAGTGGACGATGTAATTCAGATATGATTTGTAGAGGATAACAATCGTTGTTCCGTATCGCGCGGTCGCCGATTGGCCGCCAACGGAAGGGTTGTGATTGACCGTTATATCGTGTTATGGTATGCTGGTTCCAATGTGAATGGAAGTTAGAAGCAATTGAAAGGGGTGAAATGCCGCGATGGAAGAATGGATTAAGATTGTCGTACCGTTGATTGGTTTAGCGATTGCTACTGTGGCGTTGTGGTTTAAGATCACAAAGACAATGGTGTCACTGCTAATGACAATGGCAACAAAAGCCGATATGGATAAGTGGCACAAGGACATCACGGCACAGATAGACAAGCAGAATGAGTACATAACCGAATTGAAAACAGACCTCACGGCACAGATAAACAAACAGAATGAGTACATAACCGAATTGAAAACAGATCTCACGGCACAGATAGACAAACAGAATGAGTACATAGCCGAATTGAGAACAGATCTCACGGCACAGATAGCAGCAAAATGGGTACATAGCCGACGTGAAAGGAGACTTGAGACAAGACGTCGGCGACCATGAAAGGCACGCGAAACGTGACAATCCTGAGTGATTGTCAAGCGACTGCGCGCGACATTGAGCGGCCGGTTGAAGCAGGCGCGTGTTTCTTATGAACTCCATTAAACCCAATACCATTTCTCTAACACGACAGCGCATAACCGGCAAATGGCGCGAATTGAATTCGCGATTCGGAGATCGCTTCCACAGTTCAGCGGCTAGAAGCGGTTTACGGCACACGGAGTGTGCCTACTACTTTGAAACGAAAAAATGACGATGCCGAAGATTTCGACAAAAATCCCCATGCCGCTGTACAAAGCGGCGCCGACTGCGGGCGCATTTGATGTCCCTCAATCCCCGTTGCCCAGGCGTGTCTATATCGAGACCTACGGCTGTCAGATGAACGTGAGCGACAGCGAGTTGATGACGGGCATTTTGACTAGGAGCGGTCACCGCGTCGCCAGTCGGATTGAGGATGCCGATGTCATTTTGCTCAACACATGCGCTATCCGAGAAAACGCCGAAATCAAGGTAATCAACCGTCTCGCGCAGTTGAATCACCGAAAGCGGAAACAGGACGACCTGATTCTCGGCGTGTGCGGTTGTATGGCGCAGCATCTGCGCGCAAAACTGGTAGAAGTTGCGCCTTATGTGGATCTCGTGATGGGACCGGACGCTTATCGCGACCTGCCGCGAGCCATAAATTCCGTGGCAAACGGCGATCCGTTCATCAACTTAAAACTCGACAAAACCGAGGATTACGCCGACGTCGCTCCGGTGCGCAAGGATGGACTGCGAGCGTGGTTGACGATTCAGCGCGGCTGCGACAAGATGTGTACCTTCTGCGTTGTGCCTTTTGTGAGGGGACGTGAACGCAGCATTCCGCTGCCGATTCTGGTTGATGACGTTAAACGGCTCGTGGATGAGGGATTCAAAGAGATTGTCCTGCTCGGTCAGACGGTGAACTCGTACAACGATGGAAAACACGATTTCGGCGATCTCCTGTTTGCCGTAGGGGATGTCGAAGGAGTTGAGCGGGTGCGTTTCACATCACCCCACCCAAGCGACGCCACCGACGGGATGATTGACGCCATGGCGAATTGCGATCAGGTGTGCAAACACATCCATTTGCCGCTGCAATCCGGTTCGACAAAAATGCTCGGGAGGATGCACCGCACTTACACGGCGGAGGCGTACCGAGATCTCGTCGCGAAGATGCGGGAGCGTATCCCCAATTTGGCAATCTCAACCGATGTCATTGTCGGATTCTGCGGCGAGACCGAGGAAGATTTTATGGAAACGCGTGATTTCATGAGCGAGATTCGTTACGATTCGGCGTTCATGTTCAAGTATTCGCCGCGCGAGGGAACGCTTGCGCACAAGAGCCTTGAGGACAATGTCAGCGAGGAGGAAAAGGGGCGCCGGCTGAGGCAGGTCATAGAGTTGCAAGAGAGAATCTCCCGCGAAATCAACCAAGAACTGATCGGGACGACTGTAGAAGTCTTGGTCGAAGGCGAATCCCGGCGGGAGTCCGACAAATATCAGGGGAAATCTGACAATTTCAAAACGACGGTGTTTCCAAAGGACAGGGCAAAAGTCGGCGATATTGTGGAGGTGCGCGTTGAATCCGCCTCGGCGCATACGCTAGTCGGAAGAATTACGGATTAAGCTCATCTCGTTCGAATTACAGGGCGTATGTTGTAGGGAATAACGATCGTTATTCCCTACGCTATGCAATATCCTGAATTATTTAGAAAATAAACCCAGTTGCAAAAAACAACGAACTTCTCACGAAAGGATTTCCAATGTCTGCGACGGTTGCAATTGTCAAATGCTCAACGTATTCTCAAGAAATGGTTGACCACGCCGTATCCAATCTGCTGGATCTTCTCGGAGGAATCGGCGGTTATGTGAAGCCGGGAGATCGAGTTCTTCTAAAGCCGAACCTTCTCGGCGCTTCCCACGCCGACGATCCGACAGCCACTCATCACACCGTGATGCGCTCGCTCATTCGACAAGTGCAATCTGTCGGCGGGCAGCCGTTTATCGGTGATTCGCCGGCGTTTGGAAACGTAACGACGGTTGCGAGAAAATCGGGACTGCTAAAGGTTGCCGAGGAGTTGGGCGCGCCGATTACCGATTGGACAGCGGCGAAGCGCGTGTCCGCGCCGGAATCCTACAGTCTGCGCGTCTACAAGTTGGCGCGCGAGGTCGTGGAGGCGGATGTCGTGATCAATGTGCCAAAACTGAAAGTGCACCAACAGATGCAACTGACCGCGGCAATCAAAAATAACTTCGGTTGCGTCGTCGGCAAACGGAAGGCGCGTCTCCATTTCTCTCGCGGGCAGAACCGCGTTATTTTCGGAAAGATGCTAATCGAATACTGCCAGTTGATTAAGCCGGCGCTCACGGTTGTCGACGCAATTACCGGCATGGATAGGATGGGACCGAGACATGGAGATCCGTATCCGCTCGGCATTTTGACCGGCGGGACGGATGTAGTCGCCATGGACCGCGTGCACGCGGAAATCATCGGTTTGCCGGATACGGAGTTTGACTTGATGAACGCTGCCCGAGAGCTCGGGGTCGGGGAAACGGATTTGAAGAAAATCGAGATTCTAGGCGAGCGTCTCTCGAATGTGAAAGTGTTTGATTTCCAACTTCCGGGATTAGCGCCAGTGAATTTTTCGCCGCTTCGAATCGTAAAGAGTACGCTCAAGCATCTATGGGCAAAGCGCGCCGCCTAGCTTCGGACTATGAAGATTGGAAGGTCAGGAGGGACCCAACCAAATTGTTAAAGCTATCAAATGCGGATATTAAAATCAAATCTCGACTTGAAATTCAAGCGATGCGACGCAGCGGCAAAGCGGCGTCCATTGTGCTGCAACGGATTGGGGAGGGAATTGCCCCGGGTGTTTCAACCTACGAATTAGATCAAATCTCACGCAGAACCATTAGAGAGCTTGGCGGTATTTCGTCGTTCCTCGGTTACCAGCTTCCTGATCACGCCCCGTACCCGGCGACGATTTGCGCTTCAATCAACGAAGAGATTATACACGGAATTCCAAGCAGAAAAGTTATTTTGAATGAGGGTGACATTATCGGTATTGACATCGCGATTTTTCTCGACGGTTTCCATGGCGACAACGCTTATACATTCAAGGTCGGGAAGATTCCCGATGACGCGCGCCAGTTGCGCAAGGTGACCAAAGCGTCGCTTTACGCCGCTATCAACGAGGCAAGGCCGCGGAATCGCCTGGGCGATGTGTCCTACGCCGTGCAAGCATGCGTTGAAGCGCACGGTTTCTCCGTGGCGCGAAATTTCGTCGGTCACGGAATCGGGCGCCGCATGCACGAATCACCGGAAGTGCCGAATTTTGGCGAAGCCGGCAAGGGCGTTCGGCTGAAGCCCGGCATGGTACTAGCTATCGAGCCGATGGTCAACGTGGGGACTCATGAGGCGGCTGTTCGCGACGATGGCTGGACGGCAATCACGGCGGATTACAGTTTGTCCGCGCACTTTGAACACACGGTCGCCATTCTCTCCGATGGTCCGGAAATCCTGACCTACAATCCGGCGCTTTGGGAACAGGATTAGGGCGTGCTAACATTCAATCGTAGGGGCGAGGTTTCCTCGCCCAATGCGCCGGGTTGGGAAACGTAACCAATGGGTTGGGGAACCCAACCCCTACGAAAGTTTGGCGTCCGTACAACGCTCTTGATTGTCGCGTTGTGATGAAATATCAACAGAACTTAGGGAATACGATGAAGTTGTCTCACGTTATCGGAATACTCGCGATGGCTCTTCTGTTTTTGGCGATTTACCTCGTCTTTAGCTATGCGCCGATAGAGAAGACCATGCTTGAAGTGCAGAAAATCTTTTATTTTCACGTTTCCTCCGCGTTCACGGTCTTCCTCGCTTTCGGCGTGACGGCTCTGTTCAGCCTCCTGTACTTAATCAAACGAAAAGACCAATTTGATACGGTCGCCGCCGCATCCGCGGAACTCGGGATCGTATTCTGTACCATCGTGTTGCTCACGGGACCGATTTGGGCGAAGCACGCTTGGAATACGTGGTGGAACTGGGAACCCAGACTGACAAGCACGCTCATTCTCTGGCTGATGTATATCGGTTACTTCATTTTGAGATCGGCGCTGACGGGGGAGAAGAAACGGGTTTATTCGGCTGTATTGGGGATTCTCGCCTACTTGGATGTCCCGATTGTTTACTTCTCGGTAGAGATCTGGCAGGGCAACCTGCACCCCGACACGAGTACAAAGATGAATCTGCACCCGATGATGATTCACACCTGGATTTTGACGTGGGTGGCGTTAACGGTGGTCTATGTATTCGTCCTCATACTGCGCTACGACATGGAACGGCTGAAATCCCGCTTGGAAACGGTTCAGTATCAACAGATGGGGGAATGACTGGGCTCATGTCAAAAGAAGGCGCAAAGCCACTTTGAGAAAACGAGTTTTATTGAATCCGGCTCGGAAAGTCGCGTTGGAGGTATTGAATGAACAAAGGAACGCCGTTAATCGTTGGCTTCATTTTCCTTGTCTTTTTCGGCATATTTCTCGGCAGTCAAGTTCCGATTACAATCACGCGGGATGAAGTCGCGGCGGCGGTTGACGATGCCATTGCCGAGACGCAAGCCCAAGTCGATGAAACAGAAGTGCAACGCGTTGTTAGCAAATCAGTAGAGATGTTGGAAGAACGTCAGCAACGCCGCTTGAAATTTCTGGTTTCCGCCTATTTTCTGATTTGGCTCGTGTTTAGCCTCTACGTACTCAGGCTTGCGCGCGGTCAATCTCAGTTGCGGAGGCGATTGGAGCAACTTGAATCCCACGCGGAGCGCTCGGGGGACGACATACCAAAGTAACAGTCAAGGTATACTTCACACTGCTGAAAATTGCGTATTTTCAGCAGTGTGAAGTATAACACAAATTTCCACCTGTCGCCCCTCTGGGGCTTTGGAGTGTGGTGTCTTCACGTTTCTACAAACCTGCCGCCCCTCTGGGGCTAAAAGACCTACACAATCAAGGAATCGCAACATCGTGTTTGCCCCTACTAGCTTGAGGGTTTACAACGGGAAATTAGACAAATAATGCGTAAATTCTCTTAACTTGATCCCAATGGGTAGCTCCGCAGCGCCCCCAATATCCAGAAAAACCCAATCTTCCCGCTCTCCAGGCTTCCACCCTTCCCCCATAATCAGATGCGTGTTCTCTTTAAACAAGATGTCTTTGTCTTGACATCGGAAACGCTTTGGTCTATAGTTAATACGAATTCAAATTCTAAATGTTACACTCGTATAAAACGCCCGATGAATCGGGCAACTACAATCACCCGATGCGTGTAACTCGTTGATTTGGAATTAGTATAAGGTGAGGAGCCAATCTCCGGAGCGCCGGTGATGGTTTAATCCTAGTTTGCGACAGCGATCAAGCAAGTAACGCGAGTTGCCGCCATCCTTTGATTAGCGGACAGAAACCGAGTTTTTTCCGACGCGTAAACACGAGCTCGACGAAATTCCAATCAACTTGAAATATAATTCGGCATACATGAATCAAAAACTCGGTTTCTCTGCTATAGGTCGCAACTTGAGTCAGGCAAGATTCCGGGTATGCCTTAGAAAGCAGGAGGAGAAAATTGATGTTTAGTTGTCCAACGCTATTTGGTATCGGCAGTATCTTATGCGCCGTTACGTGTATGGCGAGCTGCGCGAAGTCGGAAAGTCATTTATCCCATTCCGAGCAAGTCAAGTGGGGTTATGAGGCGGAAAACGGGCCGGAGGTCTGGGGGCGGCTCTCACCGGAATACCTTCTTTGCTCCGAAGGGTCGTGCCAATCGCCGATAGACATTGCGAACCCCACACGAGCGAATCTTCCCGGCATAACCGTCAATTACGAACCGACAACCCTGACCATCTGCAATAATGGTCATACGATTGAAGTGGCGTATCCGGAAGGAAGCTGGATTGAAGTTGAGGACGCTCGATTTCAACTGCTACAATTCCACTTTCACGCGCCGAGCGAACATACGGTAGCGGGCAAATCGTTTGACATGGAAATGCATCTCGTTCACGCAAGCGACGATGGCGAGTTGGCTGTCATTGGAGCGCTGATTGCGCGCGGGAAGGAGAACGCCGCGTTCAATCCGATTTGGGCGCATCTGCCAACCACCCCGGCGCCGGCGAAAACCATTGAGAGTGTCGAGTTCAATGCCGACGAACTGTTGCCGAGCGCGAGGCATACGTATCGCTACGAAGGTTCGTTGACCACCCCGCCGTGTTCGGAAGGAGTAAAGTGGTTTATGCTGAAATCTCCCATTGAGATGTCCGAAGCGCAGATCGCCGCGTTCAAAGCGATTATTGCCAATAACAACCGGCCGGTGCAACCGCTGAACGGGCGCGAACTGCTGGAGGATATTTCTGACTGATGCCCCGTCATTCGCGTCGCGCCTGCCGCCAGGCGAGACAGAACGCTTCCACCGTATCAAAACGTTCGCTCCGATCGGCGCGGCAGGCGCGACGAATGACAGCGTACAGCGCGTCACCTCCGCGAAACGCCCCGCGATCCAGTGTCCCATCCGACAGAAATACCGCCGCCGTTCGCCCCATGGTGAACACATTCGTACGCTCGTCAATACGCGCGCCCAACTCAAACTCTTCGGGCGCCATGAAGCGGGTTGAGCCGAACATCCTCCCCATCTCGTTCACAAACGGCGCCTCTCGGTAAAAGTCCAAGTCCACAACGTGAAATTTCCGATGGTCAAAGTCGTAGATCATACATCCATCGTAGAAATCCACCGCTATCCAGCCCGATTGAGCAAGGCGATCGTGCAACTCGTAAACTTGATCGAGGACACGCAAAATCTCCTCCGTCGGGAGTTGGCTGAAACGTTGAAAGGCTGATTCCGGATCGTCGCGTCTCTCGGATTCGGTGCGGACAAGTTCGCCACTCACCCATTGATAAACCAACAGCGGACCCGTGGGCGACTCAATGACGTGATGAAGCGCCGGCAGCGTACGGTCGTCACAACCCCGCCACAGTCGAACGGCGTTGCGCAGCGCCGAAACCCTTTCGGCGTGCTTCAAATAGGGCTTCGGGTCATCCGGGCGTCCCGCCGTTTTTACAAAGTAAGGTTTCCCCGCAACCTGCACGCTGTACGAGATATTCCCGGAATCCTGTGTTTCGTCAAAGACCGCGAACACATCGCCGATGGAACGCAGATAGGGCTCGGGTTCTTGGTCGATGCGCTGGACATCTAGCAGTGGATGTGCCATGTTTGTCTTGCCTCCTCTGGGGCGTGTTGGCATTTATGTAAGACATCACCGTAATCGTAGGGGCGAGGTTGCCTCGCCCAATGGGTTGGGAAACCCAAACCCCTACGGAAAATCTCGCGTCTGTGAATTCCCCTTGAGATTCTCGTTGCGATGACATGCTGCCGCCGAATTATACTATCTGCCAAACTGATCGTTCAAGACAATACCGTACGCAAGTTGATCCACAAAACCTCGCATCTATCAAATATGATTGAACTTCATGCCGGAGGAAGCGCGCCGGAATCTTTTTTTTTCGCTACCGCGTAACCTTTCCTCCGTTGCAAGGGTCTAATGTATGATTTTGCTCAATCCGTGGCGCTGAATCTGTTCTTCAACGGGGTGCGTGTTATGTATTCAGCCGACGAAGAGTTGGTTTCCCAAACACTGGCGGGCGATCACGACGCTTTCGGCGTCTTGGTGCACAAGTATCAAGAGATGGTCTTCGCCTACGCCTTTCAGAAGGTCAGGAATATGCACGATGCCCAGGATGTCGCGCAAGAGGTGTTCCTTCGCGCCTACCGCAACCTCTATGCCCTGCGGCATCCGCATCGCTTCCGAAGCTGGCTGTACACAATCATGTCTAACGAATGCAACCGCTGGCTGGCGCGGGCGGCGAAAATACGTGAGCGCGAGGCGCGGCTGGCGGACGCGGCGAAGGACGATCTGCGGGTTGAACCCGCGCACGCCGTCCCCACCGAGGAGTGGCGCGCGGAGATTGAGCAGGCGATCGCGGCGCTCCCCGACGACAATCGCGTCGCCGTGTCAATGTTCTATATGGGTGATTGTACGCTGAAGGAGATTTCAGATTTCCTCGGCGTCTCCGTGAACACGGTAAAGGGCAAGTTGCATCGCGCGCCAGCAACTCGGTCGCTCGCTGTCCGAACGTTACGGGGGGCTGTTGAAGAGTAACACACTTAAAGGAGGATTTCTCATGCAGATGATGGAGCAGATTCGACATACACCGGCGCCAACGATGGGGTTCACATGGAGCGGCGCCACCGTCGGCAAGACTGTATTTTCGGTGATTACGGCGCTGTGCATCTTGGTTGGACTTATTGGAGCGCGAGACGATTTGCCGACCGAGTTGTCAGCGAATCAAATCGGGATTTCTTTGTCGGATACAAACCGAACGCCGGTTGAGGTGGCATTTGTTGAGCCGGATTCCTACTCAACGCGTTTGTCGTTGCCGGGCATTCCGGTGCCGACAGGGGAGCGTCCGCTAGGCGCCTACGGTCGCGCTTCGAAAGAACCTGCGAACAACTCGACCAACGGCGCGCCAATCCCACGCGGCGGCGGTGCCGCGAAGCCAGGTCCACGATTCGCTACAGTCGCGACAGAGAACGCCATCGAAAAATTGATATATACCGGCCGGGTAGTTGACAGCGACGGTAAGCCGGTAGGGGGTGCCGAGATTCTATACGCCGTGAATCGGGGACACACCAAATTTGGCGCTCGCACGATGACGGATGGGACGTTCCGTTTGGAGTTGCTTCGTCCTGAGCCTAGAACGTGGGAGAGCCGTTTGGACATCGTTGTTACCCACCCTAACTACGCGTACTTGTTGAGGAAGCTATCCCTTGAAAGCACGGCGGATATTAAAATTCAACTTGATGCGCCGGGGATTATCTACGGAAGGGTTATGAACGAGGCAGGGGAACCTATTCTGAACGCGGAAGCAGAAATCAGGTTCGCGGCGGGCGGTGGTGTTCTTCCACCTCAAATTGGAGACTACGAAGACTACTCAATGTTGGATATTTTTCATCGCACGCCTCCTGCCAAGACCGACGAAGATGGTATATTTATTTTCCGCAGGCTCCCGCCACGAGCGGTCACAATGCTTTATGTACAGGCCCCCGGGTACGCCAAGACGAAACGCGTCTTGGTTCCGGTCGGCCGGCAAAATCTTGAGTTCCGATTAAAGCGCGAAGCTCGCATTGAAGGACGTCTCGGTTATGCCGATACTGGTGAAACTGTAGCGAATGCGAAGGTGGACCTCCGGAGCGCCAATCCGCTTGATGGCCAGTGGATGGCAGACGTTGAAGAGAACGGGAGTTTCGTCCTAAAGAACCTCGGTTCCGGCACCTATCACCTCTTTCTCGACTCTATCGACAAGGGACCAAAAGAATGGACAGCTGCCGCTAGGCTAGGAATCATGGTCACGGAAGGACAAACCGTCTCCAATATGGATCTGAACTTGATTCGGTGCGGGCTTGTCACTGGACGCCTGAGCGACAAGGATACTGGTGAACCACTTAGTAATATAGTCTATTTTCACGATGCCTCCCGTCCGGAATCTCAGTTTTCACTGCACGATACTGACACGGACGAAACCGGCGTCTACAACTTTCACGCCGCACCGGGGCGTGTGCTCGTCATGACTATGGCACCACCGGGTTATCTGGATGTCGGCGAGGTAAGGAAATATGTTGATGTCACCGCAGGTGAAGTCGCCTCTGTTGATTTTGAGTTCTCAAAAGGGGTCGAATTGGTCGTCAAATTATTGACGGAAACTGGCGAGCCTGTACGTTTCGCTTGGGTGGCAGACGAACCGGTGAGGAATTCGCGAATCGGCGGTAGAGCGAACGAATTGGGAGAATACACCATCCGTGGGTTGCGTCCCGGACAGAATCTTTCCTTGATAGCCGTAAAACGTGAACTTGGTTTGATTGGCGCGGCCGAGGTTGAAGCCCAAGCGGACGGAACGGTTGAAATTCGCATGCAACAAGACAGGCAGATCAAGATTTCTGGTCGAGTGGTGGACGAGAAGGGCAAGCCGATGTCGTCGATTCAAACTTCGATTAGCCCTATGAATCATCAGTTGGACTTCAACGCCGTGAAAGTTGCTACAGAGGTTGGTGTAACGGACAGCGAAGGTCGATTTCAAGTAGCTGGACTTGTCCACGACGAAAATTACATAATCCGTGCGGAGGTGAATCGTGATCTCTATTATGGCGCGTCAACCGGACTGTTTACAGCGACTCCGCAATTGACTCAACTTGCCGATATTGTCGTGAAAAAAATGCCGCCAGACCTAGCTGCAAAGCAACAAGCGCGGAATGCCTACATGAACGATGCCAGAGAACGCTCAAAAACCTTAACGGGGCAACCCGCGCCGGAGTTGGAAATAGCAGAATGGCTATCTGGCACACCCGTTTCCATCGGGGATCTAAAGGGTAAGACGGCTGCCCTTCATTTCTGGCAGCCAGTGCGCACGAATTACGGTCAATGGATAAATCAATTGAATTCTCTACACGAGATCTATCAAGAAGATGGGCTTGTTTGTATTGCCATCTGTGCCACAACTGCCGAGGTCGAGAATGTAAAACGATATATCACGGATCATCCGCCTGATTACTCAGTTGGACTAGACCGCTCGACAGAAATCGTCGGCTCGCAAGGCAAAACTTTTGATCGATACGCTGTCTGGGTTCCCAATTCAGTCGTTCTCATTAATTCGGACGGCGCCATCGCGGAAATCGTGCACCCTGAACATGGAGCCTTTTATCCATCGGATATTGACATTCGGATTAAGGCGCTGCTTGATTATTGAACGGACGTTGCAACCCGTAGGTTGGGTTGAACCGCATGAACCAAAAAGCGCTCGGCGTCGGGTTTCACTCACACCACCCACGGGACGACGTTGTTGCAAGACGGAATCTCTCTTTGCGTTGACGCGGATTCGTGTTTGACCGTTCAACCCAAGCCCGCGTCCTATTCACTCGCTTAGTCCTCCACCACGCGTGGCCGGCTGCCGATTGATGGCGGCAGGAGCATCCGTTTCTGCCGCTCCGACAATTCGCCGTATTTGCTAATGTCGTAATAGTCTCCCGACCACGCCGAATGTCCGGGGCTATATTTATAGAGAATGGCGCGGCGTTCGTGTTCCGCATTCCACGGCATGGTTCCGTGAATGACAGCTTCGGTGAAGAAAAGGACATCACCCGCTTCGAGCGCGGGCTGAACGACATAGTGCGCCGGTCGCTCGAAGCGTCGAACCGCTTGCGGCACGCTGGTCGGGAAACTGCTCTTGTGACTGCCGGGAATGCAGGCGAACCCGCCGGCGCCTTCGGGGGCGTCGGCCAAGTTGTATGTCATCACGCTCAGCCCGTTTCGCATCACGCCGTCCCTGTACTTGTACCAATGGTCGGCTTCGGGACCGCCCGGGCGCCCGCCATCCTCGCCGCCGTGCAACCCGCCGCGCGTCTCTCCCTTGTTCATGAATAGGGCGTAATCGTGATCGAGGCGGACATAGGGACCCAAAAGCTCGATAAGATAGGGGAAGATCTTCGGGTGGTCGATCAACCGCTTAAACGGCGCTCCCCAGAGGCTCGGCGGGCCTTCAAGGTTTCCTTCATCTATGATGGCGTTCATCTCGTCCACTTCATCGTCGGTCAGAACGTCCTTTATCACCAGATAGCCTTCCAGATCGACGCTAAATTTTTCCTCGTCTGTCATGGCAGTAGCTCCTTCACGGCAATTTTAATTTTTGGATCCAAGTACCTATACTTTATGCTGTTAGAAACTGCGTCTTTTTGTAGGAGCGATCTCCAGGTCGCGACGTGCGTTCACGGCAGGTGCGGTTGGAAACCCAGCGGATCTCTATCGCACTCATTATTCATTCGCTTGATCCTACGGACTAGATGCTTGAAAACACGCAATTCTCGGCAGCGCAAAGTATAAATGGCAAAGCACAATATCATGAGATTTTTTTACCCAAGAATAACAAGAAATGGTGGGCAGCGCCCACCCTACAACTACCGCCAGACGCTTGAAAATACGCAATTTCCAGCGGTGTGTGGTATAAAGAGTAATGCGTAAGTAGTCTGGCGTACAATGGTCATCGTGTATAGTTCGTATACGCCTCGGCGAAGGCGACGTCCCCGCTAGTCATCATCTGCATCAATCCGAAACTCTGCCCACACGGGCCGGTGATCACTCGCCGCAAGTAAAGCCGCATCATCATCGTCGCCGAAATCCGTTTCGTCAAACCGGTCAATGCCGCTGTTACCGGTGTATTCGGTCACATAAAGCGACTGGAAAAAGATGTTGTCGTACAGGCTGGTATCCCTGATGTGTGATTTCTGAGGCAGGTTGAACAAGCGCGTCATTGTCGGGATTGACATCAACGGCTGATACGCCGATAGGTCGTCGGGGTTGCGATTGAAATCCCCGAGCAGCATCACGTCTTGTTCCGCCCCGTTCATCGCTTGCACCGCCCGATACACGTTGGCTAGTTCCCGCACCTCGCGCTGACGCCGGGCGACCGAACCCCCCCATATCACATGCGCCGCAATCGTGGTGAAGTCAAATCTCCCCGCCCTGAACGATGCGAAATACGGCTCGCGCAGGAAAGCGTCGTTCGGATCGGGGAACACCGCCCCGTCTTCCAAGACGTCGACCCGTTGCTGATCGAACAGGAACGCGTAACGCTCCTTGGCGTCCCCGCCGACGGGACGACTCACCAAGTAGTCGTAATCCCTGCCCATCCGTTGCAGCATGCTTTCGGTACGCGCCAACACCCTTTCATCACTCAATTCGACGATAGCGATGAAGTCGTAGTCTATCAACACATCCGCGATGCGTCGTAGCTCGTCGTCGTCCCGGCTGTTGTCACTGAAGATGCGAATGTTCCACGCCGCCAAACGGATTACGGATGTCTCTGGGTCGATAGGGGCAACACTCTCAAGAATAGGAGAGTCGTCCCACTTTGAACACGCCGCGAGAAGGCAGATTAGAATAAATAGCCATGCATAACGCTTTGGCGCGTTTATGTCGCTTCCGCCCAGTTTGCCTGTAGGAGGGATCTCCCGATCCCGACCACCATCCTTATTCAATTCACGTAGGGTGGGCACTGCCCGCCACCTCCTCTAAATTCCGCGTTCAGTTGAGCGATTCGTTGCGTGTAGGACTCTACTTCGGATGCTATTCTCGCTTCGTCCCAGAGTCCCTTCTCACCGAGGAACCGCGCAATCCTCGGCGCCAGATCGACGCCTTGCCCCGGCGTGAAGCCGATTCGCAAGCGCCGCCAGAGCAGGTCGTCAAGCGTCATCGCCATTTCACCCCAAAAGGCGTAAAGCGCCTCCGCTTTCAAAAAGGCGGACGATTCCGACAGCGGCTCTGCCAGCGTCCGGTCGTCGGCGATGAGTTTCTCAATGGCGGCTGTGTCTCCACCGTAGCGTTGCACAATCCGTTCCCTGTGCGCGGATGGAATCGGTATGGCGCCTCCCTCCGACTCAATGCCACTTTCCAGCGGTTGCGTCTCGGTTCTGCAGCGCCGCGGACACCGAAGCTCCTCCGCAATCCAATTGACAGCCTCTTCGGCGATTTTTCGGTGAGTGGTCAACTTGCCGCCGTAGATATACATCACCCCGCTTTTGCTCTCGGTGATCAGATGCTCGCGAGAGACAAAGCCGTCGCCCTTGGGCGCGATGAGGGGACGCACACCCGCATACGCGGCGATGACGCTTGACCGATTGACGGCTGACCTCGGGAAAATACGAGCGACTTCCGAGAGCAGATAGTCCACCTCGGCGGCGGAGGGACGCACGGAATCGGGCTCCGCTTCCGGATCGGATTCGGTGGTGCCGACCGCGGAAAATTCGGTATCAAAACCGAGCGTGAAGATGATCCGAGGCTTTTCGTGTTGACGCTTCTCGGCGCGGGTGAACGTCGCGATGCCGCAGTCGCTCCGATTCAAGCGGGGCAAGATGAGGTGAATCCCCTTCGCCTTTTGGGTTGTCAATCGCGGCGCGCCATCATAAGCGGGGTCTCTCTTCCAAAGCCAATCCGTCCACGGACCGGCGGCGGACACAATTTTCCGCGCCGCGACTTCAAACTGCTCGCCGGAGAGAGCGTCCTCCAGAAGCGCCGTATGCGCGCCGCGGGTTTCGCCGGACCGAGGGATGCATTTGACGAAGCGGACGTAATTTGCCGCGAGGGCGCCGTGCCGGTGCGCATCCTTCAGCGTTAACAGCGTCAACCGCGCATCGTCGACCATGCTATCCCAAACGACGACGCACCCCTTCAACGATTGTGTTTCAATCTGCCCGACCATATCCCGTATTCGCGCCGGGTCGCGAATCGTGCGGGCTTTCTCGGCAGCGTCGGCTTGCGAGAGGTGATTGTAGTATCGCGCCGCGAGGCTCATACCGGCAAGCGGATACGGATCGCCCCTGTAATTGAGGATGGCTATCGGCGCCGATCTGACGAGGTTGGGCGCGATGCGCAGCAGGATTTCTCGTTCGCGCCGCGCCTCTTTGATTAGCGCAAAGTCGCGCTTGATGAGATAGCGGAAGCCGCCGTGAATGAGCTGGGAGGTGGCGCTGCTCGTGCCGTTGGCGAAGTCGCCCTTTTCGACCAAACCGGCTCTGATGCCACCGTTTAACGCGAGGTCGCGAATCAACCCGGCGCCCACGATGCCGCCGCCGATGACCAGCACGTCCAGCGGTTCGCGCTTCAGGTTTTGGATATTCTGTGCCCGAGTGCGGGCGGAGAATTCGACCGGCATGTCAAACGGCATCGCTCTCGGCGAGCATTTCGGCGTGGCGGACTATCTTGTCGATAGCGGCGAGGAGGCGCGGCGCGGCATTTGGAATCGGATCCGTCAGAACGGGCAGGAAAACGAGGCGCGAACAGGCTTTTTCACTCACCGGCAGGTCGCCTTGCGCGTAGCCGGCGTAATCTCCCCCCATTTCCGGCGTACAGAGGGGACCTCGTCCTTCGGTATAAATGTCCATGCCCTCGGTGAACAGCGGCAGCGTGTGAAGAAGCGGATACGGGTTGTCGTTCGACGGCGCGCTTCCCGAAAATAGCGGCACGCCATCGCCGACGAGGAGCGGGTACGGGTTGTTGTTCGCGAGCACCCCCTCCTTTCGGAGGGCGTCGGCAAACACGGGCGCCGGCAGTCCGCACAACTCCTCCGGCTCGTAACGAGTGGGGAACCCGAAGAAACCCGCGGGCTGCGCCCCGGGGCAGGTGTCAACCGCGCTGACCCCCGGAATCGCCCGCAACCCGTCCGACACCTCTCGAATGAAGGAGCGCCGCTTGGCGTTTAACGCTTCAAGTTTCTCCATCTGCACCGATGCGATTCCGATAGCCACGGGGTGCGCCCGGTATTTGACGCCAAGCCCCATCGGGGGAATGTGTCGGTACCGCCGATCGCCCTCTTCAATCTTGACGGAACGGTTCACCTGACCGAGTAAACAGGCGCGCTCAAAGATTGCGGGGTCATTCGTCGCCAGCACGCCGCCTTCACCGGCGCTGACCGGCTTGCTGCCCTGCAAACTCCAAGCGCCGACGTGTCCGATGCTTCCCGCCGGTCTCCCTTTATAACTGGCGCCGTGGGCGTGCGAGCAATCCTCTATGACGGGGACGCCTGTCTCCTCGCTCAACGCCATCAACGCATCCATGTCACAGACATTGCCCCACAGATGCACCGCCACGATAGCTTTCGTCCGCTCGGTGATTCGCCGCCGCACATCCTCCACGTCAATTAACAGCGTGCGCGGGTCAATCTCGCAGAATACGGGTTTCGCCATTAGCGTCAACGCCGGCGTAACCGAACATATCCAAGTGTAGGTGGGGCAGATAACCTCGTCGCCGGGCCCCACCCCGAGTCCGAACATGGCGCTGTGGATCGCCGCCGTGCCGTTGATAAGCGTTATCGCGTACCGGGTGTCGTGCCGGTCGCGCCACATCCGCTCAAACGCCTCAACCACCGGGGAGGCGCCCGACAGTTCGTTGCGCAACGTCATCTCATAGGCAATCTTCGCTTCGGCTTCCGAGATTTGACGCCAACCCTCAAGTTTCGGATAAGGGGCGTCGGACGTTGATTCAAAAGTAGGCGTTCCTCCCAAAACGGCGGGCAGGTCGTTATTCGGCATGAGTTGCGGTTTAACCTCCGACAAAGTTGATTGGCGTATTCTATCAAGCCCCGCCATCTTTGTCAAGAGGAGAAACGCGGTGGGTAGGAGCGATCTCCCGATCGCCACGTTTTGCGTCCCTCGGAAATCTCATGCTAAGAATACATCTCGCGAATCAGCGAGGTATCGATTTTCCGCTTGTTCTCTGAACTCGTAGGGTATGCCGTGCATCGCCTCGGCGATGGGGCCTGCGATAGCGGCGAGGGTATCGGCATCGCCGCCGAGAGAGACGGCGTTACGCACCGCATCCTCGAAACTCTCGGATTCCAGCGCGCACGTAATCGCCTGAGGCACCGTGCCTTGGCAGGTCTCATCAAAATGGTAGTCGGGGCGGATTTGGTCGACAGTCCGCGTCAAATCGTAGCCGTATACGGTCGAGATTGTCTCGCGGATCTCCGCCGGGCTCTCGCCTTGATACGCCAGCCAAATAGCGTGCGTGGTTGCCCGCGCGCCTTTCATGCCTTCGGGGTGGTCGTGAGTGATGGCGGTCACTTTGTCGGACGCGGCGAGGGCGGTTTCAAGGTCGTCGCGGTGCAGGAACGCCGCAGGCGACACGCGCATCGCCGCGCCGTTGCCGTAACTTCCGTAGGATTCGGGCGCGTCAACGTGGATCCATCGGTGAAAAAATCCGCCGTAGCCCCGTCCCGGATGGCGTCGGCACCACGCCTGCATCAACGCCGCGGGCGAGAGATTATGCAGCAAAATATCAGCTACGGCGGCGGTGCACACCGTATCATCCGTAAAATCGCCGCGCCGATTAAAGAACTCGAAATCCTTGGTTTTGATGCGGTCCCACTCGTAGATGGAACCGACGATGTCGCCGATGATTGCGCCTAGCATGATACCTCCGTGATTTGTGGTATCTGGGAAAGCCCACCTTGGTACAATGGTGAGTTATCGAATAAAAAATCAGTTAAATTGTGCCAATGGAATCTAAGAAACTTGAGCGCGAAATACTAGATGTTTCTTAAGACCTCATCATACCAAAACCTCAGAGGCTTTCCTTCGCGAATTCTCCCCTGTGTGGGTCTGTGACAAACCCATTCAATTTCGATTTTGTTATTTTCCGGCGGCCATTTCTTCTGCCGTACAAAAGGCACGAATGGCAGAAACTCAATTGGAAATTTGTGAACAGGATCGGGGTGTAGGATACCGGTAATGAAAGCGCTAACACCGGACACGCTGAATAGCAAAATTGCAGATATACTATTTCTGCATGATTCCACATGCTCATTTTCCCAACGAAAAAAAACAGAGTTGTCCAATTCTGTTACTAAATAGTCTCTGTTGGGGCTGTTAACTGAGGCAAGTGCGATCTTCGTTTCGCTTGTCAGTAGGTCTTGTGCACCTTTAATACCTAGAAGAAGACTAGCACCTGAATGCTGACAAGTCATTACCAAGATTCTAGGGCAGTTATACTCAGACATCTGCTTCGCTTTGCTTGATGCTTTGGTACGCAATAGGTTGGTTATCATGCGATATGGGCCTGCACGACGGTGTCCCTCCGATAATCCTGATTGGGAGGTTACGGCTTCAGCCTCGAGACAAGTGACCTCGGTTACGAACTCGGCACCTCCTATTTTGCACTTGAAGTCCACACCCCCTAGATCTATTTTCTCAGCCACCTGAACATCATCAAGATTGGCGTCAAGAAAAGAAAAAACAACTGCCTCGGCCGTGGCGCTCTCTGGCTGATTCTTTAAACGTATGCTATAGGATTTAACATGTTTGGGATAGTTCACATTCAAAAAACGTTTATAGTTGTCTACCAAGTCATCCAGATTCGTATTGGACGTTAATAATTTAGGGATATCAATCATCGCTTCCTTTAGGAGTCTTTCTCCTAGGACCAACATAGTTGATGCCTCCTTTCTGCGAGTATTCTGGCTTTGTATTCACTTCAAGCATGTGGTGATTTCAGTAGAAATGTCCACCATATGCTGTGATTTGTAACGTATGATGCGTGTTAGAACACAGTCACTCAGATTAATCTTAGCTACATGGATTCAGAACAACGCATCAAGAAGTGGCTTGGTAGCGGACCAAATGGATGCTATTCCGCCCGTGTTTGACAATATTCTTTCTAGCGTGGAAATAGCTTCCTTACCAATTATCGACTGTCGTTCTGTTTGTTTAGTGAGTGTTTGCGTTGACAAGAATGACAGCCACTCAAGAGCAGTATCTTTGTCACTACGGCCAAGTTGTGGGGTATCCAAGATGGCTTGAGTAAGTTTTTGAAGCGCAACAGCTAATTTGTGGTTTTTGCTGCTGCCAATCTTACTCATCATAATATCAAGTTTCTTGATAGTCCCAGTATTGATAGCCCCCACGACACTGTTATTTACACGTATATTGTTAAACGTGGACTGACCTGTATTAATTGTTGTAGGCGTTGGAATTTCAACTCGTCCTAAAAATCCTGGTAGGCCCACGGCGTTCTCTATGTCTGCGCGAGCTTGGTTCATTAGCGCAACATCTTGGGCAAACCCTAAGTATTCTGCCTGTCGTAATTCTGCATAGCACCTCACACAAAGACAGTGACCACTTAATTCGTATACTGCGGGAGTTTTGCATTGACTACATTTTTTTGACATCTGACGATTTGAGCTCCTTTAATTTCTCAATTACTGGGTAATAGCAAAAAGAAGATAGGCTTTTTTCCCATGCCTCGAAAAGGGTTTATTTCATTTTTGTTACAGATTTGGGATTGATTATTCAAGTTCAATAACCGCCGCCATAGACGCCACAATGTCCAGAATGAGTGGAGCGTCAAGTACGCCTTGCTGGCGAACGAAACACCTCACGTCCGCCGAAAAGGTCTGGGCAGTGTTAGCCGCTGAGATCGTTGTCAAGCCGTTACTGTCACCCGGCTTGATAGGGACAATCCAGATGATACCAGAAAAATCGTCTTGCCAAGTAATAATCGGAACGATTAGTCTAGTGGTCAGGTATCCCAAACTATCGGAACTGATTACCGCCGCAGTCAAAATCTTCTTAGTTTCTGAACGAGAAGTCGAATTGAGATTTACTTTCCAAACCTCTCCCCGACGTGGATTAAATGGGTTTCTTTTTGACATTTTAGCCTCCGTCATCCTTGGTCAATTCTTGATTGTTCTGGTAGTAATGGACCATTCGCTGTGCTTGTTCCCTAAGTAAACTGCGTCTCAAATCCATCGGCAGTTTCAAAAAAGCACTGCGTTCGGTAAGTGATTTAAGTGACGATTTCTCAACGGTTGCCTCAAGTAACTGTTCGGCCTCCCGCTCGTCAATCATTTTTTCTGACAGCGCGCGGATAACCTGCTGATGAAACCGTTCCGGCTTTTCGGGAGGAATCTCAATCGGTTCTGTTTTTTTCCATCCCAATTTGTTGATATCCATACACCAACGCCTATAGTGAGAGGCATTAATGATATGTAGATTTCGCATTCGATACAGGAGCGCCTGCATGCTTATTCCATAACGTCGCTTGAGATACACCAATTCCTCTAACAGAATGCGTTGTCGCCTTTCGCCTACATCCCGACGCAACTGATTGGCAGGCGCCAGAAAAGCAGCGCCAAATCGGAAAGCGGCTTTTTCCTCGTCAACTTCCTCACTTGGGTTTAGTGTCAGATGTCCGAGTTCATGAGCGACGTTGAGGCGGTCGCGGTCCCCTGGGGTGCCTTGTCGCGTCGCAATGGCTGCCGCGAACACCGTTTCGTCAGCATCCCGTGCCACGGCAGCGATTCCGTCAAACTTGTCGCTCGCATCAATCTGAACAATGTGGATGAAATGGTCTTCAAGCACATTCACAAGGTTTGCAATCGGTGCAACGCCGAGATTCCACTTCTCGCGAATTGCGCTTGCAGCCCTTTCGGCATCATCCACACTCTTAACCCACAGTTCTTGAATCGGTAGATTCAGACGGTTACCCTCTCCAATACGATCTAACAACCAAACGCGTCTTTCCAATGCTTCAGAGACAAAACTTTGAATGCGCTTCTGCTCTTTCTTGCCTAAGCGCGCGCGCTTTCGATAGGCAAGGCATTTAACACGATACGCTGGTTCGCTCCATAACTGGGCAGACTTAACTCCTAATGCGGCAGCGATTTGATTGAGTGTTCTCGCCGAGGGTTGCATTATGCCGCGCTCGTACTTTGACAGCGCCTGTTTGCTAACTAACCCACCGATAGCCGCGTGTAGATCATCAAGTGACATGCCGCGAGCAAACCGAAATCTCCTCATCCGTTTCGCTAGCACGATTGACAATTCCTTTGCTGTTTAACCCGTACCACTATCTCTTGCGACTGGAACTCTTCAGAATATTGCCAAAAGGATCCATTATTCCAATCGTTGTGTCTTCGTAGTATTCCAGAGCGGCGGCGGTGGCTTCGTCGTTGGCACCAGCCACGTAAACAGGGCGTCTGAACCCTTGAAGTTGTCGTGCGGCTTCCGGGATAGTATCAATTGTCTCTACTTCTATGACATGGCGAGGTGCCTTGATATCGGGGCCCTTTGCACGATTATATTCAGTGCCTTTCGAGTCGGCGATGCGTCTGGCAGTTTTATCATGTTCGCTTGGCATTGTAGCCTCCTACAAGTATACATAAAAGAAGTTGGTTTATAAACTTGCTCAGCTTCTACATTATTGTAAACCAGACGGATCGTGTTTGTCAAGGAAAAAGTTTGAGGAGAGGGTGGTTGGGACACTGTCACGACTGGAAAAGAAATTGAAAATCAGAGAAAATTTCGGTTACCCTTGCGGCGCATTAAATTCCGAGCGAATCAGTCGACCAACTCTGCTGAATCGTATGTTGCCAATCATCTTCCAGATCTGCCACGGCTTTCGCTTCTGGAGCATGTCGTAAGACCAAAAGACCATAAAAGCCTGCCCCTTGATTCGGCTCACGGGTACGGGACCCCATATTCGGCTATCGCTGCTCAGATCTCGGTTGTCGCCCATGGCGAAGACATACCCCTCAGGAACCCTGAACGGCTTGCCGCTTGGATACCTCCGATGGAACTGCGGCGGCGGCAACTTGTAATCCGCGAATGACTCGTCGTCGGGCAGAACGTGCGGGGCGAGGAAAGGGGGAAAATCGTAACGGGAACGCGCGCGAGACGTGCGCTTTGTATAGGCGCCATCGTTGACCGCAACCCCGTTGACGTAGAGTGATCCCCGTTTCGTCTCGACCGTGTCGCCAGCGACCGCGACGATGCGTTTGATAAAGTGTCTGGTCTTCTCATGAGCCGGAATGAACACGAACACATCGCCTCGCGCGGGCTCGTGGAAGTCGAAAAGTCTAATGTCGGCGCCGGGCAAGCGGATGCCGTAGATGAGCTTGCAGACGAGGATGTGATCGCCACAAGCAGCGTGTCCTCCATGGAGCCGGAGGGGATTTTGAATGGCTTGACGACGAAGGGACGCACGAATCCGAAAACCAATACGATACCGACTACGATGGGCCGAAGGTTTCCCCATGTCACTGCCCGTTGAAACCTTCGCCATCGCGAGAGGGTTTCATTGTGTATATCTTCCGACGATTCACTCATCAGCGTGTTGCCTCCAATAACACATACAGAGATTAACGCTTGGGGCGGGTTGGGGTTGACAGAACCCACCGACACAGCGCGTTTCCATGCCATAGCGGGGGATTCTAAACCTTCATTGGTTGGGAGGAAGGATGGGAGAAGGGAAGGTTGGTATGATAAATTGAGGCAAGTCGAGCCATCTGTGTCACAAAATTTCGTACATTCAACAAGTCAAGCTAGGGCATAAGGATTTAGGGGGTTTGCCGCTCTACCTGTTCAACGGCATATTCAAACACTTTTTTATAAATCGTGTTTCTCATGCGACTACGAATGAAAGTTTTAAGATTACCCTCCTTATTACCCTCCTTCTTTTCCTCGCGTACGCGGCGCGCCTCAAAGTTGAGCGCGTACAGATTGTGACAAGCGCGGCGATGAATATGGTTTTTCCCATCTCGATCTTCAAGATAATCCAGATAACGCAGTGCCTCGTGTTCATCGCGGATTGGCCAGGGATCCCCGGTGTCCCAGTCTAGGAGTGAAAAGCCCTCCTCGGCGATCAATGTCAACAAATGCTGAGCAAAAGTTAGGCGGGTTCGTTCATATTTGGCAGGATCTTTTTCAGCTTCGCGAGGAGAAACTCGAGTCCAGGGAAAACCGGGCAATTGTACTTGTTTGAAGGCGGCACTCATCATCCAAGTTTGCGAATCAACCGTGTCCGCGCCGCAATAGAAAGCGAACAGCATCAGCAGTGCCGAACCCAATGAAAAACAGTGAATGTGGGCGTTTGGGAGGAGCCGGTCTACCGTGACGATAATATCGATCGCCGTGCGCTTGCTTCCGTTTCGGGCGAGTGGCGCCAAACTCCCAATGCCAATAATGTCAGGTTCTTGACCCCAAATTTGCAGGATGTCATTCAGTGAACGCTTGAGTGTCTCTGGATCGTGACCATGAAGCACCGGCATTAACCGGAAGTTATCGGGTACGTCGCCGTTGCGAGATTGCCATTCCTCAAACATGCTACGGGTGTTTTTTACCGTATTTGCCCAACGTGCTTCCTTTTCTTTGTAGTCCGTCGCAGGCAGGAAGGGGTGGTCAAGCACAACAGACACATCGGCACCGAGTTTCAACCCTAACGAGAGGACATCAAGCGGTTTAATGCTGATTTCAGCGTCTTGGTGGAAATTGAAAGCGCCAGAATCAAGCATCAGTGGGCCATCATACTTGACGTAATCGTGAAGTTTGGATTCACTCTCTCGAAGCTCCGAAGCGAATTTATGTGTTCTTCTGTTTGCCAACAAGTCAAAAGCATTAAGCAAAACCCCCTGGGTGTCGGTCATTTTCCACGGATAACAACGGAGACCGGCCTGCTGCCGGTCGCCTATGCGGTAACTGGCAAAAAAATTAGGTGTCTCCAAGGAATCTGAAAAGATGGATGTCGGTGTCACATTTCGACCTTTCACCGATTATCTTCCACAATCTGTTTTACTCGTTCTCTCATTCGCGGCAAAAAATATCCCGGTAAGACATTAAGCTTAGCTTTTTTTGCCTCCTCTTCTAGAGAACAATACTCTTCCTCTATAATTTCCCGCGTCAGAGGTTCCAATCTGTCCGGACGGATTGGCCCGATTTTGTTTTGATGCGCTTTTCGAGAGACTTCATATTTTTCGCGCCCACTGTTCAAGTAGTCCTTCACATACTCAGTAGCGAGTTCAAGACCGTCTATTGGTTGGAGTTCCACTGTTTCACCCAAGCGTCGTTCAATTGCCGGATACTGTGAAAGGTCCCTCGGTTCGGGAACGGTTGCAATCACAAAGAAAACCGATTCCTTCAATATATCAAAGAAATGGCGCAAGTCTTGAGCGTAACGAGATTGGCGCGAACGGGATAGCGCTTCAAAAATCTCCTCAAATTCGTCGAAAAGCAGAACGATTCCATCACATAAATCAAGCGCTTTTAGCACGTCAAGCAATCCATGCAGGAACCGGATGGCGAGCGAGGGACTGGTAATGTCCACGAGAGATGTTGCGTCGTAAGTCAATAGTTTCTTCTCGGCCGCAGCGAGTTTGTGTCCTTTCAACCAGCGAATGAAGATATCTTCATGTCGCTCCCTGTAAATATCGAATAGCGTTCCACTACGTCCAACGATTCCCTCGAGAACCGCCAAGAGTTCGGAGGCCGGTTTGATTTCTTTTTGCAGCTCATCAATTCTTTGGGGCGTTGATTGTAGCGCCTTCAACAAATCACCTAGAAACAACTCGGACAACTTATCAATAATTTGTCCATGAATGTCGAAATAACTCTCGCCAGGGGTGTTGATATAAATTGGATATAATTTATCAATACTCCTGCTCAACCTCGCTCTGTCAGTCAATCGTTCAAAGTATTGTAGAATATTTGTCTTGCCAGCTCCGGCTCCTCCGTTAATACGCAATCGCTTAGTCTCTGGAGAGAAGTTTTGCAATACATTGACAAACCTTTCCTTTATAGGGTCTTGGTCGGTGCAAACGTCATACGCCGTTTCACCGTATCCTGGAAACGGGTTTTTAAGGAGAAAGTGTTTTTCGTATGGGTTGGTTTCTTTAGTTTTTTTTGCGAACCGAGAAAGATCTTTTTCAAGTGTCACTCTGATGCCTCCCATTGAATTAATTTGACCAATTTGCCGTTGATACGCATTCCATCTTCAAGATAGCGGTATTCAATCCACTGGGCGTGGAAAGGTTTAGTACCGGACAGTTCAGCGGCAAGCCGTTCTCTAAGAATCTCTGTTCTAGGTCTTATTGAAGTGAGTCGGAAATGGCCGGCAACCTCGCGTCGGATTGTCGCCGGAGCGAGTTTGATTTCACCGGAGAAATTTTTTACAAACTGGTTTATCTTCATCTCAAAAACCTGAAAGGAGATACTCAGTTCCTGACAAACAAGATGGGCTACACGGCCCAGGTTCGCGTAATCAGAGGTTTTATCTGATTGGCGATAACTGTCCCTACAGATCGTTTTGAAGCGTTCTAGTGATGGTCGATTTGCATCCCATTCGCCGCTCCAGTGGAGAATTTGCTCAAAAGGTGAACGGTATGCGTGCCCCATTGCTTCCGCCCATGTGCGGAACGTATCAAAGGCAACAAAAGTAATGTCATATTTTTCCTTCAAGTCGCGTCCCAGATTACTTCGAGATTTCTTATCGTAACGTTCTGGGATTTTAATTGACTTCTCCGCCTTGAGGCACTCAAGAAAACGGGCATAGGGTGGATAATGCGCCAACGCTTGATTCATCGG
Organism: Candidatus Poribacteria bacterium; assembly: GCA_963667245.2. Classification (GTDB taxonomy): domain Bacteria; phylum Poribacteria; class WGA-4E; order WGA-4E; family JAJDTR01; genus JAJDTR01. Next base: position 1,308,332 of record CAXXCS010000004.1, read on the forward strand.
CAACAGATAATCCCCGGAGTTCCATGCACAGATAAATTCGTGGAAATCTTCGGTCAAGCACAATGTATCCGGAGTCTGAGCGCTTCGCGTTATCCAGCGGGAGGATTCAAATACTCGTAGAATGTCTCTGGCGCGCCGTATCGGGTTTTTGAGTTGTCCTTGGCTCGCGATAAGATCGTGGAAGGTTTCAAGCGAGAGTTGGCTGTCAACGCGATGTGTCTCAATTGCATCTGCCACGGACAGTAATTTGTTTACAGTGATTGGGTCCAATTTTCAGCACTCCTGAATTTCCAGCACGTCGCGAGCAAAAAATCCTCCGCGTGCTTGTGAATAGTAAAGGAGCTTGTATGTATGTTCTTTGTTCTTGAGGCAAATTGTGCTAAAGACTTGGGTCAAATCCCAGACTAAATAGTGAATGGGTGTAAGTACCAACCTACCACTGTAAGGGTTGTAACGAATTGAACTGATTTCTGGAGGTAGGGATGGGACACCGATGTGAAGGCTTCCTTGATTCTCTAAGGTTGCAAGTGAAGCCATATCTTTATCCCCGGTTAGGAGATAGACGCCTTGGTGAAGTCCTCGGTCCCGCTTAAGGTTTTTCACGCTTTCAATAATTAGACGATCGACTTTCGATTGGCCATTAGACTGGCCCAGATGTTCAGGGAGAGTGGTTAACATCTCCACGTGCCCCCACTGGCGAGTGTGGCTCAGTTCTCGGCTAATAGTTGAAACTTGTGGTCGTTTCCCGATCACCTTATAGTTCTTGAGTTTGGGATTACTCTTACTTCTTGTCCAGATAGTATTTAATTCGCTTACCTGCCGTTGGACCTCAGTCATCACAAAAACCGGAACAACTGTCCAAATCTGCACCTCGGATAGGGTCTTGTACAAGAAAGAGGTAGCGCCTCGTCGCAAGGCACTCGTATCAACAACAGATATTACGGAACCATGTTGTGAAACTCGTTTCATTACTTTGAGAAAATCCGTTTCGACAGTCCGATCTTCCATTAGGCAGAGAGTCGGGAGTAGAAGCCCAGTTCTGACCATACTGTCGGCTAGTTCATCACGAATGAGTTTTTTCGCTTCATTGGCATGTCTCTCTGAAGATTCTTGGGAGTCCTGTCCTGAAGGTTGGTTTCGGTTCGTTTTCTTCGCTTGTTCTTCTTCAAGTAACTTAGAAAAACAGCATTTAATTTTTTCACTCGTTTCAGGCCGAAAAGTAAAAGGTAGAATTGGATGCTGCGACGCTGTTTGCTCGGACGCATCAATTGTAATGTCACCAAGTTTCACATACTCGTTTGGTTGTAGATGGGTGCCGTCTGTATAAGAAACTTCCCATTCTCCCCGGAAAGGGTATTCGGCAATAAACTCCTCTAGTTTGAGTGAGCGCCTATTCATCAGAGATTCTCACTTTGTAGTTGGAATTCGGATGGTGGATCCGCTCGATTTCAGCGACAACAGCAGATAAAACGGCGCTTAATTTCAGGTAGGGCCCCTCGTTAAGTCCATCCGCAAACTGATCGCTTAACTCGTGTGTGTCTGGATGCAACTTTGCGAATTGAGAAAGCATCCGATTTTTGAGCGGATCGGGCAAGTAGAAATCAACCCTTGGCGCGACATTCATCTCAGAGTCAATAGCGCTCAGATTCGCCACTATCCGCGACAGTTCATTGAGAGGAATAATTTGAGGAGATTCTTTCCATTCGGATACGTTAAACATGGAAATATCTTCCACAGAATAAGTCTCGATAGTCTTATTTTCTGAACATTCAATTATTTCTAATTTCATCAGGACTCCTATAGGAATGGGTGTGTCAATGTTCACACCGCAACCAATTTTTCAGTTGCGCCTGCTGTTCCCCTATTCGACCGTGAGCAATAAGCAATTCGGTGTCGCTTGAAACCAATCCTAGAGCGTTCGCGAATGCTTTCCGGTAAACCTTTCCGAGTACAAAACAGATTGAAGTGTAGTTGTCGCGTGGGATTCCTGAAAACGTCGTACTGACTTGGGGTCGCAACTCAACTGCCCGCGACATATCCATCTTGCGGTCATACCATGGCGTTGGGAAATCTGCCGGAATAAGCCCGTATTCGGCAGACAAGATATACACATCCAGAGATCCTGCCTGACGCGGGCACTCACGAATAAAACGACGCAAGACGAAATATAACGGGCCATTGTACCTCTCAATTGCAGGCAATGGCTCTTGAGAAGTGTGTTTCCGTTGCGAACACGATAGAATGAGTAGCCGCCGGTTGTTCATAAGGTTTTTGCAAACGAGACATCCTTCACAGTTATTTTATAACAAAACAATATTACAAGTCAAGCCATACCTTGACTTGATGGCTGCTTGAGAATCAACGTCCGCTATAACTCTTTTGTAAAGTTGAATTTGCTAGTTCTGGGAAGTGTCTGGCATTCAGGACTAATACCGTATGAGGGTTTACAAAGAAATAGACATAATTTTTTTCGCTTGCCCCGATTACAACTCGCGATAATCCCCCTGAAAAACCTCCCTAACATGCCATCCGATGAAATCTCCGTCTGGGTAATAGGACTGTCGCTGTGGGAAGTTGATTCGTGTACCGTGAAAGTTCATGAGCCATTCCTCAAAGCCCACCGTACCGTAGGCATCATCTGATACTAAAACCTTCAATTGGTCTGACAGTGTAAAAGCGCCACGGTCAAACAACTTGTGATGTAGGGAACATAGAGCCAATCCATTCACTTCCGTATCCGGCCCCTCTGCCTGGTGCCACTTGATGTGAGAGGCCTCTAACGCAACGGGTTGATTACGTAACTTGACATCAAAGCCGCAGACCGCGCATTTATATTCATAGGCTTTCAGGATTTTCGCGCGGAAGTTAGGGTCACGCCTTTGTACTGTTGGAACTTGTAAAGGATAATCAATTCCAACGGATTGAAGAATATCTTCATGAAACGACGAAGGAAAATGGGCATCTAGTAAACTTTGGATTATTTCATTAGCTAACCTGCGATTGTTTTGAAGTTCACAAGCAATATTGTCGTGAAAACCACCGGACACGTCGTAATGAACCAAATCACTTTTTAGCGCGTCTCCACTAGATGTTTGCCCAATTTTGTTAGCATCGGATACTTCCCAAATCTGGTCATTTTGAAGGCGCCAAAACGGGTATTGTGTTCCTTGACGCGCTTGCCTCGGTCCAAACTCCCGCAACAAACCCCCAAGTTTCTCATCAATGTCAGAGTATGGAAGGAGTCGGTTACCGTCCCGTAGCAACTTTGCGATGGCATACAAAACCAGCAAAGGCTTGTGAGGCGCTCTTTGCCCGCCGCTACTCCATATATTCAGGGTTTCAAATTTCTGAACTATCTCTTCCCGGTCCATTAATCGCGCGCTGCTCCTCGGAGTGACGTATCGCAAATTGTACCGTATCACAAATCGCAAATCAAACACGGTTCGTCATCATCTTCGTCATCAAGGGCCTCGCCGAAGATATCCAGCAGCCGGCGATTCGGTTGAGAGGTTTTCTTTCGCGCCATCGCTTTGCTGTAGCTTGCCTTAATGGTTCTTCAGGGTTAAGTGTGGGAATGAAACTTGCTACAGGTAGACGCTTTTGCCCTATGAGTTCAAATTGATTGCAATAATTCCCAATATGGTTCTGGATCCCCCCAATTTATGCGCTTTTAATGATTTCGGCAATGATTTGATGTTGCGACAAGGCTTTTGTAGGGAATAACGATCGTTATTCCCTACTGCCGGATTGGGCGGTTTTGAGTGCTCGACTGCGTAAGTCCTAAGTTAATTTCATTTTCCACACTTAACTCTGAAGAGCCGCCTTAATTTGCTCAATCCGCTCGTCATCCGAGAGTTCAGCCAAACTCTCACTTTGGCTCCACGTGTACCGCTCACCCGTCTCATCGTTGAATTTCTCGTAAGTCTTAGCGAGTTCAAAGAGGGCGGGGTGGTTCTCCATCAACCCAACCCATTCGGCTTTGCGTTGGTAAAAGCAGAAGTAGCACCCGGAGCGGGTTCGCCACTTGTAGTAATCTGGCAAACCCAGACCGCTCTCCTCCAGAATCCGATAGACGTCCGCTTCAGTGATACCGTCCTCTTTGAACGGATATTTAGGGTCGATGTTTCGGTTTTCCACGTTCTTTAGCGGTTTATAACCGACACGGTCCTCGTCGGCGCGGATGGCAATGTAGTTGTAAGCCAAGTCATCACCAATGAATTCCTCAAAGGGTTTGATCTTCAGGAGACGCGTACACCAACGCACCTGCGATGATGGAAGCAATCCGCCGAAGACCGAAAGCCAATGGTCAAAATCACGATCAGCGTTTAACCTTTCAATTTTCTTCCCGAGAAATGCTTCCAAGCGATCGAGAAATTCATACGTCTCCGGCAGTTCTTTTCCCGTGTCGCAAAAGGCGTACTCCATTTGCGGCACTTTGTCTCGCATATAAATCGCGAGCGCCGAACTGTCTTTGCCGCCGGAAAGGCCGAGGATGTGGCGTCTGTTTTCGCTCATGTCCGGCTCCTGATAAACAGCTTAAAATTATCGTCATCAATCTGTAACTTTGGTGCGACCCACTCGGGATGAAGTGTCAATTTTCTTCCTCCTCAGGCGCGATCGATATTTTCGGATTAACAAAACTCATCAGCGCGAATATTCCACATCGACACCCAGGGCTTCAAGTAGCGGGATGTGCGTGATGATGGTTTCCGGCTTCAGCAGGTTGTCTCCTACACCAAGCTTTTTCAGATTGGTTAATTCAATCAGGGGCGATAGGTCACGGACGCGGTTGTTCCCAAGTCCCAGCTTTTCCAGATTCGTTAGACCCGCTAAGGGTGATAGATCGGATACGCGGTTCATGTAGAGGTGCAACTGCTTCAGATTAGTTAGTCCTTTCAACGGCGAAAGGTCGGTTATCCGGTTTACGCGGAAATCCAAGAATTCCAAGTTGGTCAATTTTGCCAATGGCGATAGGTCAGATACGCGGTTTTCGACAATGTGCAAATCCTCTAGCTGTGTAAGTCGTGCCAAGGGCGCCAGATCCGAAACTTGATTACTCGTCAGCCAAACCTGAATGAGTTTGGGAAGACTTGAGAGAGGCGCCAGGTCGGAGACGCGGTTATTCTCCAACCCGAGCATCTTTAGATTCGTTAAGGTTCCCAACGGCGCCAGGTCGGCTATGCGGTTGACGGAAAGTTCAAGTTCCTCCAAGTTTTCTAATCCCGCGAGGGGCGATAAGTCGCATATACGGTTATCGTGAAGATTCAGACCTTTCAGTTCGGTCAATCCTGCCAGCGGCGCCAGGTCGGATACTCCACATCTTGGAATGGCAAGAAATTCCAGCTTTGTCAACCCTGAAAGAGGGGATAGGTCAGCAAATCGGTTGTCGCCGATGTCAAGGGATTCCAGATTCGTTAATCCCGCCAATGGCAATAGATTGGAGAACTGGTTTTCACGAAGGGACAGGTCTATGAGATTGACAGCAAACTCCAGACCGGTTAGGTCGCGAATTTGTCCCCTATCCGCCGAGAATCTTGTCAAAGTCGCCATTTCAGTGACCGTGATTGTGGCGCCATTGGGCTTTTCAAGCGCGAACTCAAGCAAGATACGAAGATTGGCGTCGGGGATGTTGACGGTTCCCTTCAGGATAGCGTCCTTCGCGTACCCGACCGGCGCCGCCGCGAAAACAATCAGTGCGATGACGGTTGCGGCGCCGCGTAGGTAGTATAACATAATTTCCTCCAATGGTGGGGTGATTTTCGCGTGACGGACAACTACAGGGGGAACGATCGTTGCCCCCTACGCCTCGTTTCCCCACTCAAACGAAGCAATTCGGAGCGATCTGGTTTCAGCGGGGAGTTCAATCTTCGCCCCCTGCCGCCGCGACGAGAGGTGAACCGCAAAGCCGATCTCCGTGGCGGAACGCGCTTCTTTTACATCGCAAGCGGTCCGCCCCCCGGTCGCCACGGCGTTGATTAAATCTTCAACCATGGCTTTCCCCGCGGGCCACGGCTCGGTTTCTTGGGGCAACTCCAATCGCTGGATGTTCGAGGCGTCGTTATCATACCAGACGAAACTGTTTGCGGCATCGTTTAGGAGGAAAAGGCGACCATTCTCTCCGACAACCTCGAAACTCATCGGCAGCCCGTGGCCTTGGTGCCGACCGTCTGCGGTGATGTAGAGGACGACGCCGTTCGATAGTCCGATCTGGGCTCTGCCGGAGGGGTCTATCCGTTTGCGTGAATCCGCCGGCTCGCCCGATAGCTCCTCAACGAATCCGCTCACCCAATCGGGGGCGATATCGCCGGCTAACGCGAGTAATGTGTCGTACCAGTGGGGGCCATGGTTAATCAGATTCGACAATCCGAAGGCGGTAACGCTGGTAACAGGACCGATGATTCCGTCCGCCAGCCGCTCTCTCAAGAGGCGGTAGCGGGCGGACCAGCGTCGATCGAGCGCGAATAGCAGCGGCACATCGCGACAGGCGGCGCTGATCCGATCCAGTTCGTCTAGGCTGGTGGCGAGCGGTTTGTCGCAGAGGATGCCGCGCACGCCGGATTGCACCGCGAGCTCAATCTGGTCGGCGTGCATCGTTTGACGGGTGGCGATGCAGAGGAGATCGGGGCGCGTCTCCGACAGCATGCGTTCGTAATCGTCATAGGCTTGCACATCGCCCCACACCTCTCGCCAGCGCTCCACAAACTCGGCGCGTGTCTCTGCGCCGTAATCGAAAACGCCGACGACTTGGACTTCCGGGACGGCGCGGAATGCGGCGCCGAAGTTGTGGCTGCCGGGCGTTCGCGTGACCATGCGGTGACAGCCGGCAATTGCCACGCGCCATTTACGTTTCTCTTGTGTCATATCTAAGTCCTTGGTTGAGAGAATTTCTGCTGATTAAGGGAGCGGACAGTAGCTGCGATAGAAAATCTTTTTTACTATTCAATTTTTGCGCAAGTCGCGCCGATTCAATGCCTTAAATGACGCTGGTTTCCGTAGGCGCCGGTGCGGTTGGAAACCGCACCTACGGGGAACATAGGTCGCGATCAGGAGATTGCGGGATCTCTATCGCACTCGCTATCCACTCGTTTAATCCTACCGGGAACGCATGTCGCGACCTGGAGATCGCTCCTACAAAAGACGCAATTCCTGACAGTGCGGAGTATAAAACAAGAACATAGTTCGCCATCATCCAACCGGAGTATTAGCTCATTCATCCCTCAGGGCAATCGTCAAGTTCTAATTCGTATAGTCCGCTCATTTCAATACTCGGGGTCGGACAGATTGACTATCCGCTTTGATTCTATGCTCTCGCTTATCCCCCGCATGACGCGCATGTTCTGATACGCGTCCTCCAGACTCGGTTCCGGCGGCTTCCCTTCCAGCAGCGACTGTGCCCAATGGCTCATCTCCTCGTAATACCCGGGGCGCCCGATTCCGTCAAGCGCGGTGTTAACATCCCATTCTTCTGTCGGGGTGTTCGCATACCCGCCGCCTTCACCCGTCCACGTCGGCACGCGGTAGCGGCGCAGCTTGCGCGTCTCAAAGACTTGCACCGCATGATTATTGGCGCTCTTGATAAACACCATCGCCTCCAAAACGGGGCCTATGCCCAGCGTCATTGCGCCGACCCCGCCATTCTCGTACCGAAGATTGACGGAGATCGACACCGTGCCGCTGTCGGCGTCGTTGGCGGCGAATGCGAAGAGTTGGCTCACCGGTCCCATGAAATAGCGCATGCAATCCGTCGGATGTATCGCCTGATCCAGCATATAGCGCCAAGCGTACGGCGTTCCCGGCTCATGGATGCGCGGCGTGGGCGCCAGGTATCGCGTCTCGTATTGGCAGACGCGCCCGAACTCCTCCTCCTCAAGCAGTCGTTTCGCGAGGCGGTGTGCCGGCGCATGGCGCCACATGGTCCCAACCATCCCGCTCTTGCCAGATCTCACCGACGCGTCAAGCAACATTTTCGCCCCCTCAACGGTGGTGGCGGGCGGTTTCTCCGTGTAGATGTGGTAGCCGCGTTCGAGGCACTCGATACCGATATCGCGATGCATCTCGTCTTCCGGACGACCGACTACGGCAACCGCGTCAAGTTCTTCTGTTCCGAGCATCCGATCATAATCGGAATACCAGCGCAAGGCGCCGAATTTCCGAGCGTTTGTTTTCGCTTTCTCTTCGACCAAATCGCATGTCGCGACGAATTCAAATTCGGGAATCATCGGGATGCATTGTTGCAATGCCGAGGACATTGCCCCGCACCCGATAAAGGCGATTCGGATTTTTCTCACATTACCCTCCATGCTTGCGACTCGGTTGCTCGGAATCCTGGGCGCGAAAAAATGGCTAACGGTAGACTTTAACAATCTCCGAGATGACGCTGGCTCTGTTTTTCCAATTCATGCGAGCGGGCGGAATCAGATAGATGCCGTCAATCGCGCAGTCGTCTTGATCGCGGATATCCCGAATCAATTCCAAACACAATCGCATACCGAGTTCGCGTGCCGCGGTATCCCCGATGTCCCGGAACTTGTCGACAATAAACTGCGGGATGTAGAGCCCCAAATTGTCGCGTAAGTAGGATGCGCTGCGGAAACTCGTAAGCGGCAGGACACCGTATAGAATCTTGATGCCGAGATGTTCCGTCGCTTGCCGCGCACGCACGATATCTTGATAGGTCCAAACGGGTTGTGTATAGGCGAACTTCGCGCCCTGCGCCACTTTATTTGCGAGATGTTTCACATGCGGTTGCAGATTCTCGGCAATCGTGAAGCCTCCGCCGTAATAGAAACCGCACGGCTCGCCAATCGATGCGCCATCTGCGAGTTCACCCTGATTTAATCGAGCGATGAGTTTCATCAACTGGACGGCGCCGCGTACATCGGGAACCAGGCTCGCGGTTTCATAGGGCCCCGCCTTCGGATGGTCGCCAGACAGAGCGACGATGCCGCGAATGCCCAATGCCTCCGCCTCCAGCAGGTGTGATTGCGTGCTGATGAGATTTCGCGATCGGGTTGTCCAATGGATGAGCGTCGGAATCCGGGTTGTCTGTTGAAGGCGATACGCGGTGCCGACAGCCCCGATATTCACCGCCGCGCCGGAGTTGTCGGTCACATCGAATAGATCTACCCCGGTCGCGGCGAGCCCCTCGGCTTCCCGTAACATCCTCCGCAACTGTGGAAATGTATTGGCGCGCATCTCTACACTCACGATGCGTTCGCGAGTTTCAAACACCTGCCGAACAGGATTATCGGCATGCGCTTGGGATATTGACGTTCTTTTGGGGAGGACGAAGATACGGCGCTTCCGTTTTACAGGTTCGCGCCCTGCAACAGCCTGCCGGATTCTCGCCGTATACGCCGGTGTTGTGCCGCAGCACCCGCCAATCATGTTCGCGCCAAGTTCGACTAACTTTCCGACGTAATCGCCGAAGACCTCAGCCTCTACCGTATAAGAGAGCGCTATTTCGCCCTGTTCCACTCTCGGATTACCGGCATTCGGTTGTACCGCAATAGGGGCTTTGATAACAGGGGCAAGAAGCTCCATCGCTTCGACGAGATCATGCGGTCCTCTGCAGTTGATGCCAACCACATGGGCGCCGAGTTGTTCGAGTTCTTGTGCCAAGACGCGCACATCCATCCCGGTGCCGATGGTTCCGCCCGAAACGCCGCTAATTTCAACGACAACGGGGATTCCGTAAGTGAGCGCCTGCTTTGTGGCGATTTCCGCTTGTCTGGGAGAGACGAAGGTCTCAAGTATGAGAAGGTCAACTCGTTCATCGACGAGCGCGTCCATCTGCTCCTCGAAAAGCCCTCGGATTGCTCTGGTGGCGGGGACAGGCGTATCTACGGCGTCGAACGGAATTTGTCCTACGGAACCGGCTACGTAGCAGGTTTCTTTGGCTGCCGCGCGTGCGAGGGACACGCCTGCTCTGTTGATTTCTTTAACCTTGTCAGCCAAGCCGTGGACAGCCAACGCTTCCCTGTTTGCCTGGTAGGTATTCGTCTGGATGACATCGGCGCCCGCGTGGACATAGGCGCGATGAATCGCCGAGACGTTCTCGGCATGTTCCTCGGAGATATTGCAGGCATCGACGCAATGCAGATATGACGGGACGCGATTGCGGAGTTCCGTTCCGATAGCGCCGTCGCACACCAGAATCCGACGCGCCAGAGCCTGCATGAAGTCGTCTTTTCTTGAATTGGCAGCCATATAAGAGCGTATGATATAAGACGTCGGATTTCGCCGCCATCCCGACCCGGTAGGATCAAACGAGTGGATAGCGAGTAGGATTTTCTATCGCACTCATTGTTCATTCGCTTGATCGATAGAGATCCCTCCTACAGAGTACTTGAAGTAGTATCGGTGCGCGAGGTTTTCGCGCATTAGATTGATGATTTTGCATGTTCCGCTCAACCCAACCTACGGGCTCGGGCAATGGGGAGCGGGGCAAGATGCCCCGCCTACGATCGTAGTTACGGGCTGTCGGTGTCGGGATCGGGAGATACCTCCTACCTATTTGGGTGGCGGCACGGTGGAGGCGGCAGCGGCGAGCGCTTCTTCGACCCGACGATTTTTCTCGGCGTCAATGGCGTTCGGGTGAATGGCGGAGATTGGTCCATCTTGGTGAAGGTCACCGGCGATAACGGTAATCTGATCGACGGGGAACAGATCCAATGTTTGCGCGAACGGCTCGACCAAATCCTCAAACTTCTCGATAATGTAGGTCGTCAAGCCCGGATCGCCCACCGAACCGAGGATTTCAATGGTGCGCTTCAGTTGTGTGAGCTCGGCTTGCGATTGACCGCGAATCGTTGCGGCTTCCGCCTCCGCTTCCTGAATCATCTTCTCCTTTGTCGCCGCCGCAGGCACGATAGTATCCGCCTGACATCTCGCCCGCACCATTTCGATACGTTGTTTTTCCGCCTCAATCTGGGCTTGGATCCCCGCCACCTCGGACTCCGCGTTTCGGGTTTCCTCTTGCGCATTGACGGCGCCGCGCTGATTTTCTTCCGCCGTGTTGACTTTCGCTTCCGCCTCGATTCGCTGGTGCTCATTCTGCAAATCGCGAACGGCGACTTCGGCACGACGCTCTTCCGACTGCTCTTTCGCGGCGGCGCGCGCATTCGCCTGCGCCTCGCGCGATTGCGCTTCGGCATCGGCGGTTTGTATCCGCTTCAGCAGCGCGATATACAGATCCGGCTCGTCAACCCCATCGAGTCGATGATCGTCCACGTCCGCGATATTCATGGTGGTAATCTCCAGACCGATGCCCTCCAAGTCGGACTTGCAGACTTTGATCATGTTTTGGATGAGCTGGTCTTTCTGGCTCATCACTTCTTCGGGAGTCATTGCCGCGATCGAGTCGCGCAGGTGGCCTTCAATGATAGAAGTGGCGATGTCCTGTAACTCTGTCCAGTTCTTGGTCATGTTCAGAATGCGCTTGACTGCATTGATGAGCCCCTTCTCCGTCTTTGCCACCGCATAACTGACCGTCGCTTTCACGGTCAACGGGACGATCCCCTCCGCGATGGCCGACTCCACGACGACCGTCGTCGTTTGAGGCGTTAGGTCCATAGTGCTGAAACGGTTGATGAGCGGAAACACGAAAACTCGTCCGCCTCGGAACGTGCTGAAACTGCCGCCTTTTCCGTGTACGACGGCAAGTTGGCTCGGCGGTATGAGCTTCATCTTCATCACAAGTTGAAGAATCAGCGTCACCAATATGAGTACGGCTAATGTGATGAGGAAGAATATCATGATGCGCCTCCTTCTTGATTCGGGTCGGCTGGCGCCGAATCGTCGGTAGCGGACGAAGTCTCCCGCTGCCGTGTGATTAGTTCCTTGACGCTAACGCCCAAGCCCTGCTCAAAGCATTTCAAAAAATCAACGAATGCCGCGGGCCCGCGATTGACCGCGCTGTTGAACCCATCCTGTTCGTTGAGCACCACGAGGTTATCGACCTTCAACGATTTCGCGTGCGTGCGGTACGCTTCAAAGAGATGGGGCAGTTGTGTAATGAACAACGCGATTTTGCCCGTATCTCCGCTGTTCTTGAGTAAATCCACTTTCTGCTGAAGAAGTTCATTCTCGGTTTGTTGAACAATTTCGACAGCTTTCGCCTCTCCTTCCGCGAGGATTTCGGCGGCGTGACGCTTGGCTTCAGCCTCCACAATCACCTCGGAGCTGTTTTTCAACTCTTGGAGCTCGGCGGTGACCTCCTCTATGCGCCGTTGCCCCGTGCTTTTCGCCTTGACAATGGCGCTATCCGCCTCAAGTTTGGCGCGATGCACATCCGCGTCACATTGGCGCCGAAACAGCTCAACCTCTTGCCGCGCTTGAAGAATCTTCTCGGTGGCGCGATTTTCAGCCACCAACATTCGACGTTTCGAATCGGATTCGGCGCGCTCGGCTCGCGCTTTCAGACGAGCTTCCTCAATCTCGACCTCCTGACGTTTGCGTGACAGGGTTTTGTTCGCAAGATTGGCGATGTAGTTCGAGGTATCCCAAATGCGTTGTAATGATACAGAGACGACGTTCATGCCAAACGCGCTCAAGTCCTCGCGACAATCCTCAAGCAGAAGATGGCGAAAGATTGCCCGTTCACCGTCTTTCGTTCGAGGCGCCCCGGCAGAAGGCGCATCGCCTGTCGCCGCGTCACGCTCAACTTCCCCTTCCGTCGAAGACAGTTGATTGGACGCATCGGAATTCTCAACCTGTTCCTGCAACTCGATACTCTCTATGCTCTCGACCATGCCGATAGCCTGCAACGGCGTGGTTTTGTTCAGCGTGGCGCGAAAGTTGCCGATCATCGTCTGCTGGATCTGTTCCTGGATCTGCGCCCGCGATTTGCCAAGCAACTGTTGCACCGCGCTGTAGAGCAACGCTTCGTCCATATCGTCAATGCAAACACAGGCGGTCGCGTCGGATCCGACAGTGATGCCGTTCGCGGAATTTACATTATCGACCTGGACGTTGATCGGGATGATGGTGATATCGATAAATTGGACACTCTGGATAAACGGCATAACGAAGGTCCAGCCACCCTTTTGAAGACGGAAGCCGTATTTCTTGCCTTCAACCACGGTTGCCGTACCGCCGGTAACCACAAGTATATGATTTGACGGACAGACACGAATCAGCGAGCGCAGAATCGCGATCAGTACGAGAAATATAATGACCGCGAGAACGCCGCCGGCAATGCCGCCCATCTGGTTAATCATCTCCATGTTCATCATCTACTCCTTTGTCATATTGTCGTGTTCAACGTATACGCACTCATCGGTAACATTGGCGACCCGAACCGTATCCCCTTTTTCAAAGCGGGCATTCGGCTCGGTGGCAAGCGCGTACTGTTCGGTTACATTCATGCCCACCTGCACACGCACTTTGCCCATCGTGTCGTGCGTTAGTGGAACGATAACAGTAGCTTGTTGATAGAAGAGCTCTTCCGAGCGCAGGGATGAATCCGTATCGGTACGCTGGAAGCGAAAGAACAGGTGCGCCAATACAAAAGCGGCGCCGCCGGCAGGCGCCGCCCAAATCAGGCTCTGCACGGCGCTGTTCCCCATTGTGATGGCTACCCAACCGGTGGGGCCAAAACCGAGACAGAAATAGACAAGGCTGCGCAGGTAGGCAATCACGGACAGCACAGCTATTTTGCCAGTGGCGCTCTCCGGCGGCGTTTTGCCCGACTGGGCATCGTCCGCGCGAAAATCGGCATCGAAACTCATGCCGCTATTTTCAGCGCCATCGCCATGCGCATCACCTCCGGCATCGCCGCTATCGCCGCCTTGGCTTTCACCGAGGAATCCAAGGAAATCAAGGACGGTGATGGTCACGGAAAACAGTGTGCAACCGATGTAAACTCCATTTAGCCATATCATCGGATACCTCTTTGTGAAGGGAAAAATCGGGGTTGGAGAGACAGGGCAATGTGGACAGTATCAGCGGTTTCTGAAAAGCCCGCTCATGTCGAAAAACCGGGCAAGAAACCGAGTTTTTTCCCCAAAACTCGGTTTCTCAAATTCCCTTTGCGCTTTCTTTTGACGTGAGCCAAAAAGCCTTCCGAGCATACTTCGTTTAGAACAGCGTCAAGTATTTCTTTTTCGCTGTCTGGCATTGTTTAACCCTACTCATAGCAAAGTCACAATATAACGGATCTAAATCTACGCCGATGTAGTGTCTGTCTTCTTCGATTGCGGCAACGGCGGATGTTCCGCTCCCAATGTACGGATCCAAAACAACTCCGCCTTTTGGACACAACAGTCTAATCAACTCTCTAATGATTGAAAGCGGGAAAACGGCGCTATGTATATTTCCCGGTATTGACTCGACAGTTGAATTTATCACGTCTTTCTTCATTTCTCTTCCATGGATACGAATAATGGTAAAGCCGTTTTTCTCCATTTGGCTTTTTCTACCGCCTTCTTGCCCGCCAAAAGCTTCGGCATGTGTGCCTCTGATTTTCATGCGGAAACTTTGGATCTTACCTTGTTTGACTTCTCTGATGACATTATCCAGAGATTCATTGGCTTTGCTTTTCAATTCATCCGAGAGATCCGATTCCTGAATCAAACCTCTATATTTTTCGCCAAGTCTGTTTGAGGGCTTGTGTTGTTCCCTCGTTCCCGCGGTATTGTAGAAACTATCGCGATCGTAATAGTAATCTTCTCCCGTCGCAAAGTGGAAAAATGGTTCCGTGCTACTTACAAGACGTCTGTCAAATTGACGCGGTGTCGGGTTTTTCTTTACCCATGTAATGTCATTGATAAGCCGAACAGGAAAACGTGTAGTGGCGCTTATGGCGAACCGATAAGGAACAAGCAACAAAGAACTGTTAAGATACTTATCCCCTATGTTGTACACGATGTTTCCGGTATCCTTTACAATCCGAACAACTTCGTCAAAAACTTCAAGCAATGAGTCAATATAGGCATCGACAGTTTTCTCGTGTCCCACGCCGATATTAACGCCATTATAATTTCTTTGCAGGTAGTATGGTGGCGAGGTAACTACAAAATCAACACTATTTGACGGCAACTGTTTTAGCAAAAAAGCCGAATCGCCGCACTGTATCGTGTCAATCAAGCAATTATCGATACCGGCAACACTTTCACTCATGGAAAACCCCTATGAACGTGTCTATACTCCGCGTTGGGTAATTTTGCGCTTGTTTTCTCAGCAATAATGGTCTCTAATGGGAATTGCGCAACACCGGCAAGTCGCGACCTGGAGATCGCTCCTACAGTGGACGCGGGGATCTCTATCGATCAAGCGAATGAACAATGAGTGCGATAGAAAATCCTACTCGCTATCCATTCGTTTGATCTTGCAAAAGACGCAATATCTGACAGCGCGGGTATAGCCCCAGTTGCCGCCATTGTCCGAATAAACACAGAAACCGAGTTTTTCCGACGCGGAAAGAAGGGACTGGCGAAAACCAGACCAATCTACGCATAATTTTGCAAACGCGACGAAAAAACTCGGTTTCTCGGTTATAGGCGGCAACTAGGGCTACTTAGATGTACGGCGATAGCAAGTCGTGAGCGGTGACCACGTTTACCGCAAGCGAATCCAGCGCAAGCAGGAGTTCGTTGTCATGCAAATTCTCGGTTGCGAGACTGTCGACCAGCACAACCCGCTTGTCGCTCGGATCGTCCGAGTTTATCCCGAAACAGCACGGTAAAATCTCCGTATTTTGGTCGAGAATTTTCTCGTAAATTTCCTCCGACTTGCTCTCGTCAAGAGCGCTAACGCCGCAAAGATCCACCATAAACTCGATTTGGTTTTCTTCGATAACGGCGAATATAGTCAAGCCGTCCTCATCCGTCAAAACGAGCAGTGGCCCCTTTTCTTGAATCGTGTATCCTTGTTCCTGAACGAAATCGATAATTTCTACTTGGCGCTTAACCGTTGCCATGATTTCCTCCCTTGAAGTTTTGACTATAGCCCGGTGGTTCAAGAGGTTGCACGAGGCGGACCGCAAAGCGGGCGCGCCGCTTTTGGGCGCCGCCGCGCGTAAGCCCCTTAAATGGGCGCTTGAAATGAAATAGTGCGGGCGCCGGCTTTCAGGGTTGAATCCGAAACAGCCGGCGCCCAAACACGTCAACTTTCGCCCAACTTCGATTTCAACGCGGCGAGATCGGCGTCTACGTTGCCCTTATCGAGTTCGGAAAACTCTTTCTCGAGGGGGTCTTGACTAATCTCGGCGACTTCGGCGGTGGCGTCGGCGCGCGCCTCCGCGTCGGCAACTTTTTGCTCCATACGCTCAAAGCTCTCAAAAGCGCTGTTCTCTTTCATGCCCGACATGGTTTCATGAATGAGCTTCTGCGCTTTGGCGCGCTTCTGCCGCGCAATAAGCAAATCTTTCTTGCGCCCGGCTTCCTGAATCTTGCGCTCGAGGGTACGGAGATTCTCTTTGAGCCCCTCCACGGCGACCTTCTGCTTTTCCCACTGGACCCTATAGTCCTCGGCAAGGGTCGCGTGTTCGTTGCGACGCACGAGCGCCTCTCGGGCAAGATCCTCCTTGTCCTGCTGCAGAGCCGTCGTAGCCTTTTGTTCCCAGCTTTCCGCCTGCTCTTTCGCGTTTTCGTGATCCTTGAGAAGCCGTTTTTCAAGAGCGATTGACGTGGCGACTTGCTGCTTCACCGTGATCAACTGCTCCTGCATCTCGGTAGTAACCTGGTTCAGCATCTTTTCCGGGTCTTCAGCTTTGTCCAGCGCGGCATTCACGTTAGCCTTAAAAACCCTTGAGACGCGGTCAAATATACCCATGATAAAATCTCCTTACAAGTTAGATTGAATTGTTTGTGATGGGGCTAAAATCTTGTATCGTTACTCACGCTGAGCGACGATTTGCCCCGCACTGTTTCAGAAACGCATGACTCGCACTAAAAACATTGTAACCGAAAGGCGGTGGTTTGCCAACTGAAAACTGTATTGACGAACCCTTCAGAATCCCGCACGGTACAAGTGAAAGGTTACATTTACGAATGTTGCAATTATATTGCCGTTCCCCCTTAGAGCCGCGATTCCAGCTCGATTACATCCGTCGTGGGCGTTTGACAGGCGTAGTTCTCGCAGACGTAGACGGTCGCCTTTCCGTCAATCTGCGTTTTACCAGCCGTTAACGGCAAAGACGAATCGGCAGAAGATGGATTTTTGTTCGGATCCAGAAGCGCCAAGATTTTGTTCGGCAGAAATCGACTGTGAATCTCCCGCAAAAAAGCCTTGGTGTCATCGGAATCCGTTGCGCCGACAACCGCGATTTCTCTAGGCGTCGAAAGTAGAAACTCCAGTTCACACAGCAGTTGTCCCGATCCGGACGGGGCATTTTCCATCTGAGGGCAATAAAGGCTCAAGGCTTGGGTTGCCTTTTCGTGGAAGTCGGGACGATCCAGATGCTTGGCGAGTCTCAACAAGCTATGCACCGCCATGGCTGTCCCGGATGGCGTGGCGCTGTCATACGCGGACTTTGATTGGACAATGAGCGATTCGTGCGTTTTGCCCGTGAAGAAAAACCCGCTGCTTGACGCATCCCAAAACTGATCAATCATGACTTCGGCGAGGCGTTCAGCCTCCCGCAACCAGCGCGTATTGAAACCGGCTTCGTAAAGCGCGACCAATCCGGCGGAAAAGTAAGAGTAGTCCTCCAGATATGCGTTCAAGTGGCTCTTCCCGGCGCGATAGGTGCGCAACAGTAAGCCATCGGCTTGGGAGAGTTCCGTCAAAATGAAGTCAGCCGATTTCTCCGCCGCCTCGAGATAACGCCGGTCGCCGAGAATTTGGTAGCCGAAAGCCATGCCTCGAATCATTATGCCGTTCCAACTGGTCAAGATCTTGTCGTCCAGACCGGGTTTGATTCTGCTCTCTCGCTCCTCGAACAGTTTCCGCTTTCCGTCGAGAATGATCGCCTCCAATTCGGCTTCGTCCCTACGCAGTTTCTTGGCGAATATATCCAACGGCGTTTGGATATGAAGGATGTTCTCCCCTTCAAAATTACCGGATTCGGTAATGTCGTAAAACTCGCAAAAAATCTCGGCGTTCTCTTTGCCGAGAAGTTGCTCAACCTCCTCCAACGACCAGACAAAGAACTTGCCCTCAACGCCTTCGCTGTCGGCGTCCTGCGCGGAATAAAAACCTCCTTTATCCGCATCGTACATTTCGCGCAGGACGTAATCGAGCGTCTCGGCGGCAATTTCGCGGTAGAACGGTTTCTTCGTCGCTTGGTAGGCTTCCAGATAAGCGACTACGAGCTGCGCGTTGTCGTAAAGCATCTTCTCGAAGTGCGGGACGAGCCAAACGGCATCGGTTGAATAGCGGTGAAATCCGCCGCCGAGTTGATCGTACATGCCGCCGCGCGCCATCTTCTCCAGCGTCAATTCCGCCATCTCCAGCGCATTCGGATTTCCTGTCCGACGCCAATAGCGTAACAGAAACGGCAATCCCATGCTCGGCGGAAACTTGGGGGCGTTGCCAAATCCGCCGTAATGTGAATCGAAGGTGGAACGATAATGCCGAAAGGCGCCATCAAGGAGATTGGTCGTCAGGTCGAGTCCGTGGTCGCCGACACTCGACATCTGAGTGAGATGTTCCACAATCTGTTCGGCTTGCTTTGACACGTCATCTCGTCGGTCGCGGTAGGCGGTTGCGACGGCTTCCAGCACGTTTGGGAATCCGGGGCGTCCGTAGCGATTGTCGGGTGGGAAATAGGTGCCGCCGTAGAAGGGCTGGAGATCGGGAGTGAGGAACATCGTCATTGGCCATCCACCCTGCCGCGTCATGATTTGCACCGCGTTCATGTAAATCTCATCCAGATCCGGCCGTTCCTCGCGATCGACCTTGATGTTGACAAAGTGCCGGTTCATGATGGCGGCGATCTCTTCGTTCTCAAAGGACTCGCGCTCCATCACATGACACCAATGACACGCGGAATAACCGATACTCAAGAGGATCGGTTTGTCTTCTCCTTTGGCGCGCGCCAACGCTTCTTCGCCCCACGGGTACCAATCCACGGGGTTGTGGGCGTGTTGCAGAAGGTAGGGACTGGTTTCATCGTTGAGTCTGTTGGTATGTTTCGGGGTATCCGACATGGTCTTCCTTTCCATCCAGTTTTGAATTCGACGTAATTTTATTCACATTCGTATCAAGCCCAGGTTGTTATCTCCCGTTTTGCACCGAATCCCGTCGGGCTGGAAGCCCGACCTACGGAAATGAGTGGCACGGTAATGGGTGGCAACTTGGCTTATCAAATTTTCAATTATCGCTCCCCGCTCGTAACACGGCATAGCTCCGATGACGGATGGGGCTGATTGCTCCCGCATTTACGGCTTCAGTAACCGCGCACCCCGGCTCACCGAGATGAGAACAATCGTTGTATTGACAGTTGCCAAGGTAGGGCTCCATTTCGGGGAAATAGCTTTCGAGGTTCTCCGTCTCGATCCCCCACAATCCAACCTCCCGAATCCCCGGCGTGTCTGCCGCCTCGCCGCCAAAGTCGAGCCGAAAGAGCTCCACGAGTGTGGTGGTGTGCCTGCCCTTCTCCGATTTTTTCCCAACCTCCCCGACGCGCAGGCTCAAACCGGGTTGAATGGTGTTTAGTAGACTTGACTTGCCCACACCGGAGGCACCGACGATCACGCTGAACTTGCCTTCCATTACCCGTCTGAGGTCGCGAACTCCCGGACTGCCCATTGTGCTTGTATAGATAACCTCATAGCCGAGCGAACGATAGGCGCGCAAGAACGATGTTACCCGTTCTTGCTCCTCGGCATCAATGAGATCCATTTTGTTTACGCAGACGACGGCATCCATTCCGCCGTTTTCCGCCAAGATCAGAAATCGATCCAAAAAACGGAAATTCAGGTCGGGGAGCCGTGTGGAAATAATGACAATTATTCGATCGGCGTTGGCAACGATGACCTGCTCGACAACTTCACGCTTGCCCGGATATTGGCGCGAAAACTTCGTCCGACGCGGCAGCAACTCTTCTATGACACCCTCCTCATCGTCAAGTTGGGTGAAAGTTACCTCATCGCCCACGGCAACCGGATCCGCGTAAATCCGCCTGCCTATTTCGGAACGCTGTTCGCGTTTTATGCGCCCGCGCAGTGTGCAACGGAGAGTGAGATTGTCGCGCTGAACGTCGTAAAATCCCGATCTGGCGCGAATAACCCGCCCTTGAATCTTATCCATATCAGATTGACTTCAATTTCGGTCACACCTCTCGCGTAAAGCAAAATAAATCGGAACTTACCGGTTCATACGCTAAATACCGAAACCGAGTTTTTTCCTCAAAACTCGGTTTCTTCCCGGAACACTTGGCAAATGAACCACTAAACAAAAGGCACAATCCAACGCAGGAGCGCATCAATCAACGAAATCAGAAAAGCGGCGAAGAGCGTGCTGAACAGCCCTTTTATTTCAAACCCCGGGATCAACTTGTCGGTTAGCCATAGCAGGAACGCATTAATCACAAAAAAGAATAAGCCGAATGTAAAGATCATCAGGGGCAACGACAGAAGTACAAGAATATTCGCAAGCAGTAGTTTAAGAATCCCGTATACGAAGGCGACAGAGACAGCCGTCCCGCACCCCTCAATACGCACCGATGGCAAGATGCGCGTCACCACAAAAACAGACACGCTGAGGATTAGCCAATTCAGTAGCCACGTTGTTAGCATAAAAATTACCTCGTTTCAAATGTTTATCTTCCGAACCGCCGCTGGCGCTGGCTATAATCGCGGATAGCGCGGAGAAAGTCAATTTTTCTGAACGAAGGCCAGAAGGTGTCGCAGAAATAGAATTCCGAATAGGCGCTCTGCCATAAGAGGAAACCTCCGAGCCGTATTTCGCCGCTGGTGCGAATAATCAGGTCCGGGTCCGGCAAATTGGAGGTATAGAGATGCGGTGTAATCCGATCAACGCTCAATTCGTCGGCGACTTGCGCCAAATCCTTGCCCTCTGCCAGTTCCGCGTTCAAATGTTCTCTGCACGCCTCCACAATTTCCTCGCGCCCGCCGTAGGCAACAGCCACATTCAGGATGAATTTATCGTAATCCTTGGTGGCTTCCTCCGCGGCGCGGATAGCTTCCTGAAGACTGTCCGGCAGAAGTTCGATTTCGCCCATTGCGCGGACTTTTATCTGGTTGGTGTGCAGCCCCTTGATAGTCACCAAATCCCGCATCTTTTTCTCGATTAGGTTCAGGATGCCCGTGACCTCGGACTTTTCGCGTTTGAAGTTATCAAGCGAAAATATCCAAATGGAAAAAATCTTGACCCCCAGTTCGTCGCACCAATGGAGCACGTCCTCAAGTTTGTCCGCCCCGTCATGATGCCCCTGAATTACATCCGCTAAACCGCTTTGTACGGCATAGCGTCGGTTTCCATCAAGAACAACTCCGATATGGTACGGGATTTTCCAGTGACTCGCTTCCCTTTCCAACCGCCGTTGATATATATTGTAGAATACTTTTTTTACGCTTCTCTTAAAGAAGGTCCATGGGTTCATATATGATGCCTCGTCAAATCGGCCCGTATCAACGGGATAACACGAAAATCTGGAATGAGCGCTTTTGGGCAAATCACGTGACGACATTGTTAGCATAAGCGCCGTTTATTTGCCTGTCGGCAGATTGCCGCGTCGCCCATAGCATTATTATAACATTGAAACACCGATTTAGAAAAGCAAAACATTGCGCGGACGCCAGGCAATCTCGATTTCTCCCGAAACTGAGTTTTTTCTTGAAAACTCAGTTTCTTTGAGCGTCCGGTATTTCGATTGGAATATCCAACGGGTATAAATCTAAGGATATGGGCTTATCGGGGCAGGATGCCCCTCCTACAGCGCCGTGGGGGATTTGGGTACATCGGGGCAAGATGCCCCTCCTACAGCGCCGTGGGAGATTTGGGTATATCGGGGCAAGATGCCCCTCCTGCAATAGATGTCGCTCCCACTAAGGATGTCCCGCCCGCATAGGATGCCCCTCCTACTGAATTCATTCACTTGATTTGTTCGCTCGGTTGATGCCCCGTTCAACCCAACCTACAGATTATCGCTATGATGGATAGGCGGATGTCAAAACAAAGTGCGGAACGACGTTGAGAAACCGAGTTTTGAAGAAAAAACTCGGTTTCTGTTTGACTTAAATCTATTTTAGGTTTAGAATTGATTCGGCGTCTGTTGATTTCAGATTGCCCTAAGTAAGGTCCGTGGCGGCGAGTCGCGGCATATCAAGAAATGCGCGCCGCCGGAAACGGTTGATACAACGGCTGCGAAACCTCGCGGCACTGAGAGACAAAGATAGACCGGTTTCTCGTCTGTCTTTACGAATGATAGGAGGATACATGTTGTGAGAAATAGCAGGTATAAACATATCTTGTGGGTCGCGGTTCTGATGATTGCTTCGCAGTTCGTCGCGCTCGCAGAGGACAAGAAAAGCCCGATTAAAATCGGCGGCGCCATGCGCGCCAACTATGTCTACGGCACTTACGGGGATGAGGATAACCCCCACCGCCGAGGTGAGGATATAGGCGATGCCGACCTTGAAATCCTCCGCGTGAATGCATCCCTCGATTACAACAACGTGCTCGGAAAACTCGAGTACCGGTATTATGACGGCTACAGCATGATGCATACCGCATGGTTGGGGTATGGCTTGGGAAATATGGGCACCGTGAAGGCGGGAATTGTGCGGAAGCCTTATGGCCCAACGAATTATGGACTATCGAATAGCTGGTTCTTCGACCAACATTTTTATGTCGGGCTTGCCGACGACATGGATCTGGGGGTGCGATGGACGAACGCATTCGGCAAGTTGACTTTCGATCTCGCCTACTTTCTGCAAGACAGCGGCGATTGGGACGGCGTAGGTAGTTTGGACAGCGCACGCTACGATTACGACGTCGTCAAATGGAAAGAAAGAGCCGGCGCCGACGGTACCGTCGAGTGGGGCGCCGACGAAGATGGCAACGGGTTTGACGAGCAACACCAAGTGAACCTCCGAGCCATATACGCTGTCGAAAACATTGGCGAGTTCGGCGTATCGGTTGAATACGGCATGCTGAAGGGAACAAATGTGGATGACGATGGCGCGATACATTACGCCCTGTCGGGACATGCGAAAAATACCTTCGCGGACTTCACGCTCGTTTCGCAGTTTTCTTACTACAAGTATGACATTACCGACGACACGCCGTGGGGAACCGGCGATCTGATTCCGATGGGCGGTTACGATTTCGCGTGGCCCATAGCCAGCGAAGGGATGATACCCGGCGTCTCTCTGCGCTACGGAGGCATTGACACGTCAACGATACCTTGGATAAAGTTTGACAGCGTTACCCCTTACGTTGAATATAGCACAATCCTCAAAAGCGTGGAGACCTACAACGCCAGTTCCATGGCGATAATAGGCGCCGCTTGGGCAAAAGGTGGTTGGTATGTCTACACCGATCTGGCATTGTCCGACGGAAACTTCTTTGTCGGAAATGTTGACGCCGACGGAAAGCAGGAGGGCTACGCTAACATCTATACGGGCGCGGGCGACTTCGGCGCGAACGGAAATAACGCATGGAACGCGCGCTTTAATGTGAACTTCGGCTACTATTTCTAATTATGTGTAAACGACTGTAGGGACGGGACACGCCGTTCGTTTGGGGTATCTTGACGCATTGCCGTGCGCTTCTTGGCAAGCCGCCTCTTCCGGCGCGCGTTTCCACGTCCCGAAGGAGAACCGTAATAATGAACGAAAAAGAGAAACATCTTGACGAGGGCGCCGATCACGGGAGTCGCGATAACGGGACTTCGTGGTTTGGACTGACGCCGGTATTTGTGATTTCTTCAATTACTGTTGTCGTTTTTGTCATCGGCGCATTGGTGTTCAATAAAGAAGCCACCAAGATCTTTGGGGCAACCCGTACCTGGCTCACCACAAATTTCGACTGGTGGTTCATTGACATTACTAACCTTCTTTTGCTCTTTTGCCTGTTTCTGATAGTCTCGCCCTTCGGCAAAGTGCGGATCGGCGGCCCCGACGCAAAACCCGACTATTCCAATCTGACTTGGTTCGCGATGCTCTTCGCGGCGGGCGTCGGCATCGGGCTACTGTTTTTTGGTGTACTGGAACCGGTGCAACACTTTCAGAATCCGCCGCTTGGAATGGAAAAAGTTTACGACCCGGCAGTCGCCTACACCGCCGAGAACTCGCCTGCCGTTACCGACGCGAAGGACAAAGCCCGGTCGGCGGCGGTCATGGGGGTGTCGGCATCGACATTTCACTGGGGGCTGCACGCTTGGGCAGTTTACGGAGTCGTGGGGCTTGCGCTCGGTTACTTCGTCTATAATCGAGGCTTGCCGTTAACAATGCGCTCCGCGTTCTATCCGTTGCTTGGCAATCGCATTTGGGGTTGGCCCGGTCACGTCATCGACACGCTCGCCGTGTTCGCCAGTTTGTTCGGCCTCGCAACTTCACTCGGTCTGGGCGCGAAGCAGCTAACGGCCGGGCTTAACCATCTGTGGCCAAACACATTTGCCACGAACAACACCACCATGGTGGTGTTGATTGTGTTAATCACCTGCGGCGCGTTGGTCTCCGTGGTGACGGGACTCAATGTCGGCATCAAGCGCCTCAGCCAGTTTAACATGATACTGGCAATTGTGCTGCTCCTGTTCGTTATCGCCGTGGGACCAAAGTTGGCAATTTTACAGAGCGTCTTCAGCGGGGCTGCCACCTATCTCGCCAAACTCAGACCGCTAAGCACTTGGGTAGAACGTTCCGACACCGGTTTCTTGCACGGCTGGACGACGTTCTACTGGGCGTGGTGGATCGCTTGGGCGCCGTTCGTCGGCACATTCATCGCGCGCGTTTCAAAGGGACGCACCGTGCGGGAGTTCATCATCGGCGTGCTTTTGCTGCCAACGCTACTGTGTCTACTGTGGTTTAGCGCATTTGGCGGGACCGCGCTGGACCAATTCCTCGGCGACGGCTATACCGGGGTGACTGAAACGGTGGAGAAGTACGTGCCGGAACTGGCCCTCTTCAAAATGTTCGAGGCGCTTCCGATGTCAATGCTGATATCGGTTATCGCGATGATTTTGCTCGTCGTATTCTTCGTAACCTCGTCGGACTCCGGCTCCCTGGTCGTCGATATGATTACCGCGGGCGGCAAGTTTGACGCCCCGGTTTCGCACCGGGTGTTCTGGTGTAGCGCGGAGGGAGCGGTTGCCATTGCGTTGTTGCTTGGCGGCGGTTTGAACTCGTTACAGGCGGCTTCAATCGCTGTCGGCTTCCCATTCGCCCTTCTCCTATTGGGGATGGCGGCTTGTGTCTGGATGGCGCTTCGGCAAGAGACGCGCTAATTCCGTGAAAGGCTGTGGCAACGTCCGCCAAATGGCGTCAACTACGGTGCGGCGTTGCCTTGACAGCCCCTTCAACAAGAAGCGCGTCGCGACATGCGTTCTCCGTAGGATCAAGTGAGTGGATAGCGAGTGCGATAGAAATCCTCGCGGTTTCCAACCGCACCTACCCCTAGACGTTTGAAAACACGCATTTTACGGCGGCGTAAAGTATAATAAACACAATCACTCGGCGAATTCAAAATAAGAATTGCCGCGAAAATACAGGCAGACAGTTTGCGAATACCTCCCTTTTTTGCTTGACAGAACCCCGCAATCCGATCAAAAATAGGTTGGGCGGACTTATTCTGACCCGTTTTTTTCAACTTTTGGTCGGAAATCGGGGCATTGACGAAAATACCCCCGATTCTCATTAACGAAACCATCAAGAAAGAGGCTATTTGGGGGAAAATGCCTTGAAAAATCAATGATTTTGCCTCTCAAATGACCAAACGCAACTTTACCGTCTGCTTTTCAAACAGGTTCTTAAGGAGAGTATATCGTGAATCGACTTTATGTTTCGGCAATTTGCATGATTATCTTCGGCGGTTGGCTTAACTCGGCTTCCGCACAAAATGTAGAATTCCCTGACCTCAATCTGGCGAACAAAGTACGCGAGGCGCTCGATCTACCCCCAGGCGCCGCTATCCCGA
Organism: Candidatus Poribacteria bacterium; assembly: GCA_963667245.2. Classification (GTDB taxonomy): domain Bacteria; phylum Poribacteria; class WGA-4E; order WGA-4E; family JAJDTR01; genus JAJDTR01. The sequence goes on from CAXXCS010000004.1 coordinate 1,334,375, forward strand.
AAGCGCAGTTGGCAACCTTAACGGAGTTAGACGCTTCGCTATCGGAGGACGCGGCAGCGGAGGAAAAAATAAGCGACCTCACGGGCTTGGAACACGCGACCCGATTGACAGCGTTAGGGCTCTGGAATAACCAAATCAGCGACATCAGCCCACTCGCCGGATTGGCGGAATTGACATTTTTAGACCTGGAGGGTAATCAAATCGGCGATGTGACAGCGCTCGCAGGTTTGGCAAATCTTGAGGAGTTATACCTTGCGGGGAATCCGATTACGGACAAAGCGCCGCTCCAAACCCTACTCCAAGCAAATCCGTATCTGCAACTGGACGTTGATGTACCCGGGCCTGCGTGGATGCCGGATCGGAATTTACACGACGCTATAAGAGTGGAGCTCGGTTTGACACCGGAGGAGCCTCTTACACCACAGGCGCTGCAAGCGTTAACGAAGCTAGATGCCTCAGAGAGCGATATAAGCGACCTCACCGGCTTGGAACACGCGACCCGATTGACGGCGTTAGGACTCTGGAATAACCAAATCAGCGACATCAGCCCACTCGCCGGATTGGCGGAATTAACATTTTTAGGCCTTGAGGGTAATCAAATCGGCGATGTGACAGCGCTCGCAGGTTTGGCAAATCTTGAAGTGTTATACCTTAGCACTAATGAAATCAGCGGCATCGCCCCTCTCACAGGTCTGGCAAACCTTGAAGAGCTATACCTTAAGTCTAATCAAATTAGTGACATTAATCCGCTCATAAACACGCTCATAAGCCTCACAAACCTTACGGCGTTATCTCTCTCGAACAATCAAATCAGGGATATCAGTCCACTGGCGGGTCTGACAAACCTTACGGGGTTATGGCTCTGGGGCAATCAAATTAGTGACATCAGTCCTCTCGCAGGTTTGACCCAGCTAACTTTTTTAAATCTTGATTCTAATCAAATCGGCGATGTGACAGCGCTCGCAGGTCTGGCAAACCTTGAAGTGTTACTCCTTAGCGCTAATGAAATCAGCGACATCAGCCCACTCGCCGGATTGACGGAATTAACATATTTAGACCTGGAGGGTAATCAAATCGGCGATGTGACAACGCTCGCAGGTTTGGCAAATCTTGAGGAGTTATACCTTGCGGAGAATCCGATTACGGACAAAGCGCCGCTCCAAACCCTACTTCAAGCCAATCCGGACCTGCAACTGGACGTTGATGTGCCCGGGCCTGCGTGGATGCCGGATCGGAATTTACACGACGCTATAAGAGCGGAGCTCGGTTTGACACAGGGGGAGCCCCTCACACCACAAGCGCTGCAAGCGTTGACACATCTCTACGCTGTGGGATTCGATATAAGCAATCTCACCGGCTTGGAACACGCGACCCGGCTGACACAGTTAGATCTTGGCTCAGATCGGTCTGGCTCAAATCAGATCAGTGATATCAGCCCCCTCGCGGGCCTAACGCGGCTGACAGACTTAGATCTTGGCTCAAATCAGATTAGCGATATCAGTCCGCTCGCAGGACTCACAAATCTAACTTCGTTAGACCTTGGAAATGGCTGGTGGGAGGAACGAAATCAAATTAATCAAATTAGTGACATCGGTCCTCTCGCAGGACTGACGCGGCTGACATATCTGGATCTTTCCTTTAATCTGATTAGTGACATCAGTCCCCTCGCAAGTCTCACAAAACTCACAACGTTGGATCTTTCCTCTAATCAGATTAGTGACATCAGTCCGATCGCGGGGTTTACAAGCCTAGAGATTTTACACCTTCAGGGGAATCCGATTACGGATAGGTCAGCGCTTCACCTCATCCTGAATCAGAATCCGGATCTGCATGTCCTAAATATAGATATTGATATAGAAGAGATTTCGTCTGTGGCGTTTTCGCCGGATGGCACGCGGCTCGCCTCCGGGTCAAATATCGGGATAATGAAATTATGGGATGTGGCGGCACGCGAAACTATCGCCACGCTAGAAGGACATACGGCCCCTGTTGCTGAAGTGGCATTTTCACCCGATGGCGCTCTGATCGCCTCCGGATCAGGTGACGGGACAGTGAAGTTGTGGGATGTCGCGAGGCGCGAGACCGTCGCCACACTTGAAGGACACACGGATTATGTTACTTCCGTGGCATTTTCCCCCGATGGCGCCCTGCTCGCCTCCGGATCAGGTGACGGGACAGTGAAGTTGTGGGATGTCGCGAGGCGCGAGGTGATCGCCACGCTTGAAGGACATACGGAACGTGTGGGATCCGTGTCATTTTCACCGGATGGCGCCCTGCTCGCCTCCGGATCAGACGATGGGACAGTGAAGTTGTGGGATGTTGGGCGGCGCGATACTGTCGCCACACTTGAAGGGGAGGTGTATTATGTCTATGCCGTATCGTTTTCGCCGGATGGGGCGCTGCTCGCTTCCACCGGGGCATCTGGAATAGAGTTATGGGATGTGGAGGCAAGAGAAATTATCGCCACGCTTGAAGGAGAGTCGTCTTATATCTATTCCGTGTCGTTTTCGCCGGATGGTACGCTGCTCGCTTCCGCCGGAACATCTGGAATAGAGTTATGGGATGTGGAAGCGAGAGAAATTATCACCACGCTTGAAGGATTCGCCTATAATCGTTTTTTTGGAGGTACTGTCAATTCTGTGTCGTTCTCATCCGATGGCGCGCTGCTGGCTTCCGGGTGGAGAGGCGGTACAGTCCGGTTTTGGGACGTTGCCGAGTCGGCGCGCCGGTTGGCAAAAATCTCCGGGGATGAGCAGCAAGGCGGGTTCGGCTCGGAACTTGCGGATCCCTTGGTTGTCGAAGTGAGAGATCGGCATAATAACCCTTTACAGGGTGTTCAAGTCACGTTTACGGTTACCGCCGGGGATGGGAGGCTGGGTGGAGAATCCACGGTTGCAACTGCAACAACCGACATCAATGGCAGAGCGGCGCGCACGCTGACCCTCGGTTCCGGGAAAACAAACACCGTTGAGGCATCCATTGAACACAGGTCGGTAACGTTTAACGCTGTGGGTAGCTCGCCGTATCAACTCGCCTCTTTTGAGGGAGCGTCCGCATTGTTTTCACCGGATGGTACGTTGTTCGCCTCCGGGGTAATTGATGGCACAATCAAGTTGTGGGAGGTGGCGAGTCAAGAAACTGTCACCACGCTTGAGGGGCATACGGATTCGGTTAGTTCGCTTTCGTTTTCACCGGATGGCGCGCTGCTCGCCTCCGGGTCATCCGATGGCACGGTGAAGTTATGGGATCTAGCGACAAGAGATAGCATCGCCGAGTTTGAGGGACACACGGAGGGCGTCGTTACTGCCGTGTCATTTTCATCGGATGGCGGACTACTCGCTAAGCAATTGGTTACGTTTGAGGAAGCGTCCATCTTCGGCGCGACTGACGCCACGATAGAGGTGTGGGACGTGTCAAACCGAGAAACCGTTGCCACACTTGAAGGGAAGCATGCATCGTTTTCACCCGATGGGAATTTGCTCGCTTTCGTGTCTGAAGGCAACCTCATCACGTTATGGGATGTCGGGAATCGCGAAGCTAGCGCCACACTTGAAGGGCACACGGGTGGTATCCGGTCCGTGTCATTTTCACCGGATGGAACGCTACTCGCCTCCGCCTCTTTTAATGACATAGTGAACACGGTGAAGTTGTGGGATGTGGCGACAGGGGAAACTTTCGCCACGCTTGAAGGGCATGTCGACCGGGCGTTTACTCTGTTTTCACCCGATGGCAATCTGCTTGCTTACTCCGCTTTTGACGGTATGAGGTTATGGGATGTTGCGCGTCAAGAAACTATCGCCGTATTTACGGGTGATGTCTGGTCCGTGACATTCTCGCCGGATGGAACGTTCCTCGCCTATCTTGAGAACTCCGAGTCGTTTCCATCCGAGCTTACCAGCACGCTGAAATTGTGGGATATGGCACAGCAAAAAACCGTTGCCGCCGTTGGAGAACATTTAGGAATTCTCGCTTCCGAGTTAGGGGATTCCGTGTGGTTTTCACCGGATGGGAATTTGCTCGCCTACTTGTCTCCCGATGGCATCAAGTTATGGGATGCGGCAGCCGCTGTCACACCTCCTGAACCCGATAAAATCGCAGCCGACGTAAACGGCGATGGCGCTGTGAACATCCTAGATTTGGTGGTGATTGCCGCAAACCTCGGCAAGACCGGACAGAACATCGCGGATGTCAACGGGGACGATGTTGTTGACATCAGAGATCTTGTCAAGGTAGCCGGGGCGCTCGGAAACGCAGCCGCGGCTCCCTCCTCGCATCCGCAACTACTTGAATCACTCACCGCGGCGGATGTGAAACGCTGGCTCGCCCAAGCGCAGCGTCTAAACCTTACAGATGCAATGTCGCAAAGGGGCATTCGCTTCTTGGAGCGACTCTTGATTGCTTTGACCCCGAAAGAGACAGCCCTCTTGCCCAACTATCCGAATCCGTTCAATCCGGAGACGTGGATACCGTATCGATTGGCAAAACCCGCCGATGTTACGTTCACCATCTATGGGGTGAACGGACGAGTCGTCCGGCGGTTGGCGCTAGGGCATCAAAGCGCCGGCAGTTATCAGAGCAAGCGTCGCGCCGCGTATTGGGATGGCAAAAATGCGGTCGACGAATCTGTTGCGAGCGGTATCTACTTCTACACGTTTACTGCGGGAGATTTCGCCGCCACGCGGAAAATGTTGATTCGGAAGTAGTTAGAACATAACGCTATCGCTACTTGACCAATACCTATCATCAACTGGACCAGGCAAAACAATTGATTGTACTCAACTTATTTAACGATTTCACAGCGTGAAACGGAGGCATTACCATGTTACGTTTAATTTTGGTGTTCTTAGTTATGAGTTTCGCGATGGATGCAGCGCAGGCGCAAGTGGAAAGCGCGGTGTATCTGAATGACGGTTCTGTTGTTCGCGGCGTCATCATTGAGGAAGTCCCGGGACAATTCGTCAAAATACGATTGTCGGACAATCGTGTCTTGACGTACAAGGCGCATCAGATTATGGAGATCGTCCGACAACCTATACCCGAGTCGGTTGCCCCGCGAAAAAACCCTTTGCTAGCCGGGTGTTTATCCGGTTTCTTGCCCGGACTTGGACAATTCTATAATGGCGAATCTGGTAAAGGCACGATACAGATGGGTATGGCATTGGGTGGCTTATCCGTAGCCCTCATCGGAGTACTAGCATCAGCCGTGGAAACTTGGAATGACTGGGGCACGGACTCGACTGATGCGCCTGAAACCATTGTCGGCGTTGGAGGGGTCCTATTCATTAGCGCCTGGGTCTGGTCGGTGATTGACGCTCCATCTTCCGCCAAGAAAATTAACAATCAAAATGAAAGACAACGTCAAGCGCGCCTAATTGAGTTTCATGGTATTGAGGTGGATCCCATCGCTTCGCGGAAGGCATTGGGCGCCAGATTTGCGTACCGCTTTTGAAAATTAGCGTTTGAGGCCTCATAGTTCGGCGATTCATCGCCGAGAACGCGTTCCACAGTTGTAGGGTGGGCACTGCCCACCATCAGCGCCTAAGTCGGGTGTGGCGAACAGGATTGGATTAGTGTGTAACATCCCCTGGGAATTCTTCCTTACCTCTAGATTCTATAGTTGCATTCGGCGCGATTACGCGCTAGAATGACGCTATACAATTTAGAGAGGGAGGAATTCAATGTCAACACGCGCGCTGCACAATGCCTTGTTTACCGCCGTATTTACCAACAATAAGAAACTGGCGGTAGAATTGTTGAAGTTTTTGCTTGGTAAGGAAAAGGCAACTCGGCTAGATTTTCGCACACTGAAGTTCGACACCGCAGTTTTCACCGACGCCGAGGGCAACGAACGTCGGGCTGACGCGATTGTCTCGGTGATGAACAAAGATGGTCAGCGGGTTGTGTTTCTGATTGAGCACAAAAGCGTTCAAGCCAAGAATATTTTCACGCAGTTGCTCTCGTATCAGACAATTCTTTACGCCGATGCCATGGATGAAGTTGTGGCGATTGTCGTTTCTACGGCAAAAAGTGGCTGGCGATTGCCGAGCCGTTTTCGCGACTCGTCCAACGATATCTGTAGCGAGATTACACTTGATTTTGGTTATCTGCTGTTAGATCTCGCCGGGCAGGATAGGGAGACATTGACGAAGCTGTTTCCCAATTCGTACCCGTATTTGTTAGCGCTGCAAAGTCTGCAGCAGTTGAACGCTGAATCGATTGCGGCGTTTTTTGTCGGCAGTCTCGCTTTGCCGATGGAAGACCGATTACGGCTGGTCAGGCAGACCACGCACAGTTTGGAAGAAAGCACCGGCGAATTCAGCATGGATAGGTTACAAGAGATAGAAGCGAGTTGTATTGAAGACAAGGAGGAGAGACTGATGCACACGGTCAAACTCGGTCGCGAAGGCTGGCTGGAACAGGGCTTCAAGAAGGGCAAAGCCGAAGGCATGGCTGAGGGTGAGGCTAGAGGCGAAGCCGAAGGCATGGCTGAGGGTGAGGCTAGAGGCGAAGCCAGAGGCATGGCTGAGGGACGGTCAGAGGTGGCGCAACGCATGATTGAAGAGGGTATGAGTCTTGATACGGTTAGTCGCCTAACCGGACTCGGACGCGCCGACCTGACTAGACTTCAGCGAAATCAAGCATAGGAGGCAGGCACTCGCACTAAACGCATTCCGCTCAACGGGATGCGGCTGGCACATTCCCGCACATGCCGATCCCGTTGTAGGGTGGGCGCTGCCCACCATCAGCGCCTAAGTCGGGTGTGACGGACAAGATGGGATTAGCGTGAAACATAGCTTGGCAATTCTTCCTCACCTCTAGATTCATAGTTGCATTCGGCGCGATTACGCGCTAGAATGACGCTATACAATCAGTGAGGGAGGAATTCAATGTCAACACGCGCGCTGCACAATGCCCTGTTTACCGCCGTATTTACCAACAATAAGAAACTGGCGGTAGAATTGTTGAAGTTTTTGCTTGGTAAGGAAAAGGCAACTCGACTAGATTTCCGCACACTGAAGTTCGACACCGCAGTTTTCACCGACGCCGAGGGCAACGAACGGCGGGCTGACGCGATTGTCTCGGTGATGAACAAAGACGGTGGGCGGGTTGTGTTTTTGATTGAGCACAAAAGCGTTCAAGCCAAGAATATTTTCACGCAGTTGCTCTCGTATCAGACAATTCTTTACGCCGATGCCATGGATGAAGTTGTGGCGATTGTCGTTTCTACGGCAAAAAGTGGCTGGCGATTGCCGAGCCGTTTTCGCGACTCGTCCAACGATATCTGTAGCGAGATTACACTTGATTTTGGTTATCTGCTGTTGGATCTTGCCGGGCAGGATAGGGAGACATTGACGAAGCTGTTTCCCAACTCTTACCCGTATCTGTTAGCGCTGCAAAGTCTGCAGCAGTTGAACGCTGAATCGATTGCGGCGTTTTTTGTCGGCAGTCTCGCTTTGCCGAAGGACGACCGATTACGGTTGGTAAGGCAGACCACGCACAGTTTGGAAGAAAGCGCCGGCGAATTCAGCATGGATATGTTGCAAGAGATAGAAGCGAGTTGTATTGAAGACAAGGAGGACAGATTGATGCACACGGTCAAACTCGGTCGCGAAGGCTGGCTGGAACAGGGCTTCAAGGAGGGCATGGCTGAAGGCGAGGCCAGAGGCAAGGCTGAAGGAGTGAATGAGGGACGGTCCGAGGTGGCGCAACGCATGATTGAAGAGGGTATGAGTCTTGATACGGTGAGCCGCCTAACCGGACTCGGACGCGCCGACCTGACTAGACTTCAGCAAAATCAAGCATAGGGAGAGTGCGCTAGCGCTAAACGCATTCTGCTCAACGGGATGCGGCTGGCACATTCTCGCACCTTGCCGATCCCGTTGTAGGGTGGGCACTGCTCTTGATTTCAGTATCAATAATTCCACGGGCATCATTACGGTTAATTCCCGGACTGTAACTGTTCGGAAATAACCTTTATCCATTTCCAGAAACCTTGAGTTGAAGTCCATGCATCTTTTAATCCATGCATGGGCTTTCTTTTTGATTTAACGATCGAACATTGAGGAGTTTGATTTGAGAAGATTTTGGAGTTTTTTGTTCGGAACTGCTCTCCTTGCTTTGCTTACTGCCCCAGCTGTTGCGCAGACCGATGCCCTGGTGCCCGCCCCTGCCGTCGTTTTAATCGGTGACAACGCGGGCATCCTCGACACCGACGCAGAAACCGCGGCGATGTTAGTGCGCGACGCACTCCACAAGCACGGCATATTTGCGCGAGAGCCCGTCTACGAATACGAAGTCTCCGAGCGAGTGGACGTCTACCGCATTGTCATGCGCTCGTTAGGTACGAAAATCTTCGTGCGCTTGAGCGAAGAGAGGCCCATTGGAACAATTAAGGCTGAGCGGCAGTTAATGTTGGCAGGTATCGAAGAGATGGTCTCGGCTGCCCCGAGGCTGGTCGATGCGCTTGTTAACAGAAAGACTATCGATTCTACGATCGACATGGAAACCGTTACCGAGCAAGATGCGCGTCTTCACCGGAAGATTTCGGGGGAATCCCTTTGGCACGTAGGCATTCTTGGCACCTCAATCCCCGGCACGGGTATATGGGCAGACCCCGGTTTTACTTTCGGTTGGGATTACGAGACGCCATCTTTCGCCATCGGAACCGAGTATCGATACAGCGGGCGTGGCGCTGATTATGAAGACGAGAGCGACGGATTCTCCTTTCACGCATGGTCAATCGGTGGGCGCTATTTCTTCAACAAGCAGAATATATCGCCATACGCGGGAGGCGGATTCGCCATATTCGGCGCCAGTTACGAAACCGGAGAAAAAGTGACGAGAGAAAAGTGGGAACGCCAGCACAGGGATTATGGGCCACTGTACGGCGACGACTACATTTACTTTGTTGACACGGAGAACCGTACCGACTTGGGCGCTTATGTCGTCGCCGGCATTGAACTTCTCCGTCTCACAGAGAGTCGATTGAACCTTGAGCTGCGGGTAGACAGACCTTTCTTCAAGTTGCCATCCCGCGACATGATGCCGATAACAGTGGGCATCTCCTTTTCACGGAACTATGTTCCCGGCAGTTTCTGCCTATTCTAATTGCAAAGATGGCGCCGTTTGCATTTCAGCGGAGATTAAGCGAACGGATAGTGAGTGCGATTGAAAATCCTCCGTTATCCCTCTGTGAAATGGACAAACCAGGCAGCTTCAAGCGCTCAATTGCGTAATCCCAATAATTTTCTCAATTATCTGAAAAAAACCTTGACAACGGTTTGAACATGATTTATAATTAGCAAAATGTGAATAAGGCTAAATAATTATTGAGAATGAGTCTCAGTAGCAATTCGAGGGCGTTCAATATTAATGGTGGATGAGTGTGTCCGTTTTTAATTTAACCCTTATTGATAGTGAGTCTCAATGTCAATAATCCTGAAGGAGGGATAATTGCGAGTAATTTCTTTTGTTGCTTTTCTGCTCCTGGCGGTTCAAGCCGTATCTGCCGACACCGATCGATTTCAAGTGTCGGGTTACGGCGTCATCAACTACGCCAACTTCGATTGGGAGACCGATCCGGAACGGCGCGCCCACATTGATGTGGAACGATTTGTTGTGGCGCCCAAGTACCGGATTAGCGATGACATACGGCTTGAAGCCGAGATTGAGTTCGAGCACGGCGGCGCTGGCATCACGATGGAGTTTGACAAGCTTGAAGAGTTCGGGGAATTTGAAATGGAGGTGGAGAAAGGTGGCGAGGTCATCGTTGAGAAACTTGCCGTGGTCTTCCAGATTGAACCCGAGATTAACGTTCGGATTGGCCATATCATCGTGCCTGTCGGTCTTGTCTCCAAGCGGCACAGACCGCAACATTACTTCACCACCACGAGGCCCGAATCCGAGTCCAACCTGATTCCAGCCATCTGGCATGAAAACGGGATCGAGGTATTCGGAACACTGGGAGTGTTGAGTTACCAAGCGCAGATCGTCAACGGCTTGGACTCGACCGGTTTCAGTTCTCGGCGTTGGATTGTCGGCGGGCACCAGTTGCGATTTGAAACGGTGAATGCCGAAGATTTCGCGCTCGTAGGCAGAGTGGATTACGCTATCACCCCGGGCGCGGTTGTGGGTGTCTCCGGCTACTATGGTGACAGCGCCGATAACCGCCCCAAACCGGACTTGCGGGTTGACGCGAATGTCGGCATCCTCGATCTGCACGGGTTTTACGAGATTGGCGCGTTCAAGGTTCGCGGGCTGTTTTTGTACGGCACACTCCAAAACTCGGATCTCGTCTCCAAAGCCAATCGGAATCTTTCAAATAACCTGAACGTGAAACGGACTCCCGTTGGCAGCCAAGCCGTCGGCGGATACCTTGAGGCGGGATACAACCTATTGTCGCTTTTCAAGTCGTCATTTAATACCGATGCCGTGCTGGATGTTTTCGTCCGCTACGACAATTACGATACGATGGCGGCCGTTGAAGGAGAGATTTTTGATAACCCGCGTTGGGAGCGTCAAACTTGGACTTTCGGCGCCAATTATCATCCGCATCCGCAACTGATCTTTAAGGGACATTACTCGTTCCGGAGGTTGGGAACGGAAGTTGAAAACAAAGAAGATGCCCTGGCGGTAGGCTTCGGGTTTCAATATTAGCTCGCATTCAGGTTGACAAACGCCTCATAGCCACAAGAAATGGAGATTCATTATGCGTAATGCGTAGTTAATTTTTTGCATATTCCGTATCACGCATAACGAACAACTTTACACCCTAATCTTTTACTATTTAATCGGTGCGACATGCACACGTCATGTCCAATAGAAATCTAAACAAAATAAGGAGGAATCCAATGAGATTCAACCCATACGCTACACGATTCTTGTTATTCACCTTGACAACTCTTCTAGTCACTTCGTTTTTCCTCGTCGCCTGCAGCGATGACGACGACGATGGCGCCGGGGGGCAGTTTGACGCATCAACGACGTTGAATGACTTCGCCAACACCGTTGTGCTCGCCACCTATACCGATCTGGATACTAAGGCCGGTACGCTGCTCAACTCGGTGAGAGTGTTGCAATCCGGCACCACCCAAGCGAACTTAAGCAGAGCGCAGGCGGCGTGGAAAGCGGCGCGACGACCTTGGGAGCAGAGCGAAGCGTTTCTATTTGGCCCCGTCGACACACAAGGGCTTGACCCGGCGCTTGACAGTTGGCCCGTCAATCGAGTTGATCTTGACGCGGTGCTCGCAAGCGGCGACACGTTGACCGCGTCGTCAATTGACGGACTGGAAGATACGCTGAAAGGCTTCCATACCATTGAGTATCTGCTCTTCCGCGAGGGCGACCAGCGGCAAGCTGGTGACATCACGCCGCGCGAACTGGAATACTTGGTTGCGACAACGGAGAATTTGAAAGCCAAGACTGCACAGTTGCGCCGGGCGTGGGACCCGTCGGGAGAAAATTTCGCCGGTGAGGTTGCTAACGCCGGTACTTCAAGCACGATTTACAAGTCGCAAAAATCGGCAATGCAGGAGATGGTCAACGGCATGATTATCATCGCCGACGAAGTGGCAAACGGCAAAATCTCTGATCCGTACAACGAGCGGGATACATCGCTTGTCGAGTCGCAGTTTAGCTTTAATTCCATCGCTGACTTCCAAGACAATATCCGCGGTATCCAGAACGTATACATGGGCAAATTTACCGCCGATGGCGCGGGGCTGAACGAGTTTGTCGCCAACAACGACTCCTCGCTTGACACCAGATTCCGGGCGGAGGTGCAGACAGCGATTGACACCATCGGGGCAATCCCCGACCCGTTCCGCGATTCGATCACTGGGAGTCGTGCATCGGTTCAAGCGGCAATTGACGCTGTCAGCACGGTTCACCGAACGTTAGAGGCGGATATCTTGCAGTTGGTGTTGAACAGTGATTTCAACTAACGCGGGTTAGGCGGCGTTCACGGCGGGTAGTCATAATTGACGCAAGTTGCCACCTATGACAGAGAAACCGAGTTTTTGGTGCACGTTCGATAAATTACGAGTAAATTGGTCCGATTTTCGTCAATCTCTCGTTTCGACGTTGGAAAAAAACTCGGTTTCTGTGCCTTGTCGGACAAAGGTGGGGACTTGCGTTAATTATGCGTACCGCTTGTGCGAAAAATGTCGATATTCGTAGGGGCGAGGTTCCCTCGCCCGCCTTTAATCGTAGGGGCTGCGGCTGAACTTTTTTGCTATGCCCATTGACTAAGAATCAACGTCATGAAATTATTTCCTTTATATACTCTATTACCCATCGGATTGCTGGGAGTTTTGATCGCCGCTTGCGGTTCGGATGACCTACTCGGTTCTCCGGCGTTGGACGACCCGAAAAAGGCGCTCTCGGGCGGCGAGACAACCGTGTTTGACGCGACGAGTCACGCGTTTTCAACCCCGGCGCCGAATCTTTCGGCTGAAGGGCTGGCTGAACATCTCGCGGGGGATAGAGAGTTTGAAGCCGTCTTTGTCACCGTCCCGGCGGAAGTCAATCCGGGGCTGGGGCCGGTGTACAATAATATCTCCTGTATCAACTGTCATGCGCGAGACGGTCGCGGGCGGGCGCCGACTTCAGGAGAGAAATTCACGTCGATGCTTTTCCGCGTGAGCCTACCCAATCCAAACGGAAACGGAACGGGCGCCCCGGTGCCGGTTCCCGGCTTTGGGACACAACTCAATAACCGCGCCATTTACGGTGTTTCTCCGGAAGGCGGGGTGCGCATCAACTACACGGAAGGGCAGATTACGACAAATGACGGAACCATCGTGCACCTCAGAACCCCGAAATATGCGTTGGTTGACCCGTATCAACCGCTGCCCGATGAATTTGAGCTTTCACCCCGCGTCGCGCCTGGCGTATTCGGATTGGGGTTGCTTGAAGCCGTTCCCGAAGCGACTATCCTCGCCTTGGCAGACGAAGCGGACGAAAACAACGACGGGATATCGGGGAAGGCGAATTTCGTCTGGGATGTCCAAAAGAACGGGCTCAGTCTCGGCAGATTCGGGTGGAAAGCGAACCAGCCGACGTTGCTTCAACAGGTCGCTTCCGCGTACAACGACGATATAGGCGTCACGACCTCACTCCTTCCGAGCGAAAGCTCCAACGGACAGCCGCAACATGACGGGCTGAGTGATGATCCGGAACTGAGCGATGAAATCTTGGAAGCCGTAACGTTTTATGTGCAGACGCTCGCCGTGCCTGCGCGGCGGAATCTTGACGACCCCGTTGTGCAACGCGGGGAACAACTTTTCGAAGTCGCAGGGTGTTCGGACTGCCATATTCCAACCCTTCACACGGGTGTGTTACCGGATGTCCCCGCGGTGTCCAATCAGACGATTTACCCGTACACCGACCTGCTGTTACACGACATGGGGCCGGGGTTAGCGGACAACCGCCCCGATTTTCTCGCGGACGGTTCCGAATGGCGAACCCCGCCGCTGTGGGGCATCGGGTTAATCAAAACCGTCAATGGCCATACGAACCTGCTTCACGATGGAAGGGCAAGAGGTCTTCTGGAAGCGATTTTATGGCACGGAGGCGAAGCGGACGCCTCGCGCGAAGCAGTGCAGGGGATGTCTGCAAGCGAACGGGATGCTTTAATCGCTTTCTTGGAATCGTTGTAGATATGTTCAAATCCTCGGGGCGCCGGGTTTCACTAGGGTGTGTTGATATTTATGAAGATATACCGGTAATCGTAGGGGCGAGGTTCCCTCGTCCTTTGGCAGGTCGCGGCACATTTCAAATATCAATTCACAAACGTGAAAGAGCAAAAGCGGGCGAGGGAACCTCGCCCCTACGGTTCGGTTGTGAGTGGATAGGCGGACGATAGAGATTACCGCCTCGCACAATGGATTGGGAGACCCAAGCCCTACGAAAAATCCTGCGTCTGTGCAACCGGGATTTGGCAGACTTTCAACATATAGAGAATGAGTCTCAATGTCATTAGTTAATATTTTACTTTGAGGAGAAAAATGAATTTATTCTTTGCTATTCTGAGCGTCTTCTTAGCGGCTATCGTCCTGGGCATCGGTCTGACCATGTCCGCCTGCGAAAGTGACCCTTTACTGGCGCCGCAGACCGAGGTTGCCGACGAGGGAGGCAGTTACGGCAACACGAATCTACCTCCCAGTGGCGCCACCGAGGCGAAAGACCTCGTCAACCCGGCGCAAGATGGCAGAGCCGGGGACACTCGTCGTCAAAATACTAATCCGAAACGATTCTGAGAGTGAGGAAAACACAATCCATGAAACAGTTTTTGGGCATCGCGATAATGTCGGCTTTTCTGCTTTCCGCGTCATGTTTCTGCTTTGCCTCGAATCCGATTCAAGGCAAAGTGGTCGACAAAGACACCGGACAACCGGTTGCCAACGCTACAGTTAAGGTCGTATCGGAGGGGTACGTCTCGGTGGAAGCGACAACGGACAGCGATGGAAACTTCCAGTTGAGTCAAGATGTTACGGGGCAATGTGAAATCACCGTGAGTGTCATCGGGTACGGCGATTACACCGAGATAGTCGATCTTGAGCCTGATACGATGAACGCGCTTGAAATTTCACTAACGAGTCGTCCTTTCGAACTCGCGCCTATAGAAATTATTGGCAAAGCCTGGCAAGTGAACAAGAAGCTCACCGGTACCGCCACCTTGTTGGAATCGGCAACCGTCGAGTTAATCCGTCCGGTCGGCACACAAGAATTGCTTGAACTTATGCCCGGCATCAACGGATATGCAGACGATGGATTCGGCAACTCGCGCCTGAGTATCGGCATTCGCGGTCTGAATCCGCGCCGAAGCGCACGCGTGTTAATCTTGGAGGATGGCGTGCCTATCCAACCTGCGGTCTATATCTATCCGAATGCCTACTACAATCCGCCTTCAGACAGAATTGACGCGGTGGAAGTGATTAAAGGGAGTTCCGCGCTCCGCTACGGCCCCCAAACAATGGGAGGCGTTATCAACTACACCACCCGAAAACCCGATGGCACACGCGGGTTGGCGAATCAAATAGCCTTCGGCAACAACGGATATTTCAGCGCCTTTTCGGAATGGCGCGGACTGGGCAACGATGATGTCGCTTCCGACGTGCAACTGCTCTACAAACACGGGAACGGTTTTCGCGACAACAATACCTTCGATCAAGCGAACGGAACCGTGAAGACGCTGTTCCACATAAGCGAGGACAAAACGCTCTACCTAAAAGCAAACGGCAATTTTGAAAACTCCAACGCGACCTATACCGGTCTGACCGAGTACTCCTTCCGCACCGACCCAAACTTTAATCCGAAGGAGCACGACAATTTCAAAATTTTGCGTACCTCGCTGGATCTTATCTATACCAACAAGATTACGTCGGATCTCGTAAGCAATACCACGCTCTACACGAGCGTCTTCGATCGGCGATGGTGGCGCGAGGACGATATCTTCGTGCGTCCCTCGTCGCTTGAAACCGGGAATCTCGTCCCAGCGCCATATTTCCAGACCGGCGATCTGGTGCGAATCGGCGGCGGCCAAAGTAACTTTGGCATCCTGCGCACCTTTTACGTCGGAGGTGTTGAACAGAACTACACCATCACCCATCACGTCGCCGGTATCCCGAGCCGAACTGAAACTGGGGCGCGCGTCCACTGGGAACGTTTCATTGACGACAGGAAAATCGGCGACGCCCCGGATGCGCGCGACGGCGTATACTACACCGGCACGCCGGGCTCCACGGACGACCCCGTGAAGATTGTCGGACAAAGTCACCACTACGAAACCATCGCCCTGGCGCTCTATGCCAAAGAGCGGCTTGAGTGGGAAAGGCTCACTTTGACCCCGGGTGTCCGTTTCGAGGTGTTCAAACAAGATCGAGTCGACCGACTGCGCGGTTCCATTCTGGCAGACAAGGTGTCGTCGGTTCTACTGCCCGGTGTCGGCGCCAACTATCAGTTTGGCCGTTTCAATTTGTTTGGCGGAGTGCATCGCGGGTATACCGCGCCATCCGCCGGAGCCCTAAAAATCACGAACTTCGGACAGAACGTCGATGTCGGCGGACTCGATCTCAAAGCGGAAACGAGTTGGAACATGGAAGCGGGCATCCGTTCGTGGAGGCCCGGGCTAACATTGGAAGTTTCAGGATTTCTACTCAAGATTGCGGATATGGTCGCCGCGGGGCGCGGCACCGCGTTCAAGAACCTCGGCAAAGTTGACAGTTACGGTTTGGAAACAGGACTAAATGCCGAAGTTTCACGCTTTATGCCGCTACTTCCGGACTTCAACCTATCGTACACCTATCTCCAAACCGAAGTCAAGAGCGGTATTGTCAAGTCGGCTACCATCGCTGGGAACGTGGATGTGGACATCGCCGGCAACGAATTGCCTTATGCCCCTCGACACACCTTGGCGATAGGGCTGGCTAAACGGATTGGCGACACGCTGCGCATGAGAGCGGATATGCGAATTGTCGACGCCGTTTTCACCGATTTCGAGAATATCAAGCACACCTTCAATCGCGGCGATACCGGCTCAATCCCAAGTTACGCCATTGTCAATGCGAGCGTCGATTACAAACTCTTTGACCGATGGCAGGCTTTTGTTTCGGGCAAAAACCTTCTGGACAAGGCCTATATCGGATCGAGATTACACTCTAACGCGGGACAACCCGAGGCAAATTTAAGCTCGGGTATTCTTATTGGACCCAGGCGACAGATACTCATCGGTATCAAGCGCGGGCTTTAGCGGTTTATTTTTTAAGAGTATATGGTAAGTGTTGCGGTGCGGTTAGAAACCGCACCTACCAAGAGCACAAGTCGCGACCTGGAGATCGCTCCTACAATCACGTGATGCCACATACACTTGGCGAATGAACCATTCAGTGAAATACAAACCTTTCATAGGGAGAGGTTTACTCTGACGAATCACCCAATTATCAATTCCACAAAGGAGAATAAATGAAAACGTTCACTAGTTTCGACACTAGAATTTTCTGGTTGACGGGGCTATTCTTGGTAACAAGCCTGATTCTTATCGGTTGCGGCGAAGATGAGGATGGTGACGCCGATACCGACATCATCGTTCCTTCCGCCTATGTCTTTGACAGTCGTTTCTTTGATGGCAAAAGCAGCGTTTCCTATTCCGGGCAGACGGTGCGAAATCTGCTGTTGCAGGACTTGAAGGTCTTTATCGACAGCCTCGGCAAAGACGGCGCTCGACCTGCCACGGTGCAGGATATGCTGGACTTCTACGCTTATGACGACGCGCTCAACCTGCGATCGCTGAGTTCCGCCGGCGGGTTGCCGGTATTAGAAAGCCGCTACTCCTCGATTTCGACGGGAAAAAATCTGGTCGGGAAGATTTCGGGCGACCCCGTTATCGGCTACAATCGTAGCGCCGACGCTCTGGTTCGAGGATGGTTTCAAATCATCGCGGATAACTCGCAAGACTCCGCCAAACTCGGAACGCCAGCCGTCTACACAGACGACAACGGCGTGGACTTGACGCAGATGATTAACAAAGTGCTTATCGGCGCCGTTCCGTACTATCAGGCTACGGGGGTTTATCTCAACGGCTTGCTGGAGCGCGACAACAGCGAGGCGCGCAACGGCACGGACGCTTATACCGCCATGGAACACGGATGGGATGAAGCCTTCGGCTACTTCGGCGCGGCGCGCGATTACGCTCGCTACTCCGACGCTCAGCTCGCCGGCAGCGTTGACGACTTCACCTTTGATTCCAACAGCGATGGCAGCATCGACTTCAAGTCGGAATACAACTTCGGGCTTTCTCGCAATGCTGGAAAACGCGACAAAGGCGGTTCGGGCGTCGATTTCACGCAGGAGATTTTCAACGCGTTTCTCATCGGGCGAGCCATGATTGCCAACCAAGGCACCGTCGCCGAGATCAGTGAACAGCGGCAGCTTGCCGCCAACGGCATGGAGAAGGTTATCGCGGCGACGATTGTGCACTACATAAACGACACGCTGAGCGATTTGTCCAAGTTGGGCACGGCGGATGAAAATCGGGTTAATTTGAACAAACACTGGGCGGAGATGAAAGGATTTACCGTGGCGCTCCAGTACAACCCCTTCAAGCTGGTGAACGAAGGACAACTCAGGGAACTGCACGGCATCATGGGCAACGCGCCTCCCGATAGCGCACCGGGCACGAGCGGTTATACGACGACGCTTGCGAATTACAATCGCGCCAAAGCGGTGCTGCAGTCAGTCTACGGATTCTCCAGCGACAACATGGCAAACTGGTAAAATTCTGGATTGGTAGTTGCGCAAGTTGCCCCTCATCATGCAACAAGATAAGATGAAGAGTAATTCGTGATACGTAATGCGTAAATCAAAGCTGATGTCAAAAGAAGATGCAAAGGGAACTTGAGAAACCGAGTTTTCAAGAAAAAACTCGGTTTCACCCACGATTCTTAACATGAGCGAAAATCAGTTACGCATCACGCATCACGTATTACGCACTACGCATTCGAGGTCTTCGATTGTCTGTCTGGCACATCAACGAACGCAAATTGTGGAGCATCGCCTTCATCCTCTGCGTGGGGTCGCGTCTGCTCAGCACAATCTACTACATCGAAGACTTGGATAGCCTCCGCTTCGCGCTGAGCACGGTCGACTATGATGTCGCCAAGTTCCAACCCCATTTTCCGGCTTACCCGGCCTTCTGTTTCATTGCCAAACTCATCTACGCCGCCATAGGTAGTTATGCCCTCGCTTTCTCCCTCATAGGCGGCGTATCCACATTCCTCACCATCTATTTCCTATGCAAGTTGGCGAGATTGAGAAATACCTCTCCGGCCGGTCTTGTCGCCATTGTCCTTCTAATGCTGAACCCGTTACTCTGGCTGATGGGCAATCGCTACATGCCGGACGTGATGGGCGTTGCATGCCTGTTTGCCAGTCTCTACTTTATTGTCGTTGACCATGAGAAACCGCGAAGCGTCGCGTTAGGGTTTTTCCTTGCTGGAATTTTGGGAGGAATCCGTCTTTCCTACCTGCCGATGCTTATCCCCGCGCTATTGATGTCCCTATCTGCGCGCTCCTTGCGTTATATCGGGGCAGGCATTGCGGGACTAGCGGTCTGGTTGATGCCTTTGATAATGATAACGGGCTGGGAAACACTGGTACAAGCCGCCCAAACTCAGAGTCGCGGGCATTTTCTTGATTTTGGCGGCACCATCGCCAGCACGCCGGATTTATCATTCCGCCTGATGAAGCTTCTTGAAAGCGTCTGGGCTGACGGGTTCGGGCTTTATTGGAACGGTCGGAATATTGTAACAGCATTCACAACAGTTACCGTAATCGTAGTCCTTGCGTCAAGCTGGCGCGAAATACGAAAGGTAAAACGATCCGATGTTCTGAATGCCTGTTTCATCGGCTGCATCGTTTACCTCATCTGGATATTCTGCTTTCAAAACGTTGTTCACAAGAGTCGGCACGTTTTGCCTTTGATACCTTTTCTTGTCCTAATCCTCGCTTTCGCCTGCGCCGGAATCATCAAGCATCGGAATCGAATCCTCAAGGCGGTTTTAATCCTCTTTGTTCTTTGCTACGGTTATGTTACACTTCATTTGGTGATTCAACACAAATCGCCTACGGCAATCGCTCAGATACACCAATACCTGAGCGCCAAACGGAGTGACAAACTCCGCGTGGCGTCAGTGCCGTTAATCTCATATTATCTCGCTTCGCAAGGATTGCAGGCGGTGTATATTCCGATGCGAGGCTCGGACGATTTTGCGGCGCTTGACGAAAACTCGGATGACGCATTGGATTTGGTCGTCATCGGCCGTCCGCTTGAAGGTCGCGCGCCGAAAGCGGAGAGAACATTTTACCACAATCCATACGTAAATCGCATGTGGCCCAAATTATCGCTGTTCGAGTATTAACTTAAGCCAAGTTGCTACCTAACAATGGAGAAACCGAGTTTTGAGGAAAAAACTCGGTTTCTTCCCGGAATCAATGTAGCTTTGCTGCATCAACATTAGGACTTACGCGCTTCTGTAGGGAACAACGATCGTTGTTCCCTACGGACTACAATCCACTTGTCACGGCAACCAGTGATGCCACATACACTTGGCGAATAGACCATTAAATTCAGCATAGTGTATTATACTGTAGAGATTTCGTAGCGTAAACCGCCAGATTGCGCTACAATTTGCTATTCATTTCGCTCGTCGGGCTGGAAGCCCGACCTACGAAACATCCTAAGAAACCTCCTACGAATTATCCACGCTACGAATTGTCTGCAGGAAATTGATACCGGTCTCCAATTAACGAATTTCCTGATTTCACCGCGTTCGGGTGAACACAATGCAATCCATCGAAACCGACATCCAGATTCTCGGCGGAGGGCCCGCAGGGCTGGCGGCAGGGTTTTATGCAAAAAAGCGCGGGCTGGATTTCGTTCTCCTTGAATCGGGTTCGGAGGTCGGTGGAAATTGCCGAACGATACGGGTTGGGGATTTCCTATTCGATACCGGCGCGCACCGCTTCCACGATAAAGATCCAAACGTCACACGCGAGGTCAAACGGCTCCTGGGTCCCGAGTTGTTCCATGTCGATGCGCCGAGCTCGATTTTTTTCGAGAATCAATTTTTTCATTTTCCGCTGACATTGAGTGATTTGGTAGAGAAACTGGACGCCAGAACGTTGTTCAGAATAGCCTGGGATAAGCTGCGGGTGAAACGCGGAAAACGGGCGGACGATTTCGAGACCTTCGCGATAAACCGGTACGGAAAAACGTTGGCGGAACGCTTTTTGCTCAACTATTCTCAAAAACTTTGGGGGGAACCGCCACACAAGTTGTCCGTTGCCGTTTCCGGACAAAGGCTCAAAGGGTTAGACCTGAAAAACCTGATTCGGACGGCGCTGTCGGGCGGCGCACCCACGCAGAGCCATCTTGATGGTTCGTTCCTTTATCCCAAATACGGCATCGGGATGATTACTGACAGACTGGGTGAATTCATTGGCTCTGAGCGCATCCGCACCGAGAGCAGGGTCAGTCGGCTGGTTCACAAGGCCGGAAAAATCGAGCGCGTCATACTCAATAGCGGAGAGACCGAGATTCCCGCCGCCATCGTTATCAACACACTGCCGTTGCCGCTCATGCTGAAAATACTGGATCCACCCCCACCCCCGGAGTTAATCGCCGCCGCGACTGCGATCAAGTACAGACATTTGGTTCTCTGCGTGTTCTGCTTGAGCCGCGCCTCCTTTTCGTCCAACGCTTCGCTCTATTTCCCGAGTGAAGCGTTCCCCTTTACGCGGCTTTACGAGCCGAAAAACCGCAGCCCATTCATGGCGCCCGAAGGACAAACGGCAATCGTGCTTGAACTGCCGTGTTACGCCAACGACGCTATTTGGAATATGTGCGACGAAACGCTTCGGGCGGAGGTCTGGGAGGCGTTGTGCCGCGTTAAGCCGATGAGAAATGACGAGGTTATCCATTTTCAGACGTACAAATTGCCGTTCGCTTATCCGGTGTTGAAAGTCGGCTTTGAGGAAAACGTATCCTCCCTAATCGAATACTTGGAAACCTTTGAGAATATGCGCCTCACGGGACGAAGCGCGCTCTATCGTTACCTGCATCTCCACGACCTGTTCAAAGCGGGGGAAGCATTGGTGGAGCAGATTGCGCCTACGCGCCCGCCACTCACCGCGGCGTAGTGGACACACGTTTGTAGGGAACAACGATCGTTGTTCCCTACGGGCTTATCAATTGAGAATATGCGCCTCACGGGACGAAGCGCACTCTACCGTTACCTGCATCTCCACGACCTGTTCAAAGCGGGGGAAGCCTTGGTGGATCAGATTGCGCCTACGCGCCCGCCACTCACCGCGGCGTAGTGGACACGCGTTTGTAGGGAACAACGATCGTTGTTTCCTACGGGCTTATCAATTGAGAATATGCGCCTCACGGGAAGAAGCGCGCTCTATCGTTACCTGCATCTCCACGACCTGTTCCGAGCGGGACAAGCGTTAGTGGATCAGATTGCGCCTACGCGCCCGCCACTCACCGCGGCGTAGTGGACACGCGTTTGTAGGGAACAACGATCGTTGTTTCCTACGGGCTTATCAATGGGGTTTCTACTGTAGTTGCCCGATTTATCGGGCGTTTTGGAAGAGTGTAACATTTAGTTTTTGAATCCGTATCGCTATCCATTGGCTTGGGAATCTCTATCAAGATCTTCTATCGCACTCGTTATCCACTCGTTTGATCCTACCTCAATCCCGCGAACGCCCGGCTCAACCGCAAAAAAATCAATAAGAATGTTTACATGCGGGAAAAATTCTGTTATAATCTCTGCATACACATAGAATCGTATATTAACCTGACTAGCCACCCTTATTCAAATTAGGAATAGAAACCGAGTTTTTTCCGACGCGGCAACACAAGTTCGACAAAAATCCAGTCAATTTGACTGTTGATTGGCAATCGTCAACTAAAAACTCGGTTTCTTTGATATCAGGTAGCAGTTTGAGTCATGTAACTCAGAACATTTCAACATCGTCGAAACTGTATTCTCGTTTTCCGACTCGCGACTTTCAGGTGAGGAACGCATGAAAAAAAGAATCCCCTTCTCTTCGATATATACCATTTTTGTAATCGCGTTTGCGCTTCTGGCGCATTCGGGTTTCCGTACCGCCTCCGCCGCCATCACCGGGAAAATTTCAGGCATCGTCACTTCCAATGTGACGCAGACGCCGTTGCCAAATGCCACGATAACAATCCCCGGCACAAGCGTCGCCACGACGACGAACGAGCGTGGCTATTATGTCATCACCAATATCTCGCCGGGAACTTATGACATTAAAATCGATCGACAGGGCTATAGCTCCCAGACCGTCATGGGCGCGAGGGTGCTTGCCGGGTTGACCACGACCGTAGATTTCGATTTGGGCGCCGCCGAGGTGGTCACGCTTGAGGAGGTCACCGTGATGGCGGCAAAACCGTTGATTAAACAGGACGTTACGCAAACAACGCGCATACTTGAAGCCGACGAGATAGCCGCCATGCCCCGAGACACCGTGAACGGGATTTTGGCGACGCAGGCGGGCGTCTCAGTGCTAAACTCCACCGGTTCGCTGCACATTCGCGGCGGCAGATCAATGGAAATCAAATACCTAATTGATGGCATACCCGTCAATGATCCCATCCTCAGGGGGCTTGGCGTCCCGGTCAGCACGCAAGCGCTTGAGCAAATGGAAGTCATCACCGGGGGATTCAACGCCGAACACGGCGATGCGCAATCCGGCGTGATAAACCTTATAACAAAGGTCGGAACGCAAAATTTCTCCGGTCGATTCAGGTACCGCGTCGGGCAGTGGGCAACTCATCACGGCGATCCCATATTCGGCGGTTGGTTGGACCCCGACAACGGCTTTCGTCCGGTGGCGATTGAACCCTTCAGGGGAATCTTCATCGGCGAGCCTTACGACTATCAAACGCCGTATCGCGGGCAGAGCGTCACGGTGAAGGAGCTCGGCGAGCGAGAAGGTGATGACAAGGTCACGTTTACCGAAATTCTGCCCGGAGTTTACGCCGATCAAATCGAAAATCCGCTGCAACCGGTAATCGATCCGGTAACGGGCGAGCCTCAATTGAATCCCGATACCGGTGAGGTCGTTATGGCGCGCCAACCTTACCAAGATTCCGACGGCACCATTATCGACTATAAGAATAAACAGGTGACTCTGTTTGACGGTTACGTCGTGGATTTGAAACAATACAGCGGGTTGTTCAACGATACCAAGAACTACGATCTGAGTCCCAGCCATGTCGGTGAATTCGCGCTGAGCGGTCCGCTCTGGGGCAATCGATTGACTTTCTCGGTCTCCACCAAGTTACAGCAAAATGAAAGTTACCTGCCTAATGCAAATTCGAACAACTACAATTTTTCGGGCAAACTGAAATTTGAAATCACCCCCGACATCAGACTCACCGCCAGCGGTCTGTTCGATCGCGTGGAGTCGCATTCTTACGGCGGCGGGCTTCGCTTTCTGCAGAGCGCTGTTCCCGTCACGAATAGGGATGGTCGGAGCGCTTCCATCCAACTTTCTCATAATCTCAACTCGGGCACCTTCTACACGCTGACGCTTGGGCAATTTCATCGATCCTATGAGAGCCGTCAACCGGATAAACTGTGGGACCCCTTGAACAAAACATTTGAAGATAACGCATGGGACCCCGAGAAAACGTTTGACGAAAATCAAAAAGAGGGCAACATCAGAAATCCGGCTCAGCGGGCATACAATGACACGACTTACTCGATTGCCGGAGATTACAATCAATGGGTCGCGCGCGATTCTGCCACATCAATTGTGAAGGCGGATTTCGCCAGTCAAGTTACCGAAAACCACCAGATCCAAACCGGGCTTGAATTCTCGGTTCAAACACTTGATTATCTCGGCACCACGAATCACGGCAACCAAAACCTCTACATGGAGTATTACGACGTGGATCCAAGCACGATGACACTCTATGTTCAGGACAAGATGGAGTATGAAGGGATGATTGTCAACGCCGGATTACGCTACGAACTGTATAATCCGCGCGGCGTGTCCCCCGAAGATCCGCTCGATCCGCTTGAACTCAATCCCGACGGAACAATCAAGTTGAATTTTGACGACTACAAGGTTGGATTGCCAATCATCAAGAATCCGGTCGAAGCGTCCGTCAAACACATGCTCGCGCCGCGTCTCGGCATTTCGTTCCCGATTACGGACAGAGCGAAATTGCACTTTACCTATGGGCATTACTACCAGATGCCCCGCGGGGATGATCTCTACGAAAATCTGCACTTTGATATGCGGGGCGCCATCCGGAGGAGAGGGAATCCCGACTTGCAACCCGAGAAAACCGTCGCGTACGAGGTCGGCATCGCGCAGCAATTGACGCGCGATTTAACCGTTGACATCACCGGTTTCACCAAGGATATAAATGACTTGGTAAGCAGCGTGCACGTTGACGCTTCCAACGATTACAGTTATTTCATCAACGATATCTACGGTCGGGTTCAAGGATTTGAATTGTCGGCGCGCAAATGGCCCACCCAAAACAGCCGGGTTTCGGGGATGCTCAATTACACGTACTCTGTCGCCAAAGGCAAAGGCTCGAGTCGGAGCCTCGGTTACCTGACCTACTATTATCAGCAGCCCGAGGTGACCGAGAGCCATCCGTTGGACTGGGATCAACGGCACGTCGTGTCCGCAACGCTGGATATTCGATTGCCCTTTGACGCCGGCATTAACCTGATAGGACGTTACGGCAGCGGCTTGCCTTACACGCCGAATCCCGAGTCGCCGATAAAACTTGACGTAAACGCCAAGCGCTACCCGTCTACATACAATGTCGACATGCTGCTCAGCAAACGCAGCATTATCGGCGGATTGACGTACACTTTCTTTGCCGATGTTCGGAATATCTTCAACACGAAAAATCTGGACGACATCATCGATCCGGTGACGTATGACCGCTACGGCATACCGTTGAGCGACAGAAAGCACTCGAGTCCGCTCTCCTGGAGCAGCCCGCGTTTGGTGATGATGGGCGTAAGTTTGGATTTTTAGGAGGGGATTATGATTTGGAATCCTGAAAAGATTAGAGATGATTTTCTGAGGGTTGCCAGGGTGGCAGGTATTGAAATTCAACCTGACGATGTTGACATTGAAACGCTGGAGATGCCACATAGACCGACGCAACTGCCGGCAGGAAAAGTAGCTGTGTTCGTTTTCTCCACTGAAACGAGTGTGCTGAAGGTGAGTAAGGTTGGCCCAAACTCTGGACCACGGTATATGAGTCAACATTACAGTCCTCAGGGGGCGCCGAGCACCCTGGCGAAATCGATGTTGAATGATCGCGACGCGGTGCGACGACATCGCCTGACCGAGGACAAAATAGGTAGATGGATTAAGCAGAACACTGACCGCGTGAACTATTTACTAGATGAGAATTACTACGGTCGTCCA
The DNA here is from genome assembly GCA_963667245.2 of Candidatus Poribacteria bacterium. GTDB lineage: Bacteria > Poribacteria > WGA-4E > WGA-4E > JAJDTR01 > JAJDTR01. The sequence continues at coordinate 1,360,373 of CAXXCS010000004.1, forward strand.
CTCGATATGTTCAAGGACATCGTAGTAGACCGATTGTGTCCGGTCTACGAGGGTAGGCGAGAGTCGTAAAGGGAGACAGTGGTGCTTAATGAGTCAGGGACAATACAGAAACCGGGCATCCTTCGGCAAAAGGCAAGAATTTATCGCAATAGCAGAATTGTTGCGACGCGGATTTGATGTCTACATTCCTTTGGTGGATGACCAGCAGATTGATTGTGTCATTCGGCGTGGAGACCACGACTATGTTGATGTGCAAATCAAGGCAAGATCCAGGGATTGCAAAACTAAGGATGCGGGACGATTCGCTGCGATGGACATACCGAGCCCTAGAGAAAAATACTTCTTTCTGTTCTATAGCGAGCACATAGATGTATACTGGGTATTTCCCTCTTGTGAACTTGTCAAGAGGGCTTCTCAGAATCAGCGTGGTAAAAATAAAGGGAAGTATACCGTTTCTCTCACTGGCCTCAGGCGTGGAAAAGTATATGTATCGGAAAAATTCGGTGAGTTTGAAAACAATTTTGAACTTCTATGGACTTAACGGTTTACTCGCTAAGTGTATGTGGTAAGTGTCGGGCGTCGGTGGTTATCATTGTCTGAACTGTGATTTATGTGATTGAGGGATGGACTATGATTAGGTGCGTAGTGGTTTGATTGGCAATTGTCTGAATCACGGGTTAGAGAATCTCTATCGCACTCATTATCCATTCGCTTGATCCTCTGGGGCTTTGGAGTGTGGTGTCTTCACGTTTCTACAAACCTGCCGCCCCTCTGGGGCTAAAATGCGTCGGATTTCGCGATTTTATTAAGCCATGCAATCAACATAACGCTTTTCAAGAGCCGAAACCTTAAAGTTGACAAGGCTTTGTTGGCTCTAGGTTCCAAAATGAGAATTGCTGGTATATGAGTCAACATTACAGTCCTCGGGGGGCGCCGAGCACCTTGGCGAAATCGATGCTGAATGATCACGACGCGGTGCGACGACATCGCCTGACCGAGGACAAAATAGGTAGATGGATTAAGCAGAAAACGGATCGCGTGAACTATTTACTAGATGAGAACTACTACGGTCGTCCACTGGATATGTTCAAGGACATCGTAGTAGACCGGCTGTGTCCGGTCTACGAGGGTAAGTGGAACTCGTAAGGAGAATTATTATGTCAACAACTATTCAAGGCGTATATCGACAGGGCAAGATTGAACTCTCGACAACGCCCCATGATGTTTCTGATGATACACCCGTGGTTGTTACCTTTCCCGAAGCCAATTCAAAAAATCTGCGAGACCGAGGCATTGACAAGGCGCAGGCGGCAGTGTTGCGCGAGTGCTTCGCAACTTTTGCCGAGGACTGGGAAAGTCCCGAGATGGATGTGTATGACAACTATGACGAGGAATTATCCAAACTACAAACGCGGTGATGTGATCTTATTGGGTTTTCCCGATTCCAACTTGTTGACCGTTAAGCAGCGTCCAGGGCTAATTGTTCAAGCTGACAATCTTAAAACAGGCTTGCGGCAAGTGATTGTGGCGATGATTTCCAGCAGGTTGTTTCGCGCCCATCATCCCAGCCGTGTCGCCATTCTACTTTCTACTCCTGAGGGACGACAATCGGGGTTACTCATGGACTCAGTAGTGCTAACTGACAATCTTGCCACTGTCGTCGAGTCGAGAATTGATCGGGTTATTGGTTCGTTTCCAATGGCCGAAATTGACGTAGCTTTACGACATACACTGAACCTATGACCGCGTGGAGAATTGTCTGCAAATCTCCTGTTGCTATTTGATTAAATCATTGCTGAAGAACAGACAATTACACTTCAACAATAAATTTCTCTCAAAGACCTCTACGAACGAGAAGAAGACTTTTCGACAGATCTTGCTAATACGCTTGATGCGCTTGAAATTGGCGACTTTGAAGACGCGGAGACGGAGTCCAATGTCGGTGCGCGCCAGGCAGACATTGGCGCTGTCGGTACGGATGGAGATGACATACTCGTGATTGAAAGCCAGTTTGACAAAGCGGATTGGGATCTCTAGGGCGACTCGAAGCCTATGCACGATTGAAGAAAGCCGCAGTGGCTGTTTTGGTCGCCGAGAGTTTCGAGGAGTTTATGTCTGCGGACATGCCGGCGCATTACGCAAAGGCGGAACGGGGCGCGCTTGCCCGGTTCAAGAAACCGAGGACCCAAGAATGGACACGATAACGCGCAATCTGGAAAGCGGCGACGAGGTGTTCGACCTCAAGGACAAAGTCGCCATTGTGACGGGCGCCGCGGGCGAGTTTGGAATCGGTCGCGCTATTGCCAATCGACTTGCCCAAGACGGAGCGCATGTGGTTGTTACGGACATTGCCAACGATCCGCATGGACATAACCCTGATCGGTGGGCTGGCGTTTCGGAAGTTGCGCGTGAGATTGAGGAGAAGGGGTCGCAGTCGATGTGCGTTTTGACCGATGTCACGGACGCCAATCAAGTAGATAGCATGGTGGAGCAGGTACTTGACCGATTCGGTGGTATTGACATTTTGGTAAACAACGCCGCGGCGCGCCCAGGCGCCGATCGGGTGCCTGCGGTGGAGTTGACGGAGGCGGCTTGGGATGCGGTGCATACCGTAAACTTGAAGGGGACTTTTCTCTGCTGTCGCGCGGTTTCACGTCACATGATAGAAAGAGACAAGGGCGGTAGAATCATCAATATGTCCTCAATAATGGGTCGGAACGGTCGTCCTCTCTATGCGGCGTATTGCGCCTCGAAGTTCGGCGTACGGGGCTTTACGCAGGCAATCGCGCACGAACTTGCGCCTCATCGCATAAATGTCAACGCAATCTGTCCAGGTGTTACGGACACGGAACGAGTAGGCTATCAGCGTCAGGTAATCTCTCCGGAGGTCATTTCGGCAGAAACATGGCGCACAAGCGCGCACCGCGAGGCGTATCTCCAAGAACGGGGTCAGCATATCCCTTTGGGGCGTGTCGCCCTACCCAGGGACATTGCGCGAGTGGCGGCATTCCTCGCTTCTTCCAAGTCCGATTACCTCACCGGACTCTCGGTCAACATTGACGGCGGTTTTATGATGGCTTGACAATTCACGCGAAGCGTCGGCGTAACGAGGTAAGACAGATCCGACGCCCATTGGAATCAAGTAGAGATTTCCGCCTCGCGCAATGGGTCGGGAGACCCGACCCCTACAAAGAATGCTGCGTCTGTGCAACCCTCTTGATTGTCTCGTTGTGATGAAATGTCAACAGAACCTAGGTGGTATGAACGTCAAGTTTCGATGTAATATATGCCGTTTGCCGTAGAGCTGCGCTTTGACGCGCTAGCCGAAGAGCGGATACGCAATGCGTGGGCTGCGATTCACGAAGCCGGGCTTGGCTCCCCTCTGCTGGATGCCGGATATCGTCCACACGTCTCTCTGGGGGTTTGCAACCGACTTGAGCCGAACGCGTTTGAGGCGGAACTTGCCAGTTTCGCGTCGGGTGTCGCGCCATTTGGGCTGTCGCTCTCCAGCGTGGGCGTCTTTCCCGGCGCGGATGGGGTTGTTTTCTTAGGCATAACGGTTACGGAGCGCTTGCTCAACATGCACGCGGCATTTCATAAAATCTTCAAGAAGCGCGCGCGGCAACAATCGGAATACTACGCCGTGGGGAATTGGGTCCCGCACTGCACGCTCGCATTCGGTTTGTCCGAGCGTCAGATCGCCGAAGCGGTGAAAATCTGTCGGAAGATTCGTTTGCCCATCTTTGCCGAAGTCAGAGAGATAGGGTTGGTGGAGGCTTCGCCTACCCGTTGTGATGCGCTGTGTTTGTACAATCTGGCTGGCAGTTAGTGGCAATCAGTGTTGCGTTTGACCAGTTTAATTTCTATAAGACTGACTAACGAAACCGCGCTTAATGACGAATTGCGTCCCGAGCATAACAGACGCGCCAACGCTATCGGGGTTGTTCAATAAACAATCAAATCAGGCTCACGAGATCGCGTCACCGATTTCGAGGCGTATGCGCAAAAAAGTGAGGGGGGAGGGATTAGACTTAAAATTACCTATTGATAAATCCCAGGTTCTCCACGATGCGTTGGAATACGAATAAAACCGTTGATAGCGGTAGCCACGGTAAGGTATGATCCGTGTATCGGGCAAATGTTTCCAACCGCTCGTATGCCAAAGAGAGGTGAATGATGAAAAACGCGCTTAGTCTCGAACTGGAGACCTACAAGAATCATAAGGACGGGTTAATCGCAACAAGTGAAGGAAAGTATGTGCTTATCAAGGGCGAGCGAATCATCGGCGTGTACAATGATGAAGCTGAAGCCACCAAAAAAGGGCTTGACGAGTTCGGCTATAATTGTCCATTTCTTGCGAAAAAAATCACCAAACTGGAGCCGGTACTCCATATCAAGGGTATAAATGTTCCGTGCCTCACATACGAAGAAGATACACCGACGGCAGGCTAATTATTCCCGTACGAGTCAGCCGCCCGGATGCGGCTGTCGTAGACGCGCGGCATTTTCTAGTTGATGCCATGCTAGACACCGGCGCGGAAATGACTGTTATCCATCGGCGTATTGCGGAAGACCTTTCGTTGCCGATTGTCAATAGCGTTGAATTACGGGGCGTGACATCTTCCGAACCGTGTTATGTCTATGCCGCAAGGCTTGCAATCCACATATCGGACCTGCGCGAGACAATAAGCCCGCTCACTTCTCCCATCTATAGTTTTTCGGGCAAGCATGTGGTTGGCGCCCCGTTGATCGACGAACGTAATTGCTTGATTGGGATGGATATTTTGGATCGTCTGAAACTTGAAGTAGGGGGCGGAGAATTTTCTATCACTTTTCGCGAATTTTCCCGAATAACTTCCGCCATAAGGAGATAGAAAATCTTATGATGAATCGAAAAGGCAGTTTGTATGCGGTTATTGGTGGTTGCGTTGGCGCTGTTCCAACGCTGGGCGGTCTGATTGCCACCCGGAGCGCCGGATAGCTGAAGTCGCGTCAATCTGTCGGGGGATTCATTTGCCAATCTCGGCGAAAGTCAAAGCGATTGGGTTGGTGGAGGTTTCGCCTACCAGTTGTGATGCGCTGTGTTTGTACAAACTTGGTTGATAGTTTCGAGTCTCAGGAGTTAGAGAACATGGAACGCGACTACTTTGACATAATATATTCAGTTCTGTTACCAATTGGGTCCGGGATTATGGCGATCCTTTTCCTAGGGACTGGACTTAGGGCTATCTTGACCAAGCGACCTTTCTTGGTCTCAAACAGATGGTTTCTGTTGATGATATTTCTTGTATTGGCGCCGGGTATCGTAATTTCGCTGAAGTCTTTTTCTGGCGAAATCCTGGGGTGGACTAATGCGCTTCTCTTGGGAGCTGCGCTAGTGATGATATGGTATCAACTGAAGGGTTACGTTGCTTACGCGGTGACAGATGTCTCGTTTCGCGAGGCGCTGCTCGCGGCGCTCCAAAAGTTACAGTTGCCTTACGAAGAAAGCCTTTCCGTAATGCGACTCACGTCTGTTGACGCCGAATTGCAAGTATCCGTTCAATCGTGGATGGGAACGGGCACGATCAAGGTCAAACAGCGAGCGCACCGCTCCGTGCTTAGAGAAATCGTCAATGTCATGAACGATTATTTCCGCACGTCGGCTGTGTCTACTAATTTTGTCTCCTGTGTCTTCTTGGTAGTTGTAGGCGTGGTAATGGCTATTTTCGCACTTGACTTGTTATTTTTCAGGGATATCTTCTAGAGGGTTGGCAAGCCGCGGAGTCAGTCGCTTTCAAGGCAGCATAATTATTCCGTCAAACGCGAAAGATTCAAGATGAAAATCACAACACTCGCGTCCATATTGGCGATTGCCGTTTTGGTTACGGGGCTTGCCGGGTGCGAGGAACTTCAGTCGTTTCTTCAACCCGCTACGCCATCGCAAGCCTGCACGGATGGGGACCGGGCGCTAAATGTCGGCTTCTACGCCTATTTCTCGCCCGTGAGTTATAGCGCCGACGAAGACCCGGCTTCCGAGGGCTTCAAGACGCATCTCGGCTATGAAGCGGACCTGTTGACGGCGCTCGAAGCCATGCAGGGCACGGGGTTGACCTTTGTACGTCACCCCATCGCGGTCTGGCCGGACGTATGGCTAGAGTCCGCCAAGCCGGAATACGACATTGTCGGCGGCGGCATCACGATACTCGATTCCCGTACCCGCGATGAAACCGGCGCCAAAGTCATCAATTTTACGTCGGGGCATATCAAGTTTCGTCAGTCGCTTCTGGTGCGCGCCGAAGACGCGGAACGCCTCGCCGACTATGCTGATCTGACCGGCGATGTGCGCGTCGGTGTGCTTTCCGCCACGACCGGAGAGGCGCGTTTGCTGGAACTGACAGGGCTTGTCGATGCCAACGGCGTCCTCGCCGAAGGGGCGCGCATTACGACACCGCAAGGAACCTTCGCTGCCGATGGCGCGGCGGCGTACGCGATTACCGCTGCCGGCGCCACTCCGAATTTGGCAGGACGGAGCCACATCTATCCGCCTTCGGAGAATATGCCGCAAGTCATTTATCTTGGAGAGGAGGCTGGTGAATCGGAACTCCTTGATGCCCTCGCCTCGGGCAGAATTGATGCAATAGCCAGAGGCGCTATCGGGAATTTTGATGCAGTCCAAGCATTCAATAACCTTTTCGCTGTTACCGCTCTTGATGAGGAAGTAGAACTCGGCGGATTTACGCTGGCGATTGAAGATGTTGCGTTGGCGGCGTGCATTGATAAGAAACTCAACTATTTGACAGATAATCGGAATATCGGCTACGCGGAGTGGGTGGCGGACCCTTCAGTATTTATGCGCCGCGCAGAGATGTGGAACAATCAACAATAACGTTGTAGGGTGGGCACCGCCCACCATTCCGCAGATATTTTGGTTCAACCGTACCAAATACACACCGTTTCATAAAAGGACGTTAACAATGCCACGGACGATTGAGGCAATAATTGATGAAGGTGGCAACGTGCGATTGCTAGAGCCGATCCATCTGTCAAAACCACGGCGAGCCGTTGTGACCATTCTCGCCGACAAGCAAGAAATTTCTGAAACCGCATTGCTCAGTGAAGCCGCGCTCGCGGAAGACTGGAATTGTCCGGAAGAGGATGCCGCATGGTCGCACCTTCAACAGAATTTTTCGCGTTAATTCCTTTAATCAACCGCTGACCCACTGCAAGAAAAACACGCTTCACAACACAATCAGAAACTGTGGTATCATTTGCACATGAGAATTATCTCGCGGAGGGCGTTGCGTGAATTTTGGGAGAGGTATACTGATGCCGAACAGCCGCTTCGTGCTTGGTATGCTAAAGTAAAACGTGCCGATTGGAAGACCCCTTCCGATGTGAAGACCACCTATCGGAAAGCTAGTTTTATCCAAAATAATCGGGTGATATTCAACATCAAGGGCAATTCCTATCGTCTGGTAACCGCAATCGATTATCAAAACCGTATTGTATACATTCGGTTTGTAGGTACACACCAAGTATATGATAAAATAAACCCCGCGACGATTTAAGACGATGGCCATGGACATTAGACCCATAAAAACTGAATCAGACTATGATGCCGCTCTTCAAGAGATTGAACGGCTTTGGGAAGCCCCGCACGGTTCGCCTGAAGGGGACAAACTTGATATACTAGTTACACTGGTCGAAGCATACGAAGAGAAGTATTACCCCATACCGCCGCCAGATCCGATTGAGGCAATCCTTCACCACATGGAGAGTCAAGGTTTGTCTCATTCTGACCTTGAACCCTACATGAGTTCCCGTTCCCACGTGCTAGAGGTCTTGAATCGGCAACGCGCTTTGACTCTCGACATGATTCGGAAATTGCACGAAGGACTTGGCATTTCCGCAGATATTTTGGTTCAACCGTACGAGTTGCAAGACGCTGTATGACATCATTTAGATTTACGGAACGAAATTCTCAACCCAATAAGGACGGAATATGAAACCTGCGAATCCGAACAGACATCCAAACCTGCTCCGGCTAGTGCTGCTGATATCCGCGCTTTTTCTCATAGCCACCACTCCAACGATTGCCGCCGTTGATTGGAAGGCGCTTGATGTCGGTAATTTTTCATGCGCGGCTTTCAACACCGCGGTCATCGGGTATCCTACCAGCCCGACTTCAAATCCGTCAGGTTGGTGGCCCGCCGGAACAAACGATTCCTATATCTACGAGGGCAATATCTGGATCGGCGCAAAGAAAGGCGGCGAAGTCGGCGTCTCCTTCTCGGATGGACGCCGCTCCGAGATTTGGCCCACCGACGATGTGCCGGAGGTCGTGTCTAACAAGCCCGGCGTGACCACAAAGGGGACGCCGACAGGTCAATCCATCTACTTCAAAGCCACCGATACCAATCCGAGCGCGAATCCCGGATTGATTCTGGGGCTGGATATCGAGGTCAACGGATTTCAATGGAGTTACGCCCCGCTCTACGATTTCTTTATCCTTGAGTACAAGGTTACCAACGTCGGCAGCGATACGTTGGAGGACGTATTCATGGCGTTCCGTTACGATGTTGACGTATCCAGCGCCGAAACCGGGACCGCGAGTTATTCTGCCGATGACTTTGTCGCGCTTGACGAGACGCCCGATGCCATCAATCCGGAGGCGCACCCGAACCGCTTCCTCTCTTACGGGTACTCCAACGCCTCCGCGCCCGGCTACGTTGGATTGCGCGTATTGGACGCCTATATCGGGAACGATCCGCTGAATGCCGAGTCAAAGATTCCTTTCACCGCGCACAAAAGGATTACGATCTCCACCGACCCGTCAACGGATGCCGAGATGTACGCCTTGATTAGCATCCCCGGTGTTGACCCTCTTCCCGCAAACTACGATGACCAACGGTTTATTCAGTCGTACGGTCCCGTTGAGTCGCTCGCGCCGGGCCAATCGTTTCACATCATCGCGGCGGTGGCAATCGGCGAGGGGCTCGCCGGACTGCAGGCATCCTCGGATTGGGCGCAAAAGTTGTATGACGATAGCTATATCGCTCCGGCGCCACCGCCATCCCCGAAAGTAACGGCATATCCCTCCGATGGCAAGGTGACGCTGATCTGGGAGAGCGCCGGGCGTTGGGTCGATCAGGGAGTCAATAAGAGTATTGAGGAATACGTTGATATAACCGACCCGGAGAAGGTATTCGAGGGCTATAGGGTTTACAGGCGAGATACGTCCTACGAGGAGTCCACCGGTGTTCCCGTGAAGGACTGGGTGATGCTGACGGAGTTTGACAAACCGAGCGCCACGGGTAATTTCTTCACCGTTTCGCACGTCGGCAAACAGTCGGACGCCACCATTGCCGCCATGGGCGATGAACCTTACTTCGCCGAATTTTTCAAGAGTGCCGTATACGTCATCAAGTTCACTTCCAGCACGACCTACGAGGTAATCAATACAACCTTGTGGGAAGTGATGGCGTATAACGCGCAATTCCCGGCAGACGGCGGCGGGTACGTCGTTGTAAAGGATCCCAATACCGGCGAACCGTTTCCCGATGGCGAGTATCGGTCCGGTGAGCTCATTTATTTCGGGGGGTTGTATGTGCAGATTTCGGATGGTCCTTCGGGGCCCCCTGTCGCCGGCGATATCTTCCGCATCGTTTCGACGCCTTCGCAAGCGCTCGGCGAAGACGCGGGCATCAAGAACTTCTATACCGATGAGGGGTTGACGAACGGTCTTCAGTACACCTACGCCGTCACCTCGTTCGACACCGGCAACCCGAGAACCGGGCTCATCGCCATGGAGAGCAGCCAGATCGAGACGATGGTTCACGCGACGCCGCGCGCCAACCCCGCGGGGTATCGTGAAGCCACTGCTGATCTGGCGGATAACGCCTTCATGCGCAGCGGCAGCGTCACAGTCGAACCGATGGTGCTTGCCCCCAAGCAGGTAACGGGGCATCAATATAAGATTGTTTGGCACGGCGCCAAACCGGTAGGCGGGGGCGCATATATTACGGGCCCCGGCTATCAACCACCGGCTTATGAGGTGGTTGACACGACAACGAATCAAACGGTTTTGGAAAGGCAGACCTTTGCGTGGTACGAGCCGCCGCATGCCGTTGAAGTTCTTACGCCCATGTTTGACGGAATCATCCTGAAAATCAAGGGCGTTGACGTGACCTACGACACGCCAAACGAAAACTCAATCAAGCGCGTAAGATTGACGGAAGGCTCGGTCACGGATTGGAGTGTGGACATCCAGTCCCCCGGCGTCGGAGAGAACACGTGGCCCAACATTTGGTGGTCAACTTATTACCGGCCGCACCTCTACTCGATAACCTTCGTCGACGACACGCATGTAAAAGTGGTGGACGAAGACACCGGCGAAGAAATTCAATTCAACGCCGAACGTGCCGACGGTTACGCGATTTTCACAGGCACCGGTTGGGGCGATGAATATAGCCCGGACAGTACCCCCGGCTTCTTCCGGATTTTCATACGGGGTGGATACGTTTACATCAGAGACCCGAACGGCGAAATCTCTGCGGGAGATGAATTTACCGTCGAGATGGGAGGGATTGCCGCGCCTCAAGACGGCGACGAGTTACTGCTTAGCACAGGCGGAGAGACGCTTACCGCCGATAACATCGAGGCGGATCTGGGGCGAATCCGAGTCGTGCCAAACCCCTATTTCGTTACGAACAAAGCGGTGATATCGCAAGGAACGGACAAAATTTTCTTCACCCACCTCCCACCGAGATGCACGGTGCGCATCTATACCTTGGCTGGCGAGTTGGTGCGAGAAATCGAACACGAACACACCGCGCCGTTCAGTCCGGATGACCGATTGGCGCAGGGCGACAAGGGAGGCACGGAGGCGTTTGACCTCCTCAGTTATAACAATCAAGCCCTCGCCAGCGGCGTCTACATCTATCATGTCGAAGCGCGCGACGAAGCGAATGCCGTTATCGGCAACAAGGTTAGTCGGTTCGCCATTATTCGGTAAGCCGCATTTTGCTCTTGTACGGAACAACGATCGTTGTTCCTTACGGTCTAATCAATGGCGCCTCTGCTGTAGTTGCCCGATTTATCGGGCGTGGAGAAGCGTGCGGCGCGGCGATTAAGCGCCGAACTACAAGGCTTACGCGCTTCTGTAGGGAACAACGATCGTTGTTCTCTACGGTCTAATCAATGGCGCCTCTGCTGTAGTTGCCCGATTTATCGGGCGTGGAGAGGCGTGCGGCGCGGCGATTAAGCGCCGAACTACAAGGCTTACGCGCTTCTGTAGGGAACAACGATCGTTGTTCCCTACGGTCTCATTGACGGGGCCTCGGCTGTTTGTCTACTATTCAAACAGGTTCTAAACTTGAACGCGAGACAAAAAGAAAATCTCTCTTATGAAAATAAATTTTAGACACTTCAAGACGTTCTGCGCGCTTCTGTTCACGCTCACGCTCTTATGGTCAACGCACGGCTACACCGTGACCAACGTGGGAACAAGCGGCGCCCAGTTCCTGAAAATTGGCCCCGGCGCCCGCGTGGACAGCATGGGAGGCGCCTTCGGGGCAATCGCGGACGACGTCACTGCCATCTACTGGAACCCCGCAGGCTTAAGCCAACTATCCGAGAGGAGCATCTCCGGCACGCATACCGTCTGGCTTGCCGACACGAGTTATAACTTCCTCGCATTCGCCACGCCGGTAGAAAAAGTCGGCACAATCGGAGCCAGCGTGACCTTCCTCTCGGTTCCCGATATGGAAATCACCACCCTGGCAAAGCCGGATGGCACCGGGCTCTGGTTCTCCGCATGGGACGCGGCGGTCTCGTTCGCCTACTCCAGGCAAATGTACGAAAAGGAATCGGGCGTGAAGCTCTCCTTCGGCGTGAACGCCAAGTACATTCATCAGCAGATCCACCGGGAAAACGCTACGGGAGTGGCGATTGATGTCGGAACCCTATATCATACCGGTTGGAACAGCTTGCGAATCGGCATGTGTTTCTCGAATTTCGGATCGGAGATGCGCTTCGGCGGGCCGGACCTTCAAGCGGGCGCCGAGGAGGCGGGTGATAAGCGCACCGCCGACTACCTGCCGTTTCCGGATACCACGAACCCGTCAAGAAAGGCGGAGTTTGAAACCGTGGAATTTCCGTTGCCCTCCAACTTTCGGCTCGGGGTCGCGTACGACCTGATTGATGACGCGGACAACCTTCTCACCGTCGCGATAGACGGCAATCACCCGACGGACAATAGCGAGAGGCTTCACTTGGGAGTGGAGTACTGGTACAAAAAGATGGCGTCGGTACGAGGCGGCTACAAATTCCGTTTGGGTCCCGAATCGGCGAAGGACGAAGAGGGTATCACGCTCGGATTCGGCATAAAAGCCCCCGTTTCGTCAACGGCGGTCTCGCTTGATTACGCCTTCGCGGATTTCGGGCGGCTGCAACAGGCGCATCGGGTTAGCATGGCGTTGAGATTCTGATGGCATGGACACTATAGGCCAAGGGCCGTAGGCGGGGCATCTTGCCCCGCAAGCCGACTTTGGGCGGCTGCAACAGGCGCATCGGGTTAGCATGGCGTTGAGATTCTGATGGCATGAACACTATTAGGACCAAGGGCCGTAGGCGGTGCATCTTGCCCCGCAACCCAACGCCAATGATTACGGGAAGGGCAGCATTCGCGGGAAACGTGACGATTTTTGTTGACCTGGCAGCAGAGCTGTGGTAGCATGTCCGCGTGAGAGTTCACAGGATTTACAGCGAATCCTGTACAGTTTAAATTAGTGTCGTTGGTGAGTTACTCAACCTTAAAAGAGGAGAAAGTAAAATGAGAGTAAAATTGAACAAGACTTTGACTATAGTCCTTATCACAACTGTTCTGGCAACAATGCCCTGGCTTGCGGAAGGTGGAGTCGTTACAGATGGTCTGCTCACCCATTGGACCTTTGATAACGCGCATATAGATGGCTTTACCGTTATGGACGTTGTGGGAGAGCGTCATGGAACCTTTATTGGACCTGCGGAGATAGTTGATGGAGGCAAATTTGGCGAAGCGCTGGATCCTATTCCTGGCCATGTTGAATTCCCTAACACAGGTCTGCCGGCTGGAAACGATCCCAGGACTCTGGCCGCATGGGTTAAACTTGATTCAGTCCCCGACGCGTGCTCATCAGCTTTTCAGTGGGGTGAGCTCGCTGACGCGGCCATCTCCGGTATGATGGTATGCAATGGTGGAACGGGCTTTTTCGTGGGTGGGCTGGCTGATATAATGTCAGATGCCACCGTGGAACAAAATGTGTGGAGTTACATCGCCATTACGTATGACAGCGAGTTTTTGCGAGTATACATAAATGGCGAATTGGATAAGGAAGCCCATCCCGGTCTTCAATGGGGAGATCAGGCAAGAGAACTGGCTACTGTGTTGGGTAACGGGGGTATCGGGACAATAGGCGCTCTCATGAACGGAGATGAGGCCGAGGAGGCTTTTATCTTTGGTGTCCTCGACGAAGTCAGCATCTACGATAGAGCTCTGAGCGCAGATGAAGTCAAACAGAATAATGATACCACTACCCAAGCATCGGGAGTCGTGTCTGTCGATTTTGCCGGCAAGCTAGCTCTCACCTGGGGCGGAATAAAGCTCTCGAGATAGCAGATTATACTGCACGCTGTCAGAAATTGCGTCTTTTGTAGGATCAAACGAGTGGATAGCGAGTAGGATTTTCTATCGATCAACTGACTGAATAAGGAAGGCGATAGGGAGTCTTACTCATTGTTCATTCGCTTGATCGATAGAGATCCCGCGATCTCCTGATCGCGACCTGCGTTCCCGTAGGTGCGGTTTCCAACCGCACCTACCGCCAGACGCTTGAAAATACGCAATTTTCAGCAGCGTGAAGTATAACTGGCACAAGTCGTTATATTATGTAGTAGACATCTAATCCAACCCCATCTCCAATGCAACAACTGCCGGCGGTATGCTCCCACCAATCGCTCCAGCAGTTCCCCCGGAGGGTCGCGTTATATATCCGCCCTCTGTGTCCGGGTTTTGATTCCCGCATAGACCACCGGTCGTTTTACTCCGGACTTTCTCAGTCCGAATATCCAAAAGCTCCCCGCGAATGCCTTCAAGCAGATTGCCCTCCTTTGTTGATCTCTTGTCCTGCCGGGAGTGCGCTTGCCGATCCTTGATTTCCCGTACTGCCTGCCGGTACAGTCGGGATCGGGAGATCCCTCTTACAGCACAGAAGACGCAATTTCTGACAGCGCGGCGTATAAACAACCCGCCGAGTCAACCCATACACTATCTGAACGCTTACCAATAAAGAGGGGAGAAAGTAAAATGAGAGAAAAATTGACTTTGACCACAGTTCTTATCACAACTGTTCTGGTAACAATGCCCCGGCTAACAGATACTGTGGAAGGTGGAGTCGTTACAGATGGTCTGATCAGCTATTGGACCTTTGACAACGCGCATATAGATGGCGATACTGTTAATGACGTTTGGGGAGAGAGTCATGGGACCTTTGTTGGACCTGCGGAGATAGTAGATCGCGGCAAATTTGGCGAAGCGCTGGACCCTATTCCTGGCCATGTTGAATTCGATGACTCGAATCTGCCGGATGGAAACGATCCCAGGACGCTGTCCGCATGGGTTAATCTTGATTCGGTCCCCGGTGCGTGCGGATCCGTTTTTCAGTGGGGTTCGCTCGGTGATACGAACATTTCAGGTATGATGGTATGCAATGGGGCAACGGGCTTTTTCGTGGGCGGGCACGCCGATATGCAATCAGATGGCATGATGGAAAAAGATGTGTGGAATAACATCACCATTACTTATGATGGCGAGCTTTTGAGAATATACATAAATGGGGAATTCGATAAGAAAGACCCTCCCGGTCTTAAATGGGGAAATCGGCCAAAGAAACTGAATACCTTATTGGGGGGTACCGGGGCGATAGGTTCTCTCTTGAACGGAGATGAGGGTGATGAGGGTTTTACCTTCGGTCTCATCGACGAAGTCGGCATCTACGATAGAACGCTAAGCGCAGATGAAGTCGAACGGAATTTTAGAGCCGAAGGACTGGCTGTCAACGCGGCTGGCAAGCTGGCTCTCGCCTGGGGCGGAATAAAGCTCTCAAGATAGCGAGCTATGCAGTGATAATACCATTTCGCTTGAATAACTGTGCGCACAGGATTTCTCAATCATACTATTATGACATGCCCAATACCAACCGTTACCCTTCACACCATACCCGTAGGCGGGGCATCTTGCCCCGCCGGCTTTGCGCGAAGACTAGGCTTCTTACTCCACCCCACTCAAATTTCTTTACTTAATCAACATAATCAATGCACTTGCATTAACAGCGCCGATTGGGCTTTTTCGATGCGGGGCAAGATGCCCCGCCTACGGAGAACGATATAGTTAAGACATCTTATGCACTATCATTCAAGCGAGATGGTATAAGTATGTATAATTTCATACAGTAGACAAGTGACATTGGATTTTAACTTTATCGTTCTTGAATCCTGCATCCGATGCACGATTCAGGGTTCAAAATGCAATCAAATCCATAATCCCGATCGCAATCTCTCAATTCAATGGAGTATTGTCCCCGTCAGAGTCCGTATCCCGAGGACAGCGCCGAGTATTGACCACATGCAAATGATAATCTGTTCACCCAAGATTAACCCGATGAAAAATGGAACAGCGTTTCGATACGCTCTTAATCCGCCGTATCTCAGGATAATCCCTTTGATAGCCCAACCGATCAGGACTGATGTCCACACATGAAACATGCCCCATGACGCCCCCAGCGCATAGCCGGCAGGGTGAAAGGGCCACCAGATAAATCGTCTTTGCATTCCCATCAGAAACACCGTAAATGCCCCGCCCAATCCGATGAAAAGCGTAGCGGTATAGTTTGACTGCTTAGGGTACTGTAACCATGACGATAACTGTCTGAAGAACTCATACCCCATACCAAGTAGCGGACCACGCGCTTTTGCGACTACGCCGTGTTCATACATTACATGGAAATACGCCCAAAACGACACCAGGATACTGAATATCAAGGCGAGCGCCATGCCCAACAGGATATGGGTGTTGTTTATGCCTGTCCGTTCGGCGATCTTGAAGGCTTCCAGCTGGTTCGGCATCGGATGAGAAGTGTTTTCTCTGTTGAAAGCGTATAGAAAGGAGAGGATAGTCAGACTGCTCGCGCCAAGCGCACGCGTCCCCATCACGTCCACCATAAATCCTTGCGGGGAAGTGAAGACAATTTGATGGTAGGGCGGACCGAGCACGGCGCGGGCACGCGTGATGGCAATAGACATCAGCAAGTAAATCGCGAAATAAAACAGCATCACTGAAAAGGATAAACCCGCTTGCCGGAGCAGAATAACCAGAAAAGTCATCGCAAGAACCAGCCCAAGGACGGCAAATCTGTAACGCAGCGGTTCGGTTGAATCGTCCAGGGTCGAGGGTTGCCCGATGAGTGTCCTCCATACCTGGCTAAGATGTCGCCTGGTCATCCATAGAGATAAAATACCCAGCGTCGTCCATGCCCCAAGTCCCTGTTGCATCCCATAGACACCGTGGGCACGGACAGGAACCCACGAGGGCATTGCTAACTCTATATGCGTGATAAGCTGTTGGGCTTTGAAGAATAGGTGGAAGAACCAGACAGAAAACGCTAAATCCAAGGGCGCGAAGAATGTCAACCCGGTCACAAACGGGTTAAAAGAGAATCTCATCCAGCCCAGCAGCCACGGTTTTTCTGTAAAGGTATGGACATAATGCAGCGGGATGCCGGGAATAACGGGAAAAAGATGATGAAGACCGTTGACAATCTCAATCAGCGCAGATACGGAAAAGCCAATCCACAGCAGGGGGCGAAACATCGTGCGTGGCGCAGTCATCTCAATCGGGACTTGAATAATCGGATAACTCAATTTATCCTGTTCCGTCCATTGTTTGCGTATGATGATGTTTATACAGATGAATGTGAAAAAAATGGCGAATATAATCCCCGTCCATACAAGCACGGGAATCAGCCAGGTGTTGAAATGCTCTGCGGTGTGGAAGGTTTCGCCGCCTACAAAGAAACCTCTTAGCGCCCGCTTGTCGGAAACAGTAAACCACGAGGGAATATATCTATGGAAGAGTTGAGCATATTCATTTTCTGGCGTGGCAAACCAAAACGGATGTGTCAGGCCGCCGATAACCATGCTCATCATCGTGTACCCGCAGACAGTTGATAGCATCACGAGCATCACATAGATGGTGAGGAGCTCGGTTCGCGAAAAAGCGAAGTTAGGCAGGAATTTGCGGAGGGGGAGATTGATAAGTATCAAGAAGAAGAGATTGAAGACCGCGTTGAAGAACAATGATGTTGCGTTCATGCCTATCATCGTAGCCCAAAGCTCGCTGACAATGGTGATCCAATAGGCATTTATCGGGAGAAGGATGAGGCCGATGAGAATGGCTCTGGCGGGAATGAATTCGGATTTTTTTGGCACGGTTCAATATGCTTAAATTCCTGATGCGGCTGACGACAGATAAGGTATTGTTTATAGACTTCCGAGGGCCCCGAGACTTCGGAAGGCTGGAGTCTGGAAGAGAATTCATCGAGGTACGCTTGTACTCAAGGCATCAACAGCACGTTGCCAGTTCCGCACACACTATTGGGATCGAGTTAAGAAATTCATGCATTATTTGTCTAATTTCTCGTTGTAAACCCGCAAGCCGGTAGGGCAAACACGAAACTGCGACTTCTTTATTGTGTGAGTCTTTTAGCCCCAGAGGGGCGGCAGGTTTGTAGAAACGCGAAGACATCACACTCCAAAGCCCCAGAGGGGCGACAGGTGGAAACTTATGTTAAACTTGCCGAGAAAACCGTGAAACTTTCGCCCCAAAAACGCTTAACTTGATCCCTATGGGGGTGGTGCGACCGCATACCATTCCCCTCTGCTTCTTCCTATTTCAAAATGAGCATTCTCCGCGTGGCTTGGAACGGGGCAGCGTGGAGGGTGTAGAAATAGATGCCGCTGGAAACCGTTTCTCCGACTTGGTCCCTGCCATCCCAATAGGCGGCGGTTTCTCGGGTCAGATAGCCACCCGCTTTTTGCGCCCCGAGATCCAACTCCCGCATCAGTTGTCCCCGGACGTTGTAGATGCGAAGGGTTACGGGCGCATCGGCCGCCAACCGATACGGCAGCCACGTTTCAGGGTTAAACGGATTGGGGAAGTTTTGAAGCAGCGCGGTGCGCTTGAGCCGACCCAACATCGTCACTCTCAATCCAAACGGCTCGACGGCGAGGAAGGGCGGTGTGCCGAAATCTTCTACACTATTATAGACATACGCCGCTGTGCCGTGACCCCTGTTCAACCAGGCCTCCTCATTGGGGGCGTTATGAGCCGAGACAGCGACCAAGTCGGCGCTAATAGCCACCCAAGCGCCGAAATTGATTCTTGGCCCCTCGTCGTCGGGCAGGACTTTCTTCTTCTCCTCCCAGACGCCGTCAACACGCGCAAAGCCGTATGCGGCGCCCGAGCCCACTCCGGCGTCTTCCGCTCCAGCGGCCCCAACGATGGCGATGTTCCCGGCGACTGCGACGCCAGATCCGAACTGATCGCCTTTCCTTTCGGCTTTGCGGATTAGCTTCACCTGCCGTTTCCAGGTGTCACCCTCGCGCGCGAAGACGTATGCCGCGCCGGCGTCTTTCTTGTCCTCAACGTCAACCACTGGCGCCCCAACGACGATGGTGTCGTTGAACAGGGCGACAGATTTTCCGAAACTGTCGCTGGATGCCGCGTCGGCTGCCGTGAGTTTGGCTTGTTCCACCCACGTTGTCCCTTCGCGCACAAAGACGTAGGCGGCGCCGGCGAATCTTAAGCCATTATGTGAGTGCCCACTTGCCCCGATAACAGCGGTGTTCCCATGGACGAAGACGGCGCCCCCGAAAACGTCGAATCCCACCAAATCTTGGGGGACGAGCTTCGCCTGCTGTCTCCAGGCGACCCCATCGCGTACGAAGATATAGGCTGACCCCGCGTCCCTGCCGCCATCATCGTCCATTGGTACGCCAACAATTGCCGTGTTCCGGTCAACGGACACGGCAAATCCGAAAGCGTCCTCGTCTTCCGGATCCGGAGCGACAAGTTTCGCTTGCTGTTTCCAGGTGTCCCCGCTGCGGACGAAGATATAAGCCGAGCCGGCATTTTTCTTAGCTCCGGCATGATTGTCGCTTGGCGCCCCGACGATGGCAGTGTTCGCGCTTGCCCGATCATGGCGGCCGGTGAGGGAGACCGCCCATCCGAAGGCGCCAGCGTCCGGACCGACAGTAAGTTGCGCCTGCTCTTTCCACTTTTTGCCATCGCCTACATAGATTTTCGCGATATCCTCCTTATGTGCCCCGACGACCACGGAGTGCCCGATAATGTCGGCGCACAAATGTTCATTGAATAGTCCGTCCTCGACACCGATAAGCTTGACTTCTTTTTGCGCGAGGGTGGGACTGATGGCCCCGAGTCCAATACCGAGGACTAGACTGATGAGGATAAACCGTATCGTTTTCATGGGGTTCTCCTTTCGAGGGCTGCACTTGATTTTGACATCAGCCAGAAATTTTATCCAGTTGTAGGGTGGGCACTGCCCACCATCAACACGCGGTCACGTTGCGCGCCAGAGGAGCAAACCGTCTATCCCGAACTAATCAGAATGGTGGGCAGTGTCCTACAATCACTTGATTACCGCTGGGGCTATAAGACTTACACAATCAAGGAGTCGCAGCATCGTATTTGCCCATACTGGCTTGAGGGTTTACAACGGGAATTAGAGAAATAATACGTACATTTTCTTAACTTGATCCCAATGATGGTGGGCAGTGCCCACCCTACAGTCACTACGGGGAACGCATGGGCTAATCTTGATTCGGTCCCGCAAAATACCGGATCCGTTATTCAGTGGGGTTCGGCTGGAGCGACTCAAATTTTTGGCATGATGGTATGCACGGGGGAGAGGCCTTTTCCGTGGGTGGGTTGGCTGGCTGACATGGAATTTGGCTTTCCAACCATCATATTCTCATTTGACACTACTTCAAAATGAGCATTCTCCGCGTGGCTTGGAACGTGCCAGCGTGGAGGGTGTAGAAATAGATGCCGCTGGAAACCGTTTCTCCGATTTGGTCCCTGCCATCCCAATAGGCGGCGGTTTCTCGGGTCAGATAGCCACCCGCTTTTTGCGCCCCGAGATTCAATTCCCGCGTCAGTTGTCCCCGGACGTTGTAGATGCGAAGGGTTACGGGCGCATCGGCCGCCAACCGATACGGCAGCCATGTTTCAGGGTTAAACGGATTGGGGAAGTTTTGAAGCAGCGCTGTGCGCTTGACCCGACCCAACGTCGTCACTCTCAATCCGAACGGCTCGACGGCGAGGAAGGGCGGTGTGCCGAAATCTTCTACACTATTATAGACATACGCCGCTGTGCCGTGACCCCTGTTTGTCGCCGCGTGATCGGGGTTGGGGGTGTTATGAGCCGAGACAGCGACCATGTCGCCGCTTATAGCCACCCAAGCGCCGAAATTGATTCTTGCCCCCGCGTCTTCGGGCTGGACTTTCTTCTTCTCCTCCCAGACGCCGTCAACACGCGCAAAGCCGTAGGCGGCGCCTGCGCCCACTCCGGCTTCGTCCACTCCTGGGGCCCCAACGATGACAAGGTTCCCGGCGACAGCGACACCGGATCCGAACTGATCGCCTTTACTGTCGGATTTGCGGATTAGCTTCGCCTGCCGTTCCCAGGTGTCACCCTCGCGCGCGAAGACGTATGCCGCGCCGGTATCTTTCTTGCCCTCAACATCAGCCACTGGCGCCCCGACGACGATAGTGTCGTTGAACAGAGCGACAGATTTTCCGAAACTGTCGCTGGATGCCGCGTCGTCTGCCGTGAGTTTGGCTTGTTCCACCCACGTATTCCCTTCGCGTACAAAGACGTAGGCGGCGCCGGCGAATCTTAAGCCATTATATGTGTGCCCGCTTGCCCCGACGACAGCAGTGTTCCCGTGGACGAAGACGGCGCCTCCGAAAACGTCGAATCCCACTAAATCTTGGGGGACGAGTTTCGCCTGCTGTCTCCAGGCGACCCCATCGCGTACGAAGATATAGGCTGACCCCGCGTCCCTGCCGCCATCATCGTCCATTGGCACCCCAACGATGGCAGTGTTCCGGTAGATGGACACGGCAAATCCGAAAGCGTCCTCGTTTTCCGGATCCGGAGCGGCAAGTCTCGCCTGCCGATTCCAGGTGTCCCCGCTGCGGCCGAAGACATAAGCCGAGCCGGCCTTGGCTCCGCCATGATTTTCGCTTGGCGCTCCGACAATGGCAGTGTTCGCGCTTGCCCGATCATGGGGACCGGTGAGGGCGACCGCCCATCCGAAGAGGTCAGCGTCCGGACCGACAGTAAGTTCCGCCTGCTCTTTCCACTTTTTGCCATTGCCTACATAGATTTTCGCGATGCCCACCCTATGTGCTCCGACGACCACGGAGTCCCCGATAATATCGGCGCACAAATGTTCATTGTCTAGTCCATCCTCGACACCGACAAGCTTGACTTCGTCTTCGAGCGCGAGGGTGGGGCGACTGATGCACCCCAGTCCAATAACGAGGACCAGACTGACGAGGATATACCGTATCATTTTCATGAGGTTCTCCTTTCGATGTCGGTTCATGTTAAGAAAACGTGAAGAATGGTTTGTTTTCGACCGCGCCGCTCCGTGTGTCACTTCGTGACTTCTTGCCCCAACATCGGAGGGAGACCGAGCGGGCGGCAGCGCGACCGCGTCAGAATTCGAGGGCTGCGCTTAATTTTGACATCAGCCAGAAATTTTATCCAGAGTGTTTTTCTGTCGGATGAGATTATACCAATCTCCAAGTTTGTGTCAACCAAAATCTGAAACCCTTCAGGAAAAGGCATCGCGTTTCAATAAAACCTCCCTTTTTCTGAAAGTCTGAAAAACCTTCCGTTTTTACCAAAGATACGTTATACTATACTTCGCGTTGGGTACTATTGCGCTAGGAATGTCGCAGGGTTATCCGTTTCTGGATGGGCATGGGAATCGACGGTATGGTCGTAGATGCCGTCAACCGGTACACAAATGGAATTATGGAAGAGGTGAGAAAAGTGAGCAAACGATCCGACTCAATCGAGATGACAGCTCGGTTCACGATCGACAAATCCTATTTGATGATACCGCAATCTTTGAATCCGACGATTTTCCCGTTTGACAGGGCAAAACCGTGGACAAGGGTTAACGAGGAGAAACGTGCCGAGCTCACGGTTCGGGTTGAGAATCGTACGCTGTTTCAACAGGAAATAGCGCTGAACGACACGGGTCCGATGTGGTGGGCGGCGCTAGACGTGTCCGAGTGGGAAGGCCGGACGATGGAGATCGCGGGGATCATCCCAACCGACGCGCAGGCGGCATTTCAATCGATCCGTCTCGTTTCCGATGCGAGTGAGATAGTCAATCTCTACACCGAAGCCAACCGGCCTCAATACCATTTTACGTATCGGCACGGGGCTCTCGGTGACCCCACCGCGATGGTGTACTATGCGCCTCGACGCGAGTGGCACTTGTTTACCATCCATAATCCGTTCCGTGGACAGGAGATCTGTTGGGGACACGCAGTATCGACGGACCTGTTGCATTGGGAGGAACGGGCGCCGATTTTCCACCACCCTCACATGGTGTTTAACGGGGTGGGGTTTACCGATTCGGGGAACCTCTTTGGCCTCAACACTGAAAGCGAGCAGGCCATGGTTCTTCTCACTCCGATAATGGGTCGAGAAGGCGGATTTGTCTCGATGACGATAAGTGTTGACGGGGGTGAGACGTTCCGGGATCTCAACGATCTGAGGGATAGGCTCGGCCGGTACGATCTACCCGCCAATCCGATCGTCCCCGGCTGGGGCGACGCCCCTCGAATCCACTGGAATCCCGTCGCACGGAAGTTCTTCCTTACCCATTGCGTCTGGGAGAAATCCGCGGCGCTACACGCTGGCGTGATTGTAGAGGGAACAAAGAAATGGTCTCTTGCGTCGCTGCAATACACGTCGAGTGATTTGAGGAGATGGACAAGGATCGACGATTTTCCCCTCCTAATCTACGACAATTGGCCCGGGGAAGGCGATGCAACCGATGTGATCGAGTTACCCGTGGATGGCGACAAAGACAATATGGTTCTTCTCATTATGTGCGGGCTCCATGGCTATGCATTGGGTCGCTACTCCGAAACCGGTCTGAATAATCTGGATGGAGTCCCGCTCTCGCCAGCCGATACAATCGCTACCCAACACTGCGGGTTTCCCGTCATCTTCTCCGGCGCTCCCGAGGGAAGAGGCGTGATCATGTACAACGTAGGAAACGATCGAGTTGCCGGGATTCCGAACTACGAGATCGACTTCCGGCCCAATATGTCGTTTCCGTTGGAACTTTCGTTACGCCGGACGCCCGATGGCATCAGGCTCTTTCAGAATCCGGTTTCGGAGATCCAACAACTCTATCGAAAGACACACACAGTTCGCGAGCTAACCGTGGACAATACCGGAGTGAGTGTTGACGGCCTTTCCGGCGGCCTCTACAGGATACAGGCACGGATCGATCCCGGGAGCGCCGAAGCCGTCGATATTGTGATCCTCGGATACGAGATAACCTACAATGCCAGGGAAAGCGCGATTGGGGGCAAGCCAGACAGTTTTGGTGATGAAGCCCTCGACTATCTCAGGCACAATGCAAAACCTGTCTACCGTATCGCCCGACGCGAAGACGGTATACAATTTGACGCTCTGGTGGACAGAACCTCGATCGAGCTATTTCCAAACGATGGCGAACGCTACATCTTCTACAGCAGGCTCAAGCTCTACGAGCACAATGGAGCCCATCTCACTTTCAAGACCCGCGGCGGCGTGTCCTCCATCCGCGACCTTTCCGTGATAGAGATTGCTCCCACGGTCGGCGGCAGGTGAGATTGTGGCGGCAAGGACCGACCTTTTTTACGTTGGAACTCTACCGATGAGGAGGCAGATCGATGGATACGCAAGATTTTCAGAGAATAGCGGTTACGTAGATCCTGCCGTGTACGTTCACGTCGGATTTGAAAATCGTCGCGAAAATCCAACTCACCATCGAACCCGTAATCCCCAGTAGGCGAACAATCCTGAAAAGCATACTATACCGTGTTAGAGAAAGTAATCCTCGATCCACACTATCGCAGTCTTGGAAATATCTTCTACCCCGAAGATTTGGAACGTCTCAAATCTATTGCCGATGTCATCTGGGCAAAGGACGATCCGATACCCGAGGGAGAAATCGAAGCGGTCCGCGAACAAGTCGCGGCTATCATCACCGGGCAGTGGCGCTATGGAGATGTTTCGCGCTTTCCGCAGTTGCGCGCGATTTTAGAGGTCGGCGGTGTATTCCCTTCGCCGAATCAGTTGGACTACGAATACTGTTTTTCAAAGTGTATCCGCGTTCTCAGTTGCGCGCCGGCATTCGGCCCGGCGGTCGCGGAGATGGCGTTGGGGTTAGCGATCTCGGCGGCACGGGAAATCGTTTGGAACGATACCGCGTTTCGCCGCGGCGAGGCAAATTGGAGTCACACAACGTTCGGTGGGACATTTTCCCTTTACGACAAGCCCGCGGGATTCATCGGCTTTGGCGGGCTGGCGCGCTCACTCAAACAGCTGCTTGAGCCGTTCCGATGCCCGATTCAAGTTTACGATCCGTGGCTGACCGATAACTATCTGCAATCGCAAGGCGTTGAGCCGGTTGGTCTGGACACGCTGCTGGAAATGTCTCGATTTATCTATGTTCTTGCCCTCCCAACGACATCCAACCGGGCGCTACTTGCCCGTGAGAAACTCGAAAAAATCTCGTCCGATTCAGTATTCCTGTTAATGAGTCGAGCGCATGTGGTGGACTTTGACGCGCTGACAGAATTGCTGGCGGAAGGGCGTTTCAAAGCCGGAATCGACGTGTATCCCGAAGAACCGCTTCCCCCGGAGCACCCGATTCGGAAGCTGTCCAACGTTGTTCTCTCATCGCACCGAGCCGGGGCAATCAGCGAGGCGTTTCTCAATATCGGACGGATTGTCACGCGTGACATGGAAGCCATCATGCAGGGACTAATGCCACAGGAAATGCAGCCGGCACAACCAGAGTTTATTCGGTTGCGAGGCTAAAGCGCCCGATACAAGCGTACAGCGGTCGGGTTGAACGGAAAGCCATGCAACATTAAACCCGTAGGCGGGGATCAAGCGAGTGGATAGCGAGTAATCAATTGAGCGACTAGCGAAGGCGATAGAGATCTTGTACGATAGAGATCCCTGACCGGATTAAAGGGCTGGCTCGACTGCTTTCGCTGTGTGTCCAACTTTTGACCTTGATTGAAATTGTCTCCCGACGCCATCTCGAAGCACACCGTCAAACCTTTGCAGGATTGTACCAAGACAACGCAAACCGTCGAACCGCTAAACCGACAGCAACCCGACTTTGGTATCCATCGCGTGCAATTGCCAATCAGGTCACATCTTACACCACCCCATTGACCGATTTACAACGACAGATTCTTTCGATACTTTGTATCACCGAGTCAGTTTACCAAGCTAGAGCGCCTGATTCACACCACTCGTGACCTTCGCACGAACATGCGGACAAATTCTAGTCTAAATCTGCTAAACATAATTTAACTTTTCTTCATCTGATAATGCGGATGGTAAGTAACAAGCGGTGTCAATCAAGTTTTGAATTCTCATACATAATCTGCGGGCCGGCGGAGTAATCGGAACGGGTTCATCGGGTGAATTTGATGGTGTGGATACTGCTGCCGTGCAGCAGTAATTGCCTCATGATATACGGGATGTTCCTTTGTCCATAATGGATGGCACTCAATCAATATCTGCTGTTGCTTTTGTATTTGTTTGACATAACCACGCAAGTTAGCGAAATGAATGGGATCCCCATACCCAATCCGTTGCATCGTGGCGGGCACAGGCGCATCAGTGCCCTGTACCAGAGGCCGCCAGGGATTCTCATGTTTACCCCACGGAGAAACGAGATCTATACTTCCAGTTGAAGAGGCCGCTAGTCGAGCCATGTCAAGCGCCATTCGCCAATCAAGCAACCCGTGGTAGGGCAGATTGTGGAAGTCTCTGAGGCAGGCATTACAGGACGTGTCGCACTCATGTTTATGGGATTCTTTGATCCACATATCAGCGAGAGAATGCGAATCCTTGAGGCTTGCTTGGTTTAGCAAATCTTGGAAGGGGCCCGGTTGGCCAAACCAACGACAGTATCCAGCTCCGTTTTCGAGTTTGTCAGATAGAAAGGCTTGACCGATCGTTCTGCCGTTCGCCCTAGTTGCTCGAAACCCTGCATCAAGTTCAGTTGTATCAATATCTAGTTTTGCTGCGGCAGCAATTCGCAAGAAAAAGGCAAGCGAATACCAAGCAGCACGTCCCTCAACTTCAGTGGGTGAAGCAAATAGTCCTTCAGACCATTTCGACAAGCTAACCAAAAGAATGTCCGTTCTGCGCCGCGAAAGGAGCGCGATATGGTAAGGCGTACCTGAACCAGAAATGATTCGACTCTCCTGTGGTACAACCGCATATGCCCCGGGCCACCGCTTTCCCCGAACTCTTGCCTCTTGAAAATAAAATCCGTCTGCGCCACCATTATCGTTAATTGAAAGAACTTCCTTGTCCTCAAGGACTGACACCTCCGCATTCTCTACGTGTCGCGACTCTTCGGGTTGTATCTTGAAGTTCAGAGTGGGACGAGTTGCCCGAGGGTTCCATTCAAACGCCCCATCAAAATCCATAGGTTGTTGGTCGGTAAAGAATCCCTTGGGTTCGCGCGCATCAATAGGACGCAACTCGGTTTCGTCACAAACCGGACAGTTAATTTTTGTCGGTGTTTCTCCGCCTCTGGCTGACAGATCTTCGGTGGCGAGTGGAGCAACTGCCTGGCAGTGATTGCACAACCCAATCCGTACTGGATTTTCCTCGTTCAGGTCCGGCACGAACCCAGCTCGCGAATTGACGTTGTTCCCTTCGGGATACAATTCGACCACGCCGCATGCAGTGTGTATCGCTTTGTCTTTCACAGTTTCAGAACCAGGCGCGAATTGGCTGATAGCTATGTCAAGATCGCGGTCTATTAAGCCATGTTCAGGAGGCCACGGATTTCCAGAATAGGGCCAATTTGTATACAATATTCGAACCCGAGTTGGGAAACCAAACATCGGAAGTAGGCCCGCGTTCGCCAACCGTTCGCTGAGAGCGTCATGTGTATACCGTCGATCCTCGGCGCATTCTGTGATTTCAACAAGCATCTTGGTCTTCACATAGTGGTGCATTTGCCGACGAAATTCTAACGCTTTTTGGGTGCTTCCCGACCATTCTGTGCCAACGCGCAGTGCATCAAAAACCTTGTTAACAATTAGGTCAGTCTCCGGCATGTCAAGCCAATTTTGGACATGCGGTTTAATCTGATTCCAATGATTAGCCAGGCCAAATTCGCCGTGGACGCTTTCTTGAAGACGCATTTCGACTTCTTCATTTACAGCATTTAAAAGGGTTAACGGCAACATTTGAAATGCACGTCGCAAGATCTCTTTAACAAACACACGGCGGAAAATCGGTTGGCGCGCCATATCAACATAAGGAGGTGGCGGTGGATTCCCTGTTATCTGCTCTGTCCGTTGATAGTAGTAGTCGTCATGACTTCGTCCTCGACAGAAAGTTACGGCGAAAGAAACGCCAGTGCCACGCCGGCCTGCACGACCAACACGCTGTTGATAATTAAAACGTCGCGGTGGCATATTCGCCATCATAACAGCTAACAACGAACCAATATCCACGCCAGCTTCCATAGTCGTTGTGACACTGAGCAGATCGATTCCGTGAACTTGATTGATGTCATCTCCAACAAAAATGTTTTGAAATCGGCGTTGGCGTACCGGGCGTTCAGGTGCGTCGCTTTGTCCTGTTAGTTCCTCACAGCGAAAGCGGAATGGATTTCCTGATTGTTCTGAGAGGTAGCGGTAGTAGTCAAAAGACGCTTCGCTGGTGCTACCTTGTTTCAGTGATGATTTTACACACGTCGGGCATTTGCCACCAGCGCGGTGGAGATAGAACGCATAGCAGGTTGGACAGCGCCATCCGAATCTGTTGCCACGTTCGTCTTTTGGTGGTGGTTGCATGAGATAGAGTTTCTGAGGGGAAATTCCCGCGTCATGTATGCCGCCAACTAAAGCGCCTGTGTCGTTCAGTTGCTGTTCAACTGTAATTGCATCCACGCCGATTTCGTCAAGATAATCCGTCACAAACTTGGGTAGGCTTTTTGAAGTTCCCTCATAGAAATATTCTCCGTGCAGATGCCTGCGTCGTCTACCTAATTCTCGAATTACGGCATCGGTCGCTTCAACCACCACAGGTGCTGGATTTCCAGAAGGCCTGTACGTTACCCATCCCTGCCCAAGGCTCTCAAGCGTGCGGGCAAAGTGTGGAAACAAAGCGTACATGAGTTCTGACATCAAATTACCTTGCATCCTAGTAATATGATTTTCTACCGCTGGCTCCATGGAGGTTAGTCGTTGTGGACCGTTCTTCGTCCAATCGAAACAACGCCACCACGGAACCGTTTTTGATTCACCGTTTCGAAAATTAAGTGCCCAGTAGCTGATTCCGCCAGGGCAAATGCCGAGTGAAATCAATTTATACCAGACTGCCCATTGCACTTTTTGAAGAGGAATGCGATCGGGATAATCGTTGATGATCTGCTCCAATTCAGCGCGAGATCCCGGGTTAGCAACGGGTAGCCCTTGAAGAAAGAACAATATTTCGGTTGTCAGGTGTGGATTCCATTGAGCGAAGCGATTTCGTAGAGGCATATCTGCATCAGATGTTTTTGATAGTTCCTCATGGAGTCGTTCATTCATTGTTCTGATTTTTTCTAAACCCGACGGCCTCCCCAACTCGGCGCAAGTCTGCCTACAAAATGCAACAAATTCCTCTCTATACGCGTTATGAGCATTAAGTAACGCAACTCGTACCATATCCCGAAAATGATCGCGTTCCATACCACCTGCCAGTTTTGCCGCGTCTTGCCGACTATCTGAAAAGATAACGAGCTTCCTAACAGACTCGGTCATCTCGCGAGATAACACACTTGCAATGACCTGACACGCCTTTTGAAATCCTGTCCGATGGTTGCGCAGGGGAGTTGGGTAACGACTTCGCCGTCTGTAATCGGCATCGCATCTAGGACACTTGTGGGGCATAGCGGGTTCGTCCGCATTTTTCCCAGGCACAACGTGAACCCAACCTGCTATTTCATCCTGTCGTGGCGGAATGACGTTCTGTTGAAGCTGACCAGAGAATATATTGAGCTTCGCCTTTACCCACCGTCTTGTAATCTTTCTCCCGTTTTTGATTTTTATTTTGCTCTTAATGGTGTATTCACAGTCTTGCGGTGTCGTTGTCCAAGGCGCCGAATCGTTCAGAGGCCAAAAGATTGCGTACTGACCATACAGCTGCCTCGTTGACACGCGATCTGGCATCTTCTCAAGATCGGGTTGGTCAGTCGTGAGAATCTCCAACGTCCCGGGGTGTCCTCCTCGAAAGCCTCCTAAAAACACGTCACCGCATACTTCACACACGATGAGATCGAGTACCCGCCCTCCGCATGAACACGCTAAGCAATGGGTCGTATGCAATGCACCGACTGGGATGTTTTCTTCTGCCTGGTTTCCACGATTGACTGAAGTTATATCGCAATTCGGATTGGAGCAGGCCCACAGATTTTGCAGGTTGTGAAAAAACACGTGACCTCGTACAGGCTGTAGTGATTGCCTTGTTTGAGAGTCCTTGCTCAAGTTGCTCATGCCAAGGGCGAGCAGCATTCCCCGCATCGCTTTTGAGGCAGTCTGTTCCCCATGTCGCGCTCCAGGAAAAAGTTGGTCATCCAATTCGGGAATTTTCGCGGGTCGAACTGTTTTTTCATGTGCAATCTCACGACAAGCATCGCGAAGTGCGTGGTCGGCTTTTATCGATTTCAAAGCATCCGCTAACGTAACTTCTGCAGGAACATTCGATATAGCGGAGTGTCCCAATGCCGTGGCCAAAGTCTGCATTGCAAACTGATTTTCCGGCGACGTCGGATTGGGCGGTGACATGGGGTCAAGCGGATCGGGTTGGACAATCTCAGATAAACTTTCAAAAGCTTTTCGGTAGTCTCGCATTCTGAGATGTGCGTTCTGCTCCGGCGGATCTTGATTCTCCGAGATAATTTGAAAACGCTCAGCATCGCGACCAAAAAACTCTTGAAGAAACACTTTGGACTTGTCGTCATCAATCACACTTGCCGAAGTTGTCATAATAGCCAACTGATCTGAATTGGGATTCAAGCCAATTCTATCAAGAAGCAGGCGCAAAATGTAGGCTACCTCTGTACCGGGAGTTCCTCGGTAAGCATGAAGTTCATCAATAATGAGAAAGAACCTTCGTGTTGAATCACCAGCAAGCCATTCTCGCGTATGTTCGAAGATATCCGATTCAACCCTACGCATTAACATTATATTCAACATGCTGTAATTAGTAATAAGAATATCGGGAGGAGTATCCTGCATATCCCACCGAGACCACATCTCGCCGCCATCAATGTTCGGAAAGTAGTATAAGATATCCGAATCCATGTCCGGACGCTTTGCCAATTGTTGGCGAATATCCACACTTGTATTCGCCATTTCCTGCAAACGGGCACGCAGACGCTTTGTTGAATTGGCGCCCCCTGGTTCCCCAGCAACAGGTGTTTGTCCTGTATACCGCCCAAACAGAATACGGTTTCTCCCTTGTTGAGTATCTAACCAATGATGGATGTTACAACCAAGATTGCTGTCAGAATCAAGTGTGCTTCGGAGACGACGCAATTGGTCTTCCACAAGCGCATTGAGTGGATAGAGAATCAAACCGCGAATGGCATGTAATCCTTCTTTCTTTCGTCCAGTATGATGCCACTGACTTTGCCATCCTACTTTCTCATTTTCCCACCATTTACGTTCTATGGGTGGTTCAGGGCAGACTGGCCATGAACTCAACTCCCGTGCGAGTTCTGCAAGAAGCGGCAACAGAAAACATTCCGTTTTTCCAGATCCTGTCCCTGTGGTTACAACAATGTCACGTTTATTATTGATAACCGCGTTAAGACTGTCCCACTGATGCTGCCAAAGTTCTCTGCCCTTGGGAAACAAGGCTTGAGCGAGACAATGCAGGTCTTGGTATTCATTCGGTAAATGCTGGCTTGCCCTTTGTATATCCAAACCTGATGTAGGATAGACAGGAATTGTTTCTAACAGTGGTGGTTGAGAAAGAACTCCCTCTCGGGACAATAATTTTTTTCTTTCTTCACTGAGAGCTTGATATCGCAATGGAAAAGCGCTCTCTATATACCACTGGTAAACCTGATTCATCCGTTCGTAAGCACCAACAAGGTCATGCATTTTAAATCTCCCTGATTGAGACATTCAGTTTCGTGGTGAGTAGTTGAACCAATTCGCTAGATATGCCTGAATACTTGAGCCATTTTGAATTTTCAGCACGCTCTGGTAAACAGCCTGACGCAAGGACCAATGCTCTTTCATACAGCATTGGCCAACGCTCATCTACAGATATCAGCAGATTGTCTGTACTGGAATCATAGGTCACTTCAAAGTCCCGGCCAACGGAATCATACGCAAGGAAACGTAAACCATACCAATCTCCCCGCAACCATCGCTGATTGGGTTGATCTAGGTAGAGAACAAATTGATAAGCATTCCTATCACTCCCTCGAGTCAAGCGATACATGCCCGATTCACCGAAATACTGCCCATTTCTTTCATAAAATGTATCACAAGAACTAAATCGACTACCATTCCAAATCTCTATGTCATAATGTGTGGTGCTGATTCGGTCAATGCAGGGAAGGGTGGCCTTCCAACCCGCCAAATCTGGCAACAAACTAGCCAATTGGACAGAAGCAACTCCGACGGATTCTACTTGCAACTCATTAACGAAGGAATCTACTGAAGGGTTAATATGAACTTTCACGCGTGAAGGCCCCTTGTTACCTGGCTGTGGGAGGTATTCAAAGTTCCAACGTGCGTCAAGTTGTTTAATCAACCTTGGTATCCGCTGCCCAGTCAGAAAACATACCTCCGGTTCAGTTGCACATTGCACCAAAGTCGCTGGGCATATTGACCATTTTTGTCCATCGCTTGAACTTTCAATGTAACCGAGAAGGATTAAACGTCTGAAGATTGACCGAGCATCTCTTACGTTGCCTGCTAACTGCAAGATATCACAGACCCGTGCAAAAGTTTGCCAAGTGCCCTCTGCATTAGCGGAAAGCCAGTTGAGTAATCGGTTAAATCGTTCGCCGACCGAGCTGTCGTCTATGTCTTCTTCATGAGATGGTGAATCGGATAAGTCAAAGGGGTCCCCCACATCCTTAGACCATAGAGAATTATATTTGAGCGCATTGAGGCTGTGAGTTTCAAGTTCGGTCCCACCTGTCATCGATTGAATTTGCCCAGGTGTCAACGGCCAATGTTTCACACCCCTTAGGCCCGCTAATTCAAGAACAATTTCCACAGATCTGGGAAGGAGTGTTTCCGTTGAATCTTCGACAGCAAGAAAAACATAAAATTGACCGCGCGCCCTTTTCTCAAATTTGACACAGGGAATGATACGCGTGAGTCTTTGCGTTTTTACTATGCGGTGGATTTTATCAAAAACGTCTGCTAGTCTGCCTACCGTGAGCACACCAACATATCGCCGTTCCATATTATGCCTCTTCGTTCACTCTGATAATAGCTCCTTGTAGTGTAAATACCCCAGTACCTATCAAGAATGGTTGTTCGGGTTTCTTGCAATCCAGTGAATCCCATGACAAAATTCGGAGTACCCTTTGGGCGATGGGTTCCCCTAAATTATGGACTTCAAGAAGGTAGTTTCCGGGGTCAAGGACTGGCAAACCCATTGGTTTATTCGTGTCAACTGTCCGGTCCATAATCGCCGTATCCGGTGTGTCGGGATCAGATTTGTCCAGTAGCTTTAATTCAACACTATCGTCAAAGGAAGCAATTGTCATTTCAGGCGGATATCCTTCCAGCCATCCACCTTGGGCAGGTACTCTTAGCCCTCCCCTCATGGAAATTGTCGCCGAGACAGTTGGCTTTAAGGCATTGTAGAGATCTTGGTGTTGCAGAAATATGCTATCTTCCCAACTCGGGGAGACAATCATGCATTCCCGATATTCAACCCATTCATCATCGATCGAACAATCGTGGTGCCAATGGAGCAGGTCTTCCTGTCTGAAGAGATTCATTTGTTCGGCATACTCTTTTCGGCAAAGAAGGAGGAATGTTTCTCCAAGTCCAGGGTGCTTCCAACCAGCAAAAACTCCAGACGCTTCGTTATCTGGATCGCGAACTAGAATCCAAAAGTTGCGCTCCGGCAAAATGAGCTCCTTAATTTGGGAATGTCCAATCACTTTGTAGCATGCACCGCCAGCTATATCTTCGGGCCACAATGGCATGAACCACCCGGGGCGTTCCTCTCGCAATGCACATGCACGCCCGTCATTGTGAATAACTTCCAACGCCCCTGCACCAAACTTCCTCGGTTGACGCGGATAAAGACAATAATCAATGTTTCCGGTAACAAAGTCTTCAACTCGATACAACTGCGCAGTCAGGCGGCGTTGCACTATTGAACGACTATCAGACTGGGATTGAGGCATGCTTTGGTCCCATTCGATAGAACTATAAACGTCGTGGATGGCGTCAGTAATTGCGTCATATCGTCTGAATTCTTTCTCTTGAATCAACTTTGTGAGATGTTTTGAATTGAATTGCTGTTTTCGTACCCAAGAACCTAAAGTGTCTCTATCCCAAGCACGGCTTAATTGACCTGAATTTTCCTTATTGCGAAAAAGATGCTCAAGGGTTTCCTTGTCTCCCTCCCTAAGCAAGGTCTGAGATAGTGGATAGTTGATAAACTTGGCAGGAATGGTCTGTCCGCGATCAGCAGACGGAAGACAACCATTTCCGACTAACCACGAGTTCCAAACTCGCCACAAGTTTTCCTCAATGCCGACCGGGAGTAGTCCCTCAGGACGACCACCTCCTTGCTCTGGCAAACGAAGAACCTGGCGCAAACGCGTAAAAAAATTAATCGGTGCAATGATTTCATCTTCAGTTTCTTCTCCAATCATGTGGTGTGCGGCCAAAACCATCGTCGCCAAAAAAGCGACACATCGCGGGGTGTGATCTGATTGGTAACCGGAAATTTGTCGCAAGAAAATTCTGTTTCCAATCACAAACTCGGATCTAACTGCCTCAGTAAAGTCTTCAACCCAGTCCACATCACTAGTCTCTGATTGTTCAAATCGGGTGCCAATATCTATGATTACTTGTTCGTCCACACTCAAATAGACGGTTGCACCACTTGGTATGCCACTGACGAAATATTCAACGATCGCCTTGTTCCATTCGTCATAGTTAGCCATTTTTACCTCGTAATTTCCAATCTTCAGGAAGGAACTCTCTTTCGTCTCAAGTTCTTGGCTTAATGTGAATATGGACTTTACCTTCTCTAAATAACCGTTTTAACCTATTGAAATCAGGTGGATTGTCTGGTGCAGCATACAATCCAAAGATCGCTTCGTTTTCTATCACAGAATCAAAACCGCGTTGCAATAACAGGACAGCTGCGCCAATTTTCTTAACCTTTTTAAAATCATGAAGCGGTCCGGCTTTTTGAAACCCTGCCTCAATCTGTGCTTCCAGCTTCTTCCAATTCTTGCCATCGTTATCTGGACTCCGCCATTGGGCGCCGCTCTTTTTACTGTGTTGACATTCGATGAGAACCGTTCGAAATCCTTCCAAAGCCCACCGGTACAATTTCTGGAATTGTTCATTGATTGAACCATCATCCAAATCTTCCTCTACTGATACATCAAACAGCGGAGGTAACGTTGGGGGTAATAGGGGGCCAAATCGGTTTTTAATCTCCTCTAACTCTCTGTTGAACGACTGGACGCAACTGTAAAGCAGTCCTTGGACTTCGGATTGTATCTTCCCCAACTTCTCAAAAAACTCTTTTGACGATTCCAGGGGAGTCCATAAATGGGTTGCAAAACGCTCTTTGAACTCACTAACTAACTGAGCAAGGGCCTGTGCCGGAGAGGCATCTGTTCCAGCTATCTTGGCACACAGCGCATCGGTTGAATAGAGTTGGCTGTTTAATTCTTTCCACGCCGCAAGTGAATCTACCAATGTTTCGAATCGCTTCACACGCGCTTGTAATTTGTGCAAGCCGTTGAGATGTCGCTCATTTTTTTCTTGTTGTACAGTCGCCCATTCTACATCTGCAGAGCCTGAAGAAGATTCAAGTTCTTTCGAAGCTTGTTTCAATTCCTTGCGTAAGGTCTTCAGAAGATTTTCTTGGGATTTCCTGAGTCTAGTCGCTACGCCTTTCAGATGTGTACTCAAATCTGAATCTAGCCACGCTGTGGAGATGATGGCAGCGCTTACGACACCAATCAGGTCCTGAAGAGAATTGATACGATTTTCCAAATCCTTAACCTGTCCCCCAACAAGGTATTCCAATCGCGTTAGCTGCTGTTGGAGGTATTTGTGCAACTCGGTTATGGAAGCATTTTGGCTTATTGAGTCAATACAATCGGTTATCTCAAAGCGACGGAGTTCCTCGTTAATGTCAGCAATCTCTTCCAGCAAGCGACCGCGTTCAATTTCTGGATTTGGAATGTATCGGATCTCCCCATTAGAATCTGTTGTCAGGCATTCTCTCGCAATAAGAATTTTGATAATTTCTTCCGTTTCTGCCTCTATATAGCCCTGATGTCGCAAGAATTCAACAGCAGCATCGCGAGGTATGAATCCATGAGAGGAAAATTTCTTTAAATAAGCCAAGAGGGCATTTTCCGCAGGATGCATTGCCAAACGAATTGAAAATGATTTAGAACTTTTCTGTACTGTAACGAACGGTCCTAGTTTCTTGATGAAGCTGTCGCCGGCTGCGGTACTCATTTGACCGAACAAAGTTTCGTATATCTCGCTCTTGGACATAGTGATATGTTCAAGCCCCTGACGTTGCGCCATATTCAACCTGTTTGATTTCACACCCTCCCGATAATTTGATAGAATGTCCCTCCATTTAGTTGTTCCCATCAGTGTCTGGTATTGTGGAAAGCGGCGATGACACGCTTGGGTAAATAGCGCGCGTATTAACTCCGGTCCTCGCAAGGAAACTGGTGAACCAATTCCTATATCTACCAATCCCGCTAGAAGTTCGCGAAGGATAAAATCCACTGCAATGTCAGAAAAAGCGGAAACTCGTTCTTTTTCAGCTTGTTCTTCTGGACGAGGTGAGGTATCAATAGAATTGACAACTGGGTTTCCTAGAAATGTTTCAAGGTCATGAAGCGCGGTCAAAATCGTTACAGGCCGAAACGGCTCTGGTTGAATATATTTTTCGTAGCGCTGTAGATCGGCAGGAATTCGATCTGTCAAAGGTCTTAATATGGGCAATTGCATTAAGATCAAACAAGCGTCATCCTTTTCCACCAATTCTGCATAGGGTGCAACATCAAGATCTGTACTAGCATCGCACACGAGCGCAATACAGAAATCTACATCCCGCGGCCAAGAATCCGGTTTAATGTCAGTCACGCATAGTGCGATTTCTCTTTGGGGATAGTTTTCATCAAGAGATCCACGGAGCCTATGCCAACCGGTCAATACAACGCTTGATTCGTCAGAGAGCCGCTCCCATTCCGGAGTCGCAGGAGTCCCTTCGGGAAAAAGTTTCGAAACCAGAATTCTTAAAATCATATCTGGGGTTTGTGCGACTAAAGCATCAAGCGCTGGTAAGTTTTCCCAACAGCGTGACAGAATTTGCTCCCAATCGGAATTAATTCGACGAACCTGCTGCAATCGCTCTAGGGCTAAACCTTCAGAAAGTTCAACTAGCAGTGGGGCAAACAATTCAGATCTAGTCTTCTTGAGTTGCTTCTTATCAGGTAGGTAGCGTTGAAGTGTTTCTTGAGAACAGCCCTGCGGGAAGGCTGCTAGCGTTGTTACTAGTCTTTTTCGCCCCTCATCTTGAACAATCCACTCGTCCGATAGGATGTGGGTTAGGGCAGTTTGCATTTTTGCGCCTTCCCCGAAGTAACGAAATTTACCTTGATGAACATCGCTAACGAGATTAGGTACGTCGTAACTGGATCCTGATTTTTGATAGTGAATCACTGCCCGGGTAAAGACATCCACAACGGTTCTTGGGCCATTAGCAAGGTCTGGCCTCTCAACAAGCTGACCGAGAGAAGAAAGGACATTTTCCGACAACGCCTCCGATTCGTAGATAGATGCAGGTTTCCCGTTGCCGTTAGTTAACTGTGTCCATAACCACGCGGGGAATTCGCGGGTGTAAATGTCAGTCAGTTGTAGCGCGGGGCCATTTTCGCGAATTCTGTGAAGGATGTCCGCCGCCCAACGTGCTAATCTCGCTTCAAGCAGCGAGTCCAATGCAAGAATAACACCACAGGGCGAGCGCTCCGTACGCATTCCCCAGACAAATTCACGGAATTGAAGAATTGTACGGGCATCAAGAGGACCGAGCAACTGCTGGAGTTCATCAAGGATAATCACTAAGCCATTTGAATATTTCGCGGCAAGCACTCCAAGTTTTGACAGAAATTCAACCGTTCGGCGGGGGTGATTGTCTAATGTGAACTGGCCCGCAGAAAACTTATCTTGATAGATTTGACGAACTTTTCGAGAAGGCACAGAGTAACGTTTGGCATCTTCTTTCACCATTGGATTTAGCCCCTCTGTAAAGACATCTTGAAATAGTTTATTGACCGACTTTTTGATTTTCGGGTTCTGTTCGCCAGCAAGCGCGGCAATACCGGAAGCCAGTTCGTCAAAATTGGTGCACGACAGTGGCGGAATTGCTAAAAACTCAGCATCCTTCGCATGTGCCCACATAGCAATTGCGGAGGCCGTTTTGCCAAATCCGTACGGTCCACTTAGAGTTCCCCATGTAATGTATCCTTGTTGTACTCTTGAAAATACGCCATCCGCGACATCACTAATTTCTGATGACAACCAAAGTTGGTTAGCAAGATGGTTGTAATGGTCAAGCGTCCCTTTGGGATCTTGCCGCGCAACCGTACCACCGATAGTATCTGCGATAGGTAAATATCGCACGATTTCTTCATCATTGTTTTGCATGGGTGTTCTTTATGACTATCTGTTTATTCTGTGTTTATGTGGTAGTTTTAAGTATCCATCCAACGAATAGATCATTTGTGCCTTTGAAAATCACGCGATTCGGCACCGATCGTACCAACAGAAACTCCTCACTGTCACGCATGAAATCTATGATTTGGCTCGCTAGTTCGTTTGGTCGGATTAGAACGGATTCTGCCAGCAATTGCATATTCTTGTCATTCAGCAATACTTCACCACCCTCGAGTGCGCAGAGTGCAGCAAGATGAAGGCGCATAGTGTCAGTCATAGGAACAAGAGAATTCCGGCGCAGGATGCGTTTTCCTTCTCTTTTAATTAACGGTAATGCTTGAGATTCAAGCCACGTGGTAACACCGATCACACTTGACCTGCTAAATGAGACCTTTACGGTATTAAAGTTTTCCTCGGCGACAGATACCAATCGTAATACAATTTCATCCGAATCAATCCCTTCTGGTCCAGAACTCAATATTTGTCTTAATACCTGACGATAACTCCATGATGGCGAAGCCACCTGAGAGTTCCGCTCCCAGAGCCACTTCCACGCATAAAGGCAGTGAACTGCCGCGCGGAAACCTACTTCATAGCAGCCAAGCCCGTTCGCAAGCATCTTCCCAGCCTCAGAAAGGGCAACACCATCTTGGGTTCTTACGGTCAACCCGACATCTTGCATAGAAGCGAGCAGTTTAGTCAAGTCAGAACGCTGAGTTAAGGGTGAGCCAAGCGTTTTTGCGATGCTGTACAAATCAGCGGGCAAAATTCCATCAGAGTTAATTTCGGCTAATAATTGAAACGCCGCCCAACCCAATTTTGGTTTGAAGTCGTGCTTTGTATGAAAAACATGGATTCGTGATTTCATCTGCAGTTTTCTTCTAACGTGTGTTCGCGGTTCTTACTCAACAGTCCAATTCTCCAAGTTGAACTGGGATTTTACTGTCTTCAACTTGATTTATATTCTTCATCATATCACAAAAAACAATTGCGTTGTGCCACATTCGTACAAGCCGGTCGTTTTGAAGCCTAAGAAAATCTTGGCAGAACGGGCATGAATGCCCCGTACGTTCGCATTCCGCGTAAAATTCCTTTGCAGTCATGCCCTTGTTTACTGTCAGGGCAGTCGACATATGACTTACATTCCGCCGTCCCATGAACGGCAGATAAACATTTCCAAACCCCGCTGTGCGTTGCCAACCGCAACTGTCGAAGCTAGTTGCCAAGTAATCTTTGAACTGGTTTATTATATTCGGAGAACTGACGCCGAAGAGGTGTAAGTCAGGTGGTGACACAATCTTTCCATTAAGAAAATCACGCCGAATGAGGTCGCGTACAAAAACAAGACGACTTTCAGTATCAGCGGTTAACAGATTAATTTCTGCGTTGAGACCGGTTGTATCAAAACTGCCAAAACCAATGTTCTCCAAACCACCGTCCATGTAGGCATCAAAACAGTGTTTGAGATGTTGGGGCGTGTGACCTTGTAATACCCCGAGGGATCGAGACTGAAGGTCAACCGGAAGTCTCGCCAGGAATCTGACGCTCTCGGCGGCGGTAACATAAACTCTCTCGGTTACCTCCTCGGGAGAATGCCTTGATGTTGGCACAAAGTCGGGAAGCACATACGCTGTTGCCCAGTTGTGTTTAAGGTAAAAATCAAGCAGATTTGAGAATAACTCATCGTATGATATTTTTCCCTGCTGAACGTAGAATCCACCAGAGTCGAAGATAACGTCAATTCCCCAATGCTCATGCATGTATTGAACGTATTCGAAAGATTTGCGCGCGATAAAGAGCGGCGTGATGATACACTTATCAAACGGTTTCCCAGTTGGTCCTTCTCTTTCCCACAACTGGATCAACTGCTTCAGGTCGGTAGATACTGATGTTAGTGATGCTACAAAGGTAATTTTGCGATTGGGCAAAACTGGATATTCCCATTCATATAGTGGCCGATTCTTTCCAGGACGACTGCGGGATGCTGAACGAATGAAACCCATCGCTTTATAGAAACGATTCGCGGGCAATTCTACAGGGCATGTTAGCCGAAGACACCGTGACGAGACGCGTTGACAGTCGGCAATCAAAGCATCCACCAATCGACGACCAACTCCTTTATCTCGAATCTTAGGTAAAACCGCGATTTCATAAAGCGTTGTTTTATTGTCTCGTCTATGGTGATATCGTGCGAAGCCGACAACTTCGATATTACTTCTCGCTATTAAAAGTTCGCCTTTATTGGCACTGTCCACATAAGCCTGACGGGTGTGAAAACCTAGTTCAGGCCGGTATCGATCAGCGATATGTTTAATCTCATCAATGACAGATAGGTCGGTAGCATTGACGATGACAATTGAAGACATAGCTTGAATGTCGAATCTAAACAAATTCATGACCAGCCACGGTAGCCATGGACAATTAGTGTCACAAAGCATTGGCGCCGATTATCGTTGCTGAGTTTATTCGCCTCGCAGTGAGATTGTCTGTCTCATGCATCTAGTCTAAGTGTGCTAAGGTGTAATTATCGCACATTCATCAATGATTGCGTGAATTGCGATTTTTCAGATACTCACAATGTTTTTACTTGCATATATCTTATGGATGGTATATAATATGAAATTAAGACTATGGAAATTCGATAATCTGCGCGTATTTTCCTTATTCTATCATTTAATGTTGTGTGTGACCATATTTTTCTTGTAACTTTTTATCAATCTGTTTTGTGGCAACCTTAGATGATAATGAGACTCAATATCAATAATGAGAGGTTCTGATGATTACCGTTGCAAACCGAATCTATGTCGCTCCGGAGTACGCCGAAGCCTTTGAAGAGCGCTTCCATAATCGCGCTCGGCTCGTTGACGGAATGCCCGGCTTCGTCTCA
Source organism: Candidatus Poribacteria bacterium (assembly GCA_963667245.2). Classification (GTDB taxonomy): domain Bacteria; phylum Poribacteria; class WGA-4E; order WGA-4E; family JAJDTR01; genus JAJDTR01. The sequence goes on from CAXXCS010000004.1 coordinate 1,401,607, forward strand.
AACCAAGTCCTGCGCCCTGTGAATGACGACGATCCCTACATCGTATTTACGCTTTGGGAATCACGGAAGGATTTCGAGAACTGGGTGGAATCCGAAGAATTCCGAAAGGGACACGCCCAGTCCGGAACGCTTCCCTCGGAAGCCTTTACCGGATCGAACAAACTGGAACTTCACGAAGTTTTCTTGGATTCAACCCGCCCCGATCTGGAGGAGGAACCGAGCGGCGGACCATTTAATGTTCACTAACACGGCGCAGACGTAACGCCGTGTGTTGCTATTGAGATTGAGACTCATAATCATAAACTGAAACAGAAAAGGCGCACGATAGAAAAGGGACAGCTCCCAACGGCCAATTGTTAGCTATTTCCCGATTCTCTATCTACCAGTCCACGGGGGATTTTGTGCCCCCGTCGCCTTTTCTGTTCCTATTAGGATAAGTCACCGCGCCGCGATTGTCAAGCCAATTACGCGGAAAGGAGTAAAACGATGCGGCTACGAGATCGAAGGTTACGTATGTTCTTCACCCTTGTGCTTCTCGGCGGAGTGGGGTTGAGCTGCCCCGAAATCACATCAGTGGCTAACATCTTTGAAATGGACAACATTGTGATCACCGGCACCAAAACCGAGCGCTTGCTGAAAGACGCGCCGGTTATCACCGAAGTCATTACGCGAAGCGAGATTGAATCGACGGGCGCGGAGAACATTGGCGAGGCGCTTGAGCATCATGTGGGAATCGTCGTTCATCGCGACGCTCACGGCGATGGCGTTCAACTGCAAGGGCTCGCCTCCGATTACATCTTAATCCTGCTTGATGGGGAACCGCAGGTTGGCAGGATCGCGGGCAAACTTGACCTGGCGCGCATTCCCGTCGAGAACGTCGATCGGATTGAGATTGTCAAGGGCGCCTCATCTGCGCTCTTCGGCAGCGCTGCCATGGGAGGCGTCATTAACGTCATCACGCGCCGCGCCACATCTCCATTCGCCGTTCAACTTACGAACAACCTTGAGGAACACAACACAATTGACAGCCGCGGTACGGTCGAATTCAAACGCGACAAGCTCAACGCGCTGATGACGCTTGCGGCAAATCGTCGAAACCCGATTGATTTGGATGAGACAGATCCCTCCACTACGATTGACGGGTATCGGAATTTCATCCAATCGGCGCGGGCAGAGTACCAACTTACACCGCGAGCGAAACTCCTGTTTTCGGGTCAGTATTTCGCTCAGGCGCAGGAGGGTGTCAGCGAAAACGGCGGCGTGGTCTTCGACCGTCTCGGCGATATTGATAACTTCGGCGCGACTGTCGGAACGGCATATCGCCCCGGTTCGGGTTCAAAGTTGACGGGCAAGATCTACGCCACGCGCTATCGCGATGAATCGACTGTTATCGACCGTGGGACCGCCCTCACCGCGTCCTCAAACATCACGATTCAGGACCTGATCAAAGGCGAGCTGCAGTTTGATACGGCGCTCGGGGCGAAGAACCAGCTAACTGTCGGCGCGGAGTTGATTCTTGAAAACCTTGAATCACAGCGCATTACAGGCGGCGAAAAAGATGTCGCGACCGAATCGCTTTTCTTCCAAAACGAATTTCAGCCAACGCGGAATCTCGCGCTCGTCGTTGGTGGACGGATCGACCATCACTCCGAATTCGGGGGGCATTTCAGTCCGAAATTGAGCGGATTATATCGCGCAACCGGCGATTTCACGGTTCGCGCTTCGTACGGTCAAGGTTTCCGCGCCCCCGATTTCAAAGACCTCTATCTCGATTTCAGCAACCCGACATCCGGCTATCAGGTACTCGGAAACCCGCAGCTTCAACCGGAGTCGTCCAACAGTTGGAATCTTGGGCTTGAATACCGGTTCGGATCAGCGTTACTCGGGCGGCTGCACGCGTATCGGAATAATCTGAAAAACCTCATTGAAGCGGAGCGCGTTGGGACAAGCGCGCTCGGCGGGAGCAAATTCCAATATTTCAACGTTAGCGAGGCGTTCACTGAAGGGGTCGAAGTCGAGTTGGCGACGCGTTCCGTCAGCGGCTTCTCCGCGGCAATCGGCTACGCTTATCTCAACGGGGAGGACAAGGAAACCGGCTTAACGCTGCTGAATCGCTCGAAACACAGCGGCAACCTGAAACTGAATTATGCGAACGAGGAGCTCGGCTTCAATCTGGACCTGCGCGGGCGTTACGCCAGCAGGTGGGGCTTTTATGACGATGGCGACAAGGTACTTGAGGATGAGGAGTACGCGCCGAGCAACTGGATGTGGAACATTCGGGGCTCCAAGCAGATACTCGACTGGCTCAAAGCCTCGGTCGGCGTCAACAACATTTTCGATTTCAAGATTCCGACCTTTTACACGTTTGCCGGGCGATCGTTCTACGGCGGGCTCTCGTTAACCTACTGAGCCGACTATACGACAGAACTTAGGCAATAGGAACGCTTGTTTTCGGCGATACCAGCATGTCACATGCGCTCTTGTAGGGAATAACGATCGTTATTCCCTACTTATAAAAAACGGCGGAATCACCATCGGCTACAAACGGCTGTGGATGGCGCGGAAGGGAACCTTCCAGCCTTCCGCGCTTCCAACCTTCCAAGACATTGCGGAGGATAAATTTTCATATTGAAGCTTGGTCTCCCACAATCAATTTCACCTTGCGAGGGATAGATGGTACACAGGAAAACGCAGTTCTTGGGGTTGGTCGGTTTCACCTCACTATTCTTCACCGCCGCGCTAATCCTTTTCACAACCATATTGCATCCGTTTTCTTGGCGGTTATCGTCAAGGACGCTCCTGCTGGCGAACGGGGCATTTGCGTGCGCGTGCGCCGCCTCGGTGACTTACCTCATTCAAGAAATTCAACTCAAACGCAAACGATTCGTATCAATATTCTGTCACCTGCCGCCGCTTGAAAGGTTGGACAGGATTTGCTATCTCAGTGTTATTGTCGGGCTATCACTGTCAACTATCGGGTTGCTCACCGTCCTTCTATCGCTCGACAATCAGGACGGCGATTGGTCCCGTCAACTGTCGTGCGCATGTGTTGTGTGGTTGCTTTATCTGCTCCAACTGATCATGCGCTTTGTCCTATGCCGACGCGGAAGAAAATCGGCTTGTTTGTCAATTACCTGTTTCTCAATTTTACTTGCTCTATACGCATCTACTCGGTGGTAAAGGATGACTAATCCAGCCGCTGATACAATCAAGAAAGGAAACCAAGAAAATGAAACACACGAGAGAGTGCCTGTCAAACTGCAATGTGTGCGCGGTTTATCAATGCCTTGCAGGGCATATCCATCTCAAATACCGAGGCATTGACGTCGCCATGTCTCCGGAGGATTTTTATCAAGTTGCCGGTACCATCGGGCAAGCCATGTTGGTATTGAACGATGATAGCGCCAAGACTCTGGCAGATATGGATATCCCGATATCTGTCTAATGCCATTTCGCGCGAATGATCGTGCGTATGATGTCTAAATTATTTTATTGGCTCTCCGTAGTCGGGGCATCTTGCCCCGCCGACCTTGCGCGAAGTCAAGGCTTCTCAATCTACGCTACGGAAGTTACTTTAATTAATCCACGTAATCAATGCACTTGCATTATGAAGAAATGGTATAACTTGCCATTTGGAACAACCAATAGGAGGATAACAGTGAAAACCCTAACTACTTGGAGACTGATTGTCTGGGCAGTTCTCTATCTTAGCGTATTTTTCTATTTCAGTTGCGGAAGTGATGAGGAAGTTGATGTCGCCCAGCCCGTCCAAGACGCCGTCACGTTCACGGTTGACGCCGCAAGCCGAGAGTCGTGGACCTATTTCTCGTTCACGAAACGCGGCGTCGTAGAAGTCGCCGCCCCGAATAATTCAATGGATTGGGACCTCGGTTTTCAACGCACGAAGGTCAAACTCAACGGTGGCGTCAGCGGCGCGGGAAAGGGGCGCGCCGTTATGCTTACGGACGCGGCGTTTGGCGACCTGAAAGAGGCGCCTGCCAGCGGGTACGCCGCCGATTCGGACGCGAACCTCGCTATCGTCGCGGAAAGCGAGAAGGGATGGTACATCTACACCGGTCCCCCGAACCACTGGATTTTGCCACTGGAGAACCGAGTTTTCGTCGTTCAAGCGGCGGATGGAACGTACGCCAAACTCCGCTTTGTCGGCTTCTACAAAGACAATGCGAACAAAACAGACGGTGGCTTCATCACGTTTGAGTATGTCCATCAACCCGATGGGAGCCGTCAATTTTAACAGTTACCTCATTTTCGATTGAAGGAGCCAACAATGAAAATACAATACGTCGCGGCGCTGTTGCTGCTGATTTCATCCGCCGCCGCGGCGCAGCCTGTCGAGGTGACCGACGCCAACGGCGAAACCGTCACCATCAACTCAACCGAGCGAATCATCGGACTAAACGGCAGCGTCACCGAGATTCTTTTTGCGCTCGGACTTGATGCGAACATCGTTGGCTGCGACGCATCGTCCACCTATCCCAAGGATGTAAAGAAACGGTTGCCATCCGTCGGCTACCAGTACCGGCTCAACGCCGAAGGAATCCTTTCTCTGAAGCCGACGCTGGTCATCGGTCGCGAGGACGTGAAACCGCCCCAGGTTGTCGAGCAACTGCGCAGCGCCGGCGTGACGGTACTGCTACTCAAGGAGCCGAGAACCTTCGACGCAGCCAAACAACGTCTCCGCACCATCGGAACGGCGGTCAATCGCCAAGAAAGAGCGGAGGAGTTGATTTCCGCTTTAGAGAAACAGATCGAAACGCTGGAATCGAAACTCGCCATGCGCGAGAAGCAGCCGAAACGGAAGGCTTTGTTCCTCTATCTGCGCGGACCGCAAACCGCCTTCGTGCTCGGAGAAGGTTCCGCTCCCGGCGCGATGATTGATATCGTCGGCGCAACAAACGCCGCGGGCAAAATCAAAGGCACGAAGCCGATGACCGCGGAAGCGGTTATCGCCGCGCAGCCGGATGTTTACGTGCTGTTTGAGTCGGGACTGAAATCGATTGGCGGAGTTGAAGGGTTGTTAAAAGTGCCCGGTCTGGCGCAGACACCCGCGGGTAGGAATAAGCGAGTGGTCGCCATGGATGGGCTGTACTTGTCGGGATTCGGTCCCCGTTGCGGCCGCGCCGCGCTTGACCTGTTTCGGGGGATTTATGAAGCGGAAGGACATTTCGTTGCGAAGGGAGAGTAGTCGTTCCCATTCCCGGCGTCAACGTCTTCATAAAGCACTTTCCCTTGTTGAGTGATTTCTCGGAGAAACCAGTCGTTTTGCGAAACGCGGTAGGCGATTTCTTCCGGCGAACGGACAACCACATCCATGCGAAAACGGCGCGGGATTCGCTGCCGAATCTCCACCGCTAGGCGGCGGGTCTGCGATGCTGGAATAGGCATCACGACCAACAGGTCGACATCCGAGTCCTCGGTAGGCGTTCCGTAAGCGTAAGAACCGAAGAGGATAATCTTCAGCGGAGCAAACTCTCGAACGATATCATCGCAGGTTGCCTGAATGTCTTTTGGATCGACCATTATACCAGAACTCCATTTGCCTTGAAACCGAGTTTTTTCCTCAAAACTCGGTTTCTTCCGCGACAGAAAAACGTTCACTAACCTCAATTGTCTACTATTCAAACAGGTTCTTATACTAATTCAAAATCTAAATGTTACAGCCAATGCGGGACGTGCAATGAATTGCACTACTACAAACCGACGGCTCTTGTAACTTATAGATTCGGAATAGTCCCTGAGATGCCTATCCTCTTTCTAGAATTATAAGTGTAACATATCCTTGAACAATTATCAACCGCATACAAGCCGTGCAAAACCGAACACATATCCTTCTCGCCCTTAGCTGTATTCTCCCCGTTTCGCTATGTATCGCCGCGGGAATCGGGGCATATCAGATCCTGCCGTGGCGCATCCCGCGCGTTCTGCTTTCCCGCGAAGACGGCTTTGAAGTCCTAATCTACGTCCGATTTCCCCGCGTAATAATGTCAGCCGTCGTCGGAGCGGCGTTGGCTATCTCCGGCGCCACACTGCAGGGCATATTCCGCAATCCGCTGGCGGATCCGGGGTTAATCGGCGTAACGGCAGGCGCCGGGCTTGGAGCGGCATTCTGGATCGTGCTCGTCGGAAGCGGACTCTTGGGAATCTGGGGTGTGCCTATCGCGGCGTTCACCGGCGGCATCCTTGTAACGATCGGCGTGTGGAAAATCGCTCAAACCCAAGAAAGTGTTCCCACGGTGACGCTGCTGCTGGCGGGAATCGCGCTCAACAGTTTCGCGGGCGCAGGCATCGGCTTGATGACATTCCTCGCCGACGAGGAGCAACTTCGGAGCCTCACGTTCTGGTTGTTGGGCGGATTCGGCGGGGCAACCTGGCGAGCAATCGCCGTAACACTTCCCGTCGCCCTCATTGGCGCGGTCGTGTTGTTTCGCCTTGCGCGCGCCCTCAACGCCATGACGTTGGGCGAATCGGAGGCGTATCACCTCGGAGTTTCGACTGAATCGCTGAAACGGTGGGCGGTCTTCGGAGTAGCCTTGAGCGTTGGCGCCGCCGTGTCTGCCGCGGGCGGAATCGGTTTCGTCGGACTCATCGTGCCGCACCTGCTGCGTCTCATGGGCGGCGCGGACCATCGCTATGTTCTGCCCGGATCGGCGATCGGCGGCGCCATTCTGCTCGTGTCCGCGGACCTCTTCGCACGAACGGTCGCCATCCCGGCCGAACTGCCCGTCGGCGTCGTCACCGCGCTGCTCGGCGGACCGTTCTTCCTTTGGCTGCTACTGAGATTCAAGAGAGAGGTGGTGTATGGTTGAACTGGAACAGGTCGGTTATCGCATCGGTCGGAAGTGGATCGTCCGCGATATCGACCTAAAAATCGAATCGGGCGAGTTTTGGGCGCTTGCCGGACCAAACGGCGCAGGCAAATCCACCCTCTTACGCCTCATCTCCGGCGAACTGGCGCCGCAACAGGGAGCGATCAGACTATTCGGTCATGACATCGACGCCTACTCCCCGCAAGAACTGGCGCGGAGCCGCGCCTACCTCCAACAGAGGCGCGATGTAAATTTTCCGTTTCGCGCGCTGGAGATTGTGCGGCTTGGACGCTATCCCCACCTGAATGGCGCCAAAGAGAGCGCGGAAGATTGGGAGATTGCGCGAAAGTGCATGGCGCAGGTGGAAGCCGACGCCTTCGCCGAGCGCCTCTATCCAACGCTGTCGGGAGGCGAAGCTTCTCGCGTTGATCTCGCCCGCATCCTGGCGCAGGAACCCCGTCTATTCCTGCTGGACGAGCCGACAAACCATCTCGACCCGCGCCATCAGGTGGGGGTACTTGACTTGTGCCAATCACTTGCGCGGTCCGGCAAATCCGTCATCGCCGCCATTCACGACCTGAATCTGGCGTCCATGTATGCCGACAAGGCGCTCATGTTGCGCGAAGGCATCGCCGCCGCCGTTGGAACGCCGGAGACAGTTTTCACGCCCCCGCAACTGGAATCCGTCTACGATCTCCCCTTTGAAGCGCTGCGCGCCCCAAACGGACGCACCTTAATCACGCCGCGCTTGCCCACTCCCAAATAAGGATTCACAAGACTTGCGCTCTTCAGCCGCCCATAGGTTGGGGGTAACTTGTGTCGGACAACCTGGGGATTCGAGACTTTGACATCAAGCTCGTTTCATTTTTGCTTTACTTTTTCGTGTAGTATGACGTACAATAAAGTTGTCAGTAAAAAAACGGCGTCCATAGACGCAGTCATTTGCGTTCAATTGCGTGGTGGGTTGTCCCTACTTTCGAAATGGCTGGTCAGGCGGCATGTCGGAGTAGGTTAGAGAGACCGCCTCAGAGCCCGCCGCTAAACAATGACGGATAGTTGGCGATCTTGCACGAGTGAAATGTCCGAAAATGACGCAAAACTATCTACAAAAAGTATTTTGCCGAAGGGTTGATCGTTAGTTATAATTGCAAGGATATGAAAATGAAAAAAGGGAAGGTTCTAGAGGTTTCCTTTAGTTTGACATTGCTGTTTACATCCGAACCTGAGGGAGGATTTACTGTAACTTGCGAAGAACTTCCCGAGTTTTTGACTGATGGAGAAACTATTGAAAAGGCTCTGAGCAATGTTGAGGATGCATTTCTGGGTGTGCTAGAAATATACGTCTATACAAAACGAAAACTTCCTGAAAGTATTGTCAATTATCGCCGTGTAAGTGAACCAAAGTTTGTTACAAAGACGCCTCAGGCTGAACATTATCCCGATTTTTGTTTTCAAGCAACCATGCCTCCACCTCCAATAGAAACAAACCTTCGAGACGAGCGAGTGGGCGTGGAGCAGCGGCGAGCCTGTCACCTACACCAACTGGGCAGTGGGGCAACCGAATCGTGTGGGCGCCGAAAGTTACGGTAGCATGGACGGGAGCCGCCGCGGACAGTGGCGCGTCGGGAAGTTTGGGGATAAAATCTTGGGGTGGGACGCCCCCAGAGCGGCAATCCTCGAAAAGAAATCGTTTTCCGCCACGGCAACGTCGGAGGAAGACAATACGAGCTCTGATGATTAATCCGAATTCGATCTCATCCTCAGCGCATAAACCTCCTCCAAAAACACGTCGTAATCAATCATGCCACGGCTCGTCATCCGCTGCGCGATGGGGGCGCCTATCGTCCGAGCGAGGCGCTGTCGGTTCAATCTCGGAAGGCTGGCGCGACGCGAGAGGTACTCCCGTATCGCAATCAATTCGGCATCCGTCACTTGTTCGGGTTGAATCCAATCCGCATAGACATAATTCGACTTCCGAACGGTCGGCGCTTTCACCTGATGCGGGGATTCTCCGGTCTCGTCCTTGACAACGAGCGTGCCGGCGGCGAGGTCGCCCAGTCGTTGCCAGTTTTTGTTCAGCAGCATGGTAAGCAAACCGGCGCCGTAGAAGAGCGGAAGAAAATCCACAATCCGCACCAGATTCCGAATCGCGGAGTCGGAGAAACTGATCGGATAGCCGTAAGTCTTGATAACCCGTAAGCCGAGCGCACGTTTGCCCGGCGATCCGCCGTTCATCACCATCTCGAATACCATGTAGTAGCCCCATTGAAGCACGAAGGTGGCAATCCCTGCAAGCGCCGCCAGCCAGTTGCCGTACCTTTCGTCCAGGTCAAGTATGGCGCGTATGGTAACGTAGTAACCGACGAAAAGAATCGGGATGAGTATGGCGAAATCTATGAGCGCGGCGTAAAATCGCGAGCCGACGCCCGCGACGCTATAGGTAATTTTAATCTGTTCGGGTGTTTCGATAGATAGATGTTCGCTCATGTCGGTTGCGGGATTCTTGATTTGAAATGTCAGGATTTACGCGAGTTGTTGGGGTAAAGTAAAACGTAATACGTGAAACGTAATGCGTAATGCGTGACACGTGATGTATAATTAATTCTCTTACGCATTACGATTAAGCGAGCGGATAGCGAGTGCGATAGAATTCCCATTACGCATTACTCATTACGATCAAGCGAGTGAATAGCGAGTGCGATAGAAGATCCCGCGAGGAGGAAAGCAATATGACGCGAGACGAATTTCTCGGCAAGAAACAGCCCGTATGGTCGGAACTGGAGGAGGCGCTGAAGCGTACCCGGCGGTTCCGCGCCAATAACATGTCTCCGACGCAACTTGATCGGTTGGGCTATCTGTATCGGCGCGTCGCGTCGGATTTGGCGGTGGCGCGCCGCGATTTTCCCGACGACCGCTGCGTCCCGTATCTCAACACGCTGGTCTCGCGCGCCCATGCCGGCATCTACCAAGCCTCCCCACTGAAGCGGAACGCCATACGTCACTTTTTCCTTGCCGGGTTCCCGACGCTGTTCCGCGCCAACCTTCCCTTCGTCGTCGCCGCGTTCCTGATGTTCGTCATCGGATTTGCCGCCACATATTGGTTGGCGTTGGAGAACGACGGACTAGCCGAAAAACTCGCGCCGCAACACATCGTCGACACCATCCACGACAAGGAGATGTGGACGGATGTCCCGGCGCTTCAAAGAAATCTCTTCGCTTCGTTTGTCATGACGAACAACATCAAAGTGGCTTTTACGGCATTTGCGCTCGGCATCACGTTCATGGTGGGAACAATATATATTTTGGCTCTCAACGGCGTACTCATCGGCGTAATCGCCGGGCTATGCCACGTTCATGGGCTTGCCTTGCCGCTCTGGTCGTTTGTGTCGCCGCACGGTTATATCGAACTGACAACCATCTTTATCGCGGGCGGCGCCGGGCTAAAACTGGGGTACGCACTGATTGCGCCGGGCGTACTGACCCGAAAACAGGCGTTGACCGACGCGGCGAAGGTTGCCGTCCAACTCATCGGGGGTTGCGTTGTTTTGCTCGTCATTGCCGGGGTTATCGAAGGTTTCGTATCGCCTTCAAGTTTGCCGCCAATCGTAAAGATTGGGTTCGGGTTCGCCACGGGAGTTATCCTGTTCTGCTACCTCCTACTGATGGGCAGGTCAAAGAGAGCGTCTATCCCAAGGGGCAAGGCGGATTAAACCCGCGTCCAAGTAGTAGGGTGGGCACTGCCCACCCTACAACTTTCCAATCTTCAACCGTGCCTTCTCTTGCATACCAGTTGCCCGACTATTATAGTGGAAGACTCACATCAAAAATCTTCGATTTTCCACACGCGCATCGTTCCATCATTCGACTTTGATAGCAGTTTCGTGCCATCGTGGCTAAAATCCAGTGAACTAATGTCGCCGCGATGCCCTTTGAACTCTGCGACGCTTTGCCATCCCTGCGTTTCGATAAGTTCGATAACGTAATCTGTTCGACCAACTGCCAGCAAGGTTGTGTCCGTATTTAGGTCCACAGGTATCATTTTCCGAATCTGTGGCGCCTTCAGCGGTTGGAAGCCGGGGTTTAGCGTTCTAACGACCATCCCGCTAGCGGTATCGAAGACCACGAAATCCCCCGATATCAGCCCTGCGAATAATCGCTTTCCGTCCTTACTGAACCGCAAAAACAAGGGAAGAGCGCTGTTCGGGATCTTCAATGCTTGTACCGGCTCTCCCGTGTTGACATCCCAAATCCGTACGGCGTCGAACACCCCACAGGCAAGTTGATTCCCGTCCGGGTTAAAAGCCAATGCGCTTACCATTGCGAGTCTGTCGGCAATTGTTCTGTCTCCGTATTCAAACGAAGTGGTAAAATTATCAAAACGATGCAATTTCCGGGGCTCCGAAATATCCCACACGCTTGCGAAACCGTTACGATACCCGACAGCAAGCATGTCCCCATTTGGGTTGAATGCCAGCATATAAGGGTGAAAATCGGTTCTTAGCATGCCACGGTTAAAGTCGGCTTGCAGCTCGTCAGTCGCCGATCCAGAAAATTGAATGTTAAAGTCAGGGAATATTCGCTTAACCACTTCGCGCTTTTGCGCCGACCAGATTAGCATTCCGTAGTTTACAATATGAACACTCGCGTCGTCTCCTAATTCTGAAAATCGGGATGTCGCGACACTTGCGACGCGGTCGTTTATCGGACTGGCTACCGAATATTCTAATTTGAAGCGTTTCGCGAAGACATTCGGATCGACAATGCGGCCGGTACTCGCCTTCCAAATTGACGTGTGCCACCAGCCTTGGGCGAGAATCGTATCACCGTCGGGCAGGAAATGCGCCGTCCACGAGAGCACGCCGTGCCGAAGCTTCACGCGCTCCACCAATCTACTCCCCTCCACGTCCAGCGTTCTGACCGACGATCCATCGCTAATCAGCAGGTGGGTATCATCAAGAAATTGGCTTGATGCGCGATCCACGCCTGGATGAACCACGTCCCCGGTTCGAAAATCCCATACCATGGCTCCTAGCGCGAGGTAACGACTGTCCGGAGAGAACGAGATGGAGGTTTTCGGATCGGGCGGATGGACGGTTGGGAAAAGATACGATTTTTCCTGTCCTCCGGGAACCGTGAAGACTCTTCTAACCTGCCAATCATTCGTATCCAATACATCGACGCGTCTCTCTCGCCATGCCCGGTAGGCGAACCATTGACTTCCCGGGCTGTATGCGAAAGTCAAACCTTCAACGTTGTCCGGGATGTCTATTGTGTGGATAAACTTTCCATCCTTCGGATTGAGGAAAACGAGTCGAGGCGGCGGCGGTTTTGGACGAGTGGAGTTATCTTTGTCATGTTCAAATACCACCAGTCGCTCCCCGTCGGGACTGTATCGCACAGCATGTATGGGAAGTCCGTGAGTATCCGAGTATTCATACGAACGGAGCTCCTCTCCTGAAACGGGATCAACGAATGCCAGTTTAAAGGCGTTTTCATTCAAGCCTTGCCAAGGCAACGCCAGAGCGACCTCTTTCATTCTCGGATGAAGCGCAATGTTGAGACGGTCAAGCCACCTCCGCTTGTGTGAAGTGTATACGCCGAGCTTATCACCGATTTCTCGTATGTCGAATATATGGCGCCCATCTTGGTGCGCAAGACGCCAACGCGGAGCGCCTCGCGGAAAGTACGGGCTTTTGAGCCGGATGCCGTGTTCCTCGAAAACGCTCTCCAAATTATCTGACACCACCTTATTATCGAGTTCTGTCGCAAACTCTAATCCGATGTTGAACAGATGCGTGCGCTTAAGGGAATCAAGCGAATGTACGGCAACCGTCTCCTGTTCTTCAACGTCCCATACCTTCACCTGTTCATCGCCATTCCAGACCAAAAACCGACCATCTCGACTGAAGGTTGGAGACTCAATACGTTCGGTGGTGTCAACCGTTACCGGTGGTGCGTTAGCGTCGGGGCGATGCAGTTCCAATCCGAACGGCGTACGGATGGCAAACAGTTTTCCGTCCGGAGACGCCACGATATCATCAACGCGACCGCCGCCGATTACGTGCAACGGCGACGCGCCGCTTTTGCTGCCGACACTCTTCTGTTCCTCCGTTTTTGCCGGTTTGACTGACACATCGATTTGTTTCTTCCGCACGTCCGCTTGCGCCAGTTCAATATCCGAGTCGGGATCAATCAGCGACACATTGATAGCCCCTTCGGACGCGCCGCTGTCCATACCCGTTGGAAAGAGCCCGGCAAGACCGCCGAACAGCATAACGCTCAAAACGGCAGCTAGCGGCAGCGGCGCCAACCGATGCGCATTGGAAACAGGCGAATCCGCCACGGACGGCTTGGGAAGCGGAGCAATTTTGTCCAAGATCGCGACACAGAAATTAGGCTTGGTCGACGAGTCGAAATATTCCTCGAATGTACCCTGTAACCGCTTGCCGAGCCGCTGACGCGCGCGAAACAGACGCGCCTTTATCGCTTCGCGCGATGTTCCCAAGAACTCCCCAATCTCCTTAAGCGAGAATCCGCTGAAGTAGTGCATCAGGATGACCAACCGTTGCGATTCGGGCAAGGCGTCGATTTCCTCCTTGACCGTGAGGCGCGTTTCCAAATCGCTGTCGAGCGCCATTGTCCCCGTTTCAGCCACGGACTCCAACGCTTCGTGTGATTGATGCTTACGATGCCACATACGACACTCGTTGGAAGCGATGGTATACAACCAACTCCGAAAAGCGTGTGGTGTTTTCAGTTGCCCAAGCTTGAGATACGTCTTCAGCAACACCTCTTGTGTCACGTCTTTCGCGTCCTCTTCGCTCGGCAGTTTGTTCAGACAGTAGGCGTAGACGGCGCCTTGGTAGCGGTCTACCAAAAAGACAAAGGCGTCTTTATCCCCATCTAACACCGACTTGACCAAATTGGCGTCATCATCGTAACGCATAATTCCCTCCCGAAAATGTGTGATAATCGAACTTCAGCAAGTAAGATGCGCGAATCGGGGAAACGGTTACGCAAAAAATGGAGGTCTGCGGGTTGCACGGGTACGCTGTCAGGAAAATGAGGGGATACTAATCTCTGAATCAGGATTTTAGGGCAATATATAGCTGGGAAACGTGAGCAACTGCTTGTGACCACGAGATTCTGCGGTGTGATACTTATTCCGATTCTATGAGTTACAAGAACCGGTGCTTTGTAGTTGCTCAATTCATTGTGCGCATTGGGATCAAGTTAAGAGGATTTACGCATTATTTGTCTAATTTCCCGTTGTAAACCCTCAAGCCGGCAGGGCAAACACGAAACTGCGACTCCCTGATTGTGTGAGTCTTTTAGTGGCTCACTCGCTAAGTATTTGTCGCTTGTTGAAACCGATCAAACGAGTGGATAGCGAGTGATCAAGCGAATGCATAATGAGTGCGATAGAAGATCCTGATAGAAGATTTTGTTTTTTCCTCAAAACTCGGTTTCTTCCCAGTATCAATGTAGTTTTACAGTATCGGCATAGCGACGTACGCGCTTCTGTAGGGAACAACGATCGTTGTTCCCTACACATGACGGGCAACTAAAGACTTATAATCATAGTCCATCACTTAATCACAGTTCAGACAATGTTAACCCCCGACACTTGCCACATACACATAGCGAATGAGCCACTAATTGATTTGGTACGACGTAAATATTCTATCACTATCCCGATTATCCGGCAAGAGGAAGAGTCAATCATGGTAACATAGAGATCTTGCCAACCAAAAAATGTCCGGTGTTCGATTCCGCGTGAAATCTCCCGGAATCGAGCGAAAACCAATCTTCCCATCTTCCATTCTTCCGCTCACGACATCATTCCAGCGCTTTAGTTGCCATCGACTGCCAATAATCGGACGCATTTTCCCTGATAGATCGCTTGACAGCAGTTTAAAAATGTCATAAAATCCTGCATGGTTGAAACGAGATGCGGCGACATAAGTTCCGCGTCGTCCGACGAATGGAGAGGGTGTGGATTATGAAGGTCATGATCACTGGCGGCACAGGTTTCATCGGGTCAAATTTGGCGAAGGGTCTGGTGGCGAGGGGGCATGATGTCCTCGCTTACGATTTGAACCCGACACCCGCGAGAGTGGCGGAGATTCAAGATAGGATAAAAGTGGTGCGCGGGGATATCCGCGACACGGTGAAACTGTTTGAGACGATTGAGACCCGCGCCATCAGCCACATTATGCACCTCGCCGCCTATCTGCCCGAAGCCGCGATTCGCAAGAACCCGACATTGGCTATTCAGATTAACGGGGAAGGGACGAATAACATCTTTGAGGTCGCTCGAATCATGGGCGTTGAGCGCGTTGTATACGCAAGCACCGACGCGGTCAATCCGCTCGGTCCGAAGGAAGATGCGCCGTGCAGCCCGACGACGCTCTATGGCCACCTCAAGCGCCTCAACGAGGTGATGGGCAATCACTTCCACGACGAATTTGGTCTTGACACCATCGGGCTTCGATTCGGGATGAACTATGGGGTTAAGGGGCGTCTAATGGCGAGTGAACTGGAGCGGGAATACGCCTCGGCGGTAGTGCTTGATGTCATTGAGAAAGTCGCTGCCGGAGAATCCGTCGTCATACCCTTCCACGAGTCCACCAGTTTCCATTGGGTGTACGCGGACGATAACGTGAGAGCAATGACACTCGCTTTGACAGCCTCGAAAACGGAGAGACGGGTGTTTAATGTCTGCGGCGAAGAGCCGTACACTTTGGGAGACATGGCGGCGGTTCTGAAGACACTGTTACCGACTGCGGATATTAAATTCGGCGATGTGCCTATGCCTTCGACGATGAAGACCGCCGAAGCCCTCAGAATGGACTGCTCCGCCGCTTACGAGGAATTGGGATACCGACCGGAATATACGCTGGAACAGGGCTTAAAGGCGTACGTGGACAAATGCGCGCCACGTTAAGTGAGTCATACCAATTCCTATAAGTTACAAGAACCGGCAGTTTGTAGTTGCTCAATTCATTGAGCGCCTCCGATTGATTGTAATATTTAGATTTTGAATTCGTATCAAAAGCTGGTGGGCAATGCCCACTACAGTCTTGCCAGCATTCCACAACCTCTTGGGAAATCAAGGATAATCGAATGGGAAAAGTCAAACTTGGCGTTATCGGTTGCGGTTTGGCATCGGACATCCTGTATGGCCCGGCGTTTGAATGCATGGAGAAGGGTGAACTCACCGCAGTCATGGACCTAAACGCGGAGCGAGCGAAGGCGCTTGGAGAAAGGCACGGCGTCAGGCGCGTCTACACGGATTTGGAGGGGATCCTAAATGACGGAAATGTAGATGCGGTGATGGCGCTTACGCCGCCGCAGCATCACTTGGCGCCGGTCGTCGCGGCGGCGAAGGCGGGAAAACACATCTTTTGCGAAAAGCCGATGGCGCCAACGCTAGAGGAAGCGGACGAAATGATTGGCGCTTGCGAGGCAAGCGGCGTAAAGTTGATGACCGTTTTCATGAAACGGTTCAACTGGTCGTTTCAGCGAGTGAAGGACTTGATAGAGGAGGGCAGGCTAGGGGAAGTCTTTGAAGTGAGAGCGCGGTGGGACAATGTCAAGGTCAGAGGACCTTGCGGCGAGGCGTTTCGGATGACGGTCGAGTCCGGCGGGGGCATGATCCAAGAGGACGGTTCGCACCCGTTCGATGTGTGCCGCTGGTGGCTGGGCGACGTATCCGAGGTGACCGCGCACGCGATGATTGTGGCGCCGGAACATCACCCGACCGAGGATGTGGGTTGCGTAGTTCTGAGACACCGGAGCGGCGCCATGAGCGCGCTGCACGTTACCGGGCTGACGCACGCCGCGGGCGAGGAGAGTTACGAGGTTTTCGGCACGGGCGGCACCCTCGTAATGCGCTGGTTGTCTCACAGCACGTCGACGCTGGAGCCGGCGTTGATGACGTTATACGAGAACAGCCGCACGGCGACGGATCTCACGCTTGACGCTCCGTGGCATCCCGGTCAAAGAATCCGCGAGGATTGGCAATATCTGCGCGCGCTGGAACACTTTTGCGAGTGCATTATTAACGATGAGGAGCCGCAGCCCGATAGCGCGGCTGGGAGAGCGGTTGTCGAGATTGTCAATGCGGCGTATCTTTCCGTGATGCGCGGCGCGACTGTCAAGCTGCCACTGAAGGAATCCGTAGACGCAAAGCCTTTGTTTTCAAATCTTCAACAGTCGTCGCCTTGGTCGCTGGACGGAAGAATGTGGGACAGCCGATACAGTCGGCGACGCTAAATCGCGTTCGCAATGTTTTTCGTAGGGCTTGGGTTCCCCAACCCATTCGGCGACGCTGAATCACGTTCGCAATGTATTCGTAGGGGTTGGGTTCCCCAACCCATGCACCGACGCCGAATCGCGTTCGCAAGGTTTTCGTAGGGGTTGGGTTCCCCAACCCACTCGGCGACGCCGAATCGCGTTCGCAAGGTTTTCGTAGGGGTTGGGTTCCCCCAACCCATGCACCGACGCCGAATCGCGTTCGCAAGGTTTTCGTAGGGGTTGGGTTCCCCAACCCACTCGGCGACGCCGAATCGCGTTCGCAAGGTTTTCGTAGGGGTTGGGTTCCCCAACCCATGCGCCGACGCTAAATCCATCTGCAGAAAGGAGCAAAAATTTATGACTCAGGAAGAGATTCGCCATTTTGAGACCTTGGGGTTCATCCAGTACAAGAGGTTCTTTTCGCCGGAGGAGGTTGACAAACTTTCCTCGGCTTTTGACAGCGCGATGGAGCGGGCGCGTGGAGGCGCTCCGGCGCCGGTTGCCGGCGAGCCGAGACAGCAGGTTGTCCCCTTCTTCGACTATGATCCGGATACGTTCTATCCGTTGCTGGATGATGAACGGATTCTGGATGTTTTTTCGACTTTGATGGGTGAAGATTTCATCCTGACGGTTAGCGAGGGAATACTCCACACGGGAGGCAGCGCCTGGCATCATGACGCCTGTGGCCCGGAGGGGTTCTTCAGCATGAGAGCGGCAATGTATTTGGATCCGCTCGGTCCCGAAGACGGGTGCCTTAACGTGATTCCGGGCAGTCACTTCAGAGAGTATCAGGAATCCTTGGCGCAGCACATGAACGAAATAGGCGTTAAGCCGGAAGACATCCCGGGTCGGTATCCGTTGGTCAATGAGCCGGGCGATATCCTCTTCATGAATCACAAGACATTTCACTCGTCGCTGAGTGATACGCCGGGGCGGCGCGCCATCCACATCAACTGCGTGCAGAACACGAGCGCCGAGAAGAACCAAGAACATCTTGATTGGCTCGTCGGCTTCCTTGCCGGTGAAACCAGAGGATGGGGACGGTTTTACAGCGAGCGTCTAATTTCTACGGCAGGGCCGCGACGTCGAAAGATGCTTCAGGGGGCGATTGATTTGGGGTTCGGGAATACGGGATCGGTTAGCCATTTGCAGGATTTGCAGTAGGTGAGACGGTAACGAGCGATGTTGTTCGGACATTAGAAGCCAACGGGTTGGGAAACGCAACCCCTACGGCTTTCGGGGTGTGTCCAATCGCAGGGGCGAGCTCACCTCGCCCGCACTCCGTTCGATGGTGGACCGCACACGGGCAGTAGGTGAGACGGTAGTGAGCGATGTTGCTCGGACGTTGGCGCCCAACGGGTTGGGGCACCCAACCCCTACGGCTTTCAAGGTGTGTTCAATCGTAGGGGCGAGCTCACCTCGCCCGCACTTCGTTTGATGGTGGACGGCACGCGGGCAGTAGGTGAGACGGTAACGAACGATGTTGTTCGGACGTTACCGCCCGACGGGTTGGGGAACCCAACCCCTACGGCTTTCGAGGTGTGTCCAATCGTAGGGGCGAGCTCACCTCGCCCGCACTTCGTTTGATGGTGGACGGCACGCGGGCAGTAGGTGAGACGGTAACGAACGATGTTGTTCGGACGTTACCGCCCGACGGGTTGAGAAACCCAACCCCTACGGCTTTCGAGGTGTGTCCAAATCGTAGGGGCGAGGTCGCCTCGTCCACATACTGCTCCGATAGTGGACCGCACGCGAGCAGGCGGTGAGGCCGTAACGGGTGATGTTGTTCGGACATTGGCAGCCAACGGGTTGGGGAACCCAACCCCTACGGCTTTCGAGGTGTGTCCAAATCGTAGGGGCGAGGTCACCTCGCCCCCACTCCGTTCGATGGTGGACGGCACGCGGGCAGGAGGTGATTCGGTAGTGAGCGATGTTGCTCGGACGTTGGCGCCCAACGGGTTGGGGAACCCAACCCCTACGGCTTTCAAGGTGTGTTCAATCGTGGGGGCGAGGTCGCCTCGCCCGCACTCCGTTCGATAGTGGACCGCACGCGGGCTGTAGGTGATTCGGTTGTGAGCGATGTTGTTCGGACGTTAACACCCGACGGGTTGGGAAACCCAACCCCTACGGCTTTCGGGGTGTGTCCAATCGTAGGGGCGAGGTCACCTCGCCCACATACTGTCCGATAGCGGACGGCACGCGGCGCGTGCCTACTACTCTATAAATGAGCCGCGAAAATGCGGGTGAACTTTCGCGATGTCCGGGCTGTCGTTCAGCCAATCGGGATCGACAAATTTGAGACCGTACGGATTGCGCAGGGCTTCGGGGCGATCGACGACGAAATCCTCCAGGTCGGCGGGCTGAATCTCGGGCGAGGCTGTCAACCAGATTCCCTGCCCGGCAGCGAGATTGACTTCCAAATCGCCGCTGGTCGTCGGCCGAATCTGCCGACCGTTGAGATAGCCGCCGGAATCACCGAACGGGTTGACCAATCGGACGCTTGCGTCTGACGCGGATTGCAACCGAACACCGAGTGTGCATCCATCCGCACGCACCGCGGAAACCTCTACGCCTCCCTCACAACGCAGGTTGTCAAACCGAATCTCGCGCCAATGGTTCGGACATGCCGGGAACACGCGGATGCGTCCGCCCCAACTCTGTAGCAGCATCTGATTGAGAGAATCGACCGCTCCCATGTTGCCATCAACGCATAGTGTGTCGCGCTTGGTGGAGATGCCGTTCCGCTCCCAATCCAGATTCAGGTTGTATGTGTTGCCGGAGACGAAAGCATCCGCAAACTGCTTGAGCGTCCACCACGCCATTCTGCCGCGTCCGGCTCTGGCGGCGATTGCCGAGAGCCAGACAAACGCCCAACCGACAAAGGTGCCGTACCCCTTCAGAATGACGTTGTCTATCGACCGTTCGATAAGTTGGCGATCTTCCGATGAGCCGTCAATATTCAGATCATCGCAGGGGTAAATTGGTCCCAGGTGCGACATGTGGCGGTGAGACTCCGAATATGACAATCCTTCTCCCAAACACAACCCGGAGTCGTCAACGTGATATTCTTGGAGATTTTCCAGCATCTCCCGCCAGATAGGGAGATGAGATTCATGAATCTGGAGAATCTCAACCGCCTTCACTGCGGCGTTAATGAGATAACGGACTAGGGTTAAGCTTAGCGTATCGTCGGAGATCCAACTCTGAAACTCCGGAGAAAAACTCACGTAGAGATGATACTTGCCATCTTCCCCCTTTTCGAGCAAGCGTTCATAGAACAGCATACACTCGCGCATAAAGGGGTAGGCTTTTTCTCTAAGAAATTGGATATCATCGCTGTAAAGATATTGCCACCAAAAGGCTTGCGCAACCCACGCGGTAGCTCCCGGCCAGAGCAGTACCTCGTTGCCCCCTCTGAATATCCATGATCCATCGACAATCATAACTCCGGGGACGAAAACGCCATCCCATTCGTAGAACTGCCGAGTCTGTTCTCTGAGACGCGGGAGAATTGATAGAAAATGGTCGCAAAACACCTCGCCCAGTTCTAGATGGTTTGCGGTGTAAAGTCCCCAATGCTGTGAGTAGAAATCCCAAATATAGAAACCGTGCGCGGGCGGAATGCAACTATCGGGGGACCAGAGTCCGTGCAGACTGGCTGCACATCCGTTTTCACGACTTGCGGATGCGAGCATATACAACCCCATATACCAGAGCGCCTCAATCTTTTCGTCCGGCGCCTGAACGCCGGATTTCGCCCAAAAACGCCGCCACCAGTTGCAGTGATCTTCGAGGAACTCGTCGGGAGATTCCGATGCCCTCCGAAGTACGTTTACGGCTTCGCCGACGGGATCAACTCCGTTCCGGGAAACCTGTACAGTGGTGAAGGACTGTTTCTCGCCCGACAGCAATCCGAGCGCAATTGAGGGGCTATCGGGAATATCTTGGCGCATCCACTTAACCGACCCCGACCTTCCTTGTACGTATTCAGGCGCATCGTTCAAGCCGACGCGTTCCGTCGAAAGTCGTTCCAGACGAATCTCTTTGATTCCGGTTGGAGGATGGTCGACGACGATAGCGGGGAGATTTGCATAGGCAGCGAGTTTCAGATGGATGACTTCGCCGCCGCCTGTGCGAAGGTCAAGTTCCACCTCGGCGTCTTGGAGGCGCAATAGCGCTTCTCCCGAAATTTTCTGACCAACGTCGATCACGAGGCGACCTACGTACGTTTTCCTCGGAAGAACATCGCCGCCGGGATTTTGGCGTACCTCTTTCTCTCTACCCGCTGCCTTGAGTTCCCGAAACCGGGCATAGGTAACACCCGCTGGGCTATGACGATGGTCCCACGCCCAAACGCTGTCAAGCGTGACAACAACCTTGGTTTCGTCTTCCACCCATATCATACCGCCAATCTGACCATTGCCTATGGGCAGTCCAAATACCCAGCGGGGCGGAAGGACTTTGTAAACCAGATCGTTTCGCCCTAATATGTCGTCCACAAAATTCGTCAATTTTCCGTAATCCTCCTAACGTTCGTGCGGGGAGCTGGTCTGCATATTTTCCTTGACCCCTCAATCGCCGGAATCGCCTGCGCGGAAAACAGGGATTCAAAAAAATCTTCAATCCTACCGAATGAACGAATTGAAGAAATGCGGATGTACGTTTGGAACGTCCGGGCTATCGGCAAACCATCGTTCATCAAGGAATTTCAACCCGTAAGGGTTTTGACCATCAGCACATTGATCGACCAAAAAGTTGTCCAAAGTGGCGGGTTGAATGGCTGCGCTTGCTGTAAGCCAAGCCGCTTCTCCGGGCGCCAACGCTACCACGAGGTCGCCGTCTTCGTTAGGACTGATAGGCCGCCCATCAAGGTAGCCACCGCCGGGGGCGAATGGATTGAGTAGCCGCACGTGCTGCCCCGACTCGGATGCTAGGCGTACGCCCAATGTGCGGCCCTCCGAACGCACGGCGGACACTTCTACGCCACCTTCAGCGCGGAGCCGATCGAACCGGACTTCCCGCCAGTGGTTGGGACATGCCGGGAACACGCGGATGCGTCCGCCCCAACTTTGCAGCAGCATCTCGTTGACAGCCGCCACCGCCGCCATGTTGCCATCTTGACAATAGGCGTCCGTGTCCGATGCAATCCCGTTCCGTTCCCAGTCAAGGTTGAGATTGAATGTGTTGCACGAAACGTAGACATCTGCCAACTGCCTTAGCGTCCACCACGCCATCTTTTTGCGTCCTACCCTGGATGCCGTAACTGACGCCCATGCAAACGACCAGCCAACCCAGATTCCATACCCTTTTGACACAAGTGTATCCAAAGATGCCTCAATGAGTTGACGGTCATCCGTCGATCCGTCGATATTGATATCGCCTCCGGGGTAGATGGGCGCGAGATGGGAAAGATGACGGTGGCATTGCGAATATGGGGTGCCCTCTTTCAGATGAAAGCCCGTTTCATCCTTATGGTACTCCGGGAGATTCTCAAGAATCTCCGACCATGCCTCCCGACGCGGTTCATCCATCCCGAGAATATCCACAGCCTCTAGCAGCGCGTTGATGAGGCAGCGGAGCAGAGAGAGCGTTAGTGTATCATCGTTTCCCCAACCGCCGGTTTCCGGAGATTGCGTGGGATGAACATGGTGCTTGCCATCATCTCCCTCTTTCAAAAACCCTTCGTAGAACAACATGCATTCCCGCATGAAGGGGTACGCTTTTTGCTTGAGGAAATCCTTATCGGCGCTGTGCAGGTAGTGGCACCAGAAAGCCTGCGCCACCCAAGCGCTTGTTCCGGGCCAAAATAGGACGTGGGGCCACGGCGCCAAGAGCCAGGAACCGTCAATCGCCATTTGTCCGGGAACATACACTCCCTCCCATCCGTAGAATTTCTCCGTTTCTTCTTTTAGACGAGGCAAGATTGAGAGCCAGTGATCGTAGTATGCCGTCCCCAATTCCAAGTGATTCGCGCCGTAAATGCCCCAATACTGCGGATAGAAATCCCAGATGTAGAGTCCGAGCGAAGGTGGCATTCGGCTGTCCGGCTGCCATAGCCCGTGCAGACTTACCGACGCTCCGCCTTCGCGGCTGGAGGACGCCAAAAGGTACAGTCCCATGTACCAGAGAGATTCGATTTTGGCCTCGGGCAATTGAACGCTAGAGCGTTCCCAAAACTTCCGCCACCACGTACGATGTTCCCGCAAGCAATATTCGGGTGCGGAGGCTACCTGCTCAAGTGCTATTATTGCGTTGTCCACCGGATCGACTGCGTCCCGAGTCGCCTGCACGGTTACGCAGGATTGCTTGTCTCCCGGTAGCAGTGCAATCACTAGTGACGGACTCTCGGGAATGTCCTGCCGAATCCATTCAATCTCCTCTTGATTCCCTCGTTCGAAGTCCGGGAGTCTATACCACTCGGGGATGCGTTCGCCGGATTGGAGATGCGGCAGCAAATCGTCAGACGATATCCTTTCAATCCGTATGTCCTTGATGCAATCCCGGCGATCGTGGGATATGACAATCGCAGGCAGATTGGCATCGGCGCTAATTTCCAAGCGAACACTGTCTTCAGATGCAGTGCGAATTTCGAGCGCAACTTGGGCATCGTGGAGACGGAGACGCGCCGACCCCGAGATTTTCTCATCAAACTCTATGACGATGCGCCCGACATGCGTTTTCGTGGGGAGCGACAGGCTCCAATCTACCGAGCAGAGTATGTCCGTCAGAAAGCCCGCCTCGATTGGAAGTTTGCCCGCCACAATGTCGGACAGCCGATCTTTTCGCAAGAGATGCCCTTGGTAGGCGACCAAGTTGTCGTAACGGAGTTTGTCCGGGTCTTCACGGGGATGCTGGCGGAGATCCCACGCCCAAACGTGGTCCAACGTAATAACCACC
This sequence comes from Candidatus Poribacteria bacterium, assembly GCA_963667245.2. Lineage (GTDB taxonomy): Bacteria > Poribacteria > WGA-4E > WGA-4E > JAJDTR01 > JAJDTR01. The sequence goes on from CAXXCS010000004.1 coordinate 1,425,630, forward strand.
TTCGTTTCATCCTCGACCCAGACCATACCGCCGATCTGCCCATTGCCGATAGGCAGACCAAAGACCCAGCGTGGTGGCAGCACGTTGTAGACGAGATCGTTTCTATCAAGCGCTTCTTGGAAGAATCTCATATCATGAATCTTTGGCGTCGGTTGAGACTGCTCAATGTTCCCGGCTCGGATTCTCGGCGCTTACATTTCCAAGAAAACGGTTGGTTTTGGTCCGCTTATTCTACGAAGGTTCCACGGAAATGCGGGTGAACTTTCGCGATGTCCGGGCTGTCGTTCAGCCAATCGGGATCGACAAACTTGAGACCGTACGGATTGCGCAGGACGTCGGGACGTTCAACGACGAAATCCTCCAGGTCGGCGGGGTGAATCTCGGGCGAGGCTGTCAACCAGATTCCCTGCCCGGCAGCGAGATTGACTTCCAAATCGCCGTCCGCCGTGGGTTGAATCTGCCGACCGTTGAGATAGCCGCCGGAAGCGCCGAACGGGTTGACTAGTCGGACGCTTGCCTCTGACGCGGATTGCAACCGAACACCCAGCGTGCGTCCATCCTCGCGCACAGCGGAGACCTCTACGCCTCCCTCGGCCCGCAGGTTGTCAAACCGAATCTCGCGCCAATGGTTCGGACATGCCGGGAACACGCGGATACGTCCGCCCCAACTCTGCAACAGCATCTGGTTGAGGGAGTCTACCGCACCCATATTTCCGTCGACGCAGAGGGTGTCGGGTTGGATGGAGATGCCGTTCCGCTCCCAATCCAAGTTCAGGTTGTACGTGTTGCCGGAGACGAAGGCGTCGGCGCACTGCTTGAGCGTCCACCACGCCATTTTGCCGCGCCCGGCTCTGGCGGCAATCGCCGACAGCCAAACAAAAGCCCAACCGACAAAGGTGCCGTACCCCTTCAAAATAACGTTGTTTATCGTTCGGTCGATAAGTTGGCGCTCTTCGGACGAGCCGTCGATATTTAGGTCGTCGCAGGGATAGACGGGGGCAAGGTGCGACATGTGGCGGTGAGACTCCGTGTACGGCAACCCCTCCGCAAAACACAGCCCCGAATCATCAACGTGATATTCTTGGAGGTTTTCAAGTATCTCTCTCCACGCCGCCAGATGAGGCTCATCGATTTGAAGAACCTCGACCGCTTTCAACATTCCGTCAAATAGGTAGCGGATGAGCGATAAACTGAGCGTATCGTCCCGAGTCCAACTCTTGAATTCGGGGGCGTAGGCAACGTTCAGATGGTATTTCCCGTCTTCCCCTTTTTCGAGCAATCGCTCAAAAAATAGCATACATTCCCGCATGAAGGGATACCCCTTTTCCCTCAGAAACTCGGTGTCGTTGCTATAGAGATATTGCCACCAGAAGGCTTGCGCCACCCACGCCGTGGTGCCGGGCCACAAGAGCAACTCGTTGTGTCCCACGCGAATCCATGATCCGTCGACACTCATGACGCCGGGGACAAAGACGCCATCCCACTCGTAGAACTGCCGGGTCTGTTCCTTCAAACGCGGCAGGATCGAGATGAAATGGTCGCAGAAGGCTTCGCCAAGTTCCAGTTGATTTGCCGTGTAAAGCCCCCAATGCTGCGAGTAGAAGTCCCAGATGTAGAAACCGTGCGCGGGCGGAATACAACTGTCGGGAGACCACACGCCGTGCAGGCTGGCGGCGCATCCCCCCTTGCGGCTTGCCCCCGCTAGCATGTACAGCCCCATATACCAGAGCGATTCAATCTTTTCGTCCGGCGCCTGAACGCCAGATCTCTCCCAAAAGCGTCTCCACCAAGCGCGATGGTTTTCGAGATGTTCCTCGGGGGTTGCCAATGCCCTCTCAAGTACAATTGAGGCTTCTTCAACCGGGTCATGTCCGTTTCGCGTGGCTTGGACGGTCGCGAACGACTGTGTCTCTCCACGGTGCAGCCCGAGCACAATCGAGGGGCTGTCGGGAATGTCTTGACGAATGAACTCGATTGTTTTCAATGTGTCTTGTGTGTATTCGGGCGCGTCTTGCAAGCCGACGCGTTCCGACGAAAGTCGCTCCAGCCGAATCTCTTTGATGCCGGTTCGAGGGTGATCTACGGCGATAACGGGGAGATTCGCATAAGCGACGAACTTCAGACGAATGGGTTCGCCATCATCTGTGCGAAGATCTAGCTCAACCTCGGCGTCTTGCAGGCGCAATCGTCCCTCGCCAGAGATTTTCCGCCCCACGTCAATAACGAGTCTGCCTACATAAGTTTTTCTTGGCAGCGGCTCCCCCGTGCTAAGGTAGGGGTCAATTTCGTCGTATTTTTCCGCCGCCATGAGCTCCCGAAAATGGGCGTAGGTGCTTTGCTTGGGCGTTTGGCGGAGATCCCACGCCCACACGCTATCAAGCGTGACGACAACTTTGGTTTCATCCTCCACCCAAATCATGCCGCCGACCTGGCCATTGCCGATGGGCAGTCCGAACACCCAACGGGGAGGAAGAGCTTTGTAGACTAAATCGTTGCGATCCAGAATATTTCGGGTTGACATTGTGTTGCCTCCTTGTGGTAACGCCGCAGTTTGGAAATGATTTACGATTGTGATGATTGCCGGGTTTTGTGTTTTAGCATTCTATGTGTGCGGGGCAAGATGCCCCGCCTACGGATGTCGGTGTAGATGCCGTGTTTACGCAAGACTATTTAGAACCTGTCTGATAATTCATTTTGGGTGAAGCTATTTGCCTTGAAACCGAGTTTTTTCCTGAAAACTCGGTTTCTTCCGCAACGGAAAAGCGCCCACTAATCTTGATTGTCTGCTATTCAAACAAGTTCTTAGCTCGACTTTGTACAAGACACGACATCTGAATTTGACATAAGCCGGAGCAACCCGAATCCCGTAGGCGGGGCATCTTGCCCCGCACACGGATATCAAGGTTGACGCCTTGCCTACGCGATTCAATTTATGTCGGATCCTCGACGGAGCGCACGAGCAGTTCCCGCAAGCGCGGAGGAAATTGATCGTAGAGCTCACGCTTCACCCGTGGCCACTGGTCGTCTGATCGGTGGATGAACCACGGCAGATAGAACACATTTGCCGACATGCGATGCTGATCCGTGGTTACATTCGCGCCGCTGCGATGCCAGAGACTATCGTAGAAAACGCACACGGAGCCCTTCTTGCCGACAATGGGAATCTCCTGCGGGTACGACGCCCGAGTCGGAGATCGGCGTGTATGATGGCTAAACGGCACGACCATGGTGGCGCCATTTTCATACGTAAAGTCGGTGAGCATCCAGAAGACCTGCAGATCCGTGGGGTGCCCGACAAAGGTTTGGGCGGGTTGTGACCCGCCGGCAGAATGCAAGCCTCCGACGTGTGTGCCCGGTCTACACCACTTCATGGCGACATTGTTCGCCAAAAAGTAGTTCTCACCTAGAACCATGTCAAGGAGTTCAAGGATCGTCGGGTGGATACACAGCGGCGCCAGATCAGGAATATGATTCAATGATCCCTCCATGCTGACGTAGCCGTTCGCCCCCCATATATTGTCTCTCGGAACCTCCATGATTGGGCGCGCTATCGCATCAAGTCGCTCGGCTTCCTGCGGGTCGAGAACGTCTTCCAGTATGGCGTAACCCTGTTCGTCCAGTCGCAGTTTGATTTCTGTCAAGTCCATAGGATTACCTAGCCGCGAGATGTTGAGATTCGGGAATCTCTCCTACCAAGGACATTGGCGGTCGCGACCTAGAGATCGCTCCTACCACCGCTCGGAAGACTCACCATTCGACAGACCGCACAAGCAACTCTTGCAGGCGCGGCGAGAATTGCTCGTAAACTTCGCGTTTCACGAGGGGCCAACCGGTTCTCGGGCGATTGAGGAAACCGGGGATATAGAACACATTGGCTGCCATGCGGTGTTGGTCTGTCGTCACGTTCGCGCCGCGGCGATGCCAAGTTCCGTTGACAAACACAGCTACCGAGCCCTTTTTCCCGATAAGGGGCATTTCCTGCGGATATTCCGATTGCGTCGGTGGGCGCCGGCTGTGATGGCTGAAAGGAACGATTGCCGTTGCGCCGTTGGCTGCCGTGAAGTCGGTGAGCATCCAGAACGCCTGAAATCCGGTTGACAACACGGGCCAAGGTTCGGGTATCCCCGCGTTCAGGGGCCAATCGGCGTGCAATCCGCCCGCCGCGGCGCCGGGTCTGCACCACTTCATGGCGACGGTGTTCGCCAGAATGAACTTTTCTCCGAGTACCGTTTCGGCGAGTTCAAGGATGGCAGGATGCGTGCAGAGCGGCGCCACGTCAGGGATGGCATTGAGGGCGTCCTCCATGCTCCGGTAGCCTTGATTCGGTTCGGCTTCAGGCTCCATCAGAGATCGAGCTATGGAATCCAAGCGTTGCGCTTCACGGGGATCGAGCAGATCCTCCAGTATGTAGTAGCCTTCCTCATCCAGCCGAAGTTTGACATCCTCAAGATCCATGATGTGATTCCTATAACTCTCTTGGCGCTTATCGAAACCATCAAACGAATGAATAATGAGTGCGATAGAGATCTCGTTTTTTCCTCAAAACTCGGTTTCTCTAAGATAATCCGTAGGTTGGGTTGAACGGCACATCAAGAACGACCCGTCCACAAGATATCCGCGTCCAGATACCGATACCGCTAAAAGCCCCTAAAATCGTAGTGAAACCCAACACAGCGGCCATTATATTGGGGAATCCAGCGGGTTTTATGTGTCCATCTGGCTTGAGGTATGCGTGGTCGGAAAATTTTCACCCTTCCTGTCTTCCATCCTTCCAATCTTCCTTATGCCAAAAATCAGATGCATTTCCCCTGACCGAGTATTGAGGAAAAAACTCGGTTTCAGTAAGCGACCTTCAACTACCTTTCCCAACTTGCGATGAAATCGTCCACATCGAAATCCGTCGGCATCTCTTCAAAGAAGTAGCGCATCGGTCCGGATTGAAACCCCGGGAGATACTGTTCCTCGTGCGACTGAATTCTATCATCTAGCGTTGCAAATCGTCCCCACAGCGTGTCAAGCTCAACCGGTGAAAAACGCGGCTCAAGATCCATGTCCTGCGAAATGTCGCCGCCGAAAGACGCTCTTGCAGGATGCGACCCGAACCTCATCTTGTATACAATCTTGGATAATTGTATGAGGCACACAATCCGACCGGATTCGCCGGGGTGAAGTACGGCGAGGCCTTCGCGGAAGGCGTCCGCGTTCTTGTCAATGATTGCGCGAAATGCCGACTCCATCACGTCGCATTCCTCGCGGTATAGTTGCGCATGGCTTTCAAATACGGATCGGGCTTCCGGCGAAAGGTGCCGGGTAAAATCCAGATTACGATGATAATGGCAAACATAAGGGAAAATCGGTCCGCCGAAAGATCGGTAGCCGAGATGGATTGTCCGCCGCAGTTTGGCGCTATAGTTGCTGCCCCAATGAAAGATGGTGTTGGTGTAAACGACCCCATCGCCGGCGTTCATTTCTACCGGAATGCTATTGGGCAGCGGCACGCGGGAATTTTCGCTTAGTTGTCTGTTTTCAGCCTCGGTGTTGCCTCTGCGATGGCTGCCGGGCACGGTCCACAGCACATTGTCATCGTAGAGGGGAATGTTCCACTGGAGATAGCCGGGTGCGTTTTCCAGCAAATCCATCTGCAAGCCGCGCAGCGGCGCTTGGTCTACGGGGTGGATATCTCGATGCCAACTCGCGGGACCGCAATCGCGCACCGGACTGCACATAAGCATTTTGTTTTGCGGGCTCGCCTCGGCGCGCATCAGTTGCTTGCACACACCCATGGTGTTCTCATGTAGGCAAAACTCGACGGTGTTGGCGGTCGTCGGATCGATTAGTCTTTCATAACCCGATAACCGTGGCTGCGCGCCGGTCTCCCATACGCCGCCCGGCGGATCGTCCGGGCTTCGTTCGCGAGCCCAAACCGCTCTTTGCCGTTCAACCAATACTTCAAAACTATCGCGGAGTCCGTCCAGCGCCTCGGGCGGAATGCAGTTCCGTACGATAAGGAAACCGTCGTTGAAAAATTGTTCTCGATCTACATTCATGGGTGTCCTCAATTGTTTAACTCGGGAGTTTTGGTATGCCTTGCGTAACCTCGGTTCATTTTACCACTTCTTCAAGATTGATCCAAGTGAAATCCGTAGCGGGACCAGGGAAAACGCGCCCGATTATGGAAGACTGGAAGTTATTAAACTCACACTATAGAAAGTCCTTTACCGGTTTCGGGTCAAAAAGTTTTACGTTTTTATCGTGTTACGTGAAATTTTTAAGGTTGACAACTTTATATGTGTAGGGTATAATTCAGTAGGAATCAAGCGGGGGCGTCAGAAATACCGGTGCTTCCGAGACTCTGATAGGCAGCAACAAGGAGCAGTAAGGAAAGATATACACTGGAATCATTGAATCATGAAAGAGAAAAAAGATGGTGGTTTAAAGCAATGGGTACGCGAGATTGATAGAAAGGTGAACAACATTCTTGGGTTCAAGCACAAAACGGAAGTCCATCTTGACTACACATCCAAGCGTATCGATACCCAGTGCGAAAAGTTGGCAAATCAGGACAATCCGCTTAAAGCGGTCGAGGACGAAATCCAAAAGCACAAGGGGGAACTCACGATGCTGAAGTGGATTTTGTCCGGGATTGGCGTAGTTGCGGCGGTGGCGGTTCCGATCATTATGATGGTAAAAGATGGCTAATAAAAAGATAGACATCTTTCCACAATGCCCCGGATCCCGACGGTATTACAAGCGATTTCGTCGTTCACGGCGGACTTGGCAATACAAGCGGATCAACTGAGATCAAGCGAATGAATAATGAGCAGGATTTACTATGGGAGCTCTATCGCACTCACTAATCGTTCGTTTGATCTTTCCTTATTCAGTCAGTTGATCGATAGAAGATCCTGATAGTAAATCATAATCGCTATGAAAGTTTTTTGTGTTATTGATAATTTTTAATTGATAACTTAACGTATATATGGTATTACTTAAGTAGAGATTAGGTGGCTGTGTCAGAAAAACCGACACTTCCGGGATCTCAATAGGAGAAATAGGTTTCAGGATTGCCTGAAACCTATTTGTTTGAATTAACACCGTTGGACGCTTGAAGCGCTGCAAATTGGGGATTGATTGCCGAGAAAGCGTCTCGCGCTCCGACAGTCATCGACGAGATTGGCAAGCATTTCCTTTGTTTGTTCGGCCGAGGCTCGGTAGAGCTTGCGCGGCGGCGGACGCCGGCTGATTCAATAACTTAAACGATGTTAACTATGGAGGTTTATGATGAAATATGTTGTGTCAATACTAATGCTGATTGCACTTTGTGTAGTGAATGTGTCTTTCGGATCGATAGGGGTAAGCAGGGACAATCTGGACAGGTACTCGCTGCTGAAGATGGTTGAGAAATGTGAGTTGGTCGTCACGGGCCGGGTGCAGAGTATGGTATTCGTTCACCGTACCAACGTCACGCCGGCGGGCGGCGGTATGCCCACGACCGACGTCACGATCGCGGTTGACGACGTCATCAAAGGCACACCCAACGCGGGGGAAGATCTTGTCACATTTATGATCGAAGGGGGCAAAGGCGTCAATCCCGAGACCGGCGAGGTGCAGCATTTAAAGGTTACTCTGCAGGGCGATTTTAAGGTTGGCGAGGATGTATTGGTTTTCCTGCGACAGGGCGGCGCCGACGGATATCACAAAGATTATGCCCATGGCAGGCTGCATATAATTCCCGGTTTCGGCAAAAGTCCGATTAAGGATGATATGGTGGGGCTTGTATACGAGGGCGCGGGCCAGAGACTTAAACTTACCAAGGTGCCGGTCGATTTGGCTGTGACACTCGGACAGGCGGCGGTACTGGACAAGGACCGGGCGGTCCTGGTCGAAAACGTCATTAAAGCGTTGGTGCTCGCCGATACGGGCGACACTGTTTCTATCACCCCGGCGATGTCGGTCGTTTTGACTCAGAATGCGCAACGCATCATCGATGACAACACCGAATCGGAAAGCGACTAAACCGCGAACGGGCGGCTAGTCTATTCACATACACAAACAATAGGAGGTTATATCATGTTACTGAAGCGTGTTGTATTACTCGGATTTATCCTGTGTCTGGTTCTCTCTTCCGCTTATCTCGTCTGGTCGCATTGCCACAACACGGACGACTGCGAAGACCTGGTGGCGAATGAGGCTTGGAGCAACCCCAACATCGATTACAAAGTCAATGTGCTGCATAACTACGGCAAGGATGAGTTAAGGCCGACTTTGGCAGCTGCTAGGGTCGCCTGGAGCGATTTACATTTTAACGACGTGGACATCGAATTTTCGTTGCACTACGCCGGGACAACGTATGAAACGCCGGGCGGCAACTCGGACGGCGAGAATACCATAGGATGGGTAAACTTGGGGAACTACGAGGACGCCCCATTGGCCTATACGTATGTGTATTTGCACCCCACGGACTCCAGCCAGATCATAGAATGCGATCTCGGCTTCAACTATTATCAGCGGTTGGACGAGCATGATGATGTCGACGGGACGGAATATTGCCTTACAGACGTGGCAACCCACGAGTTCGGACATTGGGTAAGTTTGAAGGACCTGACTATTATAGCGGTTGTTATTCCTCGTACAGCCACTACACGATGTGGGAGGAAACTAATAAGAACGCGCACTGGAGAGAAAGCCTACGCTGCGAGGACAAGTGGGGGCTGTGGTACACCTATCATGGCGGTCCCTAGAGTGGCAGAATTAAACGACACGGCTACGAGAGCTCGCCGGTAAGCAGCCCTCATTCACTCCAACTGATAAAGGAGATTCAGCATGAAAGTTGTAATTGCGGCATTCGTGGTGATTGCGTTCTGTGTTTTCGGTTTATCTTACGGTTTAACGCCCGACAATCCGGAACACCGCGAACGCTATGCGCTCTTGAAGATGATCGAATATTGCGACTTGGTTGTGAAGGGCCAGGTGAGCAGTATCGATTACGTTGTGCGGCAGTGGGTTATGCCCGATGGGGGCGGCGCGTTCACAACAGACATAACGATCGACGTCGATCAGGCGCTCAAGGGTACACCGAACGCGAGCGAGGATACCGTAAAGTTTATGATTATGGGCGGAGAGGATGTCGATTCCCGGACGGGCAAACCGTTGCGCTTGATAGTTAGTCATCAACCCGATTTCGATGTTGATGAGGAAGTGGTGGTATTCCTCAAGAAAGGCGACCCCGACGACGACGGCTCCTTCGCTAAGAACTTTCCGCATGGCAGGTATCGTTTGGTTGCGGGCGAGTATGGCAAGCGACCAATTGAAAACGACAACATTACTATGCTGTACGGCGATGTTGACAATCCGACAAAACCTGTCGAGATGCCCGTGGAATTGGCGCTAAAACTTGGGAAGGCCTTCCAGAAAGACAAGCCTGCAGCGATTCTGTTGGAGAACGTTATCAAGTCAACGGCTATTGCCGAATCCGAGGATAGCGTCACTCTCACTTCGGCGATTATTGACGATCTGAAGCGGCAAGCGCAGGGGATTATCGATGCTCCGCCGCCGCCCAAATAATTGAGCTTGTTGTTGATGCTCAATCTCATATCAACCAATAGGAGAAATTCCAATGAATTCGAATGTGAACTTCGCCTGCTCGGTAAAGTAGACGGAGAGCAGGTACAGATTAATCGTCAGAATCCCCAGTCCGATGATTATCGCCAGTCGATTTGAGCGCATAAACATACCTCGTTATTTGGATAAGCTTCCCTTCTCGAACCGCTTCCGCGATTGCCGGATGTCTCCACCATTCGCCGCCGTTGTAGGGTGTTCCAGCCACGAAATGGGTGCCGTCGACGCTGTCCGGATTGACCCATGCCATCAGAGTGAGGTTGGAGGCGATTCGCATCTCCGGCGAATTCCCGCAATCCACGCCGTTTCCACCAACCCCCGGCAATCGGACACAACCCTTTGCTCCGGGAATCGGAGCGCCGATGTTCGGGGCAAGTTTGGCTCGACCAATCAGTAACCCGTCGTGACCGTTTCCGGACAGATCTTTCGTATCCCCGTTAAATTGGTAGTAGGCGACCAAGCCTTCCGGAGTGATTGCGGATTGATTGCCGAGCTTTTCCTTCAGGGGCAATCCCCGATTCATAGCCTCTCGAATCTCCTCCCGTGTCAATGCCCGACGGAACAGCGCAACTTCGTCTACCATACCCGCGAAGGGTTCGCCCGGTATGAAATTTGACCTATCTCCAATCACGAAGTGCGGAGTTCGATTAAATCCAATCTCTCCCTGATAGTCGAGCGCCGCGACGATTTCTCCATCCACATAGGATATTGCCTTGTGTCCGCTGTACGTAAAGGCGAGATGCGTCCATGTGCCGGGTTGAACCTCCCCCGCGTTGTATTCGTGATTGCGGGAATTCAGGTTGATCCAGGTCGCCATTTGCCCGTTACGCACCCCAATCTGATGTGCGCCGTAGGGATGGATCCATCCCCCGATAAATCTTTCCGCCCTTGGAAAGTAAAGGTAGCGAATGTCGTGCGATTTCATGGCATTGGCAAAGTCGGCGTAGGAACCGGGAAGATAGCGCAACCGACGGGACAGATCGGCGCCGTAAAGCGGATAGATTACGTCATTCTTTTTCAAATTGTATCCGATAATTTCATCCTCGGGGACACCCTCCAATACCTCGCGATAGGCAGCGCCGGTAGCCCACGGGAAATTTATGTTCGCCTCGGTTAGCGAGCGTTTCAGCGGCGGCAGCGCCATGAGACGCCCCAGGTGCTCTTTGGAGAACACGCCGACATTGAGGACCGCCAAGAAATTGAAAAGGCTGCAAACAACGGCGAGGACAATCAAAGGCGCCTGAACCCATCTGAGCCGCAGAGATATCAGCAGCGCCCCGAATGCGATGGCAAAAACCGGAGGAAAGAAATGGAGGAATCGCCCGTGCCAATCATCGACGAACACCCAACCCAACAACGACAACAACGATATGGAAAAACAGAGAATAAGGAATCGTACCCGCCTATCGAACAGCAGACCGTAGATTATCGCAGAAACCCCGCAGGCGAAGTTGAACCAGCCCCACCCCGTGATGCGATGCAAATCGGTGTAGATGCGGAATTGATCGAGGATTTTGAACGTCACGAGGTTTCGGGCGTTTTGCCACATAGAGTGGAGACTGAATGAGGGTTGAGCGGAGGTGCCGGGGTCCGGCGCGGCGCCCGATCCGAAAATCAGGTGTCCGAACAACTTGAAATCGGCGGGATAAAACGGGTTGTCAAGAATTATGTAGTTACGCGCGTACCAGTAAAACGCCAGAAATCCGCTGCCGAGAACGAGCCCTGCGCAAACGGCAAATCGACTGGTTGACGAGATGTTCTCGGGATGCAGGCTGCGGATCGCCTTTTTGAACAACCGATGTTTCGCCAGCGCGACGACGCCGAGAAGGATTAAGCCCGGCGCGATAAAGACGGCGTACGCCTTCGTGCCCATGCCGTAACAAAACGCCATAACGATGAGCAAGAAACGACGTGACAGGGGGGAACTTCGGGAGTCGCCTGCGCGAAGCAGGTTCACGAGGAGCGCCATGGCGAACAGGTACATCGCGGCGACCGCCATGTCGTTTTTGCAGGAGGTCGCATGAATCGCCACCGAGGGTGTGTATGCGTAAAGGAGAGCGACACCTGCCGAAAGACGTTTCCCAAAGTCTAGCCCGCGGCAGATGGCGTACACCGACGCGACGGCGAGCAGATAGCACGAGACACAGCCGAGTTGGATCAGGAGATGATTGTGCAGGAAAACGACGAACCACGACTCGAACACCTCGAAGGTTGCGGGCCAATAACTGCGAAGCACGGGGGTAGAGATGGCGTGAATACGTCCCTTTTGTACCCACTCGGCGACGTTGGGCAGATGGTAGGTCAGCGTGTCGTGCACGTAAGGCGGGGTATACCAGACGTGGAAGGCGATTCGGAGGAGTTGAAGGAGCGCCGCGGCGGCGAGCAAACCGCCCGCGAGCGTTAATCTCGGACGTTTGAACCGTTCGCGAAGGGATTCAAGGATGGCGGCGTAGCGTTTCCGCTGCCGGAGGGCGTGGATCGCCATCGGCGCTAATCCGACGAGGCTAACGATAGCTAGCGGCATCGGCGCCAGAAACCCGAAGATGCCGAGCAGAAAGGTGAACAAGGTGGCGCTGAATATCCACAGGAATCCGAAGATTGGGATATCCAGATGAGGAACGCTTGTCCGCAGGAGTCGAAAGAGGTGAACCGCGACTCCCAGCACAAACAGGTTCCCAATCCCCATTTGAACTAACCGCAAGAGCATTCGATATTCCTCATAGATGCGTTCCCGTTTCCTCCAGCCAAACGAATTGATCTCTGGCGCAAGCCGTAGGGAATAACGATCGTTATTCCCTACAACGGATAATCATAAAATTCGATTTTTGCGTATTGCTGATGTTACAAATTCTGCAAATGGGTGATGGGCCCCGTGTCTCCGAATCCCAACTCGATGGCTCGATCCATCATCCGTTGTCGGCGCGGCGTCGCGGTGCGAAGGAGATTCTCGCTGTAGAATCTGCCCCAATGATTCGTCTCGCCGCTTAGAAAATTCATCAACCAATCAAAGTGTTCACGGTTCTTTTCAGCGGTTGTGTTCTGGACGGCGTTGAAATAGATGACGCGTCGTCCGGGGTTGTCGCTCAACGCGGCGTGATGCGTCTTGTGATTCATGAAGATGACATCGCCCGGTTCGGTGCAGATGCGGTAATGCCCCGGAATCTCATCGGGTTTGACGCCAACGCTGCCGAGGGTTTCGTTCAACGCGTCGCGATATTCCTTGAAATGGCTGCCCGGAATGACGCTGAGGCAACCGTCATCGGGACCGAGCGAGTCGAGATAGATGGCAACTTTCATGCTGAAAAAGCCCTCGGGACCGTAGGCGTCGTGATGCCACCGAGTGCCGCCGGCATGGATGACGCCTTCGCTTACGGTAAGGATGAAATCATCCCCGAGCAGGGTTCCCAGCACATTGACAAATCGCTCATCGTCAAGCAGCGGATAGAAGGCTTCCGGATGGTAGTCGAAGAAGGGGATAATCTGTTCTCTTTTTGCGGAATTTCCTCCTTCGTCTTGGCGGAGTTGCGGATCGTCCGTCCCGCCGCGCGCTTTTGTCATAGCCGCGTCAAAAGCGTCGGAAAGCGTCCGCATTTCATCGGGAGACAGCAGTTGTTTCCATAGAAAGAAACCTAAGGTTTCGAAATGTCTGATTTGTTCTTCTGTCACGGTTTGTCCTCCATTAATTCAATAACTCCCCTAGGTTGTGTTGACATTTCATCGCAACCGGGAGATTAAGAGTGGTTCATAGACTCAGCCCTTCGTAGGGGTTGGGTCCCCCAATCCGTTGTTCACACATTAAGGTTCGGGCGAGGGTACCTCACCCCTACGATTGGACACATACTTCACGTAAATGTCAACAGAACCTAGCTCCCCCGATCTGGGGGAAGACGGATACCCTTAACCGTAAATTAACTCCGGGCAATCGCGCCCGCCCAGCCAATTCAAAAGCCTCGGAATGTCGTGCTGCGCGATTCGGGCGCCGACGTAGATTATTTGCCCCGCCTGCCAGATGCATGTCTTTTCGCCATGCCTGCCGAGTGTTTGAGCGGTGGAAGAGACCTCCGCACAACGGGTATAGAGACTTTGCAGAGACGCGCCGTCGGGCAGAGCAATCTCGCCCCCGATCTCGACTTCGCTTGCAGATTGGACGCCGGTTATCGCCTCGTTCGCGGCGAGGGTTTCGCAGTCGGAGGCGAGCAGTACGCATCTCGCCGGCAACGCCGCGAACCGCTCCCAGCATTCCACGTTTCGAGGCAGAGCGGCAATCACGAGATCGTAGCGGGCAACCTCCTCCCAGTTCAGCTCCTCAAGCGCTCGCGTCTCAATCGGGTCGTAATGCGTCCCGTATTGCACGGAGATATTGTCGAGAATCCCCGCAAAAAACCGATCAAGGCAGTTATCTTGACCGAACGCGTTCAGGCTCCACACGCGATAGTCGCGCAGCGCCGCGATCCGAGCCGTGATGCGCCGCGGTGCGCCCCTCTGAAATTGAAGGTTGAGTTCACGCGATCGCTCCCACGAGTCGGCGTTCCCGTCGGGGAAGGTGGCGCCTGTACCCCGCGGAGGCGTTTCGGTAGCGCCGTAGCCGAGGTACATGATCCGCGTTGGCCCCTGCGCGACATGCTGTTCATAGATTCGATCGAGGTGCGCCGGGGAGGGATGCCGTCCTTCATGCCCCTGCACCCACGGCATCAGCTCTTTTCCGTGCCGGCGCGCCAGACCGGCGACGTATCCCATATCTCCGGGTATGCTATGGTCGGCAAAGCCGCGATCGGAGGCGGGGTACGGGTCGGCGGACACGATATCTATCTCGCGCGCCGACATATCGAGCGACATGCCGCCGTGATCGTTCCCCACATAGAAACTGTTGCATCGCGTCAGATTTCGGTAGGTTTTCAGAGCGCCCAGCCCCTCCTGACGCAACGCCTCCTTTGCGGCGCGCAGCAGCCGAGCGCAGGCGCGATGAAGCGACCACATCCAGTCGGCGTAGGCGCGCTCGCCGAATGCCTCACGATACGTCCAGTGGCGCGGATAGGCGTCATCGGGATTCAAGCGCTCGAATGCGGCGACGGCTTCATCGGAATAGTCCCAGAGCGGCATGGACTGGGCAGGATTGGCGGGACCGTTCGGCACTGTCTGCAAGAAATCTTCGTCCCCGACCCGAATCCCCATCACAATATCGTCCGGGAAGGAGCCGCCGTTCGCCTCCCTCCATCGCGCGATCTCGCGCTTGATCTGCGCGCGCAATCCCTCGGCGGTTCCGTCGGCGTGGGGGCTTGCCGTATTGCCGAAGTAGTTCGCTGGTTGCGGTTGCTCGTGGATGGGACCGCGCATCCGCCAATAGACCGCCAGCATCACGTTGTCCAAATCGCCGCGCGCGCCGGTGAGATCAAACGCCATGAGGTAGGTGTGTTCGTCGCGAGGTTCAATCGTTGCGGGCAGAATCAGCAGATGTTGCGTCCCGTCATAATCCTTTTCCTTGACGATGACCTCTGCGCGATGCGGCGGCAGTAGTTCCGCGAAATAGTAGCCGTTGCCCAATGTCCAATCGGCGCCGAAAATCGGCTTTTCAATCACAATCTCGTGACGCCGGGGAGCGAAGGAAAAGCGGCGCCAGTCGATTGCCTCCCCCTGGCAGGCGCCGCCAATCATGACGCTGGGGGTCGGCGCGATGCCGTGTGAAGCGATGCGGTCCGCGCGCAGCGTGATGTTTTCAATCGTGAACGCCAACTGCAAACCGTGCTTTCTCGCGCATTCCAACGCCTGCGCCGGTTCGATTTCGTCGCCCACCCAGATGGAGGGATACGTGTTAATCTCAACGCCTTCGATTCCGTGCGCTTTCATATCGCGGAAGTCTTCGTCCACGCCGTTGACGACATTTACGTAGGTCATCCACACGGTAGCATCCCGCGAGGTTTGTGCCATGCTTGTCACCTCCACAAATCCGCCGCGCCCACGATTCAGGACTGCGCGCGTAGAAATTCAATGCTTGATCGAATCCCCTCTCGGAGATTGGCGTTGCGGTACACTTTGACCGACGCGAATCCCTCGTAACCCACGGATTTCAGCGCGTCCAATACGGCTTTGAAATCGATCCGCCCCTTGCCGAGCAAACCGGCGTTGCTCTCGCAGAGGTGGACATGACCCAGCGACTCGCCACAGCGGTAAATCGGCTCCGTCAGGGAGGTCTCCTCGATATTTATATGGATCGTGTCCAACATCGGTTTGAATACGGGCAGGTCAATCTCGGCAATCAACCGTTGCACCTCGGCGAGCGAATTATTGAATCCGACCTGCAAGTGATTCACGGGTTCAATGACGAACTCCACACCTTCCTCCAAAGCTGCCAGTCCGACTTCGCGAAGACATGCGACAATGCGCTGATTTGCTACGACGGGATCCGCTTCATCGCTTCGCAACCCCTGCAAGAGTCCGACGACGAGAATTGCGTT
The DNA here is from genome assembly GCA_963667245.2 of Candidatus Poribacteria bacterium. Lineage (GTDB taxonomy): Bacteria > Poribacteria > WGA-4E > WGA-4E > JAJDTR01 > JAJDTR01. The sequence goes on from CAXXCS010000004.1 coordinate 1,441,700, forward strand.
AAACCGACTCGCCGCGTCCAGATAGCTCTTCAGGCGTTCCACCGTGCGATCTCGAATCTCCGGATCCGGTGAACTCAAGCACAGTCCCTCCTCATAAGCGGCGCCTGTCAGCAGCGCTGGAACAACCAACTCGTTGTCAGCTGCCGCGCGCCCTATCTCGTCCAAGCGGTCAAGCACATCGGATGTCAGGTTCAGCTCAACGCCGGCATAGCCGCACTCCTTCAAAAGGGCAAAGGTGGCTTGGACATCGTCCTTTATCTCCGAGAAGTCAATTATGATGTAACTGTAGCGATACATGGGGATATTCCTTTTTCGTGGAGCGTCAGTGGTGTCGCGCCACGCATTATAAACCTTCCCTCAAGAGCCGTCAAGAAAAAGCGTCGACCAAATCGCGCCCCTCCCGCACTGTAGGGTGGGCACCGCCCACCTTCCCGCCTTCCATTCCTCCCTTCTTCCACTCTTCCCTGCCTCCGAAGATTTGACGTTGAAAGATTGCCCGAATTATGCGATAATCCCTTCCATACGAACACCGGGGCGCCCCGCTTGGACGCCCGGAACTTAACAATTCAAAATATTTACGGAGCGAAATCATGCTTTTCAACAAAACTCGAGCTATAGAGTATATGGAGCGTTGCGGAGTGGATGTTCTCGTGGCGACATCTCCCGTGAACATCACCTACTTTTCGGATTACTACTGCTGGATTGATCCGCTATTCAGAGAGTACATGATGGCGCCGGGGGCGTCGAGCGAGATACCTCAGAGATTCGCGGTTTTCCCGCTTGAGGGTGATCCGGCGCTCGTGGTGGGCCCCGATATGGCGACGAACGCGGCGGATTTGTGGGTGCGCGACCTGCATATCGCCGGAAGCCCGGTGATCGATACCTCGTTGACCCCGGAGACGCTGCCCGAGGAAGATCAGCGCGTTCTCGATCTGCTGCAATCGCCGCATCGGAACGCCAAACCGACCGACGCGCTTCTGAGCATTCTGAAGGCGCGAGGTCTAACCGAGTCGCGAATCGGAATAGAGATGGAGGGGCTGGCGCCGTCCGCAAAGGCGGAGCTCGCCGAAGCCTTGCCGAAAGCGAAAATCATGGATTGCTCCGATTTGATTCGTCTTGTTCGGATGGTCAAGACGGAAGAGGAGTTGGCGCGACTTACCCGCGCCGCCGAAATCAGCGAAGAGGCGGGGATGGAGAGTCTCGCTTTGGCGCGAGCCGGGAAGACGATGGCGCACGTTATTCAGCATTATCGGGAGCGGATTGGCGAGGGCGGCGCCGATCTCGATCACTTCATGTTCGGCGTGAACGGGCTGGGTTTCGCCTTGGAGCGGGACTATGTGCTGCGGGACGACGATGTGATGTACGTGGACTGGGGTTGCATCTACCGGCATTATTTCTCGGACACCGGCACGACGCTGGCAATCGGCGAGCCGTCGGCGGTTCTACGGGACAAACACGCCGCCTTGCGCGAATGTGTCGATCGAGCGGTAGACGCGGTGCGCCCCGGCGTGAAATCATCGGAGGCGCGAGCCGTCATGTGGGAGGCGCTCAACGCGCGCGGCATCACGGCGACGTTCCCGCATGGGCACGGCATGGGGTTGGAGGTGCGCGATTACCCCATCATCGTCGCCGACAACGGGTTGCGCATCAACGATGATTGTGTGGACGCGCCATCGGATCTCCCGTTCGAGGAGAACATGGTCATCAACTTGGAGGCGATGACCTTCATGCCGGGCGTCGCCTCGCCGCACATCGAGCAGACGTTTATCGTTACCGCGGACGGTTGCCGACCGTTGTGTCCGCAAGATCGGTCGGGTCCGGTGCGGCCGGCGGTGTAAGGGGCGGTCCCGATAGAGGAGCAAGTTGAAAAATGAAAAACGAGAGAGATTGCGACAATACGTTGTATGGCGCTAGTTCTGCCGCTGCAGAATCAGTTATAGTCCCTGATTCGGAAGAACGAGAAATGCTCGACGATGCCGAGTTTATGGAAAGTTTGGAGAAGGCAAAACAGGATAGGGCGAATCGTAGGTACAAGAAGTGGGAAGACGTTAAGCGGGAAGTATGAGATAAGGCTTGAGGGTGATTTTGAGAAAAACTATCGCACTCGCTATTCCCTCACTTGATTATTCCCTATTCACAGGCTTGATCGCGGTGCGCGCCCTACAGACTTTGTAGAAGTGCATTGGTTGTGAGTTCGGAAAATTTCAGAATCTGTTCGGGCCATCCGTCTTGCACGATTCCAAAAACCAAATCGAAAGAGAGTCAATATTGCGATGAATTGTCAAAATGGTTATAAAAAGCGCTATACCGCGTATATTGTGCAAGAGAATAGTTGGGTTCAAGAGGTTCGCGGCGTAAATTGACAGGAGAGTGCCAGAGAGGAACTTCTTGACAGATTGGGAGTCACTATGATGTGATTCGATTACTATTTGGAGGTGAAACAGCGGGACCTTGAAGGACATCTCGGAATACACGGATGTGTTTTAGAGATAGAAGCAATCGCTCTACTTGGAAAATCCGGAGTTTTTACGGTGTCAATATCCAGATGTTGACACCGTAAAAAACGCCAAAAGAATATCGCTACTTTTTATCCTCGCCTATCCGCTATCTAAGACTGATAACCTCTTCCCACTCTAGCATAGGGTAAGTTGCGACTTGCCTTGAGTACCTCCTTACGTTAAAGTTTTGCATTAGATACTCAACAGCGCACTTTACTTGGTCGGCGTTGCTGAAAAACGGCATTGCCCGTATGTCACCAACAGTGATTTCCTTCTTGTGCAGCAATAAAGCGGCCGCGACTCTTAAGCCAACGTCTTCAGGTCTGAGGTGCATCGTTCTTCTCCTCATTGTCATTCATCTCTGTAGGTTTGGGTTGTTCCTTAACGACATCTGCTATTCCAGGGGATAAATCCTTCATAACCTTATCCATCTCTACCTGTTTAATTCGCACTTGGAGTTCCTGTTTTTCTTTGTTGAGTTTGTAAATCTGCCAGACATGGTCTAATTCTTCCCCGTCAAGTTGAGCCACGTTAAGACCGATGGACTTCGCCTCGTCAATATTGATGCAAAAACCGTGATCGGCATATTCTTTAGAGAGTTTTTGCGATATTGTCCTCGCCTCCGCCTCGGGTTTTTCTTTGAACATCCGAGTCTTTAAGAGTTTCGTCAGATATTGCTCCGAGACCTCTAAGGATTTCATAATTCGTCCTAGTGTGAGGGGAAATTGGAGTCTTTCCATGAGGCCATTCGCAAGTTTATCACTTCCATTCTCAAACTCGGTTCTTATCATCTCCATCGTTGATTCAATATGAAGAGGTGAGAATTCCTCAAGTCGTCTTTCGAGCGCATTTAGTTGAGTTATCTGAGGATCAAGCGGACCGAGTTCAGCGATTGGTGACATATGAATTACATCGCCCGAACAAGCTAGTAGAGTGGCGGCGCTTTTTGCCCAACGTGGGATTATAAAATCTAATTTTTCTGTGCCATATTTCCGGAAAAGCGATGCTAGGTTGTAAGCCGCGTCAATATCACCACCTTTAGAATCAAGAATGATATTCAACCGACGTTTACATTCTTGTTTTTTTCGTCGCAAATCCTCAAATATGTCGTCAACTACGGTTGGAGTTATTTCCATTCCGAAGAACGGCAGACATAATTCGTCATTCTTGATTTCGCGAAATTCTTCCAATTGCTCCGAAATCAAGGCTTCTATTTCGGAAATCCTTATTTGCTCGGGCGTGTCACTTGTATCTTCTCGCGACATAATTTTTGTACTTCATAACGTTGAATCATGGTGTTACGGTTACGTCAAATACATAACTCTCAAAGTGTGAAATTACTCGGGTGGATGCAGTTGAGTCGAGTTAAACGTATTACAATAAAAATTCACGCTATAATTATAACACATTTCTGGTGCAATTTGTTCAAAATATTTGACCTTTGGTCTCGTAGAATTTGACATACTTGATTTGGTCCACGCTAATTCCGGTAGCTCCACAGTTAATTGTGGTCATTAAAGATAGCATTGAATAAATGCTTGAATGTTTGCGGAACGTCTCCCTCGTCATCGGTGTGACTGCCACGGTAAGGGAGAAACTGTTCCACTGTCCAGATATTCTCATACTAATTCCGAATCTATAAATTACAAGAACCGGCGGTTTGTAGTTGCTCAATTCATTGAGCGCCTCCGATTGATTGTAACATTTAGATTTTGAATTCGTATTACAAATATCGGGTTGGCAGTTATCGGATAATATACGAAATCGATGCAAAATAGAGTTTGTTACTTACAGAACGTCTGGATAAGAGGCAAGGCGTACAAATAGCCGTAGATTGCCAATTCCGCTTTTTTGCTGGAACTGCGAATCGTGTTCTATACTTCACGCTGCTGAAAATTGCGTGTTTTCAAGCGTCTGGCGGTAGGTGCGGTTGGAAACCGCACCTACGGGGAACGCATGTCGCGCCCTGGAGATCGCTCCTACAGGTCGGCGGCTCGCGATATGCTCAAGTTACAGCGTTAACGATCGCCTCCGCGACAACTTCCGCCGCGAGGATGCCGACGCTGTTCACGCGGCTCTCGGTGTGTGTACCCGTGGCAAGTGCGAAAAGCGTGTCCCCATCGAACATGGTATGCGCCGGATGAATCGCTCGCGCCATTCCGTCATGCGCCATCTCCGCGACCCGGTTCGTTTCGGCAACGGAAAGCGCCGCATTTGTGGCGATAACGCCGATCGTCGTGTTTGTTCCCGGCGCCAAATCCGCATCCAAGAGCCGCTCCGTGACATCCACGAAAGCGTCGTTTTCTTTCCCGCCCGCGAGGATTTCGCCTGTCATAGGGTCAACGACATTTCCCAGCGCATTCACGACCGTAATTGCGGCGACAATTAAACCCGATTCAAGACGTATGCACGCCGAACCGACTCCCCCCGGAGAAGGCGCAACGCCGGGCGCTTTGCCGACGGTAGCCCCCGTGCCGGCGCCGATGCCCCCCATCGCCACAGGTTCATCTGTCGCGTTAAGGCACGCCTGATGCCCCATTTCCCGATCAGGACGCGCGTTCGCGTCGCCGGTCCCCAGATCGAAAATCACAGCCGCCGGAACAATGGGAACGCGCGCAGGACCTGTGGGAAAACCGACGTCTCTTTCCTCAAGATATTGGACGACACCGCCCGCGGCATCCAATCCGAATGCGCTTCCGCCTGTCAGAAGTACCGCATGCGCTTTTTGGACGAATCGTCCCGGACGAAGCGCTTCCGTCTCGCGCGTGCCGGGGGCGCCGCCGCGCACATCAACGCCTGCAGTGGCGCCGCCCGGACAGAGGACAACGGTACACCCCGTTCGAGCCGTTAAATCCGTGGCATGACCTACCTTGATTCCGTCTATCGCGGTGAGTGTCCGATTTATCGACTCCATAGTTCACACGGCGCTTCGGGTTAAGGGCTTTTCCATGTTCTTGGTGTCGCCTCTAGTACACCCTTGGAATCTCTATCGATCAAGCGAATGGATAATGAGTGCGATAGAAAATCCCTCAAGCGAGTGAATAGCGAGTGCGATAGAAAATCCCTCAAGCGAATGGATAATGGGCGCGATTCGGAGATTGATCCTACATGAGGCGCAATTCGCCCGTGGGAAATCAAGCCTGCGATGGCATTTTTTCCTTTTCTCTTGACAAATTTAGGGCATTCCGGTATTTTGAACAGATTATGTGCGTTTGTTAGTCGTTACTATTAGCGACCTTCTAAGGTAAAGTTGTTTGAACAAAGAATGGCGATTCAGTTTGTTATGCTCAGGCACGAACTGGATCTTATTCATAGAGATTTGGCTAACATAACGGGGAGAACATTATGACAGAAGAGCGTCTTGTTGAAGCCGCCGAATCTATCGTGAAGTATTGCGATTCAATTCAGGAAGTTGCCGAATTAAACCAAGCTTTTCCTGAAAACCTTCTTAGCGATGTCGCTAAGTATTATAGGAATTCGTTTCCGTTAGACAGTCGCCGCAAGAAATTGGTTGATATGGCAATAATAAGGATACACGCCAATGAGATTGTGAGGAGATTAAGAGACAGCGGCTAAATTCCTGTTCACGGTTATATTGGGGGGCTTGGGCAACCTCTATCAATCAAGCGAACGGATAGAGATTAAGATTTCCTATCGCCTTCCTTACTCAGTCAGTTGACGATAGCATATCTTGCTCGCTATTCGCTCGCTTGATTTGGTCAGATTTGGAGGAGAAAGAAACCGAGTTTTGAGGAAAAAACTCGGTTTCGACCTCAACTCTTTTCTGACAAGTCGAGGCAGACCAACTCTTTCTGGTTTCGCAGATAGAGTTTGCCGCCGGCGAAGGTCGGCGGGGTGAAACAGCGGCCTTCCAAGACTTTGGTCTCGGCAATTCCTTTGTACTCCGATGGCATCGCTTCAGCCAGCCCCAAGTTGCCGCCCTCTCCAAGAATGATGAGATGACCGTCGACGAGCAGCAGCGTGCCTCTGCCGAAGCCGCGATGCGCCCACTTCTCCTCGCCGGTGTTCGCCTCGATGCACTTCAAGATGCCTTCGTCAAACCCGTACAGGTACTCGCCGAGAAGCACGGACGAACTCATCCAGTTCTCCATCACGTCGTGGCTCCGCCACAACTCTTCGACGCTCATTTTCTCGCCATCGGATTTCATTTGCAGGAGGACAGCGCCCTTATCGTAGGCGGCGGAAACGAAAATCCGGTCGCCGGGCAGAAGGATTGGGACTGCGGCGTTGATGTCGTTTCCGGTGGGCCACGGGACGTGCTTCCAGTAAATCGTGCCATCGGTCGGTGAAACGGAAACAAGCGAGTTCCCCGTCATAAAAATTGCCTGCCGCACGCCGTTGGCGTCAATGACGATGGGCGAGGAGTAACCTGCTCTGTCCGTGTGAGATGTCCAGAGTACAGCCCCGGTTTTTTTGTCAAATGCGACGATGGATTTCCCGTTCTTGCCCCCCGCTTCAATGAGGAGCGAGTCGCCTTCAATGATGGGCGATGTCGAGAACCCGAAACCCGGCATTCCGCTTTCAAACTCCGCCACAAAATCGTGGCCCCACACCTTCTCGCCGTTGCCGGCATCCAAACCGTAAAGCTTGCCTTTGGCGCTTAGCACATAGACTCTATCGCCGTCAACCGCCGGTGTCGAGCGGGGACCGCTTCCCTCACCGGACTCGTAGTTGTCATCGGTTCGAGAGCGCCAGATCTCCGATCCGTCCGATGCATCCAGACAGACCGCGAACTCGTCCTTCCCTTCCGAGAGCATGGTGTAGATGCGGCCATCCACAATCGAGATTCCGGAGTAGCCTTCGCCCATCGGTATGCGCCATAGCACCTCGGGACCGTCTTGGGGCCAAGTCTTGAGCCAGCCGGTTTCATGGGAAATGTTGTCGCGGTTGAGCCCCTGATATTGGGGCCATTCCGCCACCGCCCCGCCGCAACCTGCGAGGAGAGCCGCAATTGTCACCAGCGTGATGAGTAATCCAGTTGCGAATAGTAATGCACCTTGATAGCGTCTGCTCATGTGTGATTCCTCCATTTAGATTGAAGAGATTGTTATTGTGCCAGTTGTTATACTTCATGCTGCTGAAAATTGCGTGTTTTCAAGCATCTAGCCCGTAGGTGCGGTTTCCAACCGCACCTGCCGTGAACGCACGTCGCGACCTGGAGATCGCTCCTACAAAAAGACGCAGTTTCTAACAGCATGGAGTATAAATTCAAATTGATGGACATTGTTCAAGGTTATAATTATATCGGTGAATCAAAAAAAAACGCGAGAGCGTTTAGCGCGCAACATTATTTTATCAGGTTCGCGGGGGTTTTTCAATCTTTATTCTGGGGCAATCGCATTTGATTTTGTGGCATAGAGGACGGGTAATTCTTATGGCGCTGTGTACACGTTAGCGCCATCTCTGCAATTTCCAAATACGTTCCCAGAATCGTTTAGCGCGCGCTCCATCTGTTTGCGGATCGATGTGCATACGTACCGCCCTCGTATTTGAACCGATAACGCCGAGTTCGGTATTTCCGCCCCATTCCCAAGCGCTTCCATCCGCCTTTAGGATAGGGACATGTTCGACAAACTCTCGGTTGAAGGGCACGGCGGTGTGGAAGCGTCGGGAGTCAGTCGATCCTTTGAATACGGCATAACCGGCAAAACTCGCGGGATTGTTTACCCATCGCCTTACGTGTGCGTTCTCGTTGAAAGCCGGGCTCGTGAACAGCAGATCTTCGGAGTTATCAAGATGTTCCGCGATTTCAATGTATCCGACTAAGGCAAATATGGCATTTTCATTGAAATATTGATCTTCATACGGTACCAAACGCGCCAAGAAGAAGAGATAATCACCTACTTGCAGTTGGCGTAACCTACCCTTGCTGCCGAGATCCACGTTATCGCCGTAGGTAAAGGTCGCAAATTCGGGGTCGTTGTGGATGTTCTCCGATGGCGAGATGGCAGGATTGGCAATTCGATCAAATAGCGGCGTATTGGGGGAGTTGAACTGGCGGAGATCGGCATAAGTCAACCCTTCATCGCAGTCGCTGGGGATGGGGACAAATTCAAACGTCCCATCATCAAATAGCGGGCTTTGCTGACGGTGGGTGGTGTTTGCTCCAACATTTATAATGAACACACGTCCGCGAGGAACCTCCTCAAATGGATTGTACTTCGCTTTTAACCGGGCAACCTCTAGCAGATAATCAGTTAGGCGATTATATCTATCAAGATGCTGCACTATGGCATCCAGCAGATTTCCACTAATGCGTTGCTTCACTGAGCGCAAACTGGCGGGGCGCGCCGTTTTACTGTGAGCATTGATGTATCGCCAGCGTTCATCTGTAATTTCGTAAGCGCGCTTTATCGGTACGAAACAGAGATTTTTCGCTCGAATTGCGACGCGTCCGTCAATTTCCGCAGTCCACCCGATTTCGTAGTAACCGACGATAAAGTAACGGTCCGTGTAACGTCTGTCGGTGCCCTTGTACTTGGTGACGAACAGGATGTGTGATAGACCATCTCGGACAGCGGGGCGGACACTTGGCTGGAGGCAACTGTCGCACCAATTATAGGTCGCCGTTTCATAGTTGGGTTCCGTGGACCTGTTTAGAACTGTGCGCAATGGAAGGTCTGAATCCGTTGTACACTTATGATGGCATAATTTGCCGACTTTCTTGGTGGGGAAATATTGCTTCCATTGGGGTGGTCTTGTAGGCATCTGTTTTCTCGCGATATAGCTGGCGGATAACGAACTCGGAGTTGTGAATGTGTACTTCAGAAAGTTGCACGACTGGCTGCCACCAACATCAAGAAAGGGCACCGGAATTGTTGCTCAGACGGATTCAAAATTCAAATGTTACACGCGTCAAAAACGCCCGATGAATCGGGCAACTACAATCGTCTGATGAGTGTATACTCCGCGCTGTCAGAAATTGCGTCTTTTGTAGGATCAAACGAGTGAATAACGAGTGCGATAGAGATCCGCGCGATCTCCCGATCGCGACATGCGTTCCCCGTAGGATCAAACGAACGGATAGTGAGTGCGATAGAAATCCTCGCGGTTTTCAACCGCACCTACCGCCAGACGCTTGAATATACGCAGTTTTCAGCAGCGTGAAGTATAACTCATTGATTAAGAATTAATACCAGTTGGACTACGCCGCCGGTGTCAGGCATTCATGGCGTGTAACGGACGACGTTTCAGTTACCGAATCGGAATCATCCTCTTGAGGATCTTGTGCCATTAGCGTTCCGTTTAGATCATCATTATTTTTCCTCTGTGTCGGAGTGTGGATGGGGGTGGGGTGGAAGTGAGGCGGTGACTTTGCCGTTCTTGTCGTAGGTGTGGATTGTTCCACGCCCGCGTAGAATAATCTTGGTATCGTCTTTGCCATCAACCGAAGTCCTGTCATCCCTGCCACCGATTATTACGATGGCATCTTTGTCGGAGGTCCGCAAGTTGATAGCACCATTGGTGCCGGTAACCGTTATAGCCCCACCGTGCTTGCCGATGAGCAATCCAACCTGATGGGTAGACGTTGAATCGTCTTTGTCATAAACTCCTATAATGCCGCCTTTGTCATCAGTTGATACGATTACGCAGTTCTTGCTATCTTCGTCAACAATCAGTAGTTGTTTGCATTTGACCGTGTCGAAGATAGCGTTGGGGTGTCTGGTGCCTGACATGCCGAGAAACATGATGGATGCGCCGAGGACGGTGTAGATGAGTTTTTGTTGGAAGTTCATGGGTTCTCCTTTCGAGGCGTTCGATTTTTTCGAAATCGCAGGATGAGGAAGGCGAGCCATAAGCAAAAACCGTATGCAGTGATGAAGATGTCGGCAAGAACTGCCCATCCGCCTATGGGGAGCCGGTTTACGATGAGAATGAGGATGAGAGATATAGTGATGTAGGCGGCAAAGGAGAGGATTATGGTCAGAAGAATGGATAGTGAATTGGTTATGTAGGACTTCATGGTTCGCCTTGATTAATCGGACGTGCCACTTGGTTACATGCTCTCCGGCCGATGCCTCATTCCCCGCAAACTAATTCCGCCAATTCTCGCGGATGTTTGCCCAATCTGCTGGTGATCGAGCGGCTTCTTGTGTGCAAACGTCCCCGTTTTCTCTACGGAATCGCCATCGGCTTCAGCATAAATCGATTATCCTGCTTCCGCGGCGCGAAATCAACGGATACGGACATCAAGATAGCGGGTCAAGCGTCGCGCCCAAAGCGCGGGTAAAGTCTTCAAAGGTTTCTGCGTGCAACGCTTCCCGATGCAAGTCTTCAAGGCGCAGGGGCTCTTGGATGCTTTCTACCGCACTCAAGGGCGGTTAATAGGTTTCTGATAGCGGCCTCGCGAGCGCCTTGTTCGCGCCCTCAATGATAGCGCTCTCTTGCGCGTGGCTCTATGACATGCTGAAATACCGAAGATTCTCTCATAACTGACTCCGATATAAATACCCCATCGCCGATCGCGAATGAATAAAACCGCCGCGTCCGCCGCCAAGCGTTCACTTGGGCGATTGGTCGCCGCCGTTCCTCCTCAAGGCGCTGGCGAAGGCTTCAAAAGATTCGGTGCGCAACGCTTCGCGATGCAGCTCTTCAAGGCGATGGGAATCCTGAATGCCTTCCAGAGTTGGTCTCAGGATTTGAACGGCGTCTCCATCAAAACGATGCTCAAGTACGGCAACGAGGTTTCTGATGGCGTTCCTTCGTGCGCCTCGTTCAGCGCCCTGCTGAATTCCTTGTTCGCGCCCTTCATGGATTCCCTGTTCGCGTCCTTCTTGAATTCCTTGTTCGCGTCCTTCATGGATTCCCTGTTCGCGCCCTCGATGATAGTGCTCTCTTGCGCGTGGCTCTATGAGATGTTGAAATACCGAAGATTCTTGCATAACTTCCTCCGAACAAAATCCGCGAATTGCTTCGTGAGGGTGAATTAGACCGCTCATCACCCACTGCGATACCAGAAGGTTGCTCCGAATATCCGTGGGCAACGAGAGCGTTTTTGTCCTTTCATTGCATTGAATCGCCCATTGCAACCCATCCATGCCATCCGGCGGCTTCATCAACGGCGCGAACGGCGTTAACCCGATGTTTTCCGCATCAAACACAGCACTGCTGTCAATCTCGGCAAGCCGAATCACTTTGTATTCGACGATGAATCGGTGGTTCGGCGCTTCCTGCCGGTAGCCGCCGGGATCGTTCCGACCGGCATCGGGACGCAGATAGATGACGTGAGAGTAGATGGGCAAACCGTATTTTTCATAGCATCTGCCGAGATAGCCAACGTTGCGGCGCGCCATATTGAGCGGGGCGCTGTCGCGCACCTGAAACTCGATATGCACCAAAACCACTTCATCGCCGAGTTTCGCCTTTATGAGACTGTCCGCACGGCGAACATCAACGGTTGGCAATTCGCCTTGTACAAATTCCAGAAACTCGAAATCGGCGCCTTCCAAGACTGTCCGCAAGATATCATCGGGAAATTTCTGCAAGGCGTCTTTGGTCACAATGTCGAATCGATCATGCGGCAGCGACGCGTAGTCCGGCTCGGGCGGTTCCTTTACGTACGTCATAGTTACATTGTACCCTAGTTCGCGGATGGATTTCAACCCTCTTTCCGTTCTTATTGGGGGAAACGCGCCTTATACTAATTCCGAATCTATAAGCTGCGGGAACCGGCAGTTTGTAGTTGCTCAATTCATTGAGCGCCTCCGATTGATTGTAAGATTTAGAATTTGAATTCGTAGGTTGGGTTGAACGGCATATCAAGAACGACCCGTCCACAGGATAACAGCGCCCAAGTACCGATAACACTAAAAAACCAAAATCGTAGTGAACCCAACACCGTGTTTATTGTATTGAGGAATCCAGCCGATTTTATGTATCCATCTGATTCGATCCCTATGTGGACGGAAAATCTTCACCCTTCCCGTCTTCCATCCTTCCAACCCTCCCTATGCCAAAAATCAGGGGCGATTCCCCGGCGGTTCTCGCTAGGAGAAACGCGCCTTACAGTGTCATCCTCTCAGTCCGCGTATTGGATTACGCGAGCGTCTAGCACGGTTAAGCCGCGCTCATGCACTTTTACGGGGTTCAGGTCGAGTTGCGCGATTTGGGGATTTTCGAGAAGGAACGTTGATACGTTTAGCAACGCGGCGCGGAGGGATTCCAAGTCTACCGACCTACTTCCTCGAACACCCGCGAGTAACGGAAAACCAGCCAGTTCTCGAATCATCTGATCGGCGTCATCGGGGGCGATGGGGCAGACTCTGAAAGAGACATCTCGCATCACCTCGACATGGACGCCGCCTAGTCCAAACATCAGCGTGGGTCCGAACGTCGGGTCATTTATGCCGCCGATGATAACCTCAACGCTATCGCGTTCCTCCATTTTGCTCACCAGCGCGCCGCTAATCCGAGCGTTGTGTTTGAAGGCGCGCGCGTTGGCGACAACCTCGCCGAAGGCTTTCGCTACGGCATCGGACGAATTTAGCCCCAGCTTCACGCATCCAATATCCGACTTGTGCAATACGTCTTCGGAGATAATTTTCAGCGCTACCGGATAACCGACATCATCGGCGGCGTCGATCGCCTCCCGCACTGTCTCGGCAATGCGGTACGCCGGGAAGCGGATTCCGACGGCTTCAAGAATTCGGTTGGCTTCATGTTCCGGGAGTGGTTCTGTTCGATTACCGCTAACGTCGGGGCGCGTTTCAGTCGCGCCATCAAAACGCCGTTCGGTCTCCATTGCTCTGTATCGGGCATACCGAGCCAACCCCGCCATCGAATTCACGGCGTCGTGGTGATCCATGAACAGCGGCGTCCCGTTTCTCCGAAGTATGTCTAACGACTTGGAGTTCGCATAGGAGTAGTAGGTATAGATGAGGACGGGTTTATCGGTTTTTGCGATGAGCGTTGCCATCTTCTCCGCCGAGGCTTCCACCTCTGGCGACACCTTCGGATTCAGGAAATCCCAACCGGCGAACCCGCCGACGACAATCAATCCGTCAATCGCGTCCCCTTCAAGCATAATCTCCGCGACCTCGGGAATCTTTTCCCACATCGCCAAATCGACCGGGTTGATCACCTGCCCGATTTCCGGTACAATCTCGCGCAACCTCTCCTGATGTTTCGGAGAGAGGGTCGGCAAATCCAATCCTTTCAGGGTGCACGCATCAGCGGTCAATGCGCAATCTCCGCCGCCCTCGGACAGGACACCGACGCGGTTCCCTTTCGGCAGTTTGCCGTGACTCAGCGCCAGCAGGAGCGAACTGAACTCTATGGCGCTCTCAACCCGCAACGCGCCGCACTGTTTGAAAGCCGCCTCGTAGACCTCATCCTGCCCGGCGAGGGAAGCGGTGTGGCTTGAGATCACGCGGGCGCCCTGTTCGGTGCGCCCGGTTTTCATCACGACGACCGGCTTGACTTTGACCGTCTCCGCCACCTCGTCAAGGAACTTCCTGCCATCGTTCAACCCTTCGATGTGGAGACCCACCGCGTTGACAGCGTCATCCTCTCTCAGATATCGGATAACCTCGTGAAATTGAACGTCCGCCTGATTCCCCAAGCCGATGATGTAGCGGAATCCCAAGCCGCGTTTGACTCCGGGGAACGCCAGCGATCTCGTCAGGTTGCCGCTCTGACCGACCAATCCGATGCTACCCTCGCGGATATAGCCCGACAGCAGTCCGTCAAACTTTGCCGGCGCGCTGTAGAATCCTAGCGTGTTGGGACCAATGACGCGAATCCCCCTTTCCCTCGCTTGACGGACAAAGTCATCCTGGGCGGATTTGCCCGCATCGTCGAGTTCGGCGAATCCGCCCGTGAGGAGCATAATGCCTTTGACGCCCTTCTGAACGCACTCCTCAACCGATGCCCCGGCGATCTGGCGGGCGGTCACAACGATAGCCAAGTCGATTTCGTCGGGAACATCAAGGATGCCGGGATAGCATTTCAGGTCGAGGATTGCCTCCGCTCTCGGATTGATTGGATGGATATCCCCCCGATACCCGTAGTTTTTCATGATGGAGAGGTAGGTATAACTGAAGCTGGTGGGATTGCGCGAGGCGCCGATGAGCGCGACGGATTTGGGGTTGAGGATTTCGTTTAGCGAGTTTGACATCTGATTTCGTAAATTATGCCATGTTTCGGCATTTTGTAGGGAATAACGATCGTTATTCCCTACTGTAGGAGGGATCTCCCGATCCCGACGGCGCCGCAGAAATCCTGTCCCGCCCTCGCCCGAAAAATCAGGGGGCAATCTCCCGATAAAACTGCTTTTCGCCGTTTTTGATGGTGAAGATGACAGCGCTCTTGGTTGGGTGTCGGTTGTCGTCGAAACTTGCGATGTCGGTGGCGCCGATGTAGTTCTTCGTTGCCGCCAACTGAACCCGGATAGCGTCGCCATCAAGACTTCCCGCTCGGCGGATTGCCGCCAGCATTACTTTTGTCGCATCGTAACAGACCGCGTGCCCTCCGAGGGGCGGCTCTCCATAAGCGGTTTGGTAGGCTTCGACAAACGCCTTCCCGCTCGGTTTATCGGTTTCAACGGAAAAATGGCCGCTGAAGAAACAGCCTTCAATGCCCGCGTCCTCGTTATCCAGCAGAATCGAATTGTCCCACGAATCGGTGCCGAGCAGAAGAATCGGTTCACCGGCAGGATTGAGCAACGGCAGGGCTCGCGTTTGCTGCGTCACCATCCCGACCTCTTTGACCCACCCGGAGATGAAAAAGGCTTCTGGCTCGGTTTCGGCGATGGCTTTCAACTGTGGCGTGAAATCGGTATCGCCGAGTTCATAGAACTCGCTTGCAACGATTTTCCCGCCGGCGTTTGTGAAATTTTGGGCGAAAAATTCCGATATGCCCTCGGTATAAATCTCCCCGCTCTGCGTGAGCATGGCGACGGAGGTCAAGCCCAGTTCCTCTGCCGCGAAGCGCCCCATGACAGCGCCTTGATACGCATCCGTGAAAGATGCCATGAAAACAAACTCGCTTGAGCTTGTCAGGGCTGGATTCGTTGCCGTTGTGGTAATCATGGGTATCTGACGCTCCTGTGCGAGCGCCCCTACCGGGATGGCCTGTGCGGATCGGTTGGGACCCACCAGCGCGATAACGCCATCGCTTAGAATCATGCGCGATGCGACTTCGACAGCCGCGTCGGGCGTGAAAATTCCGACCTCGGTTACCAGTTCAACCGGCATGCCGAGCAAACCGCCGCTGGCGTTAATTTCCGACACCGCTATCTCGCCGCCGTTTGGATATGTCAACCGGCTGCCCGAAGCGAGGAACCCGATTTTAATTGTGTCGGTAGCCTCCGTGCCATCACCTCTTTCAGGAACAAGCAACTGTTGAATCGTGTCGCATCCAACGAGCGTGAGCAGTAGAGCAAACGCGCCGACGATTGCCCCCAATTTAGTCTTCATTACAAATCTCCTTTCGATATAACCTTGGTTCGACTTTGTACAAGAGTACGACATCCGGATTTGACATAAGCCGGGGCAACCCCAATCCCGTAGGCGGGGCATCTTGCCCCGCTATTCTTCCGCAACAGAAAAGCGTTCGCCAATCCCGATCGTCTACTGTTCAAAAAGGTCCTTAAAACCCTTGTGCTTGCGGAAAAATGCCTACCTTAAAAACGCCGTAGGAATAATGTCCACCGGGTATTTTGACAGATTTTCTGCGCCGCGCTCCGTGATGAGGTAGGTGTTCTCGATGCGCGCCCCGTATCGTGCCTCCGGCGTGTATCCGCCAGGTTCGACGCAGACGACGTCGCCGACTCGCAAAATCCCTTCTCGGTCGCGGTTGAGGTCGGGAGGTTCGTGCATACGAATCCCGATGCCGTGTCCGGCGTGATGCGCCAACCCGCTATCCGCTAGCGCCGGATGCTCGCGAATCTGCTCGTCGATCGCGCGCCAGATCTCCGTACCCCGCGCGCCGGGTTTGAGGAGCGATGGCACGGAATCCTGCACGGCGGCGATGTGGTCGAATATCGACTGTTGCAAGTCGGTCGGCTCACTATCGACGATGTAGGTGCGCGCCAAGTCCGACCAGTAGCCTCGGCAGCACGTATGACCGTCAAGGATATAGAGTTCTCCGCGCTCGATCCGCCGGTTTCGGGCGGGCCCGTGCCGCTCGCCACACTGGTAATCTCCGTCGTGAAACACCCGTTCTCCCGCCTTGAGCATGGCGCCGCGTTGGCTTTCCGCCAGTGCCTCCAACTCGTTCACGCCCGACCGGAGGATAGCCTGCGCGGCGTCGTAGGAGGCGAGGTTGACCTCCACGCTCCACCGGAGCATCTCCAGTTCGTCGGGATCTTTGCACCGTTGCGCCTCCGCGAGGGTGCCGTCGATAGGTATTAACTCGCTCGGCTGCAGCGCGCTGTCCAGGGTTTGTTGGAGTAGACTGGATACGGATTCGTACTGTATCCCAAGCCGACGAAGGCGCCCGGTGCCTTGGAGTTTCGCCTTGACGACGGCGTTCAGTTGGCTCATGAGATCGAAGTTCAGCGTATCCAACTGATGCCATTCGTAAGTGATCCAATCATCGACGCACGAGACCCCGTCATCGGTATGGGAGACCACCCAACAGCCTCCGTCGGTTTCCAGTAGCATGAAAACCGGAAAGGTATCCGGGAGCAGTATACCCGTAAAGTAGTAGACATCGCGGCAATCCATCAGCACTGCGGCGTCTATGTTCTGTTCCGCAAGACGCGCTCGAAATCGGTTTTGTCGGTCTAGGCAGCCTTTTTGTGTTAGTGTGGGCATTAATCTATTCTTTTGTCCGGAAGGATGGAATTTACGCTGACGTACGCTTTGCACCGCTATCGGGATTTGCGCATTGACAGAAGATAGTGTTACATCATAAAATCAAGGTCGCATATTCGTAGCCAGCAGATAGTCTGTTTAGTGTCAGTCAAGTTGAAAGGAGCGCCAATGGATACTATAACATATTTTGCGTACGGTTCAAACATGTCTTTGGAGAGACTCAGGAAAAGAGTCCCGTCTGCCAAACCGAAAGGGAGAGCGGTTCTCCGTTGCCATCGCCTTGCGTTTCACAAGGTTAGTCGTAAGGATGGATCCGGTAAGTGCGATATCCCACCTGCAAAAGAATCCGACGTGGTATGGGGTCGCGTGTATCACATCAACGCTAAAGAGAAGGAAATTCTAGATTGTTATGAAGGATTGGGATTCGGTTACAAAAATAAATGCGTTACAGTTGAGTTGGATTGCGGTACCAGTGTCTGTGCCGTAACTTACTGTGCGACGGAGATAGATTCTACCCTGAAGCCATTTACTCGGTATAAAGAGCATGTGCTGGTGGGGGCAAAGGAATCCAGTCTGCCGCCGGACTACATCAAGAAGATAAAAGAAGTTAAAGCCGAAGAGGACTGCGACAAAGAACGCGAGGCAGAAGAACTTGAGATTTACTGCAGATAGGTTCGGCATAGCATTGAGATAATCCTTCGCTACGCATTAAGCGCCGATTTCAAGCGCAGGCTAGGGTGCGTTGACATTTATTCAAGATATACGATGATCGTAGGGGCGAGGTTCCCTCGCCCGCGTTGGCTCTTTCACGTTTGTGAATTGATATCTGAAATATGCCGCGACCTGGCAAAAGGCGGGGGACCTCGCCCCTACGGTTCGGTTGTGAATGGATAGGCGGACGATTGAAATTTCCGCCTCGCAAATGGGTTGGGAGACCCAACCCCTACGTAGAATCCGGCGTCTGTACAACCCTCTTGATTGTCTCGTTGTGATGAAATGTCAACAGAATCTAGGGATTCTTGACGGATGTATGACTAGATAAGTGATTTACATGATTTTGCGTGTTAATTTGCACTTGCTGGCGAGTAGAATCTGATTCATCACGGTGGACTGTGAGAATTGTTTCGAGACTGGCAAAGCCGGAGTGCATGTCAGACTTGATTGCTTGAAATTCAACCTTTGATTCCGACCTAATGGCTTGCATTTCATTTCTCATGCTGCTAACCGCAATGTTAAGATTGTGTTGAAATATGTTTACTACAACTGCTAAACCCGCTATAAATAATAAGCCAACCGTTGCCATCGCGATTACAAGTTGGATTTTATCACTTCGTGTCATGGTAGCCCCCTTTAGCGTATGCTAGTGAACTATACTTCGGCAGAAAAAGCAGATAATTGTTGATTGAGCAATTGTGGAAACGTCGCTGTTAAGCGGCGATACGTAATATTGCCTTGATATCTATATCCTGTTTAATCAAGTCCGCGCTATCAGCGGACTTGTCGAAAATCAGCCGGCGGATAGCAAAGCGCCTGAGTCGCTGGCGAACTGAAGAAATAGTTGGCTTTGTCGTTGCTTCACCGGTGGTTTTACGAGTTTCATCAGGCGAGCCGTGCTTCAATAAGATGAGCCGAGCCAAACTCGCAGCCGTACAACAAAGTTGTGTGAATCGCAAGAAGGCTAAGGTGGTAGTTGATTGATAGTCACCCAAACCGAAGTGTTGTTTGAGTTCACGGATAGCGATTTCGATTGAAAACCTCGCGGCATATATCTCAAGAATCTGCGTCGGCGACAAATCAAGAGAAGTGGAGACCAAAAGAATAGGACGGCTTGCGCCCTCGGCGACAACGACACGGACTTTGTTCTTAACATCACGCAGAAACAGGTCAATGACGACGTATTGTACCTGACATTGCTTTCCATAGAGCCAAGCGGTTGCAGTCCGCTTTTGTAGGGTGTCAAAGCACTTGGCGAGCTTGATACGTTTACCGCGCGTAGGTCGTCGTCCGCGTCCGCAGTAGTGTGGCGGGAGAAACCCGACGGCATCATGGCGCAAACGCGTGACGAGTGTAATCCCTTGCTCAATGAGCGGGGTAATGAAGTTGGCTTTTGAGAAGAAGGCATCGGCAACAACACAAAATGGCTTTGATTTGACGCTATTTTTGACGAAAAAGACAGCCGAAAGCGCAGTGTCGACTATGCCCATTGGTTGAGCATTGCCCTGAGGGTCCACGGCGATATGAGAGGGATTGCTTTTGCCTGAAATCAATCGACTGATAACGGGTAGGCAGTGCCAGTGATGCTTCACACGTGTCAAAAAGCCGCCAATTAGCCATTGATGGCCGATGACGTGCTTATCCGAAGTTGTTGAGTTCTGGCGCCACTTTTGAACCCCACTCATTTTTCCCTTCACTTTTTTTACGAATGTCGGGTCAACAGCAAATATTAGATGACCGGCATAACTCAATGAACCGTCCAGTTCAGAGAGCAGCAGGGCAATCAAAGATTCGGTGAGTTTTGGCAAATTCCACTGGAAGGTCGACAGAAACCGATGCCAACCGGATAGAGATTTATCGACGAAAACACAGGTGTCAGCTATATGGGTAAGGCATTTACGACTTTGTCCAATTAACAACGAAAACATGAACCCCACAAAATAGGCGAAGGTCGGTTTAGAAAATGCTTGACGAAAGTGCAACAAATACGGTATCCATATCTCTGGGAAGAAATTATCCATAGCAATATCGGACAAATTGCTGTTTGTCCTTTATACCTCCAATTTTTTTGGTTAATTAGAGGTATGATAATTTCTTCCCTTTAATTTGTCACGCTAAATTCTGCCGAAGTATAGGTGAATAAACTTCAAGAAACCTTCTCAAAACATATTAAGTTAGGTATTGGACTTACGCAGTTGAGTGCCCGAAGCCCTACAATTCGGCGATTCATCGACCGGGAACACAACACCCGGTGCCCGATAAATCGGGCAACTAAAAGCTGGAATGCGGAAGTCTACGGTAAATATACCATACTTTAGGCTTATCTATCAAGCGCACTCGAATATTTTGCGATACCCTGCCGTCCCTCTGGCGCTTTGGCGTGTAGGAACATTAATTTCATGTCGGGAGAGGGTTGTAGGGAATAACGATCGTTATTCCCTACGAAATTCGCGCAAAACGCAAATTTTCTCCGAGACGCGTATGGGACGCAAATTTTCTTATGCCGCCACGACAGACGTGCTGCCGATGTCTCCAAATCAACCCACCGGCTCAAATTTCGGGATGCTGATTTCCGGCGTAACGTCTTCGAACGTCACTTGGACGCGCATCCCGACCTCCACCGCCGCCGGGTTGATATTGACGACGTTGGAGATCATCCGCGCCCCATCGTCCAAATCGATTATGGCGTAGACGTAGGGTACCTCGGACTCGAAACCCAGATGCGCCACCTGATGGATAGTCGTGAAGGAGTAGACGCTTCCAAGCCCCGTAGACTTGAACCAACCGAGATCTTCGGACAGGCATCGATAGCACATCACGCGCGGGAAATGGATGACCTCGCCACAGGCGTTGCATCGCTGCAGGAAGAGTTCGTGCCGCTTCGTCGCTTTCCAAAACTCTTCCGTTTCGGGTTCTATTGTGGGTAACGGCTTGGTATATTGGACTTCTGCGGACATGGCGCCGCCTCCTACGGGATTTCATTGCCAAAAATCAGCGTGCATTGATCCGCCATGGAGCCGCCGTTGCCGTTGGATAAGCCGAAGGTTGCCCCCTCGACTTGGAGGTCGCCGGCTCTGCCCATCAGTTGTCGCGTGGCTTCGATCGAGTGCATGAGATGGATGCCGGGGTTCGGCTGCCCCCTGCCGAGTTGGCCGCCATCGGTGTTGAGCGGCATGTCTCCCTTGTAGGTCAAATCTGTCGCCTCGACATACGTCGCGCCCTCTCCCTTCTCGCAGCAGCCGATGTCCTCAAGCGAAATCACGACGGTAATGGTATAGCAATCGTAGAGCTCGACGAAATCCATATCCTCTATTCCCAACCCCGACATCTCGAATGCGTACTTCGCCGCCAGTTTGACGGGAGAGGTGGTGAGGGAGCGCTCGTAGCCGTAGGCGGGATTCCACAATCCTCTGTCAAACTGCTGTCCTCCCCCCAAGAGATAGACCGGCGGATTCTTGGTGTCTTTGGCGCGTTCCGCTGTCGTCATGACCAGCGCGCACCCGCCGACACAGGGCATGACAATCTCGAACAGGTGGAGGGGATCGCAGATGAACCGCGAATCCAGCACGTCTTCCACGCTGACCTGCTTTTTCAGCAGGGCGTTCGGAAACCGCGAAGCGTGATAGCGCGCGTTGATGACCACGTGAGCGAACTGATCGTCCGTAGCGTCGAATTCGTGCATGTACCGCCGCTTAATCATGGCGTAAGCGGAGTTGTTGAACATTGGCCCATAAATGCTGTCGAAATCCCGTTCAAACGCCGTGCCGGTCTCCAACCCGAATTCGTAGATGCGCTTCGGATCCATGACGCTGCCAGCCACAATCAGGATATTGTTGCAGAGACCTCCCGCCAACGCCGCCGCCCCGTACAGGATTGCCGCATTCCCCGAGGCGCCGCCGCGATAAACGTTGTCGAGAAACCGCGGGTGGAGCTGTAGGTATTCCTGCAAGTCTTCGGTCCAGGTCGGTTCCTCGTCAAGCGGATAGATTGAGATTAAGCCGTCAATGTCGTCCTTCGTCAGCCCGGCGTCCTCGATTGCGAGTTTCGCCGCCCGACAGTACTCCGTGTAGTTGGATCGATCGCCGGGGTTGCGCTTGAGAAATTCCGTTTCGCCGTAGCCGACGATTGCCGCTTTGCCCTTTATGCTCATGTGTGTCAATACCTCCGGAAAGCAGTGGACAGTGGCCTGTGGTCAGTGACCAATCAGAGGGTAGAGAAACCGAGTTTTTTCTTGAAAACTCGGTTTCTTCCGTAGCAGAAAAGTGTCCACAAATCTTGATTGTCTATTATTCAAACAGGTTCTTACGCATTACGCATCACGTATTACTCTCCCTATAACTCGGGGAAATTCGCGAAAGTCCCATACAGAACACGAAAACACTTACCTAATACGACTGTGGTTGGTTGTTCACAAGGAAGACTGGCGCCGGCGGCAAGCCCTCTTCCCAAACGCGAGAGCCGTCCGGACGCTTACGGATGGTGAATTGGTCGAAAATCTCGCCAGCGAGATTCTTTGCCTCGGCGTACAATGTGTCCTCGGTCAGTTTTATCTTGAGATAGTGCATCTGATGAACCGCCACTACCGCATCAAACCATTGCGGCACGGCGTCGTTCGGATCTGCCGGGCGGTAAGCGTTACACCCGCCGCCCACCGTGATGAGAGCCGTGCCACGGGTATCGTCGCGCACGCGGCTGACGGGGTTCACCGGGTAGGTGCGCTCGTAGAAGTGTTGATGCCCTCGAAAGACGAGATCTATACCCTCGCGCCATGCGAGTGGCTCCACGCATTCGGAAATCTCGGCTAGACCGGGACCGTCGTTCGGCGCGTTCAAGCCGCAGAAGGCGGTGCCGGGTTCATGGTGATACACGAATCGCCAGGGGGCGTCCCGAGAGCGCTCGAGATCTCGGGTAAACCATTCGAGTTGGGTCATTCTGCCTTCGGGCAGGTCAAACTCCTCGCGCAGCGCGCTATATGAGAGCGGAGTGACGCACAAGCCGATGAAGCGGGCGGGAGCGGCGTCGAACGAGTAGAAGAAGTTCGGAACGTACCGCTCCAAGCGTTCAAGCCACTGTTTGCGGGCGGCGTCAAAATCTCCGTCAAGGTCGTGGTTGCCGGGAATCGGGCGGAGCGGTATCTCGGACTCGGTCAGCGGACGGATGCGTTCGAAAAAGGCGTCCCACGGCGCCGGGTCCGCGCCTTTCGCCATGACGATGTCGCCGGGTATCACGACGAATTCGGGGCTTTCCGAGACGAGGCGCTCCGCTAGATGTGTCAGGTTGTCGTCGGGGATTTGCCAATCCGCGACCACGCAGAAGGTGAGTTCGGTGGATTTGTGAGGGGGTACCATAGTTTTTTATACCAGTCCTTCAACACATTGATAATGATACTGTGCTTTCGATTCTAAGGGGTGAAGGCCTTAGAGTTCCCATCTTTGCTCTTGACGCCGACAATGCCTCCATGTTTATCATTGGATAAAACTACCCAACTCTCGCCATCCCCGCCTAGAACACTAACAATCCCGCCATGTTTATCTATCCCAAGGCTAACACAGCTCTTGCCATCTTTACCATTGACAACGACAGCGCCCCCATTCTCAAGAACGCTGAAGTGAGCGAGCAGCTTATCTCTATGGAAGATGCCAACATAGCCTCCGGACTCAAGGACGCCTAGACTAATTGCTTTTTTGCCATCTTCATCATAGACACTTACACGCCCTCCGCCGGTTTCTCGGGTAGCCAGGACGACCCTATTTTTCCCATCTTCATTTACGATCCGCAACTTCGTGCACTCAATCTCTCCGAATCGATTTTTTTGAAATGGGGAAAACAACATTCCGACAATCGTGAATATGCTGCCCAATGCGGCAAAGGCAAATTTCTGTTTGAAATTCATAAGGTTATCCTTTCCGCTATTAATCCCAGAATTGAATGTAACAGACACATGACAATAACTCCCGGCAAAACCTCGCTCTATTATAACATAGCCCTATGGCAATGTGGCAGTTATCTTACAAACCCGACACGGACTATTCCGATTGGGGCGTCATTACTCTATGTTTTCAATGCTGTCGGTTTCTGTCTCTCCAAAGCAGTAGAACGATGGCGAGGAGAAACGCCCAATACGGCACTGGTTCGCCCAACCACGCCATGGATGAGGAAGCATACAAGAGAATCCTCTGCACTAGTGCGTCTAACCATATCGCAACGCTCTGCGCCGGTGTGCCTAACCACATCGCGGCAGCGGGAAAATACACAAGAACACCCCCGGCGACAGCAAGCAGCAAAAGCAGTGGTAGCAGCGCTCGAAAAAGCCCTTGGGAAGTCTTTGAAGGCATTGAAATCACTTCCTTTCCAAATAGAAATTGACTTGATGAATTACTCGCCACTCTTAAAACGACTTTTGGCGCTCGGGTCAGCCATACCTCGCGTTAGATAACATTACGCTTTTTTCTCGGCAGTAGTCGTTTCTAATGCGACGTTCGCAGCGCCAACCGGTCGCGATTTGGAGACCGCGGGAATTTCTATCGATCAATTGGCAAAAGCCCCCAGACGAAATATCCAAGGTTCATGGCAACTCCCCTCTTCCAACCTTCCGTTCTTCCATCCTTCCCTACGCTCCATGCACCATCAAAACCACATGCGATTGCCCCTGTGGCCCGGCTCCTACTGCGCGGTGTAGCCGCCATCCACAACTAGTGATGTCCCCGTAACCCAGCCGGACTCGTCCGAGGCGAGGTACAGCGCGGCGGAAGCGACATCCTCGGGCGTCCCCACCCTGCCGATGGGGTGCATGGCGGCGATTTCGTCGCCGCGTTGCGCCAGGTCTTCGCGGTTAAAATCTATCTCCACCCAAGCCGGGCACACCGCATTCACGCGTATCTTATGCTCGGCAAAGTCCAGCGCCATACACTTCGTCAGGAGTTCGATGCCGCCCTTGGCGGCGTTGTAAGCGCCCTGTTTCCGCTGACCGACGTGTCCCGAAATTGAGGAGCAGTTGACAATGGCGCCGCCGCCGTTCTCTATCATGTGGGGAAGGGCGTATTTCGAGCAGAGGAAATAACCGCGCAGGTTTATCCCCATCAGGCTGTCCCACTCCTCCTCGGTCAACTCCATGATGGTTTTCCCGATTCCGATAAACACGCCGGCGTTGTTGAAGAGGATATCAAGCTTGCCGTATTTCGACACCGTCTGATCAATCATGTGTTGAACCTGATCGCTCTCTGACACGTCCATAGAGAGGCAGCTCCCCTCTCCGCCTTCCGACTTAATCTGGTTCACCGTGTCTTCAATCGGCTTGATTCGTCTTCCCGTAATCATGACCTTTGCCCCCTCTTGGGCAAAGCGTATCGCCGTGCCGCGACCGATTCCTGATCCGCCGCCGGTGACGATGGCGACCTTGTCCTTTAATCTCATTGGTTAACTTCTCCTAAGATATAACGCGCTTTCGGTTTCAAACCGCATGAAATATCTTCAACGTAGCGGCTCATGTCAAAAGAACGCGTAAGGCGACCTTGAGAAACCGAGTTTTCAAGAAAAAACTCGGTTTCAGCCACCAACCACTCTCCACTGCATTTACTGGCCACTGACCACTAGCCACTGGCCACTGTATTTACAACGCCAAGCGGTTGTTCTCCCCCAAAGACCTTCACGACATTTTCGGCGGCGCCGCGCGCCATGCGGTACCACGCTTCTTCAGTCGACGATGCGGCGTGGGGGCCGAGCGCCACGTTGTCGATTGACAACAACGGGCTGTTCGTGGGAGGCTCCTGCGAATACACGTCCAATCCCGCGCCCGCAATCCACCCGCGCCGAAGCGCTTTCACCAGGCTGTCTTCGTCAACGATAGGCCCGCGAGCCGTATTGATGAGGAAAGCGGTCGGCTTCATCAACTTCAACTCTGGTTCGCCAATCAAACCGATGGTTTCCGGGCTTAACGGCGAGTGGACGCTGACGAAATCGGCGCGCGTCAAGAGCTCCGCCAGCGGCAGGTAAGTTACGCCGTACTCCGCCGCGAACGCCTCATCTTGGTAGAGGTCATGCGCCAGAATCGTCATGTCGAATCCGTGCGCTCGCTTCGCCAATCGCTTGCCAATCTTGCCCAGTCCGATGATTCCCAACGTCTTTTGATAGAGTTCGACACCGATATGGTGCGACCAACCGCCGTTGCGGACATCCCTATCCCCATGGGGAATACGCCGCGCGATGCCCAACATCAAGCCCATCGCAAAGTCGGCGACGCTTTCGCTGTTGGCTTCAGGCGTGGTTGTCACGACGATGCCGTGTTCCGTCGCCGCCTCAAGGTCAATGGTGTCGAAACCGGCGCCGGTGCGTGAGATAATCTTCAGATCGTCCGCGGCGGAAAGCACGCGCCGGGTGAACGGGTGATTTCCCGAGATTATCCCGTCTACGCCTTCAAGCATCGCGATAAGGTCGTCCTCGGTCATTGAAAATTCGCGGAAATGCACCGAGACGTCACAGTTTCGCGATTCCAGGAAGGAGATAATTTCTCTCGCATCCCAATCGTGAGGAAAGGTGGTAATCAGTACGTTATGCATCTGTAGCCTCTGTCGTATCGTAGTTTCAACTCGGAATTGCGCAGACATTTGAACTCCCTCCCGTAAGCGGTGCGTCTCGTAAACTCAACCCCCGTAGGCGGGGCATCTTGCCCCGCCGCGAATAGTAGGTCGCGCCCTGGAGATCGCTCCTACAGGGGCGCGCAGAATAATGCGTAATACGTAATGCGTAAGAACCTGTTTGATAATTCATTTTAGGTGAAGCCATTTGCCTTGAAACCGAGTTTTTTCCTGAAAACTCGGTTTCTTCCGAAACAGAAAAGCGTTCACTAATCTCAATTGTCTACTATTCAAACACGTTCTAAACTCGACTTTGTACAAGAGTAAAACATCTGGATTTGACATAAGCCGGAGCAACCCCAATCCCTAGCTAGAACGACCTCACTCCCGTAGGCGGGGCATCTTGCCCCGCCGCGAATAATAGGACGCTATCTGGAGATCGCTTCTACAAGGACGCGCAGGGCGCTGTACCGGAGTGTGACTACTACTCTGAAAAATCTACGGCACAACGACCACCTTCATACACTCCTCGGGCTCCATTGACTTCAGCATCGCCGATTCCGTTTGTAATAGCGGGTATTCGTGCGATACAAACTTTTCGAACGGGAATTGATCGGCGTGCCGTTGCATCAACTCCATGCTGGAGGTATAGCCCGTGAAGGGGTGGTTGGTCATGCCGATGAGACGAATATTCTTTGAGCAAAAGTGGCGGTGCGGGCTGAGCGATACCTCCCCGGTCTCGGCGAAGTTGCCCGGCTCAAGGTAGATGCCTCCCTTGCGCGTCATGTCCAGCCCTTCGGGCACGACCTCGGCAATGCCGGCGCACTCGACAACGATGTCGGCGCCGCGCCCGCGTGTCAGAGAACGAACAAGCGCGATGCGCTCCTCCGACGTGGTTTCGGCGGCGTTGACGGTGTGGTCGGCGCCGAACTCCTCGGCCAGTCCCAAACGGTATCCGGAACGGTCAATCGCGATGATGTTGCCGGCGCCCATCACCCGCGCCTTGATCAGGTGGCAGATCCCCATGGGACCGACGCCTTGAATGACAACCGTGCTGCCGGTGGCGAAGCCGTCCCCTGTCAGCGTGAAGAGCTCCTTCGTCTTGTCCAAGTTGTAGCTGACCGCCATCAACTCCGCCATGACCGCGACGCGCAAGGGTATGCCTTCCGGAACTTTGTAGAGAAACGCGTTCGGAAGGATGTACATGTATTCCGACCAACCGCCGAACAGATGGGGCGGCTCCGCGGAAGTAAAGGCGTTGCCGTAACCGCGCAGATTCTCGCACCACGGAAACGCGAAGGTATGCCGACATTCGTAACATTCGCCGCACACGACATCCGGACACAACGCCACCCTATCGCCGACGTTTAGGGGGTCGCCGTTGAAATCGAGGCGCGGACGCTCGCGGTCGTTGATTTCGGCGATGACGCCGATGATTTCATGCCCCGGAATGATTGGGAACGGCGTGTCGGATTCGGCGTCGGTGCCGGCGTACTGCTTCGTCTCGCCGCGCCAAGTGTGCTTGTCCGTGCCGCAGATGCCGCACATCTCGACTTTCAGGAGCACGGCGCCGTCTTCCAGTTGCGGAAAGGGGAACTCCTGAATCTCAATCTTTCCCGGATGCACCATCACGGCGGCGCGTACACTGTCGCTCATCTTGTTTCCTTGTATCTAACGTTAAGATTTTGGCGCTGTGCGATAGAAAACCCTACTCGCTACTCACTCGTTTGAAGGTCGCGATCTGGAGATCGCTCCTGCCTTTTGGCGTTCGGCGGTTTACCGTGACCGGGGAACGTCCGAGCGTATTTAGAGCGATAATCCACGGCTACAAAGTATAGCACACCGCGTCGCATTGTCAAGGCAATCTTGTAAGTTGCAACTTTCGACATCCGTTGGATTTCGCTGAGATTGTGCGCGCGAGCGATAATCCGTAGGTTGGGTTGAACGGCACATCACGAACGCCCCGTCCACAGAATAGCCGCGCCCAGACACCGATACCGCTAAAAGCCCCCAAAATTCCAACCATTGTATTGGGGAATCCAGCGGGTTTTATGTATTCATCTGGCTTGAGGTATGCGCAGTCGGAAAATTTTCACCCTTCCATCCTTCCAATCTTCCTTGTGCCAAAAACCAGATGTGTTTCCCCTGCTAAATGAACGTTTGGGTTTGACGTCAAACGGATAATGTGGTATAGTTTTAAGAAGGGAATTCCCTTGTCCTACCTCGTCACAAACTGCCTCAGAAATTAACCTAAAGCGCCGCATCAAAAAAATCATGAGTAAACAAGCAGAAATCGCTAACGATCGCGCCATTGAACATTGGAAACGGGAGCGGTATGATGAAGCAATCGCTCAATGGGAGGAAACTCTGCGCAAGGATCCCGAAATTGCTGAGATTCACCACAACCTTGGAAATGCCTACGCTCACCAAAATCTTCCGGACAAAGCTATTGAATCCCTGAAACGAGCGACTTCAATAAATCCGACTCTGGTTGAAGCCCACAACAAATTAGGCTGCATCTACTACGACCAAGGGGATCGGGAGTTAGCTATAGAGAGTTGGCGTGAAGCGTTGGAAGTAAAACCTGACTTCAGAGAAGCGTTGCACAATCTGCATCTGGCGGAAACCGCGCCGCAACTTGATGTCGGGGGCGAGATCCCGGAATACGTGCGCGAGGATTCAGAAGTCGACGACGAAAAGCCGTCATGGATCGGGCGACTCTTTGGCAGGGGCAAGTAGACCAATCCCCATGTTGCGGTAGGAGGGATCGCCCGATCCTGACTAGTGACAATTACTGGAAACCTACACCTCTCCCTCCAGAATCCGCTCGTAAATTGCCAAGTAGGCGTTAGCGATATTCTTCCAATCGTACTTCTGGACGAGATCGATACTGGACTTGCCCATTCGGATGCGGGCATCTCCATCGTTGATGAATTCCGCCAGACTTCTCGCCAAGCCGTTGACATCTTCCGGCGGAAACAGAGCGCCGTTCACGCCGTCACGCACAAGATCTTCGATTCCCTGCACGCGACTTGCAACGATAGGCAAGCCGGTTCCCATCGCCTCAAGCACGACAAGCGGCATCCCCTCCGCCAAGGAGCAGAGAACGAAAACGTCCGCTTCCCGGTATTTTTGAGGGAGTTCAGAATAAGAGACGGAGCCCGGGAAACGGATTTTCCGATCGACTTTCAAGCCCTTCGCCAGTGCAACCAGCGCGTCACGGTGTGGCCCATCCCCGACAATCTCAATCTCGAAATCAACCTGCGCTTGCTCAATAACCTGTGGAAGCGCTTTTATTAGAAACTGGAAACCCTTCCGCGGGATTAACCGACCGATTGTTAAAATTCGTACACGCGATTGATTTGCCCTACGAGATACCGGCGAGAAACGTTTCAAATCTAGCCCGTCGGGAATCACCTCGAATGGGAGTTCCGGCGCGGTTTGGGTCGCCAAGTCGCGTAGTCCGTCACTGCAGGCGACGACTGCTCCGGCGTTCCGCCAGATGCCCCGTATTATCGGATTGAGCGCCGCGTATATCCAGCGGTAATATGGTGGATCAGGGTTGGCGCTCGGCACATCGCGCCCGCTGAGAAAGACCACATACGGGGTACCGCGAACCCGCTTCAATAGATAGCCGCCGCCGCCTGCCGGAATACCGGAGAAAATCTGGACAATATCCGGCTTTAATTGATATGCCTTGCGGAATCCGTGCAGACTTGAACTAATGGCGTAGGTGAGCATTTCGTGTACGCCGCAGACATCTTTGTTACGTCGCATTGCAGGCACGCGGTGAACATGAATTCCCTCAATCTCCTCGTGTTTAGGGAGGCTCTGGAATTGGGAGGTTATCAAGTAGACATCATGCCCCGCTTCGACAAAGTGTTTCCCAAAAAAGTAACTCACCCAGCCGCTTCCGCCGCCAATCGGCGGAAATTCGTGGTTAAACATCAAAATTTGCATATTCGGGCATCCATGAGTTTTACGGCATCAAAGGCGAGGGGTTTTCAGAATCTTTATGTTTCTCGGTATATTCAGTTGCGAACGCGATGATTGCTTCGGCGACCCTGATTCCGGTTACCGTTTCAATCTCCTCGAATCCGGGTGAAGGATTGACCTCAAGAATCAAGGGGCCATCGCTTGTGTGCAGTAGGTCTACACCTCCCACCTCCAAGTTCATGGCTGTGGTGGCGCGGATCGCCGTATCAATGCACTCCGCCGGCAATTCCACGCTAGTCCCGCGTCCGCCGCGGTGAATGTTGGATCTGAATTCACCTGTTTGGGCAATTCGCTTCATCGCGGCTATCACGCTTCCTTCGACGACGATTATCCGAAGGTCACATACTCCCGAGTGCTTTATGAAGGGCTGGATAATGTAGTTTTGGTGCAAGTCGCACATCGCGCCGACAGCGGAGGCGAGGGAAACTCGCGTGTCTAGTAGAAGGAACGCATCACCGTGCGTGCCTTGAAACGGCTTCATCAGGAACGGATAATCTCCGGTTTCACGAACGGCGCGGTCCAGGAAATCCGCGGAGCCAGCCGTGAAACTCGGCGGCACGGGCAACCCGTGCGCGGCTAAAATGCGAAGCGTGCGAAACTTGTTGCGAGCGTTTTCTATAGGCGTCGCACGATTAACTACCGGGACACCTGCCCACTCAAAATGACGAACCACCTCGCCGCCGTACGTCGCGGTGGCGGCGCTCAGGCGCGGAACAACCACATCGTAGTCCTTGACGGGAACCCCCTCGTAATGTATCCGTTTGCCTCTCCCCCCAATCTGTAAATCGAAACCGAACGGGTCCAGCGCGTGGGCGGCATGTCCTGCCGATAGCGCCGCCTCTGCCAATCTTCGCGTGGCGTAATTTTGAGCGCCGCGTGACAAAATAGCAATTTTCATAGTGGAACTCTGGGTGGCGGAAGATATTCTGGTTGAGTAAATAGATGGGCGGGTGATATGGCGATGCTATTTGTTAAGTTTTCCACTCGTCAGGAACGAGTCGAGCTCTTCAAAAGTATCAAAGATCCGCTCGCACAAGTTCTCGAAGAACGGGCTGCGGGCATGAGAGTATAGGGCATAGACCGGCTTGTTGTAACGAGAAGCATAGTTCATCTCACTTAACACCCCCGGAGAGAGTTTATCGGTGGGATAAAGCACAACGACAAAATCACTTTGATGAATGAACTGGAAATCCCTTGAGATGGTGCGCGTCTTTACCTGCTCGTTAAAACTGGCGTCAATATTACTGATGGTGTCTATCTTGTCGGAAGTCGTTGCCTCCGGTTTCTCGCTCGGCTCGGCTTCGGCGTCGTGGATTAATTCCATGTCTTTTATATCGAGTGGATCGAACACGATAAAATCCCTGCGCATCTTCGCTCCGAACGCTTGAATCTTATCAAGGTGGTCAACATCATCCCGCAGCAACGTAATTGGATAGCTGAGATAAAACTTCCGTTTGTCGGAAAACAGGAGATCGTAGAAATTCTCAAGGTCATGTCGTCTCGCTACTGTGTAGTGGGGTTTGCCACAGAGCGCCGCCATCTGCTTGGTCAAGAACTCCTCTTCATCTAGCCAGACGTTTATTTCTTCGCGGCGCATACCCGTCCATTGAGGATTTGGGGTCATGCGATTGGTAATATCGGCAAGGTCATCGACCACGTTCACAAACACATCGGCTGGAAACTCGCGAATATCCCGAAATGATATCCCCTCAATCAGCCTACCCCGCCAGCGAAAGCACGAATGAAGACCGATAAAAGCGTGTTCATAGCCAGAGACGCGGCTCGCGATTTCATGGAACGCGGACCGACGCGCCAAGGAGAGCACGGCAGGATCGGAGTCAAGTACCTTTTCCGTGAAGCGCACCCCGGATTCAGCCGCCGCACGGTGCATGAAATCGCCAACGTGGGAAAAACCTATCCGTACGTTCTTCTTACGGCAAAGCGCCTCGAAATCCGCCATCAACTCCTTTCTGCCTGAGCAACTGATTCCCGTACAGATGATATTCATGCCGCGCTCCTATTCAATATTGAAAAAAACTCTATTGCTGTCCAGCCACTTAAGTTTCCGATTTGGCGACGCTCAAGTCCTTCGCGTCCCTTTCGATTACATTCCCTTTTCGTTCGCTTTCTTCAATGACTTGAACAACGCGGTCTCCAATCTTTACGTAACTGTCTTTCTCATGGAGTGGAGACCAACCTTTTTCTTGCACTCTCAGTGTTTCAAGCTTTTCAACCCACTTGGCTGGCATTAGGGACCGGGCGAATGGTCCCAAGTACCCACCAATATTGACTTGCTCTGTTTGGAACGTCGTGGCGACAGACAGTTTTTCTTGAGCATGTATAATTTCTACTCTGACCTTCGGACGTTCAATCGATCCTAACACTTCCTCCGTGTCGGGGTCTACTATATCTTTTTCCTCGGCCTGCATCACATCAAAGTACATGCCAACAGTTACGCCTCCGGCGGTTTCCACGTTTATCGCGAATTCTCGTTCGTTAAGCACGCGTGCGACTTTTCCACGAATCGGTGTAATCATAGTCAATCCCCCGTTTTATTATCAGTAGAACCGTGGACACCCCAAATTCCAAAGCCCCGGAGAATCAAGCGAATGGATAATGAGTGCGATAGAGATCTCACGGGTGTATACTCGTTTTTCGCTCTATGACTAGCTTTTTGGCGATTTCTTGAGCATCCCATTATCCCTGTCGGAATAATTCTTTCCACAAGTAACATTCATTCTAGTCGGAGAGCATTTCCTCGATCCAGAGGATCGACACGTGGATAGAATACGATAGGTCCAAATTTCCGCGCTCCAGCGGGGATCAAACGAGTGAATAGCGAGTGCGATAGAGATCCCCAATGTGGAGTGTTGCTTATAGCCACATCGGGGCGACCCCCGAATATTCGTTCTTCGCTCTATGACTAGCTTTCTGACGATTTTTTGAGCGAGTGTTTCCTGGTAGGTTGCGCTCAAGTCCTTCGTGTTTATCGCGAGCATATTCCTTCCCCGCTCTATTCCACGATTTGGACAACAGGGTTGCCGCGTTCCACCGATATGTTACCCGTTGTGCGAGAAGACAGAAGCGCCTTGGCAAATGGGCCGAGATTGTCTAAGAATTTGGCGTCATCCGGCGTATGTGCAAGGGACAACCTTTGTTGAACCTGATACACCTTAACTTTGACTTTTGAATCCTCAATGTGGCCTAATATCTCACCTGTATCGGGATCACGTACATCTATTGGTTGCATTACCTCAAAGTACATGCCAACCGCCACGCCATTTGCGGCGCCTACATTCAACGCGATTGCCTGTTCGTTAATCACTTGTGCGACTTTTCCGCGAATCGGTTTGTTCATTTTCATCCTCCACAGTGTTGTCAGTGGACAGTTTTTGCTTTAACTCTTCTAGGATTTACGCATTCAACGCCGGCTCATTGGATTCGTCATGCATTCTAACTTGAACAAAATTATGCCACGAGGTCAACTTGATGTCAACTTGAAAATCCCTTGAGTTGAATTCAACGGTGAGATTGGTACTGAATCACGCGCCGATAGCTCCGCTGGCTGGAGGCTTGAGCAGGGTTAACGCGATATACGCGGCGACCAATGAGATGGCTCCCGATACTATGAAGGCGCCGGTAAGTCCGAAAACATCCGCAAGAGCGCCGCACGTCATGGGGCCCAAGAACATCCCGATGGCATACGTGGCTTGAAAGACACCCATCGCCGTTGCGCGATCCTGCTCCGGTATGTGCCGAATGCTCAGCCCCATCAGCAGGGGATAGGTCATGCCCCGTCCAATTCCGCTGATAGCCTGGGTTATCGCCAGGACTGCCAGATTCGTGACGAGGGGAACAACAAACGCCATCGCCGCCATAACAAGGATGCCTGCGAATAGCGCGCGATTTTCACCCAGACGACTTGCCGCACGGTGATTGACCAGCGAGGCTAGGGTGTAGGGGAGCAAGGCAATCACGCCTATGATGCCGAGCGCCGATTTGCTCGCCCCCAATCCGTCGGCATACAGCGGAATAAAACCGAAAGTCGTCGCCCAGATGACATATTGATTCAGCGCGGAGATCAGAGCCGTAGTGATTATTGTCGGGTGCGTCATGACCGACCGAATTTGTCGAACGCTAGCGGATCTGCGAGTTATTCGCCGCTCCTTGACCGGCGCCGTGAAAACAAGGCCCAAGATTGCCAAAAAAGCGCCGACATAGAATGTGGATTTCATTCCCCGGATTTCGGCAATCTGGCCGCCTAGCCCGATAAAAATCGTTAGGGATATGCCGTTGATTGCGCTGACGACACCCATTGCCTTGGGCGTTTCATTCGGTGGAAAGTAACTTGCGTATAATACCGTGAAACCAACCCAAGTCGCCGCGCTAATGCCAAACACGCCGCGCGCCAGGACCAGACTCGCGGCATTCGGCGCCAAAGCGAGCCCCAAGCACCCAAGCAAGTTGAAGACGTGACCGGCGTAGAGGAAAGGCAGCCGCCACCCCAGACGATCCGACCATACGCCGACCGGTATTCGTAGGAGCATCTGTACAAAACCGTATGCCCCCACGATAACACCGACCGTCGTGAACGATGCCCCGAGTGATACGGCGTAAACAGACAATATAGGCGCGTAGACGTATAGCGCGCCCCAATACAAAAACATCGCCGCATAGAACGCCCAAATCGCCAGCCTGCCAGGTTGACGTGAAAACGTCGCATTGTCGGAGTGGGGTGACACAGTTTCCTTGATTGAAAATCACCTCGATCGGCGAAGCCACAAATTGGTTGGACAACCGCATTTTAGCCGATGGCGAGAAAACTGTCAAGGTTTCGATGTGAGACGAACCGTCTAGCGTTGTAGGGTGGGCACTGCCCACCATCATTGGGATTAAATTAAAAGCATTCACCAATTATATGTCAAGTTTCCCGTTGTAAACCCTGAGTCAGTTGGGGCGAACACGATGCTGCGATTCCTTGATCGTGTGGGTTCTTTACCCCAGTGGGAATCAAACAAGTGGATAGCGAGAGCGATAAAGATCCCATAGGTGGAAAACTGTGTTAAGCGCTTGCCGAGAGAAAACCGTGTGGCTTGCGTCCTAATACGCTTAACTTGATCCCTATCTGGGGATAAATGGAAGGATGGAATGAAAGGAGTTCAACTGCTGGGGGAGTGTTGCGCGTCAGGTCTTGTCACATATCACCGCCGTAATCCAGCAGAAACGGTTAAGTGGCGGACACAACTTGAGAAGACCAGTATCAATTGCTTGGAGGCACTTTAGTTTCAGTTGGTAAATTGGTGGAACGGGGACAGCATGCTTCCAAAATAATGCCCCTACTGCTAGGAGGTGAAACTCGCGATGTTGGAACGCATCGAAATGTTTGCCGATTCTCATGACATCTGCTATCGAAAAATAGTGCACATTTGCGGAATATTTCAGGAACAACTTGCGATACAGCCAGGCCGCGGGATGGTTGCGCATGGTTTCGATCAAAATCGCTTTACCACCGGGTTTAAGGACGCGATAACATTCTCGCGCCGCGCGTTCATGATCCATAAATATCAGTACAGATTTTGATATGATGAAGTCAAACGTGTTGTCTTCAAAGGCAAGTTGTGTCGCGTCCATCTGTGCAAATTGCACGGAATCCTTCACGAAATGTTTTCTTGCGCGTTCTTCTGCTTCAACTAATCGGAACGGGAGAAGATCGATGCCGGTAACGTTAGCGCCATGCGCGGCAAGCATTACAGTTGTGCCTCCCGTACCCGCGCCAAGCTCGAGTATCCGTTTATCGCGCAATTCCCCCATGTGCTCAAACATGTACTCAAAAGCGGGGAAATAGAAATCTTGCCGCCATAAAAGAAGATCTCGATCTGTTTGTATTGCTGAACCGTGTGTGTTCGCTTGCGCCATAAGCTATGTTTGGTCAATAAAATGGATTCTGAAAGACGAATATACTGCGCGCTGTCAGAAATTGCGTCTTTTGTAGGAGCGATCTCCAGGTCGCGACCCGCGTTCCCCGTAGGATCAAGCGAGTGGATAGCGAGTGCGATAGAAATCCTCGCGGTTTCCAACCGCACCTACCGCCAGACGCTTGAAAACACGCAATTTTCAGCAGCGTGAAGTATAACTAAACCGGATCGTACATTAGTTTGCCGGCAAAATTCTACCCTCTGAAGCGATTATATAGATTGGATGCGCCGGATTGAAAAGATGGGTGTGTGGAAGGTTCTTGATTTCCTTCTAACCTTCCACGTCCCCCTCGGAATGTAAAATTCAATCACCAGTCCCGCTTACGCGAGCGATAATCTTAAATGACATCGTTCTTCTTTCGTCTCACGATCACAAATATCACAATGACGACCACGATGCAGACAATCAACCAATTCTGAACGAAGAAACTCCAGAAAATGTTGAAAAAAATCCAGACCAGTATTTCAATAGCCAAGATTATGCATGCTCTCGGCCACGGAAATTCGGCGTGACGTTGTCGAAATTTCGTCGAAAGCCACCACGACAGCGCGGCTGTTCCGAGAACCACAACAAGGAAGAGAAAATTCACCAATGCTTGGATGCTACCTAAAATGGATGCGATCATTTAATCTATCTCCTTTCCGATTGTCCATTTACTATCATTTTAAGTTACAAGATTATTGCCACTATCGGGTGCAGGTTGTTGAATTCGCTCCGGGCAACTGTACACCGTCATGCGATTCCCGCGCGTAAAACCGATGAGCGCCATGCCACTTTCCTCTGCCAAGTTGACCGCGAGGGTCGATCCGGCGGATACCGCCACCACAACGGGTATGCGTGCGAATAACGCTTTTTGAACAATCTCGAAGCTGGCGCGACCGCTCACCATCAGAATATGATGATCGAGCGGGAACATCTCGGCAAGCAAAGCTTGTCCGATTACTTTGTCCACGGCGTTGTGCCGTCCGATGTCTTCTCGAATGATTAGCAGTTCCCCGCGCGCAGTGAATAGTCCCGCCGCATGGAGCCCTCCCGTTGCCTCGAAGACAGATTGCGCGGATCGCAGCAGACTGTTCAACGCGTAGATAGTTTCCGGATTAATTTGAAGCCGGGATTCGATCGGCGGCATCGCCTGTTGCACGGATTCAATCGTCATCTTGCCGCACAAACCGCAGCTTGCATTGGCGTGAAAGTTGCGCTGCCAGCCATCCTCCGATTCGGGGTCCCAGCCATTCGTGAGATTCACATTAATGATGTTCTGCAGGGCGCCCTCTTCGGCATCTTCACAGTAAGCGATTGTTCCGATGTCGTCAACAGATTTGATGATGCCCTCGGTGTAAAGAAACCCGGCGGCAAGTTCAAAGTCCTGCCCCGGCGTTCGCATTAGGACAATCAGGCTGCGTCCGCCAACGCGAATCTCAATCGGTTCTTCGACAACCAGTTCATCTTCAACATAAGACGCTCGGCAGTCTTGCCAACGTGCGACCTTCCGTTTGAGCGTGGGCTGTTGAGACATCATAGATCTGCCGCATCCCTTATTTTATCAGCAATTCTCATTTTGGAACCAGGATTCTTTGAAGCCAAGGCGCCTTTGAGATTTTCGTTCCAGAGGATTGTCATGTTGATAATACGACTTAGTGGACTCGTGAAATCCGACGCATTTTAGCCCCAGAGGATCAAACGAGTGGATAGCGAGTGCGATAGAGATCCCGCAGGTTTGTAGAAACGTGGACACGCCAAATTCCAAAGCCCCAGCGGGGCGACAGGTGTAAAGTTGGAATTCGCACAAAATCACAAGATTCTGACTCAAGAATGACATCAGATGGGCGCGCGTCCCGCTGTCATACAGTCTCCACTAGACACAATCACTCGGCAAATTCAAAATGAGAATTGCTGTTATTTTATACTCCGCGCTGTCAGAAATTGCGTCTTTTGTAGGATCAAACGAGTGAATAGCGAGTGCGATAGAGATTCCACAGGTGAAAAATTGTGTTAAGCGCTTGCCGCGAGAAAACCAAGTGACTCGCCCGAAAACGCTTAACTTGATCTCTATGGTGAAGCCCGACACTGCCTCCATTGCATTGGAGAATCCAACGGATTCTGTGTATCCGTCTGGTTTGACGTATCGGTGGACGCAAATTTTTCACCCTTTCCGTCCTCCGTCCTTCCAATCTTCCTTATGCCAAAAATCAGGTGCCCTTCCCGCGGCGCCGTCTATCGGGACAGGATGCCTCTCCCGCAATGCCGCCTATGCGTCGTCCTCGAAACGAACCTCCATCGCCGCCGCATGGCCATCCAGTCCCTCAATCTGTGCCAGTTTTACGACATAAGGCGTAACTTTCTTCAAGGCTGCTCTCGTATAAGAGATAACACTCGTCTTTTTTAGAAAATCGTCAACACTCAACGGGGACGCGTATCTCGCCGAGCCCCCGGTTGGCAGGATGTGGTTTGGCCCCGCAATATAGTCGCCGACAGACTCCGGCGTATGAGGTCCAAGCATAATCGCGCCAGCATTCCGAATTTCGCCAATCCACTCGAACGGATTTTCCACTTCCAATTCAACGTGTTCCGGAGCGATGTCGTTGGCAAGCGCCACAGCCTCCTCCAAATCATCAACGACGAATGCCGCCCCATAGTTGTTGAAGGCGCCGATGATTTCAGTCTGGCGAGCCAAAGGCGACGCCTGCAACTCAATCTCCGACCGCACCTGCTCGGCAATTCCTCTTGACGTCGTGACGAGGATTGCGGAGCAATCTTCGCTATGCTCGGCTTGCGAGATGAGATCCGCGGCAACGTAGGCGGGATCGGCGGAATCATCGGCGATCACCAACACCTCACTCGGTCCCGCCAATTTGTCTATGTCTACCGCGCCGTAAACCGCTTTCTTGGCGAGCTGAACGTACATGTTTCCAGGACCGACAATCTTGTCGACTTTGCGAATCGCGTCCGTCCCGTAAGCCATCGCTCCGACAGCCTGCGCGCCGCCGCATTTGTATATCTCGCGAATCCCGCACTCCGCCGCGGTGACAAGCATGTGCGGATCTATCTTCCGATTCGGCGCCGGAGGGATGAAAGCGGCGATTTCCTCCACGCCGGCAACTTTGGGAGGAACCACGTTCATGATTAGCGAAGAAACCAATAATTGGCTTGCGGCGGGCACGCAGACGCCAACGCGCCGCAATGGACGGATTAGATGTCCGAGCAGCACGCCATCCTCTTCGGTCGTTACCCATGAATTACGCAACTGTTTCTGGTGGAATCGTTCGATATTTGTACGCGCCTGTTGGATTGCATCAAGGAATTCCAAGTCAACCTGCGAATACGCTTTGTTGAGTTCCTGCTCTTTTACGCGCAATTCCTTGACGGAAATTCGGGGGGCGTCAAATTTTCGGGTATATTTAACGACCGCTTTATCCCCGTTCTTCCGCACGTCCTCCAGAATACGGTTCACGGTTCGCAAGACAGTTTCGTCCTGGAGTTGCCCTCGACGCGTCAACTTTTCAAGGAACTCCCTCGCTTCGTGGGAACTGGGCTCTAGAATCCTAATCATCTGAACCTCAAAAAAATTAAGTCATACTGATTCCGAATCTATAAGTTATCAGCAATTCTCATTTTGGAACCTAGAGACAACAAAGCCTTGTCAACTTTAAAGTTCTCTCTCTTGAAAAGCGTTGTGTTGATTGCATGGCTTAATAAAATCGCGAAATCCAACGCATTTTAGCCCCAGAGGGGCGGCAGGTTTGTAGATACGCGGAACCACCACAATCCAAAGCCCCAGAGGGGCGACAGGTGTAGGCGTCAAATTCGCATAATACCATACGATATTGCCCCAAAAATGACAACAAATTAACTTGCGAACTGCTGTTCCAATAAGATTCGATAGAATCAATCGCTCGGCAAATTCATAATGAGAATTGCTGATAAGTTATACTGCGCGCTGTCAGAAATTGCGTCTTTTGTAGGATCAAGCGAGTGGATAGCGAGTGCGATAGAAATCCTCGCGGTTTCCAACCGCACCGACCGCCAGACGCCTGAAAACACGCAATTTTCAGCAGCGTGAAGTATACGTAGCACCATGGGATCTCTATCAATCAAGCGAATGAACGATGAGCGCCATAGAAAATCCTACTCATTGGGATCACGTTAAGCGTTTTCGGGCGCGAGTCACGCGGTTTTCTCTCGGTTAGCGCTTAACACAGTCCACGTTTCTACAAACCTGTCGCCCCTCTGGGGCTAAAAGACTCACACAGTCAAAGAGTCGCAGTTTCGTGTTTGCCCTACTGGCTTAAGGGTTTACAGCGTGAATTAGACAAATGATTCGTAAATTCTCTTAACTTGATCCCAATGCGGTACGTTCAAGCCAGGGCCCCCTTCAGTTTGCGGATGTACCGAAAACGGCGTCCATATTTTCGCAGTAATTCGCGCGTAGGTCAAGCGGAAAATTATAGGACTTAGCAATTTTTCCATGTCGACTGCGTTCTTTGGTGCGCAAACTGGACAGTTTCCCCTACAATCTCAATAAAGTAGCGCAAACTGTCTAGTTTGCGCCCGCGTGAGACTGCGCCGGTTCCATGCCGCTGGCGAAGTTTAAAGTCATTTCCGGCAATCGACAGAGACCTCGCAAACAAAGGTATTTGCGTAGGTCCTAATTGGGTTGGCAGGCGCTAACCTTTTTGGTATACTGTATCATGTTCCTATCCGGTCATCTGAATTTCGTGTTCTTCCGAATCCAGTTTCCAGATTGGCGCAATATGCGGAGTTAAGCGCTTGCCGAGAGAAAACCGCGTGACTTGCGTCCTAGGTTCTGTTGACATTTACGTGAAATGTGTGTCCAATCGTAGGGGCGAGGTCCCCTCGCCCCATAGGTTGGGAAACGTAACGAATGGGTCGGGGAACCCAACCCCTACGAAGGATTGCGCGTCTGTGTAGTTCTGTTGACATTTACGTGAAATGTGTGC
The DNA here is from genome assembly GCA_963667245.2 of Candidatus Poribacteria bacterium. Taxonomy (GTDB): domain Bacteria; phylum Poribacteria; class WGA-4E; order WGA-4E; family JAJDTR01; genus JAJDTR01. Next base: position 1,483,192 of record CAXXCS010000004.1, read on the forward strand.
AATCGTAGGGGCGAGGTCCCCTCGCCCCATAGGTTGGGAAACGTAATGAATGGGTTGGGGAACCCAACCCCTACGAAGGATTGTGCGTCTGTGTAGCCCTCTTGATTGTCGCGTTGTGATGAAATGTGTGCAATCGTAGGGGCGAGGTCCCCTCGCCCCATAGGTTGGGAAACGTAACGAATGGGTTGGGGAACCCAACCCCTACGAAGGATTGTGCGTCTGTGTAACCCTCCTTGATTGTCGCGTTGTGATGAAATGTGTGCAATCGTAGGGGCGAGGTCCCCTCGCCCCATAGGTTGGGAAACGTAACGAATGGGTTGGGGAACCCAACCCCTACGAAGGATTGTGCGTCTGTGTAACCCTCTTGATTGTCGCGTTGTGATGAAATGTGTGCAATCGTAGGGGCGAGGTCCCCTCGCCCCATAGGTTGGGAAACGTAACGAATGGGTTGGGGAACCCAACCCCTACGAAGGATTGTGCGTCTGTGTAGCCCTCTTGATTGTCGCGTTGTGATGAAATGTCAACAGAACCTAAAACGCTTAATTCGATCCCAATGGGTTGGGGAACCCAACCCCTACGAAGGATTGCGCGTCTGTGTAGCCCTCCTGATTGTCGCGTTGTGATGAAATTGTGCAATCGTAGGGGCGAGGTCCCCTCGCCCCATAGGTTGGGAAACGTAACGAATGGGTTGGGGAACCCAACCCCTACGAAGGATTGTGCGTCTGTGTAGCCCTCTTGATTGTCGCGTTGTGATGAAATGTGTGCAATCGTAGGGGCGAGGTCCCCTCGCCCCATAGGTTGGGAAACGTAACGAATGGGTTAAGCGTTTTAGGTTCTGGGGAACCCAACCCCTACGAAGGATTGTGCGTCTGTGTAACCCTCTTGATTGTCGCGTTGTGATGAAATGTGTGCAATCGTAGGGGCGAGGTCCCCTCGCCCCATAGGTTGGGAAACGTAACGAATGGGTTGGGGAACCCAACCCCTACGAAGGATTGTGCGTCTGTGTAGCCCTCTTGATTGTCGCGTTGTGATGAAATGTCAACAGAACCTAAAACGCTTAACTTGATCCCTCTGAGCGCTATCTCTGAAAACAGCATAGGTTCTAAAGGAGGTAACCTATTGAAATACTTCATAAAAGCAGCCATCCGGTTGCGAATGTGTGTAGCAGTATTGTTGGTAGCGCTTGTAATAATCATTGCCGGTTGCGATGAGATTGGTCCGATTGTTGTTGATGCCACATCTCCGCCGCCCGAATGGGAACAATGGTACGGAGGTATTGACGGAAAGTGGTACGGTGATGTTGCTGATTGGGCAGTCACAAAGCCGATTGGAGATCTGCTTCAGCCCAGTGTTCGGCTCATATACTTCCTCCCGAGTGACCGAGAGGTCCGCCCGGAACGAGCGGCGGCGCTAAGTCAGATGATTACGGAGGTGCAGGAATTCTATGCTGACGAAATGGAGCGATATGGATTCGGCAGGAAAACTTTTACCCTGGAAACTGACACCGGCGGTATACCGGTCGTGCACTTCATCCAAGGAGAATTTGAGGAGGAGCATTACGACCAAAGGTCCCTTGACTACAGAATTTGGGAAGAGTGCTTTGGGTATATCAATGATTTTCATCATATATACTTCATCATCATTGATAATAGTTATGAGCTCCTGGGAGGGGCGTGCGGTTATGGAGATATAGCCTTTATTCCTACCGGTGGTGAAGCAGTGTACCGTTTTGACTCTATTGCAATAAGGCATAGAAATGAGACCGTCGGGGAGAGTACTCTTGGAGGATCCGCTATCATCCCGGCATCCGGAACCTGTTTCTTTAATGATACGCACCCTGACTATCATCAACTTACGGTCCCAACACACGAGCTCGCGCATGCTTTTGGATTGTCACATGACTTTCAAGGGCTTGATCATATAGGGGGGGTGATAATACATCTGCTGTGGGTGGCACAGGACATCAATTCTCGCATTGCGATATAGCGTGGCTATCTGTCAGTCGTTTCTTCAATGATGAGATTGTTACTGATGATTCCCAAGGAAGCATAGAACTCCTCGCGGCACCGAAGCATACTCCCGACGGTATAAGTGTTCGTTTTCGGGTGGAGGATGCCGACGGACTTCATCAGGCACAACTCCATGTTCCTGAACACCGGGAAGGGTGGGAAGAGTCGTGGGGACCGTACAGATTCTTTGGGTGCAAACAACTAAACGGCACAACGAATACTATTGAGTTTGTAGACCCGGCGTTAGTTGAAGAACCGGTTGATCGGATAACACTCCAGATCATTGATAAGCGGGGCGGCATCACCTGGGCGACTTTTCTTGTTGATTGGTAGCAGCCCCACCACAACTAAACGACCTGCATTTTTTGCAGGTCGTTTTTCTTTATTTTTCTGACCCTGTTGGGTATACTGAAGATATGTTTGACTTTCGATTCCCGCCTTTTTTGGCGATTGGTGTGGTTGTGTTGTTTGGTGGGTTGGTGGTGCCGGCGGTGCGGTTTTGGGCGGGGGATGCCGTTCAATCGGCACCGTCTGTGATACTCACTCCCGACTTGGACTCTGAGAAACTGCTGTATGACGATGTGTTTATGGATGAGGCATTGCAGAGATATTCACTGCGGTCGTTGACCGCCTCTTTGAGCCGCCTCGGATACGCGAAAGGGATAGATTGTCATAGCCGAGCACATCATCTGGGGCGGCGGGCGTATGAACTGTTCGGCGGTGAATCGTTTAAGGATTGCGGGATTGAGTGTCATTCGGGGTGTCGGCACGGAGCGACCGAGGCGTTTTTTGCCGCTAATGGCACCGCCGACTTAGTCGGGAGTGTTGGGGTGCTTTGCGGTGATGAGCTCGGCAATAGGTTTCACACGCATCAGTGTGTTCACGGTGTTGGGCATGGGTTGATGGCGTGGTTTGATTATGCGTTGTATGATGCGTTAGAGGCGTGCGATACAATAGAGCATTCATTTCATCAGGGCTCCTGCTACTCCGGTGTGTTTATGGAAAACATTGTCGGCAGTATCGTGGGGGAGGAGAGCGGCACACATCACACCGACTACTTAAACGACGATCCGCACTATCCCTGCAGCGCGGTTGATGAGAAGTATCGGGGGCAGTGCTATTGGCTGCAGACGGATCGTATGCTGACGCTTGTGGGGGTTGACAATATCGGCACTGAATGCGCAAAAGCGCCTGATCAGTTTAAGTTTTCCTGTTTTCACAGTATGGGTCGCACCGTCTCAGGACTTTTCACGCTTGATCCGGTGAAAAGTTTTGAACGGTGCGCTACCATCCCTGATGATTCCAACAGGGGTTGGTGTTTGGAGGGTGCCCTTGCCAATCTTTTTTGGGATGAAACTCATGCGGACGGCGCTGTCCGACTGTGTGAACTTTCCCAAGATTCCTCTTTTGAGGGGCGGTGCTATGACCAGATGATACTCAGGGCATCTGAGGTTGTGCCTGATGACCGCATCTCTCTGTTTTGCGAAAAATTGCCGGAGACATATCATCAGCAGTGTATCGCTCAGGAAACACCGACTGCTGACCCGCTGGTGGTGCGGAAAAGTACCGGCACAGCTGACAGTACCATTCCAAAAGCGGTAGTGGCGACTATTCAGTATGCGGATGGGGAGTATGTTCCCGATGTAGTGCATATATCGGTTGGGGGCAGGGTGGTGTGGGTGAATGAGGATGCTGAGCGTTCGTTTTGGCCCGCCTCCAATATCCACCCGACTCATGCCGCATATCCGGGGTCTTCTATTAAAAAGTGCGGGACTGATGCGGGGGAAATGCTGTTTGACGCGTGTGAGGCGATGGACACCGGATCAGTATATTCATTTCAGTTTAATGAGGCGGGGGAGTGGCGATTTCATGATCATATCAATCCGCGGGCGACCGGCACGGTGCTGGTGTCTGAGTAGTTTGTGGTGTTGTGGATATTCTCGTTTTCGGCAGTTATACTGCGCGCTGCCGAGAATTGCGTGTTTTCAAGCAACTAGTCCGTAGGATCAAGCGAATGAATAATGAGTGCGATAGAGATCCGCTGGGTTTCCAACCGCACCTGCCGTGAACGCACGTCGCGACCTTGAGATCGCTCCTACAAAAAGACGCAGTTTCTAACAGCATGGAGTATACATTGTCTGAACTGTGATTTATGTGATTATACAGCAATTCTCATTATGGGACCCAGAGCCGACAAAGCCTTGTCAGTTTTAAGGTTCTCGCTCTTGGAACGCGTTATATTGATTGCATGGTTCAATAAAATCGCGAAATCCGACGCATCTTAGCCCCAGAGGATCAAACGAGTGGATAGCGAGTGCGATAGTGATCCCCGCGTCCACTGTAGGAGCGATCTCCAGGTCGCGACCATCAAACGAGTGAATAGCGAGTGCGATAGAAATCCCCGCGTCCACTGTAGGAGCGATCTCCCGATCGCGCTCTGCTGGTGCTATGTAAGTCCTATTAGAAACAATTATTACTAAGAAAGAAAAAGCAATAACGCCCGACGCAAAGTATACATGATTCAGCCTATTCATCTATACGGGTAATGTCCGCACCGATGGCGCTCAGTTTTTCTTCAATCCGTTCATATCCACGGTCGATATGATAAACGCGAGAAACAACGGTTTCGCCCTTTGCCGCCATGCCCGCAAGCGCCAGGACAGCGCCTGCCCGTAGGTCTGACGCCATGATTGGGGCGCCGCTGAGCTTCGGCACCCCGTGCACCTTCGCGCGATGCCCGCGCACCCGGATGTCGGCTCCCATGCGATTCAGTTCCGCAACGTGCATAAATCGGTCGGTATGAACGGCTTCGGTAATAACGCTTGTGCCCTGTACGACACTGAGAAGTCCCGTCATTTGAGCCTGCATATCGGTCGGAAAGCCTGGGAACGGTTCGGTATTCAATTCAATTGCGCTTAGCGGACGCGGGGTGGTCACGCGAACGCCATTCTCTTTCCAATCAAGATCTACCCCGGCTTCGGACAACTTTGCCGAAACGGCTTCAAGGTTCTCCCGCACGGCATCTTTCACGAATACGTCTCCACCGGTAATGGCTCCGGCTACCATGAAAGTGCCGGCTTCAATGTCATCCGGGACAATGCTGTATTCAGTCCCGCGCAACTGCCTCACGCCGTGTATTTTCAGGGTAGATGTGCCGATTCCCTCTATTTCTGCTCCCATCGCGTTCAAAAAGTTGGCGAGATCGGAAATGTGCGGTTCACGCGCCGCGTTCCTTATAACCGTTGTTCCCTCTGCCAAGGTTGCCGCCATCAAAACATTCGCGGTCGCGCCAACGCTCGGACCGTGGACGCCGCTAAGATCCATGTCCGCGGCTACCAATCTGTCCGCTTGGGCGTGAATGTAGCCCCCTTTAATTTCGATCCGCGCGCCGAGCCTCTCCAATCCCATTATATGGAGATCTATCGGCCGAGGGCCAATCGCGCAGCCTCCCGGGAAGGAGACCTTGGCTCTGCCAAGTCGCGCCAAGAGAGGCCCTAGCACATAGATGGAGGCGCGCATCTTCCGCACCAAATCGTATGGCGCCTCATAAACTATCTCGTTTCTGGGGGAAATATGAAGGGTTGAATCTTTAAACTTCGTTACTGCTCCCAACACCTCTACGACTGAACGCAGGGTTTCAACGTCTCTAAGATCCGGGACGTTGTGGATTACGCTCATGCCATCTCCCAAAATTGACGCCGCAACCGCAATCGGTAGCGTTGCGTTCTTGGAGCCGCTGACCGACACCGTGCCTTCAAGCCGCTTGCCGCCCTTGATTACTAATTTATCCATTGGTGATTCTCCTTTTGAATCTCAATTGGCTCAATATCTTCGTGACTAGAGCTCTTGCTTATAATGCATAAACGATGCCAACTGATCTTCGTTTCATTCGTGGCGTAATATGGAGGGCGACGCGCTCGAAGATGTGTCAATAATGCCCCATGTCATGAGTTGCCGACACCAGGGCCTGAGACAACCCGATTCAAATGGCTTGAGGTAATTGCAGGGAGAAGTATATCCCGGATCGCACGGAAAATCAAGATCATTCCCATCGGGACGCGATTTGACCCGCCTGCCCGATACAATCAAGCTATAAGTTACAGGAAACGGCAGTTTGTAGTTGCTCAATTTATTGAGCGCCTCCGATTGGCTGTAACATTTAGATTTTGAATTCGTATAAGCGCGCTGCACAGACGCATAAGCCTTCGTAGGGGTTGGGTTCCCCAACCCATTGGGCGAGGCAACACACCCCTACGAATACCGGTATATCTCATACTAATTCCGAATCTATAAGTTACAAGAAACGGCAGCTTGTAGTTGCTCAATTCATTGAGCGCCTCCGATTGGCTGTAACATTTAGATTTTGAATTCGTATAAGCGCGCTGCACAGACGCATAAGCCTTCGTAGGGGTTGGGTTCCCCAACCCATTGGGCGAGGCAACACACCCCTACGAATACCGGTATATCTCATACTAATTCCGAATCTATAAGTTACAAGAAACGGCAGCTTGTAGTTGCTCAATTCATTGAGCGCCTCCGATTTAATTGTAACATTGAGATTTTGAATTCGTATAAGCGCGCTGCACAGACGCATAAGCCTTCGTAGGGGTTGGGTTCCCCAACCCATTGGGCGAGGCAACACACCCCTACGAATACCGGTATATCTCATACTAATTCCGAATCTATAAGTTACAAGAAACGGCAGCTTGTAGTTGCTCAATTCATTGAGCGCCTCCGATTTGATTGTAACATTTAGATTTTGAATTCGTATTGGACAACGATTCGCATTTACCCATTCAACCCACCCTTCCCGTCTTCCATCCTTCCAATCTTCCATACGCCAAGAATTAGACGCGATTCTTCCGCAACAACGGGTTAACCGTGCAATCCGGGGCTGGCTATTCATGTCGCAACGCCTCTGTGGGCGTCAATTTCGCCGCCTTGTATGCCGGATAAACCCCGAAGATCAGCCCGATAGCGACCGCGACGCCGAAAGCCAGGGCAACCGCTTGGACGGACACCGCCGCGGGCCACGCGGCCTCCTTGATTAAAAACGCGGTGATTGCCCAGGCGGCGCCGAGCCCGATACCGCCCCCGATGAGTATGCCTATCAGCCCGCCGGAAACACTCAAAACAATCGCTTCAATTAAGAACTGTTTAAGAATATCCATGCGACGTGCGCCGACCGCTTTCCGCAATCCAATTTCGCTTGTGCGCTCGGTTACGGAGACAAGCATGATGTTCATAATCCCGATACCCCCTACGAACAACGCGATGCTCGCGACGCCGCCAAGCAGGACTTGAAGGATTCGGCTCACGTTTCCGACTTGCTTCAATATCTCCTTCGCCGTGAAAAATTCAAAAAATTCTTCGGAGCCGTGCCGCCGCCGCATGGCAATCGCCACCTCCGCCAACGCCTGATTCACCTTGTCAAAACTGACCGCTTGAATAAAGAGTTCTATGCCTCGCTTTGTGTTGCCGAGAAAGCGCGTCTCCATCGTGGTGAACGGGATGATTATCCGCTCATCCCAGCCCTCGGTTGCCATTCTGTTCCCTTTCTCCGCCATGACCCCGATAACGCTAAATCGTTGGTCGCCCAGTTTCAATTCTTGACCGACGGGATTAATGTTCCCGAATAAATCTTTCCGCACCTGCGATCCGATCACACACACAGAGTCCTTTCGGTCAAGATCATCCTGATGAAGAAATCGTCCGGATTCCACGTACCAATTATGCACTTCCTGATACATCGGTGTTACCCCCTCAAAGCTGAGCTCCTTGCTCCGGCTTCCGTGCGATGCCCGCCTTCCCATAGTGTCAATGTCGGCTGAGATAGCCTTCACCGAAGGGCAGGTGGCTAGAATGGATTCGACATCTTCGTATTCGATGTGCTCGGGATGCTTGTTTTCTTCCCATGTCCCGTCTTCCTGTTCCACCCATCTCGGACGGAAGCAGACGATTGTGGTCGCTCCGCCGATTCGCTCAAACTCCGCCAATACGAGCGCTTCCGCGCCGCCTCCGACCGAGACCATGCCAACCACCGACGCGATACCGATGATAATTCCGAGCATCGTCAGCAATGATCTGAGTTTATTTCGCCTGAGGGCGGTTATGCCTACGCCAAAGCCCTGAATGATTTTCATATTTTTTTCGGTTGAACGATTAAGCGGTTTATTTTCGTATACTGCGCGCTGTCAGAAATTACGTCTTCTGTAAGATCAAACGAGTGAATAGCGAGTGCGATAGAAATCCCATCTCCTGATCGCGACATGCGGCCCCGTAGGATCGAACGAACGGATAGTGATACTAATTCTGAATCTATAGGTTACAATCATCGGCGGTTCGTAGTAGTGCAATTCATTGCACGTCTCGGGGCGGCTGTAGCATTTAGATTTTGAAATCGTGTAAGCGCGCTGCACGGACGCATAATCCTTCGTAGGGGTTGGGTTCCCCAACCCATTGGGCGAGGAAACCTCGTTCCTACGAATGCCGTTATATCTCACACTAATTCCGAATCTATAAGTTACAATCGTCAGCGGTTTGTAGTAGTGCAATTCATTGCACGTCCCTCATTGGCTGTAACATTTAGATTTTGAAATCGTATAAGCGCGCTGCACGGACGCATAATCCTTCGTAGGGGTTGGGTTCCCCAACCCATTGGGCGAGGCAACCTCGCCCCTACGAATGCCGTTATATCTCACACCAATTCCGAATCTATAAGTTACAATCATCAGCGGTTCGTAGTAGTGCAATTCATTGCACGTCTCGGATCGGCTGTAACATTTAGATTTTGAATTCGTATGAGTAGGATTTTCTATCGCACTCATTGTTCATTCGCTTGATCGATAGAAATCCTCGCGGTTTCCGACCGCACCTACCGCCAGGCGCTTGAAAACACGCAATTTTCAGCCGCGTGAAGTATAACTGTTTGATTCACCAAGATTTCTACAACGGCGTCGGAATCGAGACATGAAATCTCTATCCACTCAATCTTAACATTGGTGGTGGTGACATGTCAAAACATTCCTCATCAGGGGAATCGCATCTAAACTTTTTGGCGACAATCCGTACGTTGGGTTGAACGGCACATCAAGAACGACCCGTCCACAGGACAACCGCGCCCGGATACCGATACCGCTAAAAGCCCCCCAAAATCGTAGTGAAACCTGACACTGCGACCATTGTATTTGGGAATCCGGCGGGTTTTATGTATCCATCCGGCTTGAGGTATGCGTGGACGAAAACTTTTCACCCTTCCCGTCTTCCATCCTTCCAATCTTCCTTATGCCAAAAATCAGGTGCGATTCCCCTGCATTCCTCATGTTTCACGCTTGACAAACCCTAGAAATAGCATGTATCCTATTGCCATCCCGAGCGCCTCCGAGAAAATGACTCAACATGACGAATAATCGCTATATAGAGCCCCAGACAACACCGACTGACGATGACCTCAACAGTTTTCGAGCCATTCCGGTTGAGGTGCCCGGCAATTTGAAGGATATTCGAGTTATTCTGGTTGAACCGCGTGAACCGGGAAACATCGGATCCGCGGCGCGGGCGATGAAAGGAATGGGATTGTCACAACTTTATTTGGTCAATCCGGTTCCGTTTCGCGAAGCTAAGGCGACGTGGTATATGGCGCACGGAGCGGCGGACGTTATTGAGAATTGCCGCGTCGTGGACACACTGGAGGAAGCGCTTGACGGAGTTCGATATCTTGTTGGCACAACCCACCGCAAACGGGGCGAGAGGTTGGCGCCTTGCGTGCCAGTGAGAAAAGCGGCGCGACAAATCGCCGCTATATCGCAAAATCAAACAGTCGCCGTGCTTTTCGGTCGGGAGGATTTCGGGCTGTCGACGCATCAAGTTAGTTTATGCCAACTCACGGCGAGTGTTCCGATGGCGACAAAAAATCCTTCGCTGAACTTGGCGCAAGCGGTGCAAGTCTTCGCTTATGAAATCTTCCTCGCAAGCGTAAAAGAGATGCCGGCCGAGGCGTTCGAGTACGCCGAGATAAACCAGATTGAAGCGTTTTACGGTCGGATAACCAACCTGCTGAAAACGGTCGGTGTCACGCCGTACAACCGTGACTGGGAAACGTACCTGAGATCGTTAAGGCGCGTGTTTTCGCGGACGCGTCTGGAGGCGCGAGATATCGCCACGCTGGACATGATTTTTTCGACGACGAAGCGATATATTGATAGATTGAAAAACAAATTGGAAGAGCGGAATTGATACTAATTCGTAATCTGAACGTTACAGGAACCGGCGGTTTGTAGTAGTGCAATTCATTGCACGTCCCGGATCGATTGTAACATTCAGATTTTGAATCCGTATTATACGCCGCGCTGTCAGAAATTGCGTCTTTTCAACGTCTGGCCTGTAGGTGCGGTTTCCAACCGCACCGATATTCCAACCCTTGTAGGAGCGATCTCCCGATCGCGACATGCCTTCCCGGTAGGAGCGATCTCCAGATCGCGACCATCAAGCGAGTGGATAACGAGTGCGATAGAGATCCCCAAGCGAGTGGATAACGAGTGCGATAGAAATCCTCGCGGTTTCCAACAGCGCCTACCGCCAGACGCTTGAAAACACGCAATTTGCAGTTTGTAGTTGCTCAATTCATTGAGCGCCTCCGATTAATCCTAACATTTAGATTTTGAATTCGTATCGGACAACAACAATCGGTTTTACAAAGTAGTGTTGCGCATTTATTTTGGCGTGTGCAATTTTTTTCTTGACAACGTTATGTACGTATAGTATAATATGGGGTATGGGGGCAAGACCGAGGCATAACGACCCAAAACAGCGAGTAAATCACTACATTCACGGCGAAATTTGTCCGCTGAACTGACAGTGAAGATGACGATCTTTTTTGCGGTTGTTAACACCTTGTTCACCTTAGCGCGGGCTGGAACCCGCATTATCACTGGATCGGACGAACTTGAACAGCGTGAACGCGCCCCCGAAAATCGGCTTTTTGTTCGCGTTTTGTGCCTATTTTTCAAAGGCGTTTTTGACAAAAAACAGTTGCAAAATCACGCCAACCGCTCTAAAAACGCGTGCCGCGTGGACATTTTGTTCACCTTTTTCAAATGGATTCTTATACAGAAACCGATCAAGCGAATGAATAATGAGTGCGATAGAGATCCCTTTTTTCCTGAAAACTCGGTTTCTTCTATAGCGGAAAAGTGTCCGCTAATCTTGATTGTCTCTCATTCAAACACGCTCTTAGTCTGTGGCTTGTAGGAGCGATCTCCCGATCGCGACATACGTTCCCCGTAGGATCAAACGAGTGAATAGCGAGTGCGATAGAGATCCCCAAGCGAGTGAATAACGAGTGCGATAGAGATCCCCAAACGAGTGAATAGCGAGTGCGATAGAGATTCCACAGGTGGAAAATTGTTAAGTGTTTGCCGAGAGAAAACCGCGCGCCTTGCGCACTAAAACACTTAACTTGATCCCTCTGGACTGGTGGACGGCGCCCACCCTACAAGTGGTTTTCGTTTGCATCGTAAAGCCAAACCCGGACCCAACCCGATGGACGATAAAGTTAAACCTATTCCACAACCAACTCCCAATCAATCGCTGACTAGCAGCGCTATCATCGCGATTATTTCCATTGTGTTGGCGGCGGGTTGGATTGCGTTTGCGTACTATAAAGGCACGGACGCGGTGACCGCCGACGGGCATGGCATTCTGTTGCTGCACCCGGTGGTTGCGGTTATACTCATCGTCCTTCTTCTCCGAATACGACCGATCATTGACGTCAAGAGTGTGGTCGATCTGCACATTCTGATGATTGCCATCTGGGTGTTCAAGAACCTCCTGGGCGTCTTGATGCCCTTCCTGCTTGGATTTGGAATCGCTTATTATATGCGATTCCTGCTCGATGCCATACAAGAGATTCCGCTGCCCAAAGGGAAGCGCCTTCAATTGCCGCGCGCTTTGGCGCGCGGAATATTGACCGTATTCATACTTGGGATTTTCACCCTACTGTTCTTTTATATCGTCCCGCAGATTGGCAAGCAAGCCCAAGACATGAGCAACGGATTGGTGAGATTCTACCACCAATCCATAGTGCCTTTTGCGATAGGAGATGAGTTCAATGCGGTCGCGAATGAACCGGTTACGATCGGGAGTCCACTATCCACTGACGCGGCAACGCTTGAAGGTCAACTGGACGAAGGCGAGTTTCCGGCTGAGTTGCGGGAAGCCTTCGGAGAAAACGAGATTCGCCTTTCGAATGACATTCAGGTGTCAGAAACCGAACGACACGGCAGATGGCTTATAACCGACACCGGCGATGGGAAGATGTATGAAATTCAGTTGCGGACGGATCGACTCTACATCTATTCGGAGACGCTTTACATTGGAACAACGCACGGCTTGTATCGTTTTGACGGGAATCAAGATAGGCTGACCGACATCACGGATGGCGCCCTGATCGGACAATCAATACAAGCGATTTCTACGGCGCCTTTCGCCGAATATCAACGTTTGGTTGGGACCCCGGCGGGTTTATACGGGTACGTGCAACCGACCACAGCGGATGACGCCCTTCGCGGCTGGCAACCGGTCGGGGAAACTACGTTCAGAGGAAAATCCGTTTTGGCAATTGCAACCCCTATTCCGAGTTCTCCCGGCGTATACATCGCATACATAGGGACTAACGAAGGGATTTACGCGAGTAGAGACAACGGTACAACGTGGAAGCGTGTCGGTCTGTCCGGGCACGTTGTTCACAGCATCGTGCATGTACTTAATGAAAAGCCGCGAATCTACGTTTCCACGGACAAGGGAGTATATTACACGGACGGCTCTGATACCCCGCAATGGCTCAGATTGGATTCGCGGGCTGACGAAGTTTCAGTCGCAATCCAAACGCTTGTTTTTTCCGCCGATGACAACCGCCTCTATGGCGGAACAGCCAATGGAATATATCACTGGGAAGTCCGAAAGAAACAATGGATTAGAGACAATGATGATTCGTTCCCAAGGCTCCGGCAAAATTCGCTGTTGCTTGCGCCCCCGCAAGGGGGACTTTACGCCGGCAATCGCACGATAATCCGTTATCGGAAAACCGCCAACGCGGAGTGGGGGTTGGTGGCGTCCGCCAGAAAAGGAATTTTCACCAGAATTGAAGACCTCCCGATGGTGAGCGAAACGGGCATCGTGTCCAATGTCGTAGCCGAGTTAAAGCAGTATCTTAGAACAAAACTCCCGACACTCGCTCAAACGAGTAGTGAATACCTGGGTAAAGTCGTCATGATTTTCCCATCATTCGCGCTTGGATTTGGAAGTTTTTTGGCGACGTTATTCCTGACGCTAATGGTATTCGTCTATGCCGGGCAATCACTCGTGAACTACATCAGGAGTTTTATCAAGCTCTTCCCCGAAAGCAATCGTCCTACTGTTAGACGCTACATGTCGGAGATTGACCAAAATCTGCAATCATTTCTTAAAGGTCAAGTCACCGTAATTCTTATCATCAGCGTTATTTCGATTGTCGTCTATTCAATTATCGGCGTGCCGTTCGCTTTGGTCGTCGGGATACTGGCAGGAGTGTGCAACGCGATTCCCACCTTTGGTCCCTATATCGGAGGCGCCTTTGCTTTGCTGTCGATGTTGATTGGTCTGGCGGCGGGCAACTTCGAGTTGGTCGAGTTCTTGGTTCGCGTCGCTGTTGTGCTGGGAGCCATCGCCGGGATTCAGGCGGTGGATAACTCTTTGATTTCGCCAAAGGTCATGGGGAGCGCCGTTGACGTGGATCCACTGCTCATTATGTTCGGCGTAATTGTCGGCGCCGTTGTGCTTGGCTTCTGGGGAGTCATCTTGGCAATTCCGATCATTGTCGTGATCAAATCGGTGTTCACCGTTTCAAATGAACTTCGATCTGCGGCGCCGGAGTAGGAATTCGCGATCGGGAGATCTCCCCTACAGTGCGGCTAACCAATATATACTCCGCGCTGTCAGAAATTGCGTCTAAGATATACATATTGATGCTGTTAGAGAGATCTCCCGATCCCGACCGGTGCGTCCACTGTAGGATCGATCTCCAGGTCGCGACCCACTGATGCTGCGTAAGTCCTATTTGATACCATTATTGCTGACAAAAAAGCGCAGTATTGCCCAACACAAGGTATAGTATCGCGCAAAGTTGAGAACGAAATGATGACTAGACCAGTTGTCGCCATCGTTGGAAGACCGAACGTTGGCAAATCGTCGCTTTTTAATTGCATCGCCAAGAAACGCATCGCCGTTGTCCATGACCAACCCGGGGTGACGCGAGATCGAAACTATGCCGATGTGGATTGGGGTGATTCCCGTTTCACTATCGTGGATACTGGCGGGCTGGATCTTGATCCGGACGACACCTTAATCGACATGGTGCAGTTTCAAGTCGAAGCCGCCATCGGCGAAGCGGCGGTCATTCTGTTTGTTGTTGACGCGCAAACGGGCATTTTGGCGCAGGACCTCGTTGTCGCCGACAAGCTGAGGGAGACGGATAAACCCGTCGTCTTGGTCGTGAACAAATCCGATAATGAGCGCCTTCGAACCGAGGGATCCGAGTTTTATGAGCTGGGATTGGCGGAGCCGTTCTTCATCTCCTGTGCTCACAATCACGGAATTGGCGAGCTTTTGGACGACGTGGCGTTTAATCTCGCAGTCACCGACACGGAAGCGTCCGCGCCGCCTAAAACGATTAAAATCGCTATCGTCGGACGCCCGAATGTGGGGAAATCATCAATTATCAACACCATCCTCGGAGAGGAACGCATGATCGTTGATGACCGTCCCGGTACGACGCGTGACGCGGTTAATATCCGCTTTGTCTATGATAACATTCCGTTTGAGCTAATTGATACGGCGGGCATGCGCCGCAGGTCGGCAATCAACGATGAACTTGAGGAGCTCACGGTGCAGCGGGCGATTCGCAGCATCCGCCAAAGTGACATCGCTTGGCTAGTCCTTGATGCCACCCAGGAGGTGGCGCGCCAAGATAAGGTGATAGCCAGTTTTATCGCTCGGCAAGGAGTGGCAAGCATTTTGGGGGTCAATAAATGGGATCTCATTCAGAAGGACAACTTGACGCATGGCAAGTTCCTTGATGAGATTTACCGCCAACTTCCGCAACTCACTTATGTGCCTGCCGTGTTTGCATCCGCGGAAACCGGGCAGCGCGTGAAGAAACTACTGAGCATGAGTTTGACGGTGCATCGAGAATACTGTACGCGCGTCCCTACACATGCGCTCAATGAGCTCCTGCTGCAACTGAAAAGCGCCCATCAGCCGCCGCGCGCGGGTAAGGTGCGCCCTACGCTAAAGTACATGACGCAAATCAAGACCGAGCCGCCGACATTTCTTATATTTGCCCGTTATCCGAACAAAATCACCCAGCCCTACGAATCCTACCTTATCAACGGCATTCGAGAAGCCTTCGGCTTTCACGGGACGCCGATACGAATCTACTACCGGTCGTCCGACGGAAAGCAGTCAAAATCTTGACGCTCATGTTAAGAATATGTGGGTGAAACCGAGTTTTTTCTTCAAAACTCGGTTTCTAAAAGTTGCTTAGCGCCCTCTTTTGACATGAATGAATCTTGAGTCGATCGCCAATAGTCAAGAACCGTCCTAATCCTGACAGCCCCATGCTAATTCGCAATCCATAGGTTAAAAGAACCCGTTGTTTGCGTCAGTGCAATCCCCCATTACACCTGAGATCTCCCCGCGCCGAGCGAATTCTCTCCCAACCTCGGAGTCCCGTACGCCCCCAACGCGTTTCACGTCTCGCTCCGAGTCTGTAAACCGCCACTCACATTCTCCCGTTTACCAACTTGTCAGTATCCTGTCGAGAGCTGACCGGTTTGTATTAAGGAGACATACGTTGCATTCGATTATTACAAAGGCCGATTCATACCATACCCCTCTCGTTATTACGCTCATCCTCGCCCTCTCTTGCGTTAGCGTCCACGCGAAGCCCGTTACCAAGGATTCAAAGTTAACCCGGCATTATTCGGAGCTCCGGGAGGATTCCGGCGAATCGTCCGAAGCTGAGGGCGAATCCGAGCAAGATTCCGAAGATTCAAGTTGGGAGACTGAATCTGTCGATCAGCGCGAGAAAGAGGATTGGTGGACGGACAGTTCCGAATCGGCAACCGCAACCTCGCCTCCCGAGGACGCGGTTCCGCCAGATGCGGAAGACACTTTCATCCGCTCCAAGATCCTGACCCCGTACTATGAATCGTTGCGGCGGTGGAAAGATTCACCTTTTCGGATTGAACCTCGCTTGCTATACAGCCTGAAGGATGATGACTCCGATATCGGTGATGAGAAAGGTCTCGCCCTGCCGCTCCAATCCAATCTACAGATCACGGGACACAAGTCCGTTACGATTGAAGGCAATATAACACACTATTTCGGTGAGAGCGATGCCAATCGCTACGCCGGATACAGTAGTTACGGCGGTTACAGTTCCGGGCTTGACCTCGGTCTAACGTCATCATACGGGTATGACGATTTCGGAAGTTTCGGAGGTGGCTACGGAGGAGGTTATGGGGGCGGCTATGGAAGTGGGTATGGTGGAAGCTACGGGGGCGGATACGGCGGAAGATTCAGTACATTCGGCAGAGGCGGAGTGGCGCGTGATACGGGATTCCACCTTCGACAGACGCTCCAAGTCGGCTTGCACGGTCGCGTCGGCGAACGCACTCACGTCGCTGTCGATTATAGCGATTCGGACGATTCCTTCGGAGGCGGTTATGGCGGCTATGGGGGGTATGGCGGCGGTATGGGAGGCGCGAAACAGCAGAAAATCAAAGTGTGGTATGAGGGCAAGCCGGACAGTATTCTCAAAACCATATCCTTTGGCGACATCACCCTGAATCTGCCGAATACCCGGTTTCTGAACATCAATCGAAATCTTTTCGGTCTTGAAACCGTCGCACAGTTGGGTGGAGTTAAAATGACGGCATTCGGTTCTCGAAGCAAGGGGATTTCGGATTCGCGGCGTTTCAGGGGCGAGTCGACGAGAGCCGGGTACGGCAGAGGGGTCCAGATTGCCGACGCCAACTATGTCAAGGAGCGGTTCTACTCTATTCACCGCGGCGAGGATAATGTTATACATGAGTCTTATCTGCCGATAAAAAGTGGAAGTGAAGAAATCTATATCGACGATAATGTCGCCGGCAATAATCAGGGAGGGCAACGCACCGTACGCGGATATTTCAATCTCCAATTCCCGGGGCAAGATTATAACATCAATTATGAGACCGGAGAGATAGAGTTCCTGTCACAAATCTCTGCCACTACACAGTCACCGTTGCTTACGAGTACCTCGGCGATGGCGGCGGGCAGGTTGGGAATCCCGGTAACGTCTTTGCGGATGAAAATGGTGACGGATCAATTGACGAAGAAGGTGAGGAAATCGGATACGTTATACTCAAGGATAAAGGATACCGCGGAACGGAAGCGCGTCGAGTCTACAACTTGGGCAATCGAAATATCAATCCCCGAGACTATGAAATTACGATTTGGCGGCAAGGCGCCGGTGAGGCATTTGAAACGGATGATGGACCGGCGCTTTATATCGAGATATTCGGGCTGGATCAGAATGGCGACGGCTCCATCGATCCGGAGTTCATCGACTTTGACCGCGGCTTGCTAACCTTTCCCACGGCGCGTCCATTTGTAATCGACGATCCGGAGAGCCCCTATTATAAATACCGAGATCAATTGAATAACGAGGCGATCTATCTTGAAAACCCGCGCACGGCCGATCAAATTTACACCATCCACGCCAACTACGCCTATCGGTCAGGCACTTACAATGTCGGGCTATTTGTGATTCCCGGCAGCGAAACCGTCCGACTGAATAATCGCAGGTTACAGCGGGATGTCGATTACATGATGGTGTACGAGGTCGGGAGTTTGACCTTCTTTACCCAACTTGATGAATTTGATGTTATCGAAGTCGAGTTCGAAAGAACGCCGTTCGGCGGCTCCTTGCAGCAGACTGTCGCGGGTGTATGGTTGGAATACTCCTACGTACCGAAACAGAAGCCGGCCGAGGAACAACAGAAGGAAGATCGATTCGGCAGGTTGGGTAGGGCTCAGGATTCCTTTGGCGGGGGTGGCGGATTCGGAGGTTCAAGTTCCTTTGGCAGAGGCAGCGGAGGTTACGGCGGTGGGTTTGGCGGAGGTTTAGGAGGCGGGTTCGGAGGACGCAGTTCCTATTCAAGTCTCGGCGGACGCTCCAGGTACGGACTGACTTCGGGGAGAAGCAGCTATTTCAATCCTGTATACCAGAAAGGGTTTAGCCTCTCGACAGGCTATATTCTAAACACGGGAAGCAAACCTAGCGCCATTCCGGATGTAAACAACGCGCCCAGTCGCCTACAAGCGTTCAACATCAACACAAGCGCTGGACGAAATTTCAACCTATCATGGCTCGTGAATCCGTTGCCATTCGTGTCAGTGGAGTATTTTCCGTTGTCAATCGACTTCAGCGGCGAAACGGCGTTTTCTCATAATAATCCCAATAGCGTTGCCGTGGCGCTAATCGATAGCATGGAGAGCGCGCGCGACTCATCAAACATCCCCACCTTCAAGTACAACTGGCGCATGGCAAGCCCGCCGGCAGTGGAGGGCTTAACGCCCGACAACCGCGCGCTTTTTAATGTGTTGCTAAGAGATAAAGACGAGTCCAAAGCGGTTGGCAATTATATGCGCAACCGAGAAGTGCCGGCATCCGCAATCAACCCGCTGTTGCAATCGACAGAACAACGGCTTGTCATGGAGGTCGGTTACGATTTCACCGATGTCATTGAAGAATGGGGAGGTTTTTCCTACGGTGTCTCCGCATCGGGCACAGATTTCTCCGAGCGCGAATTTTTGGAAATTTGGCTGCGCGTGCAAGGTGACGACGACGTGACACTGTTGCTCGATCTCGGGATTGTCAGTGAAGACACGGACTACGATGGAAGACTTGACAGCGAAGATTTGCCTCTGGACCTCCAGGACTTCAATGGAGACGACAAGATTGACACATTGGATCTGGATTTGGAAAACCTGCCGGAATCCCAAAAATACAGCGCGAACGGTTCCCTTGACACAGGCGAAGACGAGGGTTGGATCTATGATGGGCCTCTCCAAGCCACGCCGTTTGGAAGCGACAACCAAGTCTTGGATACCGAAGATCTCAACGGAGATGGCGTGCTAGACACGGTTGACGCCTATCTTGAAATTCCCATCGCATTGAATGATATGCCGGAAGAGTGGGTGAAGAAACGCAATGACAACGGGTGGGTTTTTCTGAGCATTCCACTCAATGCCGCGAATGTGTATGGAAGCCGTCTGCCGAATCTCGGGTTCGTTCAGCACTTCCGTTTTTGGTTGCTGAAGAACAAACCCGGCAACGTGCAAGGAAAATTGGAATGGGCATCAATTGAAATTATTGGAAATCGATGGGAACGAGGCGTGGTTACACAAAACGGCGCCATCGTCACAGATACGAATGAAAAGTTCATTGTTGGCACGAAGGACAATTATAACTTTAACGACTACCAAAAAGCCTACGAAGAAATCAAAGACAACGAAACCTTTAAGAAGTTGCATCCATACACCGATGTCACGTTCGGATTCGGCGCCCGGCAACAGCGTGAACAGACGCTCGTCTTGGATTATAATCTTTTGCCCAACTCGTTCGGTGTGACATCGCAACGGCTGCGCGGTGTTCAGCAAGGGGAGGGGCAAGACTTTTCCAAACACAACAAACTCAAATTCTGGGTTTACGGCGATAGGAATTACGAGACCCTTGTATTGCGCCTGGCGCCGAGTGTCCGAACCAGCTACCGCTCATTTTACGGTTCTTCAGACCCGTTTTCCGACCCGCGAGATCAGCAGGAGGATGATGTGGACATCTTCGAAAATCTGACGAACTACTACGAATTCACGCAAGAAATCGATTTTGATGGTTGGAAACTCATTGAGATCAGTCTGGAGGACGTTCAGCGTAACGACTATCCCGATATGCCGCCATCGGCGGATTCTCTTGAGGAGTTATCGGATACGGAACAGGAATTGACGCCCCAGCCCGATGGTCATCCCGACGGGTTTGTTGTGCGGGGAACAAACAGCGCCCAAATTTCCATCAAAAACATCGGCGGCGTTCTACTCGGCATCCGCAACGACCGCGGCGAGGAAATCAGCGGTGAGGTGTGGGTCAATGAAATTCATTTGAGCGACCCGCTAGTACGCTCCGGTTGGGCAAGACGCGGCAATATGTCGATTTCACTTGGAAACCTGTTGAACGTGCGGGGTGGATATGCAAGTCAAGACAAGGACTTTGAGAGTTCGGCGGGCGAAACCGGACGCCACCGTCAACAACAGCGGGGCTTCAGCACCACAAACAACGATTTCAATATCGACACCGAACTTAATCTCTTTCGATGGCTTCCGATTAGCTACAATTTCCGAGAAAGCGAATCCGAAACCGAAAGCCGACGAGGTTCATTCAGTTCGTTCCAGAGCGGCAAGAGCAAAACCAAGAACCAAGATCTGTCCGTGCGATTCAACTTGCCTCCACTGCCGCAAATCGGACTTGCCTATAATCATCAGGACTTCTGGAATGAACGTCAAGGCACACAAGTTAGCGACCTGTATACCGGAACTTTCCGATACGATCTCGGATCGAAACTGGGCTTCAATCTCCAATACCGGCATGAGGATGTCGATGCCGACACCACGACAGCAACCAGCGCTTCGTCAGGCGGCGGCTACTCCGGTTACGGTTACGGATACGGCTACAGCAGAAATCGAGACGAAAGAGTTGATGACGGCTCCATTTCGCTCAATATCACGCCAATTGCCAGTTTTAGCCTAAATCCAACCTACGATATTCGACGAATACTCGAAAAGCGCGAAAGCTCCGAGGAGGAGCCAACCGCCGAACCGGTGTTTAGGATCGCGAGCCGCGAACATCGATTTTCGATGACGCCGCGCCTCAACCGCGATCTGCTGGGAATGCGCCCGACAATCAACAACCGGCTTAGCCTGCGTGAAAACTGGTTTAGCAGTCAAAAAGATATTTCAATCAATGCGAACATCGGGTTTGGCGTCAACCTAAAGCCGCATGTCTGGTTCGGATGGCTGCTGCGTAAACCGGAAGAAGAGGCGAAGCCGGAACAGCGAGAAGACTCCAGCGTGACAGAGGATGGGGCGACCGTGAAATCGCCGCAAGATCCTTCGGACAAGGATGCGTTTGACGAGGAGGTAGAGATGGAGGAGCGGCGGCAACAGCGACTTGACAGGATGGAACGGATGGGGGTAGACGCCGAAAGAATCCAAGAACTTGAAGATGAGAGAGGTGATTGGATTAGCCGAGATAAGGCTGAACTTGAGCGAAAGATGAGAGAACGACGCGGCAAAAAGACGGATGCCGGAGTGGGAGTTTGGCGGAAAAGTCTCCAAAGTTTTTCCTTAAACACCAATGTAAACTTTGATATTCAAGATTCTTTCCGTCGCTTGGATCCCGGGCAATCGGTACTTGGCGTTTTGGAATTTGAGGATGAAGATGATCGACGAACCCAGTCGCGCCAAGGACAGCGCTACACGTTCCGTAGTTCTGTCGATCCTTGGTCATGGGCGTCATTGGGAACAAACGTATCCCTCACAAATAACTTCGTGAAGACCTCAAGCACCACTTCTCGTTCCAAGTCCAAGAGTTATGAAGGGGATGTGAAGTTTTTCAATGCCAAAAATTCTTCAAGTTTTCAGGTGCGCTACGGCTTCACCCAGCGAGATCGGCGCAACCTTGCGACATTGATTAGCGAAAGTTCCTCCCATAACCCCTCAATCAGTTGGCGACAGTCGTGGGGGCAGACGACCAGTAGCTCGGTTGGCGTGCGCGTCACACTTCGGGACCAAGAAAGAAGCGGCGGTTCTATCAGTAGCGCTTCGTTTATAGTCACGCCCAACCTTAGTTTTGATTACAGCCTGAATGTGGAGAAAGGAGTTTGGACGCCATTCTTTGGGCGCGTCAAACTCAAACACGACCTGAGAATGACCAACACGTTATCGACCGTTGTCCGGCGCGAACGCTTCGGCGCGAACCAAGAGGAAAAATCGGAGCGATACGAAACAACCGTGCGAGCGGACTACAATCTTAGCACGAGGCTAAGGGCGGAACTCAATCTCGGTTTGAGTTACAATAACGATCGTGTCGAGGAGGGCAGAGACTTCTTTTCGGTCGCGAGCTCTCTCACGGTACGCGGGGAGTTTCAGTGAAAAAGACAGTAGCTAGTGTAGAGTGGTAAGTTATACTCCGCGCTGCCAGAAATTGCGTGTTTTCAAGTGCCCGGTAGGTGCGGTTTCCAACCGCACCGATGCCCCAACTCCTGCATGAGTAATCTCCGAATCGCGACCATCAAAGGAGTTCCCCGTAGGTGCGGTTTCCAACCGCACCGATGCCCCGACTCCTGCATGAGCAATCTCCGAATCGCGACCATCAAAGGAGTGGATAGCGAGTAGGACTTACTATCAGGATTTACTATCGTACTCACTATTCATTCGCTTGATCTTTCGTTATCCACTCAGTTGATCAAGCGAGATTCCATGGCGCTTCAAACGTCTCATTAGACACCCCTACTGCCGAGAAAAAAGCGCAATATTACGGAACGCAAGGTATAACTCTTCACTAACCACTCGCCACCGCTTTCAGGCGCTGCCGTAGCCCATATCCTTCAATTTTCGGGCGTCGCGCCGCCAGTCCCTTTTGATGTAAACTTGCAGCTCCAGAAATACGGGAGCGTCGAGAAAGCGTTCAATCTCCTCGCGGGCAAGTTTGCCAATCTGCTTAATCATGCTGCCGCCATCGCCAATCAAGATTCTCTTCTGAGACAATCTTTCAGTGTAGATTATCGCTCGAATGTAGATTCTACCGTTTGAGCGATGTTTGAATTCCTCAATCGTAACCCCCGAGGCGTAGGGAATCTCCTGTTGCGTCTTCAGGAAAATCTTCTCCCGCACCGTTTCGGCGACGAAAAAACGTTCAGGCAAATCGCTAATCTGATCATCCGGGAAATAGAGCGGCCCAGGCGGCAATTGGGCGACTATCAGGTCGCGAAGTCGCAGAACATCGCCCGGACGCTTGGCTGAAATCGGGATAATTTCAACAAAGGGAAACTTGCCTCTGTATCGGTCAATAATCGGCAACAGCGCCGACGCTTCGAACAGGTCGATTTTGTTAATGACCAAGAGCGCCTTCTCCGACCTGGTTTCGCGTATACGATCAAGGATTTGCGCTTCGAGAGCCGGCCGCGGCCGGCTGCCATCGACCATGTAGATGATTACGTCCGCGTCCTTGATTGCGCGGTAGGCGGCTTTAACCATCTCGTCGTGAAGCAGGTATTTCGGCGCGACGATGCCGGGAGTGTCCAGAAAAATGAGCTGGTACCGCTCGGTAGTGACGATTCCCGTTATCCGATCGCGGGTCGTCTGCGGCTTGGGCGTGACAATAGCCAGTTTCTCACCCATCATCCCGTTTAGGAGGGTTGATTTGCCGACGTTCGGCTCACCGATGATACTGACATATCCAGATTTGAAATCGCTCATGTTCCGGCACCGCCAGATATAGACGAGAATTCACTGCGTGAAACGAGCGGGTTAAGACGAGAACGAGGCCATTTATCTAGTTCGGACGGGCTTACGAGTCCCGGGCGCCGCAAGCCCGACAGCGCTTGTACGTCATAAATTTCCTGACAGACGCTCTCGTACCTCAAGTGACCGATCGTCCTTCCGCTTGGCAGATCGATGGCGATGATGCCGCAGAACGGCGACTCGCGCGCGATCGGTATGTCGCTAAAAGTCGGACTCTTGCGGCGCAGTTGCGACAACCCTACGAACAGATAGTTGCCGTAACGCGCCATGCCGCGCACGAAACCGGGCAACCGCGTCACGACATCGTAACTGCCCCGCGCCGTGTCCACGCGAGCGAGTTCGCCTGTCGCCGACAACAACACATAGAGTTCATCATCGTACACTCTCGGCGTGTGCGGCATCGGCAATCCTCCCAACACGACCTCGTTGCTAGGGACGTGAATGACAATCCCGCCGCACGTTTTGTTCAACCGCCATCCTTCAAATGTATTTGTTTCACCCAGCGCGGCGACATACTCGGGGTCACCACCCACCATCGCCACACCGTTGAGGTGGCACCGATCTTCGGGCGCGAGCTCGCTGATGAATCGCGGACGCCACTGGGGATTGAAGTTGTTACGGTCGTCCTTCAGCGAGAGGCAAGAGAACAGAGTGTTGACTTGCCATAGCCCAGCGTCCCCCCACACCAGATCATGGATTTTCAGTTCGCCGCAGTGATACGCCGCTCGCGGCACGTATTGCCCATCAAAGGTATTCGATTGACGGGGATAGCTGCTAGCCAAGGCGCGTGCATAAGAGAGCATAACCACTTCGTCCTTCGTTGCCACGGCGAGGCGATCAGACTCCGCCGCCAACCCCATGGGCGAGTCAAAATCTTGTGACAACTGGACGATACTTTCGGAACTTCCCGCGCTGATGTAGATAATCTTGTTCGCTTGATAAATGCTAATGACAAGCGTGCATTGTAGTTTCCAGAGCAGTTCGGAGAATTCCGTGGAGTGCGTGCATAAGGGAGGGGACAGCGGTTGATTCATATCTTACAGCCTGTATGAATAACGATATTATGGGGGGTTACGTGGAGCCTTAAAGAAAATGGTGGGCAGCGCCCACCCTAATGTTCGTCTGCCTTCAATCCCAAGCGCCCCTTCAGATTGTCTACAAACTGACGGGCAACGCGACCTGAACGCCCGCTGGATGACGCCTCCCACTCCAGAGCCGCGCGATGTAGTTCCTCCGTCGGCATTGATATGTCGTGCTTTCGAGCGTAGTGTGAAACCATCTGCAAATATGCGGCTTGGGGGATCCGATAAAACGCGAGACGCAGTCCGAATCGATCGCTGAGGGAAACCTTCTCCTCCGTGGCTTCACGAGGGTACAACTCATCTTCATCGGTATCGGGAAACTGATTTTCTTTCACCTGCCGCGGCATAAGGTGTCGTCGATTTGACGTGGCGTAAATGAGCACATTTTCCGGGCGCGCCGCAATTCCGCCTTCCAACATGGCTTTCAACTCTCGATATTCGGCTTCTCCTTCGCTGAAGGCGAGATCATCGCAAAACAGAATGTATCGCTCCGGGCGAGACCACAACAGATCCGCAATCTCTTGAAGGTGCAGCAATCCGTCTCGGTTTACCTCAACCAACCGCAGCCCGTCGCCTTCGTAGCGTCGAAGCATACCCTTGATGAGTGAGGATTTGCCCGTCCCGCGGTCGCCCCAAAGCAGAACGTGATTGGCAGGCAAACCTCGCAGAAATTGCATTGTGTTTCGATTGACCTCGTCAATTTGACGCGTAATGCCGATAAGATCGCCAATATCAACGAGATCCGGATGTTTGATCGGAATCAGATGCCCGGAGCCGTTCTGGCTACGCCATCGAAACGCAATGTATTCATCAAGCAGCCCTTCGGCGGAGGCTATCGGC
Organism: Candidatus Poribacteria bacterium; assembly: GCA_963667245.2. Taxonomy (GTDB): domain Bacteria; phylum Poribacteria; class WGA-4E; order WGA-4E; family JAJDTR01; genus JAJDTR01. Next base: position 1,508,780 of record CAXXCS010000004.1, read on the forward strand.
AGACGCGATGTCGTTGCTGTCAATAACGCCTCGCCTCTGTCAAGGAGTCGCTCAAGACGGCGAATAATTGTGTTCCAGTCGGATGTCTTCTCTTTGATTTGTGTATCTCCTCCTTCATTACACACCCCGGTAGGCGCTGTTTCCAACCGCGCCGATGCCATAAAACGTCGGACCCAATACATCTACGGAAATAGAATCCTGCCGCCGCTTGCAATCACGGTGGAGCCCGTCATAAAACTGGATTCCTCGCTCAGTAGAAACGCGATGATGTCCGCTATCTCATGCGGCTCCCCCACGCGTCCGAGGGGCGTGGTTGTTCGCATGTGTTCCTGCATTTCCTCCGAAAGTTCGCCGAGCATATCCGTGCTGGTGGCGCCGGGGGCAACGCAGTTGATTCGAATATTATGTTCGGCAAGCGGCTCGCAGCACGATTTGGTCAGAGAGATGACCCCCGCCTTCGAGGCGGCGTAGGGCATTTGATGCGGGCGGACAGCCAACGCCGCGATTGAAGCCACATTGACGATGCGTCCGAATTGCCGTTCCGTCATGTGATCCTTCACCGCCCAAATCACATTGAACGATCCCGTCAGGTTGACAGCGATGATGCGGTCCCACTGTTCGGGAGTCAAGCTGACAAAATCTTGATCGCCTATAATCCCCGCATTATTCACCAACAAATCGATGCGTCCCAGCTCGGCGATCACTGTCGCGACCATGCCATTGAGCGCCTCGCGATCGGTGACCTCGGCCGCCACGGTGATACATCGCCGCCCCATGCCGCGAATCGTCTCGCACACCTCCTCCGCTTTCCCCGCAGATTGAACATAATGAACCGCAATATCCGCGCCCTCGTTCGCGAGTTTAATTGCTGTCGCTTTGCCAATTCCTCGGCTAGCCCCCGTTACCAAAGCCGTCTTACCCTCGAATCTCATTGAATTCGCCCCCGTTCTCAAGATTAACAGTCAGACGCAGAAGCGCCTATCGCGTTCCGAATCTGTCTTCATTTTTCGGTTTTCCCGTTGAATTCTCAAGATGACATTCTAACATATTTCCGATGATCATTCAAATCCCGAGGTACTACATTCACGCATTTCTTTTGATTCACGCTCTAATCTATGATACAATGGTGTTTATTCAAAACGAGAAAGGAGTCAAAATCTTAACATGCTTCTTGGAGCTCATGTATCTACTGCTGGCGGCTTGTACAAATCAATTGAAAATGGTGAAAGATTAAAGTGCGAGTCGATACAGATTTTCGCGAAGAGTCCTAACCGATGGGTCAGCAAAGAGGCGACCGATGCCGATATAGATCGATTCAAAACGTCTTGGAAGTCATCCGCGATCCAATCCGTCATCATTCACGATATCCATCTCTCTAACCTCGCCTCACCGAAACCCGATGTGCTGGAAAAATCTCAGGCTCAGGTGCGCTCGCAACTGCTATTGGCGGATCTGCTCGGAATTCCGTATTTCGTGACGCACTTGGGGGCGCATCTTGACGCCGGTGAAGATGAAGGGTTGAAGCTATTGAGCGATAACCTCAATCTAATTCTGGAACAGATGGAGGGCGGCGAAGTAATGGTGTTGTTGGAGACTACCGCCGGACAAGGGACAAATCTGGGGTACGCGTTTGAACATATACGCCGGGTTATCGACAGTTCGAAATATCCGGAACGGCTTGGTGTTTGCCTTGATACGTGCCATGTCTTTGTCGCGGGTTACGACCTCCGAACCGAAGAGACGTATCACGCCACCTTCCAAGAGTTCGATCGAGTCGTCGGTCTCGATCGTCTGCGCGCCTTTCACCTCAACGATGCCAAATCCGGATATCGCAGCCGCGTCGACCGCCATGAACACATCGGCGAAGGCAATCTCGGAGCGTTCCCGTTCAAACTTCTCCTGAATGACGGACGTTTTGCGGGTATTCCGATGGTCATAGAGACGCCAAAGATGGAACAGATGCACGCCACCAATCTCGCCGTATTGAGGGGCTTAATCCAAGCGTGATACTGCGCGGCGCGTATGCACGGAAGACGGTCGCGAGCGCCGGTATCTTTCGGGCGTACCGGGCGGGCATTGGAAAACCGTTACAACAACTAGAAGCCGACGCCCTTGGAGCCCACTGCCGTGGGCGGGGCATCTTGCCCCGCCGCAACTGGGAGGCTCAATTCCGGGATCCCGCAAGCAAGTCGATGACCGGTTAGATAGAACTCCGTTGGGCATTGATGAAATTGCATTGCGGAAGGGGAGCAAGAAGTGCCGCCTTTAGACGGTGCACAGATTCAATCGGGTGGGATATTCTGCGTGGCGTTTATGTGGATGGTGCGGCGCCCGGAATTGGAACTCAACGCCGAGTGAAATAACTTATGGTTCATGAAGAGAACATCGCCCGGCTCGTTTATCAGGTCGTACCTGCCCGGAACGTCCTCCGCGGACGCGCCCAGCTTTTCGATGGATTTTATGCTTCGCTGATCCGGATCCGTGCCGAGCGCCTCTCGAAACTGCGTAAGGTGACTCCCCGGAATCACGCTGAGACAACCATCCTCGGGGCCAAGCCGATCCAGATACATCGCCGCCCGCATCGTGAAATAGCCTTCCCTAGCCACATTGTCGTGATGCCAACCGCTACCGCCGGCGTGAATCAGTCCCTCGGTCACGGTTATCCTGAAGTCGTCTCCCATCAAATTCCTAAAGATAGAGACAATCCGCTCATCATCCAAAAGCGGATAAAACACCTCCGGCGCGTAATCGAAAAATGGGATGTACGGCGGGATAGTGTTGTTTACTTGCTGCCGAACCACGGAATAACCGTGAGTGTCTTGACGAAGTTCCGGTGTCGCCGCCCCGTCTCGCGCGCGCTTCATGGCGTCATCAAAGGCATCGGAAATCACCTTCATCTCGCCGTCGGAAAACAACCGCTTGCACAAGAGAAACCCGAAAGTACGGAAATGGGTTGTCCACTCGGTCATGCTCTGGTCTTCTATCATTGTCCGCCCTTTACCTATTTCCTGATCATCTTCGCCGCTAACGGATCGAATCCGTCCGGAAACCGTGTTTCCGAATTGTAATGAACACCCTCCAAAACTGCTTCATCAAGGGCGACTTCAAGGAGACTTGCGCCGCAAACAGTTGTGGGACGAGAATCCGCTCCCGCAAGATTCGTCGGACTTAATGAACTCCATTGGTAGTCCACTTCGTTGAAATCAGCGCTGCGAAGGTTCGCGCCCCGCAGGTTTGCCCCTCGCAGATTCGCGCCGCGAAGGTCGGCGCCGCGCAGGTCTGTCTCCGACAAATCCGCTCGCTGAAGATTCGACCGCGTCAGGAATATCCGATGCAGGTTTGCGTTTCTTAAACTTGCGTCGTTCAACTCCGCCTCGGCGAGATTGGCGCCTTGCAAATCCGCACCCGGCTCAATGACATACCCATTTACAGTTCGGCTCATCTCGTATCTTCTAATCGGGAACTGTGCCCCGTCCTTTAATGGCGCCCCAAGTCGTCGTTATTTTCCCTCTTGCGGAAACGGCGAGCAGCGTTCCCAAGCCGGTTTCCATCACTTCGTTGATTTCGGCTTCCGACAGCGGGCGATTCCAAAAAGCGATCTCGTCCAGCGTGCCGTTGAACCATTCCGATCTGCCTTCCCACGGCAGACGGTTGCCGAAATGCATCGGTTTCCCCGTGACCGGAACTGCGCCTAAAACCTTGTTGCCCACTTCTTTGCCATCGCGGTACACGGTACTCGCTTCGTTGGGTTCGTGCGACCAAGCAACATGGTACCATTTACCGAAGTTCCCGATGGGGTTTCCATCCGAGAAAGCCCAAGCCCCTCCGATTCCCCAATGCTGGCGCTTGTCGCCCAACAGATACCATTGAATTCTTGTGCCATCGCCTCCCGATTTGTCCATGATGGCGCCGCCTTTCGTCGGTTTCATCCAGTGTGCGATGGTGAACCCGTCCGGCAGTTTATCGATGGCTCCGGCGTTCTTCACCGTGATTAGCGAGTGCCCCTTGAGTTCAAACGCCTTCTCGGACTTGGCATCATCGGTCCAAATCCCCTGGTCACGCTCAATCTCGCCGTGGTGTCCGCCTACCACATCTCCCATTTCATTCCCGCGCCCTTCATCCAGCGGCCAATAAGCAACCAAACCGTCTGAGAGATCGCTGTAACCGCTTGGTTGAAACAGGTGCTGGAATACCGACAAGAGTAGCGCAAGATAGATTCCGTTTTTCAATGTCATTCTCACCAATCCTCCTTCGCAACTTGCATGTGATTGGTCCAATCTCACCGGCTTGCCGACGATTTCCGTCCCGACTGTTTAATCTCGCCCCAAGTTAACGTGCGTTTCGCCTTCGGCGAAACCGGAAATGCAATCTTCGGATCGAACCACGACGGGTACGTGTCGGATCCGGGATCGTTCGTGACATTTCTCGGGTTGCTGCCATCCGCGCCCATAATGAAGATTTCATTATTTCTGGCGCGGTTGGAGGCGAAAGCGATCTCCTTGCCGTTCGGAGACCAGGTAGGGTGACCGTCCCATACAAAGACGTTCTTCGTCAACTGTTTGGGGTTGCTGCCATCCGCGCTCATCACGAAAATCTCGCTGTCGCCATCGCGGTCGGACGCGAAAACTATCTTGAGGCCGAACGGCGGCTGCCAACCGGGCTTCTTCTCGTTCTTGGGAGTATTCGTAAGGTTCTTTTTATTGTTGCCCATCCGGTCCATTACGAAGATGTCGTAATTGCCGGTTCGATTGCTCGACCACGCGATCCGCTTTCCATCCGGCGACCATGCCGGGCTCTCATCTTGCGCCGAGTGAAACGTAAGTCGAAAACTCTTCTCCTGATCGCCGTCTCCGAGATTGGCAAACGGAAACGGATCAATCTTCTTCTTCCTGTCCTCGACAAGACGGACTACCCAAACATCAAAGTTCCAGTTGTCAGCCCCGTGTGCATGCACAACTGCAAGCCAATTCTCATTCGGTGACCAAGCCGGAGTGAGATCCCGATTGCCAGCCGTGACCGCTCGGATGTTCTCTCCGTCATTGTCCATAATGTAGACGCGCTCGAAATGAGATTCCCGATCGGAAGCGAACAAGATTCGCGTTCCATCCCGAGACCACGAAGGCGATATATCCTGCTTGCCGTGCTTCGTGATTCGCTCCACATCTTGTCCGTCAGGGCTTATGGCAAAGATATCCTTATTCTTTTTCGCTTTTCTGTCCGACACAAAAATGATGCGCGCTGTCTCCGGAGGCTCTACCGCAATCGCATTCGCCACCGCCAGAAGCATACTCGCGAGAAAGACGCCGCACAGAACGACACACCACCGCTTAACATTGCCTTGCATATTGACCTCCCTTACCAATCAATTGACCGTGAATTTGTAAAATCGTTATGTCCCTCAACGAAGAATAGACATGTAGGAGGGATCTCCCGATCCCGACCTCTATTCGGCAAATCGGAATTACTCTGCAATCTCTTGTTCAAACAGGTTTAATGCTTCAATACCTCAATACAAAAGAAACCGAGTTCTTTTTACGAAACTCGGTTTCTTTCTTGGTTGCACAGTTAATAAGGGGTATTAAGACAGACTGTTTCTGATAAAATCAAGCAGTCGGAAACTGAATCGCGCACATTCGTTAGTTTTCGGCTCGTTTACTTCCGGAGCGCTTTATTTCGCCCCACGTGATGGCGCGTTTAGCCTTGGGAGAGACGGAAAACGCAATCTTGGGGTCGAACCAAGCGGGACTCTGGTCGGAGGCGTCGTCATTGGTGAGATTAACGAGATTGCCCCCGTTGACATCCATGACATAGATTTCGTTGTTTCGATCACGATTCGTGGCGAAGGCAATCTCCTTGCCGTTAGGCGACCAGGTGGGCTGACCATCCCAGACAAAGACATTCTTGGTCAACTGTTTGGCATTGCCTCCGTTCGCATCCATGAGGAAAATTTCACTGTCACCGTCTCTGTCGGAGGCGAACACTATCTTTTCTCCCCACGGCGGTTGCCAATCCGGTCCCTTGTCCTCTTTGGGATGATTTGTAAGATTCTTTTTGTTGCCCCCGGTCCTGTCCATCACGAAGATATCGTAATTGCCGGTGCGGTTGCTTGACCAAGCGATCTGTTTCCCATCCGGCGACCACGAGGGGCTCTCGTCTTGCGCCGAGTGTTTCGTGAGTCGAAAACTATTTATCTCATCGCCGTTTCCGAGTTCGCTAAATTTATAGGCGTCCATCTTCTTTTTCTCATCTTGCAGCCGAACGATCCAAACATCGAAATTCCAATTGTCATTGACGTTCGCGTGAACGCAAGCAATCCAATTCCCGTTAGGCGACCAAGACGGTGTCAGGTCCCGGGTTCCCGCCGTAATGGTGATAACGTCCTCCTCCCGATTAACGGCGCTAAGAACGCGGATATGCTCCCACGAATCGTCTCGAACGGCTGCCATGGCGAACCGCGTTCCGTCGGGCGACCAGGTGGGCGATATATCGGCTTTGGCGTGATCCGTTATTCGGTCCACATTCGCCCCGTCGGCGTCCATGACAAAAATATCTTTATTCTTCTTTACTTTTCGGTCCGACTCAAAAAGAATTCGCGCCACAGCCGGAGGCTCCTGTGCGGTTGCACTCATTACGACGACAAACAAACTCATTAAGGAGACACCGGAAAGAAGAATTATGCCCAGAAACTTCTTATAGATTTGCATGTTGCCCTCCTTTGTGTATTGTAGGCGCGCAAGCCCGCGTGAAACTCAACGCATGCTGCACCCTGCCGACCATTAAATCTTCAAATGTGTGCCGGGGCGCCATGAACTCGTCAATGCGCGGCTGAACGCGCTTTAATTTTGCCCCAAGTTGTGGTTAATTTTTCTCGAGCGTCTACACTTAACTTGATGCTGTTATTCATGAAGTTTCTCAATTCGTTTCGGGTAAGCGCTACGTCAAATAGGGCTACCTCATCTATCATGCCGCCGAAAGGTTCGCCCGGTGCGCTCACGGAGCGTTCGCCTATAACAAAAAGTGGTTTGCCGTCAAACCCGATCTTGCCCTTGCGGTCCTTGTGGTTAGCCACCTCATCTCCGTTCACGTAGGAAATCGCCTCTTTGCCCGTGAAGATGAAAGCGATATGATTCCATTGGCCGGGAAGAATTGTGCCGGCATCGTATTCCCAATCGGCATCATCGCCATCGGGGCCGCCGCCTTCCCGTCCGCCGGGAGCGGGCGCTTTCCCGTCCAAGGTAAGCCAAGTCGCCATCTTGCCGCCTCGCACGCCGATCTGGTGACCGACCCAAGGATTATCCCAGTTGCCGCCAGTGTCATACGGCACGCCGCAGCAAAACTGCGTTGGCGCCGCGTCGTCAGGGTTGACCCATGCCATCAATGACAATTCCTCGGTCAGACGCAAACCATCCGAGTCGCGAATTTCGACCGCATTCCCCGCCTGCTTTGCAAACTGTACCGCCTCCCCGGCATCTGGCACGGGCGCTTTGCTTTTGACAAACTTGACATTGCCTTTTTTTCTGCCATCATGCCCATTTCCCGTCGCATCGTCATAATCTCCGTTAAACCGCCAGTAGGCGAGAAGATTTCTCGGACTCTGGGATATGCCGATTACGGGAAACAGTATACATAATAACAGACTGGCTAACGCCGTAATCGCTACATAGTTTTTCGCTAAATGCATCGTTGTTGCGCCCTCGCTTAATCCGGTCCCTAGCGCTAGAGCCTGATTGAATAATTGACAACTGAGATTAGCAGACACTTTTCTGCCACGGAAGAAACCGAGTTTTCAAGAAAAAACTCGGTTTCAACGCAGCTGGCTCTTAAGAATACCTCAAAGAAACCGAGTTTTCAGGAAAAAACTCGGTTTCACCGACCTTATGTTAAAGGTTAGCGGTCCTTGATATTACCCCAAGTGGTAGTCAATTTGCCAACGGATTCAACGGACGTTCCCGACACGTCGGCGCCGTTGTTCATGACATCCTTGATTTCATCCTGCGTAAGCGCTTCGTGGTATATGGCAACCTCGTCAATCAGACCGCCGAACGGTTCGCCGGGGGCTGTCGCGGAGCGCTCGCCGATAATGAACAAGGGATTGCCGTTAAAGGCGATTTTTCCGCCGCGTCCACCTTCTTCCTGAACCACTTCGCCGTTGACATAAGCGGTGGTGCCGTCATCGCCGTTGGTGACCAAGCAGATGTGCTGCCACTCCCGACCGAGTACCGTGCCATCAGCCGTATTGAATTCCCAATCGGCGTCATCGCCATCGGGGCCGCCGCCTTCGCGCCCTTCCGGAGCGGGATGTTGGCCATCAAGCGCTATCCAGCACGCCATTCCGCCGCCGCGAACGCCGATCTGAAAACCGATCCACGGATTATCCCATTCCGGTTCGTCATCGTAGGGGATGCCGGCGGCAAACTGCGTCGGAGCCGCGTCATCGGCGTTGACCCATGCCATCAACGTCGCCGTGACATCGGGGTGCAGACCTTCCGAGTCGTCGATAATAATGGCGTTACCGGGCTCCTGCACAAACGACATGGCAAATCCCGGATTGGCGACCGGAGCGTCACTCGGCACCGGAAGGACGGGACCGCTTGGCCTGCCGTCACGCCCGCCGCCGGTATCATCCTTCGCGGGGTTGTTCTCATCGTTAAACGTCCAGTATCCCACCGGGCTTGCCGACATGCCAACGAGTGGGTAAAGCATCGTAAGACTGGCGATAGCCAGTATTGCTACAAAAGACTTCATAGAAAATCTCCTTGATTATTTTTTTATTTGAACCGTGGGCGTCGGGCTTATTTCCCTCAAGCCACGGATGGATTACTCAAAATGCGTCGCGCCTCGCAGATTTGCGACTCGGCTTGACACATGATGAAGAAGATACGTGAGATACGTATCATTTTATTCAAAGTTAGTCTGTTTGTCAACGAAAAAAAACCAAAACCTTGAGTTTCGGTTTTGGCGCCGTCAAACTCAACTACCTCGAAACCGAGTTTTTTCCTGAAAACTCGGTTTCTTTTCTGCAGATTGTGCGATAGGGAACAACGATCGTTGTTCCCTACAGCAATGCCTAAGCACTTGTATATTTACGCGGCTGAAAATTGCGTGTTTTCAAGCGTCTGGCGGTAGCCGCGGTTGGAAACCGCAACTACGGGCAGCGCGGAGTATACCTCGAAACCGAGTTTTTTCCTGAAAACTCGGTTTCTTTCCCGCAGATTGTGCGATAGGGAACAACGATCGTTGTTCCCTACAGCCGCGCCTAAGCGCTTGTATATTTACGCGGCTGAAAATTGCGTGTTTTCAAGCGTCTGGCGGTAGGTGCGGTTGGAAACCGCACCTACCGCCAGACGCGGAGTATACCTCGAAACCGAGTTTTTTCCCGAAAACTCGGTTTCTTTTCTGCAGATTGTGCGATAGGGAACAACGATCGTTGTTCCCTACAGCCGCGCCTAAGCGCTTGTATATTTACGCGGCTGAAAATTGCGTGTTTTCAAGCGTCTGGCGGTAGGTGCGGTTGGAAACCGCACCTACGGGCAACGCGGAGTATACCTCGAAACCGAGTTTCTTCCTGAAAACTCGGTTTCTTTTCTGCAGATCGCGCGACGTAGGGAACAACGATCGTTGTTCCCTACAGCCGCGCCTAAGCGCTTGTATATTTACGCCAACGCGTCGCGCACCGGTCTGCCGCCGCGAGAGAGCACCACCCTAACGCCGTCGGGAGATATCAGACTCTGGTTGTAGTCGATTCCGAGGCAGTGATAGATTGTCGCCGACAGATCTTCGGGACGAACCGGCGTTTCCGCAGGCTCCGTGCCTCGCGGATCGGATGACCCGACAACGGTACCGCCTTTGATTCCGCCGCCAGCCATCATCATGGAGAACACCTTCGGATGATGGTCTCTTCCCGCGTCGCGGTTGATAACCGGGGTGCGTCCAAATTCACCCATCGCGATCACCAATGTGCTATCCAACAAGCCGCGCTCCGAAAGATCGCCGATGAGCGTCGCCACTGTTTGGTCAAAGCCGCCGAGTTTGCCGGCGAGCGCCGGGTAGATGTTTGAATGCATGTCCCATCCCCCATTGGACACGGTGACAAACCCGACCCCCGCTTCGACAAGGCGTCTGGCAAGCAAGCAACTTTGTCCAAAGTCGTCGCGCCGATAGGCGTCTCTGAGGTTATCCGGCTCCCGCTTTAGATCAAATGCCTCTCGCGCCTCGGACGAACTAATCAGATTGTACGCCGCATCATAGAACTCATCGACACTGCGCACGCGCTCGCTGCCGCTTTCATGTTTTTTGAACGCGGCGTCCACTGTTTGGCGCAATGATCGGCGTCGATCAAGACGCTCCATCGCAATGCCCTTGGGCGGATGGAGGTCGTGCACTTGAAAATCATCCTTTGACGGAGCGCCTCCGACCGAGAACGGATCCAAAGCCGCCCCGAGAAATCCGGCGCCGGAATACTCGAACGCTGTCGGAATCGCAATATACGGCGGCAGCGCGGAACGTTGTTCCTTCAACTTTGCGACGACAGAACCGTAACTCGGAACCGCAAATCCGGGTAGCGGCTGAAATCCGGTCATCAAGTAGTGCGTGCCGCGACCGTGATCCGCCTCCATTGAAGTCATCGATCGAATGACGCAGATTTTGTCCATCTGCTTGGCGATTCGCGGCAAATGCTCGCAAATCTCGATGCCGGGGACATTCGTGCCTATGGGATTGAGGAAACCGCGAACTTCTTGCGGTGCGTCAGGTTTCAGATCCCATAAATCCAGATGGCTTGGACCGCCGCCCATCCAGATTAAAATGACCGACTTGGCTTTCCCCTCTCGACCATCTGCCGGTGATGCGAACGCTTTGAGACGAAGGAAATCCGCCATACCCAGCCCGAACAGTCCAAGAGCGCCAGCTTTCAGAAAATCGCGACGATGAAACCCTTCGCAATCCGTGCGGTGTGTCAACTCTTTTCGCTTCATGGAAATCACCTTTCTCATATAGCTAAATTGCTACTCTTCGAAAAACTTGCGTAGCATATTGTTATACGAATTCAAAATCCAAATGTTACAGCCAATGCGGGACTATCGATAGAGATCCTCAATGAACTGCACTACTACAAACCAACGGCTCTTGTAACTTATGGATTCGGAATTGGCATTAGATTGTGATGCGCAAACCGACAGTTTGCGCTACGAAATCTCGACAATTAATGAACTATTCTCGGTTAATAACGGAGTTGCGTGTCTTAAATCGTGAAAAAATCTTTGCGCATGTCGCGAATGCGGGCAAGAAGCCGAGTTTTCAAGAAAAAACTCGGCTTCCATTCGAGTTAGTTAATGAACAGGAACGCTCTGGAAGAAACCAGCGCCCAAAGCAAATCTTCAAATCCTTCCTGACGCGATGGACTTTCCGCGATATATCGTGTCGCCTCGGAAAACTCGGTTTCCGAGGGCGAGCGACTCAGAACCTTGAGATAAAGATCGTGTATCGCTTGGTCATTCGTCAGATCGGACTGCATCAGACGATTGATTATGTTGTCGCCAGCGCCAATCTTGTCGTTGACATACGGGGAGTTGATAATGTGCAGAGCTTGTGTAAGTGTCGGCTCCAGTTTCGGCTCGAGTTCCGACAGAACCTCTCGTTCCGACATGCCGAAAAGCGAAAGAAACCGACGACCCACCGGCAATGGCAGCGCAACGGTCCGCGTGCCCATCGGATATCGTCCAAACTTCTCCTTGACTTCCACGGCATCGTTCAGCGCGTCAAGGAAAACCTGCGCCAGCATTGGCCGCGGGTAGAAGCGAGAGAAAAAGCGGTCATCAAGTTCGTTTGTTGTATTGGGCACCGACGACAACTGATAGGTCCTCGAGTTCAGGATGATCCTAATGGTGTGCTTCGTATCGAAACCGCTGCGCACAAATTCCTCCGACAACGCTTCCAATAAGCCTTCCACGGTCGCCGGCGTAGTTTCGCGCATGTCATCCACCGGGTGGATAATCCCTCTGCCAAAATAGTTGCTCCAGAGACGATTCACTGTCGCCTTGGCAAAGTACGGATTTGTCGGAGAGGTCATCCAGTCGGCGAGCAATTCCACGTAGTCACCTTGATACCGCCGCTCGACAGGCTCCCCGCCGAGAACCGTGGGAACCGCTTCTTCCCCTCGATTGCCCAGCACCGATTGATTGATGACCCTGCCGGTCGGGTTGTAGTAAATCACGCGTTCCCGATACAGTTTGCCATCGCGCGTTGCCACTTTGCCGCTAAACGCCGCAAAGTTCCAGTAATCGTCCGTTGTCCACCGGTCAAACGGATGTTTATGGCAGCGCGCGCACGTCAAACGCAAACCGAGAAACGCTTGGGCGGTGGTTTCCGCGCGACCGTCCGGCGCGGCTTCGATACGATAGTAATTCGCCGGACCGACTTGATAGGTGCTGCCTCGCGCCGTGACAATCTCTCGAACAAAGTGGTCATAAGGCTGATTCCTTTCAACACTGTCGCGTATCCAGTCGTGAAAAAGCGTCGCGCTCCGCATGTCCAATCCGGCGCCGCCGAGCAATCGCGGATGGCATCGCAGCATATCGCCAAGCCTTAACGTGCGAAGGTCGACAAACTCGGGGCGTTCCAAGAGTTCATCAATCAAAGCGGATCTTTTGTTTTCATCGCCGCTTTCGACGAACGCTTTTAGTTCATCGGGTGTCGGCAACTTCGCGATGGTGTCCAAATAGACGCGCCGAATGAATTCCTCATCGCTCGATAGCGCCGAAGGGGTGACATTCAATTTTTTCAGTTTCGCCCCGACAAAGGTGTCAATGAAGTTATTCGGCGGAAATTCGGGATATTCCTCCATCTCACTCTCGCGCGGGATAGTCACGAAGGCGGCGGCGACTTGTCCCAAGAAACGCGCAAGAATCGCCGTGCCTCCCCAACGCATGCTGGTAACGAGCCCCCCCTCGTGTACCTCCGCAATCGGTTCGTCATTTGACTCATACACCGTTTTATGGGTGACATCCTCTACGGTTCCGTCAGTGAAGTACGCCAGAACCTTGAGTTGCTGACTCTCCCCAACCGCCGGCAGCACGAATTCGGCGGGATGCGCCTCCAAGCGTTCGATGCGCGGATCCGATGCCGAAAATGGCGCGCCAGCCTCCAGCCAACGCAATATCGTGAGATAATCCTCGGAATTGACGCTAAAACGCATTCCGCCCTCGTGGCCCACCTGCTCGGTAGGTTTAAGCAGAAGCAGACTGCGCTCCGGCTCGACTAAATTCACGCGTCTTCCACGGCTCGCGGTGACGATCGGATGATAATCCGCCTCCGGATCCAACGTCAAGAGCGAGAGATCGAATCCCCCCTGCCCGCCGAATTTTCCGTGGCAAAGCGCCGTGGAACACCCGTTCGTATCCAATATGGGCGCAATGTCATTGAGGAAACGCGGAACGCTGTTATCCGCATCCGTAGCCGCGAGGACATTTGCCGCCGAACATACAATGATTAGTACACTAATGCACAAAACTCTCCGCATCATCTTCCCTCCCGAAAATTCGTCTTCCAATCCGGATTACTTGGGTTGCCGCAAGATTTACACGCTCTAATTGGGACACATGCGATGGCAATCGGAACGCAAGAATACCTCCGCCTATTTCACACCATCTATCATTGTATCATAAGACATTATGCGGTGTCAATGTCTTAAAAGCAAGAATTTTCATTTTTTTTGCATATTTGCATACACATTGTCTGAACTGCGATTTTTGGGATTGTCGGGATTAACATGATTGTCAGATTGTAGGGTGGGCACTGCCCACCATTCTGATTAGCTTGGGATAGACGGTTTGCAGGATGAGCCCCTGGCGCGCAACGTGACCGCGTTGATAGTGGGCAGTGCCCACCGTTTGATCGATTCAGACAATCGTTACTCTCTTGATTGCCTCGCCGATGTCAAAGGCCGCGCCAATCTACGTTCCTTCCATTCTTCCCCCTTGCTTAAATTTTTTTCAATAAACGCTTGACATGATTCACTGAACCGGTGTATACTATTTACATATTAAGTTTAGATGTGTAGAGTAATTCCGCGCGGAAAAGCGGAGGAGATTTTGGCTATCTGGTGTTTTTGGTCGATCCGTGAAAAAGTCCGTAGCGTTTTCCGGTACCATCAATGCGGGGCAAGATGCCCCGGCTACGGGATTGGGGTTGCTCCGGCTTTTGTCAAATCCAGATGTTGTACCCCTGTACAAAGTCGAGATAAGGCGCGGCATGTATTCATCGGCTAATATGAAACCCTCAACCAAATTGGCGGAGATGTTGACCGACTGTTCCTCAGGTTGGCTGGAAGCCGTTGACACGGCTATAGCGCGAGGAACTGCCGAGTCTGTTTTGCTTGAAGCCACACAACGTTGGCAAGCGGGCGCGTACGAACATGCCGATCTGCTTGTATCTATGGGCGAATCGGTGGATTTCACGCTCGTCACCGATAAGGAGAGCTTGGCATCGGCGCTTAATCCCCTGGCAGATGCCGATGCCGTCGCGATCGATACCGAAACCTACGCGCCTTCCGAAGTCCGAACTCAAGCGGAATGTGCGGAAAACGAGTTTTCTCATCTAAGATCGCTGCTCGCGCTCGCCAGAGAATCGGTTAGACTCGCCACAACCCGGACACAAAAGCGGACGGCGAAAGAAGTGGTCGAGGCGGCGAAAAGTCAACTGAAAGCGGCGCGGGAAAGACTCAAGAATGCCAATGCATTGCTCAAACAAGCAGGTTTGGATCCGTATCAAGCGAGAATCCGATTGATTCAATTGGCGGTGAAAAATCAACCCGTAATCCTGATTGATGTTGACGCATTCGATAGCGCCGCCGAGTTGCGGCCGCTTCAGTGGGTATTATTGAGCGATTCCGTGAAAGTATTCCACAACGCGAACTTTGATATAAAAATGTTGTGGTCTATCGGTTTCAATGTGAACGGTCAAATTTTCGACACCATGCTCGCCGCCCGGTTGCTCAGTCCGACGGGGCGCGTCACGTTAGCCGAAGTTGCCCGCACATACCTTGATATAGCGCTGCCGAAAGAGGAGCAGACGAGCGACTGGAGCGGTGATCTGACCGAATCACAACTGATTTACGCCGCCCGCGATGCGCGGATACTCTTGCGGTTAAGAGAATGCTTGAAACCGCGGCTCGCCGATGAAGCGCTCGCGCAAGTCGCAAAAATCGAGTTTGATTGCGTCCGAGCGACCGCGGAGATGGAGTATTCCGGGATGAAGCTGGATGCCGATCAGATAAATCGCTATCGGCGTCGTGTCGAAGCGCAACGGACGCAACTTCAAGCGATTCTGTACGGGTATCTGGGAGAGATAAACCTCGGCAGCCCGACTCAGCTCAAAACTGCGCTGGCGAAAATCGGGGTCGAAGTGGAAAGCGCGTCCCGGCGCGCGCTAAATTTTCTGATTGATAGGCATCCCTGCATCTCGGTTCTGTTGACCTACAAGAAGCTATCCACGCTAATTACCTCATTCTTTAATCCGGTGCCTCGGGCAACCTCTTCTCAAACAAAACGGGTACACGCGAACTACTGGCAACTCGGCGCGGTCACCGGTCGATTTTCCTGCTCTGGGCCAAACTTTCAACAAGTGCCTCGCGATCTGGATGTGCGTCGATGCTTTATCGCCGAAACCGGAGGGAAATTGATAATTGCAGATTATTCACAGATTGAATTGCGCGTGGCGGCGGCAATCAGCGTCGATAGAAAAATGATTGAGGCGTATCGCGACGGCGAAGATTTGCATCGCTTGACGGCGTCGCTCGTTCAGAATATATCGCCCGCGGAAGTCACCCAAGAACAACGCAACTCTGCCAAAGCCATTAACTTCGGTTTGATTTACGGGATGGGACCAAAGGGCTTGATGTACTCGGCGAAGGCAAATTACGGTGTCGAGATGAGTTTGGAGGAGGCGGAGACCTTCAAGAGACGCTATTTTGAGGCGTATTGCGGAATTCGCGCATGGCATCGAAAATCGGGCAGGGATTTAAAGTTCACCAACAAACAGAGGACGCTCTGCGGCAGGCGGTTTGTATGGCGCGAGCCGCCGTCATTTACGGTCTTTGTGAATAGACAGGTGCAAGGCACGGCGGCAGACATCGCGAAAATTGCGTTGGGACGCCTTCCGTATGCGCTAAAGGGAACGGAAGCGAAAGTGATTGCCATGATTCACGATGAAATCGTTATTGAAGTCCCGGAAGCGAACGCTTACGACGCCGCCTCGATTCTGCAGCGGACGATGGAAACCGCCGGGAACGAAGTCCTGAAAACCGTGCCTGTTGTTGCCGAAGCCCGAATCGTCGATAACTGGGCGCAGAAATGACAAATCCTTCTGCCGCCATGACCGCCGGTAAGATTAAAGGACATGGATGATGATCGATCAAGCGAATGGATAGTGATACGAATTCAGAATCTAAGAATCTGTTTTGAATAGTAGACAATCGGGATTGGTGAACGCTTTTCTGCTGCGGAAGAAACCAGGGGAATCGCACCTGATTTTTGGCATAAGGAAGATTGGAAGGATGGAAGACGGGAAGGGTGAAAATTTTCGGTCCACGCATACCTCAAGCCAGATGGACACATAAAACCCGCTGGATTCCCCAATACAATGGTCACAATGTTGGGTTTCACTACGATTTCAGGGACTTTTAGCGGTAGCGGTATCTGGGCGCGGTTATCCTGTGGACGGGTCGTTCTTGATGTGCCGTTCAACCCAACCTACGGATTGTCGCTTCGTAGCACCCCATTATCCCGCGACGGAATAATTCTTTCCACAAGTAACATTCAACTCTTGTCGGCGTTAAATTCCTCGATCCAGCGGATCGACATGTGGATAGAATGCGATGCGTTCAAATTCCCGCGCTCCAGCGGAGCGCAATGTGCGGCATGTTCCACGCGTAGGCGGGGCATCTTGCCCCGCTTGCCATTGCCCGAGTGTCGCTTAAAGCCACATCGGGACGAACCCCGAATACTCGTTTTTCGCTCTATGACTGGCTTTTTGGCGATTTTCTGAGCGAGTGTTACTTGATAGCACCCCATTATCCCGCGGCGGTATAATTCTATCCACAAGTAACATTCAATTCTCGTGGGTGTCAAATTCCCCGATCCAGCGGATCGACATGTGGATAGAATGCGATGCGTCCAAATTCCCGCGCTCCAGCGGAGCGCAATGTGGAGAATGTTCTACAACTCCGTAGGCGGGGCATCTTGCCCCGCTTGCCATTGACGGAGTGTCGCTTAAAGCCACATCGGGACGACCCTCGAATACTCGTTTTTCGCTCTATGACTGGCTTTTTGGCGATTTTTCGAGCGAGTGTTACTTGGTAGGGGTTGGGTCTCCCAACCCGTCGTTCACACATTAAAGTTCGGGCGAGGGGACCTCGCCCGAACTACATCGGGGTTTGAAACAAGCGTTCAAGGCGCTCGCCGAAGATAAATGTCCGGGGTTTCTCCGCGCGAGTCCGTCCACACGATAATTGCGCCGCCGCCCCCGTCTGCCAAAGCTATTGGATCCGTCTGGTTGCCATCGGCGGTACACACGGGAATGCCATTCAACGCCCAGACGGAGTTGCCGCTGCTATCCATCCGTTGCGCGTAAATGGCGTCGTGGGTAACGTCGCCGTAGTCTTCGCGGTAATCAAGCCAATACACGACGGCTCCATGCGAACCGGCGGGAACCAGGGCGGGTTTACGCTGTTCGCCTTCCGCGGTGCAGACAGGCGCGCCGTCGTTTTCCCAGATGCGTTCCCCCGTCGGGCTCAGTCTCTGAGCGTAAATGTCCGAGAAGATGTCGCGATCATCTCGCCACACGACAATCAACCCCCCTGCCCCGTCGCTTATGCCCTCGGGCGCTTGCTGGTTTGACGGGGCATCGCAGAGCGCGATGCCATCCTTCCGCCAAAGAACTTTTCCTGCCGCATCAATTTTCTGGACATAGATGTCGGCGCTGTTCGGCAGGTTCGGGTCGTTCCGATAATCCGACCAGACCGCGAAAGCGCCGCCTATTCCATCGGATAGGACGAAAGGCGTGCTTTGATGCCCTGCCGCCGTGCACACAGGGACACCGGTTTCCAGCCAGATCGGCTGCCCCTCCTTATCGAGTCGCTGCGCAAAAACATCCCAATCGTCGGTACTGATGTCCCACCA
The DNA here is from genome assembly GCA_963667245.2 of Candidatus Poribacteria bacterium. Taxonomy (GTDB): domain Bacteria; phylum Poribacteria; class WGA-4E; order WGA-4E; family JAJDTR01; genus JAJDTR01. The sequence goes on from CAXXCS010000004.1 coordinate 1,526,953, forward strand.
AACGAAGATCGCTCCGCCTTGTCCATCTGTCGTTAGAAGCGGATCGTACTGATCTCCGCCACCTTGATATACCGGCACGCCGTTGATGTCCCACATCGGGCGCCCATTAATGTCTATCTTCTGGGCGTAAATGTCTTGATTTCCGTTTCGCCAATCCTCCCAGACGACAATCGTGTTGCCATTCTCATCGGAGACGGCTCGCATGTCGGTCTTAATGGCGGAACGAGCGCAAACGGGAACGCCGTCATTTTGCCAAAGGGGATTCCCGTTGCCGTCAATTCGCTGCGCATAGATGTCTTGGTGTCCATCCCTTCCATCGCCAAACACGATAACCGCGCCGCCATTGGCGTCGGACATCGCTATGGGCCAAATCTGCTCGCTCGCCAGATTACAGATCCGAATCCCATTCGTCGTCCATAGCATTTTTCCATCTGCGTTAACACGCTGCGCGAATACGTCACGATTCCCGTTTCGCGCATCCTGCCATGCGATAATCACGCCTCCCTCGCCGTCGGTTGCCAGATCGGGAAAGCGTTGTTCATTCGCCGCAGTACAAACAGGCATACCCTGAACCGAATCTGTAAACCGTTCGGCAGACGGAGATAGCGCGAAGATGGTCGACAGCGCAAGGACTGCGCAAAAAACGCTGATTGTAAAGCGCGCTCGCGGCTGAGAACGCGAGGGAATTGTATCTTCAAATGACGGGTTGACATTCATTGAATCGATCCGATAGACGCGAGCGGTAAAAATCGGTAAAATAAGGCGCCAGGAGGCGATTGTGGCGAAATCGACGCGACTTTATAATTGTCAGTGTCTGCTCGGCAGCCCAATTAACTATACCTTAACACATTTCGCCGACCAAGGCTAGGATTTCAGTGATGATAGGAGCGCAATCGCATCCGATTCTATACTTTGTGTTGGGCATTGCTTGAATTTGGTGTTACGCGGCGGGGCAAGATGGCCCGCCTACAGGTTTGGCGTTCTACCGCTTTCCACAAATGTTGTACGTTTGTACAAAGTCCGGCTGAGCTGACCGGGAAAACCCGTTGACACGGATTTTCTTGATATGCTATGATTTACGCAACCTAGGAGGAACTTATTATGCCAGCGCCCGATTTTGCCCGTACGAATCTCAACGCTTTGACAGACCGAGATGTGCAATTCCTCATCCAGAATTTCCCCGAACCGGGACGGAGTTATGAGGAAATCGCCGCCTTGATTCACGAACTGCCGGCGGCATTGGAATCAAGATTGAATAGCCAATCCCTGTTCGACAGAATCTGCGATCCGAGCGAACGCATACTGCAGATCTCTCCGTTCCTCTTTTTTAGCGTGATGTTGCGGCGCAGCCTTACCGATCGACGTATCGTCGGTGATCGGCGCGTCGTCAATTATATCTCCAACCTGTTAAGCATATTCGCTCAAACAAATCGACTGTACCGGATCCATCAGCACGACCAACTGGCAGTAAATTATCTATCCGACATGATCCGGGAAGCGCGGAACGCCGATCCCCGTCGTCAATTCCTGATTTACTCGCATATCGGCAATTATTCCCTTTATGTAACGGGGCTTTTCCCGGAGTCGATCGAATACAGACAGCGCTTCAAAAACCGCCCGGTGGGCGCCCAATTCTACATAGATTTCGGACGAGAATATTATGAACAGGCTTCCGGACATACAATCGCGCGCGAATATGAACTGGACGAAGTCTTCTTCCGTCTATCGATTATGTTTGAAGTCTACAAAGATGCCCTGAACCATCTTGCGAGACAGTATTTGATTTTGTCATAGTTGACTTCGCGCGAGTGAAGCATTTTAAGGATTGTAGGAGCGATCTCCAGGTCGCGACTTGTGTACCTTGTAGGAGGGATCTCCCGATCCCGACCTCTCTACCGCTAACTTGAAGTCGCTTTGATCCCGGGAAGAAACCGAGTTTTGAGGAAAAAACTCGGTTTCAACAAGCACCAAGTACTTAGCGAATGAACTACGAAGTCCTACCGTATTAAAGTTATGAGCAAAGTGAGGATCTGTGTGAAATATCAATATGTTACTTCCCTCTTGTTCCTATCTGCCCTTGTGATCTGGCTTGGTTGCCAAGCGACCACCTTAAATATCACGAATGTCGGCACCAGCGCCAATCCGCTTAACAAATCGGGTGAATTGGTAAAGGACGAAGTTTGGGCGGGCAAAGTTCTGGTTTCCGGAGATGTTCTCGTCGCCGAGGGCGTGGCATTAACCATCCAATCCGGCGCGGTCGTCGGTTTTGAACCGGCCGATCCGCCCTACCAGTTGATTGTGCAAGGCACGTTGTACGCCGAAGGGGAACCCGACAATTTCATCACGTTTGGTTCTCTCGGTACGGCGGATGACGAGCCGAGACCGGGGGATTGGGGGGGAATCTTTATCGACGCCGCAAGTCCGAATGCCCGCCTCGGTTACTGCCGTGTCCGAGATGCCGTAAACGGCATCATCTGCCAGTCGGACGCCGCCCAAATCGAGGACTGCCTACTGAGCAATAACGAAGCCGCCATCATTTGCGACAACGCCTCCCCAATTGTGAGCCGCAATCAAATTGATACAAACGGCACCGCCATCAGGTGTCTGGGGAATGCCGCGCCGGACATAACACACAACGAGATTAGGGCTAACGAGTACGGAATCAGTTGCGACGACGATTCCAGACCCAAGATTCAACGTAACGAGATTATCGCCAATTATCGCGACGCCATCCTGTGTTATTCCAGCGCTTCACCGGAGATAGTGTCCAATAACATCAGCATGAACGGCGGTTGGGCGGTTTACGATGGCGGACGGCTGCGCGACAATTTCATTCGCGGCAATAAAGAGGTTGGGGTAGACGTGGTAGAGCATGGAACGGGACGAGATGGCATCCAGTTTTACGGCGCGGACGAAATCTTCGAGCCGCGGTCGTCCCCCGTACCCGACGCGGGCATTCCCAGAGCGGGATATTAGGCGCCGAAATCACGGCGGCAATGTGTGAAACGGGTTGGGGGGACCCAACCCCTACGAAGGGACGTATGTCTGAGCGACGTTCTTGATTGCCCGGTTGCGATGAAACGTCAACAGATATGTAAAGTGTGTCAAATCGTAGGGGCGAGGTTCCCTCGCCCGTTCCCCAACTCCAATGTGTGAACAACGGGTTGGGAAACCCAACCCGCTACGAAGCGGTTGCATCGGGCGTTTTGAAACCGCACAAGGAAAATTCTCCAATCTTCCCAATCACTTCGGGAGTAGTATGGTATGCACGAAGCGCTAAACATGAATCGGTTTCTCGTCAAGGAACACGTCGGGATAATCAAGGCGGCAAACAATTACGATATCTACGACCCCGAAACCGGGGAGATGGTCATGGTGTGCCGAGAGGACGACCTCGGATTCCTCACGAAACTCCTGCGGTTTACCGATCTCAAACGGAACACACCCTTCAACATCCAAATCGGAACACCCGAAGGCGAGCAACTGATTCGGGTCGCCAGAGGGGTTGCCATATTCTTGTCCGACGTACAGGTGCACGACGAAAACGACGCCATCATCGGCGGATTCGAGCAGAAATTCTTTTCCATCGGCGGCGCATTCGACATACGGGACGCTCAGGGGAACGCATTGTGCAGCTTGAGGGGAAAATGGACGGGTTGGGACTTTCGGTTCGTTCATAACGATGTCGAATTTGCGCATGTCACAAAGAAATGGGCTGGAGTCGGAAAGGAATTATTCACAAGCGCCGATAACTACATGCTCGAAATATCAAGCGCCGTTCAGCCGAACCATCCGATTCGCCAACTCATACTGGCGGCGGTCATGTGTATCGACATGGTTCTGAAAGAGTGACCGCTGTTGTTGCAACGCGCTTCGGAATTCGTAATCGCATTTTTGCGGAGGATTGCGGGCGGCGTAGAAGGCATTCTTCCAACCCTCCACGCTTCCAATCTTCCAATTCTATTCTTACCGGTCAACGCGGAAAATAAACTTTGATACTGAAACTTCCTTGCGGAGGCATACATGCACTTAAACAACGGTCTCAGGTTGACGTGGCTGGGTCATGCCACGGTGAAACTTGAGTTTGAAGATCACACGACGTTAATCGATCCGTGGGTGATGAATAACCCGGTCTGTCCCGACGAACTGAAAACCTTCGATAGAATTGATGTCATGCTCGTCACGCACGGACATTTTGATCACATCAGCGACGCCGCCGAGTTGGCAAAAATACATTCGCCAACCGTGGTCGGCATGGTTGAAGTGGCGGGTTGGCTCGAAAGCAAAGGCGTAGAAAATACAATCGGCATGAACAAGGGCGGCGCTGTGGAAGCCGACGGCATCAAGGCGACGATGGTGCACGCCAATCACAGCAGCAGTTTTACGGAAGACGATGGCACAATCGTCTACCTCGGTGAGCCGGCGGGGTATGTCGTCGAATTTCCAAACGGATATAAGGTCTACCACGCCGGGGATACAAACGTCTTTGGCGACATGCAAATTATCGGCTCTCTCTATCAGCCCGATCTGGCGCTGCTGCCCATCGGCGACCATTTTACCATGGGACCGCGCGAAGCCGCTTACGCCGCCGAACTGCTCAATGTCCCGGCGATTCTGCCGATTCACCACGGCACATTTCCACTGTTAACCGGAACGCCGGATGCCCTGCGCCAACTCACAAAGGATCTGGATGTCGAAATCATCTCGCTTCAACCCGGTGAGAGCGTGGATTAACGATACGCTACGATCACGAAACCGAGTTTTTTCGTCAAAACTCGGTTTCTTAGATAGGCTCCGCACCTTCTTTTCACATGAGCGCGTCAACAAAACTTCTGTCTCCTCCAAAATTTCCCCTATGAAAACACTACTAATCACTTTCCAGCTTATACTCTTGTCTGTGTCCCTTATGGGGTACGCCGATCAGGTGTACTACCAAATCAAGATGTCGGGCAACCCCGTCGGCTACATCACTTACGACGTGAAATCCGGCGAGGACGAACTCGCCATGCAAACGACGGTGCTGTTCAATATCGGTCAAACCGAACTGAACCAGAAGGTCAAATTGGAAGCTGACACTCGGCTGCATCCGGAGACGCTCTTGCCGCTTGAATACCACCTCTCCACCTACATCAACGGGTTTACGCAATCTACGGTTGATACCGCGTTTGAGAACGGAACCGCAATCCAACAAATTGTCGCCGGCGGACAGAACTTTGACAACGAGATCGGCTTACCGGCGCCGACGTATCTCGTTGACGACAATTTCAGGATAGACCACTACAATTTCCTTCTCCGGCAGTTTGACTTCATGAAGCGCGGCACACAGTCCTTCCATATTCTTACGCCACTGGCTGTGCCGCGCCAACCCAAAGCTGTCGAGTTTCGGCTGACCTGGGCAGGCGGCGAAAAACTCGTGCTGGGCGACGACGCCTACCAAACGGACTGGCTTCAAGCGAACAACGGCGGTCTGGCAATGGATTTCTGGTACGATCGACAAAGCGAGCGGATTGTGAAATGGGACATTCCTCGGCAAAATACCGAGGTTGTACTCGCCGATGAATCCGTGCTTCCAAAGCGAGATGTCATAGCGAACCGTTTGGCGACTCTGCGTCAAAATCCCGATCTGCCTCGCTTTAGCGTCCACCAAGAACTCGGAACGGCGGCAGACCTTATCACGCTGCAAATGCGCCTCAACCTCCGAGTCGCCGCATCGGACAAATTGCGGCTCGACGTTCCCAATCAGTGGTATGAAGGTACGATGAGCCGGAGCGCCGAATCAGCGGATATCCGCGGCGTTCTTAACGTCAAATCGTATCGACGTCCCGACCAGGCGCCAGGTCCGAGACCAATATCGGATGACCGCCCGGTAGAATCTCTCGGGCAGATTGAAGCGAAAGCAAGAGAACTCACATCCGGAGTTCACACGAATTACCATATAGGGAAGGCGGTTGTTGAATGGGTGGCGCAAGAAATCGCCTACGATTCAAAAACAACCTCGGCTCTCGACTGTCTCATAAGCAAGAAAGGCGATGCACTGTCCAGATCTCGGCTTGCGGTCGAGCTGATTCGTTCAACTCGGATGCCCGCGGAGATACTCGGAGGGCTGCTGTACACGAATAACGGCGTGTTTGTTCAGCACCATTGGGTGGAGGTAGATCTCGGACGCGATGAAGGTTGGATGGCGATGGATCCCCTCACGGGCGAGACCGAGGGGGTTGGCGCGGCGCACGTTGCCCTGTGGCGCGGGAACGGACGCTTGGCGGCGGAGTATGGCGAGATGGAGATGGAAGTTCTCGATTCCCAGAGCGCCATGATTACGTGGCAAGATTTGATTCCCGTGCAAGTCGGCGAACGAAACCAATATTCCTTCTCGCGTGACGGACAACCTATTGGCAAGGGCGCGAGTCGCGTCGAGCGTATTTTCACCTATGACGGCATCCAATGTTATGAAATCGAGGCGGCATTAAACCTTGATGATGATGCGCTCGGTCAAATCAGTGTTCAATCAAGTCTTTATCTCACGCTTAACGGGAAAGCGATGTTTTATCGCTCGGAGATGGAAGTAAACGGCGAGAAGAAGTCCTACGAATACACCCGCGACGGGACTCGGCTTCAATTCGGGATGGGCGGCAAGAGATACAAAATGTGGGTCAAGGCGATTCCCCATTTCATTGGCGATTACTCGTTCTGGGAATGGGATTTGCTCTTCCGTCAACAGCAACTCTCGACCGAGGCGCGGTGGGAAGTCAATCTGCTCAATCCGCAGGACGCGACGCTTCGTTCGCTGTCTATCGTTGTCGATGATGCCGAAAATCTCAACGTCAATGGCAAAGAGTTGAACTGTTTCCGCCTGAATGTCGGCGGCAAGGCGTTCTGGGTGTCCTCCGTGGGGCGGCTTATCCGCTACCACGATTCGGAGCGGAATTTTACTGTGGAATTGGACCTGTAGTAGAAACCGAGTTTTGAGGAAAAAATTCGGTTTCGATGTTTTAAGCTGTCAATCCTCGCAAGAACTTGGGCGATGGAATCCCTCCCAAATAACGCCTGTCCGCGGTGTGTGGCGACGGTTTTCCCTTTAAGTTTCCCACAGCGGGTTAACGGCGTTGGCTTTTATCACGAAGTAACACCTCATTCCCACCGCGAGGCAAAGTTGAACCCGCGCCTCATTCGTAATCTTTACGGATAGCGGATGCTCTTCAATCTCCGCGGATAACATAATCCGATCGCCGAAAGGATTAACTCCGGAAATCGTGCCGTGTAATACATTCCGCGCGCTAATCGGTAAATCGGGTTCTAGCGAAACGATAATATCCTCCGCTCTGATGGCAACCTGCATCAGTCTGCCGACTTCAATCTCCGTGTAGGGGACTGTCAGTTTTTGGTTTCCGATTTCCAATTCCGTCACGCCCCGTTCTCTTTCGCATGAGACAACGGGCAAGGACAGGATATTCTCTACACCCGTCATCTGAGCGATGGGCAAGGCAGACGGAGAAGTGAGGAGTTGATGCGGCTCGCCTCGCGCGGCGACGCGCCCATCGGATAGCAGAATCGCTTCGTCCGCCAACGCCATCGCCTCCGAGATGGAGTGCGTTACATAAAGAATCGGGATATCAAACGTCTCTTTGATGTGGCGGAGGTAGGGCAGAATACGGTTCTTGAGTCCGAGATCGAGGGCGGCGAGCGGTTCATCCATCAATAGCATCCGCGGACTGATGGCTAACGCGCGAGCGAGCGCCACACGTTGACGCTGCCCGCCTGACAACTGGCGCGGATAGCGTTTCAACAGGTCGCCGATTTCGAGAATCTCAATCACGCGATTAACGTCAATCTGCTCCCCGTCCGAGGATTTGCCGTTGTGACCATAAAAGATGTTCTTTTGGACAGTCAGGTGCGGAAAGAGGTAGCCCTCCTGAAAAACGTACCCGAATCGCCTCTTTTCCGGCGGCAGCCGAACCCCCTCTCGGGAGGAGTAGAGCGTTTGCCCGAAAAACGAGATGACCCCCTCGTCCGGATGCAGGATGCCGCTGATGCAGTTGAGCAGCGTGCTCTTGCCGCTGCCCGACACACCCAGCGCCGCTGTCACCTTTTGCGTGAAAGCATGATCAATCTCGAGATGGAAGTCGCCGAGCCGCTTGTGAAAGCCGAGTTTTAGCATGGACTAGTCAACCCGTAGGGTAGGCGCCGCCCACCAGCCTCTTTGCCGTAAGGCGCGATCAAATTGATTAGCAGTCCGATGAACGCTGATTCCGCCCCACACAAACACCCTACATCGAAAGCCCCAACAACCCGCGCGTAAACTGGAAATCGGTGTTACCCTTTCCGTAAAGCTTGGGGGTGTACTCGCGGGAGGCGACGTGGAGTATCGCGTCAAGCATTTGGCTCGAAAAAGACTCGGGCGTCCAATCCTCGCCGGAAGGCGTCACATCCAGGTCCTCCGCATAGACAGCCCCCGTCGTTTCATCGCTCGTTACCTGAAGGAGCGGAATCATGCGATGCGATTGAAGGGGATGCCCCACGATATGCGCAAGGACGAGATCGGCGCCCGTCGCTCCCAATCCGGTCAACGTTTCGACGGGATGATCTGTCGGCGTTTCCATGATATGCAACCCCGCGCCCCCAATCGCCTGTCCGTATGCGAGCGTATTTCTCAATTTCTGACCCTCCAGCACCGCCTCCAAATAAACGGGTGAAGTCAAGAAGGTAGCGTTGGCGGGAGCCACAACGCTTCCACCTCCACCGGCAACTTCCTGTGTCAACCGAGCGAGGCTTCCGGCGACGTTTTCGGTCACGTTTCCGGTTGAAGTGAGTCCCAGACGCAGATGCTCCAAACCCGCGTCGGCGCGGCGGAGTGCAGGCATTTCTTCCAAAGCGCCCTCAAACCAACGTTCCACCTTCCGGGTCACCGCCTCAATGCCGCCATCCAATTGAATGCTTGCCCAACCGTAACGGGCGCTGTCGATTCCGTGCGTTTCAAGCGCGTGCAGCACATGGTCGTTATGCGTCTTTTCGCATCCGTGCTCCAAGAGCAGCCCGAGACCGACGGTCGGGTGGGTGAGATGTCCCACGAGCGTGCGCGTGTAAATCTCCTCCGTTTGTCCGCTCGACACGCCGCATCCCTCCGTGTGCGCCAACGCGATGTAACGCGAGATTCCCTTGTCCCTCCCCAACTTGCGGGCATTCAGACGATTGGCGATTATCTGGGCAATCTGTCCGGAGCAGAGGCTTGTCGGAAGAATCAAGCCGATCTGGTCGCTGCGATGTTTGTCCTCCACTTGGAGGGCGCGAAATGTGAGATTACGAGTTGGCGCGTCAACTATGACGGGGATAGGTCTCCCATCCCGCACTTCGGAGACAGCCGCCACGGAATCCAAATCCGTTGGCCCCGTCTGCTTCCAATCTCTCCACAGCGAGACTTGGGAGTGCCCCGCCCTCTCCCCGACGGATCGTTTGCCGCAGGCGACATCGATCATGAGATTGAGCGTATCTTCGCCCAAGTCTTCCATGGAAGCGCCATCCAGATATGCCCCGGCGTTCACGTCCATATCTTTCTCCAGCAGAGCGTACCTCTCGGAGGTCGTCACAATCTTGATTGTCGGAACGAAGGGAAAGTTGGTGATGGAACCGTTGCCTGTCACGAAGAAAATCATGTTTGACCCCGACGCCACTTGTCCGGCGATGCTCTCAAGGTCGTTCCCCGGACTGTCCATAAAATAGTAGCCCGGCTCGGACATCAACTGACTGTAATCGATGACATGATCCAGGCGAACCTCCGGGTGCCGCTTCATCGCGGCGCCGATCGACTTGATGGCGATATTGTACAGCCCTCTGAAATTGTTGCCGCCGCTAGGGTTGCCTTCGGCGGAGTGACCGTGCCAACTGGCGCGCTCCTTGAATCGCTCAATCGCGTCCAGAAACGTTGATGCCGTCTCCAAATCTTTGACATTCTGAAGCACATAACGTTCCGCGCCCATAAGTTCGTCCGTTTCCGCGAGATTGGCTGCCCCGCCGTAGCGAATGACCTCCTTGGCGACATAAGCGGCGAGCGGATTCCCCGACACGCCCGAGAACGCGTCCGATCCCCCGCACTGAAGCGCAATCTTGATATTCGAGAGGGGTTGTTTCGTGCGCTTCATCGCATTAACCTGATTCAGCCAACCGTTGAGGATTTTTTGACCGTTCTCCAAATTCGCGTCAAAACCGCCGCGTACGCTCAGGAAATGATGTGTTACATGGTCAATCGGATAGCCCTGCGCGACCAGATAATCCCGAAGCATCCGGTTCGTCACGGCTTCCGAATCGTAGTCAACGGCGAGAATCGCGCCGACGTTCGGATGCACCATGAACCCGGCAAGCGTTCGGAGCAACATGTCCAGATTGTTGGGCGTTCTGCCCTCTCCGCCCTCGGTATGCGCCACCGCGATTACGCCGTCAATGTTTTCACAATCTGCCGCTGTCTCCTTCATCCGGCTCACTAAGTTGTTGGCAAAGCCGGATGTCCGTGACGTGGTGCCCATCACCACGATATAATTTCGCGTGCCAACGCCGCGGCCTCCCTCCCGACGGTAACCCTCGAAATACCTGTCGCGGTCGTGTCGGATGACCGATGCCCCCGGCTGGAAATTCTCCCCATCAAGATGGTACGTGATTATTTCATCCCTGAAGTTGGGGCTTGTCGGCAGATTGAAGTCGAGCTGCCGCAAGGAGAGCGAGTCAATCATCTTCCGATTGCACACATAGTCGCCCGGGCAAATCTGCGAGACTGCAAAACCGAACGGCAGCCCCCAAGAGAGCAGCGGTTCTTCTGCCGGAATCGGTTTGATGGCGAATCGATGCCCCTCCAGAATGGTATGGGACAACGCAAATCTCTCTCCATCACGGTGTATTTCCGAATTCGCTTCCAGTCGTCGCGTGGCGATTGCCACGTTGTCGCTCGGGGCGGGTAGCCGCGCGATGTCGTTAAAGTTGTGTTGAACGTTCATCTTCCTCGTTTCTCGATTAATTTGGATGTTCGTAACTGTTTAGTTCACCTGGATTTCTGCAGTAGTGTCGGGATTGGGAGATGTGGGGATCAGGAGATCCCTCCTACAAAGATAAGGAATACTGCGTAATACGTAAACGGCCGCCGTTACGCATTACGTATTTCGCACTATTTTTTGTAAACGGTGACCTCCATCGCATCGCGTTTCACCCACGGCAGTTCCGTGTCAAACCAGCGCGTTCGGCAGTCGTAGCGAGAACGGACATGTTCAAGATAATCCGCCATGCTTTCCGCGCCAATCCCCACATTATCCGCGACGACCGTCGCGCCATCCACGAGACGAGGTTCTATCGCCAGAAAGCAGGGAAAGTAGTTACTGAAGTTGTTGTCCAGCAGAAGGAAATCGACGGGATCGGCAATGGTTTCCAGTACGTCTATAGCGTCACCGATTCGTGAGTCGATCAGTTCGCCGAATCCGGCGCGATTGAAATGCGTTCGCGCATCGCGAGCGCGGTCCGGCTCAATCTCCACGGTTATCAACCTACCCTTGCCCGCCGCTTTGAGTTTCTCAAGCATCCACAACCCCGAATACCCGATTGCCGTTCCGCATTCCACGATGAGGGAGGGCTGCGCTTTTTCGACTAGCGCGGTGAGGAACTCCGCTTTCTCCGGACCTAACATCGGTATGCCTTCCTCCCGACATCGCTTGTCCACTTCCTGAAGAACTTGATCGAATGTCGTCATCTAGGGTTTTCCTTTTTACTCGGGATAGACACGGTTGAACGGCTCATTACCTCGTAAGGACGCCTCGTTATGCGTAATGAGATTTCTATCGCATTCGCTAATTGCTCATTTGAATATAGCGCGCAAACGATTTTCTTACGTATTACTTTTGCACTCTTATCCTCTTGCATGAGTCGGGGCAATTTGCGCAAGTCCGATTACAATTGCCTTTCACTACGAATCTCATTGACTTCCGATCCGCCTCCTGCTACAATACCATTCAACTCATACTAATTCTTAATCTATAAGTTACAATCGTCGGTGGTTCGTAGTAGTGCAATTCATTGCACGTCTCGGGTTGGCTGTAACATTTAGATTTTGAACCCGTATCAGACACTCCAACCAAACGCTTACCGGTTGGATGCGCAAACAGGAGAGCGAGAATGCCATCGAAAGAGGAACTTTACGATCGGGCTTTAACCTACTTTGGAAATGACGAACTTGACGATGCCGTAGCCGCGTTCAACGAATTGGTTGAACAATACCCCGACTACATTGACGGGCACATCGGGCTTGGACACGCTTATGAACGTCAAGGGAAATACGACGAAGCCATCCAAGCGATAAAGAAAGCTATCGAGATCGATCCCACCGATCCACTGGTTTATACCAGTTTGTCGGTATGCTATCAGCGAAAAGGGATGATTGCGGAAGCCGAAGACGCCATGGCAAAGTCTCAGGAGCTGCAGATGGCTTCGTAGGGAATAACGATCGTTATTCCCTACATTTACCAACTTTGACCAGAACGAATCGCCTGTCTAGGCGCCGGGCGCCGACTTCAAGCGTAACGAGTTCGTCACGACGAACACCGAACTGCACGCCATCGCTCCCGCGGCAATCATCGGATTAAGCAGGAAACCATCAAGAACCGGATAGAGGGCGCCAGCCGCAATCGGAATACCCAGCACATTGTAGAAAAACGCCCAAAACAGATTCCACCGGATTGTGCGGAAGGTTCTGTAACTCAACCGTATCGCCGTGACGACACTCATCAGATCGCCTTTGATTAAGGTGATGTCCGCCGTTTCAAGCGCGATGTCCGTCCCCGTGCCTATGGCAACTCCCACGTCGGCGCGCGCCAAAGCGGGGGCGTCATTTATTCCGTCACCAACCATGGCGACCACCTTTCCCGTCTCCTGCAACTCACGGACACGGTTCGCTTTATGCTCGGGCAACACCTCCGCTTGATACCGATCAATCCCCACCCGATCAGCAATTGTACGCGCCGCGTTCTCGTTATCGCCGGTCAACATCACCGTTTCCAAGTTCATGTCCCCCAATGCGCGCACGGCTTCGGCGGCTCTCGCTGTCAGCGGATCGGCAATCGCAATCAACCCGGTGATCCGTTTGTCAACGGCAATCCAAACGAGTGTTTTTCCCTCGATCGACAGTTTTGATTCCGCCTTAACGCCGCGCGCGGGCAATTCCACACCAAGATCCTCCATTAACCGGCGATTGCCGATATGCACCGTCTGGCTGTCGACAACGGCTCGAACCCCGCGTCCGGATATGGCTTCAAAATCTTGGAGGCTTCCGGTTACCCTTTCATTCGTCAATCGAGCCTCGGGGCATCGATCTGTATGGGCGCGAAGGATGGCTTGCGCCAGCGGGTGTTCGGACCGCGTCTCAACTGTTGCCGCGATCGACAACAAATCGGTTTCCCGATAGCCCGAAAATGTCAAAACGTCCAGGACGGTCGGCTCGCCTCGCGTCAGCGTACCCGTTTTGTCAAATGCAACCGTCGTGACGCGATGCACCGTTTCGAGACTCTCGCCGCCCTTAATGAGGACGCCTAACTCCGCGCCGCGACCCGTCCCGACCGCGATAGCCGTCGGCGTTGCCAGCCCTAGCGCGCATGGGCAAGCGATAATCATCACCGCGATGAAATTCTGGAGCGCCAACGTGAAACTTGTGCCGGCGAAGCTCCAGACGATGAACGTTAACGCCGCAATCCCGATGACAATCGGCACGAAGACGCCCGCAATCCGATCGGCGAGACGCTGTGCCGGGGCTTTCGATTCTTGCGCATCCTCAACCAACGCGATAATCTGCGCCACCACAGTGGCTTCACCAATCTTGGTGGCTTCAAAGACGAAACTGCCCATTTTGTTGATGGTTCCGCCGATGACATCGTCCCGAGTTCCTTTGGGCACCGGCATAACCTCACCCGTCAACATCGATTCATCGACGGTCGATCTCCCATCCCGTAGGATGCCGTCAACAGGAATTTTCTCGCCCGGGCGCACTACCACCCAATCTCCCACCTGCACCTTCTCAATCGGAATCTCAATCTCTGTACCATCGCGCAGGATGCGCGCCCTTTTTGGCTGAAGTCCGATCAGTTTCTTAATCGCTTCCGATGTGCGTCCCTTCGCTCGCGTCTCCAAGAATTTGCCGACGAGGATCAGCGTAATTATCATTGCGGCGGTTTCATAGTAGTTTGCGCCGCTAGGCGTCGGCGTAAGAAACGAAGCAATCGTCACGATTAGGCTGTAGCCGTAAGCGGCGAAGGTGCCCACGCTGACGAGCACGTTCATGTCGGCCGAAAAGCGCTTCAGCGCCTTATATGCCCCTCTGTGGAAATGCCAGCCCGCCCAAAACTGGATTGGCGTCGTGGAGACAAGGAGAAAGGCGAGTTTCAAACGAAGGGCAATTGTGGCGTCCGGATGATAAAACATCAACCCCATCGAGAGGAGGGAGAAGATTGCGCTGACGACAATCTTCCGCTTCAGTTGCAAAAGTTCAAGACGATGGGCTTCCTCCCGCGCCGCGATTCGCGCCTCCCGCGACGCTGCCGCCGCCATCGGTTCATAGCCCGCGTCAGCGATGGCTTGGCGCAGCGCTTCAAACTTGGTTAGCGCCTCCTCATAGGTTACGGTCGCCTGCTCCGTGCCTAAGTTGACGCTCGCCTCCGAAACGCCGGGTACGGCTTTCAGCGCCTTTTCAACCCTCGAAACACACGCCGCGCAGTGCATCCCCCCGATAGCGATTGTCGTCTTTCGAAGAGAAGTGCCTATATCGTTCATCAGCGCGACATTATATTGGGACTTACGCTGCTGGACGCGTAAACTCATAGTCTAGCGATTCACTGTTAAAAAACCGTGATCCCGTGTACTAAAACCGGTAGGCGGGGCATCTTGCCCCGCATCGGAGAGACCTGATTGTCGCGAATAACAACTTAGAGAAACTGTATAATTTATTGTAGATCGAAGGTCGGTCTTATAATCACTTTAACTAGCCGCGCGTCAGGGATTGACTCTTGCCCATGTACCGAACGATGACGACTTGTGCTAGTTGTTGTCAAATGCTTGACGTATCAGAAACTGAATGTATTCCAAGTCGCCATCTTCGTACGAGATGTTGTCAAGGTCATCAACAGAATCAAGGGCGTAAAGGGGTTTAGTAAAGTCTTTACGGTTGGGCATAACATCGCCTACCTTGGCGATAACCACCCGCAACCACCTACCGTGTCGTATGTCCTGTATGCACACCTGCCGAGGGTCTTCAATCTCAGAAGGATCCAACCGTAACAGTAAACTGAGCCATTTCCGCCGTCCCTGAAGGCAGATTGAACTCTTGCTGTTTTTCCTGTAAGTAATATATCCTTTGTTGATTCTTTCGCTAACTGAGTTATCCAAGTCTAAAATGCGACGTTGTAATGGTATGAATAATTTACTCCATTCTTCAATGAAATAGGGGTGATTATCGGCTAATGTCCATTGGGATTTCTGTTGGTGTCCTTGAGATCCTCCAGCCAGAATCTTTGGGCCTGGCAAAGAGACAGTTTCTGTCTTCGGTAGTACTTCATCCTTTTCCGAGGCTAAGCGTTTCAGGAAATTCAACACTTGTTCGCCGGTTGGCTTATACCCACACAAACTTTCGGTCTTTTCAGCCACCACGTCAAGTAGAAATTCGTCTGCTTCCTGCACCAACTTTGTCCAAGCCTCTGGCAAACTTATCTCGATCTCTCGCTGTCTTGCGACGATTTGGTAGTCGTGTGCGATCGCGTGAATGGCTTCACCAGCGCGTATTGACTCATAGTTCAGGTACCTCTCAAGGCGCGCGGCACTTTCCTCATTGTCCCCGGCAATTAGATTTAACTTGCATACCCTGCGCTCTTTGTAATTGCCTTGTCCGCTCGGGTAGAAAAAGTGCCACTCCTTACCGTCAGTGAGTACAGCAATTGGCACGCCTTCGTGGAAAGCATATTCAAATAGTTGTCGTTCTCCCCCTTCATCAATTTGTCCAACTTTTTTGACCTCAATAAAGATTAACGGCTTTGATTGCGGATGACACAGCGCGAAATCCACTCGTGTCCCTTGTACGGAGTATTCGGGTATGACAACCTTGGTGTTATACCTGGGCCAAGCTAAGGCGTCAAGCAACCTACCCACGATGCCGTGAGAAACCTGCGCCTCATTTGTAAATTGTCCTTCTTGCAGACCTTTGCGTATGTCATCAACGTGCTCTTTAAGTGTCATTGCTTAAATTCTCCGTAGGGCTTACGCAGATGAGTGCTCAAATCCACCTAGTTCGGCAATTCCACTGTAGGGAATAACGATCGTTATTCCCTACGAAAACCCCGCAACATAGGAATAAATCATCATTATACGCGTTCTGTGTAAGTCCTATTCTCCGAATAGACTCATAGTGGAGAACAAGCCTAATATGTCATAGGTAGTCTTCCTATCCTAAGACTCGTCGCGTTTCAGCGGATGTTCGCGATTCTCGATCGGAAAATCGACGCGCGCGCCCGAAAGCTGCGATTCATAGGCGCCCACAATCATCTCCAAGGCGGCGACGGCATCTTCGGCGCTGGAAACCGGCTTCCGATCATTTTCGATGGCGTCAATCAGGTCGATAATGGCAAGCTGGTTGCCGCTTGTTATCCCGTCACCCTCAACCGAGGGCGGATCGCAGATTTGCACAAGTTCCCGCTTTTGCGACTCATCGCGCGGCGACCAGCCCGCGTCCGGATAGATTGTCACCGAATTCGGTCCCCCGCCCGGTATTAAGACGCCTTCGCTGCCAAGAATTTCCGTGCCGCCTCTTCCGAACTGATCTTTCCGCGAATCATACAAACCGGAAACGCCGCTCTTGAAGGCGAAATAGCTATTGACGCAATCGCCAGCCACCGGTCCCACCGGTTCCGAACCTTCCCAAGCGTCGTCTACCGTGATCTCCCTTCCATTCACGGTGATATGCGCGTGCATCCATTTGACATCTCCGAAAAGGAAACGCATCATGTTGAAGGTGTGGGTGCCGAGCGTAATCATGTCTTCGCCGCCCCCGCGTCCGTCCTGCTTGCCGTGCGCGTAGATGGCTTGAACATCGCCGATTATGCCCTCCTCCAACTTCTCCTTGAGCGCTTGTGTCGCCGGGGCGTACACTCCCTGATGCGCCACCGCAATCTTCAATCCCTTCTCTTTGGCGGCGCTAACGATAGCATCGCCATCGGCGAGCGTGGCGGTCATCGGCTTCTCACAGTAGATATGGCAGCCGGCGTCAAGGCAGGCGGGCACCATTTCGAGATGTTCGGGAATCCAGCGCGGGCATACGCTTACGATGTCCAACTCCTCTTTGGCGAGCATGTCGCGGTAATCGGCGTAGTCGCGCAACGCTCCCGTCTCCTCCACCGCCTTCTTGCGACCGGCTTCGTCCGGATCGGCAACGGCGATAAACTCGACATTCTCCAAGTTCTTGTAAGCGACATGCAGTCCATGACCGTAATTTCCGGCGCCTGTATGCCCGATGGCGGCGGCGCGATAGGTTTTTTGACCCATGAAAATTTCTCCTCTAGATTGTGTGCGAATGGCAATTCAAGGTTTGGCGTCCTTACGGCGGCGGCTATAGGCGTCATTGCACCATGATGGTGCGCATATACTGTTCCTCTATTTCCTGCGTCCTTACGACGGCGGCTCTGGGCGACAGAGCGCTGAACGGCACTTCTCCGTTTAACACACGCGCGAAATCATCCACAATCACATCGGCGACCCTTAGATTCGCATCTTTGGTTCGTCCGGCGATATGCGGCGTATGCACGACGTTGTCGCGTCCGCGGAGCGGGTCATCCACAGGCAACGGTTCGACGTCGTAGACATCAAACGCGCCAGCCAATTCATTGGCGAGGATACGCTCCCGCAGGGCATCCATATCTATGGCGAAAGCACGCGTAATCGCAACAACCAGGGCCCCTTTGCGCAGGCGGTTGATTCGTTCGCGCGATAGCAGATGACGTGCCGAAGGCGTTGGCGGAACTGCAATGAACACGATATCGGCTTCATCAACGAGTAAATCCATTTCAACCGGACGCACATCCCACTCCCTGAGCAAGGCCACATCCACATAGGGATCGAAGCCGTCAACCGTTGCGCC
The DNA here is from genome assembly GCA_963667245.2 of Candidatus Poribacteria bacterium. Classification (GTDB taxonomy): domain Bacteria; phylum Poribacteria; class WGA-4E; order WGA-4E; family JAJDTR01; genus JAJDTR01. Next base: position 1,545,089 of record CAXXCS010000004.1, read on the forward strand.
GAATGCGCGACACCACTGGGCGATCTTCCTGCCAATCTGTCCCAATCCAATGACGCCGATGTGCTTTGTTCCGAGGTCGCCGTTCACGAAATCCGGCGCATCACAATACTGAGCGTAAGGGTAGGTCCATAACGGTTCCTTATTCACCATTCGATGGTGCCATTGCGCGGTGCGTCTCAGCGCCGACAAAGCCAATCCGAACGCGCATTCGGCGACCGATTGCGCCCAGGCGCGTGTCGCTTCGATAAGCGGGATATTTCTCGCCTGCAACACGTCGAAAGGATCTTTCGTGCCGGTATTGTCCTCCATTGTGCCGACCACACGCAATTTCGGTGCATGCTCGATGCACTCGGGTGTCAACTTACCGCCAAAGCGGGCGATTCCCGCAACATTCTCAAGCTCAATTTGCTTATGAATCGGCTCGTCGCTTTCCGTATTCAGGACAAGCGTGGTACCCAATTCGTCAAGGCGCGTGACCATACGCTCGTGGACAAACGGCCAAGATTTTTCCAGACCGGGGTGACGCGTAAACAAAAATTGATTTTCAGACATTAAGTAAACTCCGTTTCTTAACAGGGATATTGATAAAATACTACGAAAGTTTTCAAAAAAGGGACCCACGAAAAAGAACGAAAATAATGATTTTCCGCGACAATCTTATGTGACGGAGGTCTTGTAGGGAACAACGATCGTTGTTCCCTACAATCTGAATTGCGTAAGCATCATAAACTCTACATTTCAAGGATTGCGTGAAAGGCGAATCTTCCAACCTTCCGCGCTTCCAATCCTACTCTTCCTAACTGCCTCGGAAGAAAAACTTCAACACAACAACTTGCCTAAACCCAGCCATGCTCCCGAGTTATCGGGGAACCGGATGTTTGTGTCGTCCAGTTCAAGCCGCTTTCAAGCAATACTTCCTCTCCGGTGATTGCCGACTCCTCTGCCGCGAACAGGATTTCCATGATGTGCCGTCCCCATTCGCCGTGCGCGGGCGGCTCTATGTTCTGCTGAATCGCTTCGACAAACGCTTTCCACTCGTTCTGGAACTGAGCCGGCGGATCGTCAAACGGCACGTCCTCCCATTTGTCGCCCTTTCCAACCTTGACGAATTTTTCGCCGTGCTGGCTGAACCGCAGCGATCCGTTGGCGCAGATAACGTGACATTCATAACTCGGCGCGCCATCGGCGTAGCCTACCGACACGGCAACGCCCGCCAACCCGTTCTTATACCGAATGAACGCCGTGGCGGAATCATCGCCCGCCTGATAGTGCGCTCGCGTTCCGATAGATGCGGATACGGAAACCGCTTGCGACGCCATCACCCATGTCAGGCGATCTACCACGTGAACGCCGTTAGACAGCCACATCCCGCCGCCGTGGTAACGGCTGCGGTACTGTGGCGGACGTCCCGAAAATCCCCATTTCTTGGACATGTAGCACACGGCGGTGATTAGCGGTCCGAGTTCGCCCGAATCAAGAATCTCTTTCGCCTTTAGGCTTGTCCCGTAAAAGTGCTGTGTCTGTCCGACCATCAACTTCACATTGTTGGAAGCCGCGGCGTCAATCATGTTGTCGCACTGCTCCAAGCTAATCGCCATCGGCTTCTCGACCAACACGTGCTTGCCGGCATGGCAAGCGTCCACCGTGAGGCGGTGATGGAGTTGGTGCCCCAGCGTAACAGCCACGGCGTCAATGTCGCCATCCTCCAAGAGTTCGGTATGCGAGCCGTATCCTTTGGGAATGTTGTACTTCTCCATGTACTCGCGCCGCTTTTCCTCAAAGAGGTCCGCAACCGCGACGACTTCAACTTGATCGTGGAGGTGCGCGATAGCATCGCAATGAGATCGAGCGATTCCGCCGCAACCGATAATTCCAACCCGTAACTTCTCCATGAATTTGCTGTCTCCTTGATAATTGACTGATAAAAGTGGCAATGACACACGTTCGGGGAAGTAGGTTTATGTTAAGATTTCTATGTCCAATTCGTAAGCCCTTGGGTAGTTTCTCAAATACGCTATACTCATGGCTCACGCAGTCTAACGCCTTATGCTCCAAGAAATGTCAATTTATCATGCGTAATACGTGATACGATCTCTTTCAAACAAGATATTCTATCAGGATTTACTATCGCACTCGTCTGATCCTGCGTATCCTTGGTTGATTGTTGCTTTGATCGCCTATAAGGGACGCGCTAGGCGCGACCTTGAGGATGTTTCAGCAATTCCTCGCTCAGGCGCTTCCGTTTCCGCGATCAGCCAGTCGGGCGCGAAGGCGCTCTATCTCCGCTTCCGCCTCTCCCCGCTTCGCCGCTTCTTCTCTAGCAAGGGCTTCCGCCTCTTGCTGCTGCACCTCTACTTCACTGGATGTTGGTATCCGCGTTCCATCAGGCAGGTACGGGCGCATCAGTCTGACGAGTTTCTCAGTTTGGTCCTCCCATCGAAACCAGAGATTTAACGCCGCACTGAACAACCCGCCGCGTTCGTCCGACGCAATTTCCTCCATGCCGCCCGGAGCAGTTTGACGCCAGCCTCGAAATTCCTGCGGCCTCTCCATATCCGGTTGATGGATGAAGTATTCTCGAATGCCTACTTCCATGATGTGCAGTCTCGCTTTTTCGCGCCGATCCTGGTTTGCCATTGCGTCGGTAAGAAATTCAAAAGCAACCGTGGGCGCCGCGCCCTCCGCCCAAGTATAAAAACTTCGGCGAAGCGGATTTTTGTCGACGCCCAAGACGATGTATATATCCGGGGAGACTACCTTCTCAATGTCTCCTTCGCGATAGTAGATGAACGTGTCAGCCCCAATGTGGATGTGCTCATTTATTGAATAAAACATGTGGAGTTGGTTGTAAGATGTGACAATCTGCTCAGCGTGAAATCCTGTCGCCGCCATGGGTTCGTCGTCCTCGCACGGATATCCCTCAATGGAGATTGTCGGCTTTCCTTTCGCTCTGGGAAAGACAGGCATATACCTTCTCCGCTTGATTCGATAACTGTCTACGGTATCCATAACTGTCTTCCTTCGCGTAGGGTTGCTTACTAACGGCTGGGCATATTCATTCCGCAATGCTCTGGAACGCCAAATATTTGAAGGCTAGATCAACGGCGATTTGACAAACCGCCGAGTCTCGCTCCGCATGTGATTTTCTCGGCAAGTGTTTAGTTTAAGCCTCGCGGTCGCAATTCTGAGATAGCCCCTTTATCAGAATCATCCATCGATCCGGATTTGCTACCAGAATACGCTATCGTACTCGTCGCTCATTCGGTTGATTATCCGCTTCCGTTTCCGCGATCAGCCAGTCGGGCGCGAAGGCGCTCTATCTCGGCTTCCGCCTCTCGCCGCTTCGTCGCTTCTTCTCTGGCTAGGGCTTCCGCTCCTTGCCGCTTCGTCGCTTCTTCTCTGGCTAGGGCTTCCGCTTCTTGTCGCCGCGCCGCTTCTTCCCGCTTCTGTGCCGCTTCTTCTCGCCTCTGTGCCGCTTCTTCTCTGGCTAGGGCTTCTGCCTCTTCCTTCTTAACCTCTACTTCCCTGGATGTAAGTATCGGATTGCCATCGGGGAGATACGGACGCAGAAGCCTGGTGCGCGTCCCCAGTCGATTTTCCCATCGAAACCAGAGGTTCAACGCTTCGCTGAACAAGCCGCCGCGTCTGTCGGGCGCGATCTCCTCAAAACCGCCAAGAGGATTCTGCCGCCACCCGCGGCATTCCAGAGGCCTCTCCATATCGGGTTGATGGATGAAGTATTCTTGAGCGCCAATGTCATTCATATACAGCCGGACTTTTTCATGCCGATCCTGATTTGCCGTGGCGTCGGAGAGGAACTCGAAAACAACCGTAGGGACCGCGCCTTCCGACCATGTGTAAAAACTTCGCCGATGAGGCTCTTTCGCGGCGCCCAAAACGACGAAGATGTCCGGAGCGACAGATTTTGAGATGTCCCCCTCGCGATAGTAAATGAAATTGTCAACCCCAATGTGGATGTACGCGTCCGTCTTGAAATACCGTGAGAGTTGATCGGACAACGTGTTGATTTGCTCAGCGTGAAATCCTGTCGCGGCCATAGGTTCATCATCCTCGCACGGGTACCCCTCTATGAAGATTGTCGGCTTTCCAATCGCTCTTGGAAAGACAGGCTTATATTTTCTTTGTTTGAATTCAAAACTGTCGACGGTATCCATAATTGTTTTCCTTCGCCTTGCGTTATCTACATCGCTTGGAAGATCTGCGCGGCGTCGAAACCGAGTTTTCTGAAAAATCGCTTTCTTCCTTCATGACGCGTCGGTTAGTGTTTCCTATGTAGAGTTTATCATCGGACTAGAATTTACCAGACTATGCCATGCTTGTCAAGAACGAATCGGCGTGGCAATCAAAACGATGGGAACTTTGAAGGTTGAAAAAGCAATCTGAATTTGGTATAGTCATAGCGTCGTTCAACCTATCCAACGTGAAAGGAGAAGGGTGGCTGACAATTCGCTATCATTCCCGAATACCGAAAATGCCGCGACGAAAGATTTATCCCTCCGATGAACTTGCGGACATTCTAAAAACCGCCAAGAGCAAGGGCAATACCATCGTTACCACCAACGGGTGCTTTGATGTGCTGCACCTTGGCCACCTGCGTTACTTGGAGGCGGCTCGCGAGGTGGGCGACCTGCTCGTCGTTTGTGTCAATAGCGATAGTTCCGTCCGAGCGCTGAAAGGCGCGGAGCGTCCGCTTGTCCCGGAAGCCGAAAGAGCAGAACTGCTGGCAGGCTTTGAATGCGTCGATTTTGTCACGCTATTCTCCGAGCTTGATGCAACGACAGCGCTGTCTCGGCTGAAACCGGATATCCATATCAAGGGCGGAGACTACAAAATAGAGGAGGTTATTGAGCGGGAGGTCGTGGAGGCGAACGGCGGGAAGATAATGGTCGGCTTGAATGTCCCCGGCAAGTCAACAACCAACCTTATAAAGGCCATCCGTGAAAAAGTTGAGTAAACCCCGCTTTTACGTGCGGATGCGCGGTTTGTGGTGATGCGATTCACTTCGTATTCTGTTGCAGGAACGAGTTTTACTCGCTATTCACTCGTTCGATCGCTTTCTCCGAGCAACTGTTCAAGTTCATCCAAGATGTCCATCCCGTCGCCACTGTCACCTTCCTCTTGGTGACTGACGCCATCCTCCTCCGAACCTGTCTCCACGGACTCAAGATCCGACCGAAACTCGATTAAATTGCTCAAATAACGTTCGCGGGTGATATTCTCGGCTTCGCCATGACCTTCGCGCAAACACTCTCCGCAAAACTGACCAATCCGCCGAATCCCCTCATTAACCTGCCGGAGCGCTACCGTCCGATCGTCCCCGACTAGACACAATTCCGCAGAGGCAATGCTGTTCATCATGAGCATATACCCTTTGTACTGATAACTCTGCCACGCGATTTCAGGCGGCGCAAGTTTCTTCGCCAAGTTCGTCACCGCCAGGTTGGTGTCGGTGTCACGCTTCACGTCATGCCACCGTTTAATTCCCGCGCAAAGCAGGTAGCGAGTATATCGGTCATACGATTCGTCGAACAGCGTTCGCCACTCTTCAGGAGTTAATTCAAACCCCTCGTCGCTACCGTGAGAGCGTTGATAGTCATCCATTCGACTCCGGATATGGCTGTAATAGGAGTCTTTCCCGTAGGGTTTCTGTCCATCGGGACGCCCGGAGGTGTACATGCGCGATATGGTAAACGGATTTGGTCGTACAGTGATGACCTCCCTACCGTCCGCCATTCGCACGATTTTGATAGGATGTTCGGCATCGAATTCAAGGTCATTCAGAATTTCGTCCAGCGTCTGTATCAAATATCTGTGGCTGTTGATGGAATCAGTCGTCATTTTCAATAAGAATGGAAATCGGTGATTGGATAATATAAGCCTCAATTGACCGTGAGGCACAATGCAATGCAAAATGAGTTCACTCGTTCGACGCTCTTTAGGGTATCACACTTTCGCCCGACTCACAAGATATTTCACCCTTCATATTCTTCATAGTAACTTTGGAGAGGTGACACGGAAATTTCGCCGCGACGGAGCGCGTCGATTCCGTTGACGGCGCCGGAGGCGCCCGCAATTGTTGAGAATAGAGGTATGTCGTGCTCGATTGCCATCTTCCGAATTAAACGTTCATTGGAATGGTTTGAATCACCGGTAGGCGTGTTGATGATGAGAGCGACGGCGTGATTCTTGATGTAATCGTAAATGGTCGGGCGTCCCTTCCCGATGCTATGCACCAACGTAACCTCCATGCCGTTTCGACGAAGCACTTTCGCTGTCCCGTGGGTCGCGATGAGTTTGAATCCCATATCCCAAAGCTTCTTGGCGATGAAGATAATCGCCCGCTTATCCTTGTTCCTGACGCTAATGAACGCTGTGCCCTCAAGCGGCAGTTTGTCGCCGCACGCGTCCTGCGCTTTGGCAAACGCTTGAGAAAGGTTCATGTCAATACCCATCACCTCGCCGGTCGATTTCATTTCAGGTCCGAGTCTCAAGTCCGCTCCGGGGAAGCGATCGAATGGAAAAACGGGCGCCTTTACGCTGAAATATTCGGGTTCAATCTCTGCGGTAAACCCGAGTTCTCCGAGCGTTTTCCCCGCCATAACCCGCGCCGCCAACTTCGCCAATGGAACGCCGATGGCTTTGCTGACAAACGGAATCGTCCGCGAGGCGCGAGGATTGACTTCAAGCACAAAAATCTGATCGTTGCGGATCGCGTATTGGACATTCATCAGACCGCATAAGTTAAGTGTTTTTGCAAGTGCGTAGGTGTACGCTTTCAGTTGATCAATCTGATCTTCAGCCAATGTATACGGCGGCAACACGCAGTCGCTGTCGCCGGAATGGATGCCCGCTTCTTCGATGTGCTCCATAATCCCGCCAATGACAGCGATATTCCCGTCCGAGATTGCATCCACATCGACCTCAATGGCGTCTTCCAGATATTTGTCGATAAGTATGGGGCGCTCCGGCGATGCCGCAACCGCCGAACGCATGTAACCCGTCAGCAGTTCCTCATTGTAGACAATCTGCATGGCGCGCCCGCCGAGAACATACGACGGACGGACGATGACCGGATAGCCGAGCGACTCGGCAATAGGCGCGGCTTCTTCGATCGAGGTCGCGGTACCGTTGGGCGGTTGAGCCAGACCGTTCTGATCCAGCGCCTCTTTGAAGAGTTTTCGATCTTCCGACCGAGCGATGTCATCGGGGCTCGTGCCGATGATTGGCACGCCGGCTTCTTGCAGCCCCATTGCAAGATTCAGCGGGGTTTGACCTCCGAACTGAACGATCACCCCATCCGGTTGCTCGCGATCAACGATGTTCAACACATCCTCGTGCGTAAGCGGTTCAAAATAGAGGCGATCAGACGTGTCGTAATCCGTGCTGACGGTTTCGGGGTTGCTGTTCACCATAATGGTTTCGTAACCATCTTCCTTAAGCGCCATCGCGGCATGAACACAGCAGTAATCAAACTCGATGCCTTGACCGATTCGATTGGGGCCCCCGCCCAGGATCATAATCTTTCTTTTTGAGGTAGGTCGCACCTCATCTTCGCTGGAATAGGTGGAATAGTAGTAAGGCGTCTCGGCTTCAAACTCGGCGGCGCAGGTGTCCACGGTTTTGAATGTCGCGACAATTCCGGCCGCCTTGCGCCACCTTCGTATATCCGCTTCGGGAACATCACAAATACTTGCGAGTTGACGGTCGGAAAATCCGAACTGCTTCGCTTTGTAAACGAGTCTTCGCGTTGACTCCGCGGATGGCTCGGTCGGCGTCCAGCGCTGAAGTTTTTCCTCAAGCTCCGCCTCGAAGTCGACAATCTCTTTGATGTTATATAGAAAGAACGAATCTATTTTCGTATAGCCGTGAATCTGTTCAACGCTCATCCGTTGACGCAACGCTTGCTTGATGTAGAACATGCGCTCGACGTTCGGCACGGTGAATTTCTGATCGAACTCGGAAAGCGGCAGCGCTTCGAGCGCATGATTGTCCAGTCCGAACCACCCCGTTTCCAATGATCGCAAGCCCTTCTGCAACGCTTCCTTGAATGTCCTGCCGATTGACATCGCCTCTCCCACCGACTTCATCTGGATGGTCAGCGTTTCGTCGGTGCCGCGAAACTTTTCAAACGCCCAACGCGGTATTTTGACGACCACATAATCGATCGTGGGTTCAAAGGATGCCGGCGTTTTACGAGTGATGTCGTTGGGAATCTCGTCAAGGGTATATCCAACCGCCAATTTTGCCGCGATTTTGGCAATCGGAAATCCGGTGGCTTTGGAGGCAAGCGCTGAACTCCGCGAGACTCGCGGATTCATCTCGATCACAACCTGTCTTCCGTCCCCCGGATGCACGGCGAACTGAATATTGGATCCGCCCGTATCGACGCCTATCTCGCGGATAATCTTGATCGCCGAGTCTCGCATGAACTGGTATTCTTTGTCCGTCAACGTTTGCGCAGGGGCAACCGTAATGCTGTCTCCGGTATGAACCCCCATCGGGTCGATATTTTCAATCGAGCAGATTATCACCACATTGTCGGCGCCGTCGCGCATGACCTCAAGCTCAAACTCTTTCCACCCGATTACCGACTCCTCAATCAGAACTTCGCTTATCGGGCTTAACGCCAAGCCGGTTCTCACCATCTTCTCAAACTCTTCGATGTTGTAGGCGATCCCGCCGCCGGTGCCGCCGAGGGTGAACGCCGGGCGAATGATCGCCGGAAAGTCGATCATCGAAATCAGAGCGTTGGCGTCCTCTAACGAATGAGCAACGCCGCTTATCGGCACGCTTAATCCGATTTTCTGCATCGCCTTCTTAAAGAGCTCTCGATCTTCCGCTTTCTGAATGGCGTCAAGTTTTGCGCCGATTAGCTCCACGCCGTGCGCATCAAGTACGCCCGATTGCGCGAGCGCCACGGAAACGTTCAATCCCGTTTGCCCGCCTAGCGTAGGCAGCAGGGCGTGAGGATGTTCCTTGGCGATAATCTGCGCGACGACATCTGGCGTGATCGGCTCAATGTAGGTGCGGTCCGCGGATTCGGGGTCGGTCATAATTGTTGCCGGATTGCTGTTGACAAGAACGACCTCGTAACCCTCCTCTTTCAATGCCTTGCACGCCTGTGTTCCCGAATAGTCAAATTCGCAGGCTTGACCGATGATGATTGGGCCAGAACCGATAATCAGGATTTTGTTGATGTCAGTTCGTTTTGGCATATCAATCTAGCCCTGAGGCTCCTTTCATCAGATCTGTAAACTTTCCAAAAAGATAGCTTGCATCATGCGGCCCCGGAGAAGCCTCCGGATGATATTGCACCGAGAAGATCGGGTACTGCGTGTGCCGCATTCCCTCAAGCGTCTGATCGTTTAGATTGATGTGTGTAATCTCTACAGCCCCTGGCAGCGACTCTATGTCCACACAGAAACCGTGATTTTGCGACGTAATCTCTACTTGTCCGGTTTCAAGCCGTTTCACGGGTTGGTTGGCGCCTCGATGTCCGAATTTGAGTTTGAAGGATTTCCCGCCGAACGCAAGCCCCAATAGTTGGTGTCCCAGGCAGATGCCGAAAATCGGCTTTTTGCCAATGAACTGTCTTATGGTCTTGATTGCATAGTCAACCGGCTCGGGATCGCCCGGCCCATTCGACAAAAAAATCCCATCGGGATTGGCGGCAAGAATCTCGTCCGCGGACGTGCGCGCCGGAACCACCTGAACTTCGCATCCGTGCCGCGTGAGTTGGCGCAGGATATTGTATTTAATCCCGAAATCCATGGCAATGACGCGAAACCGCGGTTCGGGAATCGTTTCGGGGTGTTCGCCTAACGCCTTGCCGGAATCGCTCCACGAATAGGAATCCGAGCAGGTCACCCGTCCGGCGAGATCCGTCCCGACCAAACCGTGCCAGGCGCGGGCTTTCGCCACCAAGCTTTCGGGGGACAGGTCCTCGGTCGAGAGCGTCCCGTTCATGACGCCGTGAACGCGTAATCGTCTGGTCAGCGCGCGGGTGTCAACCTCCTGAATCCCGATAATACCGTGTTCTTTGAAATAATCATCAAGGCTCCCGCTCGACCGCCAGTTACTGTAACGAGCACTATACTCCCGCACGACGAACCCCTCGACTTGAGGCTTGGCAGACTCGACATCAACCTCGTTGCACCCATAGTTCCCGATTAACGGATAGGTCATCGTCACAATTTGACCTTTGTAGGACGGATCCGTAAGCACCTCTTGGTATCCCGTCATGCTTGTGTTAAACACCACCTCGCCCGATGTTTCGCCGGTCGCGCCAAAATGCTCGCCTTCGAATATTGTACCGTCCGATAATGCCAAGATTGCTTTCATAGTGTTACGGTCTTCCGCGCCAGGTTGTCTCTATCGCTCAAATACAGCCCGGCTGCCATGCTCCCTACAAAGAAATGAACCGTAATGCGTAACGCGATCAAACGAGTGGATAGCGAGTGCGATAGTTTAGCTCGCGCGATAGAGTTCCCGTAGAAATCTCACTACGCATTACGCATTAAGAATCACGCATTTTGTATCGCCCAAGTTGTCCGGCCGATTATACCTCATTCCTTAAAATCGAATACAACTTCAGATCGTGGAACCGATTCTTGGCGAACGAGTGTTGTCGCAGGATCCCCTCGAATTTCATGCCGAGTTTCTCCATCAGGCGCGCCGAAGCGATGTTGTCAAGCATGCACGTGCCTTCAATCCGATTCAAATTCCATCGCTTAAACGCGAAGCGGATCATCTCGCATACCGCCTCTGTCGCATACCCTTGCCGCCAATAACTCCTTGAAAAATTGAAAGCCATTTCGGCGCGCCGATGATGAAAATCGAAACTGTGCAGAAGGCACATGCCAATCACTTTGTTATCCGCTTTGTGCGCGATTGACCAACTCGCAAAGTTCTCTGTCATGAGCCACGCGAGCAATTCTTCACTGTCCGCGATAGAGTGGTGAACCCGCCAGAACGTATATTTCGTCACTTCGGGATCCGAAATAAACTCAAACGTATCCGCCGCATCGCTCAATTCCGACGGCCTCAAGAGTAGTCGCTTCGTTTCAAGTGTGGGAAGATCTTTGAGCCGCTCATCTTTTCTCACTTGGGACACCGCCGCGGAGCGTCATGACAGGCAAGCCTTTCAACTCCCAACCGTCATAGGGGGTGTTTCGGCTTTTGGACTGAAACTGCGCCGCATCAACTGTGGCGACCTTCTCCGGATCGATTAATGTCACATCGGCGACAGCGCCGACCGACAGTGTTCCGCGATCAATGCGCAGGATTTCCGCGGGTATGTGCGTCATCTTTGTGATTGCGTCCGATAGGGAAAGCCGATTTGTGTGGATGAGGCGCGTAAAGACCAGCGGCACGCAGGTCTCCAGACCAACGATGCCCGGCGGCGCTTCCATCATGCCCAACGCCTTTTCCGATCTGGCGTGCGGCGCGTGATCCGTGGCAATAGCGTCAAGCGTGCCATCACATAGCCCTTCAATTACCGCTTCGACATCCGCCTCCGTGCGCAGGGGCGGATGCATTTTGGCATTTGTCCCTTGCGCTTCAACCTCCGAATCGGTCAGTGTAAAGTGATGCGGCATGGCTTCGGCCGTCACACGGGCGCCTCTCCGTTTTCCCTGACGCACCAGTTCAACGGCGCCAGCCGTGCTAACGTGGAGAATATGGATATGCCCGCCCGTCATTTCGGCGAGCATGATGTCACGCGCAACGATAATATCTTCGGCGGCGTTCGCGCTCCCCGGCAGGTTGAGTTTCTTTGAAGTTTCACCGAGGTTCATGACGGCGCCGGCATTGAGATTATGCTCCTCGCAGTGCACCATAACCGGAAAATCAAGCGCTTCGCCGAGCGCCAGAGCCTGGCGCATCAACTCGGCATTCATAACCGTTTTTCCATCATCGCTCACGGCGACGGCGCCGGCTTCAAGCAGCGAGGGAACATCAACCAACTCCTCGCCTGCGAGCGCTTTGGTGATACTCCCCAACGGAAAAACGTTAGCCGCCCCGGATTCCTTTGCTCGCCTCTTGACAAATTCGATGATCCGCGGCGAATCCGAGACAGGGGCGGTATTTGCCATTGATGCGACGGACGTAAACCCACCGGCTTGCGCGGCGCGGGTTCCGGTGGCAATCGTCTCCTTATGCTCAAATCCGGGTTCCCGCAGATGAACGTGCATGTCAATCAAGCCGGGCGCGACAATCAACCCTTCGGCGTCGATCACGTCAACGGCTCGGTCATGCGCGACTTCGATCTTCCCGCCAACCCGCTCGATTTTGTCGTCTGCAATGAGAAGATCACCGGCGGCGTCAATCCGATTCGCGGGGTCTACGATGTGACCGTTTTGGATAAGAATCCGTCTCATTTCACTCGACCTCGAATATGGCGGCTCGATCGCTGCCTCGATCTTCGACCAGTTCCACGCGAACAACCTCCTTGCGCGATGTCGGGATATTCTTGCCGACGTAATCGGCGGCAATCGGCAACTCCCGATGGCCTCGATCAATCAACACCGCCAACTGGATCGCCGCCGGGCGCCCAAAATCCATAAGCGCATCCATGGCGGCGCGTATGGTGCGCCCGGTATAGATTACCTCATCGACCAAAATGATTCGTTTGCCGGCAATATCGAAAGGGATGTCCGTGTGATTCACTTTAACGTCTTGGTCATGGAGATTTACATCGTCCCGATAGAGGTAAACATCTATGGCACCAACCGGCACCTTGAGCCCTTCAATCTCCTCCAGATTTTTGGCAATCCGAAGCGCCAGATGATCGCCTCGGCTCTTGATTCCGATTAGCGCCAAATTGCCAATCTCACGATGATTCCGCTCCAAGATCTCGTGCGAAATTCGCATCAACGCTCGCCTGACATCCTCGGCTGTCATGACTCTTGCCTTCTCGCGCATGTGTCTAAAACCTCTTTCCTTCTGTTTATCAGGAGATTCATGATTTCTTGGATTTGTGCGAACTGTTTGTCCCCCTGCCAGTTCCAGTTGTTTGTCCAAAATTTGTCCAAGGTGCGATAGCCGATTTTTTCGTACTCATACGCTTGAATCATTAGTTCCAGTTTGTCGGCGGCTCTTACCAATCGGCTTTCTACGGAGGTACTGCTCTGAAACTCCTCCCAGATTTCGATATACTTCTCGCCGACGGCTCCGAACCCCCCAAACATGGATTCGACAGCCGCTTTCTCTCCGCCCTCCTTCACATCTTCGGGGATGTACGCAAGCGCCGGAAACGGAACATCGCCGATTCGAGCCTCCGCGACATCGTGCAACAACGCCATCCGCATCACCTTTTCGGCGTCTAGACGCACACCGCGCGTCGCCAGAAGATCCGCCAAGATCATTGACAAGAGCGAGACGCGGTAGCAGTGATCCGCGATACTCTCCGCGTCCTTGATGCCTTGAAATCGCCATCCGGTGCGCGGAAGGTTCTTGAGCGCCGCCATCTCTTCGATAAAGTCTAATATAGTTTGTGCGTTTAGCGCCAAAATAGTCCGGGTTGAAGTTGCGAGTTTTTGGTATCGGCGCGGTTAGAAACAGCGCCTACATCACCTACATCGTGTAGTGATTGTAGGGTGGGCACTGCCCACCATTCTGATCAGTTTGGGATAGACGGTTTGCTCCCCTGGCGCGCAACGTGACCGCGTTGATGGTGGGCAGTGCCCACCCTACCAAATCAAAATAGATTCGGTTGAAGGCGCGCGCAGTGCGAATTTAGCTGTGCAAACGATAAATAGGCATAAAAAAACCTCCCCGACAAAAAAAGGGAGGCAAACAGAATATAATATAATGAAAGATTGCTGTGGCTGTATTTGGTGTTTTTCTTGACATCCCCTTCCTAACCTCGCCGGATTAGATTAAAAGGGTACCGCTGTATCCATTGGCTACGATTTAATTATATCATATCTTGATTGACTTATGCAAACAAAATTCTCGATTGTGGAGAGATTACTCTCCTTGAATCGTACTAATCTCGTCTTTGGATATTTTATGCACACTCTTGGGATTGAATGTCTGTTTGGTGTCGACACGGAGAGCGACTTCAATTCGTCCGCCCGTCAAAACGAAGAACTGAATGAGGAAACCGCCGCCAGCCATCGATTCCACCTGATACTCCTCCGAACCCAAGCCATCAAGCCAGTCTGGCAGCGACGCGCCGAAATCCGAATGGTCAATCACCTCCTGCGGCAAGGCAATGATTAGCGCCCCGGGCTCATCGCCAATCACCTCGCCGATGAGTTTCCGCGTCTTAACCATAAACGGCACCGCGTGACTCGCATACTCAAAATTATCCTCACTCATCTGTCGCGGCGGCACAAGCCCCCACGTGAGATGATGGATAAACGGATTGCCGTAACCTTGGTTCAACATTTGTTTCAGCGCAGGCTCATCAACGGGGTGCACCACCGCCACATAGTCGAACCAGCCGCTGTCTCGGGCGGGACTTGCCTGCGGGAGTCGCGCGGAAACATTGATGTAGTCACACCCGTCCACCGGCGACGGATAACAGCGCGCATCCCAGCCGGAAACGTAGCCGAGTCGTTTCAACGCTCCCGCCACCAGATAGGGCGGATCGGTGAAGATGGCGGCGTGATCCAAATTGGGGTACAATTCAACACCCCTCGCCGTAATTTTTTCGGCAACCTCGGCAGCCTCCTCGAATCTGAGGTTGGCGTTTTCGATGGTCAAATAGTCGGAAAAGTCTTTCGGTAATATTACTGCGCTCGCCATGATGAGTCTCCATGCCACAATGTCTTGAGAGTGTGTCAAATTTGATGCGCGTCATGTTCCAGCACAACAGCGTATGACAAATTCAAATATTCGCGAGTTGTAAAACCAAATTCTGTTGACTTATGGTAGCAAGCCGTGAAGCCAACGTCAACATCAAAGTTGCCAGGTTTTTCATTGCATTTGGAAAATCCGTAGGTTGGGTTGAATGGCCCATCAAGAACGACACGTTCACAGGCTAACCGCGCCCAGACACCGATACCGCTAAAAGACCCCGAAATCGCAGTGAAACCCAACACTGCGCTCTATATTGGAGAATCCGACGGATTCTGTGTATCCATCTGGTTTGACGTATGGGTGGACGGAAATTTGTCACCCTTCCCGTCTTCCATCCTTCCAATCTTCCTTATGCCAAAGATCAGGTGTGTTTCCCCTGGATTCCACGTGTTTTTCATTGCATTTAGACGTTATCCATGAGATAATGATTGGCTACGAAAGATACATCAAAATCCCGTTGCCTACGCGAACAATACATAAAATCAGTAGATTATCCGAGAATCCCAGAGACTAAGGAGCCATAGAATGCCGCAATCAACACATTTACTTTTTGACTCGCTTCAATCCTTTGAAACTGGCGGGCGAGAGGTTCATTACTACTCGCTCCCCACGCTGGAGGAAGGCGGGATTGGACCGATTTCAAAACTTCCGATCAGCATAAGAGTTTTAATCGAGTCGTTGTTGCGAAATTACGACGACCATCAAGTGACGGAGCGGGACATCAGCGATTTGGCAAATTGGAACGCCGCAACTCCGAAGGCTGTGGAGCTGCCGTTCAAGCCGGCGCGAGTCGTCGCTCAGGATTTTACCGGGGTGCCGCTTGTGGTTGACATCGCGGCGATGCGCGCCGCGGTTCAGGAACTCGGCGGCGATCCGATGATGATCGAACCGCTTGTCCCCGTCGATTTGGTTATCGATCACTCGGTGCAGGTGGATTCTTACGGGTCGGCAAACTCGCTCCAGATCAATACGAAACGTGAGTTTGAACGCAACAAAGAACGCTACGAATTTCTGAAGTGGGGACAGCAAGCCTTCGAGAAGTTCAAGATTGTGCCGCCCTCGGTCGGCATCGTGCATCAGGTCAATCTCGAATACCTCGCCCAGTGCGTAATGGCGGACGAGGCTGACGAGAAGACCATCGCCTATTTTGACACCTTGGTCGGCACGGATTCGCACACGACGATGATTAACGGGCTCGGCATTGTCGGCTGGGGGGTTGGCGGTATCGAAGCGGAGGCGGCCATGTTGGGGCAGCCCGTTTACATATTGACCCCCGAAGTACTCGGCGTGCATCTCACCGGCAGCGTCAAGGAGGGCGTAACCGCGACCGATCTCGTACTGACCGTCACGCAGCGGTTGCGGGAAAAGCAGGTTGTCGGCAAATTTGTGGAGTTCTTCGGCGAAGGCGTGGAGGCGCTCTCCCTTCCCGATCGCGCCACTATCTCGAACATGTGTCCGGAGTACGGCGCCACCATCGGATTCTTCCCGCCCGACGATGAGGCGATGCGTTATCTTCGACTCAGCGGCAGAAACGAAAAGCATGTGCAGCTGGTGGAAGCGTATCTCAAAAATCAATCGCTGTTCGGAGTTCCGGGAGAGGGAGAGGTTGAATACTCCGACGTTTTGGACATAGATCTTGACGCCATCGAGCCGAGCATTGCGGGCCCCAAGCGTCCGCAGGACCGGATTGAACTGTCGAAGGTGAAGGAGGCGTTCAGAGAGCTGCTGACGCAGCCGATCACCGATGGCGGCTACGGCTTGAATGCCGACGACGCCGAGACGGATGGCGAGAAGCAGGCGGATCGTCATGGCGTTACGCACGGGGCTGTGGTTATCGCCGCCATCACGAGTTGCACCAACACAAGCAATCCGTCTGTCATGATCGGCGCCGGCTTGCTCGCCAAGAGCGCGGTGGAGAAGGGGCTCTCGGTTCCCGATCACGTCAAGACCAGTCTCGCCCCCGGCTCGCGGGTTGTGACGGAATACCTACAAAACACGGGGCTCCTCCGTTACCTCGAAAAATTGGGGTTCGGCGTGGTGGGATACGGTTGCACCACCTGCATCGGCAACAGTGGCCCGCTGGACGAGGCGGTTCAGGAGGCGATTGGCGATCGCAACTTGGTTACCGCCAGCGTTCTCAGCGGGAATCGAAATTTCGAGGCGAGGGTGCATCCCGATGTCAAAGCGAATTTCCTGATGTCACCGCCGCTTGTGGTCGCCTACGGCATCGCCGGTCGTATCGACATCAATCTCGCCGCAGAACCGCTGGGGCATAACGACGATGGCGAAGCGATTTATCTGCGGGACATTTTGCCCGCGAGCTCGGAGATAACGGAACTCATCGGTCAATCCGTGGATGCCTCGACCTTTAAGCAGACGTACGACAGGATTAGCGACGGCGTGCCGGAATGGGACGGTCTGGAAAGCGCGGAAGGGGCGCTCTATCCGTGGCGAGAGGAGAGTACCTACGTCCAGAAACCGCCGTTCTTCGAGGACTTCAAGCGAGAGCCTGAACCTATCTCCGAGATCAAGGGGGCGCGCATCCTCGGGATTTTCGGCGATTCTGTCACCACCGACCATATCTCGCCGGCTGGGGCGATTGCCACGGATAGCCCCGCGGGGCAGTACCTCATCCACCACGGCGTTGAGGGGCGAGATTTCAATACCTACGGCGCGCGACGCGGCAATGATCGCGTGATGGCTCGCGGGACGTTTGCCAACAAACGCGTGAAGAACCTCATGTTGCCGGGCGTTGAGGGGGGATTTACGATTCAATATCCCGACGAGAAACAGACGACCATCTACGAAGCGGCGATGCACTACACCCGGAACGGTGTCCCCACCGTCATTTTTGCGGGGAACGATTACGGCATGGGGAGCTCGCGCGATTGGGCGGCGAAAGGACCGAAACTGCAAGGCGTCAAAGCGGTCATCGTGGAAAGCTTCGAGCGTATCCACCGCAGCAACCTAATCGGGATGGGGATTTTGCCGTTGCAGTTCCAGAACGGTGAGAGCGTACAGTCCCTCGGATTGGATGGGAGCGAAGTCATCAACATTAGCGGCGTGACGGAAGACCTCCGACCGGGGCAAACTGTCAAGATGGAGATTATCGGCGCAACCGGCGAGAGGCGGGAAACGGAACTGCTCGTGCGAATCGACGCTTCAATCGAAGTTGAGTATTACAAGCACGGCGGGATTTTGGATTACGTGATTCGGGATTTGATGGGACGCGACTGACACCGTCGGTGTTTTTGGTTGCCGTGGTCGTTTAGTTCAGCGGCTTGATTGTGGCTTTGAATTGCAGTTCGCGCCCTGCAATTAACGAATTACTTTGGTTTTGCTCACTCTGGCAGGAGGGCTCGGTGCGGTTGGAAACCGCACCTACGGGGAACGTATGTCGCGATCGGGAGATCGCGGGGATTTCTATCGATCAAGCGAATGAATAGCGTGGAGTATAAACAGTGTTCGGTTATCGTTTGTAAATCTCCCGCAGATCGAGCCGCCTATCGACATCCTCGGAAACGGTGTTTGTCCAATTCACGTCCCGGACGCTTTGCAGACTCATCAACGCGGTATCGACTAGCGGGTTGGAGAGCGCAAAGTTCAGAAGAAAACTGTCAAGGTCAACGCCCTCCATCTCCTCCCTGAAACTGTGCCGCATCAGTTTCGGGAAGGCGCCGCTCGTCGTCGAACGCATCAGCACGATTCCCATCCCCTGCGCCTTGGCATCGGGGATGACGCCGCGATTTCCGAATGCGTCGCAGACGTTCTGATGCATCAGATTGTAATGAATTTGCATTACGTCAAACTCGCCCGTGGCAATCATGCGCTCAACCCCCGCCGAGGGACCGTCCGCCGAAAAACCGAGATACCGCACCTTTCCCCGATCGCGCAACCGCCGATAGGTCTCCAATCCACCGTTATCCAAAACCTGTCGTGCCTCCTCTTCGCCGAACCATCCGCCGTGAAATTGCAGCACGTCAATCACATCAACCCCCAGCCGCGTCAAACTCCCGTCCACATCGGCGATGATTCCTTTCGGGTCAAAGGCTTCGGTTTTGGTGGCGATGACGCACTTGTCCCGTCGTCCCTTGACAGCTTCGCCGATGACGACCTCGCTGAACCCGCCCCCGTAGTCGGGCGCGGTGTCAAGATAGTTGAGACCAAGCTCGAAGGCGGCGTGGAGCATATCAACCAGCGGGCGGCTATCTTGATTGGGAGCGACGCGCCCGCCGCCGTATCCGATCTCCGAGACGCGCAAGCCGGTGCGGCCAAGTGTGCGATATTGCATGATAAACCCTTTCGTGATGTGAAGGCTTCGTAGGGAATAACGATCGTTATTCCCTACACATAGCTGACGGAGGAACCGTTTGTGCGCTCCGCGACTCGCGTGGTTCGATTGCTAGGCTTGATGCTGTCGTGTCCGAAAAGCGCCTCAATCTCCGCCACGAACTTAGGTTCATAGGAAACACTGTACTTTGAACTGCATTGGGCTATGACCTCGCCGTAGCGCGGATATGCGAGCCGCAAGATGACATCGTTGTCGCCGCTGTGTTGGCTACAGATTGTCTGCAGCCTTCCCATCTTATCTTGATTTGCGACATCGGCTTCGGGAATCGAGACCTCGACCGCCGATGTCAAGCGGTCTTCGACCTGACCGATGGGCAGAATCTCGGAGGCTTGGATCTGGCGCACATCCTCTTCGATCTCGCCTTCGTCCGTTCTCGCCTGCCCCCGATTCTGGCTCACCGCGCCGCGTAACCACACGAAGTTACCCTCCTCAATGGCGTGTTGCGATATTTTGTACGCCTCCGGAAAAACGACCACATCATAGCTTCCTTCCAAATCTTCAATCACCAAGATAGCCATTGATTCGCCGGTCTTTTTCGTTTTCGTGAGGCGGAACGAGGCTATTTGACCGGCAACGTACACCTCCGTTCCGTTCGGATTTTCGGAAAGTGTCTCCGAGGTTGCGGTCGTGAAATAGTCAAGGACATCATCGTAGGCTTCCAGCGGATGCCCCGAGAGGTAAAAGCCGAGCTGTTCCTTCTCGTTTTTGAGTTCCTCGTTCGGTTCCCACTCCGATACATCATCAAGAACCGGCTGTGCAACCGGCAGTTCTTCCTCCGCGGCGGCGCCAAAAAGATTCATCTGCCCTTTCTCGCGATCCGCTTGCGCCGACTGCGCCACCCGCATGACCTGCTCCAAGTTGGCTACGTGCCGCGCTCGGTGGCCTTCAAACGAATCAAAGGCGCCCGCCATTATCAAACTCTCGATCACCCGCTTGCTAACCGCCTTGGTGTCAACGCGCTCGCAGAAATCTTGCAGCGACGCGAACGAACCATCCTTCTCGCGAGTCTTGACGATGGATTCGATCGCCCCTTCGTTGACATTCTTGACGGCTGCCAATCCGAAACGGATGTCTTCTCCATCCACGGTGAAATCCCAACCGCTGCTATTCACATCCGGCGGAAGAACGTCCATCTTTATGCCGAGAAATTCCGACAACTGACGGCACTCGGCGATGTACTTCACGATCTTCTCGCTGGAGCCGGACTCCCCGCTCATCATCGACGCCATAAATTCGCGGGGATAGTGCGTTTTGAGGAACGCCGTTTGATACGACATGATGGCATAGGCGACGGTGTGCGAACGGTTAAAGGCGTATCTGCCAAAGGGTTCAAGGTAGTCGAAAACCTCGCCCGCCTTTTTCTCGTCAATGCCGTTGCTCGCGGCGCCCTCAGTGAATTTTTGGCGCTGCATCTTCAATACATCCATCTTCTTCTTGCCCATGGCATCGCGGAGAACATCCGCTTCGCCAAGCGTAAAGCCAGCCATGTCCCGCGCAATCTGCATCACCTGCTCTTGGTAGATGCAGACGCCGTAGGTGTTTCTCAGGGCGTCTTCCAGCGTGGGGTGTAGGTAGGTCACGGGTTCAACTTTAAGCTTTCTGCGGATGAACTTGTCCATCATGCCGCTATCAAGGGGGCCGGGACGGTAAAGCGCGGAAATCGGCACAAAATCCTCAAAGTTGTTGGGTTTGATTTGCATGGTGACGCGCCTCATGCCCGGCGAGGTTTCCAACTGGAAGAGCCCGGCAACCAAACCGGCGCTGATGACCTGATACGTTTTTTCGTCGTCAAGCGGGATGCCCTCAAGCGTAAGATCAACCCCGTGCCGCTCCTTAATCTGCGCCAGACAGTGGTGTACCTCGCTCAAGGTTCGCAAGCCGAGGAAGTCAAATTTCACCATGCCGACATCTTCAAGCGTCTTGAGATTGTACTGCGTCGCGACGCGGTCGTTCTTGTCCTTGAAGAGTGGAACGTAGTCGGTGAGGGGGCCATTTGCCAGCACAATCCCGCAGGCGTGAATCGAGACGTGGCGCTTCATTCCCTCAATGGATTTGGCGACCGACATCATATCCCGATTTTCCGGCGCCTCGGTAAGCTCGCGGAAGCGAGGAACATCGGCCAAGGACTCATCGAGCGTCACGCCGGGAACAGCCGGAATCAGCTGAGTCACTCGGCGAACATCCGTCATCTCCATATCGAGCGCGCGTCCCACGTCGGTAACCGCGGCTTTTGCGGCGAAGGTGCTAAAGGTCGCCACCTGCCCGACGCACTCCGCACCGTACTTCTCCGTTAGGTAGTCGATGACGATTTTGCGGTGCTCATCTCCGAAGTCGATGTCGATATCGGGCATGCTGACGCGTTCAAGGTTCAGGAAGCGCTCGAACAAGCAATCATACTCCAGCGGGTTGAAGGTCGTCACGCCAAGCGCGAACATCGCCAAACTTCCGCCCGCCGATCCGCGACCGATAAACGGGATTTTCCGCTTTCGGGCAAAGTTGACGTAATCCCACACAATCAGCAGATAACCGGCGTAGCCCGTCTTGTGCACTACCTCAAGTTCGCTATCGAGTCGTTTCCTCATCTCCGTCGAAATCTCGCCGTATTTCTCACGGAGCGCCTCTTCGCAGAGCTTGGCGAGATACGAATCCGCCGTGAAACCCTCCGGAACTTCGTATTTCGGCATAATGTGCTCGCCGTAGTCAAGTTCCAGCTGACAGCGATTGGCAATTTCGAGCGTGTTCGTAATGGCTTCGGGCGGAAAATCCTTCAGCGTCTCGTGCATTTCGTCGATATTCTTGAAATAGAATTCGTTGAGGAAGCGCATGCGATTTTCTTCATTCACCGTGCGTTTCATCTGAATGCAAAGCAACACATCGTGCATCTTGTGGTCGGACCGATTCAGGTAGTGGCAGTCGTTTGTCCCGACAATCGGCAGGTTGTATTCTTGAGCAAGTTGCATCATCACTTCGTAGGCGGTCTTTTCTTCGGGAATGCCGTGATTCTGAACTTCCACGTACAGATTGTCGCGTCCCATAATGTTCTGCAACCGTTTGAAGTTTGCCACGGCGGCGTCGCGTTGGTTGTCTGCCAATAGCGCCGGGACATACCCTTGTATGCACCCCGTCAACGCGATGATGCCATCCCGATACTCGCGCAAAATCTCCATATCGATTCGAGGTTTCGAGTAAAAGCCCTCCAGATAGCCGATCGAGACCAACTTCATGAGGTTGCGATAGCCGGTGGCGTCTTCCGCGAGCAGTGTCAGGTGATAGGGGCTGCCCTGTTCTCGTCCGCGCTCGTGGCGGCTTTCCGGGGCGACGTAGACCTCGCAACCGACGATGGGATTGACGCCTTTGTCCTTCGCCTTTTTGTAGAACTCCCAGGCGCCGAACATGTTTCCGTGGTCGGTCAGCGCCACGGCTTGAACGCTCTGCTCATAAGCCCAATCGACAATGCCGTCTATGTGGCATGCGCCGTCAAGAAAACTGTATTCACTATGATTATGAAGATGCACAAAATCGGATGTCGCCATATTTCTCCTTGGTGCCATTGCAACGGGACTTATGCGAGTTTCCCCGAAGCGTCGGAATAGATGAGGGTGGAAAGTAATGCGTAATGCGTAAAACGTAATGCGTAAGAAATCGCGGAATTGTATTCTATTATAATTGGGCGATTGTGTCCAGTGATTTGTGAGATTTGGTCGATAGAAAATCCTGATCGATATCAAGATTGTTGCCGCAGTCGTTAATCATTCGTTTAATCCTACGGGCATTGTCGGGATCGGGAGATGGGAGCTCTATCGCACTCATAGGGATCAAGTTAAGCGTTTTAGAACGCAAGTCGCGCGGTTTTCTCTCGACGAGCGCCTAACACAATTATCCACCTGTCGCCCCTCTGGGGCTTTGGAATTCGGTGTGTCCACATTTCTACAAACCTGCAGGATCTCTATCGCACTCGCTATTCACTCGCTTGATCCCCTCTGGGGCTAAAAGACTTACACAATCAGGGATCGCGGCATTGTGTTTGCCCTACCGGCTTGAGAGTTTACAACGGGAATTAGACAAATAACGTAAATTCTCTTAACTTGATCCCTATGGATGGGAGCCCTATCGCACTCGCTATTCACTCGCTTGATCCTGCCGCTTCATCGTAATGGCTCAATACGGTGTCCAGCGCTTTCAGGTGGGCGGCGGTGCGTTGCGGCATTGGCAAGCTCGTAGGCGTTTCGGAAATCATCACGTGGTCGGTGTGAAACGCGAGGAGGTAGGGCGTGAATCCTTCTAGCCCCCAGTCGGGGTCAACCTTAAACACACCGTCAGCGATCGGCAAATCGCTCTCATCGTGCTCCCGATCAATCGGGCAAACGCTTTCGACGTTACGGATGACCTCGGGGCCTATCCAGTCCTCACTCTCCCGTCCCTCGTAGAAGTAAAATCCGGCGGCTTCCCAATCTTCGTGAAAATCTATGGCGAAATCGAACCGCTTGCCCTCGACCGCAGTTTTGACGAGACGAGCTTCGTCGGGCGGATTGTCCTCTTCAAAGACGCGATTGAGGTCTATCCCCGTCCTGTTTTCGCGGGTATTGCGGACGTAGCCGAACGGATTGATGCAGGGAAGGATGAGAAATCGGAAGTCGTCATAGCGCGTTGCGTCGTATCCGCGCAAGAACCGCAGAACGGCTTCGGGGCCCGCCGGCTCATCGCCATGCAGGCCGGCGGTTATCAGGACCTCCCGTTTTGCATGAGAGCCCGCGCCGAACATCAGACGATAGATCGGGTAACCATCGACCTCGCCAAGCGTGTCTTGTTCTAAATCGGGCAAAGTTAATCCGTCAAATCTCTGCACAAAATCACCATAATCTCGCACGGCGACAAACCTTTCCTTGTGAAAACCGAATAAAGAATCTACCAAAGTGAAGACGGGGAGGCATTCCTACGGGAAGATTCCGGACTGCTCATAAGAGCGGGCAACTTTGTTGATAGCGATGCGGAAGGCGGCGGTTCTAAAGTGGAAATCCTGCCCAAGCGCCTTTGATTCCGTTCTGATGTCGCGGTATGCGGTCAGCATGGTTTCCTCAAGCGCGGCATCCACCAAATCTTCTTCCGTGGCGCCGCGCCCCAATTGATCTTGTTCCGATTCTGAAAACCGCTTGCCCGACACAGTTTCCATCGCTCTCAAAAGATTTCTGCGCGTATTTTCCTCAAAACGGCTTTCCAGCCGACCGAACCGCACATGCGAGAGGTTCTTTAGCCACTCAAAATAGGAGAGGGTGACGCCGCCGGAATTTAGATACACGTCGGGAATAACCATCACGCGTTTTGCCTTTAGGATGTCGTCGGCTTGGGGGGTTGTTGGGCCATTTGCCGCCTCGCCGATAATCTTGGCTTTGATTCGGGAGGCGTTGCGGTCGGTAATCTGATTTTCAAGCGCGGCGGGTACCAGGATGTCACATTCCAGCTCAAGAACGTGGGCGGGGTTTGCAAGATCGGTCGCGCCGGGGAAATTGAAAAGGGCGCCGTTCTCCTGCCGATGCTGAAAAACGTCCTCGACATCCAACCCGTTCGCATTGTAAATGGCGCCGCCAATGTCCGCCAGTCCGACAATCACCGCTCCGCCTTCTCGCAAAAACTTGGCGGCGTGGTAGCCGACGGCGCCGAATCCTTGAACGGCTACCCGTTTTCCCCGCAAGCCCGGCTCAAGCCCAAGCCTGGTCATATCGTCCGAGAAACCGCACGCCTCTCGGATGCCAAAGTACACGCCTCTGCCGGTGGCGGCTCTTCGCCCGTGAATCCCGCTCTGCTCGACCGGTTTGCCCGTCACACACGCCAACGCGTCCAGCTTGTTCGGATTCAATGTCCTATAGGTGTCGGCAATCCATGCCATTTCGCGTTCCCCGGTGCCGTAGTCGGGGGCGGGAACATCTATCCCCGGACCGATAAAGTCCTTCTGTGCCAATTCGTAGGTGTAGCGCCGAGTGATGCGTTCCAATTCGTCGGTGGAATACTTCCTGATGTCGATCTGGACTCCGCCTTTTGCCCCGCCGAACGGCACATCGACAATGGCGCATTTGTATGTCATCAGAGCGGCGAGCGCGGTCACTTCGTCCTCGTCGACCAACGTACTGTAACGGATTCCCCCTTTTGTCGGCAGTTTATGATGGCTGTGTTCGGCGCGCCACGCATGGATGACTTCGATCGCGCCATCGTCTCGCTTGACCGGGAACGCTATATGACAGACCGTATTGCACATTTTGATCTGTTCAAGCAGCCCGCGCGGGTACTCGGTGAACTCGGCGGCTGTATCGAAGTTGAGGTTGACTTGTTGGAAAAACGGGACTGTCGGCGCCAATTTCTTCCTCCGCTACATCGGGGTGTAAAGGCAGTGGCCAGTGGCTAGTAAAGACAGTGACCAGTGGTCAGTGGCCAGTAAAGGCAGTGGCCAGTAGCCAGTGGTCAGTGGCCAGTAAAGGGAGTGGGGCGGATTGTCTGAATCACGGATTTTCACAGATTAAACGGATTATACGGATTAAGGACAACCCGGGTGTTACCGGTTAGTGATGATTTGTATCACAATCTGTTTGATTGCAATCTCCAAAATCCAATACTATTTCAAAATCTAAGTGTTACACTCGTCAAAAACGCCCGATGAATCGGGCAACTACAATCACCCGATGCGTGCAACTCTAGGACTTCACCCAAAATGGGAACAAGAACGTGAACAAAATGCCGATTTCGAGCAGTTGATACCGTTTTTGTTCGGGTTTTGGTGAAAAACGAACCCGAAAATAGGTACAACAGTAGGAACGAAAAGGTGAACAAAACGCCAAATTCAAGGGCGCGTTCACATCCTTTGAGTCGCGAGATCCTGTGGTGAAGCGGTTTCTCAGGCGCCCGGACGTGAACAGGATGTTAACAATCCGGAAAAGATCTTTGCATTCTTACCGAACAACGCCCGATTTTGAAGGTGTCGGGGATTTCGGTCAAGCGGGTTATTGATGAATTGTACAGAGCGCCAGGATATTAAGAGCATGACGAACAGGGTTTCCTTTGCTCAGCCGAGTCAAACGGCTGGTTGATAGGGGATTCAATGAAATTGTAACGCGGCGGCGCATCTCAAGTCGCTCTCCATTCGTCTGATTGGTTCGGGTTCTGCGCAATTATACCTTTATGTGCGTTTAGTTTTCAAGTATATACACTTGGCGTCGGGTAAAGTTGCATTTTTTCTTAGGGGGGAAAGGCAGTGGCCAGTGGCCTGTGGTCAGTTGCCAGTAAAGGCAGGGGGCGGATTGTCTGAATGGGATCTCTATCGCACTCATTATTCATTCGCTTGATCGGATTTTCACGGATTAAACGGATTGCACGGATTAAAGTCGGCGTATGGACGGGGGAAAGGCAGTGGCCAGTGGCCTGTGGTCAGTTGCCAGTATAGGCAGTGGAGAGTGGGGCGGATTGTCTGAATGGGATCTCTATCGCACTCATTATTCATTCGCTTGATCGGATTTTCACGGATTAAACGGATTGCACGGATTAAAGTCGGCATACGGACGGGGGAAAGGCAGTGGCCAGTGGCCTGTGGTCAGTGGCCAGTAAAGGCAGGGGAGAGTGGAGCGGATTGTCTGAATCACGGATTAGGGGATCTCTATCGCACTCATTATTCATTCGCTTGATCGGATTTTCACGGATTAAACGGATTGCACGGATTAAAGTCGGCGTATGGACGGGGGAAAGGCAGTGGCCAGTGGCCTGTGGTCAGTGGCCAGTAAAGGCAGGGGAGAGTGGGGCGGATTGTCTGAATCACGGATTAGGGGATCTCTATCGCAGTCACTATTCGTTCCTTTGATTCTTTTCGTCGGGGCGCAAAGACAGTGGCCAGTGGCCTGTGGTCAGTTGCCAGTAAAGGCAGTGGGTGGATAGTCTGAACTGTGATTTATGTGATTAAGTGGTTCATTCGCTAAATGTATATGGCATCACTCATATCATACAACCAAGCGGAATAGGGACGCGGATAAACGCGGATAAAC
The DNA here is from genome assembly GCA_963667245.2 of Candidatus Poribacteria bacterium. GTDB lineage: Bacteria > Poribacteria > WGA-4E > WGA-4E > JAJDTR01 > JAJDTR01. The sequence goes on from CAXXCS010000004.1 coordinate 1,572,287, forward strand.
ACAGATTAGAAAATTCCAGTCAATGCAATTGATTTGTTTCTTTCCACATGGATAGCGCTATAGCGGCGTTCTAGCCGTTGTCTGAACTGTGATTTATGTGATTAAGTGATGGACTATGATTAGGCGCCTAGTGGTTTGATTGGCAATTGTCTGAATCACGGATTAGGGATCTCTATCGCACTCGCTATCCACTCGCTTGATTCTATTCATCGGGGCGTAAAAACAGTGGCCAGTGGCCTGTGGTCAGTGGCCAGTAAAGGCAGTGGGTGGATTGTCTGAACTGTGATTTATGTGATTAAGTGATGGACTATGATTAGGCGCCTAAGTGAAGATTCGGAGTGGTCATTACGCGCCAAAATCGAGAATTAAAACGGATTCTTCATCCGATAGACGATGTAGCGCGGGCTGGGGCGCGCGAATAGTATGATTGCCACAATCACAATCCACTTTGTGTAGCCGGAGCCGAGGAACCGGTATAACGGCTCCCAAAGCAACAGTAAAATCACGACAAGCCAACCCATTATCGTTCTCTTCCCTTTTCTTTCATTGAAAACTCGGTGACATAATCTCTCGCGTCGCGCTTGATTTCGACGAATTCCCATCCTTGATTTTCACGACATTCAGTCCGCTTTTCTTCGCGGCTTTCACTGCTACAAGCTCAAGGAGCTTAAGGCGGAGTATGCAGCATGGATCTTTCAGTCCGCTTTTCATCGCGGCTTTCACTGCTACGGTTCGTATCGTTGTTCGTCACGATTATTCTCCTTCTTTCAGTCCGCTTTTCATCGCGGCTTTCACTGCTACTGTCAAGCGGACATGAAGGGAAATCGGGATTGAGACTCGCTTTCAGTCCGCTTTTCATCGCGGCTTTCACTGCTACTTCCGCCTGTATTTCCGATGGTGGAATTCCAAAGACTTTCAGTCCGCTTTTCATCGCGGCTTTCACTGCTACAGGATTATTTGATGTTTCTTGTGCGGGATCCCGGACTTTCAGTCCGCTTTTCATCGCGGCTTTCACTGCTACTTTAAACCTGTTTCGGGGAGCCTAATCGTTCCAAACTTTCAGTCCGCTTTTCATCGCGGCTTTCACTGCTACTTGGCGCGCCACGCGCCCCAAGCCTCATCGATATTCTTTCAGTCCGCTTTTCATCGCGGCTTTCACTGCTACTTGGCGCGCCACGCGCCCCAAGCCTCATCGATATTCTTTCAGTCCGCTTTTCATCGCGGCTTTCACTGCTACTGTGCGATGCGCATTTTGATATTCTCGAAGCTATCCCTTTCAGTCCGCTTTTCATCGCGGCTTTCACTGCTACTCATGTTGTACCAGTTTGGCATTTCAGTTTAATCACTTTCAGTCCGCTTTTCATCGCGGCTTTCACTGCTACAACCCCCTCAAATCGTTGCACTGTGTACCGTGGTGACTTTCAGTCCGCTTTTCATCGCGGCTTTCACTGCTACACGGAACACGCCGATGCGGCGATGCAAGGACCTACTTTCAGTCCGCTTTTCATCGCGGCTTTCACTGCTACCCGTTCATCGGCGGCGGGGACGGGTCGTTGTTCCTCACTTTCAGTCCGCTTTTCATCGCGGCTTTCACTGCTACTCCGCACTCCGATATGAATGTTAAGTTTAAAAACACTTTCAGTCCGCTTTTCATCGCGGCTTTCACTGCTACCGGTGAAAGTGACGGCATCAGTGGATGGCGTCGCGACTTTCAGTCCGCTTTTCATCGCGGCTTTCACTGCTACACGACGGACGCCATAAGCGGCGACACCCATATCATGTGCTTTCAGTCCGCTTTTCATCGCGGTTTTCACTGCTACTAGTTTGTCGCGCACCGACCACATTTTGTTGATGATCTTTCAGTCCGCTTTTCATCGCGGCTTTCACTGCTACTCGGCTTCTCGACATCGAGTGTCCGTGTCGTCGATCTTTCAGTCCGCTTTTAATCGCGGCTTTCATTGCTACTGAGAGGTGAAAAATGCAAGGGAGTCAGGGCGCTTTCTTTCAGTCCGCTTTTCGTCGCGGCTTTCACTGCTACGCTTTACGCGATATTTGACTCATGATAAATCTCCCTTTCAGTCCGCTTTTCATCGCGGCTTTCACTGCTACCGATTACCGCGGCAATGCAAACCGCGCAGTCTCAGTACTTTCAGTCCGCTTTTCGTCGCGGCTTTCATTGCTACCCTCGCGGGGAAAGCGTAAATCCCGCCGTGGCACGTCTTTCAGTCCCCTTTTCATCGGGGCATGGGTTGCTACCCTTGAACGTTCACGGTGCGAATATCAAGCTCAACAACTTTCAGCCCGCTTTTCATCGCGGCTTTCACTGCTACAAACAGACTTTCATCTTCAACGTGCGAGTCTACACGCACTTTCAGTCCGCTTTTCATCGCGGCTTTCACTGCTACGCATCCCAGCCTGCGCCCCCGTTCTCCTCTCTTTGAACTTTCAGTCCGCTTTTCATCACGGCTTTCACTGCTACACTTTCGAGAAAGGTTCAAGTCGGAGGTGTTTGCCATCTTTCAGTCCGCTTTTCATCGCGGCTTTCACTGCTACCGACCTTGCGATCAGTAACCGAAACTGGTCTAAACGTAGGAGCCATCTGCGTTTGTACGTCATGTTCGTTATTTTGACATATCGGCGCCGCCTTGTCAATCTCAAACGGCTGAGGCGTCGGCGGCATCGGACCCGGACGCCCAACCCACGGATGAGGCGTTCTGGAAGGATGGCAAAATTGTGATTCCCGAACGCGGATGAACGGGAGGTTGAGGAGCGGCGTTAGGGGATGTTGAATCGGTCCGGGTTGATTGGACGCTTACGAACCTTTCCCCTCTTTCATTGCTCGATCATAGATTTCTTTTAGTAGAAGGGCATCCCCATCAAATGCAATGATATACCGTCCGCGACTGCCACATCTAAACCACGCTAGCCGCCAGTCTAGTTCGTGGCGTAAATCTTCCGGCGCGAGAACAAACAAATGGCCGGTCACGCGCCCTTTGTATTTGCGTTTTGCCATCAAATGCGAAACTGATGTCAAATGACCTTCCTGCATGAATTGCATCTCATTGCTCGGATAATCAGCAGTTGTCCGAAACATGCCACAACAATCGTCCTCACGTTCATCATCAAATGACTTTCGCAGATTAACCCAATGCCATTTATCGTAACCTTTTTTCACTTCCATTCGCTGGTACTTTTCGGACCAATGAACAGTTGTACGCGTTAATAGTGTTTTCAAATCTGCCGTGTAATACGGTTCCCGCCCGCGTTCAAATTTTTCGCGCGCATCCCAGATTTCCACGCTTGGTAACGATGTCCGAAACGAGTCTAATTGTCTGTAATGCTCGAACCAAGTTCGTTTGCGCCGAAGTTTCAGTCGGGCACGCTTCATTTGGGTTAAGCGCATCTGTTCGGCATATTTGGTCAGTGTGTCGTCCAGCCATGCCCCAATTTCAGATTTCATTGATTCATCAGCCGACCGATCCCTGATTATTTGTTCGCGGAAGTTCTCGGCTTGGGCGAGCACCGTAAACGCGCCGCAAAGCGTATCAACAAACCACGCTTTTGCATCCTGCTCGCGGTAAATGGCTTTGACTCGTCGCTCTAACTCATCTCGAGCTATCTGGCTTCCGATCGACTTCACAGCTTCACATTCTCTCGGCGTAGCGAGAAGGAACGCTTGTCCGATACTATGCCTTCCAAGCCGTCCGAATCGCTGCATGAACGACGCTTGATCGCCTGCCTCGAAAATCAGATAATCGGTTTTGAAGTCAATGCCGACTTCGATCGCCGCTGTGCCAATGACAAGCGTTTTACCACTCACGTCTCGGCTAGTCTTGGCTGACAATCCTCGAATCGGCGCGATTTCCGTGCGCGGTATCCCCGACTCAACGAGCGCATCTTCCAACGCAATCGCGTTAACAACGGAATTGAGGATTACGACACAAGGCACATAATCTCCTACATTGTTCGCGTGCCGATTTTCTATCTTGAGTTGGCATAGTTTGCTCTGAAGTTCAAGGACTTTCGATTGCGCTGTTTCGACAACACCCTTAGCAACTGGCAAAGTATGAAGTTCTACATCGTGTGCGACCGTTCGCTCACCACAAACAGGTTTCGGAACTGATACATCTGCATCAATAACAAGTGGGTTAAGCAGTCGATCCAGGTAGGTTTTGACCTCTACATTCGGGGTGGCGGAGAGCAACACAACTCGTTGAAATGCCCCCATGCATTGTGCCAAATAGATAAGGAAAAGCGCGTGGGCTAGTTCCACACCGTGGTAAAGATGAAACTCGTCAAACACAACTGTCTTAAATGCTTGAAACGCGGCTAAAACCTCGGCGCCGCCGCGATAGCGCAATGAGTACAGATAATAAACAACGTCTGGATTAATCAGAACAAGTTGTTGCTTTCCTTGGTGAAGCAGCCTATTAAGCGCATTAACTTTTTGGTTTACACTCATTCCCCACGCTTTTGCAAAATCACCTAGCGTCTGTGCGTTGATCTGGATAAGTTGATAGTCCTCTGCTCCTACCTTCTCATTGGCTGTTTCCGGTTTCCGTTCCCGATATGTTATTCCTTCGTCATCCATCAGTTGCTGAATCGCACGTGATTGATCTTGAATCAGCGCGTTGGTCGGGTAGACGAAAACGGCGGATTCGCGATTCTTGAGCACGGGCAATGCTGTCGCTCGTGTTTTGCCACTTCCCGTTTTTGTGACAAGTAAAAACGCCGTGCGGTTTTTCCACTCGTTGTACATTGCGGCTTGGTGTGGATAAAGATGAGTACGCACACCTTCGACACTGACTTGTTCATAAGAGTAGCCTTGGACCCTCATTATACGCCTCCGATTCGGTTCAAAACGCGCTTGGGTACGTGTATGGTATGCCGCACTCTACCGATAGTGAAGAATAGCCACCAATCTTGGGCTAGGGTTGCTGTCCGAAATAATAGATGCGGGGGAATCATCACCGGTTCATAGTTGACGAGATCGCCATTGACATCCAAAGGGTTGATTGGGTGTGTCGGGCTTTGTTCATCCTCGCGATAGATTGCCACAGGTTGAGGAACCTCATCCCATCGAATGCGTATCGAACTGCCTTTCTTTCCGAGCCGCGTTACCGCTGGCGGACGATAGTTGTCGAATGTAAAAATGTAGAATTGATAACCTTTTTCCGGACGTTCTACTTCCACTGATTCCCACACCGGGTCAATGTAGACTCGTTTTCCCAAATTCGGGGTGTTCATTTTTTTGCTATCACCCGTTGTCAGGGTACGTGAATCAACAGCATTAAAGGTGATAGTTGTGCGCGATACATGCTCAAGATGGCTAGCATGGGCTGGCGTAGCGTACAGTGGCATCGCATTGAATTCACCCTCCGGATCTTCAACATATTTCGGTGTTGAACCTAGATAGACGCCGTAGGAGCGTTGCGAAATTGCATAACAGAGTGCATAGTTGTGCAGGATGGGTTGGGTGGTAGAAACCTTGCTGATTTCATTGGAGGAGAACCACAGATAATCATGGTTATACAGTCGTCCTGCAAACACCCGCACGTTGTGTTCATAAAGCTGAATTGCGTTTGCCATATTGTCACCTCGCTTGACTGACGCGTATGGAGAAACCGAGTTCTTTCAAAAAACTCGATTTCTCGGACTTTCACTTTTTCTTCTGGGCTTCAACGTAGGCCTTCGCATCGTTGTAAGCTTTCGTCAATAGCGATTTATCAAGCGGTGTGTTCGCGGCGGCTTCAACGATTGCATCCACCTGATCTGGCGAGAAAATGGTCACGCGATCAGGATTTCCCGCCAACGGTTTATATTTCTCGGATATCGTTTTGAAAGTATCACCGACTAGGTTATCACGGTGGTCGTAAAGCTCAAGCGTGAGTTCAAGGGGAGTGATGATCTCCTCCCACCCACCGATTATGCCGAACACAGAGTTACGCACGTCGCCGCCGATGCGGGATTCGGCGCCGTAACTCTTGCTCGCCAACAATGTTTTGATGGTCAAAATTACCTCTGTGAGTGTTGTGCTTCTCAAACTCACAATGCTAGGAAATACGGTAGCAGGCACGACAGCGTAGCGGCTGCCTAATGCTTGCCCGGTCGTTTGGTTGAGATCGTTAATCGCGTTGAACGTCGTTGACGATTCAATGTCCTCAAATGGCAGCAGGGAAAACGCGGTTGAGTACTCTATCCGGTGCTTGATGTTGGCGCGATTTTCACGTCCCGATTCTGTGCTCGTCGCCCCAAATAACGTGCAGCGGGGACATTCAAGGCAGAGATTGTCTTTCAGATAGCATTCGGTTCCTGAAACACCTGCTTCAGAGGTTCCTGTACGCAGCAGTTGCTCCAACTGTCGTGATTCAGCCGCTTTCTGCTTTGTTGCTAGGAACGCGACTCGCATGGTATCCTTATCACCATCGTTAAGTGAAAGAGGCGTAGCCACTGTGTTCAATTCGCGTGTGTCTTCCGTGCGTAGAACCGTGTAATCCAATATCTCTCGCATCAGTAGGATTTGAACCGTCTTGGCGCCAATCAGCGGTTGCGGATTCTCTACGGTAAAAGGGTTCAAAAGATCTAAGCTACTCATTGTCATCCTCCTCTTCTTCAATGATGGGTTCCGTGTTGGTGGAGTCCCAAAAGTCGGCAATATCTTTCTTCTTTACGTCGTTTGCCTGCGTAAACGCCTTGTTTTTGCGAGAGGGAAAACGGACCGCATCATATTTCAAAGACTGTTCTCCCCATGCGGTGGCGAGCGCAGTTTCATTGGTGTAGCGCTCTCGTAAGAACTGAATAAATGCCTTGCGCGTCCTCTCCAGCCACTCAATGGCTTTCTTTCTTCGGGCGTAATACACGGTATAGCGGACCCTCTCAGTAACCTTGGTGACAGTCGTAATAGGCACATCACCACACAACGCCAACAACTCCTGCGTCCCTGTCTCAAGGGCTTCAAGCGCGGAAGGTGACAGATACCCACGATTATTCTCGTTCATTTCGTGAGCGCGCACCGCCTTTCCTACCAATGTCTTGGCGTCCTCTTTTCGGACACGTGCCCCATCCAGAATCATTGGTACAGGTCCCATAATGCCATGCATTGTGCCGGTCGTTTTGGGACGATATTCGTCCAGATACTGGTCGAAAGCATCCGCGATGCATTTTATCTTCGGAAGAACAGTATCAGGATTGAATCGCTTTCCTTTGGTTACGATTAACTGTCTCATCTGAGAATCTCCTTCAGTTTTTCAAGTAAATGGAAATGGTGCATGTACGCTTGGCCGCTCTCGCTTTTCTGTTCAATTCGGCGTAGTACATGTCCCAACGTTGGACTCTTGAGGATTTGGTAGAGATTGGATCGTTCAGGATATTCCGTTGAATTGGCAAGAAGCGCAGCCGCGCCGATAGCATCTAGCCAGCGCTTGGCGGCATCCAAAGAGACCCACTCGGCACCGACAAGGTCTCGTAAGGCAGGGATTGCCGGCACGCGAGCGACTCCTTCTCCGCCCTCAAAGGTTATCTCCTCCCAACCTTTAACCACGGCAACCGAACAATCCAATGAAAGACCCAAGACTAGTGACAAATATAACTCGCGGAGGCCCGCGTTTGTGTCGGAGTCATTGCTTATAGACACGGGGTTGGTCAACGGGACGAGGATCATATGCGGTGTCTGGCAGGCGATGTAGAACTGACGATTTAAGCGAAATGCCTTTTTACGAATTTCACGGGCATCTTCATCTTGGACTTCACCATTAATAAGAGCCTCCAGGGCGTCCTCCAGTGTTGTATAACTCGTGTCCCACACCTCGTTGATTTCGTCTAGATCAAGTTCATCCATGCCATACGTGGTTTTCAACTCTTTCTCCAGATCCCGCCGGTTTCGCCTCATGGTGTCAGCGGCAGACTCGTATGTGATCAAGTCAACAATTTCATCAGGTGTCAAGCGATAAACATCATGATCGCCGAGGTTTCTTGCCATGTTGTAGGTCAGACTCAATGAAACGCGGTGATCGGGGTTGGGGTTCGCATTAGTCATGCGGTACAACGACTTGTCCCGAATCTGAATCGCCTTACGGCGGAACCCTTCACCGCTAGAATGACCGATGTTCATGCGTGGAAATAATACAAGCAAATCGGCAACTTGCGAATCTAGCAGTAGTTGTCGAAGAAATCGCTCATATTTGCACAATTCGCAGATGACGATATGTCCGGCTCTGCCGTGTGAAATAGCGCGATTTGTATGCCCTTCAGGGTTTCCGATAAAATCAGCCTTCGCCTTTGTACCGCCATCAAACGTTCCGTTACAGATTGGGCAGAGGTGCGAACCTTTTTCCTTGCGAGCATTCGCTTTTGTTTGCCCATAAGCATAAATCTGCTGTGCAATGAGTTCCTCAAGATCTAGCTTGGGTGATGGATGAATGAGATCGGGCATGAAACATCGCGCAATATCTTCCGGTGTCGCGCGCGTCGGTCGGTTTTCAGTTGGTATTGCAGCATAAATTTTATTCGCAGTGTCTACAAGGGTGTCAATGAGAATCCTCTCGCGTTCGGTGTGGTGCAGGCTCTCCATCTTTGGAACATCACAGCCAAGTCGAGAACCAGCCAGTGACCAAAATCGATCGATTGTAGCTGCCATCTCACGAGCAGGCATCAAGGTTGATGTTGATTGCAGGGCTGCGTAAGCTCCGTTACCGAAAACGGCATCGTATTCCTTTTCCGCAACGGTTTGCGGTGTGATTTTCGGCGGTTTTTTCTTCCGATTTTCGTCCTTGGAATTCCCAAAACCCAGATCGAGTTGATTTGAGCGCTGTTCTTCATTTGTTTGGCAACTTTCTGTGAAATTGCCATAAATCTCTTCAGTTTCCGGTGTGACCCGTTTGCCAACTAAGCTTTCCGCTAATGCTGATTTGAAAAACTTGAAAATACACATCTCTGGCTGTGCGGTCCCGATTCTATCGGTTTCCAAAGCTAATTTGGTTTCATCAACGGTCGAATCGTCGTTTTTGCGTTTGAGATAATCTGCAATCGTTTTTCGTCGCTGGGATTCTGATTTGCCCCGAAACGTCGTTCGATTGACGCGCCGCGCCGCAACTGTTAGACAATCTTTCAAGTCGCGATAGTCAAAAAGTTCCGGCTTAGGCATCATGTTCGCCAGCGGACTGCCAACTACTAATTTTGCCATTTGTTTGGGCATAGCATTTTCAATCGCTGCCGCCATGTGTGCTTGAATTTTCTCTACACTAGGTTCCTGTGGTTGCGTTGCACTGCTTGCCACGTAAATTGTCCCGCAACTGTAGTGTATCAATGGGCTCCAGCCTCGTTCATCAAATGCGTCGATTGCGGCGCGATGTAACAGGGTTGTCGAAACGCCGCGCATCTGCACAAGGTGATAGGAAGCGTGAAGATGGTTGGATATGCATGCCCTTTCTCTTATGTATTGTAATCCAGCGAAAAGTCCAGGCGCCGAGCACAAATTATCCACAGCATCAACGATATCGGCCAATGTTTTCCAACGACGGTTTGTGTGTTGACCAGAAAGCAGTCTATTCATAACCTTCGCCGGCGTTCTCTCATAGCGCATGTGTAAAAGCACCGATGATAATATCTCTTCAACTCCGCCGAAACCGAAATAATTCACCAATTCGGAAACCACGTCCGCAGCCAATTCTGGATTCACATCAGAGAGAAAACCACGCTTTCCCATCACGTAGTCCTGCCATTCGGGAAGTTCCTTACCAACATCATGCGCCAGAACACTAATCAGAAGTACTTGCTCTTCCGTCTCCGTTAGTGGAGGCGAGTATGTTTGCCGAAAGAGTGGCAGCATCGTGATGAGCGCTTCAATCTCAATAAGAGTGTGGTCAAATAAACTTTGCTCAAAACTTCGTCGCTTTGCGATTTTTTTCTTCCAATCGCGATTGCGCATGAATTCCACTGCTTTTGTTCTGAATGATTCGTAATCCATATTCAATGCCTCCTTAAAAATCAGAGTTCGGTACTTGCTTCTCCGTACGCGACTTCTCTACAGCGCTCATTTTTGTCCACGTGTAGAAACGCAGGCTATCCTTCCGCTAGTCCCCTTTTCGTCGGGGCATGGGAAATGATTGATTCACTTATCAGCAAAAGAACAATCTTTCAGTCCCCTTTTCATCGGGGCAAATTTCGCAAAGTCGATCGCCTATTGAAAATCACCGTTAGACGCGAGTCAATCACGAACATACAGATTTTGGCTTTGTATTTGTCAAGTTCATTGTGTACCGTGACCAAGTCTTACGGACTTTCGATTTTAACATCACAAGGCTTGTACACATTCCTGATAGTCTCGTCTATCTGGTGGATGCTCATGGTAGGGACATCTCCTTCATCTTAACCCCTTGCAGTAATGAATACTCGTTGATAAATTTCTCTTCGCCTTACCGAAAAACCCGCGTCCTGTAGCGCATCGCTTATTATTTTCTCGCTATAGGGACCAGTAGTAATAACAATTCGCAACGCTTGAAGCCTTTGTGCTTGTCTGGCAAATGCGACAGGATTAGCACATTTTCCTGATGGCACCTCAATGAAAGGAACATTTGACGCTCTCAGAAGTCGAACATCGTTGCCAACAATTTCACTCAAGTCCATCGCATTTACATCGGCAACGATTGTATTTGGTCCGGGGTTCAGGTCAATGTTGATGTAATCCAATCTTCGGCCGCGCGACGAAGCAAAGTTGTCCAAAGGCCCACCGATGTTCACGACTTTTAACCGACGTTGTTTGAAATCCAAAGAATCTTGCTGTAAAATAGCGTCCATAGCAACACGATTCGACATTTACCGCGCGGAGATTCTGGCCATCCTGAAGTTCGTTTTTCAGGAGCGTAAACGCACACAACGCAATTTGATATCCTATTGTCCTATTTCTGGAAATATTATATCATGATGGCGTTTGAAATGTCAAACACAAATGGAGTTATTTTACCCAATAAAAATTCCCGCTTGAAGCGGGCCAATCCAAGACATACAGGATTTGGTCTTGTGTGTCGTATTTTTCAACCTCGTTACGCACTTCGGACCAGCGATTTCGTATTTCATCCGAATGCAGTTGATAAAATGTCTCCGTGCCGTATTCTGGAATTACCGCGTTCCAGCATATTATGGCGAGGTCCTTCAGACTCTCGATCTTTGCGCTTCGCGGCTTGTGAATATCCCTGATTACCTCGTCTATCTGGTAGATAATTTCCGGGACCGACATCCTGCGCCTCCTTAATCTTAACGTCTTGGTGTAGTATATCTGTGAACGCACAGCCAATTTTGAGGGACGGTTCGCATTTTGCGTTACGAGGCTTTCCTTATTGTACTACATACGAGTGAAGATGTCAACGAGAATATTGGACGTTCCCGCCGTGTAAGGCGTTTTATTCAACCCGATACTTCCCCAACCCAAACGCGGCGTTCTTTCCCGCGTGCAGCAATGCCCCCAAAGTCACATACGGCGTTCCTTCCAGTCTTCCATCCTTCCGCTCATAGCGCCATTTCACCGCGTTACCCATTATTATCACCCAAGAATCAGGGGCGTCTTCCCTGCCTTACCGACAAACTTCTCTTGCATGACCACATCAAATCTGATACAATAGGTACATCGCGGCGCCAAAGCGAACGCGTAAATACATTTGCAAAAACCTAACCCGAAATCAGAGGAGTGAATCCCCCAATGAAAGAAATTGAGTGTATCGCGAAAATCTTGCCTGACGGTTCCTTAACCGTGCCTGAGAACATCCGGAAAAAATTGGGGTCCCACACCCACGTCAGGGTCAAATTGGCGCTGGAAACGCCATCAAAACTTGACCCGCAGAAGGGATTGCAGGTTTTCAAAAGCCTTGGAAAAGACGCCGTCCCCGGCGACCTTCCCGACGCTTCGACAAATCATGACGAATACTTATACGGCACGCGGAAATGAGAGAAATCTTTGTAGATACCAGTGCGTGGGCGGCTGTCAAGAATACCGCTGATGCAAATTACCAAGCTGCGCTAGATTTTCAAGATAATCTTACCGATGCTTGCCACTTGGTGACGAGTAGTTCGGTTCTTGACGAATCGTACACTTTGATGCTAATGAACATTGGCTATTTGCGCACCGTCTCCTTTAAGCAGAATATTGACTTGATGCTTGCGATGGGCTTATTAACGGTCGTTCATGTATCCGAGTTCATTGAGCAGGAAGCGTGGACTGTGTTTGAACGGTTTAACATTGACAAAAGATGGTCTTTCACCGACTGCACGTCCAAAGTCATCATGAACCAACGAGGAATTCATGAGGTTTTTGGCTTCGATCGTCATTTCGAACAGATGGGATTCATACGAAGACCGTAATTCAACTTTATCATTCCGCTCATTCTTGCGTTTCATTCCAATCGATACTTCCCGAGCCCGAACGTGGCGTTCTTTCCCACGTGCAGGTACGTCCCCAACGCCACATAGGGCGCGAACTCCGACACGTCCCCGACATAACGCACTTTGCCGACCAACCCGCCCAACTGCATCTTCCGATCTTGCCGAGACGAGTACCGCGTCCAATCTTTCCAACGCAATGTCGAATCCGCCGTCTCGACACGCGTCGCCTTCTCGATTAGCCCTTGGAAATCCAACTCCAGCGATTCGCCGCAGTGAAAATACGCCAGCGCCGAGATGCGTCCGGTGAGCCGCCGCCAGAAGACGTGAAACGGGAGCTGATCGGTCAATGCCCCTTCGTGCGTGATGCGCGCCGGCGTGAGGAGTCGCAGCCTCAGCTCGTTCGTCGGGGAGGATGCCGCCGCGCTTCGGATGTCGTCGAAACTTAGGGCGTTATCCACATTGCGCACCATCTGCGTCTCGCTGTCGTAGATAGATTCTCCGTCCTCCGTGCGGACGCGCGCCAACCGGAATCGCCCGCGCCCTTTGCCGATTCCCATCTCGCCCAGTTCTCGGAAACTCACCAGAAAATAGGGGAGATAGTCGATAGCGCGCCCGATGAGCGTCAGTTGGAACGAGAAGGATTCGCCTTTGCGGTATTCACCCCGCGTGTCCAACGGGTCGATGACGAAGGGCCTCGGCACATCGCCATAGGTGCGGAGTTGCACCGCCCCCTCGAACGGCGTCGTCTCGAAGATGTACGGATAGGGGCAAGCCGCGTTGAGCGTACAATCCTTGCAGTCGATTGGCCCCTGCGTGCACACCATCTTGCGGAAGGCGTGACCGAATCCGCCCCGCAGCGTGGAGCCGGCGTAGGGCGGCATCGTAATGGTTGACAGCGCGGTCAACGTCATGCGGTAGCGCGCCAGTCGAAAGTTTGAAAGCATGTTTTTTCTCCACAGTATGTAGGGTGGGCGCTGCCCACCATTCCCCCGCGTCCCATTCCCGCATCACGTTGTATTGTGTCGGTATGTGCGAGAGGCATCATGTGAGAGGGCCACCTTGTGGGAGGGGCATCTTGCCCCGATTTCCCGCGTTCACACTAGGGCATCACTCCCACATCGGGGCAAGATGCCCCTCCCACATACAATCAAGGGATGCTCCCTTCCGATAGTCGGGATTAATACATGTCAAATCATTTCTGCCACTATTTTTGGCTGACCTAAACAGTTACCTATTACGCATCACGTTTTACGCATTACGTTTTACGAATCCCTATTATACCATCCGACAGTGCATTATATACGCACTCTACATTTTTTCGTAGATTTCCACCATTTTTTTTGCATCGTCCGCGATTTCACGGCGCAGGCTTTCAGGTTCGAGAACCGTCGCGCGCGATCCGTAGCCCATGATCCAGCGCTTCACTTCGCCAATACCGCCGACCGTTAGGCGCAGTATTACGCCGCCGCACGGCAACTCCTCTATCCGCTGGCTCGGGTGCCATTCTCGTTCTCGAATCCATCGCGCCTGATACTCGTCAAATCTGATGACAATCTCTTGAGGCGCTGTCCCCCGTTCGGCGAGGAATCCTTGAGCCAAGTACGCTTCAAGGGAAAAACTCGGCGGTATTCGGAACGTAGACCGCAGGAGTTCATGCGCTTTGATGCGGCTGACAAGAAAGTCGCGAGGCTCGCGTCGCGTGTGGCAATAGGCGATCAGATACCACTCGCCGTTGATATTGTGGAGATGGTACGGATCGACAGTCCGCGTGTTTGTTTGACCGCGGCTGGCCGAATAGTACGCCATTTCAACCGATCGCTTGGAGAGAATGGCGTTATGGAGTTCGATCAGAACATCGGGATTGATTTTCGTTTTGCCGCCGCCGGTGAAAGCGAACGCCGAAGTGTCCCTTTGGGCATCGTCGCCTGCCTGCTCCGGCAAGTGTTGCGTTATCTTTTCGAGCGCGATTCGGAGCGGAATTTCAAATGCGGCGCCGAGATAGCGTTTGATTAACCGCTCGCCCAGGAACAGCGCGTCGATTTCCTCCGTCTCCAGCATGATTGCCGGAAGAAAATAGGTCGGCTCCGTATAATACCATCCGCCGTTGGTTCTGCTGTGTTCGATAGGGGCATCGAGTTCATCGATCATAAACCGCTTATCGTCGTAAACGACGCGCGGGCTGCGAAGTTCAAAGCGCTCCATGACCGTGCGGGCGTTCGGATATTTGCCAGCCCGAATCTCCTGGTCAATCCAGAGAATCCGCCGCATCTTGCTAGACATTTTGCATAACCTCCATAGGGTCAAGTTAAGCGTTTTAAGGCGTATGTGGCGCCGATTCTATGCCTTAATTGGCGATGGTTTCCATAGGCGCCGGTGCGGTTGGAAACCGCACCTACGGTGTGGGGGGTGATAGAGATTTCTCTGGACATTTTGCATGACCTCCCTGTTCAAGTCAAGAAACCGAGTTTTGAGGAAAAAACTCGGTTTCAGCCGCGTTCCGGACAATTATAGAATCATCCCACCCAACTTACAACCCCCACCTCAAAAAAAATATGACACACACGAAAAAATCTGATACAATAAAGGGGCGCTTATACGCTAACACACAGATCAAGCACGGGTTAACGCCTAAAATGAGGCGGCGCCGGGACAACTATGGTTTTATCCGATCAGGACATTGAACGCTACTTGGACAGCGGCAAAATCAAGATTACGCCACAGCCGAACCTCCGTGAACAGCTCGGCTCCTGCTCAATCGACTTCAGGCTGGGCAATATCTTCCGCGTCTTCGAGCATAGCAGGCACCCGCACATAGACCTGCGCTCGACCGCCGACATCGCCGATCTGATGCGCAAGGTTGAAGTGCCCGACGGCGACGCCTTCACCATGCAGCCCGGCGAGTTCGTGTTAGCCGCCACACTGGAGCATTTCGAGTTGGCGGACGATGTGATGGCGCGCTTGGAGGGACGAAGCAGCCTCGGACGGCTTGGCATTATCGTTCACAGCACCGCCGGACTATTCGACCCGGGTTGGGTAGGGACGGCGACCCTGGAACTTGGCAACCTCGGGCGCATGCCGGTGAAACTGTACCCGGGGATGCGGATCTGCGCCTTCACCTTCGAGCGGTTGTCATCACCGGCAAGGGTGCCGTATCGACTGAAACCGGGCAACAAATACGCCGGGCAGGTCGAACCGGAAACGAGCCGCGTCGAAAAGCTCTAATTGCAAACATCAGGATGGTAGGAGGAATCTTCTGATCCCGACAGCTCGGTAGGAGTTGTCGGGTGGGCACTGCCCACCATTCTGATTAGCTTGGGATAGACGGTTTGTTCCCCTGGCGCGCAACGTGACCGCGTTGATGGTGGGCAGTGCCCACCCTACAATCGCTGGTAGACGGAATCCCCGGATCCCGACATGCTTGAATCTTCAGCATTATTATGCTCAATTATTGTGCAACAACCCGACTCGGAACATTTGTCTATGTAAATGGGTTCCAGGCCCGCCGCGCCGGAAACTAACGCCAACTACAGTTTCGGTTGGCATCCCCGTCCCGCCGCGATGTTTTCCGCGTGCGGCCAAGGTTATTGAATTGTTGGCATATCCTTTGCGAATAGTTCGGTTATGGTTGAATGAATAGGATTCATGCCGCAAACAGTGGTCGCGATTCCGATATCGCTCCCGCTAAACAATTATTTCCGTTATACTTCACGCTGCTGAAAATTGCGTGTTTTTAAGCGTCTGGCATTAGGTGCGGTTGGAAACCGCACCTACGGGGAACTCCCGTTAAAATGGTATTAACACGTCAACACCAAACTTTATCACTTTATCTCGTTGAGGAGGATAACCTATGACACCAAGTGAAGTAGTAGCACTTGCCAAGGAGAAAGGCGTCAAGATTGTCGACTTCAAGTTCATGGATTTGCCGGGGATGTGGCAACACTTTTCTATCCCGGCGACCGAACTTGAGGAGGACATGTTTGACGACGGGCTAGGCTTTGACGGTTCGAGCATTCGCGGATTCCAAGCGATCAACGAAAGCGACATGTTGCTTTTCCCCGATCCCGACACCGCCATCGTCGATCCGGTCTGCCAAATCCCCACGCTGAGTATCGTCTGCAATATCAAGGACCCGATTACGCTGGAGAGCTATACGCGTGACGTGCGCCATATCGCTCAAAAAGCGGAAGCGTACCTCATCTCGACCGGGATCGCCGACACGAGTTATTGGGGGCCCGAAGCCGAATTTTTCCTATTCAGCGATGTGCGTTATGGCCAAAATCAGCATTCGGGCTACTATTACGTCGATTCGCGGGAGGGAAACTGGAACACCGGCACCGACGAGGGGCCCAACCTCGGGTATAAACCCCGTTACAAGGAGGGTTATTTCCCCGTGCCGCCGTCGGATTCGATGCAGGACATTCGATCGGAGATGATTCTCAAGATGATCGAAAGCGGCATTGACGTGGAAGTTCACCACCACGAGGTCGGCACCGGCGGGCAAGCCGAGATCGATATACGGTTTGACACCATGACGAAAATCGGCGACAATATGGCGTTGTACAAGTATATCATCAAGAACGTGGCGCGCGCCCACAACCTGACAGCGACCTTCATGCCGAAACCCCTCTTCGAAGACAACGGGTCGGGCATGCACGTGCACACGAGTTTGTGGAAAAACGGGAAGAACATCTTCTATGATCCGCAGGGTTACGCGCTGCTGAGTGAGACGGCGCTGTACTACATCGGCGGCTTGCTGAAACACGCGCCGTCGCTCTGCGCGATTATCGCGCCCACCACCAACTCGTACAAACGGTTGGTGCCGGGTTATGAAGCCCCGGTGAATATCGCATATTCGCAGCGAAACCGGAGCGCATGCGTCCGTATTCCCGTCTATTCGAAGAGTGAGAAGGGCAAGCGAGTGGAGTTCCGCACGCCGGATCCGTCCTGTAACCCGTATCTCGCTTTCAGCGCGCTGCTCATGGCAGGTCTCGACGGCATCCAGAACAAGATTCACCCCGGCGATCCGCTTGACAGGGATCTGTACGACCTTGAGCCGGAGGAGTTGGATACGATCGAATCGACGCCGGCCTCCTTGGCGGAGTCGCTTGACGCGTTGGAGGACGACCACGAATACCTGCTCAGAGGCGACGTGATCACTCAGGATGTGATTGACACCTGGATAGATTACAAGCGCGAAAACGAGGTTGATGCGGTCAATCTACGCCCGCATCCGCACGAGTTCCATCTCTATTACGATATCTAACCCGAGACGACGAGACGAGAAGAAACCGAGTTTTTTCTTGAGAACTCGGTTTCTCAGTTTCGTTTAGCGCCTTCTTTTGACATGAACCATTCGTCCATGTCGGCGGACGTTGGCTAAAGCGAGGTAACTTATGAAAAAACTGGAGTGCATCATTCGACCTTTCAAGCTGGAAGAGGTAAAGGAAGCGTTGACCGAGGTCGGCGTTCGCGGGATGACGGTGAGTGAGATCCGCGGTTTCGGGCGAAGTCGCGGACACACGGAACTCTATCGCGGCAGTGAATACGCCATCGAATTTGTGCCCAAGATAAAGTTGGAAGTCGTCGTTCCCGAAGAAAGCGTCGACGCGGTCACAGAGGCGATACAGCGATCCGCTTCGACAGGGAAGATTGGCGATGGCAAGATTTTTGTCGAACAGGTTGACGAAATCATCCGTATTCGCACAGGCGAAAGGGGCCCCGCCGCCGTCTAAGCAGGCGAAACCGAGTTTTTTCTTGAAAACTCGGTTTCTTCAAGTCGCTTCGCGCTTTCTTTTCGGATGAACCTCTCCGTACGATAGAAATTCTCCTGCCCTCTAACGAATTGGGGCGCCGTAGGCGGGGCATCTTGCCCCGCAGCGCCATGTGATACTAATTCCGAATCTATAAGTTACAATCATCGGCGGTTCGTAGTAGTGCAATTCATTGCATGTCTCGGGTCGCCTGTAACATTTATACTTTGTGTTGGGTGAAATTGCGTGTTTTCAAGCGTCTGGCGATAGGTGCGGTTGGAAACCGCGAGGATTTCTATCGCACTCATTATCCATTCGCTTGATCCTACGGGGGACGCATGTCGCGTTCGGGCGATCGCTCCTACAGAAGACGCAATTTCTGACAGCGCGCAGTATAGATTTCGAATTCGTATAACCACCTCTGCTTTCTCCGCGCGCTCATGATAAGAATATGTAGGTGAAACCGAGTTTTTTCCGCAAAGCTCGGTTTCTTGGATTTTTTGTGCGATAGAGTTCCCATCCTCCCCCGAAAACAAACGCCGAAAATGCCTGAATCAACTGAATATAATACCTATTTCGATGAAGCGTGGAAAAAAATAATCGAGCGATTCTTTCCGCCGTTTCTCCAATTCTTCGCGCCGAATCTCCACAAGGACGTGGATTTCTCGCACCCAATCACCTTTCTTGACAAGGAGATGCAAGAGGTTGCTAAAATAGGATTGAAAGGATCCAAAATTGTTGATAAACTTGTACAGATTCGGCTCAAGGATGGCGCTGAAAAGTGGCTGCTGGTTCATATCGAAGTGCAAGGTGACGTAGACGAAGAGTTTTCTCTGAGAATGTTCCGCTACTTCATCCGAATCTTTGAGCGGTACGACAAACCGATAGTGAGCATGGCAATTGTCACCGGTCCGGCGAGTTGGAAGCCGTCACGAAATTTTGAGCTAAAGAATTACGGTAGCGGCGTAGAATTTGAATATCTGTTGTTCAGACTCTCGGATTACGAGCGAGAGGCGCTTTTGGCGGATGACAACCCGATGGCGCTTGTGGTTTTAGCCGCGCAAGACGCTGAACGGCACAGACGCCGGTATCGGGGTCGTTACGATGTGAAACGGCGCCTGATACGAATGTTGCATCAACACAATTATACGCGCCAAGAGATTAGAGATCTGTTTGATTTTATTGATTGGGTTATACATTTGAATGCCGAAGATGATGAGCGTTTATGGCAAGAAATTCGCAAATTTGAGGAGGATAACCAGATGCCATACATTACGAGCGTGGAGCGAATCGGGATACAGAAGGGACTCCAACAAGGGTTTCAACAACTGATTGTTGAAACCCTTGATGAAAGGTTCGGCGACATTCCGTTATCCATCTCCGAGTCAATCCAACAGATTCAAGATCACGACAAACTCCGAAGTTTGCATCGTCAAGCGATTCGAAGTACGTCAATTGAAGAGTTTCAACAACAACTGAACGGCAATTGAGAATGCCGAATCTTTGACAGTGCGATGTAGGAGTGGTCTCACCGAAACCGAGTTTTTTCTTGAAAACTCGGTTTCTCAAAGTCGCTTCGCGCTTCTTTTCGGATGAACCTCTCCCATACACAAAAAAGGGAGGCATTTTCACCGGACCTCGGTGAAAATGCCTCCCTTTTTTATGCCCCCGACTGGACTCGAACCAGCATGCCCGTTAAGGCACAGGCCCTCAACCTGCCGTGTATACCAATTCCACCACAGGGGCGCCTAGCATCATAATTATACCCACAACCAATTGCCGTTGTCAAGGAATATTACGAACTTGGCAGCGCGTGGAAGGTTGGTGGGCGGGGACTGCTGTAGTTGCCCGATTCATCGGGCGCTTTTTGGCGAGTGAAACATTCAGATTTTGAAATAGTTAGGACTTACGCAGTTGAACCCTCAAAGCCTTGTAGTTCGGCGGTTTATCACCGCCCCACACGCCTCTCCACGCCCGATAAATCGGGCAACTACAGCTAGGCCTCATCCATGAGACCGCAGGGAACAACGATCGTTGTTCCCTACAGAAGTACGTAAGTCCTAATAGTATAAACCTTAATTCCGCGGCGCGCGCCAAAATCGCGAAAAATCCCCCAGGGCGCACTCTTCACGCCGAATCGGCGGATCTGCGGGCTGACCGCCACGCCGCGATTCTGAACGGGGAAAGCGCGAGGAAGAACATCGCCAACGCGATGAACTCAATGATGAGAATGTACCAGGGCCAAGGGGCGAAGAAGAAAGGCGACGCGGCTTCCGGGGGTTCGCAGAGGTACATGTAGTTGGATCCCGCGACGAGATTGAATATGCCCATGGCTGCCGCAAAGAGGTTGACGCCGATAAAGGCGCGCCAGAGCCCTCCGATGTCTGGACGCATCCGTAGCGCCCACGTGGCGTAAAGAACGCCTATTACGATGCCGGAATGGCTGATGAAATACTGAAAAAATCGGTACGACGGGAAGCCTTGATTCTCGCCCAATTCGGGGGTGATGACGCCATTCAAAGTGCCGACCATTCCCCAGAAGTAGGCGATCTCGTAGGCGCGTTGGTTGCGAAATACGAGGGCGGCAGCCGTGGCGAGCGCCGCGATGCCGCAGGCGTGCAGGGGAAGATGGCCTTTGACGAATTGTTCAAAGCCGAACGTGACGAAGCGGTAGCGCCAACTAACGACTTCATTGATCATGAGCGCGCCCGCCAAGAGATAGCCGATAGCGGCGGCCGCCCGGCGTCGCGCGATGACAGCGAGCGCGATCGGAACCACGATTGTCAGCGCCATGGCGATCAGGTGCGGCGTGCTGAAGAGTTCGAAATCTGGCATCCGGTTTTTGCGTCAAGTGTGTGAATGGAAGGGTGGAAGACGGGAAGATTGGGTTTCGCCGGATCTTGGCAGTTGTCTGATACTATACCTTGTGTTGGCTAATATTGCGCTTTTTTCTCAGCAATAATGGTTTCGAATAGGATTTACGCAGCGCCAGCAAGTCGCGACCTGGAGATCGCTCCTACAAATGTTGGAATATCGGTGCGGTTGGAAACCGCACCTACGGCCAGACGTTTGTTAAGACGCAATTTCTGACCGCGCGCAGCATATGTGATACCGGCAATCGTAGGGGCGAGGTTTCCTCGCCCAATGGATCGGTAAACGTAACCGATGGGTTGGGGAACCCAACCCCTACGAAGGTTTATGCGTCTGTGCAGCCCTCTTGATTGTCGCGTTGTGATGAAATGTCAATAGAACCTAGAATCGCCCCGGTTTGATCTCCTCTGCCTCTAGGCGATCGAGTTCAAGGTGGTAGATGCCGGTAAGAAGATCGTCCTCAAACTCTGCCCCGACGCCCAATGTGCCGTAAAGCGTCACCAGTTCGTCGAAGTAGCTGCCGATTTTCTTTTTATCCGGAACCTTGACGTACACCCACTCATTGAGGAGCGGGATGACGCCGAAACAGCACGCCAATTGGTCTTTGAGCAATACAAAGGAGCGCAGGTTGTCAGCCTCGCCTTCAAGCGGCAGCATGAATCCCTCAATTTCAATTCTCTCGCCGTTCAACGCTTTAATTTGCGGCGGAATGTCCGCATCAAGATTCAGTGTGGCGATGTATGCCGGATCGTCCATTTTCACCCAGTCCGGCTCCTCAATCGTAAAGTTGGTGAGCGCTTCGAATGTGAGGGGCAGATATGATCCCTTGCGCTTGCCATCCTTTGCACGCCCGACGATTGGCTTCGGGAAGGCGGGGGGTGGCGCTTCTCGCTCAGATGCGTTAATCTGCGGTTCGGGGTTCGTCTCGTCTTCCGACTCGGCACCGCGAGTCACCGCTCCGGCAACCGCGAGCGGGGCGCCTTGCACCTCAACAGATTCGGAGGCTGAATCCGTCCCCTCGTTCAACCCCCTGAGGGCGCGGATCGGATGCGATTTCGGCAGCATTTGGGAAATGCCGAGTGACAGCAGAACAACAACTACGCCGGCGAATCCAAAGTGCAGCCAAGGGCTGCGTCGTTTTTTCGTGTTGAGTTGTTTCATCCCATTCGTCCCCTAACTAATGTTCGTGATGATCGTCGTGCGGTCCCTCGTTGCCTTCGGGAAATTTAAAATCGATGTCGGTGAACGTTTGACCTTTGACAGCAAGCGACGTTATTTCCGCATGAAATTCGGTCGCTCCCACAAGGTCGTCCGATTGCCCCGCGAATTGAGACGTATCGCCTCGCGTTTCGCCAGTAAGGATATTCTCGATGGCGGTAAGTTGCAATGCGAGGGGCTGACCGGAGTTCAATTCATTTATCTTGAGTTCAATGGCGTCTTGCGAAAGTCGTACCGGTTTTTCCGCCTCGTCATCCAGTACGTAACCGGTAAGATTTCCGGTTGTTTTCTCCAGCACAAATTCAACGTGCGCGAATTCGTCTCCCAACACGACCAGCGTTCCGCCGTGCGGCGCCGTATGTTCATGATGGGCGTGGGTTTTGGGCGCGTCTTCCCGTTCGGCGCGCGGTGTCTTTTTTTTCTCACAACCGAATTGGGAGAAGATAATTGCAAAAATTGCTGTCCATGTTGCGACAGCGCTTTGGATTTTCATGATGATTTTCCTTCCCTACATAATTGAGTTCATGGTAAAAGTCGTAATGTTGACGATAATTTAAACATATCAGCAGGATTGTATGATATAATTGACATCGGTAGAAACGAACCTACAAAAATGTGATTATTCGCTGTCGGTGAATCCAATGATTAAAGATCCCCCCATCGTCGAAGATATTCGTCGCATCAGGCGCGTTCTCTCGGAGCGGTTTGACCATGATGTGGATAAATATATCGACTATTTGCAAAGAAAGAGTGAGGAATCAAATCAAGCGGATATTGTAGAACCCCCACCAGAATCGTCACGGAACACAAAGACGGGCAATCGTAAAGAGAATTAACTAACCTAAGAACCTGTTTGAATAGTAGACAATCAAGATTAGTAAACGCTTTTCTGTTGCGGAAGAAACCGAGTTTTGAGGAAAAAACTCGGTTTCTCTGTTATTAGGTGGCAACTTGCGTTAGCTAACCGGCGTAAGGTTGGTCGCGACATCTGTCCGATACGCCTTGACAGCGGGCAGAACACCGGCAACAGCACCTAACAGTATAACACAAACCGGCGCGATGAGGAACACAATATGAAATTTAAATAACTCCAAAACGATTCCCGTCTGCGCGCGAACAATCGCCGACGCGGCGTTGAAGATTGCGGCGTAAACGATGAAGCCTATGATGACGCCCAGCGCGGCAATGGATGCGGCTTCCAGCACGATTACGGCAAACACCGTTTTGCGTCTCGCGCCGAGTGACCGCAAGATGGCGAACTCGCGCCGCCGCTCGTTGATCGAGTTATAGACGCTGGCGAGAATCGACCCTCCCGCTACAACAACGACAAGATAGGACACCAACGCCAGAACCTGATTCATCCAGCCGATTTTGTCAAACAGCCCCGCCATCACCGCGCCTATGGGCCATGCAAGCGTCGCCACCTTTCCCTGTTTGTTTATGGTGGCGTCCATCATGAAACCGATTTGCGGATTCCGAAACTTCAGCATGACAGCGCTGACCTCTTTGTGCTCGTCGGGAATCTCCTGCCCGGGTTGAGCGACATAGTCCTCGCCATCGCCGCGCAACACGTGCCCCTCCATTCGATAAATCCCCTCTATCGGAATCCAGATGACGCGGTCGGATGGTGAATTGGTCGGTTCAAGGACGCCGACAACGGTGTATTGTTCGTCGTGCCGCATCGACTCGTCAAATACCAAACCGTGGTAGGGGTTAAAGTTGTCGCCCAACCTCAAGCCCAGTTTCTGTGCGGCGAAGCTGCCCAGAACCGCCTCCTGCCGAGTCGGATCGAAAAATCGCCCGTTTCCGCGAGCCTGAAATCGGACGCCATCGCGGCGCTCAGACTGCGTGAACAACGTCCTCGTCGTGCCGACAATGCGGAAGCCGTGATAGTTGTCTCCAAGCGCATACGGAACGGCGAGTTCGACGCGCGGATCGTTTTTCATCGCCTGATACATCGTCCACGGGATGTTGCCGGGCGAGGTTTCGAGATGAAAAACGGTGTTCAGCACCAGTTGCAACGGGCTGCCGCGCGCGCCGAGAACGGCGTCAAAGCCGGTCTGACCGCCGGTGAACGCGGCGACGGATTGCGTTTTGATGCCGATGACCGCCATGACAAGCCCGGCGCCGAGCGCTATCGACAGTGTGGTGATGAGGGTCGACAGCGCGTGTTGTCGAAGGCTGCGTTGGACGATGGAGATTAGACCGATTCGTTTTTTCAATCTTGATAGAGGCTAAGTTTTTTCGCGTTTTCTAGAGGCAACGGCAGTCGTTAGTTAGTCGCCCGAGTTGCTATACTTCATGCCGCTGAAAATTGCGTGTTTCCAGGCGTCTGGCAGTAGGTGCGGTTGGAAACCGCGAGGATTTCTATCGCACTCATTATCCATTCGCTTGATCCTACGGGGAACGCATGTCGCGATCAGGAGATCGCGGGGATCTCTATCGCACTCGCTATCCACTCGTTTGATCCTACAAAAGACGCAATTTCTGACAGCGCGCAGTATACATTGATAAGCCGAGTATCAGAAACCGAGTTTTCAAGAAAAAACTCGGTTTCGGTGTAATCACGGATTTTCGCGGCACGAGCGGGGCGCGATCGGGAGATCGCTCCTACCAGGGTTGTGGTATAGGTGCGGTTGGAAACCGCACCTACCAGGACGGAATCGGGAGGTCGTGCTTGCGACTTTGGGGGCTTCACTCGAACGTGCGGTAATTCATAAACGTCTTGTCGTGTTTCCGAATTACGACATCCGCCAACGTGTCCGATTTAACGGGCCGGTTGGCGCGGTCGGAGAATGAAAGCGTTATATCGTGGGAGCCCTCGGGCAAGCGCATGCGTACAAGGAAGATCTGATTCGGCAGGGTTTGCCATGAACGCGTGTCGGCGCTTTCGGTGGCAACGTTGAGCAGGTTGAAAATTTGTCCTGCCGCCTCGCTCTTCTTGTTGGCGACACGGAAACCGAGATATTTCAATATGCCTCGCACAA
Organism: Candidatus Poribacteria bacterium; assembly: GCA_963667245.2. GTDB lineage: Bacteria > Poribacteria > WGA-4E > WGA-4E > JAJDTR01 > JAJDTR01. Next base: position 1,597,485 of record CAXXCS010000004.1, read on the forward strand.
CCGTGCGGAGCATTATGGTCGGCAACTCCTGCTCAAACGCTTTCATCGCCACGGCTTCGACATCCTCTACCAGCACGCCGGCGACGCGGCCGTATGTCGTGTCCGCGTCGACGCCGTTCAGCATTGGTCGATTTGAACGATAGGTGGGAATCGCGAGACGCAAGATGTATTCGACTTCGACCTCCTTATACTGTCTGCCTCGTCTTCTGGTCAACACGTCGGCATACGCTCTAAGCTCCGCTTCGTCTCGAGCATTAGCCTCATCGTCGGCAGCGGCGCCCTCATCGCCTTGGGCATCGGCTACTCCGTCAACAGCGCCCCCTTTATCGTCTTTGGCGTCCTCCTTCTCCTTCTTCTCTTGCTCATCCTCATCTTCCTCGTCCTCATCTTTGAAAAACGTATCGGTCGTGAGAATTGGCAGAATCAGGTTCTCCTCGTGTTTCTGGGGAGCGAACCCCGATTCGTAGAGCAGGATGAGCTCACCGGCATCGGGGTCGCCTTCGGGCGGCACCCCGTAGGTTGCCGCGTATTTCTCAAATTCTTCGCGAAAACCCAACCGCCCGGACAGACGCACGAGAGACTCCCCGACATCCCGCGGAAAGGGAAGCCCCATCGACTCTTCGTACTGTCGATAGGCTTTTTCCGCCCAACGATAGGCGATGTACGCATCGTTCCAGTCCCCCGCCCACTCGTAGAGGATACCGGATAGATAGGCGATGAAGGCGGCGCCGACAAATTCGTAATCCTCGTCGGCGTCGGCGTAGTATTGGAGGAGCCTGCCGGCTTTCCGACACTCGACAAGCGCTTCGTCCGGCAGGTTCAGATAGACGTAATTGAAGGCGCGGTAGTAATGGATAAGCAACCGCTCATATTGGCTTCCGGCATACGCGCGGATCCTATCCGAAGTGACGAGTGACAGGGCTTCCCGCGAGATGCTTTTGGTGTACAAGTCATCCGAGGTAACCTCGGCAAGATCAAACGTGCGATTGCTCTCATGGAAACGGTTGCCGTAGTGGGCGATAAGCCCGCGTTCCATAAGATACGGCAACTTGGCTTTGCGTTTACCGCCCGCGTCCAGTTGAATCAACGCCCCGTCATAGTCGTTGTTCGCAAAGGCAATCTGCACATTTTCCATATTGTAACGACCACACCCGAGGCTTAGGCATAGCAGCGCCAAGAGTGGGATAGTTTTCACGATTCTCATGGTTTGCCCTCTCTAGAAAGCGGCTCGTTTCCGCTCGATGAACTTCTTGATCTTCTTCTGACCGAGCCATACTTTTTCATTGGTTTCAATGTTGGTCAGGGTCAGATCGGTTTGATAGAATGTGACCTGTTTCCCGCCTTCACGGTCTTCAATGGTGTTAATCTGTCCCGTCATCATGTAGTCGGCGCCCTGCTCTTTGCCCATCTCTTTGACGGTCTCGACGCTGGCGAATCTGCTCTGATCCCCCTTCTCATCGCGCAGTTCACCGCGTTCGACAGCGCTGGCGACGACGGACACCAAACCGGAGTTGATGAATGCCCGTTCGATATCGCTGACAAATGTAGGAATCGCGATATGCTCCGTGCTGCGGTTGCGAATGGCGCCAACGATGACAATCGGTTTCTTGCCTTCGGAGCGGGTGGAGTGCTGCGTAAGCCAGACGTGATTGAGACAATCCGCAATCATCGCCTCGGAGACTTGGCGAGAATCGGTGTCGTTCCATCGGCCGGACAGGTCGATGGTTGTTTCGACTTCAATGCGCTCGACTGTTTTTTTGGCGCCGCATCCCGTAAGGATGATGAGCAGCGCGCAACTGATTGAGACAATTACCCGTTTCATAAAATCCTCCTGATTTTTTGAGAGTTGTGAAAGTTCTGTCGGCAATCCAACAGAGTTAGATAAAATTAGATGAAAATCGTTGTCAAACGACATTCACATCGTGTTTCAACCGCAAGAAATTTTGCGGTTCATTGTAGTAGGCACACGCCGTGTGCCGTAAAACGCTTGTCAAGAAAACCGCGTGAAGAGTATATCATTCAGTGGTCCATTCGTCAAGCGCATACGAAGCAAGGCATGGTGGGCAGTGCCTAGGGCATCGATCCCACATCGGGGCAAGATGCCCCTCCCACCAGGGGACCTCATATTCCCACCTAGGGGACCTCATATATTCCCACCGAGTTAACTTAATCCCAATGATGGTGGGCAGTGCCCACCCTACAGATAGATTCTTTGATTGTAACTGTTTAGTTCAGCCAAAAATAGTGGCAGATTTGATTTGACATGTATTAGTCCCGACTATCGGCAGGGAGCAGTCCCTTGATTATATGTGGGAGATTCCTCTTGCCCCGATTCCCCGCGTTCACGCTAGGGCATCGATCCCACATCGGGGCAAGATGCCCCTCCCACCAGGGGACCTCATATTCCCACCGGGTTAGCTTAATCCCAATGATGGTGGGCAGTGCCCACCCTACAGATGGCGGTTAGCGGCGGAAACGGCTTCTCCCACCTGATGAGCGCCCGCGAAAATCGCGCGGGCGCCTAACGCGCTTGAAAGGCAATTCCCAGACGCGCACCGTGCCATCGTTACAACCGGCGGCAAGCATTGTGCCATCCGGACCGAACGCCACGCTTGTGACCCAATCCGTATGCCCGTCGAGCGTGCGGGTGACGCTGCCGGTGTTCGCATCCCATAGGCGCACGGTTTTGTCTTCACTCCCGCTGGCAAGGATGCTACTATCCGGGTTGAACGCCAGGCTTGTCACCCGATTCGTATGCGCGGTGAGGGTGTGGGTATTCGCGCCGGCGTCTACAGCCCACAGCCGTATCTCTTTCCAACTCGCGCTGGCAAGGGTGACGCCATCCGGGCTGACAGCCGCGCTTTCGACAAAATCCGTATGCCCAATCAGCGAGAAGGTTCGGATGTTTCCGCCTCGGTACGCATCCCAGAGTTGCACGGATTTGTCCCGACCGGCGCTGACGAGGATTCTGCCCCTCGGGTCAAACGCCAGGCTTTCGACATGCCCCCTATGCGCGGCGAAGGCGCGCGTGTTGTTGCCTCGATACACATTCCACAGAAGCACCGCGCCGTTGTCACTTCCACTGGCAAGCGTGCGGCCGTCCGGGCTGAACGCGACGCTTTCCACATAACCCTTATGCCCGGTGAGGGTGCGGACGCTCTCGCCGGTGTACACGTCCCACAATCGCACCGTTCTGTCCCCGCCGGCGCTGGCGAGGAGCTCGCCCCCGGGATGGAACGCCACACTGGTGACATAATCGGTATGCCCGACGAAGGTACGGATGTTGGCGCCGGAGTCGAGGTCCCACAATCGCACCATTTTGTCCCGCCCCGCAGTGGCGAGGGTGGCGCCATCGGGGCTGAACGCCACGCCGTTGACTCTATCCGTATGCGCCTCCAGAACGGTATAGGAAAGGGCTCGAGCGATCTCGCGAGGTTCGCGAGGCTCGGAGCGCCGATCTTCGGCATACGGCCTTTCACGGCGTTTCCTGGATTCAACCCTCAAATTCGATTGCGGCGGCTGGACCGCGATTTTGATGGCGGCGGAACAGTTGTTATCCGTATTCTCTTCGCCAAGGAAACTTTCCACGCATACCCCGTAGTAGTAGACGCCCGGCCTATCGGGGGCGGTGACGCGCAGGGACTTCTTGAACGCGTCGTTCACTGCCAGCGGTTGTATAAGGAGCGCTTCCAGCAGTTCATCACCCTTAGCGCTCGCGGCGATCTCCCTATCGGCAGAACGATAGTATTTGAGTACCGTCGCCATAGACTCCTCGGCGCCCCGATTCTTGACAGTCGCATGCAGCTCGAAATCCAGTCCGGGGGCTATGTCGCGTAGCGCCGCGCCGGGGCGCGATCCGGAGACTCTTCTCGGATCGACGGATTTTATGCGGGTCGCCTGAAAGGATTCGATCAGCAAGTCGGCGCCGTAAACGAATTCAACTGTCGTCGAGTGAACCAGAGCGGGGAACTGTTTTCCCTCGCTGTCGCTGAGTATTACGTCAAACGCTTCAATAACGGACTCGTTGACATCAAGCGCCTCAAACGTCACGGTTGCAAGCGCGCCATCCCCGTTACTCGTTCCGGCAAGGGAGGCGGCGCCAATCGTCACTTTTTTCTCCGACGCAACCGGCGGCATAAAATAGGCGCCGGTCGGCAGGTAATCGGCGTTGGCGCTCTTGACATAACGGAGCGCGGCGGCGTCAAACCCCAAGCTGACTTGATAGCCAGCCACATTTTTTCCTCCAACGATGTTCACGTTGATAGTAAACTGGTCGCCGATAGCGGGAGACGCGACCGGATTGGGCATGAGGATAATATGCGCGGAAGGCAGCTCCCACAGGCGCACCGCGCCGTCGAAACTGGCACTGGCAAGGGTATTGCCATGCGGACTGAACGCCAAATCCCAGACCTGCCCCTTATGCCCGGTGAGGGTGTGGTTGTTTGTGCCCGTGTTCAGATCCCACAGTCGCACCGCATAATCATTCCAACCGCCGCTGGCGAGCATGTTGCCATCCGGACTGAACGCCAGACCGTGCGCCTCACCCCTATTCCCGGCGAAAGTGCGGGTATTCTTGCCGGTGTTCACATCCCAGAGTCGCACCTCGCCGCCACTCCCGCTGGCAAGGGTGGCGCCGTCCGGGCTGAAGGCGATGTCCAAGATTTTCCCCTTATGCCCGGTGAGGGCGCCGATGTTCTCGCCGGTCGCCGCGTCCCACAGTCGCACCGTTCCGTCGCGACTTCCGCTGGCAAGCACGCTTCCATCCGGACTGAACGCCACGCTCCAGACCAGATTCGTGTGGCCCGCGAGGATGCGGATGTTCCTGCCGGTCTCCGCGTCCCACAGCCGCACCGTTCCGTCACGGCTCCCGCTGGCAAGCGTATTGCCATACGGAGCGAAGGCTACGCTTTCGATTTCGCCTCTGTGTCCGGCAAGGGTGCGTGTGCGCCCCCCTCTTTGGACATCCCACAATCGCACCGTTTTGTCGGCGCTCGCGCTGGCGAGGGTTTTGCCGTCCGGACTGAACGCCACGCTTGTGACGTAATCCTCATGCCCGTCCAGGGTGTGCCGCGCGGCGCCGGTAGCGGCGTCCCACAGTCGCACTGTTTTGTCCCGCCCCCCGGTGGCAAGCGCGGCGCCATCCGGACTGAACGCCACGCTATTGACCCTATCCGTATGCCCTTCCAAGCTGGTGAAGGCGAAATCTTGAGCGGAGGTTTTGAGGGTAAACAGGGTTAAGAGAATAAGCAGGGTTACGGCTGTTTTCATGGGGACGTTCTCCTTTCTAGAACTATTGATTCAGGATTTATCTATAGGGCTTACGCATGTTGCCCCGATTCATGAAAGTAATGCGTGATGCGTATTGCGTGATACAAAATGACCTTTGAAATCAAACGAGTTCCTCGCAGGCGCGGTTGGAAACCGCACCTACCTGCCAGACGCTCGAAAACACGTAATTTTCAGCAGCGTGAAGTATAGAAAAAGCGTTCTTTCATATTATACCAAATTTTTAGCCGATTACAACCCGATTTTGGCGAATGCCGCGTATATTGCCGGATGTTGCAAGTATTTTGCCGCTTTCTCGCGTTGGGCCAAATTGTGACGAAAGGAGCAATTTTCCGAGCTGTGATTTCGGGATTGTCATGATTGTTATACGATTTCAAAATCTATACATTGCGTTGGGTATTGTCGCGACCTGGAGATCGCTCCTACAGTGGACGCGGGGATCTCTATCGCACTCGCTATCCACTCGTTTGATGGTCGCGACCTGGAGATCGCTCCTACAAATGTTGAGTGTAGGTGCGGTTGGAAACCGCGGGGATCCCTATCGCACTCGCTATCCACTCGTTTGATCCTACAGAAGCGCGTAAGTCCCAATGGTATTATTTCTCGAATGTTAAAACAAGGACACCTACGACTAGCAGGAGCGTATCTCCCTCCAGGGTGTAGGGGAGCACGGTGCCACTCTCCAAAATGATGGAGTTTTCAGTGGCGCTCCAAGAATCGCCCGCGTAAATATCGCCATCAACATCCAAAAGATAACTGCCTCCGAGGTTGAGGATCAGTCGTCCGGTTATGTCGGCGCTCAAATGTCCAATTTCTGCGCTAACAAGCGCATACCTTCCCTCCAACTTCTCCTCGGGCGTGTCTAAAAGGTCGCCACAGCCCGACATGAAAACGGAGAGTACGGCTATTGTCGTGAAAAGATAAAAACGGAATTCGGTTTTCATAAAAATTTTCCTTATTGGTGGTTGATTTCCAAGAATTTCTGCCAGGGTCTGGCTCTTCGGTTTATGCGAAACAGTGTCGAAAACTCAGTGGCCAGTGGTCAGTAGCCAGTAGCCAGTGGTCAGTACCCAGTAGCCAGTAGCCAGTAGCCAGTGGTCAGTAGCCAGTGGTCAGTAGCCAGTGGTCAGTAGCCAGTGGTCAGTAGCCAGTGGTCAGTAGCCAGTGGTCAGTAGCCAGTAGCCAGTGGTCAGTAGCCAGTGGTCAGTAGCCAGTGGTCAGTAGCCAGTGGTCAGTAGCCAGTGGTCAGTAGCCAGTGGTCAGTAGCCAGTGGTCAGTAGCCAGTGGTCAGTAGCCAGTGGTCAGTAGCCAGTGGTCAGTAGCCAGTGGTCAGTAGCCAGTGGTCAGTAGCCAGTGGTCAGTAGCCAGTGGTCAGTAGCCAGTGGTCAGTAGCCAGTGGTCAGTAGCCAGTGGTCAGTAGCCAGTGGTCAGTAGCCAGTGGTCAGTGGTCAGTGGTCAGTAGCCAGTGGTCAGTGGTCAGTAGCCAGTGGTCAGTGGTCAGTGGTCAGTAGCCAGTGGTCAGTACCAGTACGGCTCTTGGAACCGACAGTGAGCGCGCAGGTCGCGATTTGTAGGGAACAACGATCGTTGTTCCCTACATCAGGATTGCTGTCCGCGTTACTTACTTGAGGATGACCATTCGCTTGGTGGCGGTGTAATCGCCGGCGCGGAGTCGGTAGAAGTAGACGCCGCTGGCGACGGATTCTCCGTTCTCGTTGTTGCCATCCCAATACGCCGCCTTCGAGCGATCGGTGTAGAAGCCCGGCGCTTGAACGCCAAGCACCATCTGACGCACCGACGCGCCTCTCGCATCGTAGATGGTGATTTGGACATCGGCCGAATCGGCGAGGCGGTAGGGTATCCACGTCTCCGGGTTGAACGGGTTCGGGTAGTTGGTCAACAGCGCCGTGTCTTCGGGGGTCATTGCTTCCAAGAGCTGCTCGAGGAAGAGAATGCCGCGTTGCGAGGTGGCGTCCGCCAGGTTTAGTTGTCGCGCTTCAGCCAGCCATCCCTCAAGATCAGCGGGGGTGAACCGGGCTGGGAGTTGCGCGCGCGCGGCAGGCGCCGCCACCGCCTCGGCCATCCCGCCCGCCACTTTGACGAGGTCGATGATATTGACAACCCCATCCTCATTGACATCGGCCGGATTTGGATTCCATGCAGGACTATCCTGTCCGAAACTTGAGGCGACCAGCACCAAATCCAGGATGTTCACCGCGCCATCCCTGTTCACATCGCCTTCAAGGGGTACTGTTACCTTGGCGTTCTCAAACGTCGGGATGTAACGCATTCCGTTTGGCGCAACGAGGTAGCCGGAAAGGCTCAACGTCGAGTCTTTGACGCTCCGAACCACAAAGTTATACGTTTCAAGCGCGCCATCGCCGCTGCCAACCTCCCCGGCAGCAGGGGGCACGGATGGTGAATTCAATTTTGGCGGTACGTATCTTAGCGCCGAGGAGTCATAGTCGAGTTTGAACTGATAATATGCCATATCTTGAGCGCCTGCGATATTCATGGTGAAAGTTATCTGTGTGCCGTCAACTGGGGAGATCACCGCAGCGGGAGTCAGGCTGACAATGGCGGAAGAAGTCAATGGGGACGGTTCAACAAACCTTGTACCATTGTACAGCCAGGAGAATAAAGGTTCACCGGTGCTGTCGGTAAGGATTACGTCACAATCTATATCGGTATGTAATCCGTCGATGGCTCCCACCTCAAACGTTACGGTGGCGAGCGTGCCATCACCGTTGCTCACTCCGGCAAGAGAGGTGGCGCCGAGCGTTACCCCATCGCTTGAAACAACCGGCGGCACAACAAAGGCGCCGGCCGGCAGGTAATCGGCGTTGGCGCTCTCCACATAACGGAGCCCATCATCATAGTACAAAGTAAGTTGATATCCAGCCACATTTTCTCCGCCAACGATGTCGACGCTAATCGTAAACTGCTCCCCGGGAAGGAGAGGCTCCACAAAGTTGGGCGTGAGGGCAACACGATTGGTGGCAGGCAATTCCCGTATGTCCCATAGGCGCAGCGTTCCGTCATCACTCCCACTGGCAAGGATGTTTCCGTCCGGGCTGAACGCCACGCTGTTGACAGCCTCCGTATGCCCGGTGAGGGTCAGGGTTTGCGTGCCGCCGTAAACGCTCCACAGTTCCACCGTAGAAGCCGAATCGCCAGTGGCAAGGAACAGTCCATCCGGACTGAATGCGACGCTCAACATACTAAAAAATTCATCTTGCGCACGGACTTGCTGACGGAGGTAGTAACTGTGGTGGTAGTAGTGGTTGCCGGTGAAGACATCCGTAGTCTTATCAATGAACCTCATGATTCCACTTGCGGTGGCCATGGTAGCGCCATCCGGACTGAATGCGACGCCATTGACGGCGCCTCTACCCCAGACCCAGCCCCGGACGTCTCTCAAGGATTCGCCCGTGTCCACATCCCACAGAAACGAGAGATTATAATCCCAATCCATCACATGCTCACCCCGAAAATTCCGATCCCATTTAAAATGCCCCTTACTCCCGGTGGCAATGGTGGCGCCATCCGGACTGAACGCTACGCTTGTGAGATTATAGGGCGGATCATAGTAAGGAGTGAGGGTGCGGGTGTTTTCTCCCGTGCGCACATCCCAAAGTCGCACCGTCCTGCCCCCATCCACACTGGCAATGGTGGCGCCATCCGGGCTGAACGCGATGTCAAAGAAAGCGCCTTCATCTTCGGGCGTGGCAAGAGTGATGGTGTACTCCCGCGTGATCATGTCCCACAATCGCACCGTGCCATCCAAACTGGCACTGGCAAGGGTGTTTCCATCCAGCGGACTGAACGCCACGCTTGTGACTTCATCCGTATGCGCGTGAAGGGTTTCGGTGTTTTCGTAGGTCTCCATATCCCACAATCGCACCGTGCTGTCCCGACCGGCGCTGGCAAGCGTTTTCCCGTCCGGGCGGTACGCCACGCTTGTGACGCCATCCGTATGCGCTTCCAGGCTGGTGAAGACGAAATCTTGAGCGAAGGTCATGAGGGGAAACAGGGTTAAGAGAATCAGAAAAGCTATCGTCGTTTTCATGGGGAAAGTCTCCTTTATTGCAAATTAATTAAATTAGCGGGCAAGTTGCCCCGATTCATGGATACGGGTGTAAAGCAATACGTAATGCGTATTGCGTAATACAAGTTGTCGTACCCGAAATTGGTCATTATGGTTGAATTTGCGTTTCCGTACAATACTGCCGTCTATAACGGATGTTGTAAGTTTTTTGCCGTTTTCGCGAGTTGCGTTGAAAAACTGCAGATTTTTCGCAATTTCGGATTGATATCGGCGCGGTTGGAAACAGCGCCCGATACTGTGTAGACGCGGGTTCCAGCCGCATCCACCACTGCGCAAGTTCTATCGTTGACAGTCTGAAAACGCCAAAAAATCATGGAAAGATCAGGCTCCTTTATCTCGTTTTTTTGCAACGCTGATGCAAATTTTTGCATCACCTATGTAAATTTTTGCAAGAGGCTTGCAGGGATCTCAGTGGTCAGTAGCCAGTAGTCAGTAGCCAGTGGTCAGTGGCCAGTAGCCAGTGGTCAGTAGCCAGTGGTCAGTAGCCAGTGGTCAGTAGCCAGTGGTCAGTAGCCAGTGGTCAGTAGCCAGTAGCCAGTGGTCAGTAGCCAGTAGCCAGTGGTCAGTAGCCAGTAGCCAGTGGTCAGTAGCCAGTAGCCAGTGGTCAGTAGCCAGTAGCCAGTGGTCAGTAGCCAGTGGTCAGTAGCCAGTGGTCAGTAGCCAGTAGCCAGTGGTCAGTAGCCAGTAGCCAGTGGTCAGTAGCCAGTGGTCAGTAGCCAGTAGCCAGTGGTCAGTAGCCAGTAAAGGCAAATGAATTGCACTACTACAAACCAACGGCTCTTGTAACTCAGTGGCCAGTGGTCAGTGGCCAGTGCCAGTAAAGGCAAATGAATTGCACGCGGCGGGGCAAGATGCCCCGCCTACGGTAGTGGTCAGTAGCCAGTGCCAGTACGGCTCTTGGAACCGACAGTGAGCGCGCAGGTCGCGATTTGCAGGGAACAACGATCGTTGTTCCCTACATTAGGATTGCTGTCCGCGTTACCTACTTGAGGATGACCATTCGTCTTGTGGCGGTGTAATCGCCGGCGCGGAGTCGGTAGAAATAGACGCCGCTGGCGACGGATTCTCCGTTCTCGTTGTTGCCATCCCAATACGCCGCCTTTGAGCGAGCAGTGTAGAAACCCGGCGCTTGAATCCCAAGCTCCAACTGGCGCACCGACGCGCCTCTCGCGTCATAAATGGTGATTTGAATATCGGCGGCGTCGGCGAGGCGGTAGGGTATCCACGTCTCCGGGTTGAACGGGTTGGGGTAGTTTGGCAACAGGGATGTCCCCTCCGGCATCCGCCACGCCTCAGCGCCTACAGCAACGTCGTTTTCGAACTCCCCGAAGCGCCGGAGGAGATACTCCCGTACTTCCGGAGGCAACGCTTGGAACGGCGGATAGTCGGCAAGGGACATCGGTCTTGCGCGAGGCGCAGCCAAGGCATCATCTTCCAGATACCACGTCCCTTCGTAGGTCACTGTATGCGTCGCGGTATGCGGCGTCTCGGAGCCGATCTCGTAGTCTTGTTCTATCCGAATGTCTATACTTTCCAATTTCCCCTTGATCAAGCAGATGTTAGGATAGGTGATATAGGAATAATCTTTCCATTCGCCATCTATCACAGTGTCAAAAAGTGAATCACGTATTGCTTGAGAAACACCTTTTGCCGGTTTTACCGTTACTTTGAGATCTTCTTCAGATTGCTCGAAAGTATTCTTAACACCCTCAACAATCGATAAGATATCGAGAACAGTTGATTTAACCGCGTCAAAAATCTCTAAGACCTTACTCGGAAGGTAGAAGATTAACGTAATGGGAACCTCAATTAATAGGTCCGCTATTTTGTCAGGTTTATTTTGTTCCTTATCTATTAAAGGGAACATGAAAAAATCGTAATCGGATGTATCCAGTGTAATAGTGCAGTTTCTGTACTCAATACCCGACACCCCGGGCACTCTTGCCAACTGGGGATCCAGAATAAAGTAGGTGTAGTTTTCACCGTACGCCACCTGCGAAATAAGATACGGTGAAATCTGTAGACTAGCTAGCTCCGTATCTATACGACCACCACCTACTGTGAAATTGCCTTGATCCGTACATCCGAATTGCCGTACTGTGCCAGAACGCCGCCCCTGATCCCTACCTGTCCCAATCGCTATGACATCGAATAGAGGATTAACGGCGATACTCCAAATGTAGGAATTGATGTTAGTGGAAGATTGGTGTTTCGGATCGCCCTCGTTCCAGACCCACTCACGGATTTTTTTGTCGTAGCCGCCGCTTAGCAGCACAGTATTGCTCTCAAAAACAACGCTTAGCACGCCAAATTCATCAGGATCTCTAAGTGTTTTAACAGGATCTGTTTGTCCCACCCTCCACCAGATTACACCATCACTGCCTCCACTTGCGAGATATTCACCATCGGGGCTAAAATCTATGCTGTTGACTTTGCTGTAGCCTTCTTTTGGAAGCTTATACTCGTCAAGGATCTTACGTTCACTTATCGACCATGTAACTACCCTTCCGCCATTATCCGCGCTGGCGAGGATATTGCTATCGGTAGGCTGAAAGGCAACGCTATTCACATTTCTATTATGGGATTTCAGCGTCACCTTGTCTGTGTGATCGTCGCTGTCATCCCACTTATCCGAAGCTGGATTCCACTCCCACACATCAACTGTGTGGTTTTTGTCTTTAAACGCGTGTGAATTCTTTCCACACGCCAGCTTGGTTTCATCATGACTAAAGGCGACACTCCAAACGTCCCTACCAACGTGGATAACTTCGGGGTCATTATCTCTCACAGCTTTCACCCATGTCTGGTTTTCCCCCCTTTTCCACACGCGGATCTCGCCGCCATCCCCTCCGATGGCAAACCAGTTGTCCTTCGGACTAAAGGCGATGCTGTAAATATCTTTGTGGTATGGCTCCTCATCATCGCTAATGGTGTGGAGGTTCTCACCGGTTGCCGAGTCCCATAGATAAACTTTTGAATTGCCGCTAGCGCGATCGTTGCTACTCGCGAGGATAGAGCCGTCCGGACTATAGGCAACGCACCTGACCCTCCGATCCGTTTTCAAGGAAAAAACCGTACATACCTTTCCCGTTGCCGAGGTAACGCTTGCGCCGTCAACATTCGGAGCTGTCAAGTTGCCGACGGCATCGGAAAGAAGTGTCCCTGTCCCCTTCGCAGGATCGCCGACAACCAACTTCAGAGATGAGGCTTTGACCTCAATAACTTCAAACTTAAAAGTGACGAGGATGCCGTTCCCGTTGCTTTCGCTCGGAGCTGCCGCTGCCAGCTGCACGAGTCTTTTGGTCTCCATAGACTTGGTCGTATACTGCAGTTGCCCGTAAAATGCCTTATCGGACAAATAATAGTCTTTTTCGTCGGCCGAAATGACTCCCCGACACCTAAGAGCGGACCGATCATACTCAAGCAGAATCTGATAGCCGGCAACGTTCATGCCATTTTTAATGACAATATCAACAGAAAATTGCTCATCTACACGGGATGGCATCACTGAAGAAGGTTCGATACGCACAACCGTATCTTGCGAGAAAACACTCGGTGGAAAAAGTGAAATCAGTAACGCGCCGAGAAACGACACAAGGATTTTATTTTTCATTTGTTTATTTTCCTTTTGTAAATATATCGATCCGACCGGGAGCGAGGGGATCTCTATCGCACTCGCTATCCACTCGTTTGATGGTCGTGATCGGGAGATTGCTCCTACAGTAAGCGCGCATATCGCGACCTGGAGATCGCTCCTACAGGGCGTGCCGGCGCGACCGGGAGATTGATCCGACCGGGGACGGAATTTCTGACAGCGCGGAGAGTCGGATGCCTACTTCCGTATTAACATTTTCCGCGTTTCAGTGAAATTGCTTGTCGCGAGTGTATAGAAATAGAGTCCGCTTGCCACCGGCTCGCCAAAATTGTTGCGCCCGTCCCAGTAAGCGGCTCGATTTTTTCTCCGATAGACTCCCGCCGCCCGATGTCCCAATTCAAGCGTCCGGATCAGTTTTCCATCCGAAGCATGGATAAACACTGTCACGTCCTCCGCCGTTGCGAGTTGATACGGTAGCCATGTCTCCGGATTGAATGGATTCGGATAGTTCGGCAGCAGGGATGTCTGTTTCGGGGTCAACATCGCCAAGAGTTGTTCCAGCGCCAGAATTCCTCTCCGGTGGGCAAGCGAAGTTTCCCCCGACAACCGGGCTTCGGTCAGCCACGCTCGGAGCTGTTCGGCCGTAATCAACGCGGTTACACGATTGTGCAGAGAGGGGGCGGCTGCCGCGACATCGATTGCATTCGCGACCAGGACGAGGTCGGCAATGTTGACGATACCGTCATCGTTGACATCGGCGGCATTCTCTCCCGTCGTCCCCAAACGCGAGTCAACCAGCGCCAAATCCGATATATCGACAACCCCATCGGCATTGACATCCCATCTTCCATTTGCAGGTTCGTTACCGTCAGTCGGCATAGCCTTGATTGCTTTCCTGACGAAGATTAGGTCGGCAATATCGACGATGCTGTCATTGTTGACATCGGCGGCGTTCTCTCCCGTCGTCCCCAAACGCGAGTCAACCAAGCTTAGATCCGTGAGATTTACAATACCGTCACCGTTGACATCCGCATCGATTTGTCGCGGGGCAAGTTTCCACAGCCGCACGGTACGATCAAAACTCCCGCTGGCAAGCAAGCTGGCATTGTTATTGAGGGCGACACTATAGACAATATCCGTGTGCCCCTCAAGAGTGTCCCGGCGCTCTCCCGTTACACCGTCCCAAAGTTGAACAGTTTCGTCTTTACTTCCACTTGCAAGCAAACTTCCATCGCCACTGAAAGCCACATCCAAGACGAGATCGGTGTGGCCAACGAGCGGTTTTATATGTTCCCCGGTGTCTGCGTCCCATAACCGGATGAGATTGTCGAAACTCCCGCTCGCGAGCAGGCGGCCATCGCCGCTAAAAGAGACGCTCCATACGAAATTCGCGTGTCCGATAACGGTTTTCCGGTGCGCGTCCGGATTTACAGTCCACAACCGGATGGTCTCATCGGTACTCCCGCTCGCGAGCGTGCCGCTATCGCCGCTGAAAGCCAGACTCGTAACCGCTCCCGCGTGCCCGGCGAGAATTTCTCGGGTTGTCCAAGTATCTGTGGACCACATTCGAATCGTACCGTCCTTGCTCCCGCTTGCGAGTGTATCGCCATCCGGACTGAAAGCGACACTTGTAACCCAGTCCGTGTGTTCCCTGAGAACTTTCCAGTCCTGCCATTCCCCATCCGTGTTTAAGATCCACAATCGGACAGTCCGGTCGTCGCTTCCACTCGCCATGATTCTACCTGGACTGAAAGCGACGCTGTTGACAACATTCGTATGACCTCTGAGCGTTTTCAGTTCCTCGCCCGGGTTTACAGTCCACAATCGGATCGTTCGATCCGCGCTTGTACTTGCAAGGACGCTGCCATCCTTATTGAAAGCGACACATGTAACTTGAGCGGTATGCCCCTCCAAGATCTCCACGTTTTCTTCCGCGGAAACCGTCTTGATTGAAGACGTAAATGTGAGAAATGCGATTCCCAAACCGATTATCAACATAGATTTGTTTTTCACAATTTTCTCCTTTGTCGGCAACCTCGATTGCCTGATTGAGCCTCCGGAGACGCTCCAACGGAGGCGGGCGCGTCGCGACCTGGAGATCGCTCCTACCGAAGGCGGGCGCGTAGGTGCGGTTGGAAACCGCACCTACGGCCCAGGCGCTTGAATCGTAGGGGCGAGGTTCCCTCGCCCCATGGATCGGGAAATGCAACGAAGGGGTTGGGGAACCCAACCCCTACGAAGGATTGTGCGTCTGTGCAGCCCTCTTGATTGTCGCTCTGTTGAGATTTACGTAAAATGTGTGTCCAATCGTAGGGGCGAGGTTCCCTCGCACCATGGATCGGGAAACGCAACGTAGGGGTTGGGGAACCCAACCCCTACGAGGGATTATGCGTCTGTGCAGCCCTCTTGATTGTCGCGTTGCGGTGAAATGTCGACAGAACCTAGGCGGATCGCCGGACACATCAGAATTCCAGCTTGTCACCCTCCTTTGTCAAGTCGGCAATCAAATGGGTTTCACCGACATAGTTTAAGGTGCCCGTGAACTGTTGAGCAAATCCCGGCGCATTTATGGTAACAATATAATCTGCCGCTCCACTTCCGGCGTAGTAATTGACTTCAACCTTGTAGTCACCATCCGGGGAACCCTGTTTCCAGAATATGTTCTCCGGCCCGAAACTATTTGTATCGTCCCGGTCCAACTCGCCGCCTGAAGCAACGGATTTTTTATCGCCATAGTAGATCTTGAAGCCGAACGGATCGGTTACCCAAAGATCTATATCGTCAACGATGTTCCACGATAGAGAAATTTGGAGGATGCCCGTTCCAACGCTCACCACTTCTATGACGGTATCGATGAAGTTGCTGGTTTGTCCCTGGTCATCATAGACTCCGTAAACCGTCTCGAAGAAACCGACACCGACATTTTGCGGAAGGCCAACGGCGATAAATGTACTGCCGGCGCCTACCGCTACCGATGGGGCGGCGGCCGCTTCCGCGTCGACTTGTACAATGTCCGGCGACAAACCGGTATAAGGCAGATCGTAGTAGCTGTCAGCTCCCCGGATTTGGATATAATATCCCGCCAAGCTGTTGGTTGCCGAATACTGGAACGGAAGGAGGAAGGTACTGCCATTTGAAGAAATTATTTCCGGAATGTTTCCTTCAATCTTCGGAGCGGTATCGGAATCTGACGGTTGTGGCAGCGGTTCATTTATCCGTGTGGCATCGGCTATAATGAGAGCGCCCGAGAGCATATCGGCATCGCTCGGGTCAATCTCTGACACCTCTACCGGGTCGCCCTCCGGCCCCTCTGCCGAATCTACTATTTGTCGAACTCTTTCGCATGACACTTAGCATCCGCATTATCGGATGAGTAAAAGTTGAATTAATCGTATCGTAGCAGATTTATGCTAATCTTTGTCTGCATGTTCGTGGCAGGCTACGAGCGGTGTGAAGTTGGCGCTCTAGTTTGGTAAACGGACTCGTTGATACAAAGTATTGAGAGAATCTCCCGTTGTAAATCGGTCAGTGGGGTGGTACAAGAGGTTACCTGATCTGGCGCTCGCATACAATTGATACCACGGAACGCGCGTAAAAGTCGTTTTGCTGTCGGTTTGGCGGTTCGACGATTTCGATTGTCGAGGTACAATCCAGGCAGGGTTTTACCTTGCGCTTCAAGATGGCGTCGGGTAACAATTTCAATCAAGGTCAAAAGTCGGACACCTAACGAAGCCAGTCGAGTCATCCCTTTAATCTGGTCGTCGTTTCTTACAAACATCGGTGAAATCCCTATCGGAGCGGATTTAAACAGATGAAAATGGCGTTCGATGCGCGGGGCGGCGCGATAAAGCCTAATCGCTTCATCAAACGGCAGATGCTCTTGGGGCTGATTGGTAGCGTACAACTGCCACCCCATCTCACAGTAGGCTCGTTGAATCGCCTGTTCATCGCGAGTTACTTCGGTGATTTGATAGCGAACGCTGCGGATTTCCTTCTTGGCGCGATTGGCGCTACCGCGTCCGCGACCAACGTAACCTACTTCCACCGATTCTTCACATTCGGCAGAAACGTGGAGATACTTACTGACTTGATATTTCGCCTTTATCGCGTCAACCTTTTTATTCAAGTCGGCTTCCGTGCGAATCTGCTGTCGCCCGCGTCCGGGCTCCGGTGTTAAGCGAATTATCTCCGCTGTCGCTTCTTGAAGGTTTTGCTTTAGAGTGGCGAACTGCTTTTCGGCTTTGGATAAGGAACGCACCACCAAGATGCGCTCTTTCCAAGCAAAGGTCTCGCCCGAAGCCAAAGTCGTTGTCTGCGCACGCTTTGTCTCATACCCTGCCGCGATAAACTCCGGCGGTTGGCGCTCATCATCAGAGGAGTAAATCAATGTCGCAGGTTGTGAACCGCTTACAATGGGCTCCAGGCATCGCTCAAAGAGCGCCGGAACGTCGCCGACTTTCGCCAACGGAACAAAATAGAAATCCCCCTTTCGCGCCAGTTCGGCGCGAATCGAAATGGCGCTCATTTTACTGTCGCCGATATACAATAGCCCGGATTCATCGGTCATCCGACGCACGTTGTCAATCATTGGCAGATATAACGGGTCGTCCGCTTTTTCGCCCGACACCACCTCGGTCGAAAGCAGGTGTCCCGACGCCCCGCAGTCAATACTGGCGGCCATCAGTTTTATTTGCGCTAGATGCGGCGTGTTTGAATTGTGTCCGTATTGCATGAACCCGTCATCGTTAGGCGTATGATAGCCACTAAATCGAGTCGCGTCCAGGCGAACTCGCTCAGGTTTAAGTTGATAAACGGAGATGCTGTTACACCAGAGTTTTTGCTCAATGGCGTGCCACGCTTCATCATCGGCCAAGTGCGTGAGAAGTTGACTCAGGCGGTCATCGCTGAAATCGGTGCGACGCACCGGTGTGCCAAACAATTCCGACAGCATCGCTTGATGCTCGACGCCCCAGTCTTCAACAGCTATCTTGCGGTGGTCGGCTTCTGACAGAATGTGGGCGTTCCAGCCTACAACCAGTTGACCTAGCGACAGCCCTTCATGAAGCCAATGACGCGGGATGACATCATCTATGATAGCATCAAGTCCCAGTTGCTGCTGCAAGCCAATCAGCAACGGAATATCATCAAGTCTTTCTATCTGAACTTCGTCTAAAGAGATATGTGGAGTATTCATACTTATACTCAACGACGAAATTCAACTTTTCGTTTTCAAATAATGCGGATGGTAAGTGACAGAATTGCCACGCTCAACAGTAACATTACGCCAATCCAAATGGACTTGGAGCGATTGCTAAAATTCGTGTTCATTTATCTAACTTCTCCTTTATGGTGTTATGCCCAAGTTGCTATCTCGTTCATTGCAGATTCAGAGGAGCGTAGAATGTCAACAGGATTAGAGGAAATTCCTTCAAAAACGGATCTGTATGCCTAAAATCTCGTAAGAAGCAACTTTGGTTATTGCATAATAGAATTTACGCGTTTTACCGCAATTTAATTGAAGGGTACCTCCCCTTGCAGCCCCGGTGCGTTCTCCTCTGGCAAGGTTAATTTCGATCCATAAGTCTAAATGCGCAAATTTCATGCCATGCGAATTTGGGCGGTTTTGGGCGCAAAAATGACGATATCCAGCATAAGTCATGCAAAATTCCGCATCAGCCGTGTAAAAATCAGCATGAGCCTTGCAAAGAAAATTGGGTGGGCGAATTCCATCTTTCCATGATTTTTGCCGTTTTCAGGATGCCAAATCACCCCAACCTACGCCGAAGTCTTTTCTTGAATTGATGCCTACGGTTCTTATATAATACTGACGCTTATGAAAAATTTGTTTGTGATGTCGGGCGTTTTATACTTCACGCGGCTGAAAATTGCGTGTTTTCAAGCGTCTGGCGGTAGGCGCTGTTGGAAACCGCGAGGATTTCTATCGATCAAGCGAATGAACAATGAGTGCGATAGAAAATCCTACTCGCTATCCACTCGCTTGATCCTACGGGGGACGCAATTTCTGACAGCGCGCAGTATAACTTATGGATTCGGAATTAGTATGAGAGTGTACATTTGAAGGGTGGGCGGCCCCCTCCCTTCAAATGTACAAGCTCGAGCCAAGCGTCTGTTTGAAAAGACAATAGACATCTTTCCAAAACTAATTATCTATTTGTGATTCTTGGAAAAATGCCTGATTCTCATTCAACAGGAGGAACTTTTCGCACACTCTCAGAAATGGAGCGTAGCCCTAGCGCCTATTCTGTTTCGAGAGGCAATGGCGTCAATGCCGAGTGTGACATGATCATTATCGAACTCCATCAAGTGGCCATACCTTTTGCCACTATTGATTTTGTTGATAGATGTTATTGTGTCGAATATCGCATAACCCTGAGTGCCTACATAAATCCACCATCCTAACCCAAAAAGCCAATCATCACCATCTGGGTCCGCCTTTATGCCTTCAAAAAAACTAAATGTAGGCGAGTCGTTTGCGGCAATAGTCCAAAGTCCGATCCAAGCCACTACGCCACCAATAGGAATCATTGCTTTCTGGTTTTGCCCAGTGTAGAACTGGCCGCCTCCCGGAACTATAACCGATAAAGCAACTCCTGTCACCATATCCTTTTGCTGCGCGAAAACTTGCGAGGTCGCTGTAAAAGCCATCAGACAAACGACCAAGGTAAATCGTTTCATGTTTTCCTCCTAATTAGTTGGTATACTTCCTTGCGGATAACACAATTTACATGACACCAGTGTCACATGACACTGGTGTGCTTAAATGTTACGTATTTCACAATAACCATCCGCCGAGCTGCCGAATACTCACTGGCAATCAGCCGATAGATGTGCACGCCACTCGTCACCTCCTCTCCGTGCGTATTGTTACCATCCCAGTGGAAGGTTAATTTTCACCCATAAGTCTAAATGCGCAAATTTCATGCCATGCGAATTTGGGCAGTTTTAGGCGCAAAAATGACGATATCCAGCATAAGTCATGCAAAAATCCGCATCAGCCGTGTAAAAATCAGCACGAGCCTTGCAAAGAAAATAGGGTGAGGGAATTTCATCTTTCCATGATTTTTGCCGTTTTCAGGATGCCAAATCACCCCAACCTATGTTGAAATCTTTTCTTGAATTGATGCCTACGGTTCTTATATAATACTGACGTTCATGAAAAATTTGTTTGTGATGTCGGGCGTTTTAAGTTGTGTCATTTTTTATGGATACATTTTTTATGGATATTTAAACTTTTTAGTTCGGTATGTGCGAGTGGCAAAATCCGTGCAACATTAAGGGTAGTTGCATGTCACGGAGGATTCATAAGGATCAAGTTAAGCGTTTTAAGGCGTATGTCGCGCCGATTCAATGCCTTAAATGACGCTGGTTTCCGTAGGCGCCGGTGCGGTTGGAAACCGCACCTACGGTGTGGGGGGCGATAGAGATTTATTCCCCACCCCATGGGGACTACGTTAAGAGTGTTGCTACGGAGAACACCACCAATTCTAGACGAAATCCCTTAACTTGATCCCTATGGTTGCATGTCACGGAGGATTCAACGCATCAATATGACAAATACATGAGAATGACAGTTAATTGCTCGTATAGCCGAATTGGAAGCTGAAAATCAGGCATTACGCGCCCGTATAACCGATTTGGAACAGCTGGCGTCGAAACCGTTAAATGGTCCGACCTCGCCTCCATAATCGCCTGTCCTCGGATTTGTCAAACCGAATCGTTGAAAAAGTCGTCGCAAAAAACCGGGACATACCGGCAGTTATCGACATCGTCACGCCAAAGCTGACGAAATTGTTGATGTACGAATGTCGGTTTCAAGGCAACAGACCGTACCCAAATGAATTTTCAACCAGGCTCTTAAGCCGAACGCACAGATAGCAAATATGGGAGGTAAAGCAGTGAAAAAAGTATTAATCATTGATGACAATCAAAGTTCCAGCGAATTGAAGAGTTTCCTGGAGAATAAAGACTATTCTCCTACCGTCGTCAACACCGTTCGCAAAGGCTTGAATAGCATTAAAGGATCCGAGGATCAAGTTGTCTTGCTCAATGTGGAATCGTCGGGGAAAGTTGGTGTGGATGCGTTGGAGCGAATCAAGAGCGAACACCCGAAGGTAATCGTAATTATAATCGGAGCGGGGGTGCAAACAGCGAGAAAGGCAATGCGTCTGGAAGCATTGGATGTGCTGTCTACGGACGCGGATATGGAACATATCCGCAAGGCGCTTGACGGGGCATTTATCCGGTTGTCTATCCGCCCCCCGATTTCCGATGCCGATCCCGATGAAGATGAAAAACGTCTCGAGGAGCAGCATCCTCTCGTTGGAGAGCACAAAGCGATGTTTGAACTGAACAAAGCGATTGGACGTGTGGTCCGCTATGAAGTTTCTGTACTGCTCGAAGGCGAAACAGGCACCGGAAAAGGGCTGATTGCGCGATTGATTCACGAAGAAAGTGAACGCGCGGCGCAACCGTTTATGATAATCGATTGTGGCGCGTTGCCCGAAGGCATCCTTGAAAATGAACTGTTTGGTCATGCAAGGGGGGCATTCACAGACGCCAAATCGGATAAACTCGGGAAATTCGAGGAAGCCAATGGCGGCACCCTTTTTCTTGATGAAGTCGGCAATATGACACCGACGCTGCAAATGAAACTACTCAATGTGCTGCAATCAAGAGAGGTTACGCGATTGGGCGACACCGAGGCACATGAAGTGGATGTGCGTGTCATTGGGGCTACCAATCAGAATTTGGAGGAATTGGTCGAGCAAGGCAAATTCCGACTGGATTTGTTTCACCGTCTCTGCGGCTATAGAATCTTCGTGCCTCCGTTGCGAGAACGGCTGGAGGATATTCCGTTACTCGCGGCGTACTTTCTGCAGCGTATCGAGGAAGAAAATGACAGGCCGATATACGGCGTTTCCGAAGAAGCGCTGAAATTGTTCCACGAGTACGATTGGCCCGGCAACGTTCGAGAGTTAGAGAACTGCCTCAAAAGCGCGACCGCCAATTCCCGAGGCGAGGTGATCTTGCTGGATGACCTTCCGCCAGACATCCAGAAGTATAGAGACGATGGGGGCGCCAAGAGGGATGTACCGGAAATGCAATCTTCGGAAACTCTGGTCGCGCCGGCGTATAGGAACCTTTTTGATTTGCCGGTCGTAGTGTTTTGTCAGTTTATCTCTGACGCGGAGTCAGGCGTCACCGACAATCAAATCGCCAGGTGGTGGGTAGAGTTTTCCAATTACGGGCGCGAGCGCGCCGATAAAGCCAAACACAAAGTTAATAATTGGAGGGTTGAATGGAACACGACTTGGTTCACGCTTCCCGATTTATCGGAACGTATCAAGAAGGTGATTGACGACGGAGTTTCTCAACTGTCAAAGTTTCGACAGAGCGCGGGTTCCGCGCCAATGGTGGAAGTCGAACCCGTCAGTATAGAGGGAAGAACGCTCAGGGGCAGCCTTACGGCGGTTCTGCGTGAGATCGTGAAGATGCATGGGGGTGACAGAGAACAAGCGGCGAAAGATCTGGATATTCGGGTGCGGCAGCTTGAGAGGCAACTCTCGTATATCGTCAAAGAATATGACGACGACAGAGAACAAGCGGCGAGAGCGTTGGATATTCCCGTGCGGCAACTCGAGCAGTGGCTATCGTATTGGACGGAAGATGACAGAGATGATAAAAAGAGCGCTCTTCGAACTGCCATGGAGCCTTCACGCGAGCTTGAACGGTTTTCGAGTGAGGAAATCAGAAGACTCCTCACAAAATCGGTCTTTTCCTTTGTTTTGGAGTCTTTCTCACGTATAGAGTGGCGGGACAAAAGTCGCGATGCGCAAATACAGACTGTCCACCTCGCTTTGAAGGCGCTATCCAAGCGTTTGGCCAGGGATCACGGCTATATCTATTTCGGCGGCATGACCTTTTCGCAAATTGAGAGGAATATTTATCGCCGAGCCCCATACTTATACAAGAATCCCTCCGAAGCCGCCGTGGCGCTTAACGTAGACCTGAGGACGTTTAGACAGCACTGGCCCGAGAATAAACCATTCCCGAGTCATTACACCCTTTTTACAGGTTAGGAGCCGTTTCAATCGCGCTATCTTGAAATAATTCAGGCGGATGGATTAACCCTCCAAATACGGAGAGGGGAGAAGCAGTGGCCTGTGGTCAGTTGCCAGTCGCCAGTGGGGAAGAAGCAGTGGCCAGTCGCCTGTGGTCAGTCGCCAGTGGGGGAGAAGCAGTGGCCAGTCGCCTGTGGCCAGTCGCCAGTGGGGGAGAAGCAGTGGCCAGTCGCCAGTGGGGGAGAAGCAGTGGCCAGTCGCCTGTGGCCAGGCGCCAGTGGGGAAAAGGCGCATCTGTTGCGGAACGGGCGCCAATCGTAGGAGGGACATCTATCATGGGAAGGGCATCTTGCCCCGATTCTTTTGTAAACGCACGATGGCAGGGCGGGCATCAACCGTGACCGGGTTTCATGTTTGATTTATTTGCGCGAAATCCGTGGTCACGTCAAACTGTCCCAAGACTTCCGCATCGTGGCTGACGGTGAGCAACGCGGCGTTGTTTTCTCGGCAGATTTCGCGAATTAGCGCTATGGCTTCGTTGGCGTGATGATAATCCAGATTTCCCGTCGGTTCGTCGGCAAGTACCAATCTCGGTCGGTTGGCGATGGCGCGGGCAACGGCAACGCGCTGCTGCCCCCCGACGGACAACTGCGATGGTCGATATCCCATCCGATCGCCGAGCCCCACACGCTCAAGCAGGTGTCCCGCGAAATCCGCATCAATCCCTTTCCCGAACATCATGCCGAGCATGACGTTCTCCAACGCGGTGTATCCGTGTAGCAGATTGAAGGTTTGAAATATGTAACCGATGTGGCTGGCGCGCAATCTGTCACGCATGGATTCCGTGAGGGCAGTCATCTCCTCGCCAGCGACGACGATGCGTCCGCTGTCGGCTTGCAGGATTCCGGCGATGAGATTGAGGAACGTCGTTTTTCCGGCGCCGCTGCTCCCGCTGAGCGCAATCTGAGCGCCTTCCTCCAATTCAAAATGGGGAATGTCAATGATGGGTGTCCGGGAACCTTCGGGCGAGGCGTAAGCCTTTTGAAGGTCGGTGATTGTCAAAAGCGGCATAACGCACCTAGGTTCTGTTGACATTTGCGTGAAGTGTGCGTCCAATCGTAGGGGCGAGGTTTCCTCGCCCCATGGATCGGGAAACGTAACGAATGGGTTGGGGAACCCAACCCCCATAGGGATCAAGTTAAGCGTTTTAGGGCGTAAGTCAGGCGGTTTTCTCTCGGCAAGCGTTTAACACAGTTTTCTACTTGTGGGATCTCTATCGCACTCGCTATTCACTCGTTTGATCCCCTCTGGGGCTTTGGAGTGTAATGTGTTCACGTTTCTACAAACCTGCCGCCCCTCTGGGGCTAAAAGACTCACACAATCAAGGAGTCTCAGTTTCGTGTTTGCCCTACTGGCTTGAGGGTTTACAACGGGAAATTAGACAAATAAGACGTAAATTCTCTTAACTTGATCCTAATGTGGGTTGGGGAACCCAACCCCTACGAAGGATTGTGCGTCTGTGCAGCCCTCTTGATTGCCCCGTTCGCAGCAGCGACCTGCCTTTTCCGCGTAAGTCCGGGGACCGTAATCAGACCTCCGACGTTTCACAAGGTTGACAGGTACGGCAAAGGTGACGGTTGACGAGGTGGGCGCGTGAAGTGTGCGTCCAATCGTAGGGCGAGGTTTCCTCGCCCCATGGATCGGGAAACGTAACAAATGGGTTGGGGAACCCAACCCCTACGAAGGATTGTGCGTCCGTGCAGCCCTCTTGATTGCCCCGTTCGCAGCAGCGGCCTGCCTTTTCTGCGTAAGTCCGGGGACCGTAATCAGATCTCCGACGTTTCACAGGGTTGACAGGTACGGCAAAGGTGACGGTTGACGAGGTGGGCGCCTGTAAGCAGGAGACCGCCAAGAACCATGAAAATGACTTCGCCTGTTTCCGAACCGCCGAATCGCGCGATGAGGATTAGCGTTAACGCGCTGCCCAGAATTAGAAACACGCGCCATTTTCGGTGGTGTCGATAGCCCCAAGTGAGACTCCCTACCGCGAGTCCGCTAGCCGCGACAACTATCATCAGTTCGGCGGACTCGCCGAGGATAAATCCAAGCCCAATGAGCGGCAGCACAGTTATCAACAACGGGGCAACCATGCAGTGGACGGCACAAGCAAACGAGAGACAAGCGCCGATGTTATCTACAAGCGAATGATTCAGATATCTGTTCAATTGTTTACTCCTGTTATGCGGTTCTGTCGGTTGCGTTGCATTCTGTACAAATGAATGCGCAAAACGCAAAAGCGATAGGATCTTCGCACGTCTGTAGGGAACAACGATCGTTGTTCCCTACGATCTCATCGATGCCCCCTCAGGGGCTGGCGTTGAGCGTTCAACCGCGTAAGTCCCGGATAAATCGCTATCACGTCTTGCGCATTCAGATTTCTGTCCTTTACGGGCTTACAGTCACCGGAATTTTCAACGCCGCCGTAAAGTCGGCGTGACCTTCGTGCATCAGTTGGAGCTTGATTCCCGTTTGCCCGGCGCGAAGACCCGTCACCTCAAAGACGTATTCGTCGGCGTGTTCCTCGTCTTCGTGTTCCTCGTCTTCCTCGTCTTCGTGAAGGTGGATTTCAATGATAGAGGCATCGTACTCGGACAGCGCCAAGCTGTACGCCTCTTTCTCGTCGTGTGCATCACCTTCTTCGTGTTCCTCACCCTCGTCGTGGTCATCTTCTTCTTCGTGGCCATGATCATCTTCCTCCGCGGACTCGAACGATATTTCTTCGCTGTCGTGATCCAAAAACGCCACGGCTACGTCAAGCTCATCGCCAACCTTGAGGGTAATTCCGCCGCTTTCGGTGCCTTGAAATTGGCGGTATATCTCTCTTCCCTCCACCTTCAGGACAAAACCGTCCGCATCGACATGTAACTCCTCGTCGTCCTCGCCTTCTCCGCACGCGACAAGTAGCGTGGAGAGGGCAAA
Organism: Candidatus Poribacteria bacterium; assembly: GCA_963667245.2. Lineage (GTDB taxonomy): Bacteria > Poribacteria > WGA-4E > WGA-4E > JAJDTR01 > JAJDTR01. Next base: position 1,623,535 of record CAXXCS010000004.1, read on the forward strand.
TAGCAACACTGGTAGTTTAAAACACTGTTTAATCATTTTATCCTCCGAATAGAAATAGATTGTGTTCCCGGCATGAAGACCGATAGATCAGTAGATACAGTCGGTCTGTTATCAAAGTCACGCAGACTTGACCGGGAAACAGGTAAAAGCAACTTTGGAAAATCCGAGTCAGGACTTACGCGGATGAACGCTCGACGCCGACCCCCGAGGGGGATAGTCGGCGATTTGTCGCCACACCGCACGCCCCTCAACGCCCGATAAATCGGGCAACTACAGAAGGGGGCCGTCCGGGAAACTACAGAAGAGGGACGTCAATGAGCCCGTAGGGAACAACGATTGTTGTTCCCTACAGAGGTGCGTAAGTCCTACGAGATATGGATGATACGGGCGGATTAAACAGTGGAGGCTGGCGGGGCGCGGCTATGGACAATGCCAACAGGCGCCGCGAATATGAACGCCGGATCAAAAGGGGAATGAGTTGAAGCGCAAACACCAACATCGGGAAGGCTTTCAGCGTGGAGCGCGACACCGACGTGGTTCGCGCTGAAAAAGCAGGCGGAACAGTGGTGCGAATCAGCCATGTGATGATCGTGGTCATGCGCGATCTCGATAAGCCCTATCATTATCAGATAGCAACAGATCCCCATCGCGATCAAGCATGCAGTGGCTGCGGGTCGGATTCGGTTGTGCCGCAAGAACGTTCTCCCCTTTCATAAGCGCAATCTTTTAAGAGTGCCATCTAAATTTTAGCACAAATGGACGTGCCTTGTCCAATTTATTTGCATGGATCTCAAGCGCAGTGTCGGGTTTCACTGCGATTTTGGGGCTGTTAGCGGCATCGGTGTCTGGGCGCGGTTAGCCTGCGGACGTGTCGTTCTTGATGTGCCGTTCAACCCAACCTACGGATTTTCGCTAGCTTGAACGCGGGAAATCGGGGCAAGATGCCCCTCCCACATGGCGCCTTTCTTATACGGATTCAAAATCTAAATGTTACAGTCGACCCAATCTACGGATTTTCGCTAGATTGAACGCGGGAAATCGGGGCAAGATGCCCCTCCCACATGGCGCCTCTCTTATACGGATTCAAAATCTAGATGTTACAGTCGACCCAATCTACGGATTTTCGCTAGATTGAACGCGGGAAATCGGGGCAAGATGCCCCTCCCACATGGCGCCTTTCTTATACGGATTCAAAATCTAAATGTTACAGTCGACCCGAGACGTGCAATGAATTGCACTACTACGAACCGCCGGCGATTGTAACTTATAAATCAAGAATTAGCATTAGATGTGATTGCCCTGATTGGGACGATTGATCCTCTTGACAAATGGACGCGAATCATTTAACCTAATGCGAAATTCCATAACACGAAAGGACGGTAAATTAATGTGTGTCGTTTAACCCCTATTTTGATAATCGCTTGTATCGTTGCAATCGCCAACTTCTCGGTTCCGGAGGACAGCTGCGCCGATGAAGGCGTCTCCGAAAAATCCCGCATTCCCGGCTGGTTCCGAGTGGATACGGACAGCTTGGGAACGCACTTCCTGATTGGGGCTACGCATTCGGTCGGCGGTGTCTCGATCGCGTCCAATATCTTTATTGACGATACGCTCGGCGAGTTTGACCTCGGCGTTTCGATCCCGGCTGCCAAAGGCGATAACTTTAGCCTGACGCTGCTGCCGATGCTCGGTCTCGGGTTTGACTATAAGGCGCCGGATGGGCCTTCCGCTATCTTTCCCCACCTGTTTGTTTTTCTACGCGCCGGCAAAATCTTTTTCAAATCGTGGACAATCGGCACCCTCTACTCCGTGCTCGATGAGGAACAGGATAACGAGGTCTACACGCGAAATTACCTCACGTATTCCCTGAACAGTACGGTGGAGGTTGGTCCTCAGGTCGAAGCCGTGATGGGTTTGGGAGATGAGACGAAGGTATTCAGTTTGATCTTTGGCGTGCGATTTAACATCGGATACGGTGAGAATAACACGCTGGGCATTCTTGCCGGGTATGACGCGGAGAAGATGGAGGAGCAATCGGGCTTAACGGGCAGGCTGAGTTTTACCCGCAGATGGTAAGCCTTTTGTCCAGGGAAACGCATCCGATTTTTGGCATGCGGGAGATTGGAAGGATGGAAGACGGGAAGGATGGAAAATTGCCGTCCTTACCTTAGCTCGAATGTATACATAAAATCTGTCGGATAAGGTCGGGATTGGGAAATCCCTCCTACAATACGGCCGGGATATGTAGATTGCTGGACATGACGCGCCGGTGTCGGAGATCCATTTTACGCCGGGCAATCCGAGAAACATACAAGCCGGAGTCGCTTATCAGTTCTAGCGGGAGGGTTGCAAGAGGTGGGAGGAAGAAACCGAGTTTTCAAGAAAAAACTCGGTTTCAAGCCTGCCTGTCGTTTTACTTGGCCCGAAGGTCCAAGGTTACATCATTTTCTTGATAATTGCGGCGCCTTGTTCCTTGGTAACGCCAAGTTTTCGATGGGCAAGGGGGCCGCCTTCGCCAAGAACGGGTTCGGCGCCATCCAACGTGGGACGGCTTTCGTCGTGATAGAATAACCCGGTCGGGATTTCGTCGCCCCATTGCATCGAATGCTCAATGGCGGCTTTCCAATCCGTGGGGTCGTGTCCCGCATCTTCAAGTTTGGTGACGGTCTGTTTGAAGAAGGCGAAGGTGTTGTCCTTGTTGTAGGTGATGCACGGGCTAAAGACATCAATCAAGGCAAAACCCTTGTGTTCCATGCCTCTATACATCAGTTCGGCGAGATGCTTTGTGTCGCCGCTAAACCCCCTCGCGACATAACTCGCCCCCGTCACAATTGCCATCGCCAAGGGGTTGACGGGGCCTTCAAGGCTGCCGAACGGAGTGCTCTTGGTCTTCATGCCGACTCTGCTGGTAGGGGAAACTTGTCCCGTGGTCAAGCCGTAGATTTGATTGTTCATAACGATGTACAGCAGGTCGACATTGCGGCGCATGGTGTGAACGAAATGATTGCCGCCGATGCCGTAGCCGTCGCCATCGCCGCCGGTAGCGATCACTGTCAGGTCGTGGTTGGCGAGTTTGACGCCTGTTGCCACTGCCAAAGCTCGTCCGTGAAGCGTATGCATCCCGTAAGTGTTGATATAACCCGGCAGGTTTGAAGAACACCCGATGCCGCTAACCGTGACATATTCGTGGGGTTCGCGCCCCAACTTCGCGCATGCCAATTCAAGCGCCCTGAGAACGCCGAAATCTCCACATCCCGGGCACCAATCGGGCGCCACATCTCCCCTGAAATCCTTGGCTGTGGGCGCCGCTTTAATGGGTTTATCCGATGCCATGTTATCCTCCTCCCTTAATTAGACTACAATCTCTTGATATGGGACATACAAATCGGTTTTGCCGGCTACCTGCTCCTTGACGCCATCCACGATATGGTGCGGCATAAAGGGTTCGCCATCGTACTTGCGAATGTGGCCATCGGCGTCAAAGCCGGTTTCGCCGCGCAGATAACGCGCAAATTGTCCCGTAAAGTTGTTTTCTACGATAATTGTCCGCTTGGCTGTCGAGAGCGCCTGCATAATCTCTTCCACATGCAGCGGCACAATCCATTTTATCGCGAGTTGGTTCGTCGATATTCCCTCTTGAGTCAAGATGCTGGCGGCTTCCTCTATGACGCCTTTGCTCGTGCCCCAACCGATCAGAGTCACCTCGGCGTCTTCGGCGCCTTCCAATTCGGGCGGGTCAATCAGAGAGACGACGGCTTCCATTTTCCGCTGCCGTTTCTCGACCATGGCGCGGCGTTTGTGGGGATTCGTGAACTCGTCACTGATTAGTCCGCCGTCCTCATCGTGTTCATCCGTCGCGACGACATGTTGATGCCCCGGCGTGCCGGGCACCGCCCTCGGCGAAATGCCGCTCTCCGTAAGCTTGTAGCGCAGATATTTTTCATCGGCGCTGTCGGGTTCGGCGATTAGTTCGCCGCGATCGATCGGCTGCTCCCACTTGATGTCATCCGGATCGACGGTCGCGTACCCCTCCGAAACGGAGAGGTCGGTAATGACTAGACCGGGGCACTGGAACTTGTCGACCAGATTGAACAGCTCCGGAATCGTGTCGAAGCAATCCAATATGCTGGTGACGGCGACGATGATTTTCGGGAAGTCGCCTTGGCTGGCGCCCAACATCTGCCATAAATCGCCTTGCTCGGTCTTCGTCGGAACGCCGGTCGATGGTCCGGCGCGCTGAACGTTAATGGCGACCATCGGTATTTCCATCATTCCGGCGCTGCCGACCGCTTCGGTCATCAGCGCGAATCCGCCGCCGGAAGTGGCGCACATGGCGCGGCAGCCGGCGTGAGCGGCGCCAATCACCATGTTTATGACGCCGATCTCGTCCTCCACTTGTCTGACCATGATCCCCAGATCGTTCGCGTTTTCAGCCATCCAGTGAAGAACACCGGTGGACGGGCTCATGGGATAGGCGCAGTAGAAGTTGACACCCGCCGCCGCTCCGCCCATGGCGAGGGCTTCGTTGCCGCCAACCTGAGCGAGAGGCTTGTCTTTCTGCGGAAGCGGAGTAGAAAAGGGATCGAAATTTTCCACGGCATACTCATACGAGGCGCGAGCGACATCGACGTTTTCATCAACGACGGCTTGACCTTTCCGCTTAAATTGGAGCGTCAAGATGTCCTCCAGCAATTTGAACTCCAAGCCGAGCAGATAAAGTGTTGCCGAAAGCGCCACCGTGTTCTGAACCAACTTATTTCGGTTGTTGTTACTCAATTCCTTGACCGGCATCGGACACAGTTGTATTCCTTCACCCGCTTCACCGGGCTTGATGGTGTCGCTGTTAAAAACGGCTGTGCCCCCCGGCGCCACATGCTGAAGGTGGCGATCCATGGTGTCTTGGTTCAAACAGAATAACAGATCAATCTTATCCCCATGACTCGTCACCGGTTCTGTACTGATTCGCGTGGTCAGGAAGATGTGACCGCCGCGGATAATCGACTGATACGAATTGTAAGAAAAAAACTGAAGACCGCGACGCGCGCAAATTCTAGCGAGGATATTGCCCGGCGTAGCGATTCCTTGCCCAGCCGCCCCGCCAATGGCGATCGCGAAGTCAAATTTTGCCATTTTCTGTCCTTTCTTGCCTATGAACTCCCACTCTGATCTTAATTGAACATATCGTTATTAAGCGTAAAACGACGATTTTATTCAAGTTGCTGTTATCGTTTAAGTCCCTGATCAGATATGTTTTGATGGTTAGGTGATACCGATTGGTGGGAAAATTGGCAACACTCAACTATAAGGATACCACATCCGCACTTGAGATTTCAACTGAATTGTGCATTTTGTGCAGGGAGATTGTATCTGAGCGCTGGATGTGGAAGATTGGAAGGATGGAAGGCGGGAAGGATGGACTGACGGGGCGCTCTTAGGTTGGGTTGAACCGGTGCGGAACACGTATCGTAGGGGCGAGGTTGCCTCGCCCGAAGGGTTGGGGGACCCAACCCCTGCGGATTGATAGGTTATTGACCCGCCCGGATTTTTGGGTTATAATGACGCGCCAGTTGTGTGAAGGGACGAAGACGCCTTCGTTCATCTCAAAGTATCCACCCATGAGGAGACTCAATAGTATGCGGACACAAAAGACTTATACTGTATTTGCGATATTCGTGCTGGCATTGACGGCACTTTGCGCCGAAACTTACGCTCAAATTGTCCATATTCCCGACCCCAATCTGGGAACCGCTATCCGGGAAACTCTCAAACTGGCTCTCGGTGCCCCCATCACCCAAGAGGATATGCGCCGGCTAACACGCCTCACTGCAGACAATAGGGGAATCATTGACCTGTCAGGGCTCGAAACTGCAACAAACTTAGAGACTCTCTCCCTTGGAGAGAACCCTCTTGACAACTTGTCTCCTTTAGCGCACTTGACTGCCTTGCGCACGCTTATTCTACGGGGCTGCCAAATTAATGACATTAGCCCTTTGTCGAGTTTGACACGACTCGAAACCCTCTTAATGCATAACAATCGAATTCACGACATCAGCGCACTCGCAGGATATACGCGGCTTAAGGAGTTGAACGCTCGTAATAATTCTATCTCGGACCTATCGGCGCTTGCTCATTTAACCACGTTAGAACATCTTGATTTGAGCCGTTGCTTAATTGTTGACATCTCGCCACTTTCACATCTGGTTAATCTGAAAGTCCTTCAGTTAAACCGTAATCGGATTGTGGATGTTCGTCCAATATCAACATTAGCGTCGCTATACAAACTTGAAATCGACCACAATCATATAACAGATCATTCCCCGCTTGATTCGCTTTCGCTTGATATATTTTACTACGATCAAATATGCGAGATGCCGCCGCTTCCTCTCCAACCCCGCTTAACTAACCGCACCTTCCCTTCCATATTTGCCAAGTGGAGCAACATTGGTGAGCCTCCAATATACACCAATCGTCCGAATATATCCGGCGCCCAAAACCTCGCGCTCCACGATCTACGCTTCAGTGTCAAGGTCTTCGGTTTACGTTTTATCGAACGCAACAACGAATTTACCGTCGGTGGTGACCTTGACGACGCCATACGACAACGAGATCAATTGCTTGACCTCAATCCCAATATGATTCATCTTGTCGATGTTGGCATGCGAGCCGCTCCTTTAAGTTTTTTTCCGGAAGACTGGCCAGGTTGGATTAGGGACGAAAACGGTAACATCTTCCGCAAGGTCGAAGATGATGGCACACTCGATACAGCCGGACTTCTAGACTTTACCCTTCCTATTGTCCAGGATCTCGTCGTCAACCAGGCTATTGCCGTCTCCAAATGCGGTTTGTATGACGGCATCTTTTTTGATTATTGGGCCGAAGATTCGGTTGTTCTTAGGGGTTGGGACGGAAAACAAAACCTCAAGTTTCGCACTCTTGAAGAAGAACTACAAGCTCGCGACATAATTGTTAAACGCATTCGTGCTAACACACGCCCCAATTTTTTAATAATGGGCAACACGAACGACGGCACCATTCCCAGAACAGCGCCCTACATCAATGGTGGCTTTATGGAAACCGTATTACCCTATTTACAGGTTGGCGTAGAACAGGAGGCGAGCCTAAACAGGGTTAAAAATGCACTTAAGTGGATGGATACCAATCTCCGCGAACCTCAAATCAACGCCCTTGAAGGTTCGGCAATTCCGAGCCAACCACCCGATAGCCCTGACAACCTCCGCTGGGTGCGTGTCATCACTACCCTAAGCCTCACAAATTCCGATGGCTACATCACGTTTATCGTACGCCACAGCAGCGGCGGTTTATGGAGCGACGGTGTGTGGTACGACTTCTGGGATGCGGATTTGGGGCGGCCGGTGGGTGAGAAGTCGCAGTTGTACGCCCCGGATATTTCAGGTCTTTACATCCGCGAGTTTACGAATGGTTGGGCAGTGTATAACCACAGCGGCTCGGAACAAAACATTCGCCTCCCGGAACTTGCTACGGGCGTTGCAAGCGGGTTGGAGGAAACAACGCACACATTGCCCAACGTTGACGGAGAGATATATTTGCGGGTGAAACCGAAGAACCCGGCAGACGTGAATGGTGATGGCGTGGTGAATATTTTGGATTTGACGCTGGTCGCTCAAGGGTTTGGAACGGATAGTTTGGAAGGGGATGTTAACGGGGATGGGGTGGTGAATGTGTTTGACTTGGTTTTCGTGGCGAATCAACTTTGACGGGAACAGTGACCAGTGGCTAGTACAGAGACAGTTCCAGTCCTCCCGTTATTCACTCGGTTGAACGCTTGCGGCTTCGGGCGTTCCAATCTGTTCTAACGCATACGCCGCATGTTCACGAACTCGCTCGGATTCATCGCGCAAGGTTTCCGTCAACATCGGGATGGCCTCTTTCGCGGATTCTCCGAGGCGCGCCAGCGCAATTGCCACGTTGGCGCGAACCTCCACATCCTCATCGCGCAAGGCTTGGGTCAAGGCGGGGACAGCGGCTATGGCGGAACCGCGCATTATCCCGAATGCCCTCGCCGCGTTTTCGCGAACGGGTTGATAAGAATCACTTAACGCTTGGATTAATGCCGGCACTGCCGCCTCGCCTAGCCTCCCCAGCGCATCGGCGGCATTGAGACTCCGATGCTTTATCTCATCCCCCAGCGCCTCGATCAGCTCGGGAACGGCGGGAGCGCCAATCCGAGCGAGCGCGTCGGCGGCACCGTCACACAGATCCCAGATATCGTTTCCAAGCACTTCTATCAACGCAGGCACGGCGGGAGCGCCAATTTCAGCCAAAGCCGAGATTGCGGCGTCTTGAATCTCGGCGTCTACGTCGCCCAATTCTTCGATTAGTTCATCTATCTCGCGTTGTTCCGTCATTTATGATTCGCTCTCCGGATTTTCTCAAGAATGAGGGTAAGTCGATCAAGCTGTTCTTTGTGCAAACGATTGTACACCCGCTCCGAAATCTCCTTTTTCTCATACATCTCGTCAAGGCGCGTGACCATCTCAAGCCGCGCGATTCGCGCTCGATCGAGATCATCGGAACCGAGTTTGCTCAGCCAACTCGCATCGGGGGGCGTCTGAGTCCCGCCGGATTCGGGCACTCGAGCGGCGCCGGATCTCACCATAAAGATTGCCGCGACCAAGAAACCGCTCGCGCAGGCGGCGGCGAGGGCGATTAGGGCAATCATCTTGGGGTTTGCAGCTTGGGTCGCGTTCCCCCGCGCCGATGTGATCGGCGCGACCTTGAAATTCAGACTGGCAGTCTTGCCGATAGGCAACGGGTTAGCGGGATTTGTCGCGTAAATGATGTAACTCGTTCCGTGAATCCGCTCTCGCCGACCGGCGTCCAAAATGGGTGATTGAGGCGTGAGCGGCAACCCTTCCGTAATGAAGACATAGAGTTGGTCGGTTTCAAAGGTCAATGGTCGTGACAGATCCAGACCGCTATTCTCAATGTGCATGATGTAGGAGAAACCTGATCCGAATGCGCCCGGTGACAGAGGCTGAGTGGATATCACCTTATTCGATTCTACGGCAAAAGTTCCGCCTATTCTTGAATCGATCTGGAGCCCTTCATGACCGCTTGGCAGGTTCAGATGCACCCCCACCGATTGACTGTTGACCGTTGTTTGGAAATCCATGTCGCCGGTATTTTCGACTTGGATAAGTTCCATGACCGACACAGCGCCATCAGGGGCGTGGTCCGGCGGGGGCGGTCCGATGATAACCGTGTGCTGGCGGACTTTCACCACGGAATGGTCATCGGTGAACGCTCCAATCTCAATGTTTACTTCGGACGTTGGTACCCAGGCGGACAACACCACGTCCGTTTCCACATAATCCGTACCTTCGTGCGTGGTTGAAACGCTATAGTATGTTCCCATGTCAAACGACAGGTCATCAAAACTGTATGAGCCATCGCTCGCGGTAGTCGTCTCCCGCCGCCGCGTCTCTTCGCCTTGATGAATCGTTAGCGTGACCTTCTGATCAGCGAGCGGTTTGTTCCTTTGTCTATCAATGACTGTTCCTCCAATGCTCCCCGTATCGTTTTGCGCGATGGCGGGCAAGTGACAAAGCGAATGGGCGACGGCAAGGTAGAAAAGCGAGAGGGTGAATCGCGCCAGGCGGAACGCAATGCCTGAAGCGTTGGATGCGGCGCGCCTTTGGCGTTTCGGGAATTTTGAAGGTCGGACGATTCGCATCATCGGCTTAGCCTTCACCTTTCGCCCTTTTATATCGTTCGATTTCTTCCTCGACCGAAATTATTTCGGATGATTCAATCTGCCCTACAACGGCGGCGGTCTCCTCAAGAAGTTGCGCTCTCAATGTTTGATAATCTTGCTCCGACAGTTTGCCGACTTCGTAATCTTCATCAAGATCCGCCAGGGCTGAAAAACCGCGTTCTCGTTCGCGAAACAACTGTTGCATGGTAGATTCCGATTCATCAATCTCCGGTTCGGCGCCCCGCCTAAAGCGTAAGGGCAGAGCAAGGAAAATTGTGAGCGGGATTCCGAGCAGCAAGATCCACAAAATAACCCAAAACATCGTGATTGTTCCTTTAGCGGTTTATTCGCTTGTTCCCACAGGGCGTGGATTGTCGGTGCGGTTGGAAACCGCGGGGATTTCTATCGCTCCTACAATGGGACGCACCGGTCGCGACCTCGAGACCGCTCCTACAACAAGACGCACCGGTCGCGACCTGGAAATCGCTCCTACAACAAGACGTACCCGTCGCGACCTGGAGATCGCTCCTACAACAAGACGCACCGGTCGCGACCTGGAGATCGCTCCTACAACAAGACGCACCGGTCGCGACCTGAAGATCGCTCCTACAATTTAGGACGCACCGGTCGCGACCTGGAGATCGCTCCTACAATTTAGGACGCGCGGGGCGCGATTCGGAGATTGCTCCTACAAAAAGGAGGCGGCAGAAAGCCTTCCAATAAAATTTCCGGTCTGTCTATCGCTCCTGCTTAAGGTTTTCCAACTCGGCTTCGATCTGTTTCCGCACGTCCTCGGATACAGCCGGACTCTTCTCCGGAGGTTCGGGTCGCAATGAGTTCGATGCACGCGTTTTTGCCCTGATTACAAGAAAAATGACCGCGCCGATTAGGACGATTATGATGACGGGCATGATGTAAGCGACTAGGTTGAAGCCGGTGGGCGGCATAAGGGCAAAATACTGTGTGCCATACTTGGCGATGTATTCGTTACGAATCTGTTCGACGCTGTCGCCAGCTAGAAGGTCGCGGCGAAAATCTTCCTCGATTTGCCGGGCTGTGCCGCACACGCAGTGTTGAATTGTCTCCCTTGTGCATCCGCAATAACAGTAGACACTGGTCATCAACTGTTCCAGTTGGTCGTCAACCGACGTCGGCGCGTCGCTGCCGGTTTCGTTAGCAAATACGCCCCATGAGGTGGAACCGAGGAGAAATCCAAACACAAGAGTTGTGCGCAGGAGTCGCAGTGAAGTCATCTTTTCCTGTGAATTGGTCATGATTCACGTTCGTTTATCTGATGCTTTTCGGCCATGGCGACAATCCCGCCAATCATCATAATGCCGACACCGATCCAAACGAGATTGATGAGGGGATTGTGATAAACTTGAAGAGGAACGAGTTGTCCCGACCTCACAAAAGTTGGCACGTCTTCGGGCAGAGGCCCCAAAGCGATATAGAGATCGTTCAATCCGAAATGTCGGATTGCCGACTCTATTGTATCCTGTTCGCCTTGGCCGGCCCTGTCGTAAAAGCCGCGCGCCGGACGCATGTCGCCAATCCGTTCCCCCCCTTTTTCGATCGCGACAACAACCCCGGCGCGCGTGTGATTTGAATACCGTTCTCGAAACGCGTCCTCCATCGTCAGGGTGTATTTTCCCACCTCCATCGACTCTCCGAGTCTCAGGCTCTTTGATTCCAACAGGAAGTAGCCTTTGGATCCCATTATCCCGATGTACAGTATGACGATTCCAACGTGAACGATGTAACCGCCGTATCGCCGCTTATTACGTTGAATCAGGCGAGAAAGCCCTTGAAGGAGAGAGGTTTCGCCGCGCTTGGCTCTCAATTTCGCGCCGCGATAGAATTCGTTGAAGATAGCCACGAAAACAAATACGCCGCCGAAGGCGCACAGCACGGAATACACCGGAGTCGCGTGTCCTCTGAGGGCAAGATAAGCCCACATCAGCGCGCCGCCGAGCAATCCGAAGAGGATCGGTTTGGCGAACATTCGCTTAAAATTGCTTTGGGTCAATTTCTTCCATGAGATGATTGGTCCCGCGCCGGTCAGGAAGAGAAGCAGCAGGCCGGGAATGATAACAACTTTGTTGAAAAACGCTTCCGGCACGGCGGATTTTGTTCCCGTGACTCCTTCCGTGATGATGGGCCACAGCGTTCCCCAGAGGATAATCAGCGTCAATCCCACAAACATCCAGTTGTTAAGGAGGAACGCGCTTTCGCGGGAAAGAATCGATTCAAGGCGATTCGGGCTCTTCAGGTCGTTCCACCGGTAGTAAATCAGGCAGGCGACGCCAACGCCGGAAAACCCGATGAAGCCCAAGAAATAGCCGCCGATATCCGATTGCGCGAACGAGTGCACGGAGGAAATTACCCCACTGCGCGTGATGAACGTTCCCAACAAGGTGAACTCAAACGCCAGTGTAATCAGGACGATATTCCAGAGTTTGAGCATACTCCGTTTCTCTTGGATCATCACCGAATGAAGATATGCGGTGCCCAGCAGCCACGGCATAAAGGAGGCGTTTTCGACCGGATCCCATGCCCAGTAGCCTCCCCAACCGAGTTCGCGATACGCCCAATTCCCGCCAAGCGTGATGCCGACGGTTAAGACCAGCCATGAAGCTATCATCCAACGCCGCGAGCGGAAGATCCAGTTGCTCCCCGTTTCTCCGGCGGCCAAGGCTCCAACCGCGAATGCAAACGGCACCGTCAGACTAACAAAGCCGACGTAAAGCGTTGGGGGGTGAAACGCCATGCTCGGGGTCTGTAGCAACGGGTTCATTCCGGCGCCGTCGGGGAGCGCCGCATTGTTTGGGAAGCGCGCCAGCGGGTTGTACACTCCTTCAATCAACCCGGTGACCAGAATTATGAAGAAGAGTTGAACCGTCGAGACGGGAATCAGAGCATAATCACCAAGTCTATCTTTGGCGCGCCGATTTTGCCAAACGACCATTGCGCCGAATAGTGTGAGCAGCCAGAGCCAGAACAGGAGGGAGCCCGACATTCGTCCCCATAGCGCGGTAATCTTGTACATCAGGGGTTGGTCATGGCTTGACACTTCGGCGACGTATTTCATCGAGAAATCGTCGGTCACAAAGCCGTAAATCAACGCTCCCGTAGCCAAACTGATCAGAAGAAACGTGGCAACTACGCCGTTACGTCCGCTGATGACGGCGCCGTAACTCCTGTAGCGCAGACCGGCGCAAAGCAGGACAATCCCCCATAAGCAGGAGAACACCGATAGCCATATCGCGGCGTGACCTATTTCCGCTACCATATTCTATTCCTTCACCATGCACTAATCCTCCGGGACTTACGCAAGTTGTCCCGATTCATAGGCAAGGATATGAGTGTAAAGTAATACGTAATGCGTAATGTGTGATACGTAAAAAAACAACTGCTATCGCACTTGCTTGATTCCACAGATGAGGTGTCGGGTTTTACTCGAATGCCTTGCGCTCCAGGAGGATTGAAACATCGGAAATCTTCTCTCGTCCCACATTTTTTCGGATTTCCGCTCAACCCGACCTACGAGGCTAGGTTCTGTTGACATTTCATCGCAACCGGGAGATTAAGAGTAGCGCACAGACATATATCTTCGTAGGGGTTGGGTCTCCCAATCCGTTGTTCACACATTAACGTTCGGGCAAGGAGATCTCGAAAGTTCGGGCGAGGGAACCTCGCCCCTACGATTGGACACACACTTCGCGTAAATGTCAACAGAACCTAATACTTCAACATGCACTCAGCCTCAATACTCGGAGGTCGCTCCGGCGCTTTCGGCGGCTTCATACTTGGAGGCGCACTTCGTCGTCAATTTCGAGGCGGTGATAAGGTTGCGCTCGGCGTTATATTTGCCCTCGACAAAAACATTTCCGCCCTCTTTGAAGTTGTCGGGTTTGAGTTTCGAGTAGATAACATTGACTGTTGACTCGCTCTGACGGTCGCGTATAGCGAAAGTCAGTTCAAACGCCGCCGGATCCCATTTCGGGCTTCCTTCCAAGATGAGTCCGTCTACTTGAACCCCCTTATTGTCAACGTGGGCGGCATTAACGACCAACTGATCGGGGGTATAATGCCGAATGCTGGTGTTTCTGATGCCCGCGACAACCAGGAACGCCATCGCGGAAGCCAAGATGGCGCTTGCGGCAATGATTTTGGTTCGTCGACGTCGCATGTCGGTACTCCTTATGTTTGTACAAGTTCGCGATCAATATCGGGATTGTCTAAATTGTACCTTGATTTCATTCAGAATACAATCCAAAAACCCGTTGTTGCGGTTAATTGGCTCAGGATCTCGTGTACTAATCACGATTTCCCGTGAGTATTGAAGATTTGACGCTATCCGCGGCGATTATTGGTAACGCAAGTTGCCGCCCATTTCAGAGAAACGGAGTTTTTGGTTCAGATTTGCCTATCCTGTCAAGGGTTGACGGGCGATTTGGGGCGAACGCGTGTTTCCGCGTTCGAAAAAACTCGGTTTCTTCTCATCTTCGAGGAATCACCTTGACAGAGATTTTGCGGTGAAGTAGAATATATGGATGTGTTTCCACGTTTGCAAGGTTTCGATAGCATTTTTGGACAGAGGAGCAAGGAGGATATTCTCATGAAAAAGCAGACTTTACACCTTAACCCCGCTTTTATCGTCGCGCCCTTGATAGTTTTGCTCGCCTTAGGATTTAGCATTTCTAACGGTTTCGGGGCGTCCAAGCGCATTGCCGTGCTGCATTTCAACGACTACAGTCAATTTGATTCGCCCACCGGCTGCGGCTGCATCCCGGGCATCATCGGTGAAATCTTCAGCGGAAAAAAACGGCTTTGGGATCTTGAAGCCGGGTTTACGAGTTTATTGAATCGGAAACTTAAGACGACGGGCGTATATGAACCCGTCTCCCAAGGTGAAATTCTTGAGGCGATGAAGCATTTGAAATTATCTCGCAAGGATATAAAGAGGCGCGCCGAGGCGCGCAAATTACTTGCGGAACAGCTGGGAGCCGAGACACTGGTTGTGGGCAGCGTCCGGAAATTCGGACAAGAGAGAGCGCGAGCGAATGCCTCTCGTTCGCTGCAACAGGGAAGCAGGCAAGGCGGTCTAACTAGCAGCTATATGACAGGCGTGCAGGTGTTGGGTTATAACTATACGGCGCGGATCAAGCTGGAGATGCAGTTCTACGGCGCATCCGGCAAAGAGGTCGCGGCCCCGGAGGTCGCTTCGAACAAGAGGCATCAACTTGGCGGCGCGCAAATTGCCGCGTTCCAAGCCATCGCCACAGAACAAGGCACCGAACTCAACTTTGGACAATCACCGCGCGCGGAGCGTAAGTTTCGCCCCATCGTTCGTCCGGGAGAGGTAAGCGCCATCGCCTTCGGCACCCCGCAATACGATCAGACGCTACTCGGTATGGTGACGGATGACGTGTTGTTGAAGGTGGTAAAAAAACTGCGTCAACATGTTGGTCCAGATTTTACTTTGCCTTCGGAAGTTGCCGCGCAAGAACAGGAGAAAAAACGGCAGCGCAGCGCTTTGAGGGCATCGTCAGGTCCTATCACGGGGACAATTATCCACGTAGACGCGGAAGATCAGAAAAACGCTTACATCAATGTCGGTTCCGCGATGGGCGTCAAGGTGCAACAACGGTTAACTGTTTATGCGAAGGGAGAGCCGTTAACGGATCCGGATACAGGGGATGTGCTCGATTTTGTCCCGGTGAAGGTGGGGCAAGTTGAAGTTGCCGAGGTGCGAAACGATAGGGTGTCTCGCGTAAATATCATTGAAGGTGTCGGCGAAGTCAAAAGAGGGCACAAGGTGCGATATAGTAGGGACGCGCTACCGGCCGAGGAACTAACCGATACGGATTAAAGTGGAACGCCATCTATGGATATCAACCCGATGATGATATTTGCCGGCAGCGGCAGCCAGCGCCTCACCCGAAAAATTTGTCGGTATCTCGGCGTGGCGGCTGGAAAAAACGAGGTCATCCAGTTCTCGGATGGGAACACCTTCGTCCGAGTCTTGGAGAATGTTCGCGGTCGGCACGTTTATATCGTCCAGTCCACCATATTCCCAACAAACGACAATTTTATGGAACTTCTCTTCTGGATTGACGCGCTCAAGCGGGCTAGCGCCGAGTCCGTGACCGCCGTGATTCCGTATCTTAGTTACGCGAAGGGAGACAAGAAGGACGAACCGCGCGTCTCCATTCGGGCGCGAGTCTGCGCGGACGCCATAGAGGCGGCCGGCGCCGATCGCGTCGTTACCATGGATTTACACGCCGCCCAAATTCAGGGGTTCTTCCGTATTCCGGTCGACAACCTCTACGCGCACCGTGCGCTTTGCGAACAGATCGAAACGATGAACTTGACGGACATTGTCATTGTCGCGCCGGACACCGGATTCGCGAAGGATGCCAGACGTTACGCCTCCCATCTTCGCACCTCTGTCGCCATCGCGGATAAACGGCGTCCCGAACACGACGAGAAGGCGGAAATCTTGGAGATTATCGGCGAAGTCAGCGGCAAAACGGCAGTGATTGTCGACGATTTCACCATTTCCGGCGGCACTTTGGTCAATGTCTCAATAGAGTTGATGGAACGGGGCGCCAAGGAGGTCTACGCTGTCGTTTCGCATGGCGTTCTCGCCGAGCAAGCGGCGCAGAAGATTGATGACAGCCCCATCACACGACTCCTCACCACGGACACGGTGGAAAACCATCCGAATTCGCTGCCGGAAAAGATCCGGTTTGTTTCCGTGGCGCCTCTGTTTGGCGAAGCCATTCGGCGCATCCACAATCGGGAAAGCATCAGCGCCATGTTCCCGGACAGCGACAATATCTAAGAACGAGATATTATGCGCTTTTCAAACTCTTTCTCATCGGCGAAAACCATGAGATCGAAGAAAGTCTGAATATCGGTTCGACTCGGATCGAGTTTGTTAATCAACTTGGCGAAGAATGCGCGATGCCTTTCGGTCACCGGGCGGCGATTTACCATCTCGTCATTGAAGGCAGCCACTTCGTCAGAAGTCTTCGGCGCGTGAGTCCGTATCCAGTCCGTGACATCGTTGTCGCCGGGCAGGTTTTTGACGAGATCGAGAAATTCCGGCGGCGTGACGCCGAGAAACTGAAGTGCCTGCCTATCGTGCCCTGAATCCTCGCCGTACCAATAATCGCCGATCGAATCCGTGTTGAGCGCCCTCGCTTTGTCAAGTGTTCTGGCTAACCCCGCGATGCCCGCAACGTCCGTGTTGTATGGACTGCGGGGCGCGTGGCGAGCAAGATCGACGATGCCAAAGTTGCGTTCATCGTCAAGATCTTGAAGTTCCGCCCATGTGGAAATATCGGTGCGGCTCGGATCAATCTCGCGGATTCGGGATTCCAAGTAAGCCTGCGCTTCCGCATCCTCCGCCCCCCGATTCACCATGGCGCGATTGAACTCGTCAATCTCCTTGGGTCCGCGGCGGTTTTGCTCCAACACCCACTCTCCCAATTCACAATCGTTGGGATTATTGACAGCCGCTTCCAAGAAATCGTCCGCCGACACGTTTAAGAACTCCAAAATTCTGCGGTCCTGTCCGGAATCCTCTCCATACAGGTATTCGCCGTTTTTTCCCGCTCGCGTCGCGCGCGCTTTGTCCGCCATTCTCACCACCCCGAAGATTCCCGCGACATCTTTGGCGCGTGGGCTTCGTGGCGGTTTCTTCGTCAAGTCCTTCTGCCAGAACCCGCCCCAGTCATCCAATTCGATCGACTGTATAATGGTCTTGACATCCGTTCGTCCCGGCGCGTATCTGGCAATGCGGTCTTTCAAACGTTGCTTGTATTCCTCCGTCTCGGGCAGGCGTCCCAATTCGGTGCAGTTGAATTCGTCAATCGCTTGCCGCGAATCGCGGGTACGTTCGTCAATCCACTTGTTCAAGGATTGGTCATCATCTTCGTCCGCGGCTTCGGCAAACTCCTCCGCCGAGATGCCGAGAAGCGCCAAGATTTTGCGGTCCAATCCCGAATCTTCGCCGTAGAGAAATTCCCCGAGCGTCTCGTCATTGTGCGCTCTAGCCTTGTCAGTCATTCGCGCCGCCCCGACAATGCCCCCGATACCGAGGTTTGACGGGCGTCGCGGCGGTTGTCGCGTTAGGTCCATAAGAGTGTTTTCCTCTCATATAACAGAAAAGTTTTGTGGTAAAATCTTCTATGGTCATGAGTCGAGATCTCCTCCCGTTATTTGATAACTACCGCTACTCAAATTAACGGCGGAATCAAGGAAATCGTCTCATGACTATAATGTAGTTCGCAACAAAGCAAAGCCAAGAAGGGATGTTTTACCTGTAAATCTCCCAATTTCAAACTAGCGCCAATGGTCCGGCACCCTTGACGTTTACTTTTATAGTTCATTAATGTGGATTTCCACCACCGGCAAGGGGGCCGCACTTTTGTTCCTATAGCACCACACCGGAACCGTAAATTTTCGCGTTTCCTCATAAATATTCTCATAGATGTCCGTGAGGTCGTCCTTTCGCTTCTGTAAATCTCCCGGCGCAGGCTGAATGCCGTTTTTCCGGAGAAATTCTATAACGACATTGGATTTGATGGCGAAACTGACGTTTTCTATTGCCACCGCGTACCAGCTGCTCACAGCAACTCCCACCACATTCCCCGCAAGGTCAAAAACCGGACCTCCACTGTTGCCACCTTGCTGAGGAGCAGTGTGCTGAAAGAGATTCTGAGAAAAAAGTTCATAGTCAGGACGAGTCGGATCGCGTATTGCCCCGGCCAGTCCACTGATTTGCCCTGATGTACCGTTGCCAGAGTAGGACAAGTCGAAACTCATCGGATATCCAAACAAGGCTATCATTTCACCAACTTCAACACGATTATTTCTAAATTTGGCAAAAGAGTCCATTTCTTTAGATGGGTCAACGAGCAGCGCCAAATCAACATCCCAATCTACTGAACCTGGTTTCTCTTTTACGAAACGAAAATTGATGCGGATCTCGTCATACTCTTTGTTAGGTTCCTTACGCCTTCTAGCAACGTGTGCGTTTGTTAGAATGTGATCTTTGCTAACATAGAATCCTGTCCCGCCCCCCACTAAGGTTTTCGGTTTCCATTTATCAACCCGTTCTTGAATCTTATTTTTTTCCGGTTCAGTCAACCGATTTCCGACTGTTTCACGTCGATCATTTACTTCGTTCACAAGGTTAGCATTTACTGCATTTTCCAGACCAACTTCGTTCTTAAGCGCCAAACTATACCAATAATACGCTTCTTGGTTATCCTGGGTAATTCCATCTAGCCCTTCTTTAAACAAGTCACCGACGTTGCTTTGTGCAATTGCATTGCCCTGCTGTGCTGCTTCAAAAAAGTATCTTGTGGCGACTTCAGAGTTTTGCTTAGTTCCTTCACCTTTATTATACATTATGGCAAGGTTATTTTGGGCAGAAGCGTGTTTTTGCCTCGCTGCCCTTGTATACCACTTCACTGCTTTTGTGAGGTCCTTCCCCACTCCTTTTCCATCATAGTACATCTTGCCGAGATTGAATTGTGCCCGAGCATCACCTTTGTCCACTCCGTTCTCATAACCTCTGTCTGCTGCTTTCTCATACTCTTCGAAAGCTTCTTTCCACCTCTCGGTCTCTGTGAGATTCTTGGCTACTCCCTCACCATTATAGTACATCATGCCGAGATTGAATTGTGCCCGAGCATCACCTTTGTCTGCAGCCTTTGTATACCATTTCTTGGCTTCAGTAAGGTTTTTTTCCACTCCTTCACCATTATAGTACATCTCACCTAGAAAAAACTGCGCCGGAGCATAACTTCTGTCTAATGCATTTTTGCCTCCGTTGTCTGTTGCGTTTTTGTCTCCATCTGCTGCCTTTGTAAACCAATTTACAGCCTCTTTATACGCTTCTATGGTATTAGCAGGTGAATTACTAACCACGTCGCGTGCCGTGGCAACGACTTCTTCCCACTCTACGTATTCTGGATCTGTTTCTAAAATCTTTTGAATTTCTGGATGTTCCGTAATCTCAGAGAGAAGAGTAAGGTTTTCATCCTTTTTGCTGGCAATTCCATCACAAATTAATGCCTGCTGATACCATATTAAAGCAAGATTATACTGCGCGATACGATTATTTTGTTGTAACGCTGTTTTTTGAAACCACTGATCAGCGATCGTAGAGTTCTTTTGGAAGTTTTTTAGGTCTAGCCACTTGGATGTAACTTCACCAGCAAATAATTTATTTCTGACTTCTTCTGCGTGCAGGAAGTACATTACGGCAAAATTATTTTGTGCGGGAGCATAGTCTTGTTCCGCTGCTTTTTCATACCATTTTTCGGCATTCTCTCTATACCATTCTGCAATTTTTCTCTTTTGCAAGTCTTTAGGAACAGGAACCTGACGGTGATTGTACATATAACCGAGGCAGAATTGCGCGACAGGATCGCCTTCCATTGCTCTTGACTCGAAATTGGAAAGGGCAACTGAATAGTGTCCGCGATTGTAGGATTCTATTCCTGCGTCGTAATCCGATTTTTCATTGCTACATCCTACACTGAGTAGGGTACAAACTATAACCAATGTTGCTAAAGTTCTCATTGTAATTGTATCACCTCGTCGCAATTCGCGTAGAGCTCATCCTGAGTACAAACTATAACCAATGTTGCTAAAGTTCTCATTGTAATTGTTCCTCCTAACGATTATCAGACCTGCTGATTGCAAGTATGTTGATACGAATCCAAAATCTAAATGTTACAATCAATCAGAAGCGCTCAATGAATTGAGCAACTACAAACTGCCGGCTCTTGTAACTAATAGATTTCGGAATTAGACTGGGATCGCAATTGAGGCGCTTACCGGAAATTACGGGAGGGATTGTTGGGAGGCTAAAGCGGCGGGAGTGACAAAACGCCGCGCATATCTTCCAGCCGCCAACTAACATGGTTAGCCCCGGTTTCGGGAAGATACGCGCTACGTTCTTTCGTCTAGTTAAGTTAAATGGCTTCGGGCCCTCTCTCGCCTGTACGGATGCGAATCGTTTCCTCAGCCGGCAAAACGAAGATTTTGCCGTCTCCAATCTTGCCCGTCGAGGCAGACTGCTGCACCGCTTCTATCACGTTATCGACGTTTTCTTCCGCGACGACGATCTCTATTTTCAACTTGGGCACGAATTCAATTGTGTATTCACTTCCGCGATAAAGCTCTGTATGCCCTCGGCTCCTTCCAAAACCCCGGACCTCACTGACGGTCATCCCGTGAACCCCAACGCCGTTGAGAGCTTCTTTGACTTCATCAAGCTTGAAAGGGCGGATTACACATTCCAGTTTTTTCATGGGTTAATCTCCCTTTTTACCTTAGTACAATTTATGAGGTCTATGATCCACCATAACATCGAAACGCCGTATGTAGGCCGATTTCCAACACAATCGCGATTGAAATGTCGGCCTAACATGCGGCATAAATGCGAAGCGTCGAACTCAAACTATCGCCAGTTTTCCTGCGGCACGCGATACGAACCGCCGGCTACTGATTGTAACCCCGCTCATCGTGCAGCACGAGATCCAACCCTTCTCTTTCCTCATCCGGTTCGACGCGCAGTCCGATAATCGCGTCCAGAATCTTGAGGATAATAAAGGAGAGCACCCCACTCCAGACAATCGTGATCACAACGCTGATGAGTTGCTTGACAAACTGGGCGCCGATGCTGACACCCTCCGCCAAGCCACCGCCACCCAAGCCTTGGGCGACAAAAATACCGGTCAACAGCGCGCCGACGATACCACCGATGCCGTGCACGCCGAAGGCATCCAGCGAGTCGTCATAGCCCAGTTTCTGTTTGAGACTCGTCGCGCCCCAGAAACAGATGAGACCGGAGGCGATGCCGATGACCAAAGCGCCCATAGGACCAACAAAACCTGAAGCGGGCGTGATGGCAACAAGACCAGCCACTGCTCCCGTCACGGTGCCCAAGACACTCGGCTTGCCATGCTTTATCCACTCGGCGAACATCCAGGTAATCGCCGCGGTACCGGTCGAAATCTGGGTGACAAGCATCGCCATGCCTGCGGCGCCGTCGGCGGCCAGAGCGCTACCGGCGTTAAAGCCGAACCATCCGACCCAAAGCATAGACGCGCCGACGACGGTCAGTGTCAAGCTGTGGGGCGGCATTGGCAGCGTAGGATATCCGATTCGCTTCCCGATCATTATGGCGGCTACCAGCGCGGCGACCCCCGCGTTGATGTGTACCACGTTGCCGCCGGCGAAATCAAGCGCGCCTATGATGTCTCCGAAGAGCGATCCGTCACCCGACCACGCCATGTGGCAGATGGGCGCGTACACAATCAGCGACCAAATACCGGAGAACCAGAGCACCGCGGAAAACTTCATGCGCTCGGCAAAGGCGCCCGCGATGAGCGCCGGGGTGATAATCGCAAAGGTGAGTTGGAACGTAAGAAACACCGTTTCCGGAATTGTCCCGGACGCAGTGTCTACGTCTATACCCTTAAGGAATATCTTGCCCAGTCCCCCAATAAACGAATTAAGATTTATCGCGCCTTTACTCATTCCTGTCGTATCAAAGGCAAGGCTATAACCAAGCAAGACCCACAGAATGGTGATTAGCCCCGTGAGCGCGAAACATTGCATTAACACGGATAGCACATTGGTCCTTCGTACCAAGCCGCCATAGAATAGCGCCAATCCCGGTATGGTCATGAACAGAACCAGCGCGGTGGCGGTGAGCAGCCACGCGGTATCTCCAGACTTGATCGGGGAAGCTTCTTCGGCAAGAGCTATTCCCGGCAACAATAAAACGACCAACGGCGCTATCGCCCACAAAACATATCGTTGTCGATTACTATCTAAAAACCTAAGCCTCTCTCGGAAGCGTCGATCGCATTCCGAAATATTGTGTTTTTGCATACTAACCCCCTTTTCACGGTGTATGGTTGAGAACATAACACTTTTTTCATTCTAGCACAATACAAAAATCAGATCAAGCACAAAACGCATTTTACCGAAAAAGTAATTTCCTCGCCAAAACTATATGCCATTAATTCAAAGTGGCAGGCACGCTCCGTGTGCCGCAAACCGCTGTACGCCGCCCGTTCGGGCGATCGATTTCCGAATCGCGCCTCCGGTTGCCGCGTAAGCGCCAATTAAGTAGAATCTTGATTGTTATTCGCTCCTTACCATGATATAATGGCAATTCGCCAATCAAATCTACGATTCTTCCTACTGCGCAAATTGTATGCCATATCGGAAATTCCTTTTCTCCAGTCGTCTTGCCTCCCGCCAATCGTGCCACGTAAAGACAGTTCACGCTTGCCGAGCTTACGAAAGTTAGCCCTGTTTTCATTTCTCAATTGAACGGAAAATGCTGAATTTTTCATCAAAAACTTGCTCAAATAACAAGCAGACTGCCGACTATTCACGCTTCCGGAGTCTGTGCGTCGTCGTGCCAATCGCGCTTGTTGGCGCGATACTTCGTTTCTGGAATTTGGGCGCGTGGAGTCTGTGGATGGACGAAGTATTGACGATATTTTATTCCCGGCAACTGTCATTGGACAACTTGGTAATCAACCCGCTTCCGTATCTCGCTGTCAAATTCTCGCTATCGGTTTGGGGAGGGGACGAATGGGGCGCGCGCTTTGTGCCTTGCCTCGCCGGTATAGCGTCAATCCCGCTGATATTCCTTATGGGACGCTCACTGGTCAACACGCGGGTCGGCATGTTCGCGGCTTGCTTTGTCGCGCTGTCAAACTGGCATCTGTTCTGGTCCCAGAACGCCCGCGGGTACAGCTTCACGTTTCTATTTGGCATATTGACCGCATGGAGCTTTTATCTCGCCATACAACGCGACCGTCCCTTGATCGTGATTGGTTCGCTCTGCTCGGTCATCTGCTTAATCCTGTCCCACACGCTTTCCGTATTTATCATCCCGGCTCTTGCGGGATACGCAATAAGCTTCAAGTTAGTGGAACTGTTTCCGCGCGCGCGGCGGGCGTTCGGCCAAACCGTGAAAGAGCCTCATTCACTCCCCCCATCCGGTGAAAAAAATACAGGATTTCCGGCGGGACTTCGATGGCGCAATTTGTTGATATTCTTTCTGCCGTTCGCAATCCCGCTCTTTGTGTTTATCCTACCGGAATTTCGCAGTTGGCTAGTGTCAGGCTGGGGATTGAACGAATGGCAGCGAAGCCCAATCTATATCATCTTCACCCTTGTGTACGGTTTGAGCATACCGGTCGCGGTGACGGCTCTCTTCGCGCTATTTGCCAAACCGGTGGAAAACGCCGTGCGGTTTTTGGTTTGCTACGCCGGCATCCCGCTCGCGCTTTTTCTGATTGCATCCCGCTTCCAGAACGTCGCCGGCTACTATCTTTTTTTTACGACTCCCGCCTACTTTTTGCTCTGCGCTATCGGCTGCGATCGGATTTCGAGGGTAAAATCGCTTCCCGCGGTCGTCCGTGCCGTGCTGCCGTGCGTCATCATTGTCACAATGCTCTCTCAGAACTACCTCTACTTCAATGTCGAAAACGGCGGACGCCCAAAATGGCGCGAGGCATTCTCAACAATCCGATCAGAGATGAAGGACAATGATCGAGTTGTCCTCTCTCTCCCGCAGATGAGCCAATACTATCTGCCGGAACTCAAGCCAACCGCGATCAAAGAGGTGTTGGAAAAAAGAATGGAACTGGAACAGAAGTGGGGGGCGGAAGGCGCGCGAGTATGGTTTGTAATTGACGCGGGAACTTTCGGTGTTTTTGATTCGGGAAGAGAGTGTCGTCAGTGGATACGTCGCAAAGCAAGACTTGTCGAGACCTTTCCCGTTTTTGCCAGGGCAAAAGATCGGACTATCAATCTGTACCTATGGGATACAATGGAGTGAGAGAGGTTCTATCGTTCTCGGCTCTGTCTAACCGCGTCCATGAGTAAACGTAGTTTTCGCGCGTCGCGCGAACCCTTAACCGATTCAACACCCGAGCAGAGATCGATCCCGTAGGGATGAACCGTTTCGATTGCTTGTCTGACGTTTTCGGCGCGAATTCCACCGGAAAGAAAGGCAGGAATCGTGGATGTAGAAATTAACTCTTTGGCGCTATCCCAGTCGCCGGTTTTGCCTGTCCCGCCGAAACGGATTTTGCCCGAGCCAATCTCGGCGGTATCGAATAAGATTGCGTCCGCGCCTGCGTCGGTGTATGCCTGCATATCAAGGCGAAGGCGTTCAAGTTCCGGTTTCTCGCTCGTGCCGACAGGAAGAAAAAGGGACTTCCAAACTTCACAAGCAAGCTGCCGCTTGAGTCGCCGAACTTCATCAGGCGTTTCGTGACCCAATAACTGGATTGCGAATGGCTGGATTGTCTCTACGGCGTGCCGAACCCGGTCGGTCGCTCGGTCAAACACAAGGATAACGGTCGGAATTGACGTGTGCCGCGCGATTTCGACAGCCGTACCAATGGCGACAGATCTCTCGGAGAAGGGCACCTCAAGGACGACCCCGCAATAGTCCGCACCGGCGTCCACCGCCATCTGCGCATCCGCAACGCTGGTTGTGCCGCAGATTTTTACTTTGCAGGCTGTTTTTCGCATATTGCGGTCATGTAGGAAGATATTGAGGAGAGATGGATGGGGTAAGCATCAATGGGCGGGACAGCAAGCCGACTTCTCTTAATCAACGCCCCATTCGCGGCGGACCGGTGAACGCCGGGGAACTGTCAATTCCGATATTCCGATGAATGGAATAGGACTTACGCACTTATGTAGGGAACAACGATCGTTGTTCCCTACGTCTCATTTGATGAGGCTTCTGCTGTAGTCGCCCGATGTGTGAAATTTATCGATTCGGAATTAGTACTACATCGATTTTGCCTCAAGTTGCCCCAATACTTCGTTGAGGAACGTATTCAGGCTACTTTCGTCTTGGAATCGTTCCTTCTGGCTCTGAAGCGCTCGAATTGCGGGCGCATCGCCGATTTTGGCGAGCGCGTCCACGACAGTCAACCGAATGGTAAGTTCCTCTAACGAATCGAGCGCCTCAATCAAGACATCTCGCGACCGAGTTCCGCCGATGTTGCCAAGCGCGGAGGCCGCTATATCCTTGACGTTCGCATCGCCGCGATCGAATGCGGCAATAAGCGAATCAACGGCGTCGGTTCCGATCTGGCTCAAGCCAAGTCCCGCTTGGAATCGAATGCCCGGCACTTCGCCGCCATCCTCCATAACGGCAGTCAATACTTCAATCGCGGATTGCGGCTTGAGTACACCCAGAATGCCGATACAGGTGCGGCGTATCTCTTGGTCGGGTTCAACCGCGCGTTTAATGTATTTTTGAGCTAACGCAACCAACCGTCCCTCACCAATCTTCTCGCGTAGCGCTTGAACTCTTGCCGTAGAGTCGGCGCTCGATTGGCTAAATTCAACGAGGCGCGCCAAACTCCTAACAGCCGGTTTGCGGAGCGACAGGTCCCCGCTCTCTTCCAAAATGTCCATCAAGGGGTCAATGGCTCGCGCATCGCCGAGTTCGCCCAGCGCCTCGACCGCCGCAATTTTAACGCCCGCCAATTCCGTCGTTCGGAACGTGAGTTTGGAGCCGTGCTTCGTAAACTCCTCAATCGCCTTCTTATAATCATCAATTGTGCGAATCTTGCGTTCATCAATGACCGCGTCAACCCTATCGCCTACGCGTATGTCCGCATTCGCTGCCGGGCTCCCCTGTTTTACTTCACTGATAACATTTCCATCAACCTTTAGTCCGGTCTTATCGCCGCTCCGTCGGACAGCAAGTCGCACCGCGCCGCGATCGGCGAAGCGGACGATAAGGTTGTTATCGTCACGCATCGAATTCTTTGCGGCGCGTCCATAATTCCCTCCGCCGCCGAAGGAATATTCACCGATGACGTAGGAGATTAGCTCGCCCTCTTCAAGATTCGCTTTGGCGGCAGGACCGTTGGCATCAACCGATTTGACCACCACACCGTTTGTAGACCATCGATTTTCAAGATCGCTATCCAACTGCTGCACCTCAATCTTAAACTGTTCGTCATAATAGCGGTTCTCACACCCAACGGCACATAGAAGGACAAAAATAAAAAGTAATGATTGAATTTTTACAAGCATAAAATCTCCTTGTCAAAATATACGTAATTGTCTGAACTGCGGTTTGTACGATTAAGTCGGGACTTACGCAGTAGCGGCGGGGCACTGCTGCGCACGGGGCAAGATGCCCCGTCTACGCGTGCGCCCGCTCGTCGTCCACTCGACCAATGGAATCCGGACTTAGACAGAAACGGCGGGGGCACTGCTGTGTACGGGGCAAGATGCCCCGTCTACGCGTGCGCCCGCTCGTCATCCACTCGACCAATGGAATCCGGACTTAGACAGAAACGGCGGGGCGCTGCTGTGTACGAGGCAAGATGCCCCGTCTACGCGTGCGTCCGCTCGTCAGCCACTCTGCCGATGGATTCCGGACTTAGACAGAAACGACAAGTTGGCGCCGTAGGCGGGGCATCTTGCCCCGCCGCGCCAGAACCTTTAAATGTTCAGTTGCGTAAGTCCTGTAAGTGACGGACTATAGATTTAAGAGCAAGAAACATACTTTTTTCGCTCTATGACTGGACAGATGCATCAGAACTTGATTTCAATTTCGCGGCTGCCCTGTTCGCTCAAAGCGTTCAGCAATGGATCGACAGCGCGCTCATCGCCGAGTTTGGCGAGCGTTTGAATTGCATCGACACGCAATGAAGAGCCTTTATTTTCGGCAATCTTAACCAATTCTTTAACAGCGGCGCCTCCGATTTTCCCCAGCGCTTCGACGGCTAATTGCCGCACCTCGGGGGTTTCTCGGTCCTTGGCGCGTTTTGCCGAGCCGGAATCTACAATCTTGACCAATTCCGGTATCGCCTTTTCGTCTCCGATTTCGCCCAGCGCCTTAACCGCATTTAGGCGCGTTTCCTTGCGTTTGTGGTCAAGCAACTCGATTAGCATTGGCACAATCGTGCTCGGAGAATCCTTCCCGATCTCAGCGAGCGCCCAATGCGCGTCGTGTCGATCCCGATTGTCCTTGGATTTAATCGCTTTTTCCAAAGATCGTAGCAATTTCTCGCGATCTCCTTGGTTGTAAATTCGTTTAAGCGCGTTCAGCGCCGCGTTTTGAACGCCCGGCTCATTACGTCTCAACGTCTCGAACACAAGGATTTCAAGATACTTGCTTTTTTCCTGCCGATAAGCGAGGAACATGTGCTCGCCGCGATTTTCGGCGCTTGCCCTTTCCCGATGCTCCTCCCAGTTCTCCAGAGAGGACTCCGCGTCGTAAAAATCTTGCGAATCGTAGAACCCGAGTAGATAATGGGCTTCGGCATTGGTCGGCTCTTGCCGGATTGCCAATTTGAACTGGGCGACAGCGCGTTCCTCTTTGCGCCGCCTGTCGGATTTAATAAGTTCTTTACCTTTGGAGAGATGTTCATTGTGGCTGCCGCAACTGATTAGGAAAGCGGCAAGCCCAATCGACACAATACCCACCTTTAGACATTTATTCATTCTGAACTCCGATCGGTATGGCGCTCATCACGGAGCGCGGGATTAATGTACAACGTTAAGAGAAACATCATAAATCTATACTTTGCGTTATCTATGGGTTGACGCTCTCAAGTAGATTACTGTAACATAATCCACCTTTTGAGGCAAGACAAATTCTTCGCGCCCTTTCAAATTGGCGCTTATCGTTGTGTGCCATCCCTCCGCTCCGATATGTGCGGCGATGTCCTCATTTATGCCTCTAAACCCTCTTGGAAGTCATGAAACGAGGGCGCAAGCGAAGCGTTAAGGCTGACCTGCTTGAGGCGGTTGATGTCAGCGATGGCTTCAAGTCTAGGTTTAAGGGCGTTCACATCAACGCCGGGGAAACGCGCTTCAAGAACTGCCACCGTATTTTCAATGCTCATTTGGCGCGCCCCTTGCTCCACGCCTTGTGCGATAACGTGTTCATAAAAAGGCGATTCTTGCATGACACTTCTCAATCCAAGCTTTAGGTGTCGTGTCCGCCGGGGGTTTCATCAACGCGGTGAAGGGCAGCAACCCGACAGCCTCCGGATCCAAAAACGCCTCGCCTTCCAACTCATAGATATGGAGGACGTTATAGTGGAACCGCACTCCGCCGCGTTGCGCGTTTCCATACTCGTAAAAACCCGGGTCGCGTCGTCCAGCAGGGGGCCGGAAATATAACACCGTTGAATAGACATTCTTCTCATGCTTGTGGGCAAGAAAACTTGAATACGCCAGCATCCGCAGTGGCATCGATTTATGCGTGCTGTCGTCGGTCTGCGCCTCTATATGCAGGATTGCCTCCTCATCGGGCAGGCGGACATGAAACGACATATCGCTGTGATGCACTTCCACCGTAGCGTGCTCTGTGCCGAGCCGTTCCCCGATTTCAATCTCCGATGTCTTGAGCACCAGCCGCGCCAAGGCGTGCGGGAATTCTTCGGTAACGTGCTTGAAGATTGCATCATAGTTGGGCATAGTATTGTTATACCCGCATTTATGGAAAAATGTCAAGATTTTTTCACGGTCATCATGACACAACGGGAATTGGACGTAAAGGGTTGCCGCGCCTGACAGACGGGTTGAGGAACCCGAATCCCCATTGAGATTAAGTTAAGGGAATTCGTCCGCCCCCCATACCGTAGGTGCGGTTGGAAACCACACCTACGGACCAGATGCTTGAAAACACGCAATTCTCGGCAGCGCAAAGTATAACTTGATTCCCAATGGGGTTGGGGAACCCAACCCCTACGAAGAGTATTGCGTGCGTGCCGCCGCGTTGCGCGCCGATAGTCGATTCTCAGGACGCACCGCTTGCATCGCCGATCGCCCCCAAGTTTCCGCTCGCCTCGGCAACCTCGTCCGGTTCGGCGGCTATCTCGGTGGGAGGCGCGTTGGTTTGTCCCATTCGTAATTGACGCTCCGCATCAACCACATCCCGGTTGATTCTTGCCACACATCGGTCCAGTTTGTCCAATAGCGCGGCGTGTCCAGCCATTGCGCGACGCGTCTGTCGGAGGAAGTCTATCACAAGTCGAAACGAACGGACAAAATCGCCATCGGCAAGATCGGCGTACCTGTGGAGTTCTTCAAAGTCGCAACCTCGGCTCCAAGCGAGCATGGCCGTACTCAACTTGGTTTCAAACCTCGGCGTGACCTCCGCGACGCCGTGCAATGCCTCCAGGACACGCAGATTTTCCATCTCCCGGTCTGCCGATTTCAGAATCCCTTTTAATCGGTTGTCATACAGTTTCCGAAAGCGCCCCGAGTCCTTTCGCGGCTCGGACACAATCGCCATCATCAGGACATTTATCTCGTCTTCGCTCAACTTCTCAAAGAAGCCGCCAAACAGCAACAGCGAGATTTGCATCTCATAACCCGAAATCCGCGAGGCAATCTCTCCTCTGGGCAACAGTTCGGTTCCTTCCACGTAACCGAGTTCTTCAAGCGCCTTTAGACGCGAGGCGATCTGTCTTTCCTGAAAGCGCTCAAAGTGATCGCGCTCTTGGTCAAGGGTTTCAACTCGAGTCGTGAATCGCTCGATTGCTTGATGTTGTTGATGGCAGAGCGTGAATCGCTGGCAGCCGTGGCACGGATTGTCATGTAAGACCGCCTCGACTTGCCGCATCCGGTGATTGACCTGATTGAACTTTTTGAGCCGCGTTCGTTTGTTTTTGCGCCCGCGGTATTTCCGTTTTACCTCCAAGCGTTTTGCCTTAAGAGTTTGTTTTTGACTGGCGACATCGTTGAGGCAGTCGAGGTAACCGGCGACCTGTTCCGATGCGTCCAGATGTTCGTGGACACAAGTTGGCGGCGGCGCTTGCTTGAGCCCCTCTTCGGCGCGCTTAAGTTCTTTATCGATTCTGCGAATTCGACTGTAATTTTGGAAATTGCCGAGGCTAAGCGTACAAACATCGTATATGTCGTCGCCGTGCTTTTGACACAGGTTCAAGATACTGGAATAGGAGAGGTTGAACTGACTTCCTATCGACTCAATCTTATCGGAGGTGATTTTTCGCACCTTCTCAACGTCCGCAAATCGAGGATTGACTCTGGCATAGACGTAACCAACGGGATCGATGCCGCGCCGCCCGGCGCGTCCCGCCATCTGATGATACTCGCGCGCTTTCAGGTAGCGAAAACTGTTGCCATCGAACTTTTCGAGGCTTTCAAATACCGCCGTACACGCCGGCATGTTAATGCCCACGGCGAAGGTTTCCGTCGTGAATAGCAACTGGACTAGCCCGGAGGTGAACAGTTGCTCGACCACCTCCTTCAAGGTTGGCAGCATCCCGGCGTGGTGATAGGCAACCCCTTTCGAAATCAGAGTGCGCAACTCCGACGCTTTCTGATTGTCGTGAATGCCGTACCGCGTGCAAAGCGAATCAAACAACGTGAGGATTTGTTTCCGCTGTTCCGTTTTGAGAAAACTGCGCCCGGAGGCGTGGGCATAGGTTTCGGCGTTTCGCTCGCACTGCTTGCGACTAAAGCAGAAGTAGAGACAAGGCAACCGGTTGCGCTTCTGAACGTCACTTACCAGATCCGCGCGAATCAGGTCGGGCATTTCATTGGCAACGATGTCGTCAACTTTCTCATCATCATGGAGGTCTTTGAATTTGGCGATTATTTGTTGGCTCCGCGCCAGATCATTGATTGTCCCAACGCCGTATCCTTCAAGGTAGAGGTGATGTTCAAGCGGCACGGGCCGCTCAAGTTCCTGAACCACATCGATTTCAATCTCGCGAATGCTCCGCATCCAGTCGGCAAATTGATTGATATTCGGTATGGTGGCGCTCAAACACGTAAATTTAATATGTTGCGGGGCGAAAATGATACTCTCTTCCCACACCGTCCCCCGTTCAATATCGTTGATGTAATGGATCTCGTCGAAGATTACGTTTTCAACGTCCGCCAGACGCTCGATATCGTCAAAAATCGTGTTTCGGAAGATTTCCGTTGTCATCAACAGAATCTGGGCATAGGGATTGAGGACGACATCGCCTGTTAGGATACCGACTCGGTCACTGTACTGTTCGTAGAAATCTCGATATTTTTGGTTGCTGAGCGCTTTGATTGGCGCGGTGTAAATTACGCGACGGTCATCCTGAAGACATTTGTCAACCGCATACTCCGCGACCACTGTCTTCCCCGCCCCGGTCGGAGCGGCGACAATGACGGAATGATCGCGTTCTATTGCCTGAATAGCGTCCTCTTGGAACCGATCGAGTTGTAAACCCCTGTAAATCATTCAAATCTCCCACACCCGAGTAACAGTACCATGATTATAACTGTTCGCCAACCTTTTGTCAAATGTGAATATCCGGCCTAGGGGTAATCTTATTGGATTGCGGCGACTCTTGTGGAGTGAATGGACAAAGGTATACATATTGATGCTGTAGGAGGGATCTCCTGATCCCGACCATTCGACATGAGCGAATTCCCAATTCCTTGCTGTCGAGATCGGGAGATCCCTCCTGCCGGTCCGGCGTTTAATCAATTCTGATACGCCATAAATACTTAGGAAATAAACCATTAAAGCGATGCCTTGAAGCCACTCTGATTCCGGAAAGAAACCGAGTTTTGAGGAAAAAACGGGATCTCTATCGCACTCGCTATCCACTCGTTTGATGGTTTCATTTCGAATAGCTTGCGGCATACCGAAATCTATAGACAACGCATCGGGAATTGTTATAGAATATCTTTGAATATCGTTTCATTGGCTAAACTGTCCCATAATCGTGTGAGGAAAGTTATGAAGATTTTTGTTCCCGGCCGGATATGCCTTTTTGGCGAGCATAGCGATTGGGCGGGAGGCTATCGTCGCATCAACGCTGGTTTGGAAAAGGGATACACGCTGATTACCAGCACCAACCAAGGGGTGTATGCCGAGGTGAAGCCGCATCCCACGAAGCTTATCTTCCGCGCAACGCTGAGCGATGGCGAACGGGAGGGCCCCTTTGAGTTGCCAATGGAACGGGACGCGCTTCTCGCCGAAGCGGAAAAAGGGGGGTTCTTTAGCTATGCCGCCGGCGTCGCTCACCAAATTCTGACGCACTACCGCGTACGCGGGATCGAAATCGACAACTATCGCACCGATCTTCCCGTGAAAAAGGGGTTGTCGTCCAGCGCCGCAATCTGCGTGCTGGTGGCTCGCGCCTTTAACCGCGTCTACGATCTGAAAATGACGACGCGAGGCGAGATGGAATCCGCCTATATCGGTGAAATCACCACCCCTTCTCGATGCGGCAGAATGGACCAGGGCTGCGCTTATGGCAGGCCCGTCATGATGATTTACGATGGCGATCGGCTTGATGTCAAGGAATTCAATGTGCCGAATGATCTTTACTTTGTTATCGTGGATCTCGCCGCCGGCAAAGACACGAAAGAGATATTGAGCGCGCTCAATCGTTGCTATCCGTTCGCGGAAAACCCGCTGCAAAGGAATGTTCAGGAGTACCTTGGACCCATCAGCGCCAGATTGACGAATGCCGCCTTCGATGCCTTGCGGGATGGAGACGCGCCGCGAATCGGCGAACTGATGACGGAAGCGCAAGCGGAATTCGACGCTCACCTTCAACCCGCCTGCCCGTCACAACTGACCTCCCCGGTATTGCACAAACTCCTTGACTATGAACCGTTGAAACCGCATATTCTGGGCGGCAAGGGGGTCGGCTCCCAAGGCGATGGTTCCGCACAATTCATCGTGGCGGACAAGCAGAGCCAGCGGAAAGTCATCGACATTATTGAACGCGACCTAAAGATGCCGTGCCTTGAACTTGTGATTGAGGCGGGACGTCGCGTGCGAAAAGCGGTAATTCCCGCCGCCGGTTTCAGCACTCGTCTCTTTCCGGCGTCAAAGGGCATCATAAAGGAGTTGTTCCCTATCATTGACCGCGAGGGAAGGGCGAAACCTGCCATCATGGTACTGATCGAAGAAGCGGTAAAGGCGGGAATCGAAGAGGTCTGTCTCATCGTCCAAAGCAGAGATCGCCAGTTTTTCGAGGATTTCTTCAGTATCCCGCCTCCAATCGAAAACTTCAACCGACTTTCCAAAGAGGACCAAGCCTACTGCCAGTACCTGATGGATCTTGGGCGGCGAGTCACGGTCATCGCACAGGAGGTTCAGGAGGGGTTCGGTCATGCCGTTTTTTGCGCGAAGGATTGGGTCAACGATGAGCCCTTCCTGCTCATGTTGGGCGATCATCTGTACGCCTCCGAGGGTGAAACATCCTGCACGAGGCAACTTTTGGATGTCTATGACCGGGTTGGCCATAGCGTCGTCGGGCTGAAGACAAGTTCATTGGAGGAGGTTCACAATTTCGGTTGCGTAAACGGCGTTTGGCAGGAGGATTCGCTTCTTTCGATAACGGAGTTCTATGAGAAACCCACTAGGGAATACGCGCGGCGGCGCCTGCATGTCGATAGAATGGAGGACAATCTGTTTCTCACTGTTTTTGGACTGTATGTGCTGGCGCCGCAAATCTTTGACTACCTTGAAGAAAACATCGCGCATAATCTCCGCGAAAGAGGAGAGTTTCAGTTGACCCCCTGCCTCGATACGCTGCGGAAGGAGGATAATTTTTCCGGTTATGTTCTCAAGGGCAGACGTTTCGACATCGGGCTTCCCGAAGCGTATCGCGAGACCGTGATCGATTTCCGCAATGCGTGAAAACGGCGGAAAGATATAATGCAA
Organism: Candidatus Poribacteria bacterium; assembly: GCA_963667245.2. GTDB lineage: Bacteria > Poribacteria > WGA-4E > WGA-4E > JAJDTR01 > JAJDTR01. The sequence continues at coordinate 1,658,010 of CAXXCS010000004.1, forward strand.
CGATTGGAGCAAATTAATCGGTAAATATTTAGTTCAGATTATGATAGCGGCAAAATTATTGTAACATCCGGAGCAATTGTTTGAAACGACGGTTTCAATCCATTGATGGCGATGGAATCCCTTATGGCATCGGTGATTTTCCCCCTGGTAGGGGAAGCATTCGCACGATTGAGGGACCTATCGCCGCGAACTTCCAACTACAAGGAGATAAATTGATGAAAATCAGAACTTTTTGCCCCATCCTATTCCTGTTGATTTGCCTCATGGCCCCGTTGTCCGCAACCGCGCAAGCGGTGGCTATTCCCGACGCCAACCTCCGCGCCAGCATTGAAACGGCGCTGGGCAAAGCGCCAGGCGATCCAATCTCGCAAGGTGACATGGCAACGCTTACCGAACTTAATGCCTCCGAGTCCGGCATAAGCGATTTGACGGGGCTTGAATACGCCACCAACCTCTCAACACTGAATCTTTACAACAACTCGGTGTCGGATATCTCGGCTTTGGCGAGTTTGACCAATTTGACAGAGCTGAGTCTTAGCAGCAACTCTGTATCGGATATTTCGGCTTTGGCAGGCTTGGCCAATTTGACAGAGTTGAATCTTTACAACAACTCAGTATCGGATATCTCGGCTTTGGCGAGTTTGACCAATTTGACAGTGCTGGGTCTTGGCGACAACTCTGTATCGGATATTTCGGCTTTGGCCGGTTTGACCAATTTGACAGGGCTGAGTCTTAGCAGCAACTCTGTATCGGATATTTCGGCTTTGGCCGGTTTGACCAATTTGACATACTTGACGCTTGACAATAACCCAATGTCGGATATCTCGGCTTTGGCAGGCTTAATCAACTTAGAATGGTTAACTCTTAGCTGGAACTCGGTGTCGGATATCTCGGCTTTGGCAGGCTTAATCAACTTGCAATGGTTAACTCTTGAAGGCAACACAATAACGGACCTCTCGCCCTTGGTAGAAAATACTGGGCTTGGGGATGAGGACGAAGTTTTTGTGACGGGAAATCCTCTGAGTTATCCATCCATCCATACGCACATCCCGGATCTTCAAAGCAGAGGGGTTCAGGTCGATTTTGACAGCCGCGGCCCGGCGACGCTTCACAAAATCTCGGGCGAATTGACAGCGTCAGACAATGTGATGATTGTTGAGGTCAGGGATGCCAACGACCTCCCGTTTGCAGGGGTTCCGGTGACATTCAGCGTCATTTCGGGCGGAGGAACGCTCGGCGTAACGGATACAACGACCGATATCGAGGGGCGTGCGCAAAGTCAACTCAACTTCGGTTCCGATGGCGAAACCAATCGCGTTGAGGTGTCCGCCGCCGGAATTGAGGAGCGTCTCACCTTTGAAGCCATCTCCGACGCGGAACCGCCACAGGTGTCGGCGGATGTCAATGGTGACCAGAGCGTGAATATCTTGGATTTGGTCTTTGTCGCCTCCCGGTTAGGAGAACAAGGCGCCGATTTGGCGGCGGATGTCAATGGAGATGGAGTCGTCAATATTCTGGATTTGGTGGCGGTAGCGGGAATGCTCGACAATGCGGCGCCCGCCGCGCCTTCAGTCCAATCGCAAGCGCTTGGAGCGCTCAACGCGGCAGATGTTCAGACGTGGTTGACCGAGGCGGCGTCACTTGCGATCACGGACGCCATCATGAAACGCGGAATTGCGACGCTTGAACGGCTCGCGGCTTTTCTGAAACCGACGGAAACGGTACTGTTGGCGAACTACCCGAATCCGTTCAATCCGGAGACGTGGATAGCGTATCGGTTGGCGGAGGATGCTGTCGTGACGTTGACCATTTATGACGCAAACGGTCGGTCAGTGCGCAGGCTGGATCTTGGGCATCGGACTGCCGCGGTCTACGAACATCAATCGGATGCAATCTACTGGGATGGCAGGAACGAGCGCGGCGAACGGGTAGAAAGCGGCGTGTACTTCTATCAGCTATCCGCGGGGGATTATTCCGCCACGCGGAAAATGGTGATTTTGAAGTAATCCGTGATTGGCGGCTAGGTTCTGTTGACATTTCATCGCAGCGGCGCTGAGACACATCCTTTCGTAGGGGTTGGGTCCCCCAACCCGTCTCTCGCACATCAAAGCTCGGGCGAGGAAACCTCGCCCCTACGATTGGACACACACTTCACGTAAATGTCAACAGAACCCATGTTCGCACATTGAAGCTCGGGCGAGGGAACCTCGCCCCTACGATTGGACACACACTTCACGCGAATGTCAACAGAACCTATGTTCGCACATCAAAGCTCGGGCGAGGAAACCTCGCCCCTACGATTGGACACATACTTCACGTAAATGTCAACAGAACCTATGTTCGCACATTAAAGTTCGGGCGAGGGAACCTCGCCCCTACGATTGGACACACACTTCACGTAAATGTCAACAGAACCTATGTTCGCACATCAAAGCTCGGGCGAGGGAACCTCGCCCCTACGATTGGATACACATTTCACGTAAATGTCAACAGAACCTATGTTCGCACATTAAAGTTCGGGCGAGGGAACCTCGCCCCTACGATTGGACACACACTTCACGTAAATGTCAACAGAACCTATGTTCGCACATTGAAACTCGGGCGAGGAAACCTCGCCCCTACGATTGGACACACACTTCACGCAAATGTCAACAGAACCTATGTTCGCACATTGAAGTTCGGGCGAGGAAACCTCGCCCCTACGATTGGACACACATTTCACGCAAATGTCAACAGAACCTATGTTCGCACATTGAAGTTCGGGCGAGGGAACCTCGCCCCTACGATTGGACACACACTTCACGTAAATGTCAACAGAACCTATGTTCGCACATCAAAGCTCGGGCGAGGGAACCTCGCCCCTACGATTGGATACACATTTCACGTAAATGTCAACAGAACCCATGTTCGCACATTAAAATTCGGGCGAGGGAACCTCGCCCCTACGATTGGACACACATTTCGCGTAAATGTCAACAGAACCTATGTTCGCACATTAAAGCTCGGGCGAGGGAACCTCGCCCCTACGATTGGACACACATTTCACGTAAATGTCAACAGAACCTATGTTCGCACATTAAAATTCGGGCGAGGAAACCTCGCCCCTACGATTGGACACACACTTCTACGTAATGCTTATGACAGAGAAAAAGACAGGAATTGTGGCGGCAGGGCTGGCGTTTATCGCCGTATGCGCCCTCGCGGCGTACGGCGAACAACGTCTGGAAGGTTCAGGCGCGCTTGTCTGGTATAGCGTTGTCCCGCCACTCCTTGCGGTTACGTTTGCAATTACGACACATCGGTTGCTGCTGAGCCTCGGATTGGCGGTAGTTGTCGGGATTGTTCTTTCGTCGATACGAAGCGCGCCTGGATCCATCCGGGATTGGTTTCCCTCCGTATACGGCCAATCCGCATCGGTTGCGGGGTCCGTCTTCGTATCATTCAACCTTTTGGTCATTCTCTTCATGGCGCTGATTCTGTCGACGATCTCGGTCGCCATTGTGTGTGGTGGAATTCAGGGCATTATTCGTTGGCTCTCGCGATTCGCAAAAGGACCGCGTTCAACCCAACTTGCCACCGTTCTCATGGGGCTTGCCGTTTTCATTGATGACTATGCGAACACGATGATTGTCGGATCGGCGATGCGCCCCGCCACCGACAACCAGCGGATAAGTCGCGCGAAGTTGGCGTATCTCGTGGATTCCACAACCGCGCCCATCGCCGGCTTGGCGGTGGTGAGCACCTGGATCGGATATGAGGTCGGGCTGTTCAATGACGTCGCCAATTCGTTGGGGATACAGAAGGATGGCTATTCCATGTTCTTCGACGCGCTGGGATTTCGGTTCTATTGCCTGATGACGATTATCTTCGTTCTTGCAAATGCCATCAGCGGCGCGGATTTCGGGGCGATGCGAAAAGCGGAAACGCTTGCCCGAGAGACCGGCGCCGTGATTGCCAAAGACGCGAAACTGATGTCCTCAAGAGCATTCACGAGGTTGAAAACGGCGCCGTCCGCGTATATCCATCCGCTCAGCGCAGTTATCCCGATAGGAAGCCTACTCGGCGTCATGCTGGCGGGCTTCTGGATCGATGGCGGCGGCAAGGGATTTATCTTGTCGCCATCGGCGTGGCGCGACGCGTTATCCAATGCCAACAACATCAAAATTTTGGCAATTGCATCCGGGAGCAGTTTCGTATTGGCGATTGCTTGCGCGAAGCTGCTATCGCGGATACGTTTCGCCGAGATTGGCGTTGCGGTTGTTTCCGGGCTAAAGGGCTGCTTGCTCGCCGCCACTATTATCGTGCTGGCGTGGAGTTTGAAGGCGGTGTGCGACCAACTGTCGACGGGAGATTTTCTCGCGGCAACGGTTAAAGGCGTAGTTTCGCCGCTGTGGTTTCCCGCGCTCCTCTTCATCGTGGCATCCCTAACGTCTTTCGCCACCGGCACTAGCTGGGGAACGATGGCGATTCTCATTCCGACCGCTATTCCGATCGCGTATTCGCTTGACGGAAGCGCTTATGGATTGACGACAGCGATTAGTTTGGGGGCTGTGCTTGACGGATCAATCTTCGGCGATCACTGCTCCCCTATCTCCGACACGACCATCATGAGTTCCATCGCCACGGAATGCGACCCGCTTCACCATGTGCGCACTCAACTTCCTTACAGTTTGACTGTCGCCGCGCTTGCGTTGGTTTGCGGGTACATACCGGCGGCATTGGGCGTCTCGTCGTTCATCGGGATTGGCGTCGCCGGGGCGCTAATTGTTCTGTTGTTCTATGCCGTTAGAAAGTTTGGCGCGCGTCGACAAGCGATTTCATAACCATCAAGTGGTTTAATTTCTAAAAGTATATGGTAATTGTTGCGTTCCGGTGCGGTTAGAAACCGCACCTACGGAATTTTGGAATAGGTCTGTCGTGCTAGTCAAGTACGCGCCAAATTCTTAGAAAAAGAACCACTAAAGTTCGTCCCCAACCGGTTTTTCATGCACGTCAATGCGTTACACCGGCGTCTCGCCGATCGCTATCCGCTGAGGCAAGAAATCATCCAACTGGGAAATCGGAAAATCGCCATAACTGTTGTGATTGAGCCGGATCAATTCCTTGATGAGTTGAGCAAGGAGGAGAACGACGGTGAATTACGCCTCCCGTACTGGGCATACCTTTGGCCATCTTCAATCGCGCTCGCGCGTCATCTGGAGCAGATGGATTCGCTGGAGTCCCAACGGGTTTTGGAAATCGGTTGTGGATTTGGGCTGGCGGGAATCGTCGCTTCCCAAGGCGGCGGCAAGGTTCTGTTTACTGACTATGAACGGGAGGCGCTGCTGTTTGCTCGGTATAACGCGCTTCAAAACGGGTGCATAGAGGGAGCAGCCTTCGTTCAGATGGATTGGAGGGCGCCGTGCTTGAAATGCCGATTCACGCGTATCCTTGCGGCGGATGTCGTTTACGAGGAGAGGAACTGGGAGCCGATTCTCGCGCTAATCCAAGAATATCTTGCCCCCGATGGTGCGGCGATAATCGCGGAACCGAATCGAACTAACGCGGATGGGTTTTTCGATCTGCTTAAAGATCACGGATTCGCGACGGAGGAATTCGGGTATACGGCTCTGTTGGCGGAGGACCCGTCCACCATCACGGTCTACAGTGTAAGGAGGGTGAATTGAGAAACTTGGAAGGGTGGAAGGTGGGAAGATTGGAAGGATGGGAACAGGGAAGCTAATTACTAGCCACGTCTTTGGAGTGGAAGCTATGAAAGAGATCTTTCAATCACATAGCCCGGAAGAAACACAGGCGATTGGTCGACAGATTGGCGAAATCTTGAATGCCGGCGATGTCGTCGCGCTCATCGGCGATCTCGGCGCGGGCAAGACCTGCCTGACGCAGGGGATTGCTCGCGGGATTGGCATCGCTTCCCACGAGGTTGTCAACAGCCCGTCCTATACGCTCATCAATGAATACGCGGGGAAAATACCGATCTACCACATCGATCTCTACCGCCTGGAACACCACGGCGAAATCGTCGACCTTGGGTTGGAGGAGTTTCTGGAGGGAAACGGGATTTGCATCATTGAGTGGGCGGATCGGATGGCGAATCTGCTTCCCGCGAACCATATCCAAGTTACGATGACGTGGGTGGATGAGACAACCCGCGCAATCGATTTGCAGCGAACCCCCGCCTGAAGGTATAGATACGAACCTGTCCAGATACGCGTTTAGCGGCTAGGTTACGTTGACATTTATGTGACGTGTGTGTCCAATCGTAGGGGCGAGGTCCCCTCGCCCGTTGCCCCGACTCTAATGTGTGGACGACGGGTTGGGGGACCCAACCCCTACGAAGGGATGTGTCTGAGTACCGCTCTTAATCTTCCGGTTGCGAGATCCCCCCACCCGTTGCCCCAATTCTAATGCGTGGACGACGGGTTGGGGGACCCAACCCCTACGAAGGGATATGTCTGTGCACCGCTCTTGATTGCTCGGTTGCGATGTAATGTCAACAGAACCTAGTGATTAGTGGTCAGAAACCCGACTTTTTAGCTTCCAGCTTTTTATACTCCATGCTGTTAGAAACTGCGTCTTTTTGTAGGAGCGATCTCCAGGTCGCGACGTGCGTTCACGGCAGGTGCGGTTGGAAACCGCACCTACGGACTAGATGCTTGAAAACACGCAATTCTAGGCAGCGCAAAGTATAACTACCGAGATTCGACCTGCCGAGGATGGCGTGGAAGGCAATCTTTCAGCCTTCCACGCTTCCCTCCTTCCAATCCTATTCCCACGTCCGCTTCAACGGATCGTGGATATGGACCGTTAACGCAGGGCCCAACCCCTCTGTTTCCATACGCAACGTGTCGCCATCCTGAATCGGCGATAGCGATTCATGGTGGGTGCCGGTGGACACCACGTCGCCCGGCTCAAGCGTCAAGACGTTGGTGACCTCCTCAAGCATTTCGGGAATAAAGCGATCCATGGAGCTAGAGGAGAAATCATGCCGAAGATCGTCGTTCACCCAAAGCCGAATGCCGAGATCATTCGGGTCCTCAATCTCATCCGCCGTGACCAGTGCAGGCCCCATCGGCGCGAACGTATGCCAACTCTTCCCGAGGAAAAAGCCGCCGGGCAACCCGCGCGCCGAGCCGTCGATAAATTGGGTGTATCCGAAAACGTGATCCATGGCGTCGGCTTGCGAAACCCGGCTTGCCGTCTTTCCGATTACCAATGCCAACTCGGGTTCAAAGTGAAAAACGCTGGCATCGGCTGACGGAAATTCGGAGGTGTCACCTGTGCCGATAATACCCGTCGGCGACTTGAGGAACGCATTAAATTCCGTGCGGTCGGGGGAGTCGGGTTCGATGTAATTTCCGGCGAGGCAGACCAACTGCCCCGGTCTCGGCAGGGGCGCTCTAAGACGCACATCCGCGAGCGGCACGCCGTCTCCGCCAGCCACCGCGCCTTCTATCTCGGATTGGAGGTCGCCGAAATCCTCAATCAGCATTTGCATCAGTTCCTGCGGCGAATGGTGAGATATGCCGCTGACCGCGGAACCCGCATCAACGATCTGATCGTCCTTTATCACACCGAGTTGATAGTCATTGTAAAATGCAAGTTTCATTTCATAATCTCCTTGTAGGATCTGTTTCAAGGCGGGCATTCCACGACATGCCCGGAAAATTCACGCGATGGCGAAAATGAATTAACGAGTAATGCGTGATACGCAATGGAGTCATTTGGACATTGGGCATCACATTATCTTACGAAGATTTTATTATAGCATGGATGGGGAGGAATGTAAAATAAATAGGGCTTACGCAGCCGCGCATTGGCGGTCGTGATCGGGAGATCGCTCCCACAGAGGACATGCCGGTCGCGACCTGGAGATCGCTCCTACAGAGGACATGCCGGTCGCGACCTGGAGATCGCTCCTACAGTGGGCATGCCGATCGCGACCTGGAGATCGCTCCTACAGAGGACATGCCGGTCGCGACCTGGAGATCGCTCCTACAGAGGACATGCCGGTCGCGACCTGGAGATCGCTCCTACAGTGGACATGCCGGTCGCGACCTGGAGATCGCTCCTACAGTGGGCATGCCGGTCGCGACCTGGAGATCGCTCCTACAGTGGACATGCCGATCGCGACCGCTTTTAACTGTGTAAGTCCCAATAAAGATTACGCGTATTTCTCCCGCAGCCTCTCACTCGCGACGGCTTCGTTGCAAAGTTTTCGATAGGCTTCATCTATCGGAATGTCCGCGGCGCTGCCGGGCGCGAATCCGCAGTCCGGATGGATAAACAGCCGCTCGGGCGATACAAATTCGAGCGCCTTCTCAACCCGCGCGACAATTTCCTCCGGCGCGTCAATGCGTTCGCTCCGGCAATCCACACAACCGAGTCCGATAACTCTGTCCTCCGGTATTTCGCGCAAGACATCGTAATCTCCCGCAACCGGGATCGCGAACTCAAACATATACGCATCGACGCGCAACTGTTTGAGGCAATCCATAATCGGTTCGTAGCCGCCTTCGCCTACCCATCCATCCCTGCCTTTGTTGCGGCGGCAGAGATGTATCGCCGCGTTCAAATCGTCGAACCCGTCAAGAATCTCGTTGAGCAGATCGACACCGAGGCGCATCTCGCGCTCCGGATCTTCGTATTGCCTTCGAACTCGCTCATCAACGAAGAGGCATAGGTGCGGGTCGTCGAATTGCACGTGACGGATCCCCGCCTCCCGAAGGGCTTGGAGTTCACCGCGCAAAACGGGAATCAGATCTCGCATGAACGCCTCGCGCGTCGGATAGCTGGCGCGGCTCATCTCGGCGTCCCACATCCGCTGACCGAGCAGATACGGCGATGGCAGCGCAACCTTCGGCTCGCAGCGACTGTGTTGGCGGATAAAATCAGCCTCTCTTGCCACCAGACCGGGATTGCGGGTTGAAATTGGCGCCGTCACGATGGTCCACGGCTGATTGCCGCGATAACTCACCTCGAACCCGTCACAGATGTCGGCGATAATCCCTATGTAACTCAGCCGCCGCCATTCGCCATCGCTGATGATATCAATGCCTGCGGCTTCCTGCATCGCGATGACGTAAGCCACAGCGACGTCCAGTCTGCGTGAGAACTCCGCTTCGCCGAGCTCGCGCCGCGTCTCCGGTTTGAGTAGATCTCGCACAAACTCCGGTCGCGGCATTGACCCCACGACGGTCGATGTAAAGGGTTTACTTTCGGCTCTCATTTTACCTCCACTGTCTGCGCGCCAGCTCGAGATCCTGTTGGGTGTCGATCTCCATATACCCACCGGCGCAATCCACATGAACCATCTCTACACCCGTCTCAATCATCTCTTGAAAAAGATGAATGAGATAGGCTTTTTGAAAGGTCGGCGCCTCCCGATACGGTTTGCCATCGCAACGCTGGCGAGATTGGTGGTAATGTTCGCGCAAAAGACGAGCGCCTTCCGTCGAAAACTTCGCTACGCCGGTGTATTCTCCGTGCGCTTCCGACTCGGGTATGTCCCGATGGATTTGGGTGACCGCGCCATCCCGTACCGTCACTTTTTCGGCGTCATCGGTTGGATGCTCCGTGCGGTGAACATAACGCTCAAGCCAGTGTGTATCTACCGCCAAAGAAATATCGGCATCGTTTTCGATGAGCGCGCTTATAATCCGCGGCTTGAAAAGAATGTCGGAATAGCAACAGATGAACGGCTCATCCATTTCGGGTTCGGCATACATCAGCGAAGCGAGGATGTTGTTGTTTTCCCAGTTCGCGTTGTGATAGAACACGAATTGAGGGTAGTCGCGGCGCACCTTCCCGATGGCGTAACCTCCGATAAAGCAGACGCGTTCGATACCATTGTCGGCGAACGCCCGAAGCCCCCAATCAAGAATGCGACGCTTATTTACTTCGGCAAAGCATTTCGGCGTATCGGCTGTGGTGGGCATGAGCCGCGCCCCCCTGCCAGCCCCGATAATTATCGCCTTCAAATCTGCTGCTCCTTATCATCTCCATCACATATTGTGATCGCAAACTAACAGTTTGCGGTACGAGAATGCTATTGAGTAACACTCGCTCGAAAAATCGCCAAAAAGCCAGTCATAGAGCGAAAAACGAGCCTTCGGGGGGCGTCCCGATGTGGCTTTAAGCGACACTCGGGCAATGGCAAGCGGGGCAAGATGCCCCGCCTACGCGTGGAACATGCCGCACATTGCGCTCCGCTGGAGCGCGGGAATTCGGATGCATCGCATTCTATCCACATGTCGATCCGCTGGATCGAGGAATTTGACGCCGACACGAGTTGAATGTTACTTGTGGATAGAATTATTCCGTCGCGGGATAATGGGATGCTACCAAGTAACACTCGCTCGGAAAATCGCCAAAAAGCCAGTCATAGAACGAAAAACAAGTATTCGGGCGCGGGCCCGATGTCGCTTTAAGCAACACTCCACATAGCGCTCCGCTGGAGCGCGGGAATTGGGCATATCGTATTCTATCCACATATCGATCCGCTGGATCGAGGAATTTGACGCCGATAAGAGTTGAATGTTACTTGTGGATAGAATTATACCGCCGCGGGATAATGGGGTGCTATCAAGTAACACTCGCCGAATGGCAAGCGGGGCAAGATGCCCCGCCTACGGAGAGAGCGTTGATTATACCACTTCGCTTGAATAATGGCACGTTTTATGCCCCAATCGTATTATTATAAAAAGACCGATTCCAACCATTATCCTGAACACCAAACCCTGTAGGCGGGCATCTTGCCCCGCTTGCCTACGGTAGTGAAATCTAGTCACGGCGTAAGTCCTATTGATTAACCTGCCATAATCATATAAGCCAGCCACTCTCGGTGCGGGTTTAGAATCTTGTAAGCCATACCCACGGGAATGTGAATCATGTCGCCTTCGGTAATCTCTTGTTCTTCCCCGGCGCTGCGGAGCACCCCTCGGTTTTCCAGCACATAGTAGACCTGCTCAATAGCGGCGTAGCGGCGTTCAATCGTCTCGCCGCACGGCTGCACGGCTTCGCGATCGATGAAAGCCATCCCGTGCAGACAGCCGGCCGGGTCCTCGCCCCGGCGTTCAAGTTGGCGCCAACGAACCGCGCCGGCGCCATCGCCTTGCGGCGGCACCTGACTCCAACTGCTAACGGTGAAAGCGCCTCCGTCCCCTTCCACGTATGCGCTGATTACATGGTGCTCCAACCACTCCTCGTTGTCATTAAACATCTGATGGTGAATCCGGGGCGGAAGGTAGATTGCATCACCGGCTTTGACCGGATGACGTTTGTTATTGAATAGCGCTTCTCCCTGTCCACCGAGGATGTAGTAGACCTGCTCCAAATGCTCGTGTTTGTGACAATCCGAGGTTTTTCGCCCCTGGAGGGCGTGCCTCGCGAATCCGCCGAGTTGTTCCAAGCGATCGCGGTCGTCATTACTCCCCGCCTCGACGCGGCGCAGCCCGCCCCAGTGTACAGCGCTGAGATGGGCGATTTTAGGTTGAACATCCCGCCAATTCTTTATGTAAGCCATTCTGACCCCTTGAAATTAGTAGCCTTCTCGCTAAGTATTCATAGCTTCACCACAGCCCCAGAGGGGCGACACCCGGATAATAATCCAACCAAGAAAATAAGAAGGCAACGGCAAGTTATCCGCTTTGATTCGGATGATGCACACTTGAAAAAACAGACCTGTCGCCCCTCTGGGGCTAAAAGACTCACACAATCAGGTTATCGCAGCTTCGTGTTCGCCCCCACTGACTTAAGGGTTTACAACGGGAAACTCGACAAATAACTGGGTAAAATCTCTTAACTTGATCCCTATGGCTAACGCCGACCGGCCTTCCGTTGCGGGTGCTTCAGCGGTCTTGCAGTATTAACGCTCTCGATCGCCATCGACGAATTCCTGCAATTGCCGCAGGGCGGTGCCGTCTTCATCAATCGAGATCGGCGGATGCTTGGTCAACACTGCCGATGCAGAATGGAGAGGTCCCGAAACGCCCCGGTCAAGACCGATCTTCATGAATCGCACCATGTCCGCTATCACGCCCCCGAAATTCGCGCTGTCTTCCACCTCAAGTTTTGCCTCGAAATGGAGCGGCGCCCCGCCGTAATTAACGCCATCAACGTAGAAAATCGCGGTTTTGCGGTCGCCCATCAGATCGACGTAGGAAAACCCTGTTGAAATCTCGGTCTCCGGCGACACCAATGATCTGAGCGCTTCCTGTTTCGTTTTGTGTTTCGATTGTCCGCGATGGACGAGGTTGTAGAAATCCGTGTTGCCGGCGTAGTTCACCTGATAGGTGCGTTCAACGTGGATGCCTCTGGCTTTCAAGAGTTGGAGGAGCGCTCGATGAATCGCCGTCCCGCCGAGTTGGCTCTTCACGTCGTCGCCAATGAGAGGGACGTTGTTTTCGATCGCCGCCTGCTGATAGGCCGGATCGCAAACGATCAACTCCGGCATACCGTTAATAAACCCGATTTGAGCTTCTTTGATGGCGGCATCGGCGTAAAATCTCGCCGCTTCCGCCGAAGCCGTAGGCAGAAAGTTCAACAACATCTCCGCCCCGCTGTCCCGCAGGACTCGGGCGACATCCACCGGCGCTTGGTCGGCAACTTCCACGAACTCCGCCAACGCCGGGGTAACCCCATCCATGATGGGCCCCATCTGCACTGTCACGCCAGAGTCGGGCACGTCGATATCCGGATATCGGTATGCGATGTTGGCGCCTGAAAAAATGGCTTTCGACAGATCCAATCCCACCCGGCGCGCATCGACATCAAAGGCGGCCACGGGGACAATATCCGTGACTTTGTACCCGCCGATGTCAACATTGATGAGCCCGGGCGCATCCGCGCCGAACTTTCGATAATAGGTCAAACCTTGGACAAAAGCGCTAGAACAGTTGCCAACACCGACAATCGCAACTCGTATCGGCTTTTCCGCTTCCCATGTCATATCTTTCCTCCTGATAAGGTGGGGGCTCGTAAGATGCAGCTCCTAAGGATCAAGTTAAGCGTTTTAAGGCGTCCGTTGCACCGATTCAATGCCTTAAATGGCGCTGGTTTCCGTAGGCGCCGGTGCGGTTGGAAACCGCACCTACGGTGTGGGGGGCGGACGAAATCCCTTAACTTGATCCCTATGGGGCTCGTAAGATGCAGCTCTCGGTTAAGCTGTGCCCCTCCGTCATGTTCAAATACATATTAAATACCCATTAAATACCCAATTGATTGCGTTTTACAATCTCCACAACATTCTGCTCCGTGCTGACTTTGTGGTTTGTAAGCGGCAAAATTCGCTCGTGAATCGTATCAAGAATCCACTCCTTCTGCGGGAAAAACGCCTCCTCCAACTCGGCGGGCGGTGTAATCCAGTTGCGCGCTCCGACGACGGCAACCGGTCCATCAAGATGGTTGAACGCCAACTGGCTGATATTCGACGCCATGGTGTGCAGAAAAGATCCGCGCTCGCAGGCATCGGAAACGAGGACAACTTTGCCGGTTTTCTCGACCGATTCGACTATTTTCTCGTAATTCAGCGGATTGATAAATCGGGCATCTATGATTTCAGCGGAAACCCCGTGTTTTTCCTCCAACTCCGCCGCCGCGTCCAATGCCCGGTAGAGGGATGCCCCCACCGTAACGATAGTCAAATCTTCGCCGTGGCGCCGAAGCGCCGGCTCTCCCATTTCCACCTCGTAATACTCCGTCGGCACGCCTCCTTCGACAAGCGTTTCCGGCTCCGGGTACAAACGTTGACTTTCAAAGAAGACAACCGGGTCCGTGCCTCGCAGCGCCAGATTCAACATTCCTTTCGCGTCGTAGGCGGTTGCGGGAAACATCACTTTCAAGCCAGGGATGTGCGCCACGATGGAGGTCCAATCTTGCGAATGCTGGGCGCCGTACTTCGATCCGACGGACACGCGCAACACCATCGGCATCTGCAAAACATTGGCGGACATGGATTGCCATTTCGCCATCTGATTGAAAATCTCATCACCGGCGCGCCCCATAAAATCGCAATACATCAACTCCGCCACGGCGCGCCCTCCCGAAAGCGCATACCCGACAGCGGTTCCGACAATCGCCGCCTCGGAAATCGGGGAGTTGAACAAACGGTGATAAGGCAGGCATTCCGTCAACCCGCGGTAGACGCTGAACGCGCCGCCCCAGTCACGGTTCTCCTCGCCGTAAGCGATGAGGGTCGGATCTTCATAGAATCGGTGCATCAAGGCTTCAAAGAGCGCCTCGGCATAGGTCAACGTCTGAAGTTTGGGCAACGGCTTTGTTCCATCCAGCCCGAAGCGGCGCTTCGCCAAGGTGGTCTTGAGACGGCTTTCGGACTTGGGAATGAGAACCTCGGGCTCCGTTTCGCTCAGCCGCTCTCGATACTGATCCGAGAACATCATCTCCCCGATGCTATCGACTTGGAGGCTGACGCGCGGGGATGTTTCGAGGGAGGTTGCCGCTTCAAAGACTTTCGCCAATCTCTCCGTAATATCGTCTCGAAAAGCGTCCAAGCGCCGGCTATCGACGTGGCAATGTTCCTTGAGGCGCTCCCCGTAATTTATCAGGGCATCCTGTTGCTGCCAGAGATCCATCTCGGTTTTGTCGCGATAGGAGGAGGCATCGGAGGGTGAATGTCCGGAGAATCGGTAAGTCACCGTATCGAGCAGAACCGGCCCCAACCCCTCTTCCAGAATCTCTCGTTTACGCTCGACCGCATCCGCCACCGCCAGCGGATTGTACCCGTCAATACGTTCGGCGTGCATGGCATCCGGGTTGACTCCCGAACCCACTCGCGCCAGAATCCCGAAGCCCATCGTCTCGCCCTTGGACTGCCCGCCCATGCCGTAGAAGTTGTTCATGAAGTTGAAGAGAATCGGCGGGTTGCCTCCTACTTCCTGATCCCAAAGCGTGCGGTACTGGTCCATGGCGGCAAAGGTGATGGCTTCCCAAACGGGACCGCATCCCATCGAGGCGTCGCCGATATTGGCGATAACGATGCCCGGTTTGCGATTCACGCGCTTGAAGAGGGCGGCGCCCGTGGCGATGTCCGCCGATCCGCCGACTATGGCGTTGTTGGGCATGACGCCGAAGGGAGGGAAGAACGCGTGCATGGAGCCGCCCATGCCCTTGTTGAAGCCGTTCTCTCGACCGAATATCTCGGCGAGCGTCCCGTACAGCGTGTAGTCAATCGCCAGATCTTTGGCGTCACCCGTCGAGAATTTCTCCACCACCGCCAAAGACGCCCCATCCATGTAGGACTCCATGACCCCCATCAAGTCACTCTCGCTCAATTTTTCAATTGCCGAGAAACTCTTCGCCAGTATCTCCCCGTGACTTCGGTGAGAGCCGAAAATGAAATCCTCCGCCGAGAGGTGAAAACATTGACCGACCGCCGCCGCTTCCTGACCGATAGACAGATGGGCGGGGCCCCGGTGATCATACTCTACACCTCTGTAAGCGCCCTCCTTCTTGACCCCATCCAGCATGGTCTCAAATTCGCGAATGTAGACCATATCCCGATAGATCCGCACCAAGTTCTCGCTTCCGTATTTTTCCGCCTCCTGCGCGGGCGTGGCGGCATAGGCGTTCACCGGTATCTCTTGGCTTTTGATTACCGATCTCTGGCGAACTTCTGAGGGGTCTATCGTAAGTGATTTCGGCATTCTCTTTTTGACTTTTTCGATTCGTAATTCTTAACAAAACCCAGGGGCTGGTGGGCGGCGCCCACCCCATAGGGATCAAGTTAAGCGTTTTCGGGCGCGAGTCACGCGGTTTTTTCTCGGTAAGTGTTTAAACGATTTCAAAATCTAAATGTTACGGCCGACCCGAGACGTGCAATGAATTGCACTACTACGAACCGCCGATGATTGCAACTTATAGATTAAGAATTAGTATAACACAATTTTCCACCTGTCGCCCCTCTGGGGCTTTGGAGTGTGATGTCTTCGCGTTTCTACAAACCTGCCGCCCCTCTGGGGCTAAAAAACCTACACAATCCTGGTGGGGGCGCCCACGCTACAATCAAAATGTAGGGAATAACGATCGTTATTCCCTACGTAAGGTCCGCTTCTACATTGCCAAGAACAGATCAATTGCCGCCAAGCGTTGGGAGAGAGCGTCCAAAAATCGGGCGGCGGCGGCGCCATCAACCGCCTGATGGTCTATCGTCAATGATAACCCGATGTGCGGGATGTGTTGTACATCGCCATCGATTTCCGTCGCTTTGAGATTAACATTTCCCACACCGAGTATGCCTACCTGCGGCGGGTTCAATATGGGCGTGAAACTCTCTATGCCGAAATTCCCCAGATTCGTCACCGTAAATGTGCCGCCGCCGAGTTCATCGGGTGAAATCATCCCTTCCAAACATGCTGCCGCCAATCGTCTGGCTTCCTGCGACATCGCTTTTAACGTCAAAGCCCCCGCATCCCGAATTACGGGCACCATCAGGCAGCGCGGGGTATCGACAGCGAATCCCAAATGTACATTTTCATATTGCGATATAGTATTCTCATGGAGCAGAGCGTTCAACTCCGGATGGTCGGGCAAGGCGCGCGAGACGGCGTAAAGCACGAGGTCGTTGATTGTGATGTTCTGAAGATCGAGCGCTTCGGCGCTACTTTTCAAACGCCGGCGGTAGGAGGTTAAGGCGCGAGCATCCGCCGAGGCATTGAGCGTAAGTTGAGCAGTCGTTTGAATCGAATACAGCATCCGTTCGGCGATAATCTTGCGCGTTCCTTGCAACGGAACTGCCCGCGCTTCGCCCGGTGGAAGATCGGTCTGAATCGTCGGTATCAATCTCGTCTGAGCCGATGCGGGTTTCGCGGCAGTCGTCGGCGCGGCTTGAACGTCTCTCTCGATAATACGCCCGCCCGGACCTGACCCCCGGATCATGGAGATATCCACTCCCAGCTCCTCCGCCAGACTCGCGGCTCGCGGGGATATGCGGCGTTTGAGACGGTCGCGCTTTGACGGACGCTCCGGGGACGGCGCCGCGGGTTCAGTGGGGACAGCCTGAACCGGCTCATCGGCGATAACGGTCGGTTTGTCGTCGGACGGAGATTCTACCACGCGATTGGGCTTTAGGCCAGACACATCCTCGCCGGGTTCTCCGATAGCGGCGATGTTGACCTGCACCGCGACCTCGTCACCCTCCTCAAAGAACAGATCCAAGAGGGTGCCGGACGCCGGGCTTTCGACTTCCAACGCGGATTTGTCGGTTTCCACTTCGCAGAGGGGTTCCCCCGCGGTGATTGAATCCCCTTTTCGTTTCTTCCAACCGATGATGATACAGGTTTCGACTGACTGCCCGAGCTTGGGCATCACGACGGCTGTTGCCATAGAGTTCTCTTATTTCGGTGAGTTTGACGCGATTTCATGAATTGGCGCTTTTTGGTTAGCGGGCCAGTTTGCAGTTTTGCGGGGTGCGTCACCAAACTCCGCGCTATCCTCCTAAGAGTTTAACATCTATCGCGCGCTTTTGCCAAATGAAAAGTAACCATCCCGAAATTCCTCTCTCGGCGATTCATCTACACCCATACCGTTAACGGCAGTTAAAAGCAGGCAATGCAAGCGGCACAGCTTGTCAATTCATTGGCAATGAGCGGCAAACGGATGTTACTCTTTATAGCCTACACTCCGCGCCTATTTCAAGGAGTTTACAGGGTTTGTTGAAATGCCGTAGATTTGCATGGCAGATGCGGAGCATAGGATTATACTGCACGATGCCGGAAATCGCGTGTTTTTAAGCGTCTGGCGGTAGGCGCTGTTGGAAACCGCGAGGATTTCTATCGATCAAGCGAATGAACAATGAGTGCGATAGAAAATCCTACTCGCTATTCACTTGCTTGATCCTACGGGAAACGCATGTCGGGATCGGGAGATTCCTCCTACCATTTTTACAAAAAAGGAAAATCATTCATGACGAAGACAATTAATGTTGGTATTATCGGCGCCGGCGGCATCGCGGCTGGCAAGCACCTGCCGGGGCATCGGAATGTCCAAGATGTGTCGGTCATCGCCGTGTGCGACATTGACGAACAGAGAGCGGAAGCGTTTGCGAAGCAACACGATATAGAGCACGTCTTTACGGATTACAACGACCTGCTCGGCATGGACGAGATTGACGCGGTAAGCGTGTGCACCCCGAACAATTTCCATGCGCCGCCATCAATCGCCGCGCTGGAGGCGGGCAAGCATGTCATCTGCGAGAAGCCGATGGCGAGCAACGCCGTTGACGGGCAGGCGATGGTTGACGCCTATCGCGACTCGGGAAAGATACTCCAGATCGGTCTGCAGAATCGATTCACTGTTGAAGCGAGGACCTTGCGGAAACTGTGTGACGAGAGATTCTTCGGGGATATCTACTATGCTCGCGTCATGACAGTGCGTCGGCGCGGCGTGCCCGGCACGCCATCCTTCATCACGAAAGCTATCTCTGGCGGCGGTCCCCTCATCGACATCGGCGTGCATATTTTCGACGCGCTGCTATGGATCCTCGATTTTCCCAAGCCGATTGAAGCGTTCGGATATACCGCGCAGAAATTCGGAAATCAGAAAGATGTGATTAATCCGTGGGGCAGCTGGGATCCCGCCCAATTTGATGTGGAGGATTTCGCCATGGGCGTCGTCCGATTTGAAGGCGGCTTAACGGTCTCGCTGGAATCGGCATGGGCGACTCATATAGAAAACATTGGCACAACCTTCTTCATCGGCGATCGCGCCGGCGCGACGCACTCCCCGCTTCGCATCTACATGGACAAAGACGGAGAAATGATCGACTACGAACCCGAGCCACTTTCCAATTTGACGGGCGAGTTCGAATCGTTCCACCAAGCGATTCGGGAGGGGTTGCCCTCGCCGGTGCCGCCGGAGGAAACGCTGATAGTCACCAAGATTTTTGACGCGATTTACGAATCCGCCCGGATCGGCAGGTCGGTGCCGGTTACGTGAAAAGACGGCAGTCGGTGGCTAAATCCCAGACGGATTATTGCGCCGTTTTCTTGAAAATCGGAGTTGATTGGAGAATAGTCCGAATTGCGGGCATCGCAGATCGAAGTGATGGCGCAATCACAATCTCAGCTGAAAACGCTTTCAATCATGCATGCTATGGCGAGAATTTTAGGTCGCGTGAAGGTAAATACGCCGCGTATTTTGCTTTGAGGCCCGAATACGCCGGCGAACACGATATGCCCATCGCCGCCGATGCTCATTGTAAACATCTTCTGTCCATCCCGCCATTCAAGGCCAATGTCGGCATTGTTTAACGCCATCATCTGGGGAAAGTGCACCACCTGACCAAATGCGCCGATATAGGCTCTGTTGAGCGCTTTCATAAAGCGTTCCACGTCTTTGAATGCCGATCTGGGGATAGGGTTTCGCTTGGGATCGAGCCTTATTTTTTCGTCTGCCTCCTCTCGTACTTTTCGCAGAGCGAGTTTTACTTTCTTCGGATCAAGATTATTCCGGTCGGTTGTGCGGCATTTACCGTTGCCCGATTGGACACTGCTCATTTCGTCGTTTGACACGCTTATCCTCCTCTGGGAATTGTGTGCATCGCTTGAGTTAGGCCGAGATTGGCTCGGCGCTGAAATCGGCGGCGGTTGGGATTAATGTCGTTGGCTTGTCTGAACTGTGATTCACGCGATTTTGGTGATTGCCATGATTATGGGGGTTTCGCGGCTAATGTGAGGCTGGGGGTTTTCTATCGCACTCATTATCCATTCGCTTGATCGCAGTGCGCACCCCACAAACCGTACTTTTCAAACCGGTTCTCACATTTTAGCTAGCGCTTTCCACGCTCGTTCGTATTTCTTCGTGATTTCCTTTATGACAATCTCAACACCAGGATCCACTCGGTGAACCGTGTCTCGCGCTTGTCTATCCCGAAGATCTGTAAGAAAGTCAACGACCACTTTCAATTCTTCCGTGGACAGTTGTTCAATTAACGCAAAGGCTTGCCGTTGTAATTCTGCTTTTCTGCATTGCAATTGTCTAGGATGTCAGCATTGCGGCGATGTCTTCCGGCAATTTCACGTCGTTTTTCCGCTCAAAGTCGGAAACGCTCTCGTAATCGTTGCGAAACGCCGCCGCGATATCTGCCCCTCCCTCTTTGGCAAGCGCCAGGTCCGTTCTCGCTTTGTCCCATTTTTGAAGGTGTAGCCATGCCTCGCCGCGAATACTATAGGTTTCGGCGTCATTGGGATTAAGTTTGATTGCTTTGTCAAAGTCGTCAATGGCACGGTTATAATTACCTTTGTGTCTGTAAGCAGTTCCACGATTTCTATAAGCCCGGGCAAGTTCCGGTTTCAACACTATCGCTTGTGTATAGTCCACGATGGCAAGGTCGATACTGCCCATCTCGCAAAGGGCAATGCCTCGATTGTAATAAGCCGGCGCGAGATTCGGGTCCAATTGTATCGCTCTATTGTAGTCGGCGATAGCGCGGTCGACCTCTCCCTTGTTGCGATAGGCGGTGCCGCGATTGTTGTAGGGTTCCGCATAATCCGGTCTAAGCCTCATCGCCCTGTTACAGTCCGCGATGGCACGGTCGTAGTCGCCTTTGATGCGGTAAGCTCCGCCGCGATTGCTAAAAGCTTCGGCATAGTCATTGTTGAATTCAATCGCCTTGTCAAAGTCCTTGATGGCACGGTCAATCTCGCCCATATCACAATACACGAGACCTCGATTGTTGTAGGCAATGGCAAAATTAGGCTTTAGTTGAATTGCCTTATTGAGGTGCGTAATAGCTTTTTCAAAACGCGCGTGATTTGTTCCTGTCTCCATGTTTTGAATCTCCGTTTTGCTGAGGAATCCAATACGTTACTTTTCCAATAGCGCGCTGCCAGCGCCGGGCTCGGTCGCGCTCCTAAAAAGATCTAAGAATGCATTCCGGTGAACATCTTGATTTCTAATGAATCCGTGAAGATCGTTGTAAATGGTTTCAGTAGAAATTCCGTGGCATTTCCCCAGATGCATTAACATGGGTTGTTTTATCCCTTGGGGAATATCAATTGATCTGAATTGTTCCGGTTCAAGAAACCCCAAGGGAGGTTGAACAAACGCACTCTTCTGAGCAATGACGCGATTTCTCGGATTCCGAGGCGGGATGATTGGATTTCCCATGCCCCCGGTTTTCGACAACAGGATGACCCTGCCATCTTTGTCATCGGCGCCATCACAAGCAAAAAAGAGCGCAATGTGATAGTCAGTCGTAAAATCTATCAGATTGGTATGACCGCCATAATGCTGGAGTTCGGTCAAAATTTCGAAATCGTCCTTTTCGCGGGTGTAGTTTCTCGCGGCTTCCAACATGCGATCTTGTATTGTCTGTACGTCAAACGGTTGTTCTCCCATCTCTTTCTTGAATTGACGCCAGAGGTTAGAGGAGACTCTGCCGCGGAACGGCGCCTCTTGAAAGTGTTCAGGTTCCCCGCGATAGATGTAGTCCGTGCCGATTGACTTTTCGGCTATTTCCTGAATCTTTTCAAAAACCGCGTTTAGGTCGCTTGAGGATTCGGATTGGTTCTGTGTGATCGTCATATACCCTCTAGTATGGCAGTCTTTTCCTTGATTGTTTGAATCGCGGATTTTCGCAGATTAAACGGATTAAAGGATCTCCATCAGGATCTTCTATCGCACTCATTGTCCATTCGCTTGATTGGATTAGATTCGCGTAAAAGGGCAGCCTAACTTTCAAGTTATCCATCTTCGTCCGCTCGTTACCGCTTTCTTACATCTTAGCCAGCGTTTTCCACGCTCGTTCGTAGTTTTTCATGATTTTCTTTAACGCGATTCTGGCTTCAGCCTCCACAGAGTGAGGCGTGTCCGGGACATGACTAGTCCGAAGTTCGTTGAGCATTTCAACGACCACTTCCAATTCTTCCGTGGACAGTTGTTCAATTAACGCAATGGCATGTTGCTGTAATTCCCCTTTTTGCATAGCAATCACCTAAGGCGTCAACATGGCGGCGATGTCTTCCGGCAATTTCACGTCGTTTTTCTGCTCAAAGTCGGAAACGCTCTCGTAATCGTTGCGAAATGCCGCCGCGATATCTACCCCTCTCTCTTTGGCAAACGCCAGGTCTACTCTCGCTTTGTCCCATTCTCGGAGGTGTAGCCACGCCTCACCTCGATTGTTGTAGGCAGCGGAATAATCTGCGTCCAGTTCTAATGCCTTGTTATAATCTTCAATGGCGAGTTTCAACGCACCGGTGTGGAGATTAGCCACGCCGCGATTATTATATGCATCAGCAGAATCAGGCTCCAACTCAATTGCCTTGCTGAAATCTCTGATACCACGTTCATGATCGCCTCGGTTACTGTAGGTAAGACCGCGATTGCTATAAGGCTTGGCAGAACTTGGTTTCAACTCAATTGCTTTATTATAGTTTTCAATGGCACGATCGAAATCACCTTTTTTGTGATAAGCATTGCCACAATTGTTATAGGCCTCGGCAAAACAAGGCTGGAATTGTATCGCTTTAGTATAATCTTCAATGGAACGATCGAACTCACTTTTTGCGTAGTAAGTAAGACCGCGAGCGTAATAGGCTTCGAAAGAATCCGGTTTTAGTTCTATTGCTTTGTCATAGTTCTCAATGGCTCGGTCAGCCTCGCCTTTGTTGGTATAAATAATCCCGCAATTATAATAGGCCTCAATAAAGTTATGCCTTAGTTGTATCGCTTTAGTAAAGTCTGCGATAGCAACGTCAACTTGTCCTTTGTTAACATAAGCAAGCCCTCGATTGTAATAAGATTCAGTAAAATCTTGTTTCAGGTCTATCGCTTTCGTGTAGTCTGCAATAGCAAGGTCAATTTCCCCCTTGTTGATGTAAGTGGCTCCACGGTTGTAATAGGCCTGGACATAATTAGGATCGAGTTGTATCGCTTTAGTAAAGTCTGCGATAGCGAAGTCAATTTCTCCCTTGTTGCCATAAATAATGCCGCGATTGTGATAGGCCTCAGCATGATTGGGATTAAACTCTATTGCTTTGGTAAAGTCCGTGGTAGCAAGATCAACATCCCCTTTCATAGTGCACGCAACGCCGCGATTATAATAAGACTCGGCATAATCAGGCTTAAGGGCTATCGCTTTGGTAAAGCCGACGATGGCGAAATCGAAATTGCCTTGTCTCCCATAAGCAATACCGCGATTGTAGTAGGCAGTGGCACCATTAGGATTCAGTTGTATCGCTTGGGTGAAGTCTACGATTGCTCGGTCATATTCGCCTTTGTCAACGTAGGCCGTACCACGATTGTTATAGACTTCAGCATCATCGGGTTCAAGCGTTATCGCTATGTGAAAATCCTTGATAGCACGATTATAGTCGCCCTTACTACTATAGGCTATCCCGCGATTGTTGTATGCGGCTACTTGTAGCGAATTAAGATCCAATGCTTTTGTATAATACTCAATGGCTTTTTCATACTCTTCTCTATTTTGACAGTTCAATCCTCTATAGAACTCCGTGTAGGCTCTTTGATGAGCATCTTGATTTCTAATGAACTCATTGAGGGTGCTGTAGACGGTTGAGTTAGATATATCGTGGTACTTTCGGAGGTATTTTAACATGGGTTGTTTGAGGTCTTTTGGAATATTGATTACATCGTACTGTTCTTGTTGAATACTCTCCTCAGGCAGTCTAATAATTATGCGCTTTTGAACGCTAACACGACTCATTGGGTTCGTATCAAGCTCAATCTGGTTTAGTATCATCTCGTTTTTTTTCAGTAGGATAACCCTTCCGGTTTTATCAAGAGAACCATCACAGGCAAAGAAAAGAGCTATTAGGTAGTCGGTCGTAAATTCTATATTGTGTTCCGCCACAACCTTATCTTTGTCGTAGACAGGCAAGGCGTCTTCATTATGGTGTTCAGGTTCACCACGATAGATGTAATCGCCATCGGTAGCCCGATCCTCTATCTCGGCGACTTTTTCTCTAATTTTGCTTAGGTCGTTTTGCGTTCTCACGATTTGTTCTCCCCAATGGGAATTCCAGTGGTACTTGTTCGGATGTAGTATTATCGCCCATTGAATTGGTCAAAAAAGCCGGGTTTTAGCGGAGTGCGCTCGTATTATTCGCTTGATTGGCGTTTTAAACTTTTCCGTTGAATCCTTCACGACTGAAGTATTTTCGGGGGTTAAATATCCGAAAGAATCAACCTGCTAAATCGCCCCTGCGTTTCCAAATAAAACGTGTGGAGTTAATATCAGCCAATACAGAATGATGAAATTACATCAAGGGATGGCAAAGAATAACGTTTCAGTATTTTCTCGGTTTAATCGTGTAGTCCCATTCTCCATAAATACATCAGGTACAATACGCCGATGGAGAGATATTGAAATGTTATTTACCTACACGTCCTTAGTGGAACGAATTTCGACTTTCCAGCAAGCTGGGTTGCCAAAAATTGTATGTCATCCCTGTCATCAGGCCACGCTATGATATCAGCATGTAAGCGATGCGCTGTAGTTTCTGGCTCAACTTTTTGCTTTAGAGCGTAAACAGTCTGCGCGAGAAGGTCTGCTCGACCGTACAGAGTTTTACCCCTTGGTTTGGCAACAAACTCACTACCGATTGACCAGATGTCATCTTCACTAAGTGTTGAAGTGCAGTAGACGGACAGTCGTTTATTTTTTGGCGGAATAAATGCCTTAAACTTAACTGTCCGATCAGAAGGTCGAAACTCATTTCTGTTCACAATGAAACGGCTCAGTCTTTCATTCGGATTAATAGTCATAATTAGGGGTAAAGACTGGTAATCATGCCAATAATGGTGATGAGATGAGGGGCTGAGAAAGAGAGTATTCCGCGGGCATGATGCTCCGAACTAAAGACTCCAGCAAAGACAATGTGCCCATCTCCGCCAAAACTCAAAGTAAATATCTTTTGTCCTTCTCGCCATTCTAGGCCAATTTCACCGTTGTCTAAAGGCATAATATCAGCTAAAGACACAAGTCGTCCGATTGTGCCGTAGTCGGACGCGTAGACTGTTTTTAGAAATCTGTCTACATCTTTGTACACAGTTTCTTGAATGTCGTCTAACTCGGGATCGAGCCTTCTTTCTTCTTCTGCTTCCGTTCGTACCCTTTGCAGTGCCTTTTCTATGTCTTGCGAGTCAAAATCACTGGAATCGGTTTGATTGTACTCGTCAGAATCTGCGAGAACGTGGCGCGCTTTTCTCCAAGGCTCCCTTGGTATCATCTGTTCACCAATTGGAACAGAGGTTCCAAAGGGAAGATTGCTGGCAGAAAAAGGTTCGGGCAATAGATTCTCGTTTAGCACAGGAACAATGACCGGATTTTCAGAAACTGCTAGCTGGCTCATCGTATTTCCCCTCCAAATTATGTCAATAGATTTTCGGTGTATCCATCAAATTCGGTTGAAAGCGGTAGCATGTGCAAGATGAATTGTCGCTAAGGTAGATGGAGAGATTTCGCGGATTAACCCCACCGAATAGGACGATTAGCTTTTAATCCGATCAACCGAGTGAATAGCGAGGACGATAGAGATCCCATTCAGACAATCCCTCCCGTCGCCCCCTCCACAATCTCAATCTCCTCGCGTGTCAAATTGTATAGTGAGTATACCATCCGATCAACCTCATTTTCAAGTGCAGTGACATCGGCGTGGGGGTCAGTGTTCTTGGTGGCGAGGATTTGATTGACGAGTTTAATCACCCGATCCTGTTGGTCACGAGGAACCATCGGTATGGGAAATTCTTTCACATAGTTGTTGATCCAACGGCTTGTTCCCATCCCACTTGTTTCTGCAATAAGACTCAAGTAAAATCGAATTGTGCTAGAGTTTAGGATGCCTAGCAGAAACTTTGATTCGACATCTGGCGGCAGCAGCAGAAAATACGCCGAGTTGAGTAAATAGACTTCCTCATCACAGAGTGCAAATCGCCCCACATCCGTCAATTCAATCCACACAATCTTCTCTTTCTTGAAGTCATCGTAGAATGAACATGCTCTCAGATTTGTCCAGTGTTGCCCTTTTGCACCGCGATTTTTGAACTTGTCCCCGAACGAGTCTAGATGCTCATATATCTCAGGATAATCCTGTTCTACATTGACTCCATTTTTCGCGAGCAAAATATACTGCCCCGATAATGTGTAACCGTACCGAGAAATATCTCGCCCTCTCAAGATGGGCTTTATAATTTCGGCACTAGCGGTATTTTTCTCACAGAGGTCTTTTTTCTTCGCTTCACCAATCAGGAAAGCTTCATTGCTTCCCGTGGCGATGCCTAATCGGATTTTCGTTTTCAGTTGTGCGAGGGTTTTTCCTGACGATTCTAGTTTCTTTTGAAGTTCAACGCACCTAGGCTCCACCAGATTCCACGACTTCGCATGAAAGTACGCTTGAGGATAACGAAAACCTTTCCGCTGTATAAAGTCTGCAAAACTATCACCAGAATACGGCGAGTTGACGACAACACAAATACCGTCCGTGAGGTTCGTCGATTTACGCGACACCAATATCGCCACATTAGACATCTTTCCTAAATGGATCTAGGTAGTTATAGTCATCTTGGAAATTAAGATAACTAAACTGTTTCGCAACTTGTTGAGCAGTATCTCAAATTTACAATCGCCGCAATCACATTCCATGTTTTCCCATAATTGCGATGTTTGCCTCGATAAACGTCTTTGGTAATGCGAAAAACCTTACACCGTCTCACGACATTCTCAACGCCAACCCGGCGTGTTGCCAACTGCCGGTTGGATTTCTTCGCCTCCTCAGTCAATGGCTTGTTCTTATATGCCTTGGTGGGCGTCGAACTGTTAGAATACAATCCGTCTATGCCCTGATAACCACTGTCTGCCAACTTCTCGGTCGCGGGGGAAATTGCTATACGGCTTTCCTCTAGAACTCTAAAGTCATGAACTCTCCCTTTGCGACAGATAACTGATAGTATTTCTAACATCGCCAAACACACAATCAGTTGAACTTTTATGGTGTGTCGTTTTTTTCCGCTGTAGTAGGCACGCTGCCCCTTTTTCGGACGTTCAATCGGTTGCTCGGTGGCATCAATGACGATTGCTTCCAGGTCGCCCTCCATCAAATGCTTTCGATTCTTCACCGAAAGCGTCTTAACTAACGCATCAAGCATCTGATGATAGATTTTATTTGCATAAGACTCACTGATACCAAACTCCTCGCCTAATCTGGCAAAGGTTGGATAGTGGCGCAAATAGGTGAATGTCAATAAAAGGCGATCGGCCAATGTCAACGATGATTTCTTCCCTCGTTTCTTCATCGGCCGTTCTTCTTTAAGTTTTTCAAAGTAAGTCGTCACACGTTCCAAAACGAGGTTGAAAGTTGCCTTGTCAACACCAACAGCGCGTAGAAATTGTTCATCTGACAATTCTACGACTTTTTCAAATCGACTCATGGGTGTCCTTTCTACATATAGAAGATATTGGCTCATGTTAAAAGAAGGTGCAAAATGACTTTGGAAGACCCAGTTCTCATGTAAAAACTCGGCTTCGTGCACTGTTTCTTGACGTGAGCGAAACTGTGAAAGGATATAACGTAGAATCAGGTAATATGGATACTTATTTTAGAAAGATGTCTATTAACAATGGCGCTCTCGAAAACTTGCGAATCCTCAACACTCAACAGTCTATGCAGCGTGTTCGTACTTCGCAGTATCTTTCGAATTGGCGCGCCGTATTCTGCTCTCAAGTACGAGTTTGAAGTAATTAAGCTAAGTACACCTCCGTTATTTTGGAGTTTTGTCGCTTTCTCAATAAAATAGCAATACACATCCGCAAACGGCTCGTAAGACTGATAATATCCCTTGATTTCGGCTTTAAACTGTTTTTCAATCTTGTCGTGGCTAATGTACGGCGGATTCCCAATCACCACATCAAACCCCTCCGAAATCCCGAACATCCATTCCGTATCGAAGAAATCGGTGGAGGCGTTCTGGTCGTAGGGATCCCAATAGGCGATTTTCTCCGCATCATCGGCGGGCATTCCGATTTGCGTCAACTCCTCCGCCAACTTTCCGCGCAAGACCTTGTCCCTGCGTTTGCAGGCAAGCTTCTGTTGGCGCGTGGTGGCATGGAAATAGCGCTCGCGGTTGTGGCGCAGCTCGCGCTCCAGACGCTGGGTTTCCGCGCTGGTCAGGTCCCGCACGTCGCTGATGCCGATGAGCGTGTTCGCCGCGATAAAGCGCGTCTCCAGATTCGGCAACGGCTTGATTCCGAAGTTCTCTACGTCTTTGTCCGGTTCTTGCTCGATGGCAAGCGAGATGAAAAAGCGGAGTTTGGCGATCTGGCAGGCGATGGATTGAATGTCCACACCGAAGACGCTGTTCTGAATCAGGTACAACTTCCGTCCGAAGTCCGAGTCCCGATACCGCTTGAAAGTTTCGTCGATTTCGACGAGTTCCTCGCGCCGCGTCCGGTCATCTTTCGTGTCGAACGCCGCCTCCGCTCGCTTTGCCGCCCGCTCCTTCTGCAACTGTTCCCATTTGCTGTTATCCGAGTCGAGCCGCCGCAGCGCCAAGGTCAGTTTGTGCAGCGCTCCCATCGGAAACGCCCCGGAACCGACGGCCGGGTCAAGTATCTTGAGGTCGGAAATCGCTCGCACAATCCGCTCCGCCTCGTCGCTGTCAAACCATTCGCTTGCATCGTCGGATGCCTGCGCATAATCAAATAGATGACGCAGCCGCTCGTCCCATGATTTCGCATCGCCATTTGTCGGAAGCGCCTGCCCCGCCAGCGCGGCTACCAACGCCTCCTCCACCATATAGTCCACGATGGGGCGCGGCGTGTAGTAGGAGCCGGTCTGTTTGCGGGCAGTGGCGCCGGTTTCGGGGTTGTAAGCCGCCAGCAGGTTTTCAAACACCTTGCCGAGCAGTTCGGGATCGAGCGCCACCTCCTGCTCTATCGGCGTGTTCTCCTCCACCGTGAACTTGTAGCGTTTCAATAGGGGAAACAGACCGTCCTCCTTGTCAAAAAAGAGACGGTTGGGAAGGCTCAGTTTGTGATAGTGTTCATCCGAAAAACAGTCGATGCGGTAGCCGCCATCGCGTGTCGCTTCTTCACTGTCCAAACAATCGAACAGCCCGCCGTTGATGAAGGGTGTTTGAGCGAACAAGCTCAGCAGTTTTTCCGGATCGTCTAACTGACTCTTGTAGCGATAGCGAGAGAAATCGCGGTGGGTGGCGTTTGCTTCGGTACTATACTTTCGCTTTCCTATCTCCGTGTTCAGCGTGGCGAAGAACAGGTTTTGCAAAACGGCGCGGTAGTAAGAATCGCCATCGTCGCGATCGTAGTCCTTCAATAGGTCTCGGACATCCGTCTCTTCGAATAACTGCTCGGCGACCAGTCGCTTCTCCTTCAGAAACCAGACGAACAGCAGGCGGGTGATTAAACGGATGATGTGTTCCTGCGGGCTTAACGTCTTCGTTTCCTCCGTCGGGAACTTCGCCTCGGACACCGCCCATTCAAACCACTTGAACAACTCCTTGTAGAAATCTCGGTTGAGCGCTTCCGTGTCCAGCGCTTCCTTCCAGGCTTCATGGAGCGCGTTGAAATTCGCGAATCGACGCTGTCGATGCGAGAGATCGAACAGGATGTCTATGTGGGCACGGTGGGGGTCCCCGAGATTGATGTCCTTAATCAGCGTCACCTTTTCGAGGACATCTTTCGATTCGTCGCGCCTATGCAACCGGCGATCGATAACCGCGAAGGTCAGCGAACCCCCGTGTTGGAAGACCACCATCGCGGGCATCGGCGTGAGTTTGTTGATTTCGCGAGTGACTTGCGAGAGTTGGGTGCGGGAATAACCGTTGCCGCGCAGCTTTAGGGCAAAGAAAAGGTAGGATTGATAAACGCTGTTGTCTATTCCGCCATCCGCAGAGCCGAACGCGGGCTGGTCGCTCAGGCTGATTTCGGTGGCTGTCAGTTGGAACAGGAGGTCGATCGATTCCCATTCGTCAAGCCGCGCCCGTTCCCGGTGTATCGTATTCGACGGATCGAAATTTTCAATGAACCCCTCGGCGGTGTTGGGCTCCAGGGCAATGGTTCGTCCGCTTCGGTAGCCGAGGGAGTTCAGGAGACGTCGCGCGTTGTCGGCGAGGTTTTCGTCGGTGAAGCGTTTAAGGGCGTTTTTGATGTCGTTTTTGTGTTGGTTCATGGTTGATTTTGGGTTTGGGGAGTCAAGGGATGGTGGGCGGTGCCCACCCTACAGAAACTCAACAATCGTCGTCCTCGGCAGAATAGCTGGCGCGGACGACTGTTTTCAGACCGCCCCGCAGGTTGAACTCTCCGACTACCTCAACCTTGCGCGGACGGCAGGCGGCAACAAAATCGTCCAACACCTTGTTGACGACGTGCTCGTGAAAAATGCCGACATCGCGATACGAGAGAAAATAATCCTTCAGCGACTTGAGTTCGACGCACCGTTCGTCTGGCACATACGTCACGCGAATCGCGGCGAAGTCGGGCAATCCTGTTTTGGGGCAGACGGCGGTAAATTCGAGATTCGTGATGTCGATGGTGTAGTCCCGATCGTTGTACTCGTTCGTCCAGGTTTCGATTTTCGGCGTGTCGAGTTGACGGATGCGGTCCTGCAAGCCATCGTAGGAGGGTGAGGTGGTCATGCAATTGTCCTTTCTGGCGCGGCGCTTTGATAAGGATTTTGATAAGGATGATAACACCGCTTTATGAGTATCGTCAAGTTGTAGGCGAAATTACGCGTTATCCTCGACCGTAGGGAATAACGATCGTTATTCCCTACATCATGACGCTCCGGTTGGTCCAACGTCGGAAGGTTTCGCTTGACAGGTTTAGCGTTCGGCATCTATAATCTTTGAATTGCCACCACATCGCGGCAGCGGGACCCCACGGATGACGAAAAGCGCATTGACAATTTTGTTTCTGACCATGTTTCTTATTATGCTCGGTTTCGGGATTATCATCCCGCACCTCGCATATTATGCCGACGAGCTCGGGGCTAATCCGCTGCAGATTGGCGGGTTGTTGGCAATCTACTCGGCGATGCAACTTGTCTTCGCGCCGATGTGGGGCAGACTGTCGGACCGCAAGGGGCGCAAGCCGTTGATTCTGATGGGACTCATCGGAAATGCGGGGGCGCTCATACTGTTCGGCTTCTCGAAAACGTTGCTCTGGGCATTCGTTGCGCGCGCCCTATCCGGAGCGTGGTCGGCGGCGGTTTTGCCGACGGTCATGGCTTATGTCGCCGATGTGACGACGGAGGAGGATCGCGGCAAAGGCATGGCTTCGATGGGCGCGGCAATGGGGCTCGGGTTCATCTTGGGGCCCGCCATCGGCGCCGTACTGCATCACCACCATACGCCGTTCTTCCTTTCCGGTATGCTCTCGGTCGGGACGTTCATTTTTGCGCTAATCCTGTTGCCGGAGTCGCTCAAAGCGGCAGATCGCGAGGATGGCGGCGCGGGTTGGGTATTCCCGTGGGAGATATTCAGTCCGCGCACGTTCAGCAACCCGTTGATGCCGCTGTATCTCGTGGCGTTTTGCTCGACCTTTGTTTTCTCGGGCTTGGAGGCGACCTTCCCGCTCTTCATTGCGGATCGATGGGATTACGGGGCGCGAGAGATGGGGCAGATGTTCGTCATCATGGGCTGCATCGTCGCCTTGCTTCAGGGAAGCGTGCTGGGGAGGTTGATAAACAGGTACGGCGAGTTTAGGCTGGTCATCCTCGGGTTCTTGATTAACGCCGTTGGCATGGCGTTGCTGCCGTGGTCGGCGGCGTTTGTGAGCGTTACGGTTTACCTGACCATCACCGGCATCGGAAACCAGATTATCCGTCCGACAACGTCGTCGTGGATCTCCAAAGAAACAACAGTCGGTCAAGGGACAGCCATCGGCATGATGGATGCGTATCTTAGCCTGGGGCGTGTGCTGGGGCCTCCCTTCGCCGGAACGCTATACACAGCCGAGACCTTTCGAATACCGTATTGGATTTTGGCGGGGATATTGATAATTGCGTTGGCGTGTTTGTTTTTCCCGTTGAGGCGGATCGGACGGTAGAAGCAGTGGCCAGTGGCTAGGTTCTGTTGAGATTTACGTGAAGTGTGTGTCCAATCGTAGGGGCGAGGTCCCCTCGCCCCATGTATCGGGAAACGTAACGAACGGGTTGGGGAACCCAACCCCTACGAAGGAATGTGCGTCTGTGTGGCCCTCTTGATTGTCGCGTTGTGATGAAATGTCAACAGAACCTAGTGGTCAGTGACCTGTGGGGCATTCCGGGGACGCCGCGTTAAAGTCTGAATAGATGGGCGGCGTGGATATTACAGTTCAACGACTGGTGGGCCAGTGCCACCCTACAAAAACTTGATCCCAATGGAGGCGGTGGGCAGTGCCCACCCTACAAAAACAGGTGCCGTTCATTCGAGGGGGGGCAGGTCGTGATGCACGCGGCGCGTGTTGTATTCCAATCGGTGGCGCAGACGCTCGGGGTCGCTCGGATAACTCTCGCCTTCGGGATAGGGATAGGCGGACATCCCGTGAAAGGGCAACGGACCGACCGTTTGAGAGTGGAGCGTGTTGATATCCCCGTCCTTGTCCCAACCGTCGCTGTAGAGGATAAAACCCCTCACCCATCCATCCTGTAATGGCGGCAGTTTATCGGCATCAAACTCAACCGTCATCTCATCCCCCGCGTTCATGATGACATACATATCGTCAACGGCTTGCAGCAGCGGCGTGACATCCCCGAATCGGGTGTAATATCCCTCAAGATCCCGCCATTGTCCTCTCGTCTCCACCTCATCATAATCGAATAGGTGCGGCGCGTGCGGCGTGGGGCGGTACATCTTCGAGAAGCCGCGATAGTGGAGATCGGCGCGGTCTGCCGACAATTCCGTCACCCGAATCGGCGCATCGCCGTTGTCGCCGACGCTGAAGAACGCCGCATCCCAGTAGATTTGCATGTCCGTCGCAATCTTCACCCGACGGTCGTCGGAAAGAAACTTGCCCGTCAGATCGATCGCGATGGTTTTGTTCTTCCCCGCGGGCAACCCGACTATATCAATGACGGTTTGCCATTTTCCCTCCGCATCAAGTGCCTGCAAATAAGGGAAAACCGGACTGATTTTCGGATTCTGGAAAAGCGACACGTTGATGCTCGTATCGGTGGGAAAGATCCAGCCAGTGAGGAAGAGCGTTAGC
The DNA here is from genome assembly GCA_963667245.2 of Candidatus Poribacteria bacterium. Lineage (GTDB taxonomy): Bacteria > Poribacteria > WGA-4E > WGA-4E > JAJDTR01 > JAJDTR01. Next base: position 1,691,185 of record CAXXCS010000004.1, read on the forward strand.
GTTTCACCTTCAGGCGCATCCCCCAGGTCGAGAATAATGGCGTGCGGCGAGACGACGCCTTGATATTTCCCCGGCTCGTGCTCAATCGCGTACTTATAATCAAACTCCTTGAGCGCCTCGGAGACATCGTTTCCGCGGTGGTCAACAGCGCTACGCGGCTGACGCTTATCCTCGACCGTATAAATCTTGAACGGAGAATAAGGCGGCAGCGCATACCTTTCATCGACAAAAATCTCCGTCCCGGCGGGCCGATCCACCGCCATCAGTTTCACCAGATCAAAGTACGCCGTTTCCCAAAGTTCCTCCGTGATTTGCAGCGAATAAACCCCGTCTTTCGGCGCCATGAAATCGGGAATCTTCACATAATCCGCTGTCTGGTCCGGCGCCACGGAGCCGATAGACGTAATCATGCCGAGCGGGCTGCGCCACAACAGATCCGTCACGAACTCGTACCCCTCGCCATCGTAGACGTAAAGGAACGGACAGGATCCCTTCAAGATCTGCTTCTCGACGATTCGCTGATTGGCTTCCGGCTTAATCACGTTCTGCGGCACGCCGTTTGTCCACACCACACGCAACACATCCGCCCGCTCCGCCGCCCCCAAGCCGAAATGCGACATCGGCTCGGTCGTGTACTTCACCTGATAGAGGTCGTCAATCTTGACCTCGACCTTGGAGCCGATGCCGTCAATGTTGACCTTGTTGTTGCCGGTGGTCACCGCTTCAAGCCGAACCTGCAGCCAGTTGTTCCGGTTGCCGCCATCATTGCGCAGGGCAACAACCCGACCATTTCCGTCAACCAGAAAGAGATCAAGATCGCCGTCATTGTCATAGTCTCCGACGGCGCCATCAACGGCGTTGTAGTAGAAACTCGGCAGAATGTCCGAGACATCGGTAAACCGCCCTGTGCCGTCATTCCGAAACAGAAGAACGGTGCGATTATAGGATAAGTCTCCCGTCGCCATACGCCATCGTTCTCCGAGTATCCATAGATCGAGGTAGCCGTCGTTATCGTAGTCAAGAAAATGGGCATCCCAACCGCTTAGCCCGTCCGCCGGTATCAGCGCTTTATGAGAGCGGTTGTCGCGAGAAAACGTGCCATCGCCGCGATTGCGATAAAGTTGGGGAGGGCTAGGCCTCTTTCCCGCCAGGAAAACGTCAAGATCGCCGTCATTGTCATAATCGCCAACCGCAACCGCATTGAAATGTTGATCTTGTGGTATGCCGGTGTCGTCAGTCACCGCTCTCATCAGTCCTTGACGCTGGTTGTCGTAGAGCGTGCAACCCGTTGTGCTGTTGACAACAAGCAAATCAATATCGCCATCGTCATCGAAATCCCCGAAAGCCGCGTCAACACCGGCCGAAGGCTTGGGAGGGAGAAAAGTTTGGTTAGTTACATCAGTGAAAGTGTTGTCGGCATTGTTGCGATGGACTTCGATTTCACTTTCCGTAACGAAAATCTTATCCAAATCTCCGTCATGATCGTAATCAACAAATAGCAATTCTGCACGAACTCGGACGAAACCTACAGAAAAAACAATAAATCCATCCTCGTGTCGAATGACCTTCTCCCGTTCGTTGAAGAAAACAAACCAATCTTGGTTACCATCCTTATCAATGTCAGCAAAGGCAGCCGCATCCCCGTAATCCGACCAAGCGTGGATACTTGAATTCTGAGCGCCATTCCTGTCTTCATTCACCGGCGGCGATTGGGAAGACTGGTTATTGGGCAAGGAAAGCGTGTATAATTCTGAATTTCCGTCGCTGTCAGCATCTGCCAGATAGACCCTCTCGTACCCGTCCCGTAGGGACATGGTACCAAGAATCTCTTCACTCACATCAACGAATTTCACATCAATCGGCGGGCTCAACTTCGCTTTCACGCGGGATTTGAAACCTTGATTGAACGTCTCAATCGGGTGCCCCAAGATGTCCGTTACCAGTTCGCCGATCCCCTGCTGGTAACGCGGTGTCGCCTTTTGAATATTCTCGAAGATACGTATAAATTTCTTGGCACCCTTCGAATCCCCCTGTTCAAGCAGGCGCAAACCCTGATTAAGATATTTTAGCATATCTTCTTGGACATCGGAAAATTGTGCCGCCAATTCCGCGCCGATCTGTTTCGCCTCTTTGATTCGCTCAACCTGCAGAAGCGCTTGCGCCAATTTGAGCCGCACAACAACGTTTGTCGGGGCTTGGTCGCGCAATGTCTGAAGGTGAGAAACTGCCTGCTTCGTCGCCTCTTGGTCATTCCGCATCCCAAGATAGTGGCGCACCAATTTGTACCGCGCCCCGATGTCCTCGGGGTCAAGTTTCACGGCTTCGTTCATCTCGGAGAGTGCTTCTTCGGTCTTCCCCTGCCACTGGTAAATTTCGGAGAGGATAAAATGCAGTTGGCTATCCATCGGCTGCACTTCCAGCCCGCGCTTGACCCAGGTCTCGGCTTCTTCGCTGTTCTTGAGACGAAGATGCGCCACCGCCAAGTTTCCGTAACCGATGGCTTCATCGGGGAGAAGGTCGATTAACGCCCGAAATTCTTGAACCGCCTTGTTTGCTTGAGATTCCTCAAGATACGCTAAGCCAAGATTCTGATGGTGAATCGCGCCTGCAATAACGTCGGATGGATCGCGTTCTTGAGCGATGGCAAGCGGAAGATAAAGTAGAAGAACGGAAAGGATGACAGGAATAGAAACGTGAAGAATCTTGTGTCTGGCGAAGTTCATAATATTCGTAGTGATCTTGATCATAGAATTAATTATAGAATCAATCATCTTTCTGGGCGAGGTCGAGCGCGATGAAACGGTAGCCGACCGCCTTCAGTTGATCCGCAATCGCCTCGCGCATTTGGAGCGCTCGGTCAAAGACTGTTTCCGGCACTTGTACGCGTAAGACCGGCGAGTGGTCGTAGAGACGCGCGTCCTTGATGCCGATTTCCTCCAAAACCTGTTGAGCCGCCGTGAGCGATTTCTGTCTTTCGACGTTTGATTGGGAATCGTGATTCATAGTACGTAATGCGTGATATGTGATGCGTAACCAGTTTGCTTAACGTGGCCAAGTTGCCGCTTTTGTCCGATAGGGACACAGAAACTTCCAAGAAGAAACCGAGTTTTGAGGAAAAAACTCGGTTTCATTAACGCCTTCCAGGGCAACGAACACATTTTATCACCTGCACGATAAAGGGTCAATTGAAAATCGTTGATTTCTACTTTTCCCTTTCCGTAGGCGGAGTCCTAAATGTTACACTCGTCCAAAGCGCCCGATGAATCGGGCAACTACAAGCGCCTGATGCGCGCACCTTATTCATCGCGCGTTCGGCCCCCTTATCAGATCGGTCTGATTGTTAAATTCAGCCCACAACAACCAACCTCAGTCCACCTTCAAGAGTATCTTGCCGAAATTCCTATTGGACTCCATGTATTCATGCGCCTCACGCGCTTGGGACAATGGCATAACGGTATCAATGACGGCTTTAATCTTCCCCTGCTTGAGCAATGGCAGCCACCGATTGATGAACCGCTCGGTAATCTGAATCTTATCCTCAAGCGGCAGCGCGCGCATCACGGAACCGAAAATCTGCAGGCGGTTGCGCAAGATGATTCCCATATCGATCTCGCCTACGCTGCCGCCCATCAACCCGACGACGACCAAGCGGCCGCGCAGTTTGAGGATGGCGAGATTGCGTTTGAGGTAGGGCGCTCCGATGAAATCTTGCACCACGTCCACGCCTTCCCCGTCCGTCAGCCGCATGATTTCATCGGCGAAATCGGCTTCCTTGTAGTTGATGCCCTCCGTGCATCCGAGACTTTTGCTCCGTTCGATCTTTTCCGCGGATCCGGCGGTAATGAACACGCGCGCGCCTATCCGATGCGCCATTTGCGTTCCTGTCGTGCCTACTCCGCTTCCGCCGGCATGAATCAGCACAGTTTCGCCGGCGCTCAGTTTGCCGAAGGTGAATAGCGTCTCGCTCGCCGTAAAGAACACCTCCGGCACCGCCGCCGCCTGTTCAAAACTCCATCCCTCCGGAATGGGCATCGCCATGCGGTAGTCGATCACGGTTTGCTCGGCGTATCCGCCGCTTCCTATCAAGCCGAACACGCGGTCGCCCTTTTTGAAACCGGTCGCTTTATCCCCGATTCGTTCAACCGTGCCGGCGATTTCCAAGCCGAGAATCTCGGATTCGCCCGGCGGCACGGGGTAAGAACCCATTCGTTGAATGGTGTCGATACGATTGACGCCGGCGGCTTTGACGTTGACCAGTAGTTGTGTCGGGCTAGGGGATGGTGAGGGAAACTCCTCCAGTTTCAGAACTTCGGGAGCGCCGCTTGCGGTTGCTATGATTGCTTTCATTTCGAATTTTGAGCGAGATTCGCGTTCTCCTTTTTGCATTCGGATATTTTTGGCTATGCCGGAATTTTACCATATTCGTGACGTGTTGGGCAATTTCAAAATAGATGGTGGGCAGTGCCCACCCATAGGGATTAAGTTAAGCGTTTTTGGGGCGAAAGTTTCACGGTTTTCTCGGCAAGTTTAACATAAGTTTCCACCTGTCGCCCCTCTGGGGCTTTGGAGTGTGATGTCTTCGCGTTTCTACAAACCTGCCGCCCCTCTGGGGCTAAAAGACTCACACAATCAAGAAGTCGCAGTTTCGTGTTTGCCCTACCGGCTTGCGGGTTTACAACGGGAAATTAGACAAATAATGCATAAATTTTCTTGACTTGATCCCAATGGATGGTGGGCAGTGCCCACCCTACAGCGAAATGGACAAGAATCTTCCACCCTTCCGATCTTCCATCCTTCCAACACCTTTCATATGATCTGGAGAAAATTGTTTCTTTGGGGTACAATATAAAGGGAGGATACACGAGACGAAGAATATCCTTGTGTTTCATCTTTTGGCTATCCCCATTTTCGGCATCTTTAGCGGTATTGGAGGACTCGGGTCGGCAACATGAATTTGAAATACTTTCTTCTCGGAGGCGCCGCCGTATTGCTCGGTTTTCTGTTTTACCCGCGCGGGGAAGACGCTGTCAATCAGCAATTTGTCAAACCCCTCCGTCAACTTGATAACGAACCGCTCCATTACACGGACATTTTGCGCACAACGCCAATCTACACCACCTTCGATCTCGGCTATGTTTATAAAATCGACAAAGTTGACATGCCATTCGATAACCCGAATGAGAGCGGCCCAAAGCAGTTTGACTTGTTGGTTCAAACCGATCGGTTAAAAACGCCCTTCCCGCGAGCCTTCTCTTTCATTGGCAGTTCGCGCGAGTACAAGTATTCAACGCATTCTCTCCCCGTCCCGGTCGAAGCGCGCTGGATACAGACTGTAATCAACGATTGGTTCAGTGATCGACCGCGATTGAAAAACGAGGAATTCAGAGTCGGCTTGCGGTACGGATCGCCGAGCCAATTCCTCTCGGTGGAGGCAAATCACAACAACTCGGCAGACCTGACAAAGCTGACGGATTTGCTGGTTTCCGAGGATTCAAAATGGAAAGGCGCGCGGCGAATAGAGGAAAAGGTCGAGACAGATGGCAAAACCGAGCACCGGATCTCCTACGCGACGCCATCGGATGCATTGGAAGTTACGGCGGATTTGGGAGCCGTCTTCAAGATTTACGGCTTTCGCCTCACAACCGATGCCCCGGGCAATAACCTCAAGCGATACCGAATTCTAATCAGCTCCGACGGCGGATCATATTCCGAGGTATACGCTTCAAACATTTTGCCCGACGAGACTTTCACTGATCAGCGCCTTTTTGATTCGCCCCGCGCTGATGACGCCAACTCCGACGCTCAGGGACGCGACGAGGTCAGGGCGCGTTATGTTCGTCTGCAGATTGATCACGGAGATTGGTACGGCAGTTATCCGGAACTTCGCGAGTTTGAAGTGTTTACGGACGCCTATCGCTTGCCGCCCGCATCCAGCCGCAAGTTGAGCGATTATAACGCGGTGCAGATGCACTATGAGAATCTGGGATTGGACGGCAATGTGTTTGCGCCGCACCTCGTTCAAGGATTCGCCTTTGATCGCGACGCCAGAGACGAAAACCATTACTTCATAGCGGCGGACAAGGTGGACGCCGGGAACACGCCCAGCCAGTTGAGTTTCGCCTATCATTACGATCAGGTGAAACTGAGATTCACGGACCTGGATCCGTCGCGCCTCTATTGGGTACGCACTACGTATTTGGGTGAAAAGGGCGGTGGACGGATACAAAATTTCGTCCTTGACGGGTTTATTCTGCACGACGCGATGCTTGTGCCGGAAGGAAAAGCGGAAATTCACGTTTTCGAGATCCCGAGCGCCGCATACACCGATGGCGCCGTTGAATTGAATTTTAACCGCCTCGCGGGCCCAAACGCCGTAGTCTCGGAAGTCTCGGTTCTGGAGGCGCGGATTGCATCGGACACGGATCTCGGGGCGCAGTCGACAAATCAGGATGTCGGGTGGGCGATACGCGTTCCTTCCGAACCTTCCTCCGCCAGCCGCGTCGCGGTTGATGGACAACTGAATGAATGGCCCAAATTTTATCCGCTCCTCCCTAACGGCTATGAGACGCCCGCGAATGCCCCCGCGGTGTTGCAAGTCCAATGGGACGAAGACAATCTCTACGTCGCGGCGGTGACTGACCGACAAGCGGCGCCGACAGAAAATGAACAATCCGATGCAGTCGAGGATGAGGACGCAACATCGGAAGATGGCGTGGTGTTGCACCTGTTTGTTGACACGGCGCTCCACAGATCTCCGGGGATGTATACGGCTAGCGACCACCATTTTACGTTCACAATCCTCGATTCGGAAGACAATTCGACTCGGGTCGTGCCGGCGCAAATCCATCACCACCTCGACGCCATTCCGAACAGCATCACGCGCCATCAGGCGATTGAGGCGGCGGTAACGCAGACAGATGTCGGACACGTCTTGGAGGCGCGAATCCCGAAGAGTCTCGCGCTGTCCGAATTCCACCCGAAACTCGGGGGGCGCGTCGGATTCAACTACGTCGTAGAAAATCTCGGGCTTATCGACAATCCATCCCGCCGGATCGCTTACGGGACGAGTGATTTGACGGCGCCGCCGGACCGTTGGAATGTCCTCAAGCTGGTGAACCAGATCAGCGGACAGGCGGCTATCATCGGGCAACACTTGTCGGCGACCGGGGAGGAAGCTGTCACTTTAGCGGAAATGGACGGTCACGCTCCGCGCTCTCACGAGAAGTTCAGCGCCGGAGATATTCTCATACTTTGCGTCTGGGATACCGAACGCAACACCAATCGGGATGAATCGGAGTCAATCACGGTCACACTAAACAATGAAACACAAGGGCAATCGCGAGAGGTTGTTTTACGCGAGAGCGATCCGGCGGCGCTCATTGACGACGACCCGGAAAACGATCGGTCGGACAACAGTTCTCTTTTCGCCGCAAAAGTCGAGACCTTCTACCGAGAAAATGAGGGCGAGCCCCAAGACTCCGGGACGGTCGCGATGCCTCCAAGCGCTTCCGCGCCACTCCTCGTTAATGGCAAGGAGATCATATCCTTAACCTACACCGATCCCTACTATAGTACCACGCAACAGAATCAGCCCGTTAAAACCTCTACGGCGGTAAATACCGGAACAACGGGGACAATCGCAATCGCGAACGAATCCGGGGAGATAATCCAGGAATTCCAACTCGACGACACGATTTACATTCAGATTCGAGATTCGGATCTGGATGCGATAGATTCCGCCTCTGCGCACGAGATTAACGCACGGTTGCTTGTTCCTGAGACAACGGAGGTTGAAAACCTGAAACTGAGTTACAGGCAAGATCAAGATCTCTACGTCGGAGAAATCGTGACGGCGTATAGTGAAACGCCGGCGCCGGGTGACGGCATCCTGCAATCCGTCGGCAAACGGTATGTGCAGGCGACCTATCTGGATGAAATTCAAGATACGGGGAGAACCAATGTGTCCGTCAGCGCAAGAGCGGATGCCGTGGTCGGGAAGACCGCGCGCATTCAGTTTCGCCCAAGCGCCGACTGGGATACCCGTAAAGATTTAAAGTTTTTCTATGCCGGAGATCGACTTGCCGTGTGGTTGACAGACACGGATCTCAATCAAGACGACGACCGGAGAGAAACGGTTAAAGTTACGTTGAGCGGACACCTGCTTGGCGATCAGTATGAACTGACGCTCACGGAGATTAAACCGGAATCGGGAGAGTTCATCGGGTTCTTTCAAACACGGCACGCAAAATTCGCGTTGGCAAACGGTATCCTTGAAGTAACGGGAACAGAGATAATCACAGTCGGGCATCTCGACCTACTTCAAGATTCCGGCGAAACGGATGTGATTGTCACGGATAAAGCGCATGTGAAAGCCGGCGATGACGGGACGATCGAAATTCTCAAATCCAACTACCTGACACCGCGTGAGAGGTTTAACGCCGGAGAAACCCTCTACTTTCGTTTGCAAGACGAGGACATAAGGGATGAAACCGTTGAAATCACCCTGGAAGGGAACGGATTGAACGATCGCGAGACTGTTCATCTGTTGCCGTCTCCCGCGCCGGGCAATGTCCAGCCGCTCCCTACCAAAGGCGTATATTACGGTTCGATTCCAACAACCTATAACCTCGCGGCAACGAAAGCCGATGGTTTGCTGCAAGTCGAGGGAACGGAACAGATTCGGGTGACGTACATTGATGCGTTACGCGCTACGGGTGAAGTAGCCTTCGTGACTTCGGCAAATTGCGTTGTGAATGCCGGCGCGACCGGCTCACTTAAAGTGTATAATGCCGCCAATTTTACGCCCGAGACGGTTGAGAATCGCGAAATATCGAAATTTCGCGCCGGCGACACGTTGATTTTGGAAATTCGGGATAGCGACTTGAACAAAGCCGATGCGGTGGCGGAGATATTTGAAGCCGACTTCAGTGAAAATACCGAGCGCGATGATATTCGCGTCTCAATGGTCGAAACGCGGGGCGGATCGGGGATTTTCCGCGGGGAGGTGCGCACCGGCTACGGCGACGCGCCAATTCCGACCGACAACATTTTGCAGGTTCAAGGGGGTGGCGTTGTCGAGTTCACATACATTGACGCGCTGCAAAACACCGGAGCGACGCAAGTACCGGTCACGGCGACACTCTCTGTCGAAGCCGGCGACAAGGGGACGTTGAGACTCTACGGCGCCGAAAGCGGGAAACTGATCAGCGGTTTTGCCGTCGGCACGGGCAGTTTCGGGGCAGGTGAAAGACTCCGAATCGAGTTGGTCGATAAAGACCTCAACCTTTCAGCGGAGGGCATTGACGCGGCGAAGATTATCGCCTCCGGGAACGTGATTAAAGATGAATTGGCGCTCATGTTGGAAGAGACCGAAGCCGATAGCGCGGTTTTCGTGGGTGAAATGCTGACGCAGAAAGTCGATGCGGCCGAACTTCCCGATTCTACTTCGCAAAGCGAGGACAGCGCGCAATCGACCGGAGCTGCCCCTACTTCTCTTGAGGCAGAGAATAGCCCCGACATGGCGAGAAAAATACAACCCGCCGCGGTGCCTGATGACATTCTGCAGGTGACCGATAAAGAGAGGATTACCGTCGAATACATTGATAGGCTTACGGCGACGGGGGAACCGCACGTACCCATTCAGGTCAACGCCGTGGTGTTGGGAGGGAGCGCCGGCTTGTTGCGGATTGTCAATAAGGACGGCGTCCGGGCGCAATTTGCCCAAAATCAGGAATTGGCGAAATTCAACGCCGGAGAACCCATCTATTTCCGCTTGGAGGATTTGCTCTTAAGCACGGTCATTGACGCGGAGGAAGCGCTGATTACCGTCTCCGGGAACAAAACGCAGGATCGCGTCGAAGTTGCTTTGCGAAAACATCCGGAGGCGCGGGAAGTATTCACCGCGTTTATTCCGACGCGGTACGGCGCCTCCCCCATAGCGGATGATACCCTTGACGTGCAAGGCGGCGAAGAGGTTCGAGCGGTCTACAATCCGCCATCCCCTATTGTCCAAGAGTTCGGCATTGCGGATAACACCTACGTCAATTACGGGACGCGGGGCAGTCTGAGCATTGTCAATCAGGACGGGACGCGTCTCCGAAATTTCAACATTGGCGCCCCGCTTTACTTCCGTCTGGAAGACGCGGACCTGAATTCGGATCCATTTGCCGAGGAATCGGCGAAGATAGCGGTAGCCAAAATCGACCCGCAAAGTACGACACAGTCGTCGGTCTCGGCCGCTGTCACCCTATTTGAGGATGGTCCGAACTCACATATTTTTCGGGGGATGGTCTCCACCCGGTATGGCAGAACTTCAACGGAAAACGCTCTGGGGCTAGTCGGGGAAGAAATCTTGACCGCAATGTATGAAGACGCGCTAATCGATAGCGGCGAGGTGAACGTGAAGATCGAGATATCTTGTCGCGCGAACCCGGTAGCATGGGCGCTCTACACCCGCGAACCGGTAGTGATTGACGGACTCGACGACAAATGGCCACTGGAACGAGTTCTTCGAACATCAAAAGACGAAGGACTAATCTGGCTGCAATGGAGTGACGCCTCCCTTTATCTCCTCGCCCAAATCTACGATGACGACGTACGAGTACCCAACGCGCTCAGATATTTCGAGGGGGCGGATGCGCTGGAAATACACATAAACATCGGGGCAACCGCAGATAGCAAACCGACTTATCTACAGACTGGACAAGATCCGAACCGATACATTCTTTGGATATGTCCAAAAGGGGCGGGATTCGGCGGGAACGAGCCGTACATCGGCCAGTGGCTACCGGATCGCATCTACAACTATGAGGCAAGCAATCTCAAGGTTGCCGTAAGACAGATGTCCAACTATTACGTTATTGAGGCGCGAATCCCGTTCTACCCCGTGCTTGGAAGCTTCGACCCCATAAAGACGAAGCGCCACAAGCGCATCGGCTTCAATCTGGTCATCCATCGATCCGATGATCGACGCGTTTATTGGGCGAAACCAACGCCCGGCGCCGAAACCGCCGCGCCTAGCGATTTGGGAATGCTGATTTTGGAGGAATCTGATCCGCGGTAGCCCTACCCTCCTCACTGCCGCTCAACAATCGGACAACTCATTGACAATGGCGACGTTTTCTTTCACCTCGCGCCGACTCTCCATCCCGATTGTCATGGCGTGCACGCAAGGCAATCCCATCACGAATTCAATGCCTTGTCTGGGGCCATCCTGCTTGGCGAGCTTGCCCTCTCCAAAGACCTTCATGCCGTAAATCCCCTTGCCGAACCTAGCCATCAGTTCCATCGTTCGGATGACATCCGCGGGAGAGGCGTCCATACTCACGCCGGCGTAGTTGATTCGCGCCAACACCACCTCGACCCATTTCGTCATCGCCGCCGTCTGAAATGCGCCGTAGTCGTGGCAAGACACGCCGTGCGCCCGAATCAAACCCTGTTCCTTGCATTCCGACAACGCCTCCATCGCATCGGGATAACGCGCGGTCCAGTCGGGTTGCGTCAGGCAGTGCAGCAGCACGATATCGATGTAATCGGTTCCCGTCTCCTTCAAGAAACGCTTGACATCGCTTACGACCTCCTTCTTGGTGCGCGAGGTCGTTTTTGAGGTGATGACAACGCTGGATCTATCGACGTATTTCAGGGTTTCCCTGATGTACGGATGACTCCCGTATCCGTCCGCGGCATCCCAAAACGTGACGCCGTGGTCATGCGCAAAGCAGAGCAGATCGACAAATCCTTTCAGGCCGAGCTTCGTTTGGTTGGAACTCCCGCCGTTGCCCACGGTGCCCGTACCGATTGAAAGTCTCGAGACGCGGAGACCCGAATTTCCGAGATTAACAACTTGCATTCGATTTCCTCCTATTGATTCTGGATTGTGGGTTGAGAATTGCCCGCCGTACGCTAGTGTACCTCGCAATCTTCAGGGGCCATAGGGATTAATACTAATTCCAAATCCATGAGTTACAAGAACCGGCAGTTTGTAGTTGCTCAATTCATTGAGCGCCTCCGATTGATTATAACATTTATACTCCACGCTGTTAGAAACTGTGTTTTTTTGTAGGAGCGATCTCCAGGTCGCGACGTGCGTTCCCGGTAGGTGCGGTTTCCAACCGCACCTACGGACTAGATGCTTGAAAACACGCAATTCTCGGCAGCGCAAAGTATAGATTTCGAATTCGTACAAGTCAAGGAAACGTTTGTGGTGAACGGATAAAATATCGAGGTGTAGAAACTCCTTTTACGTACTTCTTTAAGTTGGTTTTAGGACCTCAAGAGGATATGAAAGGAGTTTCCAATGGTTATTATCTCACAAGTTGCCTCCGGAATGCAAGCAGATATTGACGCTTTCAAGGTTTGTTCAAATCCATCAAGATCACTCGCCGATTGGCAAGCGGGGCAAGATGCCCCGCCTACGATAGTAGCTTATTTGAAGTGTTATACTTTGCGTCGGCTAATCTTGCGCTTTTTTATCAGCATGATTGTGTGAATCTTTTAGCCCCAGCGGGGATCAAGCGAATGAATAATGAGTGCGATAGGGAACCCACAGGTGGACAATTGTGTTAAGCGCTTGTCGAGAGAAAACCGCGTGACTTGCGTCCTAAAACGCTTAACGTGATCTCTATGCGCGGCAAGATGCCCCGCCTACGATGGTAGCCTATTTGAAGTGTTGCTTGTGAAATGAATTGTTCCGACGCGGGATAATGGGATGCTCTCATCTTGAAGCGCTCCCTCTCCGGCCATCCCCCGAAATCCAAAAACACCGCCTCTCACTTTTCACTTGATTGCATACCCCCAATCTGCTATCATGCCAATATCGCTCTCGGTACAGTAACACGCGTCAGCCAATACCCGCAGCCGACTGCGGCACACGTCGCCGCATCCAATCGTACCGGTCACTTGCCACTGACCACTGCTTTTCCCAAGGACAAACCATGCCCGAAAAAAAGCCCCATATCCTGTTGCTTATCAACGACGAACACCGCCCCGACGTTATGCCGATAGAAGGGGATCCGCATGTACGGACGCCCACCCTCGATCGGTTCATTGACCAAGGCGCCTACTTCCGCAACGCTTATACCCCGTCGCCGATCTGCGTGCCGGCGCGCCAAAGTTTTCTCTCCGGTCTGTATCCGCACAACACCGGCGCCCTTGAAAACGACAATGAGATGCCGAGCGAGGTTGTGACCATTCCCGGACACCTCTCGCGCTACGGCTACCAAGCGGTCGGAGCGGGCAAGATGCACTTTCCGGGTCCAGATCAGATGCACGGCTGGCACGAACGCATCGGCAGGGACATACGCGGGCGGAACGGCTATGAATCGGCGAAAGATCCCGTTCACAAGGCGGAGACCTTCTCGGAGCCGGGCACCGGCAAGTGGTCGTCCGCCAAGGAGGTTGCCAACGCCCGCGTCGGCAAGGGTTACTGGATGTCGCACGACAAGTATTGCGTCGACGGGGCGTTGATGTTCCTTGAGGAATACTTTGTCAACGAGGCTTATGACAGACCCGGCAACCGTCCGCTGCTACTCGCCGTCAGTCTGTGGTGTCCGCACTACCCCTACCAGTGCCCCGAAGATCTGTTCAACTACTACATGCGTCGGGTGGAACCCTACGTTGAGGATTTGCCCGAAAAGTTCGCCTGCGACGATTTCTTCAAAGTGAAGATCGGAGAGGATGTCACTTATCGCGAGGCGCATCGGGCGACCGCCGCCTACTACGGCATGATTGAGTGGGTGGACATACAGTACGCCCGCGTCATCTCCAGACTTGAGGAGTTGAACGTGCTCGACGACTTTATCGTCGCTTTTATGAGCGATCACGGCGAGATGCTGGGGCAAAAGGGGTTGTGGGAGAAACAGCAGTATTTCGACGCATCGGCGCGCGTGCCGTTCTTCATCTCGTGTCCGGGGGGAGGTTCGGTCTCGACCGAAAGGTGGGACTCCGTTCCGCGCGGGCAAATCGTTCAGCAAAACGTCTCGTTGGTCGACCTCTTCCCTACGCTGTGCGATTTGGCGAATGTACCTGCGCCGGAGGGGTTGGACGGACGATCCCTCGTGCCGCTCATGGAGGGGAGAACGGATGAGTGGCAGAATGAGGCGTATTCCGAACTCCACACGCATCAACATGGCCCGTCGGTGATGGTCAAGGAAGATCATCTGAAGTATTTCCGTTTTGAGGGCAAAGGTTGGCCCGAGCAACTCTTCGATCTGGCGGCGGATCCCGACGAGAACAATAATCTGATTGACGATGAGGCTTACGCGGATGATCTGAAACGGTTGCGCGCCAAAGCCGATTCCTTCAATTGTAAGTAGAGTCGTTCAATTGGTGTTGGACAATGATTATTGACGCGGGGCTTGTGCAAGAGGAGGGTGTAATGTAGGGAACAACGATCGTTGTTCCCTACAGAAGCGCGTAAGTCGTTATTCGCTCATTTGATTGCAACCGATTTTACGCACCATGAATCACGCATTACTTGACTCCTCCACTTTCTCGTTAATCAACGCAACTTACTAAACTTCAATACATTTTATGACACCTCACACACTTGGTTACGGCACGGAACTATTTGTAGATGACGCGCTCATTGAAACCAAGCGCGGCGTGGCGCGCACGCTCCATCAGGCGACCAAAACGCCTGATCCGGTGATTGCGCCGGAGCCCGGCAAGCCATGGGAAAACGATGGTACCGAAAGAACCAAGCGGGTGAATCTCTTGGGCACCGTGCTGCACGACAAACGATCGGACAAATACCAGATGTGGTATATGGCACGCATGGATCCCGATCACGGCCACCGCATCCCCGGCTTGTATGTGCCCCGCACCGGCGCCGGAGACGCTACCCGATACATGGGACGCCGAACCGACGATGATGGCAGGCATTTCCGCGGCAGCGACATCGGCGACCTGCTCTGTTACGCCGAGAGCGACGACGGGCTGGCGTGGACGAAACCGAATCTGGGCGTATTCGACTTTGACGAGAGCCCGAATAACAACATCGTTTGGGACCTGCACGGCGCCAGCGTGTTCCTTGACGACGCCCGAGACGACCGGGAACGTTACACGGCGATCGGTTTTTGCCGCCGTTACCGCAACATCTTCGTGATAAAGTCGCCCGACGGCATCCATTGGAGCGATGAGGGATTGAAACAGCCGGTGATAGAGCGCGCCAACGAGGGGCCCACGAATGTGGTGTACGATAAAAGGGGTGACCGCTACCTCTCTTACATGCTGGTCGGGGGAGGAAGAGAGCGTCGTCACATCGAATACAGCGAAAGCGAGAGGCTGGAAGGCGGCTGGTCGGAAATAACGCCCACGCTGGAGCCGAATCCGGAAGACGACGCCCTCGGCAGAGAGCGCTACGGCGCGATTCGAGCGGAGTTTCATAATATGTCCGGTTACCCGTATGGCAGCATTTATATCGGCATATTGGGGGTCTTGTACGTCACCGAGGATATCGTGAATACGGCGCCGGGGCAAGCCGCGGTAGACGGTCCGATTGACGCGCAGTTCGTCTACAGCCGAGACGGCGTAAACTGGCGCCACTTCGAGGATCGAACTCCGATTCTCCCGCGCGGGAGGGCTGGCGATTTTGATTCGGGCATGATTCTCTTCACCGCCAAGGAGCCGTTGATGGAGGATGACGGGATACACTGGTACTACACCGGCAGCACGCAGACGCACGGCAAGCTGTTGAAGGACAAGGTGATGTCCATCGGACGAGCCAGTTGGAGGTTGGACGGTTTTGTCTCGCTTGACGCGGATGACGGGGTGGTGGAAACCGTTCCCTTGCGGCTGCCCGAGGGGCGGCTTGAAGTGAACGTTGACGCGAGCGGGGGTTGCCTTGCCGTCGAGGCGCTATTCCCCGACGGACGACTTCAGCCCGGATTCTCGGCGGAGGCTTGCACGCCTATCCGCGGCGACCACGTGCGCCATCCCGTTAATTGGGGGAACCTCGGCTTGAATCAAGCGGGACAGCCTTGCCGCCTTCGCTTTCACCTGAAAGGCGCGAAACTCTACAGTTTCCGTATTCTCCCGCCTGAAGATTGAGGCGGCTTATCGCCGGTTCCCACGCACGCGGCGCGGTTTGTAGTAGTGCAATTCATTGAGGATCCCTATCGATCAAGCGAATGAATAATGAGTGCGATAGAATATCCTACTCACTATTCGTTCGTTTGATCGTTCCTGATCGATTGTAACATTTAGATTTTGAATTGGTATTACATGTCAATCTCTTAACGAACATACCACTCGGCGATCTTAATCCGTGTAATCCGTTTATACTCCACACTGTTAGAAACTGCGTCTTTTTGTAGGAGCGATCTCCAGGTCGCGACGTGTGTTCACGGCAGGTGCGGTTGGAAACCGCACCTACGGACTAGATGCTTGAAAACACGCAATTATCGGCAGTGCAAAGTATAATCTGTGAAAATCCGCGATTCGGACAAGCGCCAACCCAATCCCATAATCACTATCTATTGGGCGAACATCTGTTGATTGGGAAGTTCGGCAAGTCTTTTCTCCGCAATCCGCACCAAGTCCGGTTGATAATCGAAAGCGATAAAATTACGCCCGTGTTTTTTACACGCGACCGAACATGTACCAACCCCCGTGAATGGGTCCAAGACGAGGTCGCCCGGAGATGAACTTGCCAATACAATTCGTTCCAACAGTTTTTCCGGTTTCTGGATAGTGTTGAGCGCTTCCCGGCTAACAAGTTCTTTTGATTTGTAGGTAAGTTGCTTAATATCGCCCCAGACGTTTCCCGGGTTCTTGCCCTTGCCATTAAATTTCGTTTTTCCAAACTTGCCATTCCGCACGGATGGCACACGTTCACACCGAAGCCGGTGATTCAGCTCTACGAGTTGCGCCACCCGGATGTCATCCAAGTTATAGCGTCGCGGGCGATCGCCCTTGATGAAGTAACAGATTAAATCATAGTTATTTGTGTAGTTTATTCTGCCTTGAGCAAGGCGGCTCGGCTGATACCATACAATTTTTGAGCGAAGGTTCAAAAACTTCCGATAATCAATGAAATCGATACAGTCCGGTTTGCCAAACAGATACAAAGCGCCGCCAGACTTCAATTTAGGGGAGAAGCGCTGTATCAAATCAAGGTTAAAATCCTGAATAGAGGTAATTTTATCCCATGATTTATCCGTTCTGGCATACGGCCCATCGCATACAATCAGATCTATTGATTCATCCTCAATCATGTTCAATAGTTCAAAAGTGTCGCCACAGTAAATCCTGTTCGGTTCAAGGTTATTTATCATTGTTCTGTCCTCCCTATGTGAACTTATATTTTCATTATGTCATACTATACTCGCCAAAGAACACAAAAGCAACTACTTTGGCGAAATGCCGCACAGCCGAATGTTCCGGAACTACCCAACGCTATAATCCTCAATTATCAACCCGATAGTACAACCCCTTAAAAGGAGAACCGAACCCCATGACAGATAGCCCCGAAAAGAGAAGCCTCACCGAACCGCTGGATATACAGCGCAAAATCGAAGACACGCTGGCGGGCAGGCGCCCGATTGAGAAAAGGAAGTATCCTCACTTTATGCCCGATTACGAGATTCCGTTTCTCCACATCGGTACGCAGAAACAGTTGTTCTTGGACAATTTTATCATCGATCACCTTGAGGATGCGGAAAGAGTGTTCCCCGAACCGCATCGTCCCGCAGAACCGATTCTTGAAGTCGGCGACCTGCCTTGGGAGATACACTACAACCCTTTTCCGTCAGGCGCGATCCAAGATCCCGAAGACGGCAAATTCAAGATGTGGTACATCCAGTCCCTGTCCGGCGATCCGTTCAACACCGGTCAAGTGTTGTGTTATGCCGAATCGACCGACTGTATCCACTGGGAAAAGCCCCTCAGCGACAAATGTCTGCCCTACGAGAATTACACGGAGACCAACATCGTGGAACGGGACACCGCGGGCGTGACGGTGGTACTCAATCACGATCTGAGCGACCCCGACAAGAAGTTCCTGATGCTCTACACTCGCTACGGTTTGGCGCGAGAGAGAGGCGAACCCGTCACATCCACGGTGAAGGCGTCGGCGGACGGAATGCGCTGGACGACCGTCAGCGATTACAGTACCTACCGCCATCATCACGAGCCGAGAATCATCTGGGATGAATCCATAGAAAAGTGGGTTGCATACAGTCAGTATTCGCATCACCAGAACTTCCTGTATCGCAAACGGCAGATTGGTCGACAGGAGAGCGAGGACTTCATCAACTGGTCGCCCAAGGAGGTGGTAATATCGGTTGATTGGGAGCCGGACTTGCCCCCGCATCTGGAGTTTCACGAGATGTCGGTTCGCAAGATCGGCGGGCAATATATCGGCATCCCCGGCGAGTTCATGGCAGAGCCGATCTGGTGCTCCAGAGACGGGGCGAACTGGCGAGATCAGGCGTTCGTCAGACTGGGGCTGTACACGAGCCGTGACGGCAAACGTTGGGTGCGGGTCGGGGGACCGGGCGCGTGGGTCGACAACCGCGCTCCGGGGAGCATCGACTACGGCTACGTCTGCTATACTTCTACCGGTCAGCTCGTCCACGACGGCAAACTCCATATTCCGTACTTGGCGATTCCGGACAAACAGGAATGGTACAGTTATCCACCGCCCGCATTAATGGTGCCCGAAGCCGTCTTCGAAGCCGGCAAAGCGGATTGGGAGAATTTGGGAGCCGTTATGGGCGGCTATCCGAGACGACGCCGCTCGGTCGGCGCGCTCATCCTGCGGGAAGACGGCTGGGCGGAGCTGAAGCCGAAATACGAGTATGGCAAGGTGTATTCTAGGCAATTTGTGTTCGAGGGCGATCGCCTGAATATCAATGCCGAGTGTTACGGCGGCTACATGCGCGTGGAGATTCTCGATCCCGACTTCAAGCCGTATCCCGGATTCGCGGCTGAAGATTGTGTCCCCGTCTGTTCGGATGATCCGAATCAGATTTGGCACACGGTACGTTGGAACGCCGACGCCGATCTGAGGAATCTGTGGAACAAGCCGTGCCGACTCTGTTTCCATCTTCATCAGGCGAGTTTGTACGCGTTTCAGTTTGAGGATGGTGAATGAAGCGAGATCTGCCATCCATGTTCTCTCAACCCAAGTATGACCTGTGAATGGCGGCGTCAATCCGAGGGGGAAGTAAACCTATGCGAGATTTCCGTTGTTTATTTGTAGCGTAAACAACAAGGCAAAAGGTTACTTTCCTTAAGAGAGGAAATTCTCATGAAACGGTTAATGACAGCTCTGCTACTCGCCGTATCGCTTGTCTTCGCGGCATATTCCGGTACATTTAGGGATGATTTCAGTGATGGAGATCTTGATGGATGGCATATCTTTGGGGCACCGGAGCCATTCGTCCCAAATCTTGTAAGGCTCGAAGACGGTTATCTAGTGATGGACACGAGGGTCGGAAAAAATGACAACCCCGCAATTTTGATAACTCTGTTTTTGGAACTTGGCAGAGATAATGCCGAAAACTGGAACTTCTACACACTCAAATGTCGAGTTAGAATTGCGGAAGTATCGCAAGGTTATAACCCAACCTTCGTCGTTTCTGTACGAAGTGGAGAGGGACATTTTGATGTGTCGACCGGGCAACGAATGTTCGTTCTTCCTACGCGCGATCTTGTAAGTGTCGTAACCTTCCCACCGGATGCCAAAATACCCCCCAAAGGGGTAGATGGTGTTATCCATCGTGAAAACTTTGAAAAAGCAATCAAATTGCAGCGATGGTATCAAATAAAAATCGCGGCGGAGGAGAGTAACTTTGAGTTTCATTTTAACGGCAATCGCGTAAGCAAATATAAAGATAAAACAGCGGGGCCAGGCACCGTGGGTTTTCAAGCGGATGCCGGCATTCTTGTCCATCTTGATGACGTTGTCATTACGGGACCGGATATTCCAAATACTGGGGCACATAGCGTTAACCCCGAAGCGCATCTGACTACGACGTGGGGAGGAATAAAGAGTTCGTCGCGGAGATAATCTCCTGAACTGCAAATCCGAGAAAATCTCGAAAGTTGTCCTCCCGACGCTGTATCCGTCTCCATCAAACCCCTTCTCAAGGCAATCCACATAACCCTTGATTAAAGCCGCACGAGTGCCAACTCTCCCATAACCTCTGTCTCATAATTGCGCCAACTCGCTTGAGGTGTTGTAAATCTGCCACTAGTCGTATGGCGTAAAATAGAAATCTCGCGAATTGGCGCGCTCTGCAGGAGTAGCTTCAAGGTATTCAAAAGGCATTCGTAGCGCCAATGCGTTAGCGCTGATTGGACATTGCGGGCAATTCTTACCTTGGACAAAGTCATCTGGCATCGTTCTTGCTGTAAACACCACCCAAGCGCCGGATAAACCGATTGAACGGTTTTCTCGGCAAGTGTGCAAGGTAAGTGTCGGGTGTCGGCGGCAAATATTGTCTGAACTGTGATTTGTGTGATTCAAGTGATTGCCATGATCGTCGGTGTTTATACGATTTTCTATATTTTGCGGGCATGAATGGTCTGCGTCACGATTCGGAGATGAGATCTCTATCGCATTCGCTATTCACTCAATTGCCCAACGCAAGGTATAGGAAAATGCGTCGGTAAGTTCACTGCTGAGGGGGCATTTGGTTTTTGAGCAATCTGAATATTCGCTGTCAATAATAAAAGGGGAGATAAAATGAAAAGCAAATGTTTTATGTTATTCTCATGTCTCGTTTTTCTGATTTCGGTAATCTATTTTGCCTTTGTAACTATCAGAGAGAAAACCTACGCCACACACGAACAGCAACCATCGAATACGTCTGCGAATTTAAACGAGGATCATCGCTATGGCAAAACCATAACTCTGAAACCCCGGCATGACGAGTTCAGCGAGTTTACCGACGCCGAATTGGAAGCCGCCATTGAATTACTTGAGGCTTTGGATACCGACTCGCGTCCACAGGAAAAACCGGGGGCGCAAGAAGCACAACTTGCGACTTCCGAGTTCGGCATGTTTGAAGAACAGGACATTGCGAGCGGAATCGATTCGCGTATGGAAGCGACGTTTGAATTTTATAAGGGAAATCTGGCACGGCATTGGGAAATCGCGCACAAGACCACTCCCCTTATGAACAGAATCGTTACACTGGACGAGGATATGGACGAAATTAGTAACCGCATGAACGGAATACCCGTCCGAAGCGAGGAATACCGGGAGTTATCGGAGACATATCGGCAACTGCAAGAAGAAAGGGCTGAAGTCGGCATCGCCCTTGAACCTCTCAATGAACTCCAAACTCAAGTTGATAAGGAATGGAAGGATTATCTTTGGGCTCATCACCGAATGTCCAACAGTCAATTCCTTGAAGTACATGGAACGGCGCTGAGATCGTGGTTGGCTGATCGATGAAATGGCATACGCGCTTATAAGAATTTCACACATCCGCACCTATCCATACGCTCTTACAATCTTGCCTTCTTCCAATCTTTCTCCCTTCCTCCTTTTAATCCTTCCAACTTTCCAATCTCCCCTCCTTCCATCCTTCCAATACGCGATTAACATGGATCTCTAACCTTCCAAGCGGTTATAATAAAGATGAAGACGCGCCCTACGATGTCAAGAAATAAGGGCTGAATCTTGCAAAACCGATGGAACAGACATACCGTTCAACATCTCGTCCGGGGAGCGAAGCAAATGAAAAAAGCGGGCATAGCGGTTTTGGGTTGTGAGCAATCGATGGCGATGTACATGCCGATGTTCAGATACTTGAAAAACGGCGAGTTCATCGCGGCGGCTGACATCGTCAAGGAAAAAGCCGAAAAAGCGCGCGATGTGTATGGCGCAAAGCGTGCCTATACCGATATTGACGAAATGCTACGTGATGCGGACATAGATGGCGTGATTGTCGCCACACCCCACTATCTGCACGCGGAACACGTGGTCAAGATTGCCGAAGCCGGCAAGCACGTGCTTTGCGAGAAACCGATGGCGCGGACAATCGATGAGTGCGACCGCATGATTGACGCCTGCGAGCGGAACGGCGTCCTCCTGATGCCGGCGCACATGAAGCGGTTCAACTGGTGCTTTCAACTGGCGAACGAGATGATTAAGGACGGGACGCTGGGCGATGTCGCCCAAATACGCAGTCAGTGGGACACGTATGCCCGAGGAACGGACGCCCCCTATATGAAACATCGGACTTTGGGGCTGGCGTGCCTGGGATTTGGCAGTCACACCATAGACTTGTCCCGATGGTGGCTGGGGGAAGTGGAAACCGTGAGCGCCGAGGTGTCTATCGGATGGAAGGGCAGAGAGGTGGACGATCAATCGGTGATGACGCTGCGGCATGTCGACGGGCAGGTGAGCGTCCACTCGGTCTCGCTCGTGTTCCATAAGCCGCTGCTGGAGGAATACACCATTTTCGGCACGGAAGCCACGTTGCAGTTGCGCGTTGAAGGGCTGTGGAGTTATACCTCGCCTTTGCCGTTTGACATGAAACTGTATCGGCGCGAACGCATGGTCGAAGATGTGACGCCAAAGATCTTGGATAACATTGACGATACGCTAACGCGGACGAACCACTTCCTCAAGGAGATGGAGCATTTTTGCGATTGCATCATCAACGAAAAGACGCCGATGATAACGGGTGAGGACGGGAGAAAGGCGACGGAGATATCCAACGCCGGCTACGTGTCGTCGTGGAAAAAGCGGAAGGTCGCGCTTCCGTTGCGCGAATCCCCCGATTTGGAAACTTTTTTCAACGAGTTGGCTGGTTTGGAGAATTAAAAGCAAAACCACCTGGAGATTCCATGGAATTCTACCTTATCCGCCACGGGCAATCCGTCAACAACGCCTCGCCCAACACTCTCGAACCGGATCCATCGCTGACACATCTAGGTCGGGGGCAGGCGGGTTGTGTCGGCAAAGCGCTCAAGGCAAAGGGAATTCACCGGCTCTACTGCAGCCCGATGCTGAGAGCCTTGCAGACTGCCGAGATAATCGGGCGGATACTTTCGCTCCCGCCCCATGTGTACGTCGGACTGCACGAATGGGACGGTATATGGGCGGCGAGTGTCGGCAGATACGGCGCCACGCTCCCCGGTCTTACCCGGACGCAAATGAGGGAGATTTGCCCGAATGTGGTTCTGCCTGACGATGTCACGGATGAAGGCTGGCTGTTTTCGGAATGGCGGAACGTCGAATTGATGCTCCAGCGTGCCTACCGCGATGCCGGCACGTTCATTCAACAGGCGCAAGCGATCCACGGCGAATCCGACGAGCGGGTGGCGGTAGTATCGCACGGCGGCTTTCTGGCGACAATGATTTGCGCCTTTTTCGACCTGACGCCCAATGACGACCCCGACCATTTCGCGCACCGTAACGGAGCGATTAGTAAAATCCGAAAAACCCAAGAAACTACACAGTTAAGTTACCTGCACAGGATTTCTCATCTCCCCGAAGAGATGCTTACGCGGTAATCCTCCATCGTCACGATTTCGGGCTGCTTGGGAGCTGCTGCCAAGATTAAATTCTATCCGCAAAGTGGCATGACCGATCGCGCTTCAACATCAAGGAGAAAATATATGAACACGGAACAAACCCGGCGCCTTGTTCTGGATTCCCGGGTCATCAACGAGACCGTGAACGCAAAACTCACCGTTGGCGAAATATCCAAGCACCCGCAGAACCCACTTTTCGCCGAGGACAAACCCTGGGAACCCCGTTACGACAATGTGTACGCCAACGTCATCTATGATGAAGACGATGATATCTACAAGTGCTGGTACAATCCGTTCATCATTGACGAGTGCGTGACGAACACACCTCCGGAGAAGCGCAATCCCGAGTCGATCAACTATATGGATGTGAAACCGAATCATCGTGAGATGGGGCTTTGCTACGCGGTCTCGACCGACGGCATCCGTTGGGACAAACCCGATATGGGACTAGTCGAGTTTGACGGGAACAAGCGGAACAATCTCCTCGTGCGGGATATACACGGCGCCGGAGTCTTTAAGGATTACCGCGAAACCGATCCGGAGAAACGCTACAAGATGTTCCATTGCGGCAGCCCGCAAATGGAAGCGCTGTTCTCGGCGGACGGGTTGCGTTGGAGTGAACCCATCCCGATTCCGGAGATTGAGGCGCACGGCACCCATGCTAACGCCTGCTGGGCGCCAAGTCTGGGCAAATATGTGGGCATCACGCGCCAACACGCCGATGGAATACGACTGGTCACCCGTGGCGAGTCACCCGATTTTGTGAATTGGACGAAAGATAAAACTGTTCTCGTGGGTCCCAACTCGCGCCTTCAAGCGCACGATATGATTGTCTTCCCGACGCACGGCATCTATATCGGATTGTTGGGAATGATGACGTATCCCGAAGACCCGAAAGATTCCGCCGCCGGCGTGAAGCAACACGTCGAATTGGCATGGAGCCCCGACACCTTCGCATGGCACCGAATCCAAGAAGGAACGCCGTTTATGGGAAATAGTCGTGCAGGGGAGGCGCGCTACGGAGAGATGCCGTACGATTGGGGAACTATCTTCGCCTCCGCGCCGATTTTCACCGACGACGAAATCCGAATCTATTACGGCGCCTGCGACTGGTATTTCTTTGATTGGCGCAAAGGATACCTTGCGCTTGCGACGCTGCGACCGGATGGTTGGGCAGGCTACGAACCCGTCTCCGCGGACGCGGAAGCCGTCATAACAACCGAGGCTTTAACCTTTGACGGAAATACCGTCGGCATTACCGCCGATGTGCAAGATGGCGGGTCGGTACGTGTTGCGATTCTGGATGAGGCGGGCAAGCAACAAGCTATGAGTCAACCTGTCGGTGGCACGGTCACCGACTTCCCGGTGAAATGGGCAAGCGGGGATTTGGAGCGGTTGCGGGACGAGAAAATTCGGCTGAAATTTCAGCTTCGCGGCGCGAAACTCTATGCCTTCCAGATAGAATAACGCAACCCGTTCGTTGGGTTGAACACAGCGAAACCCAACTCCGTGGGATCAAGCGAGTGAATAACGAGTGCGATAGAAATCCCCCAAACGAACGGAAAGTAAGTAGGATTTTCTATCGCACTCATTATCCATTCGTTTGATCGCCTCCGATTGATTGTAACATTTAGATTTTGAATTCGTACAACTCATTGATTAGGAATTGGTATGAGTTCTAATTGCGGTGCAAGTCCCAACTTGATTCCGGGTGAAATCTACCAATCTTCCATCCGTCCTCCTTTCCAACGCTTCACTCACCATCAACAATCAAACGCGTTTGCCCTGCCAGGCGATCCGTTTTCTATTGACCGCAATCCCAAAAGATAGTAGAATCGCTGACAACGAATTTGGATAGCCAATACTAATTCGAAATCAATGAGTTACAAGAGCCGACAGTCTGTAGTTGCTCAATTCATTGAGCGCCTCCGATTGATTGTAACATTTAGATTTTGAACTCGTATAACAGTCAAATCACCACCGAAGGAGTATCAGATGATATTAGATAGTCTCGATAACGCATCCCGCTATTTTCCCCTGCACCCCGGCTTTGAAGCCGCCTTCGCATTTTTGAAGCGAGGAGACCTCGTCGAACTTCCCGATGGCAGAAACGAGATCGCCGGAGAACGGCTGCACGCCATGGTGATGAGAGACAAAGGGAAGGGAAAAACGGCGGCGAAATTTGAATCGCACAGGCAATTTATTGACATACAGTTTACGGTCGCGGGCTACGACGACATCGCTTGGGAAGATTGCGCGGTCTGCGAGCCGGATGAAAACGGCTACATGCCTGAATCGGATGCCACGTTGTATTCAACTCCGCCCTCGAGATGGATAACGGTGCCCGAGGGCCATTTTGTCATTTTCTACCCGGAAGACGCGCACGCGCCGATGGGGACGGATGACGTCGTTCACAAAGTGGTCGTCAAAGTCGCACTAGATTGGAATGAATAGTAGCGGTGAGGTTGCTTCCCGCCACGCAAATTTCGTAGGGGCGAGGATCAAGCGAATGGATAATGAGCGCGATAGAGATCCCTCCTCGCCCCATCCTCGCGCATTGGTGGGAAACGTCATATCCTAACTATACCGTCCCGCCACCCACCTTTTTTCCATCTCAAAGTTGAGACAAATGCCGCTCACCAGAGTTGAAGTATCCAAGAAAGCGCTCAAACATAACCTCGATCAGTTCAAAGCGATTCTACCTCCCGAATTTACGCTTATCGCCGTCATCAAGGCGAATGCCTACGGTCACGGAATGTCCGGCGTGGCGGAGGCGATTAAAAGCGAGGTCGCCTATATGGCAGTCTCGACAGTTGAGGACGGGTTGGCGCTGCGAAAGAACGGAATCAATCAAAAACTGCTTATAATGGGCAATGTGGATTGCGGGGATGAAACGTTGCTCAAGGAGGCAGTGGAAAAGGAACTCGAACTTTCGGTATATAACCTGGAGATGCTGAACCCCCTTCAAGCTGCCGCCGCCGAGACAAATCGCATCGCGCGAATTCATGTCAAAGTGGATACCGGCATGAGAAGGTTCGGGGTACTTGAATCCGAGGCGCTTGAATTTATCGAGGCAGCCCGAAAAACACCTGCGATAACCATCCAAGGCATATTCTCTCATCTTGGGATGGCGGATGAGGCGAGCGGTTTTACGGATGAGCAAGAATCGCGTTTTAGAACCCTACTGGACCGATTAAGGGAGCGCGGTATTTCGATTCCCCTGCATCATCTTTACAACTCGGCGGGCAGTATGCGGGAGAATCTACTCGGCAACGCCTGCCGCATCGGAATCTCGCTTTACGGATTGTACCCCTCCGGCTACTGCCGGGCGCAGATGGAGACGCGGGTTCCCGAGTTTGCGCTTCAGCCGGCGCTCACGTGGAAAACTCGCGTCGTGCAGGTCAAGCGGGCGCCCGAAGGATCACTGGTGAGTTACGGCGGTACCTATCGCACAAAGGGTGATGAAACCTTGGCGGTGCTGCCGATAGGCCATTACGACGGGTACGACCGGGGGTTCTCAAACAAGGCGGATGTGCTGATTCGCGGCAAACGCTGTCCTGTCGTCGGGCGAGTGTGTATGAACCAAACCGTGGTGAACGTGTCGGGGGTTCCGGAGGCGCGCGTCGGCGATGACGCGGTGCTGCTCGGGCAATCGGGCGAGGAGCGCATCACCGCCGAAGAGCTCGCGGAGAAAATCGATACGGTTGTTTATGAGATAGTCACCCGCATCAATCCCTTGCTGCCCCGCGTTTATGTGTAGAAAGCCCATTTATACCTTGCGTTGGGTATTATTGCGCTTTTTTCCGAGTAATAATGATTTCTAGTAGGACTTACACAGTACTGGCGCGTCGCGACCTGGAGATCGCTCCTACAAATGTTGGAGCATCGGTGCGGTTGGAAACCGCACCTACGGCCCGCATGTCGCGATCAGGAGGCAGTTGTAGGGTGGGCACTGCCCACCATTCCTTGTTGAATCAAGGCGATCCGATAGCGAAAGAGTCCCTTAAAGATATAGAAAAGACAAAAACAGCCTGGAAGGTACATCGCGAAAGGGAGTTGGAACATGAGCAACTATAGACGTTTCAAAGACTTACATATCAAGCGGCTACGAGATCCGGAGGACGCAAAGCTATACCTTTCCGTTACTCTTGAGGATTATGGGAAAGATGAAGATATTGAGGCGTTTCTTCTCGCGGTATGTGACGTGGCAGAAGCGCAGGGAGGCATGTCCAAGTTGGCTAATCGTGTCGACCTAACCCGTGAGGAGTCTTATAAAGCCCTTTCCGAATAAAAAAACTTGCTTATTCGATTCACCGTTGCCATACTATATAGACGAGGAAATAGTAATGAAGACCTTGTTTACCTTAACGATGTTCTTGCTATTGGTAAAACCCGCATTTGCCGACCTGACACCAGAAGATATTAAAATAATCTCCGACATTGTCAAAAGAGAAAACGCCGCTACTGAGAAACGCCTGCGAGAATATGTGAATCTGAAATGTGAAATACTTGACACAAATTTCACTGCAAAGTTGGATGAACTGGACACCAAATTCACTACAAAGTTGAATGAGTTGGATACCAAATTCACTACAAAACTGGACGAACTGGATACCAAATTTACCGCGAATTTTGAGTCGGTCAATGAGCGGCAAACGCTTATTCTGATACTCTTGACAAGCCTAGTTGGCTTAATCGTACTCGCAGTTGGTATCCCGCAAATCATCATCGCGCTAAAGCAAAGAGACCAAGGGGTATTGGAAACCGAAATCAAAACTCTCCGAGAGAAAGTTGAACTGCTTGAGCAGACGCGCTTGGTGGAACCGCATTAATCGGATTGTTGGATTATGATTTAGATTCCTATGTCATACGAATTCAAAATCTATATGTTACAAGAGCCGTTAGTTTGTAGTAGTGCAATTCATTGCACGTCCCGCATTGGCTGTAACGTTTAGATTTTGAAGCAGTATAACTTCACAATCATTTCGCTTTTTTGCCATCCCTGCCAGTCTGACTATTCAACAAGTGGTAGAATCGGTTCTATCTTTATTCATAACCGATTCTCTTCCTCATCCGTTCGTCCGCTCCGCCCAGTCCGACCACGCCTGCGCCATCAACTTCACGCGCTCCGGCTCCTTCTCCGCCAGATTGCGCGACTCCGTGCGGTCGGATTCAAGGTTGTACAACTCCCAATTCACCGGATCGCCGCTCCCAACCAATTTCCAGTCTCCGTGGCGCGCCGCCTTTTTGTCGTTATGCTCCCAGAACAGCCATTCGTGTGGCTCGCGTTCCTGCCCGTGGAAGATAGGCGCGAGGCTCAAGCCTTCGCAGGGAATAATCTCCTGTCCATTATATTCGTTGGGATACTCGATGCCGGCAATCTCGCAAAAGGTCGGCAGGAGGTCCATCACATGACCGACTTGGTTCGTGATGTCGCCGCCATTTTGGATTGCCTCGTGCCAACGCACAATGAGGGGTGTGGCGATGCCGCCCTCATATACCGCCGCTTTGGAAGCGCGCAACGGCGTGTTGTGCATGATCCCCCACTCGGGACCGACCGCGCAGTACGTATCGACGCCGCCGGGGGCAATATCCGGACTGTCCCACCTCATGTTGCCCGCATCGCCGCCGTTGTCAGACAAGAACAGGACAATCGTGTTGCGATCAACGCCGCAATCCCTGAGCGTACCCAGAATGCGCCCAATCCCCTGATCCATGCTGTCGATCATGGCGGCGTAAACCGCCATCCGCAGATCCTGCCACTCCTTATGTTCCGCATCAACCCACGGACTGGTGTTGGTAATGTCTCCGTAATCCAGCATCCCCCATTCCGGGCCCACCAATCCCATGTCGAGTTGACGTTGGTGGCGTGCATCACGCAATGCATCCCAGCCATCCATGAACTTTCCGCGGTATCGCTCAATATCTTCCGGACGAGCTTGCAGCGGGTTGTGCGGCGCCAAGTGAGCGACATAAGCGAAGAACGGCTCCGATCCCTCGCTGTACCGTTTAATCATGTCCACGGCGTGATCGTTAATGGCGTCGGTCACGTAAAAATCGTCCGGAAACTCCCAAATCTCCTCGCCATTATGCTCGAACGGCGGGCGGAAACCGCCGAATTTCATGTCTTCCAGCGCCGGATCGAAATAGTTCGACGGCATATCGGGAAACCCGTAAAACTCCTCGAATCCCCACGCCAAGGGAGTGTCCGGGTTTTGGCGTTGACAGTTCCATTTGCCGCTAATCGAGGTTCGGTAGCCCGCGGAACGCAGTGTCTGTGCCACGGTGACCATGTTCGGGGTCAGGACACTCGTCGATCCCTTAAAATCGCGGGGATACAGTCCGGTCATTAACGCCGCGCGAGAGGGGGCGCACACGGGATTCACGTAAAACTGGTTGAATCGCAGCCCATCGTCGGCCAAGCTGTCGATATTCGGCGTGTTGATCTCCCCGCCGTAACACCCCGCATCCGACCAACCCATGTCGTCGGCGACAATTAGTACAATATTCGGTCTGTCTTGCTTCTCATCAACAGCCGCCGCAGAGTACGGCGCAAGAGCTGATGCCATAGCTGCACCTCCAAGGGATTTTAGCAATTCGCGTCGAGTGAACATCTCCGTCATTTTCTCTCACGTCCGACAAGGGTTCAATCTTTCGATCTGATCTGGAATGCGTACAACTTTGCGTTGCGAAGGTGAAATCTGAGTCTGACGACTTTCCCCACGAGCGATTCAAGATTGCGGTCACCCCTCCAGCGAGGCTGCAGCCGCAAACCGTCCACGTTCCGGTATATTCGGTTGTTGTCCCAGTCAAACTCCTGTTTTTTCCCGCTATCCACATAAGGCTGATTGTCCGCGTCAAGCGCTTCGACGAGGAACCCGCCCTCCGATGCGTCAATGTTGACTTCAAGCGTGTCTCCGTCGAGCCTGAACGGCTTGGTCGTGAGTTGACCCCACTCGTCGCCAGCCTCAAGCACGACGCCGCGTTTTGTTACCCTTCCCAATGATCGGGTAACGTTTTGCATTTCGGAGATGACGTAGTCATCCGCCAATAGTTGCTTTTGCAGACCGATTGGAAGTAGCTCGTCTTCGCAAGCGGCGCTCGTCCACGTGAGGATTGCACCTAGCATAAGCCCTGTCTCCTTTAATCTCCTGAGGAACATTCTGAACGCGCCACACACTTATGGCATCTTCAGCCAACCGCCGTGACAACAAATCGAAGGACGCGAGTCGGCCAATTGCACATAAGGGTAAAATAGTATCATTATCCATACCTACTCTTGCATCAGCATTGCAGTAATGTCTTCTGGAAGTTTCACGCTATTTTTTCTCTCGAATTCAGCAATATTTTTGTAGTCATTCTGGAACGCGGCGACGGTATCTACCCCCATTGCCATAGCGACGTGCAAATCTGCTTTTGCTTTTTCCCATTCGCCCAAGTGTAACCACACCTCGCCACGGTTGTGGTAGGCCTCCGCATAATCTCTTTTCAGTCGTATTGCCTCGTTAAAGTCTCCAATGGCACGTTCATACTGCCTTGTCTTATAATAGGCCAAACCACGTATGTTATAGGCTATGACAAGATTTGGATTAAGTTTTGTGGCCACGTCCAGATCAGTAATTGCACGGTTGTAATCATTGTTTTGGTAAAGAGTAATTCCGCGATTGAAATAGGCTT
This sequence comes from Candidatus Poribacteria bacterium, assembly GCA_963667245.2. Taxonomy (GTDB): domain Bacteria; phylum Poribacteria; class WGA-4E; order WGA-4E; family JAJDTR01; genus JAJDTR01. The sequence continues at coordinate 1,722,355 of CAXXCS010000004.1, forward strand.
CAGCATAATCAGGTTTTAGCTCTATCGCTTTATCATGGTCTTTGATAGCAAGGTCGTACTCGCCTTTTTTTCGATAAGTATCTCCGCGATTATGATAGACATTGGCGCAGTCTGGATTAAGGTGCAGGGCTATGTTAAAGTCCTCAATAGCAAGGTCCAGACTGCCTTTCTTACTATGGGCTACTCCACGATTGATGTAAGCCAATGCATAACCGGATTTTAAGTCTATCGCCTTGTTGAAGTCTTCAATAGCGAGGTCAAATTCTCCTTTATCGCTGTAGGCAATACCACGGTTATTATAGACCTCAGCATAATCCGGATTGAGTTCTATTGCTGCGTTAAAGTCTTTGATACTATGTTCAACTTTGCCCTTAATATCGTAGCCAAGACCGCGATTGCTATAGGCGCGAGCTAGATCGGGTTTCAGTTCTATTGCTTTGGTGTAGTCTTTGATAGCACGTTCGACCTTGCCCTCATGCTCGTAAGTTATACCCCGATTGATGTAGGCGTTGGCATAATCGGGATTTAGCTGAATTGCTCTGTTGAAATCTCTAATGGCAAGGTCAACATCGCCTTTTGTTTTGTAGGCTCCTCCACGATTATTATACGGCTCGGCATAATTAGGGTTTAATTCTATTGCTTTGTTATAGTCTTTGATGGCGAGGTCAATATCGCCGTTATGGCCTCTATTGCTGTAAGCTTTTCCACGATTGCTATATGCTCCAACATAATCGGGATTTAGTTCTATTGCCTTGTTATAGTTTTTAATGGCACGGTCAAAATCTCGTTGACTCTCGTAAATGATACCGCGATTGCAATAGGCGGTTTCATAATGAGGATTCAATTGTACTGCTTTGTCATAGTCTTCAATGGCGCGTGCAGCCTCGCCTTTATCGCGATAAGCATCACCGCGATAGTTATAAGCAAGTGCATCATCGGGTTTGAGTTTTATTCTTTTGTTAAAGTCTTCAATAGCTAGATAGATTTGTCCTTTACTCATGTAAAGGACACCACGATTGATATAGGTCATACTGTAATTAGGATCGCGTTGAATAGCCGTATTAAAATCTTGAATAGCGCGTTCAACCTCGCCTAGACTCCAGTAAGCCACACCGCGATTGTTATAGGCTTCGGTGTAATCGGAATCAAGCTGTATTGCCGTATTGAAGTCTTCAATTGCGCGTTCTACTTCACCCTTGAAACTGTAGGCGTAGCCGCGAAAGTTGTAGGCTTGGGCAAAATTCGGCTTAAGTTCAATCGCCTTATTGAAGTCCTCAATAGCGCTTTCAATCTCTCCATTGCGCTCGTAAGTGACACCGCGGTTATTGTAGGCGTCGGCATACTCGGGATCTAACTCTATCGCCTTGTCATAGTCACTGATGGCGCGGTCAATCTCGCCTTTTAGATCGTAAATGTAACCGCGAAAGTTATGGGCGGGCGCGTACTTGGGATTCATTTCTATAGTCTTGCCGTAGTCTACAATTGCCTCAGTGTATCTCTTATTGACGAGTTCAACATTGGCACGTTGAAAATATTCGTAGTAGCGCTCATCTCCGTCTATTGATTTGTTATTCATGGTGGTTTCCCTCAGAGTTTGATTCGACAAGTGTCAGATTATAGGGTTGCTCATGAGAGTTCCTTTCAAAAAAACCAAGAATATCAGAAAACAGTGTCTTTTCAGATATTCCCATTATTTCCAACTCTGTTCGCACCTTTGCCTTTTGTTCGGCAGGGATGATGATTTCCTGAGTAATCAGTTCTCCATCTATCTCGGGCAATCCGAAAAGAAACGCTGATTGTTGCATGGTTATGCGTTCTGTGTCTACCGTTCGGCTGTCCAACGTGGGCGACCAAAGATACCATTGTTCCTGATTCAGATGAAAAAACGACTTCAACCCTCGCTGGAGCGCATCAATTGTGTTTATCTCCTCAATTTTCGCTGTATCATTTTCCAACATGATGACTTTCCCCTTAATGTTATTATCAGCACACGCAAACCAGAGGGCAACCAATGGGTTGAAGGTAAAATCGATTAATCCTGTGGCTACTCGGTTATGCTGCAAATGTGCCATACACTCTAGCGGGTATAGGTTCCTGTATGTAGATGGGTATCTCAATTGAATCTCATCAATGATTTGTAGAAGATAGTTCTGCCATAGGTATAGCAACAAATCAGATGGATAGTTCAGACCATATTGTTCTCTCAAGCGACGATAAGCGCTACTATGCACTTTCCACACTTCATTTTCATGCCCTCTATAGAGAACTCTTTTCCGCGGCGGTTAAATCGTTTATTTTACTGATATAGTCCGTTAGACTTGATATCTCTATTGGAGTGTTCACGAATTGATATTCCAGTTTTATTTTGTGTAGTTGTTTAAGCTATTGATCTCTAGGACAGAACAATCACTAACGAAACTAATCGACCTTTCCCCGTATTTTGGCGACACCTCTTTTGACCACCCATTTGGTAGCCATTAACCATACGATTCAGGGTGGTAGCGCCGTAAATCCTCAATTTGTCTTCCAACCGGGTGAGTGTGATTGAATTACCCACCCGGGTTTAGATTATACAATTCCATAGTCTCGGCGGTCAATCTCACTTTCATCGATTGGCGCTTTAATCACCCCTGCGTAGGGTGGGCGCTGCCCACCAGCCTTTCTTAATCCGCGCTATCCATTCAATCCTCAACGCTCCACTACCCAATTCTCGCGCCCGGCATACTGCTCGTCATAAACCCGCTGATTCAATTCCAAACCGAGTCCGGGGGTGTCGGGCACGCTGAAAGCGCCGTCTTTGAAAATATACCCCGAGGTATCAATCACATCGCTGGTGAGGGTGGCGCACTCCCCGTAGAGGAAGTTCGGAATCGCCTTGCCAAGCTGAAAACTCAGAAAGAGCCCGAGCAACGACGACCAGTTGTGCGGCGCGCACTTCACGCCGTGTTCCCCCGCCATGGCGGAAAGCCGACGCCAGCCGGTAATGCCAAGCGCACGAATGTCGTGTTGGATAACATCCAGCACGCCTTCTTCAAAGAACGGAGTATAGAACTCCAGCGGTTCACGTGACCGCCCCTCGCCATCGGCAATCAAAGTTTTTAGGTTTCGCTCCTTGATAGCCGTCTTCAGATTGCGGTACGCCTCGACCTCCTCCTCAAACATCTCCTCTATCCAGAAAATACCGACATCGCTGGTGGCGTCCAAGAAGGCGACAGTCTCGTGGTATGTATAACCGTTATTCGCGTCCACGTGGATAGTGAAATCCTCTCCGGCGACCTCCCGCACGATTTTGACGACCTCAATGTCGCGCTTCAAACCCTCGTCGTGATCCATGAGGAAACAACCGCGCCCAATCTTCATCTTGCACGCCCGAAAGCCGTTCCTTACGCTGCTTTCCGCATCCTCCGCTATCCGTTTCAGTCCCGCCTCTTTCGAGTCGTACAGGAGATCGTTGAAGTAGATGGTGCTGTCGTAAACCGGCAGCCAATCCGCATAACACTGATCGCCGATGAGTTGATACACCGGCTCTTCGAGTATCTTGCCGATAGAGTCCCACAAGGCGTTTTCGATGTCTCTGAACTCGTCCGAGACGCCCGCCCCCGGGTCGATCAGATCGAACGGGCTGCGATTCAAAGCGCGCGCCGCGAGTTCCGCATCGGCGCGTCCGACGCCCCATCCCAGCGTTCCGTCGCTGTTATGGATGCGGATGACGCCTTCATCCCATTTCCAGTTCGGTTCGGGATAGATTATTTCTTCCGCCCGAGAGTTCGTCCCGATTTCGGGGCGATCCACCTTCAACGTCACTTGTTCAATTTTTGTTATTCTGATATCTCGCGGGTAATCTTCCGCATTCATACTCATTCGCGATCTCCTTTGCGAATCACGCTTTTCCCCATGGGATTCCGGTTGGAATAATGCCCACGTTCTCGCCGCGCCGTATCGCCTCGGCGGCATCCAAGATACTCGCCAAATCGTGATCGGGCTGGTATCCCAGCCGCGTCTTGATCTTGGTGAGATCGAGCTCGAAATGGTTGGAACTCAACACCCTGGCATCGACATAGTCCAAGTTATATCGCTCGGAAAGGTACGGCGCTGCCTCCTCCCACTTGAACAGCGCCGCGCCGCCAAGCGTAAACTCCTCGCCGAGCGCCTCATCTTTCTCAATCCCCAAAACCAGTCCCTGCACAATGTCCCGCACATCCGCGAATTGCTGTTTGTACGGCGTCCCGTTCGGATTGCGGGACAGCAGGAATTTCTCCTCGCCACTCCATAGCGATTTGATGGTCTCGATTATCTCCCGTTCTTCCACATCGTCTCCGGTTTCGTCTTTGACGCGATTGTAAACCGGACTGAAAAGGAAAAGCCCCGGCAAACCATCTTCATTTAGAAATTCGCCCGGCTCAATCACGGTCGCGAAACGGAAAACGGTCGTCGGCACGCCGTACTGAATGTGATAACTCATGCTCAACTCTTCGCCAATCCACTTGGTCAAGAAGTACGGCATCTGCTTGTAGCGGCTCACCATGTCCTCGGTAATAGGCTCCTCGAAAAAACGCCCCTTTTCGCCCAAACGCCAATAGATTGCCTCCGTGCAGGCATAAACGAATCGGTGGAGGTTCGGACAGTCCGACCGAATGCATTCCAATATGTTGAGCGTTCCCATCGCGTTGATGTGTAGATATTGCAGGTTATCGAAAGGGCCCATAAATGCGGCGGCGAGATGATAGATGGCGTCCACGCCATCCACGGCGCGTTTCACGTCTTTGAGGTCTCGCAGATCCCCGACAACGGTCTCGACGCGGTTATACTCATCAAGTTTACGGGCGCGGCTGGCGTCGGCGGGATAGACGAAACTGCGGATATCGTGCCCTTTTTCCAACAGACGTTTGGCAAGATTCGCTCCTATCCGCCCCGTCCCGCCGGTAATCAATATCTTCATATAAATGCTCCTTCCGGTTGCGTTGTGATTCGTGACAATGTTCGCTGCCTTCGGACGGATTATAGCAGGTCTCGCGGGAAATGTATACTTCCAGCAATTCTCATTTTGGAACTTAGAGCCGACGAAGCCTCGTCAGCTTTAAGTTTCTCGCTCTTGAAAAGCGTTTTGTTGATTACATGGCTTAATATAATCGCGAAATCCGACGCATCTTAGCCCCAGAGGGATCAAACGAGTGGATAACGAGTAGGATTTTCTATCGCACTCATTGTTCATTCGCTTGATCGATAGAGATCCTCGCGGTTTCCAACCGCACCTACCGCCAGGCGCTTGAAACACGCAATTTCTGACAGCGTGGAGTATAACAACATCACGCATCCGCGCTCACTCGTAAACCGCGCCATCAACTCGGTGATGTTCGATATAATCCCAATCCATCTCCACCCCGAGTCCGGGGCCCTGCGGCACCGGCACATGACCGTTTTCATCGATATTCTCGAGTTCGTCGGTAAATTCGGGCGGACGGATTGGCGGCTTCGTCTGGCGAATCAGGGGGTGCAACAGCCCCAGCTCGTAGTAGTTCGTGTTGCGGACAGCGGCGATGCAGTGCCGATGCGCCAAGCCCCCGCCGTGGAACTCCACATCCAAGCCGAATCCCTCCGCGGCGTGCGCCACCTTCATGGCGCCGGTGATCCCGCCATCTTCGTACGTGCCCGTGCGGACGTAATCCGTGCCGCCGTTCGCGATGAAATCGACGTGGTGTTCCAGACCGAAAACGTGCTCCGTCTGCAACAGCGGCGTGTTGATTAACTCGCGCAGCTTCCTATGCCCGAATATCGAAACGCCGCCATCATGATAGGGATCCTCCAGCCAGAAAAAGTTTGCGGCGTCGCAGGCTTTGCCCACCTTGAGCGCGCCCGCCCAAGTCTCCAATTCGCACGCCGGGTCGAGCATCAGGTCCATCCGATCCCCCACGCGCTTCCCGACCTCAAGCACATTTGCCACCTCGCGCTCTATCGGCGCATTCCCCCAACCGTGAATCTTGAAGGCGGGATACCCCAACTCGCCGCACTGCTCCGCGAAATCGGCGAAGTCTTCGGGCGTACTAAGCCCGCCGTTCTCATCGCCGTGATAGGTGCTGGCATAGGCGGGAATGGTTTCTTTATAACCGCCGAGAAGTTGGTAAATCGGGGCGCCGAGCGCCTTGCCCGCGAAATCCCACAACGCCACGTCAACCGAACTGATAGCCGTGCGGTCGGTGTGGCGCAGCCCGCGTTTCAGGTCGTTGTAAATCTTCTCCCGATGGAACGGGTTTTTGCCCAACAGATACTGCACGACGTTCTCGGACAGCCGCCCGCCATCGGATTCGCCGATGACCCCGGTGTTCGTATGAATCCGAAGAATCGAGGGACGCATCTTGAGGACGCTCCCTTTTTCGTAGACCGTGTTGAACCCGTTATAATCGGTTCCCATGTCTTGAATCTCGTGTTCGTAAACCACGACTTCAATTTTCGTTATCTTTGGGTCTGCCATTGGAATCGCTCCTTTCTCTACTTTGCGGCGCTCAATAAAGGCTCATCAGCCCCTCGGCGCCGGGAATCCGTTTCGCTTCAAATTCCGGGGTGAGCCAACGCGCATGAGAGGGTCTGCCCGGATTTCGGTAGGCGTATACCACGCCCCATCGTGTATCGCTATTTGCGTGTCTCGGACTGACCGCGTGTGCGGCATGCGTCCACATCAAGACGACGCTGCCCGCCGGCGCGGACAAATCGTGTGTCTCCAGAGGATCTCCCGTCATGGGGTGTGTCTTTCCCGCCATCCATCCCGTCTTGAGCGCTTCATCCGTGTCCGCGTTTATTTTTGCGTCCCGGTAGTGGTGGCTGCCCGGTACCGCTCTCAATCCACCGTCGCCGGCCTCGAACCCGCTGACGTAGAAGAAAATGCGCACAAAACCCAAGTTCGGATCGTCCTCGGCGTATTCGTGACTGTGCCAACCGGTGCCTCCGTTGCCGCCAGGACGGATGATTGTCACACAGTGGTCGAATCGAATCACTTTGCCGAGAACCTTCCGTGCCAAATCAAGCAACTGTGGATGCGGGATAAGGCTCTCCAGATAGGCGTCATACTCCGCCGCGTAGTGGGCGGGCTTGTGACTTTCGGCACTGGACGGGGTCAGGTCTTGAATTTTCCGAAACGAAGACATCAGCCGCTCACAAGTCTCCGGTGTCAGAATGCCGGGCAGGAGAATGTGCCCGTCTTTGTCCAGTAGGGCTTTCTCCTTCTCGCCAAATTCGTAAGGTTGAAATATGGGCGTATGTTCCATAGGAATCAGTGGTCAGTTGCCAGTCGCCAGTAAAGAAACTGGGAATCAGTGGTCATACGGATTCAAAATCTAAATGTTACACTCGTCAAAAACGATCAAACGAACGAATAGTGAGTAGGAATTTCTATCGCACTCATTATCCATTCGCTTGATCCTACTTCAAAATCACCATCCGCCGCGACGCAACATAATCCCCCGCCCGGAATTGATAAAAATAAATCCCGCTCGCGACCGCTTCACCGCCTTCGTTCCGTCCGTCCCAATACGCCGCCTTTCCACGCGCCGCGTAATGCCCCGCCGACTGATTCCCGAGCGTCAACCGCCGCACCTGCGTCCCCTTCGTGTCATAAATCGTAATCGTCACCTCCGCCTCCCGCGCGAGACGATACGCTATCCACGTCTCCGGATTGAAGGGGTTCGGGTAATTCGGCAACAGCGTCGTCTCTTTCGGCGTCAACAACGCAAGCAACTGTTGGAGGAAGCGGATTCCCCGTTGAAAATTCGCGTCGACGGCGCCTAAACCCTGTGCGAGTGCAAGCCATCTCTCGACATCCGCCGCGCTAATCATCGACAAGTCTAGGGAAGATGCCGAAGGCGCAGCTCCGCCACCCCCGATTGCCCCGGCAACCTGAACGAGGTCAAGGATATTCACCACGCCGTCCCCGTTCACATCGGCATCATTTTCTCCCGTCTGCGAAAGGTTTGAGGCGACCGCCACCAAATCCAAAATATTCACCTCCCCATCGTCGTTGACATCGGCGGGATTGGCAGTGGGAATCACTGTGGCGCCGATGTTTTGCAACACCTCGTCCGGGCTTAGCGCTCTGTCATAGACGCGCACGATAGAAAACGATCCATTAAAGTTTCGGTCTCGTTCATCATACGAAAACGAGCCGATGGAAATGTCGTCCAAAGGCAAGTTTGCATCGAAATATACGCCCGGATGTCGACTGACTTTCACGCCGTCTTGATAGGCTACGATTGACTCTCCGTTTATGGAAATGATGGTCACCCAAGTCCACACATTTTCCTCAAGAAAAACATTCAGCGCTCGTTCGGGTTGTCTAAAGCCGTCGGCGTGGATGGACATGCTGAGTTCTTGACCGTCCTTTGGTAGCCATAAACGAATCCCTTGAAGCCCTTCTCGAGGACTGTTTTGGAAACCGGCGAACTGATGTTCAAGAGCGAACCGATTGCCGTTGCGCTTGCAAAGGAATTCAAGCGTCCAGTCGCCCAAGTAGAGTTTGGGATTTGTGTCGATTGGACCTCCAAAGGTTTGACCTGACGCCGTAGCGGTGTAATATCGGCGTCGTCCGCTGAAACCGATGGATGGAATCTCTATTTCACCTTCTTGAACTCTAGGAAACCTATCAGAAGCTAGTAGTCGTCCACCCGCGAAGCCCAGATTAACCCAACGCGCTATTGACCCCGGATTGTCTGAGGCATCCAATAGGAGCGCCGCACCGGGCACAGCGTTGATAGGCTCAGCAATGTAAATGTCATTTCCATTGACATCCGTCGTCCTTTTGAGATACATCTCCCCGTCAAGATTCGGCAGCGCATGCTCCGTGTTCACGAGCCCGTTGGCAACACCTTGCGCCTCATCGGGTAACGTGATGACCTGCGCCTCACCGCTGTGATTATAGACTGCCCAGCCGTTCGTGAACTCTCGTATGTAGAGACCGGGGATATCGTCATCGTAGAGCGCGGCTTTGGGCCCGAGGGGACGCCCAAGGTCGGCATCCCAGAAGTCGTACCAGTAATGTTTGTGGCCGCCACCGCGAGTAAAAAGAACATAGCCATTGGAATGAGTGAGTGACAATGTTGTTATAGCGCGCATCCATCGAAGGTTGGTGGGACTATCGGGCAGTTCTGAACGAATACCCCAGCCCTCTAGGCTGTTAATGCGGGGCGCTCGGAGGTTGTTTTCTAACCATAGCAAGGATTGTTCAACTTGCGCCAGTTTAGATTCGAGAGTGTCACCGGTCGCATTTCCAGGCACTCCAGTCTCCATGAATCCACCGTTCATTAATGGACCTGTACGTTGGATTTTTCGACGGTTTGTGTTGCCCATAATCAGAAAATCAGGTCGCGTGTGATGGCGTATAGCGGAAAGTATATTGTCTTTAGCGTCTTGTTCAGCGGCGTTACCAACGTAATTTAGTATTGGGCCATCGTCGTTCCACCAATCGAACATGATGCCGTCGTACAAGCCGCAGCGTGATACGGCAAGTGCGTGTTCAATGATCATTTGTTGGACATCGGGATGGGCAAAGTTGACTAAATAATAGTCTGGCGTGCCTGAAGGGACGAGGTTGCCATCGGGGTCGCGCACCCAGTAGGGGGAATTGATTGGAAAAAAATTCTCGGTCGCTTCACGGAGAAAGATGGTCACAAGGAAAATCATATTGGGATTGAGCGCGAGATAGTCATCGCGTAATTGTATCGCGGTGTGGGCATCCCCGCGGACTTCCCAATGGGTACCGGCGTCAAAGAATCGCTGATCGAAAATGAGGCAACAGAAGTATAAGTCGTGCTGGGACATTTGCTCGAGCCCGGACAAGTGAGGCTGGTTAATAACACTACTCCAAGTTATGCCACCCCAAGCGGTGAATATGGATGGAAACGTACGATTTTCCAGTCGTGGCTTAAGTGGAAGGGGTGGCATTTCACAAGTTTGATCGTATCGGAGATGGTTTAGGGATAGCTTATCAAGTGGGCTGTGGTCACGTATGTTGTTGAATTGAATCTCTAAAGATTGTAAGTTGTCAAGGTTTGCAAGGGCGGCAATGTCAACAATCTTGTTGCTGTATATTTGCAAATCGATTAATAATGTGAGATTGGCGAGGGGACTAACGTCGACAATACGGTTGGTTCGTAGGTTTAGTGTCGTTAGTTGTGTTAGATTAACAAGTGGGCTAATGTCGGTGATTCGACAGCCGGCGGCGTTAAGACTTTTCAGATTCGTTAGATTGACGAGTGGGGCAATATCGGAAATTGGATTCCCCCACATCAAGAGATGTTCTAATGTCGTCAAGTTTGCTATAGGGCTGAGATCGGTTATACGATTACCGGCGATATGTAGCCAAGTTAGACTTGTAGCAAACTCGAGCCCAGTCAGGGTGTTGATGTTTTTGTTGGGTGCGTTAATTTCGCCTAAATTGCGCAGGGCATTCTGTGTAATTGGGGCGGTTTGGGCAATGCCTAGCGCTTCAGTTATAGCGACACGGAGTTTGGGGTCGGGAATGTCGACGACTTGGGCAAATAGTGGGAGGGACAGAGCGATATAGAGCAAAAGACTGAGTAAAATTTTCTGTCGGATATTCATTGATGTCCCCTTTTAATCGGCGCAACCTGCGTAATCCGATTAAACGACTGGATAACGAAGGCGATAGAAATCCCTTTTTCCTGAAAACTTGGTTTCTATAAATTCTCACGTGGGTTTCTGCTGACCACTGCTTCTCTTCCCCCTACTTCACAATCACCATCCGCCGCGACGCAACATAATCCCCCGCCCGGAGTTGATAAAAATAAATCCCGCTCGCGACCGCTTCCCCGCGTGCGTTCCGCCCGTCCCAATACGCCGCCTTTCCACGCGCCGCGTAATATCCCGCCGCCTGATTTCCGAGCGCCAACTGCCGCACCAGCGTCCCCTTTGTGTCATAAATCGTAATTGTCACCTCCGCCTCCCGCGCGAGACGATACGCTATCCACGTCTCCGGATTGAAGGGGTTCGGGAAATTCGGCAACAGCATCGTGTTTTTCGGCGTCAACAACGCAAGCAACTGTTGGAGGAAGCGGATTCCCTGTTGATAATTCACATCGCCGACGCCTAAACCCTGTGCGAGTGCAAGCCATCTCTCGACATCCGCCGCGCTAATCATTGATAGGTCTAGGGAAGATGCCGAAGGCGCAGCTCCGCCACCCCCGATTGCCCCGGCAACCTGAACGAGGTCAAGGATATTCACCACGCCGTCCCCGTTCACATCGGCATCATTTTCTCCCGTCTGCGAAAGGTTTGAGGCGACCGCCACCAAATCCAAAATATTCACCTCCCCATCGTCGTTGACATCGGCGGGATTGGCAGTGGGAATCACTGTGGCGCCGATGTTTTGCAACACCTCGTCCGGGCTTAGCGCTCTGTCATAGACGCGCACGATAGAAAACGATCCATTAAAGTTTCGGTCTCGTTCATCATACGAAAACGAGCCGATGGAAATGTCGTCCAAAGGCAAGTTTGCATCGAAATATACGCCCGGATGTCGACTGACTTTCACGCCGTCTTGATAGGCTACGATTGACTCTCCGTTTATGGAAATGATGGTCACCCAAGTCCACACATTTTCCTCAAGAAAAACATTCAGCGCTCGTTCGGGTTGTCTAAAGCCGTCGGCGTGGATGGACATGCTGAGTTCTTGACCGTCCTTTGGTAGCCATAAACGAATCCCCTGAAGCTTTCCTCGAGGACTGTTTTGGAAACCGGCAAACTGATGTTCAAGAGCGAACCGACTGCCGTTGCGCTTGCAAAGGAATTCAAGCGTCCAATCGCCCAAGTAGAGTTTAGGGTTAGCGTCGACTGGACCTCCAAAGGTTTGACCTGACGCCGTGGCGGTGTAAAATCTGCGTCGTCCGCTGAAACCGATGGATGGAATCTCTATTTCACCCTCTTCAATCCGGGGCGCCCTAGAAGCTTGTAAGCTTTCGCCAACCGTTCCCAGATTAACCCAGTGATTCACCCAGTGCGCTGTAGTCCCCGGGTTGTTCGAGGCGTCCAAGAGGAGTGCCGCGCCGGAGACGGCATTGATAGGTTCCGCAATGTAAATATCATTTCCATGGACCTCCGTCGTCTCTTTGAGATACATCTCCCCATCAAGATTCGGCAACGCATGCTCCGTGTTCACCAATCCGCTTGCTACCCCCTGCACCTTTTTCGGAAACGTGATGACCTGCGCTTCGCCGCTGTGGTTATACACTGCCCAACCATTCGTAAACTCGCGGATATACAGACCTTCGCGGTTGTCGTACAGTTGCCGTTTTGCCCCCACGGGTTGACCCAGATCCGCTTTCCAAAAGTCGTACCAATGTCGTTCGTCAAACGCCTCGTACTGCGCCACTTGCGTGACCGAATATCCGTCGGCAAAAGTCAGGCTCAAGGTTGCGAGTACGCGCATCCAACGAAGATTAATCGGGCTATCTGTCGGTTCTGGTGGACGAAAGGCCTCACCTACCACGCCATTGATACGCGGTTCTCTCAAATGTTCTTCCGCCCATGCCAAGGTGTCTTCCGCACGGTTTAAAATTACCTCTCGCTCCTCTTCTGTCCTGCCCCAGTAAGGTAATCCAAGTTCCATTGAGAGACCGTTGATGTATTGCCCCGTGTACGGCAATTTTCGCCAATTCGAATTCACTTGAATCAAAAAGTTCGGACGCACCTGAGCGCGAATACGGTAAAGGATGTTTATTCGAGCCTGAAATTGCTTATCGGGACTTACCAAATCGCCAGGAAACACATCATATCCTTTATCTCTCCACCAGTCGAATACTATGCCATCAAATAAACCGCATTTGGAAACCGCTATGGCTTGTTCAACAATCAAATCTTGCACATGTGGGTGCGTAAAATCTATAAAACGTCCACGTGGGATACCATCTTCCACTGCGGGCACAATTTTACCGGCGGAATCCCGAACCCAGTATGGCGAATCATCGGGGAAATAACCAATACCGGCGGTCCTCATCGGAATTACAATCAAAAACACCAAATTTGGATTGGCGGCTATAAGATTGTCGCGTTGCCGTACCGCTTTTTCTAATTCGCCAACCAGTATCCCGTCAGCGCGTAACTCCATATGCATATAGCCGCCGCCAAACATCAAATCGACACGCGAATCGGCGCCTACCAAATATTCTGCCGCCATTATATTTGGATAACTTCGATTTGCCAATCGCGGTTCAAGAGGCAGCGGATCCATTTCGCATACCTCATCGTATTCAAATGTAGTGAGACGAAGATTGTCCAGTGAACTAAAGTCTAGAACCGGATTATTTTGAATGTATAAAGTTCGCAAGTTAACCAATTCCGCTAGTGGGCTAACATCACGTATCCGGTTCCTTTCCAGATTAAGACTAACGAGCTCCTTGAGATTAGCCAATGGAGTAATGTCAACAATCTTACAGCCGCTTGCATCTAAATATCTTAATTTGACCAACTGGGAAATTGGCGTTAAATCGGTTACTGGACTACGCGGAATCACTAACCGCTCAAGTTCCGTAGCAAACTCTAAACCTTGCAAGCTTGTTATTCCTGCCCTTAACGTGTCAAGCCGCTTTAATTGTCGCATATCGTCCTGCGTAATTGGTGCGCCAGCAGGCAGATTGAGCGCCTCTATGACAGCGTGCTTGAGGTTGGGATCGGGCATCTCAACAATCTGTGCGAATGCGGCGCTGCACAGCGTGATAGAGAGCAAAAGACCGAGCGCGATTTTCTGTCGTAAATTCATTGATTCCTCCCCTTATCTCACTTCTCCCCACGAATCCATTCCGAGCCTTGCGCTTCCAACTCCTCTCGGATATTCCGTTCCAGTCGCCCCGGAATGCTGAGAGGATTGAACGCCGATGCCCCGCAATCCGCAACCAAGCTGTGCCCCGTGACGGCGGACGACTCATCGGAAGCGAGGAAGAGCATGACCTCCGCCACCTCCTCCGGCTGCGCCGGATTGCCCCGCGGATAGAGAAATTTCTGTCTTCTGACCTCCGCCGGGTTGCCATCTAGCATGTCGAGTTTCTTCTCGGTGAGCATCCGCGCCGGCGTTAGCGCGTTGGCGCGAATCCCGTAAGGCCCATAAGTGACCGCCAAGCTCTGCGTGAAGTTGATCATGCCCGCCTTGGCGGGACCGTACGATGAGATACTGGGGCTGCCGAACATCGCATTGCCCGATGAGACGTTGATGATGCTCCCGCCGCCCTGCTCAATCATCAGCGGCACCACCAACTTGCAGAAAAGCAGCGGCGCCGTCAAGTGACAGAACAATCCGTCCTCCCAATCTTCAAGCGTGACATCCTCCAACTTTCCGCCCGGATTGTCGATAATGGCGTTGTTCACCATCACGTCAATCCTCCCGTATCGCTCCCGCGTGAATTCCACGAGCGCGGCAATGTCATCTTTGTTCATGACATCGCACCTCTTGTAGACGATCTCGCCGGGTCGCCCCGCCGCCGCGTCGAGTAACTTTTGGGCGTTTTCCGGCGTCCTGCCTCGGTCGCATACGGCAACCGAGGCGCCCTCTCTTGCGAACAGCAACGCCGCCGCTTTCCCGAGTCCCAGCGTCGCGCCGGTGATAATGGCTACTTTGCCTTCCAATCGTGTTCCCATGGCTTGCTCCGCTTTATCCTTTCTTTGCAAAATTTCTAATCGAGGTTCTCTAATGCGCAACTCATCGCCCAACACCCGTGGGTGGTGTTTTCGAAGTTGCTGAGCTTGACCATCAAATCGTTAGCCCCCTTCTTCAAACGGGCGGGGACGTTAATCGCCTCGAAACCGTGATCATGCCGAAAAGTTCCCAGGTTCTCGCCGTTTAGCCACACGGTCAACCAATCGTCGAATCCGAATCGGATTTGGACCGACCGCTCCGCGCGGGACCCAATCGTTGTGCGGGCATAGGCGGAACGATCCGATTGCTCCTGAAAACCGGAACGGCAGTAGGTTGACAAGTCAATCCAGGTGTGTTCCGTTTTTGCAGTGTGCACCGAAAACTCGTCCTCACTTCCTTGGAACTGTCCCGTCCAAGCACCTGTGACCTCCTGCGGAATCTCCGATTGTAGGAACCGCTCGCGGCTATCGCATTCAAAGGGGCCCGCAATTTCCCACGAATCGGGCGAAGTGACCGGTTGCGCTCGGCTCCCCGGCGCCCGATAGTAGTACACCACGGTTTCCGTGTCGTCCGCTCGAGACCCGCAGCGGAGCAGCAGCGAAGAGTCGAACGTCACCGGATCCATGCTGAAGAAACGGTAGACGACGCCGTCCTGGTCGGTTTCGGTCGCATAGCGGTGATACGTACATCCAATCCAGCGCGTCATCACCTCGTGATAGCCGAAACCTAATCCGAAATCATCCTCCTCGTTATACCCCCTGATGACGTGGGGGTCAGTTTCGCCATCTATCATCCACACCTGTCCGCCGGTGTGAAAGATCACGTCGCCGTAGTCGCGCTGTCTAATGCCTTTGACGATGCCCGCGACGAACCCTTTTCCGGACAAATCGGCCATGAGATAGGATGAGTGATGACTCGCGGGGTATTCGCTTCTGTACACTGCCTGCAATCGGTACGGGGTGATGTCAGTCCCTTCGGGGAACTGCTGCCAGTCCGCCATAAAGCGAATAAACTGATTCATCAACGGTTCCATCGTAATTCGGCACGATTTGGCGAACGGAATCGGCAAATAGATGTTGAAACAATCACCGTGTACCGACCCCAATCGTCGGGGCAAGACCGCGAACCCGGCGTTGTTCACACGATACGGAGATTGATCGAGCAGCACACCGCACAACCGCTTCAGATCCATGTTCACTAACGGCTGTGATTCGTCATCGACGTAAATCTTGATGATAGCGTTCGTATTGGAATTGTCTGTATAATCTTCGCCAAAACGCGAGTGATCGGTCGGGTTCGGGGAAATCCAAATGTGCCTGATGCAACCGGGGCCTTGTTCCCGGAATACCTCTACGGTTTTCCCGGTCACCGCTTGCCTATCCCTCATCGTATGCCGCCGGGCGCGGAATTGCGTCGGCAGTTGGATAAACGGAAAATTTGGATCGGGAAAGTTCATTGCGTGGTTCATAGGAATACCCTCCTAGCGTTATTCATGGTAGGGCTTACGCTGTTGAACGGCTCAGAACCTCTTAATGGCAATTCACTATGCGTAATAGGAACTCTATCGTCCGACTAGCCATTCACAACCCAACCGTAGGGGCGAGGTCCCCTCGCCCTATGCCAAGTCGCGGCATATTTCATACTAATTCCAAATCAATAAGTTACAAGAGCCGACGGTTTGTAGTTGCCCGATTCATCGGGCGTTTGTAGTTGCTCAATTCATTGAGCGCCTCCGATTGATTGTAACATGTAGATTAAGAATTAGTATCAAATATCAATTCACAAACGTGAAAATTGCAAAAGCGGGCGAGGGGACCTCGCCCCTACGATTACCGGCATATCTTACATAAACGTCGACACGCCCTCATCACAACCAGACAATCAAGAGGGTTACTCAAGCGCAGGCCCCCTCGTAGGGGTTGGGTCCCCCAACCCATTAGTTCGGTCCCCCAATCCATCGCGCGAGCCGGAAATCTCTGTCGCCCGCCTAGCCATTCACAACCCAACCGTAGGGGCGAGGTACTCTCGCCCTATGCCAAGTCGCGGCATATTTCAAATATCAATCCACAAACATGAAAATGCAAAAGCGGGCGAGGGGACCTCGCCCCTACGATTACCGGCATATCACACATAAACGTCAACATACCCTAATCCAAGTTCTCTATTGAACAACTCATCGCCCAGCACCCGTGCGTGATGTTTTCAAAGTTGCTCAGCTTGACCATCAAGTCATTATCCCCCTTCTTCAAACGCGCGGGGATATCTATCGCCGCGAAGCCGTGGTCATGCCGAAAGGTTCCCAGTTGCTCGCCGTTTAGCCACACGGTCAACCAATCGTCGAAGCCCAAACGAATTTGAACCGACCGCTCCTCGCCAGCCTCAATCGTTGTGCGGGCATAGGCGGAACGATCCAACTGCCCCTGAGAGCCGGAGCGGCAGTAGGTCGACAAATCAATCCAGGTGTGTTCCGTTTTCGCGGTGTGCACCGAAAACTCGTCCTCACTCCCTTGGAACTGTCCCGTCCAGGGCCCTTTAACTTCCTCCGGAATCTCCTGCAATAGGAACTGATGGTGATTCTCGCACCGAAAGGGGCCCGCAATTTCCCACGATTTGGGCGAAGAAACGGGAGGCGCCTCACTCCCCGGCGCTCGGTAGTAATACACCACGGTTTCCGTATCGTCCGCGCGAGACCCGCAGCGGAGCAGCAGGGAGGAATCAAACGTTACCGAATTCATGCCGAAAAAGCGATAGATGACCCCGTCCTGATCAGTTCGGGTCGCATAGCGGTGATAGGGGCAACCGATCCAGCGTGTCATCACCTCGTGATAGCCCCAGCCGAATGCGAAATCATCCTCCTCGTTGATTCCCCGCATGACATGGGGATCGGTCTCTCCGTCTATCATCCACACCTGCCCGCCGGTATGATAAATCATGTCCGTATGCTCGCGCTGCCGGATACCTTTGACGATGCCGGCGACGAACCCTTTTCCGGACAAATCAGCCATAAGAAAGGAGGAATGATGGCTTGCCGGATATTCGCTTCTGTATACCGCGTGCAAACGGTAGGGGGTGATCTCTGTCCCCTCGGGGAACTGTTGCCAATCCGTCATGATGCGAATCACCTGATCCATCAGCGGCTCCATCGTGATACGGCACGACTTGGCGAAAGGAATCGGCAAATAGATGTTGTAGCAGTCGCCGTGTACCGACCCCATCTTTCTGGGCAAAACCGCGAACCCGGCGTTGTCGACACGATACGGAGATTGATCGAGCAGCACGCCGCACAGCCGCTTCAAATCCATATTGACTAATGGACGCGGTTCGTCATCGACGTAAATCTTGATGATGGAGTTGGTATTGGAATTGTCTATATAATCTTCGCCAAAACGCGTGTCCGCGGTCGGATTGGGAACAATCCAAATATGCCGGACACACCCGGGCCCTTCCGCCCGAAATACCTCTATGGATTTCCCTATCCCCGCTTGCCTGTCCACCATCGTGTGCCGCTGGGCGCGAAATTGCGTCGGCAGTTGGATAAGCGGAAAATTTGGATCCTGAACATTTGTTATGTGGCTCATATTCGTGCCTTTCCTAGCGTAGATTTGTCAGGAGTTACGCCGTTGGCGCCTCAAACCTTTGTAGTTCGGCGATTCATCGCCGCTGGATACCATCACCAACGCCCGATGAAGCGGGAAACTACAGCAGAAGCCCCATCAATCAAACCGTAGGGAACAACGATCGTTGTTCCCTACACAAGCGCGTAAGTCCCATTACTTTTCACAGTTATAATTTTCCATGAATCGGAACAACTTGGTTGGCGCCTCAAACCCTTGTAGTCCGGTGATTCATCGCCGCTGGATTCCATCACCAACGCCCGATAAATCGGACAACTACAGCAGAAGCCCCATCAATCAGAACGTAGGGAGCAACGATCGTTGTTCCCTACAGAAGCGCGTAAGTCCCATTACTTTTCACAGTTATTATTTTCCATGAATCGGAACAACTTGCATGAATCCTATATGTAAAAAATGTGTCTCAAAATATCAATCTTCAAGGAGCGCTTCAATCATCCAAATTAACGGCTGACCGCCTAAGCTCGACTTTGTACATTTAAGTGGCATAACAGACTGCTTCAATCAAGCGTTGAAGAAATTCGGGGGAGATTTTAACCATCTCGTCGTTTTGATCGACGTTTGAAAAAGTATTTTCCGCTTCTGTAGACCAGAACCGTTGCCTTACCCACCCTATGGCATCGGAGAAAGTCGGCAGGGGCTTCTTATACCATGCCGCTTGTCTTACACGCAGTTGACTCTCTTGAATCAGTAAATGGGCGGCTAGAGTTATCCAAGAGAACAAGCCCAATAGAATCGGAGTCGTACGCGCAATCGCTTTGTCCGACCATTGTCTTTGGGTTTCGACGCCTAGATGGGAACGCACTTCTTCAAAAGTGACTTCCATCCGCCAACGACGAACATACCAGTTGGCTATCTGCTCGGGGCAACATGTCGTATCCGTAGATAAAAGCGCTACCGGTTTACGCGTGCCACTGGGGTCGCGTACCAAAACCCAGCGGATTGGCACCGGGGGTTTGCCCGAATTATACCAAACGGCTTTCTGTGAGACGATTTCCATTTCTCGTTCTTGCTCGTTATACCAATTGAGGGTGACCTTCTTCCATTGCGTGTTGGGGTCTTCAAGAAGGGTATCCAAGTTAGGTAATCGTTCGCCTTTCTTACGAGGACGCCCCGTACCGCTATAAGGCGGAGGCGGTTGATATAATGCCGCATCAAGTCGCAAACGAGTAATAATCGTCACCGGCTTGGGTAATGCCTGGCAAGCGGCGAGAAACTCCAACACCGCATAGCTATAATCGGCAACCACAACCAAATAACGATTGGGCAACCATCGACGAAGTTGAAGCACAATCTGTCTTGCCCAGTCCGTGAGTTTCTTGTGGCAACCTATTTTAGACTCATAGTAACGTTCGGAGGGCGCCAGTATTGTCAAAAACGGCAACGCCCAGATACATGATGCCCAAGGAATCCGTGTTAGCCACATCAATGTAATCCAACGCAAGCCGCTGGCTTTGACAAAGTGGCTTGATGAAGAACGCGCCGGGTCGCGATAAATACCGCGCGCCTCGATTTTGGGGCCCCAGCGCCGTTCAATCGTTTCATCAAGCCCAAAAACCAAAGGTTGCTTGCCATCGTCAAGGAACTCCAGTAACATAAGTAGAAGTTTCCGGGCGGCTTGTAAGGGGGACCAAACCGCGCGGTTGAGCAAATGATGAAATAGGGCAAAGCCTTTGTCGTCAGAACGACCAGTCGCTCTCAAGGCTTGTGTTACTGTTCGCTTGCCAGTAGCAAGAATTGTCCCGGCAAGCAAGATTTGGGCTTTAATCCAACTAGAACGTCGAAACAAGGATTGAAACGGAGTTAAAAGCGTTAGTAGCAATGGGGGAATCATGGCGCGCCTCCTCAGTTGAATAGTGTTGAATGTTCAACTGATTGTACCATATTTCCCTATAGTTTTGTACAAAGTCGAGCTAAGAGATTCGAACCTATAAAACTGTATTGCCATTTTCCCGATTTATCAATCAGGATAAAAAACGGTATTCCTTTAATCTGGTATGCCTCCCTCACTTGCTTCCGACGATCTAGCAAGATTGGCCAAGACGGCTGATGTTCTTCCAAGAATTTCTCTACCTGTTCGGGAGTTTCACCGTCGTTGATTCCCCAGATAGCCACATCATCGACTCCTCTGAATCGATCGTAAATCATCTCGACTTCCGGAATCGTCGCGTTGCAGGGAACGCACCACGACGCTCCGACATCAAGCAATACGACCTTTCCACGCGCTGCCGATAGCGAGAATACCTCTCCTTCCAACGTTTCTAAAGAAAAGTCTGTTGCTTTCTGATTAAGCTTGTTCTTTACGATTTTTTCCCGGATCTCCTCGCGGTCAGGTTCTTCTCGAATCCGGTATTCGGCTTCGGCGTTTTTGAGAAACGCCTCAAACGTATCGGCAGCTTCTCGCTCCATTTTTTGAAAGACGCGTTCCAATCCCGCCCGGCTTTCCGGGTGAGGGAACGGCGCAAAGTAGGCGTCGGCATAGTGACGTTTAGCCTTTTCCCACTTTCCTATCCCTTCTGCCGATTGCCCCAACATCCAGAAGTAATTTGTAATACTCTCGCCGTACATAGTCTGTTCCAACCGTCGCCATAGAGATTCCGAGTAACCCGGCGGGTTCGCGACCAGACCATCGTAAGATTCCCTCCATCGTTCCTGTCGGAAGTAAACTTCGGCACGTAAACGCGCAATGTATTTGTGCGCTTCTTCTACAGATTCTTCGTAGGCTTCGACAAACCACTCCTGTTCCTCTTTTTCCTCTAGTCTGGATTCCGCATTCTCCAAGATTTTCAATGCCTTATCCAATCGGAAGTTGAACTTAAACCGCCATTCTACCGCTTCGGTATAAGCTCCGCCGAACCACCGTTGTGTGTCCTGACAGTAGTAAAGAAGGTCTTTCAAATACCGGTCGAGGAATTCATCAAGAAAGTCATCGCTTACGAGAGAGCGATCTTCCTCGGCTAACCACAACATTTCTTCATATGCCAAAAAATACCAAGATAATTCTATGGGATCTGAGACGGTCAGTTCATCAATAACGCGCTGGTAAAAATGCCATTTTTCGCGTGCGTCTTCGCTCCGTGCGGCTAACCCTAACAGTGCGAGCAGATGAATTTCGGTTCCGGGGTATTGTAACATCGTATCGAATAAACTGCGCGGGACATCCCAATCGTCAAGGGGCAGTCCCCTATATCCCCAGTAAGCAGTCTTCAGAACTTCAGGGTTCTCTGGCTGTGTCCTCAAGAAGGAGGAGATTTCAGATTGAATCCTGTTTCTCGCTTCCTCCTCTGAAAACATGGCGGCTATCAGTCTCCATCGAAGACCATAAGCCCTCAAGTCCGATGGGTTGGCTTCCAACGCGCGTCCGCTGATCTCTAAAGCCTTATCAAATTCACCCGCCTTATGGTGGTTTTCAATCTGCGTTGCCAAATCCTGTTGTCGATTATCGCCAGACATTTGTCTCCCTCCTTCCTCGTTCTCTACATGACCCCGGCTACATCCCCTTTCCGTGGGTCGGGCTGGAAGCCCGACCCGCGAACCGTTCAATCCATCTATACGCATCCCGCATATTCCCGACCGCGCAACAACAGATGAGTGTTGAACTGTGCGCCTTCACCCGTGTTCTTCGTTTTCGCGCTCATGTAATGCGTGGCATATCCCCGACGCCGGGTTTTCGACCGATTGGCATGGCTGCAGTGCAGCAAAAGGCTGTGATGAAAACTGCAATCGCCGGCTTTCAGTTCATTCGGTTCCTCATTATCCAGCGGTCCCGCCAGCGCCTGCTTTTCTATCTCTCGCTCACGTTCCGTGCTGAGCAACCCCCATTTGTGGCTTCCCGGAATAAACCACAGACAACCGTTTTCGACCGTCGCGTCGTCCAACGCCGCCCAGCAACTCACGAGACTGTACGGAACATACGGTCTCCACGAATTGGAATCCTGGTGATAGTTCTTGCGCGACCCGTGCGCGGACGATTTCATAAACAACTGATCGCCGAACAACTTGATGTCTGGACCGACGAGGTCCTCCAAGACATCCAATATTTTCGGGTTGGTCGCGTGCGCGTACATGACCGGATCTCGGGCAACCAAGCCGCCGAGCTTGCGGATGGATTCGAGCCTCGATTTCGCCTCCACCTCTTCGCGTTGAATTGCCGGTTCGACTTGGACGCCAAATCCCGGCTGAGTGACCTCGCCCACGGCAATCTGATCGGCGCGATTCCCGACCGTCTCCACTTCCTCGTCGGTGAGGAGGTTGCGGACGACAATATAACCGCTCTCGTCAAATTGCTGTTTTTGTTCATCTGTCAATGCCATGATCATTGCCTCCTTTGTTATGGTTGTAGGGTGGGCACTGCCCACCAGCATTGGGATCGAGATAAGAGGATTTACCAATTATTTGCCCAGTTTCCCGTCGTTAACCCCCAAGTCGGTAGGGACGAACACGAAACTGCAATCACCTGATTGAGCGATCTCTTTAGCCCCAGAGGGGATCAAGCGAGTGAATAGCGAGTGCGATAGAGATTCCCGCGGTTTCCAACCGCACCTACCCCTAGACGCTTGAAAATACGCAATTTTCAGCAGTGCGAAGTATAATTGCAGATCGAATCTTCCCTATTTCGCGGCACGTTTCCTAAAACGTCAAAGAAGGAAAGAATCGCGACATGGAGATCGCTCCTACGTGCCCATGGTATCCACAAATCCCGAATATCCCGGTCCCCCCGCCCCGACATAGCCGCCGCTGGCGCCCGATTCATCCGGACTTACCCAGAAGGCGTACAACTCGCCCAATCTGAGATAAAACTTGAATCTCACCGGCTCACCCGCCAACCCCCCGAGATCCTCTGCGCCTTCCCAATTCACCTGCCGCCGCGTCTCGTCGCTCCGGATCGGTTCACAATTCTCTTTCGTAAATGGAGCGATAACGTTTCCATTCACATCAAGAACCTCTACCAGCAACTCGCCTTGGTCGCAATCGGCGTTCACGAATAGGTGTTTGCCGCCAAATCGCACCGGGCGCGTGGTCAGACTTCCCTCGTCCCCGATTGACCCCATGGATGCGAATCCGTCGCGCCGCAGAACCCCCAATCCCGTGGTGCGCCCGCTCTTTCCGCCCTCCTCGGCACGGCTTACCCCGTTGTAGTACAGGTAGAGTTCATCGCCAACGACAAGGCAGCCGCCGCTTACCGACTGCACGTTTCCCCAGTTCCAAGCGCCATGTTCCTCATTCGCTCCGAACAGCGGCGTCCGATTCGGTCGGTGAAAATGGAAACCGTCGCGGCTATAACCCGGTACAACCTCGTTCCGTTTCGGAATCCGTAATCTGTGGCACTCCTCGTTGGGCGGTCCCTGATGCACGCTGAAGAATCCCAACATAAGACTCTCGTAGGCGATGGCGTCGAAATGGTAGAGTTGCGGTCGGATGCCGCTAAACTCCGGCTTGGGATGGTGCGGGTCCAAGCGGTCAGCCGCCAACCACGGCACAATGCCTCCCTCCCTCGCCTCGCTCGATGCCCACGTCAGCTTCTCCGGATCGCGGTTTTCGAGATAAGCGCGGCAACGCCCGTCGCTGCCCCAATGGTATCTGATGTTCGCCACCCACAACTTCCGAAACGGGTTGTAGTGCGCATTCGTATGATCGCCGACGTGACGCCATGAGGTGACCGCCGGCTCGCTCCAGTGGATGCCGTCAGCCGAATAAAGGAGCGAGAAGAAGAAGTCGTTGATGTTGTTTGGCCACAGATAGGTCAGGAAGAGTTTGTACCGTCTGTGCGGGTCGGTCTCTTCGTAATCGATCCAAATGCTGGTGGTGTCGCAGCTAAAGTATTTGCCCGGCTCCCAGGGATCGGCATGTTCCAGAACCAAATTCGTGCCCTCCACGACATCAAGCACCGGCTTTTCCCAACGGATTCCGTCTTCGGACACGGCGTAGCCGACGCCGTGCCGGACATTGTGCCAATTTTTGAAAATTCCTTCGTCCGAATCGTACCACACGCCGCCGCTGTACGTCGGAACGTCAAGGACGGGGTTGTCGGGGTACATCTTCGCCGAATGAAACGTGCGTTCCAAGGTCGTGTTTTCGATTAGAAAATCATCCACGAACAGTTGCCGCCCCACGTCAATCGGAATGACATCGGGCGGGTTATCCAGATAGGGAACCGGCATCGGTTCGCCGGTCGGTTCGCCGTGATTCGGAGGCCAACCCACGGGCAATTCAATTCCGTTATAAAGCGTTTCGCTTAGCAATTCTTCGGCAATCATTATCAATTCTCTCGTACGGTGCGCAGAGCGCGTCCTACAAACTCGGCATTTTCCCACTCCCGGAATCTAACGGGGGAGAATTGGGTCGGTGATAGGTTTGTCAATATCGGGGTAGCCCGCGAACGGGTGAAGGCTTTCACCTTCTACCAGAAATTTCACTGCGGCGGCTCCCGGGAACCGAGCCAATGAGAGCACAATAGAGTCTATCATCAGCGCCTGCCGCCGTGGATCGTTTGGAAGACCGGATTTGAATTTCTTCGAGAAATCAGCGTATACGACATGGTCTTTAAATGACACCGACAACAGTTTTGTTCCTTTCGGAATTGCCCTTCGCAATTTAGGATCTCCCGGGCCTTTAATCAGGATGTTCAGCGCTTTTTCCACCTGGTTGATGAACTGTTTCTCCGCCGACATCTCATATTTCAGTTCTATTAAGCGCGTCTCGGGCGCCAGAGAAGACTCTTTAGCGTCAAGGAAGTAAACCTCAGTCTCAAGCATGTCCTTTGAGTCGCACCCGTTAGCGATCAGACATAGTCCGAATGCCAGGAGTAACAGAGGACGCGTTTTAGGCATTTTCATCACCTTTTCTATCTCCTTCGTTGTTCACTCAGCAATAGGAAATGGTGGGCAGTGCCCACCATTCCCTGCTTCACCGTCATGCATGCGCCACCGGACGATACTCCGGCATCACCTGAGGATAACGCTTGCCCGAATTCATTTCGTGCGCGTCCACATGAACAAACGCGATGCTGAAGGCGCGGCGCGGGCGATTCGTGGTGTTCACCAGCGACGAGTGCAGCGTATGATTTTTGAAAAGGACGACCTCGCCCTTCTCCATCTCCATGAATACCCGCTTCTCCGGAGGCGCGTATTTCCGGATCGTCTCCTCCGTACTGACCGTGACGAGCGGGCACTCTTTGTGCGAATAGGGGATGACCATCAGACAACCGTTTTCTCGGGTTTGCGGGTCAAGCGCGGTGTAAACCGTTATCTCTTCGGGAATGCTGAGGTTCCAACCCGAATCCTTGTGCCAATTCTTCGATATGCCGCCTTCGGCAGGTTTATTGAAAAACATTGCCCGGAAGACGCTTACTCTGTCCCCGATCTTCTTTTGCGTGATGTCCCTGAAAAGCGGGTTCTGGATATAGTCGAGGAACAGCGGATCCATCTCCAACTCTTGGATTTTCCGATATTTCAGCGAACTGCCTTTGTGGTTTCGGCTGAAATTTACTTTGTCGTGATCATCCGACGCCGAAGGACAGAGTTGCATCTGCATGCCTTCGTAGCGGATGTCACCGAGCATGATCCGGTCAATTCGCTCGCAAAGCGCGTCGATCTGTTCCTCCGGCGCGACCACGCCCAACCGCACGTAGCCGACATCCTCAAACTCCTGCCATTCGGCTTCGGTTAGCGTAGCGCTCTGCCTCAGGTTTCCGTTCATGGTTGTCTTGAGGACCTCCCTCCTGGCTCTTTTGAATGCATATTCACACGAATTCCGTCCTGTTAGAGATTTACGATCCGTCGCAGGTACGGAAAACCGCACGAGGAGATAAATTCAAGTTTGCGACTCTATAGTTCCTCATTCCGTACTGCCAAGGCCAGTCATAAACTCGCGAGATCCTTTCGGACATTACGATACCACCAGTCGTCCCTGAAGTCCCAGGCTGTCTCGTAGCTGTAAAAATCGCCTTGAATAGCACCGCAATGAGAACAGGTATTTACCCAGTATTTATGTCCTACCGTGTAGCTAAATCTGTTTTGGACGGTCCGTGGGACAGGCTGGGGCGGACGTCTGGTACTCCAACCTTCCTTGCCCTTCCAGTTAAATCGGAGAATGGATTTTTTACATTTATAGCAACTGTCTATCCCGGCGCTGTATTTTTCCGAGTCATAGGTGACGCCGCAAGCGCTGGCAATTCGTCGTTTTGCATCCTCAAATTCGCGTATTCCTTTCTTGCATTGAGAGCAAGTTCTGTGCTTGGCTTTCCAGTTGTGTTGTGGATCCGAATTCGGTGAATGTCCTTGATTATGTCTATGCCGGATATCCTTGAGCACAAATGGATCCTTTATCACATCTTTGGCATCAACTTCAATGAAGTAGACCGGCAGTGATTCTGCCTTATGGTCGTCTACGGCATGTGACACCTTAACTTCAATTGCCAAGACTGGGGCATCGCCCTTCGTGAACAAAACGTCGGCTCTATGTGATCCGATGGAATATTCAATATGCGCCGCGGTTACCTTATCGCGGATAGGATACCTAATCGTGTTATGACAGAATTCGTAGAAATTGCATCCGACTTCCACGATTAGTTCTTGCCCGTTACCCGATTTCCAATCTGAAAATGCCTGACAGATAAGGAGTTTGGCTGTTTTATGGGCAATACTTTCGGAAGTGCATGAGGATTCCGCTTTATGCGCGAAATGCGCTATCTTGATTTCGCCGCGTCTTAAGATAACTTTGTCCCCGCAGCGTGGACAAGAATAATGCGTGTCACGTGGCGCCGATTCTGCGTGAATTAATCGTTGTTCGCGACCTATAGCGTATGGCGTGGTTGAAGGCATAATTCAATTTGGTTAAAGTTGCACGAGTCCTACAAATAAAACTATCACTTTCAGATGCGGATCAGGTATACTGTAAGAGCGATCCCTTGGTCGCGAGCGCAATTCGCTCCTACAACTGGCGTTATCTCCGCTTAGAGCCGTGCGCCGACAACCGCCGCACCGTTATACGCCGCTAAATTTCACTATCTGGATTCTAACAAAATTTCCGATCTGAATCAATATAAATCGTTGGATAACCCATCACATCGGTTTCTCATGGAAAACGTAAAACCTTAACACGGAGGTGAAATTCCTTTGACAACAAGATTAGCCTTGATTGGCGGTGGAGAAATCGCCGCCTCCTACACGACCGTGGCGCCGCGTTTGCCGAATGCGGCGTTTGTTGCCGTGGTCGATCCGCAGCCCGATCGCGCCCAAGCCGCCGCCGACTCGCTCGGCGCGTCGATTACGGCAAACTCGCTTGATGAACTGTTGGGGGGGCATTCAGACGCGTTCGACGCCGTGATAATCCCCGAACCCAACCACCCCCGAAGTAGCCTAGCCGCGCAAGCGGCAGAGGCAGGCAAGCACATCCTGACCGCCTCGCCACTCGCCTCATCGGCAGGGGATGCCGAAAAAGTCGTCGACGCATGCCGTTCTGCCGACGTGCGGCTCATGGCGAGCAGCGCCCTGCGTTTCATGCCGTCTCAGCAGGCGGTGAAAACGGCGTTGACGGAGGGCAAACTCGGAGACCCGGGGTTGCTGCGTATGCACCGCTGGTCCCCGCCTTCAGGTCCGAATAACGCCGATGACATCGTACTGGGAGGGGCTGTTGTCGGAATCGACCTCGCCATCTGGCTGTTCAATGTGTCCCCCACCGAGGTCTATGCGGTAGGGCACCCGGGTTACGCTCAAGTGCATCTCGGCTTTCCCGATGGCGGGATGGCTCTGATAGACGAGGCGCGCACGCTTCCAGACGGCGATGGCTACCTCTCGCTGTCACTTATCGGATCGACCGGCGCCGTTTATGCGGACGACCACCATAACCGCAACCTCGTGTTCCAAGGCGGCGATCCGAGCGCCATTGACACCGGACAAGGCTCAGCCGCGCTGATCGCGCAGCTTGAGGAATTTGTGGCCGCTATCGAGGAGGGGCGCGATCCCGCGTCGAGCGGCGCCGAAAACCGAACCGCGCTCCAAGTCGCCGAAGCCGCCGTGACTTCGCTCCAATCGCAACAAGCTCTACGATTGAACGGAGGTAGCTATGAACTCGCCTAAATTTCGATTTATCTCGCTAAGCGTCGTCAAACACGCTTATGTCAACGTCGCGATGGCGGCGCACCCCCGTTTCGAGCCTGCGGTCGTCGCCGATGATCCCGATCAGCCCGACTGGGTGCATGAACGCAACCAGAAATTCGCGGACGAGTACAGTATCCCATATATCCGCGATGTCGAACGCGCCATCGCGGATTATGACGTGCAGGTCGCCGTGGTAAACTCGGAGGCGGAACGCCACTGCGATTTGAGCGTGCGCGCCGCCGACGCGGGCTTGCACATCGTGCAGGACAAGCCCATGTCGAACCGCGTGTCCGAGTGCGATCGCGTCGTCGAGGCGGTCGAACGCAACGGCGTGAAGTTCCTGCTCTGGAATCGCAACTGTCTGCCCGCCCTAATCCAAGCCAAGCAGGCGCTGGAGAGTGGCAGGATAGGCGAGCCTTACGCTGTCCACGCCGATTTCTATTTCGCCAAGGACGCGGGTCCCCCAAAGGATCCGAACCAACCCAAAAAGCCGCCAATAAACTGGCTGGAACGGCAGATTGAGGCGCATGCGGACGGATCCGATGGCGGCGTGGGCGTTGATCCCATGGGTGAACTGAAGATTGAGGGGATTTATCCGCTCGCCTATATACGTCTGCTGACCGGGGCGGAGGTTCGCCAGGTTTTTGCCCGCACTACCGCGCACTTCCATCAAGCCTGCGTTGACAACGACATTGAGGACTTGGCGACCGTCACGTTGGAGATGGACCGGGGCATCCTCGGAACGCTGTGCATTGGACGCATCGGCGCCGCCAGCCACCCGGACATCGGCGAGATTAAGATTCACGTGCTCGGATCGGAGGGGGCGCTGGTCATCAGCGAGGCGCGCCCCGAGGTCAGCGTCTACTATCGGGGCCAACAGGTGACCGAATACCCGCATCAGCGCGTCGCAGACGACAACAACTTCCAGCTTCCCGAGAACTTCGCTCAGGCGATCGACACCGACAGCGACACCATGCTGAACGCGCGAGCCGGACGCGCCATCTGCGCCACCGTCCAAGCCGCCATCGACTCCGGGCGTTTCGGCGTTCCGGTTGAGGTGCCGTAAACGGCTGAAACCGAGTTTTTTCCTCAAAACTCGGTTTCTTTCCGGTATCAATGTATTATAGCATCGGCACACGGAGTTACGCGCTTCTGTAGGGAACAACGATCGTTGTTCCCTACACCTGACGGGCAACTACACACTGACAATAGCGTGAAGCATAATGGCTGATTGGTTAAACTTTTTGGCAAGAAACGAACCCCGAAACAGGAGTGACAATTCGGAGCAAGAACGTGAACAAAACGCCGATTTTGAGCAGTTGACGCCGTTTTTGTCGAGATCGTCGAGGTATTTGGTGAAAAATGAACCCAAATATAGGTACAATAGTACGTACAAAAAGGTGAACAAAACGCCGAATTCGGGAGCGCGTTCACATCCTATTGCGTCGCGAGATCCTGTGGTGAAGCGGTTTCTCACGCGCCCGGAGGTGAACAAGATGTTAACACTCGCAAAAATGATCCGTGATTTCTCACCGGACCACGCCCGATGTGGAACGAGCAAATAAGCGCATGATGAACACGGTTTCTTTTTGCTCAACCGGGTCAAACGGGTGGTTGATAGAGGATTCAGTGAAATTGTAACGCGGTCACGCATCTTACTCGCTCTCCAGTTGTCTGAGTGGTTTGGATTTTGCGGGATCATGCCTTAATGTGTGTTTAGTTTTCACGTATATACACTCGGCGTTGGATAAAGTTGCATTTTTTATTGAGGGGTGGGAGACAGTGGCCAGTGACCTGTGGTCAGTTGCCAGTAAAGGCAGTGGGGAGTTGGTGGATTGTCTGAATCACGGATTTTCACGGATTACACGGATTGAGACATTGCAACTTGTTAGTGGTAGAGAGAGGTCGGGATCGGGAGATGGGATCTCTATCGATCAAGCGAACGGATAGTGAGCGCGATAGAAATTCCTACTCATTATTCATTCGCTTGGAGGATCTCTATCGCACTCATTATTCATTCGCTTGATCCTACCGGTCAGTCGTTTAATTGTCTGAACTGTGATTTATGTGATTAAGTGATGGACTATGATTATCTAGCAATTCTCATTTTGAATTTATCGAGTGATTGATTCTACCGGATCCTATTGGAAAGCAGAGCGCAAGTTCTTATGTTGTCATTTTTGGGGGAATATCGTATGGTTTTGTGCGAATTTAACGCTTACACCTGTCGCCCCTCTGGGGCTTTGGGGTGTGGTGTTTTCGCATTTCTACAAACCTGCCGCCCCTCTGGGGCTAAGATGCATCGGATTTCGCGATTTTATTAAACCATTAATCAACATAACGCTTTTCAAGAGCGAGAAACTTAAAACTGACGAGGCTGCGTCGGCTCTAGGTTCCAAAATGAGAATTGCTGATGATTATCAGTGTGTTCTGCCTGGGATGAGTGGATTAAATCAGTAACATGAAGTCGGTTTGATGCCGGGAAGAAACCGAGTTTTCAGGAAAAAACTCGGTTTCTTTCTTACTTGGGACCCATGCCGCAAACGGAGGCAGCTATGAACTCGCCTAAATTTCGATTTGCCGCGCTAAGCGTCGTCAAGCACGACTATGTCCCCATCGCCGTGGCGGCGCACCCGCGTTTCGAGCCTGCGGTGGTCGCCGACGACGCCGATCAGCCGGACTGGGTGCATGAACGCAACCAAAAATTCGCGGACGACTACAGTATCCCTTATGTCCGCGATGTCGAGCGCGCCATCGCCGATTATAACGTGCAGGTCGCCGTGGTGAGTTCGCAGCCGGAGCGCCACTGCGATCTGAGCGTGCGCGCCGCCGACGCGGGCTTGCACATCGTGCAGGATAAACCGATGTCCAACCGCGTTTCCGAGTGTGACCGCGTCGTTGAAGCGGTGGAGCGCAATCGCGTTAAGTTCCTGCTCTGGAATTGCAGTTTTCTGCCTGCCCTGATCCAAGCCAAACAGGCGCTGGAGAGTGGTAGGATAGGCGAGCTCTACGCCATCCATACCGATTTCTATTTCGCCAAGGACAAGGGGCCGCCGAGGAACCCGAACCAGCCCAAAAAGCCTCCCGTCAACCGGCTGGAACGGCAAAAGGAGGCGCAAGCGGACGGACCCGATGTCGGCGTCCGCGTTGGCGAGCTGGGCGAACTGAATGTTGAGGGAATCTATCCGCTCGCCTATATGCGCATGCTGACCGGCGCGGGTGTGCGACAGGTTTTCGCGCGCACAACCGCGCACTTCCATCAAATCTGCGTTGACCTCGACATTGAGGACTTGGCGACCGTCACGTTGGAGATGGACCGGGGCATCCTCGGAACACTGTGCATCGGACGCATCGGCGCCGCCAGTCACTCGGATCTCGGCAATATTAAGGTTCGTATGCTGGGATCGAAGGGAGCGCTCGTCATCAACGAGACGCGCCCCGAGATTCGCGTCTACTATCGGGGTCGGCCGTCGACCGAGCGTCCGAATCAAAGCGTCGCCCATGACAACAACTACCTGCTCCCCGACAATTTCGCTCAGGCGATCGACACCGATGGCGACACCATCCTGAACGCCCGAGCCGGACGCGCCATCTGCGCCACCGTCCAAGCCGCCATTGCTTCCGGGCGTTCGGGTACACCGGTCAAGGTGCCGTAAACGGCTGAAACCGAGTTTTTTCCCCAAAACTCGGTTTCTTACTTTCACATTTTGCCAAAGATGGAGTTCACTCGGGGGTCAATGTAGGGAACGCGGATCCGTGTTCCCTACTACGCGGGGACGTGAAGATTTACTGAAAGGGGGCTTGACGGTAATTATTGGTTTGTCGGCACAACGTGAAGGGAATCAAAAACTGAGGGTAAAGAGATTCGTATAGCCCTAGGGATCGAGTTAAGCGTTTTAGGACGCAAGTCACGCGGTTTTCTCTCGGCAAGCGCTTAGCACAATTTTCCACCTGTCGCCCCGCTGGGGCTTTGGAGTGTGGTGTCTCCACATTTCTACAAACCTGCCGCCCCTCTGGGGCTGAGATACGTCGGATTTATCGATTTTATTAAATCATGCAATCAACATAACGCTTTTCAAGAGCGAGAAATCTAAAGTTGACGAGGCTTTGTCAGCTCTATGTTCCAAAATGAGAATTGCTGGAGTAATGGAGGAAGCGGTGAGTTTTACAGGAACAACCAGGCCTATGTCTCGGACGGCATCATTGGCAGTAGTAAAAGACGGCATACGGACTTAAATCTCCAGCAAGTTGGATGTGAAGTGGGCTGCCCTTTCAATATGGGTAATTTCCTTAACCAGGAACGGAACGTTTCCACAATGCCGATAGCCTTGTTGAATTGCGTCAAGATGGGTATCAAAGACATCAATAACACTGTCATCTTTAATCAAGGCAAACCTGCCTGCATTGGAGGCAAGCAACTTTGATTTATGCGCTTCAAACGTCTGAAGTTCTTTTTCCAATGGACTCGTCATGATATTGTCCTTTCAAGTTATGTTCGCGTTCATTCAAGGCGGATCACTACCAACTCTATTGTAGCATTATCCGGGAACATCGTCAATGCAAAAGGTTGACAGATGGCGGGGCAATAGCGCTTGATAGCGCCGATCAAGCGAGTGGACAACGAACGGGATTTTCTATCGAAGTGAAATCTCCGTCGATAAATCGACCGGACGGAGACAAATCGGCGATTGGCGAATGTGACAGGATGTCGCGATCGGGAGATCGCGGGGATCTCTATCGATCAAGCGAATGAACAATGAGTGCGATAGAAAATCCTACTCGCTATCCACTCGCTTGGGGGATCTCTATCGCACTCGTTATTCACTCGTTTGGGGGATCTCTATCGCACTCGCTATCCACTCGCTTGATCCTACCGGTTGGCGCAGGACGGTTTACGGCACACGGAGTGTGCCTACTACCATGAGAAGAAGGTGAAAATTATGATAACGGAGCTCAGGGCGCAAAATTTCAAATCTTGGAAAGACACCGGCGCGTTGCGGTTTGCCCCGTTGACCGGGTTTTTCGGCGCGAACAGTAGCGGGAAAAGTAGCATTTTGCAGGTATTGCTGATGCTCAAGCAGACCGTGGAGCGCCCGTCCGACTGGAACGAGCCCCTCTATTTCGGCGATGAAAACGCGTTGATTGATCTAAGCGGTTTCAACCACGTCATTCATGACCATAAGCGGGATTCGCGTCTCGGCATCTCCTTCACTTGGACACCGCGCAAAAACAGATCCGAGATCTCGAAAGATTTAGCCTCCGCCTTTTCGTTCTCGACTCTGATTGACGAAGCGGATGAGCAACTGAGTGTGGCTGACTTCTGCTACACCGCCAACGAAAGAAGTTGGAGGCTGGGCAGGACAACAAAGGACCGCAAGTTCAAATTCTCAACCTTTCAAGCGTCAACGGGCCAATCGACCGGTTCCGTGGACGCGACCCCGTTTCGATGCTACAGCGTTGTGGCGCCCGATGAAGACTTACGCTCGTTTTTGGTTTACAAAGAGGAATTCGAGGATATATTCTCTCGAATCCGCTACCTTGGACCGGTGCGCGAACATCCGCGACACCAGTATCAATGGGAAGGCGATCATCCGGACGGCATCGGACAGTATGGGGAGAAGGCGATTTCCGCCCTGCTTTCAGGCAGAATTCAACTCCTCTCCATTGAGAAACAGATACTTGAATGGCTGCAACGTTTGGGTCTGATCCATTCCTATCGTCTTCAACCCGATTTCGATAAAAAGGGCCGCTACGATGTGCGCGTCACGCGGCACAAGGACGGTCCCGAAGTCCGTCTCACGGATGTGGGTTTCGGCGTTTCTCAAGTTCTGCCGGTGC
Organism: Candidatus Poribacteria bacterium; assembly: GCA_963667245.2. GTDB lineage: Bacteria > Poribacteria > WGA-4E > WGA-4E > JAJDTR01 > JAJDTR01. The sequence continues at coordinate 1,756,554 of CAXXCS010000004.1, forward strand.
TGATTCTATGCCATTACGCGCCCGAGAACTCCATTCTCATTCTCGAACAACCCGATGCGCACCTCCATCCGGATGCCCAATCGGAGTTGGCGGACATGCTGATAGATGTCGTGAAAAATCGCAATCTGCAGATTATCTTTGAAAGCCACAGCGAGCGTCTGCTACAACGCTTGACGCGCCGCATCGCCGAGAAACAGTTTTCCGCCGATGACGCGGCGCTCCACACCTGCCAAATGAAGGGGGGCGCATCGGAGATTGAACAACTCAAGGCCGATGAGCCAAGCGACTCGGCGCCAAAGCCAAAAGCCGAGCCAAAGCGTCGAAAAGCGAAGAAGCCATGACGGCGGTTGTCAATGCCACCCCATTATCACTGGCGGATAAATCTTTCCGGAAGTGACATTCGATACTAGCCGTAGCGCATTTATTCGATCCGCAGAATCGGCATGTTGACAGGATACAATATGTACAAAGTTCCGCGCTCCAGCGGGGATCCTCGGCAATCAAGTTTTACTCAATCGAAATCCCAACGCGATAGCGCTCCCATAGAAATTCTCAAGGCGTTTAGAAACGCCTATTCCCAAAGAGCAAGGAAAACCCCATGGCAAACTACCAAGAACTCGCGAACCTCGTCTGGAACGTAGCCGACGATGTCCTCCGGGGCCTCTTCAAACCGCACGAATACGGCGACATCACCCTCCCGTTTCTCGTGCTGCGCCGATTGGATTGCATTTTGGCGGATGAGGACCGAAAGGACAAAGCGGTTGAGACCTACAATCGCTTCAGGGACAAGGTCCCCGAAGAATTACTGCCTCAGATTATTCTGAACGAGACGAACGCCAGTTTCTACAACACCTCCCGATACGACCTCTCGCGCCTAAAGGCTGATCCGAACAACATCCGTCTCAACTTCAACAACTACCTCAACCGCTTCAGCAAGGATGTGCGGGACATCATCGAAAACTTCAATCTCGATCAGTTTATCGAGCGGCTGGAGAAGAACGATCGACTGTTCATCTTCTGCGACAAGTTCACGGAGATCGATCTGCACCCCGATCAGGTGGACAATCATACCATGGGACAAGTCTTTGAAGAGCTGCTTCGCAAATTCTCGGAAATGTCCAACGAAACCAGCGGGGAACACTACACGCCGCGAGACGTGGTGCGATTACTGGTCTCCCTGCTATTCGCCGAACACCGCGAGGAAGCGCGCGGAGAGGGTGTGATTCGCAGCATCTTCGACCCCTGCTGCGGCACCGGCGGCATGTTGACGATTGGCAAGGACTACTTCCGCGAACAGATTAATCCCGACGCCGATATTCGGCTGTTGGGTCAGGAACTCAACCCGCAAACCTACGCCATCTGCAAATCCGATATGCTAATCACCGGCGAGAACCCCGACGCTATTCAACTCGGTTCCTGTCTCTCCGACGACGGGTTTCAAGGGGAGCGATTCGACTACATGATAACCAATCCTCCGTTCGGCGTCAGTTGGAAGTCGGATGAAGCCGCCGTGAAAACCGAGGCGGGCATCGCCAACGGCAGGTTCACGGCTGGCACGCCCCGCAGTTCCGACGGCGCGTTGTTGTTTCTCCAACACATGCTCTCCAAGATGGAGAGCCGCGGCAGCCGCATCGGAATCGTGCTTAACGGATCGCCGATGTTCACCGGCGATGCCGGCAGCGGCGAAAGCGAGATCCGACGTTGGATTATCGAAAATGACTGGCTGGAGTGCATCATCGCGCTGCCCGACAAGCTGTTCTTCAACACGAGTATCGCCACCTACATCTGGATTCTGACGAATCGCAAGCAGGAGAGACGGCGGGGAAAAATCCAACTGATTAACGGCGCCGAATTCTTCGAATCAATGAAACGAAATCTCGGCGACAAGAGCGTTTTCATCTCCGAGTCGCACATAGAGCGCCTGGTGAAACTGTACACGGACTTTGAGGAATCCGAACATTCCCGAATCTATCCGAACGAGTTCTTCGGCTACACCAAAGTGACTATCGAAAGACCGCTGATCGAAAAGCGCGAGATTTCGGGAGAGGAAAGGGAGGTCGTCGTGAAGGACAAGAGGGGTAATCCCAAGCCGGATCCGGCGCGGCGAGACGATGAGCGGATCCCCTTGGCGGAGGACATTGACGACTATTTCCGACGAGAAATCAAACCGCACTTGCCGGAGGGTTGGATCGACCGCAAGAAGGACAAGCTGGGCTACGAAATCAACTTCAATCGCTACTTCTATAAACACACGCCGCTCAGATCACCTCGCGAAATCGCCGATGAAATGCGGACGCTTGAGGAGAAGAACGAGGGCTTGTTGAGGAACGTGTTAGAATTGCTTTCAGACAGGTAGTCACAGATGGTATAATATAGATAAACAGAAAGGAGGCAGAGGCTATGATAACTGAATTCAGCGTGCAGAATTTCAAATCGTGGGAAGACACCGGCAAATTGCGTTTCGCTCCATTGACAGGGTTTTTCGGCGCGAATAGTTCTGGGAAGAGTAGTATTTTGCAGATACTCCTACTTCTCAAACAAACCGCCGAGTTGGCACCTCATTGGAATGAACCACTCTACTTCGGCGATCAAGCGTCGCTGGCAGACTTGGTGAGCTACGGAAATGTCGTCCACCAACCGCTGGGTGCTCCTAGTCTTGAGTTTTCGATTTCGTGGGCGTTGCCTCAAAAATTGACCATTCCGGATATCTATGAACTTGATGCCCTCTCTTTTTGCTTTAACTTTTATAACACAAGTGTAGGAAGGATCCGTTATCAGGCTCGTGAACATGTCTTTGAATCAGTACCTGATGGCCCTAACCGCTGGGTAACGACCGCGGGAGGGAGGGAACCCGTCCAATCGTTATTTCGATGCTATGGGATTCGTGGTGCATCGCCGAAAACGGAGTTCATTTTCTCTAAGCTTGAGAAGGCTTTTGAGAGTCTGTTTTCGCGAATCCACTACCTCGGACCGGTTCGTGAATATCCCGCCCTGACTTCAGCCCAAGTTCAACTCCCCGCCGTTGACGATCAGATACCCAAATGGCTACAGCAGTTGAAATTGATATACGCTTACGACTTCCGCCCTGTTAATGATGCCCATCAGAATCTTCCCTTCGTGGGTAAGGCGGACAAGAGATATGAATGTCACGTCATACAGTACGAAGGGGGCCCCGAAGTTCGTCTCAAAGATGTAGGTTTCGGCGTTTCGCAAGTCCTGCCGGTGCTTAACAAATGTTATCACGCTCGCAAAGGCGATGTGCTGATTCTTGAACATCCTGAAGCGCATCTCCACCCAAAAGCGCAGTCGGAATTGGCGGATGTCCTTATTGATGTCGTGAAAAACCGGAATATCCAGATTATCTTTGAGAGCCACAGCGAGAATCTTCTTATACGCTTAATGCGCCGGATGGCAGAGGAAAAGATTTCAACGGAGGACACGGCGCTCTACTCTTGCCAAATCAACAACGGAACCTCCGAAATTGAACCGCTCAAGATCGATGATTACGGCAACATTAGCAATTGGCCCCAGAACTTCTTTGGCGATGAGATGGGCGACTTGGCGGCTAAGGCAAGCGCTGAAATCAAGCGTCGGAAAGCGGATAAGCAATGGCGGTGATTATTGACACAAACGTCGCGGTAGTCGCCAATGGGGCATGGGGGCAAGACTACGAGGATTGTGAACAAGCTTGTGTTACCAGACTCCTAGAGGTTACGAGCGGTGAAGTAAAGTTGGCGCTGGATGACCAACGGCGAATCATTAAAGAATACCGGGGAAAGCTGAGGCCAACGGGTCAGCCCGGACTCGGCGATGCGTTTCTTAAGTGGGTGGAAATGAACTGGACAAACCCTCAAAGGTGCGACCGGGTTTCGATTACGCCTATTGGAAACCTAGAAAACGAGTTTCAAGAGTTTCCTACTGATTCCGCTTTGGAAGACTTCGATCCGGATGACCGGAAATTTGTCGCCGTTGCACTTACCCATCCAGAAAAACCACCCATCCTGCAAGCGGTGGATACGCAGTGGTGGGATTTCCGAGACGCGCTGAGTCGGCACGGCGTGAGGGTTGAATTCTTATGTGAGGAGGACATCCATCGGTTACGCGGAAGCGGCTGATCGCAAAACCAAAGTTTTGTTGAGGGAGACGTTTGAATTAGTTTAAAATAGGCAGGCACATCAGGTATAATTTGGGTAGGCAGATAGGAGGCAGAGGCTATGATAACGGAACTCAGAGCGGAAAATTTCAAATCATGGAAAGACACAGGCAAATTGCGTTTCGCGCCGTTGACAGGGTTTTTCGGCGCGAATAGCTCCGGCAAAACCAGTATTCTGCAAGTGTTGCTGATGCTCAAGCAGACTGTGGAGCATCCAACGCTAAAATGGGATGAACCGCTCGCCTTTGGCAATGAGGTATCGCTGGTTAATCTAGGCAGTTTTGACGATGTCATCCACCAACATAACGCTGATTTAAACCTCGGTGTCTCGGTGTCGTGGAAAACCTCCGAAAAAATGGAAATCAATGAACACAAAATCGATTCCCTTTCTTTCTTGACCTCCATTCGGTCCAAATCTGGACATCCGGTTTTGGAGGCATACAGCTACACAGCCAATGAACAAAGATGGGAGGTTGAGCGAAACTTGCCGCCGAATATGGGGGGCTGGGTGTTAAAATCGTCCGATCCCGTACAAGTTCAGCCGTATCGCTTCTACGGAGTTAAGGCGCCTGGCAATCGTTACGGACCTCTTTTCCCTCTCATAAACTCCCTTAAAAATCTGTTTAATCGAATTCTTTACCTAGGCCCCCTGCGTGGAAGCCCCAGTCCCAATTACATTTGGGGAGGCAAACATCCGGACGATGTGGGGAAATATGGGGAGGACATGGTGTCCGCGCTGTTTTCATCGCGAATCCAATCTGGGAACCTTGACGAACACGTGCCGAAGTGGTTGCAGCGCTTGGGTTTGATTCATTCTTATCGCCTCGCTCCCGTTCATCGAACGCAAAAGGATTACGAATTTCTCGTCACAATGCACAAAGGCAGTCCCGAAGTCCGACTCGCGGACGTAGGTTTCGGCGTCTCCCAAGTCCTGCCGGTGTTGATTCTCTGCTATTACGCCCCCGAAGGCTCAATTCTCATTCTTGAGCAGCCCGAAGCGCATCTTCATCCGAAAGCCCAGTCGGAACTAGGAGATGTTCTCATTGATGCTATGAAGAATCGGAATCTTCAGATTATCCTTGAAAGCCACAGCGAGCATCTAGTTCACCGTTTAATGCGCCGCATTGCGGAGGAACGACTCTCTGTGGAAGACACCGCGCTTTACTTCTGCCAGATTAACGAAGGCGTATCCGAGATTGAACCACTGCAGGTTGATGGATACGGAAACATCGACAATTGGCCCCAAGAGTTCTTTGGCGACGTAACAGGCGAACTGATTAAACAACTCGAAGCCGAGATTGAGCATCGGGAAACACATACGTCATGACGTTGATCGGCGATGCAAACGTCTTGCGAAAAGGAGGCAAGAGCCATGATTACCGAACTCGGAGCGGAAAATTTCAAATCGTGGAAAAACACCGGCGCGTTGCGTATGGCGCCGTTGACCGGGTTTTTCGGCGCGAACAGCTCCGGCAAAACCAGCCTCTTGCAGATATTGTTAATGCTCAAGCAGACCGTGGAACGCCCACCGGACTGGAATGATGCCCTTGATTTCGGCGATGAAACTTCATTGGTTAACTTGCGTAGTTTCGGCGATGTCATCTACAAACATAGGCAGGATTTGAGTCTAGGCGTTTCTGTTTCATGGAAATTGCCCGGGAAATTGTCCATTGAACCTACGTTCACTAGAAGTTCTTCTCGGATTGAATCCACAACACTCTCATTCTCAACCTCTATTAGCAAAATAGATAAACACTCGGTTACAGCTAATTCCTTTGCTTTTACTTATAGCGTAGACGGACGACAGATTTCAACAAGGTGGAGCTCTGATAATAAGCATTTCAATTTCGATGCTGAAGGGGTATTTTTGTCCGGCCCCCTATTCCGGTGCTATGGCGTACGCGATAAATCCCTCAGCGATCCTACACGTTCTTTTTGGCGATTTGAGGAGGCATTTGAAGAACTGTTTTCCCGCATCTGTTACCTAAGCCCTCGTCGCGAATATCCCCGCTCCCATTACACCTGGGAGGGCGACCATCCGGAAGGCGTGGGACAACATGGTCAAGATATGGTTCCAGCGCACTTTTCGGGTCGGATGCAACTGCTAAATCTTGATGCACAAGTACCGAGTTGGTTGCAACGCTTGGGGTTAATCGACTCCTATCGCCTAGTTCCCGTTTCTGATAGGGAAAACGGGTACGAATTCCTCGTCACAAAGCACAAAGGCGGTCCCGAGGTCCGACTCACGGATGTCGGTTTCGGCGTCTCCCAAGTCCTTCCCGTAATCATACTTTGCTACTACGTTCCGGAAGGTTCAATTCTCATTCTCGAACAACCCGAAGCCCACCTCCACCCGAAAGTGCAATCGGAACTGGCGGATGTCCTGATTGATGTCGTGAAAAACCGAAAACTACAGATTATCCTTGAAAGCCACAGCGAGCACCTGCTTCATCGCATGACGCGACGCATCGCCGAAGGAGTAATCTCGGCGAACGACACCGCGCTCTACTCCTGCCAAATCAACGATGGCACATCCGAAATTGAACAACTCAAGCTGGACGAATACGGCAACGCCAGCAATTGGCCCCGAAACTTCTTTGGCGATGACGCGGGCGATGTATTTGATAGAGCTAAAGCCGAGATTGAGCGTCGGAAAGCAAACAAATCATGATGGTAATTGTAGATACAAACGTAGCAAGGGTCGCCAATGGCGAATGGGGAGAAGACTTCAAGAATTGTGAAGAAACCTGTATCGACAGACTAGAACGGATTATGCGCGGCGAGATGAAATTGGTTATTGATGCGGATTGGATAATTCTCGGCGAGTATTCAAGAAATCGCAGTTCAAGTGGAAAACAGGGCACCGGTGATCGGTTTCTCACTTGGAGCCTACGGAATCAGACAAACCCGGAGCGGTGCGTCCGTGTTCCCATTACGCGTATTGAGGGTTCAGAAACGGAGTTTGAAGAGTTTCCAAGTGATCCGGCATTGAAAGACTTCCATTCAAAGGATCGGAAATTCGTCGCCGTTGCCCTTGCCCATTCCGAAAAACCGCCCATCCTGCAAGCGGTGGATACGAAATGGTGGGGTTTCCGCGAGGCGCTCAGTCGGCATGGCGTGACGGTTGAGTTTATTTGTGAGGCTGACATTCAACGGTTGTACGAGGGCGCTTGAGCAAGAGAGCGGTAGTTCTTTGAACGAGAATCCGGGATCATGATGCGCTATCCCGAATACAAAGACAATATCTTGGAAAGATTCCTGTCTCGGATTGAAAGTTTGTTAGGCAATGTTATAAACTTGGCGCAGGGCGGTTCGAGGCACAGTTGGGAAAAACAGTTTTACAGTCGTGTTGACGTATGGGGGAGATATGCTATGAGTCGTGACAAAGCAGGCGCGAGAGAGCCGTATGAAATGGAGTTTGATGTCGGTACGATTAAACATCTCGGTTTGCAGATGTACTCAACGTTGCCGGCGGTCATCGCGGAATCGGTAGCCAACAGTTGGGATGCAAACGCCACGAGGGTCGAGATTACTATACCGACGACTCCCATTGACGAGAGCGCTTCGGAAATCATCATTGTTGACAATGGGATTGGCATGTCGGATAAGGATGTGAGGGACAAGTATCTCATTATAGGGCGGGATCGGCGCGAAAATGAACAGTCCGAGACAACGCCTCCTCCTCGCAATCGAAGAATCATGGGGCGAAAAGGCATTGGAAAGTTTTCGGCTTTTGGAATTGCCAAGGAAATCGCCGTAGAAAGCGTGAAGGATAGCGAAGTCAGCCATTTTTGCATGAATTATGACCGGATACTGGAAAAAGCGGAGGAACGGCGCATCCTGTTTCCGCCGTTGTCACCCACAGGCAAAGTGTCTGAAGGGACAAGAATTACGCTGAGACATATCACAAAATTCAGGAATCGCCGCATTTCAACCGACATAATTCAACGGGGGCTTGCCCGTCGCTTCGCCGTTATCGGCGCGCGGCAAGGATTTGAGGTCGTGATCAATGGCGTTCCCATATCACCGGAGGATCGCGATCTGAAACGCTTACTCGAAATAGACACGGACGGTAAGCCGTACTTGTGGGAATTCAATGACGAAATAGAGCCAAACACGGGTTGGACAGTGTCCGGCTGGATTGGCGCGCTAAAGCGCACATCGCAGGATATTGACGGAATAGAGCGCGGCATCGTCCTTATGGCGAGAGGCAAGTTGGTGCAAGAGCCTTTCGTTTTCGACGCGGTTGTCGGTCAGCAGTACGCGCTTTCTTATCTCGTAGGCGAGCTTCATGTTGAATTTGTTGACGAAAATGAAGATACGATCGGCACGACTCGAAACTCTCTGGTATGGGACACGGAAGCGAATAGCGCGCTAAAAGACTGGGGCAAGAATCAGGTCAATAAGATCGCTCGTGAATGGGCAGACAAACGCCGCCGCGATAACGAGTCGCTGCTACAACAAAACGAGTTGTATATCGACTTTCAACGGCGATCAGAAGAAATCGGCAATACTCGAGCCTTAAAACTGGCAGACAAATTAGTGCGCCAAGCGATTGGAAAGAACCCTACGGCTGACATCAAGGAAGTTGAACCGGTAATCCAAACGTCTCTGGATTTTTTGGAATTTGACGCTTTTTGGGAAATTGCGGAAGATTTGTCGAATACAGAGTTTGACGACATTGGAGAACTCTTTGATTTATTTAGGGAATGGCAAATTGTCGAAGCGAAAGAGATGGCTAAGGTCACCGAAGGACGAATAACGACGATTGAAAAATTTCAGGCTCTTATTGACAAAGATGCTTTAGAAGTGCCGACACTCCACAACTTCCTAAAGGAGTTTCCTTGGGTTATCGACCCGCGTTGGAATTTGGTAGCTGACGAAAAGACATACAGTCAACTGCTACGCGACGAATTTCCGGAAACAAACGATGTACCGGAGGAGAACAAGAGGATTGACTTTCTGTGTGTTCATGAAGGCACAAATCTAATTGTGGTGGAAATAAAACGTGCGAGGTCAAGGGCTTCCAAGGAAGATCTGGACCAAATTGCAGAGTACGTTATATTCATGCGAGAACAAGTTAAAGGAACAACTGCTCCCAGTAATCGATATGAACACGTAACAGGTTATCTGCTATGCGGCACCTTGGTTGATACGCCTCACGTTAGAGGCAGACGCGAGATTTTAGCCAATTCGCAGATTTATGTTAAGCGTTATAAGGATTTACTAATCGATGTAAGGCGGGCACACAGCGAATTTCTGGATCGATACAATCAACTTCGAGAAGCAAAGAGTCACTATAGGATTGCGGTATGAAGCGTTATCCTGAATACAAAGACAGTGGGGTTGTATACTCCGCGCTGTCAGAAATTGCGTCCACTGTAGGAGCGATCTCCCGGTCGCGACCTATGTTCCCGGTAGGAGCGATCTCCCGGTCGCGACCTATGTTCCCGGTAGGAGCGATCTCCCGGTCGCGACCTATGTTCCCGGTAGGAGCGATCTCCCGGTCGCGACCTCCGGTTGCTGAGTAAGCCCTGCCTAGGTTGCACGAGAACGCTTGAGCGGAAAGACGAAGGATTGCCGAGCAATCTATCGGATCAGCCATCAGCCTTTTTCGCTTGGCGCCCCGAATTTATCCACGAATCAAGTTTCGACCCGTATCGTTCAATTTCAGATTTCTCATAGTGTTTAAGGAACTGAGTGTAATACTCCTTTCCATATAGCGTCAAAATAAGGCAGAGCAACAACATCACCGGACACTTTGCAGGTACGGGAAAAGAGGGTTGTGTTGTGGGTAGCCAATCGGGACTACAAACCTGGAGTTTGTTATCAAGTTTTGGTTGCTCAAACTTTTGAATGAGTTGTGCATGGTGGAAATCGTGAATGCCCTTATCGTCAGTCTCATTTCCGTTCTGATTCATGCTCTCCGGTGTTTCCAGGCGAAACCCAATGCCATAGGGGGTTTGTTTTCCGTCAAGGCAAACTAACATGACTCTGAGTCTCGCGAGGCTTTGCGTTTCGTTGAGTATGCAAGATAGGGACAGGACAGGAACAAATTCGGCATTTTTTTCCAACGGCTTCAAGTATAAAACCTTTCCCCACTTGGAAAAATCCAGATTCAGTTCAGGGCGATTAAACAAATATTCTATTTCGCGAAGAGTTATAGGTTCCCATTTCCCCGACACGACTTTATACGTTTCTAATGCTTGTTCGCTTTGGTTCCACTTTGGTTCTGCCTTAAACCATGCCGCTTCTTGGATGTCAAAAAAATGAGTCAGGATATCTTTCAATGTGGCGATAGTTTCTGTCATTGTGTTTTTCTACCAAAAATTCACAGCCAGAACCGAACCCTAGGTCGATAATCAACCTCATCAAAAACCTTGGCAAACCGTCGGGTAAAGGGAGATTCCGTGTCCGCAAGGAATTCCCGGCAGTCGTCTCGTTCGTGGAACCGAGAGGCATCTTCGCAAAAGACCCAATCCGGTTTTTTGGTCAACCAGGGCTCCGTCAGTTCCTTGATTTGTCCGCATTCGCGCAGTTTGTCCCAAAACCACACGGGACGTGAAATCCAATGCTCATTTTTGAATCTGTAAGGTTCGATTAGATCAGTGTCAAGCCCCAAGTCGTTATAATCTACCAGCTGCGCCGTCCTGTTCCACGCTTTCATTCCCTGCTCGTCATTGGCAATGAGGCTCGGATACCTTGATACCAAGTGCGGTGCATCCACGAGCAGGTCCTGCTCCGGCAACACAAATCTCTCCAGCCATTTTGAGATTCTGGCGGCGCCGACCCGCGCCAACACGTCCTCATCTGAAATTGTCAAGTCTTTGTGCCTCAAGCCGTTGCCGGACTCTTTGGCAAACTCCCGAAACGTCGTTTCGGCCGGTTCTTTGTCGTCACCCTTTCCGATGAATTGAACAACGGCACGAGGCAACAGCCGGAACACATCGCTGTCGAACCCAAGAGCATCGCAAATGGGTTTGTCCAAATTTTGTTTAACATCTTGGACTCTCTCGTCAAAATCGCGCAGAGAGTGGAATAGGTTTGGCCAATACCACGGTCTGAAAGTTGGCATCAGTTCGCTCCAGGTATCTCGCCAGAGGTCCGGATTGTCAAGCTGATCCGCCCCGAGATTCAAGTCCGCGAAAGATTCAGGGCGCCCTTTCAGCGTCAAATCAAACGGATTCTTTCCGAATTGGTTCAACCCGACAATCAACTTGCATTTCGAAAAACACCGAACGCTGTACGCAAGGTCTTCACCGGTAATGAATCCTCCCGCTTTGCTCTTCAACAAGTCATAATCAATGATGAAAATAGCTGTGTCGTCAAATTGGGTGGTTTCAGGGCAAACTCCTCTGTTGTTCCGAATATCATCCTGCCTAGCGTGCAACACATCCAGTGAGTTTTGAAGCTCATCCTCGCCAAGAATCTCAACCGCAAAACCTTCCTCCAGCTTTGCCTTTTTGAGGCCGCGCATCAAATTTCTCTTGAATTCCTTGGTCTGTTGCTGTTCATCATCGTATATCAGGATTTTTTCTTTCATTTGCTTTCCCTCCATTGAAGCGAGAACGCCGTCCTAAATCCATCGTTCGGCGGGACGAACCGAACGCGGCAGCCGATAGTGTCTGCCAGCAGCCGCACTATGGTGAGGCCAAGTCCGGTGCCGCCGTAACCGAGCGCACGTCGTTCGGGAGAAATCGGTGATTCTCTTTCAAACGGGTTAAACAACCGGTCCGAGTCTTGAAGGTCTATTCCATGACCGGTGTCTTGGATCAGTATTTCTCGCGATTTTCCATCGGATCGCGAACTGATGCGGAGCAGGCGTTCGGGAGAATCCAACATCGCATTGAAAGCGTTGATGAAGACATTCTGAAAAATCGCGCCCCATTCGGCATACGACGCCTGGGGAAGATACAGTTCCTCCTCAAGCTGACTGTAATCGATCTCAATGCCTCGCGCCAAAAAACGCGTCTGTACCGCGATATCCTCAATCACCGACACGGCGCGAAACCTGTGCCTCAACTTGGTGTTCTCGGCATCGGCGATGTAGTCAAACAGCCCATTGGTGGCTTTTGCTCTCTCAAGCCACGATGCCAAATCCGATCTTAATGATGCCAGATCCCGTTGCAGTTGACGATCGGTGGTTTGAACATCTTTGATTCTGTCAATTATGCCCTCAATGAAGCCGAACTGTTTATTCAATTCGTGCTGGTACGACAACGCCGAAATGCCCGCCGTGGCAAGCGGCGCCAGATGCCCCATCTGTTCAAGTACGACTTCTTGATTGGTTTTTGCCGATGCGGTTGCCTTTTGGACCTCGTCATGTACCTTTCGATAAACGCCTTTGGGAATCTCCGGTTCGTACTGCTCTAGGACTTGTTCAACACGCTCAAGTGTCTGCGACGTGGGTTGGGTAGGGGTTTCTTGCTTTTTTCTTTCACTTTTTCGCCGCGCGGTCTGGTAGGCGTACCAATCTATGGCGTAACGCACCGTACTGACAAGGTCTTCGTAAGCGGTGGTTTCGGTCAGGCGATCTCGCGTGATGGATATCTTGAGATTCCGTTCTTGTGAGGTGTCAACGTAGACCATCCCTAGAACGCGTCCAAGTGTGGGCAAGTCATTCAACGCTCTAGGAACTTGCCGGAGGGTTTTGGGTAGAAGATCGGACACACTTTTTCGATGCGAATGGTCGAATTCCAACTTTAACCAATCGCTCGTTGGCAATCCATAATAGGGAAGACGAAACCCACCGTCGTAAACATGAACACCGCCATAATCTTTGAAATATTCGCGGGCCTCTCCAACCTTGATTCCAAATTGCTGCCTTCCCGATAGGTCATAGACGCGAATTTCAAAATGGGCTTCGTTTAGGTTTTTCTTTTCATCAAAATTTCCATCATTATGAGAGAAACCTGCAATGCCGTATTCATGAATTATCGGCTGTTCACCCGGAAACTCTAAGGAGAGTGTTACCGCTCCATTCACAGACTTTCCGACCAGCCGGGCAATCCAGATGTTCTTTATCGCTCCCATCTGTTTGGCAAATGTCCCGGCGTAGTCGGGTTGCGTTGATTGAAAATGAACTTGAAAGCGATGCCCTAAATCGCCACGAGCAGCTAGCGCGAAACCAAACGGGGGCTGAAGCCACCACACCTCTGAAGCCAGTTTGCGAATCGAGTCCATTTCCCAAGTGTCTTTGAGACCGCTTAAGAGAATCAAAGTACCGTGCGGGAAGGGCCGTTTTGAATGCTTACGATTGTAGGCAACCTCAACTTTCGTGAGGTCGCGAGCTTTTATGGCCTCATCCCAATCGATTTGGGCTTCAAGCCATTCACCCCCTTTGTCCTTTGGAACAGTTTTGATTTCTAACTTGTCGGCGAGGAATTGAACTGCCAATCTGCCCACACCTTTTGAACCCGTCATTGGCCGTTTCAGCTCTCGGGACCGTGCCTCTCTCTTGTGAGTCGTGCCAATGCGCATCCAGAAGTTTTTGAACTCGTCGAAGGTCATGCCGTGACCGTCGTCGCTGATTTCAATACTACCCTTATCAGGATTGGGTGATAATCTAATCGCAACTTCCGATGCATCGGCGTCGTAGCTGTTCTTGATTAACTCGGCTAACGCTACGTGCGGTTTACCGACAAGTCGCTCCCCCAGTTCCTTCAATAACTCGGCGTCAATTGTGAAAGTAAGCGTTTCCAAAGTGTTTACCCTTTAAATCCGCTGGAATGCATTTCAATATGTTTTTTAATGCTCTGCGCAATGACCTTGGCAAGGTCAACAGGCACTGCGTTTCCGATAAATCGAGCAATCGTTGTAAAATGATGTGGCCCTTCAGGTGGGACGAACTTATAGTCGTCTGGAAACGTCTGTAGCCGTGCCGCCTCTCTTAAAGATATTGCTCGATTTTGTCCAGAATCCGGATGCCCAAACCTGCCATTTCCAAAACCATAGCACTGTGTCGTGATTGTTGGAGATAAACCATCCCATCTCATTCGTCCATAAACGCCTGAATAGGTGCTTCCACTTTTTCTTTGATGGCATTCTGCAACCAGGCCCTCAGGCCAGTCTTTCCATGTACCCCCCGGTTTTGACTTCTTCATCCTTCGTAAGTTGAGGTCGGACAATCCAGATGCTTTATGATATGGATCATCCTGACTAGTTTGTCCAGCTTCAAGCGAATCCAGACCGCCAATAGCATCCTTAACCGTCTTGTATTGCTCCGGCTTATGCGTCGGGGGCACAAGTTCAAGTTTGCCGAGTTTGGAGGCGAGGAGAACAAGTCGCCTTCGCTGCTGGGGAATTCCGTAGTCCGGGCAGTAAACCGCGGGATAGGGAGTAACGGTGTAATCCTTGTCCAGGCGATTCACGAAATCCTGATAAATCTTGCCGTTATTGAAATTAACCAGATCGGGAACATTCTCCATTGATACAATATCCGGTTGTATCTTTGAGATTAAGTCGGAAAAGTTGGAGAGCAATTTCCATTTTTCATCGCGGTCCGGAATGCGTTTATTATAACGTTTATTATAAGAAGAGTAGGGTTGGCAAGGGGCGCAACCGATCAGAATTTTAACGTGACCTTCTGGATACAGCGGAGCAAGTTCGGCAAACTTTATGTCCTCAATCCTTTTTCCGATGAAGGTTGTCCCGGGATTGTTCGTTTCATAAGCATATTGACAAGATTCATCCGCATCAAGGCCGGCGACAACATTAAAATCCTCCAAGTAAAATCCGTGAGTTAGCGCGCCGGCGCCACAAAATAAATCTATGACTGAACAGTTTTTCATAATCTTTTCAAAAGTGTACCGGCCCGTGAACCGGCAGGCGAGCAAAACGATCGAAACTCAACTAAAACGCCCCTGGAGCTCACGCGGTCCCGTCATAGAGCGTCATCTTATCTTCATAAGACGCAAATACCACAAATATGGTATACTATTATTAACGCGATGTAAAGCGAAATTAAGATTGGCATAGCGCCATTGGACACAGTGCTTTTATTATACCATATACATGTTAAGTTTATCAATGAATTGTTCAATAGAGTTGTTAATCTCCGTCTAGTTGGAAAAGTGGCGCAAAATGGGCAATCTCGCGATCTGACCAATACGAAGGTTCTATCCTTGAAACTCAAGCCGGTTGTTTGAATCTACGCAATATTCAGTGACAGAAAAACAAAATTATGATACCATAACCGATGCAAATTCCCACAAGAAACAACGCACTCTGGTTCTCTATACCATTGCGCGTTCTTGCTCAGTGCGTTGACGACGGGGCAATGTGTCCTTTCGTCAATAATTGCGGGAGTGCGAGAGAGTGGGCAGGCGACCCTGACAACGTAGCGAAAAATTATTGATTGAGGTTTTAGGTTCATGGAGCGTTATCCTGAATACAAAGACAGCAGCGTGGATTGGATTGAGAAAATACCGTGTCACTGGCGTCTGAGAAGAATTGACTATCTCTTTTTTCGGAGAAGAGAGAAAAACACTAACATCATTACAGACAATATTCTGTCTGTATTAAAGGATCGTGGGGTTATTCGTTATGAAGACAAAGGAAACATCGGCAACAAGGTTTCCGAGAGAATTGACAACTATCAACTTGTCCACCCTGGTGACCTAGTAATAAATAACATGAATGTTACTATCGGTTCCGTAGGAAGGTCGGACCAGTTTGGAGCTTTGTCAGGTATTTACATAGTTCTAGCGTCCAAAAGAGATGACGTTAGCATGGATTACTATGACTACCTATTCAAAATTGGGCCTTTCCAAAAAAGTCTCATCCAGATTTCATCGGGACTGATGAAAATCCGCGAAGCCCTAAATTTTACCTTGTTCAAAGCGCTGAAATTACCGACGCCACCGCTTCCCGAACAAACCCAAATCGCCAACTTCCTCGACCACAAAACCGGACAGATCGACGAACTCATCCGCGTCAAAGAACGAAAAATAGAACTCCTGGGTGAATACCGAACCTCCCTGATAACTCACGCGGTGACGAAAGGACTCGACCCAAATGCGGAGATGAAACCCTCGGGCGTGGAGTGGATTGGGGAGATACCAAGACATTGGAACATCACAAGATTGAAGTATGTGTCCGATATTCCGGTGACTTACGGTCTAAATATTGAGTCTGACAGATATACCACAGAAGGAATCAGATTTGTCAGAATTACTGATATTGATGAAAGAGGAGTTCTCCGACCAAACGGTGTTTATCTATCCGAAAACTCCGTTCCTCACAGTCAGATGCTCAACAGTTACGATTTGCTATTGTCGCGTAGCGGCTCCACAGTGGGAAAATCCTATCTACACCTACAAGAAGGGAAATTTGCTAGTGCAGGGTATCTCGTGAGATTTAACTTCGGTGATTATTATTCATCAAAATTCGTCTATTACTTGACACTGTCACAACTGTATAAGGATTGGCTTCAACAGCAAGTAGTCATCGCGACAATCAAGAATGTGAATGGCACAAAGTATTCAAATTTTGAAATCCCTTTCCCTTTACGCCAAGAACAGAAACAAATCGTAAATTTCCTTGACGACAAAACACGCCAAATCGACCAACTCCGCTCCAACGAAGAGCGAATGGTCAAACTCCTCAAAGAGTACCGCCAATCCCTCATCTCCGAGGTGGTGACGGGCAAGATAGATGTCCGGGGAGAGGTGTAGAGCGTGCGAGCGATTAGTTCCCTCCCATTGGTCATAGACTGCTAATCCCTTTTGATGTCAATGGTAAAGGCAGGGGAATCGCACCTGATTTTTGGCATAAGGAAGATTGGGAAGATGGAAGACGGGAAGGGTGAAAATTTTCGGTCCATCCATGCGTCAAACCAGATGGATACATAAAATCCGCTGGATTCGCCAATACACAATGGTCGCAGTGTTGGGTTTCACTACGATTTGGGGGGGTTTTAGCGGTATCGGTATCCGGGCGCGGTTATCCTGCGGACGGGTCGTTCTTGATGTGCCGTTCAACCCAACCTACGGACTTCGTAGATGGGGAAGGAAGAGCAGAAGGATGCAAAGGCGGAGGGTGGGCGTTCCCCCAAGATTAGCGTTCTGTTTCTCTACACGGCACGCAGCCTGCCCGCTCGGTCTGGGTTGGCGAATCCAAACCGGCGGGCTAAAGACTTACGGGCTTGGCATGAACGGACTTATCGCTCGTCACCGTTCATGCTCAAAACGCGGGCGAAGGCTTCAAAGGATTCGGCGCGCAAAGCCTCGCGGTGCAACTCTTCAAGACATTCCAGATCTTGGATTTTTTCTACCGCGGATCTAAGGATTTGAACCGCGCCCTCGTCAAACCGAGATTCGAGCACAGCAAAGAGGTTCTTGGTAGCGTTCTGTCGCGCGCCCTGCTCAACGCCCTGTTGGATTCCCCGTTGGTAATGCTCTTTTCCCTTTGTCTCATCAAAGTATTCGTCAAGGTATTCGAAAAACGAAGATTCTTGCATAATTTCCTCCGAAATAAATCCGCTGATTGTCTGCTTGGGATGAATCAAGCCGCCCATAATCCATTGCGACACCAGAAGATTGCTCCGAATGTTTGTGGGCAACGAGAGCGCTTTTGTCCTTTTCGTTGCATTGAATCGCCCACTGCAACCCATCCATACCGGCCGGCGGCTTCATCAACGGCGCAAACGGCGTTAACCCCAAGTTTTCTGTATCAAAAACCTCTTTGCCATCAACTTCAACAAGACGTATCACTTTGTACTCGACGATGAACCGGTGGTTCGGCAGCTCTTGCCAGTAGCCGCCGGGGTCATTCCGACCGGCGTCGGGACGGAGATAGATGACGTGAGATAGAATGGGCAAACCGTATTTTTCGTAGCATCTGCCGAGATAGCCAACGTTGCGGCGCGCCATATCAAGAGGGGAGCTGTCGCCCACCTGAAATTCAATGTGCACCAAAACGTCCTTGTCACCGATCCGCGTCTTTATGAGGCCGTCCATACGGCGGACTTCAACGGTGGCGAATTCGCTGTCCAAATGTTCAATAAACGTGAAATCGTCGCGTTCCAAGACTGCCCGCAAGATGTCATTGGGGTATTTCCGCAAGGCATCTTTCGCCACAATGTCGTATCGGTCGCGCCGCAGCGTCTCGTAGTCGGGTTCGGGCGGTTCTTTTATGTACGTCATACCGGTATTGTACACTAGTGTGCGGATGAATTTCAACCCAATTCACAGGTCATCTCAGGGGAATCGCGCCTGATGGTAAAGGAAAACTTGATTTCTATGTGTTTACATGATATGATAGTATCTGCCTTGGCTATAGAAAATTAGCGGATATGGTAATGCGGGCGTTAAGGAGGACATAATCATGACCGCCATGTTGGATAGAGAGTTTCAGACATTTCAGAAGCATAAGCCGAATCTTGTCAAGAACCACGCGGGAAAGTTCGTTTTAATCAAAGAGGATGAGATAATCGGAATCTTTGAAAACGAACTGGATGCAGTTAAACAAGGCAATGCGCAATTTAAGGATTCCCACTTCCTTGTCAATGAAATAACCGATGACAAGTTTAGGATTCGTTTTATTCCGAGCCTGGTGAGAGTGAGAGAATGCCAACCTATGACGCAATCCTAGGGCAAGACACGCAATTTCTAACGGCGCCCATGGAAGTGTCTCGCGCGACTCACTATTTGCACGCCTTCAAACTGTGGCGGGTGAATTTACATCACCCGCCTTTTTTGTATCTAACCCACGTTGCTACCCATTCCCGTAGGTCGGGCTTCCAGCCCGACCTATTTGAGGAAAACACTGCAAAACGGAATAATGCGGACAAAGTCGAGCCAATCAACGCTCGCATTAGGCTATTTAACACACATAAGTAATTCCAGAGGAATTAGTAGAAAAATACTAACATCCGACCATGCGCACGTATACCGAGACAAACTTTGAAGACCACATCGAAGAGCGCCTGAACCGGTCGGGCTACCGCTCACTGCCATCCGCCGATTACGACAAGTACTCCTGCCTGATTCGCGAGGAGACGCTGGGCTTCATTCGGGAGTCGCAGCCGGAGGAATATCGGAAGTTGGAATACCAGCACGGGGCGCGCACCGCGGAAAAACTCCTCGATCGGATTCGGGCGCAGATCGAGCGTCGCGGCGCGCTTGACGTTCTGCGCAAAGGCGTGAAGGACCGTGGAAGCGCCTTCAAACTGACCTATTTCCGGCCGTCAAGCGGCATGAACCCCGACCATCGACGCCTCTACGAGACCAACCGATTCACGCTGATACGGCAACTCAAGTATTCACAGAAAAACGAAAACTCGCTTGACATGGCGCTGTTCCTCAACGGTCTGCCGCTGGTGACGATGGAACTCAAGAACAGCCTCACCGGCCAGGTGGTGACGGACGCCGAGAAACAGTATCGGACGGAGCGAGATCCGAGGGAGCCGTTGTTCAGATTCAAGCGCTGTCTCGTGCACTTCGCCGTGGGCAACGAGAAGGTCTCCATGACGACTCGCTTGGCGGGCGGCGGTACGCGATTCTTTCCGTTCAACAAGGGGATCGAAAACCCGGTGAATAAGGATGGCCACAAGGTCGCCTACTTGTGGGAGGATGTCCTGTCGCCCGATAACCTGTTGGACCTAATCGAAAACTTCGTCCATGAGCAGGAGGTGACGAAAAAGGTCTACGATGCGGCGCTCAACGGCGTAAAGGATGAGAAGGAGCGCATACTGGTATTCCCGCGCTATCACCAACTGGACGTGATTCGCGAATTGAAAGCGGCGATCGTCGCGGAGGGGGTCGGGCGCAACTACCTCATCCAACACGCCACCGGGAGCGGCAAGTCGAACTCCATCGCCTGGCTGGCGCACCTGCTGACGCACCTCTACCGCTCGCCGACGGATACGGAGCGCATCTTCGACTCGGTGATAGTGGTCACCGACAGGCGGGTGCTCGACAAGCAACTTCAGGAGACCATCAAGCAGTCGGAACAGGTGGAGGGCGTCGTGCATTCCGTTGACAAGACCTCCGCGCAGCTCAGAGGCTTTCTGGAGTCGGGCAAGGACATCATCATCTCCACCATTCAGAAGTTTAGCGTGATTGCCGAGACCATCGGCGAGCTGAAGAGCAAAACCTTCGCGGTGATAATCGACGAAGTTCACTCCTCGCAGACCGGCGAGGCGGCGCGCAACCTCCGAGTGTCACTGTCAAGGGGGATAGCCGGCGGCGAGGGCGCCGATGACAACGACCCCGACGTATCGGACATGGACGCGCGGATTATTCGGGAGATGGAGTTGCGGGGGGCGCAGGATCACATCTCCTATTTCGGGTTCAGCGGCACGCCCAAGAACAAAACCTTGGAACTGTTCGGACGCAAGCACGCCGACGGAAAGTTTCTCCCGTTCCACGTCTATTCGATGAAACAGAGCGTCAGCGAGGGGTTCACGCTTGATGTCCTGCAGAACTACAACACCTTCAAACGATACTTCCAACTGGTGAAGAACGTGCCGGAGGATAAGGTCTATGAGACGGCGCGGACGTTGCGCGCCTTGACGAACTACGTCGATCTGCAACCCCACAGCATTGAGACGAAGACGAAGATTATCCTCGAACACTTCAGTCAACGCACCGCGAAGACGATTGGGAACAAGGGGCGGGCGATGCTGATTACGCCATCCCGTCTTCACTGCGTCCGCTACAAGTTGGAATTCGACAAACGGATGCGCGCCATGAATCTTCCCTACGGCTGTCTGGTGGCGTTCAGCGGGACGGTTCACGACACCGACAACGGGGGTGACTACACCGAGAACGGCATGAACGGCTTGGCGCCGGGCGTCTCCATCGCCGACACGTTCAAAAGTCCGGCGTATCGGATTTTGATTGTGTCGAACAAGTTTCAGACCGGTTTCGACGAGCCGATGCTCCACACGATGTACGTCGACAAGCGGTTGAAAGATCTGCAATGCGTCCAAGCCCTAAGCCGCTTGAACCGCGTGGCGAAGGGCAAAACCGACACGCTGGTTCTCGATTTCGTGAATGACCCGGACGCGATACAAGCCGCCTTTCAGCAATACTACCAGACGACGATGCTGGCGGAGGAGACCGACCCGAATCGGTTGTACGATCTTCAACGCCAGTTGGAGGATTTCAACCTCTACGCCGAGAAGACCGTCAACGAATTCTGCCTCGTTTTTTACGACTCGGCGCAGCCCGACGAACGGCTGCAGGGCATTTTGGACGAGGTTGTCCAAAGCTGGCGGGAGCGCGAAGAGGAGGAGCGGGAGGAGTTTCGATCCGCCCTGCAAAGTTACATCCGCCTCTACGGTTATATCTCGCAGTTGATTACCTTCACCGACGCCGATTTGGAGAAGTTGTACGTTTTTGGTCGCAGCCTCAACAAAAAGTTGCCGAAACGGGAGGCGCCGGACGTGAGCGATGTGCTGTCATCGGTGGACTTGGATTCGTTCCGCGTGCAGCAAGTCCACAAGAATCAGCAACTCAAACTCGAATCGGAGGATAGCGATCTTGACGGAATCGGGAGCGGAACGAGCGCCATTGTGGAACCGGAGGCGGATCTGCTCTCCAATATCGTTCAGGCGTTGAACGATGCCTATCAAACCGACTTCACGGATGAGGACAAGGTTGACATCGAGACAATCCGCCGCAAGGTGAACGAACACGAAGAGCTTCGGCAGGTCATGGAGGGAGACAATACGGAGAGCAACAAACACTACAAATTCGGGCAGGTGATCGATACCATCTTGCTGGATTTCGTCAATAGCAAAGTCGATCTGTACAACAAGCTATCCCAAGAGGAAGTTAAGGATCACCTCAAGCGCCGCCTCTACCAAGCCTACCGCATCCCCCCGAATTTGTAGTTGTAGGGTGGGCACTGCCCACCATCATAGAGACATTCGTAGGGGTTGGGTTCCCCAACCCCATACCGACATTCGTAGGGTGGGCATTGCCCACCAACCCTCCAAATCGCGATCTGCCGGCGCTGACGACATCCCGTTCACCGAATACGGCGCTTGATTCGCTGAAACGTCGCCGAATCCGACCGTAACCCGGACTTCGGCGGCAACGTTGCAATCTGGTCCCGCACATTCATGACGCGTTCGCTCGGCACGGGATGCGAAGCCAAGAATTTCTCAAGAGCGGACGGATTCCTTCCGCGTATGGCGCGCAGGGTCTCAAAGAACGCGGCGGCGCCATCGGGCGAGATGCCGGCGTCGTACACATTCCGCACCCCGTAATAATCCGATTCACGCTCGTGCTCCCGACTGTACCGAGTGAGCAACCCCGCCGCCAGCACGTCACCGACAAGCTTTTTCAACTCGCCGGAGTCTTCATCGACAATCAATCGCCTGAGCGCCTCAATTCCTATGCTCTGCGTGAGTCGCTTCATGGAATGACGGCCCACAATATGTCCAATCTCATGCCCGAGCACGGCGGCGAGCTCCGATTCGGTTTTCGTCGCACGGATGAGATCGAGGTGGACATAGATGAACCCGCCGGGGATAGCGTAGGCGTTCAAACCTTTTTTGTCGACCACTCTGAATGTATAACGGATATTTTTCCGCTTGCTGTATCGCACAAGGTATTGACCGAGGTTGCTGATGTAAGCCTGCACGACCGAATCTTTGTAGAACCTCGCGGTTTTATCATGTTCCGCCGCAAAGGCTCTTCCGAGTTGAAGTTCCTCGGCATCGGTAAAGATGTTGACATCGCTCAATTCATCAAGGAATGAATCGGCGAATCGATTGACTGTATCGACACTAACGCATCCCGCGCTTATGACGAGGAGAACGGCAAATACGACACTTAAAACAGATTTTCGCGGCATTGTAATCGATTGTGGCGAATGGGTTGCAGAGTACATACGAGACTCGCTTTCCGGTATTTCGTTCGGCGCCGGGTTTTTTGCAAAGGGGCAAGATGACAGCGGGGGTAGTAGCGCAGGGGGCTGGATTTGTCAATCCAAATCGAGCGGGCGGGGCAAGACAGGATCATCTATCGATCAAGCGTACGGATAGCGCCTGCCGAGCAGATGCTTGAAAATACGCAATTCAAAGCCGCGTAAAGTATGGATGGGAATCGTTGGGCACGCAAACTAACAGTTCAGCGTACAGCCCACCGCCTAATGCCCTCCGACTTCGCCGACTTCAATGTCAATTTCGTCACGATTTCGGATTCGCTCGACCAAACCGTCGCGAATGTCAACGATGCGATCGGAGACATCAAGCATCTTCAGGTCATGGGTTGCGGAGATAACGGTGACGCCTTTTCCGCGGTTGAGGTCCCTGATTAGGTCGATAATCTCGCGACCGGTGATGGTATCAAGGTTTGCCGTGGGTTCATCCGCCAGAATGATGGTCGGGTCGTTCGCGAACGCGCGGGCGATGGCGACGCGCTGGCGTTGGCCGCCGGATAGCTCGTCGGGACGATGATGAACCCGATCACCCAATCCGACGAGTTCCAACAATTCCTCGCCCTTTTTGTTCCGCTCCCTCGTTGACAATCCGGCAAATATCATCGGCAGCGTCACGTTTTCCAACCCGGTCATGACTGGCAACAGATTGTAACTTTGAAAAATGTAGCCGACTCTGTGGCAGCGAAACCATGCGATCTGGGAGCGCGAGAGTTGTGACATGTCCTGCCCATCAATGTAGACCCTGCCTCCCGTGGGGCCATCCAAGGCGCCAATCATGTTGAAAAGTGTAGACTTGCCGGAACCGGAAGGTCCCATTAATGAAATGTACTCGCCGCGCGCGATTTCAATGTTGATTCCGTCAAGCGCGCGCACCACAGTCGTTCCCATGCGGTACTCTTTGACGACATCTTCAGTTTTCACGACAGTTTCTGCCATTTCAGCGTCTCCTTACTATGGACAATGAGCGCGATAGAAAATCCTACTCATTGTCCATTCGCTTGATCCTACTACCTTATACTAATTCCAAATCAATGAGTTACACGCACCGGCCGTTTGTAGTTGCTCAATTCATTGGGGATCTCTATCGCACTCACTATTCGTTCGTTTGATCGCCTCCGATTGATTGTAACATTTAGATTTTGAATCCGTATTACACCTCTGTCCGCATTGCTTCGGCCGGGGGAAGTTGCGCGGCGCGCCACGCCGGGAAAGCGGCGCCGATAACCGATAGCACCATGCCCAGCAGACATCCGAGCAGGATAAGCACGATGATGCCAAGTCTCATCGGCGCCTCTTCGGGGTTGGCGGGCAACAGCGGGAAGTAGAAGAAGAGGTCTAGCCCGTGGTTTTTGAGCCCTAGCAGGATTGATCCGATTGTCCCGATTAAGGCGCCGATGAGCGCGCCGGACAAGCCTTGGAACCCGGATTCCAAGAGGAACAGGCGTACGACAAAGCGATCCAGAGCGCCCAAGCACTTCATTGTGCCAATCTCTTGAAACCGCTCGGTAACCGCCATGAGCATGGAGTTGGCTATTCCCACCACGCACACGATTAGCGACATGATAATCAGCCAGATGTCTTTTGTAGAGATGCCTTGTTCCTGTTCCTCTTCAAGGCTTGTAATCTGTTCGGTTCTGCCGCTTTCCTGCATCGCCAAATCGATCTCGTTATTCGTCCAAACGGAGACGAGGAATGCAATCCCCAAGGTAATGCCTGCGGTGGTAATGATAGAACGTCCAAATCGGATCTTCAAACTTTGAAAACTGATGCGTAACGATTCGCCGAACGGGAGTTCGATCTGCTGTTCAATCTGTGTCGGTCTTTCCAACTTCTATTCCTCCGGATTCATGGACATGGGTAGCAATGTCATTTGTTGTTGTGTAGAGATGGATTTCCATAATTTTATCACATTATGCGTATGAAGTCAAGGTTTGGCGATTGGCGTCACCGCTAGATGAAGGCTATTGGCACGGGAAACATAATCCGAAATCCCGTAAGCGGTTGAAATTCCGCCTCCCTCGGTTGTTACAGAATAACCCCGATTATTCCGGTTGTCAATGGAAAAGTTACGATAGCGGCATTATTGGGAAGTTGGAAGATTGGAAGGGCGGAAGGCGCGGGGGATTTGGCAGGCGTCTGATCCTTTTATAGGCTTATGTGATTGCCTTGATTGTCAGTGTTTATACCGTCTCTTTGTATGTGCCGCGCATGAATAGCGTCAATCAAGTCTTTCCAAGTCGGGGCGCGGTTTTTCAAAGTTGCTTTGCGCCGTCTTTTGACATGAATGATTTTTTGACTTGACAACTTTACGCGCATATAGAATAATTCAGAAAAACGGCAGAATGTAAAATTACACCAACCTGCGTCCCGATACAATCGAAAGCTATCACGCAACCGAAACCGAGTTTTTTCCTCAAAACTCGGTTTCTTCCCGGAATCAAAGC
The DNA here is from genome assembly GCA_963667245.2 of Candidatus Poribacteria bacterium. Classification (GTDB taxonomy): domain Bacteria; phylum Poribacteria; class WGA-4E; order WGA-4E; family JAJDTR01; genus JAJDTR01. The sequence goes on from CAXXCS010000004.1 coordinate 1,782,045, forward strand.
GGCTTCAAGGTATCGGTTTAATCCGCTCATCTTGACAGCGACGTTTCCGCAATTGCTCAATCGGCAATTATCTGCTTTTTCCGCCGAAGTATAGTATTCTAGTTGAGGCAATCATGCCAGACTGGCACGCCCAATCGATTCCACAAATCCTACTCGAGTTCGGTACAGATTTTGAACGCGGACTAACCAATGACGCGGCAAGTGTTCAACGCGGTCGCTATGGCGACAATGAAATTGAATCGATACCCGTATCCCGCTTGTCTCTGTTCTTCCTGAAGCAAATCGCGAGCATTCCGGTATTGCTATTGGCGGTTACCGCCGCCGTGCTATGGTATTCTCGGCACGCGATTCAGGAAGCGCTGGCAGTCTCCGCTATCTTGGGATTCCATGTTGTTTGGAGATTTGCCCAAGCAATCATGACTCGACATCAACTTCAATCTATCCGCAAGCGTTTGGACATACGCATATCCGTCATTCGCGGCGGCTCAATTACCAAGATTCCCCCTAGAGAGGTCGTGCCGGGAGATTTGCTAATTCTCAATGAAGGCGACTATATCTCCGCCGACGCTCGCATCGTTGAGGCAGACTCTCTGATTATCGATGAAACGCCGTTGTTTGATTCGACCTCAGCCGTCCAAAAAGACGCCGAAGACCTTCCGCACGGTGTTGTTGTACCGCCCGAGAAGCAAAGAAACATGGTTTTTGGGGGAACGTACGTGATCGCCGGCAGCGGACGGGCAATCGCGGTAAAAACAGGCAAAGATCTTGAACTCCAAAAGCTCGACAGACAGGCGCCTGCCCCGCCGGAGGCTCCGACTGAAGCTGAGAAGCAGATGCGCCTTTTCTACAACTACTTCAGTCTTGCCGGCTTAATCGTTGCCGTACTTGCCATGGCGATTACTTGGGGGCTGAACAGAGCCGCCGATGTTCGACCGGAATGGCACGAGCTTCTTCTGCTAGGTTTGGGGTTTGCTATCGCTTCGGTTCCGGACGGTATCGCTTCGACCGCCCGAGCGATTCTCGTTAGCAACGCCGGTAGGTTGCTGAAAAAGGGGGTAGCGATTCAACGTCCGAATACGTTGGAAGACCTGAATAACCTTACGGCAATTTGCGCAGATGACGTCGGCGCTTTCACAAAGGCGGGGCTGGCGCTCTCTCATGTATTCGTGGACGAACAATTGATTGAGCAAGCCACTTGGGAACAGTGGCTCTCGGAATTAGAGTCGGCATCCGACAATGCGGATGCAACCGCGCTTCCCGTACCGCCGCCAGAGTCTAAAGTGCCGATCGGATTTCCGCTGTTGGTATTTGCCGCGAGCCGATGCGCAAGCAATAGGCGGTATCAACGCGGCAATTCGGTTGACGAAGATGTCCACGCGGCGCTTAAGGAAGTTGCTCTGCGGATCGGTTATGATCTCGATCGTTACCAGGCACAGCTGCCCCTCGTTGCCGAGATTCCCGAGACTCCCGATCATCCATACAAGGGGTTTGTGTTCGAAACCGAAACCGGGAAATATCTTGAGATAATTCTTGGCAAGCCGGAAACTTTGCTTCATGATTGTCGATCCATCCAGAATCAAGGATCGCTACGCGAGGTTGATCCGGATCAGGCAACGTTAATTCGGCAGGTAGCCGAACATCTACGCCAAAGCGGCGCGCACGTTTTCGGCATCGCACATCGCATTTTACGCGCTGATGATTCTCGGTACGGAGTAAAACGCCGCCCCGCGTTTTTGGGGTTGGCGGCGCTTTCCAAATCCGCTCACGAGAATGCGAGAGAATCCGTTCAATTTTGCATGGACGCGGGCATCAAGATAGTGATGATCACGGACGAAGATCGGCAGACGGCTATCGAACGCGCCAAGCAGATGGGGATTACTCAGGATATAAATGCGGTCGCGGAAAGCGCCGATCTGGATAGTAGTGGCGAAGATTATGATTCTGTCGTCAGTCGCTGCTTGGTCTATTGCAAGGTTTCCGCGGCGCACAGGCTCAAAATCCTGCAATACCTCGGACGCCATGGACTCGCGCTGGGTTTTTTGGGGCGGCGCCCCCGGGACATGCGCGCCATGAAAGTCGCCGACGTGAGTTTCGCTTCCGCATCATACGCCTGTCATGCAGTACAACGATACGCGAGTTGTTTAATGCTAAAGGAGGGTTTTTCGGTAATCGGGTCTTTGTTACACCACAGTCGACAAGCGTATAACAACCTCGGCAACTCCATGCGGTGGTTACTCTCGTGTACGCTTGCCCAACTGGTCACGCTCGTCGCGGGGTTTGCTCTGCATCAACTGTACGGTTTGCCGATGCCGCTGACTCTGCCTCAGATTATCTGGATACACCTCCTTGTCAATCTCGTCCCGCTCATGCATTTGGGCCGCGATCAGATCCGGGAATCTTTCAGACATCGCAGTTATCAGACTGGCCCGCCTTTCCCGCATAAACCTTACCGCGCCGATATTCTGCGCGGGTTGTTCCTCGGCAGTTCCGCAATTGCCGGTTTCCTTTTAACGATTGGAATCACTCCCGGCAACTGGGCGCAAACCGAGACGGTTGCTCAAACCACGACGTGCACCATTCTCATCTTCACCCAATTACTCTCAAACTTCAGGTGTCGCCGCTATCCTTGGGAGTCGCTCATCCAAAGAATCGCGGCGAACCTCCCCTTGCTCGTCCTCATCCTCCTCTGTATGGGGTTGCATGCGACGGTCATTTACCTTGAACCGGCAGCCAATATATTCGGAGTGACCCCTCTGAGGTTGCAAGAGTGGCAGTGGGTCGGCGCGTTTTGCGTTCTCGCGGCGCTGCAATTTAAGCGGCACACAGTCAAGAAGCCATCAACATATTAGGAGCTTGTTCGAAAATCCATTTCGGGCAGAACCACGCGCCTTGGCGCCTGTTTGAATAATTGACAATTGAGATCAGTGGACTCTGTTCTGCTACGGAAGAAACCGAGTTTTCAAGAAAAAAGGTTCTCTATCGATCAAGCGAGTGATAGCATTCAGATTTATTGGACATTATCAGGTGTCAATGGCGGATTTGGCGGAGGGGTAGTGAACTCTTCGCCCTGTTCTTCTGCCATCAAGCGTTCCTCATTCCATTCTAACCATTTTTCGTACATTTCAGATTGCCCTTGATACCTCGAATTGCCCATGTCTTTTCTTCTTTTCTTTTCCAACCAGCGGGTAATAATAGACGCTAACATCTTAAGTAGCCTCCCCGATTCAAATAAGATTGAAGTTAGTAGTAACGCCACAGGAATTGATAAAGCCGTGGCTTTCACCATTATATACTTTGCGTTGGCTAATATTGCGCTTTTTTCTCACCAATAATAGTTTCGAATAGGACTTACGCAGCGCCAGCAAGTCGCGACCTGGAGATCGCTCATACAAATATTGGAGTATCAGTGCGGTTGGAAACCGCGGCAATCTCTATCGCACTCGCCATAGGGATCAAATTAAGCGTTCTAGGGGGCAAGTCACGCGGTTTTCTCTCGGCAAGCGCTTAACACAATTTTCCACCTATCGCCCCTCTGGGGCTTTGGAATTCGGTGTGTCCACATTTCTACAAACCTGTCGCCCCGCTGGGGCTAAAAGACCTACACAATCAAGGAATCGCAGCATCGTGTTTGCCCTTACTGGCTTGAGGTACGGATGGACGGAAATTTTTCACCCTTCCCGTCTTCCATCCTTCCAATCTTCCTTATGCCAAAAATCAGGTGCGATTCGCCTAGAAAAGCCCCCATTAATCACGATTATCTATTACTCAAACAAGCTCTAAAGGCAGCCAAAAAGACACTCTTGTTCCCTCACCCTCGGCGCTCTGGATGGTCACCCCACCGCCGTGTTGTTCCAGAATCCGCTTCGTATTCACCAACCCGAGTCCGGTGCCTTGCACTTTCGTCGTGAAAAACGGTTCAAACAATTGCTCCAAATCTTCCGCGGGGATGCCTGCGCCGGAGTCCGTTACATCAACTTGAACCCGATTCTCATGTCTTGAGGTCTCTACTTCCACCGCGCCCCCTTCCGACATCGCCTCGATCGCGTTCAGCACGATGTTCATGAACCCCTGTTTCAACCTGTCCCGATCAAATCGAATTGGCGGAAGTTCCGGGTCAAATTTTTTGAAGAGCGCGATCTGGTGATGATTAAAATTCGCCTCCATAAAATTGAGGACCTCTTCGAGCGCTTGGTTGAGATCGTGCGGAGCAAGTTCAAGCGCTGCCGGGCGGGCAAAATCCATAAATCCTTTGACGATGACATCAATCCGCTCAATCTCCTCAAGGATATAGCCTATTGATTGTTCGCGTTTCGAGAGCGGCAGATCGCTTTTCTGCATCAACATTTGGGCTAACATCCGCATGGAGGACAACGGATTCCGTATCTCGTGGGCAAACGACGCCGCCATCCTTCCGGCCGTGGCGAGACGTTCGGCGCGAATGAGTTCGTTCCGCGAATCTCGCAGCTCGCGGGTCATCTGATTAAAGGCGGTCGTTAAATCGCCAATCTCATCGTCGCTTTTCACGCGGCACTGTCCGTTCAACTTGCCCTCGGCCACCTGCCGCGTAAATCCAACCAAATTTGTGATTGGACTTGAGAGATTCCGCCCAATCAAATGGCTCGTAAGCGCAACTAATGAAATGACGACGATGGCGATTCCCGACATCCACCACGTCAATCGGCGCTTGGCTTCCGCAATGTCATCCATCGGACGGAGCAAACAGTATATCCGTCCCTGTGCCAGGGAGTCATAAATTACTTTATAAGGCTTGCCATCAAGAACGACGTTTTGAGACATTAGCGCCTCGTCCGATTCCGTCATCTTCTGTCGGGCTTCTCGCAACCTCATATCGGTTGTCAAATTCGCCATACCGTCATCCGACAGGTTCTCCACCGTGGTGAAGTTCAGAACGTTACTCGCGCCGAAAACCATTACTTCCACGCCGTACGCTTGTTGAACTTGCTCCGGCATTTCGACATAACCCGTGTCTTTAATGACCTTTAACCATCCCGCGGTTTCACGGCTGAACTGTCGATTGTAGGTTCGGTCAAAGAGTGCGATAGTAATGAGTGGCACAACAAAGAGAACAACGATGAAGAGCGCCAGGAATGGCAATACGATTTTGTTCTGAATGCTATATCGGGGCATGGGACATATCAAAACAATTCAAATGGTAAGATTCGTGCGGGAAGGATATACGATTGACGGGAAAAATATGGAAAAGACGCGTAGTAGTTACTTCAATACGAGAGTTTGGGTATTCAAACCCTCCTCCGGATATCTACATCGTTCCGAACTTTGGAACAATTGTTTAATTTAAGTGTACAATTATGCGACATCTCTTGATCCGCTAACTTGTTCGCATAGTCAATAGTCGGATGATTTGACCGGAGTTAAGGAGCAAATAATATGGCAAAGTCCAATCGTACATCCACGGTTAATTTAACATCAGATTCAAATCCTGTTGACGAGTGCGCGCTAATCGAGCGATTCCAGCGCGGCGAACAGGATGTCTTCAACGAACTGATTGTCCGATACCAAGGAAAAATTTACAGTTTGGTGTATAAACACGTTCCGAATCCCGAGACTGCCAAGGACCTTTGCCAAGAGATTTTTATCAAGGCGTACCAAGCGCTACCCAGGTTCAAGGGAGAATCGGCATTTTATAGTTGGATCTATCGAATCGCAATCAACCGTTGCATTGACTTTATTCGTCAACAAAACCGGAAACGCACCGTATCGTTTGATGAACTGAGCCCGACAATCTGCGAAAACAACCTTATCTTCAACGATTCGGCGCCGCGCCCGCCAGACCAAGCGGAATCGAGCGAACTTGGCCAAATTATCGGCAAAGCGGTCAGCCAACTTCCTCCGGGGCAACAACGGGTCTTTAATCTTCGTTATCATGAAGGTCTGCAACTAAAAGAGATTGCCGATCGGTTAGACAGGTCCGAAGGAACAATCAAGGCACATCTTCATCACGCTCACCGGCGCCTCCGAACCCTCTTGCGCCCCTATCTAAAAAACGAACCGTTGGAATGGGCGGCCAACGCTTAATTGCTCCATTGAAACCGAGTTTTTTCCTCAAAACTCGGTTTCTTCCCGGAATCACATACTTGCTTTCCAAATTAGTGAGGGTGGTGTTCCTTCAGCGCTTGCGCTCGTCGAACAAGGTCCGGTATTTTTGAAAACCGCCGAGTAGCGTCAATCAGCAAGTCGATGTGCGCCGCCATGTCCTTCTCCACTTGTGAGATTCGGTTGATCAGATACGGTTGATCGCTTTCGTAAATCGCTTTTCTGATAATGGACAGCAAATACATGTAGATAGTGTCCGCCTCGCTGCCTTCAATAGCAATGGCAATCTCAAAAGCCCCATTCAGCGTAATTTGCCCGCCATCAATCTGCCGTTCGTGCTCACTCAACGCGTCTGTAATCTGTTGAATGGACACCCCCGGCAGCCCCTCGGCATCCGTTTCCAAGCCAAGCGTCTGCGCGCATAGCGAGCGACCGAAGTCGACAAGCATATAGTGTTGCCACTCCTCCATACTCATCTGCTCCCAAAATCGGGCAATACGTTCGTCAACATCACCCAAGAGTAGGGATAGCGCGGCATACAATTTTGCTTGTCTCAGTTCAATATCTTGACATGCGTTAAATACCTCTGACAGGGTCACAAATTTACGCCTTTCTGCGGTTCCAGTCGAAATGGAACGTATGGAACTCACGGATGGTGGGATTCTACATCAAACATAAGTATAGCAGATAAAGAGCAGCAAAGCAACAAAAAAGCCGACGCGGGGGAAACGCGTCTGAAACCTATGGGGCGCTCTCGCGCCGAAAAAAAGCGCGGACCGCCTATGGCGCCTCGTGTTTTGCGCCTATAGCAACCGCAAACAATCAAGAAAAATTCATAATGATCGGGTTGAACAATTAGCGACTGAATAGGCAATTCGACAGAATTCCACTTGCCGTTTTCCAGCTTTACCGCCCCTCCATGTTTGAACGTTATCCGGCGATTCAAGCGCTCTCAAAGAACTGGGGGACGGAGACGATCGCAAGGGAAAATCCGGGCGTCACTCAACTCCGGTAGTCGGCAGTTTCTCACCAATCCCGCGTATTAATCCGCCTTTTGAGACCGTCTCGACCAAAATAAAGCAGGTAACCCTTTTCACGCGCATACTCGTGCAGTCGCCGAGTTATTTCGACATCCTTCTGGCAATACTCTGCGACCTTATCAATCATGCCAGCCTTCCACCACCGCAACGACTGCAACCCGTCGGCCGATTTGGTTTGGTTCAGTGTCGCACGGGCTAAGGCGTCCAAACTCAAACGAAATCCAAGCGTACGCTTGACGTGTTCCAACATATCGAACGTTGGCAAACGCCATAACGCGACCGACGTATACGGCGCCAGCACGGTATAGTCGAAGCGTTTGACGTTAAAACCGACGACGAGATTCGCTCCGGACAGCTCTTCGACGAGCGCCTCCGCATCCGCCTCGGAAAACACCTCATAACGCCCCGTGGCTGTGCTATAGGTGACGCCAATGGCGAGCCTCATGCGTCGTATATTCGTCCAACCGCCGACATCGGCGGCGCTCTTCTGGGTCTCAAGATCGAAGTAGACGATGTTTGATTCTGGGGAATTGGAGACTAGGCGCAAGAGCGTGTCCTCTTTTTTCACACTGAGTAGACATCTTTCCCAAGTAAATCCTGATAGTGGATCCGGTGCGATAGAGATCCACCAGCCACCAAACACTTACGAAACAAGTTTATCACCATACGCACGGTCATTCAAGAGAAATGGTATAAGGATACAAGGGAATCGCATCCAACATTTCAGCGATAATCCGTAGGTTGGGTTTAACTGCACATCAAGAACGCCCCGTCCACAAGATATACCTTGTGTTGGCTAATATTGCGCTTTTTTCTCAGCAATAATGGTTCCGAATAGGATTTACGCAGCGCCAGCAAGTCGCGACCTGGAGATCGCTCCTACAAATGTTGGAATATCGGTGCGGTTGGAAACCGCACCTACGGCCAGACGTTTGAAAAGACGCAATTTCTGACAGCGCGCAGTATAACCGCGCCCTGACACGATATCACTAAAAGCCCCCAAAATCGTAGTGACACCCAACACTGCGACCACTGTGGGGAATCCAACGGGTTTTATGTATCCATCTGGCTTGAGGTATGCATGGACCGAGAATTTTCACCCTTCCCATCTTCCATCCTTCCAATCTTCCTTATGCGAAAAATCAGGCGCGTTTCCCCTTCAAGAGGATTTTAGTTGATAAAACCTAATCCGGCATGATATATTTTCTATTGAAAAACCGTTAAACATCTCAGGAGAGACGACAATGAGCGGCTTATCCTTAGCCAATCCTTATCTAACGAGGGACTTATCGCATCCACCGCCGCAGAGTTTTCGCGAACGCCAATGGTGCGCGCGAGGGTATCAGCCAAGCCTGAAACCCCTGTCACCGGACAGCGAACTAGGGGCGCTCATTGGCCAAATGGGTTGGGTAGGAAGTCATGCGCATGCCCGCGGATACTTGTGGGGATCGGCGGGAAACATGGGCGCTCTGCTCGACGAATCAATCGACCCCGATTGTCTACTGCCGTATAATGCATCGCCGCGTTACGCGCTGCCGCCGGCTATTACCGTACCCGACTTGGCTGGACGCCGCGTGCTTTTGACCAAATCGGGGGCAAGGTTGGACATGATTTCGCTGGAACATCCGGCGCTAAATTTGACGATTGTCGAAGTGGAAAGCGACGGCATCCATTACCGTATGCGCTTCGGCACACAGCCGGCGTCTCAGCTAAATTCGGAACGGCAAAACGCGCCCAAACCGACTAGCGAAATGTTCCACTACATGCTAGTCTTCGATCAATTGGAGGCTTACGGATTCAAGGCTTTGGTGCATCTGCAACCCAAGTTCCTAAATCTCGTCTCACGCACCGAGCATGGCCATCCGTCGCGCTTCTACGATTTTCTCAAAGGCTATGAGCCGGAAACTCCGATAATGTACGAAAATTGCGGAGGTATCGGATTCGTCCAAGAGCGGGCTCCCGGAATCCCGGAACTTTCCTACGAAAGCCTGCGTCTCTTCAAAATGGAGGATTTTCCATCTCGACCGACTAACGCCATGCGTCACATTCTCTACTGGGTTGGACACGGAACGTTCTCCAGAGGCGTTGACCTGTTGGATGCCTACAAACACGGCGAATATTTCGAGGCGGCGGCGCGCATGGCATGGGAGGCAAACCAAGCAACGGTTGACGCGCAGCCCTATAGCGATGAAATCGTGAATTGTATTCTCCGAGAATTTCGCGCCACACAAAATCCAACAGATCCGCAACCACCGGAAGAAGATGAAGAACAGAGCCTTTATAACTATCCATGATTTGGCGTCGAAGCCTTTGTAGGGTGGGCACTGCCCACCAGCATCTGAATACCTCTGTAGCGCGGGCACTGCCCACCAGTCAAAATCCTATGATTTTGTACATGGCTCCGTATGTTCTTGGTTCCAAAATGAGAACTGTTGGTCAAATACATTAACATGAATACAACGCACAACGATCCGTTCCTCTCACTCGCACAGTCCAACGATGCAGAGATTGATTTAAGCTTAGGCGCGTTGTTGATTGCCAAAGACATCTATCCGGAACTTGATGTAAGCGTCTACATGGATCAGTTGGATAAGATGGCGCTGGATGTAAAGGAACGGATTGGGAAAATAGATGAGCCGGGCAGGCAAATCGCGCTGTTAAATCGATACCTGTTTGAGGAGAAGGCATTTAAAGGCAATCAAGACGACTATTATAACCCGCGAAATAGCTACCTTAACGATGTACTCGAGCGCAAACTCGGCATCCCCATTACGCTTTCGATTGTGTACATCGAAATCGGCAAGCGAATCGGACTGCCAATCGCCGGCGTGGGTTTCCCGGGACATTTTATCGTCAAACATAAAGGGAATTTTCTCGAAACCTACATTGATCCGTACCACGGCGGGCGAATCTTGTCCGACGACGCGCTGCGTGAACAATTGGAAACTGTTTTCGATCAACCCACGCCGATCCATTCTAAATTCTTGAGGCAAGTAAATAATAAGGAAATCTTGGCGCGGATCCTGCGCAATCTCAAACAGATTTACTTCAAAGAGGAAGCATACGACCTTTCAGTTTTGGCTAGCGAGCGAATCACTGCGCTTCTTCCGGACTTCGCGGAAGAACATCGAGACCTCGGCTATCTCTATTATAAAGTCAAAGCTTACGGCAAGTCGCGGAAATCCTTTCAGGAGTATCTGCGGATTGCAGGCGACGCTCCCGATCGAGAGGATATCGAAGAGAACATAGAACTGTTGACAAGGCAGGTGGCGAGGCTAAATTAGCAAATAGCCGAAGAACCTGAAAGATTGATTTATTCTAACTGTTTATACTTTGCGTTGGGCACTATTGCGCTTTCTTTCCCGGTGATTACTGTTTGTAATAGTGATTGTAGGGTGGGCACTGCCCACCATTCCGACCAGTTTGGGATAAATAGTTGGCTTACCTGGCGCGCAACGTGACCGCGTTGATGGTGGGCAGTGCCCACCCTACAACTATACTCCGCGCCGTCAGAAATTGCGTCTTTTGTCGGATCAAACGAGTGGATAACGAGCAGGATTTACTATCGCCTTCGTTGTCCACTCAGTTGATCGATAGAGATCCCGCGGTTTCCAACCGCACCTACCGCCAGACGCTTAAAAATACGCAATTTTCAGCAACGTGAGTCATTCTATCAATCTGAGGCACACAAAAGCGCGGCTGCAGAAACGGAAAAAGGGTTGATTTTCCATCCCCAATGTGTTATTTTAACACAAGTTGCCATCTTATTTGGAAGATGAGAAGAAATCGAGTTTTTTCCAACGCGGAAACACCCGTTTGAACCAAATCGCCCGTCAGCCCTTGATAGTAGGCAAATCTGGACGAAAAACTCGGTTTCTCTGTTATAGGCCGCAACTCGCATTATTTTAAGACTTTGTACAATGCGCGAGCATCGACCTTTGCGCGCCGTATGCGAAATGCAAAATCAGACACCATACGAGCATACGTCGTCAAATACATAAGGATAATTTGGAGGAAAAACTGTTCATGACGCATCCCGAATTAACGTTGACGGAACGTCGGTTCGGCAAAACAACACGCCGAGACGCGTGGTGGTTACAACCTTTAGCCGTGTTCATCGGATTGACGACGTTTGGCATTTATACCGCTTGGGCATCCTTTCAGAACGCTCATTATACATTCGGGCCCTACCTGTCTCCATTTTATGCGCCGGAACTCTTTGGGAGTTCGGAACACAGTTGGTTCGGAGATAAGCCCGGTTGGTGGCCTCTTTGGCTGCCGTTTTCGCCCGCGTTTTTCATTCTGTGGGCGCCTCTGGGTTTCCGCCTGACGTGCTATTACTACCGCGGCGCCTATTACAAGGCGTTTTGGGCGGACCCTCCCTCATGTACTATCGGCGAACCTCGAAAGGCGTATCGCGGAGAAAACTCATTCCCGCTAATAATCCAGAATGTGCATCGCTATTTTCTTTACTTCGCCATACTCTTTTTATTCTTTCTTTCTTATGAAGCGTGGAAGGGCTTTTGGTTCAAAGATGACAGTGGCGTTACGACATTCGGGGTTGGCATCGGTACTCTTTTGCTCGTTGGCAACGTAATCTTTCTCGGCGGTTACACGCTTGGCTGCCATTCGCTTCGCCACCTCGCAGGCGGTTTTCTCGATCGCCTGTCGAGCGCGCCGGTACGCCGGAGCGCCTACGATTGTGTTAGTTGCCTGAATCGGCGTCACATGTTGTGGGCATGGATGAGTCTCTGCTGGGTGGGACTTTCGGACATTTATATTCGATTGTGCTCTATGGGAATATTGATCGACTGGAGAATTATTTAATGAGCCAATACGAAACACACGCGTATGATGTATTGGTAATCGGCGCCGGCGGGGCTGGCTTGAGGGCGGCTATCGAAGCCTCCGCCGCGGGAGTATCCGTGGGATTGGTGTGCAAGTCGCTGTTGGGTAAGGCGCATACCGTGATGGCTGAGGGCGGCGTCGCCGCCGCGTTGGCTAATGTCGATGAGAGGGATAGTTGGAAGGTTCACTTTGCGGACACCATGCGCGGCGGGCAGTATCTCAACAACTGGCGTATGGCTGAAATTCATGCCAAGGAAGCGCCGGATCGGGTGCGGGAATTGGAAGCTTGGGGAGCGCTTTTCGATCGGACTGGCGATGGACGCATCCTCCAACGCAATTTCGGCGGACATCAGTATCCGCGACTTGCCCATGTCGGCGACCGCACGGGATTGGAGATGATTCGCGTCCTCCAAGACCACGGCATTCACCAAGGCGTTGATGTCCACATGGAATGCACGGTCGCATCCATTCTCAAGGACGGCGATCGTATTGCCGGGGCGTTCGGTTACGAGCGCGAGAAGGGGCGATTCAAAATATTTCGCGCCAAAGCGATCGTACTCGCCACCGGCGGAGTGGGCAAAGCCTACAAAATTACGAGCAACAGTTGGGAATACACCGGCGACGGCCATTCGCTCGCCTACCACGCCGGCGCCGAACTTATCGACATGGAATTTGTTCAGTTTCACCCGACCGGCATGGTTTGGCCCCCGAGCGTACGCGGCATACTGGTTACGGAAGGCGTGCGCGGCGAAGGAGGCGTTCTGAAGAACAACCAGGGAGAGCGGTTTATGTTCGACCACATTCCCGATCTTTATGTCAATCAGACATCGGACAATCCCGAGGAAGGCTGGCGATACACGCAGGGCGACCGAGACGCGCGACGACCTCCGGAACTTCTCACCCGAGATCATGTGGCTCGATGCATTGTCGCCGAGGTGCAGGAGGGGCGCGGCAGCCCGCACGGCGGCGTTTTTCTCGATATCGCATGGATTAAGGAGAAATTGTCAAACTCCGAAGACCACATTAAACGAAAACTGCCGAGCATGTACCATCAATTCATGCAACTGGCGGATCTGGATATCACGAAAGAACCGATGGAAGTTGGACCCACAACCCATTACGTCATGGGCGGCATACGAGTCGACGGCGATTCGCAGATGACATGCGTGCCGGGGCTCTTCGCCAGTGGTGAATGCGGCGCCGGCTTGCACGGCGCCAATCGACTTGGAGGGAACTCGCTCTCCGATCTCCTCGTTCTGGGAAAACGCTCCGGCGAGTACGCGGCGCGGTTTGCCAAAGAGAACGAGGAAGGCAGGATTGACGACGCGGATGTTGAATCCGCGGCGCGTTGGGCATTACGGTTCTTCAATAATGACGCTGCTGCCAACGGCGAAAACCCGTTCCAAATTCAGTACGCTCTCCAAGAACTGATGCAAGATCTTGTGGGCATTGCTCGAAGCGAAGAAGGATTGAATAAGGCGCAAATTGAGATTCAGAAATTAAACGAGCAAGCGGAGCAGATAAGCGTCGGAGGAAATCGAGAGTACAACCCCGGTTGGCACACAGCGCTTGACTTGTATAGTTTGATGACCGTGTCCGAATCCATCGCGCTTGCCGCGTTGGAGCGAAAAGCGAGCATCGGGGCGCATTCACGCGACGACTATCCCGAAAAAGAGGAACCGGGCGCGGGAAGATATAACACGGTCGTGCAAAAAAGTGAGGACGGCGCCATGCAAGTGAAACGCGAACCTATTCCGCCAATTCGCGAAGACCTTCAGGCGATCATAGAGGAGACGGGTTAATGGCAAACGTAACGTTTAAAATTTGGCGCGGTGACGCGAACCATGCGGAATTTGTCGATTACGAAAGCGAAGTTTCCGAAGGGATGGTGGTGCTTGATGCGGTGCATCAGATCCAAGCGCGGCAAGCCAACGATCTCGCGGTGCGGTGGAACTGCAAAGCCGGAAAATGCGGCTCCTGTTCCGCGGAAGTTAATGGCAATCCAAAACTGATGTGCATGACCCGATTGAACGAACTGCCGCTAGACCAGCCAATTACCATCGAGCCGATGCGCGCTTTTCCAATCATCAAGGACTTGGTCACCGACGTTTCATGGAACTTTGAAGTTAAAAAGAAAATTAAAAAATTCAATCCGCGCCCGCCCGACGACGAAGACGGCACCTGGCGAATGGCGCAAGAAGATATCGACAGGGTACAAGAGTTCCGTAAATGTATCGAGTGTTTTCTGTGTCAGGATGTGTGCCATGTACTCCGCGACCACCACCTTCACCGGGAGTTCGTGGGCCCTCGATATTTTGTTCACAACGCCGCCTTGGAAATGCACCCGCTCGACACCGAAAATCGCCTTGAAGACCTGAAGGAATCGGATGGAATCGGTTATTGCAACATCACCAAATGCTGTACGAAGGTCTGCCCGGAACACATCACGATTACGGACAACGCGATTATCCCTCTCAAGGAGCGCGTCGTCGATCAGTTCTACGATCCGCTCAAAAAACTTTTCCGGATTTTCCGTCGTTGAACCTAAATTAGTTCCCGATTGAGCGTCAACAACTTGCGTTAGTCCAAATTTGGCTACTATAGAAGGAGGAATCAAACATGAAATTTGTGAGACACTGTAGTGTTATTCTAAGCTTTGTGATAATTGTATCGCTCGCCGCTTGTATCTCGGGAGGCGTATCAAAAAAAGTCGATAAATTAATCGAAGCAAAGGATTACCACGGAGCGATTGAAGTCTACCAAACCGTCGTCGATACGAAGCCGGGAACTCCCGAAGCCCGGCAAGCCCAACTTGAAATGGCTAAACTCTATATCAAGAGGCTAAACAAACCGGAACCCGGGGTCAAGTTGTATCAAGAAGTTATCGCAGCCGCGCCGGACAGCCAGGAAGCGGCGAACGCCCATTACGAATTGGGGATGCACTATTTCCGATCCAAGGAATACGAATCCGCCCAGCAACAGTTTGATACAATTGTGAACAGCTTTTCCGAAATGGAACTGAGCAATAATGCGCAACTCATGCTTGCAAAGAGTTTCGAAGAAGCCAAGAACTATGAACAGGCGGCGGAAATTTATGATAACTACGCAAACCGCCATCCCGATAGCGACCGCGCCGCCTTGGCGCTTGTCAACAAAGCCCGGATTCAGAAAGAATATCTAAAGAACCAACAGGATGCCAAACGCACATACCAGTCAATTGTAAAGAGGTACGGTAGAATCGAAGGCGCGGAAGATCAGATTAGCGAAGCAAAAAAAGAACTGACCGCGATTGGCGCGACCATCCCGAAGCCCGACGATCCCACGTCGACTCAGATGGGGCGCGCCCTGGAGCGGCAGGACAAACGTCGCGAAATGGATCGCCCGCGCGGCGGCGCTGAAAGAAGCCGCGCTATGGGGACTGCCGCCCAAATGCCTGATTCCGGTTTCGGCATTAGCGCCCACGAGGTCATGAGAAATTTCGGGGCGCAGAGGGGCGTGCAAGGAGATCAGGACGGCACCTACTACGACGCGGAACTGATGATTGCACAGTTTCTTTATGGGGACGAGTATTATCGCGATGCGGGAGCGGTTCTCTTTGACGCAATCCATCGGGCAAAGGCGGACAATGCTAAAATCGATCCCTACTCCTATGTTCGCTTGTCGGTCTGCTACCGCAAGTTGGGAATGCACAAGCGAGCTCGGGCAATGCTCAAGCAAGCCGTGAAAAGCGACCGCCGCGTCCTTGATGCCGTCATTACGACGGGACAGAATCATTACAGTGACGCAAAGATTATGGATTCGGAGGAGGATAAACGAGCCGCGTATGAACGAGCAATAGCGGTCTATAACTCCGTATTGGGATTCAACCAAGGCAAGGACGCCGAAGTCTATTTTCGGCTTGGTCTGGCGTATCAGAAAATGGGGGATCTGGATATGGAGCGCGAATCCTTCGAGCGCGCGGTCGCCGTCAAACCGGACTTCATGGACGCGCTCCAATGGCTGCCGGATGTCTACAAACGAATGAAAAATCGGCAACGCGCGACGATCTTTCAGAACATTGTCGAGGAAAAGGGCGATCTCTACATCGGCAAAATGGAAATCGGCGACCTATGCTATACCTACGAAAACTACAGAAAAGCGAAATCCATGTATTCCGCCGCATCGCGAAACGCCGAGCGGGGCGGGAAAGTCGACATCAATATGGACCCCGCGGAACGCTTGACACACTTGCCCGGAATCGGTTCCAGTTTGGCGAATGCCATCATTGCCGGTCGTCCGTATGAATCAATTGACGATCTGCTTCGCGTTGAGGGAATGAACGAGAGTAGGCTAGCCCCCCTTGAAGATAGAATCGCGGTGAAGAGAAGCGTAGCTCAGGCAGAAGACCGAAAGCGCCGCAATAGAATCGTCCACTCGACGATTCGTGCGGCGATGGCGACCTATAAACTGGGGAGTGAAGTCAAAGCGCGGGAGCAAATGGACGCATTGACAGCAAGATTTCCCGATCACCCGCTTATTCCCTACGGACAGGGTGAAATCGCTCTGATAAAGGGCGACGCGGATGCCGCTATCGAATCCTTCAAGAACGCGATTGAGAAAGCTCCGCACTCCGACCTTGCCCCGGTGGCGCTCGGCGAATACTATCTCTCGCAAGGTTACGATGACGAGGCGCAGGCAGTTTGGGAGACGTTTATTGAAGCGAACAGATACAATAGGAACGTTATTCAACGCCTCAAAACGCTGAAATCCAAAACTCAAGGCGCCGGCTCGGGGCAGTAGCCGAAATGATTCAGAGAGCGTTTTGATGCGGCGAAAATAATCCTGGATAAGTTGGTAGGAGATTGGACTATTGACGAACAATCCTGCAGACATGGTAAAATCCGTTGAGGGAATCGCGCGGGACGCGGGCGGAATCTTGATGGACTATTTCGGCAGGATTGTCCAGGTGGAGTATAAGGGCATCGGCGACATTGTGACCGAGGCGGACAAAGCCGCCGAACAGTTCATCAAAACGCGCCTTGAGTCGCTATTTCCCAATGATTCCACACTAGGCGAGGAGTTCGGACTGTCTGACCTGCAATCCGATAACTGTTGGGTCACCGATCCCCTGGATGGAACCGCGAATTATGCGGCGGGATTGCCAATCTTCTCGGTTGCTATAGGACTGTTATACAAAGGCAACCCGGTCCTCGGCGTCGTCTTTGATCCCAGCGCCGACCGAATGTTCAGCGCGGTGAAGGGAGATTCCGCGACGCTGAACGGCGTTGCCATCCACGCCAACAAACGCGAAAAATTGGATGCGATTGGACTATTTGGTTTCTCGTCCGAGGTGATGAAAGCGCTAAACCCTTTCATGCAAAGCCTTGCAAAGGGGCGTTCGCTTGGTTCCGCCGCGCTTCACATCTGCGGAGTCGCCGCGGGACACTTTGACGGCAGCTTCGACTATACGACGAAGATCTGGGATCTCACCGCGGCCGCCGCCATACTGGAAGCGGCGGGCGGACGCATAACGCGCCCATGCGGGGAGGCAATCTTTCCATTGCCGACAGATTCGCCTGCCTATCGCGGCGCCAGTGTACCATTCTTGGCGACCAATGGGAAACTTCACGAGGAGTGCGTAAACAAGCTCGCGGACATACCATCTCCATCTTGATGAATATCAAGTCCGCCCAAGCCAAGAACGCGTACAAGAAACCGAGTTTTTCTTGAAAACTCGGTTTCTCAAGTTCCATTTGCACTTGCTTTTGACCTGAGCGATCGAGTCAAATCTCGTAGCGAATCGTACCGAGGAGATTTTATATGGAAACCGTGCATTTACTTAATCCACTCGCTCAAGGTGACATATCCACGAAATATCTCGCGCCGCGCCTTGACACGCTTAACGGCAAAACGATGGGCTTGCTCAACATCGGAAAAAATGGCAGCGATGCCTTCCTCCAACGCGTTGAGGAGCTGATGCGCGAAGCGTTTGATGTCGCCGAAGTGGTTCATTTCGACAAACCGACATTCACGCGTCCCGCTCCCGAAGAACTGATCGAGCAACTTGCCAATCGCTGTGACTTTGTCGTTGAAGGGCTCGCCGACTGAGGCTCCTGCATATCGTGCAGTATGCACGACGGAGCGGCTCTTGAAGAACGCGGCATTCCATCCGTTGCCATTTGTTCGGAGGTGTTTTTCGCGGCTGGCAAGGTGCAGGCAAAAGCGCTCGGCTATGACGACCTGGCGCCAATAACTGTCGGACACCCAATCCAAAGTCTGACCTCTGACCAAATTCGGAGTCGGGCTGATGGCATCGTTGAGAAAATTAGCGCGGCATTGATGAAATAGTTATAGTCCACGTCGTTAGAAATTGCGGCTTCTGTAAAAGCAATCTCTGAATCGCGACTCCTATTACTGCGTATATCCTATTCTTTCAGAATGACTACCCAAAACAAATCAACCCTATTGGTCACCGGTGCCAGCGGTTTTGTCGGAAGCGGATTATGCCATCTGGCGGCTGAAAACGGGCACGGCGTTATCGCGCTGTCTCGTTCACCCGAAAATGCGGACCTGCCCTCCGCGCAGAGCGTAGAGGCGTGGCAACCGGACATTGAACTTATACCGGCTTCAACCTTATCCAATTGTGGAGCGGTCGTTCATCTCGCTGGCGAAACCATTGGAGCAAGGTGGAATCCTGACAAGAAACGGCGGATTCGAGAAAGTCGCGTCAATTCGACGAATCGGCTCGTGGAATCTCTATCGAAAGCCGAGACAAAGCCGGAGGCGCTGGTGTGCGCCTCGGCGATCGGATTTTACGGCGAGACCGGCGATCAAGAATTCACGGAGGATTCCCCATCGGGTGACGACTTCCTCGCCGAAGTTTGTCAAGATTGGGAGTTGGCGGCGCAAAAGGCGGAGGCTATGGGAATCCGGGTGGTACACCTCCGGTTGGGCCATGTGCTTGGCAAAGGCGGCGGATTACTCCAAACCATGCTTCCCCCGTTTTACATAGGCGCGGGCGGCAGACTGGGAAGCGGAACGCAGTGGATGTCATGGATTCATATTGACGACGTGGCGGGTATCATACTCTATGCCATAGAGAATCAACACGTAACCGGCGCCCTTAATGCCACCACCCCGAATCCTGTAAGAAACACCGAGTTCACAAAGACGCTTGGTCGGCTTATCCGGCGCCCCACCCTTTTTCCGGTGCCTACTTTTGGCTTGAGGTTGCGCTTCGGCGAGTTCACCGATTTTGTGCTGATGAGTCAGCGCGTTCTTCCGCAGAGAACTTTGTCGATGGGTTATGAATTTCGCTATTCGGACCTGGAATCGGCTTTGCGCGCCTCCTTGGAATGACGCGGCAAGAGCGTGTGCATTCTCGCGGCGGCTTGTTGACCGATTTCCCCGCCAGGTTGAAGTTTAACCGCCATCTCATAGTCGGCGCGCGCCCGATTGATATGTCCCAAACGCTGGTGGGCAAAGCCCCTGCGATAGTAGACCGGTCCCAAAATCGGATGATTTTCCTCCCACATCCGAATCTCGGCTGTTGCCAGTTCAATGACTTTGAGATAGTCCGATTCTGCAAGCTGTGGCAAATCCAAGCGTTCATGGGTTTCGGCGCGGCTAAGGTACGCTTCCGTAAACTCCGGCTCTATCTCAATCCCCGTGTTGAAATCGTCAAGCGCGAGTTCATTATCATGTAGCCGCATATAGGCTCGTCCCCGCTGATAATATGCGGCCGCGCCGCCCTTGCGTTGGATAACGGCGGTATAGTCCGCAATCGCGCGTCGCTGGTCGTCAATCTGGAGATATACTTCCGCCCTCTTCCATACGACAAACGCCGCCCACCTCTCCTCAAGCGATGCCGTGTAATCGGCAAGTGCTTGTTGGTAATCTCCTAATTCCCGGTAGGCGTCACCGCGGCTATAATATGCATCCGCTTGGTACCGCTTTAACTCGATCACCCGATCGTAATCCGAAATTGCTTTACGATATTCGCCGAGGCGGTAGTATGCAAGTCCGCGCCGGATGACAGCGAGCGCATGATTTGGATTCTTCTCAACCGCGCGGGCAAAGGCTTGGGCGGCGCCTTGATAGTCGGGGTTGACGCCTTGCAGCAGGGCGGTCCCCTCATTGACATATTCCGCCACCTCCGGATTCTCCCCTTTTAGACGCTCCCAACTGACAAATCGCGAAGCAAGCAGGATACAGATAATCAACAGCGGTACCATAATCCAAATCAAAGAGCGCATCCGTTCTCCTTTGGCGGCATATCGTGGCAAGCCACAACGATATGCGTTTCAACAAAATGAATTTTTTACGTGTTACTCATTACGTTGCCCCCTCAACCCCGTCTATGAATCGGAGGCAACTCGCGCAAGCCCCAGATATAATACTCCATCCAGAGCCGAGTAAACAATCGGAATTTGACGCCTGCAACGTCCATCCCCAAATTACCGGTTTGACATTCTATCGCGTTTGATGTATCATAGACTTGTGGAATATTTCCGGGAATAAAGCCGTGACCGACACAAATCTAGACAATTCTCATGCCCACAATGATAACGGACCACAGTTCCGTTTCTGCCCAAAGTGCGGGGAGGGACTTGAATACAGGATAATAGAAGGACGCCGTCGTCAAGCATGCACTGCATGTGATTTTGTCCTCTATCGCGATCCCAAGCCGGTAGCGGGGACATTGGCGCTGAAGGACGGGAAGATTCTGCTGATTCAACGCGGGAACGAGCCTAAACGCGGTTTCTGGAGTTTTCCGACCGGTTTCATTGACATCGGCGACACACCCGAAGAAACCGCAATTCGCGAAGCCAAAGAGGAAGCAAACGTTGGGGTAGAACTTGATCGCCTCTTGGGTGTATACTCCGACACAGATCGCGCCGTTGTGTTAATCGTGTATGTCGGCAGGGTCGTCTCCGGCGTCCCGAAGGGTAGCGCGGAAGCGCTTGACGCTCGCATGTTCGATCCGCAATCCCTACCGGAACTCGCATTTGACCACGATTACCGGATTCTTGGAGATCTGTTTGACAACATGAAGGAATGATAGAAATACTTCCAAAATAGATCCATGTGATAAACTATTTTGAAGATTGAACTTCGGTCTAAGTCCAGACCGCTCCTGCCGGATTGGCAAATCCGGCAGATTTTTCACCATGCAGATTCGGTTGAACATTGCGAATCCGTACTGTTTAGATTCCATGTTTTCGTTCTAGGGGATTGAAGGTGGGGAGTCCGGGAATCTTCCATCCTTCCACTCTTCCATCCTTTCAATACTACTCTTCCTTGATTACTGTAACTACTTAGGTCTATTTCGGAAAGATGTCTATTATCCTCTGTGTAAGGAGAGAGTGAATGTCAACTATTCTGGAAAGATATTCGAAGACGTTTCAGAAGCACGAAGAACTGTTCCGTCAAGCGGCGCAGATTTTTCCTGACGGTGTCACACACGACAATCGGCATGCGGATCCATTCCCTATCTATGTCGATCGAGCGGAGGGATCGAAGAAGTGGGGTGTTGACGGGACAGAGTTTATTGACTATTGGTCGGGTCACGGCGCGCTGCTGTTAGGTCACGGACATCCCGCCGTTGTCAACGCGGTGCAACGTCAGATGGAACGCGGCACCCACTACGGCGCCTCTCATCCGCTTGAAATCGAGTGGGCAAACTTGGTGCAAGAACTCATTCCTTCCGCCGAGCGCGTCCGTTTCGTGAGTTCCGGCACGGAAGCCACGTTGATGGGGTTGCGCCTCTCGCGTACTTTCACCGGCAAAAACAAACTGCTAAAATTCGCGGGTAACTTTCACGGTTGGCACGATTTCGTCATTCAAGATGCGCAGCCGCCATTCGGGAAAGCGGTGCCCGGAATCCCGGCGGAGGTGCTGGACACGACCGTAATCTGCCCGCCAAACGACATCGCCGCGGTTGAGAGATATCTGAAAACCGATCCCGACATCGCATGTATTATCTTGGAGCCGACAGGCGGATCGTGGGGAACCATTCCGACGAAGGGCGAGTTCTTGCGGCAACTGCGCGAAGTCACGCATCACTACGGCGTTCTCTTGATTTTTGACGAGGTGATTACAGGGTTTCGGGTATCGCCCGGCGGCGCTCAAGCGTACTTTGACGTAACACCCGACCTAACGAGTTTAGCCAAAATCTTGGCGGGCGGCTTGCCCGGCGGCGCGCTCGCGGGCAAGAAGGAAATCTTGGATCTAATCTCAATCAAAGAGCAAGAAGCCTCCGAAGAGCGCAAGAAGATGCCTCACCCCGGAACTTTCAATGCCAATCCCTTGACCGCCTCCGCAGCCATCGCCACGTTGAACATTGTCAAAACCGGTGAGCCTCACCCGCTCATTAATCGCACCGCCGCCGACCTTCGAAAAGGATTCAACGATGTCATAGACGCGCACGGGCTCGATTGGGCAACTTACGGCGAGTTTTCCATGATCAGGATGCTTTTCGCGCACGGGGAGAAGGTACGCGCTAACGATTTCGATCCGCATGAATGGGACTATCGACGGTTGAAAACGGTGACTCGGCCCGACCTAATCACGAATCTGCGTTGCGGCATGTTACTCAACGGTATTGATTTTCCCGGCAGCGGCATGACGACAACGGCTCACACCGACGACGATATCCGGCAGACAGTCGCCGCGTTCGATCAAACCGTCAACTGGATGAAAGAAGATGGGTTGATATAAGCGGGGCTTACCCAGTTCGCCGACTTCACTGTAGGGAAAACGATCGTTATTCTCTACATTCTTGCAACATCAGTTTACGTCCGCTAATACCCATATAGCGGAGGTTAAAGCATTTACGTCTAATGCCGTAAAAATTGGGGCTTCGCTCGTTCCCCTATTTGCAAATTAGACTGGCAAAAAAGGTTGTATGCGATGAACACCGATGAAAAACAGGCAAAAGAAGACGCCTTCCTGTATTGGCAGGAAGCGCTGGAGTATCAAATGCGAGGCGAATTTGGCGATGCAATCGAGTTGTACCTGAAATCCATCCAACTTTATCCCACGGCAGAGGCGCACACCTATCTCGGTTGGACGTACTCCATGATGGGACGAATTCATGACGCGATTGACGAGTGCAAAACGGCTATCGCCATCGATCCCGATTTCGGCAACCCATACAACGACATCGGCGCGTCCCTGATTGCGCTCGGCGATTATGACGCGGCGATACCCTGGCTTGAGAAAGCGATCGTCGCGCCCCGATACGAGGCACGCGCCCACGCTTTCATGAACCTCGGGCGCGTCTTCGAACACCGATTCGAGTGGTCGAAAGCCATCGCCAGCTACAAGCGAGCATTGGAAGAAAGCCCCGATTACAAAATAGCGCTGGTTGCAATGAGGAAACTTCAGGCGAAACTGAACTGAATCCATCTCTAAGATCCCATCGCCAAATAGCGCCATTTCCCCATCACGAGAAAATGCCATGAACGCAAAAATAAAGGGCTGTGCCGACGCTTCCAAAACGCGGGCATTCGCCGACCGCATGCGAGAGCGCAACCCCTCTTTCGAACCTGCGGCTTTCCGTCAACTCACGGGCACAGATCTAACCGCGTCCAAAATCGGCTACGGCTCCTACCGTGTCGACCACCGATTCGAGGAACATGCGGCAACCCTCCGCGCAGCCATTCAAGCCGGCTGCAATCTTATCGACACCTCAAGCAACTACACCGACGGCGGCAGCGAAACCTTGATCGGGAATGTCTTGAGCGAGAAGATTGCGGAAGGACAGCTAGAGCGAAGCGAGATAATCGTTGTTTCAAAGGTCGGCTACATACAAGGGCAGAATCTGGATGACGCCATGCGGCGCGAAGGAGAGGGCGAGCCGTGGGAAGACGTTGTCAAGTATATGGATGGTTGCTGGCACTGTATCCACCCCGATTTCCTCGCGGATCAGTGGAGGCGCAGTTCGGATCGGCTGCAACTGGAGACGATAGACGTTTATCTGTTGCACAACCCGGAATACTTCCTGTCGGACGCCCGCAAACGAACCCCTTTCGCGAATCTTGATGAGATTCGGGACGCCTTTTATGACCGCATTCGCCGCGCCTTCGTGCAGATGGAGCGTTTCGCGGCGGAGGGCAAAATCCGTCACTACGGCATATCATCCAACACCTTTCCGTCGCCAAATTCAGACTTTGAACACGCTTCCCTCCAGCGCTGTCATGATGCCGCTCTCAACGCCGCCAGGACGGTACACGGCAATCAAGACGCCAACCACTTCAAGATTATCCAACTCCCCTACAATCTCTTTGAACACGGCGCCTCAACGGAGGTCAACAACACAATCAATGGAAACGATATGACCGCGCTTCAGGGAGCGGAGGCGCTTGAGATGGGTGTATTGGTGAATCGTCCGCTCAACGCCGTGCAAGGCAACCGGATGGTGCGCCTCGCACAGTACCCTTACAACCCCGACCTTGACTATCGGAATGCAATCAATGGCGAGATTAACGCGCTTAATCGGACGGAGAATCGGTTGCGAACGACGCTGACGGATTGGGGAATTTTTTCAAGATTGAGCAGATCGGCTAACTCGACCCTGTATTATGACCTCGCTCAAGAACTGCCCCGATTCATGCCCCAAATTCAGAGTCGCGACCACTGGGAGCAGATCGCGCAACAATACCTGATCCCCCTGATTCACGCCTACTTGGGGCAAACGATTGAAGCATGCCCGGATGCCCGTCAAGCCGAATGGAATGACATGCAACGCGAATATGTCGGGGCAATCAATAGGTTATTCTCGCTCGTCACGGGACACTTCAATCGCACGGCGTCAATGCAGATGGAGCCGATCTCAAAGGCATTGGATCAAGCGCTGGAAGCCGAAGAAAGAAAGTTGACTCTATCGCAGAAATCGCTGAACTTTGTTACTTCGTCGCCAGGCGTGTCGGTAGTTTTGAACGGAATGAAACGAAGTGAGTACGTTGTCGATGCCATGGGGTTGATGGGGGTTCCGGATTTTGCGCAGCCGGTTCGGAATCTGATAGAAGCTGCTGGAGAATGAGAGGATTGGGCAATGGAGTTTTCTAGACCAATCACTCAAAATATGCATGACAGAGAAAGGTTCACGTTGTATTTTGAATCGCTCGGTAAGGCTATGGAAGCGCGGCATGATTGGACAAGCGCGCCTGATGGGCAGATCGGAGGGAGGAGTTATAGGTTTCGGTCCAAAGCAAATACCGAGCGTGTCTGGAATCTTTTGCGCGGAGAGTGTTGTTACCGTGCTTGGTTTCCAGAAGGTGACACAGAGGTCGTCGCAGGTTTCCACATTCGAGAAAGTGAAGAACTCTTCAATGCTCTCTATAATCTCAAGGCGGAAATTGAATCGGATTTTGGCAGCGCGCTCGACTGGACACAGAGGTTGTCCCGTAATCCAAAAACACAGAAAAGAAGGTTAATCTTTGCATCACGCAACGGGAGCATTCAGTCTTCAGAGGCCGAGCTCAAGGAAATTGGTGAGTGGCACATTGAAACACTGATTAAACTGGCCGAGGTGTTCACACCGAAAATAACTGTGTAGCAAGATTGATCGATAAACGCTGCGTAGAAGTTCCTGATGCGGTGTAAAATAGGTTCAAAAAGTCGTTTCACGAAGGTGAAAGGAGAATTGTTATGAATCAGCGTACATCACCAGAATATTCGCACAAGTTGTCTCGGGAAGCTGCTGAATTACTCCTACAATTTGATAGGCGCATTAGGGAATTCAGCGGTGTTGAGCCTTCATCAGACGCAAAAGAGTACATCGCCTACAATGCCCCTGTAATGCAGGGACCATTTGTTTACAGCGATCGGAGAAGATCCAAGTTCGTCGTGCGACTGAACATTCCCTTTGAAAAACTCCCAAGCGAAATAGACCCCGAAGGATTGTGTGAAAAAGGTAATGCTTTCCCTACGTTTTATGAAGGACCACGGCTTATGAGTCATGTTATGGTCTGCTGTGACTCCTCTGACCGAATTGAATACATCATAAGCGTGATACGGCAGGTGTTCTCTTTGAAGTCCAAACACTCTAGACCAGTGGATTTGATAGAACGTGCTCCAAGTTCAAATCGACGTGCTAGGATTTCCGCGAATCTAAATCAGGTTCATGATTTAGTTAAGGATGTTGTGGACGAAATCCAGCAAGTATTCCAACCGCGTCTGGATAGAAGTACGGGTGAGTTGGTAAAGACGGACACCGATAGGTACGCCGTCGAGTTGTTGGACGCCGTGCGTAAGTTACAAGTGGTGTTAGGTGAAGATTTGCATGACGACGACGGGAATGAAGTGTAATAGTCACTATTACCAATTTCGTCTTGACTCTTACTCATACCACTGTTATAATTCCTGCACTGTATTCGACAAGGGGTGCTACGGTTGCCAAGAAATCTCTATTGATAAGGGAGTGAATAATGACCGCCATTGGGATCAAGTTAAGACAATTTACGCATTATTTGTCTAATTTCCCGTTGTAAACCCTCAAGAAGGAATCTCAATTGGCAGCCGGTTAGCTGTCGTCTATAACCGCAAAGATTAGATGTGTTCGATGGAGACAGCGGAAGTCGATAGCCGGGCGAGGCTGCGCGATATACAATCGCCCGATGTTCACCGATTCATGACCAACCTATTGGTCCACGCCTTGAAGTACGGCGACAATACCGACAGGAGTAACTACAGTCGCTGAGTTACTAGTCACAATTGTAGTGGCATTGTATCGAAATCCATTCAAGTCCTGGCCAACTGGTCAAAAAGCAGAATGTGTCATACTAAAATAGCAGAACAAAAAGACATAGGATATGACAAAAAAGAAGTGTAGCCATGTCAGAACTCTAGCTAGTTTTTTGAAATGGGCATCACAATTCAACGATGGGGAATATCTGTTTCGAGGCGTTTCAAAAGACACCTACGGAATAGAAGCGTCCGCCTGTTACCACATGTCTGACACAGAAAAAAGTGATCCCATGAATCTTCTCAAAATCAATGAGACACTTATAAACAAAGCACATCTCCTTGGACACTATCAGCAAATCGGTCAGCGACGCCCCGATTTGGACTTACTTGCTGAACTTCAGCATTTTGGTGCGGCCACTTGTTTGATAGACTTTACGCGTAATGCACAAGTCGCACTCTGGTTTGCTTGTCACCAAAGTTCCGAATCCCCCACAAAGCCACAAAATGGCAAGGTATTTGCCGTTCGTATCGATGATGTTGCTCGTTTCAATCGAGTCACAGCAGAAATGGTAATGAACAACAAGATTAAGGACTTTTTTAGACCAGATGAAGAAACAAGCAGTTATCAGACCTACACATGGCAACCCAAGTATCAGAACAACCGTATCATTGCCCAGCAATCCGTTTTTATCTTTGGAGCCGCCGAAGTTGAGGAGGCAGCCCACTGCATCGTGCAAAAAAGTGGCAAGGAACACATTCTTACGTCTTTACGCGCTGTGTCAGGAATAACTGAAGAAAGTATTTTTCCTGATGCTGAGAATTTCGCACGCCAGAACGCTTGGGACAAGTTGGGTTCTGCACAAAAGACACTCGATATCATGCAACAAGGATCGATAGCACTTGAAGAAGAACAATTGGCAGATACTTCTTCAGCCAAAGTTGATGTTGCACCACCTAAAACACGGTCGCCTAAAACTACCTCGCCCGAATCTGTGCGGACCTCAAGAGGACAAACAAAATGAATGCACGAAGCATCGCTTATTTCGATGAAGCCATTGCACAAAATCCGGATAAATCCGTGCTGTTCACTGCATATCATAACCGTGGCTTTGCTTATTTCCGCCACCGCGATTATAACCGTGCTCTTAAGGACTACTCAAAAGCGCTTGAACTAAACCCCGATGAGGCGGAAGTCTATTTCGATCGTGGCCTTGCTCATTTCTATAATGGAGATTATGGATGGGCGATTGAGGACTATTCCGAAGCAATTGACCGAAAGCCCGAATATGCCGAGGTCTATTATAACCGAGGTGTTGCTTATCGTATCATTGGCAAACATGATAGCGCTTTTCAGGACTTTAACAAAGCCATTGAATTGAAACCATATTACCCCATGCCCTATAACAGTCGCGGTCTTGTGTTGTATGAAAAAAGCGACTTTAGTCGTGCCTTTGAGGACTTTACCACAGCGATACAGCTCAACCCACATTATTTTGAGGCCTTTTGCAATCGCGGTCTCGCATATTGCTCTACACAGCCCCCTGACTATGAATCTGCCATTCAAGATTTTAACAAAGCGATAGAGTTGCGCCCAGGCTTTGCCCTGCCGTATTACAACCTCGGAGTCGTTTACTCCGATTTAGGAGAGTGCGATAAAGCAATTGAAATATATTCTAAAGCGATTGAACTTAATTTCGACTACACCGAAGCGTATGCCGAAGCGTATGTCAGTCGCGGTATTGCATACAATAAGAAAGGCGAGTTTGATAACGCCATGCAAGATTATAACAAGGCCATTAAACTACAATCCAATTACGCTCCTGCGTATGTCAATCGCGGACTAGCGTACTACGATTCAGGCAACCTCGATAATGCTATTAAAGATTACAATAAGGCGATTGAACTAGATCCAAATCTTCCTCAAGCCTATAACAATCGCGGTAACTCCCGGCGGCTGATGGAACATTATAGTCTTGCCATCGACGATCACACAAAAGCTATTGAACTAGATCCAAATTATGCAGAACCATACAACAATCGCGGCAATGTCTACAATGACATGGGCAAATATGAACGTGCTATTGAAGACTATACAAAGGCGATAGAACTTAATCCAGAACTTGCCAAGCCGTATAGCAACCGTGGGACTGCGTACTTCAAGACAGGACAACAAGATCTTGCTTTGAAAGACTATGACAAAGCCATAGGGCTAGACCCCGAAGATCCTGATTCTTACTACAATCGAGCTGAGTGTTGTTTGAGTCAAGGTGAATGGGAAACGTCCCGTTCGGATTTGAAAAATGCTGAAAACAAGGGCGCGAATCTCATTGCTGCGTTCCAGAACGATTACAAAAGCGTTGAGGATTTTGAGAAAACATACAAAGTGACATTTCCCTCAGACATCAAAGATATGCTGACGAAGAAGTGATGAATCGAGCAACTACAGCAACCGATGCGTGAAACTTATAGATTAGGACTTAACATCAGTTTGATGTTCTGACGGAAGGACAGTAGTGATTCTAATCAAATTTACTGATTGGCATTACTTCGGTATCTCCGCCGTAATCACGCGCGGCCCGCTTGCAGTAATCAGCACATTATCCTCTATCCGAACCCCTCCAACCGATCTCCAAGCCTCAAGCGAATCCCAATCTACGCTGCTGCGGAAACGCTCACACTTCACCCAGTCAATTGTGCAGTCAATTGTGAAGATTTACAGTCTTCATTATTATAACCTTTTGCCGTTTGGGTAAAGAATAGGCGTTACGACTGGTACTATCTCAAAATCTAAATGTTACAATCGATCTAAGACGCACAATGAATTGCGCAACCACAAACCGCCGGTACTTGTAACTTTTAGATTATGAATTAGTAAAAGAACACTCCCTGTTCCTCTTTGATATGTCAATTGGTGATCAGGTAATCTATTTGTATACCAGCATTCTCCGAGTAGCGCTGAAATCTCCCGCGGTCAGCGTGCAAAAATAGAAGCCACTCGTCACCGGCTCCCCTTGATGATTGCGCCCGTCCCAATATGCGGCACGGCTTCGGCTTTGGTATACGCCGGCAGCTTGATGTCCCACCTCCAACTTCCGAACCTTCCGCCCTTTCATATCATAAATCGTAAACATGACCCTTGTTGGCTCCGCTAGTTGATACGGTATCCAAGTTTCCGGATTGAATGGATTGGGGTAGTTCGGCAGTAATCCCGTTTTAGTCGGAGATAAAGAGGCGGCTGACGCCGAGAGTTTCAACAATCGCCTCTCCCAATCGCCGACTTCTATCCGTTTAACACTGCCCCATGTCGTGGCAACTTTCAGGTCCCACAGCAAAATTGTGCCATCCCAACTCCCACTGACAAGTGTGTCCCCATTGGGGGAAAACGCTATAGACTCGACTCCCCACCTATGCCCGGACAAGGTTCGCAAGTGTTTACCAGTGCGAACTTCCCACAGACGAATCGTCCTGTCGTAATTCCCGCTCCCACTGGCAAGCACGTTTCCATCGGAAGAGAAGACTACGGAAGTTACAGCGTCCCCATGCCCGGATAAAGTCTGCAGGTGTTCGCCGGTGCGGGCATCCCATAAACGAATTGTCATGTCGTCACTTCCGCTGGCAATCATCAGCCCGTCGGGGGAAAACACGACGGAATTTATCGTCCACTTATGTCCGGTGAGGATTCGCAAAGTCTTCCCGCTGTGGAGATCCCACGTACGAATTGTCTTGTCCCTACTGCCACTAGCAAGCATATTCCCATCGGAGGAGAAGACCACGCAAGTGACCTCATCCGTATGACCGGAAAGAGACTGTACATGTTCGCCGGTGAAAGCATTCCACACATGGACCGTGTTGTCATCGCCCCCGCCTCCACTCGCAAGCATCAACCCATCGGGAGAGAATGCCACTGAATTAACACTACTCTGATGCCCCTGAAGGGTGTGCAGGAGTTTCCCGGCACGCGAATCCCACAACCGAATCGTCTTGTCGTATTCCGCGCTTCCACTGGCAAGCTTGCGTCCATCGGGAGAGAAGGCCACGGACGTTATCTCTCCTGTATGCCCGGAAAATTCCTGAACATTTTCTCCAGTTCGCATGTCCCACAGTCGAATGATTTCATCCCGACCTCCACTAGCCATTGTGTTCCCATCGGGCGAGAAGACCACCGAATTGACCCTTCCCGTTTGACCACCAAGTGTCTGCAAGCGTTTCCCGGCGCGTAGATCCCACAAATGAATCGCGTTGTCCCGACTCCCGCTTGCCAACGTGAGTCCGTCAGGCGAGATTGCTATGGATTCGATCGTCTGCGTGTGCTGCATAAGGGTTGGCAAGGCCTCCCCGGTGCGGACATTCCACAACCGAACCGTCCTGTCATATCCCCCACTCGCAAGCGTGTCTCCACCGGGAGAAAATACTACGGAAACAACCCTATCTGTATTCCCCTGAAGTGTCTGAACAAATTGTCCGGTGCGAGAATTCCACAGCCGAATTGTGGTGTCGTGACTGCCACTGGCAAGCGTGAACCCGTCGGGAGAGAACGCCACGCACCAGACCCCGCCCGAATGTCCCTCAAGAACGTGCAGGATGTCTCCGGTATGAGCATTCCACAAACGAATCGTCCCGTCAATACTCCCACTTGCAACCATGAGTCCATCGGGCGAAAACGCCACAGACGAGACCGAACTCGTGTGACCTTTAAGGCTTAGCAACTCTTCCCCGGTTCGCACAGCCCACAAACGCGCCGCGTTGTCCCGACTTCCGCTAGTCAGTGTTAGTCCATCCGGGGAAAACGCCACGGAAGTGACTCTACTCGGATGTTCAAAGGTCTGAAGAGGCCGCCCGGTATTCGCATCCCGGATTTGAACCGTGTTATCGGAAGACTTAGTGAACCAGCTATAAGTGGTAAAACTCCCAGTGGCAAACGTGTTTCCGTCGGGCGAAAATGCTACGGAAGTGGACCAACCCGTATCAACCGCCCATAGGGCAACTTCGGCGCCGGTTTTCGTATCATAGAACCACACGCCGATGCTACTCGCGACCGCGAGCCGCGACCCATCTGGAGAATATGCAATCTGGGATGTGCAACCTTTGCCGAATCGTGCCTTGGCGTCTTCGGGCAAACTCCATTGGGTATAGTCTTGAGCAGAACTGTTCTGTAGCAAGAAAACGGCGTTCAACAAAAAACTGAACTTCAAGAACAGAACTCGTCGCATCGGATTGTACTCCTTTTTGACACGAAAGACATTACCATCTCTTGATCCGTTGGTAACTGCGAGGGCAAATCCCGCTCGTTGATCGCTCGCTAAATCATTCCTTGTTCGTGCCGGCTACGCTACAAAACTCGTGAAAACACGCAACTTCCTTGCCCCAGGTCACTTCAGTATCTCTGCCGTAATCACGCGCGGTCCGCTCGCAATTTCGGTTTAAGGCCTTAAAGAAGGACGCGAAAGGAGTTTCCGATGGCCATTATCTCACAAGTTGCTTCCGGAATGCAAACAGTATTGACCACTGTTTCAGATAGGATTGCAGATACGACGGGATTTATCAGGGGAACCGACAATCATGACACTCTTGATCGCCTCTCCCATGTCGGAGACCGCGTCAATCTGCGTTCCTTCCATCCTTCCGCCCACAACCCCACTTCATCGCACTATCCGCCATTATCACCCAAAATTCAGGCGCGTTTCCCCTGGTGGAATTGTAATGTTTGTTGACTGCACCGCGAAAGCGGGGTACAATAGTTGCCGAATCCCAATTATTGCCAAAACTTAAGGAGAAAAGGAGCGGCAGATGCCCGGAGGACAACTACATATCGGTTGGTCGCGGATTGACATCACCCCGCCAAAGAAAACGCTGTTGCTAGGTCAGTTTCACGCGCGGCTAGCCGATACCGCCATCAGCCCACTGACGGCAACCGCGCTCGCAATCGAAACCCGTACACCGAACGACAGTTTGGAACAGGCAATCTTCCTATCCTGTGACTTGGCGGCGGAGAGTTTCAAGTCCGATTTGCGGACGAAACTCGCCGGTCGTTGCCGCGGATTCAAGATCGACAAGCTCACCATCAACGCCACCCACACGCACAACGCGCCGCCTTTACGCTCCGGGATGTACGAGGAGCCTGAGGATGACCCGCACTTCATGGTGCCGGACGAGTATCGCGCCTTCCTCGTGGATCGGCTCGCCGATGTCGTGGAATCCGCATGGGAGGACAGGCGACCGGGGGCAATCGGCCGGGGCTTCGCCTACGCTGTCGTGGGGCGCTGCCGCCGCGCCGTCTACCGCGATGGATCGGCGCGGATGTACGGGGCAACCGACCGGGAGGATTTCCTCGGCATTGAAGCCTGTGACGATCATGCGGTAAATCTGCTTTTCACCCATGACGACTCCGGTGCCCTGACCGGTATGCTGGTGAATCTGGCTTGCCCCTCGCAGTGCGATGAGAGGAAGGAGGAAATCTCCGCCGACTTCTGGCACGATGTCAGAGTCAGTCTCCGTGAACGCTACGGTCCGGAAGTGCATCTTCTGCCCCAGTGCGCCCCGGCCGGCGACGCGTCGCCCCACCTCCTGTTGGACGGGCGGGAGGAGAAGGACCTGCGCGACCGCGTACGCGTTGATGACAAGGGAATCATTGCCCGACGCATCATGACCGCCGTAGAAGAGGCGCAAGCGTTCGCCTCGAGACCTGAACGGGAAGTCCGGTTTCGACATCTCGTGCGAACTCTGCATCTGCCGCGACGGCGCGTGACGCGGGAGGAATACGAGATGGAGAAACAGATTCCAAACATGAGTCAGGAGGAACTGAAACGCCAACCGTGGGGCTTCGATCGCATCTGGCATTTTGGCGCCGTCTGCGATCTTGTCAATCGCTACGAGCATCAAGACGAGAACCCGATTCACCACACGGAGTGCCACATCATACGACTCGGGGATGTCGTCTTCGCCACCAACCCCTTCGAACTCTTCATGGACTACGGCGCTCGCATTCGCGCCCGTTGCAAGGCGTTGCAAACCTTCCTCGTACAGCTTGCGGACGGGTCGGGGAACGGTTGCTACCTTCCGACACGGCGCGCCGTTGAAGGCGGTCACTACAGCGCGGTCATCAAGTCCAACTGGGTGGGCCCTGAAGGCGGCGACATGCTGGTGGAGGAGACGCTTGCGAGCATCAATGAACTCTTCCCCGATGAGTCGTACCCGAAGACGCGCTGACACCAATTCCGAATCTATAACCTACAACAACCGGCAGTTTGTAGTTGCCCGATTCATCGGGCGTTTGTAGTTGCTCAATTTATTGAGCGCCTCCGAAAGGCTATTCTTCATGGAAGGCTATTCACAGATTCAGAAACCCAAGCTGGCTTACACGTATGAGTTCCAAGTCAATCAGTTGGACCTCATGTCCGAGTGCTTGAACGCACACGGCTTCGCAATCATCAAAGATGTCTTGCCGGATGCGCTGGTTGACGGCTTAAAACAAGCCGTGCTTGACGGGACGGATCCGGAAAGGGAGTTGAAACCCGGACAAAGTCGCACTCGACACGCTTGGGTTGAATCTGGTCCGGGCGCTTGGCAACTCTTGGAATATGAGCCGTTTATGCGAATCCACCGGCATATTATTGGCGCCGATCACCTGACAATTCATCGATCCGCCGCCATCATTCGGATGCCGGGCAATCCGCCGGGCGCGTGGCACACCGACTGGCGCGGGTTCTCGAACGAGCCGCCGAAGGATTCCGGGGACGTGCTGAATCGCGGGCTTTGGCCATCGGGCAAATGGTTCTACCTGACCGGATCTCGTCCGGAACACGGCGGGCTTTGCGTCATTGAGGATTCTCACGTCGAGAACTGGGAAGGTCCGAATGGTTTCAACCTGACAGCAGATAGGAGGTCGTTTTATAAGGCGGGCGAAGCCGAGAAACCTTATGACGGTTTTGATGTACCGGGAGTGGTGCCGCTGTTCGCCGATCCGGGGGACATGATTGTGTTTGCCCACCGAACCTATCACGCGGCGTGTTTCACCAACCGCACCGACGAAGCTCGGTTGTCTTGCGCCGTAGGTTTTCGCGATCGGCGTCACTCCATTGAGGTTCCGTGGGAAATCCCGAAAGCCGGCAAGCAGTTCCTATCCGACTTACCGCCGCGCCTTCGGCGATACACCCACGGGTACACCAGCATCGATATTGAATGGTCGCGATCGAGCGAGTGAACAACGAGGGCGATAAAAATCTCCCCTCACCTATTGGCAAAACGGGTTGGGAAACCCAACCCCTACGAATGCCGGCGTATGCCTACTCGGGGCTTATTCTTCCGTCCCTCTAACGGGTTAAGCGCAGCAGGAAAGAAACGTCCCGATTGTGGGAACCCAAAAATCGCAGAGGAGAGTTCCAAATGTCCCAAACATTAGCCATACAGGGTGGAAAGCCGAGCGTACCGGAAGGTTTCGTACAGTCCTGGCCCCATGTCACGGAAGCCGATCAACAAGCTGTGATGGACGTGTTCAACTCCGCTAGAATCACCGAACAGCAGCGGATCCAACACGAAGGCCTCACACAAGAGTGGGCAGAATACATGGGCGTAAAATACTGTATTCCCGTAAACAGCGGCACCGCCGCGCTGCACCTATGCGTGGCAGCCGTGGGCATAGAGCCCGGCGACGAGATTATTGTTCCCGCGTTTACCTTCTGGGCAAGCGCCGCGGCGGCGCTGCATCATAACGCCATACCCGTTTTTGTGGATATCCACCCGAAGACGTACTGCATAGACCCGGATCTAATCGAAGCCAAAATAACGGAACGCACAAAAGCCATCATGCCCGTGCATATTCACGGTATGCCCGCGCACATGGACGCCGTGCTTGAGATAGCCGAAAAGCACAACCTGAAAGTGATAGAGGATGTCGCTCAAGCGCACGGCGCAAGGTATAAGGGCAGACTGTGCGGTTCTATGGGCGACGCCGCCGGATACAGCACGCAGGCGTCAAAAACCCTTAGCAGCGGCTGCCAAGGCGGCTTATTCACGACCAATGACGAAACAGTGCATGAGAGAGCCAAGTTATTGCAGTATTTCGGGGAGATTGTCGTGCCGGGAAGGGAGCGAGAAGAGCAGGAATACAACGCTTACGGGCTGGGCTGGATGTATCGGGGGGACATGTTCAGCCAAGCGTTTATCAGAAGCCAGCTCAAGAGGTTGGACGAAAACAACGGTCTCCGCATCGGAAACTGCAATTTCCTTACCGAGCGTCTGAGGGAGATTAAAGGCATCGAAACCCCTTACGTTCCGGACGAGTGCGAGCCGGTCTATTACAACTACGTGGTGGGCTTTAAGCCGGACGAACTCGGGCTGGATATCCATCCGAGAATACTCCGCGACAAGGTGCAGGAAGCCATGAAAGCCGAAGGCGTACCGATGGGGCTATGGCAGCGCCTCCCTGTCCCGGCGCAGGAGATATTCCAAAACGGGGTGGGCTATGGCAAAGGCTGCCCTTGGAGATGCCACAATTCCGACGTAAAGTATAAGCAAGATGACTACCCGAGGGCTGTCGAGTTCATCGACTCGCACTGTTACGTTTTCGACGTGAATCCGCCCAACGACCTCGAGCTAATGGGCATGTACGTCGAAGCGTTTCGGAAGGTAATGAGTAATCTGGATCAGATATTGGAATAATGGGCTCATCGGATTAGGACTTACGCCCCAATCGGAACCCACACTAATTCCTAATCAATCAGTTACACGCGTCGGGTGATTGTAGTTGCCCGATTCATCGGGCGTTTTTGACGAGTATAACATTTAGATTTTAAATCCGTATCACTACCGTAGACGGGGATCAAGCGAATGGATAATGAGTGCGATAGAAATCCCTCAAACGAGTGAATAGCGAGTGCGATAGAAATCCTCGCGGTTTCCAACCACACCTACCGCCAGACGCTTGAAAACACGCAATTTTCAACAGCGTGAAGCATATATTTCAATTTTCGCTAACGGGATAGGATTAGTATTGAATATCTGCCAGCCGGAGAGTAGGCACAGAAAGAGCGGGGGTGTTTGTTTCATTTCTCCCGCTCTATTTGTGGCTACTTACTTTTTGCTTTGGTTGTCGGTTTGCCTATTGGCAAAGTAATTGACTTAGTGCCTTCCTTTTGAAATGGAGTGTTTTTTGCTCTTCCAGTTTTCGGGTCGATGTAAATCCGTTTTTTCGGATCTACAACGTTGTCTTGCCTCTTAGCCATTATTATGCACCTCCTTTGGTACACCATTTGAACCCCTCAAATGGAGTTATACTCCACGCCGTTAGAAACTGCGTCTTTTGTAGGATCAAACGAGCGAATAGCGAGTGCGATAGAGATCCCTCAAATGAGTGAATAGCGAGTAGGATTTTCTATCGCCTTCGCTATCCACTCAGTTGATCGATAGAGATACTATCTTGCCCCGCACGAATGGAAGGTCGCGATCTGGAGATCGCTCCTACCAAGCGTAGACTTCCTTGATTAAATCGGTCACCGATTCCAAAAGCTCCTGTCCAAACTGCGATACTGTATCGCCTCCGAAACATGCTCCCCCTCAATGGCGCGGCGACCTCCGAGGTCGGCGATGGTACGCGCAACTTTCAGTATACGGTCGTATGCGCGGGCGCTCAAGCCGAGCTGCGTAATGGCGACCCGCAGCAGTTCTTGGGCGTCCTCCTCGACTTTGCAGAACTCGCGGAGGTGCTTGGATTCCATATTCGCGTTGCAGTAGACCGTCGTCCCGTCAAAACGATCTTGTTGGATACGGCGCGCATTCTGCACGCGCTCCCGAATATCCGCCGACGGCTCGCCCGCGAAGTCGCTCGACAAATCCTTGTATTTGACAGCCGGCACCTCGACCTGAAGGTCGATTCGATCAAGCAGGGGACCGGAGATGCGAGAGATGTAGTTCTGAATCTGTTGCGGCGAGCATCGGCAGTCGCGGGTCGGATCGCCGAAATACCCGCACGGGCACGGGTTCATCGCGGACACAAGCATGAAATTCGCGGGATACGTGTAAGATGCCGCCGCCCGCGCGATTGTTACGTGTCCGTCTTCAAGCGGCTGGCGCATCACCTCGAGCACATTCTTGCGGAACTCCGGCAATTCGTCAAGAAACAGCACGCCGTGGTGTGAAAGGCTGACCTCGCCGGGGTGCGGAAACTTCCCGCCGCCGATTAACCCCGCATCCGAGATGGTGTGATGGGGCGACCGGTAGGGGCGCGTGGCTATGAGCGGCACGTCATCCGCCAACAAGCCCATGATGCTGTGAATCTTTGTCGTTTCAAGCGCTTCGTCCACCGCCATGTCGGGCAGGATGGTTGGAATCCGCTTCGCAATCATCGTTTTGCCGGATCCCGGCGGTCCAATCATAATCAAATTGTGCCCGCCCGCCGCCGCAACCTCGATTGCCCGTTTGACGTGTTCTTGCCCCTTCACGTCGACGAAATCGACCAGATACTCCGAGTGTTGCTGAAACGCTTCGCTGATGTCATACTGAAACGGCTCAATGGTTTGTTCACCGTTCAAGAATTTCACCGCTTCCTGCAGCGTTTCCACCGGGTAGACATTCAACTTATCGACAATCGCCGCCTCTTTCGCATTCGCCTTCGGCAAAATGGCGCCTGTGAACCCCTTCTCTTTGGCTTTGATCGCGATGGGGAGGCAACCGCGCACCGATCGGATGCTTCCGTCAAGCGCCAATTCACCCAAAGCCAGCGTGCGGTCAAACGGGTTATCGCGGATTTGCGCCGTAGCCGACAACACTCCCAGAGCAATCGGCAGATCGAAGGCGGACCCCTCTTTGCGTACATCGGCAGGTGCGAGATTGGCTGTGATTCGCGTCGTCGGGAAGTAGAAACCGGAGTTCTTGATTGCCGCCGTCACGCGCTCGCGACTCTCTTTCACCGCACTATCCGGCAACCCGACCGTATTGAAGGCGGGAAGACCGTCCGCGATGTCAATCTCCACCTGAACAATGTAAGCGTCAATGCCCATGACTGCGCTGCTCTGGACTGTAGCAAGCATGTTTACCCCTTTTCCGCATCATCACTTCCAGCGTGCGACAAATAAACCCCTACCGCCAATTCAAGGATTGTGATCCGTTCATATACGTGATATTTTAGCAGAAGGGGACTATGCGGTCAACTCCGTTCCGCAAAAAACCAGGGGAAACGCATCTAATACTGATTCCGAATCTATATGTTACAAGAACCGGCAGTTTGTAGTTGCTCAATTCATTGAGCGCCTCCGATTGACTGTAACATTTAGATTTTGAACTCGTATAAAATATACCGGCAATCGTAGGGGCGAGGTTCCCTCGCCCGCTTTTGCTCTTTCACGTTTGTAAATCGATACTTGAAATATGCCCGCGACCTGGCACGAGGCGAGGAGACCTTGCCCCTACGGTTCGGTTGTGAATGGCTAGGCGGATGATAGAGATTTCCGCCTCGCGCAATGGGTTGGGAGACCCAACCCCTACGAAGAATTGTTCCGCAGGGATAATGGGACGCTATCAAGCGCCACCCGGTTGTATATGCATCCAAGATCGTCGGTACGAATGATATGCTTCACTTTAAACATCAAGGATTCGCGTCTCGAAGAAGGGTTCGAAACCCATTCCTACCCAGAATGCCGAGGCTTCGGGATTCTGCACGTTGAAGTTCACTTCAACCCGCTGTACATTTTCCGACCGAAACCAACCAATGCACGCCTGAAAAAGTCGTCTACCGATGCCCTTCCTTTTGTGAGATGTTGCAACCGCGAGTTCGCTAATTTGCCCCACGCGCCTCGTGTCGATTGGTCGTTTTATGATACCCCAGACATACCCGCCTATCTCCCCCGTCTCATGCCGCCATACAAATAGCGCTTCGCATTCGTCTTCCAGCGCGCTTTGAAACTGTTTCCGTTTGTGGTCGAGAAGCCCCTCCGTCAAGTCAAACAGATGACAGAATTTGTTCTGTGAAGTAGCGCCGTCACAGAATACGTTGACTATACCCTCTATATCATCAAGTCTAGCTCTCTGTATTGTCACAACCATTCCTCGCGTAATATCCGATACAATCACGAATCCGGCTCGAAAACCAACTCCGGCACCACCACCTCCCAGCTATCACATAGAAGGCGATCCCGGTACTGAGGCTCCGAACGCTCCCGGTTCCAAGCGGCGATGGCGAAGACTTTGGCATACGAACAGTTCATGCCATGTAGCGGTTTGAAACCGGCAGCAAGCTGTCCTACGATTGTCCCGTTGGAATCCAGAAGTTCCCGACGCGTCTGCCCGACCCGCACCTGCAATCGATCGCCGGGCGAGAGCGCGGCAATGGCGCGATGCACCGGATCGCCAGGTTTCCTATACCCGGCGAAGCCTAGAAAAACATCGCTTAGGTTGAGCCGCTTATAGCGGCGTCCGAGTTCCGATGGCGCTGGAGGGAAGTTGACAGGTGTCCGGCGCCGTAGTACCGACGGGCAATCCCGCAAGGCTTCCTGCAGTGGGTGCGCCCCCGGAAGGCGCGCCAATGCGAGCGTGTGCCGCGCGCGGGTCATTGCCACATAGTACAACCGCCGCGGGGCATCCGCCTCCTCGCCGTAGTCAACCCGATCCCAGCCTCCGTCCAAAACAGCCACATGGTCAAACTCCAATCCCTTGGCGCGATGGGCGGTCAGCAGCAACAGCCCCCGTTGGCGGCGGCGCGCCTCGCGTCCCCACTCCGCCAGCCATTCGATAAAGTGATCGACAGACGTTTCCGCGCCGCCGGTCTCCAGCGTGTACTCCGCAATGCCCTCCTGTAGCAGTTCGATCCAAGCGTTTGAGGGTTGCTGAGCCGGCCAGTCGCTCAGGTCTCCGCTCCCCACCAACCGAGAATCGCGCGAGCGCAGCCAGTCCACCAGACTACAAGTTTCCCGAAGCCGCCAGACATTTAAAGTGTCTTCATTCGCCATCTGAACCGGAATCCCCTTGAGCTCGCAGAGGCTCCGCACCGGATCGAGATAACTCCATTCGCGCGCTATCACCGCGCATTTCGACCAGTTCCAGTCCGGAGTTAAACTCGCCAACCTCTCCAATTCGGCGATGATTGTCTGTGCCTGGGTGAGGGCGTCATCGCCAGCCGACAGTATCTGGACTCGTCCGCGGGCGACCGGATCCAATTCGGACCAGGCGCCGCCGGATGGATCTTTCGCCCGCGCCCTGTCAATGCCGATGGGATGCCTTGTCTTCATCCGTTGCCGCGCCGGCGCGATTACCGCGTTTGCCGCCGCGATAATATGCGCGGTGGAGCGGTAGTTGTCGGTCAGGAAAATGGGTTTGGCGCCGTAGTCGGCTTCGAAGCGGCGGATAAACTCGACCGACGAGCCGTTGAAAGCGTAGATGTTCTGATCGTCGTCACCCACCGCGAAAAGGCTCAGCTTGTCGTCTTCGTTGGAGAGGGTTCTGCCCGCCAGCGCGGATATCAGCGCGTACTGATCGGGGCCGATGTCTTGGTACTCATCCACCAATATCCAGCGGAAACCCGCCAGTAGCCGCGCGCGATATTCATCCGCTTCGTCCGGCGGCAATCCCTCTCCGCGCAGCAGCGCCGCCGCATCTCTGAGTATTCCTTGAAAATCCTTGTCGTCCAGACGATGGGCGCGTTCCTCGAAACTGGCGCCGACCAGTCGCATGGCGAGTGCGTGGCACGTTAATACCATCACCCCGCGAGCATCGTCGCCGATGAGCTCCGAAAGGCGGCGGCGAATCTCCACTGCGGCGTGCCGGTTGTAGGCGAGAGCCAAGATACCGCGAGGATTTTCTCGCTTCGCGCGTACCAGATAGGCGATTCGATGCACCAACACTCGCGTCTTGCCGGAGCCGGGGCCCGCGAGCGCTAGCACGTTCGTCTGCTCCCGGTCGTCCGCCACGATGCGGCGCTGAATCGGATTTCTCAGGCTTTCCACAATGGTTCGCCACGATTCCGGTGTGGTCTGTCGCGAGATTTCCCCGCCTCTGTCAGGCAAATAGCGGCGCAGGAACTCATCTCGATTAAGCACGAAATAGTCCATAGCTAGACGCAGTGCGTCAGCCATTGACCCAAGTCCCCGCTGCGCGAACTCCGCCATAACATGGATTTGCAGAATCTGCTCATCGTAGTGGAGTTTGAGCGATGCGAAATCCGCCTGAGCGAAACCGCGGCGTTCCGGCTTCAGGTATATGGTCATCGCAGGCCGGAACACCGCCAAGCCTTTATTCAATTGGATGACCCCCTGTTCGTGCAGCCACAGTAGGGCACGCTCCATCAGTTTCTCGGGGTTCTTGACTCGGCTCATTAAGACTTGGTCCGACTTGACCGCGTTAAGCAGTTTGCCTAAGGTCGTTTCCGCAAGCAGATCTGTGCCTCGGCTTCCCGGCGGCAGGTTGGCAAGTAGATGGTCGAGGATGCGCACCGCGGCGTCGCGGCGCAGCCTGGCGGTCTCCTCCAACGCATTCCACTCGCGTTGTAATGTCACCCGTACAGTCTCTCCATCATGTCCTCGCACCCCGAGGCTTCCCCCGCCGCTTCCTTCGCCCCGCCCATCGGCGGCGATGCTTCGAATAATCCGCCACAGGCGTTCCGGCAAGGCGGAGGCATGTCCCTCCTCCTTGAGCCGTTGCGTGGCAATGCGGAGATGCAGCATGGAACTCTCGCCCTTGTCCATATCGGGTGCCGTTTCGCGTAGAATGTCTATCAGGGAACCTTCCAGCGCCGCCGCCTCGTCGTAGCGTTTACGCGATGAGCGTTCTACCCCTGTGTGCACAAAGGCAGTCAACACGGTGTCGTTGCTTGCTATACTCGATTGCTCCAAGTCATAGAGCGCGCCTCGCACGCCCTCCGGAGTTAGACCGGTTGCCGCCATCAACTCGTCAGTAGAAATACCTTCGTCCGGATCCGCCTCGATTAGCCTCTCAACGATGGTCAACAGTTGGCGGCGGTAGGAATCTCTTGGACACGCCCTTTCCAGCTTGGCGCGCGCCTCCTTCTTTGACCTCACGCGCAGTGAGGACGGAAACACCCTTACGTAGTTCTCCTCTCGGCTCAGCAGCACTGCCTCCTCCAGCCACGCCACCGCTGTGCGCACGCGGTTGTCGTCGGTTACCGAATCCCGTTCGAAAGCTTTGTCTTCATCCTCAAGCAGGATTTCACCGGGGGTGGCTACTACCTCGCCGCCTAATCGCTTTCGCCTATCCAAATTCCGCAATGCCCTCAGCACTCCGTGGATTTCCCGCCGTGACAGCCGAGAATAAGCCGACATGCCAAACTGACGCTCCACATCTTCAGGCGTGTAAAGCAGCACGCAGCGCGCCGTCTTCTGGTCTCGTCCGGCGCGGCCCGCCTCCTGCAAGTAGTTCTCCAAAGAGCCGGGGATGTCGGCATGGATGACTAGCCGCACATCCCG
This sequence comes from Candidatus Poribacteria bacterium, assembly GCA_963667245.2. GTDB lineage: Bacteria > Poribacteria > WGA-4E > WGA-4E > JAJDTR01 > JAJDTR01. Next base: position 1,825,084 of record CAXXCS010000004.1, read on the forward strand.
CTTGTCTATTCCCATGCCGAAGGCGTTGGTGGCGGCGATCACCCGCAGGTCGCCGCGGATGAAACTCTGCTGGACATGGTTCTTGGTCTCGGGCGGCAGCCCGGCATGGAAGTAATTCGCCATCACGCCTTTTGCCTGCAAAAACTCGGAAATCTCTTCAGCCCCTTGTCGAGTGGCGCAGTAAACGATGGCGCCGCTCGGTTCATCTGTCGGCAAATCTGTTGTAATAATCTGATGGATATGGGAGAATTTCTCGCCGCCAGACGTTTTCACGACCACAAACTCCAGATTCGTGCGTCGGGCGCCACCGTCAAAGACCTTCAGTTCGATGTCGAGTTCATCACGGAAATAGTCTACGATTTCCGTTTTCACATCGGGCTTGGCGGTCGCGGTCAGGCACAACACGGGCGGCGCCGGATCATCCCCGGCCCTCTCGCGGATATAGCGCCCCACGTAACGGTAATCCGGTCGAAAGTCGTGCCCCCATTTCGACAGACAATGCGCCTCATCCAGCACCCAAGCGCCGATTTCGCGCTGCTCCAGAACCCGACGGAAGGAGACGCTGCGAAGTTGCTCCGGCGCAACGATAACGATTCCCGCATCCCCCAGTCGCACTCGATCAAGTGCATCCGCCCGCTCGGGCATTGACAGCAACCCGTTGACAGTGACGCCGCAACCGATGCCCCGCGCCTCAAGCCCCGCCACCTGATCCGCCATGAGGGCGACCAACGGCGAAATCACAACCGTCAGAGCGCCTGTCTTATCGTAACGCGACAACGCCGGCAGCTGATAGCAAAGCGACTTTCCGCTGCCGGTCGGCAGAATCCCCAGCGCATGCTCCCTCGCCATCGCGGCTTCGACGATGGACCGCTGGATGGGCTGCCCGTCATCTGTCATCCGAAAGTCGGGAAAGCCGAACCACCGTGAAAGCTCCTTGCGTGCGTCGTGCCGCTCTCGGCACCAGCCGCAGGCATCATCGACGCAAGCGGTGTCGCGCAGCCGGCGCACCAACCGTCCCGCTTCGGGAAACTGATGCCGCACCCAAGGGGGCATGACCGAATTGCCCCCGGCCACCGAGATCCACGCCAAAGCATAAGCCAACTCCCATCCGTGCCGGTCTGCATTGACTATCGCCTCGCGGGCGTATGTTTGGCAAGCCTTTCCATTTAGAAGCGCGAAAATGGCGACGTACGCTTCTGCATCGACCGGCTTCCGTGAGCCTCTTATAGACGCGAAAAACCTGTCGAATCCCGCGCCATCGGCAGTCGTGGTCAGCCAATGCCACGCTGTCAACAGGTCTAGCGACGTATTGCCGAGAGCCTTCTGCTGGTCCTCGAAAACCTCCAAAGTAAGTCTGGCATCCAGCTCCGGGTCGTTGATGCGTCCGCGTTTGAGTTGCCCGTCCTGGTAGTGCTTAACCAAGTGGTGATACGGGTTGCGCGGGAAGGCTAGGGGATTGAGCCTGAGCGTATCTACTGCAGGCAGTTGCAACAGCCGAAGATTGGGGGCAGCGGCTCGCAGGTGGGGCAAATCGAAATCAATCAGGTTGTGGCCCAGCAGAAAATCTGCGCCATCGGCAAAGTCGTCCAACTCTCTTAACGCTCCAGCCAAATTGACGCGCCCGCCGGAGTATGTCCGGGATTCACCGGTATCCGGGCGCACTGCCGCGAAGGCATGGATACGGCGATTCTCGACACCGACTTCCAAATCCAGCGAGAGGCAATTCAATGAGAGGTTTCTACTTTCGTCAGGCAACAGAGTGAGTCCATCCACGCTCGGTCCGTGCATTCGATTCGAAAGGTTCTGATCCGTTCAAGTGCGCCATATTCTAGCAGAAGGAGGGGGCACGGTCAACGCCGATTCACAGGGATAAAAAGTATCCACGGATGGTTCGATGGGTTGTTCACTGTTGTCTAACTCTCGGGCAAAGTCGCCTGCGGAGGCGAATTATCAAGCGGCAACTCGGGGCAATAATGGTAGGAAGCCATTTAGGCGCATTGTGAGGAATCGTGGATGGGGGTTCTTCAAGGTATTGACAAAACAGTATTTTCAGCATAAACTTGATTTCCAACGCGTTGTCGCCTGACAAGAGAAGGAGATGAATCGGTAAACCGCAGGATATCAAGCCTTCTCTGTATTTGCGCGCGGCTCGCTTAAATGGGCAAAAATCACGCCCGTTTTTTCATTCTTTTTCATGCTGCGCCAGGTGATCAAGGTGATTCTGTCTATTGATTCAAACTTCCGTTTTGATTTCCTTCAATTCGTCGCGCAAGGCATGGATAAGCGACTTCATGTCCGCGAAACCCTCATTTACCTCCGTGCGGATTTCACTGGACGCCGCGTCTACCTTGGTGTCAATTGCCGTCTGCAATCTTTTATAGTCTTCCCGCAACTCTCTGATGTCGCCTCGGATGCTATCCATGTCCCTTCGGATGTTATTGATATCGCTTCGGATGTTATCGTCTATCCGATTCATGTCTTCTCTGGTAGGCACTCCTCGCCAAAAGGAAACAACCGTAATAAAGCCCACGGCAATTCCAAACCATATACCTATCTTTTTTATTGACCCGTTCAATTGTCTCGCGCTCCCCGAGTGTTCTGACATTATAATTATCGGCTCCTTAAAATAGGCTGAACTCCATCCACCAACGTAAGAATATCACACAGACTGTATTGGTGTCAATCATAATATTCAAGGCAATCCCGCGCATGCTTAGAGGGACGCCAATCTCCGATTACCGGCTTGTATTCGCAAACCTAACCAAAACATGGTTTTGAGGAGAGCGTTACTTATGCGATTGCGGGCGATGAATGCCGGCTTTCAGTGGATCATCCGCCGTTTCAAGCGAATGGACAATGAGTAAGACTCCCTATCGGGATTTGCTATCGCACTCGTTATCCACTCGTTTGATCCTACAAAAGACGCAATCGCTTTGCGAGTTTTTTCTAATTGGTTTGACTTTATGGCCTTCATTTGGTATAATTATAATGATGTCCCACGAAGTTGCAAGATCCGATTTGGAGTTTGAAATCATGCTTTTCCAAACCGCGTCTATCCGCAATCGCCCTGCCATCGCTGCCGGAGGGGTTAATCTTTTGGATTTATTGCGATTGCCTTGCGTGATGGGCGGTGACGTATTGAGGAGATGTTAGACTGCATTCATACCGATTCCCGATATACAGCCCATCATCGAACGCTCCATCGGTGGTGGGCTTTTTATTTGCTTGGGACTTACGCGCTTCTGTAGGATCAAACGAATGAATAATGAGTGCGATAGAGATCCCTCAAACGAGTGGATAACGAGTGCGATAGAAATCCCTCAAGCGAATGAATAATGAGTGCGATAGAAATCCTCGCGGTTTCCAACCGCACCTACCGCCAGACGCTTGAAAACACGCAATTTTCAGCAGCGTGAAGTATAGTCCATTTTGCCGATACATTGCTGCCGCCTGCATTTCGGGAAAAATCCCGGTTTCAAAAAAATCTTCGTTTCCCAAAGTCGCGTTGCAATTTTTTCTTGAACTTAAAAACGTTATGTGTGTGTAGTATAATACATGATGCTTGGAAGACACTGCTCCCAAAAATTTTTGTCAACCCGTCGTTATTCGGTGGATGCAAGCCCGTTTTTCCGGGCGAAATTAGCCCATGGAGAGGCGAACTTTTTGCGGGTGTTAACATCTTGTTCACCTTCGCGCGGGCGTGACCCCGCGTCATCACTGGAAAGCGCCGAGGCGCATCAGGTGAACGCGCCCCGAAAATCTGCCGTTTGTTCACCTTTCCGTGCCTATTGCAGTTCACCTTTTTGAGCGTATTTTTCACCAAAAACAGGAAAAAATCGTCCCGATACCATCAAATACCATCAAAAGCGCGCTTTTGTTCACATTCTATACTCCGCGATCGCCAAACAGCGAACTGCCGGAGCTACGTTAATCCTATTGAAAACCATTATTGGCGAGAAAAAAGCGCGATATTAGCCAACGCAAAGTATATCGCCATTGGTAGACCAACAAAACACGACCTGAATAGAGCAGTTTGTACTAGGTTCTGTTGATATTTCATCACAACGAGACAATCAAGAGGGCCACACAGACGCACATTCCTTCGTAGGGGTTGGGTTCCCCAACCCATTCGTTACGTTTCCCGATACATAGGGCGAGGGGCCCTCGCCCCTACGATTGGACACACACTCCACGTAAATCTCAACAGAACCTAGCATAATTTGACGAATTGAGGAGAACCGAAATGCCGGAACACGCATATAATCCCGCCGCCATTGAGCCCAAGTGGCAACGTATCTGGGAGGAACGCAAGACGTTCCGTACCCCGGATGCCCCCGAGGCATGGAAGGGAAAACCGAAGTATTATATCCTTGATATGTTTCCTTACACCTCCGGGGCGGGGCTGCACGTTGGCCACCCCAAGGGCTACACCTCCACCGATGTGTTGGCTCGCATGAAACGTATGCAAGGCTACAACGTGCTGCACCCGATGGGCTGGGATTCGTTCGGGCTAACCATCGAACGCACCGCCGAGCGCGAGAATATCCACCCCGCCATCGTGACGAGACGAAATATCGACAAATTCCGCGAACAGATAAAGCGCATCGGTTTCTCCTACGATTGGGAGAGGGAGATAAGCACGTCCTCGCCCGACTATTATCGATGGACACAGTGGATTTTCCTGAAACTCCACGACAAAGGGTTGGCGTACCTTGATGACATTCCTGTCAACTGGTGCCCGGCGCTGGGAACGGTTCTTTCCAACGAGGAGGTCAAAGACGGGAAGTATGTGGAAACCGGCGATCCCGTCGAGCAACGCCTGATGCGGCAGTGGATGCTGAAGATTACCGCGTATGCCGAACGCTTGCTGGAAGACATTGAAGAACTCGATTGGCCCGAAGGGATCAAGGAGATGCAGCGGAACTGGATAGGCAAATCCGAAGGCGCGGAGATAACGTTTCCGATAGAGGATTCCGATCTTTCATTTTCCGTTTTTACCACTCGCCCGGATACGCTGTTCGGGGCAACCTACTGCGTCTTCGCGCCGGAGCATCCGCTGGTTGAAAAACTTGCGACGGAAGAAAACCGCTCCGCTGTGAAGGCTTACGTCGAGGAGGCGCGGAACAAAACCGATCTGCAACGAACCGACCTCGCCAAAGAAAAAACCGGCGTCTTCACGGGGGCTTACGCAATCAACCCCGCGAATGAAAAGGCGATCCCCATCTGGGTTGCCGACTACGTGCTGATGGCGTACGGCACGGGGGCAATTATGGCGGTACCCGCGCAGGATGACCGTGACTGGGAGTTTGCCGAAGCGCACAATCTTCCGATTATTCGCACCGTTCAGCCGCCGGCTGATTTCGATGGAGGCCCCTACCTCGGTGACGGTCCCGCCATCAATAGCGACTTTCTCAACGGTCACGACGTTCAAACCGCAAAATCGAAGATGATTGAGCGGCTCGAAGCCGATGGAAAGGCAAAACGTCAGGTGCAGTACCGACTGCGCGATTGGCTGTTTTCACGCCAACGCTACTGGGGCGAACCCTTCCCCACCGTGCAGTTGGAAGATGGCACGATTATGGCGTTGCCCGAGAGTGAACTTCCGGTGGAACTACCGCCAATCGACGAATACAAACCGACAACCGATGGCGAGCCGCCCCTGGCGCGCGCCTCCGATGACTGGCTGATGGTCACCTTGCCGGACGGGCGGAAAGGCGTGAGGGAAACGAACACCATGCCCCAATGGGCGGGATCGTGTTGGTACTATCTGCGATACATGGATCCGCAAAACACGCTTGAACCCTGGTCTACCGAGGCGGAACGATACTGGATGCCGGTCGATCTCTACGTCGGCGGCGCCGAACACGCGGTGCTGCACCTGCTCTACGCGCGCTTTTGGCACAAGGTACTGTACGACTGCGGGCTTGTCTCTACGAAGGAGCCGTTCCAAAAACTCTTTAATCAGGGCATGATCCTCGCCTACTCCTATCAGGACGATAACGGCAAATACTACTCCCCGAATGAGGTGGAGGAACGGGAAGGGGAATGGTTCGTCAAGGCATCCGATGTGCGGGCAAACACGCAGATTGAGAAGATGTCCAAGTCTCGCTTCAACATCGTGACGACGGAGGAGGCAATCGATGCGTATGGCGCCGATGCTCTGCGTTTGTACGAACTGTTTATCGGTCCCCTGAGCGTCAGCGCGCCGTGGCAGACGCACGGCGTGGACGGCGTCTACCGATTTCTTCAACGGGTGTGGCGGCTCGTGATTGACGAAGATACGGGTGAACTCAACGGCAAACTGACGGAGGCGCCTATTGATAGCGATGCGGAACTGTGGAAGGCGCTAAACCAAGCTATCAAGGATGTCACCGAGGATACGGAATCCATCGACAAAATGAACACGGCGATCAGCCACATGATGGTATTTGTCAATGCCGCCACGCAAGCGAAATCCGCCCCGAAAGAGGTAGTGAAGACGTTCCTGCGGCTGCTTGCCCCCTACGCGCCGCATATCGCCGAAGAGCTATGGTGGCGGCTTGGCGAGGCGGAACTCATCGCTCACGCGGCTTTGCCAATCTGTGATCCGGAAGCGCTCAAGCGCGAAGAAGTCACCATCGTCGTGCAGGTCAACGGCAAACTGCGGGGACGCGTACAACTCGCCGTGGATGCCACGCGCGAAGAGGCGAAAGCCGCCGCGCTCGCGGACGCGCGCGTGCAAAAACATGTCGCCGGAAAAACGGTGCGAAAGATGATTGTCGTTCCGAACCGATTGGTGAACATCGTCGTGTGAACGCGTGTAAGGTACAACGATCGTTGTACCATAGAAATGATCGTTGCGCCGTAGGCTTGACCGGGACAGATTTGCCAGAAGGATGGATGAGGGAGGTATATAATTGAATGTCTAAAACTGAAAATGGAGTGTCAATCATTCCCATCGGCGGATTGGGCGAATTCGGCTTGAATATGATGGTGTACGAGTACGGTGAGGATCTCATCGTCATTGACGCCGGTCTCATGTTTCCCGAACCCGACATGCCCGGCGTGGACCTCGTATTCCCCGATTTGACGTATCTCATCGAAAATCGACACAAGGTGCGAGGCATCATCCTTACCCACGCGCACGAGGATCACATCGGCGCGCTTGCGTTGTTCCTGCGTCAAATCAACGTTCCCGTTTACGGCACCGCCTTGACGCTCGCCATAGCGAAAGGACGCTTGCGCGAATACGACGTGCTCAAAGACGCCGAACTGCATGTCATCACCCCCGACGAACCGCTGCGACTCGGCAATTTTGAGCTTGAATTTATCCACGTCACCCACAGCATTCCCGATGCGGTGGCGGTCGCGCTCCACACGCCGGTCGGCCTCATCGTTCATACGGGCGATTTCAAGTTTGACCTCACGCCCGGCGATAATCGGCTCACGGAGGCGTACAAGCTGGCGGCGCTCGGCGAAAAAGGCGTGCTGCTCCTCGTCTCCGACAGCACCAACGCCGATCGGGACGGCTTGACCCCTTCTGAACGCAGCATCTATGACGATCTCGACCGGATCTTTCAAAACGTCGAGCGCCGGCTTTTCTTCTCCACCTTCTCCTCAAGCCTTCACCGTATCCAACAATTTGTGGAACTCGCGCAAGCGCACCATCGCCTCGTCGCGGTCAGCGGGCGCTCACTGGTCAACAACATCCGCACCGCCTCCGAACTCGGATACTTGAACGTGCCGCCCGACCTGCTGATAAACCCGCGAGAGGTCGATCAATTCAGCCCGCACGAGGTCGCCGTATTGAGCACCGGTAGTCAGGGGGAGCCGCGCTCCGCCATGGCGCTGATGGCAATGGACAATCACGCGTTTCTGCGGGTTGAGCCGGATGATACCGTCGTTATCTCCGCTCGAATTATTCCGGGCAACGAGAGATCGGTTGGCCACATGATCAACCACCTCCTGCGGCGCGGCGCGCACGTTCTTAACGAAAAAAATGCGAACGTTCATGTTTCCGGACACGGCGCGCGAGAGGATTTGAAGTTGATGCTCAACCTTGTGCGTCCCAAGTTTTTCATGCCGATGCACGGTGAATACAGCAACCTTGTCCAGCACGCCGAACTCGCCGAAACCGTGGGCGTTCCCTACGAAAACATCACCGTTGCCGAGAACGGAGACTGCGTGCAGCTCACGCCCGACTCCTGCGAAATTCGAGACAAGATTCCCGCAGGCCGCGTCTTGGTTGACGGACATATCGATCTCGGGGTCGAGGACATCGTCCTCCATGACCGGCATCAACTTTCACAAGACGGCATGGTGATTCCGATTACCGTGCTGGACACCAACAGCGGGGACTTGGTCGCCGGACCCGATATGGTTTCCCGAGGATTCGTCTACATGGATGAATCGGAGGACTTGATGAACGAAGCCAAGAATGTCGTTATTCACGCGCTGGAGCACATGAGTCTGGAGAGCAAGAGCGAGACCGAAACCGTGCAGGAGGAGGTGCGTACCGTGCTGCGCCGCTTCTTCGCGAAAAAGACCGACCGCCGCCCGATGGTACTGCCCGTCGTCATGCGCGTTTAGTTCCGGCAGTCTCTTGAAACCGAGTTTTTTCTTCAAAACTCGGTTTCTCAAAGCCGCACTGCGCTTTGTTTTGACATGAGCCAAATCGGTTTTTTCCTCCCGTAATTGCGTGACCCCAATCTGCAACCACAAAACGACCAATTTCTTCCTTTCCCTGTTTTCGCTTGAAAAACCGGTGATTTTCCGGCACAATAGTTTGGAGAATAGGGCCATACCGCATTCGGGAGAATCCCCATGATCAAACATATCACCCGGCTATTCCTTCTCCTCATACTCTGCGCCGCCGCCCGCGCCCAAGTTGCCGATATCCCGGACCCCAACCTGCGACGGGCGATTAGGGAGGTCCTTAATCTACCCACTGGTGTCCCCATCACGCAAGTGGACATGGGACAATTAAAGAGATTGGAAGTCACCGAAACCCAGATTACAAATCTCACAGGGCTGGAGCATGCCATTCATCTGAGCGAGTTAAAGATTGGACATAATCCACAACTTTCTGACCTAACCCCGATAGCCAAACTCATGGCGCTAAATTACCTTGACGCTGGTCGTTGCAACATTTCCGATATTACTCCACTGGCAGATTTGAAGAATCTTACGTTTCTACAATTAAATGACAATTACATTAATGATTTGACTCCGCTCGCGAATCTCACACAGCTTACCGTATTGCGCGTGGAGGGCAACCAGATTACCGATTTGACTCCCCTCGCCAATCTTACCCAACTGACCAGACTACAAGCGCAAAACAACCAGATTACCGATATTACTCCTCTCGCGAATCTTACACAACTGACCATTCTTTATCTACAGTGGAATCAGATTATTGATGTAAGCCCTCTCGCGAGTTTACAAGCCTTGGAAAGATTGGAAATTGAACGCAACCTAATAACAGACCACACTCCGCTTGATTCGCTATCATTGACACATTTCGTTTACGATCAGTTCTGCGAAACGGAGCCGCTTCCGCTTGAACCGCGGTTAGAAAATAGAAACTACCCGTCGATAATCACGCGATGGGGTCCTCAAGTTCTCAATCGCCCCAATCCATCAAGCATCGAAAATGCCGCACGTCATGATCTATGGTTCGACGTACCTCACTTTGGATTGACAATTAAGGATACTTTGAACGGATTCAAGATCGCGGGCGGCGTTGACGAGGCGGTACAAAGCCGCGATGAACATCTCTCTATCAATCCGAACATGGTTTTTCTCGTTAGTATCAGATGGCGAGGCTACGCGCTTGACGAATACCCCAAAGATTGGCCGCATTGGATAAGAGACGCCAATGGTGATATCGTTAACACTCATAGGCCAGAAGTTGGTTTAGTTAATTTTACCCACTCCGACGTTCAGGATATGATTGTTCAAAAAGCTATAGCGGTATCCAAATGCGGCTTATACGATGGCATCTTTTTCGATCATGGGGGTGAAAGTCTTTCCTTGAAGGGTTATGTTACACATGAGGCGGAGTTGAGCGCCCATGAAAATATCTTGAGAGGCATCCGCACCGCAACCCGCCCGAATTTCCTGATAATGGGCAATGTGGGTACTGGAATAATTCCTAGATTCGGACCTTACATGAACGGCGGGTTCATGGAAACCGTGGTGCCGGCGGATCGCGATTTTGAAGATGTCAACAGGGAAATGAATAGAATTAGACAAACTCTGCTTTGGTTAGAAAGCAATCTCAGAGAACCACGCATCAACGCCGTGGAGGGTCGGAGTATCCCCACCGAACCGGCAGATAGCCCAACCAACCTTCGCTGGATACGTGCCTTCACGGCACTGCACCTCACGCACTCCGACGGATACGTTTTATTCCTCGCGACCGGAGATCCGGGCCATTATTGGTACGACTTCTACGATACCAACCTTGGTCGTCCCGTCGGCGCCAAAGCGCAGCTCTACGATGAAGACATTCCCGGTCTTTACATCCGCGAATTCACGAATGGATGGGCAGTGTACAACCACAGTGGCAAGGCGCAAGAGATAAACCTACCCGAGGAGGTTATCTCCGTAGAAAGAGGCCAAACGAATACCCTTCACGCGCTCTCAAACATAGACGGCGGAATCTATCTCAAAAAGACGATGCTGTTGGAGACTCAAATCGCTGAACCTATCAATGCCGTTCCCGGCGCGGTGCTGCACCTAGACGCCTCTAACAACCCGGGGACTAGAGCGCACTGGGTTAATCTGGGCACGGCTGGCGGAAGATTGCAATCTTCCGATAGGCACGACAGGCGCCCAAGGGTTGAGGAAGGAGAGATAGAGATTCCGTCCATCGGTTTGAGCGGTCGACGCCGCTATTACACTGCCACGGCGTCAGATCAAACCTTTGGCGGACCCGTCCACACAAATCCTAAACTCTACTTGAACGACTGGACGCTTGAATTTCTTTGCAAGCGCAACGGTGATTTGTTCAATAAGGAACATCAGTTCGCCGGTTTTCAAAGCAGCCCGAGAGAAGGGCTTCAAGGGATTCGCTTAGGGCTGCTGCTTGACGGTCAAGAGCTTGACATGTCCATCCACGCCGATGGCTTTAAGCAATCCACACAAGCGCTGAACATTTTCCTGGAGGAAAACGTGTGGACGTGGGTAACGATTGTTTCCATCAACGGCGAGTCAATCATCGCCTATCAAGACGGCGTAGAGGTTAGTAGACATCCGGGAGTATATTTTGATGCAAGCCTGCCTTTAGACGACATATCCATCGGCGCGAATTCGTATGATGAACGACGTCGGAACTTTAACGGTTCGTTCTCTATCGTGCGCGTGTATGACAGGGCGTTAACCCCGGATGAAGTGCGGCAAAATATCGGCGCCACAGTGATTCCGATTACCAATCCCGCCGATGTCAACGGTGATGGGGTCGTAAATATTTTGGATTTGGTGTTAGTGGCTCAGGGGTTCGGGACGGACAAGAAGGGCGCAGACGTGAACGGAGACGGCGTGGTGAATATCCTTGACCTTGTTCAGGTTGCCGGAGCGCTCGGGGGTGACGGAGCTGCGCCTTCGGCATATTCCCCGGAGCTGTCGATAATTAGCGCAGCGGATGTCGCGAGCTGGCTTGCGCGAGCGCAGGGTTTAGGCGTCGGCGACGCGAATTTTCAACGGGGAGTCCGCTTCCTCCAACAGTTGCTTGCGGCGTTGACGCCGAAAGAGACATCGCTGTTGCCGAATTACCCGAACCCCTTCAATCCGGAGACGTGGATAGCGTATCGTCTCGCGCAGGAGGCGGAGGTGACAATTACAATTTATGACACGAAGGGGACGCTGGTGCGGCGGTTGGCGCTCGGGAATCAGGTGGCGGGACATTACGCGGCGCGTGGAAAAGCGGCATATTGGGACGGACGGAACGAAGACGGGGAAGCGGTCGCGAGCGGGATTTATTTTTATCAATTCCGGGCGGGCGATTATGTTGCGTCGCGGCGGTTGGTGATTGTGAAGTAGAATCAACTGAGCGGATAGCGACACGATTTGCTATTGTCCTCCTTATCCAGTCGGTTGATCGACAAGCATTTCCGCCGGCTCGCGATTCTTGTATGATGGGCGCCTCCCGCCATACTAGTGCGACATAACGACACATGACCTTCAAATCCATCTCTTACTGGCTCTGGTTCGTCATCTTGGCGGTGATGGCGTTGGCGCTGATTCGCATTCCGCTGTTCAACCTATTGGCATTTGAAGCCTGCGCCGTGCTCGCAATCGGCATCGCATTCGCCGGGGCACATATCAGCGTAACCTGCGTAAACCGTCTGAGGCGCGCAATCCAACTTCCCTCCGGCGATTCTCACCAGATCGTGATAACCCATTTCTGGAGGACGTTTGGCGCCAACCTGACGCTGTTGATTGCGCCGTTCATCATTCTGTCCCTGAACGCGCTGCGCGTGGAGAACTGCGATTTTTCCGATGGTTTGGCGTTCTTTCTTCTTTTGCCGGTCATCAGTTGCGCCTACGCCACCGCGGTCGGTCTGTTTTTCGGTTTCTGGCTGAAACAACGTTGGAGTGGGTATACCGCATACTTTGCGTATATCATCGCCACGTTTTTGACGTTCCTCTACAATCTCATCTTCCATCCCCCGGTGTTCGGTTTCCACGCGGCTTTCGGCTACTTTCCCGGACCGATATACGATGAACAGATACCAATCAGCGGTGCCCTGCTCATCGCCCGTGGAACGGCGCTTCTGTTGGCGTGGTTCTTCCTGTCAATCTCAATCATCACGTTGGAGAGCCGTAGACGTCCCCAATTTCCGCTCACCTTGAATTGGCGGAAAATCTATCGGTTCAAACCGTGTTTCGCGGAGTTATATCCTCGGATTCAACTCATCGTCCTCGCATGCCTACTCCTACTTATCTACCTGAACAGAGGCGAACTCGGCTTGCGCCCGACGCGAGGACACATTGAAAGTGCGTTGGGAGGACTGCATGAAACCGAACATTTCAAGATTTTCTACGAGAAGGGCTCGAAGGTTGAACGGGAAATCGATCGGATTGCGCGAGACCACGAGTTTCGGTACGCCCAGCTAACCGATTATCTCCAGACTCCGCCCTCACGAAAGGTGAACGCCTATATCTACACATCGCCGGAACAGAAGAAACGCTTGATCGGCGCCGGACACACCTTGGTCGAAGACCCGTTGGGCTACGGATACCACGTCAATTACGAGCCGTTTCCGCACCCGATCATCAAACACGAAATGGTTCACGCATTGACAACGGATTGGCATCCGTTCTTCAAGGTCAGCCTTAAGCTGGGGTTGCACGAAGGCATCGCTGTCGCCGCCGATTGGGACGAGGGGAAATTGACGCCGCACCAATGGAGCAAGGCGATGCGGGAGTTGGGCGTCGCCCCGACGCTTGAAGAAATCATGGGGCTCGGTTTCTGGGCGCAGGCATCCTCACGCAGCTACATGCTCGCCGGATCGTTTGTCCGATACCTCGTGGATACTTATGGGATAGAGGCGTTCAAGCGTGTTTTCCCGACCGGGAATTTCAGAGATGTTTACGGCAAATCCTTGGCGGAATTGGGCAACGAGTGGGGGATGTTTCTGGGCACCGTTCCTCTGACTCCCGCAGACTTGACTAGTGCGGAACACCGCCTGAAGCGCCGGAGCATCTTTCAGAAGAGGTGCGCGCACGAGATCGCCCAACTATCGGCGGATGCGTGGAAGGCGTATCGCCAATCGGAATTCTCACGCGCGGCTAAGTTATTCAATCGGATTCACGGGTTTGATTCGGGGGATCCGCGCCATCTGCGCGGGCTAATGTACAGCAATTACCGGGCGGGAGATTACACTCTGACGGACGATTGGGCGGAGAAAATCATCGCTCACCCCGCCGCGACAACGCGACAAGTCGCCGAAGCGAAAAGCGTGCGCGGCGATCTGAACTGGGGCGCCGGAAAACACGAATCCGCTCAAACGCTGTACCGGGAGGTGTCGGCGCTCAACGCGTCAGACGCTCTCAGTCGACAAGCGCACGCCAAACTCGCGTCGCTCTCGCTCGAATCGTCGCCAGCGCGGTCGCGCATGAAACAGGTATTGATTGGGGAGGAGTCTAGCGCATCAAGGATGAATCTGCTTCACGAGGTGGTTGACGAGCTGCCGGAGTGGGGGCTCGCCTATTATCTGATTGGACGTCAACTACATCTCGACCAAGAACATGCGGCGTCTAACGATTACCTCGTGAAAGCGGCGGCGTTCGGTTTGCCGCACCGGGTTTTGGGGATTGAAAACACGCGGTTGTTCGCTATCAATCTGTATCACCTGCGCCAATACGACGGCGCGATTTCGCAGTTTCGGCGGTTGTCGGAAGATGAGGATTTATCGCTTGGCTTAATCCTCAACGCCAAGGATTGGATTGAGCGGTGCGAGTGGGAGAAGGGGAGAGACAACAATCACTGACCACTGCACGTATAAAATGAGGTGTGTTGCGTAATTCATTGCGCACCATCCAACGGGTTGGGAGACCCAACCCCTACGCATTCACCTGTGTCCGCATGTCAAAAGATTAAGTGGAAAACGAGCAGGATTTTCTAACGTCTTTGAATATCTATGGCAACCACTATTTGTTACTTTGTTCCTATCGCAGATGAGGCAGCATCGACAGCGGCGTAGTCGCGATGAGCCCGGCGTCAACCGGCAGCACGATACCGGAAATCCATCGCGCTTCATCGCTCGCCAAGAACAGCGCCGCCCAGGCGACATCCCACGCCGTCCCCTCCGTCCCCAATGGCCCGGCGCGGCGGCGCAGCTCTCGCTGTTCCTCGGGAATCCTGCTGACGAGTGATGCGTAAAGGTGTCCGGGGGCAATGGCATTGACGCGGATGTTGTCCCGCCCGTGATGCACCGCCATGTTCTTGGTCAGGGCGATGACACCACCCTTCGCCGCGGTGTAGTGGACATCGGCTAGCCAGCCAGCCCTCAGACCGTTGATTGAAGACAAGTTTATGATTGCGCCTCCACCCCCCTCAATCATGGCTGGGATAGCGTGCTTGCTGGTTAGCATCATGCTCTTGAGATTGACATTCATCACGAGATCCCACTCCTCTTCAGAGACGTCGAGCACTGTACCGCCGCGGCCGATTCCCACGTTATTTATGAGAATGTCCAGGGTGCCGTAACGCTCAATCGCCGCGTCCACCATCGCTTTGCATTCGGCGTTCTTGGTCACGTCGACCGTGAACAGAGACGCCGTGCCTCCTTCAGCCTCAATCGCGTCAAGCGTCTTCCGGGCGTTCTCCTCCGACATGTCCGCCACAATCACCTTCGCGCCGTGTCTGGCGAACAAGATCGCCATGGCTTGCCCCGTTCCGGCGACATCGGTGACGGCGCCTGCCCCGGTTACAATAGCGACTTTGCCTTCTAACCTCGTTCCCCTCTGTTCCATAATCTCCTTTTCTTGACTGCCTTAGCTCGCGAAAAGATTGGTGTATTCGTCTAGCGTTTTCTGGCATCGGTGCGGTTGGAAACCGCACCTACCAAGAGCACAGGTCGCGACCTGGAGATCGCTCCTACAGTTACGTGATGTCTCTTACACTTGGCGAGTGAGCCACTTAGCAAACAGACCATTTCGTAGCTCGGATTCGCCTGTCGCGCTTACAGCGTTACTTGATAACCGCCATCTGCCGAACCTGTGCATAATCCCCCGCACGCAGTTGATAGAAATAGACGCCGTTTGCGACGGATTCACCGCTGTTGTTTCGGCCATCCCAATATGCGGCGTGCGCTCTATCTATGTAAAATCCTGCGGCTTGCCAATCTAATTCCAATCGACGCACCAATACGCCTCTCGCGTCATAGATCGCTATATCTACGTCGGCGTCGCGCGCGAGGTGATACGGCATCCACGTCTCGGGGTTGAACGGATTCGGATAGTTTGGCAATAGCGCGGTTTCTGTCGGA
Organism: Candidatus Poribacteria bacterium; assembly: GCA_963667245.2. Lineage (GTDB taxonomy): Bacteria > Poribacteria > WGA-4E > WGA-4E > JAJDTR01 > JAJDTR01. The sequence goes on from CAXXCS010000004.1 coordinate 1,841,058, forward strand.
CGCCGCCCCTCTAGCAACGGCTCCAGCGCGCGAATGCCTTGTTGGTGTATTTGATCTGTCGAGTTATTTCGCATTGCTTCGGCAAGCCACCGTTGGAGATCAACCGCCAACGAACCTTCATTGGCGGCCGGAGCGCCGTTCGCATTTTCCAGAGCGGAGACAACCAATACGAGATCTGTCACATCGACTACGCCATCGCCATTCACGTCTGCCTTTAGCACCGCCCGCGGATCGCTTCGTCCCAAGAAAGCCGCCGCGCTCGTCACATCCGCAACAGAAATCCTCCCATCCTCGTTCACGTCCGCACGAAGGATGTGAACGGCTTCTACCGAAAACTCCTTTTGCCAGAAGTCGCCCTGCGCATCAATAACCCGAAGTGTAACGTCATCGCCGGCGTATGCCAATGATTTCGGTATGACAAATTCAACAATTTCGCTCTCGGCGCTTAACGATTCACAGTCATACAATTTGATGCCACCGGCCGGATCTCCTTCAACGGTCGCGCCAAGTAGCATACTCTGACGCAGACCATCCGCATCGTCTATCTTAAAGTTAAAGATGACACCATGAGGCGGATTTGCCAGCGGCGTTAACATCTCGATTGTCATCGGTTCGTTGAAGCCGGCTTGATTGTCGTTGAAAAACGGGTGAGCGTTCAACCATTCGGCAGCGCATTTTGACAAGCGTAACGGTTGCTTGAACCCGTAAGACATAATATGGTTGCCGTTGCGAAAGTCATGCTCCAATCCGAAGGCGTGTCCGAGTTCGTGCGCAGTAACACCCATATTCAAACAGTCTGCGGGAACGATGACTCTGCCGTTCCCATCCCAAGCAAATTTCCCGCGACCGCAAAACTTATGATCGACCAATTGGCTCATATCCACGACCACAACATCTATTTGCGTGTGATCTAACGTCCTAATCTCCCGCCCAAGTTTCAGCCACCCAATCTCTTGACCAACCTTCAGCCACGTGTCCTCATGATAATATTCATCGTCCGACCTCCCGGCAACTTGACGCACTAGCGCTTTTCCAACCGCATCGGTTTCAAACACGAAGGATTTTCTGCCATGCCCATAATATTCCATCTGTTCCGCATAGAATCGCTGTACATCCCTTATTACCGTATCGATCTTTGTCGTTATGTTTTTCTGAGGCGCACGGTCTCTCGGTACAAGGTAGATTAACCGGACCATCGGTCGTTGTTCAGCCGGCTGCAAATGTTTTTCGATGTTCTGAATGCGTACCATTCCATCATCACTACCACTCGCAAGCCGGACGCCATCATTTGAAAATGCGGTTGCCCTGACCATACCAACCCCAGAATGCCCCGGCAAAAAGACGATTACCCTACCATTTTCTGCAGACCATAGGCTTAAAATATCCCTCCCGCCGGCGGCAAGTGTCTTGCTATCAGGCGCAAAATCAAGCGCGGCGACCTCCCCTACGCGGTGAAGCGTGCCCCGGAGTTGCCAGTCCGATACTCTCCAGAGTTTGATTTGTCCTCGCCTCCCTCCACTGGCTAGGGTTTGGTTGTCGCTCGAAAAAACGACACTCGTGGCTGCTGATACATCTGCCTCCAGCGACGCGGCGAGTTTTCGCTTGGGCAAATCCCAAACCTTCACGCGACCGGGGCCTCCATTGCCCCCCTCTCCGGCGGCAAGGTATCTACCATCGGGTGAAAACGCTAACGCCCACACAGGCCTACTGTGCCGAAACGTAACTCTTTCTTGCAAAGTGCGGGCGCTCCATACTTTTACATGCTCGCCCGCGGTTACCAGCAACCGTCCATCTGGCGAGAACGCGACTGCTTTCACTTCCTTAGGCAGTCCGTTGACCAGGTGCTGCTTGATTACAGGCTTTTTTTGCCGTTGTATGACCTCCCACAGTCGAAACGTCCCATCATCGCTTCCACTGGCAAGCAATCTGCCACTCGGCGAAAATGCCACGGCATTGACAGTGTCGGTGTGCCCCTGAAATGTGATGGTCTTATTTGCCCCCAGATTCCAGACTTTTATGATGCAGTCCTCTCGATTGTCGGCGATACCGGCGGCAGCGATAATCGAGGAATCCACCGGTGAATATGCAAGCGCGTACACCGCCCTGCCATACTCAAGGATGGTGGGTTCTTGCGCGACACCGGCGCCTGGAACACTCAATAAGGCGATAATTAATACGCTCTTGAAATGCATTTGATGACCTCCGTTTTCTTGTTAGCGCGAGGTTATCAGCAACAGTTTCTGATCGGATTGCAAGGACGACCGAGCCGCGCGACCGAGCGCGTGGCGGTACAGCGCAAACCGTCCGTTTACTTTGACGGCTTGGTTTAACGTCGTCTGGCTTTGTAAGCGTGTGAATTTCTACATTTTCAACTGAACAACCGATGACGAGCAAGTTGCGATTCGGAGATCTCCCCTACTCGGGTCGGAACATCGGTGCGGTTGGAAACCGCACCTACCGGGGACGAGCAAATCGCACGCACCATTTGTGCCGCCGCATGAACCGAAAACTACAGCCGCCCGGATGGCGCGATGGCGTCCGCAACTTTAACGCCTGTCCCTTCCATCTGCTTCTGCACATGCGCCACGCACTCCTCAAACGACGCGAACGGCGGTTCGGGATACATCTCCAAACTAAAATTCAAATCGTTCTTGCCCCAGTGAATCATGGAAATACCGGGTTTGGCGAGTTTCCGCGCATTGAGCACGGCGTCAACGGATTCAATCTGAAAGGACAGAATCCCGTTCTCGTTCCACCATTTGATGTACTCCGCCTGGTCAGCGTCGCCCGACCATCCCCATCCGTTGGGGGGAGGCCAACTCCGTTTGCCCACCGGCGGATAGTAGAAATTGGAAATGGCGTCATCAACCGTCGCCTCGGTTTCAACCTGCGGGATGACAATCGCCGCCGGACCGAGATCGAGAAGATTTCCGAGCAGATAGGTGTGCCGCGTGTGTTTGATGCGGAACTGCACCGGCATGTCAAGTTCTCTTGCGTCCTTACAGAACTCCACCAGTTTCTCTTCATTGAACGGAGCGTGTTGGCTATCGACACCGATCATATCATAGGAATCGCCGCCGAGAATTCCTTCAATGTCGCTCTTGGACATCCCCAGTCTCCCGTTCGCGATATTGAGCTCTTCGCCGTTTCTCATGCGTTCCCTCAATGCGCTTAACTGTTCCCACGATGGGTTGCTATATGGCATGTTTTGTATCCTCCTGATTGATTATTACTTACACGAGTTTCCCAGATTCATTGATAAGGCTAAGAATGATAAGTAATTCGTAATACGTAAAAGATTCAATGACGCGTCACATTTCACGCATAACGAATCGTCACTTCTTGAGGTTATGAGGCGTCCGACTGCGCAAGTCCGATTGTGTAAATTCCTCGTTACGATATTGTCCTCTCAAGCATTGAGATCGGCGATAGACTCCTGCACCGCCGCGATGGTATCCTCAATATCTTGTTCGCTATGCGCCAAACTCAAGAACATCGGATGGCTCGGATGCAGATAGAAACCGCGCGCCAGACACCCCTGAAGCATGGCGATACATCGGTCTCTGTCCTCCTCCCGCATTGTGGGCGTGGGCATGGGACCTGTGCCGATCAATTTGTATCCTAACCCGCCATCTTCGCACGCTTTGTTGACGCCCTCGATTAGACGGTTGCCGATTTTCCACTGGTACGCGATGCCGTCGCGGCGATCCAACTCGTTGATGACCACCTCCAACGCCACTAGACTGGGCAGATCGCAGTGAAACGTCGCGGCGAGCCCGGCGGCTTGACACTTCTCGCTGCCGAGAATCTCCTTCCTGCCGGCGACGAAACCGCCCGGAAAGCCGTTGCAACACGCTTTGCCGTAGGTCGCCAAGTCCGGCATAACGCCGTAATATTCGCTGCCGCCGCCGATCGCCACGCGAAACCCAACTTTGATTTCGTCAAATACGGCGAGCGCGCCGTAGCGGTGCGCCATGTCAATCACCCCCTGCAGGAAACCCTCCGGCGGCCCATCATTCAACACCGACTCCATGATGACGCAGGCAACCTGGTTGTCGTGCCGCTTGAAACGGTCCTCCAGCGCGTCCAGATCGCCGTAAGGGAAATCCAGCGTCAGCTCGGTGATGCCCGCCGGCACGCCCGGTTCGCCGGGGCGAGTCCAGGAGTGCCAGCCGTGGTAGCCGCACCGAATCACCTTCTCTCTGCCGGTATACGCCCGCGCCAGACGCAACGCGGCGCTGGTAACCGCACTCCCACCAATCAGGAAACCCACCATCTCCGCCACCGGGATACGATTGATCAGCATCTCGGCGATTTCCAACTCTTTGGGATGGGCGGTACTGAAGACGGTGCCCTCCATTATCTGCTTTCCAAGCGCCGCATTGATGGCGGGATCGTTGTAGCCGAGAAGGATAGGTCCAAAGCCCAGCAGAAAATCAAGGTATTCGTTGCCGTCAACATCCCAGAACCGCGCGCCATCGGCGCGTTGCGTGAAGACCGGATAACCCATCTCCAACATGGCGTGGCTGCGTTTGTGCCCTTGGCAGCCGCGCACCATGAGTTCATCCGAGCGTTTCAGGCAGGCTCTGGATTTGTCGATGGTATAGGGCTTCACCGGCATCCGTCACGTCTCCTTGCGCGTCACCAAATTACGGTTAAGGTTCCAATGTTTAACTTGAACTGCCGCGTATTCCCGAGGCACGGTCAGACAAACGCAACAAATCTTTCTCATTCATTGCCTAGATTTGTCAAGCGTTCAATTTCTTTCATCCGAACTGCAAGTCGAGCCAACTCTGCATCCATTTCGCCGACTTTGTAACCCTTTTTCACGCCACGTCCGGTGAAATGGGGGAACGCGAACAGGTGGCAGGTACTGGGATCATGGATAACGGTATTTTGACACTCAATCGGCTGGTGGCGATCCAACTCCACGTCAAAATTTTCGTTCGCTAATTTAACCGCATCGGCTCCATGGAATAGTATTGACGACGGTTTGCAAACATCAAATAAGAATCGAAAGCAACTCGCCCCTATTTTTTCTTGTTCTTTTGGATTTGGAATTTTTTCTGACGGTCCCGGATAAATCATCGCATTTGTAGTTAGGACGTTTATTGGAGTTAACTGATCTTGGAATGGGCGTGCACGCCCAGTAGTGTCGGAGTACCCAGAACTATGTTGTTGCCTGTAAATTCGTTCGAATGCCTCTGGATCCTGGGTCAGCGAACGCCAATATGCCTCAAACGATTCGAATTCTTCTCGCAGCGGTGTAGCTGGGTTTTTGCCAACGATGAAGATTCGAGCTTCGGGCCACTTTGGGTTGGGAGTAAAAGGGCGTAGATATGGCCCCTCAAGTGTATTACAGATTTCACGAAGATATTGATCGTTGACCATGGGAAACCCTCATAGTTATTGCAAGTTGCTACCTACGACAAAGAAACCGAGTTTTTGGTTCACGTTCGCTATGTTATAGGTAAATTAGTCTGATTTTCGTCACTCTTGTGTTGCCGCGTCGGAAAAAACTCGGTTTCTGTGCCCCTGTCGAATAAAGGTGGCAACTTCGGTTAGTTATACAACTTGGTTAATTATCCAGGGGAACACCTATTTAACGACAGATGTTCCGTGCACACCCTACCTCAACCCCAACTCCGACCCATCCTCCAAGAGCGCCTTGAGCCGGCCCAGAAACTGCGCGGCGATGACGCCATCGACCACGCGGTGATCGCACGACAGGGTAAGCGCCATCCGTTTTCCGGGCGCCACGCTCCCATCTTTCACCACCGGCTTCTCCATGACCGCACCCACGGCGAGGATGGCGGATTCCGGCGTGTGGATGATGGCGTGAAACGTTTCCACATCGTACATGCCCAAGTTGGTTATGCTAAACGCCGCGCCCGAGGCGTCGGCGCCGGAAAGTTTGCCCGCACGGGCGTTCTCGACGAGGGCGCGCACCTTGTCGGCAATCTCGGAGAGCGAGAGCTGATCGGCGTCACGAATCACCGGAACCACCAAGCCGCCCTCCACCGCCGTGATTAATCCGACGTGTACCGCGTGGGGGATGAGAAATTCTTGACCCTGAAGCTGCGCCCGCATTTGGGGAAACTCGCGGAGCGCCAAACCCGCCGCCTTAATCAGGCAATGCGTAATCGAAATCCCCTCCGGACGCCCCTCCGAGAGCAATTCCGCGTCGGCTTCCAAGCTGAGGTAGAAGTGCGGCGCCTGCTGAAAACTCTCCTGTGTCTGATTGGCGATGGCGCGACGCATGGAGCTCATCGGCACGCGCTCAACGTCCGCTTCCGCCGCCGCGGCCTCAATTGCCCGCTCCACATCCCCGGTCGTGACGGCGCCGCCGGGACCGCTGCCGGAGATTTCAGCCAAATCAATACCACTCTCCGCCGCAAGTTTCCGCGCAGCCGGCGAGGCGCGCAGCCGACCGCCGCCCGCGGCGCGTTGCGGACGAGGTTTGGCGCCTGTTGCGGGAGTCGGTGTCGTCACGGTAGCGCCCGGCAGCGCGGGAACTTCCTTGACTTCCGGAATCTCCTCATCCGCCTCGCCAACCCATCCAAGCGTCATGCCCACGGGCCCCTTGCCGCCCTCGGCGACCAGTATTTTCCGCAGAAGCCCCGAAACGGGCGCGGTAACCTCGATCGTGGTTTTTTCGGTCTCAACCTCGCACAGAAGTTGACCTTCCTCGACACGGTCGCCCTCCGAAGCGGTCCACTGAAGGAGCGTTCCCTGCTCGGTAATCAATCCGGACTTGGGAAAGACAACTGCCTTCATGCCGCCATCACCTCCCGAATCGCCGTCACTACGCGGTCTTCAGACGGAATATAGGCGTTCTCCAGCGCCGGGCTGAAGGGGACAGGCGTGTGCGGAGGCGTGACGCGCTTAATCGGCGCTTCAAGGCTATAGAACGCCTCGTCCGCCGCCAGGGCGGCGATATCGGTGGCGAGGTTGCACCGAGGCGTGTCCTCATCCACAATCACGAGCCGTCCCGTCTTCTCGACCGAATCTATAATCGTCCTGCCATCCAACGGGCTTAACGAGCGGGGGTCTATCACCTCAACGTTCACCCCTTCGGCTTCAAGCCCCTCCGCCGCGCTCAGCGCCAAGTCAATCATCTTCGCGATGGCAACAACGGTGACATCCTCGCCTTCGCGCCGCACCAGCGCCTCGCCCAAGGGAACGATATAAGACTCTTCGGGGACATGCCCCTTCGACCCCATCAGCCGCTTATGCTCAAGGAAGAAAACAAGGTCGTCATCTCGAATAGCCGCTATCATCAAACCTTTGGCGTCATACGGCGTGGAGGGAACCACAACCTTCAACCCGGGGATGTGCGCGAAGACGGAGTAGAGGCACTGAGAATGCTGCGCCGCGGCGTTGATACCACCCCCGATTGCGGCGCGGATAACCACGGGCACTTTCGCCTTGCCGCCGAACATATAACGGATTTTGGCGCCCTGATTGAAAATCTGATCCATCGGAATGCCGAAGAAATCGACGAACATAAGCGCCGCCACCGGTCGGAGACCCGTCGCCGCGGCGCCAATGGCGGCGCCGATGAAACCCGCCTCGCTAATCGGCGTGTCTCGGATACGGTTCCGTCCGTACTTGCCCACCAGTCCGCCGGTGATACCGAACGGACCGCCCCAGCAGTCCTCGGCATCCGGCAATTTCGATCCCGCTCCGCCGACGACATCCTCGCCCATGACGATGACCGTGTCGTCGCGCTCCATCTCACTGTGCAGCGCCTCGCGAATCGCCGCTCCCATGGTGAGTTCTCGTTCTTCGCTCATTATAGCGCCTCCTTGTAGTTCACGTAGACATCTTCCGTCACATCGCTCGGCTCGGGCCACGGGCTGTCAGCCGCGTACGCCACCGCGGATTCTATCGTTTCCGCAACCCGTTCCTCAATCTCATCCAACTCCCCATCGGTTAACACCTTTTCATCGGTCATGCGCCCGCGGAAGTTCTTGATGACGCAACGGTTCTTGCGATACTCCTCGACCTCCTCCTGCGACCTGTAGCCCTGCTTGTCGCCTTCGTGATGGCCGTAAAAGCGGTACGTCTTGCACTCCAAGAGCGTGGGCCCCTCTCCGGCGCGCGCCGCGGCGATCGCCTTACCCGCTTTCTCATAAACATCGAAGAGGTCCAAGCCATCAACAACCTCGCCCCTCATGCCGTAGGCTCTCGCCCGCCCGGCAATGTCGGCGCCCGCGACGGAGTAGTCGCTGCTCGTCGATTCCGCCCAGCCGTTGTTCTCAGCGACAAAGATAGCGGGAAGTTGCCAAACGCCAGCGAGATTCAGACCTTCGTGAAAACTGCCCTCGTTGGCGCCGCCGTCACCGAAAAAACTGACAGCCACGTTGTCCTTTCCGAGCACTTGCGCGCTCAGCGCGGCGCCGCACGCCAGCGGAATCCCGCCGCCGACAATGCCGTTGGCGCCAAGCATTCCCCGATCGAGATCGGCGATGTGCATCGAGCCGCCTTTGCCCTTGCAGACGCCGGTGGCGCGTCCATAGAGTTCAGCCATCATCGCTTTCACATCGACCCCTTTGGCGATGCAGTGCCCGTGGCCGCGGTGGGTGCTGGTTATCGTGTCTTCGTCCGTGAGATGGGCGCAGACACCGACCGCAACCGCCTCCTCGCCCGCATAAAGATGGACGAATCCGGGGATGCGATTCGCGGCGAATTCCTCCCGCACCCGTTCTTCAAACTGGCGGATGGTTGCCATCCGCTCGTAGATTTCGAGTAGTTTATCCTTTGGAATTTCCATATTTTCCTCCCAATAGATTTCAACCAAGCGATAGCATACGAATAAGATTGTTGACAGGCGTAAGAAAGGCGGCGCGGAGCCACTAGATTATCCTTGCGAACGACATTCTAGGGAGATTTCCATATTGCGAATTACTCCACAAAGTAAATTGAAAAGCGTTTCAAGGAAAAAAGTGCAATCACTCCACTTTCAATACCCGATGAGAATGATACCTTTTAGCGGCAGAATCAATCGACTGCTGATGTACAAGGTTTCCAAAAACGTGTAAACTTGCTGAAAATCATCCGAACCTCTATAATCGTTCCTAACAGCCAGAACCAGAAAATCCACTTCATACATCCTACTCTCCGCACCTGATGAGTACGAATTTTGGAATTAAATGACATTCTTCTAGTGACCAGTTTGATTAGTGCATCTTGTATCTGATTATACATACTATATTGAAACCTGCTCTCCACAGCTATCCATCGGGGATATAACATCTTTTGATTTCCGGGCCGAGCAAGTCAATAATTGTATGATGAACGGGTTTGAGATTTACTACCATCCGTTCTGTTTCACCAGCTTGATGTATCAATAAAAGATCGATGCCCTCAAAAACTTGAAAAATGCGGCGTAATGTTGGTCTTTGCGTGGGTTTGCCGACTTGGTCGGGAATGGTTTGTTCCTGTTCCTTCAGTTCAGTGCGAATCAAGCGCTCGCCCAGCGCGTAAACCAGTAGCGACAACCCCATCACCATTAAAAGCGCCATGATGCGTTGCGGTTTATCCAAGAATAGACTGGAAGCGAAAAATAACGGGTCCTTCAGAAATCGGAATCCACGCTCTACAGAAACGTTTTGACCTTTGTATGCTGAAAGTATCGTCTCATCATCAAGAGATGTGGCGTCTAATTCATTGGTCGCCAACACAAACTTGCCTTTGCTGTTCTTGGCTTGTTCTATGGCTTGCGGCTGCTCAACAACCTCACCAACGACTTGGAAACCGATTCGTGTCGGCGGTTGTTCTTTGTCCGGACGACCTCGCGTCGAGTAATGAGGAATCTCTGTCAGTTCAATCTGAGGTTCATGATAACGCCACCCGGCAGAAAGGGTAGATACCGATTCTCTCGCGGCAACTTGGGTGTCGAATTCTTTATTGCTCAAGCGCCGGAGCGATTTTTCTGCCGATTCACGTTCTTTGGCAATCTTTTTCTCCAACGTAGCGACTTCTCGTTGATAAGCCGCTTGCGAATAGACAATTAACCACCTTTGCGCCACATCGCCGTAATGGCTTTCAACCGAGAGGTAACGATAGCCATCTTCAGTTGCCGGTTGCATTGCCTCCGGTGGAAGTGTTTGGTACAATTCTTTGACAGCCTTGATTGTTCCCGGCACTCGGCTAATCCATCGGACGTTTGATAATCCCTTGATGTTGTCGGCTGTATAGAGGGCGCTATCGGCAATAAAATAAGGGGTTTCACCATCTCGAAGTTGCGCCAGATAGGAGTTTATCGTATCGCGAAAACTGGTCTTGTCCGCTTGATTCCCATCCAAGGCTTTTAGCCACACTGGAATCTGAGAGCGACAAGAACAGATTAAATTGAGGACCACTTGTTTCAAATCGTGACGACCATCTTTGGAATAGCCATGCGTCACTTGAACGGCGTTTTCATCGGCGCCGTCTACCTCATAGGCGCCGTGAAGACTGAACGTTGTGCTATCAAGATGCACGAAGCGATGTTCTACGCCAAAAATGGTTAACGCTTTACTTGCCACCGCGGCAAAAACTTCGGTCACTCCCTTTTCATACAACGTGTCCAAGGCACGCCCCAGACTGTCATCATTGAAGTCGCTGGCTTGCAATTCCGGGTGAATCAACAAGTCGACCGGTTTATTGGAAAAGAATTCAGGCGTCAAATACAGCGGACGACCCACAAAGCCCAAAGCGTTAAGTACCATAGCCTTCACCGCATGACCTACAGAGACTTTACGGTTTGTCTCACCTACGAATGAATCAATCGTTTCGACTAAGCCGATTTTATGGCAGGTGCCAGAAATAATGCCTAGATAATCTATGGTTTGCGTGGTGAAAGTAGATTGTGCCATTGAAGTTCCTCCTAATGTTTGGTTACTAGAAGGATACCATAATTTACCTCAATCGGCACTCACTACTGTGGAGAATAGGTCAATTAAATCCTAAAAACACGAAAAATAGGTGCGGAGAGTAGGATACATCATACTGGCTTGGAAAATGTCTTTAAGGAAGGCATAGTTTGCGACTGCCCGCCCCACTTCAACTTCTAGTACAATACTCCCATCATTGCTAATTCCATCTGCGTTGAACGATTTGTCCACACTATTGTTGAGGCCAAAAAGAACGGGTACAGGGATTTTCTTTCCTTTTGATTTTCCTGCTTCAACCGTGAAATCGACACTTTCAAGATGAGGTCTCAAAATGTCCAACACTTCATTGCTCTTGAGTTCATTATCGGGAGATTTTATCCTATCATAGGTTAGGTTGAAGCATTCAATAACCTGCTGAATTTGCGCGGTTATTCCCACTGACCTTGGAAATAGCTGGTATCTTAGTTTCACTCTCGAATCCTATAAGAGCCGTTATCTGTAACGTGAAATGGAAGTTCTCACGACAGGCAAAAAAACTGTTGCACTTCACCCCGTTTTTCCGGTTCCTACTCAGTTAGTCCCGCGGCAATTGATTGACCCTTGGCGTTGCCCATCTAACGATTCGGTCTTTGAGTGAAGACGATTCCCATCCTTCACGCTTTTTTGCTGCCGCGAGTAGTCGGTATCGATCTAACAACAAACCTTGCACCAATACGCTTTGTTCTCTGAAATCATCGTCGCTGAGTGCAAAGGGAATTGCCAAAGCCTTTTGAGGAGGAGTGACGAAATCGATTAACTTCCCCCAGAGACCGATGTTCGGTTGGTTTGTTTTAGTTGCCCAGTCTTGACCACTTGCGCACTGCATGAGATATACCGGAAGCCCTCCTCGCTGGTCAGGAAACGGACGGAAAAGCAAGAGGTCCAGACCGGCATCCTTTCTTTTTGAAATTGTCCTCTCGCCAACGTTATTTCCACTGGTTTCGCCGAGCCATTTGGCAGTTTGATTCACCACTTCTTGGAGTCTCGTTGGATTCATAGGCGACCAACCTGTGCGTTTGACCTGCCAATCTGAAAACTGCTCTTGGAGCGATTCTTGTGTCACTAGTTCGAACAGTTCTCCTTGTTCGTTACGATCTCTACCAGAAACGCAATCCCACCATGTCTTATAGCATTGAGACAGCGACAGGAGTACACAGAAACTGTGGGCGGGCACCGTATGCCATGAATTAATCCGTTTTAATTCGGAATCGGTTACCGCGAACGGAATTTCAGGACGCACGTATTCGACTCTACGCGCGAGTTCGTTCCAAGCCGCAAGGACAATCTCCTCGGCGAAGTACGGCTCATCGTAGACGTTCTCACTAATCAAAACATCAACAACGTCTGTCACAGAGAATTCGTCCTCGGTCTCGTCAAACAAGATGCTGCCTTCTATCCAATCGCATAAATACTCGAACGCTATGTTATGCTTGGTGATTGACCGGGACATTCCATTGTCTGGGAGGGCAAGCATTAGTCCTCTATTTGTCCATCTCGAAATTCTTTGCGGATTACAGGAAAAATACTGAGTAACTGGTGATTATCAATTAGTAAATTCCTTACCGCGTCCTGAATATCTTCTGAATCCGTGTAATGATGTGCCCGGCTCAGAGCCAGTTGGACCTTGTTTGCCGCCTCATTGATGAGTCGCGCAATTTGGGATTCATCACCTCCTGCCAAGCGAAATGCTTGGTCAAAGTTTGGTTCGCTGTTTTCTTTGAGATATTCGACAGCTTCAGGGCACTCAAGAATTCTGCCGAAATCATCAACACGTCGCGAATCGGCGAAGATTGGCGGTTTCTCACTTGTGCCAAATAACCATCGCGCAAAGTTGCCGAGCGCTTCCAGGCGAGTTTTGGGAACCGGTGTTTTAGCCGCTGCCGGCTCTGCAAAAATGTCTATATCAAGATACTTCCGCACACCGTGCGTCCGAAGCGACAGGTACATGACACTAAATCGGCCTTCGGTTTTCAAATCGGCGAAGTCACCCAAAGTGTCCTCCATTTGTAGGATTAGCCGATGAGAGATATAGTGTTGTCGTACAGTCGATGTCTTGCTCCCGATTTTTTGCATCACCTCTTCATAACTCATGCGTCGCTCATCAATCAGTTTGGCGATGAAATGCGCTTTCTGCTCCGGGCTCCATTGCTTTATGCCTGTAACATGGCGAAACCCAAGAAAAGACTCAATTTCCTCACGAGAATCAACCAGTATGTAAGGGACTTTATTGAAGAGTATTTCAGGCACCTTTCGATTGTCGACAAGCAATCGCCATTTTTTGGGCACCTCTTCCCCTTTCACTGCTCGACGGAGATACTTGAGGGCTGCAAGACGTCGATTCCCTTCAACTACGACTAAACGCTGTTTTTCATTCAATTCTTCTCTGACAACCAGTAGCGCTTCATGTGTCCAAAAGCCGCTCTCCAAGTAAGACACGGCGAGTTCATCAAGAACCCATCTTTTCATCAACTTGAGAACATCTTCCTGAGAAAGATTCGTATCGGCGTTAGCCCGACTGAATCTAGGATTCTTTGTGTCTAGAAACAGGTCATCCAGCGTCGCGTATTGAAGTTCCGTGCTAATTCCCATGTTTCACCTTAGTTTTTTCGAATTCCCGTCAATTCGTAAGGGCCTCAACAACAGTTTTAGGCATGTACAACCCTTACATATCGTAGCACAACTTGTGTTTGCTGTCAATCTTCATTCCGATTCCGATCTTGGGAAGCATAGAAATCCTCAAACCCTTACGTTCTGCCGGGGCGTCGTCCGAGTAGGTTTCGGCTGCTCGCTTAGGGAGTTTCTTTCCCAGAACACCCCGTCAGCATATCCCTGAATCGTCAAATCGCCGCCGGCAAGCTCCAGGCGTTTGAGCGCCCAGCAACAGTATTCGCGATTAAGTTCTATGCCGCAGAACCGCCTCCCAAGTTTCTTCGCTACCACCGCCGTGGTTCCGCTACCTAGGAAAGGATCCAACACAAAATCGCCCCTTTTTGAACTGGCTAAAATCAGTTTGGCGATCAGTTTCTCCGGTTTCTGTGTCGGGTGGTTCGTGTTTTCAGGCATAGACCAAAAAGGAATCGTCATGTCCGTCCAGATGTTTGACGGGTGGGTGAGGCGATAGTTGCCCGTCTCCTCCGCTTCCCAATCCTTCGGCATCCCGTCAACTTTATACGGGGCATTCACTTTTCGCTTGAGTTTCACCGCTCCCACATCAAAGTAGTAACGCTCCGAAACCGTACAGAACCAGATATCCTCCGTATTGTTTTTCCAGTTGGTTTTGGCACCGCGCCCCTTTTCCCGCTCCCAAGTGATTCGATTCCGGACGTGAAAATGTGATTCGAGGATGGGCGCGATTAACACGGATGTTTTCCAATCCGAGCAGACGTAAACCGTTGCATCTGCCGCGAGCACGGGGGTCAAAATTTCAATGGCGTTTAGGAACCATTCTTGATAGGTGTCTTTTGCCTGTGTCTTGAATACATGTCCGTTGTAGTCCTTTGAAAGATTGTACGGCGGGTCGAGGATGAGCAGATTGACGAAGCCCTTTGGCAGATAGCCGGCAACTTCAAACGTATCTCCGCCGATGATTTGGTCCGTAATCTCTTTCTCACTGATAGGATATTCCACTTGGAGAATAGCCTCTGAAAGGCGGTTAAGTTCCTCTTCGCTACAAGTCAGTGTGCGATTTTTTGGGGCGCTTTTCTTCATTGTTCACTCACGTTAGGACTTACGCGGTAGGGAATAACGATCGTTATTCCCTACAAAAGCCCCGCCTTTCAGTCGTACGGGTGCATCGTGTGCCAAGGCGTCGCGCCCTCGTAAGCGTGCGCAACCCGGAGCAGGTCCCCTTCAGCCCACCATCGTCCCACAATCTGAAGCCCCACCGGTAAGCCCTTGAGTGTACGATTTTTTGGGGCGCGCTTTTTCATAATTTGTTTCCGTTAGGACTTACGCGGTAGGGAATAACGATCGTTATTCCCTACAAAATCCTCGCTTTTCAGTCGTTTGGGCGCATCGTATGCCACGGCGTCGCGCCCTCGTAGGCGTGCGCAACCCGGAGCAGGTCCCCCTCAGCCCACCATCGTCCCACAACCTGAAGCCCCACCGGCAAGCCCTCATTCGTGAATCCACACGGCACCGAGATCGCGGGCAAACCGAGCAGATTGAAGATTCGCGTGTTTTGGGTCAAGCGCGGCCGAATCAGGTTGGAGTCGCTTCCGTCGGAGGTATCCATCATGGAGCGAAGCGGAGCGGGAACAGGCACGGTCGGCGTGAGAATGAAATCCACCGCCTCAAAGGCTTGCGCGAATTCACGCCGCGCAAGTTCGCGTGACCGAACTGCCCCGACGTAGTCTGATGCGGAGAGTTTTTGACCGTCCTCAAGTATTTCGCGCACATCAAGACCGTAATCCTCTCGATGTTCGGCAAGACGCTTCTCATGAAAATGGCTCGCCTCTGCCATCAAGAGGGTCAATGTGGCACGATGCGCATCGGGGATAGAGGGCAGATCGAGTTCAACCACCTCCACGCCCAACGTCGCCAGAACCTCAATCGCTTCGGCGACACTGCTCTCCACATCCGGATCCAGGTTTTCAAAGCAATGCTGTTTCGGCACGCCAGCCCTCATTCCACTGACGGAATCTTCCAACGCTTCGGTGTAGTCGGGCACAGGTCGATTCTCGCTATGCACATCGCCGTTGTCATGTCCCGCAAGCGTATTCATCATGATCGCGGCATCCTCGACACGGCGGCAGATCGGACCAACACAGTCGAGCGATTGCGCGAGTTCTAACACCCCCCTGACGCTGACCCGTCCGTAGGTGGGTTTCAGCCCGACAGCCCCGCACATCGCCGCCGGAATGCGAATCGATCCGCCGGTGTCGCTGCCGAGCGCCCCGGCACATAAGCCGGCGACGACAGCCGCTGCCGAGCCGCCACTCGATCCCCCCGCGACGCGAGACGTGTCCCACGGGTTCGCTGTCGCGCCAAAATGCGGGTTCTCCGTCGTCACGCCGTAGGCAAATTCGTGCAAATTGGTCTTGCCGACGATTATCGCCCCCGCGGCTTTCAGTTTCGTCGTGACTGTTGCGTCCGGTTGGGAGGCGTCTATCGCAAAGAATTTTGAACCGCATCGCGTCGGTTCACCCGCAACGTGGATGATGTCCTTAAGCGCAATCGGAATACCGTGCAGAGTTCCCTGAATTTGCCCATCGCGAATCTCTCGTTCCGTTTGTTTCGCGCTCTCAAGGCTCCGTTCCCGAAATCGCGTAATGAAAACGTTTAGACGCGGGTTGTGTCTGTCAATTTCTGCGAACGTGGATTCAATCAGTTCGACAATGGAGATCTCGCCGGCGCGGATGAGATTTGTTAGCGTCGTAATCGGGTGGTGTAGGATATTTTCCATGGGAGCGAGTCGATGGGCAAGGGGGAAAACGGCGCAACCCGGTGATTACCGCTTATAATTGGATCTGTCCGTATTGCCCCCGTACTTCATGGTGTAGACCAAGAGGTTGGTCATAAAACGGTGGACATCCGAGGAACGGCGCATACGAAGCATCGTGCGGCTCGGAATTTCCGCTGTTTCCATTGCGCACATATAGTCTTTGCGATTGTAAATCACCCTTAGCCGACGTCCGATGCTAATGCCCTTCTGATATTTGAACTTGGATGTCTTCGGATTGTTCTCGGATCCCCAATAAACATCACCGCCGGTGGGCGGCACAGAAAGTTGATAATAGATCTTGTAAAGTTCGTGGTTATGCGGGATATTTTCCAGCGGGTACTCCGGGAAGATTTTCTCAAGTTCAAGCGACACTTGCTGGGCAAAGAGACCGTTAAACCCGCAGTCATCGAAAAAGAGCATCCCCCCGCGCTCGACGATGTATTTTCGCAGGGCGGCGCGCTCCTCTGTCGAAAAAGCGCCGGTCAACGGTCCTTCCTTTACCATCCCGCGCGACATTGTAATATCCTTGTCGTGACCCGTCATGAAGACAAGCGGCGCGTCCAGAATGTCCGGATCGGTCATCCGAAGTGATCCGCCCTTGAAGTCCATATCGGCGCGCAGTCGTGTGTTCTCGGCGAGCCATTTCATAAAACTGGGGAGCGCAGTCGGATCTTGCCACCAATCGGACAGTGAATGCTTGAGTCTGACAAGTCGGATGTGTCCCTCCAAGTCGGGCCCATCGCCTGATAGGATGGCGCCAAGTTTGTGCTTGGGTACAAGTTCACGCCCTGAAAAATCTGAATCCTCGGTGTCCGGAGAATCGACCGCGCCCGTCGAATCAATTATAGATGAGGATACGCTATTTGACTTGCCTTTGCCGCTACTCGGCTTTCGCACATTGCTTATGCGTAGTCCTTCGTTCCCGGCGCCGGACTCGCCGCCTGTCTCGCGAAGCCTGATAGTGTCCGACTTTACCGGTATATTCGCCTCGGTTTTCAGATTCGCCGCGCCCGATTCCGGTGTAGTGTCAGAGATGTCAAGGTTATCTTGAACAAACACGAGTGATTCGCGGGAAGCTATTTTTACCTCAACCGGTTTCGGATTCGGATCTACCCGATTTCGCCGTATACTAAGCGTCTTCGGGGTTGCCGCTCTTGGCGATGGGCGCTTGGCGACCTCTGTTTTCACGGTACGTTTTTCAGGCGGAAGCTTGACCCAATCCAGCGTGATGAACTCTTCCTCCTTATACTCATGCGTCACTGTCCGGAACAGCAACACAGCTAACATCAGATGCAGGAGTACGGATACGAATAACGAAGCTGGAAAGCGATTCCTTCGTATTGAAGCCATTTGAACGCCTACGCTCCAGTTTTGGTACGCTTCAGGAGAATGATCGCAATGCTAGTCAACATTGGAAACGCAAAACTACGGAATCACAATCTCTCAAGCGCTTATGCCCAATTCCTCCCGCAGGTCCGGCTTGAATTGACCCGCCATCACACCGGTGACGCCGCCCGTCATGAAAATATGTCCATCGGATTTAATCTCGATTTCAATCTGTCCGCCGGGGCTATGCACCGTGAGTTCACTGTCCACATGCCCCAACTTGTGTGCCGCGCTTGCCGCGGCGCAACTGCTGCTCCCCGACGCCAACGTGTATCCCGCGCCCCGCTCCCAAATCTCAATCCGGATGTTGCGGCGATCGACGATCTTCAGCAGTTGGACGTTGATTTTGTTCGGAAATAGCGGGTGATTTTCCACATGCGGTCCGAGTTTGAGCGCCATCTCCTTCGAGATTTCCGGCATCGGAATGACGCAGTGCGGGTTGCCGACGGAAGCGCACGTGACCTTGAACTCCTCATCTCCCACCCTCAGGGGTTCGTCAACCACCTCACGCCGATCGCCGCTAACCGGGATTTCATCGCTGATGAAGGTTACGGTCCCCATATCGACCTTGATTCGCCGCGCCTGATCGTCCAGAATCTCGACCGCGACTTCTCCGCCGAGCGTTTGGAGTCTGAATCGATTGTCTTCAACGTAGGATTCGTCAAAGAGGTACTTGGAAAATATGCGGATGCCGTTGCCGCTCTTTTCCGCCTCGCTGCCATCGGGATTGAGAATTTTCAACGAGATCTCTCCGCCATCAAACAGCGGTCCATAAAGAATCCCGTCCGATCCGACGCCGAAGTTTCGGTGGCAGATACGCTGGATATTTGCCTCTGTCAAACTAACTTCGTTTTTGCTCGGATCGATGACGATGTAGTCGTTGCCGAGTGCATGATATTTGTAGAAATCCATCGTAAATGACTTGCTCCCAGATTATACCTTTTCTCTAAAATGACGGTGTATCAATAGTACGAATTGAGTCATTCCAAAGCGGGGCAAGATGCCCCGCCCACGGAAAAAGCGAATGATATGATTAAAACGTCGTGTGCACTATTCTTAAAACAATTGGTATTGGTGTGAATCGTATTGGTATGGGATTGCTCCGCAGTAGGCGCACGACGTTATCGATCCTTCGCCGGCGCGCCTCTCAATTTCAGGCTTTAGATAGTTTTCAACCGTGGTGACGCAATTCGGGTTAAGGCACCGTTCGCCGCCAGCAGCAATTTCGCGTGTAGGCGCCTGTGTCAAGTTTAGTTCTCCATATCCCGTCAAGCTGGCTATCAGCGCCATGCGCGTCGGTATGGCGTTTGCCGACTGCTCGAAATAGGCGGCTCGCGGATCTTCATCCAACTCGTAGGAAAGTTCTTTGACGCGCGGCAGGGGGTGCATTATCATCGCATCCGACTTGGCACCGCGCATCACATCGGCGTTGACAAGGTAGCTTGAACGTACTGTTCCCGGATCGACATCCGCCGGCAATCGCTCCTCCTGAAGTCGATTCACATAGATGACATCCAGTTCCCTAATAACCTGCGCGAGTCGGGAGATCTCCTCCGGCTCTTGCCCGTAAAGGCACTTGATTTTCGTGAGAACCCAGTCCGGCATCTGAAAACCCTGCGGCGCGATATGAACCAGTCTGCCCCCAAATCGCGCGATGGCGAGCGCAAAGGAGTGAGCCGACCGCCCATAACGCAGATCACCGCAGATGCCGACCGTCAACCCCTTTACTTCGCCTTTCCGCGCTATCACGGTGTACATGTCGGCAAGCGCCTGCGTCGGGTGCGCATGGCCGCCATCGCCGCCGTTGATGACCGGTATGTTGGCGTATTGTGCCATAACCCGTGCCGCCCCGGCGAATCTGTGGCGCACCACGATAAGATCGGCGTAATTGGTTACCATGCGTGCGGTATCGGCAATGGTCTCGCCCTTGGCGACCGATGCGGCGTGGGGATCGGCGAATCCCAACGTCCGTCCGTTCAGGCGCTCCATGGCGCTCTCGAACGACAGCCGCGTTCGCGTGCTCGGCTCATAAAACAGCGTCGCCAACAGCTTGCCCTGGCAGCAGTCCGACCATTCCGCCAAGTTCGTTCGCATCTGATCGGCGAGTCGGAAGATCTGGCGAATCTCGAAGTCCGATAAATCATCAAGCGTTATGAGATGTCTCATAATCTCGGCACCATAGAGATCAAGTTAAGCGTTTTAAGGCATATTTTGCGCCGATTCAATGCCTTAAATGGCGCTGGTTTCCGTAGGCGCCGGTGCGGTTGGAAACCGCACCTACGGTGTGGGGGGCGATAGAGATTTCCTCCCCATAAGGATCAAGTTAAGCGTTTTAAGGCGTATGTTGCGCCGATTCAATGCCTTATAAATGGCGCTGGTTTCCGTAGGCACCGGTGCGGTTGGAAACCGCACCTACGGTGTGGGGGGCGATAGAGATTTCCTCCCCATAAGGATCAAGTTAAGCGTTTTAAGGCATATTTTGCGCCGATTCAATGCCTTAAATGGCGCTGGTTTCCGTAGGCGCCGGTGCGGTTGGAAACCGCACCTACGGTGTGGGGGCGATAGAGATTTCCTCCCCATAAGGATCAAGTTAAGCGTTTTAAGGCATATGTTGCGCCGATTCAATGCCTTATAAATGGCGCTGGTTTCCGTAGGCGCCGGTGCGGTTGGAAACCGCACCTACGGTGTGGGGGGCGATAGAGATTTCCTCCCCATAAGGATCAAGTTAAGCGTTTTAAGGCATATTTTGCGCCGATTCAATGCCTTATAAATGGCACTGGTTTCCGTAGGCGCCGGTGCGGTTGGAAACCGCACCTACGGTGTGGGGGGCGATAGAGATTTCTTCCCCACCCCATGGGGACTACGTTAAGAGTTTTGCTACGGAGAACACCACCAATACTAGACGAAATCCCTTAACTTGATCCCTATGACCTTCCATCCCTACTCTACCAAATTTCCGACCAGCTCCTTGACCGAGTCAAATTCGTGGTTTTCCAGATATTCTCGAATCCCGTTTGTGACATCAAGCGAGGCGCGCGGATTGACGAAGTTCGCCGTGCCGACCGCCACCGCCGACGCTCCCGCGATGAAAAACTCAACCGCGTCTTCGCCAGTCATGATGCCGCCCATGCCGACGATGGGGATTTTGACCGCGTTGTAGACCTGCCACACCATACGCAGCGCGACCGGCTTGATTGCGGGGCCCGACAGCCCGCCGGTCAGGTTGGCGAGTTGGGGACGACGCGTCTTGGCGTCAATCGCCATGCCGAGCAACGTGTTAATCACGGAAAGCCCATCAGCGCCGGCGTCTTCAATGGCGCGAGCAATCTCGGCGATGTCCGTGACATTCGGCGATAATTTGACCAGCAACGGCAACCCGGTTTTC
Source organism: Candidatus Poribacteria bacterium (assembly GCA_963667245.2). Lineage (GTDB taxonomy): Bacteria > Poribacteria > WGA-4E > WGA-4E > JAJDTR01 > JAJDTR01. Next base: position 1,862,191 of record CAXXCS010000004.1, read on the forward strand.
GTTCTCACACTCCCAACGAGTTCGCTAGCCAAGCGGGGATCGACGCCGAAACTCATGCCGCCGCAATCCAGATTCGGGCAGGAGATGTTCAGTTCTACCGCGGCGACCCCCTTCGCCGCGTCAAGTTTCTCCGTCACCTCAATGTATTCGTCCAACGTCTCGCCGCAGATGTTGACTATGACAGGCACATCGAAATCTCGCAGGTAGGGCAGTTTCTCCGAGATGAAGCCGTCAACGCCGACGTTCTGCAATCCGATGGCGTTGAGCATCCCCGACGGCGTTTCAATAATTCGCGGCATCGGGTTTCCATGCCACGGCACGCTTGTGATGCCCTTGACAACGATTGCGCCAAGCCGATTCAGGTCAACGAAATCCGCGTACTCGCTCCCGTAGCCAAACGTCCCCGACGCCACCATGACCGGCGTCTTCATGCAGATACCCGCCACATTCACTTCAAGCGACACGCGATTCTCGTTCATGCTTCCTCACCCCAAGGTTTACAAGTGGAAAAAGCATAATGCATGGCGGCCGAAAAGTCAAGCCCGATCTTAGGTTATCGCAGAACAACTACTTCCGATTTCGGAGCGCGCGCCGTTTCGATCCACCCCATGCGCACGCCGAAAACGAGAAAACGCGACGCGTGGAAAAGATGGGAAACCGGGGGTGAAATAAACGGAGGAGGGATTGGCGATGTGACAATCCAAGATTCTTCTTCAATCGGGCGCGATTTTTAAGGATCCGGTTTGGATGATTGGCAGCAACGCGGCGGCTGGGAGGGCAGGGAGCGGAAGGGGAGGATTGTTGAATCCATCGTACAATCATGGGAGGGCATGGCGGCTGTCCCGCGCTATCAGCCGCCGAATTGCAACTGGGGGTCGGTTGCCCGAGATGAAGATGTCACAAATTGCGCGGTCTACTTCTTCTCGGCGCGTCTATCCAGTTCAATGTGATGTTCCAAATGACGAATATGACTTTGATTCAGTTCGCGAATCTCGGCGCGCAAGTCTTGAGAGTTGGAATCAATCTTTTGGATGAGCCTATCCATGTCTGCTTGGTGTGCCTCGGAATAAGCCAGCATTTGCACTTCAAGCCGGTCGATCGATTCCTTGAGGCTCTTATTCTGAGCGTTCATATCCTCTCTGAGTCGCTCGTTCTGAGCATTCATATCCTCTCTGAGTCGCTCGTTCTGAGCGTTCATGTCCTCTCTGAGACTCTTATTTTGAGCATTCATGTCCTCTCTTAGCTCGACTTTGTACATTTAAGTGGCATAACAGACTGCTTCAATCAAGCGTTGAAGAAATTCGGGGGAGATTTTAACCATCTCGTCGTTTTGATCGACGTTTGAAAAAGTATTTTCCGCTTCTGTAGACCAGAACCGTTGCCTTACCCACCCTATGGCATCGGAGAAAGTCGGCAGGGGCTTCTTATACCATGCCGCTTGTCTTACACGCAGTTGACTCTCTTGAATCAGTAAATGGGCGGCTAGAGTTATCCAAGAGAACAAGCCCAATAGAATCGGAGTCGTACGCGCAATCGCTTTGTCCGACCATTGTCTTTGGGTTTCGACGCCTAGATGGGAACGCACTTCTTCAAAAGTGACTTCCATCCGCCAACGACGAACATACCAGTTGGCTATCTGCTCGGGGCAACATGTCGTATCCGTAGATAAAAGCGCTACCGGTTTACGCGTGCCACTGGGGTCGCGTACCAAAACCCAGCGGATTGGCACCGGGGGTTTGCCCGAATTATACCAAACGGCTTTCTGTGAGACGATTTCCATTTCTCGTTCTTGCTCGTTATACCAATTGAGGGTGACCTTCTTCCATTGCGTGTTGGGGTCTTCAAGAAGGGTATCCAAGTTAGGTAATCGTTCGCCTTTCTTACGAGGACGCCCCGTACCGCTATAAGGCGGAGGCGGTTGATATAATGCCGCATCAAGTCGCAAACGAGTAATAATCGTCACCGGCTTGGGTAATGCCTGGCAAGCGGCGAGAAACTCCAACACCGCATAGCTATAATCGGCAACCACAACCAAATAACGATTGGGCAACCATCGACGAAGTTGAAGCACAATCTGTCTTGCCCAGTCCGTGAGTTTCTTGTGGCAACCTATTTTAGACTCATAGTAACGTTCGGAGGGCGCCAGTATTGTCAAAAACGGCAACGCCCAGATACATGATGCCCAAGGAATCCGTGTTAGCCACATCAATGTAATCCAACGCAAGCCGCTGGCTTTGACAAAGTGGCTTGATGAAGAACGCGCCGGGTCGCGATAAATACCGCGCGCCTCGATTTTGGGGCCCCAGCGCCGTTCAATCGTTTCATCAAGCCCAAAAACCAAAGGTTGCTTGCCATCGTCAAGGAACTCCAGTAACATAAGTAGAAGTTTCCGGGCGGCTTGTAAGGGGGACCAAACCGCGCGGTTGAGCAAATGATGAAATAGGGCAAAGCCTTTGTCGTCAGAACGACCAGTCGCTCTCAAGGCTTGTGTTACTGTTCGCTTGCCAGTAGCAAGAATTGTCCCGGCAAGCAAGATTTGGGCTTTAATCCAACTAGAACGTCGAAACAAGGATTGAAACGGAGTTAAAAGCGTTAGTAGCAATGGGGGAATTATGGCGCGCCTCCTCAGTTGAATAGTGTTGAATGTTCAACTGATTGTACCATATTTCCCTATAGTTTTGTACAAAGTCGAGCTGAGTCGCTCGTTCTGAGCATTCATGTCCTCTTTGAGGCTCTTATTCTGAGCATTCATGTCCTCTCTGAGTCGCTGATTCTGGGCATTCATGTCCTCTCTGAGCGTTTCCAAAGCGTGCATAAAACGCGCCTCGGACCTGTCTAATGCCTTGTTGAATCGTTCGTCAATTTTGTCTTCTCTCCGACTCACTACCCGCCAGTCGAATACCCATAGCCCAATGAAAAAGACCAGAAATGGCACCCACTGCTCAAAGACATCAAACACCGCTTCCATGAGTCCAATTCTCCTTTTATTGTAGAATATTCGCCCGAGTTGCAAAACCGACCACATTGCACAATTACAATTATACCAGATTTGCGCGACTCTTTCAATCTAAATGGTTTATTCGCTACAAGAACGTGAACAAAGCGCCGTTTTTTGAGCAGTTGAAGCCGTTTTTGTTGAGGTTATTGCGGTATTTGGTGAAAAATGAACTCAAATATAGGTACAACAGTAGGTACAAAAAGGTGAACAAATCGCCGAATTCGGGATCGCGTTCACATCGTATTGAGTCGCGGGATCCTGTGGTGAAGCGGTTTCTCACGCGCCCGGATGTGAACAAGATGTTAACATTCGCAAAAATGATCCGTGATTTCTTACCGGACAACGCCCGATGCGGAATGAGCGAACAAGCGCATGATGAACATGGTTTCCTTTTGCTCAGCCGGGTCAAACGGGTGGTTAATCGGGGATTCAATGAAATTGTAACGCGGTCGCGCATCTTACTCGTTCTCCAGTTGTCCGAGTGGTTTGGATTCCGGGGGATTATACCTTTATGTGCGTTTAGTTTTCGCGTATATACACTTGGCGTTGGGTAAAGTTGCATTTTTTTAGGGGGGAAAGACAGTGGCCAGTGGCCTGTGGTCAGTGGTCAGTAAAGGCAGTGGGGAGTGGGGCGGATTGTCTGAATCACGGATTTTCACAGATTAAACGGATTACACGGATTGAGACATTGCAACTTGTTAGTGGTAGAGAGAGGTTGGAAATATGATGTCCGTTCCACCGGGTCGGGATCGGGAGATGGGATCTCTATCGCACTCGCTATCCACTCGTTTGATGGTTTCAACTAGTGCCAAATACTTAGCGAGTAAGCCACTGGACCTATCTCTGAGATTTTTTTTCTTAAATTGCCTTGACATTAAAGCCCTCGTATGTTATCCTTAAAAATGAACCTCGCGCATTGATGTCTTACGCATCTACTCCGGTCCTGACGCCTCCTCGTGTCGGGAATCCTATAGGGTTCGCAATCTAAATTTGATATTGGATTGTTCACAAGGATATAGCTTACGCCAATAAGGAGTGCCTTCATGAGCGAAGCCGAAGAGAGCGTAACCTCTCTATTTCCCCAACGGAAGTAACCATTTGGCACGGATCACCGTGCCCTAATGCAGCAGCATCACATGTCTAACAACCAACTTCGTCGAGTGGCGATTTGTATACATACCCTCGCCGCCGGTGAGGTTTTTCCATATCTCTGATGCGTCGCACTTCGTGACTCTACAGTCACAAATTTAATCTGTATTCTGGATCGTGCATACGGCGCGTCTTCTCAAGTCTAGGGGATAGCCATGCTATCTCAATAAGTCAATAACGAGGAGAATCGAATATGTTAACCCCCAATACCGACCGAATTTCCACAGTCAACTACCATCTCTGGGAGCCGTGCAACATGCGTTGCCGGTTCTGTTTTGCCACATTTCAAGATGTGAAACAGGAGATGATGCTTCCCGAAGGTTACTTGTCAGAGCAAGAGGCAACTGAAATTGTGAATCAACTTGCTGAAGCGGAATTTTTTCGTAAGATAAATTTCGCCGGCGGAGAACCCACACTCTGTTCTTGGTTGCCAGACCTGATTAAACGGGCAAAGGAACTTGGGATGCGGACCTCGATTGTAACGAACGGATCGAGAATCACCGATGAATGGTTGAGCAACTTAAATGGCAGCCTAGATATGATCGCGTTAAGTATTGACTCCGTCAATCCTACAACACTTGTGCAGTCGGGACGCGCCGTTCGTGGCAGTCACCCCATATCACAAGATCGATATCTGCGTATCATTCGGACTATTAGGCGGCACGGGATTCGTTTGAAAATCAACACCGTAGTAACGTCCGAAAACTGGCAGGAGGACTTATCCGGCTTTATTCGGTTAGCGAGTCCGGAACGCTGGAAATTGTTGCAAGTTCTTCCCATTGAAGGTCAAAACGACGACCATTTCGCTGATCTTCAGATTACGCCGAGCCAATTTGACCACTTCGTTCAACGCAATCGGTTGGTCGAAACCCATGGTGTTACCGTAGTTCCCGAAAGCAATGAGTTGATGACGGAGAGTTACGCGATGGTCGATCCCGCCGGACGCTTTTACGACAACGCTGAAGGCAAGTACTCCTACAGCAGCGAACCTATTTTAAAGGTAGGCGTTGAGGAAGCCCTTAGGCAGGTATCAACCAATTTCCAAAGGTTCAAAGAAAGAGGAGGGCAATATGAATAGCCAATTCATCGTCATTGAGGGGCTTGACGCAACGGGAAAGTCTACCCTAGCGCCTAGGCTCGCAGATTGTTTAGACGCCGCTCTGCTTCAGTGTCCGCCAAAGTTGGAGGCGCCAGATCTGTCTCGCGAACTCCGTGCGTACTTTGACAATCGCCCACCAAATCGGCGTCGCGCCTACTATCGTGCGGCGAATCTCATTGCTAGCGAGATGGCTGAAGTCTCGCTTAAGACAAGGCACGTTGTGATGGATCGCTATTGGCCAAGTACCGTGGCTTTTTCCGCGTTGGACAGCGACTCGGATCACGTTCAAGAATGGCAAGGGAGTTATCCGCCGGAGCTTCGCAAACCTGACGCCGTAATCTTGCTTACTGTCAATGAGGAGAATCGCAGGAGGCGGATGCGAGGACGCGGCGAGCCTGTCACGGCAGAGGAGCGAAACCTTGAGGCCATCGCCCGACGCGAAGCAGTGCTTGGTGAGTATCGCCAGTTTCACCCGATCGAGATTGACACCAGCGATCGCGATCCGGACACTGTGCTTGACATGGTAATCACGGCTCTGCACAACGCCGACATCATTGTGTGAGAAACTAAACTCCGGTACGCCAGGGATGAATTCACAGGCGCCTCACTTTGGAACACAGTGTCCTTGTGAGGCGCCCCAAACCTAACTCGAAAGGAGGTGAACAAGATGCCACGCCGAGATGATTACGAGTACACGCGAGCGGAACTTGACAATCAATCAGATCAGTTGAACCCTAATAACGATGCTTATTGGGAGTCACGCGGTTACGATGAAAGGCCCGAAGATTGGGAATCGCTTGTAGAGGATGAATCTTCCGACGAATCCACAAATTAGAAGCGCCGATCTCCGGCATGATATGTGCGAGTAGGTACTGACAGCGCAAATTTTTCGGCGTGTCAGTGCCTACTCCCACTCTTTGTTTATTGGTTGACTTCTCGCGCTTCGCGGCTCAATAGCCGTTCCTATGATTTCTATTGGAATCTCGCTATTCCCTTAATCTCCAGCGATGTATTCGTAGCCGAAAAGCGGGAAATAGAATGCCCTACGCCAAACCCAACCGTCCCGCCATCCCCTCCAACCGGCCAAGACACAATCCCACCCTCACCGCTCCCTAACCTCCGCGTCATAGACAAGAAACTCCGTAATCTGAGCGGACGTTTTCAGGGTCAATCCCGAACCGGGCTTGCGCATCATTTTCCGGACGTACTTCTCCCACTCCTCTGCAGTGAAAGTGGAGTTGATGGGGCGGGCAAGTGTATGACAGCGACTGCATCTGTTCGCGAACAGCTGATAGTATTCCCGCATCTTGGATGGATAGCCTGACACGTCAATATAGTTTTGTCCTTCATCGGCGGGATAAGTCTTGGGAGTCGCTTGAGGCATTCTGAGCATGCCGATGACCATGGCAACCATCAACCCGACCACAACCAAGACCGTTATCCAAACCGCGAGCTTCCCCATATACCGATGTCCTTACGCCTCCGACCTCAGCTTTTCCGCGCGCCGTCGGGCGGCCAATCCGAGATAGTGACTGTCATAATCTCTAGCGAGCGTCTCGAATATCTCTATTGCATTATCTCGCTGTTCAACTTTGTTGTGAGATTCAGCCAGCCAATAGAGACATTTGACGAGAGTCGCGTTCGGTCTTTTTTCACCGCTTGGCCCTGTTTCCGCGGGCGCGCCGTGCTCCCTCTCATAAGCGGCAGCCGCGTCAAATCTCTCTACCGCCTCCTCAAAATTCCGGTCCTCATGATATGCTTTGAAGGCTAAATACAAGTCAAAATTTTTGCTGTTGTCATGGAGAAATTCAAGGTTATTGCCGATCTCCTGCAAAGCGTACTCTTCATCAATCGCATCAATGGGATGGGTGTCCTCTAGCCCTAGATTTTCTGAAAATTCAGTCATTTCAATCTCCTTCATAAAAAGTTTTGGGTTACTTTAGTATACCAAACACAGAACCAAATCGCAAATGAGAAAACTTCCTCAATGCAACCACAACCCGGTAGGGTCAGAGGAATGACCGTGATGGAGATTTTCATACTAATTCCGAATCTATAGGTTACAAGAATCGGCAGTTTGTAGTTGCTCAATTCATTGAGCGCTTCCGATTGATTGTAACAATTAGATTTTGAATTCGTATCAATTAGGAATAATCATCCGCGTATGGTCCCTAAGAAGGGCATGATTTTTTGTTGCAAACAATCAAAATCTAATATATAATTTAGTCTGCTTCAATTTGCATACGGTTTTTAATGTCCGATCTTGTGAACTTTTTCACAATTACCTTGAAGGAAAGCGCGGCAATGTTCTTTAACTTCGCAAATGTACTGATTTTCCTATTCGTCGGTTCCGTTTTCGTGGCGCTGAACCTCGCGGTGTCGCGCCTGCTTCACACGAAACTCTTTATGGAGGAAAAGTTCATCCCGTATGAATGCGGCGAAGACCCCATAGGTGATACCCGCATCAAGTTCAATACGCGCTTCTATGTGATAGCGCTAATTTTTCTGATTTTCGACGTTGAGGTGGTGTTTCTGTTTCCGTGGGCGGTGGTTTTCCGCGGAATCGGCCTGCTCGCGTTTGTCGAGATGTTAATCTTCATCGTTGTGCTGTTGGTCGGTCTCGCCTATGTGTGGGCGAAGGGCGACCTTGAATGGATTCGTTCGATTCAGCAGGAGGTGCAAGGGAAGCGCGAAGAAGTTGGAGCCTCGCCGAAGACGGAGGGTGTTTCGTTATGATTATTGATGAGAAACTTGACAAAAACGTTATCGTCACATCTGTGGATGCCGTAGCGAATTGGGCGCGGGCTTCCTCGCTGTGGCCCATGACTTTCGGACTGGCGTGCTGCGCCATTGAGTTCATGGCGACCGCGGCATCCAACTATGATTTGGATCGGTTCGGAGCCGGCGTCCCGCGCGCCACGCCGCGCCAATCGGATTTGATGGTGATCTCCGGCACCGTCACCCTGAAGATGGCGACGCGAATCAAGCGGCTTTACGAACAGATGCCGGAACCCAAATACGTTATCTCCATGGGAAGTTGCGCCACCAGCGGCGGCCCCTACTGGCAGCACGGCTATCACGTGCTCAAAGGCGTCGATCGAATTATCCCCGTTGACGTGTACGTGCCCGGTTGCCCGCCTCGACCCGAAGCCTTAATCGAAGGCTTGCTGAAGCTTCAAGAAAAGATTAAAACGCAAACGGTCGCCAAGCGGTCATACATCCCGTTCCTGCGAAGGCTCTACACCAAGACCGACCTTGAAGACCAAGAGATTGCCGCAGCCGTGGAGGAAGCCACCGAGGAGCAGAAAGAGGCGACTACCTAACACGAGCGTCAGAAACCGAGTTTTTCGTAGGCAAGAGACGCGACATAAGAAAAATTCCGACCGATTGTCCCGCAATCAGGCAATCCGAAGGTGAAAAACTCGGTTTCTTTCCGGAATCAAAATGGCTTCAAGGCATCAGGTTTAGTCCAGTCATCACATAAATCACAGTTCGGACAATCGCCTGTGATAGAAATCCACTAACCACTAAAGACTACGTTATTACTTGTGACATCGGAAGAAATTTACACAAAACTCAAAGAGAAGTTCGGTGACGCAATCTTGTCCTATCAGGAGGTCGTCCTCGACTCATTCATCCTCATCGCCCCCGAGGCAATCGCCGATATTGGCGCCTATCTCGCCGAAGATAGCGAATTGGCGTTTGATTCGTTGATGTGTTTGAGCGGGGTTGACTTGGGCGTCAAGGAGTCGAACCTTGAAATCGTCTACCATCTCTTCTCGATGACCCGCCGCCACACTGTCGTCCTAAAAGTTCACCTGCCCAAAGAAGAACCGCGCCTCCCCTCCGTCGAAGGTATCTGGAAAACCGCGAATTGGCACGAGCGGGAGGCATATGATCTCTACGGAATAACCTTTGAAGGGCACAGCGATCTGCGGCGGATCTTGATGCCGGACGACTGGGATGGCTACCCGTTACGCAAGGATTACAAAGATCCCGAATTTTATCGGGGGATGCGCGTGCCGTATTGACGCGTGCAAGTGTAAGGAAAATTACCGATGCCAATGAAAACTGTACAGGCTCATTTTGACGGAAAGCAAATCTGCTTGGATGAACCTTTGGAACTTAAACCGAATACAAGGCTTATGGTCACCGTTTTGCCGGGGGATATGATGGAGGCTGAGCGTGAGGCATGGTTGAATCTATCAATTTGGGCCTTGGGGGAAGCATACGGCGACGACGAGCCGGAGTATTCTGCCGACCTTATCAAAGAGGTAAACCCCGATTATGCAGGAAGGTGACATAATTCTCACAAGCATTCCTCAGGCTGACGGTCAATTAAAGAATAGACCCGCTGTTATCCTTCGCAAGATGCCGCTTTATGGAGATCTTCTTGTCTGTGGTATTTCGACACAGTTACGCCACTATGTTGACGGCTTTGACGAGATTATTTCGCCAATCGACACGGATTTTAGATTGAGCGGACTTTGGCGAGAATCTCTGATTCGCCTTGGATTTCTAGTAGTGTTACCTCGCCATCGCATACTTGGTTCAATCGGGGAAATTTCGTTGGGCCGCCATAATCGCTTGATGCGAAAATTAAGTGATTATCTGATTGCCGATTTGTCTCAACTAGGATATCCAAGTTGCTGCCCTTGACATAGAAACCGAGTTTTTGGATCGTGTATGCTAAATTATGGACTAATTGGGCCAATTTTCATCAATTTTGTGTTTCCACGTTGGAAAAAACTTGGTTTCTGCGCCTCGTCGGATAAGAGTGGCAAATTGGGTTAGCGTAGTATCTTATTCTCGCTTTGAATTTTAAACGACATCATTATGGCAGCCCCACAACTTGAAAGCAAATTCATAGAACTCCAACCCTTCTCGGATGAGATGGTCGTCAACATGGGCCCCCAGCATCCGAGCACGCACGGCGTGCTGCGCCTGGAGTTGAAACTTGATGGCGAAGTTGTCCGAGAAGCCATCCCGCACCTCGGCTATCTGCACCGCTGCTTCGAGAAACACTCCGAGAATCTGTCGTATCCGCAAATCATCCCGTTTACCGATCGGATGGACTACATCGCCGCCATGAACCAGAATTGGGGGTTCTGCTTGGCGGTGGAGAAACTGATGGCGGCGGATGAGAAGAAGTCGTTTGAAGTCCCCGAACGCGCCGAATACCTCCGCGTGCTGATATGCGAACTGAATCGGATCGCCAGCCACCTATTGGCTTTCGGAACCTACGGCATGGACATCGGCGCCTTCACGCCGTTCCTGTACGCCTTCCGAGACCGCGAGAAGATTCTCCTGCTCTTCGAGAAAATCTGCGGGGCGCGATTAACGTACAACTACGTCCGAATCGGCGGCGTTTCAAGAGATCTGCCCCCCGAATTTCTCGACGAAGTGAAGGAATTCATCGACTACTTCGAGCCGAAAATCGATGAGTACAACAATCTGCTGTCGGGCAACAGCATCTTTATCGAGCGCACCGCCAGCGTCGCCGTGATGTCCGCAGAGATGGCGATCGACTACGGGGCGACGGGACCAAATCTGCGCGGCGCCGGAACGCAGTGGGATTTGCGGGTGGATGAGCCGTATTCAATCTACGATCGCTTTGACTTCGACATCCCGATCGGCAAGGATATCCCCGAAATCGGCGCCGTCAAAGGCGATTGTTGGAATCGGTACAAAGTGCGGATGGATGAGTTGAAGGAGTCCGTCAAGATTGTGCGGCAGATACTTGAGGACGGCATCCCGGATGGACCAATCGTGGCGGAGTTCAAAGCCGTGCGTCCGCCCAAGGGAGAAATCTTCTTCCGCAGCGAGGCGCCGCGCGGCGAACTGGGCTTCTATATCGTGAGCGATGGCACGCCGAAACCGCTCCGCCTCAAGGCGAGGTCGCCGTGCTTCAGCGCCTTGAGCGCACTGTCAAAGTTGAGCGAAGGATTGATGGTCGCCGACATCATCGCCATCATTGGAAGCATCGACATCGTAATGGGAGAGGTTGACCGCTAAAACCAATACTGTAGGATCAAACGAATGGATAGTGAGTGCGATAGAAAATCCTATCTCCTGATCCCGACTCCTACTTCTAACATCGTAAGGTAAACTAACCACTAATCACTGACTTTTTATGTTACAGCAAATTAGCGAAATTTTTTCACGAGTATCCTCCCAAGCCGCCGGGAACTGGGCAGAGGAGTTTGCTCGCAACCGCCTAATTCCGATTCTGGAACATCTCCCGTTTGTTCCGGCGGGAGCCGTCGAACACTTTCCGGTTTCTCTGGGAACGATTCTCGTGATGTTCGCCGCATGCGGCATATTTGTCGCCATTGTGCCGCTCATTCCCCTCGTGCTGGTATTGGCGGAGCGCAAGGTCTCCGCCCAGATTCAGAACCGCACCGGCCCCATGCGCGTCGGTCCCTGGGGAACGCTTCAAACGCTGGCGGACGGCGTTAAGCTGATATTCAAAGAGGATTTCGTCCCGCCCCAAGGCGACAAACTCCTCTTTATCTTGGCGCCCTACATCATCTTCGCTTGTTCATTTGCCGCCTTTGCCGCCATCCCGTTTAGCCAAAATGTCCTGATCAGCGATCTGAATATCGGCATCTTCTATATAATGGCGATCTCCTCCGTGATTGTAATGGGCGTGATCATGGCGGGCTGGTCCTCCAACAGCAAATGGTCGCTCTTGGGCGCCCTCCGATCCGCCGCGCAAATCGTGAGTTACGAAATCCCGCTAGGGCTTTCCATTCTCGTTGTGGTGATGCTGGTGCAGAGCCTGCGAATGCAGGACATCGTCGCCAGTCAATCCGACGGGATCTTTAGCTGGTTGATTTTCCGCACGCCCTTTACCTTTGTCGCCTTTTTCGTCTTTTTTATTTCATCGATAGCCGAAGTCAATCGCACGCCTTTCGATCTGCCGGAGGCGGAATCGGAGATCGTCGCCGGATTCCACACCGAATACAGCGGCATGAGGTTCGCGCTTTTCTTCATTGCGGAATACGCCAATATGTTCGCTGTCAGCGCCATCGCCGCGACGCTGTTCCTCGGCGGTTGGGAGGGCATCCTGCCGGGCTATGACTTCCTCGGCGGAATGCCGGGCTTCGTTCTCAAGACGCTATTTCTCGTCTTCGTTATGATGTGGTTGCGTTGGACGCTCCCCCGGCTGCGCGTCGACCAACTGATGAACCTCTGCTGGAAATATCTACTGCCCATCGCATTCTTTAATATCCTGGGAGTGGGAATATGGGGATTAATCTTCCCAACCGACTCCACGCCGAGTATAATAATCAGCATGGTTCTCATTCTCGTCGGGATTATCGCCGCTTACGCCGTGGCAGGCAAAAATCTGTCCAAACGTCCCGAGCCTCGACCAAGTTCGGCATAGTGTAAAGAAGGAAGGTTCACCATGAATAACTATTTCTATAATATCTACAAAGCGCTCTACACGGTGCTGGTCGGCATGCGCATTACGTTCAAGCAGATGTTTAAGCACGCCGTAACGCATCAGTATCCCTATCAACGTCCGTTCGAGAAAAAGCGAAACGTGCGCGACATTCCCAAGGGCTATCGGGGGCAACTGTTCAATCGCATTGAAGACTGTATCGGTTGTAAAAAGTGCGAAATGATCTGTCCGGTGGACTGCATCGCCATCACCACCCAAAAACTTCCCAAAGGCGAACGGCTATGGGATAGCATGAACGTGCTTCATCTGAAGGATCGGACGGAGGTGGTAGGTTTCGTCGAAGGCGATGAAAAGGTCGCGCCGAACACGACGGTGTCTGTCAAGAAGCGCGACGGGGAAACTTTGACCATACCGAGCGACGACATTGATCGCGTCGTCGAGCGCAAACCTGTCATCTTCTATCTGGACAAGTTTGACATTGACATGTCGCTCTGCATGTACTGCGGGCTTTGTACCGAAGTTTGCCCGACAGAGTGCCTGATAATGATAGACGATATGACGGGCATTGAGTATTCAACGTTTGACCGAATGGAGTTGGTATTCCCGTTCGCCAAACCTGAAATGTATGAGACGAATCAACCGAGCGAATAGCAGGTGATCGAATACTATCGGTAGGTGCGGTTTCCAACCGCACCGATGATTCAACAAACCGCTAGGCGCGGTAAATTTGTAGGGTGGGCGCTGCCCACCATTCCTTGTACTTTGCTTTTTCATTTTATACTCTACGTTGTTAGAAATTGCGTTTTCTTTCGGAGCGACCTCCGAATCGCGATGAGCCAGCGAGGCATAAGCCCTATTAAAAACCATTATTGCTCGGAAACAAGCGCGGTATTACCCAACGCACAGTATTAAGTATGAGCGCTAAAACCATCAAACGAGTGGATAGCGAGTAGGGCTTGCTATCGTCTTCGTTATCCACTCGGTTGATCGATAGAGATTCCTTTTTCTCGAAAGTGCGGTTCCCCAAAATCGCTCAGCGTTTTCTATTGAAAAGAGCCGACAGTTTTTTCACGCATCTTACAGCACGGGAGAAGCGCCGATGGCAACCTGCATGGAACAGTTCCGATTTCCCGCTGCCCCCACAGACACGGGCATATATTACCCTGAAGAGGATGGACAACCGATGGCGGCAACTGATCTTCACAGAGATATCCTCATGCGGACTATCTACGCCCTGACCGAGCATTTTAGCCCGGACCCGTCCGTGTATGTCTCCGGCGACATACTGATGTATTACGTGCAAGGATTACCCGAAAAGGTTGTGGCGCCGGATGTGCTTGTCACCTTCGGGATAGGGAAGAAACGCCGCCGCACGTACAAGGTCTGGGAGGCGGGAAAGGTTCCCGAATTCGCCATGGAGTTCAGCAGCGAGAACACCTATCGCAACGACTTGGACGCCAAAAAGGAGCTCTACGCGTCGCTCGGCATTCGCGACTACTTCCTTTACGATGCGGAAGCCCGGTTTTTGCCCACGCCGCTCATGGGGTATACTTTGGTTGACTCTGCCTATGAAGCGATACCCGAGGATGAACGCGGCAATGTGCGATCCGCGGCGTTAAATTTAGATTTCCACGCCTGCGAAGAAGGTTTGGGGATTTTCAATCCCGTTACGGGTAAGTGGCTGCGAACGCGATCGGAACGCACCGAAACTGCTGAAGAACGCGCCGAAACTGCCGAGGAACGCGCCGAAAAAGAAGCTGCCGCACGGCAGAAGGCGGATGCTGAAATCCTACAACTTCGGGAGGAAATCGAGCGCTTGCAAACGCGCCGCTAACTGCTATCATTCATGTTATACGCTACGCTGTTAGACATTGCGTTTCTTTTTCGGAGCGACCTCCGAAACGCGAGGTGCCAGCACGGCGTAAGTCCCATTAGAAACCATTGTTGCTCAGAAAAAAGTGCAGTATTAGCCAACGCACAGTATACATGAACCAACTAACCACTGGCAACTGACTTCTAACATACTATGGAATTCGTCGGCATTAAATCTCTGCTATTCTACGCCTTCGCGCTGGTGACGGTTGTATCCGCGGTGCTCGTGGTAACGGTGCGAAATATCGTTCACGCCGCCTTTTCGTTGATGGTTACGCTCTTCGGCGTTGCCGGGCTCTATGTGTTTCTACAGGCAGACTTCCTCGCCGCCACGCAAGTGATTGTCTACGTCGGCGGGATTTTGGTGCTTATCCTTTTCGGCGTCATGATGACCAGCGGCCGCCTCCAAATGAGAATCCGAATCGAACGAGGACAGTTAATCTTGGGCGGAATCGTTTCGCTCCTGATTCTCGTGCTCCTTGTCGGTGTCATCTCCAACACGCCGCAATGGGACGGGATCAAAGACGACGGCGCCGCCTTGGAGCCGACAACCCGCCATATCGGCGAGATGATAATGAAGGGAGAATTCCTGTTGCCGTTTGAAGTTGTCTCAATCCTGTTGTTGGTGGCGCTCATCGGAGCCGCGCTGATCTCCCGCAAGGAGGTGCGAGACGAAGAATGACGCTGCAACACTATCTCGTTATCAGCGCCGCGCTGTTCGCGCTTGGCGTGTTTGCCGTCTTGACCCGCCGAAACGCCATCAGTATCCTGATGGGGATCGAGTTGATTCTGAACTCTTGCAACCTGAACTTCGCCGCCTTCTCGCGCTTTATGACGCCTGCCCAGGACATCAACGGGCAAATCATCGCTATCTTCGGGATTGTGCTCGCCGCCGCGGAAGCCGCGGTGTTTTTGGCTATTATTTTGGCGATCTACAGGGAGTTCGGCACCATTCAGCCCGACGAGACGGATACGTTGAAGGGGTAAGATGAGATGGGGCGGATTTCGGTTGAGGTCAAACTGACGAACGGTGGAGACATTATCCGCGCGGAAGTAGGCTTGATTCGTCCTGAGGAGATTCGTCGGAGCACGGTTCGCGGAGTGGTCGACACCGGGACGATGCGCCCTGTAATTCCCGCCACGCTGGCGGAGCGGTTGGGGCTGCCCGAAATGGCTGAAGCAAAAGTTCATTATTCGGACGGGCGGACGGCATTGCGCAAGATCGTTGATAATTTGTCGTTAGAGTTTTTAGGCCGTGAAAACGTGTTCAGCGCAATCGTTGAGCCAAAACGAGACACAGTCACTGTGGGTTGGATGGTACTTGACATGCTTGATTTGGTCGTAGATTGCGTTGCCCAGAAACTGCAGCCGCGAAATCCGAATGGTATTGTTGTAGAGATTTAGTGGTCTACTCGCTAAGTATTTGGTGTTCATTGAAACCGATCAAGCGAATGAATAATGAGTGCGATAGAGATCCCTTTTTTCTTCAAAACTCGGTTTCTTTCCGGTATCAATGTATTGCGGCATCGGCATAAGGACTTACGCGCTTTTGTAGGGAACAACGATCGTTGTTCCCTACACATGACGTTTAACTAAAGACTAATAATCATAGTCCATCACTTAATCACATAAATCACAGTTCAGACAATTTTAACCGCCCACACCCGACACTTGCCACATACACTTAAGCGAATGAACCACTTAGTTGCTCATCCTAACGGTTCCATGGGTTTTACTGAACACTAATCACTAGCCACTAAACACTAACGAAGGTTGGTATGGTCGTACCTTTAATCAGCATAATTTTACTTTGTCCGCTCGCGGCGTTCGCCTTTTTCGGTCTGCTATCACTGACCGGTCGAAACTACTCGCGCCAAGACCTCGTTTCGACCGCGGCGATGCTTATCGCCGCAATCTGCTCGTTCCTCCTACTGCCGCAGATTACGTCTCACCCGGAGCCCATCTCAATTCCGTGGATTGAGATTGACCAAGTCAAGTTGTCGATGGGTTTCTATTTCGATGGCGTTACCGCGGCGATGTTGCTCGTCGTCACCATTGTCAGTAGCCTCGTTCACATCTTTTCCATCGGCTACATGCACGGTGATCCCCGCTACCCTCGCTTTTTCGCCTTCCTCTCGTTATTCTCATTTTCGATGTTGTTCCTGATCGTTTCCGACAACCTGTTGGGCATCTACATCGGCTGGGAACTGGTAGGTTTGTGCTCGTATCTGCTCATCGGGTTCTGGTTTGAGAAGGACTCCGCCGCCGATGCATGCAAGAAAGCGTTTCTGACCACTCGCGTGGGAGATGTGGGGATGTTCGTGGGCATGATGATGTTGTTCACAAAATTCCATACATTCGCGCTTTACGGTGATGGCGGCATCTTCGACAGGGTCGCGGCGTTGGGATCAGGTGACATCGTTTGGCTGTCCATCGCCGGCGTTCTAATCTTTTGCGGGGCTATCGGCAAATCCGCTCAGGTGCCGCTGCACACTTGGTTGCCCGACGCTATGGAAGGCCCCACCCCCGTCAGCGCGCTCATCCATGCGGCGACGATGGTAGCGGCAGGCGTCTACTTGACGGCGCGGATGTTTCCCATTTTGACACCCGATTCATCGTTGGCGATCGCCTACGTCGGGGGCGTCACGGCAATAGTCGCCGCCACAATCGCAATCGTCAGGTTTGACATCAAGCGGGTGCTCGCCTACTCGACGATCAGCCAACTCGGTTACATGATGCTGGGAATCGGCGCCGGGAGTTATGTCGCCGGGCTCTTCCATCTCACCACGCACGCGTTTTTCAAAGCGCTGCTGTTCCTCGGCTCCGGCAGCGTTATCCATGCGTTGGCGGTTCACAACGGTTCTCACGGCGACGACCACGAACATGAGTCGGATCACCATGATACGGAGCGTCATGAAACCAAGCGCGATGACGATGGGGGTTTTGACAGTTTCGGCATACCGGCTGAACAGGATATGCGCCACATGGGCGGACTCCGCCACAAGATGCCCGTCACCTTCCTGACGATGCTGATCGCTACCCTCGCAATCTCCGGCGTGCCGTTCGTGTTCTCCGGGTTCTGGAGCAAAGATGCCATTTTGGCTGGCGTTCTTGACAGGGCGATGGCATGGGATTCCGTGCATTACTACATTCTTTTCATAATCGCGCTCGGCGCCGCCGGCATCACCGCCTTCTACATGTTCCGTCTAATCTTTATGACCTTCTTCGGCAAACCGCGCAACCAAGAGATGTACGACCACGCGCACGAATCGCCGGGCGCCATGGCGGTGCCATTGATTATTCTGGCGGTTCTCAGTTTTCCGATTGTCAACACCTGGTCCTTCAATCCGTGGTCTTTTGACAAATATATCAAAGCGCCAAAACAACCTCACGTGCACGCTCCCGCACACGCGAGCGAGGAGCGTCCGGTTCTATACGCGCTGGCAGGCGCCTCCGACGCGCACGCCGCCGAGGACGCTGGACACGGTGACCATGACGCCGCGCACGGGGAACATGCTGCCGCGCACGACCACCATGCCCACACCATTGCGATGGTTCTTTCAATCATCGTTGCCGGTTGCGGCATTTTGCTGTCCTATCTGTTCTATCATCGCAAGGCATTCTCTGCCGAAGCCGTGGCATCGCGCTTGCGTCCGCTGTACAATCTCTGCTGGAACAAATACTACTTTGACGAATTTTATAACGGCGTGATTGTGGCGTCTTCCGTCGCCTGGGCAGGGGTTCTCAAGGTCTTTGACCTGCGAGTCGTTGATGGCATTGTCAATCTGGTGGGGTTTGTCACGCGCGCGGTCGTCGCCGCGTTCACGGGTTGGTTTGATAACAAATTTGTCGATGGGCTTGTCAACTGGGTGGCTCGGATTACATGGTCATTCGGCGGGCGAATCCGACGCCTCCAAACCGGCGCCATCCAGAATTATCTTTTAATCGTGTTAGGCGGTGTAGTCCTGTTAATTCTAATCTTCCGACGCTTTCTGTAGTGTGAACCGGTAGGCGGACGTGAGTAGGGAACAAGTTAAGAAATTTACGCATTATTTGTCTAATTCCCGTTGTAAACTCTCAAGCTAGTAGGGGCAAACACGAAACTGCGACTCCTTGATTGTGTGAGTCTTTTAGCCCCAGCGGGGCGGCAGGTTTGTAGAAATGTTGATACACCAAATTCCAAAGCCCCAGAGGGGCGACAGGTGAAAAACTGCGTTAAGTGCTTGCCGAGAGAAAACCGCGTGACTTGCGTCCTAAAACGCTTAACTTGGGCCCTTATGAACAACGATCGTTGTTCCCTACAAAGAATGGTGGGCGGCGCCCAACCTACAAATATACAAAGTCGAGATGAGGACTTATTTTAATTCATTGAATTGTTGTTATCGGGAGGAATCTACCAGATGCTATTAACGTTGATGATTTTTGTTCCGCTGATAGGCATGATTGTTGTCTTGTGCTTGCCGCGGAACGCGGAAGAAACAATTAAACGCACGGCGCTTGTCTTCACGCTTATCCCGCTCATACTGGGAGTGATTCTGCTTGCCGAATATGATCGGGGAAGCGAAGACCATCAGTTCGCCGTTAATGTCGTATGGATTGAAGCGTTCAAAATTCACTATCACATCGGAGTTGACGGACTGAGCGTGACGTTGCTGCTCTTGACCGTGCTGCTGGGACCGATCTGCGTGATCGCATCGTGGAGGAATATCGAGAAGGGCATCAAAGCCTACATGGCGTTGTTCCTGTTGCTGGAAACCGGCATGATCGGATTCTTCGCCGCGCTCGACCTATTCCTCTTCTACGTCTTCTTTGAACTAACGCTGCTGCCGATGTACTTCCTCATCGGCATCTGGGGAGGCCCTCGACGCGAATACGCCGCGATAAAATTCTTCCTGTATACCCTCTTTGGAAGCGTGCTGATGCTGATCGCGATGATCGCCGTCTACCTCAAAGGCGGCACATTCGACATTCCGACGCTGATTGCGGATGCTCGGCAGCCGGGGCACGACCTCGCCGACCCGGTATTTCAAATCTGGGTGTTCCTCGGTTTCTTTATCGGATTCGCGGTCAAAGTCCCGATATTTCCCTTCCACACCTGGCTGCCCGATGCGCACGTTGAAGCGCCCACGGCTATCAGTGTTATCCTTGCCGCGATTCTGTTGAAGATGGGAACTTACGGGCTTATTCGGGTCAATTTCGCCATGCTGCCGGAAGGGATGGCGTTTTTCACGGATCCGGAGAAGGCGGTGGCGCTGGGGCGATCGGCGACATGGGGATACGGGCTCGCCATCCTCGGTTTTATCAATATCGTCTACGGATCGTTCTGCGCGCTGGCGCAAACCGATTTCAAGAAACTCGTCGCCTACTCCAGTATCGGACACATGGGGTTCGTCATATTGGGGCTTGCCGCTCGTAACGAGAGCGGCGTGACGGGCGCCATTCTGCAGATGTTCAACCACGGCGTGATTAGCGCCATGTTGTTCCTGCTCGTCGGCGTGGTCTATGACCGAGCGCATCACCGCGAAATCAACGGTTTCGGCGGGCTCGGAAGCAAGATGCCCATCTACACCGGCATCACCACATTGGCGTTCATGGCATCGCTCGGGTTGCCGGGGCTCAGCGGTTTTGTCGGCGAGGCGCTTGCCCTATTGGGTGCATACAGCAAGTATCAGGTACTGACCATCCTTTCCACAATCGGCATTGTCGTTGGCGCCGCCTATTTCCTCTGGACGCTCCAGCGAGTGTTTCTCGGCAAGTTGAACCCGAAATACGAGGGCATTTCCGAAATTAACGGGCGCGAAATCCTAACGCTCGTGCCGCTGGGTATTCTTACCATCCTTTTCGGTGTCTGCCCATCTCTTCTCATTAACATGTTCAATCAGGCGGTAAAAATGTTGCCGCTCGTGCCGTAGCGGGGAGGCTCACATGTCGCCATTGACAAATATCGACAGCATTCCCTATTTCATACCCGAAATTATTCTCGTCGTTTTCGCCGTGCTCGCCATTCTGATGGATCTGGTGAATCGGGGCAAGAGCGCCGAACGCGTGGCTTATGTCGCGCTCGTCGGCGTGGCGGCGACGCTGATCGCCGTCATCGTCCTCGGATCATCGGAACGTTCGCTCTTCCTCGGTATGGTTCGCCTCGACAGTTTCGCCATGTTTTTCAAAATCCTCATCTTGATAGCCACGGCGGTGACGGTGGTGTTCTCCATCAAGTCGGAGGAGCTTGACCCGCGAATGAAAGGGGAATACTACGCGCTCCTGATTGCCGTGACTTTCGGGATGTTCCTCATGGTTTCATCGACGAATCTGTTGATGATTTTCATCTCGCTGGAAACCGTGAGTCTGACCTCGTACATCTTGGCGGGATTCCTGACGCATAACCCGCGTTCGAGCGAAGCCGCGTTCAAGTATATCACCTACGGAGCGGTGGCGTCGGGAACGATGCTGTTCGGTTTTTCGCTTCTGTTCGGACTAACCGGCACCGGAGATGTGGCGCAAATCAGCAGCCGGCTGACCGAGATGTTTGGCGCCGGGGAAGTCTATCCGCTCGTCGTGTTGGTAATCATCACGTTCATCCTCGCGGGAGTGGGCTACAAGATGGCGTCCGTGCCGTTCCACATGTGGTCGCCCGATGTCTACGAAGGCGCCCCCATTCCCATCACCGCCTTCCTGTCGGTAGCATCGAAAGCCGCCGGATTCGCGCTCTTCATTCGGCTTTTCTATTCGACATTCCAAGCGTCAAATATCGTTGGTTCCGTCGATTGGTCGCTCATGCTGTCGATTGTCTCCGCGCTAACGATGACCGTGGGTAATTTAGCCGCGCTGCCGCAACAGAACGTCAAGCGCCTCCTCGCCTATTCAAGCATCGCGCACGGCGGCTACCTCCTGATGGGAGCGGCTCTGCTTACGCCCGAAGGCCTCCAAGCCATCCTCTTTTACTTCATTGTCTACCTGTTCATGAACTTGGGTGCGTTCTTTGTGGTGATTCTGATCGCGAACGAACTGGGGAGTGAAACAGTTGAAGGTTACCGAAATCTCAAGTCTCGAGCGCCGTTGCTGGCGATAGCCATGGCAATCTTTCTCTTCTCGCTGACCGGCATTCCGCCCTTGGCTGGATTTTTCGGCAAATGGCTGCTCTTTACCGCGGTCATCAAACAGGGACTTTACTGGCTGGCGGTGGTCGGCTTGCTGAACTCCGTTGTTTCGCTTTACTACTACGCCCGAATCGTAAAAGCCATGTTCCTGGAGACCTCCGATGAGACGGACACAATCCCCGTATCCCGCGGCAATCTCGCGCTGCTGATAGTGTTCGTTGTCCCGACCTTTCTCATCGGCTTCCTGAACGCATTTTATGAAGTGTCAAAAGCTTCGCTCGGCAAAATAGTCGGCTAAAGTAGTAGGCATACTCCGTATGCCGTAACCCCCCATTCGCGTCCCCGTAGTGCGGTGCCAAACTCGTAGGCGGGGATCGAACGAGCGAATAGCGAGTAGGATTTTCTATCGCACTCATTGCTCATTCGCTTGATTGATAGAGATTCTATCTTGCCCCGCTTGCCATCGCCCGAGTGATACCTGATAGCGCCCCATTATCCCGCGTCGGAATAATCCTTTCCACAAGTCACATTCAACTCTTGTCGGCGTCAAATTCCTCGATCCAGCGGATCGACATGTGGATAGAATACAATATGCCCAAATTCCCGCGCTCCAGCGGAGCGCAATGTGTGGCATGTTCCACACGTAGGCGGGGCATCTTGCCCCGCTTGCCATTGCCCGAGTGTTGTTTACAGCGACATCGGGACGACCCCCGAAGGCTCGTTTTTCGCTCTATGACTGGCTTTTTGACGATTTTTCGAGCGAGTGTTACTTGATAAATCCCGCAGGTTTGTAGAATCGTGAGGAAAAGAATCCCATGTTTGATCTTTCTCTAAAATCAATCCCGGAAAAACCTGGCATATACGCGATGTACGATCAAAACGGCAAGGCTGCGTATGTAGGGGAAAGCGGTAATATTCGCCAACGAATAAAAGATCACATAGTCAATCGTGATTCCACCGCAGTTACGCGATTATCGCCTACCATGCTAAACCCGGATTATGTATCTCATATATGTTGGTGGCAGTGCGATTCTGAATTTGAAGATCAAGCCAATAGGCAGGCGGCTGAATTAGTGGCGTTTGACGTGCTGGACTCGTCACACAGAAGTCGTGCGAACTCTGTTAAAAAAGCTAAGAAGAAGGCGCGCGAACAACCTTTCCGCGATGACATGGAAAAATTGTTTGAAAACAAACCAGCGGGATGTTACTATCCGCCGACCATGCAAAATCTGGTGAATTGCGTGTCAAAGCTTTGCAAACGTGTGTCTGAACTGGAGTCGGAGATTGACAGGTTGAAGTCATCCAGACGCAATGAAGAATCTTAGACCGCTTGTACTAATTCCGAATCTATAAGTTATACTTTGCGCTGCCGAGAATTGCGTGTTTTCAAGCATCTAGTCCGTAGGTGCGGTTTCTAACCGCACCTGCCGTGAACGCACGTCGCGACCTGGAGATTGCTCCTACAAAAAGATGCAGTTTCTAACAGCATGGAGTATACAAGAGCCGTTGGTTTGTAGTAGTGCAATTCATTGCACGTCCGGCATTGGCTAACATTTAGATTTTGAAGCAGTATTAGTTTGACATTGTACGTTTGAGCGAGACAACAGACGGCTTCGATCAAGTACGAGGGTCCTCCGAATCCCGACTTGCCGGCGCTACGCAATTCCTATGATAGGGTAGGCAAATCCGAACCATAAACTCGGTCTCTCCGAAATAGGCAACAACTTGCTCTGACTAGGATTTCTTTCATCATCGCCACTCTACTTTAGCGCTGACCTGCCGAGCTACGCCTCCTCCAAATTTTTTCCGCATTTTTCTGTAACCTTTCAGGATAACTATACGTTTGTATATATTAACGCATAGATAGTTATCTCTGGTACGATTTATCCCGAATCCCAAACAGGAGGACAGCAATGGAAACTACAGCAGTTTCAAAGATTACCGATGCCATTCGAGACATGAAGGAGCAACATTGCGATACGTGCGGCAACCAAGCGAAGGGCTTTACGTTTCGCAAAACGATTCCGACGTACTACTGCCGCAAGTGCTTGCGTCAGGAATTCGATGTTAGCGGTCCCGTCAGCTATCCCGATACGGCGGCGGCGGATTAAACGTATCCCCGCCGCCCCCGTGGGAGGGGCATCTTGCCTCGCCACAACCCCGTTTAGGACGGCCCTCCTCTCGTTGAGAGTGGCGCCCCCGGTAGGAGAGGGATTTTGTCCCTAAGCGCCGCCCCCGGTGGGAGGGGCATCTTGCCCCGCCACAACCTCGTTTAGGACGACCATCCTCTCGGTGGGAGTGGCGCCCCCGGTAGGAGAGGGATTTTGTCCCTAAGCGCCACCCCCGGTGGGAAGGGCATCTTGCCTCGCCACAACCTCGTTTAAGACGACCATCCTCTCGGTGGGAGTGGCGCCCCCTGGTGGGAGGGGCATCTTGCCCCGACTTGCCTCAACAACCCCTAATTGCCAAGCATACCTGTCACGCCCATTCTTTCAAGGCTGGCTTGAATCTGATCAATCGACACGACATTATACTTCGGACCGAAAATGCCAATACCCGTGTAGACGGCCTCATCATCGACGCAGAAACCGAGCAATTTGCCATCGTAGTGGACAAACGCATCGCTGAGAAGCGATCTGAGCGACTCATCGATCAGGAGTGAAGTGACATTCCCTGCATTGTCGATTTCAAGCGCATGGACACTTGCATGGGTTTCTGTGATTCGTCCGAGGTCGGTTTGATCCCCAAAACCGCGGGCGGTAATCTGCATAATCGTAGGAAACGCTCTGCTCGTGCCACCGTTTGCCGTTGCGAAATCGTAAGGCGCGTACTCCTTCAAAACATTGACTGTTCCCATCTCAATGAGCCGCAAGTCTTTCGCGCCCGCAATTTTTAAAACAGCCAGCCTCGCTTCCGAATCCCGGGTAACGACCTTGGCCGGTAGATAATCTGTCACCTTCGCCTGTATGTCCGCGGCGTCGGCGATACTGTCCGGTACGAGCAGGTGCCCCGTCGAACTCAGAATCACGCCCATGAATATCTCGTCATCAGCTTTGACAAGCAGAAAAGATTTCTCGGCTTGAATCCGCTCACTGGTGAATTCGTTCAGCTTCCGATTCTGTTCCTCATTTCGTCTGTCCTGTTCCGTCTCGGGGACAGCGTCAATGAACGCTTTGAACTCCGCCCTGTCGCGGATTGCCGTGAACGCGCCCGTCATCCGTTTCGCTCGCTTCGCCAAATACCCTTCCCTGTCGTTGTCCATCACAACCTGAAATGCCTGCCAGCATTTTTCGACATCCCCCTGTTCGTCATAAAGCTCGGCAAATTTAAAGGCGGGATAACCTAATATGGATGCCGCTCTCGTTTTAGACTGATTTGCCTCAACGAGCTTCGGGAGCGACTCGTCGTGAAACGCCAGCGCTTTTTCACTTTGACTACCTGTCTGATGCGCGATGCCCTCATAGCAGTCTCTAATCGCCGAGATGAGTCCGATGTTGTTGGGTTGAAGGCGCAAGGCTTTTTCGTATTCCGCGATCGCCTGCTCCAGTTCGCGGCGCCGGTTGTGTAGATCCGCGCGCAACTCGTGGAGTTTGGCGATGTTCGCCGGATCCGGCTCGCCCGGCGCTTCGGCAAGCAGGGAGGAAATCACCACGTCGAGTTGGTTATAGCCGCGCAATCGTTCTTCCCGTATCAGCCCGTTCCTGTCAATTGCCGTGTAGTGCGGAATGCCGACCACGTTGTATTTGGCTTGCATCTCCTCAATCTCGCGGATGTGAATCCACGGCATCTCATTATCCGCGACGAATTTGGAAACCTTGTCGTCAGCGGTATCCGAACTGATACTGATAAGCGCGAACTCCGGGTTGTCCTTGTGCTTTTCATAGAGCGCCTTCAGCCCCGGCAACTCGTGGATGCAGGGCCCGCACCACGTCGCCCAGAAATCGATCAGGACGACCTTGCCGCGAAAATCCTTGAGCGACACGGTGTCACCGTTGAGGGCTTTCAGCGTGAAGTCCGGCGCCGGTTTGCCCAGCGTCAATTCCGCGGCGCGGAGTCGGTACTCGGCGGCTTTTTCCTCATCGCCCATGTTTGAGTAAAGTTGCCACTTCTTCTCATACACTTGGGGAAGAGTCGCCGGGCGATCGATTTTGTCCAGCTCGGCGAGAGCCTCTTTGAATTTGCCCCCTTGTTCAAGCAACTCAATTTTAATCGTCCAGACTCCGAAGGCGTGATTTGATTCGGGAAACGCCTTCAAGAACGCTTCAATCTCGGCGTTAGCTTCCTCCTGCCTTTGGAGACCCAATAGGCATTGGATTTTGTACATCCACGCCTCATCGCGTTTCTCGCTTTCGGGATACATGCCGAGAAACTGTTCGCTGAGCTCAAAGCCTTTGTTAATCCGTTTAGAGAATTGTTCCATCATCGCTTCTATTTCGGCGGGGGTTAGCGGCTCCTCATTGGGTTCCGGCCTCCATAGGCGGACTTCGCGAATCTGTTGGAGCAATTCCTCCTCCTCATCCGCTTCGGCAAGGCTCATGATGCCGATTGGCAGGACAAGGCAGGCAAAGGTGAGAACGCTAACGACAACCGCGACCCTCGTCAGCGGCGCCCGATTTTGGTCTGCCGCCAGGATGATTCGCAGCCGTTTCTCGATCCACGAAGGCTGCGCCATCGCCACCGCGGCACGCGCCGCAAAGACCGGCGGGCGCGAGGTACGCGCAATCTCGAGCAGGTGTGAGGCGTAGTCCGTCGCCCGGCAGCCATTGGTCAAGACGTGATCGTCGCAGGAGCGCTCGCGCTCGAGACGCATCCGACGGTCAGCCACCCAGACCAGCGGGTTGAACCAATAAACCGCGCAGGCGATGTGGGCAACCGTCTGCGTTAGCCAATCCCAGCGTTGGATGTGCGCCAGTTCATGCAGCAGGACGGCGCGTTGCTGGTCTGTTGACCAGTTTTCCGCCTCGGCGGGAATCAGTATTTGGGGACGAATGACGCCCCACGTCAGCGGCATGTCCGTTTCGCTCCGCCGCAACGACACGCGGCGCTTGATGCCAAGTTGTCCTGCGAGTTGGTGAAACAACTCCGCCAACGAGCCGTCAGTGATGCGATCGCCTCGTCGCGCGATCCTCCAAATGCCGACCAAACCGGCCAACAGCGGAAGGAGGACAACCATCATGCCGATGCCCCAGACAATTCCGATACTTGCCCAAAGGGTAGGCATAGTCAACCAACCAGCCGCCAGCGAATCGGAGTTTGGGGATGCCTCTTGTACTGTGTTGGGCAATCCCGACGTTTGGCGATTGGCCTCGATTCGGGGAGTTCCTTGGCGCGGGATTTCCGCCCGACGATCCGCCGGTGGCAATTGCGCAACGTTCGGATCTCTTTCAAAACCGGGCGTCTCTCCAGTCAAGGAAATCGTCTGCGGAACAACTCGCCAGCTTGGCAGAGTCACGGAGATAACGGGTAGACAGAGGCAACTGACAACCGCCAGCAACCAGATCAGGTGGCGAAACGCCGCGGAACTGCGTCTCAGCGCGAGAGTCAGCCCCGCCGCCAGCGCGAGCACGACGATGCTTTTTACCGACGCGTCCAGTAGCGCCGCCAACCATTGAATCGAATATTCGGAAGTTCCTAAGTGCGACATGAAAGACATCATGAGAATTTCCTCCTTAAAAAAGTAGTAGGCATACTCCGTATGCCGTAACCCTAATGCGCGTTTGATACTGATTCCTAATCAACGAGTTACGCGCATCGGGTGATTGTAGTTGCCCGATTTATCGGGCGTTTCTGACGAGTGTGACATTCAAATTTTGAATCCGTATGAAATATGTTTCACGCGTAGTCGGGGATCAAACGAGCGGATAGCGAGTGCGATAGAGATCCCCAATGTGCGGCATGTTCCACGACTCCGTAGGCGGGGCATCTTGCCCCGCTTGCGGTTGCCCGAGTGTTGCTGGGTAGAAACCGGGAAAGTAGTAGGCATACTCCGTATGCCGTAACCCTAATGCGCGTTTGATACTGATTCCTAATCAACGAGTTACACGCATCGGGTGATTGTAGTTGCCCGATTTATCAAGGATCTCTATCGCACTCATTGTTCATTCGCTTGATCGATAGAGATCCCCAATGTGCGGCATGTTCCACGACTCCGTAGGCGGGGCATCTTGCCCCGCTTGCGGTTGCCCGAGTGTTGCTGGGTAGAAACCGGGAAAGTAGTAGGCATACTCCGTATGCCGTAACCCTAATGAGCGTTTGATACAGATTCCTAATCAGCGAGTTACACGCATCAGGTGATTGTAGTTGCCCGATTTATCGGGCGTTTTTGACTCCGTATGCCGTAACTATTCATCTCTTCCTTCTTCACTTTGCTTGGCTTGTTCGATGAGTTCCGCCAAGCGAAAAGACTCCTCGGCGGACAGCCCCGTGTCCGAAACGTTCAACAGCGCGGCGACCGTTTTCTCGATCGAATTGTCAAAAAACGTCTGAAACACCCGTTGGAGTGCCGCTTCGCCGGCGTTCTGACGCGGGTGAGTCGGCATATAGATGTATCGCGCCCCCTCTTTTTCATGTCTAAGAAGATCTTTCTCCTCCAAGATACGCATCATCGCGCGCACCGCGGAGTAGGAGGGGGGATCGGCTAGATTGTTCAACACGTCCGCGACCGAAGCGTTGCCTCGCCGATAGACGATGTCCATAATCTGTCGTTCGCGACGGCTCAGATCGTGAGGTGATTTATTGGTACGCATAGTTCCTTTCCTTGATTGGTTGATACTAATTCCGAATCTATAAGTTACAAGGACCGGCAGTTTGTAGTTGCTCAATTCATTGAGTGCCTCCGATTGATTGTAACATTTAGATTTCGAATTTTTATGAAATCGGCATCAAAACGCCTTTGTGCTAAAATACTAGCATCCTCTGGCATGGAGTGTCAAGCTAAAATGCTAAAATAACAGCATTTTTTTGTGGATGCCTGCAAAAATTCCGTCGATTACGTGAAAAAAACCGGGGCGCTCGACGAGAAAATGCACATTTGCAGTCATTGCGACAGAGCGGTTCACCCTGGATAGCGACTCGCATTTACCCATTCAACCCATCCTTCCCCCCTCGCATTCTTGCATCCTTCCATCCTTCCCCTCTTCCAGTTCTTTCCTTGTGGAATGAAACGACGGCACGCGGTTAAGCGTTAAATCTCTCAAGCCTAGTTACAGAATACTATGATATAATACGGAAGAATTTCAAAATGCGTTGGATTATCACCGCCGCTATCGTTATCACCGCTTTTCTGCTGTGCCACTCATCAGGTCTATTCAGCACGGCGACAAGCGTGATATCCCTCTGGGCGCTAATAATTTGTGCCGGTTTCCCACTGATAATTGTCTTTAGCAAGTTTAACGATGAGGACTAAATGGTTCATTCGCTAAGTATTTGGTGTTTACTGAAACCGAGTTTTTTCCTCAAAACTCGGTTTCTTTCCGGTATCAATGTAATTTTACAGCATCGGCATAAGGACTTACGCGCTTCTGTAGGGAACAACGATCGTTGTTCCCTACACATGACGTTCAACTAAAGACTGATAATCATAGTCCATCACTTAATCACATAAATCACAGTTCAGACAATGTTAACCGCCGCCACCCGACGCCCGACACTTATCACATACACTTAGAAAATTAACCGCGCAACGAGACGGGATGCGCCGATGTCTATCAACGCTAAAAAATTACCCGAAGCCGTTAAGAATCAATCGCTCTTTTCGGACTACTACCTCGATTCCCTCATCGTTGAACAGTCGCGATGGAGGGATACGCCCGACATTGAATCGGATCTCGCCGCGATCAAGCGCCTCTTTGACGCGGTGGCGCCGAATGCCGCCAACCTCAACGAGGCGCAAACCGAACGCGAGCTTATCCAGCCGTTGCTGCAACGCTTGGGACACACGTTCGAAGTGCAGCCCGCGCTCCAAACATCGCTGGGAACCAAACGCCCCGATTACGCCTTCTTCGCCTCGCGCGACGCCCGAGAAGCGGCGCGGTCCCACATCGGCTCGAATCGGTTCTTCAATAACGCAATCGCCATCGGCGACGCCAAAGCGTGGTCGCGCAACCTAGATCAGAAAACGCGGGACAGCGAGGATCCGTTCAACAACCAAAATCCGAACTACCAAATAGACTTCTATCTGCGGGGCGCGGACAAACTGTGGGGCATTTTGACCAACGGGCGGCAGTGGCGGCTTTACCATCGTCAGACCAGTTATCGGCTTGACAGTTTCTATGAGGTAGACCTCGCCGCGCTGCTCGCCGCTCGCAACGACCTGGAAGCCTTCCGCTATTTCTACTGCCTCTTTCGGCGCGACGCTTTCACTCCCGACGCGAGCGGGAATTCGTTCCTCGACCTCGTGCTGGGGGAGAGCCGGCAATACACCACCGCCGTTTCCGATGACCTCAAAAATCGCGTGTACGATGCCCTGCGACTGCTGATCGGCGGCTTCCTTGATTTCCCCCGCAACCGTTTCAACAAAGCCAACCCGCCTCTGGATAAAATCCACGCGAACTGCCTGATTCTGCTGTACCGCCTCCTGTTCATCCTCTACGCCGAAAGTCGGGGGCTGTTGCCCGTCGAAAATCCCGATTACGCCGCGCGATACAGCCTGGCGGCGCTTGCCGGGACAATCCACGAAGCGCTCGACCGAGACGACCTGATTATCCCGACAATCAGTGACTATTGGGCGAGGCTGCGCGGGCTTTTCACGCTCATTAATGACGGGTGGCTGCACCTCGTTCCCCAATACAACGGCGGGCTATTCAATCCGGAGCATCACCCGTTTCTCGAGGAATACGAACTCGGCAACGAGGCGTTGGCGCGGGTTGTCGAACTCCTGACGCGCACCGCGCGGCGCGAACGCATCGCCTACCGCGACCTTGATGTGCGCCATCTCGGGAATATCTACGAGGGCTTGCTCGAATATCAACCGCAAATCGCGGCGCAAGATCTGGTCGTCGATTCGAAGAGGGGGCGCGAGGCGGTCATCCCGAAATCTTCCCCTGATCAGGCGATTGACTATCGGGAGGGAGAGGTCTATCTGTTGACGGACAAGGGCGAACGCAAGGCGACAGGCAGCTACTACACGCCGGATTACATCGTGCGTTACATCGTCGAAAACACGCTGGCGCCGCTGTGCGAGAACAAGAGCGTCAATGAGATTCTATCGCTGAAGATTCTCGATCCCGCCACCGGCAGCGGTCATTTTCTCGTCGGCGTCGTCGATTACCTCGCCGAGGAACTGATTACGCACCCGATGGCGCCGATCATGACCGAAACCGCCAGCGAGGAGACGGAACTCGCCTATTGGCGGCGGCGCGTCGTGGAAT
This sequence comes from Candidatus Poribacteria bacterium, assembly GCA_963667245.2. Classification (GTDB taxonomy): domain Bacteria; phylum Poribacteria; class WGA-4E; order WGA-4E; family JAJDTR01; genus JAJDTR01. Next base: position 1,893,182 of record CAXXCS010000004.1, read on the forward strand.
CGTGCGTTTACGGCGTTGACCTCAACCCGATGGCGGTGGAATTGGCGAAACTCTCCCTCTGGCTGCACACCGTGGCAAAGGGTGAACCGCTCTCGTTCCTCGACCATCACATCCGTTGCGGCAACTCGCTGATCGGCGCGAAGATAGAAAATCTGCCGTACCTGCCGCAACTGAAGAAGAGCCGACGCAAAACCGCCGAACCCCAAACCGAAATTGTCATGGACTTCCCCTTCACCGACAAGGCGGCGACCGCCATCGGGCATTACCTGCTGATCGAGGAGACGGAGAGCCGCACCGCCGATCAGATCCACGCCAAGGAGCGCGAATTGGACATCGCCCAAACGATGCTCCGATTTCACAAAGGGGTGGCGAATCTCTGGACGAGCGTGTACTTCGGGAACGATGTGACCCGCGCCGACTATCATGAAGCCCTGAGAACACTCCGCTCCGCACACGTGAGCGCCCTTGAAAATATGCCCTGCTATCAACAGGCGCAGGCTATAGCGACCGAGAAGCGATTCTTTCATTGGGAGATAGAGTTTCCCGAAGTGTTTCGCGACAAATACGGACGAGAGAAGGACAATCCGGGCTTTGACGCGGTGATAGGCAATCCTCCCTACGCAAATGCTTGGGGAATGACAAGCTTGGCACCACAAGACAGATCTGCCATTAACCAGCTATGTCATCTTTCAGGCCTTCTTAAGGGGCATTGGGATCTCTATACCGCCTTTATCATAAAGTCACTTCAATTACTGTGCAAACGAGGCTATCATGCGTTTATTGTGCCAGATGCGTTGACCCGAGAAAAATACGCGGATCGATTGCGTGAGTTCCTCCTAAAAAACACTCGGTTGCTGACTTTGCTTCATTTTGAAGGCTTTAATGTCTTTGAAGATGTTTCTCGACATTGTGTTGTTTATACATTAATGCTTGAAAATTCCGACACACAGTCAGAAACTAAATTGTATGCCCCCGCCTTAAATATAGGCGGTGAACAGCAAATAGGTCAGATTAAGCAAACTGAGTGGCTTTCGGCTGAAAATTATCAAATCCGTTTTCAACTCGGCAATCCGGCCGTCCGTAATCTAGGAAATAAAATATGGTCAAATTCAATTCGGCTTGGCCAGTTTTGCTACGTAATGGTCGGAGCAACCACCCATAGTAAAGATAAGAAGGGCTTTACTAAAGCAGACATCATTTCAACACAAGAGATTGGAAATGCAAAACGTTTTTTCGATGGCAAGAACTTACGGCGTTATGATGTGGATTGGGACGGCCGCTATATTGACTATAGGCAGCACGAGATGTATGGCCCACGAGTTCCGGAATTATTCGAGAGCGAGAAAATCGTGGTACGGGATGTAACGGGAGAAAATGAACAGTTAATAGTATCCTATGATAACAGCGGTTTCTATTGCGATCATTTGATAACGTGTGTAACTTACTACGAAAACGTCAGTCAAACTAACGCGAGAACAAACTTTGAAGGATATGATAGGATTTCTCGTCCATACCCGTCATTAACCTACACAACAGCGTTATTGGGAAGTTCTCTACTGACTTGGCTTTTTAGAATGTATTTTGCCACAGGAACATTGCAAGGTTCATATTCCCATACATATCCTCAGCAAGTTCGAGCTATGCCCATCCGCCACATCAACTTCACCACTCCTTCCGACGAACGCACACGCCAACTCGAAAAAGCCGAAACGCTCTACGAATTCTGCCTCGGCAAAGGGGAGACGGACTGCGTGCTCGGCTTCGTGAAGCATCATCTCGCCGCCGATCCGGAGCGCTCCGATATCGTTCACGATCTGCTCTCCTTCCTGGCAACGCGGATGGTTGAGATGAACAAAGCGAAAGGAGATGAGATTCGCGGCTTCCTGCACTGGCTGGAACGCGAAATCGGCGCCGAGGTCCATTCCCTCCAGAACAAAACAGCGATTCAGAGCTACTTCGATCTGTCCCTTGACCAGTTTCTCGACCTCCTAAAGAAAAACCGGCGGCGCATCCCGGTCGATCCGTCAAGCCGAAACTTCCAAGAACTGCTGGAAGCCGAATTCAACCGCAGCCTCGCGGTACTAACACCCCTGATTGACCGCATTCAACAGACCGACGAGCTCATCGATCAGGTCGTCTACCGGCTCTACGGCTTGACCGATGAGGAGATCGCGGTCGTGTCCGGCGGCTAACGGCAACTCCATCCATACTCCGCGCTGTCAGAAATTGCGTTCTAGGGCTACACAGACGCACAATCCTTCGTAGCACCCATTATCCCGCGTCAGAATAATTCTTTCCACAAGTAACATCCATGTCCCTCGCTAGGGCCGGCTTTAAAAAGCGTTGCCTTTTAGCCCCAGAGGGATCAAGCGAGTGAATAACGAGTGCGATAGAGATCCCACAGGTGTAAAACTGGAATTCGCACAAAATCATAAGATTCTGACCCAAGAATAACATCAGATGGGCTCGCGTCCCGCTGTCTATACGGTCTCCATTAGACACAATCACTCGGCAAATTCAAAATGAGAATTGCTGTTGTTCTGCATTCTCTGCAAGAAATCAGTGGACTAAACAGTTACAATATGGTATTATATTGGTCGTTATAGGCATAAATTGAACGATTTGCATAATCCGCGTTGCGGGAGGAGAGCCAACATGCAAGGCAAAAATGGCAGATGGCAGGACTGGGTACAAATTGCCGCGATAATCGGTTTAGGAATTACTATATGGCTGAACGTGCCTACAAAGGCCGATATCAAAGCGCTCCGAAATGAGCTCAGTGCGGATATCAAAGCGCTCCGAGCTGACAATGACGCGCTCCGAAGTGAACTCGGCGGGGATAACGACGCGCTCCGAAGTGAGCTTAAAGGGGACATTGCCGCGCTCAGAACAGAACTCAAGGGAGACATTGAGGAGCTCGAAACAGAACTCAAGAAAGATATTGCCGCGCTCAGAACGGAACTCAAGGGAGATATTGAGGAGCTCGAAACAGAACTCAAGGGAGACATTGCCGCGCTCAGAACGGAACTCAAGGGAGATATTGAGGAGCTCAGAACAGAACTTGAGGAAGATATTGCCGCGCTCAGAACAGAACTCAAGGGAGATATTGAAGAGCTCAAAATCCAACTTGAGGTAGATATTGAGAAATTGGCAACAAAGGAGGAAATGAAAGAAGGGTTTGACGAGTTGAAAGACCGCATATCCGCTCTGCGCCGCGAACTGGAAAATCTAAAAAATGATGTGCGCACCAACACGCAGAACCACGTCAATCACTTGGCGCAACATGGGAAATAGCCCTTGGACGATTGGGACTGAAGACTCGGAGACAACGCTCGCAGACAGAATGCGGGCGTTTTTTTTGCCAGTAGCCCGATAGTTTTCATAGCGCTCCGCGGATTGACAATCTCCCGAATCTCTGGTACACTTAACGGCAAATGGCAACCGCGCCGCGCTTGATACGGCGCCAAGGCAAGGACTTTGACGAACAACCATCAGCCCCCTTCTCATCAGAAATTCTTCGTCGGCATTGATGGCGGCGGCACGAAAACGACCGGACTGATCGCCGATCAAACCGGACGAATTATCGCCAAAGTTGGGTGTGGCCCATCAAACTATCATACTGTCGGAGAGGAGCGAACCAAGCAAGTTCTTTCCGATGTCGTCTCACAGTTGATAACGGATGCAAAGGCAACACTGGAATCGTGCGCCTGCTGTTTGGGGCTTGCGGGTGTGGCGTCGTCGGTGGATAGGGGAGTCGTTGGACGAATCTGTGACGAAATCGGATTGCCCGAAAATCGCATTCTCACGCACGACGCCCGGATTGCGCTCATAGGCGGCGCCGAAGAATTGTCGGGCGTCATCATTATCGCCGGCACCGGATCGATTGTATACGGCATAGACGGCGAAGGACGCGAAGCGCAAGCCGGCGGCTGGGGCCACCTTCTTGGCGATGAAGGCAGCGGCTATGATATCGCCCGGCGCGCTTTTCAAGCTGTGGCGCGCGCCGCGGACGGGCGCGGCGATCGCACACAACTCTCCTCCCTGATGCTTGACGCGCTCGGGTTTTCGTTGCCCAGAGATCTCATCCCGTGGATCCATTCCGTCAGCAAAGACAAAGTGGCGCAACTCGCGAGGGTAGTTTTTGACGCCGCGAAGGTAAACGATCCCGTCGCGCGACGCATCCTTGACAACGCCGCCGATGAACTGGCGCTCGCCGCTCGCGTCGTGATTGACAATCTGGGGTTCAATCAGCCGTTTGATCTCGTGCTAGGTGGCGGGATTTTCACGCACCAGCCGACCTTCGTCGCGTCGTTGTGCAAGCGTCTTCGGGATCTGGCGCCGGATGCCCGCGTCTGTCTCCCGAAGCGCGAACCCGCTTACGGAGCAATCCTCTTGGCAATATCGCAATTTGGCGGTAACGCCATCGCGTTTGAATGACATCACAATTATAATGCCAGTCATACCATTATAAAAGGGGCGATACCGACCATTGACTGGTACACCAAAAATCGTAGGCGGGGATCAAACGAATCGTAGGGGCGAGGTTTCCTCGCCCGCTTTGGCTCTTTCACGTTTGTGAATGGATATTTGAAATATGCCGCAAATTGACACAAGGCGAGGCGACCTCGCCCCTACGATTATCGGTATATCTTGCATAAATGTCAACACACCCTAATTACTGACCACTGGCCACTAGCCACTGACCACTACCTTTAACCACTGTATTTCCATGCGAATCAACCTCTCCGAACTCATCACCGAGCAACGAAATCCCGACTCGCTGGACATCGATCTCAAATCAACCGAAGAGATTGTCGCCATTTTTCACGGAGAGAACCGGAAGGTATTGGCTGCCGTGGAGTCGGTATCCGCGTCCATTGCGGAGAGCGTTGAACTCATCACCGATGCCTTTCGACGGGGCGGACGACTCTTTTACATTGGCGCTGGCACGAGCGGCAGACTGGGCGTTCTGGATGCCTCCGAATGCCCGCCAACCTTCAGCGCCCATCCCGACATGGTGCAGGGGATTATCGCCGGCGGCGACCGCGCCTTGCGCCGCTCCGTGGAAGCCGCGGAAGACAAACCCGAGGCGGGCGCCGAGGCAATTCGCGATCGCGGCGTTGCCGACCAAGATGTCCTCGTCGGCATTGCCAGCAGCGGGTACACACCTTACGTGATCGGAGCGCTAAGAGAAGCGCACAAACTCGGCGCGAAGACAATCTTCCTCTGCTGTATACCCGCCGCCGATGAGCTGAGTGAATTTGTGGATGTCTGCATCGCCCCAATCGTCGGTCCCGAGATTATAACCGGCTCCACCCGTCTGAAGGCTGGAACGGCTACGAAACTTGTGCTAAACATGCTTTCAACCATCTCGATGATTAAAATCGGCAAGGTCTACAACAACCTGATGGTCGACCTGCAATCCTCCAACGCCAAGCTGACCGACCGGGGAATACGCATCATCATGGAGGTCACGGGCACAGACTTCGATACGGCTCAAGAAACGCTGGCGCGCGCCCGTGGCAACGTCAAGACGGCGATAGTTATGCTGGCAAAAGGCGTAGAATACGCTGAGGCGGTTGCCCGGTTGGAGGCGCGGGCGGGAGTCTTGCGGCGCGTCTTGGAGGAGGCATCGTAGACGAAATTGACATTGACGCCGGACGCCGCTATTGTGTAGAATATCCTTCCCTATTAATAACACAGACGGAGAAACCAATCAAACGAGTGGATAGCGAGTGCGATAGAAGATCCCGTTTTTTCCTCAAAACTCGGTTTCTTCCCGGAATCCCGGTATCAAAGCGGCTTCTACGTATCGGTCTAATCCACTCATCACGGGCAACTAAAGACTGATAATCATAGTCCATCACTTAATCACATAAATCACAGTTCAGACAATGATAACCCCCGACACTTACCATATACACATAGCGAATAAACCACAAAGTCATAGTCAAATGCGCAAACTGGCAATTTCAATCCTGCTTCTTCTACTTTCCGCCGCGCCCCTTCTTTCGGCGCAAGAGGAGCTTCTCCTCAAAATCCCCGAAAACGCCAATGGTCAACTCCGCCTCCTGACCGAGAGATTCGGGCTGAAATTGCGTTATCGCACCGCCGACTTCTCCATCGTTCAAGCGAGCCGAAGCGTCCTGCCCGCGCTTTCCCGTGCCGAGGTTCTGGATGTCGTTCAGCCGGAGTTCAACTACTACGTCCTCCGCCTCGGCTCGCAGGCGGAAGCCGAGAGCTACGGCGAGTTGCTGGACGCGTTTGACGGGATATTTCTGGTCAAATTGCCGGGGGCACTTGAGGAGAGACTGCTCAAGATCCCCGGTCACGGCAGAGCCAGGCTGCCAGATGAGGTAAGAATACCCGCGTTTGACCAGCCGTTGTATGCGCCGAGCGTCTCCGCTGCGCCCCAAAGCCAAGAGACCATTCAGTCCCTGCTTCGCGAGGTCGATGTCAACCGCTGGTTCAATCTCGTGAAGGCGCTTGTCGAAAACGAAGACCTTGAACGTCCGGGGCATTTCTTCGAAAGCCGCTACGCGCTCCGCGTCCGCGATGCGGTTCAGCACGATGGCAGACCCACGCCGGACCACGCTTGCGACAACGCCGCGGACTATATCGCCGACCGGTTTCGCAGTTACGGGCTGGAGGTTGAATTTGATTCGTTTCCGCATCGCCGCCGGCGAGGGCTCGGCGGTCCCGTGTTGGGTGAATATGTTATGCGGAACGTCGTGGCGACCCTACCGGGGAAGGGACCAAACCGAGATCGAATTTTTCTGATGACGGGTCACTACGACAGTATCTCCTCCAAGACTGCCGGCTGGGAGGAGAATTGGAACACCCTGCCCGCCCCCGGCGCATCGGACAACGCGTCGGGCGTGGCTGAAATGCTTGAAACCGCGCGCATTCTCGGTCGGCAGGATTTCGACTTCACTGTCCGGTTCATCGCCTTCACCGGGGAGGAGCTGTTTCTATTCGGGAGTCAGCATTACAGCAAACTCGCGACGGAACGCGGCGATCAGATTGCAGGGGTGTTGAACTTTGATCTTTTGGGACACGATCCGGATGGGGTTCTGGACATCCACGTACTGGGCGATGAGGCTTCCCAATGGCTCGTGAACGCCTTTGGCACGGCGGCACAGCGCTACAATATTGATGTCCATTTGCGCAAAAAGAACGACCCCAGCTTCATCTTTAGCGACCATTCGCCGTTCTGGGAACTCGGCATTCCGGCGGTGATGGTCGCCGAAGAAGCTTCTCTCGACCCGCCGGAATCGACCGCCTATATCCACAGCGAAATAGATACGCTTGACAAAATTACCCTGCCTCTGGGAGAACGAGCGGTTCAGTTGGCGGTTGCCACACTCGCGGAGCTTGCATTGCCTATATCGGAACCCGGACAAACGAGGGAAGATATCCCGGACCTTTTCTGGGAGCCGGCAACCCTCCGCGTGTCCCGGTCAACGGTTTTGAAAGGCGAACCTGTCGACCTTGACGCCACCCTCAAGAACGGTGGTCCGGTGGGAGTAAAAGCGGTTACGATTCAATTCATCGCGGATCTTCCCGACGGCGCCACCGAGCTGATTTCCGAGTTTACGACGAATCTCGAAGTCGGGGGTTCGCAGGTTTTTCGCGCGGCGTACACTCCGTCAGTTTGGGGGGAGTTTACGCTTAGAGCCAACGTGAACACCGACACTCGCGTATTCGAGTCTGATTTTGGCAACAACGAAGTTCAAGCGGAGTTGACGGTGGCTGGAACCGGGCAGGACAGCCAAGTGGCAATTGAGAGTATCATGGCGTACCCGAGTCCGGTTCGATTTGGGACGACCGATCAACGTATGAAACTCTCATACGTGCTGAATCAGGACGCCGACGTCGATGTGACGCTATACACGTTAGTCGGAGAGAAAATCTTCGAGCAAAAGTTCCGCGCCGGAAACAACGGCGGGCGGCTGGGGGTAAACGATAAATTCCGATGGGATGGCGCCAAAGCGGATGGGGGGCGAGTCGCCGGCGGTATGTATGTTTGTCGGGTGCGCGCCACAAATTCCCACGGCGATTCGGAGAGCGTGGGCATAAAGGTCGCAGTCATCGCCGAGTAATACCAATTCCTATTTGATACTGTAGGAGGAATCTCCCGATCCCGACGATCAAGCGGAAGAAACCGAGTTTTTTCCTCAAAACTCGGTTTCTTTCTTGCGACTGGATCCCCCGATTACAACTCGCGAATCCGGATATTTCGGAACTGAACGGGACCATGGTCACCCTGTAGCATGATAGGCCCCTTGGGAGGATTGTCATCCGCAAGCTGCCCGCCCGTTGGCCCCTCAATCGTCACATTGTCGTGAATCCTGGCGCCGTTCAGATTCACGCTTAAAACCATACCCTTAAGCGTTGCCTCCAACGTCTGCCATTCACCCGCCGGTTTGCTTGCCTCCACATCTACCCGCTTCTGATTGTACAGCGCCCCGTTCTCGGCCGGATAGGAGTAGGTTTTGCCCAAACTGTCGAGAATCTGAAGTTCGTAGCGTCCCCGCAAATAGATGCCGCTGTTGCTATCCTCCGGCACGAGGTATTCGATGTGCAACTCAAAATCGCCGAACTCCCGCTCGGTGAGGATGTCCACGCCTTGACCCGTATTGTCGAGGATGCCGTCCTGAACCGCCCATTTGTGTTCTCGATCCGTATGCCGCATTCGCCAACCCGTGAGGTCTTCCCCGTTAAAGAGTTCAATCCAATCCTGCGCCATGCTCATCGTCTCCTTTGTTTTAACGATAAGTTCTACACACCAGTTGATGAGACGCTCACGTTAAGAATATGTGGATGAAACCGAGTTTTTTCCTCAAAACTCGGTTTCTCAAAGTCTTTTAGCGCCTTCTTTTGATATGAGCCCGATGAGATATACTGCGCGCTGTCAGAAATTGCGTCTTTTGTAGGATCAAACGAATGAATAATGAGTGCGATAGAGATCCCCGCGATCTCCAGGTCGCGACCTGCGTTCCCCGTAGGATCAAGCGAGTGGATAGCGAGTGCGATAGAAATCCTCGCGGTTTCCAACCGCACCTACCCCCAGACGCTTGAAAATACGCAATTTTCAGCAGCGTGAAGTATAAACTATAACAGAATCCCCTTCTGCTATCAAGCGGGAACTGTAGGAGAAATCTCACGGTAAAGCCACATCAATAAAAAAGGTCGCGCCGCATAGCGCGACCAATCACATCACGCACCACGCAGACACGACCTTCCATGTTGCCAACGATAGCGCTACGGGGAATCGAACCCCGGTTTGATGGCTGAGAACCACCCGTCCTAACCCCTAGACGATAGCGCCATAATGGCTGCCCGGGAAGGACTCGAACCTTCGCAACATGGTCCAGAGCCATGCGTCCTGCCATTAGACGACCGGGCAACATTCAATATAAACTATATTATAACAACAAACTCGCGCATTGTCAAATCTTTTAGAAATCTAGCGCGGTATGATTGCTTCCAATACTAATTCCGATTCTATAAGTTACAAGAACCGGCAGTTTGTAGTTGCCCGATTCATCGGGCGTTTGTAGTTGCTCAATTCATTGAGCGCCTCCGATTGATTGTAGCATTTAGATTTTGAATTCGTATAACTTTTCAGCCTGGCTTGAGCTATGCGTGGACGGAAAATTTTCACCCTTCCCGTCTTCCATACTTCCAATCTTCCTTATGCCAAAAATCAGGTGCGATTCCCCTGTTTCCCCCGTATTCCACACTTGACGCCGGGGACACAACTGGGCTATAGTATATCAACGAAGCCTAATCATGTACACACCGTAACTCAGATTATGTTTCAATCCCGAACGACATGACGGTTCCGTCCCGACCGCGACGGCTGTCGATCGTGAAAGATCTCCAAGAGCAGAGCCATTATATCTTGCGTTGGGTTGTATTGCGCTTGTCTTTCCGGCGATAATAGTTTCTAATGGAACTTGCGCCGCGCCATGGGATCTCTATGGGGTGATATTCGGGAAATGGTGTAGGACAAAAAATTCAAGAAACGGTGCCGATAGGAAATTGAAATATGCCGACAGATTTGGCGCGACACATTCAAGAAACCCCCTTGGTCGATACACATGAACACTTAAGGCGAGAGCCTGAGTGGGTGAGTAACGGTCCCGACATTCTACAAGACCTGTTCGGAAATTACGTGACCGCAGACCTCGTCACCGCAGGCGCGTCGCCGCAAGCGATGACCCGCCTAAGGGACGGAAACGACCCGGACATCGCCGGACGATTTGAAGGCGTCCGGAACGCCTGGGAAGCGACGCAGTTTACCGGCTACGGCGAAGCCGTCCGAATCGTCGCAAAACGCGCCTACGACATTGAGGAACTGTCCGGGAAATCCATCGAAATGGCGCAGCACAAAAACCGCGTCCTGCGCGAACCGGGTGAACGCTACCGCCTGCTGCGCGACGTAGCCAACCTTGAGCAAACGCAGACCGATGACGGGCAGTGGGAGTGCGCGCCCGATGAGTCGGGGCTGGACTTCTTTCTCTACGACCTTTCGTGGCGGGCGTTTTGCAATGGCGAGATTGATCCCGAGCAGATCGAAGCGGAAACCGGCGTCGTAGTCACCGATCTCGGCTCGCTCAAACGCGGCATGGAAGCCATCTTCGCAAAGCACGCTCCGACTGCTATCGCCGTGAAAGCGCAGCACGCCTACAGTCGAACCCTTGATTGGGTCGAGCGCACCGATGCCGAGGCGTCAATTGCGCTCGCGACCGCGTTGCGCGGTCGGGAGATTGACGTTGAAACCAGCCTCTGCCTCGGTGACTGGTGCTGGGCGCGGGGCGTCGAATTGACAATCGAGCACAACCTGCCGTTCAAGATTCATACCGGCTATTACGCCGGAAACGACCGTATGCCCGTGAGTTGGATTCCCGCCGGGAACATGTGCGGCCTCTTCGCCCGATATCCGGACGCCAAATTCGTGCTGATGCACATCGCTTATCCGTACAACGACGAGCTGGTCGCCCTGGCGAAGCACTATCGGAACATCTGGGTAGACCTATGTTGGGCGTGGAGCATCGACCCCTACAGCTCTCGCGACTTTCTGCGCCGCTTTATCCATGCGGTGCCGATTAACAAGATTTTCGCATTCGGCGGCGACACCCATTGGCCCACTAGCGCCATGGCCTACGCTATCCAAGCGCGCGCCGAAATCACGCGAGCGCTTGAATCGGAGATAGCGGATGGCTACATGACCGAAAGGGACGCCATGGCTATCGCGACACGCATTATGCGGGACAATCAGTTCGACTGTTTCGATGTCGGGGGTACGAGAGCGAATATTCAAGCCGCCGCTTGACAGTTGTAGGGTGGGCACTGCCCACCAACCTTTTAGTCTCTACTGGCAACTGACCACTAGCCACTGGCAACTGCCTTTAATTGTCCTTGGCGCCGTCATTAATCCAATCCGTGATGAGTTGCACCTCGGCGGCCTCCAAAGGCGGTCCTCCGGGCGGCATTCTGCCCGTAATGATTTGGTTGAGGAGCTCGCTTCCTCCCGCATTGCCCGCAACGACGGTAGCGCCGCGTTGACCGCCCCGCATAACCGACGCATAGGTGCGGAGATCAACCCCGCGCGGTCCATTCGCGACATGACACCCCGGCACAGCGCATCGTTGCGTGAGAATAGGCAGAATATCGTTCTGAAAAGACGAGCTTGATCCGCCTCCATCCGTCGAACCATCAACCATCCCGCCGACTCCATCGCCGGAATCGTCGTCACTCGCGCCGCAACCGCAGACCCATAGCGCGACTCCCATCAGTAGAAACGCCATTCCCATTCGTATTCCATTCATACAATTGGCTCCTTAAGATTGTGTGCATGAAACCATCAAGCGAGCGGATAGTGAGTGCGATAGAAATCCTGTTTTTTCCTGAAAACTCGGTTTCTTCTGTAGCAGAAAAGTGTCTACTAATCTTGATTGCCTACTATTCAAACACGCTCTACGGCGCGCAAAGAAACTGTATTGATGGCTTAGAAAATCCGCCACCGATCCGATAGGCAGTCGAAAACCCAACCCGCAAACCGTAGATGACGGCATCGGGATAATTTGTGAGTAACCGTTTGGTAGCTGCCACATCATCCGCGTTAATTTCGTACTCGCCCGTTTCAATGTCAATGACGACGAACTCGCCTTTATGCTTGGGATTCAACTTGTCACGGATCTGGCGCAGGTATATCGCTTCACCTCTCGCGGCGACCTCTTGCGGCGTGTAATTGGCATAAGGCATGAGAACTGCCTCCGTGGTTTGGAAGCAACCATCTCAACAGTCGGGACGTTAATCCTTTGCGGTGCAAAAGCGATGAACCCGTTAATCCCACAAGTGCGTGCTGAAGTAGCGCTCCCCGAGATCGTTGAACACCGTCACGATGGTTCCCTTCCCAATCCGCTTGGCGACCTCGTAGGCGCCCTGCAGATAGCCGCCGGAGGATTGCCCGACGAACCAGCCGCGTTTCGCCAGACGATTGCAAATGTCGTGCGCTTGATAGATGGTGACCGGAATTTTGCAATCGACAACGCTCTCGTCAAGGATTTCCGGCACGATGTCCCCCGGATTGCCGAGCGGTTTCAGGCCTTCGATACCCGGGAACTCGTCGGGCGTGATGCAGCAGATTTGGATGTCGGGATTGTACGCTTTGAGCCGACGCCCGGTGCCCGTCACGGTGCCGCCCGTCCCAACGCCCCCGACAAAGTGGGTTAATTCGCCGCCGCTCTGTTCCAAGATTTCGACTGCGGTCGTGTCGTAATGGGCGCGCCAGTTGTTCTCGTTCTTGTACTGATCGGCGAAGAAGTATTTGTCGGGCGATGCCTCATAGCGGCGGTGGACCTCGCGCAGCGCTTCGTCGTATCCGAGAATGGCGTCCGTGTACACAATCTCCGCGCCGTGCGCCGTGATGCGTTTCTTTCGCTCCTCGCTCGCGTTGTCGGGGATGACCAACTCCACGCGATAGCCCAATACCGCCCCAATCATGGCATAAGCGATACCGGCGTTCCCCGAGCTCGAGTCCAGTATAATTTTGTCCCGATTCAGCTCCCCGGACCGGATAGCTTCTACCAACATCCGCAGTACGGAGCGATCTTTGATCGACCCGCCCGGGTTGTACATCTCGGCTTTTGCGTAGATTTCAACCTCCGGCAATTCATCGGAAAAAACATCTATCTTGACCAGAGGCGTATTTCCAATCTCTTGGAGGATGGGGTACGTCGACAGATCCACGGCGCTCGCGGCTTGGCTACTCATTATACGATTTCTTGTCCATTCATAAGGTAGTAGGCACACTCCGTGTGCCGTTCACAAAATAGCAGCGCAGTCCCTGTGCCGCTGCGCCAAATGCTAGGATGTGTTGAAATTTATGTGCGACGTATCCTATCGTAGGGGCGAGGTCTCCTCGCCCGTTGTTCAACTCGGATTCGGGTGTCCAATCCGCTACAGGTGCCGCCGGCAAATTTCAATCGCGCCTAATTTGATAGTGCAGACTCAAAACCCATCCCCAATCGCCGCTCCAGCAATGCGGCGACGCAATCTCTTGCGGCATTGCCCGCGAGTTCCCCGCGAAGAATATCGGCGACCTCAAACTCGGCAATGCGCAGCGTCGGGCGAAGACCGTGCAACGGCGGAAGCCAATCTCGGAAGGTATCAAAGAAAGCGCGTTGAGCGGCGCGCCCGTTGGGAAAAGGAAAATCGGCGGTCTTGCGCCGAAATCGATCCGTTCCCTTCCGAAGCGCCGACTCATGATGTTCCGCACAGAACCGCGCGTATTGCCCCCGGTCAAACGCCAACGGCATATCCTTTGGATAAAGCGTCAACGTCCTCTTTCGATAAGCGGTGAAATGCTGCAGCTCGTCAAACTCGAAAATAAAGTGATAGGGCTCCGGGAAATAGGCGTCCGGAGTCAAATAGCCATCCGCCTTTCCGAACAGTCCGTCCTTGTCACCGCCCAATTCCTCAAAGAGGTGGAGGATATTCCGGTAATGCCCCCCGAAATGCTCGGGCTTCGGCTTGTTTCTCAGCCAGTCGAATTGCGCACGACGCTCGGCGGGAACGCCCAACACCTCCGCAACAAGCGCGATGATTCCGACTTCCAGCCGCATAGTGAACCTGATTCGGGCGCTACTTTTACCATCTCGTATGAATAACGGCGCTTAGGAAAAAGTAATTATTTCGTTTCTCCACTCACCCCTCGCCTCAAAAGCATACCACAAATATGACCGCGATTCAAATGGAAATAAATCAAGAGATGGCAATACCCGAATTTGTAGGCGGGGCATCCTGCCCCGCTCCGATCCCTTCCCGTTCCCCTCTGGCAGCAATACTCGAATTTGTAGGCGGGGCATCCTGCTCCGCTCCGATTCCTTCCCGTTCCCCTCTGGCAGCAATACTTGAATTTGTAGGCGGTGCATCCTGCCCCGCGCCGCTCTCTTCCCGTTCCCCTCTGGCAGCAATACTCGAATTTGTAGGCGGGGCATCCTACCCCGCGCCGCTCTCTTCCCGTTCCCCTCTGGCAGCAATACTTGAATTTGTAGGCGGGGCATCCTGCCCCGCGCCGCTCTTCCTGTTCCCCTCTGGCAGCAATGCCCGAATTTGTAGGCGGGGCATCTTGCCCCGCGCCGCTCTCTTCCCGTTTCCCCCTGGCAGCAATACTCGGATTTGTAGGCGGGGCATCCTGCCCCGCGCCGCTCTCTTCCCGTTTCCCCCTGGCAGCAATACTCGGATTTGTAGGCGGTGCATCCTACCCCGCGCCGCTCTCTTCCCGTTCCCCTCTGGCAGCAATACTCGGATTTGTAGGCGGTGCATCCTGCCCCGCGCCGCTCTCTTCCCGTTCCCCTCTGGCAGCAATACTTGAATTTGTAGGCGGTGCATCCTACCCCGCGCCGCTCTCTTCCCGTTCCCCTCTGGCAGCAATACTTGAATTTGTAGGCGGGGCATCCTGCCCCGCTCCAATCCCTTCCAGCTCTACGTAGGTTGGGTTGAACGGGAATCCATCAAAGACCAAACGCGGAAGGATGGTTTTCAAGGTCGCATCCCGCCTCAGAAGCGCCGAAATTCAAGTGAAACCCGACACTGACCTAATTCCGAATCTATACTATAGGTTACAAGAACCGGCAGTTTGTAGTTGCCCGATTCATCGGGCTTTTGTAGTTGCTCAATTCATTGAGCGCCTCCGATTGATTGTAACACTTAGATTTTGAATTTCTATAAGAAATTCACTGTCGCCATTTTTCCTATTTGACGATCACCATGCGCTTCGTCCCATCAAAGGTCGGAGTGGACAATTGGTAGAAGTAGATTCCGCTTGACACGTGTTCGCCCCGACTGTTGCGGCCATCCCAATAGGCGGCGCTCTCTCGCGTAGAATACTCGCCCGCGGTTTGCACACCTAGATTTAACCGTCGCGTGAGGCGTCCTTGGGCATCGTAGATGCGAAGCATGACATGGGCGTCGGCGGCTAAACGATAAGGAATCCACGTCTCCGGGTTGAACGGATTGGGGAAGTTTTGGAGCAGCGCGGTGCGCTTCACCCGAGCCAGTGTGGTTAACCTCAGCCCGGACGGATCGACGGAAAACGGCGGCGTTCCGAAATCTTCTATACTGCTAAAAACGTAGGCGGCGTGCCCATCGCCATTGGGTTTCCCGTCGTGGTTTAGAAATGGGCCGCTATGGGAGGCGACAGCGACAGCGTTCACGCTCATGGAGACTGTGTAGCCGAAATGTAAATCTCTGGTGCCGTCTTCGGGGACCACTGTAGTCTTCTCCGCCCAGACGCCTTCGGTACGGACGAAGGAAATGGCGGCGCCCGAACCTCTCGCCGGATCGTCGTAGCCCGGCGCCCCGACGATAACGATGCTTCCGGTGGTAGCGACGCCAAAACCGAATTTAAAATTTTTCTTTGATTTTTCAGGCGTGAGTTTGGCTTGAAATTTCCAAGTTGCTCCGTCAAGAGCGAAAACATAGGCGGCTCCGGCGTCTGCGGAGGCTGCCGAATCATGAAACGGCGCCCCGACAACGATGGTCTTTCCACTCATGCTGACCGAACTGCCGAAACGATCCGCTTTTGCGGTATCGGCAGCCGTGAGTTTCGCTTGCTCTGTCCACCGATTCCCATTACGCACAAAAACGTAAGCCGCGCCGCCGAATCTCGCGCCGCCATGTGTGTGTCCGTTGGCGCCGACAACGGCGGTGTTGCCGTGGAGGAAGACGGATTCGCCGAAGGCGTCTCCTCCCGCCAGATCCGATGCGACCAACTTCGCTTGCTTTTTCCACGCCGCGCCCTCGCGGAAAAAGACGTAGGCTGATCCGGAGTCTCTGCCGGCGTCATCGTCCTTGGGGACACCGACGATGGCGGTGTTCCTGTCGATCGCCACGGAGATTCCGAAATTGTCCGCTTTGGTCGGGTCGTCGGTGCCGAGTTTGGCGCGCTGTTCCCAGTTTTTGCCCTTCCGCATAAAAATGAAGGCTGAGCCCGAGGTGTCGGCGCCTGCGTTGTCGCGCGGCACTCCGATGATTAGACTGTCGCCGCTGATTGCGACCGACCAGCCGACATTGCCCTCGTTGCGCGGGGCGAGTTGCGTCTGTTCTGCCCAGTTTTTGCCATCAAATGCAAAGACTGTCGCAAAGTTGCCGGATGGTGACCCTACAATCACGAAATTTCCGCTGATAGCCGCGGAGAGTTGTGGGCCGATATCGTTGTGATCATCCGCGATAAGTTTAATGCCCTTTATCGCCGAGGCGGTATCGGTAAAAGCTGTCAATCCAATGCAAAGGACTAGGCTGGCTAGAATTAACTTTAAGGGTTTCAAGGCAATCTCCTGTTGATGTGATGTATTCGCTTATACCAATTCCAAATCAATGAGTTACACGCACAATGCGATTGTAGTTGCCCGATTCATCGGGCGTTTTTGACGAGTGTAACATTTAGATTTTGAATCCCGTATTAGTTTCTCGTATGGTGGATTGTTGTCTCGGCAATAAAGGTTTTCACTGCAACTTACGCGGCGCCGGCGGGCGCGATGCGGGGATCGCTCGTAGAGGATAGCGCTAGATGCTGTACAACACACGGATTGCGCCTACTATTTGACGATTACCATACGCTTGGTCTGCTCGTAGGTTGGCGCGGAGAGTTGGTAGAAATAGACTCCGCTTGAGACGCGTTCGCCGCGGCTATTGCGGCCATCCCAATAGGCGGCGCGTTCTCGAGTGGAATATTCTCCGGAAGTTTGCTCCCCCATATTTAACTGTCGCATGAGTCGGCCTTGGGCATCGTAGATGAGAATTTTGACATCGGCGTCCTTCGCCAAGCGATAGGGAATCCACGTCTCCGGGTTGAACGGATTGGGGAAGTTTTGCAGCAGCGCGGAGCGCTTCACCTGAGCCAGTGTGGTTACCCTCAGCCCGGACGAATCGACGGAATACGGCGGCGTGTCGAAATCTTTGACGCTATCGTAAACGTACACCACCGCGCCGTGAGCCGATTCGGGGCCATCATTGCCCGCATTATGCGCGGAGACAATGACGGTGTCCCCGCTGATTGCCACCCATTCCCCGTAGTTGACTTTTTGTCCGGGATCTCTGGGCACGATCTTCTCTCGCTCCTCCCAACGTCCGTCAACCCGCACGAAGGAGTAAGACGCCCCCGATCCCGGCGCGCCTTCATCGCGAGTCTTGGCGCCGACGATGACGATACTGCCACTAATGGCAACGGCGGAGCCGAACTGATCAGCTTTCTTGGCGTCCCCGGAACCGAGTTTTGCCTGTTGCCGCCACCCTCCGCCCTCGCGGACGAAGACATAAGCGGCGCCGGCATCCTGTCCACGGTCGGCGTCGGCTAACGGTGCCCCGACGATGATGGTGTGTTCGTTCATGGTCAAAGATGCGCCGAAATTGTCGCTCTTGCCAGCGTCGTCGGCTACGAGTTTTGCCTTTTGTACCCAAGTGTCCCCGTTGCGTTCAAAGACGTAAGCGGCGCCGGTGAACCTGACTCCGCTATGCGTATGTTTCGGCGCCCCGACGATAACGGTGTTCCTATAGACCAGAACGGCGCTTCCGAAGGCGTCCGAGCGCTGTAAATCTGCGGGGGCGAGTTTAACCTGCTGTTTCCATGAGGTTCCGTTGCGGACGAAGATATACGCCGAACCCGAGCTGCTGCCGGCGTCATCATCGCCGGGCGACCCGACAACGGCGACCTCCCTTTCAATCGAGACCGCCTCGCCGAAACTGTCATCTCGGTCCGCATCCGCGGCGACCAGCATCGCCTGTTCGTTCCATTGGTTTCGATTGCGGACAAAAATATAGGCGGCGCCGGCGAGTGACTCATCGGCTCCCGCCCTTGCCGCTCCGATAATCGCGTAATTAGGGCTCGCCAATTCATGGGGACCGGTGAGAGCGACAGCCCAGCCGAACCCGGGAATGCTCCTTTCCTCGTTTCCACCGATGGGCTTCACGGTGAGTTCAGCCTGTTCTTTCCACTTTGTGCCGCTTCCCACGTAAATCTTCGCCATGCCGAAACCCGCATGCGCCCCGATGATGATGGTGTCCCCGTTAATATCGGATGACAGATGGCCATTTCTCGTCCCTTCCTCAACGGCGACCAACTTGAAACCGGCGGTATTGCCTATGGCGGCAAACAAGACGCAGAGCGCTAGGCAGATGAGGACGGATTGCAAGATTTTTGTCATGACGGTCTTCCTTGGGTCATGTCAAACTTAGTGGTTTGCTCGTTAAGAATTTGATGTTTATTGAAACCATCAAACGAGTGGATAGCGAGTGCGATAGAGATCCCGTTTTTTCCTCAAAACTCGGTTTCTTCCCGGTATCAATGTAATTTTACAGCATCGGCATAAGGACTTACGCGCTTCTGTAGGGAACAACGATCGTTGTTCCCTACTCATGACGGGCAACTAAAGACTGATAATCATGGCAATCACTTAATGGTTCACTCGCTAAATATATGGTTCATTGAAACCGATCAAACGAGTGGATAGCGAGTGCGATAGAAGATCCCGTTTTTTCCCGATACCAACGTAGCTTTACAGCGTCGGCATAAGGACTTACGCGCTTCTGTAGGGAACAACGATCGTTGTTCCCTATACATGACGGGCAACTAAAGAATGATAATCATGGCAATCACTTAATCACATAAATCACGGTTCAGACAATGTTAACCGTCGACACCCGAGACCGATGTTTGCCACATACACTTAGCGAATGAATCATTAAGGTGTATGGTTTCAATAAGTGTTCAATGCAAATAAGGAAGCCGCGATTGCGGGGCAAGATGCCCCGCCTACGTGTTCAATGTGTGGCGCCGCTAAATCTCTATTTCAAAATGAGCATGCGTCGCGTCGCTCGGAATGTGTCCGCCCGCAGGCTGTAGAAATAGACTCCGCTGGAAACGGTTTGGCCAACATCGTCTCTGCCATCCCAATAGGCGGCGGTTTCTCGACTGAGATAATCTCCCGCTTCTTGTACGCCGAAATTCAACTCCCTAATCTGCTCACCTCGCACATTGTAGATGTAAAGCGTTACGGGGACGTCAACCGCCAGTTTATACGGTAGCCAAGTCTCCGGGTTAAAGGGATTGGGGAAGTTTTGGAGCAGCGCGGTACGCCGAATTTTGCCAAAGGTTGTCACAGCCAGACCGTACGGCTCGACCGAGTAAGGCAGTGTGTCGAAATCGTCTATGCCGCTATAAATGTGCACAGCGGCGCCTTTGCCCCACTCGGGACCATCGTTGGGCCCGTTATGCGCCGACACAATGACAGTGTTTTTGCTCACCGCGACCCATGCGCCGTAATTGATCTTTTGTCCGGGGTCATCGGGCACGACTTTCTGTTTCTGCTCCCATACACCGTTTGAACGCACAAATGAATAGGCGGCGCCCGAGCCCGGATCGCTCTCGTCGCGAGTTTTGGCGCCGACGATAACGTTTTTTCCCTCAATGGCGACACTAAATCCGAACTGATCGGCTTTCTTCGCGTCGCTGGAACCTAGTTTCGCCTGCTGTTTCCATCGAGCGCCATCTCGAACGAAGACGTATGCGGCTCCGGCGTCTTTTCCACGGTCGGTGTCGGCTAATGGCGCTCCGACGACAACCGTGTCCCCGCTGATGGCAAGCGACGTAGCAAAACCGTCGCTTTTGTCGGCGTCATCGGCGGTGAGTTTGGTGTCTTCCACCCAATTTTCTCCATCGCGTCGAAAAACGAAGGCGGCGCCGGTGAATCTGACGCCGCTATGCGTGTGCTTTGGCGCCCCGACGATAACCGTGTCCTGTTGAACCACGACCGAAGTTCCCAACGCCGCTGATTTGTCCAAGTCCTTCGGAATGAGTTTCGCTTTCTCTCGCCATCTTGTGCCGCTCAATTCAAAAATATAGGCTGAACCCGAGCTGTTTCCGGCGTCATCGTTGCCGGGGGCCCCAATGACCGCAATGTTCCTGTCAATAGCCACCGCCCAGCCGAAATTGTCATCTTTGTCGGCGTCTCCGGCGATAAGCTTCTGCTGCTCCTTCCACGTTTTGCGGTTGCGAGCGAAGATATAGGCTGAGCCGGATAACTCACCACCGGGATTGTCCCTTGCCGCTCCGATGGCGGCAAAGTCCGCGCTGGCGAACTCATGGGGCGCAGTGAGAGCGACTGACCATCCGAATCCGGGAACGCCTCTGTTTTCGTCCCCGCCTCCTTCAAGCGCGGCGAGTTCCGCCTGCTCTTTCCACTTCTTGCCGCCGCCGACATAGATTTTGACGAGACCAAACCCCTCATGCACGCCGACAATCAGGGTATCGCCGATTATGTCCGCTGTCATGTGGCTGTTTCGCGTGCCATCCTCGGCCGCGACAAGTTTGAATTCGCCGGCGTGACTGATATTCGCCGACAGAGCGGCAATAATCAGACCGATCAGTGCAAATTTTATTCTCTTGTTCATGATGATTTCCTCCCGATGATAGGGTGATTTTGTTGGTATGAACAAAGGTGTATATCCTAAAGACTGGCGCGCGGCGCGCGCCCTACGATTCGATTTTATTTTAAAATTAGCATTCTTCGCGTCGCGCGAAATGCGCCCGCCTGCAAAGAGTAGAAATAGACACCGCTGGAGACGGTCTGCCCGGTTCGATCTCTGCCATCCCAATAGGCGGCGGATTTTCTACTCAAATAGCCTCCGGCTTCTTGCACGCCGAGGTTTAGTTCCCGTACGAGTTGCCCTTGAACGTTGTAAATGTGAAAGGCTACGGGAGCTTCACCCGCGAGTTGGTACGGAAGCCACGTTTCCGGGTTGAACGGATTGGGGTAGTTCTGCAGCAGCGCGTTACGCTTCACCCCTCCAAGCGTCCTCACTGCCAATCCGAACGGATCGACGGAAAATGGCGGCGTCCCGAAATCGTCCACGCTACTGTAGACATACGCTGCCGTGCCGTTGCCCCAACCGGCGCCGTCATTCGTTTCATTATGCGCCGAAACCGCTACGGTGTTGCCGCTCATTGTGATCCACGTGCCGAAATTGAGTTTTTGCCCCTCGTTGTCAAGGACGACCTTCTTTTTCTCCTCCCAGACGCCGTTGACCCTCACAAAGGAATAGGCGGCGCCGGATGCGGGCGCGCGCTCATGACGCAACGGGGCGCCAACCACGGCGATTCTGCCCGTGGTGGCGACGCCGAATCCAAACTGATCTCCCGATCGCGAGCCATTGGCGGTTAGCTTCGCCTGCTGGCGCCACCGCCTGCCATCGCGAACAAAGACATAAGCGGAACCGGCGTCTTTGCCGGCATCCGTGTCATCCAAGGGCGCGCCAACGATGATGGTCTCCCCGGCCATGGCGACAGAGTGTCCGAAGCGGGCGGCTTTGCCGGCGTCATTGGCTGTCAGCTTTGCCTGCTGTTGCCATGTGTCTCCATTGCGCACGAAGACGTAAGCGGCGCCGGCAAATCTGGTCCCGCCGTGCGTGTGCCCCGGTGCCCCGATCACGACGGTGTTCCCTTCAAGGACAGCGCACTCCCCGAAAGCGTCCGATCCGCCCAAATCCTTGGGTAGGATGGTCGCGCTTAATTTCCATTCGTCCCCATCGCGTGCGTAGATGTAGGCTGAACCCCCGTTTTTGGCGGCTCCATCTTCGCCCGGGGCGCCAATGAGGATGGTGCCTCTCTCGATTGACACGGCGAAACCGAACTGATCGTCCTCTTTCGGATTTGGGGCGATAATCTTATTCTGCTGTCTCCAAGTGCCCCGGCTGGGGGCGAAGGTATAAACGGCGCCGAAACCTTGATGCCCGAAAATCCCCTCTTCGTTGTCACCTCCGTGAAGGTCTTTCGGCGCACCGATAGCGGCATAGTCCGCGCTGGCGCGCTCATGGAGAGCCGTGAGCGCGACCGCCCACCCGAAAGCAGGCACGGCCGGATCACGTTGGTTTGCGTCCTTGGCAATGAGCTCCCCTGCCAATTTCCATTTCTCGCCCCCGCCGACATAGAGTTTTGCGAGGCCGCCTCCACGCGCGCCGATAATAACCGAGTCCCCGATAATATCCGCGCACAGATGATTATTGTTTGAGCCGTCTTCGACGCCAATTAACTTGATTTCCTTTCCTGCAGTGTGACCTGTCGCCGCGAATAACAGACTGAGCGACAAGCCGATGATGATAAGCCGGATAACCTTCATGAGAGCCTCCTTTCAATCCGAATCGCTACTTCGTATTCGCGGCGGGACAAGATGTCCCGCCTACTGTATGAGCCCAAATGCGGCGTAAGTCCTATCGCGCTTGTAGTTGCCCGATTCATCGGGCGTATTTCTCGATTCATCGGGCGTTCGGACTCATAATGTCTGTCTTACTTCAAGATAAGCATCCGCCGAGTGGCTTCGTAAGCCCCGGCTTCAATGGTGTAGAAATAAACGCCGCTGGACACCGTTTCTCCAAATCGGTTTCTGCCATCCCAGTAGGCGGCGACGTCTCGCGTCAAGTAATCTGCCGCTTCTTGAACGCCGAGATCAAGCTCCCGCATCAGTTGACCTTGGGCGTTGTAAATGCGAAACGAAACCGTGGAGTCGGTCGCGAGGCGATACGGCAACCAAGTTTCCGGATTGAACGGATTCGGGTAATTTTGAAGCAAGGCTGTTCGTTTTACGCTCCCCAATGTTGTTAGACTCATGCCGAACGATTCGACCGAGTAGGGGAAAACGCCGAAATCGTCTACACTATTATAGACGTAAGCCGCCGTGCCAATCCCCTTCTCCGCGCCGCCTTCATTCGGAGCGGCGTATGACGAGACGATGACCATGTTGCCGCTCATGGCGACCCATAGCCCGTAATTGATTTTCTGTCCGGCGTCGTCGGGAGTCACTTTCGTTTTCTCCTCCCATTTCCCGTCAACGCTGACAAAGGAATAAGCGGCGCCGGATCCCGGCGCGCCTTCAGGTCGAAACGGAGCGCCGATGATGGCGCTCTTACCGGTGGTGGCGACGCCCGTACCGAATCGATCCGCCGCTTTCGAATCTTTGGAAACCAACTTCGCCTGCTGCTTCCATCTGTCTCCGTTTCGAACGAAGATGTAAGCCGCCCCGGCGTCTCTGCCGCGCTCGGTGTCGTGCAGCGGGGCGCCCACAACGACCGTATTGAAGGTGAGGGACAAGGAACTTCCGAACTTGGCAGCTTTTCCCGCGTCATCTGCGGTGAGTTTGGCTTGTTGTTTCCATTTATCCCCCTCGCGCACAAAGATGTAAACCGCGCCGGCGAACCTTACGCCGCTATGCGTGTGTCCGGGCGCTCCGACGGCAAGCGTGTTCTCATCCAACGATACCGCTTCGCCGAAAGCATCCGACCCGGCCAAATCGTCGGGTACTATCTTTGCTTGCGGTTTCCAGATGGTCCCGTCCAGCACATAGACGAAGACCGAACCCGAGTTTTTACCGTTGTCGTCGTCTTTTGACGCCCCAACCACGGCCGTGGTGCGGTAGATGGCGACAGCGTCGCCGAACCGGTCGTCATCTGCGGGATCCGGGGCAAAAAGTCTCACGTGCTCCTTCCAGGTTTTTCCGCTGCGGCGGAAGATATAGGCGGCGCCAAGCCCCGGCGGACCATCCAGTCCTTTGAGATTGTCTCCCCCATGCAGGTGTTTTGGCGCGCCGATTATGGCGTAATTCGCGGACGCAAACTCATGGGGCGCCCCGATAGCGACTGAATAAGCGTAGCCGGGAACATAGGGATCTCGAGCGTTGTGGTCATGGGCGAGCAAATCCACCTGCTTTTTCCAAACTTTGCCATCATTGACATAGATTGTGGCAGTTCCCGCCCCGCGTGATCCGATGATGACGGTGTCTCCGATAATGTCAGCCGTCAAATGCGTGTGGTTGTTGCCTTCCTCAACACCGATGAGCTTGACTTCCTTTTTCGCTTGGGCAGTATGGCAGGTGATGGCTGTGGCAATGCCGAGCGCAAGCGTGATGAAGATAAATCGTATCGTTTTTTGCATGGCATGTTCCTTTCGAGTGGCTTTGTTCTGAGACTTGTCGAAATAGCGGCAATTCTCATTTTGGAATCTAAAACTTGCGAAGACTATACTGTGCGTTGGGTAATACTGTGCTTTTTTGTAGGATCAAACGAGTGAATAACGAGTGCGATAGAGATCCCCAAACGAGTGAATAACGAGTGCGATAGGGATCCCCAAACGAGTGAATAACGAGTGCGATAGGGATCCCCAAACGAGTGAATAACGAGTGCGATAGGGATCCCCAAACGAGTGAATAACGAGTGCGATAGAAATCCTCGTGGTTTCCAAAAGCGCCTACTACCAGACGCTTGAAAACACGCGATTTTCAGCCGCGTAAGTATAACATGAACGATAGAGTCATCGACGCGTTTGCAAGCGCTCGATCGCCTCCCGAAGTTGTAGGATTTCAGCATCCGCCTTCTCGAGTGCGGTTTCTGTCTTCTTCCGTGCGGCAGCTTCTTCTTGTCGCCCGGCGGCTTCTTCCTGTCGTGCGGCTTCCGTCTTCCGTTGAGCGGCTTCCGTCTTCCGTTGAGCGGCTTCCGCCTTCCGTTGAGCGGCTTCCGCCCTCCGTCGCGCGGCGGCTTCTTCCTGTCGTCCGGCCGCTTCTTGGTCGGCGCGCTCCGACTGCGCATCCCCTCGCGATTTCACCCACTCACCCGTAACGGGATTGTAAATCCCCAAATCTTCCTCGCGTGCGTGGAAATCTAAATTTAACGCCGTAGATCGCACACCGCCGCGTTCGTCCGCGGGTATCGCTTCATAGGCAGCGTCAACCAACGTAAACCCCATGAGCGGCACGCGCAAAAACTTGGCTTCCGCATCGTAAAGGAAGTAATCGCGAATGCCGAGGGACGCGTAGAGCGCCTTTTTGACGCTCAAGTCGTTGTGATAGGTGTTCTCGCTGCTGAACTCCATCGCGAAATCCGGAACCTTTCCCTCCTCCCAGACCTTATACGTGCGGCGGCGTTTCTTCCCTATCCCGACTGTGACAAGCACATCCGGGGAGACAACCTTTTCGGGGAATCCTTTCACGTAATACATCAAGATGTCGCCGGAGACATACACGGACGAATCTGCGCGAAAATGCTCGGTCAGAGTATCAATAGTCTGCATGAGGATATCTCTGTGAAGATCTGTTGCCGCCATCGGTTGTCCATCCTCTTCAGGGTAAAATATGCCCGTGTCTGTGGGGGCAGAGGAGATTCGGGCCTGTTCTATGTCCATATAGGTTGCCATCGGTGATTCTCCCGTGTTGTAAGATGCGTGAAAAGACCGTGCAATAATGGTTTCTAATAGGACTTGTGCAGTGCTGTCGCGTCGCGATTCGGAGATCGCTCAGAAAAAGCAATTTTCAGCCGCGTGAAGTATACCTCTACTTTGGTTGCCTATTTCAAGATAAGCATCCGCCGAGTGGCTTCGTATGCTCCGGCTTCAATGGAGTAGAAATACACGCCGCTGGACACCGTCTCCCCAAATCGGTTCCTGCCATCCCAATAGGCGGCGGTATCTCGAGTCAGGTAATCTGCCGCTTCTTGAACGCCGAGATCGAGCTCCCGCATCAGTTGACCTCGAGCGTTATATATGCGAAACGTAACCGCGGCGTCGGTCGCGAGACGGTACGGCAACCAAGTTTCCGGATTGAACGGGTTCGGGTAATTCTGCAGCAGCGCGCTTCGTTTCACGCTTCCCAACGTTGTCGGATTCATGCCTGACGGTTCGACAGGGTAGGGGAGAACTTCGAAATCGTCTACGCTATTATAGACGTAAGCCGCC
Organism: Candidatus Poribacteria bacterium; assembly: GCA_963667245.2. Classification (GTDB taxonomy): domain Bacteria; phylum Poribacteria; class WGA-4E; order WGA-4E; family JAJDTR01; genus JAJDTR01. The sequence continues at coordinate 1,919,466 of CAXXCS010000004.1, forward strand.
GTGCCGATTCCCTTCTCCGCGCCGCCCTCATTCGGAGCGGCGTATGACGAAACGATGACCATGTTGCCGCTCATAGCGACCCACAGCCCGTAATTAATCTTCTGCCCGGCGTCATCCGGGGTAATCTTCACCTTCTGTTCCCATTTCCCGTCAACGCTGACAAAGGAATAGGCGGCGCCGGATCCCGGCGCGCCTTCAGGGCGAAACGGAGCGCCGATGATAGCGCTCTTGCCGGTGGTGGCGACGCCTGTGCCGAATCGATCCGCCGCTTTCGAGTCTTTGGATGTCAATCTCGCCTGCTGCGTCCATCTGTCCCCGTTGCGTGCGAAGATGTAAGCCGCGCCGGCGTCTTTGCCGCGCTCGGTGTCGTGCAGCGGCGCTCCCACGACGACCGTATTGAACGTGAGCGATATGCAACTCCCGAACTGGGAAGACTTGCCGGGGTCATCTGCGGTGAGTTTGGCTTGTTGTTCCCATTTGTCCCCCTCGCGCACAAAGACGTACACCGCGCCGGCGAATCTCACGTCGCTATGCGTGTGCGCCGGCGCGCCGACAGCGAGCGTGTTCTCATCTATTGACACCGCTTCGCCGAAAGCGTCCGAACCGGCAAGATCGTCGGGTACTATCTTTGCTTGCGGTTTCCACGACTCCCCATCGAACACGTAGACGAATACCGACCCCGAATTCTTGCCGTTATCGTCGTCTTTCGACGCGCCGACCACGGCTGTGTGCCGGTAGATGGCAACAGCCTCCCCGAACCGGTCGTCAAGCGCCGGCTCCGGCGCAACGAGCTTGATTTGCTCTTTCCATTTCTTTCCGCTGCGACGGAAGATATAGGCCGCGCCATATCCTCCCTTGCCCGCGAGCGCGTCGTCGCCTCCGTGCAAGTGTCGCGGCGCACCGACTACGGCGAAGTTCGCCGCGGCAAATTCGTGGGGCGCGCCGATAGCGACCGAATGACTGTAAGAAGGAACGGCGGCTCTCGCCGCATGCGGATCGCTCGCAAGCAGGTCCCCCTGTTTTTCCCACTTTTTGCCATCATGGACGTACACCGTGGCAACGCCCGCCCCGCGAGCCCCCATAATTACGGAGTCACCGATAATGTCCGAAGTCAAATGCTCATTGTTGTTGCCCTCTTCGACACCGATCAGCTTGATTTCCCTTTTTGCAAGGGCGGTTTGATTCGCGACTGCCGATGCGATACCGAGAATAAGAGTGATGAGGATAAACCGTACCGATTTTTTCATGGCGCCCTCCTTTCAAGTTGTTTTGATTTGATATTTGTCAAGCTATACTTCACGCTGCTGGAAATTGCGTCTTTTGTAGGATTGATCTCCCGATCGCGACCTGTGTTCACCGTAGGATCAAACGAACGGATAGTGAGTGCGATAGAAATCCTCGCGGTTTCCAACCGCGCCTACCGGTGCCCTGCAGAGGCTGAATTACCCGCACGCGGCGGGTTTGACGATTTCGCTATTTCAAAATCAGCATCCGCCGGGTCGCCTCGAACGATCCGGCTTCGATGGTGTAGAAATAGACGCCGCTGGATACTGTTTCCCCAAATTGGTTTCTGCCATCCCAATAAGCGGCGGTGTCTCGTGTGAGGTAGTCCGCCGCCTTTTGGGCGCCGAGATCCAACTCCCGCATCAACTGACCTTGCGCGTTGTATATCCGGAAGCTAACCGGCGCGTCGGTGGCTAGGCGATACGGCAGCCACGTTTCCGGATTGAACGGATTGGGGAAGTTCTGAAGCAGCGCCGTGCGTTTGACTTTGCCCAGACTGGTAATTCTCAATCCCGTCGGATCGACGGAGAAGGGCGGTGTGCCGAAGTCGTCTATGCTGCTGTAAACTTGCACTGCGGTTCCGTGTCCGAATCCGGGACCATCATTGCCCGCATTGTGCACCGCGATGACAACGGTGTTGCCGTTAATGGCAACGGAACCGCCAAAATTGATTTTTTGCGCTTGGTCATCCGGAAGAACCTTCTTCTTCTCTTCCCAGCGCCCATCGTTACGCACAAAGGAATAGGCGGCGCCAGCGGCAGGCGCGCGCTCGCTGCGTCCCTTAGCCCCGACGATGGCGATATTCCCGTTGGTGTCGACGCCAAATCCGAACTGATCGTTCTTCCCACCGACTTTGGGCGTCAGTTTCGCCTCCAGTTTCCACTGATTCCCGCTGCGCTTAAAGACGTATGCGGCTCCTGCATCCTTGCCGATGTCCGTGTCATGCGCCGGCGCGCCGATGATTACGGTGTCGCTGCCGATAGCGACGGAGGAGCCGAATCGGTCCGCCTTCGCGCCATCGTTCGCTGTGAGTTTGGCTTGTTGCCGCCAGGTATCGCCTTCTCGAACGTAGACATACGCCGCGCCCGCGAATCGCAGCTTGTCGTATGTGTGCCCCGGAGCGCCAATCACGACGGTGCTTTCGCGCAGAGCGACCGCCTCGCCGAATGCGTCGGAACCGACCAGGTCTTCGGGAATAATTTTGGCTTGTTGACGCCACTCATCACCTTCGCGCACATAAATGTAGGCGGAACCCTCGTTCTTGTTGTTATCATCGTCTTTTGACACGCCAACGATCGCCGTGCCCCGGTAAATGGCGACAGAATCGCCGAACCGATCTTGCTCGGTTGCATCGTCGGCAATCAACTTCACCTGCTGTTTCCAGTCGTTGCCGGTGCGTCGAAAAATATAGGCGGCGCCTCTTTCCCCGGCGGCGAAGATGCCGGCAATGCCACCGGCTTCGTTGACCACTTCGCCTTTTTCAGGGTGCGTATCCGTCGGCGCCCCGACGATGGCGTAGTTCGCGCTGGCGACTTCGTGAACGCCGGTAAGCGAGACCGACCATCCGAAGGCGGGAATGCGCGCCTCCTCTTTTTCAACTCGTTCCTGGGCTTGGAGTTGCCACTGCTCTCGCCATTTTTCGCCGGTGAATTGGTAGAGTTTGACGAACCCCTCTCCGGAAGCGCCGATGGCGAGGATGTTCCCGCTGACATCGGTCGCCAGACGTTTGTTGTCAATTCCCTCTTCAACGCCGACGAGTTTGTCGCCGCCTGCATGGCTCAAGGGGCTGAGACCGATACCGAGGGTAACTGCCAATAGAAGTGTTAACGTTTTTTTCATGATATATTTCCTTTCTTATGGATATTATGTGGTTCTCTCGCCAAGTATTTGGTGTTCATTGAAACCGATCAAACGAGTGGATAGCGAGTGATCAAGCGAATGGATAATGAGTGCGATAGAGATCCCCAATGTGCGGCATGTTCCTCGCGTAGGCGGGGATCAAACGAGTGAATAGCGAGTGCGATAGAGATCCTATCTTGCCCCGCTTGCCATTGCCCGAGTGTCGCTTAAAGCCACATCGGGACACCCCCCGAAGGCTCGTTTTTCGCTCTATGACTAGCTTTCTGACGATTTTCGAGCGAGTGTTACTTGGTAGCACCCCATTATCCCGCGTCGGAATAATTCTTTCGGCAAGTAACATTCAACTCGTATCGGCGTCAAATTCCTCGATCCAGCGGATCGACATGTGGATAGAATGCGATGCGTCCAAATTCCCGCGCTCCAGCGGAGCGCAATGTCAAGGTGTTCTACGACTCCGTAGGCGGGGCATCTTGCCCCGCTTGCCATTGCCCGAGTGTCGCTTAAAGCCACATCGGGACACCCCCCGAAGGCTCGTTTTTCGCTCTATGACTAGCTTTCTGACGATTTTTCGAGCGAGTGTTACTTGATAGCACCCCATTATCCCGCGTCGGAATAATTCTTTCGGCAAGTAACATTCAACTCGTATCGGCGTCAAATTCCTCGATCCAGCGGATCGACATGTGGATAGAATGCGATGCGTCCAAATTCCCGCGCTCCAGCGGAGCGCAATGTCAAGGTGTTCTACGACTCCGTAGGCGGGGCATCTTGCCCCGCTTGCCATTGCCCGAGTGTCGCTTAAAGCCACATCGGGACACCCCCGAAGGCTCGTTTTTCGCTCTATGACTAGCTTTCTGACGATTTTTCGAGCGAGTGTTACTTGGTAGCAGAAAAGTGCCCACTAATCTCGAGTGCCTATCATTCAAAGAGGCTCTCAAATCATAGTCCATCACTTAATCACAGTTCAGACAATTAAACGACGCCCCGGTAAGAGGGATCTTCCGATCCCGACCCCGTGGAACGGACATCAAATTCCCGACCTCTCTCTACCACTAACAAGTTGAAATGTCTCAATCCGTGTAATCCTTTTAATCTGTGAAAATCCGTGATTCAGACAATTGCCACAACGCCCAATAGCGCCCTGCAATTTGGGTCATTTAAGAATAAGCATACGGCGCGTGGCTTGAAAAACGCCGGCTCGCAGTGTGTAAAAATAGATGCCGCTGGAAACCGCTTCGCCCAGTCGATCTCTGCCATCCCAATAGGCGGCGGACGCTTGCGCGCGATAGCTCCCGGCCTTTTGCAATCCGATATCCAACTCTCGCACCAGTTGACCCCGCACATTATAGATACGGAGGTTGACCGGGGCATCGGCGGCTAGTTGATACGGCAACCATGTCTCCGGATTGAACGGATTCGGGAAATTTTGGTATAGCGCCGTGCGTTTGACCCGCCCCAACATCGTCACTTTCAATTCGGTCGGCTCGACAGAAAACGGGGGCGTCCCGAAACGTTCTACGCTATTATAAACATAAGCGGAAGAACCGTCGCCGTGAGGCCAGCCGCAGTCGTCGCATTTGGTTTCGTGATGCGAGGCGATGGCGACCGTGTTTTCGTTAATTGCGACCGACATGCCGAAGTGGAGGTCCTTGGCTCCGTTTTTGGGCACGACCTTCTCCCTCGCCTCCCAGACGCCATCCACGCGCGCGAACCCGTAGGCGGCGCCAGAGGCGAATGCGTCCTCATTTCGAATGGGCGCGCCAACAATAGCAACGTTCCCGTTGGTAGCCACGCTGTTTCCAAACTTATCGCCGCCGCGTCCGCCCTTGCCCAGCGCTTTCGCGAGCTGTTTCCAAGCGGTCCCGTCGCGCCCGAAAATGTAGGCGGCGCCCGCGTCCTTTCCGCCCGCCGTATCTTTCAACGGCGCCCCGACGACAATGGTGTCCACGCCGATGGCGACAGAAAACCCGAAGCGGTCCGCCTTGCCGGCGTCGTCTGCCGTGAGTTTGTTTTTTTCCACCCATCTCTCCCCTTCGCGCTCGAACACGTAAACGCCTCCCGCGAATCTTACGCCGGCATGACCGCTCTGAGGCGCGCCGATGATGGCGGTGTTACCGACGAGAGCCACCGCTTCGCCGAATCCCGCGGAGCGCTCCGCATCTTTCGCGGCAATTTTCGCTTTTTGCACCCAGCGGGCGCCCTGTCGAACAAAGAAATAAGCCGATCCCGAGTTGCCTCCCGCATCGTCATCTTTCGGCGCGCCAATGAGGGCGGTGTTGCCGTTAATCGAGACGGCATGTCCGAAAGCGTCGCCGTCCTCTCCGTCATTGGCGCGGAGTTTCGCCTGGGGTTTCCAATCCCTTCCGCTGAGCGCAAACACATAGGCTTCGCCGGCGCCCCCCTCCGGCGCGCCGACAATGGCAAATGCCGAATTGCTTTGTCCGCGCACATCCGTGACATCGACCGATCGCCCAAACCCGCCGCCATCCCCGGTCAGGCTGGCTGTCTCTTTCCACTTTTCGCCTTCGCCCTCAAAGATTGTGGCGAAGTTTTGGGCGCTGCCCGGTGTGCCGAGGATGATGTATTTCGTGCCCATGCCGATTGACACCGCGTCATTGTCGGTACCGCCCGTGTCGGCGGGAATAAGCCTAAGATCTTTCTGGGCGACGGCTGTACCGCCAATGCCCGTCCACACAACGGCGACCGCCAGACCGATTAGCATTAGATATGCAGTTTTCATATAAACCTCCCTTTTAATCTATTTAGAACTTTCAAACATTGCCTTTTGATACTGTAGGAGTGATCTCCCAATCCCGCCCATCAAACGAGTAAATAGCGAGTGCGATAGAGATCCCCTAATCCGTGAAAATCCGCGATTCAAACAATCACCCAAACGCCTCGGCGCGGAACCGACAATCATTTCACTCTTGCACGTATTACGCATCACGTTTTACGCATTAAGATTTACGCATCAATCGGCTGTCGCGATTCGGCAATCACTCCGAACAGTGCCAACTTCATTTCAAAACAACCATTCTTCGCGTGGCTTGGAACATACCGGCTTGCAGGACGTAAACATACAAGCCGCTGGACACGACTTCACCGTGCTCGTCCCTGCCATCCCAATAGGCGGCGCTTTCGCGGGTCAGATAGTCCCCCGCTCGTTGGTCGCCGAGATCCAGTTCTCGCACCAGTTTTCCTCCGACAGTGTAAATCTGAACGGCAACCGGAGCATCCGACGCCAACCGATAAGGCAGCCAGGTCTCCGGATTAAACGGGTTCGGGTAGTTCTGAAACAAGGCTGCGCGCTTGACCTGTCCGAATGTTCTCAACGCCAATCCGGACGGATTAACGGAAAATGGCGGCGTGCCGAAATCTTCAATACTGCTGTAAACGTAAGCCGCGGTGCCGTTGGCGAACCCGGGACCCTCATTAACGGCATTATGTGAGGAAATAACAACGGAGTTGTCGCTCATGCCGATTGACGAGCCGAACTTCAGGTCTCTGGCGCCGTCTTTGGGGAACACCTTTTCTTTTTCCTGCCAGACGCCTTCAACCCGCACAAAGGCATAAGCCGCTCCGGAAGCTCTGGCTTTCTCATCGCGAGCCGGGGCGCCGACAATGGCAATGTTGCCCGTGGTTGCCACGCCGAATCCGAGCTGATTGGACGCTTCCGCCTTCGCCGGCGTCAGCATCGCCTGCTGTTTCCACGAATCCCCGTCCGGGACGAAGATATAGGCGGCGCCGGCATCCTTTCCGGCAGGGGTATCGTGCAACGGCGCGCCGACGACAATGGTGTCCCCGCTAATGGCGACAGAATGTCCGAATCGATCGCTCTTGGCGGCGTCGTTGGCGGTGAGTTTGGCTTTCTGTATCCACGTCTCTCCCTCGCGGACGAAGACGTAAGCCGCGCCGGGAAACCGTAGTCCGCTATGCGAATGCTGTGCCGCCCCGACAACAGCCGTGCGCCCCGACACGAAAACATCTTCGCCGAATGCGTCCGAACCTCCCAAATCGTCCGGCAGCAATTTCGCCTGCTGCTTCCATTGGGCGCCATCTCGGACGAAAATATAAGCCGCCCCGGAGTTCTTGCCGGCGTCATCGCTCTTTGGCGAGCCGACAATGGCGATGTTGCCGTCAATAGAAACGGCATGCCCGAAATTGTTCGCGGCGGCGGCATCGTCAGCGGTGAGCTTCGCCTGCTTTTTCCAGGTGCCGCCGCTCGGGGCGTAGACAAAAGCCGCGCCCGCGCTGTCGCCGCGATCGCTGTTGTTGGGCGCTCCCACGATAGCCGCGTGCGGATTGCCCCGCAGATGGAGACTGCCGATGGCGACCGACCATCCGAAACTTCCGTCACCCTCGCCGACTTGCGCTTCAAGTTTCCATCGATTGTTGTTCGAGGTGTATATTTTGGCGTAGTTTTCGGCATGCGCCCCGACGATGACCGTACCGGCTACGATATCGACCGCCAGTTGTCTATTTCCGGTGCCGCCTTCGGCGCCGACCAACTTGACCTCCTTGGCGCGAACGAAGTTTGCCGTTCCCATAGCGAGAGCAAGAGCGAGTAGCCAAAATTGTATCGTTTTTTTCATCGCTTTCCTCATTTCCCCGCCGCGTAACAATCGAATGCCATCTCCAAGACACTCCCAAAGTATACATCCCAGAATATCCTACCACATTTTATATTTTGTGTCAACCATGAACGAACATTGACAGAGATCCTTGAAACCGAGTTTTTTCCTCAAAACTCGGTTTCTTTCCGGAATCGAACTGGCGTCAAGTTGCTGATTTAATCCACTCATCACAGGTGGTACACACGGACAATCATGTTAATCACAATAATCCCAAAAATCACAATTCAGACATTTAGCGGCGAGTGCGATAGAAATCCCCGCGGTCCCGTAGGTGTGGTTTCTAACCGCACCGATGCCACGGCCCCAATAGGTCACACCACCGAATCCCCGTCCGTACGCCGCCTTTAATCTGTTTAATCCGATCAAGCGAATGAATAATGAATGCGATAGAGATCCCCGCGGTCCCGTAGGTGCGGTTTCTAACCGCACCGATGCCACGGCCCCAATAGGTCACACCACCAAACCCCCATCCGTACGCCGCCTTTAATCCGTGATTCAGACAATATAATCTACCACCCCCCAAACCCCGGCAAACCCTCGACAATCTCCACCGTTTCCAAACTCACGCTGATCACCTTTCCGACGAGTCTGATGATGTATTGCGGATCATCATCGCGGTTGGGATCGTTGACAATTCCGCTGCGTTTGTCGGTCTTGACGCGATACTGATCGATTACCCATTCCAGCGCGGAGCGACTGCCGAGGCGATAGTCGAACGTCCTTGACGGAATCCCGTCAAGCGTTAGATAGTCGTTGTACTTTAGTTGGGTTTTGTCTTTGGACAACTTCATCTTGTCAACCCGCCAGTTCAGGGGCATGTCGGGAGTTTCGATGAGTCTTAGAGCGGGGGCGCCGTTTCCGCCCCGATACTCGTCAACGTCTTCATAGCCGACGTGAATCTCTGCCAATCGCGCGCCGGCGTTGGCGAACCCGCGGAAATCCGGAGCGTAGGGCAGACGCGGCAGATCTCGCTTGAGATTGGCGGCATACCGCTCCCGGTATTCGGGATGGTGGAGCAGCGCGTAGACGTAATGGAAGATGTCCCGCTTGGTGATAGTGTCGTCGCGGTAATGTGTGCGGAACTGTTCCAGCGCCCAATCGGTGATGTTTTCGCGGCGGTTTGTGCCATCCTCGTCGTAGGTGTAAAAAGGAAAACATTGCGAACCACCCTGCGGAAGTTGATCAGGCATTATGCTTGTCATCAGCGCGAACATTGACCATTCTTTCCCAACCTTGAGCCATATCACTTGATTTTCAGTTTCAGTCACTGGCGTGGGGAAGATAAAAGGAAAGACGTATACGCGCTCGGTCAACATCCGATCGAAATAAAGATTGGATTTTGTAAACGGGCGATAGAGCGCCGTTCTCAATCTGTCTTGGGCGAACACAATGTTTTTACCATTCTTCACACTTCGTTTCAGCGACTCACTCCAACTGATTTTCGCGTCATCGTTAACTACGAAGTCATCTACTTCTATGTCGCGGTTTTCGCGATGCTGCCATCTGAAAACATGAGTGTTATAGGTATCAATCATATCCTTCATGTTCTCGGTGAGGGCGCCTCGGCTGAAGTTGTAAGTCCACGCATCTCGATTGGTTTTAACGCCGTTGCTGAAAGTCTTGAAAATTGTTTCCGGCGCATCCTCATTTGTCGCCTTTGCGTCTCTGTCGCCTAGGGGAACAAAAGACTTGAATTCGGGGCGGAGCCCCTCAGTCAGCCATGTATATCGCTCATCGGGTTGGATGGTTGTCCATTCAAGGTGGCTAATGTCTTGACGTTCGGTGAGGAAGTCAAATTTCTGTTTTTTATTCCACATCTCATCTAATCGGTAGTAGTGGATGCGCGTCTTGTTGGGTTGATTCTGTACTGTCTTGACAAGGAGGTTAATGCTAACGCCGACGCGGATGCCGAACACATTGGCATCCGAGACCTTCAATCCCCTGCGAGCATTGCCACTCAAGTCGAGGATGTAAATGGCGTCAAAATCTTCGGCGAGGTGTTTTCGCATCCCGTCAAAGGCGATGCCATCAAGAAATCCGCTGTTCGTCACAAAAGCGACGATTCCCTCATCCTCAATCCTGTCCGAAGCCCACCGAATCGCTTTGACATACGGGTCGGAAAGTGCGTTCCTATTCTGCGCGTTGGAGTCTTTGTCATACGTATCCGCAATTCGCTTGTCTGACGTTTCATACTTGCGATTTTTGTTGTTATCGTTTTCATTGACCTGACCGACGTTGTACGGAGGATTACCGATAATCACGAACATCGGAGTGTCCTTCTGCTCTTGGACGCGCCTGGCGTTCTCTTCGGTAAAGTAGGGCAGGTAAGGGCTGTCTTGTTCAACGAGTTCAAAGGTGTCAACGAGACAGATCCCCTCAAACGGCTGATAACCCCCTGTCATTTCGTAAAACTGATGTTCGATGTTCATGGAGGCGATGTAGTACGGGAGCAACATCACCTCATTACAGTGAAGTTCCGATCGATATTTGTCCGCCAGCGCGAATCCGCTAATCTCGCGCATCACCCGCACGATGAAATTGCCGGTGCCGACAAAGGGGTCGATGATATGCACGCCGGAATCGGAGAGTGAACGATCAAATTCGGCGCGGAGGATGTGATCAACGCTTCTCACCATGAAATCGACGATGGGCTGCGGGGTATACACAATACCGTGCGTATCGGCGACCTGAACCGAGAAGCCTTGAAAGAACTGTTCGTAGACGGTGTTCAAAAACGCCTGTTTCCGTGAGAAGTCGGTGATGGTGGCGGCGTTTTGCTCGATTGCGAGGTAGAAGCGGTCTAGGCTTTGGAGAAAACTGTCACGGCTGAAGGCTTGCGATGTGAGCGCGTCTATCACGTTTTCGATTTCGTGGGCGACAACATTGCGGCGGGTGAAGTCGGGGTTGTCGAACACCGTGCGAAAGATACGCTCGGTCAGAAGGTGTTGGATGAGCATCTCCTCGACCGCGGCTTCCGCGAGGTTGGGGTTTAGGGATTGGCGGCACTTTTCGTGAAAGTCCCTGAAGGCGGTCTTGAACTTGGGATTAGCGCCTCGCGCCTCATGGATAACCTCTGCCAACCTTTTCCCTAGCGCCGGGACTCGGTCCTTGAACTCGGCGACCGCTTCCTCCCATTTGACGTAGGGTTCGGGACGATAGGCGAAGAAGGTTTGGACGGCTTCGACCAGTTGCGCCGGATCGGTCAGATCGGCGTCAAGAACTTCGCGCTCGTTTTGCCAAAGGATGGCGCGTTCGGGGGTTTGGAAAAGGATGTTGTCTCGCGGGTAGCCCTTGCCGAATTTGCGCCGGATTTCGGTCGGCAAGTCGTCATCCATATCCTTCGCTTCCCAATACCCGCGCGGCAGCTCGAACTCGTCAAACACCGCGCCATCAACGAAAATTCGAGCGTTTCTAAGCCCCGTCATCGAGTATTCGGAGACAAACGACCATCTCTCCTGTCGGGCGCAAGATTCGAGGAGGTATTGATAGGCTGCGCGGACGGAAGTCTCTTTGGTGATCCCCAGTCGGGCGTACTGGTCAAGCGCGGCGTAGTAATCTTTGACAACTTTATGTGTCGGTTTCAGGTTCATGCGTATTTCAAGATTTCGTTGAATTTGCGACACGGAACGGATACGGGTTTGACGTTAGCGTTATTATAGTGTCAAGGTTTTGGCGGTGTCAAGAAGTTTACGTCGCCGCGACAGAGGGAACACACCTGATTTTGGTGTCCCACGATCGAGCGTTCTTGTAGGAGCGATCTCCAGGTCGCGACCTGCGTTCCCGGTAGGATCAAACGAGTGGACAGCGAGTGCGATAGAGATCCTATCTTGCCCCGCTTGCCATTGCCCGAGTGTTACTTGATAGCGCCCCATTATCCCGTGACGGAATAATTCTTTCCACAAGTAACATCCAACTCTTGTCGGCGTCAAATTCCTCGATCCACCGGATCGACATGTGGATAGAATACGATACGCCCAATTTCCCGCGCTCCAGCGGAGCGCAATGTGGAGAATGTTCTACAACTCCGTAGACGGGGATCAAGCGAATGGATAATGAGTGCGATAGAGATCCAATCTTGCCCCGCTTGTCATTGCGCCAGTGTCGCTTACAGCCACATCGGGCCGACGCTTGAATACTCGTTTTTCGCTCTATGACTGGCTTTCTGACGATTTTTCGAGCGAGTGTTACTTGGTGGCACCCCATTGTCCCGCGACGGAATAATTCTTTCCACAAGTAACATCCAACTCTTGTCGGCGTCAAATTCCTCGATCCAGCGGATCGACATGTGGATAGAATGCGATACGCCCAAATCCCCGCGCTCCAGCGGAGCGCAATGTGGAGAATGTTCTACAACTCCGTAGGCGGGGATCAAGCGAATGGATAATGAGTGCGATAGAGATCCAATCTTGCCCCGCTTGCCAATGCCCGAGTGTTACTTGATAGCACCCCATTATCCCGCGTCGGAATAATTCTTTCCACAAGTAACATCCAAATCTCCTTCTTGAATCGGCTTTGAAGAGCGTTGTCTTTTAGCCCTAGCGGGGATCAAGCGAATGAATAATGAGTGCGATAGAGATCCCGCAGGTGGAAACTTGTGTTAAACACTTGCCGAGAAAACCGTGAGACTTTCGCCCCAAAAACGCTTAACTTGATCTCTATGGACATCAAACTCCCGACCTCCCTCTACCATTAACAATTTGACATGTCTCACTCCGTGTAATCCTGTTAATCCGTGAAAATCCGTGATTCAGACAACCGCCAAAACCCCCCATAAACACATTCCAATTTGCGACCTTCCACCCTTCCTCCCTTCCCGCCTTCCATCCTTCCCCCCTTCCATCCCTCCACGTCCCCCCTAATCAAACGCGTTTTCCCCCGTGCTGTCTGGAAAACGACTTGACAAACTAGGTGCAAATAGACTATTATTCGTTAGATTATTGCAGCCAGATTTTTCGAAAGGAGTACATCATGAAACGCACATTTCAACCGCATAATCGTAAACGAAAAAACAAAATGGGATTTCGGATACGCATGTCCACGAAAAACGGGCGAAAAATCCTAGCGCGGCGAAGGTTCAAAGGACGCCGTACCCTTAGCGCATAGACTTCTATAGGACTTATGCAGGAAAAGGCGGTCGCGATTCGGAGATCGCTCACACAGGCTTGAGAACGCTCAACTGCCAATTTGCTACTTCAGAACATGCTCCCGCTTGGAAAACTGAAAATTGATTTTCTGGAGCGCATTCTTCCCGATACCGGGCGAAATCCCCGCGTCATTGTCGGCGCGCGAGTCGGGGAGGATGCCGCTGTCATCGACTTCGGCGATACCTGCCTCGTCGCCAAGACCGACCCGATCACGTTCGCGACCGACGAAATCGGCTGGTATCTGGTATGCGTCAATAGCAACGATATCGCCGCTATGGGAGCGGTTCCGAAGTGGTTGCTGGTCACAATCCTGTTGCCGGAGCGCTGCGCCACCGAAGATCTCGTGTCGGACATTATGGCGCAGATCCTCGAAGCGTGCGATCACTTCGACATCGCGTTGTGCGGCGGGCATACCGAGGTCACGTACGGTTTGGATCGACCGATTGTTGTCGGGCAGATGCTCGGCGAGGTAGAGAAAGAGAAACTTATCCTGTCGTCGGGGGCGCGTGAGGGAGATGACCTCATCCTCACGAAGGGGCTCGGCATAGAGGCGACCTCGATCATCGCTCGCGAGCGCGAATCGGCGTTGTCAAGCAAATACTCCGATTCCTTTCTCGCGCGAGCGAAAGCGCACCTCACCGTTCCCGGTATTTCCGTTTTGAAGGACGCGCTGACCGCGGCGGACACCGGAGGCGTGAATGCCATGCACGATCCGACGGAAGGCGGGGTCGCAACGGCGGTGCATGAGTTGTGCCGCGCGGCGCAGCTCGGAGTGGTCGTCCGGCAGGAAAAACTGTTTGCCTCTGAGGAAACGGAGGCGCTTTGCACGGAATTTGGATTGAATCCGTTGGGCGCGATCTCGTCCGGAGCGTTGCTGATTGCCGCATCGCCCGCGAAGACGGGTGAGATCTTGGACGCGCTTGGCAAAGAGGGAATTGCTTCGGGCGTTATCGGCAAATTCCACGCGAGGGAAAAGGGGCTCTGGCTTGAAGACGCGGACGCGGACCGCCAACCCCTCCCGATTTTCGAGAGCGATGAGATTACCAAGATATTCAATTAACCCGGTTTGTTGCCGCCGAAACCGAGTTTTTTCCTCAAAACTCGGTTTCTTTCCGGTATCAATGTAGCTTGGTAGCGCCCCATTATCCCGCGGCGGAATAATTCTTTCCACAAGTAACATTCATTCTAGTCGGAGAGCATTTCCTCGATCCAGCGGATCGACATGTGGATAGAATACGATATGCCCAATTCCCGCGCTCCAGCGGAGCGCCATGTGAAGAATGTTCTACAACTCCGTGGGCGGGGCATCTTGCCCCGCTTGCCATTGCCCGAGTGTTACTTGGTAGCATCGGTATAAGGACTTACGCGCTTCTGTAGGAGCGATCTCCAGGTCGCGACCGGCATGTCCACTGTAGGAGGGATTTCCCGATCCCGACCCGGTGGAACGGACATCAAATTCCCGATCTCTCTACCACTAACAAGGTGAAATGTCTCAATCCGTGTAATCCGTTTAATCTGTGAAAATCCGTGATTCAGACAACTGCCACAACGCCCAAATAACGCTATCCATGCAGAAAACAAACCATTCGATTGCATTGACCAGAGTTTTCTAATCTGTGTTAATCCGCGTTAATCCGCGTCCCTGTCATGCCAAGAAAATTTGACGTCCCAATCTACTATCGCAGCCCGATTATTTCCGTCGTGAAAAAAGCGCGGCAGGTAACCGATCCGCGCAAGCGAGATCTGTCGCCATCGGCGCTGGATTTTGGAGCCGTTCGATTCAAGATTTCGCGGCACTTCGGATTCTGCTACGGCGTCGAAAATGCGATCGAGATCGCTTACCGCGCTTTGGAGGACAATCCCGATAAACGGATATTCCTGCTGTCCGAGATGATCCACAACCCTCGCGTGAACGACGATCTGCGCCAGCGAGGGATACGCTTCCTCTGCGACACCTCGGGACAACAACTCATTCCGTTCGATTACTTGAACCCGGATGACATCGTCATTGTGCCGGCGTTCGGCACCACGCTGGAGATACAGCAGGAGTTGGCGCGGCGAGAAATCGACCCCTACGCCTTCAACACGACATGCCCGTTTGTCGAGAAAGTGTGGAAGAAGAGTCGCGACATTGGCAACCTGAACTACACGGTCGTCGTGCACGGCAAGCATTACCACGAGGAAACGCGCGCCACGTTCTCCCACGCCAAGGCGGAGGCGCCCGTCGTCATCGTCCGCGATCTGGAAGAGGCGAAACAACTCGCGCGTGTGATACGTCAAGAGGCGTCAAGCGCGTATTTCTACGAATACTTTGCGGATCGGCACTCACCGGAGTTTGATCCGGAGGAGCATCTCCAGCGCGTCGGTGTCGTGAATCAAACGACGATGCTCGCCACGGAGACCCAGGCGATTGCCGAGCTCCTTCGGCAGGCGATGATAGCGCGGTACGGCGAAAACGATATCGACAATCACTTTGCCGACACCAACGACACCCTCTGCTACGCCACGAAGGAGAATCAGGACGCCACGGTGGCGCTAATCGAAGACGGCGGCGATGTCGCTGTCGTCATCGGGGGTTACAACTCCTCCAATACCAGCCATCTTGTCGAGTTATGCGAGGATCGGATGCCGACCTATTTCATCTGCGATGCCGACGAGATGATTTCGCCGAAGCGCATCCGCCACCTTGACATACGCACGAAATCGGTATGCGAAACAACCGATTGGCTTCCGCTAAGCCGCAAAAACGGCGCGCCGATTGATATTGTCCTGACAGCGGGCGCCTCTTGCCCGGACTCCCTCCTTGATGAAACCCTCCACAAAATTGTATCGTGGTTTCCGTCCGCGCGTTCGGTTGACGCCGTGATGGCGCCGTTTCAAGAGCGCCTCCCCGCTTGATACCAATTCCGCATCTATCTGTAGTCGCTCAATTCATTGAGTGCCTCCGTCTGAAATCGCATAAGCGCGCTGCACAACCGCATAATCCATCGTAGGGGTTGGGTTCCCCAACCCCGTTGG
Source organism: Candidatus Poribacteria bacterium (assembly GCA_963667245.2). Classification (GTDB taxonomy): domain Bacteria; phylum Poribacteria; class WGA-4E; order WGA-4E; family JAJDTR01; genus JAJDTR01. Next base: position 1,935,403 of record CAXXCS010000004.1, read on the forward strand.
ACGAGGGGACCTCGCCCCTACGAAAGCCGGCATATCTCATACTAATTCCGAACCTATCTGTAGTTGCTCAATTCATTAAGCGCCTCCGTCTGAAATCGCATAATCCATCGTAGGGGTTGGGTTCCCCAACCCCGTTTGGCGAGGGGGACCTCGCCCCTACGAAAGCCGGCATATCTCATACTAAATCCGAATCTATTTGTAGTTGCTCAATTCATTGAGCGCCTCCGGTCTGAAATCGCATAATCCATCGTAGGGGTTGGGTTCCCCAACCCCGTTTGGCGAGGGGTACCTCGCCCCTACGAAAGCCGGCATATCTCATGCTAATTCCGAATCTATTTGTAGTTGCTCAATTCATTGAGCGCCTCCGTCTGAAATCGCATAATCCATCGTAGGGGTTGGGTTCCCCAACCCCGTTGGACGAGGGGACCTCGCCCCTACGAAAGCCGGCATATCTCATACTAAATCCGAATCTATCTGTAGTTGCTCAATTCATTGAGCGCCTCCGGTCTGAAATCGCATAATCCATCGTAGGGGTTGGGTTCCCCAACCCCGTTGGACGAGGGGACCTCGCCCCTACGAAAGCCGGCATATCTCATACTAAATCCGAATCTATATTGTAGTTGCTCAATTCATTGAGCGCCTCCGGTCTGAAATCGCATAATCCATCGTAGGGGTTGGGTTCCCCAACCCGTTGGACGAGGGGGCTCGCCCCTACGAAAGCCGGCATATCTCATACTAAATCCGAATCTATTTGTAGTTGCTCAATTCATTGAGCGCCTCCGTCTGAAATCGCATAATCCATCGTAGGGGTTGGGTTCCCCAACCCCGTTGGACGAGGGGACCTCGCCCCTACGAAAGCCGGCATATCTCGTACTAAATCCGAATCTATTTGTAGTTGCTCAATTCATTGAGCGCCTCCGATTGACTGTAACATTTAGATTTTGAATTCGTATGAGTTCGCGGCGAGAAAGAGTGAAAGGAGCAACGCATTGGCTGGAAGGACAAGCGAATACAACTGTTTGTTATATCATTCTAGAAATCGCCTTGCGCCTCTCTGTTCACTTCTCACCGAAAAAATCTTTTGAATCAATTCCTAAGGCACGAAGAAACGCTTTTAGGGTTCTGAGGCGCAAATCACGCCCTCTCCAATCTGGAATGGTTCCTGTCTTATTTGTATGTGGGTTATACCATTTCCTATGTGATCCCCCACTTCTACGCTTAACCTGTTCACATCCCAGTTTTTTTAGTCTCTTTTCAACTTCCCTATAGTTCACGGTTAATTGCCTTATACAAGCGATTGATGGAAGTTTATTTCATGTGTTGTTGTAACCGAGATATCAAGTTTCTTTTTACTCGCTTTTTTTGTCCGCTTATCAAGTTTGATGGAGTCAGGCAATTCTCGGTTAAAATCTTCATATAATTCAAGTGTTGCAATGAGAGCATCCTTAGAATTTTCTATTGCCTCGTATATTGTCCCTCCTTCTGTTATAAGTTCTGGCAACTCTTTACACGTTACTGTGAATCCTTCCTCAAAATCACCATTGAGAATTAAAGTTATTTCATAGCATTCCGATTCCATCGTGAACCTCCAAGCTTACTTCATTATAAAGTATCAACCTTACTGAATCATACCAAGGTATGCTATTATAAACCAAACGGAGTAGTCTTTGCAACAAAAGCAGAACTTCAGACATCGGCGGTTCTAGTAGTCCAATTCATTGCACGTCTTGAATTCACTGTAACATTTAGATTCTGAAATCGCATAAGCGCGCCGCACAGCCGCATAATCCATCGTGGGGGTTGGGTTCCCCAACCCGTTGGACGAGGGGGCCTCGCCCCTACGAAAGCCGGCATATCTCATACTAAATCCGAATCTATTTGTAGTTGCTCAATTCATTGAGTGCCTCCGTCTGAAATCGCATAATCCATCGTAGGGGTTGGGTTCCCCAACCCCGTTTGGCGAGGGGGGCCTCGCCCCTACGAAAGCTGGCATATCTCATACTAATTCCGAATCTATATTGTAGTTTCTCAATTCATTGAGCGCCTCCGTCTGAAATCGCATAATCCTTCGTAGGGGTTGGGTTCCCCAACCCCGTTTGGCGAGGGGTACCTCGCCCCTACGAAAGCCGGCATATCTCATACTAAATCCGAACCTATTTGTAGTCGCTCAATTCATTGAGCGCCTCCATCTGAAATCGCATAATCCATCGTAGGGGTTGGGTTCCCCAACCCGTTGGACGAGGGGACCTCGCCCCTACGAAAGCCGGCATATCTCATGCTAATTCCGAATCTATCTGTAGTTGCTCAATTCATTAAGCGCCTCCGTCTGAAATCGCATAATCCATCGTAGGGGTTGGGTTCCCCAACCCGTTGGACGAGGGTACCTCGCCCCTACGAAAGCCGGCATATCTCATACTAAATCCGAATCTATATTGTAGTTGCTCAATTCATTGAGCGCCTCCGGTCTGAAATCGCATAATCCATCGTAGGGGTTGGGTTCCCCAACCCGTTGGACGAGGGGGCTCGCCCCTACGAAAGCCGGCATATCTCATACTAATTCCGAATCTATTTGTAGTTGCTCAATTCATTGAGCGCCTCCGGTCTGAAATCGCATAATCCATCGTAGGGGTTGGGTTCCCCAACCCGTTGGACGAGGGGGGCCTCGCCCCTACGAAAGCCGGTATATCTCATACTAATTCCGAATCCATTTGTAGTTGCTCAATTCATTGCACGTCCCAAATTCACTGTAACATTTGAAATCGTATAACGTTTCAACCCAACCTGCGAACTGTCACGAAAAATCTCGCAAGGTGGCGAGAAGCGCGTCCGTTTGCTCCGGTCTGCCGATGCTGATGCGAATGTGATCAGTCAAGCCGGGTTTGCTGAAATAGCGTACCAAAATACCGCGTTCTTCAAGATCCAACTTGAGTTGGCGCGCGTCCCGACCAACCACCCGACACAGAATGAAATTCGCCCGACTCGGATAAGGGCGCAGGAAATCAAGTTGAGTCAATTCCCGATACAACCGCTCGCGTTCACCGACAATCTTCGCCACGGTTCCCATCAAATATTCGGCGTCGTTCAGCGATGCCAACGCCGCCGCTGTCCCCGCCGCATTGACGTTATACGGCTGTTTAATCTTCCACAGGTGCGGCATAATCCCTTCCGGAAAGACCCCGTATCCCACGCGCAACCCCGCCAACCCCGCCCATTTGCTGAAGGTGCGCAATACGATAAGATTCTCATGTTCCGTCACCCAATCAACGCGACTGCGTCCGTGAAATTCGACGTAGGCTTCGTCCAAAATCACCGCGATCGGCAAGTCAAGCAAACGCCCTAAATCATCGTCGCTCAAGATGCCACCGTCGGGGTTGTTGGGACTGGTCAGAAAGAGCAGCTTGGCGTTTGGCGCGTCTGCGACGCTCGCTTCAATTGCGTCAATGTCAGCCGAGAAATCGGATCCGCGGGGGACGTTCATGAGAACCCCGCCGTTGAGGGCGGTATCAAAACTGTACATGCCGAAGGTAGGCGGGCAATCGATGACGAGATCGCCCGGCTGGATAAGCAAGCGCAAAATGAGGTCAATCAATTCGTCGGCGCCGTGCCCCGCCATGATACGCGATTTGTCTACGTTCAAATATCGGCTGATCGCCTCGCGGAGCGCGTTGTTGTCGGGGTCGGGGTAGATGTGATAGTAGCGCTCGTTTGCCAAAGCTTGGTAGATACGCGGCGAAGCGCCATAAGGGTTCTCGTTGGCGTCGAGTTTGATGATGTCGTCGGGCGATCTGCCGAGCCGTTTGCTCAAGACATCGAATGGAAGAATGGGAGTGTAAGCGTCCATCTCGGCGATGTCGGAGCGGACGAATTCGGTTAGGTCGAAAGGCATGGTTATTCATTCATCGGCGGCAGGACTTACGCGTTCTGTAGGGAACAACGATCGTTGTTCCCCGCGCCCTCATCAATGCCCCCTACTGTAGTTGCCCGATTCATCGGGCATTGCGAAACGTGCGGTCCGGCGCTAATACTAATTCCAAACCCATAAGTTACAAGAGCCGTTGGTTCGTAGTAGTGCAATTCATTGCACGTCTCAAATCAACTGTAACATTTATACTGGTTCACTCGCTAAATATTTGGTGTTTACTGAAACCGAGTTTTTTCCTCAAAACTCGGTTTCTTTCGTAACAGAAAAGTGTCCGCCAATCCCGATTGCCTATCATTCAAACAGGCTCTCAAATCATAGTCCATCACTTAATCACATAAATCACAGTTCAGACAACCTTAACCACCGACACTTGCCACATACACTTAGCGAATGCACCACTAACGCGCTTCTGTAGGGAACAACGATCGTTGTTCCCCACTGCCTCATTAATTCCCCCTGCTGTAGTTGCCCGATTCATCGGGCGTTGCGAAACGTGCGGTCCGGCGACAGATTACCGAACTACAAGGTTTTGAGTAGGTAACACCAATCGTTGTTCCCTAGCCCTCATCAATGCCCCCTACTGTAATAATTCACGCTTCAGACAAACAACTCGTTGACGACGCTGCCGTTGCTGACAACGCGGATCGGTCGCCCGGCCCGAGAGTAATTCTGGTTGTGGTAGTCGATTCCCAGCGCGAAACAGAGCGAGGCGAAGAGATCCGGCACGGATACCGGTCGCGCCGCAACCTCCGTCCCGTCGGCGTTGGTAGCGCCGATGGCGCGTCCGCCGTGCACCCCACCGCCGGCAATCACCGCCGACCAGCCGTTAGGAAAATGATCCCGCCCCTCGTTTTCATTGATTGTCGGCGTGCGTCCAAATTCTCCCAGCCAAAGCACGAGCGTCTCGTCAAGCAAATCGCGCTCCTCTAAGTCTTTCACGAGCGTCGCGAATGCGGGGTCGACAACCTTCAGCAACCCTTGCGTCTGTACAAAGTTATCCGCGTGCGTATCCCACCCGTCAAGCGACACCTCGACAAACTTCACGCCCGCCTCGATTAAGCGTCTCGCCATCAAACACCCTTGACCGAACCGGTTGTCGCCATAAGCATTTCTGAGGGCGATCGGTTCGTCGGAAAGGTCGAAAGCCTTCACGCTTGACGAGTTGATTAGCTGATCCGCCTTTTTGTAGACAGCTTGATGCGCCTCCGTACTCCTGCCCGAGCGGTTTTTTAGAAAATCCTTCTCAATGTACCTCAGCATTTTGAGCCGCTCCCCAAAGCGCCGCCGGTCCATCTGTTCCGGATACTTCAGGTCGTCAATCGGTTCTCGCGGATCGTTCACCACGAACGGATCGTGCTTGGCTCCGAGAATGCCCGCGGTAAACGATGGCGAGTTGATATTGACGCAGTTCGGCAACTCCGCGTCCTCATCCTCCAAGTAGTGGGACGCCAGCGATCCGAATGTCGGGTGCTTGACGGAACCCGTCGGCGCGTAACCGGTGTGCAGCAAGTATCTCGCCCGCTCATGGTTCCCCTCGCCGGACACCATGGAGCGAATCACCGCCAGATGGCGCGCCTGCTCCGCCACCAGCGGCAGATGCTGGGAGAACTGAACGCCCTCCGCGCTGGTTTGAATGGCGCCGAAAGGCCCCGCGTTCAGCGTCCCCGGCTTCGGATCGAAGGTATCGAGTTGGCTTGGTCCGCCGTTCATGAACAACACGATACACCGCTTCGCGCGCGGCGCGATTTTTTCCATTTGGGCAAATGCCGCCGATTGAAGATGCGACATGGCGACGAGCCCGAGAAAACTGTTCATCCCGAATTTAAGGAAATTCCGCCGCGACATCGCGCTATCCTGAGTGTCGGGGAGTTCATACTCCGGAACCCAAATTTGTGTTTTCATCCTCTTTTCCATTCAGATTTGACAAGTGCAATCCTTAACCGCCCTTGCCATTGGGATCAAGTTAAGAAAATTTAGGCATTATTTGTCTAATTTCCCGTTGCAAACCCTCAAGCCGGTAGGGCAAACACGAAACTGCGACTCTTTGATTGTGTGAGTCTTTTAGCCCCAGAGGGGCGGCAGGTTTGTAGAAACGTGAAGACACCACACTCCAAAGCCCCAGAGGATCAAACGAGTGAAACGAGTGCGATAGAGATCCCACAGGTGGAGAACTGTGTTAGGTGCTTGCCGAGAGAAAACCGCGTGACTTGCGTCCTAAAACGCTTAACTTTATCCTTATGCAATCCTTAACCGCCCTTGCCTATACAGGTTGTTAGGAAGCGGTTACTTCAACCTAATCAATGATTCAGCGCAAACTCCGCAGAGTTGAGCAAAGCCCAATAGAGATCGCCGTAAGCGAGTTCCTTGTTGCGGTACAGACTCCGATCCAAATAACGTTTGAAATACACTTTTTCCTTTATCGTCGGAAGACGTGAAAGCGTCGTGAGATAGATACGTTCGAGCCGCTCGTCCGGCGTACGATTCCTGTCTAAAATGTAACCGAGCATACTGCCGCGCCGCTTGGAATCGGCGCTGTCATTGACCATGGAGCCGTTAATCATCATCAAAGCTTGAGGCACGGTGCCGTTAAACGCCTCAATCTCCTCGTTCTCTCCGTTGTCGAGTAGGAAGATAAATCGCTCAAGGTACTTGCGTTTCATTTCCTCGATACCTTCCGGATCTCGGCGGTATTGTAACCTTTCAAAACCGGTGGCTTGAAGCATGGAGTAAAAAAACTGCTCTGCATCCAGAGGCTTGATATAAGCATGCGAATAGTATGTTTCATCGTCCTTGTTGCTTTTATTTATCTCCGATGTTCGCTGATAAGCTTGGGAGTTCAATATTGTTCGGATTAAGAATTGTATGTCATAGCCGCTCGCCGCGAATTCCTCGGCGAGGAGATTCAGGAGTTCGGGATCTGATGGAGGATATTCCTCTCCGAATCCGTCAAGCGGTTCGACCATCGCTTTTCCCATGAAATGCGCCCAAATGCGATTTACGATTGCCTTGGCAAAATACGGGTTGTCTCTGCGGGTTATCCATTCCGCCAATGCTTGGCGATTCTGGTTGGGTGGACCTTGATACAAGGTTCCATCCGGAAAGCGCGGTGTCATCGCCGTGTCGGTGCCGGGAATCCAAATCGGTTCGTCATTGGTCTTCGTTACGACTCGACTGATTTCCTGCTTCGATCCGTCGGGCGCAGGCTCGCTGTATACACTGACATACTCGCTGCCGGCGAAAAAGGCGGCGATACCGTAGAAATCTTCCTGATACCATTCTTCGGTTTTGTGATCGTGGCACTGAGCGCACTGCATCGGTAGACCGAGAAATAGGCGGGAGATACTTGAGGTCAAGACAATCGGATCGACCTCTGAACTCGACTGGTACTCGACCGCCCCATTGTCGCGGGCATCGCCCTCTGCCGACACCAGCCCCGTTACAAACTGATTGTAGGGCATATTGGTTGCCAACGCCTTGCTAATCCAGTTTTTCAAATTATCTACGGAGGCCGCGCCCCTGCCGACTAGCCAATTCATCCAGAGACGCGTCCAATATTGAATGTAAAACTCACTCCCAATCAGGCTGTCAATCCTCCGCTCTCGCTTGATTTTGGATCCGTTCTTTAGGAACTCCAGCGCCTCGTCTGCGGTAGGGATTCTGCCAGTTAAGTCGAGGTGGACGCGCCTTAAAAATTCAGCATCGGTCGATCGTTTGGAGGGTTTGAGGTCCTGCTCCTTCAACCTTGCTTCAATGTGTTTGTCCAAGCACTCCGTACTGCCCGGGATACGGCTCTCTGCCAGGCTGCAGACGAAGATCAACAAAAGGATGACAAACCGGAAAAAAGGAAATTGGTTACGGGGGAAAATGGATGTATACTTTGCGTTGGGCATTATTGCGCTTTCTTTCCCGGTGATTACTGTTTGTAATAGTGATTGTAGGGTGGGCACTGCCCACCATCAACGCGGTCACGTTGCGCGCCAGGGAAGCCAACCATTTATCCCAAACTGATCGGAATGGTGGGCAGTGCCCACCCTACCACTACCGCCAGACGCTTGAAAACACGCAATTTCCAGCGGTGTGTAGTATAAATCTCATGATACAGGGTCTTCCGCAAAAAGCGTTGCCAAGGGGCGCTTCATTCAAGCCGAATCTGCACTGTTCAATTTGGGATGTCAAGAATATATACTCCGCGCTGTCAGAAATTGCGTCTTTTGTAGGAGCGATCGCCAGGTCGCGACGTGCGTTCCCCGTAGGATCAAGCGAATGGATAATGAGTGCGATAGAAATCCTCACGGTTTCCAACCGCACCTACCGCCAGACGCTTGAAAACACGCAATTTTCAGCCGCGTGAAGTATAGTTTCCTCAAGCCTTCAATCCAATAGAATAACACAACGACAAAAGGCGTGTCAATCTTGATTGTAAAATCGTCGCCAAGAATTACGTCCTACGCGCCCTAAACCTTGCGGCGCAATCACGCGAAAACAAAACGACACGTTGGCGATCTGCCAATTCCTTACATTCCTACGCTATTCGTCCTGATTCATGATAACTTAGCGATTCACTCGCTAAATATATGGTTCAACCGAAACCGATCAAGCGAGAGTATAGCGAGTGCGATAGAGATTCCACAGGTGGAAAACTGTGTTTAGTGCTTACCGAGAGAAAACCGCGTGACTTGCGTCTTGCGTGTACTCGTAATCATCTCGGCGTGGCATCTTGTTCACCTCCTTTCGTGTTTGGTTTGGGGCGCCTCACAAGGACACTGTGTTCCAAATTGAGGCGCCTGTGAATTCATCCCTGGCATACCGGAGTTTAGTTTCTCACATAATGATGTCGGCGTTGTGCAGAGTCGCGATTACCATGTCAAGCACAGTATCCGGACCTCGATCGCTGGTGTCAATCTCGGTCGGGTGAAACTGGCGATACTCACCAAGCACTGCTTCGCGTCGGGCGATGTCCTCAAGGTTTCGCTCCTCTGCCGTGACGGGTTCGCCGCGTCCTCGCATCCGCCGCCTGCGATTTTCCTCATTGACAGTAAGCAAGATCACGGCGTCAGGTTTGCGAAGCTCCGGCGGATAACTCCCTTGCCATTCTTGAACGTGATCCGAGTCGCTGTCCAACGCGGAAAATGCCACGGTACTTGGCCAATAGCGATCCATCACGACGTGCCTTGTCTTAAGCGAGACTTCAGCCATCTCACTAGCAATGAGATTCGCCGCACGATAGTAGGCGCGACGCTGATTTGGTGGGCGATTGTCAAAATACGCACGGAGTTCGCGAGACAGATCTGGCGCCTCCAACTTTGGCGGACACTGAAGCAGAGCGGCGCCTAAACAATCTGCGAGCCTAGGCGCTAGGGTAGACTTTCCCGTTGCGTCAAGCCCCTCAATGACGATGAATTGGCTATTCATATTGCCCTCCTCTTTCTTTGAACCTTTGGAAATTGGTTGATACCTGCCCAAGAGCTTCCTCAACGCCTACCTTTAAAATAGGTTTACTGTAGGAGTATGCACCTTTGGCGTTGTCATAGAAGCGTCCGGCGGGATCGACCATCGCGTAACTCTCCGTCATCAACTCATTGCTTTCGGGAACTACGGTAACACCATGGGTTTCGACCAACCGATTGCGTTGAACGAAGTGGTCAAATTGGCTCGGCGTAATCTGAAGATCAGCGAAATGGTCGTCGTTTTGACCTTCAATGGGAAGAACTTGCAACAATTTCCAGCGTTCCGGACTCGCTAACCGAATAAAGCCGGATAAGTCCTCCTGCCAGTTTTCGGACGTTACTACGGTGTTGATTTTCAAACGAATCCCGTGTCGCTCAATAGTCCGAATGATACGCAGATATCGATCTTGTGATATGGGGTGACTGCCACGAACGGCGCGTCCCAACTGCACAAGTGTTGTCGGATTGACAGAATCAATACTTAACGCGATCATATCTAGGCTGCCATTCAAGTTGCTCAGCCATTCATCGGTGATTCTCGATCCGTTCGTTACAATCGAGGTCCGCATCCCAAGTTCCTTTGCCCGTTTAATCAGGTTTGGCAACCAAGGACAGAGTGTGGGTTCGCCGCCCGCGAAATTTATCTTACGAAAAAATCCCGCGCCAGCAAGTTGATTCACAATTTCAGTGGCCTCTTGCTCAGGCAAGTGACCTTCGGGAAGCATCATCTCCTGTTTCACATCTTGAAATGTGGCAAAACAGAACCGACAACGCATGTTGCACGGCTCCCAGAGATGGTAGTTGACTGTGGAAATTCGGTCAGTATTAGGGGTTAACACAGTAGGTTCTCTTTTGGTTTGATTGTTGGTTAGGAACGGCATTGCTATTCCTTGAATCAGAGAAGACGCGCCGTATGCTCAATCCCGCTTGGAGATTAAAATTTTAACATTTAGCCACGAAGCGTGACGCATCGGAGATATAAACAACCTCACCGGTGGCGGCATGTATAATCACAACCACATTGGCGTGTGTTTCAACCGCCACATGGCGAAGTTGATTGTCGAACGCGTGATAGTGGCGTGTTAGGACACGGCTATCCGCGCCTAATCGTTATTTCCGTTTTGAAGGGGCATTGGCACGACCACGTCCGGAACTGTTTCCGGTCTTGCTGGGCCATCCGGCACCGCTGTTGCCGCCTTTTCCGCTGCCGCCAGTACGGTTTCCGCCGCCGCTGTTAGGGCTACTTCCGCCGCTCTTTCCGCTTGATTTCGGCATCGTTCATTCCTCCTTTCGTTAATGATTGGGTTCGCCTCAAGGCGACTTTGGTCACGAGTTGAAACAATCCCAATTCTCATAATAGCATGGTGCAATTGTCTTGCCATTTAAGAGCGTTTCCGACGAGAGGAATCGTCTTTTTGCCGCGTGCGGTGCATATCCTTACGAAGTGTGCGGCGAGCCCATCAAGATCGCCAAAACAGTCCGGACGCTCAAAGACGTGAATCAACTACGCCTGATCGCGCTCGGAGAAGCAGGCCGTAGCAAGAATTTGCTTTGTGGCGGACACTTTCTCAGAATATGGATTATGTGAAGGGAATATGAGATCGGAGGAAGAGTTTTTTCTACTTTCGTGTACCGTGTTCCTTGGCAATTCGAGTTTTATCCCGGGGAACAATCGCGAACAACCCGATTGCGAACCTTTGGGATTGCGGGCGCGAGGAGGCGCCATGGCGGCGGGAGATACATACGCATCCAGATTGCGAGGTTCATTCCGCTATTTTGAATTGTTTGTAGGTGTTTCGTCGTGACGGTCTGGATTTGCCAATCCAGACAGAGAGGGAATGGAACGCGATGATTAGAGGAACACAATGGAAATACCGATGAATCGGCGGCTCAATAGGATGCTATCTAAATCCTGCATCGCGCTCAATGCTTTTCAACTGCTCAATCAACTTCGTCTCAAGATCTCGGTTATGCTCCATCGCCCATTTTTTCGCATTGTGGCGATTGCCCAAATAGAACCGCGAACCTACCAGAAAAATTCCCGTCGCATCGACATAACGCTTATCGGCGACCGAATCACCCAGCAGGTAGAAGAATGCGGCGTTAATCGCCAGAGAAATGAGACCGTTACGCGTCTTTCCAGCGTAGATTTGTCCGCTGCCGGGAATGACAGTGGACAGTAACTGGGCAAATTTCGGCGACTTGAGCGATAACGGCGTACTCGCAAGCGTCGTGTCCGCAAGTTTGGTAGCGGTTTGCTCAAGATGGGCGTCGAAAAGCGCGACGTCACGATTCTCGCCAGGCGGCGGCTGGACTTTGCGGAATTCGGCTATCGCCTTTAACCAATTTCGATCGTGGACATAGCACCAGCCGCGCAGATATTGGGCTTGCGCACCGAGGCGGTCATCGCTATCCGCCTGCAGAATCTGGAAGAAAATTGAGCGAGCGGTAGCGTATTCTCGATCATCAAGGTGAGTTTTTCCTAGCAATAACCGGGCGTGGTAATACAGCGGTGATTCGGGAAAACTTTCCATAAATTCCTTGAAAAGCTGCCGGGAGTACGCCCGGTTACCTTGATAGTAATGCGCTTGGGCAATACGATAACGGGCAAAATCGGCTAATTCCGTGTGGGGCTGGTAAAAAAGGAAGCGCTTGTACTCAAGAATGGAGGGGTTGTAGGTATGCGCGTCGAAAAGGCGCTCGGCGTAGAGCAACTGTTTCTCAGTCGGTCGAAGCTCAGCCAGCGATAAGTCTGCCGAAGGCTCTATCGAGCAGATGGAAGTAAGAAGGATGGCGAGGAGTGTGTGCATTATAGCGAGTTGGAATCCGGAGATAGGGTCGGGATCGGGAGATCCCTCCTACCAGTTCCGATTGGGTTAAAAGCCCATGAGTCCGCAACAACGGCGACATACGGGCATGAGCCCATCCCTGCTAATCGAGGTTCTAAACTTCAGCGCTTTCTCGTTGTTCCACATGTCCATGACAGCATCGGTCTTGATGTTGCCGATGATGTAGTCGTGGTAGTCTCGGCAGAGGCTGACATCGCCGTTGCTGTCGATTTCCATCGTCATATAGATGCTGACGCATTGATTGTAGTCGAAGGTTTCTTCGTGATTGGTATAGTAGTTCCGAATCTCCTCTCGCGTGTTGAGGCGCGGCATCATCATGGGAGGGCAACGCTTCTGCAATTCCGAAAGTTTTTCCATTTCCTCGAACCGATCAAAAATCACGCCGTGATCGAAATCCTTCCAGGTGCCGATCCAACCGTAGTGGGTTTGCGGTTTGAATCCGAAACGCCGTTCAAAATCTTCCGTATGCGCCTGCGCGGAATGTGAGTCGATCCACCATGTCAGATAGAAGATTTGCGCATCGGCGAATTGGCTTGTAAATTTGTACAGATCCGCGACAACGTCGATATTGTACATGGTAATACAACTCAGCGGGACGATATACGGAAACGCCGCGTTCCGACGCTGCTTCTCGGCGCTCAACGTTTCCAGCGCCGATTTGACATCCTTAAAGTTGTCGTAATTGTCCGTGACTCCGGGACGTTGCGTATTGTGAATTTCTTCGTTCGGTCCATCAACGCTCAAATAGATGATTTTGCATGTCTCCAGAATATCATCGGCGCGTCTGGCGATATTGGTGGCATTGCTCACGAGCGAGATTGGCATGTCGCGTTCCGCGATGTAGTGCAACAATTCAATCAAACCCGGATAAAGCATCGGCTCGCCGCCCCAGATGTACCATACGGGCGACCAGCCGGCGTCAACGATCTGATCGACGAGGCGCTTGTACACCTCAACCGGAACCTCGCGCTGTTTCAGGTCTTTGAGGGATTCGCCGAGCAAGTACCCGTTATCGCCCCACTGTCCGCAGGAATGGCACCTGAGATTGCACATATCCGTAATCCGCAAACTGACGAGTTGTACGCTGTCTCCCTTTCCGTGCTTGCCGCCGAGGGGATGTCTCCAGTTAAAACTTTCCTTTGCGACCTGATATTTGGCGAGGTTGTATGCGGTTTGCCAATCATCGGTTAAAGCGGTTGCGAGTTGATTGACGAAGAAACGTGGTGAGATTCGACTTCGTGTTGGCATTGATTTTCCTTTCTTGATGCCGGAAATTGTTATTGTTATAATTGATGTACCAATTTATTTGATACGGTTTTGACAACCAATTGTTATATCCTTCCAAAACGCCAATGGAGTTGCGCAGTTACAGGAATCGCTCCCGTTCCATAGGCAGGGGATCTTGTCCTGCCGCACATTGGCGGTCGGGATCGGGAGATCCCTCCTACAGTCCGCGATTGGGAGATTGAGGCTACAATCCTTCCTCATCGTTAATGTCGGAGGTGCGGCCAAGGACCTGACATTTGGTCGCGGAGAGTATTCTGTACCGTACGCCTCCCCAAGTAATCTTGTCCTGAAACACGGTGTACACCGCGTTCAATCCCGCAACGAACATCGCGATCGGCGTGACGAAGGATGCCATTCTGATATTGTCGCGAATTCCGTCTACACCTCTAATCGGCTTGGGGAGATTCAATGAGAACAAACGATACGCTTGAATTTCAATGAACGGTATAAGAAGCGCCAGCAATAACCAAAGCCGATTGAAATTAAATTGCCAGTTGAAGTAGAATGGGAGAAGCGCAATAGACGTAAAGGTAACGAACGCCTTGGGAAGCAAGCCTACCAAACTCAAAGCCCACTGTCCGCGAAACCCCATTCTGTACGTCATGATCATCTGACGGTTTGTAAACTCCAGAACTTGCCTCCATCCGCGCTCCGCAGTATGCGTTATCATGACGCAGTCCGGAACGAAATGCACCTTGAGTTTTGAATCTCTCACGGCATGGGTCAGGTTGTGATCTTCAATGGCGGCGTTTTCCCAGCGTTGCAACACGTTTGCGTTCCCGATTAAATCACGGCGGATGGCATTGGAACCACCCCATACCATGGTGAATCGGTGATTGCCCTGCGCCCCTATTTGAAAGTTGACCCAGATGGCTTCCACAAGCGACGGGAGGTTGAGCGTATGCGGATAGTAGAATCTCCCCCCCACCGTGGCGCCGATTCGCGGGTCCTGCAGCGGTTCTACCAATAACCTCAGCCAATCTTCCCGAACGGTCACGTCGGCATCAACAAAAGCGACAATCTCGACATCGTCCGGCAACTCGCCAATCGCGGTTATGAGATTTTCCACCTTCTGAGAATGAGGAATAGAATTGTCGATGATGTTCGGCGCCAGAAGCGCGCGCGCGTGAGGATACTGTTCGGCGAATCGACATAGATGCGGATAGGAGGGATCGTAATCCGATTCGCTTATAGCGTGAGTCACAAAGAAAACGATGTATTCTCCGGGGTAATCCTGACCTAGCAACGGTTTGACGCTCTCCTCAATTTGCGCGTCCCACCCGTAGTGCGGCGCGATAATCGCGGCTTTCGGCGCATAAGGCTCGCGATTCGTTTTCCGCTCTCGGCGCGCATATAAAAAGGAGTTGATGACCAGAGAAATTTCTAAAACGAGAAAAAAATAGGCTAGATAAATGATGTACGGAATCATAGCATCGTACTTGGGGAGCGGGAACTAATAATCTCCTCGCGTCTGCTTGGTTGATGTGCTGGAAGAACAGTCTTAAGTTTAACACAACGCCAGGCAGGGGTCAACCGAATTTGTAAAAGATCAGGCGAAGGAGTAATGAGTGTGATAGAGACTCAACCCCATTGGGATCAAGTTAAGCGTTTTTGGGGCGAAAGTCTCACGGTTTTCTCGGCAAGTGTTTAACATAAGTTTCCACCTGTGGGATTTCTATCGCACTCGCTATTCACTCGCTTGAGGGATTTCTATCGCACTCATTATCCATTCGCTTGATCCTCTGGGGCTTTGGAGTGTGGTGTCTTCACGTTTCTACAAACCTGCCGCCCCTCTGGGGCTAAAAGACCTACACAATCGAGGAATCGCAGCATCGTGTTTGCCCCTATTAGCTTGAGGGTTTACAACGGGCAATTAGACAAATAATACGTAAATTCTCTTAACTTGATCCCTATGGTGTGATAGAGATTCAACCCATCCTGTTGCGGTGCAAGCCTTGGATGGGCTATAATTTGAGCAGAAATTCACCCGCATTAAGCAGGTTTCAGTATAACATCCCGTTATTCCGACCGGGATTTCTACAACGCAGTCGGGATCGGGCGATCCCTCCTACCGGGGCGTCGTTTATATCGATTCTGAAATTAGGAATCTGGAAATGCACTTGAAGCAGTATCTGTATTTGACAGCGATCTCCGATTTGGATGCCGAGATAATTAACGCGGAATGTCTCGCCTTAACCGGATCCGCTCCAAATCGGTACGGAATCGCCATGTCGCCGACGCGCGTTGATGTCAGCCGCGGCGCTTACCTTCGGAGTTGCACGGAACTTCTGTTCGAGGGCGGCAGCGTCTCGGAAATCTGCGCGAAAATACGAGCGGCGGGGTTGTATGCCGATGACTTTCGAGTGTCCGTCGTCAAGTTGCCGCGACACCTGAAGGTGAATAGCCTACGGATCGCGCACAAGGTAGGCGCCGAGATTGGCGGCCTCCCCGATCTGGACATGCCGAGAGTCACATTTTTGACCGTCGTGACGGATGAGAAAATCTGGTTTGGAAAATTAATCTCGGAATCCGATGGACGATGGTTGGCGCACAACAAGCGTCCGCATGTGACATCAAGCTCTTTGCCTACCAGGCTTGCCAGAGCCATTGTCAATCTAATCGCCGCGCCCGGCGACCGCTTTCTCGATCCGTGTTGCGGTACGGGTACGATTATACTGGAAGCCGCACAGATGGGGCTGAAGGCTGTCGGCTATGACATCAACGTGCGCATGGTGGGCGCGACACGAAAAAACCTGAGGCATTACGGGTTGCACGCCGATGTCCACCTGGGCGATGCGCGCCATATTTGCGGTCGGTTTGACGCGGTCGCCACAGATTTTCCTTATGGAATCGGTCTCGCCAAGAACGCGATGGCGGAAAGAGAAATTTTGACGCGAATTCGCCAACTTGCCCCCAGAGCGGCATTTGTCCATACCAGAGATCTGAGTGACGAGCTCGCTAATCTGGGGTATCGTATTGATAGCATCGTGCCGGCGCGGAAGCATACGATGGTCCGCAGAATCTTCATCACTTCAAGCGCCGAGTAATCGGGTTCGGGATAAAGCGACCGCATCACGTTTGGGACTTTCAATCCGCGGCTATAATCAAGCGCGGGCGGGATAGCACGAGGCAGTCCCCTACATACAGGTTATGGATAGAACTGATACATAGTCGTATTCAACAACACATTCAGCAGGCTCCATACACTGCCCATCAGGAAGTCGCCAAACACGAGCCCCAAGAAGAACGGGATGGCGCGTCGGTAACTTCGGATGCCGCCGTGTTTAAGAATAGCCCATTTCAGGAAAAGGCAGATAAGAATCGGCGCCCAGAGGTCCGACATTTCTTGATTGGACGCCATGACGTAACCGAGAGGATGCAGGGGCAGCCAAAAGAACTTGACGCGCAAGTATGTCAGCAACCCCATAACGCCGAATCCGATTCCCATGAACACTACGCCCAACCAATCGGTATTCGTCCGATAGTAGAGGAAGTCGCTCAGTCGCCTGAAATACTCTCGACCGTACCCCAATGCCCAAGGGCCGAAGTAGCCGGAGGCGGCGCCTTTCTCATAGTATAGATGGAGTTGAACCCAAAAATAGACCAGGATGCCGATCGCGGTTGATATGAGAATGGCAAGCAACATTCGCCGCGGGTTTATATTCGCTTGTTCGGCGATTTTGAACGCTTCCAACTGGTGAGGCATCTGCTGAGGGCGATAATCTCTGTTGAAAAAGCATACCGACAGCGCCGTCAAGTTTCGGGGGCCAAGCCGCCGAGAACCGAGAATCGTATTCAGGACATATCGCGGCGCCTGCCAGTGGTAGGCGTGCACGAAGATTCCGGCTTCCGCCCGTATGCGCGTCGTGATGATGGGCGTGACAAGAAAAAGCAGGCTGAAACTTGAAGCTATCCATAGCGACATGCCCGCTTTGTGCATCGCGAACGCAAAAATAGTAAGCCCGCCAACCAATCCCCATACGGCGGTGCGATAGCGCATCGGCTCCTCCGCATCATCATCGCGTGCCCCTCGTCTGAACGCATTCCGTAACACACGTCCGAAGTGATTACGTCCCACCCAAAGGAAGAAAACGCAAAGCCCCGCGAAAGCGCCGAACGCCTGCTCGTCTTGGTACGGGAATTTCGGAAGTTTGTTCAAGCCGTACACGCTCGCGAGCGCAAGTTCGTTGCGGTAGAGGAAGTAAAAAAGCGCGGTTGAAAAGAGGACATCCAACGGCATGAGGAACATGATGCCGATGGCGAACGGATAGAAGGCGAGAGTCGCCTCGCCATAAAAACTTAGCGGCGGGTCGAGGAAGGCGAAGAAGCGGCGCGTGACGGGGATGTACGGTATGGACGGGTAGAGGGTACTGAGTCCGTTGAATAGGCTGATGCCGGCGGCGATGGCAAAACCGATCCACATTCGTTTGTTGCGAAAGAAGTTTGAAGCCGGGTTGGTCATTTGCAGCGGCAGTTGGATAATCGGGAAGGTTAGCCGCTCGCGGTCCGCCCATTGCCGACGCAGAATCGTATTCAGGCAGAGGAAAATAAAAGCCAGAACGAGGAACAGGGCGAGCCAGGCGAGTATCACGGGCGCCCAGGCTCTCAAATGGGCTTCGGTGTAGAAACTTGACTCTCCCAGATAGTAGCCTTGCAGCGCCTTTTTGTCATCGACGGTAAGCCAGCGCGGGATATGCGACCAGAACAGTGTTTTCCATTCGTTCTCTTCGGTGGCAAACCAGAAGGCGTGTCCCAGCACGGACAAAACGGCTTGCAGCACATCGCAACCCGCCAACGTCGTGGCAAAAGAAAGCATGACATAGAGCAACAGGAGTTCAGCCGATCGAAATGCCAAATTCGGCGCGACGAGGCGGATGATCGCATTCAAGACGAGGACCCCCACCAAGATGAATATGACATTTGACAACGGCACGACCCAAGTCGGAAAGGTGTAGCGCACCAGTTCCATCTGGATGAGCAGGAAACAGTTAACCGGCGCGATGAGTAGCACAAGGAACAAGACTCGCGCGGTCAAGCCGCGCTGTGCGTTTTGGGGTTGGTTTTTCATTTGACAGGTGTGCTGTTCAAGGTGGTCTATTCGCTAAGTGTATATGGTAAGTGGCGGGTGGCGGGTGGCGGTGGTTCACATTGCCTGAACTGTGATTTTTGTGATTAAGTGATGGACTATGATTATCAGTCTTTAGTTGAACGTCATGTGTAGGGAACAACGATCGTTGTTCCCTACAGAAGCGCGTAAGTCCTTATGCCGATGCTGTAAAGCTACATTGATACCGGGAAGAAACCGAGTTTTGAGGAAAAAACGGGATCTCTATCAAGATCTTCTATCGCACTCATTATCCATTCGCTTGATCACTCGCTATCCACTCGTTTGATCTTACGGGGAACGCATGTCGCGACCTGGAGATCGCTCCTACACTTGCAATCGTCTACATCCAGGAGGAGCTGTTCCAGTGCTCCCTGACTTTGAGAACACGATATGCCGTGTAAGGTCTTGCGCGGGTGTACCCAAGTTTCTCGCCGAGGTTGCCGCCCGCTTCGCTCGGCGCATCCCAGCACGGCTCAATCCCCTCTTGCAAGCAGTGCAAAATCATTCGGGCGGCAACCGCTTGCGCCAACCCCCGCCGTTGATGTTCGCGCCGCGTCGTAACGCTGATGTCGAATTTCCCGCCGCCGACCGCGTACGACGTGCAACCCGAGACAATGCCGCCGTTGTGGTCCACGATGAAGCCAGCCCCTCGGTCGAGAAAATCCCGCGGAGTCGGATAGTTCGGGAAATCGATCAGTCCGTCGCCCATCCGGATCAGCCCTTTGACCTCTTCGGGACATGATACCTGTTTGATGGCATAGTCGGCGGGGAGTTGTCGTTCAAAGCCTTTTAACTTTTCGGTACTCCAGGAGCCCCTTTCGCAGGTTATCCGTTTCCATTTTTCGAGGCGATGCCCCCATTTCCCGTAAAACGCGTCGACCCATCTGGAATTTTCGGGGATCAGTATCGTGTTCGGCAGTATCTCGTCCAACAGCGCCTGCGCCGCCGGAGTCGTTGCGTCGCCCGCCAAGATGTGCGCCCAAGCGAGGGTGATGTGGCCAACGGTCGGACATTCCAGGCTATCGACCGCAACCGCGCCCATCTCCCCGCTTAACGCGGACGCGACGTAGCCGTGCAAATAGGGATAATTGCGAAAAAGGCTTTCGGCGATATGCAGTTGATTTGGATGTAGTTTGATCATGTTGTTTTTGGCATCGGTGCGGACGGTAACCGCATAGTTATGTTTATGAGTCCGGATTTGTCAATCCATACAAGGAATGGTGGGCAGTGGCCACACCATAGGGATCAAGTTAAGCGTTTTAAGGCGTAGGTTGCGCCGATTCAATGCCTTAAACTGTTAATCTTCATGCAGACATAGGCGATGGAGTACCAACCCATTCATTGATGGGCGCGCAATAGAAGATGACTCATGGCGCTGGTTTCCGTAGGCGCCGGT
The DNA here is from genome assembly GCA_963667245.2 of Candidatus Poribacteria bacterium. Classification (GTDB taxonomy): domain Bacteria; phylum Poribacteria; class WGA-4E; order WGA-4E; family JAJDTR01; genus JAJDTR01. The sequence continues at coordinate 1,955,411 of CAXXCS010000004.1, forward strand.
GCGGTTGGAAACCGCACCTACGGTGTGGGGGGTGATAGAGATTTCTTCCCCACCCCATGGGGACTACGTTAAGAGTTTTGCTACGGAGACACCACCAATACTAGACGAAATCCCTTAACTTAATCCCAATGGTGGTGGGCAGTGCCCACCCCACAAACTGTGTCAATTTTCCGCGTTAGGTAGTGGCGCCTCCTCGGCGATAAGCGACAGATCCCGGAGTTCCGTCCAGAAATCATCCGGAATCTCCTCTTCGAAGAAGGCAATGTTGGATTGAATTTCGGCGCTTGACCGCGCGCCGGGAATAACCGACGCGACACTCGGATGGCCAAACGGAAATTGCAGCGCCGCCGCTTGCAGCGAAACCTCCCACCGAGCGCACACTTCCTGTATTCGTCGGGTACGGTGCATAATCGCGGGAGTGGCAGGCAGATAGTTGTAGTAAGCGCCTTCCACGGCGCCGGTGGCGAGAATTCCGGAGTTATATGGGCCGCCGATGACGACGCGGATGTTTTTTCCCTTACAGAGCGGGAGAAATCTGCGAGCCGGCGCCTGTTCAAGGAGCGTATAACGCCCAGCCAACAGAAAACAGTCGAATTCGCCTACAACGGCGAAATCGTATAGCATCTGCCACTGATTCATTGCCGCCCCAATGGCTTTCACCACTTTCTGGGCGCGCAGTTCATCCAATACCGGATAAACCTGCCCCATCGCCGCCGCGAAATGACTCACTGCGTGCGGATCGTCAAAGTCCGGTTGGATGCTGACTCCCTCGTCCGGATCGTGGATAAACAGGATGTCAATGCGATCGGTCCGAAGGCGTTCCAAGCTTTCTTCAATGGAGCGCAAGACCGCATCGCGGGAGAAATCGAAGGCTTTGTCAAGCGGCGGCACTTCCACGAACGGCGACTCCGGCGGTTCTTCCGCGGTGCGCGGCACGAGCGAATAACCGACTTTCGTAGAGATTACGACGTCGTCCCGATTGTAACGCGATAGTTCCAACCCCAACCGGTTCTCGCTGCGGCCATAGCCGTAGAGGGGAGCGGTATCAAAGTAGCGTATGCCCGACGCGTAGGCACCGGCTATGGTTTCGGCGGCTCCATCTTCCTCCACGACAGTGTACAGATTTCCAAGCGCCGCGCCGCCCATGCCCATCTGCGTAACTTTCAGACCGTACCTTCCGATTTTCTGCTTTTTGTCGCGTTTCACTGAAATTCCTCCCACGGAATTGTCGGGATCGGGTGATTCACGCTACGGAATCATCGGGATCAGGAGATTCCTCCTACCCGCTACCCGCCAATTAACCGTCCGATTTCCCAGATAATGCTTGACACCGCGAATCCGACGTAAATCAGCGAAGCCAGAATCATCATTGTGGTACATATTCCACCCGGTCGAGCGAACTTGGGCAAGAATCGGCGATTGATGTACAGTGTCAGGGGGACGTATAGCGCCATGGCGAACCCGCCCATGTAAGCGGCGTTGAAAAGAAAGCCCAGCTCGCTAACCCCCATCTGCTCCATGACAAAGGTGATTAGACAGCCGGCGATTATCCAGATGCCCGCCACCAGAATGTACCACCAACTCAACGTCCGTTTCCGCGCGCCCTTGAAGTTGGTGTACACAATATCGGAAATCGATCGCGAGACGCCGTCAACCAATGCGAGTTGCGTGCTGAAAAGCGTTGCTACCCCGACCAGCAAGAATATTGTGCGTCCGGGACCGCCCCACACTTCGGCGAGCACCTGCGCTTCGTCCCAAATCAGCGTCCCCTTTTCAGGCACAATCCCTTTGGGATGCAGTACGGCGAGGGCGCCAAAGATAAAGAGCATCATGGTCACCGTGTTTAACGCCCAGAAGAAGAGAATCTGATCTTTCTTCACATAACTCCACCATGCCGCGAAGCGTGTACGGTTTTCTTCGGTTTCCTCAAAGACAAATCCGGTGGAAGGGACGGTTTCGGTTCGAGCCCGGAGCGGGTTCCGCAACTCCGGAAGACGTCCGCCCATGCCGATGTTCTTGTCCCGCAGATAGAAAGTGTAGAACAGGTTGGCAGTTCCGCCCGCACCGGCAAAGACGAGCGCGATGAAAAGCGTTTTAACCGACATCCCCGGATCCTTGTACCCGATATTCACTATGCCGCTCCCCAACTCCTTCCAGGTGTCAGCCGATCCGATGGCGATTACAACGGCAATCAGACCGATGGTTACAATCGCCACAAGTACTTCAATGGTTTTTTCGACGGAATTATAGATGAGCTTGGGACCGAACAGGATTAGCGTGACTGCCCCAAATGTAATCACCGTCCAAAACGTATCGGAACCCCAGCCTCCGGGACCAATGAGCAGAGCTTTGAGCGCAAGCCCCGATGCGCGCGCCCAACCGGGGGCGATCCAACTCACCAGCGTCAACAGAATGAACAACGGCGCAAACCCGCGCCACACGCGGCTAAAACCGGTGTAGACGGTCTCGCCGGTCGCGATTGTCCAGCGCGCAATCTCGAAATTCACCCAGAGCTGGATGAAGATTCCGACGATTGCCGCCCATACCATGCTCCCGCCGTATTCCGCGGCGATTCTGGGCCAAATGACAATCTCTCCGGCGCCGATGGACAGACCTACCAGAATGGCGCCGGGGCCGGCTATCTTCCAAAACGGAAGTGTTTTCTCCGGTAAATCCGAGGTTTTGAAGTCGTCTAGCGGCTCATAGATTTTGCTCATGAGGTCTTCCTTCCGGGCGTTTCCGCCGGATTTGCCAATCCGGCGGGGGTGGACGTGGCGCAATACGCATAGGGGTTACGGCATACGGAGTATGCCTACCACCATGCATAAGGGGTACGGCATACGAGTGTGCTTACTACCAATGCACAAGGGTTACGGCATACGGAGTATGCCTACTACCTTTAGGCGAGAGGGATGATGCCTTCCCGTTGCACCCGCTCGTGAACGCGCGCAAACTCCTCGGAGCCGTCATCGTCCCACAGTTCAAAGTTTATTCCCCGAAGCGTTCCCTCTTCGCGACCGGTAATTCGGCTAACGGGCGGGAATGACGGCGTGTACAGTTTCTCGCCATTCGGCAAATGCAAAATGCCTACATGCCTCGGTATCACCGTCGGCTCGTTCGCCGCAAGGCGCGCCAGCGCTTCTTCATCGACATCGTAGCCGAGGCCGGGTTTTTCCGGCACGGGCGACGCTCCTTCGACAATCGGGATCCGCTGTGTCGTAATGTCCTCTTCGTACTGATCATCGAGATTGATCGAGTGTCCGGTCATAGAGGGAAGCACGGCGCCCAGATGCAACGCCAATGCTTTGGTCAACGTCCCGCCCGTTAGCTGAATAATGGTCTGGATATTGGCTTTTCCGTAGGCGAAGCCTCTGGCGAGCGCGTCACCGATACCGGCTTCACCGACCATATAGGCGTCAGCGAGGCCATTGATAACCTCCAGAACGCCGCCTAGCTGCGGCACGTGCATGACAATCGGGATGCGGCTTTGCTCTCGCAACCGTCGCCAACCGTCGATATCGTCCCGCACTATCGGGTCTTCAATGTAAGAAACGATGGGGTGCTTCTCCAGTTCCTGCACGAGGGGAAGCACCGCCGCCAAGCTGCGATTCGAGTTGAAATCGTAGTGGATCTTGAATCCCTCGGGCGCCACCTCCTCCGCGGCAAGAGTCTGCTCGACGACATCGTGATATTCGCAGGTGTGCATCTTGAAGGTCATATACCCCTGGTCGGCGGCGCGGGCAATTTCATCACGGAAGGCTTCCGGCGAGGCGGGGCGCGTCCACGCGGCGACCGAAACGGCGTCTCGCACCTTTTGCCCCATCAGCCTGTAAGCGGGCACCTCAAGATGTTTACCCATCACGTCATAGAGCGCCCCGCATATCCCGGCGTTCAGATTATTGTTAATCTGGTCAAACGGATTGCCACCGATAAGCGGCTCAATCTCCGACTGAGGCGGCGGCGGGCAGCGATAGTCGCCATAACCGATTAGCCCGTTGTCGGTATGCACCTTAAAAACCGTACGGCGGTTGATAGCGTTGAACCGCGCCTGAAAAGCTTGGTTGCGTTCAGCGATGCGCGGATAAATCGGAATCGCTTCAACGTCGGTAATCTTCATATTTTTCTCCCATGTTAAAAGTCAAACCCGGATACATCTTGAAATGCCGTTATTAACTGTTTATTTCAGCGCCGGGGGCTGCGCCCAAATCGGAACCGGTATTGATAGAACAAACGCTTCTTGAGCTTCAAATCCTCCAACCGCCGGCAGATTATAGCAAAGCTCGGAGAAATCCTCAAGCGAAAAGGGGAAAAGCGGTAGGGAGTGGTCAGTACCCTGCATGGGACTCTAGAATCAAATGCAATTTCTCGGGCCTACGCACGGAAATCCCTTGACACCCCCGCCTTGCGTCACTATACTATCTACCTATGATTGCGCTGTCCGCCGAAGCCACAAGTCGGCCGGGGCGGGTTGTGTTGACATTATCGTAGTTAGGCGAGGTTCCCTCGCCCAACGGGTTGGGGAACCCAACCCCTACGAAGAATTCGGCGATTGTGCCGCCATTTGAATTATCTCGTTGCGCTGTAACGATAATATAATCGTAGGGGCAATGCAAGGATTTTCACCGTCTGGAGCCAGGATTTTATACACGTGTATGTTACTTGTGGAAAGAATTATTCCGACGCGGGATATAATGGGGCACTACCAAAGTAACGGCTTCTAAAAGCCAGTCATAGAGCGAAAAATGAGGGCTACTTGATGAAGGATTCAGTCCGACAAGAATGACGGTGTATTTGTATTATAGAAAGGAAAAGATGTGCAATCGTAACCCCATCCAGTGTATCATACCACCGTATATCATTGAACATTTGACAAAAACAGTTGTCCAGTGACAGTCGATTCATTGATTGCGCGCAACTCACTGTTCAAATAGCCGCGGCAGATTTCGGGACAGCAGCCACAAACGTCGTTAGGGCTGGATGTGAACTTGACACCACAGGGCTAACTCCGGATGTCGCAGAGGAACTTGAGCGATTTGCCAAGGCGAGCGGGATATTGACATCGGGCACGTTTTTCTCGGAATCCGGCCGAGATCTCCATCAATATGAGATTACCATTGAAGATGGAAACTCCTCCGTTTCAGTCGTTTTTGATGATGAAACACTCCCTGCCTCTGCCAAATCATTGGTTGGTTACCTACAGAAACACTCGCACCCTAAAGCGCTTGACAAATGAGCGCCGAACTTGTTTGTCAAGAGTGGACAGATAACAATAGTCCTTAGAAGCTAGTAAACCTCTCACGGCGCGCTGTCGCTCTGAAGAACGATGGCTTTTCAGAGTTAAGTGTGGAAATGAACTTGGACCTTACGCAGTGAAGTGTCCAAGGGACCGTGGAGATTCAACTCAGCGGATAGCAAAAGCGATAGAAAGCCCTACTCATTCGCTTGATCTGTTAGATTGTACTTGTTATGCGCAAACTGACAGTTTGCGCTACGAACGATTGCAGGGATTGGCGTCCCCGCCATTCACTTATTCGGCAATGCGAGCGTAATAACCTAAAGAAGGGGGAGACGAGCATGGAATCAGAACATGAATCGGTTGAAACATTATACTTGATAGACGGACACGCCCAAATTTTTCGCGCCTACTATGCCATTCGCGGCGGGTTGCGCAGCCCGGCAGGAGAACCCACCCACGCCGTGTTTGGCTTTACGGGCATGTTGATTAAACTCCTCTCCGAGCTGCGTCCCCAGTATGTCGCGACGGCGATAGACATGCCGGGACCAACGTTTCGCGATGAACTTTATGACGAATACAAAGGCACGCGCGAAATTACTCCCGATGACCTCATCTCGCAAATTCCTCGCGTCTGTCAGGTGCTCGAACGTTTCGATATCCCGGTAATCGGCGTGGAAGGACTGGAAGCGGATGATGTCATCGCCACGATTACTCAGCGCGTTCTTGACGATCCTTCGCGCAAAAACCTGCATATCCGCATCATCTCCAAGGACAAGGACCTTGAGCAACTTCTGGGCGATCGCGTTACGATGTTTGACATCCATAAGGATAAGACAATCGACGTTGCCTCGCTTTGGGAAGACAGGGGCATTACTCCGGCGCAGGTTGTCGATTTGCTGGCGTTGATGGGCGATACCGCGGACAACGTGCCCGGCGTCGAAGGCATTGGCCCCAAAACCGCCGCCAAACTGGTACAGGACTTTGAATCAATTGACGGCATCTTTGCCAATATCGACAAAATTAAAGGCAAACGCCGCCAAAACTTGGAGAAGGCGCAGGCTCACCTACCCCTGTCGCGTGACTTGGTGACTCTGAAGCGCGACGCCGATTTCCCGTTTTCACTCGAGCAAGCGCGGGTCAACCCGCTTGAACTTCAGAAGATCCTGCCGCTGTTCCAAGAGCTGGGCTTTAACCGTTTTCAAAGGGAGGTAGAGCAACTTGCCGGAGGCGTTGAAGCGGTCTCCGCGCCGAAGACCGGCGAACGCGAGACAAGAGGGGAGCGCGTAGCGGTTTTGGAGGAGCAAACGACGGCGATTCTGGAAAAAGGCGAATACGAGACCGCAGACGGGAGCGACTATTCAGCCGTTACGACAATCGATCAGTTGGAGGCGCTCGCGGCAACCCTCCGCGCGCAACCAATCATCAGCGTCGATACCGAAACGACCAGCTTGGCGCGGGACGCCGCGCTCTGCGGATTAAGTTTCGCATGGAGGCCGGGGCACGGCGTTTACGTCCCAGTTCGATCCCCCAACCCCGGCGACCACTTGGACGCGGAGACTGTCCTAACCGCGCTGGGGCCCATCCTATCGGACAACAATCCGCACAAGTGCGGACACAATCTGAAGTTTGACGCGCAGGTGTTGTTGCGAAACGGCGTTAAGCTACGCGGTGTCGTGTTCGACACGATGCTCGCCAGTCTGCTCATCGATCCGGAGCAGCCGGGGCACCGACTTGACACCGTCGCCTTGCTCCACCTGAACTACAAGATGATTCCCCTGTCCGACCTGATCGGAGAAGGAGATAATGAGACGAGTATCGACACGGTTCCGTTGACACAGGTCACGAGTTACGCCTCCGAGGACACCGATGTCGTATTGCGTCTTTATCATCATCTCCTGCCAAAGCTGGAGGAAATGGGCATGACCGCTCTCGTGCGGGACATTGAATCACCACTCGCGCCCATCATCGCCGAGATCGAGTTTAACGGCATCGTCTGCGATCCGGAGGAGTTGCGGCGTCAAGGCGAGGTCATTAACGAACGCATCGACGCCCTCCGAGGTGAAATATGGGAGCACGCCGGCGGTGAATTTCACGTCGAATCAACGCAACAACTTGGAGACGTGCTCTTCAATAAACTTGGTTTCGAGCCGGTGAAAAAGACGAAGAGCGGGAGGTATGGAACGGACGTGACTGTTCTGGAGCGGTTAGCCGCGCAGGAGGACGCGAACGATCCGCCCACGGCGGTGCCGCGCCTTATCATCGAGTATCGTCAACTCACCAAGTTGGCGAGCACCTACCTCGGGCAACTACGGAGCGCCGTGAACGAGGAGACCGGGCGTATTCACGCAACATTTCACCAACTCACCACCGCGACAGGGCGACTGGCATCGCATGGGCCAAACCTTCAGAATATCCCGGTACGCACCGACGTGGGCCGCCAAATTCGTAAAGCGTTCAAAGCGCCTGAAGGCAACAAGCTGATTTGCGCGGACTATTCGCAAATCGAGCTCCGTTTGCTGGCGCATTTCAGCGAAGATCCCAATCTGATTGAGGTCTTTGAGCAGGGACTGGACATCCACACCTCCGTGGCTTCGCAAGTTTATGGCGTCGCCGTTGAAGCCGTGACTCGCGAACAACGTGATCAGGCGAAGACGATTAACTTCGGGATCATCTACGGGATTTCCGCTTTCGGGCTTTCTCGGCGGATTAAGGGCATGGACGTTAAAACCGCGGGGGCGTTAATCAATGACTACAAGGAACGTTTCCCGGGAATTGACGCCTTTCTGAATCGGTGTATCCAGCACGCTTTGGAACACGGATATGTCGCCACACTTACCGGTCGGAGACGCGCAATTCCGGAGATTCACTCGCCCAACCGACACCGGCAAAGCCAAGGCGAGCGGTTGGCTTTCAATACCGTGGTTCAGGGGAGCGCGGCAGACCTCATCAAAGCGGCGATGGTCAACGTGCAGAACCGGATTGAACGCGACGGTTTGCCGCTGAAACTGCTGCTACAAATCCACGATGAGTTGGTATACGAAACGCCCGATTCACTCGCCACGGAACACGCGGCTATCGTGCGCGACGAGATGGAGCATGCGATGGATTTGAGGGTGCCTCTGCTCACCGACGTGGGGATTGGGGATAACTGGATGTCTGCCAAGTCTGACTAGGAAGTGGAAGCGGGGAAAGCCCTGGCTGAGCTTCACCTCGGATATGGGGCGCGTGAACGGTACAGCTTGAGGTTGTATTCACACACACCGCTGGAGTGGCACATCGATCATTACCGAGTCAAGCAGGACAAAGAGAGTGGGATTGTCAATGACCCGAACGGGTGGTTTGAAAATCCGCGGGACTTGGTAGCGGCGATTGAGCGGATTGTGCATGTGAGTGTGGAGTCGACGCGGATTATTGAGGGGTTGCCCACGGAATTGACTGATGACTCGCAGGTGTAGCGTTGTACCGCAACGCAGAATTATGGCGGAATCCGAATCTCCACTCGGAAATACGCTTGACAACTTAATGTTCATATAGTATAATTTGCCGATGTGTTGACAGGGACAGGAGAATAGCGCTCGGTAATCGATCACGTATGGAATGAAAGGAATACTGAATTGACGTGGCCAGACTTTTATCCGAACAACTGTCCTCCTGCGGATGCCGTACCCGCTTTCGGTACAATTTACCGCCTTGTGCGGCAGGATCCGGCACAAGCTGAAGATTTCAAATCACATTTTGAAGAAAGACGAGAAAACCTAGAACTTCCGAGTATAAAACCAAGCATCAAAAACTGCGGACTCTCCGTCCAGAAAAATTCGCAAGATAGCGAGAAACTCAAGAGAAGTGTCCCGAGATTCAGAAAACATCAAATTGCTGAAGGCACACTGAATCCAACACTTGGCATGATTAAACACACACCGTCAAAAGAATATAAATCTCATCATACTTGGTGGGTTCCTCTTGGAGCAGAGCCTTGGCTTGTGTTCAACATAATGGACGATAGATAGTGAACTATTATTTCGTTAAGGAGGAAATTGATGGCTGACACACTCAACATTCCAACCTTGGGAAAACTCGAAATCGTAGAAACCTACGCGTATTACGATCAGCCCGTTCTCTTTTCCTGCAAGAACGCCGCTGGGCATCTCTATCTTGTTGTTGCCGCTGATGAAACCGACCAAAATGAGACATGGCTGTACGCTGGAGTTTCCGAGGAACGCCTTAGTCTCATTCGATCTGGAGCGATTGACCTGCACGATGCATTTGCTGATCCTGAAGGCGGTGATTTGGTCCGGGTAATATTTCCCTACAACAACCAAACTGGAATCCAAACCGACTTAATTCGACCCGATCAAATCCATAAGGACATGCTTCCAGTATCCGGTGAACGCCTCAGTTTTGAGACCAATACGCTCCCCGTCCTAAGTGATTCAAAAAACATCGCAATAGCTAGAAAACAGGAAATTCTACACCTAGCTCTCAACTTCGGCGGCGTTTTCAGAACAGAAGCTCCCGCTGCCGTATTGAGCAAAATTCTCGGAAAACTTCAAGACGTTATCAACACAATAGGAATGATTTGCCTTGACGAGGAAAAAATCAATGAAAACATCAGAAACAAAATGCAGATTTCACTAATTGGATTCGGTGCGGGGTCATTCGACATTAGACTCGCCTCTACAGAGGTTGTGGATCTTTTAGGTCATTCTGAATTTGGAAACGCAATCGAAGAACTCCTGAAACTCCTTAACGCTGGTAGTCAACAAGAGGAACTCAAAGGACTCCTGAAACAACTTAAATCAAGAGTCGCAAAAGACTACGCTGAATTTCTCAAATCGCTCAATGAATCCGTAAGCGATACCAAATTCACATGGACATCGCCAAATTCAGAGCGAGGTGGAACAGCATACCTATCCAATCCCCAAATGCGAGAAGCGATTGAAATTCTCCAAAGATTTCAAGAAGAAGCACCATCAACGTTTACTATTTCCGGTACGTTAATCGGCGCCTTCCTTAAATCCAAAAGATTTGAAATTCAAACAGCAGAAAAAATCTATACTGGAGACATCGCAGACGAAGCCATTGAAATTGTAAGTACCGCAACACTTAGCCGAGAATACATCGCAAAAATCCAAGAGATTACCGAAAGACGCGAAACAACGGATGAGATCACCAAGCCGAAATATCTGCTCCTGAATCTTCGTTGACAAAAAGGTTTGACGTTTTCAGCGAGATTGAAATTTCGACCAACCTTTAACTTCACACGAATTCTGTCGGATAGTCGGTCAAAATTGGTTGCTTTTAGGCATTTAGGTAGGAGTTCCAAACCCGAGGCGCTCCCAATCTTCATAAGCGATTGTCAATCGTTGAGTTTCCATCTTCTCCCCCTCACCGCCACCCACAGCACAATCAAAAAGGACTTGATGCGGATCCGATGCCATTCAATCAAAGGTTGGGCTACCTCCCTCCCCCAGCATACGCGCTTTGGAGTTGCTCAAAGTCGCCGTTTCTGCTAAAATGTCCCAAACAACCGTCGGAAACCGTACGACGGAAAAATCGTCTAACAATCAAAAGGAGTTCACATGACACGACACATCACAGTAATCCTGCGGGCGCTCATCTTGCTGCTGCTTGTCATCGCGATCGGTTGTGAAAAGAGCAAAAATAAATCGGGCGGCGATCTCCCGGCAAGCGCCATCGTGGCGGGGAAGTATGTCATTCTCGACACACGCACGGATCAGGGCGACTCGGCGACCGCGAAGAAGAACGCCGAAAACACCCTGAAGAAGTATCCGGATATCGACGCCATGGTCGGGCTTTGGGCGTACAATACCCCTCAATGTCTTGAAGCCGTGAAGGATGCCGGCATGGAGGGGAAGGTGAAGTTAATCTCTTTCGACGAAGACAACTCGACGTTGCAGGGAATCAAGGACGGTCATGTGCACGGAACCGTCGTGCAGCAACCTTACGAGTTCGGTTACCAGTCGATGAAATATCTCAAAGCGTTGGCGGAGGGCGACACATCCGTGATCCCGCCGAACAAGACGCTGGACATTCCGACGAGGGTGATTAAGAGGGACAACGTCGATGAGTTCTGGGCAAACCTCAAGGCGCTCAGTCAGTTGGGTGAAACGGCGAAAGCCGCGGAAAAGCCGACGGGCGGACATCATTTCGCCTTCGTGGTGAATGTGCCCAACGAGTTTTGGAACTATGCCAGAGCCGGTTGCTACAAAGCGGAACAGGATTTCGGCGTCTTGTGCGATTTCAGGATTCCCCACGACGGTTCATCGGCGGAACAGAATCGAATCCTTGAAACCCTCGTTCAGAAGGATGAGATTAAGGGAATCGCCGTGAGTCCGCTCGATCCCAAGAATCAAACGGCGCTTCTCAATAAGGTGGCTGAGAAGGTCACGCTCCTTTGCCACGACAGCGACGCGCCGGACAGCGACCGTCTCTTCTATCTCGGCACGAATAACTATCTCGGCGGGCGGCAGGTTGGCAAGTTGGTCAAGGAGGCGCTGCCAAACGGCGGCAAACTCATGATCTACGTCGGAAAATTGGATGTGCTGAACGCGCAGCAGCGGCGACAAGGAGTGATTGACGAGCTGATGGACAAACCGATCGAATAGCGATTAATCATAGGTATGAATAATGTCAGCAATTCTCATTTTGGAAACAAAGAGCCTCTGGAGCCTGGTCAGCAAAGGTTGGTGGGCAATGCCCACCCTACAAGGATAGCACTGGTGGGCAATGCCCACCCTACAAGGATAGCACTGGTGGGCAATGCCCACCCTACAAGGATAGCACTGGTGGGCAATGCCCACCCTACAGGGATGGCGCTCGTTGAATTCAAAATGAGAATTGTTGGAATAATTCGGATTGTGCCGTCTTTCGGATTTACTCAAAAATCTCTATCAGATATAGAGGAGCGAAATGCTTGAAAAACGCCATCTTCGGCATTTGATAACCGACGAACAACTTCAACACTTCAACGAACAGGGTTATCTCATCGTCGAGAACGCGCTTCCGCAAAGCCTTGTGACGGAGCTCGAAGTTCCCGTCGACAAAATCCATCAAGAATATCTGGATGAAAAGGGCCCAACGGCGCGGCACAGCAATTTTTTCTACCGCGATTTTCTCGGCAGGCACCAACTTTTCATCGACTTGTTGGATTGGCACACAACCTTCCCGAAAGTTTGGGGAATTCTCGGATGGAACATCTACTCGTATCACTCCCACTTAATCGTAACGCCGCCGGGAAGCCTGGCGGAACTTGATGATGTCGGGTTGCTTCGCTGGCATCAGGACAGCGGACGCCTCAACCTAGACATGAAGACTCATCCCTCGCCGCGAATGGCATTTAAGATTGTCTACTGGCTGTCCGATTGCTCGGAACCGGGGCGGGGAAATTTCTATATTGTTCCCGGCAGTCACCTCCGTAAGACAATCAATAAACCCACCGACGGCTCTCTTCCGGAAGGCGCGATGGCTGTGTGTTGCAAGCCGGGCGATGCGGTCTTCTTCGATGGGCGGCTCTGGCATTGCCGCAACAGCAATGAATCGGACATTACACGGAAAGGGCTCTTCATCGGGTACGCTTTTCGGTGGATGCAGGCGATGGATTACATCACGATTCCACCGGAGATATTCGATAACTGCGACCCAATCCGTCAACAACTGCTGGGCTATGCGGCGAGACCGGGCGGTCGTTTCTCGGGGCAAGACAAGGATTCACCGCTGAAAGTTTGGCTCGAAGAACACGGAATCTTCTTGGAGTAGATAAGTTATACTTCACGCTGCTGAAAATTGCGTATTTTTAAGCGTCTGGCGGTAGGTGCGGTTGGAAACCGCACCTACGGGTACGGGGGAACGCAGGTCGCGATCAGGAGATCGCGGGGATTTCTATCGCACTCGCTATCCACTCGTTTGATCCTCTGGGGCTTTGGAGTGTGGTGTCTCCACGTTTCTACAAACCTGCCGCCCCTCTGGGGCTAAGGCGCTTCGGATTTCGCGATTATACTAAAGCCATGCAATCAACATACGCTTTTCAAGAGCGGGAAACTTAAAGATAACGAGGCTTCGTCGGCTCTAGGTTCCAAAATGAGAATTGCTGGTCAATTATGATGCGGGATGAGGCGATCTGAGAAATTAAACTTTTAGGCGCCCGATAATGCAGATGGTAAGTAATAGCATACATTTCCCCCGCTTGGCTAGCGTGCCGTCGGGACAGTAATGTCATCAGCACACCTATTGGCAACTATTTGTCCGTCGATATCCCAGGCCAACCATCCCACATGTTTTCCGCAGGAGGCTTCGTCATTCTCTCTTCGAGATCGATCTTCTTGAACTCGCCCAACACCGCTTTTCGGATGCTCTTGGAGCGATTGTATCCCACTCCATGTGCCAATCGGTGATGGCAGAAAATTATGTCACCAGCACCCCCATGGCACTCGACAGGGAGCTTTTGTTTGAAAAAATCAATATCAGCCTGCCATTCGTCCGTCCTTTCGCCACCATGTTCAGTTTTGTGTCTATAGTAAAATACGCTGTGGCTCTTGGGCCAGACTGTGAACCCTCCACCGTTGGGCGGCACGTCATCAATGTAGCCTACCACACCGAGATGAAAGCTGTGTCTGTCAGTGTGGCAGTGGTCACCAGCTGACTGATTCCCGTTGTCTGGTTCGGGAAGACGACAATAAATACCCCGAAGTCGCGAGGGGAGTGCGATGGATCCTTCTCCTAACATCTGCTCGGCCATGCGCCAGATTTGAGCATTGGTTAAAAGCATGTGGACCATCCAATTTTCGCGACCGATGCTCCGATAATACCAGCCAAAATCGCCCCCATTATCGGGCACATTGAAGTTGCTTTCGCTGGATGTGTCCACCGCGACCGTGCTGTTTTCCTTCTTATACTTCTTGATCGGGCCGACCCAAGTATCCGGATCGTTTCGCTTGATTTCAGGTGGCGCATTTTGCCATAATCGTTCTCGCGCGCGAGCCATGAGTGTTTCATCCAAGACCTTGCGTTTTATTACGTAGCCTTCATCTCTAAAGAATCGAATCTCCTCGGAAGTTAGTTTTATCATATTACACGCCCGAATCGTGCGTTTTCACCAGCAACGAGACGACCTCCGCTTTGCCACCATCCGCACTCAGTCCCAGCCCACCCTTCTGATGAGCGGGGGCTTTGCAGGTCTGTGCGAATTGGTCATTGACGAAATACTCAATCAGGCTTCCTTCCACGAAAATCTGAATCTTGACTGTTTCCGAGTTGTCCACCGGGCAGGGGCGCCGGTGGTCTATGCCGGGCCCAGCCAGCACAAGTTGACCTCGCTCGGGTAGGAGCGTCAGACGGTAGTCCTCGCGCAGCCTGATGGTGAACCGACTTTTGAACGCCAACTTGACACGGAAGTCCAACATGCAGTTGGCAGGTACGTCGAAAAACGCTTCCGAGCTTGACTCTGGCAAATTCAGTTTATCGGTTAGGTCGAGGAGCGTATGTTTGAAGACCGAAACCACCTCCCGAACCGGTTTCATATATAGCAGCCCGTCGGGGCCTGCATAGACCTCGCGCGGCACCGGCATCGGGCCACCCGCCCAGCCACCAAACCACACGTGCCGCTTCCCATCCCACACCCGTTTCGGCGCGTTGATATGCGGACGGTCGAGTTCATGCATCAGTGTTGGAAACTTGTAGGGACCATTCACATTCTCCGAATAGCAATACCTTCGGCAACTGTGGATGTAGTGCATGTCACCGATTCGAAAGTAGTCGGGACATTCATCCCCCCGCACTCCCTCAACCGCCGGTTCCTGTTGCCAAACCGTCAAGTCTT
The DNA here is from genome assembly GCA_963667245.2 of Candidatus Poribacteria bacterium. Taxonomy (GTDB): domain Bacteria; phylum Poribacteria; class WGA-4E; order WGA-4E; family JAJDTR01; genus JAJDTR01. The sequence goes on from CAXXCS010000004.1 coordinate 1,970,482, forward strand.
TCGAGGTCAGAAGACCGAAGCGACTGCCCTTTTCGCCGGGGACTTGGGCGAGAATATGCATCCAGTATTCCCCAGCTTCCTTATTCCAAAAAATCTGCGGGTCTCGGAAGTCGCGCTTGTGATGATTGGCGTAGTGAACGCCGTCCGGGGAAATTATGTCTTCGGGATGTTTCGTCCACCTTACGAGGTCCCGGCTCGTGGCATGGGAAAGGAACTCCCGGCCGTCCGGATTCTCGGGGTTCCAGCTAGTGTACCAGGCATGAAATATGTCATCCTTCTCCACAACGCAGCCGGTGAACATGCAACACCCTTCCGGCCCCTTGGGGTTGCCATGATCGGGGCTCAAGGCCGGGGGTAGCTCCGTCCAGTTCACCAGATCCGTCGACGCAATGTGCTCCCAGTGCACATCAACGTTGCCGGTGGGATTCGTCAGATAGAAGACGTGGTATTCACCTTTCCAATAGAAAGGCATCACGTCCCCTACCGCACGCTTGCCGGGCATGAAATGAATGAGCGAACGATAGGGAGCAGGTTCGACCGGGATGTTGTTTTCAGGTTGTATGCCGACCACATTTCCTCCTTAGATGAAATAGATGCTGGCGCCCCATCGTCGTTCTCCTTTTTGTTACAATAGTTGATATTGTTTGTTCCAAGTGGGTCTGCTCAGTTATGGCTTGTCGGTGGCAGCTTGAGCCGGCATCCGTCTTTGCGCGTCAGAGGCAAGCATTTCTGCCGGGCTGTCCTCTGAATCACCATGAGTTGACTGGCATCATGTCCCATACATCCAGGGATTTCAAGGTTGACCGTCCGCCGCAGGCAAAGATACACATGCCAAGACTATCCGCACGGGTCGGATAAATGCGTTGGGTCAAACACTCCCGACCGTTGGCGAAAACCTCCAGCGCTGGGGGGCTTATTTGCCAAAGGCAAATTGTGGGGCGCTCCAATGGCGTCGGAGTTGGATTTTACGCAGTGGGTTCTCGCCTGGACATCGGTCGAACTAGCGGGCTGAAACTGCCTGCTCATCGCCGCGCATTGTATTCCACCGGCGGGCTTTTGTCAACCCCAATACGAGACTTTCAAACAGTCCCACAATCTGAATCAAGGATTAACGGAAATTTTGTAACTGTTTAGTATAACTATGATATTCAAAACGCCCCTCCTATAGCAAGCGAAATCGTATCTATTAGGTATATAAGCCTGAGAAAATCAAAATCAAAGTAGTTTTTAAGTTGACAAGGAAAAACTTTAGCGTTATAATAGATTTGCCTTTAGGTGGTGATAGGGTATAGAATTTCAATAAGAGATAGACTAACCCTTTATCGTTTTCACAGAACGATTAACCCCAACACTGGAAAATCCAAAAATGAAAAAACAGACAAAGCCGAAGGTACATAGAGAAACCTTAGTGGGCGCTTCTCCGCCAAAATCTATTGACCAAAGATTTTATGAGCCTCCAACAGTTTATTCTGATGAAGATTTAGAGTTACTAAACGATCCAGACTTTATGAGTGGGCTTGAGCAATCCGAACAGGAAATAGCAAATGGAAAAACAAAGAAATGGAAAGGATTCAAAGCCTTATAATGTAGAATACTCTAGTAAATTTAAGAAAAGCGCCTCAAGATTACAAAGCCTTGCAGACAACATTGATGAAGCTGTAAACGATATAGCTCAAAAACCTCTACAGAGAAACAAATTGAAAGGAAAACTCAGCCATCTACGTAAATACCGAATAAATAAGTATAGGCTAATCTATAGAGCAGACTCCAAAACTAATACAGTCTATTTATTAGATATTATACATCGGGATAAAGCATACCGACAAAATACAGTGTATGCTGATTGAGATTAGCCCCACAAAACACAAGCACCCCAAACTCTTGAAGGGTGCTTTTTTCATGCCTAAATCCAAATAGCTGGAATCTACTCATTCCGAATATCTATTTCAACTCCTACGAAGCGAACGGTGAAGCTCAACGGGGCGGTTCGTCCGCGTCCGCCGCAGCGCCTTGTTCGGCTCGCCCACGCGCGCCCGGGACCCACCTCGCTCCACCAGATTCATACGCTCCCTGATCAGTCGCCTCCCCGAGGAAGCCATCCGTAATCCCGATGATCGGCTTTCCGGAATCAATGGCTGGGGCGCTGGTCTTGAGGCTGAAATTCTTGTTCGCAAAATCCTCTCCGGAATGGCGAACGGTGAGAGTTTCGCGGTAGATGCCCCCTCGGAGGATTACTGTGTCACCACCCTCGGCGTGCAGGGCTGCACGAGCCAGCGTGCGAAAAGGTTTCTCCCGAGTACCGTCGTTCTTGTCAAGCCCGTCATTGCTGACATAGAACTCCCGCGCCTGAACATAACACGGGGAGTACAGGAGCAGTATAGCAAGGATACTACCCAACGAAACTGCCGTTAGATAGCAAACTCCTGACCGGCGTCTGTCAGCAAACGGGGGAAAGCGCCCATGACGCCGACGCAAACGGCCAGTTGACGCCCACAGTGCGCTTGAATGCGCGGCAGCGATCGTAAATTCAACCAGGCGCCTAACATCAGGTGAGTTTCAGCATGCTCTCGAATTGCCTGCAGTTAAGGGACACAGCGCCAGCAAAAGGACTCACGACTAATTTCCGTAAGTCCTTGTTTTTATGGTGCACCCAAAAGGATTCGAACCCTCAACCTCCACCGGTACTCAGCATCGTCCTCGTCTCGTCCGTCAGCCGGATGTGCGGCGGGGACATGCCCGGCAGCAACACAGAAGGGTCGCTCTCCACATGCGCCAGTGGATGGAGCTTTGTGAGGGCCGGGTTCGCAGAGTAGTCACAGAGTATATCTTTGTCCTCCCGGGGCTCGTTAAACCAGCACGGTGAAAACTCCACAATGCGTTTCTGCCGCTCAGTGAGTTCGGGGTCGTTGGTGTCGTACGCGACGTCGTGGTGGTGCATGCCAAAAGGAACATACTTGCAGAAGAGCGTGCGACGCTCGCCGCTCCCCGCCCACGGAATTGTACCATGTTTGAGCTTCTCAGTGAACAAAATGCAGTCCCCAGCCTTGGCCTCGACGCGGTGCACCGGCACATCTTCATCCCAGTTTGGCAGCTGCGACGTCCACTCCGTGTCGCACCAGTTCCGCCTCCAGTCGCCGTCAATGTCCAGCAGTTTCCGCTCATTGGCCGGCTTGTGTGTCCCCACAACACACCCAAAGCCCCCGTCATCTGGTCCGACGGTCTTCAGTTCATACACACAGGTGACATGAAAACTGCCCGGGCCTCCGTGGAGCGCCCCGCCTTTGTCCCGGCCGTCTGTCGGTTTCCTGCCAGGCTTATAGTGTATATTGTCGTGATCTAGCCGGAACAAGGGGCGAAGCTCTGCCGGCATGTGTGCAGGGGCATGGCCCCACGACGGGTCACCGAGAATCTCTTCCAAGATGGGCAGCATGGTCTCGTTGTCGATCAGGTCCCTGTAGGCTTTGCTCCAGAACCGTCTTCCCACGTAGGTGTTGCCATGCCGATCCGTTGTCTGGTGAGTGTCGCGCCACGTGATGGAGAAGCGGATCTTTTTATCGGCGCCGCCCTTAGACCGCATCTCCTCCAGCTCTTCGATGTGCTGATCGTATACTTCATTCAGCTTGTCGAGCTGCTGTTGATTGAGCACGTCGGGCACGACGATATAGCCTTGTCGTGCGAATGTGTCGCGCATTGCGTCGTCCATCTTCTAATCTCCTCTACGTGTAAGAACTAAGCTCGACTTTGTACATTAGAGCGATATAACGTAGGGCGTCAATCAAGCGTTCAGAATAGATGCGGGAGATTTTAACCATCTGGTCTTTTTGGTTGACGTGTGAAAAAGTCGGTAGTGTTTTCCGGTACCATCACAGCGGGGCAAGATGCCCCGCCTACGGGATTGGGGTTACCCCGGCTTATGTCAAATCCAGATATTGTGCTTTTGTACAAAGTTGAGCTAAGTACGTGTTCATAAGTTTGGGTTGATTTTAAGTGATTTGAAAATCGATGCGATATTGCTGACCGTAATGTCTGAGGATGCGCTGTATCGAATCGAGTAAGGCTTTGAAATCCGTGTACGCCGCAAAAGGCAACCACTGATACTTTATCCGCCGCCACAGAATCTCAATCTTGTTCAGATGCGGACAATACGGTGGAAGATACTTGACAATCAATCCACGTTGGACCCATCGACAAATCGCGGCGACAAATTCACCACTGGTGCGGATAGGAGCATTGTCGATGGACACGACCGTATGCGTCAAAAATAATGGGCGTGATTAAAATGCTTGCTGTAACTGGGACCGAATGGAATTTGTAGACATAAAGGCGCATCGCTTGATAGCCGAAATCCTCTGTCTCCACATCGGGACTCAATACACCATTTGATACTGGAAAATCATCGATTGTCCCGTCTCTCTTAATTGGACAGATCTTCTCAACGTTTCCGATAATTTCCGGACCAATCAATTCTCCGTCACGACGCTCTTCAAAAAGGTAGAATCCGGAGAATTCCCAATCCTCATGGAATTCAATGAACAGATCGAAATGCCTCCCGTGAAGAATCCTTTTGACAATAACCGCTTCGGGCGTATTGTCGCTTTCAAACGAACGGTTAATATCGACGCCTTCGCTGTTTTCTCTGGTGTTATGAACATAGCCATACGGGTTGATGCACGGCAAGATGAGGAAGTCAAAAACCTGCAAGAGATCGGTGTTAAGCAAGAGTCAGGAATGTCATTTCACTTTTCTGACGCGAACGAACGCGCAATGGGCGGTTATCCCACTGCAAAAGTTGAGGAACTAAATTGACACCTTGTTTTCGCCCAAATAGCACATGAATCTCGATGTTTATAAATCCCGTTGAATCCAGTTGGCATAAGGGTTTGAACTGTTTGAAATGGTACCCTTTTTACCAATTATGGTAGGCTTTCACATTCCGCTCCTCTGGAGCGGGAGCGACAGACAACCCGGCGCTACAGACATGGCACTCCGCCGGAGTGCACGGCGTGTCAACACTTATCTGCAGAGGCATAAGCTGCAAGTCTGAGTTCAATCGATTTCCGCTGGAATTTTAAGCGTAAGGGTTGAGTGTTCCTAGACGCTCTTGAAATTCTCTATCAATCAGATGTGCAAAATCGGGCTAAACAGTTGCGAAATCACAATCGACCCACTGTCAACCCGCCGTCCTGTACGATTACCTGTCCAGTGGAATAGGGGAGTTCGCCGCGGCCGAGCGCGGCGACAGCGCGACCGATGTCCTCGGGGCTGCCCCAGCGGGGTTCGAGGGTAAGCCCTTCGGCAATTAGGCGGTCGTACTTTTCCTTCACACCGGCGGTCATGTCCGTCTTGATGATTCCCGGGCGCAGTTCGTAGACTGGAATGCCGTGATTTGCCAAGCGAATAGCCCAAAGACGCGCCGCCATGCTGAGAGCTGCTTTGCTCATGCAGTAATCGCCGCGGTTGATTGAGGCAACCACAGCCGAGATCGAAGTCACGAAGACAATCACGCCCGCATACGCGGCGTCCTTTTCTTTCTGCTCGATCATCCATGGTGCCGCCGCTTGCGTGAGAAAAAACGGACCGCCGCAGTTGACGCGCATGAGTTCGTTGAAGCTTGACTCGTCAGCCTCCAAAATGTCCGCGCGGGTAGCCGGTGCAACGCCGGCGTTGTTGACCAGGATGTCCAGGCGCCCGAAATACCTTTGAACACCATCTAGAATCCCCTCGCGATCGTTAGCCGCGCCAATATCACCCTGAACGTACAGCACCTCGACGCCGAGATCTTTGAGTTCCTCCAATACCGGCTTGACCTTGGCTTCGTCACGGACGCCGTTTAAGGCAAGATAGTAGCCGTCCGCAGCCAGAACCTTGGCAATGCCGAAGCCGATGCCGCGCGTTCCGCCGGTGATCAGCGCCACTCGGTTGAGGGTATCCGCCAACTTGGACCTCCGCTAAAACGTCTTTTTGATCTCTTTGAGCCGTTTGGCATCTTCGTTGTGCTTGTAGAAATCGTCTAACGGGTAACAGCCGCTCGGAAGCGCGTTGCGCGGCGCCGTGGTGCAATCACTAAAAGTGCGGCAGATACGCCGCTTGTCAATCGCACCGGTCTCGGTGGCATCTGCGAGAATCTCCGGATAGGAAAGCATTACACGCCCCAATCCCACCGAGTCCACCCAGCCCGCGCGCACCACAGCCTGCGACACATGCGGGAGGTATTCCTGCAGATACGTGTAAGCCGAACCCACCAGGATCAGATTGGGAAATCGCGCCTTGAGCGCCTTGACCACATGAATCTGGCGAGCGACGCCGACCAGCGGATCCTCAGGGGGCTGGTAACCGTCGCTCGGGGGGAAAAGCGCCGGTCGCTGGATGTGCGGACTATAGTAGGGACTACCCGCAGTGAGATTGACTAACTGTATCCCCAGCGACTCGATCAGGGCGAGAAAGCGTTCCGGCTCGTCGAGGTCGTAAGTGATGGGATTATCGGAATTCACGCCAAAGCCGTAGCGATACGGTAAGATGTCGTCATGTACCTCGGGAATTCCCGGACCGAGCTTGGTCGCGGCGCTGTGGTCGGGATGCGGCTTGAAGGGGACAAAGTCGAATGTGCTCAAGCGCACGCCAATCTCCAACTTTGGCACTTGAGCACGTATTCCCTCAACAACCTCGCGGAGGATGCGAGTCCGGTTTTCAAATGATCCACCGTAAGCTCCATGCCGCGTGTGAGCGCCCAGGAATTCGTGGAGGAGATAACCGTGGCAATGCTTGATGTCCACAAAATCCGCTCCGGCGCCGTAGGCGATGCCAGCCGCCGCGATATAGTCATCGATTAGCCGTTTGACCTCGTCATCGCTCAAAACAACGTCATCGCTCGTGATGCCAAACTTCTTATCCAACAGGGGGTGCCTGTAGGCAATGAGCGGATTAAGCCCTTTCTCGTCGTTCGGGCGTGAGAAGCGCCCCGAATGTGTCAGTTGGAATCCGATTAGGAGATTGTCGGTGTTTCCGTGTCGCTTGCGATGGGCGCTCAGGAGCGCTTCACGGAGGGAGGCGATGCCTGTCTGATTTGTCTTGTTGATGATGAGTTGGTTGGGATTCGCGCTGCCATCGGGCCGTACCGCCATCGCCTCGCCGCCCCAGATGAGTTTGGCTCCGCTCATGCCGAAGCGCTGCCACCGCCGGGTCATGGACTCGGTGGCGCCGCCAGTGGTCGTGCCGTCCCAGCCCTCCATAGGCTGGACGCACCATCGGTTGCCAATCGTGCGTTCTCCGAACGGTATTGGCTTCAAAAGCGGCGAATCGTCTCCTGTGAGGATCGCATCATCCGTCGGCAACTCCAGGCCAAGTTGCTCCAGGTGCTCGCGGAAATCATCAATCGTCTTGAACGATGCTATACGCCGAAAGTTCCGTTTTTGATTCACTTGGAAACCTTTTCAAATTTCCCTCAACTGAAGAATTTGTAATCGGGCAGCCCTTTCGCCATACGTTGAACGTAAAGCGCCGCTTCGCGGGCATGGTAGTCCCCCCACAAGCAGGCTTCGCCCGAAGGCACGACGTGTCCTTGGGGCACATGGTCCCAACCGTTCGGCCGGTGATAGACCGCGTGCAGGATAAGCCCCTGGTGCGCTTTGGAATGGCTTAAATAGGGGTCAGCCAACAGCGTTTTCAACACGGTGAGGCCTGCCCGGAGGTAGCGCGTTCCCGCACCGGTCTCGCCGCGCCGCTCAAGCAAGCAGCCCAGGCGAATCAGACCTTGACAAGCAATGCTCGCCGCCGAACTGTCCACAGGTTCATGTTCGTTGAAGGGGTCTGCGGGCCGTTGAAGGTAATCACCCATTGCAGCTAAGCCGGGCGCGCCCGTATCCCAGTAGGGGATGCCGTCGGTCGGCGTATTTTCGATGTAGAAATCGGCGCTCGCCTTTGCGGCTTTGAGCATCGTGCCTTCGATGGATTCGCGCCCGCCGAATGGCTCGAGTTCACTGTCATCAAGTTCCGCCAAGAATTCAAGCTGCTCCGGAAACCCCAGAATGATCCATGCCAAGCCGCGGGTCCAGGTGGAAAACGGTGAATACCCTTGCTGCGTACTCGGGCATCGATAGTTTCCGTTGTTCGTGTTGAACAGGCTTTCATGCGCCACGCGGCCGCGCACGTCGTAGATATCTCGACCTTCCCCGTAATAAACGTTGTAGCGCGCCGTGGCACAGGCATGCTGGATTAGACGCCCGAGCAGGGATACCGGCTCGTCCTTCTCACTCATCAGCACGTGTCCCAGCCGGTGGGCGAGCGCCAGCACACGCAGCGAGCGGACGGTGTCCGAAAAAAGGGACTGCGGCCCGTTGAAGGAATAGATGTAGCCGCCGCCGTCGTCGGTGCAGGACCAGCGGCTCGCCTGCACGGCGCCGGAAATCTTGGTCGCCAGTTCGTAAAAGTTCCGTTCCCACGTGTTCTCGCGAATGCGTCCCTCGTTCACCAGGCGCAGGAGATTTCCGTAGGCGCTGACGTTGTTGAAGCCGTGATCGTGTACGCCGATATGGGAGACGTGTGTCGCCATCACCTCGACGGTTTTGCGCTTGCCGATTTCGAGAAACGTCTCGTCACCAGTGGCGTCGTAGTGCAGGAGGGCCGAGCCATACTGAAAGCCCTGTGTCCATTCGGTCCATCCCTGGGTCGTGTAGCGCCCCTCAACCGTAAAGACCGGCGAGCCGTCCTCCGGTTTCCAGCTCGCTTCAATGTCCCTAATCTTCGCGCCGGAGAGCGTCCAGAAGCGCTCAAGATCCGGGAGTAAAGATTCCGGCGTGATGGAGTCGTCCACTCTGACCATGACATTTCCCAATATTGGGTTTGTTGTACGGCGTTAGCCAGTAGGGAATAACGATCGTTATTCCCTACGAAAGCCCCGCATCATGAAATCATTGCCAATTCGTTATACGCTTTCCGCGTATGTATTGTCAGGAATATATTAAACTATCTCCGACAATATATCAAGGAAATTCTTACGATTTCATCATTTCTCGTAGAATCGGCTTCGGAATCGCGTGTTTGTTGTCGATTGTCCCGTAGCATTGATGGTTTTCATTGAAGCCAATCTCCGCCTTTTGCTATAATCAATTGCCAATCTGGAATGGTCAGATCGGCGGTAGAAGGTTTATTCATGAAACGGGAGCCTAGTGCGCGAAACTCGGATGGCGCTCGTTTACGATGATTGATACGAATTCGAAATCTAAATGTTACGGCCCAATGCGGGACGTGCAATGAATTGCACTACTACAAACCAACGGCTCTTGTAACTTATGGATTTGGAATTAGTATTACGCATGGAGAGCGAAACTATACTTCACGCTGGTGAAAAGGCTTACCGACGCGCCACTGCCCCTTCAGTTGATCTACTCTATCTACGGATAAAACTGATACATCGTTCTGTTCAACATCACATTCAAGAAACTCCAAATGCTGCCCATCAAGAAGTCACCAAGGACAAGCCCCAAGAAAAAGGGAATTGCGCGTCGGTAGCTCCGGATCCCGCCGTGTTTGAGGATGGCCCATTTCAGAAAAAGGCAAATCAGCATGGGTATCCAGAAGTCCGATATCTGCTGATTTGAAGCCATCACGTAGCCCAGTGGGTGCAGTGGGAGCCAGAAAAATCTGACGCGCAAATATGTCAACACCCCCATAACACCGAAGCCGACTCCCATAAACAGTAGGCCAATCCAATCGGTAGTGGTCGGGTAGTGAAGCAAATTGGTCAACCGCTCGAAAAATTCTCGGCCATACCGCAAGGCCCATCCGCCGAAATAGGCGGATTCGGCTCCTTTCTCATAATATAGGTGGAGTTGAACCCAAAAGTAACTGATGATGCCGATCCCGGCCGCAATGAGAATACCGGCAAGCATTCGCCGCGGGCTAATATTGGCTTGTTCAGCAACCTTAAACGCTTCCAATTGATGAGGCATCTGCTGAGGTCGGTAACCCCTGTTGAAAAAGCAAATTGATAACGTTGTTAAGTTGTGTGGCCCCAGGCCTCTGGTGCCGAGGATCGTATTCAACACATAACGAGGCGCTTGCCAGTGGTAGCGATGCACGAAGATACCGGCTTCGGTGCGAATACGGGTCGTAATAATCGGCGTGATGAGAAAAAGCAAACTGAATATCGAAGCTATCCAGAGTGACATGCCAGCTCTGTGGAGGGCGAGGGTAAAAAGGGAGAGCCCACCAACCAGCCCCCAAACTGCCGTGCGATAGGGCATCGGCTCATCCGCATCATCGCTTGTTGTCTCTCGTCTGAAAGCATTTTTCAATATGCTACTGAAATGGCGCTTTCCCACCCAAAGGAAGAAGATGCAGAGGCCTAAAAATGCGCCGAACGCCTGCTCGTCCTGATAAGGGAATTTCGGAAGTTTGCCAAAACCATAGACGTTCGCAAGTGCAAGCTCGTTGCGGTAAAGAAAATAGAAGAGGGCGGTTGAAAAGAGTAGGTCAAGCGGCATTAAAAACATAATCCCGATGGCGAATGGATAGAAAGCAAGCCATACACCGTTATACAGGTTGAACGGCGGATCGAGGAACGAATAATAATCGCGTGTGACCGGGATATGTGGTATGACGGGATAAAGTGTACTGAGTCCGTTGAACAGACTGATGCCCCCAGCGATGGCAAAGCCAAGCCACATTCCTTTATTACGAAAGAAACCTGAGGTGGGATGAGTCATCTGTAGGGGAAGTTGGATAATCGGGAAGGTTAATCGCTCGCGGTCTGCCCATTGTCGTCGCAGAATGGTATTCAGACAAAGAAAAATAAAAGCCAGAAGAAGAAACAGCGCCAACCAGGCGAGTATAACTGGCACCCACACTTTGAGATGATGCTCCAGGTAGAAACTCGACTCGCCTAGATAGTATCCTTTCAGTGCCTTCTGATCATCGACAGTCAGCCAGCCGGGGATATAAGACCAGAATAGCGTTTTCCATTCATTCTCTTCGGTAGCGAACCAAAAGCCGTGTCCTGAGACAGACAGAACTGCTTGTAGGACGTCGCCGCCTGCAAGCGTTGTGGCCAAAGAAAGCATCACGTAAAGCAGCAACAGTTCATCCCGTCGAAGCGCCATACTTGGCGCAAAGAGATGGATGAGTCTGTTAATGACAAGAATCCCCATCAGGATGAAAATGACGTTTGACAGCGGCACAACCCAAGTCGGAAAGGTGTAGCGCACCAGTTCCATCTGGATGAGCATGTAACAGTTAAATGGCGCAACGAGCAGGACGATAAGCAAAACGCGCCAAGTCAGTCCGCGTTGCTTATCCGTTAATTGAGATTCCATTTATCCTTTTTTTATGCCACGATGGATGCTTGATATCGCGATAGTGCGACTTCTCCTCCAGCTTCAGCGGGTATTTTGCTAGAAAAAAAGGGGGCATGGTTAGGTGTTCTAGCGCCCTATCGAATGCGAATCCACGAATGTGAACCAATATCCAACCTTCTCTCTTTAGCCTTGCAATCACTTGGCGACTTGACATATTCAGATAATACACACTGTACACATAGCATGTCAAGTGAGATTTCTTTGGCGTTCAAGGTGTTTGACAATCCGCTCAATCCGAGCTTATCGTTTCGCCAACCCAAATCGGAGAAGACTCAGAACAACTGTTGAATTGGCCTCCCATCTCGCACGAGCGTCACGGGGTGTCCCACATTGGTTTGATACTTTGTTTGCGGGTCGATGCCGATGTTCCGGAAGAAGGACGCCGCCAGGTCATCCGGCGTGAAGCCTTCGCCGACAGGCGCCGAGACGATGTCATCGGTTTCTCCGATTGCTTGGCCGACTTGAACATCTCCGCCTGCCATCAGTGGAAAGTACTTGACTAAATGACTTAGTTCTGCTATACTCATAAAAGTTTTTCAATCTCTGACGAAAGTACTTGACTAAATGACTTGGCTCTGCTATACTCATAAAAGTTTTTCAATCTCTGACAAGGTACGAGGTTGCCATGTGCAATACCTGTATGGCGTAAAACCTTGTGCGTAATCGGAAAACTAAAATTTCTGTCTATATGGCGGAAATTATCTCTGATTGGCTGTTCCGTTAGAGTATATCTCCGCAAGGAGAAATTACGTTATAATCTCGATGACTGTCCTGAAAACTTTCGAGATGAGACTTGTTATCCTTATGGAGCAAGGACATCGGGAGCTATGCGTAAGGAATCGCATGGATTGTGCATTTATATTTCGTAACTGTTTAGTCTATCAATCTGTTTCGGGTATGTTGGTTCGTCGTGCTGCAGTTTAATCCATGTTCCTACATCGTGAGCGTAATGTAGGAGCGATCTCCAGGTCGCGAATTCCTGTTGACGCGTAAGTTCTGGACTGAACTAAACAATTACTATATTTCCATATATACTGCGCAATGCCGGAAATTGCGTGTTTTAAGAGATATAGAAGGACATCTAACTCAGACTTGCGCATTCCCCCATGATAAGGGGGGCTAGGGGGGTTAGAGGAGTTCCCGCGAGCCTTATTGAAGCAACCGGTCATCGTAAAACTGTTGCCGAAAAGCGCAATAATACCCAACGCAAAGTATAAATTGCATCTATTGCCATGTAGAAAGGAACGGTCAATAATTACCGTTGTTACCTAGTTCATAATGCTCTACACAATTAAAAACCATCGCGTAGTCATATTAAAGGGGGGTTTCGTGATGAAGAGATTAGCTTTTCTTCTTGCAGCCGCACAGCTTTTAGCGGTTGTTCCCGTTGTTGGGTTCTCACTAGAGACAGATAACCATACAGTATTGCTCTTTTTGTTAGACGAACGCCATGTCGATGCTGATGGGGTTTGCTGCAATACTGTCAAAGACCTTTCAGGGTTAGGCAACCATGGAACGATTGAGGGCGAGATCACTGTGGTCCCAGGGAAATTGGATAACGGTTACGAATTCGATGGGAATTCATTTATCCAGGTTCCAAAATCCAGGGCGCTGGATATCACGCAACACATCACCGTTGAGGCATGGGCGAAACCGGAGCAGTTGGCCGGTGAGAATTTTATCCTCGATAAGAGGGCGGGTAATCCGCGGTTGGGATATGAGCTTTTCCAGGTTGACAACGTTTTTGGATTCATGATGGCGACCCCCGGAAAGAAAGCTGTTCTTAACCAAGACGAGCCCGCGCCTATTGGTACGTGGCAATACCATGCCGCTACCTATGACGGTAAGACGATGAAATATTATCTGGATGGTGAGTTCCTTAAGGAAACGGATCAGATTGGGGACCTTGGCGTTGAAAGTGACCTTTTCATCGGTACGGAAGGTTTCCCGGCTGGGACTAGACACCCCTATAAGGGTGTTTTGGACAATATCCGTATTTCGAATATCGCACGGACAGCAGACGAGATAAAGGAGACGTACAATAAAGTATCACGAATCGCCGCCGTGAATCCCGACTGGAAGCTCGCCCAAACTTGGGGCTTAATCAAAACCCAATAAAGAATCCGGGGTAGTCCTTAAGATGTAAGGATGGGTAGTGCGCGGAGAAGACTCAGAACAACTGTTGAATTGGCCTCCCATCTCGCACGAGCGTCACAGGGTGTCCCACATTGGTTTGATACTTTGTTTGCGGGTCGATGCCGATGTTCCGGAAGAAGGACGCCGCCAGGTCATCCGGCGTGAAGCCTTCGCCGACAGGCGCCGAGGCGATGTCATCGGTTTCTCCGATTGCTTGGCCGACTTGAGCATCTCCGCCTGCCATCAGTGGAAAGTACTTGACTTAATGACTTAGCTCTGCTATACTCACAAAAGTTTTTCGATCTCTGACGAAAGTACTTGACTATACTGCGCGCTGCCGAGAATTGCGTGTTTTCAAGCATCTAGTCCGTAGGATCAAGCGAATGAATAATGAGTGCGATAGAGATCCGCTGGGTTTCCAACCGCACCTGCCGTGAACGCACGTCGCGACCTGGAGATCGCTCCTACAAAAAGACGCAGTTTCTAACAGCATGGAGTATAAATGACTTAGCTCTGCTATACTCATAAAAGTTTTTCGATCTCTAACGAAAGTACTTGACTAAATGACTTAGCTCTGCTATACTCATAAAAGTTTTTCAATCTCTGACAAGGTACGAGGTTGCCATGTGCAATACCTGTATGGCGTAAAACCTTGTGCGTAATCAGAAAACTAAAATTTCTGTCTATATGGCGGAAATTATCTCTGATTGGCTGTTCCGTTAGAGTATATCTCCGCAAGGAGAAATTACGTTATAATCTCGATGACTGTCCCGAAAACTTTCGAGATGGGACTTGTTATCCATATGGAGCAAGAACATCGGGAGCTATGCGTAAGGAATCGCATGGATTGTGCATTTATATTTCCATATAAATTGCATCTATTTCCATGTAGAAAGGAACGGTCAATAATTACCGTTGTTACCTAGTTCATAATGCTCTACACAATTAAAAACCATAGCGTAGTTATATTAAAGGAGGGTTTCGTGATGAAGAGATTCGCTTTTCTTCTTGCAGTCGCATTGCTTTTAGGGGTTACTCCCGTTGTTGGGTTCTCAGAGACAGTATTGTACTTTCCGTGTGATGACATCCAAGGCGATACTGTCCAAGACCTTTCAGGGGCAGGCAACGATGGAACGATTAACGGCCAGATCAATCTGGTCCCAGGGAAGTTCGGTAACGGTTACGAATTCGATGGGGCATCAATGATCCAGGTCCCAAAATCCGGGACGCTGGATATCACGCAAAACATCACCATTGAGGCATGGACGCTGAAACTCGAGGCGGGGGCCGAGGAGCAATTTGTCTTCGATAAGAGGGCGGGTGGTCCGCGGTTGGGATATGAGTTTGTCCAGATTAACGACGCTTTTGGACCCCATTTTGTCACCCCGCCCGAAGTGAAAGCTCTTCTTTTGCAAGACGAGCCCGCGCCTCTTGGTACGTGGCAATACCATGCCGCTACCTATGACGGTGCGATGCTGAGATATTATCTGGATGGTCAGTTCCTTAAGGAAACGGAACAGAGTGGGGACCTTGGCATTGAAAGTGACCTTTTCATCGGTGCGGAGAATGGGACTAAAGGGTTCTATGTGGGTGTTTTGGACAATCTCCGTATTTCGAATGTCGTACGGACAGCAGACGAGATAGCGCAGGCGTTCAATCAAGCCACCGCCGTGAATCCCCAATATAAGCTCGCCCAAACTTGGGGCTTAATCAAAACCCAATAAAGAATCCGGTAGTGCACTACATTTCATAGCATTACATGTAGTGCACTACCCCATTCAGAAAGGGGGCGAAGTGGCCCAAGACAGCAAGTCAAATGTGGTGCTGGCAGAGATCGATCTGTCAGAATGCGCGGCAGGCAAAATTCTGGACTATCGCGAGCCGGATAAACGCGTGGAGGAGAAGGTTTTCAAGGGCTGGAACAATGCCCTGGAATGGGGCCCCAAGCAGGGGAAACGGCCAAGTTCCTATCGGGTGGTTCGGGATGGGGAGGCGCCGGTGCTGGAACATCACAACAAAACCGGCCGCTGCCTTACAACAGGGGAGCCGCTGTGGGCGGATTACACAGTGGAGGCCTTTGTTCGGCAACTGAACGCGTTTACCCAGCCGAACAATGACGAACCACACGCCATTGTGGGCCTCTCAGGCCTGATGGTGCGATATCAGGATCTGCGGCGGTATTATATCTTCGCCATAGAGGGATATGAGCGCTTTGTGCTGTATCGCCGTGAGGATGAGGCATGGACCATGCTCGCCGATTACCGGAATGGGGTGGACCGAAGTCGGTATTACCACCTGAAGGCGGTGTGCGAAGGAGAGCGGTTGGCGTGCTACGTGGATGGAAAGCAAATATTTGTCGCCTATGACGAGAAGTTTCAGACGGGCAAGGTTGGCATCCGGACCAACACGCGCAGCCGGATGTATGGGGTACGGGTTACCGCGTCGGAGCCCGCCCGGGCGGCATACGCAAGCCGTCAGAGCGCCTATGACCGGGAGGTAGCGGAGGCAGCGGAAAAATACCCGAAGCCGGTGCTGTGGAAGCGGATCGACGTAAGCGAATACTGGCCCTGCGAGGTGCGGTTGGGAGATTTCCGTGGAGCCGGGAAGAAGGAGATCGTGCTGCAGCAGGAGACGGAATCGGGCCTTCGGGTGGTGTGCCTGGATGTGGAGGGAGAAAAGCAGTGGGATCAGGTGTATGCCGCGGCGGCGGGTTTAGATAAAAAACACAAGGTAGTACACGATCTGGATGGGGACGGTGTGGAGGACTTCATTGGGGTCGAAGGGGATCTGCTGCGGATGGTCAGCGGACGGACAGGGGAGGTAACGGCCGAGACAGAACTGCCAAAGACAGGGCCGTATCGCGGGTATCGGGGAAAGAGCGTGAGGTCATGTTTGCACAAGCTAGGGGCCTTGTGGCCGTGCCGAATTCGCAAGACAGAGAAGGCGCAGGATCTGATCCTGAGGGATGGCGACGGCGAGGGAACCGGGTACTCCATCTGGGCCTACGATGAGGCCTTGAATCTGCGGTGGCGTCAGGATGCGCACGAGTCGTGGTATGGGATGTACATGTGGTTCTATGACGTGGACGGGGATGGCCGCGATGAGATCCTGCCGGGGTATCAGCTTTACGATGGGGACGGGAACCTCCTGTGGCTGATGGAAGGCGCGGAATACATCGAAGATTCAGGGGGGGCCGGGCATATCGATCACGCCGCGTTTGGGGAATTGGACGGCGATGAAAGCAATGGTCCCGAGATTGGGATTGCCGGCAGCGATCCAGGATTTTTCTTAGTGGATGCGCGCACCGGGGCGCTGTTGAGGCATCACCGGTTTGGGCATGTGCAGGGGATCCATGCGGGGAATTTCCGGCCGGATCTGCCGGGTTTGGAAATGTGGATGGGGAATCGCTGGGAAAACTACGGGATCTTGAATCTGGTGAGCGGCCAGGGAGATCCGCTGACGCGGTTCGAGCCCGACACAATCAGCCAAGGGGGGCCGCCAGTGAACTGGACTGGCGACGGCGAAGAGCTGCTGTTCCTCTATTCTTCCAGGGAAGCGTTCGGTTTCTATGACGCGAAGGGCAGAAAGGTGGTGCGCCCGGTATGTGAAGGGCTGCCATTCGAGTGGGCATACGGGTTGACCGAGGATGTGGTGGGCGACGTTCGAGATGAAATTGTCTATGTTCACGAGGGGGCCGTTTATATCGTAACGCAGGATCGTCCCTATCCTCCCGGCGAACGGATTTATGCGCCAGAGCGCAGGTTTGATATTTCGTTGCCGGGCTGGAAGTTGAATGAGGGTTAGGATCATCTGGATGATTTCTGTTGACATTTTGTTCACTGAGAAGCTCAAACATGGTACAATTCCGTGGGCGGGGGGCGTCGCACGCTCTTCTACAAGTATGTTCCTTTTGGCATGCACGTAGCGCCGTCGCCGGATTTGAGCTGCCGGGCCACTGTAAGATCGAGCCTGAGATGAATTTCCAGATCGATCCGGATCTGGCGCTCAGAATTATCCGCGAACGCGGGCCACATATCTAACACCAACGCCCTTTGAAAAGAGAACCGATCCGCTTTTCAAAGGGCGTCTTTATTTGGAGCAGCTATGTCCGTTCGTTTTGTTTTTTTGACAGACAGTCATCACTACCCCGGCGCGCCGAAAGACTACGGGGCGCCGAAGATGCTGACGCAAAGTAGAACCGTTCTGGATGCAATCGTGCCGGCGGTCAATCCACTCAAACCCGACTTCATCGTTCACGGCGGGGACTTTCTCTGCGGCGGCAGCTCCTTTGAGCTGCCGTGGACGACCTATCTGCAATCGATTGAGGAGGTCGCAGAGGTGTTTTCCGGGTTCGAGGCGCCAACATATTACGTTCCGGGCAATCACGACTCTGATGCACAAAGCGGATCTTTTGAACCGTTCGCGGCAAGATTCCCCATCCCGGAAACAATCGATGTCGTTGATGCGGGGCCTCGTCTTCGACTCGCGCTCGCAAACATCTACCATCAGTGCGACCCTATCGAGGAAGGCAACGGCGTTTGGACCGACGCGCTTGACAACGGACTCCGTGAAGCAGCGGAACAAGCCTATGCCGATCGATGCGCGATATTGCTGGTACTCCATACATGGGTGCTGCGAGGCTACGAAGACCAGAGCGGCGTCCTCGGCGGCGCAGACCGTCTGCTGGAAACCGTGAAGGAGAGTCCCGCCATTGTCGCATTGTTCACGGGGCATAAGCACACGAACCGTATCCGGATGTACCGTGATTTCCTGGTCGTTGACACGGCATGCCTAATCGGTTTCCCGATGGGATTTCGGGAGATTCGACTCCAGGACGACGGATATTTTGTCACGCGGTTCCACCAACTGGATCTGCCAGAGCTTATCCAGGAATCGTACGACCGTTCCAGCGTAGAAACGAACAACGCCTGGCAGGGCGAGATTCATGATCGGGATACGGAAATCTTCTTGCCAAGACTCAGAGAAATTTACCGCTAGAAAAGGAGCGGCGAATGAAAATTCTCGTCACCGGCGCCGCCGGTCGGGTGGGCTCGGCCGTTGTAAAAGGTTTGAAAGACAGGTATTCTCTGCGGGGTTTTGACCGCGTCCCGACGCCCGAACTCGAAGACGCAGTCGTTGGGGATATCACTGACTTCGATGGCGTCCTTATAGCCACGCAGGACATGGAGGCAGTGATTCACCTCGCGGGCAATCCGTCGAGCGGGGCGCCCTGGGAGGAGATACTCCCGAACAATTTCATCGGCACATACAATGTCTTTGAAGCGGCGCGGCAAAACGGCGTGCGACGAATCGCTTTCGCCAGTCGGGCCGGGCTGCTTGCGCCCTATCCCAAAGACGTCATGCGGACGGTTGATATGACGCCGCGACCGGAGACCTACTATTCGATCAGCAAGGTGTTTGGGGAAAGTCTGGGGTATATGTACTCCGCGCGATTCGACATGGAATTTGTGGCGGTTCGGATTGGCAATTTCAAGCACGACCGTGACCTTCCCACACACCCGCATCAACTCAGTCACGGTGACGCGGCTCGTGTGTTCGAGCATGCTCTCACGCATCCCGGCGTGAAGTTCGAGGTTGTGTTTGGGGTTTCAGACAGTACCTGGCCGCTTTACGATTTAGAACACGGACGGCGCGTTATCAACTATCACCCGCAGGATAAGTCGGAGGCGGAGCCCGAGATTTGACGCCAGGCATCATCGGCTCGTTGGGGAAAAGGAGTTGCTATGGACCTTATAAAGACCACCGTGGTTGGCAGCTATCCTATACCGGCATGGCTGGCGGCCATGCCGTCAACGCCTAATCTTCATGACGCTATTCTGGTGGCGCTCAAGACGCAGGAATTAGCCGGTCTTGATCTACTGGCCGATGGCGAACTATCGCGCTTTAATATTATGCACCCCGAAACCAATGGTATGATTGACTATTTCATCGGTTCTATGGCCGGCATCAGCACACATTTGAGCCGAGAGGAATTGAGTACGTTTCGAACTCAGTCCGGCATGGCTTTTCGAGCACAACCGGCCGGCGTGGTACGAGACAGGATTGGGGAAGGGTTGCTCAATTTGCCGGCCGCGTGGCAACTCGTTAAACCGTTAACCGGCCATCCCCTCAAGTTTACGCTGACCTCACCGTATATGCTGGCCAAGACTCTGCTCGACCAGCATTACCACGACCTGCCAACCCTAGCAAACGAGATCGCTGAGGTGCTGCGCCGGCAAGTAGCCGAAATTGACGCTACGGTGATACAGATTGACGAAGCCAATTTAACTGGGCATCCCGAAGATGCAAGCTGGGCCTATA
Organism: Candidatus Poribacteria bacterium; assembly: GCA_963667245.2. Lineage (GTDB taxonomy): Bacteria > Poribacteria > WGA-4E > WGA-4E > JAJDTR01 > JAJDTR01. Next base: position 1,990,290 of record CAXXCS010000004.1, read on the forward strand.
AGCCTATCAATCATGTCCTCGATGCCGTCCAGGGCCAAAAGGGATTGCATTTATGCTTTGGCAACTACGGTGGACAAACCATTCAGAAAGGCTTCTGGCGTAATCTGCTGCCATTTCTCAATAATCTCGACGTCGATCACCTGATTCTTGAGTTTGCCCGTCGAGGCTTCGACGAGTTGGAGCTTTTCTGCGACTTACGCCAGGACATTGCCCTGGGAGTCGGCGTTATAGACATCAAGGATAATGAAGTCGAGACCGTTGACGAAGTGGCTAAGAGCATTGAAAAGGCCGTCAAGGCGCTTGGTGCAGAGCGGGTGCGTTGGGTTCACCCAGACTGCGGCTTCTGGATGTTACCGCGTACCGTTGCCGACAAAAAAATGGAGAGCTTAGTTCGAGGCCGAGATCAATTTTTGGGGCGCATATGACTTTTTCACTTCTGGTTCTTAATCTGTACATTCTTAATATGAAAACGCGGATGCCGTTTCGCTACGGAATTGCCGTGATGACCGCGCTGCCCTGTCTATTTGTCCGTTTGACCGTGGAGATTGATGGTCAACCCGTTTATGGATTTTCATCTGATGGCTTAGCCCCCAAGTGGTTCACCAAGGATCCGGAGAGTCATTATCGTGATGATATTGCCGATATGCTGCGCGTTGTACAACAAGCCTTCCGGCACGGACAGGAGATGGGAGGCACTGATACAATATTTGCCTTGTGGCGAGGTATTTATGACCAGCAACAGCGCACCCCAGCAATGGCCGCTGGGCAGTCTAGATGCAAAGCTCACTGATGGGAGTCTGTCCCAAAACGGGGGAAAGTGCGGGTGGTAGAGAAGCCCAGTCACCTGAGCTTCTCCCCAGTTAGAACCCATCGTGCCCGATTCAGGCAATGGGCTCAAGACAGAATGGTTCGCCTCGAAAGGCTATCCTTCTCACGTTTGTTGCCGTTATTTATTGAGGTTCTGATGACCTCATAACGTGTCGATGAAAAGGGGCATTCTGCCCAGGGGCCTTCCCTCTGCGAGCATTACTTCGCTTCTCCGGTACTATGACCCATCCGACTACCTGACAATCATCTTGGCTTCCTCGCTTTTACACTTGTTAGCCAATACTCAAAATTCGGAAAATTGTCAGGTTCTCCCACGTTTACCTAACGACGGTGTCGAATAGCCCTGCCCTTTAGCGGTTTGGCCCGACTTGGGAAATACGACAGCCTTCATGCAGCCACCACCTCCCGGATAGCGCCACGACGAATTTCGGGCAAAATAGGGGTCGACCTCAGATTGACTTACGCGACTCGTCCAAGTTGAGCGAATTATTCGACTCAGAGAGATAATACCATTTCGCTTGAATAATAGTGCATACGATGCTTTGCTATAGCGTTCGTTTCCCCGTAGGCGGGAATCAAGCGAATGGATACTGAGCGCGATAGAAATCCCCTTGCCCCGCTGACTTTGCGCGGAGACAAGACTTCTTGTCCGTTCCCCGCAAGTTTCTTTACCTGATTCACGCAATTAATGCTCAAGCATTTTAGAGAAATGGTATAATCAGAAATCGACCCCTCTCGTCTTTTCGGAAAGTTGTCTCTCGCAGTTCGTCTGTGAGCATCGAAACTGTTACGCGAGAAATCTGAGGAATTGGGAATTCAATGGGAAGGGAAACCCAAGAATAGCGAATGCGATAGAGTTCCCAGAGAGATTCCCCCTTGCCCCGATATTCCGCGTTCACGATAAATCAACTCCCTAAACAACTATGGAATGAAAATCCACTTTCGGTAGGGAATCGCTGCTGCATCGGGGCAAGATGCCCCTCCCACATATAATCCAAGAATGCCCCGCTGCCGATAGTCAGGCGCGATACACTGCCAAACTAATATGCCACTCGTTTTGGCTGGACTAAACAGTAACGATGAAAATAAAAGAGATAAAAGCTGTTAAATTGAATACGCCTCCCCGAAGCGGGAAACCAACACCCCAACGGCGTCCATCCTGGGCGCAAGATTCCGAGGTCGCCAACCCGATGTCCAAATATCCGAGGTACAAACGTCACCGCGGCAGTTGGATGCCGAAATGGGGAAGCGTCTTCGTAAAAGTCACGGCAGAGGATGGCACATGGGGGCTTGGTCAAACTTCGTTCGGCAGACCCGTGGCTGCGATTATCGATGATCACTTTGCCCCGATGCTGGTGGGTGAAGACTGTTTTGCGGTCGAAAAGATCTGGGATATGATGTTCCGATTGTCGAAGCCGTACGGCTCACTCGGACTGACCAGTTGCGCGATGAGCGGCGTTGACCTCGCCTTGTGGGATCTCATCGGCAAAATCAAGAACCAGCCGGTCTATGAACTATTGGGCGGTCCCGTTCGTAAAAAACTCTTTGCATACGCCACCGGCAACGACACGGACTGGCAGATCGAACTCGGTTTCAAAGCGGTGAAGTTGGCGTGCCCCTATGGGCCCGTGGATGGGCTTTGGGGATTGAAGGAGAATGAAAAACTTGTTGCTGAAACACGGGAGTTGGTCGGCGACGATGTCGAGATTATGTTGGATTGCTACATGGCTTTTGACGTCGATTACACCATCCGCTTGGCGCAGCGACTCAAACCGTATCGACTGAAGTGGATTGAGGAATTTTTAATCCCCGAAGATATCGATGGACACGTCAGGGTTCGGGACGCCGTGAACTGGGTTTCGCTCGCCGGAGGGGAACATCTGTACACCCGTTGGCCCTTCAAACAGATTATCGAGAAAGGGTGTCTGGATATCATTCAGCCCGATATTTTCTGGGTTGGGGGCATCACGGAATGTGCCAAAATCTGTCACATGGCAGACGCCGCCGGGCTCAGCGTCATCTTTCACGGCGGCGGCGGAAACCAATATGGACTCCATCTCTCGGCGGCAATGCCCAACACACCCTGGGTGGAATACTTTCTCCCAACCGCACCGGGCGTGCCTCTGGAAGAAGCAAAGCCGATTAATGGTGAATCCGTTCCGGCAGACAGTTACATTGCGCCGAATGATGGCCCCGGCTTCGGGTTAGAGATTGAAGAGGAGTGGCTTGTACCGTTTTGGGATTAATACGGTAACATCGCGCTCAAATCCGCAGTCTGTAGGGATTGCATCCGGAGACAACTTGTGCGATAATGTTTGCGATAATGTTATTGGAACCTCATTGGCATTTGTCTTTGGTTTTTCTGAACGACGTAGGGAATAACGCGAAAAGAGTTTCCGAATTTCTCTAATGTGTCATTACGCTTACACCAAGATTTCTTTAGATTGATGCCTATGGAGAAACGATTGATTTGCCCTATTTGGCACGTACCACCATGTTCCTCACAGAACAAATGTCGGAATTAAATGTTGCCATCAAATTGTGATTTAGTCACACTGCCATCCCTTCTCGGCTCTCCCCGACGTTGGCTGGAGAAGTCACGACTTGACAAAAGGGGGCGGCGCGGTCAATAACAAGCTACTCTTCACGATTTCTTAACATGTACCAACATGGAAAGGAGTTTCACATGAAAACGATACGGTTTATCCTCATCGGTTTGGCGATCGGCATTGTATCAGGGGGCATAAATCACACCGCCCTCGCGCAAAAGGAAGTCAAGCTTATCGGTGTCGAGGAGGGAATTTTTAATGACCACTTGTCCTCCGCTATTATCGGGGACTCCGTGATTATCGGGTCACGCGAGGCGGCAACCGGGACAATCTATTTCAACGATGACGGCGATTGGGAAAGACTGGTAGACCTCCGCGCCGACGATCATAACGCCGAAAATCCCCCCTATCCGTCCTTCGGGTGGGCGGTATCTATCGGCGCGCCGCATGATCGCGCCGCGGCAAACGCCGCCATTATCGGAGCGCCGACTCATGGCCGCGAGGGAGGGGTTCTCGTTGGCCAAGGAAAAGGCGCGGCTTACATTTTTCGCCGCAGCGGCAGGAATTGGAAACAGGAGATAAAGCTCCTCCATCCGGATGCCGCGGACGACGACCAGTTCGGATCCGCTGTCTCCCTATACCGGAACACCGCGGTCGTTGGCGTGTCCAAGGACGATGACGCCGGAAAGAACTCGGGTTCGGCCTTCGTCTACGTGCGAGATATTGAGAGAAAGACTTGGGACATACAGGCGAAATTAGTCCCGCAAGATTTGGGGGGATCCGACGCTTTCGGCGAGGTCTCCGAGATCTATGACCGCACGGTCGTCGTCGGGGCGCCTAAGCACACCCATAACAAGTTAAGGTTCGCCGGCGCCGCTTATGTCTTCGTGCGCGAGGGCGGTACGTGGGTAGAACAAGCCAAACTCACGGCGGATGACGCCGCAAAAGCCGCCAATTTCGGATCTTCCGTGTCGCTTACCGGGGACACCATCATCGTCGGAGCGCCATTGCACGACACCGAGCGCGGGAAAGATGCCGGCGCCGCTTATGTCTTTGTGCGCGAAGGGAACAGATGGAGACAACAGGCGAAGTTGATAGCCAAAGACACGGATGCGGGTGATCGGTTCGGGCATGCCGTTGCCACCACCGGGCAAAGCGCCATTGTCGGGGCGCCGTTCCGCAATGAAGGCGAAGAGGGATCGGGCGCCGTTTATTCATTCGTGAATGTGAACGGGGTTTGGGAGGAGAAGGTAAAAGCCGTGCCAGAGAAGCCGGAGCCTAAAATCAATTACGGCTCTTGGGTGGTTATGAACGGCGATCTTGTCGTTGTCTCGTCTCACAACAAACGCCGGGATGGCGCCGGAAACGCTCACGGCACAGCCGCGTATGTCTATAATGCCGTAAGAGATTTCCAGACGCTCCCCTTCTCTGTCGATCCGTTCGGGTTGAGTGTGACCGCGTTGGGGAAAATCAAGCGCACGGCGCTGCTTCAGAACTACCCCAACCCGTTTAACCCGGAGACTTGGCTGCCGTATCGCTTGGGAACCGATGCGACCGTGACCCTGCGCATCTACAACGTGCGGGGGCAACTTGCCCGCGAGTTGGACCTCGGCGCCCGGAAAGCGGGCAGCTATCTGACGCGAGAAACCGCGGCGTATTGGGATGGCAGAAATCAGGTCGGGGAGACTGTTTCCAACGGTGTCTATTTCTACACCCTGCAGGCTGGGCCATTTCAAGCCACGCGAAGAATGCTCGTTTTGAAATAGAATCAAACGAGTGAATAGCAAGTGCGGTAGGAGGGATCTCCCGGTCCCGACCATGCTGCGGGAGCGATCTTCGGGTAATCCTTGATGCGGTCAGCCGTTATCAACGTTGAGAAATTGCAGAAGGCGTTAGCTCCACATTCTAAGGAGAGGAAACTTTCTTATGAAAACAGCCTTTTCCTCACTCACTCTTCTCGCCATTCTTGCGCTTAACGCCATTGCCCAAGATTCTACTCAATGGGGATTGCCCGATGGCGCCAAGGCGCGACTCACCTTCGGCGGTGGTAGAATCTATGACATTGAATATTCCCCGGACGGTACGCGTCTGGCGGTGGCGAGCAGCAGCGGCGTTTGGATATACGATTCGGTGACTGTCGCTCCAATCACCCCGATTGGCACTCTTGCTTTTGACATCGCGTTCAGCCCGGATGGGCGTACGCTTGCCAGCGGCAGTGGTATTCTTCATCTTTGGGACGTGGTGACGGGTAAGAAAAAAGACATCCTGCATAAAGGTGACCGTTCGGCGAGCCGCGTCGCCTTTAGCGCGGATGGGCGAATGATCGCCGCTGGTAATGAACATAGAATCTATATTTGGGATGCGGTGACGGGAGAGCAAAAATACGCATGGGGTGAGTGGCATCCGAATCGCTATTTTAAGGGGTGGGAACTCGGAGAGGTTCGGAGCCTCGCCTTCAGCCCGGATGGACGTACGCTTGCCAGCGGGCATGAGTCGTTTCATGTGGGACATAGTGAGGGGAAAGGGAAAATTCATCTTTGGGATGCGCTAACGGGTGAACGCAAGAACACACTGACCGAGTCCGGTTTAGCCACGAGCCTCGCCTTCAGTCCGGATGGGCGTACTCTTGCTAGCGGGCATCTGAATTGGTGGCTTGGATCCGGGATTTGGGGTTGGGTCACACTGCGCGATGTTGAGACGAGTGAAACCAAACACGTACTGAGAGGGCATGCTGGCCCTGTTCAGAGTGTTGCGTTAAGCGCGGATGGGCGATTGCTTGCCAGTGGAGGCGGGATCGATGAAGATAACATACGCGAACGTGACACATTGCGTCTATGGGACGCGGCTACGGGGGCTCATTTACGCTCGATGGATAGGCATGCAGGAAGAGTCTATAGCCTCGCCTTCAGTCCGGACGGGCGTACGCTTGCCAGTGGGAACAGCGACGGCACGGTGTTGCTCTGGGACCTTCTTCCGTCCCCCGACCCTCCGCAAGACGAACACCCGCAAGTCTCAGAGTTTTCAGAAGTAGCGCCCGATGTAAACGAAAACGGGGTTGTGGATATTCAGGATTTGGTGTTGGTTGCGGGGCGTTTAGGCATATCCGCAGTGAACCGCGCAGACGTGAACGGGGATGGATTTGTGAACGCGCTTGATGTGGCGCTTGTTGCGGGGATGGCAGACGATGTGACGAGCACTCTTCCCATGTATTCCAACGGAGCGATGATGCTTCGGACAACCGACGTTAAACAGTGGCTTGAGCAAGTTTGGGGGTTGGGTATCCCGGAGCGAATATCACTGCGCGCCATTCAGTTTTTGCAGAATCTGTTGGAAGCACTGACTCCGGAACGGACAGCGCTTTTGCCGAACTACCCGAATCCGTTCAATCCGGAGACCTGGATCCCGTATCAACTCGCCCGAGATGCAGGTGTCCAAATATCAATTTACAACTCGAAGGGTATATTGGTGCGGAAATTGAATCTGGGGCTCCAGCCGGAGGGCTTCTACACCGATAAGCATCATGCGGCGTATTGGGATGGGCGCAACGAGGGCGGAGAATTGCTGGCTAGCGGCCTCTATGTCTATGAATTCCGTGCGGGGAGTTTTCGCGCCTCCCGCCGCATGGCATTTGTCAGGTAATGTCGCATACGCGGGCACCGAGGAGACTTCCCAGATGAAAATCACCAATGTTGAAGCGATCCCCAGCGCTTCGCCGGGGACGAATCTGCGCGGCGCGCGAAGCAACTACGTCTACGTCAAAGTGTCGACGGACGAAGGCATCACCGGATGGGGCGAGTCAACGTGCGGACCGCTGTCTGTCGCGAATTTGGTCGACGAAATTGGAGCGACGCTGGTCGGCAAAGAGGCGTTCCGCATCGAGGAACATTGGCAGCGGCTCTATCACCTCTATCACAACGTGCGCGGCGGCGTGATTCAGATGGCGGCGATTAGCGGCATAGAGATCGCCCTTTGGGACATCAAAGGCAAGGCGCTTGGCGTTCCCGCCTGGGAACTGCTGGGCGGTCGGATGCGCGATCGGATCTGGACGTATGGCCGCTTTGACGGGGAAACCCCCGAGTTAGCCGTTGAGCGAGCGCTGCGCGAAGTGGATACGGGGCTGACCGCGCTAAAAGGTGACCCCTTCGGTCACCAGGGGCTGTTCATCACACCGGAGGCGGAGCGGGATGCCATCGCCAAGGTGAAAGCCGTTCGGGAGGCGGTCGGCGATGATGTCGAGTTGCTGGTTGAAGTGCACGGGCGGCTTGCGCCGGCGGCGGCAATCCGCATCGGCAATGCTTTGGAGGAGTTCCGCCCGTTCGTCTTTGAAGAGCCCGTGCCGCCCCAAAATGTCGATGCGATGGCGAAGGTCGCCGAAGCGGTGAATATTCCGCTCGCCACCGGGGAGCGGCTTTATACCAAGTGGGGGTTTGTCGAACTCCTTGAGAAGCAGGTCGTGGCGATGATCCAGCCGGATGTGTGCCACGCGGGCGGCATCTCCGAGTTGAAGAAAATAGCGGCGATGGCGGAGGCGTATTACGTCGGTATTCAACCCCACAACCCCTATGGTCCGGTCAACACGATGGCGGCGCTGCAAGTCGATGTCTGTACGCCGAACTTCATGATCCAAGAGGGAGGCCACGCCCCCTGGTTCGACCACGTCGTCCTCGGGGAGTTTCCTCGCCAGAAAGAGGGCTATTTTGATGTCCCCACCGCGCCCGGCATCGGGGTTGAGATGGACGAGGCGGTACTGCGCGCGAATCCACCCGTAGAGCCGCGCACGCCCGAGGGCTACATCCGGGGGGCGCCTTGGCCCTCAAAGCAGGAAAACCGGTGGGTCTGAATTACTACACCAATTCGCTTGATCGGTAGAAATCGACTAATCACCAGCTACTAATCACTTCCACCCCATCCCTATGAGGTTTCCACCAGCATTAAAGCATATTGGCGCGCTCCGCGCTTTAGCGGCGCGCCACTTGTCTGATTTCCCCGTCAGCAAAGTCCGCGCAACCACCCCACACCTTGCGCCGCAGGCTTCCGCGAGACCCGATTATAATGGAGAGTCATGAAAGAAAAGGGGCATAACGAAAGGGATCCCGGGCTGACACCGCGTTTATTTCTCGTCGCGCTTATCTTCATTCCCGTCAACACCTATCTCCTTCTCCAGATGGAGTTGGTGCGCTACACCTTTCCCACCTGGATTGTGCCGCTCTCCAACGTCATCTTCACGTTGACCGCGGTGATGGTCGTCAACGCGCTGATTCGTCAAGCCTCGCCGCGCATCGCGCTTCGGCACGGCGAGCTAGGCGTCTTCTACGTGATGCTCAGCATCACCACCACGTTGACCGCCGGCGACATCCTGCAGTCGGTGTTGTCCCTATTGGGATACGCCTTCTGGTTCGCCACGCCGGAAAATGAATTCAAAGAGTTGTTCTTCCGGCATATCCCCCGCTGGCTCACCGTGTCAGATGAACCCGCGCTGCGGGACTTCTATGAGGGCGAATCCACCTTCTATATTGCCCACCACTTGAAAGTGTGGATACCGGTGGTACTGGCATGGCTACTGTTTTTCATGGTTCTCGCCTTCAATTTTTTGTGCCTGAACACCATCCTGCGGCGTCAATGGACACAAAACGAACGGTTGACCTACCCTATCGCCCAACTGGCGCTGGAGATGACAAGCCCCACTGCCGGGTTCTTCCGCAACAAGCGGATGTGGATAGGCTTCGGCATCGCGGGAGGCATCTGCCTGATTAACGGACTGAGCTTTATTTTCCCCGACGTGCCAACCATCCCGGTAAAGCGCAGATATTTCGTCTTCGACGAAGGTCCTCTGGCGCTGTTTTCCGACTACAGCGACCTGATACGCATCTCGTTCTATCCCTACGCCATTGGCCTCCTGTTCCTGATGCCGCTGGAAATGCTTTTTTCCACGGCGTTCTTTTGCGGCATGAACCGGGTAGAACACGCGCTGGGGAGAGTCACCGGGTGGGACAACCTGCCCCGATACCCCTTCCAGAAAGAGCAGGTACTCGGCGGCTTTCTGGGGCTATGCGTCCTGCTGTTCTGGGTGGGGAGAGGACACTTCGCGCTTGCGCTCAAGCGCGCCTTCGGTCGGGGCGGCAATGCGGACGACGCCGGAGAGCCGCTACCCTACCGGGCGGCGGTGTGGGGGCTTTTGGGCGGGCTCGCGCTGCTGGGTTTCCTGCTCTACAAGACGGGCATGACGTTCTGGGTGGCGGCCACATTCGGCATCCTGTTCCTGATTTCGCCGACCGTGATGACCCGCCTGCGCGCCGAAGCCGGGCTGTTCGCCTGTTTCGGGTACCCGCCGCAGACCATGCTGACCAGGTGGGTGGGCACCCGGCGGCTGGGACACCAGAACCTGACATCGTTAACCGTCCTATTCTTCAACAGCGCGAATCGGCCGCATCAGATGCCCCACCAGTTGGAAGGTTTCAAGATTTCGGATCAGGCTAACCTCTCCCACCGGCGGATGTTCATGGCAATCCTGATCGCCACGGCGCTGGGGGTGATTGCCTCATTTTGGATTCAACTCCATCTCTACTATGAGCATGGGGCGGCCTCCGGTTACTTTGGACCAGGAGCGCTGCGGTGGGGTCGGCGGGCGTTCGGCTTGCTGCGGGATTTGATTTACTACCCCGAAGGCACGGATTGGCTGGGCGTAACGTTCATGGGGGCGGGCTTTTCCGTGATGATGCTACTGGCGTATCTGCGCTCGCGGGTACTCTGGCTGCCTCTGCATCCGCTGGGGTTTGTCATATCGGGCAGCGGAGAGTTGGCGCTGGACATGTGGGTGCCGCTTGTCATCTGCACGGTAGCCAAATGGATTGTACTGAGGCACGGCGGCATCCGCAGCTATCGGCGCGCCGTGCCGTTCTTCCTCGGGCTGGTGCTGGGTGATTTCCTGATCGGCAGTATCTGGAGCGTGCTGAGCATCGCGTTAAACGTGACCATGTACCAGTTCTATCCGTAATCGACCCGCGCCATCTCTTGGACTATGGGAAAATCTTGCACTGTTTTGTCCAATGCGAGACAAATCAAAGGGCTTCCAATTCAATGATTTCTGTTGACGCAGAATTAGAAAACAGGTAAAATCCGCTTCGTGTGGCGCCAAGATCGAGGATGATAACTGCCGCATCCCGAGTTCCATCAACTAGCCTCCGTCTGTAACATGTCAGATAATCGTTGGCACTTGCAAAAAGCCATGGGAAAAACAAAACCAGTCGAACCTTATGCCATCCCCACGCCGCGCCAGACGTTTTCAAGCACGCTTGCCAAGCAGTTGGAGGAACTGAAGGGGAACGAGTTGATGATTCGTTTCGCCGAATCGCGCGAACGACTGGCGGCTGACCCGTATCGCCCGGCGTATCATTTCGTCAGCCCGGAAAGCTCGATGAACGACCCCAACGCCATCGTTTTCTGGCGTGGGCGTTGGCATCTTTTCTTTATCGCCATGCCGCCCGACGAGTTCCCCGATCCGGCGGATATACCGAAACGCTGGTATCGCACAAGCATTGGACATGCTGTCAGCGATGACCTGGTACGCTGGAGAGATCTGCCCTACGCGATCAATCCGGGAGTAGAGAAGGCGTGCTTTTCGGGCGGCATGTTGGTCGACGATAATCGAGTAATCTCGTTCTATCCCGGCATTGAAGCGGGCCAAATGGTCGCCGTGTCGGATGATGCGCTGCTGCTGAATTGGAAAAAGCGTGGTCCCGTGAACACCGATCGCGGCGATTCGTGTATCTGGAAGGAGGGTGACACCTATTACGGGTTGACGGGGACGAGAATCAGGTATCTCCCGGATGCTTGGTGGCCCCAGATGAAGCTCTGGGCGACGGAGGATTTGGTGACTTGGCAAGGGCTGGGAAATTTCATCGCTCCCGACAAAACGCCGTTCACCTCACGTCATGACGAAGCGGCATGTCCCGATTTCAGGCGTATCGGCGACAAGTACATCCTGAGTTTCTTCAGCCATACGAACGGCGGTCAATACTTCTTGGGCGATTACGACGAAAAGGCTCACAGATTCATACCGTATCATCACGACCGCTTCAACCACGGCACCGTGGCGCCCGGTGGCGTCCACGCGCCCCGCACGGGGGAAGACGGCAAGGGCGGCATCTTCAACATCCTTAACATTAACCACGGGTTGCTTAGCGACGATTGGGATCAGGTGATGTCGCTCGTGCAGCGGCTGACGCTCGGTCCGGACAAATTGCTTCGAATTGAACCGGTAGCCGCCGTTGCCTCCCTACGCTTGAAGCGCCAACACGTCGAGGAGATGGCGATACTCGCCAACGAAGAAATCGTCCTGGAGGGAATTGCCGGCAATAGCATGGAATTGGAGGTGGAGATTGACCCGCAGAATGCGCGTTGGGTTCAGCTCAATGTGCTGCGCTCGCCCAACGCGGAGGAGCGGACATCTATCACCTTCTACAACTATGACAGGAAAATGTCTCGCACGGGCGCTATTTATGACACGCCGGGCGTCATCTGTCTCGACAATTCTCGTTCGACAACGCTGCCCGACGCCTGGGTTAGGCCGCCCGAACGAGCCGAGATGCGGCGCGGGGCCGAACCGCTGAAGCTGCGAATCTTTATTGATCGCAGCATCGTCGAAGTGTTTGCCAACAACAAGCAATACCTGGCAATGCGCGTCTATCCCGAGCGGGCGGACAGCCTGGGCATGTCCCTGCGCGCGCAGGGACAAGATGCCCTGCTGAAGCGTCTCAATGCCTGGCAGATGAAGTCAATCTGGCAATAGCCGTTTCCTTTTTGGTCTAATCCCGATTGTGACGCCCCGACTCCACACGTTGAAAGAAAGGACGGAATACAGCGAAATTATGGTAAAACTCACGCCCGAGGAAATTCGATTCTTCAGAGATGAAGGCTATGTTGTCAAGCGCAAGGTCATGGACGAGAATCTGATGGCGCAGGCACGCGAAAGGCTGTGGGACAAGCCGCCGCCGGGAATTGACCGAAACGACCCGAGCACATGGCGCGGTCCCATTCAAGCGCCGGAAGACAGGAAAAAACTCCCGAGATTGCCCGAGACGGACTATACGTTTGACGGTTGGGCACTGCCCAATCCACCTTCACATAACGATGAATATTCCACCGTGGACGGCACTTCCTGGAAATATCGGACAATCGGCACCGAGAACTTCTTGGTGCGGTTGATTCTCACGGATCCATCTATCTGGGAAATGGCAGAGCAGATGCTAGGCAAAGGAAGTCTCGCCGTGCCAACGCGTACTCGCGGCATCTATTGCCGATTTCCGCAGCGTGACATCCCCGTGCAACCGCTCAAACCCCATACCGATGGCCATGAATTTCATTTGGGAGCGCTTGGATTTATAGATGACGTGCCCGCAAACGGCGGCGGGTTCACCATTTGGCCCAAGAGCCACCGCGTCTTCTATTATCAGCATCTAACGCAATATGGGGGTGAAAAAGCGGACACTTACGACAAACACTACGATTTGCTCAACGAGCAAACAGCCACCGAGTGTTGCGGGGAAGCCGGGGATATCGTTTTTTTTCATCACAGACTGGCGCACGCCGGAAACCCGCCTAACCATTCTCTCGAGATTCGCAAAGCTATCATTGGCGATCTGGTGAAAAAGGATCTCAAGGAGAAACTGGATGAACCGCCTTGCGAGAACATGTGGCGAGACTGGCACGGGATTCCGAACGATGAATACTGAGCACACCAAGCGCTCGGTTTCATTTTGGTCTCACGCGCGTCGCCTGTAATTACCCACAAAATCGGGCACGCCCTTGTAGCGCAAACTGTTAGCTTGCGCATTCCACAATCTAAGCTCGACTTTGTACATTTAAGCCGTATAGCAGACGGTGTCAATCAAGCGTTGAAGAAAAGTGGGGGAGATTTTAACCATCCGGTCTGTTTGGTTGACCTGTGAAAGAGTCACATCCGCTTCTGTAGACCAGAACTGGTATCTGACCCATGCTATTGCATCAGTAAAGGTTGCTAGCGGTTTCTCATACCATACAGTCTGTCGCCCCTCTACAAAGTTTGCTATCACGGAGGAGATTAAACGATGAACGGAAGACTTTTTCATTGATATTTCTCACTCAGTGTGTCATAATGCAACCGAGTATATATGGGCATTTTAGTCAACCCGATCCGTGCGCCAATGCAAGAAGCGATTGGCGAACCGCCAAATCCACTTCTGACGACAGAGGGCAAACCTACAGAGATTATCCGGCAAAAGCCGCCGCTCATTACGCTCACGCCGGCGCCGTACTATTGCAGTTGCGTGCCGATTGGATTGATGCAAAAAAAAAAACAACGGACGCCTTTTACCGCATCTATAGGGGCTGTCTCAAAAACAATGAAAGAGACTGTGACTACGACGGTTCTCTTGATGATTGCATCAAGACCACCCACACTAAAGGCGAAATGCCATGTCCGACTATCTTATACCAGTCGTATCAATATGTGTCGTAGCGATTTATACGTTGTTAATGCCGCTCTATCTAAAACCGGGCGTCAAACTTTGTCGCGCCGACCACTTCCGGCTTCACGCGATTCCCGTAGGCGCCGGGGGCACAATCGGCGCGTTATCAGCGCTGATTTTCGACAAATGGGGTGCAATAGGATTGTTTTCGTACCTTGCATTTTTGTTATTGGTGTCAGTGGCTGTTCGGATGTTGGTTCCACTGCATAAACACAGTCGCCACAATCCTTAGATTAAACAACGCCTACAGGTCTTTATTTCGTAGCCCCCCTTGAAAAGGAATTATCGAGTCTAAATAGTGAAATACCTTCAATAGAGGCAACCATTGACCACTATGAAGCCCTGAAAGAAGCGAAGGAAGCCGAACTTGAGGGAATCGGTGCCAATCTTTCAGAATTTAATGCCGAGTATGCGGCTCTCCAAGACGAGCTTAGGGATTTAAGGGCAGAAGAATATCGTCTATTGAACGAAATAGCCGAGGAAGAATCTAAAAGTCAATCAGGCTCACAACAGTAGCTTGTAATAGCAAGGGAGGATAGAGTCATGCGCTATTTACTACGAAAACTCGTTCCCAATTATTTTTTCGGTGCCGCATGGATTTTTATACTGTGCGTGTTCGTCTCAGGTGTAATTTGGATACGTTCAACCACAAATATCAAACACTTAAAGGCCGAGTTTCACAAGAAATTCCCTGTGATTATGAGTAGCGATGGAAAAACTCTAATCACAGAGGATTTCACGCGCGATGTTCTCGCCTATGATGGGCTTGCCGACGATGCGTTTACGCCTCCTGCGGCGAAGAACACAGCAAATGTATCCCCTTTAGTGTTGGAAGAAGAGCCGCCGACAATAGACGAAGTCTATGCCTTGTTGGAACAACATGCAGCTGAGGCGAAGACAATGCGGGCCCAAAGCGAAGCCAATTACGCCGCATATTTACGCGGTATGGACAAGCTTAGGCAATTAAAGGAGGAAGAGAAAGCCCTCGGGGTAGATGAATCGCTTTATACTGAAGAAGCGTTTAACGAACTGATATTCGGCGGGCTTTCCGGTGACATGCTGAGGCACAGGAAATTGATATTTGCCGGTCGAGATGAGGAAGCTTGGGAACTTATAAATAGCCCTACCTTTGGTATGAATGATTAAGCCACTTCGTAGTAACGCCCCTCCGATTCTTCAAACGCGTTCAAAGCTAATTTTCCGGTGAAATGACCTAACCCGCATGTTGAGAGAAAGGATAGGATACAACGACGCTATGGTAAAACTCACGCCCGATGAAATCCGATTCTTTAGGGATGAAGGTTACGTTATCAAACGCAAGGTCATGGACGAGAATCTGATGGCGCAGGCACGCGAGAGACTGTGGGATAACCCGCCGCCCGGCATTGATCGAGACGACCCGAACACGTGGCGGGGCCCGGTTCAAACGCCCGAGGACAGGAAAAAACTCCCACGATCACCTGACACGGATTATCTGTTTGACGGTTGGGCGCTGCCCAATCCACCTTCGCACAACGACCAATATTCCACCGACGATGGTACGCTCTGGAGGTATCGGACACTTGGCACCGAGAACTTCTTGGTGCGAATGCTTCTCACGGATGCATCCATCTGGGGCATGGCTGAGCAGCTGCTAGGCGAGGGGAGTCTAGCGATGCCAAGTCGCACGCGCGGCATCTATTGTCGAATTCCTCAGCACGATCTTCCCGCGCTGCCTCTCAAACCCCATACCGATGGCCATGAATTCAATTTGGGCGTGCTTGGGTATATAGATGACGTGCCTCCGAACAGCGGCGGATTTACCATCTTTCCAAAGAGCCACCGCGTCTTCTATTATCAGCATCTAACGCAATATGGGCGTGACAAAGCCGATACTTACAAAGAGCGCTTAGATCTTCTCACGGAGCAAGAATCCATGGAATGCAACGGGGAGGCGGGGGACATAATTCTTTTTCATCACAGACTGGCGCACGCCGGAAACCTGCCCAACAGGTCGAGCGTGATTCGTAAAGCTGTCGTAGGGGACTTCGTGAGAAAGGACCTTAAGGATAAGCTGGAGGAGCCGCCTTGCGAGAATATGTGGCGGGACTGGCACGGGATACCGACAGACGGATGATTGGTACCTTCCAACCTCACAAGTTACTAACTACCAATCGCCCAGGAGGTATACTATGACTGGATTTGAGGGATTAATAAAATATACTTCACGCTGCTGAAAATTGCGTGTTTTCAAGCGTCTGGCCGTAGGTGCGGTTGGAAACCGTGAGGATTTCTATCGCACTCACTATCCGTTCGTTTGATCCTACGGGGAACGCATGTCGCGATCGGGAGATCGCGGGATTTCTATCACACTCGCTATCCACTCGTTTGATCCTACAAAAGACGCAATTTCTGACAGCGCGGAGTATATGGTGATGATTTGATTTAGAGCGCACGGGCCGGTTTCCTCAATTGAGACATGCCGACACCAAGGAAAGCCAGTCCTTGTGATTGATCTCGGACTGGCTTAATCGTCCTTGTGAAATATTCGAATTAAGGCGCTTTCCACGTTTCGTTACCCGCTCTATCCGTGATGGAGATAGTGTTCCCAGCTCTTTCACGCGTGGTCATTAGAATTCTTCCTTTTCCTGCTTTATCTACGAGCATGACACGATTCTCAGTTATGCCGGAACTCAATTCAACCGATGGTTGTCCCCGATTGTAGATTCTGATAGAATTAAAATCACGTTTATCACCTTTCAGCGCTGTCAATTGAATTGCAGTATTTCCTGCCTCATCAACCACTGTTAGCCCGGCACACCGAATCTCATCAAGCACGCCATTGTTCTGCGCCGTGATGTCTGGTGTAATAAACTGTCCGATAACGATACCGATTGCCAAAATCGCGGCGCCTAACGCCATATATCCGACCTTCTGCTTACTATTCATGGTTAATCTCCTCTTGTCCCCGAAGTTGACCATCGCCCCGCCGGGGACAAAGCAAAGGCAATGGTGTTCGATCTTTTGATTGTTGTCAATTATCTATCTGTGGAAGTCAGATAGTGGATCTCATTGTTGCGTTTCACTTACCTTTACCCTGATGAGCATGAATAAGATCAATGGTTAGAGAATATCCACTCCCGCAATTAATGAGACAAGACTAAAAATTCGAGGTGAGTTTTACTACCAGCAACTTGGGTTACTGAAGTTTACTGCTAATCATTGATATCATCTATCTGTTTTTCATAAAACTTAAGAACGTCAATGACTTCACTGTCATTAGGGGCTAACTCAAGAGACTTCTTAAAGTCTTTAATTGCTGCGCGGTATTGTGTCTTTGCTGCCTCACTTTTTCCGCGCGCTTCTTCAAATTCCTGCCCCCACAGTCCCCTCGCCCTCCCCCTATTTTCATAAGCGTTGGCATCGTTTGGGCTTAACTCAATTGCTTTCCCAAAGTCAGCGATTGCTTCCTCATAACGCGAAAGTTGCAGTTTGGAACCGCCCATAAGCATATAAGAGTAAACGTGAGCAGGCACTAGCTCAATAACTTTCTCAAAGTCGGATATCGCCTCTTCATAGCGATGGCATGTCCATTTGACACGACCCTGATAAGCGTGGCCCATAGCATAATCCGATTTTAGATTAAGGCATTCAGTATAGTCCTCAATCGCCTTTTGATACTGTTCAAGTTCTTCATATACGTTTCCTCGTAGGAGATAGAAATCGCGATGTTTGTACCGTTCAATGGCTCTGTCCAACAATTCAATTGCTGCCCCATAATAATAATTTCGCTTCTCCGGGTCGGATTTACTGTATCCGAAAATATACCCGGCTAACGAGTCATCGTCATAAGCACGTATCGGGGGTTTTTGCTGCCACTTCTCCAAATCCAAAGGTTTCGCGGTAGCGTTTTTCTTCAGCAATTCGTCAAGCGTATTGGAGGGGATAGCGTAACCCCACGAACCGTAATCGGAACTTTCTTTCTGAGCAGCAATTCCGATGACTCCGTTGCGGCTTAGAACGGGCCCGCCACTATTACCTGGATGCATCTCAATTGCCAGTCGGAGCCATTTATCGCTATCGCGTCTGTTATATACCTTTCCGTGCGTAATTTTGCCCTCAATCCCTCCTTCGGGGTTGCCCACGGCGGCAATCGGTTCTCCGTTCTGAACTGCATCACTGTCGCCAAAAGAAAGAGGTTTTGGACCTTTACCTGCCACTTTTAGAATAACCAAATCGTTTTCTGGGTCCGATGCGATGACCCCTTCTATGTCATAGAATGTTTCCGCGCCAACCAATTTTGCGCCAATCTTTGTGTAACCTGCGACGCAGTGGATGTTGGTGGCGATCTTATCACGGTCCACAAAGAATCCGCTACCTAACCCTCCATCCGGACGTATCACGTTAAAGGGAGATCCATCAACTAACTTAAATTCCCTAATGCGCTCTGCTGTAATTAAGTGAACCGTGGAGCGTTTCGCTTTTTCGGCACTCTGGTTGTCAACCTGTTGCGCGGGCAAATGTATACAAGCGAAAAACAATCCTAAAGACAGCAAGGTCATCAAAAAATGTCGGTAATATTTCATAATTGTGCTCCTTTCTAAATTGAACCGCCTATCTGTTTGCGACTAGACTAATAATATACCGGTAGCGACTCGTTAAAGTGCGGGGTATTGAAATCGCCCGTTACCCAAGGAAGATTACGTCATCCAGCAACGCGACGTTCATAAAAGAACCCCTTGTTAACACGAGGTCTCTGGCGTATCGGATGAGCAGGGCACTTTTCGGTATGTCGCCGATTTCGACCACAAATCCAGCCTTGTGACGCCTACCACACTTAACGGTAGCGCTACCGGAATAACAACAATTAACTAATCCACTTTTCTTCCTCGCCGTACAGTATACTCCGGTTTCATCCTCAAGTCAACACAAAAACATATTTATAGTGTGTTTTTATTCACTTAAATCCGAATATTACACTCAATAAGTTTGTATTAACCAGATCGACCCTTTGTGGTAGAAGATATAAAATCAAAACTAAAACGGTACAAGGCATCAAATTACTGCCCCTTCCGTACCCGGCAGCGCCACAAAACATTATCAAGCAAAAAAAAAGATGGGACCGCGCGATAGCAATCTTCACTGGCTTTTCAGAGTTGAGTGTGGAGATGAAATTAACTTGGGGCTTACGCAGTGAAGCATCTGAAGGATTGTAGGCGATCAAACGAATTCTATTCGAAATCAGTCCGGGCGGAAGAAATGGGTGTCACTTGTGGATAGAATTATTTCGCGGGGATAATGGAGCGCAATTAAGACTAATTCTTAATCCATGAGTTACACTGCGCGCTGTCAAAAATCTTAATATGTCTGGTTATCAAAATGAAAGGTAGGATGTGGATTTTTGATGGATCAAACCCGTACAAACATAGTATACTAACTGACTGTACACAGAATTCTGAAAGGTCGTATGGGCTCTTTTATTTGGCGGACAAATAAAACGAGACAACAGAACGATATTGACAAAGCACGGGTTTACTGGAATAACTATCAAGTGGAGAAGAAAAATGAGGACTTATGATGATTGGCTGGTAGGACTAAAAGAAAGGCTATCAGATCCGAAATATGCCAGGATCTTTTTTGATGCCGTTGTAAGTGACTTTATTGAAACTCGCTTTTTCCCTGCATTTCTGGAGTCTACCGACTTACTGATTAATGCCCAAAAGAATATTGATACAGAATTGGTGCGCGAGGTTTATCTGGTTCTTGGGACAATATATTTCTACTTGAAAGATTATGATAAAGCCAGACAGAATTTTAACAGCGCCACTGAATGTAATCCGAAGGATAAAGAAGCGAAGTTGATGGCAGACCTTACTTTATTGTATGAGCATAAGGCGGAGAATGAGAACGGAATACTTACCGACTATATTGGTCTTTCTTCTGCTATTGGCGGCATCATAGACAAGCCTTACGAAGAGCTGCGAGTGTAATTTTTTACTCCCGCTTTTCACCAAACGTATAAATATCCTGTAGTCATACTTTGCAAGGAGGATACAAATGTCTTTCCTGAAGAAACGCTGGTACATTCCAGTTGCAGCCCTCGTGACGCTGTGTGGCGTAATTGGCTTATATGTGGTCACCACCGCCCGGCAACCGGCAGAGCCAAAAACAGTCTACGACATGCCCGAACCTAACCCGGAACGGGCTGAGATTCTTAAGCGCGCTACCACATCCAAGAACAATATTGTAGAGGGCATGGCGCCTCCGACAGACAGAGCAGCCTCGCAAGGCGCGTCTCGGAAAACCGAGGAACACGAGATTATGTTAACCGAACATAACCAACCTATCATCTCGCAGAATGAGGACGGTGATGCCGCGCCTGTGTCGCAGGATTCCGGTCAGAGTGAGGATGACGACACGGTGGCGGAAGCGAATGCCACACTGTCTCAGTTAGAAGCCGAATACAATAAACTGATGCAAGACGCCGCGCCCATGATGGAACAGGCCTATGACTTGGCAGCAGAGGAGTTGCGCCCGTTGACAATCGCCAAGCGTCTCCGTTACTTGGAATCTATGCGCATGGAATTGGAGAATGATGCTGACGAGGACGCCGATCCCGCCGAAGAGGCGGAACTTAACGATCTCGTCATCAATAACTTCATTGCTGCCATGAACGAAAGGGGGGTGTACTTTGAATAAGCGACTTCCCGCCGCCACGTCCCTACTCGCTATCCGCTCGTTTGATCGGTTAGGAAAGAACCTACCGCACAGGGTTTTATACTAATTCCGACTCTATGAGTTACAAGAACCGGCGCTTTGTAGTTGCTCAATTCATTGAGCGCTTCCGATTGCTTGTAACATTTAGATTTTGAATTCGTATTAGGTTCTGTTGACATTTCATCACAACGCGACAATCAAGAGGGCTACACAGACGCACAATCCTTCGTAGGGGTTGGGTTCCCCAACCCAATCGTTACATTTCCCGATACATGGGGCGAGGGGACCTCGCCCCTACGATTGGACACACACTTCACGTAAATCTCAACAGAACCTAGGGGCCGCGGTGATTACTTTTGCTCGGGGAACGGCTTGCGAATATCGTAACGCCCCTCCTCGAGAATCGGCAATGTGCCATCCGCCACCATCAACTCCAGCGGCGACTCTCTGGTCTCCAGAGGCATGGTGACCACGTTCTTGATGCGCAGCGACTCGTATATCGCCATCAGGATTTCCATGGTGTACCGCGCCTGCCGACCGCTGCTCCGGTGCTCGGGAACCTTGCCCTCCATCCAATCCGTCAATTCTTGGTACTGGTTGGTCTCCTCCGGGGGCGCCTGAATCGTTTGCCAACCGCTCGCCTTCTCGGTCTGGAGCAGAACCTCGCCGTCTCCGCCCTCCGTGATTCGCCCCTCGGCGCCGGAAATGTGGGGTATCGGCACGCTCGGCTCGGGCAGGTCGCTTTCGTACAGCCCCCGAGTGCCGCCCTCGAAACAAATCAAGCCCATGCACAAATCCTCGCAGCGGCTGCGGCGCTCCCATCGGTCAGTGGCGCGCGACGTTTGCCCAATCACCCAAAGCGTCTCCGGATCGGATAAAATGTACCGCCACCTGTCGATGGCGTGAGTGCCTATGTTGAGCAATCCGGCCTTCGGCTTTGACCGACTATAGACCAGCGTCGGTTGACCGATGGCGCCGTCAGCCACGAGTCGCCGGATCTCGGTGCGTGCCGGCGTGAACCGGGATTGATGCCCGATGACGAGTTTGGCACCATTGCGTTCGCACGCCTCAATCATGTCATCGGCTTCGCCCAAGGATGCCGCCATCGGTTTTTCGCCGATGATGCCTTTGATTCCCGCGTTCGCCGCCGCGATGGTGATTTCCGCGCGTACCCCCTGCCATGTCGGGATGCTGACGATATCGAGATCCGCATCTCTGAACATCTCGTTATAGTCGGAATAGATGGCGGGAATAGAAAACTCCTCGGCAACTTTCCGTGCCATCTGTTCGTTGATATCCGCCGCCGCGACAACCTCAGCTCCCGGATGTTCCGTCCAGGCGCGTGAATGGTGGCGTCCCATGCCTCCGCAGCCCACGACCCCAACTCGGTACGTTTTTCCCATTACTCTGTTCCTCCTTCGCCATTCGCCACAATGTGGCGGGTGTTGTTGCTTGGGTTTTGATAATCATCAGGTCACCAATCAAACAAGAAATCGTAGATCAGTCGGCGCTCACGCTGGCTTCGCCGAACCTCGCACTCCAGCCGTGTGGGATCCCATTGAGACAGCAGCCGCGCCGCGAGCGTCTCACGAATGTCCTCATAGACAGGATTCTCACCCAGATCGTTGAACTCCCCCGGATCAGCCTGAAGGTCGTAAAGTTCGGGGGGATCGCCGAGGCTATAATTGAGTTTGAATCGACCTTGCCGTATCATAGCCATCGGCCGAGTCGCGCCACTCACATAGTATTCGGAGATTGCCTCGTCCTTCCAGCCTTGCGACTCTCCCTTCGCCAAGTTCAGTAGGCTGTCACCGTCCATCCAGTCCATCCGCGGCGCGCCGGCGAGTTCCACAAGCGTCGCCGACACGTCGACCAGTGAGACGGGCTGCTTCACGCGGCGGCGGGGCAGATTGCCGAGCCACGAAATAATCAAGGGGATGCGGACGGATTGCTCGTAGAAACTGCATTTATACCACAGCCCGTGTTCGCCCAGCAGCTCGCCGTGGTCGCTAGTGTAGACCACCACCGTACGCTCGCGAAGCCCCGTTTCATCCAGGGCGTCGAGCAGCCTGCCGACCTTCTCGTCCAGATAGGTGACCAAGCCGTAGTAAGCGGAGCGCGCTCGGCGCACCGCTTCCTCCGGAAGCGGTCCCTCCGGTAAGCCTCGCCATCGCCGCATCCGTTGGTGGACAGGATGTTCTCCCTCAAGGTGCCCCGGCGGAATCACCGGCAAATCCACCTCATCCGGCGGATACATATCAAAGAATCGCGGCGGCACAGTCCAAGGCGGATGCGGCGCCACAAACCCGACGTTCAGCGCCCACGGTCCCGATTGGCGATTCGGGTGACGCAGATATTCAAGCGCCGCGGCTTCCACCTCGTCATCGGCGGCGACCTCCTCGCTCGTTCCGGCGCTTGTGCGTATCTCGCTGATGGGCGCGCGACTCCGGATTTCCTGCGACCAGTCCGGAATAATCGGCTTGTTCTCGGCATTGACGTCCCGCGCAATCTGGGCGCGAAAGCCGTGGAGCCGGTCGGGCCCTCGGAAGTGCTGTTTGCCTGCGAGAACGGCGTCATACCCCTGCTTCCGCACCGCGTGCGCCCAGGTCGCCGCCTCCGCGGCAAGCGGCACGCCGTTGTCCCAAATCCCGATGTGCTGAATATGGCGTCCCGTCATGAACGACATTCGCGAAGGAACGCAAAGAGGCGAATTGCAATAGGCGGCATCAAAGACGACCCCTTCTGACGCCAACCTATCCATATTGGGGGTCCGAACCACCGGATGTCCGTACGGACCGCTGAACATGGGCGCATGTTGGTCAGCCATTATGATAAGCAGATTGGGATGCGCGTCTGTCTTAGGCATAACTGTCATCTCCCGACTTACGGAATTGAAACGCCGTTTCGCAGGGTGCGATAGTAATCCTGCCAGCCTATGGAAGCGTTAGCGGTGGCTCACAGAAATAATCCGGAGCAATTTTAATGCCAGAAGTTATACATCGGTGTCTTCGTAAATACTCCGAGCAGGCTCCATAAACCGCCAACGATGAAGTCGCCAAGCATGAGACCTATGGCGCTCCGCGAGCGCGGGGTGATTTGAGGATATCGCAGTTTTGTGGGGCGTTTTGGTGATTGTCTGAATCACGGATTTTCACTGATAAGGAATCTCTAGCGATCAACTGACCGAATAGGGAAGGATCAAATGAGCGAATAGCGAATGCGATAGTAAATCCTACTCATTATTCATTCGCTTGGGGGATCTCTATCGCACTCATTATTCATTCGCTTGATCCCGCTGCGGTTAAAACGCTTTTTTTGAAAGAAAGCGCCCGATTTTCCGCCTGGGCTTTTGTAAACCTCCAGAAAATATCAGATTGACTTTGCAGGGGACCTGTAGTATAATTTCATTTCAAACACCCGACGAAAAAGGGCGCCGTGACCGTTGCCGGAAAATTGAGAGCGGATGTCCGTCCCGGCACGCTCAAAAACGTTCTAAGACAAGCCGGACTCAGATGATGAGGTGAATAGCCAGATGGAATATGTGGTTATTTTTGAAGAAGGCAAAGACAGTTGTAGCGCTTATGTCCCCGATCTTCCCGGATGCATCGCAGCAGGGGACACAATAGAGGAAGTGCGGACGTTAATCGCCGAGGCCATAGCGTTTCATATTGAAGGACTACGCGAAGACGGGGATGTTGTCCCATCGCCATCGCCAAGTTCACCCGTCCCAATAGGTCCGGGCATGATGGCAGAACTTACAATCTGAGCCACGCGCGGCGCTCCATCATTACACAGTGTATTTGTGGCTGCCCGGGAAGCCATACTCTATATCAAGCCCCAACTTCGGTTGCGCCACTACTCTCACGGGATGGAACTATTCTATACTTCGCGCTGCCGAGAATTACGTATTTTCAAGCATCTAGTCCGTAGGTGCGGTTTCCAACCGCCCCTCCCGTGAACGCACGTCGCGACCTGGAGATCGCTCCTACAAAAAGACGCAGTTTCTAACAGCATGGAGTATAACCAACTAGACTCCCTTCGCTCGCTTCAACGCCGAATAGATTAGATTGCAGGCATCGCCTCGGGTCAGAGGCCGGCTCATGTCGACGCCTATCGCGCGGCATAGTCGCTCTCCCGCCTGCCGGTCGGGGGACAAGCCGCAGTCGGCAAGTTGGATGCAAAAGGCGCCCGCATCAACCGTGCCATTGACATCACCCAGTTTCTGAAGCGCGGCGGCGAGCGAGCGCTCATCAAGTTCGCCGTTCAGCAACTCACTTGCCCCCTTTGCCCAGTTCCGGGCTGTCGCGGCATCCAAAGCCTTATCGGGTTCCGCGTCGTAGGACGGGAAAAACCCCTTGGTTCCTAAGTATTGTATCGCCGGAATCCACGCCTCGGGCGCGGCGACATCAATATCGTTAAAGAAGGTCATCGAGATTCGACGCTCTGCCAACTCCATCTGTAACGCATTGACATCCACCGAGGCAGGTTGAACGTCTTCTCGCCGCGCCAGCGCGATGGCGTGGGCGGCAGATTCACCGATATTCATCCAAGTAGGTTCGAGGCGAACCGTGCCCCAGGCGACATGCGTTGAAGAGGCGCAACCGGGGATGAGCAGATTGTCGATATCCTTCGGAAGCAGCGTTCGGTAAGAAAGCTGGGCCGGGAAAGTCTGCCAAGTGAGTACCAGCTTGCCCTCTTCAATTGCGCCCTTGGCTTTCTCGTTGGTGCAGCCGTGCGTATCCATGTACCACTCGGTAAACGCGATGCTGTCGCCAAAAATCGGCGCTCGGTCGTAGTCGGCGCCGAGGCTGGCATCATGCTGCGTGAACATGTAACGCCCTTCGAGCCGCCGCGCCTCTCGAACGTAAATCTCATAGGGTACGTGTCCGTTCTCCGGGAACTCATCCTTGGCGAATCCCAATCCCCGCCAACGCTCCTTCACCTCGTCGTCCACCGACGGATCGTTCCGAAGGAAGTGGAAGATTTGGAAAGTAGCCTTCAGGTGTTCGTCCATTACCTTCCGCCGCACACTCCAATCGCCCTCCGGATAGGCGCTTTGCGAGCCGAGAATTTGCGGCCGATTCCAGCCCCATTTCCGGTTCGGAAGGGGACCATTCACCGAACTCCAACCCAACGTTTTCAAATACTCCGGATCGTAGCCTTCGGGGCATTCCGGGATATACTGATTGTCGGGATCTTCAGTGAGAACCATACGGTAATTATACGCCTGAACGACGCCGTCGCCCGCTCCGGTACTCTCTTCCAACACCCTGAGAAATCGGTAGCCTAAATGCCGAAGATTGAGATTCTCCTTTATTCGTCTGACGCGGGAATCCACGTAATCGGCGTCGTCATCCGCATCGCCCAATTTCTCCATGAAAATATGTCCGGCATGGGGTTCGCCGAACTCATCCCGAGATTCTCTGCCGACCCGATAAGACGTTCCGGATACCGCCATCAGATCTCCTTCGTAACTGCAATCGGCGAACGCGTCGGCATCGACTTCGTAGCGCTTGCCGCCGTTCATCTCGGCGAGGGTAACCGCCTTGACCAGGCACCCTTCGCGGTCCGCCTCGACCGGATATACGTTGCGGATCACCCGAATGTTTGATTCAGCGTCCACCATTTGCGTAATCAGCGATTCGAATACGTTTGCCTCATACCTGCCGTTGCTATGATACGAAGCCGGCGTGTCCGGAGGAGCGGGAAGCGAATTACGATAGTCCTGCGAATCTTCGCCGTATTTCTCCTTGTAGTAGTCGAACAACCCCCAACGAAGTTCATCATAGACAGGACTCCGCCTGCCCTCATAGAGCGTATCCCAGAGACTGAGACCATTAGCCGGCAGTCCGCCCAGAACCGGCGTGTGATTGGCAAGAATGACCTCTAGCCCCTCCCGAGCGGCGGTGATTGCACAGGCAATCCCTCCCGGATTGCCGCCAACCACGAGAAGGTCACAATTCAGGCGCACGTTAGCATCGGACATGATATTCTCCGTAGTGTATTCGATGATAGCCAAACTTACATTTGCGTTTCAGGCGGTGGTATCCAGCGTGATATTGATGGGCGGATTCTATCAGTTTTAGCCGCTGATGTCAACATCATCCGACACCAAGCATAGGGGAATCGCATCTGATTTTGAATGACGTGAAAGGGTACAAGGAGGGAAAGGTGGGGTGAACGAGTAAATGCGAATCGCTATTCAACGCGAATCAAAGGAAGGATTTTCAACGACGGGCTAAGTATTTCCCAACTCCCGATACGGTCTAATTAGTCCCTAAATTATACTCAAGGACATTATTTTCATTCGTATAGAGGCAATGTTAGTTTTTGAACAGTGCACGAACAATATATCCTAGCAGCCCGACCACTGGGACTGTCGTTGTCGTAATGATTGTAATAAGAACATCCTTATGTACATCAAATCCCAATTTAGTTATTCCATCTAACGCTACCAGAGAAAACACTGCCAGCAGCCAAATAGCAACCAAAACAAAAATCCACAATACGTAACGATTCTTATGTTTTATGTTTGCCAGCTTTTCTTTAACTAAAGCCTCTTCCATCTCACGAGCATGTTTGCTATACAATTCGTCAGGTTCATTCTTAGCAGGAACTATTGAAGCTTCCTCACTCGCTAGAGGTTCTCGTATCCGCTGGAAATCATTCATTTTCTAAACGTTTGCAATAATATGCCTTTATAATTTCATCTTCTATGGTAGGCTTGCTATTCGGAGCGCCATAAAACACGGAATCCCAGGGAGATCCTTTCTCATGAGTCATGTTCGATAATTGTATCGCGGTAAAATCTTTGTATACTTCCCAAATCCTGTTCAAAAAATCTCTAGTTATCTTGTCATTGTTACCTATTTTCGGTCTCACCAATTTAGCATCAGACAATTTACCATCCTCAAAAAGCGGTTCATACTCTGTAGCAAGTCCTTCAATCGGCAACATTCCATAGTGTTTGAACTCGTGATATAACTCAGGTATTACAGGACCATACATCCAAGCTTCAACCCGGTCTGTTATCAGTGGCTTGTCAAGTAAGGCTAAATGCCATCCCTGCGCAATATAAACCAGTTTCAGCAACTTCATTGAAGTCAGAGGATTGTTGTCTTTTAGAGATTTTCTTATGAAATGATTAGCCACTGCCTTTGCAGAATACGGTGTGCTCACGGGATCGCCCCCTCCGTAGAAGATTTTCCGGCTCATGTCAAAAGAGAGTGCAAGGCGCTTTTGGTCTGTGTCCACCCCGTTCAGGGCGCTTAATTTTACGGATGCCGAGTATTAAACCCGCACAAGAAACGATAGCGCTACGGGGAATCGAACCCCGGTTTGATGGCTGAGAACCACCCGTCCTAACCCCTAGACGATAGCACCATAATGGCTGCCCGGGAAGGACTCGAACCTTCGCAACATGGTCCAGAGCCATGCGTCCTGCCATTAGACGACCGGGCAACATCCGATATTTGCGAATTATAACAGAAAACCAATATTATGTCAAGTTTTTAAGAAACGTAGAAGGAATGGTGGGTAATGCGATGAAATGGAGTTGTGAGCGGAAGGATGGAAGACTGGAAGGATGGAAGTCGCAGCGCTGGGTTTCACTACGATTTTGGGTTCTTTTAGCAGTATCGGTGTGTGGGCGCGGTTATCCTGTGAGCGGGCCGTTCTTGATGTGCCGTTCAACCCAACCTACGGATTTTCGCTAGCTTGAACGCGGGAAATCGGGGCAAGATGCCCCTCCCACATGGCGCCTCTCTTACATGGTGCCTCTCTTATACGGATTCAAAATCTAAATGTTAGAATCAATCGGAGGCGATCAAACGAACGGATAGTGAGTAGGATTTTCTATCGCACTCATTGTTCATTCGCTTGATCGATAGAGATCCCCAATGAATTGAGCAACTACAAACTGCCGTTTCCTGTAACTTATAGCCTGCGCCTCAGTATTAGATGCGATTCCCCTGAAAGATGCCGCCCTTGACGGCGAGGACAAAACTAATCTATAGTATATAGATGAGGCGCGCCCATAACCATTGTCCGACATAGGTTCAATGGTCTAATCGGGCGAATCGCATCTACTTTCAAATTGTTCTCCAATAGAGACGGAAGGGATAGACAATGCGCCACAATAAAAAACCGAACATCGTTTTCATACTCGCCGACGATCACGGCTATGGCGACATTTCCGCCAACAATGGGCCAGGTGTTCAAACTCCCCACATTGACGCCATCGGCTCGCGCGGTATCCGGTTCAACCGGTTTTACGCCAACTCGACTGTCTGTTCCCCCAGCCGCGCATCGTTGCTGACCGGACGTTACCCGGACCGTGTCGGCGTGCCGGGCGTGATTCGCCAGACGGTGGAGGATAGCTGGGGCTATTTCGACCCCAACGCCGTTACGCTGCCCGATATGCTGCGCAAGGCAGGATATGAAACGCTTCATATCGGCAAGTGGCACTTGGGGTTGGAAGATGAGAATCACCCGTGCGAACGCGGATTCGACGAGTACCACGGCTTCATTGACGACATGATGGACGACTACTGGACGCATCGGCGTCTGGGAAAGAACGGCATGCGTCACAACCGGGAGGTGATCGACCCGAAAGGACACGCCACCGATCTGTTCACCGACTGGGCGGTTGACCGCATTCGGGATCGAGAAGCGGCGGAAAAGCCCTTCTTTATGTATCTTGCTTATAATGCGCCTCATGGACCGGTTCAACCGCCGGAGGAATGGGTGGAATCCGTCCGGGCGCGGGAACCGTATCTTGACGAGAGACGCGTCCGCTACAACGCGCTGGTCGAGCATCTGGATGACGGGGTGGGGCGCGTGATGGGGGCGCTGGAAGAGACCGGATTGGCGGAGAATACCATCGTAATCTACACGTCGGACAACGGCGGCTGGTTGCCCGACGGCGCCTGCAACGGTCCCTTGCGAGGCGGCAAGACCGACATGTACGAAGGCGGCATCCGCGTCCCCTGCTTCGTTCAATGGCAAGAGCGTATCAAACCCGGTTGCGAGACCGATCAGATTGTCATGCTGATGGATTTCTTCCCGACGATTTGCGAGATTACCGGCATTGAAGTGACCCACACGATTGAGGGGCGTTCCATTCTTCCCTTGTTGTTCGGGAGTGAGATCGACTTCTCGGACCGCGTTTGCTACTGGGTACGGCGCGAAGGTTTTTTTTCGCAGCGCCGCTATGTCGGCAACGACTATCATGCGGTGCGCAAGGGCGACATGAAACTGCTGCACAACGACGCTTTCTCACCGCTGGAGTTGTTTGACCTGGCTGAAGACGAACGGGAAACCACGGACCTTTCACGGACGAACGATACGAACATGAACGATCTCTGCCGCCTCATGCAAGCGCACATTCGGCAAGCCGGGGCGGTTGCTTGGCAGAAGAAGGTCTGCGAGTAAAGGGCATCAACGCGATGCCGAGGAGGAACCGACTGTCCGCAAAGGGTGAAATTCTATCGTCGGTTTGGGCTACAGACAATCAATGAAATTCACCGCTCTTATCAGAATGCATTGGCTACGAAAACCAAATCAAGAATGTTGACAAACCCGTCGCCATTTACATCCGCCTCGGGCTTATCCGTACCGAAGCCTTGGGCAACTAACGTTAGGTCAAGGATATTTACCATGCCATCGTTGTTCACATCCGCTGGATTCTTCGGTTTAGTGCGAAGGTACATCTCCCCGTCAAGGTCGGGAAGTGCGTGTTCGGTACTCTGCAGACCGCTTGCTACCGCTTGTACTTTTTCAGGCAACGTTATTGTCTGTGGTTTTCCGCTGCGGTTGTAGACTGCCCATCCGTTCGTGAACTCACGGATGAAGAGGCCTGGGGTATCGGGATCATAGAGGGTGGCTTTGGGGCCGACCGGCTGGCCTAGGTCGATATCCCAAAAGTCGTGCCAGATATGTTGATGGTGTGGAAACAGAAAAGGCTCTTCCCGGGTGATAAAGTCTCTCACTCCGTCGGTATACAGAACATATCCGTCAGAATGAGTGAGACTCAAGGTCGTAAACATGCGCATCCATTGAAGATTATTGGGGCCATCCGGGGGTTCAATGCTCATTCCCTCGCCTTCTAGGCAATTAATACGGGGCTCTCTTAGGTTGTTTTCTGACCAAGTCAGCGCGTCTTCAAGCACTAGCAGTGACTCGAGACTATAACCGCCGGGATGATCTTTGCCGGATTCCATGAACACGCCGTTGACGTATTTGGCAAATCTCGTGGGTTTCGTATCATTGGCATTGATAAGTATGAGAAAATCGTCGCGTGTTTGGGCACGAACCGCTTTGAATATATTTTCCCAGACTTGGATAATTTCTTCATCGGTAGCATCGTACAGATGTCGTCCTACAAAGCCGGTTCCGTTACGCGAGAATCCGTCTAAGAATACACCGTCATATGCTCCACAGCGTTCTATTGCAAGAATACGGTTTACGATAAGATTCTGTACCTCAGGTAAAAAGAAATTAGTTAGCGGCTCTAGGGTTCCTTTTCTTACAATATTCCCGCTCGCATCTCTCAACCAGAATGGTGAATCTAAGGGAAACGCTTTGTCCGAACTTCGTTCGTGGATGGCGAAAGATCGGAGAGCAATAGTGTCAGGGTTAAATTGTTGGGCGTGGCGTCGTATACCGAAAGACGTGCCTGAGTTATCGGCAAGCTGAGTCGCTTGATCGGGGTGTGTTACGTTTGGTGTGATATCCCACGCTATACCGAAGTCCGGACTAAACCAGAGATCGTGCAACATGCCGCGTTCCAGTGGAGAGAGGTGGTCTTGTCCGGCCACGTCATTCCACGCCATAAACACGGATGGGTAGCTGCGGTTTTTTATTCTGTCCTCCAGCGGGAATAGCGGCGAGATGTCACACACTTCATCGTACCGAAATTCGGTTAGATTCAACGCGTTAAGCGGCGAGAAATCCTCGCCCGGATTGTTGAATATCCACAGCACCTGTAAATTGGTGAGATTGGCAAGGGGGCTGTAGTCCATAATTTGGTTGCCATCAAGTTCGAGGCGAACCAGATTGTGAAGCGTTGATAATGGGTTTATGTCGGATATCCTATTGGAATCCATGTCCAGAAAGATTATATTCGTTAGCCCGGTTAACGGCTCAAGATTCGATATACGATTGGCTCCCAAAATACCGCCCTCTAGATTCGGAAGATGCCGTAATGGAGAAAGATCCTCTATTTGGCATCCCCAGAGGTTAAACCCTCGCAAGCTGGTCATTCCCGACATCGGACCAATGTCCGATATTGGGTTGAGATAAAAACTCAGCGCTGTCAGATTTGTGGCGTATTCGAGACCGGTAATATCGGTTATTCCGATGTTGCCGCCTGCGTCGAAGTCGCCTCTCAAGTTGAGCATGTCGTCTTGTGTGATAGGCCTGTCGGAGCGTATGCGGAGCTTCTGGCGAATGAGTCGATCAAGCGCGGGGTCCGGTATATTCACTACTTGTGCAAACAGGTTAAAGGTTAAGCCGAGCGTCAGCACGGCGACGATGGTTGATATTATTTTGTAATTCATCAGTAATCTCCTTATGGTGTAGAAATGGCGAAAGTTAAAACTTGAACACCAAATCACGCGCAATCACCATGCCTGTCAAGCACGAGCGCTACTCCAATGACGACAATAATGTATACTGCGCACTGTCAGAAATTGCGCCTTTTGTAGGAGGGATCTCCCGATCCCGACCCGGTGGAACAGATATCAAATTCCCGACCTCACTCCACCACTAACAAGTGATTGTAGGGTGGGCAGTGCCCACCCTACAACTTGGTTCTGCCCCGTTCTCAGGGCGCATACCTATCCCCCGCCGGGATCGGAAACCACAGTCCCCCCGTCTGAGCCGCCAAGGCTTTGTCCAGCGTCCGGTTCACGCCGATAACGTCCAGTTTAATACCCGCCCCTCGGCATCGGCTCAACACCTCCGTGGTGGAATACGAACCCTTCGTGGCTTCGTCCGTGACGAGGATGAAGCGCCGATCGGCGTTGGATCGGAATTTTACCCGCTGGATCGACTTTACAATGGCGTCATACGCCCGCTCATCACCGCCGCGTTGAATAACGTGCGATTCAAGCAGATATTCATATTTGGCATAGTCCCGCGTTTGGGGAAACACGATGGTGTCGCGATCGAGGTATTTGAAGGTAATAATCCCCAAGGTGAAGTTGACCTTTTTCTCTTGGAATACCTCCACCATGCGCTTAAGTTGGCCTCCCACGGCGCGGATATTGTCCTCCATGCTGCCGCTGGCATCCAGCAGGAAAACGATATCCACGGGCAAGGCACTCGTCCCGCCCGCGACGCTTTCGGCGATTCCTTCAAGCGCCGCGCCAATCTGTTCCTCCCGGCTTGCGGGAGGCGGGTTTTCAGCCGCTTCTTCGGACGGTTGTTCTGTCGTTGGTTGAGAGGTATCGCGTTTGATTTCAACCTCACGCGCTTGCGGCGAATGGGGCAATATTCCAGCGGGCGCCCCAGTGGATTCCTCCAGCAGGGGCGGCATCCTTGAATGGTTTGAGAGCAGGGTATCGGACAGATCGAGTTTTGCGTCCGTGTTCAGCGACTGAGAGGCAAGCGGGGTTAGTTGCGCGAGCTGCTTGACTCGATTGGCAGAGGGGCGCGATTGGGTCGGGGTATGGTCTATGGTGGGCCTGGGCGGCTTGCGGTTTTGCGGCGCGGCGCTGATCATTTTCCTCCCGCTCGAAATGTGGAAACGCGGGACATCCACCAGTTCAATCGGCGTCATCGCAATCGGCTCGGGAAGCGGCGGCGGACTATACCACTCCGGCAACCGAAGGTTCAGGATGGCAAGGACAAGAATGTGCAGAACCAGCGAAATCAGGAGCGAAACGCGCGAGCGGCGCCGACGTCTAGGTCGTTTGACATTTGATGCCGAGCTGACGCGCGTCCTCACCCAGTAAGCGTATTGATGGCGCAGCAGCGTCCGTCCGGTAACACACATCACGCGCGCGCCGGTTGGCATGGATTGAGTTTTTCTAGTCTTCTTAATCGTTTTGGGCGTTATCATTGAACTTCACTGTAAATACTTATCCATCCAGTGGACAATGCGCGCCAGTCGGTCCAGACGCAGGTCCGGCGGTCCACTGCGAGACAGATCGTGGCTGGCTTCCGGCGGGTATCTGACAAACTCAGCTTCGCGCTTGAGTCTTTTCAGCGCGATAAACAACTGTTCCCCCTGCTCTATCGGGCAGCGGAAATCCCCCTCGCTGTGGAGGATTAACAGGGGCGTCCTGATATTTTGAACGTAACTCAGCGGTGAAAGTTTCCAATAGAGGGTCGGATCTTCCCAAACCTCCGACGGAAAGTAGGTGCGATCACCCATCAGTTGGACATCGCATGTTCCCGCCATGCTAATCATGTTTGTGACGCAACGTTGCGTCACGGCGGCTTTGAACCGGTCGGTATGGCTAACGACCCAATTGGTCATAAATCCGCCGTAGCTGCCCCCTGTCACGCCCAACCTCTCGGGATCGACGTAGCCTCGCGCCACGGCATAATCCACCCCCGCCATGAGATCGCCCAACTCCGGCGCTCCCCAGTCCCCGCGAATTGCCGCGGTAAACGCCTCCCCGTAACCTTTGCTGCCGCGCGGGTTCGTGTAGAGAACGACATAGCCTCGCGCCGCGAGAAACTGAAACTCGTGAAAAAAGGCGTTGCCGTACTGCGTATGAGGACCGCCGTGAATCTGAAGAATCAAAGGATATTTCCGATGCGGATCGAAATCGGGAGGTTTGAGGAGCCAGCCCTGAATCTTTTTTCCGTCATACGTGTCAAACCAGATTTCCTCCGGCGCGGCGAGGGACAATTCCGCTTGCCACTCCCGATTCAGATGCGTCAAGCGTTGCGGGGCGCTTCCATCGCCATCCATGGTCGAGAGCAGGTAGACATTGCCGGGTTCTGCGGCGCTCCCAATCTGCAGCGCGAGCTGCGTCGTCTCGCGATCCGCGGAGAAGGCGCACACATCGATTGCGCCGCGGGTCAACTGTCGAGGTTCGCCGCCGCTACGATCCACGCTGTAGAGATGGCAACTTCCTCTATCGCTAACGAGGAAAAACAGGCGGGCGCCGTCCGCGCTCCAGATTGGAGAGCCCGCTCCGACATCGGATTCGGACGTGTCGCCGAGCGTGTGGTGTCCGACGGGACGATCCAAACCGAGAGTGAGATCTCGCGCCTCCCCGTTCTGGATGGATACGACGCGAAGACGCGGGTCGGACACACCCCAGATTTCATCCGGGCGGTCGTGTCCGATGTAAGCAATTTCCGCGCCATCGGGCGACCAAACGGGGCTTTGAATGTGTCCGGACTGTGTCGTCAACCGCCGCGCCGTCCCGCCATCGGAAGGAATCAGCCACAGATCTTGGTATCCCGGCGTCAAGTCCGCATCCTCGGAGCGGTTCGAGACAAATACAATCGTTTTTCCATCGGGCGACCATGCGGGGGAGTGGTCGTCGTAATCCTCAGACGCGAGTTGATTCACGACTCCCGTTTCCGCGCTCACCGTCCGCAAGCGCCAGCGTTCACCGCCGTTGTAGCCCGCGCCATCCTCCCGGTAACCTGCACCGCGGATAATGCGAGGCGGATATGACCTATTTTCCTTTTCACGCGCCTCGCGCTCCGCTTTTCGATCGGCGGGAGGTTTGGCGCGGAACGTAAAAGCGATCTTCGTTCCGTCGGGTGACCAAACCGGCGAGCCGATGCTCCCCTCCTCCAGCTCGGTCAACTGTCCCGCCTCTCCGCCATCAACGGGGATAAGCCAAATTTGGGATGAATCGCTCCGGTCGGAGACAAAGGCGATGCGCCGTCCATCGGGCGACCAACGAGGTGACGTGTCGCTGAAATCGCCCACGCTAAATCGACGCGGTTGCCCGCCGCTTGTAGGCACAAGCCAGAGGTTGGAGAAATACTCGTTCTTTTCCGCGTCTATCCATCGCGAGACATATACCACCTGTGTCCCGTCAGGCGATAGTTGCGGCTGGGAAACAAAACGTAAGGTAAGCAGATCTTGCGCGCTGAT
Organism: Candidatus Poribacteria bacterium; assembly: GCA_963667245.2. Taxonomy (GTDB): domain Bacteria; phylum Poribacteria; class WGA-4E; order WGA-4E; family JAJDTR01; genus JAJDTR01. The sequence continues at coordinate 2,025,938 of CAXXCS010000004.1, forward strand.
TTTTCGGGGCGATTCTGTCATCACAATCCTCTCTTCTGTTCGTCTTCGGGTTGAAATACGGATTGTCAAAAATCCTGCCTGTTGTAAAATGATAACACATCCGTGGATTCAAATAAAGGATGGATAACACGTAGGCCGCGGAATAAGGACGCAGATTAACGCGGATTAGAAAATGCTGGTCAGTGAAATTAAGTGGTTCATCCGAAACCGAGTTTTTTCTTCAAAACTCGGTTTCTTCCCGGTATCAATGTAATTTTACAGCATCGGTATAATGACCTACGCGCTTCTGTAGGGAACAACGATCGTTGTTCCCTACTCATGACGAACAACCAAAGACTGATAATCATGGCAGTCACTTAATCACATAAATCACAGTTCAGACAATGTAACCGCCGACACTTTACGGATTCTCTTGTTACGTCCCCCGCAATCTGTTATACTAGGTTTGATTCAGAGGGTTTAGATTCTAACAAGGTTTGGTGGGCAGTGCCCACCCTACAACATGCTTATACAATATGGAGAATCGTGTTGACAGATAGAAAATCAACAAACATTACGTGGCATGAGGCGACAATTACGCGGGAAGACAGAGAAAAACTTCTCGATCAAAAAGGCTGTGTGCTCTGGTTCACCGGGCTGTCCGCCTCCGGCAAATCTACCTTGGCGCTCGAGGTCGAAAACGCATTGTACGGACGCGGTCGATTGACCTACGTACTTGACGGCGATAATATACGCCATGGACTGAACAATAATTTGGGTTTTTCGCCGGAAGATCGGGAAGAGAATATCCGCCGCATCGGAGAGGTATCGAAACTGTTCGCGGATTCCGGCGTCATCGTAATCACCGCGTTTATCTCACCCTATCGCGAGGATCGGGACAACGCGCGAGCGTTGGTTGAGGATGGGCGTTTTATCGAGGTTTTCGTCGATTGTCCGCTGGCGGTGTGTGAGGAACGGGATCCGAAGGGATTGTACAAAAAAGCGCGGGCAGGTGAAATCCCGGAGTTTACGGGAATCAGCGCGCCCTACGAAGCGCCGGATAATCCGGAATTGGTGATAAACACGGCGGAGTTGACACTTGCAGAGTGTAGCGAGAGGGTGGTCAAGATTCTTGAAGATAGGGGATTGATTCCCGGTTAGGCAAAGGTTTAAACCTCCGCAGACGGGTTGGGGGGCCACCTCCTGGGGAACAGATGGATTGGGGGACCTGCCCCTACGGAGCAGACGGGTTGGGGAACCCGCCCCTACGGAGCAGACGGGTTGGGGAACCCACCCATACGAGCATACGGGTTGGGGGACCCAACCCCTACGAAATACGGGCAACGATTGTTTTGCCTTACTCTTTCCAGAATAGCGTCACGTTCTTTCGCGGAAACTCGACCTTCCAACCATGCCGATTGGCGATCCAATTCATCGTTTCGCGCGTGTAGAAGCACACGTGCGTCGGTTCGCGCAGATACCGCCAACGGGCAAAATCCATCCCCGCTTCCAACATCTCGGTCATAACGCCGAGCCACCCGCCGCTTCGCAGCAACCCATCCAATCGCCGAAACTCTTTGCCCGGTTGGTAGAAGTGTTCGGCAGTCTCCGTACACGTGATGAAATCGTAGGTGCGATTGAGCGCATCGGCGCCAGGCGCGAAGAAGGGATCGTAGAGGCGCATCCGAAATCCCTGCTCCTCAAGCATCACCGAGAGCGTGGGCCCTGGGCCCGAACCGAAGTCCAAGCCTTCGGCGGCGACGGGTAACTTGGGAATAAGGTGGGCGCTCAACCGGCCGAGGAACTCACGGTAGCGAGGATCATCGGGACTGTTTTCGTGGAGTTGATACCGGGCGAGTTCGGCGTCCTCCCCCAGATGGTGTTCAGACGACAGAAAGGTGAGCTGACAGACATCACACCGCCAATACCGCTTGTCGTCGACGGTCGCGAAATCTTGGACTTGCTCCGAGAGGCAGAGCGGGCACATACGCGTTACACGTCGCGTTTGCCGAATTGCTCTTGAACCCAATCGACAACACTGTTTACCATCGCGCTGGTTGATTCGTCGCTAAAAACGTGGTCGGCGCCTTCCAGCTCGATGAGCTGCTTCGGCTCGTTGGCGTTCTCGAATATCTCGCGGGAATCCTCTATCGGCACGCCGTCATCTTCGGCGCCGTGAACCAGCAGCCACGGTACCGTGATCCGAGGGGCGTGATCTACTACGCTGTTAATCTGTGCCATTTCATTCATGTAGGCGCTTGAAAGCGGGCACTCCGGCTCGTCCCACATGAATCCCTCATCGGGCGTCACATCGCTAAATTCCCTCTGGGCGAAGGCCTCCGTGTGAACCATGCCGGCTAGCGAAACCAGCAGCCTGATCCGGTTGTCTTGACTGGCGCGCAGCACGCCCACCGCGCCGCCCATGCTGTGACCGACGTAGCAAACGGAGTAATCGCTCAAGGCGTCAAGCACCGATCCGAGATCTTCAACCTCTTTCGAGATGGTCGAGTCGACGAAGTTTCCTTCCGAGCCGGCGTTGCCCGAAAAGGAGAATCGCAGCGCGGGGATTCCGGCGGCGGCTAACCCGTTCGCCAATGCGACGATTTGGGGACGGTCCTTGTTGCCAGTAACGCCGTGACCTAGAACCACAATGCACTTGGAATCTTTTTCACCTTGATGGAAACTGTAATCGAGTCGTTCACCCTGCGAATTTCTTATATCACCGAACATAGATTTCCTCTTGTGTGTATTCAGTTGGATTCCCGCGACTTATACTCCGCGCTGTCAGAAATTGCGTCTTTTGTAGGATCAAACGAGTGGATAGCGAGTGCGATAGAGATCCCCGCGACCTCCCGATCGCGACATGCGTTCCCCGTAGGATCAAGCGAATGGATAATGAGTGCGATAGAAATCCTCGCGGTTTCCAACCGCACCTACCGCCAGACGCTTGAAAACACGCAATTTCCACCAGCGTGAAGTATAGTTGGGAACCGAGGCGGAAGATAGCACAAAAAACCTCCCGACTTGCCCGGAGTATGGGCAAATCGGGAGGTACACGCTACGAACAAGGGGGCTTACCTGCTACCGTTGCCGTTGCTCTTCAACGCATTGACAATCTTCTCCGGCTTAATCGGCAGGTCGGTAATCCGAACGCCGGTAGCGTCGGTCACCGCGTTCGCGAAGGTGGCTAACGTTGGCGTAAGCGAGGGTTCGCCGACCCCTTTCGCGCCGTAAGGGCCATTCGGGGCTGGCACTTCCACGATGACGCTCTCAATCCTCGGAATGTCCGCCGATGTCGGCACGCGGTAATCAACGAATCCCGGGTTCACATTCCCCTTCTCGTCATACTGCATCTCCTCCATCATCGACCAGGCGTATCCTTGGACAACTCCCCCCTCAATCTGCCCTTCAACGGCTATCGGGTTAATCGCGAAACCGACGTCCTGCGAGGCAACCGTCTTGAGAACTTTGGTGTTCCCCGTATCCGGATTGACCTCGACTTTGGCGATTTGCACGGCGACGGCGGGGGCGCTCAGTTTTCCCGACAACGAGCCTTTACCGACAATGGGGCCGCCGGTTGTGCTCAAGCTGTATGCCGCCAATTCGCCGAGGGAAAGCGATTTGGGCGCCGCGCCATTTGTCAAAGTCACCTTCCCGTTTTTGAGTTCCACATGCTCGATATCCGTATTAAGCCGTTGCGCCGCGAGTTCGAGCAGTCGTCCCCGCGCATCCTCGGCTGCCAGTTTGGCGGTGTTGCCCATGGTGAAGGTGACAACGCTGCCGCCGGAGCCGGTGTTGTACGGCGCCGAATTGGTGTCGCCGCGGGTGATGGATACCTGATCATAAGGCACGGTCAGAACCTCTGCCGCAATCTGCGCCATCGCCGTATCTGTTCCCGTGATGTCCATCGAGCCGTGGAACAGTCGGACGCTGCCGTCTTCATGAACGGAGACGTATACCGCGCCAGGCCCGCAACCGTTCGTCCAATCGCCGACCGCAACGCCCCAACCCTCGTTCGGTCCCTTCTTGCGGTTCCACCAGTCAACGGCATCCGCCGCCGCTTTGAGGGTCTCTTTGTAGCCCACTATCGGTTCGGTCGCCCCGGCGGGAACCTGATCGCCCTCTTCTCGCATGTTTTTCATGCGGAGGTCAACGGGATCCATGCCGATGATGTCTGCTATTTCGTCGAGTTGGGATTCCGCCGCGAAAATTGCCTGGGGCGCTCCCGGGGCGCGGTACGATGTGGTTCCGGATTTGTTGGTGTGTACCGCATAAGCATCCATCTGAAGGTGCGAGAACTTGTAGACGCCGCGGATACGGATGGTGTTGGCAATAGGTCCTCCGGCAACCGAGCCGCAATCCCAGAACGCGAGCGCTTTGCGGGCAACGATTGTCCCATCGTTCATCGCGCCGGTCTTGAGCTTGATAACGCAGCCGGCGCCCGGTCTCCCGTCAAGAAACTCTTCCTGGCGGGTTAACTGCGCTTTGACCGGCCGTCCCGTTTTTTGGGAAAGTATGACAGCCGGCACGTGCGTGGCTTGGATGTTGAAACGCCCGCCAAAACCGCCGCCCATGGTCACGCCGACGACGTTGATATCGTTCAGCGGTATGCCGAGCACGCCGGCAATCCCCGATCGGATGGCGAAGTGGCCTTGCGTGCTTGCCCAGACCGTCAACTTGCCGGAAGGCTCTGCCTGAGCGACGGACACATGCGGCTCCATGTACACCTGATGAACGCGCGGGATGGTATACGTGCCTTCGACGACGACATCGGACTCGGCGAACCCCTGTTCCACATCGCCCGCGGCTTCGTGAGTCTCTCCGGCGACATTGTAGTAAATCTCGTCGTCAAGTTCCGCCAGCTCGGCGTTCAGTCGTTCAATTTCGGCGCTATTGTCCTCGCCCGTCTCTTTGGACAGCTTCTTGAGTCGTCTCACGATGGTGCGCCGTTTGGGGCCATCCTTCGTTCTATCGTTGAGCAGATGGGGCGCGTCGGGCTTGATTGCCTCCAACACATCCTGCACGACGGGCAGCGGCTCATATTCGACTTTGACGAGGTCCGCCGCTTCCTCCGCGATGTCGGGATCCGTCGCGGCGACGGCGCCTAACGGTTCGCCGTAATACAACACTTTATCCTTGGCGAAAACCGCCCGCCCGGTCGGGATGTCGTCCTGCGTAATGATTGCTTGAACGCCGGGCAACTTCTCAGCCTCGCTCGTATCAATGCTCAAGATTTTCGCGTGGACTTCCGTGCTGCGGAAGATTCGCGCGTGGAGCATTCCGGGAAAGTTGATATCCGCTCCATACTTTGCCGCGCCCGTTACCTTCTCCAAGGCGTCGACTCGTGGCACTCTTTTTCCAACAACTGCATGTTCTGACATGGCGTTCCTACCTTATCTAGTTGAATGAGTTAAGGACAACTATTTCGTTTTGGCTGGTTAGAATAAGAAAAATTGCCGCTTCGCCGCGGTTTCATCGGTTGTGTCCGACGTTATAGGTTCGCGACGGCTTCTCGCAACTTGCCTCGTCCCAAAGCCACATTGCATCGCTTGCACGTATTGATGGTTTTGTCGCCAATCTCGCGGCTGTAAAGTACCTTTACGCCGGTCCTGTTGCATACCGGGCAAGTTCCTCTGCCACTGTTATATTCTGAACGGATGCCGTGCCCTCGATGGGTTTTAGCCATTGTAATTCCCTTCTTTCGTTACTGTATTCTAAAATTATGCGCGCATGGTTTCCGCCGCGCTCATGACCGCCTCGACAATCTTCGTATACCCGGTGCAGCGGCAAATGTTTCCGCCGAGCGCATGCCGCATTTCGTCTTCCGGAATGTTCGGGTTGTCATCAAGGAGCGCTTTGGCAGCCATGATAAAACCGGGCGTGCAGAAGCCGCACTGGTATCCGCCCTTCTCCAAAAAGGCTTGCTGAACCGGGTGCAACTGCCCGGGACTGGAGATGCCTTCGATTGTCGTAACGTTTCTGTAGTTTGCGCAGACCGCGAGCATCATGCACGATGTGACCGGCTCGCCGTCAACGATTACCGTGCAAGCGCCGCAATCGCCGGTACTGCACCCCTCTTTTGTCCCCGTCAACCCGATTGTGTCACGAATGACCGCCAACAAGGTTTTGCGGGGTTCAACAAACAACTCCTGCGAATCGCCGTTGACGGTAAAACTTATTGGATGTTTCTTCATATTTACACGGTCCCTTTTCTATGCTTGCGCTCTCGCCAAAGCGGTCGCCGCGGTTTGCTTGGTTAATGCCGCCACTATTTCCCTTCGATGTTCTGCCGTACACCGCAGATCCGAGATGGGACTCGATTGCGCCGCCGCGGCACCCGCCGCCTGCTGCAATATCTCGTCGCTTACGGAATTGCCGCTCATGATAGCCTCGGCGTCAGTTGCGCGAATCGGCTTCGGAGCTACCGCCGCCAACCCGATCTTCGTGTCCGCTACCGCGCCGTTATTCAAACTCACGGAGGTTGCCACGCCGACGAAAGCGAGATCCATGACTTGCCGAATCTTGTGTTTGAGATACTGTGAACCTGAATTCGCGGGGCGAGGAGACATTGAGAAGCCTTTAAGAATTTCGCCCGTCTGCAGCGCCGTTTGCCCCGGACCGAGGAAGAAATCCGCAATCGGAACCTCACGCTCGCCCTCGCGGCTGACGATTTCGACTCGCGCATCTAGCGCCAATAACGCGGCGGCAGTGTCAGCGGCCGGGGAGCCGTGCGCAATATTCCCGCCAAGCGTGGCTAGATTGCGTATTTGGATGGAGCCGACCTCCTCCGCCCCTTCCGCAAGCGCCGTATAGCGTTCGCGCACGATTGATGAGCGTTCGATGGCTCGCATTTTTGTCATGGCGCCAACCCACAAGCCCATGTAATCATCATAAGCGACGCCCGTCAAATAAGGAACGTACTCCAAACTGACAACATATTTGGGAGTCATCGTCCGCTCTTTCATCCCGATAATCAGGTCTGTCCCACCACCCAAGAGTTCGGCTTCGCCGCCGTACTGAATAAGAAGGTCGGACGCTTCCTCAACTGTCTTGGGTTCAAAAAACTCGAAACTTCTCACAATTTATCCTCCATCAACATCAAAGGCGATCCTCGCCTCGCAGAGTAGCCAACGTAATTATGAATGCGGCGTTTCTCGTTCTAAAGGATACCAAATCCGGTTTGGCTTGTCAACAAAATATAGCGAAAGTGACAGGAGAATGAATCCGATTTCCGGTTGTTAATGGTGAGAGAAACGTTAGAATGAAGTCGTGAGGGGAAGGATGGAAGATTGGAAGGGGGGAAGAACCAGGGGAATTGCATCTAAATTTTGCCCTTGACATGGGACGGATTTGGGATATGCTTATGTAGAATCTTCCGCTCATGTCAGGAAATCGTGCAACAGAATTTGTAGGAAACAACAATCGTGGTTCCCTACTTGACAAGAAAGCGATTACGCTTCGTGCATTGCACTTTCTTTTTGCATGAGCCAAATCTTTTAAGGAGTAGACCATGATTAATTCCCCGATTTCCTCTATTGAAGACCATTTCGGCTCATTGCCGGACCCCAGACGCGTTGATTGTCGCACGCCGCATAAATTGCTTGATATTATTGTGATTGCTATCTGCGCGGTGATTTGTGGCGCCGATAGTTGGGTAGCCGTTGCAGCATACGGAAACGCCAAACATAAGTGGCTATCCGGATTCTTGGAATTACCAAAAGGCATCCCGTCGCATGACACGTTCGGTCGTGTGTTTGGCGCCATAGACGCCGAGAAATTCGAAGAGTGTTTCATCAACTGGATTCGTAGCGCCATTGAAGTAACGCAAGGCGAAGTGATTGCGGTTGATGGCAAGCAGCTGCGTCGTTCTTATGATACGCAGAACAACAAAGCGGCAATTCACTTGGTTAGCGCTTGGGCGTGTCATCAAGGCGTGGCGCTAGGACAAGTTAAAGTTGCCGACAAGTCGAATGAGATTCCAGCCATTCCCGAATTGCTTGAGATTTTGGAGGTTTCAGGGTGCATTGTTACGACGGATGCGATGGGTTGTCAAACCAACATTGCCCAGACTATTGTGGATTCAAACGCCGACTATGTTTTGGCGCTTAAAGCCAATCAAGGACAGTTGCATGAGGATGTAAAACTTCTATTTGACGGTATCTCAACGAAGGAGATAAAAGGTATTCACATCAACTCGAATCAAACAGTTGATGGCAGCCATGGACGCATTGAAACCCGCAAGGTTGAGGTGATTGCGGACCCCGGTGTAATTTCTTCTCTCAGAGGAACTGAAAACTTCGTTAATCTCAATTCGGTCATCAAAGTCACTGCTTGGCGTGAAATCGACCAAGAGACGACCTGCAAGACACGCTACTACATTTCTTCGCTTCCCGGTGATGCGGCAGAGTTGCTTGAAGCCACCAGACGACACTGGCGGATTGAAAACTCATGCCATTGGGTATTGGATGTCGCTTTCCGTGAAGATGCGTCAAGAGTCCGTACACGCAATGCCGCCGAAAACCTCGCCATTGTCCGACGCATCGCGCTCAATCTACTCAAAGCCGAGAAGACGACCAAACTTGGGGTTGCCAACAAACGACTCAAAGCCGCATGGGACGACAAGTATTTGACTACTATTCTGTCTACTCTATTCTGAAAATTTAGATGCAATTCCCCTGGGGGAAGAACGGGTGGGGTGCCGGCGGTTTAGATCGCCTAAACAGTGAAACCCAATCTTCCCATCCTCCATTCTTCCACCCTTACTTGTAGTTAGCGGTGTAATGTGATATAATTTGATTAGCCAACGAAATTAAGCCCTCCTCCTTCAGGAGAAATATCGACTTAATTGAGAGTGTGTGTCAACTTACGGATAGATTGGCAATCTTCCCTTGCAACTGTAGGAGCGATCTCCGAATCGCGACCGCCTATTCGTAGCGGGGCAAGATGCCCCGCCTACGGTAGTGGGTTTTAGTTGTTAGGCAAGTCCTGACAAATCTATCTGTACGCGAATACACTTAATTGAGATTCATGAACAATCATTGGGAGATAAATTTATGGCAGCAAAAGTTCAAGAAAGAGATGGCGTTCTTATCATCAAGCCCATTGGTCGGATTATTGGGCCCGCCGGCACCGAGTTGAGAGAGCAGATTAGCGGGGAACTTGAGAAGATTTCGGGTACCCCGAAGGTTTTGATTGACCTTGCCGATGTGGCGAGGATTGACAGTAGCGGTCTTGGCACCCTCGTCGCGTGCCATGTATCCGTCGCCCGCAAAGATGGACGCATAGGCCTCATCAACATCGGAACGGACATACAGAATCTTATTGTTATGGGGAGGCTGATTACCATCTTCAAGCGGTTTGATAGTGAAGACGAAGCCATCGCGGCGTTGAACTCGGACGAGTAATGGCTATCCGCGGGCGATCTGTATTCGAGATTTGAGTTCGCACAACAGGATCTCGCTTGTCTCTCCCGTCAGACCTTAAAAATTTTCAACACAATTGAGGGATTTTGCGTATGAAGTCAAATGCTGTCGTTTTTACGGGAGGGAGACAGGTTAGTTTTGCCGAAATAGATGTTCCCGATCCCGCGCCGAACGAGATTGCTTTACAGACGCTGGTGTCGCTTATGAGCATGGGGACGGAGATGATCTGTTATCGCGGCGAGTCCGACCCCGGCAGCCACTGGCATAACTGGGTAAAATACCCGTTCTATCCCGGCTACAGTAACGTGGGACAGGTCATCAAGGTTGGCGCCGAGGTCGAAGGTTTCAGCGAGGGAGATCGGGTTTTCTGTACCGCGTCCCACCGGGGGCATGTAAACCTTGCCGGCGATGAACCCGGCATCATCAAGATTCCCGAGGAAGTAAGCCGCGACGATGCCGTATGGTGTATGCTGGCAACGATTACGCAAACGGCGGTGCGTCAAGCCGAGCATATCATGGGAGACACCGCCGTGGTCATCGGCTGCGGCCCCATCGGGCAGCTTGTGACGCAGTACCTGAAAGTGATAGGTCTCCGATCGGTGTTGGTGATGGATCAGATTCAGGCGCGGCTGGACATCGCGCTCGCGCACGGCGCGACGGCGAGTTTTTGCGGAAGCGCTGCCGATGCGAAGGATGCCGTTCTTGAGAGCGCCGATGGCGAGTTAGCGGATGTGGTTTACGACGCGACGGGGCATCACGCGGTTCTGCCGTTGGCTTTCCCGCTGGCGCGTCGGTATGGCAAGGTGGTTCTGCTCGGTGACAGCCCGCACCCCGCGAAACAGCATCTCACGTCGGATTTACTGACGCGGCAACTGCGTCTCATCGGCACACAGAACGACAAACTGCCGCCGCAACACGCGGCGTGGACAGCGGCGCGTCAGCGGCAACTCTTCCTGCAATACGTGCAGCGCGGGCAGATGTCTGTTTCCGACCTGATTACGCATCGCTTTTCGCCGAATGAGGCGGCGTCGGCATACGCGCAGTTGGATTCGGAGCGCGGCGGCAGTGTAGGCGCCGTCTTTGATTGGTAGTGCGCATTTTAAGAGGCCGATTCGTGTGTGGCGAACGCAACGTAGGATTAGAGGCAGGTGGGCAGTATCCGCCCTACAATGGCTGGATTCAGGGGTTGAGATATTTGCGAAACCACTGCAATGTCCGCTCGAAATAATCCTTCCGGTGCTTTTCGCCGAGACTATGCCCCGCACCTTTGTAAAGGACATAGCAGACCTCCTTACCCAGCGCTCTGAGGTATGTCGTATACAGTTCGGCTTCGTGAGGAGTATCCTCCTCCCCCTCAAGAATAAGAACAGGAGTCTCAACGTTGGCAACGTGGCTGATGGGAGATTGTTCTTCGTACAAGTGCGGAACTTCCCATGGCGTCCCTCCCATTTCTTGCGCGCAAATCGCGTTCCACTGCGTGTCGCGGCCAAAAGGTGCACACGTAAGACGGTAATCATAGAGTCCGGCTAGCAATACAGCCGCCCGGAACAAAGTTGATTTCCCAATCGCGTAAGCCCCAAGCATAGCACCATAACTGTAACCGTGCACGCCCATCCTCGCCCTGTCGCACATCTGTTGAGCTGCCAACCAATTGACGCCGCACATGACATCCTTATAGTCCATTTCTTGAGTTGGCGGGTCGCACCACTGATACTGCTGGCTCCCGCGAAAGTCGGGCGCGAATATCTGAAACCCATTGGCTGCCAACCAATGCCATTCACGATAGAAGATTGCGCCGCCGCCCTCGGTCGGTCCGCCATGTAAATCGACGATGGTAGGATTCTCCGGGCTCATTGACTTGCCCACCGGTGGAACAACACAGCCTTGAAGTACCAAACCGTCGTGGGATTCCCACTCGACAACCGAAACATCAGCTAATTCGTAATCGGCGAGTTGGTCGCTGAACTGTGTGACGGATTGTTCCTCGCCAGAATCAAGCGAGATGACGTGAGCATCCGGAAGCGTCGACAGCCCCTGAACGACAGTCAAGAGCGTTCTCCCGTCCCGGCTTATCCCTGAAAGGTAGGTCCATCCCGTTCGATCTACTATTACCTCTTTATTTCCGGTTTGTATGTCTACGGAGAAGACATGGCGGTTGATTCCCTTTAATCCACTACAGTAGATTTTCCGATTGTCATCTCCCCAGCAGACGAAATCAACGAAGTATTCATCGTCCAATACTCGCACCTGCTTTGACTCCCTCTCCATGATGGCACACAAGTTACGGACGGGATGAATATAGCTATACGGGGAATAGCCCATAGCCAAATAATTTCCGCACGGGGACCATGAGGGAGAAATTATCTCGTTCTTGCCGGGACCAATCCGGTTATTCCTATTTCCGGTTCTTTGGTCGCTATCAAAAAGGTGATAATCCACATCGCGTTGGGTTTGACTCTCTATGCTTGAGAGAACAGTCAGCCAATTGCCATCAGGATGCCAAGCTATCTCTTCGTAGAATTCACCCGCTCTTGATTCCACGAGAGGTACGACTTCACCCGTATCTACGTGAAGAATCACGATCAAACTCACAGAAGTGAGTGGCGGCGGACAAACAATGACGATGTCTCCATCAGTGTCTTCGTCCTGTGTCTCTGAATCCCGATTTGCAACGAGGGCGATAAACACCCCGTCAAAAGACCATTGGAAGAAACTGACATCGTCCGTGTTCCCTGCCAACTGTCTCTCGCTTCCTTCGGGATACCTAAGCCAAACACCGGAACTCTTCGGTTTCAGGAAGGCAAGAATATCCGGCTGGGCGGGCGACCACTTTGGGCTTCTTCCCTTGAAAGATTCGTATGTATTTGATGTTTCCAGCTCGGCGATATGAATCCGATTCTGATGAGTGTACGCAACCCGTAAGCCATCCGCCGAGAGTTCACAGTCCGGCGATGCCTCACGGATTTTAATTCCCGCGTGCGGAAAAGATGCAACGTCATCAACTGTAATAGGTCGCGGCATACAAAGAGCTCTCTTCATCAACAACAATCGGGTTGAATCATTCGCTTAAACCTGTGTCGATAAAACGCTCCAACGCCTCTTTCGCTTGGAAAAGGATTGGCGATCCGTGCCCAAAACACATCGTCTCGAACGGGTATTCCATCAATTGATGTAACGAACTGCCGACATCATAAAAGTCGGTTATGGGCTTATATCTAGTCCAATAAATGCCGACTTCGCCATCTGGCACACCAATATCGGCTCTGCCACCACAAAGTGCGTCTCCGACAACGAGAAGGCCGTTCCCTTGTTTCACCAGAAACGCCGTTTCTTCAGACCAATCGACATGGGGAATATGAACCACTTCAACGCAATCCCATAACCGATCCCCGTGCTTGAAAGTACCGTCTATCGGAAATTCAGCTTCCTCCAGTCCGAGTTCGTTGACGTATATTTCGCAGCCCCATCTCTTTCGATATCTCTCCGATTGTCTCAGATGCCAGTTGCAGGTCAGGAGAATGTGGGACGGGGTTCCAAGCTCCTCCACGGCTCGAATCTCTGCAGAAGACAAGGGGAGCGGATCTACCAATGCCAAAACATTCGCTTGGTTCACACGTATTGCAAAACTGTTCCAATTGTAGGACGCTTCTGCTTCTCCGTGGCGTTCAGACCAACAATAGACATCGGCATAGAGTTGTTGAAGCATGACACTCTCCTTTGGATAGCTCGCCAATTTGAACCACGAATTGGTATAAAATCTTACCAAAGGCTGTTTGAAACGCGAATCTGGCAGGTGCCGAATCCGTTAGCACTTGCGCAGCGCTAAGGAGTCGCGATTCGGAGATCTCGGGAATCTCTATCAGGCTCCTACCATCGGCTTCATGCCACTCTATATGGCTGAAGCGTTCTATAAATACAATCATCAAAGCGCCGAAAACTTTTTCGAGGCGCTTATTGAGAGTTGTTCTGCTTGGTCTGAACGTGTAACCGGGTTATATGCTCCAAGTGATTTTGCTCGATTCTGTCTAATCTCGAATTGATTTCCGATTTGAGAATCCTAATATCCTCATTGAGTTTCCTAATGTCTTCTTTGGTTGCCATGGTTGTGGAAATGTTCCACCAGAGCGCCAAAATAGCGACCATCGTCGCGATGAATGGAATCCATTGTTTCATGATTAACGCCTCCGTTTATAGCTGTCAATCACAAATCTTGACGCTTATATTCGTGAAATCTAGCCCCAAGATTTAGTTACCGATTTTTTTGTGGATACGTGTGCGGTGGCTTGTTAACCGTCACACTGACCATAGTATAGCATTTGTGGGCATGTAGCGCAAGTGTTTGCAGTTTTTCCCGGGTTGTCTCAGGTTAATTGTAACATTTAGATTTTGAAATAGTATCAGTCAACGCGAGAACATCCATCAATGTCCAAGGAGGTTATATCTTCAAAAAAGTCGGTAAGATCTTCAAATTCATCATACAAAAACAGTTTCCGCGCAATTCCTTGTAACGTCGTCGAAATGTCTGAACCCGTCCTTGCAATGACGACAATCGGAATCTGCTTGGCGTATGCGTAACCTGCTTCTATGCCCAATCCCACCCCTTTTTCCGTTAAATCGATTACGACCAGATGACTTGAATCAATTTCGGCAAGTGTTCGTTGCATCAATTCTTGTGCACTTAATTGAACTTGTCCCCAATTCTCAATGTCGCGGGCGATACATACTGTTTCAAAGCCGTTTTGCTGAAGAGCGGTTGAGATCTTTTGAATACAATCTTTGTTACTATTGTCTTCGCGATATTTGATGGAGATATAGGCTTTCATAACCGTTGAAAATGGCGATCACAAAAAAAGCCGTGGACGATCACGATTTTTATGCCCGCGGCTTGAAAAGAATTCTATTTGTTAAGATGTTTGTAAAGAATAGATTATAAATTCATTTCAGCAAAGGCGCACTCCTCGCGTTCGACGGACATACGTCCGCCTGAAACTATTTTTATGATGTCCGTTCAGAAAATACATTACGCTTGATTTGCCTTTACTTTTTTCAAACATAGCCCTATGATAACACAAGGTCGGGAAAATGTCAAATAAATCGGAGGGACAGAATCTTGGCGTCATGGAACGAACTGTTTGCGGATGAAAAAAATCGGGAACTAATCCCGGAGACCGCCGTCTGTCGGTTTTGTCGCATCGTGGAAGACGCGTTTGGCGAGAGGCCGCTGAAGTTATGGGACCTCGGCTGCGGCGCCGGTCGACACACCGTGGCGCTCTCCCGGCTCGGTCATGATGTCTATGCAACCGACGATGCACCTCGCGCAATTGATTTGACAAAGGGACGGTTGGCGGAGTTTGACCTGTCTGCCGACGTTCGGTTGGCGGACATGACGGATTGCCCTTGGTCCCCCAACTATTTTCACGGCGTGGTAAGTTGGAATGTCTTGCACCATAACAGGCTTGCCGCCACCCGCGAGGCTGTATCTCAGGTTCATCGCTCACTGGTCCCCGGCGGAATCTTGATGGTCACGCTCAAGTCGGACAAAGCGGATTTCGCCGGGCAAGGGGAAGAAATCGAGCCGGGCACCTTCATCCACGACATTGGCGATGAAAGCGGCGTTCCGCACCATTACTTCAGCGAGCCTGAAATCCGAGATCTGTTCGCGGGCTGGGAGTTCATGACGCTGGCGGAACAGGTTATTACCCACTTGGCGCGTCCCGATCGGTTTTGGGAGTACACGCCATTCCCGTTCACGAATTGGGGTGTTGTCGCCAAAAAACCCGTTGACTAGCCGTAAGCAAGGGCTAACTATGGAACTGGTCGGTTTTCGATGGTGGGCTGTACGAAGACAGATTGAGGATTTGATGTTGGCGTGTGGTGAACAATGCGAGGGCTTGGAATTTGGTGTATCCACGTTTCTACAAACCTGGGGATCTCTATCGATCAAGCGAATGAACAATGAGTGCGATAGAAAATCCTACTCGTTATTCACTCGCTTGATCCCTCTGGGGCTAAAAGACTCACACAATCAAGGAGTCGCAGTTTCGTGTTTGCCCTATCGGCTTGGGGGTTTACAACGGGAAATTAGACAAATAATGCGTAAATTTTCTTACTGTCCCTTTAGTGGGCTTTGCCGGGGCTCAACTACGCCGGCGAAGGTTCAAACCCCGGCGAATCCTGAATGAGTTGCTCAACGCCCTCGGAACTCCTCTGCATTCCCCTCCGAACTCTGAAGTTTAACTCCCACAACGCGCATTTATTGCTGTCCCAATGCAAAATCTCCAAAGCGCGAGCGTAACTTAGCCATCTGTATTCCGTATGTTCATAAGACAACTGCAACTGCGCATCTTCGACTTTGACCCCAAAGCAGTATTCGGGAATAACCAAAACATCGTCCCCCCATCTGAAACCGCAAACGTTCGCCACGGGTACCGTTGCGCACGAATCAAGTTTGATGTATTTATGACGCGGATGGATCTCCGCTTCTTCGTGAGTCTCTCGTTTCGCCGCTTCCAGCGGAGATTCTCCGTTTTCTCCGCCTCCCGCAATCCCCTGCCAATAGCCGCCCGTTGAGGATTCGCGCTTGAAAAGCGCGTAAAGAATCGTGTTATCCGACGCAATTCTATAGGGAAGTACCAGTACCTGAAAAGGCGCGCGACTCATAATTTGTCCTCCCACCCCTTTCCTTTACCTGCGGCGGCACGTACCTTATGGATGATGACTCTTCCGATTACCCGCACCTCCGTCGGCTTTCACGAACATGACTTTCTTGGCGCGACTCATGGATCCCAGCTAAATGGTACCGGCGATGCCTGGGTTATCGGTAGTTGTGATGCTGATGTCTTCAGCCGATTATACGTCCTCGGTTGTTCTAATGACATAAAACCTTACTTCTCATTACCGAAGGTCAAATAAAGATCCCTGCTGTCGTGCAGTTGTCGAACTATTCATTTTTTTTCGTTTTCGCTTTGAGTTATTCTTGTAGAGAATTAGGTTTGCTCTTATGTCATCCCTGTTTCGGACAAGATTAGGTATTGCCCGACAGTATGAATTTGACAAACCAATATCAAATACAAGTTTTGAAACAGGGACGGGTTTATCTTGTTTATCGAGATACCATTTGATTCTGTCAGTAATGCGATAAGGGATAGAATCGTACGTCTCGTCTCTTACTGTGACCTCATCGCCTATATTGATGAAACCGTTATTTAAGAAACTACCTAGCACCCCTCGCTTGTGAATTATCTTTTTCAGGTTGACTTTATCCTCTATTATTCTGCATGGTTCGCAGTGAAATGTAAGCCTTATTTTGACACAGCCAATCTGAATAACAGCGCCAGACTTTAACTTGTGCAAATCAAACCCATCAATAATAATATTTTCTTTGAGGTCTCCAGGCTGCAAATTGAATTCTGTCAAAGTTTGAATTGGTACGATTAATACTTGACGCATAGGCGGACAAAATGCGTTTCCCTCTATGCCATTTGATCCAACATTTAATGTTGCAACTAAACGCATAGGGCTGCCATGTTCATCTTTCACGAACAGATGTTTTACTATTGTCACGCAATCAGTTCCTCTGGTATGGCAAAGGTAGTTTTTGCAGCGCTCTTATTGTCTGGCTCGTGCCCTAGAATATTAGCTGTATTCTCCAGTGAACGCTCCCAAAATTTCTCAAAGTGTTGTCTAGATAAACCCAACATATCCAAATCCGCAAGGTGAATTACATTTTCAGGGGATTTTTTCATGACCCACTCATAATCGGGCCGCGGTTTAACCCTAAACGTGATTTCGGCATAAGGAGTTCTTCTTGTTTCTGGTAGAAACTTGAAGTTTCCAAAGCCTGAAACCCAAGAAAGTGAATCACCTACTCTGACTCTAAACCCTAAACATCGAAAGCCTTCAAACTCACAGTTTTCCTCTAAAATAACACTTGGACATAACTTCAGTTCGTTCACTAATGAAACCAAGTCTCCGGCGGTAGTTACGGACGGAAATATAAGCGACAGAGTTGTTACGCTGTTCGCATTAATGGCGTCTTGAATCTCATGCTCAATAACATTAGAATCCACCTCAACTATTTTTTGTACCCATCCGTATTTGTCTGGGTTTTCGGCTGCCACTGCCGCGAAGATGCAACCTGCCCTACCTTCTTGATAAAACTCCATCTGGGCTTGCTCGACAGTTTTTTCGCGCATTTTACGCCTTGAGGTAGAGGTCGCTCTAGCGATCTAGCCACCCGGATCAGTTGCTCTCGTCTTGATTGCCCTGCAACTTTTCGTCAAGGCTATACTTGCCCGCGCCAATCAAGATCAAACTCAAGAAAACGATTCCGGCTTCAATGGCATGAGACGCGCCGCTCAAACCTTCGCCTCGCCCCAGATGGCTCATGGCGGCGACCAGCATGGTGATCGTCAGAAGGATGCAAGCCGGCCGAAAAACTATGCCGAGGATAAGACAGATGCCGCCAAAGAACTCGGAAATCGCTGCCATGAATCCCCAGAATGCCGGCATGAACCCGATGCCGAGACTCGCCATCGCCATGCCAATCTGTCCCCATTTCTCCGCGCCGCCAAATAGCTTGGGCGCTCCGTGAAAGACGAACATCAACCCAAGTCCGATGCGAAGAATCAAAAGACCTATGTGCCTATGCTTGTTCAAAAATGTCAATACCATTACGCTGATTTTCCTTTCTTGTGATAAGTCGATAGACCTTAAAAGAAGATTATCATGGTCAATCTTCGTTGCGGCTATCGCTGCGAATCCCTTCTTCATCGTGGATGGACCAAACGTGTGCCTCTTGTGAGGCACAATTACTATCGTAACATAGTTGGTATACGCCGTCAACATTATTGTTTTTAGGCATTTAATGCAAGTCATACCAATTCGAAATCAATAAGTTACAAGAGCCGTTGGTTTGTAGTAGTGCAATTCATTGCACGTCCCGCAACGGTTGTAACATATAGATTTTGAAACAGTATCAGCAGGTCGCGATTCGGAGATTGTTCATACAACGGTGAGCGACTGCGCGGATGGCGCAACAGTTACCATACGCCCTGTGATACCCCCATCCAGTAAGCAACCTGCCACACGCCGGCGACCTCGGGCGCGAAGACATTGTGCAGCCCCTTCAATTCGTCGGGCAGGTTCCCGTCATCCCACCACCAACGCAGCGAATCGGCATCCATGCGCAACAGCGTTTGGCGGGCGAGCTCGCCCGCGTTGTCATCAAAGCCGTGCGAACGCGCGAGCAGACCGAGCGCGGCAAACATCGCCGAACAGAGCGCCC
Organism: Candidatus Poribacteria bacterium; assembly: GCA_963667245.2. Classification (GTDB taxonomy): domain Bacteria; phylum Poribacteria; class WGA-4E; order WGA-4E; family JAJDTR01; genus JAJDTR01. The sequence continues at coordinate 2,044,625 of CAXXCS010000004.1, forward strand.
GATTGTTCATGTTGGTGGCGGATACCCATGTCCTGATACCCTCCTTCTCCGGCGCGTGCCCCCACTTGCCGCCCCACGGCGCGTTGGACTTGGAATCCTCGTGCGTCAGCCACCGGTCGGGATAGGGTGTAAATGAGCCGTCTTCCGTGTCGTAGTAACCGGCGAGGCTCAGCCCCTCGCTGTCCCGTGCGGCGCGGGCGGCTTTCCAGTATTCCCCGATGTAGCCGATCCAGTCAGCCTCGTCCCCGATCTCCGTGCGGCTCCAGTATTCGCATAGCAGCGCCCAATAGTAGAGGTTGTGGCAGGTGGGATACGGGTTGGTGGGGAAGGGCAGCATCGGGATAATCTCGCGCAGGTGCTTGAAAACTTCGTCCCGAAATTCGGTCTCGCCGGTGAGTTCGTAAGCGGCGTACATGCACGCCAGGTATTTCATGACGCTGACCGACGCCGGCGGCTCGACTATCCGGTGCAAAATGCCGAAAAGGTTCATCACCCAGTTGCGTCGCAGATAGTAATGTCCGTGTAGGCGAAGGTTTTCGATGGCTTGAGCCTTTTCGTCCGGTGTCCCAAGTTCTTGGGCGTAGATTCCGTAAAAGACCACCGGGCACGCCGATTGATCAAAGCTGGTGTTGGGGCCCGACCTGCCGCCGTGCGGTTTGCCCAGCAAGCCGGGTTCCAGCTCGCCGCATAAACGAAAGAGATAGTTCAAATCCCGAAAACATTTGCGCGCCGTTTCACGCGCTTCCGGATCTTGAGTTGCGCGGTGGCGTAGAATCTGCGACCACAGGAACCAACCCGTTGCCCACAGCGTGTTCTCGCCGTATAGAAATTCGGCGACGGTGGGCTTCGGTCCATAAGCGCTCCAAGCGCCCTCAATGGTTTCCGCCACGTTCCAGTGACCCGGGTATGTTACGCCTTCGTGGAAGGGTTTTCGGGTATCAAAACGCGGAAAAGCGATGAGTATGCCGCCCGGACCGCATGCGATATCCATAACTTCGTTATGATAACGAGCGGCTCGCTCGGCGAGAACATCGGATTCAGCCATATTGTCATCTCCCTTTTTGAACGTTTTGGTTACGGAACTCAGCCAACATGATGATTTGCCCGTTGCCCTACCTGCACCGATTAGCCCCCTGATTGTTAAGCTTTGTAGGGAATAACGATCGTTATTCCCTACGACTCAAGGCGCGGTCAGAACGCCAACGAAAACAACTTGGCGCGCGACATGCGGATATGCACGCAGATGTCCCGTCCCTTCAGCGACGACAAATCCCCACTCCCGTTCCAAGTCACCCTCTTCGAAACTTCATCGCCTTCCAGCGGATCACAATCATCCATGCCGAAACCCTCCAATGCCGTCACCGGCGTCGGCGGCGTGGACGGGGAATGCACGAGGGCGACTTTCACCCATCCCCCGATCCGGGTTTGGTAGTTCAGCAACATCCCTTCCCCTTCACATAACCGATTGATGGTGGTGAATTGCCCCTCGGTCGTCGCCTCCAACGCCACCAGCCGATCCGGCTTCCAGAGCGCCCAACGGTAATCCCGTTGATTGTAGGGTCCGGCGCCCCAGGTGTCGTGACGCTGGTCGATGCAGAAACAGGGCAACCCCCAGGTGTCTCCCAGCGCCAACAGATTCGGTCGGGCAAAGACGCAGCCGTACACCTCGTCACCTATCTCGCAGCCGATGATAGGCTTTCGCTCCGGTCGGCTCCAGTTCCACCCGTCCCGACTCGTCGCCAGATGCACGTCGAGCGTCGCCGCCAGACGGTGGAAAATCGACGGGAACATCAGGCGCCTCCCGCTTCCGGGGCAGCGGCAGTATGCCGATGTGTAGATGTCCTCGTCCGGTTCATCCTGCGGATCGAGCATCATCACCATCCGCGTTTCATGCCAGTCCCCAAAGTCCACCCCGCCCGTCCGTCGGACGCAGCGGCGGCGTCCCACGTGCCCGCGAAGGTAGGCGACATACTCTCCCGCGTCCTCATCGTAGGCGGCGATGTTCTGGGTGTCGAGCATGGTTTTCCCGACATCAAGCAGCGGCTCGTCGATTACCCTCCAGCGAAATCCGTCCGGCGAGACTGCCCCGCGCAGCGTCCGGCGTATTTCCGCTTCGGCGTCAATCTCCGCCGGGGTACGCCCCTCCAATTCCATCCGCCGTCGGATTTCCCGAATCTTCAGTTTGGTCTCTCCCGTATCGGGGGCTAACGCGCCGCGCAGATAGTACTGCGAGTCCGGGTTAATCGCCTTGTAGCGTTCCGACGCGGGCGCGGACGGGTCCACAAACACGGCATTCAGCGTGAACGTGTTCTGATCGCAGACGATATTGTTCCGCGCGCTCCCTTGAAATTCGTAAACCCCCAATTCAGGGCGCGCCCAGTCGAACCCGTCATCGCTCTCGGCGTAACACACGAAGTTCTCGTGGAAATCCGGGGAGGCGGCGACCCCGTACCACATGCGATAGCGTCCCTCGTCAAAGAGAATCACTTTGGGTCCCAGACCACCCGCTTCCCAAGGGCGTTCTGGGTGAAAAAAGATGTCCGACATCCGCGCCGGTTGCACTCGCAAGCGAACGCCTTGGGGCGGGGCTTCCAGCCAACTCCGACCGTGTTCGTCGCGTCCGGCTTGCCCGGGCCAAATATCGTACCAATCCAGAAACGGTTGAGGTGTTATAGTCATTTTCACAAGCGATTCACCTAAATACGTCCTCCCCTCGCGCCTCTTGCCATCCACCGAGAACGGACAACTACAAGGCGTTCAGAGAGTATGCTATGACCGGATTTGTAACACAATTGCGCAATTTCAAGGCAACAGTAACATTTTGGTAGACAAAACTAGCATACTCGGATTATAATTTTATGATGGCAGTGATAAAAAATTCAAGCAACAGAGGAGCATTAAGAAATCACGCCGCTACTTGAAGGAATACAAGGAAGGAAACCTGATATGAGCAGTTATGGCGATTTCTTGTTAGAAGAGTTATCAGACTCCGAATATGCCAAACACTTTTTCAACGCTGTTGTTAGCGACTTCATGGAGACTGGGTTTTTTCCAGCCTTTTTAGAAGCCACCGACCTACTGATTAAAGCGCAAAAGGACAAAGACTTGGAATTGGTACGTGAAGTGTATTATGTTCGAGGCTCTGCCTACTTTTACACGAAAGAATTTGATAAGGCTAAAGAGAATTTCGAGTGTGCAACAAAAGTTGAATCGGACGTTGAATCAGATGATAGCGAAGCACAATTGATGATAAGCGTTATTGCTCATTATACGAGAAAACCTGAGGATGCCAAAGCATTGCTTATAGATTATTGGGGATTACATAATGTCGCCCCACGTGTTGTGCACCAACCTCCTCAAGAACTTCGCAGAGAACCCGTCGAAGTATGACAAGATTTGCGCGGCAATTAGAGTTTGCTGCCGTAGTATATGTAGGGTGGGCACGGCCCACCATCTCCGCTCATTCCGGCGTCGCATTAAGGAATTGCGACGGTGGCAACGCCTCGCCGATTGTTAAACGCACTTCGTCGATAAATCCGTCAAAATTCGCGTGAAACGTGCCGTGAGCGCTCATTTGGCCCGCTCCGACAGTGAACAGTTGATTGCTGGAGAGGTTCCAGTGTGCGGGGATAGGCGCCGTCCCAACCAAAGTCCCGTCAATGTAGAGTTTGATCGCCTCACCGTGACGCACGCCGGCGATGTGGCGCCACTCCTCAAACCCCAATTCGCGGCTTTCGATGAGAAACGATTTCTCGGATCCGACTCGCGTAAGGTCGCGGCTGTCTCTTCCCTCAAAGTGGATTTTGTACGTGAGGTTGTGGTGACCGAATTGCGGGAGTAGCCCCAACACAAAGCCGACATCCGGCGGATCGGTTATGCCCGAGATGTATTTTCCGGCGATCATCATCTTTCCCACACTCTTCACGATTCGCGGATAGATCCAGGCTTCGAGCGTAAAATCCTCCGCGCCCACGTTGAGGTCGTCCTCGCCGCCTATGCGCACGTATGACCCTTTGACGCCGTCAAATTCCATGGAATGTTCGTTAACGAGTCCAAGTCGCGGCACGGACGGAGTGGCAGTCGTTTGTGCCCTGACGACCCCGCCATCAAAGATCCCGTTGATTTGCGGGGCGCGGCTGTCGAACACGCCCAGCCCGTACGGCTCCTCGAAACGCCAATGCCCGCCCCGGAGCGGTATGTCCGACGCCAAGAAGTCTTCCGGCTTAAGATGTTTTCCCAGTTCGCGCTCCTTCGCGAGTCTCCGACGCAGCGCACGCGCGCGAGCCAGTTTGCGATCGAGAGCGCCTATGCGCCGTGCGAGATCGTCCGCGATTTCCGCTTTAAGCGATGGCGTCAGCCGCGAAAAGTAATGCTCCTGAAAATGCGCTCGCTCGGGGCTGTCCCCGACCAGCATACCGAGCGGCATCGGGTAACGCACATTGGCGCGGAGCGTCAAATCAATCTGTTCCGCCGACGGGATTTCGTCGGTTCTGTAGAGCGACAAACAGACGCTGTTGCTCAGGTTATACGAGGACAGGAAATAACGGACGTATTCCGGATCGGTGCGTTTTTCTTCGCCCTCGCCTCGCAAGATGTAGTTATAGTAGGCGTTCAACGAGGGACAGTAGGTCCGGCTGCCGCCGACGCTTGGCGCGTCACCCGTTCCGTGGTAAATCAGTATGCCGTCATCGCCCACCAATTCTCGCGCCGCACGGGTCAGGTGATAACTCGCCGCGAGATGCTCGGGTGCCCCGTAAATCCCGTCGAAATAGAACCCATCCAACGACATCTCCTTGAATACGCGGGCGATCTGCTGGAAGAAGAGATCGGCGTTGTCCGGTCTGCCCCAGTGCGGCACCGTGCCCATCGGTCCGGGCGTCGGATCGATCTGCTGCTCTGGTTCGCGGGGCGTGTTCTTGAGAAACCACACCGGCGTCGTATAGACAATCACCTTCATTCCGTGATCGTGGGCGGTATTGATGACGCGCGCCAACTTCTCGGGGTCGCGCGGCGTCAAATCCGTCTGCCACGCCTTCCACAACAGCATTTCGGAGTGCAGGAACAGAATGCTCGCCTGTTTGGACGCCGCCTCGATTTCACCGTCGGAGGGATAAACGTACCGCAAATGGCTGGATCCCTGTCCGGCGTAGCGCTGGAAACTGGCGTCCCAGTCGAACGGTTTCGGCGGGCTTACGACGCTCCAGAAGACCGCATCGGCGCGCCAACCCCACGTTACGGTGATGGGCGTGCGCTCCAACTCCACCAGCGGGTCGGGACTGTCCCCGTTGTCAAAGAAACTGATGCCGCCGCCAGGGTCGAAAAAGTTGTGATTGCCGCCGCCTCCGAAATGGCAGTCCGGCAAAAATGCGAGTTCTGCCCTAATATCGCCGTGTTTGCCGGGGGCGATCATCAGGGTCGAATCGCCGTTAATCCGCAGCGTTGTCCCCTCCCCCTCAAAAATAACCGCGCCCGAGCTGTGATGAACGAGTTTGACGCCGCGCAAGCTGCCGGTGGGCAACTTCAGCGTCGCGACCTGACGCGGCGCGGGAATTCGTTGATCGCATTCGATCGCGTCAAGCTCTTTGCGAATACGGAAGACGCCGCCGGTTGTGGTAACTTGCGCCTCGGCGCCGTCTTCGACCGTTTCAACCGCCATCCCGAAACTGGCGTCCGGAAACATCTCCGGCGAGAGCAGATCATGCGCCGTGATGTATTCCTCGGCGTTTGCGGCGACAAGGAGTGAGGTAATTAAGGTTGCAATTATGCAGGATATTGACATTTTGAGTGCGACGTGGAAAGGAACCTTCCAGTCTTCTCTCCTTTCGACTCTTTCCTTCTAAACCTGTAGGGAATAACGATCGTTATTCCCCTACGCATCCAACCGGCTCCAATCAAACACCGCCGACAGATATTCATCCCGCTTCGTCGTCAGACCGGTGTAAACCTCTTGACAGTCCGTCGGTGACGCCGTGTGTGTCCGCAACGGGTCTACGATGATTCGGCCCTCGGCAATCCAATCCACCAGTTGCCGGTAGTTGTCGGCGGTGTTGTATTTAGACCGTTCCACTTCATGCGGGGGCCACCGCCATTCCAACGATCCGATCATTCGGATGGCTTCAAGGTGAATCCGCAATAGCATCGGCGTGGCGTCAAAGACCGCCTTTGCACGCGGACTTCCGAGCAGAATGGTTTCACCGTAACGTCGCGTCAACATTACCGCCTCGGCGACGAGTTCACTGACGCCGATCGCCTCAATGGCGATGTGAACCCCTTGCCCCTTCGTCCAGTCCATGACGTACTCGTGCAGGTCAACTTCGTTCGGATTCACAATCCGTTCAATATTGCACGCCTTCGCCTTTTCGATTCGGAGCGGGCTAATCTCCGACGCGAGAACGTCCGCGCCCGCCATCTGGAAAAGTTGCGCCGCGAAGTTGCCCACCAACCCCATGCCGATTACGAGAACCGTGTCGCCCGGCTGAACCGAAGACGATCGGAGCGCCGTGATGCTGACGCCCGCCATCCGTGCGTAGACAATCTTCTCCCCGGCGGCGTCCTTCGGCGTCGGCAAAGCGAGTCGCACGGCATCGGCTTTCACCAGAGTGGCGTGATTCGAAAAACTCAGAACGCGATCGCCCGGCTTGCACATGGTGACGTCGGATCCGACCTCCAGCGCTTCGCCGAGATGGCCGTAGCCGGTGGTCATCGGATAAGCGCCGCCGCCGCCGAAGGGCATCTGCTGTACCAACCCCGTGAAGCCTGCGCCCTCGGTTCCCGCGCTGACGACGGAATGTTCGCCCTTGACCAAGGCTTGGTTGGGCGCGAGTCGGTCGTCCATCTCGGTTTCAAGCAGTTCGGCTCTGTTCTTTTCGGTAAAGACAATTTGATGTGTTTTCATCAATTTCCCCTCCTTGACTTTGAATGATTTAATGTGGAACTACGACCTCCTGCTGATTTCTGATTTACTCGCTTTATAGGTTCCGAACCAACCACGGCAGCGACTTCTCCCCGGAAAATAGATGCCCGCCATCAAATTCATGCCGCGCAATGTTTTCCGCGGCGTCGGCTGCCCGATAAATCTTCCGCGCCATCTCGAACGCCGGGTGAACCGGTCGGCTCGTGTCCTCAACTCCCCATTCGACAAAGATGGGGCGCGGCGCGATCAGCCCGGCAATATCCGGCATCTCGCATAGTTCGCCGATGCCCTTGGGATGATGACAGATGCAGTGGCCTACCCACGAGGTCTGCGCGAAGGTTGTGAAAAAACCGCTCAACACAGCCGCCTTGACACGCCCGTCCAACGCGGCGTGAACCATGCCGAGCCAACAACCGCCGGACAAACCGGCGCTTCCGATTCGATCCCCGTCGACCTCCGGCAGGCTCTGGAGGTAATCAACCCCGCGCATCAGGTCGTAGACTCGGTAACCCGTGAGGTCGTAACCGAGCAAATTGAGACGGCGCCACAGGAAGTCGCAGCCGCCGCTGGGGTGCGCCCGCTCGCCCATTCCGGCGTTGTCGGGGCATAACGTGACGACGCCGCGTTCCGCAAGCGCGCGTCCATACGGAACGCCGTATTCCCCGGAACCGAACGCGACATCCTCCTTGCCGCCCCGTCCGTGACCGTGAATGCAGAGGACGGCTGGAGTTTTTCCCGCGATGCCGTGCGGAATGAGCAAGTGCGCCGGGATCGGCGCGTCCTCACGCGAGTAGTAGACCACCTTGTGGTGTGTGAACGCGTCAAACCTCTGTGTCGAGAGGACCCGAGGGTTGAGCGGCGCCGCTTTGTCGGGGAAGGGACAGAACCGCTCCCACAGTTCCGGCAGCAACTTTTCGCGCCACGCCCTCCAATCCGCTGCGGTTTCCCCATCAAAAGCGAGGCGAGGCTTATGTGTTGCGAACGGTTTTTCGAGGATAGACGCCGATGAGAATTTCAATTCGGAATTTGGAGACATCTATTGCGGTCCTAAGTCTTCATGTTAAGTGAGAGGTCTGCCGAAGAACTCTCGCAATCGCGTGCAGAAACCGAGGCGTCAAGAAAAACTAGGTTTGGTCGGCGCGACGAAACTCCTTGACACCGTCACGACTTGACACTACACTATATGTCCGACGATGTGGCACAGCGCCCATCAATATCCCCGACAGAGGCTAAACCAAGATTGATTTTGATTCGTTTCTGTTTGCAAACTTGGGTATTGGGCTTTTCACGTTTGATCGGACACGGAATCTGGCGCAGGCTTTATGATACCATATATTCGCAATCCAATAATAGCGTCAATCAAATCTTTCCGATTCGGGGCAGAATGCCCGCGTACCGGTTTGATGTACAGCGCAACGGTTGGTATCCGCCCTTCATATATAGTATAACTGAAACACACTATGCGCAACAGTATTCAAACCATAATGATGTGAATAGGTCGATTTGCCAAGTTCCAAATTGTAGTTATATCAGGGAGGAATAACCGTGAACTGTTTCTTCAGGATAGTTGCCAGTTTTGCAGCCGTATGCCTAACTATCCCGTCGCTCGCATTTGCGGCGGCGGTTTTATCGATTGATCCCGCCGTAATCGAGTCGCCTCCGGCGGGTGAAAAATTCGTGATTAACGTGAATATCGCGAACGCCGAGAATGTCTCCGCCTATCAACTGAACCTTAGATTTGACGCGACTGCCCTTTCGTTTGTTGACATGGAGTTTGGCGATTATTTGCCGGGCGATCCCGATATCAAAAATCTCGCGGACGTTGAAATCTTTCTTCTCGAACCCAATCGGGTTGAAGTTGATTTGGCAACCGGCGCCGCCACGCTCGCTCCGCCCGTTGCGGCGGCATCGTTGATTGGCGTCGGAAATGGCGAGGGGACTCTGCTGCGCGCAACTTTCGAGGCGCTCGAATATAAAGACTCCATGATTGAGCTTGTCGACGTTGAGTTGTCAAATCCGAACGGAATCGCAGTTGATGTCACAACCGTTTCCGGAAGGATTGAAGCACGCGACCCCACCATCACCGAACACATTCAAGGGGATAAATTCCTCTTGCTGCAAGGGGATATTTCCGATCCGAACGCATTGGTCGAATGTTTCATTCCTATTTGGGAGGGTGAGATGGCGGTTGAGGCGGGGGCGTTTTTGGAGTATCAGTTGGCGTTCCCGGTTGAGAGTGTCTATAGCGCCGGAGGGGTATTTGTCCATACGGCCGAGGGAAACCAAATCGGGGAAGTCGTAACCGCTCTTGACGCGGATTGGAGGCATTACAAACTCCCGTTAGATGAACTTGCGGGCGAGACAATCGCAGCGGTCAGCCTAGGCACGGAGAAACCGGAAGATCGCGCGACATTGCTCGGAAAGTTCGGCATGATGGCGGACAATATCCAGATTACCAATGGCACGCATATCCTCAAGGCAATTTGGGTTGGCGAGGACTCGATAAATGGTCGACATCGCGTGGATACCCCTCTTGGCGATCCAGACGGCATTGAAAATTGCGAAGTGTTTGCCGTTACAAACGAGGGGGTTTCTGTTCAGTCGAAAGGGAAACGAGCGACGACATGGGGCAGCGTCAAGACAGCGGACTGAAAGGGAAAGGTTCTTATCTTACGAGGGCAAGCCGCGCCAGTTCCCGTCCTTGCGCGGTCAAATTTAATCGCCCGGACCGATTGCGAATGAATCCGCGACGCTCGGCGTTTCGGACGACTTGGTGCGCGAACTCCGGCTCCCAATGCAGATGGCTGCTCAGGTGATGAACGTGCGCCTCCCGTTCCGCTTCGGGCAACCCTTCATGACTGAATAGGTGAATGGCAAGCATTGTCTGCGCAAATTCCCAGCGTTGACTGGCGCGGCGTCGAGCGATGGCGACGATGCCGCGATTCGGAGCAAAGAGAAAAGCCAATCCAAAGAAAACGCCCGTCATCAATCCCATCGAACCGGGAATCGAAGCATCTTGATGGTGCGCGAACCAGTACCCTCCAACCGCGCTCGCTATGCCAATTATCCCACTAATCCCAATCATTCGCGACAGTCGATTGGTGAGCAAGTAGGCCGTAGCGGCAGGCGCGATCATCAAGGCAACCACCAAAATTGAACCAACCGCATCAAACGCCCCGACTACCGTAATCGAAACCAGCGTCATCAAACCGTAGTGAATGAGCGCCGGAGAGAAACCGAGGGTCGCCGCAAGATTCGCGTCAAATGTAGCCAGTTTCAGTTCCTTGAAGAAAAACGCTATAAAGAGGACGTTAATGCACAAAATAGCGCTCATGACCCAAAGCGCGCGAGGTCCGAGATCGGCGCCAAACAACTCAAAGCGATTGAACGGCGCGAAAGCCAGTTTTCCCAATAAAACGGCGTCAGTGTCAAGGTGAACGTCACTCGCATAGCGAGCAATGAGTATAACGCCAATGCTAAACAGCGCCGGAAACGTGATTCCGATGGCGGCGTCTTCGCGTATCAGTCTGGTACGATTCAGCAGTTCTACGAGGCTCACGGTCAGCACGCCGGTCGCCGCGGCGGCAATGATTAGGAGCGGCGATGTAAGGTCTGCCGTAACGAAGAACGCCAGCACGATGCCAACGAGAATGGCGTGGCTAATCGCATCACTCATCATTGCCATACGGCGCAATACGAGGAACGCGCCGGGCAGGGCGCACGCCACCGCCACAACTGCCGCTATCAACTGAATCTCCAGCGCTTCAGACGACATATCGGCGCTCCCTACCTCCCCCGACCGGCGATATTCCGTGCCTGAACAACTCCCTCCGATGTCAACGCCCATTCGTCGGAATTGACGTTTTCCACCCAGCCGAGCGAGACCAACTCCCTGAGACTGTGGCGCACGTTGCTCCGGTTGGCGCTCATCGCTTCCAGCGCCCCCGTGGAATGACTGTGTCGGAGGTCGGTGTGTTGCGACGCAAGCGTGTATAGGTCGCTCAACACAACTTCGATCCGGAGTTTCCTTCGCTCACGCTGATCGCGAATCCAATTCCAGACGAGTCCGCGATTGGGAGCGAAGGCGATTGAAAGCGCCACAATCGCGCTGATAGAAAGCACGATAGTGGGGCCCGTAGGAATTTGAACGGCGCCGCTGCTGATGACAGCGCCGCTGACGCCGGCAATCGCGCCAAAAAGCGCGGACAGAACAACCATCACTCCGAGCCGATCCGTCCACTGTCGCGCCGCGGCAGCGGGAGCCACCACCATGGCGCTCATCAGTACGACGCCGACCGTTTGAAGCCCCAACACAATAGCGATCACGAGGAGTGTAATCAGCAGGACATCAAGAACCGCCATCGGGAACCCCAAGCTCGCCCCAAAACCCGAGTCGAAACACAGCAGCTTAAACTCCTTCCAAAAGAGACGCATAATGATCATAGTCGCTCCGCCAAGCGAAGCCATGGTTATGACATCGCGCTCCAAGAGCGCGGCGGCTTGCCCAAACAGGAAAGTGTCCAAGCCCGATTGCTTGGCAGTAGGCATTTTCTGAATTACCGTGAGCAAAACCAAACCCAAGCTAAAGAAGACCGATAACACCAAGCCAAGCGCGCCATCCTCTTTAATCCGAGTGTTGTTGACAATGCTGATCACGAGCAGCGTGGCAATCCATCCGGCTATCGCGGCGCCAATCACAAGAACGAGCGGGGCTTTGCTCCGTGTCAATAGGAACGCCAGCGCGACGCCGGGCAGAGTCGCGTGGGAAATCGCGTCTCCGAGCAGGCTCTGCTTCCTCAGCACGGCATAAGATCCGAGGGCGCCGCTCACGATGCCAAGCGTCGCCGAACCCAGAGCCACCGTTCGCAGCGTATAATCAAAGAGTAGGTCTCTCCCCAATTCCAGTACCACTATTCTTAATCTCCCCCGTTCCAATCACATGCGACGCGGCTTCCGTCTCGTCAGGTTCATCACCGTTACGGCTCAGAAACGCAATTCTGCCGCCGTATGTGAGTCGCAGATTTTTCTCGGTAAACACGTCTTTGACTGGGCCGCTCGCAATACGCCGTACATTGAGCAGAGCAACCCAGTCGAAATAATCCACGACCGTTTGCAGGTCATGGTGGACGACAACGAGAGTTTTTCCCGCGGCGCGCAATTCTTGCAGCAGCGCGACAATCGCGCGTTCGGTTGTCGCATCCACGCCCTGAAACGGTTCGTCCATAAAATAGATTTGCGCATCTTGAACAAGCGCACGCGCGAGAAAAACACGCTGCTGCTGCCCGCCGGAGAGTTGGCTGATTTGTCGGGGCGCGAGATCTTGCATCCCGACTTTTTCCAGCGCCTCCAGCGCCAGTTTTCGCTCCTTGGACCTCGGGCGGCGTATCCAGCCAAGCGCGCCGTATCGCCCCATCATTACGACATCCAACACGCTCGTGGGGAAGTCCCAATCGACGCTGCCTCGCTGGGGGACGTAACCGACGAGACGCCGTTGGGCAGAATAGGATTGGCCATAGATTGAAACGCGCCCGGCCGCCGAACGCACCAAGCCCAGAATCGATTTGATAAGTGTGGTCTTGCCCGCGCCGTTAGGGCCCACGATAGCCATCATTACCCCGGCCGGGACGTTTAGGTCCACATCCCACAGCACAGGTTGCTCTCGATAGGCTACGGTGAGATCCTCAACTTCAATCGCCAACGCGCCGGAATAGTTCGCCATTTTTGCCTCCTACCAAACGTCTGTTTGCCGTGGAACGGATTCAAAGCCCTGCCATTGAAACGCCATTCCACCCCGTTATCCGAGTTATACATTGCGTATCATTCGGATGGCGCGAGGGCCTTCACAATGGTGTCGATGTTGTGGCGAATCATACCGATGTAGGCGCCTTCGGGAGTTCCCGGATCGCCCATGGCATCAGAGAATAAATTGCCGCCGATTTCTACGTCGAACCCTCGCGACTTAACCGCGGCCTGAACCGCTTCGATGTTTCGCGATGAGACCGAGGTTTCGACAAACATCGCGGGAATTCGCCTTTGGACAATAAACTTGGCGAGTTCTTGAATATCCGCGACGCCGGCTTCCGTCGCCGTGCTAATGCCCTGCAGTCCGTGTACTTGAAAGCCGTAAGCCCGACCAAAATAGTTGAAGGCATCGTGCGCGGTAACAAGCACGCGTTGATTTTCCGGTATTTGTTTCGCTTGCGTTTTCACGTATTCGTGAAGTTCATCAAGCTTCGCGAGATAAACCTTTGAATTTTGTCGGTAACTTTCCGAATGCTCGGCGTCCGCCTCAACAAGCGTATCGCGAATTATTTCGACGGCTTTTTTCCAAAGCGTCACATCAAACCAAACATGCGGATCGTGCGCGCCCTCAAACTCCGGAGGTCTGAGCAGCATTGACGGGTCAATTCGATCGGTAACGGCAACTGTTTTCACTTGGCTTGACATCCGCTGCAGCGCTTCAGCCATTTTGGCTTCAAGATGCAAGCCGTTATAGAAAATGACATCCGCTCCAGACAGTCGCGAAACGTCTCCGGCAGTCGCTTTGTAGAGATGCGGATCTATGCCGGGCCCCATAAGCCCTGTCACGTTCACATAATTGCCGCCAACGATTTTCGCGATGTCGGCGATCATGCCAACTGTCGTAACAACATTAAGTTCCCCATCGCTGTGTTTTTTGCTTTTGTCCTGTCGTCCGCAAGACAGCATGAACACAATTGAGGTGATAATCAGAAAAATTCCAAGTATACGCATAATGCAAAGGCTGGCGGGCAGCGCCCACCCCATAGGGATTAAGTTAAGCGTTTTAGGACGCAAGTCACGCGATTTTCTCTCGGTAAGCGCTTCACAGTTTTTCATGTGAACAAAAGCGCGCTTTTGATGGCATCGGGATGATTTTTTCCTATTTTTGGTGAAAAATACGCTCAAAAGGTGAACTGCAATAGGCACAAAAAGGTGAACAAACGGCAGATTTTCGGGGCGCGTTCACCTGATTCGCCTCGGCGCTTTCCAGTGATGACGCGGGTTCACGCCCGCGCGAAGGTGAACAAGATGTTAACACTCGCAAAAGGTTCGCCTCTACATGGGTTAATTTCGCCTGCAAAAACGGGCTTGCATCCACCGAATAACGACGGGTTGACAAAAATTTTTGGGGGCAGTGTCTTCCAAGTATCATGTATTATACTACACACACATAACGTTTTTAAGTTCAAGAAAAATTGCAACGCGACTTTGGGAAACGAAGATTTTTCTGAAACCGGGATTTTTCCCGAAATGCGGGCGGCATCAGTTGATTTCATACAGATAAGCGGAACAGGGACGCGGATAAACACGGATTAACGCAGATTAGAAAATCTTAGTCATTGCAGCTCAGTGGTTGTCTCCTACATGGATAGCACTATTGGGGCGTTTTGGCAGTTGTCTGAACTGTGATTATAGGGATTGCCATGATTGTCAGTGTGTACCGCCTGTGATGAGTGAATCAAATTAGTAACATGAAGTCGGTTTGATGCCGGGAAGAAACCAGCAATTCTCATTTTGAATTTGCCAAGTGATTGTGTCTAGTGGAGACTGTATAGACAGCGGGACGCGAGCCCATCTGATGTCATTCTTGGGTCAGAATCTTATGATTTTGTGCGAAGTCCAGCTTTACACCTGTCGCCCCGCTGGGGCTTTGGATTTGGGGTATCCACGTTTCTACAAACCTGCCGCCCCTCTGGGGCTAAAATACGTCGAATTTCACGAGTCCACGAAGTCGTATTATCAACATGACAATCCTCTGGAGCGAAAATCTCAAAGGCGCCTTGGCTTCATAGAATCCCGGTTCCAAAATGAGAATTGCTGGGTAGAAACCGAGTTTTGAGGAAAAAAGGGATCTCTATGGGATCTCTATCGCACTCATTATTCATTCGCTTGATCACTCATTATCCATTCGTTTGATGGTTTCAACAAGCGCCAAATACTTAGCGAATGAACCAGTATACGGGACAGGAACACTTTTAGGTTAGCCTCACGTAGATATATCCGGCAACTTCCACGCCCAAGATTTTTTCGGAATTTTCACTGCGGATAGTTATCGGACCATTGAATGGCGCCACGTCAAGCACCGTGAACTCCGTTTCCGGGTACAGATTCATCTCCCCAAGATAACGCAATAGCGCCGAATCGTGATCGCTGACTTCGGATATGATTCCTGTCTGTCCCGCTTCGAGATCGGTCAAGGGGCTCAATGCGGGCATCGCGACGGTGCCATCCCGATTGGGTATTGGCGCGCCGTGCGGGTCGGCAGTCGGATGACCCAGTATGGCGTCAATCCGATCTTCAAGATCCTCGGATAGTACATGCTCCCACTTCTCGGCTTCCTCATGCACTTGGTCCCACGGCACGTCGAGCGCTTCAGCCAAGTAAAGTTCTACCAATCGATGGTGGCGTATTACCTCCAAAGCGATTTTCCGTCCCGCTTCGGTCAAATCCACCCCTTTATAGGGTTCATAGACCGCCAGATTCATCTGTTTTAGCTTTTTTAGCATACCCGTCGCCGAGGCGGGCGTCACGTTCAAAAAATCCGCCAAAAGGGATGTCGTGACTTTGTCTTCTTTGTCCGCCAGTTTGTAGATTGCTTTGAGGTAATCCTCTACCGCCTGAGTGTGCATCGCGTTTCTCCAGTATGTCCTAAAAAAACAGTTAGCCTAGTCCTCGAAAATTATTTAGGCATTCCTAAATTATATTTGATGACGGGACTAAATGTCAAGGAAAAAGGGAGGGGAAAAGGAAGATTGGAAGGGTGGAAGGGTGAAAATTTTCCGTCCACCCATACCTCAAGCCAGATGGATACATAAAACCCGCTGGATTCTCAAATACAATGGTCGCAGTGTCGGGTTTCACTACGATTTTGGGGCGTTTGGCGGTGTTGTGTCAGGGCGCGGCTATCCTGTGGACGGGGGCGTGTCCTGCATTCGTAGGGAATAACGATCGTTATTCCCTACAAGAACCGTTTCATGGATTTGCGTTCAAACCAACTTACGTAAAACAGCCCGTGGACGTGCAATGAATTGCACTACTACGAACCGGAACATACGGCATGATGAGAATTATTCCCTTCGGCGCAAATTCGGTTTCAACAACGGAATGAACTTGAGATTGGCGCGGGGAAAGGCGTATCGGTCAATTTCGTCAAGTCGAATCCACCGATGATCCACGGGGCCATTCAAAATCACGTCGCCGGCGCGATAGCGGCAACAGAAGACATCTACGACGATTTTAAAATGCGAATAGGCGTGTTTGACGCGGGTAAGGAAATCCAGCCCTTCAACAGCGAGACCGACCTCCTCCCGTATCTCGCGGATACAAGCGGCTTCGGCGGTTTCGTCCGGCTTAATTTTGCCGCCGGGAAATTCCCAAAGCCCTCCGAGCAAACCCTCGGCTTTACGCCGGGTGATTAACACGTAATCCCCCTTGTAAACAACGCCGACGGCAATTTGGTATTCGGGGGTTGGCTTGGATTTGACGCGCACGGGGAATTCATCTTGGCGCGCTGTACGGAAGGCGCCACAAAACTCGTTTACCGGGCAAACAACACAGAGCGGGGATTTTGGTCGGCAGATTTTTGACCCGAGCTCCATCATCGCTTGATTGAAACGTCCGGGCGCATCGCGGTCAAGTAAAGAGTCCGCTTTTGCTTGGAGGATTTTCGCCGACGCGGAATGATTTATGGGAGAATCAATCAAGAACAGCCGGGCAATCACGCGTTTCACGTTCCCATCCACAACCGCATACGGACGGTCAAACGCAATGCTTAACACCGCCGCGGCGGTGTAATCCCCCACACCGGGCAACTCTCGGAAGGAGGCATAGTCCGCCGGAATTTCCCCGTCCATCCGCTCCGCAAGAATTTTCGCCGCTTTGCGAAGATTTCGCGCTCTGGCGTAGTATCCCAACCCCTCCCACTGTTTTAGAACGTCTCCCAGTTCTGCCTCAGCCAGATGTTGAAGCGTGGGAAATCTGTCGATAAACTTTTGGTAGTATTCCACTACCTTGTTCGCCTGAGTTTGCTGAAGCATCACCTCCGAAACCCAAATGTGGTACGGATTGCTCGCCTCGCGCCAAGGAAGGCGGCGATGGTGCGCTTTGAACCAAGCGAAAAGATTACGACGGAATTGTAAGGTGTCTTTTGGAGGCATTTGTCAGTTTCGGGGAGAGATGCGCGGCATGGGGCATCAACTTACGGTCGGCGGATTGTGAGGCTTGTAATACGAATTCAAAATCTATACTCCGCGCTGTCAGAAATTGCGTCTTTTGTAGGAGCGATCTCCAGGTCGCGACGTGTGTTCGCGGTAGGTGCGGTTGGAAACCCAGCGGATCTCTATCGCACTCATTATTCATTCGCTTGATCCTACGGACCAGATGCTTGAAAACACGCAATTCTCGGCAGCGCAAAGTATAAATGTTACAATCAATCGGAGGCGCTCAATGAATTGAGCAACTACAAACTGCCGGTTCTTGTAGCCTATAGATTCGGAATTAGTGTTAGACGCGCTTTAGAGTCTGTTTGAATAATAGACAATCAAGATTAGTGGACACTTTTCTGTTACAGAAGAAACCGAGTTTTGAGGAAAAAAGGGATCTCTATCGCACTCGCTATCCGCTCACTTGATGGTTTCAAGGCATAGGATTTCACCCAAAATGAATTTTCAAGATGCCGCCGACATCGCTATCCGTATGCCGACATTGTGCACTCTTTGCGTCGGTTCGTAAGCCGCCCGATTGGCGCACCGCGCCGCAAATTCGCCGCGGGGGACCCAGGAGCCGCCGCGAATGACTTTGCGCCTGCCCTCCGCGGCGCCGCAGGGATTTTCTGCGCGGTCATATTTATACGTTTCCGGGTGGAACCAATCGTAACACCATTCGTAGACATTTCCGCCCATGTCAAGGCAGCCGTAAGGGCTGACTCCGCCGGGATAACTGCCGACGGGTGTCGTCCGCTTGAGCCGAATTTCGCCGAAATTTCCCTTGGCGAAATCCCACTCATTTCCCCACGGATAAATGCGTCCATCCGTTCCGCGGGCGGCTTTCTCCCACTCCGCCTCGGTCGGCAGGCGGTAAGACCTATTGGTAAGTTCGTTAAGCCAAGTCAGGTACGCCAAGGCGTCGTACCAACCGACGCCCACAACCGGGCAGTCGGAGGCGTCGAAACGCGGATTGTCATGGAAATGGGGGAGGTTGTGCCCCGTTGCCTGGAGGAATTGTGAATACTGCGCGTTGGTCAGGGGCAGCTTGCCGATGTAGAAAGCGTCAAGCGTCACCTCGCGCTGCGGTTCTTCATGGTCGGTTTTCCGAAACGGCGCGGGAATTGTTCCCATGAGGAACGGTCCGGCCGGAACATGAACCAACGGGTAGTCGATTTCATCAATTGTGACACCTTCAGACTGTGACATCGTGAGTTTGCGCTATTCGATCCGTTGATCTATGGACGCGGGGCAGGCGCGCCCATTTCATGGGGTCCATTCGTCATAGTTGACTTTCGAGCGAAGTCATAGACGGCATCTTGGACTTCAAGCACGCGAACCGCAGTAAGGATGCCTGGCTCAAAGGCGCGTCCTTCGCTTATCGCCGACAGGGCTTCGTCCATGACGCCGTGCATGCCTCCGCGCGAGATGTTTTCGACAACTTCAACACCTTCGGTGGTGTGAATTTCGACAATCGCCTCGCCAGCCGTGTTGTACTGCTGGAATACCGACGCCTTCGTTCCGACAAAACGGAAGAAATGATCGCCGGCGCGCACGCCGGAGGGATAGCAATAGCCCGATTCGACGATTCCGGTCACGCCATCGTCCGTTCGCAGAATCCCCATGGCGATATCTTCGACGCAACGCCGGTGTGTCGCATTTGACATGACCGCCCCCACGACGGTGATAGGTTTGTCGCCCACGAACTGCAGAAAAGTATCGATTCCGTGGGCGGCTTCTACCCCCCAGCAACCGCCTCCGGAGATTTGCGGATCGTTGTGCCAAGAGGATGGCGTCGGATCATAGCGGGAGGGCGGTCCATTGTTCAGCCGGCTGCTATAGAGGACGAGGTCGCCGAGCGAGCCGTCTTCGACCATTCCTTTTGCCACACTCACGATTTGGCTGGCGCGGTTGGGCAACGTCAGCGCGCTGAAAACGCCGTGTTTTTCGGAGGCTTCGGCGACCGGACGCAGGCGCGCCGCACAATCGGCAAAAGGCTTGTCCAACAGGTAGGGTACGCGCCGATCCACGCATGCACCGACAAGGGACGGCATTTCGATATGCTTGCCCGCCACGAGCGCCGCATCGGGCTTGATTGCCTCAAGGCAGGATGCGGCGGTATCGAATCCGGGGCATTGAAAGTCATCGACAAGCCGCTGCCGCGGTCCTTCCTCGGCATCCATTACGCCGGCAATGTCGTTGCCGAGTTGTTGCGCTATCTGCGCCATGCCGCGTCCGTGGTGACTGAAAGAAAGTAACACTAACCTCATATTTCACCTCGTCAAGTTGCCGTACACGAATCAAGTAACAGTTGCCAAATGGCAGGCGGGGCAAGATGCCCCGCCTACGATTATAGTCGACCAGTATTCTATACTTCACACCGCTGGAAATTGCGTGTTTTCAAGCGTCCCCTGTAGGTGCGGTTGGAAACCGCACCTACAGGGGACGCGAGGATCACTATCGCACTCGCTATCCGATCGTTTGATTTTCAATCAATTTGGAAACCGAGGCTTCGATCCGGCACGGGAAGGTCAATCTTTTCGCCGTCGCGCCGGTGCGATTCGCGCAATGCGACCGCGATTTCGAGGGCTTCGCGTCCGAATTCGCCCGGACAGAGCGGCTCCGTGCCTTCGTCCAGGTTTTTGACAATCCCTTCAACGGCGGCTTGTTGAGAACTTCTGGGGCGTTTCGGATTCGGAAACTGACGGCGGATGGGTTCACGTGTGTCCGGGTGGCGGCTCCACATCTCGAAGTCGGCGTGTTCGTTCCTGCAACTGAACCATCCATCGCGCCCGATAAAGTCAATGTTTAGCCAGCCGCCGGTGTTCAGAAACCCCCGAATTCCGTTCTCGTAGAAGATCATGCCGGTGCCTTGCAAATCTTTTTCTCCGGCGGCGGCTTCATCGCTGTCCATGTTGCCAAAAACCCATTTCGCCGGCGCATCCGCAAATTGGCGGAATAGCGCAAGCGTGTGACTATGTCCGCCGTTAAAACTCCAACTGTAGTTGGCAACCATCGAGGAGAATTTCCCGATATCTCCCCTCCTTATGGACTGCAAACACATCTGCAGCCATGGGCTCCAGTTCTTGTGGCACGCCATGGCGAAAATGACGCCGTGTTTCCGACACGCGTCAATCATTGCGTCGGCTTCAGCCAGCGTTCGACATATCGGTTTGGTCGCATAGATTGCCTTGACTCCCGCTTCAGCCGCCGTAATAACGACCTCCGCGCGTTCCGTCGTCTTGGTTGTGACACTGACAATATCCGGCTTTTCCTTGGCGATCATCTCTTTATAGTCGGTGTAAAGCGCGGTGACGTTCCAGCGGCGCTTGAAATCCTCAAGCTGTTCTTTGGAAACGTCTGAACCGGCTACCAGATCCACACCCTTTGCTTCAACGTATGCCGGCGCGTGCGCCCACGGGTAGCGAAATTGCGGACGATGCGTTTGTTCGTCGTCGATAGTGCTGCCAATTCGACCGCATCCAATTACAGCCGCACGATAGGATGCCATAAGGTTTCCTCCTAAAATGGTATATCCATACTTCGCTCTGCTGAAAATTGCGTGTTTTCAAGCGTCTGGCGGTAGGTGCGGTTGGAAACCGCACCGACGGTGAACACAGGTCGCGATCGGGAGATCGCTCCTACAAAAGACGCAATTTCTGACAGCGCGGAGTATACAAACTCGTTCACGCGTAAAGGTTTAGAGCCTGTTCAAATAATAGACAATCGAGATTAGTGGTCACTTTTCCGCTGTGGAAGAAACCGAGTTTTCAAGAAAAAACTCGGTTTCGCGTCGCGTCGCCACACTTCGTACGGATTTTCGCGGTTTTCAAGCGGAAAAGATACGCGCGTTCCCAACCGCTGAGATTCGTGAACAGCCATAATCATCTCAAGAGCGGCGCGGGCGTCGCGTCCGCTTGAACAGTTGCGCACTTCGCCATCCTCTTCTATGGCTTGGATGATTTCTTCGACAATCATCCGGTTACTGCGTTCCGTGTGGCCCTCCGGCGGGTTTTCCCATTCCTCAAGCAGGACACGTTCCCATTTACCGTTTCCTTCGCCCGGAATCCAAGCGCCGTAGGGATAGATGTACATTTCTCCTTTGGGGGAGTTGCGGAGCGAGATAATCCCCTCGCTACCATGCACCTCAAATCCAAACCAACGCGCGGAATCTATACCTCCGGGCGGAATGCCGGCGTGAGATTCATAGGATGCCCGTATCCCGTTTTTGAACACGTAATACCCCGATGCGCCGTTACCAGCGAGGAGCCCCACTTGCTCATCGCCCTCTCGGACATCTTCGAGGCTGATCTCCTTTCCGTCTTGGGTGACGTGCCCGTGTGCCCAGTCAACATCGGAGCCCGCAAAAAAACGCATGCTGTCAAGGATATGCGTTCCCAAGACCATCAGATCCGTCGCGCCGGCGCGGCGGTCGTCCTTGCCGTGCCCGCGCATCACGAGGATATCGCCAATTTCGCCGGCGTCCACCAGCTTCTTGGCGTGCTGCTCATAGCCGCTTGCGCGCCGATGCGCGACAGCCATTTTCGCTCCGTTGCGTTCGCACGCATCAACCATGGCGTCGGATTCCGCCAATGTCCGCGCAAAGGGTTTCTCGCAAAAGATGCCTTTCACTCCGGCTTCGGCGCAGGCGATTACCATTTCGGCGTGGCAGTCTATCCAGCGCGGGCAGACGCTCACCAGATCCAGATTCGCCTTCTCCAGCATTTCTCTGTAATCGGCGTAAGATTGCTCGGCGCCGGTGCGTTCAACGGCTTTCTGGCGACCAATCGGGTCAGGATCAGCGATCGCGATAAATTTTACATTCGGGATTCCCTCGTAGGCTACGTCCAAGCCGTGGCCAAAGTCGCCTCCGCCAGTCCTGCCAATGGCGCCGGCGCGATAGGTTGCTGCCATAGGTGTTCCTCCTGATACGATTTCAAAATCCAAGTGTTACAGCCGACCCGAGACGCGCAATGAATTGCACTACTACAAACTGTCGGTTCTTGTAACTTACAGATTCGGAATTAGATTCAAGATTCACGTTGCCAAACAAATGATGGCGTTAATGCCTATTATAGAGGACTTGCGGTGAAAAATCAAGCAGAATAGGGACGCAAAGGAAGATTGGAAGGATGGAAGACGGGAAGGGTGAACATTTTCCGTCCACCCAGACCTCAAGATACATAAAACCCGCCGGATTCCAAAATACAGTGGTCGCAGTGTCGGGTTTCACTATGATTTCGGGGCTTTTCGAGTTATCGGTGTCTAAGTGTATGTGGTAAGTGTCGGGGGTTAACATTGTCTGAACTGTGATTTATGTGATTAAGTGATGGACTATGATTAACAGTCTATAGTTGAACGTCATGAGTGGGGAACAACGATCGTTGTTCCCTACAGAAGCGCGTAAGTCCTTATGCCGATGCTGAATACATTGATACCGGGAAGAAACCGAGTTTTGAGGAATAAACTCGGTCGTTAAGTGTATGTGGTAAGTGTCGGGGGTTAACATTGTCTGAACTGTGATTTATGTGATTAAGTGATGGACTATGATCATTAGTCTTTAGTTAAACGTCATGTGTAGGGAACAACGATCGTTGTTCCCTACAAAAGCGCGTAAGTCCTTATGCCGATGCTGTAATACATTGATACCGGAAAGAAACCGAGTTTTGAAGAAAAAACTCGGTTTCAATGAACACCAAATACATAGCGAATAGACCACTAAGCACGGTTATCCTGCGGACGGGGCGTTCTTGGTGTGCAGTTCAACCCAACTTACGGATTTTCGCTGGAAAGTTATACGAAATTCAAATTCAAAATATTACAATCAATCGGAAGCGCTCAATGAATTGAGCAACTACAAAGCACCGGTTCTTGCAACTCATAGAATCGGAATTAGTATTAGATGCGATTGCGCTGGATTCCCTTTATTTTTTCCTTGACAGTCTTTTCACTATGATATATACTTCAAAATCGGTAATTAGTTGAGGTTTCTCGAAAATTACAGATGTTCAAATTGCCCTCATGAATCTGGAGAGGGTGACAGATCAAATCTCTATTGAGAAAGGATAGTTTTAGAACATGTTTACAAGAGTAGTTACAATCATTGCCGTAGGATTTCTGCTTGCGGTAGTTAGCCCAATCGCGATGGCTCAGCCACCTATACTCGTGCTGGATGCCAACGAAGATGACGATGCCAAGGATGGCTGGACGAACACCGGCAGCGCCGGCGGCGTGGTGCCAACCGGCGATGGAAGACCGGATTGGGAGGGAGACGCGGGACCCGGCGGCACCGCCGCTTACACCTCGACCGAGTGCGGTCACAATTTCTCAACCGCGGACGACGAATTGGACGGCCGACCTGAACTCATGGTCGCAAGTTGGACGCTTGAGATTACCGCGAAACAGAATGGCCCCGCAGTCGACGTCAACGAAGGCGGCGGCGAACATCACTTGGTCGGTATGGTTGATCAGGGTTGGCCCTTCGGTCAGTGGATTGGGTATCGCTTCGAGTTGGGAGATCCTCCGGATTTCTCGGCGTCCGCCCTGCGAATCACGCTTGCCGCCGCTAAATCTGGCGGAATTGACAATAACCAACACCTTTTCCCCGTCGCGACGCTTCCCTTCGGCGAGTGGGCAGTGCTAACCACCACCTTCAACAACGACGATGGCGTGATGAAAACCTACGTCAACGGCGAGGAGCAGAGCGAGTTTGAGACCATTCAGGACTTCGACGATACAATCCCGTTCGATGTAATCGGAATTTTCCTGATTCCGGGAGACAACCCGTGCCGCGGTTTCGGCGGTTCAATCGCCAGGGTCAGAATGTGGGACCGAGTGATTGACGCCGGTGAGTTCGGTACGTCCGTTGAGGCGAACGGCAAACTCGCCACGACCTGGAGCCGTGTAAAAGCGGGAAGTTATTAATCCAGAGTTTAGGCTAGGACTCGCGTTTCTTAACCCAAGTTTCGACCGCGGCATTGCCGCATCGGAACTTGGGTTTTTTATATCGTATACTCCGCGCTGTCAGAAATTGCGTCTTTAGCAAGATCAACCGACCGAAACGGGAAGTGATGGAAGTCGCGAATCATCCGGATAGCACGATTGTGCTTGATCCGTTTCGTATCTATCGGGACGGTGGAGAAATAGAAGATATGAAAGGCATACCCGGAGAGAAATTCGCTGTGTTTCGCTTTAACGACGCGCTTGCGGAATCGCGCGTGCAGAACAAACAGATGCTGATAGCGTGTATCCAAGTGATGGTATTCTTGACCTTGGGCAGTCGATCTCTATTTTGAAAGATACAAACTATACAAGCGCTATTTCGTTAGAGTTGTTCAATCCGAGTTATTGGGAGGAAGACACGGCAGAGGTTGCACGGATTGGGTTGGAAAAGATGCAAACTGTCTTGGAAGCATAAAAGATGGCATATATACTTTGCGCTGCCGAGAATTGCGTGTTTTCAAGCATCTAGTCCGTAGGGGCGGTTTCCAACCGCACCTGCCGTGAACGCACGTCGCGACCTGGAGATCGCGGGGATTTCTATCGCACTCGCTATCCGCTCGCTTGATCCTACAAAAAGACGCAGTTTCTAACAGCATGGAGTATAGTAATTTCACCTTAGAATCGGTAGTGACAGAATTCCAATTGGAAAAGATTGAATCCGCAGGCGTCTTTTCCGAAATAGAGCCGGTCACACCGAGCAAAGATCTGATGACGGTCTTGGCAAAAAAAATCCCGTTAGCTGTCGCTATCGGGACAGAAAAGGCGCGCTCAGAACTGATCGTTGCCGATGTGCTCGTTGAACTCCGCGAACAGTTCAAGCAGCGTATTAGTCTCTTTTCAGGAATTGATTTCAGTGTTGATGCCGAAAAGGGATTAACCGGCGTATGCGATTTTTTAGTCAGTCTGTCCCCAGGGCAACTTTTTTTAGAGGCTCCTGTTATCGCACTCGTTGAGGCAAAAAATGCCGAACCAAAACTGGGATTAGGACAATGCGTTGCCGAGATGCTTGCAGCGCAACGTTTTAATGCAGAAAGAGGGAATCGCATCCCCTACGTTTATGGGGTTACCACCTCAGGAACAGAATGGCAATTTCTTAAACTGGAGAAGCAGAAGCTCCACATTGATATAGCGGACTACCAAGTCGCCCAATGCGATAAAATTCTCGGTATCCTTTCAAGCATGGTGGCCCAAAAAGCATGAGGCGGAAACGAAAGCATAGGATCCATTATATTTGTGGTTTGATTGGTTTCAATTTCCGTATAACACCAAAGTTTGGACAGTTTCTGTCTATTTTTTGCTGTTTTTCTTTGAGTTTTAGGCGAAGTTATACTTCACGCTGCTGAAAATTGCGTATTTTCAAGCGTCTGGCGGTGGGTGCGGTTGGAAACCGCACCTACGGCGAACGCATGTCGCGACCTGGCGATCGCTCCTACAAAAGACACAATTTCTGACAGCGCGCAGTATAAATGTTACACTCGTCAAAAACGCGCGATGAATCGGGCAACTACAATCACCCAATGCGTGTAACTCATTGATTAGGAATCAGTATGAGGAATCATGGAACAACAAGCGCAAAGATAGGAGGACGAATCAATTCCGATAAAGCGCGAATTTAATATGAGATTCACAACGATGGCACATTTTCTCAGCATCGTCATTCTGTTGGCAACGACTGCTCCGATGGCGGCAGGGTACGTGCCCGAACCTATCCTCTATCTTGACGCCGCCGACAATCCGGCGCACCCGAAGGCTTGGACCAATCTGGGTACGGCGGGCGGTCAGTTGTCCAGTCGCGGCGGCGGCGCGAAATTGGAACCAAATTCGGGGCCAAACGGCGGTCCCGCATACACCGCCAATAGAGCGGGGCAATCATACGGACAGGCCGGAATCTCGCTCTTCTTTGAAGACTGGACTGTCGAGATCTGGGTGAAGCGCAATGGGCCAGCGGTTGGCGGCGGAGAACATCAAATCTTCGGTATGGCGGATCGCCCCTGGCCTTTTAAGCAGTGCATTCTTCTCCGATTTGACGCCGCGGAATCCGGTCACATCCGCGCGACGCTTATCACCGAGAAAGGCGGTGGTCCGGAGGGCACTGATCATATCGCGCCGAACGGTCTTGACATCGGAGCGAAGAATTGGCATCATGTCGTATTTACTTTCGACAGCCGATCGCGCTCCTTGCAATCCTATATGGATGGCAAGTTTCTCGGCAAAGATCCCACCAATCAAAGTTACGACGACAAATTGGCGGTAAAGCGTATCACGGCTTTCAGATCGGATGTTGCCGATCCGGATAACCGTGTCCTCAACGGCTCGATTAGTCTCATCAGGATGTATGACAGGGAGTTGGACGCGAACGAGGTTCGCGAAAACTTCAAGAATCCGCGCGCCTCACAGGCTGCCGATCCTGCCGATAAATTGACGACAACGTGGGGAAGGCTGAAGGAGACGCGGTAGGAGCGATCCTAGGTCGCGACGTGTGTTCACGGCAGGTGCGGTTGGAAACCGCACCTACGGACCAGATGCTTGAAAACACGCAATTATCGGCAGCGCAAAGTATACAATCACCCAATGCGTGTAACCCATTGATTAGGAATTCGTATAAGATGGCAAGAAAAGAGACAAATTGGTTAACGGAGCTGACAGTCAGCTTTCTGCTGATCGCGATGGCTCTGCCTGCGCATGCACTTGATGACGGTTTGTTGCTTTACCTCACTTTTGACGTGGATACCGGTGAGGTGGCGAGAGACATGACGGGAAAGACCAAGGGCGGTAAAATAATCGGAGGCTCAAAAATTATTACATCGGGAGCGCATTCAAGGGCGCTGGAACTCAACGGGACAAGCGGCTATGTGGAGATTGAGCTAAGCCCCGAGATAATCGAGGCGGAGAGAGATTCGTTCACCGCCGAGCTATGGATGCAAACTCGGGCGCAGGGCATCCCGGAAGCGGGGCAATGGTTTATCGGGCTGGGCATCTTCGGAGGGTTCGGACCCAAAGACCACTTTCAAGGGCACTGGACGCTGTTCTTGTTGGAGAACGATGTGTTGCAATTCAATGTGGTCAATGCCAGTCAGCATTCCAATGACGGCAGGGATGGCGTGTTGATAGAAAAGCCGGTGGTCAACGACGGCGCTTGGCACCATGTGGTTGCCGTCCGCGACGAAGATGACAAGCAGATCAGCGTTTATATAGACGGCGTCTTGGCGGGAGAAGCGCCAGATATCACCAGAGCGCTCAACAGCAAACCGGATGACGCCAAGGCTCGGAGGAAACTCTGGTTGGGGAATCATCTGGAAGTTTTTTGGTCCGTGAAATTTGATGAGGTGCGGTTCTGGAATAGGGCGTTGAGCGCCGACGAGATCGCGGCAAATATGAAGTGGTTCTCGGTCGGCGCTTCGGGGAAGTTGCCCTTGACGTGGGGCGGGATTAAGGCGCGCCATAATGGCCGCGGTCAGTGACCGGCGCAAGCCGATCGGCGACGAAATTTTGGCAAAGATGAAATTGGTTTTGGTACGCGTATCGGAGAGATTGCCCTTGACGCAGGGCGAAATTCATATAAGAGCATAGGAGGCAAAATGATGACAGCCAAGAAGAATCTATTAGTCGGAATAGCGACAGTCACACTTCTGATAGCCGTGGCATTGCCCGTCGAAAGCCTTGATGACAGTCTGCTACTTTACCTCACTTTTGACAACGACACAGAAGGGGTCACGGCAGATGTAACGGGCAAAACGAAGGGCGGCAAACTCGTCGGCGGCACAAAGGTGATTCCGACGGGTGTCCACGCCAGGGCTTTGGAACTTAACGGCAGCAGCGGTTTTGTGGAAATCGAACTGACCGATGAGATGATCGAAGCCGAGAGAAACTCCTTCACCGCCGAACTGTGGGTCCAAACTCGGGCGAAGGGCATCCCGCCACCCGAAGACGTAGATCGGTTTGTGGGGCTTGGCATCATCGGGGGGTTTGGTCCAAAAACCCACTTTCAGGGGCATTGGTCGATTCTTATGCTGAATGAGGATTGGCTTCGATTTTTTGTGGTGAATGTGAACAGCTTTGTTAACGATGGCAAGGATGGCGTGATAGCGGAGAGGCCGAAGATTAACGATGGGGTGTGGCACCACATCGCCGCCGTACGCGACGAGGACAACAAACAACTCCGACTTTATATTGACGGCAACTTGGCGGGAGAGGCGCAAGATCTCACGCGGTCGCTAAACAGCAAACCGGGCGACGATAAAGCTCGGAAAAAAATCTGGCTGGGAAATCATCTGGAAGTATTCTATCCCGTGAAATTTGATGAGGTGCGGTTCTGGAATAGAGCGCTGACCCAAGAGGAGGTTTCGGCGAACATGACAACGTTTGCGGTCGATTCACACGGGAAATTGGCGCTGACGTGGGGCGGAATCAAGAGACCGTCTGAACAATAGACGGCAAAGACATCGTTGGTCATCTGCGCGGGGTGTTTCGGGAGTTGTTTGAATCAGGTCGTAGGGAATAACGATCGTTATTCCCTACATCTCACGTGATTGTAGTTCACTCGTATAAATCCTGTACAAAAGTTATTCGCTTACGTGGAATGAGAACTATGATGATGTTGACAATAATTTCATGATACGCGCCACTCGTAGGGAATAACGATCGTTATTCCCTACAGCAAATACAACCGAGGGGAATATGTTCTTTGAGGAATACAATCTGTATGAAGCCGGGGATTTCGGATATCATGAGTGCAGGATTCCGGCGCTGCTCACCACAGCGAACGGGACGATTCTGGCTTTCAACGAGGCTAGGAAGTTTACCGGAAGCGATTCGGATCAGATAGACCTCTTCCTCCGGCGCAGTTTTGATGGCGGAAAGTATTTTGAGGATGTCCAAGTCGTCGCCACCATGGACGGATGGGTCTCCGGAAATCCGGCGCCGGTGCAGGACAGAACCACCGGCACGATATGGCTGGTGTTCTGCAGAAACCGAACCGAGAAAGTCTCCACGCTTGAAGTTCCCCGCTCCGTCTGGGTGACAAGCAGTCGCGATGACGGAGAAACGTGGAATGAGCCGGAGGAGATTACGGCTTCGGTAAAGCCTTCCCACTGGGCGGCATGGTACGCCACCGGTCCCTGCCACGGCATCCAAATGCGTAGCGGCCGCATGGTAATCCCCGCGAACCACAGGGAATTCAAACAGAACGCGGAGGATGAGGATGAGGATGACTATGACCACTCGCACATCATTTACAGTGACGACCGCGGCGCAAGTTGGAAACTGGGCGGCATTGCCGACAGGCATACCAACGAGTCAACGGTATTGGAAACCGCCGACGGATGGCTCTATATCAATTCGCGCAACCAGTACCGCTCCAACCAGCATATTCCTTACCACCGCCTAGCGGCTTGGAGTAAGGATGGCGGCGAGAGTTTTTCGCCAAGCCTCAGTGACGCCGGCCTTCCGGAACCCAGATGTCAAGCGAACGTTTGCCGGTATACGTTCGCGGAAGACGGATCTCCGGGACGCGGGAAAAACCGCGTGCTCTTCACGAATCCGGGGGGAGAGCCGCAGTCTGAAAGGAACCACCTCACAATACGTCTAAGCTACGATGAGTGCCGAACTTGGCCCATATCAAAGGAAATTTATGAGGGGCCTTCGTCGTACTCCGACCTCTGCGTCGCCCCCGACAGCGCTATATGCTGCCTCTATGAAAAGGGCAACAAAGATGGAAAAGGGATTAGCATATACAGTGGCGATATCTCGTTTGCGCGTTTCGACTTGGAATGGTTGACCGATGGCGCGGATTCGCTTTGAAAGGAAATGATGCGTAATGCGTAAACAATAATCCAATCTCCCATCCTTCCAATCTTCCCGCCTTCCAACGCTTCACTCCCCATTGATAACCGACAATAAGATGCGATCCCGACGCACCGTTTGATTTGTGCTTTCAATTCAAGGGAAATTGTTGTATAATTTTGTTTTGAAATGTTAAAGGCACGCAACTTCATACTTTCCCACGCATCTTTGAAAACGCGAGGACATGCGCAAAAGCATGAGATAGACGATGAAACGGAAACGCACAAAAATTGTTTGCACGCTCGGTTCGGCGAGTAATTCAACCGAGAAGATAAACGCTTTAATCGACTCCGGCATGAATATCGCTCGGTTGAGTTTTGCGCACGGATCGTATGAAGATCACGCTCAATTGATTGCTCGGATGCGTCAAGTGTCCGAACAGCGGAAGATGCCCTTGCCGATTCTTCAAGATTTGTCGGGGCCGAAGTTGCGAATAGGCACGTTCGCGAACCCGCCCGTTGAATTGTCCCGAGGCTCACAATTTACCCTTACCACGAAAACGCAACCGGGTGACGCGGACGGGGTCTCAATAACGTGTCCGGAACTGGTACGCGACGCGAAGCCCAAGGACAAAATTTTGCTGGCTGACGGGGAGATTGAGTTGGCTGTCGTTTCCACCACGGACACGGATGCGGTATGCGAGGTGATGGTAGGCGGGGAACTCGGCTCTAACAAAGGAATCAGCGCCCCGAGTGTCGCGTTGAAGCAGGCGGTGCCGACACCGAAAGATATCGACGATGTAAAGTTCGGAATAAAGCACGGCATTGATTGGGTGGCGCAGTCTTTTGTCCAATCGGCTGATGAGTTGCACACCTTGCGCGAGGTGATTCGGCAAAACGGGGGCGACATACCGATTATCGCCAAACTTGAAAAACGCGAGGCGTTAGACAACCTTGAAGAAATCATCGAAGCGGCGGATGGCGTCATGATTGCCAGAGGCGACCTCGGGCTAGAAATCCCGCTTCACAGAGTGCCTATTGTCCAAAAGCAGATTACCCGCGCCTCAAATCGTTTGGGCAAGCCGGTGATTACGGCGACGCACATGCTTGACTCGATGATTAACAATCCGCGCCCGACGCGCGCCGAAGTTACCGATGTCGCCAATGCGATTTTCGATGGCACGGATGCGATAATGCTCTCCGGCGAAACCGCTGTCGGGAAATATCCCGTGGAGGCGACTCGGATGATGGCTGAAGTAGCCCTATCAACCGAAAGCGACATGGACTACACGAAACGTCTGAAGCGCGAGCGAATCGAAGACGAAAAACCCATTCCAAACGCCATCGCTCACGCCGCGTGCCACATCGCTCACGCGATTCGCGCCAAGGTGATCATCTGTTGCACGCAGTCTGAACAGGACGTGCGACTTTTGGTACATTACCGCCCCTCCGCACCCATAGTCGTATCAAGCTGGAGTGAAACGACACTTCGTAGAGCGTTGCTGTCTTGGGGTACCTCTCCCACCTTAATAGAGTCGGCTTCAACCCTTGAGCAGTCAATTGAAAATGCGAAGACTGCTGTTCTTGAATCCGGAATCGCGGCGCGCGGGGATCGCGCCGTAATCGTCGCCGGGATGTCGACGGGGCTTGCCACACCGCCAAACGCGATTGACGTAGAAATTCTTTAGTTCGGCATGAGACATGGCGGGCTATGGAGGAAAGAAACCGAGTTTTCAGGAAAAAACCCGGTTTCGAGTCAGTCGCTCTCCTTTGCGGCTTGCAAAGGCTCTCCAATCTCTTAACCCCGACGTATACACCCTGAACGGCTCGGCAAAGATAGAATATGGACGAACTGGTAAAGAAAGCAGATGTCTTAATAGAAGCGCTTCCCTATATCCGTCAATTCTTCGGAAAAACCATCGTCATCAAGTATGGGGGCGCCGCCATGGAAAACAATGCCCTGAAGGATAGTGTGATTCAGGACATCGTTTTGATGAAGTACACCGGTATGCACCCCGTGGTTGTGCACGGCGGCGGATCCAAGATTAGCGAGTGGATGCGGCGGATCGGCAAGGACGCCGAATTTGTGCAGGGGCTGCGCGTCACCGATCAGGAAACGGTTGAAATTGCCGAGATGGTGTTGGCTGGAACCATCAACAAAGAAATCGTCTCGCTCATCAATGCGCATGGCGGACGCGCCGTGGGGCTTTGCGGCAAAGACGCCAACCTCATTCGGGCTCGAAAGCATTTTGCCCGCGTCGACGACGACCTCGGCGAGGCGACGGATGTCGATCTGGGTTTCGTCGGCGACATTGTGGGTGTCGATCCCAGCGTTATTGCGTCGCTTGATCGGGATGGCTACATCCCCGTCATCGCGCCCAACGGCGTCGGAGAGGATGGTTGCACGTACAACATAAACGCGGATACGATGGCGGGCGAGATTGCCGCCGCACTTCAAGCGGAAAAACTGATTTTGCTCACGGACCAGCGCGGAATTTTGCGAAACTTGGATGACGATTCAACACTGATTCCCACGGTAAGAACGGAGGAGATTGAAGGTTTGATTGCCGATCGGGTGATTAGTAGTGGGATGCTGCCAAAGGTTGAGGCGTGCACCACCGCCATTGCCGGAGGCGTTTCCAAAGCGCACATCATTGACGGACGAATCAGTCACGCGCTTTTGCTGGAGGTTTTTACGTCGGAGGGGATTGGGACGCAGATTGTTACGGAGGATCAACCGAGTGGATAGCGAGGGCGATAGCAAATCCCCTGCGATAGAGATCCCTCTCCGAATCGCGGCCTTCCTATTTGCACTACGCGCTTACCGAGAAAACCAATTAGTATCTCCCGACTTCACTATTCCATGAATGGAACCCAATTGCGTACTTTAGTCTTAGCATGCCTTTGTAGCGTACTGTTTATGCTTCATTCCCAGACAGCGCACGCCGCCGAAATTACTATCGTTGATAACATTGTCATTGTCGAAACGGACACTTACAGGGTTCGAATTGAGAATGGCGTTATCAACCAACTCGCCAACAAGATTACGGACGAAGTGTATACCTTGCCGTCTGATGCCGGCGGTATGTCTAACGGGCTTGTTGGACATAGCGGGATATTGAGGAAGGGTAACTCTCCAATCTGGACATCAGAGGCTACGTTAACCGAAGCAAGAAAAATAGCTCCGCTTGAAGCTGAGGTTGTTTTTCGTCAAGGACAGAACGAATTCAGGCAGTCCATCGCCGTTGATGAATCTACAAACGACTTGCTTATTGGACAGGACGGGGTTTCCGACACAGCAGGGGTTTACGGCGTACAGTGGGGATGCGGGAATCTGGATATCAGGAACCTCGAGCTCATTCTTCCCGCGCAAGGTGGGCAAATCCTCAATGCGGAATATCCAAAGCCCTCCGTAGATTTCGGATACCCGGGGGCTTGGGAAGTGCAACTCGCAATTATTCAGGGGGAGCAGGGCGGTTTTTTCGTTCGCGGGACAGATCCGACATTTCAGTTTAAGGAACTCCACTACAATCGAGATTTGGACAGCTTCGCGCTGGGTTTTCAGACGCACAACCAAGCCCCCTTCGATTCGCTGACATCCGCCAAATCTGTAACTTGGCGATTGAACACTTATGCCGGTGACTGGCGTGTACCCGCCGAGCAATATAGGGATTGGATGGAGCGAACTTTCAATCCCTGGCGACTGTCAGATATGCCCGCGTGGGTTGGTGACATCGGCTTAGTTGTCATCTACGCTGGTTTGGACATCGGATTTTTGGATCGGCTAGCAGAACTAATCGATCCGGAAAAAACATTATTGTATGTGGTAGGGTGGCGTAATCATCCTTACGATGTGAATTATCCAGATTATACGGCACGCGAGGGTTTTGGTCATTTCGTTGAGGCTGCGCATCAGCACGGATTTCGGGTCATGCCCCACACCAATCTCGTCGGGGTTTCGCCGTATCATCCCTTATACGCAAAATTTCAGAACTCTCAATTTCGGGAACCGTGGAGAGGAAATCTGGTGGGTTGGCGGTGGGGTGAAACAGATAACCCGGGACGCCATGCCTTCATAAATCTAGCTGATTCTTCGTTCAGAGAAATTTTTGTTCAACGGCTGAGCGATGTGTGGAAAAAATATAGAGTGGACGCATTCCATTTGGATATCAGTCATGTCGTGGTAAATGATGCCAATGGATTGATCGAAGGTTTAAATGCCGCCCAGGGTAACGTGCTACTCCATAAGGAATTGGCGGAGGCGATGCCGGGGGTTGTTTTTAGCGGTGAGAGACTTCATGAGGTTACCTTTTTCCGAGAGAATTTTGCACAACGCCCGAGGCTCTCGCCGGAAGCAAAAGCACATCCGATTAGCACGTTTCTCTTTTCTCCTTATACACAACCCTATGGCCATTTGTCATTGCCGGAACTGGATAGAAATCCGCAACTTTATCAAGAGCATCTCGACTCCTACGAGAGTTGGGGCGTCTTGCCGACACTTCGCCTCGGGTTCGAAACGTTGAAGCCCGCATATACCGGTACACAAACAGTGCTCTCCGTCGCCCGAAAATGGCAGCAATTTGGTTTGAAACCCGACTTTGAAGTGGCTTGGGAATCGGGAACCCTATTCCAGTATGTAGGACGAGACGGCGAAACTGCAAGACAGCGAGCGACAAACACCGGTTCTACGCTTGTTTTACCTTCGGGCAGCGCAGGGTACGAGAGGGTGTTTGCCGGCGCAACGCAAGCGATAACGAAGCTAAGTCTGCCGCACTGGCGCGCGCACAACGAAACCACGATACTCGGGTTGAATCCGAATCAAGATTATCTTTTGAGTGACGTGCCACGCGATTTTTCACAAGTACATATTAACGCCTTGCCAGAAGGAGTTACCGTGACGGAGACACGTGTGACTGCAAATGCCGCCGTTTTTCGGCTGGAACGCATTCGCGGCTTTAACGACATCGATCTAATGTCAAAATTTTATTCTGTGAAAACAGGGATTGTCCTTGGTGGGAAAGAATTAACCATGCAAAGAGGGGCTACCTTTAGGCAAGTCGAAGCTAATGTTGCCGGTACCCGAAAGGCGGCGATTTTCGCGCACCCTCCTGTGCAGAGAGGTAGTGGTGATACGTTCGGTGAATTTGCGCTCGCACTTCCCGAAAGTTCAAGAATCACTCTAGAGTTTGATATTGGATTGCCGGATGGTTCTGAAAACTCCGATGGCGTAACGTTCATCGTGTCCGTGCAAGGAGATGAGATTTTTCGTCGGCACCACGACGAACAGCGGTGGGAGCGTGTCGCCCTCAATTTGACCCACTATAGCGGCGAGACCGTGCTCCTACGCTTTACCACGAATCCGGGACCTGGCGGACATACGAGTTGGGATTGGGCAGTTTGGGGGGAACCCAAAATCATCGCCGAGCCGGTTGATGCGCCCATAAACGTGGGATTCTTCGTGCCCACCGAACCGATAAAGCATTTTCCCGCGGAGATTCAGTCCGTCGGAGGGGGGCAGTATTTTCTCGAAACCGCACTCCCTACACAGATTCTACTGTTCTTTGAACCTGTTCAACAAGTGGTACCACCTTTCAATCTTAGAAGTGCCGAATTCGTTGCCGGGCTTGAGTTTGACGGCATATTCCGGCTGGGCAGCGCTTTCGGTTCGGGTGCGCGAAGGGTCGCAGATTCCGGCGGTGTACGCAAGGAGACTATTTTCGCCCATCCGCCTCGTGATGGGGAAACGGTTCTTCAGTTTTTGCTTGCTCTGCCCCAAGCCCGAGATGCGACATTCGCTTTTTCAATGGGCCTGGGAGAAGGTGGTAGTGCGAGTAATGGAGTGCATTTCAAAGTGCTGCTAAATGGACAATCTCGATTTGAACAATTCATTGACACAAGGGGCTGGATGGATGCCCGGATTTCTCTTGCCGAATTTGCAGGTGAACCCGTACTGTTGGAATTGGTGACCAATCCGGCTGGAAGCGCAAATTCTGACAAGGCAAATTGGGCGGATTTGTTTATCACCGTTGAAGGAGTTGAAAGTGAGTCCAGGGAAGATGTCAATCGGGACGGAAGTGTCAATATCCTTGATCTTGTGCTGGTGGCACAAGCGTTTGGGGGTAAACCACCAAGCAACGCTCGGGCGGATGTGAACAACGACGGACAGGTTAACGTGCTAGACCTGGTGCAGGTGGCGGGAGCGCTCGGTGAGGATGCCGCCGCGGCGCCCACTGTGTTTGACACCCTCGAAACAAAAACTGCGACGCCTGAAGAGATAGTTGCTACTAGCCAAGCCCTGGATGCATTGGAGGGAATGTCGGAGCCATCACGTGATGTTGAAATGGCTATTCGGTTTCTTCGGCTTTGGTTAACGAACCTGACACAGACCGTGGCAGAAACGAAGTTGCTCCCGAATTTTCCCAACCCGTTTAACCCGGAGACGTGGATACCGTATCAGTTGGCTGAAGGAGCCGATGTCACGGTATTTATCCATGACACCGGAGGGCGCCTCATCCGGCAAATTCCGCTAGGCTTTAAACCCGCCGGATACTATCTGACGCGTTCGGAAGCGGCACACTGGAACGGTCATAACGAGAACGGGGAGCAGGTTTCTAGCGGAGTATACTATTTGCGGTTTGTTGCGGGAGAGTTTTCGGCTTCGCGCAGGGTGGTGGTAGTGAAATAGTATGCGGAATTTACTATCGTCCTCACACTATTCATTCGATTGATCTTACCGTACGTCGGGATCGGGAGATCCCTCCTACAGAAGATTAATCGTACGCGTTAAATGCTTTGCGGAGTTTTTCTTGTGTCACATTCGGATCTTCGACTATAATCCTATCGCCAGTGATAACGTCGATGAATCCCAGCTCGCGGGGGTAGCGCGGGACAACGTGGGCGTGTACGTGCGGAATGCTCGCGCCCGAGGCTTGACCGACATTGAAACCGAGGTTGTAACCGTAGGGCTGATATACGCGGTCCAATACTTCAAGGGAGCGGCATTGAAGGCGATGCAGTTCGATAACCTCCTCATCTGTAAACGCGCGAACGTCAACAATATGGCGATTGGGAAAAATCATTAGATGTCCCGGGCTATACGGGTAGAGATTGAGTGAGATGGTGAATAATTCGGCGCGGTAAACGTCCAGACGTTCTACCCGTTCGTCACCTTCGACAATGGCGCATAGGATGCACTTGACATCGGGTTTCGCTTTTCCTTTAATATAAGCCATTTTGTTCGGCACAAAAAGATTGTCTCGCATAATTGTCGGGTTCTCCGAGTTGCAAGAAAATTTTTATTATCGCTCAATGAAAAAGGCATCCACCTCCGCCGACTCGCGTTCCATTTGACGGAGCCGCCTTCGTTTGTAACGCCAGTACCGCAGGTAGATGAGCAGGAAGAAAATTGCCAAACTTCCCCAAAAGAGATAGGAGCTTGAGAAAATTGACGCCCAGTGATAGCGTTGGGAGAGTGATTTGCGCCACTTCGCGTCAAACGCGCCGAGTTGCAAGCCGATTGACTCCCGGAAGGCGGTATCCAAATCGGCGCCGCTCGCAAGCCGATCGATAATCTCCCAAAGTTTTTCAACGCCGTGAGTTTCCGCCAGCCACGTAACGGCGTTTTGGCTTTCCGCGTAAGCCAGTTGCGCGAGGTTCTCGGATTTTGGAAACCTGTCGGCGAGTTCAGCCAGCGGAATCACGGA
This sequence comes from Candidatus Poribacteria bacterium, assembly GCA_963667245.2. Classification (GTDB taxonomy): domain Bacteria; phylum Poribacteria; class WGA-4E; order WGA-4E; family JAJDTR01; genus JAJDTR01. The sequence continues at coordinate 2,082,246 of CAXXCS010000004.1, forward strand.
CTTTGAGAAGATATGTTTCATCAGCGCGTCATTACGTCGAGGCGCCCACTCGCCCGAGAAATAAATGGCGACGCCTTCAACGAACCATCGCGGAATTTTGCCGATTGCCTTTTGGGTACGTTGCCCGAAGACGATGTGGACGATTTCGTGGCGGATGACTTGGGCTAACTGAAAATCGCGTTGGATGATAACGCGAGGGTTTTGGATGACGATGCGACGGCTGAGCGGAAATGCGCATCCAATCGCCCAGTCTTGAATGGGAGCATGCACCGCGGCTTGAAACTGCGACTGCGCCTCGCATACCCAAATCTCTATCTTGCCTACGCGGATATCGCCCATTAGGCGACCTAGTTCGGGATAGAACTCCTCGGCAATATCAAGGACTTTCCGCGCCGTTTTGGCATTGGAACGGTAGTAAACCTGAAAATTCTCGCTTTCCACCAGATCCCATGACTCGCGTGTGTCGGCGTGCGCTCCAACCGCCGGAATCAGAAATAGAGCGCAAAGGTAGAGGACAGACGATTTAATCAAAAGGCAACGCCTCGCATTTGTTCTAGGAAGTTTATTTAGAATGAGGACATCGGTTGCCTTCAGTATACCTTAATTTGGCGGAATCTTCAACTTTAGTATAGAGGTGGGTCAGGGGAATCGCGCCTGATTTTTGGCATAAGGAAGATTGGAAGGATGGAAGACGGGAAGGATGGAAAATTTCCGTCCACACATACTTCAAGCCGGATGGATACATAAAACTCGCTGGATTCCCCAATACAATGGTGCAGTGTCGGGTTTCACTACGATTTTGGGGGCTTTTAGCAGTATCGGTTCTGGGCGCGGTTATCCTGTGGACGGGTCGTTCTTGATGGGCCGTTCAACCCAACCTACGGATTTTCTCTGGAAAGTTAGATGCAATTCCCCTGAGAGGTGGGTTGAGAGTGGCTTGAAGGCTGACGTCGGGAATAACGATCGTTATTCCCTACAGAGCGAGTGTTCAAGAAAAAACTCGGTCTCGGGCGGATATTTGGGTCATCCAATCAAGGCTTTTGTGCGTTTCCGGCGCTTTGGCGCGAAACTTCAAGGGACTTACTGGTGTTTTAGAGAAACACTGTGATCTAGAGTGAGACCCGCTGCCCTCTTGCCAAGAAAGGGAGGTGCGCGTTGCGAACTTCGGACGAAGAGTTGATGACGAGATGTCGAAACGGCGACATGAGCGCCTTCGAGCTTCTGGTCATACGCTACAAGGATCTCATAATCAATTATATCCATCGGTCTATCAGCGACTACCACCGCGCCGAGGATTTGACACAAGAGACGTTTATCAGGGTGCTGAAGAGCGCCAGCAGTTACGAGCCCAAGTGTCAATTCAAGAATTGGATTTATCTGATTGCGACGAATCTTTGTCGGAACGAGGTGCGAAATCGACGCCGGCGCAACATGGCTTTCCTAGACGATCTGGTCCCGGAGGGCGAGGATGTCAATCATTCGTATATCATGCGGGACGTGAGCCACTTGCCCGATGAACTTTACGAAAAAAAGGAGCGGCAGTTGATGATCCAGCAAACGCTGAATCTGCTCCCGGAAAATCAGCGTATAGCGTTAAACCTTGTGACGTATCAAGATTTAAGATACGACGAAATCGCCGAAATCATGGATTGTTCCGTCAGCGCGGTGAAATCACTGATTCACCGGGCGCGCCAAAATATGAAAAAGTTACTGCTCGAGGCGGGAATTGGAGAGAGTACCAATGCTAAAGTGTAAGAGTATACAGTCGGAGATTTCCGCGTATATCGATCGCGAGATGCCGCCGTGGAAGATGCGGTTGATTAGGTGGCATCTTGGACAGTGCCCGACGTGCGCCCACGAGGTTATGCGAATTAGGCAGACCGATGAGATTCTTCAGCGTCTCGATCGCGTCAAAACGTCGGAGGACTTCGTTTCAGAGGCTATACGCCGGGCGTCGGAGGTCCGCGCAAACGAAAAACTGCGGACATCGCCGATACGCCGAATCTGGAGGAGTATCGAATCCGTCATGGCTTGGAAGCCCCGCCACGCCGCGCTAAAGCGCGCCCCGTCCTTTACGGTTACGTTTGCGCTGCTCCTGATACTCGGCACATTTGCCACGCTTTATTATCCGCACGGGATTCGTTTATCTTCGGATGACGCGCAACTCTTCGCGCAGTCGCCCGCAGAGGACTCCACAATCGTTTGGATTGATATTATCGCTACCACCCCGCCGAAACGCTATTTGCCCACCAATCAGCGCGCCATGCCCCAACCGTGATCCGACACTATCAATCAACGCCGCGATAGTAGACCGGAGAGGCCGAGTATTCGCCGCGCATCGTCGGGCGCGGCGACTTGGCGCTGGAGGGTCTCCACCAAGTTGGCAGCCATCTCCACCATCTGAGCGTTGCTCTTGGCTAACACGCCTTTGCGGACATAGATATTGTCCTCAAAACCGACGCGTATATGCCCGTCCAAAATCACGCCCGTTGCAATCATCGGCAATTGATGCCTTCCAACGCCCAAAACGCTCCAAGGGCAGGAGGGCGGCACAAGGCTCTTCATGAGCAGAAGGTTCTCCGGCGAGGCTGGAATCCCCCAACCGACCCCCATGCACAGTTGGAAGTAAGGCGGGTCATCAAACAACCCCTCCGCAACCCAATTGACGGCTTGACGCATGTGGCCCATGTCAAAGGCTTCAATCTCCGGCTTAACCCCATGCTCGCGCATTCGAGCCGCCGCAGTTCGTCCCCACTCCGGAGAATTGACAAACGCCGCGTCCGCGAAATTCACGGAACCGATGTCCAGCGAACAAATCTCCGGTTTTAACGTGACGGGTTCGAGACGCCTTTCAATGACGTTTTCTCCGCTGATATTATAGCCGCTCGTTGTCAGATTAATGACAATATCGCAGGCTTCACGGATTCGATCGACAACTTCTCGAAACAGGTCGATTGACGATTCGGGTTTTCCGGTGTGCGGGTCGCGCACATGGATATGGGCAATGGCGGCTCCCGCCCGGCAAGATTCGATCGCCGCCTCCGCAATCTCTTTCGGCGTGTAGGGCACCGCAGGATTCATCTCTTTCGCAGGATTGGAACCCACCACCGCCGCGGTGATGATTGTTTTCGCCGCCATTGGCTATCTTGAAATCTTTCGAAAGTATAGGTTGGTGGGGGACGCCTACCCCGCGGGGCTGCCAAGTAGTAACACTCGCCCATTGGCAAGCGGGGCAAGATGCCCCGCCTACGGAGTCGTGTGACATGCCGCACATTGGGGAACTTGGAGGCTGGCGCGCCCCGCGGAGCCAGCCCTCATTAGGCTAGACCGCCTTTGACAGCAAGCGGGGCAAGATGCCCCGCCTACGGAGTCGTGTGACATGCCGCACATTGGGGAATTTGGAGGCTGGCGCGCCCCGTGGAGCCAACCCTCATTAGGCTAAGCCGCCTTTGACAGCAAGCGGGGCAAGATGCCCCGCCTACGGAGTCGTGTGACACGCCGCACATTGGGAAACTTAGGGGCTTGCGCGCCCCGTGGAGCCAACCCTCATTAGGCTAAGCCGCCTTTGACAGCGATCTTGATAGCGTCTCTACCGTCAAGATTGTAACTGGTGTGCAAGGCGTCGAATCCTTGCGCGACATCCTCCAACGGAAGAATGTGGCTGACAAAATCGGTAAATAGGGATTGGTGTTTTTCGAGCATCGGCACCGCACGGATGAAGTGGTGCGGTCGGAAACCCCAGCCGGCTTCCAATCGCAGATTCTTGCGCATGAGCATCTGATTGGGGTTGCACTCAAATGTTCCGACATCAACAAAGTGGCCATATTCGACGTACGTGCCGCTGTAGCGGATGAAATCGAGTCCTTCGGGAATGGCGGCGGGGAAGCCCGAACATTCGTACACGATGTCAGCCCCTTTGTTCCGAGGTGTATTTTCACGGACGATTTTCTTCCGTTCCTCGGGATCCGGGACTTCCGCAATGTCGATTGTGACATCCGCGCCCAAGCGCTTTGCCATTTCGAGTCGTCCCGGGGGACCTCCGACAACAATCAATCTGCCCGCGCCCGAGACCCTTGCCCAGTTGAGCGCGAGGAGACCGATGGGACCGGTTCCTTGGATAACCACCGTGTCACCGAACTGAATCTGTCCGCGAGAAATGCAGTGCGCCGCGCACGAGGCGGGTTCGCTAAGCACCGCGATCTCGGGCGGCAGATCGGTCTTGAGGAACAAGGTCTCCGGATCCCACAAATAGATGTATTCGGCGAAGCCCCCGCGCAAATAGGGCTGTTCTTCCGACGGAGAGAAGCCGTAGCCGGCAGCCGGGGACAATGCCACGCGGTCCCCGACCTTCACGGGATTCTCCAAGGAATCGGTCTCGACGCCTTCACCCAAAGCGTCAATCACGCCCACGTTTTCGTGTCCGGGAATGACATCGAATTCCATGCGCTGAAATTCCCAGTTGTGGAGGTCGGTGCCGCAGATGCCTCCGAGTTCCTGTCTCAAGAGAACCGTGCCCGGTTCAGGGTCGGGCACGGGATATTCGCGTACTTCAAAGCGCTCGCCTACCATCACGGTGGCGCGTCCGATTCTAGCCATGGTCTATCTCCATTCTTAAATTTGTTTTGTAAGGTGTACTTTCCAGTCGTGTTTTTCTGTGTTCCAGCAATAAACTTCACGCTGTCAGCGGTTGCGTTTTTTCAAGTGAGCGCCAATCCCGTAGACGGGAGGCCAAATCCGTGGGCGGGGCATCTTGCCCCGCAATGACACCAATCCCGTGGGCATGACAATTCCAAACCCGTAGACGAAGCCAAATCCGTGGGCGGGGCATCTTGCCCCGCATACCATAGTCGGCACGCGGATTTCTACCACAATGCGCGCGCCTTTAACCCATGAAACTGGATATCGCGGGATTCGCGTCATACTCTCAACGTTTCCAACAACTTGGCGGCTCTTTGGCGTTTTTCCGGATTGCCGTCCCGCATCATAATGCGTTGGAGCGCCGAAATTGCGTTTGTGTCCCCGTTTTCGCCCATTTCAAATGCCATTTTATCGCGTTCTTCAATGACTTTCGCGGCTTCCGCGTCACTCTCCGAAAAATGATCGCGGTATTCGGAGTCCTCCAGATTCCACTGTTTCCAGTAGTATTTGAAGTCGTCCGATTGCCAACCGGCGTAGATTTGCTCCCACGACCCTCCGGCGTGAGGCGTGAGATTGCCGGGACCAATCGGTTCGCTCAGCCGCTGATACCTCGCGTCAATTGAGAGGCGCAGCCGTTCACCCGTGCAAGGAACCCCCTTGTGTACGACCATACTGTGAAAGATGAGCGCGTCACCCTGTTTGAACGGATTGTTCACCCACGAGTCTTGCAAGGGTTCGTTAATCCCCATGCCGCCTGCCCCCAGCGCCGGTTTGTAGTCGTAAATGCCGTTTTTGTGTGAGCCGGCGGCAATCTGAAGCCCTCCCATTTCGGGAGGCAGATCTTGGAGCGGTATCCAAGCGGTATAGGTTTCGGCAGTGCCCCGAATGAAGACATAGTCTTGATGCGGCGGAGTCGTGAATGCCTCGCGTTGCGGAAAGAGGCAGCGTCCGATGACTTTGGCATGGGGCAGCACGCTCTCACCGAGCATGCGTTCGAACATTCCGATGAGATTCGGGTGCTGGACCAAGGCGTAGAACTCCTGCAGGCTTGTCATCCGACCTATGACGCGCATGTACTCCGGTTCCGGTTCGACGCCGAAGCCGTTGAGGTCGGCAACCCCATCCTCTAGCGGCGCGTCGGCGCTGACCCATCCCTCTTCAAGCCCGATTCCGAGTTGCTTTAGTCTGAGGCGTTCTACCGTATCGGCAGGCAACAAACCACTGACGAATAGGTAACCGTCCCGCTCCATGCGTTTTTGTAGTTCGGCGCCATCATCTAAAACATCTCTTGAATCAATAAAAGGTTGCACGTTTTTTTCTCCTTACAGGATTTGCGCTTGACGCTATCCATCAAAAAGCGGGAGAGCGAGATTGTGTAGGAAAGTTGGATACTCGTTTGGAACGCATAAGACGGTCGTTGCCGGTTGGGGCTATGTTAGCACAAGCGGTAGGCTTTTTCAATAGTTTTTCGGGGCAGAACATCAGGTAATTGTCTGAATCACGGAATAAGTGAACTCTAACGCGCGTCTTGTTCAGTCGCTTAATCCCCTATAGGGAACGCGCCGGTCGCGACCTGGAGATCGCTCCTACAATCATCTGAAATTGGGGGCGTTTCCCTCGCGCCAAAAGGCGATTGGCATTGACAATGATGGATGACATTGATATACTTCTCTTGCATAATCAAAAGGCGCCACCTTTGTCCAACATGAGCACAGAAACCGAGTTTTTTCCGAAACGGAATCACGAGGTCGGCGAAAATCAGACCAACTGACTTACAATACAGCAAACGTGAACCAAAAACTCGGTTTCTCCGTTAGGTAACAACTTGCATCGGATATCTCTCGAACACATACAGAAGTAATGGGAAAAGACAAGATGGAAGGGCTCATAATCGGCGACAAGACGTATCGATCGCGCTTACTCATCGGGACAGCGGGCTATCCGAATTTCGATGTGATGACGCGTGCCCTTGAGGCAAGCGGCGCGGAGATTGCCACGATTGCGATTCGCCGAGTAAAACCGAGCGGTGATTCCGGGGAGAATCTATTTGATCTTCTACGCGAAAGAAACTACACGATTCTGCCCAATACCGCAGGTTGTTTCACCGCCAAGGAGGCGATTCTGACGGCTCATCTCGCGCGTGAGGCGCTTGACACCGACCTCATTAAGTTGGAGGTTATCGGCGACGATCAAACGCTTTTTCCCGATGTTGAACAGTTGCTAAGCGCGGCGGCAACGCTGATTAAGGATGGGTTCACCGTGTTGCCCTACTGCAACGACGATCCGGTAACGTGCAAAAAGTTGGCGGATTTGGGGTGCGCTGCCGTTATGCCGTTGGGCGCCCCGATTGGATCCGGGATGGGGATTCGCAATCCCTACAACATTCAGATTATCCGCGACATTATTAACGTTCCCTTAATTGTTGATGCAGGGGTCGGGACGGCTTCGGACGCCGCGATTGCGATGGAGCTGGGTTGTGACGGCGTGCTACTCAACACGGCGGTCGCCAAAGCGCGGCAGCCCGTCCTGATGGCGGAAGCCATGAGAAAAGCGATTGAAGCCGGACGTGCAGCGTACCTCGCCGGTCGAATCCCCAAGAAACTCTACGCGACAGCATCCAGCCCATGGGAGGGATTGATTCAGTGATTCATCCTTTGGTTAAAGACGGATTGAATACGGGTGGAGGGAAGAATCCGAGTTTTGGGGAAAACTCGGTTTCGGTACGCGTTGATTCACGCATGTTCTATAGATAAGGAGTATAATTTTGGAAAGCGCGACTCGCATAATGAAATTCGGAACCACTTTGTTGTTCACGATTATCTTCTTTGGATTGAACGTCTCCATCGGGACAGCTCAACTCCAAACAGACTTCGGAAAACAGTTAATCCAGCAGAAGACAAAGCCCTCCAACGCAATTGAGCCCGAACTCCTAATCGATTACCAAGTCAGCAATGTCTTCAATGACCATATCGAGTTCGGCTTGAGTATTGATCCGAACACCAGCAGCTTGGCGGGCAGAGAAGATCCTCAACTTGCCGGACTGATTAACCGAGCCGGGGTCAATCTGCAAGGCACGCTGCCGCTTGGCGATCGATTTGGAGTAACATTACAATACACTCCCAACTTTGAAAATTACATCGGAGAGAACGGACAGCTTAACGAATTCGACGCGATGACCGACCTCTTCCTCACCGAGGTGAGTTTCCAACCCAACGCCAACCTCCCTTCACTTGTCTTGTCTCATCAACTTCAACGATTAGACCGCCAGGACGACGCTTACGACAACTTGCAGCGTCAAGTAGGAATTCGTTTCGGAAAGGCGCTGGAGTACAACCTACGGCTGCGGCGATTTGACGATGATGTAACGCGCCGCGAGGACTTCCTCCTCGTAGGTTCGACTAGCCATCAAGGCGTGGCGCGTCTGCAAGTAGGTCTATTGAAGCGAGCGCTAGGTAAATTAGAGTATTCGGTCGATCGGGAAACCTACAAAGATAACCTGAATAATTTGGTGCTCGGGATTGCGCGGATTAAACCGGGAGAGTCGCGGCGCGACATGCGCCAATTCGGATCGGCGAAGTTGATTCAGATTGCTTCGGACCGCGTGGTTTTGCAGGAGGAGTTCAATCTCTTCATGAACAGTTCAAACGTCGATTTTTATGACTTTTTGAGCGCCGAGGTGGCATTCAGCGCTTTTTACAAGGTTGATTCCGGACGTTGGGCGCGTCTGCGATTATCGCGTTTGGCGGTCGAATTCAATGGGCGGCGCGTTCGAGGCGCCGATGGATTCATCGCCGACGACGCTGATAAGCGGATGGACACACAACTCGGCTTGAACTTTCAACTCAACTGGGAGTTGCACGAACGCGTCACGCTCCTCGCAGACTACCAACTCACCAAGAACGACACGAATGAGGCGGCGGCAATCTACGATTTCCTGAATTATACGAACAACGTCGCTTCAATTTCGATAACGGTTTCTCAATAATGTCGAATCTTAATACAGTTTGTAGGGTGGGCACTGCCCACCGTTTCTTGTAGACCGATTCATTAAAAAATGGTGGGCACTACTCTAGAGAATCTGATTAGAGTGCCCACCCTACATAAGCTTAGGCGTGACGTACATAGGGGTTACGGCATACGGAGTATGCCTACTACTCTATCTGATTAGAGTAAGCCTCTCTACCCGGTTTTTCGTTCTGCATTCATTAAAAAATGGTGGGCAGTGCCCGCGCCGATGCGACTCCCGGATCGCAATCGCCATTTCCAGGACCTTGCGCCCATTGTCGCCGCTGCTTCGAGGCTCAATGTTCATTTCGAGCGCATCGACAATGGATTGCACGCTGGCAACGTTGCGATCGCCGGGCCACCGCCACCCATCATCGTCATATTCACTGCTCCGCATCCCATAGACGCTGTGTCGGGGAAATGCCGTGCACCCGCTTGAGGTCAGCCCGCGAAGGGCGATCCCCGTCACTCTCCGTCTTCCACAGCTTAACAAAACCGTTATTGCTCTGAAACACGCCGCGGCTGCACGATACCTCGAATCCGCTCCCTCGCGCATTTGGCGGTGCATGAACGCTTCAACGCCGTTCACAAAGCGTAGATAGCCCGCTCCGCCCTGATCGTGATCGCTCACCGGATCGTCGGCGACCCAACCTATTACCCAAGCCACGTCGGCATCATCGGCAAAAAGACGCATCAGGCTGAGCAGCTGGCAGCCGCCTCCAGACAACTCTGTCCCGCTTCCACCGGAAAACGTGATGCTGCGCACCTCGCCAGTTCGCCGGAATCAATAATCTCTTTTGCTTTCCAGTAGGCGGGAAGATTTCGGTCCATGTCGCCGGCGCCAAACTTTATGCCTCTTGATTGACACGCTTGCACCATGCGGTCCGCATCTTCCAACGTTGCGGCGAGCGGTTTCTCGCACAAGATCGCTTTGACACCCGCCTCGGCACAGCCGATAACAACCGCCGGATTCGGAGTCACAGGCAGGATGGGCGCCGCAATGTCTATCCGCTCATTTTCAAGCATCTCTTTGTAGTCACTGTATCCCGGGACGTTGAAGCGCCCGCGGAACAACTCGAGATTCTCCGGATCGGATCCGCTATGGCGACAACCTCCGTCAAAGGATTGAGGACGTACGCGCGCGCGTGAAGTTCCCTTCCTGCCGCCGCCAATTATTCCAACTCGGTATTTTCTCCGTAGTCCACTCACCTGGAGATCCGTTTAATCTGTACAGCTCTTTGGTTCGTAGTAGCCAGGACTCACACAGCAACTGGAGCCCACTACCGTAGAAATCTTGCCCCGCCGCGAATAGGTGGTCGCGACTCAGAGACGCAATCTCTATCGCACTAACTGTCCGTTCGTTTGGTCGTTATCCACTCGCTTGATTCTACAGGGTTTTGGGGGCGCTGTATACGATGTTGCCCATTCGCTTGACAGGTGATAGTTTATTGAGTATAATAGCTTTATAAGTTCAAGCGAAAGAAGCAACAAAGGTGAAAGGAAAAAGAGAAAAATCAGTATTGCCGAGTTCATGCGGAAATATCCTACCGAGGAATCCGCTCGCTTACAATTCGAGACGTGGCGTTGGGGCAATCAAAAGCGTTGCGCCCATTGTGACAGTGTTCGTATATCCGAAGCGAAAAATCAAAGTATGCCTTATCAGTGTAAAGACTGCCGAAGGCGTTTTAGTCCCAAGACCGGTACGGTCATGGCTAACAGCAATCTTTCTTATTCAACGTGGTTATTAGCAATTTATTTCGCCGCCACAGGGTCTAAATGTACCGCGTCTACCAAATTTGACAGCGACGTTGGTTGTACTCAAAAGTCGGCGCGGTTTCTTGGACAACGTATCCGTAAAGTTTGGAAACGAGAGCAAATTATCTCGGGCGCTTTTGAGGTTGATAAATCGTATTTTGGCGGAAAATAGCGGAACAAGCATAAAAGCAATCTAGACAAACAGTCCGCAAGCGCCACACAATCGATATTACGAAAGTCATCACTCAATGCATGATCGGCATGATTGAGCGGCAACCCAAGTATAAGGAGTTAATAGCATGATTTCTACCAGGTTTGATGATATTGGGCAGTCTATTATCCAACACCATCCGCGTTCTGGAATTGTCAAGGGTGAAGGATTTCGCTTCTATAATCGTTCGTGCTTGAAAATGCCGCAGTGCGCCGATGAATCTATCGCTCTTACAGTTACTTCTCCACCCTACTGGAACGCCATAGATTACGATACACATGCAGAGAACGGCGTAGAATGGCATAGACAGCGAGAATACAAATCCTTCGGAGATACGTTTGACCAGTACCTTTCCAACATTCGCAAAGCATTCAAAGAGGTTTATCGCGTTACAATCAAAGGGGGTTTCTGTGCAATTGTTGTCGGTACAATTTTGCATAAGGGTAAACACTATCCTGCTCCGATGTTGATTACCAACCGATTGCTGGATGCCGGATGGGACTTCCATCAGGATATTATTTGGAACAAGGTTACCGGCGGCGTAAAACGAGCAGGAAGTTTCATTCAGAATCCGAAGCAAGGTTACTACTATCCCAACATCATGACGGAATATATTCTTGTATTCCGAAAAGCCGGCGAACCACGACGGGGAACAAAGCAAGCGCTTGCCATCGACGATCTCTTTAAGCGAGACATCGCAAACAATATTTGGCATATTGCGCCTGTTCCTCCTAATCAAATCGATCATCCTTGCCCTTTTCCCGAAGAAATCGCGCGTCGCTTGATTCTGCTTTACTCGCAGGAGGGTGATGAAATTCTTGATAACTTCTTGGGCAGTGGACAGACTGCTATCGCTGCTATAAAACAAGGAAGGACGTGTGTCGGGTATGATATTGAAATGGCGTATTTGCAACTGGCACAGCACTTGATTAACAAAGGCGGTCATAGCCGTAAATATCACCTCATACCACGATTTGACAAGGTGGCAGTTTAATGAGAAGCTATACACAGGAACGCAGAGTATTCGACCGATTGAAGTCGGATTGTTCAGATGAAGCAAAACAGGAATATGAACTTGCATTTGACATCCTTCTTACCCGCTATAACACGACTATTCACGAAAACCGGTTTGTTGTTGGCGGAGCCGTTGAGGTATTCACATACGCCTTGTTGCGTTCAGTGGGAATAGATTGCACCTTGTATGCGGATCAAACTATGTCCGGTGACATATTATTGCCAAGAGATCGTAAATTGTCTGTTAAGGGCGTCTTCACGGGCGGAGCAAATAGTGTCAAACTGATAAATAAACTGGGTGAAGGCGACAGGCCATGGAATACAGCCACACTATTCGTGGTATCCGAAGTTGGTATCGTGTACGGATCGCCCGATATGGTAGCGCCCGAACATATTAAAGATGTCAAAGACGGTATACAGTTAACGAAGCAAGGTATTGCCACACTGATGGATAATTCTACCAATGTATACCCAATGGAATTAGCCCGCAAACCCCCAACGGAAATGACCGGTTTTAGCCACAAAGCCAGTAATGCCGTTGCTCGCCATATTATGCGGGAAATGAAATCGGTTCAACTACTCAAGGCATTCCCTAATTAATGGGCAACATTGTATATAGTCTCCGGGTTTGGATTATCGCTGCAGTTGGAAACCCCACCTACCGAGGACGGGTGGGGCCTGTTCAGATCACTGAAACGGCACCGGGATTCTGTCTCCGTGCCACGGAAAGGCGTAACTCGGTTGGTTGACAAAGCGCCGCAAACCGATATCCAACTGCAGCGAGGTCGACGGTGGAAGTTGAACCGCGAGATACTTGCCGTTGACAGGGACAACCTTTTCGACGAGTCGCTTCTTTTCCCGCATCCATAAGTACGGGTTTTTCTCCAACCCCTCCCGATTCACCTCCTGAAACCGCGCTTCCACGAACTGGTGTTCCCCGAACGCCCCAGCCTGCACAATCAGATTCCGTGTTTCGGTTGGGCTGACATTTGCCAACTGCACGCCGACACTCCCGGACTCCAACCTATTCACAAGCGCGGCTACATCGCTCGGCAAGCCGGGCTTGCCCCGCTCCTGATCGAAGTAACGCAGCGTCGCTCGGAGCAGCCCGCCGTTATAGACCGACTGCGGCGCGCCCATCGTTACCTGCGTGAGACCCTTTGTGAGTATGACACTCGGCGGAGGCGCGTTCGCGGCGATGATCTCGTCAACGCGGCGATTGTCCAACCGCACCCGATCGTATGCTTCTAACGCCCATCCGTATTCCGCCGCCAGTATCTTTTCGGGCCAATCGGGATTCTTGCCATCATAGTATTGAAAACGAGCAAATTCTGTTTGGCCGCCGTTCTTCTCGTGTCCCCGGTCGCCGACCTCGTTCCAATCTCGCTCAACCTCGCCGGCGCGGATCGTTGTAATCAACTCGTAGTCTTCGTCAGACATCGAAGCATGGTATAGGTGGGCAAGTTCCTGCATCCGCCACGGCAGAGGTCCCGTGTAAACGCCCCGCATCGGCAGGATGCCGTCGTTCGAGGGACCGACAGGGGGGTCATATTGCCAGCCATCCGGCCCATATCGCGTGGGCATAATCAATTGCCCGTCCTCTTCACGGGTGATTGATTTGTCCAGCAGGAGTTTAATCTGCGATCGAAGCAGATCGAGATAGCCGAAGTCGCCGGTGAGCAGCAGCGCGCATTCGACCGCGATAGTGAGGGAGTGAAACATAATGTTGAACCCCTGATAGTGGTTCCAACCGTACTGTCCGCCCCACCACACGCCGTTGCGTCCGTCACCAATCTTTCCGGTCGGACCTACATTGTCGGGCATGATGCCGTTGTTGCGACGCATTCGATCCATCCATGCTTCCGTGTACTCCAACACCCACTTCCTGTACTTCTCCTCGCCCGTATAGAGGTAGGCGTTCGTCACCAGCGCGGTGGCGCCGAGGTTGTTCGGCGTGTCGCATTGTAGAACAAGCTTCTCGAACAGCTCTACGATTTCCTCTCTGCGTTTCGGGTCTTCGTACCAATTCAGTTCCAAATCCTTGACAATCGGATAAAGACTGGCGCGCACGCCGTAATAGTTGACTTCTCCGCCCAGCCACCTCCCGGCAAGTAACATGGTATTCGCCATATTCGCGTCCGCATGCAACCTTGGCCCCTGACTAGACTGAAAGGGCGATCTCAGGATTTTGTATTCGGGATCGTAGTTTGGCGCTTCGGGATCCTCGCCGATGTACATGGCGGCGAATTGTTTTGCCCGACGCACGTTCTCGGAAACCGTCGGGCAGGCAACGCCGAAGTCGTAAAACGCCATGTTGCCCTCGCCGAGATGATGCCATTCCGCCGCTTGGTCGAGATTCCAGTATTCCTTGTGCGCCGATGGCCTGAACACCTTGGTGAAATTGTTGTGCCGCAGACGATGATTGAAGCTATCATCACTGATTCGCGTCGTCGCATTCCACCCTTGCAACGCGAGGTCAAGCAAACTTTCATCGGCGCCGATGGCGTAGAACAAACCCCAGTTGTAAAACTGCTCGTAAAGGTCGTCAAAGTCCTCCGCCATGTAAAGCGCTCCGCCCGGTTCGGTGTACTTTTTCACCGTCAAAGGCGCGGCTTCTTCCATGAGGCTGATTAAGCGGCGCTCCATCAGCGCCCATACGGGTGGCGGCCCGATTTCTGTCCCCTTGATGGTTGTTAGTCCGGGAATTGAATTGCTACCGGCTGCGGCGTTTGAGATTGCCATTGTTGTACCTCTATGCGTATGATTCACCTTCAATTTATGCGAGTCCAAGACGATCAAGCGAATGGATAGTGAGTAGGATTTTCTATCGCACTCATTGTTCATTCGCTTGATCCTACCGCAGGTTATTGGAACGGCACCGGGATGCTGCCGCCGTGCCAAGGGAACGCGTAGCCAGGTTGATTGGCGAAGCGTTTCATGCCGGCGACAACGCGAATACTCGTCGCAGGCGGGAGTTCAACCGCGAAATACTTGCCGTTAATCGGGATAACCTTGTCAACCGGTTGCCTCTCCCCCCGCATCCACGCGTACGGGTTTTTCTCCAACGCTTCCTGATTCACCTCTTTGAAGCGCGCGTCCGTGAACCGGTGTTCCCCGAACGCTCCTGCCTGCACAATCAGGCGCCGCGTGTCGGTCGCGCTGAGGTTTACCAACTGAACCGCCGCCGCGTCGGCTGCCAGCGTGTCCACAAGCGCCGCCACATCCCGTGGCAACCCCGGCCTCCTCCGATCGGCGTCAAAGTAGCGCACGGTGGCGCGTAGCAGTCCGCCGTTATAAACCGACTGCGGCGCGCCCAACATCACTTGTGTCAACCCTTTTGTGAAAACAGGGCTGTAGGCATGGGCATTTTCCGCGATGAGTGTCGCAACATCACGGGTATCGCGCCGAATATGCTCCGATGCGGAAAGCGCCATCCGATACTCCGAGCGCAATATCTGCTGGGGCCAATCCGGATTTTGACCGTCGTAGTAATTGAATCGCGCCATGTTCTGGTGGCCATCGCGCAGCTGCACATTTTTCTCTGCCGAGTCCTCCACCTGATTCCAATCGCGTTCGATATCACCGGCGCGTATCCTGGCGAACAGCTCATAATCCTCGGCAGACAGCGAGGCGTGGTACAAATGGGCTATCTCAAGTATGCGCATCGGCTGATAGTCCTCCCAGCCATCGGGGCCATACCGTACAGGCGCCAGGAGTTGACCATCTTCGCGCGTGATTGCGTTGTCCAGCAGCACGTTAATCTGGGAACGCAGGAGATCGAGATAGCCGTAATCGCCGGTAAGCAACAGCGCACATTCAACAGCCGCGACAAGCCCGTGAAACATGATATTGAGCCCTTGGTAGTGATTCCATCCGTACAGACCACCCCACCACTGCCCGTGTCGATGTTCGCCAATCTTGCCCGTGGGGCCCACGTTGTCCGGCAGAATTCCGCCGTTTGCCCGCGTTCGTTCCATCCACGCTTCCGTGTAGTCCAACGCCCATTTCCTGTACTTCTCGTCGCCCGTATAGAGGAAGGCGTTGGTCACCACCCCAACCGCCGCCAGATTGTTGGATGAGTCGCTATCGAGAACAATTTTGTCGAATAGGGCGATAATCTCGTCCGCTCGCGCCGGGTTCTCCCACCATCCGTCCTCCAATTCTTTTACGACGGGATATAGGCTTGCTCGCACGCCCATGGGTTTCGGGATCCACGGATCTTGCCTCCCGGGATGTCCGCCTTGCAGATACGCCATGGTTTGGTGTAACGTGGCGCTGTGCCAGGGGCCTCTGCCGGTCTGCGATGGCGAGCGGAGGATTTTATACTCCGGATCGTAATTCGGGGCATGCGGATCATCGCCGATGTACCAGTCAGCAAACTGTTTCGATCGGCGCACGTTTTCCGAGACCGTCGGACAAGCGACGCCGAAATCGTAGAAAGCCATGTTGCCTTCGCCTTTGTGATGCCACTCCGCATCGCCGGGATTTTCCAGACTGTAGTATTCCCGGTAGGCGCTCTGCTTAAACAGCGGGTGTTTGCGGTGAACAATGCCCTCGTCGCTGATACGGGTCGAGGCGTTCCATGCGGTTAGCGCCATATCCAATAGGCTCTCATCGGCGCCCATGGCGTAGAAAAGCCCCCAGTTGTAACATGCCTCGTAAAGGTCGTCCAAGTCATCGGCGAACAGGAAGGCGCCGCCGGGCTCGGCATACTTTTTCATCATCAGCGGAGCCGCGTCCTCCATGAGGTTCATCAACTGACGCTCGAGGAGCGCCCATGCGGGCGGCGCCGAGAGTTCGGTGGCTTTGATGGTCGTTAATCCTTGAATTGAATCGTTTGTTGCTGCCATATTTGCTGTCTCCGGGCGTTGGGTTAGGCTGTGTTTAGAATCTGTATGAATACGGTAGGAGCGGTCAATGGGACAATCAAGCGATCGAATGAGCGGGATAGCAGATCTTGATAGAGCTCCCATAAAGAGCCCCGCTGCCCCGATGAATTGCCGGTCACCGACCACTGGCAATTTGCTACCGGTTCTCTCCGTGCCATGGAAAAGCGTAGCTCGGCTGATTCACGAAGCGAGTCATGTGCGCGTCCAAGCGGATATTCGTCGAAGGGGGAAGTTCCACCGCGAAGCGCTTCCCATTAACAGTCAGGCTGCGCGTCGCGGGTTCCGCGTTCGGATTTGACTCATCGAGATCCGCTTCTTCAAACCGTATCTGCGTAAACCGATGTTCTCCGAAAGCGCCCGCTTGGACGATGACGCTTCGGGTCTCGGTCCTGTTGAGATTCACGAGTTGAATCCCGGCGGCATCGGGCTCGAGTTTATCGACAAGCGCCGCCACATCTTTTGGCAGACCCGCTCGGCGTTCCTCAGGATCGAAGTAACGCACCTGCGCCCTCAGCAAGCCGCCGTTATAAACGGGTTGCGGCGACCCCATGGTGACCTGTGTCAATCCTTTCGTGACAACGGGATTCGGGGGCCATCGGTTTTCGTCGATAATTTGTGAAACATCGCGGGCATCACTTCGCATGAATTGGTACATCCCCAGAACATATTCGTACTCCGCTTGCAGCCGTTTCACGGGCCAATCGGGATTCTGGCCTTCATAATATTGAAAACGCGCTTCCAAATTTCCACTGCTTCGGTCTCCGGCAACTTCGACCGCATTCCAATCGTTTTCCCGTTCTCCCTCGCGCAACCGTGTGATTAAGGCATAATCTCTCGGATCCATCGAGGCGTGGTACACCCGCGCCAACCACTGAATGCCTCTGGGTTGATATCCCTCCCAGCCATCGGGCGTTATTCGCGTCGGCACAAGCAGTTGACCATCCTCACGCGTCTTCGCCATGCTTAGCAGGAACTCTATCTGCGATCTTATCAGCTCAAGATAGCCGTAATCGCCGGTAAGAAGCAGGGCACATTCCGCCGCGACGGTCGCCGCCAAAAACGCATTACGCGCCGAGTTTCGGCTGTTCCATCCGTAAAATCCGCCCCACCATTGCCCGCCGCGTTGCTCTCCGACTTTTCCGGTGGGGCCCACGTTATCCGGTATGATGCCGTCGTTAGCGCGCGTCCGTTCCATCCAGGCTTCCGTATAGTCCAAGACCCACTGTTTGTATTTTTGTTCTCCGGTGTAGAGATAGGCATTGGTAACGAGAGCGGTAGCCGCCAGATTGTCCGGTACATCGCCGTTTAGCACAACCTTCTCGAAGATTTTCACAATCTCGTCGGCGCGCTGCGGATCCTCGTACCAGTTCTCCTCCAAATCGACGACAACGGGGTGTAGATTGGAGCGTTGCGCATGTCCTCTCGCAACGCCGCCCGGATAATACACGGGATCCAGCAGGACTTTCACCATCTCAAGATCCGCATGGAAACGGGGACCGACGCCGCCGTGAAACGGGGAGCGGATGATTTTGTACACCGGATCGTAATTTTGGGCTTCCGGATCTTCATCCATGTACATCCCTGCAAAGCGTTTGGCTCGTCGAATGTTCTCGGGATTGGCGGGGTCCGCCAGACCGAAGCAGTAAAACGACTGATTGCCTTCGCCCATGTGAAACCAGTCGGCAGGGCCATTGAGATTGTAGTATTCGTTGCGGAGTTGTACGCGGAAGTTTGGGTGCACCGGATCGTCGTCCCGTCGCGCCACGCTATCATCATAGAAACGCGTGATCGCGTTCCATTCTCGCAGCCCGATTTCGAGAACCCGATCGCTCGCGCCGATGGCATAGAGCAACCCCTTGTAGGAGTGCGCTTCGTAGGTGTCGTCCACGTCGTTGACGCTATAAGGCGTGCCATCCGGTCGCGAGTATTTCTTCGCCGCCAAATCGACCGCCGCCTCCATGAGCTGTATGAGTTCGCGCTGCAAGAGCGCCCATCCGGGGGGCGGAGAGATTTTCGTCGCTTTGATGACATCGGAAGTGGAGAGTGCGTATGTTGATGGGTTGGCGGTTGCCATTGTGGAGCCTCCAGTGTGCAGAAATATAGCGGGTTAGCGTTGCGTCATGGGCGGATTACCATCGCGTAGTTATTATCGCATATCAGGGATGATCGCGCAACAACCAAATCACCACGCGCATAGCCACGGTTGGCGCGATTTCCGATCGCGCCGATAACACGATCTACGTCGGAGAAATCTCCCGGACGCGACCGACTAGGCGAAGCAGGGCAAGATGCCCTGCCTACCGGCACGACCTCTTATCGCGGCGAGACCGCCAAGCAGCGGACTTCGCCGAATTCGTGGTTAAGTTTGCTCCAGGAGTCTCCGTCGTCCGTGCTGCAGAAGAGTTGGCCGCTGACGCTGCAAGCCATTATCCAGCCGCTCGCGGCAGGGTTGTTCGCAAAACACCAGATGGTGCTGTTCGCTGTCATGCCGAGGTCTGCCCGCTGCCATGATTTGCCGAGGTCGCGCGTATAGAAGATTCCACCTTCGTCGCCGGGGGGGGCCATTGCCGGCGCCGATAAACACGCGCTCGGCGTCGCCGTTCAGGTATAGCGCCGCTCGGCAGTAGGGCCACGGATAGTGGTCTTTGACGCCGAGCGGGGTCCAGTTCACCATGTCCGTGGTGATGCAGACATCGTTGTTTGTAGCGGCAACGAGTGTTTTGGGTTCGCCGGGGACAACGGTGAGTCCGTGAATGTCCAAACTGCTAAGCCCTTCGCTTCCCGCAGTCCAAGTTTCACCGCCATCGGCGCTCCGACGCATACCGTCGATCTCGATTCCGGCGTATATCGTCTGGTCGTCGTTTGGGTCGATGACCAACGAGGTTATTCGCGGAATGATTGGTAAGCCGGGGCATTCGTCGGCAAGTTCCACGTCAAGTCGCTTCCACGTCTCTCCACCGTCAGTTGATCTGAAGATGGCGGAGGGGCATGTGCCGGCATAGATTGTGTTGGCGCTATTCGGATTGATCGCAATCGCCCACACCTGCATCTTGTCCATTGGCGATTCAATGGAGCGCCAGTTGTCTCCTCCGTCGGCGCTGCGACAGATTCCGGCTTCCGTCCCCGCGAAGAGGGTGGAGGGATTGTCGGGGGAGACTGTCAATGCGCGAACATGAGCCTCCGGGAACATGCCTTCGCTGGCTCGATCCCACGAATCGCCGCCATCTTTGCTGCGCCAGACGCTTTGGCCAACCGTGCCCGCGTAGATGGTTGGTGTATTTGCCATGATTTACCTCCGTGGTTCAGTGATTGGTTTGCAGGGATCGCGTCGGGAATAACGATCGTTATTCCCTACATACGCGTTGTTCCCTACGTCTTTGTCTTTTTGCAGGTCTGTCATTCTGCGAGTTTGCCTTCGCCGACCACTTTATCAAAGAAGTGGATTTGCCATTCAACATCGGCCGGCTCTATCTCAAGGCTCAAATAGACCGGGTAGGTGTAGATTGCGCCGTCTCGCACGGGCGTCATCGGTTCACCGGATACGATTTCCGTCTTTCCGGCGTGCACCGTGATGAGGGGCGCGTTCACGCCGACAAGGCTGTCGGGAAGCGCAATTATGTCCCAGTACCGCGCATGGATGGGGTTCGGCAAAACGGACGTATCGAAGGAGACTTCAGCCCCCAATTTCGCCTGATATTCGTAGCTTGACAGTTCTTCGGGCAAAGCGGCGGCGCGAGGATGCACACTCGGCGCGAGCGTGATTTGGTGAACGCTTAATCCAAACTCGGGGTTAATCATACTCGCTTTGCCATCTGAAGTCAATGGTACGTCGATCACGCGGCTCGGACGACCGTGTTGAAACTCGATAGCTTTGAGGTCGTAGAGTTGATTTCCATCCATAACACCCACCCTCGCAAGCGGAGATTGAATCTCGAAAACGACATTTAGTCCTTGCCATCCACCACTTGAAAACAGAGTAATGTAATCGGTTGCGTAATTATCCAATATGCCACCCGTAGCGGTTATGGGGTATGAAGTGTGCGTCCGACTCGGCCGAATGCTCAAGTCTTCGTTTTGATAGCCGTACCGCCCCTCCGCAAATTGGGTGTCATCCAGAAAGTTCGCCACCTTCCAGTCGGCGAAAATTGAAGAGAAGGAGCGGGTTATGCCTTGCGACCGCAGCGCGGCGTTCACACCGGCAATCCCATCCGTCTGCTCCCTCACTACGGCGGCGATTGTCTCCCGACCGCCGTGATGCTCGTAAAGATACAGCATCCAGAGGTAGGCTGCGCCGTAATGAGCCAGATGACTGTGGCTGCCCCGGGGCCAACCGGTCAACGATATCGAAGGTTGTTTTTCGAAGCTCGTCACATGCTTTTCGGGACGATAGCCACAGAGGGCCATGGCGATATCGGCACAGCCCTCGTTGACCCACGTCAACTCGTTGGTATCATGACCCCAATGGATTAAGTGTTGGAATTCGTGCGCGATCACGCCAAGCCCTTCGGCACCGTCGGTGTCGAGCGGATGCGTGTCGATGTAAAGCATATCACGCTCGTTGCTACGGATTGGCGCGCCCAACTCCGGGTGGCGCAACACGCCGCGCTGCTGATCAACGGGATTGAAAAACCCGGCGATAAACCCACCGCCACGCACCGCCGCGTCACGGATGTCGAGTAGGAGTAGATAGATTTTGGCATCCCCGTCAATGTCCGGAGGGGCGCCGAACAGTTCTGTTTGTATCCGGTATATCCCGCGTTGCGGGTCGGCCGGCGTCGAATCGTCGAAGGCGCGACGTACCGTTTCGAGCGTCTCGCGATCGACGGTGTGTCCCCACTCGGAATCCTCGACATACAGGTAGCAGAAGTCGCCAATCGCCCGCAACGTCGCCGACACAATGTATTGCTCGGAGGTTTGAAAGTCAATGGAAAAGAAGGCGTGGCGATCTCCTAGGGCGGGGGGCGCCGGTTGCGCCGGAGCGGCGGGCGGGTCGGGCGCGGTCGCTAAGGTCGGAAACTGATCAAAAAAGTAGGGGGTGCCGTCAATCCACGCATTTGTCGGAGGGTGGATGCTCATGAATAGCAGGGTTAAGACAATATACGTGGCGCGTAGAAGAGGATTGAATGTGATTTTGTTCATCACAACCAGACAGTGAAGAGTATGGTGGGCGTTCAGGGTAAGAAGACATCCTTGCCCGCGACAGTTAAATCTGATACGAATTCAGAATCTATACTTCACACTGCTGAAAATTGCGTATTTTCAATCGTCCGGCTGTAGGTGCGGTTGGAAACCGCACCTACGGGGAACGTATGTCGCGATCAGGAGATCGCGGGATCTCTATCGCACTCGTTATCCACTCGCTTGATCCTACAAAAGACGCAATTTCTGACAGCGCGGAGTATAAATGTTACAATCAATCGAAGGCGCTCAATGAATTGAGCAACTACAAACGTATAGATTCGGAATTAGTATGAGGTTTTGGAGGGTGAGGAGAGAAATCGAGTTCCGCGGAAAAATCGGTTTCGACTAATCGCTGACCTCTGCCTTCAACTTCTCTTGGATAGCGGTATTGTTTGGTTCGAGTCGAATGGCTCTTCGCCATGCGGCAATAGCTTTGTCTTTCAACCCTTTCTTCATGTAGGCATCACCCAGATGATCTTGGATTTCCGAACTTTGGGGCATAAGGCGGATTGCCATCTCCAGTTGCCGCAAGGCTTTATCCAACTTTCCTTGCTTGAAGTATGCCCAGCCGAGGCTATCAAGATAGCCGGCTTCTTGAGGCGATTTTTCCAACGCTTTCTTGATAAGGTCAACAGCTTCATTCAGATTCGTACCGTTCTCGGCGAAGAAATATCCCAGTGCGTTAAGCGCGTCGGCATACTCCGGATCACGCGAGATCGCCTCCCTTAAATAGCGCTCGGTTTTTTGGAAATCGCCGAGGCTTTCATACGCCAAGCCTGTCCAATAGATTGCTTCCACGTTGTCGGGCTCATCTCGTAGCACATCTTGCAGAATGTCTATCGCTTCTTCGTATTGTCCAAGCGCGAAATAGCGTCTCATTACGCGGCCAGGCGCCAGGGCAGCCGCTCTCTTGAGATAAGGGAACGCTTTTTCGAAATCGCCCTGTTGCTGATGGGTGACCCCCAGCCAGTAATTTGCATCCACATTTTCAGGGTAATCGCGATGTATTTGCCCCAACACTTCAATTGCTTGCTCGGCATCGCCAAGTTCAACGTACAAGCTGCCGAGGCGCGCCCGGAGTTGCGCGATCGGCGTGTCATAATCCACAGTGGAGTTATTCCCGAGGCGCCGCAGTTCCTCGTAACTACGAATCGCATTTTCCAGGCTTTTTTTCGCTCCCTCCAACTCCTCGCGCGTCGGTTCTTCCCGAGCCATCATCTGATCGAAATGTCTGATGTAGAGTTTGACCAACGCTTCATAGCCCTCCGCGAGATCGCGATCGATTTTCACGGCGCGCTCGTAAGCGGCAACGGCGTTTTCGCTCTGATCCAAACCCTCGTATAACTTTGCGAGATCCATGTGGGACCGAGCGTGGTAGGGCATTATGCGGGTTAACTCTTTGAACGATTGGATCGCCAACTCGTGATTCCCGATGGCATTGGCAATCCCTGCCAGATACTGGTGCGCTTTTATATGGTCGGGCTGCAATTCAATGACTTTCCGAAACTCGGTTATTACATCGTCCCAGCGGAGGGCTGATCGGCGCGATTGCTGAATGCGCCGGATAAGGAGCTCTCCCAGCAGAAAATGTGGGGCGGCATTGTCCGGTTGGAGCTCAATGGCTCGGCGGCATTCCCTCTCAGCGCTCTTTATGTCTTGCATCTCCCAGTTGAGTTCGGCAAACTTTGTATGGATAAAAGCGGAGGGTTCGTAACGTTCAAGCACGCGGAGGTACATCTCTTTCGCATCGGAGAGCCGCCGCACCGTGTGAAGATAAGTCGCCCAGGCGAGTTGCGTATAGACGCTTCGGGCGGTTTCATATTCGGGGCTTAGAGGCTCGGTCGACAGAGGCACGGAGCGGTGCGGGTCGAGGATTGGCGATTCGTCCAATACCAATGGCTTTTCGCCATTCGCCGCTTCTTCTGCCGCTGCCATCGTCATTGTCAAGCCAAGGAAGAGGAGGCTCATGCTAAGAACGTGCGCAAGAAACCGAGTTTTCAAGAAAAAGCTCGGTTTCCCATAATCGTTTTGCAACTTCTTTTTGTTAGCTTCTGTCATAGATATATTTGCCATATTTCATGTCCTTGTAGGAGCGATCTCCGAGTTGCGACATTACCGATAAAAAAGCGCAATATTAGCTAATACAAAGTATAATACCGTTTCTCTAAAATGTACGCGCATCAATTACGTGGATCAAGTAAAAGAAACTTGCGTGGAGCGGGGCAAGATGCCCCGCCTACGGAGTCGTGCAACATGCCGCGCATTGGGGATTTCTATCGCATTCGTTATTCACTCGCTTAATCCCCTCTGGGGCTAAAAGACCTACACAATCAAGGAATCGCATAACGCGTGAATTTTCATGACTTGATCTCAATGGTGCGGTTGGAAACCGCACCTACAGCCAGTCGTTTGAAAACACGCAATTTTCAGCGGCGCGAGGTATAACTTATTCTTCGCTACTTTCGTCGTCTTCGGGGACGCTCGTATCGGAAATTTTCCCGACGTCAACGACCTCCTCATCAGGGCGCAACGACATTAGGCGCACACCCAGGGTAGCCCGCCCAATCACGCGAATGTCGTTCACCGCCATCCGAGTCACCATGCCTTTGGAACTAATGATGATTAATTCGTCCCCCTCCGAGACGGGCTTGGTAGCCACTACCAGCCCATTGCGCGCGTTTGTCCTGATAGCGATCACCCCTTTCCCGCCTCGCGATTGGTAGCGATACTCCTTTATGGCGGTACGCTTGCCGTAGCCGTTTGCCGTCACGACAAGCAGGGAGGCGTTTTCATCGGGGGACACCACCACTCCGACAACGGAATCATCGTCGCCAATCCGAATGCCGCGCACACCTCGCGCGGTGCGTCCCATGCAACGCACTTCGTTCTCATTAAAGTGAACCGACATGCCTTGCCGCGTTACCATGATGATATGGTCGTTTTCTTCCGCCAGGTGGACGCCAATCAGTTGATCTTCTTCATCAAGATTTATGGCGATAATGCCGGCGGAGTACGGATTGCTGAAATCGGATAGCCGACATTTCTTGACGATTCCTCTCCGTGTCGCCATGAATAGGCTTCGGTTCTCATCAAACTGGCGAACGGGTACGAAGGCGGTGGTCTTTTCGCCCTCTTGCAGCCTCAAGAGGTTCACGACGGCTCGACCGGCGGCGGTACGCCCGCCTTCGGGAATCTCGAAAACCTTCAGCCAGTAGCACTTGCCGCGGTCAGAAAAGAACAGAATGTATTGATGGGCGGAGGCGACAAAGGTATGTTCAAGGAAATCGCCATCTTTCGTTCCCATGCCTATCACGCCGACGCCGCCCCGGTTCTGCCGGCGGTAGGTTGAGATTGGCATTCGCTTGATGTATCCGGCATGGGAAATCATCACGACCATCTCTTCGTCAGCGATGAGATCTTCAATCTCGAAACTCCCGATTTCGTCGATAATCTCGGTGCGGCGGTCGTCGCCGTAATCCTTTTTGAGTTCCAACAACTCGCTTTTGATGATGTCTGTCACGAGGGCTTCGCTCGCTAAAATTGCGCGCAGTTCTTCAATCCGTTCGAGGACATCGGCGTATTCGTCATTTATCTTTTGACGCTCGAGGCCGGTAAGTTGGCGCAGCGTCATCGTCAAAATTTCGCCAGCTTGAATTTCTGAAAGCTCGTAACTCGACATCAAGCGTTCTTGGGCTTCCTGCGGAGATTCAGCAGTTTGAACAATCTCAATGACCTCTTCAAGGTTATTCAAGGCGATTCGGTAGCCTTCGAGAACGTGCGCTCGCGCCTCGCTGCGGTCCAAATCAAACTGTGTGCGGCGGCGAATGACCTCCCGACGATGGGTAAGGTAGTGTACCAAGATTGATTTAAGCGGAAGCACTTGCGGCAAGCCGTTGACGAGGCATAACATAATCGCCCCGTAATTTGTTTGCATCTGCGTGTGCTTATACAGTTGGTTCAGCACCACTTGCGCGATAGCGCCGCGCTTGAGTTCAATCACCACCCGAATTTCCCGGTCCGATTCATCGCGAATATCGGAAATCCCGGTTATTGTCTTGTCGGTGACGAGATGATACATCTTGGAAAGCAACTGATCTTTCTTTACTTGATACGGGATTTCGGTAACGATTATCTGTTCTCTCCCGGCTTTGGTCTCTTCGACGATTGCCCTGGCGCGCACGGTAATGCTTCCCTTGCCGCCGGCGTACATGTTCCTGATCCCGGACCTGCCGACGACAATCCCTGCGGTGGGGAAGTCGGGCCCCGGCATGTGCGCCATGAGTTCAGCCAGCGTCACCTGCGGGTCATCAAGCATGGCGATAAGCGCATCCACCACTTCGCCCAAATTATGCGGCGGGATTCGCGTCAGGTAGCCGACGCCGATGCCGGTCGTGCCGTTGACCAGGAGGTTTGGCAACAACGCCGGAAGAACAATCGGTTCGTTCGTCGATTCCTTGTAGTTCGGCTGAAAATCCACCGTGTTTTTATGGATGTCCGCCAACATAGTGTCGGCAATGGCGGCGAGGCGGCACTCCGTATAGCGCATGGCGCCGGGCGGATCGCTGTCTATGGAACCGAAATTCCCTTGACCGTCAACCAGCGGATAGCGAATAGTAAACTCTTGCGTCAATCCGACCAGCGTGTCGTATATTGGACCGTTGCCGTGCGGATGGAAGTTTTTCATGACCTCGCCCACGACAGCGGCGCATTTGTCGTAGGGGCGGCTGGAGGTCAGGTTTATCTCCCCCATGGCGTACAGAATACGCCGCGTGCTGGGCTTCAGCCCGTCACGCACGTCGGGGATGGCGCGATTCGTATTGACACTCATCGCGTAGGTCAGATACGACTCTTTCAGTTCGTCTTCAATGTATCTGGTGACGATACTTGGGGATTCGTTTCTCTCTGTTTGCACGTTATGCCTTTGAAAGCAGTGGCCCGTGGTCAGTGCCAGTGGCCAGTAAAGACGATGTTGTTTTTATAGCTAGTACGGTTAAGCAGGTCGCGATCGGGAGATCGATCCTCTAAAAGCAGTGGCCAGGGGTCAGTACCAGTGGCCAGTAAAGACGATGTTGTTTTTATAGCTAGTACGGTTAAGCAGGTCGCGATCGGGAGATCGATCCTCTAAAAGCAGTGGCCAGGGGTCAGTGCCAGTGGCCAGTAAAGACGATGTTGTTTTTATAGCTAGTACGGTCAAGCAGGTCGCGATCGGGAGATCGATCCTCTAAAAGCAGTGGTCAGTGCCAGTAAAAACCGAGCGGAGAAACCGAGTCCTCAAGAAGAAACTCGGTTTCGTTAGGCGCCGTAGACATCGAGGTTGACTTGATTCGCGTATTTCTCAATGAATTCGCGGCGAGGGTCGACCGCGTCTCCCATCAGCAGCGTAAACATCTGGTCGGCTTCAACGGCATCTTCCAACCTTACCTGCAGCAGCACGCGGGATCCAATATCCATTGTTGTTTCGCGCAACTGTTCGGCGTTCATCTCCGCAAGTCCTTTGTAGCGCGTAATCGCCAAGCCGCGACGCCCTACGTCCAAGACCTCTTTCATCACGTCCCAAACGGAGTCGGCGCGGCGTACGCGTCCATTGCCCTCTTGCACCGTAAACATCGCATCGCCGTTCCGGCTCGCAGGCTCATTCGCCTGACCGAAGTCATCGGGAAGAATATCATGAGCGTTGAGTTTCTCAATCTGCGCATCCAGATCGCGAAGTTCCGACATATCCGACACATCCTCCACGAGTGTCTCGGCGCCATTGTCCACTTCGTCATCCGGTTGCGGCGATTCTTGCGCCCGGTTAATCAGTTCGTTAATGTCATCCTCTTCATCTTCATAGCGGTAGAACTCGCCCTGATCCGTTTGGATGAGCAACAGGGGTATCCGTTCTCCGCCGCGGAAATGTTGATTGAAAAGGCGCTCGGTATCAATTGATTTCCGCTGCAACTCGCCTAGCAGGTTTTCGACATCGCGCACCGATTCGACAATCTCGCGACATTGGATTGGGGTGTACGGCGTCTCTCTGCGGGCATTTTTCACCTCCACGCTTTCCATGGCGAGCTCCAGCAGGAAGTCGTCCATCTGTTTATCGTCCTGCAGGTACTGCGATCGTCTCCCTTTGCGCACCTGATACAGCGGCGGCTGAGCGATATACAGATGCCCATCCGCCACCAACTGGGGCATCTGGCGGTAAAAGAAGGTTAGGAGGAGTGTGCGGATATGCGCGCCGTCAACATCGGCGTCAGCCATGATGATAATCTTCGAGTAGCGCAGTTTCTCAATCGAGAAGTCCTCTTGTCCAATCCCGGTTCCAAGCGCGGTAACGATGTCGATAATCTGATCGTTTTTGAGAATCTTGTCCAGCCGCGCCTTGGCGACGTTAATCCCCTTCCCCTTCAAGGGCAATACCGCTTGGACGCTTCGATCACGCCCCTGTTTCGCCGTACCGCCGGCAGAATCTCCCTCAACCAGAAAGCATTCGCACTTCGCCGGATCTCGCTCGGAACAGTCGGCAAGTTTTCCGGGCATCGAGGCGGAATCCAGCACGCCTTTGCGGCGAATCATCTCTCTCGCTCTTCGAGCGGCGTCTCGCGCCTCCGCCGCCTGAATGCTTTTCTGAATCACCCTTTTCGAAACGGCGGGATTTTCTTCAAGATAGGCTTTCAGTTTCTCATTTACGAGTGTTTGCACGATGCCTTCAACTTCGGTATTTCCCAGTTTGCCTTTGGTCTGCCCCTCGAATTGCGGTTCAGGCACTTTGACGCTAATAACCACGGTTAATCCTTCGCGAATGTCGTCGCCCGATAGCGTGATTTTGAGGTTCTTTAAGAGATTGTTGTCCTTGGCGTAGGCGTTGAATGTTCGCGTCAGCGCGCTTTTGAATCCGCTTTCGTGGAACCCGCCTTCATTCGTGCGGGCATTGTTGGCGTAAGAGAAGATGTTCTCGGAGTAGGTGGTGTTGAACTGTAGAGCGACTTCCGTCCAAACGCCATCCCGCTCTCCTTCGATATAGATGGGTACCTTGTGGAGTACCTCCTTGTTCTGGTTATGGAACTCAACAAACGACGCAATGCCGCCTTCGTACTGGAAGACCCGGGGTTCTCTCTTTTTGCCATCTTCCATAGGGCGCTCATCTTTGAACGTAATCTTGATGCCTCGGTTGAGAAACGCAAATTCACGGAGTCGTTCCGCCAAGAGATCGTGGGAAAATTCAACGGTCTCGAAAATCCCGGTGTCTGGCATGAAGGTCGTAGTTGTCCCGGTCTTTCGGCTATTCCCGATCTCCTCTACATCGGTCACGGGCAAACCGCGCTCATACTTCTGTTGATAGACTTTGCCGCCCTGTCTGACTTGGACGTTCTGCCATTCGGACAAGCCGTTCACTACGGAGGCGCCGACGCCGTGCAGCCCGCTGGCAGTTTTGTAACCGACGTTGGCGCGCCCGTCAAATTTGCCGCCGGCATGGAGGGTCGTCATGACCACCTGCAACGCCGGAACACCGCTGGCGTGCAGTTCTACCGGGATGCCGCGTCCATCGTCTCGGACGGTCACGCTTCCGTTGGTGTGCAGGACAACGTCAATTTCCGACCCAAAACCGGCCGCGAATTCATCAATCGAATTTTCAACCAACTCTCGGATTAGATGATGAAGCCCCGCGGGTCCGGTGCTGCCGATGTACATACCGGGACGCTTGCGAACCGCTTCCAACCCTTCCAAAATCTGTATATCATCCGCTCCGTAGGACATTTCGGTCTGCATGTTAATGAATTCCAACTCCTATCTAATGCATCAGTCGGTTTCGAGGAACCGGTTTGATTCAATCGCCAATTTCGTGATTTTCTCGGTAGGCGTTCAACATAATACCAATTCAAAATCTAACTGTTACAATCGATCCGGGACGCGCAATGAATTGCACTACTACGAACCGTCTCGCGCCAGAATATGTATAGTCAGACGCTTTTTCGACGGGATCGAGACGTATTTGTTCCTACTTTTTGTAAAATATCCCCCAAAAATGCGCACATCAATGGGAACAGCATCGTGAACAAAATGCGGTTTTCGGGGGGCGCGTTCACATTTTGCAAAATTCACTTTCCTTTGGGGACGCGGGTTCGCGGGGGCGCGCATGTGAACAACATGTTAACGAAGCACAAAAGTTACCCTCTCTGCGGATTGTCAAAGGTACGAGAATCTTCCATCGCACGGGATTTTCTATCGCATTCATTACGGGATCTACTATCGCCTTCATTTGGACCTAATTATACCATATACCCGTTAAGTTGTCAATTCAAAATTAGTCTGATACGAATTTAAAATCTAAATGTTATCAGCAATTCTCATTTTGAACTTGCCGAGTGATTGTATTTAGTGGAGACTGTATAGGCAGTGGGGACACGAGCCCATCCGATGTCATTCTTGGGTCAGAATCTTTATGATTTTGTGCGAATTCCAAATTTACACCTGTCGCCCCGCTGGGGCTTTGGAATTTGGGGTATCCACGTTTCTACAAACCTGCGGGATTTCTATCGCACTCATTATCCATTCGCTTGATCCCTCTGGGGCTAAAATGCGTCGGATTTCACGAGTCCACTAAACTGCAGAAGAAACCGAGTTTTCAGGAAAAAACTCGGTTTCGGTTGTCACTAACCGCGCGCCGACTTTGGCTGATGAAAAGGCGCTGCAAATTTGCCTTTAACTCCGCGTCATGCACATCTTCAAGCGTACGCTCGATCTTTTCCAAGACATCGGCGGAAGCCGGCGTATCACGGAGATTTCTCTCGGCGACTTTATGACGTTCAAAACGGCTATAACGTTTAAACTCTCGGCGCGGCGAGAAAGGTTTGAACTGAAACCGCAGTTCTCCGACAGCGGCGCGACCGACCTCGACGTTGAGCTTTCGGATAATATGCTCCCGCTGGAAGGTCAACTCGGTCACTAACGGGTGTGATGATGCGTGAACGGTTAATTTCGCCTTAATAAGCGAAACAGGTTGTGTGTTCCGAGCGATTGGACCGCCGACAACTCGCTCCCAAGCGGCGAACACTTTTTGTTCCACGATCTTGTGTTCAAATCCCTGCTCTATGAACAGAGCTTCGAGCACGCTATGAAGTTCATGAGTTTTGCCGGCGGATTCAGGTTTCATTCTCCTCTACGGGTACGGAAATCCCCATCGGGATTTCCTGTCACAGCCCACCGTTCATTCCACGATACCGCGGCAGGGACAACGGAATAACGAGGGATCTCTATAGCACTAGCCATAGGGATCAAGTTAAGCGTTTTAGGACGCAAGTCACGCGGTTTTCTCTCGGCAAGCGCTTAACACAGTTTCCCACCTGTGGGATCTTTATCGCACTCATTATTCATTCGCTTGATCCCCTCTGGGGCTTGGGAATTTGGTGTGTCCACGTTTCTACAAACCTGCCGCCCCGCTGGGGCTTTGGATTGTGGTGGTTCCGCGTATCTACAAACCTGTCGCCCCGCTGGGGCTTTAGAGTGTGGTGTCTTCATGTTTCTACAAACCTGCGGGATTTCTATCGCACTCGTTATTCACTTGTTTGAGGAATCTCTATCGCACTCACTATCCGTTCGTTTAATGGTCGCGACCTGGAGATCGCTCCTACAGTGGACGCGGGATCTCTATCGCACTCACTATTCATTCGCTTGATCCTCTGGGGCTAAGATGCTCGCACCGGAGGACGGATCCACTGTCTATCGTCAAAACAGTGCAGTCGTCAACCTCCCCCGCCAATACCTCTCGTTGCGTCGAGGTGATAAATGTCTGGGCTTTCAAACGTCCCAATAAATCCAACAGAAACACCCTGCGCTTGTCATCAAGCTCGGAAACCACGTCGTCAAGCAGCACAATGGGCGTTTTGCCGGTGGTGTGGCGTATCACTTCCAACTCGCTCAATTTTAGCGTGAGCGCGATGGTTCGCTGCTGCCCCTGGGAGGCATACGGTTTGGCCTCTTCGCGCAAGGTCTCTCCGTGTTTCCGCGTCTCCAGCGCCAAACCAAAGTTGTCGCGGTGCGGTCCCACGGAGGTTGTTCCTTGCAAAATATCAACGCGTCGGGAAACCATCAAAGCCCTCTCGAATTGCGCGAGCGCCGCCGATCTGTCACAAGATCCTTCAAGCGATGCCGCTTCAGTTGAAATCAACGATTCGTCAAGGCGAGGCGACGGCTGATATTCGAGTTCAAGCTGCTCGCCGTTGCCTGTCAAATCGGCGTGCTTCTCGGCCGCGTACACCTGCAACTGCTCAAGTACCCGAGATCGAGTTTGGATGATGAATAACGCATGGTCAATGAGCAACCCATCCCACGCTTCCAACTGTTCGGGATTCGCCTGTTTGCCGCGAATCTGTTTGAGCAACTCGTTCCGCTGCTTGAGAACAAGTTGGTAGTCTTGCAGCCGCTTCAGATAGGCGGCATCAATTTGGCAAATCAGGAGATCGATGAATCGCCGCCGATCCGCCGGCGTGCCTTTCACCAGAGCAAGTGATTCCGGGGAAAAGAAAACAACTTTAAATTGCCCTATCCACTGGGACAGCCGCGGCTGGATATCGCCGTTCAACTTGAATCGTCTCTGCCCCTGCAGTTGATTCGAAACTT
This sequence comes from Candidatus Poribacteria bacterium, assembly GCA_963667245.2. Taxonomy (GTDB): domain Bacteria; phylum Poribacteria; class WGA-4E; order WGA-4E; family JAJDTR01; genus JAJDTR01. The sequence goes on from CAXXCS010000004.1 coordinate 2,114,541, forward strand.
CCAGCGTCATCTCGGTCGAGTTCGCATCGCCGTTCCCGGCGCAAGACGCGATCTTGCCCCTGAGATAAAACCAACTCTCATTATGTCGGATGAGCTCGTCATTCGGATAGGCGCGGTGCGATTTTGCGGTGCTGAGAAAATAGATTGCCTCCAACAGACTGGTCTTGCCTTGGGCATTCCCGCCCGTGACGAGATTAACCCTGCCCGGCAGGTCAATCTCGCAATCAACGTAATTTCGGAAGTTTCGTAAAATGAGATGATTCAGGTGCATGAAGAAATTTTCGGATGGGAATCCTTGTAAAGCAGTGGCCAGTGGTCAGTGCCTGTAGCCAGTAAAAGCAATCTGAACTGTGATTTATGTGATTAAGTGATTGCCATGATTATCCGTGTACCGCCTGTGAGGAAAAGCAGTGGCCAGTGGTCAGTGCCTGTAGCCAGTAAAAGCAAAGGGCATCACAAGCGGCGCGGGCCACAAAGCGTGCTCAAAACATCGAAACCGATGAAAATTCCGGGCGCATAGAGCTAAGGGAAGAAACCGAGTTTTGAGGAAAAAACTCGGTTTCGAGTGCGCCGAAAAGCTACGATTAGGACTCCAATCGCATCGGCATAATCAGGCAGAGATGATCATCTTCTCCAACGGGTTTCAGCACGGCGGCGCTAAGGGCGTCCGCGAACTCTATCAGCACCTCTTCGGTGGCGATGTGACTTAACGCGTCAACGAGGAAGCGTGCGTCGAACGCAACTTCCAAGCTGCCGCTGCCGCTATTGACCGCCACGGTTTCGTGGGCTTCCCCGAGGTCCGGCGCTTTTGCCGACACGCCGATCTGATCCGCCTTAATATCAAAACGAATGGAAAAGGTCTTCGGATTCGCGAGTAAAGCGACGCGTCTGGTGGCGCTAAGCAGATTCTCCACATTGACAGTGATTCGGTTCTCATGATTCTTGGGGATAATCTGTTCGTATTTGGGATACTCTCCGTCCACCAGCCGAGACGCGAGCGTGGATTCATCATCCGACAAGACAATCTGGTTTTCGAGCAGGGAGATTTTCACCTCTGCCGACGACTCAAACGTCCTCATTATTTCTCGTACCGCTTTTATGGGGACGATGACACCGACCGGTTCGTCGGGGTTAGGTATCATGGGAGCGTTTGTCGCCACCGCCAGCCGGCGTCCGTCGGTCGCCACAATTTCGGTTTTCTCCGGTGTCAAAAAGAAATAAAGCCCGTTCAGAAAATAGCGAGTCTCCTCCAATGACGCCGCGAATTCGGTTTTATCAATCATCGATCGGAGCACGTCGGCAGCCACTGTAAAGAAGCCGCCGCGGATGGACTCTGTTTCGGGGAATTCATCATCGGACAGCCCGATGATTTTGTAGACGCCGGCGCCGCAAGTGATTTCAACGCGATGGTTTTCGGTTGTGGTAAACTTAATCTCCTCCGGCGGCAGTTCTCGCACGACTTCACCCAGTTTTCTCGCGGAAACGGTTATGGCGCCCTCTTTGAAAATTGTGCCGGGCACAACAATTTTGATGCCGACCTCAAGGTCTGTGGCAGACATCTCAATCCGATTGTCCGCAGCGCGAACCAGAACGTTAGAAAGAATCGGCAAGGTGTTTCTGTTCGCGGCGACACCCTGCAGTATCTGGATGGACCTTAATAATTCGTCTTTACTAAAGGTTAACTCCATTTTGTCCTCCTGGAGGTTACGGTATTTTGTCGTATGGAAGAATCAGTTGTTTCAATGCAATAGTAGTAGGCACGTCGTGTGCCGTAGAAGCGCTTTGGAATAGAAATCGTTCAAGCCCCGCGTTTATTGCCGAATCCGGGTCGATGGGCAAAACAGTAGCGTTAATGCGGGGCAAGATGCCCCGCCTACGAGATTGGGGTTGCCCCAGCCTGCGGAATCGGGGTTGCCTCAGCCTGCAGAATTGGGGTTGCCTCAACCTGCGGAATTGGGGTTACCTCAGCCTGCGGAATCGAGGTTGCTCCGGGCTACGGGATTAAGTTTGTTCAGGTCTGCCGGATTGAAGTTGCTTCAGCTTGTGTCAAATCCGGAGGTTGTATTCTTGTGCAAAGTCAAACTTAAATTCCTAGATTTGAACTAGAGTATACATAAATTAGTAATAGTAGTAGGGGAAGTGGATATGTGGATAACCGTCTTGTTCCTTGGCGTAGGGTGAGACGGCTGGCGTGGATTGGATGTGGATTGAATTTCCGTTTGTCCACATCCAATCCACGATGTGAAAATAATCCACATCTGTCCACAAGTAAATCACAAGTTATCCACATATTTGTCCACAAGTTGTCCACAGTTTATCGGATTTATTGTTTCAGATCTTCAATCAGTCGGTTGATGGCGCTGTTTAGTTCCGGGTCTTGTTTGATCCCGTTTGCAACTCGGTCGCAGGCATGCATAACCGTCGTATGGTCGCTACGGCTGAAAGCCGCGGCAATTTCTAAAAAGGAAAGACCGGTCAGTGTACGACAGAGGTACATTCCTATTTGACGAGGCACTACGAACTGCTTGGTGCGCTTTGCCGATTTTAGATCCGAGACTTTTACGCGATAGTAGGATGCGACCGTTTTTTGGATGTCCTCCGCGGTGACCGCGGCATGCGTTGGTCTGGTCGGCTCGCCCGTCGGATTGCCGAGCACGCGGTAAGCGAATTCGTCGGTTAAATCTTCGTCGAACAGGCTTGCTTCGGTGACGAGCCGCAGCAGCGCGCCTTCAAGTTCTCGAATGTTCGTTTGGCCTATATCCGCGATGGCGTTAAGCACGGAATCGGGGACGCTATCAAAATCGTGATCTTCGCATTTTTGGCGGAGGATGGCGACGCGCGTTTCAAATTGCGGCGTACTGATCTCGGCTACCATTCCCCACTCAAAACGGGAGCGCAATCTCTCCTCAACGGCTTCGAGGTTTTTCGGGGAGCGATCACTCGTGACCACCACCTGATTGGAGTTTTGATGCAGTTCGTTAAATGTATGGAAAAATTCCTCCTGCGTCCCGTCCTTGCGTTGCAAAAACTGAATATCGTCAATTAGAAGCACATCCGCGGTTCGGTATTTCCCTCGAAAATCCTGCGATTTCGTTCGAACGATGATAGAGTCGATGTATTCGTTCATGAAGGTCTCGGAGGTGACGTAGAGCACTTTGAGTTCCGGGTGGTTTTGGTGAACCTGATTGCCGATAGCGTGCAGCAGGTGTGTTTTTCCGAGACCCACGCCGCCGCAGAAGAATAGGGGGTTGTAGACTGTTCCCGGGTTTTCCGCGACCGCCACTGCGGCGGCATGGCTCAAGCGGTTGTTCGTGCCGATAACAAACCGATCAAAGGTGTAGCGCGAGTTCAAGGTGGCGCCGCCCGCGGAATCCGAGTTGTCCGCGGGCGCTTCCGCGGATTCGGAAGCCGCGGCGCCGGTAACCGGTCGATCCGGCTTGGCGATTACAATATCAAGCGCGCCGCTTTGCCCGATTCGAGCTTTTATGGCATTGTCGAGGTCTCTCAAAAATCGGGATTCTATCTGGTCTCTTGCCAAAGCCGCGGGGACCGTGACCGTTAATTTGCTTTCGGTCAACCGCGTCGGCTTGGCTTGACGAAGGTAGACATCGTCGCGTGCGGTTTCGCTGAGTTCTGACAGTATCTCATCCCAGATTTTGTCGGGGGTATGCCGCATTGTGGTTATTCTTATAGCAGTAGTGTGACTCTGGAGTTCATGCGGAGGCTATCTGATCGCTGACTGTGGCAGTACGACGCGCCGCAGACGCTTCCGCTAAAATTCAGGAGTTTTGTTGGTTGGCAGATCAGCGCGCAAACGACGTGATATCCACAAGTTATCCACAACCCATCCACAGTTATCTGCCATGCGGATTAACGGCTTCAAAATGCCGTGAAACTTGTGTGGAAGGGATGTGCGCGAACTCTGAAATTGCGGATGGAAGTGGCGAAGATAGGCTCAAAATGCAGGTTTTCCACAAGTTATCCACAGTCTCTCCACAAATTCGTCACCGCTTCCGTATCTTCTACGTGCAAACAACTTAGTATAGCATGAAACGGAAGGTTAGGCAATAACAAAATTAGGATGAAATTGGCGGTAGATTCCGTGGGGTTGGTTATTGTCTGAATCACGGATTTTCACGGATTAAAGGGATTACACGGATTAAGATTGCCAAGTGATATGTTCGCGAAAAGATTGATGTGTAAATTTGTCGTTTTTCGGTATCGGCGCTGTCGGGATTGGGAGATCCCTCCTACCGGCGGTGTGAGTTTTTGTTGACGATGTAGGCTAATTCGTGTTCCAGCAGTTGGGGGTCGCGGCAGACGTGGAAATCCCATCGCCCAAGTTCGTTCCAGTTGTTGATGGCGGAGACCCATCGCTCCGCGCCCGCGTATTTGGCAAGTTCCCGATCTGTTTCGTGCCCCTTTATCTCCAGCACCAAGTTGACCTGATTCTTGAGTCGGACGACAAAATCTGGCTCGTAACTGTGGGACACGTCGGTGTACTCGTACGGAATGCCAAGCCCCAGATGGTCGTTGCGGACGTAGCAATCAACAACGTCGGAGCGCTCCAATCGGAAACTTGCCGAACGCTCCCAGGTGTCGGTGTCCAGAACAACTTGGTTAATCTGGCAACGCTGCGTTCCGTGGCACGGACGAGTGGTCATGAAATCGACCTCCGCCGATGTGCCGATGGGTTTGTACCGGTTCAGAATGGGGAGGAGCGGGGTTTCACCTTCCACGTCGTTGGGTTGAATCGCCGTCATCAGGCGTTCCACTATGCGATTGGTGTATTTCTCTTGGCCAATCTCGCACGGGTGACACCCGTGGAAGTCCACTTTTGTTCCGATGTAGGCATCAACCTGTCTGTAAACTTGGGGGAACAGACGGTGTCGGGATTGCAATCGGAGTCGGGGATTGCTTTTTTGAACGGGCGGGAAATCGCCGCCGCCAACCAGATTCAGGACAATGCGACGCGCTATCTCGAACTTGATGGCTTGAATGTGCGTTGTGTTGTAATATTCCTCGCGGTCTTGCTCCACGTATTCGCCGGGGCCCAAAACGGAGGGGTTGCCCGCTTCGTAACCGACGGCCGGCTTCACAAAAACAGCGGTCGGCGTTTGCTCGGGTTCAACGAAAAGCGGCTCCATCGCGCCGATATCCGCCTTGATTTCGTTCTTTCTCAGGGCGAAGGCGTATCCCTCAACGACCGGAAAGCGTATCTCGTAGTCCTTTCGATCGGACATCGAGCGCACATGATTCTTGGGCTTGTCCTCACACTCCGGCTTGCCGGACGGACGACCCTTGAACGGAATCACGGAGAACGGGATGCCGTACACATCGACGTATTCCTCGGTGAGAAGCCCGGTTTCCGGATCGGGGGTGTAGTTCATGCGGCGCAAACCTCTGCCGACCACCTGCTCGCAGAGAAGTTGGCTGGTGAAAGCGCGCAGCCCGAGGATGTGCGTGACGTTGTTGGCGTCCCAGCCTTCGTTCAACATGGCGACGGACACGACGCACCGCACCTGTTCGCCGGGCTTGCCGGGCTTTCCGATGGTGGCGACAATCCGACGTAGATCTTCGGCGGCTTGCGACCTGTTCTTTGACGGGTCTTCACTCTCCGCGTCAGCCAACATCTTGCTGTCGATTCGCAGGGTTCGCAGCATATCCTTGTCGTTGGATAGCAGGTCGGGAAACACCGCTCCCTGCCCATAAGTTGTCCTCTTTGCCTTCCTCTTTTTTCCTCTCCCGCCATTTTCTTCGATATCTTCGACCTCCTCCTCGCCGGAGATCTTTCGGAAAAAGTGTTCGGCGATATCGGTGTTGTCGCAGACGATGATCATGACCGGCGGCGTCTTGTCCTGGGCGTCCGATGCCTGTTGGATGTAGCCAAAGCGTTCCACCCACTGGCTGGCGAGGGTGTTGAGGGCATCTTCGGCTTCGCGATAGACGGCTTCCGGTTTGGGCTTCTTCGCTCTGCCCGGCAATCGATCGGCTGGCAGGATTTGTTCGTTTATGGCGCGCCAGAGGCGGAAGTATTTCGGTTCGGGCCGCCCGGTGGTGTCGCTCACGGGCAATCTCGGAATCTTGGTGATGCCGCTTTCGATAGCGTCCACCAGTCCAAAATCGCTGACGAGCCACGGGAAGGGGGCGCCCTCCGGGTGACCGCTGCCGTGGATGTAGAACGGCGTGGCGGAGAGATCGACGCAGAAGCGGACGCCGCATGCGCGGTTAATCGCGTCCAAACCGCTAATCCAGACGGTGGCTTCTTGGAGTTCCCTCTTTTCATCGATGGATAGGCGCTCTTCAACGGGCGCGGGACGGTAGGCGTGATGCCCCTCATCGTTCAGTACCATGATAGGGGCGCGGTCGTAGAGTTCCCCCAGCACGCGCTTGGCGAAGGCGTCGGGCGTCTCCTCGCCTTTGTTCACGATGGCGTAGGTTTTGCCGCCCTCGCTCTGCGGGGATTCCGGCGAGAATTGGTGCCAGTTTGTCACAAGGACTTTTCCGCTGTTGAGGAGCGGACGGAGTTTTGTCGGGACAAGTTCAAAGGCGTCGTAGTAGTTGTCGGCTGATTCGGGACGCAGCACCTGAAGCCGTTCCTTGATGGTCAGGTTCGGGCAGACGACGAGCGCCGCACGCGGGAAGCGGTCGTCCGAGGGCACTTTGCCGCGGTTGCAGAACGCCCAGGCAATCAGCATCGCCATGACGACGGTTTTGCCGCTGCCGGTCGCCATCTTGCAGCCGTAACGAATGAGTTCGGGGAGGTCTGCGCAGCCTGGCGCGTCAACCAGTTTCTCAAGATCCGCATCGGTGAATTCAGGTTTGAAGCCGGTGCGTTTGCGCGCGCGGCGAATTTCGGCGAGCCAAATAATCGTTTCGACGGCTTCGCGTTGGCAGAAGAAGAGGCGCCGTTCTTTGTCTTGGCGCGTCCAGTGGTTCAGCAGTTCGCGCGTCACGTTGGTGGCGTTGCGGTAATTTGATTCTCGCCACCGCTTGACGTCGGCGCGCAAGGCGTTCACCAAGGGCAGGTCGTCCCGTTCCTCTTCTTGGACGAAGCGCATTTGAAGTTGCTCGGTGCCGGTGCGCTTCGTTTTGTACCAGTAGCCGGCTTCGCGGCGTCCGTGTTGCTGTAAGGCTTCGCCGGTTTCGGAGTCGTAGACCCAGTGGGCGTTTGGTTCTTTGTAGGGGTTGCAGAGGATGGGGCGCTCTACGGGTTGGATTGGGATGTCGAGTTGGTTTTGGTTCATGGGGGATCCTTATGCTGGTTCAGCGTTGTCCGTTGTATGTTGTGCTCGCCAATTTTCTACAAACTGCGAATCGTGCTTTTCCAGTAGCTCTAGGCACATGTTTTCTACGTCAGTCCTACCGCTTGTTAGGTGACTGGTTAGGATTTCCTTTATACCGGCGGGCTCATTGAATATATCAAACTGCCTAGCGAGATTCTTAAGAGCCTGGTCATAGCGTTGTCCGACATCCAATTGGGGTATAGCGAGTCTCAACATAGAAACCGAGTTTGCTAGATTCAATCTGAGGCTAACCAGAGCGAGTGAAAACACAGTTTCTGTAAGAATCAGTTCTTTTTGTTTCGGGCCTTCCAACAATAAACGGTTGAGAAATTTTGTGAGTCCTTCATAATTCTCCTGAGTATATATGTATCCGAGGCAATTTACAAAACCAGGCAAATTGTCTCTTGATTCTAAATTATCGTCTAAATCTGAGTCAACGACTGAATTCAAGAATTCTAGGACTGGACAAACTAGTCGTGGAGATTTCTTACTAATAGCTAGAACTTCTATCGCCCTATACCTGACTGCTAGGTTGTACTTTTCGTCATCAAATACTGCCAAAAGAGCTTCTTCTCGAAGCACCTTGATTTGTTCTGGATGAGAATGTTCTTTACTATAGATTGATTGAGTAATATTCTCCAATGCAGAAGCTGCATGTTCCTTTTCTAATACCCGAAATTGGTTTTTCAAAATACTCAACTCGTTCAGAGAGTCCTTAAACCCATTGAGGCTCTTTTCAACTTCATTGGATATCAGTTGATTAGTCATGGATTTGAGCCAAAACCACAAAACAGCTCCAACCACGGCTAGAAGTGTTAGAACCAAAATACTCCATTTGATGAGCCATTCATTATGAGAATCCCGCAAGTCCCGTTCTAATTTGACAAACTCCGCCTCATGGAGTTTAGCATTTGCCTCCGCGAGTTTCGCTTGTAACTCCAACTTCTCAACATTTTCCACGGTCTGAAGTTGTTTTTCGAGTTCCGATACCCGTTGCTTGAGGGCTTCGATTTCCTGCGCTGAATGTTGGGGGCTTTGATTCTGCTGTGCGGATGACGGAGGAGAAGTTATTGCGATTAACGCCCCAATCATCAGACACGCTATGAATGTTTTCATTTTTCTTCTTGTTGTTTCGATCGCAGCGGAGTCTCTACGTCTTGCTACCCTTCGCTATGTTGCAGGGCTTGCAGCGCAGGATTAGGTTGTCCCAAACGGTTTGCCCGCCTTCGGCATAAGGCAGGATGTGATCAGCCTCAAGTTGTCGAAAACCAGCAGGGCCGGAGAATGCCTGATTGCAATCCGGACATACATAGCCGCCGCGGCTACCGTCGAAATATCTACGGAAATATGATTCCTTCCACGCGGCTGGAAAATAACGAGCGCCGGGGTCACATGCGGGGAGGTATGGGGGCAGTGAATTCAAGAGTTGTTTTCCACAATCTTTGATAAAAGGAGTTTTGCCGTGTCACATTGCGCCTTTTGCCCCCGTTTGCCCTTCCAGCGTCCTCTCGGCTCCGGATATCCGCCCTTTTCGTTAAGCCATCTTTCGCCCGCTAGGCGCGGGGTGCGTATAAATTGACCAATTGCATCCCATGCGTCATGACTTAGCGTACTTGCATTGAGATTCAACTCAACTGCAGCTCCGATTAACAAGGCTATTTGTTTGTATTTATCGACACTTACCCCCGACATCCCGCGTGCGAGAATCGCTTCTATCCACTTAACGTAATTATCGAAATCTTGTTCCAAGCCGTTGGCATAAGTGGGAAAAACGGGCACTCCGTTCTTTGTATCGGTGAATTGTAGTTGCGCGCAATAGGTATCAAGCGCTTGCTCGGTGGAACCGTTAAACGTCATTGCAAGATGTTTCATTGTGTCTTGAGTAGAAATAAGGTTATCCAATCGTTGTCGATGCGTAAGCACGAGATACCAAAGGAACATCGCCGACGGCGTCTGCCCGTTCGCTTGGGCTTTGCCATCCCACCATTCGATCCAATTACGCCACGCATTAGGATATTGCTCCCACGGATTCTCCACACCTTTGTTGCGCGCGGCGTCTATCATTCGGTCTGCAGAGGACGTTTCCGCATAAATCCCGGCAAGGCGCACGAAACGTACGGACTTGGATTCGCTGTAATATGAAAGCCGAATATCTTGAGCGGTTAGCGGCGTGCCGCCTTCGTTGATACGTCGAAATATCTCAAGTTTTGTGCCGAGTTCAAGACGCGGCGGGAGGTAGATAATTGTGAGTGGGTAATCATTAAAGACGGATTGAAACTTTGAAGGCAGGTCCGAGAACTTCTTTCCACTATAGTGCACACTCTGCGGGGAAAGATAGTTGATGTCATCAGCCGTCTCTAGACGAAATTCGTCGTCGACAAATTTCTGAATGGTATTCAGGCGTTGTTGGCCATCAATCACTTCGATTGAGTCACCGTCTTGCTCCTCTAGGAAAAAAAGGGCTGGAATTGTCAGATTGTTCAACAACGATTCGATAAAAAGCGATTCTTTTCGGCGATCCCACTGTTCGGCATCGCGTTGGTAGTCGGGAATGACAATCCTGCCATTCTTCAAACGGTTGATGATAGTTTCAACGTTTTCACTTTGCGTTCGAGTCGGTTCCCGAACCATTGGATAAATATTTAGATTCTCCCCATCCATATTTGCCTCCGTATGTTAATTCATGAGAGTTTGGTATTCTCTACGGGATAATTTTACCATTTGAAGCGTGAAAAGTCACACTTCATTTTACAGTTTTTTGAAAAACTCACAGTTCCGGCGTTTGCCGCGATGGCGCTTGGGGTATCGGTTCCCCGTCTTCCTCGTAACATTCTTTCATCAATGCCCACGCCGTTTTCAATTCGGTTAACGCTTCAGACGGTGTCGGGCCGAAAGCCGAGACGTTGGGGAGCTCGACGAAATGCGCTAGGTAGTCCCCGTCTTCGTCTAGGAATAGGTTGACGGTGAAGCCGTCAAAGTCATCCATTGTTTTCCTCTGATTGTCGTAGAATCTCGCCTTTTCGCCATTCATCTAACCTTGTTTTGAAGACGATTTTTGGGTCAAACTTTCCCTAATTATGTGGAGTATGGGATTCCTGCTATCAGGACCGCTCCCCTTCGTTGACAAGTATCCGGTCTGATTCGCATCGAAAATAGCTTCGGTGGCGGCTAGTAGCACGGCATCGCGTGTTTCTCGGTTGCCCTCTGCCGCGGCGACGAACGTATCGAAGGTCTCAAGCGCATTCTGCCGATGAGTGTTGATAACCTCTAAATGCTTTTGGGCAGTGTGGTTTTTGATCGAACGATTGAGCCACACGTATATCGGAGAAAGCAGAAAACCTTTCGTAAACAGGTTCTGCAAGGTGGCATTCAACCCAGCGCCTTCGAATTTCAGAAACATTGATAACAGGAAAAAAGCCAGTGCGAATGCGCCAGTCGCCACACCCGTCATTCCAAGCCAAAACCGGGCTCCCTTTTGATGTTTCTCTGCTTGCTCTTGAAAAATTGCCCTATACTGTGAAATCGGCTTCTCCGCCAGTTGGTTCTGCAATTCAAGCTTTAATTCCTCAAACTCTTCTTGTCTAGTTTTTTCCTGTCTCTCAAAATCGTCGTTATACTGTTGAGCCCTATTTGTTGCAGATTCCAGCCTCTCCGTGGCCTCACCGATAGTTGTATTCACTTGCGCATCAAGCTCATCGACTTTCCGTGAAGAAAGATAAGCAATAATGTCGCGCAAAACTCCCCTCGCAGAATCACAGAATCGAAGTATTTCGCTCACAAATTCAGTATGTGCCTGGTTTGGATCTTCTCCTCTAGTCTTAAAACCTTCAATCTGCCGTACATATTGATAGAACCCTTGCAGATTCCCCGTAACTGCATATAATTGCTCACGCGACAAATGCAGCAGTGATTCGCGTGAAGAAGTTAAAATATCTCGAATCATTCCATAAACTATTGACAAATCCCGATTCAGAAATTCAAAACTAAATCCTGCCCCTGACAAATCGGAGCGCTTTAACGCTTCAAAGTCAATTTTGTCCAAGTCAAGTCTTCTCAGCGAGTCAACAAATCCTGGAAGTGTCATTCTAACATACCGCAAATCGGAAAGAGTTGTTTCCACGCTGCTTGATGCGGCAAATTGGTCATTATGGCCGGCCCCCTCCCACACTTGCACCGTATTTGTGTCTGCAGCATCGTCCTTTTTGAAATCGTAAGTTCTTTCACTCTCAAAGTCTACTATAAACTGCTCCGCATTATTACGCCAAATCAGTAGGCTATCGGAGAGTGGTAAGTTGCGTGTTCTAAATTCGTGTTGCAGTACATGCCACTCATCTCCACCCCAAACCTTCTCAATCCGCTCTGAATCTAAACTGAAAAGCATTTTTCTTTCCGCCATGAAAATGCATCTCCTTCTTATCTGTTGTAAAATATGAATGTCTCTATTTGCTGAAACTCCGCTGCACGTGTGTATATCCGTAGGTGCGTTTACGTGCAGGTTTCATTTTGCGTTTGGTAACTCTCTTTCACTCCGTGCCCTCCACACCAAGTTCTCTTGCCGTGCCTGCCAGCGTATCGGAGAACGCCGAAACGTTGGGGGGCTCGACGAAATGCGCCAAATAATCGCCGTCTTCGTCAAAGAATAAGTTGACGGTGAAGCCGTTAAAGATGTCCAAGGCGCTGTCCATTTTCTCGCTCATGACGCTGGTCGACGAAACGGCGTGCGGGCGGCTTCAAAATCTAAATGTTACACTCGTCAAAAACGATCAAGCGAATGAATAATGAGTAGGATTTTCTATCGCACTCATTATTCATTCGCTTGATCGATAGAGATCCTTGATGAATCGGGCAACTACAATCACTCTATGCGCGTATCTCATTGATTAGGAATTAGTATGAGTTGGAAGAAACCGAGTTTTGAGGAAAAAAACTCGGTTTCGGCAGCGATGACGGCGATCTATTCGGAGGCGGGCATTTGCGGGGGAGGCGGGGGCGGTTCGTTGAAGGGCATGTCTTTTCCTTCCGCCTCCATGCGACGGTTGTTCCATGCCGACCATAGCTGATAATTCTCAGCGATGCCCTCAACTTTGCCTTCTGCTTTACCTTCCGCTCTGCCCTGAGTCCTGCTCTCAACTTTGGCTTGCTCAATCTGTTCGTCTAGCCGCTCTTTGTATAGATTATAGAGTATCATGATCAAGGAACCTCGGTGTTGCATGTGTTAAGTATAATACATCTGGCGCCGGAATGGCAATTAATACCGTTGTTTGCGCATGGTTACGGCACACGGAGTGTGCCTACTACTATGGGTTAGTAGGTTTGCTCGCCGAGGTTGTGGACGCGCATGACTTCGTTGCCGCGGGGATCGATGACTTTGACGGCGACGCGTTGGCGCTCGCCGGCGGGGAAGGGCAGGGATGCGGTGCCGCTGAAGTTTTCGAATCGCTCGGGATCGATGACGCCTTTCAGGGCGCGGGCGATTTTGCTCCAGGCTTTCTTGTCGGGGAAGAAGGCTTGGGTGATGCAGAAGGTGCGTCCGTCGTAGTCGGAGTCGATGAACCACGCCGCCACCCGATCGCCCCCCTCGGAGGTCACTCTGTTGTCAACGGGATTGTAGATGTCCACGCCCTCCATCGTTACGATGTATTCGCCATCTTCCGTCGGGTCGATTTTCGTGCGGGGGGCGCCGAACACGGTGAAGAGTTGGCTGACGGGGGTTTCTTTGAGCAGGTCGTTCATCGCCACGTCGGGGTTGATGTACGCCATGTGGATGCGGACTCTCGGATTGGGGTCGTCCTGTATGGCGGCTTGGGCGGCGCCATCGAAACTGAAGCCGGCGAAAACCAGTTCATCGTAGCCGCGGCGAGAGGCGATCGGCAGGCAGTCTTCGACCTGCATGGCGGTCACGGGACCGTGTTGAGGACCGAATACCACGGCAACGTGGCGATCTTCGACGTCATCTTCCCAAGCGCCTTCGGCATGGAGAACGTCAGCCTCAAGCGGATCGAGCGTCGCGAATTTCATGGCACGATTGTCGGGAAAGCGGACGCCGTCGTTTCGGAGCAGTCGGATCATGCCATCGAGATAGGCTTCGGCGTTTGCCGATTCGTCAACCCCCTTTGATTCCCCCTTGTCAGGGGGAGAAGCTGAGTCGAACGTGTCAAGCGCTTCTTCGGGTTCACCGCCAATCGGCGAATCGTAATCGAGGGATTCTTCGGCGGGTTGCACCGCCTCCACGCTGAAGGGGCCGCTCACACGTAATTTCTTCTTGTCCACCTGCGGCTGATCGACGAGCTCCTCGCTGTCGGAGGCGGCGGCGATGCATTCGTTCACTTCGTCCATCTTTGCCCGCCACGCCTCGCGGTAGTCCGTCAATGCGGCGCTCAACTCGGAGCGCCAATCGGGGTCGGTATCAAACGGAACTTCCCACTCCTTCCAGGCGGTTTTCGGGAGTTCCCAGCGTCGGCGGTCGGCGTCGGTGACGGCTTTCGCTCCATGGCGGCGTTGCTTCTCCACGAGTTTGGCGCGCAACTTAGCGCGAATCTCCGGTGTAACACTCTCCAAAGCGCGGTTCAGCGCTTCCAACTTACCCTCAAGAATGGGTTCATATTTGGCGAAGATGGGGTCAAGCGCGGTGTTTTGAGCGATGCTTCTGAGGGTGATGTGCGGGACGGTTTTGTTGACAAACCCGCCGGCGATGCCCGCCGATTCGTCCTTGAGTTCGTAGTAGTCGAAGGAGCCGGTCAGGAGGCGTTGACGCGCCAGGGCGACAGCGACGCGGCTGGTGTCAATCGTTATCCAGCGTCTGCCCCAATTCTCGGCAACGTAGGCGGTGGTGCCGCTTCCACAGGTAGGATCGAGGACGAGATCGCCGGGGTCTGTGGTCATGAGCATACAGCGTTCGACAATTTTTGTTGACGTTTGGACCACATACACCTTCGGATCGGTTCTGCTAGCTACACCGCCCGTTAAATCTGTCCAAAAGTTAGAGATTGACATGTGTCCAAAATCACCAAAGTATTTCTTAAAGGTAAGACGGCTCCCTTCTAAGGCTACTCTGTTTGCATTCACAACTCTCTCCATACCAACAATTCCAGTCCTCCATCCTCCAGCAGTAGGACGATACGATTTACCAGCAAAGGGAACTGGGAATTGAGTACTCTCTCCACCACTTCTTGACGTTAATCCTTGCCTAAAGAAGCACATTTTATCGTCAATAGATGCACTTCCTACCCTTTCTTCTTTAGTTAAACGTCGATCTTCAAAACTCTTTTCTGTGAATGAGTTGTAGCGAGAAGCACCCGCGGATCCTCTTGTAAGTTCTCGAAATATGGGTCTAAATGTTACCGAATCCTTGGATTTGGAATACCATAAGATATAATTTGTCACGGTGTCCAACAGGCTCCCACCCAATCCAATTGAAGAAGCATAACAAATTGTGGTAACGATATTTTCACTCCCAAACACCTCATCCATCAAACACCGCACGCGATGGAGATTTTCCTCCCCAATCTGGACAAAGATGCTCCCGCTGTCGGTCAACAGTTCTCTGGCGACAATCAGACGGTCGCGCAGGTAGGCGAGGTAGGAGTGGACGCCGAGCGTCCAGGTGTCGCGGTAGGCTTTAATCTGCTCGCGTTCGCGGGTCAGGTCGCTCGCTTTGTCCGTCACGTCACGCTGAAAGACGGTGGGCTGGAAGTTTGAGCGGAAGTTGATGCCGTAGGGCGGGTCGATGTAGATCATCTGCACCTTGCCCGCCAAGTCTTCGCGGTGAGCAAGCGAGCTCATCACGGTCAGGCTATCGCCCAAGATGAGGCGGTTCGACCAATCCACGTCGTGTTGGTAGAACTGTACGGCTTCGCGGTAGTCCTGTTGCGGGTCGGCGAACATGACGCGCTGCGCATCCTGGCGCGCCGCAACGCTCAGGATGGCTTTGGCGCTCAGGCGTTCGTGGATATGCAGCGCCACGGGGTCGACGGCGAAGGATTTCGCCTCCTGTTTGCCCGCCCATTCGAGCCACGGGGCGCGGTCTTTCAAGGCGTCGGCGAGGATTTTGATTTCGTCGTCGGAGAGGCCCGTCTTCGCTTTTTCGAGGAGTTCGGGGATTTGGTCGGCGGCGGCGCTGTCGTCGAATCGGAGGATGGGCGGCAGGTGCGGGTTGTAGGCGTATTCCTGTTTGGGTTGTTCGCGGAGCCTGGCGTGGGAGGCGATGCCGGCGGGCGGGTTGTTTCGTCGGGTGGCGTCGTCGTGGCGGTAGTCTTGGATGTCGGGGGGAGTTTTGGATTTCTTTGGCATTGGGTTATCTCCTGCGTGGTTGAGGTGTTGAGAAATGGGTATCGGTTGGGATTCGGACGCGAAATACGTAAGTCCTAAAATCGTTGACAAAAATTGACTTGAACGCTATACTATACCATATTTCGGCGAATCTGGAGACTAAATTCGGAGAGCAGTACCCCGCGTTTATACACACGCGCGAATACTTTTGAAAAAGGAGACCTACAATGAAGAATTCACCTTTATTCCCTACGTCGTCTCAGGAAGGACAGGATGTCGGAAGCGAAACAACCGATGGCACAGAGACGGGGATTCTCAAGAAGAATCCAAAAATAGATTGGCGCCTGTTGGAGGAATATGAACGCTTGATTGCCGAATCGGGGGGAGCCATTCGCTCAAGAAAGCGGGGCGCGGATTACAACATAGCGCATCCGCTCGCGCGCAAGGATATGCCTACCGATGCTTATCATCGCGGACAAACAGTGCGTGAAGAAAACTTTCGCAGACAACGGTGATACAGCGTTGTTGGTGGGCGGAGGATCTCTATCGATCAAGCGAAAGGATAGTGAGTGCGATAGAAAATCCTACTCGCTATCCGCTCGTTTGATTCTGCCCTACAACTAAACATCTTTCATTACAATCTCGGCGGGTATGCAGGCTCCGTCTTTCACTTGCCGCCTGGCACGATTTAGGCTTTCAACGATTTCGGGGTCATGATACAGATCCCAGTCTTCATCCCGGTTATCCGGTGCAATGCTTGTGCCGGTAGCAATAGGCACGGCAAGTTTCTCTCTCACATTTTCTTTCATTTTTATTTCCCTATCCATTCGCTTGATTCCACCCTACAGTCGTAGGCGCTGTTGGCGTTACGTAGTTTGCGATTTTTACTTCCGATCAAGGTTAGAATGTCCAACTCTCTCTTTCCATGAACCCCTGGAGATTTGTAAAATCAATCCCAAAATGTTCGCATACGTTCGGGATTTTCGCGGCGTTAGGCTTTGGTTTTTCTTCAGTGACAACACAACCATTTATGAATTGCGCTTTTGCAATGATGAACAGATCGGCGCATGGATGACCTTCTAGGCGACTCTGCATACTCACAAGCGTTCGAAAATGCTGGATTGAAAAAATATCCGAGATGAACTGCATCTCTGTTGGACTCGGGGGCTTGAAAATGTCTTTATGGTCCTCTACCCAAATTGACAAAGGGGGCTGTGTTTGGGATTTTAGTTCTCGGTGCGCTTCTCTCACGGAGATTATCTTTCTGTCGATTACCGCTTGGTCAAACTGTCTCCAAAAAGTCGGGAATCGGTTGGGATAGTAATTGCCGAGCACTCTAAAACTGTTGGTATCAAATACGTAAGCCATTAGCTGGAGCCTCGCTTCGATAGACGGTCTTCCAGCCCAGGCAAATCCTTGACCTTTACATTCAGATGTTCGGCGAGTTCTTCAATTGAACATCCTCCTTGATGATATCTGCTGAAAGCGAGTTCCAAGAATCTGTATCCCAAGTAAACTGCGCGGGTATTGTAGTAGTCCCCTCCGCCAGATTTTTTGCTTTCCGCCGCTTTTTCAAGCCTGGATTCGTGCGCCTCTTTCCATTTTTTTGTCTTCTGCTTGAAGTCGGATGGTTTGAGGATGCCTTGGTCAATTAGTTTGAGCAATATAACCGGGCGACTTACATTGTAATGACTTGCCAACTTTTCTATTGCGGCATCATCGTAATCTGAGAAATTAAGTTGACTTTCTAAATCGCTAGTCGGCACCAAAAATTCAGCGGCAAATCGGTTGCAAAATAGCTCAATTTTCTCCCCTCCAGTTTTGACGCCGCGTGTGATGCCATTACGCCGGAGCAGTAAATGAGCCAACTCATGGAAAAGTGAAAAGATTTGTCTGACGTGCGGTCTACTATTGTTCAGGTAGATGACAGGAAACTGATCATGGACGAGAGAGAATCCATCAATGAATTCGTCCTGAAATGCGTCCTTAAAAACAAAAACACCCTTTTCCTCAACGCGATCTCGCCAGATTTCCAAGGCTTTCGTCGGGGTTTTCCAAGTTGCTTGTGTTTCAACACTAACGTCCAAGTATTCCCGGGTCTGGCGTGCTATGTCTGCTACAGGCTCATCAAGTTGGGCATGAAGATCGCGGAAGATTTTCGTTTCCGCAGGGTTCACGCCCATATTCAGTTCCATCAATGAAATCTGTCTGGCAGCCGCATGACGCAACAGCAGGCGAATGTTGGGGCTCAGTTTCTCAATTTCCGAACTTCGCAGCGCAAGCCGATTGACCAAATCGGGCTCTTGGGGAACTTCGGGGAAGAAGAACAGGGCGATGGGACGTTTGCATTTGTCAGCCAGTTTCTCAAGTTGGGGATAGGTCGGCGCCTTCTCTCCGGACTCCCAATCAGAGATGGTTGCAGTGTTCTTATTGAAAAGCTTGGCGATGTCTTGCAGGCTGTATCCAGAGCGTTCTCTCGCCCATTTGATTATGTCGGGGTTAATCCCTTTCATGTATTCAGCCATGAGGATTATTTCGGAGTAACTTTTTATTCAGCCTAAAATGGTTCTTTTCCTAAGCTCGACTTTGTACAAAACTATAGGGAAATATGGTACAATCAGTTGAACATTCAACACTATTCAACTGAGGAGGCGCGCCATAATTCCCCCATTGCTACTAACGCTTTTAACTCCGTTTCAATCCTTGTTTCGACGTTCTAGTTGGATTAAAGCCCAAATCTTGCTTGCCGGGACAATTCTTGCTACTGGCAAGCGAACAGTAACACAAGCCTTGAGAGCGACTGGTCGTTCTGACGACAAAGGCTTTGCCCTATTTCATCATTTGCTCAACCGCGCGGTTTGGTCCCCCTTACAAGCCGCCCGGAAACTTCTACTTATGTTACTGGAGTTCCTTGACGATGGCAAGCAACCTTTGGTTTTTGGGCTTGATGAAACGATTGAACGGCGCTGGGGCCCCAAAATCGAGGCGCGCGGTATTTATCGCGACCCGGCGCGTTCTTCATCAAGCCACTTTGTCAAAGCCAGCGGCTTGCGTTGGATTACATTGATGTGGCTAACACGGATTCCTTGGGCATCATGTATCTGGGCGTTGCCGTTTTTGACAATACTGGCGCCCTCCGAACGTTACTATGAGTCTAAAATAGGTTGCCACAAGAAACTCACGGACTGGGCAAGACAGATTGTGCTTCAACTTCGTCGATGGTTGCCCAATCGTTATTTGGTTGTGGTTGCCGATTATAGCTATGCGGTGTTGGAGTTTCTCGCCGCTTGCCAGGCATTACCCAAGCCGGTGACGATTATTACTCGTTTGCGACTTGATGCGGCATTATATCAACCGCCTCCGCCTTATAGCGGTACGGGGCGTCCTCGTAAGAAAGGCGAACGATTACCTAACTTGGATACCCTTCTTGAAGACCCCAACACGCAATGGAAGAAGGTCACCCTCAATTGGTATAACGAGCAAGAACGAGAAATGGAAATCGTCTCACAGAAAGCCGTTTGGTATAATTCGGGCAAACCCCCGGTGCCAATCCGCTGGGTTTTGGTACGCGACCCCAGTGGCACGCGTAAACCGGTAGCGCTTTTATCTACGGATACGACATGTTGCCCCGAGCAGATAGCCAACTGGTATGTTCGTCGTTGGCGGATGGAAGTCACTTTTGAAGAAGTGCGTTCCCATCTAGGCGTCGAAACCCAAAGACAATGGTCGGACAAAGCGATTGCGCGTACGACTCCGATTCTATTGGGCTTGTTCTCTTGGATAACTCTAGCCGCCCATTTACTGATTCAAGAGAGTCAACTGCGTGTAAGACAAGCGGCATGGTATAAGAAGCCCCTGCCGACTTTCTCCGATGCCATAGGGTGGGTAAGGCAACGGTTCTGGTCTACAGAAGCGGAAAATACTTTTTCAAACGTCGATCAAAACGACGAGATGGTTAAAATCTCCCCCGAATTTCTTCAACGCTTGATTGAAGCAGTCTGTTATGCCACTTAAATGTACAAAGTCGAGCTAAGAGGAGATGGCGAGCGCTGGTGTTAGGTGCGGCTGGAAACCGCACCCAACAAGTCGTTACGCGGAGATTCGTCCTACAGCGTCGTCGGGATCGGGAGATCCCTCCTACAACGTGCCTGCCGCGCACAGTCAGTCGCGACCTGGAGATCGCTCCTACAGAGGTGTGTGTAGTTTTGGACCTCGGTAGCCCAAGAGGTTGGTGGGCAGTGCCCACCCTACAACTAAACATCTAGCTCATTCACGGAGTCTGCGTCGAATCTTTTCCAAGATGTCTGCTGCTGCGCCGATGGCGACTGTCTCGGGGGTTCGGTTTCTTCGTTCTTCCTCTTCATAGAAATTCGGGAAGAAGTGTTTTCTAATCTCTTTCATTGAGCGGAACACTTTTTCAGGGGGTTTCGTTTGTCCCTTCTTGGTTTTCATCGTATTCAATCTCCTAATTAGAACGGGATTTCATTGTTTTAGATCCTCGCTATTTCATTCCAATGTTACCAGAGTTCTCTCTCCTCGTGAATCTTTTCGTCTGTGATGATCTCATCCAAACCCTCCACAAACTCATCAATCCAGTCATTGATGTCTTCGTTATCTTCAATGTCCCGAATTTGAGATAGGTAGTCCTGTTTTGCCTGATAGTGTACGCTCGGTGGGCCAAGCCAGGTGTCCGTCAAATAATGACCAATCAAAGCCCCTCTTACGTCGTTTTGATTTCCGTAGCGCAAAAGGACTTCGCGCGCCAGCGAGGTTTTCCACGCCTCTAGTGAGTGGGGTTTGGGCACACAAGGGGTGAGATACCGCGCCCGGTTCTTCGCGTCCGCGTCTACCCATTCCCAAATTTTTTTGCGCGGCATGCGCGCTAGTGCAGGTTTCGCCGTTTCTCTATCGGTGTCGCCTCCCTTCCCAAGCCACCGTTCAAGGTCGGTAATTCTTGAAAAATTCGTTCGTTGCTCAAGTAAACTGCTGACTTGCTCCCAAACTTGCTCTGAATGCTCCTCTGTAATTGCGTCAAGTATTGAGCATGTTTCCGAGAAGACGCCAACGATTGTACCCTTCTCGCCAAAATGGTCAAGCATCGACTTTACGAGTTCCAAACTCTTGTCTGGATAATCTTGAAGGAAGACTTTTGCGATTTCAGTCCAACTGAACTCAATCATATCATCAAATTCCGGAGCGTCCGATGGGTCGAAAAGAGACGAATGGGATAACAATCGGAAAGTAAGATCGCACTGCAAAGCGGGGGCGGGTTGCCGCCAAACGTAGTAGCGATAGTAGATTTTCAATGCAAATGACACAGCAGGCCGATCGGAAAGATTTAACAGAAATACAATCCATTCGTTAAAGGCTTCCTCGGATAAGTTCTTGATTGCTTCGGAATAGGTGAACGCCTTGAAGTCATCAATTGTAATTACGCCCTTTTTTGCGAGGTTAAGTATTCGTCGGCCTGCCCTATCGGTGAGTCCCGTCCTAGAAGTAAGTTCCGGAATTAGACGATTCAGTTGGGTATCGTCGACAAGCGTGTCAAGTTGTGACTCCCACAAGGCGGGTTTTGCGTCAAAGATTGCGCGAAAATACCCAGCCAGAAAAGCGGCGCTCGCGTTTTGGTCAGCGTTTCGTTGGGCATCAAGGAGAGATGGGAGAAAAGCGAATTTACCATCTCTTTTTCCAAGTTCCTCGCCAAACCGGTATCCGTTGATTGCTTGCGACGTGACCAGCCAATCCAGTTCGGAATATAATAGACGAGGGTTAGCGGCAGCTTGCCCCGCGAGGGTTTCGATCCGGGATCGCGCTTGATCTACATAGTTTCCGTTTTCGTCGCGATGCAGATCTTCTTGAAGATACATTCCCACATAGCGTTGCATCATGGAATGAAAGTCCGGAGGAACCAACTCAGCCATAAGTTGTTCACAACGTTCGCGGGTTTCCGGAGGCAAATCCTTACCACTATTATGCAGGAGTCCGTTAATGGTTTTAATAGTCTGCTCTCGGGGGGCGCAGGTCTTTCGCGCAATCGTAGCAAGCGTATCCACGACCATTTCGGACAGATCCGGAATTCTTCCGATATCGCGTGCATGATTGAGCAAAATTCGCGCCGCCTCTTCGCGTTCATCATCGGGCAAACGCGTCAGTTGTTCGTCCAGAAGTTCCCACGCTCCCTTGTACGCATCCCACAGTTCACCGTAGGTCTTGGGCATCCAGCATTTAGGTTCCTCGCGTAACCCTTGGAAACTGGTGCCATGCGTAATCAAAGAAAATCGCGGCGTTAACGCGGCGTCGCACGCCTTTAGGGCGATTGATCGGCGTTGTTTCGAGCCCGACGCAAACGCTTTTTTCAAGATGGGTAAACGTTTTAGCGGCGATTCCTCGGTGGGGGCGAGTTTGCCTCTTGCCGGTGAGAAGAGCCGGACAAAAACATCGCTGGCGCTGTTTGAAAAGGCGTCATTTTCCGCTTCGGCGAGCGCGAGGAGTAGGCTCGCGGCATTGGCGAACAGCCTGCGTCGCGTAGCCATCTTTGCAAGCGCCAATACCACGCTCCGCCGTCCCTCTTTAAACTCCAGAAGTGCCTCTCTATCCCATGTGCCCACTGTTGCCATCAAACATCTTAAGGCGGAATCCGGATCTGCCTCAGTCAACGCTAAAAAAAAACGCCCCCCCAACTTCGTTTTCAGGTATTCGTTTTGATGAAATGGGCCATTTGTGCCAAGAAGATTTCTGACAATTTCTGATGCGGCTTCGGACTCGGCGGCGTACACAAACATCTCATAGAACCACTCAATAAGTTTCGGTGGCATGCCTTCGGTGAATTCTTCAAGGTTGAATGAGTTCCCATGAATTCCCCACCATTCGGTCCACAACTTGATATGCAGGGCTTTTGGCGTAATGTAGAGCGTAAACTCGCCCTGAAGAACCTTGCGTTTCCGCAAAGTATCAACGATTCTTTGAAATCTGCCCCACGTGATTTGTGGGTCACCCGCTTCAACCTTCTTGGCGATGGCTTGGGCTTCGGGCACAACCGATCTCTCAAAACCGAATCGTTTGAAGAGCGCTATATGCTGAAGCGCCAGTTCTCTCTGTTGGATTTCTGGGCTGTTTGGGTCCTCTTTTCGGAAGTCTATGTAGAAACTTTTGTACAGATAGTCATCAGAAAACAACTGTGACGGTTCGTCAGGATAAGATGCCAAGATTCTGCCGACGTGATGCGCCATTCGGGGGGAACCATCGCAAAATTCAACATAGTGATCGGCTTGGTCATTAGTGATTTCGTATCCTTGCATAATGGCATGAATCTGATTGTCTTCCAAGCGCGATATTGCCAGTGACAAAATCTCCTCCACGGGAATCGGGTCGTAATCGTTATAGATTGTAACCAACTTTATTCGGGGTCCCCGGTTTCCCAATCTGTCCCAGATTTCAGATCGGTAGTGCGGATCGCATTCGTCAATCACCAGAACGGCGGAAAAGTGGTTGTCGGACCGGAGGAGATTATTCATTAAACCGCCTGACCGGAACTGTCCCGCAGAGCAGTAAATGACGAGCGGAGACAAATCCTCTGTATTCGTCGCTTCCAAAACCAGCCTTGTTTTGCCGATGCCGGGTTCGCCCAGCACGCGCACGTGAACTGCAGTTTCGTTTCGACGCAACTCGTTTCGAATTCTGGCGATCAAATCTTCTTGTGATTGCCCTTGCACATAGGGGCGACGCATTTCAACATTTCCCCCCCAACTGTCATGGGTCTGAAAATGATCTTCCTCGTACTCGTTTAGTTGCAAAGCCAAAGACGGAAAAAATTCAAGGAAACCTGTCAACTCATTTTGGCTCCAGACATCGAATTTGGCATCCGAATAATCGCACAGTTCCAGGTATTTCTCAATGTGCATACGCGCCTGTCTACGCTGAGAATCTACAAGGTCAATTCCGGTGCAGACTAGAATGTACGTGCCACCTGAATCAAGGCATGCACGAATACTTTCGCCTAGGTTTAGTTTATCGGGATCTTTTGTACCGAAAAGTATTCTCTTAATCTCCGATTTTTGCCACGGTTTAAAACTTGTCCCTGATTTAATTTGGTAGCCAGTTTTGCCAGATTTAATTATCCCGGAACCCGTCGATACTTGTGCATCATCAATGGTAGCGTCAACACCTCCATCGGAGACATGGATGGCGCTGGAAACGTGAACCTTGTCGAGTTCAATTCCGATTCTTCGCGCCTCCGCCCAAAGCAACTTCCTAAAGAACTCCACCGCGGAGCGCTCATTTAGCGGGCTAAGACGGTCGTTTTTTACGCTGAAAATTGAATCCGAATTCATTGACCTACTCCGATGGGCAGCGTGCGGTTTAACCAGAAATACACCTACAACCTTTTGCGATTAGGCAAGATTATTCGCACAAAAGACAACCAAGTTAAGCGAGTTTGCCAAACGTACACATTGATTTGATGTTGGTAAACGGAAACAATGGCGTTATTATAGCACATAATCGCCGTTAAATCTAATGTATACTTCACGCTGCTGAAAATTGCGTGTTTTCAAGCGTCCGGCAGTAGGTGCGGTTGGAAACCGCGCCTACCAAGTCGTTACGCGGAGATTCGTCCTACAGCGTCGTCGGGATCGGGAGATCCCTCCTACAGCGTGCCTGCCGCGCACAGTCAGTCGCGACCTGGAGATCGCTCCTACAGGGGAGTGTGTAGTTTTGGACCTCGGTAGTCCAAGAGGTTGGTGGGCAGTGCCCACCCTACAACTACAGCGTCGTCGGGATCGGTAGATCCACCCTACAACGTGCCTGCCGCGCACAGTCAGTTAACAAGGCTGGTGGGGGGGAGAATCTCTATCGCACTCGCTATCCACTCGTTTGGGGGATTTCTATCGCACTCATTATCCATTCGCTTGATCCTACGGGTTATTCCTGCTCTACATCAACCTTGATTGACAACTCCTCCAACTGCTCGTCGGTGACCTCGGAGGGGGCGCCGGTGAGGAGGCATAAGCCTTTTTGGGTTTTCGGAAAGGCGATGACTTCTCGGATATTCTCCTCGCCGGTCATCAGCATGACGATGCGATCGAGTCCGGGGGCGATTCCGGCGTGCGGCGGCGTGCCGTGCTGCAGCGCTTTGATGAAGTAGCCGAATCGTTTCTCGACCTCTTCGGGGCTGATATTCAGGAGTTCCAACACCTTCTGCTGAGTGTCCCAACTATGGATTCGGACGCTGCCGCTGCATATCTCTATGCCGTTGATGACGAGATCGTAGTGCTGTGCCAGGGCGCTGCCGGGATCTGACTCCAAAAGGGAAATGCTGTCATCGGCGGGCGCGGTGAAGAGATGGTGGAAAGGCTCGTAGCGGTTTTCGTCTTCGTTCCAGTCGAACAGCGGATAATCGACAATCCAGAGGAAGTCCAATCGGCTTTCGTCAATGAGGTTGAGTTGCCGCCCGAGGCGAAGTCGGAGGTTTGACAGCGCATCGGCAACCACCTTCGGTTGATCGGCGACGAACATCATGATGTCTCCCGGCTTGGCGTCCAGTCGCTCAGCCACCGATTTGAGAATCTCCTCGCCGAAGAACTTGACGATGCTGGACTCGAATCCCTTCTCGGTGAGCTTGATCCACGCCAGTCCCTTCGCCTTGTAGATTGCGACAAATTCGGTCAAGTCCTCAATCTCTTTTCTGGAAAACGCCGCTCCACCGGGAACCGCGATTCCTTTCACCTGCCCCTTTCGTTCCAAGGCGCCGGTAAACACCTTGAAATCGCAATTCGCGACGAGGTCGGAGAGATCGGCAAGCTCCATCCCGAATCGGGTGTCCGGTTTGTCGTTGCCGAACCGCGCCATGGAATCGTGATAGGAGAGGCGTTTAAACGGCGTTTCCACCGATATGCCGGCGGCTTCTTCGAACATGCGTTTCATCAATCCCTCGGTGACTTCGAGGACATCATCCACCGTCGCGAAGGACATCTCGAGATCGAGTTGCGTGAACTCGAGCTGGCGGTCGGCGCGGGTGTCCTCATCGCGGAAACAGCGGGGGATCTGGAAGTAGCGATCAACGCCGCTCATCATCAAAATCTGCTTGAACTGCTGTGGCGATTGCGGCATCGCGTAGAAACTCCCGGCGTTGAGCCGGCTCGGCACCAGCACGTCGCGCGCGCCCTCCGGCGTGCTGTTCATCAGGATTGGGGTTTCGATCTCGAGGAAGCCCTGCTCATCCATGTACTTCCGGGCGGCGAGCATGGCTTTGTGTCTGATGGCTAACGTATTTTGCATCTTGGGACGGCGGAGATCGATGTAGCGGTATGTCATGCGAATCTCTTCGTCGGTGTCGATCTCATCCTCTACGGGGAACGGCGGCGTTTCGGCGCGATTCAATATCTCAAGCCGATTTGTTGCCAGTTCGATTTCGCCCGTGTCAAGTTCCGGATTGATGGTGCCCTGATAGATGTGGAGGGCGTCGTCAACGACTTTCGCCGCGTAGGTTCGGCGGCTCTCGTTGTCGGTGATTAGCCACCGGCTACCGGCTTCTCGGACGGTGACCGTCACGTCCGCCGAGATCGAATGTCTGTCGTCCTCGAAGGTGGACTTCAGATCTTCGGAGAGGCGTCCGGCGTCAAGGTCGGCTTGATGTTTTCGATCGGTCAGCGCCAACAGATCGCCTTCGACGCGCTCGCGCACGCTTCCGGCGACGCACAAGACAAATTCGTTCCGAATCTGGTGCGCGAGTCGGTGCGGTTCGGGGGCAATCTCCGGGTCGAAGACGACCTGTGTGATTCCCGTCCGATCCCGCAGATCGACGAATATGACGCCGCCGTGGTCTCGGCGCCGGGCGACCCAGCCGGTCAGTCGGGCAGATTTCCCGACATCGGCGAGGCGTAGTTCTCCACAATAGTGTGTCCTTGTCATTTCAGGCATTGTGTGTATTTGGTTTCTCCTTGTTGTATGGGTTTGGTGATGGTGGGCAGTGCCCACCCTACGAAACTTGTAAAGGCTGGTGGGCGGTGCCCACCCTACGAAACGTGTAAAGGTTGGTGGGCGGTGCCCGCCCTACGAAACGTGTAAAAGTTGGTGGGCAGTGCCCACCCTACGAAGCTTTGAGCGAAATCGGCGGATTTTCTATGAGCGTGATTGGGATTACCTCAGCCAACGAAGGCGTATAAACGGACACTTTGAGGATGTCGCTCACGGGCGGTCTGGTGATAATTTCAATAACCGTTTCTCGCCAGTCCGGTTCAAGTTCGCCCAATCCAACCAGCGGGAAACTCCGTGGCCCCAGATCAGTGAGCTGTACCAACACCGAGAAATCCATGAGCGTTAATCCAACTGCACGTTTTTCAGCACGATTGAATCGCAACAGGATATTGTCATTCAGCTCGACAGCCGTTGTCGCTTTCTCACCGGGGAAAAATGAGATGTACAGCACATCGGCGGCTTTGTCATAAGAGTAGGTCAGTGTGTTGTTCATGGCGCGCGATGATTCGTGCGACTACGTAGGGAATAACGATCGTTATTCCCTACTGTTTCTTCAATTCCGTAACCAACTGATCGAACGCGATGGATTGCTGATTGCCGGTTTCCATGTCTCGAACCGTAGCCGTAGCGGCCCTAATCTCATCTTCTCCGAGGATGACGACGTATCGCGCATCCAGCTTGTTCGCCGTTTTCATCTGGGCTTTCAAGCTGCGTCCGGTGTACTCAAGTTCGGTTCTGATTTCAGCCACCCGGAGGCGTTGCGCCAACTGAAAGGCGACCTCCATCGCTTCGTCGCCGAGCACGGCGATATAAACTTCAACGTGCGGTTGCGTCGGAATCGCCACTTTTTGCGCCTCCAAGGCGAGTATGATGCGGTCAACGCCAAGCCCGAACCCGATTCCCGGTGTCGGCTTGTTGCCGAGTTCTTCGACGAGGTAGTCGTAGCGTCCGCCGCCGCCGATTGCGTTCTGCGCGCCGAGACCGCCCGCGGTAAATTCGAATGTAGTGCGAGAGTAGTAGTCCATCCCCCTCACCAGATCGGGATTTACGGTATAGTCAATGTTTGACAATTCCAAATAACGCTTGACCGAGTCGAAATGTTCACGGCACGGCTCAGATAAATAGTCCATCAATCGAGGGCCTTCATTGAGGATTTCGCGGCAACCCCTCTTGCAATCGAATAGACGCAACGGGTTGCGCTCGTAACGGCCTTGGCACTCTCTGCAGAACTGATCCAGGCGGCTCTTCGTGAACGCCTTGAGTTCCGTCACATAGTTTGGGCGGGAGGCGCGATCGCCGATGGTGTTGAGGTGCAACATCAGATCCTTGAAACCGAGCGTCGAGTAGAAGTGGTGGGCTAACGTAATGACCTCGGCGTCAACGGCGGGGCCCGCCGCCCCGAAGACCTCCACGCCTACCTGCCAGTGTTCTCGGAAACGTCCAGCCTGCGGCCTTTCGTAACGATACATTCGTCCGTTGTAGTACAGTTTCAGCACATTTGTTCCCTCCAGCAGTCGATTCTGGAGGATTGCGCGAACCACCGGCGCGGTGCCTTCCGGGCGGAGCGTGATGCTGCGGTTGGCTTTGTCGTCAAAGGTATACATCTCCTTTTCGACGATGTCGGTGGTGTCGCCGACGCCGCGCACAAAGAGTTCCGTGCTCTCGAAAATCGGCGTGCGGATTTCCCGATAGCCGTAGGTCTCGAAAATCGACCGCGCGACGCTCTCCACCCACTGCCAAGTTTGGATGTCCGAGGGGAGGATGTCTCTCGTCCCTTTTGGTGATTGAATTTGCATTTGTTATTCGTAGCTCCTTCTCATACGAATTCAAAATCTAAATGTTACAATCAATCGGGGGCGCTCAGTGAATTGAGCAACTACAGACTGCCGGTTAAGGTTACGGCATACGGAGTATGCCTACTACTTTGGCATTGCATCCTGAATTCGTCGGCGTTGATCTTCAAGTTCCGGTACGTCCGGCGCGAGGCGGATTGCGGACGCATTCGCTTTCAGCGCGTCATCGTACCGTTTTTGCGAGAAGTATAACTCTGCCAAGTCGGTGTGCGGTACGGGTTCGTTGGGCGCCAGGTCGATTGCCCGTCGATAGGATTGAATCGCCCTTTCAACTTGTTCTTTGGCGGCATAGACGCCCCCCAAGAGATAATGGACGCGCCATGATGTCCCATCCGCCTCCAACGCTCGTAGGGCGTATTTCAGCGCGTCGTCGTGCTCATTCTTCCGATGCTGAATAAACGCTATTGCCTGCAATATCGGTCCGGGCAGGTTTGAATCCACGTTTTCAAGCCGTCGGTACGTTCGCAACGCCTCATCGAAACGTTCTTGGCGCTCGTAGATGGGTCCAAGCAACAGGTAGAATTGCACTTTATCCGGCGCGAGATCGATTGCTTGTTCCAGCGCCTCGGCTGCCTCCTCCAGCTTGCCCTGCCCTTCGTAGATGACCGCCAGTTGAAGGTAACCCTCCGGGTCTTCGGGATCTTTCTGCTGCGTCTGTTTCACGAGTTGCTCAAGTTGCTTGAGCTCCCCTTGGTATTCTTGATTAAAGAGGTCGGCAACAACCCGGAGGTTATACCGAATGGTGTCATCGTCCGGATTGATGGCGACCGCCTGATTCAGCAAGCCGACCGCTCGGTCGTATCCCCCCTTGGCGTATTCAATCTGCCCGCGAATCAGTTTCTGGGTGGCGTCAAAGTATACACGCACTTTCCATCTGACTTCTTTCTTTTCGTCCATCGTGCGCCCGTAGTTGTCCAAGTATGCTGTCACCCGTTCGCGGTGTTTCATCATTCCGGCGACGTTGGCGGCGGTTGTATCGGTCAAATCCTGTGCGCGGAAAAATTCCAGATGCGGGCGGTTATCCGTATGGATCCGCCCGTCTCCAACGTATTCAAGTACACGTCTTTCGCCCATCATGAATGAGTCGAGCAGGGACATGCCGTCCAAATCGTCGTGCGCAAGCCCCTCGCGGATGCTTGGGATTCGGGCGCGCGCCAAGAAGTCTTTGTAGTCGATCCTGAGCGGGCGAGGCGTGCCAATCAAGATAACGAAGTCCGGCGTGTATTTGTACCAGAGCGTTGTGTGCGGAAATACCTTGACGAATGTCCTCACGATTGTCTTGTAGTGTTCCTCGGGCACACGGTGCAGCGGCACCCATTGGCACATGATTCCGTCGTCGGTCAGAATCCGCCGGCAAAGGCGATAAAAGTCCGCCGTGTAGATGTTCGAACTTCCGGCGCTGACCAATGGATGGATGATTCCGGTCGAGATCATGTCGTATTTCCGCTCGGTCATCAGGATATAATTCCGTCCGTCATTGACGGAGTGGTTGAAGAGCGGATTATCCAGAACATCGTGATTCACATGGCTGAAGTGCGCCCGCGCCGAGTCGATTACCCCTTTCGAGATTTCGACGGCGTCGACGCGAACGCCGTGCCGCGTGATTGAGTGTGAGGTAACGCCCATGCCAAACCCGACCACCAGCGCCCGTTTCGGATTCGGATGCAGGAGCAGAGGGAGATGGGCAATCACGCGATGCGACGGCGAATCCCAACGAGAGGCGTCGGCGGCTTGATTCGTGTCCACATATAGCCTGTACACATCTTCATCGTCCTTGAGCGTCGTAACGGTTGCGTCAACCTCCTCTTTGTAATCAATTATGGTGTCGCCCGGTCGCTGCGTGCGAAAAATGGCGCTTTTGAGAAAGAGGGGTTTGTTCGCCACAAATAGAATGATCGCGGCGATCCCGACAGTCAGAATGGCGCCTCCGAGCGCGGCGCCGTTGAAGAACCGCGAGCGCTCCTCGTTCCGAAAGATTAGGACACATCCGATGATGACGTTCAGCGCCGCCATTAGGACGATGCCGGGGCGGATACCGATTAGGGGTATAAAAATGAACCCTGCACAGAAAGCGCCGAGAATAGCCCCGACGGTGTTGAGCGCGTAGACGTTGCCGATGCTACGACCGAGTTTCGCGGCGTTCACCGTGTAGATGCGGGCGACGATCGGAAAACTCATCCCCATTAGTAGCGTCGGGACGCTCATTACGATGACGCAGGCGACAAATGACCAGAACCGTCCGCCCCCGAACATGGATTGGAGCGTGCTGCCGATGTCGTAAAGACCTCCGAAGGCGGGGATTAGCGCCACCGCCGCGAGGCCAATCCCGATCTGAATCAGACCGAGGAGATTGACGAGGGATTTCAAGCGGTCGGCAATCCAGGCGAAGATGAAACTCCCCAGCGCGATTCCGAAGAGAAACGCCGCCAGCATCGTCGAAAAGGCATAGGTCGTGCTCCCAAGGAAAAACACCAGAATCCGGGTCCAGAAGACTTCGTAGGCGAGCGCACAGAACCCGGATACGGCAAAAGCCAAGAGCGCCAGCCGGAGGACAGGGGGAGAGACCGTTTCGGCCGGCGTTGACTCTGATGCGGGTTGCGCTTCGTCTGCGGCATCTGCGTCCGCCTCCGCGCTCCGGATGCTCCTTCGATCCAACAGAAAAGCGATGATGGCGACACCGAAATTTATTCCCGCGGCAAGATAAATCGACGCTTGAACACCCAAAAATTGGATGAGGAAGAACCCCGCCGCGACGCAGCCGACAACGGCGCCGAAGGTGTTTAACGCGTAAAGCGCGCCGACATTAAGGCCGAGTTTCTCCAAACGATTGACAAAGAAGCGGCTGAGGATGGGTAGCGTTCCGCCCATCAAGGTTGATGGAATGAGCAGCACGAGAAACGAGAGGGCAAATCGGATCAGCGACAGCGAGTAAAATTCGGCGTTCATTCCCCGATAAGCGAGAATGTAGATGGCGTTCAACACGCTTAGGAGCAGGGGCCATATCAACGCGAAAGCGCCGATTCCCACCTCAAGTATGGCATACAGACGCAGGGGACGCTTCTCGCGGTCCGCCAAGCGTCCGAAATAGTGACTTCCGAGCGCCAAGCCCGCCATAAACGCTGTCAGCACAGCGCTTGTGGCGAACACGGTGCTGCCGAAAACGAGCGTGAGTTGGCGCATCCAGACGACTTCGTAAACGAGGCCGCTTGCCCCGGACAAAAGGAAAATTAGCCAGACGATTGGTTTGATCTTTGACACGTTGTCCCCCGGATTAGATGGAAATCAGCATGTTATTATATCACATCCGGCGCTCAGATGCGATAAACAATCCGGGGGAATGGAAGATTGGAAGGATGGAAGGGATGGAAGATTCTCTTTTTCGATTGGCAACTTTGAGGAGTTGTTTGTATAATACGATGAGCGCCGGTGGTGTGCCGAAGTTGTAACTGTTTCGTTCAGCCAAAAATAATGGCGGAATGGATTTGACATGTATTACTCCCGACTATCGGCAGCGGGCATCCCTTGATTGTATGTGGGAGGGGAAGGGATAAACAGCCCAGCCGCGAAAAACTTATGCGATAGGCTCCGCGCTTTAACCGGGCGCGGCGAGAATCAACGTCACGTTGTCTTTCCCGCCGTACTCAAGGGCTCTGTCAATTAGGCCTTGACTTGCGGCGTCAAGGTCCGAGGCGCTAGAGATAATCTCGGCTATTTCCGCATCGTCAACTATCATATCGTGCAAACCGTCCGTGCAGGCGAGAACGGTGTCGCCGGGATTGAGCGGACAGATCTCACAATCGGGTTCTGCGGTCGGTTCAAACCCGATTGCGCGATCGATTATGTTTCGTCTGGGATGGACACGCGCCTCTTGAGGGGACAAGCGTCCACTATCGACCAGTGTTTGGACAAGGGAGTGGTCTGTAGTTATTTGATTCAGAACGCCATCTCGCAATATGTAGATTCTGCTGTCTCCGACATGAGTGTAAATCAGTTCGGATGGCGTGATGAAGCCTCCTATAAGAGTTGTCCCCATCCCGCTGCTTGAGTCTCTGGTTAACGAGTTCGCGTAGACTCGGTGATTCGCCTTTTTGGCAAGTTCTTGCAATGTCGTCAGTTTTTCACGAGGGCTGGCATCCAAACTTTCAACCGCCTCCGCCCATTCTTGGAAAACCGAAACGGCGATCCGGCTTGCGACATCGCCCGCATCGTGGCCTCCGACTCCGTCAGCCACGACGAATAAGCCGTTGTCCTCGTCAACGAAATATAGATCTTCGTTGAGCGTGCGGTACTTGCCTATATCTGTCCGTGCGGCGAATTTCACAGTTGCACCTCTACCATTCGCGGGTAACGCGCTTGGGGCTGGAATCCTACATAGCAGTCAACGACAAAAACGATGGAAACTGCCTCCGGTTTCATTGCCTTGGAAGGAGGGCAGAATTCGTAGACTGACGCACAAGCTTTCGTAGGGGTTGGGTTCCCCAACCCATTCGTTACGTTTCCCGATTCATGGGGCGAGGAAACCTCGCCCCTACGATGGGACATACACTTCGCGCAAATGTCAACAGAACCTAGGTTCCAAAATGAGAATTGCCGCAAACAAGAACGGTGATAGATAGTCATGGAAAAAGTTTTCATCGTCCACTACGGCGAGATCGGGCTGAAGGGCAGAAACAGGCGCTTCTTCGAGAGCCGGCTCGTCCGAAATATCAGGCAAGCGATTGAAGCTACGGAATATGTAGATGTCCAGCGGATCCATGGCAGGATTGTCGTGAAATTGGGCGCAAATTCGGACACTGCCGAGATTCAACGACGATTGGGGGCGGTCATGGGGATCGCGCATTTCGAGCTCTGTCGCGAGGCTGATCAGAATATGGAGGCGATTAAGCGCGGGGCACTCGAGTGGATTCGGGGACGTGAATTTCAAACGCTAAAGGTCGAGACGAGGCGAGCGAACAAGCGTTTTCCGCTGACCTCCCCGCAAATCAGCGCCGAGGTCGGGGGGTATTTGCTCAAGCACACCGGAGCCAAGGCGGATATGCACCACCCCGATCTGGTGTGTTGGATTGAGATTGTGGAGGATTCAGCCTATATCTACGCGGACAAGATTCGAGGCATCGGCGGATTGCCCGTCGGCGTCAGCGGCAAGGCGCTGGTTATGCTGTCCGGCGGCATCGACTCGCCCGTGGCGGCGTGGCGCATGATGAAACGCGGCGCCAAGTCAATCTTTGTTCATTTCCATAGTTATCCGTACACGGACAAAGCGTCGCTCGAGAAGGCGATGGAACTCGTGGGCATATTGGCGGCATCGAATCACCGATCGCGGGTTCACCTTGTCCCGTTCGCGGAGATTCAGCGTGAGATTGTGACAAAAACGCCGGCGCCGTTTCGCGTCATTCTCTACAGACGAATGATGGTGCGAATCGCCGAGCGAATCGCGGCGCAGGAGGGCGCGGCGGCGCTGGTTACCGGAGAGAGCCTCGGGCAGGTCGCCTCCCAGACGCTCGCAAACCTTAAAGTGATCGAAGACGCCGCACGTCTGCCCATTCTCCGCCCGCTCATCGGCGATGACAAAGAGGAGATTGTCAATCTCGCTCGGCGGATTGGCACGTTCGACGTATCGACGCTGCCGCATCAGGACTGCTGCTCGCTCTTTGTGCCCGATCATCCCGCCACCAACGCGGCGATTGAAGACGTTCAAGCCGCGGAGCGCGCGCTGGAGATTGACTTCCTCGTTGATCAGGCGTTGGAAGGCGTTGACAAAAAGATGGTCGAGTCGCCGTTTTCCTGAGTTTTGTCGGCGCCCCGTGTACAAAAAATGGACATCGGCGTTCACGTGTTAAACGCGAAAGCACGAAACGCCATTCCGTTTCCATGACACATCGGGGGGCGGGATTGATGGGGTTCGCGGGGCTACGCCAAGTGAGGACAATGTATGGGGTGGGACAGCCACGTTGAATCCAGTGAGATCTTGGCGAGTGATAGATAGTGGCACAGAAATTGCGCAAGAGTAAAACCGATAATCATTTATACGCTGCGGTTAAGTTCGGCTTCCTAACCGAAACTGTACAATTACGAGAAACTATTTCCGTTCCAAACGTACCCGCTTGGCAACAATTACGAATTTGCCCCGTACCATGTCGGCGACCCCGCTACTCTTGTATTACCGGAAAGCAAAGGAGAAAACAAATGAAACGCCTCATCCTGCTACTACTAGCCGCCGCCTGCGGCCATGAACACCCGCACGACCACGTTATACCCGGTGTCATTGATGATTTGAATACCGCCTACATTAAAAAAACCGACCCAGCGGTCAAGGGTGATAGCCGTGTCAAATATGGCAATCTCCTAGGTAATGATTACCTTGAGACAGACTACATCAGGGTCTTTTTCTCTCGGCCGCCCCACGGTCTTACCGTGAAAGACATGCCCGACCCCGAAGGTCGGCCGGTCATACCCTTAAAAGAGTGGACTCTTAGCGGTCCCACGTTGTATTTGAACGCCCCCTGCTTCGAGCAGAAAAAGGCCGGAGGCGTCGTTTCCGTTGAGCTCAAATGGTCGGTCAAATGGTCGGATGGCGCCACAGGCATAGCCGGCGCGTGGCTCGTGTTCTATTGTGCAAGAACAAAGGACTAAAAAATGAAACGTCTCATCCTGCTACTCCTACTCCCGATCCTCGCCTGCAGCGAGACGCCAGAGGAGGAGATTATGCCCTCCGTTAGTATACGAAGCTGGAGCAGCGGTACGAAAATCTTTGGGGAATCCCCACCTCATTTGTTCCGGGTCGTTACCCTGGATCTTGAGTCCGATATACCGATGCCGGCGGACACCTACGTCTTGTTACACCACGAGCATCGTGTGAACGGCAACCGCACGCCATATCGGTTCGTGCTGATATGTGAAGGGCATACGACATCCCAGCAGGTTTTCTATTACAGCGTATGCCTAACGGAAGGACCGCTTACCACCTTGGAACCGGAGATCAGGCCGATGCACGAGCGCGCCGCTCTCCTGCCGCACGATGGGGATACATTCGAGTTGCCTGTCGGTTACCGATTTAACCCGTATCACGTGGGTGATCCTGCTTCGGTAAGGTTTGAACGCCCCTGGTGCCCCTAAAAAAAATGGATGTGCGGCAGTAAGAAAGGATTTAACAACCGCTGCTCGTGGAACGCGACAATGGCGCCGATATGCCGGCGCCATCGTCGTATCGCTGAAAGAATCGGGAGAGCATGATAGGCACCGCCTAATAGCCCCCTGCACCTCGCGATTACAGGACTCTCCCGTTAACCCTCAATCCACATAATGATTGGCACAGCCGCCATCGCAATCATTGCAATGGCTATCCCAAGATACCGGAGCATGGTCAACTCGCCCTTCATCTTCTGATTTTCTAATTCAAGGAAACCGATCCGTTCTTCAGATTTTCCTAGCCGGTTACTAATATTATCAAAGCGCACCACCAGATGCTTAATGTCTGTTCGCGTCTCATACTAATTCCGAATCTATAAGCTACAAGAACCGGCAGTTTATAGTTGCTCGATTCATTGAGCGCCTCCGACGGGAGCGGATTGGTTGCGTTGCGGGAATTGCCAACGTTCCCCGTGTACAAAAAGTGGACATCGGCGTTCAGTTATTGGATAGGGAGGCGCTGAACGCCATTGCGTATCCATGACACATCGGGGGCGGGATTGATGGAGTTCGTGGGGTTGCGCCAAGTGAGGGTAACTTATGGATTGGGATTACCGCATATAGTCCAGTGAGCTCTTGGCGCGTGATAGGTAGTGGCACAGAAATTGCTTAAACTCTACCATTGCAATCAATCCGATAGCCATCAATCCTACGGGAGGAAATCCAATGATGTGGACTCAACGTTTAATCCGAACCGCTTTCATCTTCTTAGTAGTAATGATGACTATGCTGGCGAACAAATCGGGGGCGAATATCCGGACACTCTGGATTCCACTCGTTGGCACAGAGGCCCTGGTGCAGCGGACGCGCTCACTTGAAACCGACGGCCGCCGCCTTTACGTCGGGACACAAGACGGGCTCTACATCTCGGACGATGACGGTTCCACCTGGCGCCCAACCAACTTGACAGACGGCATCGGGATAATTGCAATCAGCACGGATGCCATATATGCCACCGCGTATGGCAGTGAACGCGGCCTATATCGCTCCGACGATCGAGGCGAGACATGGAAGCCCATACACAGCGCCATGCCGACAGTCGCTTCAGTCCGAGTGGATGGCAGTGAATACGAAAGACCTCCATACATTCAACAAATACTCCCCACCAGTTCCGGCGCGATCATCGCTGTGGCATACAACCATGGCACGTACATATCCAACGACAGAGGCGAGACATGGCACGCCCCTGTCGACGAGTGGATGTATCCCGGGCCCAAAGCGCCCCGCGTACCCGACTATAGCTTCAGCGATTCTATCTGGTCGATGACCGAGTTCGACGGTTATTGGTGGGCGGTTCTTTCTAGCGGCTCCACCGCCGTGTTGCGTTCGCATGATAACGGCGGCACATGGGAATATGTGGGCGGTCTTGGAACCCATAACCAAAAACAGTTCGGCCAGGTCCGCGATTGGACGGCGCTTGACGGGCAATTATACGTCGGCTGCTCCAAAGGCTTTGCCCGACGGAACGTAGCCGAACAAGCGTGGGAAGATCTTAGCCGAGGTCTTCCGCCCCCGTACAAGTTCCTAATACATCCAGATCACGAAATACAAGCGCTGGCTGTTAATCGCAACCGTATCTTCGCCGGACTTCGGGAGAACGGCGTGTGGACGTTTGATAAGCGATCCGAGACATGGACGCCTGTCGGTCTGGGCGGGCTAACCGTCAGAACGCTCGTCTCCCATCAATCCGAACTCTATGCGGTAACGCAAGAAGGCATCTTCCGCGCCACAATCTCGGTCATGCAACCCCACGCCAAAGCCATCACGACATGGGGAGCAATCAAACGATCATCCGATAATTGATATTATCGGACTTCCTTAAAATAGAGGTAAAGTTACCATGAAAATCTATCTGCTGCTATTCATTGCCGCCTGCCTCACCGGCTGCGGCGCCGACGATAACGAGCCCGAACCCTGCTGGGAGCCGATCGGCCCTTCGGAATGCATTGCGCCGCCGGACTGCCGTGTGCCCCCGGAGTGCCGCTACATCACCCGGCCAGATTTTGCCGATGTCGATTTAGATGCCGTGAAAGCCCAACTCACTTTCGAAAAAGAGGGATTAAACACCCTCGTGATTCCTTTCACCAGCGAGCCGGTGGGGCTCACTGTTGAGATGAGGCACTACGATCCCCCGAAAAGCAACAGCCGTCTCATCGGGTGGAGGTTGGACAAAACAATCCTGACCATTGAACTGTTCTGCGATCAGGCGCCTGAACACGAGGAGGCGCTAACTGACTGGAACCTGCGCCTGGAGTGGCGCGATGGCGGCCTAACCATCGGCGGCTTATGCGGCCCCATCTAAAACTGCGGGCATAAAAAAAGGCGCACCGGAAAGGACTACTGATGAAAACAGCCGCCAAACAAGCCCTCATCATGCTCATGGTCCTAGTAGCCTGTTGGATACTCGCCACCGTAATCTATGGGCTGGTCGATGCAACCATACACTGGTTACAGACCGCCGGCCCACAGAACCCGACATTAGACTGATAAATGGCGACAATCATGAAAATCTGTCTGCTCCTACTCATTACCCTCCTAGCCTGCAGCGAGACGGATCATCCATCTATTTTCAAACGGCCCGAACCGACCGTCCCCACCATCACCATTGCCAAACGAAACGCCGAGCATAGTAGGCTCACCACGTCCAGTGTAACGTGGAAGCGCACTACTTCTTTCCGGATCGGTTCGGATATCCCCATGCCCGACACCACCTACATCTTGGTAAACGACCAACTCTTCCGCATGGACAAAGGCATGACCGAAGTAGAACTCTTCTTCGGTCAAACATGCCCGCGCCCCGCCATTGATGACGACGATGAGTGGCGTGAGTGGTCGGCCACCCAGCCCAGGTTCCAGGCGGCAATAAGGCCGGCGCACCAACGACACTGGCATCTGCCGTACCGTCGCCTCGATCTCTACTTGCCCAAAGGTTACGAGTTTAACCCCTACGATGTTGGCAGCGATTCCATTTATACGGGAGGCTTGTGGTGCGACTGAAAAGTGGACGGGGAGCAGGAAGAAAGGATAAAACAGCCAAAGATGCGCTATCCAATGATTGAACGTAGCGCGGATCCGCGTTCCCTACTTCTCGCTCATGTATAGCGGCCTTCCGTTAAATGGAAACCTGCGATATGATGGTAGCGGATTGGTTGCGTTGCGAGAATTGCCAACGTCCCTCTTGTACAAAAAAAAAATGGACATCGGCGTTCACGTGTTAAACGCGAAAGCACGAAACGCCATTGCGTCGCCGTGGCTCATCGGGGGGCGGGATTGATGGAGTTCGTGGGGTTGCGCCAAGTGAGGGCAACGTATGGGTGGGACATCCACGTAGAATTCCAGTGAGATCTTGGCGCGTTATGGATAGTGGCACAGAAATTGCTTATACAAGTAAACCGATAATCATTTATACGCTGCGGTTAGGTTTGGACTTAACCAACTGTCACAAAGTAACAGATAGGAGAAAAACATGAAAGCCTAATCCTGCTCTCCTCATGCAGCCACGAACACACGCACGACCATTCTCACGCCCTTAAACACGAACACTATTCAGCGTTCAACCTGGGGCTGCCGTACGCTTACATCATGCGCGTCGCCCCGCCGCCGACCTGCACCTTCCCTGGCTGGACACTACTCCGATCGGTACCAAGGGGCTGTCGAGCGGCACCATTCACAAAGCCATAATAACCACCCGCTGCCACGATCTTGAACACACCGGCTACATCGCTTTTCGAGCCACCTGGGACACTGGCGCCGAGGTCGACTTTGTGTATAAATGTCCCGAAGAGGACTAACGAATCCTACTCCAGTCGCAT
Organism: Candidatus Poribacteria bacterium; assembly: GCA_963667245.2. GTDB lineage: Bacteria > Poribacteria > WGA-4E > WGA-4E > JAJDTR01 > JAJDTR01. Next base: position 2,153,922 of record CAXXCS010000004.1, read on the forward strand.
GAAAGGAAAAACATGAAATACTTAACCCTGCTCCTCCTCCTTCCGCTCCTCGCCTGCGAGGTCGCCGATGACGACGACCATCCGCTGCATACGGAAGGCGCCTTCATTGTGGAAATCGATCCGCCGGTATCCGTGATCTACGATACCAAGGACGACGACCATATTACGTCGCAGCTTTACGAGGCTTTCAAAGGCATCCCGCCAAGGGCAATACACCTTGAAAACGGTGATTGGCGAACCGTCACCGTGACCTTCTCTTCACCGCCTCAAACGCTCTCGGTTTACCACAGTACCGCAACGCACGGCGAAAGCAACCTATTCCGTGGCCATCGTTTGGACGGTACCAAGCTATACATAGATATCTACTGTCCGCAGGAGTTAACTCAGGATGTAAGCCCCTATGGTAAGATCCGCATCGTGTGGCAGAGCGGCAGTCAAATTCTGCGCACTTGGTGCAAAAGCATAAGAAGATAAAGGAGCATCATGAAACCATTCTTTATATTTCTTCTACGCCCCCTCCTCGCCCGCGTCGTACTCGCACTAGCGCTCTTTTTCGTCATCGGCGCCATCGCGCTCTTGACCGGTTGCGAGGTGGCCGAGCACGACCACCCGTTGCTTGACCATGGCCACCCCGTCGCAGAACACGAGCATGCGGCAGTCACGCATGAACATGAAACGGCTGCCCCCAAACCTTATGTGATTATGCGGGTCAGATCGCCGTATCTACAACAGATAGACCCGGCTAAGGTTAAGATTAACGACATGGAGGCGTTCAACAACTTTTTTAAGGGCGTTCCGCCTGTGGCAGTATTACTGGCTTACCCCGAGGCGCCGGTGAACGGACAGCACCTGATTAAACTTGAATTCACCGACCCGCCTCGAAACTTTCGTATAACAAAGCGGCCCGACACTCTGATGGCGCACTGGTTCGTCACGCCCACCGAACTCCGGTTGCGCGTCTTCTGCGGCCTCGAAGATTTCGACGGCAACAACGGCAAGACGATGGTGTTGGAATGGGATAGCGGCAGTGAAACGCTGCGCACTTGGTGCGGAGACCCGTAAGCATTCGAAAGGAGATAACAATCACAGCATGTCGCGCTGCTCCGGCGTCTCTTCCGACCGATCCGGAAGATTCGGCAGTCGCCACAAGTGCGCCTTGTACGGATTCAAACCTGTCTTGATACATCGTTCACCTTCCCTCCCTGCATGTGGCGCCGGGCAAATGCCTCGGCCTCCTCCAATGTCAAAAACGAGCATCAACTCATGCCCGAACGCCCCATCACCAAGTATATACGAACCGGTCTCCAGACGGTAGAATAGCAGCGTCTGCTTGTTAATCACCGTTTCCTTAACAAGTTGGCGTTTCATAGACGCACCCTAGAAATTGAACCGCGTGTTCACCGCCCAGCACTTCCACGAAATTGTAAGACAGAGGCATTGTTGCGAGAACTACCAATGCCCCACTTGCACAAAAAATGGACATCGGCGTTCACTTATTGGATACGGAAGCGCTGAACGCCATTGTGTCGCCGTGGCTCATTGGAGGGCGGGATTGATGGGGTTCGTGGAGCTACGCCAAGTGAGGACAACGTATGGGGTGGAACATCCACGTAGAATCAAGTGGGATCTTGGCGCGTGATAGATAGTGGCACAGAAATTGCTTTAAGAGTGAAACCGATAATCATTTATACGCTGCGGTAGGTTTGGACTTAACCAACTGTCACAAAGTAACAGAAAGGAGAAAAACATGAAACACTTCATCCTGATACTTTCAATTCCGCTTTTCGCCTGCAGCCACGAACACCCGCTAACCGACCACCAGCACGAACACGACCACACCCACGAGCATCCGCTGATCGCGCATGAACATAGCCTAATCAACCATACCCACGACCCGGTCGAATACCCCTCCGCCCATATCATCTGGGATGACCCGGGGATCGCCGTCAGCGATAGACAACCGATCGGCATCGGAAACCTTACATACGAGGGCGGGCAATGGATCTTAGTCGTGTTTTCCCAACCGCCTATCGGCCTCAGCGTCACCGACGTACCCGACCCCGACGGACGTCCGACAATACCCGTCTCGAGATGGTATGTGGAAAAGCGGTCACTGAAGATCTTGGCGTACTGTACGAACGAAACGGCCAATGCTGGCGTCGGCGGCATTGCGGTACGACTGCAATGGCATTCCGGCGGCGCACTGTTACGCTACGCGTGCAGAAAATGGCCTGAAGAGAGGAACCTTCATCATTAGGTAGAAACCACATGAAACGCCTAACGCTGCTACTACTACTACTACCGATCCTCGCCTGCAGCGAGACTCCCCAGCGGGACGAACCCAAGACCGGCGCCTATATCGTGAGTATCGATCCGCCCATACTCGACGAAGGCCGTCCAGCCGAAGAGGAAATCAACCTCGGCGAGTTGACCGACGAAGGCTGGCAAGCCGTCACCATCACCTTCTCCGATATACCCAAAGACCTTGACGTGCATCACGCGTACTGGCGAGTATCTGAATGGGTGTTGAAAGGCCGAGTTCTCACCATAAGAACATTTTGCGACCACCGGTGGTATCCGGGTCGGAGAACGTTTATTGTCGTCTCGTGGGATGCAGGCTACAAGTACTTAAACTATTGGTGCCCGGACGAATAACAGTAAAGTGGACTGGCGGCAGGAAGAAAGGATAAAACAACCGAAGATGCGCCATTTGCGCAAGCGTGATAACCCGCTGAGAGAGCGTTTGGACAGTATTCGGCTTAGCATCAAGATGTGAGAGGCAGCGATGTACAGACTCGGCAGCGCGCATTTATATTTCAGCCGTTTGTCGTCCTATTCGCATTCGTTTTATAAAACGCCTGTCATTCGATTGGTAGTCAGCCTTAAAAATTTCACGTATACTTCACGCTGTTGAAAATTGCGTATTTTCAAGCATCTAACGGTAGGCGCTGTTGGAAACCGCGAGGATTTCTATCGATCAAGCGAATGAATAATGAGTGCGATAGCAAATCCTACTTGCTATCCACTCATTTGATCCTACGGGGAACGCATGTCGCGATCGGGAGATCGCCCCTACCCATCAGATGATTAAAAATACGCAATTCCCGGCAGCGTGGAGTATAACCCTGGAGACCCGATTGGTCCAAAATGCGCTAGTCAAAATAAGTTGTATCTCCGATTGGAAAATCCGACCTCATCCGGGTTATAATATTACGTAGAGACATTTTCTGCACCGCGCCGCGTTGGCGAGATATTCCACTTTCAATCTCCCCTACTTTTGTCCAAAGGATAGGATAAGTTCAGTCCCCGTTCCCCAAGAAGAAAAGGACGCCAGACCATCAAACTCCACCACAAAATCTTCCTCACCTACACCTCGCTATTCCTCGTCACCATCGGCGGGATCTTCGGGATTGCGAACTATTTTATACGCGCCGCGTTTGACAGACAAATCCGCGAAGAAGCGGCGGAATTCAGGACGCGGATATCGAATACGCAGAGATTCCTCGTGGCGGATATCGAAGAGAAGGTCGAAACCGAAAGAACCGACCCCGATGTCGTCCGCGCCATCAGAAACCGGGAAACTCAGCCGCCGACGATTCGAGATACGACGCTTGAGATTCTGGAGTACGGGGACGCGGACGGGGAAATCATCGCCAGTCGATCGGACTTGGATTTTCGGCGCGGCGAGGTCGATTCGCAGGCGTTGGCGCGCGCACGAGGCAGAACGCCAAAATCCGCGATTCGGCTCAGGAATACGCGGCGCGGCGAACTTGGCGGCTCCGATTCGGCAATCGAAGTCACGCTGCCAATCAGGGCGGGCGAGAGACTCTTGGGCTTTGTCACCGGCGGTTATTTCCTGCGCGATCGACTCCGTCCGACGCTGAGCGTTCAGTCGCGGCATACGGTTTATCTCCGTGAAGCGGATAAACTTGTCCCTTTGAATCGGTCCGAGGGGTCGGTTCCAATCAAGGATTCCGATCTGCTTCGGGCTGCCGCGAATAGCGATACCGACGACTTCTCGAAAATCAGGCTTGAGGACATCAGCATTATTCCGGTGGCATTGCCGACGCTGCCTTCAAGTTCTCCCGTCGAATTGATTATTGCATATTCTCACCAAGACGAAATTAGGTTGCGGCATCAGTTAACCCTGATTCTTTCTGTTGCGGGGGCGGTCGGACTGCTATTCGCTTACATTGTCAGTTACCTGATCGGGCTCCGGATTACCAAACCCATCCATCAACTCACGTCTGGCGTAAGCCGAATCGCCTCCGGGGAGCTCGCCCACCGACTGGAGGCGCGCAGTCGAGACGAGATTGGACAACTCACGCGGAGCGTCAACCGGATGGCGGCGGATCTGAAAACCAACTTGGAGCGGCGGATTAGCGCCGAACGCGTCGCCGCATGGCGGGATGTGGCGCGCCAGATTGCCCACGAAATCAAGAACCCGCTGTTTCCCATTCGCGTCTCAATCGAAAATCTTCGGAAGGCGCGCTCGCGCCCCGAGATCTTCGATGAAATTTGTGACGACTGCACCGAGACCATTATTGAAGAAGTGAATCGGCTGCAGCGATTGGTGGACGAATTCCATCAATTCGCTCGGATGCCCCTTCCCGACCGAAAGCCCTCAAATCTCAATCAAATCGTGGAACACGCCTTGAACTTGTACTCCCAATCGTTATCGCGGATTCAGATTGAGACCGACCTCAACCCCGCCCTGCCCCACATATCCGTTGACCCGGAGCAGATTGCCCAAGTCCTGCAGAATCTTATCAAGAACGCGGTTGAAGCGATGCCCGACGGAGGAATCTTGCGTATTTCAACCGAGCCGATTGACCCGAACGGGGTTGCGGTAGAGGCGCGAGACACCGGCGTAGGCATGTCGCCGGAGACGCAGCGGGAGATTTTTACTCCTTACTACACGACAAAGGAAACCGGAACCGGCTTGGGCATGGCGATTGTGCAACGAATCGTCACGGATCACGAAGGCAAAATATCCGTGACGAGTAAAGAGGGGGCCGGCACAACAATACGCCTTGAGTTCTCGAATTCCGACAGTTTGTAGTAGTGCAATTCATTGCACGTCTCAGCTCGATTGAAACACTTAAGATTTGGAAATAGTATGACAACCATTACGCCCTTCATTGCCTCCCCCCATAGGGATCAAGTTAAGCGTTTTAGGACGCAAGTCGCGCGGTTTTCTCTCGGCAAGCGCTTAAAACAGTTTTCCACCTATCGCCCCTCTGGGGCTTTGGAATTTGGTGTATTCACGTTTCTACAAACCTGCCGCCCCGCTGGGGCTAAAAGACTCACAGTCAATCCACGTTCCTTCCATCCTTCCACTCTTCCATCCCTCCCCATTTATTCCTTGCATTTTCCCTCCTCGTGTGCTAAAATCCGCGAAGTTTCCAAAGCATGACGCAGCATCATTAACTTGCACACAATTTAAGGAGGATAAAAAATGTACGTTTGCACGGCTTGCGGCTATTTATGGACAGATGCGGCGGGGCCGCCCGATGAATGCCCCGCATGCACGGCGCCAAAGGAAAAATACATCCCATACGACGACCGGGCGGAAAGATGGGTGAAAAAAGCGGTGGCGTCTCACGTGATGTATCCCGATGAAGAAGGAGCGGACCTGCGCGCCGAAAACTCGGCGCTGTCGTCGCATATTCGCTTCGCGCTCGTCGGTTTGCTTGAAGACCTCAAGGAGTAACTTGCTGGTCGCTTGCCCTTTCGATTCGCTTGAAACCGGGCAAGTTTATACCCTAAGGAGATATGTGATGCGACAATTGTTTATCGCTAGTAAAAACACGATGAAATTGCTCGGAATAATTGCGTGTCTGCTGCTGACCCTTTGCGGGACAGCGCTATACGCGGCGGGCTTTGAAGACATTGAAGCGCAGGTGCGAGAGCACGTGCTGTCCAACGGAATGAAGTTGATTGTCCTTGAGCGGCACGATGCCCCAGTTTTCTCGGGACACATCTACGTCAATGTCGGCGGCGTTGACGAACCCGTCGGGAACACCGGCATAGCGCATGTTTTCGAGCACATGGCGTTCAAAGGAACCACAACGTTAGGCACAAAGAACTACCAAGAAGAAAAAACTGTCATGGACGAAATGGACGCGGTGTACGACCAACTCAGAAGCGAGTGGGTAAAAGGCGATCACGCCGACCCCGAGAAGTTGGAGCAGCTGCAAGCGGAGTTTGACGCCCTGCAAGAGAAGGGATCGGAGTATTCCGACGGTGAGGAGTATTCCAAACTGCTGGAGCAGGAGGGGGCTGTCGGTATCAACGCCACCACCTCCGCGGATTCCACCGAATACTTCTACAGTCTCCCGTCAAATCGGCTTGAACTCTGGATGGCGCTTGAATCTTCACGCTTTCTCGATCCGGTGATGCGGGAATTCTTCAAGGAGAAAGACGTCATCAAAGAGGAGCGCCGCGGTCGCGTCGACAGCAGTCCTATCGGCAGGCTGCTGGAGGAAATGAAGGGAGTGGCGTTCTTGGCGCACCCCTACGGACGTCCGATTATCGGTCACATGTCGGACATCAACACGACAACCCGCGCCGAGGCGCTTGCATTCTTCGAGCAGTTTTACGCGCCCGGCAATATGGTGGCGGCTATCGTCGGAGATGTCCGGACCGAGCAGGTCATTGAAATGGCTGAGAAATACTTCGGCAAGATTCCATCCCGCGCCAATCCGCCCCTCGTCGAGACCACGGAGCCGAAACAGTTGGGCACGCGGCATGTCAAAATTATGGAGCAATCGCAGCCAATTTTCATTACCTCTTACCACGTTCCATCCGTCAGACACCCCGATTTCATCGTATTGGGGGCGATCGGGAACATTTTGTCCTCCGGCCGCACGTCGCGCCTTCACAAAAAGTTAATCCGCGACGAGAAAGCCTCTATCTCTATCGGCGCTTTTCCGGGGTATCCGGGCGACAAATACCCCAACCTCTTCATTGTCTACTCGTTCCCGGCGCAAGGACATTCAAACGAGGAGAACGAAGACATGATAATGGCCGAGATTGAGAATCTCAAGACCGAACTTGTAACGGAAGACGAGTTGAATAAAGTCAAGAGGAACGCGAAAGCCGGTTTTATCCGATCCCTGCAATCCAACCAAGGCTTGGCCGCGGCGCTGTGTACCAGCGAATTTATCCGGGGCGACTGGCGCGAGATTTTCAACTTGTTGGAACATATCGAAAAGGTAACCGCGGAAGACATAAAGCGCGTCGCGAACGAATACTTCGCGGATAGCAATCGTTCTGTCGCGGAAATCGTTACGGAGGAACCATCAAAAGAAGAAACGGAGGCGGGTGAATGAAAAAGTTCTTGTGTTGTTTGATAATCTGGAGTTGTGTTATCGTTGTCGGCGCCTCGGGCGAAAGGTCGCCGGAGCCGTTTGTGCCATCTGGCGCGGCGGTCGCGGCAAATGCCCCGAGCGTTCAAGGGCGGGACGTTATTGCAAAAAAGCCGCACGAAGGGCTTGTCTATCCCCCTCTGAACCAACCTCAACCGCCCGTGCCTCGGCGGGTCGAATTGGACAACGGCATGATCATTTATCTGTTGGAAGATCATGAACTGCCGATTGTCGACATTTCCGTGCGGATTCGCACCGGGGCGATTTATGAGCCGGCAGACAAAATCGGATTGGCTGGCATCACCGGAGCGGTTATGCGCACCGGCGGAACCGTCAGCAAAACGGGGGACGAGCTTGATGAAATCTTGGAGAATCTCGCCGCTTCCGTTGAGGTCGGGATAGGCGATGATTCCGGCACGGCGTCAATGTCTGTACTGAAGGAGGATCTGGACACCGGCTTGTCGGTGCTCGCGGACGTGCTCATGAATCCGGCGTTTCGAGAGGACAAAATCGACTTGGAAAAGGTTCAACACCGCAGCGCTATCGCCCGGCGAAACGATAATCCCGGCAGTATCACGAGAAGGGAATTTCGGAAGTTGATCTACGGCGCCGACAGCCCTTACGCCCGCACAACGGAATACGACACCATCAATAGCATTACGCGGGACGACCTTGTCGATTTTCACGCAAGGTATTTCCGCCCGAACAACGTCATCTTGGGCGTACTCGGGGATTTCAACTCCGAGGAGGTGCTCGACAAAATTAGAATGGCTTTCAAAGGGTGGCAGCCGAGGGCGATTGACCTGCCCGAAAAACCCGAAGTGCCCGAACTCATGGCGAGAAGAGTCGCGCTGGTAACGAAAGACGACGTGAATCAGACGAACATCAGGATGGGACACGTCGGCTGGATGCGAAGCAATGAGGATTACCCCGCCTTGGTCGTGGGGTGCCAAATCCTGGGCATCGGTTTCAGCAGCAGACTGATGAACAGCATTCGCGTCGAAAAGGGGTTGGCGTATTCCGTCGGCAACAATTACGGCGCCGGTTACGATGTGCCCGGCGTGTTTCTTATCGTCTGCGGAACCAAGTCCGAGAGTACTGTAACCGCTACCGAGGCAATTCTGGCGGAAGTGGAGCGGATGCGCGCCGAGGAGGTGTCGGACGAGGAACTGAAGCAGGCGATTGACGGGTTCATGAACTCGTCGGTGTTTGATTACGATTCGAAGGGCGAAATCCTGTCCAGAGCGCTCCGATACGCCTATTACGATTACCCTCAAGATTTCGTCGAGCAGTTGATGGCGGGGATTCGGAACGTCACAAAATCGGATGTGAAACGCGTTGTCGCCAACTACCTGCATCCCGACAAATTCACGATTTTGGCGGTCGGCAAAGCCGGCGACTTCGATAAACCTTTGGATTCCTTGGGCGAGGTGACCGAGATTGACATCACCATTCCGAATCCGTCACCGGAGCCTGTGCCCGAAGCGGGTGAGGAGGACGTCGCCAAAGCGAGAGAGATCCTTGCCGCTGCGGTTGACGCGCACGGCGGGCTGGAGAATCTGATGCAGGTGAGGACAATGGTGTCGAGTGGACAGATAGTCATGAACACCCCGGCGGGAGAGATGGCTCTGGATGGACAAGTTACCGTCCTCTTGCCCGACAAGGCGCGTTACGATTTGACAATGGAAGCGATGGGAATGAAAATGAGTCGGATTCTTGATGGGCAATCGGTGTGGATGACATCTCCCCAAGGCGCCCAAGTTTTGCCGGAATCCTTCGCGGACGAGGGCAGGAACGAGCTCTTTCGATTAAGTCCTCAATTGCTTGCCTATGTTTCCAGCGATGAGGCGCGCGTCCAACATCTCGGCGAAGAAGACGTGAACGGGAAAATGGCAGACGCGGTTTTGGTCAGCGATACGCCCGCGGGTTCCATCACACTCTTCATCGATCAGGAGTCGAAATACATCGTCAAGAAGGAATTTCAGGCTTTGGGTCAACAAGGCGGTCCCGTGCAGCGCGAGGAATTTCTAAGCGATTATCGCGACATCTCCGGGGTGAAAATTGCCTTCAACGTCGTTTCGATTGACAATGGCGAGAAAGCTGCCGAAGTGACGCTCGGCGAAGTGACAATCAACGTGGAAGTGGACGAATCAATTTTCGAACAGTAGCGCGTCGCGCTCGCGTCGAGAAACCGAGTTTTTTCTTGAAAACTCGGTTTCTCAAAGTCGCTTTGCATCTTATTATGACTTGTGTCTCGAGTCACCCAAACTCGCCGCCGGCAGGATCCAACGACCCCGCGCCAATGGTTCTTACGCGTTGACACACGCCATGAAACAGGTTTTCCGGCATATCGACAACTGGTTGAAAATCCTTGTATTTGAAGCGCAAGCCTTCACCGGTTTCATGGCAAACGTGGGGCGAGGCATATACAAGAAACCCCGCTATTGGAACGACCTCTTTGATTATATGGACATCATGGGGGTTGGCTCCGTCCCTATCGTAATGATTGCCGGCGGTTGCATCGGGGCGCTCATTACATTGGAAACCTTGTCGGAGTTGCAAACCTTCGGCGCCAATGTCCTACTGGGGAAACTCACCGGAATTTCGATTGTACGCGGCATAGGTCCCGTATTTACCGCCATGATTGTGTCGACTCGGGTGTCTCCATCCGCCGCTGCCGAGTTGGGCTCGATGCAAGTAACTCAGCAGATTGACGCCCTTATGACCATGGGGACAAATCCGTATCACAAGTTGATTACGCCCCGCATTTTTGCCGCGCTGTTCATGTTTCCGGCACTCGCGGTAGTCAATGGCGTTGCGGCAATCTCCGCCGGAAGTTTGGTCGCGAAGTTTTCAGGCGGGATGAGCGCCCTGTTTTTCTTGAAGCAGTCGCTGACGAATATCACGATTGGCGACATACTTTGGGGGTTAATGAAATCAACGGTGTTCGGTTTCGTGGCGCTGTCCATCGCCTGCTATCTTGGTCTCCGCGTGAGCGGCGGAACGGCAAGTGTGCGGTCGGCGGCGTCACAAGCCGCTGTCGCCGGTGTCCTGTTAATTCTCTTGTCCGATTTCGTCATGACCACGGTCGGACGTTCACTCTAGTTGCCAACCGGCTAATTCGCCGCCTTCTATGATCTCGCTTAAAAACATCAACTTTATCTCCGGCAATGCGCACATTCTCAAGGACATTACGTTTGACATACCAAACGCCGCCGTAACCGCGATTATGGGCGCAAGCGGCTCTGGCAAGACGACGCTGCTGCGTATCATCACCGGATTGATTGAACCGACAGATGGAGAGGTGTGGGTAAACGGCGAGAATCTCATGCGGCTCTCCCAAGAGGAGCGGCAGAAGATTCGGAACAAGATGGCAATCGTGTTCCAACACGGCGCCCTATTCGACTCGTTGACGGCATGGGAAAATATCGCGTTCCCGATTTGTGAACGCCGCTCGGCGCCAATGGCAGAGGCGCGAAGAGAAGCCGAAGAACTGCTCGACATGTTTGACCTGCACGGCGCCGCCGATCTTCCGATTAGCCGCTGCAGCGGAGGGATGCAGATGCGAATCGCAATCGCCCGGGCGTTCGCCTATCACCCCGAGATCATTCTCTACGATGAGCCGACGAGTGGATTAGACCCCATTGCGCGGGATCTTATCTGCGATCTCATCCAGAAACAACAGTACCTCCATGACATGACATCGGTGCTTGTTACCCACCAACTTTCCACGGCGTTTTCCGTTTCCAACCATTTTATTGTTCTGCGCGACGGGGAGGTGATTTTCGGAGGTGACGCAGACAAGTTGATGGCGTCGGACGATCCGCATATCCAACGTTTCATTCGTCCCGCAAACCGATCTTATCGGCGGGTAAGCGTTGGAAAACTCTAACCTTTTCTCTAGAATCCAAGTGCATTGATTGTGTGAGTCAAGTAAAGAAACTTGTATGAAGAAAGGAACAAGATGCGTTGTCGTCGCGTAATGCTAGCGGGGCAAGATGCCCCGCCTACGGGGTTTAGTGTTCAGGATAATGGTTGGAATCGGTCTTTCTTTAATAGTACGATTGGAAACACAATACGCGCTAATATTCAAGCGTAATGGTATAATCACCGTTCTCTCTCCGTAGCCGGGGCATCTTGCCCCGCCGGGAAATACCAATCCGACGCTCCGCAGGTTGGGTTAATTGCCGATTGTCTGAATCGCGCATAACCGCTCGCGACTCGGAAATCGCCCCAAAAGCGCTATCCATTTAGAAAACAAACCACCAGGTGACTACGGCGCAGATCACATCACGCATTTATTTATTTTGCCTCGTTAGGAAATTAACCATGCGATTGCAACGCACACAAGTAACTTGGTCCCAATTACGGGTCGGCATTTTCGCGCTAATCTGTTTCGCGGTTCTGCTTGGCGCCGTTCTCTTTACGGGAAGCGGATTGAAAGCCCTACACAACCGCTTCACCGTCCATACACGACTCGATACCGCTAGCGGGTTAAGGACCGGAGACCCGGTGCGCTTGGCGGGCGTAGAAGTCGGTGAAGTCAAAAAGATTGTGTTCACCCGTCATGATGGCGCCGATAAAGTTGAGATTCAGTTGAATATCAACCCGAAGGCTGCCGAATACCTCCGTACCGATTCCGTCGTACAAATCAAATCCATCGGCTTTACCGAAAGCCGCTACGTAGAAATGTCGCTGGGAAGTTCCGCGGGAACTCCCGTCGCCGAAGGAGTCACACTGCCGGGAACCGTGCCGATAGACGTGCCGGTTGTTCTCGAACGAGCGGTCGAAATTAGCAAAAACATGAACGGATTTTTGGTGCGGTTCGAGAGCCTCCTGTATCGGCTGCAATCCAGCGACAGTACCTTCGCAAAGTTGATGCTGGAGCCGGCATTTTACGGGACGCTGAATCAAGCGACATCCGGAATGTCCGACCTCGTCGGAAAATTAAAGGACGGACAAGGATTATTTCCCCAACTGCTCTCCGAAGAGCAACTGGCTGAGAACGTGAAGAAGAGCGCCGCATGGACAGCCGAATGGGGACAGCAACTCACCCGAGGAGACGGAACATTGGCGAAGTTGAGCGCCGATCCCGCGTTGTTTAATCGAGCGGAGTATGTGTTGAAGAGTCTTGAAACGCTCGGCGAGCGATTAGACCGTATTGACGCGGTAGTCGCCAATCTTGACGCCCTCGTCAAGAAAGTTGGCCAGGGCGAAGGCACCGCCGCCAAGATTGTCAACAATCCGGAGCTGTACGATCAGACGCAAGCGTCGATAGAAAAAGTCGGAGAACTGATGGACAAGGCGCAGTCGAATGACAGCGCGGTCGGCAAACTCGTCTCCGACGCCGCGGTCGCCCGGCAAATTGCGACATCGACCGAGTCCATCGCCGAAATAACCGAAAAACTTAATACACCCGACGGCACCCTCAACAGGCTCGCAACCAAATCGGACTTTCTGAATCACTTGTTGTCGACGACCAATCAGCTGGAATCCATCTTGGCAAAGATTAACGAAGGAGACGGCTCTCTGAGTAAGTTGACCAACGACCCGCAAACCGCGGATGAGCTCTCGCAGCTGATTGTCAAGTTAAAGGCATTGACGGAAGACATCAAGGCACACCCGAAGAAATATGTGGAATTCAACCTTTTTTGAAGCGATTGAATTAGGACTTGCGCGCTTCAGTAGTGAACAACGAACGCTGTTCACTACGGGTTTATCAATGGGGGCTGTAGTTGCCCGATTTATCGGGCGTTTGGGAGCGTTGCGTCCTCGGTAGATGCGGTTTCCAACCGCACCGATACCCCGACCACGGTAGGAGCAATCTCCGAATCGCGACCTTCTATATCTGTTAGTATTACGCATAATGTCACTCAACCCGGTGACTCCAATGAAAAATGGATTTGTTTGAAAAATGTTACGATTTTGTCGAGGGTGTCAGTTCGCGCGGCAAAGAGTATAAGATGGTCAAGCAAGCCGGTCTTTACCCGTATTTTGTCCCGATTCAATCTTCAGCGGACACGGAGGTGATTATCTACGGGGAAAAGAAGGTGATGGTCGGTTCCAACAACTATCTTGGACTAACCCATCACCCCAAGGTTCTTGAAGCTGCCGAAGCCGCCGCGAAGAAGTACGGATCGGGGTGCACGGGCAGCCGTTTCCTCAACGGCACGCTTGATATCCATATCGCCCTGGAGGAAGCGCTCGCCGAATTTGTGCATAAAGAAGCCGCGCTTGTCTTCAGCACGGGTTTCCAAGTAAATCTCGGTGTGATTGACGCCTTGGTCGGACGCAGGGACACCGCGTTCATAGACGCATTGAGCCACGCCTGCGTCGTGGACGCCTGCCGGCTTTCTTGGGGAAACAAAGCAACCTTTCGGCACAACGACCTGGAAGACCTCGCCATCAAACTTCGGAAAGCCGACGCGAATCGCGGAAAACTGGTGGTCGTCGAGGGCATCTACAGCATGGAGGGCGATCTCGCCGACATCCCGGGAATTGCGAAACTTGCGCGAACGTACAACTGCCGATTGATGGTTGATGACGCCCACGGCGTTGGCGTGCTAGGCGCGACGGGCGCCGGCGCCGCCGAACACTTTGAAGCCGAAGACGACGCGGATCTCATTATGGGCACGTTCAGCAAATCCTTCGGTTGCATCGGCGGGTTCATCGCCGGCGATGCCCCTATAGTAGAATTTCTGAAACATGAAGCGCGCACCCTCCTATTTAGCGCCAGCATGCCCCCGTCAGCGGTGGCGACCGTGCATGCCGCGCTGAACGTCATCAAGGATCAGCCGGAGCGTCGAGCTCGACTCTGGAAAAATGCGCGAAAAATGCAGCGAGGCTTACAATCTTTGGGATACAATATCGGCGATTCGCAGACCCCAATCGTACCCGTAATCATCGGCGACGATTTGAACACCTTCGTGTTTTGGAAACAGTTGCTTGATGAAGGCGTCTTCACGAATCCCGTTGTTAGCCCGGCCGTCCCGCCGGGAAGCGCGCGCCTCCGCACGAGTTACATGGCGAGCCATACCGACGACCAACTCGATTTTGTTCTTGAAAAATTCGACAAAGTAGGCAAGGGGTTGGGGCTCATTTAGCGCTGATTCCCAATCTATGAGTTACACGCGTCGGGTGATTGTAGTTGCCCGATTCATCGGGCGTTTTGGGAATGTGTAGCATTTAGTTTTTGAAACCGTATAAACCAACGGATTTCCGAGCCGCAGAGCAAATTTCCTTGTCCACCAGTCACCTCACCACATGCGCCGCAAAAATTACCCTTCCCTATGCAAGTTGATGTTAAACCCGTCCAGTCTCCATCAGATCTGAAAGCGTTCATTGACCTGCCTCGGCAAATTTATCGGGACAATGCTCAGTGGGTACCGCAGTTGCGCAGCCAACAAAAAATGCGGCTTGACAGATCGAGGTTCCCGGTTTTTGATTACGCCGAGGTGGAATTTTTCCTTGCTCGGCGGAATGGAGACATCGTCGGGCGCATCGCCGCCATCAAAAACGAGAACCATATTATCTTCCACGAAGAACGAGTGGGGTTTTTCGGGTTCTTTGAGTGTATTCAAGATCAACGTGTGGCGGATGCGCTGTTTACAGTGGCCGCCGACTGGCTGAAAAGCCGATATCTCAACGTGATGCGCGGCCCAACAAGCTACTCGACCAACGACGAATGCGGGCTGCTCATTGACGGATTCGAGTTCTCGCCGGCAATCATGATGTCCTACAATTTGCCGTATTACGCCGATCTCGTGGAGGGGTTTGGTTTCAATAAGTCGAAAGATCTGTTAGCCTACGAGATTACGGATGAGGTCTTCGCGCCGGAACGACTGGGCAAGATTGTTGAACGCATCAAAAAGCGTAGAAACGTTGTGGTGCGTCCGCTCAAAAAGAAACATATCGATCAGGAAATCGAACACATCAGAGAAATCTACAATTCCGCATGGGAGAGGAATTGGGGGTTTGTGCCGATGACCAATCGGGAGATTGATTACATGGCAGAAGAGTTGATTCAGATCGTTGATCCCGACATTGTGCTGTTTGCCGAGGTCGAGAACGAACCGATTGCCTTCATTCTCGCCCTGCCCGACTTTAACCAAGCCCTTCGACATGCAAACGGACGCCTATTTCCGTTCGGCTTGTTCAAAATCCTCTGGCACGCTCGGAAGATCAAAGATGCCCGCGTTGTGGCGTTTGGCGTCAAGGAATCACACCGCAAGCAGGGAATTGACGCCCTCCTATACTATGAAGTCTTTCAAACCGGCGTGAAAAAAGGCTATCGTCGCGGCGAGTTGTCCTGGATCTTGGAAGACAACCGTCTCATGAACCGCGCCATTGAAACCATGGGCGCCAAGATTTATAAGCGCTATCGGCTCTACGATTATCCGCTGGTTTAAGGAAGGTCTACCGGGCAGATTGGTTTTTGCCTCGTTGAATACACCATAGGACTTAGGCATGAAACGCCCCAAAGGCTCGTAGTCGGGCAGTTTATTGCCCGCTTCTACCGCCCTTAGGTATACCACGCCCCGGGTAAATCGCGCTTCTTTTCTGTACAACCATGGCTTGGTATCTGGATAGTTTGTCTGCACGTAGAGTCAGTCCACCCATAGGAAAACCGTGTTCTACGTTCTTGAATCGCCTGATTTTGAGGGAAATCGGTTAGATTTTTGGTAATTGTTTAGTTTATCGTTTGGTTAGTAGTGATGCAATTCACTGACATTAGTTTCATGATTCTCTACTCCGCGCGTTAGCTGGCCGCTCGGTCTAGATTGACCAATCCAGACCCAAAGGACTAAAAAGCTGCGATTTCTGTTTAATTCGTGTCTATTGTCCACAGAATCTCGAATTCTGACTCTGGACTCCTACAGCTCGTCACTTTTGAGTTGACAACGTAACCTATGTGTGGTATACTAAAGTTCCCCACAATACGTTGTGGTGCGGCTCGGGCTATAAATTGACCGTAAGACCAGCAGAAGACGATATGACAGAGGAACGAATTTACATCCGGACGCCCGAATAACTCGGCAACACGTTGAGCGGGCGCGTAGATTGCGAGGGACACATAGAAGGAAACGAGCGTTACCGCGAATTCCTATAGGAGCATCGCTATCAGGCATCGTACCATCGCGGGTTGTCATAGTGCGCGCCCTTTTTTCTGTTGGAACTTTGTTGGCATTGTTTTTTACTGTACCCACTAGCTGATTCGCCCAACAATCGGACTTGCGCCGTATTGGCGCCCTGCGATAGAGGTCCCATAGAAAATCTTGATAGTGATGCCCGGGGACTCCGATTCACGACCGGATTGAGCAATTTCCCGATAGAGACTTGCTGGCGCTACATAATGCCCATTAGAAACCATTATTGCTGAAAAAAAGCGCGACATTAGCCAACGCAAAGTATAGGTACGATCTCCGAAACGCGATCCTCTGTTAATGCGTAAGTCCTAAATAAACTTGGAACCCAAATATAGTATCAGATTAGACTATGGCGAATCAGACGCTTCGCAAACATACGCGTGGTGATTGCGGGTACAAGGGTAATAGTTTTCACGAACTTTTCCCGTGATTGTGGGTATTAAGTCACGAAAAGTACCCAATTTATTGGGGGCAATCGTGCCTCAGGGTAAATTTTTTTTGCAAAATTTGTCATCATTTGCTACAATAGTAGACGTTTGAGTTCATTCGCTAGATGAAGTCAATCAAAGTTTTACCATCGCATGAGTAAAGCATGCTTTGAGATATTCTGTGAAAATGACATCACAATCAACAATAAAATATGAATTCCCGCCTATTGATGAGATTGTTTGTGGCATACGTTTTGATTCAATAAAGAAGTTGCAATCGGGCCATATTGGACTCTTGTGGCAAAAGCTAAGACCTGACTTTGCAAAGATTGAAGACCGAATCTTAGTACCTCCCCTTCCCTCAGAGGATTTCGAAAATCCTGAGCGATTTCCATTGCCAAGAGTTTGGTTCATTCACAAAAATAGAAACGACCTTGTTCAACTACAAAGGAATCGTTTTTTATTTAACTGGCGACGAATACAACCAGAGGATGAATATCCAGGATATGTCAAAGTCATTGATAACTTTGAAAAATACCTATCTTGTCTCCAAGAATTTCTAGCAGAGGAAGACTTGGACGTCCTGGTGGCAAGAGGGTACGAATTAACATACATCGATCTCATTCCTAAAGGGCAAGGTTGGGAAAACCTTGGAGATTTGGGAAAAGTGTTTCCCAATTTGGTATCTCTAACAAGCCAAAGTATACTTTCAACTGATATCAGAATCATCAACTGGCAAACTATCCTAGGATTGCCCGCGGACTTAGGAGAATTGAGGGTTTCCCTACGCAATGCTAAGCGTGACTCAGACAGCCAACTGCTTCTTCACATTGAATTCAGTGCGTATTGTAGCAAGCCGTATCATCCTATGCGCGATTGGTTTGATGCAGTGCATAACGCAGTTATCGAACTGTTCTCTAACGCAGTCAGTGACGAGATTCAAGAGAAGTATTGGGGGCGAAAATCATGCTAATTCACGATACGGGTACTGCAACCACGATAGAAGAAGATGTGAGATTTCTCTCCAGCGAGCAAGAAGAACGAAAGACTGTAAAACCTTCAGGCCAAGACACATGGAAATTGATCGCATTGTGCGTGACAGCGGCTACGATGAGTAGCGACATCACATTTCTCTCGGGCGATGGTGAGAAACCGAAAATTCCAAATTCTTCCGCTCAGGAACTAAGTACATCGCTCGGTTTACGTTTTGAGGAAGAAATTGAACCTGCACTGACTCAAGTATCTTCAGATACACGTCATCAACACCACCTCGCCTTTCCTTCCTACGATGAAGAAGACATTCTGATCTGGGATACTGCCATAGTTACCCCGCCGCCGCGTCCATCGGGCTCTATACGGGTTAAGCTAAAATACAGAGAACGGAGTAAACCAATTCCCATTGAAGATCCTTGGGCAGAATAGGTAGTAGCTGTGTCGACAGACTCGTGAAACTCGTTGGAAACGCGCTTCCACTCGTCTGACAACAACATTTTCTGAATGTTTCGGATTGCCAATTTAGACCGACTGCAGGGGATTCATCGTCACAGTCGAGTTATTTGTAGATGTATTGAAAATGAATTATCCTTGGTATTGTTTAGTAAACGGTGATGATTTGGAGCAAGGCGACATTTTAGAAAACTTCCCTGTATTCTCTCCACCGGCAGGTTTGACACTAAATTCCTTGGAAGAACAGGACGCTCAGTTCACATGGAGTCCACATAATGTTATTATCATGTCTCAGAGTTGCGATTTAGTCAAGGGAAGGGAGAAAATCACGGAGGTAGTATTTTGCGCAGTATGGCATCGCTCAGAACTTACTGAAGGTCATCTATCCACTGATAAAGGCATGGAAGATGCTCGGAGGGGGCAACTCCCGGCTCATCATGTGCTCAACGAATGTGAACTACCGCGTGCAAAAAGAGAAGTAAGGGTTGTTGACTTTCGCTACGTTTACACACTTCCAGTCGATTTTTCAAGGGAATTCGCATCAAAGGCTGCTAACCGAATTCGTCTACTTTCCCCTTATCGAGAGCATCTCTCTCAAGCTTTCGCGCGTTATTTCATGCGCGTCGGTTTACCCACCGACATCCCCCCGTTCAGATAACTGTACCCACCGCGCCTCCGCCGGGCTCTGTTTATACTCCACGCCGTTAGAAATTGCGTCTTTTGTAGGATCAATCAAGTGAACAGCGAGCGCAATAGTAATCCGTAGAGATTCTTTTTCTGGTACGAAATCCATGTCATTCAACTGTTTAGTTCTTGGAGGGAATTATAAAGCATTCGATCCAATCTTCGATTTCCTCACTTTTCTTCTTAATCCGCGATTCAGAAACAGATAGAAAGTACAACAAAAGGAAACACTATGCGAAAAACAGAACTACAAAGGCAAGCGGTTATGTTAATTGAACAACTCTCCACGGAAAAGTTAAAAATAGCCAATGATTATTTGGCGTATCTCCAAGATAAAGAAGCGTGGGAAGCGACTCGCGAATTGGCGATTGATCCGGAAATCGCCAAGAGTTTGGAACGCGCGGAAGCCGATGTTAAAGCGGGAAGACTCAAGCATTGGAGCAATGTTAGACGCGACCTTTGATCTGCAATTCACCGATGGGGCAGAGAAATCTTACACTAATTCGAAATCTATAAGTTACAAGAGCCTTGGGTTCGTAGTAGTGCAATTCATTGCACGTCTCGAGTCGGCTGTAACATTTAGATTTTGAAATCGTATCAATACTTGACTTGCGACGGACTCATTTTAGCATCCCGCAACACAAAAATTCGCGCTCCAATGGACGCAATAAAGACAGATCTTTACCTCGGCGACTGCCTCCACGTACTCTCAAAATTTGATGCCGACTCCTATGATCTGATCGTTACGTCCCCGCCGTATGCCGACCGGCGATCAAAAACGTATGGCGGAATCAAGCCCGATCAGTATGTCGAGTGGTTCCTGCCTCGCGCCGCGGAGTTCTTGAGGGTACTAAAGCCATCCGGCACCTTCATTCTGAACATCAAGGAGAAAGCCGTCAACGGCGAGCGCCATACCTACGTGATCGAGTTGATACTCGAGATGCGGAAGCAGGGATGGCTGTGGACGGAGGAGTTTGTCTGGCACAAAAAGAATTGCTATCCGGGAAAATGGCCAAATCGGTTCAGGGACGCTTGGGAAAGGTGTTTGCAGTTCAACAAAACAAAAGATTTCAAGATGTACCAAGAGGCGGTTATGGTACCGATGGGAGATTGGACGGAAAAAAGATTGAAGCGTCTCAGCGAAGCCGATCAGAGTCGAGATACCTCGAAAGTGGGAAGCGGTTTCGGCAAGAACGTTTCAAATTGGGTTGATAGAAAAATGGCTTACCCGACAAACGTTTTGTACTTGGCGACAGAAACCGGCAATCGACAACACAGCGCAGTCTTTCCGAGGACGCTGCCCGAATGGTTCATCAAGCTGTTTACGAAGGAAGGCGATTGGGCGCTTGACCCGTTTGCGGGCGCAGGCACGACGTGCCAAGTTGCTCAGACCATGTTAAGAAATTCCGTGGGCATCGAGATCTTGCCCCAATATTACGAACTGGCTAAGGACAATATCAAACCGACACAATGCCTGTTATTTGAAGAGACGCAAGATGAGACCCATTGCACAACGGGAAATCGTTGACTACGTTGAGGCGAACATTCATACCGTGATTTATGAGATTGCAAAAATTTCTAACTCTTGGTATAATATTCCACACTCTTTGAAGATTTGCGTAACATTGTCTTAACTATTGACAAGGAGCCCCGAAAAATGATTGATGAAATGCCCTATATTCCCTTTCAACGCGTGAAGAATTGGAGGGCTGGCGATAGAATTACAGTTGATGGCAATCCTGGGAAAATCCGTGATATTGCACAGTTCGAGAGTCCCTCAGGATCCGGCGACACCGTTGCATCCATCGGCGTGGAGTACGACAATGAGCCAGGCGTTATCAGACTTGTCGACTTTGACGTTCATCAACTCAAGAATCTGAACGTTGACATCCATTCAGCAGTCGCTTAAACAAGATTTTGCCGCCAATGGTGCGATTAATCCTTAATTGTAGTCACCACCTTCCTTAGAAACTAGGTGAGCAAAGATGTCATCCAGAGTTGAAGCCATAATCAATCACGAATTGCTGATTTGGGCTCGAGAGAGTATTGGCTTTGATATAGAAAACGCAGCCAAAAAAATTGGGGTCAAACCGGAACGCCTGAGACAGTGGGAGAACAGAGAGAAAAAACCGACCGTAAACCAGTTGCGCAAAGTTTCCCAAGTCTACAAGAGGCCGCTAGCCGTTTTCTACCTGCCGGAAGTTCCCAAGTCGTTTAGCCCGATGAAAAATTTCAGAACACTCCCCGAAGCAGAGGCTAAACCCTATTCTCCGAATCTCCGCTTAGAAATCGATCTGGCAATCAAGCGCCACTCCTTGGCTCTTGAAATTGGCGAGGAATTGCGGAATATTGAGGCGAGCGCCCGATTGTCGGATGATCCCGAGAGTGTTGCGGAAACTGCCCGGGAGTTAATCGGAGTCAGCCACGAGCAACAAGTGCGTTGGAACACGCCGTATGTAGCCTTCAGAGAGTGGCGCAGCGGCATCGAACGCTTAGACGTTCTGGTCTTTCAAACCGACAATGTCTCCGTGGAAGAAAAAAGAGGGTTCCTAATCTACAATAACCTCCTGCCTTCAATTGTAATTAACGGCAAGGAGCGCCCTTACGGAAAAATTTTCACCCTGCTCCATGAATTTTCTCACTTCCTACTGAACAGAGGCGGTTTATGCGTGGAAGGAAACGACTCAAAATCTGCGGCGCTCCATCGGAAAGCCGAAGTTTTCTGTAATCACGCGGCAGGGGCAATTCTAATCCCTAAGCGTCAATTGCTTGAAGAACCGCTAGTATTGGAAAAAAAGCCGCAAGAAACTTGGAATGACGATGAACTCAATCTTCTTTCCAAAAAATACTCGGTTAGTCCGGAGGCAATACTCAGGCGAATGCTAATCTTGGGGAAGACGACCAGTGGCTTTTACGCGGCAAAACGCGACGAATTCTTGCAAAGACGAATGCGGGAGGAATTCAAGCGAGGGAACTCGGGTTTCTTTCCTTACTACCGAAGGATTGTTCGAAACCTCGGTCATTCTTACATCAAACTGGGGCTCAATGCTTATTACAACGAAAAACTCACAACAAGTGAGTTATCCGAATATCTCGGAGGCATCAATCTTAAGTACGTTCCCAAAATTGAAAAGGAAGTAATAGGTCGTTCTTTGGCATTTGGTAATGTGTAGCAAATATTGTATTGACACAAGCGCTCTACTTGACGCTTGGCTAAGGTGGTATCCTCCGGACCTGTTTCCCGGTTTATGGGACAAACTCGATCAACTAATCAATGAATCGAGGTTGATTGCGACCGAGGAGGGATCTCCCGATCCCGACTGTACCGGCAGGGGCGATAGAGATCCCATCTCCCGATCCCGACCCGGTGGAACAGACATCGAATTCCCGACCTCTCTACCACTAACAAGTTGAAATGTCTTAATCCGTGTAATCCTTTTAATCTGTGAAAATCCGTGATTCAGACAATTGCCAATCAAACCACTAAGCGCCTAATCATAGTCCATCACTTCATCACAAAAATCACAGTTCAGACAATGACGAAGACAACGTCTCCCGTATCCCAATAACCCCGCCACCCCACCAAACATCCCGTGCAACATAACCCCTCTACAACCCCTCCGCGCATCGGCGCCTCGTGGCGAGCCATCCTCGTTGGCGCGCTGCTGATTATCCCAAATGTATACTGGGTTACGGATTCGGCGGAACAGGGTGATCCGACCACGGTCTCCCTATACTTCAACGTCGTATTCTGTATTTTCATCATCACCAGTCTAAACGCTCTACTTGCTCGAATCCATTCGGCTGTGGCGCTCAAACCGGGCGAACTCGCGACCATCTACGCGATGTTGGCAATCGCCTCGTCACTGGCGGGGCACGATCTGCTCAGCGGCTTAATCCCGATGATTCCCCACGCCTTCTGGTATGCCACCCCGGAAAACGACTGGGCGGCGCTGTTTCACCGTCACATCCCGGATTGGCTGGCGGTCAAAGACAAGGCGTTCCTGACGGACTACTACCGAGGGGAATCCAGTTTTTATCACTGGGAAGTCGTACAAGGATGGGTAGTAACAACAATCACGTGGGGCAGTTTCGTATGCGTCTTGCTATTCCTGATGATATGCGTCAACTGCATCATTCGGGTGCAGTGGATTGAAATCGAGAAACTGTCCTACCCCATCATCCAACTCCCGCTCGCGCTTTCAACGGGGGGAGAGCCCCCAAGCATCCTTACCGACAAAGCGTTATGGATTGGATTTTGTACCGCCGGCGCGGTTGACCTTCTCAACGGCGTCCATTTTCTTAACCCCGCCTTTCCTTCACTGGGCGGGAAAGTGTACGACATCGGCGCGCTATTCACCGAGAAGCCGTGGAGCGCCATCGGCTACACCCCCGTGGCGGTTTACCCGTTTGCCGTTGGATTGGCGATATTTATTCCGCTGGATCTTTCGTTCTCCTGCTGGTTTTTTTATCTCGTTTGGAAAGCCGTCTACATCTACGATGCGGCGGTGAAGACGCTGCCGAATAATGCTCTTACCTACCAAACCTTCGGGGCATGCATCGGACTCGCCGCGATAGCGCTCTACGTCACCCGGCGGCACCTCATGCGAGTGATACGCAGGGCTGTTACAAATGACAAGTCGATTGATGATTCAAACGAACCCATGTCGTACCGCGCCGCAATACTCGGCGCCGTTGCGGGCATACTGTTTATCGTGCTGTTCTGCAACGCCGCGGGAATGTCGATTTGGGTGGTGCTGGTGTTCTTCGGCATCTACTACGCCATCTCAATCGCCGTAACACGCATAAGGGCGGAACTCGGCGCCCCGGTGCACGAATTGCTCTATATTGGCCCCGATGAGATTATGCCCGCCATGTTCGGCGCCCGCAAAATTGGCCCCCAAAACTTGACCATCTCCGCATTCTTCTATTCCTTCAATCGCGCATACCGCGGCCACCCCATGCCGCATCAACTCGAAAGTTTCAAACTTGCCGAACGAACCGGAACAAACAATCGACGACTGCTTGCGGCGATGTTAATCGCCACCGTAGTCGGGACAATCTCCGCGTTCTGGGCGTTCTATCATATCTCGTACATCAAGGGCGTCGAAGGCTTGAGGGACTGGTTGGCGTACGACACCTTCCATCGGCTCGAAAGCTGGCTGGGTTGGCCCTATCAGCAATTCGCCGATTTTCCCGCGATTGTTGCGATGGCGCTCGGTTTCTTCAGCGCCTTGTTCCTGATGTTTATGCGGATGCGTTTCTTATGGTGGCCCCTCCATCCCGCCGGCTACGTCATGTCCTACAGCCGGTCGATGGATGTGTTGTGGTTCTCGATTCTCATCAGTTCCGCTATCAAATGGATTCTTTTGAAGCATGGAGGCAGGAAAACATACCGAAAACTGATTCCGTTTTTTCTAGGGCTGATATTGGGCGAGTTCGTCGTAGGAAGCCTGTGGAGCCTAATCGGAATTTTCGTCAATCGTCCAATGTACCGATTCCTTTACTAAAGCAAATCGCTACTGATAGAGGACGTTGCAAATCCGGAGATTTTGAATTCGTATAAAACGCAATACAACATCCGAAACCGAGTTTTCATAGTTTGTATCAAATGACCCCATGAGTAGACCAAAAGCGGATGATTTCTCTATCAATTACAACCGATACTAATTCGAAATCAATAAGTTACAAAAGCCGTTGGTTTGTAGTAGTGCAATTCATTGAAAATCTCTATCGATCAAGCGAGTGGATAGCGAGTGCGATAGAAAATCCTACTCATTATTCATTCGCTTGATCCTACGGACAAGATGCTTGAAAACACGCAATTATCGGCAGCGCAAAGTATAATTCGAAATCGATAGGTTACAAGAGCCGTTGGTTTGTAGTAGTGCAATTCATTGCACGTTTCAAAGCGGCTGTAACATTTAGATTTTGAATTGGTATTAATCACAATGGGGGCGGCAGAAACCGCAATCGTTCTCAAACATTGGCTTGGATCGGCACCGCCTTTTTGGTATACTGTGTAAAGTTCTGTTCCAATTGCATCCACGCCTTGAAACCTCGACTCGTCAAGCCAACCCGGTTAACTCGATTGATAATGGCTTGAAGCCGATAAACATCGGCATTTGATACTATTTCTTGAAAACTCGGTTTCTCAAGATTGCTTTGCACTTTCTTTTGACATGAGCCAAAGAGAAAAGATGAGATCAACCATTGAAGTCAAGGGCGCTCGCGAGAACAATCTGCGGAACGTCCACCTCGAAATCCCGCGAGACAAGCTCGTTGTCGTCACCGGCGTAAGCGGCTCGGGGAAATCGTCACTCGCTTTCGACACGGTATACGCCGAAGGGCAGCGGCGTTTCATGGAATCGCTTTCCACCTTTGCCCGCCAATTTGTCTCGCAACTCAAGAAACCCGATGTCGATTTCGTGAACGGCCTCTCGCCCGTTATCTCCATTGAACAGAAAACGGTCATGAAGAATCCGAGATCGACCGTAGGCACCATGACGGACCTGTATGACTACCTGCGGATGCTCTTCGCCAACATCGGGCAACCGCACTGCCCGATCACCAAAGAGAGGGTCAAGGTATGGACACCTCATCAGATGATGGAACACATGCTTTCCCTGCCTGAAGGCGCTGAGGTTGAAGTCCGCGCGCCGGCGCTCAAAATCTATGGCGAGGATTACGCTTATCTCTTTGATGATATTCGCACCAAAGGATACCGACACGTGTGCATTGACGGGGAGTTACACGACCTCGGCGAAGAAATCGACCTTGACGAGGACGAACATTACCTCATTGAAGTGATCGTTGACCGTTTTGTCCTTCGTAAAGGTCTTGACAAACAGATAGTCACCTCGCTGACGCACGGTTTGGAGGTCATCGGTGAGGGCTTCTTGAGTTTCCATGTGCTTGACGCTAAAAACGCGGCGGCTGAGACATTTTATGAAAAACTCGGCTGTTCGTCGGTTCGCGTCGTCGCGGGCAGAATGCATCACGGCATGTTCACCTTCAATGATCCCGCGGGCGCCTGCATCACCTGCTCCGGCTTGGGCACCTATCTCAAAGCCCACCCCGACCTCGTCGCACCGGACAAAGATCGCAGTCTGCGCGAGGGCGCCTTCGTCAAGGAGGCACTGCAGTACAACGTCAATTCATGGGGCGGACGCATTCTCTACAGTCTGTCGAGGAAGTACAATTTCAATCTCGACGCGCCGTATAAAGATTTGTCCGACGAGATTAAGGATTTACTCCTGTACGGGACAAAAGGGGAACGGGTTGTCATTGAACAGCCCCCCGAAGCGAAGACCGGCGCGAAATACATCGGACGCGAGTTTCGCTATGACGGCGTCATCAATCAGATAGAGCGCCATTATCGCCGCTACCGAAAACAGGGCACCGCCCACGGACGCATGGAGGATTACCTGCGCAAGGTGATGGTTGAGAACCTGTGTCCGGAATGCGGCGGCGAACGCCTCAAAAAACAGCGCCTTTTGGTCACTATCGAGGATTACAACATACATAACCTCGGCGAAATGCACTTGCCGGAACTGTTGTCTTTCCTTAACACACTCACCCTTCCGGACAAACAGGAGAGAGTTGCCTCGCAGATTATTTTTGAAATCACCTCCCGCCTGGAGCTTCTTATCGGCATCGGTCTCGATTACCTCAATCTCAATCGTCCGTCGGGCACGCTATCGGGCGGTGAATCTCAGCGCATTCGGCTCTCCACGCAGATCGGTTCGGGGCTTATGGGTATGCTTTATGTGCTTGACGAGCCCAGCATCGGTTTGCACCCCAAGGACAACGTCAAGATGATTAGCACCATACAGCGCCTGCGCGACATCGGCAACACTGTCATCGTCGTAGAGCATGATGAGGAAACCATTCGCGCCGCCGACCACATCATTGAAATGGGGCCTGGTCCGGGGGTGCATGGCGGCGCCGTCGTCTCAAGCGGTCCCCTCGAAGAGGTCTTGGAATGTCGAGAATCACCGACCGCGCAGTACCTCGGCGGCACGCGGACAATTGACGTACCTATCCAACGCCGCGAAAACAACGCCAAGGTACTGCATATCAAAGGCGCACGCGCAAACAACCTCAATGACATTGATGTTGAAATCCCGATCGGAGTCTTTACCTGTATCACGGGAGCGTCCGGATCGGGCAAAAGCACGCTTATTCACGAAGTCCTTTACAAGAAGCTCTATAACCTCTACCACGACAGCCGCGTGTTTTCCGGCGATCACGATAATCTCCTCGGTCACGAATACTTCGGTGATGTCATCAACATCGACCAGTCTCCTATCGGGCGATCGCCGCGTTCCAATCCCGCGACCTACATCGGTTTTTACGACAACATTCGCAAGTGTTTCGCGTCCACCCCAGAAGCCAAAGAACGCGATTACACCGCCTCCCGGTTCAGCTTCAACGTCAAAGGCGGACGTTGTGAAGAATGCGCGGGCGATGGCGTAATCAAGACAAGCCTCGCGTTTATGCCCGACGTTGAAGTTCCCTGCCCCACATGCAAAGGGGCGCGCTACAACGATGAAACCCTTGAGGTCGCGTATCGGGGTAAAACCATTGCCGATGTGCTTGACATGTCGATTGAGGACGCCGTCGGTTTTTTTGCGAACGAGAACCTCATCCTCCATAAACTGTCAGTGCTCAACGCGCTTGGACTGGGTTATCTCAAAGTCGGTCATCCCGCTACCATCCTCTCCGGCGGCGAGGCGCAGCGCGTCAAGCTTGCCACCGAACTCGGCAAAATCAAACGCGGCAAACACAATCTCTATATTCTTGACGAACCGACGACCGGGTTGCATCTGGCGGACATCCAGAAATTGCTCGACGCGCTCAACGGGCTTGTCGATACAGGTCACACGGTCATCGTCATCGAACACCACCTCGACGTGATAAAAACCGCCGACTATGTAATCGACCTCGGTCCGGAGGGCGGCCACAACGGGGGCAATGTGATTGCGACGGGACCGCCGGAAGCAGTCGCAAGCGTCAAACAATCTTATACCGGGCAGTTTTTGAAACCACTTCTGAATGGGAGAATGTCATGAATTCATCGAAAGTCAAAATTACGCAGACAGTCCCTTTATTCGACGTTGCGGACATGGAGAAATCGGTGGCGTTCTACGTCGACGGTCTCGGGTTCGATATTCAAAACAGGTGGGAGAAGGATGGAGAGTTGCAGTGGCGCTGGCTTCGGCATGGCGACGGCGCGCTGATGTTGCAAAAGACTCAAGGCGAACCTCCCGCGAATCGTGGCCCCGGGCTTACGCTGTATTTCATTTGCGAAGACGCCAAAGCGGCGCACCGAGAGTTCAAAGAGCGCGGCGTTCAGGTAGGCGAACCCTTTGTCGGCAACAACATGGATGTCTTCTATTTCAAAGATCCCGATGGTTACCGACTGTCTTTTGAAAGCCCGATTAAGAATTCGTAACTGTTCAACTTGACCTTGTAGGGTGGGCATTGCCCACCATTCCCCTATCCGATTCTTATGACCACGCAGACGGACAACACCGACAACTCCGAAGCGCCTGTCAATACCACCGGTAGACGCGCTATCCTCGTATTGCTCCTCGCCGTTTCCCTCATTTCAATATGCGCGATAATCTATGAGATTATTATCGCCGCCGTGTCGTCGTACCTGCTTGGCAACAGCGTTTACCAGTTCTCGATTACGATTGGGCTATTCATGAGTTCAATGGGATTGGGATCGTTTCTGTCAAAATTCTTTGACCGTCATCTCGTCAATCGATTCATTCTCATCGAGATAATCATCGGCGTACTGGGCGGAGTGTCGTCCGTAATTCTCTTCAACGCCTACATCATCGTTGAGTCTACGGCGGGGTATCTTGCGGTGATGTTCACCTTGATTATGGCAATCGGGACGCTCGTCGGTTTGGAAATCCCGATTTTGACGCGAATCGTCGCCCAATACGAATCCTTGCGGGTGACACTCGCGAACGTCCTCGCTTTCGACTATGTCGGAGCGCTAGTCGGCTCTGTCGCCTTTCCGCTCGTACTACTGAAGTATACCGGTTTGATTCAGACCGCCTTCATCATCGGATTTGTCAATGTCCTTGTCGCCGGCCTGGTGCTCATTCACTACTGGACGGATATTGAAAAGAGAGCGATGGTCGTAGTGACAGTTGTGTTGGCTGGTGGATGTCTTGCCGTTGCATCCGCTTGCGGAGGTCGCATCGGCGTTTGGCTGGAGAGCAACCTCTATCATCATCGTATTCTTTTCTCGAAACAATCGAAATATCAGAAAATTGTCGTGACAGAGCGCAATGTGCCGACACGAATTCAGTCCGAACAGCCTGCCTCCGATTCTCGCCAGATAAAGGTCACCAACCGCGGCGGGGATCTTAGACTATTCATTGATATGCAACTCCAATTCAGCTCGGTTGACGAATTTCGATACCACGAAGCGCTTGTGCATCCCGCGATGGCGCTTGCCAAGAGCCGCGAAAGGGTGTTAATCCTCGGCGGCGGCGACGGCTTGGCAACGCGAGAGGTACTCAAATACGCGGAGGTGCAACATGTCCTCTTGGTGGATATCGACCCCGAGATTACGGAGATTTGCGGCAGCCACAATGCAATTGTCGCGTTGAACCGCGGCTCACTCTCGCATCCGAAAGTCACGATAAGCAACGAGGACGCCTACATATTCGTCGAGCGTGAACGGGCGCGTCAGACGTTTGATGTCGTCATCATCGATTTGCCCGATCCAAACGATGAGGGGTTGTCCAAACTCTACAGCGTCGCATTCTATAAGCTGGTCGGAGACATACTCAAACCGGGAGGAACGATGGTGACGCAAAGCACATCCCCGTTCTTCGCGCGCCGCGCCTTCTGGTGTATCCATCAGTCGATAGAGGAAGCGGGCTGGCATACTTACGCCTACCATGTGGAAGTGCCCTCGATGGGGAATTGGGGGTTCAATCTCGCTTCCAAAACGCCTCGTGACGTTCAAGACATTCGACTGACGGTTGAAACGAAGTTTCTCACGGACGATATGACAAGCGCCATGTTCCAATTCGGGAAGGATGTCGCCGAAGTCGAGACGCGGCTCAACAAGCTCCTTAAGCCGGTCCTGATGTTCTATTACGACGATGAGAAGTGGCGTTTTTATTAGGAGGGCGATTGTAGGCGTTAGGGTATCGGCGCGGTTGGAAGTCGCGCCTATGAAAATACAAAAAGATATGGTATCATCCTACGCAGGTTGCCGCGTTCGTTTGAATAGGACACAGAAACCGAGTTTTTCCGACGCGGCAACACATGGTCGGCGAAAATCTAATGAATTTGACCATAAATTTGGCAACCGTGAATCAAAAACTCGGTTTCTCTGTTTTTTTGGTAGCCCTAAAATTCCCCCGAATGAGGCGCGGAATGTAGGCAAAATCATCAATGGCGTTGATGAAGTCGTCTTGATGATCAAACCACTCAAACAAAAATAAGGAGTATAAGTTATGCGCACATCTCGGATAGCTCTGATTGCACTGTTAGTTGTCTGTATCGCCACCGCATCTTGCGAACAGATACAGAAGATATTGGCGCCGGCATTGGAAACAGACGAAAGCGTGATGCCCGATCCCGTAATGGCCGAGATCTTGGCATCATACAAATCATGGAGATACGCTCAGCCGCTGGAAGCGCCGCCTGCCATGTTCACCGAGGCAAGAGATAGCGGAAGCGCCCACGGTCTGGGCAACCGTACCGTCTACATTGACTTGGTTGATCATGCTTTCTTTTACTCTGTTCCAGCGGCGATTGATGCCGGAATTCCGGTCGTCTATCCCGCGGGAATGACGCTTGCCAAGGAAATTATGGATGACACCAACTCGTTCGTCTGGCGCGTCGCTATCATGAGGAAAACCGACGATATGCGGTATGCGGATCACAATGGATGGGCTTATATACAATATCAGCGTGATTCCGAAATGGATGCGTTCGTTGCAAAAGCCGGTGATGGGACAGAAAAAGGAAGCGCGGGGTGCCACGGCTGTCATGCGCAAGCGGCGCACGACAGTGTCTTCGTAACCGAACTTCTCTTGGAACTCGGCAGATCGCGTCTTGAAGCGCTGCAATCGGGACAGACCAATGCGGCACAATGACGCGACTGATCAAAGCGCGCCAATCGAGAACCAACGCGAAATCCGGAAGAATGAAGCGTGGAATCTTTTGTATCGATTCCTGTTTTTCGGTCCGGCGGATCGACCGTCAATAGAATACCACACGTTCAAATTCCCGCGCTCCAGCCGAGCGCAATGTATCGTAGGCGGGGCATCTTGCCCCGCTCGTCATTGGCGACTCTCATTCCTCGCCATTCACTCGCTTATACTTTGTGTTGGCTAATGTTGCGCTTTTTTATCGGCAATAATGGTTTCTAATGGGAATTGTGTAGAACCAGCAAGCAAGTCGCAACCTGGAGATCGCTCCTACAAGGGTTGGAATATTGGTGCGGTTGGAAACCGCACCTACCGGGGAAGAGCAATTCCAAGTGGCGTTAAGTATAATACTTACTCCGATTCGAGCGAAACGTTGCGAAGGAACTTCCATCCAACCGGCGGAAGGTTGACGTTCGTTACCCGTTTGTCAACAACCAACAGTCGTCGCGCATGCGCCAGCGGCGCCCACGGCGCGTCTCTGCGGAATATCGCTTGCGCTTGCCGGTAAAGTTCGGTGCGTTCTGCCCGGTCAGCGCTCGTTCTGGCGCGATCCAGGACATCCTGCATCTCATCGCTTCGATAGAAGGCAATGTTGAACGCCGGCTTTTCAGCGTGGGTCTTGCTCAGAAGATAGTAGAAGAAGGCGTCCGGGTCGCCATTGCTGACATTCCATCCCAACATCGCCATATCGTGCTCGCCGTGATTCGTTTTTTCAAGATAGGTTCCCCAATCGTACGTCACGATTGTTGTCTCGACCCCGATCTTTTGCAGGTCGGATTGGAGCGCTTCCGCGAGCGCCATGCCGTTCGGAATGTAGGGACGCGGCACCGGCAATGCCCAGAGCGTTGTCTCGAACCCGTCGGGAAAACCTGCCTCGGCGAGGAGTTGCCTCGCAAGTTCCGGATTGTATTCGAAATCCGCAACGGTTTCGTCGTAACTCCAGAGCGCGGGCGGTATTGGCCCCTTTGCCGGAATT
Source organism: Candidatus Poribacteria bacterium (assembly GCA_963667245.2). Taxonomy (GTDB): domain Bacteria; phylum Poribacteria; class WGA-4E; order WGA-4E; family JAJDTR01; genus JAJDTR01. The sequence goes on from CAXXCS010000004.1 coordinate 2,186,163, forward strand.
GCCGTGCCTTGATACAGGCGATCAATAATCTCAGCCTTGTTTATGGCGTGGTTTATCGCCAACCTAACCTTGAGGTCGTCAAAAGGGGGCTTGTCCAAGTTCATCGCCAAGTATCCGACGTTCAAAGTTGATTGCGTGATGAGCTCGAGCTGCGGATCGCTTTGAATCAGCGGTATCTCGTCAGGATTCGGGAATTCCATGGCATGAATGTTGCCCTCCTGTAATTCCATAAACCGTATCGAATTATCCGGAATGGAACGGAAGACAAGTCTATCTATTGATGGTCGTCCCGCCCAATAGGTCTCGTTTGCCTCAAGCGCGATTTTATCGCCCTTGTCCCACTGGACAAACTTGAAGGGACCGGTGCCTACCGCGGAGCCGTCGCCAAAACTATCGCCAAAGCGCCGAACCGCTGTCGGGCTCACGATAGAAAACGCTGGCCCCGCCAACGTGGTAGCGAAGGGGGCATAGGGGGATTTGAGTTGAACCTGCACCGTCGACGAATCCAGCACGACAATCTGGTTGACGAATTTGTCATGAAAGTCTCGAAACACCGCCTTTGGACGCGAGAGTGAGAAGGCAACCGCATCCGCGTCCAACGGCGTGCCATCGTGAAATTGGACGCCTTGACGCAGAAAAAATGTCCACGTCAGCCCATCGGCGGAACTGTCCCAAGCCTCCGCCAAGCCGGGCTCCAATTCGGTGGTGTCATCTCTATACTGCAGAAGCGTGTCATAGATCATGTCACACACTTTCGCCGATTCTCCGTCAAGCAACCGCGACGGGTCGAGTGTAAGGGAATCGCCTCCACGCGCGAAGATGAGGGTGCCTCTGGAGAACTTGGGTTCCGAACCGGCGATTAGGTTGGCGACGTATACCAAGTCCAAGATGTTCACAATGCCGTCACCGTTGACATCCGGGTTGGGCGTCTGTGTTGCGTCGGCGGTCTCGCCAAGGTGTAAAGCAACAACCACGAGATCCTGGACATTCACGACGCCATCGCCGTTGAGATCGCCATCTGCCGCCTGGGCGCTGTTTTCCGCCAAAAGCGGGAGTAATAAAGCGCATACTATTGCTACGGAAATTATTCTTTTCATATTATATCCTTAAGTGTTCCTCTCACATTATAGTAGTAGGCACACTCCGTGTGCCGTAAACCGCTTCTAACCGCGAGCCTTAGGAGCAATCTCCGAATCGCGCGTTCCCCACCTGCTCGGTCCGGATTGGCAAATCCGGACCGATGAACCAAACCGTTCCCGGTGAGATTAATTATCGCCCAAGGTTCCCGATGGTAGCCCTATCAGAATTCAAATGGCGTCTGAGTTGGGAATAAGCCGGATTCTGTTCCCCGAGTCGCTTTCGCTCATCGGGGCGATGGTCATTCATCTGGGACCGATGTCGCCACCGGCCTCACGCGGCTTTACCCGAGGACGAGGCGGGCGCGCCTCCAATGTCCTCCTATTTAGCCTTGCTCCAGATGGGGTTTGCCAAGCTCCCGGCGTCACCGCCGGGACTGGTGCGCTTTTACCGCACCGTTTCACCTGTACAACGCGTGGCGCGTTGTAGTCTGCTTTCTGTTGCACTTTCCATAGCGTCGCCGCTCCTGGGGGTTACCCAGCATCCCGCCCTGCGGAGTCCGGACTTTCCTCATCCCGATTGCTCGAAACGCGATCACCTACCCAACTCAAACTCCCGATATGATAACACATCGGACAGATGGATGGAAGGAGGAAAAGCGGTGACCGGTGGTTCGCAGAAGGAAATTCCGGTTCCCGACAATTCGTCGCTTGTCGGGATTTGTGGCTACGGCGGGTTAATCCTGCAAAATTTGAAGGGTTGACATAAACACTGTCCGAGGATACACTAATGTAGGACTCGCTACCGTAGACGGGGCATCTTGCCCCGTCACGCTTAAGCGTTCGCGATATTCGCATAGTCAACATTGGTGCAAAGGGAGGAGGAATTCAGGTTGCAAAAAAAGGCTATTGTCCTCTTGAGCGGAGGCATTGATTCAACCACGACGCTCGCAATCGCTAAATCGCAGAAATACGAAGTGTATGCAATGAGTTTTCGATACGGTCAACGCCACGCGCTTGAGTTCGAGAGGGCGAAACAGATTGCCGCGAGCATGGGCGTGAAGAAACACACGGTTGTTGACATCGATCTGCGATCGTTTGGCGGTTCGGCGTTAACCGATGATATAGAGGTGCCGCGAGGCCGTTCGCAAGAGGCGATGGGAACCGGCATACCGGTGACCTATGTTCCAGCTCGCAACACAATCTTTCTATCCTTCGCGCTGGCTTGGGCGGAGACGCTGGAGGCGGACACGATCTTCATCGGCGTGAACGCGCTCGATTACAGCGGCTATCCGGATTGCAGACCCGAATATATCAAGGCGTACCAACGGATGGCGAATCTGGCGACAAAGACGGGCGTGGAGGGCAAAACGCAACTCAAAATCCAAACACCGCTGATCTCAATGACGAAGGCGCAAATTATCAAGACGGGAACAGAGCTCGGCGTGGATTACGGGTTGACGCTCAGTTGTTATGATCCGGATGATCAGGGCAGAGCCTGCGGCGCGTGCGATAGTTGCCTCCTACGGAGGAAGGGCTTTATTGAAGCAGGCATCTCCGATCCGACGGAATACCGGAAAAGCAGTAGCCAGTGGTCAGTGGTCAGTGGTCAGTGATTGGTGGCTAGCTGCCTGTCAAGATTCGGAGATTGCTCCGACCGGATTCGCGGGATTAGATTTCTACGAAATCAACCTCGACCCGATGAGGAATCACCCCGGATTCGTATCCGCGACGAAGCAATTCGCGAACGCCGGCTCGACCCGCCTCGCCGTAATCAAGCGTGTACTCGTTCACGTACATCCCCACGAATCGGTCGGCGAGATCGGTTTCCATGTCACGCGCGTAAGTCATGGCGTACTCAAGCCCCTTTTCGCGGTGATCGAGCGAATACTGTATGCTCTTTTTGAGCAGGGTTGTAATTTGCCGAATCTTGCCTTCACCGAGGTCGCGTCGAATGGCGTTGGCGCCAAGCGGGAGCGGCAATCCCGTTTCTTGATGCCACCACTCCCCGAGATCGACCACCTTGTGCAGTCCCATCCGCGCGTAAGTGAGTTGACCCTCGTGGATGATCAACCCGGCGTCCGCCTTGCCCTCTTCGACGTGAGCCAAAATCCGATCGAAGCGAACGGTTTCCGCTTGAAAATCGGGTTGGAAAAGATTCAGCGTGAGGAAGGCGGTGGTCAACTTTCCGGGAATCGCTATCTTCTTGCCAGCAAGTTCCTCACGATTCATCGGCTCTCTGGAAACAACCAGCGGACCATACTTGTCCCCGATGCTTGCGCCGCAAGGCGTGAGGGCATAACTTTCTGCCACGTAGGCGTAAGCATGGGCGGAAATCGCGGTGACCTCAAGCTCCGCGTTCAGCGCCCGGCGGTTCAAACTCTCAATGTCTTCAATGACATGAACCACGTTGATGCCGTTTGTCGGGATGAGATTTTTGGCGAGCGCATAAAACATGAAAGCGTCATCGGAATCGGGGCTATGACCAATTCGTATTTGCTCCGTCTCGGACATTTGAACTCCTATTTTACTCGGCACAGAGGAAAATTGCGTATTTATTGTGACTCTGTAGAGGGACACATCCGCGCCGTTCCTTGAGAAATGGCTATAATCCTTCACGGTCGCCTACGGATGGCGCGATGGGCTTATCGCCTCAAAATAAAGGTGACACAATTAGTATAGGATACCATAGATTCGCTGTCAAGGATAATTCCCGAAACTCGGGGATTGCCATTGTCTTTCGCTGCTTGACGCGTTTTCGGTCCGGATTGACAAATCCGGGCCGATGCACAAAACAGTTTCGGATACCGGATCAATAATGGCTGCGATAGCGAAGCTTGTAGAAAACCCAAAGGGTGTTGGCTGGCGAAGCGTCAATGGAAATTATACACTGACCATCAAGGCAATCCCATAATCCAATGAATCGCAATTTCAGACAATACGAGGACGTCGGACATTTATTCCGCCCCTCCCCAAAAAAGATCGTTTTTTTCGATTGACAACTTTATACACAAATAGTACAATTTAAGTGAAATAGGCGCCATGCAAGATAAACTCATTGAGCCGAATGAAAAATGACTGCGATAGCCACCCCTCACACAAATTTCCTAGGGAAATTGGCTTGGGGAACCGCCACTGGCAACTAAACTTTGACAATCACGACAAAACCTGATGTCCTCGTGCCAAAATAGAAAATCCCAAATAGCGCAGTATAGCGCACTTTGGCGCAGCGCCCCGAAATCTCGTACGACACTGTCAGGCAAAGACTTTAGAGACAATTTTAGCGTTCATTGAACGGTTGCGCCAAGCGCACTCTATGCCGCGCGACACCGCCGCCGATTTTTCTCTTGAAATCTCAACGTCTTTCTACACATACGATGCAGGATAAATCGGTTAAACGTACTAACGCAGGAGAACGGCTATGAGATCGTTTCCCCCGGAAGAACTCTACTATATTACCCATATAGACAACCTGCGATCTATACTTGACGAAGGTATCCTGTCTCACGAAAGAATTAAGCAATCGGGTTTAGACTATACCGCAATTTATGACGAAGATGTCGTCAGCATACGCAAGGACAAATCGGCGCCGAACGGAAAGAGTCTCTGGCATTACGCCAATCTGTATTTTCAGCCTCGCAACCCCATGATGTATAGCGTTGTCAGTGCAAAAAAGAAAGATAACCTTGTTGTTATGAGTGTTTCAAAGGAGGTGTTGCACGAAGACGGTGTTCTAATCGCAGATGGCAACACCGCCAATATGCCAACTCAGTTTTACTCCCTGTCCGACGGACTGACGACACTTAGAAATCAGTGGAATATCATTCGAAACGATTGGTGGATTGAAGGCCCGGGTTCAAAGCGCAAAATCATGGCGGAATGTCTGGTACCCGAAAACATCAAGCCAGATTTCATTAATTCAATCTTTGTCGCCGACGATAGAGTAAGAGATCGCGTCATGGAGACAGTTGGCGAATACAACATTCATGTACTTCCAGAGCCCCACATGTTTTTTGAGCGAAGAATCAGAGAAACGGTTAACGGCAATATCTTCCTTATTGATGGCGACATGTTCTTCTCTGCCATGCAAACATTGACGATTAGCGTAAACCTCCAGGGAATCATGGGAAAAGGTTTGGCATCGCGTGCGAAGTATCAATTCCCCGATGTATATGTTGAATATCAGGATGCATGTCGCGCCAGGGGAATTACGGCGAGACACCCCTTTCTGTATAAGCGCGAGACTTCATTGGATCACGAGTTGGCGGATCCGAATTTTCCGCTGTCGACGCCTAATGCGGTGAAGTGGTTTTTGCTCTTTGCCACTAAACGGAAATGGCGAGAAAACTCGCGATTGGACGATATTGAGGGCGGATTGGACTGGGTGCAAAGAAATTACAAAAAAGAACACATCAAATCCCTGGCAATGCCGGCTCTGGGTTGTGGCTTGGGCAATTTGTCCTGGGCCGATGTGGGACCGATTATGTGCAAGTATTTGCACGGAATAGATATTCAGGTTGAAATCTACCTTCCGCGCGAACAGGAGATTGATCCGCGATATCTGCGCGAATCGTATCTGCTTGGGGACCACGCTAACGCACCGCGCTCGTCTGTGAAACAACTCACCTTTGTTTGATGCCATCTTGGAACATGAACCGCCAATCATTCCCACGATTATCGGATCTCGTGACGAATTGTCTGTAGAGCAAAATCTTAAACCGCTAATTTCTTCTCTTCGCGCTGGCGCCTCCAATCGCGTCATGCAAGCGCATCAGATTTCCCTCTGAACTCTGTTTCCCGTTTCACATCCCTCAATAACAAATCGAATATAACTTCCCATCCCTGCAATATCTTTGTTGATAAAGCGATGGGTTTATGATATAATTTCCAAGAATCTCTGCTCCGCCATTTTTTTATGTTGAATAGATCGAAACCGATGCGGAGCCACATGTCCACAGGGAGGATTAGTATCAGTGCGAGAATATGAATTACTTCTGATTATCGACCCGAATCTTGAAGACACCGAGACAGAGTCGCTCATTGAAAGGGTCAAGAGCAACATCGAATCAAACGGCGGCGAAGCGCTCAAGGTCGATCCATGGGGAAAGAAACCACTCGCTTTTCCCATCAAGAAGAATAACGACGGCTATTTTGTTCTGTTCATCTTTAGGAGTGAACCGGCGTTTGTCCCGCAACTTAGCGCCTCGTTTCGCGTGATTGAGTCTATCATCCGGCACATGGTGGTGCTTTTTGAGGGCGACCTCGACAAGGATGTCTCGCCGAAAGAGGAAAGAGCCGCGCGCGACGCGAACACGCCGTCACGACCGGAAGCGCAAGACGAGCAGACCCCACCAAAAACCGAATCGGAGGAAGCGAGCAGCACATCGGAAAGTCCAAGTGAAAATCAGGTTGGCGAAGCGTCTGCCTCTGATAACTCCTAACATAGATAAGCGCACAACAATAAGGAGATGATATTATGGCAAGTTACAACAAAGTCATACTCATGGGTAACTTGACGCGTGATCCGGAACTGAAGTATATTCCGAGCGGAGCGGCGGTGGTAAATGTCGGCCTAGCTATGAATCGCGTTTGGACGGATCGCGAGTCGGGAGAAAAAAGAGAAGAGGTATGTTTTGTTGATTTGGAGGCGTTTGGAAGAACCGCCGAAACCATGAACGAATATCTTCAAAAAGGTAGGCCTGTGTTTATTGAAGGACGCCTTCGATTTCGCACATGGGAAACAGACGATGGACAGAAGCGAAGTAAGCACGATGTCTTCGTAGAGCGGTTTCAGTTCGTCGGCGGGCGTCAGGATGGTGGGGAACAAGGCGGCTATAGCCAATCGGGCGGCGGCGCGTCTCAATCTTCCGTATCCGAATCCACTCCGGCGACCGAAGACGATATCCCCTTCTAGCGGTATCGGAGACCACCAGAGCACGTTTAGTATTTTTGCAACTGTTTAGTCCATCAATCTACGTTTTGGGCTGTAGGAGGGATCTCCCGATCCCGACAGATTGTGGTTCGGAGAACACTCCTGCCAAACAGTTCCGTAATTTGAAAGCGGGCAAAATATCGCCCGCTTTTTCCACATAGATAGGAAAGTAAGAGGAATTCAATTATGGCTGGACGCAAACGCTGCCGCCTGTGTATCGGAAAAATCACGGTGGTAGATTATAAAGACATCGCCATGCTCAGGAATTTTACCAGCGAGCGTGGCAAAATCATCACACGGCGCGCTTCGGGGAATTGCGCCAGGCACCAGAAGTTGGTCACTCGGGCTATCAAACGCGCCCGAAACGTCGCTTTGTTGCCCTTCAGCAGACAGTAAAACCGATTCTCAATTCACAAGATTGTAGTAGCGCGATTTATTGCGCGTCTGACTCGTATCAACACCGTGGGCGGGGCATCTTGTCCCGCCGCGAATACGAAATCTTGATTCGGACATCACGACTACAACGCTTGAAATTGTATAAAATCCTAAACAAACTATTGATAGCATAGTGAGGAATCTGATGGAAATCATTCTCAAGAAAGCGGTGGATGGGCTTGGAAGCGGGGGAGATGTCGTCAATGTCGCTAACGGCTATGCGCGCAACTATCTCATCCCCATGCAACTCGCCATCCATGCGACGGAGCAGAATCGCCGTCTATATGAACAGGAAAAGCATATCCTGGAGAATCTCGAAATCAAAGAGAAAGCGCGCGCCGAACAGATCGCCGCGAGCATCGCCGAGGTGACATGCACCATTCAGCGGCGTTCCGGCGAGAACGACCGGCTCTTCGGCTCTGTGACTTCAATGGACATTGCGGAAGCGCTTTCCGCCCAGGCTGTTGAAATCGATCGGCGCCAAATTGAGTTGGACGAACCGATTAGGGAATTAGGCGTCTTTACGGTGCCAATCCGTTTACACGCCGAGGTCGCGCCGGATCTGCGGGTTGTCGTTGAACGCGAAGAGTAAGTTTTCGCTCGATTTATACGCAGCGCTATTCGCTCGCTTGATGGTTTCCGCGCGCATTTTTTAACGTGATCGGAAATCGAAAGACGCGACAGTTGCGCAAATAGTGATGCCAAAGTTGATGGCGCTTTCACATCTTTGCGATTTCCGAAGGAGACGCGATTATGGCAGATGGAAACGGACTACAGTCGCGGAATATGCCGGAACCCTCTTTACCTCTTATTGGAGCCGCTTCCGTCCGAATCCGTTACGCTCCGACAGACGACTCGGAACTCTTTTATCCCTCATCGGATGGGAAACCCATGGCAGAAACAGAACTGCACCGCGACGCGCTTTTCGACGCGCTTCTAAGACTCCAAGAGCATTTCAAAGACATTTCGGACGTGTGCGTATCGGGAAACATGATGATGTACTATGTTCGTGGAAACCCTCAAAAATCGATTTCGCCGGATGTGTTCGTCACGTTTGGCGTCGGGCGTAAACGGCGGCGCATCTATCGTATCTGGGAAGAGGGGAGTCCGCCGCACTTTGCGGTAGAGTTTTCAAGCGAGAATACGTACCGCGACGATCTGCGGAGCAAGAAGACGCTGTATGCGGAAATCGGTCTGACGGAATACTTTCTTTGCGATGTAGAGCGACAGCATTTGCCTAAACCGCTGATGGGGTTCCGGCTTGCCGGTAGCGCCTATGAGCCCATTCAGCCCAACGCGGACGGGAGTGTCACTGCCATCAGCTTGGGTCTTGAGTTGCATTTGCTGGAGGAGGGTCTCCGATTCTATGATCCGGTCACGGGGAAGTGGTTGCGGACGCCTGCGGAGGCAGAAGCGGAAGCGCGGAAACAAGAAGCGGAAGCGCGACAATGCGCTGAAGCGGAATTGGCGCGCCTGCGAGAGGAGATTGAGCGACTGAAAGCCCTAAGCGATTCTCCAAGCGCGAATTCTCAAGACTAATCGCTGCGAGAAACCGGTAAAATTGTTTAGGATTTACGCTTCAATGGAAGGTCGCGATTCGGAGATTGCTCCCGCAATCGTCTCAAGGACCAGATTGGTATAGTATACAGTTATGCCTACACGATACGCGCTTTCGCATCTTTGCGATTCCCGAAGGAGACGCGATTATGGCAGATAGAAACGGACTACAGTCGCGGAATATGCCGGAACCCTCTTTACCTCTTATTGGAGCCGCTTCCGTCCGAATACGTTACGCTCCGACAGACGGCTCGGAACTCTTTTATCCCTCATCGGATGGGAAACCCATGGCAGAAACAGAGCTGCACCGCGACGCGCTTTTCGACGCGCTTCTAAGACTCCAAGAGCATTTCAAAGACATTTCGGACGTGTGCGTATCGGGAAACATGATGATGTACTATGTTCGTGGAAACCCTCAAAAATCGATTTCGCCGGATGTGTTCGTCACGTTTGGCGTTGGGCGTAAACAGCGGCGCGTCTATCGTATCTGGGAAGAGGGGAGTCCGCCGCACTTTGCGGTAGAGTTTTCAAGCGAGAATACGTACCGCGACGATCTGCGGAGCAAGAAGACGCTGTATGCGGAAATCGGTCTGACGGAATACTTTCTTTGCGATGTAGAGAGGCAGCATTTGCCTAAACCGCTGATGGGGTTCCGGCTTGCCGGTAGCGCCTATGAGCCCATTCAGCCCAACTCGGACGGGAGTGTCACTGCCATCAGCTTGGGTCTTGAGTTGCATTTGCTGGAGGAGGGTCTCCGATTCTATGATCCGGTCACGGGGAAGTGGTTGCGGACGCCGGCGGAGGCAGAAGCTGCGGCGCGAAGACACGCTGAATCTGTCGCTAGTCAAGAAGCCGAAGCGCGAAAACAGGAAGCGGAAGCGCGGAAACAAGAGGCAAAAGCGCGGAAACACGCTGAATCTGTCGCTAGAAAAGAAGCGGAAGCGCGAAAAAAGGCTGAAGCGGAACTGGCGCGCCTACGGAGGAGATTGAGCGACTGAAAGCCCTAAGCGATTCTCCAAGCGCAAACTCTCATAACTAATCACTGCGATATTCCTCGCTGTCTGAAATTGCGTGTTTTGTCGGAGCAGTTTCCAGTTCGCGACCACGCTACTACGCAATTATATCGAATACTTAGCGAATCAATCACGAAATTCTTACAGTCTTAATCATTGAGGTCTCGGAAACAATGGCTGTCCCTGAACCAATCGAACCCCTCCACGATAAAGAAGCCGAACGCGCGGTGCTAGGCGCAATGCTAATGGATACCGACGTTATCCCGCGCGTTATGCCGATTTTGGGTGAAACCCCCGACGCCTTTTTTACGACGGATCACCAAATCATTTATTCCGCCGCCGTGGATGTCTACGATCAGCACAACAGGGCGGATGTTCTTCTTGTTGTCGATCATCTCAAAAAGACCGACCAGTTGAAACGCGTCGGCGGCGCAATCTACTTGTACGACCTTCAAGATAGGATTGTCGAAACCGAGAACACCGAGTTTCACGCGCAGATTGTCCGAGACAAGTGGATGCGCCGCCAACTCATTCAAGCGACCGCGACGATTCGAGAGATTGCCCAAGACGGAGAAAAGGACCTCACAGATGTTCTGGACGAGTCTCAGGAAGAAATCTTCCGTTTGAATACTCTCAACACCCACCGCGGATTCATCCCGCTAGGCTCCCTGATAAATCAAAGTCTGAAGGACATTGAGGAATTATATCACAAAGATGAGCAGTATGTCGGCGTACCGAGCGGGTTTACGGACTTGGATATTTTGACCTCCGGGTTGCAGCGAGGAGATTTGATTATTATCGCCGCCCGGCCCAGTATGGGAAAAACCACGCTTGTGCTGAACATGGCTCAAAACATCGCGCTTGATAACAATCTTCCCGTCGCCATATTCAGTCTTGAAATGCCGGCGCGCCAAGTGGCTATGCGAATGCTTGCCGCCGAGGCTCAGATTGATTTCGCGAAACTTCGAATCGGAAATATCTCCGATCAAAGTTGGTCGGATCTCACTCAAGGCGCCACCAGTTTGATGGAGGCGGGCAACCGAATCTCCATCCACGAAGCGCGTGGAATCACCATACAGACGGTACGCGCCGAAGCGAGGCGGCTCAAATCTCAACAACAAGACTTGGCGTTAATCATCGTTGACTATTTGCAACTACTGAGAGGGACGGGACAATATACCGGACGGGAACAGGAGATAGCCGAGATTTCCCGCGCCCTCAAGGCGCTGGCTTGGGAGTTGGATGTCCCCATTATCGCATGTTCGCAACTCAACCGCGAGTTGGAACGACGTCCCGACAAACGTCCCCAGCTTGCGGATCTTAGAGAATCGGGCGCGATTGAACAGGACGCCGACTTGGTGGTTTTCCTGCATCGTGAGGATTATTACGATGAACAGTCCGACGCGGCAGGTTTGGCGGACCTAATCATTCGAAAACAGCGCAACGGCGCTACCGGCACCGTCCAATTGCAGTTCATTAAAGAACAAATGCGGTTCTCCAATCTCCAAGTCTAAGGAGAGAACGTCCGCGCTGGAACAAGTGCGTTTTACTGCTAAAACCGGCTCCGGTGTTTTAAATGGCAATCCAATCCCCTGTCCCTCGGCAAAAAACGAGTTCGCTACTCCGATGGGTTGATAATGCCGGCGGACGCACACTCGGCTGGCTCTCGGGCATTGGCAGCGCGTCCACCTTCGTATTTCGAACCCTCGCGCTTCTTTTCAAGCCCCCCTTCCAACTGGATTTGCTCGTCCGTCAATTGCGTCTGATTGGTGTCGATTCACTATCTGTTGTGTTGGTATCCGGGATTTTCACGGGAATGGTTCTAGCCACCCAAGGGTATATTCAACTGAGCGACTTGTCCGCGGAGGGGCAAATAGGGAGATTTGTGTGTGTCTCTCTGATAAAGGAGTTGGGACCGATGGTCACAGGCTTTGTGCTCGCGGGGCGCATCGGGGCTTCGATCACCGCCGAACTCGGAACCATGAAGGTGACAGAGCAGATTGACGCGCTTTCGGTCATGGGAACCGATCCCGTCAAATACCTTGTGGTTCCCCGGTTCCTGGCTTGCGCGTACATGCTCCCAATCTTGACGGTTTTTTCGACCTTCTCCGGAATTGCGGGCGGATATGTTGTCGCTGTCTACCTATTCAACATGAACGGCGTTTTCTTTATGAAGCAAGTAACGAGCTACCTATACATGAGCAGTATATGCATTAGCCTCATCAAAGCGACATCGTTCGGGATGGCGATCGCTTTGGTGGGCTGCTACAAAGGATTCACCATCTCCGTCGCCGGCGGCGCGGAGGGCGTCGGCAAGGCGACCACAGGCTCCGCGGTTGTATCGTTAATGCTTATTCTGGTGTTGGATGTCTTGCTAAACCATCTGCTTTTTACTCTTCTCCAACTTAAATAGTAATGTAGTAAGTAAAGTAATAGGCATACTCCGTATGCCGTAACGCCTAACTGGATCGAGAAAAGGTGTAACATACGAGGTCCTGTTGACATTTCATCGGAACGAGACAATCAAAAGGGTTACACAGACTCGGCGCTCTTCGTAGGGGTTGGGTTTCCCAACCCATCTCGGCGATCTTCGTGGGAGTTGAGTTTCCCAACCCGTCGGGCGAGGGACCTCATCCCTACGATTACCCGTATATCTCACACAAATGTCAACACGCCCTAGCCACTAATCACTGATCACTGTCTATCGGCTCATGATTCAAATTAAGAATTTATGGAAGAGTTTCGATGGTAAACAGGTGCTGAAAGGGCTTGATTTGCATATCCCCCGCGGTGAAACGTTGGTTATTATGGGACGCAGCGGATGCGGGAAAAGCCTTCTCTTGAAACTTATCACCGGTTTGATGCAGCCCGATGCCGGCGAAATCCGCGTAGAGGGTGAAGAGATTTCGGGGCTGAAGTTCAAAGCGCTGAACCGCATGAGGCGTAAAATCGGACTACTTTTTCAATCGGCGGCGCTGTTTGATTCAATGACCGTCGAAGAAAATGTCGGGTTTATGCTCGCCCAACATACGAAACTCTCCAGAGCGGAAATAAAAGAAATTGTCATTGAGAAACTTCATCTGGTGGATCTTGACGGCACCGAGAACTTGAGACCCGCGGAACTCAGCGGTGGTATGCGGAAACGAGTCGGCCTCGCGCGCGCCATCGCCTTTGATCCCGAAGTCATTTTATACGACGAACCCACAACGGGATTGGATCCGGTTACTTGTGTCGAAATCAACAGATTGATTCAAAGCCTGCATGCGAAACTTGAAGTGACTTCTGTCGTCGTTACGCACGATATGGACAGCGCGTTCACCGTCGCCACGCGCATGGCGATGATACATAGCGGGAAAATCGTCGCTTTTGGTCACCCGAACGAGATGCTTGAGAATGACGATCCGATTCTACAGCAATTTATTCTCCTCGGCGCCCCCGAGCAGATTCTTAACGTTAGTAACCCGGCGTTGAAGGAGTTTATCTTTAATCTACGCGAAGACTGATGCTAATTGGCAGTCTAAACGTTACAAGGACCGGAGGTTTGTAGTTGCACAATTCATTGAGGAATTCTATCGATCAAGCGAATGAATAACGGGTGCGATAGAAAAACCTACTCGTTACTCACTCATTTGATCGCAATTGATTTTTTTACGCATTACGAATTATGTGCCTACGAATCGGAGCAACTTGCGTGAGTCCCGTGTAAATGACTACAATGGTGTAATCCGTGGAGCGTCCATCCGCCACAACCGAAAAAAGAGGTAATTGATGAATTCTTGGACATCCCAGGCAAAAGTGGGGATTGTCGTAATCCTCGGGCTGGTTTTACTTGCCGTGCTGCTTGTCATGGCAACCGATTGGCCATTCGCCGCAAGCGGCGACTACGTCACCGTTCACTTCGAGCGCGTCGACGATCTTCAACGAGGAGCCGGTGTCTATCTGTCCGGAGTTGAGATTGGCAAAGTCACAGCCGTTGAGTTGAAGGCGGCTGAAAACAAAGTTGAAATCCGTATGCGTGTGAAGGACGCGTTTCAGCATCTTAGGAAGGGTTGCCGCGTCCAGATCGGAATCATCGGTTTCGTGGGAGAGGCATACATTGATTTTACCAACGGACCGGTAGGCAATCCGCCCTTGAAGCCAAGCGATCTGCCGTTAACCGGTCAAACCCCGGTGAGCATACAAGACTTCCTTCAGCAATCTAACCAAGCTATATTGGAAACCGTACAACTCACGCAAGCCGCAAATCAGTTGATACAATTAAATCAGGAGAACATACAGCAGGGCATCGCCGATGTGCGGCGGTTGGTGGCTCAGACGGGAGAGGCTGTAGAAAATGCCAGTAAGAACACGCAAGAAACCGTTGAGATCGTTAAACGCTTGGCGACGGAGAACGATCTGCGCTTTGAACAAACCCTTGGACGCGTCAATCAATTGTTGGAACAACTTATGGGAGACTCGCGACTTCTCGGCGAACGTGTGGATGCCATCACGAGTTCGGCGCTGGATCTCGTGAATCGAAATTCCGATTCCATCGATCTGATTGTCACGGAGTTGAAAGCGGGATCTTCCGACTTTCGCCAACTCACCCAACAACTGCGTCAAGATCTTGGCACACTGAATGCGCAGCTGTCGGGTTTGGTCGCCGACAGTCGAAATCTGATTGAGTCTGACGCCCCCAAATTGAATCAGATTCTGACGGACATTGCGGGCGTGACCGCCGATTTAGAGGAACTTCCCGACGAACTCAATCAAATCCTTGAAAAAGTGCGGCACGGCGACGGAAGTGTAGCCCAAATGTTGAACAAACCCGACACAGTCAATGAACTCCGCGAAACGCTTAAAACAATCAAGGACACTGTAGGGGGAATACACAGCCTATCCGGCAAAGTCGACGAGAGATTTGGAGACCTGAGAACCCCGGAATTGGCATGGGATTATGAACTCCGTTATCTCAGCCTTGAGGAGAGCCTTCATAATGAATTCGCGCTGCTGTTAGTGCCATCGCTAAATCAGCGCCTCCGATTCGGTTTTGGCGTGCGGGACAAAGATGTGAAATTCGAGGGGCAATATGCTCGCGACTTTCTTGACGGACGCTTGCGCGGACGAATCGGGTTCATGCGTTCGAGAGCCGGGCTGGGGATCGACGCTTGGCTGCTGTCTCGACGGCTTGGGCTGACGCTCGAGGGCTTTCATCTAACAAGCAAAACTCCCGAACTTAACGCCGAGTTGGCGTGGAGGTTCTTCGGAAATGGACATCTGATTCTCGGCGCCGAAAACCTAACCGATGATATCCGCTACACCGCGGGCATTCGACTCATCGGAAGCAACTGGTAAACCGAGCGCCTTTGACCGATTCTTGACCTATAGGGAATAACGATCGTTATTCCCTACAAATGTGGAACGTTGAGCGAATGGCAAAAGAACGCCGGCAGTACGTCTGCCAAGAGTGCGGATACGTTTCCCTCAAATGGCTGGGCAGGTGTCCCGAGTGCGAAAAGTGGAACAGTCTGACCGAAGAAATTGAAATAGAAGCGTCGTCACCGGCGCATCGCACAATCGGAAAGCCGTCTCGCCAGCCGGAATCGATTAGGGAGATTGCCGCAAGCGAGGAAGATCGCCTGCTCACGGGAATTCGTGAATTCGATCGCGTGCTCGGCGATGGAATTGTTCCCGGATCCGTCATACTGATTGGCGGCGATCCGGGCATCGGCAAATCGACACTGCTGCTTCAAGCCGGCGACGCCGTAAGTCGGGGATACGGCGCGGTGCTATACGTTACCGGCGAAGAATCTGCCGCCCAGACCAAACTCCGGGCGAACCGTCTCGGAATCGCGTCAGAGACGCTGCTCGTGTTGTGTGAAAACAACTTGGAACAGATTGAGGCGCACATCGCGGCGGTGCAGCCCAGCCTGGTGGTCATCGACTCGATTCAGGCGGTCTATCTGCCGGCGCTCCAATCCGCGCCCGGCAGCGTAACGCAGATTCGCGAATGCGCCGGGCAGTTGCTCATTTACGCAAAAAGCAAAGATGTACCCGTTGTGCTGGTGGGCCACGTCACCAAAGACGGCGCATTGGCAGGCCCTCGAATGTTGGAACACATTGTGGATACCGTGCTCTATTTCGAGGGTGAGCAGCAGCACATCTATCGGGTGTTGCGCGCCGTCAAGAACCGATTCGGATCGACCAACGAAATCGGAATCTTTGAAATGCTGAGCCGTGGCTTGGTGGATGTGGAGAACCCGTCCGTGCTATTCCTCGGCGATAGGCAGGAGAATATATCGGGCTCCGTGGTGGTGTCAAGTATTGAAGGGACGCGCCCGCTTCTTTTGGAACTTCAGGCGCTTGTGTCGCCATCAAATTTCGCCTTCCCGCGTAACACGACCGCCGGGGTGGATCGCCAACGAATCGCCATGCTCGTCGCTGTGCTGCACAAACGCCTGGGGCTGAACATCGGCGATTCGGACGTGTTCGTGAATATCACCGGCGGCGTTCGCGTGGACGAGCCCGGCATCGATCTCGGCATTGTCATGGCAATCGTATCGAACCACCGCGACCTTACGATTGACCCTTATACCGTTCTCATTGGCGAGGTTGGGTTAGGCGGCGAGGTGCGCCCCGTGGCGCACATAGACAAACGGTTGCGCGAGGCGGCAAAACTCGGATTCAGAAGAGCGATTTTGCCTGAAACAAACCGAAAAGGACTAGACTTGTCCGAAGATATTGAGTTGCTCGGCGCGAAGAATCTCCATGAAGCGCTAAACGCCCTATTTTAAGCAGATTCGGAAACCGAATTTTTCTTGAAAACTCGGTTTCTTCAACGACTTCATAACTTGAGCGAAAAACACAATTACGCATTACGTATTACGCATGATAACGCGCTATTTATTTCTGATGTGTGTAGTTTCTTACGAGTGAGTTTATTCAATCAAACCTAATTCTTACCGAAATGTCTAACTTATCGAAAATATGAAAGAAGGTGACTGCTATGCAGATCTGGATTATTCGAGCAATCTTCATAATCTTGAGCGCTGCCTTGGGTTACGGCATAGATGGTATCTATGGAAGCGCTGTGGCGTTAATCGTGGCGATTATTGCGATTGCGCTTGAATCATCCCTCCCGCGTCCGCTACTTCGAGATTTTTTTGCCTGTCTCGTCGGACTTACACTCGGCCTTATTGCCGCTGGCTTTGTCATATATGTTATGTCTCAAATGACCACGGTAATACCCACGGTAAGGCTGGGCACGGCGCTTGCGATGAGTTATGCCGGAATGATGATTATCTATCGGAAACGAAAGAGTTTTGGACTACTTTCTCGATCCGTGCCGGGCGCCTCCGCCACATCGCCAAGTTACAAAATTTTGGATACCAGTGTTATCATTGATGGCAGAATTCTTGAGATTTGCCAAACGGGATTTCTTCCGGGCATCATTGTGATACCGAGATTCGTCTTGAATGAGTTACAGCATATCGCCGATTCCACGGAACAACTCCGCCGAAACAAGGGACGACGCGGTTTTAAGATTCTGCGTGATTTGCAGAACGACCCCGACATGGAGGTCGATATCACGGAGGATGATTTCCCGGACATCGCCGAGGTCGATGCGAAGTTGGTTCGTCTTGCCCAAGAGCTGGACGCGAAGATCGTCACAAATGACTTCAACTTGAGCAAAGTTGCCGAGTTGCAGGGCGTGATTGTTTTGAACATCAACGCGCTCGCCAATGCGGTGCGTCCCGTCGTGGTGGCTGGCGAGGTCATTCAAGTTCATGTCCTCAAAGAAGGCAAGGAGTTGAATCAAGGCGTTGGCTATCTTGATGACGGGACAATGGTTATTGTCGAGGGTGGAAAATCTCACGTCGGGCAGATAATCGATGTGGTTGTCACGCAGATGTTGAGAACCAGCGCGGGACAGATGATTTTTACGCGTAGAAAAGCCGATGAAGTGGACGCAAGCGAATCAGAAGATATGCGCTCTTATTCCCGCGGCTGGTAGCGGTAGCAGGATGCGGAGTTCCGTAAAGAAGCCGTACCTCAATCTGGGCGACAAACCTATTCTTGCGCATACAATCGGCGCGCTTGATCGGAATCCCGTCATTGACACGATCGATGTGATTGTTGAGGCATCCAATCTTGAGATGTGCCAATCAACGGTTATCGCTCCCAATGGGTTCCATAAGGTGAGAGATTTGGTTGTCGGCGGGCAAACGCGCCAAGCGTCCGTGTTCAACGGTCTCCAGTCCCTACCGACCGATGCGGATTGTATCATCGTTCATGACGGAGCGCGTCCGTTCGTGACGGATGAGATTATCTTTGCTTGTGTTGAGGCGGCTTATGAGTACGGCGCCGCGGTAGTTGCCGTGCCGGTCAAGGACACAATCAAAGTGGCAAACGCCGACGGATTCATCGTGGACACGCCGGATCGAGATAAACTGTGGGCGGTGCAGACGCCTCAAGCCTTCCGCGCATCGGCGCTGTTGGACGCGCACGCCAATGCGCGACGGAAGGGCATAACGGCGACCGATGACGCCATGCTCGTCGAGAAACTCGGCTTCAAGGTGAAGATAGTCTCGGGAAGCGAATCCAACTTGAAGATAACCACCCAAGAGGATCTGATTATCGCCGAGGCATTGATGAGGGGGTTATGCGCGTAGGGATCGGCTACGACCTTCACCGACTCGCGCCCAACCGCAAACTGATTCTGGGCGGCGTTGAAATTCCGCACGCGCTGGGATTGCTGGGACACTCCGATGCGGATGTCCTGACCCATGCTATAATTGATGCGATGTTGGGAGCGGCGGCGCTGGGCGACATCGGTTCGCATTTCCCGGATACCGACCCCGCCTACGAAGGGATAAACAGTCTGATTCTGCTCCAAAAGGTGAAAGCCAAAGTCGCGAATCTGGGTTACAGCGTTCAGAATGTGGACAGCACGATCGTCGCCCAGCGACCTAAATTGGCGCCCCATATTCCCGAAATGCGGCGGCGTCTTGCCGAAACCTTGGGGCTTTCCGCAAATGAGGTTAACGTCAAAGCCACAACCTCCGAGGGCGTGGGCGTCGTCGGGGAGGAGAAGGCAATCGAAGCTCATGCGATTGTCTGTTTGATTGAGCAATAATCCGTATCGGCGCATCATGATATAATACCGTAGGCGAGGCGTTCTCTAATACACCGTAGGCGGGGCATCTTGCCCCGCAACCCCTTGTACATTCGCAAGGTACACCCGACATTCACCAAATTCAAGAGAGAATTAAATGGCGTTACGCATCTATAACTCCCTCAGCCGGCAACTGGAAGAATTCGTACCGCTTCACGACAGAAACGTGCTAATGTACAGTTGCGGCCCCACGGTCTACGATTTCTTTCACATCGGGAATGCCCGTACATTCTTGGTGTCCGATGTTGTTCGACGCTACCTTGAATACAAAGGGTATGCCGTCAAGTTCGTACAAAACCTAACCGACATTGATGACAAGATTATCAACCGCGCCGCGGAATCGGGAATAGACGCGTCGTTGCTCGCCAATAACAATGCGGAGGCGTACTTTGAGGACTCGGAATGTCTCGGCATTCGCGCCGCGGACGTTCATCCGAGAGCCACCGAGCATATTCCGGAGATTATCGAGTTAATCCAAATCCTGATGGATAAAGGGGCGGCGTATGCCGTTGACGGCGACGTGTACTACCGCGTGGACCGCTTTGTTGGATACGGAAAACTCTCCCATCGCCGCCCTGAAGATCTGCTTGCCGGGGCAAGAGTTGAGGTCAACGAACGAAAAGAGGACGCGCGCGATTTTGACTTGTGGAAGAAAGCCAAGCCGGGAGAACCCTGGTGGGACAGCCCATGGGGAAAGGGAAGGCCCGGCTGGCATATCGAATGTTCCGCCATGGCGATGAAGCACCTTGGCGAGACGATTGACATTCATGCCGGCGGGCAAGATCTCCAGTTTCCGCATCATGAAAACGAGATTGCCCAGAGCGAGTTGGCGACCGGAAAGCCGTTTGCGCGATACTGGATGCACGTCGCATTCTTGCGGGTTAACGGGCAGCGCATGGGAAAATCGGAACGGAATTTCATTTTTGTGCGCGACGCGCTAAAGGATTATTCCGCCGAAGCCATCCGCCACTTCCTGATCTCGGCGCACTATCGTCATCCGTTGGACTACAATCCATCAAGTCTACAGGAGTCGAGCCGCGCCATACGACGCTTAAACAACTGTCTGGACGCCTTGAAGCCCTACCAAAGTGCGGCTGATACGGCTTTTTCGGGCAATGACGCCTTAAACGGAGTTGAGGCCTCCATTCTTGCGGCGCTTCAATCCATGCGGGTTGGATTTGAAGAGGCTATGGATGCCGACTTCAATACGGCGCGGGCGATGGGAGAGATTTTCAAGTTTGTCGGCGAAGTCAACCAAACGCTTGCCGCAACGCGCGAAAATCTTCCCGACCCCGCAAAAACGGCGTTGGGTAAAGCGTATAATAGCCTCAAAGAGATGTGCGAAGTATTAGGCATATATGCCGAATCGAATGATACCGGCAACGGGAGCGCGGAGTTGACAAACCAGCTAATGAATCTGATCATAGAGGTGCGTCAAACAGCTAGGCAGCGCAAAGATTGGGAAACCGCGGACAAAATTCGCGACAGACTGAAACAACTCAATATCGAATTGCAAGATACTCGACACGATGTAACATGGAAAATCACCGATTGACGGAGAAACCGAGTGTTTGGTTTAGATCTGTGTCAAACGTGTGTTTCCGCGTTGGAAAAATTCGGTTTCTTCTCATCTTCCAAGCAAGGTAAAAAATCGGATTAACCTAATACCCCATTTCTAATTTTATTCTGATTCTACAAGGAGTTCAAAATGATTCGTTTAACTGTTTTATTGTTGGCGCTCATTTATCTTTCGGGCGTTGCCGCGTGTTCCAAAGTCATTTCAAAACAGGAGTGGAGTGAAAATTACGCGCTGATGGACGGCGTGAAATCTACAAGCCCCGAGATGATCGACGGCAACCTCAAGACGCTCGGCAAAACGCGATTTCCCGTGGAAACTCAAAACCTCTACGGCACCAGCCCGGCGTCGGAGGTGGTTATCACGTTCCCGAAAAGACGGAAGGTTAGCCGAATGGTCATTCATTCGGAGAACTTGAAGACCTTTGACGTGTTAGCCGACCAAGGCGGCGGCACCGGCGACCGCGTGAATTGGAAACTGGTCGGCGAGGTTAAGAGCGTTAAGTCAAACCCCATCAATATCTTTCTAAGGGGGACCTTTCCTACGGAGAGAGTTCGAGTGCGCGTGCTGTCGACAACCGACGACGCCGAACTGCGGCGCAGGCATCGGGCGCGCACCGGCGGCGGACGAGGACACGGCGCACACCGTCGAGCGCCCGGCGAAATCTTCGAGATTGAGTTGTACGGCTATAAATCGGAAGAGGACATAGCGGAAAAGCAGGAGGAAGAGATAATCGACTCCCGCGAAAAAGAACTCGACGATCTGTTAAGGTAGTAGGCATACTCCGTATGCCGTACACCGTCTTGCGCCATGGGGAATAGGATTTGCTATGGGATCTCTATCGATCAAGCGAATGAATAATGAGTGCGATAGAAAATCCTACTCACTATCCGTTCGCTTGATCGATAGGCTTACTTCACCATTAAGCGTCAAAGCAAGAATTGGCGATTGTCTTACCCGTATGAAAATGCTATAATGGGGTACGCTGTCGCGTGTAGAGAACCGAGTTTTTGATTGACGTTTGCGAAATATCGGTCAAATTGATTGGGTTTTCGGTAACTGTTTAGTCCATCCCGGTGGGAGGGGCATCTTGCCCCGATGTGGGAGCGATGCCCTAGCGTAATTGTTAAATGCGTTGATTTATTGTGAACGTGGGAAATCGGGGCAAGATGCCCCTCCCACATATAATCAAGGGAAGCCCCCTGCCGATAGTCGGGAGTAGTACATGTCAAATCAACTTTGCCACTATTTTTGGCTGATCTAAACGGTTGCGATTTTCGTTGAACCCGTGTTTTCGCGTCGGAAAAAACTCGGTTTCTGTTCCCTAACTTGGCGCAAGGACATTGCGCACAAATTTCTAATAACGAAGGAGGAAAAATATGCGTTCTGCAACATTAACGTTTACGCTTGTTATCATCGTCTCGGTTTTACTCGCAAGTTGTCTCAGTACGGGCCCGAAAGTGCAATGGAGCAAAAACCTCGCCATTGAAGCCACGAGTCGGGATCCCAATTCCAGGTTCCACGACGACAATCTGTATACAGAGGGCGAAACCGGCCCAATTATTGAAGATGAGAAGGATAGGGAATCGCAGATGGAAGCCGACAAATACAGCGAAGCCGTCCTTGAGTGGCTAAAACCACAGAAAATACAGCGAGTCGTCGTCAAAGCCGATATCGGCGAGGTGGAATTTTTTAAGATTCAGTATATGGACGACGAAGGAAAATGGCAGACCCTTCGCGAAGTCAAGGACCACATTCGAGAAAAATACGAGACCAAGTTTAAGGAACCGATACTGTCCCGTAAGTTACGTCTGCTGGTGCCGCGCTCTTGGGATTCTCGTCGCGTTACGGGTGGGAAGCGCGCAACCAGAAGTGAAACTGGCGCGCCGGTTCAATCTTATAGGAAAATCCGAGAAATTGAAGTCTACTATGCTTTGCCGCCCGCGGAGCCCGTTGCCCCGGCAGCAAGCGAATGAGCGGCGCAAATGAGATTTTCCGAGGAGACGAAGAGTTTAGTCCATCTCAGTATCATTCCCGGCGTCGGCGATCAGACCATACAACGCCTTCTGGCGGCTTTTGGCTCCGCGCAGAGAGCGTTAGACGCCACACTGGACGAGCTCGCGCGAGTTGATGGCGTAACCGCAACTATCTGCCAACAGTTGGTTAGCGGGAAATCCCGTGTGTCCGTCGACCGAGAATTGGAACTTGTCGAGGCGCACAATTGCCGCTTGGTGGCAATCCATGATAGCGCCTACCCCGTGCTCCTCAAGGAAATTCCCGATCCGCCGATCCTGCTCTACGTGCGGGGTGAACTCGGCGAACCGGACGCGCCGAGCCTAACCATTGTCGGGACTCGAAGCCCGACAAACTACGGCAAGGCAATCAGCCGCCAACTAAGTCGACAACTCGCGGAGAACGGAGTCACTATCATCAGCGGTTTTGCGCGAGGAATCGATAGGTGCGCGCACGAAGGAGCGCTTGAGGCGAACGGGCGAACGATTGCCGTATTGGGCAACGGCTTGAGTCAGATATACCCCGACGAAAATAGAGATCTCGCGGAGGAGATTGTGAAATCCGGCGCGCTCATTTCGGAATTTCCGATGATGACGCGTCCCTTGCCGGGCAATTTTCCGCGTCGCAACCGATTGGTGAGTGGCATGAGTTCGGGCACGGTTGTGGTCGAAGCCTCGATGCGCAGCGGCTCCTTAATCACGGCGCGCCACGCCGCGGAGCAGGGACGCGAAGTGTTCGCCGTGCCGGGGCAAATCTTCTCCAAGCAGTCCAAGGGGGCGCACCAGCTCATCAACGAAGGCGCAAAGTTGATAAACGCTATCGACGACATTTGGGAGGCTTTCCCGGATCAGCGCCTGACTCCGTCACTCGATGCGTCACAGACTCGGTTGCCTCCGGGTCAAATCGGTTCGACTCAGGCACAGGCGAGCTCCAATCTGTTCGGCGAGGATTCGGACCGTGTTACGTCGGTCGGGCGCGCAGGAACGCCCGCGGCGCATCCGCCGCCAAAATCAACGCCGCAGCTCAACCCCGATGAGCGAACCGTTCTTGAAGCGATCGACGCGCCAAGTTCGCACATCGATCAGATCGCCCGCACAACATCGCTGCCGATGAATAAAGTCTCTAGCGTCCTAGTTATGCTGGAACTCAAGGGGATCGTGCAGCAGATGCCGGGCAAACAGTTCGCCCGGTTATCACCGTAGGTGGGGATCAAACGAGTGAATAGCGAGTAGGATTTACTATCGCATTCGCTATTCACTCGTTTGATCGATAGAGACCCCCAATGTGGAGAATGTATTACAACTCCGTAGGCGGGGCATCTTGCCCCGCTTGCCATTGGCGGCGTGTTACTGGATAGCGATAATCCGTAGGTTGGGTTGAACGGCACATCAAGAACGACTCGCCCACAGGCTAACCGCGCCTAGACACCGATAACGCTGAAAGGCCCCAAAATCGTAGTGAAACCCAACACTGCGACTATTTAATAAACGGAGACACCGGACGTGCAATCAAAACCGCTGAGTTTTGAAAAACCGCTAACCGAACTCGATCAGCATATCGAGCAACTCAAAAGCTTTGCCGAAGCCAACCCGGAACTGGACGTAGCCCCGGGAATCGAAGCGCTTGAGAAAAACCTCGCCAGCCTTACCAGACGAGCATTTCAAAAGTTGACCCGATGGGATAAGGTCTGGTTGGCGCGACACGAGCAGCGCCCTCAGGCTTCGACCTATATCCGAGCGTTCTTTGATGACCCTGTCGAGTTGCGCGGGGATCGATTACATGCCGATGACCGCGCCCTGATTGCCGGGTTGGCTCAATTTGACGGGCGCTCCATCGCCTACTTGGCGCAGCAGAAAGGCACAAATCTCCAAGAGCGGCAGGATATGAATTTCGGGTACACACACCCGGAGGGTTACCGCAAAGCGCGGCGCGTGATGAAATTGGCGGACAAGTTCGGTTTGCCTCTAATTTGCTTCGTCGATACTCCGGGCGCCCACTTCGATCGACGCTCGGAGGAATATGGCCAAGCGATGGCGATTGCCGAAAATCTCGCCGAAATGGCGTCACTGCGCGTGCCGATTGTTGTCGTGTTGATTGGCGAAGGGGGCAGCGGCGGCGCCTTGGCCATTGCGGTGGGCGATCGAGTGCTTATGATGGAGCACGCCGTGTACTGCGTCGCTCCGCCCGAAGCGTGCAGCGGCATTGTGTGGAAAGATCAGGGGCAACACGCCCCCGAAGCCGCAGAGGGGCTGAAACCGACAGCCGACGATCTGCTGAAGTTGGGAATCATTGATGAAATCATCCCCGAACCGATCGGCGGAGCGCACCGAGATATTCCGCTTGCCACCCGTCGCGTCAAGATGGCAATTCGGAAGCATCTCAACGTCCTGCTGGAGATTGATAGTGAGCGACTCGTCCAAGACCGGTACGAGCGCTACCGAAAAATCGGCATCTACGGCGAAGAGTAAAAACGCCTCCCCGGTAGGAGCGATCTCCACCCTTCCATGTAATCTTAAATTCAGAATGCGTTCGCCACAAACACCAAATCAAAGACATTCACCGCTCCATCCCCGTTAACATCCCCCTCCAAACTATCGGTTCCAAGCGCCTGCGCAACAATTGTCAAGTCAAAGATATTCACCACGCCATCGCCGTTGACATCCGCCGGATTCTTCGGTTTGACGCGCAAATACATCTCGCCATCAAGGTTCGGCAACGTGTGTTCCGTCCCCACCAACCCGCTGGCGACGCCTTGCACTTCGTCCGGCAGCGTTACAACCTGCGCTTCGCCGCTCTGGTTGTAGACTGCCCACCCGTTGGTGAACTCACGGATATACAGTCCTTCAATTTCTTCGTAGAACTGGAATTTCGGCCCTACGGGACGCCCCAAGTCGGCGTCCCAGAAATCGTACCAATAATGTTCGTGACCGCCACCGATTCCGAAAAGGACGTAGCCATCGGAATGGGTGAGACTCATTGTGGTCGTAGCGCGCATGAGTTGGAGGTTGTACGGGCTATCCGGCGGTTCGCTCGAGTCCGTTCCGCCTTCCAACATTACCGTGCGCGGTTCGCGCAGGTTGGTTTCGAGCCACTGGAGCGAATCCCGCACCAGCCGATGGATTAATTCCCGTTCCTTCGGAGTTGACGGTTGTTCTTTAGGCGTGCCGGGCAAATGAATAACGGCTTCCATGAATCCGCCGTTCATTTGCGGACCGTTCAATGGCGCAATGTTCTCATTTGTATTTCCGACTATCAGAAAGTTATCCCGCGTTCCCGCTCGGATACGGTCGATAATGTTTTTTCGGGCGCGTTGCGCATCTTCAAGCGAAATTAGATAGCCGACCGTGGAATCGAACTCTCTCCACCAATCGAAGAACACGCCGTCATAGAGTCCGCATCTGGCAACGGCAAGCGCTTGACCGACGATGATGTCTTGAACGTCGGGGTGAGCAAAGTTGATTAAACGGCGTTCATTGTCAATAGCTAGTTCGCCCGACGGGAGGCGCAGCCAGTACGGGTGATTGTCGGGAAAGAAGTCCGACGGTATACTTCCGCCGCTATTCCTAAGCCGTATTTCCGCAAGAAAGATCATGTTCGGGTTGAGCGAAAGGAATTTGGAACGTCCTTCGAGCAAATCCTCCATAATCCCCGTTACATGCCACTCGTCGCCGATTTGCAACCAACGTGAACCAAATGGCAACCCGGTGAACCAAGCGTCATGTTTCGCGGTCAATGTATGTCTATCATGCACATCGGGTATGTTGACTATTATACCGGCGAACGCTTGGAAAATTGAAGGGAAGGTACGATTCGCCAGTCTCGGTTCCAGCGGTTCCGGCGGCATGTCGCAGATTTGGTCGTAAATGAACGTGTCAAGCGCCAACCCGTCTGCCGGGGAGTGGTCGGCGATGTCGTTGTTCTGAAGTGTCAAATGGCGGAGATTCGTCAACCCGGCTAGCGCGGAAATGTCCGTTATGGCGTTGTTCTCAATTGTCAAATGGTGGAGATTCGTCAACCCGGCTAGCGCGGAAATGTTTGCTATGGCGTTTCGATGCAACTTTAACACTTCCAAGTTGACCAAATTTGCGAGCGGGGTTATATCGGAGATGAGGTTGCCCGCCAAATGCAAATGTGCCAGAGCCAACAATTCCGATAGCGCGTCAATGTCAGCGATAGCGTTTCCCTGTGCCTCGAATTCCTGTAATTGTCTCATTTCGGACAAAGCGTCGATATTGGTTATCCTGTTGGCGTAAAGCGTCAAACTACGGAGATTCGTCAACCCGGCAAGCGGGGAAATGTCCGCTATGGCGTTTTGATGCAAACTTAACCTTTCCAAGTTGTCTAAATTTGCGAGCGGGGTTATATCGGAGATGAGGTTATACGCCAAATCCAGACGCGTCAGATTTTGAGCGTGCTGGAGACCTTCGAGATTTTCAATTTCCCGACCGCGCGCTGTAAGCGACGTAAGGTCTTGCAAGACATCTGCGGTGATGCGAGCAGGATCGGCGTCGATTTTCTCGGCGATGGCAGCTCGTAGATTCGGGTCGGGGAAATGGACGACCTGCGCCAATCCACCACTGCATACAGTAATATAGAGTAGAAAATAAAGTATGAACCCTTGTCGTAAGTTCATTGATTCCTCCTTTTGCCTTGAATCCAATCTTGATGTCAAATCAAGATGGAATCCGTTTTTTTCGAAAACTTGGTCCTACCGACCACCGGTCACAAGCCGCTGGCGACTGCTTCTATTCAAGTTGATTCGCCACAAACACCAAATCAAACACATTCACCGCTCCATCCCCGTTAACATCCCCTTCCAAACTATCGGTTCCAAGCGCCTGCGCAACAATTGTCAAGTCGAAAATATTCACCACGCCATCGCCGTTGACATCCGCCGGATTCTTCGGTTTGACGCGCAAATACATCTCGCCATCAAGGTTCGGAAGCGCGTGTTCCGTGTTCACCAGTCCGCTGGCGACGCCTTGCACTTCCTCCGGCAATGTTACAACCTGCGCTTCGCCGCTCTGGTTGTACACCGCCCAACCGTTGGTGAACTCACGGATATACAGTCCTTCTGTCCCTTGATACAGTTGCCTTTTTGCACTTACCGGTTGACCCAAGTCCGCATCCCAAAAATCGTACCAATGCCGGTCGTCGCCCTTGGGAACACCAAGGTGTTGTATCATTGCATACCCGTCGGCATGAGTTAAACTTAACGTCGTCAGCAAACGAACCCATTGAAAATTAGCCGATCTCGGTTGCTCATCGGCTGGAAACGCTTCCCCGAAAATCGCGTTTATCCGAGGCTCGCGCATATTCTCCTCTGCCCAGACGACCGTTTTTTCCACTTCCGTCACTATTTGTTCGCGCTCCTCCGGCGTTTTGCCCCAGTTCGGAATGCCTGTCTCCATAGACAGACCGTTGATGTAAGGTCCCGTGTGCGGCAATATAGCCCAATTCGAGTTGACCTGGATGAGAAAGTTGGGACGTGTTGCCGCGCGTATCCGCCGTACGATGTTTAACCGCGCCTGAAGTTGTGCCTCAATGCTGACATAACCCTCTAGCATATTATCTTCGTCCCGCCAATGATCGTATATGATGCCGTCAAACAACCCGCATTTCGAAACGCTAATAGCCTGTTTCACAATAATATCTTGCACCTCGGGCTGTGTGAAATCCACCAGCGGCGTCCGCCCGTCAAGGACAAAGTTCCCGGCCGAATCCCGAACCCAATACGGGAATTCCTTTCCCCAGTAATCAATTGGAGCGGCCCTCATCGGAAGCCCCATTAAAAACACTGCATCCGGATTAGCCGCGATGAATTCGTCCCGCTCCTTTAACCCGAGTTCAAAGTCGCCTGTCAATCGACCATCAGTGCGCGGCTCCATCCGGAAAAAGCCTCCAAACATTAAATCGAGGCGTGTATCTTGCCCTAAAATCCAGTTGGCGCCGGCAACGTTCGGATAATCGCGATTTGCTAATCGTGGTGCAAGCGGCAGTGGCTCCATTTCGCACACTTGGTCGTAACGAAAATCAGTTAGCGACAATCCGTCAAGCGGGCTATGGTCCGTGATGTTGTTCCATCGAATGTGAAGAACATTCAAGCGCGCTAAAGTTGCAAGCGGACGCACATCTTTAATCCTATTGTTGTCCAGCCACAATTGGGTGAGTTGCGTCAGGTATGCAAGCGGGCTGACATCCACAATTTGATTGTTGTTCAGAGACAATACGGTGAGTTGTGTCAGGTTTGCAAGCGGACTGAGGTCTTCAATTTGATTGTGGCGAATATCCAACGAAATCAATGCTGTCAAGCCGCTGAGCGGACCGATATCGAGGATAAGGTTGCGGTCTAAATCCAGCCCTTGCAGTTGTGCGAGATCTGCCAACGGACTAATATCGTCAATCGTCCAACAATCGTTAAGCCGCAAGAAGCTGAGTTGTGTGAGATGCGCCAAGGGGCTGATATCTGTAATCGGGTTTTCGCCCAAGCGCAATTCGGTCACGTTGGTCGCATACTCCAAGCCGGTGAGCTCTGTTATTTGACGGTTCTTGGCGTTAAGTGACGTTAACCGGCGCATGTCCACTTGCGTGATGGATGCGTCCGCAGGCAAATTCAGAGCTTCACTGACAGCCCGTCGCAAATTTGGGTCGGGTATCTCAACGACTTGTGCCAATCCGCCACTGCACACAGTAATATAGAGTAGAAAATAAAGTGTGAACCTTTGTCGTAAGTTCATTGATTCCTCCTTTTGCCTTGAATCCAATCTTGATGTCAAATCAAGATGGAATCCCGTTTTTTCGAAAACTTGGTCTCTACCGACCACTGGTCACGGGGCACTGGCGACGGCTTTTCCTCCATTCACTCCACAATCTCCGTCACGACGCCCATCCCAATCCGCGCCTCCATCTTCTTAATCTCGAACCGCGCGCCGACCTGCAGCGCCATCGGCGCGTCAAGGGCAATGGACACATACGCGTGTTCTCCCGGGTTGACCATCGGGACATCGGATGGCAGGCGAAGGTGTCCGGTGACATCAACGCTCCAAAGATGGATTTCGGGTTTATCGTTGCCGACAAGCGGCACGTGCGTCTTGCACTCCTCCGGCGTCATGACATAAACCGTCGCTTCAAAGACGCTATGGGATTTTATGCTTTTCGGTTCCGACACCACCTGTCCCGGTGAAATCCAACCGGGCTCGGCATCGACCTGTACCTCATCATCTCTCAGCGCCACCAGACGCGTCTTGATTCGCTCTCCCCTCCCCACAATGTCAACCGCGTGCCCGACAGCGAGTCCGCCTTGGAGAACCTCGCCGCGTAGCGTCGAGATGCCTTTCGGATCGTCGGTCACTTCGCGAATCGGCATCAGCAGCGGCAAATCTATCGGGTTTATCGGTTGGGGCATGAACCTTCCCATCGCGACAATCAGATCAACTATCGGCTTCCACTGCTCCGAACTGAGATTATGTCCCTTATATCTCAGCGCGTTCAGCGCGTCACCGACAATAATCGGCGAGGTCGCCTCCGCATAACCGTAATCCGAGAGAAGTTCGCGAATCTCTACGGCGCAAATCTCAATCAACTCCGGATCCTCGACTCTGTCCGTTTGATTGAGAAACGCGACGATGACAGGAATCCGAGTTTGGCTCGCAAGTCGAATCTGTGTTTCGGAGAGCTCGGTGACCCCATCGACAGCGCTCACGACCCAAATTGCCCCGCGCGCCTCGGGCGAGCCGCTAATCAGCATCTTGACGGTATCCGCATGGCTTACGCAGTCGATCTGCATGTAGTGTCTGCCGCTCGTTTCGTAATCGACAGCGCGGTAATCAAGCCCCACGCCCGCGCCAATCGGGTGGTGAACCGGCTGTTGCGATTCGATGTCCTCCGAATCCGCCGGCGTCGATCCGATTCGAGACACCACCTTTGTCATGGCGGCAGTCAGCGAGGTCTTGCCCGCCTGCGCTCCGCCAAGCGTGCAAACTGTCAGCGCTCGATGCCGGTTGTCTCTCTTATTGTCCATGATTTCACCCTTCTATCGAAAATATCGTTTCTGATACCATTAGGACTCACGCAAGTTGCCTTGATTGATAGACAAGGATAAGAGCGTAAAATAATACGTAATGCGTAAAAAAATCTAGTATGCATCACGTATTACGAATAAATGAATTGCCATTTCAAGAAGTCATAAGGCGTTCGACCGCGTAAGTCCTACCATGTTATCACATCATGGTAGAAGGAAACAATAGCGACGTGAGTCCCAAGACCCCGATTTGTCGTTTTCCATTGACACGCCTTGCGACAATACCTATAATTGGCAGGGTGTTCGGCTCGTAGTAGCGCAATTCATCCTACGTCCGGCGCGGGATTTAATGAAATCGATAGCGAGCGCGATAGAGATCCCTTGAAATCCGCTGTCGAGAAATATCAACCAACCACCCATCATTAGCCGCTAAAGACTGACCATGATCCTAACAATGAACAAGCGCCCATTGGAGTTGAACGGGAAATACCTCGGCACACTGCGCGAAGCCAACCACCTGCTCGGCGACCCCGAGGCGCTAAATGCGCGACTTGACGAAGATGGCTATCTGCTCATCCGCGCCCTGCACAGCCGCAAAAAGGTTGAGAATGCCCGCCAATTCCTTCTCGAAAAACTTGATGAGAACGGACAGATTGACAAATCCTATCCACTATCGCAGGGAGTTCCCGCCGCGGGCAAACGCGGCGCATTCCTCGGGGGCAACAAGGCGGTAACCCACGAATCCGCTTTCTTGGGCGTAGTCGAATCTCCGGAGATAATGGATTTCTGCGAAACGTATTTCAACGCCCCCGTGATCACCTACGATTACAAGTGGTTGCGCGTGGTTGGGCCGGGTGGATTCACGGGCGCCCACTACGACATCGTTTATATGGGACGCGGCACCAGGCGCCTTCTCACCTGTTGGACACCGCTCGGCGATCTGCCCCTTGAGATGGGGCCACTGATGATCCTTGTCGGTTCGCATCGGTTTGAGGCGATTAGAAGAACCTACGCGGAAATGGATGTTGACAGGGATCGCGTTACCGGTTCGTTTTCGTACGACCCGATTGAATTGGTCGATCGCTACGGCGGCAGGTGGGAGACAAGTTCATTTGCGATGGGAGATGTGCTAATTTTCGGCATGTACACCATGCACGCGTCGCTGGATAACGCGACCAATCGCTTTCGGCTCAGCACGGACACCCGCTATCAACGCGCCGACGAACCGGTGGATGGACGTTGGATTGGCGAAAACCCCGTCGCTCATTACGCGTGGACAAAGGGCGAAACGGTACCGATGGAGGAGATGCGGAAACGGTGGGGAGTATAAAAAACTGAAATCGGAAGCGTTTTCCTTGTGTATTCAGCAATTGACGCTGCCGGTCAATCATGATATAATCCCTACCTGAGAAGATGCCAAGATTGCAAGCATGAACGGCATTTCGTACAGTGACCAATCGTAACAAAAACGACCAAGGAGGCTATGTAATGCAGGGAAAATTCGTCATAGCATCGGAAGCCGAGCGGGACGAACTGGACTGGGGTTCGATGACGTGGTTGAGCCGCCCTCAAACAACCGGAGCCAGAGATCTTGTGGCAATTGAAGTCAATCTTATGTCTGGAGAAGGGCACGATTTCCATAAGCATCCGGATCAAGAGGAGGTTATCTACGTTATAGAGGGGAGCATTGAACAGTGGTTGGAAGACAAGCGACAGGCATTGAACGCCGGTGATTCGGTGTTCATTCCCGCGGATGTCGTGCATGCGTCGTTCAATGTCTCATCGGCGCCGGCAAAACTGTTCGTGACTTTGGGACCGTGCCGCGGGGACGAAGGGTACCAACTGATAGATGTCAGCAATCAAGCGCCCTGGAATACGCTTCGATAAATCTGACCAATGGAGGAAAACAGCGAATACGATTTTAATATCTATACGCGGTTGAACGCTCAACGCCGCGTCGCACGTCCCTCAACGCCCGATAAATCGGGCAACTACGGCAGAGGGCTTGGCAACAAGCCCGTAGGGAACAACGATCGTTGTTCCCTACAGAAGCGCGTAAGTCCCAATCTGAATGTTACAGTCGATGCGGAACGATCAAGCGAATGAATTATGGGTGGATAGCCGGGTATTTCTAGCGTTTTTTCCGTTCAACGCCACCTTACGCGGTACTGTCGTGAAGTTGCAAGGCAATCTCGTCAAGCGTTTCCGCATTCAGCGCGCGCTCAAACAGCGAATCAAGAATGAAGAGATTGTGTATCAGGGTTATTCGGTTGATGACATTTTCAGGAACGGGGTAGAAGCGTGATTGAAGCAGTTTGAGAAGGGCGGCTTGTTTTGCTTGCGCAGCGCCTTGTTCTATCCCTGCTCAATCCCGCGTTCTATGCCCTGCTCAATCCCGCGTTCTATGCCCTGCTCAATCCCGCGTTCTACGCCTTGCTCTATCCCTTGTTCTATGCCCTGCTCAATCCCGCGTTGGAAGCCTTGTGCTTCACCGCGTTCATTGACATATTCAGCCATTGTCTGTGCCATGCGTTCTGCCTTCTCTTTGTCAGTCGAATGTGGAATATGCTCTTTGACCAGCGCTCTCAATTCTTCGTGCTCTTCAGCCTCGCGACGATGGAAAATCAGCAACTGGATGTACCCTATCGCTTGCTGCCGCAGTCTCGCTTGGTCGTCATCAAGAGCGCTAATATGTGAAAGCGCTTCAATGGAATCCCGATGTTCGCGAGCGATACCCGCGGCTGGCGGACAGTGCCCACACCATAGAGATTGAGTTAAGCGTTTTAGGGCGCAATTCACGCGGTTTTCTGTCGGTAAGTGTTTAGCACAACTTTCCACCTGTGGGATTGCTATCGATCTAGCGAACAATCAACTGAGTGGATAACGAACAATTAAACGAGTGGATAGCCGGGTGTTTCTAGCGTTTTTTCCGTTCAACGCCACCTTACGCGGTACCGTCGTGGAGTTGCAAGGCAATCTCGTCAAGCGTTTCCGCATTCAGCGCGCGCTCAAACAGCGAATCAAGAATGAAGAGATTGTGTATCAGGGTTATTCGGTTGATGACATTTTCAGGAACGGGGTAGAAGCGTGATTGAAGCAGTTTGAGAAGGGCGGCTTGTTTCGCTTGCGCAGCGCCTTGTTCAATCCCGCGTTCTACGCCTTGCTCTATCCCTTGTTCTATGCCCTGCTCAATCCCTTGTTCTATGCCCTGCTCTATCCCTTGTTCTATCCCGCGTTGGAAGCCTTGTGCTTCACCGCGTTCATTGACATATTCAGCCATTGTCTGTGCCATGCGTTCTGCCTCCTCTTTGTCAGTCGAATGTGGAATATGCTCTTTGACCAGCGCTCTCAATTCTTCGTGCTCTTCAGCCTCGCGACGATGGAAAATCAGCAACTGGATGTACCCTATCGCTTGCTGCCGCAGTCTCGCTTGGTCGTCATCAAGAGCGCTAATATGTGAAAGCGCTTCAATTATTGCGCCGCGTAACTTTTCCTTTGACGCATGCTCCTGCTTTAGGACGGTTAGCAACCACCCGATCGGATGGTTGGTTTTGGTTAGATCGGCGTCATCTGTGTCTTTCACGCCAAGAAACAGCACGTCGAATTTCGGGACAAACCTCGAAAGCTCATCGGGCACTCCCATCATCTCATCAAGCGACAGCGAGGCAGTCCATGTTTTGTCCCCGGTATAAAACACAATCGGTAGAACCATACGCAAGCGCCGCTCGCTTGCCGGGGTTCCCTCTGATTCCCACTGTCTTCGTTGGGTATCCCAAATCTGCGTCATGTAAAGCAGCAATCGGAACGGCATTGTCGAATCAATCGTGGATTGGTGTTCAATGAGGATATAGATCAGCAGGTCCTCCCCGTCCGATTGATCGCGGAACGGGACGCGAACCACAATGTCGGACTCCGGTCCTCGGAGGTTGTCTAGAATAAAACTGCCGCTCACCAGTTCCATTTTGCCAAAATCAATCCGTTCTGCCGATTCGGGGGCGAGGAGCTGCACCAGCCCTAAAACGTATTCGCTGTCTTGGAACAGCCATCTTGCGCTGCGATCGTGGAAGTGTCCAATCGGGATGTCAAAAAAACTGAGGTTTTCCGTTTCTCTAGGCATAATCTCCTTTCATTGGTGCGCAGTGCGCGCCTTCCCGTAGGGAACAACGATCGTTGTTCCCTACAGAAGCGCGTAGGTCCTAATCTATATGTTACAGTCGGCACGAGACGATCAAAGGAACGAACACTGACTGCGATGGTAAATCCTGATAGAGATCCTTGATGAATTGCACGACTACAAACTGTGGACTCTTGTGGATTGGGAATTAGTCTAAACCTCGGCGTTGGCGAAAGGCAAAGCGTGAGATTTGGCGCAACTGAATCTGTCAACGGTGAGAATGCGAGTTTTCCGGACAGTTGACTATTCTCGCCTTTCAAACGCGCCACTCTTGCCTCCCGTCTTTTTGCGCAATCGTATATCGGAAACAACCATCTCTCGGTCAACGGCTTTGCACATATCGTAGACGGTCAATCCGGCAACGGCGACCGCGGTGAGAGCCTCCATCTCTACGCCCGTGCGTCCAAGCGTCTGCGCCTCGGCTTCGATTTCAACACGGTTTTCGGCGCTGTTTACGGAGAGGTCAACCTTGACGGACGTAAGCGATAGCGGATGACACAGTGGAATAAGATCGCTTGTCCGTTTCGCCGCCATGATGCCGGCAAGTCGCGCCGCCTCGAGGACATCCCCTTTTTTAAAGCCGCGGTCGGCAATCAAGCGAATCGTCTCCGGCTTGGCGGTCACATGCCCGCAGGCTACCGCCACGCGCGTGGTTTCCGGTTTGGGCGTGATATCGACCATGCGCGCGTTTCCCTTCTTGTCGAAATGTGTAAGGCTTTTCATTCGATCCCGGTTTCTTGCGCATATTCTTAATATGAACGATTGGAGAAATGGCGTTAACTTGCCAATCAGTCCTCAAGATCATACAGAAAATCAAGAATCTCATCCTTCAGTTCATCTATCGTTTCCCGATTCTGGCTGTCAAGCGCGCCGTCTAGTTCGGAGATTAGTTTCTGTAATTTTGTTTTGTCCGCACCAGCGTCTAACAATTCGGCGACCTCTACGGCTCTCTCCCTAAGGACAACCGCCTCTTCGTGAGAATCTGTCGGAACGGCATCCAACTCGATCGCCATATCCGCAAGCCGTTCGGTCGCTTCAGTTTTTTGTTCCTCGCTCAGACGATCCGGACTAGCCGTTACCGAGATCTCCTTCTCTCGCCCTGTTTCCTTGTCTTGCGCCGAGACGCGTACAATCCCATTTAAATCGTAATCGAAGTTTACGACAATCTCGGGCTCGCCGCGCTTCGTGCGTTTCACGCCCTCCAACCGAAATTCTCCCAAGAGCGTGTTTTTGGAGGCTATTGATTCCTCTCCTTGATACACCTTGATTTCGACATCCTTTTGGCGTGGGCTAACCGTGGTGAAGACCTCCGATTTCGACACGGGAACAGGTGTATTGCGTCCAATTATTACGTTGTATTGGTCGAACATCGGGACTCCCATATCCCAGGCGGCGACTTCGATCCCGAGCGAGTGGGGCGCCACATCTACCAATATGGCGTCAATAGGCTCTCCGGCAATAATTCCCGCCTGTACGCTTGCTCCCATGGCTACGCATAACTCCGGATCAATTTCCAGGCGCGGTTGTACATTGATGGTATCCGTAATCTTATCGGATACAAGCGGTATTCGAGTTGATCCGCCCACCATAAGCGCTTCATTAATTTCGCCTGCCGAAAGTGAAGCGTCTTTCAATGCCTGCCGCACGCACTCAATCGTTGAATCCAGCATGTCGTTAATCAGCGACTCGAAACGGGAACGTTCGATTTCCATCTCCAAATGAATAGGCTTACGCCCCGCCGTAGCGATGAATTCCTCCCGAATCTCTGCGAATGGCGCGTTGGACAGCGTAATTTTGGCGCGTTCAGCCGCACGCGTGACGCGCGCCAGCGCACGTTGGTCCTCGCGGAGGTCGACGCTATGCTGCCGCTTAAACTCTTCGGCAATATAGTCTACAAGCGCCGCATCGAAATCATCGCCTCCGAGTTGTGTATTTCCATGCGTGGAGCGAACTTCTACCACACCCGAGTTGATTTCAATGACGGAAACGTCGAAGGTGCCCCCGCCCAGATCGTATACGACGAGGTACTGATCTTCCCCGCGGTCTAATCCATAGGCGAGCGCCGCGGCCGTTGGTTCGTTGATAATGCGCACCACCTCGAGTCCGGCAATTTCACCCGCATCCTTTGTCGCTTGACGCTGTTTATCCGAGAAGTAAGCCGGTACCGTGATCACCGCTTGTTCAACGGATTCTCCGAGTGATTCCTCGGCGATAGCTTTAAGCCGCTTCAGGATGAACGCGGAAATCTCCTGGGGCGTATAGGAATCCTCGCCCAGATTGACGCGTTCATCGTTTCCCATCTTGCGTTTGATCGACTTAATGGTACGTTCGGGAGCGGCGACATACTGGTTACGCGCCGATTCGCCAACGAGCATCTCCTCGTTGGGTGAAAGTCCCACAAACGATGGAAGAATACGATTCCCGGCAGCATCCGGAATCACGAAAGGCACACCCTCGCGGATAACTGCCACCTCAGAATTGGTCGTTCCCAAATCAATGCCGATAATTGGTTTCATCTATTTCCCTTTTTTGTTAGCCACAATGACTTCGGCATACCTCAAAACCTCGTTGCCACGCAAATAACCGCGCCGTTGTTCCGCCACGACAATATCCTCTACAACGTCCTCCGTATCAACCGTATCCACGGCTTGATGCAGACGAGGAACGAACGCTTGTCCAACACTCTCGATTGGCGCCACATCCCATTTCTTCAAAATACCGAGCAGGCGTTCATGCACAATCAGAAAACCCTCTGCCCAAGCGGAGACGGGCGAACTCTCATCGTTAAGTTGTCTCACAGCCTGTATCCCCTCTTCCAAACCATCTACCACCAGTAACAACTCCAGCAGCATCTCCTTCTGCGGATCTGTGGCGGAAAGGGCTATCTTTTGAAGTATTTGTTTAATTTCGTTACGGTCGGATTGGAGCACGGTGTTTGCGCGAAGTTGGTTGCGCCCGAGTTTCCGTACCGCATCCTGAAGTTCGGAAACCGCATCTTGAAGCTCGTCCATTTGAGATTGACGCGCCATTTCCGAGGATGGCTCCACGATTTCCGCGGGCGGAGCGCGGGTAATTTCTACATACTTCCAAAAACTCGTAAATTTTTCAAAGAACTTCATTAAAGTCACTCGTGAAATCTGTGCGTTCCAAGTCGGTGAGAGTGCTTCTCATCCACCGCAGAACAATCTCGCCATCTAAACTGATCGGGGGCAATTCGGCATCTTCCGAAACAGACAGACTTGGCGGATTGATCGGTCTAAACACTTCTGCCTCCAGACGAAGGGTCGGATCTTTCAGCAAATCATAAGCCTCCCGAATCCGTTTGAACTGTTCCGCGTGTTTCTCCGGGGAAAACTGCCGCACCATCCGAAAGTACGCTTTCTTAATCTCATCGCTTGAAGCGGTTTCATCTATTCCCAATACGTCAAAAGGGTTTGCCGAAAAAGGATTTTCCAGTGTCTCTGAATTCATCAATACCACCTCCGAAATTTTGAAATGACAGCATCATTTCCAAAGTTGACAATGCTTGCAACGCTTCAAAATCCAAGGCTGCCCGCGCTAGTTTCCGCGTCTTTTTCAGGGTTTTGCGTGCCAAAGAAAAGTCATCCATAGCGATAGCCGCCGAAATGGACGCGATAAGAAGAGTAATCGAATTCGGAAACTTCTTCAACCCCCGATTTAACATTTCAAGCGCTCGGTCGGGCATTCCCGATTTTACAAACGCCTGAGCTATTGTCTCAAACACCGTTTCATCCTCGGGCTTAACAGCAATCAACCGATTAAAATAGAGATCCGACTTTTGAGCATTGAAGGGTATATATGCTACTCCGATGATAAGTAATATGTCCGGCTGTTCAGAGTCAAGTCCGCCAGCGGCTTCAAAATGACTTTCCGCTTGCTCGGTATACGCGGCGCACAAGTAAGCCGCCCCCACTTTCGCATGTACCTGATTCTTATTTTCTGCGAGCTCGATCGCGTTTGCCAAGACGCGATCGCCCTCCGCGGTACGTTTCTGTTCAAGCAAGGTTCCGCCAAGCATCATATAGAAGGATGGATGGTTTGGATATACTTCTATAAAACTCTGCAGCATACGGATTACCTGACGATGCTGGTTCTTCTGACGAAGTTCTTGGACATACTTGCTGCCCAGCGACTCTAACAGTTCAAGCGACTTCCGATGTTTCGGGTCAACTTTAAGAATACCCACACAAGCATTGAGGGCTTTATCAAAATCCTCGCTCTCGAGACCAAGTATTATTTCAAGCTCCAGAACACGGATGTCATTGGGATAACGCCGCCGCAACTGTCGGAACTGGCGCCTTGCGGTGTTCAAGTCGCCCTCCTCGGCTAAAAGCGTCACGAGTCTTGTGCGAATCTCCACATCTTCCGGGGCAAAAGTTAATGCTTTCTGATAGACATCTTTTGTTAATTCCGCATTATCCAACCGTAACGCAATCTCGCCGATACGTCGATAAACAAGCGCCAGTTTGAGTTTGAACCGTTCCCTGTTTGGCGCCGTCGAAAGTTGTCGCTCCCATACCGTCGCCAGTGTTTGCCAAGTATTCATCGCATTTTCGTAACTTCCGGATTGATCGCAAGCGATGGCGTAATTCTGGAGCAGCGCGGGGTGCTCGATACCTTGGTTGATAAGGCGCCGCCAGGAACGCATCGCTTGACTGAGATTTCCTTCCGACGCTTGGCGCATGCCTTCTTGGAGCGATGTCGCTATCGCGTTGTCCGCGGCCGTATCTTGCGGGTCGAGTTGAGCGATTTTGTTCCAGAAACGGTTGGCTTTGGCGTGATCGCCCGCCTCGGTGTATTCAGCCGCGCGCTGTTTGTAGATTCCCAACAAGATCGGTTCGCACGCAACCGCCATATACGGATCATTTGTTGCCGTCTCAAGGTGTTTAATCGCGCTGGACACCTTGCCCTCTTGGGCGTAGAGTAGCCCCAAGTAATAGGAGCTTAGTGCGCCATGTTCGGTGGCTGTGTACCGATTAAGCTGTCTTTTCGCCTCCGGGGATTTGCCGAGAATTGCGGAAACACAGCCTGCAACCACACCGTGTATTTCACCCAATGAGCAATTCTTGAGTGTTTCGCGGGCTTCGGCGTACTTCTCTTGTTGCACTGATTGCATGACGCTCGCAACGGGATACCGAACGTCTTGTCCCGATTCGGCATACGCCAGCGCCAGGTGTGTCTGGAAACGCTCATCACCGGGACGCAGTTCCAAAGCCTGACGGTAGGCTGTTATTGCCCTATCGTATTGCTTTTTTTGGTGATAGGCAAGTCCCAGGTGATAGCGGTAAATCGCCACATCGGGTGCTTGCTGGCTTGCCTGATGCAATTCGGAAATAACTTGCGTCAGTTTACGCTCGCGATCCATTGAGAGAGCATAGCGGAAATGCGCTTCAGCCAACTTCTTTGCTAGGTCTGCGTCGGGATTTGCCCTTATTTCCGAGCGCCATGCCTTCACCGCCGCGGCATAGTCCTTCACCCGAAACGCGTCTTCTCCATTCTGATAAAAATCGCCGCGAATATTGGCAGTTACGGGCCGAGATGCGGGCGCCGCGCCGCGATTACGTTTTCTCTTTTTCTTTTTTGCCATAAGATCTTTTAAATTTCGATGCCGCCAAATTCAGGACGAAGTCATCAATTACGCATCACGAATTACGCATGGTGGATCGCCATCTCTTGAAGTTATGAGGCGTTCAACTGCGTAGGTCCTATTCAGTCATAAGCCCCAGCGTCTAACTGGTTGATTCTCTGAGTAATTCGTTCATCCGAAACCGAGTTTTTTCCTCAAAACTCGGTTTCTTTCCGGTATCAATGTATTACAGCATCGGTATAATGACTACCCGCTTTTGTAGGGAACAACGATCGTTGTTCCCTACACATGACGGGCGACTACGCACTGACAATCATGGCAATCCCTTACTTTTTGTTTAGGAAATCGACAAACGCATCCAATTCCTCGGAGACCGTGGCAAATATACCGCCAATCCGCCTCGCAATTTGCTCCGTTTTCTCGTATATCGGTTCCTCTTGACAAATATTGTTGAAGACGTGCCGAAACTCCAAGAGTTCTTGCAAGAACTCGTAAACGCCCTCCGAGATTACGGCTGGTCGTTCCGCTTGAGGCGCCGCCATCTGTGACAACAATTCCTTATGCCGCATACTTCCGTCAGGCATGCGCAAATCGACATCAAGGGCGATTCGCTTAAAGATGTTCTCCATTCCTCTGTAGCAGTCGGTAAGATTCTTGCCAATTGTCGTCTCAATTTCCTCCCTATACTCAACGGGGGCAACTTTAATTTTCTTTTGCCTTTCCGAGATTTTCTTTACGGTTTCTCCTATTTTGGCGCGTTCATCAGAGATACGCTGAATCAGGTGGCGCCGGTCCACGCGGTAAAATTCTCCTTTTCCGATTCTGATGGCTTGGTTCGCGATCCTCTCGCGAATGCGCCCGCGGCAATTCTCGAAATCAATCAGGTCAATTTTGAACAATCGGCTGAAATTCCCCAAACAGCGATATCAATATCCGACCATTTTGAGAACCGTTCCTTTTCCGCAAGAGAACCGAAGACCGCAACTTGCGTCGCGCCAAAATCTTCGTAGAGCATTGTCGCGACGCGATACGCGGTCTGCCAAGCGCGTTGCAGTAAAGTCTCGTCAAGCCGCTTTGTATTCGCGTGGCTTTGGCGCCGCGACCGGGATTGTCTTGACGCCTCGGGCGATATATTCTTGGCTGCGCGATGGGTGTCCGTCGACTGATGCATGTCAGGAGCCTCCCGCGCTTAAAGAATACCATAGGACGTGTCGAGATCCAAGAAAGAAATCAAACCATGGGAATCGCGTCTAACTTTCCAGCGATAATCCGTAGGTTGGGTTGAACGGCACATCAAGAACGACCCGTCCACAGGATAACCGCGCCCTGACACGATACCGCTAAAAACTCCCAAAATCGTAGTGAAACCCAACACTGCGACCACTGTATTGACGAATCCAGCGGATTTTATGTATCCATCTGGTTTGAGGTATGGGTGGACCGAAAATTTTCACCCTTCCCGTCTTCCATCCTTCCAATCTTCCTTATGCCAAAAATCAGGTGCGATTCCCCTGGAAATCAGGCAAGAAATGGGAATCCCGACCGGAGTTAGGAAAATTTGTCTGCATCTTAATGAGAATTCGCTTGGAATTTCTCGAAAGCGACATCCAACTTTGCCTGTTCCTCCGGCAGATCTTTGAACTGGCGAGACATATAGGCGTAAAATTTTTCGAAGGATTGCACGCGCTCCTCCGGTTTTGATAGCGAAACTCCCGTCTCCACCCACTCGTTCACCCCTTTCCAACTGCTCTCTCGCGCAAGCAAGTTTTCCTCATCGTCGGAACGGATTGAAAGCGCTTGTTCAAAGGTTCTCAGAGATTGTCGGAATTGACCATTTTGCAGATAAGCCCACGCGAGTGTGTCCAGCAGAGTCGGGCTTTTGACATCGCGCTTGACCGCCTGCTGCGCCAATTCGACCGCCTGCTCGGAATTGTCTCGCTGTTCGACATAGAGCCACGCGAGGTTATTGTACCAGTTTGCGTATTCGGGATCAGCGGCAATGGCTTCCCGGTACAGTGTTTCCAGTTTCGCATCCCGGTCGGAAGCCTGATCAGGATTCAAGGATTTTCCGCGTGTGTAGAAATACTCCAAATTCCGATACAGATTTTGATGATAACCTTTCTTGCGTACGATTTTCTCGTGTAATTTAATGTAGTCTTCAAGTTTGCCTTTCTCGCCCTCCTCGCCCAAAACTTGGACTCGGTACAGTCCCAGAATTCCGTCATTCCAATTTGAGAAGTCGGGATCCTCAAGAAGCGCTCGCTCGTAGAATTCTCTGATTCTCTTGTCCCAAGAGGTTTCATCGGGATCGCTTCGCAGTCCTTCCCAATACAGTCGTTCGAGCAAGCCCCACGATTCCTGTGTGTAATTTCGGCTGCGCAGGTTCTCTTCGATTCGCTCAATGTACGCCGAAAGATCCGCCGAAGATGGCAAGGAGCGGGATCCCGTATTCCTGGATCCGCCAGCAATGTCGAAAGGATTAAAGAATCGTTGTACCGTCACGGCGCCGCTCAGAAGCGTCAAGCCGACGAATAGCGCCGCAGTCGCTTTTACGGGGTAGCTCTCGCGCTCGCCATCGGCGTATATGGCAGGCGTCAAAATCAAGCCTGCGCCAAATCCGACCGCGAATCCCCCGAGATGGGCGGCGATATTAATGTGGGGAATGATGAAACCGAGAGCGACATCAAGCGCGATGAAGGGCAGCAAGCGCAACCCGAAGACTCGTCCCCGCCGAAGCGGCAAGCGGTCTTTGTGACGTAATCCGAGCGCGACGACGACGCCCATTAGACCGAAAATCGCGCCGGACGCCCCGGCGCCAATGGCGACTCGGACAAAAATCAAGCTCGCCAAACTCCCTCCAATCGCCGACACCAGATAGAGGATGATATAACGCGACCTTCCGTACAATCCCTCTAGCAGGTTTCCCAATATGAATAGAATGCCCATGTTGAGAAGAAAGTGGAAACTGCCGATGTGCAGGAAGGTGTTCGTAATCAACCGCCAGTATTCCCCGTTCTCGACGATTAAGGGATAGGAATACGCGCCAAACCGGATAAGGTGCGCCATTTCCTGCGAGCGCCCGACGAACTGATCCAGCAGGATAAAGACGATTGTATTCAGAGCAATCAGAACGAAGGTAACAATCGGCATCCGCCTTTGATAGGAAAGAAATTGCTTTTCCTTCTCAAACTCTCGCCTGAACGGTTGCGACTCGTCGGTTGCTTGCGTCCAACTCCGCTCCGTGTTCCAGTCCAGTTCGTGAATCGGTATCCACTCGCCGGCCGTGAGCGTTTCGGACAGAACGAAAGTCCCGCTGGGAATAGATCCGACTCGCAACCAGAGGCGCAAGGTTTCTTCGTCAATCTCGTAGATTTGGTCGTCTATTTGGATCTTCATGGGTATTCACGATTTTGAGTTTGTTATTTGCACCGTTGCCGCTTGTTA
This sequence comes from Candidatus Poribacteria bacterium, assembly GCA_963667245.2. Taxonomy (GTDB): domain Bacteria; phylum Poribacteria; class WGA-4E; order WGA-4E; family JAJDTR01; genus JAJDTR01. The sequence continues at coordinate 2,230,165 of CAXXCS010000004.1, forward strand.
TAAATAGATAGGACCGACGCATCAACAAGACCCCACCACCGTAGACAAGGCATAAGACGCCATCACCGTAGACAAGGCATAAGACGCCACCACCGTAGACAAGGCATAAGACGCCACCACCGTAGGCAGGGCATAAGACGCCACCACCGTAGGCAGGGCATCTTGCCCTGCGGCACATAGGCAGTCGCGATCGGGAGATCCCTCCTACGGGGCTTGCAACAGCTCGCGCAACGCCTCCAGCGAATAGGTGTTGATGACCGACTCTTTCGTCAGCCAGGCGCGACGCGCCACGTTGATTCCGAAGTCGCTCCGTTGGAGTTGCGGTACGCCGTGGGCATCGGTGTTTACGCTCAATAGCGCGCCCGCTTCATTTGCCTTCCTCGCCATGTCCGGCTCCAAGTCCAATCGGCTTGGAGAGGAATTAATCTCCAAGGCGACATGGCGCTCCGCCGCGGCTTCAATTACCGCGTCAAGGTTTATTGCGTATCCGGGACGCTGACCAAGCATTCTGCCCGTGGGGTGTCCGATGATATTGACGAAAGGGTTCTTGATGGCGCGAATCATGCGCTTCGTCATTTCCGCCTCGCTCATGTTAAACCCGGCGTGCACACTGGCGACTACGATGTCGAGTTGTGCTAAAACCTCGTCGTCAAAATCGAGGCGTCCATCACTTAGGATATCCACCTCGGAACCGGCAAGAACCTCAATCCCGCTCACCTCGCCGTTAAGGCTTCGCGCCTGATTCGTATGCGCCAACAGGCGTTCAGGGGTTAATCCGTTCGCCACACGCGATGATACGGAATGATCGGTAATGGCAATGTATTCGTGTCCGGCCGCTTTTGCGGCTTCCACCATTTCACGCATCGAGTGCCTGCCGTCACTCCACTCGGTGTGCGTATGCAAATCCCCGCGGAGGTCGTTCAGTTCAATCAAGGCGGGCAGCGCCCCGGAAGCCGCCGCCTCAATCGAGTCGGCGCCTCGCCGCAATTCCGGAGGGATGAAAGCCAACCCGACAGTATTATGGATCGAGGTCTCTGTTTGGTCTCTCATCCAATCCGGCAGACGCTCGTCGTCTATCTCTAAATCGTGCGTTCCCGCCACCTGATTGAGCGCGGCGAGGTGTTCGTCGGCGCCGGTTGTCATCAGTAACCCCGCTTCATATTCTTCGCGGCTGAATACGTGCACGCGGAGCGGGAATCCGTCATCAACGGTTGCCTCAATGCATTGTCTCCCAGCCACTTCTTTGGTGTCGAACCCCTTAACGCCGCCAACTTTGGAAAGCGCCTCGACAATTATCGCGGGGGAAGCGCACTCGACTGCGAGCTCAAGTTGATGAAGCGTCTCTTCATGCCTTCGCATCTCGCCCGTAAAGTCTGCTCGCGCAATTTCAGGCGAGTTTCTCAATATCTGAATAATGGCGTCTGCAATCGGCAAGATTCGCCAGAGTGGACGCAATCGCTCTTGGGCTTCAAGGAAACGTAGCCCCTCATCAATCTGAGCGACAGTCTTTGGCCCCATACCCTTTAATTGCTTGAATTTGTCCCCATCAATTGCCGCCCGCAGATCTTGTAGATTTCTCACATCAAGTTCGTTGTAAAGCCTGGCGGCCGTTTTGGCGCCGACACCTCGAATTCTCAATAGGTCGAGCGCTCCCGCGCCCATCTCCGCAATCAGGTTTTCATAGAAGCGGCACTGACCGGTCTCCAGCATTTCGACAATTTTTCCTTCAATGGCTTTGCCGATGCCGGAAATGGATTGAAGCGTGCCTTCCTCTGCCAACTGCGCGAGATCGACATCAAGATTTTCAATCGTATCCGCCGCACGCTCATAGATCCGTGCGCGAAAAGAGTCTTCTCCCTGAATCTGCAGAAGCTGTCCGATATTGAGGAATACCGCGCTAATTTCGTCGTTTGTCATGTAAGCCCCATTTTTGAATGGCAACAAAGATGGCATAATTTAGAGCTCGTTTGAAAAGTATATTTGTAGGGTGCGCGCCCTACAGTCCGGTCGCGATTCCACCGCGTATGGTATATAGGTGTTATACCTGCATTTATGGAAAATGTCAAGATTTTTTCGGGGGCATCCTCGCGCCAATTATTGGAAAACTAAATGCTCCGCCCAACCTACGGGCTCGGGCAATGGGAAGCGGGGCAAGATGCCCCGCCTACGGTAGTATTTACGCGGCGTCGTTGTCGGGATCGGGAGCCCTCCTACTTGCGGATGAGCATCTTGCGCGTGGCGGTGAAGTCGTCCGCATTGAGCGTATAGAAATAGACGCCGCTTGCGACAGGCTCGCCGCGCGAATTTCTGCCATCCCAATAGGCGGCGCGGCTCTTCGCTTGATAGACGCCAGCAGGCTGATGACCCAACGCCAAGGCGCGCACCACATCGCCATCGGCGGCGTAGATGGTCAGCGCCACGTCGGCCGGTTTCGCCAAGCGGTAGGGCATCCAGGTCTCCGGGTTGAACGGATTCGGATAGTTGGCGAGGAGCGCCGTTTCTTTGGGCGTCAGGATTGCGGACAGATAGTGAAGGAACCGGATGCCGCGATGCGATTCCGGATCCGCGAGGTTTGCGCCCTGCGCCAGGGCAATCCAGCGTCTCACCTCTGAGGCGGTCAGCCCTCCCGCATCTTGTTGATGGATGAGCGCGGGCGCGGCGGCGGCTTCGGCGAGCGCGGCCGCCACGGCGACGAGGTCTTGAATGTTGACCGCGCCATCGCCGTTGACATCGGCATCGACATTGCCGGTTTGCCCCAATGCGGCGGAGACGGCGACGAGGTCTTGAACGTTGACGGCGCCATCGCCGTTAATGTCGGTGGCGAGACGCGTTGGATCCGCAACAGCTCCCGACGTCGGTACGCGCAACCAAGACACCCTATCGCCGCTGAACGTTATCAGTGTCCTGCCATTAGGGCTGAAAATCAATGCGTCATTACGGTTTATGGGGCGATTTCTGAATGTGATTTTCGGGATCCGCGTGGCGACATCCCACAGACGCACCACGTGAGAATAGGCGGCGGCGAGCGTTTTGCCATCCGGACTGAAACTCACCTTGTCAACATAGGCAGTCCCCGTAAACCCTGTTATTTCTGTTTCGGCGGCGATATCCCACAAACGCACGTTTGACGAGCCCTCCACGGCATACGCCAGCGTTAGGCTATCGGGACTAAAACTCAGAATTGCATCTGACCCGCGCCTCCGAATCACGGCGATTCTTGTCCGCGTGGCGACATCCCACAGATACACAACCGCATTGCTTCCTGCATCGGTTGTTTCGCCACCGGTCGCCGCCAGCGTTTTGCCATCCGGACTAAAACTCACGCTTGTGACAGAATTTGAAGGGGCCTGGAGCGCGTCAATTTCCGACCCGGTGTCAGCATCCCATAGATGCACCATGCCATCATCACCGCCGCTGGCGAGCAATTTGCTATCTCTAACTGGACTGAAACTCGCGCTTCTAGTCTCCCAGTTGTCTCCGGTGAGAGTGGCGATTTCCTGCTGTTTCTCAACATCCCACAAACGCAATTCACCGGTGCGATGATCGCCAGCAATACTTGCGAGCCGTTTGCCGTTCGGACCGAACACTACACGAAAGACTCGCTCGGTATGTCCGGTGAGAGCCCCGATTTCTTCCCTCTTAGCGGCATTCCATAGGCGTACTGTTCCGTCGCTCGCTCCACTGGCGAGTACTGCGCTATCCCGAACCGGACTGAAACTCACACTCTTGACATCCCAAATATGTCCGCCGAGCTCCCCGATTTCCGTGCGTGTTCCCACATCCCATAGACGCACTGTTCCATCGCCACCGCCGCTGGCGAGCATTTCGCTATTCGCGCTGAAACTGACGCTGTTGACACTAACCTCATGCCGCGTGAACATGATTTTTTCTTTGCCTGTGGCAGCATCCCATAGATAGACGGCGCCGTAATCGTAACCCATACTTGCGAGCGTTTTGCTATCCGGACTGAAACTGACACTGGAATGACCGAGATGTGAATGCACGGCGATTTCTCTGCGCGCCTCAACATCCCACAAAATCAATTCACCTCCACTGACGCTTGCGAGCGCTTTGCCATCTGGACTGAAAATTACACTCGTGACAGACTCGGTACGCCCCGTCGTATGTCCCGTCAGAGCCGCGATTTCCGTCTGGGTGTTAACACTCCATAGACGCACCACCCAATAACGAGAGTCGGCATCATAGTCGGCAGTGGTGAGTGTTTTGCCATCCGGACTGAAGTTCACACTCCCGACCGTAGCGGTATGAGGGAGCACGGCGATTTCTACCTGCTTGACGATATTCCAAAGCCGAACAATACCATCGCCACTAACACTTGCGAGCGTTTTGCCATCCGGACTCAAACTCGCACGCCAGACGCTATCGGTATGTTCCAGGACAGCTATTTCTCTCGACAAGGCGACATTCCATAGACGCACCGTATTATCAGAACCGGAGACAGCGAGGATTTTGCTGTCTTTATCCGGACTGAAACTCACACTATAGACCGGACTGCCATTTGTGATCACGGCTCGTTCCGTCCAAGCGTCAACATCCCTCAGGCGCACCTCGTAATCGCTTAAACTTGCGAGCGTTTTGCCATCCGGGCTGAAACTCGCGCTCCGGACATGGGTATGCTCGAGCACGGCGATTTCTCTCCCCGTGGCGACATCCCATAGACGCACCATATGATCGGAACCGGCGCTTGCGAGCGTTGTGCCATCCGGACCGAAACTCGCGCTCAAGATTTGCTGACCGACACCGCGACACCCGTTCAGGGAGGCTCTTTGTCTCCCGCTGGTGACATCCCATAGATGTATTGCCTCGTCGCTAGAACCGGTGCTCGCCAGCGTTTTGCCATCCGGACTGAAAATTACGTTCCGGTTAAGCTTTTGATCGATACTACGGTATCCCGCAATGGTGAATTTCGGGAGCCCCGTAGCGAGATCCCACATATTCACAGTTCCATCTTGAATGCCGAAACTGGCGAGCGTTTTGCTGTCGCGCCCGAAACTCACGCGATTGACATAACCGATATGCCCGGTAAGGGTGTCTATCTGTCTCCCGGTGGCGAGGTCCCACAAACGCACCGTTCCATCTTCCCCGGCGCTGGCGAGCGTTTTGCCATCAGGGCTGAAACTCACGCTCCGGACATCATCGGAACTGGAATCCGCATGTCCTATGAGGACAGTTCTCACTGTCCGCGTCTCCAGATCCCATAGATATATCTTACCGTCATCAGCGCTAGCCGCGAGCGTTTTGCCGTCCGGACTAAAACTCGTACTACGCACCCGACTTCCCTCAAGGGTGGCTATATGTTCCCCCGTGGAAACGTCCCATAATACCACCGATTCTGGATACCTAATATTGCGTGTACCGATGCCTGCCATCGTGCGGCGATCGGGACTGAAACTCACGCTACGGTGATTAACATCCTGGTTAAAGCTGTATTTTTCCGTCCCCGTGGCGACATTCCACACGAAAATTTTACTACGACTTCCAGTGCGTATTGACGTTGCCACCATTGTGCCATCGGGATTGAAACTCTTAATGTCACCAAGTATATACTCTGGACCCTGGGGCTTTTGTGTTCTCGTGGCGACATCCCAGAGCACCACGATATTACCCATAGTAGTGGCGAGCGTTTTGCCATCGGAACTGAAACGGACAGCGCTGACATAACTCTCAGGCACACTCCATCGGAGGAGCGCCACCTCCTCTCCCGTTTGGGCATCATACAGCCAAGCGCCGGTGGTCGTCCCTACCGCGATCAGATCGCCGTTGGGAGAATACGCCATGTCGAGCGTCGCGCCTTTGCCCAGACGCGCCGAGGCGCCGCCGGGCAGGTCCCACTGCGTGAAGTCTTGCGCGTCCGTGTTTAGCGGGAACTCGATGGGATTCGGCGTCCCTTTCATATTGAGAGTCGCGACCTGATGTTCATCGGTTAGTGGGATATCCTGTGTGGCGATTTCTGCCTCTTTAGTCCACACTTCAACACCGAGGGGTTCGAATTTAACGAAAAAATCTGCGCTAAGCGTGAGGAAGAGTTCCGCTGAAAGCGTTCCGTCACACGCTGTATGCACAACCATTTTGTCGCCCTCAATCGCTGAACTCTCTTCGTCAATCCCTACCTTTACATTGGACAACCCCAAATCAGCCCTCAGTCCCCCGTTAAGGTTAAATCCGGTGTTCCCCAATACTTTCTCGATGACGGTGCGCAGCGCTCCTTTCTGCTTTTTCTGTTCATCTTCATCGTCAGAGAAGACGTTAGCCGCCACTGTTAACCCCGTGTCCACGGCTTTCGAGGCGCCGAAGGAAAAATAAGCCAAGACACCCTCTAATATGGCCGATGCGCCAAGTTCAAATTTCACAAGATCTCGAAACTTCGGCTGCAGTATTATGGGCTCGCCTGTTCCGTCAAGGAGGGAGTTGAAATATGCCGCCTCATCCCAACTCCTGTCTATATTCTCCGGCACGATGTCAAACACGGGATTGATGATCGCGCTAAGCGGCACGTCGTGGTTTAAATCCCATTTTGATTTTTGACTAAAAAATGGCTGGCCAATCGAAATGTCAATGACCAAATTACCGCCAATCCTTATCCCGCCGCGGGTGGCAAACTTGCCCACGAATTGATCGCACACGTCATTCCTTGTCCATCTCGGCTCAACGCGAGGCGTCTTGGTTTCGCGATCGAAGACCACGCGCCCATGGATTTCCGTGTCTATACGCCCCGGATCTATGTAAACTTCGAAAGAAACTCTGACCGGCGCATCCTTACCTAGCAAATTGCGACCTGGCACATCGCCCGTCCAATTGATTATGTCTTCTTCGCCGACTAATTGAAAACTGTGATAGTACGTTACCGGTTGAGTAATGACATCCGATTGACTGACGCTTTGGAACATCAACAGGAAGTGCAGCGCCAAAATTGCGAAAGTTAGTTTCTTGAAGTTGTGCATGGTTGGTTCTCCTTTTATCGGTTATTCGGTGTTTATGAAACCATCAAGCGAGCGGATAGCGAGTGCGATAGAGATCCCTTTTTCCTCAAAACTCGGTTTCTTTCGTAGCAGAAAAGTGTCCACTAATCTCGATTGCCTATCATTCAACCAGGCTCTCAAATCATAGTCCATCACTTAATCACATAAATCACAGTTCAGACAATCTGAGATTTCTCCTACCGCGCTGTCGGGATCGGGAGATCCCTCCTAACAAAAGCAAGATTCATGCCGACCGAAATTCGGGCAGTTTCGGGCGAAAAACTGGCGATTCCTGCACACCTCTTGCAAAATTCAGCATCAGTGATGTAAAAATTTGCACGGGTGTTGCAAAGAAGACGGGATGAGGAAACTCCATCTTTGACCTCTCTTTTCTTGTCAGAACCGATTAAACGATGGCGCGGTAGGATCAAAGGAACGGATAGCGAGTAGGATTTTCTATCGCACTCGCTATCCACTCGTTTGATCCTCCTACCTTTCGTTATTCTTGAAAACGTCCGAGGGAAGGTTCGTGTTCACTCGGTAGTCTGTGATACGGTTAATCAGAACTTTTTTGGAGAGTGGAAATAAACTCCGAGTTTCCGTAGGGAGAAATCGGAGGCGTTTGTTGCCGCCGGGCGGATATCGGAATTGCGTAGTCGCCAATGGCAACGACTCGACAATCAGCGTAAATTGTTGAATCGTCCAATCCCCGGGAGAAATCCAGAGTTTTATGAGCGTGCCGGGTTCGTCGGGCGATGCGCAAGCCACGACGTAACAGTTCTTGCCGCGCAGCGTTTCTCGCGCTTCCAGATTCAATTCTTTGTCGCGCAAGTTTCCGAGCGCGCTAATCGGCTCGACACGGAATATCCCCTGACGAGAGTCAACGATCGGTTCGACGGCGTGTTCGTCGGGCTTCCGAAAAAAGAGATTGAAGGCGGTTATCGGCGGTTGTGATTCAAAGATACTGGGTGACGCCTCCATTGAATCTGTTTCGTAAGTCTCGACGACTGCCGTGTAATTGTCAACATCTTCGTATACGTTTATGGCGTTCTCCACGATTTCGTGCGCGGTGATTGCCGCTACGCCGGTCGCGGCGCCGCTGAGAAGGAAGAGGCTCAGAATCAGACAAAGGCTCTTGGAGATTGGCTTGGGACGTTTTGCTGGAAGAATGGAACAGAGAAACATTGGAAACCTCCTTTGTTGCTATCGTTATTGATTTGCGGCGGGGAGCGATAGGAACTTCCCGCCTTCGTATCATGCGGTTGCTTGGGATGTTGTAAGGATTTTGCCGTTTTCTATGATTTAAACCGGAAAGTTACGGATGTCTAACGCCAAACCCAATAAGGATTTCTGTGGGATCTCCGATCCCGACCTCTCTACTATCACCTTCACTATTCGTTCAATTGATCGATAGAGCTCCCATTCAGACAATTGCCAATCAAACCACCACACACTTAATCATGGCAATCACTTAATGGTTCACTCGCTATGTATTTGGCGCTTGTTGAAACCATCAAACGAGTGGATAGCGAGTAGGATTTTCTATCGCACTCATTGTTCATTCGCTTGATCGATAGAGATCGCGTTTTTTTCCTCAAAACTCGGTTTCTTCCCGGAATCAAACCGACTTCATGTTACTGATATAATCCACTCATCACAGGCAGTTTTACGCATTAATCTTTTCGCGACCATGTCACTTGGCAATCTTAATCCGTGTAATCCTTTTAATCCGTGAAAATCCGTGATTCAGACAATTGCCAATCAACCCACTAAGCGCCTAATCATAGTCCATCACTTAATCACATAAATCACAGTTCAGACAATCTGAGGTTCCTCCTACCGCGCTGTCGGGATCGGGAGATCCCTCCTACAATTAGGTGTCGGCTTCGTTCTGCTTACTTCGATTGCGCCTTCCGACGCAAAGCACAACGCGGAAGCTTTGTTAGTGAACCGCTATCCGTCAGACTCTGAATCCCCCAATGATTGGGTGTAGCCGCACGCTTTATCGTAGCAGGCGAGATGCTTCCCCTTGGTTTTCGTCGTTTTCTCAAGTATGAACGGCGCCTCACAGTCCGGACATTTCTGTGGAATCGGTTTGTCCCAGACCGCGAAATCGCAGTCGGGATAGGCGCTGCAACCGTAAAAAGGCTTGCCGCGGCGGCTGCGGCGTTCGCCGAGATACCCGTCACAATCCGGCTGAGGACAATCGATGCCGATGTTAATCGGTTTGGCATTCTTGCACTTGGGGTATCCGGTGCAAGCGAGGAATTTACCGCCGGCGCGGCTAGTCTTGATAACCATCGGCTTCTGGCATTTATCGCAAACTTCATCCGTCTCTTCGGGTTCGGCGGCGGGTTGTGCCGTATCGCCCTCCAAAGATCTGGTGTTCCGGCATTCCGGATAGTTTGAGCAGCCGAGAAAGCGACTGTATCTGCCCCATTTGAGAATCATCTTGCCCCCGCACTTGTCGCAAATCTCCTCCGACTCCTCCTCCATGTCTTTTCGAGCTTTGTACATTTTGTCGGGGGCGGCTTCCAACGCCAGATGAAAAGATTGATAAAAATCTCGCAGCACCTTTACCCAGTCCACTTTTCCATCGGCAATGGTATCGAGCTGTTCTTCCATCTTTGCGGTGAACTGAACCTCGAGGATATTGGGAAAGCCTTCAATCAACATTTGATTGACGAGCTTGCCAATATCCGTTGACATGAAACTCCCCTTCTCCTTGACAACATACTCCCGATCTTGAATGGTGGAGATGATTGCCGCGTAGGTGCTGGGACGACCGATTTCCTTCGCCTCAAGTTCCTTGACGAGCGTAGCTTCGGTGTAGCGAGGCGGCGGCTGGGTAAAATGCTGTTTGGGGTCCAGTTTGATCAGGTCGAGCGCTTGACCGACTTCAACCGGTGGCAGGATTGCCTCTGCTTCACTATCCTCTCTGTTTTGTATCGGCGCCTCATCGCGGCTCTCCATGTAAACCGCCATGAACCCTCTGAATTTAATGACAGAGCCGGTTGCCCGAAATAGGTACTGTCCGGCTGAAATGTCGACGGTGGTTTGATCCAAGACCGCCGGGGTCATCTGGCTGGCGATAAATCGTTTCCAAATAAGATCGTAAAGGCGATACTGTTCCGAACTCAGGTGTGACCGCAACGATTCCGGCGTCCGATCCGCGGATGTGGGGCGTATTGCTTCGTGCGCGTCTTGTGCGGATTTTTTGCTCCGATAGTGAATCGCCTTTGATGGAAGATAGTCCGAGCCGTAAGTCCTCTCAATGTAGCCGCGAGCCTCATTGAGCGCCTCGTCGGCGATGCGCGTTGAATCTGTGCGCATGTAGGTGATTAAGCCAATGGAACCTTGAGCGCCAACTTCCAGACCTTCATACAGTTGCTGGGCGATCGACATGGTGCGCCTCGCCGTGAATTTCAGTTTTCGCGCCGCTTCCTGCTGTAGCGTGCTGGTGATGAACGGCGGAACAGGTCGGCGTTTTCGTTCACGCTTTTGAACACTCTTTACGACGAATTTCTCCGTCTTCGCCTCATCGACAATCTCGTTGGCGCGCGTTTCGTCAATAGTGAATCCGTAGGTGCTAATCGTAGCCTTCTCTGAAGCAATTTGGAGCAACTTCGCGTCAAATGGCGTCGTCTCTTCGCCTTTGAGCGATGCCGTGATTGTCCAATACTCCTCGGATTCAAAGGCTTCAATCTCCGCTTCCCGCTCGCAAATCAGTCGCACCGCAACCGATTGCACGCGACCGGCGCTTAATCCCGGCTTCACGTTATGCCACAAGATTGGGCTTATCTGGTAGCCGACCAGTCGATCCAGAATCCGCCGCGTCTGTTGGGCGTCAAAGAGTGACTGATTGATTCCCGAAGGATTATCGACAGCCGCCTGAATTGCCCCTTTCGTAATTTCGTTGTAGGTAATGCGGAAGACAGGTTTCTTCGTCTTCTTCAATTCGTGGGCAAGATGCCAACAAATCGCCTCGCCCTCCCGATCGGGGTCCGCCGCCAAGTAGATGGAATCAACTTTCTCGGCTGCCGCTCGGAGCTCCTTAATAACCTTTCCCTTACCGCGAATAAGCGTGTATTTGGGGGCGAACTCATTGTCCACATCCACGCCAAGCTCTTTGGAGGGCAAATCACGAATGTGACCCATAGAGGCTTTTACCACGAAATTCCTCCCAAGAAACTTGTTGATTGTCTTTGCCTTGGCAGGGGATTCAACAACAATTAATGATTTGGGCATATTTCAATCTCCACTATAATTGCGATGTTTACAAAACGGAAATGTGCTGATGATGTTGATATAAATGATACATACAAGACTTGCGCAAGTTTCCCCGATTCAAATTATACCTTGCGTCGGGTATTATTGCGCTTTCTTTCTCGGCAATAATTGTTTCCAATAGGACTTACGCACTTCTGTAGGGAACAACGATCGTTGTTCCCTACGGTCTCATGGATGAGGCCTCTGCTGTAGTTGCCCGATTTATCGGGCGTGGAGAGGCGTGTGGGGCGGTAATAAACCGCCGAACTACAAGGCTTTGAGGGTTCAACCGCGTAAGTCCTATCCAATAGGACTTATACCATTTCGCTTGAATTGTGGCGTAAATGATGTCTGGATTATTTCCTTATTTCACAAGCCAAGTTCATCCAGCGTTTGCGCGGTCAGCGCTTTCTCAAACAGCGCATCAAGACGAGAGTCGCTCCGAATCAAGTTTATCTGTTTAGTAACGGATTCGGGCACGTCGTTAAATCTCAACCGCAGCAGTTTGAGAAGCACCTCCTGTTTTGCTAGTTTTCTCCCTCGCTTTTCACCACGAATTTCGCCGCGTCTCTCACCACGAATTTCGCCTTGTTTCTCACCTTGTTGAATAAGATATTCTGCCATTGACTGTCCCACGTTTACTACCTCCTCTCCATCTGAAGGTTGTTAGATCCACGATCGAGGTTCAAATCGGCGAATATCGAATCTGCCTGCCAAAACACTGACCTAGCAAGCTAACCGATCAATTTGCACGGTCATTATCTGTCGCGGCTTTCCAAACTAAGCTCATTCAAATTCTTCGCATTCAACGCATCCTCAAAGAGCGCATCAAGACGCGAAGCGCTTCGAATCGAGCTTATCTGTTTGGTAACGGATTCGGGTACGCGATCAAATCTTGATTGCAGAAGTTTGATAAGTAACTCCTGTTTCGCCCGTTTTTCACCACGAATTTCGCCGCGTTTCTCACCGCGTTTCTCACCTTGTTCAAAAATATGCTCTGCCATTGACTGTCCCACGTTTACTACCTCCTCTCTGTCTGGAGGTTGATGGCCTTACCGCGCGATGCAAATCGCCGAGGTGAACGGCATCCGCAAATAAACCATTCTTGCGATCGATTAGCGTCTACTCGCGCCGACTTTAACTTCGTCATTTCACAAGCCAAGTTCATCCAGCGTCTGTGCGGTTAGCGCATTCTCAATCAGCGTATCAAGACGGGAGGCGCTCCGAATCAAGTTTATCTGATTGGCAACGGATTCGGGAACTTCATTAAACCTCAATTGCAGCAGTTTGAGAAGCACCTCCTGTTTTGCTAGTTTTTTCCCTCGCTTTTCACCACGAATTTCGCCGCGTTTCTCGCCGCGTCTCTCGCCGCGTCTCTCACCGCGTTTCTCGCCACGAATTTCGCCTTGTTTCTCACCTTGTTCAAAAATATGCTCTGCCATTGACTGTCCCACGTTTACTACCTCCTCTCTGTCTGAAGAATGTTGGATGTTTTGGTTGACGACCGCTCTCAATTCATCATGTTCGTCTTGCGGACGGCGATGCAGGATGAGCAACACAAGATAGTACAACGCCCGGAGCCTCTCTTGCGCCCGGGTGTCATCCAGCGCGTTGATGCGCGAAATCGCGGTAACCAATGCCTCCTTCATCGTGTCCTTGTCTGCATTTTCCTTCCGCAAGACGGTTAGCAACCACCCGAGCGCATGGTCGGTTTTCGTCAGATCCGTCTCGGCCGCTTCCTTGACGCTGAGAAGGAGTATCTTGAACCTCGGGATAAATTCCCCCAGCTCATCGGGCGCGTCCATCATCGCGTCAAGCGTCAAAGGCGAATTCCAACGCCGCTCACCGGTGTAAAACACGATCGGTAGAATCACACGCAAGCGCCGCCGACTTTGGGGAACAGACTTCGATTCCCACTCCCGTCGCTGAAAATCCCAAAGTTGAGTCATGTAAAGCAGCATCCGAAATCCCATTGTCGAATCGACCGTCGACTGATGCTCAATAAGGATGTAGATTAGCATTTCGTCCGATTCCGATGTCGAGCGGAACGGTACGCTAAACACCATGTCCGATTCCTGCTCTCTCAGGTTATCGGGGATGAAACTCCGGTTTACTTGCGACATTTGGCTAAAATCAACGGAATCGACGAACTCAATGGCAAGGATTTCCAACAACCCTCTAAGGAATGCCCCGTCCTCAAACAACCATCGGGCGCTGCGGTCGTGGAACTGTTCGGTCCGAATGTCGAAATAATTGGATAATTCAGCTTTGTCAATCATAGTCCTCCATATTTCCAAACGCGCAAGAATCAATTATGCGGTTAATTGTGCTAACGTTGTGGCGTCGCGATAGGTTGATGTTCCTTCGTGTGCCTCAAAACCGAGTGTTTTCCGACGCGGAGACACAAGTTTGACGAAAATCCAATCAATTTGACCAGGCGCTGTTGACATTTCATCACAAGTAGACAATCAAGAGGACTACACAGACACATTATCCTTCGTAAGGGGTGGTTCCCCAACCCAGTGGACGATGAAACCTCGCCCCTACGATATAAACTCATAATCCTTCGTAAGGGGTGGGTTCCCCAACCCATTGGACGAGGCAACCTCGCCCCTACGATACAGACACATATCCCTCGTAGGGGTTGGGTTCCCCAACCCATTGGGCAATCGTGAACCAAAAACTCGGTTTCTCTGTTATTAGGCGGCAATAAGTGCTCAATCGCGCGAATCCCGACTCTATAAAAATCACGACGAACCGAATTCCAATAAATTGATGAGGAGCGATCGCATCTCGCGGCGGTGCACGATTCGATCCAGCAACCCGTGCTCCAGCAGAAATTCAGCCGTTTGGAAATTGTCGGGCAACTTTTCGCGGATACTGGCAATTGCCAAAGGTCCCGCGAATCCGATGCGCGCCCCCGGTTCCGCGACGATAACATGCCCGAGCGAACTGAAACTCGCGGTCGCTCCTCCGAATGTCGGATCGGTCAACACGGAGATAAAGAAGAGTCCCGCTTCGGAATGTTTTACACACGCCGCCGCTGTCTTCGCCATCTGCATCAGGGCGAGCGTACCTTCCTGCATTCGCATGCCGCCGCTAACCGAGACGACAATCAGAGGCAGTTTTTGGTCGGTTGCCCGTTCGATACAGCGCGTCACCTTTTCACCCATAACCGATCCGCAAGTTCCACCGATAAATCCGACATCTCCGATCGCGATTGCCGCCGGATAGCCTCCGACTTTCGCAATACCGGCAAGCATTTCCGATTTCAACCCGGTTTTGGCCGCGTCTCTTTCCAGTTTTTCCACGTAGTCTGGAAATTCCAATGGATCGAGCGAATAAAGACCATCGTCGTGCGATTCAAAACTGCCGGCGTCAACCAAGAGCTCCAATCGTTCATACGCGCTCATGAAGTGATGATGACCGCATTCCGGACAGACTCTACGGTTCTTTTCGATAAATTCCTGTTTGGCAAACTGTGTTTCGCATTTAAGACAGGAAACTGATTCCATGATTGCACCGTCTTTGCGCTTGGGCTTTATTCCTCATACGGTTCTTGCCCGTAGAGAAAATTATAATACTGTTGACCAAATGGATTGTCAAGGGAAAATAGCCGATGCGCATCCAAATTCCGACAGTGCGCTACGAAATTTCCACAATAATTAATGAACTGTACTCAATTAAGAACCGTGGGCTAATCTCGGAAAAGTTGGGAGCGTTCACACGAAAGATTATCGTGACAATCGCATTAGATTTGAATAACCTGAGTTGCCACCTTGATAAGCCGAGCGTCAGAAACCGAGTTTTTTGCAGGCAAGAGACTCGATTTAAGAAAAACTTCAATCGAATTTCCCGAAATCAGGCAATTCGAGAACGAAAAACTCGGTTTCTCGGTTATCGGCAACAACTCAACATCCGAGTTTTCAAGAGATAGCGCGGTTTTTAGCGCGCGAGCGCGACTGCCACCGAATGCCCCGCATTATAGTAGTTTCAATGAAATGTGTCGAGAAAAAGCGTCACGGCTAGTCCCCGCGAATCAGAAATCGGTCGGACGATGACGTTTTCCCTACGATCCTTTATGTTGACGTATTATTCAAGGAAGGTTAAACTATACTCCGGGATATGCGTGAAGAATTTTATTTTGCCAGACCCGCTTTGGATTGATTGTCCGCTATCTCTAAAGCTCTGCCGCCTAGAAACGCCATGACAACCTCTGCGCGAGGGTTATCTATGACGAAGGCAACATGTTGTACAAGCGCTGGTACATGCCGTTCATCATTGACATTTCCTCTGTACGGAGAAACCGAGTTTCTAGTTCGGGTTTCCCAAGTTTCGGTTTAGATTGGTCGGATTTAGGTTAAACACGTGCCTCGCTCCGGAAAAACTCGGTTTCTGCACCCTTGGGAAGGACTCAACATGGGAATCATTAGAACTTACACCATTCTAAAGGTAGCCTGCGCGGGACTGTGGCTCATGAGCAACGCGGCTCTCGGCGAAGTTAAAATCGACAATCACTCGGAGGTAGACATGCAAATCAAAGAGGAAAAGACTGGCGAAACGCTTTACAACGGCATCGTTCTGCCCGAGGGGTGGCCTCCGGATTACGGCGGGTGGACGCGGGAACCGATGCGCGTCCCGTATCTCGAAAATCCGCCCGAAGTTATCGACATTGATGTCGGCAGACAACTGTTCGTCGACGACTTCTTGATTGAGGACACCACGCTGCAACGCACGTTCCACCAGCCGACCTACTACGAGGGAAACCCCATCATTAAGCCCGACAGGGAGTGGGAACATCACGGTCCGGCGCCGTTTGCCGGTCCTTTCAGCGGCGGCGTCTGGTACGACCCGCACGACGAACTGTTCAAGATGTGGTACACCGGGGGTTACATCAAGTACAGTTGTTACGCAACCTCGGTGGACGGAATACACTGGGAGAAGACCGAACAGGACGTGGTGCCGGGCACGAACATCGTGATTGACCACGGACAGGAACTGCCGCCGATACCGCCGGAATTTCCCGAAAAAAAGCACATACGACCGATTGACACCACGAGCGTGTGGATCGACTATCAAGCGGACGACCCGCTGTCCCGATACAAAATCTTCTACACATCGTGGCATATAGGCTTACCCGATCGTCTCGGCGAAGACTCTGCCGTTTATTACAAGACCTCGGCAGACGGGGTACACTGGTCCGAGCCGATTGCCAGCTCCGGAATTGTTGGTGACCACACCAATGCCCACTACAACCCTTTCCGCGACAAGTGGGTTATCAACATTCGGAGCGGACGGGAGACCGGTCGGGCGCGCGCCTACGTTGAGGGAGATACGCCGGCCGAGGCTGTGAAAGCGGCAGAGGTGAGGCCTCATGGAAAGATTGTTCCGTGGTTGGGCGCGGACTCGCTCGATCCCCGCAACCCGAACCCGCATAGCGCCGACATCCTCCCGCAGTTGTATCATTTCGACACGGTCGCCTATGAAAGTTTGATGCTTGGGTACTTTTCGATTTGGGAAGGCCCGGAAAACAATGTGTGCCACGTAAAGCGCGTACCGAAACGGAACGAGGTGGTACTCGGTTACAGCAGGGACGGCTTCCATTACGACCGCCCTGATCGGAGACCCTTTTTTGAGGCAACGGAAACGGATGGCGCTTGGAACTGGGGAAATGTGCAATCCGCCAGCGGCGCCTGTCTGGTCGTCGGAGACAGATTATACCTCTATTTCACGGGGCGCAATCTCCCGGAAAAGGGAAAACTTTGGGACGGATTCGTGAATACCGGTCTCGCTTTCCTGCGGCGCGACGGATTCGTCTCTATGGGCTCCATAGGAACTACCGGTACGCTGACGACGAGGCCTCTCAAGTTTTCCGGGAAGCGCCTATTTGTAAACACGGACTGCGATCAAGGTGAACTGCGGGTGGAGATACTTGATGAAGATGACAGCGTTATCGCGCCTTTCACGGCAGATAACTGTGTGCCGATCACGGTCGACAAGACATCGCATCGAGTGGAGTGGAAGGGCGGAGCGGAGCTGTCAAGCGTGACAGGGAAACCCGTTAGATTTCGCTTTCATCTCAGATTGGGCGAACTCTATTCCTTTTGGGTAAGCCCGGACGAATCCGGCGCCAGTTACGGCTATGTCGGCGCCGGAGGCCCCGGCTATACCAGTTTCGTCGATACTGTCGGCGAGGGAGCCCATCGTTGAGTTATACACTGCGGTAGGTTCGGTTTTCTGACCGAACCGGTATTTATCCGATCTCGTCGGACCGGTTGGAAACCGCGCCTACCGAAACATACGTAAAATGAATGGAATTAACTATAAATTGACCCGACGCGACCTGCTCAAGATGGCGGGAGGCGCAGCTACGGCATCAGCCATCGCGCCGTATACCGCGAACACCGCCTCTAATGAGACGGAGACGGATAGACCCAACATCGTTCTAATAATGGCGGACGACATGGGGTGGTCGGACGCTGGCTGTTACGGCGGCGAAATCGAAACGCCGCACCTTGACGGGTTGGCGGCCGAGGGGTTGCGGTTCAGTGATTTCTGCGTGAATCCGGTTTGTGTGCCTACTCGCGCCTCGCTAATGACCGGGTTGTATTGCTACGTGGATGAGCGAAACACTAGGTTGTCTCCGAACTGCGTCACCATCGCGCAACTCCTGCGTTCGGCGGGTTACCGTACGTCCATCAGCGGAAAGTGGAATGTGCCGGTACAGGGCAGTCCGTTGGACTGGGGCTTTGACGAGTATTACGGCTTCGCCGATATTCCGTCGAATTATTTCAATCCGGCGTTGCGCGACCTTAAATTCGGAGGATTTCGGCCTCCGGTCATGCACAATCACGAAGTCGTGTCGGAGTTTCCCGACGATTACTATCTCACGGACGCGATCAACGACCATGCGGTAAAAACGATCAAACATTTCGGCAAACAGGGCGATCCGTTTTTCGCTTATGTCGCTCATTTAACGCCGCATAGCCCGCTCCAAGCCAAACGGGAAGATCTGGAAAAGTATCGCGGAAAATTTATGTCGGGTTGGGAAGAGTTGCGAAGGAATCGCTACGACCGACAACTTGATATGGGCTTGCTGTCCCCGGAAACGCGGTTGCCGGATCGCGTCCCGGATCTTCCTTCATGGGCTGACGAGGCAGATAAGGAGTGGCAAGATTTGCGCATGGCTATCTACGCCGGCATGATTGACTGCATGGATCAGGGAATCGGTCGCATCCTTCAGGCTCTCAGGGATTGCGGCGCGGACCGAAATACGATTGTTCTCTTTTTGTCGGACAACGGAGGCGACGGGTACGAGAGGGCGGATCGCGATACGCCGGACATAATTCCCGGCGGAATCGACACCTACTGTTCACCCGGTCCCGGTTGGGGTTCGCTGCACAACACGCCGCTGCGTAGTTTCAAGGAGAGCCTGTATGAAGGCGGCATCGCCTCGCCGCTCATCGTTCGTTTGCCCGGAGTAACCAACAACGGAGGGGCAATTACTCGCGAGTTCGGGCACGCCATGGACATCTTGCCGACGCTTTGCGAGGTTGCCGGCATTGAGTATCCCGAAGACTACGAAGGGAAAGAACTCACCCCTTGCGCGGGCAAGAGTCTTTTGCCCGTGTTCCGAGGCAATCGCCGAGAGGGGCATGATTGGCTGTTCTGGAGGCAGCGCGAGGACAGAGCGGTACGGCACGGCAACTGGAAAGGCATTGGGCATGGCGATCCCGGAGAACTGAGTAACTGGGAGCTTTATGACCTCGAAACAGACCGCACGGAGTCGGTAGACTTGGCGGCGAAGCATCCGGAAGTTTTGAAACGGATGATAGATGTCTGGCGCGACTGGGCAAAACGGGTGAAGTAGTACTCTCGAAGCGAATACAATTTTGGGAAGAAACCGAGTTTTCAAGAAAAAACTCGGTTTCAGTCAGCGTTAAATACTTAGCGGACAAACCGCTAAACGGTTACCTCAAATCGTTACTATGAGACAAGAAAAAGACACGTTAACTCATGCCGATACGAGCACGACGGGCAGATTCATCGTCCGCACGCTGATTTTCGGCTCCATCCTGATTATACTCAACTGTTACTGGATTATATCCGCAGAGAATCGAGTCGTCTATGAGTTAACGGACTTTTCTATCTTTCCCACGGTGCTCTTTACACTGTTCAGTTTGGCCGCCCTCAACCTGTTGTTGAAACGTTTCTTCAAGGGTTTGGCGTTGAGCGAAGCCGAATTGGCGATGACCTACATCATGGTTTCCGTCGCGACGGCGCTCGCCGGGCACGACATCATCCGGCAGTTGGTGCCGCTGATGGCGAACCCCTTTTGGTACGCGACTCCGGAGAACGAGTGGGAAGACCTCTTCTTCCGATTCATTCCCACATGGCTCGCTGTCGAGGATCGGGGCATTCTGCAAGGCTATTTCGAGGGTGACAAGAGCGCGTTCGAGAGATTTTGGACCGCCGAATATCTCAATGCGTGGCTGACACCGATCTTGGCATGGACCGCGCTCGTAATAGTCCTGCTCTTCGTCATGCTCTGCATGAACATCATCGTCAGGAAACAGTGGATTGAGTTTGAAAAACTAAGTTACCCCCTGACAGTGATGCCCGTTGAAGTCATCGGCAACACGTCAAAACTGTTCTCCAACAAATTTATCTGGATCAGTTTCGGGCTTGCGTTCGCGTTGGAGATTCTCGCCGGCTTTAACTTTCTCTATCCCATCGTTCCCGCTCTGAAAGCGAAGTATATTATTCCGTTTACCGAAAAGCCGTGGAACACCATCGGTTGGGGCGGAGCCGGGATGTTGCCAATCTACGTTTACCCGTTTGCTATCGGATTCGGGTATCTGATGCCGCTGGATCTGTCACTGTCGTTGTGGCTCTTTTTCCTGTTTTGGCAGGCGCAGGATGTCTTCTTCAACGCGACGGGCTGGACGACCGCCTCCGCGATGCAGACACAACAGCGGGCGGGCGCGTGGATCGGCATCGGTGTTATGGTTGTCTGGTCGAGCAGACGGCACATCATGCGCGGATTACGCGGAATGTTTACGGGCAAATCCGCCGATCCCCTATATCCGTTTGCCGTGGTCGGGCTGGTTTTGGGCATAACGTTCGTGGTTGTCTTTTGGCTTCTTGCCGGACTATCGCCTTGGGTGGTGATTAGCTACTTCGTCATCTATTATGTGCTCTGCACCGCAATCACGCGAATGCGGGCGGAACTCGGGCCCCCGACGCACGAGTTGCACGGGGCGCATCCGGATCAGATGATGATTTGGTTCATGGGAACGAGACCTCTCGGCGCGGCGAATTTAACGAATACCACGCTTTTGTCGTGGTTGGCGTACGGCTATCGTTCTCATCCGATGCCCCATCAGTTGGAAGGATTCAAGATCGGATCTCACTTCAAGTTGAGCGAGAATCGTCTGGTGGTGGCGATGATTGTGGCGTCAATCGTCGGCGCGATTATGTCTATCGGCGCGCATGTCGCCATTTACCACAAATATCAGTTTCAACGCTGGGGTGTCGGTGAATTTGGGCGACTCCAGAACTGGATTGCATTTCCCCAAACGACGGACATCGAATCGATCCAACACATGACATTCGGGTTTGTGTTTACGGTTATTCTCACCATCTTGAAAAAAGGATTCTTATGGTGGCCCTTTTACCCTGTCGGATACGCGGTGAGCGACGGTTGGGCAATGGGATGGTTATGGTTTTCCATTTTTTTGGGTTGGTTGTTCAAACAGTTACTGTTTGCCGGCGGCGGGGTCAGATCGTATCGCCGAGCGCTGCCCTTCTTTTTGGGCTTAATCTTCGGTCAATTCCTCGCGGGCAGTCTGTGGAGCCTTGTCGGCGTAATCCTGAACAAGAACATGTACACACTTTTCCCATAGCGGCTGATCACTGGTAGGAGGGAATTCCAATTCCCGACTCCCCAAACAACAGGAGAAAACAATATGACAGATGAACGAATTCGCGTTGGATTCGTCGGGTGCGGCGGAATTTCACGACTGTACGCGGACATTTACGCAAGTCTGGCAGACATCGCACAAGTGGTGGCTGTGGCGGATTTTGTGGATGAGCTGGCTGAAAAGACACGAACTACGCTCAGTGAGGGCTATGCCATGGAAGCCCACCGCGCGCGTATGATGCGTTCGGAGGCGCGCGCGCCGGAGGATCGCGAGCGCCTGGGGCAAATGGCGGAGACTGCTGAAATTGCCGCCGGGACAAAGATTCGGAAGTATCGTACCCATGAAGAGTTGCTGAAAGACAGTGACGTGCAGGCGATAGCGCTCCTCACGACGCCCCCGGTTCGGCAGGAGCCGACGGTCGCCGCCGCCGAGACGGGGCGCCATGTCTTCACGCAGGGACCGATGGCGTGCAGCGTAGCGCAGGCGGATGCCATGAGCTCCGCCGTTCGGAAGGCTGGCGTAAAATTCCACTCCCAGTGCGGGGCGCGCTATCCGCGCGGGATGGTTCTGGCGCGTAAAGCTGTGGAAAGCGGCAAACTGGGCAAGATCGGCAGCGCCCGCGTCGAACTGAACTGGTATCGTCCGCAAAGTTACTACAAGCGCTGGCACGGCACCTGGGAGGGTGAGGGCGGCGGAGCCTCGTTCCATCACGGCAGATACATTATCGATCCGTTCTTGTGGGTCCTCGGTTCGCGAATCGTGGAAATCTTCGCTTATTCGGGACCTACTCTTCGCCAGATCGAGCACGAAAGCCTGAGTCAGGCGGTCGTGAAGTTCGAAAACGGCGCCACCGGCAGCATCCACGCCTCGCTACTTAACCACAAACAGCCGCTGACACCGGAAGGGCGCATCGAGGTTCTGGGGTACGATGCCTCTATGTTGGTCGGTGAGGCGTATTATTCTCCTCCGCTTAACACGGCGATGGGGAGAAGCAACTATTGGAAGGCGGACACCACGTTCGCATCAAGCGACAATTCGGCTGCGGTAGAGGCGTTGGAAAGCTTGAGGTCGGAAGTGGCTGGCGTTCCGGAAACCGCAACCGAAGCCTACCAGAGCCGACTTTTCTTGGAAAGCATCCTCAACGACACGGAGCCGCTCGTGCCGATCGATGTGCCGCGCCACCATGTGGAGGTGGTGCGAGCGATATACAAATCGGCTGAGGAGCGTCAGCCGGTCACCTTGCCGCTGGATAAAGACGATCCGTTTTACGGCGCCGCGGGAAGGCTTACGCACGGCGTAAAACGCCCTCAACCGTAGGGTTGGGTCCCCCAACCCCAGAAGCCGTAGGGATTGGGTTCCCCGACCCGATGGGCGAGGGGACCTCGCCCCTACGAATACGCACACGCCAATCAACAATATCATTCGTAGGGGTTGGGTTCCCCGACCCGTTGGTCGAGGGAACCTCGCCCCTACGAATACGCACACGCCAATCAACAATATCATTCGTAGGGGTTGGGTTCCCCAACCCGTCGGGCGAGGGGACCTCGCCCCTACGAATACGCACACGCCAATCAACAATATCATTCGTAGGGGTTGGGTTCCCCGACCCGTTGGTCGAGGAAACCTCGCCCCCTACGAATACGCACACGCCAATCAACAATATCATTCGTAGGGGTTGGGTCTCCCAACCCGTCGGGCGAGGGTACCTCGCCCCTACGATAGACCATAAACCAGAGAAAAAAGTGTCTTGAAACAAACCCGACCGCCAGCAATCTCACTCCGGATCATCCTAATCGGAATGGTCCTCATCCCGATTAACTGTTACTGGTTAGTTATCTCCCGCCAACCCTATCAGTATCAGTCGATTCCCACTATCATCTCCCCCTTCTTCAATGTCGTGTTCATCGTGTTTGTGTTAGCTCTGTTCAACCGTCCGATGGCGAAGTTCGCGCCGCGGCTATCACTGACGCACGGGGAATTGATAACCGTTTACATCATGTTAAGCCTGACCTCGGCGATACAGTCGTTTCAGATGATGCAAACGCTGGTGCCGGTCATGGAATACCCCTTCCGAGTCGCCTCCCCGGAGAACGACTGGCAGAACCTGTTCGCCCGGTATATCCCGTCTTGGTTATCGGTAAGCGACAAAGGCGTGCTGCAAACTTACTTCCGGGGCGAGTCCACGCTATATGTCGAGCAACACATCGAACCCTGGCTCATCCCCGCCTTGTGCTGGTCGGCGTTTGTCGTGATGTTGGTTATGGTTATGGGCGCCATTGCCGTGTTGTTCAGGCGTCCGTGGGTGGAAAATGAGCGACTCTCCTATCCGATTATCCAATTGCCGCTCGAGATAACGAATCCGAGAACGCCCATTTTTAAGAGTCGGCTGTTATGGATTGGCTTCGGAATCTCCGGCGGAATCGCGTTGATAAACGGTCTGGCGTCGCTCTACCCCGCCGTTCCGAGGCTGCGTATCCACCCGTACGAAAACGAACTGTCCAATCTATTCACCACCAAACCCTGGAACGCCATGGGCAGCCTGCAACTCGGTTTCGTCTTTCCCGTCATCGGCTTGGGATTCTTCATGCCGCTGGATATGTCGTTCTCCTGCGCCTTCTTTTTCTTTCTGATGAAGGTTCAACGGATTATCGCGGAAGTGCTGGGCGCGCGGCATGTTGCCTATACCGGGTATCTGGTTTCACTCAATCAGCAATCGTTCGGCGCGTTGGTCGGAATGGCGTTGGTCGCAATCTGGGTGAACAGAAAATATCTCGGCGTTATGTTCGGGCGTGCGTCCAGGTTCAATCCCGATGACCCGATGATGTACCGCAAAGCGGTTTTGACGATAATTCTCGGGATAGGATTCATGACCCTGTTCCTGTGGCAAGCGGGGATGGCAATCTGGTTGAGCCTCGCGTTCTTCCTGCTCTACTATCTGGTTTCGCTCGGATTGACCCGATTTCGAGCCGAGATGGGCGTCCCCATGCACGATTTTCATTTCACCGGCCCCGATCAGATGCTGCCCGATGTTTTCGGGGCGCGTCGCATAGGATATCGGAACTTGACGGTGATGTCGATGTTGGGATTCTTCAACTTCACCTACCGAGGCCACCCTCAGCCGCATCAGATGGAGGGATTGGCGCTGCTTGACCGTGCCGGGCTGGGCAGTCGGCGGATATTTCTGGCAATGGCGGCGGCGCTCGTTGTCGGGACGCTCAGTCTGTTCTGGGTCTACCTGCACGTGGCTTACACCTCCGGCGGCAGTTCGCTGCAGCGGTTCGCCGATGTTATCTACACGCGCGTGGCGGATTGGATCGCCTATCCCTCCAATAAGATCGAGGTTTCCGGCATACAGACCATAGGCATCGGCTTTGGCGTTTCAATCTTTCTGATCGCCATGCGCCAACGCTTCCTCTGGTGGCGGCTGCACCCCGGCGGCTATGCCATAGCGAACAGCCTCGACATCAACCACTTCTGGTTTTCTATGTTTATCGGTTTCGCGATGAAGTGGCTGCTGATAAGGTACGGCGGTGTCGGGCAATACCGCCGCGCCCGTCCTCTATTCTTGGGGCTGATCTTGGGAGAATACATCGTCGGGAGCGTCTGGACAATTATCGGCGACATCATGGGGCGATTCATATTCTTCGGCGGCACAATGTAGTAGGCATACTCCGTATGCCGTAACCCTCGGTTCATATTCTTCGGCGGCACAATGCAGTAGGCACTCCGTATGCCGTAACCCCGTTGCGCGCGAAGAAACCGAGTTTTTTCCGCAAAACTCGGTTTCTGGATTTTCACCCTTGCGTCGCCTCGGATTTGCACATCTTTCTTGACACATTCAATAGATATCGCTAGTATATTGGCTAATACCAATTCCTAATCAATGAGTTACACGCATCGGGTGCTTGTAGTTGCTCAATTCATTGAGCGCTTGTAGTTGCCCGATTCATCGGGCGTCTTTGACGATTGAAACACTTAGCGGTAGTTGTAGGGTGGGCACTGCCCACCATTCCGATCAGTTTGGGATAATTGGTTGGCTCCCCTGGCGCGCAACGTGACCGCGTTGATGGTGGGCAGTGCCCACCCTACAATCACTATTACAAACAATAATCACCGGGAAAGAAAGCGCAATAATACCCAACGCAAAGTATAACTCGATCGCTGGGAGTACGAATTCATGAGAACAACAAAGGTCCTTTTCATTACGACAGCAACCTGCATGTTCCTGATAGCCTCGCTATCGCCCGTCAAAGCCGTTAACGAGAACCTGTTGCTTTACCTTTCCTTCGATAGCGGCGACGGGAAGCTGGCGCGGGATTTGACCGGAAAAACGAAGGGCGGAATTATCAACGGCGGCGCAAAAATTGTTCAGGGGATTCGCGGCAAAGCGCTGGAACTGGATGGCGAAAGCGGGTACTTGGAGATTGAACTGACTCCCGACATGATCGAAGCCGAGAGGAACTCCTTCACCGCGGAGTTATGGCTCAAAACCAAAACCAAAGCCAAAGGTCCGGAAATTGCCGTCGATCAACCGGTCAAACGACTGCGCGGCTATCTCGTGTTCGGGGGATATGGGCCCGATGAACACTTTCACGGTCACTGGTCAATGTTCCTGCAAAACGGGGACAATCTCTCGTTCTACACCATGAACGTCAATTCGCACACCAGCGGCGGCCCGCAAGGTGTGGTCGCGGACAACGCGTTTCACCTGAACGACGGGGAGTGGCATCACATCGCCGCCGTTCGCGACGAAGACGCCAAAGAAATTCGGCTTTACATCAACGGACGTCTGGTCGGCGCGGAGGGCGAACGCAACCGAAGTCTCAACAAGACTGACGGCGGGCGAAAACACATCTGGATCGGGGTTCACATACCGAATCACGCCGAACAGACCGGCACCGGATTCTTTCCCGCCACAGTAGACGAAGCGAAGTTCGTTTCTGGAACATCGCCATGACCCAAGCCGACGCCGCGCGATACATGACGCTCGCGGTGGAGCCGTTGGAGAAGCTGCCTATGGCTTGGGGTGAGATTAAGGCTCGTGGTGCAGAGGGAAATTAGAAGGGAGGCGTAGGTTGGGTTGAACGGCACATCAAGAACGACCCGTCCATAGGCTAACCGCGCCCAGACACCGATACCGCTAAAAGACCCCAAAATCTTTAGTGAAACCCAACGCTTCGACTGGTTTGAGGTATGGGTGGACGGAAATTTTTCACCCTTCCCGTCTTCCATCCTTCCAATCTTCCTTATGCCAAAAATCAGATGCGATTCCCCTGGTATTTCCGTATCATCCCCTTGACCATCCCGCCAATTCCTGTTATGATATCCGTCAAAACACCCCCACTAACCAAGACAATAAAATGCCAAGAAACAAAATCAACCTATCCATCGCGATAACATCCGCCATTCTTCTACTAGCGGCGATTCTGCCCATCAACGCCTTCGACGACAGTTTGTTGTTCTACCTGCCCTTTGATGGCGTGACTGGCGGGATAGCGCGAGATCTCACCGGCAAAACGAATGGCGGAAAAATCATCGGCGGAACAAAAATCGTCCAAGGAAAACGGGGAAGGGCGTTGCAACTTGATGGCGAAACCGGATATGTGGAAATCGGTCTGACACCCGAACTGATCGAGGCGGAGCGAAACTCCTTCACCGTCGAACTTTGGTTGATGACCACGGCGGAGGCGCCCAGGGTGCCGGAGGATGTCGTTAGAGGCTTCCACGGGCATCTCATCTTCGGAGGGCATGGGCGCGACGGACACACCAAAGGCCATTGGTCGATGTTCTTCTTCTCGGACATTGACGGGGACGACAAGTTTCGGTTTGCCGCGGTGAATGTGTTCGTGGCTTCGGGCAACGGCACGCCCGGCGTCATAACGGAAAAGCCGAAACTCAACGATGGGGAGTGGCACCATATCGCCGGGGTACGCGATGAGGCTGCCAAGGAGCTTAGAGCCTATATTGATGGCGATTTCGTCGGACGGGCGGGCGACTTCTCGAGAGCGCTTAACGACAAACCGGACAGCGAGAAAGCCCGAAAACAGATATGGATGGGCATTCATGCGGTGGGTGATGGCGGCAATCCGGGTGCTGGGTTCTTTTCCGCGAGATACGATGAAGTCCGATTTTGGAATAGGGCGATGACTGATGACGAAATAAAGGGCATCATGAGCCTCTCTGTCAGTCTGCGGGAGAAACTGCCTCTGACGTGGGGAGGCATCAAGACGCGTCATGTAGAATGACACATCCCGAGGATAATCACAATTTAAAAGGAGGAAATCTTATGTCTGACGCTTCACGCTGGAATCTCCGCTCCGAGAACGATTGTCTGTTTGTCGATGACCTCTCTCTCGGCAAAGTGGTGTTGCAGCACAACGCCCGACCGGGCATGTTACCTTACATCCATCCGCTGCGCACCGCGGATGGCAACATCTGCCTCACCTCGGATAGCCCGTGGCACCATCCACACCAGCACGGGATTCAGACGGCGTTCACCGACGTCAACGGCTGCGACTTTTGGCACTATCCGGGACAGCGTCCCAATCAGGTGGTCGGTCTGATTAAACCCAGCATACCGCGCATCTTGGAAACGGATCCGCCGCGTTGGAGGATTGAGACCGTTTGGCATCATGCGGACGGTAGCCATGTAATTGCGGAGCGCCAAGATTGGTCGTTGCGCGCCGAAGGCAATCTGTTTTTCCTTGACCTCGATTGGACGCTGCGCTCAGTTGCGGATGTATGCATCGAACAACACGAGTACGGCGGATTGTTCATACGTATGCCGTATCGGAGCGATTACGGGGCGACCGTTCTCAACTCCTTCGGCATGGCGGATGACGACACCGAGCAGCAGGCGGCGGCGTGGGTCGACTTGTACATGCCCATAGAAAACAGCGAGGTTGGCGCCGGAATCACCACCTGCGATCATCCCGACAATCCCGGACATCCGGTGAAGTGGCGCGTGGACGGACAGCGGGGGATTAACCCTTCGCCGTGCATTCCGCAATCCATCGACTTGCCCGCCGGGTCGGCAATGCGTCATCGCTACCGCTTGATTCTCCGCAGCGGACCGCTATCCGCCGATGAAATCAACACATTGTGGGAAGCCTACGCCCAAGAGGATTTATAGTCATTGCGACTAAGTAAGTACACATCTTTGTAGGTATTGACATCCTTCTGTACCACAATCTGTTAGATTGTGGCATGGGCAGACTAACAGATCAAGCGGCTGGTTAAGGAACACGATAGAGATCCCTCTCCGATTCCCGACAGGTCGCGATTCGGAGATCGCTCATGCAGGCGCGCGCAAATACTCTTATAGGACTTACGCAAACACCATACTGATTGCAGGAGATTTCAATTGTTGTCGTAAAAATTCACTCAACATTCCGTGTTTGACCTGATAAATCGTTCGACCAGTCTGATACGCAATAGCCTGGAGTCGAATCCAGACTAACAATGAACAACCGATGTGATTACGAACAATTCGAGCCAAA
This sequence comes from Candidatus Poribacteria bacterium, assembly GCA_963667245.2. GTDB lineage: Bacteria > Poribacteria > WGA-4E > WGA-4E > JAJDTR01 > JAJDTR01. The sequence goes on from CAXXCS010000004.1 coordinate 2,258,836, forward strand.
CGACATTGACACCGTTCAAGGCCGGTGAGTTGTTTGGCTTCTCGGTGAAATTGCTCAATCTTCCATCGCCAGTTACACGCTTGTTGTACAACTGAGGTGTCGTTTTGAGCTAAGTCGTTAGTTACGACATAATCTGTGCGTCCGGTAGAAGACGCCACCCGAAATAATTTCACCTTATGGTTTTTGGGAAACCCTCTGATTTTGATGCGTTTGCCTGCATTAAGTTCGGTTTGTGTCCAAACTAAGTTGTCAATCCGTTGGAAGGGTTCAGCGCCATTTGAATCGTCAACACGCCGATTGGTTTTCAGTGGGCAGTAATACGTTTTCCCCAGTTCTTCGATGTGCAACATGAGGGTTTTGGTGGCATACCAACTATCCATCAACACCGCTTGAAAAAGAAGATGTTTCTGGTAGACCACTAGAGATAACATTTCCTTGGCGTGGTCTAACTTCGTTTTACCGTCTCCCTCTGGGTCGTAAATCCGATAGTCAATTATCCAGAATCGGTCTAAGTTAGGATTCACATAAACGCAGGTGACTACACCGATGCCGTTGATGACACCGTGTGCATTACCACTGTATTGACGACGCACTAACTCAATGTTCCGGGCGTACTGTTTGTCCAAAACCGTATCATCAAAGATGACATATCCTTCTTCAACTTGAACCAGGTAGGGTTTAACGTTTTCCCATACAAAACGAGGGGGAATGCGATCTCCTGCTAGATAACGGTTTATCATGTCATGACTAAAATCCTCGCTGTGGTCAGCAAAATGGGTCAAGGTATAATTTATTGGACTGCTCAGCAGATACTGACAGTAATCAATTCGTGTCGGTTTCGCCATCTTTACCTCCTTGTTCCTTAGTTTACTACTTTTTACCGCTCGCGTCTATCTGCTTTGCGTAAGTCCTATCTTAATTATTGCTACATACGGAAATTCCCATGAATCGCCCCAATATTCTGTTTGTTTTCTCCGATCAGCAACGCTATAGCGCGCTCGGGTGTAACGGCAACCCCGTTGTTCAAACGCCGGCGATAGACCGTCTCGCCGCCGACGGGATGGTGTGCGACAATATGTTTTCCAACCATCCCTTGTGTTCGCCGTATCGCGCCATTCTGCTCACCGGGCGGTACGGATGGCAGAACCTTGTCATTGACAACGAATATCGCCCGCGAACCGACATCCCGACGTTGCCGGGTACTTTGCGCGAGCACGGTTACGGCACGGGACACGTGGGGACGTTCCATCTGGGCAAAGGTCCCTATCCGGAGGAGGAACGCTACGGTTTGGATTATCTCGCGGCGCTCCATGGCGGCTCCGGATTCTTTGACCGCAGTTATTACGAAAATGAGTCGGGACCGACGCTTTACGAAGGTTGGGCGCCGGAGGTTGAGACAAATTTGGCGATCCGATTCATGGAACGGCATCTGGACTCCCGACCCGAGGATCCGTTCGCGCTGTTCGTGTCTTGGCGTCCGCCGCATTGGCCCTATGAGCAGTACCCGGAGGCGCATTCGATTTACGACCCCGCCGAGATGGATGTGCCAGGCAACGTGCCGGAACAGATGGAGGACTTCGCGCGAAGAGAAATCGCCGACTACTACGGATGCTGCACCGGGCTTGACGAACAGATGGCGAGACTCATGGCGGCGCTGGATCGCCTCGGTATCGGCGATAACACCATCGTTTGCTACACGTCCGACCACGGCGACCATCTCTCCAGCCACGGTTACGGCAAGCCGTTCGACCACTGGATGCACGAGTCGATGCGCGCCTCCAAAGCCACGCCGTATGAGGAGTCGATCCACGTTCCGTTTGTCGTGCGTTGGGCTGGAGGAGTGCCTGCCGGAACGCGCAGCGACGCCTTTATGGGCGCCATCGACATCATGCCGACGCTGCTCGGCGCCTGCGGCGTCCCCCTGCCGGACGGGTTGCAGGGACGGGATGTCTCAAGCGTGTGGCGCGGGGAGTCCGGCCCGACAGGCGAGAGATTAGCTCTCCGGAGTAGAGATTCCCGTGACGACGAACTCGACCAGTTGGCTTCCGACTCCGTGTATCTGCAAAACATGGCAAACGGTTGGCCCGATCGGGATGGCTGGGTAGGGCGGTGGCGTGGTGTCTGTACGAACCGATGGACTTATGCCCGCTGGTACGCCAATGAACGAGGTCCCTGGCTTTTCGACCGATCGGAAGATCCCTTGGAGATGGTAAACCTTGCCGATGCGGCGGAGGCGCGTCCCGTTGTGGAAGAGATGGAGACTCGACTTCACCGTTGGATGGAGATGACCCGCGATCCGTTTGACTACGGGAAACGAGGCCCCCGCGGATTCCTTGATCTGGGACAAGAGTTTGCAAACCCCGACAAATATCGCGGATGGGGCGTCGCGTAATGCCGGGATGGTTCATCGAAACCGATCAAGCGAGTGGATAGCGAGTGCGATAGAGATCCCTTTTTTCCTCAAAACTCGGTTTCTTCCCGGAATCAAACTGACTTTAATTTACTGACTTAATCCACTCATCTGGCTGATTGACGCTGGAGAATTTATGCCTGAAAAGAAGCCCCATATTCTACTGCTGATTGACGACGAACACCGCCCTGACCTGATGTCTGTCGAAGGGAATCCGCACATTCGCACGCCGACCCTCGACCGTCTCGTTAACCAAGGCGCATACTTTCGGAACGCCTACACGTCGGCGCCGGTCTGCGTGCCGGCGCGCCAGAGTTTCCTGACGGGGCTTTATCCTCGAAACAGCGGCTGCACCGGCTTCGATTGCCCGTTGCCAAGCGACGTGCTCACCCTTCCCGGACACCTCTCACGCTACGGCTACAGAACGGTAAGCGCCGGAAAGATGCACTTCGTCGGCCCCGATCAGATGCACGGCTGGCACGAACGCATCGGGCGCGACATCCGGGGACCGAACGGCTACGAACCCGTAGATGGTCCGGTTCATACCGCCGCGACATTTACCGAGGAAGGGACTGGCAAATGGTCTGCCGCCAAAGAGATTGCCAACGCCCGCGTCGGAAAAGGGGCATGGATGCCGCACGACCGGTACGCTGTCGAAGGCGCTTTGATGATTCTCGACGAGTATTTTGTTGACGAAGTTCACGATAGGCCCGGCGACCGCCCGCTGTTGCTCGCGGTGAGCCTCAACTGTCCGCACTACCCCTACCAATGCCCCGAAGATCTGTTTAACTATTACATGCATCGCGTGGAACCGTATGTCGAAGATTTGCCCTCCAACTTCGACTGCCACGAGTTCTTCAAAGTGAAGATAGGGAAGGATGTGACCTACCGCGAAGCGCACCGGGCGACAGCCGCCTACTACGGCATGATTGAGTGGGTGGATATGCAGTACACGCGGCTAATCTCCAAGCTCGAGGAATTGGACATACTCGACGATTTTGTGATTATTTTTCTCAGCGATCACGGCGAGATGCTGGGACAGAAGGGGCTTTGGGAAAAGCAACAGTATTTTGAGGCGTCGGTACGAGTGCCGTTCTTCATATCATGGCAACAGCGATTTCCGAACGGAAACGAGATCGTCCAACAGAACGTCTCGCTGGTTGACCTGTTTCCCACCCTCTGCGAAATTGCGAATGTGCCTATACCCGACGGGTTGGATGGCCGCTCGCTCGTGCCATTGATGGAGGGACGCGCCGACGGATGGCGAAACGAGGTCTACAGCGAGTTATACCATCCATTTAATGGACCGTCAGCCATGGTCAAACGTGATTTCTTGAAATACTTCCGTTTTGAAGGAAAAGGTTGGCGCGACCAACTGTTTGATCTGGCGGCTGATCCGGGTGAAAATCGCAATTTGATTGATGACGCCGCGTACGCCGATGACTTGGCGGAACTGCGAGCCAAGTTGGATGCCTTTTTGAAGTAATACTAATTCCCAATCAATGAGTTACACGCATCGGGCATTTGTAGTTGCCCGATTCATCGGGCGTTTTTGACGAGTAATTATGTAGGGTGGGCACTGCCCACCATTTCTCTAATTCTGAATCTATAAGTGACAATTATCGGCGGTTCGTAGTAGTGCAATTCATTGCACGTCTCGGTTCGGCTATAACAATTAGATTTTGAATCCGTATAAGCGCGCTGCATAGACGCCTAATCCTTCGTAGGGGTTGGGTTCCCCAACCCATTGGCGAGACAACCTCGCCCCTACGAATGCCGGTATATCTCATACTAATTCTGAATCTATAAGTGACAATCATCGGCGGTTCGTAGTAGTGCAATTCATTGCACGTCTTGAGGCAGCTATAACATTTAGATAATAACTAGGAGTGTGAGATGAACACCACCGAACTTCAGGCAAAAGTGAAGTCGTTAGAAAAGGAACTGCAGGAAGCCCGAGAACTGCTTGCGCGGTCAACCCACGACGCGGAAGCCTTCACGCGGGAGCTCTGCGGCGCCCGCGCCTTCGCTTTCAGCGCCGAAACGCTTTCCGCCGACGAGGTAATCGACGGCTGTGTCGGCTCTCTTGACCGATACGGGTTCTGCGTTATCGACAACCTCATACCGTCGGACGAAGTAACCGCCGTGTGCGAAGAGGTCAAGGCGGCGCACGTCACTATAGAACGAAACATAAACGCGATAAAGGACGTGATACAATCGACCGGCAGGGAGGAGCCGAGTTTGAGCGACGCCCTCAACGCGGCGGACGGAGTGGAGTTAAGGCGCGTGCGCCGCGTGAACCATCCCCCGAAGCCTCCCAACGACATCGTTTGGATGCCCCGGTACGCGCAGCATCTCGCAAACCCCTTGGTTACGGGTGTGGCGCGCCGCGTTTTGGACGATCACCTGCGCATCGGGCAACTTCACATTCGCATGGTCGAGACAGACAAACCGGACGGGGCGCCGGGCGGTTTTGGACCCGTTAACCGCAGAGGACGCTCGGACGCCAGAGGATGGCACACGGATTGGCCCCACGACCTGTCCGCTTACGGGAACAGAGATGCCGGCAGGAACGCCGGTTGCATCCGCCTGCCGTTCCCCGACATCCCCATGTGCTTGGTGATGATCTGGTATCTCACGGATGTCGATGCGAGTTCGGGTGGCACATGGGTGGTTCCCGGCTCTCACAAGGAAAAGCGGAATCCGCGCGGCCACTCCGACGGTATCACGACTTCGGCGCCTATTCCCGGAGACATGCAGGTCACCGCCCCCGCCGGCTCTGTGTATATTCAGGACTCGCGGAGTTGGCACGCATCACCCCTGCACAATTCCAGCGGGCGCGATCGAGTGGCTGTAGTTAACCGGTGGTGTCCGTGGTGGTTGTCCGTCGATGACTACGCCCCGACCGGGGTGGAAAACGCCGTCTGCCGCCCGCTGTCTCACGCCGAGTATCTTGCGTTGCCCGCCGATCTGCAACCTTTGATGCGGCACCTTTGCCCCGATGAGCAGGACACCTTGCAGCAACCCGTTCTGGATCGGGCATGGGTCGCCCATCAGCGCACCCTGTCGGGCCTCCGGCAAATGGAGGAAACCCCCGAAAGTTTAGCGGACGCAAACGCGCACATTAGCGTCCCGGTTATGCCTGCGGAGCAAAGATAATCCATAGGTTCTGTTGACATTTCATCACAACGCGACAATCAAGAGGGGCTACACAGACGCACAATCCTTCGTAGGGGTTGGGTTCCCCAACCCATTCGTTACGTTTCCCGCTTTCGTAGGGGTTGGGTTCCCCAACCCCATTGGGATCAATTTAAGAAAATTTACGCATTATTCGTCTGATTTCCCATTGTAAACCCTCAAGCCGATAGAGCTAACATGAAACTCCGACTCCTTAGTGATTCATCCGAAAACCATCAAACGAGTGGATAGCGAGTGATCAAGCGAATGGATAATGAGTGCGATAGAAGATCCTGATAGAGATCTCGTTTTTTCCTCAAAACTCGGTTTCTTCCCGGCATCAAACCGACTTCATGTTACCAATTTGATTCACTCATCATAGGCAGTAGACACTAATAATCATAGTCCATCACTTAATCACATAAATCACAGTTCAGACAACGTTAACCGCCGCCACCCGACACTTACCACATACACTTAGCGAGTGAACCAATAAGTGACAACTCGGATTAGATTAGGAAACTGCATAGATTACAAGGAGAAATTAATGAACTTACGACAAAAGTTCCCACTTTATTTTCTACTCTATATTACTGTGTGCAGTGGTGGATTGGCGCAGGTCATTGAGATACCCGATCCTAACTTACGACATGCGGTTAGAGAGGCCCTTAACATGCCTGCAGGTGCCCCCACCACGAAAGCAGACATGGGACAATTATCGCAGTTGAATGCACGAGACCGCCGGATAACAGACCTTACTGGTCTGGGATATGCGACTAATTTAACCTCACTTCGATTAAACGGAAACCAGATTGAAGATATTAGTCCGCTTGCAAATCTTTCACATCTTAAAGTTGTACGTCTAGACCACAATAATATTGTTGACATTAGTGCGCTTGCGAATCTCACACAACTCATCGAATTGCACCTTGATGGCAACCGAATCGAAAGTATCAGTCCGCTTGCAAATCTGACCCAGCTTAACTTTCTACGTCTGGATCGCAATGACATTGTTGAGGTTAGTCCACTTGCAAATCTGACGCAACTCACTGATTTGCTCCTTGATGGCAACCGAATCGAAAATATCAGTCCGCTTGCAAATTTGACCCAACTCACTAAACTGCACCTGAGCGGCAATCGGATTTTCGATGTCAGTCCACTTGTCTACTTAACTGAACTAACTCACTTACGTTTAATCCACAATGACATTGTTGAGGTTGGCCCACTTTCAAATCTGACCCAACTCACCAAATTGCACCTGAGCGACAATCGAATTTTTGATGTCGGTCCTCTGGCAAGCTTAACAAACTTGGAATCGTTAGATATTCGACGTAACCCGGCTTCGGACTATAGTTCGCTTGATGGTCTCACTTTAACAGATTTTTTATACGATGAACACTGTGAACTTTCACCACTTCCCGTCCGTAATAGAATTGAAAACAAATCCAACCCCGCCATATTCGCCGCATTTGGGGATGGGATTGAGAATCGCCCTGAATTATCACGAACCGAGCGGAGAGCACTCCACGATTTGTGGCTGGGTTCTAGCTTCGGCTTATGGTATAAGGATACCAACCAAGGGACAAAGTTTGCTGGTGCACTTCAAGATGCAATGCGGCAACGGGATGAGCTTCTCGCCCTAAATCCGAATATGGTTTTCCTGGCTTTAGTTCCTTATGTAGCTCTGCTGAGCGATGCTTTTCCTGATGATTGGCCTCATTGGATAAGAGATGCACAAGGAAATCGCAAGCCATTGTCGCGCCACTCGGACTTTATTGATTTTCCTCATCCCGAAGTTCAGGATATGATTGTTGGGATGGTTCTCGCTGTCGAGCAATGTGGATTGTACGATGGCGTTATCTTTGATTTTGGGAGGGAGGACATCCATTTCCTTCCAGGACATCGAAGTCATGAAGAAGAACTAGTCGCCAGAGAGAACATCCTGCAGCGCATCCGTGCTGAAGCCAGACCAGATTTTTTGATTTCAACCAATGTTAATGTTACTAGACCCCGGCGTACCGGTCCCTACATTAACGGACTCTCTATGGAATCAAGCGTACCAGGTCCCGGGGGTAAAGAAAACCTTGAAGCACGTCTAAATGCAATTGAAGAGACGTTGCTGTGGGCAGACAACAATCTCAGAAAGCCGCAGATTAACCATTTGGAAGGCCAGATTATTCCCACAGAACCGCCTGATAGCCCGATGAATCTTCGCTGGATGCGAGTTATCACGACTCTAAGCCTCACGCATTCCGATGGCTACCTCGTGTTCGGTAGTAACGTTCTCACTGTGGATCACTATTGGTACAACTTCTGGGATGCCGACCTTGGACGCCCTTTGAGTGAAGAGAAAGCGCAACTTTACGAGAATCGTGAAGGACTTTACATCCGCGAATACACCAACGGCTGGGCGGTGTTCAACCACAGCGGCTCTGAACAGCACATCACACTGCCGGAGGAGGTGCAAGGCGTTTCCAGTGGCATGATAGGCACAGAACACATGGTAGCAAACGTTGATGGAGAAATGTATCTGAAAATCAAGCCCAAGAATCCGGCGGACGTGAACAGGGACGGCGTGGTGAATATTTTGGATTTGGTGATGGTAGCGCAGGGATTGGGAACAGATAACCCTGAGACAGACGTCAACAAGGACGGGTTGGTGAATATCCTTGACCTTGTTCAGGTTGCCGGTGCGCTCGGGGGTGGCGGAGCCGCGCCTTCGGCGTATTCCCTAGACCCGTCGATCATTAGCGCGGCGGATGTCGAGAGATGGCTCGCACTCGCACAAGGATCAGGCATTGGCGATGCGAATTTTCAACGGGGAATCCGCTTCCTCCAACAGTTGCTTGCGGTGTTGTCGCCGAAAGAGACGTCGCTGTTGCCGAATTACCCGAACCCCTTTAATCCGGAGACGTGGATACCGTATCGTCTCGCGCGCGAGGCAGCGGTGGCGATTACGATTTATGACACAAAGGGGACGCTGGTGCGGCGGTTGGCGCTCGGAAATCAGGCGGCGGGATATTACGCGGCGCGTGGAAAAGCGGCGTATTGGGACGGAAGGAACGAACGCGGGGAAGCGGTTGCGAGCGGGATTTACATTTATCAATTCCGGGCGGGGGATTATGTTGTGTCGCGGCGGATGATAATTTTGAAGTAGAATCAAGCGAGTGAATAATGAGTGCGATAGGGATCCTTCAACTGAGCGGATAGCGAAGGCGATAGAGATCTCATTCAGACAATCCGCCCCGCTGCCTTTACTGGCAACTGACCACAGGCAACTGGCAACTGTCTTTTCCCCAAGAAAAAATGCAACTTTATCCAACGCCGAGTGTATATACGTGAAAACTAAACGCACATGAAGGTATAATCCCGTAAAATCCAAACCACTCGGACAACTGGAGAGCGAGTAAGATGCGCGACCGCGTTACAATTTCACTGAATCCTCTATCAACCACCCGTTTGACCCGGCTGAGCAAAAGGAAATTATGTTCATCATGCGCTTATTTGCTCGTTCCGCATCGGGCGTTGTCCGGTAAGAAATCACGGATCGTTTTTGCGAATGTTAACATCTTGTTCACCTCCGGGCGCGTGGGAAACCGCTTCACCACAGGATCTCGCGACTCAAAAGGATGTGAACGCGCTCCCGAATTCGGCGTTTTGTTCACCTTTTGTACCTACTGTTGTACCTATATTCGGGTTCATTTTTCACCAAATGCCGCAATAACCTCGACAAAAACGGTATCAACTGCTCAAAATCGGCGTTTTGTTCACGTTCTTGCTCCGAATTGTCGCTCCAATTTCGGCGTTCGTTTCTTGCCAAAAAGTTTAACCAATCAGCCATTATGCTTCACGCTATTGTCAGTGTGTAGTTGCCCGTCAGGTGTAGGGAACAACGATCGTTGTTCCCTACGGTCTCATGGATGGGGCCTCTGCTGTAGTTGCCCGATTTATCGGGCGTGGAGAGGCGTGTGGGGTGGTGATAAACCGCCGAACTACAAGGCTTTGAGGGTTCAACTGCGTAAGTCCTAAGAGATCCCATAGAGATCCCCTTTTTCTTGAAAACTCGGTTTCTTCCGTAGCAGAAAAGTGTCCACCAATCTCAATTGTCTATTATTCAAACAAGCTCTTAAGATGAAATCGTATCGACGATTATTAAATCCTCGATCACCCCTTCTTCGGAAACTTTCACCTCCCCGATTAATCATACTCCGAGTGATTTTGATACTGTTCCCGTTAGCCGTTGCGTACGGAGACGGTCTCGGTCCGCAAGATCGCTTTGAGATGCTCAGGGAGCTTGTCCTTGCCGGCGAAGTGCCCATTGTGGATGTTTACGCAACCCCTGCAGACTATGAGGCGGCGACGGGGAATGCTATCACCCGCTTCAACGAAGCCCCTGCGCTGCGCGAAAAAGTCGCGGCGGGAGAGTTGCCGCCTGTTGACGAAAGACTCCCGTTGGAGCCGTTGGTCTGTGTCCCCGTAGACGGCATCGGGGAGTATGGCGGCTATTGGCGCAAGATATACCTGCCGGGACCTACATCAAACAAATTATGGGACGCCATGGTCACGCATCCGGTCAACTACTCGTCGGACGTACAGTCGCTCGAACCCAATGTGTTCAAGGATTGGGACGTGAATGACGGCTCAACCGTGTATACCTTCTTCATGCGCGAAGGCATGAAATGGAGTGACGGGATGCCGTTCAATGCCGATGCGGTGATGTTCTGGTACGAGGCGTTCGCGCTGAATGAGGGGCTCAATCCGAGCGGCGTTTCCAGCTTGAAGAGCTCGGATGGCGAGATGGGCGTCATTGAGAAAATTGACGATTATACTGTTCAATTTACGTTCAATAGAACCAACCCGCTGTTCCTTGACAAGATGGGCCGCTTTCAGTTCCATCCGTACCTTCCCGAACACTACATGGGGCAGTTCCATCCGGAGTATACCACCCCGGAGGCGCTGCGCGACACGTTGAAGAAGGAGGGGTTTGCGTCTTGGGAAAAACTGTTCAACGCCAAAATGGATGTATGGAGCACCGGCGTTTTGGGGATTAGTCATCCCGGTGCGCCGACGATAGCCCCGTGGATGGCGATAAATGAGCGGGGCTCTCTTGTCTGGGCGCTTGAGAGAAATCCGTACTACTTCAAAGTTGATCCGAAGGGGAACCAGCTTCCATACCTTGACGGGGTACAGAACTTCCTTGTCAACGATTTGGAGACCGGATATCTCAAGATATTCGCCGGCGACGTGGACGTGGAATTTGCTTGCTGCGATAATCCGTCACACTTCAGAGAAAATGAGGAGGTCGGGGATTACCGTACCACGCCCGCGTTCGGTAGTCCGGGGTTTATCACGACAATCTTCTTTAATTTGACCCATGAAAATTCCGCCGTGCGCCAAGTCTTTTTGGACAGACGCTTCCGCGTCGCGCTTTCGGTGGCTATGGATCGCGACGAAATGAACGAGGTTTTCCGCGATGGGCTAATGGTTGTTTCCAACGCCGCGCCCGCGGATGGCCCCCCATATCACGGCGAGACGGAGAAGTACACCGCCTACACGCGCCATGACCCCGATCTGGCAAATCGGTTGCTGGACGAGATGGGGTTGAAATGGAATGCGAATCGGGAAACGAGATTGCTTCCGGACGGCTCGCCGGCACAGTTCGTTCTGATGGCGCGCACCGACCTGCGCGTGTCCGACGTTCCCATGTTGGAGATGCTGCAGCAGGATTGGAAGGCTGTCGGCATCGACATCTCCATCAACCCGCGCGAAACGGCATTCATTGCTGAACGAGTGGCTGCCAATAGATTTGACATGTTCACCGGCGATGGCACTTTTGGCGGCGGCGTGCGTCCGACCCGTCCAGGCGTTCGGAGTACGATGGTGCCGAGTAACCCGATGTCGTGGAATCAGGCATCTCCGCGCTGGACGCAGTGGTTGCATTCCGATGGGACCGAGGGCGACGAGCCTCCCGAAGATTTCAAACGTCTCTACGAGTTGTACCGGAAGTTTCTGCTTGAAACGGATGAAGAGGCGAGAATCGCGCTGGAGAACGAGATGCTTGCCATTCACGCCGAGAACCTCTGGTTCCTCGTGGTGTTGAAAATTGCCGCCATTTCGCCGACACGTAACATCGTCGTCCACAACAGAATGCGTAACGTCCCGCTTCCGTTGCCCGGCGACTACACCTACGGCAAACCGGAAACTTGGTCAATCGGCATAAGATAGTTGTCAATATGAATGCACATAACAACTCAGACAAAGACTGGCTAATCGACATAAGAGATCTCCGCGTCACATTCTCGCAGGACGACGACACGGTCAACGCCGTGAACGGCGTGGATATCCGCGTGCATAAGGGCGAGGCGGTCGGGATTGTCGGGGAGAGCGGCTGCGGCAAGACGGTCACATCGTATTCAATGCTGAACATACTCCCCTCAAACGGAAAAATCGTATCCGGCGAAGTGAAGTACCGGGAGGACGACGGGAGCGTTATCGACATAACGAAACTCAACCCGCGAAGTCGAGAAATGAGGAGGCTAAGAGGCGGCGAAATAGCCATGATTTTCCAAGAACCGATGGCGTCTTTCAGCCCCGTTCACACGATTAAAGACCAGATCGCCGAAGGGATTCTGCTGCACCAGCCTCCCAAGCGCAAGAACGTTAGAGAGAAGATTATCGGATACCTTGGCATGGCGGGCATTGCAAATCCGGAGCGAGCGATGGACGCGTATCCATTTCAACTCAGCGGAGGCATGAGGCAGCGGGCGATGATTGCCATGGCGTTAGCCTGCAATCCCAAGGCGCTAATTGCCGATGAGCCAACGACGGCTCTTGACGTAACCATTCAAGCGCAAGTGCTAAAGCTTATCAAGAAAATGCAGCGGGAGTTGGGGCTCGCCCTTGTCTTGATTACGCACGATCTCGGCATCATCGCGCACATGGCGGACTTTGTTTACGTAATGTATCTTGGCCGCATCGTCGAGAAGGGCCCCGTGGTCGAGATATTTGATGATCCGAAACACCCGTATACGCGAGACCTCATTCGGTCGATTCCCAAGTTGAACAGACCGGAAAAGAGACTTGCCACTATCCAAGGAAATGTGCCGGACGCGTCTCGCCTGCCATCCGGATGCGCCTTCCACCCGCGTTGTCGCGAGATTGTCGGAGAAATATGTCGTCAGACCCAGCCAGTTCTGGAGGAGGTTGAAGCGGATCATTTTGCCGCCTGTTTTCTCCATTCACACAAAAGGGAAATAGAGCCGAATACGGGAGAGCGTGACATTGTCCAACAACCCCAATGAAGTTATTCTGGATGTCCGGCATCTCAAAAAATACTTCCCCATCGAGAAGGGCTTCCTTCGGCGGGTTGACGGTTATGTCCGCGCGGTCGATGACGTGTGTTTTTCGGTGCGCAAAGGTCAGACCTTGGGGCTCGTGGGGGAGAGCGGCTGCGGCAAGACGACTACGGCGTGGACGATTCTGCGACTGTATGAAGCCACTGCCGGAGAAATTCTCTTCAGGGCAGGCGACGACGAAGTCGTCGACATGGCGGCGCTTGGGAAGAATCGGCTACGAGAAATCCGACGCTGCATGGGGGTCGTGTTTCAAGATCCGTATTCTTCGCTCAATCCCCGCAAGACAGTACTGGATATCGTGGCTGATCCCCTCCTCAACTACGGCGTGAAACGGGATGAACGCGAGGCGCGCGCCGCGGAATTGCTGAGCATGGTGGGACTCGACCCGAGTTACATGCCGAGATATCCGCACGCCTTCAGCGGCGGGCAAAGGCAACGGATCGGAATTGCCCGAGCGCTTGCGCTAAGCCCTTCGCTGGTCATCGCGGACGAGCCGGTGTCCGCGCTTGATGTGTCCGTTCAAGCGCAAATCCTCAACCTCTTGAGCGATCTCCGCGATGAACTCGGCTTGACTTTCCTGTTTATCGCGCACGATTTGAGTGTAATCCGACACATAAGCGATCGGGTGGCGGTGATGTATATGGGATCGATTGTCGAGGAGGCGGATACGGAGGCGTTATTTTCGCAGCCGATGCATCCCTATACGAGCGGCTTGATGGCGGCGCTCCCCGCGCCGGATCCCCATACACCGTGGCGGCCGATGTTGAGTGGTGAAGTGGGGACGCCGTCCGAAAAGAGCGGTGGCTGCGTGTTTGCCCACCGTTGCCCGCACGCGGCGCAGATCTGCCACGACGAAACGCCGCCGCTCGAAGCCAAGACAACCGACGCGAAGGATTCGCATCGCGTCGCCTGCCATTTGGCGGACGAACTGCAACTTGACGCCTAGACGACCACCATAGTAGTAGGCATACTCCGTATGCCGTAACCCAACCAAAGGTTTTTTCGATATTCAATACCGTAGGGAATAACGATCGTTATTCCCTACAACAACGCACCGCGTAAGCCCTATGCAAAACTACATTATCCGACGACTCCTGTATTTCATTCCAACCCTGATCCTCATCTCGGTGATTTCATTCGCCATTATTCAAGCGCCTCCCGGGGACTTCGTGACCACGTTGGTCGTGCAAATGGAGGCGCGGGGCGATCAGGTCGACGAAGATTTAATCAATGCCCTGAGAGCGCGCTACGGATTGGGCAAACCGTTGTGGCGGCAATACCTGATATGGATTGGCAACCTCCTGCAAGGCGATCTCGGGGTATCCATGGCGTACAATCAACCGGTGTCGCGGATAATCATGGCGCGCCTGCCGTGGAGCCTCCTTTTTTCATTTTCGGCGTTCATAATCGTCTATTCAATCGGGTTCCCCATAGGGTTTCTTTCGGCGGTGCGCCAATACTCGATTGCCGACTACGTCCTTACCTTCATCGGGTTCATCGGTCTCGCCATTCCGAACTTTATGCTTGCCCTGATTCTGTTATGGGGTTACTTTGAAGCTACGGGACAAGCGCTGGTAGGCATCTATTCGGTGGAATACGCGGTGGCGCCGTGGAGTTTCGGAAAGTTTTTTGACCTGCTCAATCATCTGTGGATACCGGCCGTGATTATTGGAACCGCGGGCACGGCGGGGCTGATACGAATTGTCCGCGCGAATCTGCTTGATGAACTGAAAAAACTGTACGTCACGACTGCCAGGGCAAAGGGCGTGTCCGAGTTTAGGCTTATCCTCAAGTATCCGGTGCGGCTTGCCATCAATCCCGTCATCAGCAATATCGGCTATGTTCTGCCGGCGCTGATTAGCGGAGAGGTGATTACATCGATTGTTATCGGGTTGCCTACGATTGGTCCGGTATTATTGCGCGCCCTTCAAACGGAAGACATGTTTTTGGCGGGCGGCATCGTGCTTATCTTGAGTGTTCTTACCCTGGTCGGCACACTGGTGTCTGATCTGCTGCTGGCTGTCATCGATCCGCGAATCAAGCATGGCGCCTAGGGCTTGCTTAAACCTGACCCCATAGAATCAACTGAGTGGATAGAGATGCCCGCGGTTTCCGAATCGCGACCAGCCAAAAGGCTTTTCTCCCCCGCCTCCGATACATTTCGACACTTTGATTTCTCATTGCGCGATTTTTGTGGTATAATTGATATGTCGTTGGGAATTCTCGTTAATTCAAGATCGCAGATTGAGGCGGAGAACCCCCACATGCAAGAAACCCGCAGTCAAATTCTGAAGTTGATCAAACTACAATACAGTATAACCGTGAACGAATTGGCGGAAGCCCTCAGTATCAGTTCGATGGGGGTGAGACAACACCTCGCCGTTTTGGAAAAAGACGGTTTGGTTGAGTTCCACAGGGAAAAACCGAAGCGAGGGCGTCCAATCCATCTCTATCAACTAACGGAAAAGGGGAACGACCTTTTTCCGTCAAGTTACGAGAGTTTCGCCCTCAATCTGTTGCACGAGATGGGAAGACTCGACGGATGCGGCCTCATCAATAAAGTTCTACGGGGCAGAGTAAAATCGCATGAGGAGTCTTATGCGAAACGGCTTGAGGGCAAGAGTCTGGCGGAGAAGGTGAGGATTCTCGCCGAGATTCGCGACGAAGAAGGCTATATGGCGGAGTTCTCCGAAGATGACGAGGATTACGTGCTGGTCGAGCATAACTGTCCGATTGTCAGCATTGCCGAAGAGTATCCTCATGTGTGCGAGACGGAGTTGGCGCTGTTTCGTCGATCGCTGGGTCAGAAGATTGACCGCGAAGAGCACCTCATGAACGGAAGCCACAGGTGCAGTTACCGCATACCCAAGGGACAAAAAACGGATAAGGAGTGAACGGAAGCGAGGATATCGGGAATGGCGAAATCCGACGATTCAACCTCGTCTGACAGACGCGTCTTTTTCAAACAAGCCGTCGGCAAAGTAATGCGGCATGTGGCAGATTATCTGGACGAAGGCATCGGCGATTATCTTCCCGAGACTTCGAATTCGTCTCCCAATCAGTTCGTTGATCCGCCAATCTTGCGTCCGCCGGGCGCTCTTCCCGAAACGACGTTTCTGGAGACGTGCCAACGTTGCGGAAATTGCGTTGAGAGTTGTCCCGCCGAGGCTATTCAGGTTTACCAAAGCGCCAAACCAGACCTTTCCGGTACGCCCTACATCGACCCGAATTCCCAGCCGTGCGTTGTCTGCACCTCCCTCGCGTGTATGCAGGTGTGCCCCAGCGGAGCGCTTCGACCGCTCTCGGCAGATCAGATCCGGATCGGCTTGGCGATAGTAAACCACGATACGTGTCTGCGCACAGGCGGGATTGAATGTACTTACTGCGTAGATAAATGTCCAATCGGGGAAACCGCCATTGGATTTGATTCCCAAAACCGCGTCAAGGTGATTTCCAATGGTTGCGTCGGGTGTGGCGTCTGCCAGTATGAATGCCCGACTGCCCCCAAGTCGGTTGTCGTCAAACTGTTGGCGGAGGCGACATCGGTAAATGAGCCCTTGGGAAAGAACGCTTAACAAGGTTAAAACTGGAAACCGAGTTTTTTCCGACGCGGAGACACGAGTTTGACGCAGGTCCGGTCAATTTGACTACTGTTTGGCAAGCGCGAACCAAAAACTCTATTATCAGATGCGATTTCCCGAAGCGCGCGCTGTTTTGATGTTGACATCTGATTTGACCAATTGCTATTATACTTTAGCGTTGGGTATTATTGCGCGTTCATTCCCAGTAATAATTGTTTCTAATAGGACGTACATAGCGCCAGCATATCGCGATCGGGAGATCGCTCCTACAGTGGACGCAATTTTTGACAGCTTTAACTAAGGTGGACAATTTGAAAAAGGTTTGGCTTTTTGGGATAATAATACTTTGCCTGATGACGCTGGACGCAAACGGGCAAATCACGTGGGACCCCGCGAAATTCATGCCTCTCTCGGAAGTTAAACCCGGCATGACGGGGGAAGCCCACACCGTTTTCTCCGGCACGACGGTCGAGAAATTCGGCTTTGAAGTTGTTAGCATCGAGTACAATTTCGCGCCGCAGTGGCATGTGATATGGGTGAGGGGAAGCGGAGAGAATTTTGAACGAACCGGCGTCGCCGGCGGGATGAGCGGCAGTCCCGGGTACATTGACGGACGGCTCATCGGCGCGTTGTCCCTCGGCTACTTTAACCAACGCGAGCATTCAAACATTGTGGGATTCACGCCAATTGAACCCATGATCGAGGTGACCCATCGAGGGATGACGCCCAAGCTTGGTTATCGGGGCGGAAGGTTGTTCAACATCGGGGCGGATACGGCGGGGGACGGAATTGAAATGCAACCCTTCCCGACCAAAGACGCGGCGAATGCCAACGCGTTGAACCGCGCTCATCCCGCGTATCCCTCTGTTAGCGCCGACACTGCCCGTCTTGAAGTTCCCTTGGCATTTTCGGCGATGGGCCGACAGGCGATGGGGTTTCTAGCGCCGATTCTTGCGAAATACCGCCTGCACCCGCTGCAAGCAGGGGGTGGCGGCTCGCCCGTTACCGAGGCGCCCATTGAACCGGGTCAGATTATCGGCACCGAATTCTCGCGCGGCGATTTCTCTATTTTCGGCTATGGGACCATGACGTATATCGAAAATGGCCATGTGCTCGGATTCGGACATAGCGCATTCGGGGAGGGCAACGTTAATCTTCCCGTCTCCGGGGGTTACGTACATTTCATTTTACCCAGTATCACGAGATCTTTCAAAGTTGCCGGTCCGACGAAGCCGATTGGCACAATGGTTCAGGATAGACAAGCCGCGATCGCGGGCGTTCTCGGAGCGTCGCCCGGTTATATTCCGGTTCAAGCCAATATAGAAACCGCCGATGGCAAAGCCTACCCCATGCAATTCGACGTGATGCGTCATCGGGGATTTTCGGCGCTGATTGCCATGATTGGCGCGTTGAATCTTCTTGACGCGGTTGAAATGAGTACGGGAGATCACACCATAAACATTAACTCGACGATTACGCTTAAAGATCAGCCCGGCTTAGCCTCGCGGGAGATTGTGCATCGGAATATCTACTCTTCCAGTTTTTCGCCGGGCTCTGCGGTGTTTCAAGCGCTATCGCCGCTGTCGAACTTGATCGGAAACTCTTACGCGAAGGTTTCGGTCGAGCGGGTGGCGTTGAATCTGAAATTGGAAGATAAACGCAAAACCGCCGTTATTGAAGCGATTCGAATCAATAAAAATCGCTACCGTCCCGGCGAGGCGGTTGAAGTTACAATTACGCTGCGTCCATATTTGGAAGCGCCCATTCTTCAGACGGGGCACATCACGATTCCCAACGATGCGCCTGAGGGATTAACCTCCCTACTCGCTACGAGCGCTAATTCCTATGAGAGTTTTCAGCGCGCTCGCGCCCCGATGAATTATCGACCGACCGATATCAACCAGCTCATCAAACTTTTGCAACGCGGTGAAAGCAATAGTGATGTGATCCTTGAGCTCTTTACGACGGAGCGCGGGATGACGGTGCAGGGTCAGGAGTTTTCTAATCTACCGTTGTCGGTAATGTCGGTGATGAGCGCCGCCACGCAGACTGGCGAGGGGGGAGATACGCTTGCAACCACGCTGCAGATTGCAAATATCTCGACGGCGTACGTCATCTCCGGCAGCAGATTTGTAAGATTTGCCATTGACTACAACGCGCCGTAAACATGAAAATTGGGATTTACGCAGTTGTTCACCACAGTCCGGCAGGAGCGATCTCCGAATCGCGACCTACTTGTCGCGCCGGGGCAAGATGCCCCGTCTACGGTATTAAGTCTTAACCATGAGATACGGATCCGGTTGGCACGAGGCCGACTAAGGATTAATAAGGAGGCTCTTTCTTGATGTCTTATCGTTTCATTTTGTCTACTCTTGCATTCTGCTTGTTCTGTATCGCTCCGTTGTCGGCGGTAACCACATCGATTTGGGAACAAAACAGCCAGAAGGATTTTGAAGCTGGCACTCTCAAAGATGTATCGGTAACAAGCGATGGCGATATTCTGTTGTCGCGAAAAATCGATCAGTTTGTGGAGATGGAGGAGGAAATTTATGTCTGGTGCCTCGCTGAAGATTCAAAAGGGAATATCTATGCCGGAACGGGCAATCAGGGCAAGATATTCCGAATCTCGCCGGACGGTCAGTCGTCGCTCTTCTACGATTCTCCCGAAGTTTCGATTCTAAGTCTGACTGTAGACGCGAGCGATAATGTCTACGCCGGTACGGGACCTGATGGATTGATTTACAAGATTGTCGATGAGAATGTGCCTCCGACAACCGTATTGAGCTCCGAAGAGAAGTATGTATGGGCGCTGGCGTATGACGGCAGCGGCAATCTGTACGCCGCCACCGGCACCGACGGCAAAATCTATAAGATTGTGCCGGACGGAGAAGCCTCTGTGCTGTTTGATTCCGAAGAGACCAATATCAGGAGTTTGCTCTACCATGAAGATTCGTTGTATGCGGGAAGCGGCGGCAAGGGGATTATCTATCGAATTTCCGATGATGGCGATGCCTCCGTTATCCATCAAACCGCAGAGAAGGAAGTCCCCGTGCTCATAGCGGGCGCGGACGGCAACATCTACGCCGCCGCGATTACGTCGGCGCCGCCGCAGCCCGGCAGCCAAAATCGTCCCGCGCCTCCGCCTCCATCGGGCGGCGGTCCCCCGGAGGAAAAGAAATCCTACGTCTATCAGATTCGTAAAGATGGTGTTGTGTCGAAAATTTGGACCGCTCCCGCTCCGCTCATACTATCGATGGTTTTTGAAGGTGAAGACCAGTTGCTGATCGGAACGGGTGACGAAGGCAAAATCTATAGAGTTAGTGTCGACGGAGATTTCATTTCGCTGGGAAAATGTGAAGCGAGCCAGATTCTGGCAATGCACCGCGTCGCCAACACGGACAAACTGCTGTTGGCGACTGGAAACTCCGCCAAGATTTACGAGTTGACAACAGAGCACAAGACAGAGGGCAACATCGAGTCTAAACCGCATAACACCCAAGCCTTGTCTCGTTGGGGTAAATTGCGATGGGAAGCGGCGCTGGCGGAGGGAACTTCCGTCACGCTCGCCACGCGCTCCGGCAACACCAAGAAACCCGACAACACATGGAGTGAGTGGTCGGAAGAATTGACCAACTCGGAAGGCGATCAGATTATAAGTCCTCCGGCGCAACACATTCAATGGCGCGCCAAACTGACCGCGAGCGATGCCTCTCGAACGCCCGTTCTCAATAAGGTTGTACTCGCTTCCGCTCAAGCCAACATCGAACCCCGATTCAAAGAGGTCGGCATTCAGCGCGGAAACGAATCAAAGGAGTCCGCAGGGCCTCCTAGTCCGCGTCCCCGTGAAAGCGGACCTCCAAAAAATTCGGGAAACCAGTCCAAGCAGTGGACCGTCCAGTGGAAGGTGGAAGACCTGAATAAAGATACGCTGCAATTTGCCGTTTACTACAGAGGGATTGATGAGACGAACTGGAAGCTTCTGAAGAAGGAACTGACAACCACCAGTTATAACTGGGATACGACATCAATGCCGGATGGTCGCTATGTCATTAAAATAGAGGCTACCGACAAACTCAGTAATCCGCCGAATTGGGCAAAATCCGCGGAGGAAATTAGCGAGCCTTTCGATATTGACAATACCCAGCCAACACTCAGAGATGTCGCGGCAGTCGCCAATGGAGACGGAACATACAAAATCACCTGCACCACCGAGGATGAATCAACACGTATTCAAAAGGCGGTGTACAAGATTGATGGTGACGAACATTGGAAGGTGATTTTCCCCGAGGATGGCATCTTCGATTCCAAAAAAGAGATGTTGCTGCTCCACACAAAATCGCTTCCGGCCGGAGCCCACACAATCACAATCCAAGTGACTGACGCCGCGGAGAACGTCGCAGTTGGCAGCACAAACTTCTCGAACTGATTTCCTTGCCGTGTTGGCGTATAGTTTTTAATAATCCGCAATTAGGACTCACGCGCTCCCGTAGGGAACAACGATCGTTGTTCCCTACACATGACAGGCAACTATAGACTGATAATCATAGTCCATCACTTAATCACATAAATCACAGTTCAGACAATCTTAACCGCCGACGCCCGATACTTACCACATACACCTAGCGAAAGAACCATTTAGTTTCTAAATCGTATTAGAGTCTGATGCGCAATGTGCACCCTATGAATGTGCCGTAATTCGTTGGATTGCGTTATACACAATCTCAAGCAGCCTCTCGAGTTCGGCAACCGTGATTTGCAGGGGCGGCATCAGGACAATGACATTCGCGAGCGGGCGCAACATAGCGCCATTCTTTAACGCTTCTTCGCACACGCGTATACCTACCCTCTCTGCTGTCGGATATACCTCTTTGGTATTCTTGTCTTTCACCAATTCTATACCGGCCGCCAATCCACGGACCCGCACATCCCCAACGTGTTCAAGCGCATAAAACTCCCGGAGTCGGCTTTTGAAGTGGTTTATCGCGGGCGGCATCATGTTAATCAGATCCGTTTCCTCAAAGAGGTTGATGTTGGCTAATGCGGCAGTGCACCCCAACTGATTGCCCGTAAAGGTATGACCATGAAAAAAAGCCTTGAAATCTTCGTAATCTCCGAGAAATGCATTGAAGATTTCATCGGTTGTCAGGGTCGCGGCTAGGGGGAGATATCCGGCTGTCAATCCCTTGGCGGTGCATAAAATATCGGGGCTAATCTCCTCGTGTTCGCATGCCCACATCCTCCCGGTGCGTCCGAAACCTGTCATTACCTCGTCCAGAATAAGAAGTGTGTTATACTTCTGCGCGAGCGCCGCGACTCCTTTCAGGAATCCGTGAGGCGATACAATCATGCCTCCCGCCCCTTGGATAAGCGGTTCCAGAATAATCGCCGCGATCTCCCCTTCGCGCGCCTGCAAGACTTTATCCATCTCGCGCAAGCAGTAGTCTCTTACTTCGTCGGGATTACGCCCGACTGCCGACCTATAAACGTAGGGCGCTGGCGCTGTCTCGGTTTCAAAAAGCAGACCGTCAAATGTTTTGCGAAAGTGGTCGATGCCGCTTACGCTCATTGCGCCGACCGTATCGCCGTGATAGGCGGCGTCAAGGTGTAAATAGACCTTCCGCCGCGACTCACCCTTGCGCTGCCAATATTGGTACGCCATCTTCAAGGCAATCTCGACCGATGTGGCGCCGTCGTCGGAATAAAAGACCCTGTTTAGTCCATGCGGCGTAATCTCTACCAGTTTTTTCGCCAGTTGAATTGCCGGCACGTTAGCGTACCCTAGCAAAGTGGAGTGTGCGATTTTATCGAGTTGTGCCCCGATAGCCTCATTGATTTCTTTGCGGTTGTGTCCGTGCACATTCGTCCACATTGACGCGACTCCGTCAATGTAACGATTCCCTTCCGTATCAATCAGGTAAATCCCTTCTCCCCGTTCAATGATAATCGGCGCCTTCTCCATCCAATCCTTCATTTGCGTGAACGGATGCCAAAGATGTTTTCGGTCCCAATCTGCAAGTGTTTTCCTGTTCAACATAAGATTGATGGACTGTAACGAGGTAAGTTCAATAGGACATACGCAGTCGAACGCTCTATAACCTCAAAAATGGCGATTCATTATGCGTAAGGCGTGATACGTGATTCGTAACAGGAGATCGCGAATCGGAGATTGCTCCTGCATTGCTTGGGGCATCGGTGCGGTTGGAAACCGCACCTACGCAGCCATCGGAGGTCGCGATCGGGAGATCGCTCCTACAGTACATTGGTAGTGTAGAATCGGGCGATTACCTAACCTTTCGCGGCGCCTTTGGTGTTCAATGCGTAAGTCCTGCTAAAATGAAAAAGCGGAATCCGGGGCATATCTCCGGATTCCGCATTATGGAAAAGCGTAGAAATATAATGACGAATCGCTTATGCGTTCGTACCGAGCCGCAGGTCGCGGGGGTTGTGAATGCTATCCTTTTAGTTTGGCGTAATGCACCGGTTGTTCAATCACGAGATTGGCGGCTTTTCCGGTTTTCGGCACGATTATCTCCAGCACCTTATCGCGCAGATCGGCGCGATAATCATCGGGTTGCCCTTCAATTTTAAAGGTATTTCTGAAGCCATCGGGAAATGAACTCGCTCGTCCGAGAACTTGAGAGAAGCGCGGGTCCTCCAGTTTCGCCTCAACGGTGAGCGTATCATTTTGCAGGTCAACTTGGTAAGTATAATCGGGCATTCGGTCAGGAAGATCGAACTGCTTCTTATATACCGAGTCGGGCACCCAGCGCGGAAACTCGATTTCAATCTGATAGTAATCCGATGCCTCTTGAACGCGATTTACCATTCCGTAACGACGATAGCGTTCTCTGAAATCGTCCGAGTAAATCGGACCGTCCGTCAAAACTGCCCCCGGCACGCTCGAACGCGGCGAGCTGGGCTGTGAAACAATTGCGGATTTAAACGCCGAAAGAAGCATCTGTGCGATGAACGATGGTATCCAACCGTAAAATGCAGCTCGGTATAGCGATTTTTCTTCGCTTTCCGTTGAGACCAAATCATCCTTGAAGCGGTAAAGTCCCTCGACCACCGCAAACACAACGCCAATAAGGATGAAAAAATTTCCCTCAGCCGTGAAGAGACCAGCGCCTCCACCTTTGACAGCAAATAGGAAAAGTAAAACCGGATAAAGTGTTAAATTAATCAAGCAGTTGATTCCGGTTGATACCGCCGCGCTAAATGTGCGTGGATTGTTAACAATCTCCTCTAGTTGGTTCTTAAACTTCGCGGAGAATGCCCCCAACAACGGTTGCGTAAGCGTGACCGCCAGGCGTAGAACCGGTCGAATCGAGGCGTCCGGCAATTCGGGCAGTTGGACAAATTCTTCCGGAATTCCCTGCCTTTTGTCTGCTTTCTGCCCGTCACCATCGGCGCCGGCGGCGCCGTCGCCCGCATCGGGTTTAACGAACGTCTCGAAAAACTTCTCGTTTAACTCAATGTAGGAATTCCATTCTGCCGGAACCTCATCATGCATGAAGATTGCGTTGACAGGACAAGCCGGCTCGCAAGCGGCGCAATCAATGCACTCATCCGGGTTGATGTAGAGTTGATTATCGCCATCGACAGTATGAATGCAATCAACAGGGCAAACATCAACACAGGCTGTGTCTTTGACATCAACGCAAGGTTCACAAATCACGTACGCCATTTTCCACGTCTCCTAGTTACGCATTTGGGGCTTTAACGGATGATCAATAAGATAATTATACCACAGTCAGTCTATTGTCGCAAGAATTTATAGTCATAGTTCCAGAGGAAACGCGCGTGATTTTTGGCATAAGGAAGATTGGAAGGATAGAAGACGGGAAGGGTGAAAATTTTCCGTCCGCCCATACCTCGAACCAGATGGATACACAGAATCCGTTGGATTCTCCAATACAGTGGTCGCAGTGTTGGGTTTCACTACGATTTTGGGGCTTTTGGCGGTATCGGTGTTTGGGCGCGATTAGCCTGTGGGCGAGTTGTTCTTGATGTGCCGTTCAACCCGACTACGAATTTTCGCTACAACGTGCCGGCAATTCTCATTTTGGAACCTAGAGCCGACGAAGCATTGGGCATTGAATGCGCAATTCCTATGAAAATAAAATGAGTTGTGGTATTTTTCGGGTTCGGATGGTATAATCTTATTCATAGTAAAAATGTCCTCGTGCATTCTCTCCAATGCGCGAATCGCAGAATTTCGTTGCTCAAAATAATTTGTTAATTTTTTTGAAACTGGTGTCCTTCACAAGCGTTAAGAATGGTAGCAAATAGGTCTGAAAGTGCTCAGGGCAAAGGAGGACGCGAACTTTGGTGCACCGTATGATTGATGACCCCTCAGCTCAGCAAGATACTGACCTAGCAAAGCTTACGAAAGACCATGATGAGAATGCGTTCCGCACCCTTTTTGATAAGCACTACAACTGGGTGTACAGCAAAACGTACCGCATGCTAGGTAACCACCAAGACAGCGAAGAGATTTGTCTGGATATCTTTGTGAAAGTATGGCAAAAGATTGAAAAGTGGGATACCAATCAGGGAAGTTTTCAATCGTGGTTGAACGTTGTTGCGAAGAACACTATTATTGACGCCATACGCAAGAAAGAAAGGATTCGTGAATCCCTTCTAAGCATGGAGGATGAAGCCGACTTGCCGCTGAGCGAATATGCAGACAGCAGCCCCACTCCTGACCAACAACTTGAAGCCCAAGAAATTCAGGAGATTGTGGAACAGGCGCTCCAGCAGGTGACAAAACCGAATCACCGGCTCGCCTGGGTGTTGCGTCATATTGAAGGATACAGCATCGCCGAGATTTCATACATTCTTCAGCGTAAAGAGGGGACGGTGAAGATTTGGATCTTTCGGTGTGCAAGTGAACTCCGTCAAATTTTAAATAGGAAAGGGATTCAGTTGATTCACTAATTGGAGGGAATAAGTTAATGAGTTTTTGGAAACGATTCAAGCCAAATCGCGATTGCAATGATGAGGCGCAACAAGCAGAAATGTTAGAGGCATACACTCGTTGGCTTAAGGGCGAGAGGTTGTCGCGTAAACACAAAAACGCCTTAAAAGCGTGCGAAGAGTCGCCGGAACTAGAGCCGTTGAGGCAGTTAGCCGATTACGCGCACCACCGGTTTGAGGAGGCTGACAGTATTGAACCGCGGCCGGGCGCAAAAGAGCGAATTTTTAACGCGGTACTCGGGAGCGTTAACCAATCATCGCCAGAGCCTGATGGGTTGGGGCTGAATGACATCGGTTTAGAGCCGGTGTATAGCCCTGAGCAAGTTGGGAGTGAAAGCGAACTCGCCTATCCACCAACTGCCGCAGTAGAGTCGATTCTTTCCGGAGTGGACGGTTCTATCGGCAACGTAGGAGGTATGGAGCCGGAAGGCGGCGAAGCGAGCGAGCTTCCCCCATCGGTGGACGGGAACTGCTGTCTGAACTTGAAAGTCATTCAGGGCGACCAAGTCGGACGTGAATATGAACTTGTTTTCGTACAAATGATAATTGGACGGGAGGCAGGTTCGGCCATTCACCTGAAGGACAACTTCAGCGCCTCGCGCAGACATGCCATCTTGAGCATTGAGAATGAAGAGGTGTATGTCACCGACCTCAACAGCAGAAACGGCACACGTGTTGACGGACAATTAATCTTGAAGCCGACACCGATATATCTTGCCTCCAGAATAACAATCGGTGACCAAACGCTTGAAGTTTCCAAACTTCAGCGAGAAGATGGCGCATTTCACGTTATCTGCAAAGAGGTGGCAGGCACAAATGTCGGACATTCCCATACGGTCACTATCGGAGAGATGAGCGTCGGGCGCGGTTCAGCCGCCAGCCTTCGTTTCCCCGACTCGACACGAATGCTTTCGAGGCGTCACGCCGAATTTGAATTCACGGACGGACAGATATTCCTAAGGGATCTTGGCAGCACTAACGGAACGTATGTTGATGATTGCCGCATAGAAGAGCCCACAAGAATCGATAAGGGATCTGTCATTAAATTTGGTGCCATTACCTTTGAAGTAACGGCAATCAAACATGCGTAAACCGAAGAATCTCACACGCAAGTTGGAACGCTTGAGAATTTAATGCTCCCGGCTGTTTCCACCGTCTTATTCTATAGACCGGTGGAGCAGTCGGGTTTTTATTGTTCTGTTTTTAAGCGTTTTACGTGTCTGCCGCGTCTAATTGAGAGAGGCGGATCCTACTGCAATTCGGCGCTCAGTTTGTTTGAAGGACATCAATGAATCGGACACAGGTCGCGGGGGCGCATTTCAATCGCGCCGCGGATTGCTTTCGGCGCGGTCGCTATGCGCAAGCCATCCGCCACTACCGGAATGGACTAGAGGTTGACTCCACGCAGCCCGAGGTATTTGCGGATTTGTCGAAGGCCTACGAGATGGTAGGTCGGTGGGAGGATGCCTTGGACTGCCTGGAAGATGCGTTGAAATTACGATCGGATTATCCGGTAGCCCTGCGGCGCAGGGAGCGTATTCATGAAGAGAAGCAGGTTTACGAAGCCTTAATTCGCGGGTACAATTTAGATCCGGAACCGCCCGACGACCTTCTTATCGAATACACCGATGACAGCTCCTGTCCAAGAATTAGACGTGAACACTTCGTTCTTGAGTGTGACGACACAATCCGGTGGAGAGTGTCGTGGTTTTTATGCCAGCTTATTGAGCAGACTTCCCGCGAAATAGGCGAACTTCTCCAATGTTACCCCCAACGTGAAGTTTCAATCGTGATTGAAGATATCGAGTTTCGAGATGAAATAGAGATTCAAAACAATGCCCCTGCAAATTCCACCTTCTCCTTTTCAGGCGTTTCCGACTACGGAGGTCACATCCGACTCACGATTAGCATTTATGAAGAACCTAATCTCGGATTGTTGCTGGCATTGATTCGCCATGAATGGGTTCACCTGATCGTGGATTTATTAACCCGCCAGCGGTGTCCCGTGTGGTTTAACGAGGGGCTTGCTCAGATTCTCGCTCGACCTCTCATGACGTTTGAGAGGGCTCGTTTACGGCAGGCATATCACAAACGCGAACTATTGCGTTTCGATGAACTGCAACAGCAATTTGGCAACATGCCGCCGGATCGGCGAAGGTTAGCTTATCTGCAGTCAACGGGGGTCATGGAGTATTTGATTCACCAGAAGGGTTTTCCTCGAATTTGCGCCTTCCTTCGCCGCATCGGGGACGGCGTGGCGCCTGCAGTGGCATTTCAACAGATTTTTGGCGGAACAGACGAGATCCGCATGGATACGTGGAAAGAGGTGATTGAGCGTGACGAAACTCGACATTGCAATCATTGTGCTGGTGACGCTGGGTGGCGTCAAGTGTTTCCGCGCTGGATTTACGCGTAGCGTTTGGGGAATTGCTGCCATCTCCGCGGGGCTTTTTATAGCTAGCCAACTGTGGCGGGACCTCGCGCCGCTCCTGGGACGTTGGATTGAAGATGAAGGAACGGCAAAGTGGGTAAGCGTGATTGCAATCACGTTAGCCGTCAGCATACTGATTGACATCGTATTTGGGCGAATACAGGAAGTCCTTGACAGCGGCGTGCTAGGATGGATTAACAGTCTTGTTGGCGGGATGTTCGGCGTCATCGTGAGTTGTGTTCTGCTTGCCACTATATTGGTGTTGGCGAACCGCTATGGCGGCGAATCTATACAAACGATAATCAACAACTCTCGTTTGGGTCCGTCGCTGTTGGAAATTGGCTTTCAAATCTTCGATTTCGGGAGAGAGGCTATCAAGGAACAACCCGATATTCTACAAAACCTTTAGTGAATCCAGCAAGAGCATGCAGAAATTGGTGAACCGTCCCGCGGATAGCTTATCTCGGATGTCTGATCCCGCGCATTGTGTCTTTCGATTGAACGTCCTGGTTAGTTTGCTGGCGCTACTCTTAATACCGGCTCAAGCGGATGACTCTAGCAGGCTAAAATCAACACTGCTGGAAAAAGCGACAACCGAAAATCTTGTTCGGCGATCGGCGTCATTCAGCAATGAATTCAAATTGAAACCATCAACCTCAAATGCGCCACAGCAGATTAGTTCGGTAAATGCCAGTCTGCGATTGCTATTAATTCTGCCAATCCGACTGCATCGAGAAGTAATCACACATCAAGATGGAGATGTCTGTAATTTTCACCCCAGTTGTTCACGTTACGGTCTGGCTGCCATTCGCCGCTACGGTTTAAAAGGTCTATTGATGGCGAGCGACCGGCTGTTGCGATGTCACGGCGGGAATTACAAATACTATATTGTGTTTGAAGGATCCGCTTATGACCCCGTACCTTGAAAACAGATTTCCTCCCCGATGCAGATGCCAAACTCATGCTTTTTCATAGAACGAATGTACACGCCGCGTCCGAATCCCAAGCAAGAAAATGACAAAAACGTATCGTTGTCTCGCTTTTTTGTTCCCCGCCATAACGCCGTTCTTCATCTTGCTTCCCTTCGCATGTTCTCAAGAATTTGATAAGAGCGAATTGCTTGACTTTGCCGATTCCTTGTTTCAGGAGGAGGATTATCTCAATGCGGCACACGAATATAGGCGCTATCTCTTTTTATTTCCTAAGGAGGAAAATAGCGATTTTGTCCAATTTAGTCTCGCCGCGTCCTACCAGAACGCTGGTAGGCTGACATCGGCGATTCAAGCCTACCAGCTCTTGATTGACACCTACCCGACCAGCCCCTTAATGCCGCGTGCGCAGTCGAATATCGCCCAATGCCAGCTCTTGCAGGGGGATAAAAGTTTGGCGATTAGTTCGTTGCAACAGTTCTTATCAAGACATCCCGACAGCGGTTTGGCGCCAAGAACGCAGTTTATGATCGCAACCGTACACATGGAGGACAGAGATTGGGGGAAGGCGTCAAAGACGTGGGAACAGATTACCACCAGATATCCCGATACACCGTTCGCGGAAGTGAGTGAACGGCTCGTGCGCATGGTAGCAAGCGGCAAGTTAATGCCTCAACGTTCTCCAACTTTCGGCGGCTTGCTCTCGGCGGTGATACCGGGGTTGGGGCAAGCCTATGGCGGTCGTGTTTCGGACGGCATCCAATCGCTGCTGGTTGTCGGGGTTCTTGGGGCGGGAACAACATACTACGTAGGTCAAGAAAAGTACAAAGTAGCCATTCCAGTCGGGTTGCTAGGGCTGTTCTTCTACGCCGGCAACATTTACGGAGGAATTCAAGCCGCAAAGACTTTCAATCGACAACAGGAGGATAACTTCCTGGATGGATTGAGAACTGAAATTCAGGAGTCGCGCCTTTTTGGCATGTCAAGGCCGCAGCCGGAGGACATTTCGCTTGTATTTTGGCGGACTCGATTCTGATGTCGCGTCACTATTTGGAGAAAAGGAAAAGGGTGTAAAGTAATGCGTGACGAGTAATGCGTAATGAAAACGCGCCATGCGAAATCCCCTAAAATCCGGTGAAACCCAACTTGAAAATTTCTGTGCGGGTTGAGATGTTGGGTTTCATTCCATCTATCCGCATCACACATCGTTGCAAATGCCATCCACGGTCGACCATAGATAACGCATCGCGTCTACCCATTCAACCCAACCTACGCAGCTGAAAATTGCGTATTTTCAAGCGGATGGCGGTAGGTGCGGTTGGAAACCGCACCTACGGGCTAAGCGGTCTTAGCGCTAGTTGGCATAGGGATCGGCGGCGTCTCGCAAACCGTCGCCCAGGAAGTTGAATGCGAGAACGGTAATGATGACGAACAGACCGGGAATCAGGAACCACGGTGTTTGAGAGATTACTCGGAAATGCTGTGCATCACTCAGGAGTACACCCCAACTAATTGCCGGCGCTTGCAAGCCGAGACCTAGAAAACTCAATGTGGTTTCACCGAGTATCATCCCCGGGACGCTCAGTGTCGTTGCCGCAATGATGTGGCTGTAAAACGATGGCAGCATGTGGGAGAAAATAAGTCTACCTGTGCCTGCGCCGCTCAATTCTGCTGCCCGCACGAAATCCTCTTCGCGCAGAGACATGAACTTCCCTCTCACCTCGCGGGCGAGGTCCGCCCAGCCTACAATGGAAAGCACGACCGTAATGGCTAGAAACCGTTGGGGGATAGACCAGTGGTCGGGAAGAGCGACACTCAACGCAAGCCATAGCGGAAGGGTCGGTATGCTTCGCAGTGTCTCGATAAGACGTTGTATCAACAGGTCTGGAGTTCCCCCGAAATAACCCGATATCCCTCCGAGAAGGATGCCCAACAGGAGCGCCAAGAAGACACCCAAGAGACCGATCGTTAAAGAGAGTCTCGCGCCAAAAATTGTCCGAGAGAATAGGTCGCGACCGGCGGCGTCCCCGCCGAAGGGCATAAACCTTCCGCTTTGCACGCCGAACAGGTGTAAGTCGCTTTTAATCAGCCCCCACAGTTTATAGGAATCGCCCCGGACGAACAGCCCCAATCTCAATCGAGTGTTCTGATCTTCCGTGAATTGTGTCGCGAGCGTCTGCGGATCGCGTCCCTTCACAACCGGAAAAACAAACGGTAAGGCGGGTTTTCCGTTGTAGAAAAATCGTATGCGTTGCGGGGGAGCATGGGTATATTTGGGGTCAATGCTTCGCGGATCGTAAGGCGAAACAAATTCGGCAAACAAGGCGCAGAGATAAAGAAGAGTCAGCGTTCCGAGCGCTATGACCGCTACCCGATGTTTGAGGAATCGCCACCGAATCAACTGCCACTGCGACGCTCTGGCAAACGCCGAAGATTCCAGTCGGACATTATCAACGAGATTATCTTCGATGTGGGATTGAGAATTACCTCTGTTCGATTCTATATCCTTCATAGGCAATCCGTTTGACCGCTCATACGATTTCAAAATCTAAATGTTACAGTCGATTCGCGACGATCAAACGAACGAATAGTGAGTAGGATTTTCTATCGCACTCATTATCCATTCGCTTGATCGATAGAGATCCTCAATAAATTGCACTACTACGAACCGCCGATGATTGTAACTTATAGATTCGGAATTAGTATGAGAAGCCGAGTTTTGAAGAAACGACTCGGCTTCTCCCCTGAATCAAAGCGGTTTCAAGTCATCGGTTTAATCGACTCATCGCGGGAAACTAAATCTAATAGTCCCGGCAATCACTTTATCACATAAATCGTAATTCAGACAACTGCCAAAATGCCCCAATAGCGCCATCCATGCAGAAAACAAACCATTTAATCGCATTGACTAGAATTTTCCAATCCGCGTTTATCCGCGTGCCTATTCTGCTTGGTTGTATGAGATCGAGTGATGCCATATACATTTAGTGTCTTTCCGGACATATACCTTGTCGCGAGCTCGGGCTTCCCCATTTGCGTGATTTGCGTTGACAGTTCCGGTCAATCTCATTATGCTATTCAATACGCTTACAGTCGACATTCTCCGTAAAAGGTTGTGGATGACGTTTCTATTCCGCGAGTCGCGTTTCGAAAATTCAATGAATGTAATCCCCTCAGATAGAATCCTTGTCACACAGACAGGCGGCTGGATTGGCGACATGATTCTTCTCACGCCTGCTTTGAGGGCGTTAAAGCGCGCCTATCCGCAATCCTATCTGGCGCTGCTTCTTCGGCCGCTTGCCGCAAACTTGATGGAGACGTGCCCGTATGTTGATGAGGTAATTATCGACACAAAGGGCAAAGGTGTCGGTCGCGTCCGGTCACACCTCCAACTTGTACGCCGCATCCGGTGGGGGCGGTTCGATGTTGCGGCAGTCCTGCACCCGACCTCTTTTCGGAATGCACTGATTCCCTTTCTCGCGGGCGTGCCTCGGCGGATTGGTTCAAACGTTGGCGGGCGCGGGATTCTGCTATCGCGATCCTGCGCGGATGATACCAAGCTTCACGAAGTGAATCGTTACCTTCGGGCGCTTAAACTTATGGATATAGATGAACCATCTCCCTATCTGGAGTTTTGGCACACCGACGAAGATCGCCACTTTGCTCAGCGGTTGCTTAGTGGCGGGGATGTTCTCCTCGATGACCGGATTATTGGAATCAATCTGGGGACGACCTGGGGAACAAAGTCTTGGGCGTTGGACAGATTCGCGGACGTGATTGCGGGAATACGAAATCGGTTTGAAGGGGCTATTGTTCTGACGGGTTCGAGGTCGGAGATCGAACTGGGGAGGACGTTGCAGAAACTGGTCAAAGTAAAAATCACCAACCTTATCGGAAAAACAAACCTCTTGCAACTCGGAGCGCTTATCGAAAGGTGCAGCCTTTATCTGACGTGTGACAGTGGCCCCATGCACATTGCCGCGGCGGTTGGCACGCCGACAATCGCTCTGTTCGGTCCGACCGACCCGAAACGCCACCGTCCCTACGGCGAAGGACATCGCGTGATTGAGAAGGACGTGTCGTGCCGCCCCTGCTACAAACGCGAGTGCATGCGGGCGGATGCGCCACATCTGTGCATGACGGAGATCCAACCAACGGACGTGATTGAGCGGATTGCCGCACATTTTAATCAGCTAGATAAGTTATGACAAAAATCCGAGCCATTCTATTTGATTTTGGCGGAACGCTTGACGGGAACGGGCAACATTGGCGAGAACGCGCCTACCGATTCATTCGGGGTGAGTTCGCGCACGTGACTCGCGAGGAATTTGATCGGGCGGACCGCGCCTCCGTGGCGAAATTTGTCGCGAGTGGAGACGGCTGGAAATTCAACCTCAGGCAAACCGCGTATGCCATTTTCACGGGAATTTACGAGAGGTTAGAGCTGGATCCGGGGATACGAGATTTGTTTCTTCACGATTTCTGCCGCGATGCGGAAACATCGTTGCATCAGAATCGCCAATGGCTCGCAACGCTTCAGGCAGAGTATCGGCTTGGCGTGATCAGCAATAACTTCGGAAATACCAAGGGTTGGTGTGACGATTATGACCTTTCGCCTCTGCTTGAGGTCGTCGTTGATTCTACGGTCATCGGCATCAAGAAGCCCGAGGCGGGCATTTTTCGGGCGGCGCTGTCCGAGTTAGGCATCTCGGCAAATGAAGCCATCTATGTCGGCGACACCTATTTGGACGATATGGTGGGCGCAAAAGGCGCGGGGATGCGGACGGCGTGGCTGGTCGGCGATGAGCCTAAGACGTGTCAGGAGTCGTCAGCCGCTGATTTTCAGCTAACACGAATTCGGGATTTGACACAGTTCTTGCCGGATCGTTGTGAGGGAACATAAGCCACACTCGATTGGACACCTCGGCTAGAATCAGACGCGATTCGCCTACTACGACTCGAAATCCCCGTTACTCAAACCCCGCCAGCCTCCACACCTTATCCAACGACCGCGCAGTGGCGTCGGCGGCCTCCCGAGGCTCCATCGCATAGACTTTCTCGCTCAACGGCTCCGGCACGACGGGCCCATCATAACCAATATCTCGCAGGATTTGGAGCAACTCCGCGACCGGAATCACGCCGGTCTCGCCGGGGAGGCATCGGACAAGGTCCTGCTGATCATCAATGTCAATACCGGCAGGGGCGTCGTTAACGTGGACGTAGACGACGTCATCTTTGTCGAGTTTCCCGACATCGTCGAACGTGGCGTGGCTCGTGTACCAGTGCCACACGTCAAACAGCAGCCCGACGTTGTCGGTGCCGATGGCGGCGGCGAGCCCAAGTACCGCGTCCATTGTGTGAAGGAAAAGGTACTCCCCATCCCTTCGCCTCGTCGCAGGCGCCACGAACTCCAAGCCGAACCGATGTCCATACTCTTTCAAAATTTCCGCCGCCGGCCGTAGACGCTTGACGTGTAAATCCCAGTTCTCCTTGAACGGCATGTCGCCAGATGGCAAGATCCAAGTTGTTGAGCGAAAGCACTCAAGTTCCGCGGCAAGTTTTGCCAGTTGCGGAAGTTTTCGAAGGTCTTCATCGTATTCTTTTTCACTGTCGCGCCAATTCACCGGAAGTCCCCATCCTCCCACCTTCAAGCCGGACGCCGACCAGAGATCTTTGACATAATCCACGGAATTTGCCCGTGCGAGGTCGTTAGCCTCGTTAATCGCCAGGTCCATGCCTTCAAAGCCGGCGTCTTTTGCCAACTGCAGGCACTCCGGCATTCCTGCCCGGATGCCGATGTTGCCGGGATGCAAAGCCTTGAACATAAGTATGCCTCCCTAAATGGTTCTGAAGGTAAGAATTTGATTTAATCAAGCAGTGGCGTGGTCGCGATTCGGAGATGGGTCGTTCAAGGGGCGCGTAGGTCGCGACCTGGAGATCGCTCGTACAGGGGACGCGCCGGTGTGAAAGATGTCTACTCCAAGACTGCCGCAACGCGTACCGGTGATCCGTCTCTGCCGGTGATTTTCAATGGCAGCGCAATGAGATGAAACACCTCCGCTTCAATGAGATCTAGGTTCGTCAGATTCTCGATGATTAGGGTGTCGTTGCCGAGTATGATGAAATGGGATTCGTTGGGCTGTTTGTCAACGGACGGCGTGTCGATTCCAATAAGTTCAGTCCCGCAATCCACCAAAAATTGAGAGGCTTCCGACGTGATAACGGGGAAATCGGTAAAAAACATATCCTTTCCCCAGTGGACTGCCCAGCCGGTGTTGAGAACAATCCTGCGGATTTTACCAATTCTTTCTTTGTATGGTTCGAGATCTTCCGGCGTGATTTCCGCATTGGGTGCAATGTCAGACAAATCGATGAGCAGCGCGCGTCCCATGCACCGTTCCAGCGGAATCTGATCGATAGTCGGATGATTTCTGTAAAAATGAAACGGCGCATCCATGTGCGTTCCGGTGTGGACACAGGTCCCGAAGGTGCAGGAGTTCACGTATCCCGGTTTTCCAGCCGGATGATTCTCCGGAATTGCCGCCAATATGCCTATCTCAACCGGCGGGTTGCCGGGAAATGGGGGCGTTTCTTCATCCATAGGATGAGTCAAATCGATAATGTTTTTTGCCATAGCCGATGCCTTTATCAATAATAGGACTCACGCAGTTTAACGCCTTATAACCTCAATAATTGGCAATTCATTATTCGTAATACGTGAGGCGTAATTGACTTTCTTACGTGTTACAATCAAGCGAACGGTTCGTGAGTAGGATTTTCTATCGATCAACTGACTGAATAAGGAAGGATCAAAGGAACGAATAGTGACTGCGATAGAAGATCCTCATAGCAAATCCTACTCATTGTTCATTCGCTTGCTTGGTAGAGATCTCATTACGTATTATTCAGAGCCTGTTTGAATAATAGACAATCAAGATTAGTGGACACTTTTCTGCTACGGAAGAAACCGAGTTTTCAAGAAAAAACTCGGTTTCAAGGCAACTTGTGCAAGTCCTAAATGAGTTGTCCGTTCTACCCAATCTGTATTAACCCCAACGTTCCTCGGGCGGGTCAAACAGAAAGCCGTGAAACAGTTTGCGTTGCTCGGGAGCAAGGCGGTTATTGTAGAAGTCTTTGGAATATCCCCAATGCTGGTGGGAGCCGACCATCCACGGCTGTTCATAGGCGTAGTAGAGCAGTAATCGGCAGCCGTCGGGATTGGAAAATGGCCCCGCCGAGTGCCACAGCGCGTTATGAAAGAGAACAGCCGCGCCCGGTGGCGCGCAAATCTGAATGGCGCCGGGGAATAGATCCGGGCGCTTCAGGTCCTCGGCGTCGGGGTTGTACGATGCCTTGTGACTCCCGGGAACGATGGCGATATTGCCCTGTCCGGGTGTCGTCATGTCGTTCAGGTAGTAGCCAATCTTGAGTTGAAGGAGTGGAATAGGCGTGCCGAGGTCGCGGTAACCGTTGTCGTGGCCATCGATGTGCCAACCCATCCCGCGTCCAGTTTGGTCGCTGCCGTATTCCACGAACGCATCGGAGGAATGATGGTGGGGACGTTCATTGAGCAGACCGGTCACGTAGGGCATGATCGGGGGCCAATCCAACATCTCAAGAAAAAGCGGGTCATCGTCCAAGATGTACAGGATTCGAGCGCTGCGGTCCCCGTTGACTTGTGTATGCCCCGTGTGGGGAATTCCTTGCTCCTGTTGTTCGCGCCGCCGAGCGGTGACGCGCAGCAGCGCTTCCGTCAGCGCCTTGATGTGGTCTTCCTTCAGAAAGTCCTCGACAATGAGATAACCGTTGTTGTCGAAGAAAAAGCGTTCCGCCCGAGTTGGCTTGGACACTTCGGTGATAATAGATTCGTCCGACGAATCATGAGTGGACTCATTTTGTGTCATTTTGGAGCGCCTCCTCATACGCTCAATGCGTGATTGCTATGCCTCTACAACGCCTGGTGCGTCAAAATAACCTACTTCTGTTAGACGATCAATCCAATATTGACGGATTGGGCAACTTCGGGGATTGGATGCCCATTTTTTCGAGTAAATATATTGTCGCCTCGGTTTGAACGAATTAATTCCTGCCAAGACGTTTCGTTCTCCTTGATTGCGAAGCGCTTCAAGTTCCTCGGAGTTCTTGGGGTTCGCGTAGTACACCACGGTACACATTTGGCGGTCTTGGCTGCCGCCAAACGACGCATGCCACATTCGAAGGTCGAACGCAACCACGTCGCCCGGCGCCGAGGCGATCGCCGTAGCCGGAACGTGCTCGCCAACCGTCGAACCCACCCCCCGGGCAAACTCATCGTCATCCGGCAATCGATGCGTGCCGGGGATAACGCGCAAGGCGCCCGTGTCGGCATCTACCGCCTGTAAATAAAACGCAAACTTCACGCCGTATTGGTGTACGGTAGCAGTGTCGCGGTGCCAGCGCGTGTCGCCGGTGTACCGATTCCCATCAACTACGACACCCAGCACGTCGTCCCCGTACAGTTGTTTGGCAACAGAGAGAAATCGGCCGTCCTCCATCAAGTTGGCAAGAAAGGGAGTGTCCTCATCCATCATCGGCGTCCAATGGCGCACGGAGCCATCGTAGGGTGTGTGCGAGTACTGTTCCGCCAGCATGAAGTCAAATTCCCGTCGGATGGTGTCAAGCTCTGTCGTCGAAAACACGCCATTCAAAACCGCGTAGCCGAAAGTGTTGTAGAAATCTCGTTGCGCGTCGGTCAAGCCGCCGATTTCTGTTGTTTGGTTCATAATTTCAACCGCATTTTGTACGTTACGCCGCGACGGAAGGTAAGATTCATCGCGGCGGGGCAAGATGCCCCGCCTACGCGTGCAGTGGTCGCCTCGTCCTCTACTCGGCCAAGGGATTCAGGACTTAGACAGAAACTGTAGATTGGTGCCGTAGACGGGGATCAAATGAGTGAATAGCGAGTGCGATAGAGATCCTATCTTGCCCCGTTTATAGCAGCGACCTGCCGGTACTATCTAAATCCTGTCCTACTCACTATTCGTTCTTTGATCTCCTACCGTTACTGGAGATCAATGTCGTTTAGCGATTTTGCGGTTACCGCTTGTTCAAGCAGCGCGTCAAGGCGCGACAGATTCCGCATCAAGGAAATCTCGTTGGTGATCGATTCAGGGACGGCATGAAATCGGAGTCTCAAGATTTTCAGAACATCAGCCTGTTTCACTTGTGTTTTGCCTTGTTCAATGCCTCGTTCTACGCCTTGTTCAAAGAGTTGCTCAGCCATTGTCTGTGACATGGTTACTAACTCCTCTCAATACCACTCTTGTAAATCTCAAGGTTTTTGGACGCGTCGGTATGGAAACTCCCATCCACAAAACCTGCGTAAAAACGAAGATAGATATTGTACAGACTCTTAGCTATCGTGATTGTGGAAATCAATGTCGTTTAGCGATTTTGCGGTTACCGCTTGTTCAAGGAGCGCGTCAAGACGCGACAGATTCCGCATCAAGGAAATCTCGTTGGTGATGGATTCAGGGACGGCATGAAATCGGAGTCTCAAGATTTTCAGAACATCAGCTTGTTTCACTTGTGTTTTGCCTCGTTCTACGCCTTGTTCAATGCCTTGTTCAATGCCTCGTTCTACGCCTTGTTCTACGCCTTGCTCAAAGAGCCGCTCAGCCATTGACTGTGACATGTTTACTAACTCCTTTCTATCTGAAGATCGTTGGATGTTTTGGTTAACAATCGCTCTTAATTCTTCATGTTCCGTAGCCGGACGACGATGCAGAATCAACAACTGCAAATACAAGAAAGCCCGCAACCTCTGTGGCGCGTGTTCGTCATCAAGCGCGTTAAGATGAGACATCGCCTCAACCAAAGCGGCGCTCAATACTTCAGTATCTGCATTTTCTTGCCGTAAGACGGTTAACAGCCAACCGAGCGGATGATTGGTCTTGGTTAGCTCCGCCACATCTGTCTCCTTTACGCTTAAAATCAACGCGTCAAATCTCGGTACAAACCGGGCGAGCGCATCCGGGATATCCATGATCGCATCAAGGGTCAGCGGGGTATTCCATTTCCGATCGCCGGTGTAAAAAACAATCGGCAAAACCGGACGCAAACGCCACTGACCTTTGGGGATACCTTTCGATTCCCACTCTCGGCGTTGGGAATCCCAAACCTGGGTCATGTAAAACAGCATGCGAAACCCCATTGTCAAATCATCCGAGGATTGATGTTCAATAAGGATGTAAATTAGCATCTCGTCCGCTTCAGGTTCGGACCGAAACGGCGCTTTAAATACCATGTCGGATTCCTGTTCTCGAAGATTGTCGGGAACAAAACTCCTGTCAATCCGTGTGATTTGGCGAAAGTCAATCCGCCGCGCCAACTCGCCCTCAACGAGTTCTACTAGTCCTCGCACATTCTCCCCATCCTGGAGCAACCATCGAGCGCTGCGATCAGGGAAGTGTTCAACCTGAATGTCGAAATAATTGATTGTTTCCGTTTCATCTGCCATAGTGTCTTGGATTTTCAAATTGGCACCTATGTTGTACCGACGTGATATGAGTTTCAACCTGATTAGGACTTGTGCAGTTAAAGCAAAAGTGTCCGACAGAGTAGTGTTTTTGCCCAACCTTGCGGTACAAACACTACTCTAGAACGGATCTTTAGGAGCCCAATTGCGTAAGTCCTACCGATAACGAATAAACAGTATAAAATATCCGGCCAACTTTTTCAAGGGCTCTTCTCATCATTCTCGGGGGAAACGCATCTGATTCTACAGTCCCATGTAGGTTGGGTTAAACGGCGCCAAGCAAAACAACCAAACAACCCACTTGGTTGTCAAGGTGCGAATCCGCGTGAAATCTCCTAAAATCCGGTGAAACTCAACTTCAATCGCATGTTCATCATACTTCAATACATGCGTTTCTCTCGCGCCCCACCTAGGGCATAAACCGGTACATCGGCTGCTGTATGGAGATGCCGAATAGCGTCCACGCGGCGCCCATCATGAATTCCCCCAGAACCAAACCCATAAAGAACGGGAGCGCTTGCCTATGTGTTTGAATTCCTCTGAACTTGAGGACAATCAACTTTAACCCCCAACCGACAAAGATGGAGAACCAGTACCAGTTCATGTTCCACTCGCCCAATGAAAGCGCGTACCCCGCGGGGTGGAAGGGCCACCAGAAGAAGCGATACCTGAATGCCATCAGCAGGGCGGTAAACCCGCCGCCTGTCAGGGCGGCGGCAATGCCTTTCGCATCCGGCGGCGATGGAGTGGAGACCCATTGAGCCAGCTCATCGTAGTACCAGCGGCACTGATTCTGCTCGCCGTAGAGCGCTCCGCCGAAGGTATAGGCTTGCGCGTAATATGACCAAGCCGATGATAACGTTCCCGCGATTACCGCGAGGACAATTGCCCACAGCAGTGCGCTGCTCTTGATCTGCCGGTGTGCGGAGATGGCGAATCCCTCCAGCAGACTCGGCATCGGGTGGTTTCGATACGATCGGTTGAATCCGCGAAAAAAGCTGAAAAGCGTTAATCCCGAAGTGCCGACCCATCTGGGGCCAAAGAACGTAGTCAGTATTGTTGTCGGTTGCGTAAAAACGTGATGGGATGGCGGTCCCGCCTCCGCCCTTACGCGCGTAATTGCGAAGCCTAGCGCGAAGAACAGGAAAAAATAGGCGAGAATCGGCAACAGCGACACGTTGGCTATCCAGCAGAAGCCGATTAAGAAAATGCCCGCGAACAGGAGTCCAACGAACGCGCTCCGAGTGGAAATCGGTTCATCGCCCTGCGGTTTTCCGGTGCGGGCTGCCGCCTTGAGTTGCTCGAGAAAATACCTCCTGCTCGTCCACCCGACTACCAGCGCCAAGCCAACCCATGCTCCGGTGGATTGATCTTCGGTGTAGGGGAACTCCGGGATGCGGGTCAGCCCCAACGCATCGCCGACAATGCGCGTCAGCTTGCGGAACAAGTAGAAGAACCAGATTGAAAACGAGAGATCGACCGGAATGAAGAAACTCAAACCGACGGTAAAGGGAAAGACGGCAATGGGCGTGGATCCGATAGCCGAGAACGGTTTCACATCAAACAAGTTTCCGATATCGTACCACGAGCCGCCGAGTCCGGGAACTCTGGGGAAAAGGAAATGCAGACCGTTAACAAGATTGATTAGGCCGGCGATGCCGAACCCGAGCCACATCAGCCTGTTCTTGAAAAACTTTCCCTCTTCCGCCGTCATTGCCATCGGCATTCGGATGATGGGGTACGACAGTTTTTCGTGCCGTATCCACTGCGCTCTCACCAGCACGACAATGAATAGCATCGCCAGCGTGAGAATAATGAAGAAGACGGACCACCATAGTATCGGCGGGAACCACAGCGCGAGGTGTTCAGCGATATGGAGGCTCGACTCGCCTTGATAGAACGAGGTGAGACTACCCTTGTCCTTGATCGTCAGCCAGTCCGGAATGTAAGGATGAAAAATCGCCCACTCGTTCTCGGCGCTACTGAACCAGATGGGGTAGGTGACCATGGGCCACAGAATTTGGAGGGTATCGTGTCCCGCGACAGCCGACGCCACGACGAGCATGATGTATAGCGCCAGCAGTTCGGCGTTGTTGAACGCCAGCCGCTCCGAGAGTTGGCGGAGGAGGAAATTGACGCCGATGAGCATCGTAAGCGCGAAAATGGCGTTGAAATAGAGGCTCACAATCGTCGGAAAACTCTGCCCCGTGATATAGCCGCCGGCGCCCCAGTTGGCGTTGAGCCAGGAGGAGTTGGCGACGATCAGAGGAATGGCGATAATAAAAACGTGAGAGCGTATTTTGCCTTTTTCCAAAATTCGTTATCTACCCTAGTCGATACAGTATTAGACTTACACGGTCGATGCGGGGCAAGATGCCCCGCCTACCGGGTTTGGAGTGTCGGGAAACTGTGGGCATTGGCCTAGTCATAAGCGTCCGGATGTGTCAATCCGGACCGAGCGAAAAACTCTACGTTACATCCGTAGGCGGGGCATCTTGCCCCGCCACGAATAGGAGGTCGCGATTCGGAGATCGCTCCTACAGTATTTTTCTTGGTTATTACTCGGCCTCTTTCAACATGTAGAGGTCGCCGACGCCTGTCGGCGCATAATGTTTTTTGACATATTGCCTGACTGCTTCCGACGTGTTTTGCAGGTCGCCGTCATATACCACAATTTTTGGTTGTTTCTCACGCATCGCCGACACGATATCCGTTGACAACTCTTTTTCCGTCATCATCATGCGAACCCCGACATGGACGAAGAAATAGTAGTAAGTGTGGTTTCTAAAGACGCCGGATCCGTGAAAGCCGTCAATAACATAATCGTCTTCCGTGGTGTTGTCCAGGACAAACCGGATCTCCTTCAGCGTTAATGCGTTAGTGCGCTTCACCTGCGACGCCACCTCACTCAGGGGATACATGAAGATTCCAATCAGCAGCAGAAATGCCACCAGCCGGCGTGTCGGGTTCGGATCGGTCTCGCGCCGGCGTGCGCGGAGGAGGATCCATAGCGCGCCAACCAAAAGGCACGCCCAGACGGCAAGATAGATGAAACCCGAATAGGGCAGTTGGTCGGCGGCGGGAAAGCAGGCATGGGAGCAAAGATTGTTGCCGCCGGGACTGGACAAGAAGGGAAGTTTGGGCTTGCTGTGGGCGAGCGCGAAACCCAGCG
The DNA here is from genome assembly GCA_963667245.2 of Candidatus Poribacteria bacterium. Classification (GTDB taxonomy): domain Bacteria; phylum Poribacteria; class WGA-4E; order WGA-4E; family JAJDTR01; genus JAJDTR01. Next base: position 2,301,386 of record CAXXCS010000004.1, read on the forward strand.
CCACAATCGTCGCTACGCCTATCAATCCGTAGACAACGAGATCGAATTTCCTTTGCCTCGGCATGTCCTTGAATCCCATCATGGAGACACAGTTCATCATCGTCGAAACAGCCAATCCGGAAAAGAGGGCAAGGAGGATGAGAAAGAAAACGAAATACTGCCCGTAAGCTTCGGGAATCAGGAAAAGGGCTCCGATGAGCGCATAAGTCCCTATCACGGGGACAAAAGCGCCTTTCACGATATCCTCCTTGCGCCTCAAACGGTATGAAGCAATCGCCAAGCCGGTGAAACTAAACACCGAGAAGAAGGGGTTTCGCGCCACATTATACAGCCAATACGACCAAGTGGCGCCGAGAGAGTGTCTGTGCCGCCAGTGAAGGTTCATGGTGAAGTTCCTGTAGACGAAATCATCCAAACCCCGATTTACCCCAAAATAGATACACGTCACCGCCGCCGGAATGGCAACGCCCGCCGCCATCCATGCAATGGCGCTGACGGATTCCTTTAGCGTATTCCCCGCCCGCTTGTCAATAAGCAGCCACATTGCGGCGAGAAATAGCCCGATACCTCCAAACAGCATCTTCGGCGTGCATAAAATCGCCAACGCAATACTGGCGCCCGTGAGAAGATAGTATCTGCGCTGTTTGCCCCTCATTCCCCGAATGAAGAAGATTAGCGTAAGCAGCCAAAAAACCATGCCCGGCAAGTCCGGTCGCGTCTCGATGGTTTTGTCCATAAACATCAGATTGTACGCGATGAACAACGCGCCTATCAAACCCGCATCTGTCCCGTAGACCATTCTGCCGAGTTTATAGACGAGGTAGATGATGCCGCCCGTAAACAGGAGCATGATTGCTCGACTATAGAATAACATACTGATGTTGTCGCCTACGATGGCATAAACCGGCGCGAGCATGTAATACAGGAATGGCGTGTGATGTTCAAAAAAATCTCGGTACGGAAGCATACCATGCACAACCGATCGGGTAGCGTGCACGTGCTGAAATTCATCGGGGCAAAAGCACCGCAGGAGTAGAATGGGGATTCGCAGGATGAGAGAGGTTAAAATCAGCGCGAGTATTGCAACGTGCAACCGATTGATTTTCCTCTTGCCGAACCATCTTGAGTATGTTGTTTCCATTTGGATTCCCTGCCAAGGCGCGCCGCTTTAATATAGGGCTTACGCAATTTAACGATGCAATGCTTCATAATGCGTAATGCGTAATGCGTAAATGCGGAACCGATTTTCTTGCCGATTGCGCATTACTTTGAATCGGAGCAATTTGCGCAAGACCTATCCTATTAAAATTGCCATCCGTCAATGCCAGAAGGCGTAGACGGGCACATTGAATATCATGCCCACCAAACTCCATCCGCCTCCAATGATAAACTCCCCTAGCAGCAACCCCGAAAAGAATGGAATCAGGTTTCGATAAACTTTCAACCCGCCGTATTTTAGCGCTATCCACTTAACGAACCAGGCGATGATGAAATTGATCCACATCATGCGCACGGTATAGTCGAGGAGGATCAGGGGGTAAGAAATCGGATGAATGGGCCACCAGAGGAACCGGCGCATGGCGGCAAGAAACATGGTAAAAGAGAAGCCGAAGACCATCGCCACCGTTTCGTCAAGTTTGGTGTCGGTCGGATGGTGCAGCCACCGCTGAGTCTTGGCGAATATCTCGCCGGCAAACCAAAAGTCGTTGCCGTGTTTATACGATCTGTCCAGAATAATCCAGAACCCCAATACGGCGCCGAGAACGCTCGCAAGCATCATCGCGTATACCAATCGCTTGCCGCTAAGCCCCGTCCTTTCCGCCATCTTGAAGCCTTCCAACTGATGGGGCATGGGCTCATTTCGCTGGGAGCGCGTGATCCCGTAAAACAACGTGAACATGGCGATGTTGGGCGAACCGACGCGCCTTGACCCGAAAGCCGACATTATCATCTGATCGGCAGAGGCTGACCACACGTCGTGCGATGGCGGTCCCAATTCCGCCCGCATTCTCGCAATACCGATAGCCATCACGAAAAAGAAGAGGAAAAATAGGGCGATGACCCATAAGGTGATGCCGGCTTTGAGGCAGAAAACAGCCAAAAACGCGAATCCGAGCAGCATCCCCAAGAATGCCGTTCTATAGCCCATCGGCTCCGAAGCGTCGTCGTCACCGTGCTTCGCGCCGAATATTCTCCTTCCGACATTAGACAAGTGTCGCCTGCTTTTCAGTAACGCCAATGCCCCCAGCGCAAAATATCCTCCCGATGTCTGCTGGCTATGATAGGGCAACAGTTCCTCATAGAACCCGATGTAGAATTGGCTTGGTCTGATTCCCAGCGCGCTAAACGCCACTTTCAACACCTTCTGAAACAGGAACAGGAACCAGACGGAGAAGGAGAGATCCAATGGCAGAAAGAAAGCCATGCCGATGCTGAATAGCATCAGTTCGACCCTGAGAATACCTACGGCGCTCCACGGCTTTTCAGTGAAATACTGATGGATTGTCAAACCGCGATTCGGGATGCCGGGAATACTGGGGAACAGCGCATGCAAGGAGTTCAGCGTGTCAAGGCTTCCCGCGGCGATGAAGGCAATCCAAAACAACTTGCTTCTGAATAACGCGAGCAGACCGCCGCCCGTGGTTATGGCAAGCGGGATTTGAATGATGGGATACGCCAGCTTCTCCCTCTCTACCCACTGCTTCCTCAAGAGCGCGTTAAAACATAATGCCACCCATGCAATGACCACCAAGAACGCCGACCAAAAGAGGGCAGGCTTGAGCCATACTCCGATAAACGAGGGTTGATAAAAACTTGAACCCCCGACGTAATATCCCTCAAGCGCCTTCGTGTCGGACACGGCGAGCCAATTCGGAAGATAGGGGCCTAATAGTTGCTTCCACTCGTTCTCTGGCGTGGAAAACCAAAACGCATGACCGATGACTGCGGAAAAGACTTGAGTCGTATCGAATCCACTCATGATTGAAGCCAAACATATCATGACGTAGATTGTCAAGAGCTCGCCCTGCGATAGCGCGAATCGGTCAAAAAATCGCCGTAAAACAAACGTGTTGAATAGCGCTAGGAAGAATAGTGTAAATACGGCGGTGAATATGAGTGAAAGTGTCGTCGGGGTATTGGACGAAATTTCCCCCTGCCGTATACACCAGTAACAATTAAGCGGAATCAGGACTAAGGCAATACAGACGGCTCTTGCGGTGACGCCGGCTTCTCTCTCAGGCTTGTTAGCGGGCATACTCGCGATAACCCTTGGATTTGCTACAATTTACAGTTGCCTTTGCAAGACGAATGGAAGTTTTCATTTCTGACAGGGGACAGAAACAGAGTTTTGCCCGACGGGAAACACGAGATTGATCAAAATCAGATTGATTTGCCTATCAATTAACGATCGTGGGTCAAAAACTCGGTTTCTCTGTTATAGGTAACAACTTACGTTAGTCAAGAATCCGTGACATCTTCATTAACGTGTTTTTATCGTTTGCTCTTGATGGCAGACCATTGGGTTGGCAACTTTCCTCGCTGTGAAACCGCAAACGTGCTCGGAAACCAAGAAGGAGTAATGTCTTCTGCCGGGTGGTTCGTAAGCCTAAGTATATCCTCTCCATCGGGGCTCATTAAGTAAATGTCATGATCGCCGTCTCGATCCGAACTGAAAGCAATCTGTTTTCCGATCGGCGACCATGCGGGGTACTGGTCATTTGCCGAATTGTTCGTCAGATTCTTAATGCCAGTGCCATCTGCATTTATGCGATGGATTTCCCACGTGAAGTTCTTTCCATCGCGAGACGCAAATGCAATCTGTTTCCCGTCCGGTGACCATGAGGGCCAAGTATCGTGAGCCCCGCGTTTGCTTAGTTGGATAGGTCTGGACCCATCCGAGTTCATCACCCAGATGTCGGACCCCTGACCGCCGCGCGTGGATTCATAGGCAATAAACCGTCCGTTCGGCGACCATGCCGGTGCCCAATCGTATGCAACGCCAGCCGTATCATCAATGGTAATTCGCGTCTCGTTCCTGCCAGCCGCGTTCATCACAAATATGTCGCCAAGTCCATGTCGGTTGGATGCAAAAGCAATCTGTTTGCCGTCTGGTGACCAAGTGGGCGTCCCGTCGACTTGGGGTTGCTGAGTCAGTCTAGTAACGTTACCGCCGTTCGCGTCCATCACATAGATTTCCGAGTTGCCAATCGTATTCGGTGGTTCATCTCGTAATGTGCTAAACGCGATTCGTTTCCCGTCTGGCGACCAGACCGGGTTCGCGTCGGAATCCGGGTGATTGGTGAGTTGAATCACATTGCTTCCATCTTTATCCATCACATAGATGTCCAAATCGCCATCGCGAGCCGATGAGAAGGCAATCTGTGCCTGGGCGCCCGTCGCAACGTTTATCAATGCCGCCATTAGAACCAGAACAAAGGGGATGCGGTTTTCTAAAGTACGGGGTAGTGAACTTTGCCAACTGCGTTTTGTCATGATTAACCCTCCTGATGCGTTATTGATGAGAAAAGTTCCGGGACTCAAGTTAAGGCAGATGAAGAAAATGGTAGTTTTCTGTCGTTAAAGCCTACGTATTTACACCGGCAACCTGGATGTAGCGCCTCATCTCCCCTTTCGGCGGCGCACCGGTCGGGTTGTGTCCCCATCGGTCTACGCCGCGTACCCAAAATGTCTTGAAAAATGGCCACACCGACAGATCGCAACGCACTTCGCCGGCGGAATATCGCATGGTGAGACCGCAGCGTAGTCGCTGGGAACGGTTCGGGGCGGAGCCGTGGATAATGTTGTCGTCGTGCAGGCTGATTTGGCCCGCCTTCAGAATTAAAGGCACTGCATCCGATTCGCGGAATTCGCCGTGTTCCAACACCATATCGAGAACATCCGAATCCCGTGTCGTCTTGCGATACTTCAACTTACCGGCGCGATGCGATCCCGGCACAACCATCATTGACCCGTTGCCTTCATCGCTGTCGGCAAAAGCGAGCCACACCGTGACCGCCTTGTGCGGGGAGAGAGGCCAATAAAAGGCGTCTTGGTGCCACGGGGTCGTTTTGCCATCGCCGGGTTCCTTGCTAAAGAATTGCGTGCCCCACAGGTAAAAATCCGGTCCCAGAATGGACTCAACGTAATCCAATATCTTCGGATGCGTGCAAAGCTCCCACAATTCCCTATCCGTGGCATGCCACCAGTCCATCTCTTGCGTCGACATGCCGTGCGGCAATAGCTTGCGCAATCGCCAATACAGCTCCAATAGCCGCGGGCACTCATCCTCTCTGAAGATTTGGAAACCTGCCAAGTAGCCTTGGCGATGGTACAATTCAAGGTCTATGTCAACCCCAGCCATATAATCGGAAAACCTCCTCGCATTGAACGGGTTACGGCACACGGAGTGTGCCTACTACTTTAGGGCGAGAGAACCACTAAGGCTCTAGCGCCAAGATGGTGTGACTGCCCACGCGCGGCAGTGATACGTACACTGCTGAATCGTCATGATAGTAGGGAACAGACTCCCGCTCCGGCACAAGATAGACGCGGCTCGGCTGAAAATCGGGCTTCAGCGTCACCGTCAAATCTCTCATTTCGGGCGGCGCTATCTCTCCTCCTCTAAGGATATGCAGAATCCATCTTCCCTCTAGCGTCATCAATGAAATCTCGGCAGACGGGGGCAGATCCGGAATGAGTACGGGGCGCTCATTGCCAGGTGTTGCCAACTCAAGGATATTATTTAGGAAGCGCCGTTGTTCCTCGTCGGGCGCTTCATCGAAATCCGCGAAGATTGGCGCCGGAGTATACACCGCCCATCCCGCCCCGAATTGATTGCGAACGAGCGCGGGCAATCCCGAATCCTCTTTTTCAGGGGGCTTTCCGTGACCGATTGGCAAACCCGCGTCGGCGAGTCGAGGCCGCACAAGTTCCGCCAAGCGTTCAACGCCGGCGGCAGGTTCAACGCGCAACCATTCACCCCGCACCACTCGAATCATGTCTATCAGGTTCTCAGAAAGCTGCTCGCCGAGTCGAAAATAGGAGACGTCATCACCCTTTCCCTGACATGTTACGCCGAACACATCCGACAGTCCCAACTGCCCGTCTTCTCCGAGCGTGGCGTCTCCCGTCGCGAACAGAACGCCTCCGTTTCGCACGTATTCGCGTAGCCGAGCGAGCGTATCGGGATCGGTCACCTCTGTTTCCGGCAATATCACCAGTTTGTAGGGGGAAAGATCCGCGTTCTCATCTATGACATCGAAAGGTACGTGGGACGCTTTCATAAGGCGCGCCGCGCCCATAAGCCCCGATAGCGATCCCTGAACGCAGGCGGCTTCGCCCGTGCCCGGTTCGGTGGCGCCCAAAACGGCGGCATGACGCACCGGCTCCGCGCCGATGCACCAACGCTCCCTTTCTTTGACGAACTGGTACGCCTCCTTGACGCGGGTGAGCAACGCGACTTCCATCGTTCCTTCGGGAAGCATCTCATTGATGAATTGGCAGTATCCGCCTAACGCCAACCCTAGCCCGGCGCTATAACGTAACTCTTCGGCAGTCGATACCGAGCCGTAAACGGCGACGCCGCGCGTGCGGCAGCAGGTGGTGACAGCGAACTCGCGCCCGATGGTGCGAATGTGTCGACTAAATACGGACGCCCTCATCGCACCGATGTCCTCGTGGTACAACACCTCTTTACCGAAGTTGAAGTTCAAGCCTTGCAAGACGTTGTAAACCTCTATATCCACGACATCGGACCATTGGACTTGCGGGTAGCAGCCTATCTTCACAAGATTGTTGTAGCTGAGGATAAGTCCGTCGCGTTCCGGTCGAACCGCCTCGGTCATTCGTTGAGCGAGCTTGGCAATCGTGCGCCGAGAAAATTCCTGTACCGCTTCGGGTACATCCGTGTCTGTTCCTTCATCCTTCATGATCGCGCGACATCGATAGCACCAACAACCCCCGTCGGTCAAGACGATTCCGTCCACATGCCAACCCGAAATCGGGTAATTTCGGGTCACTTCTCTCATTTGGGGTAGGAGAAATGTCTTCGTGTAGTCCGAGTTCGGACACTGAAAACGGCACGGTTTGCCCTCTCGATCCCGTTGCTGCCATTTGTCGTCGCCATCAAGCGCGGCTTCGATTAGCGGGTAGAAATACGCCAATACCTCAATATCGCGACGACGGCATGCCTCCGCGGCTTCGCCGAAGAAATCCGCCTCGCCTAGCCCGGGGTGGCGCTTGCCGACCGTCGTGTTCCAGTACCCGAATCCGTACATGCACTTGGCAAATATGACGACCGAATCTATGTGCGCTTCAGCCAGCGAATCGGCAAACGCATCGCCATCAAACTCGGAAGCGACGTTCGTGACGTATTCGGGAATGTGAAAATCGGGATGCAGCCTTCTAATCATGGGCAATTCTCCGTATAACTGTTTCGTTGAAGACGTTGATACGATTAAACAAGTTTCAAAGACAAATTTTACATTGTGACAGAGGTCACCGCCACCCTTGTAGGAGCGATCTCCTATTCGTGGCGGGGCAAGATCCCCCGCCTACGGTAGCGAGCTCTAATTGCGACGTAAGTCCTATTCTGTATAGAAACTTGCTTAGGTATTTTCGCATTCTACCTGTTTTTCGTCTTCAGGTCAACAAGAATCTCTACCGATCAACTAAGCGAATAGCGAAGGATGGAACGAGTGGATAGCAAATTCGACAGAAGATCCTGATAGTGAATCCAAGTCACTTACAGTTCCCTCTTTTCATCCTTCCGCATGCCAACGATTCGGCGCGATTGTCCCGCACTTTGTTCTTTTGGACTTGACAAGCAACCAAAGCGAAGTGCTATAATGCCGTTGATTGATAAATGCCTTGGTAGAAAGGCGTAACTGCCAACGTCAAGATTTAATCTCGGCTGTTGCCGAAAAGGAAAACTTCATGGACATTGAAGACGTGAAGGTTCGTTTATCCGAAGAGGGTTATTGTCTCTTTCCGGGGGTGTTGGAGGCTGGGGAAGCAGAGCGTCTCGAGCACATCTGCCGCGAGAGGATAGAGGCGCGGGATGTGCGTCGCGGACACGCTACCGGCGGGGGTGACCAGTACATTAGTCTTGAGTGCGCGCTCAACGTCGTGCCGGAGCTTGTGCCGCTATGCATTCACCCGATTGTGATGGAAATTGCCGAGGCCGTGCTTGGGGAGGGATTCATCCTAGCCAATAATGTGGCGGTGAGGTGGGCAAAACCCGGTACTACAGCCGGCGCATTACACCCCGATTGGCCGCTGCGCGCGGCGGCGTGGAGCTGGGATCTGGTAAGTTCCCCGACACCGCCATGGGGGGCGCTGCAGGCGTTCTGGATGCTTAGCGATGGCACCGTCGAAAACGGCGCCACCCGCATCGTGCCGTTCAGCCACCACACGCGGCGCGGCCCATCGCGTCCCTCCTACGCCTCCGAAGTTTCCGTCGTCGGGAAGCGCGGTTCACTCTTCGTTTACCACAACGGATTGTGGCACGCCATCGGCGCCAACACCACCACCGATCAGCATCGAGTGTTCGCGAACGCTTTTTACACCCCGAAATTCGTCCATCGGCCTCGGCGCATTTGGCCACTCGTCAAGCGCGAGGTCTATGACACGTTCCCGCCAAGGTTGCAAGAGTTGCTTGCGCGCTCGGTGGAAAACGGAGATGACGAGTAAGCAGAACTGTGATTTGTGGGATTTATATGATGACGATGATTATTGGTCTTTAGTTGTCGAGAGGTTCGGAAGAAACCGAGTTTTGAAAAAAAACTGAAAGGCAGTGGCCAGTGGTCAGTCGCCAGTCGCCAGTGGGGGAAAGGCAGTTGCCTGTGCAGAATAAGAAACCGAGTTTTGAAGAAAAAACTCGGTTTCATAACACCGGATTAAGCAAGGAGGAGAGCAATGCTAAAGTTCCTGATGACGCCGCCGCTGGATGACGCGAGGCGAGATTGGGCAATACGTATGGCGGATGACCTGCCGGGATATCGCGTCGTTTTGGCGGAAACCGATGAGGATGTCAGGCGCGAAATCGTCGATGCGGACGCCGCCTACGGTTGGGTGCCGCCCGATGCGCTCAAGATCGCCCGGAAACTCAGATGGTTGCAAAACCCGGACGCGGGTCCTTTCATCGGCTATTACTATGAAGAACTGGTTGAACACCCGGTGGTTATCTGCAATCCTCGCGGCATCTACTTCGATCACATCAGCCATCATATCATGATGTTTCTGCTCGCGCTTGCGAGAGGTCTTCCGTATTACGTTGACGCACAACGTCAAGCGTCTTGGGATCCGGAGGCGCGCCGGAGCAAATACATCGACCTTGCCGAAGCGACAGCGCTCATTATCGGCGTCGGCGGTATTGGCCACGAAACGGCGAGACTTTGCGCCGAATTTGGCATGACGGTCGTCGGTGTCGATCCGCGATGTGAATATGAGGTGCCGTTCGTTGAACTGCATACCCCGGAATCCCTTGACGCCTTAATTCCGCGTGCGGACTTTATCATTACCACGACGCCGCATACACCGGAAACAGAAGGGATGTGGAACGCAAAACGCTTCGAGTTGATGAAGCGGACAGCCTACTTTATCAATGTCGGTCGCGGCAAGACCACGAAAATCGATGAACTCGCCGATGCGATTGAGAGCAATCAGATCGCCGGGGCCGGCTTGGACGTATTCGAGGAGGAACCGTTGCCGAAAGAGCATAAGTTGTGGAGGTTGCCGAATGTCTTGTTGACACCGCATGTCGCGGTGGCGGATGCGGAGAATGTCACGGAACGTCGATATGAGGTTATCGTGGACAACGCCCGGCGATTTGCCAACGGTCAGTCGCTACGGAATGTTGTGGATAAAGCGGTGTGGTATTAAGCGCCTTTCAGGAGCAGGATTTACGCAGTAGCGGGAGGTGCGGTTTCCAACCGCGCCGATAACCCAGTTTGGGTGGGTTCTGTTGACATTTATGTGAAGTGTTTGTCCAATCGTAGGGGCTAGGGGGATCTTTATCGCCTTCCCTATCCAGTCAGTTGATCCTCGCCCGTTGCCCAGCTCCAATGTGTGAAACGGGTTGGGGGCCCAACCCCTACGAGGGGGCGTACTTCCGAGCGCCGCGCTCTTGATTGCCCGGTTGAGATAAATCGTTGAAAAGCCTTCTTACGGTCCACCCTGAATAACGATTCACATTTACCCATTCAACCCAATCTACGCACATCTCCATCAACCGCCCCTTCTCACCTTCCATATACCACAATCAGACGCGTTTCCCTTGAAAATGAGCCAATTAAGACTTGACACCCATGGAAACATTCTTGTACACTCCATCCGTGAGTAGACCAGACCAAGTATAGCTAACAAGGAGAAGAGGATGACAATTACCAATATTCATGAAGCCAAAACACGGTTTTCACAACTCATCAAACAGGCGCAAGCTGGAGAAGAGGTTATTATCGCAAAAGCGGGAGTGCCGGTCGCGAAACTCATTCGCTACGATGAAAACGATGTGCCTCGCCGGCCGGGGTTCTGGCGCGGAAAGGTAAAAATCGCCGACGACTTTGACGAACTGCCCGAAGCGTTCACCGCATTTTTCAAGGAAGAAGACCAATGATTCTTTCACTTGATACACATGTGCAGTTTCCAACCGCACAGATGCATCAAGCTCGATTCCGTACGTTTCTGCCAACACGGACACTTTTGTAAGGGCGCACGCTTGGATAACGAGCCGACGCCGGAGAAATTAATGACTGTACGATGCGAAGACATAGACTTTGATTTAAGAGTTGCCGAGTTCAGGATTAACGGCTACGTCGTGTTGGAGGATGTCCTTTCAGTCAACACGGCGGATCGCATCCGAGAAGCGTTTCTGCCGCTGCTTGAACATGTCAGGACGCGGGAAGACATCATCGCCGACAAAGAATGGGGCGACCTGCGAACCGGCTTTGGCCGCCAACAGAACCTCAACCGCTACACACTGCACATTCCGTGGGCGCCGCCGTTCTCCGATCCCGAAGTGTATGAGAATCCTGTTATTCTCGAGTTTCTCAAGCGTTACTGGGGCAGAGAGGATTTCTACGTCAAATGCTTCCACTCCAACAACCCGTATCCGGGCAGCGAGTACCAGAACTGGCACAGAGACACGCCGCTGCCCGGCGAAATTCCGCATGTCGGTCTTGATACCTGCCCGGTGCTGGGGGTCAAGTTTCCGCTCGTGGACACTTCCGAGGAGAACGGCAGCGTCGAAGCGCTTCCTTCTACGCAATACATCGCGAATCCGGAATTGCAGAGCCGTTACGACGAGGTGCTGACGCGGGGTGATTTCCCGTCGGCTCGCCGGCTCAACATGAAAAAGGGGTCAATGTGGATACAGGACCCGCGTATGCTCCATCGCGGCACGCCAAATACTTCCACCGAGCCGCGTCCGGAAATCGTTGTTTGCTATGGGCTGTCTTGGATCGACATCGCGCACCAGATGAAAGTGCCGCCTGAGACTTATGAGGGTTTTTCAGAGCGGGCTCGCGAGTTATTCAAGTTCTGCCAAGTCGTTGATTATTGATACTATGCTCAAAGTTATACCTTGTGTTGGGTGAAATTGCGTGTTTTCAAGCGTCTGGCGATAGGTGCGGTTGGAAACCGCACCTACGGGGGACGCATGTCGCGATCGGGAGATCGCGGGATCTCTATCGCACTCGCTATTCACTCGTTTGATCCTACGGGGAACGCATGTCGCGATCGGGAGATCGCTCCTACCGAGAACGCAATTTCTAACAGCGTGAAGTATATGTTCAAAGTTACACTTATCGGGTGATTGTAGTTGCCCGATTCATCGGGCGTTTCTGAAGGATGTGCAAGATGACGATTCGACATTCTATTTCTTGGTGGTGCTTTGAAAGCCGAATGCCTCCGGAAAAACTAATCTCGAGCGCCGTAGAGTTAGGCTTTGATGGAATCGAGTTGGTCGGGCAGGAACACTGGGACGCCATCCGGGACGCGGGTTTGGAAATTGCCGCCGTGGTCGGGCACGCAAGCCTTGGCGACGGGCTTAACAAGGCTGATAACCATGACCGGATTGAAAGAGAGATTGTCGAGAACCTTGAACTGGCGAAAAAGTATTCGATACGCAACCTGATCTGTTTTTCCGGCAATCGCCACGGCGAAAGCGATGAGCGGGGTATAGATGTCACGGCGGAGGGGCTGCGGCGCGTGGCGAAGGCAGCCGAAGAGGCGGACGTGTATTTGGTGGTAGAGTTGTTGAACAGCAAGGTCGACCACGCAGGCTATCAGTGTGACCGTACCGAATGGGGGGTGGAAGTCGTCAAACGCGTCGGATCGCCGCGGGTAAAGTTGCTTTACGATATCTATCACATGCAAATCATGGAGGGCGATCTGATTCGCACGATTCAAGACAACCATGAGCATTTTGCCCACTATCATACCGCGGGCAATCCCGGACGAAATAACCTAGACGACACTCAGGAAATCTACTACCCGGCAGTCATTGCCGCAATCCGGAATACCGGCTACGATGGATATGTCGGGCATGAGTTTATTCCCGTGGGCGATCCGGTGGATGCGCTGAAAAGCGCGTTGCATGTTTGCAAGCTCTAGGTTCTGTTGAGATTTACGTGAAGTGTATGTCCAATCGTAGGGGCGAGGTCCCCTCGCCCCATGTATCGGGAAACGTAACGAATGGATTGGGGAACCCAACCCCTACGAAGGATTGTGCGTCTGTGTAGCCCTCTTGATTGTCGCGTTGAGATGAAATGTCAACAGAACCTGGATTAATTTCTGGTTCATTAGACAAGGAATGGTGGGCAGTGCCCACCCTACTAAGGATTTTCGAACATTTCGCGATTCTACACGATTAAGGAAAGCCGAATAAAGCGAAAAATATGTTTGAACTTTACGACACAACACTCAGGGATGGGAATCAAGGGGAAGGCGTCACCTTCTCGGTCGAGGACAAGTTGCTTATCATCGAAGCGTTGGATCAACTTGGGATTCACTATATCGAAGGCGGCTATCCCGGCTCCAATCCCAAGGACATGTCGTTCTTCAAGCAGGCGAAGGCGATAAATCCGCAAAACGCCGAGGTTGTTCCGTTTGGCAGCACCCGCCATCGCGACCATCCTCCGAGTAGTGACCCCAATCTGCAAGCGCTACTGGACGCCGGGACGCGCACCGTCACAATCTTCGGCAAAAGTTCCAAGCTGCACACTACGGATGTCCTGCGCGTGACGCCCGATGTTAACCTCGACCTGATCGAAAGTTCCGTTGCATACCTGACCGATCAGGGGCGGCAGGTCATTTACGACGCCGAGCATTTCTTCGATGGCTTCAACGATGACGCGGATTATGCTCTTCAAACCCTCAAGGTTGCCGCGGACGCGGGCGCGCGATGTGTCGTGCTCTGTGACACGAACGGCGGACGGCTGCCGCTAGAAATTCGGAATGGCGTCAAGGCGGCGGTCGCGGCTGTTGATTGCCCCATTGGCATCCACACGCACAACGACGCCGGAATGGCCGCCGCCAACGCGGTGATGGCGGTACAAGCGGGCGCGAGCCACGTGCAGGGGACGTTCAACAGTTACGGCGAACGTTGTGGAAACGCGAACCTCTCCTCGATTATTCCGACGCTGAAACTCAAACTTGGAATTGACTGCGTGAGCGAGGCGCGACTGAAGCGGATCACGGATGTCTCGCGGCTCATCAGCGAATTGGCAAATCTTCCCCACGATGAACGGCAGCCATACGTCGGACGCTCCGCCTTCGCTCATAAGGGGGGCATGCACATTGACGCGGTCCGAAAAAATAGACTGACATTCGAACATGTCAACCCGGAATCTGTCGGCAACGCGCAGCGCATTCTCGTCTCCGATCAGGTGGGCAGAAGCGCGGTTGTCAAAAAGATTGAAAAACGATATCCCGATTTCGACAGGTCATCGGCGGAGGTATTGGCGCTTTTCCAACGCTTGAAGGAGGCAGAAAACGAAGGCTATCAGTACGAAGCGGCGGAAGCGTCGTTCGAGTTGCTGACCCGCAAGGTTTTCGACGATTATCAACCCTTCTTCAATCTGCTCGGATTCCGCGTTATCATCGAGAAGGTCTCCGAACATAGCCTGCATGCCGAGGCGACAATCAAAGTTAAAGCGCCCAATGGCGAAATTGAACATACCGCCGCCGATGGCGATGGTCCGGTCAACGCGCTTGATAACGCGCTCCGCAAGGCTCTCGAGCGTTTTTATCCATCGTTAAGGGATGTCCATTTGACCGATTACAAAGTGCGCGTTTTGGACACGCAAGACGGCACCGCGGCGAAAGTTCGCGTCCTCATCGAGGCGAGTGACGGACATGACCATTGGGGCACGGTCGGCGTCTCCGAAAATATCATCCAAGCAAGTTGGGAGGCATTGACCGATAGTTTGGAGTATAAGCTCCACAAAGATAGGGAAAAGGAGCGTTTTGATTCAATCAGTCGGTAAATTGAAAATGATACGAATTCAAAATCTAAATGTTACAGTCAATTCGAGACGTGCAATGAATTGCACTACTACGAACCGCCGGTGATTGTAACTTATAGATTGAGAATTAGTATGAGAATTGCTGGAAAGAAACCGAGTTTTCAAGAAAAAACTCGGTTTCTCGCGCATCTTTTCCAATACAGCGCTTATTCCCGGTTGTTAGAGGCGCCATGCCCAATGAAATTTGCAATTTGTAACGAGACTTACGAGGGTTGGGATTTTGAAGCGGCTTGCGCGGACATCGCCGAAAGCGGCTATGACGCGGTCGAGATAGCGCCGTTTACGCTGGACGACGATCCAACCGCGATATCCGAAAGTCGCGCCCGGAAAATCGGTGATATTGCCAAGGCATACGGACTTGGCGTGTCGGGTTTTCATTGGCTGCTGCAGAAGCCGGAAGGACTGCATCTCACTTGTCCGGATGTTGAAATCCGACAGCGCACCAAGGAGGCGCTTCGGCATCTGGCTCGACTCTGCGCCGCTATGGGCGGCGAGGTCATGGTTTTCGGCAGCCCCAAACAGCGGGATGTGCTGCCCGGCGAAAGATACGACGACGCATTCGGGAGGGCGGTGGAGATATTTCGCGATGTGTGCGATATTGCGTATCCCTTGGGAGTGACCTTGGCGCTGGAGCCTCTTGCCGCCGAATACACCAATTTCATGGCAAGCGCCGAGGAAACCGTGCGGGTTATCAAGGCGGTCGACCATCCCGCTTGCCGCTTGCACTTGGACGTGAACGCCATGTGCAGTGAAGAGAAGCCCATCGACGACATCATCGGCGAGAATCGGGAGTATCTCGCCTATTTTCACGCCAACGATCCGAATCTGCGGGGGCCAGGATTCGGCGATGTCGATTTTGTACCCATCGCCCGCGCCCTGAAAAATGCGGAATACGACGGCGTGGTATCGGTGGAGGTATTTAACTACGAACCGAATCCCGAGACAATTGCCCGCGAAAGCCTGGCGTACCTGAAACGGACGTTTCGCGAGGCGGGCGCACTATAGGAATAGAAAATAATGACAAATCCAATCAACATCGTTGTTAAAGCCGGGGCGCATGAACGGCTTCACGCTCCGGTAAGCATAAAGCTATCGGACAACCCTTTAAGCGGCCGCCTCACGCGAGATGACACCGGGGCTGAAGTTCCGTGTCAGATTCACAAAGGCGCATTGTGTTTCATCATCGACGAGTTGGCGGAAGCGGGTGAATTGCGTCTGACCTTCGAACCCGAGGCGGATCGTCTGGATACAAGCCCCGGGGTACGCTTGGATCACCGTTATGCCGACAGCGCGATTGACATCAAAATCGGGGAGCGGGAGTTCACCAGCTATCAGTACGACTCCAAGTTTCCGCGCCCGTTCTTCTATCCTTTTCTAGGGCCTGATCAGAAACAGATTACGCGAAACTATCCCATGGCGGAGGTAGACGGCGAAACAACCGACCACATCCATCACCGTTCCGTATGGGTGGCGTTCGGGGATGTAAACGGGACGGACAACTGGATCGAGGAGGGCGATCACGGCTGGCAAACGAACCGCCAGTTTATTTACGTAGTGGATGGGCCTGTGCTGGGAGAGTTCCAACACCATCTGGATTGGGAGGATCATGACCATCAGCTCGTGATGCAGGAGACACGAACGGCGTGTTTTTACGCCACCCCCGACTCGGCGCGCTTGATGGACTTGAGCGTAACGTTGAAGGCGGGAGATAACGATGTCCGACTGGGCGATACCAAAGAGGGGGCGTTCTGCAGTGTCCGCGTCGCCACGTCGATGGACGCGAACAAGGGAGGACGAATTGAAAACAGCGTGGGAGGAGTCGGCGAGTCCGAATGTTGGGGAAAGCCCGCTCATTGGTGCGATTATTCGGGTCCAGTCGAAGGGCAAGAGATGGGGGTAGCCGTCCTCGATCACCCGATGAACCTGCGGCATCCGACCACTTGGCACGTGCGCGACTACGGCTTGATGACGGCAAATCCATTTGGATACGCGACCTACCGAAGCAGTTTTCTCAAAGACGGCACGCACACGATTCCTGCGGGGACATCTCTAACTTTCCGTTATCGTCTATGCGTACATCGCCACGACGCGCGCGGAGGCAAGGTCAACGATCGGTATCACGATTATGTGAATCCACCCTCAATAGAAATCGAAGGGTGAGACAGACGCCTTACAAAATCTCAAAGGTTGGTAGACGGGGGGTTAAGGTAGTCTGAACCGTGATTAAGTGATTGCCATGATTGAGCGCTTAGTGGTTTGATTGGCAATTGTCTGAATCACGGATTTTCACGGATTATACTCCACGCTGTTGAAAATTGCGTGTTTTTAGCGGCGCGAGGTATAACTTGGCGTCTTAACCGTACGGCTACTGTCTCCTCCCGCGCCGCCCGAGACCCGCAGTTGACCCAATACCGGTGCATCTGTGCCGGAGGCTTCCGGCGCGGAGACGAACCATTCGACGATTTGACTCCCGGTCACGGCAGCCAAGTGTCCCAATTCTTGAGATTCGGCAGCGGATAGCATCGTTACGCCGTGAGCCGGAGTGAACCGCGCTGTCACGGGGCGCAGTCGGCGGACGAACTTGCCCTTGTTCGTCAGGTGGGTCGGCAAGTCGCCTCGGTTGGCGACGCGCAGCCGAATCCGGTAGACGCTGTCGTCAAACCGCCGGACGCCGAGATCCTCGACAACCACCCGGGGGCGCTTGCGGGCATGCGCGATGGTGAACCGGTATGCCGCTTCCAAGGTGGGTGGGAGTTCCGAGAGCAACGGATTGTCAAGCGCGGTGTAGAGAAACCCGCCGAGTTCAACGCTGCCGAGTTGCGGATGTTCAAAGGGCTGCCACGGTTCAAAGAGTGGATGGCGATTCCCACCCTTGTCCCACCACGCCATCAACCGCCGCGTCCATTCGTCTTCGTCCGCCCGGTTTGTCCATGACAGGTAGTTTTCCGTGGTCAGTCCGGCGGCGTTCATCACCGTGCCAAGTTCGATCTCTACAGCGAGAAGCCCCAGATGGTGATAGGCAAAATCTAGCGAGTGCCCGCCCTTGCCGTGATCGCGCCGTCCCGCCCAATGCATTTTTACGAGCGGAAGCGCCGGAAAACCGGTGAACTTCGCGCCGAGTTGCGCCAACTCCTCCAGGACGATATCGTCATCGGCATCAAGATCTTCCCTGGCGCCGCTCGCCGGTGGGCGGATGACAGAAGGGTGACCGCAGTGGTAGCCGACCATACCGAAGATTTTCGGATGGCGGTGCAGAAACTCGGCAAATTGCCGCATCGCCAGTTCGCTGAACGGAAAGTCGCCCGCCCCCTGTTGCTCGCCTTCCGGACGCCAAGCGTAAGACCAATTTCGGTTCCAGTCGAAACTCCTGCCCGCGGTGACGCCGGGACGATGGGTCAGAAAGGCGTCAAACCCTGCTACGCGTACCCGGTCGTTGCCATCCCAGTCGTGAATGTAGCCCTCGGGAAAGGTTCGGTAGTAAGGTTCAGGCGAGTCGGACCGCCGTTGAACGAGAAGCCTCGGGTCGGCAGGATCAGGGACGAATTCGCCATCCGGATGCTCCTGTCGCAGGGTGAGAATCAGCCCATCGCCGTTTACGTCTTCCGGGTAGACGGCGTTGGACTCTCGGTTGCTGAAGTCCGTTCGACTGCGAACGCGGGTCGATGTCGTCAAACAAAACTCCGAACCGTCGGGCGACAGCCTCGGAAGAATGTAAAACGTGACGCGACCGAGCAATCCGTGGCGGGGATGCTCTTCCAAGAGTCGTTTGGCGATGTGCAGCGCGGCGTGGGTGGAGGCTAACTCGTGGGCATGAATTCCGGCGTGTATGACGTATCCCGGACGCTCCTCCGGGCTTCCCGAAGCGAAATCGGTTAGCGTGAGAAGACGGATATCTCTTCCTTCCAGAGACTGCCCTATCGATTCGATTCGGCATAGGTCGGGAAACGCATCCGCTAGCGCACGCAGAAAGCCATCAATCTCTTCGTAGCTGTAGAAGTGGTCGAATTGGATGATTGGCGAATTTGAGTTCGGCATCTTCACGCACCTTCCGAGCAATTCTCATTTTGAATTTATTGAGTGATTGATTCTACCGGATCCTATTGGAAAACAGGTCGCAAGTTCTTATGTTGTCATTTTTGGGGGAATATCGTATGGTTTTGTGCGAATTTAACGCTTACACCTATGGGATCTCTATCGCACTCATTATCCATTCGCTTGATCCCCGCTGGGGCCAAAAGACAACGCTTTTCAAAGCCGGTCCCAGATGGAGATACGGGTGTTACTTGTGGAAAGAATTTTTCGTCCGGGATAATGTGGTGCTACCAAGTAACACTCGCTCGAAAAATCGCCAAAAAGCTAGTCATAGAGCGAAAAACAAGTATTCAAGGGTCGGCCCGATGTGGCTGTAAGCGACACTCGGGCATTGGCAAGCGGGGCAAGATGCCCCGCCTACGTGTGGAACATGCCGCACATTGCGCTCCGCTGGATTGCGGGAATTTGGACCTATCGCATTCTCTATCATGTAACACTCGGGTATTGGCAAGCGGGGCAAGATAGGATCTCTATCGCACTCGCTATCCACTCGTTTGATCCCCGCCTACGGTAGGAGCCTATTGGCAAGTGTTACTTGTGGAAAGAATTTTTCATCCGGGATAATGGGTGATATACATGAGGTTGCCGCTTATCTTGCGCCGCACGCTTGCAGACACGCCTGAATATGCCCGCGCGACTCGGCGGCGATGATACTACATTGCGCGGCGTCGTAATCCTTCGCGCCAATCACTTCCAGATTGATTGGTCCGGTGTAGTTGTTTTCATGCAGCACGCGGATATAACCTACCAAATCTATGTCCCCTCTGCCATTCGCCTGCATTTCCGGTTTCCCGGGACCAGGCTCGCGTCCTTTGCAGTCGCGAATATGGACGTGTTTCACGCGGGAGATAACGGCGGCAATGGCTTCGACCGGGTTCTCGCCAGCCCGATGGATGTGTGACGGGTCCATGTCAATGCCGAATGCCGGGGAAGAAATCTGCTCCATCGCCCGCAGGGTGGTCGGGGTGTTGTAGACGCTCGCGCCGACGTGCGCTTTCACGCACAAGGTCACGCCGTACCGTTCCGCCATCCGTGACAAGTTGCCGAGCGAGTCAATGACCTTGTGCCAGGCTCCGGCGTCATCCGATTTCCCGCCGGGACCGCAGTTGACGATAGGAATCCCGATTTCGACGCTCGCTTGAAAGGCTTTCTCCATGGTGGCGTGGTCTTGGGATGGTTGTTCCATTGCCAACAGTTCTAGATCATAATCCTTCGACAGCCGCTTAATCTCAGGGACAAGTTCGCGCCAGTGATTGAGGACGAGGTGTTCGCTCATGCCATCAATGGCGGACAACTCAATGCCATCGTAGCCGGCCGTGGCGATGTACTTGAAGGCTACTTCCATGTCGTGTCCGCCAAACAGAACGGAATTGGCTCCTAATTTCATCTATCTCATTCCTTGAAAAAAACAGTGGAAAAACAGTGGCTAGTGGTCAGTGGCCAGTAAATAGCGGGCAACAAAATGTCCATACGCGATGGGGGTAATCCGTCTTTCATAGGATTTACGCAACCATTAGAATTCGCAACCGTAGGCGGGGCATCTTGCCCCGCCGCGAATAGGGAGTCGGGATCGGGAGATCGATCCTACAAGGATTGGAGCATCGGTGCGGTTGGAAACCGCACCTACCGGGGAAGAGCAATTTCCAGCGGCGTTAAGTATATCCACTATTCACTGCGTCTAGCCGGGGTGGGCGTGTTGCGGCGGCAGCGGGTGCGGACGGACGAGCGCGCCGCCCTGTTCGTAAGATTCCATCGCCGCCCAGGTGTATTCCAACGCCGCCAGCGCGTCCCTCCCGGAAGCCCTGAGTTGCGATTTGGGGACGTTATTCGCGATGTCTTCCAAGAATGCGTGGATTCTGCGGGGAAAGGTCTCGCCGAAATCGGTTATCCCCGATTCCGTAACGACGGGCCCCGACGACTTGCCCACGTCCAAATTCTCGGGCTGCGCGGCGTCCTCGCCGCCGGGCGCCCGCCAAAATGTCACTTTCTCGATGCAGTTCTCAACGCAAAAAGTGCCGCGCGTTCCCGCAACTTCAAGACTCCACCAGCCGCCGAGACCGAAGGTCGCATCGCCGCGTTGACTGAGAAGGTAACCGATGCAGTCGTTGGCGAACCGGACGTGTATGCCGTTCACGGATAGCATGACATCGCCGGCGGCTTTCCGAAAACTCGGGCGGGTCACGAAGGCTTGGACGTGTGTCACATCGCCGCAGAAGTGCCGCATGACGCTGAAGGGATGCGATAGGAAGGCTTTCATGTGGAAGTACGGAAAGCCCTTGATTCTTGGTGAATCTTGGGGTTGGTAGGTACGCTCTCCGCCGGCGAACCCTATTTTGTGTAGGCAGTAGACGAGTTCACCGACCTCGCCATCTTCGATATACTGCCTCGCTCGCTCGGCGGGCGGGGTGAAATGGTGGTTCAGATTGCATCCGAAATAGAGATTCTTGTCCTCGGCTTTGGCGACCATGTGGCGCGCTTCGCGAATATCATTCGACAGCGGTTTCTCGACCAACACATGCTTCCCCGCCTCCAGCGCCTCCATAGTGGGCTCGTAGTGCCAACTCCCGTTCTCGTTTCCTCCGGTGCTGACATCGACGATATCGAGATCCGGCTCGCCATCAAGCATGTCTTTGAGGCTGTAGTACGCTTTCACGCGGAACTGTTCGGCAAGGCTGTCGGCACGTTCCTTGTCCAGATCGCATACGGCGGCGAGCTCTGCCAATTCATCGTTCGCGTAGCATCGTGTATGGGTGGTTCCAATTCCACTAAGACCGACGACGCCGACTTTCAATGCCATGTGATTTCTCCTTATACGGATTCAAAATCTAAATGTTACAACGGACCCGAGACGTGCAATGAATTGCACTACTACGAACCGCTGGTGATTGTAATTTATAGATTGCGAATTAGTATGAGAATTGCCGGGAAGAAACCGAGTTTTGAGGAAAAAACTCGGTTTCAATAAATGCCAATGATGTTATAGGTTTTCGCCGTAGCCGTTTTCGCGCATGGCGTCCGCCAAAAACTCAAACGCATACGGCCCCGGGTCTTTTCTCCAACGCCCGACGGCATCCGGGCGCACGATAATCCGCGCAAGCGGGATGCTCAAGAAATCCTCAAGCCGTCCAAGCGTTTCCTCTTGCCGAAGGACGAAATCCTCAAAGCGAACGAGGATAAAATTTTTCGGCTTGGGCGTTGATTGCATGATTCGGTACTGATACAGCCATGAGATTGCCCGCCGTTTGCGAATGTCATCGGTCAACGGATAGTCAACGCCGAAACGCCGCAGGTCGTCGGTGCCGTGGCCGTTGAGGATGCAATCCCTCGGATCCCGAATCCAATGGATATACTTGAAATCGGGGAACATCCGAAGCAGCCACGGATATACCAGCGTCGTCTCCGGTATTTTCCAGCCGCGGTGTTCGAACTCGTTCGACAGGACATCGTCCAAATAACTGTTTATCAGCGCTTCAAACCGCGTATCGATCGGCATGGTATGCAGCGCGGAAAAATCCCAAGACAACCCACCCTGCCATTTGACGTGTTTTGCCATGACACGGCAGGCGTCGTACATCTCTTCGGGAGGGATTTTGTCCCCCGAAGAGTTGAGCGTCCTGCCCATGAACACGCCGCTGGCGTACAACGTATGTGAGATTGCGCGAGTGCCGGAGTGGCCGCGTCCAATTATTGTGACTGTGGACATTTGTACATTCCGGAGTTCATCCAAGAATCTGCAGGTATGTCACGCCGGTACTTGAATGGGACGACAGCTCGCGTCCGATCGCTATTAGGATGTGTTGACATTTATGTGAAATATACCGGTAATCGTAGGAGCGAGGGAACTTCGCCCGCTCTTGCTCTTTCACGTTTGTAAATTGATATTTGAAATACGCCGCGACCTGGCATAGGGCGAGGGAACCTCGCCCCTACGGTTCGGTTGTGAATGGATAGGCGGACGATAGAGATTTCCGCCTCGCACAATAGGTTGGGTCTCCCAATCCGATGTTCACACATTAAAGTTCGGGCGAGGCAACCTCGCCCCTACGATTGAATGTCAACCAAACTTAGAGTCATCCGAGATGTTTTCTTCCTCAACAGTTCAATCTCGTCCGCTTCCCATGTGTTCCTCTGCCCAAGCAACCACAGACTCTGCCACGCGTAGAGCCTCTTGATATTCCTTTCGGGTGACAGGATCAAATTGACCAGGGTATCGGGTTTCAGACGCGTACTGGGTCAGCATAGCCGCCTCAGTGACAGCCGATGTTATCGGCACGCCGCTTTTTCCAAGCCCTTTGCCCAATTCCTGAATATCGTGAGTGTAGTGGTAAAGCAAATCATTATGTTGGTATACGGCTTTAATCGCTATTTCCGCCGCCTGCTGAGCGTGGAAACACAGGTCCTCCCAGAACGCTTCTTCCGGCTTAGTCTGCTTTGCCAAAGCCAGATGTCCCCGCGCTCGGTCCAACCAGTCAAACGGTCCTACGCCAATGGTTTCATCGTGGGGCGTCATAAATCTCCTTTCCCTCGTCCAACGCGTTCTTGATTATCAGGTAGGGGTTAGAGCGGTATTGTATCACATCGCCTTCCGTCACAACGATGATGTCCTTTGGATAACGTAATCCCCCCAGCCGCAGGTAAATTTCTTGGGCAGTCTCGCGTCGGTGGGTGCCGTTTGGCATGACCACCAGCACATCAAGATCGCTGTGCGGTCCCATCTCGCCGCGCGCCGCCGAACCGAACAGAATTATGCGCAACGGACTAACGATTTCAACGATGCGCCGCACCAAGTCGTCAATGACTTTCGGATCTGGTTCCATTTTTTCTCCTCCCAGATGCACGGTACGCCTAATGTTTTAAGGTTGTATGGGACTTACGCAACAATAGGATGTCAAGATCTGGAGATCGCGGGAATCTCTATCGATCAAGCGAATGAACAATGAGTGATCAAATGAGTGGATAGCGAGTAGGATTTACTATCGCCTTCGTTATCCACTCGTTTGATCCTACCGTTGATTGTGTACGGCACACGGAGTGTGCCTACTACCTTGGTCGCGGTCTGGAGATCGCTCCTATAGTGCAGCGTGGCGTATGCAACCGCAGCTTGCGCGGCCGATTATTGCCGGCTCTTGGCTTGCAATCGCGCCGCCTGGCCCGGGTCGCCGATATGCAATGCGTCGTAAGCGTCTCGGGATGTCTTGAACGGCGCCCCTTCCACCCAGGCTCCCTGCGTCATCATCGGGTTTTTGAAGCCGGTTTCCACCTCTCGTTTGGCAATCCACGCTTGCATTCTATCTTGCAAAGTGGAAACAACCTCCGGACGAGTCTCCGCGAGGTTGACGTTTTCATCGGGATCTTCAACGAGATTGTAAAGTTCAACCGCGGGCTTAAAATGAAAGTCGGGTTCAAGCGCGACGATCAACTTCCAATGCGGCGTGCGCCAACCGTGCTTCCGCATCCAGGTGCACTCGGTAATGTAAAACTCACTCTCATGAGAGGCAACTTCACCCTTGACCATCGGCAGCAGACTTCTGCCGTCAAATTCGATGTCTGTCCGAATCGCTGCCAGTTCAAGGATTGTCGGCGCGAGATCTTTGTGCTGATTGAAACCGATGACGCGCTTGCCGGCGGGAATGGCGCGCGGATAACGGATAATCAGGGGGACATGCAGCGTCACATCGTAAAGCCCGTGATGGTCGAACCAGCACTCATGATCGTAAAGGGTTTCGCCGTGATCGCCGTTAAGGATAACGATTGTATCGTCAAGAACGCCGCGCGCCTCGAGAGCGTTAAAAATGGTCTGTATGCAGGCGTCCATGTAGGCAATGGCGCCATCATACTGTGCGATAACGTAGTCTTTGTCGGTTATGCCGGGCGGCATCCAACTGGCGAAGAAATCGCAGAACGGCTTAAACGCCATTACGGGTTGCATGGATGTGTTGTTCGGATCGCACTCGTCGCCGTGGTAAAACATGCGTTCGTAAGGTTCGGGCGGCAGATACGGCGCGTGCGGATCCATGTGCCGCAGAAAGAGGAAAAAGGGGCGCTCCTGATCGATAAGCCTATTCAATTCGGGAATTGCCGCGTTGTTGAGGTTTTGCGCCTTCGGGCTGCGTCCTTCCGCCCAACTTCCCCATCCCGGATATTCGAGGTATTTGTCAAAGCCTCGGGAACCGGGATTGCCGCCGAATCCGACGCACGCGGTGTTATAACCGGATTCGCCGAGAATCTCGGCCAAGGTTTTCACTTCGGGTCGAAGAGGGCCTTTATGCCGCAGCGCGACGACTTGGGTGCCGAAGCAGTCCATGCCGGAGAGCATCGATGAATAGGCGCTGGTTGTCGGGATATGGGCGCTGTATGTCCGCTCAAAAAGTGTCGAGGCTTGCGCGAACCGATCTATATGCGGAGTGGTGTGGCGGTGATAACCGTAGCAACTCATGTGGTCGGCGAGAAGGGAATCAACGCCTAAAAGCAGGATATTTGGTTTCATGGTCATAAGACGATAAAATGGGGCGTCGGGCTAGAAGCCCGACCCACGGGTTCGCGTCACATCAAGACGATAAAATGGGGTGCGGGCTAGAAGCCCGACCCACGGGTTCGCGTCACATCAAGACGATAAAATGGGGTGCGGGCTAGAAGCCCGACCCACGGGTTCGCGTCACATCAAGATGATAAAATGGGGCGTCGGGCTAGAAGCCTGCCCCCTTGGTTCGCGTCACATTAAGACGACAAAATGGGGTGTCGGGCTGGAAGCCCGACCCACGGGTTCGCGTCACATTAAGGCGATAAAATGGGGTGTCGGGCTAGAAGCCCGACCCACGGGTCAGTGTGAATGCACGGGGTTGCGTAGTAGCCCGGGTTATTTGAGTTTTGTCTGGAAGAGTTCAAGCAATTTTAGTTGTTGAATCGCCGCCAAGATTTGCGGATCGTGTTCGTACTCGTCAATTTCATTTTCAGTTTCACGCGCAATGGCAAGATTTATCCCGGCATTGCTGAGCACAAGCTCCTCCTTCGACAACGCGTCCACGAGGCGCCGATATTTCCTCAACAGCGCGATAGCTTCGCGATTCTCGCGCGAAGCATGGCGCGCCGAATCCAACTTTGCCAACACGTCATCGCCATTTTCCTCAATGAAGGTTTTGATTTTTTCGTGCCGGCGCAGTTTGGTGAGGATTTTGTTCTCGGATTGGCTGAACCAAGGGATTTCTATATCCGGCGCAATCCCTATCTTGTGGATATTAACGCCGTCGGGGCTATAGTAATGGGCAACGGTGAGTTTTATCGCATGGTCGCCGCTGAGCGCGACCACCTTTTGCACCGAGGCTTTGCCGAAGGTTTTGCGTCCAAGTACGAGACCGCGCCCATGGTCTTTAATCGCGGCGGCGACGATTTCCGATCCGCTGGCGCTGCCTCCGTTGACAAGCACAATCAGGGGATAATGCCGCTGTTTATCTCCGGCGCGGGCAACAAAGTCCTCGCGCGGGCTAGTGCCCTCGGTATAGACTATCAACTGGTCGGCGTCAAGGAAATCGCTCGCCACCTCGACGGCGGAGCCGAGCAAGCCGCCCGGATTAGACCGCAAATCCAGAATCATCCCGCGAAGTTCCTGCGAACCGAAGGATTCAAAGGCTTTATCCACGTCGGCGCCTGTCGTGTTACGGAACTGATTTATTCGGATATACGCGATCTCGCCGTAGAGCACCTTGGATTCGACGGAACGAAAACGGATGACGTCGCGCGTTATCGTCACCTCAATGGGCTCTGCCTCGCCTTCGCGCAGCAGGGTGATGGCGACTTGGGTGCCCGGCTCGCCGCGCAAGCGCTCGACCGCTTCGTCCACAGTCATCGTCGCCGTCGGTTCATCTTCTATCAGACTGATAATGTCGCCGCTCTCAACCCCGGCTCTGTAAGCCGGCGTGTCTTTGAACGGCGAGATTATGGTCAGACGGTCTTGGCGAATGCCGATAACCATGCCGAGACCGCCATAAGCGCCGCGGCTCTCGGTACGGAAATCCCCAAAACTTTCCGGGTCGAAAAATTGGCTGTAAGGGTCAAGCGTCCGCAGCATGCCGCGGATGGCGCCGTACATCAATTCCTTGGGTTCGGGCGACTCCAGATGTCCCTGCCGAATATGCGCCAAGACCTCCGACAACAGGGAAAGATTTTCCAAGAGTTCCTCATCCAGGGGATCGGTGGATACCGGCTCATCGGTAGCCATCGCCGTTATCGGGCTTGCGCACAGAAGACAAATCGCGGCAATAACCGAGAGAAGACGAGATACAACCGAGCTACGGGGAGAGGACCGAGGACAAGTGACGAGGTAATGATTACAACTTTCTTTCATTCATTCGCTCCATTCAAAGGTGTTATATTTTGTGTTGGCTAATGTTGCGCTTTTTTATCGGCAATAATGGTTTCTAATGGGCATTGCGCGGTGTCAGCAAGTCGCGATCAGGAGATTGCTCTACAGTGCGGTTGTTTTTCAATCACCCCGATCTGAAGATGAAGCGGTACAGTTTCGTGCTATATGCCATTTGAAATGCAACGAGACTGGCAATGACGTAGTAAAAAATATCGTACCACTCCGTTCGCATCCATATAAGTTTCCACGTCGAGTCGCCGGCTTCGCTTTCCTCAACCATCTTGGCGATGCGTTTCGCATATTCCGGCGGCATATCCGGTTGCCCCTCCATGATGTCAACCGTGCTAGGCGGATTCCACTTTGCATCAAGGTATTTGCCCAATAACATTCCGAAGATGGCAATAATGGAGCACATCAGGGCTATAAGGGCTCGGCGAGAGCGACTCGCGACCATGGCGCCGAGC
Source organism: Candidatus Poribacteria bacterium (assembly GCA_963667245.2). GTDB lineage: Bacteria > Poribacteria > WGA-4E > WGA-4E > JAJDTR01 > JAJDTR01. The sequence goes on from CAXXCS010000004.1 coordinate 2,328,826, forward strand.
GCTGTCAAGAATCCAACAGTCACTGAGACCCAACCTGCCGTCATGCCGGTCCAGCCGACGTACTTTGCCCATACGATGGCGCCGACCATGGCGCCTGTCACCGCTCCCGCGAATGCGGCAATTATCCCGGTCAAAATTCTGTCGTCAGAGTTCATGGTTCAAGGGCGACCCGTCTCAAGGACGCGCGGAGGCAATGTCGCAAGAAACCGGGTTTTTACCTGATTACTCGGTTTCTCGGAGTTGCTTGGCAGCTTATGCCATTTCAAAATCCAAATGTTACAGTCGATTCCAGACGATCAAAGGAACGAATAGTGACTGCGATAGTAAATCCCGATAGAGATCCTCAATAAATAGCGCTACTACGAACCCCGGATTTTGTAACTTACGGATTAAGAATTGTATGACATAAGCCGTGCTCATCACGCCCGTTAGCGGTCGTCATATCCTCCCGTCGTTTAGAGATTCGGTTTTTGCCGATGATGGCTCGTGTTTTGTTCAAACGCATAAGCGATGTTCAGGATTTTCCCCTCCTCAAAGGGTGCTGCCAGGATTTGGAGACCGATTGGCAGCCCGCGCCTTGTCAATCCGCACGGGACGGAGATGCCCGGCAAGCCGGCGAGACTCGAGGGGGTCGTCAGGACATCCGAAAGATACATCTGCAGCGGGTCGGCGGTACGTTCGCCGACTTTGAAAGCTGGCGTTGGCGATGTCGGCGTCACGATAGCGTCAACGCGCTTGAAGGCGCGATCGAAATCGGATTTGATTAACGTCCGCGCCTTCTGCCCTTTCAGGTAGTAGGCATCGTAATAACCGGAACTGAGCGCGTACGTCCCGAGCATGATGCGGCGTTTGACCTCATCGCCGAACCCTTGACTGCGCGTTTTCCTGTACATGTCAACGAGTTCGTCGGCATCCTCGGCGCGGTATCCGTATCGCACGCCGTCATATCGCGCCAGATTGGCGCTCGCCTCCGCCGGGGCAATGATATAGTACGTCGCGATGGCGTATTCGGTGTGGGGCAACGAGATCTCCTCTATGGAGGCGCCGCAACTCCGCAGCGACTCAACCGCTTGGTGAACAATCGCTTCAACCTCCGCGTCCATGCCTTCAACGAAGTATTCCCTCGGCACGCCGATCTTGACACCTTCAATGTCGTTGACGAGATATTCGGTGTAATCCGGCGTCGGCAGATTGACGGAGGTCGAGTCCATCGGATCGTGTCCGCAGATGGCGTTAAGCATCAGGGCGCAATCCGTGACATCTTTCGTGAATGGCCCAATCTGATCCAAGGAGGACGCGAAAGCGACCAAGCCAAACCGCGAAACACGTCCATACGTGGGTTTCATCCCCACAACCCCGCAGAGCGCCGCCGGCTGCCGGATCGAGCCGCCCGTGTCGGAGCCAAGGGAGCAGACGGCTTCGTCGGCGGCAACCACCGCGGCGGAGCCGCCGCTTGATCCGCCGGGTATCGCCTCCAAGTCCCACGGGTTGCGCGTGATTCGGTAAGCGGAATTTTCCGTAGACGACCCCATGGCGAATTCATCCATGTTCGTTTTGCCGATTACCACACTCCCTTGCCGATGGAGTTTCGTCATCACGGTGGCGTCGTAAGGCGGCGCGAAGTTGCCCAGAATCTTGGAACCGCAGGTGGTCAGCGCCCCCTTGGTACAGATCACATCCTTGACCGCGACGGGAATGCCGGCGAGCGGCAGCATTTCATCGCCGCGCCGGAACCCGGCGTCCGCTAATTCCGCTTGTGAATAGGCAGACTCCTTTGTCAGCGTGATGTATCCTTCGATCTCGCGTTCCACGGCGTCGATACGATTATACACCGATTCCGTGAGTTGTGCGGAGGTAATCTCTCGCGCCTTTAATTTTTCGTGAAGTTCGTGCGCTGTCAGTTGATACAACGGCATGAAACGCTTGCTCCCAGAACCGGTGGCCAGTGTCTATGTGCCCGAGTCCGCGAACCGGACAGTTTGTGCCTCCGTAAGTTGTGATTAAGTGACGACCATGATTATCGGTTTTTCGTTGCCCGTGACGAGTGGATTGAATCCGCTTTGATTCCGGGAAGAAACCGAGTTTTGAAGAATGTCTACGCTTTGGTTTGTTCTTCGTCCCCTTCCGTCATCCGATCAAGATACGGTTGGATGAAGTTTTCATCAACATGCTGGGCTAGCAATTTCGACATGGTTGTTAACTCCTCCTTGTCGGATGGGAGCCGGGGGCGCGGGGGCTCGTCCACGGCGCCATCGGCCGGAGTGCGAAACAGAAGCGGGAGCAGTTTAATTAAACACGATTTCAACCGTTTTATGCGTTGCGCTTTATCAAGATGATCGCCCTGCGACATCTCGCTAATTATCATGGCGGCTATCAGGTCCTTTGTGCGCTGGTCCGGATCCATATCGAATATGGCGTGCATTTTCTTGATGATGTCCTCACGCTTGGCTGGGGATTCGCTTCCTTCAATCGGAGGTTTCGCTATTGTCCGCGTCATAATGTGTAATTCCTTTTACTCAATCACCTTCGGCGTCATCTCGTTTAGATTAGTTTAATGGTTGTCGGGATCGAGAGATCCCTCCTACCAAAACGCCCGATGAATCAGGCAACGTTTTATGCATGACGCTTATATTATGCCACAACCTTATAGCCATCTGTCAACAAAAGCCTGCAATTAGAGGAGAAACGCGTCCGATTCTATTTGACTTTCTTCCAAAATCGGGTATATTATTAAGGAAGCGTACGCGACAGATGGGAGAGGCAGCTCCCGCCACCTCTCACGGCGCCAGTAGCCAATCGGTTCGCGCCAGGTAAAATTCACGCCTTTGAATATTCGCAGACTCCAGAGGCAGAACGCTTCAATACAGAAAAAGGAGACGCGATGAAGACTATCCTTTTTGTCTCACTTATTTTTTTCGCAATCGCGATGTCGGTTCATGCCGAGTTGACGCCGCAAGACCTTGATAAAATCCGCTTGATTATCAAAGAGGAAATCAAGGAGGAAATTGCGCCTATGAAGGCAGATGTTGAAACGCTAAAAATTTCCGCTGCGCGACTTGAGGGACGCGCGGTCGGCATAGAAGAGGGTATGAACAGCATTGAAAAACGGATTGCATTTTCTACAAATGTTATATACGGTCTAATCGCCATTATTGCCGTTGCCCTAGTCATCCCCGCGTGGCGCGAACAAAGAGATTACCAAGAGCGCAAGCGCAAAATAGAAGCGCTTACGCGGGAAATAGAAGCGCTGAAACAGCAGCCGATTGTAAGCCCTTGAAAGTTTGATACGGCGCCGCGGTTTCATCGCCAAGTTCCAAATACGCGTGTCAAAAGCGCATACTTCCCCAATTGGATATCGCTATGTAGATGCTTTTCTAACGCCGCCTCCAAACGATGAAGTTGATCGACGGAAGTGTGTTCCGCCGGATGTACTGAATTCATAAACTTATCTCCCCCGCGCACCGCCTACTCAACCACCCTCGGTACTTCGAAATACCCCTCCTCCGCGCTCGGCGCCCTCTCCAGAACGTCCGCTCGATCGTATGACGGTTTCACGTCATCTCGCTTGGACACATTGCTAATCGGGAGGACGTGCGAGGTTGGCGGTACGTCCGTCGTATCCAGTTCGTTCAGTTTGCCGATGTAGTCCAGAATCCTGCCGAGTTGATGCGTGAATTGGGCTATTTCGTCTTCATTGAATTCAAGGCGCGCCAGATTGGCGACATGCTTGACTTCTTCAGGGGTTATTGTTGCCATTTTGATTTTCCTTCACAATGTTTGGTGATTTGTTTAAGGGAAGTCGCTATCGGGAGATCGCTCCTACCGTGCGTCACATTACCATCGGTTGCAACTGCGCATACGACGCCATCAGGGTTTTCGATCCGGCGCGTACGAACCGAATCGTGACCCGCGTGTTCTGCCCAGCTCCGCTGATTCCGGTAATCCTTCCCTTGCCAAACTTGGGGTGAAACACAAATTCGCCGACGCTGTAATCGAATGAGGCGTCTACGTCGTAATCGGGTTCATCGGGATCGTAGGATCGGACGACGGGGCGCCGCGCCTCCTCATACCTGTCGACGCGGTTTATCAACTCGCTCGGAATTTCGTCGATAAAACGGGAGGGCATGCGGTAATCCTCAAGCCCGTGAATCCGGCGCGTGCGGGCGTGAGAGAGCGTGGCGCGCTCTTTTGCCCGCGTCAACCCCACATAACAGAGTCGGCGCTCCTCCTCAAGTTCAGCCTCGCTCTCAAAGGAGCGCTGATGGGGCAGGGAGCCCTCCTCGACGCCCGCCATGAAGACGACGGGAAACTCCAGTCCCTTGGCGCTGTGGAGCGTCATCAGCGTGACCACATCGCTTTTGTCATCCATGCTGTCGACATCGGCAACCAACGTAATCAACTCCAAGAATCCGGTCAACGTCGGTTCGGGTTCGGTTTCCTCGTATCTGGCGGCGGCGGTGATGAACTCGCTCACGTTCTCGATCCGCCCCTGCGCTTCGATGGAGTCTCCACTCTTGAGAAACGTGAGGTAATCCGTGAAATCGAGCAGTTGGTCGATGGTTTCGGTCGGAGGAGCGGTCGGGTCGAAACTGTCTATCAGTTGAGAAAACTCCCGGATTTTCGTCTGCGCGGCGACGCGCAGCGTCGAGATTTCAGCGGCGCGACGGACCGCGGCGAACAATCCAATCTTCTCGTCCTCCGCGAAATCCTCCAGTTTCCCGAGCGTAGCGCCGCCGATTCCTCTGCGCGGCACGTTGATGATTCGTCTCAGGCTAATCGAATCGTCGGGATTCACAATGACGCGGAGATAGGCGATGAGATCCTTAATCTCCATCCGATCGTAGAAGCGCACGCTCCCGACAATCTGATACGGGATGTGCGCCCCGTTCAAAGCCTCTTCAAAGGCGCGGGACTGAGCGTTAATCCGATAGAAAACGACGCAATCGCCGTGCTTGCGTCCTCGGTCGCGCGCCTCGCGAATCTGTTTGATGACGTATTTCGCCTCGTCAACTTCGTCAATCGCCTCGTAGCAGTCGATTAACTCGCCGGTTCCGTTTTGCGTCCAGAGTTTCTTCTCCTTGCGCCGACGATTGTTGCGTACCACGTTATAGGCGGCGGAGAGGATGTTTTGCGTTGATCGGTAATTCTGTTCCAAACGCAGCACCGTCGTTTCGGGATAGTCCTTCTCGAAGTCCAGGATGTTGTTGATGTCCGCTCCCCGCCACGAGTAAATGGACTGATCATCGTCTCCCACGGCGCAGATGTTCTGGCGTTCTTTAGCCAGCGCATGAACCAAGAGGTATTGCCCGCGGTTGGTGTCCTGATATTCATCGACGAGAATGTACCGAAACTTGTCCTGATAATACCGCAACACATCGGGGCAAGCGCTGAACAGTTCCACGCTCAGACCGATAAGGTCGTCGAAATCGAGGGCGTTGTTTTCGCGGAGATAAGTTTGGTATGCGGGATAGATTTTCGCGATATTCTCCTGAAAGTAGTCGTTCGCCGCTTCCCTAAACTGGTCGGGGGTCACAAAGTTGTTCTTGGCATTGCTGATCTGGCTCAAGACGGCTCTGGGGTTATTCATTTCCTCGCGCATCTGAAGGTTCTTGAGAATCTCTTTGATTACCGCGAGTTGATCGACCGTATCGTAAATCGTGAATGATCGAGAATAGCCGAGCCGATCGATGTCTCTCCGCAGAATGCGAGCGCAGGAGGCGTGGAAGGTTGACACCCAGATTCGCTGCGCGGTGTCCACACCGACGAGTCCTTCAAGGCGGGTCTTCATTTCGCCCGCGGCTTTGTTGGTGAAGGTTACGGCGAGGATGTTGAACGGCGACACGCGGTGGCGGCGAAGCAGATAAGCGATGCGGTAGGTTATGACGCGCGTTTTGCCGCTGCCGGCGCCTGACAGAAGCAACAGCGGACCGTCGGTATGTTGCACCGCTTGCCGTTGCACCGGATTCAAGGATTCAAGGAGGTCGGTCATTACGTGTTAGTTAATAATTTCGTGAATAATAATTATGATGGCTCAAGTCAAAAGCAAGCGCAAATCAACTTTGAGAAACCGAGTTTTGAAGAAAAAATTCGGTTTCACCCACACATTTTTGACATGAGCGATTATGGGTGGTGGGCAGTGCCCACCCTACAGGTCGTTATGCCCAACGTGTGCGGTGAAGTATAATCTGCGAACGACGGGGTTATTTCTATCTATATACGTCTTTTCGATGGTCAAAGTCCATTAGGTAACAAGTTTTGTTTTTCACATCAATCGAATAAATCAACCTATATCTGCCTACCCGATAGCTATAGCAACCTTGGAATTTCCTCGCACGCAGTTTCTTTCCAATGAAAGGCGATCCAGATATTTTTTTGATGGCATTATCAAGACGTTGATACATTTTGGCATCCAAACGACGACACTGGTCATCGAACTCACCTGCCGTTTCAACGCTATACCTTACGCTTGACATCTTCCCACTTTCGACACGCACCGTTTGCTATATCAGCCTTTGCTTTCTCGAAACGTCTCATAAACTCCGGGTCGTTGAGCATTTCGAGTTCTTCCGGGTCGATCGAAGGGCTATATCCAATAACGCTTTCTTGGGCATCGGCAGTAGCAGCCAGTATTTCCGATTCATTCTTATTGTCCATGAGTATACTCCCAGGTTTGGCATTATGTCTTCATTCTACAACAGAACCATTGCGTTTTTACATACAAGCAGAGACGTACGCGGTGAAGTATAATCGATCTGCGCCGGATACGCAAGAGAAGAATTGCCAAATCGAGCTACGTTTCGTCCATCCTTCCAATCTTCCACCCTTCCGCTCATTCCCACTCAATCGTGCTTGGCGGTTTGGAGCTGATGTCGTAGACGACGCGATTGATGCCGTGTACCTCATTGATGATACGATTGGAAATGGCGCCCAATACTTCGGGAGGAATTTTCGCCCAATCCGCTGTCATGCCGTCGGCGCTTGTCACGCCGCGCAACGCCACGACGTTTTCGTAGGTGCGTTCATCCCCCATCACGCCCACGCTCTTGACGGGCAGCAGCACCGCCAACGCTTGCCAGATATCGCCGTACAGTCCAGCCTTGCGCAGTTCCGTAATGAAGATTTTGTCCGCTTCGCGCAGGATATCCAGGCGTTCCTTCGTCACGGCGCCGACGATCCGCACCGCCAAACCGGGGCCCGGGAAGGGATGCCGTCCGAGAATCGACTGCGGAAGCCCCAACTCCGAACCGACAGCCCTAACTTCATCCTTGAAGAGTTCACGGAACGGCTCAATCAACTTGAACGGTAGGTCGCTTGGCAAACCGCCGACGTTGTGGTGGGTTTTGATGGTCGCCGAGGGGCCCTTGACGGATACACTTTCGATCACATCGGGGTAAAGCGTGCCTTGCGCCAGAAAGTCGATCTTTCCCAATGTCGCCACACCCTCTTTGAACACCTCAATGAACTGCTTTCCTATCACAAGGCGTTTCTTCTCCGGGTTTTCGACGCCCGACAGGTATTCCAAAAATCGGTCGGTGGCATCCGCATAATGGACTCCGATTCCGAGCTGTCGGAAATTTGCCAGCACTTCGTCGGCTTCATCTTTTCGCAGCAGTCCGTTATTGACGAAAACGCAGACCAGGGCATCGCCAATGGCGCGTTTGAGCAGCGCGGCAAGCACGGTTGAATCGACGCCGCCGCTCACCGCGCACAGGACGCGATCGCCCCGTGTCGCGGACCGGATTTTCTCGGTAGCCTCGGCAATGAAAGATTGCATGGTCCATTCGTCGCGACATCCGCAGATCTTGTGCACAAAGTTGGAGAGGATGCGATTCTCGTCTTTCGTATGCACAACTTCGGGGTGGAATTGCAGCCCGTAGATTTTTTGATCCAAGTTCGCCATCGCCGCAATCGGCGAGTTTTGCGTGTGACCGATGACTTGAAACCCTTCCGGCAATCTGTCGATTCGATCGGCGTGGCTCATCCAAACATCAATTCCGTCAGACAGATTCTCAAACAGCGTACCAGAATGATTCACGTTTAGGACTGCGGCGCCAAACTCGCGTTCAGCCGTGGGATGCACCACCCCGCCTTTGGAGAGGTGGGCGATGAGTTGCATGCCGTAGCAGATACCGAGAATGGGGATGCCGAGCGTTAACACGCGCGCATCGGGCAGAGGGGCATTTTCCGCGTAAACGCTGGATGGGCCGCCGGACAGAACGATGCCCTTGGGATTCAACGCTCTCAGTTCTTCCGTGGAGAGGTCGTAGGGGTGAATCTCGCAGTATACCCGTCGTTCGCGGATTCGCCGGGCGATTAACTGCGTGTATTGAGATCCGAAGTCTAGGACTACTATGGTTTCGCGGTTCATGGGTAGTATTCTTGCTTGCGTTAGGTTCTGTTGACGTTTCATCACAACCGGTCAATCAAGAGCGGTGCACGGACATATCGCTTCGTAGGGGTTGGGTCACCCAATCCGTTGTTCACACATTAGAGTTGGGCAACGGGCGAGGGGACCTCGCCCCTACGATTGGACACATACTTCAAATAAATGTCAACAGAGCCTAGGGGTTCACTCGTCAAAAGATTGATGCATGGCTCTAACGTTTTCCGGTATCGGTGCGGTTGGAAACGGTGCCTACCAGAATTATCGCAGGACATCGCGGCTACAGTTTGGAGGCTAGGGCGACACATCCGACAGCGTTTCGCGGAGCGCCTCGAATATCCGATCCGCCTCGGCGGTAGTCGTGATAAGCGGAGGCGCGAGGAATATGGTGTTTTCCGGTTCGTCCATCGTGTGACTCACTTTCCCGATCAGGATTCCTCTGTCGCGCATCATGCTGACGACTCGATTCGTGGTTGCCGTATCAAGGCTTGATTGATCGGCGTCGACCAGTTCGATGCCAATCATCAATCCTTTGCCGCGGATGTCGCCGACGATCGGGAGTTCGCTCAGAACCTCCAATTTTTCGAGCAAGTAGCCGCCAACTCGCGCAGAATTTTCCCATAACCGCTCCTCTAGCAAGATGTTGATGTTGGCAAGCGCGGCGGCGCAGGTGACCGGGTGTCCGCCGTAGGTGGCGACTTGCGCAAACTCAAGGTTGTCATCGGAAGATCCTCGAAAAACATCAAACACTTTCGAGGTCACAACACTCGCGCCGAGCGGCAGGTAGCCGCTGGTCAGCCCCTTTGCAAGAGAGATGATGTCCGGTTGCACATCCCAGTGGTTGCAAGCGAAGAGCTCTCCCGTCCTTCCGAACCCCGTTATGACTTCGTCAAGGATGAGGAGCAAGCCGTGGCGATCGCAGATTTCTCGCAATCTCGGAATGTAGTCGTCGGGCGGGACAATGACGCCGCCGCCGCCGATAATCGGCTCGGCGATAACCGCAATCACCGTGTCAACGCCCTCCCACTGAATGATCCGTTCGATCTCGTCCGCGCACGCAACGCCGCACTCCGGATGGCTTTTTTCCAACGGGCATCGGTAGCAATATGGCGGGTGCGCGTGCAGAAATCCGGGAACAAGAGGTTCGAAAATTTTCCGCCGTTGCGTTTGCCCGGTCGCCGACATGGCGCCGTAAGTGAAGCCGTGGTAGCCGCGATAGCGAGCGATTATTTTGTGACGGTTCTGTCCGGGATACCTTTGGCGGCCATATTGGCGGGCAATCTTGATTGAGGTCTCGTTGGCTTCGGAGCCGCTGTTGCTATAAAAGACATGATGCAAATCGCCCGGCAATATCTGCGCAAGTTTGTCCGCGAGAAGCGTCGCCGGCATGTTGATTTGCGACAGAGGATAGTATGACAACTGCTGAATCTGTTCATACACGGCGTCTGCAATCTCTTTGCGCCCGTACCCCACATTGACGTTCCATAACCCGGACATGGCATCCAAGTAATGATTGCCTTCCGAGTCGATGACGGTCGTGCCGTGCGCCTCTTTGAAAACGGTTAAATCCGTATGCCGCAAGGCTTGGTGCTGAAAAATCGGGTGCCAGACATTAGAGCGATCGAGTCTTCGGTAGTCTTCGGTAGAAAGGTCTTTCTGCGATATTGTCATGGATTTATCCTCTTTGCGTGAAATCTGTAGGTCATGTTGACACTGGTATCCTTGGTAGGCGCTGTTTCCAACCGCGCCGATAGCCTAGCCCTATGTCAAAAGGGCGCGTTTCCGCATCTCACATCGACTCGGGGGCCGAAATGCCCAGCAGCGTCAAACCGTTTTTTAACACCGTCTGTACGCCGCCAACCAGCATTAGCCTCGCTTGTGTCAAATCCGCATTCGACGGGTCAAGCACGCGGCGCTCGTTGTAGAATGCGTGGAACAGCGCGGCGAGATCGTATAGGTAGCGCGTCAAATGATGCGGCTCGCGTTTTTCCGCGCTATTCAAGACGACCTCCGGGTACTCGGCGAGGTGGCGTACCAGTTGCGACGATTCCGGATCTGTAATAAGATTGGCTTGCGCTTCACTGATCCCGGTCGGATCAACCCCCTGTTTCTCCATCTCTCGAAAGATGCTGCGGCAGCGCGCGTGCGCATACTGAACGTAGAAGACCGGGTTCTCGTTCGCTTGGGTGACCGCCAACTGAAGGTCGAAATCGAGGTGGCTCGTGTTGGAACGCATCAGGAAAAAGTACCGCGCCACATCGACCGCGAACCGATCGTCAACGGCTTCGGCGAGTTCGTCAATGAGCGCGTCAAGCGTGTAAAATTGCCCGCTGCGTTTGGACATCTCGATTCGATTGCCTTCGGCGTCGATGAGATTGACCTGCTGAATGATCCAAACCTCCAGCCAGTCGTCGCCCAAGCCGAGCGCCTTCACGAAATTATTGAGATGTTCAACGTGTCCTTGGTGATCGGGGCCAAGCAGGTCTATCGCTTTATCGAATCCGCGTTCAAACTTGTCGCGGTGGTAGGCGGCATCAGGCACAAAGTAGGTGTACTCGCCATCGCTTTTTATGACGACGCAATCTTTGGCGTCGCCGAAATCGGTCATGCGGAACCAGGTGGCGCCATCAGCCTCGTAAAGGTAGCCGCTTTGACGAAATGCCTCAATGATTTCGTCGGGTTTCCCGCTCTCGCGCAGCGCTTTTTCACTGCTCCAGACATCGAAATGGACGCCGAAACGCTCCAGCGTCGCCTTTTGCGCGGCAAGCAAGCGTTCGACGCCGAGATCTCTAAAGGCGGCGGTTCTCCGCTTGTCGTCCAACTGGAGGTATCTATCCCCGTTTTCATCAATGATGGATTGCGCCAAATCCGCGAGATACGTCCCGTGGTATCCGCCCTCCGGAATTTCCAAACCGCCCTGCCCCAACAATTCCCGATATCGCACGTCGATTGACGCGCCGAGGTTGTCGACCTGCCCCCCGGCGTCATTGACGTAATACTCGCGGATTGCCTTGTAACCGACAGCGTTGAGCAGGTTGACGAGCGCATCGCCGACCGCCGCCGCTCGACCGCTAACGATATTGATCGGTCCCGTCGGATTGGCGCTAACGAACTCCACTTGGATTCGCGCCCCCGCCCCGTGGTTTGAGTGTCCGAAATTCGCCCCCGCTTCTTTTATGGTTTCGAGCACGTTATATACCCAGATTTTAGACAGGTATATGTTGATAAATCCGGGTCCGGCAACTTCTACCTTCCGAATCAGGGAGGGTTCTTCAAGTTGCATACGGTCGGCAATTGTCTCGGCAATTTTGCGCGGGGATGTTTTTGCCAGTTTAGCCAACGATAGCGCGATCGGGCTGGCAATATCGCCGTGTTCGGGCGCCTTGGTGGGGGAGAACGGAATGTCGGGGGTATCCATCCGCGGCAGGTCGCCGCTTTGAATCGCAGACTCAATGGCGTCTTGCAGGATTCCCTTTATGTGGTCTTTTACTTTACTTATCAATCTTTATTTCCTAACTGGTTTTTTTGCTAAAAGAATAGTGTATAACGCTGGCGTTTTTTGGGTCGGTGCGGTTGGAAACCGCGAGGATTTCTATCGCACTCATTATCCATTCGCTTGATCCTACGGGGAACGCAGGTCGCGATTAGGAGATCGCGGGGATCTCTATCGCACTCGCTATCCACTCGTTTGATCCTACAAAAGACGCAATTTCTGGCAGCGCGGTATACAGCGGAGAACGTGCGCTACTCGCTTTCTCCGCTTTCGACGGGTAAGTCGTCAGCTTTCCAGCCACGAAATCCACCGTCCAGCATCGAGACATTCTCGTAACCCATAATCTTGAGTGTATGAGCCGAGAGGGAACCGCGCGTGTTGCCTCCGCAGTAGGTAATGATTCGCGTGTCCTGATCCGGAACAACCTCATCAATGTCCAACTCGATAGCGGCGCGCGGGAGTGAGAGGGCGCCCGGCAGATGTCCGGCGTCGTATAGTTTTTTATCACGGATATCCAGAATGATTATCGGCTCGCTCTTTTCGACAGCCGTGTGGAGTTCATGAGCAGTAATGTGTCCGACATTCGCCTGAGCTTCGTTAACGAGCTGTTCTAGCGTTTTTCCACGCATCAATCGACCTCCCTTAACAATAAACAAATTCTAACACAACAATTTAAGCGCCGTCAAGTTCGGATATGTGTGCTATCAGGGAATACGCGTTCAATTTTTAGATTTGACATGAGAGGGAATTTGCCTGAATCGTGGAAAAAACGGATCACATGAGTGTTTTAGGCACATGATCGCATCTGATTCCAGTACGTAGGTCGGGGCAAAAAGTGTGGCGCCCTCCAACAGCACACCCAAAACCAACGGGATTTCCGAGTATTGCCTGCCACCGCGTAAAACCGTACCAGCTAAAAAACAGAACAAAAAAAACCCGGAGCGCGATGCCCCGGGCTAGAATCAAGGCAGAAAAAGCCATGTACGTCCTACTTTCCAATCAGCATTTTCCGAGTGGCAGAGCAATCACGAGCGGTCAGCGAGTAGAAATAGATGCCGCTTGCAATCCGCTCATCGAATGCGTTGCGCCCGTCCCAATACCCCGCCTATTGATGCCCCAGATCCAATTGACGCACTAAGCTACCGTTGATATCATAGATCGAAATCCGCACATCGGCATCGTTTGCCAAATGATACGGTATCCACGTCTCCGGGTTGAACGGATAGCGAATTATACTAATTCCGAATCTATAAGTTACAAGAGCCGTTGGTTTGTAGTAGTGCAATTCATTGCACGTCTCAAATCGATTGAAACACTTAGATTTTGAATTCGTATTAGAACCGAACACCGCGTCTATCCGTTCAGGAGGCGACCGATGCAAGATTTCGACTATACGCTGACATGGTATCACGGATCTCAGCAAGAATTGACCACGCTCAGGATTGGAAGTTCAATAACACAGGACAAAACTGTGGCGAAAGCATTCTCTCACAGACCGTCGCTGCTCACTATGTCTGAGGGCGGTACGGTTAAGCATGACGGCGTGACTTCCGGTTATCTCTATACCGTTGCCGATGAGATCGGTCCTGATGATGTGCATCCACATCCTCACCCGGTAAATGCCACTCGCTGGGAGTGGCTGACCAACCGAGAATTGAAGTTGAAATTAATCGAACAGACTATTGTGACAGACGAAGAACGTCTGACAGACCAAGAGATCACAGAGATGAAACGGAAACAGGAGGAAAGGGGCGAGCAGACTTTCGCGGAGGAATATGTTTGATAAAAATACAGATTGGAGAATGATGCACGCTTGGAAAGAAGTACCACTACCGAAGTCGATGCAATCTGCGCCTAACTGCGTAACCTGCTTCAGATAACTGTCCGAGAGACCTCCGTCCCGGACGGATATTTTCATCCCTGTTTTTGCCTCTAGTTTATGGGATGTAAAACAAAAACGATACCTATGAACGAATGAATTCCTGAACGCTTGACTTCCGATACAGCAGCATCCCAGTTATATTTCGCCGCGGTCTACTCGCAATCCGGCGGCGAGACTAGCCTGCGTTCCCATGCACACATTGGGGATATCGACGTATTCAGGGATGTCTGTTTCTCTGTGGTAATTTGGATCAACGTAAGGAAATGATCCCAGATTTGCCACCGCTATCGGATAACCCGCGTTGATATAGGAGCCGTCATCATCACCGGGTGATTTTCGCTGAATTTTCTCTTGTATTAATCCGATGTCGTAAATCTTGTTCACATCAGCCATCAGATCGGCAAAACGCTCGCCTTCAGGTTTGGTGTAGAGGGTTACATTTGTCCGGCGCCCTGCATCAATATCCGCCTGCGACTTGCCCCCTAGAGAATCCAGATTGAAGATAGCGACCAGATTATCTCCTCGCGCTTTCGAGTTTTGCGCCGCTGTCACACTGGTCCAAGGCACATGTTCTTCGTTGCAGAACAGAAACCAGATGGATCGCTGAGAGGGGTAATCTTTCAGAACACGTGCTATTTCCATCGTTCCCACCGTACCAACCGCATTGTCATAAGCCCCGGGAGAATCCACCCAACTTTGGGAATCCTTATGCGAAAGGAACAGGATGATCTCTTCAGGATAAACGGCGCCCCGCTTTTTGGCATAGAGGTTGTAGGCAGTATACCAGAGTGCATCAGAAGCCGGCGGAGCGTATTGGAGTGATTTCGGCTTAGAGGTGTCGCACCCAAATGGTTGGACTTGAACCCCTTCTTTCTCCACCGAATATCCCCACGATTCCAGGTTTCGTTGGATAAAATCGTCGGCTTCGTACAAAGTGTTTGTAGCGTGACCGGGGATAGTATAACTCAACTTCCGATAGGGCAAAGGCGCTTTCGACAAATAGAACAGATTGCGTCTTAACTGCTCCGGGCCGACCTGCTTAATCCGGTCGGGAATAATGTCTCGTGTCATCCTTGTACTTCCTTTCTATGCGCTCTGGCGTGACCACCCCAGTACACGTTGGCATAATTGACTTATAAGTTATAGATATGATATAATGTTGACTTATCAGGAGTATTGAGTTCTAACATTTTGTTTGACATACAAGGAGGTTCATATGCCGGGACCGAAACCGGAATTGATTGAGTTGACAGCGACTCAAGAAGCTATACTTGACTCGCTTGATCGTACAAAAGACGCAATTTCTGGCAGCGCGCAGTATACAGCGGTGAACGTGCGCTACTCGCGTTCTTCGCCTTCAACGGGTAAGTCATCAGCTTTCCAGCCACGAAATCCACCGTCCAACATTGAGACATTCTCGTAACCCATAATCTTGAGTGTATGAGCCGAGAGGGAACCGCGCGTATTGCCCCCGCAGTAGGTAACGATTCGCGTGTCCTGATCCGGAACAACCTCATCAATGTCCAACTCGATAGCGGCGCGCGGGAGTGAGAGAGCCCCCGGCAGATGTCCGGCGTCGTATAGTTCTTTATCACGGATATCCAGGATGATTATCGGCTCGCTCTTTTCGACAGCGGCGTGGAGTTCATGAGCGGTAATGTGTCCGACATTCGCCTGAGCTTCGTTAACGAGTTGTTCTAGCGTTTTTCCACGCATCAATCGACCTCCCTTAGCAATAAACAAATTCGTAACTGTTTAGTGCATCGTTTGGTTCGTAGCAGTACAATTCAGTGCATGTCTGTCTTGGGCACGCAAGCCCCCGGATTCATCTGAATTAGCATTGCACTTCCCTACCCGGCGCGTTCTCTGGCCGATGGACTAAACAGATACACTAATTCTAACACAACAATTTAAGCGCCGTCAAGTTCGGATATGTGTGCTGTCGGGATCGGGAGATAGGATTTCTATCGCACTCGTTATCCACTCATTTGATCCTACAGTATCAATATGTATACCCTAATCCGTGATTCGGACAATCCTCGCCAATCAACGTCCATCCGCGTTTGCCCTCCACATCGCGAAAATCCCGCAAATCACAGTTCAGACAATCACAGCGAAAAATTTATTCAAAAAAAATGAAAAAAATCTGCATTTCCGCGAAACAAATAATAACTAATGGTGTATTAAGTATACACTGGACATAAATCAAAACAGATATCGTAGAGTTTAGAAGTAAAGACAAGCCCATTAGTGGAAGTCTTTGAAACTCGGTGGCTTGTGGTCCGTAGCAAGTGATCAGTAAACGTCAATAATGTATTTGGTTTTTACTGGTCACTGGCAACTGACCACTCATCACTGTTTTTCATGACGCCACTAGCGGACTTTTTTTGTATGTAGCGAATAGACCTGTGAAATACGCGGGTGGAAAGACGAAAGATTGTAACGCGCAATCCATAATGCGTGAGATGCGAGAAAATTACGCATTGCGTATGTTGAAAACATATTTGAAGGGAGTTAGCGCGAAATGAACAAATATCTCGTTGTTGGGCGCGGGCTGGTCGGAAGTGTCTTTAAGAAGGATCCGCATTTTGACGTGGTGAGCCATGAGGAGTGGCAGAGGGCGGCGCAGCACAATTACCGTGGCATCGTATGCGCGGCGGCGATTAGCGCCGAAGCGCGGTGCCAGCAAGCGACGATGACGGAGGTGATGGAGGCGAATGTGACGCTGCCGTTGCGGATACTGAGGCTGGCGAAGGCACGGAATGTCCCGTGCGTGGTTTACTCGACCGCCGGCGTATACAAGGAAGCGGGGGTGCGTGCCGAGACGGACGACGTGCACCCGCATAACCGGTACACGGCGAGCAAGGTCTACATGGAGCATGCACTCCAGAACGAAGCCTATCAGAAATTATACATCTTTCGGATACCGTTTGTAGTATTGTTCAGTACCCACCAGAACGACTTAGGTTCGCGAGTGATGAACTGGGCGAAGTGCGAAGACGTGAATGCCAGTGTGGTTTATAAGGCAGTGCTGGACAGGTCTGTACGGCGCGCAATGGCGAACGGTGTCCCGGGCGGGATTTATAACATCGCCTCGGGGATTGTGCATTTCCCGACGTTTTTGGAGGATCGGTTCAACTGGAGAGGAGACGTGGTGCCGGCGCATTCGATGGGGCGGACGCCGAACTCGCAGTTGAATTCATCAAAAGCAGAGAAATCAGGGTTGTTGGACGCATGTATAAATGATTGACCGAATCCAATTCATAGTGCCAAATCTTGACCGCCGCCCGGACCGGTGGAATTGGTGTCGGGAGTCGTTGTTGTCGCAAGGCGTCCCGGCTGAAAATATCCATCGGTTTTCGGCATTCGATGGATTAAACTACCTGGACAGCGCGGGCGATCACAACAATCTTTCGATTCTTGAACAGGTGCTTTCTGAACATTTCGGTGTGCTGCCGCCATGTCTTACAAACTTGGACATGGCTCTAACGCAATACGCGTGGTTCGGCACTTTTTATGCTATGCTCGATAAAATCGCGAACATGCCCGAGAATGAATATGCCTGTTGGATAATAGATGACTTTCATATAGGCGTATCGTACGGGGAGTTATTGATTTATGCGAACATACTTTCGGAGGTGGCGCAACGGGCGTGGCGCACATTGTTCGCCATCCAACTTGCTCACTTCACTCACGAGCACAATTTCACGGGAGCGGTTGTTGCCGAATGCCCTCGATTCCAATACGGGTTGTCATCGCCCGACGACCAGTGCATGGTCTGCTCCTCACGAGGTGCCAGGTGGATGATGAACTATATCAATAATCTGGCGGTCAAAACAGAGAAGTGGAGAATGGACCCGCAACTGTTTATTGCTACGATTAACGTGTGCAACGCCAAAAACGGGTTCTTCGGGATTCACCCTCCGAAAACAGCATTAAGGCGCGGGAAAGGCGGGTTCGCGTATATCTGCGGCATAGCCGAGCTTAACGACTCTCTAACTCATGCTGGCACGACCGACCGCCAAATAAGCAAACATTTCATGAGGTCTTCATGCTAATCACAGTGGATGGCAAGAGCGGAGCGGGCAAAACAACGCAACAACTGATTCTTGAACAGAAGTTGGGTCTTCCTCTGATCGACTTATCGCCGGTGTGGGGTGCGCTTGAAACTATCAGTATGATAGCGTGCCCACATAAGACCCAACCTTACACACGATATCTATCAAAGATCCAATCCATCTACGCCGCGCCGCAAGAGTGTATTATTGAGAACTTATGGGAGGCGATGGATTGGCTGAACGAGGTAGATGGCGACAACATTGACAATCACATTGAGACCTTTCGCAAAGGCATCTCCTACTTAGGTCGAACAGAACCTGACGTGTCGATCTACCTGTGGGCGCCGACGAGTGTAAGTTATCCGCGCGCGGTAAGGCGATCGTATCCGAATTCTGAGATGACAATGTCGGAGGACGATAGTTCGCTTCAGGAAGACGACGCCCGACGTTATAAGTTATGGAAACATATTGAATGGTATGTGCCCTATTTCCACGTCATCGATGCCAGTGCGTCGATTGACGAGGTGGCTAACGCTATCGACGACAAATTGCCCAGGAGATTATGAAGATCTACAATTTCGCGGACAAGCACAACGATTTGGATCACCAATTCGGCGACTACCTGAACGACAAAAGCATCGCTATTGTCGGCAGAGCCGGGCTCGACGACCTCGATCAAGGCGAATGGATTGACAGTCATGATGTCGTCGTGCGAATTCACAGTCCCGTTCCTTATGCAGGATACATTGTGCCGCATGAAGCGCCCGAATGGACGTATTCACCGTTCGTCCCCGAGGAGTGGCAAAGCCGAGTCGGATCACACGTCAATGTTTTCTACCACAAAGAATTCCACGTGTCGGGAATGGAGAAGTTATTGCCGGCGTTTGAGCGCGCGGGTGGACGGTTCCTTGGCGTTGAATATTCGGGAAACTTGTGGTCCTATCATTGTTCGGAAGTGCGGCGGTTGGCTCCATGCCGGTATCTAACGAACGATCATTTCCTCAACATGATGGACGTTGTAGGTGACATCCCTTTTGCGGGTAGCGTCGCCATCGGCGATATTTTGCGGCACGATATAAAATCGCTCTATATTACGGGATTTCCCACCTTTTTCACGGCTGACGGTACACTATTACCTGATAAATGGGTACAGAAGAACCGCGGCATGAATTTCAAAAATATTGACTGGTTGCGCCGTTTATGCGATCAGTACGACGCTATCACAGCCGATTCCAACATGCAGGTGATTTTTGACCATATACCCAGCACCTGGGAGGAGTTTGACATTGGAACTTAACCGCGGCAACTACGATATTTACATGGCGTTCCCCGAGATACGAGATTTCCCTGTTTACACCAATCCAAATCCGAACCTCGCGGTCTTGGTTCGACTGTTCACGATGGCGGACTATCCTCCGATTAGCCATAAATTTGTGTACATGGCAATTTGGAGCATGCGATCACACATGCTGAACTCCGACATGAAAGACTATGAGCCGAGCATTGTGTTCCATATTGAGGACGTGCTTTACGAGACAGCGAAGCCCATCTTCGACACGGCGGGAATTCCGGCGGAGTGCATTATCACGTTTCCGACGGATTTGGTGACGACATCGCTCACACAAAACGCTCTGCACAAAGCGGTGGCGCCTTTCGTGGATAGTCAGCTAGAGAAGTTTGAGCGGATTATCGTGTTTGACGCGGACAGTTTCTCGTTGGCCAACGAGCGTTCAGGCGCCGTTCCGCTGATGGATATCTCTCTTAATTATTGCGCACCCGACACAATTACACTGCTGCGCTCATGGACCAAGTGGGATCCGGAGCGCGACGAGTACACAAATTGGTACGACCATGGCGGTATCGGGAAAACGCGATGGCTAGAAAGAACAGCGGCGTATTGCAACACTACTCCGGATCATATCGAGCGAATCTTGTATCCCCTTCATCCCACGGTGACGCCTCGTCCGTTTCATAACGGCGCTTATATTAATTTTACGACGCGATTACTCAAAGACAACCCCGAACTGCGGCAATTCATTCATAAAGTCAGCGGCGAGATGGGCAACGAAGAGATTGCTATGGCCATTTGGGCAATTAGACATTTTATCAGGACAGGCAACCATTATCCGAAGGGTAGCCTCCAGGACTATATGCTTGAGCATGATAGGTTTACTCTTTATTGGAATCTCGACACGGCTTGGAAGGAATTGAGTAAAGGCAACCCAACACTAGTGCATCTCTACGGTTTCGACCAAATCAGCGACTATGTTTACGACTGGGCGAAATCCATTTGCGCCTCGGAAGCTGAATCCAAGCAATTCGGGGATCGGGTTATCAAGGACGTCAATGAACTACGGGAATCACAATAAAATGTTAAACTTCCAACCATTTCCGCTTCAAGATAGTGACAAATCCAAGCAAGTGGCGAAAGACGTTGAAGCTATTTGTTTGAAGGTGGCACAAGACCACCGTGGCGGCGTTGATGGCGCGTATGTCGTCCAACATTCGCAGAATGAATTGCAAGCATTGTATGAGATAACGGGCCGGGCGCATGACGTTTCCGACGTCGAAGGACATATTTTACAATGCGGGCTGTTCTGCGGCGGTTCGGCAATCATGATGGCACACGCGATGCGTGACGACGAATCGTGCAATGATCCGCTGGTAGCAATCGACTCTTACACAAAGGATTATCGGCCACTTCGTGAACTCTTTGACAACGCGTATCTCGAAATGCGGGAGAACTTGTGGGAGTTCCGGCTGCACGAACATATCACCCCCGTACTTTCAGACACTGTATCTTTCCTGTCTCGTTTTTGGCATTTGCCGCTCCGAGTAGTATTCATCGATTCAAGTCACCATTACGAGCCGACGAAACAGGAACTGGCACTCATCTTTCCCCAACTGGTTGACGGAGGGTGGCTCGTTCTGCACGATTATTTTTCCGACGAAACGCCGGGGGTGGCACGTGCGGTAAACGAATTGTTTGAGTCGAAAGACCTGTCAGAATTCAACTTCTTCCGGACTGATGGGTTGGCAATTATTCAGGTCAATGCGGCAAAATCAAATGTCAAGGTTGCAACCGATTCCAGTGAGCCGTTGCCAACCACGACACCTTTTCGGCACATACCCGCATCACGTAGGAGGCAAGCACAATGATTAAGCGCGACGCAATTGCTATTGTTATGGCGAAAGGTTATTCGAAACGGTTTGACGGTTGTAAAAACACGGTCGATGTATGCGGAAAGCCGTTGTTGGCGTATCCTATTGAGACCGCCAAAGCGGCTCGGTGTTTTGACGCGGTGATTGTCTCGACGGATAGCCAGCAGGTAGCGGATACGGCGCAGGCGTGCGGGGCGGATGATGTGGTCATGCGGGAATCGGGGTGGGACGATTACCCCACATGCGAGTTAAGCGTAGAGAAAAGTTTAGAGAAATACCAAAAAAACACAGAGACAGTTTTCAGTTATTGTGGTATACTTGGCGGCAATTCAATATTTATACGTCCGTCGTGGTTCCGCGCGGCTAAACGTTTCATTGAATTCTATAATTATCGCGATTATCCGATCGACTTGGTTATACCCGACAAGGAATTTGTCACGCTGTGTTTATGCAAGGTCAATCCCAGCCGTTTTTGCGGGGAACGCCGGCAATTTACGCTTCAGCACAAAGGCATTGTTTACGACATTGATAAACCCTCGGATTTGCAAGTTGTTCGTGGCATACAGAAGTGCATCAATAACGGCGCTATAGACTACCCTTTGGTAGAGGCTGTACACGACAACTTAAACGCGGAAAACCACGGCTTTCTTTTTCGTCATTTGACAGAGAAGCACAAGGAACCGTTCAACCCGAAAAGACATTACCACGCGAATGCGTCGAACAAGTGGGGAAAGTACGGACCGAAACAGGACGAATACCTAGGATGATTATGATTTCCAAGATTATCGTTCCCAATCTTGACCGCCGCGCCGATCGCTGGTACACATGCCTCGGCGCCCTACTCATTCTCGAGTACCGCCGTGAAACGATAATCCGATTCTCTGCACACGACGGGAACGATTACGAGTCCTTCGACTCTGCGCGCCGAGCCGCCACTACGCAATTTCCCGATTCTACATATCTTCGCGAAAACTCACTCGGCAAACACTATTACTGCTGGTCCTGGACGTGGTACGACATTATGACCCAAATTGCCAACGACGGCCATGGCGATCTCGTCATTTTCCTTGTCGACGATTACGCGCCACGCTGTCGCCGTCACCAATTAGAAGACGACCTCCGAATACTAAACTCCAGGCATCCTATAAAGTGCGTACAACTCGGGATCAACGAGCAACGCCCTCCGGGTTTTACGCAAGACGACGACCTTACCCTAGGCAAGAAGATTCCATCCGTCAATTTCTACGAGGGGATCCACGCTTCCGGTGATGTCACCAACATTTACTCGCCTCAAGGTGCCGCCGAAATTATCTCTATCGCCGACTCCGGCCGGCCACTCAGCGTGCCCAATTCCGTTTTTTACTTAGCTGGCCACATGCTTGCCAACGCCCGGGGTTACTATACTGTCTCTATAGACAAAGGACTCGGTAAGCGTCTGCACCACCCGCGCTACATCGATCCGTTCCAAGATGCTCGCAATCATTAACCACGACAAATATGGAAAATCCATTTCAAAGGTGTGCCGCTCAAATCCAAACCCCTAAGGAAATATTTTATGTACATCACGATTGACGGCGACTCTGGCGCCGGCAAAAGCACCCAATTTCACGCCCTGGCTGAACGTTTTGGACTGAAGTCTCCCGGATGGTTCGCTACTTATAAAGCGTTCCAATCCGTGCCTCTACCCAAACAAAGGCCAGGCCGGTATACAAGAATATTAGCTGCTATTTTCGCAAGCCATACGATTCCAGTTGGCGAACAGCACTGGATTGTCGATCACTTTTGGAGTTGCTTTTATGAGTTTAGAGACGCTGACGAAAGCACGCTTTCTAATATCATTACGTTTTTTCGAACTGGCTTAACACTTAATGACCGCCCGGAACCAGCAATTAGTGTTTTTCTTGACGTTCCACCAGACGTCTCTCACCACCGCCGCCACCAGCGCGACAACGAACTCTCTATGAAATACGAACCTAGCGATTACAACCGCAATCAACACAACCGCGATTTAACCTTTTGGCAAACGATTGCGGCAAACTGCCCCTATTTTCATGTTTTAGACGGGAACCGCCCCGTCGCGGACGTTACTGAATCCATCAGTCAACTTCTGCCCGAATGCTTTCACCCTCACTAAATCACAGGAGACAGCCATGCGCACAAAATGCTTAATTATCCTTGCAATCCTTTTCAATATCATCGTTTTGGGCCCTGCCCGCGCCTTTGAAATCCCCGATTCTAACCTCCGTCGCGCAATTTATGTCGCTCTCGATTTAGATCCTCAGATTCACATCACCGCCGCGCATCTCAAACTGCTCACGCGACTTGACGCCGAAAATCATAGTATTGCAAATCTCACTGGTATTGAACTCGCCACCGAACTCGAAGAACTCGGACTAAACCACAATTTTATCGCCGATCTTCGTCCGATCGCCGGTTTGGTCAAACTCACGGTCCTCCGTCTCACCGGAAATCTTATTGTCGATTTAACCCCTCTTACGAATCTTACTCGTTTAAAATATCTTTACCTCGAAGAAAATCAAATTACCGACGTTACTCCACTTGCAAATCTTACGCGATTAGTCGCTCTACACGTTGACCGCAATCTCATTTTGGATCATCAACCGCTTGACAACCTCTCTTTGATTTATTTTACGTACGATCAACCTTGCGAGCTCCCTCCCATACCACTCGCGCCACGGCTCGCCGCTCGCGATTATCCGTTGATATCAACATCATTCGGCATTCCTCTAAGCAATCGGCCCGAGTTGTCTCTCACCGAGAATATCGCACAGCATGATTTAATTTTTTCGGGTACTGAACAATTCGGTTTATCATTTCGAGAAACACCACTCGGATTCACCGTCGCCGGTCGCAATGCCGAACATCTTGACGACGCTATAAAACTCCGAAACGAGCATCTCGCTGTCAATCCGAACATGATCTTTACCGTTGAAATTCGAATGCGTTCCTTGTCGCGCGAAGAATACCCCGACAACTGGCCATATTGGCTGAGAGACGAAAATGATAATATTGTTCCCGCTACCACACGAAATTACGGCGTCATGAATTTTACCCTCCCCGACGTCCAGGATCGAATTGTGCAGCAAGCCATCGCGGTTGCAAAGTGCGGCTTATATGATGGAATTATGTTCGATCATTGGAACGAGTATGGGCCAATACTTCGTGATGTTTCGATTAGTAATGAGATAGAACAACGTGCTCGAGACAACATCGTCGCGCGTATCCGCGCTGCGGTTCGTCCCAATTTCATAATCATCGGAAATACCAACCTGCGTAAAATGCCCCGGACCGCGCCTTACATCAACGGTGGGTCAATGGAAAGCGTGTTTCCCGGTAATAGAAATGTTGAGAATCTTAAAAGAACTCTTCCCCTCATTGAAAGCACGTTATTGTGGCTGGATACAAACATACGGCAACCCAGGTTAAACATTTTCGAAGGGCGAACCATTCCCACCGAGCCGTTTGACAGTCCGTCAAATTTACGCTGGGTACGTGCTTTAACCACCCTCACGCTCACACATTCGGATGGCTATCTTACTTTCAATGATGAGAGGCCTACCAGATGGTATCACTGGTGGTACGATTTTTGGGACGCGGACTTGGGGCGTCCGGTAGGCCCGAAGTCGCAACTGTATCAAGATATAGACGGGCTTTATATCCGCGAGTTTACGAACGGGTGGGCGGTTTACAACCACAGCGGCGAGGCGCAGGTGATTACGCTGCCGGAGGAGGTTCAAGGCGTCGCCAGCGGGTTGGTAGGAACAGAACACACGCTGCCGAACCTTGATGGCGAGATGTACTTGCGGGTGAAACCGAAGAATCCGGCGGATGTCAATGGTGATGGAGTCGTGAACATCTTGGATTTGGTGATGGTCGCGCAGGGGTTAGGAACGGATAGTTTGGAAGGCGATGTTAACGGGGATGGAACGGTGAATGTCCTTGACCTTGTTCAGGTTGCCGGGGCAATCGGGGAAGGCGCAGCTGCGCCTTCGGCGTATTCCCTAACCCCGTCGATGATTAGCGCCGCGGATGTCAAGAGATGGCTTGCGCAGGCACAAGGTTCAGGCATCGGCGACGCGAATTTTCAACGGGGAATCCGCTTTCTCCAACAGTTGCTTGCGGCGTTGACGCCGAAAGAGACGTCGCTGTTGCCGAATTACCCGAACCCCTTCAATCCGGAGACGTGGATACCGTATCGTCTCGCGCAGGAGGCGGAGGTGGCGATTACGATTTATGACACAAAAGGGACGCTGGTACGGCAGTTGGCGCTCGGGAATCAGGCGGCGGGGTATTACGCGGCGCGTGGAAAAGCGGCGTACTGGGACGGACGGAACGAACGCGGGGAAGCGGTCGCGAGCGGGATTTATTTTTATCAATTCCGGGCGGGGGATTATGTTGCGTCGCGGCGGTTGGTGATTTTGAAGTAGGTGGGGAAAAACAGTGGTCAGTGACCAGTGGCCAGTGCCAGTAAAGGCAGGAAGCGTAATGTAGGATCAAACGAGTGGATAGCGAGTAGGAGTTTCTATCGATCAACTGACTGAATAAGGAAGGCGATAGCAAATCCTACTCATTATTCATTCGCTTGATCGATAGAAATCCCAATCTCCCGATCCCGACATGCGTTCCGCCCGTCCCAATACGCCGCACGACTTTATGTAATACCCCGCCTGTTGATGCCCCAGATCCAATTGACGCACTAAGCTACAGTAATCTTGTAATACGAATTCAAAATCTAAATGTTACAATCAATCGGAGGCGCTCAATGAATTGAGCAACTACGAATAGATTCGGAATTAGTATAAGAACTCGGGCAACTGACCCTGTTTGAGTGTTGAACTTTAGCCTATCGAAAAAACTCTCACCCCACCCGACTCGTCACCAACAGCAATATACTGGTCATTCGGCGCCCAAACGAGGTTTGTGACCCCCGCTGTCAGAGCGGCTTCATGAACCGCCACAGAACGGCGGCTGCCTTGCAATTGCCAGACGTAGACCAGACCGTCGGTGCCGCCTGATGCCAGCAGTTTTCCGCGGTGTTGAAAACGCACAACGCTGAGAAAATCCTGATGCCCGGAAAGCGTAATGGGTTTGGTACCGGCCGGTCCGCGACCGGAACAATCCCACACCGTAACTTCCTGACCGCCTCCCGTAGCCAAGTATCGACTCGCGGCATCCCACGAGAGTTCTCGCACTTTCGTCGGATAGCCAGACATTTCCAAGTCGTTACCGGTAGACATAATCCAGAAATGTACGGTCGAATCCTGATCTCCGGTTGCGATGTGTTTGCCGTCAGGGCTCCACGCAATCACCAGTGATGAGCCTTTCCATTCCAATCGGCGGACGGCTTCCGACTGTTGCGGGTCCCACAGCGTGACGCCGCCGTAGGCAATCGAGGCAAGTTGCCTTGCACTCGGTTTCCACTGGATATCAGAAATCGTGCTCTGATGGTCGGGACATTCGCGAACAAGATCGCCGACAGCGCTCCACAGTTTCAGCTTACGACCGGCGGCAGAGGCGAGCATCGGTCTTTCGCCGCCGCTCCAAGCCAGGCGCTCAACCCATGCTGCGCCCCCGTCAAGCGAATGGGTCGCTTCGCCACTTGTCATATCCCACAACCGAATTTTCCCATCTTGTCCCGCGCTTGCAAGCGCCTTGCTGTCTGGACGCCACGCGATTGACATTGTGCCGAATTCATGCCCTTCAAAGGCATGGATAACCGCTTGACGACGACCATCAAAAATTGTCACCGGACCGAGAACCGACGCGGCAGCGATGTATTTCCCATCAGGTGACCACGCCAGATCAATGACGTAGTCGCCGATGGTTGCGGTCCAATTTTCGCGTAGTTGACAGGACTGGACAGAGCGGTTGCTCAGATTGTTCAAGCGAGACATGCTTCAAATCCTTCGGTCAATTCTGCCCGGTCGAGGTTGCGCCCGATGAAGATGAGGCTATTGTGGCGCGGTTCACCACCCCACGGTCGGTCGGGGCGGCCGTCGAAGAGCATGTGAACGCCTTGGAAGACGAATCGGTTTGGCTGACCCTTGATGCTCAGAATACCTTTCATGCGGAAGATGTCGACACCTTTTGTCTGAAGCAGATTGCCAATCCAATTGTTCAGCCGGTCGGGGTTGAGGTCGCCGGGGGTTGTGATGCCGACCGATGTGACTTCGTCATCATGTTCGTGGTCCGGCTTAAATTCGCGGTCAACAACCGGCTTGACAAGGGCGCCGCTGCCAAAGAGTTGTGCTTGAAATTCGTCGGGATGATGCTCGGTAAACAGCGCGTAAGCGCCGGGGCGGTCAATCCGCACGTCAAAGCGTGATTCGTCCGCTGTGAGATTCAACTCAATGAGTTGTCCGCTCGGTTGAAGGACGCCACCCGCCGAAAGTTCATGCTCATCATCGGAGAAAACCATAACGACCGGCTCGACAGCGGCTTTCAAAGCTTCATCGGTTGACTCATTTACGGGCACCAACGCGGCTTTCATCGTCGGGTCGGGACCTTCTTGGAGAACCAGTTCATGCGTGCCTGCCGAAAGGTTATAAAGACCGGCCCATTCAAAGGGATACTCCGGTTCCATAAACTGCGGGTCAACCTCCATCGCTCGGTCCAGATCGAATCCGCCGACATTGAGAATCTTGTCCATTTCAACCACGGCGTCTTTCGTTCGATAAATCTTTGATGCACCGTTCATGCCGCGAATTCTGGCTTCCAGTTGATCCAACTCTTCCTCGGTCACAAGGTCAATCTTGTTCAACAAAATGACATCGGCAAAGGCAATCTGTTCACGCGCCTCGTCGCTGTCATCAATGTGCTGCCAGATGTGTTTGGCATCAACCACCGTCGTGACGGAATCCAGTTGCAGTTTTTCCGTCATTTCGGCGTCCATGAAGAACGTTTGAGCAACTGGCCCGGGGTCCGCAAGCCCTGTAGTTTCGACCATGATGTAGTCGAACTTATCGCGACGCTTCATCAGATTCCCCAAAATACGGATGAGATCACCGCGCACCGTACAGCAGATGCAACCGTTGTTCATCTCGAAAATCTCTTCTTCGGCACCGATGACCAAATCATTATCGACGCCGACCTCGCCAAACTCGTTTTCGATGACGGCGATACGTTTGCCGTGGTTTTCGGTGAGAATGCGGTTGAGAAGCGTGGTTTTACCAGACCCCAAAAAGCCCGTCAACACGGTAACGGGGACTTGATTGTTTAGCATGGCTGTGTTCATCTTTCTCTCCTTGTTGAATTTAGCCGGCGGTCAAGCTGACGATGTCCGTCTGCTTCACCTCTGCCAACGGTTTGTGAATCTTGTACTGCCGGGGCTTTCCGGGCGTCTCCATGATTGCAATGACCGTTTCAATAGGCGGGCAGCCTTCTTCGGTGCATTGCAACTGAGTAATCATCACGGAGACGTCTTCCGATATGCCAAAGGCTTGGGAGACCCACGATTTGACTTGGACGAGTTGCCGCGGGTCAGTCTCTTTTTGCGAATCGAAAAAATTCAGCACTGTTGTATGCCCTCCTTTCTTCGCTTATGATGCTGTTTTATACCTTGCGTTGGGTAAAATTGCGCTTTCTTTCCCGGTAATAATTGTTTGTAATAGTGATTGTAGGGTGGGCACTGCCCACCATCAACGCGGTCACGTTGCACGCCAGGGGAGCCAACCATTTATCCCAAACCGATCAGAATGATGGGCAGTGCCCACCCTACAACTACTACTACGAACCGCCTATGATTGTAACTTATAATTAGTATTATCCTGTTTTCTCCGTGGCTTGGCACACTTCAAAGCGCGATTGCAACTCGGTAGCGTCGATTCCGCCATACTCACCGATACAGACTAACCGCGTGCCAGGCTTCTCGTCGCCCCACGGCTCACCGATGATCAGACGCGACCGTTGGCCGACAACGTGGACGATTCCCTTCCGGCCGGGAATATCGTAGAGGTAAACAAACCCTTTGGCGCGGTAGATCGTCGTCGGTAAGGTTTTCACTGCACGACGCACTGCCTGATGTGACAGCGGCTTGTCGGTCGTATAACTCCACGTATTAAAGACCAACGTATGGTCGTGTTCGCGATGGTGTTCATCCTCAAGGTCATGCGCATGGTCATGCGCCTCGCCATCGGCATGGACGTGAACATCCAAGCCCGATTTTCCTGAAAAGCGGCGGAGGTCGTATGTCCCGACGCCGAGCACCAAATCTAGCGGAACCTTACCGTGTGTGGTTTCGAGGATACGCGCCCTCGGAACAAGGTCTTCGACAAAGTCTACCAATTTTTCTCGTTTTTCATCATTGACCAAGTCAACCTTGTTCAGCACCACAATGTCTGCCATAGCGATTTGGTCTAACGCGAGCTCCCGATGCTTTCCGCCTACCTTATCAATCTGCTCGGAATCAACCACGGTCAGCATACTGTCCACTCGCGCCCCCGACCGCAATTCACGCTCCAAGAAGGTCAATGAAACCGCCATGGGGTCAGATACGCCGCTGGTCTCAACGACGATATACTCCGGCGGGTTTGGGCGTTGAATCAATTGTACCGTGGCCTCAAGCAGGTCGTTACGAATCGAGCAGCAGATACACCCGTTGGAAAGGTTAATGGTGGATTCCCCAGAGACGCCAGAGATTAACTCGGCATCAATGTTAATCTCTCCAAAATCGTTGACCAATACCGCCACGCGCAATCCGTGATCGGCGTTGAGAATGTGGTTGAGCAGGGAGGTTTTGCCCGCGCCTAAAAAGCCGCTGATGATGGTCACCGGAATCGGTTCTGTGACGTCTTGGATTTCAGTCATCCTCTTACTCGTTGAATTACAGATTGCGTTGGGTATTATTGCGCTTTCTTTTCCAGTGATAGTTGTTTCTAATAGGACCTACGCAGCGCCATGAGATCTCTATCGATCAAGCGAATGAACGATGAGTAGGATTTGCTATCGCACTCGTTATCCACTCGCTTGATCCTACAGAAGACGCAATTTCTGCAAGCGCGCAGTATAACGCCTCACGTCTTCATTGCCTCCGATAAGCCAACTCAGCTCTCAAGGCGTCTACGATGGTATCTATGTTGTAACGCATCAACCCGATATACGTCCCTTCCGGAGTTCCGGGCGTTCCCATCGCATCGGCGAAAAGACTGCCGCTGATTTCGACCTCGAACCCCTTTGCGCGAACAGCGGCTTGAACAGCCTCGATGCCCTTTGACGGGGTTGAGGTTTCGACGAACATCGCCGGGATTCGATGTTCAATAATAAACGCCGCGAGTTCTCTGACATCGGCGACGCCCGCTTCCGTTTCCGTGTTCAACCCTTGAAGCCCGCGCACCTCGAAACCGTAAGCGCGTCCGAGGTAACCGAACGCATCGTGCGTCGTGACGAGAATGCGACGCTGGTCGGGTATCTGTGCCGTGAGGTTTTGTAGGTCGTCATGCAATGTTTTCAACGTTGCCAAGTAATTCTTCGCGTTAGAACGATAATATTCGGCATTATTCGGGTCGGCTTGAGCCAACGTGTCTCGAACCTTTTCAACCGCTTTCATCCAGAGCGATACATCGTGCCAGACATGCGGGTCGTAACTGCCCTGAAATTCGGATGCTGTCCGAAGTTGCGAGCGTGGGGTCCCAGACGTGACAGCGACAACTTTCGTTTTATCCGCCATCTTATCGAGGACGGCGCCAATAATTTTCGCTTCGAGATTCAAGCCGTTGTAGAAGATAATCTCGGCGTCCTTTAGCCGTTCGACATCTCCCGCTGTCGGTTTATAGAGATGCGGGTCAACTCCTTCACCGACAATCCCGGTGACATCAATCTTATCTCGGCCAATATTTTCCACAATGTCGGTAATCATGCTGATTGTTGCGACGACGCGAAGTTTTTTCTCTGTCGTAGAGTTTGCATTTGCGGGGTCTTCCGAGTTATCCTTTTGACATCCGCCAGCAACCACCAGCAGTAACACGAACAAACATAAACTCATCTTGAGAAATTGTCGATCCATTCTGTCAACTCCTTCTGAATTTGTTATCGGGACTTACGCAACGCGTTCATAAGTCCCCTGATAAGGGGGATTTAGGGGTTAAAAATCAAAAATCTACCCCTGTGTGCCAAATTTACTTAAGTTATTAGGACTTGCGCGCTTCTGTAGGGAACAACGATTGTTGTTCCCTACGGTCTCATCAATGCCCCCTCAGGGGCTGGCGTTGAGCGTTCAGCCGCGTAAGTTCTGATGAATCGCTATCATGTCTAGCGCATTCAGATTTCTGTCCTTTATGGACTTACAGTCACCGGAATATTCAGCGCCGCCGTAAAGTCGGCGTGACCTTCGTGCATCAGTTGGAGCTTGATTCCCGTTTGCCCGGCGCGAAGACCCGTCACCTCGAAGACGTATTCGTCGGCGTGTTCCTCGCCTTCGTGTTCCTCGCCTTCCTCGTCTTCGTGAAGGTGAATTTCAATGATAGAGGCATCGTACTCGGACAGCGCCAAGCTGTACGCCTCTTTCTCGTCGTGGGCATCACCTTCTTCGTGTTCCTCACCCTCGTCATGGTCATCTTCTTCTTCTTCTTCGTGCCCATGACCATGTTCCTCCGCGCCCTCGAACGATATTTCTTCGCTGTCGTAATTCAAGAACACCACGCCTACGTCAAGCTCCTCGCCAACCTTGAGGGTAATTCCACCGCTTTGGGTGCCTTGAAATTGGCGGTATATCTCTCTGCCATCCAGCTTGAGGACAAAACCGTCCGCATCAAGGTGCAACGGATCTTCGTCCTCGCCTTCTCCGCACGCGACAAGTAGCATGGAGAGAGCAAATAGCAATACTAGTAATTTAAAACACTGTTTAATCATTTTATCCTCCGAATAGAAATAGATTGTGTTCCCGGCATGAAGACCGATAGATCGGTAGATACAGTCAGTCTGTTATCTAAGTCACGCAGACTTGCCGGAAACAGGTAAAAGCAACTTTGGAAAATCCGAGACAGGACTTACGCAGATGAACGCTCAACGCCGACCCCCGAGGGGGATAGCCGGCGATTTGTCGCCACACCGCACGCCCCTCAACGCCCGATAAATCGGGAAACTACAGAAGGAGGATGTCAATGAGCCCGTAGGGAACAATAATCAGTGTTTCCTACAGAAGTGCGTAAGCCTTAATGTTATGTTATAACATAACATTTCGGCTGCTCAAAAATGTTATATTATAACATAACAAACTAAATTCTGAGTCTATAAGTTACGAGAGCCGGCAGTTTGTAGTTGCTCAATTCATTGAGCGCCTCCGATTGATTGTAACATTTTGAATTCGTATGAATCTTTAACGAAGAAAACAGAACGGCATTGTCGTTCTTTTCCACTAAAGAAAAGACGTTCTGATTTCATTGACAAATACCGCGTTATGTCATAACATAACATACACCTTCATTTATAAGGAGCAAAGGATATGTCTTTTACGGATGCGGAAAACACAACATTTGAAGCCTTTCCCAAGTCAATCCATGACCATTCTCGGTGCGTCAAAGACGCATTGGCAAAGGCTTTGGCGATCTGTCAGGCGCGAGGCGTGCGATTTACCGAGCTACGGAAACAGGTTTTTGAACTCGTATGCGCCAGCCACAAGCCAATCGGCGCCTACGATATTCTCAACACCTTTCAAAAACGTGGCCGGAAAACCGCACCGCCAACCGTTTACCGGGCCCTCGAATTTCTGCTTGAGCAAGGTTTGATCCATCGGATTGCCTCGTTAAACGCCTATATCGGGTGTGACTTCCCACAGGAACCTCATCGCGGCCAGTTTGTCGTCTGCAAATTGTGTGGCGAGACAACCGAGCTTGTCAGTCACACGATCGAGAAGTGTATTGCTGGCGCCGCCGAGAAACTTGACTTTCAGGTTCAATCCAGAGTGATCGAGATTCTTGGCATCTGCTCGGCTTGCCAATGAGTGTTCCGCGACGGTTTATTCGCGAGCACAACGCGCGATAAGCAAGTCTTTTCTTGTGTGCCCTTCCGCGCTTTGGCGGCTGCTTCAGACGCACTTATTATTCATTCGCTTGATCCCCTCTGGGGCTAAGACGCGTCGGATTTCGCGATTAAATTAAGCCATGCAATCAACATAACGCTTTTCAAGAGCGAGAAACTTAAAGGTGACCAGGTTTCGTCGGCTCTAGGTTCCAAAATGAGAATTGCCGGTAGAAGACAACTCGGCATAAAAAATTTAGATACGCTTTCCCTGTGTGTGCTGTTGCGCCATTTCATTCAGGCTTGTTAAAGAGTCTTTAGTCGACGAAGTTCAATCCACAGATGATCGACTTGATGTGAAAGTTCCTCGAGTGGGCAATTATTGTCAATGACGAAATGCGCGAATTTTACCTTTTCGGATAACGGTATCTGAGCGCTAATCCGCGCCTGCGCCTCCTCAGGGCTTAACGGGCGGTTCTGTGCCATGCCTCGCGCCAAGAGGCGCCGCAGTTGGTTTTCGGGCGAGGTCGTTACAACGACGACAATATCAACTTGGTCTTGGCGCCCTCCCTCAATGAGAAGCGGCACGTCAATCGCTACGACGCGATGTGGATCTTCGGCAACGAGCCGATGCGCTTCAGACCGGGAGCGTCGAACGATTGGCGGGTGCATAATCGCGTTCAGCCGTTCGCGCGCGGCAACATCGTTAAACACAATGGCGCCGAGTTTTTGGCGGCTAACGTCCCCCGATGAGTCGAGGATACCCGTCCCGAATGCTTCAATCAGCTTATCCATCACCGGGCTCCCCCGCTTGAGCAGTTCGTGGCCCATCTCGTCAAGGTTGATGGTGAATGCGCCCTTCTCCGCCAGTAGTCGCGAGACGGTCGATTTTCCGCTGGCGATCCCGCCGGTGACTCCCACGATGATGCCTCGATCGGGATCAATTGGTTTAATCGGTTTGTTTGTCATGAGGGGCAAGGGCGCTGGGGAGCAAAGGAGTCGGGAATTGGTTTACGGCATACGGAGTGTGCCTACTACTTTGGTTTACGGCATACGGAGTATGCCTACTACTTTGCGGCTTTTAATTTTTGACCATGCCGCCATCAACGTTCAGAGTTTGTCCGGTGATGTTTATCCCGTCATCGGAAACGAAATAAACAATCGCCCGCCCGATATCCTCTACTGTCTGCTCTCGCCTCAGCGGCGTTGCGCCGAACATATCCGGATATTTGCCCTGAGCGATGCCGACGAACCATTCTCTCTCATCCTGCCCTTGGAACTCCGGAATGTCATTGACCATCTGCCTTGAGCTGTCCGCCCAGTCGTCCGTGTAGACGATGCCCGGGCAGACGCAGTTCACGTTGATATTGTGGGGGCCAAGCCGATCCGCCAGCGTCTGCGTGTAGCTGATTAATCCCATCTTCATGGCGCTGTACGCTTGGGGGACGATGCGCGCCTGAAACTTTTCAGGCAGCGATACCCGCCCGGCAATTGAAGAGATGTTCACAATCTTGCCGCTTCTCCGCTCCATAAAATGCGGTACGACAGCTTCACACATAAGAACGGGCGCCTTCAGATTCTGCTCATACAAATTGTCCCACTGGTCTATCCATTCTGAAAGCGCGCCGGCATCGGAGGTCCGCCACGTCTTTGGTCCAGCGCCAACGTTGTTTACCAAGATGTCGATTTTGCCAAACGTATTCAGCGCTTCCCGCACCACCTGCGTAATCGAGTCCGGCTTGGTAATATCGCACGGCATTGCGAGCGCTCTGCGTCCCAACGCTTCAACCTCGCCGGCAGTGCGGGTCGTTGTGTCTTCGTTGTAGGAGTTGACGACGAGATCGGCGCCCTCCTCGGCGAGACATACGGCGATTGCACGACCGATGCCTCTGCCTGCCGCGGTTACGATAGCTACTTTGTTCTTGAGTTTCATTTCGACTCCTTCAATTATTGTGGATTACAACGCTACGCGCTGCCTATGACAGAGAAACCGAGTTTTTGGTTCGCGTTCGTATGGTATTGTGCGAATTTAACATTTACACCTGTCGCCTTGCTGGGGCTTTGGAGTGTGATGTATCCACGTTTCTACAAACCTGCCGCCCCGCTGGGGCTAAGACGCGTCGGATTTCGCGATTAAATTAAGCCATGCAATCAACATAACGCTTTTCAAGAGCGAGAAACTTAAAGGTGACCAGGTTTCGTCGGCTCTAGGTTCCAAAATGAGAATTGCCGGTAGAAGACAACTCGGCATAAAAAATTTAGATACGCTTTCCCTGTGTGTGCTGTTGCGCCATTTCATTCAGGCTTGTTAAAGAGTCTTTAGTCGACGAAGTTCAATCCACAGATGATCGACTTGATGTGAAAGTTCCTCGAGTGGGCAATTATTGTCAATAACGAAATGCGCGAATTTTACTTTTTCGGATAACGGTATCTGAGCGCTAATCCGCGCCTGCGCCTCCTCAGGGCTTAACGGGCGGTTCTGTGCCATGCCTCGCGCCAAGAGGCGCCGCAGTTGGTTTTCGGGCGAGGTCGTTACAACGACGACAATATCAACTTGGTCTTGGCGCCCTCCCTCAATGAGAAGCGGCACGTCAATCGCTACGACGCGATGTGGATCTTCGGCAACGAGCCGATGCGCTTCAGACTGGGAGCGTCGAGCGATTGGCGGGTGCATAATCGCGTTCAACCGCTCGCGCGCGGCAACATCGTTAAACACAATGGCGCCGAGTTTTTGGCGGCTAACGTCCCCCGATGAGTCGAGGATACCCGTCCCGAATGCTTCAATCAGCTTATCCATCACCGGGCTCCCCCGCTTGAGCAGTTCGTGGCCCATCTCGTCAAGGTTGATGGTGAATGCGCCCTTCTCCGCCAGTAGTCGCGAGACGGTCGATTTTCCGCTGGCGATCCCGCCGGTGACTCCCACGATAATGCCTCGATCGGGATCAATTGGTTTAATCGGCCTGTTCGTCATGAGGGGCAAGGGCGCTGGGGAGCAAAGGAATCGCGAATCGGGTTACGGCATACGGAGTATGCCTACTACTTTGCGGCTTTTAATTTTTGACCATGCCGCCGTCAACGTTCAGAGTTTGTCCGGTGATGTTTATCCCGTCATCGGAAACGAAATAAACAATCGCCCGCCCGATATCCTCTACTGTCTGCTCTCTCCTCAGCGGCGTCGCGCCGAACATATCCGGATATTTGCCTTGAGCGATGCCGACGAACCATTCTCTCTCATCCTGTCCTTGGAACTCCGGAATGTCATTGACCATCCGCCTTGAGCTGTCCGCCCAGTCGTCCGTGTAGACGATGCCCGGGCAGACACAGTTCACGTTGATATTGTGCGGTCCCAGCCGATCCGCCAGCGTCTGTGTGTAGCTGATTAATCCCATTTTCATGGCGCTGTACGCTTGGGGGACAATGCGCGCCTGAAACTTTTCGGGCAGCGATACCCGTCCGGCAATCGAAGAGATGTTCACAATCTTGCCGTTTCTCCGCTCCATAAAATGCGGTACGACAGCTTCGCACATAAGAACGGGCGCCTTCAGATTCTGCTCATACAAATTATCCCACTGGTCTATCCATTCTGAAAGGGCTCCGGCATCCGATGTCCGCCACGTCTTTGGTCCAGCGCCAACGTTGTTTACCAAGATGTCGATTTTGCCAAACGTATTCAGCGCTTCCCGCACCACCTGCGTAATCGAATCCGGCTTGGTAATATCGCACGGCATTGCGAGCGCTCTGCGTCCCAACGCTTCAACTTCGCCGGCAGTGCGAGTCGTTGTGTCTTCGTTGTAGGAGTTGACGACGAGATCGGCGCCCTCCTCGGCGAGACACACGGCGATTGCACGACCGATGCCTCTGCCTGCCGCGGTTACGATAGCTACCTTGTTCTTGAGTTTCATTCTAACTTCCTTCCATTATTGTGGTTTACAACGCTACGCGCTGCCAATGACAGAGAAACCGAGTTTTTGGTTCGCGTTCGCGGAATATATAGTCAAATTGCTTATGTTTTCGTAGAATCCGTGCCGCCGCGTTGGAAAAAACTCGGTTTCTTCCCGGAATCAAAGTTCAGGCAGCCGACAATTTGGATCCGCCGGTGTCCAACCTAACCGCTCCAAAAACCCGCCAGACCCATTGCGGCGCAAATG
Organism: Candidatus Poribacteria bacterium; assembly: GCA_963667245.2. Taxonomy (GTDB): domain Bacteria; phylum Poribacteria; class WGA-4E; order WGA-4E; family JAJDTR01; genus JAJDTR01. The sequence continues at coordinate 2,365,925 of CAXXCS010000004.1, forward strand.
GGTGTCAATTCCAGTCCACCGGCGATTCCAACGTTCCCAACACCGCACGGCGGATCCAATCCAGCCCTTGAATCACCAACCATCGGTGAACGTGGTCCGTGGCTTGATAATGGCGGCCGCTTTTGAACAAACGCATATCGCCGGGGCCATGCAGGCAAACGCAGGTCGAGTTGTCTTCAAAGGGGCCCAGCATGGCGAGACCGATTCCATCGGCATTAGACGGACACACACTTTTGGCGAGGGAGTCGGCTAATGATTGCTTGTCTGTTTTCGACGGAGTGGCAGTTAGACCGGCAGTCCTCAATACGTCGTTGACATCCCTTGACCACGAATCCGTGGTAATCAAATCCCCGTAACCCGCCTCCGTCAAGTCTCTGGCGATTTGGCCGCCCGTAAGCGTATCGGCTATGCCGAGCTTCAGGGATCTATCGGCGAGAAGGCTGCCCACCACTTCGGCAACGGTTTCTTTGCCGGCGCCGTAGATGGCGATCCCCAAGCGTTTCCGAAGCTCGGTTTCCATCTCGTCAATAAGCGCGTCCGCCTCGTCCTCGCTGTCGGCTTTGGCTGTGATTCTCACATCGGTCTGCCCCGAATGCGCCGCCAACCCGACAGTCGGGTTGCCTCCGATCATCAGATCGCCGATTCCCCGATCGATGTTGCTTTCACCCACGGCGCAGGTGCGCAAAACTCGGACTCGCGTCACTTTGATGTCGCCAATCCGTTCCACTAGCAGGGGGACAACCGTGTTGTCCAGCATGTGCTGAAGTTCGCGCGGCACGCCGGGCAGCGAGATAATGCACCCCCTGCCGTTCACATCCTCGCTCAAAAAACAGGGCGCGGTACCGACCGGATTCGTGAGCGCCGCCGCGCCTTCGGGCAGATAGGCTTGGCGTCGGTTATTCTCCGCCATTTTCCGTCCGAAGCTACGGAATCGCTCGGCAATCTCCGCCTCAAGTTCGCGGCTGTAGACCAGCCGGCGCCCGGTGGCATTCGCCGCGGCTTGGCGCGTTACATCGTCGACAGTCGGTCCGATCCCGCCGGAGGTGATGACCACATCCGAACGGTCCAGAGCGAGATTCAGCACATCGGTGATGCGTCCCTCGTTGTCGCCAACGGTGGTTTTGTAGTACAAGTCTAGCCCGATGTTTCGCAGGGCTACCGCCAATCTGTTGGCGTTGGTGTCGACAAGCTCTCCCAGCAGGAGCTCGCTGCCGATCATAACTATTTCCGCATGCATGTTATTTCCTTAAAGTAGGCATAATGAAATATGCAGGACTTAGGTGGTCAAACGCCTTATGACGTTGAGAAATGGAAGTTCATAATGCGTAATGCGTAAGAGTAGCCGGAGGTCGCGACCTGGAGATCGCTCCTACGGGTGGCGCGCCTACAGACTGACAATCTCCCCGGATACGTCTCTCTGCATTGTCGGTCTGATGATCACTTCCGGTATGTTGGCTCGTTGGGGGAGGCTCGCGATAAGGTTTATGAGCTCCGACGTGTCCTCGACATCCGCCATGGTGGCGCGAGCTTCAGCCGATGGCGGCACCGGACGCATTTCGAGGATGGGTGTGTTTATCTCCCCCGGCATAATCACGCTGGCTCTAACGCCGGTGTTCAGCAGATCGGCGTTGAGGAACTGCGTGAAGTTGTTCACCGCGGCTTTGGCGGCGCCGTACGCCACTCCGCTAAAGGGGCCTGGCTGAATGGCGGCGACCGACGATATGTTGATAATAGTGCCGCTCTCGGCTTCCAACATGTAGGGGACCACCGCTCGGGTACAGTAAATTGTGCCGATCAGATTGGAATCGACGACTTCACGAATCTCCTCCAACGTGGCGTTCAGGAGACGTCGATTCTTGTGACTGTGTCCGGCGTTGTTCACCAGCACGTCAATCCTGCCGAACGACGCCATGACATCCGATGCCATCGTTTGAACCGCATCGTAATCGGCGACATTCAACCCGAATGCCAGCGCCGATCCGCCAGCCGCCTCAATTTCGTCCTTTACCGTTTCAACTTTGGATGGCGTGCGTCCTACGAGCGCGATTCGCGCCCCGTTTCGCGCCATCAATAGCGCGGCGCCGCGGCCAATGCCGCTGCCGCCTCCCGTCACAATGCAAACCTTACCGTTCAAATCCATTCGTCACCTCGCGAATATCCAAGTTGTTCCCTACGAAAGAGAAACCGAGTTTTTGGTTCACGGTTGCTACATTATAGGCAAATCGGGACAATTTTTGTCAATTTCATATTGCCGCGTCGGAAAAAACTCGGTTTCTAAACCTCGTTATTCCCTACGGTCTCACCGTTCAAAGCTTACGTCTCGACGCCATCGGGAAAACAAGATCGCTGTGCCGGAGCAACCACGTTGAGGACGTGTTGAAGCACCTCCGCGGGCGTGCCGAGCGCGTCAACCTCGTTTACCAGCGATGGAGGGTAGTAGTCGATTAGGGGTTGCGTCTCCTGTTCGTAGACTTTCAAACGGTGGCGTATCACCTCTTCGCGCGCGTCATCGGCGCGATTCTCTTTCATCGCCCGCCGGCTTAGCCTGTCCACCATGGCATCCTCGTCTTCACACCCCAAATGGATGAGGCTGAGGACTTGAATGTGCGCCTCCATGAGTCGCGCTTGGTTTAGATTGCGCGGTATGCCATCCAGCATCAGTATTTCGCTGTCGGGCTTGTAGGCGTCATCCTCGGTCAGGTTCCGCGTGTGCTCGTGCCACATCTTCACTGTCAGGTCGTCAGGCACAAGAGCGCCGCGCGACGAAAAGTCGGCGAAGATTTTTCCGAGTTCGGACTCGGGATCGAGCGATCGAAATACGTCCCCGGAGGCGACGTGAAGGAATCCGGGTATCGATCCGAGAATCTTTCCCTGCGTGCCTTTCCCGGCTCCCGGCGGACCAAAAAGTAGTATCGTTCGGTAGTGTGATTCGTTCTGCATTATCCTCCTCAAATGACAAGAATTGGAGTACGCCAAAGTTATGACTGCTTGAGTGACGTCGAAATTAAGCGGGACTTACGCAGTTGAACGCCTTGTGACCTCAAGGACATGGCGGTAAATTGTCCGTAATGCGTAAATCCTAAAGACCGAATCCAAGCATACGCTATCTATTATAAATTGACCGGCTCAAGATTACCAGAAAATAAGTGGCGCGGTCAAATGCAGATTGAAACAGAGGGCACGCATCTGATTGTAACGGGATGCGGAAGGATGGAGGGAATTAAGAAGGTGATGATTGTCGGGATTGCAAGAATTGCCAGTGTTTGTACGATTTTCTATATTCGCGGAGCATGAATGGCGCACGTCCCGATTCGGAGATTGAAAGGCGGTATACAGCACACGGAGTGTGCCTACTACTTTTCGGTAATGACGATCTCTTGATTTGCGGGGATATTTTCAAGCGTCTGCACCGTTCCGCCGAGCCAGCGGACTTCCAAGCGATCGACCTTTGTATGGTCTCCCAATCCGAGAAATACGCGCGGATCGTTGCTGCACAGATAACTATAGCCCGCGTGCGCTTCTTGCATCCATGATTCGTCACCCACTGTTATCCAAACGCGCGTCCCGAATCCATCACGGTTGCTCTTGGTACCGACTAGTTTAATGCGTAACCAGTTGCGGCGATTTCCGCCATCGTTGCGCAGAAGACGGGCGGGGCCATCGGATTCGGTCACGGCGATGTCCAGATCTCCATCGTTGTCATAATCTCCGAAGATGGCGGCGCGCCCCACCCCCTCGTACTGAAAATAGCCCCCCGAAGTTAGCGATACTTCGCTGTACGTACCGTCTCCCTTGTTGCGGAACAGTTGGTCGCGCTGCGCATACGTCACCACATTGGTAATCTGTTCGATATTGTCGCTGATATGCCCGTTCGCAATGAAAAGGTCGAGCCAGCCATCGTTGTCATAGTCGAAGAAACCCGTTCCGAACCCGAGGAAGATGTAGCTTTCTTTACCGAGGTTCACGTCGTAAATCACATCGGTGAAGGTCCCATCGCCATTGTTTTGGTAGAGGGCGTTCGTCTCCTGAGAGAAATTTATCACGAAGATATCGAGGAACCCATCGCGGTTGTAGTCTCCGGCGTCAACCCCCATGCTCGCCTGCGCGATACCGTCAAAGCTATAGGCGCAACCCGAGAAAAGCCCGATCTCCGTGAACGTGCCGTCCCCGTTGTTGTAAAAGAGGAAGTTGGGCGTGGTGTCGTTGGCGACGTAGAGGTCCGGTATTCCGTCGTTGCTGAAATCCGCCGCCACGACGCCGAGCCCCTTTCCGCTGTGGGGGCCGCTGACGTTTGTTATACCCGCCGCTTCAGAGACATTCGTAAACGTGCCATCGCCGTTATTCCGATAGAGTTGGTCGGGGGCGCCGAGAAAGTGTTCGGGGTGGCAGTAGGTGCGAATGCCCTTGACTCCGCAGGGACGACGCGGCACGTCAACATCATAATGAACGTAGTTGACGACGTAAAGATCCAAATGCCCGTCGCGGTCGTAATCGAAGAAGGTGGCGCTGCTTCCGAGCAACTCATCGCCGACCCCCGCCTTGTCGGTGACATCCGTGAAGGAGCCGTCGCCATCGTTTCGATAAAGTACGTTGGCGCCGAAATTCGTGACGTAGAGATCCGTATCTCCGTCGTTGTCGTAGTCGGCGCAGGCGGCGCCCATGCCGTAATTCCCGGCGTTGCCGACCCCGGCTTGGGCGGTGGTGTCGGTAAACGTGCCATCGCCGTTGTTCCGATAGAGAATACTTGTGACCGACGCCTGCGATACAGCATCCGTTAGATAGCCGCTGTTAATGAGATAGAGGTCGAGATTGCCATCGGTGTCGTAGTCGAGAAAGGCGCCGCCGGCGCCCATGGTCTCCGGCAGATGGTAGTCACCCTTTGCCCCGTTTACGTGCCGAAATCGGATGCCGGCTTCCGCGGTGACATCGGTAAATTGGACTTGGGAAGCGTCACCGCCAGCAATAGCTGGCGTCAATAGCAGTAGTAGGCAAAACAAATTTCGCTTATGTTTAGGAAACCGAGTTTTTTCTTGAAAACTCGGTTTCTCAAGGTCGTTTTGCGCTTTCTCTTGATATGAGCCACAGGATCTATGATGCAAAAGTACAGAAATCAACAGATGCCCCCATAACCTCGTTTCTGCTACTCCTTCCCCGCGTCCATTGCGAGGCGAAAACCGATAAAACTCGTTCCGACGGCTGGATAGTGTCCCATACGGTTGGAGCATTGTGTGAGTTGCGCTCCGTTTGCCCATGAACCGCCCCGCACCACGCGCCTGCCGCCACGTTCGGGACCCTTGGGATTTTGAGATGGCGCCCAATGGTAGTAGGATTCGGAGTACCAATCCGCCACCCACTCCCAGACATTCCCAGCCAAATCCAAGACGCCATACGGACTCGCTCCGGTCGGATAAGTTCCCGCGGGAGCGGCCCCATCTTTATAACCATCGTCCCCATTCCACACGTTGGCATGGATTTTTGTCCCATGGATTCGGAGTGAGAACGCATTTCCCCAGGGCCAGAGCCGGCTATCAGTTCCTCGCGCCGCTTTCTCCCATTCGGCTTCCGTCGGCAGACGTTTGCCAGCCCATTTTGCGTAGGCGGCGGCGTCATGCCAAGACACACCCACGACGGGATATTTCGGCTTGGCGCGGGCAATTTTGTGCCAATTCTCCGCGCCAAGCCGATCGCCGTAACTGACCGGGGTATGCGCGCTGTTCTCACCGCCATCGGCAATCCAGAAGGCGTGATACTCGGCGTTGGTGACTTCGTGCAGGGCGATGTAGTAGGAATCAAGGAATACCTTGCGCTCGGGCTTTTCGTGTTGCGCCCCTTCATCGTTGCCCATGACAAACTCGCCGGCGGGAATTAGCGCCATTCCATCGGGCGCTTGCGCTGTTTGGGCAAACGCCGGAGATTTGTCTTTCCAGAGGAGATCCGGAGGGGTTGTAAGAAAGCATGCGATGGCGAGGTGTAATGCGAGAACCCGGGGGCTACGTAATCTCATTGGACATCTTTCCAAAATGAATCTAAGTTGTTACAGTAATCAAGGAAAGGTAGCGTTGGAAGGATGGAAGCGTGGAAGGATGGAAGATTCCCATCCGCTCCACCTTCAGTCCTCTCGAGCGAAAAGTTGTAGGGTGGGCACTGCCCACCATCAACGCGATCACGTTGCGCGCCAGGGGAGCAAACCGTCTATCCCACGCTAATCAGAATGGTGGGCAGTGCCCACCCTACAATCACTATTCACTCGTTTGATCCTACAAAAGACGCAATTTCTGACAACGCGCAGTATAAAATGTTACAGCCGATGTGGGACGTGCAATGAATTGCACTACTACGAACCGCCAATGATCGTAGCTTATGGTTTAAGATTTAGTATAAGTCTCTTCTTGCAAGTTGCAACGCATAGAACTATTTTGGAAAGGCGTCTATTTCTTTCGGGACAGCAGCTCTTGATAACGTTGATATGCCTCGGCCGCCTTGGATTCATCCCCGGCGAGTTTGTAGGCATTGGCTAAACTGGCGTGAAATCTGGGAGCCGAGGGCGCCAGACGAATCGAGGCTTGAAACTGCTCTATGGCGTCGGCGTAATCTCCCAGCATGTAATGCACGAGGCCGAGGCTGTGCCTATATTCCGGAACATCGGGGCGACTCTGGACGAGACGCTCGTATATCCCCTTCGCCTTTTCGTAGTCCTTGAGTTGGGCATACAGGAAACCGATCGCCTCTTGGCATCTGGTGTCCCGCGGCGCCAGATTGATACATTTCTCAAGCGCCGATATGGCGTTATCCCACTCGCGTCGTTCCAAGCGAAGCAAGCCGAGTTGACGCCAAACATCCGGGTTATTCGGCTGACGCCCGACCAATCGGTCCAACTGCTTTATCCGCTCCTCTTGGACTCGGAGTTTCTCGAAGGTTTGCAGCGTTTTCTTGGCTTCCGCTCGTTTCCCGGCCCGAGCTTGGCAATTCCCCAGATTGAAGTGCGCCTTGGCGTGAAGCGGATTTTGCTTTAGCAGTTGCTTGAAGCGCCGGCTCGCCGCTTCAAACTCCCCTTGGCGAAAGAGGGAGAGACCGAGGTTGTAGATGGCGTCCATGTCGGAGGGATTGAGTTCAAGGGCTTTTTGGAGTTCGTTCTTTGCCTCGTCAATCCGATTCACCCGGAGATATGCCGTGCCCAACAGTCGTCTGGCGCGTAGATTACGGGGGTGTAGTTGAACCGCTTTCTCAAGCGGCAGGATTGCTTTATCGACGCTGCCGAGCGTGTTCAGGTAGGCTTCTCCAAGTTCGCTATAAACCTCGACATAGTCGGGATCGGCTTTTATGGCATCTTGAAACGCTTGAATCGCGTCTTTCCACTGACCGCGCAGCCCGTACAGCATACCGAGATAGGCGTGCGCATCCGCCAGCGTATCGTCCCGCTCGCTCGCACGCTTGAATGCGGAGAGTGCCTGGTCCATTTCTCCCCGAAAGGCGAAGCGTAACCCCTCGTCGTAGGATTGAAGGGCAACCTCGTCTTTCGGAAAGGAATCCCCCGGTTGTACGGTTGCCGTTAGGATTGCGCCGCACAATAACGCGATGCGCTTCGCGCGGTTGAGTTTTGGCGCTTGTCTGAACTGTGATTTATGTGATTGAGTGATTGCCATGATTGTCGGTCTTTAGTTTTCCGTGATGACCGGATTACACTTTGCGTTGGGTATTATTGCGCTTTCTTTTCCAGTGATAGTTGTTTCTAATAGGACTTACGCAACAGCAGCAAGTCGCGACCTGGAGATCGCTCCTACAAATGTTGGGGTATCGGTGCGGTTGGAAACCGCACCTACCGGGGACGCGGGGATCTCTATCGATCAAGGGAATGTATAATGACTGCGATAGAAATTCCTATGATGGTTTCGTTGCGCATAATTTTAACTTGGGCGACAGTTTGCCGTTCAGGGTTGGGACAGGCCTTCGGGGAAGCCGTAGGGCAGGTCGATTCGATTTGCCGGAAGGGGCCAACTCTGTCCACCCAAATTCCGAAAGGACTCGTGCTTGCCGCAGAGCCACAAAAACGTCTCGGCGACTTTCACGGCGTCGCGAAACTGTTCGCTATAGGCTTGCCCGGGACCGCTGTAACGCGCAGTCGCGAAATCGAAATTCGGCTCGATTACCCAATCGCGTTTGGGCGGTGTCGTACGCCAGTAAAAGTATTTGAGCAGGTTTCTCACGCCGGTTGCGGTCGATGGACCGCGGCGGTGCCATATATGATACACCGTGAGAAAGATGGAGCCTGCCGGCGCCGCGGTGGATATTGCGCCGCGAATCCCGTCAAGATGACACATGAATCTCGCCTTGTTGCGTACCAAGTGAGAGCCCGGCAGAACCTGCGTCGGCCCCATCTCGATTGGCGTATCTTGAGGGTAGTAGAACACTTGGAGGAAGTTCAGTTCGTGTTGATGCTTATAGTTTCCGTCCACGTGCCAGTGTGTAGCCCCCTGCGGACAGGGAACGCGGTGGTTGCTCATCAGCACCGGCAGGTGAAAGTCCGCGCCCAACAGTGACCGCACGGCGCCGGCCGCGGCCGGATTCATAATGACATCCCGGACGAACCAGTCCTGTCCCAGAATGCCGCTCGGCTCGTGATTGGAGAATTCGTCGCAGTACTCCATCGATCGGCGGTTGGTTTCGTCGGGCACCACGCCCTCAAGCGTCAGATAGCCGTTCGCGCAAAACTCCACGACTTGTGAATCGGTCAAGGTCGGTTTACAATCGTAGGTTTTCATCTCGGATGGTTTCATGATTTACCTCCAGCGTTCCAGAATGAACTCAAAACCGAGGCCGTAGGCTTCTTCGTCGGACACGGCAAGTAACGCCATGTCAGGGAAAGAGATAATCCGCCATCCGTCCTGCACGGCGGCGAGCGGTGTCTGGTATTGCCATTCGTCCGGGTCGGAGGGTACGTCTTTGAGGACGCCAGCCTCTATAAGGGTCATGCCGACCGCCTGTGACGCCGGGGATGTGGTTCCAACCTGCATGTAGAGGAGGTCTTGGCGTTTCTTGCCGGTTTCCTCCGTGACGCCCGCAATCTTTTGACGTAACCGGGTTTCCGTCAGCGTGCTGTTCCGCAGCTCGGTCACGAGGGATTCCGTGATCTGTTGTTGTGTTTCGGTCATGGGGTTGTCTTTCGTTGTTCAGATTTTGTTCTATTCTGGATTACATGGCGCTAGTCCGTGGTCGCGATTCGGAGATCGTTCGTGCCAGCTTAAATTTCGGGAAGAAACCGAGTTTTGAGGAAAAAACTCGGTTTCCGCCGATGATTTGTGTCGCAGGTGGCGCAGTTGACAGATTGAGGCTGAAAAGGCTTCAAAAGCCTTTGCCGGACAGGGATCCGGCGTACTGCGCCAAAGTGCGCCAAACTGCGCTCTGAACAACTTTTCCCGTTTTGGCGCGCGTGACGCGAAGATGACAAGAAATGGCGGGCACAACCCATTCTTTTTCTTGAATACAACACAGTTAATCACTTCACGCACAGTGGTGTGACCGGTGGAGTCGGTATGACGCGCGGCCACGCCTATGGCGTTTTTGCCTTGCCACTCTTCACGGCAATCGGGATGTTCGCAGCGCGCCCTTGGGTTCGGTTAATCGCGCCTTGCGGAGTTGATAATCGCACAAAGCTAGATAAATCGGCTTATTGAAGTGTTTGATCATTTGTCCTCCCAGGGATATTTGAAAGCGGGGGGAAGTTCCCCGAAGATTAAGCGGCGCGGTTCCCCGATGCGATAACCGCTTGGCGCCCCGACGTGATAAAACTCGGCGCCGTAGCCGGTGGAATGACCGAGGAACGCGCTATCGCCGGACGCGGGAATCAAATCAATGAAGAAAATATCTTCATGGCTGCCGGTCATCCCGCCCGTCGTAAACGCGGGCGATTGAAGCGTGCCGGGCTCAAAGAGAATCAATCGCGGTGTCACTTGTTCACGGTAGTTAGTGCCATCATACGTGTAATAACGAGTCACGACGAGTTGAACCGTTCGGGCGCGGTCAAGCGGTTCATCCCACGCGAGGCGGTACTGGTAAGTGGTGCCGGACGCGTCGGGCGTGTCGTCCACGAGCCGCACGGTGGGAATGTAAGCCTCGCCGTAAGGTGCGCGTGCGTTGCCGCAACCGAGCAGCGTTGACAATGCGATAAGGGCTATCCAGTGTTTCATTTTCTCTCCTTGAAATGCAAAGTAAAGAAGGAGCGCCTGCGGCGTAGGACGGAGCAGCCGCCGGTGTGACTGTAACAAAGTTACAGTTAGGATTTTTCGACCAGTTCATCGGCTGATTCTGCCGGCGAGGTATCGCCTAATCCGTGACTACAAACGCGAATCGCTTCGCATGTTGCCGAGGGCTTCACGTTTGCTGTCTTTCAGAATCAGATAGCAGCAGCGGTCCGGATTCTTGGCGGTGCCACCGTGCTGCTCTTCGATTATCTCGCCCGGTCTGGCTTGATAGGTTCCCTCAACGGTGACCTCGCGCTTGCCCCAACTTACAAATGTCTACAATCTAACAGATAGCGGTAAAGGAATCTATCCTTGCTCCGGCAACGCGAAGGATGGCAATTCAACTGTGTTAATTATACTATATGTGAGTAAAGTTTTCAAGTAAAAATTATGGAGTTGTCTGAACTGTGGTTTGTGGGATTTATGTGATGGACTATGATTATCAGTCTTTAGTTGAACGTCATGAGCGGATTAGACCGATACGTAGAAGCCGCTTTGATTTCGGGAAGAAACCGAGTTTTGAGGAAAAAACTCGGTTTCAAGGCAAATGACTTTACCCAAAATGAACTTTCAAACAAACTCTTAGACCTCGGGGACCAGATTTCGTTTGATTTCGATGATTTCGAAGATCCAGCCGCTTGGGGCGCGTAGAAACGCCACCCGTCTCTCGCCGAACCCCGCCTTCACTTCGGCAGGCTCTCTCACGGCGGCGGCGCCGCTTTCTATCGCTTTGGCGAGGTCTTCGTCGAAACGGTTGCTGATGTAGACTAGATGCGCCATGCCGTAGGACAGCGGTTCATCCAGGAGAGATTCATAAGCCATTTTCTCGGCTAAATGCAGGTACTTGTCCCCCATCTTTATCAGAGGCAGGCGAAAAGATTCGCCATCAAGTTCCAAAATTTCATCCAAGACAATTTCGTTGCCCATTTGGCGATGAAATTCCAGTTCTCGTTCAAGGGATGGCACCTTGATGCCGATTGTCCATAGTCCGGTTAGCACAGGTTTATCTCCTTTATGAGTCGGGTATATGTCCTCTTTCCGATGCGGGGCAAGATGGCGCGCCGCGTAATGGTTTTAGTTGTGGGTTGGCGCCATGTCCCAAACGCGGATGGATTTGATATCGGCGCTCCCGCCGTTCGAGAACAGACGCACACCCAGGCTGTCGGGACGGGTCGGGTAGATTCGCTGCGTGACGCACTCTCGACGATTGGCGAACACTTCCAACACCGAGCGATCTAGGAAAATCCGGAGTTGGAGCGGTTCGCCGGCGGCTAACTCAAAGGGCGCGGCTTGGGCGGCGACAATTCGCTCCGCTTCGGGCAGCCGTTCCGTCGCTTCCGGTGTGCGGTAGTAGATGTATCGAATGGAATCGTCCAAGGTTGATTCGCCAACGCCCACCTTCAGCGTTTTGGACGCCCGGTCGTAGAAGATGCTCGTTTGCTCGGCTCCGTCGGGAGAGCAACGCACTTTCACGCCAAATTCCCGTGCCTGCGCGGAGTCAATATGGACTTCCAATTCGAGGCAGTCGCCCTCCACACCTTCGACGACCAGTTCCGAATCGGGTTGGACTCGCAGATTTTCATGGTTGCGCTCATTCATGCGGAGCGCGCTCAGCTCGGGGGCAGGCTCAATTCGCAACCTGCTGTCTTCATTCAGCGAGAGTGCTCGCGGTACTGTCGTGACCCCGCTCCAACCCGCGGCGCGCGCTCGATCCACGCCTCCCACCTCGGAAATCCAATCGAAGAAGATGCGTCGATTTCGGTTATCCAGAAGCGTTCTGGCGCCGCCGAGATGTCCGCCGCCCCAACTCATTCGCGCATGAAATTCGGGGTGGAATCGCTCATTTTCCAATCTGCCGAGATAGTATTGCGTGGCTCGGAGATGGCTGCAAAAGAGCAACATGTGCTTGTCGCCCAGCGGAAAGAAATCGGGCACCGCCAGGTCTTCGTCCGCCTCCGTCCAGTCTCGCGAGGATTCGTAAAACTCGCCGAGATATTCCCAATCGGTGAGATTGCCTGACTTGAACAGGTATCCGGAATCCCCTTTTCCCTCCGGGGCGTGGCGGTTGAGCAGTGCGTAATAGGTGTCGCCATCTAGCCAAGCGCACGGGTCGTGGACGCTGTATTTCCCGAAATCGGGATCGCCCGGTTGCGGCGCCGGGATAACGGGGTTGTCGGGATGCTTGGTCCAGTCGAGAAGCAGATCATCGCGGCTGGTTGCCAGACAGATTCCGTCGGGGGAGCCCAAGTAGATGAATGTCGGCGCTCCCTCTTTGCTGACGAAGGCGCCGCCGCTGAAGCATCCGATGCGGTCGGGCCCGTCGTCACCGGGCGCGAGCGCGACGGGATGGTGTACCCAGTGGACGAGATCGACGCTTGACGCGTGTCCCCAGTGAATCTGATTCCAGTAGGCGGCTTGCGGGTTGTACTGGTAGAAGAGGTGATATCGTCCGTTCCAGTAGATTGTGCCGTTGATGTCGTTCATCCAGCCCGAGGGCGGCATGAAATGGTAAAGCGGTCGATGCGGATCGTTTTGGAATTTCCGCGTCAAGGCGAGTGTCGAGTCGATTAGTTGTTCGGTCTGTTTTATTTCTGGTTTGTAGTTCATAAGTCGGTTTTTGTCAAGCGGTTTGCCAGGTAAGTGCATAAGGTAAGTGTCGGGTGTCGGTAGTTAACATTGTTTGAACTGTGATTATCGGGATTGCCATGATTGTCAGTGTGTACTGCCTGTGATGAGTGTATCAAATCTGTAACTTGAAGTCGGTTTCTTCCCAGTATCAATGTATTACAGCATCGGCATAAGGACTTACGCGCTTTTGTAGGGAACAACGATCGTTGTTCCCTACAGTGAAATCTGCCGGATTTGTAATTCAGCCGGAGCGGGCGGCGCCGTAATGCGCGCAAGGGTTACGGCATACGGGATGCCTCACGCGGCGTAAGTTCATCAAAATACAAGCTTTGCCTCCCTGAGATGTCCAGAAAATCGTCCGGCGTGTCGTGCAATTTTCCATCGGTCCGAACATTAATGCGGGTTCTCTGCTTGTCAATGTTAATATTTGCGATGCTTATGAATCGGCACTGATAGCCATCAAGAAATTCATCGGATTCCCAGAATGATTTTCCGATGCACTGACAGTAACTGACAAAACATCGTGCCCCTTTTAATTGGGCTATAACACGTTCCGCGTCTTTGGATTTGCTTGTCTGGGTTTCAATACAGATAATCCATTTCTCGTTTTCTTCGTTGGAAATAATCACGAAATCAGCCCGCCGGCGCTCGTCCTTCGATCCATTGAAGACGGGCTTTCTTGGCTGGAAAGCATCCGCTCTCAGTACAATTGAGTTTTGGGGTAGTTCTCTTAGTTCAACAGTTGTGTCGGCTTGTTCGTCTGTTAGTGCAACCGAAGGTCTGTTTTCTCCTTGTTGTTGCAACGGAACCCGTACCGCGTCGCTAAGCATTTCCTTCAATATGTCAATATCATTCACGCGCCTTACTTCGCCCCCACACGATGTCTCGCTGAATCCTGTTCATGTTATCAATGGTATCGTCAAAACTTTTGGCTTCAATGCCAAGCGCGGGGTCTATATCCGCTTCCGCAAGGGTGTATCCATCTTCTCGCTTCTCGGTCATGTATACTTTGACCTGGTTGGCGTTCATCAATTCATTTTCTTGATAGCCATTTTCTCGAGCAACTCTCTTCAGGTGAGGTTTGTCGCGATTGAGCATGATGAGGGTGTTTAGTTCCTTGATAATGTAATCGCTGTGGGTGGTGATGAAAACTTTCACGCCCAAGTTCACGAGGCGCGCCAAGAGTCTGGCGATGCGGCGTTGGTTTGCGGGATGGAGGTTTAATTCAGGTTCGTCCACCATGAGCAAGTCACCCTTTTGAACAATATGGCGCAGATAGAAACCGATATCCAAGAGTGAACGCACGGCGCTTGAACTTTGGTCCATCGTCAACTTGAGATCGGTCCCTTCGGGGATATAGTAGAGTTGGTCGTATTGTGTAATCTGGTAATCGCCACCGATGATGTCCGCAAAATCGTCCAATACCCCAGTGTATTCTTTCGCGATAAAACTTCTCCTCCCTGCCGTATCCTCAAGCCGACGTATAAAATCCACATCTTTCTCTATAGCCCTAGGATAGCGTTGATACGCTTCCCCCAGCAGTTTTCGCAAATCGATATTTTGGTCGGCTCGTCCCAGTTTCTCAATCAGTCGGTCCCTTGCAAAATTTAGCTCTTTGCGAAAAATAGCCGCTCCGGTGCGCTCGGCCGAGGAGATGAAGGGAGTAGGAAAAGAATCTCCAAAAACACTGTTTTTGATTATGAAGGGAATGAAATCCTTCATAACAGCGGGATCAATCTCATTTAATTGTTCATTTTCCGTCGTCAAAGCAATCCTCAATTCCCGACTGCCCTTTTGCTTTGTATAGGTAACGCGTCGTCCTTGAGTAATTGCTGTCGCGCGATCGAACGCTTTGTCACGTATGTCTATCGCTTCGGCATCGATGCGAAATTCCGAGTTACAAAACTGTCCTTCATGCGCCGCGAAAACATTGTCAAGTTGATTAGTAAATTTCTCACACGCCTCGGCAATCATCTCGCGGGATGTTTCAATATAATGCGCCAACCCGATTTTGACAACGCCATCTGTCAGCAACTTTTGAATTTGAGTTTCGCTCACCTCAACATTTACCCACTCGCGCCATGAATTTAGAAAACCGTAGAGCGCGTAGGTCGCGTAGGATTTGCCGGTGTTGTTTTCGCCGCAGATGATGGTCAAATCGCCCAGGGAGAACTCAGCTTGTTTCAGAATGCCGAGGTTTTTCAACTTTATTTTCATGCTTATGATTTCACCTCAAAATCCGTCATTGTATGGTTTTAGATAATGCCGATCGCTCTCAAGTAACACTCGGGCAATGGCAGCGGGGCAAGATAGGATCCTTATCAAGATTTGCTATCACACGCGTTATTCATTCGGTTGATTGTCGCGATCGGGAGATCGCTCCTACAGGTTTGGTGGGCAGCGCCCACCCTACATGTTGGTGCGGACGCGGGTGGCGCCGCGAAGCATTTCCCGCAACATTTCAATGTCCCTCACGCGTCTTGCTTGGCCCCCATGCGATGTCTCGTTGAATCTTTTTCATCTCGTCCATGGTGTCGTCGAAACTTCGGGCATCAATGCCGAATTGTTGGTTAACGCCTGCTTCCGCGAGTGTGTACCCATCCCCTTCCTTTTTGGTCATGTACGCTTTGACCTTGTTGGCGTCAATCAACTCATCTTGCCGATAGCCATATTCTTGGGCAACGCTCTTGAGGTGGGGCTTGTCGCGGTTGAGCATGATGAGCGTGTTCAGTTCCTTGATAATGTAATCGCTGTGGGTGGTGATAAAAACCTTCACGCCCAAGTTCACGAGTCGCGCCAAGAGTCTGGCAATGCGGCGTTGGGTTGCGGGATGGAGATTTTGTTCGGGTTCATCTATCATGAGCAGGTCGGTCCTGCAAACGACATGGCGCAGATAAATCCCCAGGTGCAAGAGAGAACGCACTGCGCCGGAAACTTGATTCGACCTGAGTCCAACATTCTTGCCCTTGGGAGTATAGTAGGGATCGCCATATTGATTGATTTCCCAGGTGCCACCTATAATCTCCTCGAACTCTTCCAATATGTCCGGGCGTTTTTTTGCCAGAAAGGGCCCCTTCTCCGCTATACTATTAAGTTGACAGATAAAGGCGACATTGTCTGATATCGCCCTTGGATGTCGATGGTAGGATTTGTAGTAAATTTCCCTATCTGTCGCATTTGAATCCATTGCGTCACGCCGATCATGCAAGAATTTCTGCACGAGAAAGAAGTCATCTCGAAAAACGATGGTTCCGGTGCGATCGGATGAACTTATAAGCGGCGTGGGGAATACATCGAAAAAAACAACGTTGCCAACAGCTCGGGAAATCCAGTGTTTAAGCTGATCGCGAATTTCTTTCGGCGCAGTCGAGGCAATCTCATTCACGCCAAACGTAATGGAGTCCTCCCCTTTTCTCTTAAAATAGGTCAAGACAACGCCTCCGTCCATTGACTGACTCAAATCCAATTTCCGCGACAGCATGTCAGGCGTGCGGATCCGGACGTGAAATTCGCTCCGATCAAGCATGCCATCAAAATCGGCAATAACCAGTCCGATGCGCTTAGTATACTTTTCGCAGGCTTTGTCAACTATTGATTGGGCTATCTCCACACACACTCCCAACCCGATTGTCAGGGTTCTGTGCGTTAGCAAGTGTTCAATCTGAGCGTCGCTCACAGGACATTCTATCATATCAAACGCAAGATTCAGGAAATCGTACAGAACGTGCGCGGCGTAGGTTTTACCAGAGTTATTTTCGCCGCAGATGATGGTCAAGTCGCCCAGCGAAATCTCTGCTTGTTTCAATGTTCCAAGGTTTTTCATCGTAACTTTCATGTTTATGCTTAAACCTCCAAAACAGTTGTCATGTCTAAGCTCGACTTTGTACAAAAGTATGACATCTGGATTTTACATAAGCCGGGACAATCCCAATCCCATCGGCGGAGCCCCCAATCCCGTAGGCGGGGCATCTTGCCCCGCTGTGATGGTACTGGAAAACACTACCGACTTTTTCACACGTCAACCAAAAAGACCAGATGGCTAAAATCTCCCGCAATTTTCTTCAGCGCTTGATTGAAGCAATCTGTTATGCCACTTAAATGTACAAAGTCGAATTATTCTAATAAATCTTCCAGATAATACGATCAAGACACTTCGTAAAGCAACTTGCGAAAATGGAGGCTCGGACTCCGCAAGAATTTTAGGAAATCGTCAGGCGTGTCGTGCAACCTATCTTTAAATTGCATATAGGACGAGTAGGGACGCGTTTTCTTGGTTCCCTTGTTGCTGTTAACATCTGCCATGCTCACAAATCGGTACTGATAACCATCAAGAAATCGCTCCGATTCCCAAAACGATTTGCCTATACACTGACAGTAACTGACAAAACAACGCGCCCCTTTTAATTGGTCTACAACATGCCCCGCGCTTTTGTCGTTCCCCGCTTGATTCTCAATACAGATAACCCATTTTCCCCTATCCTCATTGGATACAATCACGAAATCGGCCCGCTTGCGTTCGCCCTTTGAGCCGCTAAAGATGGCAAGGGGGTTTTCAAAATCTTCCGCTCTGATGACGATTGAGTCATGGGGCAACCCTTTAATTTCTACGGTCGTCTCGGCTTGCCTATCCACCAAGTGGACAGAAGGCTTATTTCGCCCCTCTTGTCGCAATGGAACCTTGACCGTAGAGGATAGCATGTCTCGTAAAATCTCGATATCATTCACACGCTCTACTCCGCTCCCCACACGATGTCTTCAAGAATCTCGTTCATCTCGTCAATGGTGTTATCGAAGCTGGGGGCTTCAATGCCAAGCGCGGGGTCTATATGCGCTTCCACGAGTGTGCCCCCCCTCCTCCGTCTCTTCTGTCCCTCCTCTAACGGCATTAGCTCTTCGCGAGCCATGTAAACTTTGACTTGATCGGCACAGATTAACTCCGACTTCCGATAACCTTTCTCTCGGGCAATTCTTTTCAAGTGCGGCTTGTCGTGGTTGAGCATGATGAGCGTGTTCAGTTCCTTGATGATGTAATCGCTGTGGGTGGTGATGAAGACCTTGACCCCCAAGTTCACGAGTCGGGCGAATAGGCGCGCCATGCGGCGTTGGTTCGCGGGATGCAGGTTTAATTCAGGCTCGTCTACCATTAGCATCCCTCCCTTTCGGGCATCGTGGCGCAGATAAAAACCGATGTCCAAGAGCGACCTTACAGCGCTTGAACTTTGATCCATCGTTAATTTGAGCCGCGTTCCTTTCGGAGTATAGTAGAGTTGATCGTTTTGAGTAATGGTATACTCACCACCGATAATGTGAGCAAAGTCTTCCAGCAGTTCAGGCGTTTTTTTGGCGATATAACTCTCTCGTTTCCTTAGTTCCTCAAGTTTCCGAATAAAGTCGACATTGTCCTCAACCGGCTGAGGGTACGTTTGATGCGCTTTGACTAGGAGCTCCATAGGATTAATCTTTTGGTCTGTCCGACTCATTTCTTCAAGGAGGCGATTGCGAGCAAAATCGAGTTCTTTGCGAAAAATAGCCACCCCGGTGCGCTCGGCAGAGGAGATATAGGGAGTAGGAAACGACTCCGCGAATATCGCGTTGCCGATAATTAAGCTAATTACATTCTGTCCTAACAGTGGTGTGATTTTCCTCCCTTGATCTTCGTTCACCACCATTGTAACTGTCAGTTCGTCGCTGCCTCTTTTCTTTGAATAGGCGAACGTTCTTTCTTGGGTGATTTCGATCTCGCCTTCCAATTCTTTGGCAATGATATTGGGAATGTCCAATTGGAGGTGAAATTCGCTATTGCTAAACTGTCCCTCAGCCGCCGAAAAAACACCGTCTAGTCTATCGGCATATCGTCTACACGCTTCAGCAAGCATGCGTCCCGTCATGTCGATATACGGTTTCAACGGGAGGTTGAGATCACCATCAACGAGTAGGTTTTGAATCAGCTTGGTTTTCAACGGAAACCTGACAAGTTTGCGCCAATCCGCCAAGAAGCCGTACAGCGCGTAGGTCGCGTAGGATTTGCCGGTGTTGTTTTCGCCGCAGATGATGGTCAAATCGCCTACTGAAAACTCCGCTTGTTTTAGAATACCAAGGTTTTTTAATTTAACTTTCATGCTTTCGCCTCCAACTCGGTGATTGCATCATTTACACGGATTGCCACCCCGTCATTCGTCGTCTTCCTCCAAAACTTCTCGGACGATCCGATCGTATCTCTCCGGATCTTTGTAATACAACTTGGCGTTTTCGCCGACGCGTTCCACCAAGGCGAGATCGTCCGGCTCCGCGTCCACCACTTTCAAACGGGAACGGATTTGCTCCTCGCTGAATGTGCCGTATAACTGACCGATCGCGGCGTTCATGAACGCCCCCGTAAATACGGAAACATCACGGAACGAGAGGGAGATATTCCGGTCCGATTCGAGCGCGGCCGTGAGAAGGTCAAAAATCTTCTGTCCATCGCTTGAGGCGACGCAGAAGGGACTGTCCACTACTTCAAACATGGATATATGAATCTGTTCCGACACGGTTTTTCTCCCGGAAAATAGTTTGCGGATGGCGCATGTCAATTCAAGACGTGCAATGAATTGCACTACTACGAACCGCAGGTGATTGTAATACTAATTCAAAATCTAAATGTTACGATTAATCGGAGGCGCTCAATGAATTGAGCAACTACAAACTGCCGGTTGTTGTGACTTATACTGACACCTCCAACACCGTCATCGTATCATTCCCGAAAATGTCCACCACCTTGACAGCCAACTTGCGGCGGCCGGGGGTGCATTCGTGGGCGACGCTGGTCAACTCCAACGAGCGGTCTTTCTTGGTGCGGAAGCTTTGCCACTCGTTTTCGAAGACGTAATCCCCCGTCCACTGCTCCTCCCACTCCCCGGTCTCGGGCTTCTGGACGCGGATAATTTCGCGTTGGCTCTCGAAGTCGAAATCCACCGACCAGTAATCGATCCAGTCCGTCCAGTGTTTGGTCAGCGCCTCGCGGGCGTAGACGCCATCCGCGTCGCGGCTGACCTTGACAATCTGACCCTTTTCGACAGCGATGCGGCTGCCTCTCGTTTTGAGCGACTGCTCGGCATGCGCGATGGAGTCTTGCGAGTAGAAGACGGAGAAATTCGTCAATTCAACCGCTACGGTCGAGAGTCCGCTTGAGTTTTTCGGGACATTGACATGCGGCATGACTTCAATAAACGCCACGTCGTGGAACACCACCTGATTGCGCTCCACGGCGCGTTTGTCGAACACCTCGGCCGGGATGTATTTCGGCGCGATGTCGATGCCTTTGTTTTTCGCTTCGTCCAGCACGTTGGGGAACAAGCCCATCTCGAACTCGAAGCCGAGGATGTCCACTCGGGTGATTCGGTGCTTGCGGCATTCAAGGATGATTTCCTCCACGTACAGGCGGGTCACCGGCAGGTTGACGGGACCGACCGCTACCAGCCGCCCGGCTCGCATACCTTGAAAGGCGGCGAACCCCTCGGTCTTTTCGGCGGAGTAGGCGCGCAGGATGAGATCGGTGAACTCCTTTTCTCTTTCCTCCAGTTGCCGCTGCTGCTCGGCTTCGCGCAGGTTCGGATTGACGCCGATGTAGTGTTGACGCTCGTATTTGCCGAGGTTGAGAATCTCGAAGGCGCGGTAATCCTTTCCATCGGCTTTCAGTTGACGCTGTACGCCAATCATTCGTTTACGCGTAGTGTGGATGGCGAACTTGCCGAGGTCGGTGGCAATCCACTTCCGTCCGAGTTTTTCGGCGACGGCGGCGGTGGTGCCGGAGCCGCAGAAGAAGTCGGCAACAAGGTCGCCTTCGTTAGATGAGGCATTAATGATGCGTTCGAGGAGAGCCTCAGGTTTTTGCGTCGGATAATCAAGACGCTCATGTGATTGAGACGCAACTTGGCGGATATCGTCCCAAAAATCCGAGACGGGCTTGCCCTTCAGTTCGTCTAGATAGCGTTTACGTTGAATCCGCCCGTCAGTAGATTTGGGGAAATATAACCTACCTTCCTTGTCCCATTGCTCCATCTTTGCCCTAGAAATTGCCCAACCATTTTTCGGCGGCTTGTGTCCCTTGTACTCGTATCGTAGGGTTGGGCGCGGTGCTGGATTTGCCAGATCGGCAATTCGGTAAATCCGACCGTCAGGATCTTGATGACGATAAAATTTCTTGATGTACTCTGGATCGCTGGCAGTGTACTGCATATTGAAAATCGTGCCGCGGCCTTTTTTGTAAAAGAGTAGCAAGTCAATATCATGCCCGTACCGATCTGTGGTCGTTCCAATCTGGCTGCTACTTCCGGTTTTACGTTTCCACGAAATTTCATTTCCAAAATTCGGCGGTCCAAATATCTCATCTAGGGTAAGCCGTAGTAGCGAATTTACTCGCCAATCACAATGAACATAAATGCTGCCATCTTCTGCCAAGAGATCTCGCATCAGTACCAACCTCTCGTAGATCATGGAAATAAAAGAATCGGCGCCCTTGCCCCAAGTGTCGCGGTAGGCGATCTCTTCAAGGATACTTGGCTTCTTGGTAAGGGTGTCACCGCCAATTTCGATATCCATGGAGAAATCGGCGCCCACGTCGAATGGCGGATCGATGTAGATGAGCTTGAGTCCGCCCTGCGCTTCAATCTCCTCGCGCAGGGGACCGTTCTTGAGCGACGACAGAATCAGCTTGTTGTCGCCCCAAATCAGCTTGTTCGTCCAGCCCTTGAGTTGGCGTCCGCGATCGTCGAACAGCTCCAGCCATGGGCTGGTGTCCGAGGGCTTTTCGGCGCGGGGTTCGTCCACGAGCTCAATCGACTGGAAAGGGAGGACGATGTTGCAGACTTCGTTCGTCTTGCCGTTCCAGACCAACTCCACCTCGCGCTTGTCCTCGAATAGGAGGAAGCGATACTTTTCGGGCAGAGGTTTGTCGGCTTCGATGAAGCGGATGATTTCTTGTTGTTCTTGTTCGGTGAGTCGCGGCATGGGATTATCTCATATCAGTTGTGCAAGCAAATCGAGTTGATTATCCCTAGGAATTTGATTCGCTAAGTGTTCGGATATTTCTTGGTCGACTTCACTGATGGGAAGAAGCCATGGGCGATCAGGTAAAATCGGGTCTAGCATTCTGTTAAGTATATCCCGATCAACGAGACGGAGAGTCATACAATGCTGACCGTTTTCCGCTTTCATAGCAGCCTGTTTTGCCCATCGTGAAAATCGCGGAGCTGTTGACACTACAATCCCCCTGTATACCCCTTCCACAATCATCGCCCCGAGCATATCTCGAATCGTGCTCACTTCTTCAGATTGGCGTTTGACTCCGCGCCGTTTGACTTGTATTAGCCACTGTTTCTTTTCCGCATCAATAAATAACACATCAACTCCGCCATCATTGGGTTTTCCAGTGGGGATTACTTCTGCATTCGTGTAATTGGCTCGAAAGACATCGGCAACAAATTTCTCGAAAAGTTTGGGGTCCACGGAATGCAAAAAATGTGGGTGTCGACGTATGTACATAGCTAACTCATCGCTGCAACCGTCAGGTAGGATCGTGTCAAATTCCCTTAGTTTGGAGACATACGCCAAATGATCAGGCGGTGGCATACATTCACCAAACGGATCAGAATATACGCGTGCTTGCCAGAAGCGACAGTATTGACAGTACCATAGACAATAGTCACGACGACTACGTTCCCGAAAAATTTCGTCTTCAACCTTTAATATTTTAGTTGAGCAGTAAGCACAACGTCTGAGATTAGAAAGAGGGTTCTTATAGATGGTCTCTTCTCCCTCCCCATTCAGGTAGGCATCATCATGTAGAATATATTCTTCGCCGGAAATCTCAAACTTGTCGTATGCTTCCATTTGTTTCGGTCTGTTCATAGTGTTACCTCAATTGATAATATGCTGTTTTCTTGGTGCTGAAATGTGGACAAGCAATTTCGATAGACTCGTCTAGCAAGTGTGTAATATATTACCAGATATTGGGAAGTTTGTAAGTTTGAATAATATGCGCCCCCATTCCTTTGTCTGTAACATTGACAAGATTCTTGAAAAAAGCCTCTATGTCTTGAATGGCTTTGCTCGTGAGTCGTACTGTCCCGCTCGGCGTTTGTGTCAGTTATACGCTGGCATATCAAAACCGTGGGCGAAACTATGGCGCACCTGCAGTATCTCGTTCAATCTCTCATGAACCTCAGAGCCTACCATTCCGCGTTGAGTCCAAATCCAGTCTTCAATGGGATCGTATCCGGTGTATTGGTGAAGGAGATTGCGAGTGTTTTCCCAGTTCGGTGTGTTAAACCGCTCCAACGCACGTTCCGCAGTTTGCCTGGCAATTGCGTAAATCGCTTGCGATTGCGGGGCGACTATGTCAGAAATCGCCGCGAAAAAGTCGCGCACGAGGTTGTTAACGTACGCGTTCCAAGCGGCGACGTAGGCGGCAAGCGATGCGTGGTAGTAGACCTGAATCTCTTCATGCCGCGTCGGACGGAAGCGCTTATCCGTCGCAGTTTTGCGTAGCGTCCCGATACGCCCCGCGTCGGTCATGTATTTCGATGCGGCTGATGACCCCACAGGATACCTCTATAGACACTCTACGAATTCAGCAAGCGCGGCTTGATAACGACCTAAAGGTTCTGGATCGATCTGCACCTGTTCGTCGCCCAACTTATGCGGGCCGGGCTGAAGCTTATACAAAGGGATCCCTTTTGTTGTCATAACGACGCAGGCGCTATGATAATCGGGTATTTCTATGAATTTCTTGCTTGGCGCTTCTCTGGGAGTCGAGTAGATGTGGCGATGTTTTTTGTGAAGCGCATCCAACGTTTCTTTGATCGACTTATCTACGGCCGCAAAGGTTTTGCTTGCCGCTCCTCTATGGAGCGTTACGCGATTACTAACAAAGGTGTGAAGTTTTGGAATCACGATTCCTTGCTCCTTGGCTTTCTTGGCGAAGTTGATTTTGGCGTATGTTTTGACCTTCGAATCACTAAGGTCGTGGCCATAGAGCAACGCGACGACATTCTCTACGGCTCGTCGAGAACTATCATCGGGGGTAAAGGGTACCACGACGTTCTCCGCCGCCACGAGAGCCAACTGGGTGTAGATTGCAAAACTCGGATTGCAGTCGATTACAAAAAGCGCGTCTCTATTGCCGCTCCGATTTGCCAACGCGACCGTGAGATCTTTCACCCAACTGTGTACCTGCTTCCAAGCGTTAACCGGAATCGCCAGCTGCGACATTTGACGAATCGCCTCGGACAGGATTTCAAGCAGATTATCGCCGCAAACCAGTTGCAAATTCGGTGGAAGTTTTCGATTAAAGTGTTGAGGCCGGCAAACGTAGGGAGATACATTTTCTATGCCTCGGAACGGAGAATTCAGGCGCGCTTCAAGATAACCGGCGACCGTGGCGCGCGGTGTTTGCCCAATCAATTTATGAAGAGCGTCCGGATTGGGAAGCAGCGTTTCGGAGATGTTCGCTTGCGGACAAAGATCGATCACATAAACATCGGTCTCCGGGTAGGCGTGGGCATACTCGGTCGCCGCGACAAACCCCAAGAAACTCTTGCCTACTCCGCCCTTGTTATTCCAAAAAGCGTAAGCTGTCATGATTCAACCTCCAGTTTTACTTAGCTATGATGAACGCCTTTCCAGCCCCTTGCCGGGTTCCACCATCAGTGAAAAGTATGACATGTCCGTGCCGCGGAAGATATCTTCGACCTTCTTGACAAATATCCGTTTTCGTTGCTCCATATCGGCGGATGAATACACGCCGGCGCCGTTCAAAAACATGTATTTTTCCGACTTTATCAGTTCGCCGACGATGCGGAACTTCTGCCATTTGGCGCCGAAATTATAGAACTCTTCGATCTGGTATGTCGCAAGGACAATCATCGTGAGAACCAGCGCCGCAAGTCCTACGACAACCTTGTATTCGGACGGTACGGCGAATGTCAACGCGATTGCCAATGCCGTGAGGACATTGCACGAAATTGCGGTCATCCTCAAGAACCTGTATATCCTTTGGTTCTTCGCGGCGTTCAGGTCAAAGTATTTTATCTGGTCGTCAACTCTATCGGTTAAGTACGAATCTATGTTCATGGCATTCTCCTTGTTACGAATTAGTGTCAGCCTGCTCGCGCGTGGCTGTTGCTTCGGCTCCAAACGTCTCAATGTGAAATTCAATGGCGGAGGTTACGTCGGATATTGCCTCTGCGCGGGTGTCTCCTTGTCCTATGACAACGCCGTTCATGCCGATTGAATAGGCGACATAACCGTCAGGGTGTCTTCAACGATAATCTTGTACGACCGCATCCGATCTCTCTTTCATGAATAACTTGGTTGTTTAGAGCAATAGCCGGAACAACTCGCGCCTATTGACTCAAGATGATATAACGCAGATTTTCGCCACACGGCAACAACGATGTCACATCTAATTGACACAAGTGTCACAACTCCGGTTCTGAGGATGCCTCAATGCGCTCGATATCCCATTCTCGGATCAGATTCGCGGGAGAGATTCCGCGTGCGATAGAACTTCCATAGTAGATCTTGATTGAGATTAAGTCTACTCAACCGCGTATCCCGTGTACTGCCGAACTTCCGGTGCGCGGAATCCCAAGACGATATGTTCCTTGGGAACACCGTGTCGCTCCAAATCGGGCGCGATGCCCTCGGTATTGTCGTGTTGAATCCACAATTTTCCGTTGATAATATCGATGCGGGCGACACAAGCGTGAATCCGTTTGTGTTTCTGGCATCCTCTGACCATCCACAGATAGCGATCCGCCTCCGGGTCGACGATAATTTCATCTTCCAACTCTCCATAAGCGATTGGCGCTTCCGTATACTCGCGCAAGACTTCCAGTATGATTTTCCGATACTTTTCTACGGACTCCATTTGATGATGACCTCCTCGGCAGGGCATTCTTTAGCTCGACTTTGAATACTCCGCGCTGTTAGAAAATTGCGTCTTTTGTAGGAGCGAACTCCATGAGAATTGCTACCAAGTAACACTCGCACAAAAAATCGCCAAGAAGCCAGTCATAGAGCGAAAAACGAGTATCACCTGTCGCCCCTCTGGGGCTTTGGAATTTGGGGTGTCCACGGTTCTACAAACCTGCCGCCCCTCTGGGGCTAAAAAACAACGCTCTTTAAAGCCGGTCCGAGAGGGAAAAATGAATGTTACTTGTGGAAAGAATCTTCCATCCTTCCAGTCTTCCGTCCTTCCATCCTTCCAGCCTTCCCCATCAATCATCAATCTTGCCATAGTCTCCGCTTCGGGTTTTATACTCGGTGAATGCCTCCAGCAGTTGTTGAAATGTGCGCGGGTTGTACGTACGGAAATTGTTCTCGTCAACGTAGACGAAATCATAGGAAATTTCGGATTGGATTCTGTTGACATCGTCGCACCACTGGGCGAGTCTGTGCATTTTTGGTGCCACATCGGTGTCTTCTCTGCCCTTTGTCTCGGCGATGATTACACGCTCGTCCGCCAATTTTACGATGAAATCCGGGTAGTAGTTGGCAATGTCGCCATCGGCATCCACATAATCCAGCTTGAAATTCACCGCGAAGTAGTTTTTGGCGTAGGAGAGCACATCCGGGCAGTTTTCAAGAAAAGCGGCGAAGTCCCGTTCCAGTTTATGGTCACCGGTGATTCTGTTGAACACGGACTTTTTCGACACGACGTAAGGCTGATCTTTTACCACAAAGGGCCTTGTATTCCTCAACTTGATAGCATCAACAATCTTTGCGTCTCCCCGGTCGCGCACCGTGAGGTCGTTAATGGCAATTTTGAAGGTATCGAACACGGTTTTTGTCGCCGCCAGTTCCGACAGATTGCGCAGGGTATTCGGGTCTTCCAACGCCACTGACGCGCCGAACAGGCGATTCTCGATGAAATTCCGTACCTTGGGGTATAGGGCATCATAACCCCCGACCAGTCGATTCTCTTTCATGAGCGTCTGCGCGAAGTACCCAATCACGCTGCGATAATCCGCGACGCCGGCGCTGTCCATCTGCGTGGTGTGCGTCGTCTCGCCCGTCGTCATATCCTTGAAGACAATCTCCCGTTGTTCATCTTCGCTAAACCTTTGATAGTTCACGGGGGTGAAATCAAGCGTCGTCACGTCGAGTTCGGACAGATTCTTGTACTCCCGGTAGACGCGCCCGGTAAGTTTCGGAATGGCGATGTCCAGCGCGTCAATGTCCTTGTTCGGGTCGTCTTTATCCACTTCAATCACCAGCGGCGCTATGGCTCCGGCGCCCGCGCCCATGGCTTGGCGTTCCAATTCAACCCCCTCCGCTTGGATGGACTCGACAAATTCCATGAAGGCGTTGGTGCCGATAACGCTCACGGACTCCTTTACTTCCTCACCGTACATGCGGCGCAGGCCGCGCCCCAAGGTTTGCTCGGGCAGGATGTTGCTCTTGGCGGAGTAGGCGCGCAATCCGACAATGGTGGTCACGTTCTTGACATCCCACCCCTCCTTGAGCATCAACACCGAGACAATCGCCTTGTAGGGGCTACCCATGGAATCGATCTCGTTCGCCTGTTTACGCAACTTGTCCAACTCCTCTTTCTTCTTGCCCGAAGTCGCCTCTGAGATTTCGCCGTTCCGCTGTGTGTGAATCACCAGCACGGCGTCTTTGAGTTCGGGATAGCGGCTTTCGAGATATTCGGCGACATCGTCGCAGTTGCGGGTGTCGTCGGTCATTACAAACAGGATGGCTTTTTTCCCGAGTTTTTCGTGTTCCGCATACGCTTTGCGCCACTCAATGATGCCGAGTTCAAGGTAGTCCGCGTATTTCTCGGTGTACTTCGCGCTTTGCCGCTCCACCAACTTGGCTCGGCTCGGCGCGTCGGGCAACACCGGGTGTTTGACCACATTTTGGGAAATGGCTTCCACGAGCGGGTAATCCGACACCGTCTGGACAAAAATCGCGCCGTTGTTATGCTTGGGCGTGGCGGTGACATCCACTTGCAACGAAAGTTTTCCCCCTTTCTGCAAAAGGCGATTGTGGATGTCCTCAATGGACTTGAACCACGCCAACTTCGGATCGTGGATATGGTGCGCCTCATCGTTCAGCACCATCAGTTCGTCGACCTCCCGCACGATGTCACCCAAGTCTACTTTGGAGTCGGTGGTGGCGCCGGTCGGACGTTTGCCGAGGAAGTAGTCCATCGTGTTCTCGTCATCGGGCGATGGCGGAGTTTGGTCGCTGGAATAGACGCGGTGGATGTTGGTCAAAAAGATGTTGCCAGCCCCGCGCGAAACGCGCACCTCGTCCTGCCGATGTAGCGTCAGTTGGAAATCGTCGCGCCAGTTGTGACCGTCAAAACCGTTGTCGGGCAGCACGGGGTCGCCGAAGAAAACGCGCAGCCCCTGAAAATCGTGATAGATACGGTCAAGCACGATTATGTTGGGAGCGATGACCAGAAAATTGCGCGACAAGTCGGAATCGGGTTCGTAAAGTTTATGAAAGTAACTCCAAGCGATGACAAGGCTCATCACCTTTGTCTTGCCGGTGCCGGTTGCCATCTTCAGCACAAGCCGCCGCCAGTCTTCGTCGAACATGCCGGTCGAAATTGCGCCGGAACTGTCGTATCGCATCAAGTCGTACTTGTCTTTCACCCCGACGACATCGTACAAGTAAATGATGGTTTCGAGCGCCTCGCGCTGGGCGAAGTAGTATTGAAATTCGCTGATTGCGTCATCGGCGCCTTCCAGCAGGTGGGGTGTATCGAACCACCAGTTGAGCAGGGATTTGCTGGTATCGGCGGCGTCGCTATAGCCGTCGTCTCGCCACGCTTTGACCTTCTCGCGGATTTTGTGGACGAGCGGAGGAATAAGTTTCCCGTAACCGGTGTCGCGCAGCTCTTCATCGGCGGGAAACCAGCGCACCGAGGGGGCGCTAATGTCGTGTGGAGATTGGGGGAAGTTTGGATGTAATGCCATGGTTATTTTTGTTGTTAATTCGGTGATGGATAATTACGGGAACTTCAGCCAACTAAGGGCAGAAGATTTTAGCCAGTTTAGCCTGATCGTCTTTACTCCGATACACTTCGCCGCCAACCAGATCTGGATTCATAAAATCGCGGCACAAGTCTTTGTCGGCGGAAACCAACAATTTTACTTCCGCTACAATTGCCAATGCGATGATGTGCGCGTCGTTCGACTGTAATCTGTCTTCTAGTTCATCTTGTTTTCTTTGGACAGAGTTCCTCGGAACTAGTTTGAGTTTCGCTCTCCTTTGCAACTGTGACCTTAATCTGGGCGCCCCTTTATCCCATTCCCTTTTAAGGTCTCGGGTCGGGGAATAAGCAATTTTACCGTTACCAAGATATACCCAATCCCGCACGGGTTTCATGTTCTCATCAGTTCGTCTCTGAAATTCGCCGAACCTGCTGGCATCCAAAACAATGCACATAATTACTCCTGAAACCCCATGAGTCGGTCGGTTTCCTTCAGGAAAAACTTTCCGTAGTGTGGCGGTACGTCAATCATATTCGCCATTTCATCAAACCGGATGTTGTGCGCTTTGACAACACGTCCTCTTGGCTCCAGATAAATGAATGACACATCCTCGGGACGTATAGCGCCTCTCCGGATTTCTATCCGCGCGCGATCTAGCAAATAGTCGCTGTGGGTTTCAATGATGAATGACTGTTTGCCTTTCCCCGCCAGCGTGGCGAGCAAAGAAGACAGTTCCGCTTGCACCCTCGGATGCAGATGAACTTCTGGGTGTTGAAGCAAAAAAATTGAGGACTCTTCCGAATAAGCATACCCGGACGACATCGGCGGATCCAAAATATGGGCAAGAATCGGCAGGATTTGACTGACGCCGTAGCCGACATCAATGACATTGGCGTTGGGGCCCCTCACCTTGACTCTCAGTTGGAATGCGCCGCCGGAGCCTTTCGGCGTTTTGACTTCAATGCCTTGAAAAAGTCCTGAACGTTTTCCAAATTCAACCAACGCATCTTTCAACGCCTCCCATTTCTCTTTTTGAAAGGCTTTTAATTCCATCAAGTGCATCGGCACATCGCTTCCCTCGGGATTATCCGATATCCTCGTCGGGTGATATGTGCGTTCAGGGCGCGAGCGGATGGGTGACACACTGAATGCGGACACGTCGCTCAAGACTGTCCACTCCGGGTATCCCGTACTCGGAGGCGTTCCTTCCCCTTCTCTTATGTAACTCCGCGAGGCGTTATGGTCTTGGGATAAGTTCTGTGAGAGTTGGCGCTGTATAAGGCGTTGAATATGGATAGGCGCGCTGTCACGCAAACCGGAGTCGCAGGTTACATGATACTGTTTTTTTTCTTTGTCGAAGGAGATGGACGGATTATCCTCTCGTCCCGCATCTTCCGGCGTGAAATTGCCTTCAACGTTGGCGAATTTCAGCGTTGCCAATCTGACGACAGGTTCAACTCCGTGCGTTTTTTGGACGAACTCCACCTCACATTGAATGTCTTCTTTCCCATGCCCAAGCGTAAACCCCAACTTGAACGTTTTCTCTTTATGTTTGCTGTTTCTGACAATATCCTTAAATGTTCCCAGTGAATAGGGCGGACAATTAAAATCTAAATCGTTGTTGCGCAAATAGTCCGCCAACACCTGAAAACATGCCAACATTGTCGTTTTGCCAGTGCTGTTTTCGCCGACCAAGAACGTCAGAGGGCGAATTTCAAAGTTTTGGCGTTCGGCGAAACAGCGTACCTCTTCTATTGAAAATTGGGTGATGTTCATAACGACACCTCCATAATAGTCATCGTCTCATCATCAAAGGTGATTGAGTGAATTGGCGCACCGGCAAACTACGGACAGCGCACGCCGTGTAACAAGTGCGCATGCTCCGCCCTTTGATAGACTCTGCCGCGCTCCACCAGATCGCGATTGGTGAAGTCACCGATTAGCGCTCTGTCTTGAGAGGCCAGTACCTTTACGTTCGCGGCAATCGCCAGTGCGATAATATGCGGATCATCCGATCTGATTTGACCCTTCAGTTCATTCTGTTTTTCCAGTACATCTTGAGCCGACACCGCCTTGAGTTTTTTAATCCTTTGCAGTTCTTTGAGAATGACGTCGCCTCCGCCTCTTGTCCACTCTTCTTCAAACTTCTCGGTGGTAGCGTAAGCTATCCTTCCATTTCTGTTATGCAGCCAGTTCCATACAGGCTTTGTGTCCTCATCGGCGCGTTTCTTGAATTTGCTCAACATATTGGCGTCCAGAATGATACACATAATCAATCCTCAAATCCCATGAGTCGGGTAACTTCCTTCATGAAGAACTCTCTGTACGCCTTCGGTATGGTTACCATCTCTCCCATTCTGTCAAAACTGATATTGTGTACCTTGACAACACGTCCCTTCGGCTCCAAGTATATTAACGATACATCTTCGGGACGGATAGCGCCTTTCCTGATTTCAATCCGCGCGCGGTCAATCATGTAGTCGCTGTGCGTTTCAACGATAAATGAGCGCTTTCCTTTGCCTGCCAAGGTCGCTAGCAAGGAAGAGAGTTCAGCTTGCGCTTTAGGATGCAGATGAACTTCGGGCTGTTGAAGCAGGAAAAAGGGCGTTTCTGCCGCTCGCCCACGAGAACTCGGCGGGTCAAGAATCTGGACTAGAATCGGCACAATCTGACTGACGCCGTAGCCGACATCAATGATGTTGGAGTTTGGCCCTCTCACTTTGACTTTTAGTTGAAACGGGCCGCCGGGCGACGCCAAGTTCATAACCTCTATGTTCTGAAACATCCCTGAACGCCTGCCGAATTGGTCCAACTCATGTTTCAAATCCTCCCATCTCTTTTTTTTAGTGGCTTGCATTAACATTAAGTGCATTGGTACGTCACTGCCCTCCGGATCATCAAATACGCTAGTTGTGTCGTAAGTTCGCTCCGGACGAGAGCGAATCGGCGCAATACTAAATACCGGCATTTTGCTCCATCTCATCCACCATAGGGGATGTGCTCTGTCTATACCGCCTGCCTTCGCTCTCAAATATTTCTCGAATGCCTCTTTCCCCTCTGTTTCTCCTTCTAGGTGTCCAAAGTGAAGAACAGATAAGAGCGGTACATCTTCGAAACCATAAGAGCCGCAAGTTATGTAATATTCATTTTCCCTTTCATCAAAAGAAGTCAGACGTGTCCCAATAGTTATTCCTTCCTCTTCTGCTGCTTTGAGAATGACTTTACCATCTGTGAATTTCAATGTCACCGATTTGACAGCAGGTTCAAATTCACCTTTTTTTTCGACAAACTCGACCAGGCATTCTACATCTTCATCCCCGAATTTGAACCTAAGCCCCAGCTTGAAATCCCTCTCCTTGTTTTTGCTATTCCTGACAATGTCTCTAAAGATGCCCATTGAATAAGGCTTGCGATTGAAATCTACGCCGCGATTATCCGGACTCAAATAATCTGCCAACGCTTGAAAACACCCTAATACCGTCGTCTTGCCGGTGCTGTTTTCGCCGACCAGAAAGGTTAGGGGGCGGATTTCAAAAGTTTGGCGTTCGGCAAAACAACGTACTTCTTCAATTGAGAATTGGGTGATGCTCATACCGACACCTCCATAATAGTCATCGTCTCATTACGAAAATGGGAACAACCTTTTTCATTTTACAAACCCAAATAGCGAAACCACGAAACACACAATGAATCGCGCTACTACGGCTCCTTGTTCGCTTTGAAACCTCGTCATTTTGCCAACCGCTACGTCTAAGAATAGGCGGTGTAATCGGGATCAATCTCCTCCACGGCGATGGGGCGGTTTTCGCGGGCGGAGCGTATCGTGGCTAACGTACACCGCACCGCATGCACGCCATCCTCTCCGGAATAGCGTGGTGAAGTATCATGGTGGACACAGTCGATAAGATGATGCACCTGATTAACATGCCCCTGGCTGTAGTAGCTGATGTCGGATTGCCAAACGTCATCGCCTCCCTCGTCAAAGCGGAAGGAGCGAGTTTCCTTCCCCTCCCGATGCAACAGAAGGTGTTGCTGCTCCCCGTTCCACAACAGATTGTGACCGCCCTCTCCCAGCACCTCTATCATGCCGCGATCGCCGATGACGGTTGTGCTGAAGCCGTGCATGTAGTCGTATTTGCCGTTCAGCCGCTCGGCGCGCATCCACAGCCCTTGGCAATCGGTATCCTCGTACTTCCACGTGATAATGGGAATATCGCGATCGGGAATCGAGTAGGGATCGTGGGCAGCGCCACCTCCATTCGAACCCGTTTGACAAGTACCGGTGACAGCGGAGATTTCGGCGATGCGGATGTCTCCCATGAGGTATTCGGCGGTGGCGAAGAAATGCACCGCGTGGTCAAAGATCCATGGATAGTCGCCGCCGCCCGATTTTTCCCCGTCGACGCGCCAGTTTCGGGCTTCGGGGATTTCCTCAACCACCTCTCTTTCCCGCTCGAACCAGGCGCCGTGCCGTTGGCGTATTTGGAGAGGTCGTCCAATCTCCCCGGCGTCAATCAGTTCGCGCGCCTTGATATGGGAGGCGATGAAGACGTATGTTTCACCGACGACCAGTTTAACGCCGTTACGGTTGACGGCTTCGCAGGCTTCAAGCCCCTCCCCCACGTTCCGGCAGAAGGGCTTCTCGCAGTGGACATGCATCCCGGCTTCGGCGGTTTGACGCGTCATTGACGGATGCAGGAAGGTCGGCGTGGCAATATCAACCGTGTTGATTGGCGCTTCGCGCAGCATCTCCTCATAGGAGGTGTAGACGTTCTCAATTCCGTGTTCTGACGCGAATCGATCCGCCCTAGCCTCGTCAAGATCGCAGATTGCAACGACTTCGGCGTGAGGGTGGCTTACATAACCCTTCAAGTGCGAAGCGGCGACAAGCCCCAGCCCGACGATGCCGGCGTGTACAGTGTTCATAATGTCTTTGTTCAGAATGTAGATTGACCCGCTAAACAGTTCATTGAAACCGAGTTTTTTCCTCAAAACTCGGTTTCTTTCCGGTATCAATGTAGCTTTTCAGCATCGGTATAATGACTCACGCGCCTCTGTAGGGAACAACGATCGTTGTTCCCTACTCATGACAGGCAACTAAAGACTGACAATCATAGTCCATCACTTAATCACATAAATCACAGTTCAGACAATCTTATACTAATTCCGAATCTATACGTTACAAGAGCCGTTGGTTTGTAGTAGTGCAATTCATTGAGGATCTCTATCGATCAAGCGAATGGATAATGAGTGCGATAGCAAATCCTACTCACTATCCATTCGCTTGATCGGCCCACATTGGCTGTAACATTTAGATTTTGAATTCGTATTAACCGCCGACACCCGACACTTAGCGAATAAACCACTAAACAGTTACGATTTCAGTGCTGATGGCGCTTCGTGGACTCGGCGTGTTGATAGTGCAGACGAAGCAAATCGAAACCGAAATCGTCCTCCGTATGCCGCCAAACCGTATGAATGTGGTTGGCGTCGTTCTGCGTGTTGTCGTATTCCGCGAAGAAGAATGGCCCGTGAAGGCGGTAGTAGTGCGGTTTGCCGCGTTCCTCGGCGCCAGCCCAAGCAAAATGGACATCGTTCAGATTGGCGTCACGCAGTTTGCGAATCTCTATATCGGCAATCTCCCGAGGCAGCCTATCTATGTATTCGTGAATCAGCTTCACCAAGAGCTCGCGTTGCGTCGTCTCCATCGACTCGACAGCCAATCCCTGCACCGACCCGACTTCGACCTTCAGTTGTTCCCGAGTCAGAATGTCGGGAGGCGCTGTCTCGTTGATGATTGCTTTGCCCCGCTGATCGCCTCGCAGGCAACCGAGCAGTTGTCGCGCGAGATCCTCCTCCGCCGAGAGAATGCGCAGCCCTTTGTCCTCGCCATGCCGAACTTCCGCCGGATTGGAGCCGAAGAAGAAGGGGTTGGGAGAGATGAACTCCCGATTTATCACCGTGAAGTGGAGCGAGACGTGGTGACCTTCTGCCCGCCATCCCCAAGGTTCGTTATTGGTCGGATCTCCGAAAACCGAGAAGAAATACTGCTCCGGATCGCGCGGAAATCGAGTGTCGCCCTCGGCGCGCTCAATTTCACCGAGCGTCGGCTCCAAGTCCATGATGGCGGTCGCTTTGCGATATCCCCGATCGCTCAATCCGCATTCCAGCAGTTTGAAGGCGGCCCTCCGCTGAGCATCGTCCATTTCCTTGAGCGGCACGCCTTTCCGTTCCCACAACTCTACCGGGACGAAGTGCCAGCGCAGCCGCTCGGTGTCGGCAAACGGAAATTCCGCCTTTTGTCGCAGCACCGGCGTCAGAGTTTCCAGAAAATTGGCGCAGGCGTTCGCCATCCGCTCGGCAGTCTCCGAGGCGGGGATGGTCAAATGGGTGTTCGGGTTATTACGGTTGTGAGTATGTTCGTCCATTTGGATAACCTCTCTTTTTTAAGAAGGAATAGGACCTTGCGCAAAGGCGCCGAAAATGTAGGGAATAACGATCGTTATTCCCTACAGTGCAATTGCGCGAATCAGGAATCCCGCAGTCGCGGGCAATTCTATGATTCATACGAATTCAAAATCTAAATGTTACAGCCGATGCCGGACGTGCAATGAATTGCACTACTACAAACCCAGGGGCTCTTGTAACTTATAGATTAGGAATTAGTATCAGATACGTTAATCATCGCTTTCACCGAGCCCGTCGTTTTGTCCAGGGCGGTTTCAAACGCTTCGGGAGTTTGATTCAACGCGAAACGATGTGTGATAAGTTGGGTCGGGTTCACTTTTCCCGACGCGATAAGATCACAAGCAATCTCGTAGTCGTGTGTCCCGTTTTCGGCGCTGTAACACACCGAGAAAATGATTTTGGCCTCCCTCTCCAGAGCCTGCTCCAAGTTTATCGGGATGGGGTTGGGAAAGACGCCGGTAACGACGACCTTGCCTTCGGGTTTGACGACGCTCACCGCTTGGTCGATGGTAGGCGCGGATCCGCCGACGGTTTCAATCACGGTATCAATGGGTTCGCCTCCCGAGATTTCTTTTACTTGCTCAACCAAATCGCCGGTTCCCAAGCGAATGATGCCGTCCGCGCCCATCGCCTCCGCCATTGCGACCTGAGCGTCGTACTTGGCTACGATGTAGGCGCGTTTGGCGCCAAATACCTTCGCCACGGCAAGCGACAACAAGCCGATTGTTCCCCCGCCCAGCGCCAACACAACCTCGCCGGGTTTGACATTGGCGTAGCGGCACGCGTGAACTCCGACGGCCACCGGTTCGACCATCGCGCCCTGTTCGTGCGTGAGTGATTCCGGCAACGGCTGGATTCCCAAGCCTTTGACCTCCATGTATTCCGCGAAACCGCCGCCCCACGGCACGCGAACCTTGTTCGGGCAGTGGAAGTATCCGCCTCCGCGGCAGGATGAGCACCTACCGCACGCATAGTGCCGGGTAAGGTCGACGCAGACGCGATCGCCTTCGCGGAACCCTCCGAGCCCATCCCCGACTTCCACGATCTCGCCGCTAACTTCGTGTCCTAGCACGGTGGGCTGTGGATAGGGACGCACCGCGTACCAGTGCAGATCGGAGCCGCAGACGCCGCTGCTCATCACTTTTATGACCGCGGCGCCCTCCTTTGCATGGGGAATTTCCGTACTTTCAACGCGCATATCCCGCGCGCCGTGCATAAATGCCGCTTGCATACTCATAGTCTCACTGTTCCCTTGGGGGAGGTTGTTTCAAAAAATCGCGTCACGTTTGCTTCGCTTTGTTCGGAATGGGATTATAATCCCATCGCAAGATACAGTCAAGCAAAAAGCCGAAAAGGGAGGAGGGAAGATTGGAAGGATGGAAGACGGGAAGGGTGAAAATTTTCGGTCTACGCATACCTCAAGCCAGATGGATACATAAAAGCCGCTGGATTCCCCAATACAATGGTCGCAGTGTTGGGTTTCACTACGATTTTGGGGCTTTTAGCGGTGTCGGTATCTGGGCGCGGTTATCCTGCGGACGCGTCGTTCTTGATGTGCTATCCACTAGCGGAAATTTTTTAATGTGTTGATTTATCTTGAGCGCCGGGATATCGGGGCAGGATGCCCCTCCCACAAAAGCTTTCGCTCCCACAAATGCTTCCCCTTCTATAGAAGCTTGCCCTCGCACAGAAGCCTTCCCCTCCCACATGGACTAAACAGTTACGAAAATCGTATAAACACCGACAATCATGGCAATCACTTAATCACATCACATAAATCACAGTCCAGACAAGATTAATCACTGACACCCCAGCGCTTACCGAGAAAGCCGCGATTTACATTGCTACTTATTCTGTCGCTTGATTGTTGCAAATCGGCGGCAACTGTGAGATAATGGAAAAGGATATGGATTGATACTTTCACACAACGCTTAGATTCTCGGAGGAAAAGTCGCATGACTTATGGAGCAGGCAGTCATACCTACGAAGTTCGGGAAAACTGGTGGCAATTGCCCGACGGATGGGATTTCGGCTGGATCCCAGCCGTTGGCGTGGACTCGCAGGACAGGGTTTATGTCTACAGCCGCAGTGAGCGCCCCTTGGTGGTTTTTGATCGCGATGGCAACTTTCTCGCGTCGTGGGGTGACGATATTCTGGTCGATGCGCACGGCATTTTCATTGATGCCGAGGATAACATCTACTGTGTCGATCGCGACGCGCATATAATGCACAAATTCACGTCGGATGGCGAACTGCTGATGTCAATCGGCAATCCCGGTCAGCCCGGCGCCGAAGGCGACCCCTTCAATCGACCGACCGACCTCGCATTAGGTCCGGATGGCGAGATGTTCATCAGTGACGGCTACGGTAACGCCCGCGTCCACAAATATTCGCCCGATGGCGAGTTGATGATGTCGTGGGGCACGCCGGGGTCGGGTCCCGGAGAGTTCGATCTGCCGCACTGCGTTCGGGTGGATCCGCGCAACCGCGTGATGGTGGCAGACCGCAGCAACAACCGCATCCAGTTTTTCACGCTTGATGGCGAGTACATTGAAGAGTGGGGCGGGTTGAAGCATCCGGACACCATCTACATTGATGAGGATGAGGTCGTTTACATCGCGGAAATGGATCAGCGCCTCACCATTATGACATTGGATGGCGAGATAATCGCCCGGTGGGGCAGTGAGCGCGGGAATGAGACGCCCGGATTGTTCTATGCTTGTCCGCACGGCATTTGGGTAGATTCGCGTGGGGACATCTATGTGAGCGAGGTGCAGGCGGATGGCCGGTTGCAGAAGTTTATCCGGCAGAGGTAAGGGAGATGCGTGAATCAAATGGACGGCTAGTTTTAATGCATTGTGTTTTTGGAGGGCGATGCCGGGGGCGCGATGAAAATAGGGAGATTCGCGATTGAGAACTCTATTCAATTGCATTGGGAAGAAACCGAGTTTTGAGGAAAAAACTCGGTTTCATGCCACACAAAGAACTACTTGAAAGGACAAGAAGAATTATGTCTTATGACAACCCGACCGCGAAATGCCTAGAGGGTGACCGCTATGAAGCCGAGGTGCCGGACACACTGGATCTGGCAGACAGAATGGGGTTGGCTATCAATGCCTTGACCAATGTTTGGGACGCGGAATCAAGATGGGGGTTAAAGTTCATCGTGGACTTCTCGCGCAGACCGGCGGCGCTATTCGTCAACCATTTGATTGACGTGTATCTGAATATCCCGCCGAAATTCGTGGAGGCGTTGGCGTTGTGCCGACTGGCGTCCGGGAACGGCGACGATCTGGATGTCGACACGGGAGTCATTCAGGCGCAGGTGGAGCTCATCGGGGATGACGGGCTCACCTACTGTCCCACGGATATCTTCGACAGGGTGCCGATGGGGTTAGCCAATTTTGCGGAGGGTGAGGCTGACGAGATGACGCCTTTCGCCGAGATCTGGGGCGAGGGAAGACAACTCGTGACCACGTCGATTTTGGCGCAGGTTGACGACAACCCGCAATGGATTGACATCGGCAAACGCAAAGTCGACCGCATTTTATCGCTGACGCGAGAGAAGGATGGTTTCAGGTTTCTCTGGAGAGCGCAATACCAGCCCGGACAAACCCCGCCCGCCAATGCCGATGAGCCGGGCATGATGCCGGACGAAGGCGGCGGCTTGTACAGCAAGGAAGATCTGTTCACCACGATATATTCGATAGGCTCTACCGGACACGGCGCCGGGCTTTTCTACCGCGTCACGGGGTATGAGCCTGCCCTGGAGTTGTGCCGCGGTTTGGCTCGTTGGGGGCTGGCTCGCGTCTTTAACGACGAAGATGGCCGCTACACGTTTTGGCATTTTCATCACGGGCTTTACGCCTTGATGGCGGTGTGCGAGTACGGCTACGCCACCGCGGATCGGGAGGTATTGGAACGGGTGGATGCCTGCTACCGTTGGGCGCGCGAGATGGGTGACCCGTTAATCGGGTTCTATCCCGAAGTTCAACAGGGCACCGACCACTACTTGGAACGCCGCGGCAATTCGGTCGAGATCTGCGAGGTCGCCGATATGGTCTGGCTGGCGTTGTATTTGACGCGTGCCGGGTTGGGCGATTACTGGGACGATATTGATAGATGGGTGCGCAATGTGTACGCCCAAGGGCAACTCTGCAATCCGCGCCTGTTTGACCACATTCCCGATAGTTATTATAATACGGAGCCGCATGACCGGCTTTACCAAGACTCCACGAATATTCGCGAGAGGTCTGTCGGTTCGTTCTTCGGCTGGATGCGCGCCAACGAAGCCTTGACCGTGAATCAAACTCCCGACGGTCCGAAACTGATGGATTCGTCGATTATGCACTGCTGCACGGCAAATGGGGCGCGGACGTTTTACTGCGTGTGGGATAGCATGGTGAGCAAGGCGGGCGATTTGGTGAAGGTTCACCTATTGCTGAATCGCGCCTCCGAATGGCTTGACATCGACAGTTATTTGCCGGCGGAAGGGAAGGTTATTCTACGAATCAAGGACGCGCCGGAAGTGGCGGTACGAATTCCGGAGTGGTGCTCGCCCGACGCGGTGCGGGTTACTGTCGGGTCAGAAGCGCGTCGTGCGCTGGTTGAAGGACGCTATCTACGGATCGGTTGGCTGAAACCGGGTGATCGGGTCACGCTAGAGTTCCCGCTACCGCAACGGGTGGTGCATCGAGTGCTCGGCGAAATTCCGTACAAATTGGTTCTGCGCGGATCGGATGTCGTTTCCATCGATCCGAAGGGGGTGGCTTATCCGCTTTATGAAGACGTGCCGACCGGCAAACAGGTAACGAGAACCCGTTATGTCCCTAATCTGAAAGGAATTATCTGGTAGGGTGGGCACTGCCCACCATTTCTTATCTTAGCTCGACTTTGTACATTTGAGCGACATAACGGACGGCGTCAATCAAGCGTTCAGCATAGATGCGGGAGATTTTAACCATCTGGTCATTTTGGTAGACCATTGAAAAAGTCGGTAGTGTATTCCAGTACCATCACAGCGGGGCAAGATGCCCCGCCTACGGGACTGGGGGCACTCCGGCTTATGTCAAATCCAGATGTTGTGCTTTTGTACAAAGTCGAGCTTAGTTCCAAAATGAGAATTGCCGTGATGATGCGTCAAGATTGGAGATCAATATGCTGACAGATGCCCAGAAACACCACTTTGAAACCTTGGGATTTCTTTGTTTGAGGGACTTTTTTCCCCCTGACGAACTGCAACGCTACACCGACGCATTCGATGAAACATTGAAACGAGCCAAAGGTCTCAAGACGCTGGAGACAAACGAAGAGAGGAGGACGATTGGTACCCTCCGGTTCTTCGAGTCGAATCCGGAGGTGTACCACCCACTGCTTGATGGCGACAAACTCAATGAGCTCATCGGCGATTTGCTTGGCGAAGACTATGTGTTCACGGTTTCGGAGGGCGCCCTTCGCACTCACGATACGAGATGGCATCATGACGATGTCGCGCCCGAGGGGCATATTCATCTGAAAGTGATTTTCTATCTGGAACCCGTCCGAGCGGGCACCGGTTGCCTCTGCGTGCTGCCGGGCAGCCACTTTCTCCCCTATCGGGAGCGGATGGAGACATACGGCGAAGACATTCTGCCGCTCGGGAAGGATGTCCCCGGCATCTATCCGATAGAGACGGATCCCGGCGATCTCTTGGTTTTCAATGTGAAACTTTACCATGCGGCATTCGGCGAGGGAGCGAAGAGGCGCGGCGTTTATCTCAACTACGTGCAGAAGCCCCGAACGCCGGAGGAGGCAGAATACATCAAGTGGCTCTATCGGAAAGACGGGGGGTATTACACACCCGAAACGTTCAAAAATGCCCCGCCGCGACGGATGCGGATGCTCCAATTCTTGAAAGAGGCATGCTACGATAAGGAAGGCGTTAGTAGATCCCACCCTACAAATGTACAAAGTCGAGCTTGAAAGCGCGCATTGAATCCACACGAGGTGAAAAATGCTAACGGAAGCCCAGAAACACCACTTTGAAACCTTGGGATTCCTCTGTTTGAAGAATTTTCTTCCTGCCGAAGACTTGCGGCGGTACACCGACGCATTCGATGAGACATTGAAAAGAGCCAAGGGTTTCAAGACGCTGGAGACAAACGAGGAGAGGAGGATGATAAATGCGCTCAAGTTCTTTGAATCTAATCCTGCGGTTTACCATCCATTGCTTGACAGCGACAAACTGAATGAACTCCTTGAGGATCTGCTCGGTGAAGACTATGTATTTACCGTTTCGCAGGGGGCTATTCGGACGCACAACACGAAGTGGCATCATGACGATATTGCGCCCGAGGGGCATCTTCAACTGAAAGTAATTTTCTATCTTAATCCTGTAAGAGCAACGACCGGCTGCCTCTCCGTGCTGCCGGGCAGCCACTTTCTTCCGTACCGAGAGCGGTTGGAAAAATACGGCGACGACATTCTGCCGCTTGGGAGGGACATTCCCGGCGTGTATCCGATCGAAACGGATCCGGGCGATCTATTGGCGTTCAATGTGAAACTTTACCACGCGGCATTCGGCGCGGGCGTGAAACGGCGCGGTATATATCTTAACTATCTACAAAAACCGCGAACGCCGGAGGAGGCGGAATACATCAAATGGCTGTACCATAAGGACGGGGGGTATTACACACCCGAAACGTTCAAAGATGCCCCGCCGCGACGGATGCGGATGCTCCAATTCTTGAAGGAGGCATGCTACGATTCGGAATAGATGGCATGCGCGCCCTTGGTAGGCGCGATCTCCGACTCGCGACTTCCTGTTTCGGCGGAAATCCTAATTTCATTCACAAAAACCGTCTGGTGCGAACCCTAACAGATGGTTATGGAGGACAACATGGAATATCTGAATTATGGAAATACTGGAATAGAAATTTCACGGCTCTGCTTCGGCGCGGGACGAATCAAGGACACCTGCGATACCTACGAAGCCGGTGGCAAACTGATGTTGAGAGCGCTTGACGAGGGCATTACCTTCTGGGACACCGCCGAGGGTTACGGCACGCAACCCCATCTCGGAGAAGCGGTGCGTCAGATTCCTCGGCGCGACGTAGTCATTCAAACGAAGACCGGCGCCAAGGACTACGAAGGCGCCTCTGCCAGCATTGCGCGTTCGCTTCGGGAGCTAAAAACGGATTACATAGACGTTTTGTTGCTGCACGCCATCTCTACACCTGAGGACTTGACATCGAGAGAGGGCGCCCTGGACGCGTTTCGAGAAGCGAAGGATGCGGGCAAAGTGCGAGTCATCGGGTGTTCCACGCATGTCTATACAGGTACTGTCATGGATGCCGTAATCGACCATCCCGAAATCGAGGTTATCCTCGCCACGGCAAACAAGGAAGGCAGGCTGTTGGAGGGCGGTCCGCTTGATCGGCATCTGGAATACCTCCAGCGCGCGTACGACCTCGGCAAGGGTATCAGTATCATGAAGGTTATCGCCGCCGGCGAGATTCCGGAGGAAGACACGCTGGAATGGATTGAATGGGGTTTCGACCTCGAATCGGCGCACGCGATCAATCTCGGCATTACCGAGTATCGTCATATCACATCGGATGTCGGGCTTGCGAGCGCGAGCGCCGGACGACGCTTGTCACAGCGCAAAGCGGCTTGACGTTCAGATGAAACGACTGCGCGGCAAACTGTTCGTTGTCTGATACGATTTCAAAACCTACAATCAGAGGCGCTCAATGAATTGAGCAACTACAAACTGCCGGTTCTTGTAACTTATGGATTCGGAATTAGTATGAACTGTGATTTGTACCTTGTTTGTGGCATCGGTGCGGTTGGAAACCGCACCTGCCTGATAGGCAGTTGAAAACAAACTTTCCCCTCGTCAGAATCCGAGCCAATCTAGCAGTTGTCTACCACAATAAGGAGAAATTATGAAGTTTGCGTTTTCGCGTTGTTTTCTCGTGATAGTCTTTATCCTCATGGCGTCCCTTTTCCTCCTCCAACCGGTACACGCCCAAGCGCTATCCATCCCCGACCCTAACCTGAAACAAATCATCAGGGAAGCGCTCAAACTCCCCGACGAAATCCCCCTCACCCAACCGGAGATGCAACGATTAAGGACGCTGGATGCAGGCGGGGATATCGGAATCACCGACCTAACGGGGCTGGAATACGCAACCAATCTCCAATCTCTTGGGTTATACCACAACCCGATTGTAGACATCAGTCCCTTGGCACACCTTACCAAACTTGCAGGGTTTAATCTCTGGGGGTGCCGCGTAGTTGACTTGGGTCCACTCCGAGATTTGAAGAATCTGAGTTGGATTCTCTTAGGGAATAACCAAATCTCGGACATCAGTCCGCTATCTGAATTAACCAACCTGACGGTCTTAGATATAGCCGGTAACCGTATTATGGAAATCGGTTCCCTTGCCAATCTAATTCAATTGGAAGAACTTCGGCTTAATGGTAATGCAATTACGGATATCGCGCCGCTGATTGGATTAAAGAATCTCAAGAAACTTCGCATTGGCGACAACCCTTTTCACGACTTTAGTCCCCTTTTCGAACTTGAAGGCGTAGAACTTGACATTGAAATTGGTGAAGGGTTCGATACCGTTGTAGAAATACCCGACCCGAACCTAAGGCTGTTGATTCGGGAAGCGCTGTCTCTCCCCGATGCCGTGCCTCTCACACAAGGACAGATGCGACGATTGACAAAACTGGACGCCGGCGGGGACCGCGGAATCACCGACCTAACGGGGTTGGAATACGCAACCAATCTCCAATCTCTCGAGTTATACCACAACCCGATTGTGGACATCAATCCCTTGGCACACCTTACCAAACTTGCAGGGTTTAATCTCTGGGGTTGTCGCATTGTTGATTTGAGTCCACTCCGAGATTTGAAGAATCTGAGTTGGATTCTCTTAGGGAATAACCAAATCTCGGACATCAGTCCGCTATCTGAATTAACCAACCTGACGGTCTTAGATATAGCCGGTAACCGTATTATGGAAATCGGTTCCCTTGCCAATCTAATTCAATTGGAAGAACTTCGGCTTAATGGTAATGCAATTACGGATATCGCGCCGCTGATTGGATTAAAGAATCTCAAGAAGCTTCGTATTGGCGACAACCCTTTTCACGACTTTGGTCCCCTTTTTGAACTTGAAGGCGTAGAGCTTGACATTGAAATTGGTGAAGGGTTCGATACCGTTGTAGAAATACCCGACCCCAACTTGCGACAGTTGATACGGGAAGCGCTGGTTCTCCCCGATGCCGTGCCTCTCACACAAGGGCAGGTGCAGCGATTAACGAGACTGGACAGCGACGGGGACCGTGGAATTGTTGACCTAACGGGACTGGAATACGCAACCAACCTCCGATCTCTCTCGCTTTACGACAACCCGATTGTCGACATCAGTCCTTTTTCCCAGCTTGCCAAATTAGAAGGACTTAATCTCTGGGGGTGTCGCATTGTTGATTTAAGTCCGCTCCGCAACTTGAAGAATCTGAGATGGCTTGGATTAGGGAATAACC
Source organism: Candidatus Poribacteria bacterium (assembly GCA_963667245.2). Classification (GTDB taxonomy): domain Bacteria; phylum Poribacteria; class WGA-4E; order WGA-4E; family JAJDTR01; genus JAJDTR01. The sequence goes on from CAXXCS010000004.1 coordinate 2,410,785, forward strand.
AAATTTCGGACATCAGTTCATTGGCTGAATTAATCAGTCTTACCGATTTACATTTAAGTGGCAACAAAATTGTCGACTTCAGTCCCCTTGCGAACTTGGTCAATCTCGAGGAACTATTGATATACCACAATTTCGCCACAGATATCAGTCCATTGCAGGAACTCAATCTCACCGAATTTCGTTACGATGAGGTGTGCGACATTGAACCGCGTCCGCCCTTGGTCAGAGAGCGGTTGGCGAATCGAAGTTTTCCTTCTGTCTTTCAAGCGTGGAATGACGTCATTGGGCTAGATCGCCTCACACGGGAACAACGCCATGCCCTCCATGATTTGTATTGGTCTCCACATTTCAGGTTGGAGTGGAGTACCGCCCCAACCAAATCAACTCATGGCACGGCGACTTCGTTCGCAGGTGATCTTGTGGGGTCGCGTGAAGTTCGCCAACGGTGGCTTGACCTTAATCCGAACATGCTCTTTTTGCGTCATATCTGGTTGCAGTTCCATTCAATCCGTCCGGATTCCCAATCCTTTCCCCCAGATTCTGATTTTTGGCTCAGAGACGCTCAAGGCAAGAAGGTTATAAATAGTTACAATGAATATGTCATTAAATTTTACGAGCCTGAAGTTCAAGAGCTACTTATACAGCGGATTGTTGATATTGATCGATGCGGGCTCTACGACGGAGTTTTCTTAGACGGAATTGGTGACGACGGCGCCAAATTTGTGGACAGAGATCTTTTCCCTGTTACCGATGAAGAAATTCGCCAAGCAATGCTCAACATTTTTCGAGCTGTCCGTTCACAAGTTCGCGAAGATTTCCTGATACTGGTCAATACGAATAGATTGAAGGCGACACAGTTTGCGGAATACGTCAACGGTACCTTCATGGAAACCCTCACAGACAGTCACTTTAGTGATAATCCCGGCGCCGGTGGATATACGCATGGCGGACTTTATGAGATTGAAGACACTTTGGCTTGGTCTGAGGAAAATCTTCGATCGCCGCAGATTAACTGCTTGGAGGGGTGGGGAATTCCTACAGAACCCCCGGACAGCCCGGATAACCGTCGTTGGATGCGCGTCTTTACCACGATGAGCCTGACCCATTCCGATGGCTATGTGTTGTATACTACCGGAACAGGAATTTACCGCCTGCCCAACCCCGGCGATGACTACCCGTGGGAACCGAGCCATGCGCACATCTGGTATCCCTTCTGGGATGCTGATTTAGGGCGCCCCGTCGGTCCCAAAGCGCAACGCTATCAAGACATTCCCGGTTTGTTCATCCGGGAGTTTACGAACGGTTGGGCGGTGTACAATCGAAGCGGCGCAACACAAGCGATTTCGCTTGTGGAGGACACCGCCGGCGTGGCAAGTGGCGGGATAGGAAGGACGCACCAGTTGGCGGATTTGGATGGTGAAATCTACCTCAAGGTAAAAAACCCCGCTGATGTTAATGGCGATGGGAAAATCGACATCTTGGATTTGGTGCAGGTTGCCAACGGATTGGGCAAATCCGCCCCGGATGTGAATAGTGACGGCGCGGTCAATATCCTGGATTTGGTGTTTGTCGCTAACCGTCTTGATGAATAATAGCGCTCGCGCAGTTCGGTTTGTAATGGCACAATTCTAGCTTTTTGGGATGATTACATCGCTACCACAATCTGTTGGATTGCGCTCGTACCGTACCGAGATCTGTTAGATCGCGATCGCAAACTAACAGTTTGCGGTACGAGACGCTTCCGATACCGTTATATCTGCACTGCATAACCCACGTTGCCGACTCTGTCCGACGGGAGCGCAGAAACCGAGTTTTTTCTTGAAAACTCGGTTTCTCTGTTATATGTGGCAACTTGAGTTACTTGTTTTTTGCCCCTAACGACCGGTCGCTGTTTTCTCCGTGCCGCCAGTCTTATTCGCGAGGTAAAACCTAAAACGCGTCCAAACCGAGATGCGCCCAAAAAAAGTTTGACATCTTTTGACATTTGTGACATACTTACCCAAATAATGGTGAGTTAGCCGTAGATTAATGAACATGCCGAGCGCACATCCCATCTCATCCACAGAGAAGCAATTTCTTCACGACGCATCGGGCGCGATAGGGTCAACATGCAATCTATCCGCTTTCAAAGCGCGCTTGGTAGTTACTGATACTCAACGGAAGCTTACCACCACCCCCCCCCCATACGTTAAGTAATCTATTTCACGTTCACGCGTTGTTCTTGACGCTCATCCTTTCCCTTGATTCGCGCCCGCGCGCCTTCCATCTGATAAGGAAGGTTTTGTCGCGGGCTTTTTTTGTGCCCGCATCGGGTTTCTCCCGATGCGCGTTACCCTTCACCATCACGCTGACTACACCCCTAGTCTGTAAAGCGGCGCCGGCCGTCTACTCTCTTTCTGCCGGTAGGCGCTATCCCGCGCGCCCTTTAATGACTTAATTTTAAGGAGATTTCGTTGAAACATTTCAATGCAACGCTCATATCCTTCGCTTTAGGCGAGATTGGAGATTCTTTCATGAAAACAACTTTGTGCATTTGCAGATTATTTCTCATCTTTCTGCTCGCTATTTCCACGGTGGGTTTAGTTGGCTGCGGTGGCGACGACGACGCGGACGGTGACACGCTAACGCTTGAGCAGAAACTTGCCGGAAGCTACACGCTTTCCAGCGTAGAAATGGAAAAAGACGGGGTTGCCCTTTCGTTTAAACCTCCTGTTGTCTCCGGACGCATCGCGCTCAATGCCGGAGGCGGTTGGTCGATGGCTCTCGGCATTCCTGACGCCGACATTGATGAATCTAATTCAGGCGCTTCTTGGAGCGCGTCCGCCACGTTCATTATTTACGATGACGGCACCCGAGACGCGTATACCTTGAACGGGAACACGCTCGTATTAACCGGCGAGTCGGATGGCGTGAAGTTTGTCGCAACGTTCAAGAAATAACCTGACGGCCGCTGTCGACCACATCAAAGGAGATAAACAATGCCTCAAAGAAACATTAAGCTTTCCTTACTTCTGCTTTCCGCTTTAATCCTGGTTGAATGGACATTTCCGCACATGGCGCGCGGTCAACCCGTCAGCTTTCTGCGGTTGGCGCAGAAGCAAAGCGCCTACGGCTTCGGTATCCAATTCATGGAAGATAGTCGGATAATAAGCGGCGCCCTTGAATTTGGCATGAGTACTGGCACAAAGTTCTACGGTGTCGGTGGCATCGGGTTTATTGACCAAGACGCTCTGAATACCGGATTCGAGACGCCTCCCGCGCCCGTAGCCGAACTCGGCTTAATGCATACCGAGCCTCTGCAACAGACGGGCTTCGACTTTTTTATAACGGGGGCAGGCGCCGCCGCTTTCTCAAGGCTTCTGTACGACGATGAGCCTCGCCTGAATACCACTACTTTGGGCCTCGCCACCGCCGGAGGACTATTGAGACGCATAGAAATGGATTCCGGCATGAAGTTGACACCATATTTCGGTGTTGAGTATAGTCACGTTTGGCTTACAATTATTAACGAACAACTCAAATCCAACAGAAAGGAAACCGAAGATGAAGGCTACATCGGGGGCAAACTTGGAATGGAACTGCACGTATCATCCTCTGTTATCGCCCGGGCGACCTTTTCATTTTCCTTTGAGGATTCAGATACCGACTTCACATTGGGCTTAACCTTCCACTAAACCAAATTCCCGTGGGGTCGGGCATCTAGCCCGGCCCTTACGGGGCATCCAAGCGACCCCCGCGCTATTCAGCCCCCCACTCTCCGGCGCCGACCGACGCTCATCCCGGAAATCCCGCAAATCATGATTCAGACAGCGATTTTATGTGGCTGCAAGGTGTTTCCCAGTCACTAATCACCTGTCGCTGACCAGTCAAGAGCCTCGCGCTTCCGTAACTCTCCAATCACCACCCTCCATTCACTATACACTTGCGATTGACAAATTGCCCCTGCTGAGGTATGATTGTAAAGTCGTGTTGGCGTACAACCGTGGAATTCCTAACTTTGATGCCGAATCGCGCCAAGCGGTTTCTGAGTGAATATATACTTTGCGTTGGGAAATATTGCGCTTTTTCATCAGCAATAACGGTTTCGAATAGGATTTACGCAGGACCTGCAGGTCGCGATCTGGAGATTGCTCTTACAGTGGACACGCCGGCCGCGACCTTGAGATCGCTTCAAAGGTTAGACGATGGTCTGGAAGGACATCTTCCAACCTTCCAGTCTTCCAACTTGATTAATATCTGGTTTCTCAATCACCGACCATCCCGCGTGCTTCGTGAGAAACGCCTACCCTTCCACACTTGAGGAGCTTCGACGCCTTTGCAAGCAGAGAGGAAGATGTCGTTCTATCGCGCCCTTGTTCTGGGAGCGCTGCTGATACCGATCAACCTCTACTGGCTGATGCACGCGGAATCGCTCCATCCCGCCGTTTATTCCACGCTTTTCACGCTGTTCTATAACGTGACGTTCAGCATCTTCGCGCTGACGCTGCTGAACGCGCTGCTGAAGAAAACGGCTCCGCAGAGCGCTTTTCAACCCGGCGAAATCCTCATCGTGTATGTGATGCTGTCGATTGGCACCGGCATCTTCGGACACGACCTGATGATTGTCTTGGTTCCGACGCTGACCTCCTTATGGGCGGCGACGCCGGAGAACGAGTGGGCGGCACTCTTCGGACGGCATATCCCCGAATGGCTCGCCATGTCCGATGAAAGAGCGCTCATCGCCTTCACGAAAGGGGAAACGACGCTTTACGCCGACAGGAATCTAATCGCGTGGTTGCTGCCCGCGGCGTTTTGGAGCGCGTTTTTGGTGACGCTTCTCTTCGTTCTGCTGTGCATGAACGCCATCATCAGGAAGCAGTGGACCGAAAACGAGAAACTGTCCTACCCGGTCATCCAGTTGCCGCTGGAACTGGCGAGGGGCGGCATAGGATTGTTGTCGAATCGGGCTTTGTGGATCGGATTTATCGTGACCGGCGGCATTGATGTCATCAACGGCTTGCACGGGCTTTTTCCCGTTGTTCCGAGTTTCAAAATTGTCTACAACCCCGCGTCGCTGTTCACGGCAAAGCCGTGGAACGCTATCGGTTGGACGCCGGTGGCGGTGTACCCTTTCGTAATCGGGTTGGTCTACTTCCTGCCGGTGAATCTCTCGTTTTCGGCGTGGTTCTTCCATCTTTTCTGGAAGGCGGAACTCATCTTTCGGCGATCAATTGGTGTCTGGGACACGCCGGGACCGTATCGAAGCTATCAGACATCGGGGGCGTGGATAGCGCTTACCATCCTCGCGCTGTGGGCGAGCCGAAAATACCTCAAACAGGTTCTGGGTTGGGGACTTCGCGGTGACGCTCCGGAAGCCGCCGAACGAAACGAGCCGTTGCGCTACCGAACGGCGCTGGTCGGGATGATAGCGGGAATATGCATTCTGGTTTTGGCGTTATACTACATCGGCATGTCCGTGGGGATTGCCGTACTTTTTCTTCTAATCTATTTTCTCTACATGATCGCGCTCGCTCGCATCCGCGCCGAGACTGGCCCGCCGGCGCACGACGCCGAGTGGATAGGGCCCGAGCAGCTCATTCTAAACGGACTCGGAGCGCGTCGCACGGGGGCGCGCAACATCGCGCTGTTCACCAGGCTCTACTGGATGAGCCGGGCGTATCGGTCGCATCCGGTCGGGCATCAGTTGGAGGGGTTCAAACTTGCCCAGACTGTGGGCGCTTCAAGCCGACGGTTTCTGGCGGCGATGCTCCTCGCTTCCGTTGTCGGCACGGTGGCGGGGTTTTGGGCATACACGGACGCCATGTATCGCCACGGCACGGGAACCCGATACAACCTTGGATCGGAAGCGCTCCGTCGCCTTGAAGTGTGGTTGCAAAACCCGGGCGAAGGGAACGACCTCATGCTTAGGGAGGTCGGCGTGGGGGCAGGCATCACGCTACTGTTTACGGCGCTGCATCATCGGTTTGTCGGGTTTCCGTTTCACCCGGTCGGGTATGCGGTGGCTTGCGGTTGGGTGATGAGCGCGATGTGGTTCTCCGTCTTTCTTGCGTGGTTGGTGAAGTGGGTGATACTGAAGTTCGGGGGCATCCAACTTTATCGCAAGTTGGTGCCGTTTTTCTTGGGGGTGATTTTGGGGCAGCATGTTATTGGCGGATTATGGACAATTATTCGCGAGATTGTCGGGGGATACGGGTATCGTTTCTTTCCTTGATTCACCCAGGGCGCTATCTGTTCTCTACCGTCTCTCAAAGAGGCGGCAACATTTAGGTTTTTGTCCACAATTTGGGCACTTCGCACAAATTCTTGTCAGGAATGGGTTCCAACGCCTATTGCGTCAGGATCTCCCAAATCGCGTCTTCAAATGCGCCATCCTTTTGGGTTTCGCTGTGAAACGCCATATCTACGCCCCGAAGAACGCTAGAATCACCGTACTGCCTTGATTGCCACGCGTCCACCAAGTGCAAACTGAAGCATTATTTTGGTTTTGGCACGGACTTTGCTCTCACTAACGTAAATTGCTGCCTATAACAGAGAAACCGAGTTTTTGTTTCACGTTTGCCAGATCGCAGGTAAGTCGGTCTGATGTTCGTCAATTTCGTGTTTCCACGTCGGAAAAAACTCGGTTTCTGTGCATCTGTCGAACAAAGATGGCAACTTGAGTTAATTGTGATTGACACTTGAGTTGCTTTGGACACCCAATTCCGGCATACTGTTATCAACACGCTTAAATAGGCGCATGCCACCGCATTTCTGACCGCGAAATAATGAGAGAACGCCGTGACATTCCACAAGACGCTTTGGACAATCTTATTCGCTACCCTTCTTGTCACTAGAAATGTTTCTGCTCAGCACGAAGAAGTTCCGCCCGATGTGTTTGAAGCCCAACCCGACGGCTACCTCTACGGCGATTACCCCGGCGTTTTCGATGACGCAGAAGGCGATGAAGCCTTTGGCGACGGCATCACGGTCGAGGCGTGGGTATATTTCACCGGGCGCCCGCCAGACAGGAAGTTACACCATTCCGGGCACTGGATCATCGTTGCCAAACCTGGCAGCTATTATATTTCGGTCGCCGGACGATACCTAGACTCTGAACTTGATCGAAATAAACCGGAGGGTTCTACGTGGCTCATCTTTGCGGTGGAGGGACGTCAAGGCGGTCGCGGGCTCGGCGGGGCCCAGCTTCAGCCCGAAGAGTTTCCCCTAGCGCGATGGGTTCATATCGCCTTTCAGTTGGTGGTAAAAAAGGACGGCACCCACGACACGGTTTTCTACGATCGCCACGGTGAGGGAAGAGGGCGGTTCTCCGGCCAGATGGGGCGTCAGAACACGCCGCTGATGGTTGGCGGTGCCCGACCCGTCACGTTCCCGATTGACGCGCCTGACCGTCACCATCCCGATATGTGGGAGTGGGGCAAGTTCATCGGTAGGACAGAGTTCGGCGCCATGGAAGGCTACATCGACGAAATTCGCATTTCCAAGGGCTGGCGGTATGTTCCAAAGGGGAATATCCACCCGAAACGCAACCTTCGCGTCGATGACCGAACCATCGCGCTGTGGCGGTTTGAGGAGGGCCCCGGCGCCCCCTTCTACCGCGATTCTTCCGGCAATGATTATACGCTTTTCCCCGGCGGTTCCCTAGCCGTTCAACCGCGCGGCAAGCCGGTTATCACTTGGGGCAGCTTAAAACGGGGCAAGTTTTAGAGCAACCGAGTTATTTCCGACCTGCAATGCAGGGAAACCTTATTTTGTTTGTGACATGATACCCAATAATTTTCCTCAAGCATTTTGTTTGATCCTAACTGTGTACCTTCTCATTGCGCTGCACGCATTCGCTCAGCCCGAAGAAGTTCCGCCCGATGTGTTTGAAGCCCAACCCGACGGATACCTCTACGCCGATTACCCCGGCGTTTTCGACAATATTGAGGGCGACGGTATCACAATTGAGGCGTGGATTTATCTGACGGCACGTCCCAAAGATGGGGCTTACACTCTTCCGGAAGTCCATGAAGGACAATGGATAATTTTCGCCAAGCCCGCGAGTTATTATGTTGTGATTCGTGGAAGGAACCTCCTCTCTGCGCTTGAAACGCGTGATCCTGAAGGGAGTTCCTTCATTCATTTTGCAACAGCAGGCCAACCGACCGCTAAAGGCGTGCCAGGGGGTGGGGGCGCCATAGTCCGACTTCTGCCCGAAGAATACCCTCTCTCGCTTTGGGTACATATTGCCTATCAGATTGTAGGGAGCAAACATGAGACTAACAGGATGTATTATTACGACCGGAAATACTTCGGGAAGGGGCATAAAGCCGCCGCAATCGGGCGCACGCCCTCGCCGCTACTGATTGGCGGAACCCCACTGGTAAAGTTTAAGGAAGGCGCTGAATGGGGTGATAAATATGAATCCATGAACGGCTATATTGACGAAGTTCGCATTTCTAAGGGATTCCGTTATGCCCCAGGCGGCGAGATTAATGTACAACGCCATTTTCTTGCAGATGCACAAACCATAGCGCTTTGGCGCTTTGAGGAGGGATCGGGGGCATCTTCTTATGCCGATGCGTCAGGGAACGATTATACGCTCTTCCCCGGCGGTTCCCTAGCCGTTCAACTTCGCGGCAAGATGGCTGTCACTTGGGGCAGTCTGAAACGGGGCGCGTTTTAGAGCAACCGAGTATTTTCCTTGAGCACATTGATGAGTTCAATGCAGAATCAAACCCTCGCCCCGTGCCGTTTCAGCAATGCAATCGCGTCTGTCTTTTCGTTCTGCTCCGCCAGCGCCAGAGGTTTTGCCCACGCTTTTGTTGGCGGGTTTACGTTGGCGCCGTGCGCTATTAGGAGCGCCATAAACTCCGTGTCCCCGTTGCTTGCCGCCCATCCGAGCGGCGTTGCCCCCGAAAGTTCCTCGACAGAATCCACCTCCGCCCCCCGCTTGAGCAGCAGTTCGGCAATGCTCAGTTTTTGGGCGATCCGTCTTGAAGTCGTCAGAAAATGGAGCGGGCGCACGTCCGTCATTGTACCCATGTTCGGGCTGGCGCCGTGATCCAGCAGCAACCGCGCTTTATCGTAATCATTCCACATATAGCTGTTGCACCAGTTGCTGGTGGGTTGCGGACGGGCGCCGTAACGTAGCAGAAGCCGAGTAATATCCAAGTTTTTGCCGCCCGTCGTAAGCGGGTTGTCGCCTCGCGAACGCCCCAGCAGAATCGGCGCTTCACACCGCGCCATCGCGGGGTTCATGTTCAACATTGACGACACGATTTCCATATCGCCGCCGCATCGATCCCAGAACGATATGTAAGCGCCGTAGCGATAAAGCAGCGCAACCATTTTTTCGTTGCCGGCTTGATTCGCCAGAGGCTGATGGTTCGGATTGGCGCCGCGCTCAAGAAGCAACTCGGCTACCTCATAGTGATTGCCCTTGACGGCTTCTGCCAGCGCCATCCCGTGCCGCGCTTTTCGTTCCGGCGCTTCAATCTGTGCGCCAGCTTTGAACAGGGCATGGACAACAGCCAGATGTCCGCCTTTCGCCGCGAGAGACAGCGGACGTTGTCCCCCGGGGTTAAGCGCGTTGGCTTGCGACGGGTCCGCTTTCAGTGACGCCTCAACGCTGTCCAAATCCCCCTCAAAGGCGGAGATGGTGATGTGGTCGACCGGGTGTTTTTCGAAGAAATAACGAACCAACTCGGTTTTCCCGCCATCCATCGCCTCGTCAATGGGGGTTTGTCCGTCTCCGTTGCGTACATCAAGTCGTGCGCCGTGTCTAAGCAGGAGATCGACGACATCTTTCACGTTCTCGGTTGAGAGGTTGGCGACGTGGTGGAGCGCGGTGTCACCCGCTAGATTTGTCTGCGCCGCCAGTTGCGGTCGCCCCTTGAGAAGTTCACCGATTCGGTTGGAATCCAATGCGGTAACCGCCTGAAACAGTTCGGTCAGGGAACGCTGATCGTCCGAGTAGTTGAATCGGGATTCTAGAGCGTTTAGCAGGAGTTGACGGATCTCGGAATGCCCGCGGATTTCGGCGGTCTTCAAAAGCGAGCGATCGCGAAGAGATCCGCACGGACTGGCGCCGTGACTCAATAGGAGTTCGGCGGCTTCCGTGTTGCCGGCGGCGACGGCAAAACCCAACGGGCTGGTGATGTATTCGTATGTCACCAGATTTGGGTCGCGGTCAATCAATTCTTGTACGGTTTTGACATCTCCCGTGTACGCGCTTTGGCGCATCCTCCATACGTCGTTGCCGCGTCCCCCAACGTCAAGATCGCCGTCAAGTGGTTCGTTCGTGTCAAGATACAAGGGTTTTTGCATTGAGATTAGTGGACACTTTTCTGCTAAGGAAGAAACCGAGTTTTCAAGAAAAAAGGGATCTCTATGGGATCTCTATCGATCAAGCGAATGAATAATGAGTGCGATAGAAAATCCTACTCGCTATCCACTCGCTTGATGGTTTCAAGGCATAGGACTTCACCCGAAATGGATTTTCAAACAAGCTCTAAAGAATCCGTAGTCACCTATAGACACTCGTTACCAATAAATTCTATGTTTGTGTTGTACCGTGCTTGTGGCCGTCGCTTATATGAGAAAATAGCATCTGGCGTATTTCTCGAACATCATCTTTAGTAGCCATATTTCCTATTTTCTCACTAAGTTTTGACATGTCTGTGCTTACCTTCCACCATAACCCGGCTAACGCTAAAAGTGTTATGGCATCGGGAATCCAGTTTTCCATCTTGCTTTTCCTCCGATTAATTTATACGGATTAGAAATCCAAATTTTCATTGAAATAGGATTTACGCGCTTCTGTAGGGAACAACGATCGTTGTTCCCTACGGTGTCATTGATGGGCTTCTGCTGTAGTTGCCCGATTTATCGGGCATTGATAGGCGTGCGGCGCGGCGATAAATCGCCGAACTACAAGGCTTTGAGTATTCCATTGCGTCGTCCCATTGCGGAAATAGAGAGCGGTTCCGGCAGAATTGAATCGGATTCAGCCTGCTCTTTCCTCAAGGATTGCCGCCACTTCATGATGTCCGTAACGGATAGCCATTTCGCGTGGCGTTTCGCCGGCATACGGCTCAAACAGGACTCGTTTGAACTCGGTCATGGGCCAAAGGAATGACGTAACTTCCCCCGTCCACGCCGCGAGTCGCTTCGGTTCGACGATTCGACTGACTGTTCTGAGCGAGGCGTCCGCCCCATGGTCGAGCAAAAGCCGCACTTGCAGCTTGCTGCCGGATCGGGCGGCGGAGTGAAGCGGGGTCTCTCGACCGTAGCGGATGCCGTGTTCGTTCTCCATAACCGGTTCGGGCTTGCGCGTTGACATCCGCTCCCGCCTGAGCCAAGATATAGGCACACGCCAGTTCCTTGTCGGCATCATGCAGCGCTTGCATGTGCAGCATCGTCTGTCCGATGTAGTCCCACGTGAAGTTCGGATCGAGCCCGTTCTTCATCATCAGAAGAAAGGAATCCGGTTCTGTGACACCGAGGGCGTGGAACCCGAGAAAACTAGGCTGGTTGACGTCGATTCCACGCTCAACGAAGTACCGGTTAATCTCGTAATCGGTGCTTGGCCAGTGCGTGCCGAGTTCACTGTTGTTGATGTTCGCCCCCGCTTCAATGAGGGCTTTGACCTTATCAAGGCTATTGAGCTTGACGCTGGCGACGAATAACGGTCCCCACCGCGGCGCTTCCTGATTGCTTTGCCTGACCCGCACATTAACCAAACCCGGTTCTTGAGCGAGCATCCGTCTAACGCTCTGAACGTCCGCCTTTTCAAATTCTTCTTCCCATTGCAGTTTGAGTTGTTGGTTCATTGCATGTCCTCTAAGGGAGCAAAAGGTTGGTGGGCAGTGCCTGCCCCATCGGGGTGGGGAGGAAATCTCTATCGCCCCCTACGCCCTAAAACGCTTAACTTAATCCTAATGCTGGTGGGCAGTGCCCACCCTACAAGTGTGTGACTATCCAAACAGTAAATCCCTTAATCCTCGACCTCCCATTCGTCAAGCCCCGGCGGTAGGGGCGCCGGACGTTCCACCGCGCTCAGAATCGTGACATGCTCGCCCGATTCCGAAGACTTGTCAAATGCGAGCATGACTTCGAGAACGTGGTATGCCAGAGCGTCACTGGCGCGGTGCGGCCGTCCGGAACGAATCGCGCGAACCATGTCGATGACGCCAATCGTGCGCGCGTTTGCCGGAAATGCGTGCGGGACCTCCGACCAATCCTCACCATTCCGTGAAAGGGACACCGGTCCTGCAAATCCGTTCGGATCGGGGACTTGAATCGATCCCGTTTCGCCGTAAATTTCGATGCACGGCAGGCTATGCCTCCACATGTCGAAACTCATAATCATCGTGACGACAGCGCCGCTTACAAACTCAAGCGCCCCGGTCAGGTGTGTGGACGTTTTCACGGGAATACGCAAGCCGTAAGCGGCTTCGCTGGTCGCCACCCTTTCCTCGAACGCCTTCGTGGTCACGGCGGCGACGCGTTTGACGGGACCTAGAATGTTGACCAATGCGGTCACATAGTAAGGCCCCATGTCTAGCATAGGACCGCCGCCGACGTCGTAATAGAAAGTGGAGTTGGGGTGCCAGCTCTCCGGACCGTGGCCGCACATAAACGCCGTTCCCGCGATGGGCTTTCCGATTCCGCCTTCGTCAATCACTTTTCGCGATGTCTGAACGCCAGCCCCGAAGAAGGTGTCCGGGGCGTTTCCGACGCGCAGTTTCGTTTCAGCCGCTTTCGCGAGCAGTTGCCGCCCGCTTTCGATGTCCACGCCGAACGGCTTTTCGCTGTAAACGTGTTTGCCCGATTCCAACACTGAAATCGCCACCTCTACGTGCGCCTTCGGAACGGTCAAGTTGATGACGAGTTCAATCTCGTCGTCAGCCAACAATTCGTCCACGCTGACCGCTTGGCATCCCCATTTGTCCGCCGCGGTTTGAGCGGCTTCCATGCGAATGTCGGCGCAGGATTTAATTACCAAGGCGTCCGTGTTTTGGGCGCCGCCAAAGTATGCCCTGCCGATAGTGCCGCAACCGATGATACCGATTTTCATTTGATTTTGCATAAATCCCTCGTTATCTGCTCAAAGTAGATTGTAGGGTGGGCACTGCCCACCATTCTGATTAGTTTGGGATAGACGGTTTGCTCCCTTGGCGCGCAACGTGACCGCGTTGAAGGTGGGCAGTGCCCACCCTACAGGAATGGCGCTCGTTGAATTCAAAATGAGAATTGCTGGTATACATGAGCGTTATTCCGGTTACAGCGAATATGATACCTGATTGCATCGCGAATTTGCCATTAGAAGTGAAAAAAGGGTGAAGAAGGGAGGATGGGAAGGTTGGAAGGATGGAAGGCGGGAAGGGTGGATTGATGGTAAACTGTGTAGGTTGGGTTGAATGGATAAGTGCGAATCGCTGTCAAACACCATGAAGGCGTTGTTTTTCGATGAAATGGTGTTATCGCCGGGACAGAATGAAACCCAACAGCCATGATTCCCGGGTGGAACGTCGGGCGTTTTTTCCACCGTTCAACTCAACCTACGGACTGATTTTCGTTGACAGAGAGTGGTGTTGGTGTTAAGATAATACTTGCGTTGCGTGTGTTTTAGTCCTTCTCGTCTGGCGGGTTAGCGACACACACTCGACCCGCGCTAAATCCAGATTCCGGTTTGCCAGAACCTTTCCCCACAGCTAACAAAGGTAGATGCGACAATGCGCTATCTCGTCACGGGCGGCGGCGGTTTCATCGGCGCTTATATCGTTCATGAATTACTCAAGCGTGGACATGAAGCTTTTGTCTACGATTCCCACCCGCACGGCAACACCCATTCCCTGCTGATTGATTCTCGGAGGTTGTCGGAGTCGCAGATAATCTCCGGCTCGATTAGCGATTTTCACCGTCTAACCGCGGCCGTAAAGGACAACCGAATTGAAAAGATAATCCACGCGGCTTCTCCGCTCAACCCCGTGACGGAGCAGTTTCCGTCGGTAGCCGTCAAGGATATTTGTGTGGCGATGGTGAACGTCCTTGAAGCGGCGCGCCTATGCGAAATCGAGCGAGTGGTTTGGGCAAGTTCCGTGGCGGTATTTGGCCCCGTCGGGAGTTATGACGGCCCCGTTACGGATTCATCGGCGCACCTTCCGCAGAATGTCTACGGCGCGTCCAAATCCTACGCGGAGTTCCTCGCTCGCCATTACTACGAACAGTTCCGAGTAGATTCGGTAGGCTTACGCTACATGTTTGTCTATGGAGCGGGAAGGTTCCGGGGAAGCGGCGTGTTCTGGAGTCACCTCGTTGACTCTTCGCTGCGCGGGCGTCCGTTTGAGGCACCTTGCGGCGATGAGATTTACACGTGGCAGTACGTGGAGGACGCCGCCGAGTTAACCGTCCTCGCCGCCGAATGCGGCGGATTCGAAGGCGGATCCGTCAACTGTCCCGGCGATTACCGATCAATGCGGTACATGGCGGATTACGTAAAGCGCCTAATTCCTTCAGCCCGAATCAGCTTGCTTCCGGGACGAACCGATATCGATTGGAATTGTCGGGCGGAAATGGTGGAAAAGAAACTGGGATTCAAGCCTCGATTTGATGTGCGAGCCGGCGTGTCCCGATCGATAGAGTTGATGAAGCTTCAGCATACCGAAGGCGCTTTCCACACCGCATTTCGGCTATAACAGGATTGACAGGAGTGTCGCCGATGAAACTTTCACTCTCCGCGCGAATTGCGGAGGCCTTCTCCAAAAAAGAGGAGTCTGTGGTGCCCTTTGAAGAGCTCGCGCAACTGGCGAAGGACAACGGCTATCGCGCAATCTGCATGCGAGCATCCGTTGCGGGCATACATTCGTCAAAGGAACGTGTCGCGGAGGTGCGCCAAATTCTCGACCGTCTCGATCTACGAGTTTCGATGGTCACCGGTGACTTCGCCATCCCGGAGAATTTCGAGCGAGGTCCAAACGCGCTGCGAAACATCACACCCTACCTCAACCTTGCCGAAGCGTTCCCCTCCGGCTTGATGCGGATCTGCATGAAGACAGAGGAGGACATCGCTTGGGCGCAGCGTGCATGCGATGAGGCGGCCGAGCGCGGCATTCGTCTCGCGCATCAGTGCCACGTCGCGAGTCTGTTCGAGACGATTGAAGGTTCGGTGGATGTGTTGCGCCGCGTAGATCGCCCGAATTTCGGCATCATTTACGAGCCTGCGAATCTGCGCATGTGCGGTCAGCCTTACGGGGTGGAAGCGCTCAATGCGTTCGAGCCTTATCTGTTTAATGTTTACCTCCAGAATTACCTGCCGAATCCCGAGGGCAAAGCGAACATCAAGACTTGGGTTCGCGGTGTAATCGTATTCGACCACATTCCGCTGCACGATCCGCGCGGGGTGGACTGGCGCGAGGTCTTCGACGCTCTGGAGGCGGTCGGATACGATGGCTACGTGACCGTTCACCAGGCTCTCGCCGAGATCATGGCGCCGGCCGAAGCGGCGCAGGCAAGCGCGGACTATCTGCGCTCGGTGCATAAATTTGAATCTTCTCCTGATCGATTGGCGGGTGCTATGGGGAGAAGGGTCCAATTTTAGTTATGTATACTTTGCGCTGCCGAGAATTGCGTGTTTCCAAGCATCTAGTCCGTAGGTGCGGTTTCCAACCGCACCTGCCGTAAACGCACGTCGCGACCTGGAGATCGCGGGATCTCTATCGCACTCGCTATCCACTCGTTTGATCCTACAAAAGACGCAGTTTCTAACAGCATGGAGTATAGATGGAATGAAACCCGACATCTCAACTTGAAGCCAGTTTGATTCCGGGAAGAAACCGAGTTTTGAGGAAAAAACTCGGTTGCTTGAACGTACGGTTTCTGTCCCTATTTGAAAAATGGCGGCAATTCGGGCTACTCAACAATTATAAAACCTATATTCAAAACTTATGAATGTTATTGTGATCATGGCAGACAGTTGGCGTGTCGACCATCTCGGTTGCTACGGCAACAATTGGATTCAGACCCCGAACCTCGATCGATTTGCGGACGAAAGCTGTGTCTTTGATCTGGCTTTTGCGGAAGGATTGCCGACCATCCCGACACGCACCTCGCTGTTCACCGGGCGTTATACCTTTCCTTTTCGAGGGTGGCAGCGTCTTGAGCACGACGATATTCTCTTGGCGGAGACGCTCTGGAGTTCGGGTTATACGTCGGCATTGATTTCCGATACCTATCACATGCACAAGCCGCGGATGGCGTTTGAACGCGGCTTCGACTACGTCCATTTCATCCGCGGTCAAGAAGGCGATCCGCACATCCTTGACAAATCGATTCAGATTGATGTGGATGCGTATCACCAGTCAAGCCGCGACGTAGACGCGAGTGAAAACGTGCGCAACCAGCTTGAACAGTATCTGCGAAATCGGTCGCACTGGCAGGGCGACGAAGACCACTTTATCGCGCAGGTTGTCAAATCGTCTCTGCATTGGATCGAGAATCAACCCGAGAAGGATGGTCTATTCCTGTGGATGGACTGCTTTGACCCGCATGAACCGTGGGACCCGCCCGAGCCTTTCAATCGGATGTATCAGCCCGACTACGAGGGCAAAGAACTCATTCACCCAATCCCCGGCGAGGTGGACGGCTATCTCACGGCGGAAGATCTAAAATGCGTTCAAGCGCTATACGCGGGCGAAATCTCGTTGGTAGACAAATGGCTTGGCATCTTCCTGGAGCGGTTGCGCGAACTCGGCATGTTCGATAACACGCTGATTGTCTTCATGTCCGACCACGGCGAACCGCTGGGCGAAGGCAAGTGGGGGCACGGCATCATGCGCAAGGCGCGTCCTTGGCCCTACGAGGAACTTGTGCATATTCCATTGATAATCAGACATCCCGAAGGAATCGGTTGCGGGAAGCGTCGGTCGGCATTCGCGCAACCGCCGGATATAATGCCCACTATCCTTGATTACTTGGGTATTGTTGGTCCGGGAGGTATGCACGGTCAAAGCCTCATTCCAATTATGTCCGGACAGATCAAAAAGATTCGCGATTATGCCTACACCGGCTTCTACTTGAAATCATGGAGTATACGCACGCCCGATTGGAGTTATATCTGGTGGCTGCCAACCCTTCCCAGAATTGAGCAGACCATGCCGGGAACGCTTGGCGCAATCTCCTGCACGCTTGTCGGCAGTCTGGAGACGCCGCCAAAGGCGGAACTCTATAATCGGAAAACAGACCTGTACGAACTCAAGAACCTCGTGGATGTGTGCCCGAGAATAAGCAAAGACCTGGAATTGCAATTGCGTCGTTTTGTTGAACAGTTGTATTAGCCTCGCGTCTTCCGATCGGACCGGTTTGAAAAGCGGTTGTTTTTTAGCCCCGCGTAGAGGGGCAATCAAGCAATACGAACAATACGTGAAGGTTTATAGCCGTGCCTCTGTTAACGGGCGCTTTGCTTAGCCACGTGAATATCGTAATTTTGAGTGTGCGCCCGCAAGTCGGATCTGATGCCTTTTATTTCGTCTCGTTGAATGGTCATAATCTCTTCCAATTTGTCAAATCGGACATTCATCAGAGCATTCAACTCGTCAAGTCGAGCATTCATCTCGACACGCAGGGTCTGTAGTTCTTGCTTGGTTGCGTACTGCTTCAAATCCTGTTTTGTCGGTATATTTAACCAAATAAAGGCGCCTATGCCGAGCATCGTAATAATCAGTGATATTGTTTGCCACCAATTCTGCTTCTCCATTGTAGTCCTCCTTAGGTAAAAGCGGTTACTTGCCATACGCGAAGGTTTATAGCTATGCCTCTGTTAACGGGCGCTTTGCTTAGCCGCGTGAATATCGTAATTTTGAGTGTGCGCCCGCAAGTCGGATCTGATGCCTTTTATTTCGTCTCGTTGAATGGTCATAATCTCTTCCATCTTGTCAAATCGGACATTCATCAGAGCATTCAACTCGTCAAACTGAGCATTCATCTCGACACGCAAGGTCTGTAGTTCTTGCTTGGTTGCGTACTGCTTCAAATCCTGTTTTGTCGGCATATTTAACCAAATAAAGGCGCCTATGCCGAGCATCGTAATAATCAGCGATATTGTTTGCCACCAATTCTGCTTCTCCATTGTAGCTCTCTTTGGATTAAAGTGATTACTTACCCTGACAACAGATTATATCACAACCTCACGAAATATGTCAATATGTTACATTTTTCTTCAAAGGAAACGCCTCCGATTTTTGGTTGTTGATGGCGAGTGAAGCGTTGGAATGGCGTCGTGAGGGGAAGGATGGAAGGATGGATTTCACCGGATTTCGGGATGCTTCACGCGGAATCAAACATCGGCAACCAAGGGGTCTTCTCGCCAAGTGTATATGGTAAGTGTCAGGTGGCGGTGATTCGCATTGTCTGAACTGTGATTTATGTGATTAAGTGATGGACTATGATTTGAGAGCCTGTTTGAATAATAGACAGTCGAGGTTAGTGGATACTTTTCCGCTACGGAAGAAACCGAGTTTTTTCTTGAAAACTCGGTTTCTTTAAGCCGATCAGCGTTTTTTTTCGACATACGCAAAAAAATACGCAAAAAAACGCTTGACACCTCTTATATCTAGAGATTATAATAAGGGCAGAAAATGCGAAAAACCCAAACACGATTTCGCGAAGCGGTCAAATTCGATGCCCGATCGCCGATAAACCCTGTGATAGCCTAGGTTTACGGCATGTTGCGATGAAAAATCGTGTTTGGATCAGTGTTTATGCGGGTTCACGGCGTTTTTCGCCCAAAATTCGGCTAAAAAAATCCGTCGCGAATGCCGTGTTTGGATTTCGGCATTTCAGCCCGCTCTATGACAGGGTTCAGAAGGGGTGGGGTCACAGAGGTACTTCCCGCTTAGAGGGAATAGAAACCATACTCATCTTTCAATCTCCTATTCTATGGACCCGTCACAGAGGTACTTCCCGCTTAGAGGGAATAGAAACCAATGACACGACCAGTTCGTTTGCGTCTTTTGCCGTCAGTCACAGAGGTACTTCCCGCTTAGAGGGAATAGAAACGAAGTTGACTCCCGATCCCTGTGGGGGAAACGCTTTCGTCACAGAGGTACTTCCCGCTTAGAGGGAATAGAAACTGTGTGCGTGCCAGGATAAATGAAAATATGCTTTCCGTCACAGAGGTACTTCCCGCTTAGAGGGAATAGAAACTAGTGTAACTTTTTCCCGTGTTGTTGAACCATCTAAACTGTCACAGAGGTACTTCCCGCTTAGAGGGAATAGAAACGAAGTTGACTCCCGATCCCTGTGGGGGAAACGCTTTCGTCACAGAGGTACTTCCCGCTTAGAGGGAATAGAAACTGTGTGCGTGCCAGGATAAATGAAAATATGCTTTCCGTCACAGAGGTACTTCCCGCTTAGAGGGAATAGAAACTAGTGTAACTTTTTCCCGTGTTGTTGAACCATCTAAACTGTCACAGAGGTACTTCCCGCTTAGAGGGAATAGAAACAGGTTATTAGGTTAGTCGTGGAAGGTGTAAAGGCACAGTCACAGAGGTACTTCCCGCTTAGAGGGAATAGAAACGCTAATATTGTTAAGGTTTCAAACAATTTTCATCGCTAGTCACAGAGGTACTTCCCGCTTAGAGGGAATAGAAACTAAGGAAAATTACCGGCGATGCCGGCCGCCCTCGTAGGGCGTAGATTGGTCACAGAGGTACTTCCCGCTTAGAGGGAATAGAAACGTTTCCATGACAACTTCTGTACGGTGTTCATGATACTTGTCACAGAGGTACTTCCCGCTTAGAGGGAATAGAAACATGTCCACATCCCCTAACACATAGGCGAGTATGCGGAGTCACAGAGGTACTTCCCGCTTAGAGGGAATAGAAACGTTGGCGTGGGGCGGGGCGAAACGGCTCTCTGGCTCGTCACAGAGGTACTTCCCGCTTAGAGGGAATAGAAACGTGTTAAGTAACCTCCCTAAATTTTTAGGCCCTTACGTCACAGAGGTACTTCCCGCTTAGAGGGAATAGAAACTTTCCCATGGCTCACCGAACTGAAGGTGTCCGTCCGCGTCACAGAGGTACTTCCCGCTTAGAGGGAATAGAAACATACTTCCTGGCGGGCGTTTGATGCATCCTGCAACGGTCACAGAGGTACTTCCCGCTTAGAGGGAATAGAAACTTAAAGTCATCCTCACGACTTTTGGGGTTGGTCACCTAGTCACAGAGGTACTTCCCGCTTAGAGGGAATAGAAACCAACAGTGCAAGCCACAGCTGGGAGCTGTGGCTTGAGTCACAGAGGTACTTCCCGCTTAGAGGGAATAGAAACAAAACGAGTGGTGGTTTAATGCCGTGAAGTTAATTGAGTCACAGAGGTACTTCCCGCTTAGAGGGAATAGAAACTCAATATTGGGAATGTGAGGCCAACCGGTCCACTCGGGTCACAGAGGTACTTCCCGCTTAGAGGGAATAGAAACTATGCCCCTATCCGTGGATTGATTCTTGCCGTCTGATCGTCACAGAGGTACTTCCCGCTTAGAGGGAATAGAAACGAGACGGAGGTCTCAGAAAAACTGAGACGGAGGCCTCAGTTTTTCTGAGACCTCCGTCTCTTTCGCGGTTAAATCTTCCAACTCGTCCGTCACAGAGGTACTTCCCGTTTAGAGGGAATTGGAAAAGACAGTGGAGAGTGATTAGTGCAGAGCGGCTAGTTGGGGTTCATCACGCGGCATCAACTAATCACAATCCATTGTTTTCCTAGCGTCTTTTGTGGGCAGATTTTGCAGAACGTATGCTTCCTGTCAAGACTGACGCGACCCGAAAGGCGCCATCAGCGGAATCCATTCAGTCATCCAAGCCTTTCACTGGCCACTGACCACTAGCCACTGCTTTTCCTAGCGTCTTTTGAGGGGAGAGTTTGTAAGACGCGCGCTTCCTGCCGTGACCGACCTGACGCGAACCGGCCAATCACGCGACAGCAGATCCGTCAATCCAAGCCCTTCACTGGCCACTGGCAACCGACCACTGGCCACTGCCTTTTCCTCTTGCACAAAAACAAAAAGCGTGTTAAACTCCTGCTTGTAGTTGTCTAAATACGGCTCTTACAGGACACCCGTCATGGGAAACGCGCAACCCCCCACCTACACCATCACCCGCGACGCCGATGGCATACTGCGCGTCGACTTCGGGGCGCCGAGCCATAACGGACAGATCGTCAAAGACGCCGCGGCGCGTCTGGACGAGATGACAAAATCCGGCGAGTTGGGCAGTGGCGGATTGCTCAAAGTCAATGGGCCTGCATCCCTGCCCGTCGCCATGGTCTTGGCGCACAAATTGTCGCACCTGTTCGAGGCAGTGGCGTGCTACGACCCCAAGTTGGGCAAGTATGTCGTGGCGATCAGTCACTCTCCGAAGCCGGAGTTTGTGGTGGGGAATTTGATTGAGTGAGGAGCAAGGCGAGTGGTTTGTGTGTGGGGATTGATTGTCCGTCCAAATTCGCCATAAAAGTGTTGACATAGCGGTGACGCTATGGTATGATTGGGATGTCTTGGGAGGTTGCTTGACAGACACAGCGCATTGACGTACAGATTTAAGATTTACAGAGGGACAACAGAATGAGAATATACATTGACAATTTGGATTTCAAATCCACGGAAGCGGACTTGAAAAAACACTTTGAACAGTGTGGGGAGGTGGATAGTGCCAAAATCAACCTTCACCAGAGTGGTCGCCACAAAGGTAAATCCGATGGTTCGGGCATAGTTGAAATGCCAAACGATCAACAAGGTAAGGAAGCGATTAAACAGTTAAATAATAAAAAATTGATGGGACGACCGCTAAGAGTTACGCGAGACCAACCCGCCGCGCCTCAGCCCCATTCACAGCAGTCTGGCTCGTCACATAGCGCTTCTTCTCAACAGTCTTCCACGTCAACGGACGCGCCCCACTTCCACAACCCCTACACTTTTGTTCCTACGCCTCCACGCGGCGATGCAATAAAACACAAAGGGTTTGCCGGCGATTTCAATCCGTTGGACCAAGGCCTAGATCATGCGTCGCTCAAGGATGGCTTGTGGACAGGGCATATCCCGATTAAACTCACCACGGTTACGCCCTTGGTGCTGCCCAAAACCGATGGCAAAGACCATCCACCAGACAAGCCTTATGACGTGCTTGATTATATCCCGGAATCCTCCTTGCGCGGCATGTTGCGCAGCGCTTATGAGGTGATTACCAACTCGCGGTATTCTTGTTTCCATAATCCTGACCGACTAACCTACCGCGTGGATAGGCAGAAAGTAAAGTACAAAAAAAGCCCTGAAGAGCTCCTACATTTTTCACTAAAACCTGCAAAATGTCGAAACGAACTGTCCCCTGCGGACCGACTGTTCGGTTGGGTGTTTCAGACACGGGATCAGAATCAAGAAACGGATGATGAAAATAAAAAGGGTTATAAAAGCCGCATCCGTGTGGTCTGTGAAAATGGCGCGCGTCCCTCCGTCGTTGAAGGTTTTAAGAATGCCCCCCTGCCGCTGACAATCCTCGGACAGCCTAAGCCTGAACAAGTTCGTTTTTATGTCGCCAAGGATGCACAAGGTAATCCACAAGACGATGGCATAAGCAAGTCAGATGCCGGCTATGCCGAAGGTAAAGGATTGAGAGGACGCAAACACTACTGGCATCATAAGGGATACGAAGCAGAAAATGACCTTGAATATTGGGATCCATCGGCTAAAAACCGCGAATATCGCCGCACTGGCGATAAAACCGATTCACAGAACCGTAGCATAAATGGATGGATTAAGCCTGGGACTACGTTTGAAGTCTCTCTATATGTACAAAACCTGCAATATGCTGAGGTGGGCGCGTTACTCTGGCTGTTGGCACTTCCTAAAGATCATTACTTCAGACTCGGCTACGGTAAACCTCTCGGTTTTGGGAGTGTCCGGATGGAAATTGACGATACACGCGTGAAAAATGGTTGTATACCTCTCGGCAGTGGTAAGGACTGGAAAACATATTACGCAAACATAAACGCGTGTTCGCCAGCAGCGCTTGATGCTCATCAGCACAGCGTCTGTATTCAGCAATTCCAGGACAGTATGAAAAATGCCTATAAAGAACAGAATTTTAAAGAGTTGTCTTTCATTGAAGGATTCAGACAAGTTTTGAAAGGGCCAAATGGCAAATATCCTATCCACTACCCGCGTCGGTATCCTAAACCCGACCCAGGTGGGAAGAACTATGAATGGTTTATGGATAACGAGAATGGCAGAAAGCGTAATCAGGAGGGGGGAAAAAATTGCACTACCGAAAGTTACAGAAAATAAGGCTTTACCATATAATCCTTCTAAACCGGAGCAGAAAATGGGTGGGCGGTAACCTTTGGCACATAAGGAGAAACTATAAGTTATGGGTACACAACTTATTATGACAGTCGGAACGAATTCACTGCCTATATGGGTCGCGTGGCAACATCTAAAAAAAGAAATTAGGAATTCAATTGAACTTAGGTTCATCCACACAGTCCAGTCTGAAAATGAAAAAGACCTATTGGAAAAAAGAATAAGCAAAGAATCTCCAGGAACAACCATCCATCCTGCTGTTCCAATTGATCCTGGTGACCTACGGGGCATACATGATGCAATTCAGAATAATGTTGTTAGAACCCGTCCTGCATCTTGTAACGAATTCCACATCCATTACACTGGCGGCACAAAGTCTATGGGCGTTGAAACAACTTCTATCATTGAAAAAACATTATCAGGAGTTCCAGACACTGACGTGAATACGTCCTATCTCAACCCGCGAGGTAGTAAGGGGCCCGAAATAGTGAGTAGGACACTTCTGCATGTGCCAGATACACGAGAAGGTATTGAAATTGATCTCAAGAACATCGCCGAACTCAACGGTGTTACGTTTATAAACCCACCCAGAGAACCTATTCCAAACCAAATATGTAGAGGAACGCAATGGCTAAATGCTGGCTGGCCTCATCCTCCTGCTTTTCGCTTGACGGGTGAAAATTCAGGTTTCATTCTTGAATATGGCGCTTATGCGGCGTTTAAGAATGCCCTTAAAAGAAGAGGACGCGACCATTGGCAACTCTATAGAGGCTTAAAAGCCCAACGTGTTCCACGTCCTGGACACAGAAGCAGTCCTAACGATTTTGAACTTGATGTTGTAGCTGTATTGGGATATCAGGTTGTGATTGTTTCATGTACTCTTGATAATGATGCTGGTAATATAAAATTAAAAGCGATGGAGGGAATAATACGTGCAAGGCAATTGGGTGGCGATGAAGCACAATGCATAACCGTCTGTATTGCTGAAAATAATTCTTGTGCAGACATCCAATCTGGATTAGAAGATGAAATGGGTGATGATAATCCACATATAAGGGTATGGGGTAAATCCAACGCAAATAAACTGCCAAATTTGGATGGGCTAACGAGTAAATTTATGCGGTATCTAGACGATCTGAATTGGTAAAGGAAATATCAATGTCAACTTCTAACTATGCGGGGCAATGCGTTGTCGTATTTAGCGCCGCGAGTTTACAGCAATACATCTTTCAGAGCAACCGTTTAAAAGAGAACATTGGCGCTTCATATTTAGCAAAACGCTCTCTTGAACAAGACCTGATTGAGACGATACAACTGTCTGATTATTCTATTTCTACCAAGGGATGGAAAGCGTATACAGACAAAGTATCCGGCGCAAGCGGGAGTATACCAAAACTTGATGTTCCAATAGATAACGATGCGGATGCGAACCTCATATACGTTGGTGGCGGAAATGCTGCATTGCTGTGCAAAAACAAAAAAGTCGCCATTGAGATAGTCAAGGCGTGGAGCCGAATATTGCTGAATACAGCGCCTGGGCTGCGTGTGATCGTTGGCTATAGTGAGGTAAAGAACTCATTGGCAGCGGCATATCGCACGGCATTGGAAGACCTGACACGCTGCGAGGAAGCGTTACCTTTCGGGGCAACATTAGCAGGTCTACCTGTCGTCCGCAACTGCACAAGCACAGGGCTTGCCGCAAGTAGACAAAGCCGAGAACCTTACGAGACCGATCAATGGATATCAGAACCTGCAGCGCGCAAACGACAAGCGGCAGATCAAAATGACGCGACAAACGAAATCAATTCCGCGCTGAAAGAAGGACAAAGGTTTGCTATCCAACCGGAGAAAGATTTAGGTGGCAGTGAAGGACAATCCTACATCGCTCTGGTGCATGCGGATGGCAATGGACTGGGCGAACTACTCAATAGGGTGATTGATGAACCGCAAGACGACGCGAAATTCATCCATAACTTGCGAGCATTTTCCGCGTCAGTGTCTCATCAGTCCTTACAAGCGCTATTGGCAACATTGCATCATTTCCAAACGAAACTGCTCAACCTGAAAGACGACTTATCGGTAGACACTACAAAAGTCTTTCCGATACGCCCTATTGTCTTTGGTGGCGATGATCTGACGTTTGTATGTGATGGACGTTTAGGACTATATCTCGCGGCTTATTACCTACGTGAGTTCACCGCACGCAAGGTTATGGTATTGGATAAACCTGAATATGTTGACGCTTGTGCCGGTGTTGCAATTGTCCCCACAAAATTTCCTTTTGCACAAGCCTATGGATTTGCAGATGAACTCTGTGGATTAGCAAAAACATATCGCCGAGATAAAAAGGATTCACGGGGGAGTTGGCTGGATTTTCAAATCATTCAAGCCGGAGTTACAGGTTCTATCGGAACACTCAGAGAAACGCAATATCGTTGCCTTGAAGGCGGACATCAGTTAGACAACCGTCCTTATGAAGTGTTGAAAGAAAAAAAAGTAAATCCTCAAGGATGGGATTCTTTTGAGCAAATACTGCGAGGGTTCAAGTCAAAGAATTGGCCCCGTAGCCGTGCTAAAGGACTCATGCAGGTTTTAGCGCAAGGCCCCACCGTTACGGAACAATTCGTTGAAGGGATAAAATGGCGTAATATGGAGTTGCCGCGTCATAATGGCATGTATCCGACTACTTACGATACCGGATGGACAACTGATAAGGATAGAACACCATACTTCGATCCGCTGGAAGCACTTGATTTCTACATCGCAATTTGACACAAAAGATACTGATGAGGCGGAACAAACATGAGCGCTTATTTTTTGGAAATTAAACTCATATCGCCCCTAACGTCTGCTGCTGGCGAAGGACGCGTTGGGGTGGTGGATAGGGATATCGCATTTGATGTCTTGGGGTTACCTATCCTACCCGGCAGGCGACTCAAAGGGTTGTGGCGTGAGGCTTATCTTGATGTAACCGATGCTTGGAAGCAGTGCGGAGAAACGTTCGCATCCGTAGATAGTATCTTCGGTAAAACGGGACAGAAACCTAATGACGGGAGTGCCCGATTCAATATCGGGAATGCGGAATTGAAACAGGCTGATTCCTTGAGATATTGGCTGAAATATTTGTTTTATCAGGATGGTAAGGAAAAAAAGCCGAACCTCCTCGTTGACGATGTAATGGACTATTATACCAGCGTGCGAACACAAACCGCAATTGACCGTCATACTGGCGCCGCGAAAGAGAATACGCTACGCCTGACGCGCACGTTGGAATCGGGTTGGGTTTTCAGAGCTCCCGTCCATTTTAGCGAGACACCAAATCCTGAACTGAAAAATGCATTGGCATTGGGGGCAGCTGCACTACGATATATGGGAACGGCACGCACACGAGGATTGGGTAGGGTCCAATGTCGTCTGTTTGAAGAAAATAATGGGCATGAAAAAGACCTAACACCTGATCTAACGCAACTCGATCTACCTTCGATTGCAGGGGCAGATACTATACGTTCCAGTAAGAAAATAACCTTTAATGCAGTTTCAAAAACAGGCACACCCTCACATGTGTTGCGATATAGATTGACGTTAAAAAACCCCACAGTTATCCCAGTTGTAAATGGGGACCCAAACACCGTTGTTACCCGACAAGACATTCCAGGAAGCCATTTATTGGGCGCCGCGGCATGGCACTATTTGAAAGATCCGAGCCACGCACCGACAGATAAAGCGTTCTGTAATGCCTTTCTTGATGGAGGGTTACGTTTCCTCACTGCATACCCCGAAGTCCATGACCGAAATGCGGATGACGAATTAGATCAACGCACCGTCCCTGTCCCGCACTCAATTCGAGAATTTAAAGAAAAAAACAAAACATTGGTAGATTTCAGCGAGACACTTAACGATGAACAGAAAAGGAAACCGAAAAGACGAATTGGTAGCCGTTTCGCCAGAATATACACGAAAAAATTAAAGACAACTACGGTTGCAACAGCGTTAAACTATCACCATGCTCGCGCTTCAAACGATCGTAGAATCGGGCGCGCGACAGAAAATAGTGGCGCGCTCTTTAAGTATGAAGCGATACAACCAGACCAATCCTTTCAAGGCGCTGTCTTAGGCACAAAAGACGATCTTAATAATTTGAAAGAATTGTTAGAAAACGTGAACCCGATAAAACTCGGAAGATCGCGAAGCGCACAATACGGGCTTGCACAATTCACATGGATAGACAATACTCCACTGGACCTCAACAAGCATATAGAATGGGAAGGATTTATTGATATAGCAAAAACAACATACACGCCACCGTTTCATAATAATCGTCTAATTATTACTACCTTATCTCCCATGTTGGCAGTTAATGACAAAGGGCATCCCGGTGCCGATTTTCCTATACGCGAGTTGGTAAATCTGCTAGATTTAGCGAGTGACAATGAGTTGGAGCTTACTGCCAGTTATACGCGAACAGAGATGATAATTGGCTATCACACACACTTACGACTCCCACGGCAACAACATCTTGCCATTGCTGCCGGAAGCGTTTTTGAGTTTAAGTTAAAACAAGAACTGAGTGAGGATGGGAAAAAAGGACTTGTGAAACTGGAACAGAACGGAATCGGGTTACGCAAAGGTGAGG
Organism: Candidatus Poribacteria bacterium; assembly: GCA_963667245.2. Classification (GTDB taxonomy): domain Bacteria; phylum Poribacteria; class WGA-4E; order WGA-4E; family JAJDTR01; genus JAJDTR01. Next base: position 2,438,742 of record CAXXCS010000004.1, read on the forward strand.
GGTATGGACGCGTTGCAGTCAACCGACAATACGAACTCGATTTGACAGGTAAGGGTGAACAGCCTTTTCAAAAAGCAGATATTAAAAAACCTACTAAAAAAGCGCCTCAAGAAATACAAAGGCTGCTACAGGGAATCGTCGAAAACCGTTGTAAATCGGATATGGAGAAAGACGCAAGGCACATTGCCGATGAGATGCACAAAGATAATAAGATACCCAACAATACGCTATTGGGACGACTCAGACACTTTATTCAACAAGATCAGGACGCGTTGGTAAAAAATTTAACTGAACTGCGCAAAAAACCTGCGGAAGAAAAACTAAAAGGTTGTCGAATTGACAAGGGGGGACTTACAAAATTCGATCCTCCAGACGAATTAACACTTTTCTCTCTGTTTATGACTGCTGGCGAAGATCCGAAAAAATTCACTAAAAATTTGATTGATTCTTACGTTAAAAAAATAGCATCGGATTGTGATCAAGATACACGTAAAGAAATGGTTAATAACCTTTTGGAGAAAGAAAGTTGGAATTTGTGCAAAGATTTTCTGGATTATCTTATCACAGCATTGCGTCGAAAATCATGACATAACACCACATTAACACAATAGAGAACATCAAAATGACAAATATACCCACCCAACCGTTAGATGATTCTGTAAAGTGCCGACTCTACGCTAGCGGTATTTGGAAATTACAGACCGTCGCACACTTTGGTGGCGATGAAACCGGTATTGCGGATATGTGTCTCCTACAAGACGCAAACGGAAAACCTTTCATCCCGGGGGCATCTATCGCAGGTGCAGCCCGTAGTTACCTTGCCCAGCAGTGTTTAACTTGGGATACGTATAAGAAGGGCATCGCTGGGGAGACACCGGAACTGAAACGACTCTTTGGCGGCGCGGACAAGGATGATACCATGAGCGCTTTAATCGTAGCAGATGCAACTTGTGTCACCGAGAAACCAACAACATTCATCCGTGATGGTGTCCGCATAGTTGCTGAATCCGGGACGGCTGTGGACAAAGCAAAATTTGATGTGGAGGTAGTTGAACGTGACACTGAGTTCAAGATTGATCTGGAATGTATTATCCGAAAAGCAGATGTGCATCAGGAAACGGAACTAAGAAATCTCTTTTTTGGACTGCTACATGCGTTTGAACAAGGTGAAATCCGACTGGGCGCCCGCACACGACGTGGCTACGGACGTGGTAAGGTCGAATCTTGGGAAACACGCGAGTTGCGGATGAAGAATAAAAATCATGTCTTGACGTGGTTAAGTAACGATGTCATGACACGCAACAACAAAGACCTAACGCCGCAACCCTTGGCATCCAACCAGTCCTACATCCATATAGCAGCAGATTTTGAACTACGCACATCCCTGCTAATCCGTAGTGCATCGGTAGATCCAAGTGCACCTGTTGAGGAAGTGCCGGATATGACACATCTGCTCTCTAATGGTGAACCTGTTGTTCCCGGTACATCTTTTGCTGGGGCGTTCCGACACCGTGCGGCACTGATTGCAAATGCGCTGAATTGGAACAAACAAATCGAAGATGGAGACGCTGTTTGTGAAATATTCGGTCCTGTACATGAGCAAGATGGAGATAACACACAAAGCGATTTGTGGATGAGCAGAATATTGATTGATGAACGCCTTGTGAAAAGTGCGGACCTCGTTTGGCAGAATCGCGTTGCAATTGATCGGTTTACGGGTGGCAGTCTGCAAAATGCACTGTTTAACGAAAAACCGATTTATCCGCTTCCGCTGAAGCAAATGGAGAACAGACATATCCAATTGACTTTGACATTGGAGGAGCCAGATAACGCAGAAATTGGTTTATTACTATTGACGTTACGCGATTTCTGGACAGGTCACGCCGCTCTCGGAGGCGAAACCAGCAACGGGCGCGGCACGCTGCAAGGCATACAAGCGGAGTTAAGATATAAATCTCCCGGTTGCTCCGACGCTGGCATCTGGAAACTCGAAAATGAGGTGGACCGTATGAAGATTGCCACGGGTAACGCCGCATTTCTTGAAAGTTGCGTGGAGGAAGCCCAGTGTTATTCCAATCGTCCCGCGGCTTCAAGGCGACCCGGCGACAATGGAGAGGAGAACGCTAATGCAAATTGAACCGCATGACAAACTTGATGATGCATTGGTGCGCGGTCACGTGTGTGACGTGACCGATAAAGACGCGGCGTGGGTGTTCCTGCAAGAACCGGGATTCATCGGTTTTGGTGTTGCGCACAAGGAAAAAAACGAGATAATTTGGCCTCCAAATGCGCGACAGCCGATAGATTGGAAAAGAGTTAGCGATCTCCGGCTGTTTGGCGAGAAGGGGGAGTGGCACGCCTGGCAGCATTGGGACCAAGACTGTCCTTGGCAGAGCCGTCTCCTGAAATTGGACGAAGTGTGTGACTCCCTCACGGAATATCATGCCCTCTGGGGAAATGATGTAAATTCCCGCGGTGAGTATCCTTGGATACAATTGGTAGAAGAACGCGGCGTGGAAATTTGGCTGCCGCTTGAAGATGAGGAGTTGGAAAAGACGGACTTGCCCCTGCGCTTGGAAATCAGGCAGATTGTAGGCTATGACGACGCAACCGAAGACAGCAGCCACTTGGCAGGCATCGTTGATGCGGCGGTGATAGAGTTGGTCGATCGTTCTTGCACCAAAATCACATGCCCCGAGCAACTGTCGGACTCTCCGTCATGATTGGAGTCGGGCATCCTGAGTCAACTCATCACTGACCGCTGAGTCCGGTCCAAGGCAAATCTTGCGGTAGTGCCTCAAAGACTCTAGGGAGGAGTCATGCGTACAATACTAACCACGGTGGGAATATCGCTAATTGCACCAAACAAGCACGGTGGGAACAATCCAGATGACCAAGCATTGTCAAACTATCTGCGTCATACAGATCCTGTTATTGCGAGCGCTGAAACCAATTCTCTTTCACGTATTCTAACCGAGGATGATGCGATTGTTTTCCTATATTCGCAGACCGAGAAGGGCAAATTGTGCGCTGAAGCCCTCTGCACTCACTATGAATCAAAAGGTTACACAGTCAAACTTCAGGAAATCCCTAACTTGACATACACAGAGAGTTCTTTCAAAGTCAAAGGCTTGCGTTCACTTGTTTCAACCCTGATCGAATTGGTTCAGAAATATAAATCAGGTGGTTCGGGTGAGGTATTAATTAATGCAACAGGTGGTTTCAAAGCGGAGATGGCGTATGCAAATCTAATCGGATTGCTGTTCAACGTTCCGGTATTTTACATTCATGAGTTATTCAAAGACATCATCATGATGCCGGCGCCGCCCATCGGTTGGGATTATTCGTTAATTGCCGATCATGAGGAGTTTTTTGAGTGGATCACGGATGACTATCGCCCCACCCCTGAAGTCACTCCACGCCTAAATGGGTTACCGGAAGAAATTGGCTTCCTACTCGCTGATGAGGAAGGTTTCACTTCCCTATCTCCCGCCGGGGAGGTTTTCTTCCAAGCTTTTCGCGAGCGGCAAGTCAGTTACGCGTATGCACCGGTTTTACTCTCTGAAAATGCCAAAAATACTTATGAGAATTCGAATCCCGCTACGCAAAAACTTTTTGATCGGACCCTTCGAAAACTGCGTGATCCACAACTTAGAAATAGCGGTTCAGGTCAAGTAGGCAATTGCGACTGCCGTGTTTATCCTCGCGGCAATAGAACGGAACGACTTTTCTGGTTTGAAGGGGAGGACGAACACCCCCATGTATGTGAACTCGCTTTGCATAATGACGAGAGTTACGAAGGTTTAATCAAACGCGGTATCAGCAAAGACACGTACTCCGCCTTTGATATCTGGAATGATCCGTTGCATTCATAATTCTCCCACCCCTCCGCTTCTCCCGCTACCACTTCGCGTACAGCGTCCAAGAGCCCCTGAAGATGCCCGAACACAAGAGCAACATCAAGCCGTTCCCGCCGTTGATATTCCTCGGCAAATACCGCATAACAACATAGCCCTCCCAGCCTTCCACCCTTCCAGTCTTCCCCTCTTCCTCACTCGCCACTCACCACTCTGCACTAACCACTGCCTTTACTGGCAACTGTTTTTCCCCACTGCCTTTCAGCCAATCTTGGAAACGATATTTTTCGCTTGCCTACACAGAGCGCTCTATTATATACTTTGTACGCAACGAAAGGTGGACATGTCGCAAACAATGGCACGCAAAAAGGCAGACCTAATTCTCGGCGCCGTACTGATTCTGACGTTTCGTGTTCCGATAGCACTCGGTTACGTCCCCGACCCCCAGCTCTGGTTCGACGCGAGAGACAATCCCGATCATCCGGAGGCGTGGACAAATCTCGGCATCGCGGGAGGGAAGTTGGTCGCCAACGACAAGGGCGTGCCCGTGCTTGAACCGAATGCCGGACCGGATGGGGGGCCCGCTTATACGGCGAAAGAGGAGGGGCAAAGCTACGGCAGAAACGCCTGGGGATTGCTCCACCCCGACATCACGCCCAAGCCGAGGGTTGAGCATTGGACAATCGAGTTGTGGCTGAAACGCGATGGGCCCGCATTCGACAATGCGGAGCACCAGATTCTCTGCCGGATAACAGTATCGGATGTTGCTACGAGCGCGGGGAGGAGCGTCCCGTCGAAAAGTTAACGTTTGCGCGATTCACGCTGGAATGGTTGTCCGACGCACAAACCCGTTTCCCGTAGGGTGGGCACTGCCCACCAGTCTTCACCGATGTCCCGTAGGGTGGGCACTGCCCACCAGTCTTCACCGATGTCCTGTAGGGTGGGCGCTGCCCACCAGTCTTCACCGATGTCCTGTAGGGTGGGCACTGCCCACCAGTCTTCACCGATGTCCTGTAGGGTGGGCGCTGCCCACCAGTCTTCACCGATGTCCTGTAGGGTGGGCGCTGCCCACCAGCCTTCACCGACAAAATCCTATGACCACAAATAACGCCGCAAACCGCCTCCGAATGATTGTCGTCGGATGCGGCCGCGGACAATCGCATGCCCGAAGTCTACTGACACTATCTGACAGGTTTGAACTGGTCGGAATGGTGGACATTGACGAAAATCGGCTCAAAACCGCAATCGACAATCTCAAGCTGCCAGCCAACCTCGCCTACACCTCACTCGCCGAAGCGTTGGAGAAATCTGAGTGTGACGGCGTCGTGGTCGCAACCTGGGCGCGCAGCCACGACGCGCTGGTCGAAGAGGTGATCGAAGCCGGCAAGCATATCATGGTGGAGAAACCTTTTACGCTTGAGGTCGCCCCAGCCAGACGGTTGACGGAGATGGCGGAGGCGCGCGGTCTAAAGATCGTCGTCACCCAACAGTGGCGCTACAAGCCCGGGCGGCGCACGATTCGCCGCTTTATGACGGAGAAGGCTTACGGCGAACTTCAGACCGGACACATGGTGACCTACAAAGCCCGCGGCGGCGAATATCCGGATTCCGAGCATTCGCAACTCTGGCAGATGACCGTCCATGAGATTGACGCGCTAATCGCCATGGTGAACCAGAATGTCGTCGAAGTGTATGGCCATTCCTACCGTCCGCCGGCGACCACGTGGCGCCGCGAATCGACCGCCACAGCCGAAATCACCTTCGAGAGCGGGGCGCGCTTTGTCATCGTGTCCACGTCCGATGCGCGCGCCGAGAGCAACGAGTTCCGCGCCGAATGCGAACGCGGCGCCGTCGTCTTGCGCGCTACCGGAGCGTTTGGCGGCGAGGAGACTCTGCTCGTTGGAACTGATCGTCACGTCGGATTGCAGCCGCTGGAAATTGACCCCGGGCTGTCCGACGATCAGCTTGACCAACACGTCGCCGTGACGTTTGCCGATTGGGTGAACGGAGGGGCCGAACCGGAGACCAGCGGCAGGAACAACCTGCACATCCTGGCTATCCTGAATGCCCTCATTGATTCGGGCGCATCGGGAAAGCCGGTAAAAGTAAATCCGTAGGGTACGCACCGCCCACCAGCCTTTAGCCTTGTAGGGCGGGCACTGCCCACCGACCTTCAGTCCTGTAGGGTGGGCACTGCCCACCACGCCTTACTGCCTGGTTCGGATTTGCCTATCCTATCAGAAGATGACGGGTGATTTGGGTTAAACGCGTGCTGCCGCGTTGGAAAAAACTCGGTTTCTGCTTATCTTCCAAGCAAGGTGGCAACTCGGGTTATCTATACTCCGCGCTGTCGAGAATTGCGTGTTTTCAAGCATCTAGTCCGTAGGTGCGGTTTCCAACCGCACCTGCCGTGAACGCACGTCGCGACCTGGAGATCGCTCCTACAAAAGACGCAATTTCTGACAGCGCGGAGTATATCTAAAACAATTCATACTCATCAAAGGAGAGGCGGCGTTCCTCCCAACTTCAGGAATAAGCGCCGGGAATCGTCGCAACGACATCTATGGTCGCTATACAAGAAGAGGAAGTTTCACGTGTAATTCACCGATTGGAAGAGGAAGACACCGAGGATCGGCGCATACGCACCGAGCAGGGCAAAGATCCGAACCGAGAACCGATGTTAACCCTTCACCCTCACTCCGCCCGGCTTTGTCACATCCTGGCTCAATCCATCTGTGCCAAGCGATTGGTAGAAATTGGCAGCTCGTACGGTTATTCCTCCGTCTGGCTGGCTCATGCGGCGCGTATCACCGGAGGACAATTTACCTCTCTGGAGATCAATCCAAAGTTGATTGAAATCGCCAAGAAGAACGTCGCGGAAGCCGGATTGACGGATAACGTCACTTTTGTTGCGGGGGATGCGCGCGAGACATTCGGGGACATGGAGGCGCCGCTGGACTTCGTGCTACTGGATTGTTGGGAGCCGCTGTACGTGCAACTTCTCGACCTTATCGCTTCCAAATTACGTCCCGGCGGGCTGCTCGTCGCCGACAACGTTATCCCCGGAAGAGAGGGATCGGACGAGTACATCCAAGCGGTGGCGGATCACCCGCTGATGGAAACCGTCAGCGTTCCCATCGGCAAAGAGATCGAAGTCAGCGTGAGAAGATTGGAGTAGGTTTTGCCGTAGGGAATAACGATCGTTATTCCCTACAATAGCCTCTACCGAATTTGCTACTATTCAAACAAGCTCGCTATCATCTCCCTGTCCCGCCGACGGAAACATCCCGAAAATCAACCCTGCCTTCGGCGCAAACCAGAGCGACGCTACCGGACAGAAGCGGGAGATCCGTGTCCGAATGCTCGAAGACGACATCTCCGTCAATGGAGGCAACCAAACTTCCGCCCGCTGTCTCCAAACGCAGTTGATAGTCCGTATCCCAATCCCAAGCAAATTCTTTCGCCGCCAGTTCTGTCCGCCCGTCAAGTTCCTTAATCAGGCGCACCCTCCCGTCGTCGCAAAGCAGGAGTGCGTAATATCGCTTCAAACCCTGAACGCACACCGCGACTCCCGCCTGCTTGGCGAGATGCGGATTGACCACGGCGGAAAAGGAGTAGTTTTCCCATTCGCGCGTCCCCTGAATAAATAAACCCGTGTCGTGATTTTGCATGATTCGATAGCCTGTCAGGTCTGATCTGCTGGTAATCGCGTTGTCGACGGCGTCGATCCATGCCCGCTTCCACATCGTGCCGCCCGAAGACGGTTTGGTCAACGAAACTTCCGGCGCGCCATCCCAGGTCAGGTAATCGAGGTAGACGACACCGGATGCTCCGGCGTCCGAACTCACCTCGATTCCCACAGCCGCGATAGGGGCGCCATCGGTCGGATCCACCCTCCAGTTGAAGATCGCCTCGCCACCGGGTGGAACCTCGTGTGTCTCACCTCGCCGCATGACCGGAACGTCATCCGCTCCGTAGACCTGAATGTAAAGCGTGCATGTCACAGTCTGGGAATTTGCCTCGTCCGCGGTGAGGCGCGCCCGCACTGTTTGACCCGAATAGAGTGTGGGAGACGCCATCAACTGATACCCCGGCATATCAATGGCTTCGGGCGGTATGAAGGTCGGTGTCCCCACGCGCGCCATTCTGCCGACCGCCAGTTGATTGTATCGGATGGCTAGGCAACGGCTGCCGCCGGCGCTATGACCGAGGACGTTTTCGATTACCGCGGTGCCGTCGCTTTCCGGGCTCTCCTCAAGCGTGAATCCCTGCACCGACCCCGGAAGTTCAAAGTGGAATCGTGCCCCGTTTTTGGGGGATTCAATCGGCTGATTTGCCAGCGCCCGCGCCGCCTTACTAATCTGATATGTCTCGATCGCCGCGTCCGTGACAGCGCGTCCTCCGTCGGCGGCAGAAATATACAAGCGGTCCGCAACGGGGCGGCGCCAATCGGGACCGGCGTCAATCCCAGCCAAGCCGTTCTTGATTCCCATAATGCATCCGACGTTTCCGGAATTGCAGTCGGTATCCCAGCCACACGTGTTCACGATGGTCAGGGCGCGTTGGAAGTCGTCCTCGCTGTAAAGCAGAGCAAGCACAATCAATGCATGATTCGGCACCATGTGCACGTTGCCGCCGTACGTGTCATAGCCGTAATCGGTAACGATGCGCTCGCGCGTCACGTGCCAGTCACCGTCGCGCTGATGCCACTCGCGAAGGTCATCAACCAGTCGGTAAATAACCGAATCTTTGGGAATGAAACCGACCGCGGTATCCAGCAGATTGTCGATGTCGGATTCCTCGAATGCCTGCGCCTCGATTGCGGCGACGACTTGCGCGCCGTAAATGGCTTCGCCGTCATGGCTAACGCTCCCGGCTCGGCGCGCAAAATCGGCGGCAAGTTCGGGATTTCCGGGACACGCCATCCCCCAGGCGTCGATAAAAATCTGCGCGCCAATCTGCTCGGCGACGACTTGGCTATTCAACGCAATCGACCCGCTTTGAGGAGCGGGCGTGCCTGCCTTGAGGCGCAAAAAGGCGGTGTGTTCCGTTGAATTGCCCATGCCGCCCCACCAGAGGATAGTCCGCCCTTCAATAATGTAATTGAGCCAAGTCTGACCGATCTGTTGCGGCGTGAGTTCGGGACTGTCCCCATAATCAGCCAACGCCCGGAAAAAAGTAAAGGTGCCGGAGATGTCGTCGTCCGTGACAATCAGCGGCATGTTCAGCCGTTCATGCACATAATAGTTGATTTCTCCGAGATCCGCCATGATCCGGTCATACGTCCAACCCTCAAAAGGGCGCCCCAAGTAGACGCCGATTATCTTGCCGAGAACGCCGGCGTATAGGCGCTCCTCATAGTCATTGGGTATCATCAAAAGCGATTGTCCTCCGTATGGTAAAATATTGTAATGGTTGGTTCGATCGGCCCAACCTGATCCAGGTTCAATGACCGATCGCGATCGTCACCCGACTCATGTAGGAGCGATCTCCAGGTCGCGACAATCAAGCGAGTGGATAGCGAGTAGGATTTTCTATCGCACTCGCTATCCACTCGCTTGATCGATAGAGATCCCCACGGTTTCCAACCGCACCGATGCTCCAAGCAATGTAGGAGCGATCTCCGAATCGCGCTTCCCTACCGCTTCCCGCTTTTCTCGGCATCTCTTGTGTGAGCGCTCTCTACGGCTTCCTTCCCGCGCGTCCGCCCGATTCGGCGAGTCAAACCGTTATCCAGTACGCCCAAGATTGTCAGGTGAAGTTGCGCGCGAACGGGCAAGGTTTCAATGAGCGACTCCTCGGCCGTCCGTATCTCCTGTTTCGTCGATATCCGTCGTTGACGGAGTTTTCGGAGCGCCTCTCCGATTTTTTCCTCCGATGCGACTTTGTCCCGGGCTAATCGGTTCAAGATTTTCAGGTCATTGAGCGCCTGAATGTGCGCTTGGCGTTTCAGTTCCCAAAGCGCTTTAATCTGAGTTTTTTGAGTTTCCGATACGCCGAGTTTGGCTAGAGTGACACTGTCTTCAGTCGCGGCATCGTCTTTTTGCGCCCGCGCCATCAATCCGAACGCGATGGCAAGCGCCGTCAGGGAAAGCAGCGCGCCTATACTTAGCTTTCGCATATCTTATCCTTTGCAACGGCGAGCTATTCGGAGATTGGTCGGGATCGGGAGATCCCTCCTACAGCGCTTGTTCTATTTCCTCAACCTCGCCGGCTTTCGCTTTGTAAGACTCTCGGATCCAACTTTCGAGCGCATCATCGGGATTTTCTACCACCTCTTTGGTGAATTCGAACTCTGTCCGTCCCGTATTCTGCTTGATGAGATTCAAACCGTGCTGGCAACTTTGCAGCACCTCTTCGCAGATATCTTCGGGGGGGCGCCCGCCCTCTGTCGCTTTTTCGCAGATGAGCTGGGTTGCTCCATCGTTGAAGGACACGCGCATCTTATGTTCGTCCTCAAACCGCTCTTCGTATTGGCGAATCTGCTCGTGCATGACGATTTGACGGTTTTGAGCGGCGTCCTCCACAATGCGTTTCAATTCTCCCGCCGGATCATCCACCACCTTTTCAGTGACGACAAACTCCTTGACGGAGGTAGAGGGCAGTTCAAATTTATAATCGCGGAGCGCCTTCTCACACACGGTCATCAGCGCGCGCGCGCCCGTTTTCTGAACATGCGCCTTTTCGGCAATTTGACGCAGCCCTTTGTTCGAGAACAGCACGTTGATTCCGTAGGCGCGGAACGCTTGTGCATACTGGCGAATGATTGAGCCTTCGGAGTGTTTCAAAATATAATGCAAATCGTCAACCGATAGGTTCTGACAGATGACGTGAACGGGTAGACGCCCAATGAATTCAGGTTCAAACCCGTACTCGATAAAATCTTGCGGCGTCACAAATTCATGGTAGTCCTCTTCCTCTCCTTCGCTTTGCACCGACGCGTTGAACCCCAGTGTTCGTTGGTTCAGTCGTTTCTTGATGATGTCATCCAGCCCGGTAAACGCGCCGCTGATGATGAATAGAATGTGGCGAGTGTTGACAATCTGTTTGCCGACTTTGCCTTTCTGGTGAAACTCCATCATCGCTTGCATCTGAGAAGCGAGATCATGCCCGCCCCGAAGATCGACCTCGGTTTCCTCCATCAACTTGAGGAGTCCGGTTTGAACGCCGCGCCCGCTAACATCGCGTCCGATGATATTCGGAGGCGTGGCGATTTTGTCCGCCTCGTCAAGGTAGACGATGCCGTATTGCGCGAGCTCGACATCCTCATCCGCTTGCGTGACCAAGTCGCGTATCATGTCATCGACATTTGCTCCCACATACCCGGTTTCGCTGAACCGCGTCGCATCCGCTTTGACAAACGGCACGCCAATCAGTTTCGCGATATGACGGACGAGGTATGTTTTGCCCACGCCGGTTGGGCCAAGCATGACGATATTTTGCTTCGAGTAATCCGTGTCCGCAAGTTTCGGGTTCTCATGGCATTCGCGCACGTGGTTATAGTGATCGCAGACCGCGATTGCCAACGCTTTCTTCGCTTCGTCCTGCTGAATTACGTAGCGATCAAGATAGCGCTTCACCTCTCTGGGTTTGAGATCGAAATTCAGATCGAAGGAGCGTTTGGGTGGAGGCGGCTCTTCATCGACTGTCTTCGCCGGGGGCGGTTGCGCGCTCGTCATCACGAGGCGCACATTCCCATCGTATTTCTGCTTGACCAAATCCTCGAACTCCTTCTGAAGCTCCTCCGGAGTTGGAATTTTTTTGTTGCTCGTTTGATTTGACATAGTGTCAGTCTCCATGGACAATTATTCTTCCGAATCGCGACTCGGGCATGCCTGGTAGGTGCGGTTGGAAACCGCGAGGATTTCTATCGCACTCGCTATCCACTCGTTTGGGGGATCTCTATCGCACTCGCTATCCACTCGTTTGGGGGATCTCTATCGCACTCGCTATCCACTCGTTTGATCCTACAAGAAATAGGCTGTTGTTAAACCTTTATTGGACGTTGACATAAATAAACGGCGGCATTGTTAACGCCACCACATCATCTTCGCCGGAGATTTCCCGCGCCATGCCGAGGGCGTCGTTCAGACTTCCCGCCCACTCAACGCCCAGGCGCTTGGCAACGCGGTCATCCTTTGGCCCAACGAGGATAACCTTGGAGAGGTATTTCAATGCGTAGGTTGCCCAGTACCACACCGTAAATGGATGAAACCCGTGATACGCAAATTTGTCCCGATAACAGTCGATCAGAAAGGGATCGTGCGCGTATTTCTCCTGAAAGTTGTTCTGCATTTCAAACGGCTCGGTAGTTTCACTGAGCACCTCCTCGTAGAATTGGCGGTAAGGCACATGATACTCCTCGTGGAAGGTTTCGAATGTCGGATTCATGATAATCACGACGCCGCCCTCCTTGATGAGCGGCTTGTTATAAAACCAGTTGAATATGTAGCCCAGAATGTCGCTGACGACCAAAATAGGGTTGATTCGCGCGCCGATGGCGTAAGGCGTCAAATCGGGAAGCCCGAAGACCATCGTGCCGTATTGACGCGGGACATCGATCATCAACTGATCTTTCATGACTTGAAGCGTTTTCGGGTGTACGCCATCAATCGTCCCGACGTTGATCTCGACGGGATCGTAATCGGTGCGCATACTCTTGAAAATCTTGGACCTCAACCCCTCCGGAAGCATCGACATCGTCGCCGGCGTACACGCCTTTATCACTCGCTCGAAAAGATTGCATCGGTCGTTTGGCTTGCCCAGATAGCGCAGGTGCAAGGGGTAAATGGCGTCATTCAATGCCGCCTCCAGCACCATGATCTTGCTATTCTCCTCAATGACGCGGCTCATCCGCTCAATGCAATCGTGCATGTTCGAATGCTCCGGCTGCATGACGTGCGGGATTTCCGCGGTCATGTGCGGGGAGTGGTGCGGCGCGATTGAATTGTACGTGCCCATCCCGACAGCAACCGACTTGTGCCCGCCGTTGAGAGGAATCTGGATGGTATCCACATAGATGACCAAATCGCTCTCCACAACGGCGCGGTCGGTCTCAACGATTTCATCTCGATCCGTTTTGCCCAAACTGACGATATTGTCGGAATCTTCCGCGTCAAAGTTTCTCATCTGATCGGGATAAAACTCGCTCATGATTTTCTTGCCCAGCATGTACGCCAATTCCGGCGTCTTCATCTTGCGGTGGAGGCCGCCCGCGCAAACGAGTTGTATGTTCGCCTTTTCGGCGCCGTAGGAGTAGAGCATTGAAAGCAACGTTTCAATCATGACTTGGCGCAGATCGGGCTTTTTCGTCATCGGAAACGGTTGACAGTTGTTATCGAAAGCGATTAGTATCTTGGTGTTCCCGTTAACGAGTTCGCGCAACGGAGGCATTCCCAGCGGATTTTCAAAGGCGCTCTCCACGTGACCCGGAATGTCGGCGCGTTTAATGCCGGCGATTGGCGGTTTCGCATAGTAGATCTGTGAGTTTTCAGGCAATTCCGCGTTGATTAGGTGATTGCCGAAATAGGTCAAGTATTTCATAGGCTGTATTCCTCCGCAGGCACGCCATGGCGCGCCGTGGCAAATTTTCTCGGCAGAGTCTTAATCCTGAAGGTCAAAGAGTGTTTTCACAGTTCGCGACTGTCCCGTGCGCAGCGCTGCCTCAATGGCGCCCCGGTAATCTTTCAACGGAAATCGACCTCCGATTAAGGGCAATAGCCGCTCTCCCATCTGTTTCAAAAGCTGAATCCCGAGTTCAAACGTCCGAATCTGCCTGCTGTCATAGTTTTCCACGCCATAAGTGTAAGCCCCGCTGACCTTCAACTCCTTGTACCAGATTGATGTCCAGTCTATATTTTTGGGTATAGCCGGCATTCCGACAAGGAGAACGCGTCCCTGCGCCCGGGTAAAGCGAAGCGCGTCGTCGATTGTCGCGGATGACGCCACACAGTCAAACGTGACATCGACCCCACCAAGCAAAACGGGTTTGCCCAACTCCGGTTGATGGGCTTCCGCCTCCGTTAAACGGCAAAAATTGGCGTATAGATTCTTGTCGTGTGGAATAACCTCGTCCGCCCCAAGCTCGGCGGCGAGTTTCTGTTGATGCGGGTATTTGGCGACAATCAGGATCCGGTTCTTTTTTTCAAGGGCGCGGATGACCGCCACCGTGAGTAATCCCATGGTTCCCGCGCCGATAATCAGGATATCATCGGTATCATCCAAATCCGCTTTGAGCACGCCGTGCAGGGCGCAAGCGAACGGCTCGGCAAGCACGGCAACCTCATCCGATAGACCTTCGGGAACATGATGAAGTTGATTTTGATGCGCGACAAAGTATTCACTCCAGCCGCCGCCGGTGTCTCGACAATAACCGGTCTGGATTCCCGAGGAGATGTCGCCTTTCGTGATGTTTTCGCAGTTGGCAAACTTGCCTTGCTTACACTGATGGCAAAACGACGGAATCCCGCGGATAGCGCAGGATAACACAGGCTCAACGACGACTCGATCGCCGATAGCGTACCCCTCAACCGCCGCGCCGACTTCCGCGATATGCCCGACGACCTCATGCCCCAGCACAAACGGGGTTGAAGTGAAGGGTGAAAAGTACGGGCTTCCCTTCGCGGTAATCGTCGCCAAATCGGAGCCGCAAATCCCGCTCAAGCGCGATTTAATCTTTACCCACGCCTCGCCGATCACCTGCGGCTCGTCGATTTCAGCCAGACGTATGCACGAAACGCCAGAAGTGCATAGTCCGCCGATATGCTTGCCTAGCATCCGCACAGCCAAATATCGCGGGATACTTTTGACGTATTGAATTGCTTGCATGATGATTGCCGAACCCGCTTGACCTCACATTGGGGCAAGGGAAAACGCACCCATGGAGATCGAACGGGTGAATAGCGAATAGGATTTTCTGTCGCAGCGCGCGCTCTACAAACCTCCATCCTTCCAACCTTCCATTCTTCTTAGCCGTGTTCTTCCTCTTGGTAATACCGCATCAAGATCTCGGCGACTTCCGGACGCGAAAATTCTTCGGGCAACATCTCGCCAGCCGCCAACATCTCTCTAACCTTTGTGCCTGACAGAAAGAGATAATCGTCGGGCGCGTGCTGACAATCGCGCATCATGACGATCTCATTGCATTTGTTACACCACACGGTATGGTCGCCGCGAAAAATTTCGATTTCAAGCGCATCATCCGGTATCTCGTCAAAGATGGTCTGCGCATCAAAGGGACCGTAGTAATCGCCGACGCCCGCGTGATCCCGCCCGACAATAAGATCCGTGCAGCCGCAGTTCTGGCGGAAAATGGCGTGCAAAAGCGCCTCGCGCGGTCCAGCGTAAAGCATGTCGAAGCCGTACCCGGTGACGGACACGGTGTTTTCGGGAAAATAGAACTCAACCATCTTCCGAATTGAAGCGTCGCGCACGTGAGCCGGGATGTCCCCCGGTTTCAATTTGCCGAGCAGCATGTGAATCAGGATTCCATCTGCCCCGACCGCCTTTTGGGCGATGCGGCACAACTCTTCGTGGGCGCGGTGCATCGGGTTGCGCGTTTGAAAAGCCACAACTCTGTTCCAGCCGCGTTGCGCGATGTCCTCGCGAATCTCCGGAGCTGTCCGAAATGTGTCCGCGAAATCGGCTCTGAAGTAGGAATAGTTGATCACTTGGATTTGCCCCGAGATTACCAAATCTCCCATGGCGCTGAAAGCGGCGACTCCCGGATGCTCCGGATCCGTCGTACGAAACGTATGTTCAATCAACGATGTTCTCTGTGCATCGGCAAAGGCTTCGATCTCCGAAACATCCATGACAGCAAGAACCGGATTGTCCTCCACATTCGGATCACGCAACGCAATTCGGTTGGCATTCCTGACCGCTGGCGTGAGTTGGTCCGCCTTGACGATGTTCATTATCGGCACGGGCCAAAACAACCCATCCGGGGTGGTCATGTTCTCCGCTACGCCTAGGGCTTCGGAGATGTTCATATACCCGGTGAGCGGATTAAAATAGCCTGAACCAAGCATCACGGCGGATGATGCCGCGCCCGAGGATATGACAATACTCGGCAAATTTTGCGCCTCTTCCAGCATCGCCGCTCGCTGGACATCATCCGCAACATAGAGTGGATTTAACGTCTCGGATCCATGTGGTGCAATCATTCAATTCTCCTTAAACTTCGTCAAATCGTGTGGTCAATTGTTGTGTCCCAAGAATTTCCATAAGGCATAGGAATTCAAGTTATACTCCGCGCTGTCAGAAATTTCGTCTTTTGTAGGATCAAACGAGTGAATAGTGATTGTAGGGTGGGCACTGCCCACCATCAACGCGGTCACGTTGCGCGCCAAGGGAGCAAACCGTCTATCCCAAGCTAATCAGAATGGTGGGCAGTGCCCACCCTACAACTCAGTAGCCCCGTAGGATCAAGCGAATGGATAATGAGTGCGATAGAAATCCTCGCGGTTTCCAACCGCACAGATGCTCCAACATTTGTAGGAGCGATCTCCAGGTCGCGACTCGCTGGCGCTGCGTAAGTCCCGCTTTTTTACGTATTACGCATTACGTATCACTATACACCCTTATCCTTGTCCATGAATCGGGGCAACTTGCACAAATCCCGAAGATATCGACTCACATATTACTCTTTATAGCTTGCCTTTGAAATACAGACAATGCTCGGTCAAGGCGCATTCATCGCACTTGGGTTTTCGGGCATTGCAAATTTGTCGTCCAAACTGAATCAGGTTCATGTGGAAGGGGAATGCCCGTCCTTTGGGAATGATTGCTCCCATCAGTTCATGCGCTTTGTCGGCAGTACAATTCGGCGGAATGAACCCGAGCCGTTTGCTGATGCGCAGCACATGCGTATCCACGGGGAACACGTCATGACCGCACACAAAGGCGAGTGTGACGTACGCTGTCTTGACGCCAATCCCTTTGTGCCGGCAGAGGTATTGCCGGGCGGCTTCGGTCTCCATGCCGCAGATAAATTCCAGATCCAACTCCCCGCGCTCCGTCTTTAGCCACGTCAGAAAGTCTTTGATGGTGCGGCTCTTTTGGGTATGAAGCCCCACAATCTTTATTGTATCGCCGATAGCCTCGACATCGGTTTTTTGCACATCTTCCCAGGTGGGGAACTTCTCCCTTAGGGCGGCGTAGCCCTTGTCGCGGTTGACGTCGTTGGTGTTCTGAGATAGAACGGTGCGCATCAAACAGTCCAAGACGTTGTCTTCAGGTTTCCCCTCGTATGCGCCAAGCGTTTTTTCCAATGTGTCGGCGACGAATTTTACTTTCTGCTTGAGATTCAAAAGTGCCTCCGGGCAGAACGGTTGATGCGTCCGAATCTTCAAAGTGGTCGGGATTGGGAGTTGTAGGGTGGGCGCTACCCACCATCAACGCGGTCACGTTGCGCGCCAGAGGAGCCAACCATTTATCCCAAACTGATCAGAATGGCGGGCAGTGCCCACCTACAATCACTGTCATGTCGCGTAAAATTGGCGGTCAATGTCCTCGGTAGCGTCATCCTCCATTGCAACGTTCAACTTCCCCGCACATTGACATATCTGCCGGTATATAGTGTCCGGCAGGTCGATTCCGTGGACGAGTCGATGGGCTCGGGTGCGGTATTCAAAATCGCCCGGCGCCAATACTTCGTCGAATCCCGGCGCCGGGGGCGTTCGCTTCATTCCGTCGAGAAAAGCTCGCACGCCCCGTTGATACTCTTCCAAAGGCGTATAAGCCTCTATATTGATTGCTTGCATAAAATACCCGTTCATCGATTCCGTTTCAATATCGAAGTTCCCGGACAAACCGCCGAGCATACAGACGAGCAACGACAGCGCGTATCCTTTGTGCCCGCCAAAGGGCAACATGGAACCGCCATCGTAGAAATCCGCCGTTTTCACCGATGGGTTTCCGTGTTTATCCAGAATAGAACCCTCCGGCAGGTCAATCCCCTTGCTTTGCGCCACTTGGATTTTGCCCTCGGCAATCACGCTGGTCGCGTAGTCTATGATGAATGGCGAATCGTCGCCCGTCGGAACGCCGACAGCGATGGGATTCGTGCCGAGACCGCCCTTGGCGCCGCCAAACGGCACGACCGCGCCCGCTTGTCCGCGGCCGCCGCCAGTCGTGACAATCCCGATGCATCCCTCTTGAGCTGCCGCCTCCGCATATTCCCCCAATCGTCCGATGTGGCCCGTGCTAGCCAGGCTTAGACCGCAGAGATTCGACTTCTTCGCTTTGGCAATTGTCCACGTCATCGCCTGTCGCGCCGCAAAATGACCGAGACACGTTTTCCCATCCACTATCAAAGTGGTATCGGTTTCCTTGATGATCACAGGTTCGGCGGTAGGACTCAAGCCGCCGCTTTCAATGCCATGCAAATAACCGGGGATTCGGAGCACGCCGTGCGAGTCGTGACCGGCGAGATTGGCATTCACCAAGATTTGGGCTACGTCCTGCGCAATATGGAGCGGAGCGCCGGCTGCGACAAACAATCGGCGGACGATCGAATGGAGGTGACCGGCTTGAAGGTTATGGTTTTCTGCCATAGTTGTTACTCCTCTAAAGGTGAAGATGGATTCGCAGAATCATTCAAACGCAACGCGGGTTTCAGCATTAAAGCCTAGCTGTCGCTATAACTCGGAAGCTTGGAAGGTTGTAGACGACTCGCGCCTTGGTAAAAATCTAGCGTTTATCCCTGCCGTTGATGGAAACCGCGTAGTGGCGATGGCGCTAAAGGTATTGAGTATAACACAATTTAACGCAAAACGGAAGGGATTTCTGATTTCAAACCGTGATAATGCGGCTATCCCGACACGACTTCGGGCTTGACGATTATCCTAAGGAAACGTATAATGCGATTGATTTCGCGACGAAGACGGGATTACGCGGAAGGAAGAAAACATCTTCAATCCGAAATTGACAACATTGCTTGTACAACCTCATAGTTGGCAGTCAGCCTGAAACGCAAGCGGAGGAAAATATAATGACTTCAAATTACACGGAGCCCGTGGCGCAACTTTTAACGTATGGGGATCCTCGCGAAGAAACGGGATGGCCAAATTATCTGTCACTCGGGCTCACGGAGGAACATATCCCTGAACTCATAGAAATGACAACTGATGAAGATCTTAAATGGGCTGACTCCGAGAGCCTGGAAGTCTGGGCTCCCGTGCACGCCTGGCGCACGCTTGGGCAACTCCGAGCGGAACAGGCAAGCGAACCGTTGTTGGCGCTGTTTGATTTCATCAACGATTTCGGTGATGATTGGGCGATGTCGGAGTTACCGACCGTTTATGCCATGATAGGAACAAGAGCCATCCCGGTGTTGTCAAAATACGTGTCCGACAATGCAGCCTACACCGAGTCTTGCATCTCGGCAATAGAGTGCATCGATGAGATAGGGAAAACGCATGCCGATGCCAAGTCGGAGTGTATTCAGGCGCTTCGCGCACAATTACGATTGTATAATTTCAATCCTCCGACAGTGAATGGCTTCCTGATTTCCGGTCTTATCCATTTGAAGGCAGTCAATCAGTTGCCTCTAATACGGAAAGCATTCAATAGAAAACGGGTAGATCTGTCAGTAGTGGGAGATTTGGAAGAGGTAGAGATTCTGTTCGGTGTGAGAACGAGGCGTATAACTCAAGTTCCGGGGTTTTTCGTCAAGGAATCAGATCCCCCATCCATATCTGAAAATACCAATGTAAACCGACAGCCGAACAATTCAAAGATTGGCAGAAACGATCCGTGCCCTTGCGGCAGTGGGCGAAAATACAAGAGATGTTGTTTTAAAAAATGAATAAACACACTGGCGAAAAGCGTAAGAGCTTGTTTGGAAAATAGGTGAAGGCGAGGAAATCTCCATCGCCCCCATACCGTAGGTGCGGTTTCCAACCGCACCGATGCCAGAAAATGCCAGACGAATTCCCAATGCCCCGCTTGCGCGATTTTTCATTGATTTCCCCATCAACCCAACCTAAACGCTAAATTTTGACTTGACATCTCGGCAGATAAATGTGTACCATTAAGTTAGGGGCAATTGTTCAGTCCATCGGTATGGATGCCCCAATCCAGACCGATCAGGCCGGAACGCGCCGAGTAAAGAGGCGCAATGCCATTCGCGATGAATTGGGTGGCTTACGTCTCGTTCAGAACGCGATGACGGGTAACTTTGTTTATGCTGTGAATAGAAACACTCCGAAAAGGCGGGAACATACCAAATGCCAATGATTTACCTTGAGGATATACTAAAAGTGGTCGATAACAAATACTTGGCGGTGAACATGGCTGCCCGGCGGGCGCGCGAGTTGAATGAAAAGGAGTTTGCGCTTCTCAGTTCAACGACGCTAAAGCCGGCGACAGTCGCCACTGCGGAACTGATCGAAGGCAAGATCGACTACAAGAATGCAGATTCGACTGTTAAAGATAGCGATGATCTGTCAATCTTCAGTACCGATCTCAACGAGGTAGTGGAACAAGATGAAGATTTAGCAGAGATAATCCAGCCGGAGTATTATGTTGAAGAGCCGGACGTTGTGGTGGATCCGGATGAACGTGAAGAAGGGCTGTAAACGAGAGTCCGGATTCTCCAATTGAAAAGCCTTGTGTATTCGTACACAAGGCTTTTTTATTTTCCGAGGAATTTATCGCGGACTCGCGCAGAACCGCAAGACTCGTTACTGATGCGACATCCGCTATATCGCGGTTTGTATGCCGGCTCTTATCTCTCCAATAGTTCGACCTCATAGCCATCCGGATCGGTGATAAACGCCATCTTCATCCCGCCCGAAGTAAACTGTTGACGCCAGCCATCGGGCCAAATCTCAAGACCGGCATTTTCGAGTTTGTCACAAAACGCCACGAGGTCCGGTACGCCGATTGCAAAGTGCATCAGATCTTCCGGAACATTAAGCTCGTAATCGGGGGAGTAGGTAAACTCAAGCGTGTGCAGGTTGCCCGGCAACTCCATGTGGACAATCTGATTGCCTGCCGGAGACTTGTCGCTCCGGCTTTTCACCACGAAGCCGAGGTGGTCGGCGTACCACTGAATTGACTGATCCAAATCGCTCACGCGTACGCGTGTGTGTAAAAATTCTGCCATTGTCATCTCCTTGCGTTAATTGGTTTTCATCAGAATCAGTTTAACAGGTTTGTGCATTGAAGTCAACCTCTTGAAGCGACTCGGACAGGGGAAACGCATCTATACTTCACGCTGTTAGAAATTGCGTCTTTTGCAGAATCAAACGAGTGAATAGCGCTTCATAATTCCGCGTCGGAAAATTCTTTCCACAAGTAACGTTCATTCTAGTCGGCGATCTTTCCTCGATCCAGAGGATCGATATGTTGATAGAATACGATATGCCCAAATTCTCGCGCTCCAGAGGAGCGCAATGTGAAGCCTGTTCCACGACTCCGTGGGTGGAGATCAAGCGAATGAATATTGAGTGCGATAGAGATCTCCGCAATCTCTAGGTCGCGATGTGTGTCCCCGGTAGGTGCAGTTGGAAACCGCACCTACCGGGCAGTTTGAAAACACGCAATTCCTAACAACGTGAAGTATAGATTTCCCGCTGGTGCGAAAGATCCGGCATTGTTCAAAAACGCCGTACCAACTCGAGGCTCCAATACCGGGGCTCATTGACATAGCCGGTCAGATTGTTGAAATTAATTCCTCCCGTGGGAGAGGTGTCGTTGAGGATGTTGCGTCCCGAAAGCGCCACCTCCATTTGGTCATTCGGAAATAGGTAAGCCAGTCGGATGCCGCCCTCCAAAAGCCAATCATCGGCGAATTCAACCGAGTCGTAGAGAAAAAAACGCACTCGGCTGCGGTAAGCCCAATCCGTGGAGGCAACCAAGCGCGCCTCCGAGGGAAGCGCCAGAACGTAACGCAACGTTAGATCCGCAATCCAACTCGGCGCCTGGGGCAGACTATTCCCGTCAATGGAGAAAATCCCCGAGTCGGCAGAGATAGGCGGATCCAAAACCGTACACGGCGCCCCGCAGCCCTGCACCGCCAAATTCGGATCGTCAATGCGCGTGTGATTGTAGCTAAGGCCCGCCGTAAACTCCAATGCCGTAATCGGCAGGAGGACCAATTCCCACTCAATGCCGCGCCCAATGGTGTCCTCGGCGTTCACCAATCGATTGAAATTGGTCTCGCCACCCACGGCGCTGAGCTGCTGATCTTGCATATAGTATTGGAACGCCGCCATATTCAGGTGCAACCGTTGGCCCCACAGGCGCAACTTTGTGCCGCCTTCAAAAGAAAGAATGGTCTCTGTATCCGCCAGCGTGACGGCGTCGCCAAACAGCAGGCGCCCCTGAATGCTTGGCGCGCGAAATCCGCGCGCGACGCGCAAATACGTTTGCG
Organism: Candidatus Poribacteria bacterium; assembly: GCA_963667245.2. GTDB lineage: Bacteria > Poribacteria > WGA-4E > WGA-4E > JAJDTR01 > JAJDTR01. Next base: position 2,460,978 of record CAXXCS010000004.1, read on the forward strand.
CGCCGGGCGCGGCGCGATAGCGTAAGCTCATATCTCCGCTCCACACCGTGTCTCGGGGATTCTGGTGAATGGGTCCCAGCGGCCCCGCCCCCGTAACGGCGGGCGCTTCGTCTCGCCATGCCCTATAGTCTTTTGCGTCATCGGACAAGCGTAACCCGGCGCTCAATTCGAGATTTTCGAGCCATTGGAAAGTCATCGCCGCAAACGCCGCCCGCGCCGTAGCTTCCTGCTCTTGACGTATCGACCCATCCAAGACGCCTCCAGCCAAGGTATCGTAGTTGAAATCCTCCATCTCCACAAACTCTCGGAAATAATACAACCCGAACTGATAGGCGAGACGCTGCGCGCCGGTACTCACCAAGCGTACTTCTTGGCTAAACTGGCGCAGCGCGGGGATGCCGGCGGCGGTTTCAGAAGGGAACGGAATTTCGCCGGGACCGCTGGGCGGGCTGAATACGGCGCCGTACCCGCCATCAATGTCGCCGCGCGCAAAGCTGTTGAGCCGCTCAACTCCCGTCAGCGAAATCAGTTGGAAGTTCCCGATGTCGTATCGCAGCTCAAACGCGGCGCCATGCGTTCTCAAGGTTTGCTCATTTCGTCCGTCGTGCGCGATGCGGTCGCGAGCAAAATCCCGCACCAAATCTCCCTCCCCTTGCGACAAGATATTGGCGCGAAACAGGCGCGCCGTGCCATCAAGATCGCGAGTATGAAACTTGAACCACGCCTCCAATTCCGGCGTTGGCGTCCACAGCAGTTGTACCCGCGCAGCCAAATCCCGGTGCCCGCCCAGCGCATTTTCTTCGCCGGTGTGATCGTTGTCCACCCAGTCTCCCCGCCGCTGGGTAAGCAGAGAAAGGCGCGCCGAGAGAACCGATGGAATCAGCGCTCCCGACACGGCTCCCTCGAAATTCGCGCTGTTGAAGCGCCCGTAACTCAATCGACCGTAACCCTCCAACCCCTGGGTGGGACGCGCCGACTCAAACTTCACCGCGCCCGCCGGCGTGTTACGTCCAAACAGCGTGCCCTGAGGGCCTCTCAGTACCTCAATCCGATCCAGATCGAAGGCGGGAAATCCTTTCAATAACGCATTTTCAAGCACAACCCCGTCGTGGAGGACCGACACCGGTTGCGAAGCGTTGAGATCGAAATCCGTGTTGCCGAGACCGCGGATATAAAAGCGCGGAAAGATACGTCCGAATGACGACTCCATCTGCAAACTGGGCGTGCGATTCGACAAAAATCGCACATCCATGCCCGACGAGCGCAAGGCGTCGAATTTTTCGCCGCGGATAGCTGAAACGGAGAGCGGCACCTCAAAAGACCGCTGCTCACGCTTGCGGGCGGTCACCACGACCTCCTCCATGATGACATCTTCTTCAGCCTCCTCTTCCGCAGGCACTATTGAAGCTATTGAGAGCGTCACCAAGCAAGCGAGTGCGCAAAATTGTTTGCCGATATTCATGTGTTTTCTGTCCAAAGATTTTTAGATTATGTTTGAAATGATGAAATCGCAGCAGCGAAATTCCGCAACCAAAATCCAACATGCAATCAGTATTATAACATACTGAACAAAAAGAATAGTAACGTTTCGAAGTGGCATTTGATGTTGTGGTAGTCGGGATTGGGAGAATGTGATTGGTCACTACTAATCCGAGACCAAACACTGCTCATCAACAAAATACGGACAATGCGGACAATGCGTTCTGTTTTTTTCGAACTTCCCGCTCTGGAGAACTGCTATCTTCTCAATCCACAGCATCTCGAGCCGTTCCAACTCGTCCGCGCTCAAGTGTATCGAAAAGGCTTCGGCAAGCGAGGTGAAGATGATTGTCACCGGGATCGCTTGTTGCTCCGGGTAAAGCCGATGAACCAACATCGCGTGCAACTCAAGCTTCGGACGATAGAAGTCGATCCACGTCTCAATCTCCGATGAATCGAACCGGTCCGTTTCATAGTTGACAATCTGCCACAGCCCCTCCGAGTCCTTGAAAAGGCGGTCTACCACTCCGTGGATTACGTGATCGCCGACCATCGCGTGAATTTCTTGCTCACAATAACTTTCATCGGCGGCTAACGCCGACTTCCCGATATCGGACTCCAGAAAGTGTTTCACGTGGAGAGCCGCAGCGTCTGCCGCGAGGTCGTCCGACACGGATCTCATCGCATCGTTTATCAACTTGCCAAGATCGCGCTTGCAATCTGCCGCCGTTCGTAGTTGAGCAAGCGCCCTCCGAACCGCGGCATCCGTAGCGCTGCCATCGAATTCTTCCGAATACGAGTCGATTTTCTGCGGGACGAGGACATCTGTGATCGGGAAACCGAGACGGTGTCTAAGGTAGAATTTCGTCGGACAGTGGCTGTAACTCTGGAGTTGCGGCACCGACAGATTTTCGCCGGCCGGCGCGCCATCCAACGGTTTTATGCGTACCTCCGGGAAGTCGGAGCGAGGAAGTAAAGGCATCAACGTTTCATCGGAAAGATCCATCTCATCCATGGAACGGAATATGCGGATAGGGAGATTGAACGAGATTGGCGTCTGTGAGTTTTCTGTCAAGGCTTCGATCGTTACGGGGAATTCCATTCGGGATTCGGTGGGCGCCTTTTCCAGATCAAGGGCATTGAACAACCACCGGAACCAACAATTACCAGGCGCTTTACCGCTTAAATCGGTTGATCCCGAAAGGATAAGCCTGTCACGAGCGCGAGTTGCCGCCACATAGAACAGTCTCTTTTCCTCGGCGATCGTTTTTTGTGTTTGGCGCGTTTTCATGACCTTGGCAATTGATGGCTGGCTTTCCTCGTAGTTTTTATCGGGATTTGCCGGACTGAAACCGATGCCGACCTCATCGTCAACGAACGGTTGCTGATCGAATCTGAATCTGCGACTGAGGTACGGAAGGATGACCACCGGAAACTCCAACCCTTTCGCCGCATGGATGGTCATCACTTGAACAACGTCTTCCGAGGGATCAACCACGGCTTGACTCTCGCGATCCTCCTCTTCAATCAGCAGATTCAGCCGTTTTATGAACCCGGAGAGTTCGGCGAAATCCGACTTGTCAAACTCGCGCGCTATAGCCAACAACTTTTCGTAGTTTGCCCACCGCTGTGCGCCGGAAAGCCCTACGGACAGCGTTCCAATCATTCCCGTGTCGTTGACGATCCGCCGAATAAGTGTCGAGATGGGCAAACGCCGACAAATTTTCAGATGTTTTTCCAGAGTCTCGCGGGCGTAGATGAGCGCCTCCGAAGCTACCGCCTCGGCCGGTTCGCTGGAATCTTGCGTCTGATCGCGGTTATCGTCCGGCGTCGCGGAGGCGCCGCGTTCCGCCGCGTAACTCTTGACCCTCTCCCAAAATGAACCGTTTTCAGCGTGTTGCGAGATTTCAAATAACTCGACATCGGAGACACTGAAAAACGGGGCTCGCAGGATGCCGATGAGCGCCGCGTCATTGTCGCCGGTCGGGTCTTCCATGAATTGCAAATAGTTGCAGATATCATAGATTTCCTGCCGCTGATAAAACCCAATCCCGCCCCCGACGAGATACGGAATCCTCGCTTGGAGCAGGGCGGACTCAATTTCGGGGAGTCGTGTGCGGCTCCGGAGGAGAATAGCGATGTCGCCGTACCGCATTGGACGCGGCTCTTCGGTATCAAGATCCGAAACGAGCTGCTTTGACTGAATCAAACGGCGGATACGCGCCGCGATCAGGTCGTTTTCTTGAGGAACCGACTCTTGTCCGACAAGCAATTCTACATCGCCAAGCGCTTCGTCCTTCCGCCCCATAATCAGCGGTTCATACGCCACTTCAAACTCATTGAGTTTCCCTTCCCCCATGATCCGCCCAAAGACCAAATTGACAAAGCCGACAATATTGCGCAAGAAGCGAAAAGCTTCGGGGAGATGGATATCGCCTCGCTTCTCCGATGTCTGCGTTTGAAGGGTTTCGGTCTCCCAAACAAAATCATCCGTAATTCCCGATTGGCGCGCCGTTATACCGTCCAAGGTTTGGCGGAATGTTCGTACATCCGCGCCGCGAAAGCCGTAAATGCTCTGTTTCCGGTCTCCAACGATGAACAGATTGCCCGATTCAAAATCGGAAACCAGCAGTTTAATGATGCTGTACTGCAAACTGTTGGTATCCTGGTATTCATCCATCATGATATAACGGTACTGACGGGCAAGGCGCCCCCGGATTGCGTCATCTTGCAACAAGTTCTTGACCTCGATTTGAAGGTCGTCAAAGTCCAGTACGCCGTGTTGCCGCTTGTAATTCTCGTATCGGTCGCGCACATGATTGTAGACGGCTAACAGGGGATATGTGGCGCGAATAAGAAAAGCATCGTCATCCGTGAGGGCGGGAAACGATTGAAAGTATTCCGCCGCTTCGGTGAGGAACCGGATGTCCGCTTCAACGGGCGCGGCATCAGTTCCTCTACCAAGGAAATTCTGTTTGGCGATGTCCCCCGACCGGGTCAAGATTAGGGGGGGAAGCTCGGAGAGAATCGGCAGCAAGTCGCTTGTGTTTGTCGTGCGCTGAAGTTGTGCAGTCACATCCCTGACTTTAGGCGCATTCTTGCCTTTCGCAATTTCCGAGACGGCGTTTAGAGACTTCAACCATTGGTCAACGGGAAACCGCTCTCGCAAACTTCGCGCCAGTTCCTCCGCCAGGAATCCCTCCCACGCCGCCAAGATTCGATCGTCCGGTTCTCGATATAGAGACGCTTGCAAGTGATCGAGCGCGTCTCGATGGCTTAGCAATTTTTCGAGGACTTTCTCAAGTTTTCTCCGACCAAACATGCGCAGCAAGTCGGCAAGTTGTTCCCGTGTTTCAGCCCCGCGTGGACGGTTGGCGATAGACCTGAGCGTTGATTGGATGGCGTCTCGAAGAACCAGCCTTTGGTCGACGCCCTGCAGGACGTCGAATCCCGAACCGATGCCTTTAACCGGGCATTCGCGCAGGATTCGCGCGCAGAATGCGTGAATTGTCGAAATGGGGGCGGCGGCGAGTTCTTCGCGGATAGTTTCTAATTTGGCTTGCAGGGAAGTGTCGCCAGCGCTCGATGCCGTTTGCTCGGAGATCTTTTTGAGTACGCGCGCTTTGAGCTCTGCCGCGGCTTTCTCCGTAAAGGTGATTGCGACGACCTGCCGCGCGGAGACATTGGAATCCAGCAGGATTTTGAGGTAACGGTTTGCCAACACCTCCGTTTTCCCCGATCCCGCCCCGGCGGTGACACTGATGTGACGATTCAAGTCGTGGGCTTTCTTCTGATTGGGCGTGTATCGCACGACCGGCTCTCCTCAATGCGCGGCGTAATGACGCTGGGCGATATTGTATGAGTCTTTGATCCCCGTCTACGATGGCAGCCCGAATGTTACTTGTGGCGTGAATTATTCCGACGCGGGATAATGCGGATGCTACGAACAAACATTCGCAATATAGACTGATAGACCAAACGGTTGGATGGATTTTAAACGAAAGAAACCGAGTTTTCAAGAAAAAAACTCGGTTTCAGCGCAACGCGTTTATGAAAATCGAAGGTAGTCTCTATCCGGTTTGTCGATGTGAATCGTCGGCGGGTAACGGAATGACATCTTCGGGATCAATCCAAAACCGGAGCGCATCGTCCTTATGTTTGCCGTATGCGCCGGGGTTATGCATCACGGCTTTGATTCTCAGATTGTCGGCAATTGAAAGTCGATATTCCTCAACGCGCCCCAGATAGGTTGCGTCAAGCGCCTTCGCGTGAAACTGGTTGGGCGCGCTCGGCGCCACCTTCTCCGACACATTTATCGCCTCCGGGCGGACCGAGCAGATTGTCTCTTCACCAACCGCAAAGTCGTGGTAGACCGACGCGGAGTGGATAATCCCGACCGGCGTTTCAATCTCGGCGGATCCGTTGCGCCGAGAGCGGATCTTGCCGTTAATGAAGTTGGTCTCGCCAACGAAATTGGCGACAAAAACGTTTGCGGGGAAGCGGTAAATTTCACGCGGCGTACCGACCTGCACAATCTCTCCGTCTTTCATGATTGCCATGCGGTCCGCCAAAGAGAGCGCTTCGGCTTGGTCATGGGTGACATAGATGGCGGTGGTGCCGGTGCGCGAGTGTATCTGTTTAATCTCATGACGCATTTCAAGGCGTAACTGCGCGTCAAGATTGCTCAGGGGTTCGTCAAGCAACAGAACGCTAGGTTCAATGACCAGGGCGCGCGCCAACGCGATTCGTTGTTGCTGTCCGCCGGACAGCTTGTTCACCGGGCGATCGGCGTACTCGGGCATCCGCGCCATTTCGAGCGCCTCCGCCACACGCTTTTCCCGCGTCCTTTTGTCGACCTTGCGGAGTGTCAGACCGTACGCAATGTTCTCGGCCACGGTCATGTGCGGCCACAGCGCGTAATTCTGGAAGACCATGCCCGTGTTTCGTTTGTGCGGCGGCACGTCGTTCATCACCCGATCTCCGAAGATCAATTGGCCGGCATCGGGTTGATAGAATCCGGCGATTATCCGCAAACACGTGGTCTTGCCGCATCCCGAGGGGCCAAGAAGGAAAAACAGTTCACCCTCCGCAATCTCAAGGCTAACATCGTCCACCGCCTTCGTGGTATCGAATGTCTTGACAATGTGCTCCAGGCGGATCTCCATGGGCAACCCCGGGCTACCATTGTTAATAAGTGATTGGGATGAGCCAGCCCCGCGCCATACGTTCTTGAGAGCCTGTTTGAATAATAGACAATCAAGATTAGTGGGCACTTTTCTGCTACGGAAGAAACCGAGTTTTCAAGAAAAAACTCGGTTTCAGGGCAAATGACTTCACCCGCGTTATTCCCTACGAAACGAACCGCGCGTCACTTTTGAATCCCATCGAATTCCGAGCGAATCAACTTGCCGACGCGACTGAATCGGATTCTCTTCGGGATTTCCCAGACTGCCCACGGCTTGCTCCATCTGCCGAGGTTGTCGTACGACCAATACACCATAAACGCTTGTCCCTTGACGTTGTCCAGCATAGCCGGCCCCCATGTTCTGCTATCGCTGCTCTGGTCCCGATTGTCGCCCATCGCAAAAACGAAACCATCCGGAACGGAGAACGGCTTGCCATTCGGAAACTTGCGGCGGAATCGATCCCGCGACAGTTTGAAATCGGCAAACGCACCGCCATCAGGCACATACTGCGGTCTGAGAAAGGGCGGAAAATCGCGCCTGTGATAAGGGAAGGACATGTGTTTGGTATAGTTGCCATCATCGATCGCTTTGCCGTTTACGCGGAGCGTATCCCCCCTTGTTTCCACGGTATCGCCTCCAACGGCGACGGCTCGTTTGATGAAGTTCTTGGCTTTTTCATGGGGCGGAATAAACACGAACACATCGCCGCGAGCCGGCTTATGAAAATCAAAGAGTTTGATATCCGTGCCGGGAATCTTAATCCCGTAGATGAACTTGCAAACGAGGATGCGATCTCCTACCAGTAGCGTATTCTCCATCGAGCCGGATGGGATTTTGAACGGTTCGATAATAAATGGGCGGATAAACCCGAAGACAAGCACAAAAGCGACCACGGCGACTTGTATGTATTCCCACACAACGCTGTTTTGGAACCGTTGCCAGCGGGTTGACGGCTCGGCTGTGTCATTTTGGGGTGTGTTCATGAATGTATGACCTCCAATATCGGGGAAAATTTTGGATTAGTACGGAAAGCAAGCACGGTTTGATATTAACATCGTTTAGTTCATTAGGTTCTGTTGGCATTTCATCACAACGCGACAATCAAGAGGGCTCCACAGACGCACAATCCCTCGTAGGGGTTGGGTTCCCCAACCCATTCGTTACGTTTTCCGATTCATGGGGCGAGGGGACCTCGCCCCTACGATTGGACACACACTTCACGTAAATCTCAACAGAACCTAGGGTATCGGGATTCGATGAATCCCTCCTACGGGGCGACTTAATCGTCTGCGGACAGCACCGCCATGAAAGCCTCTTGAGGCACTTCGACGCTGCCGATCCGTTTCAGGCGTTTTTTGCCCTCCTTCTGTTGTTCAAGCAGTTTTCGTTTTCGCGTGATGTCCCCGCCGTAGCACTTTCCCGTGACGTTCTTTCGCAGGGGGCGCACGGTCTCGCGGGAGATGATTTTGTTGCCTATCGCGGCTTGAATCGGAATCTCGAACATCTGGCGCGGAATCAGTTCACGCAGTTTATCGATGCATGTCTTTCCGCGCGTATAAGCCATGTCTCGGTGGAGAATGCTCGAGAGCGCGTCCACCGATTTGCCGTTGAGCAGGATGTCCAACTTGACGAGGTCTGACGTTTTGTAATCGCCAATCTCGTACTCGAGCGAACCGTATCCGCGCGTCACCGATTTCAATCGATCGTAGAAGTCCACCAAGATTTCGCTTAGCGGGAGATCGTAAATGACCTGCACTCGCGTTTCATCAAGTTGATCCATGCGAATGAACGCGCCGCGCCGCTTCTGACAGATGTCCATCACATTCCCGATGTAGTCCCTCGGCACAATAATGTCGGCGGTGATATAAGGCTCTTGGATGTAATCAATCTGGTCGCGCGGCGGCACGTCGGCGGGATTGTCAACTTCAAGGCGGTTTCCATCCTTGGTGAAAATGCGGTATTTGACGCTCGGAACGGTGCGGATAAGAGACAAACCGAACTCCCGTTCCAGTCGTTCCTGAATCACCTCCATGTGCAGCAGTCCCAAGAAACCGCAGCGAAATCCGAATCCGAGCGCCACGGAGGTCTCCGGCTCAAAGTTAAAGGAGGAATCGTTGAGCTTAAGCTTTTCCAGGGCTTCGCGTAGCGTGATGAAATCGCTTGTGTCCGCTGGATAAAGACCACAGAAGACGAGCGGTTTCATCTCCCGATATCCCGGCAACGGACCGGAGGCGGGACGATTGGCGTGCGTGACCGTGTCGCCAATTTTGGCGGTGGCAATCTCTCTGACGCCGGCGATGAGATAGCCGACGCTGCCGGTATCAAGTTGGTCGACCGGCGTCATATCGGGCAGAAACACGCCCACCTCCTCCACGTCGAACGATTTTCCGGTCGCCATCAGTCGAATCTTGTCGCCCGGTTTTATGGCGCTGTCAAAGACGCGGACGTACATAATGACGCCGCGATAGTTATCATACATCGAATCGATGACCAGCGCCTTGAGCGGCTCATCCGTTCTGCCGCGGGGAGTCGGGATGCGGGTCACAACGGCTTCCAATATCTCCGCGATTCCCAGTCCCTCTTTCGCGCTCACCAGAAGCGCATCGTCCGCGGGCAGACCGATGATGTCTTCAATTTGCGCCTTCACCTCATCCGGACGAGCTGTCGGCAAGTCGATTTTGTTGATGACCGGGACGATTTCGAGATCGTGATTCACCGCGAGATAGGCGTTCGCGAGCGTTTGCGCTTCGACCCCTTGCGCCGCGTCAACAATCAGCACGGCGCCTTCGCACGCCGCCAGGCTTCTCGAAACCTCATAGGTAAAATCGACGTGTCCCGGCGTGTCAATCAGATTGAGTTCGTAGGAGCGCCCATCCTCGGCGCGGTATTCAAGCTTGACCACCGCGGCTTTGATGGTAATGCCGCGTTCCCGCTCAAGATCCATCTGATCCAGCACCTGCTCCCGCATCTCGCGTTGCGTCAGCGTGCCGGTGTATTCGAGCAGGCGATCACTCAGTGTGCTTTTGCCGTGATCTATGTGGCCCAGAATGCAGTAGTTTCGTATTCTGTCTTGATTGGTCATTGACAGTGGAGAGTGGCGAGTAGCAGGTTTTATTCTACGCTAGCCATTGATTAGCCGTTACTCGGGTTATAAATTGGCATCTTGAATATCTAGAATGATATTGTTCGCCGCGGCGCGTGGATTGCCAGCCTCGGTGACGGGGCGGCCGACAACGATGTAATCCGCTCCCGCCTCTATCGCTTCCTCCGGCGTCCCGATTCGACGTTGATCTCGAGTCATCGCCCAGTGAGGTCGAACGCCGGGCGTGACAATCAGGAATTCCTCGCCGCAGACGCGGCGAACAATCTCAATCTCCAGCGGCGACGCCACTACGCCATCCAATCCCGCCTTTTGCGACAATTCCGCGAGGTAGGCGACCTGATCTTCCAATTTCCGCTTTGCGCTGAAGTCGCGTTGAAAACACTCTTCATCAATGCTGGTAAGCACTGTCACGCCAAGCAGTATCGGTCTGGGGATTTCCAACGCGCCAGCCTGCGCTTCGGCGGCTTCGCTGGCGGCGCGCATCATTTCAAGCCCGCCGGAGGCGTGCATGTTTATCATGCCCGCTCCCGTCTTCACCGCCGCCGCCACGCCGCCAGCCACTGTATTGGGAATGTCATGGAACTTGAGGTCCAGGAAAATATCCTTCCCCAACTCACGGAAGGTTTCAACCGATGCAGGACCGGTCGCGGTGAAAAGTTGCCCGCCAATCTTGAACCGCGTGACGAGGGGCCCGATTTGACTGACGATGTGATTCGCCGCATGAAGATCGTCGAAATCAAGCGCGACGATTAGTTTGTCGTTTGCCATTCTTCGCCACCTAATCTTTATGGTTTGTTTTCTAAACGGTTATGGATTATGCACGTCGCTATACACCTGCGGGATCACTATCCACTCGTTTGATGGTTTCAAATTCTTGGCGAAAGAACCACTTAGCTCGACTTTGTACATTTGAGCGACATAGCGGACGGCGTCAATCAAGCGCTCGGCATAGATGCAGGAGCTTTTTGACCATCTGGTCGTTTTGGTTGACGTATGAAAAAGTTGGTAGTGTTTTTCAGTACCATCACAGCGGGGCAAGATGCCCCGCCTACGGGATTGAGGTTGCTCCGGCTACGGGATTGGGGTTGCCCCGGCTTATGTCAAATCCAGATATTGTGCTTTTGTATAAAGTCGAGTTTAGTCGTCGGCTTTTCGGGTTGGAGGCAGAATTTCGACCCGAACCTTCTCCGTACCGGAAAAGAACATGCCGAGCTCGCCTGCCGCCCGTCGGGAGAGATCGATGATGCGTCCTTTAATATACGGACCTCGGTCATTGATCCTGACGACGACGGATTTTCCGGTTTTCAGATTTACGACGCGCACCCGCGTGTTGAACGGCAACTCTTTGTGGGCGGCTGTCATTGCGTTCATGTTGTAAACCTCGCCGTTCGCCGTTTTCTTGCCGTGAAAAGCTTTGCCGTACCATGAGGCGATGCCCGTAAACGACTCGGCGTTGCTGACTTGCAACTCGGCGACACCGCTCTTAAGGATACCGAGCAATCTGGCGGCGCCCCATGAAACCACAAGGGATTTATTGCCGCGTTGAGCGGAACGATCGTTGACTCGAACGACAGCCATTTTTCCGCTTTTCGGATTCACAACGTGAAGATATGTGCCAAAGGGCAGCGTGGGATGGGCGGCAACGAGGTCTCTATGATTGTGACGCTCACCACTGGCGGTGCGTTTGCCGTGGTACGATTTGCTCATCCAACTCACGCTCACGAGTCCCTTTTCCGGATTCTCGGCCGAGGAGGTGTTTGCGGCGAGACCGCTTCCGCAAATCAACGCACAGATAACAATCCATGCGTGAAGTTTTGAAAATGTGTCAGTCATTAGTAACTACCTTGAATTTACGCTAATGTTAAGAATGTGTGGGTTAAACCGAGTTTTTTCTTCAAAACTCGGTTTCTTAAAGTCGCTTTGCACTTTCATTTGACATGAGTCGAGTTAATTTTCACAAAATTGCAACTTATGCCGTAAGACGCGCAAGATCATATCGGAAGCGGGCCGGCTTGCGTTCCGTAGAGCGAATGATTCGTCCATCACTGTCGACGATGTGTCGCCGCGCAAAGTCCGCGAAACTTGTAGGGATTCAAAATCTAGATGTTATACTTTGCGCTGCCGAGAATTGCGTGTTTTCAAGCATCTGGTCCGTAGGTGCAGTTTCCAACCGCACCTGCCGTGAACGCGCGGATCTTCTATCGCACTCACTATCCGTTCGCTTGATCGTCGCGACCTGGAGATCGCTCCTACAAAAAGACGCAGATTCTAACAGCATGGAGTATACACTCGTCAAAAGCGCCCGATGAATCGGGCAACTACAATCATCGGAATTCGTATTACACCCAGCACGGCGAATCGACTGCGGAAATTGGCTTGCCGGCTATCACTTCCTCAATAATCTGATGTGTCTGTATATATGCAACGTTGATTTTCTCTCGCCGCAACAAGATTTTAGCGTCAAAATCCAATAATTCTGCCTCAAATTCGGATGCCATGCGTTTTACTTCAGCGGGGGACGTGCCTCCCAAACTTTGGTTGAGGCGAAGCGCGTGTTCGGAATCGAGAATCTCCCGAAGTCGCGACGCGTCAATTCGAATGCCTCGGCATTTCAGCAGTTTCCGCGTTTCATCCAAATCGTCGAAGGTCAACCCCTTTTCCGCCAGATCGCCTACGACGCCTCCGACAATCTCGTGGCATTCGCGAAACGCCATGCCGCGCTCCCGTACAAGAAAGTTCGCCAATTCTGTCGCCGTCGCGAAGTTGGCGCCGCAGAGATCCCGCATTCGATCGGCGTTGAATCGGGTCGTTTCGAGCAAACCGGGCAAAATGTCCAAACAGGATTGCGCCACGTCAAAGGCGTTCCAGAGCGGGGGTTTGTCCTCCTGAAGGTCGCGATTGTAACCGAGCGGAAGCCCTTTGAGATTCGCCAAAAGGTTTAGCAGTTCACCGTAAACGCGGCCGCAACGTCCGCGAACCAATTCGGCGATGTCCGGGTTCTTCTTTTGAGGCATAATCGAACTCCCCATGGCGTAGGCGTCGTCGAGCGCGGCGATACCGAATTCATGGGTCGTCCAGTAGACAATCTCTTCCCCCAATCTCGAGAGGTTCGTCATGAGCAGAGATAGGGAAAACAGCGTTTCTGCAATGAAATCGCGACTGCTGATAGCGTCCAAGGCGTGTTCGTGAACGCTGTCGAATCCGAGAAGTTTCGCGGTTAACCGACGATCAATGGCGAAGGAGGCGCCGGCGATCGCGCAGGCGCCCAACGGATTCATGTTGGCGAGCGCGTACGCGGCATCCAAACGCTTCAGATCTCGGAGAAACATGCTGACATAAGCCGTCGCCCAGAAACCGAGGCTGATCGGCTGGGCGTGTTGCATGTGCGTATAGCCCGGCATCACTGTTTCGGCATGATTCGACGCAATCTTCAGAAAGGCGCGGCAAAGTCGGGACAGTCCGGTTTGTGTTTCGAGAATCTGTTCGCGAATATAGAGATGGGCGTCAACCAAGACCTGATCGTTGCGGGAACGCGCCGTGTGAAGTTTTCCGCCGTACTCAATGCCGGCGCCGTCGATGAGGTAGGATTCCACATTCATGTGAACATCTTCGTTTTCGGGTTTTAGAACAAAGCGCCCCTTGACGTAATCTTGTTCCGCTTTGCCTAGCCAGGTCAGGATGCGCCGCAGGTCTTCGTCGGAGATTATCTCTCGGCGCGCCAGCATGATGGCATGCGCTTGGCTCGCCCAGATGTCGTGAGGGATTAGGCGCGAGTCTTGATCGACGGACTGGGCGAAATCTTGGGTTTCGGTCGTTATCTCCGAACTAAATCGTCCGCCCCATAGTTTTGTGGATGCTGTCGTCGGCAATATCTGAAATCTCCCTCGCTCGGCAAGTGATGCGTGAACGAAACGCCACGTATATTATAGCACGCGGAGAGGCGGCTTGGCAAGTTTCCCCGCGCCGCGCCCAACCGTAGGCGCGAGACACGCCCCCAATCGTGGGCGGGGCAAGATGCCCCGCCTACGGGATTGGGGTTTCCCCGGCTTATGTCAAATCCAGATGTTGTAGTTTAGTACAAAGTCCAGCTAAGAGCGTGTTTGAATGAGAGACGATCGAAATTAGCGGGCGCTTTTCTGTTGCGGAAGAAACCGAGTTTTCAGGAAAAAACTTGGTTTCGGTAAGAATCCATTTGCAAAAGGTGAACAAAATGTCAACGCGGCACGCGTTTTTAGGGCGGTTGGCGTGATTTTGTACCTCGTTTTTTGTCAAAAACGCCTTCGAAAAATAGGCACAAAACGCGAACAAAAAGCCGATTTTCGGGGGCGCGTTCACGCTGATCGAGTTTGACCGATCCAGTGATAATGCGGGTTCCAGCCCGCGCCAAGGTGAACAGGATGTTAACGGCGGAGAAAAGTTTTCCTCTCTATAGTTTAATTTCGTCCGCAAAAACTGCCCTACATCCGCCGAAAAACGACGGGTGACAGAGATATTTTGGGCGCGGTCTCTCCCCCGTCATTATGTGTTATACTACACACACATAACGTTTTTAAGTTTCAAAAAAAATTGTAGCGGGAATTGGGGAAATAATATGAATTCAAATTAATACGAATTCGAAATCTAATTGTTCCAGGCAATGTGGGATGTGCAATGAATTGCACTACTACGAACTGCCGATGATTGCAGCTTAAGTAGATTCAGAATTAGTATGAGATGTACCGGCATTCGTAGGGGCGAGGTTGCCTCGACCAATGGGTTGGGGAACCCAACCCCTACGAAGGATTATGCGTCGGCGCAGCGCGCTTTTACGATTTAAAAATCCAAATGCTACAGTCGTTTCGCGACGTGCAATGAATTGCACTACTACAAACCAGCGGTTCTTGTAGCTTATAGATTCGGAATTAGTATGAGATATACCGGCATTCGTAGGGGCGAGGTTGCCTCGACCAATGGGTTGGGGAACCCAACCCCTACGAAGGATTATGCGTCGGCGCAGCGCGCTTTTACGATTTAAAAATCCAAATGCTACAGTTGTTTCGCGACGTGCAATGAATTGCACTACTACAAACCAGCGGTTCTTGTAACTTATTGATTGCGAATTAGTATTAGATGCGATTCGCCTGGAGACAGCGCCGTTGCCGGTTGACGTTATTGAAGAAGTGTGCTATTCTGTTGTGTGACTTTCGGCAGACGAGTTGAACCACTGACAGCGGCGTGCGTAAACGGGCGCATGGCCAAAAGGAGGGGAAAATGAAAGACAGGGACAAAATCCGAGTTAGAATTGTCAGGGAACTGCGACGGCTCCGCCAATTGGTGGCAGAACTACAGGGGGAGAATTCCAAATTCAACAAGCGCCTGCAAAAGCTCACGAGCGAATACGAGAAGTCGCTCGCGCAACAATTCGACGTCTCCTACCACGCCCACGATCTGGCAATTTTGGTGGATGTGAAGACGAAAAAGGCGCTTCAGTGCAGTAGGGCCGTGGTTGAGGTATTGGGCTATAGCAGGGAGGAGATTATCGGAGATTCCATCTTTAACTTGTACCATCAAGATTGTATCGAAGACGCGGAGGAAATGTTTCGCGTGATTACGAAGACAGGCGGCGTACACGATGCCGGGCAATCTTTGCGGAAAAGGGATGGGGGCAAAGTCGAAGTCACTTTGAATGCCACAACCTTCCGCGATGAGATAAGCAAGCGAACTTTGGCGCGATTTGATTGGCGCGACATTTCCCGGTTGGCGGAGGAGGTCGACGACTTGCGCGCCGAATACCGGCAACTCGAGGCGCGCGCGCGCGCCGACGAACTCGTACATCCGGAAGCGTTTGCCGACATTATCACCCAGGATCCGGCGATGCACCAGCTTTTTTGCCAAGTTGAAGCCGCCGCTCGCACGAAGGATCCGGTGTTGATTACCGGAGAGACCGGGGTTGGCAAGGAAAGGATCGCGGCGATAATCCACGAATTGAGCGGGCGATCGGGGAGATATATTACGGAAAACGTCGCCGGACTTGATAAAACGTTGTTTTCGGACACGTTCTTCGGACACGCGGAGGGGGCATACACGGGCGCGTCGGCAACTCGCCAGGGCTTGATTGAGCAAGCGTCGGGCGGCACGCTATTCCTCGATGAGATTGGAGACCTCGAAAAGGAGTCACAGATCAAACTCCTGCGCTTCTTGCAGGAGGGAGAATACCGCCATCTGGGCGTGGACGCTCCCATCAAAAGCGATGTTAAAATCATTGCCGCGACCAATCGCGCGATTGAATCGCTATTGGGAGACGGGAGTTTCCGTAGCGATCTCTACCATCGCCTTGAAACGCATCATCTTCACCTGCCGCCGCTCCGCGAGCGCAAAGGGGATATCCGACCGCTGGCGCTCCATTTCCTCGAACAGGTCGCGAAGGAGCAGGACAAAGACGCGCCTACGCCGCCACCGGAGCTCTTCACGCTGCTTGGAACCTACCATTTCCCCGGAAACATCAGAGAGCTGGAGAGCATGGTGAAGGATGCCGTCAGTCAGCACCAAGGCGGCGTGCTGTCGATGGACGCCTTCATCCGGAAAATTGACGAGCACACGTCTGTTTCTTCCGGAGACGCGGCGCTTCGGGCCGGCGCGTTTACGTTTGCGGAGGCGCTGTCTTTGCTTGACAAACTCCCGGCGTTGAAAGAGATGGAAGAACAACTAATCGCGGAATCCATGAAACGCGCCGATGGCAACCAGAGCGTTGCGGCTAGACTCATG
This sequence comes from Candidatus Poribacteria bacterium, assembly GCA_963667245.2. Taxonomy (GTDB): domain Bacteria; phylum Poribacteria; class WGA-4E; order WGA-4E; family JAJDTR01; genus JAJDTR01. The sequence goes on from CAXXCS010000004.1 coordinate 2,477,490, forward strand.
GGGCTAAAAAAATCGACGTTGAACAATCGTTTACGACGCGCCCAAAAATCAGCGAGTGAAGCGTGAAAAACAGCTTATACGACGTGTCGGGATTGGGAGACGGGATCTCTATCGCACTCGCTATTCACTCGTTTGATCACACGGAGGATTGGGGCGGGATACCAGGGGAAACGCATCTGATTTTAGCATAAGGAAGGTTGGAAGGATGGAAGACGGGAAGGGTGAAAATTTCCGTCCACCATAAGGATCAAGTTAAGCGTTTTAAGGCGTCTGTTGCGCCGATTCAATGCCTTAAATGGCGCTGGTTTCCGTAGGCGCCGGTGCGGTTGGAAACCGCACCTACGGTGTGGGGGGCGGACGAAATCCCTTAACTTGATCCCTATGGGGTGAAAATTTCCGTCCACCATAAGGATCAAGTTAAGCGTTTTAAGGCGTCTGTTGCACCGATTCAATGCCTTAAATGGCGCTGGTTTCCGTAGGCGCCGGTGCGGTTGGAAACCGCACCTACGGTGTGGGGGGCGGACGAAATCCCTTAACTTGATCCCTATGGGGTGAAAATTTCCGTCCACCCATACCTCGGACCTGATGGATTCACAGAATCCGCCGGATTCGCCAATACAGTGGTCGCGGTGTTGGGTTTCACTGCGATTTTGGGGGGCTTTCAGCGGTATCGGTGTTCGGTGCGTTTAGCTTGTGGGCAGGTCGTTCTTGATATGCCGTTCAACCCAACCTACGGATTATCGCTGAAAAGTTATACGAATTCAAAATCTAAATGTTGCAGCCGACGAGACGTGCAATGAATTGCACTACTACAAACCTCGGTTCTTACAACTTCCAGATGTGGAATTAGTATTAGATGCGATTTCCCTGGGCGGGATGCCGCGTTCTCTGTTTTTTCCGCGACTACCGCCCCCAAAAGGGTGTCCACATTTGTGGATTTGTCCACTTTTGTGTACTTTTGCCGAAACCCTTTACCGGCAAGGGTTCAAACGCCTGTTTGAGCCAAATCTCGCGAATTGCGTCCACAAATGTGGATACCCTTTGTGCCTCGTAAATTCTCCGTTCCTCCCCAACCCAAAAAAATTTTAAACCCGCATCACGACAAGGTTTAAGGGCTTATTCAACGCCGAATTAACGCTTGATTTCGGTTTTGGCACGGGACTTGCTCTTACTATCGGCGTAACGCGAGTCGGTAGCCGTTCCACTTGAGCGAAGGGTTATCGCAAACCGGATTCTTCGCGTTGCGGAGAATCGTTAGGTTGTCATCAAGTGATGACTTGTTTCAAACGTTTAATCTGACTCAGTGGGAAAGGATCGGATCATGCATAGCACGTACGACAGAAACCCCCAAGGGAAGACATCCTTCATCAAGCGACATTGGTTGCACGCCGCAATTTTGGGCGTGTCGGTCTGTGTTTCTCTAAGCGTATTCTTGGCGTGGCGCGCAAGCCTGCCTGTTGAACGCAGGACGATTTACGTCGTGCCGGAACCGAATCCGGAACGCGCCGAAATCCTCAAACGTCTCTCTCAACCCGCGAGGCAGTTTTACGGGTCGAGGGCTTCAAACGAGGAGAGCGTACAAGATTCCGGGCTGGAAACCTTAGAATTACGCAGTTCGGAGTCATCAAGTCCCGACGCCGAGTCCGATGATTTGGATTTTGACGCGTTCCTGCTGGAACTTGAGGAGTACGCCGCCGAGGAAAAGCGCGAGTTTCCGCCAGTCCCGGAGGGGTTTCCGTCAAACCTCACGCCTGTCTGGTTAAAGATCCCCGGATATCAAAAGGGGGATATGCCTGAGCACGAGTCGATCTACCGTGTGTTGATTAAGCTCTGGAATCAGGGTGACCACGGGTTTATAAACGGCGCTTTCAGAGACAACGACAGCAAAGTTTATCCGCTCTATCCCAATGTGGTGTATGTCAAATGGGGATATGCCGTTACTCATGATGAGGGGGGAATCCGACGCCATACAGGTATATCGCAACCTCAATGGGGACGCACGCGCGAGACTTCAATTTCAGTACGGAGGATTTTGTGACGGGGAATTGGGAAACCATGTACCCCGGCACCAAATTTGTGTCGTATGACGACGCGGGATATGACCCGTACACCTTTCTCACCGATGATGATTAACATTCTATTACCAATAAGGAGAAGTATCATGAAAAGGCTTTTTGTAGCAGCAATCGCGGGTATTTTTACCGTTGTAGTAGCGGTAAGCGTAGTATACGGTTATGGAGCCTCGACGAGTTGTTGGGTATCCAATGGAAGCCAGTATGCGTCTGCAATGGCAGGTAGCTACGGGCTACATGATGGGAGTCTAAGTGTTTTGGCTAGAGTTGATACCTACGAAGATGATGACCAAGCGAAATTTGGCAATGAGTTTATTTCACTCAGCGCTTGGGCCTCCAGCGACGAAGGCGACCCTTTTTTTGCCAAGTCCTCTGTGAATGGCTTGAATGACAACAACGAATCCGTGGGTGATGCAAGCCAATGCCCGAAACAATGAACCGATGCGGCACATTCCTTGGTGTTTCGTGGAAGGTGAAGAGTTAAGTCGCGTATTGACTCTTCACCTTTTACCTTTTGTTGCGCGGAGGAGGTAAAAATGTTCAAAAATCGGCACTCTAATTCAAAATTTCCACTGCACCTACTAATCGCTAACCATTGGTCGCTAGCCACCGCTATTCTTGCACTCCTATTTATATTCATTGTTATAATTTTGGGGTGCGGCGAGGAAACCGTTAATAACCCATTGGGCGGAAGTGTCAATGAAGAGGGAAGGACCGAGAAAATCGTACCCATATCCACCCGCTATTATCCAATGGCAGTCGGCAACCGATGGGTTTACCAAAATCCTGACGGATTCGAATGGGTACAAGAGGTTACCAACGCCGGTTTCCTTGACGCCCAACAATTTGCCTATTCTTTCAGTCACAATCCAGAAATTGAAGAAAGTACATTGAATTTTTTGAGGGCGCCCTTGTATGTAGCGACTCCAGATCGAATTGTCCGTCCAATCAAAACCGGCGAGATCGGAACTACCGCTCGGCAAGAAATTGATATACCTATTACCATCAGAATAAGAATTGTGGATGATAATGGGAACACTAAGCGCTTTGGTTTTTTCGGTCCACTTACCTACACAATAGATAGACTGGAACGCAGTGACTTTACATTCCTCAGGCCGCCGCTTGTACCCGGAAAGACATGGCAAGTATTTAGTATAGGCCGGCGTGGTAGTAAGCATGTCATTCACACTTCCTTCTCGCACGTATTGGAAGCCCATTCGTTGATTTCGGCTCGGATTAACGAAGAACTGCAAACGGTCGTGACACCCGCAGGCAGGTTTGAGGACTGCCTTGAGATCGAGTATTACGAGACACGATCGGCAGAAACCACAGAAATTGAAATCGAGCTAATACCAGAAAAATACGAGGAGGAACGTGCCTTTCTCATAGCGAAAATTCACGAAACGGTAGCCGCCGAGTTGTTGAAGCTAATACCGAACGTACCATTGGGAACCTTGTGGTTGGCGCCGGGGGTCGGTCCGGTAAAGATGGAGGACACCTCGGGCGCCTCTCAACTAATCGCGTACGATATCAAGCAAGTCAATGATTAGCAACAAGCAACAAACGACTCATCGTAGATCGCTGACAACCAGATTGGGGAGGTTTTCATGTTATTAGATCGCTGCCGCAAATTGAAACCTAATCAAAGAAAACCATGGTTTGTTAAGAATCCGCTTCTGCCGATTACTGTCCACAGGTCACTGACAACTGTTCTTATTGCTATTCTGTTGATTTTTGGGTGTGGAAACGATGAGGGTATGAAGGAAATTATACGCGATGGAGTGCCAGATCGAACCGAACCAAATTACTACCCAATGTCGGTCGGAAACCGTTGGGTTTACCGGAATCCTGACGGTTCGCAATGGACGCGTCAAGTGACCGAAACCGATTTCATTGGATCCCGCCAATACTATTTTTTTTCCCATAATCCGCCAGAGGGAGGCGATCGATTGGGATTTCTTGAAGATCCGGCAGTTACGTCGACGGGCTCTCATCTTCTCCTCCGGGGTGGAAACGAGATTCAAGGCTTTATTAGGCAGACAATATATGAGCCAGATGGCATCCCCTTGCTATCAACTTACGATACGAGCGTGGATACATGGCGTGAATTGGTGTTACTTCGCTTTCCAATCTATCCCGACACGGCATGGGAATCGCTCAATATACATCTGAGCGGGAGTTTTACCTACGGTCCCCCGCCCCATGTACCACCGCTCGGTTGGGCGGTCACATTTGAGGCTGGCTGGTTGATTTCGGGAAGAGTCAGTCAGCCGGAATCGGTTAAGATTCCCGCAGGCAATTTTGAAGACTGCTTCAAGATTGAATACGAGCTTAAGCAGTCGCTAGAAGTGAAGGCCAATGCACTTCTGCCTGCCGAAATGGTAGAGAGATTACGTGCTAGTAGGCAGCAGGTTATTGAAGAAAACTTGGCAACCCTGCTTACGCGCGTAATACCAGAATTAGGATTTGAAACCGTATGGTTAGCGCCAGGCGTGGGACCGGTCAAAATAGAAACGCCGAACGGCATCGCCGAGTTGATTGACTACGAGGTGAAGGCAGTAGCCAGTGGTCAGTGACCAGTTGCCAGTGAGGGTATACTTCACGCAGCTGATAATTGCTTGTTTTCAAGCGTCTAGCGGTAGGCGCTGTTGGAAATCGCGAGGATCTCTATCGCACTCATTATTCATTCGCTTGATCCCGCTGGGGCTAAAGACTCACACAATCAAGGAGTCGCAGTTTCGTGTTTGACCTACCGAATTGAGGGTTTACAACGGGAAATTAGACAAATAATGCGTAAATTTTCTTAACTTGATCCCAATGAATGCGCTGTCAAGGAGGTGTGTCATGAAACGATGGTTTCTCGTGGCTGCCATTACAGTACTTGTTCTGAATCTAGGTTGGTTGGTATATTCAGAGATTAAACGAAAACAAGTCTTGGCATCACTAGGCACAGAAACAACCGAAACCCAAAGTCACCCGCCTGTTGCTCGCAGATATGTTCCTCAAGTATCAAGTATGCCAGAATCAGATGATTCATCTTTGAGTGAGGGCTTTAGTGAACAAGCCCCCGAATTAGCGCCAGAATCATCAGATGAATTATCCGATGAGTTATACCGTATGCTGGAAGATTATATGTATGACGCAGATGAGGAATGTTGTCCCGGGGACGATGCCATAACCGATGATTGGGATACATTGTCATGGGACGAAAAGATTCGGCGTAAGTTGATTTCTAAACACGGTGATATACCGGAGATAGAACGTTACATTGAGTTTGAATCTGTATATCGCCAGGGAGGGAATCTAACAGTGGCTGAAGTTTTGGAGCATCTGGAGTTACGAGTAATGCTTTACGATGATTCACATGGTATGCTTGCTCAGCAAAGAGAGCTTGCATCAGGCTATTCTCCAGATGACATTGTGACTGTTAAGCGAGATTACAACAGTAAGCCATCAGGCAAATCAGGGACAACCGTTACTAAGGTTGTAACTCACCGCTGATGGTGGTGGAAGGGGATTGGCTGTCGTACGCGTACGACTGTTAGTCCCCTTTCATTTCTATGATGGTCGATATTGTAGATTGAAGACAATCTCTCCCGGCGGGGAGTCTACTGACGCGTAACCGCAGGTAGTGGAAAGTGAAGAGTCGAGCCGCGTATTAACTTTTCACTTTCCATCTTGCGTTGTTTGGAGGAGGTAAAAATGTTCATGAATCGGTACTTCAGCCCCAGGTATCCACCGCTTTTGCTAACTGCCAAGCCCGGATTGCTAGTTGCCGCTATTGTTGCGCTTCTGTTAATTTTTGGGTGCGGCGAGGAAACTATTGATAAACCGTTAGGCGGAAGTGTCAATGAAGGCGGAAAGACAGAGAAAGTCGAATCTATATCCACCCCCTATTATCCAATGACACTCGGCAGCCGCTGGGTATACCGCAACCCCGACGGTTCCGAATGGACGCGGGAAGTAGCCAACGCCGATTTCCTTGACGCTCATCAATTTGCCCACTCTTTCAGTCATAATCCGGTACTTGAAGAAGGTCGATTGGATTTTTTCAGGGCGCCCTTGTATGTAGCGACGCCAGACCGACTTGTCCGCCCGATTAAGTCCGGTGAAATCGGAATTACCACTTGGCAAAAAATCGATATTCGTTTTAACATCAGAATAACAACTGAAAAAAAAGCGGGGCGCGATGTTAGGCGCTTTGGTTTTGTCGGTTCACATACCTACACTATAAATAGGTTGGAACGTAGTGATTTTACACTCCTCAGACCGCCGCTTGCACCCGGCAAGACATGGCAAGTGTTTGATGTAGGACTGCGCGGACATCATAATACTACCGTCTTTTCTCACATACTGGAAGCCCATTCGTTGATTTCGGCTCGGATTAACGAAGAACTGCAAACGGTCGTGACACCCGCAGGCAGGTTTGAGGACTGCCTTGAGATTGAGTATTACGAGACGCCGTCAGTAAAAACGACAGAGATTCAATCCGATCTAATACCGAAAGATTACGAGGAGGGGCGTGTCCTTCTGGAAACGAAGATTCACGAAACCGCCGCGACTGAATTCATGAGGTTAATGCCGAGCATACCAGCCGGAACCGTGTGGTTGGCGCCGGGGGTCGGTGCGGTAAAGATTGAGAGCACAGAGGGTACGGCGGTATTGATTGACTACGAGGTGAAGGCAGTGGCCAGTGGTCAGTGACCAGTTGCCAGTAGGGAAAATAGTTTGCCCAAAATCGGCTGCGTTGGGAGGAAAAAATGTACATACGTCGTTTATTCAACAGGCAACTTTCTCTGAGGAATAGGGTTTGGGGAGTCGCCTTTCTCTGTTTTATCGTAATGCTTTGCGGGTGCGGCGGAGAAGATACGGTCAACAGTCCCGTGAGCGACAGCGTGGGGAACGGAACGCGTGAGGAAATCGCGCCCATATCCACCCCCTATTATCCAATGACACTCGGCAGCCGCTGGGTTTACCGCAACCCCGACGGATCCGAATGGGCGCGTGAGGTCACCAATAAGGAAATTAGTTCGCATCTCACCTACAATCTTGTTGCCTACAATCCCCCAATGGAGGATTCTCGTCCGGGCTTTCTCAAGACTCCAGCGTATGCAACAACTCGCTATAGGTTGGCGCTCTTAGTCAGAAGGGACGAAATGCATGATGCAGTTTGGCAAACTATCCGCCAAAGCGGCGGCAAGCATGCAAACTGGAATTTACGTCATACATTTGATGGAAATGCATGGCAAACTCATAAAAACGAGGCGGCTTTGGTTTACCTTTTCCACTACCACACACGAGTGGTTTCGCATCAAGAACCAACGCCACTTCGTTTCCCGCTTGTTCCGGGTCAGACATTCAAAGCCCTGAGTATGAAATTGAGCGGGAGTAATGAAACGGCGTCCGAATTTCACTCCTTTGAAGCCAGCGGGGTGATTACGGGAGAGGTGGGGTTTCCGGAATCAGTTGAAACACCGGTAGGCACGTTTGGAGACTGTCTGAAAATTCGGTATCAAGGGCGCTTAGAGTCATTCGAAACTATGGAGTTTAATAGCAGGCTTCTAGTACTGCCACCACCAAAAATTCAAGAGAGTTTTCTTAGTCGTTTGGAATTGGACATACGCGAAGAGTTGGCGGATCTGATGTTGTCTATGGCACCGGGGCTGGGCTTTGAAACCGTATGGCTGGCGCCTGGGGTTGGACCGGTGAAAATTAAGGGCGCAGAGGGGACGGCGGTATTGATTGACTACGACGTGAAGGCGGTGGCTAGTGGTCAGTAAGGGAAAATAGTTTGCCCGAATAGAAGATGTTTTAATGGCTATTTTAGACAAACTAATTGGTTCATTCGCTAAGTGTATGTGGTAAGTGTCGGGAGTCGGCGGTCAACATTGTTTGAACTGTGATTTATATGATTAAGCGATTGCCATGATTATCAGTGTGTGCTGCTTGTGATGAGTGGATTAAATCAATAACTTGAAGCCACTTTGATTCCGGGAAGAAACCGAGTTTTGAGGAAAAAACTCGGTTTCAGCAAGCGTCAAATACTTAGCGAGTGAACCACTAATTGAGCAAGATGATAAAAGAAGGAGGAAAAAATGTTAACCATAAGAAACATCTTGGCAGCTACACTCATTATCTCACTGTTTGTTCCAGTTCAAATTAGTTATGCTAAAGAAGATACTAAGATTGCTTTTACCTCATCGCGAGGTGGTGGTAAAGATATTTATGTAGTAGATGGGGACGTACGGAATCAGACAAGATTGACTGTACACCCTAAAGATGACTATAATCCTACATGGTCCCCCGATGGAAGAAGAATCGCATTTGTTTCAAACAGAAATGCGGGCAAGAGTCAAATTTGGGCTGTCGGTTTAGACGGAAAGAATCCAGTCAAACTAACAGATGGAACCAGAGATGAGTATCCGGACTGGTCGCCTGATGGAAAAAAGATAGTATACCAAAGCCACCGCAGAGAGGCTCGGGAAGTATTTGTTGGTCAACCGCGCTTTGAAATCTATGTGATAGATTCGGATGGAAGTAACATAAAACAACTCATGGGCAAGGATAGTATTCACCCCTGTTGGTCTCCGGGTGGAACTCGGGTTATTTTTAGTCATAGTAAAGATTTAGAAACAAATCAGATTTATTCAATAGATTCTGATGGTGAAAATCTCAAGCAATTAACGTATGACAACATGTATAAGCGTTACCCATCGTTTTCTCGTGATGGAAAGAAAATTGCCTATACGGGGAAACAGCATATTTGGGTAATGGACAGCGATGGCATAAATAAGAAAAGAGTCACAAAACGAAAGGATTTCGTAGATGAACACCCTACATGGTCGCCAGACAGTAAAGCAATTGCATTTCATGCAATAAGAAACCAACTGGACGGACTCGCAATTTTTGTCGTAGATTTGTCTCGTAACAGAGCAAAACTATTCATAGATGTCCAAGGAGGGTCGAATCTGGACGCTGACTGGCATCACCCCGGGCCGCTCTCGATTTCACCGGTAGACACTAAGGTTACAATATGGGGCAGATTGAAGAGTCGGAAATAAAAGGGAGTTGACATAGAACGAGCGGGGAATGTCGTGTTTGCCCCCGCTCTATAACGAGTAGGATTTGCTATCGCACTCGTTATTCATTCCTTTGATCCTACCAGGGCGGTCGTTTAATTGTCTGAACTGTGATTTATGTGATTAAGTGATGGACTATGATTTGGCGCTTAGTGGTTTGATTGGCAATTGTCTGAATCACGGATTTTCACAGATTAAACGGATTACACGGATTAAGATTGCCAAGTGACATGGTCGCGAAAAGATTAATGCGTAAAACCGCCTATGATGAGTGGATTAAATCAGTAACTTGAAGTCAGTTTGATTCCGGGAAGAAACCGAGTTTTGAGGAAAAAACTCGGTTTCAACAAACGCCAAATACATAGCGAGTGAATCATTTAGGGAGGAAAAAATGAATAAGCAATTCGTTGCCGCCATTCTAGTTTTGCTAATATTTCAGATTGCGGAGAATAGTTATTCTATTCGTGAATCAAAGGTCGCTTTTACTAGAACTGTAGCTGGTGAAGAACCGGATATTTACATTTCAAATGATGATGGCTCTGACGTAAGGCAATTAACAATTCACCCATCAATTGATAAGAATCCTACTTGGTCGCCAGATGGTAAAAGGATAGCATTTGTATCTGTTAGAGATGGGACATCTCAAATCTGGCTCATTGATACCGATCGTGGGAATAGAACCAAATTAACAGATGAAATTAGCGCGGCCAGCCCGGCTTGGTCGCCCGATGGAAACAGAATTGCGTATCACTCTAAACACAAAGATTCTGTCAATGCCAAGCCTGAGATTCAACGCTATCAAATCTGTGTGATAGATATTAACGGAAGTAACAGACAAAGCCTCACCGGGGCGGGTAACATGCAACCCTGTTGGTCACCTGGGGGCTCGAAGATAACGCTTGTTTCCGGTAGAACCAATACTGATCAGATCTTCATAATGGATAGTAACGGACAGAATCAGAAGCAGTTAACATTTGACTCTGGATTCAAGCGTTCCCCGACATGGTCACCGGACGGTGAGAAGATTGCCTATGTGTCCACTACAAGGATTTGGGTGATGAATATCGAAAGTGGAGATCAGAGGAAATTAACCGGTGTCAATCAAGATGATCATTTCTTAGATGTAGACGGGCACCCTACATGGTCACCGGATAGCGATAAGGTTCTATTTCACTCCATCAGGGAAGATCTGCGACTCAGAACTTTTATAGTAGATATCACTAGTAGAATAACCAAACAGTTGCTACCGCGCGATGAAGATTCAAGTTATCAGCCGGAGTGGTACCAGCCTATGCCGCGATCTGTTAATTCGGTTGACAGGCTGATTACAACTTGGGGCAGGTTAAAGGATTAGCCGCCATCTATCCCAAGACCTCTATCAGGGGTGAACCTTCAATAACGTATCCTTATCCGCTTAGCGGATGGGGGTAACTTATCAACCTCAGTGATCGGAAAATGAGTTGAATTGTTGGTGTCCAATCTGCCATCTGGAGGAAATGATGAAACATCGCAATTTTGATTTTCACAAATTCGTAACAATCTCAATGGTTGTTGCCGGAGTTGGTTTTTTCCTGTTTTCGCTTATTCTTTACATTAGGAAGGTGGAGAGTTTAGACCCGGATAACGAAAACCGAAAAACAACCCCACTTTCGACACCTCGCCCCGTTACTAACGCACCTTATACCCGTGAAAGGGTGTACAACGATCTACTGGATGAACAAGATCGAACACTGCAAATTGATGAAGCGGTTGAATGGCTAGACTCTCTAGATTCGGAGAAAAACAGTGATTCGGCACAATCGGGTCATGTTGATTTGGATAATGAGAAGAGGGATGAAACATCCGATGAATCGAATGTAGCATTTGACCAACAGGCAGATGCCCGCCGTGAACTTGCCGAGGCGATTGCGGCAGAGGCGTGGGAACAGATTCCGATGCTAGTCGAGGAGTGGCAGAGTGTTATAGCGCAACGGGCTGCACACAATCGCGTTTATCCGCATGATGAAGAATGGGCTGAGGTATTCGATGGCTTTACCCATGCACGGACGAGAATTGAACACAAAATTATAGAGTATGCCATGAAGTATCATGGCGTCTACCCGGAAGAGGGAGCGATATATTTGCCCTACGGGAAGATTGCCCAACTTACCGAGCAAGTCGGGTTAGTTTTCATCGACGGACGCGATTGAAAAGAGTTATACTTCACGCTGCTGAAAATACGCAATTATCAGCGGCACAAAGTATAACATAACGCCTGCGCGGGAATTTTTGCCAGTCCCAAGTCTAAATGTTGCATAGTCCCTAATCGAAGATTGGACGTATTGAGGATTGGCATTAGATATTCGCGCGGGCATTTCTTAAATGGAGGTGTGTCATGAGATTTTTGACTGTGAGTATAATCATTTTCCTATTGTCCTTGGGATTCTTTGTATACACGCAACTTCAAGGTCGATACGAGATGAACAATATCCCTGAACCGGTAGCGTCTGCAGAAAAAGTTGTATCTACAAAGCCTTACGAACCCACAGAGCCACACTCTCGTAGCCACACTGCTCAAGATGAAATGGATAGTGTGTTAGAGGAGATGGGAATAACTGAAGAGGTCGAAGCGCTGAATACGGAGGATTACACTGAACTCTTTGAGTCGTTAGACGAGGAAGGGCGCTTTCCCGAGGAAGAGCTGGCTGAAACGGATAAACCTAAAAAACCCTTGAAGGAACGATTCATGGATATGTACCTCCCTAAAGGATTTACAAGAGCGGAAATCGAGAGGTACACCGAATTGACGGAAAAGGAGCTAAGACGCGAACCTCTTAGTCTTGAGGAGCATACAGAGTTCTTGGAATTGCTTGTTAGATTTCAGCCTTACGAGGATAACTTTAGAGCCTATGAGAAGTGGAAAAGGTTGAAAGCGCACATAGTTCCCGAGTCGTGGTCTCAGAGATGGACGGACAACTAGACAACTTTGATTACGGATAGATTGAAGATTGTCTCTCCCGGCGGGGAGTCTGCTGACGCGTCACCGCAGGTAGTGGAAAGTGAAGAGTCAAGTCGCGTATTAACTTTTCACTTTCCATCTTGCGTTGTTTGGAGGAGGCAAAAATGTTCATGTATCGGTACTTCAGCCCCAGGTATCCACCGCTTTTGCTAACTGCCAAGCCCGGATTGCTAGTTGCCGCTATTGTTGCGCTACTGTTAATTTTTGGGTGCGGCGAGGAAAATATTGACAACCCCTTAAGCGGAAGTGTCAATGAAGACGGAAAGACAGAGAAAGTCGTATCTATATCCACCCCCTATTATCCAATGACACTCGGCAACCGATGGGTATACCGCAATCCCGACGGCTCCGAATGGACGCGGGAAGTTGCCGAATCGCAGAACTTCGGCACCGAACTTTATCATTCCTTTAGTTATCAGCCCCCAATCGAAGATAATCAATTCGACTCGCTCGGATTTGCCGAGTATTTGGCATATTCCGATCGGCTTGACCGCAAGATCAATCTCAAAGACATTGATGATGTCGTTTGGCAAATAATTCTTGAGAGCGGCGGCGGAACCCCAAACTGGGCGCTCGGAATGACTTGTGGGAAAGATGGGGACAGAGAGGCTGTGTGCGTATCAAAGAAGGATTCATCTCAGCCAGGGATCCTAACCTATCTATTTCATTCAAACACGAGTGTGGTTTGGCATAGCAAATTAACACCTCTTCAATTTCCGCTTGTTCCGGGCGATGCCTACCAGTCGCTAAATTTTAGACTGAAAGGAAAGCATAATACCCCGTTCTATTTTCACGCTTACGAAGCCGAAGGGGTAATTTCGGGAAAGATTAGCGACGCCCCTGAATTGGTTGAGACATCGGTCGACGCATTTGAGGATTGTCTCAAAATTCAATACGAAGCGAGCCTGACATCATATAAAACTTTGGAGTTCAAAGATGTTGGCGTGATCGCTATGATTGCGCCGGATGAGTATCTCAAGACTGTGGAATCGGATACTCGCGCCGAGTTGACCAATCTGTTGACACACATAAAACCAAGATTAGGTTTGCAAACGATGTGGCTGGCGCCAGGTGTCGGACCGGTCAAAATAGAAACCCCAAACGGCATCGCCGAGTTGATTGACTATGAGGTGAAGGCAGTGGCTAGTGGTCAGTGACCAGGGGATCTCTATCGCACTCATTATTCATTCGCTTGATCCCGCTGGGGCTAAAGACTCACACAATCAAGGAGTCGCAGTTTCGTGTTTGACCTACCGAATTGAGGGTTTACAACGGGAAATTAGACAAATAATGCGTAAATTTTCTTAACTTGATCCCAATGAATGCGCTGTCAAGGAGGTGTATCATGAAACGATGGTTTCTCGTGGCTGCCATTACAGCACTTGTTCTGAATCTAGGTTGGTTGGTATATTCAGAGATAAAACGAAAACAAGTCTTGGCATCACTAGGCACAGAAACAACCGAAACCCAAAGTCACCTGCCTGTTGCTCGCAGATATGTTCCTCAAGTATCAAGTATACCAGAATCAGATGATTCATCTTTGAGTGAGGGCTTTAGTGAAAAAGACCCCGAATTAGCGCCGGAATCATCAGATGAATTATCCGATGAGTTATACCGTATGCTGGAAGATTATATGTATGACGCAGATGAGGAATGTTGTCCCGGGGACGATGCCATAACCGATGATTGGGATACATTGTCATGGGACGAAAAGATTCGGCGTAAGTTGATTTCTAAACACGGTGATATACCGGAGATAGAACGTTACATTGAGTTTGAATCTGTATATCGCCAGGGAGGGAATCTAACAGTGGCTGAAGTTTTGGAGCATCTGGAGTTACGAGTAATGCTTTACGATGATTCACATGGTATGCTTGCTCAGCAAAGAGAGTTTGCATCAGGCTATTCTCCGGATGACATTGTGACTGTTAAGCGAGATTACAACAGTAAGCCATCAGGTAAATCAGGGACAACCGTTACTAAGGTTGTAACTCATCGCTGATGGTGGTGGAAGGGGGTTGGCTGTCGTACGCGTACGACTGTTAGTTCCCCTTTCATTTCTATGATGTTCGATATTGTAGATTGAAGACAATCTCTCCCGGCGGGGAGCATGCTGACGCGTCACCGCGGGTAGTGGAAAGTGAAGAGTCGAGTCTCGTTTTAACTTTTCACTTTCCATCTTGCGTTGTTTGGAGGAGGCAAAAATGTTCATGAATCGGCGCTTCAGCCCCGGGTATCCACCGCTTTTGCTAACTGCCAACCGCGAATCGTTAGTTGCCGTTATCATTGCCCTTCTGTTAGTTTCTGGGTGCGGCGAGGAAATCATTGACAACCCCTTAAGCGGAAGTGTCGATGAAGGCGGAAAGACAGAGAAAGTCGAATCTATATCCACCCCCTATTATCCAATGGCAGTCGGCAGTCGCTGGGTTTACCGCAACCCCGATGGGTCTGAATGGGCGCGTGAGGTCACCAAAACCGAGGAGGTTGGCTCGCATCGTTACCATTTCTTCAGCTACGATATCTCAATTGACGACAATCAACTGGACCCTTCCGAGGCTCCAATGTATGCACCGCCCCCGTATGTAACAACACTCGATCGTCTTATACTCAAAATCGAGTTGAGCGATATCAACGACGCTGTTCAGCAAACAATCTCCCTAAGCGGACGAGTGCCTCCAAACAGATGGGTTATAAACGGTAAATGTCGTACCGATGAGCGCCCGATGTGCCGAATAGTGAAACAGGAAACTATATATCGTGACGGTAAGGCACGACAAGAAATAAACGACGATGCCTTGATGTACTTATATTTCTACGACGCACGTGTGGATTGGAGTAGTGAATTGACAACGCTTCGCTTTCCTTTCGTTCCCTATCGGAGGTGGAGAGCAATCAATCTACGGCTGATCGGAACTAAGTATAGGCCCCCTGTCTGGGATGTAGATGGGGTCGGAGAGAATCACACTTTTGAAGCCAACGTTACGATTTCGGGGATAGCGGGACAGCCAGAATCGGTTGTCACACCCGCAGGGGCTTTCGAAGACTGTCTTAAAATTCAGTACGAGATGACGCGGTTGTTTTTCGAAACTACCGAGTTTAGCTCGGCTCCGCTTGTGTTTGAACAAAAGAAACTCGACCTTTATGAAACAGAGCTTCGCAAAGAGCTGACAACGCTTTTTAGGGACGGATTGCCGAGAATGCAGTTGGGCGCCGTGTGGTTAGCGCCGGGCGTCGGACCGGTCAAAATAGAACGCGCAGACGGCATCGCCGAATTGATTGACTATGAGGTGAAGGCAGTCGCCAGTGGTCAGTGACCAGTTGCCAGTAGCCAGTGGAGGAAAGAAAAATGTCCAGACATCGTTTGTTCAAAAGGCAAATTTCTCCGAGGCGCAACGCGAAAGGGTTTGCCTTTTTTCTTGTCATACTTTTGTTTTACGGGTGCGGCGAGGAAGCCATAAACAATCCCATAGTTGAAAAACCCGTTGTAGATAGCAAACCCGATGTAATCGTATCCACATCTACCGATTACTTTCCAATGACAGTCGGGAGTCGGTGGGTGTACCGTAATCCTGACGGCTCGGAATGGGTGCGTGAGGTGACCGAAACCGAGGAGGTAGGGGCGCGTCATTACCATATCTTCAGGTATGATCCGCCAATTAAAGACAATCAATTCGCCTTTTTCCGAGCGCCTATGTACATAGCAACCCTTGAAAGCCTCTTCTTCAAGGTCGAGAACCGAGACATCAATGATGCGATTCGGAATGCAATTCTTGAGAGCAACGAAAACTCGCCACGCTGGCATTGGTTTCAAAAATTCCAAAACGGCGCGTGGAAGACGCGGAAACAAGGATTAGCCTTCCTGCATAGTTACAACGCAAGCGGGTTTTTGCGTAGTGAAGCGGGATTGCTGTTTCGTTTGCCGCTTGTTCCCGGTCAGACGTGGGACACGCTCGGTATTAGATTCAGCGGTCTCTTGCAGTTGCCTGACGTGCGGCACTCTTTTGAATCCGATGTGGAGGTCCTCGGAAGAGTTAGACACCCGCATACGGTTGCGACGCCCGCAGGCATCTTTGAAGATTGTATTAACATTCACTACGAGGCGAAGCCGCTATCAGTCAAAACTAAAGAGTTTACAGATCAGCGTGAAGCCCCGGAAGACGTAAAGCGGAAGTTCCGCAAACACATGGAAGCAGAGATTCGGGAAGAATTGACAACTCTGTTGACGCGCGTGATGCCGAAATTAGGGTTGGAATCGGTGTGGTTGGCGCCTGGGGTTGGACCGGTAAGATTAAAGAGCGCCGAGGGCACGACAGTGTTGATTGACTACGAGGTAAAGGCAGTGGCCAGTAGCCAGTGACCAGTTGCCAGTAAGGGTATACTTCACGCGGCTGAAAATTGCGTGTTTTCAAGCGTCTGGCGGTGGGCGCTGTTGGAAGCCGCGAGGATCTCTGTCGATCAAGCGAATGAATAATGAGTGCGATAGAAAATCCTACTCGCTATCCGCTCGTTTGATCCCACCGAGAGCGCAATTTCTAACAGCGCGCGCAGTATAGACAAAACTAATTGAGCAAGATGCTCAAATAAGGAGGGAAAAATGTTATTCAATGCCGGACGTTCACTAGCCGCTACGCTGATTGTTTTCCTGTTAACCCAAATCAGTTATGCCGAACTTAGAGAAATAGAATCTAAGGTCGTTTTTTCATCAACGCTCCCAGATGGGGAAGTTGCTATTTTTGTAATCGACGGTAACACGAGAAAAGCGGTAAGATTGACAAAACTTTACACTGTTGACTACAATCCTACGTGGTCTCCAGATGGAAAACAGATTGCATTTGTTTCATCTCGAAAACAAAACTCCCTTAACATTTGGGTCATGAAAGCTGACGGTACGGATCAAACTAGACTGACACATGGGCGTACTGATAATTATCCGGACTGGTCGCCTGATGGAAAATACATCGCTTATCAACACCTGCGTCGAGACTTGTTTGATGATGCGCATGCGAAAGTTAGGGAAAAACGATACACAATCAGAATAATGGAAGCAGACGGTCGCTTTGTTAGGACAGCAACGCGTGAAGGTTCATTACATCCGGCTTGGTCGCCCGATAGTGCACGGATAGCATTTAGTTGGGGTGAACAGAGTAAGACCAATCAAATATGTGTGGTAGACGCTTTTGGATCGAATTGGGAGCAGTTGACAGATGACTCCGTGTATAAACAGTTTCCAACATGGTCGCCCGATGGCACTAAGATTGCGTATGCAGGCAGTAACAAAATTTGGGTGATGGACAGCAACGGTGAGAGTCAAAAGCAAGTTACATGGAATGATGAAAATGATTTGCTATTTTTTGGCAAAGATGAACACCCAACATGGTCGCCGGACGGTGATAGTATCGCTTTTCATTCCACAAGAGGGAATGGTCAACTTAGAATCTCTGTGGTGAATTTAGCAAGCGGAGCTGTCACATTAATGCGTAGAGCTAATCAGGATTCGAATTATCAACCTGATTGGTATGATCCTAAACAACAGTTATCGGTTTCTCCGGTGGGCAGGCAGATTAAAATGTGGGGAGAGTTGAAGGGTAGATAGACACAAAAAAGGCGTGGGCGCTCAATCACCCGCGCCAAACTCCCCTTGAACGTAGGACTTACGCACTTCTGTAGGGAACAACGATCGTTGTTCCCTACGGTCTCATTGATGAGGGCTCTGCTGTAGTTGCCCGATTTATCGGGCGTGGAGAGGCGTGTGGAGCGGTGATAAACCGCCGAGCTACAAGGCTTTAAGGGTTCAACTGCGTAAGTCCTAGAACGAATGAAGTTGATGATGGAAGGGCAAAATCGGTCAATGAATCGGACTTACGGCAGTACCTAGGTGATTTTTGCTTGATTGTGGAGGCATAACCCAAGATCCAGTATGTGAAAAATTGAGATTGCACTTGCACAAGTCTATTGTGCGGAAGGTGAATATTATGATAGATATAATTCTAATAACTATTGTCATTGCAATAGCAACTTACGGAATACAGCGTACACTTGAGAAAGGGTTTGATCGCATAGAGGATATTCTATTATCCATTCTTTCCGAGATTACCCATAAAGATGAGTCAGCGAGGAGGGAAAAATGATTATCATAGTTCGCGCTACACTCATTATCTCATTGTTTGTTCTAATTCAAACTAGTTTTGCAGATACAGACACTAGGATTGCTTTTAGGTCATCCAGAGTCGATAATCCTGACGTTAATCCTGACATTTATGTTTTAGAAGGTACAAGACGGAATGAAATAAGAATAACAATGCACCCTGCATCGGACAAAAGCCCAACATGGTCTCCGGATGGGGACAAGATTGCGTTTGTTTCGGATAGGAACAGTAATCAAAATCAGATCTGGGTGATTGATGCCGATGGCAAAAATCCAGTCAGACTAACAGATGGGTTTGATGATGATAATCCGGACTGGTCACCTGACGGCACAACGATAGCATATCACTCCCAACGTAAAAGGACGGTAGAATATCCCTTTGGTGTACCACTCTATGAACTTTACCTAATGGATTCAGACGGGAGCAACCAAAGGCAACTTGTGGGCGAGGATAGTATGGAACCGTGCTGGTCTCCGGGTGGAACGCGAATAGTGTTTATGTATAACAGAAATCTTGAAGGACTCCATCAACTGCATGTAATTGATGCTGACGGGACAAACATGAGGAAATTAACGCATAACATTGGAGAAACCTACTCGCCGGCATGGTCACCCGATGGAAGTAGCATAGCGTATCAACACAAGTTCCAGCTTTGGATAATGGACAGTAACGGCGAGAATAAAAGACAATTAACGAAAAGGAGTAAAAGACAAGTGATTGATTCAGACCCAACATGGTCGCCCGACAGCAAACAAATTGCATTTGATTCCAATAGAAATGGCAGGGACAATAAAATGTTCTTAGTAAGTGTAAAGGGTGGCTTTGTTAATCAATTGCTTCCGCCTCATCAGAACATCAACAATCAGGCGGATTGGTATCACCCCGGACCGCTCTCGATATCACCGGTAGACACTAAAGTTACAATATGGGGCAGATTGAAGAGCGGGAAATAAAAGGGAGCTGACATAGAACGAGCGGGGAATGTCGCGTCTGCCCCGCTCTATATGTATCTGCAGTTTTAGCGAACAGCACTCTTGGCGATTAAACCACGACATCTTGCTTTTTCCGGAGCAGTCCGCTCACCTTTCCTAATGATAGACAAATGATAGACAAAAATTCTAATAACTACTGTCATTGCAATAGCAACTTACGGAATACAGCGTACACTTGAGAAAGGGTTTGGTCGCATAGAGGATATTCTATTGTCCATTCTTTCCGAGATTACCCATAAAGATGAGTCAGCGAGGAGGGAAAAATGATTATGATAGTTCGCGCCACACTAATTATCTCATTGTTTGTTCTAATTCAAACCAGTTACGCTAGAGATGATGAGAAAATTGTTTTCCATTCATCCAGGGACGCCAATCCTGACATTTATGTTGTTCAAGGAATAAGACAAGAGGTCACAAGGATAACAACTCATCCAGCAACAGATTGGGTTCCAACATGGTCTCCCGATGGAAAGAGGATTGCGTTTGTTTCGGATAGGAACAATAATCAAAGTCAAATCTGGGTAATTGACGCTGATGGTAAAAATCTGATGAGGCTAACAGATGGATTTCATGACGATAATCCGGACTGGTCACCTGACGGAACGACGATAGCATATCACTCCCAACGTAAAAGGACGGGAGAATATCCCTTTGGTGTACCACTCTATGAACTTTACCTAATGGATTCAGACGGGAGCAACCAAAGGCAACTTGTGGGCGAGGATAGTATAGAACCGTGCTGGTCTCCGGGAGGAACGCGAATAGTGTTTCTGTTTAGCAGAAAACTTGGTGAACTCCCTCAACTGCATGTAGTTGATCCTGACGGGGCAAACATGAGGAAATTAACGCATAACATTGGAGAAACCGCCTCGCCAGCATGGTCACCCGATGGAAATAGCATAGCGTATCAACACAATTTCCAGCTTTGGATAATGGACAGCAACGGTGAAAATAAGAGAAAACTAACGATAAAGAATCCAAGAAAAGTGATCGATTCGCACCCAACATGGTCGCCCGACAGCAAGCGCATTGTATTTCATTCTAACAGAGACGGTCGCAGAACTAAAATGTTCATAGTCAGTGTGGATAGTGGCTCTGTTAATCAATTGCTTCCGCCTCATCATCATCAGAACATCAACAATCAGGCGGATTGGTTTCACCCCGGACCGCTCTCGATATCACCGGTAGACACTAAAGTTACAATATGGGGCAGATTGAAGAGTGGGAAATAAAATAGAAAATCCTACTCGCTATTCACTCGTTTGGGGGATCTCTATCGCACTCGCTATTCACTCGTTTGATGGTCAGTGACCAGTAAGGGAAAATAGTTTGCGCGATAATCGGCGGCGTTGGGAGGCAAAAATGCGCATACGTCGTTTATTCAATAGGCAACTCTCTCTGAGGAATAGGGTTGGGGGAGGCGCCTTTCTCTGTTTTATCCTATTGCTTTGCGGGTGCGGAGGAGAAGATACAATCAACAGTCCCGTGAGCGACACCGCGGGGGACGGAACGCGTGAAGAAATCGCGCCCATATCCACCCCCTATTATCCAATGACACTCGGCAGTCGCTGGGTTTACCGCAACCTCAACGGAGCCGAATGGTCACGAGAAGTCACCGAAATCGACGAAGTTGGCTCGGATGTCTTCCATTTCTTCAGTTACGATCCCCTTATTGCCGATAATCACTCCGACCCTTTTGAGACTCCAATATATACACCAACTCCTTACGCAATAACTCTTGATGGGCGGCTTATCTACGACATTAAGCTGAGCGACCTCAACGCCGCTGTTTCTCAAACAGTCGCCCGAAGCGGACGAGCGCCTCCTAACAAATGGGGTATCTGGGTTGGATGTCGTACTGAAGGCGAGCGCGCTGTCGCAGTATGCCGAATGGAGAAACACGAAACTATTTATCGCGACGGTAAGGCGCGGAAAGAAACGAACAACGATGCCTTGATGTTCTTATATCGATACGACACACGTGTGGTTAGGAATAGTAAACTGACGCTGCTTCGTTTTCCTATCGTTCCCCATCAGAGGTGGAAAGCGATCAATGTCCATCTGAGCGGCACTCGGTATCGGCCCCCCATCAGGGACAGAGACGGGGTCGGAGATATTCACTCTTTTGAAGCCAATGTTACGATATCGGGAATAGTAGGGCACCCGGAATCGGTCGTCACGCCTGCAGGCGCCTTTGAAGACTGTCTTAAAATTCGATACGAAATAACGCGAATCTACTTTGAAACTACAAAATTCAACACAGGTTGGCTTATATTTGAACAAAAAGAACTCAAGCTATATGAAGCGGAGCTTCGCAAAGAGTTGACAACGCTTTTCAGGGACGGATTGCCGAGAATGCAGTTGGGCGCCGTGTGGCTAGCGCCGGGCGTCGGTCCGGTCAAAATAGAAACCCCAAACGGCATCGCCGAGTTGATTGACTACGAAGTAAAAGCAGTGGCCAGTAGCCAGTGACCAGTTGCCAGTAAGGGAAAATAGTTTGCGCGATAATTGGCTGCGTTGGGAGGAAAAAATGTGCAAAATGTGCATACGTCGTTCATTCAATGGGCAATTCTCTATGAGGAATAGGGTTGGGGGAGTCGCCTTTCTCTGTTTTATCGTAATGCTTTGCGGGTGCGGCGGAGAAGATACAGTCAACAGTCCCGTGAGCGACAGCGTGGGGGACGGAACGCGTGAGGAAATCGCGCCTATATCCACCCCCTATTATCCAATGACGGTCGGCAGCCGCTGGGTTTACCGCAACCCCGACGGCTTTGAATGGTCGCGGGAGGTGACCGAAACAAAGATAGAGAATAGCGATGCTGCCGTTTACCATGTTGGTGCCGATGTTCATTATTCTTTCAGTTACAATCCTCCAACCAGAGACGAACTATTGGACTTTCTCAAGATGCCCATCTACACAATCACTGACGCTCGTCTTGGCCTCCGAGCCACGGACGACGACATCAATGATGCTGTTTGGGAAACCATCCTACTAAGCCGTGGGGAACATTCAACCTGGCACATAGCTAGAGAATATGTTACTAACGGTGATTGGCAAACACAAAAACACGACGGCGTCTTAGCCTATTTACACAATAGCAATCCAAGGGTCCTCTCTCGCAGCGGTCCGGTTTTGCTTTCTCTTCCTCCTGATTTTCATCCGAGAGGCAAAGCGTTACATATGACACTGCACGGAACCGATAAAACTAATCCTCTTTCTTTTATTCACTCTTATGAGGCAAAAATCAGGATATCGGTACAATCATCCTACGAGGGGGTGGTTGAAACGCCTATGGGATTATTTGAAGACTGTCTGAAAATTCAATACGACGCCGATTTGCCATCGATTGAAACTCAAGAGTTTAAAATCGGCGAATGGAACTTGCTTACACCTGGGAATGTGTTAAGGGCGTTAGTTGAGCATTTGGAAAACGAACTTCGCAAAGAGTTAGCTAGCTTGCTGACGGAGTTAATGCCGCGCCTGCATTTGCAGACGATGTGGTTAGCGCCGGGAGTGGGACCGGTGAAAATAGAAACCCTAAACGGCATCGCCGAATTGATTGACTACGAGGTGAAGGCAGTGGCTAGTGGTCAGTAAAGGGAACGGAAAAATCCACTCATCACCGGCAACCAAGGACCGATAATCAAGGCAATCCCGTAAATCACAGTTCATACGAATTCGAAATCCAAATGTTA
The DNA here is from genome assembly GCA_963667245.2 of Candidatus Poribacteria bacterium. Taxonomy (GTDB): domain Bacteria; phylum Poribacteria; class WGA-4E; order WGA-4E; family JAJDTR01; genus JAJDTR01. The sequence goes on from CAXXCS010000004.1 coordinate 2,500,473, forward strand.
CAATCAATCGGAGGCGCTCAATGAATTGAGCAACTACAAACGCCCGATGAATCGGGCAACTACAAACTGCCGGTTCTTGTAACTTGTGGATTCGGAATTGGTATCAGACAACGCTAACCACCGCCAGTCTTCCCGCCTTCCAACATTCCAATCTTACACATTTACTATTGACATCCTTCGCCGCGTGCTATAGAATCGCTTCCGTATCAGGAAAGGAGGCATTAGGATTCGTGATTAATTTTCCAATTGTAGACACACACGTGCATCTATGGCATCCGGAGCGCCTGCGATACCCCTGGCTCGGAGACGTTCCAGAAATAAGCGAACCTCACCTATTGGACGATTTCAGGGCGGCTTATGGAGACGTAAGCATCGAGTCTTTCGTTTTCGTCGAATGCGATGTCCACCCGGACGAACGCACGGCCGAGGTTGAGTGGGTATCGTCCCTCGCGGGGGATGAGCCGCGTATCAGGGGAATTGTCGCGTCGGCGCCGCTGGAAGATGGGGAAGGCGCGCGACCGGCGCTTGAGAAACTGGCGGACAACCCGTTGGTCAAAGGCATCCGTAGATTGATTCAGGCGGAATCCCTCGAATTCTGCTTACAACCCGACTTCATCCGCGGCGTGCAACTGCTGGCGGAATACGGATTGAGTTTCGACATCTGCATCGTGCATCCGCAACTCGCCAAGGTGATTGAGTTCGTCAAACAGTGTCCGAACAACCGGTTCATGCTGGACCACATCGGAAAACCCGATATCAAGAGCGAGAGTTTTGAGCCGTGGGCGCGCGAAATCAGGACGTTATCCGAATTCCCCAACGTATTCTGCAAAGTGTCGGGAGTCGCAACCTCGGCGGATTTTGAAACGTGGACGCCGGCAGACCTAAAGCCGTATATCGATCATGCCATCGGGTGTTTCGGATTCGATCGCGTCGCTTACGGCGGCGATTGGCCCGTTTCAACGCAGGCGATCGACTATCCGCAGTGGGTCGAAACGTTGGCGCGGGCGGTAGACGGATGCTCCGAAGACGACATGAAAAAACTGTTTCGCGACAATGCGATTCGCTTTTACCGACTGGACACATGAGAATCGGGATGGATTGACAAATCCGGACCGCCATCGGCATCCCCAACCCGACTTGCGCAATGACGCGTCGGTTGCCCTACGGGTTGCTTCCCGGCATCAGATCACTGTACGAAACCGAGATTAGATCGGCTGACGCAATGCGGAGACTCTCCTTGACGTGATTATGCTCGGTGCCCGCCTCCGCTTCGCTCTGATCTCGAATCACCGTTTCCAGTTCGGCGAACTCACCGAGGCCGACGACGTCGTCCAGATGAATCCGCGTATTTCCGTAGTTCCACAACTCGCGGTTTTTTTCGACGATTACCTTCACCCCGAGCGCATCCGACATCATCCGCTTGAACATCGCGGGATCGGGGATGCCGCAGAGTCGGTAACGGCTGTACCGCGACTCCGCGGCATCGGGGCGTTCGTAGTAGACGAGCGTCGCCTCGCAACCTTCGACCTCGCGAAGTTTCAATCTCCCCTTCGGAACATCAAAATAGGTGTCGACCTGATACATCGTTTGCAAGCGTTTCGCTTGGAGTCGTGTGAGGTTTTCGCGCAGGATGTCGAGCGATGCGGCGCGCGCCTTAAATTCCAAATTTCGGTGCGGTAACGTTGGCATTGTCGGATTTGTTTTCCCGGTTTGGCGGATAGAAGGAATGGTGGGCAATGCCCACCCTACGAATGGAGTGGAAATGGTGGGCAGTGCCCACCCTACGAATGGAGTGGAAATGGTGGGCAGTGCCCACCCTACAAATGCATGGTGACAACCTACCACATTTCCACGGCGATGTCAACCACGGAGGAGACCCATCGTCCAATCTTCCTCACTCTCCACTGTCTTTCCTCCCTCCACAAAAACATTGACTTGCATCGGCGATCTAAGGTAAAATCTGAATATAATCGCTCGGCTTCACGGTAAAATAGCCATACAGACCAAGACGAAATTGCCATAAAACATCGAAATGAAACGCTATCCAAAATCAGCGCTTCTGAGTGAATCGCGGATGGGGCTGTTCGCCGATTTCTACGAGTTCACCATGGCGCAGGCGGACATTAATGACGCGAACCACGCCGTATGCACCGCGAATTACTTTGTGCGTTCAATTCCGCAGGGACAGTACCTCATCGTCGCCGGGCTGGAGCAGGTGATCCACTACATTTTGAACCTTCGTTTCACCGACGCCGACCTGAAGTGGCTGCGCGACAGTCAGATGGCGGGGGATATGAGCGATGATTTCGTCGACTATCTTCGAGGGTTCAAGTTTGGCGGCGACATCTACGCCGTTCCCGAAGGCACGCCTGTCTTTGCTAACGAGCCGTTGATAAACATCACCGCGCCGACAATCGACGTTCAGATGTTGGAGACCTATCTTCTGAGCGTCATGAACTTCCAAACGCTGATTGCCACAAAGGCGTCTCGGATGATTCGCGCGGCGCGCGGCGGCGTTTGCTTTGATTTCGGGGCGCGGCGCGCGCATGGACGCGATGCCGGGGTTCTCGCGGCGCGAGCGGCGTTTATCGGCGGCGTCGCCGGCACGTCCTTGGTGATTGCGGGGAGGTTTTTCGACATTCCCTGCGTCGGGACGGTGGCGCACAAGTTTATCCTGGATCGGCGAAGCGAACTGGAGGCGTTCCGCGCCTACGCCGAGTCTTTCCCTCACAATACGGTGTTGCTTATCGACACCTATGACACGATTCAGGGGGCGAAAAACGCCTGCGTCGTTGGAAAGGAGATGGAAGCGCGCGGACACCGCTTGAAAGGCGTGCGGCTCGATAGCGGAGATCTCTTAAAGCTCAGTCACGAGGTGCGCGCCATACTTGACGCCGCGGGACTGTCTTACGCCCAAATCTTCGCCAGTGGGGACCTCGACGAATTCAAAATCAACCAGCTAAAAGAGCGGAACGCCCCCATTGACGGATTCGGGATCGGGACGCGACTGGCGACCGGCGCAAACTTCAACCCCCTCACCGGTGAAGGCGGAGCCGCCGCGCTGCCCGGCGTCTACAAACACGTTGAGCGCATTGACGGGAACGAAGTGATACCCACAATGAAACTTAGCGACGAACCGGGCAAAGCGACGCTGCCGGGGCGGAAGCAGGTGTATCGTATCCGCGACGCTCGCGGTTGTTACGAAAAGGATGTGATTGGCTTGTGGGATGAGCCGCCGCAAAGCGGAGAAGCGTTGCTCGCGCCGATTGTGCGTCAGGGGGAATCGGTGTACGAATTTCCGTCCGTCACGGCGTTGCAAACCAGAGCGGCGGAGGAATTGGCAAAACTGCCCGAACGCCATAAGAGGTTGACGGATGGCGAAGCGTACCCTGTCACGCTAAGCCCGCAACTGGACCGCTTGCGCTCACGACTCATGGTAGTAGGCACACGCGGTGTGTCGTAACGCTTGTACGAGCGATCTCCAGGTCGCGACCTCCAACTACATATCTCTTGCGTTATACAAGGATAAAATGCCCATCAGTCGAATCCTAAAATCGATTCCCCCGCTTATCCTTCTCCTGCTCGTATCGGGATGCGGCGGCGGCGAGGAAATTGCCGAAGACACCGCGACGGACGAAAAGCCCGACAACGTTGTCTCCAATTACTTTCCCATGGCCGTCGGCAGCCGATGGGTTTACCGAAACCTTGACGGCTCCGAATGGGCGCTCGAGGTGAAAGAAGCGAAGGAGATCGGTTTACACTTGTACCATGTCTTCAATTACCACCCGCCGCTGGGCGATGACCGATTCGAGTTCCTCCAAACTCCGGCTTATGCGATAACCCCCAGTCGTCTGCTCCTTCTCGTCGAAAACGAAATCGACGACGCCATCCGCAACGTCATTGAGCAAATTGACGGATTTTATTTGGACATGTACAAAACAAAGGTTGTCTCGGATGGCGAATTGACGGCGCTCCGCCTCCCGCTTTCCGCCGGGCTGAGATGGGAGGCGCTCACTGTTAGCCTGAGAGGCGGTGATGGCGTTGGGCGTTTCAGGCACACATTCGAGGCAAATTGGGTGATTACGGGAAACGCTGGCTATCATGAGTCCGTAGAGACTCCCGCCGGCAACTTTCATGACTGCCTTAAAATCCGGTACGAAGCGAAGCAGTCGGTTGAATTCAAGTGGGGAACCGATGACCTTGCCCAAGAAATTTGGGAGGATATATGGCGCGATCGTGAGAAACCGATTCGCGAAGAATTGGGAGCCGTCTATGCCGACATAATGCCGAACTTGATACCGGAAACAGTGTGGTTGGCGCCAGGGGTGGGACCCGTAAAAATGGAGGGCGCGGAGAGGACCGCTGAGCTGGTTGAGTACCATCTCGCGGAGAAGAGATGATTGTTGGTTATACGTGATGCGTGATGCGTAATACGTGATGCGTAATGCGCAATTATACTTCACGCTGCTGAAAACAGCGCTCAGGAGCAGGAGAACCGTCCACTCACAACACACCTTCCCGATGGAAAACGGACAATCCAAACATATAGGCGTTGCGCCAAAGCATTTTGACGCCGTTGTGCTAAGCGATGGCAAAGCCGGGCACGCGAACCAATCTCTCGGCATCATACGACGTCTTGCGTCGTGCCATCCGGAGTGGATAGAAATTAAATTCCGCAGCAAGCGGCGCGACAATCTTCTACGGCTGCTGATTTGCTTGCTTGGCGGGTTTCGACTGCCTCATCGGTTTATAAAACGACTGCTCCGCATCGGGCTGCCGCAAGAAACGGCGGATGAAATACTCGCTTTGAGACGGGCAGATTTCATTCTGTCCACCGGATCGTCCGTGGCGGCGATAAATTTGCTCCTCGGGCAGCTTCTCGGCGCGAAGACCGTGACTTGTCGGCGTCCGTCTCCCATGGGCGCCGTCTACTTCGATCTCGCCATACTCCCGCGAGAAAATTGGCGCCGCCGAGACACGAAACGCGTCTGCAAAACGCTTGGCGTTCCCAATCCTATCCGCGAAGAAAAACTGAACGAGCGGCGCGGCCAGTTAGAACTGGTGTTGGATCTGCCGAACCGCCCAAGAATCGGTGTCCTAATCGGCGGTGAAGACCGCTACGACACCATCACCGCGCAAACAGCGACGCGGCTGATTCGCGATCTGGAATCGGCGAACCGAAAATTCAAGTGTCAGATTCTGTTGACCACATCACGCCGCACGCCGCACGCTGTGGCCGATTTAATTAGCCGACGCTTGTCGGATTCCAATCTCTGCCCGATTATGGCGCTGGCGGGGGAGGAAAGCCCCATCCCCAATCCCGTCGAGGCAATCCTCGCGTTGTCGGATCTGGTTCTTGTCACCGAAGACAGTTTTTCAATGGTCAGCGAAGCCGCGAGCAGCGGTCGCCGGGCGCTCATCGTAAAGGTAGACCACAAAACTCGGCGGCGTCCCAAGCGGAGTCGCGCCTACCCCGAGATTATGCGTCAGGCTTCGGTCGCATGGTACAGCGTTGAAGCCCTGGAAAAGAGCCTGCGGCAGGTCTTGACAAAGCCGGCGCCAACCGGAACTTTGCGTGACACCGAAATGGCGGCGGCGGCGGTGGCTCGGATGCTGGGAAAGTAGCCCGCGAATCGACATTTCAGCCCGCCAAGCTATCAGCCGCCTTCGCCAACTCGAAGTCCAAATTGCTGATGCCGCCCACGTCGTGCGTCATGAGGTCAATCGCGACGCGGTTGTAAACGTTGAACCACTCCGGGTGATGGTTCATTTTTTCGGCGATGAGCGCGAGACTCGCCATAAAACCGAAGGCTTCAACGAAAGATTCAAATTGGAACTGTTTATGCAACTTGCCATCCTCAACGCTCCAACCTGCGATGTCCGCCAAATGCATCTCAATTTCCGAATTCGACAGTTTCTTGGCTGCCATGATATCCTCCTAAAGATTTGGATTATTATCTTGGATTACTACATTGTAACGGAATGCAAGGCTGGCGTCAAGCAAATAGGTGTTATTAGGTTCTGTTGACATTTCATCGCAACCGGGGGATTAAGAGCGGCGCACAGACATATCCCTTCGTAGGGGTTGGGTCCCCCAATCCGTTGTTCACACATTAAAGTTCGGGCGAGGGGACCTCGCCCCTACGATTGGACAGACACTTTACGCAAATGTCAACGGAACCTAGAGTTTATCGATTCATCGCAACCGGGGGATTAAGAGCGGCGCACAGACATGCCTCTTCGTAGGGGTTGGTTCCCCCAATCCGTTGTTCACACATTCAAAGTTCGGGCGAGGGGACCTCGCCCCTACGATTGGACAGACACTTTACGCAAATGTCAACGGAACCTAGGCAATCGAAAGGCGCTATGCCGTAGAAGCGGACAAAGATTCTCATTGACTGATCGCTGGAATGCGAGTAAAATGAATCGACGTGATAGCCGGCGAAGTCAATTCTGAATACGAAAACGCTACGGGAGGAAGCATGAAAGCCGCGGTTTTGTACGAACCGAACCAACCGGTCATTGTCGAAGATATCGAGATGGAGGCGCCGAAAGCGGGAGAAGTCCTCGTCAAAATGGCGGCAACCGGCGTTTGCCACAGTTGCTATCACGTTGTCACCGGGTTGCTTACGCCGCCGCTGCCTGCCGTGCTGGGCGACGAAGGAGCGGGAGTGGTCGAGGAGATCGGTGACGGCGTCAGCTTGGTAAAACCGGGCGACCACGTTATCCTCTCATGGATGGATTCCTGCGGACAGTGCAGTTACTGCGTCCAAGGGCGCGCCAATCTTTGCGCGACCGCAAGACAGCGAAACGAGGGATTCCTTGCGGATGGCACGACGCGTTACAGAAAAAACGGGAAATCCATTCATCATTTCGCAACGGTGGCTTCCTTCGCCGAGTATAGCGTCATCCCTGAAGCTTGCGCAATCCCTATTGATCGGGATATTCCGCTGGACAAAGCGGCGTTGATCGGTTGCAGCGTTACGACCGGGGTGTGCGCCGCCACCAATACCGCGCAAGTGCGTCCCGGTAGCAGTGTCGCGGTGTTCGGCGCCGGCGGCATCGGCTTGAACGTGATTCAAGGGGCTGTCATTGCCGGCGCGGCGAGGATCATCGCTGTCGACCTCCTTGAATCGAAATTGGCGTATGCGCGGCAGTTCGGCGCCACACATACGGTGAATGCGGACGCTGTCGATCCGATCGAGGAGATTCGCGCCCTGACGGATGGACTGGGAGTCGAGTACGCGTTTGAAGCAATCGGCACGCGCGCCACTTACGAACAGACGCTGTACGCCATACGGAACGGAGGAACCGCCGTTTGGGTAGGCGCCCCGCCGCGTGAACCGTTATCCCTTGACCCGGGGGTCGTGTTCTGGGGTGAAAACACGCTAAAGGGATGTTGTTACGGTTCGGCTAGGCCTCGATACGATATGCCGCGGCTGCTTGCGCTGTATCGCGCCGGCGTCCTCAAACTGGACGAATTAATCACCCAAACCTATACATTGGACGAAGTGAATACGGCATTTGACGATATGCTGGAAGGGAAGCTCGCCCGCGGCATGATTCTTCTCTAATCAGCCGCGCGGCGCGATGCCGGGAAAAGGAGAGAAAAAGAGGGCATGAACCGATGAGAGAATACAAACACACCCAAGTGGGCTACATACATGTCAGCGTGTTGTCTACGGCGATTATGATTATGATTTTGTCGGAATTCGCTGTCAAACCGAACAAATACACCTTGATTACCGTTGCTTTTTGTACGGCGATGCTATTGATGTTTTCAAAGTTGACAGTGAGGGTCGGCGATGGTATGATCGAAGCGCGATTCGGGGTGGGGATTTACTCTAAACGCATTCGGCTAGCCGACATTGAAAATTACGCGAAGGTCAGAAATCCGTGGTATTACGGCTTGGGGATTAGATTCACGCCGCGCGGCTGGCTTTATAATGTCTACGGTCTATCGGCGATTGAACTTTTGATGAAGGATGGCAAAACGTGCCGAATCGGGACAAACGATCCCGACGGATTGGCGCAAGCGATCCGTCGCGCTCTAAACGATCTCTAGTTCGCGACTTGGCGCGTGCAATCTCCGGATCACGGCTCCCGTTGTGAGAGCAACACTGACGATGAGAGAGTACAAACACACCCAAGTGGGCTACATACATGTCATTTTGAACGGCGCGAGCGTCCTCTTCTTGGGCGGCATGATTATCGTCTCAGGATTTGAGCTTCGTTATTTCATTTTACTCATTGTCATGGTTATACTGATGACGCAGTTCTCCGCATTGACGGTGAGGGTCGGCGGCGGTGCGATTACGGCTCAATTCGGGGTGGGACTGATTAGTATACCCATTCAGTTAAGCGAGGTTCAAAGTTACGCCAAGGTCAGAAATCCGTGGTACTACGGCGTGGGGATCCGATACACGCCGCGCGGCTGGCTTTATAACATCTACGGTCTATCGGCGATTGAACTTCTGATGAAGAACGGCAAAACGTGCCGAATCGGGACAGACGATCCAGACGGATTGGCGCAAGCGATCCATCATGCTCTGAACAATCTCCAAATCGCGACAGGCGCCACTCCATTGTAGGATCAAACGAGTGGATAGCGAGTGCGATAGAAATCCCCGCGATCTCCAGGTCGCGACTTGGCACAAGCAATCTCCAAATCGCGACAGGCGTCTCCTTGTACGATCAATCTCCACGTCGCGACCCCCGGTCAAAGCGTAAACCCTAACAGGAATCAAACATGTCCAACTCCAAATACGAAACCGTAATCGGCTTGGAAATTCACGCCGAACTGAATACGAAAAGCAAACTCTTTTGCAACTGCGAGGTCGCATTCGGCACGGACGCCAATACGCTAACATGCCCCATCTGTTTGGGAATGCCGGGCGTGTTGCCGGTGCTGAACGAGCGGGCGTTCGAATTCTCGCTTCGCGCCGCCGCCGCCATGAACTGCGAGATTTCGCCCGCTTGCGCCTTTGACCGCAAAAATTACTTCTACCCCGATCTCCCGAAAGGGTACCAGATTTCACAGAAATACGCCCCGTTGGCTCGAAACGGTTATGTGGATTTTGAATTCGAGGGTGAAACCCATCGCACGCGTATCCACCAGATTCACTTGGAAGAGGATGCCGGCAAGCTGGTTCACGCCGATGTAACGGGCAACGCGAATCGGAGTTACGTAGATCTGAACCGCGCCTGCGTTCCGTTACTCGAGATCGTCAGCGAACCGGATCTCAGATCGCCCGACGAAGCGATCGCTTATTGGCGCGCTGTCAAAGAGATTCTCGAATATATCGACATCAGCGATTGCAACATGGAGGAGGGGAGTTTTCGGTGCGACGCCAACATCTCTTTGCGTCCGATTGGCAGCCAAGCCTTCGGAACGCGCACGGAACTGAAAAACAAGAACTCGTTCCAACACGTTCTTGCCGCGCTGAAATACGAAGAACGACGCCAGGCGCGAATCTTGGATGAAGGCGGCGAGATTCATCAAGAAACGCTGTTATATGATCTTGACACGGGTAGAACGTCCCCCATGCGGAGCAAAGAGGAGGCTCACGATTACCGTTATTTTCCGGAGCCGGACCTCGTGCGCGCCAACGTTAGCTCCGAAAGGGAGGAGGAAATTCGCTCCGCGCTGCCGGAGTTGCCCGCCGACAGGCGAGCCCGCTTCATTGATGAGTATCAAATTCCCGATTACGACGCCGAATTTTTAACCGCGACGCGCCAGATGGCAGACTTCTTTGATGAAACCGCACGTTTAAGCAAGGATCCGAAAGCCAGCAGCAATTGGATCATGGGAGACCTGTCGGGATTGCTGAACAGCGCCGGAGTCAAGATTCAAGATTCCAAAGTCACGCCGGCGCTTCTCGGCGAACTTATTCGCCTAATCAAAGAGGGAGGAATCACCGGAAAGATTGCCAAATCCGTCCTCCCGGAAGTATTCGAGACGGGTAAATCGCCGAGCCGGATTGTCGAAGAGAAGGGGTGGGAGCCGATCTCCGATTCGTCGAAAATCGAAACCAAGATCGATCAGGTTATCGCGGGCAATCAGCGCTCGGTACTAGACTATAAAGGTGGAAAGAAAAATGCCATCGGCTTCCTTGTCGGGCAGGTCATGAGAGCTACCGAAGGAAAAGCCAACCCGCAGATGGTCAACCAGATTTTGAGAGAGAAATTGGACGCTCCATAGAATTGCGCGGAATCAATGAAAACCTCCGAATCGCGAGAGAAACTCAATTTGAAGGGGATGACGCTGCCCGAATTGGAGGCGCTTGTCGCCGAATGGGGCGAGCCGAACTATCGAGCGGCGCAACTCGCCTCATGGATTTACGGCAAACGCGTGTCGATTTTTGAACAGATGACCAATTTGCCGAAAAGTTTCAGGGCGAAGTTAATGACTGAAGCCTCTATCAGCGACGTACGCGCCACTCGCTGCACAGTCTCCGACGCCGATGTCGCCACCAAGTATCTGTTCGAGTTGGATAACGGCGATAGCGTTGAAAGTGTCGTAATGCACGACCATGAGCGCACGACGGTTTGTATGTCTTCGCAGGTCGGGTGCGCCATGGCATGTGATTTTTGCGCAACGGGGAAGATGGGATTTTTCCGTAATTTGAGCGCGTCGGAAATCCTCGACCAATTCACCGCCATCGAGAAAGATCTGAGTGAGGGGGAGGCGGTGACAAACATCGTTTTCATGGGCATGGGAGAGCCGTTAGCCAACTACGACCAGACGATGAAATCGGTTCGCTTGTTGTCGGATCCGAACGGCTACGGACTGTCCGAAAAACGAATCACCATCTCAACCGTGGGGCTCGTGCCTCAAATGCGGCAATTCGCCATGGAGGGACTCAAATGCAACTTGGCGCTCTCGCTTAACGCCGCGACGGACGCCGTCAGGACGCGCCTGATGCCGATTAACGAAAAATATCCCATTGACGAGGCGCTTGACGCCGCCAAAGAGTGGGCGCTTGCGACGAAGCGAAAAGTCACCCTTGAATACGTGCTCATCCGGGATGTGAACGACACGGACGCCGACGCGAAACGCCTCCGCAAACTGATGAGTCGATTGCCGTGCAAACTGAACCTCATCCCGTTCAACGAGATTGAGGATTCGGAATTTCGTCGGCCGGAGCTCCATCGCATCGAGCGTTTCCGGAGCATTGTCGCCGCCGGGCAGCGCGTCGCTCCCATCCGATTCAGCAAAGGACGCGATATCGCCGCCGCTTGCGGTCAACTTAGGACAAACTTCGGCAAAACGGGAACTATGATGCGCGGAGCCTCCTGACACTTTGGACGATGCCGGCTACGCCAAATCGAAAGACCAGCTCTGAAGATTCCAATGTCTGCCTTCCACAGCCAGCGCGCCGGCGTAGCCGGGAGCGGGGTTCAACGATTTCAGCGACCAGAGCGCGGCTTCATCGGGATTCCATTCCGTGCGCCGCAGCGCCGCAGGCTCCCCCGGTGTGATTGACACGTCAAACTGGCGGAGCGGCAGAGAAAACCCGTCGCCCTTCGCTTTGATGAACGCCTCCTTGCGCGTCCAGCACTCGAAAAATGTCTGAAGTTGGCGAGACTCGGGGAGCGCTTGGAGTTCGGCGTATTCTCGCTCCGAAAAGAATCGCTTGGCGATTCCGAGAAGATTGATATTTTTACGGATGAATTCAAGATCCACCCCAATCTCCCGTCCCCGAGCGACCGCGTAGAGGGCGAGGCTGCGCGAATGTGACAAATTAAATTTCAAAGCCCCGATTTCTGTCGAAAGTGTCGGCTTGCCGTAGGGTGAATATTGAAAACGCAATTGGTCCGGGTGCCGATCCAAGTACCTGCCGAGGATAGTTCTGAGTGCCGCTCGACCAACGATGAATCGGTCGCGGCGCTTCTTGAATCGGAAGCGGTCGGCTCGACTTTGTTCATCCGGCGAGAGAATTTGTCTCAAGCCATCAAGCTCCCGCGGATCGCGATCTAATGACGCTTTCCATACGTGGACATCATCCGTTGTAACGGCAGGCGATTCCGGTGGCTGTTCCCAAGATTGTGCGGGTGATGTCATGGCGTTAATCTCAATCATCGTAAACGAGCGCCAGCCGATTTTCGCGCAATAGGCTCCCGTTTCATGAATAAATCTTCAACCGCTAATCTGACCATTCCAGACTGGCAATTGATTATAGCAAAAGGTGGAGATTGGCTTCAATGAAAACCGTCAATGCTACGGGATAATCGACAACAAACACGCGATTCCGAAGCCGATTCTACGAGAAATGATGAAATTGTAAGAATTTCCTTGATATATTGGCGGAGATGGTATAATATATGCCTAACACTACTTACGCAGAAAGCGTATAGCGAATTGGCAATGATTTCATGATGCGGGGCTTTCGTAGGGAATAACGCTTGTTATTCCCTACATCAAAATCGCCGATGATTGTAACGCATAGATTAAGAATTAGTATTAGTAGCGATCTTTTGTAAAAATGTAAATTCCGCACGGTAGCAAGTTCAAGTCCGATCACAGCCGTAAGTGAGGGGTGAATTGGTTGGCTTGACACTATTCAATGATATTCGACTACAGATTTGGAGGATCCCAAAATGAAACGATTTGTGTGTTTTAACCTTTGCATCGCATTTGTTGTGGTTACGCTGGCGCTCAGCGGTTGCGGCGGCGTGCAGATTGTTCCGATCGGCGCAAGAGTCCAGAACGCCGACAAGAAGTTTGACAGAGCGGAGGCGTATCGTATCAAATCCGACAAGGACGAAGAGCGAGAAAAGTGGCGCGAAGAAGTTGCGAAAAAGAGGAGTCTCTATGATGACGCGCTTAACGCCTACGCCGAAATCATCGCGTCCAATCCCACCGGCAAGTATTCCCAGCGATCTCACTATCAGATTGCCGAAATCTATAAGAAACGTTACGAGTGGGACAAAGCCACCGAACATTACAACGCGATTATAGAGGTGGCGCCGTCGGGTTACTACGGCGGTCAGGCAAAAAGCGGAATCGCCAACATTCGCAAGTATCGTCGGCTGATCGAAGAAAAGCGGCGCAGATACCAAAATTACAGCGCCTTATATCAACAAGACAACGTGAAGGAGCACTACGATACAGCCGCTCAAGCGTTGTATGATGTCGCCGACAGTTACGAACAACTCGGAAACTATCCGGAGGCGATTGCGAATTTTCAGCGGCTGGTTGAAGAATTCCCCGAATATGACAAGGCGTCCGCGGCATTGACAAAGATTGGCTACATCCATTTCTATAAGTTGTACGATTATCAAGGCGGTTGGCCCGCGTACAACAGAGTGATCGAGATGTATCCCGACTCCTACGATGCCACTCAAGCCGTGCGTCTGCTCAAAGAAACTGCCCGCGACCTTGAGGAAATTGCCCAAAATCAAGCCGAGATTAAGCGGTATGAAAGCAAAAAGGCGAAAGAATATGAAAAGAGCGGGCGAACAATAATGCCAAGCGAACGATACGGTGTCCGGTATGTCGACATTGTTGTTCAATGCTTTCAGTTTATCGGACGGCGTTGGGAAGATCTTAGGAACTATCCAAATGCCATAGTCGCGTATCGGAGGTTAGCGGATCAACTCTCTTACAAGAAATTCGCGGCGGCGGACGCGCGCTATCAGATTGGCAGATTGTATCAACTAAACGGGCAGCTTGAACAAGCAATCGAAGCCTATCAGGACCTGTTCGACAACAATCCTGAATCCATGTGGCGCGCCGAAGGAGTCTACCAACAAGCCGTTTGCTTCCGCGGCATTCGCGAGTTTGCCAAAGCGCATCAAGCCTTCAAAGCCTACATGAGCCTCGGGCGCGATGTGCAATACTATCGGGAAGCGGAGCAGATTGTTCGCCAGTTTGAAATTGATCAGGATGGCGACGGGTATATGTTCTATCTCGAACAGGAGGCTGGTACGTCAGATCGAGATCCCAATGACCACCCCGGCGTAAAATCCTAATCAAATCGGTCCGATCAAATCAAAAAAGCAGGGAACAGCGTTCCCTGCTTTTTTCATAAGAGTAGTAGGCACACGCCGTGTGCCGCAAGCCACTTTAAGCGCTCCTACCGTAGGAGCGATCTCCAGGTCGCGACCATCAAACGAGTGGATAGCGAGTGCGATTGTAAATCCTGATAGAGATTTCCGCCCCTACCGTAGGAATGATCTCCAGGTCGCGACCCCTTGACGCGTATGCCTATTACAATCCGTTGTTGCCGAGAAAACAAGCGCAAATTGGCACCACGCAACGTATAATTGCATCATTGCAAACCGAAGCGTGCGTATTCTCCCCCGGTTACGAATTTCGAGGGACCCGAAATGAAAAGACGTGGATTTACCCATTCTTGCCTTGCATTGGTTATTCTCGTTATACCACTTGCAAGTTGCGGCGGAGTGCGGTTTTCATCACCCGCCGCAAGTATCCGGGATGCCGACCGGAAGTTTGACGCAGCGGAAGCGTTTCTTCTCCGGGCTGACAAAGGGACCGAACAAGGAACGCGGCGCGAGCAAGTTGCACGGAAGAAAGCGCTTTATGATGACGCGCTTGACGCCTACCGGGCTATCATTAAAGCCGAGCCCGCCGGCGAATACGCGCAGCGATCTCTTTGGCAGATTACCGAGATTCACCGGCGACGTTACGAGTGGGACGTGGTCGTTGAAAATTATAGCGCGATTATAGACTTGGCGCCATCAAGTTATTACGGCGATCGAGCAAAAAGCGGCATCTCGGACATGCGCAAGTATCGTGGGCTGATCGAGGAAAAGCGCCGCAGATACCAAAACTACAGCGCGCTATACGCTCAAGATAACGAGCAGGAAAACTACGACATCGCCGCTCAAGCGTTGTTTGATGTTGCCGACAGCTACGAGCAATTGGGGGACTATCCCGAAGCGATTGCGCATTACCAACGGATGGTAGAGGAATTTTCGGAACATGAAAAAGCGCCAGTGGCATTGACCAAGATTGGAGAAATCAATTGCTATAAATTGTACGATTATCAGGGTGGTTGGTACGTGTCCAACAAATTGATTGAGATGTATCCCGACACTTATGATGCAACGAAAGCGGTTCGGTTGCTAAAAGAAACCAGCCGTCACCTAGAGGAAATTGCCCTAAATCAAGCGGAGATTAAGCCGTATCAAAGCAGAAAGGCAATGGAATATGAAGAGGACGGACGAAAAATATTGCGGAGTGAAAGCTATTGTGTCTATTATGTCGACAATACCGTTCAATGCTATCAGTTTATCGCGCGGCGTTGGGAAGACCTCGGAAATTATCCCGGCGCTATTGTCGCCTACCGCAGATTGGTAGACGAACTGCCGCATAAAAGATTCGCGGTTGCGGATGCGCGTTATCAGATTGGCAGGTTATATCAGTTGACCGGGCAACTCGATCAGGCGATTGATGCCTATCAGGACCTGTTTGACAATCATCCTGAATCCACCTGGTGTGCCGAAGCAATTTACCAACAAGCCGTTTGCTATCGTGAAATTCGCGAATTTGCCAAAGCTTATGCGGGATTCAAAGCCTACGTGAGTCTCAGTCTTGATGTGAAATTCTATCGGGAAGCGCAGCGGATTATCGCTCAGTTTGAGATGGATGAAGATGGCGATGGGTACAAGTTTTACGTCGAACAGGAGGCTGGGACATCGGATCAAGATCGCACCGATTATCCCGGCGCAAAATCTTAGATGACCCAAATTGCCACGTTTGTTCGACAGGGGGACAGAAACCGAGTTTTTTCCGTCGCGGAGATACAAGTTCGACGAAAATCTAATCGTGTTGGCTATTATTGGCAGACGCGAACCAAAAACTCGGTTTCTGTGTTATAGGTAGCAACTTGGGTTAGATAAGCAGTTGAACGCGGGCTAGATCGTCTGGCGACAACGCTGTACCGATACGTTCGCGAATAACATCCGACGTATATCGGCGCGAAAAATGGGTGAGGACGATATGTTCGCTTTCAAAAGCCGCAAATAGCGCCGGCATGGAATCAAGATGCAGGTGCATTGATTTCTCGGCGCGTTTCCGGTGTTCCGGGGTGAGGAAGGTACACTCGCAGATTAAGACCTTGCACTTTCGCAATAGGGGATGGGCATCGGGATCAAAGCGATGCGTGTCCCCCAAGTACGCGATTAACGGCAATTCAGTCTCGGCAGTCACTTTTACACCGGAACGCCGCAACTCGGCAATCTCCTTGCCCGGCAAGCCGCGAAACTCCGGTTTGAGTTTCTCGCGGGATTCACAGATAAGGTATCCGACCGATGGAACTCTATGAAACCCCGGCAACGTATGCGCCACCAGATTTTGCCGGAACGGAATCCGATCTCCCGCCTGCACCGGCGTGACCTCATAATCCCACACGGCGCCGCAGTCGAGTATCGAAATACGGTCCAAAATGCTCCGCAGTTGTTCGACGCCGGCGCTAGGCACATAAATCTTCCCCGGCGGCATCCCCGCAAGCCAGCGTTGACTGATATATATTGGCAGCCCGAAGTAGTGGTCCAAATGAAAATGGGAGATGAACACATGCCCGGCGCCGATGAAACTCATCGGACATCGACCGAGATCGAAGATGAGGTCCAACTCTTTTACGCGAATGTATGTGGCTACAGCGGAACCCGACTCGCCTTCGATTGTCAAATCCCCGCACTGTAATGTGACCATCCCTTAGCAAAACCCTTTCCTTATCATGACAATAAAATCTGCGCCGATACTAGGATTCGAGATTCCTCTTGACGTTCATATCGGCGACCGCGCAAAATTACACGGATGCATCGTAAAATAGGCAGGGAAATTATAACGTGAAATATATCTATCGTCAAAGATGATTGGAGGATGTATGAGTGTCAAAATCGGGGTGATTGGCGGCAGCGGCTTCTATCAGATGGAAGGACTAAGCGACATAGAGGAAGTCGACCTTGACACCCCTTTTGGAAAACCCAGCGATTCGTTAATTTTGGGCACGATTGAAGGGAAGCGGGTGGTATTCCTGCCGCGCCACGGCGTGGGACATCGTTTACTCCCCTCGGAGATTAACGTTCGCGCCAACATCTACGCGCTCAAAAGCTTAGGGGTTGAATGGATTATCTCCGTTAGCGCTGTCGGAAGCCTGAAATCGGAGATAGAGCCTCGCCACTTTGTCGTTCCGGATCAGTTGTTTGACCATACCAAGAATCGAGTAAGCACATTTTTCGGAGACGGGTTGGTCGCCCACGTCAGTCTCGCTCACCCGTTTTGCCCCGTTCTAAGCGGATTCATTTATGAGGGAGGCGCTTCGGTCGGCGTCACAACGCACAAGGGAGGCACGTACATCTGTATGGAGGGGCCCGCCTTCTCAACCCAAGCTGAATCGAACGTGTATCGACAGCTCGGATTCGATGTCATCGGCATGACTGCCGCCACGGAAGCCAAACTTGCGCGCGAAGCCGAAATTTGCTACGCCACGCTCGCCTGCTCGACGGATTACGATTGCTGGCATCCGGACCACGACAACGTCACGGCAGAGATGATCTTGCAGCACCTGCTCGCGAACGTAGAAACCGCAAAAGCGGCAGTCAAAGCCATCATTCGCAGGATTCCCGATCAGCGAACCGGATGCGCCTGTTCAACCGCCCTCGAAAAGTCAATCACAACCAATCAAAAACTAATCCCCCAAGACACCCGTCGAAAACTGGATTTACTAATCGGCAAGTACATGGCGTAAAGTAGTAGGCATACTCCGTATGCCGTTACCCTCGTCCGAATCGCCCTTCGGGGAATTGCATCCGTCCGATTCATCGGGGCGTTAAGGCTGATCGTACCCGACAATCTCTCCCGTCATCGGGTCAAAAATTGCGCCGTAACTTCCGGGCGGCGCGCACTCGATATCGGTGCGCATCGCCAACTTGGAATTCGCGTCAACCAAATAGTAATGTTCATAGTAGGGATGATTGCGGTCGTCGATCCGCTCAACCGAATAACAGTGGTTGTGGAACTGAATGATGTTGTCGTAGAAGATAATGAACCGGTCGCCGAACAGACTCTGGGAGATTTGCGTGACGACATACGGGTCAAGTTGCGGCGGCGGTCCCGGATATGACATGACGATTAAGCCTCCGAAGCCGGTAATTATGCGCGCTAGGATGTGTTGACATTGATGTAAGATATACCGATAATCGTAGGGGCTAGGTTCCCTCGCCCGCTTTTGCTCTTTCACGTTTGTGAATTGATATTTGAAATATGCCGCGACTTGGCACAAGGCGAGGGGGACCTAGCCCCTACGGTTCGGTTGTGAATGGTTAGACGGACGATAGAGATTTCCGCCTCGCGCAATGGGTTGGGGGACCCAACCCCTACGAAGAATTCTGCGTCTGTGCAACCCTCTTGTTTGTCTCGTTGTGATGACATGTCAACAGAACCTAGGCTACCGTCGCGTTAGGATAATCGTATCGATCCGACGGTTCTTTGCCCTGCTCGATCTGTCAATCTCGGTTGAAATCGGAACGGATTCTCCCAGCCCGACAGTTTTCAGCCGTTCTTCCGGGGCGCCGCACTGTTCCACAAGGTACTTTTTGAAAGCGATTGCTCTCTTCTCCGTCAATCTAAGGTTTGCTTCGGCGCCGCCGCTGCTATCACTGTGCCCCTCGATCCGGACATCATAATCGGCGAATTCTATTATAATGTCGGAAAATTGTTTAAGGCGCGGCAGGAATTCGGGGTTCAGTTTCGCGCTTCCGGAATTAAACAGATTTCCGCTAAACCGAATCAGGACTCCGCGCTCGCTCTTTTCAACCTCCGCGAAGGAACGCCTCGCGGCAGCCTCAATGATACGATTTTCCACAACCTTGACCTGCTTGGCGCTGTCAACTGCCTTTCCAAGATCGTCCAGGCTATGATTCGCGGCGTTGATGGCGGATTCGTAATCCTCGTCAGTCAATGCCTTTCTCGCGTCTGTCAATGAGGTTTCGGCTCGTGCGTACAACTCGGGGACAAGAATCGGGACAGCCGTCTTTCGCTCGCCTTCGATGCCTTCTTCCGCTTTGAATATCGCGTCTTTTGCCTGGGCAATCTGTTCCTCTAACGCTTCTCGCGCCCGTCGCTCACGGTCTATCTTCTCGGCATCCGTATACGCCTGACGCGCCAGGCTTTCCGCGCCCCCGGCTTGTTGCATGGCTTGAGAGTATCGCTCGGCATTCAACGAGACATTCGCCTGTTCAAGCGCCGATGCGGCGCGCTGATAGAGGTCCGCCGCATGCACCGACGCGTAGACACTTTCGGCTCTATCAATTTCCGTCTGCGCCGCCGCGATTGCGAGTTTTGCCGTTGTGAAAGCTTCCGTTTTCTTCGCGCTCGCGGCGTCCGCCGCCTTTACGGAGGCGAGGCGGGCATTCTGCGCACGTTCTTTGGCTTGAACCGCCAAGTCTGTCGCATCGTCAAACGCCTCGCGCTGGAGCATCGCGATCGCCCTCGCAATCAGATTTTCCGACGCCTTATAGTCGTCCGACGCATGAATCGCGGCGCCGACTTCGTTGGCAAAATCAAGCGCTTGTTTAGCTTCCGAGATGGCTAACTGCGTCTCGCTATGCCGTTTCGACTTCCGGGCGGCTTTCTTCGCGTCTTCCACGGCGGCTTGGGCATCTAGCGCCTGCTTTTCGGCGCGATCGGCTCTAGCCAACGCGCGACGCGTTCGCTCTTCGGCAATCGCTTGGCGGGTTTGTGCGGTCCGCACCTCATAACTCTTCTCTTGTACGATGGCATCCAGTATCTCCGCCTCGGTTTGGTCGATTTGCAGTTGCGCGATGGACTGACGCGCCTGAATTCCCGAAATCTTCGCCTCCATCTGTGCCTGATACGCCAACTCCAAGCTATGCACGCCATCTCCGGCGCGCTGCGCTCCCCGCGCCTCCTCAAGGAGTTGCATCGCACGAGCAATTCCGGATTTGGCATAAACCCCGGCGTCAAGGCGCTGCGCCTCAGCAACGGCGCCTTGCGCATTCTGCAGGGAGGTCTCGAGTATGATTGGATCGACTTTGCCCCCGCATCCGCTTGTCACGGCACAGGCAATCAGGAGGCAGAGAATTGAGGTAAACCGATAGGGTTGCATTGTTGGCTATCTACCTGGCGTCGCTTTCAACCTTTCTAGTTCATCCTCGGCTTCTTCAAACTGGCGGTGCGCGGCGTCCGCGGCGCGAAGCTTCGACTCCAACCGCTCCGAAACTTCAGTCGCTTGGCCTTCCTTCCGCCTCAAGCTCGCGATGGATCTAGCCAGTCTCGCCTTGAGAAGGGCGCGAACCCCCAACCGATAGGCTTGATTTTCGCTCCCCGTATCCAGCGTCGTTTCAGCTTGAGAAAGCATCTGTTCGGCGTCCGCCAATTCTTGGTTGGCGAGCGTCTCCGCCCCCGCTTCTTTCGCCGCCCCTATCTGCGTTCTGGCGTCGTAAAGCAATCCCGCCGCCAACTTGTTTGACCCGCCGCACCCGACGCTAGCGAGAACAAGAGCCGAGCATATACCGACTACCAGCCAATTGATCATCCGTATGCCTCCGTGTGAACGATTTACGCAAGCGGATCGACGCCGCGATAGGCGCAGTCGAGAAGGTCAATCGGGTGCATCACCTTCATCGGCACGTCGCGTTCCCGCAGACCGAGTTGAATTTGCAGGATACAGCCGGGGTTGCCTGTCGCCACAATCTCCGCTTGGGTATCCGCGATATGCTTCATTTTGCGTTCCAATATGCTTCTCGACATGTCGGGTTGGGTGATATTATAGATGCCCGCGCTCCCGCAACACCACTCGGACTCTCGGAGTTCAACAAAGTCCAAACCCGGTATGGATTGAAGCAACTGGCGGGGTTGGTCGTGAACGTTTTGCCCATGCACGAGGTGACAGGGTTCATCGTAGGTGACGCAACGCTTAATCTCGCCGCTGGGCGGCGTGATTCCGATTTCGGCGAGAAATTCGCTGATGTCGCGCATCTTTTCGGTGAACTTCTTCGCCTTTTCGGCGTACTCGGCATCATGCTCCATCAGCGCGTCATACTCTTTGAGCGTCGCGCCGCAGCCCGCCGAGTTGATGACAATCGCGTCCAAACTTTCGTCTTCGAACGCGTCAATGTTTTGCCGCGCCAAACCGAGCGCGACATCGCGAACGCCGTTGTGGACATGCAGCGCTCCGCAGCAGGTCTGTTTGCGCGGCGTGAGAACATCGCAACCGTTTTCTTGGAGGACGCGCACGGTCGCAAGATTGGTGTGCGTGAAGAGTTGGTTCATCACGCATCCGGAGACGAATCCGACGCGATATTTCGCTTTGCCTTTCGCAGGGGCAAACTTCCGCAGGGACAATTTGAGAGCGGGATTCGGAACTTCCGGCATCATGGCTTCCATCTCACCCATTTTTCCCATTATCTTGAGTATGCCGGACCAGCGTACAAGGGAGCGAATCCCGAGACGCTGATACAACCACAGAAACTCGAAGATTAGGTTGAGCCGGATGCGTTTGGGCAGAAGACCCTTAAAAACGAGGTTTGTCCACATCTTGTATTTTTTCGGGCGTTTGGCGTTCAACTCATAAATCGCTCGCGCCTCCTCGACGAGTTCTCCGAATTGCACTCCGGACGGGCAGGCGGTCTCGCAGGCGCGGCAATCCAAGCAGCGATAGATGTATTTTGCCCAGTCCTCATTGATTGGCGTCGGGTTGACATCCCGAAACGCCGTACTCATCAAGTAAAGCCGACCACGCGGCGAATCTGTCTCCAAACCCAACTCGCGATAGGTTGGACAGGTCGGCAGACAAAGACCGCAATGTGTGCATGCATCCAATTTTTTCTGACTAAAAAATTCGATGCCGATCAGCGAATTCGTTTGTTGACCGGATTGGGTCTCTTGTCGTAACATTTTTTGTGTCCTTTAATTGTTACCATTTGCGGAAGCCTCGACCCATGAGCATGAGTACCCAAATGAGAGACGCGATGCCTAGCCCGATAATGGCAATCAGGATAAAAACTCTGTTTCGGTCAAGGTTGGGCATTTTCTTTAGATTTTCGGCGCTCGATTGGCGAATTTTCTCCGAAATTGCTTGCTTCTCCGAGTCCGTCAATTCCCTTCTCGCCGTGAATAATTTCTTTCGCTCCGGCATCGCACGCCTGCGCACTCTCCTCTTGCCAGACAGCCAAACAAGCGCAATCAGCCCTACGGCGCCAAGCAGCATCAAGAAATAGGTTGGGATGAGGTCGGGGTGAACGGTCATTTTCCCGCGCCAGTTTTAACCACGCGCCATTTATACTGTGTGTTGGATAATACTGCACCTGTTTCCGAGCAATAATGGTTTCTAATAGAACTTACGCCGTGCTGGCGCGTCGCGATTCGGGGGTCGCTCCGGAAGAAAACACAATTTCTAACAGCGTAGCGTATAACATGAACGATAGCAGTTAGCGGCGCATTTGCAAGCGCTTGATTTCCTCCCGAAGTTGTAGGTTTTCAGCATCCGCCTTCCCGAGCGCGGCTTCCGTCTTCTTCCGTGCGGCAGCTTCTTGTTCGGCGCGTTCCTCGGCGGTTTCGGCGCGTTCTTCAGCGGTTTCGACGCGTTGTTCGGCGGTTTCGGCGCGTTGCTTAGCGGTTTCGGCGCGTTCCTCGGCGGTTTCGACGCGTTGTTCGGCGGTTTCGGCGCGTTGCTTAGCGGTTTCGGCGCGTTCTTCAGCAGTTTCGGTGCGTTCCGATCGCGTTCGCAGCCACTTACCCGTAACGGGATTGTAAATCCCCAAACCTTCTTCGTGGGCGTGGAAATCTAAATTTAACGCCGCGGATCGCACTTTGCCGCGTTCATCCTCGGGTATCGCTTCATAGGCAGAGTCAACCAAAGTATACCCCATGAGCGGCGTGGGCAAAAACCGGGCTTCCACATCGTAAAGGAAGTAGTCGCGAATGCCGAGCGACGCGTAGAGCTTCTTTTTGGCGTCCAAGTCGTTGCGATAGGTGTTCTCGCTGCTGAACTCCATGGCGAATTCCGGAACCTTTCCCTCCTCCCAGACCTTGTACGTGCGGCGGCGTTTCTTCCCTAGCCCGACGCTGACAAGCACATCCGGCGCCACAACCTTTTCGGGGAATCCTTTCACGTAATACATCAGTATGTCGCCGGAGACATACACGGACGAATCCGGGAGAAAATGCTCGGTCAAGGCGTAGATAGTCCGCATGAGGATATCTCTGTGAAGATCTGTTGCCGCCATCGGTTGTCCATCCTCTTCAGGGTAATATATTCCCGTGTCTGTGGGGGCAGAGGGAAATCGGAACTGTTCCATGTAGGTTGCCATCGGTGATTCTCCTGCTCTGTAAGATGCGTGAAAAAACTGTCGGCTCTTGTCAATAGAAAACGCTACGCGATTTTGGGAAATCAAACTTCCGAGAAAAAGGAATCTCTATCGATCAGCCGAGTGGATAACGAAGACGATAGCAAGTCCTACCCGCTATCCACGCGTTTGATGGTTTTAGCGCTCATACTTAATACTGTGCGTTGGGTAATACCGCGCTTGTTTCCGAGCAATAATGGTTTCTAACAGGACTTGCGCCGCGCCGGCTCATTGAGATTCGGGGATCGCTCCGAAAATAAACGCAATTTCTAACCGCGTGTGATCTAACTCTGCCGAGACTGTCCCGTCGAAATCTTCAGTACTCCCTCGTTCAAGCTGCCGGAACGATACCCCTCCAGATCAAGGGTGACATACCGATAGCCGAGCGATTTAAAGTGTTCGTCAATTTTGGAGCGGATTGATTTCGTCGCGATATTCGGAATTTCCGTCGGTTCCAGTTCTATTCGCGCGAGATCTTCATGATGACGCACCCGAAACTGTCGCACGCCCAGATCGTACAGAAATTGTTCGGCGCGATCGACCTGTCGGAGCAGGTCGCGGGTGATGCGCGTCCCGTACGGAAAACGCGATGACAGACAAGCAAAAGCGGGTTTGTCCCATGTCGGCAGTCCCCATCGCTTGGATACTTCTCGAATGTCGGCTTTTGTCAGATTGGCATCGATCAGCGGCGCTTTGATGCCCATGTTTTTCGCGGCATCCATGCCGGGGCGATAATCACCGACATCGTCGGGAATGGCGCCGTACACAATCGTGCTCACCCGATATCTTTCGGCAATCGGTTTGAGTTTTGTGAAGAGCTCCGTCTTGCAAAAGTAACAACGATTCGCGGGATTGCTGGCGTAGCCCTCCATTTCCAGTTCGTCCGTATTGATGGTTTCAAATCGTATCCCAATCTGTTTTGCAATGTCTGCGGCGGCTTTCATCTCGCGTTCCGGATAGGAGTCGGAGATTGCGGTGACAGCAAGCGCTTTGTCCGCAAGAACGCGTCGCGCCGCTTCAGCCAAGAAGGTACTATCGACACCGCCCGAAAAGGCGACAATGACATCCCCGTAGGATTCCAGAAGGGCATTCAGCGCCCTCAATTTTTGATCTGTGTTTAACGCGAGAGTCTGTGACATTTTCCCTCTCTTAGGACTTACGCACCTCTGTATGGAAGAACAATCGTTGTGTTCCCCACTGTCTTTAAGACTTCCGTACTTCTGTAGGGAACAACGATCGTTGTTCCCTACGGTCTTACTGATGGGGTCTCTGCCGTAGTTGCCCGATTTATCAGGCGTTGAGCGTTCAACTGCGTAAGCCCTATTCTCTATTCGTTCGGCGATTGTCCCTGAAGTTTACGCAATTTTTTTCGGAGAAGTTGACGTTTGAGACCGCCGACATGGTCAATGAACAGTACGCCATTCAGATGATCTATTTCATGCTGGAGGACGCGAGCGAGGAATCCCTCACCTTCGACGGAGTATTGCTCCCCGTCGAGGTTACGCGCAGTGACGACGACTTTCTCCGCCCGTTTCACATCGGCCGCGACATCGGGGATGCTCAAACACGCTTCCTCATCGACAACTTCGCCTTCACGGCTTTCAATATTTGGATTAATCAGTGTCAACGGTTTGCTGTCAAGATCTTCCCTGTTCACGTCAATCACGACCAATCGTTTTGAAACCCCGACTTGCGGCGCCGCCAAACCGACACCGTTGGGAATGGCGTACAGCGTCGCCAGCATGGATTCCGCCAGTTGTTTTTCGGCGGCGGTAATTGACTCTATAGGCAGCGCTTTTTGACGCAGGACCGGATCGCCGTAATAGCGTATGCGGAGAATGGCATCTTGAGTTTTCGTGCCCCGATTGCCCGTCGTCGGCGCGGAAGCGCTCGGCGCATGGGCTGGAATGTGTTTCCGTCTCTTGCGTTTCGGCATCTCGGACTAGGCGCAACCATTTCTTGTGAGATTATCACGGATAATCATATCATCGGGAATCCACTTAAGTCAAGCATAAAACCCGAAAATCAGAGGGAACGCATCTGATTTTCAGCACTAATCCGTAGGTTGGGTTGAACGATTGAAGGCGCATTTTTCAGCCGAGCGATTTAACTGAAATTTTTTGTTGACACGCGCGTTTCTATAGGTTATAATGAAAACTCCAAAGTCTCCTTTCTTTGGAATAATGGGTTGGTTAGAGCCTCGATGGTTGGTCACCATCGGGGCTCTTTTTTTTGGAAGATAGTCAACACACTGCGTTTGATTGGGGCGCCGGGGTTCAGTCTATCTCCGCAAAAACCATCTTTTTCCTTCCGTTTTCCCACCTTTGTATTTCGTCCGCAATTCGATGCGTTTCCCCTATTCCGCGACGGTCATACAATTGACAAACTGGCTTCAATGTGCTAAAATCTATACGTCCGGCGAATCTACCATTTCCTTTTCCTTTGAATTCACACGGTCGGGAGACGAGGCGCGCTCCCGTATATATTGAGAGATTGGATCGCTTGCCTCGCCCGGCCTGGAAAGATTCCGGCGCTCTAAGAATTAATCTCATTTTGACTAAATCTCACGGCTCATGTCAAAAGAAAGCGCTAAGCGGCTTTGAGAAACCGAGTTTTCAAGAAAAAACTCGGTTTCACCCACTTATTCTTAACATGAGCGAATCTCATAAACCCATGCGGAGGAAACACTGAATGCGGAAGAAGACTTGTTCATTTAAGGTATTGAATCTCCTTTTGATTTTTGGAACGGTATGCTTGCTCGGAACGGTCGCGTGCGACAAGAAATCGGCGGAAAAACCCTTCAAGGTGGCGTTACTCGCGCCGGGTTCGGTCAGCGATGCCGGCTGGAATGCCCTGGCGTTTGAAGGGCTGGAAGCCATTGAGAAGGAGCTCGGCGCCCAGATTAGCCACATTGAAAGCCGCACACCGGCTGATCAGGAGGACCACTTTCGATCGTACGCGCAGAACGGATACGATCTGGTCTTCGGACACGGCTACGAATATCAGGATCCTGCCAAAGCCGTCGCGCCCGACTTTCCCGGCACCGTGTTTATCACCTCGTCGGGGAGCACCATACTGAAAAATGTGGCGCCGATTGTCTTTGAAATGGAGGAAGCCACCTACCTGCTCGGAATCATTGCGGGAATGATGACGCAAACCGGCAAAGTCGGCGTGGTCGGCGGTCAAAACATCCCCTCAATCAACAGCACGTTCATGGCGTTTGAAGGAGGCGTGAAAGCCGCGAATCCGGAGGCGGAAGTGCGGCGCGCCTACGTGGGGGATTGGGACAACATCGGCAAGGCGAAGGAGATCGCTTTGGCGCAGATCAACGAAGGGATAGACTTCATCTTCCACAACGCCAACGCGGCTGGACGAGGCGTGTTCGAAGCGATGGAAAACTCGCGTCAGGCCGGAAAGGATGTCTACTGCTTCGGATCCAACCGCGACCAGAGTCATGTTTCACCCACAACGATTCTTGCCAACGCGGTTATCTCTCTGGATTGCTTTGTGCGAGTGGCGAAGAGCGTTAAAGAGGGCACATTCGAGGCAAAAACTCACTTCATGACCATGTCGAATGACGAGGCGATCAGGGTTGTGTACAATCCGCAGCTTGCCGACCAAATTCCGAAACATGTAAAAATGAAAGTTGAAGAAGTCAAATCGCAGATTCTAGCCAAAGAGATCAAGGTGCCCCGAATCCACTTTGGCGTGGATGATTTATAATGCCAAGCTTACGATCGCGGGCAACCTCCAGCACCGCTTCACGCACGCGGTATACATAATCATCCCGGATATGAACGTACTTGAACTGCACGGCATCACGAAGACGTTTGGGAATCTCGTCGCGGTTGATCATGTGGATTTCGACCTAAAGGAGGGCGAAATCCACGCCGTTCTCGGCGAAAACGGCGCCGGCAAATCCACCCTGATGAATCTCATCTACGGCTTGTGTCAGCCGGATGACGGAGAAATTCGGATCCGTGGCGAGGCCGCTCGACTTGAATCGCCGCGCCTAGCCATTGCGCACGGCATCGGAATGGTTCACCAGCACTTCTTGCTCATCCAGAACATGACCGTCGCCGAAAATATCGCGCTTGGATTGCGCGATCGGCGATTCCGTTTCCGCAAAGACGAAGCCAATCGGAAGACGCGGGAGTTGTCCGAAAGATTCGGTTTTGCCATCGATCCGGAGGCGTACATTTGGCAACTGTCGGTCGGGCTTCAACAACGCGTGGAAATTCTCAAAGCGTTGGCAGCGGACGCCAGCATCCTTATCCTTGACGAACCCACCGCCGTGCTTGCCCCCCAAGAGGTCGACGAACTGTTTTCCATCCTGCGAAAACTGCGGGCGGACGGTCATTCAATCATCTTTATCAGTCACAAGTTGAAGGAGGTCATGACGATTAGCGATCGCGTGACCGTCATGCGAAACGGGAGTAAAACGCACGTCACGGATACGGCGGACACGTCGCCTCAAGAACTCGCCCGGCGGATGATGGACGATGAACCGCTATCCGCGCAAGATAAATCGGGACAGGGCGCGGAGGCGCCTTCCGAAGATATCGCGCTCCGCCTGCAAGACCTTGTAATCCGTGGAAATCGGGGTGAGCTTGCCGTCCGAAGCCTCTCGCTTGAGGTGCGGCGAGGCGAGATTGTAGGGATTGCCGGAGTCGATGGAAATGGTCAGGTCGAGCTGGCAGAAGCCCTTATGGGGCTGCGGGAGGTCGTATCCGGTGAAATCGGGTTATTTGGCGCGTCAATCACGAACAAAACCACCGCCGCTATTCGCGGTTTGGGAGTAGGGTATATCCCGGGGGACAGGCAAAGCGACGGCATAATCGCCAGCTTCTCGATCAGCGAGAATCTGATACTTGACGCCCACCAACTCAGGGAGCGTCGTAAGGGAGTCTTGCTTGACAGCACCGGGATAGAAGACAACTCGGAGCGTTTGATTCGGAACTATGACATTCGCACGCCATCCAAAGATATTGAAGCGCAAGCCCTCTCCGGCGGCAACCAACAGAAGATTGTATTGGCACGAGAAATCTCCCGCAATCCATCGCTATTGATTGCTGTCAACCCGACGCGAGGGCTGGATATTAACGCGGCGGAATACGTGCGCAAGAGCCTGATCGCGCAACGGCAAGAGTCAAAAGCGGTACTGTTGATTTCCACGGAACTGGACGAAGCGTTAGCCTTGAGCGATCGAGTCTTCGTCATGTCCAACGGAAATCTGATTGACGCAACTTCCAATCGGAGCGACATGACCGCGCTTGGATTGCTGATGACGGGCGCCGAAATTCACCCATGAACTTCCTTTCCAAGACCGCGCCTCTACGCTGGAGGCAGATTTTATTTCCCATCGCCATCCTGTTCCTGACGCTCGTCACAAACGGCGTCATCCTCGCGTTGTGCAGTTACAACCCGTGGGAAGCGGTGCAAGTTGCAATCGTCGGCGCATTCGGCGACGGGCGCCGCATCACGGAAACACTGGTCAAGAGCGTGCCCTTCCTATTTACCGGGTTGGCGGTCGCCTTCTCGTTCCGTTGCGGCATTTGGAATATCGGCGCCGAGGGTCAATTCCTGCTAGGCGCTGTCGCATCCACGTGGTGCGGCATACACATCGCGCCGCATCTTCCGCCGATCCTGGCTATCCCGCTGACATTGCTCTCGGGAGCGGCGGCGGGCGGAATCTGGGCGTTGATAGCGGCTCTGCTCAAAGTGTATCGGGGTGTGCAGGAAGTCATTAGCACCATCATGTTGAACTACGTCGCCGTCTATCTCCTGAGTTATATGGTCGACGGCGGACCGTTGCAAGAGGCGGCAAAACGCGGGCCCCAAAGCGACATGATCGCCGCCGCGTCACACCTGCCGCGTCTGATTCCGCAAACGCGATTCCATTTGGGGCTGCCACTCGCCATCGCCATCGCCATCGTATTGTCAATCGTTCTGTTTCGCACCGTTTCGGGATATCAGATTCGGGCTGTAGGGGCAAATCCGAAAGCGGCGCAAGCGGCTGGCATCTCCATCTCCAGGAATGTGATACTCGCGCTTTTCATCAGCGGTTCGCTAGCCGGGCTGGGCGGGGCTATCGAACTCACGGCGCTAACGCGGCGCCTCTTTCTGAACTTTTCGCCCGGATACGGGTACACGGCAATCGCCGTAGCCTTACTGGCGAAGCTTCACCCGCTCTGGGTTATCCTGTCCTCTCTGCTGTTTGGGGCATTGAAGACAGGTTCGGATGCCATGCAGCAGATGGCGGGCATCTCGGCGAAAATGACATTCGTGATACAAGCGACGATTATCTTCTTCGTGTTGGTCTACGGCGTTTCCGGCTTCCGGGAATATCGGCGGAGAACGTGACGGTAGGCAGATTAAGGGAATAAATAATGAGGTGAAGCGTGTTCCACGACTCCGTAGGCGGGGCATCTTGCCCCGCTTGCCATTGAGCGAGTGTTACTCGATAGATTCCTTTCCGATTCCCGACAACTCACCATTCGCCATGTCGCGACCGGGAGATCGCTCCTACCGATTGTCCAATAATTGGTCACCGCGTTCAAATTCTAATCAAATCAGGCGATGCTCCCCGCGGGATATCAAGCAAAACCCCGTGTTCCGGGCATGGCATTGAAATTGCTTGGACATTGGGGGGCAAATGTGTTAATCTTATGCGCGAAGTTTCCGTTAGGTACCAATAGTACCAGGACTTACGCAGTACAGGCAGGTCGCGGCTATAAACGGGGCAAGATGCCCCGTCTACGCGTGCGGTCATCACCTTGTCATCTACTCGGCCAAGGGATTCAGGACTTAGATAAAAACGGCAGGTCGCGGCTATAAACGGGGCAAGATGCCCCGTCTACGCGTGCGGTCGTCACCTTGTCATCTACTCGGCCAAGGGATTCAGGACTTAGACAAAAACGGTAGGTCGGTGCCGTAGACGGGGCATCTTGCCCCGCCGCGCTAGAACCTTTAGATGTTCGGTTGCGTAAGTCCTAAGTACGTTACCATCAACAACAGACACTAAAAAATGACTCTTTGCAAATCAGGAGATAGAAGAATGATTCGACGAAATTTCGCGTACCCCATAGCGCTATTAACCTTTGCCATTTTATTGAGTTTCTCATTCACGCGCTCGTATGCCGCATACAACGGCGAGTGCTGGGTAGTTAGCGGCGGCGATACCGTCTACAAAGTTTATCCAAACGGAACCGTGGATGCCTCGGTGATCCCAAATCTTACGCAAGCGCAGGCGGCAGAAGTGGATCCGAAGAACGGTGTGGTATGGATCTCCATATCCGCCGCAAATGCCGCTTATAGATTCGATCCCGCGGCAACCGATCCCAGTGCGCAGTTCAAAGCGATTGAGAATATAGCGGGCGCTCGGTCAATTTCAATCAATTCTAGCGATAGTACGGCATGGATCGGCGGGAAAAGTGTCGTCAAGAAGGTTTCCGCGGATGGGAGTCAAATCCTCGCCGAAATTACAGGGGTTCACGAACCCGAAGTTGCTGTCAACTCCACCGATGGCAGTTGCTGGGTTACCGACTCTCGCGGCGCTGTCACTCGATATGACGCAAACGGCGCGGCGGTTGCCACCGCTCAGTCCCAACTGAAGGAGCCGAAATTTGTCGCTGTCAATCCAAAGACGGGGAACGCCTGGGTGGCGGACACCCAAGCGAATGTGCTCGTCAAACTGAGTCCGACAGGACAGGAACTGCTTCGCATCACCGACATCGCGAAACCCGCCTCGCTCGATGTCAACGCCAAGGATGGCAGCCTGTGGCTGGTTTCCGGCGCCTCCATGCTAGTTAAACTCTCGCCAAGCGGTCAGAAAACAGTGGAAGCCCCGGCCGGCATGGCTATTCTCGGAATTGCCGTTGACGGCTCGGATGGCGGCGTCTGGGTCGCCGACCAGATAGGCTCTACCTTTCAAGGCGAAGTCTCCAAATACTCGGCCTCGGGGCAAAATCTGTTTGGTGGTATCGCGATTCCTATGCCATCTCACGTCTCCGTCGGAAACTGGGCGGGACAGTAGTGGCGGAGGTCTGGAAGGATGACGATGGGAAGGGTGAAAGAGAAGATTTGACATAAGCCGGAGCAATCCCAATTCCGTAGCCGGAGCGACCTCAATCGCGTAGGCGGGGCATCTTGCCCCGCATTGATGGTACTCTCCTTCAACGCCTGATTGACGCCGTCCGTTGTATCGCTCAAGTGTACAAAGTCGAGCTTAAGGAGTCTCATGCGTAAATACTGCCTATTCCTCACAGTTAGTTTCCTATTGGGCAATTTCGGCGCGGGCGCCCAGCAATCGCCTCTGCCCGATTTTGCGGTCAATTCCGCGAGCATCATCTTCTCCGACTCGGAGCCGGTGGAAGGCGAAGAGATTACAATCCGCGTGCTGGTGGACAATATCGGGAACGCGGCGCCGACGCTCAACGAGGACCTCGTCGTCACGCTCTACGAAGGCGCCCCCGCCACAAACCCGCTCCAAATCATGTGCAAGGACGTCATCTTGGGTCTGGAGCCCGGCGCTTCCGACGACATAAAGGCGCAGTGGCGCCCGCCCGCAGGCACAACGGAAATCTACGCGGTTGTAAATCCGCCCGGCGTCAAAAGAATCCATGAATCCAATTGGGAAGACAACATCGCCCGCGCCTCCATAACCGCTACACCCGTTACCTTTCCGCAAGCGTCGTCCGAACAGATTGAAGACGCTATCGAGAAAGGCGTAAAGTGGATAGAATCTCAACAGGGCAAGCACAGTCGTACTTGTCTGCAATGCGGCGCCGAAAATCAGCTTATTTCAACCTGCGTGATTTGCGGCGCCACGCTCAAAGGTCTGCCTATGGACTTGGTTCCAGGGCCGGCTTGGGACTTCGGCGAGGATAGCAAGCAGGAAACCGCTCTCGTTTTGCAAGCGCTCTTCGCCGCGGGGTTGGATCAGTCGCGCCCGTCAATAGCGAATGCCCTCGAGTTCATCATGGAGGCGGACTGGAATAGCTTTTCTGTCTATCAATTTACCGCTATCGTGCCGGTTTTGGTCGCGACGGATGATGACAGATACCGACAACGCGCCCAATTCGCCATTAACAGACTCGTGGAGACCCAACTCCCGTTGAAGGGAAGCGGTTTTGAAGATCCGAGAGACGATGGCGGTTGGGGGTACGGCTATACGGCTGATGGCGCGCACACAAACATGGCGGTTTACGCGCTTTACGCGGGCAAGCAGTGGGGTTTGGATATTCCTCAAGAGACGTGGGACCGCGCCGAGAAATGGATTCGACGAAATCAGACGGAGACCGGCGGTTGGCTCTACAACCTTGTTGACGACGGTTCGCCTTGGGCAACCGGCGTCTATGGCAGTATGACCGCAACCGGGCTTTGGATACTTCGCGCCTGCGGCGTGTCTACCGAGGATGCCCAGATTAGGAAAGGGCTGGACTGGATAAAGAAACATTGGTCGGTTACGCGAAACCCCGGATCGAATTCGTGGCTTTACTACTATCTCCTCTCTCTTCAGCGTTTCGCCGACATCCCGCCGGAATTGACAACACTGGCAGGTCACGGTTGGTATCGCGAAATCTCGAACATGCTCGTCGATCGACAGGCGCAGGACGGACGATGGGAAGACCAAGACGGCGACTCCGCCGCGACCTGTTTCGCGGTGATGTTTTTGAGTCACCAACTGCCGAAAGCGGGGCGCCCGAATCTGGGCATCGCGCCGCGCAGCCTTCGATTCTCGCCGCCTTCGCCTCGCGTCGGCGAACCGACACGGATTAGCCTGACCTTGACCAACACGGGCGCTCCTCTCGACGGGGTTGTTTCTCTCCACTTTTACGACAACGCGCCGGAGGCTGGCGGAGTGAAAATCGCCGATCAGGAGGCAATCTTCTCGCCGAAACTCCGCGAGGCGACCGTATCCATAAACTGGGCGCCGCAGACCGAAGGGACGCGCCAACTATACGCCGTGGTCGATCCCGACAATCAAATTGAGGACCTTGACAGGGGGAACAACGCCGATTCGCAGGAATTGACTATCTACTCCAAAACGACCGGCGCGACCGACCCGGCGCTGGCGCACCCTCGCGAAATTGGCGACGGAGTCTTCCAAATCGGCGATGTGGTTTACGACGTGAAGGCGCGCGAAGTTACGCTAACGGGTGAAATCAACATTATCAACGGCGACACCATTATCGAGTTTTTTGCTTGCGGCAAACTCGGCAAAACCCACGAAAGCCTCCTGATGCTTGATTCCGAACCGATTCACATCTTCCTCGCCCTGGGGGCTGGACTCGGCATGGATCCGGGAATGGACCTCACCGTGGTAGGCGATCCGCACACTCCGAAGGGGGACCGAGCGGAAATTTGGGTGGAGTGGCGGCAGGGTGAGGAAATCGTGCGCCGCCGAGCCGAAGATCTGATGTGGAACGCGATGGAGGGGCGCCCGATGCAACAAACCGACTGGGTTTTCACCGGCGGACGCCTGATTAACAACACCCGGTTCACGCCGCAAGTGCACCACAACATCATCGCCGTTTACCGAGATCCGGACTCAATCTTCAATCATACGCTTTCCGGCGGCACCGATGATCGAACCTACCGCGTCAACGGCGACCTTATTCCGGCCAAGGGCACGGAAGTAAAGGTGATTATACATCCGATCGCGGAAAAGGCGGACGTCGGACACACGGACGGCGCCGAGTTGGGAGAAAGTTAACGCGTGACCAGACGCCAAGAGATTATAGAAATTCTTAGAGGCGAGGCGCTCACGTTGCAGGATCTCTCGGTTTTCTTGAAAGTGCATATCAGGGAGATTCTTGAAGACATTCCGCATATCGAGAAATCCGTTCAACCTCGAGAAAAATTGATTATGGCGCCATCCCATTGTCAGAAATGCGGGTTTACTTTCAAAGAGAGGCGCAAAATTAAGACGCCATCACGATGTCCGAAGTGCAAGAGCGCCTGGATAAAGCCGCCGCTCTTTCAGATTCGGAACGCTTAGAGCCTGAGCCTTGAAACCGATCAAGCGAGTGGATAGCGAGTGCGATAGAGATCCCTTTTTTCTTGAAAACTCGGTTTCTTCCGTAGCAGAAAAGTGTCCACTAATCTCGATTGTCTATTATTCAACCAGGCTCTTAAAATACTTGGAGGAAAAACGCAATGCCGCTTTACGAATACGAATGCAAAACATGCGAGTCGACATTTGAAATCCTGCAGAGCCTCAATGAATCCGATGACGAGCTTGCCTGCCCGGAGTGCGACTCATTCGACACGGCGAAAGTCTTCGCCTCGTTTGCATCCCTCGGAAGCGCGAAGTCGGCCGCGGCGTGCTGCATCGGCTCGACCTGAGCGACCCCCGGATCCGGCAGTTAGCCCGGACAAGATAACTAAACGCTGTATGCCTTGAAACCGAGTTTTTTCCTGAAAACTCGGTTTCTTCCGCAACAGAAAAGCGCTCACTAATCCCGGTTGCTTACTATTCAAACAGGTTCCCATACTAATTCCGAATCTATAAGTTACAACCGGCAGTTTGTAGTTGCTCAATTCATTGGGGATCTCTATCGCACTCACTATTCGTTCGTTTGATCGCCTCCGAGTGATTGTAACATTTAGAATTTGAAATAGTATAACTTACCGTCGACGCTTTGCCATATTCTCGTTCAGATGATAATCAACTTGCCAATCGGAAACATATTTTATTCAACTGCCTAGTTTCCGGGGGTAATTGCAGTACGCCGCAACGGACAAAGACATCTACCGCGCCACAATTCCGACCACCCAACCCTACGGCAAAGTCGTCACGACGTGGGGCGCCCTTAAAACAAAATGAAGGCGACCACCCATGAATAGGAAACTCAGCTTAACGTTTATCTTAACCCCACTCCTGCTCGTGATCTGGCTCGCCGGCTGCGGCGATGGGCGAGAAGATATCCTGCCCAAGGATAACCCGGAGACGGGCATACCTACACTTGATCTTAAATGGCGGGACACAAACCGCGTCTCATCCTACTGGAGCTACGGCATCACCGCCAGCGAGCCGCTCCCCGAACGGATAGCGCTGCGCATAAATATGCTGGCCCACGTATACGATGCCGGCGAAATCCGCAAAGTGTCGTATGAGATTGACGTCACTTTCAAACGCGGTGCGGACGCGTGGTACGGATTTTTCCGCTTAGCCATCGACCCCGACGGTAGCTACCTCAACAACATCCTGCTCGTTGAGAGGGACTACGGAACGGTAGAGTGCATCAAACGAGCCGCCGTGTTCGCCGGAATCTGGACGAACCGAAATATTAAAAGCGTATACGGCTTAACCGTAACCATCACCAATCCTGCTGACTCCGAACCACTATGCGCCGGCGCCGGCGCGTACCATATTGGAATATCGGAGCTTGAATTACCACCATTTGATTAAAATGAAACTGATAACCGTGATTATCACTCTCCTAACGTGCGCCTTGCTCGTGATCTCGCTCGCCGGTTGCGGCGATGGGCGAGAAGATATCCTGCCCAAGGATAACCCGGAGACGGGCATACCAACACTTGATCTTAAATGGCGGGACAGGAACCGCGGCTTGGCCTACTGGAGCTACGGCATCACCGCCAGCGAGCCGCTCCCCGAACCGATAGCGCTACGCATAAATATGCTGGCCCACGTATACGATGCCGGCGAAATCCGCAAAGTGTCGTATGAGATTGACGTCACTTTCAAACGCGGTGCGGACGCGTGGTACGGGTTCTTCCGCTTAGCCATCGACCCCGATGGCAACTACCTCGACAACATCCTGCTCGTCGAGAGAGACTACGGAACGGTAGAGTGCATCAAACGAACCGCCGAATTCGCCGGAATCTGGACGAACCGAAATATTAAACGTGTATACGGCTTAACCGTAACCATCACCAATCCTGCTGACTCCGAACCACTATGCGCCGGCGCCGGCGCGTACCATATTGGAATATCGGAGCTTGAAATACCACCATTTCGGAAATCGTATGCTAAAAGCGGACAGGCGGCAGGAAGAAAGGATAAAACAACCGCCGTCCATCCTTCTGCTTAACCTCTCCGTTAAGCAGACCTCAATGTGTCGGGAGAGCATGATAGGCACCGCTCATGAGGCCTCCTGCACCTCGCGATAACAAGACTCTCCCGTTAACCCTCAATCCACATAATGATTGGTACAGCCGCCATCGCAATGGTTATCCCAAGATACCGGAGCATGGTCAACTCGTCCTTCATCTTCTGATTTTCTAATTCAAGGAAACCGATCCGTTCTTCAGATTTTCCTAGCCGATTACTGATATTATCAACGCGCACCACCAGATGCTTAATGTCTGTTCGCGTCTCATACTAATCCCGAATCTATAAGTTACAAGAGCCGGCAGTTTATAGTTGCTCAATTCATTGAGCGCCTCCGATTGATTGTAACATTTAGAATTTGAATTCGTATCACTACTTGTTCAATTGATCGATAGAGATCCCCTGCCCACCGTTACCGCCCACATCCAATATCCGCAAAATCTACCGTATCTGCTATTGTCTTTTCACACATAGAGCGCCAACCATGAATTCACCATACCGCGTCGCAATCGTCGGGTGCGGCGAAATCTCCAGAGCGCACGCCGGCGCCTGGAAAAACCTTCCCGAGATC
>CAXXCS010000005.1:0-2399266 GCA_963667245.2 Candidatus Poribacteria bacterium
ATGAAACCGAGTTTTTTCCTCAAAATTCGGTTTCTTTCGTAGCAGAAAAGTGTCCACTAATCTCAATTGCCTATCATTCAAACAGGCTCTCAAATCATAGTCCATCACTTAATCACACAAATCACGGTTCAGACAATCTGAGATCCCTCCTACAAAAGCAAGATTCATGCCGACCGAAATTCGGGCAGTTTCGGGCGCAAAACTGGCGATTCCTGCACACCTCTTGCAAAATTCAGCATCAGTGATGTAAAAATTTGCACGGGTGTTGCAAAGAAGACGGGATGAGGGAACTCAATCTTTGACCTCTCTTTTCTTGTCAGAACCGATTAAACGATGGCGCGGTAGGATCAAACGAGTGGATAACGAGTAGGATTTTCTATCGCACTCGCTATCCACTCGTTTGATCCTCCTACCTTTCGTTATTTTTGAAAACGTCCGGTGAAATGCTCGTGTTCACTCGGTAGTCTGTGATACGGTTAATCAGAACTTTTTTGGAGAGTGGAAAAAAACTCCGGGTTTCCGTAGGGAGGAATCGGAGGCGTTTGTTGCCGCCGGGCGGATATCTGAACTGCGTAGTCGCCAATGGCAACGACTCGACAATCAGCGTAAATTGTTGAATCGTCCAGTCCCCGGGAGAAATCCAGAGTTTTATGAGCGTGCCGGGTTCATCGGGCGATGCGCAAGCCACGACGTAACAGTTCTTGCCGCGCAGCGTTTCTCGCGCTTCCAGATTCAATTCTTTGTCGCGCAAGTTTCCGAGCGCGCTAATCGGCTCGACACGGAATATCCCCTGACGAGAGCTAACGATGGGTTCGATGGCGTGTTCGTCGGGTTTCCGAAAAAAGAGATTGAAAGCGGTTATCGGCGGTTGCGATTCAAAGATACTGGGTGACGCCTGCATCGAATCTGTTTCGTAAGTCTCGACGACCGCCGTGTAATTGTCAATATCTTCGTATACGTCTATGGCGTTCTCCACGATTTCCCGCGCGGTGATTGCCGCAACGCCGGTCGCGGCGCCGCCGAGAAGGAAGAGACTCAGTATCAGACAAAGGCTCTTGGGAATTGGCTTACGATCTTTTGTTAAAGTAGAACAGAGAAACATTGGAAACCTCCTTTTGCGCTATCGTTATTGATTGGCGGCGGGGAGCGATAAAAACACCCCGCCTTCGTATTACGCGGTTACTTGGGATGTTGTAAGGATTTTGCCGTTTTCTATGATTTGAACCGGAAAGTTACGGGTGTCTAACGCCAAACCCAATAAGAGTTTCTATGGGATTTCGATTGAATGGATAATGAGCGCTATAGGAAATCCTAGGTTCTGTTGGGTTCTGTTGACATTTCATCACAACGCGACAATCAAGAGGGCTACACAGACGCACAATCCTTCGTAGGGGTTGGGTTCCCCAACCCATAGGGATCAAGTTAAGCGTTTTTGGGGCGAAAGTCTCACAGTTTTCTCGGCAAGTGTTTAACACAAGTTTCCACCTGCCGCCCCGCTGGCTTGATCTCAATGGGGGTTGGGTTCCCCAACCCATTCGTTACGTTTCCCGATACATGGGGCGAGGGGACCTCGCCCCTACGATTGGACACACACTTCACGTAAATCTCAACAGAACCTAGCCATTATTCATTCGTTTGATTCTACCGGGGATAGCGTCTACATGATAATCTTCAACTCATCGTCAGGGCCCCGTTCATTTAGCTCGCCCGAAAGTTGGTTGGCGATTCCATAGAATGCTTGAGATTGCGGCGAATCGGGGTGGGCGGCGACGATCGGAACGCCGAGATCTCCGGCGGCGCACACCTCCGCATCCAGCGGAACGCCTCCAAGGAATGAAACGCCCAATTTTTCACTGGTCCTTTTCCCGCCGTCAGACCTGAAGATGTCCGTCCTCTCGTTACAGTGCGGACAGAGAAAGTAACTCATATTTTCGACGACCCCCAAAATCGGCACGCCCAAGCGTTCGAACATGGCGGCGCCCCGTCTGACATCGGCTAACGCGACATCTTGGGGCGTGGTCACAATCACCGCGCCGGTCAACGGAATGGCTTGGGTCAAGGAGAGCGCGGCGTCTCCCGTTCCGGGCGGCAGATCAATGATAAGATACTCCAGCTCACCCCAATTCACGTCGCTGAGAAACTGGCGGATGGCGCTGTGCAACATGGGGCCTCGCCAAATCATCGCCTGCTCCTCCGGAACCATGAACCCGATTGACATCAACTGAATGTCGTGCCTGACAAGCGGAATTAGTTTCCTTTCCGGGCTTGTTTGCGGTTTCTCGCTGATGCCCATCATCGTGGGGATGCTTGGTCCGTAGGCATCGGCATCCATCAGTCCGACTTTTGCGCCGCCGCGCGACAGCGCAATCGCCAAGTTGGTGGCAACCGTCGATTTGCCAACGCCGCCTTTTCCGCTCGCCACCGCTATTTTGTAACGGATGTCGGGGAGTTGCACATTGTGTTGGCCAGTGTCCGCTTGCGGCATCCCCTGCGCGGGCGCTGTCCCGGGCGGAGCCGTCGGGCGCGAAATTTGGGATCCGCTGATTACTTTAAGCTCCGGATGCCCCTTTGCCGCCGATTGAGCCGGCTCATTCTTTGTTGAATCCGTGTTTTTGTTGCCTTTTTTGAAAAGGTTCATGTTTCTTCCTTTTGAAGGTAAACGCCAATCGAAATCTTCCCTTCCCGGCGCTTGTCTTTTGCAGGTTTTTTGTTTGAGGGGAAACGTTCTACAAACCGCTCTCGTAGAGAGGCGACAGTTGTCGCAGGCGGTCAACCTCTTTCACAACGGCGTCAATGACCTGATCGACCTCTTCCTCGGTGGTGAATCGGCCCAATCCGAAACGAACCGCCGTATGCGCGAGCTCTTTTTTCAGTCGCATGGCGAGCAGCACATGAGACGCTTGGACTGCTCCGGATGTGCAAGCCGATCCCGCAGAGAGCGCAATGTTGTCCAAGCTTGCCAACAACGCTTCGCTTTCCACAAACTCGAAACTGATGTTAAGATTGCCGGCGAGACGTTTCACCGGGTGTCCGTTAAGATAAATGCGGTCAATTCGGTTGAGGAGCGCTTGATAGAGTTTGTCTCGCAGGCTTGAGATCCGTTCAGATTCTTCAGCCATTGCGGTTTTCGAGATTTCGCAAGCTTCGCCAAAACCGACAATACCGGGAACGTTGAGCGTGCCCGGTCTTATGTGATTCTCCTGCCCGCCGCCGTGAATCATGGGGGTTAACCGGATTTCCGGGGTTTTCGCGCGAATGTAGAGGGCGCCAATCCCTTTTGGACCGTACATTTTGTGCGCGGTAAGCGACATAAGGTCCAGCCCCAGCTGATCGACATCGGCGTCAATCTTGCCGACCGCTTGCACCGCATCGGAATGGAAAAGAACACCGTGTTTTCGGGCAATCTTTCCTATCTCCGGAATGGGATTTATCGTGCCGACCTCGTTGTTCGCATAGATGAGGCTAATCAGGACAGTTTGACTCGTGATGCAATCTTCAACTTGCGGTGGATGAACCATCCCGTACTCGTCAACCGGCAGATACGTAACTTCGAATCCCTCCTTCTCCAAGACAGCGCACGTGTCCGACACGGCGTGGTGTTCGGCGTTACCGGTAATGATATGATTTCCCTTGTGCCGGTACGCGTATGCAACGCCTTTAATCGCCAGATTGTCGGATTCCGTGGCGCCGCTCGTAAACACGAGCTCTTCCGGCGAGCAGTTAATGAGTTCCGCAACCTGCCGCCGAGCCTTTTCTACGGCGTCTTTCGCTTTCCACCCGAACGCGTGCGCCGTGCTGGAGGCGTTGCCGAAGCGGTCCGTGAGATAGGGCATCATCGCTTCCACGACCTGCGGATCGAGAGGTGTGGTCGCATGATTGTCCATATAGATGATGTCGTCCTGATCTTTCATGCTTATTCACCCAAGGCTTGAACTGTTGATAATTTTACTGCACTCGCAAGGGAAAGTCAAGCGCAATGCAGAGTTTCTCTCGGTGCGCGGGTCGGGCTCGACAATTCTTAACTTTCATTGACTATTCACCCCGTTTCCACGTATAATAACCTTTCGTTTGAATTTAATGAACCCGGTAGGTGCGGTTTCCAACCGCACCCACGAAGTAAAAGCGTTTTTGTGGAATAGGAAGACACCCGTCAAGACTGGTGAGGGCGAAAAAACATGAAAGAGCAGAATACATACGTCGAATACACGCGTTCTGAACTGGACGCAATCCCTGACGAAACGGATTGGGATCGGGTTGATGAACTGACCGATGAGGACATTGACGCGGCAGCCCGCTCGGATGGGGACGATCCGCCAACAGAACAATCCTTCTGGAATGATGCAACGGTCGTCGGGACAGAAAACGCGCGGCGCATTTCTTCCGGTTCAGGTGATGATTTAAAGAGTTTGGGGCTTCATTCACCCGATGGATTCTGACTAAAGGCAAAACCGGTCTATGCAAATTCCCATATAAAAACTAGCCTTCTGCATGGGCTAGGAAGCGCGGAAAATCCAACTTGAAAAATACCGAGTGCGTTGAAACATCGGGTTTCATTTCAACCGCCCGACACTCTCACGAAAAACCCTTCCTACGGTTCATCCTGGATAACGATTCGCATTTACGCATTCTACCCACGCTTCCCGCCTTCCATCCTTCCAATCTTCCACAAGCGAGAATTTAGGCGTGATTCCCCTGAGACGCAGTGTCGAAGTTCTATTGAGTTAATTTAGAACGCTGCGCATTTTAACTTTCATTGACTATCCACCCCGTTTCCACGTATAATAACCTTTCGTTTGAATTTAGTGGCCTGTAGGTGCGGTTTCCAGCCGCGCCGGTGCTGTCACGATTCCGCGCGATTAAAAACAGCGCCTATCAGAAAAACTTTGACCCCGGTTTCCGATGCACGTAACAGTTTAGTCCATTGATTTCCTGCAGAGAATGCAGAGCAATCGCTTTATTCCACAGTTGAACGCGAGTCCGTCCATGTACCCAATATGAGGGACACCCCCAGTGGGAGGGGCATCTTGCCCCGATTTCCCACGTTTACAATAAATCAACGCATTTAATAATTATGCAACGGAAACCGATTACGCTAGGGCATCGCCCCCACATCGGGGCAAGATGCCCCTCCCACATATAATCAAGGGATGCCCCTTGCCGATAGTCGGGAGTAATACATGTCAAATCAATTTTGCCACTATTCTTGGCTGGTCTAAACAGTTACCGATGTTCTAATCACTCATCACGTCCGTACTTTCCTGTTTCTTGATCCACGAAGGAGTTTGTGCCCTTGGGCTTTCTCAACCCGATTTTGCTTTTCGGCATACTTGCCGCCGCGATACCCCTTCTCATCCACCTCTGGAGCCGTCGTCAAGCGCGACAGGTTGATTTCAGCAGCCTTATGTTTTTATTGGTTGCGCACCGTCAGAACGTGCGGCGAATTCAGCTCAAAAATCTCCTAATTTTACTCCTTCGAGTGGCGATTATTACGCTCATTGCGCTTGCCCTCTCCCGCCCTCTACTGAAGAACCAATTTTCATTTGCCGGAGCTCGCGCCAAAACCAGCGCCGCGATCATACTGGACAACTCCTTTAGTATGGGGTATCAAGGCGTGCAAGGTCAAAGATTCGAGGAAGCGCAGGCGGTCGCGCTGGAGGTTGCCGACTCGCTGCGACACGGAGACAGTGTAGCCGTCATCTTGATGTCGGACATTCCGGAAGCGGTCTTCCTGAAGTTGACAAGAGACCTGGATGCCGCAAAAGCGGAAATTCGTCAGGCGGCGGTTTCCAGCCGATCTACACTTGTGCCGCCTAGCCTGGAGTTGGCGCATGATATCCTTGAAACCGCGGTGAGTCCGAACAAAGAGATTTACCTGATTTCCGACTTTGGCAAGAACGGATGGGATACGTGGGGGAGCGTGCCGAATCGATCGGGAGCTAAAATCTTTTTGCTTCCTATAGGTGAAGCATACGGGGACAACACGAGCATTGAAGAACTTCGGGTTTCTAATCAACTAATAGGAGCGCATCGTCCCGTTCGGTTGAACGCGAGCGTCAACAATCATTCCGATTCGTCACCGGGGGAGATTGCGTTAACGCTTTTTGTTAATGGCAATAAGCGCAGATCGCTGAGTTCCGACGCTCCGGCGCGTGAATCAATCACCACAACTTTCACGCACAAATTCGAGTCGCCCGGAACACACACAGGGTATGTCGATCTTACACCGGATCGGTTGCAGGTTGACAATCGACGATATTTTGCGTTTGGCGCTTACGGTCAGATTCGAGCGCTTTGTGTCGGTGAAGAGACGCTCTACTTGACGTTAGGGTTGAACCCTGAAATACATGCCGCGCCTTCGACGGAGTTCACAATTCAGCCGGTAAGTTGCTCCGTTCAAGAGTTCGTCGATTTCGCGTTAGAGGACTATGATGTCCTCGTCTTTGC
The DNA here is from genome assembly GCA_963667245.2 of Candidatus Poribacteria bacterium. GTDB lineage: Bacteria > Poribacteria > WGA-4E > WGA-4E > JAJDTR01 > JAJDTR01. The sequence continues at coordinate 6,445 of CAXXCS010000005.1, forward strand.
CGATGTGCCCGAGCTTACGGATCGCGTTAAGCAACAGCTCCAGAGTTTCATCCGTTCGGGCAAAAGCGTCGTGTATTTTGTGAGCGATAGGGTTAACGCCTCTAGTTACAATCAGTTTGCCGATTGGATGCCGGCGAACCTCGGAGCCGCGATGGATTGGCGTCCACCCTTAACAATGTCAAAGTTCGACGTCAATCACCCGATCTTTGAAATTTTCGGGGCGGACGATTTTTCGGGACAGTACGCGCCGCAATTTTATCAAGGTCTAACCCTCACGCCGGCCGAGGACGCGCGCGTCATTGCGGAACTATCTAACGGAACGCCCTTGGTTGTTGAAAGGCGAATTCATTCGGGTATGACCCTCGCGTTTAACGTGTCCGCCAGCCGGCTTGACGCGTCGAACCTGATTGCCAATCCCCATTTTGTCCCGTTACTGCAGCAGACCGTACTTTATACCAAGGCGGTTCAATCCGCACAGAATAGGAACCTACTTGTCGGAGAGACGTTTACTGCCAATTACCGTCATGCGCAGGCAACGAAGGCTTCGGTGGCGCGAGTGGCGGATCTGTCCGGCGCAACCGAAACTGTTCCGATTGGCGCGAGTGGCGCCCTGAAGTTTGATGGAACAGATTTTCCCGGCATTTACCAGATTGATGTACACGGCAGGCAGCGGTTGGTCCGAGATTATTTCGCGGTCAACGTTGATTCATCGGAATCGGACTTGCGCGCCATCGAAATTCAAGAGGCGATAGATCGCGTCGGCGCCGAACCGATGATTTCCGCCCCATCCGAACGCCTGGATCTTGCACTCGACTCGCACCGGATGGGAAAGGAAATCTGGGGTGAATTGCTGGTCGCGGCGTTGATCTTGATGCTCATCGAAGGCATACTCTCGAATCGTGAACGTAATAATTCCGGAGAATCATCTCCGGCGCTTTAGGCTATACCGTGCGTTGGGTGAAATTGCGCCTGTTTTCCGGCAATAACGGTTTCGTAACTGTTTAGTCCATTGATTTCTGGCAGAGAATGCAGAGCAATCGCTTTATTCCACAGTCAAGGGTGATTCCGTCCATGTGCCCAATATATGAGGGACACCCCCGGTGGGAGGGGCATCTTGCCCCGATTTCCCGCGTTCACATAAATCAACGCATTTAATAATTACACAACCGAAACCGATTACGCTAGGGCATCGCTCCCACATCGGGGCAAGATGCCCCTCCCACATATAATCAAGGGATGCCCCCTGCGATAGTCGGGAGTAATACATGTCAAGTCAAATTCTGCCACTATCTTTGGCTGAACTAAACAGTCACACGGTTTCTAATTGGGCCTACACAGTGCCAACAAGTCGCGATCGGGAGATCGCTCCTACAAGGGACGCGCGGGGCGCGATTCGTAGATTGCTCCTGCCATGCCCAAGAAAACGCGAGATTTATAACCGTGTGGAGTACAACTCTAAATTTAGGATTCAAGTGATAATCGTACATTATTTCATCACTCTGGCATTCTTCATCATTTTTTGCGGATCGGCGATGGCAGACCACCAAGCTGTTCGCAAAATCATCCTACGCGGCAATGAGGCGTTCTCTGATGAGATCTTGCGCAACGGAATGCGAACCGAAGTGGGAAAGATTTACGATGAGGAGATGTTACGGGAGGATTTCAGAAGAATTATCCGCCATTACAGGAAAAGCGGGTTCAGTTTCGCGCGAATCGATGAGAAACGCTTGTTCAAGAAAGGTTTCGCTGACGGCGTCTATTTGCATATCTACATTGATGAGGGACGGATTGGCAAGTTGACGGTTGAAGGAAACTCGCGCACAAGAGGCCATGTAATACTGCAAGAGCTTCTTTTCAAGGCTGGCGATGTTTACACGGTGGAAGATGAGTTGGAGAGCGAACGCATTCTACGTCGAAAACCCTATTTGGGGGACGCGGAGATTGACGCGACGTGGGACGTCGAAACTTCTACCGTTGAGATTCGAGTCATGGTAACAGATCTCTGGTCCGTGATTCCTGCCCTGGATATACCTGCCTTTAACAGGGATAGTTCCGACTTTCTCGTGCAAGTCGTGGATTCGAACATGTTTGGCACCGGCAATCGAGCGCGATTCCGCTATCAACGAATTAGCGAGGCTGGGGAAAGGACGAGGAGTCTCATTCAGACACGCTACACGGAGCCGCGCCTGTTCAGTTCGCATTGGGAATTTGACGGCAATTATACGCAGCAACAAGTGGGCGACTCTTGGCAAGTGAGTTTGCAGCGCCCGCAATACGCGCTGAAAACTCGATGGAGCGCGGCATTCATGGCATCCGAGCACGTCAATTTGAAACGCTGGTACGTGAATGGGGAGAAAACAGATATTTATGACCGTACTATGCAGCGAAATACGGGGCAACTTACCCGATTTTTCGGAGATCGGCACAGACAGATACAGCTCTCCATCTGGGGGCTTACCGAACGTTCAAAATTCAATCTAATCGAATCGGATTCCTCCCCGGATTTCGGCGCTACATGGGGTGCAACCAAACGTCGGGAATCGCAATTTGCCCCGCAAGATCGGGACATCAAGATTCTTGGCGTCGCAATTGGGCGTCGGAGAATTGACTTCGTTAGGACGCGTTACGTCAATCAGATGGGGCGCGTGGAGGACGTCGCCGTTGGATACGGCTATAGCATGTCTATGGGTTACGGTTCGCCGTTTTACGGATCAGATCGGTCCGAAACGCTTCTGAAATGGTTATTTTCCTTATCACTCGCGCGCGAAGACTTCTTCTTCTTGAATACACAGGCGGACTACACAACACGATTTAGCAATATGCCTCGCGACTCGGTTTTCAACGGGAAAATAAAGTTGATTCGCAAGAACCTAGTCTATCAGACACTGGCGGCTCAGTTGTCTACAGTGTTTGAGTTCGGACTCGAGAACGAAAGCCAGATAATCCTTGACGGAGAAAACGGGATGCGCGGTTACAGCCCGTACGCCTTCAATGGAGAGAAGATGGTAATCCTGAATATCGAAAGCCGCACAATCTTCAGAGGCGGCATATTCGATCAACTAAACTCGCTGGTTGTAGTCGGATCAGCGATATTCTTGGACCTCGGTTACATCTGGAGTGGCGACAATTTCAATTTTAGCCAACCGAAACGCAGCCTAGGCGCCGGGTTGCGGTTTAGCATTCCACGGCTAAGCGGATCACGCGTGTTCAGGTTTGATCTTGCCTATCCGCTGGACACCCATGAAGGCGCTTCTCGCGCCCCTGTGTTTACCTACGGAATCGGTCACATTTTTTAGCATCGTTTACGAGAGCAAACTCGCTTGATGCGGAAGTTACTCTATCCCCATCCGAACAGCGAAAACCCTTCATGATTCATGTCACGAGATTGGTGAACCTCCATGACGCGTATTTTGATCGACACCGATATAGGCGTAGACGATGCGCTCGCAGTCATCTTTGCGCTGAAATCTCCGGAGCTTAAAGTCGAGGCTATTACGACCGTGAGCGGCAACGTTCATGTGGAGCAGTGCACTCGGAATCTACTGATTACGCTTGGGCGCTTGAATCTCCAAGAGTTGCCGTTGATCTCTCAAGGGGAAGCGGCGCCGTTGACATTGCCGCTTGTGACATCGGCGCACGTTCACGGCTTAGACGGGCTGGGCGGCCTATCCGAACGCTTGAACCCCGACGGAACCAGGCTTTACCCGGAACTAGCGCCCCCGCTCTCCCCGATTCCGGCGGTGGATACGATTGTCGATTTGGTCAACCGCTATCCCGACGAGTTGATTTTGGTGGCTGTGGGGCCTCTGACCAATATCGCCAAGGCAATGCTCGGCAATCCAACGGTGATGCGGAAAGTTCGAGAAATCGTACTGATGGGAGGCGTATTTGAAATCTACGGAAACGTGACGACGCAAGCTGAATTCAACATTTACGCCGATCCGCAGGCGGCGCAGGTGGTATTCGACTTCGGGGTGCCAATCACCATGACCCCGCTTGATGTAACGCACCAGGTGATTTTGACTCAAGACAGATTGATGGCCGAGGTGGAGGAGCGGAGCGCTCCGCTCACCCGGTTTCTCCGAGATTCAACGCAAGCGTGCATGGGGTTCCACCGGCGGCATGAAGGATTCAACGGACTGTACATGCACGATCCGCTTGCGATCGGTTATCTGCTGCAGCCGGATCTGTTTGATGTTGTGGATGCCCGCGTCCGCGTGGAAACGTTGGGAGATTTGACCCGAGGCAGGACCGTCGGCGATCTCCGTCCGAAACGCAGAGGTCACGCCCCGAACGCTCGCGTGTGTGTCGGGGTAGATGCCGAGCGATTTTTGGGATTCTTCCTGGAGCGTGTCGTGGGTTGTAGGACGTAAGGAACCGCTTCCAAAGAACTCGCCAGGATCGGAGGAATGTGTTATACTATCCTCGCTATTCTTGTCTTCATCGCACGACAGCATAGATCGGGTACGCGAAAGGCTCTATATCCAAGGGGCGATCAACTTTGAATGAGTTAGAACCCATGAATAAAACCATTCCGCTTTCCAAAATCTTCCACGTGACCAGTCGCTTCCGCCGCTCGGTTCATCTCGAACGCGATTTCTATGCGGAAAATTCGTTGGACGGCTATGTCCTAACGGTCACGGCACGCGAAACGCTAGGACGCCTGATTGCCGCGCTTGAGAACCACTCGGCGTCGAAAGCATGGTCGCTCACAGGCCCCTACGGTTCTGGAAAATCGGCGTTCGCGCTTTATGCCGCAAAACTACTAGGAGACCCAGAAGCAAGGGGGACCCAAGAAGCATTGCAACTACTAAAACGCGGTGATGTATTTTTATGGAATCAGTTTGTCGACGTGCGGGCCAACCATCGGAAAGAAAAAGGCTTTTGTCCCGTCCTCATCTCTGGAGAACGCGCGCCGATTACAATCGCGCTGCTGCGCGGATTGGCACACGGTCTCGCCGCGTTCGGTGGAGGTTCACAGTTCGCGCAGCTCATCAAGAAAATCAACAAACGGTTGGCAAGTGCAGCACCTGAGAGTCCCTCTTATGCCTCTGATATTACGGAGTGTTTTGAAGCGGCAACCCAAAGAATTGGTAAGGCAGGGGGCAAGGGGCTGATACTAGTTATTGACGAACTTGGAAAGTTCCTCGAATACGCCGTAGAAAACCCGTCGCAGGGTGACATGTTTGTCCTACAAAGCCTCGCCGAATTTGCATCAAGAAGCAACGGTACTCCCCTATTTTTGCTAACGATTCTCCATCAAGCCTTTGAGCAGTACGCGCAACGGCTGGGGAAATTCCAACGCGAAGAGTGGGCGAAAGTACAAGGGCGTTTCGAAGATCTTGCCTTCATGGAACCGACAGAGCAGGTGCTCCGCTTGATTGGGTATGCAATTGAGAGAGATGTTAAAGCGTTACAGACTCTGAGTACTGCGCGAAGTTTTCTTGAAGTTTCGGTTGGCCTAGAACTCAAACCGCGTCAACTTGATAGGGCCGAGTTTCTACAACTTCTTGAAAGGTGTCTGCCCCTCCACCCTACGGTCGCACTAGTAGTCGGATCACTTTTCCGCCGCTTCGCGCAAAATGAACGCTCGCTGTTCGCTTTGCTGAACTCCGGTGAACCGCACGGATTCCAGGAATTTCTTGCCAAACATATTTACGACGGACGTCGTGTGCCTCTCTTTTCGATCCCCGATTTATACGATTATATTAACACCGCCCTTGGAAATCGACTCTATGGGTCTAGCGATGGCAAAAAGTGGGCAGGGATTGAATCCGCCATTGCACGACTGCCAAACCCGTCGCCAATGACGGTGGATCTAATCAAGACCATCGGTCTACTCGGTGTGGTCGGAGATGTTAGTGTCAATCTGAGAAGTTCGGAGCGTCTACTTCGTTATGCGATTGACGATGGGACAAAAAATTACTCTCAAGAATTTGAGCATGCCCTTTCAGAATTGGAAAAGCGTTCGATTGCTATCTATCGCCGCTATCGCGACGCCTACGCGCTTTGGGAGGGGAGCGATATTGACATCGAATCACGGCTTGCAGAGGCAACAGCCCAACTTGATTCAAATCACCGGCTAGCGGCTACCATTTCGACGTTACTACCGCGTCAACCGCTTGTGGCTCGGCGGCATCTATTTTTGACCGGCACACTACGCAAATTCGTGATTCGATACACCGACGTTAATCAATTTGATGCCAATCTTGAAGAGCCCTTGGATGATGCCGACGGTTTAGTTCTTTTCGCTCTGCCCACCAATGAATTTGAAGTTGAGACACTTGAGAAAAAAGCGATTGACGCCTCGGTGGCAAACCGGAAAGAGGTGCTCATTGCAATTCCTCAATCAATCGGCCTTTTGCAAGACGCCGCCCTTGAGCTCGATTGTTTGCGCTGGGTCAAAGACAATACCCCTGCCCTTGCTGGCGATAAAACGGCACAACTTGAACTCACGGCCCGAATAGCAGAGGCGGAACGAGCTGTATCCGATCAGTTGTCATCCGTCTTTGGTTCAAACATCGCCGCTCAGGATGACCGAGGGTGTACTTGGTATCATGGCGGCTCTGCTGTACCGATTGCTACAAGGCGAGAGTTGAACGAATACCTTTCCAAAACCTGCGATCGCGTGTACCACAAAGCACCAATCATCCGTAACGAACTCATCAATCAACGACAATTCTCTCACTCCGCCGCACGGGCACGTAGAATGCTGATTAAGGCAATGCTTGAAAACGGCAATCAGAAGAAGCTTGGCATCACCGGTTATCCGCCGGAGATGAGTGTTTACCTCTCTTTACTATCACATACCGGAATACATCGGAATGTTTCTGGCGAGTGGGGATTTCATCCACCGCATAGGTTCGATGACAATAAAATGTGGTTAACCTGGGAAACCATTGAGGCGTTTCTTGAGAACTGTGAGGTTGAGCGTCAACAGATTTCAAAACTCTATCAATGTTTGGAAGAACCGCCGATTGGTCTGAAAAGTGGACCTATACCTATCCTCTTGTGCGCGGTCTTGCTACATTACGAAGCAGAAATCGCACTGTACGAAGATGGTTGCTTTGTAACGGATATCTCAATCGCAGTGTTTGAGCGGCTCATCAGGACGCCGGAGAACTTTGAACTCAAGCGTTTCCGAATGACGGGTATCCGAACAGAAGTATTTTCTCAATTCTTGACGCTGCTATCCAAACCACCGCAGGTGACGCAGCAACCAAACCTGCTTTCGGTCATCCGACCACTCGTGCGTTTCGTCACCGAACTGCCGCGCTATACGATTCTCACTCAGGAGTTAAGCCATGAAGCAATTGAATTACGAAAAACCATTGGCAATGCACGAGAACCGGACGCGCTTCTTTTTGCCCAGTTGCCTAAAGCCCTCGGCTTTGATGCCTTCGGCCCACGCGAAGAGATGAATCCAAATTCTGTGGGAACGTTTTTCAATTCCTTGCGAAGGACATTGACTGAGTTAAATCGGGCTTATGACGACTTACTGGCGTTCATTGTACAACTTCTTTCTTCGGCATTTTCGTTGAAGGGAAACGGTGAGGGGATCCGAACGGAACTGTATAGACGGTCCGAACCGCTACTGGATTTGACGATTGAGACGAAACTTAAGGGGTTTCTTTTGCGAGTCTGTGACGAAGATCTTGATTTTACAGGATGGGTTGAAGCCATCGCGACCTACATCGTGCAAAAACCCCCGACATCGTGGAACGACGCCAACAAAACCCAGTTCCAGATGAACCTCGCCGAACTAGGGAGAAAGTTTCATCATTTTGAAGCCGTTTCATTTGAACGACGAGAGCAATCGGATGGATTTTCCGATAGTGCGGGGGAAGTGATGCGCGTCGGCATTACCACGCTCAATGCGAAGGACCAAGAACGAGTGATTACACTACCTCCAACCGGTGAGAAACGCGCAAAAAAAATTGAACGTGAAATCGAACAAGTTTTTGAACTAGCTGGCGTTGACGAGGATATTGAACTTCGTCTTGCTGTATTGGGACGTCTATCCCAAAAGTTAATGGAGAGCTCAAATGATTGAATGCAGAGATCTTAAAAACGCGCAAGCGTGTACCATGACCAGCATCCGGTATATTTGACAAAAATGAAATTTAGTTTTATAATATACAGTAAATTACATAACCGTCTCTAGATGAGCGCAATTCTTCCCCTAAACGAAACGACATGCTTCATAGTCATGACAAGATGAAAATCTTCTATGACCGCGAAGGCGATGTCTTGTACATCACGCATGGTGAACCGGAATTTGCCGACTACATTGAGCACTCCGAAGACATAATTCTCCGTCTAGACCCTGACACTAAACGGTTGGTCGGAGTTACAATCATCGATTTTTCGCGGCACTTTGAGAAAACAGATCTCAGCTCAGTCATCCGGAATCTGTTCATCAGGAGGAGTACATGAGCGAAAACCGACGTCACATCCTCGGGCTTTCCGGCGGCAAAGATAGCTCGGCACTCGCAATCTACATGCGGGACAAAGTGCCGCAGATGGAGTACGCTTTCTGTGATACGGGAAAAGAACTGCCGGAGACGTATGAATTCCTCGATCGCTTGGAAGCCTTTTTGGGGAAAAAAATTGAGCGGTTAAACGCAGATCGTGATTTTGACCACTGGCTTTCCGTCTTCGGCGGATTGCTTCCATCATCTCAAGTGCGTTGGTGCACGCGCCTCCTTAAAATCAAGCCCTTTGAGGAATTCGTAGGCGCAGATTTGGCTTACAACTACGTCGCCATACGCGCCGACGAGAATCGCGTTGGCTACAAGCCGCTAAAGAACGTTGAGATCCGAAATATTGAACCCAAGTATCCGTTCAAGGAGGACGGTATTATTGAGGCGGATGTCTATCGGATTTTGGAGGAGAGTGGGCTTGGCTTACCAGAATACTACAAGTGGCGAACACGCTCGGGCTGTTATTTCTGCTTCTACCAGCGCAAAACCGAATGGGTTGGGTTGATGGAAAAGCACCCCGACCTTTTTGAACTCGCCAAGAGTTATGAGAAATTTAACGATGAGACAGGCGAACGGTACACTTGGAGCCAGAGTGAGAGTTTGGCTGAGCTATCGGACGCTGAACGAATTGAGCAGATTAAGGACAACTACCGCAAAGCAATGGCTCGGAAGAAAGTTTCCCAACCGAATCGTTCTTTGGTAGAGATTCTCGGCGATACCTTTGATGACGAGGATGATGAAGAGCCGTGCTTAATTTGTGATTTGTAGTTATGGCAAGATAAGAATGCGCCTAAAGAGGTTTCCAAAGTGACGGTAATTAGTGCTACAAATCTTCGATTGGCGCCCAGTATCAAACCACTCTACATATTACCGGACGATCCGTTTGCCGAAGAAGTGCTAATTCCATGCTTCAAGTCGTCCACCCAAGTCGACTGCATGATGGGCTTTTTTTCTAGCGAGGCCTTAGTGCCATTAGCCCCGGGGTTGGCTACATTCATAAACCGTTCACACGGCAAATTACGTCTAGTCATCAGTCCTCTCCTTCAGCTTGAAGATAAGGTCGCAATAGAAAGAGGTTTAGCTTCTCCAGAAAATATCGCCAGATCGGCTTTAGCTGACCTTGTTATCACTGAAGACCTCATTGAACAACATACGCTGAAATGTCTTTCGTCGTTGCTGCGTCACGGACGAGTCGAAATAAGAGTTGCTCTTTTGAAGGAGGCGCTTTTTCATCCCAAGGTCTGGCTCTTTCAGACAGGAGATGACTTAATTGCGGTACACGGATCAAGCAATATGACATACGCCGGTATTCAGAAGAATATCGAACAGATTTCAATTGCCAAGTCATGGAAAAACCCAACTCAACAGTACACCACGGACAAGTTTGAAGAACAGTTTGGGCGTCTATGGAAAAATCAAGATGAAAGTTGTATCGTTGTTCCGATGCCCCAAGCTATTCGCGACCAACTGTTGAAGACATACCGATTTGACACACTGCCGACAGAGGCGGACCTTCAAAAACTCTATACCCGAGCTGTTGGTTATATAAATGAATCCCCGGAAACTTATGAGATGCTTGAATTCAATCATCAATCTTTCGCAATACCGTCCACACTCCAATATGACGAAGGACCTTTTGAACATCAGGGTAAGGCTGTAGATGCGTGGTGCGCCGCCGGTTGTCGCGGCGTCTTGGAAATGGCGACCGGCTCGGGTAAAACCATTACCGCCATGATTTGTGCCCATAGACTTTACGATGAACATAAACCACTTCTTATTGTTGTTGCGGCCCCCTATGTCCCGCTCATCCAACAATGGCGCGATGAAATTTCACCATTTGGAATTAAGGCAGTTGATTTAACCGCCACTGCCGGAGTACGGAGACGTACAAGAGAACTTGCAAAGATCAAAAGACGCTTGCGAGGTGGGGCGAGCGACGTTGCGGCCGTTGTTGTTTCTCACCGCACACTTTGCGATGGGGCATTTAAATCCGAAATCGAAGATTTTGATTGTACAACACTTCTCATTGGAGATGAAGTACACAACTTGGGGAGTGAGGGCTTTACGACCGACCTTCCGACTTTTTTTGATTATAGACTTGGGCTGTCTGCAACGCCGCTACGTCAATATGACGAAGAGGGAACACAAGCCATATTTTCCTTTTTTGGAGACGTTGTTTTTCAGTTCACGCTTGAAGAAGCAATTGGGTGCTGCCTCGTTGAATACGACTATTACGTCCATCCGGTCAAACTCACACAAGATGAAATGGACGAGTGGTACGATCTTACGGAGAAGATTAAGGCACAGGCGTGGCGCCAGGCAAATGACGAAGACAATGATTATCTTACAAAACTGCTCCGAGACCGGCGATCGATCTTGGAAAACGCCGAGAATAAACCCGCCGCTCTAGAAGCGATTTTGATGCGAGAGGACCTTCGGACACTCCGGCACACATTAATCTATGCTTCGGATAAGGCTCCAGAGCAACTTGAAGCAGTAAACGCGTTGTTGAACGCGCGCGGTGTACTATTTCACCAACTCACGTATGAGGAGACATCGAACCGCAATAGAACAGCAGACATTATCACCTCCTTTCAGGAAGGTAGATTGCGCATTTTGACTGCAAAACGTGTGCTTGATGAAGGGGTCAACATTCCTCAAATAGAAAAGGCTTTCATCCTTGCAAGCACCACAGTCGAACGGCAATGGATCCAGCGTCGCGGAAGGCTTCTTCGCAAATGCCGCGAGACTGGCAAGACACACAGCGAAATTCATGATTTCATCGCATTACCACCGGAAATGGATAATATTGACGATGCGGCCCGTACCGTGGTTGGTTCGGAGCTCGCGCGGATACGGGAATTCGCCAGCCTTGCACGGAACGCTGGCAGAGATGATGGACCATTGGGGGTTATTGATGATCTCGCAAAATCTATCTATCTATAAAGGAAACAACAATGCCGCTCAACCCAAGAAAAATCCTTGGCATCATTCTTGATGAATCCGCTTCCATTGAAGAGAGGTGCGACGGATATAAGGAAGAGTTCTTCGACGTCATGACTGAAATCATCGACTACGAAAGGAAGAATCTAGCGCAAGGAACCAATATTCAGCAGAAAATAAACGACAAATGTAACGCCGCTGGCGATTTTCTCGCTAGGGAGCGAGGTCAAGCCAAAACTTCCGAGGAGGTAGTCCGGTGAAGCTAATTCGCGCTGAATTTGAGAACTTTCGATTGTTACGCCATCTGAATCTTGATTTTTCGACAGATGGTACAAAGAAATTGACGGTTATCCGTGCAGAAAACGAGACCGGGAAGACTACCATTCTAAATGGACTTCAATGGGCTCTATATGGCGATGACGCCTTGCCCGGGAATAATCGGGATTACCGTCTTCACCCCATAGATTGGGATGCTTCGGAGGGAGCGAGGATTCCTATCTCCGTAGAGGTTGAGTTTGAAATAACGAAACTACGAAGTAGTCATAGAGGGCAGATTGAAACAAACCGGCGATACCGCCTTATTCGGTCTACATTCGAAACGTTGGAAGGTTTAGGGCATAGCCGAGAAGCATCGGCAGTAATGTTATACAATCTGACTGACCGAGGCAGCACTCCCTTGGCGTCTCCTGAAGTCTATATTCGAGAAGAACTACCCCTTGAACTGAGGGAAGTGTTCTTCACGGATGGTGATCGGGCACTGAGTTTCATTGAAGCATCTTCGGAAAAAGAAACTCGCAAGCGAGTTGAAGAGGCGATTCGGTCGCTTTTGGGACTTGGGGTAATTGAAGGCGCCCTCAAGCATATCAAAAAGACTGCGGCCGAGGTCAACAGAGCCGCGAGAGACATTGGCTCCGATGAGGAACTCAGACAGATTGTGGCAAACCTAGATGAAGTAGAGAAAGAATCTGAGGAACTTGAGGACAAAATAGAAGATTCTAGATCGCAGTTTGCTTCGTGCGATCAAAAACTTTCTGATCTCCGTAAGGAGATTGAGGCAGCGTTGATTAAAGGCAATCGTGAGGAATTCAAGCGCGACATTGCACACGTTGAACGGGAATTGAAATACATTAGAGAACAAGTCGACGATGCGGGCAAAGAGCATTCTCGTCTTTTCAGAAGCCAATTCTTTTCATGTGACGTGCTGGCCCCAGTATTGGAAAATAGCCTCGGTAAATTGAAGATTTTGCATGACCAAGGAAAAATACCTAGTACGACCATCCCGGTTCTTGCAGAACGTCTTGAGAGCACAGTTTGCATTTGCGGCGAGTCTTTGGAACCACATAATACGGGCGGGCAGCAGCGTAGGGACCATATTCAGTCTCTGATTGATGAGAGTGAGAAAGCAGATGCTCTTCAAAGAAGTATAACGAACCTTTATTACGGCTCACACCCCTTGGCCGTTGTTGACGATCATTGGACAACCGAGTACGCCAAAGTTGGCGATCGTCGCGACAAGCTAGACTTGATGCAAGACGAGTATGAGAAGAAACTAACAGCACTTGAGATACAGTTGGATCAAATACCTAACACGGACATACAGGGACTTCGTGATATAGAGAGAGATTACAGAAAGCAGCGAGATCGCTTCAACGCTGACTCAATGCGATATGAAACCCAACTTGAGGGGTTAAAAAAGGAAGCAGAACGTTTAGCCGGACAGCGTGACAAACTGCTGCGACAACAGAGGAAAGGTGCACGCATAATTGCCAGACTTGAAGTCGTAAACGATGTCAAGCGAGTTCTTGAGAATTCTTATGACCGTATCGTGAATGAAGAATTGGTCAAGGTTAGCGAATTGATGAACAGCATTTTCTTGGAAATGATCGGTGCAGATCCTCAACAAGGCGCGATTATTCAGAAAGCTCAAATCAGCGAAGATTTTGAAATCCTCGTTTATGGTCCAAACGGTCGGCCCCTGAATCCTGACCGCGACCTGAATGGAGCCTCGCGACGCGCATTAACTCTTGCATTTATTCTCGCGTTGACCAAAGTGAGTGAAGTTGAAGCCCCTAACGTGATAGACACACCACTCGGAATGATGAGTGGTTTCGTAAAAAAATCCGTGCTCAAGACTGCCATCCGCGAAAGTTCACAACTTGTTTTGTTTCTTACCCGCTCCGAAATCACAGATTGCAAAGATATTTTAGATACTGAGGCAGGGCGTGTAATCACGCTGACAAATCCCGCGCACTATCCCCGAATGCTTGTCAACGACCCAAAGGTTAAAGAGCGCAAGGTTATAAGATGCGACTGTGACCACCGGACAGAATGCGATTTATGCAAGCGAAAAATGGCAATGGAGATTGTAGGCGAAACAGCGGAGGAGGTGAACAGCGATGCAGCAATACCCTAATCCCTTTGCCGGTATTGACCTAATCGCGCCTATTGAACAGCGTGATTTTTACGATCAATACTGTCAAACCGGCGGACACAGGAGCGTAGATCAAAGCCCTTTCCCACGAAGGATTGATTTTTGGTTTGCTGGATTATCAATTGCGGCCCGTGAGCAACTTACGCCGACAGACTTAGTTAAGCAGAAAACTTTCAAATTTCACGAAGGTTCGGTTTTCGACAGCGATAGTTGGCGGGTCCAAACAGTCATGCTTGTAGCCATTGCGGTTGACGGAAGTGTTGAGATTGTTGGTGAACCCCACCGCATGATGAACATCGCCAATGGACTAGCAGCAGCCGGGGTTCCTCAAGTTGTAGAGATGCTGCGAGAAGGCGACCAAGATCCGATATGGAATCTGTCTGACGCTCTTGATGAGATTCTTAGGCAGAGTTGAAAGACATTCAAAGATTTTACTGGTACAACAAACTTAGCAATTTCTTCACGATTTGTGTAGGAATTGACCGTAGAAGAGTGTTTCATGCGTCATTGCCGTGAGTTGTATAGTCGGTAGAGCACATTGTGGTAGAGCGCATTGGCGTCTAGCCAAGAGATGTGTTGAGAAAAACCAGTAGTGTGTTTGCAGAAAATAATGAAATGGAGATTGAAACGTGGACTACTTAGATTTGTTAAATCCCTCAAATCTATACGAGCATTACCAGCATCAACTCAAACAGACAATCAGCGCTTATAATCCGACCCAAATTGTTCTTGGTGAAGCCCTTCAAAATGCCATTGACGCCATCGTTGAAGTTAATGATGGGATTTCTCACGAAATAAAAATCAATCTTGACTTTGACCAAAGAGTGGTTACAGTTGCTGATAATGGTGTTGGTTTCCAAAACGATCCGAGCCTTCTGTTCCTCGGTGGAGGCACAAAAAAATCTGGAAACCGGAAACTCTTTGGTTTTGTTGGCGTAGGTCTCAAGGTTGTTCTATTTTCGTCAAAGAAATTCAGCCTCCGATCCCGCAGGAATGACGAGCATTTAAAGTTTGAGATTCAAGATGCTTACCAATTCAGTCGCGATTCACCCCCAGAATTGCGCGTTCCGACAGTCTTTCCACAAGATCCGTCTCCACTTTCCACTCAAGGAACTGAAATCAGTTACCAATTTCCGAGCAATGTTGCCCATGATCCATTTGATCACTTTATTCAGAATATCTATAGCCAATGCCTTCCACACGGCAGTGGCAAAGGGTTTGGGAAAACCTTAAAAGAGGCAGTGAATCGTAAGCATTTTGAGACTCGCTTTGCAGGTCTGTTAGCTTCTTTTCTTAGACGTTACACCTATGCCGGTGACGTTTGGAATGCTTTGGGTGGGAAAAGGGAACTGAAAAATACGAGTATCAGCGTTGAAGTAACATGCTCAGACCCCATCCAATTACTCGGTTCCGAGATTGGAGACCTATTTGATGGCAAGGAAGAAACATCATTTAGAATAGAACCAGCATATTTACGTGTGGAAGACACGGTTAATTGGGCACCGACTCACGATAAGCCCGGGTTATACTATCTGCCTCTAGGTAAGGGAGGCACGAATCTTGATCGAACATGGATAGGTTTCAATATAGAATTATACACTCATGCCGAGGATTACGAAAAATTGCTTACCGACAGAAGAGGGAGATTACCTGATTCGATTAAGGAGTACAGAGATCGATTATTTCCCATGATTAACGGGATAATCCTTACTATTGGTCGAATTCCTGTGTTTGAGGAGTTCCTTCCAGGAGGAAGTCAACGTGTTATCTCTGCAAACGGAGTGGTTACTACACACGAGGTCGATCTCACACGTGGAAGAAATCAAGAATATGTCCGTTGTTTCGATCTCGTCATAGACACCGACGCTCAATTAAATTATGGGAAATCACAACTTACCGACAATCATCTGGTAGGCAGGATCCGCCGGTTCATCAATGATGCATATTCAGCAACTATTCAAAATGCTGCTGGCAATTGGGTTGGTAGAATAGATGATGACGATGATAATGACTATGACTACTTTTTGAAACGCGAAAGTTTGGGTATTCCTGAACTCACGAACAAAAAAGTGCCTAGGGATGAGAATGATGTCATTGCGTTGTTCTTTGAGTTAGTCGGCAGAGGATATATCAACGGTTACCAGAGTTTTGGGTTGTCGCAGATTGATCGCTATGACGGAAGGTTTATCCTGAGACGGAGTGGAGATATACAGGATCCGCAAATCCCCCCAGATGATAGGCAATTATCAGCAATAGAGTTCAAGGTAACCGCATCTGCTCTGATTCGAGATTTACATCGGGAGGCAAAAGATGCTCGTGATTTAAAATTAGTAATTGCATGGGACGAAGGCACTTCAAACTCGGATCAATTCGGATTCGCAGACATAGAACACAGCAGATATTATCCAGATAAAGTTTATTTGGGAGTAACTCGTTACCTGCAAAACACAAAATCAGGCTCGCAGATTCAAGTACTGTTGTTGAAACCGGTAGTGGAACAGATTAGACAGCCGCAAACAGATGACTGATTTTGCGAATCCAAGCGGTTTATGTATTGTACGCGAAACGAGAGATCCAATTTATTGCGGTGAATTCAAAAGGTTTTCTACCAAACGCGTACCATCAAGATTGACAACTAGCTAAAAATCGCCCGGGCTCGCCCCTCGCGTCCCGGGAATGAACATAAAGTCGTTGTTGGAACCGCGTCGAAGAATGTTAGGGAGTTTCAGTTTGGGCAGTTCAATCTCCTCAAGAATAGCGATTTGCCGAGGGGTAAGGGTTATTCGAATTTCTCGAACCAGATTCGTGATTGTCTTTCGGTATTCTTGACGTTGCCGCACAAATCCCCTGATTTTCGTTCTCAATACATTTTGTTCACGATGGACTTGCCGCATTGTACTTCTGCCCCCGCCTTCATAACGGCTGAGCCGCGGCAAGCTCGCTTTGCCGCGGTAGCGCTGATAGGCTAACTCCAGTTCTTCCTTTTCAAAGTTGTAATCTTCAACGATAACACTGATGTATTCAATTTTGGGCTCAACAATTTTTCGCTGATCGGAGGACAAGTTAAGCGCGGCAGCGCTTTTTTGGATTTCAATGAGTTTGATTCCCCCACACGCCGAAAGCATTAGCGCGTAGCCCAACAAAAGAAATGTGTATCCGGACCGCACCATGTCTTCATTCCTTTCGACCAACATCCATCACGAGAGTTCTTGGTGGTATATTTTCTACGAGTTTATGGTAAGCGACTCCGGGAAGAAACCGAGTTTTGAGGAAAAAACTCGGTTTCGGATGAACGGAATTACTTAATCGGGCAGCTCATACAATTCGCCGTACTTCTGCCGCAGGTAGGAGATATATGGCTCAATTTGCAGTGGGCTGCCCGTGACGCGCCGAACAAGTTCGGAAGCCGTGAATTTGCGCCCGTGTTGATAGATGTTTTCCTTTAGCCATCCGTGCAGCGTGTCAAACTTACCGACCTCAATTTCCGAGAGGATCTCGGGGTGATTGTCTAATGCGCTGGCGAAAAA
Organism: Candidatus Poribacteria bacterium; assembly: GCA_963667245.2. Classification (GTDB taxonomy): domain Bacteria; phylum Poribacteria; class WGA-4E; order WGA-4E; family JAJDTR01; genus JAJDTR01. The sequence goes on from CAXXCS010000005.1 coordinate 23,829, forward strand.
CTGCGCGCCCAGGATATTGCCCAACGTGTATCCCTGAAACGCTCCGCCGATTGTGCCGCCGTACCAGTGGACATCCTGCAATACGCCGTCCCGGTCATCCGGTGGCACGATTCCGAAATCGCCCTGAAAACGCTCTCGCCACGCTTCGGGCAGATCCGCCACCTTCAGCGTCCCCTCCAACAGATCCAACTCCAGATCGAACCGCAGCATGACATGGAGGTTGTAGGTCACTTCGTCGGCATCCGTGCGGATGAGCGACTTTTCTACTTTGTTAATCGCACGATAGAAAGCCTCCAAGGATACCGAGCCGAGTTGATCGGGAAATTCTGCTTGAAGCGCGGGATAGAAACAGCGCCAAAATCCTCTGCTCCGCCCGACGATGTTTTCCCACAGGCGTGACTGGCTTTCGTGAACTCCCGAAGACGCGCCGCTGGCGAGTGGCGTCCCGTCAAATTCCATGCGGATTCCCTGCTCGTACATCCCGTGACCGGCTTCGTGCATCGTGCTAAAGAGCGCGTCACTTAAATCATCCTCTTTCGAGCGAGTCGTGATGCGAACGTCACCGAGAGAGAATTTCGTCATGAAGGGATGATGCGTTTTGTCTTGTCGTCCGCGTTCGAAGTCATAACCGAAGCGCTTGATAGTTTCGATTCCGAATCTCAATTGCCGCTCTTCCGGAAATATCTGATGCAGGCAAGAATCATCGGCGGGAGGTTGGGCGGTGATTGCATCGACGATTGGCACGAGTCGCTCGCGCAATGCCGAAAAAATGCGTCGTACGTCCGAGGCTTTCATACCATAGTCGCTAAAATCGATCAGCGGATCGGCGATGTGTCCGTATCCCGGAAAGAATTCAGCCAGCTGACGGCTCATCGCGAGCGTTTCTTCAAGATAAGGTTTCACCCTGTTAAAGTCATTCGCCGGTCTAGCCTCGGTCCATACTTGATACGATTCGGAAGCGTGGCTATAAAGTTTTTGCATAAACGCCGGCGGAACTTTAATCGCTCGTTCATAGTCGCGTCGCGTCACACGGATTAAACTGGCGTCGTCCGAGTCGTACGGCAGTTGTTCACCGTACGGCTGAAGTTCGTCAAGGAGTTTGCCGAGCGCCGGCGCCGTGGATTTCTCATGGGCGAGGCGGCTCAAGGTTGCGGTTTGGCGTGCGCGCGCCGGCGCGCCGCCCGACGGCATGTAAGTTGATTGATCCCAATACAACAGAGCCGCCGCGGACTGCAGGTCGTCAACTTCGATAAGATAGGATTTGAGTTCGTTTAGTTTTGCTTCCATCGCAAATTGCGCCTTTTTGTGCCGGTGCGGTTGGAAACAGCGCCTACCAAGAGTGAAAGTACGGAAATTGCTCCTACAAACCTTCGGAGGCTAGACTATCGCTCCGAAGAAACCGAGTTTTCAAGAAAAAACTCGGCTTCTACCACATACTCTTCAGATGGGCGCGCAAAATCTGATTGGCTCTTCGGAAGAGAAGACATCACTTTTCTAAGTCGTCTTCAAGCTTTCGCGCGTACATCGCGATGAGCGCAAAACAGGTTGTTTGCAGGTTTGCCACCGGTTCTTTCAATTCAATGGGCGTATCACTGACAAAACTGCCATCTTCTTGTTGGACGCTTGCCAAGTATCCGAGCGTCACACGGTCCGTGTTTAGGGGATCTTTTCCGGCGGCAAGCGCCATCACGGCGTAGGCCGAAATCTCGGGGTCGCTTTTCTCTCCTTTTGTCCTGCCGAAACCGCCATCCTTATTTTGCATCTGCTTCAACCACACGAGTTGAGCGTCAATGTCGTAAACGGGCGCTAACCCTTGCAAAACCCAAGATGTGACAAGTACATCCGAGTGACCGCCGCGCTTCAGGGACCACCCGCCATCCGAATTGATTTGAGCGGCGAGCCAATCCGCGCCCCTTGAGACAGGAGTAAAGTTCGCTGTGAATCTCATTCGCTTGAGTCCAGCCAGCACGGCGGCAGTGTACAACGAGTTGCCGGGTTTATGCATTTCTCGCGCCCAACTCCCGTTTTCATTCTGTGCGTCCGTAATCCATTTCAATCCTGCGAATCTCGCCTCCGAGTCATCTGTCTCTGCCTGGGCGAGCGCTACCAAAACAAAGATGGTATGCGCCGTATTGCCATTCCAACTGCCATCTTGTTTTTGTTGACGCGTCAGATACCTCACTCCCCGACGAATAACGGTTGAACCGGTGCCCCAGCCTTTGAACATTAAGGCTTGCATGGCGAAGGAGGTGATTTCAACATCACTCTCTCCGCCCGGTATGAGAGGCCAACCGCCATCTTCGTTTTGGGCGGCGCGGATGTATGATTCGGCGCGTTCAATGGTCTCGAATAGATTTGAACCAAGCAGACGCTTTGCAGGGGAGAGGACCAGACAGACAATTAATATCCCCCAGATCAGAAACTTAAATTGACACCTGCGCATGTTGTCTTCTCCTTGAATTTGGGATAATTTTTCCGTGCGTACTCGATTAAGAATTTGTCACCGTTGTAACTGTTTGGCGGGCGCATTCAAGCGAATGAATAGTTATAGGACTAACTCAATAAGTAGAAGTGGAGTTTTTTTACGACATTCAATACCGTAGGGAATAACGATCGTTATTCCCTACAACAACGCAATGGGTAAGTCCTAATTTAGCAAGATTTCCTATTAAGGCCTTTCATCGCAGTCATCCTCCATTCCTTTAATCCTTCCCTATTCGGTCGCTTGGTCGATGGAAGATCTTGATGAAGATTCCCCATGTGGGGCTGTCTGCCGTACCGTCTTATGTCATGCACTCTCAGGAAATGAACCATCTAGGTTTTGTTGACATTTCATCGCAACAGGGAGATTAAGAGCGGCGTTCAGACATATCCCCGCGTAGGGGTTGGGTCTCCCAATCCGTTGTTCAAACATTAAAGTTCGGGCGAGGGGAGACCTCGCCCCTACGATTGCGCACACACTTCACGTAGGGGTTGGGTCTCCCAACCCGTTGTTCAAACAGTAAAGTCCGGGCGAGGGGACCTCGCCCCTACGATTGCACACACACTTCACGTAGGGGTTGGGTTTCCCAACCCGTTGTTCAAACATTAAAGTTCGAGCGAGGGGACCTCGCCCCTACGATTGCGCACACACTTCACGTAGGGGTTGGGTTTCCCAACCCGTTGTTCTCACAGTAAAGTTCGAGCGAGGGGACCTCCCCTCTACGATTGGGCACACACTTCACGTAGGGGTTGGGTTTCCCAACCCGTTGTTCAAACAGTAAAGTCCGGGCGAGGGGACCTCGCCCCTACGATTAGGCACACACTTCACGTAGGGGTTGGGTTTCCCAACCCGTTGTTCTCACAGTAAAGTTCGAGCGAGGGGACCTCCCCCCTACGATTGGGTACACACTTCACGTAAATGTTAACAGAATCTAGTGAGACCAGATCGGCACTAACACTTTCGTCAGCTTCACAAGACTCTCCAGATTGTGAGCAGGCAGAAAATAATCGACATACGGCAAAGCGGTGCGGATACCTCGGCAAACGGGTTGATATCCACTGCTGCCAAGCAACGGGTTGAGCCATATCAGCTTGTATGCGTGTCGATTCAGCATTTCCATGGATCGCTGTAACACATCGGCGTCTCCTTGGTCCCAGCCATCGCTGATAAGAATGACAACAGATCGGTTGGCAGAGAAGGAGCGCGCAAACTCGCGGTAAAAGCCGATAATGCTTTCGCCGATTTTCGTTCCACCCGACCAATCGGGCACGACTTCCGCCATCTCGCGAAGCCCCTCTTCCACACCCTTGCGACGAAGGAGCCCGGTGATGTTCGTTAAACGTGTGCTGAACACGGCAACTTCAATCTCTTTAATCTCCTGTTGCATTCCGTAGATGAATTGAATTAGAAATTTTGAGTAACAATCCATCGATCCGCTCACGTCGCAGAGCAGGAGAATTTTGTTTTTCTTTATCTTGCGGCGTTTGTGGACGAGGGTTAGCGGTTCGCCGCCGTAGGCGATATTTTTTCGCCAACTTCGTCTGAAGTCAATGGTCTTGCCCTTAACTGCCAACTCCTTTCGCCGACTCAATTTTGTGGCAAGCAACGCCGCAAATTTTGCGATGGCTTCGCGCGCCTTCTCAATCTCCTCCGGCGATAGTTTACTGAAATCCTTTCGCGTGAGGACATCATCGGGACTGTAAGCAATCGTATCGTCAGTTTCCCGCTCTTTACTTTCCTCGTCGTTCACTTCCAACCACTCATTGACAAAGAAATCTCCTCCGTCATCCGGTATTATGTCGGCGAGCTCCTGAAGTACGGATTCATCGGCTGATGTCTCATCATCGTCATCGAGCTCCAACGGGTGGGGAGTCGGACGCGGGTATTTCCAGAATAAGTTAAATGCCTGATCGAACGTTTCACGATCAGACTCATTCGCGGTCAGGTTAGTTTTGGCTGTATGGTAGAAATCGTCGCGTCGCGCAATGTCTATGAGTTCCAAACTGCGGCAGAAACTAATCTGATTCGTCGTCGTAACGTTGATGTCCATCTGCTTGAGCAGGCGGCAGAAGGCGGTGATTTCTTGCGTTAGTGTGCGTTGTCTCATGGAGTTAGCCTTGCGAATAGACCCAATCCGCTTTCTCCGGTTTTTCATCGGAAGACGAATCCGCCAAGCGTTTCGCCCGAGCGATGAACTCATTCAGGTCTGAAGCTTGGGCGCGTTGAACGTCATCCTGATATTTGAAGAGGCAACCGAGGGTGTCATCCACAACGTCGGAGTCGAGAGCGTCTTTCCCCAATGCGATGAGCGCCAATCCCCAATCAAGTGTTTCCGCTACGCCCGGTTTCTTGTAATAATCGCCTTCCCGCCAGATCTGCATCATGTTGCACAACTGTCGCGCAAGCATGTCATTGATGTGCGGGAGTTTGGTCTTCACGATTGACAACTCCTTTTGGAGAGAGGGATAATCAATCCATTGATAAAGACACCGCCGCTTGAGGGCTTCGTGCACCTCTCGCGTACGGTTAGACGTTAATACAACGTAAGGAATATGCTTTGCTCGAATCGTGCCGATCTCCGGAATCGTAATCTGGAAATCGGACAGAATCTCCAGCAGGAACGCTTCAAACTCGCTGTCGCTCCGATCCACTTCGTCGATAAGCAGCACGGGAGGCACGCCGCCATCGCTCTGAATCGCTTCGAGGAGTGGGCGCTTCAGGAGAAATGCTTCACCGAAGAGGCTGGCGCCGATTTGGTCTTTGTCAATCCCTTGCGCTTCGTCAATTCGCAACTGTAGAATCTGCTTGGTATAGTTCCACTCGTACAATGCGCTGTTCGCGTCGAGACCTTCATAGCACTGCAAGCGGATTAATTTTCCGCCCGTAATGTTCGCCAGGACTTTTGCGACCTCAGTCTTGCCGACTCCCGGTTCACCCTCGAGAAAAATCGGTTTGTTCAGGTTGTGGGCAAGGTAAAGCGTTGTCGCCAACGCCCGGTCAGTAATATATTCCCCCTTCTCGCACGCATTCTGAACTTCTTCGATTGATTCGAACATTTATGTTTAACCTGGTTTTCAGTCCAACAAAATTCGCCTACGATTTAGGCGGCGGAGGGTCATATCTACCGCCCTAAGTTTTCGCCTTGGAGCGCTTCCTCGTAATCTTCACGATAATCAATGTCTTTCAGGACACGGTTTGTGTCAACGATGACATAATGGATGTCGTCAGCGTTTTTACTGAATAGCGATCTAATGCCCCCGCTTTCCGAGTCGAGAGCGAGGATGTCGGACGCGTAGCGCCTATTAAAGATGACGGGATGCCCGCGACGGTAGTTATGGCTTGGCAACGCAATCCCCTTATCCGTGGCTTTATACGCATCGACGACGCGATTAATCAGATCCGGGGTGATAAACGGCTGATCGACAAGCATCAGCGCAAACGCGTCAGCCCGGTCCGGCAGCCTATGCACGCCACACTGGGCGGAGGTCAGCATCCCTTCTCTATAATCAGGGTTTATCACAACCTTGATCGGTTTATGTCGGATTGCCTCTTGCACCTTCTTCGATTTGTGTCCGATAATGACGATGACCTCATCAAGCTTGGAGCCGAGCATGTTATCGATCACGGTTTCGATAATGGTACTGTTTCCGAAGGGCAGGAGTTGTTTTGGTTCACCCATTCGGGTGGATAGTCCCGCCGCAAGGAGTACGCCTGGAATTTTAACGGTTGACCGCATAAGGCGCGAGTGAGCCTAAATGCTCAATCTAATAGCGAATCTCAAAACCGGTGTAATTGCCGCTGCCCTTGAGTTCATCAATGTGCACAGCCCCAACTTTACTTGCTGGAGGTCCCTGCTTCAATAAGCGGAGGAACTCATCCAGCGCCACCTTGTTCCCTTCGGCGAGGACTTCAACGTCGCCGTTAGCCAAGTTCTTGGCGTAGCCGCGAACCGCGAATTTCTCCGCGCTTCGTCGCACAAAATCTCGGAAACCGACTCCCTGCACTCTGCCGGTGATACGGATATGAAGATGCATAGGCTAGTTTACTTCAAGCGTGATAGAAACTGCTTGGGGATCTTTATGCTTGAGGCTTTATTGAGTATATCACAAACTCGGTTGGATTGCATGGAATTTCCGTCAAGCGCAAGGGAATCGTATCTAACCCAAGTTGCTACCTCATAATCACCATCTTCTTCGAGACACGATAATCGCCCGCCTGAAAATGGTAAAAATACGTGCCGTTGGCGACCGTTTCTCCTCGGTCGTTTTGGCCGTCCCAATACACGGCGGTACCGCGAGTGTTATATTTCCCGCGATCTCGTGCTGTGGCTTGAAGCGTTCGGACATGATGACCATCAACACCGTAAATTGAAATCTTCACATCCGTGCCATCGTTAAGTTGATAAGGTATCCACGTCTCGAATTTGAAGGGATTGGGGAAGTTGGCGAATACTTCTGTTCTTTCCACTATCGGCTCCACGATTTCGATCGGCTCGGTAGTTGGCGCTGAAAATGTGCAGGAGTAAAAGCCCGAGGTGCCGGCGGCGATAAGTCGATTCATCCGCCCGGGGATTATACCGATTGCGGAAAAGTTCAAGTTTTCGAGACCGTCGTTCATTTCAACCCAGAGATCGCCTGAATTGGCGGAGTAATAGATACCGCCGCCGCTAGTCGCAACAAAGAGATAATTCGGATCCCACGGGGCAATCACCAGATCCCAGATCTTCAGTTCACGAAGCCCCTGATTAATTTGCCGCCACGTTTCGCCGCCGTCCAAACTTTTGAACATCCCCGCGCCATGCGTGCCTGCATAAACATGATCCGGGTTGGTCGGATCGATTGCCAAAGCTAGAGCGGCGTCCTGCAACTCAAGCACTATCTCCCAAGTCACACCCCCGTCTAGCGTGCGCAAAACAGCGAGCCCCTCAAAGGCATAAGCCGTAATTCCCCACGTTCCGACGTAGATGATATCGGGGTTTTGGGGATTGACAGCGATTTCCCAAATCGCATAACGATCCAAGCCGGTTTGTTGCCAGGTTTCTCCAAGGTCATCGCTACGATAAACTCCGCGATATTCGCTGCCTGCATATATTCGATTCGGGTGCACCGGATCGAGCAATATGCTGGTGACGATTCCGGCATTCAGTCCCTTGTTAATGGGGCGCCATGTCCTTCCGGAATCCTCGCTCAGAAAAATCCCCTTTCCGTCCGAGGTTGTGTAGATTCGATCCGGACTGCCCGGCAAAATAACTGAGTCAATGGTCATCTTGTTGGTTATGCCCGAATCTGACAGGTGCCAGCTTATTCCTCCGTCCCTTGTAACGTATGTTCCAGCCCCCCAGGTAGTGGCAACCATCATGTCCGAATCTGTGGGGTGTATGACGAAACCGCTGATATTTATATTGGTCAACCCCTCATTCCAGAGGATCCAGGCGTCAGATATCGTTTTCTGAAACACGCCCGCCGCCCATGTGCCTACAAAAAGACCTGTTTCCAACGGTTCAATTGTGCGAACATCAAACGCTAACAGCGCGTCTTCGCTTTCCCAAGTAGCTCCCCGGTCGCGACTAATGAAAAATCCTTCGCGCGCGCCTGCGTACACGAGATCCGGGTTTCGAGGATCGACCTCAACAACTTGGATGTAACTGTAAGGGTATTCTCTTGGTATTCCTGAACCCATCGGCTTCCAGTTTTCACCCATATCGTAACTGCGAAAAACGCCATGTTCGTATGTCCCCGCAAACCACGTATCTGTCAGAGGCTGATACACTAGGGAAAAAACGTTATCTGTGGTAAGCCCGGCATTAATCGGTGTCCAACTTGCGCCTCCGTCCTCACTCTTAAACACGCCTCCTCCCGTGGTCGCGGCAAGCATGATGTTTTCATTCTCGGGATGGAACTCAACAGAACGTACTACAGTGGCGTCTTCAAGCCCATGGTTCCTCGATTTCCACGTCAGCCCTCGATCACGGCTAATCGCAACCTTACTGTAGTATCCTACTAAACATATAATATCGGGAAACTTGGGATGCCACTTTATGTCCAGTATACTGTCGTTGGCGAATTGATTCGTCTCTGCCCATGTCAGCCCACCGTTGCGGCTGACATGCAACCCTTTCGATTGAAGGCCGGCGAAGATTGTACCAGGCACCTGCCTGTGAATTGCCAACGCGTTAACGGTACGATTCCGCAATCCAATCTGTTTCCAGTCCGCACAAGCTATTTCCCGTCGGAAGACCCCATCTCCATGTGTACCAACATAGACATAAAGACCGTTTGAAACCATGGCTCTGATAACGCCGCCGTATATCGGACCAAGCGGCGACCAACGTTCAATGTCCGAATAGACGCAGGTTATAAAACCGAACAAAATTCCAAAGACAACACCGAATCGCTTTCTCATTTCTCTATCTCCGGTTTGTTAAATTTCAATGCTGGATAGGACTTACGTAAGTTGCCCCAATTCATAGACAAGGATTGGTGTGTAGAACAATACGTAATGCGTAAATCCTGTATTGGTTATGTATTGGCACGCGAGTTGCGTCGTCGAGATTCCTCTTGATACTTCTCCGATAGCTAATCAATACACAATTAGTCCCAAAATGAAACTTAACCGCTATTTTGCCACAATTCCTCCCCGTTAAGCAAGGAAAAGAAGGGCAGTTTGCTTTTAACTTGACGCCAACGCATTGTGTTTGTTATGCTTAGGTGGAGCAATTAGCGGTGTTGAGCGTTTCACAACGGGAGAGATACGAATGGCGAACTATGTAACGGTTGCCAAAACCTCTGATATTCGATCGGGACGAGGTAAAGCATTCACGGTCAAAGGGCGCCGAATTGCGGTCTTTAACGACGATGGAGATTTCTGCGCTTTGAGCAATATCTGCGCCCATGCCATGGGATCTCTGGGCAGGGGACGGGTTAGAAACGGGGTCGTCACATGTCCGGTTCACGGCTATGCTTATGACGCCAAGACAGGCGCTTGCCACACTGACGGCCGGCTGCGAGTCGAAGCGTATGAGGTTCTGGTTGAAGATGGCGAAGTCAAGATAGCGGGTTAACAAATTCTCGGATGGTGACGGATTAAAGGGGAAATGATGAAACATCAAATTTTACTTGTCGCAATCTTTACCGGATGCTTACTGATTGGCATTCTGCCGACTGATGCCCAGCCTACGGATACGACAGTTTGGTGGTTGCTTGCGGATATCGACCCCGATACCCGTTCACGGGCGGATTTTGAGGCATTCGTTGACGTTTTGGTTACTCGCGGAAACGTACCTTCGAATCGGATACGACACATTGAGGCGGAAGAGTGCACCCGATCAGGGATTCACAAAGCGATACAGAATTTTGCTTCTCGCAGGAAGCCTGGAGAACGGTTCATCTTCTTCTATCGCGGAGGCGTAACCAAACCGCCCAGATCAAACTCGATTTTCCTGTTAACGTACGGCGCCGGATCAGGAAACCTAGCTGAAGCCGTGCAAGATAAGCAACTGAACCGCTGGTTTAGGGAGGCAGGCGCTAACGATGTGACGGTTCTCTTTGACAGCCATACTCGCGATCGAAACATTTATGCGTATCTTGCCAATCGTGAAATGCTTGGCGGCGCGGCGCTGGTGTCGATCAGCTCCGCCAAAAAAGAGGAAGACTCTCTGCTTAAAAAGGTGTTGTCGGCGCTCAATACGGATGCGAGCGATTTGGATGATAATCGGACGGTTTCCGTTGGCGAACTCCACGAACATCTTGTCACCACGGTGCCCCCGCAAGAAAGCATTGTTGTGCCAACAGGCGATGTGGAAGCGCCCATTCTCAAACTCTCTCCAATGCTCAAAATCACTACTGTTCCGGAGGGAGCGTCGGTTTTCCTAAATGGCGAAGATATAGGCGCCACTCCTCAACGCTTGATTGATAATTTAAAGAAGGAAAACTACGAAATACAGGTTAGGAAGCAAGGCTATTCCATTCCGCCGACGCGTTTTGCGCAAATTGGCATGAGGCAGGGAGAAGCTGTTGAAGTTTCGTGGGCGCTGGAACCGATTGCCGTGTATGGAAGAATCGCGCTTCCCGAGGGCAGGGTTGTAGAACAGATAGCCGTATGGATTGAGGATACGATTCACAAGCGGATGATCGGTATGGATGGCAATTATCGCTTCAAGGATTGGAACGTTGATGATCCGCTTTCGATTGGAACAACCTACACGTTAAAGGCGGAGGCGGCGGAGATTTATTACGCTGAAACCACTTTTACGTTTGAGGGGCACGATGCGATTGAACGTAATCTGGCTCTCGCCGAAAAATCGTGGTTTGAAGTCGCGGAGGAACGATTTAATCAGAAGGACAATGAGGGAGCTATCGCGGCGTTCCAGAACGGCATTGAGATTACGACGGAGATACCGCCGCTATCGCCAGAGTTGACCGTGCTACTTTTCAACTCGTTCACGGCGGCAGTTGACAGCATGAACATAGAAGATATTGCCTATCTCGTTGCCACAGCACAGTTGTCAGACCGATTCGGAGACAAAGAATCTTCCAAGATCTACTGGAACCGAGTCAAGTCGCGCGCCAATAAAGGGACAAAGGAATACAAGTTGGCGTCGAAACGATTGCAGGAACTGAATTTTACCCGTTACATCATCAACGGCGCGCTCATCGTTCTTCTGCTAGTCGTATTAATTTCCGGGGGATATAGCGCGAGAAGATATTTTAGAAAAAAGAAAACTAAGGAGTAACTCATAGCGGCGATCCGCGCGGATATTCGCGTTTGCTCATTTTTTCTGTTCCTTACGGGAGGTAAACGAACGTTGTTCTTCAAATTCTTGGGGCGAAAACAGTATCGGCAATTGCTTGATGAAGCGGGACGCCTTCGGCGCCAAGTGAAAGATTATGAATCGCTTTGGGCAGATAGAGAAGACCTTGTAGAGATATACCTCAAGAAACTGTATTCTCTCGCGAAAAAGTTCGCGCTATTGAACAAAGAGGCAAAAAACAACCGCGGCTTATTCCTGTTGCTGGTAGATCAGCGTAACATGATGAGTGATAATTTCTCGGAGTTCCACGACGGTCAGACCGAATACCTCGCACAAGAGAAATACGGGGAGATTGACAGCGTCCCCCACATCTTTTCTTCCGATATCGATGAAGTTCTTGATTATATGGGTGAAAAAGTTGCGACAAAGGATGAGAATGGGGAGATTACCGGCTATAAGGAACGCGATGGCGCTTTGCTAATCAATCTGGCGGGATGCGCTTTCCGATCGTGCATTATGGTCGAAGGGGTTCGCACGCATCAAGCGTACGAAAGAGTGGAGGCTTTGCGGAAGGGAAGCGCCAAGCATAACGCGGGCATTTATGCTTCGTCATTGGACGAAGTTTTGGCGGCGATAATTGTCAGCGAGGAAAACAGTGAAGTTGTCCTATTTCAAGATGGGCGGTTTGTCAAGAGTTATGATCCGTTCACAGATACGGAGACGTTGAGGCAACAGCAACCGACCCCGGCTCAACTCCAAAAGGACATCGGTTCAACCGAAGATAAAGCGTTACCGGAGGTAAGTGTTGTTGAAAACGTCCCGGTCGAGAGAGAGGATTCCTATGTTTCCGCGTCGCCGGAACGTTAAGCATTTGTAGGATGGGCGCTACCCACCAATGAAAGGAGATTATGCCTAGAGAAACGGAAAACCTCAGTTTTTTTGACATCCCGATTGGACACTTCCATGACCGCAGCGCAAGATGGCTGTTCCAAGACAGCGAATACGTTTTAGGGCTGGTGCAGCTCCTCGCCCCCGAATCGGCAGAACGGATTGATTTTGGCAAAATGGAACTGGTGAGCGGCAGTTTTATTCTAGACAACCTCCGAGGACCGGAGTCCGACATTGTGGTTCGCGTCCCGTTCCGAGATCAATCGGACGGGGAGGACCTGCTGATCTATATCCTCATTGAACACCAATCCACGATTGATTCGACAATGTCGTTCCGATTGCTGCTTTACATGACACAGATTTGGGACACCCAACGAAGACAGTGGGAATCAGAGGGAACCCCGGCAAGCGAGCGGCGCTTGCGTATGGTTCTACCGATTGTGTTTTATACCGGGGACAAAACATGGACTGCCTCGCTGTCGCTTGATGAGATGATGGGAGTGCCCGATGAGCTTTCGAGGTTTGTCCCGAAATTCGACGTGTTGTTTCTTGGCGTGAAAGACACGGATGACGCCGATCTAACCAAAACCAACCATCCGATCGGGTGGTTGCTAACCGTCCTAAAGCAGGAGCATGCGTCGAAGGAAAAGTTACGCGGCGCAATAATTGAAGCGCTTTCACATATTAGCGCTCTTGATGACGACCAAGCGAGACTGCGGCAGCAAGCGATAGGGTACATCCAGTTGCTGATTTTCCATCGTCGCGAGGCTGAAGAGCACAAAGAATTGAGTGCGCTGGTCAAAGAGCATATTCCACATCCGACTGACAAAGAGGAGGCAGAACGCATGGCACAGACAATGGCTGATTATGTCGATGAACGCGGTGAAGCGCGAGGCTTCCAACGCGGGATTGAACAAGGCGTAGAACGCGGGATAGAGCAGGGTATAGAACGCGGGATAGAGCAAGGCATAGAACGCGGGATAGAGCAAGGCATAGAACAAGGCGCTGCGCAAGCAAAACAAGCCGCCCTTCTCAAACTGCTTCAATCACGCTTCTACCCCGTTCCTGAAAATGTCATCAACCGAATAACCCTGATACACAATCTCTTCATTCTCGATTCGCTGTTTGAGCGCGCGCTGAATGCGGAAACGCTTGACGAGATTGCTTTGCAACTCCACGACGGTACCGCGTAAGTTGCGTTGAACGGAAAAAACGCTAGAAATACCCGGCTATCCACTCGTTTAATTCTTCGCTTGATCGATAGAGATCCCTTAATCCGCGATTCAGACGAGAATGGTTGTCTGGATCACGGATTAAACTAATCACTGACCACTAGCCACGGCTTCCATATACTCTTGACGAGGGAACCACTTACGCGGCGCTAACCAAACTCACCGAGGCATATTGCGCCAAGTCCGATCAAGATGTCCCACTTCATCCACTTCTGGATACGCGAGCAATTCTTCCTTGAGGCGTCTCTCCAGAGTTGAACAATGAGCGTTGTTAGAACCAGATCGACACCGACAAAAACCGTCAGCATGTAGCGCCATGAGTACCAACCCGACAGGTATGGCACCGGGCTAAATAGAATCACGGTCGCCATAAAAATCGAAGCTATTGCTACCGCCGCAGGTTTGCTGACGACCGCGATGGTGTGCGCATTGTTCTCAAAATCACCTTCCATATCCTCGATATCTTTCACAATCTCGCGCGCAGTTGTAAACAGGAGTGCAAAGATTGCCGGTACAAGGGTACCTTGCAACGAATCAAAAACCGCGCCCCCTGCAATGAAAGTTAACGCGGTGAGACAGCCTACGAGGATATTCCCAGCTATCGGTGTCCGTTTCAACCAGAGAGCGTAGCCAATCAAACTTGCGGAAACGCTCACGGCGATTATGGCCAGGTATCGGTTGACAAGGCAGCCGAGCGTTATTCCGGCTATCATTAAAAGTACGGCCGCAATCAAAGCCTCTCTGCGCTGAATTCGCCCGGAAGGGATTGGGCGTTGGGGTTTGTTGGTGCGGTCGATTTCACAGTCGCAGTAGTCATTGAGGGAGTTTCCCGCCGCCAAGAGCAGTAGCGCCGAAATCGCCGCTTTCAACAACCCCGCATCACCAAGGCGATTGACTTGCCCCTCGACAGTCAATAGGCCGCCCAACATAACCGAGGCAAAAGCGATAACGCCGTTAACGGGACGCGAGAGTTCTAGGTAAGCGAAAAACCGTGCGAGTAAGGGAGACATTCGTCTACTTAATCCGAGGCGCTACCTATCGGACGCTGTGAATTTGCATTTTTTCGGGGGTTGTATTGCGTTCTATTTATACTTTACGCTGCTGGAAATTGAGTGTTTTCCAGCCTCCGGTTGGTAGGTGCGGTTTCCAACCGCACCGATACTCCAAACACTGTAGGAGTAATTTCCGAATAGCGACGCGCCAATGCTGCGTAAGTCCTATTAGAAACCATTATTAGTCAGAAAAAAGCGCAATATTGCCCAACGTAAAGTATACCAATGCGACACCGGTACGTATGCAGTGGATTTGACATTCCGCTATGAGGGTTGATTGGCTTATGTCAAAAGAAGGTGTAACGCGACTTTGAGAAACCGAGTTTTCAAGAAAAATCGTAGTTCCCTGCACATATTCTTAACATGACTGCGATATTCTACTTGGCAAAACGTTACTCGCGCTCGGAAATCGCCACAATTCAGTCTTCTGTACCGTTTTTCAAGAACTCCGTGATTCTCTCTTTAACAATTTGCGAGTCAGGTTGTTTGCGCAAGAACTGAGACTTCGTGATTCCCATTGACGACAACCATTGCTTCCAATATGCCTTGATAATGTCAAGATCGAGCATGTGTCGGTGCGCAATCTCTACCATCAAGAACTTCACATCGTAAGCGCTGAAATCTTCCCCAATTTCCAACAAACCATGCCCTTCGTTCTCAAACTTTTTACCCCAGTTTGGATCGTTTCGAAACCTAACGATTTGATGGTAGGGAATATAGCTAGTTTTATTTCCACGTTTAGGACGTATCATTTGGATACTTCTATTAAAGTCTAGATAGCCATCTGTAAGGCATATAATGTAATTTTGCATATCCATCTTCAAATATGCTTCCCCACTTCCCCGAAACCAATCCCAAATGTCGGCCCCTGTGAACGTCCCTCGTTTCTCAATAAATTGATATAATTGGTCAATAGTTCGTAGTAACTCTTTTCTCATCTCTCTAAATCTTGGAGCGCCGCGAAGCCTGTCCTCATCCGTGGGGCTAATCATAAGTTTCTCAGCAATCTCCTGGGGTATTGGCGCTGTATCCGGTTGCTCAGGAACCACAAAAGCGATGCGATGATGCGAACGTATGTAGAGGTCCTGGCGAACACGTTGCTCAAACAAATCAACGATGCCGTTGGCAATTTCAATGTCGGTTCTTGCCTGATTAAGGCTCTTCGCTTTAGACACACGATCGGAGGTGTCTAAAATGACGATGATGTTACTCGGCTTACGCTGGTTATTCTCGGGCGGAGGCGCGGTGCAACTTGTCCCACTAGTTATCAAGATAGAAAAAACAATAAAAACTATGTTGGCTACTTTAAATTTGCTCATGTCTGTTCACTTAACCTCGAGTCCTCCCGAAAGCATCCTTCAAGCGTAGTGGCGGCAATTTGACGAATATGGAGGACCTTCTCGTCATCCCCTGAGTACCGATTCACGACGTATTGGATCCAGCCATTCAAAAACTGGCTGATTTGCGATTCAATTCTACCACGATCTATAACACGTTGGGTTGACAGATTGTGAATCTCTGTATCAATTTCCTCGATTCTTCGACGCAACTCGGGTATTTTGTCGTTTTTGAAGCCGTCAATCACATTTCGTGCGTTTTGCATAGCAGTCGTTGTTGCGGCCCTTTGAGTTTCTTTCTGAACTTTCTCAGTCTTTATCTCGTCTATTCTTTTCTGGATCCCTAACCTCGTGCGCTCCTCTTTTTCTTTGTCGATATGATCCGGTTTTACTCCTTTCCATCTCTCACGTGTCACATGATAAAGAATGCTGACCAACAGCGAGACCATGAATCCACAAAAGAGTACCGTCCAGATATTAAGGTCGTTCCATCTGAACTCCCACTCTCCTTCTGTCAATCCTATTAGAACCCTGGTATCATGGAGTTTTTGGGAAATCTGAATGGCTAGTATGCCATCAAACAGAAACGTGGCAATTAGCAGCCCGACAGCAGGCCATTTTTGCCACCATTGTTCGGAAGATTCCCAAAAATGATCTAGAGCAATCGCAAATACCAAGAAAATAAATGGGAAGAAAATAACAAATAAATTCCACCGGCCCTCAAGCGCTTCAAAGATAGCATCTGGATTAACAATGTCATTGAGTCCTGCTATTGATGCGTCCTTCAAAAAGAAAGCTTTATCAACAGCCGAAGCATAGAATACGAAGAGGTATGAAGCCAGCCCGACCAGTAAAACCGTCGCAACAATTCCAGTAATGAGATGACCCCAAGAACGCTGTTGCTTACCTAACAAATGGTTTTTCCCAGGGTGTAGAAGATCCATCAGGTTTGATTCTTCCTCTCTCAAGGCAGTTAGTTGCGCATCAGATTTCGCTAAGTCTTCCTCTTTCATTGCTAATTCTTCTGTTCTGCGAACAATTTCACTTTCGCAGTTGCTGATGCTGTCCTCTAATTTCGATTTCTCCTCACGTAGGGTACGTATAGATTCTTCATACCATTCAGGATTCGACTGTCTTTCCACCTCATCATTGACGATTCGCTTAATATGTGGTGGCAAAGCTTCGGGGCTTCCATTATGATTCGTCGCCCAACGAAAGCCGTTTTCTTCAGTGTAATATGGACTGTTGTTGGGACTCGGACCGGGATTGAGATCATGTCGATTTTGCACAGTTTGTGTTCCTCCAATAAAAGTACTGTATGGTTTGTAATGAGAGGATTGTGACGCCCTTGAAATCGGATCAGGGGATGCTGCGTCGTTTGATTCTTTACGAGCAAATAAACGTCTCAGACATCTGTTAAACCTTCCTATTAATCCGGTTTTGAGAATCGCTGATTCAAATTGCGAGCGTGTTATTGCACTAAACTGATTTTCCCCTAGGTTCTCATAGAATTGCCAATCGTCCGGGTTTGTGCTATTGGCAAAAACACCGAACGATGTGGCGGTCGCAGAGAGATAGGATTTCAATTGTTCAATTCCGTTGTCCACGTATCCAATGCCTTTGCATTCCACGATAGCAATGCGCTTTTTCTTACCGTCAAGGAGTACAACGTCGGCAAAACCGATGCGAGAACCAAATTGTATCTGCCCTTCTTTTTGCACCGAGTATCGGTGGAACCGTGGCTTTGAGAAATAGCGAACAACCTCCTCTATCACTGAATCTTCAGAACTCATACCCGGTTGGTTAGTATTTTGAATTGATAGCATTTTGAATTCCGAAACTACGTCACGTTTCCATGAAATATCTACTCAGTTTAACATCTTGCGTGGTATGAATGCCAATTTTTTCTCTCTTTGATTTGCCAAGTGCCAAATCTGTCCGTAGGACCGATTCATGGGATATTCCGCCGAGGTTTCGTATTATTGTTCCCGAATTCGATCGCTGTGAATAATGTGGTATGCCGCAATCCCCAACGCGACGTGCACGTTCAGCGACATCACTTTTCCGTACATCGGGATATAGATCGCCGTATCGCAGACAGAGATTGTGCGCTTGGCAACGCCGTAATATTCGTTTCCCAGTATGAGGCAGACTTTGTCCGGATATTCGACATCGTAATAAGGCGCCGAGTTTGACGCCACCTCTATGGCGCAGCTTGTGTACCCCTGCTCCTTGAACCTTTGAATCGCCTCGGGCGCGGAGTCCGTATAACTCCACTTCACGCGCCGATGCGTGCCGCGGCCAATGCCCGCAATCGAAGGGTGGGGCGGAACTGGCGTTGTTCCCGTCAAAGCGAGTTCGCGAGCGTCACACGCGTCCGCAATTCGGAACGCGCCGCCAACATTAACGGGGTCCTCCACATCCTGCAAGACAATTACTAAATCCGTGCCGGGAGGCTCAACCTGCTTCAAGTAATCCTTCAGCGGTTTACCTCGCAGCTGCTTCTTCCGGTGACGTTCAGAGCCCATAAATCCGCCTAAAATTTTCTCCCAAGATGAGCGCCTCCTCCTCATCGGTAAACCCGATATTTCGGATGCCGTTGACGCCGTGCGTCGCCACGCCGGATGGCGCGTTTGACCCGAATACGATGCGATCAGCGCCGACCTGCCCGCCTCTTGCCACATCCTTGACCGAGATCGGTTCCGCCGCCGCAATGAGCGTAGTGCCGAGGTAGATTCGCGAATTTTCCGCCGCCGCCTGCACCGCGTGCCCAATCCATTCGCGATAACCCATGTGATCCATGATGATTGTCACATTCGGATGGCGTTTGGCGAGCGTCCCGATAAATTCGGGTGAGCAACCGCTCAGCGGCGATCCCGAATGAATCGTGGCGGGGATTCCAAGCGAGTCGGCGAGCTCCATAATCGGATCAACGCAGGCGGAATCGAGTTGATAGCGGTGGGCGGCCGCCATCAACTTAACCGTTCGCGCTCCCTGATCGACACAACGTTTGAGGTCGTCGGTTGCAAGGGGCCCCATCGTGGGATTGATGAGGGCGCCCGGCAGAATCCGCGATTCGCCTTTGACTTCTCGCAATACCTGCGCGTTAGCTTCGCGCGGATCAATCGGCACACCGCCGATGAATACGACGCTGGCATCAATGCTCGCTTCATCCATGGTGGCGAGGACACCGGCTTTGCCGTACGCTTCCCCGTTAAACTCGGCGGGTATATAGGCTTCAAAATCAGCGATAAATTGACTCATGATTTTTTCCTTCCGATAAAAGGTTTAAACGGCGCCAGATTCAAGATGTTATGGAATCTCGAATTCAATAGATAACTTTCCCAAATAGATTCATGTGGTTAAGGAACTTTCAAGAATAAACCTACATTTCGATCTAGGTCCAAACCGATTCTGCTGGATTGGCAAATCCGGAAGATTTTTTCCACCATTTAGGTTGGGTTGAACACGGTGAAACCTACCTATTATGATTCAATTTTTCGTTCCAGAAGATTGAAGGCGGGAAGTCCGGGAATCTTCCATCCTTCCACGATTCCACCCTTCCATCCCTACAAGGAATGGTGGGCAGTGCCCACCCTACAGATGTACAAAGTCGTGATTAAAACCTGCCGTCAATTGTCAAGAACGCGAAGGTAGAATCACTCTCTACAAACCCGGTTGCATACAGAATGTTAGTCTCATCAATATAGGTGTAGGTGTTATAGCCGAAGAAATGATTGATTTCAAATTGAAGCCGAAACGCCTTGCCGAGATCGTAATAAATGCCACCGCCCCAGTCAGAAATTCGGGCGCGAAAATCGAAACGGCGGCTGTTTGTGATGCTTAGCGCGGCGTTGAGGTAATCGTTACGTATCACATTCAGGTAAAGGAATCCCTTCGCCTCTCGATAGTGATAGGGACGATGATCCCGTGTCACAATCAGTTCCAGCTGAACGCGGTCATCCCAGAAGGTCTGCTTGGACTCATCATCCTGATTGAAACTGCCGCGGAAATCCTCAAAGTCCCGCGCACGGTAGAAGCTCTTATCCGACATCCGCAGGTAACTCAACGTATTGGAGATTGCGCAGCGGAGATCTTCGTTAACAAGATAGGCGAGCGTGAGTTTCATGTTGGCATCGTTCAGGACGAGGCGCCGATCAAAATCGGCGCCGCTATAAAGGTCGTCGTCAAGGTCGTCCTGATTGTCAATTTCCGCGTCATGAATTTCGAACGCGTAGCCGAATTTCGCTTCCGTTTGAAAAACCGACCGAGTCAGACCACCGGTCTGCGTGAACTTACTCAATCTCAGTGTCTCCGCGTCAAGGAAATACAAATCGCCGCTGTAATCAATCGCCTTCAACTTTAGATGGGTGTGCGCCTCATTTTCCCTGCCCAAACGGATCAGCGTTTTCTCTCTGTACTCGCCATCCGCAGTGAACCGTTGAACTCTACGAACGCGAGTTCGAAATACACGGTACGGCAATCGCCCAAACTGGAACGGATCGTACTGCCTGCGCGGCAAATCCGACTTGTAGTCCAGTTTGTACTTGGCGCTATCGGCTACCAGAATTGCTCCGTCGTTTCGGGCAAAAACGAGGAACGGCGAGATAAACTGCCCCGCCCGATCACCGTGTTGACCAAACGCCGTCAGGTATTTTCCGTCGGAATCATACTTCAGGACACGATGAGCGGCTTTGTCAACAAGGTAGAGATTCCCATCACCGTCCACTGTCATATCTACCGCCTTAATCACCTGCCCGACCTTGGGTTGAGACACGGGAATTGTCGAAACGGTATGGCCGCCGGCATCAAGTTTGTGGATTGCCCCGCTATCTAGAACATAGATGATTCCGTTTCGATCAACCGTCAGCAGGAAGGAGCGTTCGGTATTCCCTTGAGGAATGATGAGCGCGTAATTCCCCTCCGCATCAAGCCCCGGCACGGCAGACTCGAGCGACTTTGCCCGCCGTGAGAGATCTTGAATTGGATAACTCGCGATAAACTTCCCTTCCGCATCAAATCGGTGGACACAAGCGCCGTAGTTGAAGATTTTCGGATTGTCCGCCCCTTCAATCGGAATGAGGATCCAATCCATGACGTAGATTGCGCCATCTTCTCCAACCGCGATGTCTGTCGGGTTGATTAGCGTAAATTGCTCCGCGATCGTGCGAATCTCGAACTGAAGTTGCCCATCGGGATTGAGTTTTTGGATTCTGACGTTGTCGGTGTCCGTGATGTAGATTCCGCCCTCTCGATCGAAAGCGATATACAGATTCTCGGCGAACTGTCCCCCGTGTTCACCCTTTCCGCCGAACTCTTGAATAAATTTGACTTCGCGGTGTGCGTGACCTAGGCAAGGTATCGTTAGAAGCAGAACACCAATCAGGAAACGTCGAAAGTGCGTCAACTCTTGCCTCCACTGGTTCGCAGGTGTTCCAACTTTGCCATCGTCGGCGCTATCGCCTTGATTCGATCCAAAACGGCATTTACAAATTTTGGAGAGTCGTCAGTGCTATAGGCCTTGGCAAGTTCAACCGCTTCGTTAATTGAAACAGCGGGCGGAATATCAACGAGATAGAGCAGCTCATAAGTGGCGCTGCGCAGAATACAGAGATCCACAATCGGCATCCGTTCAAGTGTCCAGTTGTCGGCAGTGGACCGAATTGCCGAATCGATCGCCTCCCGATGTTCAAAAGTGCCTTCGACAAGCGGATTGGCGAATTCTCGCACCAGATCGGGCGCATTTTCCGATTGCCAGAATAACTCTTGAACATAGCCAATCGAATCCTGTGTTATCTCTGCCTGATATAACATTTGTAGCGCATATTCTCGCGCTCTGGTACGTACTCTCATCGGTCTCTCACTATCTCCATGGCAATGGATCTCGCATCGCGGCTATTTCAGTCGCGGCGCAAGTAATTAGATTTTAACAAGTGAATCAAACGATGTCAATCCATTTGTCAACATTGTAGGGAATAACGAGAGATCTCTATCGATCAAGCGAACGGATAGTGAGCGCCATAGCAGATCCTGTTCCCTATCCGCTCGTTTGATCGTTATTCCCTACAAAGAAGCCGTGGTACATTGCTGGCGCCAAAATTTGGCTGTTGAATAGCGAGCAATAATCGGTTAAGATAATTCATCTGCCGTATTCCTTGATGAATCGGGCAACTACAATCACCCGATGCGGGTAACTCATTGATTAGGAATTAGTGTAAGGCATTTCCTATGGCAACCGAACTGAACCTTGAGCAGCTTGTTCAATGTGGACTGGACAAATCCTGCGCCTCCGAGATGCTGCAGCGGGCAACCCCTCTGCTCTCATCTCTACCACCCTCGGAATGCTGGATGCGAATCACCGATGCAGTGTTGACGCCTTCCCACCCATTCGCCGTGCACAAGTTATTGCACGAGTCAATCTTTTCCGACTGGGACATCTTACAACAGGGACCGCCGCCAGCATGGTTCCCCTCTTATGAACAGGTTCAACAGGCGAATATCACCGGATTGATGCGTGAATTGCACATTGAATCTTATGAAAAATTCCACGCATGGTCGGTCAAGAATCGCGCTCGTTTTTTTGAGTTGATGGTAGACAGGTTAGATATTCGGTTCCGTAAACCATTTAAGACTGTTGTAGAATTATCCGGCGGCGCCGAAGAACCGCAATGGCTCGCGGGAGCTGAATTGAACATCGCGGACAGTTGCTTCGGCGCACCGGGAAACACCGTCGCAATCGTCTCAAAATCGGAAAAATCACCGCTTTCAACAGTGACCTATAGCGAGTTGGATTCTTTGTCGAATAGGGTCGCCAATTCGTTAATGGACATCGGATTTAAAGCGGGAGATTCCGCCGCGATTGACATGCCGATGACGCCGGAGTCGGTTGCCATCTATCTGGGAATTATCAAAGCGGGATGCACCGTCGTTTCGGTCGCGGACAGTTTTGCGCCGCACGAAATTGAAACCCGCCTCAAAATTGCGAAATCGGAGGCAATTTTCACTCAAGATTACATCCGCCGCGAGGACAAATTTTTGCCGCTCTACGAGAAGGTGGTTGCCGCCGACGCGCCGAAGGCAATCGTTCTGTCGTCCAGCAAGGATGCAAAACCATCCCTTGAATTGCGACCGGGCGATTTGACCTGGGATCGGTTTCTAAGTGACAACGATGAATTTCAGTCAGTTGCGTGTCATCCGCATGGACACACGAATATCTTGTTCTCTTCCGGAACTACCGGCGCGCCCAAAGCCATACCGTGGACGCATACAACGCCTATCAAGTGCGCGATGGACGCCTATCTGCATCACGATATTAAAGCGGGAGACGTATTGGCTTGGCACACCAATCTCGGGTGGATGATGGGACCTTGGCTAATCTACGCCAGCCTAATCAACAAGGCGACGATGGCTCTTTATGACGGCGCTCCAACGGAAAGAGGGTTTGGCGAGTTTGTTCGGGATTCCGGCGTCACGATGCTCGGCGTTGTGCCAAGCTTGGTCAGAGCGTGGAAAAATACGGATTGCATGAAGGGACTTGACTGGCGCAAAATCAAAGCGTTCAGTTCAACCGGCGAATGCTCCAACCGGGAGGACATGCTGTTCCTGATGTCGTTGGGGGGCTATAAGCCGATAATCGAGTATTGCGGCGGCACGGAAATCGGCGGCGGCTACATCACCGGCACACTCATACAACCGGCGGCCCCAGCGACGTTTACGACGCCCGCGTTGGGTTGTGATTTTGTTCTCCTTGACGCTGAGGGAAAGCCTGCCGACAACGGAGAAGTCTTCCTCATCCCGCCATCCATGGGGCTTTCGACGGAGTTATTGAACAGCGATCATCACGAGGTCTATTTTGAAGGCAATCCTACTACCACCCCCGACATCGCCCCGCTTCGGCGCCACGGCGATCAGATTGAGCGCCTGGCGGGCGGCTTTTTCCGGGCGCACGGACGCGTCGATGACACAATGAACTTGGGCGGGATTAAAGTCAGCTCGGCGGAGATTGAACAAATCCTCAATACCGTCGAAGGCGTTCGCGAGACCGCCGCCGTTGCCGTGTCTCCGGAAGATGGGGGGCCGAGTCGGTTGGTTATCCACGTTGTCATGCCCCCGGATTCGGATTGGGACAACGCTTCGTTGAAGACCGCTCTTCAAGCGGCGATTCGCGAGCGTCTCAATCCTCTTTTCAAAGTCCACGACGTATTTGTCCGAGAATCGTTGCCGCGAACCGCATCCAACAAGATTATGCGGCGCCTCCTTCGCGACGAAAGCGTTTAGGCAGCGCGATCGGTGCGGTTGGAAACCGCGCAAATCTCCATCGAGCAAGGACATGAATAATGGCCGCTATAGAATCAGCGGGCCTTGATGCGGAGATCGATCCTGCTCTGAGGCGATGTCATCATCGGACACATTGTCGTCATGATCCTCCCGTTAATCATGGTGATCGGATGTGTCATCATGGTGAATTGACGCGCCATGGCCTTCGGTTTCATAGCCGGGGAGCTCAACAAAGACATAGTCTCTACCCGGCACACGCGGATCATTGACTTCCGAGTGGCAAGCGTGACATCCATTACTGCCCTTGTCAGTGCCATCGCCAGCGGCGGCAATGAATTCAGCGCCCGCCGATTCGCGTTGATATTGGACGTATTTCCAACCGGCGTGCTCTGCGTATGTCGAATCGTCCGTCTTCCACATGACAGCGACTCGCCACAGAAATGTGTTGGTATCGTCCATGATATCCTTCACAAGGGTGGTTCCGCTCGGGAATGTTTCGGCGTGGCTATCTTGCAAGGTTTCGACACCTGGAGAATTGATGTAGGTGGTTCTGTCGCCTTGTCCATGCGCGAGGCCATGATCGCTAGGCGCGCCAATTTCAACACTTGTCCAGGACCTGTACATAGCAATGTCCATCGGCAGCCCGGCAGGGAGTCCCGTCTCATCCGGCATCTCGCTACCATCAAACGGTTCAAGTTTGCCATTCTTGACAATGTGAACATAAGGCTCATAGATTGCGTCGCCGTTTTCGTCAAACGAGAAACTTCCGAGAATCGTGTCTAGGCTGATACTTCTCAGCGCGTCCGCGACTGCCCTCGGCTCGGGCGACTGAGCTCGGCTACCGGCCTCATTGAGAATATGCAGCGTTGCATAAGATTGCGCCGCCCAAGGGTCGGGATTACTCCCATACGCCGCGCGGTAACTTTCAACAAACGCTTGGTTTCCCGGGGTCGAGGCAAAAATGGACCAGCCATTAAAAGAAATCGTCCCTTCTGCCGCCTTCCCGGCGGCTGCCGCTTCGCCATCACCAAACTCGGGCATGATGAAGGGGACCGAAGTCGGAATGCCGAGCGCTCGACCTTGCGTCAGAATTTTTACCATTTCTACCGATAATGCGGACACAAAGATGGCATCCGGACTCAACTCTTTTATGCTAGTTAGTTGGGCGGAGAAGTCGGTGTCGCCGCTTGTATGGGTCTCCGTACCGAGTATTTCGACACCGATATCCGTTAGCGCTTCAATGAGATCGCCGTGTCCGATTGTGGAATAGGTATCGGCTGCATCGTACATGGTAGCCACTTTTTGGTAACCCAGCGCCGCGTGCGTTTTCATGACACCCGGCGGATTTAGCCGCGCCGTGATTAAACCTGCGCGGAAGTTGGCGTCGCCCGCCTTGTTAATACCGGACGCCGACGAAGTCGAACTAAATGCGATAACGCCGTTTTCAGCGGCAATAGGGAATGTCTCTTTTGCCTGTGATGAGAAACTGGGCCCAAGGATGAAAAACACGTCCTCTTCATTGATCAGTTTGTTGAATGCCGCTTTTGCTCCGTCCAGGGTTGCCATGTCGTCGATAGTGACGAACGTAATACCTGCGCCTCCGGCTTGGGTATTAATCTCGTTCCTCGCCAGCTCAAAACCGTTCAGAATTGGCTGTCCGAACGAACCGGCGTATTGCCCCGACAAGGGCGCCACAATGCCAACGGTAACGCCGCCCTCCATTTCAGGCGGCTCGGGCATATCGCCAGAGGTTAGAATTGAGACGAATTGGTCGCAGGCGGAAAGCCCTACTATTAGGGCGGCAACCGCCAAAAGGAATACAAACTTTGTGACTCGACTTGCGTTCATGATGAATCCTCCTATCTTTAATCGGTTCTTGTTTTTAAGGCTTGGGCGGTCATTGGACCTAATACCAATTTTTAAACTAGTAAGTTACAATATACGTGATGCGCGATAGGGTTACTATCAAACAAGCGAATGGACAATGAGCGCCATATAAAATCCGACTCATTATCCATTCCTTCAATGCTATCGGGGTTGGAGGAAATGGGCGACAAACTTACGGGATTTCAAAGTCCACCGAGACCCCGTTCACAATCGCCCTATACATCCCGGGATCAAAGGAGCCAAGCCCGACGACATGTTGGATTTCAGTGATTACGGTGGCGCACGCCATGTCTCTCGGGCGCTTGGTTGTGATCTGGATGTAAATTGTGTTGCCCTCTCGCCGCTTTGTTGTCTGATGGATTTCCGTGCAACTATCGGGCAGGTAGCCATCAACATGGAGAAAGACCTGAGGCGGGAAAATTTCCGCGACCGCCAGCGTCACATCGGTTACGTGAAAATCGTTGATGACATGCGTTGTCGCATCAATGCCATCATCGCCCTCGGAAATCTCCAATTGTCCATTCTCAACTATCAGAACCAGCGGGTCGTAGACGGCATCTCCGTTGAGGTCATAGGAAAATTTCCCGAGAATGGTATCGCGGTTTTCGATACTTGCCATTGCATCACGAATCGCGGTTGAATCCGTCGACTGAGCATCCGCTATGGCGGAGGCAAGAAGATAGACCGCGGTGTACGATTGCGCTGCCCAATTGGTCGGCGCGCTTCCGTAAGTGCTTTGGTAAGCTTCGACAAAGGCGGTGTTGTTCGGCGTATCGGCATGCTCGGACCAGCCGGTGAAAGTGACCACACCTTCCGCGGCGGCGCCCGCGGCTTGTACTTCCGTCAAGGTAATGTCCGGAATAATGAACGGGACAGATTCGGCAACGAGGGCGCGCCCCTGAATAATGATTTGCGGCATATCCGCATTCAGGGCGGACACAAAGACGGCATCGGGATTCAGTTTGGCTATGACCTCGAACTGTTTCGAAAAGTCGGTGTCACCGGTTTGAAAGGTTTGGCTTGAAAGAATCTTGACGCCGTTGTCACGGAGGGCTTCTTGCAACCGGGCGTCGCTGTCCGAGGCGTAAAGATCGGACGCATCATAGATTGTAGCCACTTGCCGATAGCCGATTTGTTCTTTGGTGGCGCTGACCCCGCTAGGATGAAGCACGTCGTTGGGAAGGTTGATACGGAAGTTGTAGTCGCCTATGGCGCTCAATCCGGATGCGGCCGAGATAGCGGCGAGAGCGACAACCTGATTTTTCTGCGCGGTCGGGAAAACCGCTCGCGCCTGACGTGAAAGCGTAGGCCCTAGGATTGCCGACACCTTATCTTGAGAGATGAGTTTGTCAAAGGCGGCAACGGCTCCATCAACTGTACCTTGATCGTCTTCAGTGATGAACGTGATTCTGGCGTCACCGATTTGGCCTGCGTTGATCTCTTTTCGAGCGAGCTCAAAGCCGTGCATCATCGGGGCGCCGTAGGAGTCGCCGAATGCTCCTGTCTCCGAAACGGCAACGCCGATTTGGATTTCTCCGCTCAATCCTAAAAGTTGAGGCACGGGGGATTCGTGCGACACGGTGTCATCATCGGCATCGGGCAGGAAGGAAATTAGGGTGTCGCAAGCGGAAAGCGCCACAATGAGGACAACGCTTGCCAATAGGGACGCGTATTTTGTGATTCGATCGATGTTCATGCTTAAACTCCTTATTCTTTATTCTGGTGGCTAGTGGTTGATTATGGAATAGCGGACCCTACAAGAAACGCCCACATACGGTAGGGCGGTTTACTTGAAGATTTCAAATTCGCCGTTTTCGATGACCGTCAATACGACCGGGGCGTACACCGCGTCGCCATCGTTGTTGGAGGCGAATTTGCCCAAAACAGTCTCATAATCGCTTATGTTCGACAGCGCGTTTCCAATAGCGCTTGCATCTTTTGATTGGGCGCGTGAAATCGCCTCAGCCAGAATGTATACCGTAGCGTACGATTGCGCTGTCCACGGATTCGGCTCGCTGTCGTATCTGGCGCGGTATTTTTCGACAACGGCTTGATTTCCCGGTGCATCGCCGCTGCTAATCCACCCCGCGAACGAATACGACCCCTCCGCCGCCGCGCCCGCGCCTTCCATGTCGCTGATTAGGCTAGTGATGTAAGGAACCTGCGTGGAGATTCCAAGCGCGCGTCCCTGAATCTGGATGCCGGTCATATCCATCTTAGGTGTTTCACCAAATGTCAAGATATTTGGTAACCGATCGCGGGCAGAAACTCCTACAATGTGTCTGCGTCCTAGAGTGGAGCAAGAAAACGCCTTGTGACGCCTCTTGGCGTCAACGGCGCAAGTCCTCCGCAATGCGTGATAGGGTTACTATCAACCAAGCGAACGGATAATTAGCGACATGTAAAATCCGACTCATTATCCGTTCCTTCAATGCTATCAGAGTTGGAGGAAATGGGCGACAAACCTACGGGATTTCGAAGTCCAACGAGACTCCGTTCACAATTGCCCTATACATCCCGGGATCAAAGGCGCCAAGCCCGACGACATGTTGGATTTCAGTGATTACGGTGGCGCACGCCAAGTCTCTCGGACGCTTGGTTGTGATCTGAATGTAAAATGTGTTGCCCTCTCGCCGCTCTGTTGTCTGATGGATTTCCGTGCAACTATCGGGCAGGTAGCCATCAACATGGAGAAAAACTTGCGGCGGGAAACTCTCCGCGACCGCCAGTGTCACCTCATTGATGTGGAGATCTTCAATGAAAGGCGTTGTCGCATCAATGCCATCATCGCCTTCGAAAATCTCTAATTGTCCATTCTCAACTATCAGAACCAGCGGGTCGTAGACGGGATCTCCGTTATGGTCAAATGAAAAATTGCCCAGAATGGTATCGCGGTTTTCGATACTTGCCATTGCATCACGGATCGCGGTTGAATCGGTTGACTGTGCATCCGCTATGGCGGAGGCAAGGAGATAGGCCGCGGTGTACGATTGCGCCGCCCAAATTGTCGGCGCGCTTCCATAGGCGCTGCGGTATGCCTCGACGAAGGCGGAGTTATTCGGCGTATCGGCATGCTCGGACCAGCCGGTGAAAGTGACCACGCCTTCTGCGGCGGCGCGCGCGGTTTGTACTTCCGTCAACGTAATGTGCGGAATGATGAACGGGACAGATTCGGCAACGAGGGCGCGCCCCTGAATAATGATTTGCGGCACATACGCATTTAGAGCGGACACAAAGACGGCATCGGGATTCAGTTTGGCTATGACCTCGAACTGTTTCGAAATATCGGGGTCACCGGTTTGAAAGGTTTGGCTTGAAAGAATCTTGACGCCGTTGTCACGGAGGGCTTCCTGCAGCCGGGCGTCGCTGTCCAACCCGTAGAGATCGGACGCATCATAGATTGTAGCCACTTGCCGATAGCCGATCCGCTCTTTGGTGGCGCTGACACCGCTAGGATAAAGCACGTCGTTGGGAAGGTTGATACGGAAGTTGTAGTCGCCTATGGCGCTCAATCCGGATGCGGTCGAGATAACGGTGAGAGCGACAACCTTATTTTCCTGCGAGGTCGGGAAAACCGCTCGCGCCTGACGTGAATGCGTAGGACCGAGTATCGCCGACACCTTATCTTGCAAAATGAGCTTGTCAAAGGCGGCAACGGCTCCCTCAACGGTACCTTGATCATCTTCAGTGATGAACGTGATTCTGGCGTCACCGATTTGACCTGCGTTGATCTCTTTTCGAGCGAGCTCAAAGCCCTGTATCAGCGGTGTGCCGGAGGAGTCGGCGAATGCTCCTGTCTCCGAAACGACAACGCCGATTTGGATCTCTCCGCTCAATCCTAAAAGTTGAGGCACGGGGGATTCGTGCGACACGATCTCATCATCGGCATCGGGCAGGAAGGAAATCAGGGTGTCACAGGCGGAAAGCGCCACAATGAGGACGGCGCTTGCCAATAGGGACGCGCATTTTGTGAATCGATCGATATTCATGCTTAAATTCCTTATTCTTGTGGCTAGTGGTTGATTATGGAACAGCGGTTGCCTATGCCTTCGGTTAGGCGCGACGCCTAATCCGCACGCGGTAGCGGGTAACCCCACAGCGCGCCTTTACAAGCGTCGGGCGCCTGGGAGAAACGCTCACATACGGTTGGGCGGTTTACTTAAAGATTTCAAATTCGCCGTTTTCGATGACCGTCAACACAACCGGGGCGTACACCGCGTCGCCATCGTTGTTGAAGGCGAATTTGCCCAAAACGGTCTCATAATCTCCTATGCTTGCCAGCGCGTCTCGAATAGCGCTTGCGTCTTTTGATTGGGCGCGCGAAATTGCTTCAGCGAGAATATAAACCGAGGCGTACGATTGCGCAGTCCACGGATTCGGCTCGCTGTCATATCTGGCTCGGTACTTTTCGACGAAGGCTTGATTCCCCGGTGCGTCGCCGCTGCTAATCCACCCCGCGAACGAATACGACCCCTCCGCCGCCGCTCCCGCGCCTTCCACGTCGCTGATTAGGCTAGTGATGTAGGGAACCTGCGTGGAGATTCCAAGCGCTCGTCCTTGAATCTGAATCCCGGTCATTTCAGGCGGCAGCGCCGCGATAAAGACGACTTCCGGATTCACCGCCATTATCCGTTTCAATTGCGCCTCGAAGTCTGTGTCACCGCTTTGAAAGGTTTCAGTGGCCAAAATCTCCACTCCGATTTCATTGAGCGTTTCCGTGAACTTTTCGTGGCTGTCTATGGAATAGGGATCAATTTCATCGTAGATTGTCGCCACCTGCCGATAGCCGAGTTTGGCGTGAGTCGCCTTGACGCCGCTCGGAATCAGCACGTCGGTGGTGAGTCCGGCGCGGAAAATATACTCCCCGAGAGCGCTGAGACCGGTGGCATTTGACGAGGAGCTAAACCCTACCACCCGATGCTGTTGAGCGACGGGAAAAGCCGCCTTTGCCTGCCCCGAAGTCGTAGGTCCGAAAATGACCGGAACATCGTGCTCATCGATCAGTTGTTGGTAGGCTCCGACTGCTCCGTCTATGGTACTGAGATCATCTTCGACAATGAAACTGATTCTTGCATCGCCGAGTTGCGCGTTGTTAATCTCTTCAAGCGCCAACTCAAAGCCGCGGTATATTGGCAGCCCGAAGTCGGCTAGCCGACCTGTGACCGGGTAAACGAGTCCAACGGGAATGTCCCCACTTATACCCTGCATCTGGGGCGCTTCGCCACCCACATCCGGATCCGGCATTTCGCTATCAGATAGAAGTTGGACTAGCTGATCGCAGGCAGACAGACCTGCAATCAGAAAAGTGATTATTAGTAAATTGATGACGGTTTTCATTCTGTTCATGTTGATTTTAAATCTCCTTATGCTAATTCGTAATCAATAAGTTACACGCATCAAGTGATTGTAGTTGCCCGATGATAAATTCGTGCGGAACAACGAGACAAGCCCGTAGGGAACAACGATCGTTGTTCCCTACAGAAGCGCATAAGTCCTATCAAAGACCGATGACACGCATGACGTGACGCGTGATACACCTATTTGAAGATTACGAGTTCGCCGTTTTCCACGATGAGCACAATCGGATCGTGTACGGCGTCGCCAACTTCATTAAAGGCAAAGCTGCCAAGTATCGTGTCAAGATCCGCGATATCCGCCAAGGCGTCCCGGATCGCGGTTGAATCCGTTGAACCGGCGTTGGCGATTGCCTCTGCCAGGACATAGGCGGCAGTATAGGCTCGAGCGGAGTAGTTGCCCGGGCCGACGCCGTATTTCGCGGTGTAATTCTCGACAAATTCTCGGTTCTTTGCAATGTCATTCGCGCTTGCCCACTCGGTAAATGTCATGGCCCCCTCGGCGGCGGCGCCCACGGCCTCCACATCATCGGGAGTCAGTGTGCGCACAATGATGGGTACGCTGACGGGAATACCGGCATCACGCGCTTGAGACAGAATGGGGGTTTTTTCCGGCGGCAAGGAGGAAACGAAAACGGCGTCAGGATTTAATGCGGAAATCCGATTCAATTGCTCGGAGAAGTCCGTATCGCCGCTCTCAAAGGTCTCTGCCGCCAGCACTTCAACGCCGTTGGCGGTCAACGCTTCTTGCAAAGCGTTATCGCTATCTACGGAAAATTCATCGGCGGCATCATACAGCGTAGCAACACGTTGATAACCCAGTTTCGACTGGGTCGCATTGATGCCGTTAGGAATAAGCACATCCGTGGCGAGCGAGACGCGAAATACATAATCCCCAATGGCGCTGAGACCGCGCGCGGCGGATGTAGGACTAATGGCGACAACTTGGTTTTCTTGCGCGACGGGAAATGCCGCACTTGTCATTGCCGAGGTTTCGGGACCGAGGATTACAGTCACACTGTCTTCCTGAATCAGCTTATTGTAGGCTTGAACGGCGCCATCTACGGTACTTTGTGTGTCCTCCGTGATGAACACAATTCCTGCATCGCCCATCTGGCCGGTGTTGATCTCCTCAATCGCCAGTTCAAGGCCGGTTCCTACTGCCCTCCCAAAAGACCCGGCGAGGCGCCCGGTCAAAGGCAATGCCAAGCCAACGTTAATGTCACCGCTGATGCCCGCGAATTGCGGGACGTGGCTAGGAGCCTGGCTATCAGTTGAATCGCTGACCGATAAAATATCCAGCAACTGATCGCAAGCGGTCAGCCCCAAAATCAGAATAGAAATTACCAATGCACACGCGAATCTTGTGATGTTATTCATGCTCAAGTTAAATCTCCCTTGTGTCGTTTGTTTTGTAAGAGGTACAGTTAGGTGATGCACGTGGTTACCCGGCGACGCGAGGCGCGCTGGTTATAATTATAACGCCAAACTCACTCGGATGGCAAGTGTTCTATCTTCAGTTAATACGACTTTCGTCGCAATAGGAAGTCGCGAATCGGAGGTCTCTCCTTCCGGGCGGATTCGCACAAAAAATCGGGGACTTAACTGCCCTATCTCGACCCCTTAGGCAATTGCTTGGATAAACCCTGATTTTGCGTCGCACATCGGTCCGGATTTACCAATCCATACGGAGCGGGCAGGTGAGGCGCCAGAGATTTATTCAAAAACCTTAAATTCACCGTTCTCGACTGTCAGGATTATTGCGTCGTGGACGGCGTCGCCATCAGTGTCAAACGAGAAACTCCCCAATACCGTGTCAAGATTACTGATATTCGCCATGGCATCGCGTATGGCTTGTGGGTCGGCCGAGCCGGCATCCGCAATCGCTTGAACCAAAATGTACACGGTAGCGTAAGCGTGTGCCGCCCAGGTGTTCGGCTTTACGCCGTATCTCGCTTGATAATTGTGGACGAAGGCTTGGTTGATTGGATTAGGCGATGCGCTTAACCAGGTACCGGAAGCAAATAGGCCTTCGGCGGCATCGTCGTCGGCTTGAACATCATTCATGCTCAATTCCGGCAGAATGAAGGGGACGGAGAAGGGAATTCCGAGGTCGCGCGCCTGAATCATGACAGCGGGAAAATCCTCCGGTAAAGCCGCTATGAAAATAGCGTCGGGGCTCGCCTCGCGAATTCGGGTGAGTTGGGCGGTCAAGTCGGTTTCACTTGTCTCAAAGGTTTCCGAAATCAGGATTTCAACGCTGTTCTTCGTCAGCGCCTCCCGGAATGCGTTGGCGCCGCTCACGGCGATGGCGTGCAATTCGTCATATATCAATGCGACGCGCTTGTAACCGAGTTTTTGCCGAGTCACGCTGACAGTGTTCGGAATGTGCGCATCCGAGGTGAGGGTGACGCGGAAGACGAAATCTCCTATCGCGCTCAAGCCGGTGGCGGCCGATGTCGGGCTCAACGCCACGATCTGGTTTGTCTGCGCCATGGGGAACGCCTGTTTTGCCTGACTGGAGGTGGTCGGACCAATGATGGCGGGCACCTTGCTCTGATGGATGAGTTGATTGAACGCCTCAACCGCGCCGGGCACGGTACCCTGGTCATCCATCGTGATGAATTTGACCGAGGCACTTCCGCGCTGCGCTTGGTTAATTTCTTCAAGCGCCAAGTCAAACGCTTGTTTCATCTGTCCTCCGGTCACCGCGAGTCTTCCAGTCATCGGGTAAAGCAACCCGATGGATACCTCTCCGCTAATGCCCGTCAACCGAGGCGGGACGTGAGTCGTGCGGGGCTCTTCTTCCGTCAAAATTCCGATAAGTTGATCGCATGCGGGAAGCCCCACTATCAACGTAACGATTCCCGCTATGAGTGTGAACTTCACGAATCTAGTCATGTTCAATCTCCAAATTGAGTGGTTCATTCGCTAAGTATGTTGGTGTTCATTGAAACCGAGTTTTTCCTCAACACTCGGTTTCGATAAGAATCCATTTGAAAAAGGTGAACAAAATGTCAACGCGGCACGCGTTTTTAGAGCGGTCGGCGTGATTTTGTACCTCAATTTTGTCAAAAACGCCTTCGAAAAATAGGCACAAAACGTGAACAAAAAGCCGATTTTCGGGGGCGCGTTCACGCTGTTCGAGTTCGTCCGATCCTTTGATAATGCGGGTTCCAGCCTGCGCCAAGGTGAACAAGATGTTAACGGCAGCAAAAAGATTGTCATCTTCACCGTTAGTTCAGCGGTCAAAATCCGCCGTGAATGTAGTGAATTACGCGCCGCTTTGGGACGTTACGCCTCGGTCTCCTCCACATACCCTATATTATACTATACGCATATAACGTTGTCAAGAAAAAATTGCGCACGCCAAATAGATGCGCAACGCTATTTTGGAAAACGATTATTGTTGTCCTGGTTCATTCGCCAAGTGTATGTGGCATCACTCATCTCATACAACCAAGCAAAATAGGGACGCGGATAAACGCGGATAAACACAGATTAGAAAATTCCAGTCAATGCAATTGATTTGTTTGTTTCTACATGGATAGCGCTATAGCGGCGTTCTAGCAGTTGTCTGAACTGTGATTTATGTGATTAAGTGATGGACTATGATTTGAGAGCCTGTTTGAATGATAGGCAATCGAGATTAGTGGACATTTTTCTGCTACGAAAGAAACCGAGTTTTGAGGAAAAAAGGGATTTCTATCGATCAAGCGAATGAATAATGAGTGCGATAGAAAATCCCACTCGCTATCCACTCGTTTGGGGGATCTCTATCGCACTCACTATCCGTTCGCTTGGGGGATCTCTATCGCACTCGCTATCCACTCGTTTGATCCCACAGCGAATGACCGTCTACTCAAAGTCCACAAGTTCGCCATCTTTCACAATTAGAATGGCGGGGTTGTATACGGCATCTCCGACGTCGTCAAAAGAGAATTTGCCCAAGACGGTGTCGATCTCACCAAGGTTGGCTAGGGCTTCGCGAATCGCTTGAGAATCTGTAGAGCCCGCGCCGGAAATGGCATTTGCCAAAACATGCACAGACGCATAGGCTAGCGCGGCGTACCAAGTCGGTTCCATGCCGTATTTCGACTGATATCTGCGAACGAAATCCTGATTGCCGGGCGTTCGCGCCATTGCGTTCCAAACCGAAAATGTAATCGCGCCCTCCGCCGCATCGACAGCCTTTTGTATCGCAATCGTATCCAACAATGGGACAATAACAGGCACGTCGGGGGAAATGCCGACTTGCAGGCGCTGAACAAGAATGTACGGCACGTTTATCGGTTGGGCGGATATAAAAATGGCGTCGGGCTTCAGTTCTTTAATCCGCGTCAGTTGAGCAGTGTAATCGACATCGCCGGTTTCGAAGGTTTCTGTCCCCGCGATTTCGACGCCATTCGCAAGGAGCGATTCCGCCAAGATTTTATCGCTGCTCACCGAATAGACATCACTGCTATCGACCAACTTTGCCACTCGTCCATAGCCCAGTTTCTGATGAGTCAGTCCTACGCCGAGGGGAACAAATTTGTCTACAGTGAGATTGACGCGAAAAACAAAGTCGCCAATTGCGCTGAGACCGGCTGCGGCGGATGTGGGGCTGATTGCTACAACCTGACTTTGTTGCGCGAGCGGAAACGCGGCGCTCACCTGAGTTGAACTTGTAGGACCCAGTATAGCGACTACCTGATTGTCATGAATCAGTTTGTTGAAGGCGCGAAGGGCGCCTTCTTCGGCGCTTTGGTCATCTTTAACGATAAACTTCAGTTTTGATCCATCGATCTGTAAACTGTTGATTTCATCGCGAGCCAGACGAAATGCCTCGATCATGCCTCTTGAGATTCGGTCGTTTGGTCCTTCAACTAACTTGCCTGAAATCGGCATGACAATGCCGACGCGAATCTCTCTGGCGGGGGTATCCGTTTGAACACCACCGGACAGGATGGATGATAACTCCTGACAGGCGGAAAGCGCGGCAATTAGAAAAGTCGCCGCGAGCGCAAGGACGAACTTCTTGATTCGAGTCGTGTTCATGGTGTTGTTTTCCTTTATTGTTGATTGTTTTGAAAGTTATGGGGTTTTCATAAGGGTGTGAGAGAGGGGATGTCGGGGCAGGATGCCCCTCCCACGTATGATGTATGCG
The DNA here is from genome assembly GCA_963667245.2 of Candidatus Poribacteria bacterium. Classification (GTDB taxonomy): domain Bacteria; phylum Poribacteria; class WGA-4E; order WGA-4E; family JAJDTR01; genus JAJDTR01. Next base: position 60,236 of record CAXXCS010000005.1, read on the forward strand.
TTGTTAGTTTCGATTGGGTGCATCTAATATGCCATCAATAGTGTCACTGTGTCTCTACCGATTTTCGTAGTTCTTCAATGAGGTAAACGATGTCGCGATAGCACTTTTCAAATGAATGCGCGCGTCGCGCTTCGTTGAGGTCAAAGCGGGATGTGAGTTTGGGTTGGTCGACCGTTGGCTTATACGTTCCGGTGCCTTCCATCCGCTGGCTCAACCATTCCTTTGCACCGCGAATTGCCTCCGGGTTGTTCGGGGATTGAAGATTATTGCTTAACCCTCTTTGCCCGCGAAGCGATTCGGCAGCTGCCAGAAACCATGCCTCGAACTCATATTTTGCCAACACAACCGCGATGGGGAGATCTTTACGAACCTCTAGCGCACGAAGCAGTAACGCCGGGCCCAGTTCTGCCGGACAATCATCATCGCTGTCAAGAAGAATTAATATGGCGCCTTGTCCACCAATCTTCCGGGCTGCTAATTCGACTCGGCGTTCAAGTTCGCCTGCCTTAACGACCTTGTCCCTTGAAACCCGTATGGGAGTCGGCGTTCTAATCTCCAATTCCGGATAACGGATCTTAGCGATTCGGTGAATCAGAGTTGGTGCCGCTGCCACCTCACCACGCCCTTCTACTATGCAAGCGATTTGGATTTTCACTTTCGGTTTTCTTTCCTCTTCTTCGTCCGATTAGATTTGCCCTTTTCAAGATCAAACAGATGGAGTTGCTTCGTTTTCGCGGCGTCGACAGACGCCGGATCAGGCTGCAACTGATTGATGCGCAGGAGCTCTCCTATCGTATACAATCTATCGCGCACCACAGATCTACCTGCCTCGTCCACGCCGGCGATTGTCGAAATTCCATCAATCGCCTCAACCGCAAGAATTGAATCCACGTCCAAATCTTTGTGATCAAGGAGGTCCGGACTATGGCTTGTGATGAGGATTTGTGTCTTCTCGGCGGCTTCGCGAAGTCCATCAAGTAGCACCTCTGCCGCGGCCGGGTGAAGCGCGATTTCAGGTTCTTCAATGCCTACCAGGCGCACGCGTTTATGCGCGTTTTCATCTCCCTGAAACAGCGCCACAAGAATTCCCAGTACGCGCAGCGTGCCATCAGACATATTGTTTGCGAGAAAACGCCAGGGGTATTGTGCGCCTGCGACATCTTGCCTGAATTCCAAAGTCTCCTTGGGGCCAATCTCCTTGACCTTCACCTCGCGCACGCCGGGCACGACCGCCGCCAGATATTCCTCAATACGTTCCTTCGCGGAAGGTGTAAGCCGTCCTAGTACGCTTGCAAGATTGCTTCCATCCCGAATAAGCAGATCGCCCGGATCGGGGGCTTGGAGATCGCGAATTTTGTCCGGGTTGAGGCTATAGAACCCCATCTGAGAAAATGCCTCATAGACAGGGCGAAACTCCTCAAGTCCGGAAGCATGCACCAAAAAAAGTCGGTCATTGGCAGCAGCCGGCGCGACTTTTAAGCTTGTCTTGGTCACAACGCCATCGTGAACGTGGAAGTATGTCTCTGGGGTCAACAACTCTGCGTTCTGAAGGACGCACTCCTCTCGCTCTACCTCATATCCTCTGATGCGCGAACTGGAGCCGATACGGAAAGCGTAGTGTCCGGTAGACCTATCGGGCAAAGCGAAGTCAAGGCGGATGCTGAAATGGTTTGGATGCCCGCCAGAACGGCGGCGGACGTCGTTAATGCCTCCACGGTCGCGGATGGCGTGGTCTAGTGATGTATTCAACGCATCGGCGACGAATCGCAGGGCATCCAGAAAATTGCTTTTGCCGGCGCCATTGGGGCCCACCAAGAACATCAGTGGACGCAGCGCTACGTCACAGGCGGCAATACTCTTATAGTTCTTGATGGTGGCTCTTGTGATGAAGGTTGAACCTTTCATGTATGACTCACATCGCGTAAAGGATCTTCCGTTGTTAGCTTCCCATTCGGCAACTCGTAGTAGATGTGTCCATTGTAAGAATAGACGTTCGGAATCCCTTTCTTGCGGTTTTCCTCTTGCGCTTTTCTGACAGCGCGATTGCCGATTCGCAGAAACTCGTACATCCGTTTGTAGGTCTCTAGGCTTAATTCGTGTTGGCTCATTTCACACTCTCCTTGTCAATGTCAACCAAAAACAGTTCAAAAAATTCATCATTTGCGACGGTGAAATCGTCGCCTTCACCAGCCGCGACCTGCTGAAGCGAATCTCCCGAGTTGTAAAACAGTCCCCATTCGTGGGCGAGATTCTTATAGACGCGCCAAAAGTTACGCTTGCTCCGATAGAAACGGCGCACGATGTCTTCCGCCGGCACATGGTGACCTCCCGCCATGACGCGATTACGGACGCGAGCGACGCACAGCTCGGGAGACTCGAGAAAAACGAAGACAATCGTCACCGTATATCCGGCGCCCTTCAATTGACGAATTGTCCGCTGAAACCCGCGTCCCGCGAGCGTTACTTCAATGACAAGATCTGTTCCCGCTTGAATGAGGCGTTGGCTATTTTCAAGAAATAGGCGGCCGGCGCGCACTTTGACGCTATCGAAGTCGGCAGGGGTGGATACGAGCGTTGCGGCGATAGCGTCGGCGCTCATGTATTCGGTGCCCGAATCGGGCAGATATTCGGTCACGAATGTCGTCTTGCCTGCGCCGTTCGGTCCTGCGATGATGATGGCGGTTTTCGACAATGGGTTCTTGACGGTTTAATTTCTAATTCGGATGATTTCGTTAACTTGCGAAATGGTGGGCAGTGCCCACCCTACAACCTGCGCTGTTTAGTCCTGTGATGATGATGGCGGTTTTCGACAATGGGTTCTCGACGGTTTAATTTCTAATTCGGATGATTTCGTTGACTTGCGAATTGGTGGGCAGTGCCCACCCTACAACTTGGTTTAACGCCAGGGCAAGACTACCAAGTAACACTCGCTCAAAAAATCGCCAAAAAGCCTGTCATAGAGCGAAAAACGAGTATTCGAGGCTCGTCCCGATGTGGCTGTAAGCGACACTCGGGCAATGGCAAGCGGGGCAAGATAGGATCTCTATCGCACTCGTTATTCACTCGTTTGATCCCCGCCTGCGCGTGGAACATGCCGCACATTGCGCTCCGCTGGAGCGCGGGAATTTGAACGCATCGTATTCTATCCACATTTCGATCCGCTGGATCGAGGAATTTGACGCCGACACGAGTTGAATGTTGCTTGTGGAAAGAATTATTCCGCCGCGGAATTATGAGGTGCTATCAAGTAACACTCGGGCAATGGCAAGCGGGGCAAGATGCCCCGCCTACAATAGTAGCATGCGATAATGCGAAAAACGAGTGCTACTCGTGGAAAGAATTATTCCGACGCGGGATAATGGGGCACTACCAACAATCTAACACATTGTATCACAATTTTTCACTTTTTCCGATCTCTTTTCATTATTATGCGTTTCCCGAGATTCGTCGCGCTTTGTCGGGATTAGCCAAGCCCATGCGGTGCGGGGCAAGACAGGATCTCTATCGATCAAGCGAATGGATAATGAGTGCGATAGAAAATCCTACTCGCTATCCGCTCGCTTGATCCCGCCTACGGAGAGGGAGAATGATGTGACTCAAGCGAAATTCGCGCTGTCATTAAAACGAAATGGCGTTAGTCACTGTTTTCGACATGCGGCGGCAACTTGGCGCCTTGTTTCAGATCGCCCCATTTTGTCACCAACCGCCCCGATGATGAAACCGCCAGCGGGGATGGGCTCCACGCGAGATATCCTTCCTCTTTGCGATGCGTTTGCGTGATGTTTCTGAGATCGCTGCCATCCGCATTCATTGTAAATATGTCCTTAAAGCCATCGGGCGTTTGGTTGACAAAGGCAATTTTCGTGCTGTCCGGGGACCAGCAGGGGCTCGCCTCGTAAGTCCAGCGTTCCTGTGGGGTGAGCAAGATTGGATTCGATCCATCCGCGTTCATCGCGTAGATGTTCCGCGGGGCGAACCACAACCCCGGTTTTGGCTTTGCAGAATAAGCAATCCTAGATCCGTCAGGCGACCAACTAGCGTTTAAGTTGTCGGCATGTCCGTTTTGGGTCAAATTGACACGGTTTCGGCCGTTCGCATCCATCACGAATATGTCGGATCCTAACCACTTGTTCCCTCCAAAGTTATTTGCCCCGCCAACGAATATAGATGCAAAGGCGATTTTCCTTCTAAATGGCGCCCAACTTGGTCGATCATCGCGATGGAGGTCGTCAGTGAGGTTCTTAGCGTTCCTTCCGTTGGCGCTCATCACGAAAATATCCTCGACTCCGAAAATGCCGCCCACTTTTGACCAATATGCGATCGCGTCCCCATCAGGCGACCAAGAAGGGAAGAATATACTCTCTTCAAACCTGCCCTTTGTGACATTTTCGCGGTTAGTACCGTCTCGGTCAACGACCCAAAAATCGCCATCATGTACAAACCCAATCTTCTCACCATTTGGCAACCAAGAAGGCCATCTGCCTTCGGTCAGTTTGTAAGGATTTCTGCCATCGGCATCCATGATATAAATTGCCCAATCCTCATCCCCATCGCGGATTGACGAGAACGCAATTTTTCCTTCAACCGCAAGTGCGAAATCTGCCGATACGGCAAACAGACAAACTACGATAAGAAACAGACATGATGTCACAAAAGACCGTCCTCTCTTTAACAAATTACATCTCATTTTCGCATCTCCTCTCATTTAACGGTTCGGAGCGACTTCGCGCTCTGTTTGATAGCTCCCCATTTTGTCACCAACGGCCCTGGTGATGAAACTGCCAGCGGGGATGGGCTCCACGCGAGATATCCTTCCTCTTTGCGATGCGTTTGCGTGATGTTTCGCAGGTCGCTACCATCTGCATTTATCGTGAAGATGTCGTGAAAACCATCCGGTGTTTGCTTCACAAAGGCAATTTTCTTGCTACTCGGGGACCAACATGGAGCCCATTCGTAAGCCCAACGATTTTCTTTTGTAAGCATAACCTTATTTGTTCCGTCGGCATTCATCACGTGGATGTTGTGCGGGGCGAGCCACAGGAGCGGCTTTGGCGAAGCAGTGTAAGCGATCCTCGATCCGTCGGGCGACCAGCTGACATGGGCGCTCCGTGCATTCGGGTTTTGCGTCAGGTTGACGCGGTTTCTGCCATTCGCATCTATTACTGAAGATTTCCGTCTTACGCCCGTTCTCTTGGGGACGAAGATAAGCGGAAAAGGCGATTTTTCTCCCGTCAGGCGACCAACTTGGCCTGTCGTCGTGGAAAAGGTCGTCAGTAAGTTTTTTGGGGTTGCGTCCGTCGGCATCCATCAGGTAAATATCCGGGATGCCGAAAATGCCTCCCACTCTTGACCAATAGGCGATCTCCTCACCATCTGGCGACCAAGCAGGGTACCCCATACTTTCCTTAAACCTGCCCTTCGTGATATTTTTTCGGTCTGTTCCCTCGCGGTCAATCACCCAAAAGTCGCCATCGTGAACAAACCCAATTTTCTCGCCGTTTGGCAGCCAAGCAGGCGTTCCGCCATCAGTCAGTTTGAAGGGATTTCCGCCATCGCCGTCCATGATGTAGATTGCCCATTCGCCATCTCGGTTTGACGTGAAAGCAATCTTGCCTTCCGTCCCGTAGACTTGATATTCTACCGAGATCAAAAGAAATAAAGAAAGCAGTGAAAAGCGCCGTTTCGTCAGAAATGGTTTCATAATCTGAAGTGGGTGGGGCGTAACGTTCATCTGAGCCGGCGGTTGCCGTTAGGATAGCGGTGAATTCAGCGATTGAAAATGGGCGCCGTCTATTCATCAGGACTTACGTAAGCGGAGCGCCCACCTGCGCGAGACCGACAGCAAAATCCGACTGATCGTAGCGACCACTCGCAACGTCCGGATGCGGTACGACAACTTCCCTCCACGGCTTTAGCGCCATTCTAATCCTCCAAATTCATCTTTATCTACGGGATTACGGTTCACACCAATGAGATAGCCGCCGCCAAGTCGCTTTGCAAGGCTTCAATCTCTTGATGCAGAAAGGAGAGCATACGCCGCTCTACTCCGGTAAAGGTTTCTTCAGGTCGTGTCTCTAGGGCGAGTCCGAGGGAATGCAACAGTTGAAGGGCTTCATTGAGGTGAGACTGCTTACGGGCTCGATCGCGGCGGAGTTCGCGCAGCCATAGGCGATTGAGGCGCAACATTGAAACGTGGTATTCGCCGCACGGCGTGAGCGACTGAAGCAAACCATCGCGAGAGCCCGCAAAGTGTACGCCGATGTCCTGTTCACGACACGGATCGGCAAACCGATAACCCTGGCGACGCTGTTCCGGCGTTGGCCATTTGTCGTGTTTGTTCAAATTGCACGGGACGCAGACCCAATACAGGTTATTGTAATCGTTGGTGGAGCCGCCTTTGCTTCGCGGTTTGAAATGGTCGATGCAGAAGGCTTGAGAACCGCCGATGGCTTTTTCGTGAACGCCGCAATACGCGCAACGGTTGCCGAAATCCCTGCGAAGGCATGATTCGGCGCTCCGATAGCCAAATCGTCCATGCATCACCGGCGGCGCCTCCAGTCGGCGAATACGCGGCGACGCTTCTAGCCTCACGTCAATTCTCTCAATTCACGAAGTTTGGCGATGGCTTCCTGAAACGTCTGTACCCACTGTTCATTGGTCGCGGAGGCTTGGGAGCGAATGCGTTGCACCAGCGGCTGAGCGCTTTCGGCGTCGTCGAGTCGCTGATTCAACCCTGTTAATTCGGCTTCCTCTTGCAGCGTCAGACCGACCGAAAATTTCTTGTCCAGCAAATCATGATAGGCGTCAAGCAACTCGGTAGGGAGTTCATAAGAAAAGGCATCTCTGTCTTCATTCGGACGCAATTTCAGATACTCCGCCATGGATACAACGGCGCCAACGGGCACTCCGCCATCTTCAAGCGCCAGCCCCTCGTTTCCTCGCAAGACTTCGCGCAGCACGTTTTGAACTTGACTCGGAAACTGATTCATCGAAATCGTTTTGTTCATGGTCGAGGCTCCTTTTCGCCGCTAAGTTAGGGTTCGTGAGATTAGATAAAATATACCACAAATCGCCCTGAATTGCAAGCGAAAAGAGTTCCCAAGCCTGTAATATCTGTATTCGTAATGCGTGATGCGTAAATGGATAGACATCTCGCATGTCAGCGGATGGGTGGCCATGTCGGATGGATTTCTCGCGTGACGCTTCGCGGTTGATGGCGTCTAGGGGCAGGGCGACTTCGATTAGTTTTTTACGGTAGGTCATTGGTTCCTTTGCGGAGTTTGTTCTGAAGAGATTAATCTACAGCATAATAGAATGCGAATACCGCGTGTCTTTGCCGAACAAGAACCGGAAAATTATGGCATTTGGATCTGTTCCATCTCCGTATCAAGCCATCTAAGAACTTCCGCATTCATTCTATGTGGATACACACACAAGAAGAGAAGCAGCAGAATAGGGTGATTCTTGATGGTTGGCGGAATATTTGCGCCATCCGACTCAAAAGACAACGCCTTTAATTCTTCCCATTTCTGAGTATGTTTGGGATACACAATCTTGTGTGTCCCGTGTTTATTCCTCCATCTATAGAAATCCCACGAGTTGTCGGGCTCAAAAAACACATTGCCTAATCTCGTAACGCTTGGCCAAAGTAATTTCATGGACTGCTTCCAATTCCTGCGTACATACAAATGAACGAGCCCTTCTATCGCATAGGACTCTCCGATGAAAGAATCCATCAATGGTTCTTCGGCGATGCCTAGAATGTGAGGAAGAATATCCTCTGCTTCATAGTAGGGACTGGGGAAGGGGTTTTCTCCTTTTGGCCCATTTCGTTTACAGATTGTTGTGATTAACGCTCTCAACAAATCATCCGGTGTTTTGGTGGGGTTTATCTTCCGAAAATACCACAGGAACGCAAGAACTTGAGGTATCGCGGCTTCTCCGAATATATCTGATTGTTTCCATTTCTCCTGACAGAATTCACGCAGAAAATCGTCGACATCGTCCTCAGGCAATCTTTCGTTGCGCCTCCAAAGCGCGTAAATACTCATTAACGCCAATAACCAAGTCAAGCGAAAGCCATAAATATAGGGATCCGTCAGCGGATTGCCCTCGACCAAGTACCTTCGCTCTTCAATTTCGTCACAAAGATTAGCCAAAGAGTTGTAGATTGATTCTCTCGCAAGTTCAAATGAGTCTTCATATATTTTGAAGGGCAACTCCCACCTTTCGGCAAGCGCTAACACGTAGGCGATGTATAACGTCCAGGCTTCAATTTCGGCGGCATGATTGTTTTCCTTTGAAAAATTCCATGTGGCAATGACGCATAAGATGGCCGCGCTTGCAACGCGACGTTTGCATTCATCTTTGGAAGGTTCCTTTTTATGTTCAACAAACCTTAGTGGCAAAGTGGATTCAAGTAAGGACGCTAGTTTTTCCTTTGGAAGAACACCTCGCCCATTTTCGAGAAACAGTTCAAGAAGAGTTTTGGTATCAGTCAATTCTGAGGGCCAAAGATCTGTTCCTAGTTTCTGGGCTTTCTCAAGAAGTTCCCCGCGAACAACAGTTCTCAAACGAAAACAAGGATTAATGTCTTTCCAGCTTCGATTTCTATCATCTATTGCACGGCTGACTTCTTCTTCAATCCTCCCGTTCGTAACCAAATAAGATTCGTGATGTTTTGAACTGTCAACTGATGGATGGCTTAACTTCCCAAAAACCAAATCATCAATCTGCGGGCTTATTTCGTTTCGCCATTTGGCTAGCGAGATGTTGCCAGTTTTCAACTGAAAAGCACAAGGCGTTCCATCGGGGCCGACAGTAATAATATCCTTACCCATCTCCATGCCACAGTGCCTTGTGGAATGAATTATTATATGCCCATCGGCAGAAAGCATATAACAGTAGCACAGTTGAAACGACCGTTCGCTCGCTTTATCCAACCAATTTTCGATTACTCTCTCTAACACGAAACTCCTCTCTTTTTCGTTCGATAATTTGTTGGTAACGTCTTTTGTTCTCGGGCTTAGCGAGGTCTTGTGATAGGACATCGGCAATTTGAGGATATGCCTTTGGGTTTACCACAAGCGCTACTCCTTCAAGATTCCCAGCTTCATCAAAATCAATGTCTATTTTTTCTAGCAATTCAAAATACTTGTCTATTGAAAACGGTTCTCCATCTGAGGAAACTACAGTCCCATCTTCCTCGGCATACTTGTCAATTTTCTTGTAGAAGATTCTTGCTTGTTGTGCAGCAATCTCTTCTGCGGCATTATTAATCATATCAACAACCATCTCAGGGGTCATCGTTTCCGCTTCAGTGAGTTTCACTTCAATCTCAGTTGTAGCTACCTTTGGCTGCATTTCGTCAATTGAACCATCTCCGCGAATTAGAACAGTCCTATTACCTTCAAAATTCATTGACACTGGAATCTTAGCAAGCGGGCCCAAATGTGACAGGTTTGTTTGCCGCATTTGATAATTAAGCATTTTTTGCAACTTTTCTTTGACCTTGAAAAAATCTGGAAACATGTCTTAAACCTTTCTTTGATTCAGAGTTGTATGGGGGCGGCGATCCCCTGTGACAATGTGAGTTGCCGAACCCGCAACCGCACATTCAATTACTTTGTCGTCCTCCGCATCGCTTTCCACAACTTTGAGTGCGTTGGTAATTTTGACCAACTTCAAGAAACCGAGGAGGTCTTTAACCGCATCTGTTGTTTGGGACGGGGAATAGCCGAGTTTGGTTGTTAGCTTTTCCGCCAATTCCTTTAGTATCTCGGAGCATGTCAGTCCTGCAACCGTGCCCTTCCGCGCCAATTCAACACAACGATACGGGACACCCTTCCAACCGAGGCCGGAGAGCAAAATATTCGTATCGTAGACAACTATAGGCTGCATTCGCGGTCCTCGTGAACGAGATCATCTATAAAGTTTTCGCGTTCGGCTTCGGTCATTGTGTCCCAATCCATCCCGCGTGCCGTACATAACCGCCGAAACTGTATTTCGGCACGAGCCATGCGTGCGTCTCTATTCGCGGCGGCTTGCTCGGCGATGGTAAGCAGCAGCGCTTGCTGCTCTTCAGGTGGCATCTGTTGGACAAAACTAACAACCTGATCTGTTGTTAACTCGACAGTCAAATTCATTTCAATGACTTCCTTTCAACCGCGTCAAAGTTAGAGATGCTATGGTAACTTCAATCGTTATGTTACGGCACTCGATTATGGCAATCTCGTTAAATGATACCGCCAAATTTGAATTTGTCAAACTGTTTTTGTCGGAGAATCCACGCTAAACTGGTACAGTTCGGCGCAATTGCCGCATGCGTTATAAGTTCAGTTACGGTTAGGTGCGATTTCCCAATCGCACTGCCAATGGATGTGCAATATAAGTGGACGTATAAAGGGTGTCCATAAGCCGTTTAATTCACTTATACCCCGATGCGCGTGGCTTTAGGTTAGGGGTTACTTCCGCGGCTACTGCATAATCCCATTCTTGTCCCAGGTCAACACCGTCCCGCCGCCATCCTTGCCTACGCCCAGCGCCGCCTGAGAACCGGCGCTTCCAATTCCGAATACACTGACCGATCCGCCGTTTTCATCGACCTTAACCTCAGCCGCGCCGCCGTCCGTCCCCTTGACTCGCATGAAACCGCCGCCATCCCCAAAAATTCCGAGGGTTGCGGTCGGGCTTCCGCCTTGCTTATTGAATAGGTTGACAGCGCCGCCGTTGCGATCGACCTGAATTTGGGATGAACCGCCGCCTGCCCGATCCGCCCGCAAGAAACCGCTCCTTCCCAAAACGCCCATCATCGCTTTGGAACTCCCGCCATCTTGGCTGAACACGCTGACCGCGCCGCCGCCGTTGCTGTCAACATAGGCTTGGGCTTGGCCTCCATTTGCGCCCAAGACTCGCACGAAGCCTCCGTTGGGTTCAATGCCAAAGCGGGCTTTCGCTTCGCCTCCCTCCTGCTGAAAGAGGTTCAGCGCGCCGCCATGGTCGTCTGCGGTAACGGCGGCAACGCCGCCGTTCGCGCCTTTTACTTCAAGAAAACCGTTGCCGGTTTCGTGCTCCACACTGCACATGATTCTTCGTTTTCCGTGACGGTTATTGACCTTCCACACGCCAGTCCCGCGCCGATCGAATCCTACGCTATAGACAATTCGACGGTCATCGTTGTAGATTTGAATGACATCGGCCGTGTCAGATAGGCGTTCAAACGTCTTTTGCAAAACGGCGTGCGTCCTGCCTCTATTATCGACTATACTCAACCTACGGCACTTAATCTCGTCAAACTCCATGAGTGTCGCATCATCTTGCGCCACGCCGTGGTCGGTGAGGAACGTTGCCAAGATCATGCCTATCGTTACAAGTAGCCCGCCAAGCGCGGTGTATGCCAGTTTCTGCCAAAAATTCATGTGATATCTCCTTCAAGAATTGGTTTTGATAAAGATCGCCATGCCAAAGCAGTACCGATGCCAACCCGTTGAGCGAAGTGACGGGGATGGCACTGCCGCGGTTAATCGTGCGCTGCCCTAATGATACCGCATTCCTTCGGCGGCGTCAATACCGTGAAATTCCGATTCGCTTTTTTGGGCGAAGCGGCGAAGGTTGACGGATGGCAGTTGGCATAATTATTCGATTAGCGGTACGACGTGTCTCGACTCGCGCGCTAAAATTGATTCGCCGGGATTGACGCCAATATGAGTCTCGCGTATGGCAAAGTTTTCCTTTAACATAAAGACAACAGAGAAAACATCAAATTTTTCTTGACATTTGCGGGGATTTGGTGTAGAAATAGATAGTTGAAGACGATGTGCCGCGTCCTAACATTCCGCGAATAAGCCGCGTTCGTCTTTTGAAACTTAGATTATCTTCACGTCTATTTCGTTTTGGATGCATTGTCAAGATGATATCTGCACAAACATTCGTTGATATACACAAGGTCTGTAACGACCAAAAATTCTACACGGAGGGTATCAAATGTTAAAATACACACTAACCGTTATCGCGCTTGTAGGCGCGGTTTTGCTCCTCGCCTCAATTGTCTCATCGGCGTTTGCCCAAGCGGTTCCCGGCGCCGTGCTTTATTTCAACCCGGCCGAAACCGACCAGGGAAGGAATGACAAGGTGTGGAGAAATGCCGGCGAGGCAGGCGGTGAACTTGAGCACACAGGCAAATTGCCGAGACTTGAAGAGGGCACCATTCAAATCAAGGCAATCGGTTTCAAGGAAACCACGGCATGGTACACCGCCGAGGAATCCGGTTCAACATTTAGCAACGCCGCTCCCGGGAACAAAACGCCTATCGTAAATCTTCAAGACTTCACCATGGGCTTGCTGGTGAGGATCAACGGCGGCTTGCTGGCGGAGGAGCACCACCTCGTCGGACTGCAGGCATCTCCGAGAGAACAGGTGCAGAACGTGCGAATCTGGCTGGATAATGGTGGCTCCGGGAACTTTCAAAATGTCAGTATTGCCCAGGGCGCAATCGGGGCGCGTGAGGATCTTGGTCACGGCAAGACGAGATTGTCGGTTGGAGCCGGCGAATGGCACTGGGCGCATTTTGTTTTTGCAAGCGGAGATGAAATAACCACCTATATTGATGGAGAAGAACGCGCCCAGTTCGGCACGGGCGTCAAGTGGAACAAAAAGCATGACATGTCGTTGCACGCAATCTTCTCGCATAGCCAAGCCGAGGCGCGCCGAACCTGCAACTGCTCCATCGCCATCTACCGCGTTTACGATAGGGCATTGAACGCCGATGAAATTAGCAAGAATGTGCGAGGCTCGTTTTCGGTTGAACCAACGGATAAACTCACGACGACGTGGGGGAAAGTGAAGCGCGGCTTCTAACATGACTTGGAGATTGAATGTTTTGTAGGTGCGATTTCCGAATCGCGAGGCGCCGGGGCTGCGAATCTCCATGACAATCCACTGTTGCCGAGAGAACAAAGAACAATATCACCAACGCCCGATAAATCGGGCAACTACAGTAACTACACCCGATAAATCGGGCAACTACGGTAGATGTCCCAATGATACGTAGGAAACAACGATCGTTGTTCCCTACAGAAGCGCTTATGCACTAAACATTAAAAGGGCGATTGCCATGAAAACGGCGAAATTTATCTTGTTCAGTTCCATACTCTGGGCCTGCTTGGTGTCCGTCGGTCATCCCGCCGATAAGGAAGTGATGCTGATCGCCGATAACGCGGAGGGCCAAGCGCAGATGTGCGCCGATGTCTTCCGCGATACGGTGATTGTCGGCGTTCACTCTCATGTCGGTCTAGCGAAGATATATGAACGCAATGGCGAAGAGTGGGAGGAAAAGATTGATCTAATCGTCAAGGATGGAGACAAGGACAACTTCGGTTACTCGGTCGCCATCAACGGTCCAATTGGTCGGGGCAGCGCGAACATCGCGATCATCGGAGCGCCGCAACACGATGCAGCCGCGGATGACTCAGGCGCCGCCTACATTTTCGCGCGGAGCGGAGGGGATTGGAAACAGCGCGCCAAACTTGTCGCCGACGATGGCGGAGCGGCGGATAATCTCGGACACGCCGTGTCCGTCGACAGAAATACGGCGGTCGTTGGCGCTCCAAAGAACGATGCCGCCGGTAGCAATTCCGGGGCGGCCTATGTGTTTGTGCTAGACGGCGGCGCTTGGAAGTTACAGGCAAAACTCGTTCCCAAAGATCTTGGTCGATCCGACGCGTTTGGACACGTCGTATTTGTGCGTAAGAATACCGTCGTAGTTGGCGCGCCCGGGCACACGCACAGCGGGATAAGATTCGCGGGCGCCGCTTATGTCTTCGCGCGCCAAGGTGAGACATGGGTAGAACAGGCGAAACTCACGGCGGCCGATGCGGCTCAAAGCGACCGTTTCGGCAATTCTGTCGCGTTGAGCAGGGAAACGATCGTCGTTGGCGCGCCGTTGCACGATACTGATCGCGGCGCCGACACCGGAGCCGCCTATATATACTCACCGGATGGAGGCGCTTGGGAGCAGGAGGCAAAGCTGACAATCAAGAGCGCGCGGAAAGCCGACCAACTCGGATTTGGCGTTGGCACAAACGGAAAGGTCGCTGTATTGGGCACCAAGGCGCGGGATGAAGGTCAGCGCGCATCGGGCGCCGCTTACGCTTTTGTCCGGACTGACGGCGTTTGGGAAGAGAAGAATCAAGTTACTCCTCTCTTTCCCATAAAAGACGGGTTTTTTGGTTATTGGGTGGCGGTGAGCGAGAATACCGTGGTTATCTCGGCACACAGCAAACCCAAGGGAGGCCCCGGATTGGCTGATGGCGCAGCCGCGTTTGTCTACGATAGCGTTACCGATTTCGGCACGCCACCGTTCAGTGTTGACCCGTCAGGGCTGAGTGTGACTACGTTAGGCTCGGTGAAGCGGACGGCATTGCTTCAGAATTTCCCGAACCCGTTCAATCCGGAGACGTGGATTCCATATTTCATGGCTGACGATGTTCCAGCCGCGATTCGCATTTACAACATTCGAGGACAACTGATGAGGGAGTTGAACCTCGGCGCGCAAAAAGCGGGCGGGTATCTGACCCGAGAGAGCGCCGCATACTGGGACGGGCGAGATCAATATGGAAGCGCCGTTTCCAGCGGCGTCTATTTCTACACGTTAGAAGCTGGAGAATTTCAAGCGACGCGTAGGATGCTTATTTTGAAATAGGGCTAAGGAAAATAGGTAACTGCTTAGTTCAGTAAGGATTTACGCGGTAGCGAGAATTTCTTACCGAGCTGTCGAGATCGGGAGGTCCCTCCTAACGGTACTCTCGGGACGGTATCCGAATCGCGAACTCCTAATTATCGCGCAAGTCCCGGACTGAACTAAACAATCACGAAAGGAGATTTTCATGAAGACAATACATTATATTTCAATCGGTTTGGTTTTGAGCATGGCGTTGACAGCGACCAATCACACGGCATTTGCCCAGAAAGAGGTCAAACTTATCGGAGCCCCTGGCGGAATGCGCAATAAAGCGCGCATGCCCGCCGATATAGTCGGAGACTCCATAATCATTGGAGCCCATGCCGTAGGATTTCTGAATATGGATGGCTTCGCCAAAATCTACACGCGGAATCGCAACAACTGGGAGGAGACCGCCGAACTCATTCGCAGCGACCGAGACAAAGAAAATCCGGGACAGGCATCCTTCGGCTTCTCGGTTGCCATCACCGGTCCCCCCGGACGCGGGAGCGCCAACTATGCCATCGTCGGATCGCCATCATCGGGACATCAGGGGGGTGTCGCCGTTGATGGCGGGGCGGCTTATGTATTCGTCCGCACCGCGCAGAAGTGGAAACAGGAGGCGAAACTTCTAGGCGAAAACCCCGAGTCGGGGGACGTCTTCGGCTTTGCCGTCGACATTGATGGAACCACTGCCATCGTTGGGGTGCCAAAGGACGATGATGCCGGTTCCAACTCGGGTTCGGTGTATGTATTCGTTAAAGAAGGAAATGAGTGGCAACAGCAGGCTAAGATCGTCGCGGGGGATACCGCAAGATCGGACAGTTTCGGAGAGGTGGTTTCGATTGAGAGAGATACTCTAGTCGTCGGAGCGCCCGGTCACTCCCATGCTGGCATCAGATTCTCCGGCGCCGTCTACGTGTTTGGTCGTCAAGGCGGGAAGTGGGTTGAGCAGTCCAAAATTACAGCCGAAGACGCCGCAAAGAGCGACCGTTTCGGAGCTTCGGTCGGTGTACACGAGGATACCATTATAATTGGGTCGACACTGAATGATGCCGGGCGCGGAAAGGATGCCGGCGCCGCTTACATCTTTGTGCGCGAAGGAAACGCTTGGAAACAGCAGGCAAAACTGGTCGGTGACGATTCGCGCCCGGGCGACCACTTCGGAGCTGGTGTCGCTACCACTGGAAAAATCGCTATCATCGGCGCTCCGCTCCATGAAGAGGAGGGACTGGGTTCTGGCGCCGCTTATGCTTTCTTGAATACTGATGGAGTCTGGAAGGAAACAGAGAAAATTGTGCCCGACAATCCGGTGAAGGGACTCGTTTTCGGTTCCGCAGTCGGAATAAGCCGAGACACCGTTATCGTCACGGGCGGCGCGGATGAAGAGGGCGCGCCGGGGTTTGGCAACGGTTCGGCGGCGTATGTCTATAGCGCGGAAAAGAACTTCGGTCTGCCTCCATACTCGGTTGAATCGGATGGGATGCACTTGACGACATTGGGACGCGTCAAGCGCACCGCATTGCATCAGAATTTCCCCAATCCCTTCAACCCCGAGACATGGCTGCCGTACCATTTGGCGACCAATGCCACCGTGTCCTTATCCATCTATAATGTGCGGGGGCAACTGATGCGGGCGTTGGAACTGGGAAACCAGACGGCAGGGAGTTATCTTGACCGAGAATCCGCCGCCTATTGGGATGGCAAAGATCAATTCGGAGACGGTGTTGCCAGCGGAATTTATTTTTACACGCTCCGTGCGGGGTCGTTCCACGCGACACGCAGAATGCTCGTATTGAAGTAGGGCGGCTGTTCATCGCACTAATCTAGGTTTTGATGCCGTAGGAGGGATCTCCCGATCCCGACAGCGCTGAAAAAATCGTGGATATTCATCAACCAGCACAGGCATCCGGATTCAGTTATGCACAACCTAGCATGAATCGACGTTGAAAAGGCGCCTGGCATGAACATTCACGACAGCGGATACAAAAGACTTCTCTCAAATCGCACCATATTTCGACAACTGGTTGAAACCTTCGTCAACGAGGAGTGGGTGCATTCTCTCGATTTCGACACGTCTGAACCTTTGGACAAATCCTTCATCTCCGAACACTACAAGGAGACCGAATGATATAGAAGTGCTGAAGACGGAACTGATAAACTTGTTTTCGTCGGAGCGTGACAAAGAAGCGGTGAGTCTGTTGCTGAACTGGTTTAAGCAGTTGGCTATCCATGGCCGGATTGACCCTGACGATTATCAATCATTGGAATACAAATATCGGAGCAAAGAGGAGGTAACAATGCTTGTTTCAGCATTAGAGGAAGATAGGCGGAAATTATTTCAAAGCGGTTTGCGTGAGGGCAAAGAGGAAGGCAGAATTGAAGAGAAGATTGAAAATGCGAAGGCTATGCTTGCCATGGAAATGGAGCTGAAAGTCATTTCTGACATTACTAAGCTTACCGAATCGCAACTCGTTGAGTTGAGAGATGAACTCTCCTCAATGAAAAAGTGAAAACAGTGTTATACTCCATGCTGTTAGAAACTGCGTCTTTTTGTAGGAGCGATCTTCAGGTCGCGACGTGCGTTCACGGCAGGTGCGGTTGGAAACCAGCGGATCTCTATCGCACTCATTATTCATTCGCTTGATCCTACGGACTAGATGCTTGAAAACACGCAATTCTCGGCAGCGCAAAGTATAAATCAACAAATAAGTCTTTCGCGGCAGTACGTCAAGAAGTGTCTGGCAGGGGAGAATTTTTTTGCCCAGTTTCGGGTTACAAACATTCTGTTGGGAGTTCAAGCGAATGGTTACTGACTGGGATGGGAGGTCTTCGTTGTAATTCCTACTCGGTATTCACTCGTTTGATTCTACATTGAGTGGAACATCGGTGCGGTTGGAAACCGCACCTACCGGGTACGCGGAGATCTCTATCGCATTCGTTATCCACTCGTATGATCTCTGGACGGAAGGTCCAAAGTTAATTGGCTGCGTGAAGTCTGCCGAGTCTGTCAATCCGGCAGGAGCGGTCAGTGTGCAGTGGTCTTTTTCAAAATGTGTAATTGACTATCAAGAGTCGCTTAATATCAGGAGGAAATTACCATGAAATCGGTACAATTGTTTGCCATCAGTTTGCTGCTTGCCATTGGATTGGCAACTCAAAGTCACGCTGCGCCTCGAGTTGGGCATAAACTTGTCGCCATGGAGGCGGGACATAGCGTCGCGCATTTGTCCAGCGACATCAGCGGAGATACCGTAATCGTCGGAGTGCCTGAACAAGGGTTCGCTACCGTCTTCGTATTGAAGGGGAAAAAGTGGGAAAAGCAGGAGGAAATCCTCGCCGATGGCGGGAGAGTTGGATGGGATGTTGCCATTAGCGGCAACTCGGTGATAGTTGGGGCCCCAGAGACAAACGATTCCGGCATGGCATTCATGTTTATGCGGAGCGGCAACAACTGGAAACAGGTGGCAAGACTTTCCCACAAGAATCCGGCGAACGGAGACAATTTCGGCGAGGATGTTGCCATTGACAGGAATACCGCCATTGTTGGCGCAGCCGGAATCGATGGCGCTGGAAGGGACTCCGGGGCAGCCTATGTTTATTTCCGCGACGGAAACAACTGGAAACAGCAGGCAAAACTCGTACCCTCGGATTCCGCCAGAGGGGACGCGTTCGGTTCATCGGTCTTCGTCCTCGGCAATACGGCGGTGGTCGGGTCGAACGGGAACACACATAACGATGTCAGATTCTGCGGCGCTGCCTATGTCTTCGTACGACGAGGAGAGGAGTGGACGGAGCAAGCTAAACTGACGGCTAGTGACGCCGCCAAGGCAGACCGTTTCGGGACGTCCGTTAGCATGAGCGAAAAGACCATAATTGTAGGAGCGCCGTTTCGTGACACCGAAGCCAAAGGGGACGCCGGCGCCGCCTATACATTTTTGTTTGACGGAACTACGTGGAAGGAGCAGGGGAAGCTGTTTCCCAAAGATGCGCAGAAGGGCCACAAGTTTGGAACCGGAGTTGCCATGACGCCAAACATCGCCATTGTCGGCGCGCCTTGGGATGACGATGTAGAGGTGGGTTCGGGCGCCGCCTATTCGTTTGTGCGAACAGACGGGGTCTGGAAGCAAGAGGAGAAGGTTATTCCCCACGACGTGGGCGAAGATTATCACTTCGGTTTCTCGGTTAACGTTAGCGAGAACACCGCTATCATCTCGGCACACAACATACCGCATGGGGCTCCAACATGGCCTCATGGCGACGGTGTGCAAGCCTATGTCTTTAATACGATAGAAGATTTTGGCACGCCTCCCTTTTCCGTCAATCCCATTGGGCTAAAAGCAACAACCTTGGGACAGGTCAAACGGACAGATTTGCTCCAGAATTTCCCCAACCCGTTTAACCCGGAGACGTGGATGCCGTATCGCCTCGCTCAGGATGGCGATGTTCAATTCACAATCTACGACGCTAACGGCGGCTTGGTGCGTTTCCTCGACTTGGGGTATCAGAGGGCGGGGCACTATGTCAATTTGAGCAGCGCGGTATATTGGGATGGCCGCAATCAAGATGGCGAGCCGGTGGCAAGCGGACTCTACTTTTATACGCTGTCCACCAAGAATTTCAAAGCGACACGGCGGATGTTAATCCAGAAATAGGAACGCTTCGCGAAGGCAACTCCGGCGCCAATTATTGATTTCGTTGGCAACATCCGTTGACAAGTCATAGAGGTTTGCTCGCTAAATGTTAGTAGGCGTTTAGTGGCTTGTAATTCGTGAATCTCTATCAATCAAGCGAACGGATAGCGAGTAGGATTTTCTATCGTGGTCGTTATTTATTCCCTTGATCGATAGAGATCCCGCGATCTCCAGGTCGCGACTCCTGTACGAGGGATCTCCGAATCCCGACTGCACGATGTAGGAGCAATATCCTAATCGCGACTTGTTGCGGCGTAAGTCAATTACTACTGGGAAAGAAAGCGCAATAATACCCAACGCAAAGTATAATTTACTTAAAATAGAGGAGATTTCTTTTATGAATAGATTTGTTTTGGTGGCATCTCTACTAGCCGTATTCGTAGGAAACGGCTTCGCCCAAGATTTTGTACAATGGGATTTGCCCGAAGGCGCCAGTCAACGCTTGGGCAAAGGCTGGATACGTCAAATTCAGTATTCGCCCGATGGTAACCGACTCGCGGCGGCGGGTTCAATCGGCGTCTGGATTTATGACACGAAAACCAACCAAGAGTTCGATCTGCTGACCGGGCATACGAGAACAGTCAATACGGTGGCGTATTCTCCGGATGGCAGCATGATAGCGAGCGGGGGTGGTGACCATTCCATCCGACTTTGGGACGCGTCCACAGGCGACGAAATCCGAACCATTACCGGACATGAGGACGCCGTGTGGACCCTGAGTTTCAGTCAGGATGGCGCAATCCTTGCCAGCGGAAGCTACGACAAGACAATCCGTATATGGGATGTCGAGACGGGTGAGGAACTAAAAACCCTCAGCGGCCATACCGACTGGGTGAATAGTCTCGCTTTTAGTCCGGATGGCAAGACACTCGCCAGTGGAGGCTGGGATCACACTGTCCGTTTGTGGGATCTCGCCAGCGGAAACGAACTCGGAACCTTCCCGCCGCATTCGTCACTCGTGCGCGCCGTGGCTTTCAGCCCCGATGGAGGCACACTCGCCAGTTCGGATTTTGATGCCAAAATCCACTTGTGGGATGTCAACACAGCCACACAACTCACAACACTGAAAGGTCATACATCGGATGTTTACGATATTGCCTTTTCGCTGGATGGCAAGACGCTGGCAAGCGCTAGCGAGGACGACACGATTCGGCTTTGGGATACCGAAACCGGAGCCAACGTCAAGACAATCACCGGCCATACGGCAGATGTGTATAGCGTCACGTATAGCCCGGATGGCGGGACGTTGGTTAGTAGCGGATTTGACGCCACTATCCGATTTTGGGATTCCGAGACGGGAGACGAGCTTGGCATGATTACAGGGCACGCGGACTTAGTGTTGAGCGTCACATTTTCGCCAGACGGTGAAACGCTGGTCGGACGGAGTTGGGACAAGACCATCCGCCTTTGGAATACGGAAACCGGACAACTGGACCATGTGCTCATCGGGCATACGGATAATGTGGACGTTGTCGTTTTTAGTCCCGATGGCGGCAAGGTCGCCAGTGGCAGTCAGGATGACACTGTCCGCGTGTGGGACGCCCAAACCGGCGAACTTCTCAGAACGCTTGTCGGACACTGGGCATATTTGATAAGTCTGGCTTTTAGCCCCGATGGCAGCATATTGGCAAGCGGCAGCGAGGATGACATAGTGCGTTTGTGGGACACGACTACGGGGCAACGGTTGGATTTTCTCTACGGACACACTACCGGAGTTGAGAGCATCGCCTTCCATCCCGATGGTGAAATTCTCGCCAGCGGGAGTCGAGACGACACGATTCGCATCTGGGATGTGGCTAGCGGCAGAACCCAACTCGTCCTCAGGGAACATGACGGGGATGTGCTTAGCGTAGATTATAGCCCCGACGGAACGCTTCTCGCCAGCGGCAGCCAAGACAGCGCCATTCGCCTTTGGGATGCGACAACAGGTGACCTGATAAAGACCTTCAACGGCCATGAGAGTGGAGTGCGAAGCCTAACCTTCAATTCTGACGGACGGATTATCGCCAGCGGCGGTCGGGATAGAACCGTGCGCGTGTGGAATGTTGACACGGGCGAACTCATGGACACCTTTGCAGGACATACATCAGGCATTCGGAGCGTCGCATTCAGTCCCGATGGCAGCGTTATCGCCAGTGGAGGCCAAGACGGCATCGTGTTAGTGTGGGATGCGCCGACACTGCCTCCGGAGGCGGAGGAAGAATCGCCGCCGCTTGTCGGTGACGTAGACGGGAATGGAGAGGTCAATGTAAACGACCTTGTGCTGGTCGCTTCCGCATTTGGAAATGCGGAGGAGCATCCGAATGCCGATTTGAACGAGGATGGTGAAGTCAATACCGCCGATCTGCTCGTGGTTGCAGGCGCGTTGGAGACGGCGACCGCGGCGTCTCCCGCGCATCCCGCTTCGGCGGCAAAGCTGAACGCCGCCGTGGTGAAGCAGTGGCTTATTCAAGCGCAAGGATTAGACCTAATGGACGCGGTTTCGCAAAAAGGCGTCCGGTTCTTGGAGCGACTCCTCGCGACACTGCAACCAGCGAAGACCGCGCTATTGCCGAACTATCCGAATCCGTTTAACCCGGAAACCTGGATCCCCTACCAACTCGCCCAAGGCGCGAGCGTTCAGATTACCATTTACGATGTCAGTGGGGAATTGGTACGACGTATCGATTTAGGGCATCAAGCCGCGGGGTTCTATTCTGATCAGAGTCATGCGGCATATTGGGATGGGAACAATCAGCGCGGCGAAGTAGTGGCGAGTGGCGTCTATTTCTATACCTTGTCTACCGAGGACTTTGTCGAAACGCGGAAAATGTTGATACAGAAATAAACGCGAGGAATCGCGGGGTCACTGTCGGGTTTCTCGGGGCTTACGCATTTTGGATTCTAGCAACCAAAAAACGGAAAGTTCTTCACTCGGTATGCGTTGCTGAATCCGCGCCTCCTTGCTCCGGTCGAAAATGGCAGTCCGACCGGAGCAAGGAGGAGTGTCGGTTCCCCCTGTTGACTGACAGTGTTTCCGTCCCCTTGCATAAGTCCAATTCAATCAACTTTGCAGATTACGGAGACTTCAAAAACATGAAAATAATCTTGACAACACTTATTCTATTAACCCTGTTTTCGCTAAACACGTTAGCCCAAGATGCGGATGATCCCTCGCTGTGGGGTTTGCCCGAGGACGCCGAAAAACGCGTCGGCAAGGGCTGGGCAGCCGACGTCGAGTATTCTCCCGATGGCGCCCGCTTCGCCGTGGCTAGTTCAATGGGTATTTGGATATATGACTCAACTACGTTCAAAGAGGTCGCCTTGCTTTCGGGACATACGGAGGAGGTTATTGCTTTGACGTACTCTTCCGATGGCAGCGTGCTAGCCAGCGGGAGTTGGGACGCGACTATACGCCTGTGGAATCCTGAAACTGGCGAGTTGCGGCAGACCATTGAGGGGCATTGGAGCGGTATCCGCAGCCTGGACATCAGCCCGGATGACTCCATGCTTGTCAGCGCGAGTTATGACCGCACCGTGCGGCTTTGGGATCTTGCGACCGGAGAGGAAATCCGAACTCTTCGCGGGCATCAAGATCGAGTCAATAGTGTGGCATTTAGTCCGGATGGCACCATGCTTGCCACCGGAAGTTGGGACCAAACCGCGCGCCTTTGGGATGTCGCCACGGGGGAGGAGCTCCAAGTTATCACGGGGCATAGGTCGCTGGTGCAAGTGGTCACCTTCAGCCCGGATGGAAATACGCTTGTCAGCGGCGATTATAACGGCGAGATACACTTCTGGGACATTCCCTCCGCATCACAGATCAGAATACTACCGGCGCATGCCTCCATTATCTTTGACTTCGCTTTCTCTCCAAAGGATGGACAAACGTTAGTGAGCGCGAGCGAAGATGACACGATTCGCTTTTGGGATACCGACACGGGAGAACTTCAGAGGACCATTACCGACCATACGGCGGACGTGACGGACCTAGATTTCAGTCCCGACGGGGAGACGCTTGCCAGTAGCGCTTGGGATGCGACCGTGCGATTTTGGGATGCCGCCACAGGCTCCCACCTGCATACCGTCACCGGGCACGCGGATATCGTGTTGAGCGTTAGTTTCAGACCGGACGGGTTAGCCCTCGTGGGTCGAAGTTGGGACTCTACCATTCGTCTCTGGAATACTGAAACGGGTGAACTCGACCACATCTTGTTTGGGCACACTGACGATATAGGTGTCGTTGTGTTCAGTCCGGATGGACGCACTCTTGCTAGCGGGAGCGAGGACCATACCGTCCGTTTATGGGATGTTGAAACCGGGGCGCATCTGAAAACGCTCGTCGGACATAGAGCCTATCTCATAAGTCTAGCTTTCAGCGCCGATGGAAGTATGTTGGCGAGCGGCAGCGAAGATGACGATATTCGCTTGTGGGATGTGGCGACCGGGGCGCGGTTGGCTACGTTGGTCGGTCATGTGGCAGGTGTTGAAGGATTGGCGTTTAGCCCGGATGGTCTCACGTTGGCAAGCGCCAGCCGAGACAATTCTGTCCGTTTATGGGACGTTGAATCCGGCGAGGAATTGCACATGCTTGAAGGACATCGAGGCGATGCCATCACGGTTGCCTTCAGTCCGGATGGAAACACCGTCGTGAGCGGCGGCTGGGACGGCGTCATCCGTGAGTGGGATGTCTCGACTGGCGAACTGGCGAGATCAATTGAATCCTTTCAAAGCGGTATACGGAGCATTGCCTACAGCCCGGATGGAAATACAATCGCCAGCGGGAGCTGGGATAACACTGTGCGCCTTTGGGATGTCAATTCGCTGGCGCGCATCAAGACATTGCATGGCCATAAGTCGTTCGTCTACAGTGTGGCGTTCAACGGCGCCGGTGACTTAATCGCCAGCGGAGGAGTTGACGGAGCCCTACTGCTGTGGAAGATGCCGCCGCTCCCGAATATCTTTGTCACGGAGTTGGAACAGGGCTTGAACATGATATCTCTGCCGCTCATGCCGGAAGATCCGATTTCCGCGAGTATGTTTATCGAAATGACAAACGCCACCGCTGTCATTCGATATGACACGGCGTCCCAGGATTACGTCGCGTTCACGGACGATGAGAGGGGAGACGGATTTCCGATCGAGGGCGGCCGTTCCTACATAGTGAATACGCCCGAGGGCGGATCGGTTGGGTTCTCTGGCAAAGCGTGGGAAAACGAACCCGCGGCGGCGCCCGGTGTCAAGCATTTCAGAGAAGCGTGGGCATTTGTCGTTGCCAGCGAATTGCAGCGCGCCCTCCCGCAAACCAACTATACCGTAGTCGCCAAAAATCTGCGTACCGGCGCAATCTCAACCGATCGAGTGGCTGGCGCCGAGACGCGCGTCGCTGCCGTTTGGGCGGACCTTAATCGGGATAGTGTCGTACAAGCGGGTGACGCGATTGACGTTACGGTGATCGATGACCGAGGAAACATCGTGTCGGGACCGCATTATCTCACGGTTGACAACACGGATATACGAAAGGCATATAAGCGGATAACGCTGGTTGTTGGCGATGTGCGCCCAGAGCAGACGCGACTGGCACAAAACTTCCCCAATCCGTTCAACCCCGAGACGTGGATGCCGTTCCAACTCAGGCAATCAGGCTTCGCCGCCATACAAATCTATGATGTGTCCGGTCGCCTCGTGAGGAGCCTTGACTTGGGAATCAAACCGGCGGGTTTTTATATGACGCGCTCCACAGCCGCGTATTGGGATGGTCGCAACAGCGCCGGTGAGCAAGTCGCCTCTGGCACGTACTTCTACACGCTCAAGACGGACGACTTTGCCGCGACGCGCAAGATGTTGATAGCCAAATAAAAGTGTATCGTGCCAGCAATTCTCATTTTGAATTTGGCGAGTGATTGTTTCTAGTGGAGACTGTATAGACGGCGGGACGCGAGTCCATCTGATGTCATTCTTGAGTCAGAATCTTATGATTTTGTGTGAATTCTACCTTTACACCTGCGGGATCTCTATCGCACTCGTTATTCACTCGCTTGATCCCTCTGGGGCTAAAAGGCGTCGGATTTCACGAGTCCACTAAGTCGTATTATCAACATGATAATCCTCTGGAGCGAAAATCTCAAAGGCGCTTTGGCTTCATAGAATACTGGTTCCAAAATGAGAATTGTTGGTATCGTGCCTTCTTGTAGGAGGGATCTCCCGATCCCGACCGTATCAGACATGGAACACACGACAAGAATCGAACTCGCGAATCGAAAAGACCAGATCTTGGCAGAGACAGGCATTATAAAGCCCGAGGCAATTCGGCGAGTGACCGTTGAAGACGCGCTCGTCGACACCGGGGCGACGCGATTGTCGTTACCCGGACCACTCGTCGAACAACTTGGTTTGACCCCGGTAGGCGCGGCGAGAGCTGTGACCACGAACGGCGTTGTGGACAGGGTTATTTATTCGGAGGTGCGATTTACGATATTGAAACGAGAGGGGACAATTGAGGTAACCGATCTGCCGGCAAACGCTCCCGTTCTTGTCGGACACATGGTCTTGGAACTGCTTGACCTCTGCCTAGATATTAGGAAAGGGTTAATCTACAATCCGGAACACGATGGCGAATGGATTGAAGACGGATTCTGACATGTATGATTCTGAGACTGAAGGGGAAATTGTGATGCGAAAAGCGTTGGCAATGCTCGCGTGTTTGATTCTCGGCATACAATTGGCGCCCGTGAATCAACTGGCATTCGCACAGAAAGAAATAAAGTTAGTCGCCGACGAAGAAACGACCGGATCGCAGATGTCTTCGGATATCAGTGGAAACTCCGTGATTGTCGGATCGCCCGGTCAAAACTACGCCAAGGTGTTCGTAGGCGACCGCAACAACTGGGAATTGCAGGAGCAATTGATTCCCCAACCTGACGGCAACGTCGGATGGTCGGTTGCCATAAGCGGCGACATCGCGGTAATCGGTGCGCCAAACGCCAATGCCGGCGCGGATAAATCCGGCTCTGCCTATGTGTTCGCGCGGAGTGGAAAAAAGTGGCAACAACGCGCAAAGCTCGGGGGAGACAATCCGGAAGCGGCAGATAATTTTGGCGAATCTGTCTCGGTCGATAGAAACACCATCATTGTCGGCGTACCTAAGGATGACGATGCCGGCAAAGACGCGGGATCGGCTTACGTTTTTTTTCGCGATGGCGCCACGTGGAAAAAGCAAGCAAAGCTAATCCCCAAGGATTTGGTCGGATCGGACGCCTTCGGTGAAGCGGTCTTTGTGCAAGGGAACACCGCCATCGTGGGGGCGAATGGCCACACTCACAGCGGAAAAAGATTTACCGGCGCCGCCTACGTTTTTGTGCGAAACGGGGATAGGTGGACTCAACAAGCCAAACTCACGGTAGACGATGGCGGAAAAGCGGATCGTTTTGGTACTGCTGTCGGGTTCATTGGAAAAACCATCGTGATCGGAGCGCCGTTCTATGACAGTGAAAACGCAAAAGACCGCGGCGCGGCTTATGTCTTCGTGCCGGAGGGTAACCGATGGAAATTGCAAGCCAGACTTGAAGCCAAAGACGGAGGGAAGGGGCATAACTTCGGGGCTGGCGCCGCCACCACCGGAAACATCGTTATCATCGGCGCGCCCGGGTACGACCGGCCCGAAAGGGGATCGGGCGCCGCTTATTCGTTTGTACGCGAAAACGGCGTTTGGACGCAGACAGCAAAGGTTACGCCCGAGCACGGCGCCAGAGATTTGAACTTCGGATTCGCAGTCTCTATGAGCGAAAACAGTGTAGCTGTCTCATCCCATAGCAAGCCGTTCTTAGTCCATGACGGATGGCCCAACGGTGACGGTCAAGCGGCTTACGTGTATAACACGATTGACTCCTTTGATACTCCACCCTTTGCCGTTGAACCGTTCGGGTTGTCACTGACGGCGTTCGGTCAGGTCAAGCGCACGGCGCTGCTTCAAAACTTTCCCAACCCCTTCAATCCGGAGACATGGATGCCGTACCAGTTGGCGACCAATGCTCCTGTTACGCTCCGCATTTACGATGTGCGGGGACAACTGATTCGAGAATTGAATCTTGGCTTGCAACAAGCGGGGAGTTATCTCACTCGCCAAACCGCCGCATACTGGGATGGGAAAGACCAGATTGGGGAGGGAGTATCTAGCGGCATCTATTTCTACACGCTTCACGCCGGCGCATATCAGAGCACGCGAAAAATGCTGATTTTGAAATAGTTTCGTAGTTGAAACCGAGTTTTTTTCTTGAAAACTCGGTTTCTAAACGGTTGAATTGCACATTCTTTTGACATGGATCGCTTTTTTATTGACAACTCGCCTTCAGCCACAGTTCGATATCGCGCCGCGGCTTGAATTTCCAAACTTTCATTGAGAGGATTTGTCAATCCGAGATAGCGGCAGTATGTGTAAACTGCCTCCGCGACGAAGACACGTTGCCCATCAATTTAGCAACTACCAAAAAAGAGGCGCTCCTTGAATCGAATCGAATCGAAATTTAGAGAACTACAGAGTCGGGGAGAACGGGCGTTCATGCCCTATATCTGTGCTGGAGACCCGACACCGGAACTCAGCCGGCAACTTCTATTGACACTTGAAGAATCGGGCGCGGATTTAATTGAGTTTGGGGTTCCGTTCTCCGATCCGATTGCCGATGGACCGACGATTCAGCGTGCAAGCGAAAGGGCGCTGGCAGGCAAAATCTCGCTACGGCAAATTATCGATTTGGTTCGCGAAGTACGGTTGAAATCGGAGATTCCGATCGCGCTAATGTCGTATTATAACCCTATCTTCAGGATGGGCGAGAACGAATTCTGCCGGCTTGCAAGCGAAGCCGGGGTTGATGGCGTGATTGTCCCCGACCTGCCGCCGGAAGAGGCGGGGACGCTGTTAGAAAGCGCTGAACAACATAACCTGGCAACGGTTTTCCTCGTGTCACCTACGAGTCCACCCGAGCGGCTCAGATCAATTGCCGCGGTAAGCACCGGTTTTGTATATTGCGTATCGGTTACTGGCGTGACCGGCGCACGGGAGTCGGTGTCAGACGAGATCTCGCCGATGATATCGCAACTTCGCGAACACACTTACAAACCCGTATGCGTCGGTTTTGGCGTTTCCACGCAAAGGCAGGCTCAAGAAGTGGCGCGACGCGCTGATGGCGTCATCGTCGGGAGCGCGATCATTGACGTGATTGAGAAGCATCTGGGTGATGACGCGGCGATATTGTCAAACGTTGCGAAGTTCGCGACAGAACTCGCAACCGGAGTGAAGAAAAAATAAGCAGACTCCAAAACCCCGGCGGCTAAGGCAAAAAGAGGGTGGAAAGCAATTTGGAGAAACCGAGTTTTTTCCTGAAAACTCGGTTTCTGGTAGCGCCGCAGTTAAGTGCAGAACTGCCCGGTTTCTCGCGCATCTTCTTGACGTGACCGGCGACATCTACCCGTCAAATCGATCTAGCCGAAAATGACTGATGTCGTAGCGAGTTTCACCGTTTAGAGCAAGTTCCGAGGTTATCTTCCCGACAAGCCCGCAAAACTTGAACCCGTGTCCGGAGAACCCGCCGGCGATCGCGAGGTTCGGACATTCGGGATGTAGACCGATGATGAAATCCCGGTCCGGCGTTTCCGTATAGAGGCATACTTCCGCATGACTTACCTCGCCGGCAGCGTCGGGCATTCGTTCTACCACGAATTCGCGGACGAAGTCGACGTACGCCACGTCAGGCGTACGATTACAAGCATCGGGGGAAGTTGCGAACTCGTTCCCATGTCCGTCCAATCCTACCTTCACACCTTTGCCCTCGAAATCGGCAATGCCGTAGAACGACACGGGTCTCGTCACATCAATGAACACCGGAAAATGAGCCGCTTGGAAGCGCGCCTTCTCTTTCGGTTTGAAGTAGACCACTTGTTGGCGGGTAACCATCAGGGGCAAGTTCAAACCCGGCAGGAGTTGCGCCGTCCAAGCGCCCGCCGCCAGTACGACCGTCTTTGCTCGGAATCGTCCATCCTTGCAAACAACCACCGGGGAGCTCGCCTCCCAATCCACCGAAATGACCTCACTGTTTTCCCGAATTTCCGCGCCGTGCTCTTTAGCCAACTCCAAGTGTGTCGATATGCATTCCGAGGCGTGTAGGAAGCCCCCATCCTTCTGCCAGAGGGCTATCATCGTATGAGGCTCAATTTGGAATTGCGGCAGCCGCGAAGCCAATTCCCGCTGGTTCAACCACTCGGACTCGACTCCGGCAGCGTCAAGGCTTGCGCGTGTGTTGAGCGCGTACTCGTGCCCTATGGGCGCGATAACTATGCTTCCGGTCGTGTACAGCAGCTTCTTGCCCGATTCACGTTCCAAATCCCGCCAACACGAATAGCTGGACTTCATCAACTCCGTGTAGAAGGGTTTTTCATAAACGAGGCGGATAATTCGCGTGTTGCCGTGAGAACTTCCGAAAGTATGCCCCCGCGAAAACTGTTCAAGCGCCAACGTTTTGGCGCCGGCTTTAGCGAGATGGTATGCCGCGGCGCTGCCCATGCCTCCGGCGCCGACAACAATGGCATCGTATAACTGATTGGTCAAATTTAAACCCTCCCCTTATGACGCGGCAACGCTTGCATTTTAATATACTTTGTGTTGGCTAATGTTGCGCTTTTTTATCGGCAATAATGGTTTCTAATGGGAATTGTGTAGAACCAGTAAGTCGCGACCTGGAGATCGCTCCTACAAGGGTTGGAATATCGGTGCGGTTGGAAACCGCACCTACCGGGGAAGAGCAATTCCAAGAGGCGTTAAGCATACATACAGTTGATTATGGCATTGGAAACGGCTTCGGAGTCGTATCAATGTTTTTATGTCCGGCTTCACCTCGCAGCAAAATGGCGTTCCAACGCTTCACCGAATCCGGACCGGTAGGCTTAACCCAAGGAGGAATATAACGAATGGTTAACCCGCAACGACGGCGGTTGGAGCGGTTAGGCAAGCTACCGTGGATAATCGTGCCGTGATGAATCGAGATTTCCCCGGCTTTCAAGACAAAGTCTACGGCGCGTTTTTCCTCATCGTCGCTAACGACGACCTCTTGATTGACGCTTAAGAGATTTCCTTGCTTCGCGGATTTTCCGTGTTCCCGAAGCCCAAGGTGCGTGCCGGGAATCACCTGCATACACCCGTTCGCCCGATTGCTGTCGTCGATAGCGTACCATGCGGTCAACGCCTCCGGCGGTTCAAGCCCCCAATAGGTTACATCTTGATGCCATGCGACAAATTTCTCCCGGGGCCCATATTTGCAGAAGGCATGTGTAGCCAAGAGCAGGATGTCCGGTCCGATAAGGTCTTCAATGCATTGGAGGATTTTCGGATGTGTCGCCAACCGCCAAATAAACTCCACATCAAAATGGCGGTCCAGCATACCGATTTGGCATTTTTCCCTGCCCTCTTTAGCCTCCAAAGCATCAAACCGGCGTTGATAGTATAGGGCGCCTGCCTCATCCTCAATCGGAACGCCTGAAACGAAGCCCTCCGTTTCATATCCCCTAATCTGCTTTTTTGTAAGCGGCATATTCTCGTTTTCCTTTAATTGAGATGTATATTGTCCGTTAGATTTCTGCTTCGCGGATAAGGTTTCCCTCCGTCGCTGGCAGTTCAACGTACTGATGAATATCAAGACCAAAGGATGCGACCAAATTCTACGACAAATCCATTGATTCGTCAATCACAATCGATTCTGCAAAAGCAATTGAACGCCTGCCGACATGACCTATGCGACTTTAAAGTGATTTTTGCGATTCAATCAAACCAACATGATGATTTTAATTAGGGTTTTGACGAAAGATAGGGTATAATAATATGTTACGGTTGAAAACGTCAATACAACTACCGCAAGGATTCAACATGAAGCGATTAAGTAGTGTGCTGACAATTCTTGGCGTGTTGTCCCTGACAGCCCTTTTTGTTTATTTCGTGGGAATACTCCCTCGCCACGATTCCAAAGCGACAAGACTGGAAAAAGCGTTCTCGGCGCTTCAAAAATCCTATGAGCGAGACGGAGAACTCTCTTCGGATCTTCTGCTCAAGGTACAAATCAGCGCGCTCAACGACGACGATGCGATGGTAAGAGCGGAAGCGCTTAAAGCCTTTGGAGAACACGGCGAACAGCACGAGGCGCCGATTCCCGCAAAAGTACAAACGGGCACGTCAGGCGACAAGCTAGACGAGATGCTGTCGGAGACCGTACACGCCTCCGAAGATTCTGGAAACAACCGTACCATCGAGGATCTTATCGCTGCCCTCAATCATGAGGACTTTTATGTTGGGCATGACGCCGTGCAGGCGTTGATAAAACTAGGTGACAAGAGCGCCGTTCCCCGGCTTATTGAGGTTCTCAACAGTGAGGACTACTCTCGCGATTGGGTGGCGAGACAGCATGCGGCGGAAGCGTTGGGCGAGTTGGGCGATGAGCGGGCAGTTCCCCATTTGATAAACGCCTTAAAGGGCGAAGAAGATAGCGCCGAACAGTCGCACAATGAGGAAACGCTTATAGATGACGATGTTGAGGCAGACTTTGAAAGCCACCTCGACTACCTGAAAAGGGAGGTAAGAAAGTACGCGGTAGAAGCGTTGGGAAAGTTGGGAGACACGCGCGCGGTTCCCGTTCTGATAGATACCCTTGACGATGAGCGGGCTACCGTACGAGCGTATGCCGCGCAAGCGTTGGGCGAATTGGGAGATGGGCGCGCCGTTGCCGCGTTGATAGACACCCTTAGCGATGATGATAGTTGGCCTCGACGCGAAGCCGCCGCCGCTCTGGGGGAGTTGGACGATGATCGCGCCGTTGACCCTTTGATGAACGCTCTAAATGATGACGAAGCGATCGTAGAAGAGTATGCCTTAACGGCATTGGGAAAGTTGGGAGATGCGCGCGCGGTTCCCCGCGTGATAGAAACTCTGCGCGGTGACAATGGTTGGCGGCAGTGGATAGGCGCACTCAGCGAGGATGAGAACAGGGTACGACAGGTCGCCGCGACCGTGTTGGGAAAATTGGGAGATAAGTCGGCCGTTCCATATCTCCTGAAAGCTCTCAAGCATGATGTTCCCTCCGTAAGAACGGAGGCGGCAATCGCGTTAGGTGAACTGGACGCTCAAGAAGCCGTTCCTTTCCTGATAGCGGCGCTCAAAGATCATGACCGCAGGGTACGAGCGTCTGCCGCGTTCGCGTTGGCGCAGTTGGGTGATGAGAGCGGCGCAGCCGTTTCGGCCGAAGAACTGGACAATTCCGATGAATTGATACAAGTGCGTTCCGAGCTGGCGTTGTGGAGATTGGGCGGCGAGAATCTTGTTCCCGTTTTGATGAACAATCTCAAAGATGATGAGGATCCGACGCGATTGAGCGCCATTAACACCTTGGTAAAATTGGGGGATGACATCGCGATTCCTGCCCTAATCGAAGCCACCGACGATCGAGATCTTGACATCAAAACCAAACTCTATATCGCGGCGGCGCTGGTTAGGTGGCACGACAAAGAAATGATTTCACGCGATAAAGACTTGAAATAGAGTTAGCAAGTTTGATTATATACTCCACGCTGTTAGAAACTGCGTCTTTTGTAGGAGCGATCTCTAGGTCGCGATGTGCGTCCCCGGTAAGTGCGGTTAGAAACCGCACCTACGGACTAGATGCTTGAAAAGACGCAATTTCTGACAGCGCGCAGTATAGATTGAGGATAATCTCCGTTTTTTTGAAAACCCGCGGGTCGCTTCAGGGATAGTCTGACCAGGGTACTTGAATCCGGACTCAAGCCAGAAATGGCACAAACAACGATCAATTAAGGAGGATGCAAATATGGAAACAAAGGTTTATAGTAACGATGTCGAGAAGGCGCTTAAGGTTTTTAAGCGTCAACTTCAGAAGGAGGGTCTCTTCAGAGAGATTAGGCGGCGAAAGTTTTACGAAAAGCCCTCCGAGAAAAAGAAGCGAAAGCAGAGAGAGGCAAAACAGAAACGCGCCAAAGCGCGTAAGTTTAGCAGACGAACGGACAATTAATCAGCCATTCATAATTGTGGAGCGTTAGCAGTGGATTCAGACGTAATTATTATCGGAGCGGGCGTAATCGGTTGCGCCATTGCCTATAACCTCGGTAAAGCCGGGGTAAAGACATTGGTGATTGACAAAGCCGATGGCGTAGGCAGAGAGGCGTCTTGGGCGGGCGCGGGCATTCTGACATCTCACGCGTCAACGCGTCAACCGTACCCCGAACTGTGTCGGGCGAGCCTCGCGCTGTATCCATCGTTGGCCGACGAGCTGAGAGAACGCACACGGATTGATATTGAATTCATCCAATCGGGGACACTCTCGCTGTTTTTCGACGAAGAGGAGAAAAACGGTTTAATCGGGCTGGCGGAGCGGCGAATCGATCGCGGATTTTCGGCGGAGGTGTTGACCGCGGAACAGGTGTGGGAGATAGAACCGGCCGCATCGAAATCTGTGGTGGGCGGCGTGCTGTTTCCCGAAGATGCCCAGGTTCGCAACCCGAAACTTGTCAAAGCGCTCGCCAAGGGAGCGGCGTTACTCGGCGCGCAGTTCTTGCTCGGCAACCCTGTAGAAGGTTTCGTGCGCGAGAAACACCAAATTCGCGGAGTCACGGTAAACGGCGAATCTTTTCATGCAGACACGATAGTCATTGCTGCCGGATGTTGGTCTGGCGCCCTCTCTCAAGAGCTCGGGTTTCATCTCCCGATTCAGCCATCGCGCGGACAGATGGCGCTCGTTGACGCTATGCCGCTAACGTTGAGACACGTAGTCGACGGACTCGGGGTTTACCTCGTTCCACGCACGGATGGCAAAGTTCTAATCGGAGCGACGGTTGAGTTCGTGGGGTACGACAAGAGAACGACTTTGAAAGGCATACAGCAGATGATTGAGGCAGGCACATCGTTGGTTCCGGATCTTGCCGGAATGTCCTTCGCGAGCGCCTGGGCGGGCTTGCGACCTCATATTAAGAATGGGCCATGTCTCGGAAGGGCGCCCGGTTTGGATAATATAATCATCGCATCCGGGCACTTCAAGAACGGTATTTTATTGGCGCCGATTACCGGACTTCTCATCAGTGAACTCATCACGACGGGAGCGCCATCAATGCCGCTTGAACCGTTCAGTCCACCAACAAATTAAGAGTCTGTTTGAATAATAGACAATCAAGATTAGTGGACACTTTTCTGCTACTGAAGAAACCGAGTTTTCAGGAAAAAACTCGGTTTCAAGACATAGGACTTCACCCAAAATGAATTTTCAAACAAGTTCTAAAGTCTTGTCCGACCTCTATCGCCATGCATCCGGCGCGACAATTTCGGCTTCTCTATCTACCCGTCAGGTTGGCTTGGTATCTGCGGTGGCGGCGTTCCAACCGCATTTTCGCCATCAATCAGAAGAGGATCGGCGCCGCCCCACAACTTTGTCCCGTCCTCCGAGAGAATCGGCTCCATAGAGTATTGCGCTATATAGGCGCGGCGGAGTTGCGGCGTTCGGTTTGCGCCGCTGGAATGAAAATTGACACTCGTAAATACGGCGATGCTACCGGCCGGCGCGACAACCGGAACCCCTTTTTTCTCGCCGAAGTAGCCCACGAGATCGTTGCTTCCCTCCTCGCGAATATGCTTCACCCACGATCTGATGCCGATGTGCGAAAACGGCATGACATGGACAGTCCCGTTTTCCTCCGACATGTCATCAAGCGCGCACCAACACGTAAGGTACGGTTCGTGGTCGGGATAAGCGACATATCCCGAATCTTGATGCCAACTGAACTTCATGCCTTCGGATGCCCCCTTGACGACGTACTGTTCCCAAAACAGATAGGCGTTTTCGCCAAGCGTGGCGCGGCAAATGTCTTCCATCAACCGGCTAAAGAGAAATTCTCGCAATTTAGGTTGTTTCAAATAGCAATTGGAAACAAAATAGCGCTTGTTCCGATGATTGAGCCCAATCACATCGGCGCCTTGCTCGTCCATTCGGGCGTCCGCCAAGTCGATGAAATTCTGACACTCCCCTTGAAGCAGGTTAAGCAACTGCTCGGGGATGGCGTTTTCAAGAATAAAGTAGCCTTCGTCCCTATATTGTTGTTTGTGCTCTTCGCTAATTTCAACCGTTGCGTTCATGAATCGGTTACGCCCTTTCTGTATGGTGTGACCTCATCTTCTGACGGTCTGCTGTTTTGGTTATCCTACCCAAAATAACTATTTTACCATTGCGCTTTTCCTCTGGTCAAAAATTAGTTGTAATATGAAATACTTACGTTCGTGGATTTTACACGTCCCTTTTTCACGTTTGACAGAGGAATTCAGATGATTAGATTGACTTCACTGAGGAAGATGTTGCCGCTCTTGATTATGAACGTCTTAACTATCCTCACCCGAAGGTGCAGCGAAGGTTGGAGGCACTTTGGCTCAAAGCCCAAGGCTTAGCGCATCAGGATATAGCTCGTATAATCAATATTTCGCCCAACACATCGTGGGCATACCTGCGTCAATACCAAACTGGCGGCATTGAAGCGCTTAAACAGTTCAACTAACCCTCACAAGAGAGTGAACTGATGAAACATCAAACCACAATAGAAGACTATTTTGTGGAAAATCCACCGGCGTCGATTAGGGTTTGCGTCCGAGATTGGCGATGTTAATGCAGGCTTGACTGCCTTCGGCCAACACCCGATAGGCCTCCTTCCAAACCCGTCGGAGCATTGAGCGATAGTCGCTCATCGTCAAATCGTCGTCATATTCCTTAGCCAGCATTATACGGCGGCGATGTAATCATCAGATGCACGCTATTGGCGGCCAACTCAAATATATCTTCGCTCGACCCCGACATGAATGGTATTAGTAGCGTCTGCCGGAGCAGCATTCTCCCCAATCTCTACAAATATTCCGCTTATAGACGCTGTGGAGTTGTAGCCGATTCGACTGTTGACACCGAAGGCACTCATTTCTGCTCAAATTATCCCCCTTTAGCTTTATCTCTCCAGACCTTTTGGAATATCCAGATGAGACAGCCCCTCGTTACTGCTCAGGCGAACGATTCTAGTTTTTCCCATGATGCTTATATTTCCGCCCTTTTCATCGAATCCCGTAAGAATGAGTTGACCTTCACTCGCGAGCGTCATACTCCCGCCACTTTTACTAGCACCCATTATAACGCCCCCGCCCTCTTTTTTGCCTGTGCTAACGCCGACAGTCCCGCCATCATCATTATTGATAGACATAAGGGCATACCCACTTTTCCCATCAACACGGACTTCGCCGCCCTCCGGATTGTAGCTCAATTCCACTTTCACATCACCCGCCGAATCTACTATTTTCAGCTTGGTGCAAATGACTTCTCCGAACTTGGTAGGAGGAGGTCTTCTGCGCACTCTAGATGTAGCCGTTTCATCTTGACCTAGTGCTCCCAGCGGCAAGAACGAACACACCGCCAAGGTTAGAACTGCCCCACGCCGCCGCCGATTACCGCATACAAACTCTCTTTTCTTCGCATAATCTTTTCCTTTCCTTTATAGATTGTGAAATCCGTGAAAACTATTTAACTTCCGATAAACCTTATCATAGACAATAAGCAAGGTAGTTGTCAAGGCTATTTTCGCGCCCTTTTTCAGATTGATCGAAATCACCGAATATGGTAGACTATCACTCAAAGGAGGTAACACGCATAAAACGCAAGAGCGTGGGCGCACAGCGTCGAAAGAAATACCCCGATAAAATCAATGTCGGGTTCGCGGCAAAAACAATGAGACAGATGGTGAGACAGAAGGAAAGACTTTCCGAGACTTATGACCTCAGTTTCGCAGATGTTGTCCGAGATTCCGTCAATGCCGGACTTCCGCGCCTCATTCAACGGCAGAAATCCAGTGATGACACGGGTTTGGACGAACTCTAAAAATGGGACATTTGTCCGGACGCACTTTACCAACATAAAAAAAGCCCCGCTCCGGGCTCTGCATTGAGACCGAAATGAGGCTTTATCCCAGAATCATTCCAGCGTTCACCGTCGGTTCCGCTAGTGAGAGCTATTGTTGGGATTTTTCTGATTGGCACGATTATCTCGTGCCGTTCCGGGGTTGTTGGGATTTTTCTGATTAGCACGATTATCCCGTGCCGCACCCGGGTTGTTGGGATTCTTCTGATTAGCACGATTATCCCGTGCCGCACCCGGGTTGTTGGGATTCTTCTGATTGGCGCGATTGTCCCGAGCAGACTTCGCGGCGTTACGATTAGCCATTGTGTTCACCTCCTTTCATATCGGTCTTATATACTTAAACGCATCGCACAAAAAAAGGTTGACCTATGCCAAGCGATTACTAGGGGAAAACCCGAAGGAGAGAATCATGTCCACCGAAAACACCAGCAATTCTCATTATGAATTTGTCAAGTGATTGAATCTATCGCATCCTATTGGAACAGAAGGTCGCCAGTTCTTATGTTGTCATTTTTGGGGCGATATCGTATAGTTTTGTGCAAATTTAACGCTTACACCTGTCGCCCTTCTGGGGCTTTGGAGTGTGGTGTCCCCGCATTTCTACAAACCTGCCGCCCCTCTGGGGCTAAGATGCGTCGGATTTCGCGATTTTATTAAACCATGCAATCAACATAATGCTTTTCAAGAGCTAGAAACTTAAAGTTGGCGAGGCTTCGTCGGCTCTAGGTTCCAAAATGAGAATTGCTGAGGATTTACGTAGCGCCATGGGATTTCTATCGCCCCTGCCGGTACAGTCGGGATCGGGAGATCGCTCCTACAAAAGACGCAATTTCTGACAGCGCGCAGTATATGCTACCACGCAATAGGATATTTGTCCATTGCAAAATTCGTCTCTTCCGCAGTAGACGCCGCTAGATGTATTCTTTGGACTTCCCGACGCGCCCGGACCAAATTCCTGTTGACCCACAGTGGAAAAACTGCTACCATTTAGCCGTATGAATTAGCTATGGCAGCAAGAAGGGCTAATTGCCAAATACAGAACTTTGTTGCTCTGCAATTGATTGGAAACCGCACAATGGCAAAACCGACGAACCGTGAACTAGTCGACAGATGGCGTGAACAGCCGGCGCCGCTTCTTCCGCTGTTGCACGCGTTTCACGATCGGGATGGTTTTATTTCGGAAGACGCGCTCCGAGACGTTGCTGTCGGACTTAGAATTCCCCTGGCAGACCTATTCGGGACTGTCACCTTCTATCATCATTTCTCGCGCAGCGCACCGGGACAGAGCGCTCCGAGGGTATGTACGGGTCCCGTATGTTGCCTTGCGGGTAGCAAGGAAATCTTGGAAGCGTTCAAGGAAAAGGGCGCGACATCAATGCCGTGCGCCGGCCGGTGTGACGATTTTGTGCCTGTTCTTCAGGGACACTCGGTGTTAACCGGCACAAGCCGGGACACAATGGAGCGAAGACCTTCTCCGCTGCCGCCGCCAAATCCCGGCGGAATTGAGGAGTGCGTGTTCGCGTCGATTCGTGAGCCAGATAGATCTACTATTGAAGGGTACCGCCGAACCGAGGGGTACCAAGCGCTGACTCGCGCGGTAAACGAGATGACCCCGATCGGCGTGATCGAACTCATCGCGGATAGCAAACTGGCAGGGCGCGGCGGCGCTGGATTTCCCACCGGTCTGAAATGGAAATCGGTGTCGGAAGCGCCCGGAGAACCGAAGACAATCGTTTGCAACGCGGACGAAGGGGAACCCGGATGTTTCAAAGACCGCGCTATCTTGGATTACGACCCGCATGCGGTTATCGAAGGTATGACTTTAGCCGCATACGCCACTGGCGCGGAACGCGGTTTTATCTATCTTCGGTACGAATATCCGGAAACGTTCAACGTCCTTGAGCGCGCCATCGCCGAGGCGGAAGAGGCGGATTTCGTCGGTGACAAAATCCTTGGAACCGACTTTGACTTTCACATCTACATTCGACGCGGCGCGGGGGCATACATCTGTGGAGAGGAAGGTTCACTTCTGAACAGTCTGGAGGGCAAACACCCGTTTCCAAGGAATCGTCCGCCCTATCCGGTGACCCACGGATTCGAGAATCTCCCGACAGCGGTGAACAATGTCGAGACTCTCGTGTCTGTGCCGCAGATACTGCGGCGTGGAGCGGAGTGGTATCAAGGACTCGGATTAAATGGTCATGCCGGTACGAAGGTCATCAGTCTATCGGGTGATATTCAGAAGCCGGGCAACTACGAGGCGCCGTTCGGGCTGCCGCTGAGAACACTGCTTTACGAATGGGCGGGCGGCGCGCAAAGCGGGCGTTCTATCCAGGCGGTTACCATGGCGGGACTGTCGGGCGGCTTCCTTTCTGGAAATGACCTTGATGTAACCCTTGACGAACCAAGCGTGAAGGCAAAGGACTCAATGTTGGGCGCCGCCGGAATCATCGTTTTCGACGATAGCCGAGACATGGTAAGCGCGGCGCGCAACGCCATGGAATTCTTCGCCGAAGAGTCGTGCGGAAAATGTTTCCCTTGCCGAATCGGGACACAACGCCTCACTGAGCGTTTGGCGGGAAGCGCCGGACCGACGGACATATCAAGTTGGATCAAGGAAGTAAACGATATCAGCGACGCAATGAAAGCGACGAGCGCCTGCGGTCTCGGCATGGCCGCCCCGCTAATTGCCGACAGCGTCATCCGGTACTTCCCCAAGCGGATCGAGCGGCACGTCGAGGTAAAGATATGATTTGCGTTCTCAAGTCTAGTCAAAGGCTTGGCGCTGTAAATCATGACGATCAGGAGAAAGAAAATGTCTAAACAGCAAACACCCGAA
Organism: Candidatus Poribacteria bacterium; assembly: GCA_963667245.2. GTDB lineage: Bacteria > Poribacteria > WGA-4E > WGA-4E > JAJDTR01 > JAJDTR01. The sequence continues at coordinate 100,445 of CAXXCS010000005.1, forward strand.
TCCAGCGTTTATCAACTCAAGATTGTTCTTCGGGATAGTAAACCTCCTATCTGGCGAAGAATACAGGTTCTGAGTGATACATCTCTGGGGGAGCTCCACGGCATCCTGCAAGTAGTCATGGGGTGGACGAATTCTCACATGCATCAGTTTGAAGCCGGAGGTCTCAACTATGGCACACCTGACCCGTACTTTCCGGACTTTGATGTCATAGATGAGGAAGACGCGGTTTTGAGCGAAATCGTCTCGCGCCCAAATGAAAAGTTTGTTTATGAGTATGACTTCGGCGATGATTGGTCGCACTTGATTACACTTGAAGCGATACTGGCGCCCCAAGACGGAGTAAATTACCCGCTATGTCTAGCCGGTAAGCGCGCTTGTCCGCCTGAAGATATCGGCGGCATATATTCGTATCCCGATTTTTTGGAAGCGATTGCCGATTCAAAACACCCCGATCATTCTGACATGTTGGGTTGGGTTGGCAGCGACTTTGACCCCGAGGCGTTTGATCGAGCCGAGGTCAATCGTTCGCTCACAGGCACGAGAATCAAGACGGAGAAATAGGGGAAACCGAGACGGCGTTACGCGTTCATTCTTAATCCTCATCCGGATTTCCGCTGTACGAAATGTCCTCAGTGTGAAGGCGCGAACCGACTGCGAAAGATTCCCTTGGTAATTCACGTTGAGCGAGTCGGTCACATCGCGTTAAGCATGGATAGTCGATTTTGTCCGAAATGCAATATGGTAGTTGTGCATAAGGACAAATTAGAAACGGAATTAGCGCAACGCTTCCGCAAGGATGGGTTCAAAGCCGGCGATACCGGTTACTTCGTCATCGGCACAGTTCATAAGGATCAAGTTAAGCGTTTTAAGGCGTATGTTGCGCCGATTCAATGCCTTAAATGGCGCTGGTTTCCGTAGGCGCCGGTGCGGTTGGAAACCGCACCTACGGTGTGTGGGGGCGGACGAAATCCCTTAACTTGATCCCTATGCTTGGTCATCGGCACAGTTGACCGAGAAGCGTGGCGTAAAAGCCGGCAGGGAGCGGCATTGGCCTCCGATGCACTGCGTCGGCACACCGCCGATTTTAGGCAACATCTAACGCTGGAGGTACAGCGCGGCGGATGGTACTTTGATTAAATTCGCGGCGGTTGTGCCGCGCCAAGCGATGAAATTGAACAGAGTTGATAGCGTCTCTTAGTGGCGCGTCGCAAGAGTTTCTTTGTGCCTGAATTGCAAGAAAGACATGGAACACAGCCTCGGCAGGCAACATAGGAGGGGACGGCTCCGATGAGTTCAACCGATGAAGAAAGAAAACTAAATGCAATGAGCGTTGATGGGCAGGAGGTGGATTTCGCGGAGGGCGAGACGATTTACGAAGTCGCAACCCGAAATCAGAAGGACATCCCCACGCTATGCTACGATTCCCGTCTTGATGCCTTCGGCGGGTGTCGGCTTTGTGTCGTCGAACTTGAAGGTTCGCGAAATCCGGTTGCGTCATGCACAACGAAGGCGGCGCCTGGCATGATTGTGCGAACAGCGACAGAGAGAATCGAGAAATACCGAAAGACTCTGCTTGAAATGGTTACATCGGAAAATTCCGAGATCGAAGTCGATCCGCTTCGAGGATACGCTTCCCAGGAACTCACTGTGCTTGCCGATCGCTACGAGGCGCGGGATGGACGCTTCAAGGGAAAGCAGTCTGGCAGGAGCAATATAGATGACGCGAATCCGTTCATCTTGCGTGATTACGATCTTTGCATCTCCTGCTACCGTTGCGTGCGTGTGTGCGCGGAGCAGGAGGGCGACTACGCGATTAGCGTTATGAACCGAGGGTTCCACACGCAAATTACCACGGAGTTTAACGGGCTTCTGAAAGAGTCCGCGTGTACCTTTTGCGGGCAGTGCGTACAGACGTGTCCAACCGGGGCGCTTGGCGACAAGAAGGCGATGCGCGCCGTTGATTTGGCAGGCGAAATTGAGAAGACTCGTACCATTTGCCCCTACTGCGGCGTCGGGTGTTCGGTTGATCTGATGACCAAGAATGAGAAAATCGTCGGTGTCCAGCCAGCCATGGATGGCCCGGCGAACCAGGGGGCGCTTTGCGTCAAAGGGCAATTCGCTTTCGACTTTGTTCAGCATTCGGATCGACTGACGACACCTCTCGTGCGTGGGGAAGATGGAAAACTGCACGAATCGGATTGGGATGAGGCGCTTGATCGCGCCGCCGAGGGTTTTCGAAGCGTCCGCGAGAAATATGGACGGGACAGCGTTTACGGGGTTGCTTCCGGACGGGCGCCGAGTGAAGCGTCCTACATGATGCAGAAGTTTATGCGCGCGGGATTCGGAACGAATTATATTGATAACTGTAGCCGTGCCTGACACGCGCCAACGGTTGCCGGTCTGGCAGCCACAATCGGACGAGGCGCGATGTCGAATCCGCTCGTTGACATGGAGAAACCGGAGGTGATTTTCTGCATAGGGACGAATATGACGGAATGTCACCCGGTCGCCGCAACCGGAATCAAGAAAGCTGTGGCACGCGGCGCAAAACTCATCGTGGCGGATCCTCGACGAATCAAGCTTGCCGAGATGGCGGATCTCTATCTTCCGCTGCGGGTAGGATCGGACACCGCATTGTTACTCGCCATGGCGCACGTGATAGCGCGCGAGGGATTGATGGATGATGAATTTATCCGCAATCGAACCGTCGAATTTGATGACTTTTTCGAACACATCACGCAGTTCACGCCCGAGTGGGGGGAAACAATCACGAACGTGCCGGCGAAGGACATTGAAGCCGCGGCAATGTGGTACGGCAAGGCGGACAAGGGGGCAATCTATTACACGCTCGGCATCACGGAACACATCTGCGGCGTCGAAAACGTGCAGAGCCTCTGCAATCTTGCCCTGATGACCGGCAATGTCGGGCGAGAAGGCACCGGAATAAATCCGATGCGTGGCCAAAACAACATTCAAGGCGCCGGTGACAGTGGCGCTCTTCCGAACAACTATCCCGGATTTCAGCCAGTCGCCGACCCCGCAAACCAAGAGAAGTTCAAGGAACTTTACGGCAAGACAATTGATCTTGAGAAGGGCATTACGAAAGTAACGGCGCTCGATCTTTGCGGCGATCAGATTCGGGCAATGCTAATCGACGGGGAGAACACGCTTCTCTCCGACCCGAATCGAGAGCATTGCGAGCATGCGCTCCGCAGTCTTGACCATCTCGCGGTAATCGATATCTTCCTGACGGAGACGGCGCAACTCGCCGATGTCGTCCTGCCAGCGACTGCGTGGGCGGAAACCGATGGCGTACAGACCAACACCGAGCGCCGCGTTCAACGGATGCGCGCCGCAGTGCCGCCGCAGGGACAGGCGAAGCCCGACTGGTGGATAATCTGTCAGATTGCCAAACGGCTGGGTTTTGGCGGATTCGACTTTGAATCGCCCAAGGATATCTTTAACGAACTATGCCGTGTTTCTCCCATCTACGCGGGGCTTGATTGGGAACGAATCGACGCCGGCGAATACCAGTGGCCCGTGCCTCATGACGACCACCCCGGCACGCCGCGCCTGCATGAAGACGAGTTCATCAATGGACGCGGGATTTTTTCGATTGTAAATTATCGTGATCCTGCGGAAACAATCAGCGACGAATTTCCGGTGTGGCTCACAACGGGGCGCCGGCTTGCCTCCTACCACACCCGCACGCAGACAGGGCGCGCGCAAGGTATCGACTATCTATTATCGGAAGAGGCGCTTGAGGTGCATCCTGACGACGCAACCGCATGGGGGCTTACCGATGGCGATTGGTGCGAGATGTCAAGTCGGCGAGGATCGGTGAAGATTAAGGTGAAGAACACCAAGCGTTCTCCCCGCGGCACTGTCTTCGCCAGTTTCAGTTTCAGCGACGTGCCGGTCAATATCCTGACGGGTTCCGGTTACGATCCGATTACGCATACCGCCGAGCTCAAGGTTTGCCCGGTTCAGATTGAACCGCTTTAACATGGGCAGGACGTACGCAGTCGCGCACCTAATACAAATTCCTAATCAATGAGTTATACTTTGTGTTGGGTGAAATTGCGTGTTTTCAAGCGTCTGGCGATAGGTGCGGTTGGAAACCGCACCTACGGGGGACGCATGTCGCGATCGGGAGATCGCTCCTACAGAAGACGCAATTTCTGATAGCGCGCAGTATACACGCATCAGGTGATTGTGGTTGCCCGATTCATCGAGGATCTCTTGCAGGGCGGGCGCTGTCCGCATTTCTCGCCTAGATCGAAGCGGCGAATCGTGAGTGCGATAATACACCCCGTCCGACTTATAGACAGTTACCTGTATTTGCCGCCGTAGAATATCAACGGTTCTCCATCGCGTACCTCTCCGGCGACCGGCTCGCCGATAAACATGTCGTGATCGCCGGCGGGGAGGATTTCGACAAGTTTGCAGTCCACAAAAGCGATCGCGTCAACCAAAATGGGGGCGCCGGTTTTTGCCGTTGTCAATTTTAATCCGGAAAAATCTTTGGGACCTGAGATTGCAAATCGACGCGAAATCTCTTCCTGGTCCGCACGCAGCATATTCAGAGCGAAGCGCTTGCCTTGAACCAGGCATTCGTGCATGGAGTTTTTCTTGTCAACGGCGACAACAATCAACGGCGGCTCAAGCGAGAGGGACATTACGGCGTTCGCCGTCATACCCAGGATTCCTTCGTCAAACCGCGTCGTCAATAGTGTGACGCCAGTTGCAAAACGGCCCATGACCTGTCGTTGCCGCATTGAATCAATCGCCATCAGTAGTCTCCTAACTCACCCGTTTTACACGAGGTAATTTCCCATAAACGGCATGCGATTGCCTGCAAGACCGATAAATTGCGCGATGCATATCCACGCGCACATCAAAGGCAATGGCTTTGTTTTAGAGAAGTGTTGCATCCGATTCCATAGCAGTATACCATATTATCTCAAATTGATCGAGAACTTCATTCGCTAGAAATTCACATCTGATTGTAATAAATGTGTAGGGTGGGCACTGCCCACCATTCCTTGTACTTTCTTTTGACAAAATGGCAAAACCTAACTTTGACGCCCATGATTCAACCACTCCCTACTCGCGGCGGCGATTTCTCACGACAGCGGGGAAAGGCGCCGCGCTCGCTAGCTGGGGTATCTATGGCGCAACTTTGGACACCGCCTTCGGAGAATCGCTGGGTCAACGTCTTGTCTCTAGCGCCACGGCGGATGTTCAGGCGGAGGCGTTGCCAAAACCGGATATGCTCGTCCACTCGGAGAACCCTTTCAACGCCGAGTTTCCGCCTCATTTATTGCACGATCCCGTTACGCCCACTGCCCGGCACTTCGTGCGCAATAACAGGGGCATACCGGAGCGAGCGACAAGAAAAGACCTGCAGGGCTGGAAGTTAACCATTGATGGCGAAGTCGATCGAAAACTTGAACTGTCGATGGATGATTTGCTGCGTTTCCCGCAAGTGAGCCTGAAAGTCGTGTTGGAATGTGCCGGTAACGGAAGAAGTCTTTTCGATCCGAAAGTTGGCGGCACCCCGTGGGTTCGAGGCGCTGTCGGATGCAGCGAATGGACCGGTGTGCGTTTGCGCGATGTCCTTGAACACGCCGGTTTGAAGCCGCACGCCGTTTACCTTGGCAACTACGGAGAAGACGTGCCGGCTGTATCGGGAGAGGTATTTTCGAGGGGGATTCCAATCGAGAAAGCCATGGATGAGCACACGCTGATTGCCTTCAAAATGAATGGGGAAGACTTGCCCGCCGCCCACGGTTTTCCTGCGAGGTTGATTGTCCCCGGTTGGATCGGCAGCGCGATGCAGAAGTGGCTTAACCGAATTTGGGTGAGAGATCGAGTGCACGATTCGGAAAAGATGAGCGGGTATTCCTACCGCGTGCCATCATACCCTATAGTGCCGGGAAACAAACCAGCGAAGCAGGATATGGCGATCGTTACTTCGTGGATCGTGAAGTCGCTTATTGCGACTCCCCAATCCGAAGCGGAAGTCAAATCGGGAGCTCCTCTAAACGTCGGCGGTCACGCTTGGGCGGGAGAGAACGAGGTCGCTAAGGTCGAAATCTCCAAGGACTACGGAATTCGTTGGCAGGAGGCGCGATTGACCCCGCCGGCAAATCGCTACGCTTGGTATAATTGGGAAACCGAACTCGCTCTTGCAAACAGGGGATACTATGAAATATGGGCGCGAGCGTATGACGACAAGGGCAACGCGCAACCCTTCCGTCAACCGTGGAATCCCAAGGGATACCTTGGGAACGTTATTCACAGGGTACCGGTGGTGGTTGATTCTTAAGGTAAGCGTTAAATTCGCACAAAACCATACAATATTGCCCCAAAAATGATAACATAAGAACTTGCGGCTTGCTGTTCCAATAGGATCCGGTAGAATCAATCACTTGATAAATTCAAAACGGGAATTGCTGAAGGTAAACACTGAACTTTTTGGATTGCAGCCCAACATTGTGTCGTGTTATCCTCATTAATATCGGGTATAGGTAACCAACCGCCCGATGACAGGAGAATACATAAACCGGGAAGAATTTTGACCCTGGTAATTCTGTGCTACCAAGTAACACTCGCTCAGAAAATCGTCAAAAAGCCAGTCATAGAGCGAAAAACAAGTATTCGGGCGTGGGCCCGATGTCGCTGTAAGCAACACTCCACATGGCGCTCCTCTGGAGCGCGGGAATTTCGACGCATCGCATTCTATCCACATGTCGATCCGCTGGATCGAGGAAATGCTCTCCGACTAGAATGAATGTTACTTGTGGAAAGAATTATTCCGCCGCGGAATTATGGGGGTGCTACCAAGTAACACTCGCTCGAAAAATCGTCAAAAAGCCAGTCATAGAGCGAAAAACAAGTATTCGGGGGTCGTCCAGATGTGGCTTTAAGCGACACTCGGGCAATGGCAAGCGGGGCAAGATGCCCCGCCTACGCGTGAAACATGCCGCACATTGCGCTCCTCTGGAGCGCGGGAATTTTGGCGTATCGCATTCTATCCACATGTCGATCCGCTGGATCGAGGAAATAGACGCCGACAAGAGTTGAATGTTACTTGTGGAAAGAATTATTCCGTCTCGGAATAATGGGGTGCTACCAAGTAACACTCGCTCAAGAAATCGTCAGAAAGCCAGTCATAGAGCGAAAAACGAGTATTCAAGCGTCGGCCCGATGTGGCTGTAAGCGACACTAGCGCAATGACAAGCGGGGCAAGATGCCCCGGCTACGGAGTTGTAGAACATTCTCCACATGGCGCTCCGCTGGAGCGCGCGAAATTGGGCGTATCGTATTCTATCCACATGTCGATCCGCTGGGATCGAGGAATTTGACGCCGACAAGAGTTGGATGTTACTTGTGGAAAGAATTATTCCGTCTCGGAATTATGGGGTGCTATCAAGTAACACTCGCTCGAAAAATCGCCAAAAAGCCAGTCATAGAGCGAAAAACAAGTATTCGGGCGTGGGCCCGATGTCGCTGTAAGCAACACTCCACATGGCGCTCCTCTGGAGCGCGGGAATTTTGGCGTATCGCATTCTATCCACATGTCGATTCGCTGGATCGAGGAATTTGACGCCGACAAGAGTTGAATGTTACCTGCTGAAAGAATTATTCCGTCGCGGGATAATGGGGTGCTACCAAGTAACACTCGGGCATTGGCAAGCGGGGCAAGATGCCCCGCCTACGGAGTTGTAGAACAATCTCCACATTGGGGATCTCTATCGCACTCGCTATCCACTCGTTTGATCCTCTAGGGCTTTGGAATTTGGGGTGTCCACGTTTCTACAAACCTGCCGCCCCTCTGGGGCTAAAACCCATTTTTTTGAAGCCAGTCCGAATGCGAGACATGGATGTCACTTGTGGAAAGAATTATTCCGACGCGGGATAATGGGATGCTATTAAGAACCTCGAAACCGAGTTTTTTCCTGAAAACTCGGTTTCTTCAGCAACGGAAAAGGATTCACTAATCCCGATTGTCTACTATTCAAACAGGTTCTAACAATTTGGAGAAGTATTCCATATATGAAGAAAATAACGGTTAAAATAACGGTAATTCTTGATAGGCAGGCAGATGGTTACTATATTGCGACTTGTAAAGAACTCCCGGAGTTCTTAACTGGCGGTAGGTCAATTGATGAAGTGATTGACAACGTGCCAGACGCTTTTTTGGCGACTTTGGAAATATATGAACATGCAAAGAAAGTCCTGCCAAAGGAAATTATCGTTAGACACACAAAATTGTTGTCCGAGCCTATGTTCACCTCGCTTACACCAAAAGGCAAATCCGGAGATTCATCTACGAATTTCTGGCTACAAGCAACAATGCCTGCGGAAGATTCAGGACTATACGCTCAGTGAAATACTCGGAATTGAAGACTAATACTAATTCCGAATCTATAGGTTACAAGAACAAGCAGTTTGTAGTTGCTCGATTCATTGGGGATCTCTATCGCACTCACTATTCGTTCGTTTGATCGCCTCCGATTGATTGTAACATTTGGATTTTAAGTTCGCATGAGTTTCTCTTGCGTTGCAAGCCCCTATAAAAAAGAAAAAGGAGGGATTACAAATTGGCAGAATCACAAGAAACCGTTCGTTTGACGATGGCGCAGGCGCTCGTCAAATACCTGCAAGTGCAATACAGCGAACGCGATAGCATAACGCACCGACTGATACCATCCATGTATGGCATCTTCGGGCACGGCAATGTCGCCGGTCTCGGTCAAGCGCTTTACGAGTACGGCGCGGAGCTGCCGTATCGCCAGCCCCGAAATGAACAGTCCATGGTACACACCGCACTCGGCTTCGCCAAGGCGAACAATCGGCTCGCTACACTCGCTTGTACCTCGTCCATCGGTCCCGGAGCGACGAACATGATAAGCGGAGCGGCAACGGCCGCCACCAACCGACTCCCCGTTCTGCTTTTGCCATCCGACTACTACGCCACTCGATATCAGGGAGTGGTGTTGCAGGAGCTCGAGCATCCGGTCTCCGCCGATGTCAGCGTCAACGACTGTTTTCGGCCGGTTAGTCGTTTTTTTGATCGCATAACTCGACCGGAGCAACTCCTGACAGCGCTGCCCGAAGCCATGCGGGTACTGACAGATCCCGCCGACACGGGCCCCGTCACTATCTCACTGCCGCAGGATGTGCAGGCGCAGGCGTACGATTACCCCGCGCATTTCTTCCAACGGCGCTCGTGGCTAGTGGAGCGGCGCGAGCCGGACAATCTGCGTATTATCGAAGCGGTGAAGTTGTTGCACGCGGCGAAACGCCCGATGATAATTGCCGGCGGTGGCGTCCTTTATTCGGAAGCATGCTGGGAGCTTCAACAATTCTCCGCCAAATTCGGGATTCCCGTTAGCGAGACTTTTGCCGGGAAAGGGGCAATGCGTTACGACTCCCCACTGCTTTTGGGCGGTCAGGGAGTCAACGGCACGACCGCTGCGGCAAAGATCTCGAGCCAAGCAGATTTGGTTATCGGCGTCGGATGCCGCATGACGGATTTTGCTACAGGTTCCCAATCGGCGTTCAACCACCCGCAAGTGAAATTTGTCAACATCAATGTTGCAGGACATGACGCCTACAAGCAGAACGGAGTGCCCATCGTTGCGGATGCGCGTCGAGGGCTGAGGACGCTGGCGAAAACCGCCGAGCGTGTGGGGATTCAACCTAACGCGGCGTACACTCGTGAAATCGAAAGTTTGAATCGGGAGTGGTCGGAGCAACTTAGCGCCGCGGTGTCGGAGGAAGTCCCCGGCGAGGCAATGAGCCAAGGCAAGCTAATCCACGTCATAAACGAGCAGGCTCAGCCGGGGGACACGATTGTCGCCGCCGCCGGAACGCCGCCCGGTGATTTAATCAAGATGTGGGATGCCACGGGCGGTCGGAAGTGTCATCTTGAATTCGGCTATTCGTGTATGGGATACGAAATGCCTGCGGGGTTGGGAGTCCGTATGACGCAACCGGAAGGCGAGGTTTATGTGTTTATCGGTGACGGCACGTATCTGATGAACCCGACGGAGTTGGTAACGGCGATGCAGGAGGACTTGAAACTTACCGTGATTGTGTCCGAAAATCACGGCTTTCAATCCATCAGCGCCTTGCAGATGCTCCGCGCCGGACGCCGATTCGGCAATGAATTCAGAGCGCGGGATGGTGAGAAGAATCGGCTTGAAGGCGAATACATGAAGATAGACTTCGCCCAAAACGCGGCGAGTTTCGGCGCCCGCACATGGCACGTGACCACGCCGGATGGCGTGCGCGATGCCTTGCGGGAAGCGCGCGACGAGCGCCAAACCTGCGTGATCGTTGTCGATGTCGAACCGCATCACTACCTGCCGGATTCCGGCGTGTGGTGGGACATCGCGGCGGCGGAGGTGAGCGACGATCCGGAAACGCAAGAAAGACGGCGCGAGTATGAGGCGGGGCTGCGTTCGCAGCGCTTCTATTATTAGAGGGGAATCACGCGGATGACTGGTAGGGACCGCTTTCTACTGCGAAGAGAAGCGTACGCTCCCATTAAGGAAAAAGGGAAGGCGTTTTCGCATCTTCCGCTCCGCCCGATTGTTGACTATTCATCATCGCTACGGGCAACTCGTCCCACGTCTGTCCCTGAAGTTCGCGTCCCGCACGCTTTTTGTTTACGCCTCCCCACTGCTTGAAGAAAAAGGGTACACCGGAGTCTTTGCAGTTATCTCGGATTTCCAGTACCCACTTTTCTTTCATTGGCCTTGCACCGGGGCCTGACTCGCCTCCAACAATGACCCAGTCGATTCCCCTAAGATCCAAGTCTGGAAGGGGGCCAAGTAAAGGTTCAAGTGAAAGGAATTTAATTCTAGCGTTGGTTCGCCGCAAGTGATCTATACGAGAAATATAATCTTGATTTTCGACGCTAACGCCCATCCAGACGTTCTCTGGCCACTCAATTTCAGGACTGAGTTCCTCAAGGCGTTCGGCACGTTTGGTCAACACTTGGAATTGATGCCAGTTAGACTGTTTCATAACATCAAAGATCCGCCGGATATATTGAGGTGACACGGCCTCATGGAACATATCGCTCATGGAATTGACGAAGATTAATTTGGGATTTTTCCATTTTAACGGCTGCTCTAAGAGATGTGACACACGTTTAATGCGATTTGTCCAGCGCGGTCCAGACTTTGTCTGGATAGCAAGCCCCTCATAGGCTAAACCCTTCCCCGCGAATCTTAGAGCAATTCTTTCCGCATAGCAAAAGCGACAGCCTTCAGAGACGCGTGCGCAGCCGCGAACTGGATTCCATGTCGATTCTGTCCACTCTATTTTCGATTCCAATGCCATTTTCAATCACGTTTTCAAGATGTCTTGAGCAATTTTCACAGCAGTTGAAGCACCCTTTGGGTTCCCCGCCGCAAAGCAGAGTAGGTAAAGTGGATTATTCCGGCTATTGTATAGACGCAGAGGATTCTTCGCAACTTGTGTGAAGACTGATTCTAGGCGCTTAATGAAATAAGCCTCTATCGAATCAAAATCTGCAATCTTCTGTCGTCCTTGCGGGTTTTCGAAAAGGGAAAGTGTTTCATTCACCGTGTAGAATTCATCAAACCAATCCTGAGTTCCAAAAAATTCGTTAAGGGTATTTTGTCAGCAATTCTCATTTTGAATTTATCAAATGATTGATTCTACCGGATCCTATTGGAAACAGCAGGTCGCAAGTTTATTTGTTGTCATTTTTGGGGCAATTTCGTATGGTATTGTGCGAATTTAGCACTTGCACCTGTCGCCCCGCTGGGGCTTTGGATTGTGGTGGTTCCGCGTATCTACAAACCTGCCGCCCCTCTGGGGCTAAAATGCGCCGGATTTCGCGATTTTATTAAGCCATGCAATCAACATAGGGCTTTTCAAGAGCGAGAAACTGAAAGTTGACAAGGCTTTACCGGCTCTAGGTTCCAAAATGAGAATTGCTGGTTGAATACAACCAAAATCAAAATAGCGATGACAAAAGATTCACTGATAGGCTCGATTTTCATCCATTTCTGTTAAACTACAAAGTGATAACCATTTCTTGTTACTCCACTAATTTGCGAATCTCGGGATTGGAATTCATCTGCCGCGCCGCGTTCTCTCCAAGATTTCGGATGGCAGACTTCACCGCGCCTACAAAAGCTCTCCTTCTTGAGTCAAAAAGTATGCCTTTAGCCGTAGCATTCCCTTCCCCCCACACTGTATTGAAGGCTACTTCTTTCATTTTAGGATTGAGACAGGTCAGCTCGGCGGTAAGGGACTTACTTGCCTCGCTGCTATTCTGAATACTATCTCCTTGATAGCCGAGAGAACTTCCAGCCGGCCCAACATGCACAACAATAACAAGATTTAACTGCCTATCGGCTATAGACTCTTTTGTCGGATAAGAGTCCAATGTCTCGACAGAAGCGAACACATGCCGAGTCGCTTTTGTAAGCGTTGATACAATATCTTTCCCCACCGGTACATCATCCTTCGGATCCATGATGGGATAGTGACGGGGCTCATACAGCATTGTTAGATGTCGCGTATTTTCAGTGAAAAAAAGACCAACCCTCAAATCCGTTCGATCTGAATCATCAGCACAACCGATGGCGACGTACGCAACGCCAATGAGTAAAATGCGGCGGCAAATAACAAACACAATTCATTACCCCCTTTTGAACGCGAATATTGAGTCTGAATACCGGTATGAGTAAGACAAAATAAGACAATTTCGTTTATTGACTGCTACCGAGATTTCGCCGCCCTCTGCCGCGCTTTCCTGGAGCGCAAAAGAATCCCATCCAGATGCAGATGTGTCGCATACCCGATTAAACTCGCCGTGTAGAATGGGAGTCCCGCCCGAATGAGATCCCGATTATGGGCAGTCTTCAAATTGTCAAGATCGGGGATGGCGCCCTCGAAATAAAACGGTAGTATCAGGAATACGGTCGGCAGGAGCAGCATCGTCAATCTGGAATGTGTCCATCCGCGATGTTTGCCGAGCAGCGGCAGCATGGCAAAGATCCCGAGGCATGCGGATTGGAGGTACTGCTTGCGAAGAATCAGTATGACGCTAAATATGAGGAAAATTCGATAGAATATCTGTTGGCTGCGGCTCTTGGTGTCCACGTCGGGCCAAAGTCCCGATAGCACCGCGACCACAAAACACGCTCCGACACTCCACAGATTTACGGGAATGGTGGGATTCTTTTCCAGTGGCAATTGTATCGTAAATAGCCCGAAGAGCGATGCCGCCAAGGAGAGCGTGAAGAACAACGTGTAGGCAATTAATCCGCCGATGTAATGCTCACGAAACATGCTCATGATGGCAACTCAACTCTCGTCGGTTTTCGCGGCGAAAAGTTTTGCGTTCTCCCGATGCCGCGCTTTGTCGCGCTCGGTCTTCTTTTCGATTGATTTGCGGAACGCCTCCTCCAGATCCACCCCCGTCTGATTCGCCAAACAAACGAGCACGAACAGCACATCCGCCATCTCCTCCGCCATGTCGACCGATTTGTCGGACTCCTTGTAGCTTTGATCGCCGTACTCGCGCGCCACGACCCTCGCCAACTCGCCTACCTCCTCCATTAAGATGGCGATATTCGTCAATTCGGAGAAATATCGGATACCGATGGTTTGAATCCATTCATCGACAAGTTCTTGGCAATTCTTGAGTGTATATTCCATATCATCCCTCGGAGTGGTTTTGTTTGTAAGTGTTTAATGCAAGTCAGTCGGTCGCGATTCGGAGATTGCTCATACAGCGGTCGCGAATCATACCACTTAGCCCCTCGCTTGTCAAAGGATTTCCGGCTTGACAGATTGTGACAGTGGTAGTAAACTAACCCTGCAATTCTCAACCGTCAATTTGGGAGGGTAGCCCCATTATGCACAAAGAACATTTCGATCGACTGGTGCAAGTCTTTGCCGCGCTGCGGAGCGAAAACGGCTGCCCGTGGGATCGCGAACAGACTCACGAATCCATCAAACCGGACTTGATTGAAGAAACCTATGAAGTTATCGAAGCGATTGATGCCGGAGATTCGGCGAAACTGCGCGAAGAACTCGGCGATCTGCTCGGCAATGTCATGCTGCACGCGCAAATTGCAAGCGATGAGGGAGAGTTCGACATCAACGATGTCATACGTATACTGACGGATAAGCTCATTCGCCGTCATCCCCACGTTTTTGGTGATCGAGAGGCGACGGATGCCGATCAAGTCCTCACAAACTGGGAACAGATTAAGCGAAGCGAGTCGGGCTATGAAGATCGAAAATCCGCCCTTGACGGGGTTCCCGACCACCTGCCGAGCCTCCAACGCGCACAGAAACTTCAGCGCAAAGCCGCGCGTGTCGGGTTTGACTGGAACGACGTTTCAGACGTGCTCCCAAAAATCGACGAAGAAATTGCGGAGTTGAAGGCGAGCATCCGGGAGGGCAACCGCGAAGAGATTGAGTTGGAGATCGGCGACCTGCTATTTTCGATTGTCAACCTGTGTCGTTTTCTGGATCTAGGGGCGGAAGAGGCGCTGCGGAAAGCAAATCGCAAGTTTTCCGGTCGCTTCAAAAGCATGGAGGAGGAGCTGGAACGGCGCGGCGACTCGTTCAAGGATTACGATCTGGCAGGACTTGACGAGATCTGGGATAAGGCGAAGGAGGAAGAGCGGTAGCCTAATCGATAGGTTTACCGAATTGTTTAATCCAAGTTGCCACCTCTGTCCGACAAAAGGGACAGAAACCGAGTTTTTTCCGACGTGGAAACACGTGATTGACGAAAATCAGGCCAATTTACCTACGATGTAGCGAACGCAAACCAAAAACTCGGTTTCTCTGTTACAGGTAGCAACTTGCGTTATTTAATCCTGTTGTCGGAAGGCAAACATGTTAAACCCATTCCTGGACCGGATTATCTTAGGCGATTGTCTTGAAATCCTACGTCAGATTCCGGATGACAGCGTTGATGCCTGCTTTGCGGATCCGCCATTCAACCTCAAGAAAAAGTACACATCCTACGATGATCAGAAGGCGCTCGAAGACTACCTTTCGTGGTGCGAAGAATGGTTGTCGGAATTGGTTCGAGTAACGAAACCCGAAGGCTCAATCTTTGTCCACAACATTCCGAAATGGTTGACCTATTTTGCCGATTATCTGAATCAAATTGCCGTTTTTCGCCACTGGATTAGCTGGGATTCAATGAGCGTTCCACTCGGCAAAACGCTGCTCCCCGCTCATTACGGCATCTTGTACTATACCAAGCGGAGAAAAGGCTTCAAGTTCTACGACGTGCGCATCCCCCACAAAAAATGTCGGCTCTGTGATGCGTATCTCAAAGATTACGGCGGCAAAAAGGCGCAGATGCATCCCTTCGGCACGTTGGCAAGCGATGTCTGGACCGACATCCATCGGATTCGCCACAACAAGCGTAGAGATGAACACCCGTGTCAACTGCCGATTCACCTTCTTGAGCGAATTGTCCTGATGAGCAGCGATCCCGGCGACGTTATCCTGGATCCCTTTGTCGGCACCGGAACAACGGCTGTCGCGGCAAAACGTCTGGGACGCCGTTACATCGGAATTGACGTGGATGAGGAATATGCGCGGATTGCCAGAGAGAATGTTGCAAGTGAAGAACCTTCTGTCCGTTGCGGCAAATTCGTTTCAATCTTTCTAAATCGGATTGTGTCTATTCGCGAGATTGATTGCGCGGCGTTATTTTCAGAACATTCAGAAGACTCGCCCATAGTTCAATCGCCGTCGACTGCCACCCAGTTGAGCCTCTATGAGAAGACCGCTCAGTATGATAATTTTGGAGACAAAGGAGAAGAAGTTGTCCCCAACTCATAGCAAATTTGAATTGCGATTTGGGGGAAAACGCAATCATCGCGTCGTCATTCAGGCGTGGTTGGCACTGGTTGTTCTCCTACTTTCACCCTCATTTGAAGCGAACTCGGACAACCTCGTATCGCGTTCGGATCGTGAGATTTTCGACGCTATCTACGATGCCCCGCCGCCGCGTCAACCGCTCGGCACGGCTATGGAAATAGTCACAGAGTTCGGCGACCCCAAGACGATGATGGGGCTTTCGATTCTTTTCATGGCTTACGGTGACGAAAAGCCTCAAGAAACCGGCAGACTGTTGTCCTCAACTTTTATCGGCGGCGGGTTGGTAGTGCTCGGAATGAAGCAGTTAGTCCGCCGAAAAAGGCCGCTGGATAACGAACTCGGCAATCCGTCCTTTCCATCGGGACACGCCTCAATCGCCTTTTCCATGGCGACAATCCTCGGAAATCAATATCCGAAGTGGCGGATTCCGCTTTACGCAGGCGCCGGCTTGGTCGGGCTATCTCGAATTTATTTGGGACGGCACTACGCTTCGGACGTGTTGATGGGCGCCGCTGTCGGCACGATTTCGGGGACGGTCGTCTGGCGAAACCGAATAACGCTGCTCAGCTGGGAATTTTAAGCCTAACGGGATTTGTGCAAGTTACTCCGATTCACAGAAAAAGATGAGGGTGAGACGCAATGCGTAAGGCGTAATACGTAAAATGAAACACGTAAGAAAATCGGTTGTGCATTACGAATGGTGAATGAAATTTTCTGTCGCTGTCCTTGTTCTGTGTAAGTCCCATCTATACTCCACACTGTTAGAAACTGCGCCTTTTTTAGGAGCGATCCCCAAGTCGCGATGTGCGTCCCCAGTAGGTGCGGTTGGAAACCGCACCTACGGACTAGATGCTTGAAAACACGCAATTCTCGGCAGCGCAAAGTACAATCCAATTTTATTAAAGGTCTACTTACTATGCACGTGGCAACTTCCAATGTTCGACCTGAACCGGACCGAATATTGGTAGACATTGCGGAATATGCGGCGAATCGACAAATTGAAAGCGATCTCGCTTACAAAACCGCTCGATACTGCTTGATGGACACGCTCGGATGCGGGCTGCTCGCTCTCGGCTACCCCGAGTGTACGAAGCATCTGGGGCCAATTGTGCCGGGTACCAGCGTCCCCAACGGCGCTCGCGTGCCGGGAACACAGTACGTGCTGGACCCGGTTCAAGCCGCGTTCAATATCGGGTGCATGATTCGCTGGCTGGACTACAACGACACCTGGCTCGCGGCGGAATGGGGACACCCGTCCGACAATCTCGGAGGAATCCTCGCCGCAGCGGATTATCTGAGCCGCCTACACGTCGCCGCCGGACACTCGCCGCTTGCGGTGCGCGATGTGTTGACCGCCATGATCAAAGCGCACGAAATCCAAGGCGTGCTTGCGCTGGAAAACAGTCTCAACCGCGTCGGATTGGACCATGTGCATTTTGTGAAGGTGGCTTCAACGGCGGTCGTAACGGGAATGCTTGGCGGTGGCGTGGATGAAATCATCAACGCGCTTTCCAACGCGTTCGCCGACGGCGGCAGCTTGCGAGTTTACCGCCATGCTCCGAACACCGGGACACGGAAATCGTGGGCGGCGGGCGATGCGACGAGTCGCGCCGTGAGGTTGGGGCTGATGGCAATAAAGGGAGAGATGGGATACCCTTCATCCCTCACTGCGGAGAACTGGGGGTTCCAGGATGCCTTATTCGGAGGAAATGCTTTCGTCCGCGAACAACCGTACGCCTCTTATGTGATGGAAAACGTGCTTTTCAAGATCTCATTTCCCGCCGAATTTCATGCGCAAACTGCGGTAGAGTGCGCCTTCAAGTTGCATGAGCAGGTTCACCATCGCCTTGATGAGGTTGAGAAAATCACAATCACGACACACGAGTCAGCCATTCGCATTATTGATAAAAGCGGACCCCTGCATAACCCTGCGGATCGGGACCACTGTATTCAGTACATGGTGGCGATTGGGTTGATATTCGGGGAATTGACGGCTGAACACTATGAGGATGACGTGGCGGCGGATCCGCGAATCGACACGCTGAGAGAGAAAATGGTCACCGTCGAAGATTCGCGGTACAGTCGAGACTATCTTGACCCCGACAAACGATCGATTGCCAACGCGCTTCAGGTTCATTTCAAAGACGGCTCAATCAGTGAAAAAATCGCTGTCGAGTACCCCATAGGCCATCGCCGCCGCCGCGCCGAAGGCATACCGCTATTAGAGGAGAAATTCGCCAAGAATCTGGCGTCGCGTTTTCCGGCAAGACAGGTAAAAGCGATTATAGAACTTTGTAACGACCAAAAACAGTTGGAAGCGACCCCAGTCAACGAATTCATGGAGATGTTTGTCATTTAAAGCACTTGAAAGGAAAAACGCTCATGCAATGCTTTGAACTCCCGTCAGGTCACACGATGCCCGCTCTGGGATTGGGCACGTGGGAACTGCGTAACCAACAATGCAAAACCGTGGTTAAACAAGCCGTTGAGATGGGATACACCCATATCGACACGGCATGGATGTACGCGAATCAGCGCGAAATAGGCGAAGCCCTTCGTGAAATCGGGGCAGAACGTGAGGAGCTGTTCATCACCTCGAAGATTTGGCATACGCACATGGAACGCGACCGAGCGCTTTCACAATTCGATGAATGTTTGGATCAACTGCGGATGGATTACGTCGACCTTTTGCTCATCCACGTACCCAGTCAGACCGTCCCATTCAAGGAAACTCTCGGCGCCTTCAAAGAGATCTTTGATGCGGGCAAAACCCGGAGCATCGGAATCAGCAATTTCGACATCGATCAGGTCGATGAAGCGAGGAGCGTCTCCGCGGCGCCTATCAGCGCGAACCAAGTGGAATATAACGTTCACCGCAACCGAGAGGCGCTGTTGCGGCACTGCACGAAATACGGCATTCACGTTACGGCGCATCGTCCCTTGGCGAAAGGGGAAATCGGAGATGAACGCCTCCTGAACGTGATCGCGAAGGGGCACGGCAAGACAGCGGCGCAAGTCGCCATGCGGTGGCTTCTGCAGAAGGGAATCAGCGTCATCCCGAAGTCCGGCTCCAAAGAACATTTGGAAGAAAACCTTGACCTATTCGATTGGGAACTAAGCGCCGCGGAAATGAAACAGCTTGACAGTTTTGGTGAGTAAGAGTTTTTCGCTTATGTCAAAAGTATGTGCATGAAACCGCAGCAATTCTCATTTTGAATTGGCCGAGTGATTGTGTCTAGTAGAGACTGTATAGACGGTGGGACGCGAGCCCATCTGATGTCATTCTTGGGTCAGCATCTTATGATTTTGTGCAAATTCCACGTTTACACCTATCGCCCCGCTGGGGCTTGGGAATTTGGGGTATCCACGTTTCTACAAACCTGCCGCCCCGCTGGGGCTAGGCGTGTGGATAATCGGTGCGGTTAGAAACCGCACCTACAGGGATGGTGGACCTCCAAGTCGCCATTCGGAAATCGCTTTTACGGGAATCTGTAGGGAACAACGATCGTTGTTCCGTACTTAACGATGGCCATCGGCACGGGCTTTACAGAAGTCCGCAAGCGTACTCTCCAACTTCGTCCCGGCCGGCAGATATGCGAGTATCAGCCCATCAATGACTTTGTCCGGATTCGGCGCCACACCCGTGAACCGCTCAGCCGTGACACCTTTGGAGAGCAGCAGATAGAATGTATCGCGCTTCAGCCCCCGCGTCGTGTAGAGATTTCCTTGACCCTTTGAGATAACGAGCTCGGCATCCAGCAGTAGGTTCGCAAATGAAGGGCTCGCTTGATGAAGATTCGTCCCCGTGGTCTTGGATCCGGAAGAACACAAAGAAACATCGCCGCGATCAACCGCGCTCCGAAGAGCTTGGAACTGTGGCAGATTGACAATCTCCTCTAAATCCGCCAGCGTTGCATCATTGCTTGCCGGCGCGGCTTTGCCGACAACCGTTATCTCGTGCCCGAGCTCAAGAAGCGTTTGGATTAACCACAAGTCGAACACCGCTTCTCCGTCGTTGTCAACCAGCCACACGATGCGTTTGGGATCGCCTTCAAGCGCCATTGACTGAAATTGTTCGAAACAGTCAATCGCAAACGGAGCATGAACCGCTTCGCGCAAAGCGCGGTTGAAGTAATCGGGCTGCTCCGCAAGTCTGGCAACCACCCTGGCGCTGCTATAGTCAATGATGTTTGCCGCAATAACGAACTTCAGTCGTTCCATCCAGCCGCAAGCGGGGATTTGGTCGAGCAAATTCAGCGCGGCATGTCTCGCTTTGAGTTTATCTTTGCGATACGGATCCGGGTTGCCGCTAGCCAGCGAGACAAACTCGAAAATAACTCCCCAGATTTCTTCGGGCGTCAAATCATCCGTAACATAAGCGCCATCCTCTTTGCGCATGTCCAGCAGATCGTCGATCGCCATGGACGCGACACGCCGCAGACTTAGATTGCGGGTTGCGCGAGAGATGAGCTCGGCGTTGGAATGGGATCGAATATGTCGGCGCAGGTTTTCCCAATCGGGTTTGCCGCGCATGTCGCCGAACCTGTAAACCCCCGGAATGTACTCCGACAGGACGAGTTGATCAAGAGCGCGTGACGTCGTCTCCGTCGCGTCCGAACCCGTGCCCAGTGGAAACAGAGGCAAGCCGAGATCCGCGCCGTTAGGCGCTCCCAACTTTCGGTTGTGGATTGACATGCCGGCCGGAATTACGGTCGCGGTCGCCTCCACGAATCCGAGATTCACCTCTCGTCCAACTTTCGCTCGATCAAATCGGCAGTTTTCAATCTCACTTAATACTTTCAGCCCGGCTACCGGGGATCCAATCTCTGCGGATAACGGATTCGATTCGAAGAGCGTATTCGCCGCCTTCACATCCTTCAAGCCGACGTGATCGCCAACCGCGGTGTTTCCTGACAACTCGACATTCTCCAGACGACAGTAGTTTCCGATTTTGACGCCTGCGCCGAGATGGATTCGCCCCAGAAAATAGCACCCAGTTCCAATCTCGACATCATCGTTCGCCACGGTAATCCGAGCGGCAGGGTCAACGCGAACGCCTCTTTGAGCCAGCCGAGCCCTAGTTCTCGCGAATAGAGATTCTTCGCCCGCGAGGAGATTCGACCATCGGTTGATACCGGAAATCGCCCTCTCCGGATAGATATGGGCATAAGTCTTCAACCCATCCTCGTAGCAGTGCCGAATGAGATCGACATGATGAAGTTCGGATGTGGGGCCGTGCGGTTGCAGTCGGCTCATTCTGTCAATTGCCGCGCGGCGTCGAATTAGCGTTATGCCCGTGTTGGTGTATCCTTCCCCGCGATCCAGTCGTCGCGACATCTCGTCTTTTTCCGCGTCCGTCATTTCGCTCCATTCTTTCGTGCCGACAAATTTTCCGTCCTGATCGAAAAATAGCCCGCCTTTGTCAACGACGGTTTCCGGAATTTTGCCGCAAAGCGTCACCTCCGCTTCGCTGATGAAATGGGACATGAGTGTTTGCAGATAAATCGCTCGATCAAGAAACGGCTCATCTCCGAACGCCACGCCGATCCACTCCGCGTCGGATTCCTGCACGGCGGGAATCGCCGCCTGGAGCGCGCCGCCGGTGCCGTTCTGCTCAGGTTGCACACACAGGATGGCATTTGGACCGCACAACCGATTGATCGCTTCCGTGTCAAGCGCCGATGACGGAATCGGACCATCAAGCGCTATGTCGGCGGTCACCAAACGCTCCGCCATCTTCGGATTAACGACAATGACATGGGGACGAGCGCCGGGCAGATAGCGACGGGACACTTGCAACGTATTGGATTCACCGAACCACAGATCGAGCGTCTTGTTCAGGCGCCCCGACGGGTCAATTCGAGTGCCCTGTCCTCCCGCCAGAATCACCCACTGCGGATCGAGCCATTGCGCCAGATTGCACTCAGGGCATTGATTCGCAATGGCGCGCAAGAAGCGTTCAATCCGTTTTTCGGCTTCAGCCTTGTGTGGAATGCCGATAGCGGTTGTCAGATTACATCGGAGAATTGTTTCGATCGCGTGACGCAACTTTGTTAGATTGTTGTGCATTCTATTTGATGGTTTCGAATAGGATTTACTCAGCACCTGCAAGTCGCGACCTGGAGATCGCTCCTACAAGAGCCGCAATTTCTGACAGCGCGGAGTGTATTACAAGTTTCCATCTGTGGGATCTCTATCGCACTCATTATTCATTCGCTTGATCCTCTGGGGTAAAAGACTTACACAGTCAAGGAGTCGCAGTTTCGCGTTTGATTCTACTGGCTTGAGGGTTTTCAACGGGAAATTTGACAAATAATCCGTAAATTCTCTTAACTTGATCTCAATGGGTGCGGTTGGAAACCGCACCTACGGAGAACGCATGTCGCGATCGGGAGATCGCTCCTACAAAAGACGCAATTTCTAACAGCGCGAAGTATGTGTGCGGCTCAATGGCAAAGTATGTCGATGGCTCCATTATAGCGAAACTGGGTAGCGTCGGCAACCGAAATGCGACAAACCGCTTGCAATAGGCACGACAGAATGATACAATGACCGCCAAGAGGGATTAGGCGCCTGCTTGATGCGCGTCCCGCCGAATTTCCGATGTCATGAGAATAAACGCCAACTACCGAGAGAGGGCAATGGGAGAACGCTTAAAAGACAAAGTTGCAATCGTCACCGGCGCCGGGTCGATTGGTCCGGGCTGGGGCAACGGAAAAGCCACCGCCGTACTCTTCGCGCGCGAAGGCGCCAAAGTCTTCGCTGTCGATATCAATCCGGAGGCGGTTGAAGAAACGAAGGCAATCATCGACGCGGAAGGCGGAATATGCGCTATCCGTGCGACGGATGTCTCCAAGGCTTCCGATGTCGAGGAAATGGTGGACAGTTGCCTTGACGCTTACGGTCGCATCGACATTCTCCACAACAACGTCGGCATCATCGAGCTCGGAGGCTGTGTCGAGGCAAGCGAGGAGAGTTGGAACCGCGCCAATGACGTCAATCTCAAGAGCGTGTTCCTGACCTGCAAATATGCGCTGCCGCACATGGAGGCGCAGGGCGGAGGCGCTATTGTCAACATCTCGTCGATCGCTTCCATACGTTGGCTGGGCGTCCCCTATGTTTCTTACGCCGCCACCAAGGGAGGCATCAACCAGATAACGAAGAGCATTGCCATACAGTACGCGAAAAAGAACATCCGCGCCAACGCCATTCTGCCCGGTTTCATGAACACGCCGATGGTGGCGGCGGGGCTCGCGGAGGCTTATGCCGATGGCGATGTCGAGAAGATGATCGCGATTCGCGATGACCTTTGCCCTACCGGGAAAATGGGTGACGCTTGGGATGTGGCTTACGCCGCGCTGTTTCTGGCGTCCGATGAGGCGAAGTATATCACGGGCACGGAGCTTGTTGTTGATGGCGGATTGACATGCAAGTGCGTCTAGGTTGGGCTTCAGGGGAATCGCCCCTGATTTTTGGCATAAGGAAGATTGGAAGGATGGAAGACGGGAAGAGTGAAAAATTTCCGTCCACCCATACCTCAAACCGGATGGATACATAAAATCCGGTGGATTTTTCAATACAGTGGTCGCAGTGTTGGGTTTCACTACGATTTTGGGACTTTTAGCGGTATCGGTGTCTAGGCGCGGTTAGCCTGTGGGCGAGTCGTTCCTGATGTGCCGTTCAACCCAACCTACGGATTGTCGCTGGTTCAACACGTGGACGGCGCCGCCGTGGCGTGGGGGGGAGCAACTTGTCGGGATCGGGAGATCCCTCCTACAGTATCAATATGTGTACCTTAGACGCAATTTCTGACAGCGCGCAGTATATCGCGCAGTATATAAGGAGATAATCTTGATGTATAAACGTCATTTCATTTTTGCTTTGGTGTGTCTATTGTCTTTCGCCGCAGGTTCTCAAAATTTATCCGCTCAATCGCAGATAGCGCAAGACACTTATGCCATCTTTCAAGGGAGTTGCCTTATCTGCCATGGTCCCGACGGCGCCTATCGCGAATCGCTCCTCATGGAACACACGGCGCTCATTGATGGAGGTACGGTGGCGCCGGGAAACCCCGACGCCTCCGAATTGTACAAACGCCTGCTTGGACCAACCGAAAACGGCGCGCAGATGCCGCTTGGACAGCCTCAGTTACCTCCTCAGTCGATTGAGACCATCAGACAGTGGATATTGGCGGGCGCGCCCGACTGGAAGACCGCACCCGCTACCGACCGGCCATTTATCTCGCCCGCAGAAAAACTCAATACCATTGAAACGCACCTCATGTCACTCGAACCGTTTGACCGCGCTTACGCGCGCTACTTCACCCTCACGCATCTGTATAACGCCGGCGAAACGGCGGAGATTCTTCAGGAGTACCGCAAAGCGCTCTACAAATTGGTCAACAGCCTCTCATGGGGGGCGACCATTATCAACCCAATCCCCATTGACGCGGGGCAAACCATCTTTTACATCGACCTTCGACACTACGAGTGGGATGCCAACGATGGCTGGACGACGATAGAGGAGGAGTACCCCTATCACATCCCGTTTGACGCGCCGGAACAGACAGCGCTGCAGACACAACTCGGACGGTTGCAGACCCAGATGAAGTGCGATATACCGTCGGTCCATATCGACTGGTTTATCGCAAAGGCAGCTAGCCCGCCGCTCTACCACGACCTGCTTTCTCTGCCGTTGACTGAAAGAGAATTGGAGACGCGCTTGGAGGTGGATGTCGTTCGCAATCTGACGAACGCCCCCGGGGTTCGCGTCTGGCGGGCGGGATTCAACAATTCGGGAGTGTCCAATAACAACCGGGTGGTAGAGCGCCATACCTCCCGATACGGGGCGTATTGGAAGAGCTACGACTTTGCCGGCAGTGTCGGGACACAGAACGTTTTTACCCACCCGCTCTCTTTCACGCACGATGGCGGTGAGGCGGTGTTCAATCTTCCAAACGGGTTGCAGGCATATTACGTTGTCAACGTCTCCGGATTCCGGTTGGATGAAGCGCCGATTAACATCGTCTCAAACCCTGCCGCCAGCGACCCGACGGTGCGCAACGGGCTTTCCTGCTTCGGTTGTCATACGGAGGGGATGAAAACCTTTGAAGACCAAGTGCGCCCGGTGATTCAGAGCAACGCCAATCCGCCCTATAACAAAGCGCAGGCGCTGAGGCTCTACGTGGAACAGTCAGTCATGGATGCCCGTGTGACTCAAGACATGGAAAAATACAGAGCAGCGCTTGAAGCCACGGGGGGTACGTTTGACGGTGTTGAACCGATTTCACGATTCCACGAGGTGTTTCAGGGGCCGGTGGACGCCGCGTATGCCGCCGCCGTGGTCGGGTTGCAAACCCAAACCTTCCTCCAAAGGGTTCGTGAAAATATAGGGCTGCAGAGCGTCGGTTTGCTTGCGCTAGACACCGAGAACGGGAGCGTGAAACGCGACGCTTGGACATCAAGTTTCCGGGACGTAATGTATGCGTTGGATTACCCGCAGCAGGTTGGAGAGCCTCCGGTTGTGACACAGCCGGATGTGTTACCGGGAGGGCAGGTTCATTTCCCCGATTCCAATCTGCGTGCGGCGGTTGCAGAAGAACTCGGCAAAAGCCCCAATGCCCCGATTACTGCGGAGGAGATGGAGGGATTGGTAAATCTAAACGCGGAAAACAGGGGAATCCGTGATTTGACAAGCATCCATTATGCAACCAATCTTAGGGGGTTATTTCTTAAGGATAATCGGATTTCCGATCTCTCACCACTAGCAGGTTTAATCAAGCTGGACGCGTTGTTGCTTGATACCAACCCTATATCCGACCTCTCTCCTCTGACGGGCTTGAAAAATCTCACTGACCTTCGCTTTA
Source organism: Candidatus Poribacteria bacterium (assembly GCA_963667245.2). Classification (GTDB taxonomy): domain Bacteria; phylum Poribacteria; class WGA-4E; order WGA-4E; family JAJDTR01; genus JAJDTR01. The sequence goes on from CAXXCS010000005.1 coordinate 126,222, forward strand.
ATCACTGTCAGGTCTCCGACCTTTCGCCCCTTGAAAATCTAGTAAATCTGGTCGAATTACAATTTTCTTCTAACAACGTATTCGATATTTCCTCGGTTGCTGGCTTAATCAAACTGGAGAGTCTGGTACTTGGGGGCAACAGCATATCTGACCTAAAACCAATTGTCACGCTAGTAAACCTACAGAACATTAGATTTAGCGGCAACCCAGTCTCTGACATATCCCCGTTTGCAAGATTAGTTAACCTCAGATGGATTCGCTCATGGGGCAGCCCCATTTCCGACTTGTCACCTCTCGCGGGTTTAACAACACTGGAGAAGGTGGATATTTGCGGCGCAGAGTTTTCGGACCTTTCGCCATTGGCGGGTTTGACCAGTCTGACAAATCTTTATCTTAGAGGAAACGGAATAATGGATGTATCGCCGCTTGCGGGGTTAACCGGCCTAAATCGGCTCAATCTTGAAGAAAATAACATCTTGGATATATCGCCGCTCGCGGGATTAACCAACTTGAAGTGGCTGGCGGTCAATCACAATGATATCACCGACTTTTCGCCCCTCATTGCTATGCGCCAGAATACCAAGATCGTTTGGCATGCCAATCCAGGCTTCCCGGAAGGAGGTCCGAAAATAGAAGGCCCCTGGCTATGGGTTTTGCTGCCGGACACAAGACTGGATAGCGGTACGGATTTACTCGCAGATGCGAGTGGTGGAAGACTTACAGAAGAAGGGGTTGCCACCTTTGGCGCAACAGAGGGGAAGCCTGTTGGCGATGAGATGTGGACAGCCCACAAACTTCCGCCTACAGGATGGGACAACCTTGATGACATGCTGGGACACACACTTCCCGATGGCGTTATCTATGGCACGGTCTCCCTGTATTCACTTCGGGAACAACAAACAACAATGTACGTCGGTAGCGTACAAGGGGTAAAGGTCTGGCTCAACGGGCCTCTGATTTCCGAGCATCTTGGTCACTGGCCGAACGACAGTTACAGTAATTTTTTCCCTATTACGCTTCGGCAAGGGAGAAATGTCCTGTTGATTGCGGTAGGCACCCGTTCTAATGACCATTCAAACGCCTTTTTCGGATTTGAAGCTGGCACCGAATACACTGTGGGTACCGGTATAGGCTACGCCTTTTCCAAGACGCCGATTCACATCGGCGATACCTTTGACGTTGATATCCGCGCCGAAAATGTCACCGACTTGGCGGGATGGCAGTTCGATATTGACTTCAACCCTGAAATCCTGCAAGCGGTTGAGGTGAGTGAAGGCGACTTTCTCAAGAGCGATGGCGGAGCGACCTTCTTTCGGCGCGGGGGAATTGACAACACGAATGGAAAAATTACCGGATTTAGCGCGGCGCGCATCACCAGCGGCGGCGCGAGCGGGAGCGGCTCCGTTCTTCAGGTGAGGTTCAAAGCGAAATCCGATGGCGAAACGAAAATGGCCCTTCAGAACTTCCTGTTCGGTTCCGTGACCGAGGAAAGTATCCCCGCAACTCCCCTTGAAATCCACATCACCGTAGAGGAACGGCTATTAACCGGGGATGTGAATCGTGACGGGGTCGTCAACATTCTGGACCTGATTCGCGTCGCGCAGCAGTTGGGGAAAAGTATCCCGCCCAACTCAAGCGCCGATGTTAACGGCGATGGAGTAGTCAACATTCTCGATCTCACCCTCGTCGCGCAGGGAATCGCGGGCGCCGCCGCGCCAGCATCCGGGAGCGTAAACGCGGCAACGATTGAGGCGTGGATCGCGGACGCGCGGCTCGCCGATGACGGTTCAATTGCCTTTCGACAGGGCATCGCGAATCTCGAAAGTCTGCTCGCCACCCTGATTCCCCAAGAAACAGCCTTGCACGCCAACTATCCGAACCCGTTTAACCCCGAAACTTGGATAGCGTATCAGTTGGCGACGCCCGCAGAGGTCATGCTGACGATTTATGACATGAACGGGGGAGTTGTTCGGCGTTTGGCGGTGGGGCATCAAGCGGCGGGGATGTACCGGAGCCGGAGCCGCGCGCTGTATTGGGACGGCCGCAACGGGCGCGGCGAGCCTGTCGCCAGCGGCCTCTATTTCTACACGCTGACGGCGGGTGAGTTCGCGGCGACGCGCAAGATGTTGATACGGAAGTAACGATAGTAGTAGGCACACGCCGTGTGCCGTAACCCGCTTCTATACTTCACGCTGCTGAAAATTGCGTGTTTTTAAGCGTCTGGCGGTAGGTGCGGTTGGAAACCGCATCTACGGTGAGCGCATGTCGCGACCTAGAGATCGCTCCTACAGTGGACGCGCCGGTTGCGACCTGGAAATCGCTCCTACAATGGACGCGCCGGTCGCGACCGCCTATAGCGGTGTAAATCCTACGAGCAAGAGAGTGAGATTATCTATATGAATAAAGTTCTAATCACGGGAATGAGCGGCTTGGTGGGTGGCGTGCTACGTGATCACTTACAGAGCCGATTCGAGTTGAGCGCGTTGAATCGCCGCAACGTACCGGGCGTGCCGTGCCATACCGCCGACATCGGTGACTTAAACGCGATTCAGCCCGCGTTCGAAGGCATTGACGCCGTGGTTCACATGGCGGCGTTCGCGAGGTCGGGTGAAACTTGGGATGCGATTCTCAACGACAACATCGTCGGCACGTACAACGTATTTGAAGCCTCTCGTCGCGCCGGTGTCAAGCGAATCGTATTTGCCAGCAGCGGCGCGGCAGTTGCCGGTTGGGAAAGCGTGATGCCGTACAGAGCGCTTTCCGAAGGTCGCTACGACGAGGCGCCGGAAACGTGGGAGAAGTTGACGCATCAGACCGCCCCTTGGCCCGGAGGATTGTACGGCTGCAGCAAGGTCTTTGGAGAAGTTCTCGGACGGCATTACGCGGATACAACAGATCTTTCCATTCTCTGTTTGCGTATGGGGGGCGTGCTTCAGGAGGACAAACCATCCACGCCTCGTCATTTTGCGGTCTACTGCAGCAAGGCTGACATTGCCCGAATCGTCGAATGTTGCCTTGATGCGCCTGCCGATCTCAAGTATGACATCTTCTACGCGCTGTCGAACAACCGCTGGGGATTTCGCGACCTCGAGCACGCCCGCGAGGTCATCGGCTACGTGCCTACGGGCGCCGCGGAGGATTATCGGGAGTAGTGGTCGTAGAGTGGCGATTCGGTGATTGGGTTTATATCAGAAGAAGGCGCAAAACGACCCTGAAGAAACCGAGTTTTGGGAAAAACTGAAAGGCAGTGGCCTGTGGTCAGTGGCCAGTGAGGGAAAGGCAGTGGCCAGTGCAGGCTAAGAAACCGAGTTTTGGGGAAAAACTCGGTTTCTAGCAAGATTTTTGACATAAGCGGGAGATTGATATGAAGATTATTCTATCGGGATTGTTCATCTTTATCGGCGTGTCGTCGCTGTTTGCGGACGATTGGCCCCAGTGGCGAGGCGTCAACCGAGATGGGGTATGGCATGAAACCGGCATCGTTGAGAAATTCGACGCGCCCGAACTGAGGGTTCGATGGCGCGTACCCGTGTCAAGCGGCTACAGCGGCCCAACGGTGGCGGATGGGCGCGTGTTCGTGACCGACCGCGTTACAGACCCCAAGCAGATTGAACGGGTTCATTGTTTCGACGCGGAATCCGGTGAGGAGATTTGGTCTATCTCTTACGATTGTGAATACAGGAATGTCGGTTATATGGCTGGACCGCGGGCTTCCGTCACCGTTCACGATGGGCTTGCATACGCGCTCGGAACGATGGGGCACCTATACTGTTTGGACGCCGAAAACGGCGATCTTCGTTGGAAACGGGACCTTAACGCCGAGTACAACATTCAGATGCCCGTCTGGGGCATCGCCAGCGCTCCCCTCGTTGAAAACGACCTCCTGATTGTCCAAGTCGGCGGATCGCCGGGCGCCTGTATCGTTGCGTTCGACCGCGAAACCGGGGAGGAAAGGTGGAAGGCGCTGGATGATCGCGCCTCTTACGCCGCGCCCATCGTGATTGAACAAGCCGGCAAACGCGTTCTCGTCTGCTGGACAGGCGACAATGTGGTTGGTCTTAACCCACAAAGCGGCGAGTCGTATTGGGTACACCCTTTTCCACCGAAAGGCGTCATTCTTGCCATTGCCACGCCTGTGCTGTACAAAAATCGACTATTCATGGCGGGTTTCTATGAGGGATCGATGATGCTCAAAGTCGACACTGAACGCCTGGCGGTTGAAGAGATGTGGTGGCGGAGAGGCGCTGACGAAAAGAATACCGATGGCATTCAACCCATCATGTCGACGCCTGTCATCTTGGATGATTACATCTACGGGGTTGACAGTTATGGCGAGTTGCGTTGTCTGGACGCTCGCACCGGAGATCGCATTTGGGAAGATCTTTCGGCAGTTCCGAAGGCGCGTTGGAGCACGATTCATTTTGTCCAGAACGCGGACAAAGTTTGGATGTTCAACGAACGCGGGGAGTTGCTCATCACGAGTCTGTCGCCGGACGGGTTGAACATCATCAGTCGGGCAAAACTGATCGAACCGACTCGCGATCAACTGAACCAGCGCGGCGGGGTATGCTGGGCACACCCCGCATTTGCCGGGAAACACGTGTTCGTACGGAATGATAGAGAACTGGTTTGCGCCAGTTTGGGGCGGTAACTCAGACCGCTCAAGTTACAAGAAACCGAGTTTTTGGTTCAGATTTGCGCCCCCTATCAAAAATTGGCGGGTGATTTGGGGCCAACGCGCTTTTCTGCGTTGAAAAAACTCGGTTTCTTCTCATCGTTGAAGGTATACAAGAAACCGAGTTTTTGGTTTAGGTTGCCCACCTTAATCAAAGGCTGGCGGTCGATTTGGGTCAAACGCGCCTTTCCGCGTTGAAAAAACTCGGTTTCCTGATTAAGTAGCGTCTACCACGAGTCATCATCGTGTCTATTGTGGCCGCCGCCGCCTCGACCGCGTCCGCCCTGCCGACGGGGTCGAGCTTCGTCTACTTTCAACGCTCTTCCCATCAACTCCTGTTCGTCTAATGCCGAGATTGCGGCTCGGGCTTCTGAATCGTCGGGCATTTCGACGAATCCAAATCCTCTGGATCTACCGCTGTAGTTGTCTATGATAACGTTCGCGGAGTCGACCCGACCGTGCTTTTCAAAAGCTTCTCGTAAGTCATCGTCCGTCGCGTCAAACGATAAATTGCCGACGTAGATATTCATGGAAGTATCCTTTTTCGGTTACCACTGTGTCAAAAACTGAGGCTCATGTCAAAAGAGGGTGCAAAGCGAAATTGAGAAACCGAGTTTTCAAGAAAAAACTCGGTTTCATGCGCGCTTTCTTTACATGAGCCAAAATTGATATGCTTCGTATTTCCGAACAATTGTTAAATTGTCAAGCGCCTAGACCGGGCGCCTTGACCCGTAATGCGCCATTCGCCGAGTCAAATAACCATATCGCTACCCGTGCCTTGAATCTCGTTACGCATTACGCATGGTAAATCACTATTATAAATGACCTTCATGCCGATGTCAACGAGAATCGTTTTTGTCTTTTGCATTTGACTTTGAGTCGGCAATGCCACTATAATGTCGTACAAAAAGGGCGATCGACACTATTATGACTTTCATACAGAGACTCCCGCAAGTCCGACTCTTGGTGACAGACGCCGATGGCGTATTGACAAACGGGCAACTCTACTACACGGATAAAGGGGAGGAGATTAAAGCGTTCAATGTTCGGGACGGAGAAGGGCTGAAGCAGATTAAGCGGCACGGGATTCGAACCGCTATCATTTCGGGTAGAAGCAGTGAACCGCTCCGAAGGCGCGCGCAAGAGTTGGCTATAGATAATCTCTATATGGGGGTGAGTGACAAACCCGCGGCGCTAAAGGAGATTCTTGAATCCTGCGCCATATCGGCGGAAGAAACACTATACATTGGCGATGACGTGGGAGACCTTGACGCGCTCTCGTCAGCCGGACTTCGCGTTGCCGTCGCGGATGCGCACGATCAAGTGAAGCGTTGCGCCGACTACGTCACGGCAAAATGCGGCGGGGCTGGCGCTGTCAGGGAAATATGCGATCTGATTATATCGGAAAAGGAAACGCCATCCGAAGGAACAGCGGTGAAAGGAAAAATCGTTCGAATAAGGGATATCAAGATAGGCGGCGGGCGCCCGCTGGCGCTTTTTGCCGGACCGTGTGTCATCGAAAGTCGCGACCACGCGCTCCACATGGCGGAAGCGATCAAAGAGGTTTCCGAGAGAATCGGCGTGCCATTCGTGTTCAAGTCTTCTTACGATAAGGCGAATCGTTCTTCGATCGATTCCTACCGGGGTCCGGGTGTCGAGCAAGGCATTCGGACGTTAGAAGATGTGCAAAAAAAGATCGGCGTGCCGGTGCTGTCGGATGTCCACGGTGTAAACGAAGTTGACTTGGCGGCGTCGACTCTCGATGTTCTGCAGATTCCCGCCTTTCTATGCCGCCAAACGGATTTGCTGGTTTCGGTTGGAAAAACCGGAAAACCGGTTAAGGTTAAGAAAGGGCAATTCATGGCGCCTTGGGACATGGGGAACGTTATTGAGAAGATAGCATCCACGGGAAACGAGCAAATTCTACTGACCGAGCGAGGGAGTTCTTTCGGTTATAACAATCTGGTGGTCGATATGACATCGCTTCCGGTTATGAGGGAAACGGGGTTTCCCGTGGTCTTTGACGCCACCCACAGTGTTCAGCAACCCGGCGGTTTGGGAAAAAATTCGGGGGGACGGCGAGAATTTGTAGGACATCTCGCAAGAGCGGCGGCGGGAGCGGGAATTGATGCGTTGTTCATGGAGGTACACAATCGTCCCGATGAAGCGCTGTGCGATGGGCCGAACATGGTCGACTTGGAACAACTGGAATCAATACTCGGAGCCGTCGTCCAAATCGACAGGATTGTAAAGGATGTCGCATAGTAGTAGGCATACTCCGTATGCCGTAAACCGCCTTACGCGACCTCGGTAGGAGCATCGGTGCGGTTGGAAACCGCGAGGATTTCTATCGCACTCGCTATCCACTCGTTTGATCCCACGGGGAACGCATGTCGCGACCTGGAGATCGCTCCTACAAATGTTGGAACATCGGTGCGGTTGGAAACCGCACCGACGGGGAAGAGCAATTCCAAGCGGCGCCAAGTATAGTTGGACGATAGCCATTAGCCGCATCCGTTCCCATACGAAAAAATTCGGTCAACTGTATCCAGAGCGTCCTTTACGCAGTCCGGAATCCCCGAACCGCGATAGGCGCTGCCCGTAAAGAACAGACCGGGGATTGTGTCGGCGAGAGTTTCAATCTTCGCGACGCGATCCAAATGCCCGACATCGTACTGCGGACGTCCGCGGCGCCAGCGATGGATTCGCTGAACAATGGGCTCGGCGGTTATTCCCATAATATCGCCGATGTCACGGCGTACTAACTGCACCAAATCACTGTCGTCCAGGGCAACTATGTCCTCTTGGCCGGGACCGCCAACGAAAACCCGTATCAACACGCCATCGTCGGGCGCGCGGCGCTGTAGCTTGGAAGATGACCACGTGCATCCGGAAATAATCTTGCCTTCCGATTTGGGAACCAAGAATCCGAACCCGTCCAGTTTATGCAACTTTTCAACGTCAGCCTTTCGAAAACCCAGCGAAACGGTGCCCGAAGATACATAGCGAATCGTTCCAAGAATCTCTCCAAGTCGGGACGCAAAAGGCGTCACCAACTCGGCGGCGACATACGCCGGCACAGCCAATACCAGCGCGTCAGTTAAGAAAACCTCCTCGCGCAGCGTTACCTCAAACCCGTTGCTCCGAGGGCGTACATTGGTTATGGGACTACCTGTTCGCAGCTCACCGTTCAGACGCTCTGCCAACGCCTCCACCATTTCGCCCAACCCAAGTTTCAGGCTCTTGAATATCGCCGGGCGCTTTCCTTTCGAAGGCGGCTGTTTCCTTTTTTGCGCCCGCATTGCCCGAATCAAACTTCCGTGTTCCCGCTCCATAGCGGCAAAACGGGGAAAGGCGCTCAGCAGGCTCAACCGTTCCGGGTCAGCTTGGTGAATCGCCGCGAGCAGAGGTCCCCCGATTTTTTCGACGGTTTCCTGACCGAACCGACGACGGATGAAATCTGCGAGGCTTTCATCCCCGATTTCCTTGCGCGGCGGGATAATTAAGTCCATTCCCATGCGCAGTTTTCCCCGGAGAGAAAACATGGGAGATCGGATGAATGAGGTCAACCGCGTGGGAAGAAGCGTAAAGTCATTGGGAAAGGGTACGAGTTTGCCCTTCTGGAGCAGGAAGGTGTGTCGTCGGTCATCGTTTGTAGAAATGAGCCGGTCTTCCAAGCCGAGATCGCGGCAAAGTTGCACGCCCCACGGCTTTTGGGTCAACATCAGGTCTGGCCCGCCTTCGATTACGAAATCTCCGACTCTTTCCGTGACGATTTTCCCGCCGAGACGCGAATCGCTTTCGACGAGCGTATACTGAATTTCCTCGCCGCACTTTCGGGATTTTTCCTGCAGATAAAACGCGGTCGCCAACCCCGAAATCCCGCCGCCGATTATAGTGACATGAAGCATGAACAACCTCGCGGGCACAAGTTGATGAATTTACACCTTACGCCAACCAACTGTAGGAGCGATCTCCCGGTCGCGACGAACCGCCGATGATTGTAACTTATAGGTTCAGAATTAGTATGAGATATACCGGCATTCGTAGGGGCGAGGTTGCCTCGCCCAATGGGTTGGGGAACCCAACCCCTACGAAGGATTATGCGTTTGTGCAGCGCGCTTATACGATTTCAAAATCTAAATGTTACAATCAATCGGAGGCGCTCAATGAATTGAGCAACTACAAACTGCAGGTCCTTGTAACTTATAGATTTGGAATTAGTATTAGACGCAATTTCTGACCGCGTGCAGTATACAATCACCCGATGCGTGCAACTCATTGATTAGGAATTAGTATTAGAAGTTCGTCGTTGTCATCAGATATGCCCAAAACGCTCGGTCGTCGTTTCCGCTGAACCTGGTTCGCATCAAGTTGTCCGGCATGAAGAGCGAAGCGCCAAACTCAAATCCCAGAACCGTATGATATCGATAGCGCACAGTTATATCGACCTCTTGTCCATAACTGTCCCCGTTTGTCGCCATTTTCGCGGGCATGAACTGATGCACGTCTGCCTTGACAATAAGCTTCTTGTGCGGCGCAACTTCGAATTTTATCATGAGATCTTGCAATCCCCTGCCCTCGGTATGAGCCGGAATGCTTGTGAAATAATCCATGAATCCGTAAAACTTGTGGTACGTAGCAAACGGCGTATCAAACGCTTTGTAATCTTCATCGGCAGGCTCGCCGCCAGACAAGTAATCGTATCCAATCGCGAGACGAGGTTTGTAGTCCGCGTCCCAAGTATAACCGACAGTGCCGGTCAACATGAATGCGGATATGCGTTGACGCTCCTCGGTTGAGGAATTATAGCGCGTGCCGAACTGGACAGCCGCTTCTATACCATAATCGATCGCATTGAATTTTCCCGTGTCGTATGTACCGATTGTGATTCGCTGGAGATCGCCTCCCTGAACCCCCGTCTCTCTGCGGTTCAATTCCCCCAGCATGTAGAGATCGACGCGATAGGATTCTTTAGGTTGATGAGAGGCGTATAGCCCGCCAAAGTAAAACCCGCTGTCCGCGGGACTCTCATAGTCCGCGCGCTGAATCACTTTCGTTCCGAAAATGTCCAATGTGGACAATTCGCTGAGCGCGTAGCGGAGCCGCGTGCCGTCCAAAGCACGTCCGACATTGTGCCAATCTACGCGGCCGATTAGTCGCTCCTCGCCATACGCCATTTGCATGCGCCCCATTTTCAACGTCAACTTATCGCCAATGAAGTCGTCCACTTGCAGATAGGCTTGATGCAGATCAACGTTATGGGTATCCCACAGCGTATTGGGTTCAGCCCCGTAAAATCGTGAATCTTGCAACTGCACAAACGTCGATATTTTGTCTGCAGGCTGAAAGGCGGCGTTTAGGCGGATTCGCAGTCGCGTAGCCCGAGTTGCGGGAGTATCCGTATTGAAATCGATGGCGTTAAACTCTGATCGCGATCGGAATTGACCGGATAGGTTAACCCCATCAATTGCGGATTCCACCGGTTGCGGAGAAGCAAGCGCGACAATAAGTATTATGAACAGGAATCGAGAGGTCATACAAATTTCTGTTGGTCCAGTAATGAGTAAGATAGAGATTTCTCTCCGGATTGCGACTATAATTCGCGCCATTCATGCACTGTCATTTTCGAGAAATGGCATAGTGGGACGCCAGCGGATGCCCACATCATTATACTCGTCCGTAAGAATGATTGCAAGTCCTTACCATACGCCTGCCGCGTTCCCGGTAGGATCAAACGAGTGAATAACGAGTGCGATAGGGATCCCTCAAACGAGTGAATAACGAGTGCGATAGGGATATCAATCCGTACTGAAACGCCGCCTCACCGCAAGCCAAAACAGAAGAGCGGTTGCCACAACGTAGATACACACCATCCATGACCACAGCGGGAAACCTATTATGAACGCGTTCGGATACAATCCAACAATAGATAACAGGGCGCTCAGAGGACTCAGGGCGCTTAACAGGTTTAATAGAACGCCATCAACCGGAAGCGTTTGCAATGAGATTGGCGGCAAGAGGGTCAAGAGCAGAATCGCGGCGTAACTACGTCCCCTCGCCCGAATGGAGTTCGACGACAGCGCAAAGCAGATGCCAATCATTGAAAAAAGCGATATGCACGCGATGAATACCAACCCGCACCCTAGCAATTGATTAAGGCTCAAACCGCCGGTGTAGATTGACAACCAAAACAGAGGCGTGACAAGCCAAATCGTCCAAAGAGCGGCAATAACGGAAGCCGCGAGTTTTCCAGCCAATAGCCCCGCGGGGCTGATCGAACTCATTCTGAGAAGGTCGAAACTGGCGCCTCGAATCTCAACCTGTATCGCTTCCATTGCTTGAAGCGGCACGGCAAAACACAGTATCCATACGAAAAGCGCGATCACCAGTATCGAGTAAATTCCGTAGCCAACATTGATTTGCGCGCCTGTTTGGGCATGCGCAAACAACTCGAATGCGGCAGCCAATAGGACTAGGGAAAGCAAACCTACTATGACTGGTTGAATTCGCCTGAACTTTCGTTGACTTGCATGGTAACGCAACTCTTTGGTTATCAGTGCAATCATGTTGCCGTCCATAATGGTTGGTCAACTTGGGTTGATAGTATGCAGCGGCGCCGTTGGCGGGAAGATTCCAATAGGCAAATACGCGAACGTTCGGGGCAAGATGCCCCTCCCACAAGGGGGGATTGTTCATTCGTCAAACCATGGAATTCAATGCGCCAAAACAATTCGGGGCAGGATGTCCCTCCCACAAGGGGGATTGTTCATTCATCAAACCCTAGAATTCAATACGCCAAAACAATTCGGGGCAGGATGTCCCTCCCACAAGGGGGATTGTTCATTCATCAAACCCTGGAATTCAATACGCCAAAACAATTCGGGGCAAGATGCCCCTCCCACAAGGGGGGATTGTTCATTCGTCAAACCATGGAATTCAATGCGCCAAAACAATTCGGGGCAGGATGCCCCTCCCGCAAGGGAGGGTTGTATATCAATCAACCACTGAAATTCACTTCGCGACCCCAACGGCTTGACGCACTCGCTCTATAATCGGCAAGGCAATGGCGCGCGCTTCCTCGGCGCCTTTCATTAAGATTCGATCAATTTCGTCTCGATCCGCCAGTAGTTCGTTATACTTCTCGCGTGCGCTTCCAAAAGTCGATTCAAGCAAGTCAAACAACTCGGCTTTTAGTTCTCCATACGCCAGCCCGCCTTGGAGGTACCGCTGGCGCGTCAAGTCAACCGCGTCCGAAGCCGCAAAATGCCGATAGATCGCGAACACGTTGCACGATTCGGGGTCCTTCGGATCTTCCGGACGCTTGGAATCCGTGACGATTCGCATCACCCGTTTGCGCAACTCCTTCGGCGGCGCGAAAACGGGTAGGGTGTTGTTGTAGCTCGCGCTCATCTTGCGTCCGTCGGTGCCCGGAATGGTCATGACCTCTTCTTTGATTGACGCTTCGGGAAGCGTCAAGATGTCCCCGTAATTCTTGTTAAATGCTATGGCAATATCCCGCGTCATCTCAAGGTGCTGCTTCTGATCCAATCCGACGGGGACAACATGGCTGCCGTAGAGCAAAATGTCTGCCGCCATCAGCACGGGATAGTTAAACAATCCCATGTTGATTTGCTTGTCGGGATCGCGCCCAGTTTTGAGGTTTTCATCGACAATCGCTTTGTAAGCGTGCGCTCGATTGAGCAACCCCTTGGCGGCGAAACAGTCCAAGATCCAGGTCAACTCGAACACTTCGATGATGTCCGACTGACGATAGAATATGACCTTATCCGGATCCAAGCCCAACGCTATCCACGCCGCCACGACCTCATAGGTCAACTGAATCAACCGATCCCGATCCTTCACTGTTGTCAGCGCGTGGTAATCTGCCAAGAAATAAAGCGCCTGATGATCTTGTGCCAATTCCAGCGCCGGTTTAATCATGCCGAGGTAGTTGCCGATGTGCGGCGGTCCCGTTGGCTTAATTCCCGTTAAAGCGATACGATTCATTATTTTCTCCTTACTGTACATTCGATTCATTGGAAACAAAAAAGCCGCGGGTATTTGATCCACCTGCGGCTTTTTGAAGTCCTATCGAGCTATAGATTCAGTCTCAATGCTCTAGCTGCCTCTCCACCCCGCCGCTATAACGCCGGCGCCAAGTATTCGATGTATCGACAAGAAATGCGCAATCAAAAAGTGGCATGGGGTGTTGATGTCCTTCGCAATGTAATGATAATAGCGACATCATTATACTTTGTAGGAAAATCAATGTCAACTTATTTTAATGGGATATCTCCTTTGCCACGATAGATTTTACTTTACCACATTCAAATTATGTGCTAATATAATAAAATATCATCTGTCAGAGGAAAGAGATAGTGCTCAGTCAAGCTTACGTTGAAGAGTTCCGCTTAAACGGCTTTCTGCTCGGCGACAAGATTTTGGATGCCGACGAGGTGGAAGTGTTGAGAGGTGAGCTTGCCCGAGTCATAAAAGAACAGGACGCGCCTGTGCCGCAGCCGGTAAGAATTTCTAATCTCTCTCGTGATGAGACGCGCCCCGTCTGGCAAATCGTGAACATTTGGCAGGCGAGCGAGCCTTTTCGCCGGTTGGTTCACAATCCAAGGATAGTCCGCGAGATTTCGCAGTTGACCGGAGCGGAAGAAATTCGCATTTGGCACGATCAGATTCAGTACAAACCCGCCGAGGTTGGCGGGATTAACGCGTGGCATCAAGATTCACCGTATTGGCCAATCCTAAGCCCCAAGACCAGCCAAGTCACAGCGTGGGTCGCCTTGGATGATGTGGATGAGTCAAACGGCTGTATGCGTATGGTCGCGCAATCCTATTTGTGGGGGAACCAAATTGACTTTCTGCACAAGGTCGGGGAGTTAGATGTCATGCCTTCAAGCTTTGAAGGCAACGACATCGAGGTGAAGTTGTGTCCGGTGCGCAAAGGCAATGTCCACTATCACCATTCCTTGACTTGGCACGCTTCTCACGCCAACACAAGTGGAAATCCGCGCCGAGCGATTGGGATTCACTACATGACGGGCGAAACGCGATATGATGCCAGCGGCGACCACCCCATGAAGCCTTTTGTTACCGTTCAGGATGGACAGAAATTGTCGGGTGAGGTTTTTCCACTGGTCATGGAAAACGGCGCCGTAGTTAATGCATAGCAGATGTCCGAAGCAATGCATTCGTTTCACGTCGTAGCGCGTGTTGCGATACGGCGAATCAATAGAGAGAATCAGCAAGGCAAGGAAACTTCATGCAAAAACATTATCGGATTGTGAGTTTCATATTCGTAATTATATCGTGCAACTTCCTAATCGGCTGCGCGACCCGCCAAGCCAACCATGCGCCGATTGACGAACCGAAAGAGCAAGTGGCTGTGGTCAAGACGGGGCAAGGGACATTTGTCATTCAATTCTATCCCGATTCCGCGCCGGTGGCAGTCGAAAATTTCAGAAAATTGATTGAAAAGGGTTTTTATGACGGCATTACGTTTCATCGTAGGGAGAACACAAAGAGTTTGAGCATCATTCAAGGAGGTGATCCAAACGGAGATGGCACGGGCGGCCCCGGCTATACGATTATCGACGAGTATACCAACGCCAACCAACGTCCCCATCTCAGAGGCACAGTGGCGATGGCGCGAACCAATGCGCCGAATTCCGCGGGAAGTCAGTTCTACATCTGTCTGAAACCGCAACGATTTCTCGACGGCCGGTACACTACATTTGGGCAAGTGATTAAAGGCATGGATGTCGTCGACAAGCTTAGAGTCGGCGACGTTATTAAAACCGTAAAATTGGAGGCGAGATCGAAATATGTCAAGTCCGAATAGCAAACGCTCGATCGGTACCATCTACTTGTCTGTTATTTGTATGATTGCGCTCTTGGCTAGTGTATTCTTGGCAAGTTGCACACAAGAACGAAAAGAAGCGCCGAAACCCGTAGCGCGTAAGGCTAAAGTTCAGTCAGCCCCGAAAGAAAAACTGCCAGAGGCTGACATCGGCAGTCTTACGGCTCTCATTAAGACCGACAAAGGGGACATTGAGATAGCGTTTTACGCCGATGATGCCCCTCAAACGGCGAAGAACTTCGCTAAGAACGTGCGGTTGAAATTCTATGATGGCCAACCCTTCCATCGTGTTGAGGCGGGTCAACTGATTCAAGCAGGCTCTGCGCGATTAAATGAAACGATGGCGCTGGAAACGACCAATCAACAGTATAAACGCGGGGCTGTTGCCATGGCCGGAGATGGTGTGGAATCCCATGCGTCGGAGTTTTACATCTGTCTTGACACACTCGAGACTGACGAACCTCACACAATCTTCGGGAGAGTTGTCAACGGAATCGACGTGTTGGACAAAATTGAGCAGAACGACAAAATTGTGTCCGCGACTCTCCGCACGAAAGAGTAATCGGAGGTGGTGGGGCGCAACTCTGCGCGATCGGAGGTTTGTTTCGCGACTTTGCGGACTCTCTCTGCATCGTCACCTTTTGTCGCTGCAAGTCCGAAAGGCATTGTACACGGCTCTTCCAAGCGTGGTTAAACAGATGTTTTGAACCGTAGGACTTACGCGACAACTAGAATCGCTACCGTAGGCGGGGCATCTTGCCCCGCCGCGATTAGGAAGTCGTGACTCGAGGACGCACGTCGCGACCTGGAGATCTCGGGATTTCTATCGCACTCGTTGTTCACTCGCTTGATCCTACAAAAGACGCAGTTTCGATCAGCGTGGAGTATACAATAGATAAACGTGAGATACCCAACAAGGAGGCATTAGTGGCATTAACAGTAATTCGAACAGCGCGTCCAAGTCCAGAGTGGCAGGAATCGTACGTTCGCGTCAAGAAGGGGCAGCGACTTGTGATTGATACAGAGGGAGCATGGTCGCCCGATTTGGGAAATCGCATCGGGTGGTGCGGCGGAGAGGGAGTGGCAAATACACCCGGCGGAGAGGGTTTTCTCTTTCCCGGAGCCAATGTTGGCGCCCTCCTCGCCAAGATTGGCGATGTTGTTTTTGCGGTAGGTTCGCGATATGACAACCCCGCCCCCGACGAGGGGGTAATTTTCCTCGCAATGAATGAAAATCCGGAAAACAACAATCAGGCAGGCGCATTGATGACGCAAATCATCGTTTTTGACGAGTGTAACAATTAGAATTTGAATCCGTATGAGAAAAAGAAGGCGCAAGGCAAGACAGAAGTCGATCCAAAGAGAAAATCCACAGTCGTCGGCGGTAGATTTCACGGCGCTGATTTCCGATTATGCGTTATCGGCTAGCGCTCACTTGGGGCAATTGCGGACCTCCGAAACAGATGATAGAGAAATCGACCTCGGCATGGCGAGACGCATGATTGACACAATCAAGTTGCTAAAGGAAAAAACGCGCGGCAATCTTACCGCTTCCGAGGAAGAATTTCTGGAGCGCGTGCTGCATAATCTCAAGATGAGTTACGTCCGCGCGGCGCACAATCCTCAGCTGGCAACAAAACCGGGCGACCCCGAAACGAAACCCCGCCTTACCGCGTCAAACGCCACGGCTTCCCAGGATCGTTGACAATCTTGAGCTTCGCGCATTCGTCAATGTCCTTGCTTCCTTTGATTCTTGAATTTTACGCGAGCCCGTACGTTTTCCAACGACTGGTTACAAGATCTTTCGTCTCCCGCGACATCTCAATCTCGTCGGGCCATTCGCGTTGGTAACCTTCCTCGCGCCATTTTGTGGTTGCGTCAATACCCATTTTGGAGCCTGCGCCAATCAGCGGAGCGGCATGGTCCAGCACATCGACAGGCCCTTCCACGATGGTCACATCCCGCTTCGCATCCACATTACTCCCTACGTAAAAGAACACTTCCTCCACGTTTTGGACGTCAACATGTTTATCAACGACAATGACGTTTTTGCTGAACATGAGCTGTCCGAGTCCCCAAATGCTATGCATAATCTTCTTGGCGTGGAACGGGTAGCGTTTATCAATTGAAATGAGGCAGAAATTATGAAACACGCCAAAGAGCGGCAGGTTCATATCCACGACCTCCGGCAGTTGGGTGCGAATCAGGGGCAGAAAAATACGCTCGGTCGCTTTTCCCATATAGCAATCTTCCATCGGGGGCTTGCCGACGATAATCGTCTGATAAATCGGGGTCTTCCGATGCGTGATGGCGGTGAGGTGGAACACGGGATATTCGTCAGCGAGCGAATAGAAGCCGGTGTGATCACCGAAGGGGCCTTCAATGCAGGTTTCATCCGGCTCGATATATCCCTCCAGAACAATATCGGCGTCTGCCGGCACACTCATGTCCAGGGTTTTACACTGAACCATCGGCACATTCGATTTTCGGAGGAAACCCGCAAACAGGAGTTCATCGATACCCGTTGGCAGCGGAGCAGTTCCAATGTATGACATTACGGGATCGCCGCCGATGGCAACCGCAACCGGCATTCGTTTGCCCGCCTCGCGGTATTCGCGGTAATGCGCGGCGCCATCATGATGAATCTGCCAGTGCATCGCGAGCGTGCGATCATCAAGCCTTTGCAGACGGTACGTTCCGACGTTGCGTTGTCCCGTCTTCAGACTGTGTGTGAAAACCTGCGGAAGCGTGATGTATTTGTCCGCGTCAAGGGGCCAACATTTGATGATTGGCAAGGCGGCAAGCGACACCTGATTGCCGGTTAATACGACCTCCTGACACGCCCCCCGTTTAACGTTCTTGGGTGGAAAATTGGTCAGTTTGGCGAGAACGCCAAGGATTTTTACCTTGTCAAGAAGTGACTCCGGTGGGCCAAGTTTAATCAGGCTTTCAATTTCATCCGCGACCTCGTCTAGCGTTCCTACGCCGAGCGCCATCGCCATTCGCCGGTGAGACCCGAAAGCGTTTATTAGGAGCGGCATCTCGCTCCCCTCAACATTCTCGAACAGCAACGCGGGCCCCTCGGCTTTGCTCACCCTGTCGGTAATCTCGGTGATTTCAAGGTCGGGCGACACCTCGGCTTTTATTCGTTTTAACTCGCCTGCATTCTCTAAATCTTTGACAAAATCTCTCAAACTGGAATATGCCATTTCTTACTGACCCCCACAGTGTGGTGTAGACTACACAATGCGGGCTTCCGACTCGAATCGGCGCCATGCGAAAACCCGCTTTTCAATAATATCTTCACGCGACTAAAGTTCACTCCAAACATAATATGCTACGATAGCCGAAAAGTCAACTGCCATGTGGAACTTTCCGGGGGAATCGCATCTAACTTTCCAGCGAAAATCCGTAGGTTGGGTTGAACGGCACATCAAGAACGATCCGTCCACAGGATAACCGCGCCCAGATACCGCCACCGCTAAAACCCCCCAAATCGTAGTGAAACCCGACACTGTGACCATTGTATTTGGGAATCCAGCGGGTTGTATGTGTCCATCTGGCTTGAGGTATGCGAGGTCGGAAAATTTTCACCCTTCCCGTCTTCCATCCTTCCAATTTTCCTTATGCCAAAAATCAGGTGCGATTTCCCTGCCTTGTCACGCAATCAAGTTGACGATACACTGCTTGTATGCTATCATATTGGCGGCGGATTAATCAAACATCCTACCGCTTCTGTATTCCCATATCTTTTTACGCGACTCTCCGGAACAAAGATTATACATGAACGTAAAGAACCACTTCAAGAGCACGCTTCTGGCGGGCGTTTTGACCCTTGTGCCGTTAAGTGTGACGATTTTCGTTTTACGCTTTCTGTTCATCACGATTGACGGTTGGCTGGCGCCGATCGTTTCACGAATCTTGGGCGAACAGTATGTCACCGGAATGGGACTATTGGCGACAATCCTGCTGGTCTACCTCACCGGGGTGGTCGTTTCCAACATCGTAGGCAGAAAATTGGTCGGTCTTGGCGAGCGAGTTTTAACCAAAATTCCGCTCGTGCGAGATGTCTATGCGCCGGTACGGCAGCTTGTGCGAATGGTCTTGGGCCCCGAGCACTCGAATATATTTAAGCGTGTCGTCGCCATTGAGTCGCCGAATGCGAGTATGCGGGTCATCGGGTTCGTGACCGGCGAGATGCATGAGGAGGGAAATCCTGTTCCCCTCACTTCGGTTTTTGTTCCGACGAGTCCAAACCCCACAACCGGTGTTTTGCTTTTCTGCAATGCGGAAATTCTTCGTGAAACGAACCTGAAGCCTGAAACCGCGATGAAAATGCTCGTCTCGGGCGGCGTGGTCGCCCCGGATCACTTTACTATCTACAAGCTGTTTCACAAAAATCAGCGAGATTCGGATGCCAACTCCGATCTGTAATCATCGCGTCAGGTTTACCGAAGGAGCAGACCTTACCATGCACGACAAGCTATGTGCCGTTCTTATCTCGGTTGCTATTTTCTTCCTAACGCCAGGTTATTCGAGCCATGCCGGCGCTAAGCCGAAAAAGATTGGATTAATCTATGATACGGGAGGGCGCGGCGATTTGTCTTTTTGTGACGCCTCCTACGCTGGCGCGAAAAAAGCCGCCGAACAGTGGAAAATTGAACTAAAAGAGATTACTCCCGGACAAAGCGCCGATATTGAGCGGGCGCTGCGACAACTTGCTCGACTGAAATACAATCTTATTATCGGCGTAGGTTTTCTGTTTCAAGCACCCATGACCCGAGTGGCTCCGGACTTCCCCGAAATCAACTTTGCAATCGTCGATGTGGAAGTGAAAGCGCCCAATGTCAAATCTTTGCTTTTCAAAGCGCATGAGGGCGCCTACCTTGTCGGAGCCATTGCGGCAATGAAAACCGAGACGAACAAGATTGGATTTATCGGAGGCATGAACATTCCGCTCCTGCACAGCTTCGAGGCAGGCTACCGTGCCGGCGCCCTGGCGATGCGTCCCGATATTGAGGTGATGGTGCATTATGCCGGGGTAACCCCGCAAGCCTTCAGTGATCCGGCTAGAGGGAAGGAACTTGCGCTCGCTCAATACAACAAGGGCGCCGATGTAATCCTTGCCGGAGCGGGAGCGACTAGTCTGGGAATACTCGAGGCGGCCAAAGAAAAGAACCAATTCATTATCTGGGTGGACGCCAACGGTAATCATCTGGCGCCGGGACTTGTTCTGACAAGCATGATTAAGGGAGTCGAACTTTCCATTTACCAAACCGTTCAGAGCGTCGTGGAAGGTAATTTTTCGGGCGGCGCGAAGGTGTACGGACTCAAGGAAGGCGGGATTGAGTACATCGTAGATAAAGATAACCGTAGCCTCTTGTCTCAAGAACTACTGACTCGGGTTGAAGATCTCAAGACCAAGATTATCGCTGGCGAGATAGTCGTTCCATCGGAGAGAGAATGAGACGCGGACTTACACATCAACTTATGCGTCTTCAGATTCCTTTCCTCGCCTCCAAGGAGCCCAATCAATGACCTCCACCCCATCAATTTCCATGTGCGGCATCACGAAACGGTTTGGAACCACCGTAGCGAACGATGGCGCCGACTTCTCTCTTCGGCGCGGGGAAATTCACGCCATCGTCGGCGAAAACGGGGCAGGAAAATCGACGTTGATGAAAATTCTTTACGGACTTTGTCAGCCCGATGCAGGGACAATCCGCATTCGTGACGAGCCTATTCGGGTCGATAGCCCACGCACTGCGATTCGATTGGGAATAGGAATGGTGCAGCAGCATTTCACGCTCATTCCCGCGCTTGCGGTACTAGACAACATCGTTCTGGGCAAGGAGCCGCGCAGACACGGAATCCTCGCGGACCATGCACAAGCGCGCCGCGCGATAAACCTGATTTCACACAAACTTGGATTCGACCTTGACCTGGACGCCAGAATCGAATCCCTTCCAATCGCCGCGCAGCAATACAGCGAAATCGTCAAGGCGCTCTACCACGGCGCTGACGTTCTAATCCTTGATGAACCTACCGCTGTCCTTGCGCCGCAAGAAGTATCCCGTTTATTGGATTGTCTGCGCGGTCTGAGGAATGCGGGCAAAAGCGTTATCTTGATTACGCATAAACTTCGTGAGGTGATGGCGATCGCAGATTCAATCACAGTGATGCGCCGTGGAAAATCGATTGCTTCGTTCCCCAAATCCGATACCGACCTTGCTCGGTTGTCGGAGTTGATAATCGGTCAACACGTGTCGCCGAAGGCTCCGGAAAGACGTGATGAGGCGATAGAGAAGATTAACGGTGTGGAGCCTCCGGCTGTTGAAACAGAAAAATCTGATGCTCAATCAACCGAGCCAACTCTTCGCCTGAAGGATGTCACGCTTCGGACAGAAAACAAACGTTATCGGCTCAATCGGGTGACGTTTGACATCTCTGGCGGCGAAATCGTAGGGATCGCCGGAGTGGAAGGAAACGGGCAGAACGAACTCATTGAAGCTCTAACCGGAATTCGTAAGATTGATAGCGGGGAAATGACATTGAGCGGGGAATCAATCGCGGACAAATCCGTCGGGCAGATTCGCCGCTTGGGCTTGGCGCATCTCGTAGCGGACCGTCACCGCCACGGTGTCAATCTAACGGGCAGAATTGACGAAAACCTAATAATTGGACACCACAATGAATTCCCCTTCACTATGCGCGGTCTGCTTCAACCGATCGCGATTCGGCGCTTCGCCGCGGAGGCAATTCTGAAATACAACATTCTCGCCGCAGGAATTGATTCTCCAATCCACTCGCTTTCCGGCGGAAACCAGCAGAAAATTGTCATTGCTCGAGAATTGGAAAGCAATCCGAAACTCATCATCGCCGCACACCCGACACGGGGGCTGGACCTGAAGGCAACCGGATTTGTGCATGAACAACTGATTCACGCCTGCAATCGTGGAAGCAGTGTACTCTTAATTTCCCCGCACTTGGAGGAACTTTTGAGCCTGAGCGATCGAATTGTGGTGATGTTTAATGGCGAGATTGTTGACATCGTCGACGCTTCACGAACCGATGAGGCGCAACTTGGCGCGTTAATGTTGGGTACAGGTTCTCGTGACAGAAATTGTTTCGCGCCGGGGTTATAATCAATGTTTCCATAACGTCACTTCTTGTGATAAAATATCCGAATGCGATTCCGATTGAAGAGTAATCGGTTTTCATACCAATTCAAAATCTAAAAGTTACAATCGATCCGGGACGTGCAATGAATTGCACTACTACAAACTACCGGTTCTTGTAACTTATGGATTTGGAATTAGTATGAGATGTACCGGCATTCGTAGGGGCGAGGTTGCCTCGCCCAATGGGTTGGGGAACCCAACCCCTACGAAGGATTATGCGTCTGTGCAGCGCGCTTTTATGATTTCAAAATCTAAATGTTACAATCGATCTGGGACGATCAAGCGAATGAATAGTGAGTGCGATAGAGATCCTCAATGAATTGCACCACTACAAACCAACGGCTCTTGTAACTTGTAGATTCGGAATTAGTATCAATTCCCGTAAAGAGTTTCTCATGAATAACAATTCGCATCCGAAAAACTTGATTCTGACACAAGGATTGCCGGAGGACCAAGCCCACACGATCCTTAAGCGGTACGGTTTTCAAGATTGCGCCCGGGCGCATCGCAATCTTCAGAATCTGGCAGAAGAATCGCCGTTGCGGGAGGTGTTTTCCGAGATAATCGAGCCCGTTTTGAGGATATTCGCGGACTCCGCAGACCCTGACGCCGCGTTAAACAACCTCGATCGATTTGCGGGTGAAATCCCCAATCTGACCTGGTTATATCGTCTCTTGCACGATGCCCCTTTTCTTCTTCGCATACTTGCAGCGTGCTTCGGTTCAAGCGCCTACCTTTCGGATATTCTGGCGCGCAACCCGGAATACTTCAATGAACTGATCGACGCAGGCGTAATGAATACGCCAAAGAATCGCGAAATCATGTACGCCGAACTTTCCCAATCCGTGAATCTCTATCGGTCGATTGAACAGCGGTTGAGCGTGATACGGCGGTACAAACGAAAAGAGAGTTTGCGTATCGGCGCTCGAGATCTCCTTAACGATGCAAGCCTGGAAACAACTACCCTAGAGTTGACGAACCTTGCGGAAGCCACGCTCCAAATCTGTTACGAAATTGGTGTAGCGGAGCTCACGCCAAAATTCGGGAATCCATTGGCAGAGGATAAGGTGACCGCAAGCGATTTCGCCATTATTGGCATGGGGAAATTCGGTGGTTGCGAACTAAATTTCAGTTCCGATATTGATGTGATGTTCGTCTACTCCGATGAGGGACAAACCGCGAAGGGCATTGAGAACAGTGACTACTTTGGAAAACTGTGTGAATTCATCATTAAAGCCATGAGCGAGGTTACGGCAAGCGGTTATGTTTTCCGCGTCGATGTGCGTCTGCGACCGGACAGCAGTGTCGGCACAATCGCGCGTTCAATGGAGGGATACGAGACATACTATGAGGGATGGGGCGAGATTTGGGAGCGTCAGGCATTGATTAAGGCGCGTCCCGTTGCCGGCGACATGGAATTGGGGCGACAATTTATCCAAACCATTCAACCGTTTGTGTATCAACGTTATCTCGATGGCTTGTCCATCTCCGAGATAAAGACGGACATACGGCATACAAAGGCGCGAATCGAACGTCGAATCATCACTGAAAACGAAAACCCGAAGACCCACGTAAAATTGGGAATCGGGGGAATCCGCGACATTGAGTTCATTATTCAATACCTTCAGCTCGTTCATGGCGGGCAGATAACAGCGCTACGGAATCGAAACTCGCTGGAAGCGCTCAAGTTGCTTCAAGAACACGGATTGCTGAGTCGGGAAGATTGGAAGACGCTGTCGGAAGCGTACCGGTTCATGCGAACGGTGGAGCACCGCATCCAGATTGAAGCGGATCAACAGCGGTATAGCCTGCCTTCAAAGCGGGCGGACCTGATTAAACTTGCCAGAAGCACCGGTTACCGCGATAACGAGAGAGAGTCTGCCCTTGACGTATTTCAAGCCGATTACAAGGCGTATACGTCCGCCGTGCGCGAGTTTTATGACGCGATATTCGCGGTTTCCGAGAATGAAAGCGACATTGATATTTCTCTGCTGCTTTCAACAAAAGATGCGGGGCTGATTCGGCGAATATTGGAACCTTTCGGATTCGAGAATCCACCCCAAGCGCAGTGGCAAATTAAGCTCATGGCGGAAGGTCCCGAAGGGTCGCGTTTCTCCCCGGGCGTACGTACGAAACTCATTGACATCGCGCCGGCTTTGTTAAACTGCGTGCGCCATACGCCCGACCCCGATATGGCGCTAAGATACATAGAGGCGTTTGCAAGTAGAGCAGGGGCGCGCGCCTCATACTACACCATGTTTCAACAGAATCCATCCATTCTCGATATGTTGTCTCGTTTGTGCGGCACCAGTTTGTTTCTGTCGGAGTTGTTAATAGCCAATCCGGAATCCTTTGATGTATTGACCGCGCCAGCCGTTATGGAACAGCCCGGCACGCTCGCGGAGAAGTTGGACAGCGCGGGCAAAATCATTGCCAACGCACCGGAAGTTCACGTATACAATGTGCTAAGACAATTTAAGAACGGCGAGATTTTGCGAATCGGCTTGCGCAACATATTGAAACGGGCAGATTTATGGACGACCACGGCGGAGCTTTCCGATTTGGCGGAAGCTTTATTGAAGAGCATATACCCGCATATCAGCGAACAATTCAAGGAGAAATATGGCGTTCCTTCGACGACAGATGGCGCAGAGTCAACTCTCACGATAATTGGCATGGGCAAGTTCGGCGGGCGAGAATCAAACTTTAGTTCGGATCTGGATGTGATGTTAGTTTATTCCGAGCAGGGAGAATCGACGAAAGGGTTATCCAACGCCGAGTATTTTTCGAAGCTGGGTTTAGAGTTGATTAATCGCTTCAAGGACACGGGAAGCGGGACAATTTATGAGATTGATTTGCGATTGCGTCCGTACGGTTCGGGAGGCGCCATCGCTCTGCCGCTTGACGGATACAAAAGCTATTACGAAGAACATGCTGAAACTTGGGAGCGCCAGGCATTGATTCGCGCGCGTCCCGTCGCCGGAGACGAAGAACTTGGAAAGCGTTTTTTGGAAGTCGCCCATTCGTTTGCCTATGGTCAACCTTTGACTCAAGATGAAGTGGCTGAAATTGTCCATACTCGACAGCGCAAAGAAACACAAGCGACGCGCCTTGTCACGACCAATCGGCGACGGAGGCGGCGAAAGAAGACGCAGGATGTGAAATCCGGATACGGCGGGTTGGTTGACATTGAATTTGCCGTTCAGACGCTTCAGTTGATTCACGGGACAGAATGCCCAAAGGTGCGCGCGCAGAATACGCTTGATGCAATCGCGCGGTTGTGCGAGATTGGCGCCATAACGGCTACCGACAAAGAGCGCCTCGACAGAGATTATGAATTCCTTCGGCGCGTCGAAAATAGCCTGCGTATTGTTCACGATCGGCCGCTAGATGCGCTGCCGGAACAAACTGCCGAATTGGACAAGCTCGCCAAACGCGTCGGTTATCTCGATGAGGGACAGTCCGCCACGGAGCAATTTCTGAAAGACTATCGCGAAATCACCGAAGACACGAGACAGTTGTTTAATCGATTGCTCGGTACATAGACAGCCACATCGAATATTCGGCATTTTGTGCGCAAAGAATGACCGGATAGATAATCGTCTATGCCGTTTTAGCGTTTTAATCATCAGCAAGAAAGGAAACATCCATGGCAGATAAACCATACCAATTCAGTGATGAAGACATGAGACACTTTATCGTGAACGGATACGTTACGGTAAAACCGGATTTTCCCCGGAGCGTTCATGAGCGAATTTACCAGCAGACGAAAGTGATATTTGAATCGGACGGAAACCCGGGAAACAACCTTCTCCCTCGCGTTCCGGAGATTCAGGAGGTGTTCGATCACCCTGTGGTGGATGGCGCTTTGTCCAGTTTGTTGGGGCAAGATTATATCATGCACTCGCATCGTCATCCGCACCACAACGTACCTGGGAGCGATAGTCAGACGTTTCACAAAGACAGTTATTGGGGGTATCAAAAAGTGCGCCACCATTGCCCCCACTGGGTATTGGCTTTCTACTATCCGCAAGACGTTATCCGGGAGATTGGCCCCTCGGCGGTGTTGCCCGGCACACAGTATTATAACGCCCAGCTTAACGAAGATTCGGATGAAGGCACACCGCTATTCGGCGAGGCAGGCACGGTGACCCTTCTCCACTTTGATTTGCGGCATCGCGCCATGGCAAATCACACACAGAAACATCGCTTCATGATGAAGTTTGAATTTGTCCGTATGAAACCACCCGCAATCGCCCCATGGCAACCGAAAACCGCGACGTGGGAATCTATCGGCTGGGAACCGCCTCTGGGAAGCCATGAGGCGATATGGCGCCATATCTGGGACTGGCACCGCGGCGAGAACTCCTCGACGAAGCCTGCCGGTTCTTCGGCAAACGGCGATGTCTCCGCGCTTGCAAACCGGTTGCATGATCGCTCTGAAGTGGCAAGTCTTGATGCCGCCTATGCCCTCGGGGCGATTGGCGGCGCTTGTGATTCCGTAGTTCCGACGCTGATTGACGCATTGGGGAGTGAGGCCGAGGTTGTGAGTCGGTCAGCCGCGTACGGTCTCGGGGCTGTCGGCAAGCAAGCGGTTCCGGCGCTTATTGACGCGCTTGGCAATTCGTCCGAATCTGTGCGTTTGAACGCTGTCTATGCGCTAGCTCAGATGGATATCTCTGCTCGCGAGGCGGTGCCGGCGCTCGCAAAAGCCTTGCGCGATTCATCCGTTCCGGTGCGGCGTCACGCCGCCGAAACGCTCGGCACAATCGGTGAGCCTGCGCAAGACGCTGTTCCCGCGTTGATAGACGCTCTGCACGACAGTGACGACCACGTTCGTTTTGATGCCGCGCTCGCTCTGGCGCAAATCGGGAAACCTGCCGGCGATGCCGTTCCGGAATTGATAAAAGCGCTAAAAGATGAAAATCGGTATGTGCGTTTCAATGCATCCATCGCGCTTGAATGGATTGGCACGCCTGAAGCGATAGATGCGTTGCTGCGATTCCTTTCCATGTTCCGATGGTGTCATACGACCACCAATACGAGCACATTTTAGCTTTAGGGGAAACGCGTCTAACTTTTCAGCGATAATCCGTAGTTGTAGGGTGGGCACTGCCCACCATCAACGCGGTCACGTTGCGCGTCATGGGAGCAAACCTTCTATCCCAAACTAATCAGAATGGTGGGCAGTGCCCACCCTACAATAACTTATTGATTTCGAATTAGTATAACCTGTTTTCACTACTAATCTCATCATGCAGCCTCGTCGGGAGACATAAGAGATGATTACAAAACGCATCATCCCTTGCCTTGATGTTCGCGCCGGCAAAGTTACGAAGGGAGTCGCTTTCGAGGGCAATGTCGATGTCGGCGATCCGGTGGAAATGGCACGATTCTATTACGAAAACGGAGTGGATGAGCTTGTTTTCTACGATATTACTGCCAGCAACGAAAAGAGGGACATAATGATTGACGTTGTCTCCGCGGTCGCGGCGGAGATTTTCATTCCGTTTTCGGTTGGTGGCGGGTTGAGAGACCTTGAGGACATGCGGCGCGCGCTCCTCGCGGGCGCCGAGAAGGTGAGTATCGACTCGGGCGCGGTTAGAAATCCGCAGCTTATCAAGCAAGGCGCGAAGGCGTTTGGCAGTCAGTGCGTGGTTCTGAGTATGCAAGTAAAACGCGTGCGGAAAAGTGACCGGATTCCGAGCGGTTTCGAGATTTACATTGATGGCGGCCGCCGTGCGATGGGATTGGACGCGATTCAGTGGGCGCAACGCGGCGTGGAACTTGGCGCGGGCGAAATCGTCGTCAACAGCATCGATCAGGATGGCACGAAAGCCGGATACGACCTTGAATTGACGGGAGCCATAGCAACTGTCGCGCCGGTGCCCGTCATCGCCTCGGGAGGCGCCGGCAACCCGAAACATCTCCGCGATGTCTTTGTCGAAAGCAATGCCGATGCCGCAATTGTTGCCTCGATTACTCACTATGGAGAATTTACAATAGAGAACATCAAGCAGTACCTTGACGCGGAGGGAGTTGCGGTTCGTAATACGTGGTGAGTAAAGTGGTCCGCTTGTCTGGACCAAGAATAGGAAGAGATAAGTCAGATATTTGGGATTGATTGCGCGTGTTGAAACCGAGTTTTTTCTTTAAAACTCGGTTTCTTTCCGGAATCAAAGTAGTACGTAGATTGGGTTGAACGGCAAAAGCACGGTTTATCAATTAGTGAAACCCAACGCTGATACGGCGGCGCGTGCGTTATGAAGCGTTGGGTTTCGCTACAATCTCGGAGGCACGAAGACGCGTCGGCGCTCAAAGGTTTCTACGCGATAGATTGATGATTTTGCGTGTCCCGCTCAACCCAACCTACGGGCTCGGGCAATTGGGGGCGGGGCAAGAAAGGATCTCTATCGATCAAGCGAATGAACAATGAGTGCGATAGAAAATCCTACTCGCTGTCCACTCGTTTGATCCCCGCCTACGGTAGTAGCTACGGTCCGTCGGTGTCGGGATCGGGAGATGGGATCTCTATCGATCAAGCGAATGAATAATGAGTAGGATTTGCTATCAGGATCTTCTATCGCAGTCACTATTCGTTCCTTTGATCCTTCCTTATTCAGTCAGTTGATCGATAGAAAATCCTACTCGCTATCCGCTCGTTTGATCCTACTTGCGGATGATCATCTTCCGCGTGGCGGTGAAGTCGTTCGCGTTGAGCGTGTAGAAATAGACGCCGCTTGCGACGGGCTCGCCGCGCGAATTTCTGCCATCCCAATAGGCGGCATGGCTCTTCGCTTGATAGACGCCGGCGGGCTGATGCCCCAACGCCAAGGCGCGCACCACATCGCCATCGGCGGCGTAGATGGTCAGCGCCACTTCAGCGGGTTTCGCCAACCGATAGGGCAACCAGGTCTCCGGGTTGAACGGGTTCGGATAGTTGGCGAGGAGCGCCGTTTCTCTTGGAGTCAGGACCGTCGATAGATAGTGAAGGAAGCGGATGCCGCGTTGCGATTCCGGATCCGCGAGGTTTGCGCCCTGCGCCAGGGCGATCCACAGTTCCACGTCTGCGGCGGTCAATCCTCCCGCATCTTGTTGATGGATGAGCGCGGGCGCGGCGGCGGCTTCGGCGAGCGCGGCGGCCACGGCGACGAGGTCTTGAATGTTGACGGCGCCATCGCCGTTGACATCGGCAGCGTTATTGCCGGTTTGCCCCAATGCGGCGGAGATGGCGACGAGGTCTTGAACGTTGACGACACCATCGCCGTTAATGTCGGCGGCGAGACGCGTTGGATCCGCAACAACTCCCGATGTCGGTACGCGCAACCAAAACAACTTATTGCTGCTGCCAGGCGCGTAAATAACCAGCGTCCTGCCATCGGGACTGAAAATTGGGGCGTATCGATTGTAGTATCTCCCTCTGATGGTGGTTCTTGGGGTGCGTGTGGCGACATCCCATAGACGCACCCCGTCAGGATAGCTGACAGCGAGCGTGTTACCATCCGGACTGAAACTCATACGTTCGACATTTGAGGCATTCATCGTTAATCCGGGTTTTTCTATTCCTGCCGCGATATCCCACAGATGCACAGTAATCGAGTCGCCCATGAAATACGCCAGCGTGCGGCTATCGGGACTGAAACTCACAGTGGCGTCCACGGAACCGCTTGCTCGCCTCCGGATCACGGCGTGTTGTCCCCAGGTGGCGACATCCCACAAATACACGCTTGCATAACTTCCTGCATCCGCATCGGTCAATTCACCACCGGTCGCCGCCAACGTTTTGCCATCGGGACTGAAAATCACGCTTGTGACATAATTGGAAGGGCCCTGGAGCGCGTCGATTTCCGTCCCGTCCTCAACATCCCATAGCCGCACCTTGCCATCGTCACAGGCGCCGACGAGGATTTCGCTATCCGCACTGAAACTCACGCTTCGGACCTCCCAGTTAGCGTGCGTGGTACGTCCGGGGAGAGTGGCGATTTCCTGCTGTTTATTAACATCCCACAGACGCAATTCACCCTCAAAATCGCCAGCAATACTTGCGAGCCGTTTGCCATCCGGACTGAAAACGACACTAAAAACAGAATCGGTATGTCCGGTGAGAGCCCCGATTTCTTCCCTCTTAGCGGCATTCCATAGGCGCACCGTTCCATCGTGCTCGCCACTGGCGAGGATTTTGCTGTCCCTAACCGGGCTGAAACTCACGCTTCTGACCACCGAAGTATGTCCAGTAAGTTCCCCGATTTCCATGCGTGTCCCCACATCCCATAGACGCACCGTGCCACCATTGTCACCGTCAATGGCGAGCATGTTGCTATCCGCGCTGAAACTGACGGTAGTGGGATGGTCCGTAAGTCGCGTATACGTGATATTTTTCCTTGTTCCCGTGGCGACATCCCATAGATAGACGGCGCCGAAATCGTAACCCATACATGCGAGCGTTTTGCTATCCGGACTGAAACTGATACTGATACCGGGTTACTGGAATACGTGTGCATGGCGATTTCCCTGCGCGCCTCAACATCCCACAAAATCAATTCACTATCATGACGACCGGTTCCGACACTTGCAAGCGCTCTGCCATCCGGGCTGAAAGTAACGCTACTAACAGGATAGATGTGTCCGGTGAGAGAGGCGATTTCTGTACCGGCGTCCACCTCCCAAAGCCGTACCGTTCCATCGTCCCCACCGCTGGCGAGCGTTTCGCTGTCTGCACTGAAACTCACACTGCCGATCCCGCCGGTGTGTACAAGCGATCTGATTTCCTTTCCGGAGTCAACATCCCACAATTGCACCGTTCCATCGTACCTGCTGCTGGCAAGGATTCCGCCATCCGGACTGAAACCCACACTCGAAAGAGTTTCGGTGTGTTTCAGGACAGCTCTTTCTGTGCCCGTGGCGACATCCCACAAACGCAACGTTTTGTCACTACCGGCCGTCACGATTATATTTCTTTCCTTATTCGGACTGAATCCTTGACTATAGCACGCTCCTCCGTCATGTGTGAGTACGAATCTCTCTGCTGTCCATGTGCCAACATCCCATAAGCGCACCTGACCGCCACTGCTAGTCTCGAGCGTTTTGCCATCCGGGCTGAAACCCACACTCGAGACGCCCCGGTCATGTTCAAGCACGGCGATTTCTCTCCTTGCGGCGACATCCCATAGGCGCACCATATGATCGGAACCGGCGCTGGCGAGCGTTTTGCCATCGGGACTGAAACTCGCTCTCAAGATATGCTGACCGACACCGCGACACCCGTTCAGGGAGGCTCTTTGTTTCCCGGTGGCGACATCCCATAAATGTATCGCCCCGTCATCGGAACCGATACTTGCGAGCGTTTTGCCATCCGGACTGAAAATTACGTGCTGGTCGTGCCATTGTGAAAAACTATAGTATCCCGAAATCGTGAATTTTGGTACCCCCGTAGCGAGATCCCACATATTCACGGTTCCGTCTTCAACGCTGAAACTGGCGAGCGTTTTGCCATCGCGCCCGAAACGCACGCGATTGACCCCTCCGGTATGCCCGGTGAGAACGGCAATCTGTCCCCCGGTGGCGAGGTCCCACAGGCGCACCGTATGATCCCTCCCGCCACTGGCGAGCGTTTTGCCATCCGGACTGAAACTCACGCTCAAGACACCATCGGAACTGGAATCCGCATGTCCTATAAGGGCAGTTCTCACTGTCCGCGCCGCCACATCCCATATATATATCTTACCGTCACCGGTGCCAGCCACGAGCGTTTTACCGTCCGGACTAAAACTCGTACTACCGACCCTACCGCGCTGGCCCCGGCTGTCCTCAAGGTTGGCTATATGTTTCCCCGTGGTGACATCCCATAATACTACCGCTTCTCTACGCCTATCAATGCCTGCCAACGTGCGGCGATCGGGACTAAAACTCACGCTATAATGCATCCGGTTCCCGAGTTGGTATTTTTCCGTCCCTGTGGCGACATCCCACACAATTACGCCCTCGTTTGACTCATAAGTTGCCAAAAGTGTGCCATCGGGATTGAAACTCTTGACCTCATATCTAATGCGCCCCACTCGAGGCTTTTGTGTTCTCGTGGCGACATCCCAGAAAATCACGATCTTGACGCCCGCGTCAACAGTAGTAGCGAGCGTTTTTCCATCGGAACTGAAACGGACATCCGTAACGGAACTGTCATCCCCGCCCCATCGGAGGAGCGCCACCTCCTCTCCGGTATGGGCATCGTACAGCCAAGCGCCGGTGGATGTCCCTACCGCGACCAAATCGCCGTTGGGGGAATACGCCATGTCGAGCGTCGCGCCTTTGCCGAGACGCGCCGAGGCGCCGCCGGGCAGGTCCCACTGCGTGAAGTTTTCCGCGTCCGCGTTTAGCGGGAACTCGATGGGGTTCGGCGTCCCTTTCATATTGAGAGTCGCGACCTTGAGGTCACCGGTAAGTGGGATATCCTGTGTGGCGATTTCCGCCTCTTTACTCCACACTTCAACATCGAGGGGTTTGAAGCTAACGGCAAAATCGGCGCTAAGCGTGAGGAAGAGTTGCGCTGAAAGCGTTCCGTCACACGCTGTATGCACAACCATTTTGTCGCCCTCAATCGCTGAACTCTCGCCAATTGCCGCTTTTACATTGGACAACTCCAAATCAGCCTTCAGTCCCCCGTTAAGGTTAAATCCGGCGTTCCCCAAAACTTTCTCAATAACGGTGCGCAGCGCTCCTTTCTGCTTTTTCCGTTCATCTTCATCGTCAGAGAAGACGTTAGCCGCCACTGTTAACCCCGTGTCCACGGCTCTTCGAGGCGCCGAAGGAAAAATAAGCCAAGATGCCCTCTAATATGTCCGATGCGCCAAGTTCAAATTTCACAATGATCTCGAAACTTCGGCTGCAGTACTATGGGCTCGTCTGTTCCGTCAAGGCTGGAGTTGAAATATGCCGCCTCATCCCAACTCCTGTCTATATTCTCCGGCACGACATCAAGCGGCGATACGGCATTGATGATCTCGCTAAGCGGCACGTCGTGGTTTAAATCCCAGGGCGAACTAAAAAACGGTTGGCCTATCGAAATGGCAATGACTAGATTACCGCCAATCTGTATCCCGCCGCGGGTGGCAAACTTGCCCACGAATTGATCGCACACGTCATTCCTTGTCCATCTCGGCTCAACGCGAGGCGTTTTGGTTTCGCGGTCAAAGACGACGCGCCCATGGATTTCCGTATCTATACGCCCCGGATCTATGTAAACTTCGAAAGAAACTCTGACCGGCGCATCCTTACCTAGCAAATTGCGACCTGGCACATCGCCCTTCCAGTCGATGATGTTTTCTTCGTCGATTAATTGAAAACTGTGATAGTACGTTACCGGTCGGGTAATCGTGTCCGATTGACTGACGTTTTGGAACATCAACAGGAAGTGCAGCGCCAAAATTGCGAAAGTTAGTTTCTTGAAGTTGTGCATGGTTGGTCCTCCTTTTATCGGTTTTTCGGTGTTTATGAAACCATCAAGCGAGGGATAGCGAGTAGGATTTTCTATCGATCAACTGACTGAATAAGGAAGGCGATAGCAAATCCTACTCATTGTTCATTCGCTTGATCGATAGAGATCCCTTTTTTCCCCAAAACTCGGTTTCTTTCCGGAATCAAAGTGGCTTCAAGCTATTGATTTAATCGACTCACCACAGGCAGTACACACTGAAAATCACGGCAATCACTTAATCACACAAATCACAGTTCAGACAATCTGAGATTTCTTCCACCGCGCTGTCGGGATCGGGAGATCCCTCCTACTTGCGGATGATCATCTTCCGCGTGGCGGTGAAGTCGTTCGCGTTGAGCGTATAGAAATAGACGCCGCTTGCGACGGGCTCGCCGCGCGAATTTCTGCCATCCCAATAGGCGGCGCGGCTCTTCGCTTGATAGACGCCGGCGGGCTGATGCCCCAACGCCAAGGCGCGCACCACATCGCCATCGGCGGCGTAGATGGTCAGCGCCACCTCGGCGGGTTTCGCCAAGCGGTAGGGCAACCAGGTCTCCGGGTTGAACGGGTTCGGATAGTTTGCAAGGAGCGCCGTTTCTTTGGGCGTCAGGATCTCGGACAGATAGTGAAGGAAGCGGATGCCGCGTTGCGATTCCGGATCCGCGAGATTTGCGCCCTGCGCCAGGGCGATCCACAGTCCCAAGTCTGCGGCGGTCAGTTCTCCCGCGACTTGTTGGTGAAGGATGAGCGCAGGCGCGGCGGCGGCTTCGGCGAGCGCGGCGGCCACGGCGACGAGGTCTTGAATGTTGACGGCGCCATCGCCGTTGACATCGGCATCGACATTGCCGGTTTGTCCCAATGCGGCGGAGACGGCGACGAGGTCTTGAACGTTGACAGCGCCATCGCCGTTAATGTCGGCGGCGAGACGCGTTGGATCCGCAACAACTCCCGACGTCGGTACGCGCAACCACAACAACCTATCGCTATGGGAAATTACCAGCGTCCTGCCATCCGGACTGAAAATCGCGGTGTCAGCCCTATCAAGTCTGATCGTGACTTTCGGGATGCGTGTGGCGACATCCCACAGACGCACCCCATAGTGACCAATACTCGCGAGCGTTTTGCCATCCGCACTGAAAATCGCGCCATCAAATTCGCCGCTGGGATGCCCTGTAAGCCCGGGTTTTTCTGTTCCTGCCCCGATATCCCACAGACGCACCGCTGAGGAATTCGGATCGGTATACGCCAGCGTGCGGCTATCGGGACTGAAACTCACAATAGCATCTGGCCCGTAAACCGCCTCAGACCCGTATCGGCGAAGCACGGCGATTTCCGCGCGGGTGGCGACATCCCACAAATACACCAGTCCAACAGACTCGTTCCAGCCGGCAGCCGCCAGCGTTTTGCCATCCGGACTGAAGTTCACGCTTGTGACATCTTCGGCAGGTCCCGGGATCACGGCGATTTCCGCCCCGGTGTCAACATCCCATAGCCGCACCATGCCATCATCACCGGCGCTGGCGAGCATTTTGCTATCTATTGCTGGATTGAAACTCACGCTACTAGTCTCCCAGTTGTCTCCGGTGAGAGTGGCGATTTCCGTGCGCGCCTTGACATCCCACAGACGCAATTCACCCGTATGATGATCGCCCGCAATACTTGCGATCCGTTTGCCATCCGGACTGAACACTACACGAAAGACAACAGGCTCGGCATGTCCGGTGAGAGCCCCGATTTCTTCCCTCTTAGCGGCATTCCATAGGCGCACCGTTCCATCGTACCCGCCACTGGCGAGGATTTTGCTGTCTCTAACCGGACTGAAACACACGCTTCTGACAGGCCCAGTATGTCCGGTTAGAGCTCTGATTTCCGTGCGCGTCTCAACATCCCATAGACGCACCGCACCATCACTGTCACCGCCGGCGGCGAGCATTTTGCTGTCGGAACTGAAACTCACATTCCTAGGACTGACACCCCCCGTATGCCGCGTGAGCCTAATTTTTTCTTTCCCGGTGTCAATATCCCATAGATATACGGTGGCGTAGTCATATCCGACGCTTGCAAGGGTTCCGCTATCGGGACTGAAGCTTACGCTTACGCTTGAGACACCTCCAGCAGTTGGCGGAATCATGGCGATTTCCGTCCCGGTATCAATATCCCACAGACGAATTGTGCCTTCACTAAAACGACCAATACTGACACCGGCTAGTTTTTTGCCATTCGGGCTGAAACTCAAATTATAAAAGTCCCCACCCCTTTCGTCGAGCACGGCGATTTCCCCGGAGCTCTCGGGGGCATCAACATTCCATAGACGTACCGTTCCATCGTACCCGCTACTGGCAATCATTGTACTATCCCTATCCGGCCTGAATATTACACTATTGACAGGTTCGGTGGTGAGAGTGGCGATTTTCTTCCGAGCGGCGACATCCCACAGAAGCAGCCCGTCATGACCTGAACTGGCAAGAAACACACCATCAGAGGGACTGAAACTGACGCTTTGGACACGCTCCGTATGTCCCGTGAGCGCGCCAATCTGCTTCCCCGTGTCAAGATTCCACAAATGCACATCTCTAGGGGAGTGCACTTCACCATCGTTACGAGCTGTAGTTGCCAACGTCCGATTGTCCGGACTAAAACTAACGCTTTCGACACCCTGGGGATGGCTGAGCGCGGCTCTTTCTGTCCAAGAGTCAACATTCCACACACGCACCTCACCACCTGTTTGACTTGCGAGCGTTTTGCCATCCGGGCTGAAACTAACACTCGAGACAGGACTATCATGTTTCAGGAAAGTTGTTTCTCTCCCCGAGGCGACGTCCCATAGACGCACCATATGATCGGAACCGCCGCTGGCGAGCGTTTTGCCATCCGGACTGAAACTCGCGCTCATGATAAACTCGCCGTAACCGCGACACCCGTTCAGGGCGGCTCTTTGTCTCCCGGTGGCGACATCCCATAAATGTATCGTCCCGTCATCGGAACCGACACTCGCCAGCGTTTTGCCATCCGGACTAAAAATTATGTGCTGGTCGAGCCCTTGTGAAATACTACGGTATCCCGAAATGGTGAATTTTGGGAGCCCCGTATCGACATCCCACATAATCACGGTTCTATCGTGATCGCTGAAACTGGCGAGCGTTTTGCCCTCCCGCCCGAAACTCACGCGATGGACATCACCGATATGCCCGGTGAGGACAACAATCTGTCCCCCGGTGGTGACATCCCACAGACGCACCGTTCCATCGGACCCGCCGCTGGCGAGTGTTTCGCCATCCGGACTGAAACTCACGCTCGAGACATGGCCGGAACGGGAATCCGCATATCCTATGAGGACAGTTCTCATTGTCCGCGCCGCCACATCCCATAGATATATCTTACCGTCATCGGCGCTAGCCGCGAGCGTTTTGCCGTCCAGACTAAAACTCATACTAAGCATCCGTCCTCCGAAGGTGGCTATACGTTCCCCGGTGGTGACATCCACCAATTCTACTACTGTTCTAACGCTGTGTCCTCTAGCGATTGCCAGGATTGCGCCATCCGGACTCAAACTTGCTGTACCAACGGAGGTTACTGTCCGGATTTTCCTCGTCTGCGCGGCGACATCCCACACATCTACATCATCACTGCTAAGGGTTGCCAAGATTGTGCCATCGCGACCGAAGCCCACGATTGAACCTTTAATATAAGCAGACCCCGGCGCCCGGGGCTTTTCTGTCCTCGTGGCGACATCCCAGAAACGCACGAGTTCATCTCTAGGACTAGCAGAGCCAGGCCTAGAATTAGCTAGCGTTTTGCCGTCCGAACTGAAACTCATACTGTCGACAGGCCCCGTGGATAGGAGCGCCACCTCCACTCCGGTATGGGCATCATACAGCCAAGCGCCGGCGGATGTCCCTACCGCAATCAGATCACCGTTGGGGGAGTACGCCATGTCGAGCGTCGCGCCTTTGCCGAGACGCGCCGAGGCGCCGCCGGGCAGGTCCCACTGCGTGAAGTTTTCCGCGTCCGCGTTTAGCGGGAACTCGATGGGATTCGGCGTCCCTTTGAATTTGCGAGACGCGATCTCATGTTGCGAAGTAAGATCGTATCTCCTCTCGGTAATTTTAGCGTCATGAGTCCACAGTTCAACACCGAGGGGTTTGAGTGTCCAGACAAAATCTGCGTTAAACGCGAGAAAAGGCTGCGCCGAGAGTTTTCCATCATACCACGTGTCCACAATCATTTTATCGCTCGCAACAGTTGATTTATAATCGGGTTTAACATCGGACAGCGTCAATTTACTTCCCAGATTCGCGTAAAGTTTAAATCCCGCGTTCCCTAAAATTTTCTTGATGGCATTCCGCAGTTGTCCTTTCTGTTCATTACCGGGAACCTTTTTTAATGCCTCTTCCGCCGCTTTTGATGCCCCCCATGTAAGTCGAGCCAAGACGAATTCAAAAATTTTCGTTCCCTCGAGTTCAAAAGACACGACTTCTTGGAGCTCCGGCTCTAATGTAATTTCCTCATTTTCTCCATCGGGGAGGGCGTCGAAATACGCCGCCTCATCCCAACTCTTATCGATATTTTCCGGCACTTCGACCGGCAGCAAGGCATTCAGAGCGCTAAGCGGTATCTCGTGTTTTACGTCTAATTCTGAATCCAAAAAAGGCGGGTCAATCTGAATATCAATGAATAACCAACCGCTAATCTCCACACCCCCGCGGGTTGAAAACTTGCCTACGAATTGATCGCAAATCTCATTCCTTACCCATCTCGGTTCAATTCTCACATCTTCGGTTTCGCGATCAAGGATTACGCGTCCATGGATTTCCGTATCTATACTTCCCGGATCTATGTAAACTGTGAAACGGACTCCAACCGATGAAGTGGGATCTTCTATCCTCCCCTCCCATTCGGCTATCGGGTCAAATCCAATCCTGTCACGGTAGGTTACCGGTCGAGTAATGATGTCCGATTGACTGACGCTTTGGAACATCAACAGGAAGTGCAGCGCCAAAATTGCGAAAGTTAGTTTCTTGAAGTTGTGCATGGTTGGTCCTCCTTTTATCGGTTATGCAGTGTTTGAACGGAATAGTTGATTTCATACAGATGGGCAGAATAGGGACGCGGATTAACACAGATTAGAAAATCTTAGTCTTTGCAACTCAGTGGTTTATTTCTACATGAATAGCGTTGTTGGAGCGTTTAGACAATCTGAGATACCGACGCACGTACCACATACTATGCTGTCGGAATCGGGAGATCCCTCCTACAACAGCAAGATTCATGCCGACCGAAATTCGGGCAGTTTCGGGCGCAAAACTGGCGATTCCTGCACACCTCTTGCAAAATTTTGCATCAGTGATGCAAAAATTTGCATAGGTGTTGCAAAGAAGACGGGATGAGGCAACATCATCTTTTCATGATTTTTGGCGTTTTCAGACTGTCAACTCGCCCCGACTTGCGGGCTATCCATTGTCTGAACTGTGATTATTGTGATTAACATGATTAAGTTATGCAGCGTTGGGTTTCGCTTCAATCTCGGAGGCTTGAGGTTGTATCAGTGCGCGAAGGTTTCGACGTAGCAGATTAAGGATTTTGCATGTCCCGCTCAACCCAACCTACGAGCTATCCATCGAAGAAAACAGGAAGGCAACAACAAGATAACCGCGTTGATTCGGATGATGCACACTTGAAAAAAACAGACCTGTCGCCCCGCTGGGGCTAAAAGACTTACACAATCAAGGAATCGCAGCATTGTATTGCCCTACCGGACTGAGGGTTTACAACGGGAAATTAGACAAATAATGCGTAAATTTTCTTAACTTGATTCCAATGGATTGATGATTTTGCATGTCCCGCTCAACCCAACCTAAAGGCTGAATTTAGGGGCGTCATTTGCAGTGTTGACGATTACCGCACCGCCAAACTAACAACGTGTGTCCCGCTTTGCTTGAGTTTTCGGTAATTCCCGAAGACCTGCTTGAAGTTCCGTTTCATAAATTCGCGGAGCCCTGAAATCGTAACAACGTAGAGCCTGCCCGTCGGTTTAAGGTAGTTTCGAGCTTCCAGCAAAATAATGCGCATTTGTTCCTTTCCGGCATTCGCGGGCAAGTTTGACGCGATCACATCGAACTTCGCGTCGGGTACATGGCTGAAGGCATTGCTCAATAGCGCCTCGCAATTTCGCATACGATTCCGCCGGATATTCTTGACGGCATGCTCCACCGCCACAAAATCCTTATCGACCAAGTAAACCTTGCCGTTGCCCGACAGTTTCGCCATCACCAAACCGATCGCGCCGTATCCGCAACCGAGATCGAGACATGTATTCCCCGCGTTAACTTCAAGATGATTGATCAGCAGGCGCGTCCCCGAGTCGATTGATTTGGGAGAGAAGAGTCCCCATGTAGAAGAAAAGGAAAAATCGAATCCGCGCAGTTGGGCATCAAATTCAATATCGCGTTTGAGCGCATCCAGAGTCATGTTATTGTAGGCGCCGGGCAAGTTGGTTGCGGGTGACTGGTCGGTCAAGCGACATGAGGTAAATCTGGAAGTTGTCGCTACGATCCGAGACAAAGGCAAGTTTGCGTCCATCGGGCGAAAAGGCGGGTTGCATAGAAACACCGATTTCGTTGGTTATGCGGCGTTCGTTTGCTCCATCCGCGTCCATCATGTAGATTTCAATATCGCCATCGCGCGCCGAAACGAAGGCAATTGACTTGCCATCGTGAGATACGACGGGACTATAACAGTCGTACTGATTCGGGTTTAGATGCGCTTCCGCGCCGCCGTCTACGCTTATGGTGTAGAGTTGATGAATCTTTTCTCGGGAAGACACAAACACAATCCGCTTTCCGTCGGGAAAGAAGCATGGGCTGCCATCATCCACTTCGTTGCGCGTAATTCTTTCGGGCTCAATCGCCTCGCTATCAATATCTTGGAGGTTTAGTCCTCCGATATCTAACAGATACAGTTCAAGATTGCCGTCAGTGTTGGATTCATAAACTGCGCGGCGCCGATCCGGCGCAATACGCGGCGCTCTGACCCCGAACCCCATCGGCAAAGCTTCGAATGTTTCTTTGTTATGAACATGAGAGACCTTGAATCCGGAGTATATCGGTGTAGACCCGCTGCTTTGCAGGACAATTTTGACTTCTCGCGAGGTCTTCGGTTCACAACTGTAGAATAGATAGTTTTGATCGCTGAGGAATGCCGGCGACGTTTCGTTCAGGTCTGTCGTGAAGGTGACGCGTTGGCGTATGCGTCCGTTAAGGTCCATGATATAAATCTCGCCATTGTCGAGACGGAAAGAGGAGAATGCGATTCTCGTTCCATCAGGCGAAAAGACCGGAGAATAGTTGTCGGCTTCCCCCTCCGTGAGTCGCGCAACCTGATGCGTGTCGCCGACAATGCCCGCAACCTCGCGAAGCACGGCTTCATCCGAAGTGACTTTGACAATGGCGCGGAGTTCGTCGCGAGCGTTTTGTCGATTGCCCAGTTTCATGTATAGGGATGCGAGCGTTAGTCGAGCCAGCGCTCCCGCCTCGGACTTATCCGCGTAAAGACGCTTCGCTTTTTGAAGTTGCGATACGGCGTCTTGGAAACGTCCCAATTTATCATACGCCTGCGCGAGCAGCACTCTAGCTTTGGCGTTTCGCTCGTCTCTCTCTACAATCCTCTCAAGCAGATGCGCCGCCTCCAAAGCCATGTCTGACCGGAGCAACTCCTCGCTCCGCTTTATAGCAGGTTGCCCCATGTCCCGGCAACCGGATACACTGCCGGCAAGGACAAGACAAAGAAGGAACGCAATCCCTTTAGTTTCCTGACTCCTCAACTTCTTCTTGCTCCTTGACCCTTCTCAGTCGCGTTTTGAACGCTCGTTTGTTGAACCCTTTTTCACCGCGCCACGCGTCGAAAATGGCGTACAGCCAGACAAACAACCCTTGGACCAGACCACTCAGTTTCAACTTCCACGAGGGACGGTACATCAATTGTTTGCCATTCTCAAATGTCCATAAATGATAGACTGTGCCATTTTCTCCGTCTTCAACGGTATCCGAAGTGTTAGACGATTGCAAAGCGTCCGCATCGCCAAACCGACGTTTTTCCCACCATTCGGTAAAGCCGTCAAAGTTCGCGAGATCATGCCATCCGTGTACGGGTAATGAGTTGAGGTAGATTAAAGTCGCCCCCAAGGCAACCCCAAAGAATAGCACGATGCCTTTCAGCCATCTGCGTAGATAAATCTGCCCAAGCCCGGGAAGAATCAATGACAAAAACATAGCAAGGTAAGATGGTTTTCCACCTCCCGCTTTTACCATTTTTTTACCCTTTGATTATTCGTTAGCGGTTGCGACCAGATAAACGCCAATACAGATAATCACCGCGCCCAGAACTCTGATTCTTGGAACCGACTCTTTGAAGAAAATCCACGAAAAGAAAATTGACATGACATAGCCGAGACTAATTATCGGGTAGGCGACGCTTAATTTGACTCTCGAAAGAATAATAAGCCAAATCATCGTCGTGAATCCGTATGTTGCGATGCCGCCGATAACGAACGGGTTCATCAACGCCTGAGTCAGTTTGTGAATGACTCGATTTAGATCGTCCACTCGTCCTACTCGGATCATCCCTTGTTTGAGTAAGAGCTGTCCTGTCACCGTAAACAACACGTTGCAAATTACAAGCAGAAAATCCTTAAGTGTAATGTCTTTCATATAGAAAACTCCTCTCCCTTATTTCAAACTATACTATATCACACCTTTTAGCTTTTTCACAATACCCAATACTTTGGGGCAAGGGCAAACGCATCTGTTTTTGGTTGTTGATCCGAATTCAAAATCTAAACGTTACGATCAATCGGAGGCGCTCAATGAATTGAGCAACTATAAACTGTCGGTTCACCGCGGCGTGATTCATCGGTCGGGATGTGATCAAGCAACAACAATCTGTTACTCAAATGTCACTACTGCCGCAGGAACGACGCACTCCCCGCTAATTATACGGATTCAAAATCCAAATGTTAAACTCGTTAAAAACGATCAAACGAACGAATAGTGAGTGCGATAGAGATCCCCGATGAATCGGGCAACTACAATCACCCGATGCGTGTAACTCATTGATTGGGAATTTCGTATTAAAGGCGTCTATTTGCCCCTGATTCATAATAACATCGATTCTAGAGTATTGGCACGTGTTTTGCTTAATAGCAACTTGACTCGTAACGAAGCCGCAAAAAATCCCCGAAATCTACGGCGTCCAAGTGAAAGCTTAGATTGGATAATCAAATCCGAACGTGATATAATATGGTTTCAGTTTGCACTGGCGTCTAGCTATGATAGGAGCTGCGCCGCAACAGCAGTCCGCGATTCGGAGATCGCTCCTGCATAATTCGCTGACGCAGTGGCAATCAACGGAAAAACCGTCGGAAAAACAACACTCTTTGGATTGACATTTCAAGCATTGAATGGAGGAAGAAATCATGATAAACAGATTTGCCTTCGCCGCTGTGTTGATGGTGGGGGCCACACTGCTTGCCGGGTGTTATACGCAGCTTGGGTATGATACGACCTCGCGGATAGCGCCCCGAGGAATGAACAAAATCAATGAAGCCGACACATTGAATGAACGTGAAGAGGCTGCAGATGACCAAGCTGGCGTGGAACGCCAAACGGAAGTGGAAGAAGACGGGGGATACTACAACCGCCGTGCGCGCGCCTATGATCGTTACATCCCGTATTATGACGGATACTACTCTGCCGACCCTTACCCGTATTACGGCTACTATTCACCATATTACTCTTACTATCCCTACTATCGAAATTATGGATATTGGAGACCGTATTCTTATGGTCGAAAGAATCGGAGCGATTACGCTCCCCGCTACTACAAGAATCGCGACTTCCATCACGGCAAGAGACGCTCACGGAATCATCGAGGCGTTAATTCTCGGCGTTCAGTCTCCGACAGACCTATTCGGAAAGCGGATAGTGAATCGGATCAAACCACCCCGAAAGAGAATAATTCAAGGCGTAGAGAATCGAGAAGTTATAAAAGGAGGCGCTAAGTAATAAAATGAGAAGATTGAATTACATTATCCCGAAACCTGTAGATTGGAAAGCAATCCGCATCCTGCTCTTAATTCTGTCCGTAACGACATTCGTTTCCGTACTCCCCGGCGTCGCGCAGGTAGAGGAAATTGCCATTGGCAATACATTTGGCGTTGGCGCCAGAGCGATGGGAATGGGAGGCGCATTTCTCGGCATTGCGGATGATCTGACAGCGCTGTACTGGAATCCCGCCGGGTTAGCCCAAATTCGGAAATTCGAGTTGCAGGGCAGTTTGTCTCACGATGACATCAACTCTGAAACACAATTCAGCGGCGCGCAACCGACAAGTGCCGGTCGCTCAAAGACGCGGCCAAATTCCGCGGGGATAGTTTATCCACTAGACGCGAGGCGCGGCGGTTTCGCTATCGGGTTAGGGTATAACCGTCCGCAAAACTTTGACTCTCGAATTGTCATTCAGGGCATAGATCCATCCGACGACACGACTTTCGGCGGTCTTGATGTGGATGAAACCAATAGCGACCACGGAGGCATCGGGATTTGGAGTTTTGGCGCGGGAGTTTTTATTTCACCGAATATCATACTCGGCGCATCAATGGACTTCTGGCACGGCACACACATCAACGAGTTGGACAGCATCGCAACCGATGTGAGTAACATTGACGCCGAATTAGCCGGCTTCGGCTTCCATGACACCATTGATCGCGAATACTTCGGTGTCGGCGGCAGAGTCGGGCTACTCGCCTACATCACCGATGAAGTGAGTCTCGGTCTTACGGCAGTTGCTCCGATGGACATTGAGGTGGATGAAGTTTGGCGGGAGGAAACCGATGTGGTGTTTGATGATGGCGCATCCGAAACGGAGTCCGATCAGGGGGCGGTACTCTTCAATATTGAACGCCCTTTCGAGCTCGGAGCGGGCATCGCCGTAAAACTTCTTCAGGATTGCTTGACGCTTGCCGGTGACATTCAATTCACGGATTGGACACAGACACAATACAGCATCCCGCCTTCGGACGATGTGTCTCTAGACAACTTCGAGCGGTTTTATGACAAGACGGTTCAGATCCGCGTCGGCGCGGAGTATCAATTCAAGAGGATTGACGCCTATACACGCGTGGGTTATATGCATGATCCTATCCCGTTCAACGCGAAGGAAATCGAAAGCAATCGGAAATTCTTGACGCTCGGCGTAGGCAAAGTCTTCGACGAAGTCGTGAAGTTCGATATTGCCTATATTCGCGGTTCGTGGGAGGAATCGGTCGACTTACTATCTACCGCCCAGACATCCAACCGCCTGTTTCTGTCCGCCGCGTATCGATATTGAAACACGGTTATCACACACCGCGCGCGTCGGGAGCGGCGCACTCGCGGCGTGTATCCCAGGCCTAAAAAAAAAGCGTTGACTGATATCATCAGTCAACGCCGGCAGAGCTCAAGAGAACGCCCAATGTCAATAGTCTAGTCATCAGACCAACTGAATATAAGCCATCTGCGCCCCATCTCCACGTCTCAACTCGCCGCGAATGATTCGGGTGTACCCTCCATTTCGATCCTGATAACGC
The DNA here is from genome assembly GCA_963667245.2 of Candidatus Poribacteria bacterium. GTDB lineage: Bacteria > Poribacteria > WGA-4E > WGA-4E > JAJDTR01 > JAJDTR01. The sequence continues at coordinate 171,039 of CAXXCS010000005.1, forward strand.
GGGCCTATTTCATCAAAGAGTTTTTGTAAAACCGCATGTTTGCCTTGGCCATCCTCGTCATGCAGGTTTGTGCCGAAAATCATTTTGGCCGCTTGACGGCGCGCGTGCAAATCCCCCCGCTTGGCTAATGTGATTAGCCGCTCGACAACTCGCCTCAATTCCTTTGATTTAGGCAATGTGGTGCGAATTTGTTCATGTTCAATTAGCGCCGTAGCCTGATTTCGGAACAATGCCCTACGATGACTGGTTGTTCGACCAAGTTTTCTGCCAACTTTCCTATGTCGCATGATTCCCCAATTTTCCTTCCGTTAATCTTCCACTTCCTCATCATCGAGGACCATTCCGAGGGAAAGCCCCATGTTTGCCAAGAAATCCTTAATCTCATTCAAGGATTTTCGTCCAAAATTACGAAACTTCAACATATCTTGTTCGGATTTTACCACGAGATCTCGGATTGTTGCAATCTCTGCCGCTTCTAGACAATTCGAAGAGCGTACGGAAAGTTCGAGTTCCGCGACCGGCTTTGATAGATACTTCTCACGCTGCAATTTTTCTTCGTCAATCTCCTGCACCGGTTCAACATAAGTTTCATCAAAATCACTGAACAACCTTAATTGATCCAACAAGATATCCGCGGCTTGGGTGACAGCTTCTTTTGCCGTGATACTGGCGTCTGTCGATACCTCCAGTATCAGGCGATCGAAGTTTGTCATATGTCCAACCCGCGTTTCTTCAACTCGGAAATTGACGCGCTTTACCGGCGAAAATTTCGCATCGAGCGCAATCAATCCAATAGGCCGATTCGAGTCGGTGTGTTCGCCCGCGTGTGCATAACCGCGTCCGCGACGAACATGCAACTCCATGTCGAAACCATCAGCTTTGTCTAATGTTGCGATATACTGATCCGGGTTAATGACTTCCACCAGGCTATTGGGCTGAATGTCTGCCGCAGTAATTCCTCCCACGCCGTCAGCCGATAGCCGCAGAATTACCGTCTCCTCTTCCTCCGCATGAACGAGAAATCGAACGTCTTTGAGATTGAGGAGAATCTGTATCACATCCTCCTTGACACCATCAATGGTTGAATACTCGTGTTTCGCCCCTTCAATGAAAACAGAAACAATGGCTGCTCCTTCAATCGACGAAAGCAGAACGCGTCGCAGAGAATTACCGAGAGTAATCCCGAATCCTCGTTCAAGTGGCTCGGCAATAAACTTGCCATAGTCGGGTCTAAGGGTTTCCAAATCTGCCACAAGACGCTCTGGCTTCCTGATGTCCATTTTTGTCGTCCTCCCGCCTAGGTATGTGTTATTTGGAGTAAAGTTCAATTATTAACTGGGTTTGGACGTTGGCGGCGATCTGGTCCACGTCTGGGTAACCTCGAATAGTGCCTGTCCGTTTGTCAGCATCCAGTTCCAGCCACTCAGGCGTGCCCGCTTGTTGCGTATACTCTATCGCCTCTTGAAGCACACCTGCCCGGAGACTCTTTTCTCGGACCTGAATCTTGTCGCCGATGGTCACCAAATAGGAAGGAATGTTGACCGATTTTCCATTTACCAGAAAATGGTTGTGCTTGACGAGTTGTCTTGCTTGTCGCCGAGAACTGGCAAAGCCGAATCGAAAAACCACGTTATCCAACCGACGTTCCAAAAGGATAATTAATGTGTCTCCGGTTATTCCCTTCTGATGCTCAGCTTTGTTGTAATAGTTATGAAACTGTTTCTCTAAAGTGCCGTAGATTCGTTTGGCTTTTTGCTTCGCGCGTAACTGTAACCGGTAAGCGTCTTTGCCACGAATCGGCCTTTGGCCATGCTCTCCGGGGGGATAGTCGCGGCGCTCGAATGAACACTTGGGTGTATTGCATCGCCTGCCTTTCAAGAAGAGTTTCTCGCCTTCCCTACGGCACAACTTACAAACGGGACCTAAATATCTGCTCATTTTCTCCTTCGCAATTCATACATAAAGGTTAAACACGGCGCCGCTTTGGTGGACGACAGCCGTTGTGAGGTATCGGGGTTACGTCTTTCATTAATGTAACTTCAAGTCCCGCGGCTGAAAGAGAGCGGATTGCGGATTCTCTTCCGGATCCCGGACCTTTAACCCGCACTTCAACGCGCCTCATTCCCTGTTCCATAGCCTTCTTTGCACATGCTTCGGCGGTCTGCTGCGCGGCAAACGGCGTGCTCTTTCGCGAACCCGGGAAACTCATCCCGGCGCTTGCCCATGCGACTGTATTGCCGGAGGGATCCGTGATGGTAACAATCGTATTGTTGAATGTTGCCTGAATGTGGGCAATGCCTTCCGGTACATTCTTTTTCTCTCTTCTTTTTGATCGAGTTGGGGAACGCAAAGACATACTCCTTTCACGTTGCAAAATTGATTGGTATCAACCACCTTTGCGAGCGGCTTCCTTGGATTTTCTGCCCACCGAGATAGTTCTGGCTTTTCCTTTACGCGTTCGCGCATTGGTGCTTGTTCGCTGACCGCGCACGGGTAACTGTCGGCGATGACGTAATCCGCGATAACTGTTGATATCCATCAATCTCTTGATATTTTGATCAACTTCTCGCCGCAGATCGCCCTCCACCTTGTAATCCTGAGTGATCGCGGTTCTCAGTTGGCTAATCTCATCCTCAGCCAAATGGTCAACTTTTTTTCCGGGATCAATGTTCAACTCATGCACTAACTTTGAAGCGCTGTGGCGACCAATCCCGTATACATAGGTCAAAGCGATGTCGACCCGCTTGTTTCGGGGCAAATCAACCCCGGCAATCCTTGCCATAATCACCCTCCTTTGAAGTCATGTCCGATAGTGTACCGGTTGCTGTTATCCTTGTCTCTGCTTGTGTTTTGGGTTCGAGGGACAAATAACGCGAACGACGCCTTTTCGTTTTATGACCTTGCACTGGTTACATATTTTCTTTACAGATGCTTTAACCTTCATCGGTTCGGTTCCCTTTCACCTCAAACGGATACAGGATACGCGTTTCATCTGGAGCGACGTCCTTTAATTCGTCGTCCCTTGATGAACCCCTCATAACTCCGATCCGTCAAATGAGACTCGATTTGTGACACGGTGTCCAACACGACGCCAACGACGATCAGCACCGAAGCGCCGCTCACCATGGTGCCGATTTGTAACCAACCCTCAAACATTATGGGAATCACCGAAATTGCCGCGAGAAAGCAGGCGCCGGGCAGAGTGATTCGCGTTAGCACAAAATTGATGTGGTCGGCAGTTCGCTTGCCTGGACGAATTCCGCCCTTTTCCAAGATATGCGCGCCGTGCTTCTTTAAGGTATCAGCCATGTCGACCGGGTTTATCTGTACAGCCGTGTAGAAATACGTAAAGGCAATAATCAGACTTGCATAAATAATCAAGTATACCGGATGACCCGGATTTCCGAGGACTCCCTGCAGTTCAAGCGCCCATCCCCAACTTGGCGGCAAGAAACCCAGAATTGTGCCGGGGAACTGCATCAACGTTACCGCGAAAATGATTGGAATCATGCCAGCGGCATTGACGCGGAGCGGAAGGTGAGTCCTTTGACCGCCATACATCCGTGTTCCTTTTATTTGTCGTCCATACTGGACAGGAATCTTCCGAACAGATTGCGTGATGAAAACCGTACCCATCACGGCGACGACAATCAAAGCTAAAAAGATAAACAACTGAATCAAACTTAAACTAGACTCAACGAACAAGCGGCGAATAATATTTGTAACACCGCCTGGCACTGCCGCGACTATCCCGACGGTGATAATGAGTGAAATGCCTTGACCTATCCCTCTTTCCGTAATCTGCTCCCCAAGCCACATCACGAACGCGGTGCCAGCCATCAAGGTGATAACTGTCAAGAAATGAAATGTCCAACTTTCATTCGTGACGATATTCACATTTATTCCGAGGTTGCCGGGATTGCGTAATAGGAAACTAATCCCCAATCCTTGAACGGCGCTCAGGATGACAGTGCCGTATCGCGTATACTGTGTTATCTTCTTGCGCCCATCCGGTTCCTTCGATAGTTTCTCCAGAGACGGCACGACAACAGAAAGAAGCTGCATGATAATCGATGCGCTAATGTATGGCTGTATGCCAAGCGCAAAGATTGTCATCTGACTAAATGCCCCGCCGGAAAACAGGTCCACGAATCCGATCATGTTACCGCCGGGACGATCCGTCAAGTCCTTGAAAAATTCTTCCAAAGCGCCATCGTCAATTCCCGGGATTGTGATGTGCGCCCCAAACCGGTAAACAATCAGCAGTAACGCCGTAAAGATGATGCGATTCCGCAACTCCGGAATCTTAAACACATTCCGGAAGGCGGTGATCATCTGCGGCTTATCTTTTGAATTCATCATACAAAAACTGAATAGGCGGGCGCTATGACTTACTCACGTGAGGGGCCACGCACGACGTTCACATCTTGCCCAAATTGCTGTAGGAACTGGTAGATACTACGACGAGATTACCTCAATCTTGCCGCCAACCCGTTGAATTTTTTCAACTGCGGATTTCGCGAAACTGTGCACACGCACAGTCAACTGCTTCTCAAGGTCACCGTCGCCCAATATTTTCACGCGCGCATTCCTGCGCTTAACGAGCCCTCTATCGCTCAACATTTCGACCGTGACGGTGGTGTCATTATCAAAGTGGTTGAGCGCTTTGACGTTCACGATTTCATATCTTATACGTTTGTGTTTAATTACCGATGGACCACGCTTCGGGAGTCGTCTCACGAGGGGCATTTGCCCTCCCTCGAACCACGCAGGTATGGATCCGCCGGAACGCGATTTCTGTCCTTTATGCCCGCGTCCACCGGTTTTACCCCAACCCGACGCTTCACCGCGCCCGATTCGCTTTTTCGCTCGCTTGGAGTTTCGGGGAGGTCTGAGTTCATTTAACTTCATGATTATTTGACTCCATTTCAATGAGTAGTTGACGACGAACTCTCGCCGGTCAGTTCTTCAACGCGTTTTCCACGAAGCCGAGCGACTTCATTAACATCCTTCAGATTCTTTAACGCCAACATCGTCGCCTCTGCGATATTTTTTACGTTTCTGGATCCAAGACGCTTAGCCAATACATCTTTAATCCCCACAAATTCCAGTATCGTCCGTGTCGCGTGTCCGGCAACAATCCCGGTTCCGGGGCTTGCCGGTTTTAGGAGAACTTTGGCGGCTTTAAATTTACTAAAACTTTCGTGCGGAATGGTGTTTCCCGCTAACGGAACGCGGATTAGATTTTTCTTGGCATCGGCAATGCTTTTGTTAATCGCCGAAGGCACATCGTTGGCGCTGCCGAAGCCGATGCCTACAATACCTTCATAGTTTCCAACAGCGGAAAGGGCATTGAAACTTGGGGTTCGCCCGCCTTTGCCGACACGCATTACACGATTAATCGCTATTGAACGTTCTTCGAATTCCGTATCACCCGGATCTATTTTTTCAATTCGCACTGCAGCCCTCCCTTAGGCATTACCCACACGTTCGCTCTCCACTGTTGCGCGGCAGACCGCCATCTAAAACTTCAAGCCGCCTTCCCTAGCGGCATCCGCAAGGGCTTTCACTCTCCCATGATACAAGTTTCCGCCTCGATCAAAAACGACGGATTCAATCTGAAATTCTTTCGCCTTGCTCGCGATCAGCGCGCCAACCTTCTGAGCGGCGTTCGTATTTCCGCCTCGCGGCATGTCTTCCCGCAACTCGGGCGCCAGGGTGGAAGCGGCGGCTATCGTAACACGATTCTCGTCATCAATAAGCTGAGCATAGATATGATTGACACTCTTGAAAACAGAAAGTCTCGGTCTTTGGTTCGTGCCAAACACTTTCTGTCGCACATGCCTTTTCCGTGATATGCGTGCGAGGTTCTTTTTTTTGAGTCGATTCAACGATTATCCTCCAAAATTCGCTCGGCTTAAAGGCAGACCCAAGCCTATGTTTTGGCTTTGCCTTCCTTCATGCGAACACGCTCGCCATCATAACGTATGCCCTTGCAAGGCTGATAAACCCCAGGTTTCTTAATCTGACGAATTGACGCGGCAACTTGACCGACAAGCTGCTTGTCTACACCGCTTACAGTGACGGGAGTATGAAGTTGACCATCCACATTTTCGGTACTGTCAACGCGGATTGTAATACCCTCTGGCGGATTGTAGGTGACAGGATGAGAATACCCTACATTCAACACCAATGATTTTTGATTGTTAATTTCCGCGCGATATCCCGTGCCTACAACGCGAAGTTTTTTCTCGAATCCGTCAGTGACGCCTTTCACCATATTCGCGATTAAACTTCGAGTAAGACCGTGCAATGATTTGTGTATTTTCTGATTGCTTGATCTCTCAACCTCAAGGCGACCATCGTCCTTTTTCACCTTATTTCCGTCGGGAATGGTCCAATCCAGTTTTCCCTTGGGGCCCTCAACGCTTATTCTTGAACCGTCAAGGGTGACATTGACGCTCGGCGGAAACTCAATAGGCATTTGTCCAATTCTTGACATGACGCTTTTTTCCTAGAATTCAAAATGAAGCAGTGGCGTGATCGAGACTCGGAGACCGCTCTTGCAGTACAGTTGCCATGAGTTGGTTACGGCACACGGAGCGCGCCTCCGACTTTGAACCACTAAGCTACAACTACCAGATGTAGCACAAAACCTCGCCCCCGATTTTGGCGACTTGACATTGAGAAGCCGTTTGTACACCTTGAGACGTGGACAAGATAGCGATTCCCATGTTGCCGTGGACGCGCGGCAGATCGGCAACTCCCACATACACGCGGTGACCGGGCTTGCTAATCCTTCGGAGACCGGAGATAACCTTCTCTTGATTATCACCATACTTCAGGTAGATACGTAAAACTCCTTGCTTCCCATCTTCGATGAACCGGTAATTCCGGATGTATCCCTCCTCCGTCAAAATCCGGGCAATCTCCGCCTTTACCCTGGAGGCAGGCAACTCGACTCGTTCGTGGCCAACCATATTTGCATTGCGAATGCGTGTTAACATGTCCGCGATTGGGTCTGTCATTGACATGAAACGTTCTCCTTCACCAGCTAGCTTTCTTCACGCCAGGAATCTTGCCCTCTCTGGCAAATAGTCGAAAGCAAATACGGCATAACTCAAATTTGCGAAGGAAAGCACGAGGCCGCCCACAGACACGACAGCGATTGTAATGCCGAGTCCGGAATTTCGGAGTTCTTTTCTGTTTAGCAATGAGCGCTTTTGTCGCCAATATCGGTTGCTCCTTATTTTCTGCTCTCTAGCCTTTGGTTGCGACTCTAACGGTTCACAGTTGGAACGTGTCGTCCCTCTTCAAATCAAACATGACGCATTGAAGGTTATTCTCTAAAAGGCATGCCTAATACTTTTAGCAACTCTCGTCCCTCGTCGTCTGTCTGAGCGGTCGTAACGATAGTCACGTTTAGTCCGTGAACTTCGTCCACTTGGTCATATTCGATTTCCGGGAAAATAAGTTGCTCTTGAAGGCCTAATGAGTAATTGCCTCGTCCATCAAACGCGTCGGGAGACAGTCCGCGAAAATCTCGAATTTGCGGTAGAACAGTATTGACAAGTCGGTTGAAAAATTCATACATCCGCTCACGCCTCAAGGTAACTCTGCAACCGATAGCAACACCGGCGCGGACTTTGAAGTTTGAGATATTCTTTTTTGCCCGCGTGATGACCGCGCGCTGGCCACCGATTTGTGTAAGTTCCTCAACGGCGCTTTCCAGCAACTTCGGATTCTGCATTGCCGCGCCAAGCCCGACGTTTAGATTAATTTTGTCCAATTTGGGAATCTGCATCACATTCGGGTAATTGAACCGTTTTTGTAATGCAGGCATAGCTTCTTCTTGGTAAAGAGTTCTGAATTCGCTCATTAATTTACGGCCTCTGCATGGTTCCGGCAAATCGTGGTGATTCAAAATCCGAAACTAGGATTTACCCATGTTACATCAACGTAGTCTCGACCAGATCAAATTATGCTTGGTCCGCAACCTCTCCGCATTTTTTGCAGACACGCAGGCGATATTTTTTCGTACGCGTCCCGACTTCACGCTCAAAGACTTGTCGTTTCGTACGAGCGGGAGCGCCGCATTTAGGACAAACCAATTTCAGGTTGGACAAGTGAATCGTTCCCTCTTTTTCAACCACACCACCTTGCCCCGATTGGTTTGGGCGCATGTGCTGCTTGATCATCTGGGCTCCTTCAACAATTGCCCGATTCCTGCCCGGGAAAATTTCAAGCACTCTGCCCGTCTTGCCCTTGTCTTTTCCACTCAACACTAGCACGAAGTCGTCGTCCTTTATGTGCAATTTTCTTGTAGACACGAGTTGCTCCTAATCAAATAGGGAGGCGATAGGCAATCCTAATCCCTATCCGTTTCTTTGATCTCTTACAACGGGTTTGTAGAGTAGAGACGGGCGATAAATTGCTCTTTCGCGAATCGTAAGGCGCTCAATGCGTAAGTCCCGACGAATACTGATTCTAATCAAATGACCTCGGGGGCTAAGGACACGATTCGCGTGAATTCTCTTTCTCTCAGTTCACGTGCAACGGGACCAAAAATCCTGGTGCCGCGCGGTTGATTTTGAGGATCGATTAAGACAGCGGCATTCTTGTCAAACTTGATGTATGAACCATCCGGGCGGCGATACCCTTTGGTAGTACGTACAACAACCGCACGCACGACATCCCCTTTTTTCACCTGACTATTGGGATTCGCCTCTTTCACGCTCGCGATGATAACATCACCCAACCGAGCATAGCGCTTGCGTGTACCGCCCAGTACCCGGATACACATGAGTTTCTTCGCTCCGGTGTTATCCGCGCAAATCAGTCCACTTGAGGTTTGAACCATCGGAGTTCCTCACTTCACACATTCGCCGCATAAGTCAAATCGGTTGAGAATTCGAATCTTCTCGGCTTCTTTACCAATCATTTGCGCCGCTTAAATACTAACCCGAGTTGCTACCCATTGGAGATTTTGCGATGTATCCCATCAAGCCGGTCAGCCTAGAAGTCCGAGCTATGAAAATGGACAGCGCTTGGATTACTATTCGCTTCTATCGCCGCCGAGTTCCGCGTTCGTCACGATTTGGCGAACACGCCACTTTTTTCGGCGGCTAAGGGGACGCGATTCAATAACCTGAACCACATCTCCAACCGAACAAGCATTCTGTTCGTCATGAGCCATGATCTTCGTCGTGCGTCTCACAATTTTCTTATAAAGCGGATGCTGGTAGGCTCGCGTAATGGCGACGACAACAGTCTTGTCCATCCGGTTGCTAGTCACGACGCCTGTCTGGCTTTTTCGATGTCCTTGATTCTCTTGAGTCAAACTTATCCCTCTATCGTTTTAACCTATGGGGCATCTTCAATTCCGCGCTCTCGCGCCCGAAGAATTGTTTTTATCCGCGCAATATCGCGTCTAATCTTTTTCAACTGAGAGGTATCCTCAAGTTGACCGAGGATGTTTCGAAATCGCTGATTGAACAAACTTTCTTGCAGATCCGAAAGTTCGTTCGTCAAATCTTCGACAGATAGAATTCGTAATTCTTTAGCGGTCACGATTAGTATTCTCCGCCTCTACGTATAAATTTTGTTTTAAGGGGCAGCTTGTGCGAAGCAAGTCGCATCGCTTCCTTCGCCTCTTCAAGAGGCACTCCACTTAATTCGTAGAGTACACGCCCCGGTTTAACTACCGCCACCCAGTATTCAGGCGGTCCTTTTCCGCTGCCCATTCGTGTTTCAGCAGGTTTTTTGGTCACAGGTTTCTGTGGAAAAATCTTAATCCAGACCTTGCCGCCCCGTCGAACATGGCGCGTTATTGCGACCCGAGCCGACTCAATTTGGCGGCTCGTAATCCATCCGCATTCCATAGATTGCAACCCGTATTCGCCAAAATTTATCCGAGAACCACGATAAGGTTGTCCGCGCCGCTTTCCACGCTGTACTTTACGGTGTAATACGCGTTTGGGCATTAACATTGCCAATACTCCTTATGTGTGTTTGCAACTGTTCGGTTCAATAGGATTTTATGTATCTGTTGAGTTTACCAAGATTTCTGCAGCGCTGTCGGGATCAGGAGATTTCTCCTACAGTCACCATGTATCCGCGCTATCAACTTATTTTCGCCATCTACCCGAACCGCCGCGTCTCGTTGAATCATCGCCGAAACGTTCACCGCCTCGGCGCTGGCGGGACGAACTCTCGCCGCTCCCCGTTGCCGATTGAACCGGGGAATCATCTTGCAAGGTTTCAGCGTCTCCAAGGACTTCACCTTTGAAAATCCACGTCTTGACTCCAATTTTGCCATACGTCGTATCTGGCTGGCAGAATCCGTAGTCAATTCGCGCCCTAAGGGTATGCAGTGGAACTCTCCCCTCAATGCTAGTTTCGGTACGCGCCATTTCAATGCCGCCAAGGCGCCCGCTAACGGTAGCCTTCACTCCTTGAGCGCCGGCACGCATCGAATCGGCGATGCTTCTCTTCATCGCTTGCCTAAAGGGCGAGCGTCGTTGGATTTTCAACGCTATAGCTTCCGCAACCAACTGAGCGTCAAGTTCGGGGGTCTTAATCTCCGTCACATTTATGCGAACCGATCGTCCGATAAATTTCTCCAAATCTCCCTGCAACTTCTCCGCTTCAACGCCTCGCCGCCCAATGACAATACCGGGTCGCGCCGTATGTATATTTATAGTACATCTATCAGCGACTCGCTCAACCTCAACCCGTGAAATTCCCGCTCGTGACAGTTTGCTCTTGACGAATTCTTGAATCTGCAAATCCTCGTGAAGCCACAAGGCATACTCTTTCTCACTATACCATTTTGAATCCCAGGTCTCATTGATTCCGAGGCGTAGCCCACGCGGATGCGTTTTTTGTCCCACTCATACCTCCTCAGTCGAAAGTTCGCTGTCTCCGATGCCACAAACTTTTTGATTAATGCGCGATATTCCGCCCACGAAAGATTTCGTCGACTTAATTCTCATCGTTGTCGGTCTCCTCTTCCAGCACAACGGTAATATGACACCTACGTCGTAGAATCCTGTTCGCCATCCCGCGCGCTCTTGGTCGAATCCATTTTCGCGTCATTCCCTCATCAATGAAAATCTTCTTGACGAATAGATTGCTTTCATCAATGGTTGAGTCTTGATACTGCGCATTTGCTATCGCGGAGCGAATTAATTTTCGAATCGTTTTTGATGTCGATTTGTGAATAAACGCCAACTGATTCATGGCATCTTCGACATATCTGTCTCGCACCAAATCCGCCACCAAACGCGCTTTCCGCGGAGCAACGGGTACGTTCCTTATGCTTGCTCTCGCTTCCATTAGATAAACCTCCCTAACGCGCTTCTCTATGATCGAGAGCCTCGTGCATGCGATCTAAATGTGCGGGTCGGAGCAAACTCGCCAAGCTTATGCCCTACCATATTTTCTGTGATATAAACCGGAAAAAACTTCTTTCCATTATGTATCGCAAGTGTATGACCTATCAGTTCAGGTGTAATCGTTGAACGACGAGACCACGTGCGAATTACACGCTTTGTGCCGGCTCGTTCTATAGCCTCAATTTTCTTTTGGAGCTTCGGATCAATATAAGGACCTTTTTTCACAGAACGCGGCATTGTAATTTCCCTTCCAAAAAGACAGTATTCAATTGAAACCAAGACTTACGCGGTAATTGGAGGTAACGATTCGGCGATAGGATTTCTATCGCACTCATTTTTGCCAGCATCATTTACGGCGGCTAACAATAAATTGACCCGACTTCTTTTTCGGGTTTCGCGTTTTGTATCCCTTGGTTGGAACGCCCCAAGGGGTCACTGGATGCCTGCCGCCCGAACTCTTTCCTTCGCCGCCGCCATGCGGGTGGTCGACCGGATTCATCGCAACACCGCGCACCTTCGGGCGCCGCCCCATCCAACGGGAACGCCCACCCTTTCCTATTGATATGTTTGAATGGTCGACATTGCCAACTTGTCCAACAGTCGCCATACATCTTACAAGAAGCAGACGAATCTCACCGGACGGCATCCGAAGGCGCGCATACTTCCCCTCCCGATCAACGAGCTGTGCCGCCACACCAGCGCTGCGCACCAATTGACCGCCTGCCCCGGGAATCATCTCCACATTGTGTACCGCCGAACCGAGCGGGATTTTTTCGAGCGGCAACGCATTGCCTACTTTAATCTCCGCCTCCGGCCCCGAATTGAGGGTTTCACCAACTTGGAGTCCCAAAGGCGCCAAAATGTAGCGTTTTTCGCCGTCCGCGTAGTGCAATAGCGCTATCCGGGCAGAGCGGTTGGGATCGTACTCGATAGAGGCAACTTTAGCCGGCACACCAAATTTATTGCGTCGAAAGTCGATATTTCTGTAACGTCGCTTGTGGCCGCCGCCGCGTCTTCTAACCGTCATTCTGCCGCGATCATTGCGTCCAGCATTCTCCTTCAACCCCTTGATTAAGGATTTCTCCGGCTTTCGACGGGTAATCTCTTCAAAGGAGTGCCCCGTCATAGATCGCCGGCTCGGTGTTACAGGAGAGTATATTTTAACTGCCATAACCAATAACCTTCTAACGACAATAGCGTGTATAATGTTCCCGCCAAGAATACGTTCATAAGCGGTTGGGAAACAGTGTAAGAACGATCCCCGAATCGCGACTTCAATTAGATGGATTCAAAAATCTGGACTTCCGTTCCCGGTTCAACAGTAATAATTGCTTTCTTCCAATGCGGGCGTCGTCCGCGCCGGTGCTGAAAAAGTTTGCCCTTCGGCTTGCCGCGAACATGCAGTGTCCTTACACTAAGAATTTTGCCTTTGAGATCCAGTAGTTCTTCCGCGGCGTGACGAATTTCTGCTTTAGTGGCGTTAGCATCAACTACAAAGGAGTATTTATTGGATAACTCGCGGAGATCCGTGCTTTTTTCCGTGACCAAAGGTTTTAATAGAATCTGATATAAATCTTTCATTGTTCCGACACTTGCCCATTGACACTGCTATCTGGTTGAAAGAATTTCCTCTCCAACTTCTCGGCGGCAGACTCGGTGATTGCAATCTTGTCATGTCCCAAGATATCGTAGACATTTAAGACTTCCCATGTACACGCGCTCACGCGGGGGATATTCCGAACAGATAACTGAACATTTCTGTCTTGTTGATCCAGCACCAGAAGAATTTTGCCTTCCAGACTCAGGGCGTCCAAAAACTGAATGACATCTTTTGTCCTTGGTCGATCAAGCGTAAAACTCTCAATCAGAACACATTTGTCATTCTGGAACCGATCCGCCAGCGCCGAGCAAAGCCCGATTCGGCGGACTTTCTTGGGTATGTGTTGGCGATAACTGCGAGGCTTTGGTCCGAACGCAACGCCTCCATGCACACGCGTAGGCGATCCGCTGTCTCCAACTCGGGCACGCCCGGTTCCTTTTTGGCGGTGCAACTTTCTGCCACTGCTCTTGACTTCGGCGCGGGTCTTGGTCGAGGCTGTGCCGCTCCGCCGGTTAGCCAGATGCGCAACAACACATTGATGCAAGACATCCGTGTTCACCGGAGTATTGGCGAAGCCTTCCGATAACTCCTTCTGGTGAATTACTTCACCAGAACGGTCGTATACGTCGAATGTTGCCATAGCCGTGCCCTTTATTTACAAATCCGTCCGTCCATGCTACGTCCCGGACTTGACAGCTTTGTTAATCAACAACAGTCCATTCGCCGGTCCAGGCACCGCGCCCTTAACCAACAAGAGGCTCCTATCGGCGTCGGCCTCAATGACCTGTAGATTCTGAACGGTTACCCGGCTAGCGCCGTGCCGTCCCGGCATTCGCTTACCCTTGAACACGCGCGATGGATGCGCGCTCGCGCCGATGGATCCGGTTCGTCGAAGGTCCTGCTCTCCACCGTGGCTTTTCTTCCCGCCGGCAAAGCCGTACCGTTTGACCACGCCCGTGAAGCCAAGCCCTTTTGAAGCGCCGGTCACATCAACATACTCTCCAGCCGAAAAAATGCCTGAATCTATCATCGAGCCTACCGATAACTGCTCGGCATCATCAACACGGAACTCACACAATGCTCGCGGCGGCGCGATATTCGCTTTTTGGGTATGTCCGCGTTCCGGCAAGTTGACTTTGTTCTCTTTACGACTCCCAAAGCCTAACTGGACAGCCTGATAGCCATCACGGTTTTTCGTCTTAATCTGCACAATCGGGCAGGGACCAGCTTCAATTACGGTCACCGGCAACGCTTTGCCGGATTCATCGAAAACTTGGGTCATCCCCACTTTCTTGCCTATTAATCCTCTAACCATCTATCGCATTCCTAAAATGGGCGCCTAGCCCGCTAGTTACAGTCTTAACTTATAAGACTTGCGCAGCAAAGGGGGCGATTCGGAGATCGCTCCAACATCTACAAGAGTGTGATTTTTACATCGACACCGGCAGGCAGATCCAAGTGCATCAACGCATCTACGGTCTTTGGAGTCGTCTCCAGGATGTCTAACAATCGCTTATGAATTCGCATTTCGAATTGTTCACGCGACTTTTTATCCTTAAATGTCGATCTCTGGACAGTGTAGACATGCTTTTTCATCGGAAGCGGAATAGGACCAGATACAACTGCCCCGGTTCGTTTTGCCGTATCCGCTATCTGTCCCGATGATTTGTCCAATAATCGGTGATCGAACGCTTTAAGGCGTATGCGAATTTTTTGATTGTCCATCTTGCTCCCTTGTTAAGTGTAAGCCTTCGCGGACCGCGTCTCGGTTGGGATGAACCTTACTCAATAACCTTGGACACGACACCGGCGCCAACTGTTTGGCCGCCCTCTCGGATTGCGAACCTGAGTTCTGCTTCCAAAGCAATCGGCTTGGAAAGTTCCACTGTAATCTGCGTGTTGTCTCCGGGCATTATCATCTCGACGCCTTCCGGAAGTTGCATATTGCCGGTCACATCAGTTGTACGGAAGTAAAACTGAGGACGATACCCGCTGAAGAATGGCGTGTGCCGCCCGCCTTCCTCTTTTTTCAGAATATAGGTCTCGGCTTCAAATTTAGTGTGAGGCGTAATCGTTCCGGGGGCAGCCAACACCTGACCGCGCTCAACTTCTTTCCTCTCCACACCGCGTATAAGAACACCGACATTGTCACCGGCGCGCCCTTCGTCAAGAAGTTTACGAAACATCTCCACCCCCGTTGCCACGGTGGAGTGAGTCGGTCGAAGACCGACAATTTCGACGGTGTCGCCAACATGCACGATGCCGCGTTCCACGCGCCCTGTAACGACGGTGCCGCGTCCACTAATCGTAAAAATGTCCTCGACAGGCATTAAATAGGGCCTATCAATATCTCTCACGGGTTCGGGAATATATTCGTCAACCTGCGCCATCAAATCAAGGATTGGCGCGCAGGCTTCGCTATTCGGATCTCCGCCGGATTCCATGGCTTCCAAGGCGGAACCCGCAACAATCGGTATATCGTCGCCTGGAAAGTTGTATTCATCCAACAACTCCCGAACTTCCAATTCGACCAGTTCAAGCAATTCGGGATCGTCCACCATATCCGCCTTGTTCAAGAATACGACGAGAGAGGGGACATTGACCTGTCGTGCAAGAAGCACGTGCTCTCGCGTTTGCGGCATAGGTCCATCGGCAGCAGAGACCACAAGAATGGCTCCGTCCATCTGAGCGGCGCCTGTAATCATGTTCTTGATATAGTCGGCATGACCGGGACAATCGACGTGCGCGTAATGACGGTTCTCGGTTTCGTATTCTACGTGTGCGGTGTTGATGGTAATTCCACGCTCCTTTTCCTCGGGAGCTTTGTCAATCTCATCGTAGGTCATCACGTAGTCTTTGGCCGCCAGATTCGACAGAACCATGGTTATTGCCGCAGTTAAAGTGGTTTTACCATGGTCAACGTGACCAATCGTACCTATATTGACGTGTGGCTTAGTCCTATCAAATTTTTCCTTTGCCATTTGTTATGAATTTCCTCCTCGCATAGATAAGCCGATAATCCTTAGGGCTTGGTGAATCGGTATAAACTAGACACGTGGATTTGAAATCTCATGATTCCAAACTCACTATGAAACTTTTTTCACGGAAATAATGTCCTGTGCAACGCTGGATGGCACACTGCTGTAATGCGAAAACTCCATCGAATAATTCGCGCGCCCCTGCGTCAAAGAACGAAGCGTTTTGACATACCCGAACATTTCAGAGAGCGGCACCGAGGCTTGAATGACATGAACGCGCGATTTTGCCTGAAGATTCGTTTGGAGAATTTGCGCGCGACGCGCATTCAGATCCCCTATGACCTTACCCAGATATTCGTCAGGCACAATAACTTCCACCTTCATAATCGGTTCAAGCAGAAGCGGTCCGGCGCGCTTCACAGCTTCCTTGAATGCCATTGAAGCGGCGATTGAGAACGCCATCTCGGATGAATCTACAGCATGGAAAGAACCATCGTGCAACCGCACACCCACATCAACAACGGGATAGCCCGCCAATACTCCGGTGTTCATGGAATTTTGAATACCCTTGTTGATTGCCGGGATATATTCTTGAGGTATAACCCCGCCCTTGGTGTCATCGACAAACTCATACTCCGAGCCTTTTTCCAGCGGAAAAATCTCGATGGCGACATGCCCGTATTGGCCGCGCCCGCCGGATTGCCTCACAAACCGTCCTTCTGCCGTAGCGTGTCTTCGAATGGTCTCGCGATATGCAACCTGCGGATTCCCGATGTTTGCGGAGACGTTAAACTCGCGAATCAGTCGATCGACGATAATTTCAAGATGCAGTTCGCCCATCCCGGACAATAGGGTTTGGCCCGTCTCATTGTCCTGATGCACCTTAAACGTCGGATCCTCTTCCGCCAACTTAAGAAGCGCCAGATTCAATTTGTCTACATCCGATTTGGTGCACGGCTCCACGGCGACCGACATCACCGGTAACGGGAATACCATCGTGTCCAGCGCAATTCGGGAATTCGGATCGCAGATTGTATCACCTGTGGCGATATCCTTGAGACCAATCGCCGCTACAATGTCGCCTGCGTAAACCGCATCTCGTTCCTCTCGCTTGTTGGCATGCATTTGCATTAGCCTGCCAATTCTTTCGCGCTTGCCGCGAGCGCTATTGTAAACGTTTGCGCCTCTCGTCAACACGCCCGAATATACGCGCAGGAATGTCAATTTGCCCACATGCGGATCGGTCATTATCTTGAATGCCAAAGCGCAAAACGGTTCATCGTCATTAGGCAAACGTTCTTCCATCGCTTGAGTTTCGGGGTTTAGGGCTTTGATTGGGGGTACATCGGTTGGTGAAGGCAGGTATGAAACTATGGCATCCAAAAGCGGTTGCACGCCTTTGTTTTTTAGAGCTGAGCCGCACAGGATTGGCACAACTCTTCCGCTCAAGGTGGCGCTCCTCAGTCCCGCATTGATCTCGGCGCCCGAAAGTTCGATACCATCGAAGTATTTCGCCAACAGATCATCATCCCATTCAACGACGGTCTCAATCAGTTTCTCGCGATACTCGGCAACCATGTCCATCATCTCATCGGGGATGTCAATTTCATGGACAGTGGTACCCAGATTCGCTTCATCCCACGCGAGCCCTTTCAATTCGATAAGATCCACAATACCCCTGAACTGTTCGGCTGAACCGATAGGCAACTGAATTGGAACCGCGGATGTGCCGAGCCGATCAGTCATCATCTCGACTGTTCGAAAGAAATCGGCGCCCGTTCGATCCATCTTGTTAATCAGAGCCACGCGCGGTACATTGTACTTATCCGCTTGCCTCCAGACCGTTTCCGATTGAGGTTCGACGCCGCCGACCGCGCAAAACACCGCTACGGCGCCGTCAAGCACCCGCAACGATCTCTCGACTTCAACAGTAAAATCGATATGTCCAGGCGTATCAATGATATTTATGCGATTATCGTTCCATCGACAAGCAGTTGCGGCGGCGGTGATTGTGATGCCCCGCTCCTGTTCTTGGACCATCCAGTCCATGGTTGTCGTGCCTTCATGCACTTCGCCCAAACGATGCACACGACCCGTGTAGTATAGAATCCGCTCGGTTACCGTTGTTTTTCCGGCATCAATGTGCGCCATGATGCCGATGTTTCGCATGGAATCTAAACTAAAGCGACGCGGATCTAGCGATTTGCGATTTTCAAACGTGGGATGTTGTTTCTGTTCGGACCTAGCCACCTAAATTCACCGTACCATTAAGAGATTCTACAGAATTTTCATCGGGAAACAGTTACCATCGATAATGCGCGAACGCGCGGTTCGCTTCCGCCATCCGATGTTGTTCAAACTTTCTACGAATTGACGCGCCTTCGTTTCTTGAAGCGTCTAACAGTTCTCCGGCTAACCGCGCCTGCATGGTTTTTTCTCCGCGCGCCCTTGCCGATTGGAGGATCCACCGAAAAGCCAATGTTGTACGCCGCTCCGCCTTCACATCGACGGGAACTTGATAGGTCTGTCCGCCAACGCGCCGAGAGCGAACCTCCAAGACAGGTTTAACATTGTTTATGGCTTGGCGAAACACGGCAAGCCCATCCTGCTTGGCTCTGGCAGCTACAATGTCCAGACTCCCGTATAACACTCGCTGAGCCGTGCTTCTCTTTCCGTCAAGCATTAAGCAATTCACAAACTTTGTAACCAGCGTGCTATCATATTTCGGGTCAGGCACTAACTCTCGTTTTACAGCAATCTTGCGTCTTGGCATGTTCTCCCCCATCCGAGACCGAGAATCAACATTGAAGCCTCGGCGTTAACATTGTTAGTCAACTTTTTTCGCTCCGTACTTCGATCGTCCCTGACGACGATTTTCCACTCCCGCTGTATCCAATGTTCCCCGGACAATATGATATCTGACGTTGGACAAATCCTTGACCCTGCCGCCTCGCACCAACACCACGGAGTGCTCTTGAAGATTGTGATCGATGCCAGGGATATAACATGTGGCTTCAAGCCCCGTTGTGAATCGCACCCGCGCAACTTTTCGCAAAGCGGAATTCGGTTTCTTGGGATTCACGGTCTTCACCTGCAGGCAAATACCACGCCTCTGCGGGCAACTTTGAAGCACTGGGGATTTAGTCTTTTTGGCGCTCTTTTTTCGAGGTTTTCTTACTAATTGATTAATTGTCGGCATGTTCTGCTCCGGTTGCTTTTATAGACAAAAATAAAGCCCCGATCAGGGGCTCACCTAGGCATCCTCTCAATAAAAAACCAAGATTAACTAACAGCGTATAATAAAGGTTTTTAGGACCATTCGCCTCCCTTTCTGCACCAGTCAGTAGGGACAATGAGCTACCAAAAGGGGAATTATATCAGACCGATTCTTCAATGTCAAGTTTATTTTCAGTTTTTTCTTCCTACCATGAAAGATTTCTGCAATCCGGCTGAACGAGACTTTCCCGAACATCCGCCTTGATTGCCGAGGTATCGGCGTCCACTTCGTTTCGCGGACCCGTAATCTCGGCGTTCATTCGCGTAAAGCCGGTTTGCATTTCAGTTTTCAGCGTTTGTATTCCCGTTTGCATCTCGGCTTTCAAGTCCGCTATGTCATCCTTCGTGGCAACGTTCATAAACAGCGTGACCACCGCCGCCACCGCCACAATGATTGTGGATATACCCGCCGCAATGCCCACAATCAATCCCGTCTTTTTCAATGTGTCTAGTGTCATCGTAAAAGTCCTTGGTCGCAGTGTCGGGTTTCACTAGCATTTTGGGGTCTTTTAGCGGTATCGGTATCTGGGCGCGGTTATCCTGTAGACGCGTCGTTCTTGATGTGCCGTTCAACCCAACCTACGGATTATCGCTGAAAAGTTAGATGCGATTCCCCTGTCACATTTCCCGCAAATTCTGCCCTTCCCCTGATCATTGGCGTCCGCTTGCGGGGCAAGATGCCCCGCCTACGGCTTTGGCGGGAACCATCCCATCTTCTATCCCCGCCTGCAACGTTTGTAATCGTGCGCTACTTATCGTGCGCTACTTGAGGATGAGCATGTTCCGCGTCGCAGAAAACTCGCCGGCACTGAGCGTATAGAAATAGAGTCCGCTTGCGACAGACTCGCCCAACTCATTCTTGCCATCCCAATAGGCGGCTCGGCTGCGGTTATGATACATGCCTGCGCCTTGATGCCCTATTGCCAACGTGCGAACGGCGATGCCATCCGAGGCATAGATAATTACCGTCACATCTGTCGCTTTTGACAGTTGGTAAGGTATCCATGTTTCGGGGTTAAATGGATTGGGATAGTTCGCCAACAGCGCCGTTGTTTCAGGCGTTAGCGCCTCTGCCAGTTGTTCGAGCATCTGTATCCCGCGTGCGTAGGAGAGCCCATCGGGGAGTGATAGTGAACTTGGGACGGCATCCGATGTGTTCCGCCGTGCCAGCTGCAGCCACGCGTTGATCAGCGCCGCAGTAGGCTGTTTCGCCGATGGCGCGGTAGCGACGCTATCCAACGCATTTGCAACCAAAACCAGGTCTTGGATGTTCACCGTATTGTCGCCATTGAGGTCCGCCGCCGCGATTCCTGTTGTTCCAAGTTGTGAGGCGACCAACACGAGGTCCAAGATGTTGACGACCCCATCGTGATTCAGGTCTCCCGTCGAAGCCGAGGGGTGATAGCCGGGTGAACCGAGTCCATTTCGGCGCTTGCTGGCTGACCAGGCTTCGGCGCGATAACCGGAGATTGTTGCCTGCACGCGTTCCCATACGATGTCCACGGTAAGTTCGGGCGCCGTTTCGGGGCGTTCGCGTTCACTTTGGAAGTAATTGCCCGCGAGGTCACCGAACGCCGTTGGACTGCGCAGGATCAACGCAAAATCGGTTTGGGGCAGCGCAAAGGACTCAACGACCACGGCTGCCGTCGTTATCTCCGTGTTTGCGAGCAAGAGGACTTCCCCTGCCGGTATAGCCGCGCCCGCCGGGAACGGAATGATGGCAGCGCCACTCCCCGTTTGAATCGTCAGTTGCCAATTTTCGATCGGGATGTCCACATTACTGACATTTCGGAGTTCCAACCAGTCGGTAGCATCGTCGGAACCGTTGTGGAGTTCGTTGAAAATGAGGGTGTCATACGTGAGCAAGCTACCGAGCAGTACCTGTTCGTCGCTGCTGAGCCCCGGCACGGTATCAGCGATCTGGGAGATGACCGTGACGGAGAAGGATTGCGTAGCGCTTGCGCCGCTTGGGTCTGTCGCCGTCACCGTGATTGTCACTGTTCCCAAACCGTTTGCTAAGATATACAGTGTAGAATTATCCGTGCCACCTACATTAGTCTCGACGAAATTCGCATTAGAAGAGCTTGCGGTGTAGGTCAATGTATTGCCATCGGCATCGCTGAAGTAGCCGGCAACGGACAACGAGTCAACAGCACCATTAGATACTTGCATTGCCGAAATCGTACCCACAGCGGTCGGGGCGCGGTTTGAATAGACCCTGACGGAGAAGGTCTGCGTAGCGCTTGCGTTGTTGGAACTTGTCGCGGTCACGCTTATTGTCGCTGACCCGGCAGCCACTGCGGTGATGGTTAGCGTTGTCGTTGACACACTCACTGTAGCTTTGCTTGAACTGGATGAGGTTGCACTATAAGTTAGTGTATCGTTAACAGGACCGCTGAAGTAGATAAGTTACCCCCATCCGTTAGACAGAAATAAGGATATTTAAGGTGGAAAATGAGACTAACTTAGGTCTCATGGAAACGCTTGAAGTTATTGGGAATACACCTCATAAGGGGTGTTATAATTGAGCGATTGATGTATCCGCTCTCGGTTATAAAAGTTGAAATAATCACTCAATCGACGTGAAACCGTGTCTACCGAGTCGTAGTCGTTGAGATAAACCTCCTCATACTTGACGCTGCGCCAGAGACGTTCTATGAAGATGTTGTCAAAATAACTGCCGCTGCCATCCCAACTGATGGCAATGTTAGCCGCTTCAAGTCGAGATGTAAAATCATCGGAAGTAAATTGGCTGCCCTGATCCGTGTTGAATATTGACGGCGTCGCTCGACCAAGCGCCCGTTCAAGAGCCGATACACAAAAGAATGCGTCGAGTGAGTTTGACAGTTCCCATGACAACACATAACGGGAAAACCAATCCATAACGGCTACCAGATAAACGAAACCACCGTTCAGGGGGATATAGGTTATGTCGGTTGACCAGACTTGATTCGGTCTGGTGATACTTAATCCCTTAAGCAGATAAGGATACTTTTTTGACGGTTTACCCCCAATGGAGGTCTTGGGTTTGGGATAGATGGCAACTAACCCCATCTTCCGCATTAACCTGGCCACCCGTTTCGGATTGACCGTGTAGCCTCGTCTACGAAGCCATTCCGTCATTCGTGGCACGCCGTAGAATGGCAGCTTGGTGTACTTCTTGTCTATCAGACGCATATAGAGCAGGTTTTCCGGGGATTCTCCCGCAGGACGATAATAGTATGAGGCTCTGGGCAAATCTAGCAACTCACACTGTCTCGCAACTGACGGTGAACCTCGCTGCGGCTCAACCAACTGTCGCTTCTGTTCAACCGAGCAGTTGAGTTTTTTTTTGAACCCAGTCCAGTTCAACCTTCAACTGACCAATTTGCCGATACAACTCGGCGATTAACTGTTCGTTGTCGGAGGTTGCCTTTGGGCGTCTGTTCGCAAACATTTGAGGCAATTCCTCAAGCGCCTGTTTCTTCCATTGGCTGACCTGATTCGGGTGAACTTCATAATGACTGGCAATCTGAGCGACGGTTTGCTGATTCTTAATCGCCTCAATAGCTACTTTTGCTTTGAATCGGCCGTCGTATTGTTTTCTGCGTGACATGTTGAATGAACTCCTTTCATTTTCTTGGGCGTTTCCGAGCCCTATTTTCGCGCAGAAGACGATTATTTTGCCAGTCAAAAATTCCACCTTATTCAACTGTCTAGTTTTTGGGGATAATTATAGTAGCTACTCACATCAACTGTCGCAGTACTAATGCCACTCAGAGACAGCGTTTGGGTGGGAATTGTACCCACACGGTTCACCGTGTTGCTTGGAAGGACAGTGGTAGAGAAACTCCGCGACCTGCTTGCGTTGCTGGGATCTGTCGCAGTCACGCTTATTGTCGCTGACCCGGCAGCCACTGCGGTGATGGTTAGCGTTGACCCCGACACACTTACTGTGGCTTTGCTCGTATTGGATGAGGTTGCACTATAGGTTAACGGATTCCCATCCGGATCGCTGAAGTAACTACTCACATCAACTGTCGCAGCAGTTCCACCGACCCTCACCGTTTGGTTGGGAATTGTACCCACAGAGATGGGTGAACGATTTGAAACGACGCTGACAGAGAAGGTCTGCTGAGCGCCTGCGTTGCTGGCATCCGTTGCGTTCACGGTGATTGTCGCTGTCCCGGCAGCCACTGCGGTGATCGTTAGCGTTGCCCCCGACACGCTCACTGTGGCTTTGCTCGTATTGGATGAGGTGGCGCCATAGGTTAACGGATTCCCGTCCGGATCGCTGAAGTAGCTGCCCAGATCAACTGTCACGGCAGATCCGCTCAGAGACACCGTTTGGGTCGGAATGGTCGCTGTCTGCACCGGCGCGTTATTTGAAGTGACGCTGACGGAGATATCCTGCGTAGCCGTTGCGTTGGCGGTATCCGTTGCGGTCACGGTTATTGTCGCCGACCCGGCAGCCACGCCGGTGATGGTTACCGTGTTTCCTGACACGCTTACTGTGGCTGTGGCTATGCTTGCATCGGATGAGGCGGCGCTATAGGTGAGTAGATCCCCATCCGCATCGCTGAAGTAGGTACTCACATTAACTGTCGCAGTCCCAGTTCCAGTCAGAGACAGCGTTTGGTTCGGAATAGAGCCCACCGTGGTCGGCGCCGAGTTTGGCAGTGCCGTTAGCGAGAAGGTCTGCGTAGCGGTGGCACCGCGGCTATCCGTGGCGGTCACCGTTACTGTCGCCGACCCCGCAGCCACCGCCTTGATGCGTAGGAATGACCCGAACCAACTCACTGTGCCTATGCTTGAATCGGATAAAGTCGCGCTATAGGTCATCGTATCGTTATCGCGATGCGTGAAGTTTAAACTCACATCAGATAAAAAACTTCCGCCACCGACTTTTATCGTGTCGTCCGGAATCGTACCCACCGGCTCCGGCTCATAATAAGGTTCCACCGTTACCGTGAAGGACTGTGTGGCTGATGCGTTGTAGATATCCTTACCGGTTATCGTGATTGTTGCTGTCCCGGCAGTGCTTCCCGGATTGATTGTTAGCTCGGAACCTGTTAACTGCAAGCTGGCAGAGGACCCACTATTAGATAGATATGGAGTAGGTGTAGTTTAACGTAGCGTCGTCGGCATCGCTGAAATAATTGCTCAAATTTATTTTAGTGGTAGCACCATATTTGAGCGTTCGGTTAGGTATGGTCCCCTCTGCTTGCGGTGCCTGGTTCGTTTTTGTCGTCGTATCTGATCTATGCCAGGCACTCCATTCGTAATAAGCCCAGATATGCAACTCGGCATAAGTTGCCACTTGGTATTCCATAGTGGTGCCTGGTGATAAAGAAGAAAACGTATGACTTCTATCGGCAAATGGCGCGTTTGGCTTACTGGTCCATGCTGTAGTCCCCTTGATCCTGTATTGGAAAGCAAAACCTTCAGTTGACCATAGAATACCCGGGCCACCCGACCAACTCACTGTAAAGCCGGTGCGAGTCAAATTGGATATGGTATATGTGTCTGGTGGCACTGGGGAATTGGCTGATGCTTCGTTAACGCCTAACATGGAAACGAAAAGTATCAAGACGAGAAAAAGAATTGAAGTTGTCAATCGTTGTAACATTTTATTATCTCCCTTTGCGTTGAGTAAAAAGTTTGGAATATGAAATTCAACAGTCTATTTACTCAATTACATCGTAAAAAAATCTGTTGTCAAATCAAATGGTTCTTTCGCTTGATCGAAAGAGATTCCACAGGTGGAAAACTGTGTTAAGCGCATACCGAGTGAAAACCGCGCGACTAGTGCCCTAAAACGCTTAACTTGATCTTTATGCGGGTTATAGAATGAGCCCGCCAAACCTATTTTTGATCGAATTGCGAGGTGTTGTCAAGCAAAAAATGGACGTATTCGCAAACTATCTGCCCGTGTTTTCGCGGCAATTCTTATTTTGAATTCACCGAGTGATTGTGTTTATTATACTTTACGCGGCTGGACACCGCATCTACGGGGAACGCATGTCGCGATCAGGAGATCGCGAGATCTCTATCGATCAAGCGAATGAACAATGAGTGCGATAGAAACTCCTACTCGCTATCCGCTCGTTTGATGGTCGCGACCTCAAGATCGCTCCTACCATACCGAATTTGTCAGCCTAGACTGAGCGAGCAAAAGCGCGACTCGGAAAGGAACCGAGTTTTGAGGAAAAAACTCGGTTTCGGGGATATCGGCTAAACTCCGTTTAGGGACTCTTGGAACGCCTGAAGACTCTCTGCTATGGAGGCATCCAGGTTCACCTGCTTGAGGCGGTTGAGATCATCTATGGCTTCAAGCATATCTTTGAGGGCGTTGACATCCGCGCTCGGGAATCGATAGGCGAGAATGTTCAATGTGCTTTCAATACTCGTTTGGCGCGCGCCTCGTCGCTCGCCTAGCTCAATGCCTTCTTCCCTGCCTAATACTTTGCCTTGATCGATGCCTAGACTAATGCCTTCCTCTCTGCCTAGCCCAATCACATGGTGGTAAAAAGGTGATTCTTGCATGATTGCCTCCAATTTGGGGTCCTCGAAAAACTCTTTGGGATGCGTTATACTCCCGAAAAGGGAGAGCGCAAATAAAAGTGTTGATTGCTCATTGCTGTCAACATCAGTCGCCAGAGTCGTCTCTATGCACTTCTCGACCCAGGCTTCGGGGGGCATGTCTTCGGGATGTTTCATCAATGCCGTGAATGGCAGTAACCCGATAGCATCGGGATCCAAAAAGTCTTTGCCTTCCAAGTCATACATCCGGATGACTTTATATCGGAAGGACACGCCGCCCAATTGTTCGTTTCCGTGCCGGTAGACGCCCGGATCGTTCCGTCCCGCAGGGGGACGAAAATACAACACCGCAGAATAGACGTTCTTTTCATACTTGAGGGCAAGTGAACTTGAATAATGCAGCATCCGCAGGTGCATAGGTTTGCGGGTACTGTCATCGGTTTGCGCCTCGATATGCAGGATTGCCTCCTCACCGCCGGGCAGGTAGATATGAAACGCCATGTCGCTGCGATGCGTCTGAACCGTCGGTAGCTCCGTAGACACGCTCTCCCCGACTACCACCTCCGGCGTATTCAGCACGAGCGCCGCCAACGCACGCGGGAAATTGCCGACAATGTACTTGAAAATCTCGTCAAACTTTACCATACAAGCATGATACCTGATTGCATGGATAAATGTCAAGCGTTTTTCACGGGGATTTCAGGGGAATAGCGCCTGATTTTTGGCATCAGGGAGATTGGAAGGATGGTAGACGGGAGGGGTGAAAATTTTCCGTCCACCCATGCCTCAAACCAGTTGCAGTGTCGGGTTTCACTAGGATTTTGGGGTTTTTTAGCGGTATCGGTATCCGGGCGAGGTTAGCCTGTGGACGTGTCGTTCTTGATGTGCCGTTCAACCCGACCTACGGATTCTCGCTGGAAAGTTAGGTGCGATTCGCCTGGCTGGAAGACCGAGCTACGAGCATGGGTGGCAACTTGGGTTAACTTTCAGGCGAAAACGCGGACAAGTAAGTCCGGCTAACGTCGTTCAGGTTGCCGTAAAACGCCCGCGCCTCCGGATCCGGGTCATGACGCCAAAATCGGGGCGGAATCACGGAACAGTCGCTCAAAAAAGGACGAAAGCGATGGCCATAGTAGGCTTGCACGGTTTTCCGTTCTTTTTGCGTCGGACGGACCGTTGCCGTGTGGAGCAGGGCGATATTGAAAAGCACGACAGTGCCGGCAGGCGCATGAAAATCTATAGACCCGTCCCTCTCCAGCTGGGCTTCCGTATCCAAAACGGGATTGCCAACGGATTCGGGCGAAATAGAAAAGCAATGCGTGGTCTCGTCGACGTCGGTGAGGTAAAGCATGAGTTGGATATAGTCCATGCGGAGCGGATGAATCTCCCAATGCGGACGATCTCGGTGAAAACTTTGGCGCGGTTCTCCATCATACTGCCCCATGTGGCGAAGGCAAATCTCGGAGAAACAGACCGGTCCGCCCATGAGGAACGTAATCAGGTTCAGAATTTTTGGATGGCGCAGCAGCTTGTCAATTTCCGGGGAGGTGACCAAGGCATTGCAGTTTCGCGTCTGATATGTGTCGAAAGAATGCCAGCAATTTGGAGGCCCAAAATTTTTCCAATCGTTGTCGTAGAGTTGAAGAAAATACTCAACCTCATTCGGAGTTAACGCGTTCTTGAGAACGACATAGCCGTGCGCGCGGAAGTATTCATAAAGCTTCCGGTTTATGTTCGGCTCAAACATCGGGGGCTGACTGGTAAATGACACTTCAATTTCTCCTCACACTTCATGATAGCATGTTCTTCACAAATGTCAATGTCGACGCAATATTGGCGTTTATTTCATGTAGCGTTGATCCGCCCACACATTCAACATAGAATGGCCCATCAAATCCTCCGGCTACGAGGCCGTCCACGACTCGCCTGAAATCTACCAAGCCTTCGCCGGGATTTACCATGACATCGGGGGCTCCGTTTTGAACCGCACAGTCCTTTACGATCATCGTCGTAACTCTAGGCGCGACCGCGTCAATATTGGTTTCCGGCCGAAGTTCTCCATTCGTATAGTATATGATATTGCCGGGATCGTAGCAGATTCCAAATGCCGGGTGGTTGACTTCCCGGTCGGCTTTGACCAGATCTTCGATTGTTAGGGTTATGCCGCCGTGCGGTTTTAAGGCGATATGGACTCCTGCCCGAGCCGCGTGGGGAGCCGCATGGCGCATCAATTCATGGTAGTCGCCGTAGTGCGTTTCGTTCGCCGTACCACAATCAAGCAGCCATTTGGCGCCGAGCGCGGCGGCGTTGTCAATAAGCCGTTTGTAATCATCAAGGCTGACTTTCCATCCCTGATCCAAGAAGCGGACACTTCCCATCAAGGCTGAAGGCGTCAGTCCGGCATCGGCGGCCGCGCGTCTTGCTGCCTCAATCTCCGCGATCGCGCTATCGGCTCTTACCGGATTCTTGCCGGCGTTGGAAAACACGGCGACATCGGTATATCCCGCCGCCGAAATGTGTTCACATGCTTCGGAGAACCTAAGTGATTCGTAGGGACGGGTTGTGCAGCCGATTGTATGTTTCACAAGTTTGTCCTTTCGATTTATATCGTTGTTGCGGGATTTACGAAGCGATGGAAGTTCGCGATTCGGACATCGCGCCCACAAGCAGAACATTGTCACATATCGACAATTCGACGCATGCGCTTTGCAATGTCGATTTGGGCGGCGCGATCGCCGCCGACTTCGTGGATTACGTATCCATCATAACCGATTGACCTTAGCTCCCGCATAACAGAGCGCCAATCGGTGTCACCATCAAGAAGATTAACAAACTGGTGCGCTTCACGCTTGAAATCCTTGAAATGAACGCATTTAATTCGAGAGCCAAGTTCCCGAATCCAGTGTTCCGGAAAGCCGTA
Source organism: Candidatus Poribacteria bacterium (assembly GCA_963667245.2). Classification (GTDB taxonomy): domain Bacteria; phylum Poribacteria; class WGA-4E; order WGA-4E; family JAJDTR01; genus JAJDTR01. Next base: position 199,731 of record CAXXCS010000005.1, read on the forward strand.
AGCCATCATGTTGGCGGTGTCTAGGTAAACACCGACCCATTCGCTGCCGACAGCGTCGATAAATTCTCGCGTTTCTTTGGGACTCAGCAAAAATTTATTCCACACATTTTCGAGACCGATTGCGGCGCCGTTGGAAGCGGCAACTGCCGCGCAATCTCTTAGAACGCCGAGAAGATTGTCCCAGACTTCCTGATAAGTGCCTTCGACCGTCAGTTGTCCGGGGTGCAGGAGTATCGTGTCGACTGCCAGTAGTCCGGCGATCTCCAGACTGCGATGCACGGATCTGATGCCCTTTTCCCGTTGATTCGCGTCAAGACTCAGCAGATTGCCGCTATCACTGTAGTTGGCGATGATACTGCTGATTTCAATGCCCGCGATGGCGCATTTTTTGCCGACGCTATCGATCTCTGATTGACTCATGTTAATGTCAAGCGCCGTACCTTCGCCGAAGATAAGTTCAACGGCTTCGTATTTCGCATCAATGCATAAGTCAAGTACGTCGTGAAGCGACATGTTCCCGAGTAGAAGTTGTGTAATGCCGATTTTCATTGTAGGTCGTCAATGCCTTTCGTGTATCTGTTTGGTACGTCGGTTGATTAATACTAGAGGATTTACGCGCTCCTGTAGGGAACAACGATCGTTGTTCCCTACAGATAGACAGTCGCGATTCGGAGATCGCTCCTACAGTGCGGTTGTAAAGATGTTGTGCAATGCCACATCCCATTTCTGCGGAAGCGTGTCTTGGATCACTTGTTCCTTGAACGCCAATCCCAACCAGGTCGCTTGAGGACATTTCGGCAGGAATCGATCGTAGTATCCGCCGCCATATCCGATGCGATATTTTTTCAGATCGAAAGCGATTCCGGGCACGATAATCAGATCAATCTGATCGGGCGGGAATTTGGGGCAAATATCTCGATTCGGCTGGCGCATGCCGTAACGATGGCGCACAAGCTCCGCGCTGGCGTCGGTAATTCGCCGAGGGACAAGACGCTTGGCTTCTATTGTCGGCGCCAGAGCAATCTTGCCGGTTTGCAACAGATAACCGAGCAGATCGCATGTCTCAACTTCGCTCCCCATGCCGAGATAGAGCATAACCGACTCTATTGTTTGTGTCTCAATAAAGTCAATCGCCCGCGCGTTAATATCCCGGCTCAATTCATGACGCGCCTCGGGCGGGATATTGTCGCGTTTACGGAGCGCTTCTTGGCGAATACATTGACGTTTGTCGTCTATGGTCATACATTCAGTGGATTCAATCGTCCCACCCGATTTCATTGATATACTTGGCAAGCGCATCGCGGAAAGTGGACGGCTTCATTTTGAGCAACTTTGCCGATTGTGTCTTGTTTCCCTTCGTTTTCCTCATCGCCCAAGCAATCAGCTCGCGTTCAGTGGATTGGACAATCTCGCGGAACGAGGTGCCGCACAATGAATCATCCACGTTGATTGGAGTTGGCACTTTCAGTTCGATGGGAACATCTTCCGCAGAAATAGGCAGACCGCCGCCCATCGTGACCAGCCGCTCGATTAGATTTTCCAGTTCCCCCACATTTCCGGGCCAAGTATACGCGGCAAGCAAATCAACCGCCTCCGGAAGCATGAAAGTGTCTCGACGCGGCGAAAACAGATCTATGAAATGGTTAATCAGAAGCGGTATATCCTCTTTGCGTTCCCGCAAAGGAGGCAGAAAGAGCGGTACAACATTTAACCGATAAAACAGATCTTCCCGAAATTCACCCGATTTGACCTTCTCCCGGAGATTCACCGTCGTCGCGGCAATCAAGCGTACATCTGATCTGGCGTTATCCGTGCCATCATTATGAACGTACTCGCCATCTTCAAGCGCCTGAAGAAACTCGACCTGCATTTCGTACGGCAAGTGTTCTATATCCGTCAAAAAGAGTGTGCATCCTTGAGAAATTTCCAGTCGCCTGGGAGGGTCATCTGCCGTATCTATTTCGCGTCCGAACAGATCCTTGCGTAACGCGGCCGGCGTTTGTCCGGAGCAGTTGACATGCACATAGGGCTGATATTTGCGCGGACTATGCCAATGAATGGATTTTGCCAGCAATGCTTTGCCAACGCCTTGCTCGCCATAGATTAACACGTTGCTGTTGGACTCGGCCACGGTACCGAGGGTGCCCAGAATCTCCCGCATTTGCGGACTTTTTCCGATGACATTATGATATGACGACAGTTTGCTCGCGTCTGTGGAAGATAGCGCGCCATTTTCGCCCCTTGCAAGACTGCTCTCTTGGTGCATTTCCTTCAACTTGTCCAGCATGGTAATCAGTTCTTCGCTTGAAAACGGTTTCTTGATGTAGTTGTATGCGCCGAACTGCATGGCTTCGACTGCGGTTTCCACCGTGGCATAGGCAGTCATAATTATCACGGTGATATTCGGGTGTCCTTTCTTGACTCGCTTTAGAAAATCAATCCCGTGCATCTGCGGCATTCTCAAGTCGGTTACGAGCACGTCAAAGTGTTCGTTCTCCAATAACTGTAATCCCGTGGTTGGAGATTCGACAGCGATGGCGTCATAGTTTGCCTCTCTGAGGTCATCCCGCAGTGTAATTCGCTTAATTTTCTCGTCGTCGACAACAAGTACGTTCATCTTTAAGCTCACTGTGTTGTTACTGGCAAGTTCACCGTAAAGGCGGAACCTTGCCCATATTCGCTATCAAATTCAAGCGTCCCGTCATGCTGCCTAACAATTCTATCGGAAACTGACAGGCCAAGCCCCGTGCCCTTTTCTGAAATCTTTGTCGTGTAGAACGGATCGAAAATCCGATCTTGAATTGCATGGGGAATTCCGATTCCCGTGTCCGTAACCCGCACGTAGACCATTTGCGCTTCCCCGAATGCATCGGGCTTAACAGTTCCCGTTTGCAAAATCAGCGTCCCTCCATCGGGCATTGCCGCAACGGCATTTAACGCAAGATTCAGAACAACCTGTTCGAGCAAGTGTTTATCTCCCAAGATTAACGCAAGATTCGAACAGAATCGTTTCTCGATATTGATGCCTTTTTCCTGGGCGCTGTACTCAATCAGCCTGACAACTTCATGAACGACGTCATTAAGCGAGAGCGGCGCCAAGCAGAGCTCATGGTGTCGCGAAAAATCTAGAAGTTGCTTTACCGTCGACTCAATGCGCCGCAGCGCTTCTTCCATCAGGTCTAGATATTCTTTCGTTTGGTGGGTGTTCTCCGGATCTCGCTTGATACGAAGGATGCAGTTAATTAGCCCGTCAAGCGGGTTATTTATCTCGTGCGCCACACCTGCGGCGACCTCGCCAATCGCCGCCATTTTCTCGGAGAAGATTAATTGCTGCTCCATCCGTTTTCGATCCGTCACATTACGCGAAACCAACACTGTGCCCAAATGTCCTTCCTCGTCGTCGCGCACGGCGGCGATGGTGTTCTCAAAATGTCTGTCCTTTATCTGAACGCTCTTTTGTTCAATGGCGCTGCCGCCTTCCGAAAAATCACGCACCATTTGCGATAGTATATTGTAAGAGTCTAGAGGCTGCGAGTCTGCCGCTTCGGACCGGGACGTTGCCGAAAGTGAAAAATCGGCGTTGGATTGCTCTTGCTGAATCTGCTGCGCCGCTTTGTTCGAGAGCGCTATCCGATTTCTTTCATCAACGAAAACCACTCCCTCTTGCATACATTCAATAATCGATTTTAGTTTGTTTCGCTCAAAGAGAACCTCCTTCCGCGCCGCTTCCAGTTCGGTGACCTTCTCCTCAAGATTCTCCTTCAATTCTCGCGTTTCTTCTTCACGCGCCCGTGCCGTATCCGTTATCGTCGTAGCCAAATAAACAGAGAAGAATAGCGTACTCGTAAAGACGAACAACACACTCGCCACATAAATGGGGTGTTGCCACAGCGTCATAGGAAGGAAATTGTTCAGATGATGATGCGGAAGAATCTCGAAATACTCAAGAAAGATGACGGAACTAAGAAGCGCCGTATTGAGAGTAGCAAGGACGTAACTGACTTTCTTGGACAAGATGATGCTTGCGATGACAAGGTGAAATACAAAATAGAATATAAACGGGTTTTCGACACCTCCGCTGAAATGAATCAATGCCGTTAAGGAAAACAGATCAAGCAGAATATGCGTGCAGGCGTGGCGTTTGATTGACACCAGCCGTTTCCTGCTCACGTGCTTCGAGTAAATTTGCGGCTCGAAGTTATACAGCACCATGAACACCGCAATCAGATATAGCGGAAGCGGCTGATTGATTACATTTAACCACCAGGCAATTCCGACGGTGACAAAGACGCCTCCGATGGCAATCCAACGCAGTCGGGCAAGCCACGCAATCTGCTTGACCAATTCAATCTTGAACGGGAGTTCTCGATCTATGTTCGCCGGTTGGGGAGATACACCCTGATTCACGGAGCCATAACCTCATTGCGCTTCTCGGAAAAGGACGGTTTGAGGATTACTTCTGGTAGCGAATTTCGCCTTCCACTTCGACTGTATCAACAATAGCCATGATAACAGCGTCAATGGGCTTGTCTTTCGTAATCGTTGTTTGTCGCGCGGAGCTGCCTGTCGCGACCAGCACCCATTCGCCAATGCCGGCGCCGACGGCATCCACGGCCGCATTGTACGTCTTGAGAAGATTGCCATCCAAATCCACGTCTTGAATAATCAGCAACTTGCTGCCGACAAGTTTCGCGTCTTTCTGCGTTGCGACAATTGTCCCGGTAACTTTGCCTAGTGTCATCCAATGAACCCTTCTGTCGAGTTTTTTCGTCGAAACATCGTTCGGTTCGTCCAATAATGGTGTTTATAGTAAACTCAAGCGGGAGAAATGTCAAGTTTTTTGTCTGCGTCTTCCATTGACGCAAATCTCAGATAATGTTATAAATAGGACCTGCGCAGCTAAGTATTTGAAACCGAGTTTTTTCTTCAAAACTCGGTTTCTTCCCGGAATCAAAGTTACTTCATACTAATTCCTAATCAATTAGTTATACTCCATGCTGTTAGAAACTGCGTCTTTTGTAGGATCAAACGAGTGGATAGCGAGTGCGATAGAGATCCCCGAGATCTCCAGGTCGCGACGTGCGTTCACGGCAGGTGCGGTTGGAAACCCAGCGGATCTCTATCGCACTCATTATTCATTCGCTTGATCCTACGGACCAGATGCTTGAAAACACGCAATTCTCGGCAGCGCAAAGTATACATGCATCAGGTGATTGTAGTTGCCCGATTCATCGGGCGTTTTTGACGAGTGTAACATTTAGATGTTGAATTGGTATCGGTGTATTCCAAGTACCTGGAAGAACAGTATCACCGCTACCTGAAACAAAATCAGGGAACTTATCATGGAAGTCCTCCATCCAATCTGGCTTTTGCTGTTTTTTCCTCTGATCGTATCGCTGCGTGTCTGGCGGCTACCCTCGCGTCTCCTGCTTGCGTTGCGGTTTACGGCGTTGGCGTTAATTCTGTTGGCGATGTGCGGATTGGCTATCAGATTGCGCATGCAAGCTGGCACCGTTGTAGTTGTAGCGGACAGGAGCCGCTCAATGCCACTCGACAGCGAATCAAGACACAAAGAGGCGATTGATCTAATTCATGCCTCCAAAGCGGACGATTCTAATCTCGCTGTCGTTTCCTTTGGGCGCACCGCCGCGATCGAGCAATCGCCCCAGAGCGGAAAATTCGCCGGATTCGTCAGCGAAGTACACGATGACGCCTCCGACCTAAACGGGGCAATTGAAACCGCGCTCGCGCTTATCCCTCAAGATTCACCCGGTAGCGTACTCCTGCTCTCTGATGGGAGGTGGACGGGAAAGGCCCCCTCGGCGGCCGCCGCCCAAGCCGCAGTTCGGGATATTGCGCTTGATTACCGTCTCATTCAGAGAGATTCGACAAACGACATCGCCATTTCACACGTAGACGCGCCGGATGTCGCGGCGCCCGGCGAATCGTTCATGCTTGCGGCATGGATAAATTCACCGATTCAGGATGAGGTGGCATTCGAGCTCATGCGCGGAAATCAGCGTCTCGCTTCAGGGCGGCGAAAGGTGCCGTCCGGTTTGAGTCGGCTCATCTTTCGCGACAAAGCGACGCAACCGGGCACTCATCGCTATACAGTGCGGATTTCAGGTTCGGAGAGCGATCCGGTTCCCGAGAACAACGCCGCAAAAGCGCTGGTCGGCATTCACGGAGCGCGTCCGATTTTGCACGTGACTAACGCGCCCGATTCCGCATTTGCCCGACTGCTTGAAGCGGGCGGCTTGGACGTAAAGTCCGCCCCGCCATCGGCTCACCAGTGGTCGCTCGACGAGTTGTCAGGATATTCCGCCGTTCTGGTTGAAAACGTGTTGGCGGACAAAATCGGATTGTACGGCATGGAAAACATCGCTGTTTGGGTCAAAGAGACCGGGGCCGGTTTCATGATGACGGGCGGAAAACACGCCTTCGGCCCAGGCGGTTATTTCAAATCGCCGCTCGAGCCGATTATGCCCGTCTCAATGGAGTTACGGCGCGAACACCGAAAACTATCGCTCGCCATTGTGGTGGCGATGGACAGGTCCGGCAGCATGTCGATGCCGGTGAGCGGCGGCAGAACGAAGATGCACTTGGCGAACCTTGCCACCGCCGAAGTACTGGATATGCTGTCGCCGATGGATGAATTCGGTGTCGTTGCGGTCGATAGCGCCCCGCACATCATCGCCAATCTCTCAAGTGTCGAAAACAGCGCGCCCGTTCGGAACAAAATCCTGCGCATCAGTCCCGGTGGCGGGGGCATCTTTGTCTACGAGGCGCTTGTCGCCGCATCCGGAATGTTACTGAATGCGGAGGCGGGCGCCCGGCACATCATCCTCTTTGCGGATGCCGCCGACTCCGAGGAACCCGGACAGTACCGCGAACTGCTCGAGAAGTGTCGAAAAGCCAACATCACCGTGAGTGTCGTCGGATTGGGTACCGCGACCGACGTAGACGCCGAACTGCTTCGCGACATCGCTCGGCGGGGTGAGGGACGTTCGTTCTTCACGCAAAATGCCGAAGAGTTGCCGCGTTTGTTCGCGCAGGATACATTCGTCGTGGCGCGCAGCACGTTCGTTGACGAACCCGTCAAGGTGCGGTCAACGGGCGGCATGGTCACGCTGACCGGCAAACAGCATCGGATGCCGTATCCGATTGGCGGCTACAACCTCTGCTATATCCGTCCCGACGCAAACCTTGCCGCCGTGACCGAGGATGAGTACAAAGCCCCCGTTGTGGCGGCGTGGCAGGCGGAGATTGGACGAGCTCTCTGTTACACGGGTGAAGTGGACGGAGAATACACCGGCGCTATCGCAGGTTGGAAGGACATTGGAGATTTTCTGACAAGCTTGGCGCGTTGGACGGCTGGCGATTCCGGCAATCTGCCGGGAGACATGTTGCTTACTCAAAAGGTGAAAAATGGAATCGGCGTGGTGGAACTTCACCTCAATCCGGAACGGCAAGGCGAACCGTTCAGAGAACCTCCGAGCGCCACGACGCTCCGGGGAATTGTCGGGCAAAAGCCTACGGTGGAGGAAGCCAAAATGTCTTGGACATCCGCCGACACGCTCGCGGTGGAGGTCCCGATCCATGGGAGTGAAACCGTATTGACGACTGTGGAGGTGCCGGGAGCGGGGCATTTTTCACTTCCGCCTGTCTGTCTGCCCTATTCCCCCGAATTTAGTCCGGAGGGCGCGGAATCTGGGCTTGAAACGATGGAACGCCTTGCGCGCGCAACAGACGGGAAAAATCGAATCAATTTCGGCGCCATCTGGGCTGACCTGCCGCGTCAACCCCGGTTGCTGGAACTCAGGCAATGGCTACTGATTGCCGCGCTCCTCCTCCTGCTCCTCGAAATCTTGGAACGGCGTACCGGTTTGATCTCCATGAGACACGACTGGCGGAGGGCAAAAACGAGGACAGAACGCACGCCGCGAAGAGAACGTACCATCGATCAATCCGAGGCGCCGCCTCCTTCCCGGACAGCGCAAACTGAACCGGAGGCGCCGACAACTCCACAGACCTCGCCCGAGCAGGAGAAAATGCTCGACGCTTTGGGAAAAGCGAGAAGGCGAGCTAGCGGACGGACTCAAAACTAACGGTAGGTCTTTTCAAGAGAAGTCTGCATCCGAAAACGAGATTGATAGTCGATTGTATTCGCGCCTTTGCTAACCCTCCAAAGCAAAAAGTCTGCGGCGTTCCGGCGTCGTGCAAAGATGAGCGATTGAAGCAAACCGCTCCGGTTCGACACGCTCGGGCGTCCATTTTTCATAGATGAGGATGAGGGATTTTCGCGGCGTATCCGTGCGGTTGTCCATCGCGGTATGCCAGCCGTAGGAGTTGAATATTATGGCGGTGCCTGCCTTGCCCGGAAAGCGTTTGTGACCGGGCATAGCCTCCAAGCGAGATGTGCCGGAGTAGGGGCCCGCGTCCGATTTGTGACTCCCCGGCACATAAGCGAATTCACCGGACTCGGGTTCGACATCGTTCACGTAAATCTGAACTTTGATGTGCAACGGATTGTCCTGAGGCACATCGGGGTGCCAGCCCGAATAACAGACCGGACCTGGCGGCACCGTGCGAACCTGCGGTCCGAGTAGGATGAGATCGTCGTCCGTAAAAGCCATAAGATATCCGTAATAACTCGGATGATCGATCAGGTTGACAAAAATCTCATCCTTGTCAAAAGGATCCGGGATGTCGTAAAACGAGGCGGGGACCTGTCCTGCATCGACGCGATCCAACCAGGCAGATTTGCACTCTTCCGCCCAATAATCGAAAATCTGCTGCAACCGTATCAACTCCTCACCCTGAATCGCGTTTTCAAGGACTAGATAACCCAACTCACCCCATTGTGCCGTTTCAGCTTCCGTCGGTCTAATCATGATTTGCCTCCTGTTTATACCTTGTGTTGGGTGAAATTGTGCTTTCTCGGCAACAAAATTACGATGACCGATTGCTTCAATAAAACTCACGGGAACTCCTCTAACCCCCCTAGCCCCCCTTATCAGGGGGGGATGCGCGAGACTGAGTTAGATATCCTGCTATAACTCTTAAAAACACGCAATTTCCGGCATCGTGCAGTATAGCAATGAAAAACGCCCACCCGATGCAAGAGTTTGCTAACTGGCGGTAAGCGATTATTATAACCTTTGAGCCGGATAAGCGCAATGAAAATTCAATCGCCTCAAGCGGATTCGAGGTTCAAACTGATGACCGGAAATAGGATGATGTCAAGTAGATGGCCGATTGGAAGAATGGAGAAAGCGGGGAGGAAGAAAGGATAGAGAGACATTGACGGGCAAAACTACCGGTCGTAACCTGTTGGCAATGTGTCTGAATAGCGGGTTTAACGGAATAAGAGATCCAATCGTCGTCCACTCGCTTGATCGGATTCCGCGATTGAGAGTGTAAATTTGAAGGGTGGGCGGTCCCCACCCTTCAAATTTACAAGTCGAGCCAAGCGTCTGTTTGAAGAGACGATGGAGTCGGGTGCCGCATGATCGTTCACGACATTCCCATCTTTTTTCAAGGGGACTCTAGACGCGACGCTTATGCCTCTTGAAACGGCCAACAACGGTAGCAGGGCTACTTCTTGAACGTCGCAACTATTTTCTCACCGTTCTCATCGTAGGTTAATACTAACGTGTTTCCAGTTAGCGTATACGGGTCCGGGGTACCCTCATCATAAATGATGAGTGCGGCAGTTGCGCTCCAAGAACTCCCTGAACTAGCTTCATCAAACCCAATGCTGGGAATGCCGAGAGATGCCGACCAACTACCTCCGGCGTTTAGGACGAAACTTCCGGAAATGTCCGGAGGTCGAAGAGTAATGCTAACCCCGTTTTCTTCCACTTCCACGCTGAAAAGCGTGTACGTTCCAGCAAGTTTCTCCTCATGGGTAAGCGTGTCGCCACCTTCGTCGTCGCCACAGCCAACTAAACCCATAATGGAAAAAGCAAGGAGAAAGGCGAAAGATAAGTTACAAATACACAAAGTCGACTTCATAAAGATGCTCCCTTCTCGCCTAAAGCGAAATGTATAGATGTTTGTCTAGCGGATAGGGACATATAAGTGTCTGTCCCTATCCCGTGCGACAGCTAAAGAGCCTAATACGTGTTGACCCCGCTAATTCTGACGAGATGTGGGTGTAGGTTGGTCGAAAGTTCGTCAAGCGCGAGGATTCTCAGACCAGAGTCTACTGCATCATGTTCCTTGGCATGTCGCGTATCTTCACCCTTCGACGATGTTGGAAGCAGGCTAAGATTGGCATGGACATCCGACAACGTCCACATCGCGCCGGTCATTGGATCGATGATAAGCCAACCAATCACGCCTGCGACGAATATGTTTCCTCCAATGTACCATCCATCAATACCACGATTGACAGGCACAGTCGACTTAGCATAACCTTCTTTTTCAAAAGTGACGGCGTAGTTACTCCCTTTGAAAAAGCCTGCTCCGGCTTTGAGTGTCACCGTAGTTGGAGTTCTACCGGTAACTACTTCCCGCCCCGAGTCATCTGTAATCACAAACTTGACATCGGACGGTTTGGTCGTAATCATCACCGGGTACTCGGATTTGCTTACAATAGTGGCGCACCCCAAAAGCAAAGACACAATCAGCATGAGGCATGTCATTAGCGTTACGTTGAACTGTTTCATTGAAATCTCCTTAGAATTGAGTTACAGAAAAACGAACACGACGGTTATTCCTAACCAACGGCAAGAGCGCGCAGTCTGGATCCCGGTGCCGCTTTATAGACTCAGGATTTAGAAATTGTGGTGAACAAGGGAAACACGCACCGGGAGAAACCCGATGCGGGCACAAAAAAGCCCGCGACAAAACCTTCCTGATGAGATGGAAGGCGTGCGGGCTAAAAGCAGGGGTAATGATAAGCGTCAAAAACGCTCTGAGAATTTCACTACTTAACGAATGTGGGGGGGGGGTACGATGTTAGCCGTGCATTAAGAGATGCGCGACGTGAGATATGGCAGCGCCCAGATTGACGGTCGGCTCTACCGGACCGGATACGTCGGGACGTGATTGTTTTTTTGCCTGTGAAATGGGCGTATGGGGTCTGCATGCTCGTTAATCCTTTGGCTAACCTAATACTCACAATACTAGTGTACCATAACATTCAACCTTTTGCAAATAATTTTTTGGAGATTCGTAGTTCGGGCACATTCGCGCTTTAATCTGCCAAGAGGAATCACGCAAAGGGGCGGAGAATGCCCCGGGATGCTTCCAATTAAATCCAGATTCGACCGGAGATCTAGAATTGTCGCTCCAGATCAAACCGCCAGTCGCGGATTATAGAAGCACACCCTGAATGGCGTTTTCAAGGACTAGATAACCTAACTCACCCCATTGCGCCGTTTCGGCTTCCGTCGGTCTAATCATGAGATTCCTCCCAATCTCGCATAACGTCTAATCAGTGCATTGTGCCAAACCTGTTCAAAACTTAACTACTGGCGGCCGCCGCTTCCAAAAACCTGTCGCCTGCTCAAAAGCATGAGCCAGTTGGAGCACCCCGAAGTCGTCTTGGTGCCGCCCCACGATTTGAACTCCGACGGGCAACCCTTCGGACGTGAAACCGCACGGCACCGAGATGGCGGGAAGACCAATCGCGCTGATGTAGTAACACGATTTCATCCAATCAATGTACGTATCCATTTTCACGCCGTTAATTTCGGTAATGTAGCGTTGCTTAACGTCAAAGGGAGGCACTTGGCTCACGGGAAGAATGATGAACTCATAAGTCTCCATAAATTCTCTCAGACGGTGATAGAGTTCCGTCCGCTTGCGTTCAGCCTGCCCTATTTGCGGTCCCGTTAATTCCATGCCGACTTCGGTATTCCAGATTACAGAGTCTTTTATCTGATCTCGGCAACTCTCCAGCAATTCTCCGAACATGACCTCAAAACGCCACGCTCGCCAGACGTGGAAGCATTCATCGGCGTCTTTGAAGTCGGGATCCGCGTCTTCAACGCGGCAACCTACGGACTCGAACGCGTGACGCTGCCCATCAATTACCGTGGTCACCTCCGGATCCACCGGAAGTTCACCCAAATCACGACTCCAAGCAATGCGCACGTCTTTGAAATCGCGATCCAACGGGCGCGAGAACAGACTTCCCGGCTCGGAAATCGCAATCGGCGAGCGCGGGTCCGGACCCGCGATAGCGCTCAACAGGAGCGCCGTATCTTCGACGGTGCGAGCCATTGGCCCCTGCACCGATACGGGATACCAGGCGAGCAGGCTGGGCCAAAGGGGCACTCTGCCGGGGGAGGTGCGAAGCCCGACGACGTTGCAGAAGCTTGCCGGAAGACGCAGCGACCCCCCGCTGTCGCTGCCATCCGCGATGGGTTGCATACCGCATGCGAGGGACACTGCCGCGCCGCCGCTGCTTCCCCCGCAGGTCTTGGAGGTGTCGTAGGGATTGAACGTCTCGCCAAACACTTCATTGTAGGTTTGCGCGCCCGCCCCGAACTCGGGCACATTGGTTTTGCCGATAGTGATAGCGCCCGCCCCTTTCAAGCGTTCCACAATGAGACCATCATGATCCGGCACAGAATCTTTGTAGATTGGAGACCCCATGGTTGTTCGTATTCCACGCGTCGGGACCAAGTCTTTGTGCGCAATCGGCAAGCCGTGCAGGGGGCCGATATCGCAGTTCCGCGCCAATGTCTCGTCCGCAACTTGAGCGGCGTCAACGGCTTGTTCCGGATGTAAACTGACAACCGCATTGACCTTTGGGTTGACGCGGTCAATCTGTGCCAAGTGAGCCTCGACTACCTCTTTGGCGGAAATGTCTTTGGCGCGGATACGACGCGCCAATTCTGTGGCGGTAAGGAAACAAATCTCTGAACTTGTCGTCATACTTTATCCCTTCAAATTTGGACTTATGCAATTAAACGCCTTAGCGCTGCGTAATGCGTAACTCGTGACGGGCTATCGTCTTAATCTGCCCAGTCGAAAATCACTCCCAACATTGACTTTTCTCGATGGTAAATCATCTCGTAAGCCTTCGCAATCTCGGTATAGTGGAAACGATGGGTGACCAATCGCTTCGGTTCCAGGTTGCCGTCCTCCATCAAAGAGAGGATATAACCGGCAGATTGATCCGCCGCGAACCGATCTTGCGCATCTTGCGCCGCGTAGGGGGTATTCCGATTGGTAGCCGGATACAAATTCCCCGCCGCGCCCGACACGGCGATGATTGATATCCCCTTGCTATAGAACAATTCCATAGCCAGCGGGTTAAAATCAAGCGGCGGCTCGCCGCGACCGAGCAGACTAACAACTGAAACTCTGCCATTGGGTCGAACGATTTGCAAGGATGTCCGATATGCGGGCCACGGATTCGCGGTAAGGATAACAAGGTCAATCCCGATGCCGTCAGTGAGAGAGCTTAGCTTTTCACAAAGCTCCGAATCATCGGACATGAATGCGGCATGCACCCCCATTCGCTCCGCCATCTCCAGGCGAATGGGGCTGTTTCCGATTCCGATTACTCTGGCGCCAAAGACTCGTCCCAGCGCGACCGCGCCCAGTCCGAGCACCCCCAAGCCGACGACCGCCACGTTCTCTCCCGGCTGAAAATGCGCCTTCCGATAGCAAAGAGAACTGAGGTTGTATAGGTGTGCGTAGACCGCATCTTCCGGATGAACGCTATGAGGAACCTTGACAACATTCGGCGTATCCCTGATGATGTATTCGGATTGATGGGGTTGTTGGGTTACCACGCGATCGCCAACTTGAAAACGTGTGATGGCGCTCCCCGCGGCTTGCACGATTCCCAAATTGCTGTCGCCAACCCATCTGGGATAGCCGGGCGCGCCGGGGACGCGTTCAGCGCCTTCGTAATTGCCGCGGTCGGTCCCGATTTTTAACGCGGAGATTGTTGTTTTGACCAAAATCTCATCGGGTTTCAGATTGCTTGTGTCAAGTTCGTGGTCTTCAATGCGCAGGTCCCTCGGACCTCGCAGCATCGCGATTTTCATGTACATCTCCTTTTTCTGCCGACTGTAGGATGGGCACTGCCCACCATTTGTTATTCTATCCGTTCGCTTGAGGGATTTCTATCGCACTCGCTATTCACTCGTTTGATCGAGGAATATAGAATGTGAACAAAAGCGCGCTTTTCATGGTATCGGGACGATTTTTTCCTATTTTTGCGAAAAATACGCTTGAGAAGGTGAACTGCAATAGGCACGGAAAGGTGAACAAACGGCAGATTTTCGGGGCGCGTTCACCTGATCCGCCTCGGCGCTTTCCAGTGATGATGCGGGTTCACGCCCGCGCGAAGGTGAACAAGGTGTTAACAAACGCAAAAGGCTCGCCTCTCTATGGGTTAATTTCGCCCGGAAAAACGGGCTTGCATTCGCCGAATAACAACGGGTTGACAGAATTTTTGGACGCGGTCGCTTCCAATATTATTATGCATTATACTACACACATATAACGCTTTTAAGTTCAAGAAAAATTGCCCCGCGACTTTGGGAAACGATAATTTTTTGAAACTGGGATTTTGCCGAAATGCGGGCGGTCTCAATGTATCGGCAAAATGAACTATGGGTTCATTCGCTAAGTGTATGTGGTAAGTAACAGGCGTCGGGCGTCGGCGGTTAACGTTGTCTGAACTGTGATTTATGTGATTAAGTGATGGACTATGATTAGGCGCTTAGTGGTTTGATTGGCAATTGTCTGAATCACGGATTTTCACAGATTAAACGGATTACACGGATTAGGATTGCCAAGTGGTATTCTTATTCAAAGATTAATGTGTAAACCTGTTTTTCGCAGCGGTTGGAAGCCGTGGGGATTAACTATCGCACTCACTATCCGTTCGTTTGATCCTACTTAACAATCACCATCCGACGCGACGCAACATAATCCCCTGCCCGGAATTGATAGATATAAATCCCGCTCGCGACCTTTTCCCCGCTCTCATTCCGGCCGTCCCAATACGCCGCTTTTCCACGCGCCGCGTAATAACCCGCCGCCTGATTCCCGAGTGCCAACCGCCGCACCGGCGTCCCCTTTGTGTCATAAATCGTAATCGTCACCTCCGCCTCCTGCGCGAGATGATACGCTATCCACGTCTCCGGATTAAAGGGGTTCGGGTAATTGGGCAACAGCATCGTCTCTTTCGGCGTCAACGCCGCGAGCAACTGTTGGAGGAAGCGGATTCCCTGTTGAAAATTCGCGTCGCCGACGCCTAAACCCTGTGCGCCTGCAAGCCATCCCTCGACATCCGCGGCACTAATTATCGACAGCTCCGGGGAATACGCCGAAGGCGCGGCTCCGCCACCGTCGAGCGCTCCGGCAACCTGAACAAGGTCAAACACATTCACAACCCCATCACCATTCACATCCCCCTGCAAGCCATCTTTCCCGAACCCCTGAGCCACCAACACCAAATCCAAAATATTCACGACCCCATCGCGGTTGACATCCGCCAGATTCTTCGGTTTCACCCGCAAGTACATCTCGCCGTCAAGGTTCGGCAGCGTGTGTTCTCTGCCTACCAACCCGCTGGCGACTCCCTGGACCTCCTCTGGCAGCGTAATCTCCTGCGCCTCGCCGCTGTGGTTGTACACCGCCCAACCGTTCGTGAATTCACGGATATAAAGCCCTTCTGTCCCTTGATACAGTTGCCCCTTTTCTCCCACCGGCCGCCCCAGATCCGCATCCCAAAAGTCGTACCAGTAGTGAGCGTGGCCAAGACCATCGGTGAACAAAACATATCCATCGGAGTGCGTGAGGCTCAAGGTTGTAAACGCACGCATCCACCGGAGATTAGTCGGACTGTCAAGTGGTTCGGACGGAAACCCCCAGCCTTCGATGGCGTTTATATGAGGCTGTCGCAGGTTGGTTTCTAGCCAGGGGAGGGTTTGCTCAATCTCAGCCAGATACTCTTCTATGCGTGTTGCTGGGACTGCCCCAGGTACTAATGTTTCCATGAATCCGCCGTTGATGTATTTGCCTGTACGTGGTAATTGGTCCCGGTTGACATTGCCCATGATGAGAAAATCGGCTCGGGTTTCGGCGCGAATTCGCTCCATAATATTGATTTTAGCTTGCATCTCGGCGTCGTATCCTATATAGCCTCCGAGAATTTCGCCATAGTCAGTCCACCAATCAATAAAGATACCATCAAACAAACCACACTTTGATACGGCAACCGCCTTCTGAACCATCTCATCCTGTATATCCGGGTGTGTAAAATTCACTAGGTAGGAAGGTTCCCCGCCACGAACACGATTACCGTTGGAATCTCTCACCCAGTATGGCGAATCGTCCGGATATCGCTCAGTTTCCCGCATCTCAATTTGAGCAAGGAATACCATATTGGGATTCATTGCAATATAATCGTCTCGACGCATTTGTGCGTCTTCGAAATTGCCACGAATTTCCCATCCAATCCCGGTATTTATGAAACCTTGTCCAAACATGTGCGCACAGCAAAAATAAAGATCGTGCTGCGACATCTGCTCCAAATCAGACAAGTGAGGTTGATTGAGTACAGAACTCCAACCAATCCCACCCCACGCAGAGATCACTGAAGGAAAACCTCGATTCTCAAGCCGCGCCTCCAACGGCAACGGTTCCTCCTCGCACAAATCCCCATATATGTTTTCAATATCAATAAGTGGCAACTTGTTTAGCCAACTGTGATCCACGATGTTGTTGTCCCAAATCTCTAAGCGCTCTAAACTCTTCAGCCCCTCCAGCGGGCTAGCATCGCTTATTCGGTTGGTCGTTAATCCTAACTCTTGTAAGTGTATTAAGTTCGCAAGTGCGCTAATATCGGTGATTTTATTGAACGCCAGATTTAGGGTAATAAGCTGATTCAAACTGGCGAGTGGGCTAATATCGATTATTTCGCACCCTCCGGCATTTAAATGCTTCAGCCGAGTTAATCTTGCGAGGGGGGCTAAATTCGAGACTGGCGTCCACCACATGTATAGCGTTTCCAATCCATTTAGATTGCTAATCGGACGCAGATCTGTTATTGGATTCCCGTATATAGCAAGCCTCGTTAACTCTGTCGCAAACTCCAAACCGGTGAGGTCCACTATTTCCCTATTGCCCACTTCAAGCCGAGTTAGTCCCATCAACGCGGCCCGGGTAATAGGAGTGTTGATGGGCAAGTTCAACTTCTCCCTAATTGCCTGCCTAAGATTGGGGTCGGGTATATCGACAACTTGCGCGAATGCACTACTAGAGAGCGCCAAATAAAGTAAAAGGTAAAGCGCGAATCTTTGTTGAAGTTTTATCACTTTGTTTTCATCCTTTCAAAGGCATAATTAAATTAGTTGAACAGTGAACGAAATTCAAAGGCGGCTTTATCCAGTCAACCAAAAAACCAAACATCCCGCTTGGTGGTTCATTCGCTATGTGTATGCGGTAAGTGTCGGGGGTTAACATTGTCTGAACTGTGATTAAGTGATGGACTATGATTATCAGTCTTTAGTTGACCGTCGTGAGTAGGGAACAACGATCGTTGTTCCCTACAGAGGCGCGTGAGTCCTTATGCCGATGCTGTAAAATTACATTGATGCCGGGAAGAAACCGAGTTTTGAGGAAAAAACGGGATCACTATCGATCAAGCGAATGAACAATGAGCGCGATAGAAAATCCTACTCATTATTCACTCGTTTGATCGGTTTCACCAACAAGTTCTTAGCCTGAGCGGCGGATTCAACTCGGATTCCCGCGACGTAGAAGAGTGTTTGTCAAGTGATCCAACTCTTTGACCCTTAACAACTTGCAACAGCCAATCAACGCAATTAGCCCGGCGATAATTGTAACGAACACCCCCGCCAACCGCGCGATTACGCCGTCTACTCCGACCCAACCCTCAATCCAGGAATTTGTCCCCCAACAGATTGTCCCCATGATGGTAGAAGACGCGATGACTTTTGCCAATAGAATCCCGACGTTTCCCAACTCCAAACCTCCTACTTTTCGGTGCAAGAGTATCAGCAGCGCCAAGAAATTTAGCGTCGTCGTACACGAGGTTGCACACGCTATGGCGCGATGATCGAACCCTAAGCGGAAGATAAATACATAGTTCAATACGATGTTTGCCAAAACCGTGAACCCGCTGACTATCACCGGCGTCCTCGTGTTGTTGAAGGCGTAAAATCCGTCGGTCGCGATCTTGACCGCCGAAAAGCTGCATAACCCGAAGGCATAGAAGAAAAGCGCGCCCGCCGTGTGCCGCGTGTCAACGGACGTTGTTTGCCCCCATTCAAAGATCAAGCGGCATATTGGCTCCGACAGCGCCATCAAGCCGACGGACGCCGGTAGCGTGAACAGGATTATCAGACGCAGTGAATATGAGAACGATTGGCGAAAGTCGTGCATCTTTTCCTGCACGACCAATTTGGACAGATTCGGCAAGGCGGCGGTCGAGATTGCCACGCCAAATACGCCGATCGGGAGGTGCATGAGGCGAAACGCTCGGCTCAGATAGGTTATCCAACCCTCCCCCTGCGAGGCAAACCTCAAGTTCACAAAAAGATTGATTTGCAATGCCGCCGCTCCCACAATTGCGGGAATGATTAGCCGCACGACTTGTAGCACTCGCGGATCTCGAAAACCGACGCTTGGGCGGTAGCGAAATCCAAGGCGCCGCATTGACGGGACTTGAACGAGGAATTGCAGCGCGCCGCCGACAACCACGCCAACCGCCAAACCTGTCGTCGGGTGCAGCCCCACATCTTGAGAGACATAGTACCCCCAAACACCAACAATCAACGATCCCAAATTAAAAAAGGATGAGGCGCATGCGGGTACGCCAAATTTGCCCTTGCTGTTCAGAAACCCCATGGCGATTGCCGCAAGTGAGACAAGCATCAAGAACGGAAACATGATCCGCGTGAGATAAACCGTTAGACTCCGTTTGTCGGTTAAGCCAAACTCCTCTCCGGAGTTCAACCGACTATCGAAGCCTTCTCCGCCTGTCATCAGACTCACGATTAACGGAGCCCCAAGCATACCGACCAAACAGAGGATGATAAGGACAAACGCTGTCAAATTCAAGACTTGGCTTGTTAGTCGATGTGCCGCTTCTTCGCCTTCGTCTAGTTCGGTCGCGGTGAACGTCCTGACAAAAGCTTTGCTCAACACACCTTCTCCGAAAAGGTCGCGCACCAAGTTCGGAATACGAAACGCGGCGTAAAAAGCATCGGCGCTAACTCCCGCAGTGAAGAAATACGCAATCACCTGCTCTCGCATTAACCCCAGCAAACGCGATACCATTACGGCAAAGCCGACGACTCCCGCGGATTTTGCTATCTTCGTAGAATTCTCACTTCGCATTTGACCTTGTGTGAGGGTGATAGGAAAAATATCTACCAGACTTCTTTGACATTTTTGCGTTTGTAAGGTACACTGTAAATCTCTAAGGAGCGAACAAGATTGCCCGGTTGTCGCCGGTTAGCGCCATGGTCGCGACCTGGAGATCGCTCCTACAATACAAGGTAGCGGCGCGGTCGCGACCTGGAGATCGCGCCTACAGTACGATGTAGCGGCGCGGTCGCGACCTGGAGATCGCTCCTACAATACAAGGTAGCGGCGCGGTCGCGACTTGGAGATCGCGCCTACAGTACGATGTAGCGGCGCGGTCGCGACTTGGAGATCGCTCCTACAATACGATGCGGCGGTGTGGTCGCAATCTGGAGTTCGCTCCTACAATACGAGGTAGCGGCGTGGTCGCGATCTGGAAATCGCTCCTACAAGGCACGCCGATGCCTGAAAGGAATCCCTGAAAATGCCTGAAAGAAAGAGATATGTAACCGTAGAAGAGGCAAATCAATTTATTCCCAAGTTGGAAAAAGACATATTGGAGTTGAAATCACTCCGCAAGAAGTTGGAAGCGATAGGCGTAGAGATGTCGGCGGTTTTTGAAAACATCCATCTCAACGGCGGTCATCTCAAAACGCCGGAATATCTTCAACTGATTTCGCAGTTCCATAGCGCTGTCGCACGAATCCATTCCTACGGATGCGTGCTGAAAAACATAGATCCGGGGCTCGTGGACTTTCCCCATCTGCGAAACGGTCGGGAGGTTTACCTCTGCTGGCAGTTTGGCGAAGGCGAGATTCGCTATTGGCACGATGTTGACGCCGGATTCGCCGGTAGACAACCGTTGTAAATGCCTTGGATTTTTTTCGATACGCATGCGTCTGTTATCGTAGGGGCGAGGTTTCCTCGCCCGACGGGTTGGGGAACCCAACCGGTACGCCTGACGGGTTGGGGAACCCAACCCCTACGAAGGGCGCCGAGTTTGTGTAACCCTCTTGATTGTCCCGTTGTGATGAAATACACCGGTAATCGTAGGGGCGAGGTTCCCTCGCCCGATGATTTGGGGAACCCAACCGGTACGCCTGACGGGTTGGGGAACCCAACCCCTACGAAGGCCGCCGAGTTTGTGTGACCCTCTTGATTGACTCGTTGTGATGAAATACACCGGTAATCGTAGGGGCGAGGTTCCCTCGCCCGATGGGTTGGGGAACCCAACCCCTACGAAGAGCGCCGAGTTTGTGTAACCCTCTTGATTGTCTCGTTGTGATGAAATGTCCGCAGAACCTAAGGTTTTACTTTCCGCCAGTCCATGTCCAAAAAGTAGAAGTGATTGGTTGGACCGTGCCCGTGTCCTATATCAAGAGCCCCTTGAATGGCGTTGGTGATATACGCTTTCGCCGCTCCCACGGCTTCCACCATATTCAATCCTTGAGCGAGACGCGTCGCGATAGCCGCCGAATAGGTGCATCCCGTACCGTGTGTATTCTTCGTTTCTATCCGCGCCGCGTCAAAGAGCGTAAATTGTCCATCATCGTACAAGACATCCGTCGCTAGATTGCCCGACAGATGGCCTCCCTTTACCAGTACAGACCGACAGCCATGGTTGCAGATAATCTCTGCCGCCCGCTTGGCGTCGTCCAGTGTCTCAATCTCGCATTCTGCCAATAATTCCGCTTCGGACAGGTTGGGCGTAATTAAGTTTGAAAGAGGAAAAAGTGAGGATTTCAAGCTGCCAATCGCCTCTGTGTCAAGGAGCGAAAATCTGCTCTTGGAAATCATCACGGGGTCTATAACGACATTTTGCGCGTCAATTTCTCGCAGTTTTCGCGCGACGGTTTGCACAATGGCGGTTGACGACAACATACCCGTTTTAACGGCGGATACCTCAAAGTCCGAGAAAATCGCATCCAACTGCGCTTCAATCAGGTCTATCGGCAGATCGTAAGCGCGCGTGATTTCCAGCGAATTCTGCGCCGTGACCGACGTAATGGCGGTCATGGCGTAGCCGCCGTTCGCGTGAATAGATTTGATATCGGCCTGAATGCCGGCGCCGCCTCCCGAATCGGATCCCGCGATAGCCAAAACCTGTTTCATTTCATCAAGCTCCGCACTTCCCCAATTCTCGCAGGTATTCCCGCGCCCGGTTGACTCCAGTCTCGGGGGACATCACACTCGACATTACCGCCACGCCATAAGCGCCAGCCTCAATACACCGTTGCACCCGATCAGGAGACACGCCGCCCAGCGCGAAGACCGGTATCTCGAGGGCTGATGTCAAGGCGCCAAGTTTTTTCAGACCTGCGGCAGGACCGTAGCCGGGTTTGCTCGCAGTCGGGAAAATCGGACTGTAGGTGACAAAGTCGGCGCCATCTTTCTCACGCGCCCGCGCTTCATCAAGATTGTGAATAGAACAACCTATTAGCAGGCTTCTTCCCGTTCGCGGTCCAATCTGTTCTATCGACGGTGCGCTGGCTGGAAGATGTAACCCGGAGACGCCAAGATCCAACGCGACTTCCGCTCGCGAGTTTATGAACATACGCGCGGCATAAGTCTGGCAGAGCTCGGCAATCGGCGCCGCGAGATTGAAGAACTCCGTGTCATCCAAATCCTTTTCGCGAAGTTGAATCGCCGTTACACCGACATCCAAGAGTTCGTGAATTACATCGTACAGTGCGCGCGGTTTGCACAGCGATCTATTTGTAATCGCGTATAGCTTGAAGTCGATTTGCCGGCGTTTGTTATTGGTCAATCAGATAGATTCCAAGCAATGGTTTGTTTGCGTTGTTAATAAAAAGAGGTAACTGTTTAGTCCATTGATTTCCTGCAGAGAATGCAGAGCAATCGCTTTATTCCACAGTTGAAGGCGAGTCCGTCCATGTACCCAAATATATGAGGGACACCCCCAGTGGGAGGGGCATCTTGCCCCGATGTGGGACCGATGCCCTAGCGTAATCGGTTTCCGTTACGTAACTATTAAATGCGTTGATTTATTGTCAACGCGGGAAATCGGGGCAAGATGCCCCTCCCACATATATGCTGAAAATTGTGTGTTTTCAAGCGTCTGGCGGTAGGTGCGGTTGGAAACCGCGAGGATCTCTATCGCACTCGCTGTCCACTCGTTTAATCCCCGCTGGGGCTTTGGGGTAAGGTGTCTCCACGTTACTACAAACCTGCGGGATCTCTATCGCACTCATTATCCATTCGCTTGATTCCCTCCCACATATAATCAAAGGCTGCCCCTGCCGATAGCCGGGAGTACTACATGTCAAATCGATGTTGCCACTATTTTTGGCTAATCCAAACAGTTACAAAAAGAGTAAGCGATCTTCTCTGTCGCATGAATCCCAGCCTACTCGCGCGGATTTAACTTAGGGTGTTTCTGGACGACATACACTGTCGCCAGTATTCCCAATGCGATAACGAAGGTGGCGAAATTATAAATGAATGCCAATAACGCGGCGATAGCAAGCGCAGACCACTCTATCCACCTCGTTTTTCGGACGAAATATCCCATCGTAACCAGCGAAAATATGAACGTGCCCAGCGCCGCGGTCATAACAGACAAGATATTTTGCACTAACGTGCCATCCATCAGGATGTGCGTGTATGCAAACAGTAACGGCATGACATACAGGAGCTTGGCAAACTTGAAACATGCCCATCCGGTCTGCCACGGATTGGCTCTGGCAATCGCCGCGCCGGCATAAGCGCCCAACGCTACAGGCGGAGTAATGTTTGAATCTTGGCTAAGCCAGAAAATGATGAGGTGAGCGGCAACAAAGGAGACTCCCATCTGATCGCTCGTAAGTATCGGAACCGCGAGTTCGGAGGTAATGAGGTACGCCGCGGTCACGGGGATGCCCATTCCCAACACGAGCGACGCTACCGCCAACAGCAAGATGGCGATAGCGCTGCTGTCCCCGGCAATCGAAAGCACAAGGTCGGGAAAGATTCGCCCCAATCCGGTGAGATCGATGACAGCAATGATGATGCCGATGCAACCCACGGCGCCGCCAATTGCCAACGAATTGCGCGCCCCCAAAACCATGGCTTCCAATAATCGTTTTGGCGTGAGTCGCGTCTCCGCTCGAAAATAACTCACGACAACAGTTGCCAAAATTGCATAAAATGCCGCTTTGGATGCGGTGGATCCGGAAATCAGCGTTGCAACAAGTGTTAGCAAAGGAAGCAAGCAGTACCATTGGCGTTTTAGGAGAGGCAAGAGTTGCGGCAACTCTTCCTTAGGCAACCCTTTGATGTTCCATTTTTTCGCTTCAAGGTGCACCATCACCCACACGGCGAAAAAGTAAAGCAACGCCGGCGCGATCGAGATAAGCGCGATGTGGCTATAGGGCAACTCCGTTCGCTCCGCCATTATGAAAGCGCCCGCCCCCATTACCGGCGGCAAAAATTGACCACCGACCGAAGCGGTCGCCTCCACCGCCCCGGCTACATGCGGTCGAAATCCTGTGCGCTTCATCAGCGGAATCGTGAACGCTCCGGTCGCGACGGTGTTGGCAATGGCGCTGCCCGCGACGGAACCGAAGAAACCCGAAGCGGCAATGGCTACCTTGGCAGGGCCTCCGACCGTTCTGCCCGCTACTGCCATTGGCAGGTCAATGAAAAACTGTCCTACGCCCGATTTTTCGAGAAAAGCCCCGAAGAAGATGAAGAGAATGACGTAGGTCGCCATCACGTTTGCCATGATGCCGAAAATTCCCGCTTGGCTGAAGAAACTATATTCGACAATTCGCTGCAACGTGAACCCCTTGTGGGCAATCGACGATGGCATTGACCTGCCGAACAAGGCATAAAGAATGGCAACGCCGGCGATAATTGTCAACGCCCAACCGACAGTGCGACGCGAATATTCCAAGCTGAGCATCAGCGCGATGGCGCCAACAATGACATCCAACTTGCTATACGCGCCTGCTCGACTCGCGAGTGTTTTGTACTCAAAAATCCAATAGCCGATTGCAAAAATCGTAAATCCAAGCAGAACGATATCCACTGCCGAGGGGCGAGAAGCGGGAGAGTCTGGTCTGAAACGGTAGAAGATTCCAATCAATACGAAGGTGAAGAGTAGATACACGCCGACGTGGTATTCCTCTCCCGGTGTGCCGAATCCCGCGCCGAAGACGTAAAAAAGCACAAAGACTACCGCGATGATATCGAATAGCCATTTCCAGGCGCCTTGTAAAACACGGTGTGGTGAGTCATTCTTAAGGCGCGTTTCTATGTTTCCGTTTTCCGTATTAGACATCTTTTCAAAATAATATCGGTTGAGGCCGTAGACGGGGCATCTTGCCCCGTTTCTAGCAGCGGCCTGCTGCTACTGCGTAATTCCTGAATGTGTTGATTTACCAACGGAGCATGCGCATAGGACTGTGGAAGAAACCGAGTTTTGAGGAAAAAAGGGATCTCTATCGATCAAGCGAATGAACAATGAGTGCGATAGAAAATCCTACTCGCTATCCGCTCGCTTGATCGGTTTCGGCAAACACCAAATGCTTTGAGAATGAACCACTCGGTACACGGATATATTAATCTCTATCGTGTGCGTGAACCACGTCTCCGCTTGAGAAGGCGCGTAATTCACCCGACCGTTCGCGCAGGACAAGCCTCCCCTCCGCATCAATGCGTTCCGCGATTCCGCTGAAGGAGCCGTCAACTGTCTCAAGTTTCACGCACTTCCCAACCGTGGCTGACAAGTCAATGGCGCTGTCGACGATGGCGTTTGTCCTACCGACCTTCAGTTGCGAATAATTGCGCTCCAGGTGGCGCAAAATCGTGCGGAGAACTGAAACACGCGAGACAGCGCGGCCACATTCGATTTGTAGTGAAGTCGCCGAAGAACGAAGCGGTAAAGGGAATTCGGCGGAAGCAATGTTGACATTCACTCCAAACCCGACAACGAAGAACGGCTGTTGACTCCGATTGTAGTCCAACTCCGTCAACACGCCGCTTATTTTTCTCCCATGCACCAATACATCGTTTGGCCACTTAATTTCCGTAGGCAGCCCGACCGATTCTCGGATTGCGGTCGCAATGGAGACTGCGGCCATAAGGCTTGGAATCCCGATCTGAGCCGCCAAGAGTCTGTGGTGAAAGATGAGCGAGACAAGAAGACTGGATCCGTGGGGCGAATGCCAAGCCCTCCCGTGTCGACCGCGTCCCGCGGTTTGGCGCTCCGCGAGGATGAGCGTGCCCTCTACCGCCCCGTGATAGCCTCGTTCCAAGGCAAGTTGGTTGGTCGACTCCACTTGATCATGAATTTCAATCGATCCGCCAATGACCTCGGTTTGCAGTCCGTAGCGAATCTCATGCTCTGTCATCTCGGAAGAACTCCCGATATCCATCTTATGCCATTTTTCTAAAATGCAAGTGCATTGATTGCGCAGACCAAGTAAAGAAACGTGCGTGGAGCGGATCAAGAAGCGTTGTTTCCGCGCAAAGTCGGCGGGGCAAGATGCCCCGCCTACGGATATGGGTAGCAATTTTGGTCATTTATAAAGGTCCGGAAATTTATTCCTGCAACTGCCGTACATGCCGTTCCGCATCCAATTTCCACTGTTTAGGGGGATTCAACTCAAGGAAACGCTTCCATCGTCCGAGGGCTTGCTGTTTCTTTCCCGCATATTCATAGATTAGCGCTAGGTTGTAATTGGCGGTCAAATCTCCCGGATCGAGTTGCAACGCCAACTCAAACTGTTCGGCCGCCGCTCCCAAGCGATTCAAATTATAAAGCGTGTTCCCATAGTTCAGAAGAGTAGGCACATGATTAGGCTCCAGTTCAAGCGCCTTTTGGAACGCCGTTGCCGCCCGTCCGAAATCCAGCAGGTAGGAATTGTACATGTCGCCGAGATGCTGGTAAACCCCTGCGGACTCGGAATCAATCGCGACCTCGGCTTCATAGTGTTTAACAGCGTCCTTGAATCTCTGCTCACGCTCAGCTATCAAGCCAAGCTGAAAGTTAACGCCCGGAAAGTTAGCGTCCAATTTTAGAACTTCCTCAAAGGACTGCGTCGCTTGTTTCAACTCGTCAAGATCCACCAACGTCAAGCCGAGATAGTAATGGGCATCAAGGTTACGAGGTTGTAGTTTTATTGTTTGTTGAAAATCTTGAGCGATTTCGTTGCTACGATATAGTTTGTCGCCGATCTGTTTGTATTTGCGAGCGATTAACCCGCGGTAGAAGTATGCGTCGGCATAATCAGGTTCGAGCGTAATTGTCGATGTGTATTCTTGCACCGCCATTGACGCATACCGGTCGGAATCTTCCAAAGTTTCAGCATGGCGGTCCAATAGACGCGCAAACTGGTAATGCCATTCGTGATTGGCGCCGTCGTATTGGTTCGCCAAGCCGAAATGCTTAATGGATTTCTCGTATTCTTCTCGTTCCTCAAAAATGATTGCGAGATTGTACTGCACCTGAGGATGGTTCGGCTCAATTTCCACCGCCGGCTCATAGACGCGAATCGCGTTATCTTTGTCACCCTGTTCGAGATAGATGGCGCCAAGCCGAAACAATGGGGCCGCATTCCGCGGATCCAGCGCGATTGCGCGCTCATATTTTTTCACGGCATCCCCGATGTCGCCTTTCCGCTCATACAGGAGCCCCGCTTGATAATGGGCGTCGACGTGGTTTGGATCGAGACGGGAAGTTGCCAGAAAGGCGAGAAGAGCGTCGTCAAGGAGATTAAGATCCAGACTGATATTGGCGGTGAGATAGTGCGCTTCGGCGTTGTTCGGGTCGACTTCTATCAGCTTCCGCAAGAATTTCAGCGCGTTCCCCGAATCGTTTTGCTTACGGTAAATCTGCGCCGATTGGAACATTGCCTCTTTGTGAGTGGGTATCAATTCAATGGTCTGTCGGTAGAGTTTCAAAGCCTTTTCCACATTTCCCAATGCTTCGTAACTACGCGCCAAAACATAGATGGCATCGGTGTTGGCTGGAAAGATTAGGAGAAACTTCGTAAGCGGCGCGATAGCTTTATCAAACTCTGCACGGTCAAACGCCGTCTTTCCCATCTCAAGGAAATGCCCTCCAAATTCCGGGTTGCGCGCAAGCGCTTGTTGATAGGCGCCCGAAGCCTTGCCTCGAGCGCCTTGCCGATAATGGAGATTGCCAAGATGTCGATACACATCTTGCAACTTGCCCTCTCGGAGCTTGATTTCCAAATACTGTTCATCTTTCTCAATGAGCGCGACAATCTTCTCATAATGCTGAATGGCAGATTCTATGTTGCCCGCCTCCGACTCGATTTGGGCGTAATAAAAATGAGCGCGCGGATCGTTCGGGATAATCTTCAGAGACTTGTCCAGCAGTGACTTTGCCTCCTCTTTGCCCATCAGTCCTTTGTGGTAGGGTTCAAGTTTGTCGACAAAATAATCCTTTAGCGTCGGATCGACTTGAATTGCGCGTTTATAATGCTCTATCGCAAGGGCACTTTGATCTGTGTCATAGTAGACTTCGCCCAACTGCATGAGAGCGGGTACAAACTCGGCGTCAATTTCAACCGCCTGCTTAAGCAATTTGACTCCTTCCGATGTATTTCCGCGTTCTACGAAGATTACGCCCAGTTCGTACAAATCTTCAGCCGTAACAGCCTGGTAGCGTGACGCCTCGGTATATTGGCCCAACGCCTCGTCAAAGAATCGTTTCTTGGCTAGTAGTTGTCCGAGTTTGAATCGAGCCGGGGCAAATTCCTTATCGCGATCGATGACTTCTCGAAATGCCTTCCATGCTTCGTCATCACGCCCTTCCGCCAGATGGACCAGCCCTATTCCGTAGTACGGGTATTTCCATTTCCTGTTTATCTCTTGCGCCGCCTGAAACGCTTCAAGCGCTTGTTCGTGATTGTTCAATTCCAGATGGATTTCACCCAGTTTGTAATGTGCGAAATAGAACTTGGGATTCACGCGAACACACGTTTCCATCGCTCCTATCGCCAAATCGTACGATTCCATTTGCTGGTAAACGCCGCCAAGACTGAAATGCGCCCAAGCCATCCCCGGGTCAAGCGCGATCGCCTGCTGAAATGCCTCTCGCGCCTTGTTTAACTGGTCGCTTGAGCCGATTATGGCGTACGCATAGCCCAATCCGTAATAGTAAGCGGGATTATGATGTCGATTGTCTTCATACAGATGAATCAGATCAAGGAGACGCCCGCGTTCATGCCATTTTCTGACCAATTTCCGATGATGTTCCGCAACTTTCTTCTTCTCGAGAAGAACTTTGGCGTAATCTTTTCTCATATCTTGTTGCCATTCTTCGGCGGCGCCGTTCAGAGCAAACGGCGCGACAAATAAACACGCGAAGACAAAGGGAATTAGCAAGGTGAAAAAGTGTTTGGAGAGTTTCATTTTTCGTTATCCAAGTGGTTTGTTCGCCAAGTGTATCAAGTCTATATGGTAAGTGCGGGTGTGGCGGTTAACATTGTCTGAACTGTGATTTATGTGATAATGTGATTGCCATGATTGTCAGTCTTTAATTGGCCGTTGTGAGTAGGGAACAACGATCGTTGTTCCCTACAGAAGCGCGCGAGTCCATGTGCCGATGCTGTAAAGTTACATTGATATCGGGAAGAAACCGAGTTTTGAAGAAAAAACTCGGTTTCGGACGTACCACATGGGATTGTCAATTCCAGATTGATCGACCGAACAGCGACTCAGTTAGACTCCAAGAAAGCCCGAACTTGCTCGGTTGTTGGCATTGATGGCGCGGCGCCGAGCACAGTCACCGCCAAGGCGCCGGCTGCATTCGCAAAAACCACGGCATCCTCAATCTTCTCGCCATTTGCCAAGGCGGTGGCTAATGCGCCACAGAATGCATCACCCGCGGCGGTCGTATCAACGACCTTGACATTGTATGCGGGCGCCAGTTTGCTCTGGCGGTTCGTAAGAAGCAGCGCTCCTCGATTGCCCAATGTCAAAACAATCGTAGAGATGCCTTTCTCAAACAGAACCTGCGCCGCGAGTCGCGCGCCCTCATCGTCCGCAACCGTAACTTTTGCGAGAAACTCTGTTTCCACTTCGTTCGGAATCAGAATATCCACCAATCCAAGGAAACTATCCGGCAGTTCGCGAGCCGGAGCGGGGTTGAGAATAACTTCCACACCGTTGGCGCTAGCGATTTCGGCGGCTCTTTGGGAAGACTCGATGGGAACCTCGAGTTGTAGCAGAAGAACATCGGCATTTGCGATTTTGCTTGATGCCCGCTCGATATCTTCCACGTCAAGGCGCATATTGGCTCGTGGCACGATAATTATACTATTGTCGCCATCCGCGTCAATGACAGGCGATGCAATGCCCGTGCCGACCGCGGCATCTCGGACTACGAAATCGGTGTCAATATCTTCCCTCGCAAATTTCGAAAGAAATGTGTCGCCGAACAAATCTTTGCCCAAGCGCCCTATCATGGTTACCTCCGCGCCCAATCTTGACGCGGCGATGGCTTGATTGGCGCCTTTTCCTCCGATGAACATCCCGAACTCCTCACCAATGAGTGTTTCGCCTTTTTGCGGCCTCCGTTCGGTTTTGATCACGAGGTCCATGTTGAAACTGCCCACTACCACAACTTTTGGATTACATTGACTCATATTTGACCTCCACGCACAGATGAAACAACCATTTTCCCGCCAGCTCGCTACATTATAGTCTGATTGATGCTGTTTGTCAATCATGTTAGGTTCCGACAGTAGGCAAATCGGATCTGATTTTGGGTGAAAGAATGGAGGAATGGAAAATGTGTTGAGTGGGGAGATGCGAATCGGGATCCATAGGTTCTGTTGACATTTCATCGCAACGGGAGATTATGAGTAGCGCATAGACATATCCCTTCGTAGGGGTTGGGTCTCCCAATCCGTTGTTCACACATTAATGTTCGGGCAAGGGGACCTTGAAGGTTCGGGCGAGGGAACCTCGCCCCTACGATTGGAGACGCGCTTCGCGTGAATGTCAACAGAACCTGGGGAGGGGATCCCTTCCGGTGCATTGATCGGCGCGTGAATGAGGAAGTTTCATGGCCCCCGTTCCCGTAAGGCGCGATTGTCGCTGTCCAATAATGCCTTGTCTCCGCGCAAAGCCAGCGGGGCAAGATGCCCCGCCTACGGTAGCGCGACGCTTTCAAATTCGAATTGGCATGAATTTGAATTGGCGCGTGTTGGAAGATTACGACCGAGACAGTGCAGGAACTTCATTCGATCGTCCGAAGAAATCA
Source organism: Candidatus Poribacteria bacterium (assembly GCA_963667245.2). Classification (GTDB taxonomy): domain Bacteria; phylum Poribacteria; class WGA-4E; order WGA-4E; family JAJDTR01; genus JAJDTR01. The sequence continues at coordinate 230,281 of CAXXCS010000005.1, forward strand.
TCCAACTGCTCAATGTATCTCTTGCCGTGTTTAAGTAGCGCCCGCGTTATTTCGTAGAGTTGGGAATCCGATAGATCCTTGTAGGGATCTATCAGTTTTTCATAACAGTCAAGGGCGCGTCGGAAGAAATCCAAGGTTTCGTCATCAATGGAACCACCTTGCCAGATGAGATAGAAAGAGCGGGATTTGTTACCCGGCGGTTGCTCTCCTCTGCTTTCGATGAAAACGTGGTTTGCATCAACTACCCGCTGCAGGGTCATTGAGAAGCAACTTTTTACGAAAGAGTGCGTCATGCGTTCCGCCGCAATATACTCCTGTTTGCTGGCGGGCAACGCTTGTGCCAACTGTGTGAGACATTCCTGTATTGACGCAAGCTTTGCTCTGACCGGGTTGTATGAACCGCGCGCCGAATCGCGATCTCCAAAATGCGACATTCTGAGTTCCTCCCATTAACTGCTTGTGGTTTTAATTGCCCAACCGTAGTTGGACTTACGCGGACGAACGTCTTTATTGCCTCGGGATTTGGCAGTGCATTATTCGTTACGCGTAATACGCGAAATAGTCGCTGTCGTTTGAAATCTGCTATCAATCTGAAGGTTAGACGACGCTCGGGGCTTTTTCGATTACTCTTGGCGCCGAGGGAATTTCAGAAACCGAGTTTTCAAGAAAAAAAACGCAGATATTTTGTCCTTTGAAATCAAACGGCAGGGAACCTTGAAACGGTATAAATTTGCTTGACATGCCGCCGAAATTGATGTATCCTTATATAAGATTTTAAAGCGATTCCGCCTCAATCCAGAAGAACATGGCACATCATCACAAGATGTCCCCTTTCTTCCAACCCCCGTTTCGCCCAACCATTGAAGTATTTCAACGCTGATCTGCGGAATAACGCGACATTGCCCCTTCGTCTTGGGATTTGGCATACTGTAGAGTGAGCGATCCCAGTTGTTACGGACGCGCCGTTAGAGCGCGTTTGAATGAAAGACAATCGAGATTCGCGGTCACTTTTCCGCGGTGGAAGAAACCCGGTTTCAACTTGAAAATCTTGATTGGCGGCGGCACGGGGAATTAATTGAACATTTGACGTCTTATTATGACCAAACTAACAAATTTTTCAACGAAATGCCAGCGCGACGCGGCTTCTAACGGCATAAAATACAGCGGTTCCGCTTCTTTCCTCGGTCAATTGACCCTGCCCGAAACCGTTTAAGGAAATGCAATGCAGACATTTACATACCCGCCAAAGCACGGTTTATACGATCCCGCCTTTGAACACGATAGTTGCGGCGTAGGGTTTATCGCAAACATTAAAGGCACGCGCTCGCATCAGATTATCGTCGACGCCGAGGAGATTCTGTGTCACATGGATCACCGCGGCGCGCGCGGCGCCGAAGTGAACACCGGTGACGGCGCCGGTATGCTTACGGCGTTACCCTATGAATTTCTGAAGCGCGTTGCGGCCGAGGACCTGAACGCAACTCTTCCAGAGCCGGGCAAATTCGCGGCGGGGATAGTTTTCCTGCCACAAGATGAGACAGAACGGCAGGTTTGCAAGGCAACCGTTGAGGAGATTATCTCCGAACAAGGTCAAGACTTAATCGGATGGCGACCTGTTCCGGTGAACTCGAAGGAAGCCGACATTGGCCCTTCAGCTCGTTCTGTTGAACCGGTTATCGAGCAGTTATTCATCGGCGCCGCGGAACAACTGGATGCAGATGCGTTTGAACGACAGCTTTATGTGATTCGTAAACGCGCAAGCCATCAACTGCGCATCGACAGCAGCCTAAGACAGGCGAAGATGTTCTACGTTTGCAGTTTGTCGAAGAATGTCATCGTTTACAAAGGGCAGATGTTTTCCAGCCAGTTGATGGTCTACTATACCGATTTGACTGCGCCGGACTTCAAAACCCATCTCGCCATGGTGCACTCGCGATTTTCGACGAACACTTTCCCCTCTTGGGACCGCGCGCAGCCGAATCGCTTTATGTGCCATAACGGAGAAATCAACACCTTGCGAGGAAACACCAACTGGATGAACGCTCGGCAAGGGGTGATGCGGAGTTCTCTCTTCGGGAATGACTTGGGCAAGTTGTTTCCAATCATAGAACCCGATTGTTCAGACTCCGGAAATTTCGACAACGCCTTGGAACTACTGCTGATGGCGGGACGTTCACTTCCCGAATCAGTAGTGATGATGATTCCGGAAGCGTGGGAGAATCATGAGTCGATCTCGCAAGCCAAACGCGACTTCTATGAATATCATTCCTGTCTGCAGGAGCCGTGGGATGGTCCCGCGTCAATTGCATTCACCGACGGAAAACACATTGGCGCCGTGTTGGACCGAAACGGCTTGCGCCCGAGTCGTTATTATGTTACGCACGATGATCGGGTAATCATGGCTAGCGAAGTCGGGGTGTTGCCGTTGCCGCCTGATCAAGTAAAGATTAAGGGACGCTTGCAACCGGGGCGGATGTTCTTGGTCGATTTTGAACAAGGACGGCTCGTGCCGGATGACGAACTCAAGTACGAAATCGCCACGTTCAAACCTTACGGCAAGTGGGTACAAAAGCGACGAATCGAATTAAGCGAACTTCCCGAACAGCAACCTGAAGAACCTTACGATATAGACACGCTGTTGGTACGAATGCAAGCCTTCGGCTACACGGTCGAAACATTGGAATTCATGCTTACAGGCATCGTAGAGGCAAAAAAAGATCCGGTCGGATCGATGGGCAACGATGCCGCATTGGCATGTTTGTCGGACACACCGCGACTGATTTACGATTACTTTAAGCAACTGTTCGCGCAGGTAACGAATCCCGCAATCGATTCCATTCGGGAAGAAATCATCATGACACTGGAATGTTTTGTCGGTCCCGAAGGAAATTTGTTGGAGACAACGGAGGAGCAGTGCGGGCGCTTGCGTATACCACAACCGATTCTAACCAATGAGCAACTCGCCGCGATTAAATACTTGAACTACCAAGGATGGCGGTCAAAAGTTATTGATATTACCTATCCCAAGTCCGAAGGTATGGACGGACTGGAATCCGCTTTGGAGCGTGTGTGTGATGAAGTGGTGAATACCATTGAAGACGGCAATCAATTAATCGTTCTTTCCGACCGCAACGCCGCGTCGAATCGGATAGCAATCAGCTCCCTCTTGGCTACGGGAGCGGTACATCATCGTCTCGTGCGGACGGAGAAGCGCACGCGCATCGGAATTGTCGTGGAGAGCGGCGAAGCTCGCGAAGTTCATCACTTCTGTTTGCTTGTCGGTTATGGCGCTGATGCGGTTAATCCCTATGTCGCTTTTGAGGCGTTATCCCAATTAAAACGAGATGGAGTGTTCGACAGCAACTCCACGGATGAAGAGATCCGCGTGTCTTATATCACGGGTATATGTAAGGGGATGTTAAAGGTGATGTCCAAGATGGGCATCTCAACGTTGGCAAGCTATAAGGGCGCGCAGGTGTTTGAAGCGGTTGGACTAAATGATGAGGTAATCGACCAGTGTTTTGCGGGCACCGCCAGCCGAATCCAGGGTGTCGGCTTTGATGTGCTTGCCATAGAAGCTTCGCGCCGACATGAACTCGGTTATCCGAGCCGTGAAACCGTGAATCTGTCGGTGCTGCCCAACGATGGACAATTTCACTGGCGAAGCGGAGGTGAGCAACACCTCTATAATCCGGAAACGATTATGGATCTCCAAGCCGCGGCGCGTACTAACAGCATTGACGCATACGAGAAATTCGCAGCATTCATCGACGATTACAATCGTAGTCGATGCACACTACGCGGCCTCCTGAGATTCGCCGAGGGCACACCGATTCCGTTAGAAGAAGTGGAACCTGCCAAGGAAATTGTTAAACGCTTTTGCACGGGCGCGATGAGTTTCGGGTCAATTTCAAGAGAAACACACGAAACGTTGGCGATTGCGATGAATCGCTTGGGCGGCAAGTCTAACACGGGTGAAGGCGGGGAGGACTATGAACGGTTTAATCCCTTGCCAAACGGCGACAGCAAGCGGTCGGCAATTAAGCAGGTAGCGTCGGGGCGATTCGGGGTCACATCATGGTATTTAACCAATGCCAATCAGCTTCAAATAAAAATCGCGCAAGGCGCGAAACCTGGAGAAGGCGGGGAGTTGCCCGGGCACAAGGTCAACGAAGAAATTGCCGCGACGCGACACACGACTCCGGGTGTGGGGCTTATCAGTCCGCCGCCGCATCACGACATTTACTCCATTGAAGACTTGGCGCAACTCATTCACGACTTGAAGAACGCAAATCCATCGGCGCGAATCAGCGTCAAACTTGTCTCCGAAGTAGGCGTCGGAACAATTGCCGCAGGGGTCGCCAAGGGACACGCCGACCATATCTTGATCTCCGGTCAAGAAGGGGGCACCGGCGCCTCGCCTTGGACCTCGATATTGCACGCCGGATTACCGTGGGAATTGGGCATTGCCGAAACACACCAGACACTGGTGTTGAACGATCTGCGGTCTCGCGTGCGTCTGGAAACGGATGGCAAGTTGATGACCGGGCGTGATGTTGTCATTGCCGCTCTGTTGGGCGCCGAGGAATTCGGTTTTGCAACAGCGCCGTTGATCGCGCTGGGTTGTATCATGATGCGGAAGTGCCATTTAAATACGTGTCCGGTGGGTGTCGCGACACAAGATCCGGTACTCAGGGAGAAATTTACCGGCAAGCCTGAGCATGTTGTCAATTATCTCTTCATGGTTGCTGAAGATACGCGAAAAATCATGGCTGAACTTGGCTTCCGAACAGTTGATGAATTGATCGGTCGCGTTGACATGCTTGAGGCGGACAAGGCGATTGCGCATTGGAAAGCGAGAGATTTGGATCTAACAGGTATTCTTACGCCGGCAAAGAAACTTCATCCGGGCGTTGAAGTCTACTGTACCATCAAGCAAGACCACGGCTTGGACCACGCACTCGACAACGAACTGATTCGGCTCGCCAGACCAGCTTTGACTCACGGCGAGAAGGTCGTAATTGATTTGCCGGTGCAGAATATCAATCGCGTGGTTGGTACGATGCTTAGCCACGAGGTGTCGAAGGCATACGGTTTTGAAGGGCTGCCGGAAGATACGATTCGCATCAAGCTCAACGGTTCCGCGGGGCAAAGCCTAGCCGCTTGGCTGGTACCCGGTGTCGGCATAGAGTTGGAAGGCGACGCCAACGACTACACAGGCAAGGGATTGTCCGGCGGCAAACTAATTGTATATCCGCCCAAGAATTCAAGCTTCAATCCCGAAGAAAACATCATCATCGGAAATGTGGCGCTGTACGGTGCTATATCAGGTCAAGCGTTCTTTCGGGGCATGGCGGCCGAACGGTTTGCCGTTCGCAACTCCGGGGTACATGCAGTCATTGAAGGGGTCGGCGACCATGGCTGCGAGTACATGACTGGCGGGCGCGTCGTTGTGTTGGGGCAAACCGGACGCAACTTCGCCGCAGGCATGTCCGGAGGCATTGCGTATGTCTGGGATGTGGATGGCAATTTTCATACGCGATGTAACGTCGGCATGGTTGAGTTGGAGAAGATAGAATCCGATGAGGAAAGCGCTGAAGTGCGACGTCTGATTGAACTCCATTATCGCTACACGGGCTCAAGTGTCGCGAAGCGAATTCTTGATGACTACGAAAATTATGTCCCCGATCAATTCGTAAAGGTCATGCCAACCGATTACAAGCGGGTGCTTCGGGAACAGATGAAAGGAGACGCCAAAACGACCTAGATTTCCGCCTATTCTAGCAAATCGGGCAACAATCAAGGAAGTCAACATATATATGGGTAAAGCCACAGGATTCATTGAATACAGCCGAAAAAAAAGTCACGATCGATCACCGGGTGAACGTATCAAAGACTTCGATCTTTTTCACCTTACACTTGATGAAGAGGAAAGAAAAATTCAAGGGGCGCGTTGCATGGACTGCGGGATACCTTTTTGCCAGTCCGCCACTGGGTGTCCAATCGACAACCTGATTCCCGAATGGAACGATCTAATCTATCGCGGGATGTGGAAGGAAGCGTTGGACCGGCTCCATAAGACAAACAACTTCCCCGAGTTCACGGGACTGACTTGCCCGGCGCCGTGCGAAGGAGCCTGCTGTCTAGGCATCATCGATCCGGCAGTGACAATTAAAGACAATGAATACGCAATCGTTGACCGCGGTTTTAAGGAAGGTTGGATTAAACCCACTCCGCCCCCGACACGGACGGGAAAAACAGTTGCGATTATCGGGTCGGGACCGGCTGGTCTTGCGGCTGCCGACCAGTTAAACAAGGTAGGTCACAAGGTTACCGTGTTCGAACGCACTGACCGTATCGGCGGCTTACTGATGTATGGGATACCCAACATGAAATTGGATAAAGAGATTGTGCAACGCCGCCTGGATCTTATGGCCGCGGAAGGCGTTGAGTTCGTCACCAACGCAAATGTAGGGGTTGATGTCGACATCAATACCCTACGGCAACAGCATGACGCGATTGTGCTTGCCTGCGGCGCGACCCATCCGCGAGATTTGTCGATTCCTGGCCGCGAACTTGACGGGATCCATTTCGCGGTGAATTTTCTGCATCAAAACACCAAGAGTCTGTTGGATTCCAACTTTCAAGATGAGCAATACATCTCTGCCAAAGACAAGCACGTGATTGTGATTGGCGGTGGAGACACCGGCAACGATTGCCTCGGCACGTCAATGCGGCATGGATGCAAGAGCCTGACCAATTTCGAGATACTTCCCGAACCTCCCGCCGAGCGCGCGCCTAACAACCCTTGGCCCGAATATCCGCGGATCTATCGCGTAGACTATGGACACGAAGAAGCGGCACACGTATTCGGCAAAGACCCGCGTGAGTTTTGCATAGTGACCAAAGAATTTGTCGGTGATGGAAACGGTCAGGTCAAAGTTGCCCGTACCGTACGTATTGAGTGGGAAAAGGATGACGCGGGCAGATTTCAGATGAAGGAGATTCCCGGAAGCGAGGAGGAATGGCCCGCCGATCTCGTATTTCTCGCCATGGGTTTCCTTGGTCCCGAGGAATCGCTCCCCAAGCAATTCGGCATAGAAACCGATGAGCGATCGAACATGAAAGCCGAATACGGCAGTTTCGCCACTAGCGTTGAAGGCATCTTCGCCGCGGGTGATTGCCGACGAGGCCAATCGTTGGTTGTCTGGGCAATTGCCGAAGGACGCGGCGCGGCGCATGCTGTCGATAAATACCTGATGGGGTCTTCCGACCTCCCAATCCCCGGTATGCCGCTTTCGGACCTGGGGAGTACGCTCGGTTAACCTGTCCCAAACGAGTTGCTAAATCTCTCATCTATCTGACAGTCTGCCTAATTTGGCACATCGGTGCGGTTGGAAACCGCACCTACCGGCGAGATGATTGAAGACTTGCAACTTCTAACCGCGCAACGAATAAACGGGCACAAAAAAAGGCAGCCTAGGCTGCCTTTTTTTGTGCCCGATATGTGAACGTAGCGTCAATCTTCTTCTGAAACCGCCAGAGCAATTTCCTGCCCTTCCGGTTTACTGAAACGCATTTTCGCACGTTCCATTACATCGATTACAACGCCGTGCTCCGCTCCTTTGTCCGCCTTAATAATGAGCGTGCTTATTTTGTTCTCGTTCGCCGCCAAGAACAGATCCAGATCCTCAAGAGTAAGCATTTCCTGATCGTCAATGGACAAACGCCCATCTTGACCAATAAATACGTTGTATTTCTTGCGGGGGAATTCATGCTTGGTAGCCGAATCCGGCAGCGTTACGGAGAAAGGCGGCGGAATACGCATAATTGCCGAGACCATAAAGAAAATCAACAGCAGAAAAACGCAATCAATCATCGGCGCCATCGGAATGTCTTCATCTTTGTCTTTCTGTTTCCGATGTCCAGCATTAGCCATTTTGAAATCTCCTTTTGGGATTATTCGCGATCATTCTCTTGCCACAACCGCAAAACCGATTTTATCTATACCTGCTTGTTTCGCTCTATCCATGATTTGAACAATTTGCTCGTGCAGCACTCTACGCTCCGATTGAATAATCAGCATGTTTTTCGCTTCTTCCGTCGCGTTTATGAATCGGCTAAACATCTGTTCAATCTCGACCACCTCATCGTCCAGAACCATGATCCCCTCTCGCTGACCGCCTGTCGGGTTGGCAATTCTCACAATCAACCCTTTCGGCTTTTCGGTATTTGGCTTCCCCGGCGGGGGCAGCTGAACCCGAATACCCGGCATCGGAGAGAAAGTCGTCGAAACCATAAAGAAAATCAACAGCAGGAACACACAATCAATCATGGGCGCCATACTAAGCGTTGGCGCTTTTCTCTCTCTAAGTCTCGTAGAAAGCAATGATTGTTTCTTCACGCTGCTTGCTACTTGTTGCATATTGACACCTCTTTTCAGTCAAATGACAATCCCGAACAGGAACACCTTGAGATGCCGCCCACGGCAATCCTTGCTGGAAATCTGCCTCTCGGTGAAGGCAGACTCCCAACAAGGCAATAGCGCGTGATTATGCGGCGCTTTCATGTCCGAGAACGAGCTGATTAACGATTTCCGTTGAAACCTGTCCGATCTCAAGGACATATCTGTTGACCCAACTATCAAATAACTGATAGAAAATCAAGCAGGGAATAGCGATAGTAAGACCCGCCGCTGTCGTTAAGAGCGCCTGAGAAATACCACCTGCCAATTGTTGCGGATCGCCAGTACCTTCCAACGCAATCGTGGTAAACGCGTTGATCATACCGGTAACGGTTCCCAATAGGCCAAATAACGGTGAGACGACTGCGATTGTGCCAAGCACCGGAAGGTTCTTTTCCAATTCCGGAGTCTCGAGCAATTCCGCTTCCTCGATAGCCTCCTGAATCTCGTCTTTGGTGATGTCGCGCTCTTCAATCTGCGCTTGACTATACCTCAGCAATCCTGCCTTTAACACATTGGCAAGCGGACCGCCGGCATCTTCGCAGGTAGAGACAGCTTCCATGATGTTCTCATTGCGAAGCGAATCCGTGATGCTCGCCATGAACTGTTCCGCTCCGATTTTGGATCGAGCTCGAGCGAAAGTAAAGAATCTTTCAATAATGAACGTGAGAGCTGTAATGGAACAGAGCGCAAGCGGCCAGAAGACGAATCCCATCTTTTGGAAGAAGGTTATAATCGTATCTTTCTTGGTCATCTTCAGCGGAAAGTAACGATCGCCGCCAGCGACAACGTTGACGGGTTTTCCTTCTCTGCTACCGTAGCCATCTTTGTAAATACTGATGAGATAACGCCCGGTAGGAAGATTGGTGATCTCATATTCTCCGGCGCTGTCTGTTGTTGCCGTCCACTCTTGACCGGCAGTGTCTTTGATAATTACCTCAACGCCCTCAATGCGTGCCTGCTGTGCAGTCGTATCTTCGATTTGCCCTCGGATTGTGCCGCCTCCGCCGGATACATCCGCCTCTTGGGCAAGCGAAATAGAACTAACCATCACCGAAAAAATCGCGACAGTGAAAATTAAACTCAACCGTTTCATATTTGCCTCCTTTTAGTTTGGACTAGAAGTTTCACAACATCCATACAATTTAGTGGTGCTTCATTTTTAACCATTCGGCTCATGTCAATAGAAGGTGCAAAGACGCTTTATGTAACCGAGTTTTCAAGAGGAGACTCGGTTGCCTGCACAAATTCTTAACCTGAGCGCAACATTCTACCTGGAATTAGCGGCTTTATTATAAGATATTGCCGTTCCAAGACGAAATCCCCAATCCGCCTGAACAACCGACACTATAAACACCCGCGTCAATGGGAAGTTGCGGTTGCAAGCGAGAAAAAGACTCTCCCCCAAGCGGGAATCGTTACCAGGGGGAGAGCGGGTGTAGAAATAACAGACTCTAGAACCCCATCATCGCACGAACAAACGTCGTGTTGCTAGTCGTATCTTCAAGCAAAATGGTTGTTCGTCTATAACCTGCGAGAATTACGATATTGAATCCAAGCCATTCACCTCGATTGATCGCTTGGATTTCAAAGATGCGTGTTCGGAGGTTCGGACGGAACAAGATGGGAACTTCTTCATCTGATGGGAAGTTTTCCAAGAACGCCTTGAAGTTATTATCGCGGTTTGTGAACTTGCGATATTGAAAACCGCCAAGTACGTTCATTCTCTGCGTGAATTGGTAGTCCAGACGAACGCCCAAGACATCTTCGCGGCTTCTCTTATTGAACCGGAGGTACTCGATGGGCTCGGTGTCCGTGGGAACGTACAGCCGTGGATTGAGCGGCGAGACATATACACCGGCGGCAATATCATCCGCCGTGTGGTCGAACACTTTCTCCCAGATGTATTTAGCCATCGGGGTCAGCGTTAAATCCTCACCGATATTTTTCACGAAGCCCAAATCGCCCAACGGAATTTCATATTTCGCTCTCAAGATAGTCACTTGATTGCGGATGGTCTTTTCATCGTACCGTCGGGGTTTCCAGTTGTCCTGATCATAAATCAACCCGGTGTCTCCGTCATCCAATGGATTGATTCCATGGTCGGGATAGAACGGAAATTCTCGCTTCTCACCGGAATCACGCACCTGCTCAATCGGCACCATGAAGTCGGTGCGCTCATTCCGCTCATTGCCGGTTCGGGTTGCTTCCTCATCATCTACCCGATCCAGCGCGATTGCATCCTGATCATCCGGTTGAAACTGTTTCTGCAACGCAACCAAGAACTTTGCCTCTAGAGTTAAATTCGGAATTGCCGTATACAGAAATTGGAGGGCGGTCGTGTTCACCCGTGAGTTGTAAAAATCAAGCTCATCAGATATCTGAACAGGTTCAAGCTCTCCGACACGCAAGGTAATTGTATAATCCGGAATATCGTCTTTCACGCGGACCAGACGGTTCTGGAATAAAATTGTTCCAAAATCCGGAATGTCACGCTGGTACGTAACGTGGAAGTATCTTGAATCGTTTTGTCGCTGGCTAGACACTTCACTTTCGTTCAACCATCCAACCTTCAGCGTCAAGTTGTCAAGCAGGTCATAGCTGGCGATAAGGTGATACCCCTCGCGATCAATCCCATACTCGTACTGCGGCTCGAAATCATCTTCCAACGAATCAATCGTCCCGTTGTTGTTCAGATCGACAAGATCCGTGAAGACGGGCGGGTCCGCTTCGAATATAAGAAAGTCTTCTTGGAAATCCAAGATTCCATTCTGATCGCGATCGTCCGCACGCGGCAGAACGCCATCAAAATCAATGTCATCTGGCCAATCATCATCATCATCGTCATCTTCGATAAGCTGATAATCAATCTCATCAAATGGATCGACCTCTGACGAAGATTCGGGAGTACGCGGCAAAGAGTAGGTCTGATCTCTATCGCTATTGGCGCCCCAATTCCGATAGGTCGTTGTGTAACCGGGGTCGATATGATAGAAAGTTTCCTCCAGGAACAACTTCCCGAAACGTTGCTTGAGATTGACAAACCAAGCAACCTCACGCCCCAATTCGCCATCGCCGTCTTCGGCAGTGCCATCTCCGCCGAGCTTCGCTTCAAACCTCTCTCCCTCCGTCTCGGAATAGGTGGGAACGCCATTCGCGTCTTCCGGCAGCAGACTGCGGCGATCAATGCTGATGCCTGTTGACTCTACACCGTCAGGCGTAGTAATCTCCTCCTTGAGACGGCTAAAACCGACCTTATCCTTGGGAATGGTGGGATATTGTTTGTGCTTGCTGTTAATCGAGTAATGCGCCCGTATGAAGGTGTTGAATAGGGTGCCTTCAAGGTCGAGCCCGTATAGGATCGCCGCGCGGGCGGCGCCGTAGCGGTAATGGATTTTTCGAGGTCTCCCCTCATCGGTCCATTGGCTCGGGTTATTGACGAGAGTATCGCGGTTTTCGGCGTATGCTGCCGTTTGCCCAAAGTTTCCGGGCGCTTGAATCACGTCCCGAAACGGCATCTCGATATGGCCATCTTCCGTTTTAATCCATTCCTGCAACTCGGGATCGTCCTCGGCCTTGTTTGCCTCGCTGAACCCCATAACAACGATGTTGTAGTCCCCGGCAACCACCAAATCAAAAGCGACCGATTTGACTTGGCGCGGATCAATGTTGTGATCGGCGAGCACCAGGTCATACTTCATCGACTGGAACCCCTCGACAATCTTCCAAAGCCCATCATCGGAATTACGAGGCGCCCTGTTTCCCGGTACGGCAGTGATATCGGATCCGAGGTCGAAACTTCCATTCGCGGCGCTGATTACCGTGGTCTCTTCGGGCAGCAGCCCAGGTTCGACCCCTTGAATCATCTCGGTTCGAGAGATCTCCTCTTGTGCCTGAGTGACAATTGTCACCTTAATATCCTTGACTGCCGCGCCAACGCCACCCTGAACCAGCTCGGCATCTCGGGTGCGGCTCAGACCCAAGAACGCTCTCGGGTGGTTATCTTCTGGCGAATCGTCGCGGAAAATTACGCTAATCCGCTCGGGCGGTGTATTCGGGACCGTACCTAGCATCGGATTCTCAACGCGTTCAGGGTGCTCCTTGTGCAAATTCATGTAGGTAAAGCCCACGCGGAAGATGTCACCCAAAAGCCCTTGAGCGCGGAAACCTATCAAACGAGCGTTCTCAATATGGCGCAACTGCGCGTCATCGTTTAAACCATTTCTGCGACCGAGTGTCGGCGCCAAGTTGGCGGCGGCGTCCGATAGCCTGACCGGGTTAGAAATACGTGAATTCAGCAACGTAAACAGGTGCCGCTCTTGTGAAAAAGAGATATCCCACCTGAAACCGTCAAATTCTGTCTTGTATATAATGTAACGGTTGGGAAACAGCGTGGAAGGTTTTATACGCATATTGTCGCCGATTGCGAACTCGCTATGCCTTCCACGGAAACTATCTGTAGTGAGGATTGTACGGTCCAATTGAGCGGAAAACCTTTCGCTATCAAGTTGTCCCGTCCAACCGGCAATGAGTTCTCCATTCTGATCGAACTCTTTTCGTTCACGGTAATTGAAGACCTCATTACCTTCAAGCAGTTCTTTTCCGAATAGGTCATAGAAGAACTGAGGTTCTTCTTCCAATTGGAATCGATCGGAGAACTTTGACTGTCCTTCAATCGTTGGCAACAAGGGTTCCTGAGGCCCCAGACTTGACGCCCCGCAACCGTACAAAACCAAACAACTCAAGATACATGCGATAACAGAAACAGCATTTAACCACCGTTTCATTATTTTCATCTTTTCATGCCTCCATGAAGTAAATTGATTTATTTTGAAATTGACGAAAAAAGTGGCAAGGAGAGTAAACTATAGGAAATAGATACCTGTTAATTAATACAGTACACTAAATCTTTTAACAATCACTCTGACTCCATTGGCACTATTTTCATCCTAAACTACACCGAGAAAACAGTATACGCGAAACTTGCTAATTGCTAACTTCTGAATCATCCATATACGTATGGGTAACCATACTTAATCCTGTAGTGCCCTAAGTTCGCGGGGCGATAATCTTTTCCCTGCTAGGTTCTGTTGACATTTCATCACAACGCGACAGTCAAGAGGGCTACACAGACGCACAATCTTTCGTAGGGGTTGGGTTCCCCAACCCATGAGGCGAGGAAACCTCGCCCCTACGATTGGACACACACTTCACGTAAATGTCAACAGAACCTGGGTAAAAGGTACACACTCTAACTTTATTACCCTCAAGTTAGTCTTTTCCACCCCCGCATATTTCAGCCGAAGATTTGTTGCCTTCAAGCAGTTCTTCACCATACAAGTCATAGAAATCTAGAGGTTCTTCTTCGTGGAGAATGTACAAGTAAGGATCCGGCCTGGAAGGGCGTATACACGTATTCTCGCCGATTGCAAACTCGCTATGCCTTCCACGGAAACCATCTGTAGTGAGGATTGTACGTTCCAATTGAGCGGAGAACCTTTCGCTATCAAGTTGCCCCGTCCAACCGGCAATGAGTTCACCGTTATGGTCAAACTCTTTTCGATCACGGTAATTAAATACCTCATAACCTTCAAGCAGTTTTTTTCCAAACAAGTCATAGAATAACCGGGGTTCTTCTTCCGATTGGAAGCGATCGGAGAACTTTGACTGTCCTTCAATCGTTGGCAACAAAGGTTCTTGAGGGCCAAAACTTGACGGTCCACAACCGTACAAGGCTAAACAACTCACGATACATAAGATAACAGAAACAGTATTTAACCACCGTTTCAAGATTATCATTTTTTCTCGCCTCCGTGAGGTAACCAGATTTATTCTGAAACCGGCGAAAAAAAAGTGAAAAGGAGAGTAACAACAAGAAGTAGAAGCCTGTTAATCAATACAAAACACCAATCCTTCAACAGTCGCCATTACTCCTCAAGCAGTATTTCCATCCAGATTATACCAACTAAAGCTGAATTTGTAAAACCCTATCTGACTGACTTTCCGGTTATTTTCACGAGGGCGCTACCATCGCATAACCCCCCTCAAAGTCCTTCGCCAATAATATCGGTACGCCTAGAATATAAGAGTAAACACGCAGGATTCAACAAATTGGGCTTTTACGATAGCACTTCTACAAATATCTGTCAAGACTTTTTTTTGACTTATGTGAAGATTTGATCTCTCAACCGTGAAATTCGCGCCAAATGCAAGAACTAAAGTCGGAAATCACAACCTATTTTGCCGTTATAACGTGGCGCGGGATAGATTGACGGACCAAACAATTGTCGGAAGACTTTACCTCCGGCGGAAGGAGCGTTGATTTTGTGTCTCCGAACTCTTGCGTTTTTGACACGCCATCAACTCTTCAAGGATTTTCAGCTGTTCAGGTCGATTGGCAGGTTCTTCGTGCGGCTGTCTCGGCGTAAAATTCATCACCAATGCCTCAAGCATGGGGTTCCTATTCTCCATCCTCGCTCCAATGTGATAGAAGTGTTCTTTGGTTACGACATTGAATTTTGACCAAAGCGTATCAAGGAACAGGTTTTTCCTATACTGATTGCTATGCCACGTTGACAGAAGGAATTTGCACGGTACTCGGCTAAGAATCGCGAACAGTTGTTTTTCACTCTCTTCGTCCCAGCTATCGAAATAATCCGTGTGGCGTCCGACATACGGCGGATCGCAGTAGATAAAATCGTCCTCGGAAACCTCTTTAAGCGTTTCTCTAAAGTCTTGGCAGACAAATGACCAATCGGAATTCTTCGAAATAATAGACACGTAATCAACTTGATTAGCGACCTTCGTGATGTACGCTTTGGAGAACCGTTGCGGTTTGTGCCCGAAAGGTGTATTGAATTCTCCTTTGCGATTGAACCGAATCATCCCGTTGAAACAACAGCGGTTCAAAAACAGAAAATCCATCGGTTCAGATATTTCGTTAAACCTGGCGCGTACTTTGTAATAGTAATCTTTTCCGCATCGTGCCAGGATCTCCCCCTCATGCTCAAGAAATCTTCTCACCGCAAAGCCGTCTATCTTTCCACTAGCAACTGCTTTATAGAAATCAATCAGATGCGGATTGCTGTCCGCAAAGATTGCACGGCGCGGCATGATATTGAAACCTACGATGCCCGACCCCATAAAGGGTTCAATCCAAGTCCCTTCAAAAGACCAATCCATGGTCCTCTTAATCAAGGGGAAGATCTTTCCTTTAATCCCTTGACACTTGATCGGCGGGATCATAACTTTCATGATTGGCTATCTCGTCTCACTGTTATTCTTCTTGCTTTGGGCACAATAAGGCGGACATCTCCCCCTCTGTAGGCGACAAAATCTTGCAAATTTGTAATACGGCTTGTATTTCCTTCGCCTTTAGAGATGATTATCTTGCCATGGTTCATCCAGTAATCATCGAACCAATGCTCGCCCAAGTTTGAAAACATTCCGCGCTGCGACAGTATATCATCAATTCTAGTAATACTGCCTATGTTTGCGGTATTTCCACTGCCACGTTTGTCACTTGCAATTTTCCACTTTTCTGCGACGAAAAATCTGAAATCCTTGATTACGGACGCGATTGAATGTAGTTCATCAATTTTGTAAACGCGGGTGTCATCTGCCTTTGGCCCTGAATTTCTGCTGTAGATAATTCCCAGACAGAAATGCCCTTGGTATTCACCATAAGGGAATTGGATGTTCTTTGAGCTGTTTCTATTTACAAAGTACGCACCATGGGAGCCTAGGGTGAACCCATTGCAATACTCTGGATTATGGGGCAAGCGATAGGTAGTTTTGAAATCAACAGCGAATTTAATGCGTTCATCATCTGCATGCACGAAAGAGATATCTGGATAGTAATTCTGATGTTCAGCTAGAACCACCCGGTATCTAATTTCCTGCGCGAACTCAAGTATCCGGGGAAAGAGATGAATCTCAAGAATTTTCGACGTTATCTTGGTATCCGAAGAAATCGTGTAGACATTCCTGCATACATCAATAAACCCTTTCACACGCCACTGCCCATCACTCGTGCTAATATGTTCGTCGAGCGATGATACGAATTTGCTCAGCAAGCAAAAAAACTGTTGTTTAACGAAAGAATCTCGGCGCATGTGATAGTTGTTACTCGGAAAAACACGGGGCGTTGTAAGACTTCACTTCCCGATTGATGGTATACCTTTTAAGGCACTTATACCACACAAGAATGCAGAGTAAAGAGCATCCTATGAACCTTTCCAGGCATAATGATTGACTATGTTTTCTGATTTTACCTTAAACGTCTATGAACCCTAGAAGAGGGAGATTCGCTTGAGCCATTCGGTCACAAGTCGCTCTCAGAGACTCGCGAGTGGTCGCGGCGAGATCAAGCGCCAATACGACGGCATCGGCGTGAGCGCCTAAGGCGAGACCATCTGTCGGCGTAAGGAGTGGAGGCACATCAAGCAATATGAGCTCATAATGCTCGCGGAACTGCTCAAAGAGTGCTTGTAGGCGGGGTGAGTGAAAGATCTCAATCGGGGTCGAAGCAACGCTTCCGATACTGAATAAATCGACATTGTCGATTCTCGTCTTCCGGATCGCACGCTGCCAATCCGCGATTGCGTCAGTCTGTTCAGACTGTCGCGCGGCGTCAAGCGGCGCTTCGAATATCTCATGTTGCTTCGGTTCATGTAGATCGCAGTCGACGACCAAGACGGGAGTTTTGACCAAAGCCAGCGTAACTGCCATATTAGCCGTAATCTCGGAAACGCGATCATCGTCGGTACATCCGGCAAACATTAGCGCCTGCATCTCAATCTCGGGATTCGAAAGATTGATGTGCGCCGCGATTGTCTGATAAACCTCTGAAACCTCGCGAGAGGCGCGCTCCGGTTCTTCCTGAATTGACACATGCCCCAAATGCGTGATGCCTAGGTCGGACTCTACCTCTTCCGGCGAGTTATAGGTCGTACGGAAATATTCCATGAGCAGCGCGATGGAAACCCCGAGGGCCAAACCGGCGATTCCGGCGATGGCTACAATTGCCTTGACTCGAGGACTCGTGGGTATTTTCCGAGGCGCCGCGCCATCGATAACCTCAAGACCGCCTACGGTATTTCCACCGCTTGATGTAGCATGCGACGGGTCGGATTCGGCGATTAAAATATCTGTCTGCAGAATTCGCGTGAAGGTTTCTATAGTCAATTTGTGCTTGAAATCAATCAGCCGTTTCAATCTTTCGAGTACCAATTCATTCTCGGGTATGGCGCTAAGCAGTTGCTCCATCTCCCTCTCGATCTCCTCAAGCTGCGCCTTGACTATAGGCAGGTTATGTTCTGCTCGAAGTATGCTTGTCTGCAGATTAATCAAGCGTTCCTTGATAGCGCTATAGAGTGGAGATACGCCGTGAGTCGTCGACGTGACAGATTCATGAGTTATTGAGTTAGACAACTTGTCTTCAATATCTTTGATTTGCGCGTCAATCGACAGTATTCCGGGGGCGCTTTCGCCCGTGCCTGCCGCGATGAGTCCGATTTTTTGCGCCTTGAGATTAAGTAGCCGCTCCATTTGAGACAGCCAGATGGGATTAGTGCCCACCGTTTCTGAAAGTTTGGGATATTCTTGATAGTTCCTGATTTCCGCTCCGAGATGCTCCAATTCCTTCCGGGACGAGCCGATTCCCAATTCAAGCTGTTCCAAGTTGCCGCGCAGCGCTGCGCGTCGCACGAATGCGCTAGCCAGTTTTTCGCGCCAGGTACCGGGGCCGCCATGCGTCCGAACAAATTCCGAGGCGCCGCGCTCGGTTTCCCCGACTTGATTCAACAATTCATCCATTGTCTCTTGCAGCAATCGCCGGCGTTGTTCTAATTTGGCGGTATCCTTTTCGCCGCGGTGCGCCTGCATCTCGGCAACCAATTGATTGACGAGGAGAGCCGCATTTCGCTCGCCGCCTTCCTCCTCGGTAAGAGACAGTGAGAGTTCAATGTTCCGCGAGTCTGAACGAATCCTTGATTTTAGGTTGCGCCTTAATTTCCCGGTCGGGGGCAGGTGTTGAATACCGATGACTTCCGAATCCTCTAACCGATCAATGGCGGCAGTTATCATGGATTCCGAAAGAAAGCGTTGACCGATAGTTTCCATTTCGCTTCGGTCAACTCCACCGGATAAGACATTTTGAACAACATTGGCGGATGGTATTGGCGGGCTTGATGCGGGTTGGTCAAACAACAGTTCCGTAGAAGCTAGATAAGTCTTGGGCAGGTACAAACTAACTACGAGGGCAGTGCCAACAAGTAGCAAAAAACACAAACATATCACGAAATCGTACTTCCGTATTACAGCGAAATAATCTCGTAAGTGGACCTCCCTTTGAGGCATTGAAATCGTATTCCTTTCCTCCATAAATGAGGGAAGAACCGCGCTCCTTTCGTGGTCTTATTTTAAATAGGGGTTCCGCCGCAGGTCGCGATTCAAAGACCGCTCATACAGGGGTTGGAACATCGGTGCGGCTGGAAAACGCAACTCCCGGCAGCATGGAGCAGAACCCAAAATGGCTACCCTTGTCGGAAAGGGGGACAGAAACCGAGTTTTTTCCTGAAAACTCGGTTTCTTCCGCAACAGAAAAGCGTTCGCTAATCCCGATTGTCTACTGTTCAAACAAGTTCTTGGCGAACGTAAAGCAACAACTCGGTTCCTCTGTTATAAGCGCCAACTTTGGGAGTCTAACGCGCCGCTTCGATCTGCTCTTCGCTAAACGCTTCATCAATCCACTCCGTGATACGCCACTCACCGTCTCTCAGTTCAAAGATAAAGAGATTATCTCCTTCGGCATACCAACCCGTATATCCGCCTTCAAGAGAGACGCCATCCGCCACGAATCCTTGAATCCTATAATGAACTCTTACTTCAGCTCTGTTGCGCTCCGCGTTTAACTCGACTTCGGGCGGCTCGTCAAGCTCTATTTCAATGTCTTGGTACAACGAAAATACGCGAATCGCCGATTCTCTCTCTTCGCGAATGTCATCAAATTTCACATCATCCGTTGCGTCGTCAGGCGTTCCCATGTCCGAGACATAACGAAACCCGTCTGCCCAAAAAACATCAATGTAAGCCTCGACATCCTCGGTTTCATATCCGGTGCGCCACGCTTTCAACACTGCCTCAATCGCGTTTAACTCCTGAGATCGGGGCGTACCCACCTTCTCCACATCGCCGCAACTCAAAACGCTTAACATCACGACAACCGTGAGCAACAAAATACCTGATTTGGCAAACATCTTGAACATTACTGACTACCTCCACAAAACTTTCTAATTCGATAGAAATTGAACCTTAACTGGCAAAATCAATTAAAAATTCGTTCTCGCGATTCTGCCTGATACTTCACCCGGAATGTCATCAACTGAAATCGCGCCCGCTTCAAAAAGGCTTGATTATATTCAAAGAAACCTGCGTTGGCGTTACGCCAACGCTCACACCCAATCTTTCAATTTCTTTGGCTTCATCAATTAACAAATCTACCCTTTCCTTGGCGTTATAGAACTTGGCGCCGACGTAAGAATCAATAATACTGTACGCCCATACGCCGATTGCGGAATATAAGAAGAGTTGCCTGAGTTTATAACGCTCATTTGCGCGTTTATACTGTGCGGCGGCTTCATCGGATTTCCGGTCTATATTTGCCGCCGGAATGTACTGATTGTAATAAACATTCTGAAAGGACTCATGCGCGGCGAGCGCGCCCGCAAGGGATGCCCCCACGCCTAACACCGACAACGTACCTCGAATCGGGCTACGCGAATAAAACTGCCCCCAACCCGGCACAATCGCCGAACGAACAAGGGAACCGATTGGAGATATGAGGCGAAGTTCTTCTGATTGGGCAAAGCAAACCTGCGCGAAAGTCAAAAGTATCAGTGCAATTGTCAGAATTCTCACTGATTATCCACCCGAAACTGTCTGTAGAATTTACTCGCCGAATCCTTGGCAAGCATATTATGATAACCGAAGTTAAATCCGCTGTCAACAAAAAAATCGTAGGGGCGAGGTCCCCTCGCCCAAACTTTAATTTTTGACGGACGGGTTGGGAGACCCAACCCCTTCAAAGGGATATGTCTGAGCGCCGCTCTTAATCTCACGGTTGACATTTCGTAGGGGCGAGGTTCCCTCGCCCAAACTTTAATTTTTGACCGACGGGTTGGGGGACCCAATCCCTACGAAGGGATATGTCTGAGCGCCACTCTTAATCTCACGGTTGACATTTCGTAGGGGCGAGGTTTCCTCGCCCAAACTTTAATGTTTGACCAACGGGTTGGGGGACCCAACCCCTACGAGGGATATGTCTGAGCGCCACTCTTAATCTCACGGTTGACATTTCGTAGGGGCGAGGTTCCCTCGCCCAAACTTTAATTTTTGACCGACGGGTTGGGGGACCCAATCCCTACGAAGGGATATGTCTGAGCGCCACTCTTAATCTCACGGTTGACATTTCGTAGGGGCGAGGTTTCCTCGCCCAAACTTTAATGTTTGACCAGCGGGTTGGGGTACCCAACCCCTACGAAGGGGTACGTCTGAGCGCCGTTCTCAATCTGTCGGTTGACATTTCGTAGGGGCGAGGTTCCCTCGCCCGAACTTTAATGTTTGGCCAACGGGTTGGGAGACCCAACCCCTACGAATGGATATTTCCGTGCGCCGCTCTTAATCTCACGGTTGACATTTCGTAGGGGCGAGGTCACCCTCGCCCGAAACTTTAATCTTTGACCGACGGGTTGGGGGACCCAACCCCTACGATGCGATGAAATGTCAACAGAACTTAGCGAATCAAGAACTATTCGATGTTATCTTTTTCGGCGTCTTGATGTGCGTTCCGTGGTACGCGAGCGACTACTTGAACGAGTCTCCTTATCGTCATCGTCACTGCTGCTTGCGCTTGACGACTGTCGGCTTGGCGCCGCCGACACTCTTGAACGCGATGGCGGTGAAGAGGAGCGCGATTTGGACGATTGAACGCGTGAGCGTGTCGAAGTCGCGGAACGCGTTCGCCTTGAACTTGATCGGGAGTTGGTCTCACCGGATGATGACACGCGAGGGCGGCTTGTATAAGACTTTGTACGATTGTAGAGTTGAGAGCGCCGTTCCGCATTCGAGCGCACACGACTGCGTTTCTTGCCATCGTTAGCAAACGAGTCGCGAGAATAGACTCTCCTGTCCGGCTGATCCGTAAACCGCCGATTGGCGGATCGGTTCTTGCCCATGGTATTGATGCGATCCCTCAGCGTGTTTGACTTGGCGCGATAACTGGCGCGCGTTCGCGTTGCCGCAACTGTCGAACTTCGTTCCGCGCGATCGGTCAAGACCGGTTGTTTGGCGCGATGCTTCTCAATAACCGAACGGACTCCCGGTTGTACATTTACCCGCTTAGTCGCTTTACGCGCGACTGACAACCGACTCCTACTATATTGCCGACGTACGTTTTCGTGCTCCTTGCTCCATCGATTTAGTTGCGTTCGCCTATTCTTTGCCAGTGATTTAGACCTCCCGTAACCGTACCTCGGGTAGGAATAGGAGCGATAATAGTAATTTGGATAATACGTGTAGTAACGATGGAGGTAATTGCCGTAGGAATAGCGAACGGCAGAGTAGTGATGGTCGTAGAGCGGGTAACTCCATCGGATATAGTAGTCATGGTCGGTTGCATAGTAGCACGGACCGTCGTAAAAATACAGGTAGGTATAGTGGTGCCACGGTCGCCATTGATAGCTCCTCGCGTATCTGTGATACCTGTGAATATGACGATTTTTTCGGTAGCTGACAACATCAACGTACTCTATATCAAGCTGCTCCCCGTCTTGAGCGACAACATGCATCTCGAGAAAGCCGTTATCGACATGACCTGAAGCGGGAATTTTGATTGTTTCCGAGCGGCGCTTCGCTCTTAAGACGAACGTGTCGCCGTAGAGCGTTTCATCGGCATGTTTGTCATCATAGCCGCGTCGCGTGTATTCGCGCCTCGTATTCCGAACCCAAACACGACCGGCAATCGGTTCGTAGTCTTCAATGTAGGGTTCGTTCGGTTCTCCCCGGTAGCGCACCAAAATTTCGATGTATTGCGCTTGCGGCGGAATTTCGAATAAGTACACCGCGCTGGCTATGGCAAATTCGTAGTCA
This sequence comes from Candidatus Poribacteria bacterium, assembly GCA_963667245.2. Lineage (GTDB taxonomy): Bacteria > Poribacteria > WGA-4E > WGA-4E > JAJDTR01 > JAJDTR01. The sequence goes on from CAXXCS010000005.1 coordinate 252,893, forward strand.
TCCTCTCGAATATACTTGCTTGCCCAAGCCGTCAAGCGAGCCCCTTCGTCAAAGCGAGGGCTTGCGGTGATTGTCGCGTTGCCGCGCTCAATCCACTCATCGACATCGCTGCCGGTCCGATGTTCGCGGCTTAACCGATCCGAGTAGTAACCGTCGTCATAGTCAGCTTGGATAACCGCCGGCATGGAAAGCGCAAAGAAACAGATTGACAGTGCCAACGGATTCAAAATGTAAGTTCGGACGCTCATCATAATCTCTCCTAAAAGCGAAATTGGGTTTATTTTCTCTTGGATTTACGCAAATTGACGTAAATGCTATCAGTCAGTAGGGGGACCGACACATCACTGCTCCCGTCCGATTGACAAATCCGTACTGCTGGACTAAACAGTGACCTCAAAACGAAATATTTTGGATGTCATAGCCGCCGTGAACAACTGCCACGGGAACATTTTGTTTTAGAACCGATTTTTGCCCGCGCCAACTTCACCTTTCAACCTGTCGCAATAGTGGTACAAGCTGTAGTAAAATTGATACTTTTTCGCGAGGTATGCGCCCCAAGTTGCGCAACGGGGGCTATGGAATTGCTATCTCCGTTTTTGCGAAGCATCCCGTCATGCCGGTCGGGCTGGAAGGGGGCTCCATCGATCAAAAACACATGAACAATGCTTTCATCCGAGCAAATTCAATGCCAAGTTTCAGAACTATCCTTAGGCGATACGCGATTCGTTGCCAATTTCCACGTCACAAACCTTAGTAGGAATTGTCGCGCCCGCCTGCCGCCGCGCAAGTCCCGACATGTTTAATCTCGCAATAACTCGACCGCTTCGCCACCGCGGAGCCCTGCCGCATTTGAATCGTCCGTGTCCAAATGCATCTGCAGAACATAGGAGGGTGAAATCTTTGGCCGTATGTTCTCAAGCGTTAACGCGCGATCCCCCGGAATTCTTACCTTCAGCAAATCACTCTCTTTCACACCGAAAGATGATGCCATTTGAGGAGTCATGTGAATGTGCCGAGTGGCGCATATCGCGCCTTCACTCAAATAGACGGATCCTTCCGGGCCAATCAAACTAATCGGTTCCGAGCCTCCGAGATCGCCGGAATCGCGAATTGGCGGATCCAGCCCTAACCGAATAGCATCGGTGCGTGCGAGTTCCACTTGCGTATAATCTCTTGAGGGCCCCAAGATTCGCACACCCTCAATTGACCGCATCCGCCGCCCCACGACGGTCAACGTTTCCTTTGCGGCAAACGCCCCCGGCTGATACAACGGCGCAAGCGTAGTTAATTGGTGTCCCTTTCCGTAGAGGATGTCCAAGTGTTCTTGGGAAACATGAGCGTGTCTGGCTGAAACGCCAACAGGGATTTTCTTTTGGGAGATGGCGGCGTCGCAGGCGCGTTTTCCCGCCTCGCAGACTCGCAATGCGCAACCGCTACAGGATTCCCCACTGCCAATCTGCTCCAACACCTTGCGCGTAATTGTTTCAACTAACGCTTGGTCTCGCATGAGCAATCGCCCCCAGGGGAAACGCATCTAACTTTCCGGCGAAAATCCGTAGGTTGGGTTGAACGCCCCATCAAGAACGCCCCGTCCACAGGCTAACCGCGCCCAGACACCGATAATGCTGAAAGACCCCGAAATCGTAGTGAAACCCGACACTACGCCCACCGTATTGGAGAATCCAAAGGACTCTGTGTATCCTTCTGGTTTGAGGTATGGGTGGACGGAAATTTATCACCCTTCCCGTCTTCCATCCTTCCAATCTTCCTTATGCCAAAAATCAGATGCGATTCCCCTGCTAATCACGTACAATCGAGGTAATCCCGTATTCTCATGAATCACAGTTCAGACAACGCTAACTGCCACCGACCAAGAGCGCCCCTCACCGGAGGCTGAGCGCGGCATTCTTCATCCTGCCCCAAATTGTAATCTGGCGACCTTCCGGCGAAACGGAGAGTCCCCCGGGATAAAGCCAATCCGGATCGAAATTAAAGAACGCGGGATCACGTAGCAAAGTGTCGACAGCGCCGCTAGTTACATCCACCACGTAAATCCCGACTCCACGTTGAAAAGAGTGAAAAGCGATGGATTCACTGTCCGGTGACCATGTCGGGTGTTCATCCGAATTTATATTCGTAAGTCTTCTCTCATTCTTTCCGTTACTATCCATCACCCAAATCCGGTGATTTGCCAAATACGCAATGCGCTTCCCGTCGTGTGACCATGATGGCATACGTTTGAACCCCACGTCATGCGTTAACTGTTCCGAATTTCGTCCGTCGGCATCCTTCACGTAAATCTGACCGTCGTCCACGTACACGATGCGCTTCCCGTCGGGCGACCACGACGGAAACACGCCGCCTTCATTCTTAAGCAGTCTCTTGTTGTTCCCGTCCGCATCCATCACAGTAATTCCACCGGGCGCTAGATTATGATCTTTTGGAACATCAAAGGTGACGTACAGAATTTTCGTGCCGTCCGGCGACCAGTCCGGATAAACGTCATTCAACCCGTCCGTCAGTCTAATCGGGTTCTTCCCGTCGGCGTCGATCACCCAGATTTGACTGCGATCTTTGTTTACATTGTTTCTATTGGACTCAAAGGCAATCTTTTTGCCGTCGGGAGACCATGTTGGAAGCCAGTCCCTTGCTGGATTTACCGTTAGTCTTCTCTGGTTTCTCCCGTCACCATCCATGACATAAATTTCGTAATTCCCGTCTCTATTAGAGGTGAAGGCAATCTTGGTTTTGCGAGAGGCGTAGCCGTTTACCGCAATCTGCATCTGGATAAACAGGGAGACGACAAGCACTGCCATCAAGAATCGTCCAGCTTTGAAAAACATTTTTTCCTCCTTAGTCAGAGCTCAGGAAATTTACGCCTCACAGGATTCTAGACATCCATCACCGTTTCTGTAGCGCAAACTGTATGAAGTTTAAAAAACTAGTCCGGTAATTTCGTGGCGAAACCCGGTGCGGTTGGAAAGAGATCTTCTAGTGAAGGCGATAGTAAATCCCCCTCCAGGTCGCGTCATTACTTGCACGAAACATATCCGCCATGCAGCGAGCAACCGGCATTCGTCGAATCACCGAGATCCTCTCCCGTCGCCGTCCATACGCATAGTTCACCGGATGCTGGAGCCGGTATTCTTCAGTTTCCCCCAAATTGTAATCTGACTGCCTTCCGGCGAAACGGAGAGTCCTCCGGGATAGAGCCAATCCGGATCGAAATTCTCGAAGTCGGGATCACCTAGCAAAGCGTCGACAGCGCCGTCAGTTAAATCCACCGTGTAAATCCCAATAATTTCGGGATCCCTATAAAAAGAGGTAAACGCGATGGATTCGCTGTCCGGTGACCATGTAGGGTGTGATTCCGTAACATGCCACGTGAGTTGCCTCGGATTCTCCCCGTCGCTATCCACCACCCAAATCACGTTATCGCCCACATACGCGATGCGCTTCCCGTCGTGTGACCATGACGGCAAACGTTTTCGCACAAAGTCATGCGTTAACTGGGTCCGATTTCCCCCGTCGGCATCCATCACGAAGACATGATTGATGACACCGACTCCGGAGATAAATGCTATCCTTTTGCCATCGGGCGACCACGACGGATGTACGCCTACACGCGTAAGGAGCCTCTTGTCCTTCCCGTCCGCATCCATCACGGTAATCCCGGCGGGATGCGCATCGTACACAATTCTCGTGCCGTCTGGCGACCAGTCCGGATAAACGTCATTCAACCCGTCCGTCAGTCTAATCGGGTTCTTCCCGTCGGCGTCGATCACCCAGATTTGCTTGTGATCTTTGTTTGCATTGTTTCTATTGGAAACAAAGGCAATCTTTTTGCCGTCCGGAGACCATGCTGGAAGGCTGTCCCTTGCCGGATTTACCGTTACTCTTCTCTGGTTACTCCCGTCGCCGTCCATGACATAAATTTCCAAATTCCCGTCACGCGCAGAGGCGAAGGCGATCTTGGTTCTGCGAGAGGCGTAGCCGTTTACCGCAAACTGCATCTGGATAAACAGGGAGACGACAAGCGCTGCCGTCAAGAATCGTCCAGCTTTGAAGGACATTTTTTCCTCTTAGTCAGAGCTAAGGAAATTTACGACTCACAAGATTCTAGACATCCACTACGATCATTCCGTGAACATAACTCACCAATCCATTCGTAGGGGCGAGGTTCCCTCGCCCGAATGTGTCATGAAAACTACTTGCATTTATACTCGACGCTGCTGAGAATTGCTTATTTTGTAGGATCAAGCGAACGGATAGTGAGCGCGATAGAGATCCCGCAATCTCCAGGTCGCGACCTCCTTACTCGCACCAAACATATCCGTTATTCAGCGAGCAACCGGCATTCGTCGAATCACCGAGATCTTCTCCCGTCGCCGGCCATACGCATAGTTCACCGGATGCTGGAGCCGGTATTCTTCAGCTTCCCCCAAATTGTAACCTGGCTACCCTCCGGCGAAACCGAGAGCCCTCCGGGATAGAGCCAATCCGGATCGGAAGTCTTGGCGTAGGGATCACGTGGCAAAGCGTCAACAGCGCCGTTAGTTACATCCACCGTGTAAATCCCGATAATTCCAGGATCCCTTCCAAAAGAGTGAAACGCGATGGATTCACTGTCCGGTGACCATGTAGGGTGTTCTTCCGTAACATGCTCCGTGAGTTGCCTCGGATTCTTTCCGTCGCTATCCACCACCCAAATCACGTTATCGCCCACATACGCGATGCGCTTCCCGTCGGGCGACCATGATGGCTTACGTTTGTGCACAGAGTCACGCGTTAACCGCATCCGATTTCGTCCGTCGACATCTATTACGTAAATTTGATGGTCGTCACCAGGATTTTTACCGGCGGTAAATGCTATTCGTTTGCCATCGGGCGACCAGGTCGGATGTATGCCTCTTGCATTCTTAACTAACCTCTTGTTGTTCCCATCCGCATCCATCAAGGTAATCCCGCCGGGCGCCAGATCATGGTCCTCCGGAACAAGATGGGTGTCGTACACTATTTTCGTGCCGTCCGGCGACCAGTCCGGACCCCAGTCCACCAACCCGTCCGTCAGTCTAATCGGGTTCTTCCCGTCGGCGTCAATCACCCAGATTTGCTTGTGATCTTTGTTTACGTTGTTCCTATTGGAAACAAAAGCAATCTTTTTGCCATCGGGAGACCATGCCGGATAGCGGTCCACTGCTGGATTTACCGTTAGTCTTCTCTGATTGCTCCCGTCGCCATCCATGACATAAATATCTAAATTCACGTGGCGCGTAGAGGAGAAGGCTATCTTGGTTCTGCGAGAGGCGTAGCCGTTTACCGCAATCTGCATCTGGATAAACAGGGAGACGACAAGCGCTGCCGTCAAGAATCGTCCAGCTTTGAATGACATTTTTTCCTCCTTAGCCAGAGCTAAATTAATATGCGAATTACACTATTCCAGACATCAACCGACAGTCTTTAGCGCCAAGATGCGGAATAGTCGCCTCATGACTCCCAACTCACCACGTACAATCAAGGTAATCCCGTATTCTCATGAATCACAGTTCAGACAACGTTAACTGCCACCGACCAAGAGCGCCCTTCACCGGAGGCTAAGCGCGGTATTCTTCAGCTTCCCCCAAATTGTAATCTGGCGACCTTCCGGTGAAACGGAGAGTCCTCCGGGATATAGCCAATCCGGATCGTAATTCCCGAAGTCGGGATCACGTAGCAAAGTGTCGACAGCGCCGCTAGTTACATCCACCACGTAAATCCCGACTCCACGTTGAAAAGAGTGAAAAGCTATGGATTCACTGTCCGGTGACCATGTTGGGTGTTCATCCGAATTTATCTTCGTAAGTCTTCTCTCATTCTTTCCGTTGCCATCCATCACCCAAATCCGGTGATTTGCCAAATACGCAATGAGGGTTCCGTCATGTGACCATGATGGCATACGTTTGAACCCCACGTCATGAGTTAACTGTTCCGAATTTCGTCCGTCGGCATCTATCACGTAAATCTGACCGTCGTTCACGCACACGATGCGCTTCCCATCGGGCGACCACGACGGATGGTAGCCTCTATTCCTAAACACCTTCTTGTTGTTTCCATCCGCATCCATCACGGTAATGCCACCGGGCGCTAGATTGTGATCTTCCGGTACACGAACGGTGTCGTACACTATTTTCGTGCCGTCTGGCGACCAGTCCGGCCCCCAGTCCACCAACCCGTCTGTCAGTCTAATCGGGTTCTTCCCGTCGGCGTCAATCACCCAGATTTGCTGGTGACCTCCGTTTCGATTGGAAACAAAGGCAATCTTTTTGCCATCGGGAGACCATGTCGGATATTCATCCACTGCTGGATTTACCGTTACTCTTCTCTGGTTACTCCCGTCGCCGTCCATGACATAAATTTCCAAATTCCTGTCACGCGAAGAGGAGAAGGCTATCTTGGTTCTGCGAGAGGTGTAGCCGTTTACCGCAATCAGCATCTGGATAAACAGGGAGACGACAAGCGCTGCCATCAAGAATCGCCCAGCTTTGAATGACATTTTTTCCTCCTTAGTCAGAGCTAAATTAATATGCGAATTACACTATTCTCGACATCAACCGACAGTCTTTAGCGCCAAGATGCGGAATAGTCGCGTCAAGACTCGCAACTAATCACGTCAGGGGAAACGCATCTATACTCCACACTGTCAGAAATTGCGCCTAAGATATACATATTGATGCTGTAGGAGGGATCTCCCGATCCCGACCGGTGCGTCCACTGTAGGAGCGATCTCCAGGTCGCGACCTTACGTAAATCCTATTGGAAACAATTATTACTGGGAAAAAAGCGCAATTTCACCCAACACAAGGTATAACTTTCCGGCGAAAATCCGTAGGTTGGGTTGAACGCCCCATCAAGAACGCCCCGTCCACAGGCTAACCGCGCTCAGACACCGATAACGCTGAAAGACCCCGAAATCGTAGTGAAACCCGACACTGCGCCCACCGTATTGGAGAATCCAAAGGATTCTGTGTATCCTTCTGGTTTGAGGTATGGGTGGACGGAAATTTATCACCCTTCCCGTCTTCCATCCTTCCAATCTTCCTTATGCCAAAAATCAGATGCGATTCCCCTGCAATCGCCCCAGTTTCAACTTGACGAATCTTCGTCACTTAGACCAAGGGGCAATGCGGGCCCATTCTCTGTCGACGAAGGCAGTATCGCTTCAACTTCCGCATGCGGTCTCGGAATGATGTGGACCGAAACAACCTCGCCAACCTTTGCGGCCGCTTCCGCTCCGACATCGGTCGCCGCTTTCACCGCGCCAACATCGCCGCGTACCATAACGGTTACATAGCCGCCGCCTATCTTTTCATATCCGATCAGTTGCACATTTGCGGCTTTTACCATGGCATCCGCGGCTTCCACACTCCCCACCAAGCCTCTCGTTTCAACCAAACCCAATGCATCTCCAGCCATACTATACTAAATCCCCCTCAAACCCGACATCTATTTCCGAAAAGGTTTTGCGCTCATAAAGAGTCTTAAAGATTCAATCCGATAGCAGTATATCATAATGTTCTTCGCGATTCAACAGAAACTGTGTCACATCAATAGGACTTACGCGGTCGAACGCCTTACAACCTCAAGAATTGGCGATTCGTTACGCGTAATGCGTAGTGAATGATACGTAAATAAAATCTCACGGCTTGCCGAAGTCGCGCGCCTACATTGATTGATTTGAAGAAGCGCCGATTCCATTTGCGGCTTTGACCTGCCTGCGTCGATGGTGGAGTACGGGTTCGGTATACCCGTTTGACACCGCTCTGCCGTTAAATGCCAAATCAAGCGCCGCCTGAAAAGCGACACTCTCTTCGAATCGAGGCGACATTTTTCGATAATTTTCATCTTCCGCATTTTGCTCGTCAACGATCTCCGCCATACGCTTGAATGTTTCGACAACTTGCTCCTTGGTAACAATCCGATGGTGCAGCCAGTTGGCGATATGTTGACTCGATATGCGCAGCGTCGCTCGATCCTCCATAAGCGCTACTCCATGAATATCCGCCACCTTTGAACATCCGATGCCCTGATCCACCCAGCGCACAACATAGCCTAGCAAACCCTGAGCGTTATTGTTCAACTCCTGCTGGATTTCGGATGCCGACAATTCTCTGTCCAAGATGGGCGGTGACAAGATGTAATCCAGATTGGCGCGTCCCCTGTCCGCGAGGTCATTCTGCCTCTCCGCCACATTCACTTTGTGGTAGTGGATGGCATGGATAACAGCCGCAGTGGGAGACGGCACCCAAGCTGTGCTCGCGCCGGATTGCGGATGACTAATCTTGGATTCAAACATCTCCCGCATTAAATCCGGCATTGCCCACATCCCTTTGCCGATTTGCGCCTTCCCCACAAGCCCTATTTCAATCCCGATATCTACGTTCCAATCCTCATAAGCATTCATCCAGGGTTGGCTCTTAATCTCCATTTTGGGGAGCATCGGTCCCAGTTCCATGCTGGTGTGGATTTCATCTCCGGTCCTGTCCAAGAATCCGGTATTGATGAATACAAGACGTTCCTTCGCAACACGCAGGCTCTCTTTCAGATTTATGGTAATGCGGCGTTCCTCATCCATGATTCCGATCTTGACGGTATTTCTTTCAAGTCCCAGCGCGCCTTCAACCCTTTCAAACAGTTCAACCGTCGCTTCCACCTCTTCTCGACTATGGAGTTTCGGTTTGACGATGTAAATACTGCCCATTCGGCTATTTGCGCATTTCCCGTTCCCTTTCAAATCGTGCACTGCCGCCAGGGATGTGACCATGGCGTCAAGAAAGGCTTCCGGAATCTGTTCCCCATCCGATGTAACTACCGCATCGGTATACATGTGAAGCCCAACGTTGCGTACAAGAAGCAAACTTCGCCCCGGTAAGGTGAGGACATTTCCGTCGGGCGCGATAAATGTCTTATCGGGATTTAGTCGTCGAATTATCGACTCCCCATTTTTCTCAAAAGAAGTTTCGAGCGTTCCCTTCATGATACCGGTCCAATTCCGGTAGCTCCGTGTTTTATCGACAGCATCAACGGCAGCGACAGAATCTTCGCAGTCTTGGATGGTAGTGATGGCGGCTTCCAGCTGGATGTCTTTTATCCCCGCGGGATGAGCCCTCCCGGCCAGACTCTCGCGATCAAGCAGGATTTCGATATGGAGTCCGTTATTGCTTAGCAATATACTGCTTAATTCATCTCCCGCCTTCGTAAAGCCGACAAATTTGCCTGGATCCGCCAACCCCACTTTCCGATTCTTACCAAGCGTCGCGATTAGTTGTTGCTCCTCGAGTCCAAATTGTGTGACTTCGGCATACGTTCCAGCTTCCAGCGCAACGCTTTCGTCCAGAAACGCCGAAGCCTCGGAAACTACAACGGCGCCGCGAACAGGATTATAGGTCGATCCCCTTTCCGCCCCGTTCTCTTCTGAAATTATGTCGGTGCCATACAACGCATCATACAAGCTTCCCCAACGCGCATTTGCCGCATTTAACGCGTAGCGGGCGTTATCGACAGGCACAACCAATTGCGGACCGGCGATGGTCGCGATTTCCGCATCGACATTGGATGTCGTTGCGCGAAAATCTTCGCCTTCGGGGAGAAGATAACCTATGTCGCGCAGAAATTCTTTATATTTCTCCATTTCAATCGGTTTGCCCTTTCTCGCCAGGTGCCAATCATCAATCTGTTTCTGTAAAGCATCGCGCGTTTCCAGCAGCGTCCGGTTCTTTTCTCCCAAATCTGCAACAATCTTTCCGAGTTCGGACCAAAAAACGTCGCCGTTCACACCCGTCCCCGGCGAGATCTCGTCCTCCACTAGTTGATACAAACACTTGGCAACCTTGAGTCCGCCAACTTCTACTGCATCTGCCATAAACAATCCTTTCGCTGTACAAGCATGTCAAGCAATCCGCTCTCGTGTAACGAGCATTATGGAATTAACCCTCTGTCCAATTTTCGCAATGATAAATCGCGGCATCTGTAGGACGTACGCGGTTGAACGCTCATCGCCAACCCCTTGACCCCTCAACGCCCCATAAATCGGGCAACTACAGCAGAGCTCCCATTGATAAGCCCGTAGGGAACAACGATCGTTGTTCCCTACAGAGGCGCCTAAGTCCTAATCTGGATAACCGGCAGTTACCCATTGTCAGCGCCTGATTCAAACTTCTCTCGCAACATCTTGACGACGACTGGCGGCACCATTTCAAGCAACGTTTCATCGCTTACCTTCCTGCCGCCCATTTGGAAAATCTCGACAACCAATGTTGAGCTGAGGTAGGCGTATTTGCCGTTTGCCATCATGAATAGCGTGTCAACCTCCGGAGCAATCTGGTGATTCATCCGCGCCATTTGGAATTCATATTCAAAGTCGGACATCTCTCGCAGTCCGCGAATTACGGTACATGCGCCGCGTTCCCGCGCATACTGCGCGGTGAGCCCCGAATACTGCTCAATCGTGATGCGGTCATAATTCTCGGTCACTGTCTCCAGCATTTCCTTGCGTTCTTCAAACGTAAAGCGCGGCGGTTTGGAAAGATTAATGCCGATAGCGATTACAATCTCGTCAAAGAGAGCAAGTCTCGAGATCCGATCTATTAAATCCACATGACCATTGGTCACGGGATCAAAACTGGCAGGAAAAATAGCAATCTTGCTTGACAAGGATATGTCTCTTTCTAGATGATGATTCTTCAAATAACGTGAACATACCGGGACCGATTTTCACAATTCCGTAGGATTGGCAATATCTGAACCGTTGTGGCGTAGAACACCGTTCTCCAATCCCATCAACGAACGCTTCGATTGCTCCGAATACAGAAACCTAAATAGTGTAGCATAGGTCAGTTTCAATCTCAAGCAAAAACGGGAAATGATGCCGCGACCGCTATCAAGATCTTGACTATGGAGTGAGCTCCTCCCTCCCTGTAGGTAGATTGTGGGCATAAACGCAGTGAATCGCAAATACTTTGCATTGATTTTGCCGAATAGTTTTGATAGAATATGCAAGTTGCTACCTATAAATAGGGAAACCGAGTTTTTTCCTCAAAACTCGGTTTCTTACCGGAATCAATGTAGTTTTACAGCATCGGTATAAGGACTGACGCACTTCTGTAGGGAACAACGATCGTTGTTCCCCACTCATCACAGGCAGCACACACTGATAATCAAATTGGAGCGTGAAGAATACAATGAGTAGAACAAAATCAGATTCCAAAGCTCCCCGCTGGTGGCTTCTCATAGCAATAATTGCAGTTGCCGGTTTGGCAACTGTCTGGATCTGGATTTCCGACGCCGGACAGCGTCAAGAGAAGGTCTTCCAAACCTCGTTTGTCGCGGTGTTAGCCCTTTTGCTGATTCTTGGATGGCTGTTACTTTTTTCGCGCCTGAAATGGCGAATTCGGCTTGTCTCTCTGGCGATTTTCGTTGTTGCAATATCTCTGAGCATCGCCTCCTTTCGCATGCGCGGTTTCAGCGGCGATCTCGTGCCGATTCTGGAATGGCGTTGGTCAAAAACGTCTGGCAATTCAACATTGATGGACGTTGCGGCAGCATCGGCGCCCTTGACAAACGACTACCCGCAATTTCTAGGTGAAAATCGCAACGCCACACTACACGGGATAAGACTGGCGCGAGATTGGTCGATCCGTCCGCCGCGATTGGTGTGGCGCCAACCTATCGGCGAAGGCTGGTCGGCATTTGCCGTAGCCGGAAATTCGGCGGTTACACAAGCGCAAGAAGGCGACACGGAGAAAATTGTCTGTTACGACTTGAAAACAGGGAAGTTGAGATGGAGCCACGGTGATCAAGCAAGGTTTGAGACGCCGCCCGCGGGGATTGGTCCTCGCGCCACTCCAACGATTGCCGGCAATCGGGTGTACACACTCGGAGCAACCGGGCTACTGAATTGCCTCGACTTTGCAACTGGAAAATCGATCTGGTCGACAGATATCGTCGCCGACAACAAGTCCAAAATTGCTATCTGGGGCATGAGCGGATCGCCGCTCATTGTCAATGACCTCGTTGTCGTGAGCGCCGGCGGGACGGAAGACAGATCCCTGGTCGCCTATCGGAAAGACACCGGAAAATTTATCTGGAGCGGTGGAGACGATTCCGCGGGTTACAGTTCGCCGCAGTTAAGAACGCTTGCGGGAATGCCTCAAATTCTGATATTCAACTATTTGAGCGTCGCATCGCATGATCCCGGCACGGGGCGCGTGCTCTGGCGGTTTGCTTGGCCGGACAATACTGAGCCGGTCGCGCAGCCGGTTCCTCTGCCGAATGACCGCCTGCTTGTCTCCAGCGGCTACGGGATTGGATCGACACTTTTACACATTCAGCCCGGTGTAGGTGACGAACTGCATGCCGTGCCCATTTGGCAAAGCCGGGGCTTAAAGGCGAAGTTCGCAAATGTCGTCTACAAAGACGGCTATATTTTCGGGCTTGATGATGGAATACTTGTCTGCTTAGACATTTCTGATGGCACACGGACATGGAAAAAAGGGAGATATGGACATGGGCAAATGATTTTGGTCGAGAATCTTCTGCTTATACAAGCGGAATCGGGAGAGATCTTTTTGGTAGAAGCCAACCCGACGAAGCATGTGGAACTTGGCAGTATTCCTGCGCTGGAGAGCAAAACATGGAACAACCCGACACTTGCCGCCCCGTATTTGCTAGTGCGAAATGACCGGGAAGCGGCGTGCTACGAACTGCCACTGGAGTAACCTGTTTTTTTTCCTAAAAACCTGTTTGATAATTCATTTTGGGTGAAGCCCTATGCCTTGAAACCGTCAAGCGAGCGGATAGCGAGTGCGATAGAGATCCTGTTTTTTCCTGAAAACTCGGTTTCTTCCACAACAGAAAAGCGTTCACTAATCCCGATTGTCTACTATTCAAACAGGTTCTATAAATATAACACATAGGAGGTAACACGATGAAATTTGGATTAACGGTGATTCTGATACTTTTCCTGAATGGCGCATACGCCTGGAGTGACATTCAGGAATGGAAAATTTTGCGACAAGATGACTTTGTCCGCAACGATGGCGTGGAGGGCATTCTTCAGGATGTGCATTTCACATCGGCGCAAAACGGCTGGGCTGTTGGTCACGGAAGCCTCGTATTGCGGACTGTCGACGGGGGCAACACGTGGATGAAACTGGAAATAGAACTGGAACGCGCCATAGACTTCTGGAATGTCTACTTCTACGATGAAAGCATAGGGTTTATCACGGGGGTTGGCGGCGTTATCCTCAAAACTGCGGATGGCGGCGCTACATGGCAGAAAATGAAATGGGAAGTCGAAGAGGGAGTCAGCGGGCGGCGACGCCTGTTAGACACTTGGCTAGTGGATGGCAAAATGGGATTCATGGTCGGTGAAAATAACACTCTCCTTAATACCATGGATGGCGGTGAAACGTGGAGCGGTGAAGGGAAAGGCGTCGCCGTGGGGCACACTCGCCAGAATCTTGAACGCATCTTTTTTGGCTCGTCGACGCACGGTTGGATTGTTGGCTCATTCGGGACGCTGCTCCACACCTCCGATGGCGGGACCACATGGGCGCCGCAAGACCCGGGGACGGATAGCAATTTGCACGGCGTACATTTTCTCGACGCAATGACGGGTTGGATATCGGGACAAGAGGGATTCATTGCCCATACAACCGATGGCGGGGTGACGTGGACACAACAGGAAACCGACGCATACGACAATTTCTACGATATTGTCTTCGTCAATACCAGCGATGGCTGGGCAGTTGGTGATTACGGCACGGTTGCGCACACAAACGATGGCGGCGGCACGTGGACGCTCGGAACGGCCGGCTCTTCGACAAATTTATGGGCGGTCGACGCCGTGGACGAGAATCACTGCTGGGCAGTTGGAGAGTGGGGGCTCATTGCAACTTATAAACCGCAATGAGCGTTAAATTTGCCCGAGTTGCCCCCTTATTCGGAAGATGGAAAGAAACCGAGTTTTTTCCAACGGGGCAACAAGAGTTTGGACCAAAAACTCGGTTTCTCGAAGTCGCGTAGCGCTTGCTTTCGACATGAGCCTTCTGCATTTCCTGACCGCATGCTTGCCGCTTGGTCCTCTATCAATTCAAGGGAGGCGCAATATCAAACTGAGCCGCCCTATGCAACAGATTGCCCTCCTCGGCTAACGATGAAAGGAAGAGCGCCGCGCCCGAGGCGCTGTAATCGCAGACTGTATCAATCAGTAAATCCAATTCGCCATCTCGGTCAAGATCCCCTGCCCAAAGCAAATACGATACGCTGGCATTTGGCGCTTTGACAGAGCAAATCACCTGAGACCGGTTGCCATTGTCCAGTTTAACTTTGTAGCCTGCGGCGCCGGGCTTGGATGGCGCGCCTCCAATCGCTGTAATGGCATAGGCGCTTTCGTTGTCGAGCGTAAACTCCAGAGAACTTCCCGACGGCAGCGGGAGGCGACCCGAGAACACAGTTTTGACCGTGCCGGTTCTTAACGAATCCATACCGGTCACCAGAAAAAGGGGGGCATTTTTTCCGTGAACCGACACGCGAGTTGCCCCACTTGCGTTCTCGTCATTGCCAATCAGCGGATCATAAAACGCTTCTACGCGAATTTGTGAAGACATCAAGGAATACCCATCCTTCGTAGGATACAAACCCAACCAGATTTCATTCGGTTCGGCTGCGATGTCGCAGAAAAATTCCCCCACCTGCAAAATCTTGAGTTGGGATCTGCCCAATTCTGTCACGGGAGATTGTTCCAGAGATTCAATCTCCCCCTGCACGACATTGATGATACCGAGAGTAAATAAATATGCGATGCCGACGATAAAAAACGGCGTTGTAGTCTTAAGTCGAGCGAACATTTTTGAGTCCTCCTTTTGGTTTGACGCGAAGTCGTAATCTATGAACAAAACTTGCGCAATCGAACGCCATATCACCTCAAGAAATGGCGATGCATTATGCGTCATACGTGACAAGATCAGTATCGATCGAATCAGGGAATAGCGAATGCGGTAGTAACCCCGGTCACTTTTTGTTACTCTGATCGGTAGCGATTCGCTTCCTTGATCGCCTCGCATCATGTCATTGAGCAAACGTCATGCCATGACACCGCATCTGTGGCAGATCGGCGCAAACAGTAGGTTTCTCAAGCAGGCGGGGGTATCGGAGGGATGTGGCGGGGTGACTACATCGCTGGGAGACGGTTTAATGAAATGTGTCGACAATGACACACTGCGGGGTGTGGTTAGTCTATCAATACCAAGGATCTGTTTAATTTATGTGAAGTGTGTGTCCAATCGTAGGGGCGAGGTTCCCTCGCCCGATGCCCAACTCCAATGGGCGAACAACGGGTTGGGGAACCCAACCCCTACGCAGGAATATATGTCTGATATGTGAAGTGTGTAGCCAATCGTAGGGGCGAGGTTCCCTCGCCCGATGCCCAACTCTAATGTGTGAACAACGGGTTGGGGGACCCAACCCCTACGGAGGAATATGTGTCTTATATGTGAAGTGTGTGTCCAATCGTAGGGGCTAGGTTCCCTCGCCCGATGCCCAACTTTAATGTGTGAACAACGGGCTGGGGGCCCCAACCCCTACGAACGAATATATGTCTTATATGTGAAGTGTGTGGCCAATCGTGGGGCTAGGTCCCCTCGTCCGATGCCCAACTCTAATGTGTGCACAACGGGTTGTGGGCCCCCAACCCCTACGCAGGAATATATGTCTGGGCGCCCCTCTTGATTGCCCGGTTTCGATGAAATGTCAACAGAATCCAGAGTAGTCGGCACAATCACGAGAGTGGATAACGCGTCGGAGTCCTATCACCTCCGCTACGGGATGGCTATCGCGCTCCCTTATTGGTCGCGCGATGTTTACGGCACACGGAGTGTGCCTACTACTATTTAAACGGTTACTTTTGGCGTATGTTGGGGTGGACTGCAACAACCTACCATTTCGGGATCTCGCCGAGTAGCAACTTCCGTTCCGGCGATCCCTCCTCACGAAGTTTTGTTACCCGAGGGCCATCAAACGGCTCACGCGATTTCATCCATGCGTTCTGATAGCACATCAAGCAGACTCGTCTTCGGTTCGGAGACTTGTTTGCCGCGCCCCGATGATAGAGCCATCCGTCAAACAACACCGCTTGGCGCGGTTTAGCCAAGACGAACTTCTGATCCGGAAACACCGGATGCCCCTCCGGCGGTTTGAATGGCGCACGATGACTGCCGGGAACAATCACGATGGGACCATTTTCCATCGTCAATTCATCAAGAAAATATCCGCAGTTGATTTGGCCCGGCAAACTTCCGTACGGCGTGCTGTCCGGATCCATCGGCCACGGACCGTCGCGATGCCAGTTCTGGTCAGGCTGATTCGGCTGCGTGACGCGCGCCGTCGCGCTGTGCAACTGTACACAGTTGCCCAAGATTGCCTTGATTCGCTCCATGACCGGCGGATTGTCAATCAAGAAACTAAATCGGTCATCCTGCTCCAACAGTTGATGCGTAAACTCCGAGTTGAGACGATCGAACGTTTCATCAAGGGCAATTTGAAGCTGCGGCGCCTGTTCATCGGTCAAGGCATTCTCGACAATCAAATATCCCCACTTCAAAAAGAAGTTCACCTCAAGCTGGAGTTCAATTGAAAGGTCGGGGTTTAGGCGAGTGGGGACAACCGGCGCGTCAACAGACATTGTGATTTCCTACCGATTCTGGGCAAACTCGTTGGCATTTGGGCATGCGCCAATGCTCGCGAACATTAGGACGGCCCCTGAATTTGCAGCGTAATGACGTTGGATTTTAGCGTAACAACGCCGCGGAGGGAATCCAACGGGAGGTATATTTCGTCCAGTTCCTGTGCTTGAATCTCCAAAGCGTCAATCGCGCTCTCTAGGCCGGCGATATGTTTTTCTCTGGTATGGGCGGCGATTCGAGGTTTTGCTCGCACCCTTCCGATTCGCTGTTCCGCATCATGAATCGGTATCGATTCGGCGGTCACCGTTTCTTTGTAGATGTTCAAATCTAGTGAAACCTGTAGGGTGTAAACGCCCGGAGTCAACGCATAATGATTCTGAATATCCTCAATGACAACCATGCGCCCGGTGCCTGACAACAATCGAACCCCTTTTACGCACTCCACCTTCTTCCCATCGCGCACCAATTCTTTCATCTCGCTTCCGTAAGCCACGGGACTCTCAGGATCGACAACCGCACCGTTTTGGTCGGTGACGACTAATGCGGGAAGCAGCCCTTCGCTCTCAACGGTGGCATGGGCAACAAGCAGGTCGAATGTGCCGGTCTCAATGACCACCCCGATAGAAATTGATTCATCGGAACGATATGTCGCCTGCGGCGATGATACATGAAGACGAGCGACAAAAGACTCTTCTACGGGTTCGGGCGGCGTGGAAGGCGCTTGGATAGGCGTCTTTTCGGCCCCTACGAATACTGGCGACGTCATGCATCCCGTTGCGGTGAAACCGCAGACGAGAAAAACAGTCAGCGCAAGATATCTCACAAAATCCTCCTAATCCGTGCGCAAGCCGCGGCAACGTAATGGACTTACGCAAGTTGCTTCAATCCTTGAACATGGTATCACGCCCATTCAATCGTGTCAAGCGGAACTGAATGTTTGTTCAGAGGAAACGCGTCCGATTTTTGGTTGGTGATGGTGAGTGAAGCGTTGGAAGGGCGTCCCCTACGAGAAGGATGGAAGATTGGGTTACACCGGATTTTTGGGAGATTTCACGCGGAATCAAACATCGGCAACTGAGCGGTTTATTCGCTAAATATATGGTTCAACCGAAACCGAGTTTTTGGTTCACGTTCGCAAATCTACGGATGAATTGTTCTGATTTTCGTAAATCTCGTGTATCCATGTCGGAAAAAACTCGGTTTCTGCGCCCCTGTCGGACAAAGGTGGCAGCTTGGGTTATTTATCCAATAAGACCGTCTTGGGAAGGCGAAATTTCATTGATTTTCCGTCTACGAGCAGGGTCACACTTTTCGGCCCGATACGCTCCACTTTGGCGTCACCGAACTCCTCCCCGAGCCCGACATAATGCAGGCGGCCATCCCTGGCGCGTCGGAGAAGCGCCTTGTTGTTACCGCTTTCGTGATTGGTAACGGTGGCGATGAGTTGATACGGCGGCGGCGGTCTGGGCTTCCTATAGCCAAGCGGCCGAAACAGATTATTCGTGATGATGACTTCATAAAAGTCTTCTTTCGCCGGTTTTGTTGGCTCTATGCCGCCCATGATTCGAAGTCGTTCCAACCATCGCCGGCGAAGATTGCTGTCGTTCTTCAAGTCCGCGATGGTCACACCCTCTTTTCGAAGCATGTCCACCACCTTGGGCGGCAGATTGAACCCGCCGTATTCGTCATTCCGCGCCGATTGTCGCGCTTCATCGTCGTCGGCATCCACCGGAAAAACGCTGATCGCAAAGACCGCTATAATTGAAAATACTCTGAGTACATTGGGCATTTAAATTCAATCCTCGGATTCGCGACTCAGTTTCCAAGCTACGCATCCAAACTCAGAAAGGCTTTACCCTGGTGTTGCCGCCGAAAATCTCTGACAACAGATGAAGACGCGAGGCATTCTATCAGGTTGTTCGTGATTTGAAAACAAAAAAGGCGAATGGGTGGAGCCATTCGCCCGTTGTGTGCTTGAATCGGAAAAAACTGCGAATTAATTTAACGTCTCACTATCATAAATTCGCCAATCACCATCCACTTTTCGCATCATAATAAGCGTATCTGGCGGGGGCGGTATTTCCGTCTCTATCACCGCCTCCGTACTTGGCGCTGGCATCTCCGGTGCTGGCATTACCAACCGGAAGTGAAATTCATCGCCGACATAACCACTGCTGACAACTTCTGCCTGACTTATCATTTTGAGCAACGGCTCAAACATTAATTGTTCAAGTTGACGACTTGCCTCCTCTGCCTTCTTAGCCAAATCCTGATGTTGGACACCCTCTGTTCCATCTCGCTCTTCTACAACTTCTGATATCTCTACACTTGCACTGAAATTATAAGGGGCAAGTAACATCTCTCGTTTTCTCATATCCACTGTCAATAGCGGACGCATCGCGTCTTCGTCAAGAATCCGGAACGCCTCCAAAAAAGCGTTCATTACCTCTTCGGCGGACTGTTCCGTGTTTTCAGCAAACGTTGCGATGTTAGCTGGAATATTTTCATCCGCGTCTTGCTGGGTTTCGGCTTCGGTGAGTTGCTCTAAATCGGATTGGTTATCCGCCGCATCAAGTTGAGCGAAGAAGTCCTCAACCTGTTCCATTTCCTCAGCGGAAATCTGCGGCTCATTTGCACGCGATGGCGCCGTGACCGCGTTCCCGCGAGTTGCGTCAATTTCGGGAACCGACTGATCGGCTTGGATAAGTTTTGATGCTGTCACCGCCACCGATGACGATCGATCCTCCTCCGGCGATTTAAGTTGGCGCGAACCGATAAAGATGAGCGCCGCAATGGCTATCACCGCGACCGTGATTTTGGGAACAGCTCCGATTTTCATGGCTGTAAATCCTCCTGATGAAATCTTTTTAAGTGTTGTTATGGGAGGAACGAAGGCCACGCCGAGCAGGTGTCGAAGTCGTTTTGCCAGCTTTCGCTTCGCGCGAAAAAGCCGCATAGAAACCGATTGATACGAAATGCCGTGTCGGGAAACCAATTCATCGTGGCTCGCGTTTTCGAGATAATGGTCACGCGCGATTTGCCGTTCCGTTTGCGGCAGCGTCTCAATCGCCTGAGCGATTATCCGCCGTTGCTCTGCCTCGACAGAATTCTGTTCCGGTGAATCGTCGCTCTGCAGCGCTTTCTCTTCGACTTCGTCAATCGGAACTGTCTGGATGCGATTCTTGCGCATCCAGTCGCGACACTGATTTTGCGCGATGGTAGCCACCCAAGCGCCGAAACGCTCCGGTTTCGAAAGTTGGCGCAGATTTCGGTAGGCGTTAATGATGGTTTCCTGCGCGATATCCTCCCGGTCTTGCGGGTTGTCGATGAATGCCGAGATGGCGCTGTCAATGCGCGGACGGTACTTCTCGACCAACATTTCAAACGCCTTCTCGTCACCCGATTGCGCGGATTGAACCAGATCTGTGTCCGACAGCGCTGACATATTTTCCTCCCTATTATTAAAGACGTAATCCACAGAAAATTTTTGCAAATTTTTTCGGCTATCATCCAAACAAAAAAGGCGAATGGATTGAGCCATTCGCCTTCGCCGTTGCATAGGACAAGACCGGAACTGTTGTTGTGTTTATGTTGAAGAAAAAACTCGCGTTGTACGAATCGTCATTCGTCCAACTTGTCTCACACCATGAGTGATCTGCTAGATTTACAAAACGAGAGAAAGTAGCGCCGCAATGAGCAAAATGCCAAGCGCCACGAACGGAACAGGTCTGAGCCAAGGACGTATTTTTTCTTTAACGAACGGTCTGTCTTGAAATACTGTCAGTGCGCCCGCCAAAACCAGCACAAGTGTACCTAGAATTCCAAACGTTAAATCTCCGTCGCGGAAATCTCTATACACAGTTATGCCCATGAGAATGCAGGGCGCGGTAATGACGAAGGGTTTAATCCAACGTCCCAGCGACTGATAGAAAAACAGGATGACTCCCAAGGCGGCAAACGGCAAACCAACCCAGATGGCGTTGTTAATGTCACCCTGCAGAAACCGACCATAGGCAGTAATCCCGCCAAAGGCTATGCAAAACCCGGCGGCTAAGTGATGACGTTTCATCCGCTTTTTTCCTTTCTTTCCTAAACAATAGGTTTTCGTAACTTCTGCCAACCTCGTTTGAATTATACGGTATCGCTGATTTAAGTCAAGCAGAAAACCGTAGGAGCATGACGTTTTGCTTGTTGGAAAGAACTCAAACCGAAATCGGCGCCGATTCTCACGTAATCTTCCGGCGGCGCAAATCAAACCTACTCATAAACGAGCCATTTACCATCCTCTTTCCGCATCTTGTGAACGGTGTCAACGTGCTCTGGCAGTTCGGGCATTTCCGGCAATTCGAAATCCGGCATTTCCGGCATGTCGAACATATCCAGCATTTCCGATGGCCCCACTGTTGGTATCCTCAGTTGGAAGTGGAACTCATTCCCTGCATATCCGCTGCTCAAAATCTCGACTCCACTGTACATCTTTCTCATAGACTCTCGCGCCATCTCCCGAACCTCCAGTGTGTCAATACTCTCCTGCACAATCTGCAGGGCGTCAGCTGCCAGTTCCTCGGATATCCCTTCTGGCATATGATCTGCCATGCCATCTAAAAATCCCGCTGGCAACTCTCCGCCGAGGATTTGCAGAACGCTTTCAACTCCTTCTCTCGCGGCTCCGGTCACAAGCGGGAGCAACGCCTCAAAGTCAGCGTTCCTATATGCCTCCAAGTAAGCGTTCATCACATCTTCGGGAGATTGTCCGTCGTCTATATCGAACGCTTGCGCGGCAATCTCATCACGTTCATCGTCCTCCGAGGAAAGCGTGTCATCCGATTGCGCGTCGTCCGCCTCAAGTTGAGCGAAGAAATCCTCAACCTGCTCCATCTCCTCGGCGGAAAGCTGTGGTTCAACTTTCGGCGAAGATGCCGCGACTTTTTCTCCGAGAGACGAGTTCACTGCGGCGCTTGACTGCTCAGACGCTTCGTCCTGGGACACCGGGACTTTAGCCGTTAGAGAGGCGCTTTTTTCAGGCGCGATGAGTTGTCTTGAGCCGACGTACACGACGCCAATGAGGGAAATGAGCGCTAAGATGCCGATAGTAATTTTGGGGGCGGTTCCAACCTTCATAGTCGCGAGACCTCCTGAATGGAATTTCTTGAGCGCCGCTCCCGGAGAAATGAATACCCCGGAGAGCAGATGTTTTAGCCGCTTGGAGAGGGTGCGTTTCGCGCGGGACAGCCGAAACGAAATCGCTTTATATGACAGCCCGTGCGCGCGGATAAGTTCGTCGTAGCTTGCGCCTTCAAGGTAGTATGCCCTGGCAATGTCTCTATCCTTCTGCGACAGCGAATTGATGGCGCGGCGGATTAACTCTATCTGTTCATCGCGTATCAAACGCTCGTCAACCGAGTCGAACGTCTCAAGCGCGACTGAGCCCACGTCGTCAATCGGCACGGTTTCAAGCCCCTTCTTTCGCATCCGGTCTCGTGCGCAGTTGCGGGCAATCTCTGCCAACCATCCCTTGAATTTGGCAGTGTCTTCCAGTTGAACCAATCCGCGGTAGGCGTTGATGAAAACGTCCTGCACCACTTCTTCGACATCGCGCCGATCGTCCAGCAAATCGTCGACAATTGCGTAGACGAAAGCGTGGTAATCCTTCACCAGATCGGTAAATGCTTGGTCATCCCCGGACTGCGCGCGCAGTATAAGCGCGTTTTCATTTGCCATGAGCGTGGAATAATCCTCCGTGTGCTTACCAAGACGTGGTCTCGCGCCTTTTTTCTAGCGCTTTTTTCGTTTTACACACGATTGTCCCATATTTTTGGTGAATTCATGGCGTCCATCACGTCTTTTCCATGCGGGGCAAGATGCCCCGCCTACGGCAGTGAGCTCTCATTGCCGCGTAAGTCCTATTATTATTGAAGGAAGTTAACTTCCTTCATCGGCATGGCGAACTGATACAAAGAGAGCGCATCCGTCAAGTGATGCGCTCTCCCTGGTTGGCGAAGTCTAATCTTGTGTGCCGCTTAGCGAGGGCCGCCGCCACCACCGCCTCGTCTGCCTTGTCCGCCGCCGCCTCGCCTGCCTTGCCCGCCGCGACGCATCATCTGTTCTATGCGCTTCGCCTCCAATTCGTTCAGTTGGTTAATTTGTTCTTCGGTCAACACGGCGTCACGTTCCGTGGCGAATGCCTCGCGAAGTTTCGACATCTCGAGTCGCATGGACTGAAAGTCGCCGGACTCCCTCGCCTTTGTGACGGCTTTTTCGAGTGTCTCGCGGTGTTTCTGGAACACCGGTCGCGCTTTCAACAGCGTCTCATCGTCAACCTTAACCACGAAGGTGAGGTCGGTCCACGCGCTGTCGATTATACTGGTTGGCGAGAATCCGCGCATACCGCCGGGGCCGCCGCGTCCGCCGCGCCCTCTCTCTCGCATGTCGCTCCTGTCCGGACGCTGAGCTTCAATAAACTGATTTGAAACAAGAACCGCCACTGCTACAAGCGCTAGTATGGAAACAAAGCAAAAACCTATGCGTTTCATGATAGAATCTCCTTTAATCGTTAGATGTTCGAATTGAACCGAACCGGGAAAACATCCTTACGGGATGTGGGTTCGGCTAGAATTTTTGACTTTCAATCTGTTTAGACAAATGACGGGCAGAAAAGTTCGCACCATAAAATAGGAAACCGAGTTTTTGGTTCGGAATTGACTATCTTATCAAAGGCTGACGGGCAATTTGGGTCAAACGCGTGTTTCTGCGTTGGAAAAACTCGGTTTCTTCTCATGTTCCACCCTTCCGTCCTTCCAACCTTCCAACTACTCCGAAGATAGAAATTCAAAACTGAACTTGTATTAATCCTCTACCAATTGTTCCAACATGGAGAGCGGCGTCGCCGCGATTGTGCCGCCATCGACCGGCAACACAATGCCGGAGATCCAGCGTGCCTCATCGCTCGCCAAGAATACGCCAGCCCAAGCGACATCCCATGCCGTTCCTTCTGTTCCTAAAGGATTGGCGCGACGACGGAGCTCCCGTGATGCCATCGGAATTTGCCCAACGAAAGGCCCCCAAAGCTGACCGGGCGCAATCGAATTGACCCGGATATTGTCTCTGCCATGATGAACCGCCATATTCCGAGTCATGGCGATGACGCCGCCCTTCGCCGCGGCGTAAGGGACATTGGGGCGCCAGCCCGCTCGCATGGCGTCAATCGAAGATATATTGATAATCGATCCGCCGCCATTCCGCGCCATCGCCGGGATAGCGTATTTGCACCCCAGCATGGCGCCCTTTAGGTTGACCGCCACCACACGGTCCCAACCGTCCTCTTCTATTTCCACCACCGTTTTCCTATCCGTGATACCGGCATTGTTGAATAGGATGTGCAGTCCACCGTAACGTGACACCGCGGCTTCAACCATTCTCTGACAGGCGCTGTCTTGTGTCACATCGGCGACACACAGCGACGCCTCGCCTCCATCCTCCTTGATTTGCGACAATGTGCGCCGAGCGTTTCGCTCGTCTTTGTCCGCCACCAAGACGCTTGCCCCTTGCCTTGCGAACAGAATGGCGGTAGCAGAACCGGTACCCGCGACCTCGCCGCGCGAACCGGCTCCGGTAACGATAGCGACTTTCCCTTGCAGCCTATCCCCGGCGCTCTGCATTGGTTTGTATTCCTTGTAGTACTTGCGCAACCTAACATCTAAAGGTTCCGGCGCGGCGGGGCAAGATGCCCCGCCTACGGGCGCCCACCTACCGTTTCTGTTTAAGTCCTGCCTTGGAAGAAGTTGAAATCAGCTCAATCTGGATAAATACTGTTCGACAATATCTATACCCACCAGTTCGCTGTAGGCGTTCTGGAGGCGATGTGTAACAGCGCCAGGCACACGACCGTCACCGATAGTGATTCCGTTGACCGACGACACCGGACAGATGCAGTAGCTGGTAGAGGTGACAAAGGCTTCATCGGCGGTATAGGCGTCAAAGAGATCGATGTCTTCTTCGCGCACCCCAATTCCCAACTCTGCGGCGAGTTCCATCGTAGTCTGACGACTGATGCCAGCCAAAATATACTGGTCTTTCGGCGTGATGACCGCGCCATTCTTTACAATAAGGATATTGGCGCCGGCGCCTTCGCAAAGGTTGCCATTAATGTCCAACAGAATCGGAATCGCCTCCGGATTCTGAGCCTTGACTTCCTGCTCACCGAGAAACAGATTGATGTAATTGTGTAACTTGGCTCTGGGACTCATACACTCGGGAGGCGTTCTCCTCGTTGCGGGCGTCACCACTGAAAGCCCGTCGCGAAAATGTCTCGCCTTGTCAGCGAAGGGTATTGGTATAGTTTCAATAATGACGGTGGGATCGAAGTTGTCGTCTGATGTAGGTACCCCTCTGCTTACGCGTTGACACGCCCAAGTGTCATCGTTTTCGCCAAGCAGAGGAAGATTTGCCTTGACCACCTCGCGAGTCAACTCCGCCATCCGATCTGGTGTCATTCCGGGATCGATGCGCATGTATTTTAGAGAATTGTAGAACCGATCGAGGTGTTCTCTTAGCTTGAAGATAGCCCCGCCGAATGTCCGCGTTACGTCAAACACCGCATCTCCGAACATAAATCCTCGGTCGCGGAAAGGAACTCTCGCTTCGCTTTCCGGTACTATCTCTCCATTAAAATATACGACGCGTTCCTGAGCCATATTCATACTCCGTGTAATTGTTTAGTCAATTGATTTCCGGCAGAGAATGCGGAGCAATCGCTTTATTCCACAGTCGAAGGTGAGTCTGTCCAAGTGCCCAATATATGAGGGACCCCCCGGTGGGAGGGGCATCTTGCCCCGACTTCCCACGTTCACAATAAATCAACGCATTTAGTAATTAAACAACGGAAGCCGATTGGGCTAGGGCATCGCTCCGTCGGGGCAAGATGCCCCTCCCACATATAATCAAGGGATGCCCTCTGCCGATACTCCAACCCTTGTAGAATCAAGCGAGTGAATAACGATCAACTGAGTGAATAGCGAAGGCGATAGAAGATCTTGTGCAATAGCGATCTTAACACGCATCACGCATCATGAATCACGAATCATGAATTACCAATTCTTGAGGTATCAAAGGCATTCGCCTGCGTAAGTCAAGTGAATTTTTGGATGCAGTTGGCATTGTAGCACATTCGCTTCCAAAATCACAGGAATTTCGGACCGTTTGGCAAGTCGGAAAATGCTTGACTTTTTGCCGGTTCAACGTATAATGCCAGTTGGAAACTCTGTACGAGCGATTTCCGATTCGCGACCCAATATCCGATGTATAGGCTCGAACCAAAAAGGAAAATAGCATGACAATGCAGTCAAAAAATTATTGGATAGTTGTAATAGCGCTACTCATTTACGCTTTACCCAACCCCGCGCACGCCGCATCAAATTTCGATTCGGCCGAAAAACCCCCAAATACTGATATTGCTCAAATCGATGAAGCGCAACCGCCGAAACAGTACATTGAGGTAACAATCCATGGCCCCTACGTGGAGGTCAAATCTCCCTTCGCATTTGGTCAGACGCTCAAGACAACGCGACATCTGATATCTGAACTTGAAGCCATCCGGAAAAATGATAAAGCTGTCGGGGTGATATTGAAGATTGGCAACCTTGGCGCCGGCTGGGCGACGCTGCAAGAGATTCGAGACAAGGTTATTCAACTCCGCGAATCGGGAAAAGTGGTAATCTGCCATCTCAACGGCGGAGGAAACATGGAGTATCTGTTAGCTTGCGCCGCCGATCAAATCTACGTCACGCCTGCAGGCGTGATCGGCTTAACGGGGTTGCGCGCCGAGGTGATGTTCTACGCCGGATTGCTTCATAAACTTGAGATTGAAGCGCAGATGCTATCCATCGGCAAGTACAAATCCGCCATTGAGCCGTTTACGCAAGAGCGTATGTCGGCGCCGTTTCGTGAAGCAACCGAGAACATTCTTGACGACCTCCATAATCAACACATCGAGATGATTGCAGGGGGACGCTCCGATCTGGATGCCACTGCCGTAACAAGACTTATTGACAATGGACCATTCACCGCGCAAGAAGCGCTTGAGAACGGGTTGGTGGAGGGTTGCCTTTACTACGACCAACTACTGTCGTCGATCAAATCCGAATCGGCAGATCCGATTGAGATTGTCACAGACTACGGCAAAAAATCCAAGCACGCACAGGATTTAACTGGAATTGCCGGATTAATGCGCGTCTTTTCTATGTTGTCACCTCCCAAGAAAAACACGAAGCGCCCGGACACGCCGCGCATGGCGCTCATTTATGCGATAGGCACTATCTTATCGGATGCGCCGGAAGGTCTTTTTGGTACCGGACAAATTATCACAACTCGCGAACTCTCCGAGGCGCTCCGTCAGGTACGCATGGACGATTCTATCAAAGCCGCGGTAATCCGTATCGAAAGTCCCGGCGGTTCGGCGCTCGCCTCGGATCTCATCTGGCGAGAGGTCCTTTTGACACAGCGCGAAAAACCGGTTGTCGTTTCCATGTCGGATGTTGCCGGTTCAGGCGGTTACTACATCGCCATGGCCGCGGGGACGATTGTCGCTCAACCGGGGACAATTACCGGATCGATCGGGGTCTTTGGCGGGAAGTTCAACCTCAAGGGACTCTATAATAAACTTGGGCTAACGAAGGAAACGATTACCCGCGGCAGGAATGCCAACATCTACTCGGATTATGGGAGTTTCACGCCAAACGAGCGCGAACGCGTGGAAAAACTGATGAAAACGGTATACGAAGATTTTGTTCGGAAAGCCGCCGCAGGCAGGGGCAAGACGGAGGATGAAATTCATGCGGTCGCGCAAGGACGAATCTGGACGGGCAAACAAGCAAAGGAAATCGGGCTTGTTGATGAACTCGGAGGGCTTGACAAAGCCCTTTCAATGGCAAAAGCCAATGCGGGATTAAGCGCGGATGACAACGTCGAAATTCTCGTGCTACCCAAGCCGAAGACGATATTTGAGTTTCTTGTGGGAGACATGGAACGAAAACTCGGTATTCCGCTAACGCCAGATTTGTCGGTGCCCGTATCACTCGCAACGCCGTTATCGGCGCTGTATCGACTTCTGTTATTCGCAGACGAGCCTGTCGCAACGGTCTTGCCTGTCGATCTGGTAATCAGATGAAAAGATCATAATAATTCC
This sequence comes from Candidatus Poribacteria bacterium, assembly GCA_963667245.2. Lineage (GTDB taxonomy): Bacteria > Poribacteria > WGA-4E > WGA-4E > JAJDTR01 > JAJDTR01. The sequence goes on from CAXXCS010000005.1 coordinate 280,793, forward strand.
AAATAAATGAGTTACACGCATTGGGTGATTGTAGTTGCCCGATTCATCGGGCGTTTTTGACGAGTGTAACATTTATCGATAATCCGTAGGTTGGGTTGAACGGCACATCAAGAACGACCCGTCCACAGGATAACCGCGCCCAGATGCCGTTACCGCTAAAAGACCTCAAAATCGTAGTGAAACCCAACACCGCGACCATTGATTTGGGAATCCAGCGGGTTTTATGTATCCACCTGGCTTGACGTATGCGTGAACCGAAAATTCTCACCCTTCCCGTCTTCCATCCTTCCAATCTTCCTTATGCCAAAAATCAGGGGCGATCGCCCTGAAGATGCCCCGCCTACTGGATAAGTAATCGATATAATCCGGACATCATACGCACAATTATTCAAGAGAAATGGCATAAAACCACATTTTGATTCTTTAGGCGCTCATTTGAAGCATTCGTTCAATGGGAGCTCGTGCCCGCGCTATCACGTCGCGGTCAAGCGCCACTTCATAAGCGCTTAGATCATCACCCGCATCTATTGCTTCAAGGATAGCAAGCACTTTGGCAAGGTTGACTTTTGCCATGTGCGAGCAACGAATAGAGCAGGCGGTCCAAAACTGTACGGATGGAAACTCCTGCGATAGGTTTGATGTCAACTCACATTCCGACGCCACGAAAGCGCGATCCAAACAGTTTTCCTCAACCCGCTTCGCGATGTCCTGCATAATCTGACTCGTGCTTCCGTAAAAGTCTGCCTCCCTGAGAACCTCTCGTCGGCATTCCCAATGCGCATACATGACGCGACTCGCGTGACCTTTCGGGATTTCGAAGGATTCTCGTACGGCGAGCAAATCTGAAAGCCGGAACTCTTCATGCACCTCGCACACCGCCCCCTTCTCGCGATTTCCCTTGCCCGGGTAGATTACAGTTTTCTCGTCAGCCAGCTCGTCTTCCAAGTTCTGAGCAAAGTAGATATCCGGCACAAACACAATCTGATCGCCCGGCATTTCTCTAGCTATCTTGGCGGCGTTGGCTGAAGTGCAACAGACATCCGATTCCGCCTTTGCGTCCGCATAACTATTGATGTAGATCATTACCGGTACATCCGGATACATGGCTTTCAGTTTCTTTACGTCTTCAGCGCCAAAATTATCAGCTAGCGAGCATCCAGCCGTCTTGTCGGCGACAAGCACCGTCTTTGACGGGTTGAGAATCTTGGCGGTTTCTGCCATGAACGGAACGCCATTGAAAACGATATAGGGCGCATCCGTCTTGGCGGCGTGCATACTTAAGCCGAGCGAATCGCCTTGTTCCTCTTTCAAGGACAAGCCAAATACCAGCGGCTCCATATAGTTGTGACCAAGCATGACAACGTCATGTTTTTTCTTGAGCGTAAGAATCCTGTGCAAGGTCTTGGCGTGCGCTTCAATGTCCACCGCCGTTAAACTCGGATGATGCCTCTCGTACAGTTCCGTTTTCACGCTCTCAAGATTCAAATCCAATTCCTGTATGCTCATGCGCTGTTACCGTTAATACTCTCTTCGCCGCTGAACCGCGTAAATACGAGTCCACGGCTATCGCGTACGTTTAGCTTGTCTGTTTCTAGATAGGGAGTTGCCTCAAACTTATCAATGTGAACGTAAATGGCAGGTAGTGTACACCAAGTCGCAGTTTTTGTCAAGCATGTTTCATAGGGAAATCAGAGGAATCGCACCTGATTTTTCGCATAAGGAAGATTGGAAGGACGGAAGACGGGAAGGGTGCAAATCTTCCGTCCACCCATACCTCAAGCCAGGTGGATACATAAAATCGGCTGGATTCCCCAATACAGTGGTCGCATTGTTGAGTTTCACTACGATTTTGGGGGCTTTTAGCGTTATCGGTGTCTGGGCGCGGTTATCCTGTGGACGGGGTGTTCTTGATGTGCCGTTCAACCCAACCTACGGATTTTCGCTGAAAATTAGATGCAATTCCCCTGCCCGACAGTTGGGATGTTATTGACAAATCGAACGCCTTTCTGTTAAACTCCGGTGTGCTATACTTCAGCAGAATTTAGCGTGACAAATTAAAGGGAAGAAATTATCATACCTCCATAGGGATCAAGTTAAGGAAATTTACGCATTATCTGTCTAATTTCCCGTTGTAAATCCTCAAGCCAATAGGGTCGAACACAATGCTGCGATTCTTTGATTGTGTAAGTCTTTTAGCCCCAGAGGGGATCAAGCGAGTGAATAACGAGTGCGATAGAGATCCTGCAGGTTTGTAGAAACGTAGACACCCCAAATTCCAAAGCCCCAGAGGGGATCAAACGAGTGAATAGCGAGTGCGATAGAGATCCCACAGGTAGAAGATTGTGTTAAACTTGCCGAGGGAAAACCGCGCGAAATGTGTCCTAAAACGCTTAACTTGATCCCTATGGGGAAGAAATTATCATACCTCTAATTAACCCAAAAGATTGGAGGTATAAAGGACAAACAGCAATTTGTCCGATATTGCTTAGGAGTTACGCAGTTGGCTGAAGTGTATAAAGAGGTCTTGCCAAATAAGCACGCACAGCATCTCTGACAATTGAGAGTTTTGCGTCAAACCAACTGACTCCGGTGTGATATACTGCGCGCTGTCAGAAATTGCGTTTTTTTGTAGGAGCGATCTCCTGATCGCGACATGCGTTCCCTCCGTAGGTGTGGTTTCCAACCGCACCGATATTTCAGCCCTTGTAGGAGCGATCTCCAGGTCGCGACTTGCTGGTGCTGCGTAAGTCCTATTCGAAACCATCATTGCTGAGAAAAAAGCGCAATTTCACCCAACACAAAGTATAGCAGTAATGCTCGATTCTCAAAAAGGCTCTCAGCGCTAAACCGATATGATTTCTTTGAGCGCGAGCCGCCCGTGTTTGTGCCCGTTCAATGCCAACGAATTGCTTAATTCCACGGTGATATTCCTCTATGGTCCAAGACCATTTCGCATATTTGAGACGCATTAATTCGTCCATCTGTAAGTCATTGGTTGCCCAATATTCAATGCCACCTTCTGGAGTGTCAATCTTGAATACTCGAATCAATCCATATCCTTTTAGATGCACAATCGTCCCTGTTGATTCAATCGGAACTGTATTCACAGGACGGTTACCGGAATAATCTTTATTCACCAGTCGGTTGGAAGCTAGGCGAGTAAGCCATCTCCAACTATGATTGCGGACGGCTTTTAGATTCTCTAGGCTAGCATACCAACTATCAAAGCAAATACATTCGGGAGCAAAACCACGTTTTTTCGCTTCCGTGAGCATGGCTCGGAAATGGTCATTTTTCGTCAAGCCATCATTGTCTTTGTCATAGATTTGATAATCACACGGAATATGCCTATCACCATCAGTCCAAAGCAAAGTGACTAAGTTAATTCCCGGCACCACTTGATGATGTTTCCCTGACCAGTGTTTTGTCACCAGTTCAATTTTTTGGGAATAGGGTTTATCCAGGTCGAATCGTCTATAACTAAGATTCCTGATTCCAGTTTTACCTGATTCTTTGATTCGTACCATAGCTTGTCAGTATCAGGTTCTTCTCGATGCAGAAGCCTTGTTATTGAATCGTGAGCCGGTGGGGCATCAACTTGGGGCTGAACTTTTTCCGCCTCAAGACAACTGTAACTTTTCTGAGTGCCAATCAAAAAATCGATATAATCAATGTCAGTATATTTGGGTGGATTCATGTTCAAATTATAACCTATTTTTACTCAACTGCGTAACTCCTAAGTTGATTTCCAAAATTCAAAACAACCGGACATTTATTTGGCTCGAAAGGAGGCGTGACAATGAATTTTCTGAAAGTTATTTTGGCGTTGGCGCTGCTGACGGTTTCGACTTCCGTGGTTGCCGACCCATGGATTTTGTTTTGGTCGGACCGGGATGGTGAGAGATTTTCGCACTTCGTCATGAACCCTGATGGTTCCAACCCTGTTGATGTTTCAGCGGAACTTGATGCGCGAGGCGCTTTTCCAATCTGGTCGCCCGATGGATCGAAGATTGCCTTTGAAAAAAATCGTCCCGGTGATTTTGAGGTCGTAAACCGCGATATAGTTCTAGGTCCAAGGGAAATCTGGGTCATGAATGCTGATGGCTCTAATCGTGTTAATCTCACCAATCACGATGGAGACGACGTGGAACCGCGCTGGTCGCCCGACGGATCGAAGATGGCGTTCGAGTCGGATCGCAACGGCGAGTGGGAAATCTTCGTCATGAATGCTGACGGTTCGGCCCCTCGCAGTTTAGGGGTTGGCGGGCGCGCCAAATGGTCACCCGATGGATCGAAGATTCTCTTTGATGTGTCCAGGCCCGATCCTTGGCAACATGACCCCTTCATTATGAACGACGACGGTTCCGGTCGGCGCAAACTGGCAGATTTACCTAATCAAACCACTTTCTCAGTTTCGTGGTCACCGGATGGAAGAAGGGTTATGTTACTCGGAATTGTTAATGACGACGGGCTCAATAAGATTTATGTAGTGAATGTTGACGGTTCCGATTTAACAGATATTACGAAGGATCTTACTCCCGCGAAAGGATTTAGGTACATCTTTCCTGGGGCATGGTCGCCGGATGGGAGGCAGATCGCTTTTTCCACTCACGTTAACGACTGGGGGCGCGGCGGCCCCGTGAATTCGGACATTTTCGTCATGAATACGGATGGGACTCATCCGGTCAATCTTACCAATCACCCCAAAACGGACATGCAGCCATCGTGGTCTCCCGACGGATCGAAGATTCTCTTTACCTCCTTACGCGACGGGAACGACGATATTTTCATCATGGATGCGGATGGTTCCAACCCCATCAATCTCACGAATCATCCAGCGCAGGATACGAATCCGTCTTGGCTGAGTTTCAATCTCAATGTCCAAACAACAGTATTTACGCCGGAGGGCAAATTGGTCACCACGTGGGGACAGATAAAGGCAGTGGCTAGTGGTCAGGACCGGTGACTAGGAAAGACGGCGCAGAACGGGCGATGCAATGGTTAGAGGGGTGTGGGGAAGAATGCGAGATGGGAACGGCGGAAGAGAAGCGGTGGCTAGCGGGTCTCTACCGACATCAGGATCTCTATGGAAATGCTATTGCCCCGGAAGTTGATATACTCCGCGCTGTCAGAAATTGCGTCTTTTGTAAGAGCGATCTCCAGGTCGCGACGCCTCTGTACGAGGGATTTCCCGATCCCGACTGTACCGGCACGTGCGATAGAGGTCACATGGTGCTACGTGAATCCTATTGGAAACAATTATTGCCGGGAAAAAACGCAATTTCACCCAACACAAAGTATACTATCGCCTTCGTTATCCACTCAGTTGATCGATAGAGATCCCCGCGGTTTCCGACCGTACCGATACCACGGCCCCAATAGGTGATGTCACCGAATCCCTGTCCGTACGCCGACTTTAATCCGTGTAATCTGTTTAATCTGTGAAAATCCGTGATTCAGACAATCACCGAAAAGACCGGCGGGGAACTGACAATCATGATACTCCTGATTGCCTCTCCCATGCCGAAGACCGCGTCAATCTACTTTCCTTCCCGTTTTCCATCCTCCCGCCCACAACCCCATTTCATCGCATTACCCACCATTATCACACAAAATCAGGCGCGTTTCCCTTGTTGCCTCCCTATTTTTGTATTCTATTTTTGTTTGATTCGTGATATAATAACGTAGAATTGTGAGTAGGAATGGAGATTCAGAACCCGGGCGGGTAAGGTCTCACTACAACTTCACGCATAGTCTTAATTCAAACCTTGGCATGTCTAATGCCGCAGTTCACCCGCCCGCCACGAAAATTGTTAGGAAAAAGATGAAAGTAAATATGTCAGATACAGTGAACGCAAATTCGTTGCTATCGCCAGTCCAACCGCTGACCGCCCATTACGATCGAGAACGCATGGAAGACATCGGATACATGACGTGTATGACGTTGGTACTGCTCGGCAACTATTCTCAAACAGGGCATTTCGGCGGCCCATTAGCCTACACGCCCTACAACGTAGCGCTTCATCTAGGCGGGCCCGAACTGGGCGGACTTCGGTACGACTACCGTAAGCCCAAGCATCCATTTTGCGATAAATTTATGCTCGCGGGAGGTCACAACATCCCCACCGCTTATGCCTTGTGGATGATTATGGGCGAGGCTATGGCGCGCCGGCACTCCGCCACCGGCGATTCGCGCTATTACGCGGATCCGGAAATCGCCATGCTTCCAATTGACGCTCTCGGTTTCCGTCGCGGCGCCGGCGCATTGACGACGCTCCTTGAAGATCACGGACTTGATGAACATCCGCTTTTTGCGCAAGCGAAAATACGAGGCATTCGATCTCTCGCGGGTCACGCGGAAACAACCGATCTGACCAACGATGTCAACGGCGGTCCTTCGGGAATCGGCGTGGCAACGGCGGCAGGCAAAGCCGCCTTCTGGAACTTTATGGGCGCTCCCGATTCGCTCAAGGTTCTTGCGTTGGAGGGCGAATTTGCCATGACGGAAGGACATGCTCAGGAACTGAAAACGCAAGGCCTTGCTATGCAGGTGGGCAAGCGTCTGCGTATCCTAATCTCATACAACAACGCGGGAATTGACGACACCTTGGTCGGCGGCGTTGTTGACGCCAAATATGTGCAATACGAACTCGAAGATCAGTGGACCTCTTACGGTTGGAACGTGTTTTCTCTCGAGAACGGCAACGATTACGACCAGATATTGGCAGTTCTCAGCGCCATGGAGAATTGGGATTCGGATGACAGACGCCCCATGGTTGTTATCGGCAACACCGTGAAGGGATATTGGCCAGCCGCTGTCGACGGGATGATTGAGGGCTATGGCGACCAACTCATCAGTTTTCAAAGCCATCCTTACGCCTTGAAGATGAATTCCGAATATTTTGTGGCATTAGCCACAACCTTTGAAAAACGGTACGGCGTCGAATTCCAAGGCATTCACGACGGGCCGGTGACCGATGAGCGCGAGCGTCTGATTCAATTCAAGACCAACATTGACGTGGTGATGTCGACGCTCGATCGCAATGGGCTGGGAGAATGGTTGGCGGATCGGCTCGTGGAAATTGGTGATTCGGTGCGCGATGATTTGCCGCTGCGAGTCGATGTTTCCTCCGACCCCTTTCGAGATGATCGACTACGTGTTGAAAATCTGCCGGTTGAACCGAAGCGCCCCGCAGTTGTAAATCCCGTCTCCGGCGAGCGGCAGGAAGTAGAAATCTCACTGTTTAAAGAACCTGGGGAAGTCGCCGGGACGCGCCGCGCCATTTCTGAAATCATCAAATGGGTCAACTACGTCACGGACAACCGATTTATCACGCTTTCCGCCGACCTTTCCGAGTCTATCAACGTTGAACACGGCAGCCTTTGGGGACACTATAATCCGGAGTCCAATCCTGCCGGCACTCGGTTCAAGGCTCCCATCCAAGAAGCGGGCAACGCGTCAAGCGCCATCGGACTGGTGGGTCAAAGCGCGTCGCTCGACCCGGAGAAATTCGCGGGCGTTTGGGCATTGAGCGGCACTTACGGCGCCTTTACGCCGCTGATGTATCTTCCGGCTCGAGTATGGAGCCAGCAGAGCCAAGACAGTCGTTTCCGTATGGGCGTCCTGCACATTCTCGCCGGTCATTCGGGTCCGGAAACCGCCGCCGACGCTCGCACGCATTTTGGCATCTTTGCGCCTCAGGTTTGGAAACTGTTTCCGCGCGGACAAACGATTCATGTGAGTTTTTGGGATTACAACGATGTTGCCCCCGGATACTTTGCCGCGGCCGAAATTGCGGCGCGCGACCCCAAGATTAGTGTGATAATCATAGAAGTTGCGCGCCCGGATTTCCCGGTAGCGGACCGAAATACGTTTGCCGACAAAGACCTCAAAGCCGCTGCCAAAGGGTTGTACGTTATCCGCGACTTTTGCCCGGATCAACCCAAACACGGTTACGTGATTGTCCAAGGTTCCAATTCCACGGTCAATCTTGTGAATGTCATTCCGCGCCTGGAAGCGCAAGGAATAAACGTAAAGATTATTGCCGCTGTCAGTGAGGAGCTCTTTGATCGCCAATCGGCTGACTATCGCCATTCGGTGTTGCCTCCCGAGGCAAAATACGACTTGATGGTAGTTAGCACCGGCACTCGTAGAGTTTGGCCCATTAGAGACGTTGGTCCGTTGACAGACGAATATTCATTGACCGCCGACTGGGGCAATCAGTGGCTCACCGGCGGCACGGAAGCGGATGTCATAGCCGAGGCGCACCTTGATGCCGAATCCATCTTTGCCGGGATAGAGCGTTTTGCCGACATGCGTGAAATCCGCCTAAATCGGCAACGCGAATTTCTCGCGAACTTGGACTAATACTAGTTCCGAATCTATAAGTTGCAAGAACTGGCAGTTTGTAGTTGCCCGATTCATCGGGCGTCTGTAGTTGCTCAATTCATTGAGCGCCTCCGATTGATTGTGACATTTATACTGCGCGCTGTCAGAAATTGCGTCTTTTGTAGGATCAAACGAGTGAATAGCGAGTGCGATAGAAATCCTCGCAGTTTCCAACAGCGCCTACCGCCAGACACTTGAAAACACGCAATTTTCAGCAGCGTGAAATATAGATTCTGAATTCGTATCAGACAACAATAATCGGTTTTACAAAGCCGCGTTGCGCATTTCTTAGGCATGTGCAATTTTTCTTGACAACGTTATGTACGTATAGTATAATATGGGGTATGGGGGCAAGACCGAAGCATAACGCTCGAAAACGGCGCGTCATTCACTACATTCACGGCGGACTTTGTCCGCTGAACTGACAGTGAAGATGACAATCTTTTTGCCGCTGTTAACATCTTGTTCACCTTAGCGCGGGCTGGAACCCGCATTATCACTGGATCGGACGAGCTCAATCAGCGTGAACGCGCCCCCCGAAATCGGCTTTTTGTTCGCGTTTTGTGCCTATTTTTCGAAGGCGTTTTTGACAAAAAACCATGTACAAAATCACGCCAACCGCCCTAAAACGCGTGCCGCGTGGACATTTTGTTCACCTTTTGCAAATGGATTCTTGCCGAAACCGATCAAGCGAATGAATAATGAGTGCGATAGAGATCCCCCAAGCGAATGGATAATGAGTGCGATAGAAGAATCCTGATAGAAATCCCTTTTCTCCTGAAAACTCGGTTTCTTCTGCAACAGAAAAGTGCCCGCTAATCTTGATTGTCTCTTATTCAAACACGCTCTTAGCTTGACTTTGTACAAAAGCACAATATCTGGATTTGACATAAGCCGGGGCAACCCCAATTCCGTAGGCGGGCCATCTTGCCCCGCATTGATGGTACTGGAAAACACTACCGACTTTTTCACATGTCAACCAAAACGACCAGATGGTCAAAAAGTTCCTGCATCTATGCTGAACGCTTGATTGACGCCGTCCATTATGTCGCTCAAATGTACAAAGTCGAGCTTAGTCTGTGATTTGTAGTAGTAATACTAATTCCTAATCAATATTCTCCCGATACTATTAAAGAGGAAAGGCATCGTGTCTATTGGTAACTGTATTTTGGCAGGTTTTATCGTCGCCCTGATTGGCTTCGGCGTGGGCTGTGCAGATCGCCCTGAATCAACGGGCACTGATTTTTCGGAGGCGGCAGATATTCTTAATCTCACGCAAATAAGGATGGAAGAAGCTAATATTGACATCAATTTTTCGGATGTCGAAGATATCCTCATGCTTCCATCTTTAATTTTACTGGATCCACGAGAATTGGTAAAACTTAAGGACGATGCCATTCAGGAGGCGATTCGTGGGTTTTACGAAACCCTAGAGGCGCTTGGGATAGATAGTTCTATTCCTCAAGCTCCCGCAAACCCATTGAAGGTTATACCCGAAATTTCCTCTACCGATCTGATGTTTGTTCATCTCCATCTCGCTCGTCTCTTAATACTAGAGGCTGTCAGGAATCTCGCTATAGGAGGCTTGGGGCGCGATGGAATACAAGGAACTACCGATGATCTATTTGAAGTCGTTCTGCTTGAGCGCCCGACCCATTATGAATTTAGGTTGCTGGAAAATGGGTCCGAAAGAGCTGACCAATTCAGACAGATTCAGAACGATTCAAACAGTGTTCCCAAGGACCTCCTCGCGCGGTTTAATGCGTCCGAGCGTCGCATTATTGTTGATGCTGTTGTTTTACTAAGTGGTGCGGACATCAGAGTACCCGCTTATCCAGACATTACAGACATTGATGGACAACCGATTGAGGAGGCCTTGCCATCGGTCGATCGCACCCTATACCGGCGAAATGCCTTGTTCCATCTTGAAGAGGCTCTACACTTTGCAGAAGAGAGCGCGCCAGAAATCGCAACGGCAGTCTTGGAATTTACTGGGGTCATTGGTGAAGACTTTGTCATAGAGTTCGTCGGAGACTTGTCTAACTGGGGCTTTGAATTCAACAAAGATGAGCTAGTCACACGAATCAAAGAACTGATTCGGATGGCAAAACAGTGAAGGTTGAAGGACTTGAGTTTTTTGCATATTATTGTCAATCGTTTATGTATTTTGTGAAGGAGAAATAGTTGCGGTTCAAGGGCTCTGGCATATCAAATTTGATGATATTAGGATTGCTATTAGTGACTCAAATTGGAATGGCACAGGAAGAACCGTTGTTCCTATTTCGCGGCGCCCGGCCGCTTGGATTAGGAAACGCAATTGAAGCCGTAGCTGATGACATCTACGCACTCCACTACAACCCTGCCGGCTTAACCCAGCACGATAGAACGCTTTTTCAATTTCTAGCGATACGGGCACGGATAACGAAGGATTTGGCAGATGAATTTCAGACCATTGACAAGTTTATTAGTGACACAATAAACCCCTTAACGCGGTCCGATTATCCGTTGACAGATCCTGCGGTGGCGAAAGAACGGAAGGAACTTGTTGACCGTTCTAGGGATATCCTCGCAAAAAGGCTCGCCCTGAATTTGGGGCTTCCATCCTTCGGGGTCATTATCCCTGTGGCATCCACTGAACGGTATAAAGCTACACTGGGGTTATCTCTGTATAACCAAGGCGTCGTGCATCTGCAGGTCGTTAAACGAGGATTGCCTTGGCAGGACGCTGTTATAGAGGCTCTGGACAATCATGTTGTCTATCGAGTAACTGCCCAAGCAGCATTAACATCCGCTTTGGCAGTGCAACTCCCCTTGAAGCGACCATTTCTCCAATCAGCGAGTTTTGGTGTAGGGGTTCGACTCGTGCGACGAGGCAATTTTACAAACGAGGACAATCCGTTTGAGATTGTGGAAATTCTAAACACGGAGCAGTTCAAAGAGAAATATTTCAAGCTAACGGATGATGAGCGGGTTGATGAATTTGTCCGCGACAATCTCAATTTCGCAATCGGTTATAGTCTGGATCTAGGCGCGCTGCTAACACCTGTCAATGGATTGAAAGTTGGGTTAGCGCTACGCAATGCCTTCAATAGCATTACCATTGAGAATAATACTCCCCGTGGTGTTCAAACAACGGTTGGTCGCAAGTTTCCGAAGAACCTGGTGGTTTCAGTTGCGGCGAAACCGCTTGAACTCTTGAGAAACGGTAATACTGTCCTCGACTTCACTATTGCCGCATCCTTGGACGATCCGAACGGAGATGATCGCCTCGGTGATTCTAAACTTGACGCATTCACTGACTACATCCATCTAGGCTCTGAGGTCATTCTTTGGCCACAAAGTTCGGTGTCCGTAGGTCTGCGTGTGGGAAATAACCAAGGTTTTCCTACGTATGGTGCCACTTTGCGTCTGTTTAAGTTTCTAAACCTTCATGCTGCCAAATATTCCAACCTAGAAACAGATTGGTGGGTTGGCTCATTGGAAGTCAGCTTTTAGACTTCTGAAATTCAGCGACACAGGGCAAACACATCTAAAATCCCTCACTCGCGCCACGTGGAGGGTAGCGAAGGTGGACGTTGTTGGCCATAGTGAAATCATTGATTGATAGTAGAAATATTTCCTAATAAACTCAATGTGATGGACATAACTCAGGAGGCATCGGCGTTCTGGCAGTTGATATTATTCCCGAACCAGTCAGAGCAAACGCAGGTACCATCGGGCTCCAGGATTATCTTGGAAAGATGTCTATTGTAGTTGCCCGATTCATCGGACGTTTTGACGAGTGTAACATTTAGATTTTGAATCCGTATAAGTTGCGCGCGCCTAGATGCCGCAGGTAAGATTGAAAAGAAGAGTCGCCCAATGAACCATACGCACGGCTAAATCTTGGATTGAGGAAGGTCAAATTCTATGGAGTTGAGACCCATTACGGCGAATCCATCTCGGATTATGGTGGAGCAACTCGCGACTTCTGGGGTCAAATATGTGTTCAATAACTCTGGATCCCGGGAAGCGCACTTCTTTGACGCTCTAAATTCGCATCCCGAAATACACGGCATCCTCGGATTGCATGAGGGCACCGTCGCGGCAATGGCTGGTGGCTACGCCCAGGTGAAGCTCGATCCGGCCGTAATGCTTGTGCACCTCGGCGCCGGACTGGCTCAATGTCTTGGACAACTGTATAATGTATGGTACGGGAGTCTGCCTGTCGTAGTCATCACATTCGCGGGCGACACGGGAAGTTACACCGACCGGGTTAGTTTGGACATCGGGCATAGCTTCGCTCCGACCTCCATCGCCGCGCCCATGGCGAAGGCGACATGGTCCATCATCGAACCCGAGGGACTGCCCCAAGCCATTTACAGAGCCATTCACGTTGCCAAGACGCCCCCGGTTGGACCGGTGCATCTTGCGGTTTACGATCGGGCGTTATACAATCAGCAAGTTTCGACGAACATCATCGAAACAGATATTGTAGACCTGCACGTAGGGCATCCGGACGATGATGACGTAGAAAAAATGGCGCGCCTCCTGCTCAATGCGGAGCGTCCGGTGGTGTACATCGGCGATGGAATCTGGAAGGGCGGAGCCGAGGCGGAGGCTACCGCGCTAGTCGAGAATTTTGGGCTTCCGGTTTTCAATGTGTGGGGCGATTTGCGAAGCATCCCGCTTAGGCACAGATTCCGCTGTGGACACGTGGCAGCCATAGAAAATCTCGATCCCGATCTTATTCTTTGCCTGGGCGTTCGGCACGCCGGGCTTGGCACGCCGCACGATTACCACGCGTTCACCGACGGGCGTAAGTTAGTTGCCATTGGAGCTGACCCCGCCAATATCAAAAATATCCCGGGCGTCGATTTCGCGATCCTCGCGGATGTGAAGCGAACCTTGGCACGCCTGAACGAATTTGCGGAAGAGCATTCTAAATCAAATCGCCTTGACCTGCGACGCGCATGGGCACAGAAACAAGCGGCGTCGCTCCATGCACAACGCACAAAAACCGAGCGCGATTCCACACGACAGTCGGGAAGGGTTCGTCCTTGGCTGTTGCGAGATGCGCTGGATCGAGCATTAAGCGATCGAGACGGCGGCGCGGTTATGATTGAACAGTATGCCGTTCCCGTCGAGGACCTCGCAAAATCGGAAGATGTTGGGGACAATCTTTACATGATCGCTGCCGGCGGATCGGAGGGCTACGGAGTGGGCGCCGCCATCGGCGCCAAGTTGGCGGCGCTTGACCGTCCTGTTGTCGGGCTGGTCGGGGATGGTTCGTTATGTTACGCCGATTCGGGACTGTGGACGGCGGTGCACCACGAAATTCCGTTGCTCTACGTGATTTCCAACAATCAATCCTACGGCATTGTTGCGCACCACTTCGGACGAGCCAAAGGTTCGACAATGGAGGAAACCGACGAGTACCCCGGCGTTGTTTTGAATGGAATCGACCCTGTAAAGATTGCGGATGGATTCGGAATGGAAGCCGTGAGCGTGAAGGATGAGTCTTGTGTCGCGGAGTCAATCAAACGTGGATTGGACGTGGTAGAGCGGGAATCGCGCCCATTCCTCCTTGATGTTCACTTACCGCTGAATCTTCCGAACAACGGTAGGGCGGCACGACATTTTCGCGCCTCGGACATTGGGTACAAGGAAGAGTTTTGACGCGCTCCGGATTGAATGCTAGAATCTTCGCTATTGAACTGAATACCGCTGCATGAGGATAACAAAAAATGAAACAGATTCTCGTCTACGCCGATTCGCTTACATGGGGAATCATTCCGAATACCAGAAGGCGTTTGACATTTGACGCGCGTTGGCCCGGTATCTTGGAAGAGTCGTTGATTCAGCGCGGCATCCCTGTTCGCGTGATTGAAGACTGCCTTAACGGGCGCAGAACGGTGTGGGACGATCCGTTCAAACCCGGTCGCAACGGATTACAAGGACTGGCGCAGCGGATCGAAATCAATTCGCCTCTCGATCTGGTCATCCTGATGCTCGGAACGAACGACTTCCAAACCGTGCACCCGTACACTTCTGGGCAGTCGGCGCAAGGGATTCGCGCCTTGATTCTTGAAATTAGACGCGCGCCGATAGAACCGGAAATGCCGGTTCCGGAGATATTGGTCATCGCGCCGCCCGAGATTAAGAAACCGAAAGGAACCATGGCTCCCAAGTTCAACGGCGCGCATTACAAGTGCATGGGGCTTGCGCACGAATATCGCAAAATAACTCAGGAGCTCTCTTGTCACTTCTTTGATTCCGAGTCGGTGACGACAGGCAGCGATATTGATGGAGTTCATCTGGAAAATTATCAGCATCGTTTCCTTGCCCGCGCCGTAGTTGACAAGGTCGTCGAGATCTTTGAAGATACGAATTGACATGCGCGGATGCCTGTCAACGAAAAGAGTGGAATCCCTCACACAGCCATACTAGGAGGTTATATGCCGGAAGTGAACGAATATCGTTTTTCATTTGGCCCCTGGAACATTCACGAAGGTGAGGATCCGTTTGGGCCTCCCGTTCGAGACTCGTATTCATTTGATGAGAAAATCGGGTTTTACCGCGATCTCGGATTCGTAGGCGTTCAATTTCACGACGACGATATTGTACCTGACATTGATGACAAGTCGCATGCGCAACTCATGGGGCGAACCAAGGAGGTTAAGCGACTGATTGAAAGTCAGGGCATAACGCCTGAAATCGTGGCGCCTCGTTTGTGGTTTGCGCCGCAGACCATTGATGGCGCCTACACTTCCAACTCAGCCACCGATCGCGACTATGCCCTTGAAAGATCCAAGCGCTGTGTGGACATTGCCAACGAAATCGGGTGTCGCAATATCGTTCTCTGGCTTGCTCGCGAAGGCACGTATCTCCGAGAAGCCAAAGACTCGGCGGGGGCAGTGGGAAGAATTGTCGATGCCATTAACACCATGCTGGACTACGATTCGAATATCCGCGTGTTGGTTGAACCCAAACCGAATGAGCCGATGGATCAGGCTTACATTCCGACAATAGGCCATGCACTTGGGCTCGCCTACATCAGTGACGATCCGGACCGAGTCGGCGGTCTAATCGAGAGCGCGCACGCCATTCTCGCGGGGCTGGATCCGTCGGATGAGATGGGATACGCACTGCGCCACAAAAAACTGTGGAGCGTTCATCTCAACGATCAGAACGGCTTGAAATTCGATGAAGACAAAGCGTTCGGATCCGTAGATCTCCGACGCGCCTTCAATCAGGTGCGCATTTTGGAGGAGCACGGTTACGGCAAGAATGGCGAGTTTGTGGGCTTGGACGTAAAAGTCATGCGAACTCAACCCGGCGCGATATCGACAAAACACCTCCTCAATAGCCGGAAGACTTTTCTGCGTCTGCTTGAGAAAGTGCGAACGCTTGACCGCACAATCGAACGACAGTTGATTGACGCACGCGATTACGAAGAGTTGGATCTCTATATTCTTAACCACCTTCTCGGGCAATAGCGGCGCCCGTCAGCCAGACCGGTAAAGACGATTCACGTGTTTGAGCCACTCAAACACGTGCTTAAACTCACCGTCGCTAGATGTTTGGATTTACGCCGCAATAAGAGAGCGCGACCGTAGGCAGCGCATCTTGCCCCTGCCGCGCATAGCTGATTGCGCCCGAGCGATCGCGACCTGCGTTCGCCGTAGGTGCGGTTTCCAACCGCACCTACCGCCAGACGCTTGAAAACACGCAATTTTCAGCAGCGTGAAGTATAATCACCTTAAACCGCGAAATTTTACAACTGGCAAGGAGAATTCCGATGATTGTTTCCGATGCTATCGGCGAGATGCTGAAGGCTGAAGGCACCGAGTATTTATTCGCTTACCCAGTCAATCCTATTATCGAAGGCGCCGCCAAAGCGGGAATCCGTCCCATCGTAGTACGCCAGGAACGCATTGGCATTCACATGGCGGATGCATTTAGTCGGATGACCTCGGGCGAGAAGATTGGCGTGTTCTGTATGCAACATGGTCCCGGATCGGAAAATGCCTTCGGAGGCGTCGCCCAAGCCTATGGAGACTCCGCGCCAATCGTGGTGCTGCCGGCAGGATATAGCCGCGACAAGACAAATGTCGATCCGAACTTCAGTTCGTTCATAAATTACCGCAGCGTCACCAAGTCCTGCGAACAAGTTACGATGCCCGATACCGTTCCGGCGGCGATTAGACGGGCGTTCACGCAGGCGAAAAACGGCCGTCCGCGTCCAACTCTGGTGGAAATACCCCAAGACATCTTGGGCATGGAATTGCCTGGCGAGTTGAATTATCGGCCAGTTCCCAAACTGCGCCGCGCCCCGGATCCGCACGACATACCACGGATTGCAAATCTGTTAATTGAAGCCGAACGTCCAGTGATATATGCGGGACAAGGTGTCCACTACGCTAAGGCGTGGGAAGAGTTGAAAGAGCTCGCGGAGTTGCTGGAAGCTCCGGTCACGACTAGCCTACAAGGCAAAAGCGCTTTCCCTGAAAATCATCCGTTGTCCCTCGGTTCTGGCGGGCGCGCCATTCCAAAGATGCTACACGATTTTTTGAATGCCTCTGATGTAATCTTCGGAATAGGGTGCAGTTTTACGAACACCGGTTTCGGGGTAGCCATGCCGAAGAGCAAAACCATAATCCACGCGACGCTGGATGAAATGGACATCAACAAAGACGTGGAGGCGGACTACGCCTTGGTTGGCGATGCGCGCCTGACATTGCAAGCGCTCATTGATGAGATCGGCGATCGGTTGGGAAGCAAATCCCGTGGGCGCAGCAGTCGGGTGGCTCAAGAAATTAGCCAAATCAGAGACGAATGGTTAGCCGACTGGAAGCCGAAACTGAGATCCGATGAAGTTCCACTTTGTCCTTATCGCGTAATCTGGGATTTGTTGCATACCGTAGACGTGGCGAACACAATCATTACTCATGACGCCGGCAGTCCGCGAGACCAACTCTCGCCATTTTGGCAGTCTACGACGCCGCTATCGTATATCGGTTGGGGAAAAACCACGCAGTTGGGTTATGGGCTTGGCTTGGCAATGGGGGCAAAACTGGCGCAACCGGACAAACTATGTATCAATGTCTGGGGCGACGCCGCCATCGGATTCACAGGGATGGATTTCGAGACTGCCACTAGAGCCGATATTCCCATTCTTTCCATACTGTTCAATAATTTCTGCATGGCTATCGAATTAAGTATCATGGCGCTCTCGACGGAGAAATTCCGCAGCACGGACATATCGGGCAACTACGCCGACATGGCAAGGGCTTTCGGCGGGTACGGGGAACGCGTGGAAACTCCGGATGAAATCATCCCCGCCATTCAGCGCGGTATTGAGCAGACGAAGGAGGGGCGCCCCGCTCTGTTGGAGTTCATCACAGGCAAAGAAACAGAAATGTCTCTGTTTTAGATACAGTCAGTGATTGAGTGCAGAAACCTCGGTCTTTCATACAACCTCGGAATAAAGCATCGGCAGGACAAAACCGAATCTCGCGCAAGAACCGAGCAAGAACAACGCTCCCTCACATAGTTCATTTACATAGCGTGGGCATGGCACATTAACCTTCGTCGACAATCGCCACGCCATCGTGACATGCTTGTCGGGATACCATTGCCTAAGACAGGAGGTTCAATTTGTTAATATGCCGCAAGTAGACCTATTTGGCGCAGAATCTAATCGAACGAGACAAATTAGACAGTTTTGCAATGAACGCAACATAACAAACCTTGTGCATTTTACCCGCATTGAAAACCTTAGGGATATTTTGAGAGAAGGTTTGCTAAGTCGTGAGCGACTCGAAACACGCGGTCACGGGTTCCTGTTCAATGACTTGGATCGTGCCAACGGACTTAAGAACGGAATTTGCCTGAGTATAAGTTTCCCAAACTACAAAATGTTCTACGCAATTAGGGAAAATAAAAAGAAAACTGAGGGAGTGAATGATTCACACTGGGTTGTTTTGCTTCTTGCTTCTAAAGTATTATGGGAATTGGATTGTGCGTTTTGTCAAGAGAACGCTTCTTCCAATGCTATGCGTTCATTCAATTGGAGGATAGGAAAAAACCTGATGCGTTACAAAGTTTGTTTGTAGAAGTATATCACGACGTTGACGGGAAGGAATATCCGCGCCAATCATTGAGCATCCCCAGAAATTTTCCCACGAATCCTCAGGCGGAAATTCTAGTTTTTGACCGAATTTCTCCAGGGTATATTAGCGAGGTGGTTTTTTGGGATTTTACTGCTCTGCGACAATGGAAATCCGACAATCCCCCGGCTTATACTCAAGGATTTCTCGCCCAGAGCGATTATTTCTATCCCAGATGTGACTATCGTTTCTGGACACGTGATGGGTCGGATAGCGATGACAAAACTTCTCCTGAACCCATTACTGAAGACGACATACCATTTTAGGAGTCGAATACAATGGCAAAACGCCCTGTATTTACACCGAATTTCAGCGGATTCCCTTATGTCAAATCCATAGATGTAGAATTTCGTTGGCATTCCGGCTTTGCGAAATCACAACTACAGAAATCTATCCAATCATTACATCAGGCTGCTGAAAGACAGGGAATTTCCCCTATTTTGGAAATATCGGGGAAATCGGCATTACGGCTTGGGGTTTCATTGAGCGCGTTTAACCTGAAAATTCAAGCGCCAAACGGCAAGATGATGAGTGTGGAGTGTGCATACCAAGGGAGCAAGGTATTCAAGAAAGGCGGGCCATATCACGAGTTGTATACGGTATCAAGTCGCGAGGCGAAAACTGACCAGCGCCTTCGGACTTCGGGAGAGTTAATCGGCTTCAACTTTTGCGGCGAAGATATTCCGATTGAGCCTAAGGCGGCTTTCTATGATTGTCTTTATATAACATCGCTATGGCAAAATGGGCGAAATTTGGCGCCCGAACTTATAAAGTTTCAAGGTTTTTCAGATATAGTATTTAACCCGCAACGTTCTTTCAATTGTCAAGCGCGTGCCGCCGCAAAATTTGTTTCGCTATCCCAAAATCAGTCGCTCAATGATGACGCAATGCAAGATATGGGTAGTTGCATGCGTCTCTTGACAGACGGAGAACCGGTGTCGCCGTTTCCAAAGCGGGAAATTCAACCTGATCTACCTGGTATGCCTTCTCCGTATTGACGCTTAAAACTCGTGCTGGCAAATCCGGCCAGACTATTCTCCGAGCATGTGGGTCTTGGGCTGCGAACACCTGAAAAAGTAGTAGTCAATCAAGGAGATAACTACAGTCCCGGGTTCTTTGCTAATTCAACTAGCCTTTCTCGCAAAAACAGGATCTTCCAGCAAACTCTGGACCTCATATATAGACCCCTTGCGCGCCGCATGTGGAAGAGGCATTCGAACCGGCGCCGATTTGATACGCGGCTGGTTGCTTGGTTCGCCGCGTAGAATCAGAGAATTAAATGTTTCCCAGTCGGGAACCCCCGCTAGAGGCCACGCATCAATCGCGCAATATTGGGAAAGAAGCAGACGACGCGGTCTGCTAGACGTGTTTGGCGCGGAAGCATGTGCCGTGCGCACATGATGAATCGAAATCCCGCCGGCTTTAACCTCGACAGGCGCCGCGCCCTCCGGGCTGAACTTCGGATCGGTAACGGCGCCGACAAACTCGCCGTTCTGATGATGATCGTAGGTAGGTCCCGTGTGGGAACCTGGAATGACCATCAGCGCGCCATTCTCAACCGTCATGTCATCAAATGACACCCCCACCGCCAATAGGTCATCATTAGTATGCGGATAAAACGCCCAATCCTGATGCCACTCTACGGGACTCCCGTACCCCGCATATTTCATATTGAGTTTCTGACCGTTGGTACGGAGACCGTCACCGATTAACTGTGCAACAATGTCAAGGATTTTCTCATGTCGCAGGGCTCCGTCGTAAACGATGTGTTCCCTGTGGGGGTTTTTGAGGCGCCGCACACGAGGATCTGCAGACGTATGACTGGGTTCAAGGTCAAAAACGTCGGTGTGCTCGGTTATCGCTCGAGACTTCTCGACAAACTCATCGGTGACGCGCCGGAGGTCCGCCACCTCGTCGGCTGTTAGTACATCTTCAACGCCGATATAGCCGTTCCTATGGTAGAAATCAATCTGTTCTTGCGTTAGCATTGGTGACTCCTTTTCTCACGCCGAACCGCAAGTCTATCCTTTGCGGCAACCTCCTCCATTCGAGATGCAATCCTCTCTCGGTTGCTGAATCCGGTGTGCCTTTGCTCTGACATCCTATATTTTATATCCGAAAACGCTTTGATTGTCAAGTTAAATCCGTTCACATTGAACTGTTGGACATTGAAGGTGTATACTATAAGGGCCGACGCAAGTTGCTTTGATTCATAGACAAGGATTAAACTGTATATTGATACGTTAAAACGACTAAATCAGTTACGCATCACGTATTTCGAATAATTGATTGATATTTTTTGAGGCAATACGGCTTTCGACTGCGAAAGTCCTATTTCATTCAAGACGCGCCGGCATTTCCGTCTGAACACTCGGTTTCCCTTATATGAGGTCCTCCATTGTCATTCGATAGCTTGGCTCTGCGCCATGTGGTTCACGAATTACGCGATACGCTTTTGCACGGCAATGTACGTCACGTTGTGCAGTTGGATGCAACTTCTATCGCGCTCAAAATCGCCAGAGCCGGAAAAACTCGATTTCTAATGATGTCCGCCCACGCGCGCCATGCGCGGACACATCTGATTGAACGCCCGTCGGAAGGGCGCAAGCAGTCGCATTTTGCAGACTTTCTCATGACCCACATTGGTCGGGGCACGATCTCGGACATTGAGCAACTTGGTTGGGATCGCGTGCTAAAAATCACCATAAATCCACAATCTGACGCGCTGATTGAATCCCGACCACGAATTCTCATCGGCGAATTCATGGGCAAACACAGCAACATCATTCTCGTTGACGAATCAACAGACAAAATACTTCAGAGTATCAAGCACATTGATGAAACCATGAGTCGTCATCGTGAAATCTTACCGGGTGTCGCATACATGCCGCCGCCAGGTCCAGCGAAGTTGGACCCGTTGAAACTGGATTACGGGACGTTTGTTACACTCGTCGAAAACACCTCGGAAGTAGATTGGCGGTCTCTATTTGATCAGATTGACGGCTTAAGCCCAACGCTTGCCAAAGAAGTCCTCTTCCGCGCAGATAAACCGAATTGCGCCGACGCGTTGTGGGAGGCTTACAAAGAAATTGCAGCGTACTTCAATCCACCGTACGAGAATCCGCTAGCGCTGGTCAACCGGAAAAATCAGAACGCCCCGGTCGCCGTTTCTCCATTGCCGCTTCACCAATTCCACGGGGGAGACAGCCTGACATTTGACACAATGAGCGAAGCGCTGAATGCGTATTACGACATGGTCGTCGTTAACGAATCCATCCAGTCGGAACGGCGCGCTCTCCGTCAAGTGTTAGATAAATTACTGGACGCGGCTGATCGGAAGATAGTACGCCTGAAACACGATTTAGCCAATGCCGAGCAAGCCGAAGATTACCGCATCAAGGGAGAGTTGTTGACGAGTAATCTACACCGAATACAACGAGGCGCGGCATCCATTGAAGCCCAGAACTATTATGCGCCGGAACTCGATAACGTCAAAATTGAACTGGATCCAACACTCGGTCCTGCCGAAAATGCCCAAGGATATTTCAAGAAATATACAAAAGCGAAGCGCGGCAGATCCGTCATCAATCAATTAATCGCCGAAAGTCGTGCAGAACAGAAAGTATTGCAAAGTTATGTGCCAGAGATACAACAAGCGGAAACAGCAGATGAACTTGAAGCCATTCGCGAGGAGTTCGTCAAAAAGGGTTGGATCAAGGAGCGGAAGAATGGGCGGGCAAAACAGCGAGCCGTAGGCAGCACGTTTCAGAAATACACGTCTCCCGACGGTTTTCAAATCTATGTTGGCAGAAACAGCAAGGAGAACGATCTATTGCTTCGTCGCATCGCCTCGGGGCGAGACATGTGGCTTCACACCAAGCAGATTCGCGGTTCGCATGTTCTTATTCGAAACCCCGAGAATAAACCGGGCATTCCAATGCCCACACTGTTGCAAGCCGCGCAGATTGCCGCTTTCTTCAGTAAAGGCAAACATGCGAGCCACGTGCCTGTAGATTACACATGGGCGCGATACGTGGTCAAACCGAAAGGGGCCGCCCCCGGATATGTGCATTACTCCCGAGAAAAGACGCTATATGTCGAGCCGGCGCTTCCCGATGTGCGTCAGACCAGTCGCTAAGCGGCATTGTGTCAACGCTCCGAGGTTCTGGAACGTTGATTTTATTGGTATTGAAGAGCTCGCTTGAAAATCTATTTCGGCTCATGTATACTTTGCACTGCCGAGAATTGCGTGTTTTCAAGCATCTAGTCCGTAGGATCAAGCGAATGAATAATGAGTGCGATAGAAATCCCTCAAGCGAATGAATAATGAGTGCGATAGGGATCCCTCAAGCGAATGAATAATGAGTGCGATAGGGATCCGCTGGGTTTCCAACCGCACCTGCCGTGAACATACGTCGCGACCTCGAGATCGCTCCTACAAAAAGACGCAATTTCTGACAGCGCGGAGTATAAATAAAGCGTGCTAGATATCCATTTCACTACGCGGAGAAATCCCTGACTGCTCGGTCTGGATTGGCAAACCCAGACCCATGGAGTAAACGGTTACCTTGCCTGAAACCAAGTATACGCGAGGCTTTTTTGAACCCGAATCACAGGTCACGATATGAATCCGATTAGGACAATTCCACATCACCTGCCGCTGCTGATTCTGGTTGGCGTATTCTGTTTGATGTTTGGCGCAATGTTGGCGCTAACGTCGGAGACGCCTTTGCCAATCTTAAGCGCATTGGTGGTAATAGGCGTGCTTGTGTTTCTCGCGCCCGACCTTGTGCTGTACGTCATGCTAATCTGCCTGCCGTTTTCTTTCCGTTACATTCTCCCCTCCCAAGTGGAAATCCAGACACCGACAGAGCCGTTACTGGGGCTGTTGGTCTCCGTTTACTGCTTGAAGAAAATTGTCAACCGGGCGATTAGCGCTACTCCGGCACAGCGAGAGGAAGAACCCTTCCCGCTCGCTTTGCCGCTGATCGTTTATATCGCGGCGACATTCGTGCCAACTATTAACACGCCGGACCTCTTTGTAACCCTGAAGGGTGCACTTCGGGCTTCAGTCTATATGATGACCGGCATTCTGGTTTTTGAGCTGGTTCGCGATCGTCAAGCGCTGCATCGCTTGTTCATCTCGACGTTTCCCTCGGCGTTGGTAGCGGTAGTTTGGACAAGCTGCGTGTTAATCTATCAAATCGATCAGTGGCAATGGCGAAGCGCATACGAAGGAACGCCGTTTACAAACCACTCCAGTTACGGTGCATTCGCCGGTGTCTTTTTTCTTATCGTACTTAGTCGCTTGATGTTTGACCGCAGCAATTATGACCGCGTTTTATGGACGGTATTACTTCTTGTCTTTGGAATCGGACTCTTGGTCTGTTTTTCGCGTGGTGTATGGATGTCGCTGATCGGCGCCGTTGGATTTCTTCTAATGCAAATCAGAACAGGCGAACAACACAAAAGGTTCTTGTTTGCTGGCGCTGCTGTCGCTCTGCTCCTGTTGATTGTTAGTTTTCCAGGGGCATTCAGTATCGCGCAAGAGCGAATATCCTCCGTCTTTAACTTCCAATTTGCCTCAAATCAAGCCCGACTTCTGCGGTGGGGGCAAGCGCTTCTCATGTTCCTTGAAAGTCCGATTATTGGAAGCGGGTATGGCGCGTTTGCCATTCTGTATGAAGAAGACGTCTCACTCGTCGGCGAATATACCGCACAATTTCAGTTAGGCGCACATAGCGAATATTTGCAAGTCTTGGCGGAACTGGGCATTGTTGGATTCGCCGCTTGGATGTGGCTGTTCATTGCATTTTTCCGTTATGGATTTCGCGCGTTAAAGGACATTGAAGATGGTTTCTATCGTTCAATTATCATCGGGTTGCTCTCTGCCGAGCTTTCATTGCTTGTGCACTTCGTCGTGAACAACCTGCTTAATGGCGATGCAATTGCTGTCCCGTTCTGGCTAATTTACGGGTTACTCCCGGCGGTTGTAAACATCGCAAAGCGTCAGGATAAGTCTGAATTGGCCACGAATTCCAATGTGGCTGTTTTTCAATAAACTTGAGCGCTTGAAAACGAGGCGCTTTCAATTATATCGCTCATGTCGGGAATATATCCAAGAAACCGATCAAAGGAGATGGATAATGACTGGAATTTTCTATCGCCTTCGTAATTCGCTCATTTGATCGATAAAGATGCCTTTTTATCGTGAGAGTTCGGTTTCTCAACGGCGCTTTGCGCCTTTTTTTGACATGAGCCAACTTTACTAGCGGCAACCGAGTACAACTATGACAATGACAAAAGCACTAGCGCTTAAACAGCAACACCGGATTCAACACAGAGTTCGGCGAAGATCCGCTATGTTATTTTCACTCATTATTCACCTGTTGGTCGTGATCGTTTATCTCTTTATTTATGAAGACGAAGTGACTACGGACACCGACAGTATAGCGGTAGACTGGGTGAAGGATGTTCCGCCGCCACTGCTTCGGAAACTGAAGATGAAACCGCCGTTGAAGGCGGAAGTGTACAAGCCGGAGAATCGTCTGGCGCGAGAAGCGAAGAACAAACTCGCGGAATCATCGCCCAACAAGATTACTGAAGTGGCGCGCCTCAGCGAACGCATTCTTGTCGAAAACGTGGAAGTCCATGATGCGCCGCCGAGTGACGACATTCCCGAAGTGATGACAGATGCCGATCTGCGTCCAGCGGAAGCGTCAAACCTTGATCGCTTGGTGTCGCAACCTGGGCGGACGGATGGCAGAGGCGTAGTTACGGGACGCGCCCGCGTACGTGGACGCGGAATGGGACGTTTCCTCACCGACTCCTACGGTGATTCGGAAGAGGGGCTGTTGGGTGGAGGCGGCAGCCCCGGATTGATGGATCCGTTGGGCATTGTAGATTTTATTAAGGAAAAAGGATTTGCTAACTCCCAACAGGTTGTCTATTGTCTCGATGTCTCTGCCAGCATGAAAATACCGGGGCTAAGAAAGCTCGAATTGGCAATCCAGTCTATCAAAGAATCGTTGCGTACCCTCGACAGTGACAGTTACTTCGACATCATCACCTTCTCCGCCGATGCCAAATCTCGAAAAGACGAACTCGTACCTGCAACGGCGGAGAACATTACAGAAGCCTCACGATACTTGGAAGGATTTAATTCTGATCGGATTCTCGGAAATCGGGAGACAAACCTCCTAGGCGCAATTGAGAAAGCTCTTGAGAAACAACCCTCTGTCATTGTGTTAGTGACCGATGGGCTTCCAACTGCAGGGAAAGTAAAAAATAGGTTTCTGTTTAGCCTCGATCTGAAGTACCAAACTCATCTGAACAAGAACCGTATCGCTGTTCTGAATGGGGTGTTCCAACAACACGGAATTCCCCTGTCACCGAATGCCATCCTAATCATGGAAACCAAAGATCTCCAGTGGAAAGTAATGAGTGGAGAACAGACATTCTACATACGTAAAGAGATTGGTCAACTCAATGCCTACAGAGAAGGCAAACTGAACATCGAAACTGACAGCCAGAAAATCCTTGAAGTTGTCAGTGCAAAAAATGTGAACAACACGAGCATTTATGTTGTGGGGCTTGAGATTGTCCTGGGGAAATCGTTGGGCGCTAAACTTCTTGCCCATCTCGCCGAGCAAAACAACGGCAGACTCAAACTCTTGGATAACGAGCAACTGCGGAAATATGCCAAGCAAGTAAAGCGCAGTGAGAATTAATCGATAGAGATCTCTCAAGCGAACAGACAATGAGCGTTATAGAGATTCTCAATGAATTGCGCAACTACAAACCGTCGGTCCTTGTAACGTTTAGATTACGATAGATTACGAATTAGTGTCAATCTCTTAACAAGCGCCATGCAATTGCACATCGTGAACCTTTTCATCATAGTCGTAACCGTTAGTCTGGGAGTGACGGGTTGTGCCAAGATACTGGAGGATCAGGGAGAACTGGAACGCGTTGAGGCGACGTTCTTTTACGATTCTACGTCAGTATCCGTCCCTAGCGCGTATGCCGTTGAGTTGTCTGAACAGCGTATCATTCGAAGAATTGTCATTCATTCGCTTGACCGAATCCGGAACACCGATATCTATGTCCGAGTTGGGAAAGACAAGTGGCTTCATACCAGGCAAATCAAGGGTTGGATTGAGGGCGCTACCACCATCAATATCCGAGCAAGAGGAGATGCTGTCCGGGTCATCCCCAAATCTGACGCATTGCGGGTCATTCAAGACGTTGAAGTGTTTGCCGTACCCAAGAAAAATTAATTCCGATATACCTTGGCGGGGATGAAATCTAGTTCTGGAAATTAAATTAATCCTCGAAGCACGGGAAATCTCACGATGTTACAAATTCACGACCTGCCCCGTCCGATTGGATTGGACTGCCGCGTGCACAATTTCCAACCCGCGTAACCCATCCTCCGCTGTGGCGAGCGGGGGTTTGCCCTGAGCCATTCGTTCAAGAAAGCATTGGATATGATTTGTCAGCGAATCGTAAAAGGCGGTTTGACCACTGAAATAATTGGGGCGGAAACACTCAACGCGGTCAGGGTCAACCGACCAGAATCTTACCGCCTGCATCACATCTTCAATCACGACCGTTCCCTTGGTGCCGCCAATCTCGGTCCATTCGGATGTCCGAGTCCATCGCGGGACTTCCTGCCACCCGCCGATTAACGTGCCTAGCATGTTTCCTTCAAATTGAAATGACAGAGCAACATCGTGTCCGGTGTCAGTACCGTCGCGCGGACTGAAAACGGCGTGCAACGAACGAATTTCGCCGCAGAAAAAGCGCATCAAGTCTATGTGATGGACTAACACGTTTCTCAGTATTGAATAAGGTTCCAGGTCATCCTTCGATCCGGTAGTCGGTTCGGTCACGCGAGTCACGACATACCGAATATCGCCGACTGCTCCTTCCGAACAGAGTTCTTTCGCTTTCAAATACCCGAAGCCGAATCGACGGTTGTAGTCAATCGCCAGATGCCGCTTGTGCTGCGCGGCAACATCGGCCATCCGCTGCGCGTCCGCCAAGGTTGACGCCATCGGTTTTTCACAAAATACGTGGCAACCGGCTTCGATTGATTTGACTACAGGAGCCAGGTGTAAGTGTTCCGGGGTTGCTACCGTGACAACGTCCAACCGCTCGGCTGACAACAGTGCCTCTACATCAGCGTACACGTTGGCGCGGACGGGCGCCGCGACACGTTCCGCACGTTCCGGTTGAACGTCACAAGCGGCTGTCAATTGGGCGTGCCGAGATTGAACGACTGCCTGCGCATGCCGCGATCCAATGGCGCCGCAACCGACAACGGCTACGCGCAATTTTTCGTTTCCAATTCTCTTGGATTTCCCCACCGATGTAGCCTCCTCTGACGAACCTCCCGCTCCTTCAAGAACTTACTAACCCGATTTGCGCCTTGATTTGAATAGGTGACAGAAACCGAGTTTTTTCCAACGCGGAAACACAAACTGGATAAAAATCTAATCAATTTGACTATGATGCGGCACACGTGCGCAAAAAACGCGGTTTATCTTCTATCGACTTGAAAAGGATATACCAAAGCAAAAATGGTGTCAAGGATAATACCCGATGCTTTCAGATTTAGGACATCTGAAGCCCGCTAAATACCTACGGTACCAACACTATTTCTTTATGAGGCGCGCGTTCATGCCCCGGTTTTTGGAATCCTTCCACGCGTTCGCTTGGTTCGTCCAGAGTTGGCAATTGAGCAAAATTCCTTGACCGTGGGAATTAGGCTTGATACACTTGCTTAATCTCTGATATAGTATCATCAATATCAGAATTGGATCTAAAATCTCGTGTAGTAACATTAAGCGATACTTGCGGACCGCATCATGAGCAATCCAAACAGCGTTAACGAAGATTTCGTTCAGAACATCTGGAATGACCAACGTTTCTTTGATATCGACCTCCAAGCGACGGATGGTCGGCCTATCAGCATCTTGAAGGCTGGTATTTGGAATAGTGACGAAGGACCGGATTTTGTTCGCGCGGAAATTATCATTGACGGGCAACTCTTGGTAGGTGACATTGAGATTCACGTCGATTCGTCAGACTGGTATGCCCACGAGCATCATCTTAATCCGAGATACAATCGTGTTGTTCTGCACGTTGTCTACCGTAACGATGATATAAACTTACGCACACGCCTTCAAGACGGGCAGAGGATCCCGACCCTTGAACTCTTGAATCGGCTCAACACACCCATCGGAGATTTATTTGACGAAACAGAGGCGGAAAAAGCGACGACCGTCGACTTCTGTCGATTGGCGGGAAAACCTCTTAAGATTGACACGCTTAAATCGGTGTTTGAAGACCTCGGTCAAGAGCGTCTGATGGAAAAAGCCGACGCCATGAAACATCTCCGCATTCGGATGGACTTTGAGCAATTGCTGTATGAGGGGATTATGGAAGCGCTCGGCTACACCAAAAATCGCGAGCCTTTCCGGGAGTTAGCCAGGCGTGTTCCTTTTTCAGCGCTTGCCGGCAGGGATGACGAAGAGATTCAGGCAATCCTCTTTGGGATGGCGGGTTTATTACCCTCGCAATCCCAACGTTCCGTTGATCTGGACGAATCTGACAAGATATTCATCAAACGATTGGAAGCCATCTGGAGCGCGTCCGAACAAATCAGGATTCCGACGCGAATGGTTGCCGAGCAATGGCGGTTCGCAAAGACGCGCCCCCCAAACTATCCAACTCGCCGGATCGCGGCTATCACCCAATTGATCAGAAACTGCCAAGAAAGTTTGATGATGGTCTTTCTGCCGATCATTCAACAATCGGCCGAGTCGGATAAAACGGATTTGCGAAAGATTCGGCGGCAGTTAATGGAAAAATTGACACCAATGCCTACCGGATATTGGATCGATCACTCTGATTTTGGGAAACGGATGTCTCAAGTCGGCGCAACGCTTGTCGGAAAAGACCGTGCATTAGAGATTATTGTCAATATCTTGCTTCCAATCGCGCTAGTTTGGGCGGAAGAGTCGCAAAGTACGGTTTTGCAAAATGCGGTGCATCGGCTATATGGCAGTTGTCCAAAGTCGCAAGAAAATCGCATCACCAAACAGATTCAATCGCAAATCTCTACGGAAGCGCAGCCCTTAAAAGTAATCTCATCATCCGCACGGAATCAGCAGGGCGCCATGTATCTCCACAAGAACTTTTGCAGCAGCCGACTCTGCGATCTCTGCCCAATCATCAATAGCGGCGCCGCGGAAGACGTAACATAAGGTTCAACCAATCTGGAGACTGCTCAATAGCCGGACGCAGACGACAATGTGTCTTTTCTTGATTTTCGGGTCGGCTGTAACATTTAGATTTTGAAATCGTATGAAATCCCGAGTCGCTCAAAGCAGTTCTTGGAGGTATTCTACACGCGTATGATGGCGCAATTTGTGGAGCGCTTCATCTTCAATCTGGCGCACCCTCTCGCGACTGATTCCAAGTTGCCGCCCGATCTCGGCCAAGGTATACTCTGTACCATCCGTCAATCCATAGCGGAGTTTAATTACAAGAGTTTCTCGCGGCGCCAAAGTATTGAGCACCCTTTCAAGCGATTCCTTTTCCGAGACACCGAGTAGTTCCTCTTCCGGCGTCACCTGCGAATCATCCGCCAAAAGGTCGGAAATCGTCGCATCAGGCGACTCTTCGCTCAATGGTGAATCCAGCGAAACAGTGCCTCTGGTGCTTTGTAAAATCTCAACGACACGGCTCTCGGGCATGTCAACGATTTTAGCGATTTCCCCAATCTCCGGCTCGCGCCCAAGATTTCTTTCCAAGTTAGACTGCGCCTGTTTGATCGATCTTCGAGTTTCTCCGACGTAACATGGAATACGAATCGTTTGACTTTGCTGGTCAAGGGCGCGCTTGATTGCTTGCATCACCCACCACGTGGCGTACGTACTGAAACGGTACCCTCTCTTCAGGTCGAATTTCTCGACGGCTTTCATTAGACCTATGCTTCCCTCTTGCATCAAATCAAGAAATGAAAGAGATGACTTGGTGAAGTTGTGTTGTTTGGCAATGCTGGCAACGAGAAGCAAATTGGCTTCTACAATCCTTAACTTGGCGTCATGGATTATCTGCGCGGCCGCTTGCAATTTAGTCCACAATGATTCAAGGCGCTCACGTTCTTTTACGTTCTGAGTTCCATCTACATCTGGGCAGTGCGAAACTTCGATTGCTTGACGCAGCTGATCCACGATAATGCCAAGATTCATCGGGCTCCACCACGAGTCATTTTCCGATTGTTGCCCAGTCCTGCGACGCTTGTTTACCTTCGGACGTACCTCCGCCAAAATAGATTCCGGAAACTGCTCGAATAACTCCGCTACTCTTGCCCTACCGTCCTCGAATTTCTTGAAAAGTTCGGCTTCCTCTTTAGGTTTGAGCAAGGGAGTGCGAGCAATTTCTTGCAGGTAAGAAAATGCCTCATCCCTGGTGCTGTCGGTAACATCGGGGCGCTTCCGAAACGAAGAAATCAGCTCGTTCTTTTTATCGCTGTCACTGTCTGCACCGCCATCCAAGTCGGGATCCGCTCCGTCAGTCGGTAACACGGATAGAAAACCATCGTTGTCTCTCCCATGCACGGCGGCAGAACTGCCGGTGGGATCATTGTCAAAATCCGCGCCAAGCGGTCCTGCAGTTGGTAACGCGGCAAAAGCATCCACATAATCTTTCTCATCCGCGCTCCCGTTATCGCCAACTGAACCACACTCCAAATCTCTCTCACTTGATTCGGCAGTTGGTGACACAGCTACGAAAACTGTGTCTTCATTTTCATTCGCGTCTAATTCTAGCTTGCGGTCGAACGAATTATCGATTATTTTTCGTCCTACCACGTTTCGTTTTGCTTTCATTGTAAACTCATCCCTATCCTCCGCTCCAGCGTAATTTCTATATGGCTGTACGCTTGAAGATACTTCTGATTTTGTGATATACTGAGTATGTTATCTTCACTTAATCCAAGATAACACGTGCCGCACCCAATCCGTTAACGATAGAAACATTCCTTTAGAAACCTGAAGCCCCATGGATTCTAAAAACAACTCCAACTTCATAAGAGTTGCACTGAATCGTAACATAGCTTTGTCTTAACATTAGGACTTGCGCATTCAAGCGTCTATAACTTCAGGCAATGGCGCTTCATTATGCGTACATTTCTTTACGTATTACAACGAAGCGAACGGATAGTGAGTGCGGTTGAGATTCCATAACGCATTACTTTACACGCTTATCTTTGTCTATGAATCGGGGCGATTTGCGTAAGTCCCGTGCATTTCATGACTAACTTCACGTATTTGAGGAGAAGCATGATGCGCTTTCCGTTGGACATCCGAAACGCCATGTCCTTCCCATTCTCTCCACGAATTAACTCTCTCAGCCAAGACTCCGGAGGTAACAGATGAGTCAATATAGCAAATCTGATGTAGAAGAACGTGTGAAAACTGGTGAATCCTTTGCCGGCGAAAATCTAGCGGATATCGATTTGTCCGGCGCGCAACTCGTTGGAATCGATCTTTCACGAGCGAACCTGAACGGCGCGACATTGAAAAACACGAACTTAACCGATGCCAACCTTAATGAAGCCGATCTTTCCGGCGCGAATCTATCGGGGGCGGCGCTGCAAGGCGCCTACATGGTCGGCGCCAATCTAACGAACACAAACGTTGAAGGCACAAATCTTCAAGGGGCTTTTCTAGGTGGTAGCATCCTTGCGGGCACAAACTTTCGGAATGCGGATCTGCGTCGCGCAACTATCGGTTGCCCGCGTTGGACCGTTCCGGATCAGTTTGGAAAGTTGACAAGCTTTGAGAATGCCAATCTCGAGGAGACGATCTTCGGAGAAACCAAGCCGCTAGGAGTTGTCCTGCTTGGAGCCAAGTTCACGGGCGCTTATTTGTATGAAGTAGATTTTTCGGAAGCGGTGTACAGACGTTCCGACCTCAAAGGCGCGATCATCAAACAGGGGCGGAATTAAATTACCGATTATCGGATTCGGGACCGGCTCCTTTACTCTACCATCTCCAAAATTTGGAGATGGCTTCACCATAGGACACAATAGGCTTATGTGCATAGTGGCGTTCTTCCGATATGCAGGCGTGCAATAATTGACAAGTTGGGGGCTTTAACATGTTGAACCTGATTTCCCTATAGTGTTTTCGACTATCATTTCTCATCTCTAGTTCGCCAACATTCCTATTGCTATACTTAAACAACACCTTCTGACAATCTGGACTAGTACCTCTAGCCGTCGAATTTTCTACTGTAAAGTTGTCTCCCATAACACGCACAACTTCATGATTCCAAAAGACGCCATATTCGCCATTTTCAAAAATAGTCAAGTAGTTGACTTCCCCGCCATTAAAAATAGACTTCATCAAAAAGGCCTTGAGTAATGTTTTGTTTTGAAACCTATTCTTAAGTGCCCGCATTGGAACCTGAAGGCGTCTCTTGGCAGTCAGCTTATCTAGTTGGTATTCTTCGTAAGTAGGCGGAAAAGCATCAATACATTCAATGAGTAATGTGCCAATACCATTCATCCCCTGGAAACCGTAGTCGGTTTCAAATCTAGAACGACGATAAAGAAAAATTTGCCACTTTTTCTCACCAGACTTTACGGAGTGGGCATCACCGGAAGGATCAATAACATCCTTTTTCGCCTTTGGATCACGTTGATAATCACGATCTAATCCCAAGTGTAAAGCAAACTGAAGTGCGTCGTCGTGACCTTTTTGTCTATATGCCCTAGCTTGTCCAGGGGTGCCCCCGCGCGCAAGCATCATTTGGAAGTTCTCCATATTAGAAGTTCGTGGGACTTTTTGACGTGAGAACCTCCATTCAATTTCCGTCTGTTTGCTCCTATTCTCGTATCCCCTTGCCCAAAAGTATATTGCCATTCGGGAGTCTCAATATTACAACCTGAATACCATTCCCTAATGGTGGGACAATCGTTGTAGGATAGGATAAAACCCCCATCATGGTTCATCAAATAGTCTCGAAGAAGTTCGTGATTAAATCCTTTGTGATGGATTGGGAAGTTCCTGTGTGGATACATTCCAACGAAGGTTTTGCCTTCTTCAAGATAGTAAGGCGGATCACAATAGAGAAAATCGTTGGCGTGGTTCGGGATGGATTCTTCAAAGCGAGCACACATGACCGATAAATTGGGAGCCCTAAAAGTTTCTACTTTTTTGACCATCTTTTCATATCGTAAAGGTTCAAGATATACATCGGAAGGCCATCCGAGAAAGTGGGGCCCATAGGAGGTGTTTGAATTAAAGTAGTAATGAGACGCTAATTCAAGGTTTTCCATCTCATTTTTCCCTGACCAATATTCTTTTAAGCGCCGCTTTACCTCTGAAAAAGTATCCCTATTCGGAACAAAATCTCTCAATTTGTCAGCCAACTCTATTGGTTCGGATAATTGCGTTTGCCAATATGTACATAGAACGTCAAACACATCATAGCCAATAACTTGAATTCCCAATTCATTGGCAAACGCAATTTCAACCGAACCGCCCCCAAAAAATGGAGAAACAACCTTATTAACATCGCGAGGCAATAATTCGGTAATGAAACCTACTGCCAGGCTTTTGCCACCTGCATACCGCAATGGAGAACCTACATACCTTTTATATTGAAGTTTACCACTGCTACGAAGAGACTCAAGAAACGCTTCTCTAGCGGCAAAATCCGAAGGAAATAAGTAAAGAGATTTTGAGCTAACATCCTTTGCAAACATTAAGCAAGGCGCTCCTCAACGAACAAAACCGGAATATTATCATTACCTATGTGATTGTGATGCGCTCGAAACCTGGTGTTAGCGAGGATTTCTTTCGTGAATGCCGTGTTGCCGTATGACACGATATTCCTCCAACGACAGCCGATTTCGATATTCCGCTCTCTAAAGCGGGCATACAACAACGCTTTCGCATTATCCCACAATGCGCTTTACATGGGACGCCGCCATTCTAGGTAAAGTTTACTCATTTCTTACGAATCGGGCAAATTTATTGCCTCTACCGTTTTGAACCTCACCGTAACTGCAATCTGCATAAATTCTGATACAACCCTTCCCGTTTTAACAGTTCTTGATGCGTGCCGATTTCTGCCACTTCACCATGGTCAAGCACTACTATCTTGTCGGCGTGGGAGACCGTTGAAAGCCGATGAGCAATGACAAAACTTGTCCTGCCTTTCATTAATTTGGCAAGGGAATCTTGAACAAGCGCTTCCGACTTGCTGTCTAGCGCGGACGTGGCTTCATCAAGAATGAGAATACGTGGATCCTTCAGAATAGCCCGCGCAATGGATATGCGCTGCTGCTGTCCGCCCGACAACCTCAATCCGGATTCGCCTATCGATGTCTCATAGCCGTTGGGCATCTGTACGATGAAGTCATGCGCGTTTGCCTGATGCGCGGCTTCAATCACCGCCTCGCGGGTTGCGCTCGGATAGCCGTAACGGATATTTTCCTCGACCGTGCCATCAAACAAGACGGTATCCTGTGGTACAATGGCGATTTGGCGCCTGAGCGACCTTGCTGTCACCTCGGAAATGCGGTGACCATCAATCAGAATCTCGCCTGAACCAACCTCGTAAAACCTCGGCAGGAGATTAAGCAACGTGGTTTTTCCACTCCCGCTTACCCCCACCAAAGCAACAACCTCGCCTGGTTTGGCATGGATGCTGATGTTTTTCAGAACTACGCGCCGATCATAGCCGAAAAACACATTGCGGAACTGAACATCTCCTGTCACGTTTGGAAGCGGCGCTTTCTTGGTATCGCTTGGTTCCTCTCCCTGAAAATCCAGTATATAAAAGATTCTTTCGGCTGACGCCAGACATTGCTGGAACACACTGTTAAATTGCCCGAGTGTCTTGATTGGTTTGAACATCAAACCGATCATGCCGATGTAACCGATAAACCATCCGGTCGTGAGTTTCCCCTCGATAACCTGCCAACATCCGAAGCCGAACACTGCCGAAATTCCAACGGCGCTGATTATCTCAACGAGCGGCGGCAGCATCGCGGCGAATCGAACGCGCTTCATTGCAATGCGGTATTGCCGCTTGTTTGCGTCCGCGAACCGCATCTGCTCTAATTCTTCGGCGGTAAAACTCTTGATGATTTTTATACCGCTGATTGTTTCCTTGAGTTGTGAGGCGATGTCCGCGGCGCGCTCTTGAATCCCCGTGCTTGTGTGGCGAATTCGTTCCCCTACGCGAACGATTAAATACGCCAAGAAGGGGAGTACAAACACCGCCAATACGGTCAACTCCAAACTTTTGGCGAACATGATACAGATGAAGACGGGAACTGTGACGATCGCTCGGATGGTAGGCGCTGTGGTCCCAATCCCGTTCAACCAGGTGTGGACATCGTCAGTGGCTCGCGACATCAAATCGCCCGTCCGATGATCTCGCAACACACCCAAAGGGGCAAAAACTATCTTCTCGTACAACTCCTCGCGAACTCGAACAATCAACTTATGTCCAACCCGCGACATCAAGAAATCGTTGCAAAACGTGGCGACACCTTTGATGACCACAAGAACCAAGGCGCTCGCGATTACCAAACGGACAAGCCTAAACGCGTCGCGTTTCTCCACAAGGGGAAATCCGCCTATTCCATCAAAACGACCTTCGTAATGGAAGAAGCGCGCCACAACGGGTTCCCCGCCGCGATCTTTTGTATCAACCTCTTTAAGAATGTCTGTCGTCTCTGCCAGAATATGTATGTAACCGTAGTCACAGATCGAGATTGCAACCGCACAAACTATGGCGCATAAAACCTGCACAGCATACGGGGTCAAATACCGTAAAAACCGCCCGGAAATCGGCATCACCTCAATTTCTCCGCAACTGTAATCATGCGCCGCGACCCCGTAGAAAAATCGCTGCCATCAAAATCGCCATAGGTGGCGCGAACGCACAAACCGACACACTCCAACAACCGCTTCAATTCTGTGGGGAAATAGAATCGCACGGTGTTGACCATCTTCCGCACCGTTTTTGTGGGCAACTCAATGATCGTGCGATAGTCTAACAAGCGCCCTGATTGAGGCTGATATTCCACCTCTGCCAAGGCGAGGATTGAATCGGAGACCCACCACCAATTCCGCGTACAGTCAAGTTGAATCACTGCGTATGGATTCCAGTAATCGACGAAGAACTTGCCGCCGGGTCTAAGAATAGAGGCGATTTCTGAAAGGACTGTTTCGTTGTCTTCTTCTTCAAAAAAACCGAAACTTGTAAATAGGCTAATTGCCGCGTCACAATACGGTTTCAGCGGTATGCGGCGCATGTCCGCTTCAATTAACTGGATACGCCGCCCCCCTGCATCTACACTGTTTTTTGCTTCGTCAAGCAGAAAGCGAGAGTTATCCAAACCGATGACATTTACCCCCATATTCGCCAGTTGCAGTGCATGCCGTCCCTGTCCGCAGCACAAATCCAAGATTCGCGAACCGGGTTGAAGACTTAACGCATCAAAGATAAAGTCTGCTTCCTCTTCAGTTTCGGCTTCCGTTGGCAATTCCGAAAGCAGGTAAGTTTCGTCCCACATGGCGGGCCCACTAAATTGGTTCTAAAACCTTGGCGGTGGGGGGCTTTCCTCCATTTGACTCATTCGCGTTTATACTGTCCGAATTGTACAACCTTCGCTTCATTTGCGGCGCCTAACTTACAACGAATCTTGAGATGATTTGTTTCAAAGTTCGCGGCTTTAATAATCCCGACGGACACCATTTCTCCCTTGCCATTAACCAGACCGACAAAACGCCCCTCAAAATACTCCGGAGCGCGCGTAACCAAATTGGTTAAGTTTAACCGATTCTTTATATGCGATTTCGCGTTGTCAGACAGTACACTTCGGGCTACAAGCGCAAGCGACCGACGTCCCCACTCCGCATAAAGGATTTGTTCATTCGCCGCGTCGGAAAGAATCTCCAATTCTTTGGCATTTGCGCGCCTGCCAACAAAAAAAGGGCTCCTCTGCCCGCGAAATTGCTCAAACGGCAGCAATACTTGGAGTGTTTCGGAAAAATAACGCTTAACGCGGGCTTCGCGATATTTTCGTCGGTAGACGCTGGTTTTGGAGGTAACTGCTTGATGCGGGGAAAGCCGGTGAATCTTCATGGAATGGAAAGCGTCAAACCCGGCCATGATCTCATCCAGTTCGCCTGAACGCTGGATACACACGAGATAGCGAGGTTGAATAATTTCTATCTTGTGCCGCTTTAGCGCGACGCCCCCCATACCCTTGACATAGCCGGTTGTATCAATCACAACACAATCGGCGCCGGCTCTAAACGCCGCGTCCACCATTAAGCGGACTCCGGTGACGCACTCCAAGGTATGACCTACGGGAGAGATCCAGCCAACGAAGTAAAGATTGTCGGCTTCAACCTTATCCCAATCGGGGATTCGGGACAACATTTTGAGTCCAATCGTTGTCGGCGGACCAATTTGTGATTGGCCTACATCCGCATCGACAAAGCCGACTCTCAACCCCTGAGACACCCCTCGTTCGACAAGGTATCGGCAGAATGTTGATTTGCCGGTGTCCGTTGAACCAATTACAAGTATAACCGCTTGTGGATGGACAATGTCTCGCGCGACACGCTCCCAATCATGCATCCTCTGATTAACACCCGTCATGCTTTCCAAGATTGGGTCGGAAGACGCCTACCCGTAACTGTTTAGTGCATTGATTTCTTGCTGAGAATGCAAAGCAATCGCTTTATTCCACAGTCGAACGCGAGTCCGTCCGTGTTTTCAATATATAATATAAGGGGCGCCCCCAGTGGGAGGGGCATCTTGCCCCGATTTCCCATTGTGCTGGGCATTACTCCCCACATCGGGGCAAGATGCCCCTCCCACATATAATGACACCCAGATATAATCACAAGGGATGCCCCTCGCCGATAGTCGGGACTAATACATGTCAAATCAATTCTGCCACTATTCTTGGCGCATCTAAAAAGTTACGACTACCCAATTCTAATCGTATTCCGAGCGCCGTCAACTCGCCTGATGTTGTTCCCTTCGTGCGGTTTTATTCTCCAAAACTAAGCTCGTACCGAAATAGGACTCCCGTGTTGTCGAGGAAATTTTCCATCGCGTGTTTTCCGGCGACTCCGAGCAACCGTTCCAGCAAGGTAGGTTCCTGCTTGACGCGTACCACTTTTGGTTTCCCGACAATGCCGCCGAGCTCTGCCGCATGCGCTATGGCGTCATGAAGATTGCCGAGAGTATCAACCAATTTATACTCCAATGCCTGATTCCCCGAAAAGATGCGTCCATCCGCCAACGCCTGAACCTCGTCACGTGTCAGTCGATCGCTTCGCCTGTCGAATATCGCGTCAATAAACTGACGATGCACATCGTCCAGAGTTTCCTGCAGTAATTCCGTCTCTTCCGGTGTGAGATCGCGGACCGGCGAACCCGTGTCCTTGAATTTGCCGCTCTTTACAGTCTGTTGATCTATCCCGACTTTATCGTACAGACCCCGCAGTTTTATGAACTGCGCAATGACCCCTATGCTGCCCGTCAACGTTCCCGGGTTCGCAAAGATCTGATCTGCCGCGCATGCGATGTAGTATCCTCCGGAGGCGGCTGTGCCTGCGAGGGAGGCAACAACCGGTTTTTCCAATTTATTAAGTTCGCTGTATATTTCCTGTACGGGCGCGACACTACCCCCGGGCGAGTCTATTCGCACGACTATCGCTTTGACATTTCCGTTGTCGCGGTATTCGTGAATCAACTCAATGACTTTGTCAGACTTTGAAATCGCCCCGGCGATATCGACAACCGCGACTTTTTCTCCCATTGTGCCATCACCCACTAGCGCT
The DNA here is from genome assembly GCA_963667245.2 of Candidatus Poribacteria bacterium. Classification (GTDB taxonomy): domain Bacteria; phylum Poribacteria; class WGA-4E; order WGA-4E; family JAJDTR01; genus JAJDTR01. The sequence continues at coordinate 320,233 of CAXXCS010000005.1, forward strand.
CGTACAATCAACACTAGAACCAGCAAAACTGCGAGAACGAAGAAAATTTTAATAAATCTCTTGCGTGTCATGTAGATACCATTCCCCTGCTATCCCGAAGTAATCATCTGCGAGAAAAAACGATCACAAAGGGTGTTTTGACTAGCCATAACAGATCCGTGAAAACGTTCTGCTTTTCGATATACTCAAGATCCATTTCAAGCTTTTTCGGCATTAACTCGGTAATGTAATACTGTTCGGGATCAACTTTGTCCATTAATTTTTTCTCTTCATCGCGATTCGCGATCTGCGCAGGGCCGGTAATGCCTGGTCGAACCGCGAGCGCTTGCTTCTGACGTTCCGTATAATATTCGACATATTCCGGGGCTTCCGGCCGTGGGCCGATAACGCTCATGTCCCCCTTAATCACATTAAGGAATTGCGGTAGTTCATCCCACTTCGTCCACCTTAGGAACCGCCCAATTTTGGTAATCCGCGAATCACCGTAAATCGTTAACCCCATCCCGAGTGATTCGGCATGCGCGACCATCGTCCGAAATTTGTACATCTCAAAAATTTGTCCGCCGCGACCAACGCGCTTTGCTTTGTAAATGATCGGTCCGGGCGATTGAATGCGCGCTAAAGATGCGCAGAGTATCGCCAATGGCAGAAGGCAGATCGAACCTACTGTCGCCAATATAATGTCCAGTAATCGTTTTGATACATTCTGAAAAATGGAGCGATCCGGTTTACTGCCGTCTACAGACAAATCAGGAACTTCCCACTGCTGGCTTTTCATACGATTTCCGACTGATTGGAAGGTCAACTACCTGCGGTTTGGATTGTGTCAATTCTTCGTCATCGATTCGATCGATAAATGTCCGTTGAGGTTCGTACGTCGGGACAATCTCCCGAAGTTTGGCGATAATGCCCTCCGTATCCAACCGATCCGCCAAGCCTTGCAAGGCGTCAATTTGAGCGAGCAACTCCGTTTCTTCGATTGTCTCTAATTGCCCGACAAAAATCCGTTGGTGTTTTGTGGCAGTGACCCCTTCTTGCGGAGTTAGAAGTTCCTCGTAGAGTTTCTCGCCGGGTTCCAAACCAGTAAATTGAATTTTGATATCTTGATCAACCTCAAGACCGGATAGTCGAATCAAATCTTGCGCCAGATCGAAAATCTTGATCGGTTCGCCCATATCCAAGATAAAAATCTCTCCGCCGTTGCCCATAGCCCCTGCCTGAATAAGCAACTGCACCGATTCTGGAATCGTCATGAAGAACCGCGTAACCTCACGATGTGTGACCGTCACGGGGCCTCCCTTCGCAATCTGACGTTTGAAATTCGGTAGAACGCTGCCGCGGCTGTCAATTACGTTCCCGAAGCGCACCGCGACAAAATTAGTGCCGTTTCGTTTCGCTTTGCTCTGAATCAACTTCTCGGTAACGCGTTTGGAGGCGCCCATTACGCTCGTCGGATTGACAGCTTTGTCCGAAGATACTAATATAAACGCCTGAACATGATGGTTAATCGCGGCGTCAATGAGGCTCTTGGTGCCTAGTATATTGTTCTTTACGGCTTCGTCCGGATGTGTTTCCATAAACTTGACATGTTTATGCGCCGCCGCATGGAAAATGATATGCGGTCTGTACTTGTGCATGATTCTGTCAATCTTCGACCGGTCGCGAATGTCTCCCACGATAACCGCACGGTTGACATTCGGGTCGGATTCACTTAATTCTATGTCAATGTGGTATAAACTGTTTTCGCCTCTTCCGACCAAGATAAGCAAATCAGGCGCGAATTTTGCCACTTGTCGACAGAGTTCCGATCCGATTGAACCCCCCGCGCCGGTGACCATCACACGCTTGCCGGACAAATACTTCGACACCTCCGCCAGATCAATCGACGAAGTTGAGCGATTGAGCAAATCTTCGACTCTGACATCCCGAATTTGGCTGATGCTCACATGTCCGTCAAGAATTGCATGGATGCTGGGCACAATTTTAAATTTACACCCTTTATATTTATGTTGTCGGACAATCTCGCGAACTTTGCTTTCCGACGCCGAAGGCATTGCGATGACAATTTCATCAATTTGCCGCCTGCGCACAATATACGCCAATTCGCGCGTCGTACCGAGTACCTCGAGCCCTTGAATGCTCTGCCCTACCTTTTCGCGGTTATCAGTGATGAATCCGACGGGTAGATACCCTTTCTCCGGATGATTGCGAATTTCACGCAGCACGCCGATGCCCGCATCACCGGTTCCGACAATTAGCACCTTGAGCCAGGGCGTGGCGACCTGTTTTTTTCGATATTCCTCCACAATGCGCAGAGAATATTTCGCTAATCCGATGAGTACGATATTATAGAACCCATCCATTGAAAACAGTACCCACGAATGGAGAAGATTGCCGGAGTATTGGATGATGCGGAGAAGATGGGCGACATAAGGAACAAGCATTAACGCGAACGTCCCACAGATTATTGCTCCGATTAGGGTGAGGAATTCTCTAACGCTTGCATATCGCCAGACAGGCTTGTAGAGCCGAAAAACCAAGAAAGTTCCCAGACGAACAGCGGTAATAATTGCGGCCGTGATGATGAAGGAGTGTTCAAGTAATGGGAGTCCCTCAGCCCCTCCCTGTTGCGTGAATGAGGCAAGCAAATCAACGCCCAGCGATCTGCACGTATGATACGCGGCTGAGAAAGCGAAATTAATCAGACAAATATCAACAATAACCGACGTTAGCAATCGTTTCTTGGATTTTGGCATATTCCATCCTTAATTTTACTCGAATAGCGCAAGGGCTAGTTTATCTCCGCTATTTCAAATGCGCTTAGGGGCTTTTTTCTCATGTAATCCCGGAAATGTTCGTAAAAGCGCCGGGCTTTACGCCAACGAAGCGCCAACTGATGGTTTAACCTCGTTATCGCAAAAAAAGAGCGTAATGCGCGCGGTTGTCTGCTTATTGAAATTGTTAATCGCCAAATCGATTCGACGAGCAAATCCGGGAATAGACACCTTCCAATTGCCGCGCCAAAACATCCCAGCTGTATTTTTCCTCAACGAGCCGTCTGCCTGCCGCGCTGACCGCCTGGCGATAATCCGGAGATTCGATTAAGTCAATTATGTGCTTTGCGAACACTTCGGGTGTGTCACCGACTAGGAGGTCTTCTCCGACTCGCGCATCCAACCCCAAAGCGCCTAGACCGGAGGTGACGACCGGCGCTCCCATCGCCATCGCTTCCAAGTTCTTTACTTGTAGCCCCGAGCCTGATCGCATCGGTGAGACGAACACTGCCGCATCGTCAAAGTAGGGCCTCGTTTCCGGCACATACCCGGTGACCACGACATTCTTGTGATTGGCAAGTTTTCGGATCCGGCTCGTAGGGGCGTTGCCCACAATATAGAAAACGGTTTCCGGATGCGCTTCTTGAACCAGTGGGAAGATCTCTCTGTGAAAATACGTCACCGCATCCCGATTCGGGAAGTAGTTCATCGTACCTGTGAATAGTATATGAGGTCGATACTCGGTTGAAGTTGGTTGAAAATGCTCCGAATCGACCCCCATCGGCACCACTGACAATTTCAATGTGGCGTTCTGCTTTAGCAAGTAGTCTCTATCAAGCGGCGCGGCGACAGTCCCCCAATCAAATGAATTCATTATTTCGACTTCATAGTGACGAACTCGCCTTGCTTCCAGTTTCACTAGAGTACGAATCAAGTTTCTATCGAGAGCGGCGCGTCGACTTAGGTTGAGTCCGAGCGAATCACAGAGATCCAACATCTTTGGAACACCTTGAACGTGCGGAACATATTGCCCCATGCGAAACAACTGCGCATGGATCAAATCATAACTGCGCAGATCCAACAGTCGGTTAATCACCCGTTGCATCTCTGGAACAAACCAGTAGTAAACTTGCAAAGGACAGTTAGACAAACAATGCAGTAAAGCGTTCAAACGAGCTCTGCCATGATGAAATCGCACCGATTCGATTCGATCACAGAAAGACTGTAGATGTTTGACATGGGTTAATTCTTGATTAGATTCGAAAAATGAGACAACGCTAACGGAATGATGTTGGGCAAGTTGCTTAATGAAGTGGTAAGCGCGAATTCGATCTCCCCGGTGGGGTGGGTACGGAAATCTAAGGCTCAAAAATAAAATTTTCATGCGAGAAAAGTGAAACACAAGCCTAAAAGTCGCCCGAAAAAGTCGTTCACAACCTACTTTTCGCCATTTAAGCGGAGGGCATCTCAGCCTCGTCAATTAGCATAACAGGGATACCGTCTCGAATGGGATAACGGCGCCGGCATTCACCGACACATATTAACTTTTGATTCTCAGGGTCATATTCAATATCACCCTTACAAGCCGGACAAGCCAGAATTTCAAGCAAATCTTGACTAATTATTTCTTCTTGCGACGTCAATTTATCCCTCCGAAAAAATTACACAATACATGTTATACTAGGTAAGGAAAACAATCAAGCATAAAATGATCAGAGAAAACACTTCTCATTTCGGAGATTTCTCAACCGAGCGAATAGCGAAATATTCGTAGGGTGGGCACTGCCCACCATCATAGGGATCAAGTTAAGAGAATTTACGTATTATTTTCTAATTTCCCGTTGTAAACCCTCAAGCCAGTAGCGATAATCTGTAGGTTGGGTTGAACGGCACATCAAGAACGCCCCATCCACAGGATAACCCCATCCAGATACCGATACCCCCCAAAATCGTAGTGAAACCCAACATTGCGACCATTGTATTGGGGAATCCAGCGGGTTTTATGTATCCATCTGGCTTGAGGTATGGGTGGACCGAAAATTTTCACCCTTCCCGTCTTCCATCCTTCCAATCTTCCTTATGCCAAAAATCAGGTGCGATTCCCCTGGGCACTGCCCGCCATTCCTTCTTTCGATCATTAAATCCCCGATTGCTTCTCTCTCCTCTCCAAATTCGCGCCAATCCACGTTCCTTTCAACCTTCCCATCTCCCATCCTTAACGGTGTATCTATTTCCCATGACACCGTTTATATTTCTTTCCGCTTCCGCAAGGACAAGGTTGATTGCGACCGACCTTGGGAAGACTTCCCATGGCTTCCTGACTGGCAAACTCCGCGGATGATGGGGATTGTTCACCGCTGGATCGCGTTGGCGCCGATCGTCGCCTCCGAGGCGCGCCAGATTGTCGGGAGGCGCGCTGAGGGGCGGCGCGCCTCGGCGCTTCCACGTCAAGATGAACTTTAAAGATGTACTCGCCGGTCTCTTCTTCAATGCGCTGGTACATCTCTTCAAAAACATTGTATGCCTCGTTCTTGAAAACCACTATCGGATCTTTGCCCCCATAACCGCGAAGATGAATCCCTTCTTCAATATAATCAATATTGTATAAATGATCTTTCCAATGGCTGTCAATGCGATCCAAGAGCAGAAGCCGTTCAAGAGCCCGCATCTTCTCGCTGCCCATCTCCGCCTCGCGTTTTTCGTAAGCGGCGCGAAGCGTTTCAAGCAACTGATCGCGGAGTTGTGGAAGACTCATCTCTCGTACCGGCGTCTCCCACGCCGCGAAGTCGATGGGAAACGTCTGCGCAATCCATTTTGTGATACTTTCCAACTCTTCCTGTTGCGTCACCTCCTCCGGTATGTCCGCTTCCAGTTTATCATCCAGCACATTTTCAATCATGCCCCAAATCGTTTCCTTGAGGTCTTCACCTTCAAGAATACTGTCGCGTAGGTCGTAGATAGTTTGACGCTGCGTGTTCATCACGTCGTCAAATTTTAGCACGTTCTTGCGAATCTCAAAATGCCGCTCTTCCACGCGCGTTTGCGCTTTCTCGATGGCTTTGGTGACCCACGGGTGTTCAATCGGAATATCCTCTTCCATGCCTACGCGGTCCATCATGCCTGATAGTCGCTCCGATCCGAACTTGCGCATGAGATCGTCTTCCAATGACAAATAGAACCGAGACGATCCGATGTCCCCTTGTCGTCCCGATCTGCCGCGTAGTTGGTTGTCAATCCGGCGAGAGTCATGCCTCTCCGTGCCGATAATGTGCAATCCGCCCGCTTTCAAGACTTCCTCGCGATTGGTTTCACACGTCTCCTTGGCTTCCTCGTAAGCCTCCTTCCATTCGTCCGAATCTTCATCGATCGCGTCTAGATCAACGTTTCGTTTGCGCAGAGCCTCTTTAACCATGCCGTCGGGGTTTCCGCCCAGCAGAATGTCGACTCCGCGTCCCGCCATATTGGTAGCGATTGTTACCGCGCCCGGTACGCCAGCCTGCGCGATAATCTCCGCCTCGCGAGCGTGCTCCTTGGCATTCAACACCTGATGCCGCATATCTCGTTGTCTGGCTCTAAGCATCTTGCCCAATTTCTCGGACTTCTCTATGGATATTGTTCCTACGAGTACCGGACGCATATTTTTATGTTGCTCAATGATATCATCGATGATTGCCCGATATTTTGCGTCCTCTGTTTTGTAAATCTGATCAGCATGATCCTCGCGAATCATCGGTTCATTTGTGGGCACTACAACAACATCTAACTTGTAGATATGGCCGAATTCCGCGGACTCCGTTTCTGCCGTCCCGGTCATCCCCGCCAGTTTTTCATACATGCGGAAAAAGTTCTGATAGGTGATGCTTGCGCCGGTTTGGCTTTCCTGAACAATTCGAACACGCTCTTTGGCTTCAATAGCTTGATGAAGACCTTCGCTAAGTCGCCTTCCAGGCTGTTTTCGTCCCGTGAACTCATCCACGAGAACAACCTCTCCCTGCTCAACGAGATAGTCCACGTCTCGCTGGTATAGGTGATGAGCAATCAACGATTGATTCACATGATGCACGAGCTCCATGTTCGTGTGATCGTATAAATCCGTAACGCCAATCAATCGTTGCATCTCCTCTACACCCTCCTCCGTCAACGCCACGGAACCCCGCTTGCTGCTCTTCTCATCAATCTCATAATGCTCGGCCGCCTTTAGTCGAACGACAGCGCGGTTAATCTTCGTATAGAGTTCAACGGGTTCGCCATAGGGTTCCGAGATAATCAACGGCACCCGAGCTTCATCGATTAGAATGCTGTCGACCTCATCAAGGATCGCATAGTGATGACCTCGCTGCACTTTTGCGTCAAGATATGACGCTTTATTGTCCCAAAGGTAGTCAAAACCGAATTCACTGTGGACGCCGTAAGTAACGTCCGCCTTGTACCCTAACTTTTTTTGCTCGTGAGGCATCATGCTGATGGTCAAGCCTACCGAAAGACCGAGAAAGTTATAGATTTGCCCCATCCATTCCGCGTCGCGCCTCGCGAGGTAATCATTTACGGTCGCGACATGCACACCTTGGCCGGTGAGGGCATTGAGGTAGACGGGGAGTGTTGATGTCAGCGTCTTGCCTTCGCCGGTTTTCATTTCGGCGATGCAACCTTGATGGAGCGCCGTCCCGCCCATTATCTGCACATCGTAGTGACGCTGTCCCAGTGTTCTCACGGCGGCTTCTCGCACTACCGCAAACGCCTCGGGAAGAAGGTCGTCAAGCGATTCTCCGGCGTCAAATCTCTCTCGAAATTGCGTCGTCTTCGATTGGAGTTGAGAATCGCTGAGGCGCTTCAATTCGGTCTCTTTCTGATTCACCGCGTTGATTATCGATTGAAATCGCTTGCGATCTCGGTCCTGTTTGCTTCCGAGAAACTTGGTCAAAACCTGTTGAAACATATAACATCATCCCCTTCTTATCTCATAGCGCGCCGCGCAATGTTTGAGGGATAACAAAATTTGACATCTCCCGCCTTGCTCAGAGCCTATTTGAAAATTCATTTTGGGTGAAGTCCTATGCCTTGAAACCGAGTTTTTGGTTCACGTTGCCGAACAGTCGTGAAATTGATCGATTTTCGTCGAAATTGTGTCTCCGCGTCGGAAAAAACTAGGTTTCTATTCACACACAATTGTCGCCACTGGGAAGTGAAAAGCTCGCCTGAAATCCCTAACGACTGTCGGCTACGCCTCGGACTGGGTTTCAGGTGTTCCCTCGGTTGCTACCTTTACTTGTGACATCTCATCGTCCGGAAAAGGGTCTTCTTCATGTTCATCTTCAACTTCTAGCAGGTTTTCACCGTCTGATCGCTTTCGTAATATCGCATAGATAATCGTGTTTCCGACTGAAGCAATTGAGAAAAGGTATGCCACAACTAGAGCCATGACGAACATCAAGGTCAAGGTAATAAAGACTGACGTGAGAGTCATAAAAAAACTTTCAAACGCCGACAACTGAGCCGTGGAGACATTCGAAAAGGCAATTGTATCGAATACCCCCAAATTCCCAAGTATTGGCAGCGCGGATATCTCATCCATGCAATCGCCAAGCCACTTGTTCGCATTTCCCATGAAAAGAATCATCTCCGTAGGCAAGAGATAGCGAATTGGCAACATCATCAGGCTAAGACTCAACAAACAAGAAATTGCCCAAAGCGGCACGCAGATGAGTTTAAGGCAGAATAAAAGGGATTCGTAGACCACGATTCGCCACGGCTGGTGCCAAACGATTGAAGAATGTTGATAGATGGTTTCAAAGGTGTCCGAGTCGGCGGCGGCTACGACCGCGGGAGCGAAGAACAAACTGACGCTCACAATTATAAGCAGATAAACTAAAAGCAATCCAACAAAAAATGCGAAAGGCATAAACAGCGATGACAACGCCACGATGACTTCCCCTGCCCACGGTATTTTGCCGAGCAGACCCACGCCAATCGGCGCAAGCATACAGCCGACGACAACCACAATCGGGCACACGAACGCTCCAAAGACGGCTTTCCAATGATACCTCAAGAACGATGCGGCTTCCTTCATTGAAAAGAAATTGTCTCCCCGCAACTGCTGTATCGTGATTTTTGACACCATGGCGCTCGTCAAAAAGAATATGACAAAGAACGCTGACAATCCCAACCACATGGCGCCGACTGTCAACGGCTCTAATTCATAATCCACAATAGGGCAAACTGGAACTAACGCGTATTCGTTCCAGAAATCCTTTACGGCGCTTCCCCCGGCAATCAAGAGGCTGATATACACAAGCGCTTCGTAAATCAGATAAGCGAGTGCAAGACCGATAACATGCACCGTGATTTTTTTACTGCTAAACGCGTAGCGTCCAGCTCGAAAAACGTCCCGAAAGTCAAAGTGAAATTCGTTCATTGGTAGTTCCCTCTCTTGTCATTGGAACTCATCTGTCAGCCAAATTTGTCACGAAAATCGACTGAAATTCTTGTCGTACAAGCGCATAAGAATTAATCACGCGTTAATAATACTACAAATGCTATTCTCTGTCAACAGCAACCTAACTGTTATTTCTACAACGCCGGCACGTGCGATTTCTAACCGCGCCACTGCTAAAAAACGCCATCCTAAATTGAATAACACCGTAGGCGCTGTTCTCTAAACGGAATGGTATAACTCACCGCGCTGTCGATATTCCCGCGTCGCGTGCGTATCGTTTATACTTCTTCATCAACGCGCGTAAACGCTCCAGGGGGATGGCATGAACGATGCGATTCTTTCCGGTAGTCGTAACCGCCATCGTCATGGCATTGATAACCGCTTCCTCCGTAGCTTCAATGACAGCTTGGTAGAACGGATCCATTCGACTGTTACGAAGCATTCTGACTGACAACAGGCTAGCCTCGGACGATGAGGGCGCTGTGTTGCCGGTCGAAAAAGCGATGACGAATTCGCCGCTGCTAACCGTGCTTGGCGTGCCTGTCCGCGCCAGCCCATGCGTTGCTCGTTGAGCAAGTTTCAGCAACTGTCGATGCGCGAGCGGCGCATCTGTGGCAATAACGATGATGAATGAACCATCTCGATGCCGCTCCGGTGTCAAGTCCGTGATTTCCTCTCCAACAGGAACGCCGTCAATTCGGAGTTGGTGGCGACGACCGCCGTTGGCATTGACCAGCGCCCCCACGGTATACGTCTGATCTGCCACGTTTAGCACGCGGGATGCCGTGCCGATTCCCGCTTTGAATCCGTAAGAACGCATTCCCGTGCCGGCGCCGACACATCCTTGTGAAACAACGCCGCCAGCGGCGCTTTCGATTGCTTGAATAGCATGTTCGGCGGTAACATGAAGCCCGCTAATATCATTAAGTCCGCCATCGTAGCATTCCGCGACTATCGGCAGAATAATGTGAGAGCGTGGATATCGCTTAATCATGTACCGCACCACCCCGTCGTGGACGGCGCCGACGCTGAGTGTGTTGGTGAGCATGATGGGCGACTCAATCAAGCCGGATTCGTTGACCCAAGCAAGGCCGGTCGCCTCGCCGTTTCCATTGATAACATGGGCGGCGCCGAACACTCTGTTTAACCAAATGTCATCACGGGGAATCACTGCGGTAACCCCCGTGCGAACATTGTCTCCGACATTCAAGGTGACATGACCGATTCTCACGCCCGCGACATCGGTAATCGCATTATGCTTTCCCGGCTCATAAATTCCGATCCGAATTCCGAGATCGCGCGCCGATGCTCTTGACTCGGATGGCAACGCGCTTTGACATACGGGCGTTAGAACCAAGTGGTGGACGATAGTAAGAAATGTCGCGATGAACAGATTCCGATTTTGCGTTTTCATAGAATGCTCCTGCATCTAAACCGGGTGTGCGCCCAAACCTTTTTCTTTCAGTTGTTTCAAATAGATTTGGCGAATCTGATTGAAAATTTCAATATACGCGGACGTACGGTAATCCGGGTATGTCCACTCCCAAGGCTGGAAGGTTTTGTCACGGAATTTCAACGTAATTTCGGCGTAGATGCCGTTCCGAAGATGAATACGATGGGCGTGATCCTTGGTGGATGCGAGAATCAGCTTGGCGGCAGAAATATAGCCCGGATCGAGATTCACTCGGCGGTGTGCCGTCTCTTTCTCTGCGAACTCACACTCTACTACGTTTGAAAAGCGCTTTGCTTCGGCAAGTTCATCGGGCATAATGAGTTCGTCGAAACTGATGAACTGACGTTGCAGCCCTTGCCCCATCTCTTTTTCATAGTAGATTGTATAGTCAAATGACATGAGTTGGCTTATGAAGTCGATTTCACCGAATCGCTCTTGCAATCTGCGGTGTACGGCAACTAGCAGACTCGTGTCGCCGGCAATGACGCCAACGATTAGTTTGACGGGAGAAGGTGGTTTAATCTGTCCCACGGTCAGGTGTTGGAAATTCGTTCCTCTGTTCAAGTCAAGAAACCGTGCCAGAAAGCAAAGCTTTTCTTGAAAACTCGGATTCTCAAGGTCCCTTCGCGCTTCCTGTTGACATGAGCCGAATCCAAAATCGCAATTGACTCACATTATAAGCGATTGTTGCGCAGAGGGCAAGCGCAATAGCGCGCCATTATCCCGCGTCGGAATAATTCTTTCCACAAGTAACATTCATTCTAGTCGGAGAGCATTTCCTCGATCCAGCGGATCGACATGTGGATAGAATGCGATGCGTCCAAATTCCCGCGCTCCAGCGGAGCGCCATGTCAAGGATGCTCCACGGCTCCGTAGGCGGGGCATCTTGCCCCGCTTGCCCGAGTGTCGCTTAAAGCCACATCGGGACGACCCCCGAAGGCTCATTTTTCGCTCTATAACTGGCTTTTTGGCGATTTTCTGAGCGAGTGTTACTTGATAGCACCCCATAATTCCGCTGCGGAATAATTCTTTCCACAAGTAACATTCATTCTAGTCGGAGAGCATTTCCTCGATCCAGCGGATCGACATGTGGATAGAATGCGATATGTCCAAATTCCCGCGCTCCAGAGGAGCGCAATGTGTAATGTCGCTTACAGCCACATCGGGACGACCTTCGATACTCGTTTTTCGCTCTATGACTGGCTTCTTGGCGATTTTTTGTGCGAGTGTTACTTGGTAGCACGCCATTATCCCGCGTCGGGATTATTCTTTCCACAAGTAACATTCAATTCTCGTCGGCGTCAATTTCCTCCATCCAGGGATCAAACGAGCGGATAGCGAGTGCGATAGAAGATCTTGAAAGAGATTCTATCTCCGAATCGCGACCTCCGGTTACGGCGCAAAGCATAAATCGCCAGAAAATGTCAACAGCGCCTAAAATTATTTTCAAAATAAATTTGACATTTGATTTCGAGTTGGTGTATAATTATCTGTTGCGCTTATTTTAGGGTAAATCCATGGCCGCCATTGATGTTTTCCCTCAACCTCCCTCCGACGCATTGCAATTAAACTGCATAGTATGCCCCACATAAGGTAAACGGTGAAAATATGCCCGATGTAGTCAACTTTGGGAAACGTGAACGTCTCTCCTTTGCGAAATCACCCGAAATCATGCATCTCCCGGACCTGATTGAGATTCAGAAATTATCCTACCAAGAATTTCTACAAACTGATGTAGACGAAGATAAACGCAAAGATCAAGGTTTACAAGCTGTATTCAGCGAGATTTTCCCTATCACGGATTTTTCGGAGACCTCTAGCCTTGAGTTTGTCAGTTACTCTCTCGGTAGCCCGAAATACGACATCAACGAGTGTCAATATCGCGGATTTACGTACGGTGTGCCGTTAAAACTTCGCGTTCAACTCATACTTCGCGAACAAGACAAAGACACCGGAGACAAACACGTCATTGATATTAAGGAGTCCGATGTCTACATGGGCGAAATTCCGTTGATGACGGAGAAAGGCACCTTTTTCATAAACGGGGCTGAGCGCGTCATTGTCAGCCAACTCCATCGCTCCCCCAGCGCCACCTTCAACGAAGAAACTCACACGAGCGGACACAAACTTTTTGTCGCCAAGATCGTCCCGTACCGCGGCGCCTGGATCGAGTTTGAATACGACATCAAAGACCAAATCTACGTGCGCTTGGACCGTCGGAAAAAGATGTTCGTCACTATCTTGCTGCGTGCTTTGGGATGGGAGACCGACGAACAGATTCTCAAATTATTCGCGAAGACCGAAGCGAAAACGTTGGGCGGTGATAGCAAAGCGCTTCAGGACAGAGTTCTCGCTGCCCCTGTCATTGATTCTAGCACTGGAGAAGTGTTGCTTGAAGCCAATGCCGACTTGACAGAAGAAGATCTCGCGAAACTTCGAGAAGCCGGTGTTGAAAGCATTGAAATACTGGACGAGGAAGATGCGCGAAGGATTCAGTTTCTGAGGAACACGCTGCAGCGTGACCTTCAATCCGAGTACAAAGAAGGCCACATCCGAGATCAGGCGCTGGTTGAGATTTTCCGCAGGATTCAACCCGGTGACCCGCCGACATTGGAGAGCGCCCGCACCCGTTTTGAGAAGTTAATCTTTGATCCTGACCGATACGATCTATCCCGTGTGGGGCGCTATAAACTCAATGAAAAACTTGGAGCGCTTCCCGTCTACCGCAACGGCGCGCCTGATGATTCATCCGGTTCAAACGGACTTCCGGACGAAAGCGTTCGTATTCTGCGGCGGGAAGATATCGCGGCTACGCTCGACTATCTGATGCATGTTCAGAACAACAATGGTGAAATGGACGACATCGATCACCTGGGCAACCGTCGCGTGCGTGCCATCGGCGAACTCCTCCAAAACCAAATACGCGCCGGGGTGATTCGGATTGTTCGCGCCACTCGAGAGCGGATGACGGCGCAAGAGTTGGAAACCGCCACACCACCGGATCTCATAAATCCGAAACCGTTGACCGGAGCAATCAAAGACTTCTTCGGCTCCAGCCAACTTTCACAGTTCATGCAGCAAACCAATCCTATTGATGAGTTGACGCACAAGCGGCGACTCAGCGCACTAGGACCCGGCGGGCTCCATCGGGAACGAGCCACGTTTGAAGTTCGGGATGTGCACCGTACACACTACGGTCGTGTTTGTCCAATCGAAACGCCTGAAGGCCCCTCGGTCGGCTTGATTGTTTCGCTCTCCACTTATGCGCGCGTAAACGAATACGGTTTCTTGGAGACGCCTTACCGGAAGGTGAACGATGGCGTCGCCACTGGCGAGGTCACCCACATGACAGCGGACAAAGAGGACGAACTCGTCATCGCGCAAGCCAACACGAAGCTTGATGGAAGTGGGAAAATAATTGAAGATCAGGTGTCCACCCGCTTCAAAGGTGATTTCCCGAGAAAGTCGCCAAAGGAAGTTGATTATCTTGATGTTTCCTCAAAACAGATTGTCGGTGTTTCCGCGTCGCTGATTCCCTTCCTTGAACACGACGATGCCAATCGCGCTCTTATGGGAGCGAACCAGCAACGTCAGGCGGTGCCACTCGTACGTCCGGAGGCGCCCTTGGTGGGAACAGGTATGGAATATAGAGCCGCTCGCGATTCCGGCGCTGTAGTGCTTGCAAAACGCGATGGTGTTGTTGAAAGTGTTTCCGCCTCCGAGATAATCGTCCGCACCGATGACGCTTTCCGCGTTGACGGCGGTGAACAGTCCTTCTCTGAAATGGGCTACGATGTATACCGTCTGACCAACTTCAAGCGATCCAACAACGGCACTTGCATCCATCAGATTCCCTGCGTCACGGTAGCCGAACATGTTGAAGCGAATCAAGTAATCGCTGATGGCACCGCCACCGACAACGGCGAACTTGCCCTCGGCAACAACGTTCTAGTGGCGTTTATGCCTTGGGAAGGATATAACTTTGAAGATGCGCTGCTCATCAGTGAGGATTTGGTTTCGGATGATACGTTCACCTCTATCCATATTGATGAATTTGACGTGGAAGCGCGCGATACCAAGATGGGACGCGAGGAGATTACTCGTGATATACCCAACATTTCGGAAGAAGCGCTGAATCAACTTGATGACGAAGGCATTGTTCGTGTCGGTTCAATCGTCCGCCCAGGCAGTATCCTTGTGGGAAAAATAACTCCGAAAGGTGAGAGCGATTTGGCTCCCGAGGAAAAATTGCTTCGAGCTATTTTCGGCGAGAAGGTCGGTGAAGTGCGCGATGCCTCGACGTACGCCAAACCCGGAGTAGAGGGTGTCGTTATCGACGTGAAGGTGTTCTCCCGCAGGGAGCGCGAATACGACAGGCAGACCGAGTTGCGCGAAAGCGCGAAGGAGAAAACGGTTGAAAAAACGTGGCGGGAAAAACGCGAGCTGATCAATCGCCGACGGGATGAAGAAATTCGACATGCTTTGCTCGGAAAACGGGTAGCGCAACCGGTTTCCGACGGTGATCTTCAATTGGCGGAAAAGGGTGATGTCGTCACCGAAGCGCTGTTCCAAAACGACATTGCGCTCGAATCGATTGTAGTTGATGATGCCACCGCAATGGCTCGCATTGAACGTATCCAACAACTCGCCGATGGCCGCATTAAGGAATGCACCGACGAGAAGGACGCCGAGTTGGAAAAGATTCGAAAAGGCGATGAACTTAAGCCCGGTGTAATCAAACTTGTCAAGGTGTACGTTGCTAATCGTAGGAAAATCTCCGTTGGAGACAAGATGGCAGGGCGGCATGGCAACAAAGGGGTCGTAGCCAAGATTCTTCCGCCCGAGGATATGCCGTATCTTGAGGACGGCACCCCGGTAAGCATTGTCCTAAACCCGTTGGGTGTCCCCTCCCGAATGAATGTCGGACAGATTCTTGAAACCCATCTTGGCTGGGCCGCCCAAGCGTTGGGGCTTCATATTGCCACCCCGGTCTTTGACGGCGCTACGGAGTCGGAAATCTCCGATCTGCTTGGGAAGGCGGATCTCCCGAAAACCGGCAAAACGACGCTGTACGACGGACGATCGGGGATGCCTTTTGCGCAGAAAGCCACGGTCGGTTACACCTACATTCTGAAACTCAATCATTTGGTTGACGACAAACTTCACGCGCGAAGCACAGGCCCCTATTCCCTGGTAACTCAACAGCCGCTCGGCGGAAAAGCCCAACAAGGCGGACAACGATTCGGAGAGATGGAAGTCTGGGCGCTTGAGGCATACGGCGCCGCGTACACCCTTCAAGAATTGTTGACAATTAAATCGGACGACGTGGCAGGTCGAAGCAAGATTTACGAGACTATCGTCAAAGGGGAAAACGCGCCGAGCCCGGGCACTCCCGAGTCCTTTCACGTTCTTGTCAAAGAGTTGCAGAGTTTGGGACTCGATGTCAATCTTGAACAACGCGACGCGGAATCCGATGATATTGGCGCTTCCTCTACAATGCCATGGTTGGAAGATCACGATTAATGATTTGGCCGTCTCCCCGACGGTGATACGCTGCGTTGCTAGAAATCGCGTCCGCTGAAGAATCAAACGAGTGGATAGCGAGTGCGACAGAGATCCTCGCGTCCCGGTAGGTGCGGTTTCCAACCGCACCGATGCTCCCGGCAATGTGGGATCAAGCGAGTGCGATAGAGGTCTCGCGATTTCCGAATCGCGACCGGCTGACGCTTCAAACGTCTCGTCAGAAACCGCAACTGCTGAGCAAAAAGCGCAATATTACCCGACGTTAGGTATACTTTCTCCATTCAGGAGAACTACCCGTTTTGAACATATTGATAAACGTAACGAGGTTCAGTGATACCCCGTACACTGGAAGTTGAGGTCAGCCTTCTCATCTTCCGCATAATTCAAAGGAGAATTGCCGTGTCAGCGAATTTAAATAACTTCGACGTAATATCAATACGAATCGCATCACCGGATCAGATAAAAGCCTGGGCAAAACAGACGTCGTGCAAACGGCGCGCTAACGGCATCTGGCCCTGTCCCATGATGAACGAGTGTTCTTGTGCCGAAGTTCGCAAGCCCGAAACCATAAATTACCGCACATTTCGTCCTGAACGCGACGGGTTATTTTGCGAAGCTATTTTCGGTCCGCAGAAGGATTGGGAATGCGCGTGCGGAAAATATAAGCGTATCAAGCACAAAGGCGCCATTTGTGATCGATGCGGCGTAGAGGTGACAATTCAGCGCGTTCGGCGAGAACGGATGGGGTATATTCAACTCGCCGCGCCTGTGTCGCACGTTTGGTTCTTCAAAGGGATACCGTCTCGTCTTGGCCTTTTCTTGGACTTGTCCTCGCGAGACGTTGAACGGGTTCTCTATTTTGAATCTTTCATTGTTTTGGAAGTCTCCAATCCGGATTGCCCGCTGAAATTCAAGCAGTTGTTGACGGAAGAAGAGTGCCTCGAACATCAGGCGCAATTTCCCGATGGTTTTCGAGTGGGAATGGGCGCTAGCGCCGTCCATGAACTGCTGTCGCATATCGATTTGGATCAGGAAATTGAAACCCTGCGCGCCGAACTCGAGGAAACCGGCAGCAAGCAAAAGGCAAAGAAACTCGCGAAACGGCTCAAGTTGGTATTGGGATTCAAGAAGTCCGGCAATAAACCGGAATGGATGATACTGTCGGTTATTCCCGTTATTCCTCCCGATCTGCGACCTCTGGTAGCGCTTGATGGCGGACGTTTCGCTACCAGCGATCTTAACGACCTGTATCGGCGCGTGATCAACCGCAACAATCGGCTCAAGCGCTTGTCGGACCTGCGCGCCCCCGAAGTCATTATCCGTAACGAAAGACGGATGCTGCAGGAAGCTGTTGATGCCTTGTTGGACAACGGCAGACATGGCCGGATGGTGCGTGGTCCCGGGACGCGCCCACTCAAGTCACTGGCAGACATGCTGAAAGGAAAGGTTGGCCGTTTCCGACAGAACTTATTGGGTAAGCGAGTCGATTATTCCGGACGTAGCGTTGTCGTGGTTGGCCCCGACCTTCAACTTCACCAATGCGGCTTGCCGAAAGAAATGGCTCTTGAGTTGTTCAAGCCGTTTATTATCCGAAAACTCCAGGAAAAAGATTACGCGCACACCATCAAACGCGCGAAGCACATGACCGATCAGATATCGCCGGAGGTGTGGGAGGTGCTTGAAGAAGTGATCGATGAGCACTTGGTGATGCTAAACCGGGCGCCAACGCTTCATCGCCTCGGAATCCAAGCATTCCAGCCTATTCTGGTCGAAGGGAAAGCGATTCGCGTGCATCCGCTCGTTTGTAAAGCGTTCAACGCGGACTTTGACGGCGACCAGATGGCGGTGCATGTCCCGCTGTCGGTGGAGTCGCAGATTGAGGCAAAGATACTTATGATGGCGCCCCGGAACATTCTGAAACCCGCCCATGGTGATGCCATTGCCGTGCCCGAACTTGATATGGTACTCGGTTGCAGTTTCTTGACAAAGTCTATTCCAGCCGCCGACCGCGACAATCAAGAATTACGCCACTACCGGGATTCCGATGAGGTGATCATGGCGCATGAATGCGATAGACTGGAGCTGCACGAATCTATCCTATTGCACGTTGATGGCGCGACTGAACCCATTGAGACAACGGTCGGACGCGTAATTTTCAATCAGGTCGTGCCTACCGAGCTTGAGTTCACTGATCTGGAAACGGAGCAACGGATCCGTTTTATCAATCAGGAGGTTCGATCCAGGGACCTCTCTCGACTCGTTTCTCACTGTTTTAACGAACTCGGAAATAGCCGAACGGTCGAATTCCTTGATGAACTGAAACGGGTTGCCTTCCAGTACGCGACTTACTCCGGCCTTTCGATTGGTATGGAGGACTTGATTATTCCCGATGCGAAGGAAACATTAATCGCCGAAGCGAGAAAGAAAGTGGACGCAATCGAGACGGAATACCGGCGCGGCGGAGCTAGCGAAGGAGAACGGTATAATCAGGTAATCGACGTGTGGCATCAATTGATTCAATCGGTTGAAGGCGCGCTGTTTGATTCCCTGGAAGAGGGGCGCGAAGATGAAATCAAAGGATTCAATCCGGTGCACGTTATGGCGGATAGCGGAGCGCGTTCCAAGAAAGAACCGATTCGTCAGATTAGTGGCATGCGCGGGTTGATGACAAAACCCAGCGGGGCAATTATCGAGCAACCAATCGAATCGTGTTTCCGCGAAGGCCTTAGCGTGCTTGAATACTTCATCTCGACTCACGGCGCACGCAAAGGGCTGGCTGACACGGCAATTAAAACAGCTTCTTCGGGATACCTCACACGCAAGTTGGTTGACGTCGCTCAGGATGTGATGATCACGATGACCGACTGCGGCACATTCAACGGAATCACGAAAGTCGCCGGAGAAACGGAAGATGACACACTCGCCGGGCGAATCCATAGTAGAACTGCCGCCGAGGATATCATCGATCCGAACGACAACACTCCGATTGTCTCCAAAGATGATTTGATTGACCCGCCGACTGCCGAGAAAATCGAAGCGGTAGGAATTACAGAGGTCAGCGTCCGATCGGCGCTGACATGTGAAGCCCCGCATGGAATCTGCTCCAAATGTTACGGCGCTGATTTGACAACAAACCAGTTGATAGACATCGGCGAAGCTGTCGGCATCATCGGCGCTCAGTCAATCGGAGAACCGGGAACGCAGTTGACAATGCGTACCTTCCATACGGGCGGCACCGCGTCGGCTTCATTCCAGTCCCGGATTGAGGCTCGACATGATGGAAGGGTTCAGTATCACAACATTGACACCGCAAATCGCAAAATGGCCAAATCCGATCCGTCGGAATCCGAGGTCACCGAGACGGTTGTGCTTTCTCGCAATGCACAGTTGTTGATTGTCGATGAAAACTCCAGGGTAGTGGAGCGCCACCAAGTGCCGATCGGCGCCACGCTTTGCGTTGAAGATGGCGCGCCGGTAACCAAGGGCAATACGGAGACGAATGACCCGCCCCCTACCCTTCTGCTTGAGCGCGATCCGTATCGCGTGCCGATTCTGACAGAACACAACGGAACCGTCGTATTTCGGGACATCATTGAAGGGCATACCGTTCAAGAGGACAAGGCGTCAGGGCTTGCCGAACGCGTGATTGTAGAATACAAAGGCGACGATCAGCCCCGCATGGAAATTCAAGTGCCCGGCGGTGAGATGTTGGCGAGTTACTTGATGCCGACAGGCGCGCATCTGTCCGTTGCCGATGGTGAAGAGGTCGAAGCCGGAACCGTGTTGGCAAGACTGCCGGAAAAAAGCGCAACCAGTCAAGATATTGTCACCGGGTTGCCCCGTGTGACGGAACTTCTGGAAGCTCGAAGGCCCAAGGATAGAGCCATTATTGCCGAAATCGAAGGTTACGTGAAACTGGGGGATATATCTAGAGGAATGCGCCAACTTCGCATTGTGCATGGCGAAGTGGAAAGTAGCCCGTACCGTATACCTGTCGGAAAGCACCTCGTCGTTCACGATAACGATTGGGTAGAAGCCGGTGACCGCCTGACAGACGGTTTCCTTGACCCGCACGACATTCTGAAGATAAAGGGTGAAGAGGAAGCCCAATCCTACTTGGTTAACGAGGTGCAGGAAGTCTATCGTAGTCAAGGCGAACACATTAACGACAAGCATATTGAAGTCATTGTCCGCCAAATGCTGAATAAGGTTAGAATCCTCTCGGCAGGAGATACGGAGTTTCTTGAGGACGATGAGGTGGATCGGTCAGTCTTCGATCGAATCAATCGTCGCGTGGAAAGAGATGGACGCCAGCCAGCCATTGCTGACCCCATATTGCAAGGCGTCACGAAAGCCGCGCTAAGTACGGAAAGTTTCATCTCGGCTGCCTCATTCCAGCAGACGACAAACGTGCTGACCAAAGCATCGGTCGTGGGACAAAAGGACTATCTAAAAGGCTTGAAAGAAAACGTCATCATGGGCAGGTTGATTCCGGCAGGCAGCGGCGTGCCTAGTTTCCGAAAGATTGAGGTATATTCGGAACCCGAAGAGTTGCCAAGCGCGGATGACGACATGTTGCATAGCGTTGACGAGGATGACCAAGCCGCAGATTAAGGTTTGAGAGCGGAGCCTCATGGGGGCGCGTTTAGCCGGCGCCTCATCCTCCGCCAAAACTTATCCTAATTCTTAACCTATAAGTTACAATCATCGGCGGTTCGTAGTAGTGCAATTCATTGCACGTCTCAAATCGGAACTATACTCCGCGCTGTCAGAAATTGCGTCTTTTGTAGGATCAAGCGAGTGGATAGCGAGTGCGATAGAAATCCTCGCGGTTTCCAACCGCACCAACCGCCAGACGCTTGAAAACACGCAATTTTCAGCAGCGTGAAGTATATTTCCAATTCTGTCATGCCTATAGTATAACGCATATCAACAGATAGTGAAATATTATTTATTTACAACCTCTACAACCTCTACAACCTCCCCCAAGATGGGATTAGAGTTAAACATCCTTTGGCAAATCTTCCTCACCTCTAGATTCATGGTTGCATTCGGCGCGATTACGCGCTAGAATGACGCTATACAATCAGTGAGGGAGGAATTCAATGTCAACACGCGCGCTGCACAACGCCTTGTTTACCGCCGTATTCACCAACAATAAGAAACTGGCGGTAGAATTGTTGAAGTTTCTGCTTGGTAAGGAAAAGGCAACTCGGCTAGATTTCCGCACACTGAAGTTCGACACCGCAGTTTTCACCGACGCCGAGGGCAACGAACGTCGGGCTGACGCGATTGTCTCGGTGATGAACAAAGATGGTCAGCGGGTTGTGTTTCTGATTGAGCACAAAAGCGTTCAAGCCAAGAATATTTTCACGCAGTTGCTCTCGTATCAGACAATTCTTTACGCCGATGCCATGGATGAAGTTGTGGCGATTGTCGTTTCTACGGCAAAAAGTCGCTGGCGATTGCCGCGCCGTTTTCGCGACTCGTCCAACGATATCTGTAGCGAGATTACACTTGATTTTGGTTATCTGCTGCTGGATCTCGCCGGGCAGGATAGGGAGACATTAACGAAGCTGTTTCCCAATTCGTACCCGTATTTGTTAGCGCTGCAAAGTCTGCAGCAGTTGAACGCTGAATCGATTGCGGCGTTTTTTGTCGGCAGTCTCGCTTTGCCGAAGGAAGACCGATTACGGTTGGTAAGGCAGACCACGCACAGTTTGGAAGAAAGCACCGGCGAATTCAGCATGGATATGTTGCAAGAAATAGAAGCAAGTTGTATTGAAGACAAGGAGGAGAGACTGATGCACACGGTCAAACTCGGTCGCGAAGGCTGGTTGGAACAGGGCTTCAAGAAAGGCGTGGCTGAAGGCGAGGCAAGAGGCAGGACCGAGGAACGGTCAGAAGTGGCGCAACGTATGATTGAAGAGGGTATGAATCTTGATACGGTGAGCCGCCTAACCGGACTCGGACGCGCCGACCTGACCCGACTTCAACAAAATCAAGCATAGGGAGAGTGCGCTAGCGCTAAACGCATTCCGATCAACAGGATGCGGCTGGTACATTCCCGCACCATGCCAATCCCGTTGTAGGGTGGGCACTGCCCACCAGCAGCGCCCAAGTTGCGTGTGGCGGACAAGATGGGATTAGTGTGAAACATCCTTTGGCAATTCTTCCCCACTTCTTGATTCATGGTTGCATTCGGCGCGATTACGCTCTAGAATGACGCTGCACAATTTAGAGAGGGAGGAATTCAATGTCAGCACGCGCGCTGCACAACGCTCTGTTTACCGCCGTATTTACCAACAATAAGAAACTGGCGGTAGAATTGTTGAAGTTTTTGCTTGGTAAGGAAAAGGCAACTCGACTAGATTTCCGCACACTGAAGTTCGACACCGCAGTTTTCACCGACGCCGAGGGCAACGAACGGCGGGCAGACGCGATTGTCTCGGTGATGAACGAAAGATGGTCAGCGGGTTGTGTTTCTGATTGAGCACAAAAGCGTTCAAGCCAAGAATATTTTCACACAGTTGCTCTCGTATCAGACAATTCTTTACGCCGATGCCATGGATGAAGTTGTGGCGATTGTCGTTTCTACGGCAAAAAGTCGCTGGCGATTGTCGAGCCGTTTTCGCGACTCGTCCAACGATATCTGTAGCGAGATTACACTTGATTTTGGTTATCTGCTGTTGGATCTCGCCGGGCAGGATAGGGAGACATTAACGAAGCTGTTTCCCAATTCGTACCCGTATTTGTTAGCGCTGCAAAGTCTGCAGCAGTTGAACGCTGAATCGATTGCGGCGTTTTTTGTCGGCAGTCTCGCTTTGCCGAAGGAAGACCGATTACGGCTGGTAAGGCAGACCACGCACAGTTTGGAAGAAAGCGCCGGCGAATTCAGCATGGATATGTTGCAAGAGATAGAAGCAAGTTGTATTGAAGATAAGGAGGAGAGACTGATGCACACGGTCAAACTCGGTCGCGAAGGCTGGCTGGAACAGGGCTTCAAGAAGGGCGTGGCTGAAGGTATGGCTGAAGGCGAGGCAAGAGGCAGGACCGAGGAACGGTCAGAAGTGGCGCAACGTATGATCGAAGAAGGAATGAATCTTGATACGGTGAGCCGCCTAACCGGACTCGGACGCGCCGACCTGACCCGACTTCAGCGAAATCAAGCATAGGAAGCAGGCACTCGCACTAAACGCGTTCCGATCAACAGGATGCGGCTGGTACATTCCCGCACCATGCCAATCCCGTTGTAGGGTGGGCACTGCCCACCACCATAGAGATCAAGTTTAGAACATTTAACTATCATTCGTTGAGTTTCCCATTGTACTCCTTGAGTCAGTTGGCACAAACACGAAGTTGCGATTACCTGATTGTGTAAGTCTTTTAGTCCCAGCGGGGATCAAGCGAATGAATAATGAGTAGGATTTTCTATCGCAGTCATTGTCCATTCCTTTGATCGATAGAGATTCGCGCGGTTTCCAACCGCACCGATACTCCAAACACTGTGGGATCAAACGAGTAATTGGCGCGTAGTACGTTCTATGGGATTTCCGAATCGCGACGCCCCGCGCTGAGTAAGTCCTATTGGAAACCATTATAGCTCAGAAAATAAGCGCAATATTCTCCAACGCAAAGTACTCAATGCTCTGAACAGCCAACTGCGTAAGTTCCACCTTTATCGTCGAAACAATCGAGGAAGATTTTGAGCAAGCGAATTTTTGGAATTGAAACGGAATTCGGGTGTATGGTCGAAGCGAATCAACTCGGCATTTCGTCCGAAGGCGTCGCCTCCGTGGTTAGAGACCACGTCTTCCACGAACTACAACTCGGCATTCCCGACATCCATTATCGCGATTACGGTGAACCGCCGGGCAATGGCGGCTTCTTGTTCAATGGCGGGCGGCTTTATGTGGACATGGGGCACCTTGAATATGCAACGCCGGAATGCGTCGATCTTCTTTCGATTGTTGCCTACGACAAAGCAATTGAACGATTGATAACGCATATCACAGATGAGTTGGAGTTAAATGACAAAATCTCGTTTTTCAAAAACAACATCGATCACTTCACCGGCGCGACATTTGGTTGTCACGAAAACTATCAACTCCGACGCGACATTCCGTTTTACAAGGTTGTTATTCCGGCGCTAATGCCGTTCTTCGTTACCAGACAGGTTTATGCCGGAGCAGGCAGAGTAGGGGGATATGAAGAGATTCTGGATTTCGAGGATGCTCCTCCAAGGGAGGACTCGTTTCACGGCTTTCAGATATCCCAACGCTCGGACCACATCGTTACTGAAATCTATGAATGGATCCAGTTTAGCAGAGCGATCATCAACACGCGTGATGAGCCGCTATCGGATTACACGAAATATCGGCGTCTCCACCTGCTCGTAGGCGACACCAATATGTCCGAATTCGCTACGGCGCTTAAAGTTGGAACGACGTCGCTCGTGCTTGACCTCATCGAACGAGGACATCAACCTCATAACGTCGCTTTGGCTGACCCGGTGGGGGCGTTGAAAGACATCTCGCGTGATCAGAGCCTTCAATGGATCGTTGAGCTCGAGTCTGGCGAAACAATCTCGGCAATCGACCTCCAGCGCAAATATCTTCAACTCGCTCAAAAACTCCTGAAAGGGCAAGACGATGATACGGATTGGGTGTTGACAAATTGGGAATCTGTGTTAGATGATCTTGAACAAGATTGGCAGAGTGTGCGCGATCGCGTTGATTGGGCAGCCAAGAAATGGCTGCTTGAGGCGTTTATGGAGGATGAAGGTCTAGGTTGGGACGATCCCTGGCTTGAAAGTCTAGATCTGGAATATCACCATCTCCATCCGAATAGAAGCCTATATTATGAACTGGAAAACCAGGGACAAATGATACAACTTGTAACGCCGGAAAGAATTGACGCCGCCATGCGCAATGCCCCGGAAGATACGCGTGCAAAGGCCCGTGCCGCTATCATGCGCTACCTGTTCAAGAACAATATGCCGTGTATTGTTGATTGGCATCAAATCTATTTTACTCATGAAGATCCGTTTGAAATGGAAGATCCGTTTCAAACCTATGAAGAGGAGGTTGAGGTTTTACTGAAGCGTCTGAAACGTCAACCACGAATCTTACCGCAGCAAGCAAGGCAACAACAGCGATCACAACGGCAGAGACCGCAAAGACAAAGGCAAAGGCGAATAAGTTAAATCCCTCCTACCATAGATTAATTTGGTACTGAAACGTGCTTGAGCGATGATCAAATAGAGCGATGCCTATGGGCATCGCTTTTTTCTTGCGGCATCCTGAACCACTGGGCGATGCATCTGCGTTCAACGAGTTGACCGAGCGAACAAACAATATGCGAATACTCTGCGCCAATGTCGGCAGCACCTCATTCAAATACCAGATTATTGACATCGAGACATCGCGCTCGCTTGCCAAAGGGGTGGTAGAACGAATCGGCAATTCTCCATCATTGTTCACGCATTCCGTTCCCGGAAAGCCTGAGATTCACGGAGAGATTGATGCGCGAACTCACAATGCCGCCATTGCGCACGCGATAGATTTAATTACGGATCCTGAGGCGGGGGCGGTAAGAGATTTGAAAGAGTTGGAGGGAGTCGGCTTCAAAACCATCGTCGCCAAGGATATATGGCGGTCCGCATTAATTACCGATGATGTGATTAAGGCGCTCGAAGCGTATATTCCGCTTGCACCGACTCACAATCCCGCGTATATCGCGTCCATCCGCAGTTTTCAGGAACTCCTTCCAAACCCCCCGCTGGTGGCTGTTTTTGAAACTTGGTTCCACCAGACAATTCCGGATTACGCTTACGAGTTCGGCGTGCCTCGCGCTTGGGTTAAGAACCACAATATTCGACGTTACGGATTTCACGGCGCGTCGCACCGTTATGTCTCCGAACGAGTTCCCCGATTGCTTGAAGAGCCGGAAAATCCCGAGTTGCGTCTAATCTCATGCCACCTCGGCGGAAGTTCGTCCTTGTGTGCCATCCGCGGCGGAAAATCCATTGACACAACCCTGGGCGCTTCTACACAATACGGCGTGCTCCAATCAACGCGCAGCGGCGATCTCGATCCGTTCGCGGTCCTCTACGTGATGGACAGAGAGGGCTGGAGCGCCGACGAGATTCGCCGCCAACTGATTCAAGAATCCGGGCTGCTCGGAATCTCCGGGGTAAGCGGAGATTTGCGCGATGTGGAAACCGCCGCCAACGCTGGCAACGACGATGCCCGACTCGCGATGGACACCTATTTTTACGGTGTCAAGAAATACATCGGCGCCTATATCGCCGCGCTCGGAGGGGTTGATGTTATCGCCTTTGCGGGTGGAGTAGGCGAAAAAAGCGCTACCGCCCGCTCCGCTATCTGTGATGGGCTGGAGTGGTGTGGCATCCGCCTGGATTCGGAAAAGAATCGGCGTCATTCCGGCGAAGGGGAGATTTCCGCCAGCGACAGTCGCGTTAAGCTTCTTGTCGTTCCGACGAATGAGGAGATTATTGTTGCCAGGGAAACGGCAAGAGTCATTATGCAACAGGAAGGTTTCAAAAAATCTTCCTCGCATGACAGCCCGTAGGTCGGGTAGAACGGAAAAAGCGGTGTCCACTGCTTTTGTTTACAGTTGGCATGTCCAACTCAATGTGGTAGAATATCTCCTCTTGTATAATCAGGAAATATACTTTGCGCTGCCGAGAATTGCGTGTTTTCAAGCATCTGGTCCGTAGGTGCGGTTTCCAACCGCACCTGCCGGAAACACACGTCGCGACCTGGAGATCGCTCCTACAAAAGACGCAATTTCTGACAGAGCGGAGTATACATCAGGTCAACTCGGACGCCACCGTTGAGGAGTGGGACGATGGCAGATCAATCTCTGTCATTCGGATGATGGACCACCCCGTCGGAAATCCGGTGGACACCCCCGCGCCGATGTACGCCCGTTTGAAGAATGCCCCCATCAGACTGGGCAATCCGATGCCAAAACTTGGAAGCGACACGAGAGAAGTTCTGTTAGAGATTGGCTATTCGGACGAACAGATCAACGAATGGATATCGGAGGGTGTTGTCAAAGAGCAACTTCACGACAAATATTTGCCGAGTTGATAAGCGGGTTTTCAGCAAGCCACACTCATTCTTCGGCTAGAAAGGAAATGGCTGCCGATTTTGAAGGAGGAAAATCAATATGTCTAACGATGCAACCGCTACACAAGAAGAAATCACGCTGACCGTTGCGCAGTTGGAAGGCATCATTCGCAAGGTGGTTCGTGAAGAGCTCATTGAATTTTCTATGCGGGAGCAAGGAATCTTTGACCTCAATGAGGAATCCCCGCTTTACGAGGATATGGAAGATATTCTTGAGCGAAAAAAAGCTGGGAGGTTAAGATTTCATACCCGCGAGGAAATTTGGAACGGCGTCGGATTGTATTCGGAAATGCCTCGCCGTGAAGGGGCTGGTGTTCCGAGAAAGTAAGGGAAAAACGCATGAAAGCAATAGATACTTCCAAAATGGATAAGAGCGCCCTCTCAGTGGCATCAACCTTTGAAAAATCGGACGACAAGGAATATTGGCAGTCGAAAACACCACAGGAACGCTTGCAAGCCGTTGAATTGATGCGGCAGATTAACTATGGCTACGACCCGACTACCACTCGACTTCAAAGAGTTCTTGAAGTTGCTGAACTCAGATCGGGTTGAATATCTGCTAGTTGGTGGATACTCGGTTGCTCTGTTATAGGTGAACACTCGGATTAGACTGGGAAACCGCATAGATGAGGAGGAATTAATGAAATTCCGACAAAAGATCGCATTCAGTTTATTGCTCTATATCGTTGTGTGCAGCGCTGCGTTTGCACAAGTCGTCCATTTCCCGGACCCCAATCTGCGCGCCGCAATTCTCGAAGCGCTTGATATTGTCGACTGTCCCGATGTCCAGTTGGATGCCCCTGTTTTGCGATTCCTTCTCAAGGATCTGAACGCGGGAAACCGCGGCATCTCGGACCTCAGCGGCTTGGAACACGCCACCTCTCTCACATTATTGTTGCTTCATAACAACGCTATTTCCGATTTACGTCCGCTTTCTCCGCTTGTAAACCTAACTTCCATACGCCTTCTCAGCAACCAAATCAGTGACATCAGCCCCCTCGCCAACCTTACCGAACTTACTAGACTGCTGTTGGGCGACAACAACATCACGGATATCGGCCCCCTGGTCGACCTTACCCAGCTTACCACACTTGATTTGGCCTCGAACAACATCACGGATATCAGCCCCCTCGCCAACCTCACCGAACTTACTACACTGCTGTTGGGCGGCAACAACATCACGGATACCATGCACCTGGGCGACCTTGCCCAACTTACCACACTTAATTTGGGCGACAACAACATCACGGATATCAGGCACCTGGGTGACCTTACCCAGCTTACCACACTTAATTTGGGCTGGAACAACATCACGGATATCGGTTCCCTTGCCAACCTCACGGAGTTAACGCACCTGGCGCTGCGTGACAACAATATTACGGATGTTACTCCACTTGCGAATCTTACAAATCTAAAGCGCCTTGAACTTCAAAACAACCGTATTACCGACATTACCCCTCTTGAGAAACTCACAAATTTAGAATACCTTAATACTCAAAACAACCCGATATTCGACACGGACAGTCCTGTTGTCGATATCCCCGACCTTAACCTGCGCGCCGTCATACGTCAAACCCTTGAAATTGACGCGCCAGCTATCACTAGAGAGGACATGCTACGGCTTACGGAGCTTGAGGCGGAGCGCCAAAATATCGCGGACCTCAGCGGCTTGGAACACGCCACCTCTCTCACTTCCCTTAAGCTTCATAACAACGCTATTTCCGATTTACGCCCGCTTTCTCCGCTTGTAAACCTAACTTCCATACGCCTTCTCAGCAACCAAATCAGTGACATCAGCCCCCTCGCCAATCTCACCGAACTTACTACATTGCTGTTGGGCGACAACAACATCACGGATATTACGCCTCTGGTCGACCTTACCCATCTTACCACACTTGATTTGGCCTCGAACAACATCACGGATATCAGCCCCCTCGCCAACCTAACGGGGTTAACGCACCTGGCGCTGCGTGACAACACTATTACGGATGTTACTCCACTTGCGAATCTTGCAAATCTAAAGCGCCTTGAACTTCAAAACAACCGTATTACCGACATTACCCCTCTTGAGAAACTCACAAATTTAGAACACCTTAATACTCAAAACAACAATACTCAAAACAACCCGATATTCGATGCGAACAGTACGGTTGTCCATATCCCCGACTTTAACCTGCGCGCCATCATACGTCGAACCCTTGAAATTGACGCGCCAGCTATCACTAGAGAGGATATGCTACGGCTTACAAGACTTGAGGCGGAACGCCAAAATATCGCGAATCTCACCGGCTTGGAACACGCCACCTCTCTCACATTATTGTTGCTTCATGACAACGCTATTTCCGATTTACGCCCGCTTTCTCCGCTTGTAAAGCTAACTTCCATACGCCTTCTCAGCAACCAAATCAGTGACATCAGCCCCCTCGCCAACCTTACCGAACTTACTACATTGCTGTTGGGCGACAATAACATCAGGGATATCAGGCCCCTGGTCGACCTTAGCCAACTTACCACACTTGATTTGGCCTCGAACAACATCGCGGATATCAGCCCCCTCGCCAACCTGACGGGGTTAACGCACCTGGCGCTGCGTGACAACACTATTACGGATGTTACTCCACTTGCGAATCTTACAAATCTAAAGCGCCTTGAACTTCAAAACAACCGTATTACCGACATTACCCCTCTTGAGAAACTCACAAATTTAGAACACCTTGATACTCAAAACAACCCGATACTCGACGCGGACAGTCCGGTTGTGGACAGTCCGGTTGTCGATATCCCCGATCCCAATCTGCGTTCCGCTATCCACGATGCCCTCGGTCTTGACAGATTCATTATTACCCAAGCCGACATGCTGCGTCTTGGGGCACTGCCGGCGGAACGCCGGGGCATAACCGATTTGACAGGCATAGAATACGCCCTAAACCTAAATAACTTAGGTTTGCAAGGGAATAACATAACGAATCTGGCCCCGCTGGCATCCCTCAAAACATTGGAATATCTGTTTTTATCGGGAAATAAAGCGGGAAATAATTCGATAACCGATATTTCTCCACTGTCGTCATTAACGCGGCTCAAACGACTCTATCTGGACTTTAACCGTATATCCGACATTCGTCCTCTCGCCGACTTGACAGCGTTAACACACCTAGGACTCGCATACAATACTATTTCTGACGTGAATCCGTTAGCCGGCTTGTACAATCTGGAAATCCTCCATATTCACAACAATTCAATCGCGGATCATTCGCCGTTAGACGGATTGGCATTGTCCCTCTTTGAGTACGATCAAAGTTGCGATATTCCGCCGAAGCCGCTTGCACCGCGGTTGGAAAACCGTTCATTTCCCTCAATCTTCGCGCCAATTTCCACGCGGCTCGAGAACAAAGCCGAAGAATTGCTTCGCAAGTACCCCGATTATTGGGATAGGCGTATCGCGGAGGGAGCATATCACGACTTGATCCCTAGTGATATTATGATGTTCCAACAAGAATTCGTGGAAATTGACAACGAATGGCATGTGTACGGTTTAATGCCACTCTCGATTGAACTGCGGGACAGGTTTCACGCTATGAATCCGAACACGGTGTTCATTGCCGGAGTGAGTAATCATGATACCGGCGACATTGACACATTTCCGGATGATCACCCTTATTGGCTGCGGGACGCGAATGGTGAAATCGCACTCAAGAATGATCGCGGCTGGCGTCTCATCAATTTCGCTCACCCTACTGTTCAGGATATTATCGTAGGACAAGCGCTCGCGGTCGCCAGATGCGGGCTTTATGACGGCATTTTCTTTGACTGGTGGGACGATTCTTCGTCCACGGTCGGAGATCTTATCCCCCTTGACATAGCGATACAAGCGAGGATAAATATTGTCCGTCGGATACGGGAATCAACGCGACCGAACTTTATTATGATGGGCAATGTGAATCACCGGATAATGCCTCTCACCGGTCCGTTTATGAATAGCGGATATATGGAGTCCTCAGTGTTTCAAGGTCATACCGGCGAGATCCTTGAAGCAAGACTGACTCGGGTTGAGAACTCGCTGCGTTGGTTAGAGCAAAATCTGGGAGGCGAACCTACGATTAACGCCCTTCAAGGCGGATCAGATCCCAACGAGTACCCCGACAGTCCCAAAAATCGCCGCTATATGCGCGCGACCACAACGTTGAGTCTGACCCACTCGGACGGTTACGTGGTGTTCTCAATAGATCATCACGATTACAAATACTGGTACGACTTCTGGGACGCCGACCTCGGTCAACCCGTTGGCCCCAAATCCCAACTTTACGACGAAGACATCCCGGGGCTTTACATTCGCGAATTCACCAACGGCTGGGCGGTGTACAACCACAGCGGCGCCTCGCAAGTCATCACGCTGCCGGAGGAGGCGCAAGGGGTGGCGAGCGGCATAATAGCCACAGAACACGCACTCGCTGACATTGACGGAGAAATGTACTTGCGCGTCAAGCCGAAGAATCCGGCGGACGTGAACGGGGATAGCGTGGTGAATATCTTGGATTTGGTGGTGGTAGCACAAGGATTGGGAACAGATAACCCTGAGGCAGACGTCAACAGGGATGGGATGGTGAATATCCTTGACCTTGTTCAGGTTGCCGGGGCGCTCGGAGGTGACGGCGCCGCGCCTTCGGCATCTTCTCTAAACCTGTCGATTATTAGCGCGGCGGATGTCGCGGCATGGCTCGCCCAGGCACAAAGTTTAGGCGCCGTTGATGCGAATTTTCAACGGGGAATCCGCTTCCTCCAACAGTTGCTTGCGGCGTTGACGCCGAAAGAGACGGCGCTGTTGCCGAATTACCCGAACCCCTTTAATCCGGAGACGTGGATACCGTATCGTCTTGCGCGAGAGGCGGAGGTGGCGATTACGATTTATGACACACAGGGGGCGCAGGTGCGGCGGTTGGCGCTCGGGAATCAGGCGGCGGGTTATTACGCGGAGCGTGGAAAGGCGGCGTATTGGGACGGACGGAATGAGGACGGTGAAGCGGTTGCGAGCGGGATTTATTTTTATCAATTCCGGGCGGGGGATTATGCGGCGTCGCGGCGGATGATAATTTTGAAGTAGGATCAAACGAGTGAATAGCGAGTGCGATAGAGATCCGCCAACTGAGCGGATAGTGAGTGCGATAGCAGATCTTACTCGCTGTCCACTCGCTTGATGGGCAGTGACCAGTAAATACCCAGCGGATGTGAATGGGGATGACGTGGTGAATGTGTTCAATGCCTAAAAAATTCCTGTATGAAGAACTGGATTCCTTCTCTAGATTCGGCGGATTGAACAAAGAGATTCCCGCATACCTCACGGATAACCTGAATCCCGTGTTTGAACTGCGTCCCTACCAAGAGGAAGCCTTCGCACGATTCTTTCACTGTTTGAACAACGATTTCCCGCGCAAAGAAAAACCCCTGCATCTTCTGTTCAACATGGCGACCGGCAGCGGCAAGACGCTCATTATGGCAGGCTTGATTCTCTATCTGTATGAAAAGGGGTATCGAAACTTCCTCTTTTTCGTCAATGCCGCGAACATTATCGAAAAGACAAAGCACAATTTCCTTAATCCTCTGTCGTCAAAATACCTGTTCAATGAAACCCTCCATTTCGGTGACAAACACGTCTCGGTTACACCAGTCGCCAATTTTGAAGGAGTCAACAAAAACGATATCAATATCTGCTTCACGACCATCCAAAAACTGCATACCGATCTGACGACGGAGAAGGAAAACGCTTTAACCTACGAGGATTTCAGAGACAAAAAAATCGTACTTTTGGCTGATGAGGCGCACCATATCAATACCAGTACGAAATCCGGACGCGAACTGTTTGAAAGTTGGGAAAGGACAGTGGAGGGCATTTTCGGTCAAAACGAAGACAATCTGTTGCTGGAATTTACCGCGACCTTGGATTACACGCACGAGAACCTTGTGGATAAATATCGTAGCAAAGTCTTGTATCGGTACGATTTGCGCCAGTTCCGAAATGACGGCTATTCCAAAGAGGTCAACATCGTTCGCGCGGATTTCGAGGAAAAAGATCGAATCATTCAGGCGCTTATCCTCAATCAGTATAAACAGGAGGTCGCCGCCAAACATCGGATTAACTTAAAACCGGTTATTCTGTTCAAAGCGCAAAAGACCATAGCGCAATCCAAAGAGAACAAAGCCCGGTTTCACGCTATCGTTCAGAATCTGTCGGAGGCGGAGGTTCTGCGTATTCGAGACAATTCAACCTTGCCGTTGGTCAAAAGGGCTTTCGATTTCTACCGTGAAAACCAGATTTCCGCTAGTCAACTGGTGAACAGGCTGCGTAGGGAATTCAACGAGAACCGTTGCATCTCTGTCAACGAAGACACCGAAAAAGAGAATCAACAGATATTGCTCAACACCCTTGAGGACAACGACAATCGAATCCGCGCCATCTTCGCGGTGCAAAAACTGAATGAGGGATGGGATGTCCTGAATCTGTTCGATATTGTCCGCTGCTATCATACACGAGACGCAAAGGCGGGGAAACCCGGCAAAACAACGATTGCCGAAGCGCAGTTAATCGGGCGCGGAGCGCGTTATTTCCCGTTTGTTACAAAGGGCAATCCCGATCCGTTCAGGCGAAAATTCGACAAAGACCAAACGGCGGGGCTCCGGGTGTTGGAGGAACTGCACTATCACAGTTTGAATGATTCAAATTACATATCCGAACTGCGCACGGCTCTCGTCAATGAAGGGATGGAGGATGAGGGGTGGACCGTCAAAAAAACTCTTAAACTGAAGAATTCGTTTAAGGAAACGGATTTCTACCGACGCGGACTGCTCTACGTGAACGAGCGCATAAAGAACCGGTATGAATACGTCAGCTCGTTTGCGGATCTGGGCGTATCGTTAAAGAACTACCATCACTCGCGCCCTACCGGCGGCTCAATTTCGGAAGCGATTTTAGATAGCGGCCTCGGCGCCGAACAGATTATAGAAGCGGATCAGCGCGATGTCCCGCTTAAACAACTGCCTCTTCATATCATAAGGAAAGCCGTTGCGCGGAATCCGTTCTTTACTTTCAGCTCCTTGAAACAGTATTTCCCTCACTTGCGCTCCATCCGTCAGTTTATTGAAGCGGATGAATACTTGGGCGGACTGTCAATCACCTTCCAAGGCGATGAACTCTACGCGTTATCCAACAAAACTTGCCTAGATGCCGTGACGGGGCTGCTCGCCCAGATTGCATCTGAACTGCGCAAAAACGAGAACGAATATTGAGGCACGGATGTTTTCAAGCCAAGACTCATCGGACGCAATAGTAGTAGGCATACTCCGTATGCCGTGACGCTTGTCTAGAATGTCTAGAATGATATGAAGGATAGCGCCATGACAAAGCGTTTTCACGAAAAACTAATCAATCTCCTCAAAACTGTACCCCAATTTGTTGACGACCAAGGCGAATTGGTCACGGCGGCGGTCATTGATCAGGCATGGAAGATCGACCATGCTCTCGTGGGGTTGCTTCTTGATGATCGCGAAATAAAGACCAGATTCTTTGAAGAGATCAAAGGGCACTGGGTCTTCAATATCAACGCGTTCGTAGAATACGTTGGCGACAAAAACTTCCTCGCGAACTCATACACCCGCTTCCGCAACCGAATCGGTCTGACCATAGACGACAAATCGCTGCGAGAGCGCGGCGAAGTGTCCCTGGTTTGGCCCTACAAAGATTGTGTTTTGGAGGGCGGGCAGACCAAAGAGGAAGAGAAACGCTCCGAGATATTTTTCAATGAAGCGCTGGCGCAGGACGAGATTGACTGCTTGTTTGACCCGAAAGCGCTAACCAACTGGAAACGCTATTCGGTTGACGGGGAGCATGACGCAGCAGAAATCAGGCGCGATGAGAAGGGAACGATACGCGAAAATCTTGTAGTCAAGGGAAACAACCTCATAGCGTTGCATACGCTAAAAGCGCAATTTCGGAGCCAAGTGAAACTAATTTACATTGATCCGCCGTACAACACGGGAAGTGATAGTTTCGGCTATAACGATAGTTTCAATCGGTCGAGTTGGTTAACGTTCATGAGAAATCGATTGGAAGTGGCGAGGGGGTTGCTGCGGGATGACGGGGTAATTTTTGTTCAATGTGACAATAACGAGCAAGCCTACCTCAAAGTCTTGATGGACGAGGTTTTCGGCAGTGAAAATTTCATTGAGGTCATTACTGTAGTCAACAATCCTAGTGGCAGAGATTATGGCGGCGTTGCAAACATGCATGAATTCATCAATGTGTTTTCAAAGTCAAATAGTTATAAGATATTTCCAATTGAAAACAGAGATAAGACCTTTCCGTACCAAGACGAAGATGGGGGCTTTGAAGTAAGGGAACTTCGGAATAGAAATATTGTTTTCAATGAAAAAAATCGTCCGAATCTCGTCTACGCCTTTTATCTCAACCCTGCGAGTCGGGATGAGAACGGTTTTTTTGAAATTTCTTTGGAACCAAAAGAAGGGTACGTCAAGGTTTTGCCCGCAATATCTCAAGGAGTTCAAACAGTTTGGCGCTGGGGCAAGGAAAAATCGCTCCGAAACCTTAATATCAATATCTGTGGTAAAGCGGTGAACAAAAGCAATCGTTATCAGATTGTGGAAAAATATCGAGGCGCTGCTCGTTTTGCCCGTTCTGTATGGTGGGACAAGGAAGTTAATTCGCAACGCGGCACTTTGCATTTGAAAAGATTGTTCAACGGAAGAACGTTTGACAACCCCAAACCGGAGGATACAATCAAACGCGTTATGGAAATGTCAACGGTCGAGAACGATCTTGTCGTTGATTTTTTCGCCGGTTCGGGCACCACTGCCGCAGTCGCCCACAAAATGAACCGCCGGTGGATCGCGATTGAACAGATGGATTACGCTGAAACCGTAACGAAGGAGCGGATGAGAAAGGTCATTGGAAGAAGAGTCGCGGAAGAAGGAAATCTGCTTGAAACTATCCAATTCGACACGGGCGGCATTTCCCAATCCGTCAACTGGCAGGGCGGCGGCGATTTCATTTACTGTGAACTCATGCGGTACAACGAAGTCTACATGGACAAAATTCAAACCGCGCAATCAACTCGCGAACTTGTGGCGCTCTGGCGCGATATCGCCGAGAACTCATTCCTAAACTGGTATGTGAACAAGGAAACCCCGGAAGATGCCGTCGATGATTTTGTTGCCATCGGTCAAGAAGAAAACGGGCTAAACAAGCAGAAGAAACTCCTGGCGGAACTGCTGGACAAAAACCAGTTGTACGTGAATCTTTCGGAAATAGACGCTGAGGATTTTGAGGTCAGCGAGGATGATAAAGCCTTGAACAAACTATTTTATGGAGAATAGTAATGCAAGCGATTGATAATCAGGAATGGCAATCTTTACCCGAGCAGGCGCAACAGGAAATTTACGATTTTTTCCTGTTCATAAAACAACGCTATGAGCAACAAGCGCGCCAAGCAAAACATGATAAAGCGGAGACTCGGCTATTCTCGAATCATAGCGCTAATATGGTTGAGGACTGGCTGGATGACTCGGAGGATGAAGTGTGGCAATAGAAATAAGGGCATCGGATGTCGTATTGTGTGAGTTCTACTTCAGCGATTTGGGAAGGTAGAGGAAGTGACCAGTTTTGGTCTTAAAGGATAATCTTCCCTTTGATGATTTTGTCGGTATTTCAATCAGTGGTCAATTAAGGGAATTATACCAAGACGAAAGCCTAGTGGATTCTTCCAAATTTAGTGTAGGAGGTATTCCCAAGACATCCAAGATAATGGTCAGAAAGACTTTTGTTGTGTCAAAGTCGGTGGTCATTAAAAAGTATGGTACCCTGAAAAAAGATGCTTTCAGGCAGTACCGGGAACAATTTTGTCTTTATTTTGATTGTGTGTCGCCTGAATAGAAACCGGAATATTAAATGCTTCTACAGATTACTTCAAAATCCTTTGACCCACACACTTAATTACAAGTTCGTTGCGAATAACCGCGGAAAGGTTCATCCACACACCCGAAGCAACAACCGCCAAACAATATTTCCTCATAAGAAGCCCTTCATTTCTCCCTTTGCCTCGTTTCCGCATACCTAATTGCGATGTCGATTAGGTCACTGTATTGGCTCAATTCCTCTTCCGAATCAAAATCAAACTGAATCCATTCCCGCATTTTGGCTTTGCCGTACGGCTGGAAATCCGATACGCCTTCCTTAGCCCTAGCTTCGTTCGCCTTCTCCTCGGGCACCTTCAATCCCACTTTGCCCTCGTATAAACAAGCAAACATGGACCGTCCCGCATAATACGCGGGATAGCCAAACATTTGCCCCTTGCGTACATTTTCATTCCGGGAAAAGAAGTCGTCAAGTATGGGTTTTTTCGGTTCGTCCTTCACTGCCCTCGTACCTCGTCAATCAAAACGATTCGCAACAAGCGGTAATTGCCCTTGTCCGGTTTATGGTTTCTCGCTGATACCATATTTTTCGCCGCATGCTCGAAGGTTGATCATCAGCTCTTCCGGCAGCTCAATCCCTTTAGCCAACTGCTCCTCCGTCTTGCGGCGCTCCATGTCGCCAGCCACAAGCACCTCGGAAAACCCCGGTGCCGGCGCGACATTTCGCATGGCATCAAGACAACTCGCCGCATTTTGCCCGTAAGCCTCGGAGGGCACGAAAGCCCCGACCTTAATCGCCAGAAAGAAGCTGCCAAACATCTCCGACCTATCCGCCTCGAAAGCGCCGTTCAGTCCGGCCAGCAAGCATGTCAATAGCGAAAACGCGTACCCTTTGTAGCCGCCAAAAACGAGGCTCTTGCCGCCGGCGTTGAAATCGTTCGGATCGGTACTCGGTCTTCCGTCTTTATCCACGATACATCCGGGCGGGAGTTCCATCCCTTTCATCCGATAGACATCTATCTTCGCATTCGCCAGCATTGTTGTCGCGAAATCCGAAATGAGATGCCTGCCATCCGCCGCAGGCACGCCGAAAGCGATGGGATTGCTGCTCAGCATCGCTTCGGCGCCGCCGAACGGCGTTGCAATGCCTGCGTTCCGCCCGCTGACGCCGAAAGTCACGAAACTGATAAATCCTGCGGCGGCGGCTTGTTCGGAATATTCGCCTAACCTGCCGATATGATTCGCGCCCGCCAAGCTGATCGCGCCAACTCCCGTTGCGTCCGCCTTGTCCATGGCGAGTTGCATCGACCACGTAGCCGAATAGTGTCCCCATCCGCTCCGCGCGTCCACGAGGGCGGCAGACGGGGTTTCGTTCAAAATCTCGGGAACGGCGTCGGGAATCAGCGATTTGTCCTCCACGGCTCTGAGGTAGTTCGGAAGATGGTAAACGCCATGCGAGGTATGACCTCTCAAGTCGGCGTTCACGAGAATTTCCGCTTCGGTTTCCGCAATATAGCTCGGCGTCCCGACTGCCTCGCATAAGTGTTGAGTAAAACGTCGCAGTTTATCCGCCTCAACTCGATAAACTGTTGCCATCCCTTTAGCCTCTCAATCAAAAAACACATCTACTGTAGGAGCGATCTCCCGGTCGCGACAGCTCATCCGTCGCGCGACTCCCGATGTTTCATCTCAATCAGACAATTGTCCGCCACTTCACACCCGAATGTATCCCCAATCTCCTCGGCGTATTGCCTGAGCAACTGCGCCAATTCGACAATCACGTCCGTGAAGGGCGGGTAATGGGCGAACTGATTGTGCTGGTCTTCGTAGGGGGCGTCGTAGAGATTCAACTCCTCCTCCGGATCATTCACCAAGTTGTATAGGTGGTTCGGAGAGGAATAGCCTCTAACCGTTCGAGGACGATCGCTGAGTATCAACTTCCATTCCTTCGTGCGGATGCATCGTTGTTCCAGGTTGTTCTGGAACAAGATATTCTCCACGTAGTATGCCTCGCGCCAAGGAACGGATTCTCCATCCAGCAAAGGAACTAAACTCTGACCGTGCAGGTGGTCCGGTATATCCAACCCTGCCCAGTCCAGAATGGTGGGCATTAAATCTTGAAGTCCAATCATGGAATCTAGTGCCGCTCCGCCCTGTATTCTCGCCGGACAGTTCACGATAAACGGCACCTTGATAGCGTCTTCGTGGCAGACGAACTTGTACCTCCAACCTTCGCGGTACCGGAACGTGTCGCCGTGGTCAGAGAAATAAACCACGATGGTGTCGTCCCTTAAACCCAGTCGGTCTAACGCCTCAACTGTTCGTCCAACGTTGTGGTCGAGTGCGCTAACCGCGGCATAGTACCCGGCGAACGGAACACCCTTGCCTCGGTACGGTTCATAGAAGCGCTTCGGCGCCGTATATGGGTCATGCGGCGGATAATATCCGTTAACCGCGATAAACGGTTTGTCGGCGTCTGCTTGCCCCTCCAAAAATTCGATGAGTTGATCGGTCTGCAAATCGGGTTTATAGATGCCATCCTTTTGACCATCAACCCAATGGCCTCCGAACGAGTTGAATCCCTCCCATACATCGAACATGGGCGGCGCGTCATCTCCCAGATGCCATTTGCCGAAATAGGCGGTAGTGTAGTCAGCCTCTTTGAGAGCGTCAAATACGGTGCGCCGTTCGTACGTGACATCCTCGAATAGGTTTTTCATGTCATAAGTGTTGAACTTCACTCTATGTTGATGCGGGTAGACGCCGGTCCACATCGTCGCTCTGGCAGGCGTGCATACGGGCCACGGGGTATAACTATTTTCACAGCGCACCCCCTCTGCCGCCATCTGATCGATGTGAGGCGTCGAAACAAAGGTGTTGCCGTTACACCCGAGGCTGTCCCAACGTTGTTGGTCTGACATAAGCAGCAGGATATTGGGCTTCTGCATTTAGATGTTCCCTTCTTGGACAAGTTGGTTGAAACAAAGTAATCATGCGCGCTCGCATGGAGAAAATGGAAAAGGACTATTGGGCGACATAACCGCCGTCTATCGCCATGGCGTGCCCGGTAATAAACGAAGCGGCGTCGGAGCACAACCACACCACAGCTTCCGAGATCTCCTCCGGCAATCCGAGCCGCCCCATAGGGTGCCATGACTCTACCACTGCCGTCTTCTCCGGATCTTCAAGCAAGCCGCGAATTAACGGTGTGCGGGTATAGCCGGGGCAAACGGCATTGACCCGTATCCCCTCTTTTGCATACTCTACCGCAGCCGATCGCGTCAATCCGACGACGGCATGTTTACTCGCGACGTAAGACGAACCGCCACCGCCGTGACCGACCAATCCATAAATCGAAGCCACATTGACAATCACGCCACTGCCCTGCTTGAGCATCTGCCGCAGTTCATATTTCATACACAGGAATACACTTCTGAGATTGATGTTCACGACCCGATCCCAATCCTCGATCGAACACTCATCAATTCGGGCGTTCTTCGCCGGACCGACGCCCGCGCTGTTGAAGGCGTAATCAAGCCGTCCGTAAGCATCAACGGCATTGCCAATCATCTCCCTTATGTCGATTGATTCCAACATGTCTGCCTGCAGAAAGACGCACTCCCCACCCGCTTCTTGGATCGTGCGTACGGTTTCCTCGCCGATCTCCACATTGATATCGGAGACAATCACTTTTGCCCGTTCTCGCGCAAAAGCCAATGCGCTTGACCGACCGAGCCCGGAGCCTCCGCCCGTTACCAATGCGACTTTACCATCGAATTTTCCACCCATGTTATGACACCTTTGTCGAAAGTTATGAGTTCAAGGCGGTGGTTGCCGAACACAGTCAAAAAACCTGCGCGGGATTAATTTCGCCGGCGCTCCGTCTTCGCATCATCTCGCGCCGTACCAAAATCTCCAGTGGCAAATGCCTCGTGATTTCGCAACCACGCCGCTGCAACAATCTTTATGGCTCAGTTGCATTCTAACAAAATCGCGTGGTGTTGTCTATCACATTTTCATCTGATAACTATGCAACCGGAGTGGCTATCCATGTCTGAACTGTGATTTATGTGATTATTGGGATTAACATAATCGTCAGCCTGTAGTTGCCCGTGGTGTGTAGGGAACAACGATCGTTGTTCCCTACAGAAGCGCGTAAGTCCTTATGCCTATGCTGTAAAGCTACATTGATACGGGGAAGAAACCGAGTTTTGAAGAAAAACGGAATCTCTATCGATCAAGCGAATGAATAATGAGTGCGATAGAAAATCCTACTCGCTATCCACTCGCTTGATCATTCGCTATTCGCTCGGTTGAATCTACGGTTTGGTCGTTTCTGTACCAAATTCCGTTAGATTGCGATCGCCACGCGCAACCGATAGGAGGAATATCCCGATCCCGACCCGGTGGAAACAGACATCAAAATCCCGACCTCCATAGGGATCAAGTTAAGGGATTTCGTCTAGTATTGATGGTGTTCTCCGTAGCAAAACTCTTAACGTGGTCCCCATGGGGTGGGGAAGAAATCTCTGTCGCCCCCACACCGTAGGTGCGGTTTCCAACCGCACCGGCGCCTACGGAAACCAGCGCCATTTAAGGCATTGAATCGGCGCAACATACGCCTTAAAATGTTTAACTTGATCCTTATGGACATCAAAATCCCGACCTCTATACCGATAACGCGTTACAATGTCTCAATCCCTGTAATCCAATCAAGCGAATGGATAATGAGTGCGATAGAGATCTCCTAATCCGTGATTCAGACAATCCACCCACTCCTCACTGCCTTTACTGGCTACTGTCTCCCCCTAAAAAAAAATGCAACTTTACCCGACACCGAGTGTATATACGTAAAAACTAAACACACATAAAGGTGTAATCCCGCAGAATCCAAACCACTCGGACAACTGGAGAGCGAGTAAGATGCGCGACCGCGTTACAATTTCACTGAATCCCCTATCAACCACGCGTTTGACCCGGCTGAGCAAAAGGAAACCATGTTCGTCATGCGCTCACACTAATTCGCAACCTATAAGTTACAAGAGCCTTGGGTTTGTAGTAATGCAATTCATCGCACGTTTCAACTCGACTGTGACATTTGGTATTACTTGCTCGTTCCGTATCGGGCGTTGTCCGGTAAGAAATCACGGAATCATTTTTGCGAATGTTAACATCTTGTTCACATCTGGACGCGTGAGAAACCGCTTCACCACAGGATCTCTCGACTCGAAAGGATGTGAACGCTCTCCCGAATTCGGCGTTTTGTTCACCTTTTTGTACCTACTATTGTACCTATATTTGGGTTCATTTTTCACCAAATACCGCAATAACCTCGACAAAAACGGCATCAACCGCTCAAA
Organism: Candidatus Poribacteria bacterium; assembly: GCA_963667245.2. Taxonomy (GTDB): domain Bacteria; phylum Poribacteria; class WGA-4E; order WGA-4E; family JAJDTR01; genus JAJDTR01. Next base: position 362,850 of record CAXXCS010000005.1, read on the forward strand.
ATCGGCGCTTTGTTCACGTTCTTGCTCCGAATTCATTATACTTCACGCTATTGTCAGTGTGTAGTTGCCCGTCATGTGTAGGGAACAACAATCGTTGTTCCCTACAGAAGCGCGTAAGTCGTTATGCCGATGCTGTAAAGCTACATTGATACGGGGAAGAAACCGAGTTTTGAGGAAAAAAGGAATCTCTATCGATCAAGCGAATGAATAATGAGTGCGATAGAAAATCCTACTCATTATTCATTCGTTAGATGGTTTCGGTTGAACCATATATTTGGCGAATCAACCACTTGCCATCAGAAATATGTTGCCTGGTGGAAGCAGATATGCTATCATAGCCTTGTTGACGCCAAGTTATAACGCATTGCGAATCCTCCCATCAAGACTGATTTTACTGAATAATCACATCATCAAATGCCGTCAAAATCTGAGGGAAAACGAGATGTCCGTTCCCCAAAACTTACCCTGGCCGGATAATTGTCAAGCCGCTGTCTCACTGACATTCGATGATGGCAGCGCGTCACATCTGGATATTACGATGCCCATCCTTGCGGAGTATGATCTGCGAGGCACGTTTTATATCAACCCGCGCGGCGCTGACTGGGCTCAACGATACTTGCCGTGGCGAGAGGCGGCGCTGACCGGTCATGAAATCGGCAATCACACAATTCAACATATCTGCACGCGCAATTTCGGTTGGGATACCGACAAACACCTTGAGAGCGTTAGCTTGGAAGAAATCGAGGCAGACGTAGTAGAGGCAGAAAGACGGCTGAATGCGCTTATTCCCGAGCAACAGACTCGCACCTTCTGCTATCCGTGCTATCAAAGTTATGTTGGTGAGGGAATGAACCGACAGAGTTACGTACCGATAATCGCCAAGCATTTTCCGGCTGCGCGCGGGCTCGGCGAGGCGGCGAATCACCCGCTACTGACGGATCTTCACTATCTAACGTCGTCTGTTGTCGCCGGTTGGATGTCGGGTTCAGATTTGTGCAGATTGGTTGATGAAAGTACGGCTGGCGGACGCTGGCTCATCTTGACGCTCCACGGGCTGCAAGCGGAGCCAAATTCGGGCGGACTCCTTATGCCGTTATTCCATGGGCCTCCACTGCCGGCGGATTGCTTCCGCGAGCTTTGCAAGCATCTAGCGGAACGTCGCGCAGAGATTTGGACCGCGCCTGTGATGACGGTTGCGCACAAGATTATCGCATGGCGGGCGAAAGGCGCGAGTTGAAAAACGCTATCTCGGGTCAAACATGGAGCTCCCTTTAGGATTTATTGCCTATAGGGATCGTCACTTGGATTTCCACGTTCATCCCCTCACCGTCGAAGTCAACACCGGTGGACATTGGTCCCAGGGTTTCAAGTGGAGCGAGGTTGGCGATTGTCCGCTGTATCAAGCGGAAGTCAAACGTATTCCCCATCAAGGGCGCCATCAATCCCAGAATCGGCATATAGCTCCTCAGTTCCGAAAACAGGAGATTGGGTTGAATGAGAAGGTGACAATCTCGCGGCTCAGTCGCCGGTTCGGGAAACTGTATTTCCGAAAGAGCCGGGTACTCGCCCATTGAGGCGTCAATCACGGATCTCAAGCCGGAAACGGTTGTGCCAATAATCCAATAATCGTTGACGAGAGCATAAGCGCCCTTGAGTGAAAAGAGAAATCCCAAGCGGAGTTGAACCGGCCGAAAGGCGACGCCGCGATAGGTCTGTGAGTCGCCAAATTGAAGATGCTTGCCATTTACGACAATACGATGTCCTTGAAGTCTCGTCAAGTCCGCTTCCAAACCTATTCGGTTGGTTATCGGAATCGCCGCAATTACAGATGGCGTCTTAACCGGCCCGCTGTGCGCAGTGTCGATTAGTGCAATCGTGACTTCCTCGCCGAGATGTTGTGCCAGTTGCATCTCGCGTTGTTCATGCTGAATCATTAGACTTGACGCTAAGAATTGCCAGAACGTCAAAGGACTGATGGTTCGATCAGTGTATAAAACGGCGGATTTGCTTGGTAGGAGGGAAAGGAGATTCGGATTTATTGTTTGAGGTCGAGACGGACGCCGTTCCTGAAGCGATTTCCACCGAATCCGATTATGAGACTGTATCGTCCCGTTCCAATAACGGTTGCAACAGGTCCACGTCTCTATCCCTTCAAACAGAGGCATGAACTCTCTCGCGAATCCGGAAGCGGTGAAGAGTTTGGGGAAATCAACAAAAACCGTACTTCCGTGCGACACATATTGCTTTTGTAGGGATTGACGCATTGGGTGAAGGTCGCCAAAGCCCTTTTTCTTCTTGGCATAAATGTCAATGGATTCCTTGATGAGGGATTGACTAAATGCCAAAAGTCCAATTCTACCGATGAACGCATAACTAAAGTCGCGAGGATAACCGGTAATGGTATTAATCGTAAATCCGCCGTAATCGTTTTGAAGTCGCTTATAGGTCGGATTAAATGCGTCGGTTGCGGTAATGGCGGCAATTTCCAACTTTTCCTTTGCCCCCACTACGCTTATCAGGAGAAACGAAATTTTATCCTCTTGGCGGTATAGAGCCAAGATTGCCTCTTCACCCAAGTATCCTTTAAGTTTTTTGAAATTGAACTCACCGCCCATCTCATGTTCCCAGAGTTGCTTTTGATAAAGAATCTGTCGCCACTGGCGCTGCCTTCTGATTTCGGCAAAAATCGGCATCTGCGCGGCGCGCCGACCGAATGGACTATGCTTAAACGCTTCCACTGCGTCGGTGAGATTTTTTGCGGCAACAAAGCAGATTGGGTCTTCAGGGAGAAGCGTGAGAAGGTTTTCCGTGGGTTTTCGGAGCGAGGTTTGGCGATAGATGAGGACAACCGTCGCCAGAACGACGAGTAGCCCGATCACAATTAGATAGTGGACTAGCCGAAGTTTTTTCAAGGAAGGGGTTCGAGAAGGTTGCAAATCGGATAGAGGTGAAACTGAGGATAGCGTATTCCCAATAGTACGGAATTCGTCCAAAACAAGCCGATTGACTCTGATACGATTTTGAAACCCAAATGTTACAGTCGATGCAAGACGTGCAATGAATTGCACTACTGCGAACGCAAGGCGCTTGTATACTCCGCGCTGTCAGAAATTGCGTCTTTTGTAGGATCAAACGAGTGGATAGCGAGTGCGATAGAGATCCCCAAGCGAGCGGACAGCGAGTGCGATAGAAATCCCCAAGCGAGCGGATAGCGAGTGCGATAGAAATCCTCGCGGTTTCCAACAGCGCCTCTACCGCCAGACGCTTGAATACACGCAATTATTAGCAGCGTGAAGTATAATTTCTAACCCTTCGAAAAAATGACTGTCGCGGCAAGGTTAATTGACCTCGCGAGGTGTGAGTATAAGGTTGATTCCGTCAAAAATCTGCCGCATTCGTGATGACGAAAGCGCTCCGATTTTTTCAATAAGATCGGATTTATTTACAGTAAAGAATTGAGAAACATTTACAACGCTGTTCTTCGGTAGATTGGCCTCGCCGGCGAAGAGTTTCACATTCCCGGGTGCGGAGGCGCGCTTGAGATTTGATGTCAGAGCACAGACAATAACGGTGTTGATGCGGCTTTGATTGAAAAGGTTGTTCTGAATGACGACATGCGGCCGTCGGAAACCAAGTTCAGAACCGGAGGGCACGCCTAAATCAATCCAGAACACGTCACCTTGAGAAATTACCATGGTTCATCCCGCAAGACTTGACGTTGTATATCTCGCATGGCGTCAAGATTGTTTTTCTCTTGTTTATCCGGCGCATCGCCATACGCGGCGTTGATTTCGGCGAGAAGTTGCTGATTCTTATGCTTGGTAATATATTCAGAGAGCGCGAAGGCAAATAGTTTGCTCCTTGAAACTTTCATGTTCTCGGCGAGAAATTCTACCTCTCTGAACAACGATTCTTCAATTGAAATTGCGGTTTTCACTCGTGCCATTGTTTATACCTCCTTTATACTATAAGTATAACTTTTCGGCACGGCGCTTGTCAAGCAAAAAAACCAACTAATTTCAATTTATGCCGCGCCTCACTGAGGGTGACTGCAATCCACTGTATCTAACCGGCAAGATGATGGCATAGACTGTCGATATCGTGCTCAAGTGTCGCCTACAGAAAATCAAAGTCGCATCCCAAGTCTGCCTGCTGCACATGATCGATGTAGAGTTTGCCGTATCCCCTTTGAAAATGCGATTTCGGAAGCGTTAGATTGGCGCGTCGTTTAGCAAGTGTTTCCTCTGGTACCAACAACTCGAGCTGATTACGCGGCACGTCAAGTTCAATAGTGTCGCCATCCCGAACCAACGCCAGTGGCCCTCCGACCGCGGCTTCCGGGGCGATATGCAGCACAATGGTGCCAAACGCTGTTCCGCTCATTCGGGCATCGGAAATGCGCACCATGTCCTTTACGCCGGATCGCAGTAGTTTTTTGGGAATAGGGAGATAGCCCGCCTCCGGCATTCCCGGTCCGCCGATTGGACCGGCGTTCTGAAGGACAATCACGCTTTCTTCGGTGACCGGGAGATTGGGTGCGTCAATACGGTTATGCAAGTCGTCAAGGGACTTGAAAACCACAGCTTTCCCTTGATGGGTGAGAAAACGGGGTGAAGCGGCGGACCGCTTGATTACCGCGCCATTTGGAGCGAGGTTACCGAACAAACAAGCGAGCCCGCCATTTTCCGCGAGCGGACGCTCGCGGATTCTGATTACGTCCTGCCATTCGGGAGGGCGCGGCGTATTCGCTAGATTCTCCGAGACGGTAGTGCCTGGAGCGGTCAACGCGTTGCCGTGCAGTAGGTCTTCCAGCTCCTTCATGACGACTGGAATACCGCCTGCCTTCCAAAGGTCCTCCATGTAGTATTTGCCGCTCGGTTTGACGTTTACCAACAGTGGTGTCTCATCGCTGAGTTTGTCGAAATGTTTCAGGCTGAGCGAAATTCCAAGGCGTCTCGCTATTGCCGTTAGATGAATAACCGCGTTGGTCGAACCGCCGATCGCCATGAGAACGCGAATTGCATTCTCAAAGGCGTTGGGTGTCAAAATTCGCGAGGGACGAAGATTTTCCCGAACCATTGACACAATCGTTCGCCCTGTCGCTTCCGCTTGGCGGCGTCGATCCGCCATGACCGCTGGCGGCGCTGCTCCGCCGGGCAGCATTATTCCAAGGGCTTCCGCCAATGCCGCCATAGTGCTCGCGGTGCCCATCACCATGCAGGTGCCGGTCGTTGCACAGAGTCGATCTTCAATAGCGCCGATTTCTTGGCCATCCAAAACCCCGGCGCGATAATCGCGCCAAAAGCGACGACAATCGGTACAGGCGCCCAGACGTTCACCCTGATAGTCGCCCGTAATCATTGGCCCCGCCACCAAGCAGATGGCGGGGAGGTCGGCGCTCACGGCGCCCATCAACTGTGCGGGAACTGTTTTGTCGCACCCGCCGAGCAAAACAACGCCATCCATCGGTTGGGCGCGAATCATCTCCTCGGTGTCCATTGCCATGAGGTTTCGAAACATCATGGTAGTCGGCGCCGTAAACATCTCCCCGAGCGATATCGTTGGGAACACTATCGGCAGTCCACCCTGGGATAGCACTCCCCTTTTCACCGCTTCGATTAGATCGGGAAAATTGTGATGACAACTGTTGAATCCGCTTGATGTGTCGATAATACCGATGATGGGCCGTTCAAGCTCATGGTTCGCGAAACCCATTGCTTTGGCGAACGCCTTGCGGATATAGAGGCTAAACTCCGGATCGCCGTAATTCGTCAATCCTCTTTTGATGCCTGTAGAATCGTCCGATTTCATTGTCTCCGCCTGAAAGTTGAGATTTGGTTGCGTCTGTGACACATGACTCTTGTGCTTTCCTGTAGACATTATAACGAAAAGCCGATTGCTACTCCAGATAAAATTTGGCTAATCGGAATTAAGTGGTTTATTCGCCAACAGATAGGTGTACTCGTCTAGCGTTTTCTGGCATCGGTGCGGTTGGAAACCGCAATTAACGCGATCTCAATTCGCGATCTTGAGATCGCTCCTACAGAAAACGCAATTCACAGCGGTGTCAGGGGTAGGTTTGACGAAGGCTCAAGGAATTCCACATCATGATTCAGATAACAGAGGACATCGCCATTAGCGAAAGTGACATTCAGGTAAAATTCGTCCGGTCCAGCGGGCCTGGCGGGCAAAACGTCAACAAAGTGTCAACTGCCGCTCAACTCCGATTTGACGTGAAGAATGCCGCGTTGCCCGATGAACTCCGGCATCGTCTCATGACGCTAGCGGGCGGCAGGATGACAGATCAGGGGGAACTTCTTATCACTGCAAGCCGATTCAGGACACAAGATAGAAATCGCCAAGATGCCTTTGATAGGCTGGCGGCGCTGATCCGCCGGGCCGCGGCGCCACCCAAGGTTCGCAAGCCAACCCGCCCAACTCGGACATCCAATGAGCGGCGCCTGAAATCGAAACGCCATCGTAGCAAAATTAAACAGTTAAGACAACCGGATTCTATTGACGATGCGTCCTAAAGAATGCTCACACAGTAGACGCGCAGTCGCGATCGGGAGATCGCTCCTACAAAGGACGCACAATGTAGATACCGGCAATATCTCGAAACGAATCTAGGCAAACCGACGTTATTACTGTGGGAAGCGCTAATTTCTCACGGTTAAGGGGGAACATACGTTGCACCTCAATCACATCAAAATTAACGGTTTCAAGAGTTTTGCAGAAGACATAGATCTAATCTTGGAGCCGGGAATCACTGCGGTCGTCGGACCAAACGGTTGCGGTAAAAGCAATGTGTCGGATGCGATTCGTTGGGTTCTAGGCGAACAGAGTGCGCGCGCGCTCCGTTGCGGCAGCATGCAGGATGTGCTCTTCAACGGCGGCGCGGATTTCAAACCCGCCCAGAGGGCAAAAGTGTCCCTCCAGTTTGCCAATACCGACGGCCGGCTTGCGCTTGAATCCCCCGAAATCGAAATTAGCCGCCAGTTGACGCGAGAGGGTGAGAGTCGTTATCTGATTAATAACGCTCCTTGTCTGCTCCGGGATATTACAGAACTCTTTATGGACACGGGGATCGGGGTGTCCGCTTATTCCATAATGGAACAGAGCAAGATTGACCTTATTCTGAATACGCGGGCGGAAGAACGTCGATTCCTGTTTGACGAAGTTGCCGGAATCACCAAATACAAACATCGCAAAAAGACCGCGCTTAAGAAGCTTGAAGACACGGAGCGAAATCTCGTCCGAATCAATGATATGATTCACGAAGTACAGCGGGAAACCGAAAGCCTAAGGCGTCAAGCATTGCAAGCGCGGCGTCACCAAGAGTTGCACGAAGAACTAAGGAATCTTGAGTTAAATCAGAAACGTCGAGAGTACGAACGATTTCATGAAGAGTTGACCGAAACACAGGGCGAACTGGACAATCTTCTGGCAACGATTGATGAGGTCAACAACACCATTCAGTCCGTCGAACACGAAAGCGCCGAGCTGATTGAGCGAAGGGCGGCGCTTGATACGGCGATTACCGAGGGCGATAAACGCACAAGGCAGTTCACAAGTCAGATTGAGCAAATTGAGAGGCAGATCGCCCTTCACAGAGAACGTCAACTGAACCTCCACGAGCAGCGTCAACGGGCAATTCAGGCAATTCAATCCTTCGAAAAGCAACTTTCCGAGTTGGACGCGGAAAAGCGCGGACTTGACCAAGAGCGAACCCAACTTAACGTAACGCTTAAGCTAGAGGAAAGCCGTCTAACTGCACGTCAGCGCGTATTGGACGATTTCGCAGGGCGGATCGCCGAGAGTAGGAAGTCAATCAGTGAAACCGAAACTGAATTGTCCGAAAAGGCGAATCAGGCATCCCGACTGGAATCCGAAGTCGCAACGCTCACCAGTCAGTTTGAATTCGCGACCCATAACTTGGATCGAATCCGTGAAGATGCCGAAGAAGTCCGAGGAAAACTGGAATCCGTAGAAGCGGCGCAGGATGAGGCGCGGAAGCGCGAGCAACACCTCAAAGCGATACGGGTACAGTTGGAGACCGAAAAGCGACAGATTGACGAAGAGCGCCGAAAACGAAGCGATCTTCTCCGCAAACTTGAATCGGAGAAGCGGGGATTGCAAGACTCTTTGGGCATGAGCGTCTCGCGATTGAAATCACTGAAAGAACTACAATCGACTTACGAAGGTTTCTACACGGGCGTTCGAGCCATCATGATAGCGACAGAGAACGATCCGGAACAGTTCGGAGGAGTATGCGGCGTTGTTGCGGAACTCATCCGCACAGATTCCGATTACGAGTTGGCTGTTGAAGTGGCGCTAGGAAGCGCGATTCAAAACATCGTAACCGAAACTGCCGAGGATGCGAAGAAAGGGATTACATACCTCAAGAAAATGCGCGCCGGTCGCGTGACGTTTTTGCCGTTGGATATGCTGCGCGCCAGAACATTCCGCGACGAAGCGCTTCTAAATCAGCAAGGCGTAATCGGTTTGGCTTCCGATCTCGTGGATTACGAGCCGAAATATGACATCGCAGTTCGGCAGTTGCTCGGCAATACGGTTGTGATTGAAGACCTTGATACGGCAATCCAACTCTCACGACGATTTCGTCCAAATTGCCGCCTCGTGACCGTAGAGGGTGAGATAATCAATAATTTTGGCGCCGTGACCGGTGGTTCCAGCGCGAATCAGACAGCAGGGTTTCTGAGTCGACCGCGGGAACTGGAGGATTTAGAGACGAAAATCGATACGCTTTCCTCCACCATCAACGAGAAGGATTCAAAACACAAAGAGCATGTCGAAAAATTGGCTCGACTCCAGCAGAGACACGAATCACTTTCGAGCGAACTGCAACGGTGTGAGATTGCATACGCAAGCCATGCGAAAGATTTGGAACAATACAATCGGGAGATAATACAACTCGGGAGACAACTGGAAGGGGTAAACTCGGAAAGTTGCCGTTTTGAGGAGGAAGCCGATAAAGCGAAGGCGCGCTCGGAGAACAGCCAAACCGAATTGGACGAAATTCGGAAAACGCGCAACAAGCTGCAAAACCGCATTAAACGCCTTACCGAGCAGGTTCAGAGCGAGAGCAAGAAGCACGACGAAATAGTGACATCCTGCCAAGAACTTAAAATCTCTTTAGCCAGTAAGCGCGAGCAAGTATCCGGGATTGAGGCGAGACTAACATCGTGCGAGAAAAGTCAAGCGCGTGTCCGCGAAGACATGAGTGAACATCAGAAAACAATCGACTCCGATGACGAAACGCGGAAGGACCTCTCAAAACAGATTGATGAAGCTCAGCAGAAGTTTCTGCAGGTAGAGCAGGAAAAAGCGGAAGCCGAAGAAAGAGTGAATCTTCTGACCGAGGAACGCGATGCCCTGAGAGAACGCGATTCCGAGTTACAGAAGTTGATGCGTACAGCCAGAAGACAAGGTGAAAGGCACAATCGCATGCGGCACCAGATGGAGGTTACCGTTACCCAGCTAGAGATGCAGAAGAAAGCTATCTCCGCGAGTGTCACGGAAAAGTACCAAGTGTCAATTGAGCAGGTTCCGGCAACCGAAGAAGCGATCAACGAGATTGAACTGCTTGATCAAGTTGAATCTCTTAAAGCGCAAATCGCGGACATTGGCGCCGTCAACATGAAAGCGATTGAGGACTATGAAGCGCACAAAAAGCGCGAGGAGTTCCTTGTGCTTCAGCGTGAAGATTTGGAAGCGTCGATTGAGTCCACGTACAAAGCGATTCAGAAAATCAACCAAACCTCGCGCGAAGCATTTCAGCAAGCCTTTGAACAGATACGCGTAAATTTCCGAGATGTTTTCATAGAACTCTTTGAAGGCGGAGAGGCGGAACTTACTCTGACCGATGAATCGGAAATTTTGGAGTCGGGAATTGACATCATCGCGTGTCCGCCGGGGAAACGTCCACAGAGCATCACGCAACTTTCGGGCGGTGAACGGTCGCTGGTTGCCATTGCGTTGCTATTTGCCATTTTCAGACTCAAGCCCAGCCCGTTCTGCATTCTGGATGAAGTCGACGCCGCGTTGGATGAAGCCAATGTTCTCCGATTCACCAAACTCATTCACAACTATGCCCAGCATACGCAATTTGTCATTATTACGCATAACAAACGCACGATGGAAATCGCCGATGTGATGTACGGCGTAACGATGGAACAAGCAGGCGTATCGAAAGTCGTATCGGCGCGGTTTGGCGGATAAGCGTTTGAAAAGCGCACATCTTATAGTGGCAATATCCCACCTGATTTTCCTATCTTCGCACAAACAGTTGCAGGTTGAGCGCCGGGGGAAACGGAATTTATTTTTGGTTGTTGATGGTGTGTGAAGCGTTGAATAGGCGTCGCGAGCGGAAGGATGCAAGATGGGAAGGGTGGATTGAACGATCAGGAGAGCATTCAACCTACAACAACACCAGTTTGTGGGGAATAAGAGTGAAACCCAACCTACGGATTATCGCTGAAAAATCAGATGCGTTTCCCCTGGGTTGAGCGCTGTCCACCATAGGCAATCAGCGCCTCCGCGCATTACGCCCGCCGGGCAGTTATGGTCAGTTCACGAAGCGCTTCAATTCGCTGAAGGATGGGTGGATGGCTGTAATTCAAGATTACAGTCAACTTGTCCGGAGTCAGGTTCCCGAGATTGGAAACAGATAAGGTTTTCAGAGCGTTCACCAACGGTTCCGATGAACCGATTGTGCCAGCGGCGAAGGTGTCCGCTTCGTATTCATGCCTCCGCGAGACGACGTTCATAGCAATCGAAAGCGCCAATTCAATCGGGGAATACAGGATACTGAAAAACACCAATCCTGCATAGATCGATATTTGTTCCACCCGAAACGCATCAAAGAGCCCTCGATTTTCAATAAATAGCGAAAGGAGAAAGAACAAGACTCCAGTGTGTGCGATTGACACAATCACTCCCTTCGCTATATGCCTTTTCTTGTAGTGCCCAACCTCATGAGCGAGAATGGCGACTAGCTCCTCAACCGAATGCTTCTCTATTAACGTATCGAAAAGCACTATCCGCTTTTTCCTGCCGAACCCGCTAAAATAGGCGTTTGAATGCCCTGACCGCTTCGATCCATCCATAACCGAGATTTCCGTCAGCGGGAATTTTACGCGTTCACTGTATTTTTTAATCGCAGCCTTGAGCGCGCCATCGGGCAGGGGTGTAAATTTGTTGAATAGCGGCGCGATGAGCGTTATGAACAACGATGGCGCTATGACGATAAAAATGGACACGAGTCCCCAAGCGTATAACCAACCCCAATCACCGGTCTCTTCAAAGAAATACAGAATTGCGCCCAGCAATACCACACCGAGTACGGCAACCAATATGTAACTCTTGATCTTGTCCACCAGGAAGGTCTTCGCTGTTGTCTTGTTGAACCCAAACTTCTCCTCAATCACGAAAGTTTCATACAGCGCGAATGGCGTGGATAGAATGTCTCTTATGACATAAAGCACCCCAAAAAACGCGAGTCCCGCAAAAATCGGCATTGAAGTCCAACCGCGAGCCAAACCATCGACATAATTGAACCCGCCCATCAGGATAAATCCCACTATCACAATCAAATCGAAAGATGACGAAACATACGCAAACTTGGCTTTTGCTCTTGCGTATTCTTGTGATTGGTGATATTTTTCTTCCTCGTAAAATCCGACGAACTCGGTTGGCAGATCTGGAGAGAGGGCTTTCAGATTTAGATATCGGGCGATGCAATGGAGCAAAAACTCACCGATCAATGCTGTGAGAATTATTATCAGGTATGGGTTCATATACAACCAACGAGACATCGGCAACGCGCTTGCTTTGTGAATCTATGGCAGCTATTTTTTCCGATAGGTGATGCGCCCGCGCGTTAAGTCGTAAGGAGAAAGTTCAACCGTCACTTTGTCGCCCGGTAAAATCTTTATAAAGAACTTCCTCATTCTGCCCGAGATATGGGCAAGAATTTGATGCTCGGCGTTAGCCTCATCCAAGGCAACGCGAAACATGGCGTTGGGAAGCGTTTCCGTGACCGTTCCTTCAACCACGATTTTGTCGCCCTTTGATTCGGCGGGATTGCGTCCGGTGTCGCCAGACTCTAGATTCTCTTGAGCGTCGACACTTTCCCGTGCCAGTCTCTCTTTCGCTTTCTTTTTCTTCCTTCTGGCGCCCGCTCTTGACGGCTTCGCAACCGTCCCGTACTGTTGTCCGCGCGAGCGGGTGTTACTCGGTTTTCTTCGATTCACGCTATTATCTCTCCTTTACGGATTGTTAAGCAACCGAGGTTGCTATCTATGGATTCGCCATATCCCGTTTTGCGACTCCTCTCATCAAGATAGTCGGGCTGGAAGCCCGAGCTACGAGAATGGGGCGGCAACTTGGGTTTTATGAGTCACACGGCGCAATTACGCCACGCTATATCAGAGCCTCCGGCCGCACCACAAAGTTCCGCGATGCAGTATCTCTTGGAACCCGGCATTTGCCCAGGTCTGATTATCATGCCCTGACTGGAAACAGAACACCCGACTATTCTTGTATTCCCTACTCCAAGCGATAGCCGCCATGCTTTGCGGGTGCTTGACTGTAAGGAGGACATTGTTGTCTCCCGCCGGCTCGGTCATCGTGTACGTCTCATCATTCATGTCCCACGCTGACAAACCGCGAGTAATCGGGTGAGTCGCATCGGCAATTTCAACATGAAGAGATTTGCCTGCATGGGCGCCAAAAGAGCGATCATCCATCCCCACGATGTCATTCCAGACTTGCCAATTCGGATAAGCCAACAGCGCATGATGGAGGACGAAGATACCTTGCGTTGTCTCACCGAGGTGTTCCAGAACCGCTTTGGGCTCCCCGGCATATCCCGGCAACCCCGTGTTGCGCGGCCCCTCCATTAGCATGTGATAGAAGACGACAACATCGTAAGAATCCCGCACCGTTTCCGACGATGTCGCGAAATCATCAATATGCTGGACGTACGCGTCGACGCCGTCCAAGCTGCCGAAGAGCTTGCGAAAATTGATGACATCATAGCTATGCCCTCCGGTAACAACGGCGGCGGTTACTGGCGCTGTCTGCATCAGATCTGCCTCCAATCGAATACGGTGCCAAACAACTTTTTCGGTTCATCCTTGAGCGTGTCGTAAACCCTTTTCGCTTCGTTGACCGGCACCACATCTTGAATTAATGGGGCAATCTGAATCGTGCCCTTTGACACCAAGCGGCGCGTATGATAAAGGTCCGAGTTATCAAAGTGACTCGTCTGCTTTATCGTAATTTCCCGCCATTGACCGTCGTTAAAGGTGTAGTCTACTCTGAATCGCCCCGCGATAAACATGACGGCGCCATGTTTCTTTGCCGCCGCGATCAACTTGTCCTCCATGCCGACAACACCTGCCGCGTCAAGCACAACATCAAATCCAAAATCGGGGATGTGATTATTCCAACCATCGCCATCAACGTTGATGACCTCATCCGCCGCGCCAATTGATTCGGCAATCTCAAGACGATGTGCATCCACGTCGCACAATGTCACACGCGCGCCGGTAGACGCCGCAATCTGGACGACCAATTGACCTACGATTCCCGCACCAACGACCAGCATCCGATCGCCTATGCGCAGATCGGCGTTTCGACAGCATCGCATGGCGACGCCGGCGACCCCGAAGAGCGCCGCCTCTGTCGGCTTTATATCGGATGGTAGTTGAATGTGCAACCGATTCTCAGGTTCAATACAGAACTCAAGATGGCTCTGGCTCATGAACAGTAGGTCGCCAATTTGCAGGTCCCGCACACCGGAACCCACGTCAATTACTTCACCCACATTTTGATAACCGCCACATGCGGGCAACTTGTCTTTCGCCTTGGCGTAGTTGCCGCCGACCAATTCATTGCGCTCGGTGCCGTTAGTAATCCCCGAATACAAAGTGCGCGTCCGCACCTCGTTTTCAGCCGGCGCGCCGGGATCGGGCCAATCGTCCACTAGCGCCTTCTCACGACTTCCATCTGGCTTCATTCGGGTAACAATGGCGCGCATATAGGATGCCCTTGGCGTACTTCAAGAACTTCTCATTAGAGCTCGAAGTGACTGATTGGTTTATGGACGTGGCAAAAGGGCGCCGCATCGCTACGATCGCCCCCGATTCAAGAGGATTAATCAAGCGAAGGCGACAGAGATTTACTCGTTGCTAACCACTACCCTCTCAAGTATAGCCGATGATGTGCCGAAAAGCAAGTGTTAATGTCCATACGTCAAGACAATCACCCATTTTGCAAGGTGCGTAGAGAGTACGCGCCACTGCAAACACCTGTTTTTACGAAGAACGCAAATGCGATACGTGTGTCCCTCGCTCCGGTTCAAAATTCTTGGCGTGTTCGCCAACATAATGACAGATGAAGCTGCGGCGCCAGCGATCTTTTGTCTTATTTAGGTACGAACCGTGAAGTGTTTTCCCATCAAAAAATAGCGCATCCCCCGGTTTCATGTTGACGCCCACCCTTGACGCCTCCGCCGGTATCACCGATTGTACGGGCGTGAACGACACGGATGTATCAGCCGCTTGTACCGCCAGATGTCCGAATTTGTGCGAGCCGGGAACAACAACCATCTGTCCCACCGCCTCGTCTGATTCGTCAAGAGCTATCCAGACGCCGATAAGCGGATCCGTGGTGATGTATTGTTGGTCCTGATGCAGTCCCTGCCCGCGTCCCCCCGGAGGTTTGAAGTAAAGCATCGTCTGCCGCAGGATTGGCGCGTCGTCAATCAGTTGGTTCGCGATGGCTAACAAATCTGCCTGTTGCGCCCAGTCCTCAGTGGATCCATCCCATTTGTGCATATTTATCATCCGAGGATATTGATGGGTCGGGTCGTCAGGTTCGTCCGGCGTTCCTCCGGAATCCCCGGGTTTTGACCCCTCGGCGCGCATTGCCATATAATGATCGATCATCTGTTTTGCGGTCTCGCTTTCGAATAAACCCGTCACGAGAAGATATCCGGACTCTTCATATATGTTCCGTTGTTGCTCGGTTAAACGCATTTACATTTCCTCCCCAGCGGTGTCGGCGCCGTCGGAAACCGCGCCTACCTGTCGGTCTCGGCTGTCTACGACAAACGGTGTATGCCGAGGCTTCTATCGAATGAAATCTGCCACCCGTTCCCCGATTACCATCGTAGTCACATTTGTGTTGGCGCGAATGCAGTCGGGCATGATAGAAGCGTCGGCGACTCGCAGTCCGTCAATCCCGTGCACCTTTCCGTATTGGTCGACGACCGCCATGGAATCCGATTCTGGTCCCATCTTGCAGGTCGATGAACTGTGGTGACTGGTAGTGACCTCGCGCATCATCCATTCGTCAAGCGCGGCGTCGGTCATGAGAGCGTCGTCGGTTGGCGCCACACGTCCGGCGACAACCTCCCCGTATGCTTCATGCGCCGCGATATCGACCGCCATGCGAACCGCATCTCGGAGTCGGTCACGGTCAAAGGGTTTCGCCAGATAGTTATAATCAAGAACCGGTTGTCGGTGTGGATCAGATGAAGCAAGAGTGATTTCGCCAGAGCCCACTGCCAAATAGATACAGGTGGTTATATAAAATCCAAACGGCTTCGATTTGGACAAGCGATAATACCCCGCTTCGGTAGCGTAAGAGGCTGGCAAAATAAACATGTCGTTGCGGAGGTCGGATCCGCGCGCCGTATAGCGAAGCCCCATCTGCAGACGAGGTTCGGTGCCATTGGTGAGAAACGCCTCTTTCGCTTTCAGCGTCACAGTGACTTGCGGATGGTCTCTAAGGTTCTGTCCGACGCCCGGCAAGTCTTGCACCACGGGAATGCCTTGCGCCCGGAGATGTTCGGCGGCCCCAATCCCCGACAGCATAAGAAGATGCGGTGACCCGATCGCTCCGGCACACACCAGAATCTCATCGCCGTAAACGCGAAACATCTCCCCACCGCTCTCAACGGCCACGCCGACTGCCCGATGTCCTTCGAAAAGGACGCGATGCACCGAGGAGTTGCCCTTTATCGTTAGATTTAACCGATGGCGCGCCGGGTTTAGATAGCCTATTGCCGTGCTCCAACGAATGCCATCCACGTTATTCAGCGCCAAAGGGCCAACACCTGTCGAGTCCGGAGCGTTGTTGTCGGGACAATCCGGGTAGCCTAGCGAACGGCAGGCATCGTAGAAAGCCCGCTGTTCGGGCAGAAATTCCTCTCCTTGAAACCGGCGAATACGGATGGGGCCGTCCGTCCCATGAAAATCGTCACGATAATCGGGATCCGCTTCGTTCCTGCGAAAGTACGGAATCAATTTCCGGAAACTCCATTCATCATTGCCCATTTCAGCCCAACTGTCGTAGTCTTCCGGGACGCCGCGTAGAAATATCTGCGCGTTTACGGCGCTTGATCCGCCCACTAGCTTGCCCCGCGGAACGAGCATATCGGTGAATTGGTCAGTCGCTTTTGCGGTGTAACCCCAACCGAATTTGCTATCGTGTCCAAAGGCGCGCGCCCAAAGGTTAGGGTCATGACCGTAGGCGAATCTGATTTCGTCGGGAAGCTGTTCAAGCGTGGAAAAATCCTGCCCCGCTTCCAACAACAAAACTGAGCGATGCGCGTCCTCGGTTAGCCGCGCCGCGAGGATACCGCCAGCCGAACCGGATCCAACGATGATTATGTCGTATTTCACAGATAGTCCTCCTCCCATTGGACAAACTGGACATATTATAGCACGACTTCGAAAAATCATCTACAAAAGATTCTGTTTTCACATTGATTGCCCCCGCGATTTCTGCTAAAATGGCTAATCAGTCGCTTCTAACCCGGGGGAGCGCCATGGTTGCAAAACGGACACAAGCCTCCATGAGTCCTATTCTACCAGCAATTCTCATTTTGGATTTACCGGGTAATTGATTCTATCGGATCTTATTGGAACAGCAGGACGCTAGTTCATTTATTGTCATTTTGGGGGCAGTATCGTATGGTATTGTGCGAATTTAACGCTTACACTTGTGGGATCCCTATCGATCAAACGAACGGATAGTGAGTGCGATAGCAAATCCTACTCACTATCCTTTCGCTTGATCGGATTACACGGACAAAGATCGCCAAATGGCATGGTCACTGAGAATCTGCGATGTAGCGTTTGTGCATTACAGATACTTGAACCCCATAGGGATCAAGTTAAGAAAATTTACGCATTATTTGTCTAATTGCCCGTTGTAACCCCCAAACCGGTAGGACAAACACGACACTGCGACTCCTTGATTGTGTGAGTCTTTTAGCCCCAGCGGGGCGGCAGGTTTGTAGAAACGTGCATACGCCAAATTCCAAAGCCCCAGAGGGGCGACAGGTGGAATACTGTGTTAAACACTTACCGAGAGAAAACCGTGAGACTTTCGCCCAAAAACGCTTAACTTGATCCCTATGCATTACGGATATTTGAACCCCATTAGACGCATGGAAGAAACCGAGTTTTGCGGAAAAAAGGGATCTCTATCGATCGACTGAGTGGATAACGAAGGATCAAAGGAACGAATAGTGACTGCGATAGAAGATCCTGATAGAAAATCCTACTCGCTATCCGCTCGCTTGATCGGTTTCAATAAGCAATCCTTAGGGAATATAAAATATGGAACATACGGAAGGAAGACTTTCCAATCAGGTAGCCATTGTCACCGGAGCGGGCCAAGGGATGGGCGCCGCAACCGCGAATCGCTTTGCGGCCGAGGGCGCCGCCGTTATCGTTAGCGACATCAACGAGAGGAAGGCGACGCGGGTCGCCGACGAAATCAACGGCTTGGGTTTCCAAGCCATGTCCGTAAAAACCGATGTCACCAAAGAGGGCGAAGTTGCCTCTATGGTTGAGCGCGCGATTGACAGTTACGGCGCCGTGAGCATTCTTGTCAACAACGCTGGAATCCTCTACCCCACCCGCATCGATTACGTCACCAAGGCGGAATGGGATCGAGTTCTTGATGTCAACCTGAACGGGACATTCCTCTGTTCGAAAGCGGTTCTTCCAACCATGAAGGAGAAGGGTTACGGCAGAATTGTCAATATGTCCTCATCCGCTGGAAGAAGCGTGAGCACACTCGGCGGCATACACTACACCGCGGCGAAAGCCGGAGTTCTCGGTCTTACGAGGGCGATGGCGAAAGAGGTCGCGCCCTTCGGAATTACCGTCAACGCCGTCTGTCCCGGTCTCATTGACACAGAGATGGTACGGACAGAATGTACCCCAGAGCGAATCGAGGGGTACGAGGCGAGTTTTCCGATATCGAGGCTTGGAACGCCGGAGGAAGTTGCCGATCTGGTGTTATTTCTGGTTACCGATTCGCGCTACATTACCGGCGCCTCGATTGATATAAACGGCGGGGATTTGATGATGTGACTTTTTCTCGCATACAGTATTCATTGGGTAGGATTGAAGGAATCAAAGGTAATTAACGACGATATTTTCCATTGTAGGGGAACAACGATCGTTGTTCCCTACGCCCCTCGGTGGCACAATGTGAAATCGATCTCCATAATTTCATAAACTCTCAACTCACAATCGGAGGAAAACAGATATGTGACTTTTTCTCGCATACAGTATTCATTGGGTAGGATTGAAGGAATGAAAGGTAATTAACGACGATATTTTCCATTGTAGGGGAACAACGATCGTTGTTCCCTACGCCCCTCGGTGGCACAATGTGAAATCGATCCCCATGATTTCATAAACTCTCAACTCACAATCGGAGGAAAACAAAAATGATTCAAATCGGGATATTGTTCTTGGCAATCGTGTGCGTGGTGAATCTTGTGCTGACTATTTTAGCTCTGAAATTAATCGCGGATAGCCGAAAAGCGCGTGACGTTCAACCGCTCCATGACGAGTTGCGTTCGCTGCGCGAGGAAGTATCACGCTCGGAACAGGAAATTAGAAGCGAGGTTCGGAAGGGGCATGAAGCCACTACCAAGACTATCATGACGAACATCGGACAGCTTGGCAAACTCCTCACGACCCAAGCCGAGGGCATGAGAACCACGCTGGACAAGAGATTTCAAGACTTACAGGGCAGCACGGAGACTCGGCTTGAGAAAATCCGTGAAACTGTCACCAACGAACTTAAAAACGGAACCAAAGCGATCAACGACTTGACACAGTCCAACGAGACGCGCATGGAAACGGTCAGAACCACGGTCGATAAGCGCCTTCAATCCATGCAGAAGAGCAACGAAGACAAACTTGACCAAATGCGCAAAACTGTTGACGAAAAACTCCAATCAACCCTCGAAAAACGGCTTGGGGAATCGTTCAATCAGGTGAGCAAGCGGCTGGAGGAAGTGCAACGCGGTCTCGGCGAGATGCAGGAACTCGCGACCGGCGTCGGCGATCTCAAACGGGTGTTGACAAACGTCAAAACCAGGGGCACTTGGGGAGAGGTGCAGCTCGGAGCGCTCCTCGAGGAGATTCTCACGCCCGATCAGTATGAACTGAATGTACAACTCAGCGAGGATTCTCGCGAGGTAGTCGAGTACGCCATCCGCCTTCCCGGCAGCGACGATGAACCCGACTCCCACGTGTGGCTGCCAATCGATTCCAAGTTTCCGCTTGCGGATTACGAACGTTTGGTGGAGGCGTCCGAAGCGGCTGACAAGGACGAGATGGAAAAAGCGACGACAACCTTCTTGGGGACTGTCCACAATGAAGCCAAAACGATTAGCGAAAAGTACATCGTCCCTCCGACAACGACGGATTTCGCCATTATGTTCCTGCCGACCGAGGGGCTCTACGCGGAGGTGCTGCGGTCGCCGGGCGAAGTGGCGCATCTCCTGCATCGTTACCGTATTGTCGTCGCGGGCCCGACGACGCTCGCGGCTATTTTGAGCAGCCTTCGCATGGGCTTCCGAACACTTGCAATCGAGAAACGTTCAAGCGAGGTCTGGGAAATTCTCGGCGCCGTAAAGACGGAGTTCGGCAAATTTGGTGACATTATGGCGAAATTGAAGAAACAACTCAATACGGCTTCCAACACCATTGACAGGACCCAAACCCGCACGCGGGCAATGGAACGGCAACTGAAAACCGTGGAGCAACTGCCGCCTGAGGAAGCCGCCGCCCGGCTTGGACTCGGCGATGGCGTTCCCGCGATTGAGTTAAAGGAAGAGAGTGACGACTCTTGAGAGTTGGGTTTGGAAATGAAATAAGCTTAGCGGTTCACTCGCGAAGTGGTTTATTCGCTGAGTGTACGCGGCATCGCGTTATTTCATACAGCCAGGCAAATTAAGACGCGGATAAACACAGATTAGAAATTCTAGTCAATGCACATAGAAGGTTTGTTTTCTACATGGATAGCGCTATTGGAGCGTTCTAGCAGTCGTCTGAACTGTGATTTATGTGATTAAGTGATTGCCATGATTATCAATCTTTAGTTGCCCGTGATGGGTGGATTAGACCGATAACTTGATTCCGGGAAGAAACCGAATTTTGAGGAAAAAGGAATCTCTATCGATCAACTGAGTGGGATAACGAAGGATCAAAGGAACGAATAGTGACTGCGATAGAAGATCCTGATAGAAAATCCTACTCGCTATCCGCTCGCTTGATCGGTTTCAGCGAACACCAAATACTTAGCGAGTAGACCTCTGAGTGGTTCATTCGCGTTTGTTGAAACCGAGTTTTTTCCTCAAAACTCGGTTTCTTTCGTAGCAGAAAAGTGTCCACTAATCTTGATTGCCTATCATTCAACCAGGCTCTCAAATCATAGCCCATCACTTAATCACAAAAATCACAGTTCAGACAATGTTAACCGCCGACACCCGACGCTAACCACATATCTTAACGAATCAATGAGTGGCTCTTTCGCTATGTGTATGTGGTAAGTGTCGGGCGCCGGCGGTTAATACGAATTCAAAGTCTAAATGTTACAATCAATCGGAGGCGCTCAATGAATTGAGCAACTACAAACTGCCGTTTCCTGTCACTTATAGATTCGGAATTAGTATTACTATCCGGGCGGCGTTATGGGTCGGGAATGCCACGCGAATAAAGGGAGTTTTTCCAACATGCGACACAGAAAACAGTACGACAGACGATTCAAAGCACAAGTGGCTATTGAAGCAATCAAGAGTCAGAAGAGCGTTGCTCAAATAGCTAGAGATTACGGTATCAATCCATCTCAAGTCAGCCAATGGAAAAAACAAGCGCTTGAGGAAATACCGGGACTCTTTGAACGGGGACACTCGAAGGCAAGCGCAGGCAGCGATCAGCATGTCGCCGAGCTATGCCGTCAAATTGATCAGTTGAAGGTTGAAATAGACTGGCTCCGCGAGAAAACTGAACAGTTGCGTTGAACATAATCGGAGGCGCTCAATGAATTGAGCAACTACAAACTGCCGGTTCTAGTCATTCATAGATTCGGAATTAGTATGACAACTGAGATGAGTGAACACTTTTCTGTGCGATTTTGCCCGATGCCGATAATTGTATTGATAAGACCGTCTGGGAGATGTCAATGAGTTCATCAACACCGAACATTATTCTGGTCAACTGTGACGACCTCGGCTACGGCGATCTGGGTTGTTACGGATCGACCGCGAACCGTACGCCAACGCTCGATCGCATGGCGCGAGAGGGAGCGAAATTTACCGATTTTTACATGGCGTCGCCTGTGTGTTCGCCCTCGCGCGGCGCCATGATGACGGGCTGCTATCCGAAACGTATCGGTTTCGCGGACTTTGAAGGACAAATCGTACTCTTCCCCGGTCAGGGAGTCGGCTTAAATGCGGACGAGATTACCATCGCGGAGATACTCAAGCAACAAGGGTACGCGACGATGCTAGTCGGCAAGTGGCACTGCGGTGATCAGCCCGAATTCATGCCGACGCGTCACGGGTTCGATCACTACTACGGCATTCCTTACAGCAACGACATGGGCAGGCAACCGGGGCGCGAGAATCGGTTTCCTCCGTTGCCTTTGCTATGTGACGAAGAAGTGATCCAAGAGCAACCCGATCAAGCGGCGCTCACCGAACGGTATGTCGAACAGGCAGTCCGCTTCATCCGCAACAACCGCGAATACCCCTTTTTCCTCTACTTTGCGCACATGTATGTCCATCTGCCCATCTACGCTCCCGAGTCGTTCCTTAAGCGATCGGAGAATGGACGCTACGGCGGCGCGGTCGAGCATATCGACTGGTCAATGGCGGTGATACTGGATGAACTTCAACGCTTGGGATTGGATGATAACACCTTGGTGGTTTTTACCTCGGACAACGGCTCGCGAGGCGCTGAAGGCGGCAGCAACGCTCCTCTGCGCGGGCGCAAAGGCACAACCTGGGAAGGGGGACAACGAGTGCCCTGCCTGATGCGCTTGCCGGGCGCTATTCCCGCGGGGATCGCAAACAGTGAAATCACGACTGCGATGGATTTTCTTCCGACCTTCGCGGGATTGGCGGGGGCAGACGTACCGTCCGATCGCGCCATTGACGGCAAAGACATTCGGCCGCTCATGTTCGGGGAGCGCGGCGCCGTATCTCCGCATCACGCCTTCTTCTACTATTCCGGGGAGAATCTTGAGGCGGTGCGTTCCGGGAAATGGAAACTCCACATCCGCAAGAGAAACGCGGAAGTCCGTGAGTTGTATGACCTGGATGTGGATATCGGTGAAACGGACAACCTGCATGACCGGCATCCAGATGTGGTGAAAGTGCTGGAAGCCGAGATTGATGCATGTCGCGCCGACATCGGGGACAAGGCGGCTGGGGTAAAAGGCGACAACTGCCGTCCGATTGGCGCGATTGACAGTCCGCAACCCTTAACGCGGTTTGATCCCAATCACCCGTACATTATCGCCATGTACGATTTGGAGGACGCCGGCTAGAAAAGTAGTAGGCACACGCCGTGTGCCGTACACCGCCTTACCCCACCCGGCGGTAGGAGCGATCTCCCAATCGCGACCTACTGATACCATTTCAAAATCTAAATGTTACAGTCGACCGGAGACGTGCAATGAATTGCACCATTGGGATCAAGATAAGAGAATTTACGTATTATTTGTCCAATTTTCCGTTGTAAACCCTCAAGCCAGTAGGGGCAAACACGATGCTGCGATTCCGTGATTGTGTAGGTCTTTTAGCCCCAGAGGGGCGGCAGGTTTGTAGAAACGTGAACACACTACATTCCAAAGCCCCAGCGGGGCGACAGGTGGAAAACTGTGTTAAGCGCTTACCGAGAGACAACCGCGTGACTTGCGTCCTAAAACGCTTAACTTGTTCCCTACAGAAGCGCGTAAGTCCTTATGCCGATGCTGTAAAATTACATTGATACTGGAAAGAAACTGAGTTTTGAGGAAAAAACTCGGTTTCAGTAAACACCAAATACTTAGCGAATAAACCGCTAGATCGGCCTGTCCGTCATTTCGGGGAAAATTGTGCCGTTGTAAGGATTCCGCGCCGCGACATCCTCATCCAATTCAACCCCCAACCCCGGTTTGTCGGGAGGAATAATGTAGCCGTCTTCCCATTGAATGGGCTCCTTGAGAAGTTCGGCGTGAAATCCGCCAAACGACTCGATGCTCTCTTGGATGAGGAAATTGGGGCTGCATGTGCCGAGTTGAATGTTGGCGGCGGCTTCAATGGGCCCGCAGTACAAGTGCGGGGCAATCTGCGCGTAGTGCGCCTCCGCCATGCCCGCGATCTTCTTCGCTTCCAGTATGCCGCCAACTCTGGCAAGGGCGGGTTGAAGAATCGCCGCCGCTTGCCTCTGGAGGAGTTCGACGAATTCATACTTGGTAGTCAAACGCTCGCCGGTAGCCACCGGGATGCTGGTAGATTGCGCGACGCGCGCCATTTCGGACCGGTTTTCGGGCGGAACCGGCTCCTCGAACCATAGCGGGTCGAACGGCTCTAGGCGCTTGGCGAGACGGATGGCGCTGGACGTGGTCATTTGTCCGTGAGTGCCGATGAGGAGGTCGCACTTGTTCCCGACGGCCTCGCGAATGTTCTTCGTGACGCGTGCGGCGTTGTCCAGCACCTCCAGGGAAAGCTGCCGCGGGTCAAAGGCGGACATTCCCCAGACGGGATCAAACTTGACGGCGGTAAAGCCTTGCTCCGCATACTCGGCGGCGCGTTCCGCCGAGAGGTCCGGATCGCTGTGCAAATTGATCGGTATCCTGCGGTCATGGACGGTATCGGTTGGTGGAGGCACGTCGGATTCGGCGTACAGGTAGGTATAGGACCGGAGTTTCTCGTGAACTTGGCCGCCGAGTAGGTTGTAGACGGGTTGATTAACGGCTTTTCCGATAATATCCCAACAGGCGATTTCGATCCCGCTCAACACGCCGACCAAGGTCAGGTCCGGGTGTTGCGCGTAGCCTCTGGAGTAAACTATCCGCCACAGTTTTTCGATATTGAACGGATCCCACCCTATGACATGTCGCTCTACGACGTCCTCAATGAGTTGGGTAACTTTGGAGGGTGTGAACGGTACGCCGTATACCTCTCCGAAACCGTGGATGTTATCGTCGGTGGTCAGTTTCAGGAAGACAAAATAGGGGCCGCCGCGGTGGGGAGGCGGATTTGCGACGACATAAGTTTTGAGATCGGTTATTTTCATCGTGATAACTCTCGCGGGTTGGAATTATACTTTGCGTTGGCTAAAATTGCGCTTTTTTTCACCAATAATGGTTTTCAATAGGATTAACGCAACTCCAGCAGTTCGCCGTTCGGAGATCGCGGAACCTCTATCCACTCGTTTGATCGCGGGGTATAGAATGCGAACAAAAGCGCGCGTTTGATGGCATCGGGACGATTTTTTCCCATTTTTGGTCAAAAACACCCCCGAAAAGGTGAACTGCAATAGGGACAAAAAGGTGAACGAATGGCAGATTTTCGGGGCGCGTTCACCTGATCCGCCGCGGCGCTTTCTAGTGATGACGCGGGTTCACGCCCGCGCGAAGGTGAACAAGATGTTAACAATCGCAAAAAGTTTGCCTCGCTATGGTTTAATTTCGTCCGCAAAAACTGCCTTACATCCGCCAAAAACGACGGGTGACAGAAATATTTTGGACGTGGTATCTTCCAAATTATTATGTAGTGTACTACACACACATAACGTTTTTAAGTTCCAGAAAAATTGCAACGCGAATTTGGGAAACTAATACGAATGCGAAATCTATACTTTGCGTTGGGTATTATTGCGCTTTCTTTCTTAGTAAAAGTTATTTCTAATAGGACTTACATAGCGCCAGCAGGTCGCGATCGGGAGATCGCTCCTACAGTGGACGCACCGTCGCGATCGGGAGATCACTCCTACGGTGAACGCACCGGTCGCGACCTGGAGATCGTACGGTGAACGCACCGGTCGCGACCTGGAGATCGCTCCTACAAAGACGCAATTTCTGACAGCGCGCAGTATATATGGAATGATTCTGTCGAGTTATGTCTTCTGTGTGTTAATTCGGTGATTTGATCTTGCCCCATACGGTTGCCATTTTTCCCTTGGCGTCAACGTGCTGTCCCACTACGATTCCGTCGTTCATTATCCGGATGATTTCCTCCTGACTCAGCGCTCTCTCGAAAATAAAGGTTTCATCAAGGATGCCTCGCCAGCGTCGCGCATCGTCGAATACGGCTGTACCTATCCGGAAATTCTTCTTTGCGCGCCCAAGCCTCTTTTCCGTTCCGAGGTCTATGTGGAATCCGTTTCGCATTGGACGGTCGGGTTCGCCGTTCAGATACCAAGTGCCGTTCCTTCCTTTCCGCACGAACACGAGATGATTCCATTCGTCCGTTGCCAGTTGAACGCCGTGTCTCGGATTTCCCAATCCCTCCCAAGCGAAAACTCCCCCGATGGCAATTCTATAGCGGTTGACATGGTTCTCATACTGTAGGAGGGAGATTCCCGTGTGTGAATTTTCTTCATCTCGCCCCGCAAGCAGATTTGCCCAGGTGCGTTGCGGCTTAGCGGGTTTCATCCAGCATCCGATGCTGAAATCAACCGAGTCCATAGCCACGGGCTTTTCGATGTCCGCCCACGCCATTCCGTCCACGCCGTGAAACTGCAGGGCGGAGCCAAATTTTCCCTCGACCCAGTCGGGTTTACCGGTGAGAAACACGCCATCATGGCCCTTTCGGGCATAATCCTTGATTTTTTTGCCATTGCCCTCGTCAAACAGCCAGATGGCGACCACGTCTTTCATGAACTGCGCGTGAACGAAGCTAGGAAGCATTACATGTGCGATGTAAAGGCTGATGCAGAACAGTGTGAATCTAAGAGCTATCATCTTCATATTTTACCTCACAGTAGGCTTGTTCTCTAGAGGCGACGTGCCCCTTTGCGTATTACACTCGGTCCTCAATGAATGCGTAGCAGAGGACGTGCGTCATGGCGAAGAAACAATCTTCGAGGTGCCCCATGTGCGATGACGGAACGAGAAGCGGGATTCGGGCGAGATCCTTGAGTTTCCCCCCTTCGGCGGTGGTGCAGGCGATGGTAATGACATCGCAGCCGTTGGCGTACTCAACAGCGTTCAAAACATTTTGGCTGTTGCCGCTGCCGCTAATAGCGATGAGAACGTCGCCGGGGGTTGCCCAGTTCTTGAGTTGCTCCACAAACACTGAGTCGTAACTCACATCGTTGGCGTAAGCGGTCAGCGTGGCGATGCTATCGGTCAGTCCAATCATCTTGATGCGAGGTGTCTTCTTTCCGTACGAGCCGCCTTTCACGATATCAACAACCATCTGCGAAGCGATACTTGCGCTTCCGCCGTTGCCGCACGAGTAGATGGCGCTTCCACGGTCGCGCGCGTCTCGCAAGGTTTCAACCGCACGTTGGACTTGGGAGGCATCGATTCCCCGCAGGACACCTGAAAGGGAATCTAGGTATCGGGAAGCAAATGAAGGTTTATCCATGTTGTTATTCCTTTTGCTGCTGAATCCAAAGATTTAGTCGATCCGGCAACTCGTCCGGGCGCGCCACGCCCGTTGTAGCGAGTTGTTGGATGGTAATCGATGCGACGAGGTGGGCGACGACCGTGGCTTCGGCGAGCGAAGCGCCGGCGGCGAGCGCAAGCGCGGCTCCGGCGTCAAAACTGTCGCCAGCCCCGGTGGCATCAATCTCGCCGTCTATTTTTACAGACGGCACCCACATCCATTCGGGATCGCTAATTAAGACACCCTTGTCGCCACACGTGACGACGACCGGCGCGCCGTTTTTCCGCCTGAGTTTTCGCGCTTCATCGGATACTCGATCCATATCAACGGTAGTTCCCGGCGGAGGCTGTTTCATGCCGAGGACTTCGTATTCATTTGACTTCAGCGTCATGTGTCGGAAGTCGTGGACGCGCTCGCGGCTATCGACCCAAAAGACGACTCCCGGAAAGCGTCGGGCGCGTTCAATGGCGGCGTCGCGGATGGCGGGAGAAAGCACGCCCCCCACGGCTTCCTCAACTTGGTCCAAAATTATTGCCGCATCAAGCTCCGGTAGAAGCGCATCAAGCGCTTTGACAAACTCCGCCTCCAGTTCGGGAGACATGGCGCCCCGGTTTTTTGTGTCATAGCGGCAGATTTCTCCGGCTAGCCCCGGAATCGAGTTATCTCTCGGCTTGAGGTATGTGGGTGTGTTGTGCGAAGACGAGCGGATTAGATAGTCGGTGGCGCAGTTACGCCCCGCCAGTCCGCGCCGCAACTCAAAGGCTTCACCGTCATCACCGGTGACGCCGATAGCGTGCAGCGCCCCCGGCTTCAGCGCCGCTAAGTTATTGACTACCGTTCCGGCGGCGCCCGGACTACAGCGGATGCGAACGACTTGATGAGCCTCCTTCCCCGTTTCGACGCTGGTTTCGACAAGCGACGGATCGGTGTCCAGGTATTTGTCCAGAAAGAAATCGCCTAGCACCGCAATGCGGCAACTCGGGAAGCGTTCGATGATTTGATGAAGTCGATCTTGGGAAAGTAGTGCGTTCTTCAAATCTTTGCCTCCGTTGTGAGTTGCCTCAACAGAGCGAGCAGAAAATCTCGGTTGTCCGCTTGGAGGTATCGCATCGTCCCGCCCATCCTGCTGAATGTCTTGTTATATCGCAAATAGTAGGCGGGATTTTCTTCCGGAGGCTCTCCTTTTGACCAGTCCCAATTTGACTCGGCGAGATCGTTCACAAATATGAAATGGTCATCAATATGTCCGCCATTCTGGATAGCCAGATTCTGCGCCATGGAGAGCGATTTCTCGAAGATCATCGGACTCATAATCGCCGATCCGACAGATATGTAGACGCCGCCATCCAAGCGGCTCACGCTGTCGGCAAATGTCAGGAAATCGCGTTGCGCGGCTCTGCCGAGACTGGCACAACAGTTCATCGGGTGATTATAAATGATGTCGTGGCCTATCATGGGGTGACCGGTGAATGGAATACCGCGGCGATAGGCGCCCGCTTGAATGCTGAATTTCTTCCACGGATGCGGAACGCTTAACGCGCCGCTTGGAATGTCAAATTTTCGCAATGCGCCGAGCAGATCGGCGGCGCTGGCGGCTACTTCGGGCTGTTTGGCGGTCTCACCCCGGACAAAGCACTCTAGTTCGTCAGCCGATGGAATGGACAACCCTTCGTTCTGAATCAGGGCGCCAACCGATTCCCCGTATCCCTTGCCTTCATAAGTGCCGACGTTGAGCGCAAGGTTGATATAGAATCCGGTCTCTTCCCAGTTGCCAAACCGCCCCTGCACCGTCATCAGCGCTACATCTTCGCAACTCTTGCCTTGAAAGGCGAACTCCCAGTCGTGGATAATCCCCGCGCCGTTGGTCGCCAAATGGGTGACCCATCCACCCCCAATCAGACGCAAGAAAACGGGAGCAAGCCCGTTCTTGATAGCATGGGCGCCGAAGGCAATCATCACCGGACAAGATTGCTGTCTGGCTTTTCTTACTCGCTCCGCGCATTCGCCAATCAACGCCTGTGCGGTCGCGCTCAACTGCTTCGGTTCGGCATCGGGAGAAACGTGATCGCAAACAATGTCCTTCTTGTTTTCCCTTGCTGTGAGGGGTTGCATGCGGACGGTGAAACGATCGAATTGAGGAAATGGCATGTTGGGAAACAGTCGTTAGTTGCCAGTGATCGGTAGGGAATAACGATCGTTATTCCCTACAAAAGCCATACAGCATGGAACAATTGGAAAAACCACAGACTTTGCTTTTTGTATAAATCCCATGAGTATCGTTCCTAATTGCAATGACTACGAACCAATCAGTCGAATACGATTACAGTGCGCGCGACTCGTCCTTGGTTCATGTCGTCAAACGCCTCGTTGAGTTCGTCGAGGGAGCGATAGCGCGAAATTAACTCGTCGAGTTTAATTTTCCCTTGGTTGTAGAGGTCAAGCAGCCAAAGAAAATCAACCCGAGCTCTGGCGGCGCCGTGCCAGCCGCCAATCAAGGCTCGGTCATGCAGCAGATCCCAGCCATCAACATAAATATCCTGGCCGGTCGGCTGCACACCGACGACTACGGCGGTCCCCGTTGGACGAACCGAGTCGATTGCCTGTCGAACCAAGGCTGGAAAACCGACGACTTCAAAGGCGTAATCCGCCCCGCCGCCCGTAATCTCCTTGATTCTTTGGACGGGATCCTCTTTATCGGCGTTCACGAGGTGGGTGGCGCCAAATTGTTCAGCCAACTCCAATTTGTACGGAACTTTGTCAACGGCGATAATTTTGCCCGCAGACGCCAAGACGCCGCCTTGGATGGCATTGAGTCCAACACCGCCGCATCCGAACACCGCCATCGCGGCTCCCGTTTCGACCTGCGCCCTGTTAACGACCGCGCCGATGCCGGTAATCACCGCGCAACTGATCAGACACGCTTTTTCCAGCGGCGTCTCGTTCGGCACTTTGACACAGGCGTCGGCAAGGGCAATAGACTGTTCCGCAAACGTCGGTCGGATATGATAAACCGGCTCCCCATTCTTCTTCATGCGGCTCACCGGCAGATCCGGATGCGTTTCGCAGAGCGCCGGACTTCCTTGACTGCAGGTTCGGCAGTAACCGCACATGGCGTCAAGCGAAAGAATGACTTTGTCGCCGGGGCTGAGGTTGGTGACACCGGGACCCGTTTCTACCACGACGCCCGCGCCTTCGTGACCCATGACCCATGGCGTCACTTCACGTTTGATATGGCCATCCACGAAGTGGTAATCGCTGTGACAAACACCCGCGCCCACGATGTCAAGTAAGACTTCGCCTTCTTGAGGCGCTTCAATTTCGAGCTCCTCAATGGAAACTGGAACATTGGTTTGGTAAAATACGGCGGCTTTCATGGCTTTCTCCGTGTTGTGTATTCGTTTACGCTCCAATCAACCAGATTGCCAGAGGTATTCAACTAATTCTTCATGGTGGCGAAAGTCGGGTACGATGACATCGGCTCCAACCCCGATTAGCCGTTCGCGTTTCCAAATATCGGGTTTGCCACTACGTCCGGCTTCGTCGCTTGCGACGCCGACCGCCGTGCCTCCCGCCTCTTTCACGTTCAGGATTTCGACGTAGCCGTCACCGAAACCTACAAGCTTGGATGGCACGACTTGCCCACTGTTGAGTATGTTGCGAATAACTTGCGCTTTGGAAAACGACTTATAATCGTCAATGGCGCCATAGATATGCTTCCCGAAATAAAAGTCGATTTCCAACAACGTTGCCTCCTCGCGCACATAGCGCTCGTCGGTGCCGCTTGCGAGATACATCCGCACACCCCGCTGTTTGAGGACGTTGAGCAGATCGAGGCACCCGGGAACTAGCATATCGGCAGGTTTATTTCGGCCGGCACGCAGCCCCTCTCGCCGCGAGGTTATGCGTTCCATCAAACGGTTGTGATACTCATGTTTGTATGCAAGTGGATCCGCCGGATTCCCTCCGCGACGCGCTACCTCCTCCTTCAATCGAATCATCTGATAGATTGTCTGCTTGCCCGTGAGTTCGGTCACGAACTTGTAAACAAGACTGTGCAACTCATCGCGTGACTCACCGGTTCCCGTCTCAAGCAGGATTTCGACCATCATCGGAATCATCACGTCCATCCATCCCTCGCGTATAAGGCTGAGCGTGCCATCAAAGTCGAACAGGGCATATTCGGGGAGATCGGCGGACTCAACCGGACGGATAATCTCAATCGGGCTTCCGGCAAGAAACCGTGTCGGCTCGGTGTCGGCGACAATTCGCGTGTAGTCGGCTTCTATATTGGCGTTGATGTTATACTTTGCGTTGGGTATTATTGCGCTTTCTTTCCTGGTGATTATTGTTTGTATATAGTTATTGTAGGGTGGGCACTGCCCACCATTCCGATTAGTTCGGGATAAATGGTTGGCTACCCGGCGCGCAACGTGAGACCGCGTTGATGGTGGGCAGTGCCCACCCTACAACTACCGCCAGACGCTTGAAAATACGCGATTTCCAGCGGTGTGTAGTATATCTTGCTGGCTCATCGCGGGAATATCGGGCTAGACATGGATGCGCGGAACAAGGATTTCAACCGCGTGAGGGTTCCGCCATCTTTTCCCGCGCCTGACGTGACATTTCGGCAAGGTGTCCATCGTTTGCCATCACTTGCTCAAGATGTCGAATCCGCTCGGGGCCGGCGGTGTTCATCATTGTCTCGCTAAAGGCGCGTTCCACCCAGAAACGCGCCCCGCCGCTGATGTAATTGCGGAGGTCCTGCAAACGATCCTCGGGGTAGCGCTGACAAAGATTCATCGTGAACATGCGCCGGCGAGCGCCGCCGCCGAATGCCGAGTGCTTGCAGTTGTGATTGAACAGCACAACATCTCCCGGCTGCGTGTTAAAGACAGTGGCGGGCACATCGCGCCCGTGAATGCCCCATAAACCTTCACTCTCCCTGATCTGACCGCTAAGGGCTTCCGCATAGTGATCTCCCAATCGATGACTGCCGGGAATAACCCGCAACGAACCCGTGTCTCCGGTTAGGGCGTCAAGGTAGAACGCGATTTTGATGTGCATCGGGTCGTTAGGCCCATGTCCACCATCGGAGTGCCAGCCTGTGTCACCGACATAAAAGTTCCCATCGCTCCCCATGTAATTGAAATCGTCGCCGAGCAATGTTTTGGCAATGCCAAGAATGCGGTGGTCATCAAGCAGCGTACAAAGCGTTTCGCTCTGATCGATGAAGGGTACAATGCATGATCGCGCTTTGCCCTCATGCGGCTTGCCGAAATGTCCGCCGCCGCGCTCCGCCCAAACGTTCTCGAACTCTCGTACAATTTCATCTATTCGGTCGGCGACCAGCCCGGGGAAACCGAGGTAGCCGAAAACGTCAAAAAAGTTTATCTGGTGTTCTGTGAGTCTAAAATCCTGATCTGCCATTCTTCAGCCCTCCGATAGTATTGAGACCTAGGCAAAGAATCAAAACCGTGCGTTACAGACACCTCAGTTCCAAGGCATCTTGCTCCGAATCGCTTTCTTGCAAGTCTAAGCCGAGAGACAGCGGGATGCTGTAAATCTCATAAATTGCATTATAGCATATTTGATTGATGGGCGGAAGAAAAATATAGGGGAAACATTGGGCAAACGCTCCTGATTTTTGGGTGACAATGATAGGCAATGCGATGAAATGGAGTTGTGAGTGGAAAAATGGAAGACTGGAAGGAACGTGGGTTGACACGGTCTTCGACATGGGAGATGCAATCACGAGCGCAATGATTGCCTGAATCTCGGATTGTGCCGACTTTAACGCGCGCCTTGTTCAGTCGCTTGATTGGGAAAAGCGGATTACACTAATAAGAGCTTAACGATTGCCGATTTGTATAGAATCAGACGCGATACGCTTGGTGGTCGCCCAAAATCCGCTTGACTTTCCGGTGGATTTCCTCTAAACTGCAATGAGTTTGAGTGTACAGTTTGCCTTGGATAATATCGCGCTTTTTCATCAGCAATTATGGTTTCGAATAGGATTTACGCAGTGCCAGCAAGTCGCGATCTGGAAATCGCTCCTACGGGGACGCGCCGATCGCGATTCGGAGAACGCGCCATCACGGTTGCAATTTGCCTGTTTCTTTCGATAGCGCCTTCCGTCTACGGCGTGATTGAGATTGAATCCGTCGAATTCGGGTTCGATGGTCACTATAAGCGGGGCAGGTGGGCGCCTTTGCAACTCTTGGTAGTGAGCGAGAACGAGCCCGATTCGTTTGTCGGCGAACTTGAAGTGGAGGTTACCAACCTCTTCTCGGGAGCGACCATTCAAACCTACTCGACACCGGTTTCTTTAACGCGCACCGATCGACGACGTTATACTCTCCACGTTTTCCAACCCGGAATTTCGACGAAACTCATGATACGGATTGCCCATCGTGACGGTCGAGTCAGAGTTGCGCGCGAGATTATTCCGGATCTCCCGAAAGAACCGGGAGACTTGTTCATCTTGGCGCTAACGCCGCCGGGTAATAATGTATTGGAGGAATGGCATGGGTATCAGATTGACGCGAGTTCCGAAATGCGCGCTTTTGTCGTTCGCCCCGCGTCTCAAAAGCGTTTGCCACGTTACTGGAAGGGCTACGATTCCATCGATCTCCTCGCGATTCACGGCGTGTCGTTGGCATTGAACCGCATCTCAACGAAACAGCAGATTGCTCTGCTAGATTGGGTTCGAAATGGAGGCGCTCTGCTCGTTTCAGGCGGGAGTAATCTGCAGTATTTGCGCGACAGTTTTCTGGAACCGCTACTCCCGGCGCGCCTTGGTGAATTGAGGACAGCAGCCCATCCGCCAGAAGCGCTCGCCCGGTTGGAACGACGCTCGGACTCCCCGATTGACCTCATAGATTTCAGGTTGAAAGACAACGCTCAGATTCTTGGAATCGGGGGCGCTTCAGTCTCCGACCGCGGGAGCCTTCCGACGCTGGCGTTAAGGCGGTCATTCGGCAGCGGGCAGATCGTCTGTTTGGCGTTCGAATTTGACGTGTTCCCATCCTCCCAATCTCCAGAGAACAAGCAGTTTTGGACACAGTTGCTCAAAACGGTCGGCAAATCGCCACGGCATCTTGACGACCGCTATGAACAGTATCAAAGAGACGCGGAAAAAATCCATGAGGCGCTCAAGTCTCTCCCTTTGGAGCGCGTGCCTTTATTCCGAATGATGCCGCTTTTCTTATTGGTCTGTTTGCTGAGTATCGGAGGGTTTACATGGTGGATGGGAAAAAGCGCAAAGCGACCAAGGCGCTATTGGATTGGCGGCTCTTTTATCGTCGTGTTTTTCTCCTGTGTCGCGATTTTGCCGAAGCATCTTTTCTCGATTCCCGTGTCCTTTAGCCGCTATTCGATACTTTCGATATATTCGGGAAGTTCTCGCGCTCACTTGCAAACTTATATCGGGGCAATAGCATCCGCCGATTCCAAGTCGTCAATCCAGTTAGATAACGGAACATTCATTAGGCCCTTAAGATCTACTTCCTCCTCACCGTTGCATAGCGAGGATTTGAAATCCGCGCAGATTTGTGATGTGAATTTGAGCGCCTGGCAAACACGCACATATTTTGTCGAGTCATTTTTTGAACTTTCGCCGACTCAGAGCAAGACAGAATGGACATCAACGGGTGAACACGACGAAGAGATTACGCGATTGAAACACCATCTGCCCGGCCCGCTTGAAAGCGCCGGATTGGTCTACAACGGCAGGTATACGCATCTCGGCTCAATACCCCCGGACACGTTGGTTGAAGTAAAGGGAAATTTTGCTCCTGCCAAGCGCCTTCCCGTTCTTCGAGGGTTAACTGGCAAACGAAAACAATTCGCCCGAATCCTCGCAAACGAGGGTGTCCTGCAATACCTTGCCGCGGATACTGTTCCGAAACTTGTTGGCTGGATGGACCGTTCGTTTCTACCGATGAAAGTCAACCAGCCTCTGGAATCGGTTGATGAGACATTCGTGATCGTGTATCTCGGCGGAGGTGAGGCGTCATCTCTCAAATATACTTCATGCTGCCAAGAGTTGCGCTTTTTCTAGAGTCTGGAAACGCAGTGTGAGCAACGTGTCCAATTCCGATTTGTGGGTGGTGTGAGTTTGATTGAGGCAGTCGGTAATCGCACGTTTGAAATCGGAAAAGTCTTCATAATACTTGCAGTAGAGGCATTTTTTCTTGACGAATTTCCAGAGCCGTTCAATCAGATTCAAGTTGGGAGAATAGGGCGGAAGATAAAGCAACTCAATATTCAACCGCTCGGCGCACTCCCGCACGATTTGACACTTTTGATACCTGGCATTATCTAAAACCAATGTAATCGGTTTGCCAATGCCGCGTTCCGCAATACGTACCAGCAAATCACAGAAGGTTTGCGCATTGATATAAGTATCGTTGTGTAGGGTTATCAGTTCGTGGGTGATGGCATCCAAAGCGCCTAGCACATTAAATCGCTTCCTGCCGGCGGGCGCTTTGACAAACACGCGCCCAAACGACCACAGAAATCCTAAAAAAGGAGCTAACACAAAATGGGCGGCATCAACAAAAAGGACGCTTCTCTTACCGGCAGCCGCTTCGTCCAGACGCGGTTCCAGTTCTTTTTTTTTTGAAGTCCTCTTGGGCTTCAAGGTCCGCTTCGGCTGGTATATGCCCCACCTTCTGGTACTTGATGCCTATCTTTTTGATAAACTCACGCACACGAGTTCTACTGCGTCGGATACCGGTGAGTTCGTAGATTTTTTCTATCGCTTCATTAAGCGACGCCGGTGGATTTGCCACAAAATAGTCCTCTATTGTGGTTCGATGAGCCATCAGTTCACTTTGTTTCGGGACGTAGTTGAACTGTTTAAGCGCGTCAATGCCGCCAGTTTGGTATTGGCGCAGGTAAGCCCGCAACGTGTTGGGCGAAATATTGGTTAGACGAGCGATTTCATGATGCGGCACGCCTTGGGATTTGAGCCAAAGCGCCTCCAACTTTCGCTGCACCTTCGGGTGAGGATAGTTATAACGTTCATAATCAAGAGTTTCAATTTCTTCTTTGGTGAAGTCGATTTTAATCATATAAATTCCTCTGTCAAAAATGAAAAGGGGACGTGTAAAATCCACGAACGCAAATAATCTATATTATAACTGATTTTCGACCAGAGGAAAAGCGCAATTTTAACGGGTTCACAGTATAACACTCGTGAAATGGGGAGCGGGGCAAGATCTCCCGCCTACGGAGTCGTAGAACATTTTCCACATTGGAGATCTCTATCGATCAAACGAACGATAGTGAGTGCGATAGCAAATCCTACTCGCTATTCACTCGTTTGATCCCGCAAGATGGGCATATCGTGAATCGTGTCAAAAGAAGGGGCAAAGCGACTTTGAGAAACCGAGTTTTCAAGAAAAAACTCGGTTTCAAACACATGATGAGGTGAATGGATGGATGTTGTATCTCTGGGCGCTTACGTAGTGGATGTAATTGGTCGCCCCATCGATCAATTTCCGGAGAAGGGCAGATTGACGGTGTTTGATGAACTTGAAATGCACTCGGGCGGCGGCGCGAATAATACGGGGATTACGCTCGCCAAGCTGGGTATCAATGTCGGAGCGATAGGCAGGATTGGGGCAGATACATTCGGCGACTTTGTCTTGGAGACCTTGGAGACCAATCGAGTGGATACGCGCGCCATGACGCGCGATGCCGAAATCAACACGCCGGTTACGTTTGTCGCGGTGGCGTCCGACGGTGAACGGAGTTTCCTGCATTATATGGGAACGAACAGTGTCGTGTCGGAGAATGATGTCAATTCGGATTTGATTCGATCGTGCAAAATCTTGCATGTTGCCGGTGCCTTCGTCATGCCGAAATTGGATGGCGAACCTATGGCGCGCGTCCTGCGGTATGCCAAAGAAGCGGGTGTAATGACATCTCTTGACACCGTCTGGGACGCGTCGGGCAACTGGTTGAAAACCTTGGAGCCTTGTTTGCCGTACATTGATGTGTTTTTGCCAAGCATCGAAGAAGCGAAACAAATTACCGGGCTTGATTCACCGCCCGAGATAGCGAAATTCCTGATGGGCTACGGAGTTCAGACTGTCGGATTGAAAATGGGAGAACGCGGCAGCTACGTCCGTACCGGCAAGGACGAAATCTACGTTCCAGCATACAAAGTTGATGTCGTTGACGCTACGGGGGCTGGGGATGCGTACGTGGCGGGATTCCTCGCGGGAATCGTGATGGGTTGGGACTTGAAACGCACGAGCCAACTTGCCTCGGCAACGGGCGCGGCATGCGTGACAGCAATCGGAACGACTGCGGGAATCAGAAATCTTGAGGAGACGCTGGCGATAATTGGAGCATAATAAGGAAAAGTAGCATTGGAAGGATGGAAGATTACCATTCGCCCAACGTTCAATCCTTTGGAGCGAAAAAAACAAGTTGATTGGTTGGGTTTCACCGTAGCGAAACTGGAAATGGGGGGCGACGCCATGGGACAGATCTTTCTGTCCAATTTTCCAATGCTTGGATAAGTTGGATGAGATTGGCGCCATCGGAATTCATCAAAAAGATTTCCTCTCCTCATAGATTGCGCAGTGATGTAAAAGCAATCCCCTCCCCATCGGGCGACCAAACGGGGCGAGTGTCAATTGCCGGGCGCCTCGTGAGCCGAACAAGGTTTGTCACATCAGCGTTTATCTTGTAGATTTCAAAATTGCCATCACGCGTCGAACTGAAAGCAATTTTACCATCAATTGCTTGCGCCGAACCAAGATATACCGCGATAAGACATATTACGACTATAAAGAGATAACGTTGATGTTTGAAAAAATGGCGCATGGACACTCTCACTCCGATTCTCTCACGAGGCCTTACTTTATTTCGTAGCTAATCAATTCGGCGATGCCATTTGGCGTATCTATTTTCACCGGTCCCACTCCCGGCGCCAACCACACGGTATGCAAACCTAACCGCGGTGTTATGTTGGTGAACAAATCTGTCAAGTTCCCGCGAATGAACTTCCTCCTAGTTTTGAGCAATCCCTCTCGAAATTCAGGGTTAGTCTTTCCTTCTGCGGTAACTTCAACCGACCGTTGTGTTGCCTCATATTCGACCTTAAGGCAGTGTTCAAAGGTTCCTGCGACAGTTTTAACCGATTCCAGTTGACCTGTTCTTGCGGATACTACCCAATCGGCTTCAAATGAGATTACTTGGCGAACGTGGGGTGGTAAGGGGGGCTTCTCACCATAAGTGAAACTTCCGGACAGTCTTATATTTAGTGTTTCCCACGTGTTGTCGGGAGCCATCGGAAAGCGCAGTATTACAAACGTACGGCGGGTGTCCACAATTGTCTTGTAAGTAGATAAGTAAGGCGCCTCGCGTGTTCCGTAAATTATGTCTTTCATCGCGTCGCGCACATCGTTACCGACCAACAGGAGAAGATGCGAGCGAGTTTCTTCGTATGCCGGGGATTTGAGAAAGTTCAATTGATCATCTCCGATGGGGGGACTGTAACTGAAGATTTTGTACTGCCGGGACTCGATGAAATTAGTCTCGGTTACTTGGCGCGCCCATTCGGAACCGTCAGGATTACGGTAGACCCACCGACTGCCAACTGACATCGGAAAATAATTTGGATGAGTCTTATCTGGCGTTACGTCTTTTACTATCTCCTCATTATTCTCACATCCTGAAATTATCAGGGTGAGAATAAGCGCAATTGCTAGTGACCGGTGGCTAGTAACCAGCGAAAAACGACTTAAAGACATTCTTGCCTCCCAAAGCGATAGGAACGCGGTAGGTGGAGAGTAGAGAATGAAAAAACACTCATGTGTCCGTACTTTCAAAATTTGTTTGAGAATAGAGGCAAGCGTCATTGATTGTCCATCTAATGTCGGCTTTAATATCTAATGTTCGACACCAGTCGCCCCTCAAGTAACACTCGGGGAATGGCAAGCGGGGCAAGATAGAATCTCTATGGGATCTCTATCGCAGTCACTACGGGATTTACTATCGCCTTCGCTATCCACTCGGTTGATCGTTCCTTTAATCCCCTCTGGAGCGAAAAAACGGACTCCGATGAGAATCTGAATGTTACTGAATTATTCCGAGAGGGATAATGGGGCGCTATCAAATCTTTCTTCTTCGCATTGGCGCGTAACGTCATCACATAAAACGATCCGGTTCTCATAGTTTTACTCTTTTGTTCTTGCTTCATCATCAGTTTTGCTCTCATAGCTGTCAAACAAAGTCACAGTCTGTTTAATCGCTCCCCAATAGGTATGCCACTTCTCCCGTGGTGCCACTGCGAATGTTCCTCCAGAGAGCCAACAAGGTGACGAATCCCATGCGTCTGGCGGCGGTTTAGTGAGTCGGACTGGATTTTGTCCGTCGGAATCCATGACATAGATGCTCCAGTCGCCGGCGCGGTTTGACCCGTAAGCAATTTTATTGCCATCCGGTGACCAAGACGGCCGAACGTTCGCTCCGTTTCCTTCGGTGAGTCTCAAAATCTGTTTTCCGTTTGTGTTCATTGTGTATATTTCAAAATGACGATGGTCATCACGCCAAGATTGAAAGGCAATTTTACTGCTGTCTGGCGCCCAACAAGGGTCTGAATTCGAGAGCGCTCCTGGATTTATTGTGAGGTTGACGGGATTCTCTCCATTCGCATCCATCACGAAAATATCCTTGGAAGCGAACCCGCCATCGCGATTGGACTCAAAAGCGATCTTTCTGCCATCTGGCGACCAGCTAGGTGAATCATCATCCCTTCCGTGCTCAGTCAATCTCACTGGATTATTCCCATCGGCATCCATGACGTAGATTTCATAATTGCCATCGCGTGATGACACAAAGACAATCTTTGACGCGTCCGGTGACCAGCACGGGCTATCGTCTCGTTCTGGATGATCCGTAAGTCTTAAAGGATTCGTCCCGTCAGGATTCATTACAAAGATTTCAAAGTTGCCCGTGCGGTTGGATGCAAACGCTATCTTTCGCCCGTCCGGCGAGCAAGCGGGATTTATATCATAAGCCGGGTTTATCGTGAGTCTAGCGAGATTCGCGCCATCTGCGTCAACTGCGTGAATTTCATAGTTTCCGACGCGATCGGAGTGGAAAACAATCCGTTCGTCGGCTCCCAGCACAGAGTGTCCCGACATGATTAGCCGAGCAATTTCCAGTAGTATAAGACTACTCACCAGGGGGAAAATACGCAATTTCCACTTGCATGATGTCATTTGATAACGTCTCCCGACCTAGAATTTCTCCCACACATAATCAGAATTCACCGCCTTGCCTTAATCCCTCCCCACTGCATTGACAACTTTCCAATCAACGAGACAGAAAACGGCACGGGACGCCAGGCCGCCCAACTAACCAGAACCTGATTCGCGCTTTGTGTTATCTGAGTAATATTACTGCCATCAACGTTCATCACGTAGATTTCCGCCGCCATGAAATTGCGGAATGAGGTGAAGGCAATCTGCTCGCCATCGGGGGACCATGCAGGAAAAGCGTCCCGTGCGACATGATCGTCAAGCCGGACGACGTTTTTGCCATCGGGATTCATGACGTAGATGTCGTGGTTTCCCACACCCCAAGATGCAAAAGCGATTCGTCTCCCATCCGGCGACCATGACGGATCTTTATTAAGCGCCTCGGGATTTCGGGTCAGGTTGACGGGATTCGCGCCATCGGCATCCATGACATAAATCTCTGACTTTAAGACGTTGCCGCTTGACGTAAACGCAATCTTCGTGCCATCCGGTGACCAACAGGGGCTCACCTCCTTAGCTCTGCCTCTGGTGAGTTGGATAGGATTTTCGCCATCGGCGTCCATCACGTAGATATCGTAGCTATCGCCGCGATTGGATGCAAAGGCGATTCTCGTTCCGTCCGGCGACCACGACGGGGATTCATCGTTGACAGCCGGCGGGTGGTCCGACGTCAACTGTACAAGCCCCCCTCCCTCAGCGTTCATGATGTAAATCTCCAAACTGAATCCGTTGCGACGGTCAGATGCGAAGACAATCTTTCTCCCGTCGGGAGACCAAGCGGGTTGAGTGTCCCTTGCCGGGTGGTTCGTCAACCTGACAAGGTTCGTACCGTCAGTGTCTATGGCGTAGATTTCAAGATTGCCATCACGGTCCGAACTGAAAGCAATTTGCGGCTCAATGGCTTGAGTCGAACCGGCAAATATAGTGATGAGACCGATGGCAATTACCAAAAACAATCTTTTTGAGCAATGAGGAGAGCCTTTTCGTTTTACCAGCGTTAAGGATTTCATTCTTGTTCTCTATGTCACCGAAATCAGTTATACCTTGCGTTGGGCAATGCCGCGCTTTTTTGTCAGCAATAGTGGTATCCAATAGCACTTACGCCGCGCTACGGGAGCTCTATCGATCAACTGAGTGGATAGCGAAGGATCAAACGAATGAATAATGAGTGCGATAGTAAATCCTGATAGCAAGTCCTACTCGCTATCCACTCGTTTGATCCTACAAAAGACGCAATTTCTGACGCCGCGGAGTATAACAAATCTGTTGATAACACGACATTATCCACGATGGAACAATGGAATGCTATCAAGTCTTTCTTCTTCGCATTGGCGCATAACGTAATCATATAAAACGATCCGGTTCTCATGGTTTCACTCTTTTGCTCTTGCTTCGTTATCAGTTTTGCTAACATGGCTGCCAAACAACGTCACAGTCTGTTTAATCTCGCCCCAATAGGCATGCCACTTCTCCCGTGGCGCCACCGCGAATGTTTCTCCAGAGAGCCAGCAGGGAGAGGAATCCCATGCGCCGGGAGGCGTTTCAGTGAGCCTGACGATGTTCTGTCCGTCCGCGTCCATAACGTAAATATTCCCGTCTCCATCAACGGTATGACACAAAGGCGATCTTACTGCCGTCAGGCGACCAAGCAGGAGCAGCGCCTCCCTTGCCATCCGTGAGTCGCATGAGCCTTTTCCCTCGTGGGTTCATTACGTAAATCTCTGGGTTTATATCGCCATCGCGACTCGTTTGAAAAGCAATCTTGTCGTCATGTGGTGACCACGCCGGACGTATATTCTGAAACATCTCTGGATTTATGGTGAGGTTGACGGGATTCTTCCCATCGGCGTCCATCACGAAAATATCCTTGAAAGCGAAGCCGCCATCGCGGTTAGACTCAAAAGCTATTTTTCTACCGTCTGGCGACCAGCTAGGGGAATCGTCCAACATTTCATGGTGAGTTAATCTCACCAGATTTGTCCCATCGGCATCCATGACATAAATTTCATGATTGCCGTCACGAGTTGACGAAAAAGCAATCTTTCCCCCGTCCGGTGACCAACACGGGTAACCGGCACGCGCCAAATCGTTGGTAAGCCTTAAAGGATTCGTCCCATCAGGGTTCATCAAAAAAATCTCGGAACCGCCGGCACGATTGGATACAAACGCAATCTTTCCCCCGTCCGGCGAGCATGCGGGACTTATATCAATTGCCGGATTTTTCGTGAGACGAACCAGGCTCTCGCCACTTACGTCAGCTACGTAAATCTCTGCATTACCGACACGACCGGAGTGGAAAACTATCCTTTCCTCGGCTCCCGGTATAGATTGTCCCAGAGAGATTAATAGAACAGTTGCCAGCCGAAATAAGCTTTTCGACGTGAGAGACATACGTAGTTTCAATGGATGTAATGTCATTTTTCAACTCCTTCCGATCCAGAGTTGCCTTTACACACCAACGTGACTAGCGCGCTGTCTTCGTCGCTCCCCATTGTATTGCCAACTTTTCGCTCAACGACACCGAAAATGACACGGGGCGCCAAGAAACCCACCTAACTGTGCCGTGATTCGCCCCTTGAGTAAGTTGAGTGACATTGCTACCGTCGGAATTCATCACAAAGATAGCCTCTCCCATCAAATTTCGGAGTGAAGTGAAGGCAATCCGCTCTCCATCGGGGGACCAGGCAGGAAAAGCATCCCATGCGAAATTATCGTTTAGACGGACGATGTTTTTGCCATCGGCATCCATGACGTAGATGTCGTGGTTTCCCACGGCCCAGGACTCAAAAGCGATGCGTCTCCCATCCGGCGACCATGACGGCTGTTTATTAAGCGCCTGAGGATTTTGGGTCAGGTTGACGGTATTCTTCCCGTCAACGTCCATGACATAGATTTCCGAGTTGAGGACGTTATCACTTGACGTAAAGGCAATCTTCATGCCATCCGGTGACCAATAGGGGGTAACCTCCTTAGCTCGACCTCGGGTGAGTTGAACGGGATTTTCACCATCTGTGTTCATTACGTAGATGTCGTAGCTTTCGTCGCGGTTGGATGCAAAAGCGATTTTCGTTCCATCCGGCGACCACGACGGGGATTCATCGTTGACAGCCGGCGGGTGGTCCGACGTCAACTGTACAAGCCCGCCTCCATCAGCGTTCATCACGTAAATCTCCAAACTGAATCCGTTGCGACGGTCAGATGCGAAGGCAATCTTTCTCCCGTCGGGAGACCAAGCGGGTTGAGTGTCCCTTGCCGGGTTGTTTGTCAACCTGACAAGGTTCGTGCCATCAGTGTCTATGGCGTAGATTTCAAGATTGCCATCACGGTCCGAACTGAAAGCAATCTGCGTGTCAATGGCTTGTGTCGAACCGACAAATATAGTGATGAGACCGATGGCAATTACCAAAAACAATCTTTTTGAGCAATGAGGAGAGCCTTTTCGTTTTACCAGCGTTAAGGATTTCATTCTTGTTCTCTTCGTCACCGAAATCAGTTATACCTTACGTTGGACAATGCCGCGCTTTTTTTGTCAGCAATAGTGGTATCAATAGGACTTACGCCGTGCTACGGGAGCTCTATCGATCAACTAAGTGGATAGCGAAGGATCAAACGAATGAATAATGAGTGCGATAGTAAATCCTGATAGCAAGTCCTACTCGCTATCCACTCGCTTGATCCTACAAAAGACGCAATTTCTGACAGCGCGGAGTATAACAAATCTGTTGATAACACGACATTATCCACGATGGAACAATGGAATGCTATCAAATCTTTCTTCTTCGCATTGGCGCGTAACGTCATCACATAAAACAGTCCGGTTCTCAGACTTCTATGCCATGGCTTGTGTTTAGATGTCGGTGCCGAGTTCATTTCCGTTTGAGTTCCCCCCAAGATATCGGCAACTTTCCGTTTGGGTTGACTACAAACGGACCAAGAGGCAGCCACGAAGGAGATCTGTTATCAGTACCACGACGGGTTCTCGTGAGTTTGACCACGTTCGTCCCGTCGGTATCCATCAAATAGATGTTCCAATGGCCGTCAAAGCCTCCGTCACGGGTTGACTCAAATGCGATTTTTGTCCCATCCGGGGAATAGACTGGATTCCCGTCGTAACTCACGTCCTCTGTAAGCCTTTTTAGCCTCTTCCCCTCGGCGGTCATTACGTAAATGTGCCTCACCCTGACGTTGGGACGCGAGCTAAAAACAATCTCCTTT
Source organism: Candidatus Poribacteria bacterium (assembly GCA_963667245.2). GTDB lineage: Bacteria > Poribacteria > WGA-4E > WGA-4E > JAJDTR01 > JAJDTR01. The sequence goes on from CAXXCS010000005.1 coordinate 407,292, forward strand.
CCATCCGGCGACCAAGAAGGACTGAAACTGTCAGTTAGGTCGGTGTCCTCAGTGAGATTGCGCATTCCTGTTCCGTCTGCATTCATCACGAAGATATGCTTGGGATGAAACTGGACGTTCTGAGGGCCGGAGACAAATACAATCTTGCTTCCATCTGGCGACCAACTCGGCCTAACATCGGTCATCTGGTGTATAGTCAACCTTGTCAGATTATTACCATCGTTGTCCATCACGTAGATTTCCGAGTTGCCAACGTCCCAAATGAAAACTGAAAAGGCAATCTTTGTGCCATCCGGCGTCCAGCTAGGACGGCCTTCACGAAAATTGCTATTAGTGAGCCTGATCACGTTATTGCCGTCGCGGTCCATCAGGTACAGGTCAGGCGGACCGTCATGTTCTGATGTGAACAATAACAGTAGAAGCAGGCATCTTCTCAAAAATCGGCTGATTCTATTCATCGGTCACATTCTCCTTTTTCGGGTTCTTCATTGCTAGAGTATTCACTAAATCCTGCGCGTAGTTCAAAAGGCTATCCTGCATACTATCGGACGTTCAAGGCGCTTTTCTTAAGCCTGCCCCAAATTGCGGCGGTTTTAGAAGTGGGGGACACGGCTAATCCTAGCGGGCTAATGTCGGCCCCGAAATCGCGCGCATTACCGCCATCGCTAAGTTGCCTAATATATCTTCCATTGGAAGCCATCAAGTGAATCGTGCTGTGGTCCCCGATGCCATCCCAGACATAATAGGCGATCACCTGTCCATCCGGAGACCATGCGGGGCCCCAATGATGTTCTTCATGGTGCGTAAGCCTCACTCGATTTCTACCATCGGCGCCCACCACATAGATGTGACCGAATCCTTTGTGCTCCACATCGTATGCTATCCGCCGCCCATCGGGAGAAAACGATGGGCTCGATTTACCTCCTAAATCGTCCGTCACCTTTTTGCGCCCCTGTCCGCCAACGCCTATCACGTAAATCTCGCCGTGCACGAATGCAATCTGTTTTCCATCCGGAGACCATGATGGATGCCTTGCCTCGTCTTCAAGCTTCTCACGATTATTTCCATCCGCATCCATCACTGCGATAAAATCTTCCCAATCGTCGACGCTAAATGCAATCTTTTGCCCATCGGGGGACCAGTCCGGATCCCCCTTCCACCCCTGTCCATCCGTTAGTCTAATCACGTTTTTTCCATCGGCGTTCATTACGTAGATTTGAGTACGGTCGCCGTTTCGGTCGGAAACGAATGCTATCTTCGTTCCGTCAGGAGACCAATCCGGTTCGGCGTCGTGCGCTGGGTGGTTTGTCAGGTTTTCTTGGTTTCCTCCATCTGCATCCATTACATAGATTTCGAAGTTGCCATCTCTCACGGATGTAAAAACAATTCGACCTGTGTTAGAGGCGCGAGCGTTTTTCAACCACAGCTCCTCACTCGTCAGACAGACGCACAGTCCCGCAAACAGTAAAAATCTAGCTATCAGTTTGAATCGCATTTTTTCCTCCATTGTTGTGGATAAAATAAGAAGTAGAGCAACTGATTTTGAACGCGAGCGAAGATTAAGCGACACCCTTGACGCAGGCGAAATTTTCAATAACCCCCCGGTCGTCCATCCCCCTTCAATAAAACCCAAGTTGGTACAATATCCATGCAAATCATCGGAGGTCGGGCGCGAGTTTCTTCAACCTACCCCAAATTGTGATTGTGTTAGAAGAGGGAGCCACAGCTAGTCCTATGGGGCCAAAGTCGGGGTGAGCATCTCTACCATTGTGGAAATCGCTAAGTTGCTTCAGATATTTTCCATCGGCGGTCATCAAGTGAATCGTTCCTCTGCCGGGAACATTAACGTCAGAGATTGCATATGCTATCGTCTCTCCATTAGGGGACCAAGCGGGGTGCCAATGATGCACTTGATTGCGTGTGAGCCTCACCCGATTTTTGCCATTAACATCTACTACATAGATTTGAAAGAACCCTTCGTGCAAGGAACCGTATGCAATCTGTTGTCCGTTAGGAGACCACGCGGACGCTTTTTTATTCGCAAAATCGCGTGTCACTCCTTTAAACCCTTGTCCGTTGATGTTTATCTCGTAAATTTGATTAATCCCATCTTTCAAGAACTCAAATGCCACCCTTGTGCCATCAGGGGACCATGACGGCACTTGCCCATCGGTCAGTTTCAAACTGTTGTGTCCATCGGCATCCATCACGGCGATATGAGCTCTTCCGCCTGCATTCCTAGAAGTGAATGCAATTTTCTGCCCGTCAGGTGACCATGATGGATCAGTGTTTTCCAGTGTGTCGGTTAGTTTTTTCGCATTGCGTCCATCAACGTGCATCACATAAATTTGATATCTATCGTCTTCTCTATTGGAAACAAATGCAATCTGTTGACCGTCAGGCGACCATGCCGGTTTGCCATCATACACTTGATTTGCCATCAGTCTTTTCAGGTTTCCCTCATCGCTGTCCATAACATAGATTTCAGAATTCCCGTCTCTCGTAGAGCTGAAAGCAATCTTGGTTCTCCCTGCGGTGTAGCCACTTTTAGCTATGTGCATCGGGATCAACAAGGAGAGGACAAGCGCTACCGTCAAACATCGTCTAGTTTTGAAAAACATCTTTTCCTCCTTGATTGTAAATAAGCGGAATATCTCAAGCGCGCCGTACACATCATCAACGGCCCAATGTCGGCTTTTTTATCTTGCCCCAGATGGTGACGAAGTTCGCGGCTGGAGACACTGACCATCCTACCGGAGCATACCAATCGGGATCGGTATCCGAACCATTGTGCTCCTCACTGAGTTGTTTAAGGTGTTCGCCATCAGCAGTCATCAAGTGAATCGTCTCATTTTGGAAGGGATCGATTGACACGTAGGCAATCGTACCGCCGTTAGGGGACCATGCGGGACGCCACTTAGCCGGTGGGTTATGTGTTAGTCTTTTCGGAAGATCGCTGCCATCGGTTTTCACGAGGTAGATTTGAAGTTTGTTTCCTTCGTCTTGAGACTCATACGCAATCCATTTGCTGTCGGGTGACCACGATGGATGGCCCGTAACCGCCATATGTTGGGTAAGTCTTTCCTGATTATTACCGTTCTCATCCATTACGTATATTTCGGGCAGTCCGCCCTTAAAGGATGTAAAGGCAATTCGTTTGCCATCAGGCGACCAAGTGGGATAAACGTTCAATCCTACGTGAGTTAACTGTGTCTGGTTTTGTCCGCCGGCGCCCATTATCCAAACCTGAAACCCCCCTTTGCTGCGAGTGTACACAATCTTTTTTCCGTCAGGAGACCACGCAGGCTCCCGATTTATCGCTTCGTTTGTCAGTCTTATCAAATTCTGTCCATGGGAATCCATCACGTAGATTTGTCTAACTCCACTTCTCCTGGATACAAACGCAATCCTTTTGCCATCGGGAGACCACGACGGTTCCGAGTCATTCGCCGGATCATCCGTTAGTCTTACATGATTACGTCCGTCAATATCCATCACGTAGATTTCGCTGTTTCCATCTCTCGTAGAGCTAAAGGCAATCTTGGGTCTCCCTGCGGCGTAACCACTTTTAGCCATGTGCATCGGGATCAACAGGGAGAGGACAAGCACTGTCCCCACCAGTTGTCCAACTTTGAATGTCATTTTTTCCTCCTTAATCAGAGCTAAATTAATATGCGAATTACACTATTCTAGACATCAACACATCAACCGAAAGTTTTTAGCGCAAGGGACCTCTATCGATCAAGTGAGATCAACCGAACGGATAGTGAGGGCGATAGAGGTCCTTTTAACGACCGCGATAGTCCATCCCACTCGCTGTTCACTCCGTCGATCCCTTTTTTCTTAAAGACTGGGTTTCTTCCCTAATTCCTAGATGCTGCAAGATGTGAAATAGTCGTCTCATGACTCGCAACTAATCACGTACAATCAAGATTCTCATGAATCACAGTTCAGACAACGTTAACTGCCACCGACCAAGCGCCCCTTACCGGAGGTCGGACGCGAGTTTCTTCAACCTGCCCCAGATTGTGATTTTGTTGGAAGTGGGCGATACCGCTAGTCCTCCTGGGCCAAAATCGGGGTGATAATCGCTGCCATTGTGCTCATCGCTAAGTTGCTTCAGATATTGTCCATCGGCGGTCATCAAGTGAATCGTTCTTCTACCACGACCAACATCAATCAGTTCAAAGATTACATAGGCAATCGTTCGTCCATCGGGTGACCATGCGGGTTGTAGGTTATCCACTCGCTTGTGTATTCGATTGTTTGTAAGCCTCTTGTGATTTTTACCATCAGCGTTCATCACATAGATTTGATAGAATCCTCCTTCGGGGGCAACGTATGCAATCTTTCGCCCATCAGGAGACCACGCTGGTTCTGTTTTGCGCGGTAAATCGCGCGTCACGCTTTCAAACCCCTGTCCGTTGACGTTTATCACGTGAATTTGAGAGTGCTGCTCCTCATCAAGGGACTCGAATGCCACTCTTTTGCCATCGGGAGACCATGACGGCTTTTGCCCCTCAGTCAGCTTCAAGAGGTTATGTCCATTGGTATCCATCACAGCGATTTGACCCACTCCCTGTGCATTTCTAGAGGTGAATGCTATTTTCTGCCCATCAAGTGACCAGTCTGGAGCCGCCTCCCACAGTCCATCTGTCAGGCTAGTCGGGTTCTTTCCATCGGCGTCCATGACGTGGATTTGAACAAACCCACGGTTTCGGTTGGAAACAAATGCAATTTTCGTCCGGTTCGGGGACCATGCCGGATCGCTGTCATCCGCTGGATTGTCTGTCAGTCTTTCTTGGTTTCCTCCGTCGGCATCCATCACGTAGATTTCAAGGTTACCATCTCTCGTGGATGTAAAGACAATTCGACCAGCGTTGAAGGCGAGTGCGTTTTTCAATCGCAGCTCCTCGCTCGTCAGACAGACGCACAACACCGAAAACAGTATAAATCTAAGTGTCAGTTTGAATCGCATTTTTTCCCTCCTTAGTTGTGGATAAAATGAAAAGTAACGGGTTTTGAGCGGGCGCACAGGTAGTGTTAGCAGGCGCTCTCAACGTTTTGGTGACATCCTTGACGCTAACGGAGCTTTTCAATGACCCGCGCCTTCGCATTGCCCCCATTATCAAGATTCACAGTTCATTAGGCAACCGCGCAATTTATCGGAGGTTGGGCGCGAGCTCCTTCAACCTCCCCCAGATTGTGATTTGGTTGCTTGCCGGTGACACGGCGAGCGCGGCGCCTGCAAGCCAGTCGGGTGAATAGTCTACACCGTTGTGCAATTTGCCGAGACGCTTAAGATGTACCCCATCAACGGTCATCAAATTGATCGCCGTATCATTGCGCCCTTGTATGCCGGAGACATACGCAATCGTATGACCGTCAGGCGACCACGCGGGGCTCGAGTTTGACTCCCAAATGCCATTCAGCACTTCCTCGGTCAGATTTCTTTGGTTCGTGCCATCTGCGTTTATCATGGCGATAGTAGTATCTTCGTCCAGCGATAGCTCAAATACAACCTTGCCCCCGTCAGGAGACCATGCCGGGGCGCGATTAGTCTGCGCATCGTGTGTTAGCCGCCGCTGGTTCTCACCATTAGCGTCCATCACGTAAATCTCGGCAGTCCTACCTTCCCGCCAAGACACAAACGCAATTCGTTGACTGTCGGGAGACCACGCTGGTTCTATGTCATTCGATAGGATATCCTCAGCCAACTTTTGCAGATCTGTTCCATCGGGGGCAACAATGTGTATTTTAGCTTTCCTGTTTTCGCGTCCAATTTCTTCATTCCCAATACCTTGGAAAGCAATCTTTAGACCGTCCGGAGACCATGCTGGAGACCTGTCATTAACTCCATTGGTCAACCTTCTCACGTTTTTTCCATTGCTATCCATCACGTAGATTTGGTAATTGCCGCCATTTCTATTGGAAGTATAAGCGATTCTACTCCCATCGGGCGACCATGAGGGTTGTATGTCTTCTTCCGGATGGTTTGTTAGTCGTATCTGATTATTTCCATCGGCGTCCATCACGTGGATCTCTGGATTCCCGTCCCTCGTGGAACCGAATACAATCCGTGGTTTGTGATGAGAGGCGAGGACGGTTCTCTCGAGCATCGTATCACTTAACAAGAATACCAGAAATCCTGTGAAATACAGCAGTGTGCAGTTCGGTTTCAAGGACATGATTTCTCCTACTTTTCGAACAAGTTCTGAAGCACGCAGCCGAGCGACGCCCTAATGCGATACTTTCAGGGATCCCCAGGTGGTCGCCAATTTTGCCCCACGGTCAACGGCTAAGCCGGACCAGGCGTTGATGTTTCGCACAATCTCATTTTCCCGCAGCGCCTTGTCATAGACACGGAAAAGCGCGATTGAACCGTTGAAGTTTCTATCTTTTTCGCTAGGAGTAGAGGAGCCGATTGTGATTGTCCTCATCGGGACATTACTTAGTAGCTCGACGCCCGGGCGCTTGTTGACCTCTCTACCGTTGTGGTACACCAAGATCTCCTGCTTGTCTTTGCCGGTCAATGCTACCCAGTTCCATACACCCTTCTCAAGTATGATGTTTGACGGCACCGGTTTATCTACACCGGCTTCATAAATGACGATTTTTAGGTTACCTGCCGCGTCAAGACCTAACCGAATTCCTTGTTGCCTCACCCACACCGCGTTTACACCGGCGAGTTGATGCTCTTCATGGAACATATTGCCGTTGCGCCGCACGAGGAACTCTATCGTCCAGTCCCCAAACGACAAGGGCGGAGCAAAGGCTTTGGTTCCGTACATTTCCCCGCTTTTCCGCGAGGTGTAGTATTTCGCCTTAGGCTCGTCAATTCCGATATCCGGAATCTTGATAGGCCCTTCTTCCAACGTAGGCGCAACGTCCATGGGCGGCACGTGTCCGCCGGGTTCGGCTATGCTCGTCCATGCGAAGGGATGGTTGGGATTGTTACGGGCATCAAGGTGCAGCACGGCGTCGGGAACTATATCGGCGAATACCGCTATACATTGCGTTGTCAGGAAGAAAGTTGCACTGAGGATTAAAACTATTTTTCTCATCTCGCATTCACGCGTGAATTCGTTTGTGTCGTTAAGGGGCTGTTTGAATAATTGACAATTCAGATTAGTGGACACTTTTCTGCTACGGAAGAAACCGAGTTTTCAAGAAAAAACTCGGTTTCTCGGGACAAGGTTAATCCCGTAAGGCGGACTCGCCGCGCAGTTTCACTGCTCCCCATTTTGTTGCCAACATTCCGCGCCGTGACACCGCGAGTGGCGCGGGGCGCCATGAAGGACTTAGCTCCTCTACAAACTCCGTTTTGGTGAGGTTTAGAAGACCGGTGCCATCAGCATTAATGATGAAGATGTCATTCTTGCCATCCGGTTCCCTTCGATGATAGGCAATCCTTCTTCCGTACGGTGACCACGTCGGAAGCCCTTCGGACGCGAATCGCCTGCCCGCTGTGAGAATCTCCGGCTGACTACCGTCTGCATTCATGACATGAATGTTAGTAGGAGGAAACCAATGATTGGGATGGGGCGATGCCTCATAGGCAATCCTCGTTCCATCGGGAGACCACGCCGGAAATTGATTCACGGCTTCGGGGTTTTGGGTGATGTTGATGCGATTCGCGCCATCCGCGTCCATTACGAAGATATCCGACATGCTTTTTTCTCCGCGTGGGACCAGCCACGCTCCAAACGCGATTTTCGTCCCGTCGGGGGACCAAGTCGGTCTATCCTCGTGGTGCGGGTCGCGAGTGAGGTTCGTCGGATTCGTCCCGTCGGCGCTCATTAGGTAGATGTCCGGTTGACCTTCGCGGTTTGACCAGAAGGCGATCTTCGCGCCATCGGGAGACCACGCCGGGAATAAATTCCTCTTGTGTTGGCTTTGCGTGAGATTGACGCGATTTTCCCCGTTGGCATCAACGACATATATATCAACGACATCACCAAAAAACCCGTTAAACCCAAATGAAAATGCAATGTTCTTCCCGTCCGGAGACCAAGCGGGAGTACCGCCTTCCCTGAGTTTTATTGGCTCCGAGCCGTTGGTGTTGATAATGTGGATAAACCAACTCCACTCACCCTCCCTATGGGAGTAATAAGCAATCTCGCCACTAACACCGTGAATCGGGTTTACCAACGCGATCAGTAAACCCAGTGCCGGCGGGGCTAGGGTTCGCTTGAGAAGCCATGAAGTTCTTCTCAATAAACGTAAACGCATCTATCGTTCCCTCGTTCGAAAGAGCTATCCTTCATACCCCATTATGACGCATGTTCATGCGACTTTTGCGGCGGACAATTTTCCGTGGAAATACGCAGGTGTATGCAAGATTAGCCTATGCGGACGGACACAGTTTTTCAACGCTCTGGCAGGAGCTCCGCAGATTAACGCAGCTTGGACGCCAACCTCTTAAGCTCACCCCAAATTGTATACTGTTTGTTTGTCGGTGACACCGCAAGCCCTGCAGGCGCAAACCAGTCAGGTTGGTAGTCTTCCCCATTTTGCCATTTGCTCAGGCGTTTAAGGCGCTCTCCATCGACAGTCATCAAATGGATTGCTGCAGCATCGCGACCTGGTATGCTGGAGACATAGGCAATCGTTCGGCCGTCAGGAGACCACGCTGGGCTTGAGTTCGCCTCCCAAACCCCATTCAGCACTTCCTCGGTCAGATTTCTTTGGTTCGTGCCATCTGCGTTTATCATGGCGATAGTAGTATCTTCGTCCAGCGATAACGAAAATACAATCTTGCTCCCGTCGGGAGACCATGCCGGTTGGCGCTCAGTCACCATATTGTGTGTTAGCCTTTTCTGATTCGTACCGTCAGCATTCATCACGTAAATTTCATTCCCCCAGTTTTCTCGCGAAGACACAAATGCAATCCGTTGGCTGTCGGGAGACCACGCTGCCTCCATATCCCACGACAGGATGTCCCCAGCCAATTTTCGCAGATTCGATCCATCGGGGGTAACCAAGTATATCTTAGCTCTCTCTTCATCTCTCTTACTGTGGAAAGCAATCCATTGGCCGTCAAGCGACCATGCCGGACGCCAATCATAAGCTCCGTCGGTTAACCTTCTCATGTTTTTTCCATTGGTATCCATTACGTAGATTTGGTAATTGCCCCCATTTCTATTTGACACAAATGCAATTCTTGCCCCATCGGGCGACCAAGATGGGCTGCTGTCTTCTTCTGGATGGTTTGTTAGTCGTATCTGATTATTTCCATCGGCATCCATCACGTAGATTTCTGGATTCCCGTCTCTCGTAGAAACGAACGCAATCTGTGGTTTGTGATGAGAGGCGAGGGCGGTTCTACCGAACATCGTCTCACTTAACAGTAAAACTAGAAATCCTGTGAAATACAGCAGTGTGCGGTTCGGTTTCAGGGACATGATTCCTCCTAGTTGTTAATTCCATCTCATCGCGATAAGGCGAGTATTTGTGGAGATTAACGCAATCTGGACGCGATTTTCTTGAGTTTTTCCCAATAGAATAACTCCCCTTGGTCAGCTACCGACCGAAGGGTTTTTCCCGGCTTTTAGCCTAATATAGGTGTCCTTCACCAGTCATTGGATACCAGCAAGGTAGACGCAAATTAACGGAGGTTAGGCGCGAGTTTCTTCAGCTCACCCCAGATTGTGATTTCGTTGGAAGTGGGGGACACCGCTAATCCTGTGGGGCCAAAGTCGGGCTTATAATCCCCGCCATTGTGATTGTCGCTAAGTTGCCTGAGATATTTTCCATCGGCGGTCATCAAATGAATCTTTTCTCTTACGCCAATATCAATGCCTTTAGAAGATACGTATGCAATCGTCTCTCCGTCGGGAGACCATGCGGGCCACATGTTGTGGGCTTGATTGTGTGTAAGCCGCTTGCGATTTTTTCCATCTGCACCCACCACATAGATCTGAATGAACTTTTCGTGATTGGACCAATATGCAATCCGTCCCCCGTCGGGCGACCACAATGGGTCTCCTTTAGCCACTAAATCGTGCGTGACTCTTTTTAACCCCGCTCCGTCAACGCCTATGACGTAAATTTCATCCTGCCGATCTCGCCGGGATATAAATGCCAGTCTATCGCCATCAGGAGACCATGACGGCTGTTGACCTTTGATTAGTTGTAAAGGGTTTTTTCCATCTGCATCCATAACGGCGATATGGGTGCCGATCCCATCGGGGTTAGAGGAAAACGCAATCTTCTGCCCATCGGGAGACCATGCCGGATTGCTGTCCCACACGCCCTCTGTCAGTCTAATCGGGTTCTTACCATCGACGTCCATGACGTAGATTTGAAAAAAGCCGCCGTTCCGGTTGGAAACGAATGCAATCCGTTTGCCGTCGGGAGACCATGCCGGATCGCCGTCATCCACTTGATTTGCTGTCAGTCTTTGCAGGTTTCCCCCATCGCTGTCCATGACATAGATTTCAGAATTCCCGTCTCTGGTAGAACAAAAGACAATCTGTGATTTCTGCGCGGCGAATCCATCTCTCAACCACAACTCCCCGCTTAACAGCAACGCGGTTAATCCGATAAACGACATAAGTGTTCGTCCGAATCGCATTTTTCCCTCCTTAGTTGTGGATAAAATGAAAAGTAACGGGTTTTGAGCGGGTGCACGGGTAGTGTTAGGAAGCACTCTCAACTTTTTGGTGACATCCTTGACGCTAACGGAGGTTTTCAATGACCCACCCCGTCGTATTTTCCTCCATTATCAAGATTCACAGTTCATTAGGCAATCGCGCAATTTATCGGAGGCTGGACGCGATTTTCTTGAGTCTGCCCCAAATTGTAATCTGGCTGCCTTCCGGCGAAACGGAGAGTTCTCCGGGATAGAGCCAATCCGGTTGTTGATCCGCGAACTTGGGAGCATGTTGCATCACGTTGACGGCGCCGTTAGTTACATCCACCAAGTAAATACCGCGCCCACCACCCCTTCTCTCAGCGTGAAACGCGATGACATCACTCTGCGGTGACCATGTCGGATGTTCGTCCCCAACTATAGTCGTAAGTATTCTCTGATTCTTTCCGTCGCTGTTCATCACCCAAATCCGGTCTTCGCTCCCATACGCGATGCGCTTCCCGTCGGGCGACCACGACGGCATACGTTTCTGTTCCGTGCCCCACGTTAGCTGCCGCGAATTTCGGCCATCGGCATCCATTACATGAACCTGAGTGTCCCCGCCGATTTTGCCGGAGATAAATGCTATCCTATTGCCATCGGGCGACCACGACGGATGTATGCCGCCTCTATTCTTAAGCAGTCTCTTGTTATTTCCATCCGCATCCATCGCTACAATCCCGCCAGGCGCCAGGTCATGGTCCGCCGGAACTTGACTGGCGACGTACAATATTGTTTTCCCGTCGGGCGACCAGTCCGGATATGAGTCCGATACACCGTCCGTTAATCTAATCGGGTTTTTCCCGTCGGCGTCGATCACCCAGATTTGATTGCGGCCCCTGTTTCGATTGGAAACAAACGCAATCATTTTCCCGTCCGGCGACCATGTCGGATACCGATCATACATTGGATTCACCGTTACTCTTCTCTGGTTTTTCCCATCGCCATCCATGACGTAAATTTCAGTATTCCCGTCACGCATAGAGGTGAAGGCAATCTTGGTTCTGCGAGAGGCGTAACCGGTTTCCGCAATCTGCATTTGGATAAACAGGGACACGACAAGTACTGTCCCCGCCAGTTGTCTAGCTTTGAGTGACATTTTTTCCTCCTTAGTTGTGAGTATAATGAAGCAGTAAAGTAACTCGCTTTGAGCGGGTGCACGGGTGCCGTTTAAAAGAGCTCTCAACCATTAAGTGACACCCTCAACGCTGCGAGATTCTCAATGACCCACCGGTCGTCTTACCCCCATCATCAAGATTCGTAGTTCAAAAGACTATCCTGCATACTATCGGACGTTCGACGCGCTTTTCTTAAGCCTGCCCCAAATTGTGCTTTTGTTGGAAGCGGGGAACACACTTAATCCTAGCGGGCTAATGTCGGGCTGATAATCGATCCCATCACGAACTGTGCTGAGTTGCTTGAGATATTTTCCGTCTGCGGTCATCAAGTGAATCTTCGCGCCGAAGAGAAAAGCCTCAGAGCTCGCATATGCAATCACCCCTCCATCGGGAGACCATGCGGGCCCCCGATGATTCTCTTGATTGTGCGTAAGCCTCTTGAGGTTTTTACCATCCACACCCACCACATAGATGTGAAAGAATCCCGTCTCCTCGCCCCAATATGCAATCCGAGCTCCGTCGGGAGAAAACGATGGGTCCGCTTTAGGCACTAAATCGTGCGTCACCTTTTCCAGCCCTTGTCCGTCAGCGCCTATTACGTAAATTTCTTTGTGCCCCTCTCTCCTGGATACGAATGCAATCCGTTGCCCATCCGGGGACCATGATGGCTCCCGCGAGAGGTCTTCAAACCTTACACGATTTCCGCCATCGACATCCATCACGGCGAAATGAGTTACTACATCGTCGTTAAAATTTGAGAGGACGGAAAATGCAATCTGACCCCCATCTGGAGACCAGTCTGGCTCCCGTTTCGTCCCCGGTCCATCTGTCAGTTTAATCAGATTCGTGCCATCGGCGTCCATGATGTAGATTTGATATTTTCCGGTTCGACGGGAAACGAATGCAATCTTCGTCCCGTCGGGAGACCAATCCGGATCCTCGTCATCCACTGGATTGTTTGACAAGTTTTTTCGGTTTCCGCCATCGGCGTCCATTACATAGATTTCAAAGTTGTCAAATCCCTGGTGTGAAAAAACAATCCGTGACCCCTGCGCGGCGAGTCCTCCTATAAACCACAGTTCGGCACTTAACAGCATCACGGTTAACCCGATAAACGACACAAGTGTGCGCCCGAATCGCATTTTTCCCTCCTTGGTTGTGCATAAAATGAACCGTAAAGTAACCGGTTTTGAGTGGGGGCGCAGGTACTGTTTGTACGCGCTCCCAACCCTTGCGCAATGCTCTCGGCATTGGCGATATTTTCAATGACCCGACCCGTCTTCTGCCCCATTGACATCATCACGGCTTCCCGAAGCGTTTGAGAACTCCCCAAGATAGCGGCAACTTTCCGTTTGGGTTGACTGCAAATGCACCAAGAGGCAGCCAATAGGGATGTATGTTATCAATACCGGGAGGAGTTCTCGTGAGTTTGACCGCGTTCCTCCCGTTGGTGTCCATCAAATAAATATTAGAATCACCGCCACGGTGTGACACATAGGCGATTTTTGCCCCATCCGGCGAATAGGAAGGCGTCCTGTTGTCGCCCTCTTCCGTAAGCCTCTCCAAATTTTCCCCTTCAGCGGTAATGACGTAAATGTGGGCACCCTCCAAGAGGCGCCACGAGTGAAAAACAATCTTCTTGCTATCTGGCGACCAAGTAGGAAAGAAACTCTTCATTAGGTCGCTGTCGCCAGTGAGATTGCGCCTTCCCGTTCCATCTGCATTCATCACGAAAATATGCTCGGGATCATTCAAGCCGCCGACAGGGGCGGCGCCGACAAACGCAATCTTGCTTCCATCTGGCGACCAACTCGGCACAATATCGTGCATCTTGTGGTTTGTCAAATTTATCACATTATTTCCATCGGCGTCCATCACGTAGATTTCCGAGTTGCGGACGGGCCAACGGGAAGATGAAAAGGCAATCTTCGTTCCATCGGGCGACCAACTAGCGCGGGTTTCAAAAAAATTGTCATGGGTAAGTCGGATCACGTTATTGCCATCGCTGTCCATCACATATAGGTCACGTGTAATGCCGCGCTCTGACGCGAAAGCAACCCTTCTCCCATCCGGCGAGCAAGCGGGATACTCATCGGATGCCGGGTGGTTGGTGAGTTGGAGGAGACTATCTCCGTTTACGTTCATGGAGTAGATGTCCCAATCGCCATCGCGGTTCGATGCAAAAACGATTCTCGGTTCGAATCCCTGCGCTGTGCTGTCCCACGCGACCATTAACACCAATAGTAATAGAAACAGACATCTTCTCAAAAATGGGCTGATTTTATTCATCGGTCATGTTCTCCTTTTTCGATTTCTACACTTTTAGAGTATTCTCTAATTCTTGGCAATGACTTGTAAGATCGAGCGCTCCTTCCCCAAAACTTTGCCAAGTCTTTCTTCTTCGCATCGGCATGTATCGATTCCATTGACATCATCACGGATTGCCGGTCGCTTTGAGTTCTCCCCAAGAAATAGGCAACTTTCCGCTTGGATTGACTGCCAATGCGCCGCGCGGCCAAGAAGGAGATATGTTATCAATACCGGGAGGAGTTTTCGTGAGTTTGACCGCGTTCCTCCCGTTGGCGTCCATTAAAAAGATATTAGCATCTCCGCCACGGCGTGACACATAGACGATTTCGGTGCCATCCGGAGAATAGACTGGTGACGTGTTGCTACCCGGCCCGTCCGTAAGCTGCTCCAGCTCCTTCCCGTCAACGGTCATCACGAAAATGTCATTACGCGAGCCATTGGCGAGGTGGCGCAGCGAGTTGAAAGCAATCTTGCGTCCGTCTGACGACCAAGTCGGAGCCCAATTGTGCGTTAGGTGGGTGCCGCCGGTGAGATTGCGCCTTCCCGTTCCATCCGCATTCATCACGAAGATATGATGGGGATCAAACGCGGCGCCATCACGGTAGGAGACAAACGTCATCTTGCTTCCGTCTGGCGACCAACTCGGCCTAACATCCTGCCACTTGTGGTTTGTCAAGTTTATCAGGTCATTTCCATCTGGATCCATCAGGTAGATTTCCACGTTGCCAACGTCAAAACGGGCATTTGAAAAGGCAATCCTCGTGCCATCCGGCGCCCAACTAGGGTGGGCTTCAAGAAAATTGTCATGGGTGAGTCTTACCACGTTATTTCCATCGCGGTCCATCACATACAAGTCAGGTGTAAGGTCACGTTCTGATCTGAACGCAATCCTTCTCCCATCCGGCGAGCAAGCGGGGTCCTCATCAGATGCCGGGTGATCGGTGAGTTGGACCACATTATCTCCGTTTACGTCCATGGAGTAAATATCCCAGTCGCCATCGCGGTTGGATGCAAAGACGATTCTCGGTTTGAAGCCTTGTGCTATGCTGTCGGACACAACCATTAATGCCAATAGCAGTAGAAGCAGACATCTTCTCAAAAATCGGCGGATTTTATTCACCGGTCATCTTCTCCTTATTCGGATTCTTGATTGCTGGAGTATTCTCTAAATCCTGCGCGTAGTTCAAAAGGCTATCCTGCATACTATCGGACGTTCGAGGCGCTTTTCTTAAGCCTGCCCCAAATTGCGGCAGTCTTGGAAGTGCGGGACACGGCTAATCCTAGCGGGCTAATGTCGGGCTGGAAATCGCGTGCGTTACCGCCATCGCTAAGTTGCCTAAGATATTTCCCATCGGCGGTCATTAGGTGAATCGCACTGCGGAAATTCCCGGGCCAGATGCCGTCCGCGACATAATATGCAATCATCCGTCTGTCGGGAGTCCATGCGGGGCCTGAATGACCTTCTTCATTGTGGGTAAGCCTCTCCCGATTTCTGCCATCGGCGCCCACCACATAGATGTGATGGAAGTCTTTGTGATGGGCCTCGTATGCTATCCGCCGCCCATCGGGAGAAAACGATGGGCTCAATTTATCTACCAAATCCTGCGTCACCCTTCTACGCCCCTGTCCGCCAACGCCTACCAGGTAGATATCATGTCCTCCATCGCTTGAGGATACAAATGCAATCTTTCGCCCATCCGGAGACCATGATGGATTCCTCGCTTGGTCTTCAAGCTTCTTACGATTATTTCCATCCGAGTCCATCACGGCGATATAACCTCCCCCACCGCCGACGGAGAACGCAATCTTTCGCCCATCGGGAGACCAGTCCGGATGCCCCTTCGTCTCCCGTCCCTCCGTGAGTCTAATCACGTTCTTTCCGTCGGCATCCATTACGTAGATTTGAGATCTACCGCCGTCTCTACCGGAAACGAATGCAATCTTCGTTCCGTCCGGAGACCAATCCGGCTGGCCATCATACGCTGGATGGTTTGTCAGGTTTTCTTGGTTCCCTCCATCTGAATCCATTACATAGATTTCAAGGTTGCCATCTCTCAAGGATGTAAAAGCAACTTGACCTGTGTCGGAGGCGCGCGCGTTTTTCAACCACGGTTCCCCACTCGTCAGACAGACACACAGTCCTGCAAACAGTAAAAATCTAGCTATCAGTTTGAATCGCATTTTTTCCTCCATTGTTGTGGAAATATTGAGAAGAAAAGTAACACTTACCATCCGCATTATCGGATGAGTAAAAGTTGAATTAATCGTAGCAGATTTATGCCAATCTTTGTCTGCATGTTCGTGGCAGGCTACGAGCGGTGTGAAGTTGGCGCTCTAGTTTGGTAAACGGACTCGTTGATACAAAGTATTGAGAGAATCTCCCGTTGTAAATCGGTCAGTGGGGTGGTACAAGAGGTTACCTGATCTGGCGCTCGCATACAATTGATACCACGGAACGCGCGTAAAAGTCGTTTTGCTGTCGGTTTGGCGGTTCGACGATTTCGATTGTCGAGGTACAATCCAGGCAGGGTTTTACCTTGCGCTTCAAGATGGCGTCGGGTAACAATTTCAATCAAGGTCAAAAGTCGGACACCTAACGAAGCCAGTCGAGTCATCCCTTTAATCTGGTCGTCGTTTCTTACAAACATCGGTGAAATCCCTATCGGAGCGGATTTAAACAGATGAAAATGGCGTTCGATGCGCGGGGCGGCGCGATAAAGCCTAATCGCTTCATCAAACGGCAGATGCTCTTGGGGCTGATTGGTAGCGTACAACTGCCACCCCATCTCACAGTAGGCTCGGTGAATCGCCTGTTCATCGCGAGTTACTTCGGTGATTTGATAGCGAACGCTGCGGATTTCCTTCTTGGCGCGATTGGCGCTACCGCGTCCGCGACCAACGTAACCTACTTCCACCGATTCTTCACATTCGGCAGAAACGTGGAGATACTTACTGACTTGATATTTCGCCTTTATCGCGTCAACCTTTTTATTCAAGTCGGCTTCCGTGCGAATCTGTTGTCGCCCGCGTCCGGGCTCCGGTGTTAAGCGAAGTATCTCCGCTGTCGCTTCTTGAAGGTTTTGCTTTAGAGTGGCGAACTGCTTTTCGGCTTTGGATAAGGAACGCACCACCAAGATGCGCTCTTTCCAAGCAAAGGTCTCGCCCGAAGCCAAAGTCGTTGTCTGCGCACGCTTTGTCTCATACCCTGCCGCGATAAACTCCGGCGGTTGGCGCTCATCATCAGAGGAGTAAATCAATGTCGCAGGTTGTGAACCGCTTACAATGGGCTCCAGGCATCGCTCAAAGAGCGCCGGAACGTCGCCGACTTTCGCCAACGGAACAAAATAGAAATCCCCCTTTCGCGCCAGTTCGGCGCGAATCGAAATGGCGCTCATTTTACTGTCGCCGATATACAATAGCCCGGATTCATCAGTCATCCGACGCACGTTGTCAATCATTGGCAGATATAACGGGTCGTCCGCTTTTTCGCCCGACACCACCTCGGTCGAAAGCAGGTGTCCCGACGCCCCGCAGTCAATACTGGCGGCCATCAGTTTTATTTGCGCTAGATGCGGCGTGTTTGAATTGTGTCCGTATTGCATGAACCCGTCATCGTTAGGCGTATGATAGCCACTAAATCGAGTCGCATCAAGGCGAACTCGCTCAGGTTTAAGTTGATAAACGGAGATGCTGTTACACCAGAGTTTTTGCTCAATGGCGTGCCACGCTTCATCATCGGCCAAGTGCGTGAGAAGTTGACTCAGGCGGTCATCGCTGAAATCGGTGCGACGCACCGGTGTGCCAAACAATTCCGACAGCATCGCTTGATGCTCGACGCCCCAGTCTTCAACAGCTATCTTGCGGTGGTCGGCTTCTGACAGAATGTGGGCGTTCCAGCCTACAACCAGTTGACCTAGCGACAGCCCTTGATGCCGCCAATGACGCGGGATGACATCATCTATGATAGCATCAAGTCCCAGTTGCTGCTGCAAGCCAATCAGCAACGGAATATCATCAAGTCTTTCTATCTGAACTTCGTCTAAAGAGATATGTGGAGTATTCATACTTATACTCAACGACGAAATTCAACTTTTCGTTTTCAAATAATGCGGATGGTAAGTATAACTTACCATCCGCATAATAAAACTTGTGTAATCTCGAATTTTCACATACTAGATCTTGGGATATGTCTCCACGAACTTGGGATATACTCCACGAACGAGCAACAATCACCAAGATACCACCATGAATCCGATTGATTGACCGGTTTTGCCCTTCCATCATCAACTTTATTTCTGTCAATTATGATGCGGGATGAGGCGATCTGAGAAATTAAACTTTTAGGTGCCCGATAATGCGGATGGTAAGTAACAGGTTTCGAACAAGTGCACGGGTACTGTTTGGCTGCACTCTCCACCATTTAGTGACGACCTCCACACGCTAGTGAGGAGTTTGATGACCTACACTGCCGTATTGTCCTCGTTGTCAGGATTCGTAGTTCACAAGGCAATCGCGCAAACTATCGGCGGTTAAGCTCGACTTTCTTCAACCTACCCCAAATTGTGCTCGTTCTGGAAGTAGGGGACACAGCAAATCCTAGCGGGCTAATGTCAGGCTCGAAATCGCGCGCATTACCGCCATCGCTAAGTTGCCTAATATATCTTCCATCGGACGCCATCAAGTGAATCGTGCCGTGAAAATCCCCGTCCACGATAACATAATATGCGATCGACCGTCCATCGGGAGACCATGCGGGGCCCCAATTATTCTCTTCATTGTGCGTAAGCCTCATCCGATTTTTACCATCGGCGCCCACCACATAGATCTGACCGGGGCCATGGTTCTCCGCCACTACGTATGCTATCTGCCGCCCATTGGGAGAAAACGATGCGTCCCCTTTAGGCTTTAAATCGTGCGTCACCCTTTTAAGCCCCTGTCCGCCAGCGCCTGTCAGGTAGATCTCATTGCCTCCATCTCTTGAAGATAGAAATGCAATTGTACCCCCATCCGGAGACCATGATGGATTCCTCGCTTGGTCTTCAAGCCTTTCAAGATTATTTCCATCGGCATCCATCACGGCGATATGATCCACCAAATCGTCAACGGCGAACGCAATCTTTCGCCCATCGGGAGACCAGTCTGGATCGTTCTTCTGCCCCGGTCCATCTGTGAGTCTAATCACGTTCTTTCCATCGGCGTCCATGACGTGGATTTGAGAGGCGCCGCCGCCATCTCTTCTGGAAACGAATGCAATCTTCCTGCCATCGGGAGACCAATCCGGTTGGGAGTCATACGCTGGATGGTTCGTCAGGTTTTCTTGGTTTCCTCCATCGGCATCCATTACATAGATTTCAGGGTTGCCATCTCTAAAGGATGAGAAAACGATTCGACCTGTGTTGAAGGCGAGCGCGTTTCTCAACCGCAGTTCCTCACTCGTCAGGCAGACGCACAGCACCGCAAACAGCATAAATCTAGGTGACAGTTTGAATCGCATTTTTTTCCTCCGTAGGTTTCATGTTTGGTTAAGTGGTTTTCCACCCGGTTCTGTAAAATTGATGACACTCATACTAATTTCGAATCTATATGTTACAAGAACCGGCGGTTTGTAGTTGCTCAATTCATTGAGCGCCTCCGATTGGTTGTAACATTTAGATCTTGAATTCGTATCAACTCCGCTTCAAGCGAGTTTGATATCGCCCAAATGACAACAGCGCCATTTTGCGCGTCCGTATTTTGAACTGCGCAGGATAGAATTGAAGGCTTGGTGGATAAGACAGAGAAAACGATTGCGCGAATAATGATCAGCGCGGGAAAATTGACAGTTGGAAAAGAGGGGGAATCCGTGGGAAAACAGACAAACGGCGCGCCGCGAGGGCGTTCGCGGCAATTCGCGCCGTTGAACGCCTCAAGGGCGATGTGGTCAATAGGTTGGTTGGACGGATTGGAGGTGCAAGGGATGTTACGGGTGCAGGAATAGGGGGCTTCGGGGGGTATTTCGGGCAACGCGCGGATTACGGATTGACACCATGACGGCACTCCCGAATCGTGCGCATTACAGTCATGCGCACGTCGCCGCCTTCGTTTTTCATCGGTGCAGGCGCGCGCAGATATCCTGCGGACGTCCGCGACATGCAAAAATAGCGGATACCCAACTGCAAAGCGGAAACGGGGGCAAGAAAGAAAGCGCGAAACGCCACAAACCATTGGTACTGTCCTCTTTGAGATATATCTCCGAGTGACAAGTTTTGGTGGTAGGTTTACAAACCATGGACGCTAGTAGTTTGATTTTCGAGGTCAATTTTCCTACGGTTACAAATTTTCTAGGACTTACGCAACTGAACATTTAAAGGTTCTGGCGCGGCGGGGCAAGATGCCCCGCCTACGGTGCCGACCTACCATTGTAGACGGGGATCAAACGAGTGAATAACGAGTGCGATAGAGCTCCCATAGAGATTCTATCTTGCCCCGTTTATAGCGCCGACCTGCCGGTACTGCGCAAGTCCTGTTTTCAATGTATTATATCAATTCTCGGAATCGTTATCAAGCAAATACCTCTCGGAATCCTCGGCGTCAAATTCCGTGTATTCTTCGACTTCGACATCCGGCGCTTCAACATCCGGCGCTTCAATCTTCGGGGCTTCTATCCAAAGCCGTTCGAGGTTGAAGTGTTTCCGTCTTTCATCAAGAAATATATGCACCACAAAGTCAACGTAGTCCAACAAGACCCATTCGGACTGATGCACCCCTTCGCGATGCCACGGTCGCATATTCCATTTCTCTTCCAACTCGTCCAAGACGGCTTCGGATATGGCTTCGACTTGGATATCGGATGTCCCGCTGCAGATTGCGAAGAAATCCGTGAAGGACCCCATCTCCCGAAGATCCAAGATTACCGGATCGCGCGCGCGCCGGCTTAGCGCGGCGCCCAACGCCGCTTGCACAATGTCTATCGTAGAATGTTCTGCCACGATTTTTCCTCCTTAGGTTTCACCCATGATTCCCGAATTGTCTATCTCTTGCCGCGCGCCATTGTAGACATCAAGGGTATCCGGATGAATGACGGACCCCTTTTTGAGGAGATCTTCGATTTTGTATCGCGCCACCGCACACACGGCTTGATTGAGATCTTCATTTGCAATCTTGCGCACCATCTCCGCCTCCGGATACGCTCGCTCCGGCTCCGCGAAATCTGCCACGAACATTATCTTCTCAACCAACGTCATTGCCGGGTTTCCTTTCGTATGGCTCCGCACGGCGCCGAGAATTTCCTCATCGTGGATTGAGAAAAGCTCAAGCGCAAGTTCAGCCCCGACGAGTGCGTGCAGGAGGGACACGCTAATTCGTTCAAACTCATCAAGTTGGATTTCGTAGTCGGCGACCGCTTCAAATAGCTGACGCGTGGTCATCCATTTCGCGCAATCGTGCAGCAATGCGGCAAGGTTCGCCTTCTGCAAATCCGCGCCGTATTTGTCCGCCAACGCCAAAGCCGTATCGCGCACGGATTGGACGTGGCGGTAACGCTCATCCTTCAGCTTGACCTGAAGGTAAGCGTCAATCTGCACGCTTTTCGGGTGGGAGATTAGCTCCGCCTTGCTAATGTCGTTATGTTTCATCTTCATCACTTAATTCGTCAACCTCGCCTGTTTCAACCAGGAGTCGCGCAAACACCTCGCGCTCCTGCTCCGTCATGAATTTCGTGTTAGCCAACTCTGTACTTATCCGGTATTCTTGGTTAAGCCATTTATTCAAGTCTATCGCTTTGCAGCGCGAACTGCAGAACGGAAAATGCTGCGGGAGTTTTTTGCCTTTTTCATATTCAAACTCGAAAGATTCCCCACAAATGCTGCATTTATGTTCCAATCTGAAATCCTCCGGTTATCGGAAATTCAGCGCATCGTCCCCGAATTGCCACTTGTTCCATCTGTTGACATTTACGTAAAGCATGCGTCCAATCGTAGGGGCGAGGTTCCCTCGCCCGAACTTTAATGCGCGAACAACGGATTGGGAGACCCAACCCCTACGAAGAGATGTGTCCGTCGACGGGTTGGGAGACCCAACCCCTACGAGGGAAACTGTCAACAGAACCTGGACCTGTCGCGCCTCTGATGATTTTCTCTTCCCATCACTCTACACTAATCACTCACACTGTTATTCTTCCAACCTTCCCGAGTCACCGATACAATTTGTGCTGAGCGATATATTGCATGACAGCGTCCGGAACGAGGTATCGGATTGAGCGCCCTTTTCTGACGAATTGGCGAATCTCGGTGGCGGAAATATCAACCCCGGTGATTGGAAAAATTTGAACGCGGTCGCGTAACCCCGGAGGCACATTGTCGAGGTTGTAATTCGGGCGCGTGGTTGCAATAAAATGGCAGGCGTCCAGCAGCTCGTCAAAATCCTTCCAAATCTTAAATTCGATCAAGGAGTCCGCGCCGATGATCCACGCCAATTCGCAGCAACTCCCATAAAGCGTTTTCAGTTCTTTTACGGTCTGAATCGCATAAGAAGGGCCCGTTCTCTCCAGTTCAATTCTCGACACCTCGAAATGTGAATTATCCGATGTCGCAAGGAGCGCCATCCGATAGCGATGCTCCGAGCCGATAATGTCGCCGTGATCCTTATGCGGCGGACGTGCGGACGGAATAAAGAGAATCTTGTCGTAGCCCAACCGATCATATACCTGTTCCGCGCTTAACAGATGCGCGTAATGAATGGGGTTGAATGTCCCGCCCATGATGGCAATTTTCATCAAGCATTCATGCCCTTACGTGTTCTCGGTATCGCCCGCTATCCCGCTTCTCGGTTCAATCCACGCCTCATCCCCGTATTTTACCACAGAACGATGGACTTAACAAAGAAAACGCGCGGCGAAGAATTGCGTTCACCCCGCGATTTCACACATGGCAGCGTTTTAATCCTCAATCACGAGGTTAATCATGATATGACGCGCGTGATTCTCCGACACAGAACATCACTCATACTAATTCGTAATCTACAAGTTACAAGAACCGGCAGTTTGTAGTAGTGCAATTCATTGTACGTCCCGGATCGACTGTAACATTTAGATTTTGAATTGGTATCAGATTATTGCCGCCCGTGAATCCCGCCGCCTGAACGAGCGGATTTTCTGGTGCGTTGCGTCTAACGGCGTTTTGGCCGCGCAGTTTGGCCGGTGCGCCCGGATTCATAGATGGCATCCATCAACTCACACTGAATGATGCCGTTCAGAGCGCTGGTGCGCGGTTCGGCGCGTCCCAAGATGGCGTCAATCAAATTATCGTCCGGGGAGCCTGCGTCCATCTCGGCGGTAATCGGCGGCGGATCGAGGGATTCGGCTCCCTCCCACACCCGAATCCATGAACTGCTCCAGCCATCGACGTCTATTCGTCCGTTCTCGAAGACAAAAGTCATGTGCGATCCGCTACTCGGGCAGTTGCCGCTAATCATGATACCTGCCAGAACACCGTTCTCAAAGCGGATATTTATGGACGAATTAACGTCAACGGGCTTGTCTTGATTATCCAGAAATGCGTGGACATCCGCGATGTTTGATTCAACCGTCCAGCATAGACTGTTGAGTATGTGCGCGCCGCTGTCATAAGCTTGACCGCCGCCCGCGAGTTTGGCGTCCTGTCGCCAGGTGCCTGTGGTAATACCCTTCCAGTCTTGGGTGAGATAACCGGTTACGAGTTCCAATCTACCGAAAACTCGGTTGCGGATGCACTCGCGTATGTAGTAGAAGTTCGCGGTGCAAGGCGTGTTATAACCCACGACGAATACCTTCCCGGTCCTCTCCACCTTCTCGGCTAAGGCGTAGGCGTCATCGGCGGCCGTAACCATCGGCTTCTCCATCAGCACATGGCAACCCGCCTCAAGAGCCTGCAGGCCTTGTTCGAAGTGTAAAGCGTGCGGCGTAACAATGACCACCGCATCCGGTTTAGATTCGTCGAGCATACGCCCCAAGTCATCGTACTCTTTAGGGCGCGGTTCTATCTCCGACAGGTTATTTTCGACGTAATTCCCGGTAATGTCCGTGTTTACGTCACAGACACTTACAATCTGAACGTCGGGATTGGCTTTCAATCGGTGGGCGTGAGCACCGGACATCCCGCCACAGCCGATCATACCGATTTGAACTTTGGACATATACTGTCTCCTTGTAGGTGGAAAATTTTGTTCGCGATGTATACTGCCAGTAACATTCGCCGAATGACAAGCGGGGCAAGATGCCCCGCCTACGGAGTCGTGGAGCATGCTTCACATGGGAGATCTCTATCGATCAGAGGAATGAATAATGACTGCGATAGAAAATCCTACTCGCCATTCACTCGTTTGATCCCGTGGTGCAATCAACCGACGGTACACGTGACAAACGATTAACCCATCTCCATTATAGTGGGTTGTCTCATAATGTCAATCCAAAAGTAAGATTGGCGGAGGATTTCGATGATAGGCATTAGTCTGTTAGGATTGATTCGGCACATGGGGGTGTTTGAAGGGTAAGTCCTAATCTGTTTTTCCATTGCCTTTCCCCACCGGTCGTGCTATGCTATCATGGATTACGGCACGATTTTTAAGAGTTCTTTCATAGACTTTACATCGACAGGCGATCAAGTTTGCTCCATGCGAGGCGTTTTTCCTCAACTGATTCTTGGATTCACTATCTTGTGTTTTTTCTCCAAGTTTACGATGGCGGCGGAGGTTCCAATTGTTCGCTCCGGACAGGCGATGGCGACTATCCAAGTTGGCGCCGCCGCATCAGAACAGGAACAATTTGCCGCCCAAGAAATCCAAAATTTCATCCGCAGTTTTACCCAGGCGAAACTAACAGTCGTTACAAACCGCGAGCCGACTTCAACTCCGACGGTCATTGTAATCGGAACGCCCGGTTCAAACCCTACGATTGACGCCTTATCGGTAGAAATAGACGCGAATCTTGGAACTGAAGGATATCGCATTAAAACGGTTGAGTTCAATGGCGAGATGGTCATCGTCATCGGCGCCCACACCGATCGAGGGATTATTTACGGGGCGTACGCGTTCGTTGAAGCGTGTATTTCATCGCTGACGGGACTGTCGCCGGTTCACCTTGACTTCCTCGTGCTTCCCTCGCGAAATCTGAACCTGCCCTATCTTGACGTTAAATCGCGTCCATTCTATCCCGTCAGAGCCGCGCTGGAAATAGAAGACCCTGTGCTGCTCTCTCGGAATCGAATCAACATGAGTGGCGCCGAGGGGATTTGGACCGGCACCGGCATAGATGATGGATTGGGCACCGCGTTTAAGTATGTCGATTCGGCAGAATTGGAGATCTGGCAGGATGAACCTCTTTCGCAACGCCAAGAACGTATTCGCGCGATGAGAGAACGGTTTGACGCGCTACATCGCCGGGGCATTGATGCTTACCTCTTCATGTACGTTACCGGCGAAGCTACGGAGGCGCTCATGCAAGATCGCCCCGGTCTGTTTGGACCACCGGTAGCTTACGGCACATCGCGAAACAGAGAATCGTACCGCCCGTTTTGTTGGTCTAATCCCGATGTCCACCAAATTTTCAGCAAATTGGTAAAGGAGATTATTTATACGTATCCGACGCTCTCGGGTTTTCATTTTAGGTCTTGGGGCAATGAGACTCGAGCGTGCAACTGCCCGAAGTGTGTCGAGGCGTCGGACGGAGGGCAACATCTCCTCTGGCAGATTTACTTTACGCTTATCCGTGCCGCCCGGGAAGCCAGACCAGACTTTAAGTTTTACATCTCGGGTTACGATCGAAGTTGGCTCAAGGACCCCGACAGCCGCTATATTCGACAACTGCCGGAAGGAACCATCTTTTCTCAGAAATGGGGTGTAGATGGCGAACCGGTTCCGGACGCCGGGGTTTCGGTTGAACGACTGAAGATATATGGCGAACTGGGGCATCATTTCATCATACTTTCACACGATGTCGAGGAAGTTATGCCCCTATGGATGCTTGAAGGGGACTTGTTCGCAGAGGGGCTGCGCGAGCTCGCGAATAACCCTGATGCCTTAGGGCTGGGAGGATTCACCGTGCAGGGCGCGCATCAAGGATTTGGCCGTCTGGATCGTGTTTTGAGCGCGAGGTTGAACTGGAATGTCGACTTGGATTACGTGACATTGCTTGAGAACGATCTGACGACCCGTCTAGGATCGGATGCTGCCCAACTGATACTAAAGGCGCTACGAATAAATTCATGGACGCTGTCAAGTTATTTTGGCGATTATGCGGGGTCGATGTCGGTAACCGGAAAGTACGGCGATGGCTCTAAAGGGTACGCGACTCGGTTCTGGGCAATAGTAGGGAAACGCGCTGTCGAGGATGTGCTGTCAATTCCCGATCTTGCCGCGGCGCGCTATGCCGCTGGCCGTTTCGCCCGCTTGTTTGATCAGCAACAAGACGCCGACAGCGAAATGGCTAAAGCGCTAGAAATTGCGATTCCCGCTTCTCCGAAAGAAGCGGCGGATCTTGGCGATGCGGTTAATCTTATGCGGCTGTGGTCACTTTTCTTTGAAAGCCGTATACGCTTGGTTGAAGCGGTAACCATCGGCTTTGAAAACGGAACGGAGAATCAGATTCGCACAAAACTTGACGAGGGAATCGAATTTTCCAAATTGATGATTCCGGTTGTTCGATCCATCGAGTCGTTTGTCCCGATTTTCGGCTACTCCAATAACACGCTGGAAGAAAGTGTAATCCAGCAGATTGAAGAGGAAATTGCTTGGCTTGCAAATTTTGACGCGACTATCCTTCTCCGATCCGATGATGATTCGGAACAGGAAACCGTCCCAGTTGAAATCCGCGCGCTTTACAATTATCCCAACCCCGCCAGAGATCGAACTACCTTAACCTACGAGTTAAATCGGGATGTCGATGAGATTTCAATCTCAATTTATACAATCTCCGGGCGTCGAATACGTCGGATTGAAAACGCTCCCGTCCAGAAAGGATATGGCGAAGTGATGTGGGATGGCAAAGACGACGAAGGGGAACCGATTGCTAACGGCACGTATATTTACAAAATCCATGTCACTTCCAACGGCTCCGAGACTCAAGCTGTCGGTCGCCTCGCGATCTTGAAATAGAATCTCCGAATCCGGACAACACGGTAGGAGGGATCTCCTGATCCCGACCATGCTATAGAATCTTTGGTGAACTAAACAAAGACCCGAAGAGAATAATCGGTCCGTGAAAAAAATGGAACGCGGAAAGACTCGCGCCTGCGAAACACTATCACAGTGTCCCCGCGAAGTCCGAGAACGTGGATGGCAATATAAACATGAAGAAAACAGTTGAACGCATTCAATCCATGAAACATGCGGGGCAGAAAATCGCCATGCTGACCGCGTACGATTATCCGACGGCGCGTGTTCTCAACGATGCGGACATTGATATCATTCTCGTCGGAGACTCGCTAGGGATGGTGGCGCTAGGTTTTGAAGACACCCGCCGCGTGACGATATCGGATATGCTTCGTCACACCGGCGCCGTTGCCCGCGGCAATGCGGAATGCCTCCTTGTTGCCGACCTTCCCTACGGCACGTATGAATCTCCTGCGGACGCGGTTGAGAATGCCCGCTTGCTTCGCGACGCTGGCGCCGAAGCCGTAAAGCCGGAGGGCAATAAGCCGGCAAGCGTCAAAGCCATCATTGCCGACGGTATCCCCGTGATGGGACATGCGGGCTTGTTGCCGCAGACGAGCGAAACGTTTCGCGTGCATGGTCGAAAACCGTTGGAAGCGGCGCGGATTGTAGACGACGCAAAGGCGCTTGAAGAGGTCGGCTGCTTTGCCATCGTTCTTGAAGGAATCCCCGCTCAACTTGCCGAAGAAATCACCAATACCTTACGAATACCCACAATCGGGATCGGCGCGGGGGCGGCGTGCGATGGTCAAGTGCTCGTCATTCACGATATGATCGGGCTTTTCGATCGGTTCAGTCCGACCTTCGTCAAGCAGTATGCCGACTTGGGCGGCGACATTAAACGTGCTGTAACGCGTTATAAGCAAGAGGTGAAACAGGGACTATTTCCCGGCAAAGAGCATACCTACCACTAGAAAGGGAAGAGAATGTTCAAATTCGGTATTGTAGGCGATGAGGTGTCGCAAGATTTCCAGAGTGTCGTGGATTTTGCTACAGAGTTCAAGCTTGGGGCGATTGAAATTCGATCCGTCTGGGACAAGCCGCCGCAAGCATTGACGGAACGCGATATTGATCAGATGAAACGCGTTTTGGATGGAACCGATATCCGTATAGTCGGGATCGCGTCTCCGTTCTTCAAATGCGATATTAATGACATGAAGGAGCGCGAGGACCACATCGGAATTCTACGGGCATGCATTAAATTGGCAAAGTCACTGGACACCAACCTGATTCGCATATTCGCGTTTTGGAGAACGGACGATGTTGAGAGACGGTGGGATGAAATTATCTCCGCTTATGACGAACCGGTAAAGATTGCCGAAAATGAAGGCGCTATCTTGGGCTTGGAGAACGAGGCTTCGACCTTGCTTGCAACCGCCAAGCTGACGGAACAATTTGTGCGCGAGATTGATTCGCCATACGTGCGCGCAATTTGGGACCCGGCAAACGAAATCCATGCCGAGGGATTGGGTGAAGCCCCCTATCCGGATGGCTACGATCGCCTGAAGAATATTCTGGTTCATGTCCATGCGAAAGATGCCGCAAAAAATGCCGTAACGGGTAAAATAGAGTCCGTCGCGGTTGGAGAGGGATTGATGGACTGGCAAAGCCAACTTCAGGGGTTGAAGGATGATGGGTACGATGGGTACATTTCTCTTGAGACCCACTGGCGTCCGACTCGGAAGCTTGATGAGCAATTGCTCAATCGCCCCGGAGGCGGTACGTTCTCGGAAGCAGGCGAGGAGGCCTCCAGAATCTGCATGAAAAATCTGTTGGCGATGATTGAGAAACTTCGGTGATAGAGTCTTGACAAATTTTCCCGCGTCGCCGCTTGCCTTGAAACCGATCAAGCGAGTGGATAGCGAGTGCGATAGAGATCCCTTTTTTCCTGAAAACTCGGTTTCTTCCGCAACAGAAAAGCGTCCACTAATCCCGACTGTCTACTTTTCAAACAAGTTCTTATTAGATTGATGACCGTCCAAGAATTCCAGAAACTAATTGAACGGATTTACTTTGATCAGGACGCCGCGCGCGGCGTGGAGGGTACGTTTGTTTGGTTTACGGAGGAGGTGGGCGAGCTTGCCAAGGAGATTCGTCGCGACCCGCGCCAAGCTCAACGGCTTAAAGAAGAGTTCGCCGATGTCTTCGCTTGGTTGTCAACGCTTGCCAGTCTGCTTGGCATTGACCTCCAAGAAGCGGCAGAGATTTACGCACAAGGATGTCCGAAATGCCGGTCCATACCTTGCGCTTGTCGGCAAAGCGCGGTCAAGAACGAAGAGGGTTCGGCTATATCTCGCGTCGGGTAATATTGCGTTTGATCGGGTCGCGATTCCGAGATCGCTCATACAGTATTCACTCGCTTGACCATCTCACTCGAACAGTCTCCCTTGCGAGCAATGTTGGCTAATCCGCTGGTTTGCAAGCTCAACATACTGCGGATCGATATCATATCCGACATAGTTACGTCCCGATTTAAGCGCCGCGAGGCAAGTCGTACCGCTGCCGCAAAACGGATCCAAGATGACGTCTTCCTTGAAGGTGTACAACTGAATTAGTCGGTGTGGCAATTCGTGGGGAAACGGGGCGGGATGACCGATGCTTTTGGCGGAAACCGCCGGAAATGTCCAGACACTTTTCGTCCATTCAAGAAATTCGTCTCGTTCAATGGAGTTTTCTTTCCGATTTCGTTTCCTTGAAAAGGCACCCTTGGAAAAGACCAAGATGTATTCGTGAATATCTCTCAGAACCGGGTTAGCCGCGGACAACCATGTTCCCCATGCCGTTGATGGACTGGCGCTTGATGCCTTATTCCAGATGATCTCGCCGCGCATATAGTAACCGACATCTAACATGTCTTCGATAATATAGGCGTGTAACGGGATATAGGGTTTGCGGCCCAAATTCGCGACGTTAATGCAAGCTCGCCCGCCCGTTACCAGTTTTTGGTATGTTTGGTCAAACACGGCTCTTAATAGCGTTCTGTATTCGCCTAGAGACAAATCGTCATCGTATTCCTTTTGGACATTATATGGCGGAGAGGTTACCATCAGATGGATGCTTGAATCGGGAATCTCCGACATGTTTTCGCTTGATTTGCAATGGATTTGGTTGAGAGCCTCGGGCTCAATCGGGTTCTCTATAAATTCAACCTTTTCCGGCGGGATTTTTCCGGCGTAGAGTTTACTGTCGTAAAACGCGCTGGAATCGTGGTTGATTCTGCCGGGAGTGCCGAAGGCGCTCGTCGCCGTGCCGCCTCTGGGAGATCTGTCCCTGTTACCATCCATCTATTTCGAACTCCAAGAATTTGAGGAATGTTTCTGCCTTCAATCTTTTCCGGATCTTCTCAACAACTATACGGCGTGCTGTCAGAAATTGCGTCTTTTGTAGGATCAAACGAATGAATAATGAGTGCGATAGAGATCCCCGCGTCCGCCGTAGGTGCGGTTTCCAACCGCACCGATGCGCCAACCGCTTACAATTTTCTGTTTGCGTTGAGGCGCGTTCCGCTGATTGGACGGCAATAGCCTTCCAAGAGCCGCGGCGAAAAACCTAATTCGTTTCGGAGTCTAGCACATTAAGGATAGGATTGCAACTCCCAAATTGTAAAGTAGTAGGCGCGCTCCGTGTGCCGTAAACCGCCTTTCGCGCACCTGCCGGCGCTGCGCAAGTCCCAGCTATGAGATATCCCCCATAATTGGATGCGCTTTCCTTGGGGTAAGTAATCGGGATTGACGCGGCAGCCGTTGAGCGCTATGTGTCCGACTTTTGACCTTGATTGAAATTGTCACCCGACGCCATCTCAAAGCACTCTGAACTGTGATTTATGTGATTATACTTCACGCTGGTGAAAATTGCGTGTTTTCAAGCGTCTGGCGGTAGGTGCGGTTGGAAACCGCACCTACGGGGAACGCATGTCGCGACCTGGAGATCGCTCCTACAAAAGACGCAATTTCTGACAGCGCGCGGTATAATTTTCTGAACTGTGATTTATGTGATTAAGTGATAGCCATGATTATCAGTCTTTAGTTGTCCGTTAGGTATTCCAATTGAGAATCTGTCAACTCTACGACTGCAACACGCGGCGACACTCGCTACCCCGCCTCGATTCCCCTGCCCCTTGCAGTACCAATTCCTCTAATAGTAAAAAAAACGCCCACTAGGTGATATTTGGGCGATGACATTCGTCTAACATCCACATGGCAATGAAAAAGGTGGAAATCCATGCGAACGGAAGATGGTCATATTATCCAAAAATGCCTTGACGGAGACGCCGCCGCGTTCGGCTTGCTTGTTGACAAGTACAAGGGCAGCGTCTACGCGTTGGCTTACGCGAAGCTCGGAAACTTCCACGACGCGCAAGACATAACGCAGGAGGTCTTTCTCAAAGCGTACAAGAAACTTCGTACGTTGAAGCGATGGGATAGGGTTCTGTCATGGCTTTACGCGATTACTTCCAATTCGTGCAAAGATTTTTTCCGCTCCAAAGCGAGCCGTCCCGATTCCGAGTACATTGCCGATCAAGAAGAAGACTGGGCGGACAGGATTTCAATCGACTCTCATCACGACGATGAGATTCATCAAACGCTCCGGGAAGCCTTGTCCGAGTTGCCCGAGATACATCGGCAAGTCTTGACGCTTCACTATCTGGGAGGGATGAGTTGCAGAGAGATTGCGCAGTTTCTCGGAGTCTCGCCCCATGCGATCGCCATGCGGCTCAATCGCGCCCGCTCCAAATTGAGGAAGGAGATGTTGACGATGATGCACACGAGTTTTGACGGACAGAAAATTCATTCCGCTTTCACACTGAGAATCGTCGAAGCGATTCAACGAACGCGAGTGCAGCCGAATCCGCAAGCGCCCGCCGGTCCCATCGGCATTGCCCTTGTTAGTCTGCTCACGATATCGATGTTGTGCCTTTTCACTCCCTTCGATCAGTTACCGGTGATTGGTAAATTGGCGGGGGCGCCTATCTTTAGCGAAACCAAGGTGCCGGAAGTCGGCGAAATTCCGGTGGATGTGGTGATGCTTTCGGATACGTCGGTTGTTTCAAGCGGCGATGGGAAGAAGGATTTGGGAACGAATTCTCGGATGACCGATGGAGTGTACACGGCGCATGCCGACACGGAAACGGAAACTGACACCCAGAACAGACCGATAGCTCGCCTCGGCAATGGCACGGTTCACGGAATAGCCTATTCTCCGGATGGCACGTTAATCGCAGTCCCGGGGGCGCGTGGTATCGGGTTATATGATGCGGATTCGTTGGCGAAAATTGGCATGGTAGCAGGAGGCGCGGCGCCTGTCTCTTTTAGTCCGAATGGACAAACGTCAGCATCCGGATCTTGGTCGGAGCCAATCGTATTCTTATGGAACGTGGAAACGCAGAAACAGATTGGAAGTTTACTGTTGCCAGATCAGAAGGGCATAACGGCTCTTACCCATACACTTGATGGGAAGACATTGGCGGTCGGTTGCGGGAATGGGGATATTGCTTTGTGGGATACGGCGGCACAGCAAAAAACCGCATTACTAGACACCCCCTCAAGGGTTGTATGGACTTTGGCTTTCAGCCCTGATGGGAAGTTGTTGGCGTCGGGTGGTTTTGAAGATGCTACAATCAGCCTATGGGATGTGCGGACCCAGACGCGGCTGGGGGCGTTTGATGGACATACGCGTATGACGCGGACTCCAATTCATGCAGTCTCGAAAATTGCTTTTAGTCCGGACGGAAAAACATTGGCTTCAGTGAGCAGCATAGACTGCACGCTACGCCTCTGGGATGTAGAAAGTCGGGCAGAAATTGCCCGATTGCTAGAACTTGAGACGGATCCATTTGTAGGCGTTAACGCCGTCGCGTTTAGTCCGGATGGTAATCTCTTGGCATCCGCCAGCGATGACGCGGTAATCCGAATGTGGAATACTCGCACGCTAGAGCAGATCGGGGTGATAGAAACGGGAACCGGCGGCGTAACCTCCATCGCGTTTCGGCCTGATGGAAAAACGCTAGCCTCATTGAATGGCCAGGTAGCGGCGACAGCAAGGCATAAGGGTGGGGATATGGCTATTCGGCTCTGGGAAGTTGACAGTCGAAAGCAAATCGGCAAAATGAAACATCACAACGCTTCAATTGAATCGGTGGCGCTCAATCCCGATGGCACTCTGCTTGCCGCAGGACGTCAGGATGGCGCTATTGAATTGTGGGATATGGCAAGCAGAGAGCGGATTGAGGTGATACGAAGCCACAATGCAATGGTGCAGTTCGTGGCGTTCAGTCCCGATGGAGAACTGCTTGCCTCAAGCGCGAAAGAACGCGCACGGCTCTGGAATATAGAAGAGCGAAAACACGTTGCGGACTTTAACCATACCGCGATTGTAGAAGCCATTGCGTTCAGTAGCGACAGTAAAACTCTTGCTTGCGTTGATGACAACTGCGTTCGGTTATGGGACACGCGCCGGA
Organism: Candidatus Poribacteria bacterium; assembly: GCA_963667245.2. Classification (GTDB taxonomy): domain Bacteria; phylum Poribacteria; class WGA-4E; order WGA-4E; family JAJDTR01; genus JAJDTR01. The sequence goes on from CAXXCS010000005.1 coordinate 440,971, forward strand.
AAAGGGCGGTGTCCGTGCTGGGAGAAACGCCTGAACCCAGCCCAGCCAGCTTCACTGAGCTAAACTTGTTCAGAAGATTGTACCTAAAGTGGATACGTGGAGAGTCCCCGACTGATTTGCCAGTCCGTTATTCGAGTACCATTCAGTCATTAGCTTTCAGTCCCGACGGAAAGTTGGTGGTTTCAGGCGGATATGACAATGCAGTTCGTTTATGGGATGTCAGGAAGCGTCGTGAAATCTTTAAGCGCGAGCCAGATCAAAAGGAGGGTGACCATGCTAATATACAGGCTGTTGCTTTCAGTCCTGACGGAAAAGTCTTTGCCACGGCCGGAACCCACGAGGAGATTCATTTGTGGAGCGCGGCGGAACACAAGTTAATTGGGACATTGGACATACAGGAATGGTGCGAGGCGCTCGCTTTCAGCCCTGACGGGGGTTTTCTCGCTGCTGGCGTCGGGACAAAGGTGCGCGTGTGGAATATGCAAACGCAGGAGGAAGTGGCAACGCTGGAAGGGGCTTTAGGGGCAGTCAATACCATCGTTTTCAGCGGAGACGGGAAAACATTGGTGGGAAGCGCCGGGCATGGCGTCATCCGAGTTTGGGATACGAGCCGACTCGGGAGCGATTAGCGAATTCTTCCGCATGGTGGGCGTTGCCCACCCTACAATGACACCGTCAGCTCAAACTAACGCGGCGCTGCAGATTATCTTTGGCAGATCGGCGTTTCGGGGATCTTGCTGTCTCGTGTTCCGTTCGCGCAGGTTGTGTTGGCGGTAGAGGTGGCTCAAGTTTCTGAGCAGCGCGCTTCCGGTCACGCCGTTTCGACGCAGCAGATTCAACTCTCGGTTGAGGGCGTCGGAAATTGAGCCGCGAAACGCTTTTTCCAGCAGGTTGACTTGGGCGCGCAAATCTTCGTCGCTTGCTTCCTTGAAGATGAAACCCAACTCGCGAAGCACATAGCGTTGCGCTTGCGTCAAGGAAAGTCTGTGCCGCCGCTCGGTTTGGCGATGTCTGATCTCCTGCGCGAAGACGCTCTTGGCGCGCATGATTGTCTCGTTGTAATCGGCGGGCAATCTGCCGCCCGGCAGATCGGCATCGCACTTGATGGCGCTGAGGATTCGGGTGATGTCCCTGGAGACAATCTTGCCCCCCTCGTCCAAAAGGAAGAGTTGTTGATAGCGTCCGGCTTGGCAAAAAAGATAGGCGCCCGGTGAACTTTTTGGCATGGCGGCGCGGATTCCATCTCTGAGATTCGCGATTCGTTCAAATTCCTCCGGATCGTCGCGGCGCAACTGCCTCAGCATCTCTTCCGCCTCGTTCAGATCCATCAAGTCTTCATCGTCATCAAACAGGCTCAACTGGTCGCCTTTCCCCTCATAGATGGCATACATGGCGTCTTCGTTGAGTTGCTCGGATCTGTCGAGGATGGCGGCGTCCTCGCCTATCGTGTCGTGTATGTCTTGAATGCGGTAACCGAGTCTCTCTCGGAGCCCCAAGTTCTGTTCGATGCCGGTTTCGGGGAGAAAGTTAAATCCGTAGATTGCATCGTGTTCGCTTCCGATACGATCGATTCGTCCGAATCGCTGGATTAGCCGCACGGGGTTCCAGTGGAGATCGTAGTTGATGATTTTGTTCCCATCCTGCAGGTTCAATCCTTCCGCCAAGACATCGGTGGCGATGAGCGTGGACAACTCCGAATCGCCGCGAGGGAATCGGTATTCCGGATTGGCTTTCGGCGCAAAGCGTCCCACTGCCCGTTCCTTGCTTCGGTCCCCGCTATAAATGACATCAATATCGTTTCGCTGGTCATCGGGATTGAGATTCTCGAAAAGATAGCGCGCCGTATCCGCATACTGAGTGAAGATGAGGCGTTTCCCGTCTTGAAGAGGGGGTTCGCTCAAGCGTTTTATCAGCGTTTGAAGTTTGGCGTCTTGGTCGGGCGTAATCGGATTGACCAGTTTCAAAATATCGCCCAACAGTTTTATGTCGTTTTCGAGATGTTCTTGAAGGCGATCAACATTGAAGTCGGCAATCTTGTATCGTCCCGATGCCCTCCGCAATTCCTCCATGAGTTCCTGTTCCTCCACGGCGGACGGCTCGTAGAGAATTGCCTGAGCGTCGTCGCCGGCGGGGACGATCCCGTTCGTCAGCGCGTCGGCGAAAAGCCGGTGCAGGTTTAGCAATCTGTGGATCGTCTGCCTGAAGGCATGCACGCTGGACTCAAAGCGTTTGAACAGCAGGACGCGCATGAGGCCTCGGAGGTTGGTTCCCGAGCTTTGCAAGTTGACATAAGGTTCCTGTTTCTGTTTCGACTCAATCACGTAGTTCCACAGACCGTAACGCGCATAAGTCAGCTCGCCAGCCGCGACCGAAGTCGAATCTCCACGCCGCGGCTTCCCCAAATAACCGCGCAGATCGTGGTAAAGCCCCTGATAGGTGTCCTCAATGCTGTACGACACGGTTTCCAAGAGACGCTCGGGAAAGAACTGTTTGTTGCCGCCGACAAGGACGTAAGCTTGTCGACTGCCATCTCGGTACTGCTGGAAACTGGACGGATCAACGGGTTGGTCGGTGCGAGCGTCAAAGCCGTACCAGCGCAGGATGTGATGGCGAGTGCGTCGAATCAGGATGTTCCCCAATAGATTCGGCAGATTTCGTTCACCCTTCTCGATCTTGCGAAAGTACTCTCGCAGATCGGGCGGATCTATCGGCAGATCGGTGATGTCGTCGGGATGGAAGAGTTTGATCTGATGGAACACGTCCCAAGCGCTTTTGTTGCGCGGGGTGGCGGTGAGAAAACAGCAACGCCGCCCGCTCCCCAAGAAGGATTGGAGGATTTTGTAGCGTTGCGTATCGGAGTGGCGAAAATTGTGGCTTTCGTCAATGAGGATGAAATCGCGGTCGCGGTACATGACATCGTCAAGTATTGAGGATGGCGCTCCACCGGCATCCTCAACGTCCTCGCCGACTCCCTCGCGCAACTTTCCCATGGACAGCACGCGGGCGTTAAGGCGGTAGACCTCATTGTAACGTTCCCACATGGCTACAAGCGGAGAGGGGCAAATAATCAACGGACGCGCGTTCTCCGTCCATTCAAAGTGCTTGATGATGGCGGCGCCGACGTAACTCTTTCCGAGACCGACGACGTCCGAAACGAAGACGCCGCCGTTGTCCCGAATAATCTGAACCGCTTGCCGCACGGCGACTTTTTGGAAGTCCGCCAACTGTCGGGTCAGGTCGTCCACCCAGATAACCTCGCGGTCATCGCCGCCTTCCAACCGATCTTTGACCAACTCGTACAACGTCTTCATGTAAATGTCGTAGGGCTTGACAAGAGCGAACCCCCAAGAGGCTTTCATCGCCTCCATCAGGGACAGATCAAAGTCTTCCGCCTCGTTCCATAGCGCGTCAAACCAGCGGCACAGCTCGGCGTGATTGGCGTTCCCCTGCACGACGACATTCAGTTCGGTGTTGTGATTCAGACCGGACAAGGTGAGGTTGGACGACCCGACGATGGCGGCGCCCTTCTCGTAGCGTCCGTCGCCGCGATAGTCGAAGATGTAGGCTTTGGCGTGCAGCCGGCCTTTGGTATAGACGCGCACCAAAAGACGCTTCTCGGAAATCATCTCGACTAGCGACTTTATCAGGGCTTCGGCGTCGTCGGTCTGATCCATGAACTCGACGGATTGGCTGATGTTTTCCGCGGTGTCGTCCGCCATCTGCCGGAGGTCGGCGCGTTTGGGGTAAATTTGGGATTCGGCAATCTCGGCGACTTGCTCCAAGCGTTGATGCCCCTCGACAAGCTGCTCCAACGTCTCCCGGTTCGTGGCGTTGCCGATCAACAAACACAGTTCCTTGACATCCTTGAGTTCTTCGGCGATGCTCTGGAAGCCCGACAAGAAAAAGTATCCGACCGCGAACCTGGCTTTTTCGGTTGAGTCAAGGATGAGGTTGATGTGTTCAACCAGTTTTTCGTTGCGGTTGTCGATGATGTCGTGTAGCATTTGTCCTATTTGCCATTTAACCTTAACGGTGGCGGCTTCGTATTTGAAACAGTGTCTCTCCGCAGCGCAATGTTACGACCAAAGATTTACAAGATCCATGATTGGATATGTCTCGCGATTGTCTCAAGCTCTGTTGTTGTACCATCGGCAATACCAAGCCCAAGTTCGATGATGGAATCATTGATGTCACGACGCAAAGAACAACCGTTCATTGTAAGAAACCAAAGCGCACAATCTAAGCCGATTCGCTTGTTGCCGTCCAAGAATATATGGCCCGTAATAATGTGATGAGCATAAAACGCAGCTTTTATCGTCAGCGTTGGAAACAGTTCTGTGTCGCCCAATCTCTCGCCAACCATTTGAACCAAGTAACGCAGTTGGTTTTCTTTCAATAGTTGATAGTTGTCGACATGCCTCTGAGCAACTATCAGAATGTCTTCAAATGTCAAGTATCTCAAAGGTTGCCCAGAGTTTTCCATGCTTTATCATAGTTTTCGCGGATCTCGTCACCTTGCCATGAGTTGTAAATCGCTCGTCCGATTTCCTCAAGCACAGATTCATCGTACCACCCGCCTATATTTGCGTGTTCACGCGCCAAAACGATGAAATCTTCACGGGAGTGCGGCTTGTCCTTGTATTTTTTCCGTGTCCTGACACCCGTCAACTGTTGTTCTAAAACCTGATAAATTTGCTCAATGGTCATGGAACGCGAATCGAGATATCCGACCGTCATCAGGAATCCGGGAATCTCTGTATCATCAAGACGGATAGTGAGAATATGCTCACGGTTTTTTTCAACAAATGCTCTCGCCCGAGCGCTTTCGCGTTCATGATCGGGCAACCACTTGCGGGCGTAGTGTTCGGACAAGAAGATTACGCTGTAATGCGCGCGGTCTTGACATACTGATGATAACTCATTATAGATATTCTTGCCCCAAGCGTGAGGTATCTCAGATTCATTGTAAAAGACTTGGTGGCCTCCCAATTTAATAAGCTGGGCTAACTGCTTGGCATGGAGGCGATCTTCTACAGCGAAGGATAGGGCTACATCATACTTTTCCATCTTGTGTACTCCTTCAACTAGACCTGAATGCTGCCCGCATAATTATGTCAACTTGATATTGTCCAATCTTCCAATTGTAATCCGAATAAGCCCTGTAACCGATGAAAATCACTATCTGAGGTCACCAGAATCGCATCAAACACCAGCGCCGTTGAAGCAATCCACAAGTCGCACTCATCTAACGGCGTTCCCAGTTTCTGAGCCTCACGCTTTATTTTTGCGTAAAAATCACCTGTCTCTTCAGGAATTGGGTCACATAACAGTCCTAAAAACAGGTTGTCGACTTGGTTTTCCAGAATCCGACGCCTGCGTCCGAAAGGCAATCGTTCGACACCGTACAATATTTCACCACGTACAATTGGGCAGGTGAAAGGATAATCGTTGACTTGGGCAGATGCGAGGTGCGCCTTCACGTCAGCGTGATTCGCCATGAGGTAACTACACGTCGATGTTTCCAAGAGATACTTTATCATTGATTTTCGTGTTCGCTTAACTCAAATGGTGACTTATATTGCAGGGGCTTTTGGTTTTCCTTAATCACTTTAAGCAGCGCCTCCGCATCTTCTACTGTTACATCGTATGATTTTTCAACGCTGTCAATGATGCGTTGCGCAATCGGATTCTTGGCGGATTTAGAATCGCTCGCCATCTGTGGAGTCGGTTCCTGATTTTTTAGATTGGTTAGATAGCCGATGACTGTTTTCAAGTCCGCCAACGAGAGTTGATCGATTAACATTACCGCTTGTTGTCGTAGCTGCGTTTCGTTCATCCATTTCTCCTTTCATTTTGCTCGATAACCGTTACTTGAATCAGTGGTGGATTTCCTTGATTCTTTGATTATTTTGATGAGGGACTCGACATCTTCAGGGGTGGCATACGGCGGTTGCTGCATTGCCTTGATAAGACGTTGGGCGGCGGCGTTCTTTTCAGTTGGTCGTTGCGCCGAGTTTTCCTCATGTTGTTTAATTTGGATTGAGGCTTGCTGCAGTAACTTTGCATTTGGCATGGTACCGTACCTCCGTCAGGATTGCCGCCTTTTCACGCACTGGCTGATTTCGCATGGCGAATACGGTTTAACGTTCTCTCAAGACTTGGGGATGCCGCGGCGGCGCGCTCCAGATTCCAATCATCCCGCACAAATTCGCTCAGGCGACTGTTATATTCGGGGCCAACTCGTGCGGTCACTGCACTCTTTGACGGAACTAACTGATCTCGCAGACTCTTCTTCTTGCTTCCGCGGGCAAGCGACACCAGAAATTCTTTGGGTTGAAGTATATCATCCGGCGCGCTAGGAATTCGACCAACCGGTATTGATAAGAATGCCGCCAAAGCGTCCCGATCGGCGATAATCCAAGATTCGATTTCCATCACCGCTACGCGAAGGAAGAAACCGGGATTTATGGGAGCTTTCACCCAAGATTGGATGAGCTCGGGAGCGCAACTCTTGGGAGAATCCAAGTCAGTGAACATGAACACATAAGGCGGCCCCTTTGCCGATCGGTTGAGCTCTGTGGCTCGCCTTTGAAGGTACGTATTTCCTTGATACGTATTCGGGATACGTACGTTGATTTCAATACCAAAATACCGGAGAATCTTGGTAGAAACCGCATCGCTTAGCTCGACTTTGTACAAAACTATAGGGAAATATGGTACAATCAGTTGAACATTCAACACTATTCAACTGAGGAGGCGCGCCATAATTCCCCCATTGCTACTAACGCTTTTAACTCCGTTTCAATCCTTGTTTCGACGTTCTAGTTGGATTAAAGCCCAAATCTTGCTTGCCGGGACAATTCTTGCTACTGGCAAGCGAACAGTAACACAAGCCTTGAGAGCGACTGGTCGTTCTGACGACAAAGGCTTTGCCCTATTTCATCATTTGCTCAACCGCGCGGTTTGGTCCCCCTTACAAGCCGCCCGGAAACTTCTACTTATGTTACTGGAGTTCCTTGACGATGGCAAGCAACCTTTGGTTTTTGGGCTTGATGAAACGATTGAACGGCGCTGGGGCCCCAAAATCGAGGCGCGCGGTATTTATCGCGACCCGGCGCGTTCTTCATCAAGCCACTTTGTCAAAGCCAGCGGCTTGCGTTGGATTACATTGATGTGGCTAACACGGATTCCTTGGGCATCATGTATCTGGGCGTTGCCGTTTTTGACAATACTGGCGCCCTCCGAACGTTACTATGAGTCTAAAATAGGTTGCCACAAGAAACTCACGGACTGGGCAAGACAGATTGTGCTTCAACTTCGTCGATGGTTGCCCAATCGTTATTTGGTTGTGGTTGCCGATTATAGCTATGCGGTGTTGGAGTTTCTCGCCGCTTGCCAGGCATTACCCAAGCCGGTGACGATTATTACTCGTTTGCGACTTGATGCGGCATTATATCAACCGCCTCCGCCTTATAGCGGTACGGGGCGTCCTCGTAAGAAAGGCGAACGATTACCTAACTTGGATACCCTTCTTGAAGACCCCAACACGCAATGGAAGAAGGTCACCCTCAATTGGTATAACGAGCAAGAACGAGAAATGGAAATCGTCTCACAGAAAGCCGTTTGGTATAATTCGGGCAAACCCCCGGTGCCAATCCGCTGGGTTTTGGTACGCGACCCCAGTGGCACGCGTAAACCGGTAGCGCTTTTATCTACGGATACGACATGTTGCCCCGAGCAGATAGCCAACTGGTATGTTCGTCGTTGGCGGATGGAAGTCACTTTTGAAGAAGTGCGTTCCCATCTAGGCGTCGAAACCCAAAGACAATGGTCGGACAAAGCGATTGCGCGTACGACTCCGATTCTATTGGGCTTGTTCTCTTGGATAACTCTAGCCGCCCATTTACTGATTCAAGAGAGTCAACTGCGTGTAAGACAAGCGGCATGGTATAAGAAGCCCCTGCCGACTTTCTCCGATGCCATAGGGTGGGTAAGGCAACGGTTCTGGTCTACAGAAGCGGAAAATACTTTTTCAAACGTCGATCAAAACGACGAGATGGTTAAAATCTCCCCCGAATTTCTTCAACGCTTGATTGAAGCAGTCTGTTATGCCACTTAAATGTACAAAGTCGAGCTTAGAGTGTCCTCAACCGCAAGAATTACGCTGTTCAAACTCATCAAAGAAAACTCATCTGCTCGAATTGTTCGGGCTTGGCTTTTGAAAGTACGACCTCTGCCACGGTAAACCCCTCATCAAGAAGCGTCTTGACATCGGCGATTTCAGAGGCTATCTCCACGGCGGTCCCCTCTTTTGCGGGGGTCAGCAGGAGGACTTCCCTGCCATCGATCCCCTGATCTGCCAACAAGGCGTCGCTATGCGTACTCACGAACACTTGTCGCCTCCGTCTTCGTTGCATCTTGGAAATCAGAGCGGCGAGTTGGGAGACTATGGCGGCGTTCAAGGAAAGTTCCGGCTCCTCCAAAAGGAGAACCGACTCACTTTCCAGGAGTGTCCAGAGCAGCCCCAGAAGACGAAGCGTGCCATCGGAAAACTGGTCTTCGCGTTGCAATCCCGCCTTTGGTCGCCAATGTGAATAAAGCGCCTGCAGATGGGGGCGCCCCGTAACCTCATCGCGAATAAATTCCAACTGCTCGAGTTGAGGCACGGCAATCTTGAGCGCTTCCTCGATTCGCTTTAATCTTGAACGACGCGTTTTCGGGGTGGCGCTCGCAACCCTCTCAAGAAATCCTTGGCCAAAGGGGTCATCTTCAATTATTTTTCCTTGAATCGAATCCGCATACCGCAAAAGTTGGGGCACCAAGTGTTGATATGTGACTGTCTGGAGGAAGCGCGCGATGTCCCGGAAATCGGCGTTGACATTGATTTGCTCCAGAGATGTCTGAGTGAGTCGATCAGAATCGGCTTTATCGTCTGGGGTCGGCCTATCAAGGAGTAGGTCGCCGTTTTTCCACACGCGTTCATGCGTGAGATAGGGACGGCGATATCCTCGCGGCTCTTGTCGAAATCCGAGCGAATACCTCCAAGCCGCGGAAGAATCCGCATCGTCCGCCAAATGAATTTCAATCGTAACCTCCGAATCCTTGCGCGCTGCCAGACTTCGGATTTTGGAGAGGCCGCCTCGGTCCTTGACGGCTTTCTGAAACCCGCCGCCTTCCGGCTTCACGATGTCTCGGAGGAAACGGAAAATGTCGAGAAGATTCGATTTCCCGGACGCATTGGCGCCGATGATGAATTGGCGTTCGCTGAGTTGAACGTCAATCTCTCGAAAATTGCGCCAGTTCTTGGCGATGAGGCGATTAATAATCATGACGATGGTTTCCGGTGAAAGCGATAATCACATTACTGACGCGATCTTTCATGCGCCGAAGTGCGCGAGTCCCAATGTCCCAAACTGGACGCGAAATAACGGAGTTTTGCCGCATTCCGAGTTTAGTTTTGTTTCTCCCGACGACTGCCAACGGCGAGCGGTATGCGGCGCACGGCGCGCAGTAACGAAACAGACGCTGAAAAAACGCTACAAAGCCTTTGCCAGACAGGCTTGGACAAGGGTTTGGGGTTCTGCGCTTTACTGCGCTAAACTGCGCTAATGGAGGAAAATCCAGATTTTGCGCGAGCGACGGAACGGGGTTGCATGACCGCATTACGACGCGGATTTGCGTGCGTGTGATTCCTTCCCGATTGGGTTGTCTGAGTTACAGTTGTGATGTTGAGGTCGATTTCATTTGACATAGGCTAATAGCGAATGAACCAGTAAGTCCTAAACTGTGCGGTTGTCGCGGTTATTCACACCTCAACCTTGCAGTTGGTTCACTCGCGCTTCTATCGAGAATCTGAAGCCTAATCCGTGCAGAATTTTGCCCATAGTGTCAAGATGCGGATTCCCGTTCTCGGATAGGGCTTTATATAAACCTTCACGGGTCAGGCTGACACGATTGGCTAACTTGGTCATGCCACCTTGTGCCTCAGCTACATCGCGCACCGCGAGAAGAAACGCTTCTATATCCTCGTCCTTCTCATAATCCTGAAGCGCAACGGAAAGGTATACCTTCGCATCCTCAGGATTTCGTAGTTGCTCAATATGCAGGTCTTTGAATCGTCTATAGTTGATCATGTTCTACCTCTCTTGCGCGATGTTCCTTCCAGTCCGATTTTGCTTTCTCAATATCTTGAGTTTGTGAGGTTTTATCGCCGCCTCGCAATAACAGAATGGAATATTTTCCGGTTGTGCCGAAGTAGATTCGGTAGCCCGCGCCAAATTGCAACCGAAACTCAAACACCCCGTCCCCAAGTGATCGATAATCGCCTAAATTCCCGGTCTCTTCAACTCGTCTCAAGCGCTTCCTGATTCTCGCAAGCGTGACTTTATCTCTGATCGAAAAGAGCCATTGACTGAAGGGTTCATTACCATTTCGGTCTTGATATATCCTTACATCCATAACTTAATTGTAAACTACAATTTACAATTTGTCAACGAGAGTTTCTTACTTCTGGCGAGGAATCGCTTCTGATCGCGGGAGGCATAAACACCTCTACGGCACTCTAGGCGTGAAATGCGCACAGCGCCAAAAGGGGAAAGTGGAAGAACGAGATGTTTGATACGCGAGAATACTAAAAGCCTGTTTGAAAATTGGTGAGCAAGCCCTTTCTGGAAATATTGACGCGGCACGATATTGTGTTGTCGCCGCCTGCCATACACCTATTGCCCAGCCGGGCTTAGATGTCGGTAGAATTGACGCGGCTATAAACCTTTGAGATCTCTATCGATCAACTGAGTGGATAACGAAGGATCAAGCGAGTGGATAGCGAGTGCGATAGCAAATCCTGATAGAAAATCCTACTCGTTATCCACTCGTTTGATCCTACGGGGGGGGGTAACTTATCTATCCTATAATGGATTTGCGGCGAAAATTGTCAAACATAATTCCTCTCCGCAGAGTTCGTATACAGGGGTTTTACCGCTCAGCGCCTTGCTTTCATTGAAGATGATGCCAACTCCTTCACCGCGACATTCCAAGAAGTGTCGTCTTGATAGCTGTGTCCCAATGGCGTTGTCAAGCGTAACTTCAGAAAGTAGGCGAGCCAAGAGTTCATTACGGGTAGCTTGGTTATAGGGCAAATCCTCCACTGTCAATGAATGTGCCAATGCCCCCGGCGAATAAAGTTCTAACCGATTAGAAAACATAAGCAGGCGGATTTTGGAATTGGCTTTCGAATAATCCCGGTGGACGACCGCGTTGACAATGGCTTCAAAAATCGCTTTCATACTGTATTTCGGTAGATTAGCTCTGCCATTTCCATTACGAACAGAAGTCTGGCCGTGCTTCCCTACGAATTTGAAAGCGTTGACTATCTGCTGGTCAATAGGTCCCTTAAAGTCCTGGGCGTCAATCAGGTAGTTGGCATCTTCCCACCCACCTCTATAGCGCACAGCTTGAATGAAACTGTTGTAGAGAAACTCATCAGGCCTATCGTGACACATCAATACCCCCGCCGCTGTTGCACGGAACGCCCGCTCTCCCTTAATGAGGAGATGTCTCTTGCACAGTAACTCTTGAATTTCCCCTTCGTCCGCAGCTTCCGCAATAAATTGCTTGTAGAGTTCTCTCTTCAATGTATCTTTATGTGTGTACGGCACGGGTTGGGTCTCATAAGAAAATTTATACCCTCGGGAACGCTCAAGAATTAGCCTCGCTAACTGCTCAGGGGACATTTCTCTGGGACCGCCTTGTCTCCGAATCAAATATCCGCTAGCGCTTTTGTGAACAAAATGACTGCGGGGCACCTCAATTCTCAAAAGGTTCAAATCATCAAGCCGCAATTTTTCCGTGAAAATATGGACCATCGGGTCAATATTGCGAAAGCATACATCAATTGCGATTTTCTCAACGATGTCAAGGTGATTGCGGTCAATACCTACGATTGTGCGATGCTTATCAACGCCGATTAGTATTACCCCGCCTTGCGCATTAGCAAAGGCGGCAATGTCGTTAGCTAGGATATTCTTGTCAGGTAACGCGCTCTTAAATTCAATTCTGGAGTTGTTACCTATATGTATTTCTTCTATGAGATCGACTGGATCGCAAGACATTTCTAGTACTCCTATATGGTGATAGCCTACATGGTGCCGAGAAGTAGTTTGAGCGTTTCGAACGTATTGTAGAAACCTAGTCAGGCTGACACTAGTGACAATACATCCTGAGTCGTTGAACCATTGATGTTCCAGCTAGACGAGCAGTTTCCCGAATCCGTTCGGCGACGGCTCTTCCTTGCAGGTTGACCGTTAATGGCGCTTTCAGATATTAATCATCCCGCAGTGATCTGGCGCGAAACATTCTCCAGATATTATACTATACGGGAGTTTAGCATGTCAACAAAAACTTTCCCCTATATGTAAGTTGAGGCTGTATTAGGTTCACGTGGAAGGGTGCATTATCAGGTGCGCAGTGGTTGCAACACGTCTGAGTCAGTTATTGGCAGGGATTCCATCTCGGATTCAATGATTGAGGATAGACTAGAGGAACTATGCGGGGTCAATAATCAGTAGCTGATTAGGTTCGGAATTTCTTGGAAGGCAGGTTGGTAACCTCAAACTTCCCTTGGTTGAGGTTACAGTAGAGAAGTAGGATGACCGATGATTGCTAGATGCCAATCGTCCGAATCGCGGATTTTCTCGGATTAAAGGATTACGCGGATTCAACGCGTTGAAGATGACTACACGTACGCAGCGCGCTTTCATTCTTCATCGGACAAGGCATTTTGGTTTCCCCTCTAGGCTTAATCACTATCTTGTGATGGTGTTGCGGCGAAAATGGTCAGACGTAATTCTTCTCCGAAAATCTCATATACAGGGGTTTTACCGCTAACTACCTTGCTTTCATTGAGAATAATGCCGACCCCTTCACCCCTGAGCTCTAGAAAGCGCCGCCGCCCTATTTTTTTCCCCATGTTGTCATCAAGCGCAGTTTCTGAGAGTAAGCGAGCCAGAAGTTCATTCCGAGTTGCTTGGTCGTAGAGTAAACTATCTAATGTTAAAGTATTCGCTAATTCGCCGGGAGAATATAACTCTAAGCGGTCCGAAAATATAAATAGGCGGATCTTGGATCCGGATATGGAATAATCTCTGTGAATAACTGCATTAACGATTGCTTCAAAAACGGCTCTCAGACTGTATTGCGGCTGGTCAATCCTCCCTATTGTTTTTCGAGCCGAAATTTGGTTGTGTTTTTCAACAAAGTGGAAGGCGTCAACTATTTGCTGGTCCAGCGGTCCCCTAAAATCCTTGGCGTCAATTTGATAATTTGCATCCTTTTCCCCCCCACTATAACAGACAGCTTGAATGAAACTGTTATTCAGGTATTCATCGGGATTGTCATAACACATCAATACCGCAGCGACAGAGGCACGGTAGTCGTTGTCTTCCTCGACAAGCAAGCGTCTCCTGCGTAGCAAGTCGTCAATCTCATGGTCAGGCGCACCGTCTCTGATAAACCGTCGATAGAGCCGTTCTCTCAATGTGTATTTGCCAGTATGCGCAACCGGCTGTTTTTCAAAAGAGACGATACCTCCTCTTGAGCGACTTTGTATCAATCTCGCTAATCTGCTGGTGGACATCTCTCGCTTGCTGCTTCCTTGGCGAATGTAGTAACCGTTGGGTGTTTTGTGGACAAATAGACTACGCGGCACCTCTATCTTCAAGATGTTTGTGTCCTCAATTCGGAGTTTCTCGGTAACAATGTCAACCGTAGGGTCAATGCTGTCCTGGCAAATTTCGATTACAGTTTTTTCATAGACTTGCAAGTCTTGGCGATTGATGCCGACAATAATGCCGTTGTCGTCTACGCCAACTAATATCACTCCGCCGTTAGCATTAGCAAAGGCGGCAATTTCATCGGCCAGGCTGTCTCTGCGAGGTAACTCTCTCTTGAATTCTATAGTAGAGTCTTCACCAAGGTAAATCTTCTCTTGAAGTTCGGTTGAACTGTCAAACATGACTAATTCCCTAAATTAATTCGTCTATATCGCTGCTCAAATGCCCGCTGACCGCCTTCCAAAATATCGCATACCGCGTCACGTACCTCTTTTATCCGGACGCTCTTCGCATCCTCACGCACACGCGTTTCGCGGCATACAACGTGAAGTGGCAAAACCATCTCTGCATCGCCGTTTACCACAATGTTGGCATTGTGCGTAATCACGATAATCTGACGTTTGGATTTCGTTTCGCGTAACTGTTTTACAATCAAGTCGTAGATCAATTCATTGTCCAGATCGTCTTCAGGCTGATCTAGCAATAGTGGTTCCTCACCATACGAAAGTATAAATGCCAGCAACGCCGCGTTTTTTTGTCCAGGCGATCCTTGCTCTATATGTTGGCTATAGCGACCAAAGGTGATTCTTAATTCATCTTTGGGAAACCATAAGGTTAGGTCGTGTAAAGATTCTTGTGGCAACGATTTCAAATGTTTGGCGAACGTGGCATGCACGGCAGACTTCTCGCCATTACGAATTGCTTGAATCGTGTTTTTGAGTTGACTGATTTGGTTGTCTTCATCCCTAAGATAGTTATCCTTCAGCGCCTCAAAGTCTCTATCGAAACGAGATGGACACTGAAGTATATTGCGGATTTCTTTCTCTATGTCCTCCCACTGCTCGCCGAAGACTTTCACCTCAATCCTTACATCTTGGTTATGCCTCAAAACTTGTGACAAGAACTCTTGCCTCTTCTCAGACAGTGCCATTCTGTTTTGTTTAATTTGCTTGTACACGTCTTCTTTCTTGTATTCAAACTCATCGTAGCGTGACCGATACTCACTAATTAGCCCTAATTCTTTCTGTAGGGTTTTTTGTTGCGCCAATAGCAAGCGATATCTACTAGGGTCTATGCCTGCTTGATTTAGTTCGGTCGACAACGACTCATATAACTCAACGTCACTCTTCAATTCCTGCATCCAGATTGCTGTGTTCTTTTCGGCTTCCCAAGCATCAATGACCAAGCACGCTTCCGAAGCCAATTCGTCTAATTTGCCGCGTATCGCGTTCCATTTCTCATTTGTTTTACTTAGATCTACCAAAATATCTGCATGTTCGCCAAAATGCTGTTCATTGAATTGTGCCGGCCCAATTCCATCTCGCACATTCGAAATCTGTTCGGCCATTTCTGTCCATTTATTCTCCGCGCTCTTGAATTCGCTCAATTGTCGCTGTCGCTTTCCATAATTATGTAGGACTGTTTCATGGCCCGATTTCTCGATCTCTGCAATCTGTCTTGTTAGGTCACCTAATTCCCCACGTAATCGGTTTTCTTTGGAGATGTTTTCCATCAACTCTAGCTGTTTAATTTCGAGTTGTTTGTATTGGTTAACCAGATTCCTACGTTGGAAGTTAATTGTCTCGGCATCCACTTCAGGTGCATCGTCAACTATTTCAAGCAAAGCACTTGGTTTTCGAGCAATTTCGTAAATCTGTTTTTGGCTATAGATACGCACCGGGAATAGCGACTTTATCTCCCCTTGGCAAGACATCCAATTACCGTTGTCTAGCACTTCAAGCGATACATATTCATCTGCCATGGGGGCCCAGTTTAATCGATAGAGTATGCCTCTCTTTAAATAACTCATTGATATGCTGCTTTCTCTAATCAAGGGGCCGTCGCCCGCCACCTCAAAGAATCGTTGAATTTCCTGCTCAAGTGTCGGAGGCATATCTTTGTCGCGTCTCAGGACAAGGCGCATAAACTCTAGGAGCGTAGACTTGCCACTACCAAACCCACCAATAATTGTGTTGAGGAATGGGCTAAATTTGCATTCTAGTTGAGTGGACCGCCCAACGTATTTTGCTCTGTCAATGATTAGCTCTTTTATGAAATAATCTGGAGGTTGATTTGGGTCATCATCCATGTTGCAATCTACTGAACCGTTGCCATCTATAAGAGCGAGCTTCAAGTCATCAATGGATGGTTCCTCCATTTTTACCCACGTGAACCGGCCCAATGCGTCGTTAGGGCGGAAATGCGAGTCGGATCCTGCTACCTCCGTCCATTGCACTTTCAGTGCCCCATATAGGCCCGGTTTCTTAAAATTGGCGCAACGTAATTCCATAGCGTATATATTATCGTTGACCAACGACTGCTTGAGCGTTAGGCCTTCAGCTTCAAACAGTAGCCCCTTCTCTTTATCGACATGTGCGGGAATAGCGATTCCGCCTTTTTCAGAAATCAAATCGGCAATCTTGGCAAAGGTGAGCTCTGTCACTCCATCGCTGTTTCCCTTTTCCCCCGAATACTCTACTGCATCAACTAAACTGTTGATGTCATCCTTGCTCTTGTCGCTGCCGAAAATCGCTAAAATATGTACGTTTCCATGTGCCGAAATCTCCACGCCTGGAAAAAGATAAAGCGGTCGATACCATGAAGGTTTGCGCTGTTTGAGTTCGTCTAGTTTTGTCTTCAGGCGGTCTATCCAACCGCCGCCATTGTGGTCTGTAATGGCAACGCAATCAATCTCCTTGTCCATGAATGCTTTCAGCCAATCTGCCGGGCAAAAGCCTTCTTTTATTGCGAAGTCATTTGATGCAGGCGTGTGGGTGTGGAAATCGAATTTCCACCAACGCGCGCCCGGAAAATCTCGGTTGTTCATTCTAGTGCCTCCAAGTTTTTATTTTTTTTTGGGAGTATCTTTTTGTCAACTTATATTCGCTTAATTATATCATGTTCGCCGAATGATTGCCATTATTTAGAATCTTGACATCCAAAATACCCGCGCTGATCATCGGGGCAAAGCGAATCCTCCTTGTGAGAAACTCATTACCCCCGCAAACTCCTCGCCTTACTCAACCGCGCCTCCACCAGCCCCACAACCCCCTCATACACCCCATCCCGCTCACCCTGCGTGAGATCGAGAGCATCAAAGATGAGTGTATCAAGGTCAGACCATTCAGATTGAGAATTAACGACGTTGCGCGGCGACAAACGAGAAATCGATTCTAGAGCCGTCAAGGCGTTGTGGCATGTCTCATCAATTAGGACTGGGACATCTTCATAATCCGAAACCATCATACTTCTAGCGCCTCCGCCAAGTCCAGCGCGATTGTATATCTCAAAAAGCATCACGCCAATTGCTGAGTTTAAGAACAAGAGCAATTCGTCAGGCAAATTCGCGAAGTAGAGCCTACAATCGACAATGTATTTATCGGGGTTGTAAAACACAGCGGAAGTGTCATTGGCTTCTTTCACAAAAATACCGTTTCCCGATTCAACCGAACCATACCACCACCTTGCCCGCCCTTTACAACTCGGTCTCTGATCAAATCCCTCCGACTCACCCCACTCAATGTATTCAAGCGCCGCCGTGCCATCCAATTCCTCTTTGTCTTTGCCGCACATAAACAACTTGAACTTCAACCGGCTGGGGTCAATCAGAATGCTTGTACATTCGCGTGGGCTTTTGATAACGGGCTTCAAAAACCTTTCCTCAATCGCCCACTTCGAGATCTTTTCTTGGTCTAGAAAGAAAAACTCGTTTGCTCCCGTAGTAAAACCGCGACGCACCTCCGCGACATCCCCCAAACGCACCAGCTTATCCTTCCCCTTCTCCAGAATCGTCCAGTAGATGTCCGGCGCGCGCAGGTACTTCCCGCCCCACTTGTCGCCGGTGTACTTTCGTGTTTGATGATCGCTGCCGGATTCCAAGAGCGTCCGCTGCGGGACGGGGAAGATGCGGTGCTCCTCCGTACTCGTGCGTCCAACCGCCCCCTCAACCTCTTCAAAAATGACGGCGTCCAGCGCCCCCTCGAACGGCGTCTTGAACATGACGAAGCGCGTCATTTCATCCAATCCGAATTTCCGTTTTTCGTCGGGCGCGGAGAAAAGGCATATCACGGTGTTCACGTCGGCGGAGGCGAAGGAGCGGCGCGACTGGTTGTCGATAATCTGCTTCGCGTTGCAATGCTTGAGGAGGAATTCCTGAAGGTCTTTCCCGTAACCCACATCCAGCCACGAGTTAGAGGTGATGAAGCAGAAGGAGCCTTCGGGGTTGAGGAGTGAAAGCCCGTGAAAATAGAAGTAGATGTAGAGGTCGCTCTTGGCGTCGAGTTTGCGGGACACGGCGGCGGAGGGATTGTCCGGCTTGTCCTTTTCGCGTCTGTAGCCGAAGAAGCGCGGGAAGGCTTGGTACACCGAGCGGGCAAGTTTCGCTTTGTAGGCTTTCTTGCTATCGCGTGTAACGCTTTCGCGGGGCAGTTTCGGATCGGCGATGTTCTCCTGACGCACGTAAGGCGGGTTGCCGATGACGATATCGAATCCGCGCTTGTCATCGGCGAAGATCTGGACGAAGGCGATGTCCCAGACAAACGGCAACGTCGGCGCTTGCGCGAGGGCGCCGCGAGCCTTGACAAGGCGTTCCCGATCTGCGGTCAGCGACTCAATCTGCTCGCGCCACTCGGTCGCCTGGCGCTCGAGCTGGTGCGCCGTTCTCTCGTCGGTTGTGCCATCAAGCTGTAACTGTTGCGCTCTGAGACCGTCAATAAGCTCTCTGAGGTCATCAATTTGCTGTTTCACATCATCCGTGTGGGTATCCACGAGATCTCCGAAAAGGTTTGACTCCTCCTGTTCCAGTTCCCATTCGGATCTGTATCGGCGGGTTGCGTCGTTATTGAAGAACTTCAGTTTTTCGGTTTTGAGGCGCGAAACACGCGCTTTTAGAGATCTCGGTATCCCGCTGAAGTCGGCGCGAATTTGGGCGAGATTCATGCCGCCGATTTCTTGGAGTAGGCTGTCGCCGCATCGGATGTTGAAGGAGAAGTGCGGGAGCAGCGGCTCGTTTCGATGCTTCAGTTCCGGCTTGGGAATGTCGGCGTCGATGATGAGCGAAAGCCAGAGACGCAACTCCGCCACGTGACATGCCCACTCCATCACGTCCACGCCGTAGAGGTTGCTTCCGATGATCGCCTTCTTGCGGTCAAAACTCAGTTCTTCAACGCCAAGGGCGCGATTCGCTCTATCGCGCAGATCGTCGAGGATATGCAGCATCCCGACGAGGAAGGAGCCGGAACCGCAGGCGGGATCGACGATCGCCAGTCCCTTCAGGCATTCGTTCAGGGGATTCCAAAGATTGCTGTCCCGAAGCTTTTGATCGGCGGTCGCTTTGTCGTCCGGCTCGAAGGCAAAGATGGTTTCATACAACCGCGACTTATGCTCCTCTCCCAAGTGATTCGTCAGGTTGTCCACCAGCGCCAAGCGGCACATCATGTCGATCTCGGTGCGGGGGGTGTAGAAGATGCCGGCGTCGCCGCGCTCGTCGGTTTCGGTCGAGACGTTCACGAGGCTTTCGTACACCTTCCCGATCATCTCCGGATCGACGGCGACCTCCTGATCGAGCGGGCTGTCTTCGGCGATGGTGAAGTTGTAGTTTTCGAGGAAATTGAAAATATCCTTGAAGCGGGAATCGGAGATTTGGAAGACGTGTCGTTTGTCGAGCTCGTTTTCGGTGAACAGTCCGCCGTTGAGATAAGGAGCAGAAAATAACGCTTTTCGAATCTCGTCGGGGAAATGGCGGTGACCGCCGTGAAAGCGATTTTCATGGAATGCCTCGAAGAACAGGATGTTGAGCCAGCGCTCCGCAAAGGAATCGGATGGCGCTTCCGTTTTCCGATAGGTTTCCCAGAACGTCCGCAGAAACTCGGTGTCGTCACCGAGCCATCCCTTGCGTTGGATGAAGTAGAGGAACATGGCGCGATTGAGAAACTGCAAGGCGTAGTCGTGCGCCCAGCGGTTGTCATCGGTCTGATTCGCCAAATCATCCTGCAGGCGTTGGAAAACGGCTTTGTAGTCCTCGAAGAAGCGTTTGGTCACCGCTTCAACGTCGAAGGCTTCGTCGTGGCGGTTTTGAATTTCCAGCGGTGAGTTCAGGGAACCCGAATCCAGCATGGCGATGCGCTCGGCGGCGGTGCGCAGTTTTTCGGCAGCGCCAATCGTGATGCGGCGGAACAGGCGGCGTTTCTCCGGCGGCTCCCGATCGAATTTGGCGTTGACGAAGTGCCAGTCGGTTTGATCGCGGTTGCTGAAGACGAATAGGGCATAAGGATGGTCTCGGAGCAGACGAGAAATAATGGGACGTTCGGCGGTCAGGAGGCGGCGGTCGGCGTCGAGACGGGTATAGATGAGGTGGAAATCGGAATCTTCTCCGCCCGTGGCGAATAGGAGCGGGTCTTCGGCGGCGGCGGATTGCGCGCTCCCGGACCAGTCGCGGCGGGAGATGGGGTCGTTTTGGCGGTCGTAGTTCAGTTCCGTCCAGAAGAGTTCCTTGAGGGGTTGGATGCCGTCAAGGCGCTGGAGGATGTTTTGGATAGTTGTTTGGCGTTCGCGCATAGATTCCTCACGTTGTGTTTTTACGGTTTTGCGGGATAGTTGGCGGTTGTCCGAACTCAGCAATTCTCATTTTGTAACCGGCGGCCCCGTAGGTGCGGTTTCCAACCGCACCTACCGCCAGACGCTTGAAAACACGCAATTTTCAGATTGTAGGGTGGGCACTGCCCACCATTCCGATTAGTTTGGGATAGACGGTTTGCTCCCCTGTCGCGCAACGCGACCGAGTTGATAGTGGGGAGTGCCCACCCTACAACCAAAAGTTACAAGAACCGGCAGTTTGTAGTTGCCCGATTCATCGGGCGTTTGTAGTTGCTCAATTCATTGCACGTCCCGCATGGCTGTAACATTTAGATTTTGAATTCGTACGAGACAACATGCCTCTGCAATTCCCGCGCACAAAAAAAGGCTCTCAATTGCTTGAGAGCCTTTGTCCCCGGACATCGTAATTAGTATGCGTTGAGTTTACCAAGCCGAAAGTTTCTTGACTTCTTCAGCCTGATAGCCTTTGGGCCCCTGAACCATGTTAAATTCAACTTCGTCGTCTTCATCAAGGCTCTTGAAACCATTTCCTTCGATGTTCGAATAATGCACAAAGACATCTTCGCCTTCATCGGTGGTAATAAATCCATAGCCCTTCTGGTCGCTAAACCATTTGACTCGACCTTTTGCCATTGAATTGCACCTCCTTTGATTGAATCTACAACCTGCAAATGTCTCATGAAGCCTGAAAAGCTGAGAGGTACAAAATGACACCATGCCGGGATTATGCTTCAGTTTTGAACCTAACACTACTTACAGAACTTGCCAAAATCCATTGTACAGTTGTACAGTCTAAATATTATACCAGATAAAAACAAGAAATGCAAGCCTAGATTTTTTTCGACTTGAATTTGGGTATAATTCCACGGATGAAGGCATCTGAAAATGTCTGGGCGCCGTATCCGCAACTTACCCGGCGCCCGGCTATACGTGGACCTGAGGAGCCGAGATTTGATCGAGCTCTTCCCGCACGTCGCCGGGGAGCGACCATCCAACGGCGCCTACGATATCGGGGGTTTCATCGGGGTTGTCGCATCCCACAATCGTGGTCGTGATCTCCGGATGTGAAAGAATCCATGCCAAAGCCAATTGCGCGGGCGTTTTGTTCAATTCGGCGGCAAGCGTTTTGAGGCGGTTGATGACTTCCCCGGGAGTTCCCTCCACGGCGGCGTTGAACTCTGACACCTTCCGCGCCGCCCAAAGCGATCCGCTCGGTGGCGGCTCCCCTGGCGAATAGAGGCCGCCGAGAAGCCCGATTGCCAACGGGCTGTATGCCATCACGCCCAACCCGGCATCCCGCACAAGCCCGAACATTTCACGCTCAAGCGCCCGATTCAACAAACTGTACGGGTTCTGGACGCAGATGTACGGAGTCGCGTTGAGCGCATCGGCGGTCCATAGCGCTTTGCAGACTTGCCAAGCGGCGTAGTTGCAACAGCCGACGTAACGGACTTTGCCGGAACGAACCAAATCGTCCAGGGCGCGAATGGTTTCGGTAAGCGGAGTGGACTCATCAAAGTTGTGCACGAGGTAAACGTCAATGTGGTCCGTGTTCAGTCGCTTGAGCGATTTTTCGACTTCGCGCATGATGTGATATCGAGACAATCCTTGGTCGTTCGGACCGGGACCGACGTTACTCCAGACTTTCGAGGTGATGACGACATTGTCCCGTTTACCACGGAGCGCCCTACCGAGAATCATCTCCGACTGTCCGGAGTTGTCATGTGAGTCAGTGAGGCAATAGCTGTTTGAACAATCAATGAGATTGATCCCCTGATCGATTGCGCGTTCAATGATTCTCTGGCCCGATGCGACATCGGATACTCCTCTGAATCCGAGGCCGAGAGCCACTCGACTGATTTTGAGTCCTGCTGTTCCGAAATTGACGTATTCCATTACGTTCCTCTCGTTTCGATTGACCTATACTTTGCGCTGCCGAGAATTGCGTGTTTTCAAGCATCTAGTCCGTAGGATCAAGCGAATGAATAATGAGTGCGATAGAGATCCGCTGGGTTTCCAACCGCACCGATATTCCAACATTTGTAGGAGCGATCTCCAGGTCGCGACTTGCTGGTGCTGCGTAAGTCCTATTCGAAACCATTATTGCTGAGAAAAAAGCGCAGTATTAGCCAACACAAGGTATAATCCCATTTCACACGCAACCAAAGAGCCGGTAATTCTTCAAGACAGCTCTTAACTTCCATGAAGCGGCTGAAGAATCAGATGGCTGCCATCCTCCCTCGCCAGTCTATCAAAAAACTGTTTGGCTGCCGCGTATGCCTCGGGCGAAATCACCGATTGATTAAGCGTAAAGTCGAGCTCATAACGAATGCGATTTCCGTCGCGGCTGAATTGACGATGCACGGTCGCAAAACTAGACTCCATGCTAAGTTTGCCGGGCAGTATCGCCATCCACCCATCGGGCAGTTCTATCGAAATTTCCTTTTTTACCTGCATCGGATAGCCGAGATTAAGCGCGTATTCTCGCTTTGTCGCCGCGAAAAGTTCGGCATAGTCACCGAACTCATCAATCGGGAGCGGCAGCAGAACGCGACCGTCAAGGGATGGCGCGTAATCGTCAACGCGGAAACCGATCGTCAACTCAACCGGAACGTCAAGATTTTCCAGATCAGAAGATTTCACCCAATCCACGCGGATCCCCGGTAATTGGCCGCTCAACTCCGCGGCGAGGGTATCCGTCCAATCATCCGGCATCAATTGCTGATACCTCAAGCGTGAGTCAAGGTTGTATTGTCCCGTCGTTTGCACAGAGATCTTTCCGTGAACTGCCCCCGCCTCGTCCAATCGCATGTCGGTCTTGAGGATTAATTGATTGGCGTCTGCCGAAAAAGTCGGGATGTCTATGAATATCCCGGATTCATCGCCGATGAGAAACCCCTTGCGCCCCTGAATGGCGTCGGGAATGTCGCCGTAACTGCATGTATTGGACGTGGCGTCTAGCCAGATATAATCGCCGTTAGCCCTGGGAATCGCCGCTATCAAATGACTAAACTGCCCTGGTGATGGAAGGTCGGTGTCGATCCGCTCGTGTGGTGAAGGGCTGAGCAGTACCGGAAAGGCTTTAACGCCAACGAGATCGAGCATTGTTATTAGCAACGTTGTCTTGTCCTTGCAGTCGCCGTACAAGTTGCTCAATACTTCGGAGGCGGGTGTGGGTTGGTAAGCGCTTTGACCCAACTCAATGGCGACGTAACGAACTTTGGATGCCACAAAATTGTAGATGGCGCGGATTTTGTCCTCCGTGTGCGGGATGTCCTCGGTCAGTTGATTGACAACGGACTGGATAGGCTGATCGGCGCGGTATCGGTCTTTCGCCAGATCTCTGTACCACGTGCAGACCTCGTCCCACGATTCCAACGATGAATAACTTAACCGCATCGCCACATCGTTGAGGGCGGGCATTCCTGCCTCCTCCTTGATTGGCGGTATGTCGCTTGCCGACCACAGGTACGTCGTTGTTTCAGACGCCCCCGACACCTGCGGCGTCAGTTCGCAATTATGCGTTTTCCACCGGAATTTCAGATTTGCGGGTAGGCGCAAGGCATAACGCGCCTCCAACGTCGGAACGGTCGATTGAAAGTTAAAACCGCCCCAAAACCACGTCTGCAACCCCGCGGATTCACTGGCAGTGTCCTGAAACGTGACTTGATATTCGATAATCGCCCCCGGCGACAACGCCGGCATGGAGATGACTTTCCACACAACATCGGAATAGACATTATATGACAATAAGCCCGGCGGCGTGACTTCGTTATACCCCTCGTCGGACGGCTCGACAATCGTTCCGTCGGGAGTAATGGTACGCGCCATGTTGACGCTCAGATTTTGCGCGTTCGGTTGGTAGGGAATAGCGATATCGTCGTATTTGTCAATGCCTCGCCGTGTCAGGAGTTTCACAATCTGATGCGTGGTGTACCTTGATTGCCCGGTGGGGGAGATTTCGTGACTAAACTGATTTAGAAGAATAATCACATCGGCGTCGGGATAATCCTGTCGGTCGGACGTTTGCGCGATGATGCTTTCGGAATCAATGTCTACGATATCCACCGGAGGCGCATCCGGCGAGATAGGAGCGCCCGGATTCAGTTGCGACAACGCTTGGAGACGCGTCGGCGCCAGCAGGTTGTCCGGGGCGATCGCCAAGATTTCCTGATATTGGAGTTGCGCTTGATAGTAACGTCCGTGCGACTCATACAGTGCCGCTAACTGTTGACGAGGCCAAACGGCATTCGGAAAAAGCCGAGCGGACTCGCGGAACTCCGCAATGGCATCGCCAATCTCGTCTCGTTCGAGGTGAATCGCCCCCAAATAGTTATGTAAGTTTTCACTCTCATTCCTCTGGCATTTCGGATCCAACTCCAAGACCCTTCGCAGGGCGCTTTCGGCTTCATCCAGAAGACCTATCTGCTTGTACGCCAAACCGAGGTGGTTCAGCGCGTACAAATCCTCGCTGTCATATTTCAACGTACTTTCGTATGCTTGGGCGGCGGACTCGTAATCATTCAATTTCTCGTAGGTATATCCGAGGTAGTTTCGGACGACGGTGTCCCGCGGTTCCAGTTCCAGATATGCGGCGAAGGCGGTCGAGGCTTTTTCGTAGCGCCGCTGTTGGAAGTGAATCTCGCCGATTTTGCGCTGAACTTCGCTTGATTTCGGCTTTATCGCAAGCGCCGCCTGATATGCCGTGATTGCCTCTCCAAAATTGCCGTTTTGAAATGCCCAATTTCCACGCTCAATGTGTTGTTGCCAGCGCTCATGGCGTTCAATCAAGGGATCAACAATCTTTTTGTCTGATTCGGTTCGCGGGCTTAGAATGGCACAACCATTGAGCAGCAGCAAGACCGTAATGATAAGAACTGTCTTAATCCATCGAATTGACATGGGCATTCACCTCGTTCCTGAATGTCTGCATCGTCATAGTTTTGCCAAAAAGGTTTGGACGCATTTGTATCGGCGACCGAATCGGCGCGTTGGCAGAAAATCACGGGACTGTCAAAATGATAACATATTTTGAGGGAGTTTGGTAGACTGACTTTGGGGAGAAACGGAAGGATGGAAAGAGGGAAGGATGGAAGGATGGAAGATTGGACTACATTGGGTTTTGGGAGATTTAAAGCGGAATCAAAAAACCGAAAACGAAACGGTTTATTTTCTAAGTAAATATGGGTTATCCACACGCCCAGCCCCAGAGGGGCGATAGGTTTGTAGAAATGGGATGGCGCCATATTCCAAAGCCCCAGAGGGGCGACAGGTCTGTTTTTTCAAGTGTGCATCATCCGAATCGAAGCGGTTAACCTGCCGTAGCCTTCTTGTTTTCTTGGATGGATAATTGTCCGGGTGTCGCCCCTCTGGGGCTTGGATAAAAGTGGATTCGGCGTTACTACAAACCTTTCGCCCCTCTGGGGCTATAAAGATGGAAACTCTCAGCAACTCGCGATTTGGAGATTGTTTCTACATAGAGTGATGCCATATACACTTGGCGAATGAACCACTAAACTACCCGCATCCTTCCACCCTTCCAATCTTCCGCCCTTCCATCCTTCCCGTCTTCCATCCTTCCGTTCACAACTCTATTTCATCGCATTACCCAGCATTATCACCCATACATCAGGTGCGTTTTCCCTGACGTTGAACGGATTTTGCATTGTAAAAGATGAACTTTGTTGCTATAATTCTAGTAAGCGGTTAATCTTCAGGTGCGTGTAATCTGGAAGAGTCGCCCACGCGCCAGAGAACCGTTGACGCCAACAACTTAAAATCCCGTCGTAAGGAAAGGAGCCTAAATGTCTCTCCCGAAACTTTCTGTGAGTAACCCGGTGCTTGCTAATTTGCTGATGATTATGATTGTGGTGTTCGGCGCCATCGCGTGGTTCGTGCTTCCAAGGGCGCTGAGCCCCGATATCGCGGCACAAGCCGCCAGCGTTACGACCATCTACCCCGGCGCGTCTCCCGAAGAGGTCGAGAAATTGGTGACGGCTCCAATTGAGGAAGCCATTGAAGACGCTGTCAACAAAATCGATCTGTTGATGTCGACATCTTCGGAGGGAATATCTGTAATTTCGATTCAGTTTGAAGAGATCAGCGACAGGGAATTCAGCAAGGAAATGCAGAATCTGCGCTCCGCGGTTGACCGCGTGAACGACCTCCCGAATGAGATATTGGATGAGCCGGAAGTTTCGGAATTCGACATGGAAGCAAGTTTTCCCGTGCTAACGCTCGTCGTTGGAGGGGCCATCTCGGAACCCCGGATGAAGGCGATCGCGGAGAATCTCAGGGACGAGATTCTGGACATCGAGGGCGTCGGATCCGTACGCTTGGCGGGAGTGCGCGAAAGGGAGATTTGGATTGAAGTCGATCCGAATAAGTTGCGGGCATATCAACTTCCCATGACCGAGGTGATTAACGCGTTGAGGAACCACAACCTCAACCTGCCCGCGGGAACGCTGGAATTTGGCGCATCCGAATACCTTGTTCGCACCTTGGGCGAATTTCGGAGTATTGACGAGATCCGAGACACGATAATCCGGGCGCGAGGTACCGCCACCTCATTGCGATTGAGCGATATTGCCACCGTCTCCGATACCTACGAAAAGCCGCGCACGTTATCGCGTATCCACGGCACGCCGTCCATCAGCTTGACGATTCAACGCAAGACAGATTCAAACACGATTAAGTTGGTTGGGCAAATTCGCAAACTCGTGGAAGATTACAAGCAGAATGCGCCGGAGGAGGCGCGAATCTCGGCAGTGAACGACTACTCCGTCATCCTTAAGGAACGATTCGCCATCCTTGAAAATAACGCGTTTTTCGGACTATTTCTCGTCGTGATTCTGCTGTTCGTGTTCTTGGGCTTCCGCAATGCGCTGTTCGCGGCGCTCGGCATCCCGGTTGCTTTCATGGCGACCTTCCTTTTCATGCACATGACGGGGATCGTTCTCAGCGGCGTCGCTTTGTTCGGCTTGATACTCGTCGTAGGCATTGTCGTCGATGACGCCATTGTGGTGATTGAAAATATCTATCGACACATTCAGCGAGGGAAGTCGCCGCGCGAAGCGGCTGTCGTTGGCGCCGAGCAGGTAGGCGCTCCGGTGCTTGCGGCGAGTTTGACCACGGTTGCGGCGTTTGGACCGCTCATGTTCATGTCGGGCATATCCGGTCAGTTCATGCGTATTGTGCCGATTGTTGCCATTTTGGTGTTAGCCGCCTCACTTCTGGAAGTCTTCATGATTCTGCCCGCTCACGTTTCCGAATGGGGGAAGGCGTCGAACAGGAAAACCCGTCGCAACGATTGGTTTAATCCGATAAAGAAGCGTTACGTGGCGTTCTTGAAGCACACCGTGCGCTGGCGGTATGCGGTAGTTTTTGGCGTATTGGCGGTAGGTTTGGTGGTTTGCGCCGTCGCGTTCTTGGCGCTTGACAAAGAACTCTTTCCCGGCGAGGACTTCCCCCAGTTCTACCTCAAAGCCGAAATGCCCCCTTCGTTTGGCATAAAAGAGACCGGCGAGGTGATTGCCCAGATTGAAAAAGTCGCCGCGTCTATCCCTTCCGAGGAACGCATCGCCATTGTAAGCAACCTCGGTTTGCACACACCGACATCCGGGCTTCTCGGCGCTACGACATTGCGATCGAATGTTGGTGAGGTGCTGGTCGAGCTTGTTCCGAAAAACGAGCGTAAGCGCAGCGTAGACGACATTGTGGATTCGCTTCGACCACAGCTTGCGAGAGTTAGCGGTGTCGATAAACTTATCATTGATAAACTGGAAGGCGGACCGCCCAGCGGCGCCGATGTTGATGTGAAAATCAAGGGGCCCGAATTCCGCGAATTGCAACAGATTGCGGGGCTGCTCAAAGCGGAATTGCGTCAGATGGACGGCGTCAATGAAATCCGGGATGATTTTCTCGTCGGGAAGTCTGAACTCCGGGTGCGCGTGAAGGAGGAAAAGGCGCATCAATACGGGTTGAATGTTTTTCAAATAGCCTACAATGTTCGCAACGCTATTGAAGGCAATATAACTACCACCTATCGTGATGCCGACGAGGCGGTTGATGTCATCGTGAAATATAACGAGGGCGCGCTTCGGACGATCTCGGACCTTGAGGAGCTGCTAATATCCACGCCGGCGGGAGAAATTGTTCCGCTAAAAGATGTCGCCGACGTGCGAGAGGATCAGGGATATGTCGAAGTTCGTCGATTTGACGGAGAGCGCGCAATTACCGTAAATGCGGCTGTAGATTCCGACAAGACTACGGCGGTCAAAGTGAATCAAGCGCTAATCGCGACATTCGCGGGCATAGAGACAATGTTCCCCGGCTACCGCTTGGATTTCCGGGGCGAATTCGACCAGATACAGGAGTCTTTTGCCGATCTGGTTCAGTTATTTGTGATTGGCGTATTCCTGATTTATGCCATCTTGGCGACTCAGTTCAAGTCTTTTCTCCAGCCAATCATAATTCTCTTGGCGGTGCCATTCGGAATCATCGGCGCCATGATCGGTCTCTTGGCTGTTGGCGCCACGCTGAGCATGATAGCCATGTTTGGCATTGTCGCGCTTGCGGGAATTGTGGTCAATGATTCGATTGTGCTAATTGACTTCATCAACCGATATCGCAGGGAGGGCAGCGGTCGGTGGCGCGCCATTCTTAAGGGCGGCAGCATCCGGTTGCGTCCGATTCTATTGACAACCGTCACTACGGTCTGCGGATTGATTCCGATGGCGATCGGGTTGGGTGGAAAATCGCCAATCTGGATGCCGTTGGCGAGCACGATTATCTTCGGATTGACCTTCGCGACTCTGCTGACGCTCTTCGTCATGCCGGCGCTATACGCCATTACGACGGACATCAATAGGTTGTTTTCAAGGAAGCGCTCTCACGTCGAGCATTCTGTTATGGAAGAGCTGCCGGTCGGAGCGGAGGGCAGCGCGGACGACTAGAACACGCACAAATCGTGCGGAAGGGTTCTCGAACAGCGTGAAAGTAGCCTATACCGGACTAGATCTGCCGCCGGGGGCGGTGAAATACGATGATCGATACCTCACCGATCTCGCGGCGAAGTTTAAACCCGCCAAGTCCGCTCCATACTACTTTGAATTTTTGCCCGATGACTACGAGAACGCGCAAGCCGTCGCGATCGCCGCCGCCGATTTACTCGATTTACTCATTCTTGACATCGACAGAATTGAAAACATCCTTATGCGGATGGACGACGCGAACGGGAAAGCCGTGCTTGACAAGTGTCTCGCGCATCTTGAAGCCGAAAAGCCACTGTGCGATCTCCCTCTCGACGACAGAGAAAAAGTGCTTGTTAAGGAATTTGGTCTGCCGAGCGCCAAGCCGACGGCGGTATTTGAAGCCCCATGCACCGATGTGAATCAAGTGTGTGACGCCATCATGGAGAAAGCCGGGATGATGTTTTTCTATACGCTGAACAAGCAGGAAGTTCATGCTTGGTTGGCGGAGAAAGGAACGGACGCGGTAACGTGCGCCGGGCAGATTCATTCCGATTTGGCGCGGGGATTTATCAAAGCGGAGCTCATCAGTTGCGATGATATGTTGGCGTCGCACAGCATGCAGGATGCCCGTTCCAAGAACTTGACGAAGCTAGTGGATCAGGACTATATTATACCGGAAAACACCGTTCTTGAGATTCGCTTCAACGTGTAATTCGTTTACGGCTATCGCAATTCATACTGATTTCTCGTTGATAAGTTACACGCGTCGGATGATTGTAGTTGCCCGATTCATCGGGCGTTTTGGGGGGTTGTAATATGTAGCTGCATAGGGATTAAGTTAAGGGATTTCGTCTAGTATTGGTGTGTTCTCCGTAGCAAAACTCTTAACGTAGTCCCCATGGGGTGGGGAAGAAATCTCTATCGCCCACCACACCGTAGGTGCGGTTTCCAACCGCACCGGCGCCTACGGAAACCAGCGCCATTTAAGGCATTGAATCGACGCAACATACGCCTTAAAACGCTTAACTTGATCCTTATGGGGGGTTGTAACATGTAGCTGTAGAAATCGAATCAGATTGTGAGGGCTAAAACTCGGGTAGGATCAAGCGAGTGGATAGCGAGTGCGATAGAAATCCTCGCGGTTTCCAACCGCACCTACCGCCAGACGCTTAAAAACACGCAATTTTCAGCAGCGTGAAATATAGTTGCCCGCATCGGATGATTGTAGTTGCCCGATTCATCGGGCGTTTTGAGGGGTTGTAATATGTAGCTGCATAGGGATTAAGTTAAGGGATTTCGTCTAGTATTGGTGTGTTCTCCGTAGCAAAACTCTTAACGTAGTCCCCATGGGGTGGGGAAGAAATCTCTATCGCCCACCACACCGTAGGTGCGGTTTCCAACCGCACCGGCGCCTACGGAAACCAGCGCCATTTAAGGCATTGAATCGGCGCAACATACGCCTTAAAACGCTTAACTTGATCCTTATGGGGGGTTGTAACATGCAGCTGTAGAAATCGAATCAGATTGTGAGGGCTAAAACTCGGGTAGGGAATAACGATCGTTATTCCCTACAAATTAAAAGTCGAAGGAACACGCCTCATAACGCGGGAGAAGACAGCATTGATGGACATCAAGAGTTCATTTGAACAGAACGGATTTCACATCTTCAAAACGACAACAATTGATTCGGAGAAAGTTCGGAATGCCAGCGAAGGAATGGACAAAATCCGCGAAGGCGTGTACGATACCGGAAGACCGCCGGAAACCTCCCCTTGGAATCCCGGCGATGACCCTGCCCGCCTCTGCAAAATTGAACAACCGCAACTTGCCAACAAGGCAATCGCGGAACTTATTCGGTCGCCCGAAATTGGCGAATGGGCGGCGCGAGCGAAGGGCGCCGAGATGATTCAGGTGTGGTGGATACAACTGCTATACAAACCGCCTGCGGGGGGAAAAGAACCTACGCCGACCAAGATTGGATGGCACACGGATTGGCAATACTGGAGAGCGACGTGGGAGAAGGGCAGTCAACTGCTCACGGCGTGGGTTGCATTGAGTGATGTGGAGGATTCATCAGGCCCCATGAAATTCGTGGCAGGTTCAAACCGTTGGGAGGAGATAACCGGCGGCGACTTCTACAGCCAGGACATTTCCGAGGAAGCGTTTGCGCTGTCACCGGACCGCAAGTGGAACGAGGTTTCAGCCCTAATGGACGCCGGCGGTATGAGCCTGCACGACAAAAAGGCGCTGCACGGTAGCAGTTTCAACTTGTCCAAGGCGCCGCGTCGCAGCCTTGCCATCCATCTCCGTACCGAACGCAGCCGGCCGATTGACGGACAACGAGCGGGATTGGCGAGATACATAGATGATTTGGATACGGCGCCCATCATTTACGGGGAGAGAATGCAAGCCGCCTTCGACTAGCAGCAATTCTCATTTTGGAATCTAGAGCCGACAAAGCCTTGTCAACTTTGAGGTTCTCGCTCTTGAAAAGCGTTGTGATGATTGCATGGCTCAATAAAATCGCGAATTCCAACGCATTTTAGCCCCAGAGGGGCGGCAGGTTTGTAGATACGCGGAACCACCACAATCCAAAGCCCCAGAGGGGCGACAGGTGTAGGCTTAAATTCGTACAATACCATACGATGTTGCCCCAAGAATGACAACATAAGAACTTGCGACCTGCTGTTCCAATAGGATCCGATAGAATCAATCACTCGGTAAATTCAAAATGAGAATTGCTGTTTGACTAGCTGGAATCTGGCGAGAGGCGCTCCTGAAAGTGTCTCGGATAGATTTCCATTGCCGCTTTAATCAACGGCTTAAGCGCAAGAATCTTGTCAAGAGGTCCATCCGCCACAATCTGACGTGAGAGAATCGCCCCCATCACGTTAATTTCTCCCATCCAAAACCGGTGCGCTACATCACCCGACATCGACAGTTGCACGTCGGGTGATTCATCGCAATCCCCGCAGTAGACGGATTGCTTTCCGTCTCGCGCCACCAATGTGATAGAAGCCTCCGGATCGGTGTAAACAAACCCCACGCTCAACTCGGTTTTCGCAAGCAGTCTCCGGGTCCGAGGGTGATTACTCATCAACTCGAAAAACCCGCCCAAACAGCGATAGAGTTGCTCGGCGGATTCAAAAACGGGCATTCGCGTTTTTTCTCTCTTTACAGTTTCCGTTCATTTCCCGAACTGTTCCCTTCAACATGCATCTGGTGTGGGTTCTTCACGCCTTCCAAGTCTTGATAACGCCTTGTAACGGTTGACACAAGAATCGACCAGAACCCCGCCATTGCCATCGCCACCACTGAAAAAGCGACGCCGGGAATCTTCGCGAATAGACCGACGAGGGCAAGCGCGCCGGCGCTGCCGCCCTTTGCGGTCCGATAGCCGAAGGTGTCGATTATCTGTTTCACGCGATAGCGCGCGTCAAATGACAAGGGGATGTAGAAAATCTCTTTGCCGGCGCGAAAGATGGAATAGTCGAGCGCTTTGAATAGGAGAAACGCTATCGATCCGCTTCTTAGCGAAGGCTTGATGGTCAGTATGACGCACGTGAGCAAATGAACCGCCGGGATACCGAGATGCGCCGTGCGTAGCGGCACAAACCTGAGAATCAACGGGACGGCAAGGAATTGCAACAGAAGCGCTACCGTATTGAGCGCGGCGTAGAACGAACCGTAGAAAGCCGTCCTCTCGTCCGCATTCACTATTTCAATCTCCACCAACCCGTTGAATCGTAAATCTAGAACTGTTGAGACGGTCTGTGTCGTCAAGATGAGTAAGCCGATAAGCGCCAGATAACGCGATCCAAAGAATAACTTCAACCCCGCATGTCCCTGCTTGCCGCCCGCTTCCGCCGCTCCGGGTTTCGGTTCGCCTGCTAACGCGTAAGCCAGGCTGGAACAGACCGCCGCGGGAAGTAGCGACCCCGCGGCAAAGAGAAGGAGCGCTTCGGAACCGAGCGGCGCTGCCAATTTCCTTACGAGTAGCCCGCCGGCTATGGCGCCGAGCGACGCGATTCCGCAGAATGGGCCATTAATTCGCCGCGCCTGATCGGTACTCAGCGTGCTGTTGACAAGCGACCAATACTGCTCGATGATGAGGACAATATACGCTTCGCGAAAGATGTAGATAAAGGCGGTCGCGAGCGCAAAACCGTGCAGTAGCATGCCGTAGCTACCGCCAACCAAAGCCGCCGACAATAGCGAGGCGAGCAGCAGGGCGCGATTTGCGCCTACCCTTGAGAGGAGCCGACCAAATACATACAACAGCAGGAATGTGCTGGGCGGCACCGCAAACATCACCCACGGGAGATTTACGGCGCCATAAGCCTGAATAAACAGTGAGGTCGAAACGGCTCGAATAAATTCGTAACCGCAAAGCAGGAAACTTGCCGCGCCCGAAATTGCGAGGGCGGCGAGGAAAAGCCGTTTTGGAATGTGCATTCGGGATCGGGAGATCCCTCCTACCGTTAGATTTTCAGAAGGTTCCTCTATTCGTCATCTTCGGCGTATGAATGGCCGCTCAGGATGGCTCGCACCTCTTTTGCCGATGTGGCTTTTGCCATCTTGCCCATGCGCTCAGATTCTTCATCGCGTAATGCCTGAACGTTTTTCACGACGGCTCCAAGTTTGTCCGCCGGGAACTTGCAGGCGCCGTTCTCGTCCATGTGAATAAGCTCGCCCGGCGCAACGTCCATCCCCGCGACCGACACGGGCACGTTGATTGCCCGAAGCGCCATGGCGCCGTGCCCCGGTGTAATGCCGCTAAGCATGTATTGGAACTTCATCGGCCGAATCTCATCAAGGTCGCGTGAAGGCCCATTCGATATGGCGCCGATGCACCCGACCGCCTTCATCGCCGTGGTCATGTTCCCGCCCGCAAGCCCGGCTTTGTTGGCTATCTCCGGCGGAAACTTCTGTTCGAATACCAGAATTGTCGGTTTTCGGGATGCGTCCAGCGCGTCAATGACATCCAAGAACGACAACTCGGAGTAGTTCGGGTCCGGCAGACCGTAGACGCAGGTTACGGCATACCCGACAAGCGCCCCCAACTCGGGATACATGCAACGAATCGACGTGTCGGTATACCAGTTCTCCGTCCAAGGGTTGTAAAGCCCGAGGCAGGTTTCGGTGCCGGGATAGGTTGCGACAACATTCGTAATCGAGGGGGTGTCAAACTCTCGCAAAATTTCAAACATTTCCTGTTCTGACAACTCTGACATCAGTACCTCCGAAATGGCGAATCATAAGGTTAAGGATTTAGGACTAAGGCATAATCGCGCAAACATGAATATCATCCGATTATGTCATATCTCGACCGTTTTGTCACGCATTTTTTCTCCGGGAGTCGGGAGAAGCGCTTCTGATAATGGAAGACTGGAAGGGCGGAAGGATGGAAGGAACGTAGATTGACGCGATATTCGACATAGGAGAGGCAATCGCGAGTGCAATGATTGTCGGTTTCCCGCCGGTCATTTCGGTGATTGTCTGAATTGTGGATTAAGTTGACTTTAACGCGCTCCTTTTTCATACTATACTTCACGCTGCTGAAAATTGCGTGTTTTCAAGCATCTTGTCCGTAGGTGCGGTTTCCAACCGCACCTGCCGTGAACACACGTCGCGACCTGGAGATCGCTCCTACAAAAGACGCAATTTCTGCAAGCGCGCAGTATAACATTTAGAATTTGAATTAGTATCAATCTACGTTCCTTCCATCCTTCCCGTCTTCCATCCTTCCGTTCACAACTCCATTTCATCGCATTACCCAGCATTATCACCCATACATCAGGTGCATTTCCCCTTCGTGACATCTTGCGACAGTTGCAAAAGTGGTCGAGATGTGCTATAATCTTATGCTTTCATCTCCACCTTACCCGGTCACTTTTTCACTTTTCTCAGTGCGTATTCACACCTCCGCTCGCCTTTTCCGGATTGCCGGCCAGGCGTGTAACTTGAGCCGTAGAACCTCCCAAGCCCCGACCTGTATTCCTGGGCAAAGTCGCGCCTGCAATGCCCGACGGAGACCAAAATGCCCATTATCACGGTTCAGCGCCTAAGCAAAAACTTCAAGGTACACAAACGCCGCAAGGGGTTTTGGGGAAGCCTTGGCAGCGCGGTCTCGCGCGAACACGAGGTTATAAAAGCCGTTGAGGACGTGAACTTCACCCTTGAGCGCGGCGAACTGGTGGGATATATCGGCGCCAACGGGGCAGGCAAGTCGACGACCATCAAAATGCTGACAGGGATTCTTGTGCCAACGTCGGGACACATTGACGTTATGGGGCTGACGCCGTACCTCCGGCGCAAGGAAAACGCGCGCCGGATTGGTGTGGTGTTTGGACAACGCACGCAACTCTGGTGGGACCTGCCCGTAATCGATTCTTTCGAGTTGCTCAAACACATCTACGAAATTCCCGAAAACTTGTACAAACGGAATCTCGAATTTTTCTGTGAACTGTTGCAGTTGCATCCGTTGCTGTCGACGCCGGTGCGGAAATTGAGTCTTGGAGGGCGGATGCGATGCGATCTGACAGCGGCGCTGCTGCATAACCCGGAGATTCTATATTTGGATGAGCCGACCATCGGCTTGGACGTGGTTGCCAAAGAACAAGTTCGTCAATTCCTCAAGCAGATAAACGCCGAACGCCAAGTCACGGTAATTCTGACGACACACGACCTCAACGATGTGGAGCAGGTGTGCGAGCGATTGATTATTATTGACAGCGGCAAAATCATCTATGACGGCGGGATTGAGGCATTGAAAAAACGGTACGGCAAAACTCGGATGCTGATTGTCGATCTCGCTCAAGCGTATCCCGACATTCAGCTTGAAAGCGTGAACCTCAGCCGACGAGAAGACAACCGAATCTGGCTTGAGTTTGACCGAGATACACTGCCGGCGTCGGAAGTCATCGCGCAATTGGCGGCGCGTTACGAGATTCAAGATTTGACAATCTCGGAACCCGAAATCGAGGAGATTGTTCGACGCATATATAATGTCGGCATGAGTCAATAATCGCCGGAAATGCACGATGAAGACATACCTCGTTTTCGTGGCGAAAGCCTTTCAGCAAACGCTAACTTATCGGTTCGAACTGTGGATGGAACTCGTTGTCAATTTGCTCTTTATGCTGATCTACGTCTATCTGTGGAAGGCGTTGTACACGGGCAAGACAGCGGTAGAGGGATACGACCTGAACGCCATTCTGACGTACATCGTTATCTCGCAAAGTTTGCTGACCTTTGTGTTTACACTGCGCGTGGCGCGAATTATTGAAGCGAAGGTACGCATCGGCGAGGTCGCCACCGATCTGATGAAGCCGATCGATTTTCAGATGATGACGCTCGCAACCGCAATCGGGACCTCAATCCACACACTGCTATTCAATATGCTGCCGAAAGTCGTTTTGTTTTACGCGATATTCAAACTGTCCCTTCCCTCATCGCTCTTGACCGTATTTCTCTTTACTTTAAGTGTGATCTTGGGGTACGTCATTCTGTTCGGTATTGAATTCATAATCGGTATCTTTGCCTTCTGGCTTGTCGAAATCCGCGGGATTTACTCGCTTGTCCTATGGGGACTGCACCTGTTATTTTCCGGCTACTTTCTGCCCTTGGAATTTTATCCTGCATTCTTATCGAAGGTGGCAGCGGTTTTGCCGTTTCGCGCCATTATCTATATTCCGACGGCGCTCTACACCGGACAATTTACGGGAAGCCGCCTCGTCGGCGCGCTGTTGATACAACTGACGTGGGCACTGGCGTTGATGGGCATTGGACGGCTAGGATACCACGCGGCGTTCCGCAAACTGGTCGTTCAGGGCGGTTAGGAAGGATGGAAGATGGCTCATGTCAAAAGCAGGTGCCGTGCAGTTTCTTCTTACGGCTCATGTCAATAAAAAGTGAAGAGCGACATTGAGAAACCGAGCTTTCAGGAAAAAACTCGGTTTCTGCAGGCATTATGCGACGACATCTCAAACTCTACATTCATCTCGCGGGCGCTTATGTGCGCTCACGACTACAATATCGACTGTCCTTCGGATTCATGTGCATCGCGATTGTGGTTAGCGAAGCCTGCCTGGTTGCATTGCTCGGCGCGCTCTTTACCAAATTTCGCGCCGTGAATGGCTGGACATGGGCGGAAATCGTTTTCTTGTACGGGTTAGGGAATTTGGCGTACTCACTCATGCGAATAATTGCCAACCAATTGGATGATTTTGACCGTTATATTATTCGCGGCGACTTGGACACAGTTTTAACCAAGCCCGTGCCGCCGCTGTTTTACATCCTTGCGAGCCGCGTGGAACTTCATCACGCGGCGCGGCTGCTGACAAGCGTCGTCATTTTCATCCTCGCTCTAAACCTCGCGCATATCCGCTGGACGATGGGTGTGGCTGTGTTTACCGTCTTGACGGTTCTGAGTGGAACGGCAATCATGTTCGCGCTCATGTTATTCAGCGCCTCCGTCGCGCTCTGGACGACGAAATCGGGCAAGTTGACGGACTTGCTCATCACCGCCACCAAAGAGTCGGCGACCTTTCCCATCTCCATTTATCCGCTCGCCGTGCGGCTGTTCTTGACCGTAATTCTCCCCGTGGCTTTCGTGACCTATTACCCCGCTCAGCGGTTCCTTCAAAAGGGGGAATTTCTCGGAATGCCCGAATTTTTCCAGTTCGGATCGCCTGTCGCGGCGCTAGTGATGCTCGGCGCCGGTTATCTCTTCTGGCGTAGTGGCTTGAGGCGTTATCAAAGCACGGGGTCGTAAGCGTTTTCAGATAATCTCAGTTCACGTTGCTATGGCTATCTTCGAATATAAAAACAACTTGATGTCAGAATTCGAGGGCGGATGGTTACTATATAGACAACAGCATTCATAGCAAAGGAACGCCTATGCACTCCGAAGACGGCAACATCGTTCAACAATGCCTTTCCGGGAACACGGAGGCATTTGCCGCGTTGGTTGACAAATACAAGGAACGCATCTTTGCGCTGGTGTACGCAAAAGTCGGTCAGTTTCAAGACGCCGAGGACATTACCCAAGATGTTTTCCTTGAAGCGTACAGGAAACTGTCAACCCTGCGGCGGTGGGACAAGTTTTATCCGTGGCTCTATTCGATTGCGTCGAACCGGTGCAAGAATTTTCACCGCGCCCGAAAGCGACGGATTGACTCAGTGTTCTTTGATGAGCAGGCTTATGATCACCAAGCAGATATGGATGCGCACGCGGAAAAGTTGAGGAACGATCAGGTGCATGAGGCATTGGCTTCTCTTCCCGAGATTCACCGTCAAGTTTTGGTACTTCGATACATGGCTGGCATGAGGAGCAAGGAGATTGCCCGGGCGTTGCGGGTATCTCCAAATACCATCAACCAGAGACTTCTGCGAGCCAGAACACAGTTGAGAGCTGTCTTGAATGAGGAGATGATTCCCATGATACCTAGCGCTTTTGCAGAACGGAAACTACAGCCGGGCTTTACAACCGGCATAATCGAACTAGTCAAAGGGTCCCAAATTCAGACGGCGCCCCACAAGACCGCCCTTCCGTTAGGGTTGTCCGCGGCGGGCGGCGTGATTCTTCTACTCTTGAGCTTGAGCATTCCGCAAAGCCCGCTCTATCCGGTGGGCGAATGGCTTGGCGGACCATTGCCCCTGAAGGCACGAGTTTTTGAACACGGGGAGCTTGCCGTTGACCAGCAAGCTACGCATGTTGCGATTCTTGGCGGTGCGCAAGCGGATGGAGATTTCGGGCAAAAGCCGCCGCGGCGCGAATTGCCAACCGCGGTTGGGCCGCCCGATGACTCACCCAAACCGGAAAAAGCGCTAACGCGCCTGCACATGCTTGATGATTTCAGTCCGGCCTGGAATCTGGATTTTTCGCCGGATGGAACGAGAATAGTGTATTTCAGTCCTGGGAGGCCCGATGTAACTATTCCACCCGGATTGGTCATACGGGCCGTAGTGTCCGAATCGCCGAACGGTGGCGCCGAACCGGTAGCATTGCTTTATGAGAACGGAGCCGCTTATTATCAGCCCAGATGGTCGCCAGATGGCAAATGGATTGCCTTTCTCAGACAGGAATACCCCATGAGAGACGGAGCGTCTTACAGCGACATGGACGAATATATAGATTCTTTCAGTAACATGGACGTATATCTAATTCCCGCTTCGGGCGGCGAGAAGCGGTTTCTGGCGGCAACCGATTCCCAAGATCAGGATATACTGAGTTGGTCGCCTGATAGCAAAGAACTCGCATTCGTGAAGCGCAAAGGGAAGAATGCGGATATTTTCATCGTCTCAATCGTGACAGGGAAAGAACGGCAGTTTACTACAGACGGCAAAGAGAATATCAGACCAACGTGGTCCGGCGACGGAAGGCGGATTACGTACTTATCGCAGCGTAAATCTTGGTTTTCTATGCAACAGAGGTGGATTCAAGCGTTGGATGGCGGCAAGCCGAGACTATTGAAAGGCGCTGACACTGATCCACTTCTCTATTCACCCGATGGAAAGTGGACAGTTTTCCTACGCCGAACACCCGGCAGCCTATACGGGTTTTACGCGTCTCGGGTTAATTCCGAAGGTAACTTGTCGGGAGAGCCGCTTCTTTTGAAGGAGGCTATTTCGAAAATGTATGGAAAGCCCATCAAGTGGACGACCGACGGCCGGGTCATCATGCTAGAAGAGGATTACGGAGAAAAGACTTACGCCCTGGGAATCAAGGATGGCGAACAGCGTCTCGTGAGTTCAGATCCGGGGCTTTTGTCACAAGCCGAACATATACAGTGGCTATCTGACGGCGCCCGTCTGTTTCTGCCGCATGGCATGGACCGTGGTCCCTGCTATTTCGACATCGAAAAAAGCCTACTGACTACGCTACCCGTCCCACTTCCTGATGGAATGCGATATGGCGAATCATCTCTTTCCCCGGATGAAAAATATATCGCATTTACGCAGTTCGAGATTAAGAAAACAACTGAGATGTCTTCAGACATGTTACCTGAAGTGAGCGCCTACCTTCACATTATGCCGGTCGAAGGTGGAGCGGGCAAGCAAATTTTGCATACCGGATTTATTGGCGTTAACCCGCGGTGGTCACCCGATGGTCAAGAGATTGCATTCATTGACGCGAAGATCGGTAAGCAAGGAATTGTCAATCCAAGGCTGTGTGTCGTGTCCGTAACAACGGGTGAAGTAAGAACTTTAATCGATTCGGAATTATGCATGGGGCATGCATGGTCTCCTGACGGAGCGATGCTGGCATTTCTCCGCATTCAGAAACAGGGCAAGGGTTTCGATCTGGACGAGATGGAGGGCGATATTTACGTTATTTCGGCAACGGGCGGAACCCCCAAGCAAATTACGAACACTCCCGAAAATGAGATGAAAATCGCATGGACGCCTGATGGGAAGAAAATAACGTTCGAGATACACGGAGAAACGTGGATAGCTTCCGCCGACGGGAAAAACCCAAGACAAATAGCGTTTAAGCCGCACGGAGATATGCAGATAGCTTCCATTGAAGGTGGAGGGCCGCAGAAATTAAAGAGAGGTTATATCTCGTCAAGTTGGGCGTCGGATGGCAAATCCTATCTTGCATTTGGAGATCGCGGCGAATTGCTTCGAGTCTTTCTTGACGGTACATCATCTCTAGAGCTGCCCATTCCGGTTCCCACGGACGTCCGCCCACTCTCTATGTCCCCGGATGGCGAAACTATCCTGTATCAGCAGATTGACGCCGGGACTCAGTGTTGGATGATAGACGCGAGTCATTTCGTCAACCAATGATTTCAAGCCCTTCATAACGTGCAGATTCATGTCAAAAGAAGGTGTAAAGCGCCTTTGAGAAACCGAGTTTTGAAGAAAAAACTCGGTTTCATGCGCGCTTTCCCTCCATAGCAAAATCCCCTTTTATTTCGTCTCTCCAAATTCGCTTGTAGAACTTGCGGCGATGTGTTAGACTCTTCTAGTTGCTATTGCCGAAACTTTCCGAAGTAGCCAACTACGAAATCCTATTTCCAATGGAGGAAATCGATGACAGTCAATTGGATGTATTTCAGAAGGAACTGAAACTCCTGTCGAAAAGCGCAAGAGTTTCTTGACGCACAGGGGATTGAGGTAGAGAGTCGAACAGATGCCGGTAAGCAGAAGTTTGATTCCGGCGCGGCTTGGGAGCGAATTGAATCCGCCAAATCCGTTCACGTGGCAAAGGGCAAAAGGGTTGATGTATTCGACCCAAAAGACGGTTCGCAAGAGGATATCCTTTCGGCGGTCATGGGTCGAAGCGGCAATCTGCGCGCCCCCACACTGCAGGTCGGGGATACGTTCTTCATCGGATTCAACGAGCAATTGTATAGCGCCATCCAAACAACATGAGTCCGGCGCGAAACGGCAATTCAAAGGAGGTGGTCTGTGAACAAGACGAGGCAGTCGCAAGAACTGTCCCGCCCGAGTAACTAAAATTTTTTGATAAAAGTTCGTAGGTTGAGTTGAACGGAAATCCATTAGAAATCGCCGATAGGAAGAAGGTTTCCGATGTTTCACTTCGATCGAAAGCATAGGAAATTCAAGCGAAACCCAACACCTCTGTAGGTGATCAAAGGAATGGATCATGACCGCGATAGAAAATCTTGGTAGCATCCCAT
Source organism: Candidatus Poribacteria bacterium (assembly GCA_963667245.2). Taxonomy (GTDB): domain Bacteria; phylum Poribacteria; class WGA-4E; order WGA-4E; family JAJDTR01; genus JAJDTR01. The sequence goes on from CAXXCS010000005.1 coordinate 483,019, forward strand.
TATCTCGCGCCGGAATAATTCTTTCCACAAGTAACATCCAACCCGTGTCGGTGTCAATTTCTTCGATCTAGCGGATTGACATGTGGATAGAATACGATACGCCAAAATTCCCGCGCTTCAGAGGGATCAAACGAGTGGATAGCGAGTGCGATAGAGCCCCGCACATTGAAACCGAGTTTTTTCTTCAAAACTCGGTTTCTTCCCGGAATCAAACTCGCTTCAAGGTAACGCGTTAATCCACTCATCACGGGCAACTAGACACCGATAATCGTGGTCATCACTTAATCACATGGATCACAGTTCAGACAATGTTAACCGCCGACACTCGACACTTACTACATACACTTAGTGCGATTTAGCACGTCGCGCCCGGGAGATCGCTCCTGCAAGGATGTGCCTATTACTCAAACGGACTATCGAAAACACGCGGTGGACTACAAAAACATCCAGGCAATGTCTCCGAGCTACAAATCTTATACGAATTCAAAATGTTACAATCAATCGGAGGCGCTCAATAAATTGAGCAACTGCAAACTGCCGGTTCTTGTAAGTTTTAGATTCGGAATTAGCATTATTTGGGATTTCAGTCCCTCTTGGCTTCCGACCTATGCGAACAGTTCTAACCAACGCGCAAAACTCGCGTCCTAGTGAAGATGTAATCCGCGAGCGCCTTGAAAAGGGCACTGCCAACACTTTTCTCGTCATCGTTTCAACTGAACGGGCGCGTCTCAAACGGCAGCGTGAATGCTTGGAATACGCTCCAAATCGCGCCGTAAGCGGATTAAATATCTATACTTTCGAGAGTCTCGTCAAGCGGTTGCTGAGGCATATAGGCATGCGGCATCCTATTTCGCGCGGGCTTCAAACGCTGTTTTTGCGCGAGATTGTGGACAAGGGCAACTACCCCTCTCTGAAATCCAGCCCTGAAATCCCACTCCCCCAAAGAGCCGTAACGGAACTCCAAAATACGATTTGCCAACTGAAAACCAGCGGTACTGCCCCTTCCCGGATGCGTGCGGATTCCGCGGAGGAAGCGTCTCGCAACCTGACAGCCGATACACTCGCGGATTTCATTACAATCTACGAAACCTACAGCGATCGACTCGGTGACCATTGGATCGATTGGGCGGATATTCACAGAGCGATTGCTCGTCGACTGTCCACGGGAAAGAATCGGGAAAATCGATTGATGCGCGGTGTTTTTCCGGATGTAGACCTCGTGATTGTCGAAGGCGTTGATGCCTCTATCGGGGCAGACTTCTCAATTCTTGAAGGTTTTGCCCAAGAGCCCGGATTGCGGATGTATATCACTTTTGAATGGGATTCTCAAAATGACGCGCGACGTGAACACGTGCCAGCAATCTGCACTCGATTCTTGAACTTGGGATTTCATCAAGCGGAGCAGTCCGAGAGTCCCGCTTCAAGTGGTGCAATCCCGGTTCAGCATTTCTACCAAAACTTATCCCGGAAAACTCGAGTGGCGCCGCCATTCGTGAAAAAACTAAATCTGACTGATCGGATTACGCTTTTGAAAGCGCGCGATCGCGTCAAAGAGGTGGAAGCCGCCGCCGAGTTAATCAAGGGACACGCGCAAAGTGAACGTTCTCCTGCCCTGAACCAAATCTGTCTCGCGTATTACGACCTAAAACGATATGCTCCCATCATTCACGAGGTTTTCCCGATTTACGACATACCGTACACGTTAGACGAAGGAACTCGGCTTGCGACCTCTCCGTTTGCCGCCGCTTTCTTTTCGCTGCTTGATAAAATCGAACAGCGGCTCAGTTCACCTCCGGAGGATGGGCTGCGGGGTCCGTATTTTGTTATTGAAAACTTGAAGGCGCTTCTTGTTGATTGTGGATTTGATGCCGAAATGACGCCTGGCGAATTCAGCAACTCGGTTGCGCGCCTGATGCGGGTTTCAAGCGTAAGACAACGGATTTTGGACCAGAAAGGAACTGTTCTTCGCGAAGCCTGTCCCTTTGGGATTGAGCGAGAGATTGGTGCGTTTCGCAATGTGGAATCTCTCATCGTTGAGTTGGTTGAATTTTTGGTCTCGCTCCACGGAGAAGAACAATCCCGCCCGCTCCGTCTATACATCGACTGGCTAAAATTGATGGCGTCCCAGACGACCTGTCACCTGAGACCTCGGACCGATTCAGGCGTTTTGGCGCTTTCTCTCGCGCAGACAAAAGGGCTAGACTTTGATACGGTCATATTGGGCGGATTGGTTGATGGCGAATTTCCCGAGACGTTTCGGCAAGATGCGTTCCTGCCCTTAAATCGGAGACGCAAAGTATCGGACCTCCGCCGCGAACAACGACTACTGTTCTATCAAGCCCTCACTTCGTTCCGGGAACGCCTTTATTTGGTTGTACCGGAGCGCGACGATGGAATGCATCTGATTCAGTCCCCCTTCATCGACGAATTAGAACGCATCGCGGACTTCACAACCGAGGAAACAAAATCCGATGTGTTATTCAGCCCGGAAGACTTTCTTAAGCGCTACGGGCAACATGTCTGGGCACGGTCAGAAGGGAGCGACAGCCGTCACGCGCCATTGCCGTTTCAGATCTCTAATCTTGGATCCGCGGTCCGTCGCACCCTCCCTATCGTTGAACGCAGTGTGCGTGTCGAGAAAAGCCGCGGCATCACCCACCATCTTCCTCAGTATGAAGGACGATTGTCCCCTGATCTCGTCCGCGCGTCAGGTCGGGAGGCGCTAAATGACTTTCGAAACCAGACTTATTCAGTTGTAAAATTGGAATCTTACGGGCAGTGTCCTTTTCAATATTTTTCCAAGTATGTTCTATTGCCCCCGAAACTTGGATTGCAAGAGGATGAGGATGGACCGACCAGTCTTGGGAAAGGGATCGCGTTGCACGACATCCTGTTTGGGTTTTACAGTCAACGCCGCGACAAACCGCCGATTGCGCAATGCGCGGACGCGGAATTCGAAAAAGCCGTGCAAGAGCTGACACAGATCGCGACAGACGCCCTCAATGCTTACGACGCAGATAACCTCTTTTGGGAAATTGAGATGGAAAACATAGGCGGCGGAAAAGACAAACGCGGGATTTTACCGCGCTTTCTAAGTCAGGAGAGGGAACGGGAGCTTGAGGTCGCGCCACGTCATTTTGAGGTCGAATTCGGACACGGAAACTCTTCAATTGCAAGAAATTCGATTTTGAGTTCAAGTGAACCTGTAAAGGTGGGGGGCGTTAATCTGAGTGGAAGAATTGACCGTGTTGAAATCGGAGACGGAATCTTCACGATTGGCGACTACAAGACTAGCGCCAACGTACCCAAGATTCGCGCCATTCAAGAAGGGCGCAGTCTCCAACTCCCGATCTACCTAGTCGTCGTCCGACAACTTTTGAAGGAACTCACTTTTGAGGACATGCAAGCCGCGGGAGGCATCTATTACATCTTGGGGGAAAACGGCAAAGCGGAGCTCGGCATTGGCGACAGGAATTACAACGGAATCGCGTTCACGGCGAGTCCCAATAATCACCAGTTATTGCCTAAGAATCCAAACTCGAAACGCCGCCGCGAGGCGCCAGATTTTGATTGGGAAGAGGTGACCATGCAATCGGTAATTGAGCAATCGATTCGGTACGTTTCAGAGTACATGTCTTCCATTTCTAATGGCAAATTTCCGTTAACGCCGCACGATCCGAAGCTTGTTTGCCGACACTGTGATTTCAAGAGAATCTGTCGCATTGGCGCGCTCGCCGAAGACGATACAAGCGAATGAACGCGCTCCGCGGCGGGAACATCCGGCGCTTGTCTTTGCTATTGGATAAGGGGGCCTCGTGTGAGTATGGCAGTTGAGATTCGTTCGCTGCGACCTCCGTTCCCATCCGCGTGATAGAATCGCACGGCGCCTTCAAACTCTTTGGATTGTTTCACAAGGTCCATTTCTATTTCAGCCGCTTGACCTGGCACAAAGGGTTTTCGGAAATAGACGGTCAGTTCACGGAAACGGAGGCGCCCGGGGTTTCCGCCCGCTTTTTGGTAAAGCAGAGCGAGATGATCCAACGCTTGATCCATATAGACCGACGTGTTAATATGTAGAAACTGATCCGAGCGGTCAATGTGGAAGGCATGGGGTACAGCGTCTTGAAAGATTTGCCCCTTTTCAGGGGCGGAGCAGCGGTATGACTCGGTATCCCGACTGATAAGGTCACTCTCGGTCGGCGCATGCTCCACCAAGAACCCGATTTCCGCCGGTGCCTCCCTGGGCGCTCGTTCTCCTTTTGGCGCGAGCAGACGGCTTAACGCCATCCAGTATTCAACTCGAGCAACCATGGGAAACGCTTCGGTTTCTTTGTTGAACACCTCACAGTTCATCACTACATGACCGCGCTTTAATCGTCCGTCATCGTGCCGGGTCGCCACCAAGCGAAACCGGTATTCTTGCCGCAACCGTGTTCCTTGCGGGCAAACTTCACCGAAGGTTTGGAACTTCAGAATGTGATTGAGCAGGACGGTGCCGTCACCCTGCATCGGAGCATAACAATCGGGCCAATGTTTGCCGATGATTTTGTAAAGCCCTGATCCGACCACACCCGTTAATCTGGACACAACCAACTCCGAATTCATATTGAGCATTCTCGACTGAACGGTTGAATCAGTGGCGCCTTCAAGAACATCAACGGATTGTCGCGTTGCGGACATTGAAATAATTTACCTCGTATAACCGGACATGCCCGTGAAATGCAGGTCTATACAAGTTCGAATCGCCATCGGGCAATCACGCGCAAAATTGGCGATCGATTGACATCGAAAATTCTCACGGCAAGATTTGCGCCCATTGAAACCACAGCTCCCCGGCTTTACCGAAGAGTTATACTCCATGCTGTTAGAAACTGCGTCTTTTTGTAGGAGCGATCTCCAGGTCGCGACGTGTATTAACGGCAGGTGCGGTTGGAAACCGCATCTACGGACTAGATGCTTGAAAACACGCAATTCTCGGCAGCGCAAAGTATACATCCGAGCAATTCGCGCCGCCCAACCCGCAAGAAAGGGAAACGCTACGAATATACAAACTCTCACCGCCATTACAGATTGCGCTATGTAATCGCAATGGGCGACATGCGACTGTTTAGTCCATCGGTCCGAATTTGCCAATCCGGACCGAGCAGGCGGACAAGGCGCCCGGCAGAGGCTCACAATCCAAATCCCGACGGATCGGCGTATCCGCCGGACGTGCAATGCATTGCGCCAAACAGTCACGATGAATTATATCCATCGCCGCAATTCTGTCAAGCGGAATCCGTACAAGGAAAACGCATCTGATTATTGGCAGTCGATGGTAAGTGACGCGCTGGAATGATGTCGTGAGCGGAAGAATGGAAGATGGGAAGGGTGGAAGACGGGAAAATTGGTTTTCGCTAGATTTTGGGAGATTTCACGCGGAATCGGGGACGGTAGCGATCGAACCCTGTCAATTCTTGAACGCATCTGGTATAATCTAAGCCGAAATGCCAACAAGACAAGAAGAAAATAGCTTTTTGACGTTCTTGCAAACAGCAATCAAGCGATGGCGTTACCGGATATTCCTCATCGGTGTCGGGATTGTCGGGTCGGGATTGTGCGTTTTTCTCATTTTGACCGACTTCACGCCACCGACTCTTGAAATAACCGGGATCGAAAATGGAAAAACCTATCGCGGACGCGTCACTCTGGATATTTCCGTTGCGGATACGAACCCCGGTTTGGCTTCGCTTGTTTTAGAACTTGATGGGGCGCCGTTGCCGCTTGCGCTCGACGATGTTAAAGACGGACACACATTTCGGTCATTCGATACGACTTCACTCGCTGATGGCAACCACGTCGTCTCGGTCATTGCCACGGACAAATCCATATTCAGAAACAGATCACGACGCTTTTTTGAAATCCTTGTTGACAACACTTCGCCTCGGATTGATATTCCGCCCGAATGTCTTCGCGTTGGACAAGGAAAAACGCTCTCGCTATTCATTCAAGTAGATGAACCTGCCGCGTATATGAAAGCTAGGCTCTTTGATCGGAACTTCGATTGTTATCCCGTCGCTTCGGACACATATTTTCGTTGCTTAATCGGCATTGGTGTAACACACCCCGCCAAAACCTATCCACTCACGCTGAAGGTTGTTGACCTCGTAGGCAACGCTTCGGAGGAAACATACAAACTTGAGGTCAAGCGAACGAAGTTCCAGCGCGGCGGCTATATCGCGCTCCCGTTGGCAAAACGCAGGATCATGACGAACAAAGCCAAGAGCCGGGCGGACAACCTCAAACGCGGGGTGGCTTACACACAATCGACAAGCGCCGACACTCAGCTTTGGAACGGAAAGTTTATCGAGCCTGCCGAAGGACGGCTTACATCAAGTTTCGGAAAATACCGCGAATACAACACCGGCGTGCGTCGCCACCATCTAGGCATAGACATCGCCAATGCGGTAGGCACGCCGATTTATGCGGGGAATAGCGGCATTGTCACTCTTGCCGGTCGGCTGCATCTCTACGGCAAATCGGTGGTCATCAATCACGGACAGGGAGTGTCGTCAAGTTACAACCATCTCAGCAAGATTCGCGTAGCGCCCAAGCAGCGGGTTGAGAAGGGGCAACTCATCGGCCTGATGGGCGCTACCGGTCAGGTTACAGGCTCTCACCTCCATTGGGGCATGGTCGTGAATGGCGTCGCGGTTGATCCGGAGGAATGGACAGAGAGAGATTTCGCTTCACCCTGAATTGCCAATGTTAAAATCGTTAAAACTCCGGCAGATTGTGCCGAGCAAGACCTGTTTGTCATGTGATACTTGTTGCCGATTTCCTGATCAGGATAGTTTCCTCGCGCCAATCTTCACCGCTTCCGAGGTTCGGCGCGCCGGCATCCATGAGTCAGACAAAAGTCTGTTTCAACCGACCGCAGACGGGCACAGCGCACGGGTAAAGCTGCAACCTTACGGCGATGTATACATCTGTCCATTCTTCGATCCCGATTCAAGCGAATGTCGTATCTATACCGACCGTCCGTTGGATTGCCAAATCTACCCTTTTGCGTTGATGTACAACCGGGATGAAACGGAAATCGTTCTGGGCGCGGATACGGTCTGTCCTTTCGCAGAGGCTGAATTTGAGGCGGCATACTTTCAACAATATGTGAATTACATTGTAGCCTATGTGGAGTCGGAACGAACCGTCAAAATCATCACCGAGAACCGCGCTTTGATTGGTCCCTATCAGGAAACCGTGACGATAGTGGCGGTGCTCCGGAAACTCGGTCGGGCATTGGAACAACGCAAATCCAGCAATTCTCATTTTGGAACCTAGAATCGACAATGCCTAGTTGGCTTATAGTTTTTCACTCTTGAAAAGCATTATGCCGGTTGCATGACTTAATAGAATCGCGAAATCCAACGCATTTTAGCCCCAGAGGGGCGGTAGGTTTGTAGATACGCGGAACCACCACAATCCAAAGCCCCAGAGGATCAAGCGAATGGATAATGAGTGCGATAGAGATCCCACAGGTGTAGGCGTTAAATTCACACCTTACCATACGATATTGCCCCAAAAATGACAACAAATTAACTTGCGACCTGCTTTCCAATAGGAGCCGGTAGAATCAATCACTTGATAAATTCAAAATGAGAATTGCTGACGCAAATCATAGATCATAATCTGCTTGTCGCACGAACTGACGAAGAATGTTGCAACCACTCACATTAGGGGACAAATCGCTCTTTGATTCCCATGCGCGAAAGCATCCCTGGAGACTATCGACCTATGCGCTTGCGCCGATTTATGTCTGGCGAGAGTTTTTTCAATTCTATTGGACTATTATTGACAATCAATTGTGCGTCTTCGCTTGCCAAGACGGCGATTATTTCATGCCGATTATGCCGCTGGGAGCGTCACCGAGTCCGAGGGCGATCCGTGAATCGTATCTGTTCATGCTTGAGGCAAGTCGGGCTAAGTCGATTACGCGTATTGAAAACGTACCGGAAGCCGCGTCACCTTTTTTCCGTGATTTGGGATTTCAAGTTTTTGAAAAGGGGACCGAATACCTATATTCAACAGATTCCTTGGTTCAACTAAAGGGAACGCGATATAAGAGCAAACGAGGAGCTTACAACGCATTCATACGGAATCAGCCGGAAGCGATTTTAGCGCCGTACCAACCTGAGGATTATTCCGATTGCCTCGAATTGTACGAATTGTGGCGACAGGATCGGTGTAAAACGTCGTACAATTTCCTCTATCAAGGCATGCTGGAAGATTCCAAACATGCCCATCGCGTAGGGCTATTGAATGCCGCGCCGCTAGGGCTGGAAGGGATTGTCGTTCGAATCGGAGGGGAGTTGAAGGGTTACAGTTTCGGCTATCCTCTTAATAGCCGCGCATATTGTATTATATTCGAAATAGCAGACCTGCGCTTGAAGGGAATCTCACAATTTCTTTTCAGAGAATTCTGTCGAAGAAAAGCGAATTACCCATTCATCAACGCCATGGACGATTCGGATTTGGAGAATCTAAAACGAGTCAAGTTGTCTTATCATCCTACAGGGCAGATTCGGTCCTATAATGCGGTTTTTCCGGTTGACGACGCATCGACCTTAAAACTTTAGTCGATATTCAGCTTCGCGTGTACGCCCTATGAAGTTAGCGCTTATCTTCCTCAACGGTTATTACGACCTCCGTTACCCGGAATTCTACAAAGCGGAAATCGAATGGGGGCTATTTCATGGCTATCCCTTGATTTGCGCAGACGGAGGAATAAGACTGTTTCACGAACTCAACCAATCTCTCGGCGAACAGCGCTCACCGGATATTCTAATTGGCGATCTTGACTCGTGTGAGCCTTATATGGACGAGTTCGCCGGATCGACGATGCAGGTCGACGACGAGTGGGTAGGAAAAATAGACAAGGATTATACGGATGGGCAGTTAGCGGTGACTCATGCCATTTACGAATGCAACGCGAATGGAATCATTATCTACGGTGGGCTCCCTCGCCCAGACGAGTATGAAACCGATCACTTTCTCGGCAATCTGAAACTGATGCGCTTCGGCAGGCGCGTCGCGCAGGAGTACGTTAGCGCACGCGGAATAAACGCGCTTCCGTGGAAAGCTGAAATGCGGGATGCCTTCCAAACCATTTATTTTGTTGCATCCGAATTGGGCTTGAAGCGGAAAAGCGCCGGACTGCAGCGGGTTTCACTTCTTGCCGAACACGCAAACGTTCTTGTCGAAGATAGCGAGAATCTGCGCTGGAGATTGGCGGGGCTACACATCAATCCCGACCTGGCAAATACGTTGCGGAATGAATTCCTGCCGGACGCGGATTCCGCTACTGTCCGCTTGGCGCCTGATTCAGACCCGCTGTATGTGATTCATAACTGGTAGGTTATGCGAAATGCAAGGGAGAACAAAATGCGAGGTTTATACTGCGCGCTGTCAGAAATTGCGTCCCCCGTAGGTGCGATCTCCCGATCGCGACATGCGTCCCCCGTAGGTGCGGTTTCTAACCGCACCGATATCCCAACTCTCGTAGGAGCGATCTCCAGGTCGCGACATGCGTCCCCCGTAGGTGCGGTTTCTAACCGCACCGATATCCCAACCCTTGTAGGGGCAATCTCCAGGTCGCGACTCGCTAAGTACATTTCAATCCTTGTAGGAGCGATCTCCAGGTCGCGACTCGCTAAGTACATTTCAATCCTTGTAGGAGCGATCTCCAGGTCGCGACTCGCTAAGTATATTTCAATCCGATTCCAGTTCCTGCAGCAGATAATCAAGTTCATCCTTAACCATGTCGCTCTGCTCGACAGATTTTCGATATTCCCAAATCTTCCATTCGAGATTCATATCCTCCGGGAACATTTTAATCTGCTTCTGTACAGCCTTTTTCTTCAAGAGTTGGACCAGTCGCAGGCGATCTTTCGAATCCGTCACTTCACCCGATTTCAGGTCATCAATCAATAGCACAGGCAACTCTTTCCCGAAACCGTTTTCCGCATGAGCGGTGAGAGCCGCGACAGCCGCGTGTTTCACACTGTTCTCGGAATCGCTCTTGAGCACATTGACAAGGGGACGAACCGCAGCTTCCGCAGGATATATCTCAAGCGCCTTGACAAGATGTTGGCGCACCCTATTGTCCGAGTCGTTGAGCGCTTCCACAATCTCGGCAGTTGGCGAGTCGTTGAGATAGCGCATAGCCCATGCCGCGCCGCGCCGTTCCCGAACATCGCTAGCGCGCAATCCCGCTACAATCTTGTCTCGGTACTCTTTCTTCCCAAGCCGGTAGAGGGTGGTGACAATCTCCATTTTCAGTCCCGAACTTGGACTGCTGACGCGGATTGATTCTAATTCGGCGCTCACGCCCGGATCGCCGATGTCCCCGGCCAGTCGGACGAGTTTGGCTTTCACATTTATCGGCGTATCGGCGTCACCGATCGCTGTGAGGATTTGAGGTATCGCTTTTGTGCCAATCTCCTCCAACATCTCCACGAAATCGGTCTGAAGCTTCGAGTAGTGTCCTTTTTTCAGGTTTTCGAGAATCAGAGGAACAACGTCAACTCCCCTGTCAATCAATATCTGCCTCGCATCCCTCTGAACGCGATGCCGATCATCCAAGACCTGGAAGATTACTTTCATTTCCGCTTTATTCAATGCCGCGACCCTGCGATCTCTTTCCCTTTTATACTCGGCTTCCAATTCTGGGTCCTGGATACGCGCCATCCCGGTTGAAATCCCGTGCGCATAGCCAATCGCTAACAAAGCCCGCGGCCTAGTCTTGTTCCCCTCTTCAATCTCGGCTCGTTTCAGATTTTCAACCGCTTCCAGGACCAGCCCTGCGCCCAAGAGTTTCTTCTCGCCGACTTCCAGTTGGGTGATTACCTGCTTCTGTTCACATCCGGAGGCGGCAACCAATACCAGAAGCAGCGGTATCATCAACAACTTCTTCATGCTCGTTCTGTTCTCCTCTTTGATGGCTTGATAAGATTCTGTAAATTTTTATCCCGGTCCCTGTCTGCCTTAGAACCTGTTTGGCTTGAAACCGAGTTTTTTCCTGAAAACTCGGTTTCTTCCGCAACAGAAAAGCGTTCGCTAATCCCGATTGTCTACTATTCAAACAGGTTCTTAAATGTCGCTCGTAACGGCAAACTTATACGGAACAATTCGCGAGTTTCGTCACCCTGGTAGGGCAATATTTTTTGACCGGAGTAACAGTTTACAGAATCTCAAGAGTTCTGTCAAGAAAATAATGATGAAAATCACGCGATGAAACTTTGATTCTTGGTTGAACGGCGCATACGTCCAATTGCACGCGCATAGATTGACACGGTAGCCCGCAGTTCTGCGGCGCCCATAGGGATCAAGTTAAGGGATTTCGTCTAGTATTGGTGGTGTTCTCCGTAGCAAACTCTTAACGTAGTCCCCATGGGGTGGAGAAGAAATCTCTATCACCCCACACACCGTAGGTGCGGTTTCCAACCGCACCGGCGCCTACGGAAACCAGCGCCATTTAAGGCATTGAATCGGCGCAACATACGCCTTAAAACGCTTAACTTGATCCCTATGGCCCGTAGTTCTGCGGCGCCTAACGCATTATCGGACAACCGCAAACTTGCCGCGAAAAGTTGTCCGTCCTCGTCCGGTTTCCCTCGGCGCTTCAACGTGATAGATATACACGCCATCCGCGACTAGACTGCCGTCTGTGGCGCGCCCATCCCATTTCTCGATCGGCGTCTCATCATGATGTTCAATCTTATGGACGAGATCACCGGCGCTGCTAAAGATACGAATCGTTGCGTGACGGGTTAAATTGCGAAACTCTATTGAATTGCCGTTAGCTTCAAATCGGCAGGGGTTGGGAACAACAATGACACTCTCAAGATCAGCGCTCGGCTGATCTGATTGGTCACTCGGCATCACTATGCTCGCCGCCACTGAAAACTCGCTTTGTTTGCCAGACGAGTTCATCGCCGTGATGGAATAGAAATAGGGCAGCCCCGGATACACGTCCATATCGACATAGTTGGCGTTGTTTGCGGAAACGACCTTTATTTGCGTCCACGGTTCCTGCCCCGTATGGTTACGATAAACGACATATCCTACTACGGCCGGCTCGGAAGATTTTTTCCAACGAACCAGCGCTTTATTTTCCTCAAGAACCGCTGTCACCTTCTCCGGAGGCGTCGGAGCAAGACTCGAAATTACACTAACTTGCCTTGAGTCATACGGGAATGGATTCCCGTCGGAGTCAACGGGCCGAATAAAGTAGACGTACTCCGATCCCGATAAAATCTGTGTATCCACAAAACTGGGAACATCGACAGGCCTCTCGTTTAACGGATCGAATTGGCCTCCGTCCTCATGGCGCCTAAACACGACATAACCGCCAACGCTCGAATTTATCGATGGCTCCCACCTCAATTCTACAGAGTCATCAAGCGCTTCCGCAGTGAGTCGTTGCGGAACATAACTCATCTTTTTCGCCACATCGACACTTTCATTGAGAGCTGCCAGGTTCTCTCCGATAAGTAGCGCATAAGTCACCGAAAATGACCCGCGGGCTTTCAGATCATACGGACCCGAGGCAAGGATAGACACACAGTCTTGTGGTGGCAACGCTTGACCGGTTGCTTGAGTCAAGGAGTGGCCGCTCATGAAACGGGATCTCGCGTCATCTGTAAAATTGTCCACGCTGAAGGGTACAACATGACGGGCGCTCAATTTTCCATCAAGTAAAGCCAAACCGGCATGTACCGGATTTATTCCATCCGATTCATCGGCATCATAAGCGAAAAGCGTGCGGCGGTCTTTGTCCCATTCAACGCGATCGAGACTTGGCTCGTCCGTTTCAATCATTGGCGCATCGACCTCCCAATCCGCCATAAGCGCCGCGTAGATTCCATCATGATTGATGTCCCCCTCATTTACTACGGTAAGTTTAATTACAATAAACTCCTCGGTCCCGGGTTCCTCGCTTCCTCGCCAAGAAAAACTCGTTTGACTGACCGAAAGATTCAGCGGGAAATCCGCGTTTCCCGACGGAGTGTATTGCGCCGTGATAGTTTGTCGTCCGTCGCGATCCACGCGCCCGTCAATTCGCCCATTGGCAGTAGGTCTCCACTCATCTAAAAACCACTGTTCTTCGGTGGAATCCCACTGCCAGGTGTTTGCGACACTTCCATTCGGATCGCCAACCCAGATTTCCGATCGCTCGGACAAGTAATGCCTGCCCTCGGTTTTGGGGAATCTGAAGTTGGGCGCGATGGCGCTCTCGCGAACCGCTCCCAACGATCCGAAATCCGTAACCGCAACCGCGACATTTCCCGAGGTGTGGCTCAATGCGGATTGCGCATAGGCTTGTAACGAGGCAGTTAGCAGCCCGAGAAGAATCCCTAAAACCAATTTCCATCGAATCATATTTCTTCCACTAGGCGACACTTGTTAGACATAGAGCCAACCAACACGGTTTACGCACCCGGCTAGCCAACCCTTTCCCGCGTTGCGCATTGAGGGCATTTCTCCAACTTTCCGATTTTCATTCCCGTTGCACGCTGACACTTTATCATAACAGAAAGGTAGAGAACGTGTCAAGCGAACATTAGCGGGACAAGCGCATCCAATCCTATACAAATCTGCAATCGACAAGTTTTTATACCATTTCGCTTGAATAACAGTGCATATAATACTACTATGACAACTGTTTCCCTTTACACCAAACTCCGTAGGCTTATTATGAATCGCAAGCCCCGCATTCGCCCACATGCATGACAACTGTTTCCCTTTAGACCAAACTCCGTAGGCGGGGCATCTTGCCTCGCTTTGTTGGACATTCGTAGGTTGAGTTGAACGGGATTCGGTCAATAAACGCCAATCTTAGAGGAGTTTTCGAGCGCTCACTTAGCCTGAACGTTCCAAAATGTGAGTGAAACCCAACATTAATCGTACATTCTTCCACCATCGGATATCCTCTATAAATTAGGGCGATTTCCCCGCGAACATCAGTTTCCGATATTGACAGCGTTAAAAGCATGCGCTATACTTAGTCTCTAAATGGTGCATTCGCCAAGTATTGGCGCTTGTTGAAACCATCAAACGAGTGGATAGCGAGTGATCAAACGAATGAATAATGAGTGCGATAGAGATCCCATAGAGATCCCTTTTTCCACAAAACTCGGTTTCTTCCCGGAATCAAAGCGATTTTTGCGTATCGGCCTAATCCGCTCATGACTCTCAACTAAAGACTGATAATCATGGCAATCACTTCATCACATAAATCACAGTTCGGACAATCCGCCCCACTGCCTTTACTGGTCACTGACCACAGGCCACTGGCCACTGTCTCCCACCCCCCAAGAAAAATGCAACCTTATCCAACGCCGAGTGTATATACGTGAAAACTAAACGCACATAAAGGTATGATCCCGTAAAATCCAAACCACTCGGACAACTGGAGAGCGAGTAAGATGCGCGACCGCGTTACAATTTCACTGAATCCCCGATCAACCACCCGTTTGACCCGGCTGAGCAGAAGGAAACCATGTTCATCATGCGCTTGTTTGCTCGTTCCGTATCGGGCGTTGTCCGGTAAGAAATCACGGATCGTTTTTGCGAATGTTAACATCTTGTTCACCTCCGGGCGCGTGAAAAACCGCTTCACCACAGGATCCCGCGACTCGATAGGATGTGAACGCGCTCCCGAATTCGGCGTTTTGTTCACCTTTTTGTACCTACTGTTGTACCTATATTCGGGTTCATTTTTCACCAAATACCGCAATAACCTCGACAAAAACGGCATCAACCGCTCAAAATCGGCGTTTTGTTCACGTTCTTGCTCCGAATTGTCGCTCCAATTTCGGGATTCGTTTTTTGCCAAAAAGTTTAACCAATCAGCCATTATGCTTCACGCTAATGTCAGTGTGTAGTTGCCCGTTCTGTAGGGAACAACGATCGTTGTTCCCTACAGAAGCGCGTAACTCCTTATGCCGATGCTGTAATACATTGATACCGGAAAGAATTGGGATCAAGTTAAGCGTTTTAGCCCGCGAGTCACTCGGTTTACTCTCGGCAAGTGTTTAACACAATTTTCCACTTGTGGGATTTCTATCGCACTCGCTATTCACTCGTTTGGAGATCTCTATCGATCAAGCGAACGGTTAGTGAAGGCGATAGAAAATCCTACTCATTATTCATTCGCTTGATCGCGGTGCGCACCCCGCAAATGTACAAAGTCGAGCTGAGAGCGTAAGCGTATACTCAGACATAGCGGGAGGTTCACTGAAAGGAACAAAAGACTCATGAAGTGTCATTGCCGATACAACGCGATTTTGAGACATTCGCTCGCCGTAGTCATCGTGAGTATGTCTGTGATCGTTGTCGCTTGTGATGAGAAAGTCACGTTAGACCTCGTGGAACCGGAATCTCCGGAAGGAAACACGGGTGAATCTGGCGAAGGTATGACGCCGGTGGAACCCATTGCGCTGCCGGGGCTTCCAGCCGACATCACCGGGTACAATCTGTGGCTGAAGTTGAATGCCGATCCGATTCCGCCGACAGGTGGCGGCGATCCGCACCACGGCACCAAGGATGTGTACGTAAACCAGGAGCGTGATACAATTGCGCCAAGTGGAACGCAACAGTTTCCTTACCCGGATGGGAGTATTGTCGTAAAGGAGTCGCGCGCGGATTCGGGCTTCATTCGGGTTGTTGCCATAATGTGGAAGAAGGCGGGCAGCAATCCTGCCGGGAAAGATTGGGTGTACGAGGAATACATACGCCGCGACGCGGATTCCCGATTCCCCAACCCGATATCCGGAGCGTTCTGCGGCGGTTGCCACTCGGGCGCCGCTAACACGGATTATGTGTTCACGGCGCTAGAATAGGTCGGAATCGCCGACATCCGATTTCGGCGCATGATTTGAATCACTCGGAGTTCGACCAAATCAATGGAGAATCAACAGATGGCAGATGCGCTCCGGCTTATACCCCGGCCAGACCTGGAGAGCCGAGTGAAGGTCATGCAACAGGATGGCTTTGTGTATTTTCCCGCGGTGATAAGCCCTGCCGAAGTCGCTGAACTCCGCTCGGCGATGGATTGCCTGGAAGCGATACCCGACTATTTTGACAATGTACGGAATTCTTGGTCGCGTTCGTTCAACAATGTCTTCAATCGCGACGAGGTTTTCGTACAGTACCTTGATAAACCGGGAATCATTGAATTGGTGGAGGAAATTCACGGCGCGGATTGCCACGTCATCGGGATGACCGCGTGGATCACGGGGCCGGGACGTCCGGAGCAAACGCTGCATGTCGATTATCTGCCGATTAGTCTGCCGGAAGACATCATGGAGGACCCACGGGTGAACATCCCCGTTTTTATTACCACGGCTCACTACTATCTTGATGATATGTATGAAGAGTTAGGTCCAACGAAATTTGTCCCCGGCAGCCATCTCTCGGGGCGTGGACCGCATGGTGACGCGGGGTGGAAGGGCGCCGGGGAACGGAGCATCCTCTGTAACGCGGGTGATGTGGTCATCTTCCGCAGCGAAGTGTGGCATCGAGGGGCGGCGAATACGGGCAATCGGGAGCGATACTTGCTTCAAGTTCATTACGCTCAGCGAATGATTACGCAGAAGTTCCCGCCCTATCTTAACAAATTTCAGTTTGACGAACGGATGCTGGAAACATTGACGCCGCGACAGCGGCGCTTGCTGGGTGAACACCGCTCCAGCAACTATGATTGAGAAAAGAATAATGCGTGATTCGTAATGCGTAATTCGTAATGCGTAATAGCCAAGCGCGGCGTGCGAGGCTTGCATGAGAACGGATACAGACGAAGGCGCACACTCTAGAAACCGAGTTTTAAGGGAAAAACTCGGTTTCGTTGTACTGATTTCTGATGATATTTTAACATGACCAACCATGAGTGTCCCCTTTCCCGTTTCACGGTTTTGGATTTGACTCGCGTGCGAGCGGGACCGACAGCGGTGCGTCAACTCGCCGACTGGGGAGCAAACATCATCAAAATCGAGTTGCCGGTGCCGCCGGAGAAACTTGATGATGCCAATCGCGGACGTTACGACTCCGATTTTCAGAACCTTCAACGTAATAAACGCAGTATGACGCTAAACTTGAAAAAAGAGGCGGGACGCGCCGCATTCATGCGGATGGTGAGGCGCGCCGATGTGATCGTGGAGAATTTCCGCCCGAATGTGAAGACACGGCTCAAGGTTGATTACGAGGCGTGTAAAGCGGAGAATCCGCGCATCGTTTACGCCAGCGTTTCGGGATACGGACAGGATGGCCCCTACGGTAATCGCCCGTGTTACGATCAGATTGCTCAGGGGATGGGCGGCTTGATGTGGATTACCGGCTTTGAAGGTCAAGGACCTCTGCGAGTGGGGGTGCCCATTGCCGATCTCGCGTCAGGCATGTATGCGGCGCTCGGAATACTCACGGCGCTGCTTCAGCGGGAGGAAACCGGAGAGGGGCAATGGGTGCATACTTCATTGCTCGAAGCCCAAATTGCCATGCTCGATTTTCAGGGCGCGCGATGGCTCATCGGGAACGAGGTGCCGCCGCAAGCGGGCAACAATCATCCGACAGGCATTCCCACCGGCACGTTCAAGACCACGGATGGCTACATCAACATCGCCGCCTCCGGAAACGAGATGTGGGGACGACTTTGTGACGCCCTTTCGGCGGAGGAACTTCGAAATAATCCGGATTATTCTGATGATGCCTCGCGATCGCGAAACCGGGACGCGTTGAATGAGGAGCTGCAGGCGTATTTCTCTTGCAAGAGCAGCGGTGAGTGGATTGACTTGTTCAACGACGCCGGCGTGCCGTGCGGGCCCATCTATCGTATGGACGAGATGTGGACGGACCCGCAGGTGGAGCATCTCGAAATGTCTCGCCCCGTCGATCATCCGACGCTTGGCAGGTTAGACGTGGTGCGCCATGCGACGAGCCTGAGCGGCGCGCCGAATATGCCGTATCGCCCGGCTCCGGAGTTGGGCGAACACACCGATGAAATCCTGCGCGAGTTTGAATTTTCCGACGATGAAATCGAAGATTTGCGAAGAGGAGGAGCCGTATGAGTGCGGGTAATGGCTCGCCGGGGGCAATCACCGAAAAACTGATTGTCAAAAAGAGCGATGGAGTTGGTTGTCTCATCTTGAATCAGCCCGAAAAGCACAACGCTATATCGTATGACATGTGGGTGGGCATCGCTCGGGTGATTGGCGATTTCGAGGCGGACAGCGACATTCGCGTTATCGTGCTGTCCGGCGAAGGCGGATCGGCTTTTTCGTCCGGCGCCGATATATCGCAGTTTGAACGTCAGCGCCAATCGCCCGAAAACATCAAGGTCTACGATGGCGCCGCGGGACGCGCGCAGGACAGTTTGACCAAGGTTTCCAAACCGACGATTGCCAAAATTACGGGGTATTGTATTGGCGGGGGCCTTGCGACCGCGCTTTGCTGCGATCTGCGTTTCGCTAGCGTCGATTCAAGATTCGGAATTCCCGCCGCCAAACTGGGACTCGGCTACGGTTACGATGGCTTGAAAGCGTTAGCGCAAGTCGTGGGCCCCATTCGCGCCAAAGAGATTATGTTCACCGCCAGGCAGTTTGACGCGATGGAAGCCTACGATATGGGGCTGATAAACCGAGCGCTGAACAGGGATGAGTTGGACAATTTCGTGAACGAATACACGAAAATCATTAGCGAGAATGCGCCGCTCACGATTAAAGCCTGCAAGCGAATCATTGATGAGATTGGCAAGGATCCGGATGACCGAGATCTTGACCTTTGCCGGCGCCTTGTCGATGACTGTTTTGCCAGTGAGGATTATAAGGAGGGACGGAGGGCGTTCATGGAAAAGCGGAAGCCGAGGTTTCGCGGGAGATAGCGACAATAATTGCGGGGAGAGTAGGAAACCTTGTCATCGCGCAAAGCCAGCGGGGCAAGATGCCCCGCCTACGGGGGACGTGAACGACACGTTCCAATCATCATACGTGGCATTATTTTTGCGAAATGGTATTACTTCTTATTCGTCTCACTCTTGAACTGTCAATCCATGGGGTAGAGGCTGCACCCTCCGTCAACAAGCAAGACCGTCCCCGTCATGTAATCCGCCGCGGAGCTGCATAGAAACAGAAAGGCGTTCGCCACGGAGTCGAGAGGCTGCATCTCGCCGAGCGGGATTGCCTTTTGCGCACGCGCGCGATAACTCGGATCAGTATCCCATTGGTGTTTGGCCAAACCTACACTGACGATTCCCGGGGCGACAGCGTTGGCGCGAATGCCCTTGTCCGCCAACTCTCGCGCGAATGAACGCATGAGTTGTTTCATCGCGGCTTTGCTCGCGTTGTAGGGACCAATCTCGGGCCACGGCACATCCGCCACCCAAGATGTCGTGAAAATAAGATGTCCGGCAATGTCGTCTTCAAGCATGGCTTGTGCGGACGCTTTTCCCAGCAGAAACGCCGTTTTGACGTTCACCTGCATCGTCTGCGTCCATTCCTCGTCGGAGTATTCGAGCAGCGGTTTTGGAATCACCATGCCGACGTGGCAAAGCGCCGTGTGGATTGGACCGAACCTTGACCGAGCCGTTCCGATCAGTTTCTCCACATCTGGCGCTTGGGTTAGGTCGGCCCGCACGTAAACCGTTTTTTCGAGGTCAACGCCGGCGTCTCGCAGTCGCGCGTCGGCTGTCGTCGTGTCTATAATGTCATTGACGGTGACTCTTGCTCCGTGTTTTGTCAACTTCCTGACGATTCCCAATCCGATGGCGCCGCAACCGCCGGAAATGACGATGTGACGTTCAGCGAGCGCGTCTTCGCGGAAACACATGCGCTAACCTCCGATTGCCATTTGTGCTTATCTCAAATGAAAATGCTATGTGACTCTGATACGGATTCAAAATCTAAATGTTACACTCGTCAAAAACGCCCGATGAATCGGGCAACTACAATCACCCGATGCGTGTAACGCATTGATTAGGAATTAGTATGAGAAACCGAGTTTTCAGGAAAAAACTCGGTTTCTTCCACTCATTCTACGCAGATTTCGCCAAGCATCAGGGCAAAATTCCGTCCGCTCTCATTTCCTCAAACGCGTTTCCTCGCCGATCCATTGGCAGCGTAATCCTCGAACGCGAACGACTGGATTCATAGATTGCAAATAGAACCTCCAACGTGTCGCGCCCCTTCCGAGCGGAGCTGCGGTGTTCGGTACCCCCTTCAATCCAAGAAAGGAGATCCTCAAAAATATCGGGCTGTTCGTACCGTGGCACGGGTGTCCACCTGCCGTTAGTTTCCTCGCATCGATAATGGGCATCGGGGCCAACACGGATTTCTCCCTTTTCCCCGATCAGCGCCACCATGTTTTCTACGGGCGGTTTATACTGCCCGGCTTCAATGATGCCGAAGATGCCGTTTTCAAATTGCACGAAGCCCAACGCCTGCATCTCCAGCTCAATGTTCTCCGACAGGAAGGAGCCCGATCTGTGAATTTGACCGAGTACCCATTCGGCGGGAGAGTCGTCCGCGTAGTATCTCATCAGGTCCGTCTGATGGGTGTGATGGGTCAGCAGGGGCCAACCGCGACGCGCTCGAATATACTCAACTTGTCCGATAGCGCCTTCCACCACAAGGTTCTTGACATCCGCCCATTCCGGACTGTATCGAAGTTGATGACCGACGACGAAGCGCACGTTTCCTTCATCCGCCTTTTGAATCAGCTCATCCGCTTGCCACAACCGAGTCGTCATCGGCTTTTCAAGATATAGGGCGGTTATCGGGAAGTCCAGCGCCCGTTTCGCGACATCGTAATGTGTGCGAATGGGCGTCGCGACAATCGCTATGTCTACGGATTCAACCTCAAGCATTTTCTCGAAGTCTTTGTAAACGGCGACGCCTTCGGATTTTAAGACATCAAAGTTTGTCTCGAACGGATCAGCTGCCGCGACGACGGAGATTCGGTCCGCTTGGTTCGCATCGGCGCGTAAACCCATGCCGCGAGAGCCTGGACCAATCAAAGCGGCGCGGTAGGTTTTTGGTTTTGATGGCATACTGTCCTCATCTTGTCAAGCGCTGGGCGTATTTCCTATCATTCCACTTTCTAACATCATAACCAGCGCGGAGTCGTCGACATCCAGCGGCAGATTAACTTTGGCGCGTCGTCGGCTCGACTCGTAGGTGGCAAAAATCAACTCGGTGGCTTGAAGCGCCTTCCATCCAATCAGTTCCGGTTCACGGTCTTTTTTGACGGCGTCAATGAGGTCAAGGACGGATAAAATTGTCCCATTTCCCTTTGATTCAAGGTCGCTAAGATCGGGAATCGTCCAACCTTGGGATTTCGTGCCGAGAACCCTCATCGGCTTAGCCTTTTCCCGTCCAATCTCTATGATCCCGTCAGTGCCGATTAGACGATTGAAAATGTCTTTTTCAGCGGCTCCACCGGTTGCCAACAAGCCTTCGATGCCGTTATTCCATCCAACCCATGAGACGCCCGAAGATTCTACCGGCACCCCGAAAACCTCTTGAGGTCCTGAGGCATCAATTTGACCGATTACCCACTCGGCCGGCGCGTCGTTATTGTAAAAGAAGAACATGTCGAACCAGTGTGTTCCCCAGTCGAATAGGTTCGGACAGGTGCCCTCAACACGGACGAGTTGACCGATGGTGCCGTCATTTGCCAGTTGTTTCGCTTTCACGTACGGTGCGGAAAATCGTCGCTGGTGGGAGAAGGTGAGCACCACGTCGTTATCCACGCAGGCTTGGTTCATCTGTTTGGCTTCTCCCCACGACGGCGCCATCGGTTTCTCCGAGTGAATCGCCTTGACACTGCTATGGGCGGCGGTGATTGTAATCTCTTTGTGTAGGGGTGTCCACGTAGCGACACTCACGATGTCCGGTTTCTCTTTCTCCAACATCTGCCGGTAGTCCGCGTAAGTTCTCGGGACGCCGTATTTCTCCGCGAACGCGGCGCGTGCATCTTCAGCCGGATCGGCGCAAGCGACGAGTTCCACGTCGGGCGAGATGTGATAGCCTCGGGCTTGGCTCTGACCGCGTCCGCCGCAACCGATTACGCCGGCTTTTAGCATTGCCATAATAGTTCTCCTAGCGGGCGAGATTAACAATCAAGATTCTCGCCAATTGCAACCTTGATGAATACGTCATCTGATTTCCCCGACATTGGCTCGTGTGGCTAAGTGATTCCATCCGCGCAGAACAAGCCGAACATTTGTATGGGAGTTATCCGCCTCGATTTCGTCGTCACCGGCGTACATCTGCACCAGAACGCTTTTTCTCATTTTTGAGGACCGGTTGGGCATTGAACCGTGCAGCGTGAAATAGCTGAAAAAGAGGACATCTCCGGGCTTCGCTTCCAATATCGTTCCCTCGTCAAGGGGATATCTGTCAGTGACCTCTACGTTTTGCCCGTGCCCCATCGTGCCGTGGCTGCGACCCAACTCGTGGGAGCCGGGGTGGACGCGAATACAACCCATCTCGTCCGTCGCTTCGGACACATAGATCACAGCGGCGATCATGGTATCTTTGACCGACGGAAAGTACTGCCAATCTTGGTGCATCGGGAAGGGAGACCCTTTCTCCGGCGGCTTGCAAAACAGCTTGGAGTGATGTAAAATGATGTCGGGTCCAAGAATTGCTTCGGCGAGATCAAGGAATTCGGACTTCATGAAGGCGTTCAACCAAACCGCGGAGTAACTCTGAATGTTGTGAGTATGGAATAGTACCGAGTCGCCCTCGTCAAGTTCGTCCATCAATTTCCCGCCCCAGCGGGCATTTGTGTCCTTCTCCGTATTGAGAATCTGGGCAAGGGCTTTGTCGAAATCCTTCTCCATGCCTTGGATTTCGCTGGCGGAATAAACCGACTTGGCAAAGTAGTAGCCGTTTCCCTCGAAGAACGATTTGATTTCAGAAGCATCTAGATCTGGCATGTGTTTGTCTTTTATCATCAAGCGTTTGGAAGCGTTCTACCGGGATATACCGGAACGGATCTTTGAGATTCTCGGATATCCCGCGCAAAATTTTTAGTCGGAATTCATCTTTGCATGCGACAATCCAGCGGTAAATAAATAGAGAAAGAAACAGGAAAAACTTGACGGCATCGGTTATCTGTGTATAATCTTCAGATAGTTGTTTAGATTCTGTTGACATTTCATCACAACGAGACAATCAAGTTCGTAGGGGTTGGGTTCCCCAACCCATTCGTTACGTTTCCCAACCCGTCGGACGAGGGAACCTCGCCCCTACGATAGTCCGTCATAATCTTTCATGAATCAAAGGCTGGTGGGCAGTGCCCGCCCTACAGATATACAATGCTTGGGAGGATAATATGAAGCTTACTCAGAATCAACTTGACGCGTTTCATCGCGACGGTTACATCATGGTTGACGATGTGTTCAATCCGGAAGAGATGTCAGCCGCTTTGAGAGATATGGAGAAGATTTTTTACGGCAACTCCTTCGACGAATTCCTCGCGGAGTTCGACAGATCCGGCAAGGCGGACTCGGTTGAACCGTCAGCGACCCATTCGGTTACACATTACGGCGACACCCCGTACGGTCGCACCCAATTTCCCACCGGTTACGACGCGCTGGATCGCCTCATCGAAAACGAAGACTATCTGGACATTTACGCGGATTGTCTTGGCACGGACGACATCGCCTACTGTAACGCTCATTTGTTCATGCGGGCGGGTCCCAGCGATCAGCGTCACTCCGAGCATCTTTGGCAGGGATACCACGCCGACCACGGGACGAACACCTTCTTGCCGCCGGGCTACGCGGTGGGTTCGTTCGATTACGTAAACAGCGGCGTTTACCTGCATGACGTGGATGAAGACGGCGCGCCCATGCACGTGATTCCCGGTTCGCATCGGCAAGCCGCCGATGTCCTTGTCCGCCTGGGCGGGGGAATCAACGACATTCGAGACGTTCCCGAATTTGCCAAGCCGGTGCCGACAACCGGAAAAGCCGGCAGCGTCCTATTGTCCTCCTCCTACCTGATTCACGCCGCGGTGCCCTTCACGAACAAACGGAAACAGCGCGCGTTTTGGACGTTGTCCCTAGCGCGTGGAGACAACAGCCGCTTTACGAAACTGGCGAATCCATGGCTCGGTCCCGAACAGCAATTTTTCAAACCGTTTTGGGAGAAAACGACGCCGCGTGTCCGCACGCTTTTCGGTTGGCCCCAACCCGGTCACGCGTATTACTCCGATATAACGCTGAATGGCATAGCCATACAATTTCCCAATATGGATTTGACGCCTTATCGGGTGTGCCTATGATGAGTGGATTAAATTAGTAACCTGAAGTCGGTTTGATGCCGTGAAGAAACCGAGTTTTGAGGAAAAAACTCGGTTTCTCCGACTCCGTAGGCGGGGCATCTTGCCCCGCCTAGCCTAAAAACCAATGGGGGACATTAACCATCTTCCTATTTGATGATTAGCATCTTCCGCGCGGCGGAATAATCGCCCGCAGACAAGTGGTAGAAATACACGCCGCTTGCCACCGGTTCACCGGACTCGTTACGACCATCCCAGTAGATGGCTTTCGACCGAGTCTCGTAGAACGCCGCAATCTGGCGCCCAATCTCAAGTAAACGCACAACCCGACCCCTGGCGTCATAGATGGACAAAGTCACGAAAGCATCCTTCGCCAACCGATACGGCATCCACGTCTCCGGATTGAACGGGTTCGGATAGTTCGGCAAAAGCGCGGTCTCTTTCGGGGTTAGCGCCGCTAGAAGTTGCTCTAAGAAAAGAACGCCCCCCTGCGACGTTGCCTTCGTGAGGTCAAGTTCGCTCGTTTGAGTCAGCCACCCTCTCACGTCTGAAGCGGTGAACATCGCTAGAACCTTTGGGTTTGAGGATGGCGCGGCGGCCGCGTCCTCAAGCGCCCCCGCGACCATCACCAAATCCAGAATGTTCACAATCCCATCCCCATTGACATCTGCCGCCAAATCCGCGCCCTCAGCCCCAATCGCGCCCGCGACCATCACCAAATCCAAGACGTTCACCACATCGTCCCAGTTTACATCCTCGGGGACAGGCGGCAATTCGGCGATCGCCGTAGCGGTCTGGCTCTGCGGAAGCCCTGCTACAGTCACCTCAACGCTGTTCGTTCCGGGTTCCGGTCCCAACGTGAGGACAGTCTCCGCCCGACCGTTGCTATCCGTCACCGTGTTAGTGGTGCTAAGCGTCCCGCCGCCACTAGTGACAGTAAACGTAACCGGAACTCCCTCAAACGCAACATTATTCTCATCCTGCACTTCCACGACAAACGGTTTTGCGAGCGTTTCACCGGGGATCCCTTTTTGATCGTTGCCCGAGATTATGCGAATCCTATGGGGCGCTCGGTTGTCAAATTGGACTGTAACTCCCCGGCTTTGGAGCGCGGGGATGTGAGTTTTGATGGATATGGAGCTCAAAGGGTTTCCTTTAACTTCAACTAGGTCCCCTTCACCCAATCCCGTATTGGCGACTAGTGGCGAGAGATCGGAGATTTGATTGTTCCCAAGGGAAAGCGCCGGGTAATCTGATGTCGCGCCCCGAATCCCCGGATTTTCCAAATTGGTTAATCCCACCAATGCCGAAATGTCGGAGATTTTATTGTCCCAAAGGTATAGATACGTCAATTTGGTTAATCCTATGAGCGTTGAAATATCGGAGATTTTGTTATCACCAAGAGACAAACTCGTCAGTTCTGTTAATCCCGCCAGTGCCGAGATGTCCAAGATGTCGTTCCAACTGAGGATCAAATCCTCCAATTCGGTCAAACCTGCGAGCGCAGAAATGTCCGAGATGTTGTTGCTCTCAAGATCTAGCGATGTTAGGCTAGTCAATCCCGCTAGAGGGGAGATGTCTGAGATGTTGTTGGCCCCAAGATACAGATACTCTAGGTTGGTTAATTCCGCCAAGGAGGAAATGTCCGAGATGTTGTTGGAACCGAGATTTAAACTAGTCAGTTCCGTTAATTCCGCGAGCGCAGATATATCGGAGATACTGTTACCATGAAGAAACAAGCTCGTCAGGTTGACCGCATGTTCAAGTCCGGTCAAATTGCCAATTTCGCTGTGTATTACGTCAAGCTGGGTCAACTTTGCTATATCCCACGTGGTAATAGAATCTACCGAGGTTTTACCTAACGTCGCCTTGACTGCAGCGCGGAGGGCGTCGTCGACGATGTTTACCGGTTCCTCAACCTCCACGGCAACGTTGTCAAATTGCACTGTAACTCCCCGGCTTTCGAGCGCGGGAATGTGAGTTTTGATGGATACGGAGCTCAAAGGGTTTCCCTTAACATCAACTAGGTCCCCCTCCCCCAATCCTGTATTGGCGACTAGTGGCGAGAGATCAGAGATCTGATTGTTCCTTAGGGAAAGCGCCGGGTAATCTGATGTCGCGCCCCAAATCTCCGGATTTTCCAAATTGGTTAATCCTACCAATGCCGAAATGTCTGAGATATTGTTTCCGTCTAGATTCAAGTCTGTCAGGTTAGTTAATCTTTCCAGAGCGGAGATGTCCGAGATGTTGTTGGAGTCAAGATCTAGGCGTGTCAACTCGGTCAATCCAGCCAGTGCCGAGATGTCCGATATGTTGTTGGACTGAAGATTCAGCTGCGTCAGGTTGGTCAAGCCCACCAGCGCCGAGATGTCCGAGATGCTGTTATTACCAAGATTCATCCGCATCAATCTGGTTAATTCTGCCAACGCCGAGATGTCCGATATGTTGTTGGATTCAAGATTCAGCTGTGTCAGATTGGTGGCATGTTCTAGGCCGGTAAGATCGCTGATTTTTTCTCCTGATGCGTCCAATTCCCTCAATTCTGCTAACGCCGTATTCCAGATAGCAGCGCCTGCGGGCACACCGAGAGCTGTGCGCGCTTTATTGGCTAAATTGATGTCAGCAAATTCCACGGGCGTAATTGATTCGCGGAGCTCGTCCAACTGAGATATATCCCACAGTTCGGCCGTCCCAGCTGTTGTTCCGGAAGCAAGGGTTGTCCCGTCAGAAGAAATCGACACAGAACGGACCATACTCGTGTGCACAAGAGTACCAAAACTTACTCCCGTCGCCACGTCCCATAGCTTGACCGTGCCATCCCATGCCCCGGAAGCGAGGATCTTTCCATCGCGTGAAAACGACAGTGAACTAACCCTTTGCGTATGCCCCGGGAGGGCGCCTATATCTTGTTGCGTCGCCACGTCCCATAGCTTGACCGTGCCATCCGCTCCCACGGCAAGGGTTGATCCATCGGGCGAAAACGACACAGCATTGACCCACGTCCCATGCTGGAGGGTGGCGATATCTTGTCGTGTCGTCACATTCCATACCTTGACCGTGCCATCCATTAATCCGTAAGCGAAGGTCCTCCCATCGCGTGAAAACGATACAGAATTAACCGGATCCGTATGTCTAAAAGTGGCGATATCTTGTTGCGTCGTCACATCCCATAGCTTGACCGTGCCATCCCACCCCCCGGAAGCGAGGATCTTCCCATCGCGTGAAAACGACACTGAAGTAACCCGATCCGTATGTCTAAAAGTGGCGATATCTTGTTGCGTCGGTATGTCCCAAAGTTTGACGTGAATCCCTGATCCCACGGCAAGGGTTGATCCGACGGGCCAAAACGACACATAACCAATCCAGCCTGTATGTTCAGAAGTAGCGAAATCTTGTTGCGTCGCCACGTTCCATAGCTTGACGTGATGTCCCGAACTCACGGCTAAGGTCGTTCCCTCGCGTGAGAACGCTACAGAATTGACCTGACCCGTATGCCCTGGAAGAGTGCCGATGTGGTGCGGCGAAATTTCTGCAAGCATAAAACCAGCGACGCTCACATTGCCATCTGTATCAACTGTATCAATAGTAATTCGATGACCGGGCGGGTCAGAAAGATTCGTAAAGCCATGAGAGGGAACAACACCGTCATAATCAAATTCAACGATGATTTCCTTTACGCCTCCCAATTGACGACACTCTATTAGCTCCATGGAACCGGCGGCAAAGACTGTTGTAACGGATAGGAGCACTTGGTGAAGTCCTTGTGCATCGCTGAGTTTGAGTCGAACCGGAGCGCTCATTGACCCCCGCGGATAATTGCGCGGCGAAACGAGTTCAATGGTGGGCGGTTCTCCTGCTTCAATAGGGATATCGGGATTGAAGTAGGAATGCACAGCTAGGAATTCGGCAGCACATTGGGACAACCGATCATACTCCCCCGGGCCATACGACATGGTGTAGTCGCCATCGCGGAAATCATGATTTAATCCGAAGGCGTGTCCCAGTTCATGCGCCACTGTCTCCCAAGAAAACTCATTAGGAACCAACGCCCTGCCGCCGGTTTTCCCTCGCTCTGTACCAACACCTCCCACAAGTTGACCGGTAACACTACGAAGAGCGTCCGTACCCAAGACGACGAAGTAAATATTTGCCTCCATATCGAATGCTTGTCCGAGTTCGTTAAACACCTCATATTCATACGTGTAGTCGTGGTGTTGCCCATCCACTCGATGGACTATCGGATTGCCTTGCGGGTCGCTTTCAACGCGGAACGTTACCTTCCCGTAGCCGTGCGCATCCATCTGTTCGGCATAGAACGCCTGAACAGTGCGAATAGTATCTTTCATCTTCTGAACTACATCGGCGCGATATTGCCAGTCGTTGGGCAGAAAATAAATCAGCCGCACCGTGCGAGGTTCACCGACGTTCAAATCCCATCCAACGGCAGTAAATGTCTCCTTCTCCTGAATCCCCAAAACGGACACAACAACTGTATTTTCTCCCGGATTGGCTCCCAACGTGAGGGTACTCTCCGCCCGACCGTTGCGGTCCGTCGTGGCGCGTGTCGTATTGAGCGTCCCGCCGCCGCTTGCGATCGAGAATGTGACTTGTACACCCGACAAGGGTTCGTCGGATTGATCTCTTACTTCCACGACAAACGGATTTTCAAGCGCCGCACCGGGCAGCCCCTCTTGGTCCTTGCCGGCGATAATCTCCAATGTCTTAGGCATTCGGATAGCTTCGGGTGTGAACTTCCACAAGCCAACCTGCCCGCCTGCATGCCCACTGGCAACTATCTGCCCGTCGGGACTGAATGCAATAGACACGACACCTCCCGCCACATCAATAAGCGTTAGAGGCCTTAGATATTGACCGGTCTGTGTGTCCCACAACGAAATTCCGCTACCGCCGATGGAAAGCGTACTTCCATCGGGGCTGAACGCCACCGGTCGAAGCCAACCGGAATGAGGCGTGAGACTTTCTTTTTCGGCTCCGGTCTGTGTGTTCCACAACCGGACACTGTCGCTAACACTGTCGATCCCCCCACTCGCAAGCGTTAATCCATCGGGGCTAAACGCCAAATGCTTGAGATCGGATGTATGCCCCGTGAGTATGCGGTTGAGTTGTCCCGTATGCATATCCCATAACCGAATTGTTTTATCATAGCTTCCAGACGCAAGGATTCGACCATTCGGCGAAATGGCAACGGCAAACACCAGCCCCGCATGTCCAGCTAGCGATTTTTTGATTTCCCATGTGGTCGTATCCCATAACAGAACGTCAGCGGGACCACCTCCGCTAACGAGTGTCGAGCCATCCGGACTGAACGCTACCGATGCAAAGGAGCCTCCACCGCTAGAGAGAATCTCATTAAGTTGTCCCGAGTGTGGATTCCATAGCCGAATCGTGCCATCCCAACCGGCGCTGGCAAGCGTATTTCCATCCGGACTGAACGCTACCGTCACGACTTCACTTGTGTGCCCTATAAGGAGAAATTTGTGTTGTCCCGTGTGCAGATTCCATAACCGAATCGTGTTGTCAAAACCGGCGCTGGCAAGCGTATTTCCATCAGGGCTGAACGCGACGCTCCAGACAGGATCCGTATGCCCTTCAAGGAAAACAACATCGGCGAACCCCGTCGAACTGAAGATCAGAAGCATGAGTAGACCGAGACAAAAGCGTTTCATTGGTATATTTCCTTTCCGTGAATCGTGTGATTTGTTAATCAGAACAGTCTCTCATTCACAAGAGACCTTATTGATATACCGACCATCGTAGGGGCGAGATTTCCTCGCACCATGAATCGAGAAGCGTAACGAATGGATTGGGGAACCCAACCCCTACGGAGCGTGATGACATTATCGTAGGGGCGAGGTTGCCTCGCCCCATTGGGATCAAGTTAAGAAAATTTACGTATTATTTGTCTACTTTCCGATTGTAAACCCTCAAGCTAGTAGAGCAAACACAATGCTGTAATTCCTTGATTGTGTAAGTCTTTTAGCCCCAGCGAGGATTAAGCGAATGGATAATGAGTAGGATTTTCTATCAGGATCTTCTATCGCAGTCACTATTCGTTCCTTTGATCCTTCGTTATCCACTCGGTTGATCGATAGGGATCCCCCAGGTTTGTAGAAATGCGGTTACATTCGCTAACCCGCATTAACACGTGCGTGGTCCGGGAATAATTGGTCATGAACTTCGGCGCACTGCGTGAGATGAATCATCCGGTTTTCGTCGGCAGTGTCGAGAATCAGCGGCCAATACATTCCCGCACCGGTTTTGTTGTTGTATCCGCCCGGTGAATGAATGCTCAGATACTGATTCAGCACTTCACGATCGGCTTCGGTTTTTGCTCGTCGGGTGCAGTTCATGGTAAACATCCGCCGTCGCGTTCCTCCTCCGAACGCGGCGTGATAGGTGTCGTGATTAAAAATCACCAGATCGCCCGGATCGGTTTCAAGCGCCACATTGGTGGGAAAGTCTGCAGGCCCAACGCCGAACAGTTCCTGCGATCGATTCGGATCGATTTTCTCTTTCCGCACGAAATGATCCGGGTGGTGGCTGCCGGGGATGACGCGCAGGCAACCGGTATCGCGAGTTAACGGATCGAGGTAGAACGCCAATTTCGCAGAGAATAGTTGGCCCCAACTTCCATCCGGATGCCAGCCGGTATCTCCCGTATAGTAATTGCCGTCGCCGTTGGCGTAGTTGAAATCCTCGCCGAGCACTCCTCCAAGGATACCCAGGATGCGCGGATCGTCAAGTAAAGAACAGAGTTTCGGACGATGTTCGATGGGACCGCCGAACATTGTCCGCGACGATCCGTCATGATTCTCCCCGCCGCCAACGTCTTGGATAGTACGCTCGAATTCTTCGATTATCCACGCGACTTCACCGGGAGAGAAGACCGCGGGACACGCGAGATAACCGAAGGTGTGGAAAAAGTTTAGTTGCTTTTGTGTAAGTTGCATTTCGTTCCTCCTCCCGATTGACGGGCTTGGCACGCATAGGGATCAAGTTAAGGGATTTCGTCTAGTATTGGTGGTGTTCTCCGTAGCAAAACTCTTAACGTAGTCCCCATGGAGTGGGGAAGAAATCTCTATCGCCCCCCACACCGTAGGTGCGGTTTCCAACCGCACCGGCGCCTACGGAAACCAGCGCCATTTAAGGCATTGAATCGGCGCAACATACGCCTTAAAACGCTTAACTTAATCCTTATGATTGACGGGTTCTTGGCACGTCCCCGTTATGAACTGTTAGTCGTTGCGATGCCGGAATTGGTTAATGCGTTACAGTGTCTTGTAAAACCAGGAAATTGGGATACCGACGCAGACGCTCGTGGTTATTCCACGCTCCCCGCCGGGAAATTCGTCTCCGCCCTTCTCGGGATCGATAATATAGAACGCGCGTTCGCGGCACATAAAACTGATGATTGCCGTGTCATTCCAAAAAGACAGAAATGGATATGTGCCTTCAAGATCGTTCGGGGGCAGCCGCGGCGCATGTTCCAAAGCTCTATAGGGTTGAATCGGAGACGGCTCGATCCTGTCGGCATCGCCATCTTTGAGGAAGATTGAGAAGACGTTGCCGGTATGTCTCCATGTGGCTCCGCCATCCCTGCTAATCGCCGAGGATAGGCGGTGTCGCTGCATGCCGCGCTGGATTTCGTCAGCCGACGCCTGATTCCAGATGATGAGTAGATCGTCGCTGCCGGGGATTCTCCCCAACGCGGCAGGCGCCAGCGCCGAGGCGAGAGCGGTCGGCTCCGGACGGGACCAACTCGTTCCATCATCGGCGGACCAGGACTGGTAGAAACGTCCGAGCGGAGTTCGCAAAATCATCAGTAGGTGATTTGGACTGACTTCAGCCACTACGGGCTCGTTACACCGGTAGTGACCGCCGGCGCTGTAATCAAGCGTGACGAACAGCTCGGCGCCCGCTCCCCAAACACCGGCGCCTTTGTTGGCATTCCACGTCTTTCCCTCATCGTCCGAATAGTAAGCCCAGCAGTAGGTGAAAAAATGCTCGTAACCGTGGTGACCGACCAGCGCGATGTCATCGCCGAAGAGCGCCCGTCCCTTCTCCCAAACGGTCTTGCCGAGCAGTTTATAGACGGATACGACGATGCGACCGCTACTCGTTACAGTGGCGCCGTGCATGACAGCGTTATTGTACGGCTCACCGACCTGAACCGGTTGTGACCAGGTTTTGCCCTCGTCGTCAGACTTCACAAACCAAGGACTAAGCCCGTACTGTTTGTCGGCTTCGGAGTTGTCGTAAAAGCCGCCGATTCCACCGGATTTCAATCGCAAAAGATGACCAATCCCGCGAACCATGGAATTGCCCGCGCCATCGGTCACGGGTTCGGAGGCGCTCCAGGTTACACCCCCATCCTCGGAGATTGAACGACTGCCCGCGACAAGGCAAAGCAAGTCTCCATTCGATGATTCAAGCAGTCCTGCGCCGTGCGGGATGGATCCGATATGCAGGAAACGCGCTTCATCGGGGATGCATGAGCGTACCTGATCTAAAAACTGGGCGATTGAGCTGATTGTTATCCATGAGAATATTGAGCGTGAACCACGGCGAATCCTGTAGGTAACGCAAATTGCTACCCGGAATAGACAGGATTTGCGCAATACCGGCAAGTCGCCGCTATAAACGGGGCAAGATGCCCCGTCTACGGCGCCAACCTACCGTTTCTGTCCAAGTCCTGAATTCCTTGGCCGAGTAAATCACGAGATGACTGCCACACGCGTAGGCGGGGCATCTTGCCCCGCTGCGCTAGAACCTTTAGATGTTAAGTTGCGTAGAGTCCTAATAGAGAAACCGAGTTTTTGGTTCACGTTTGCCAAATCATACGCGAATAGGAGAGACTTCCGTCAATGGTCGTGTTTCAACATCTGAAAAAACTCGGTTTCCGTTGCCTTTGCGAACGGATGTACCAACTTGGGTAAGATATCAATCTCCCGAATATTTTCCCGTCACCTGTGCCAAACCGTCGCCAACGTTCACTTGGGGAAGACGACGTAGGAATATTATGACTCCATCCCGATCAGCCGTGACCTCTTGGACAATCTCGCCAAAGAAGTTCTCGATAAATCCCAACCGCTGTCCCTCGCGGACTTCATCAAGCAAAGCCACCTCGGATCGAAAAGATCCCGCCACCGCGGCTGAAATCACGACATCCAAATTGCCATCCCCGATTAAATGGTGAGCGATCGGCTGAGGTCGCGGTTCACCGGGAATCATATCCAAATGCTTCATGACGTTCAACACGCCGTTGATGTAACACGTTACCTCATCCTGTCCCGCTCTGCCACCGCCAAGCGTTTCGGTGTAGAGCCAAGGAACCCCGTGTTCCGTGGCGGCGCTGATGCTCCTGCCCACGGTGACGGGGGGCGGATGACCCCACATTACCGGAGCGCCAAAGGCACGAGCCGCGGCTCGCGCCCTTTGACCGAATTCATCATCACTGTGCAGGTAGCCGATCATGGTCGGGATGTTCGTCTCGGCGCTGGCGCTGTGCAGATCGATAAAGAAATCCGCGTGTTTGATGAGTTTGTGGGTTAGCCAATAGGCGATGCGTGGGGTGATTGTGCCGTGGGGGTCGCCGGGGAAAACACGCGCCAGATTCAGACCGTCAATGGGACTGTTGCGAGTGCCAGCCTCATAAGCGGGCATGTTGCATACGGTAATCATCACCAGAGCGCCGCGCAATGTTGCGGGTTCCACCTGCTCATAGATGCGAGGAATGGCTTCCACACCCTCATATTCATTCCCGTGAACAGCGCCGGTGACAACAAGGATGGGACCATCCGAGGCGCCGCGAACATGGAGCAACGGCAATCGCCAAGCCCCGCCATCCGCACGGGGAGCGACCTCAAGCCAACCCGTTTTCTTCTCTCCGTAAGGGATTCCAGAGATGTCATACGATTGAAACTCCATGTGTATCCTCCGGCAGTTCGCTTCTCGTGTCAATTAGATTCCAAGTTGGTCGGCAAGATCGTGAAAATCTTGGGCGATTATGTCAAATTCGTCGTCCGTAGCCGTGTCTGCTCCGCCGTTCGGTCCCCATTCAAGCGGACGAGAAATAAAGGCGGTTCTGAATCCAACGGCTCGGGCGCCCTCAAGGTCATGGTTGTGCGCGGCGACCATCAGGATTGACGAGGGATCCAAGCTGAGAAGTTGAGCCGCTGTCTCGTAGACCTCTTTGTCTGTCTTATAATGCCGCGCGAGCTCCGCCGACAAGATGCAGTCCCACGGAATACCGGCGTGCTTCGCCATGTTGGTCAGCAACGACACGTTGCCGTTGGAAAGCGCCGCAACGATGTATTTGGACTTCAATCGTGACATGCCGCCAACAACATCGTGCCACGTATCCAGTCGGTGCCAGACGCGATTGAAATAATCTCTCTCGTCTTCGGACAACTCCAGAGTTGGGAAGTCATCCAAAATGGCATCTAGAATCATTCTGTGGAGCGCGTCCATTTTCGTCCAGGGCAGTTCGCCGCGCCGCACGCGCCCCATAGCGGGCTCGTAGCCGCTTCGCCAGGCCTTGGCAAACCGCGCCCAGTCCACGGTTATCTGTTTTTGGGCGGCTAATCGTTCGCCCTCTCTAATGATGGTGGAGCGCCAATCGGTAACAGTTCCGAATACATCAACGGTTAGGGCTTTGATTGAGGTTTTCCAGGATTCCATGCTTTTTTATCGGTTCAAATTGAGGCTAAAATCAAGAGGTTTGTCATTTTGTGATGATTTCGCCTAGACGAACAATTTATCGGATTCATATTACCCGTTTTTCTTCTTTGGGTCAACAAGAATCTCTATATTCAGGAAGTGATTTGCATGTGAAATCGTGTGAGTGAATAATGGTGGGCAGTGCCCACCCTACAGAACATACGTAGGTTTGATGCGAGTCGTCTTATTTCAGCCGAATGATATCGCGTTGCGCTTCCGATAGCCGATCCATGACGCGTTCGCTGAAATGCAATCCTTGTCCGCCCCAATCGCGCATGTAACCGATGCTGTAACAGTAGTAGAGCGTACGGCGGGGGCGATTGGAGGTGTTCACCGTGGAACCGTGGGTTAGCGCTTCGGTGAATATAATGGCGTCGCCGGCTTTAGCGGGAATGGGCGTCAATGGCAGATTCTCATCGGGGTGGCTGCCCCACGGTTTCGGGTAATTGCTTTTGTGCGCGCCAGGGATAACGGCAAAGCACCCGTCCTCAAGATCGCAATCGAGCATGGGAAACACCACTTTGGTCAGTGTCGAGACTATCTCGCCGTTTCGGCAGTGGTATTGACATGTGGGGATGATTGGCGTGCCGTGCTGGTGGAGGCTGGTGTAACCGCCGCCCCAACGGTATATCGTGTAAGTATGGTTCAGGCGGTAGGGACCGCCCGTGACCCGCGCGATCACGGAGAGCGCCTCCGGTAGGTCAATCAGCGGAACGAAGGCGGGATCCGCCTCCAGGATATTGGAGATGTACAGCTCCTGATCCGTCTTTTGCGTTCCCAAGCACAGCGGCGGCGGGAACGCTTCCGGCGGCATGTTCTCGAATCGGTCGAGCGCCTGGTTGCACGCCTCAATGACGTGGTCGGGCACAACCCCTTTGAGAACAACGTATCCCTGAAGGTCAAACAGGTAGATTTGTTCTTCGGTCATCAACATCTCCTTTTCGCGACGGAATTGAAAGTGTGAAACTAACACGTATTAGGCACACTCAGTGTGAAAAAAAACGCCTTACTCCACACGCTAGTAGCAACCTCGGAATCGCGACTCGAATTGCCAATTGATCTCGATTCGGAGATCGGTACTGCGGGAATCAAATTACTGAATAGCGTCAAACCTTGGAATATCGCACCACGGCGGCGCCGGGTTGCTCCGGAATGTTAATTGTTACACCTTTATCCATGAGTTCGCTCCCAGCCACTGTTGTCGTATCGGGAGTGTCAAAGTCCCTCAACTCGTACCGTGCATCCGGTT
The DNA here is from genome assembly GCA_963667245.2 of Candidatus Poribacteria bacterium. GTDB lineage: Bacteria > Poribacteria > WGA-4E > WGA-4E > JAJDTR01 > JAJDTR01. Next base: position 519,326 of record CAXXCS010000005.1, read on the forward strand.
CCAATCCACAGAGTTGATATCGTGCTTTGGCGGTAGGGCTCGCCTGTCTACGAAATCCCTGCACAATACCCTCGCCAAGATCGGGCAGATCGAATTGCCAAGCCATCCAAGCGTCTTCCGAGAGGTCGTAAGGGGTAAGAGGATAGTAGTCGCCATCAAAGCAGTGTCGCACCGATAGATATTCATTAAGCAGCTTGCGCGCCAACTCATAATTGAAATCATCTTTTCCGGGCGGCCACGGGGCGGACGGTATTGCCATTGATGTCCAAGCCAGTTGCATCCCCGGACTGTAAGCGCTGCGGAACGCATACGGCGCAATTACCCGATTGCACGAGCCGCTTAACGGCACCCAAAACGACAGTCCATACGTCTGCCCCTGCATTCCGATCGGATCGAAAGACTCTTCGAGATTATGCTCGCCGGCGCACTGAAAATCGCTTCGCCACAGTGGCACGCTCCGCTGAATCGTTTCAAGGTCGATTTGCCTGCCGCCGCCCCAGCAATTGTCAATAATGAGATTCGGCGATCGACTAAGCAATCCATCCCAGAATTCGTAAAAGCCTTCGCAAGCCCTTGCCCAATTTATCCCCACTCGATTTTCATCTGTGTCGGGGGGTGTCTCGGCCCGCGCATCTTGGCGGAAAATGTCAATGCCCCAATCGGCTATGAGTTTGGAGTAGTATTCGATCATCCATTCATTTATCATTGGGTTCCCGCCGTCCACGCCAGTGTGCTCTTCCGACAGCAGATCAGGTCGATACTTCTTGACTCGATCCAAATCGGCGTAGAGCCTGCCTCCGCCGAACCACAGCAAATACTTGATGCCGTGCTTGCGGGCTTCGTCCGAGATAACGCGGATGCCGTTAGGAATCTTTGCCTCATCAACGACGACGTTGCTCAGATATTCCGATTCTTCCGCTTCCGTTGGCGGACGTTCCCAACCGATGTCCATCCAGTGGTACTCAATCGGGAATCCGTTATCCACGAACCAGTTGATAATGGCGATGTTCTGTTCCTCGGTGTGATTCTCATTGCCTCCGCCGGTGGGCGCCCTTAACCTCTCGCCACCCGGTTGAGGGCTGTAATGGTCAAGCAGTAACCGCCGCCACTGATTATGCCCCGGAATGCGGTCGTCATTCCAGAACATGATCAGTATGCGCGGCGTTCGAATGCGCTCGCCGGGATGCAGCAGCAGGTGCGATTCGCTCATTCCCGCCTTTACGGAAATCGATTGAGCGGCATCCGTAACAAATTCTGCTTTCCAAGGGCCTGTCCAACCGATGCCGCCAATGATTCCGCCGCCGTGCCATTCCACGTTGAAGAAGGGCAAATGCGGATGAGAGGAGTCACTCTCCAGAATCTGCGGTCGGTTTGGTTGCAGCGCTTCATTCAGAGGTGAAAAAGCGTCAATATGGTGATACCCGCCCTGAGAGTAATGGGCAATGAATTCTCCGGGTTGTTCCGAAATAAACGCGCTGTCCAAAGCCTGTATGTTCTCCAGAATCGCGGTATCTTGGTCACCGATGTTTCGGAAGTAAACAACCCAGTCAATCGCCGGGTAATCGGAATATTTGGTGGCTTCGCATCGCACTTCCAGCCCCGTGCTTCGGTCCGTGTAGCGTACGATGCGTTGCGTCCGTCGCTCGTCAAGCTCCTTCTCGTCTCGATCGAGTTCCCATGTGCCGAGAAATTCGCCGGACTCTCTGCCGCCGTAGATGAATGAGAATGGCGGCTGCGGGGCTTTTGCATCAAACGCTCGCTCTATCCATTGGCAGGCATTCTCCGTTGCCTTGGTCATGGCGGTGTTAGTCATCTGTCACAGCCTCCTTATTCTTGCATTTTCATCTTGCCCCAAGTAATCGGGAGTTTGTCCGAAGGCGAGACCGAGAACTGAGCCAATCCTGTCCGCATAATCTGTTGAATATCGTCTTTGGTCAGGGCAACGGCGAAAATAGCGGCCTCGTCAATGCGGCCGAAGAGCCAACTGCGATCATTGAGGTTGCCCCATCGCCCGATTATTTTTTCCTCATTGGTTCTATCCACTAATGGTCGATCTCGGATAACTCGGACATCTTCCGCGCCGTTCACGTATGATATCCAGTTGTCACCGCTTTTGACAAACGCGGCGTGAGACCATTTATTGAGCGGAACCGACGCTTTTCCGATGCCGTTCCCGTCGCGATCCGAATGGATAATGTCCCAAAATTTACCCCCCGAACTCGCCCAGATGTCAACGTTCCTTGTTCCATTGAAGTGAAACATGATACCCGCCCAAAAATCCTTTGCGCTGGTAATCAGCGCCGTTTTCCGCTGCGCCCGCGGGTAAAACCAGAGCATAATCGTAAAATCGCCATCACCCAAATCCCAATCCGGTGATTCAGCTATGCTCACGTAGTCGTTCTTTCCATCGAAGCTTAGTCCCCCTCCAAACTTGCCGTTAGTCCATTTAACGCCGTTTTGCAGCGTTGCGGTGTGGCCATTCCCGGTGAAGTCTCTTGCCGTCTCGCCTTGACCATCGTCGAACTGCCAGACCGCGATGGCAGATTCCAGATTAATGGCATGTCCCGGTCCCGTCAGCATCGCGCCCATTAACACGAAACCGAGGCATGTTAGCGTAAGATTCTTTCTCATTTGTGTTCTCCTTCCGCAATCTCAATATTCAAGCTGTTATCAGTTCTTGCCAGCGCGGGAAATACACGCCAGTCGTCATGTCGAATCCGGATCGGCATACTCCACGCGGCTTAATATTGCGTCTACTGTAGGAGCGATCTCCCGGTCGCGCCATGCGCAATATTGCGCAACGTAAGGTACAGCGTCAGATTATAAACCATCCGTTTCATCAAGTCAACTGTCTTGTCCACGGCAATCAGGGGAATCGCGCATTGGTTGTTGTACCTTATTTGCGCTTGTGTTAAAATGAATTGCGGAAGTCATCCATCGACAAACTGCATCAAGATAACCCAGCGAAGGAGAATGAATGAGAAAGTTACGTGTAGGATTCATCGGTTCCGGCGGCATTACGGAACTGCATTACCCCGCCTACAAAGACAACCCCAAAGCGGAATTATACGCCATCTGCGACGTTGACGAGGAGCAACTCAATGAGCGCGCCGCCGAGTGGGGAATCGAGAGAACATATACAGACTATCGCGAGCTCCTCGCCAATCCCGATATCGACGCCGTTGAAATCATCACGCCCCACCATTTGCACTGTGAAATGGGCATCGCCGCGTTGGAGGCGGGCAAGCACGTCTCCATGCAGAAACCGCCAGCCATGAACGTCCCCGAGTGCGACAAATTGATTGAAGCCGCGAGTCGCTCGGACAAAGTGTTTCGGGTCTTCGAGAACTTTCAGTATTATCCTCCGATGGCGAAAGCCAAGCAACTTCTCGATTCGGGGGCTATTGGCGAGCCGCTGTCCATCCGGATAAAGTGCGTGCAGGGCAAAACCGGAAAAGGCGGAGAAATTCCCTATCGTCGATGGGCGTGGCGGTTCGATCCGGCGCAGAGTGGCGGCGGAAGGGTCATCTTCGACTACGGTTACCACCTCTTCTCCATTGCGAGGTGGTATCTGGGCGACATCGAGAAGGTATTTTCGTGGATTACCTACCGCCCGATACAGTACGGGTGGATCCTCGACAGTCCGGCGGTGGCAATCTGGAAATACAAAGACGCCGAAAAGTACGGTTCCTACGAGGTAATCTCCTCGGACGATATGTTGGTGCAGTCCAAGACGCTGGTGAAGGGCAGAAAAGGACGCGCCGAGGATGAGTGGGTGGAACTCAGCGGATCTCGCGGCTTTCTGTGGATCACGCGTTGCACCACCAATCTGCTGGATCGCCCGCCGTTAATTATGTATCGGGACGGCGTGACCACCGAATTTTCGAATATGCCGGCGGATTGGGGATCGAGTTTCATCGCCGGCATAAACGACTTTATCGATGGCATACTTGAAGGGCGGAAAGTGAGTCAGTCGGGCGAGGAGGGGAAGTCGGTGCTGCAAATCTGCCGCGCGATTCAACTGTCCGCGAAGGAGGGGCGGGAAGTGCGCCCGGAAGAGATAGTTTAGAGCGGTAACTGTCGTGAGATTATGCGAAATACTCCCAAGGCTATCGCTGATTTCAACAGCCTCGGGAGGAACGTCCAACACTGAAATTTTCGCAGGTTGTTACCAGTTCACCAGACCCGCTTTCTGCGCTTCCCAGCCGCCATCGGACGGAAAGACGGTATTCATCTCCACCTTCTGAATGTCGCCATCGAACATCGGTTTGACGATTGAGATCCACTTCTTGAAGTGCGGGGCTTCAAGATGAGCCTGAAAGGCGTCCTCATCGCGGTACACCTCGTAAAGATAGAAGCGCGTGGGGATACCTATGTCCTGATTGATGTCGAAACGAAAGCATCCGGGTTCGTCGCGACACGAGCCTTGTGCGTCGCCGAAACTCGCCTCCGTGAATTCATCCAGATGTTCTTCCTTGACGTTAATCGTTACGAAAATTGAATACATTATATCTCCTTTTGTAGTTTTGCCGGTTTTGCACCGGTCAATCAAAGGCTAGTGCGCAGTGCGCGGTCACGATTCGAAGATCGCTCCTGCGGACTATTGCCGATTCTTTATCTCGCCCCAAGTCGCGGCGAGTTTGCCCGAAGGAGCAACCGCCAACACCTCCTCCAGTCCGTTCGTCATGAGCTCGTTGATGGTTTCTTCACTCAAGGCTTTATTGAATATTCCGACCTCGTCAAGTGTGCCGTTGAAGTACCGCTTGCCGAAAGCCCATCTGCCTATCGCAAGATCGGCATTTACGGTATCAATCTTGTACTTTCTCAAGCCATCCAGGATTTTTTTGCTTATATTGACTCCGTCCTTATACAGGTTGTATTCTCTCGTCCTGGAATCGTAGGTTCCCGCTACGTGATGCCAATCCGTGTCCCGCCACATTTCTCGATCAGAGAAATGCCAGCGTTCATCGACGTGTACACCGAAATGAAATCTCGCAAACCTGATGGAGAGGGCATACGCCCCCGGTTCTCCCTTGCTACCCTTCATTACCGCTCTCTCGTGATCGTCATTGCTTGTGGTGTTTCGTTTCGCCCACATTACAATCGTGATTTCATCGGTGATATTGAGACTCGGACTGTCGGGCACAGCGACATAATCGTCTTCCCCGTCAAACTCCACCGCCGTACCGAACTTTCCACCCACCCACACGGCTTCGCCTTTCAGTTTGCCGTGATTTTGGTGCCCCGTGCCATCATTCACTGCCTCCCCTTCACCTTCGTTGAAGAGCCAGATTGCCACCGCGTTATTTATTATGGGCTCGCTCACGGCGTCCGTCGATGAACAGATTAAAACGAGACCGATCAGGATAAACGCTCGACTCACGCCGAAAGAAAGCGCAAAGCGACTTTGCGAAGCAGAGTTTTCACGATAAAACTTGGTTTCTTGGACATACTGTTTGCTTGAGCGAAAAACTCTTTTCATTTATACGTCAACCTCCTCGTAAGTGAATAGCGCCGCGCCCGGCTGCTCGGAGATGGTTATCGTAAGTCCGTCGTTCATCAGTTCTCTGCCTGTCATCTGCCTCGTCTTGCCCGTGTCGTGGTCGGACACAATATATATAGCATCCGATTCCAGCGCTTTCAACTTATATTGTGCCGACAGGTACGGACAATCGGGACGCCGAAACGCCTGGACTAAACCTGAAGAACCGTTGGGCTGATTGAACTGCCAAGCCATCCAGACATCTTTGGCAATGCTGTAGGCGCTCAATGGCAAGAAATCACCGAAGAAAAATCCGGCGGCGTTTCGCCACTGATCGAGCCCGGTTCTGGCGGCCTCGACATCAAAGTCATCTTTGCGAACATCCCAGTTGCACTGCATGAATGGCGCGATGCTGCTGCGGAAATAGTAGTCGTCAAACCGCTCGTAGTTCGTGTGATCGAAGAACGGGAGCCACAACCCGAATCCGTAGGTACAACATTGGTATGCCTCGGCGTCGTTTTCAACATCCGTGGGGAGGATTGGCACGGCGCGCCGCATGGTCTCCAGATCATTCCGCCTGCCCCCGCTCGCGCAGGAGTCAATCAACATGCCGGGATAGCGGCGGCGCAGTTCGTCCCAATAACCGAGATACCCTTCAATGTAGCGAATCTCGGTAATGCCTTGGCGATCCTCGGCGTCGTTTGCCCGCCAAAACGGCAGCGGGTCTATGTTAAAGTCCGAGCGATACAGATCAATGCCGGATTCGGAGATTATGCTGTCCACGCGGTCAATGACCCATTGCGCGACCTCGGGCTCATCCAGTTTAAGCAAGCCGCCGTCAGCTCCGCCGTGAATCCATTCGGGACGGTTTTGAGTCAGCCAGGTGTCCGCGGCAACCCGCTCCATTTCGAACCAGACCATGAGTTGGATATCATCGGAATGGCAGCGATCGCCGATCGGCTTTAACCCATCGGGAAAGCGTTGGCGGTCGGCTTCCCAGGTGCCCACTTTACCCCAGCCGGCGCCGCCGTTGTCGTACCAGCCGGCATCCATCCACCAGTAGCTGAGTTGTATCCCGGCGTCGCGAAAGCGGTCGAGGAATTCAATATCGCCATCCTCCGTGCAGTTGAACCCGTAAAACTGAACGCTTCCAGCCCCCAATTTCGGCACCAGCGGTTTTCCGTAATCCTTCGGAAAGTTGTGATCGAGCATCCATCGCCGCCAGATATTCTGCCCGCGAAGCCAGTCGCCTCTGTAGAATTGCAGCGCGATTAACGGCGTGCGTATCTCCTCTCCGGGGTGAAGCGTCAAGTGCGTCAATTCTTGACCGGCGGTGCAACGGAGCCCCACACCATCATCACGAACAAATCGGGATTTCCATTGGCCGGGCCAACCAATCGCTATTATGACGCCTCCTCCTTCATCCGGGCGCTCCAAGTTGTAATAGGGCCATTCGCCGTTGCTGGGGCGACCGCCATCGGGAACGAAGGTCTTGGTTACCCCCGGGTCAAGCTTTGTTTCAATCGGGGCAAAACTGTCGATCGTGCATTTGTCCCCGATGTGGTGGTGCAGTAGGTACTCGCCATTCGAGCCACGCTCGAAATCGGTATCTATTGCCTGAATCGAGGAGAGAATGGGTGTATTCGCGCTGCCGTTGTTCTTGAAATACACCGTCCATTCGACGGTTGGATAGTTCTTCCATATCACCATCACACACCGCACTTGGAGGCGCGTTTTCGGATCGGTGTACGCAAGTGTTCGCTGCGTACGGCTCCCGTCAAGCTCCTCTTCGGTACGTTCCGACTCCCACGTCGGGAGGAGGTCGTTAGAATGCTGACCGCCGTATAGAAACGAGAAAAGCGGTTCCGGGCTCTCGGCATCGGATTTTTCCGATGCCCATTGGTGAGCCTCGTCTATCTCCTCGGGCGCCGGGGAGCTGGCGTATGCGTGCGGCAGCAGCGCGGTCAAAATATCTATCATACTTCAGAATCTCCCGATTTATCTGGTAGATTTATGATTCTCTAATATCACAACCCCGTAGGCGCGGTTTCTAACCGCACCGATATCAAAAACGCCAGCCCCAAACATCAACCTTTTAGACTGTCACTTGTCCAAATCGGCTATCGGCGTTCGGACGATGAACACGCCTGGTCCACCGGGTTGTTCCGCATCCAGATCATAAAAGACTGTGCCTAGCGTTTCGCCCCAAATTTGCACGGTGCGGGGCCAACCGCGTCCCATGATTCGCCGACCGGGATTATGCACTTCGTAAGCGGCATCAAACTCCCAAGTCACCCCATCATCCAGCGATCGGACTAACTCGTAGCTGTATTCTCCGTCAACGCCAACGCCGTATACGATATAGGTCAAGATAATCCAGTCGTTGGTCAACACGGTCAGGTCGTACCCGGCGACGCCAAAGTGCGGGAAGCAGTTCAGCGCCTCCCACGTCAGACCGTGGTCGGTGGAGCGAAGACCCCTCACCATATTTCCCGGCGCTCCGACAGGCACGGGAGCAACCGTCTGAGGCGCGCCGCTGATGAGCGTCCCTCGCGATGACCTTACAATTGGCACCATTCCGTGATTTCGTCCATCGCCGAAAGAACTTATCTCATTCGTCCGCACGTTGTAAAGAACAGACCGATCGTAGAAGGGACATAGCCATCCATCCTGCCCCCACTCAAGCGCGGCATGGCGCATACAGGTATAGTTGTTGCAATCGGGGATCGGATAGTCGCGCGGTTCCGACCACGTCTCGCCATCATCGCCACTTATCGAAAACTGCGGCTGCCGCCAAAGTTTATCTCCCGATTCGCAATAGCAGGACCAGTTTAGCAAGATTCGTCCGTCGCTGAATGTCGTTAGTGATCCGGGGTAGATAGAGCAATTTCGGATAACGGGGATGGGTTTTGAATCCGACCACGTCCGTCCGCCATCGGCAGAACGGCTCAACAGGAGCTCCTTTCCGCCACCCCCCTCTTTGTTGTACACGACTAGGAGGTCGCCGCTTTTCGTCGCGCAGACCGCCGGATGGACGTGCCCGCCGATGACATCGGCAATGCGGATCGGTTGGCTGGCGTTACTTTGAGTGACAGTCGACATTTCCGTCTATCCTTGTTCACAATCGAACCACCGCTATTTTATCACGTTTTCTATTTTTGGCAAAGTAGATATTCACTCGAGTTTCCCGTTCTTTAATCGGTTGAAATTCATAGTCATTGACATTCATATTCACACATATTTTGATTGTATCTTAATCAAGGTTGGCGTTATATGAATCACCCCCGAAGTTGGACGCGCCCTCGTAGCGCAAGGGATCTCTATCGCCTTCGCTATTCGCTCAGTTGATCTGTTAGTTTGGGCCTCCCACAATCTAACAGATTGTGGTACAAATGAACCAAATTGCGCACAAGTAGGTGTAATTGATAGTTGCGATGACTACGAGATATTATCTAGCGACGGAAAAGTGAGGTAAAAGGTCTTCACAAGAAGATTTTATTTCGGGCGAATAGCGTACAAATGGACTTCATACGGCGCAAAGTCGTCCCTCCACCCGCCTTCTTCAACTTGGATATCTCGATTTTCAAAAAGGACATTTACCTTTCCGATGCAAGATTCTGCGGGAGACTGAATCTTGAACGTCGCGGCGCTGATGTCGTGGTTCTCATAATTCACGGCAACTACATAGTAAACGCCTTCGTGCGAATACAATCTCGCATCAACGCCAATTCCGGCATCGACTTTAAGAAGTAGGTCTGATGGTGGGCTTGAAAGAAGGATTGGCGCGAGAGTTCGAATTTCACCGGCGAGTTCTTTGAGATCCGCCCATGTCTGTGGATCTCTTTCTGCCATCGGACCGCCGTGATGGTATGAAAAGTATAGAATACCGGATACCCCACTGAGGATGCTATGGTAGGTCATGCATCGAAGCTCCGCCCGGTTCGGCATCCGTCCTCCGTTATCTTCATAGAAGGTCTGAAGAACCGCAAGAACGGGCTTGCCGTTCATGTCCTCCACAGCTTTTCCCATGGCTTCGCCTACCCGTCCGACGCGGCCGCCGGGAAAACCGGGGTATATATCCGGTCCCAGGATGTCTGTCGCGCTATGATACGCAGGGAAAAGGTGAGGGGTAAAGATAACCGTAAAACTTGGATGATACGGATCTTCCTCGTTAACGATGTCGTGCAAGCCCTTTACCAACGGATACATCAATTCGTTCGGTTCATCGCGAGTATACCAAGCCAGTATGTTGTCCGGGATTTGAGACGCGACCATCCGCACAGCTTTTCGCGCTTTCGGGAACCTGCCTTCACGCATTCCGTTCCAGGAATAATCGCGCGCGGAATCGTATCCGTAAACCTCACTCATATTCTGGATGCCGACGATAGGCACGAGTCCGAAGGGCTTCATATCGCGCGCCATCGAAACATAGGAACTGGCATTCATCCATTCCATGACGAAGGTATTAAACCCGGCGCCGGCGTACTCTTCTCGAAATTCCCCATTAAGATTGTTCGTGACATAGTACATTCCGAACGGAAAAAACGGCTCGCCATCGCGCAGCAGCGTCCCCCGATTGGTATACTGCACGCTGCCTGCTCGCGGCGGCAATTTGCGCAGAAGAGTCACAAAAGGCGCGTGGTCATAATCGTCTACAGTGATAGTCACAGGATAAGAACCGGGAGGAAGATTCTCTATATTTAGGGTTGCGCGAGCTATGTTTTCGTCGTCAAGTATAACCGTGTGATTTTGCAGAGCCTCGGTTTCTCCCGCTCGGCGCAATTCGTACCGAACCGTCCTAAGGGACTCGGACGCCGGTAGGCAGTGAATTGTCAACTCGGCGGTTTTTTCATCCATGTAAAATGAGCGGTCCCACACCGCTAATCCGGCATCGACCTCGTCAAGTAGTACGGGACGATGTGCGACGACCTTCCCGGTTTCTAAATCTTGGACGGACAAGAGCAAAAGATGATCGCCCGGTGAATGCAGTGGAATCGATAGACTCCCGTGCGTCCAATGAATTCCTTCCGGCGCTACCTCCCAAATCCCTTCCTGAGGAGAAAATATGTCCTCGGCTTCCATTTTGTCATGAGAGATAGACGACGCTATGACTTTAACCTTGCGATGAGCGCCGGTGTGGTTGCTCATGGTGAGGGCAATGGGAACCTCGCCGACGATCTTCGGGCCAATTCCGATCAGGTACGCCCACCGGTGCGGATTCGGATCCACGTCAATACCGGTGGCAGTGCCGTAAGCCAGGGGATAGCCGGATTCTATTGCTTTGGGGTTATTTTTAGTGGGCGAGGTAGTTTCGTTCTGCGGGTCAAAGTTTGCTACCCAGACAGTATCGTCAATCGCAAAATTGACTCCCCAAGCGCATTCCCAACCGGGTTGCAAACCGCTTCTGTCCGTCGGTTCGAAGAACGCGAGCGATGCAAAGGGAATCTCCAGCTCCGCGCTCCAGAAACTGTCTCCAATGTGCGTGGCGCTCTGCCAAGGAACTTTCCACCATGGAATCCCCAGAAGGTCCGAATACCGACCATTCGCGGAGTTGACCGCAAATCGGAAAATCTTGGGACCGGGATGGGTATAAAACAGAGCGTCAGGGTCTTCGGCAAGCCCGACTTCGCGCCGGTGATCCAACAGCGGATCCAGGAACACCTGTGCGGTGTTCCCAGCGAGCATCTGATTCGGCTCGAGACTCTTGGCGCTGGTTACTGATTGTGGATCGGACAATGGGCATCTGAATCCAACATAAAGATTTTCATCGTCGTAGGCAAGCTGAACCGTGGCGGAGGGTTCGACGCGGGATGTGCTGTCGGAGCGCCGGAAACCGGCCGCAACTTCGGCTTCTACCCAACAATCGTCCGTTAATTTTCCATCGATTATCGGCGGAGCCGTCACACGATACGCCGCAATGGAGGGCGCGGTCTCAATCGATTGGGAATTGCTTTCCGGTCCGACGCAAAAACTGAGTGCCGAGAACGCCAGAACCGAACCAAGAATGTGCATACTATACCTTACCGCAGGACTCGAAAACCTAAAACAGGATTTTCTTTGGTTATACCATTTGGCTTGAATATTGGTGCGGATGATATCTGAATTATATCGTCCATGTTTTCTGTAGGCGGGGCATCTTGCCCCGCAGGCTTGGTGTGGAAACAATGCTGATTATTCCGCACCAAGCAGGTTTATTTATTCAATCCACGAAATCAATGCACCAACATTTTATGGCAACGGTTTTAATACCCCATTGCCCCAAATTGAGCGTCAAAGTCGGCGGGCAGCGGAACGGGCGGCAGATCGACATGACGCGCCGCATGGTTCAGCATATTCCGCAGCAAACGTTCCGCTACCGGGTCGCTCCCCAAATTCTCACGGATACGGAGGCTGTTAAGGGTAAACCTACCCGCGCCGAGGTCGCGGACTGCCACCGTGAGCCCGGAACTGTATCCGAGGCACGTGTTTATCGCGCCGGCAACCGCCTCGGATGGCGCATCCTGCCCCGAAAATGCCGTGCCACTCAGCATTTCGCGATAGAACGTATGCTCTAGCACGCGACCGGCCGGCAACCCTTCGAAGATCGGATGGTTTTTTGCCCAATCGTCCTTGTGGTATAACATTACGGTCAAACCGACGACCTCTCCTTTGTTCGTAAGCGGCAGCCAACGCGCCCGGTCATCCCCTTCCGCGAAGACATCCGGTGATAGGAACACGGCGTGCGAGCCGCGGGCGATGTGTTTGGCAAGTTCTCGGAACGCTTCCGCTTTGTTGGCGGGAGGGGTAGCACCCACGAGTATGACGTTCCGCGAACCATTTTCGCTCGGGTCAAACCCTCGCGTCGCGACTCCATTCGCCTCCAGCCAATTCGCAAGCGTCGCGTCAGCCCCCCAAAGTAGGACGTCGGTCTTGACTTCGGGCAGCGCCGTCTCGTCTGCGGCGTAGAACTCCACATCTCCACCGGCGGCTGCCGCATTCTTCTGGAACGTCGCGAAGAATCGGTACTTGCCGGGCGGTCCGTCAATCACCGCCTGCTCATCAAGCACAGGCAGCGCGAACTTTGGCTCGGATCCGCTATCGGGATCGGGGATGGTGACCGTCACTGTTCGGTCAAAGACGGAAACATTTCGGGGACCTACAATTTGGAACCGAACCGGGTAGTCCCCCGGCGAAAGCGCATCCTCATTCGCCAATACGGCTTCTACCCGCACCGATCGCCCGCAGAAGACCTGAACCGGTTCGACAAACAAGCACCACCGCAGCGGGGCAAACGCGTCGAACATGGCGTCTATGACACCGGGTTTGAGTTCTCGAAACGTGCTGGATAGCATTCCCTCGCCGGTTGTGCTGGGGTCAACCAGTCCGGTGATGTTGTGGGCGATCAGGTTCGGATTGGCGCGAAGCGCGTTTGCCGCCAACTTGCGCAACTCCGCCATCCAAGCGATGCACTGGTGGAAGTAATCTTCGGGATTGGCGAAGGTGTCGCCGAGATTCCAGCGTTCCCAATCGGCGGTGAACTGCTCCAATCCGCGGCGCACCACGGCGGCATCCTCGCAGTCGGCGCTTCCCAACTGTTCGTAATGGCGCGTGAGACGCACAACGTCTATGGCGCTGCCGATTCCTCCCTCAGAGTGAAAGATGGGTTTGCCATCCTTATCCAGCGTGCGGAGCTCTTGGATTACATCGGCGCGATGCGGCACCGTCTTGTAGGGGTGAACGTCAAGGAGCGTATCCTCCCACTCTTCCAACTTTGAATCGGCGATGGATTTTCCGGTGCCGGCAAAATCACCGCTGTTGAGCAGGACAACGCGCGTGTCGTCGAGTTCTCGTACATAAGGTAACCCCGCCAAGGCTTGGTCGTAAATCGGTCCCTCGTGCGTTTCGTTGAGCATTCCCCAGATGACGATGCTCGGGTGGTTTCGATCGCGTTTTACCATGGCTTGCACCGATCGGCGAAACCGCTCGGGCAACTGCGGTGACGGTTCCATCCGCCACGCCGCGGCGTGCTCCTGATACACCAGCAATCCGATCTCGTCGCAGAGCTCGATTTGATAGCGCGGCGTTTGGCCTCCGAAGGAGCGGATCATGTTGTGCCGCGTCGCTTTGCAGTGAATCAGATCTTGGCGCGGCAGATCGGGGTCGTGCGCCACCAGGTGCCCAATCGGAGCTCTGGCGTCGGTCTGCGCGCACTTGACGAAGATACGGCGTCCGTTGAGGCGAAAATAACCATCCTCGAATCGAAAATCGCGGAATCCGCAACGAGTCGATTGTTCATCTATTGACGCCGACTCGTTCTCGCGGGCGCTGACGCTGACTCGGTACAGGTAGGGATCGTTGAGTTCCCAGAGGCGCGGCGTTCCCACCGCCAACTCGGCTTCGACACATGTCTCTCCGGGCGAAAGTTCACATTCCAGTAGCGCCGAATTCAATGTACTCCCGGCGGTGGCTGGCGCGACGGTGAAGAGGAGTTCTGCCGAGACCGACCGATTCCTCGCGTTGTGCAGACTGGCGCTCACGCCCACGTTGCCGCTCTTCCAGTCCGGCTTGACATGCAGGTCGGCAACCCGAACCGCTGGGACGATCTGCAGTTCCACCGAATCCGTAATTCCGCCGTAGTTGAGGGCAAGCCCCGGGGTGCATGGGATCCCTCTAGCCCAGACGGTTGATTCCGGCAGCGTAATCCCGTCAATCGGTTCATTCGTCGGGTTGAGGACACGCACGGCAACCCGATTCACGGCGCCCGGTACAATCGGCGCCGTCACATCCAGCGCAAACGGGTCTCCCGTGCCTTCGTGCTGTCCGATGTACGTGCCGTTGACCCATAGATCGGCGAGGTAATCCACCTGCCAGAACTTCAGCAAGTAACGTCCGTCTTCGTGGGGATTGGGCGGCGGCGTAAACTCGCGCCAGTACCATACGACGCCGTGGTAGGTCGGGAAGGTTTCCTGAATGATGCCGGGGACGCGAGTGGACTTTGCCTCTCCCGTCACTTCGTCATACCACCGTTGATCTTTGCCAACGTTATCGGGATCCGTGCTCAAGAACCAGCTATTCCCGTCTAGGTTCAACGTCGAACTGGAATTCATGTAAAGACTCCTCCGCTTGGGCGGAATTTTTCAATGCCAATGTCTCAAACGAAACCGAGTTTTTTCCTCAAAACTCGGTTTCTTCCCGGCAATTCTCATACTAATTCCGAATCTATAAGTTACAAGCACCGGCCGTTTGTAGTTGCTCAATTCATTGGGGATCTCTATCGCACTCACTATTCGTTCGTTTGATCGCCTCCGATTGATTGTAACATTTAGATTTTGAATTCGTATCATTTTGGAACCTAGAGCTGACAAAGCCTCACCCCACGGTTCGGGGCTCAGGCGCCTAGACGCTCTTCGTACGGCGTGAGATCTATCTCGGGATACCAAGCCGCAAGAAGGCTGAGCGTTTCACGCGTATAGTACGGATGTCCGGGCGGGGGCCAACCGAATAGCGATCGGACGCGGGGCGTGGTCTTTGCCCAGAAAGTGTGCGTGAACTCGGTTTCCAGTCCGCGTTCACCGATGTGACGCGTCATCCAATCGCTTGAGGCCGCGGAACAGACCGTAAACCCCCACGTCGCCCGACGATTGCGTTTATTCTTGAAGGGGATGGCGGCGTGCACGCCGTACGAAGATCTCAGCAGAACGCTGCCCGCCTTGCCTTTCGCGGGGACTGGCGGAGCGAATTCCGGAACCTCCCGAATGTCCTTAATCGCGCACCAGTGGCTAAAGATGCCCTCCTCTATGAGTCGCGGTATCAACGCGGGAATCTGCTTGTGCGACCCCGGGATGAGCTGCATGGGAACGTTGTCATCGTCGATATCGTGAAGAAAGGCGCCGGCAATCAGATAGGCGTTGAAATGTGAGTCCTGGGTGTGCGGCAAATAGCAGGCGGTATGGTGATCGGTGTGGTAACCCTGCCAAGAGTGTTCGATGCCGAACCCTCCGGGGACGGTGTCGGTCGGACCTGATCGGAGGAACAATCCACCGAAAAGGAATCGTATCTGGTCCGTTCCCAGGATGACTTCCATCAAGTCGATCAGGTAGTCGTTTTCAATCAAGCCGTCAAGCGGATCTTTGCCGCACGGAAACTGATGTCCGTAAGCCGTCTTTAGGGGTGCGTACTCACCCTCCTTGTCCGACTTTTCCAGATACTCTTCGAAACTCATGCCGTAGAACAGGTTCTCCATCTCCCGACAAGCGGCGGCGGCGCGCTCCGGATCAAAAACGTCCGGCACAATGACATAGCCGTCGCGATTGTAGGCATCAAGATAGGTTTGTAAGTTGTTCATCGGTTTTTTCCTCTCGTATAGTAGTGATCGGTAAAACCCGATCGTTGCATTGGCAAATTAGGCGGAGGCGCTGACGGAAAATCATCTGCCGATGTACGGCGTCATTGACCACAGAAGCACCGTGCCATCGGCACTTCCACTGGCAAGCGTTCCCCCATCCGGGCTGAACACTACATCACTGACCCATCTCGTATGGCCTTTTAAGGTTTTCTTGTGGGCGCCCGTTACCGCATCCAACAAGATTACCGTGAAATTGCCACTTCCGATGGCGATGGTACTTCCATCCGGGCTGAACGTTACACTTTCGACTCCCCCTGCATCTGGTTTTCTGATCCATTTGTGGATACCCGTGACCGCATCCCGCAGATGGAGGCCGTCTTCACCCCCTCCGACAAGCGTCTTTCCATCCGGACTGAACGCTACGCAATTGACAGGTTGTGTATACCCGGTGAGCACGCGTCTGTATTCACCCGTAACGGCATCCCACAGCCGGATGGTGTTGTCACCTCCAGATTGATAGGGATGCCTTCCACTCGCACTTGCGAGCGTTTTCCCATCTGGACCGAACGTTACGCTTCTCACCGACTCCGTGTGTCCTTTGAGAGTCTGCACTTGAACGCTTGTAGCCGCATCCCACAAGCGGATGGTGTTGTCGTGGCTACCGCTGGCGAGCGTCTTTCCATCCGGACTATACGCTACACCAGTGACCCCATGCGTATGCCCCTTGAGACTCTGCTTGTGGACGCCTGTATTCGCATCCCACAGCCGGATGGTCCTGTCCGTGCTCCCGCTGGCGAGCGTCCCTCCATCCGGGCTGAACGCTATGCTACCAACCAGACCGGTATGCCCCTTGAGACGTTGCTTGTGGACGCCAGTCACCGCATCCCACAGATCGATGTTCCCGGTATAACTTCCGACGGCGAGCGTCCCTCCATCCGGACTGAACGCTACGCTAAAAACGATAGAAATCTCATCGTATCCTTCCAATGCCATCCGTTTGTTGCTCCCGTCCGCTTCCCACCGACGCATGGTCATGTCGAAACTCGCGCTGGACAACGTCTTCCCACTTGGACTGAACACTACGGTAATATCCCCAGACGTATGCCCCTTGAGACTCTGCTTGTGGACGCCAGTCACCGTATCCCACAGATCGATGTTCCCGGTGTAACCTCCGACGGCGAGCGTCCCGCCATCCGGGCTGAATGCTAAGCAAGTGATACTGGAGCTATTCCCTTCGAGAGTCGGTTTATGTGCGCCAGTCACCGCGTCCCACAGACGGATGGTACTGTCCCAACTTCCCCCGGCAATTGTTCCTCCATCCGGACTGAACGCTATGCTACTGAACGCTATACTTAAGACCTTACCATCACCATCATCCTTGAGTGTGTGTTTATGTGCGCCAGTTACGGCATCCCACAGACGGATGGTCTCGTCCTTGCTCCCACTAGCGAGCGTCCCTCCATCCGGACTGAACGCCATGCAAGTGACGGGGGCAGTATGCCCTTCAAGTGTTTGCTTGTGGACACCCGTGACCGCATCCCACAACGAGATGGCATTGTAGGACAACAGCGAATCGCCTGCATTGACGACGAGCGTCCTGCCATCCGGACTGAACGCTAACCTAACGTCGTAACCTATAGCATTTGTTACAGCTACAGTCAGTCTGTGTGTGCCCGTGACCGCGTCCCACAAGTGGATGGTTCCGTAAAAATTCGCACTTGCGATCGTTTCGCCATCGGGACTAAACACGACTCTCACGGTCCTCCGATCCGTATGTCCGGTGAATAGAGCAATCTCTTCTCCTGAGTACGCATCGTAAATCCAAATTCCGATAGAACTTGCGACAGCCAGACGCGCGCCATCCGGCGAATAGGCGATATCCGATATACGCCCCTTTCCAAGACGCGCTATCGCGCCTTCCGGCAACCCCCATCGGGTGTAATCTTGGGCGAAAACGCTTTGTGGAAATAGGGATGAAATGAGAAGAAGGCAGATCTTGTACGTTAGGTGGATTTTCATCTGGTTAGATTCCTTAGGATTCATGTAAATCGGTTTGTATGGATTGGTGTCCGGATTGTCCATCACTGCGCCGCTTTCACGCCGCTCGGATGTTTCGGGAATTCGTCCTACAGCAATCGGAGGGACCAGTTTGCTAACCGCCCGAATACACGGCTTGAGACAAACCCTTCAGCACATCAATCCCGTCGATTGTGCGGAGTTGTATGGATTTGATTTCATGCGCGTCGCGATCCCAGTTAAGTTGCTCTTCCAAGTGGCCCATGCGGCGCAGCCACGCCCAGAGTTCCGGATTGATCTGCGCAAAATCCGCATCCCAGTAAGCGAAGTATTCGACGCCGGCTTCCATCGCGGCGGACAACCAATGTCGCCTTTTTTCTTCGCCGAGCGCGCGCATGTATTCGCCATCGGCAAGGATAAACGTGCAGTCATGCGCTTTGCCGAGCGCTATGTAATCGCTGTCAATGCCGTATAAACCGTTTTCAGGATCACGTCCGCGAGAGACCACGCTATCCAACAATCCCGCCTTTATCCACGCTCGGATATCGAGCCCCTCGTCAATGGGGCGGTCTCCGAGCCAAACGGGTTGGTCATGCGGCCAAGCCCAGATTGAGAGTTCCAGTCGTTTGCCCTTCTCGGCGCCGACCTCGTCAAGCGTCCGACGCACCTTGTGCATGAAGTCCGTCATGATGCCGGCGCGAATCTCAAGCAAGCGCGGATCGGCGGGATCTACGCGGCGCGCATCCTCGCCGTACTTGCTTGCAAAGGCGTCCAGTATCGGTTGCTCGTATGAGAGAAAGCGCGGACCGCGGGTATAGCAGAGATTAATCCCATCTGCGTCGATCAGCGTTGTCGCCTCTCGAATGAGATCCAGCATCAGACCCTGCACTTCGGGGAAAGCGTAGCTGGCTTTTTCAATCACCGTGCCGTCTCGGCGCACTTGGCGATATTCGGGATGCAACGACACGAAATCACCCCTGTCGGGTTGCCGCGGCACATTTCCCAGGATACCCATGCGAAACATCAGATCAAACTTGATGCCCTTTCCCATGCTATGCACGTGATCTGCCGCCAACTGCTGGGGAATGATTCCGCGAGCGGTCAATGTTCTGAGCGTGTTCAGCGTCTGTTTTTCGCCTCGGTGCCTAGGCGTGATGCCTCGGTCGCGATCGTGATACGCCTGATCAATAAGGTTTGCCCATGCGCCTTCTACCCGATATTGTGCTCCCTCAACCGACGTGGGATAGTTGGTGAGGGCGCCGTAGCAGACTGCCCAGAAGATTCGTCCTACGTCGGAATGGCGATAAGGCTCGACAAGCGAAAGTATGTCGCCGGGTGCGCTGAACTCGCACAGGTGAAGATAACTGGCTCCATCAATGCTGACCGCCAGCTTTCGCCTGCTGGTATCGGCGCGATCTTTGACGACGCGGTCAACCTCCTCGGCGCTCATGGAGATCAACTTGACATAAGCGAAGAACATCTGCTTGCCCAAGATGCCGTTTGACTTGCCGATGACGAGGTTTTGACCGGTAAGGTCGGCGCAATCGAAAAACGCTTCGCGCAGGAAAGTAGAATCTTGTCTATCGGCGCTAGCGCCTTCATGAAAGATGCGAAACGCCGGTTGGTCGCTGAGCTTGACCTTAATGATCGGGTCGTCATCGTATAGGTGAGCGGGATTCCAGTAGCCGATGTAGACCTTGTGCCAGCCGGCAACGTCCAGCGGTATGGTCAGATCCGGGGCATTGATGAGGGATAGCGCCCCGACCATAGACCCTTTAAGCTCTTCCGTTTCGTAGGTTATCACTTGCCATTTGCCCTGCTCCATTCTATCCGAGAGGGCAGATTGCGGCTGACACGCGTCCATTCGGGTGATGTAGCGGGCATTTGGTGTTTCAGGCGCATCATCCGAGTCTGACGCCGCGGCGCGAGTCGCTCCGATTATCAGGCTTGACAGTATGAACAATCCCGCGGCGATGGCAAACTGACTCTCGGGGGCATTCGGGAAAATACCGGTTTGCGGATCGAATCCGGCCTCGCTTCTGCGTATGAACAGAAGGCTGGCAAGCGTTAGGCAGATGGCTATGGCGATTATTTTGTCCATGTTAGTGTAGGTCGTCCCGATTGATCGTGGATGAGGCGCGTCGGCTTTCGGGTTACTGACATTATAGGCGCGTTCCTAGCGGCTGTCAACCTTGTTCTTGACATCACACCAGCAATTCTCATTTTGGAACCTAGAGCCCACAAAGCCTTGTCAACTTTAAAATCCTCGCTCCTGAAAAGCGTTGTGTTGATTGCATGGCTTAATAAAATCGCGAAATCCAATGCATTTTAGCCCCAGCGGGGATCAAGCGAATGGATAATGAGTGCGATAGAGATCCCACAGATTTGTAGAAACGCGGACACATCAAACTCCAAAGCCCCAGCGGATCAAACGAGTGAATAGCGAGTGCGATAGAGATCTCACAAGTGGAAAACTGTGTTAGGCACTTGCCGAGAGAAAATCGCGCAATCTGCCCCCTAAAACGCCTAACTTAATTCCAATGCTGGTGGGCAGTGCCCACCCTACAAATGTAGCGAGATACACATCACTTGCCCGGTAGCGGACGGACATAGTTCAAAGTATAACGGCTGCCCGCAACATAGCAGTGGTACTTCGGACGAACGCTGAACAAACCTCCGTCGGCTGTTTCTCCCGGTTTCAGTCGGGTTACTTTCGGCAAGGTGTAGACGGTGAAGATTGTGCCATCGTCAAGTTCAACCGAAGGGGGACCGCACGGCGAAATCCAGGGACCGGGAATCACGTCGTCTCGCAAGATTTTTTCATTTTCAATATCGTAGGTTTCCCCCTCATCGTAACTCAGACAGGCTCGGATCCCTGCGGGGAATGAGCGATGGCAGTAGGTGCAGAGTATCGCTCCATTCCGGAGTTTGAGCAGCAGGAGCGGTTGACCCCGTATAGGCGTGCGCTTCGCCGGGCTCCACGTCAAACCGCCATCGTCGGAATTGGTCGAGTAGATGTAGCCGTCGCCGCCAACGTCGCACCTCATCATGATATGCACTCTGCCGCTAGGGAACGCCACCATTGATGTTTCCGTCAGCGATAGTCCCGGATCGGCAGGTATTTTAGCCGCCCGCCAGTTCACTCCGTTGTCGGTTGAACGCAGCACGTACACCGACCGCATCTGCTCATGAAGCTCGCATCCGTAAAAGAGCTCAAGTCTGGCGCCATCGGACAACTCGAGGCTTCCGTTGGGAACGGGGCCATGTCCGAAAACCGGCAACCCTTGAATGTCCGCGTCGATCCAAGTCGCCCCGCGGTCCGTGGAATACTTTGCGTTTATGGCGCGTGCGTAAACGGCGGCTTGCCCTTCGGGAATGGTCGGGTGCTCGTCAAACACGGAGTACCCTTTTGCCTTGAGTTCGGCTGCCACTGAGTCGGGGTAGATTAGCCAGCCCGATGGCACGCTGCCGAGCGTTGTATCGTATAAATGCCCGAGCCCGGCCGCCTCCAACCGCCGTTTTCTTTCGCGGTCTTCCTCATCCGTGAGGGCGGAGCATGTGGAGACATCGACCATTATGTCATCAGCGGGGGTTGTCGGTTCGCCGGTAAAGCGCTCGTTGGAAGTTTCCTTCCAAGTTAGCCCGCCATCCGTTGACGAGAGCGTCACGGTTTCGCTGACTTCCGCGTACCAATCGTCGTAGTAGATATCTTCGGGGTGTGTAACGCACTGGATGAGGATTTCATCGCCGATGAGTTTGGGACCACCGATCCAAGGCGTTGACCAGCCGGGACGGTCGTAGATGTTCACATCCCATTTCCACGCTTGAGGCGCGCCGGCATTTAATAGGGATTGTGCTAGAAAAAGCGCCGTTCCAATCATGGCAGTTTTGCCTCCCGTTATTGTCCGTTGCTGAATGGTTCCTTCGCTAAGTGTATGTGGTAAGTGTCGGGGGTTAAGGTTGTCTGAACTGTGATTTTTGTGATTAAGTGATGGACTATGATTGTCAGTCGTTAGTTGTACGTCATGAGCGGGTTAAACCGATATGTTGAAGCCGCATTGAGTCCGGGAAGAAACCGAGTTTTGAGGAAAAAACTCGGTTTCAATGCGTGAGGCGGTTACGGCACACGGCGTGTGCCTACTACTTTTCGAACTAAGTTTTGTTTCCTCGTTCGGTCAGGTGTTTCCGGATATTTGCCGCTATCGCATGGGTAATGCCCTTGACGCACAGCAGTTGGTCGAGACTCGCGCCGCGGATATTCTCAATTGACCCGAAATGCTGAAGCAGCGCCTGTTTGCGTTTGGCGCCGACGTTCGGGATTTCGTCCAACACGGAATGGCTAATCGCCCGACTGCGCAATTTACGATGGTAGGCAAGCGCGAATCGGTGAGCCTCATCCCGCAGCCTCTGGATAAGATGAAGCGTCGGATTGTCGTGGCGGAGCACAATCGGATCCGATTGTCCGGGCAAGAAGATATGCTCGAACCGTTTGGCAAGCCCGATGACCGGAAGATGGCTAAGGCCGAGCGTTTCCAACGCCTCGCAAGCCGCGCCTAGCTGTCCCTTGCCGCCGTCAATCAAAATAAGATCGGGCAAGACGTTCTCTTCAACCGCGCGGCGCAGCCGTCGCCCCAAAACCTCGTTCATCATGGCAAAGTCGTCTTGACCATCCACGCCGCGGATCTTGTAACGTCGATACTCCGAATTGGCAGGCAAGCCGTCCTCCAACACCACCATCGAGCCAACGGCAAATTGACTTCCGAGGTTGGAGATGTCGAACCCTTCGATTCGCTGAGGCGGACGAGGGAGACTCAACAACTCCTGCAATTCGATCAAGGCGGGGTTATCGCCGGCTCTGTAAACTACGTTTGTTTCCTTTTGATTGAGAATAAGCTCCGCGTTTTTTGATGCCATTTCCACAAGTCGGCGCATACGTCCTTTTTGCGGGATGTGCAAGTGCGTTCCGCTGCCCCGTTTCTCGGACAACCATTTTTGAATCGCCTCCGGCATCTCGGTCTCGTAGGGCAACACAACGGTTTTGGGAACAAACGAGGCGTGCTCATAGTATTGTTGGACAAAGGCTGTCAACGATTGAACCGGCAAGTCCGAATCGACATCGTTCAGGAAGTAATGCTCCCTATCAATCAACTTCCCGTCGCGAATCATCAAGACTTGGGCACACGCCTCCGCGCCGTTGTAGGCGAGTCCGATGACATCCTCATCCGCGGCGGAAACGGTGTCGAGATTCTGTTTGGCGACCGCTTGCTTGACGGTTTCGATTCGGTCACGGTACTTCGCCGCCCCCTCAAAATCCAGCGCCGCGGCGGCTGACTCCATTTTCTTTTTCAGTTCTTGGATGACTGCCCGCGTGTTGCCGCTCAGGAAACTGCAAACGTTCTGGACAATGTCGTCGTAATCGGCGCGATTAATCAGGTTGGCACAGGGGCCCGGGCAGCGATTAATGTGATAGTCCAAACAGACGCGATAGGGATTTCCCGTTGCTTCCAAGTCCAAACCGCATGTGCGGATGGGAAATATCTTTGTGAGTTGTTTGATGGTCTGACGAATCGCCCGAACATGCACATACGGTCCAAAGAATCTGGCGCCGGAGTTATCGGTTTGACGGGTGACAGACAGCCTCGGAAACGGTTCTTGGACAGAGACTTTCAGGTAGGGATAGCGTTTGTCATCCTTCAGTTTGACGTTGTAGCGCGGCTGGTGTTCCTTTATGAGATTGTTCTCGAGAATAAGGGCATCGACGCTGTTTGCGGTGACGACATAGTCTACATTTTCGACATAGCGCATCATCGGCTTGACCATGGAATACGGATGCGCCGAAGGTTGGAAATAGGAAGCCACGCGTTGGCGCAGCGACGACGCTTTGCCGACGTAGAGGACGTCTCCTCCCGCATTCTTCATCAGGTAGACGCCGGGGCTTGATGGGAGATTTTTGTGGGAGCTAGGATTTTGGAGGTTCATGAGCTAAATCGACATCCTCTGCTGGTTCGCGCTAACGTAATTCTCACTGTAGGAGGGATCTCCCGATCCCGACCCACGGTCGTACAAACGTCGCTCGGAATTAAACAACTCCGGCGCATCAATTGAATCGGAATCGTAGGGAATAACGATCGTTATTCCCTACAAAGTTACGATTATCGCCAAAATCATCGTATTTTTTGCTTTCGGCTAACATGCATCAATCTCTTCGGCGTCAGGTTTCTCGAATACTGCGCGGTAAATCTTCCGTCCCTCCGCCAGATACTTCATCTCGAAATTTGTTTGGATATGCTCCGATTCGGTTAGCGCCGAAGATCTCTCGACGAGGCAGGTCAATCGATCCAGCCTGCATCGAATTTCATCGAAATACTCGCTGTAATCTGTCACAACATAGAGGCGGCCACGGCTTGGCAAAAGCGTGCGCTCAATCCCGCGCAGCCATGTCTCATTTCTGAAAAGGCGGCGCTTGTGCTGACGCTTTTTTGGCCACGGATCGGGAAAATAAACATGATACGCTTGCACGCACTTCTCGGCGACATAGCAATCGACAAACCGCGCCGCGTCACTCCAAGCCAATCGCACGTTCGGAAAGAGACTACCCTCCACGCCGCTGCGGCGCCCGGTATGCTTGATATATTTCTGAAATCGCTCTTGTATCCGTCGCACATATTTCGGCGCCCGCTCTATGCCCAGATAGTTAATCTGCGGGCGCTGTCTTGCGGCTTCAAGCAGAAAACGACCCTTGCCGCAACCAATCTCAATCTCGACCGGGTTCTCATTTCCAAAGACGGTTTTCCAGCAGATTGGAGGGCGAATCTCATCCAAGCCGGTTTTGGCGCCGCTGTCAAGATTAATTATGCAGGAATTGAATTGCGTGAACTTGTAGAAGGTTTCGTTGTAACGCGGCTCTTCGTTCATTTTTTCCGCCTAATGGAAGTAAGGCGACATTCAAAGTTTGGTTTGCCTTGGCGTTTTTTGCGCACGAGCAGCCAGAGTATCAAAAATATAGCATAGCATCCTCCAAAATTCAATGCAAACCGAATCTCGCGTCTTGAAAATTATCGCGCGCGTCGAGCCGTCCTTTTTCCGTTGCATTGATTAGCGGCAAGCGATATAATGGACGTTGGTTACACGCGCATTTAGGATGCCGATAAACGTTCCGTTGCTTGAAGATTTCCCGACTGGAGGATGAGAGGAATGCCGATTCCGACGATTGAATGGGTAGATGGCAGAATACGGTTAATTGACCAAACGCGGCTGCCCAAC
Organism: Candidatus Poribacteria bacterium; assembly: GCA_963667245.2. Classification (GTDB taxonomy): domain Bacteria; phylum Poribacteria; class WGA-4E; order WGA-4E; family JAJDTR01; genus JAJDTR01. Next base: position 544,411 of record CAXXCS010000005.1, read on the forward strand.
GAGTTTAAGCAGATTCACTGCGATGATGTAGAGACAGTGTGGGAAGCGATTAAATCGCTTCAAGTTCGCGGCGCCCCCGCGATTGGAATCGCGGCGGCGCTGGGAACGACGTTGGGAGTCTGGAATTCGCAGGCGGCAAACTACGCCGAATTTTCTGAAGAATTAACAAAGGTTACCGACTACCTCGGGACATCGAGACCCACCGCGGTGAACTTGTTCTGGGCGCTCAACCGCATGACCGAGACCGCGGAAAAGCACCGGCACGTCGATATTCCGGAGTTGAAGCAAATACTGTTAAACGAGGCGTTGGCAATCATAGAGGAAGATCGCGCCATGTGTCGCGCCATCGGGAAACACGGGTTGGAACTCCTGAATCAAGGCGACACCATTCTAACGCACTGCAATGCCGGAGGGTTGGCAACATCCGATTACGGCACAGCCCTGGCGGTCATGTTCACCGCGCACGAAGCCGGCAAAAAGATTAGCGTTTACGCCGATGAAACTCGCCCGTTGCTGCAAGGCTCGCGTTTGACTGCGTGGGAGTTGATGCAGGCGGGAATCGACGTCACGCTAATCTGCGATAACATGGCCGCCCAAGTCATGAAGGAGGGAAAAATTCAGTGCGCTGTCGTCGGCGCGGACCGAATTGCCGCGAACGGAGACGCGGCGAACAAAATCGGTACGTATAACGTCGCCATACTCGCCCAAGCACACGGGATCCCCTTCTACGTCGCCGCGCCGACCTCCACGCTAGATCTCTCAACGGGCACCGGAGACGAAATTCCGATTGAGGAACGCGCCCCGGAGGAGGTCACGGAAGGTTTTGGCAAACGAACCGCGCCGGAGGGAGTCAAGGTGTACAGTCCGGCATTTGATGTCACACCCGCCCACCTGATTGCCGCCATCATTACGGAAAAGGGCATTGCTCGACCGCCGTACCGCGCCAACTTAAAGGCGCTATTTCACCCGTGAATTAGTGATGAGGCGCGGCGACAATTTTAATTCAATAAGTCATACGCATCAGATGATTGTAGTCCCCCGATTCATCGGGCGTTAAAGTAGTAGGCATACTCCGTATGCCGTTAACCCTTATCTATATTCAAATCCTGTAGGAGGATCTCCCGATCCCGACGCTGCGACAATGAATCGTTCATTTACCCTTCAGACTCTTCAAAAAGCGATGGAAAGAATCGCAGCGGATCACTGGGAATACGAAAGAGAATTTTCTGCCGCGCCGTGAGTTCTATGCTTGTGGGAGGTTGGACCCGCTCCGATTTCCACGCCAAATATGACACGCAGTATTTGTACAGGAGAGATCGCCGTTGGTGATTTGCGGTCCACGCCGCCGTTCCGTGTGTCAACGCCTCTGTAAACAGGATGACCGAACCCGCCGGAGCGTTTGGAACGACAACACACGGCGCCTTTTCGGGCGCGTCGTCGATCCTTTGCGGCAGCTTGAAGTTACTTTTGTGGCTGCCGGGAATGCAACAGAAGCCGCCATGCTCCGGTCCCGTGTCGGTCAAATTCCAGGTCACGACGACGAACCCGTTAACAATCTGATTATCGCGGAAGGGAAAATACTCTGCCGGTCGAGCGCCGGAGTGGGGCGCGGTGGCGCCGTAGTCCGCGTGGAGTCTTCCCCTTTGCATCCCCTCTTGCATACACATCCCGTAGATTCGATCGAGTCGAAACGCGTCACCCAAACGGAATCTGAGGATTGGCAAGATAGCGGGATGATCAAGCAAATCACAGAACGGCTTTCCCCACTGCAGAAAGCCCGGTCCCTCAGGGGCGTCCCCGAAACGTTGCGTCTGTCCCGGGGCGGGAAGTTCCCGCTTGTCCAGCAGCGCGTTGAATCTTGACACCTCCGCTTCGCTCAAGACATTTTCAACGACCAAGTAGCCTTGCAGATCGAAGAGGTATTGTTGCATTTCAAGATTGTCCATGCTTATGCCCTCCCTTTGAAAATGGATGGGGATTTCCGGTTTTGAGTCGTGTCCCGTCAAGATGGTCGGGCTGGAAGCCCGACCTACGAGAACGGGTAGCAACTTGGAATTGCAACAACTCATAATCCCGCATAAAGTCGGTTGCTCGCTGTCAAGCTAACGCGCTCGGAATAGTGATAGACATAAGTCTTCGCCATGTCTTGGTCATTGCCGATTGACGTAGGTCGCTCCACGACAAAATCGGCGAAGTGCGGTGCGTTGAAAGCGACAAAGGCGAGCCAGATAGAATCGACAAGTCTTTCGCACGACTCACGGAGATCGGGAAACGCCACGGGGCCGGTGTCGATCTGGTACGCGTTGTCCGCTTTTCTTATATTCAGCGTTTTGACGGGGTACTCGATTATCGCTCGTAATCCCGTTTCGTCGTTATGAATTTCCGTTTGCGCAATCACCGGGTAAAATTCATGCGTGTATCGTATGATTTGCTCGGCGCTCGTCAATTCTTTGTAACTGGCGAACTCCCGAAGATGCTGAACCGGTCCGCCGAACATATCTGTGGTTTTCAGACAACTTCTGTAGTCCGGGTTAAACCACGCATGACGCCGGAAGATTAGCCCGTATTCCGGTCCGAAGATGGGAAGAAAGTCGTAGTTATCTTCGTAGAACAGATCTTTCTCCGCGAACGTGTCCTCGCTCTTGCACGACGCGCATTGGAGGAAATCCTCCGTTTTTCCGCTACGCTCGTCAATGATACGCGTGCGAGACTCCACCCAGAATCTCACTTCATTTGCCGGATTTGTTCCGAGAAGATAGGTTTTGCCGTAATCCAGAGGTGTCATTGTTGTCCCAGTACGATGGTGAGCTTATAAGGAATGGTGGGCAGCGCCCACCCTACAAACGGTCGCCGCGCAAAGCCAGCGGGGCAAGATGCCCCGCCTACGGTAGAAGTGTGCGGTATAACCGGACATCATAAGCGCCATTATTCACGCGAAATGGTGGGCTTATAAGAAATGGTGGGCAGTGCCCACCCTACAAACTGTCGCCGCGCAAAGCCAGCGGGGCAAGATGCCCCGCCTACGGTAGAAGTGAACGGTATAACCGGATATCAAAAGCGCCATTATTCACGCGAAATGGTGGGCAGTGCCCACCCTACAAACTGTCGCCGCGCAAAGCGAGCGGGGCAAGATGCCCCGCCTACGGTAGAAGTGAACGGTATAACCGGATATCAAAAGTGCCATTATTCACGCGAAATGGTGAGCTTATAAGGAATGGTGGGCAGTGCCCACCCTACAAACTGTCGCCGCGCAAAGCGAGCGGGGCAAGATGCCCCGCCTACGGTAGAAGTGAACGGTATAACCGGACATCATAGGCGCCATTATTCACGCGAAATGGCATAATGTAGCAAACGTAAACCAAAAAATCGGTTTCTTTGCACCATCTATGTCTCGCTGATTAGCAGGCTTCCTCCATCGTCAACCTCAACCCTCACCCACGGCTCCAACCAAACGGTTGTGTCCGATTGCTCAATAACAGCGGGTCCCGAAAAACGAGATTCCCACGGGATTCGGGAACGCTCGTAGATGGGACAGTCGATGAAACCGCCCTCCACATATACCCCCCGAGTCCCTTTTCGGGCTTCGTCCAATGTCGTGTGCGGTCTGGGAAGGAAGTCTTTCAGTGTCAGGTCGGGCCTCACGCCGATCACGGAGGTGCGCAAGTTCAATAGCCGAATGGGAGTCTGCTCCAAGAGCGTCTCCATGCCGCCGAAGGCTTCCTCCACTCGACCGTACTGGCGAAGATAGGCGCGGCGGAAACGCTCGGCTATCAAATCGGGCGACACGGCTCCGGAAGGAAGCGATGTGCGTATAACGTGCGTTTGCCCCTCGTAGGAGACCTCGGCTTCGCGCAGGACGCTTATCTCCGTGAGGGATACCTTCTCCCGCTCAATGAGTTCCTGCCCGCGCGCCAAGTGGTCGGCGAAGACACGTTCCGCTTCCGCTTCGTCGAGTTCGGAGAGCCCGCGATTTATCATGGTCACGAAGTCGTGCCTAAGGTCGGCAATGACGCATCCCCATGCCGATGCGATGCCCGGATAGTACGGCACCAATGCCTGCGACGCCCCGAGTTCTCGAAGGAGAAAACTGACGAGCAGGGGCCCGCCGCCGCCGAATGAGAACAGCACGAAATCCCGCGGGTCATGGCCCCGGTCGATCGAGATTCGTCGGATGCTCCCGGCGATGCGGTTATTCGCCACGCTGATGATTGCCATGGCGGCTTCTTCAAGCGACAGACCGAGCGGCTTCCCGATTTCTGTCGCGACGACCGACCTCGCGGCGTCAAGGTCAAACGAGAACCCCTTCCCCCCGGCAATCGGCTGGTTCGGGTTAATCCGCCCCAGGATCATGTTTGCGTCGGTGACTGTCGGTTCGGTTCCTCCCATTCCGTAGCACACCGGTCCGGGCTGCGCGCCGGCGCTGTCAGGCCCAACCTGTAGCAGACCGCCGGCGTCAATCCGCGCGATGCTCCCGCCTCCGGCGCCAATCGTGTGTATGTCAATCATTGACACCATGATCGGAATGCCAAACTCGGGCTCGATCCCGTTTGACACCGCCGGGGTCCCCTCCACCACAAGCGACACGTCGAGACTCGTGCCGCCCATGTCGTAGCCGATGAGATTCTCGAATCCGCTTTCCGCGGCAATCTTGGTCGCGGCAATGACTCCGGCAGCCGGTCCGGAGAGGACGGTGTTCACCGAAAAATCGCGAGCGGCATCAACGGACATCATTCCGCCATTCGACTGCATTATGAGAAGATTCCCGTTGTAGCCGTGATTTTCCAGGCGGTCTTGAAGCCTTGCCAAGTAGCGGCTGACGATGGGCTGAACATAGGCGTTGACAACGGCGGTGCTCGTGCGTTCGAATTCCCGGAACAGGGGGAGAATATCCGCCGACGCCACAACGTAGATATTGGGAAAACGCGATTCGAGGAGGCGCTTGGCGCGTTGCTCATGGACGGGATTGACGTAGGCGTTCAGGAAACTGATGACGATTGCCTCCACTCCGTCTGCCACAAGTTCTTGGGCGGAGGCGATGAGCGCCGCTTCGTCTAGAGGGACATGGACTTCCCCTTCGGCGGTGATCCGCTCCGCGACCTCCTTGCGTCGGTCACGCGGCACGAGAGGTTCATAAGATCCGCTGAGACCGTAGGCATGAGGCCGATCTCGGCGTCGAAGTTCCAATATGTCCCGAAACCCGCGAGTCGCAATGAGTCCGCAACGGACGCCCTTGCGCTCCAAGATGGCGTTGGTCGCCACGGTTGTGCCGTGAATTACCAATTCAATCTCGGCGTAAGACAGGTCTAAAGCGTCAAGCCCGGCGATTAACCCGACCGATTGATCGCTCGGCGTGGTGGCAGTCTTCGTGATACGCAAGTCTTTGCGATTTTCGTCTAGCGCGACGATGTCCGTAAAAGTTCCGCCAATGTCAACACCAACGAGTTTTCCCATATTCTGCGATTTTTCCGTTTGAGCATATCCAGTCGTTTGAAAGATTCTGGATCTTCTTTACGCATGACGCATTACGTATTACTTTACACGCTTGTCCTTGCCTATGTGCCGGGGCAATTCGCGTAAGTCCTAATAACAATCGGTTATTGCGTCACGAGTGACTGCTCAAATAGAGAATTCAGCGCTCCTTTCATCTGTTGAAGATTCGGCCCAGGCGGAAATTGAAGTTATACTACACACCGCTGGAAATTGCGTATTTTCAAGCGTCTGGCGGTAGGTGCGGTTGGAAACCGCGGGGATTTCTATCGCACTCGTTATCCACTCGCTTGATCCTACGGGGAACGCACGTCGCGACCTGGAGATCGCTCCTACAAAAAGACGCAGTTTCTAACAGCATGGAGTATAAGTTGACAATCATCTGAACGGTAGATTCAGTCACTGACGCTCGCTGGCGAGATTGCCTTCACGGCTAACCTGCTAATCTCGGCAATTGCCTCATCCCCGGCGGCATCGTCGTCGGAGGCAAGCGCGAATGCGGAGATGATGAGCGGTCCGGTGGGCAAGTATACGATGCCTACATCCCCTTTGATTCGGCCGCTTGACCCGTACTTGTGGGCAATTGGGAGTTCGCGATCCAGGTGACGCGGGATCATGCGGCGATCTCGACCTCCCCTTAGCATATCCAGCATGGCGGCCGAGGCGCCCGGACTAACCATTTGCGCGTAATACAGTTGTTTTAGAATTGACGCCATGTCCTGCGGCGTCGAGACGTTGTTTTCGAGGGAATCATGAAACGACAAGCAATCGTGATCCACGCCCCGCATCCGAGATCGTTCAGCTAGCACGCGGTCGTTCTCACGGTTGCAGGGCTCATCATCCATGCCGTACATCCGATAATGGTAGCGTCCGAGCGTCACGCTGGTTCGGGTGTCGGGAAAGCCGAGCGCATCCAGCATGGCGTTGGTAGATTTTGGTCCGACAATCTCTATCAACTGGTCTGTCGCCATGTTGTCACTCACGCAGATCATAAGCCTGCAGTAGTCGTGCAGGGTCAGTTCCGGCTCATCTCTGAGGAGGCTTAGCAGCCCGGAGCCGTGGGTAGAGATTTCGGAATGAAGGCGGTGGCGCTCATCCAGAGAAAGGCATCCCTCCTCTACTTGGCGGAAGAGTTCAATCATCACCGGGATCTTGCAGACGCTCGCGGTAGGGAAGCACCGGTTTCTGTTGTAGTGGCGCGTGGCGCCGGATTTCAAATCCTCAATGTAGAAACCTATCCGCCCGCGAAAATCGGCGGCGATCTGATCCAGTTGCGCTGTTTGCAAACTGCTATGTACGGTCGATGCGGCGCTCATGGGCGGCGTTTCCTTTACCGGATATCACGTCGGGCCGGATTTGCCAATCCGGACCGAGCGAGGAAGAAACGGTGGTTTAACAAAAAAGCGCCCTTCAACCTCAACCCATTACCGAAGGGCGCATCTCTTGATTGGAGTATTAGTGCGGTTGGAAACCGCACCTACCGGGGACGCACGTCGGGATTAGGAGATCTCTCCTACAAGTGGAAAATCCTACTCGCTATCCGCTCGCTTGATTGCGGAGCATAGAACGTGAACAAAAGCGCGCGTTTGAAGGCATCGGGACGATTTTTTCCTGCTTTTGGTGAAAAATACGCCCGAAAAGGTGAACTGCCATAGGCACAGAAACGTGAACATACGGCGGATTTTCGGGGCGCGTTCACCTGATCCGCGTCGGCGCTTTCTAGTGATGACGCGGGTTCACGCCCGCGCGAAGGTGAACAAGATGTTAACAATCGCAAAAAGATCGCCTCTCTTATCGCTTGTCTACGGGTTAATCTCGCCCGCAAAAACCGGCTTGCATCCGCCGAATAACGACGGGTTGACAATATTTTTATTTGGGGGCAGTGTCTTTCAACGATCATGTATTATACTACACACACATAACGTTTTTAAGTTCCAGAAAAAATTCAACGCGATTTCGGGAAACTAAACTTTTTTTTGAAATCGGGAGATTTCCCGAAATGCAGGCGGCATCAATGTAGGGAATTAGACAAATAATGCGTAGATTTTCTTAACTTGATCCCGATGGTGCGGTTGGAAACCGCACCTACCGGGCACGCATGTCGCGATCGGGAGATCGCTCCTACAGTGGACGCATGTTACGACCTGGAGATCGCTCCTACGGCGGGCGCGGGGATCTTTATAGCACGCGCTATTCGCTCGCTTGGTCTTTTGCCATAGCGACGACCTTTTGGGCGATCTCCTCGGGGACAATCTCGTAACGTGAAAACTCCATCGTAAAACTGCCCCGCGCGCTTGTGATCGATTTGAGGTCAATCGAATAACGCAGCATCTCGGCGAGCGGAACGTTGGCTTGAATCACTTGGCGCTTGCCTGCCTGCTCCACGCCCATCACCTGCCCTCGCTTGCTGTTCAAGTCGCCGATAATGTCACCCATGAACTGTTCGGGAACCGTGATGGTGACATCCATTATCGGTTCGAGCAACGCCGGATTCGCTTGGTCCGCGGCTGCCGAGAAGGCGAGCGAACCCGCCATCTGGAATGCGAAGTCGGAGGAGTCGACGGGGTGGTGCTTGCCGTCGTAAAGTTCAATCTGGGTGTCGACAAGCGGATAACCGGCAATGACGCCTTGTTCCATTTTATCGCGGATTCCCTTCTCGACGGCCGGGATATAGTTGCGCGGAATCGATCCGCCGACAATACTATCCACAAATTCGAACCCGCTGCCTCGCTCAAGCGGCGCGACATTTATCCAACAGTCGCCAAATTGCCCGCGGCCGCCGGATTGGCGTTTGTATCTGCCCTGAATCCCGCTGACACGCCTGCGAAGCGTTTCTCTATACGGCACTTTGGGCGGGTCAACGTCGGTTTCGACACCGAATCGATCTTTCATTCGTTCGCGAGTAAGACTGATATGAAGTTCTCCCAAACCTGACACCAAGAGTTGCGAGGTAATCTCATTTCGCTCAAGTCTGAACGTCGGGTCCTCTTCTCCCATTCTGTTCAAGGTCGAGATGAGTTTCTCATCATCGCCTTCTCGCAGGGGCTTGATGGCGAATGAAATCACGGCGTTGGGAAATTCGATTCCGGGAAGTTGGACGGTATTGCCGCTTTCACACCAGGTGTCGCCTGTCTGCGTAATTGAGAGTTTGGGGACGACGCCGATATCGCCAGCCACTACCTGCGCGGCGCCAATGGAACTCTTTCCGTGACTGTAGCCGACTTTTCCAATCTTTTCGTTCTCTCCTCGCGTCGAATTGAAGACTTGGGAATCCCCTTTTAGTATCCCGGAGTAGACTCGGAAAAATGTGAGCCGACCCGAGAACGGGTCCGCCATCGTCTTGAATGCGAGCGTAGACAGCGGCGCATCCGGCGAAGCCTCAAGCGCGGTTTCATCATCGGCGCTTTGGATTGGCTTGGCATCAACGGGAGACGGGAAGCAGTTTATTATCGCGTCCATCAGTTGCTGAACGCCGATATTTTCCAGGGCGGATCCGCAAAGCACCGGCACGACGCTTCCACCAGAAATCCCCGACTGCAAACCGATACCGATTTCCTCGTCCGTCAATTCGCCTTCAAAAAACTTTTCAATCAACTCATCGTCACCCTCGGCGGCGACCTCCACAAGCTGTTCGCGATATTCCGTTGCCTGCGCTTCAAGATCGGAGGGAATCTCCGACTTGGGCGTCGGATTGATTCCGTCGGGTTTCATGAAGGCGCTCATCGACATAAAGTCTACGACGCCGGCGAAATTTTCTTCCGCGCCGATTGGAAGTTGCAGGACGGTGGCGCTTGCCTCCAATACTTCCTCGACACTCGCCAGCGCGTTTTCAAAACTGGCGTTCTCCTTGTCCATTTTATTGACAAATATCAGCCGCGGCAGATCGTACTTATCCGCGATTTCCCAGACCTTTTCCGTTCCTCCTTCAACGCCGGTGGTCGCGTCAATCACGACTACGACAGCATCGGAAACGCGGAGTACACTCTCAAGATCGCCATAAAAATCTTCCGCTCCCGGGGTGTCGATGATGTTTAACTTGTGTTCGCTCCATTCCGCAATGCAAACCGAACAGTTAAGTGTCGTTCTGCGTTCTATTTCGTCCGGAGAATAGTCGGCGACCGTGTTTCCTTGGTCGACATCCCCCATTCTCTCAACTGCGCCCCCGTTATAGAGCATGGCTTCGATTAGCGATGTTTTCCCTGCGCCGGAATGCGCGATTATTCCGATATTTCGGATCTGTTCTGTTCGATATTCTCTCATATTGTCGCGAGTTCTCCTTACGGTGTCAATCTACCACGAATGTTGCGTGATTTTAGCACACCCCCATAGGAAAAGCAAGCAAAAATTCGATTGGAAGATTGGAAGGATGGGATGATTGGAGGGTTGGAAGGATGGAAGACGGGAAGGGTGGAAGCGCCCTATTGAGATTAAGTGGTTCATTCGCTAAGTGTATGTGGTAAGTGTCGGATGTTGGCGGTTAACATTGTCTGAACTGTGATTTATGTGATTAAATGATGGACTATGATTATCAGTCTTTAGTTGCCCGTCATGTGTAGGGAACAACGATCGTTGTTACCTACAGAAGCGCGTAAGCCTTTGTACCGATGTGTAATACATTGATACCGGAAAGAAACCGAGTTTTGAGGAAAAAACTCGGTTTCAAATACTTAGCGGTTGCCACAGAATGGGTTCTTTGCCGATTGAAATGCAACCGGCGCTTGCGAAATCCTGCGATCTCTGCTAGAATATCATTGTCGCGCTGTGGCGGGCGCCTAGGTTCTGTTGACATTTCATCGCAACCGGAAGATTAAGAGCAGTGCGCAGACTTATCCCATCGTAGGGGTTGGGTCTCCCAATCCGTCCCTCACACATTAAAATTCGGGCGAGGGGACCTCGCCCCTACGATTGGACACACACTTCTCGTAAACGTCAACAGAACGTAGCTACCCGCGCGTTGAAAGGCTATGTGAGGGATTCGGTTCCGCTTGTGAAGACGACGTCGCGCATCGCGCAACCAATGATGTCCGCGTACGTTTGAATCTTTGCAATCATCCATCGCGCCACAATTGACATAACCTACACGGAGTCTGCCGGTGTGATTGAAGTCCAAAACTTATCTAAATCAGTCGAAGGAAACACAATTTTCACCGACCTGACGTTTCGCGTGGAATCGGGTGAGAGTCTTGCCCTGCTAGGCGCGAACGGATCGGGCAAAACGTCTCTGCTCAGAATTTTGGCTACCTTGACGAAACCGACGAGCGGTACGCTGAGTATCGCCGGGCGGGATGCTTTCGCGAATCTACGAGAGGCGCGGCGCCTCATCGGTTATGTTCCACAGACATTCGAAGGGTATCCACACCTCTCGATTGCCGAATACCTTGAGTTTTTCGCGACTGCCTACAAATTGGAGAAAAGCGCACGCGCAACCGCCATTGAAGATGTGATGAGTCTAATGGACATTGCCGCGATATCAAGTCGGAAAATAGCCCATCTTTCCGAAGGAGAAAAACGCCGGCTGTGCCTCGCCAAGACGTTCCTGCACGACCCGCAGATCTGGCTTTTCGATGAACCGCTTTCCGGACTGGACGTGCGCGGACAGATTGAGATGAGTACACTGATACAAGAGCTTGCGGCAATGGACAAGACCATTGTAACCGCGACGAACCGACCGGCGGAGGTCGCTCCCATTTGCGATCGCGTCATTATCCTGAGCGAAGGCGGCTTGGCGTTTTCCGCAAAAATGCAGGAAATTGAGGCGAACTTGGAAGATCTGTTCCTGCAGGTCACAACACCCGACAGCGCCGATGGAGATGCTGGTGGAGGGGATACGCCACAGGAGACGCTTATGTGAAAGAATCGCGGGTGAAACCCAGGGGAATCGCACCTAAGTTTTGGCATAAGGAAGGATGGAAGATTGGAAGGATGGAAGGGGGATAATACTGCTTCAAAATCTAAGTGCCATAAGGATCAAGTTAAGCGTTTTAAGGCGTGTGTTGCCCCGATTCAATGCCTTAAATGGCGCTGGTTTCCGTAGGCGCCGGTGCGGTTGGAAACCGCACCTACGGTGTGGGGCGATAGAGATTTCCTCCCTACCCCATGGGAACTACGTTAAGAGTTTTGCTACGGAGAACACCACCAATACTAGACGAAATCCCTTAACTTGATCCCTATGCTGCTTCAAAATCTAAGCGCTACAATCAATAGGAGGCGCTCAATGAATTGAGCAACTACAAACGCCCGATGAATCGGGCAACTACAAACGTGCAATGAATTGCACTACTACAAACCAACGGCTCTTGTAACTTATAGATTCGGAGTTAGTATCAGATTCCCTTGGCGCCCTCTCTTGACGCGTGCGGTTTGATTTTCTCTGTGCTATCCCGCTGTTGCAATCATAAACATTCCCAGCGCCATCAGGACGGCTCCGGCTAACCGCAGTTTTAGACCGGATTCGTTCAATTTGTAGCCGCCGAGCAGGACGGCGAAAATGACAGAACACTGTCGAAGCGCAACGATATAACTGACCTTTTCGGTCATCAGGAGATAAAGGATTAGGGTGTACGATATCTTCGCCAACACCGCCGCGGCGATCACCCGCTTCCACTCTCGTCGCCCAATTTCGACGATCTGTCTCCAACGACATTGAAGCAAAATGTATGCGTTGTAGAACACCAGAGCGATACATCCCTCGGCGAGATAATAGGTTACCGCTCTCCAAATAGCCGGATCGTTGGAATATGCGTGGAAAACCGCCATTCCCTGCTTATCAATCAAAGAGTAGGTTACGACCGTGCCAAGTGTCGAAAACGCCCAGATCGAATCCGGTTTCCGCGCGTAACGCAGGAGTGATTTGAATGTGATGTCGCTGCCGCGTTGCTGGAAGAAATAGATTGCCATCACCACACAGAGAATGCCCACCAGTCCTTTTGCCGAGATTGATTCGTTCAAGAAGATCACGGCGAAGAACGGAACAAAGGCCGGCGCCGAGCGCGCTATCGGATAAACGAACGAAATCTCGCCCAGCATATAGGCGCGGCTCAAGGAAAACCAATAACCGAAATGGACCAGGCCGGAGGCAACCACATACACCCACGCTTGCGGAGGGATAACGGGTGAGCGAATCGCGAACGCCGCGAGCGTCAAACCAAGCGTAAAAATACCAATCCAGAAGAAAAAGATTTGGGTCGATTGGCTTGCTTTGGCGCAGTAATTCCAAAGCGCATGGAACAGCGCCGAGAGAAGAACCAAACTTATGGTCAGAGCGGTCATAGGCGTCCTTTGCGTTCATTCGGCGCGATTGTACCCGATGGCGTGATTTTTGTCAATGCTATAGGATAGAATGGAAGGATGGAAGAGTGGAAGGGGGGAAGGATGGAAGGTGAGAAGGTGGGGAGGTTGGAAGGTGGGATAATGACCGAGCGGGCGGACTGCGATTAAGCGAGTGGAGGCACCGGTCGGGATCGGGAGATCCCTCCTACCGACTTGATTCTACTAAATTGTCGTTTGATGGATTCTGAATGCCGATATGATCGTCGGAAGAAACCGAGTTTTCGGGAAAAAACTCGGTTTCAATATACAAGGTAAACGGGAGTGACAATGTCTAATAAGAAAGAATCTCGTCCGCAAAGGGAACAGAAAACGCTGAAGCGAAAGTTCTACGAAAAGGAGCTGGCGAAGCTTCAGCTCGAGTTGATCAAGTTGCAAGAACACATCAAGAACAAGGGACTAAAGGTTGTCGTGATCTTTGAGGGACGCGACACCGCGGGCAAGGGCGGCACAATCAAGCGAATTACCGAGGCGTTAAATCCTCGCGTCTGCCGCGTCGTGGCGTTGGGGACGCCGACGGAACGCGAGAAAACCCAGTGGTACTTTCAACGCTATGTCGCCCATCTGCCGGCGGCTGGAGAGATGGTTCTGTTTGACCGGAGCTGGTACAACCGTGCCGGCGTGGAACGCGTCATGAATTTCTGCACGGATGAAGAGTACCAGGAATTTCTGCGTTCGTGCCCGGAGTTTGAACGTATGTTGGTGCGTTCCGGAATTATTCTAATCAAATACTGGCTGTCCGTGGATGCCGAGGAGCAGGCGCGTCGCTTTCAGGATCGGATCGAGAATCCGAGCAAGCGGTGGAAGATTAGCGAGATGGATTTGGAGGCGCGTAAGCGGTGGGTGGATTATTCAAGAGCGAAAGATGACATGTTCAAGTACACGGACATCAAGCAGGCGCCGTGGTTCGTGGTCGAATCTCACGACAAACGTCGCGCACGGTTGAACTGCATTTCTCACCTGCTGAGTCAAATTCCTTACGAGGATCTGCGGCTTGAGCCGATGGATCTTCCGCCGTTGCAATCCGACGGGCATTATATCCGTCCACCGAGATCGGATCAGACGTATGTGCCGGAGATATATTAGGAATCACGCCATCGGACGCCTTATCGCCGGAAAAAATGGCAAATTAAAATGCGTGATGCGTAAAACGTGATGCGTAAAACGTAATGCGTAATGGGATTTCTATCGATCAACTAAGCGATTAGCGCAGGCGATAGCGAATCCTATTCATTGTTCATTCGGTTGATCCTACCGACGGACGTTTGAAGACACGCAATTTTCAGCAGCGTGAAGTATAATTAGACGCATGGAAGAAACCGGGTAACACTCCGGCATTGGCAAGCGGGGCAAGATGCCCCGGCTACAGAGTTACAGAACATTCTCCACATGGCGCTCCGCTGGAGCGCGGGAATTTGGACATATGGCATTCTATCCACATGTCGATCCGCTGGATCGAGGAAATGCTCTCCGACTAGAATGAATGTTACTTGTGGAAAGAATTATTCCGTCGCGGGATAATGGGATGCTACCAAGTAACACTCTGTCGAAAAATCGCCAAAAAGCCAGTCATAGAGCGAAAAACGAGCCTTCGGGGGGCGTCCCGATGTGGCTTTAAGCGACACTCGGGCAATGGCAAGCGGGGCAAGATGCCCCGCCTACGCGTGGAACATGCCGCACATCGCGCTCCTCTGGAGCGCGGGAATTTGGACGCATCGCATTCTATCCACATATCGATCCGCTGGATCGAAGAATTTGGCGACGACAAGAGTTGAATGTTACTTGTGGAAAGAATTATTCCGTCGCGGGATAATGGGATGCTACTAAGAAACCGAGTTTTGTGGAAAAAACTCGGTTTCTCTGGGCGCGGTTGGAAATCGCGCCTAGCGTGTAGATTCGTTGAGCGTTACCGCGGGTTCAACCGCCTTGAGTTGTACCCAATCGCCGATTTGGCGCGGACAACGGTAATCGGTCTGAACAAAGTAATCTTCACCTTCGACTTGCACTCGATAGGTGAGGTCATGTCCCTTGAACTCGCGATCGACGATTCTGCCCAACTTGGCGCTCGTGTCGCTTGCGGCGGCGTGGACCATTTCCAAATGCTCCGGTCTTACGGAGAGCAATACCTTGCCTCTGGCGTGACAATTCAGTTTGAACCTACCCAAACGCGTGTCGGCACAGTCGCCTTGCGCATCGCCCGCAATGAGGTTTGTCCTACCGAGAAATCCTGCCACGAACGAAGTCTCGGGATGATTGTATATCGCCTCGGGGGCGTCGGTTTGTTGAAGCCTTCCCTTCTCCATCACGGCGACGCGGTCGGCGAAACTCAGCGCCTCCTCGCGATCATGCGTGACCAGCAAGGCGCTCATGCCGGCATTTTTGAGCAATTTTCGCACCTCGCCGCGAGTGGATTGACGCAATCCGGCGTCAAGATTGGAAAACGGTTCATCCAGAAGAATCAGCTTGGGCTTCGGAGCCATGGAGCGCGCCAGGGCGACGCGTTGCCGCTCGCCGCCGGAGAGGTCGTGAGGCTTTCTGTCTCGGAATTCGGCAAGCCCCACCATTCCCAAAACCTCCGACGCTCGATCGAGGCGAGCCTCGGGTGAAAGTTTTCTCAAACCGAACGCGACATTATCCAGCACGTTCAGGTGAGGGAAAAGCGCGTAGTCCTGAAAAACGAAGCCGATCCGGCGAGACTCCGGCGCCGCATGGGTTGATGGACTCTCGATGCATCGGTCCTCCAAACGGATTTCCCCCGAATCCGCCCGCTCAAATCCCGCGATGAGGCGCAGGGTGGTTGTCTTTCCGCACCCGCTGGGGCCCAATAAAGCAAAAATCTCGCCGGAGTCCACGGTGAAACTAACGTCAGCCACCACGGGCACCGGTAGCGGCGAAAAATGCTTGGTCACGTTGTGAAGGCTAAGCAGGCAGCTCATGCGCGCCCCTTTCCCGAACCAACAGTAGTCCCACAAACAGCCCCGAGAAGATGAGCATGAGCAGAGCGTACGGCGCCGCGTTTTCAAAAAGCGCTTCTGACGCGTTGCTCCAAACATTCAAAGCCAACGTCTCGTAACCTGTCGGGGAGAGCAGGAAGGCAATCGGGAGCTCCTTCATCGCGGAAAGAAACACGAAGGCGATGCCAACGATCAGGCCTCGGATGAGGAGCGGCAGTGTCGCTTTCACAAACGCGCCGAGCCGAGAGTACCCAAGGGAGCGCGCCGCTTCTTCGACGTTTGGCGAGGCTTGATAGATGGCGCTGCGCGCCGGCCCGATTGCTTCAGCCATGAAATGTAGTGTGTAGGCGTAGATTAGAACCCACAGTGTTTGATAGAAACCAGGGATGGCGCCGAGTACAAAGACAATGAGAGAAAGCCCGAACGCCAGCGGCGGCGTGGCATAGCCGATGTAAGCGACGCGCTCCAAGAATCGGGATAAGCCGGATGGATGACGGACGCTCAGATATACTATCGGCAGCGCCAGACAAGCGCCAAAAAATGCGGCGGGAATGGAGACGCCCAATGAACCCGCAAGCGCCATAGCGAGATCTTGCAAGGAGGCGGAACCGAAACCTTTAATCAGCCATAGCGCGACCGTAGCGGTCGGAAGCGCGAGGCTGACAAGTATCAGAAGGCAAAGATAAAGGTATGAAAGTTGTCCCCACCCCCTGAGAGGAGTGAGCGTTCTCCGATACGCCGTCCCGGCGCCCGCCCGATGAAGACGCAATCCCCGCAACAAGCGCGCCTCGGCATAAAGAAGACCTCCGGCGAAAATCAGCAGCGTCAACGCCAGCCACGCCGCATAGATTCGATCGAAGGAAGCCAACTGCAGGTATAGCGCATAACTGAATGTTTCAAACCGCATCAGCGACACCACGCCGAAATCGCCCAACACATGCAAGCCGACGAGCAGTCCGCCGGCGTAAAGCGCGGGCTTGAGTTGCGGGAGCAGCACGCGATAGAACACTTCCCGCGGTCGATAGCCGAGACTACGCGCCGATTCCTCAAGGGCCGGATCGACGCCGATCAACGCCGAACGCAGATTCAGAAAAAAGTAAGGGAATGTGTAGAAACTGAGCGCTATCAACGCCCCCCAATATCCACTCGGTCGAGGGAGGTCTATGCCGACAATTTGAGCAAAAGCGCCATCAGCGCCGCCGAACCCCAAGAAGGCGTAAGCCATTACGTAGCCGGGAATCGCCAACGGCAACACGCCCATCAACGTAAAAAAACGCCTCGCTTTAAGATCGGCGCGACTGGTGAGCCAAGCGAACGGCAGCGCCAAAATGATATCGACGATGACGACACCGACGACGAGGGCAACCGAGTTGCCGAAAAGCAGAAGGTTTCTCGTGCGAAAAACAATCTCGCCCAACTCCGAGGCTTTCGCGTCGATGGCGCGGAGCGCCAAATAAGCGAACGGCACGAGAACGCCCGAACAAACAACCAGCGCGGCTATGCCGACCACTAGCGTCGGAGCGCCGAGGCGCCACCGCGAAAGCCTGCCAATCTTGCGAGATCTCACAAGATGCCTACCTTCCTTAAAAGTTTGAGCGTCCCCTCAAGGTCATCCAGATCGCCAAGATTGATTTTCGGCGTTCGCTCCAGAAGTTCGGATAGCGGTATCAATTTCGGATTCGGGTTTGGAACCGGGCTATTGGTTACGGGGTACTCAAAGACTTTCGTGACAAAATACTGTTGGGCTTGGGAGGAGAGCAAGAATTTGATCAGCGCGAGCGCTTGTTCGGGGTGACGGCTAGTCTTGAGATGCCCGATACCGGCGACATTTACAAGATTGCCGGGGTCGCCCGGTTTGAAGAAAGTCTGTTCAACGGGGAACTCCGCATCGGTTTTCTTGAATCGCAACAGGTAGTAATGATTCGGCAAGCCCAGATGAATCTCTCCCGCCGCCAGGGCTTTGACAATGGGTGTATTTTTGGCATAACTTTTTGTTTTGTTCGTCTTCATGCCGCGCAGCCATTCTTCGGTCTTTTTCTCGCCAACCCCGACGCGCATCGACGTGACAAACGCTTGGAAGGAGCCGTTCTGCGGCGCCCATCCGACTCGTCCTTCCCACTTCGGATCGGTGAGATCAAAGATGCTGCCGGGCGCCTCTTCCGCTTTGATGTGTTCGGAGGAATACGCGATCACGCGAGCGCGCCCGCTGGTAGCCACCCACATGCCTTCCGAATCGCGAAATTTTTCCGGCACGTCCGAAGCGATGCCGTCGGGCAACTTTTGAAATAAACCGCGCTTGCTAATCTCCCCGAGCGCGCCCGCGTCTTGCGCCCAAAAGAGATCGGCGGGGCTGTTCTCGCCCTCCTCCAGCAGAGCGACGGCAAGTTCCGCCGTGCCGCCGTAACGCACCTTAACCTTGATTTGAGTCTCAGTCTCAAATTGTTCGATAATCGGTTCAACGAGACTCTTGCTTCTGCCGGAATAGAGTGTCAACTCTTTGGCATCAATGCCTCCGCATATTCCCAATGCTATTATAACGCTGATTATTAGCGCGTGCAATCTCAACACTTTATCCTCCATTGGGCTGATTTCGGTCGTTCGGGTGTATTCGTGGCGCACACTTGAAGACGGCTACGCGTCGGCGGCAAACTTGGTGAATCCAGATTAACCAAGATATCATCGCCTCTTACCTGCAATGGGTAAGTAGCCAAATCGCATTCGCCGGGCCAAATACATTTGCCGGTTTTTACATCAAACTTCCACTGATGGATTGGACAGACAACGATACCGCCTTCCTGTTTGCCCGCGTGCAGAACACCGCCCACGTGAGGACAGGTGTTGTCCATAGCGAAATAATTGCCATCAACATTGTGGATTCCGATGAAATGACCTTCCAACCTTACGGCGACGCTGCTACCCGGGGCAATGTTATTGGTCTCGGCGGCTTTCACGAATCTGGACGCGTCTGGACTGACCGCCGGTGATTGAGTTTGTAAAGGCATAAAACAGTGTGTTAAGAATTCCACTCAATTCGGATGCGAGGAGAATCGGCATTTCCAAGTTAAATGATGCCGTAGGGAACAACGATCGTTGTTCCCCACAGAAGCGCGAAAGTCCTATTAAATTTAACTTGGCTGGTCAAATTGAGTGTGTAGAATTCTTACCCCCCTCACTTTTGCTTGACATCGTACCCATTTCTAAACTATGCTATACCCACGATTGGAGTATTGCAATCTTTAGTTGAATTTAATCCGCCCATGTTACGAAACCGAGTTTTTTCTTGAAAACTCGGTTTCTCAAGGTCGCTTAGCGTCCTCTTTCGACATGAGCCATTTAACTTAATACCAAACCCAAGGAGGAGCCTAAAATGTATGGCCACCCCGATATCATCGAAGCGCTTAACGAAGTATTAACCTCTGAACTCACCGCGGTCAACCAGTATTTCGCCCATTCGGAAATGTGCGAAAATTGGGGCTATGAACGCCTCCACGTCGCGATACGAGAACACTCAATCGGCGAGATGAAGCATGCCGAAAAATTGATTCGGCGAATTCTCTACCTTAATGGCGTGCCGAACATGGCGCGATACTATGAAATCAAGATCGGCGCCAGCGTCAAGGAGATGCTGGACAACGATGCCGCGCTCGAGAAAGAAGCTGTCGAACGACTGAACGAGTTGATTCAACTAGCGCACACCCAGAAGGACTTCGGCACGGAGGAACTGTTTGAAGAAATCCTCAAAGATGAGGAGGAACACATTGACTGGATCGAGATGCAACTAGACCAGATCAGCCAAATGGGGATACAAAACTACCTCGCCCAACAAATCATCGCCGGAGAAGCCGAAGAGAACGCTTGACCTAAGGTACGGAAACCGAGTTTTTTCTTGAAAACTCGGTTTCTTCCGTAGCAGAAAAGTGTCCACTAATCCCGATTGTCTATTATTCAATCAGGCTCTTGGCAAACGCGATCCAAATATTCGGTTTCTCCGTCATTAGGCAACGACGTTGATTTAACTAATAATCAACGTTAAGCTCTAGGCGGGGGTTTCAATTCCGCGCGTTGCGCCTAACGATTATTAAGCCGCGAAACATGATATTGAGACTCAGTATCATATAGCATTAACAACAACCACCCGACTCCGTTTTAAATGAGACTTGCGAAACAACGAGCGATCGCGATGCGGTGATTGGTCGGATGGCGTGAACGCGCCCGCGCTACAGAAACCGAGTTTTCAAGAAAAACTCGGTTTCGTACATTGAATTTGAGACTCAATCTCAATGCAAATGCCCAATTTTATTTAGTATACAACTTGGTGGAGCGATTGTCAATGCTTTTTTTCAAACTTTTTTCTAGACCTTTAGAGCGTGTTTAAATAATAGACAATCAAGATTAGTGGGCACTTTTCTGCTACAGAAGAAACCGAGTTTTCAAGAAAAAAGGGATCTCTATCGCACTCGCTATCCACTCGCTTGATCGGTTTCAATAAATCTGGTTCTTTGCGTAATCAAAATCATCGGGGGCTTTCTCTTTGTCCACTATCTTTATGAGGTGATATGAATAGCGCCCGACATCCTGTATACCGGGGTCGCGCTCCTCCAACCTAACTTCAAGCGTATAGATATAACCCGGTTCAAACTCGAAATCCTGTATGAACTCGTAGAAGAATTCCCACTGTTTCGATTCCTCGTTGTAGACCATAAAACAGTCCTGTTCAAATGCGCCAACGCACCGCTCGGTGGAGGGACCCAGGATTAAGAATTCGGTGTGTTCCTCCTGTCCCTCAAATAACTCCGCTATCTCGCTGCACGCTGTCAATAAAACCAACATAAAGACTGCAACGAATCTCATTTTGCCTCTCCTATAGCAACCCGCGACGGAATTTATCCGCGGGATTTACTTGACTTCAAGCGGAAACCGTATCATAGTATACGGTATGTAGGCGCAACTTTTCAAGATAAAGTAGTAGGCACACTCTGTGTGCCGTATACCGCCTTATGCGATTTCAAAATCTAAATGTTACAGTCGTTTCGAGACGTGCAATGAATTGCACTACTACAAACCAACGATTCTTGTAACATGGGTCCGAAATCAGTATCAAGTATCAGTGGGACGAAATCCAGGAGAAAGGAGTTGACGATGGCAATATCGACAATCCACGTCGGGTGCACTAATTTTGGCAGAGGACGATTTCTAGCGCATCTGGGATGTAAGGGTTTGGAACCGGTAGCATGCGTCGACATCAATCTTGATGCCGCTCGTGAATGTTTACAATCTTTGGATGAAGAATTGCCCAATGACCTTCCGAATCGCATATACACGACCATCGCGGAGGCGCAAGAAAAACACGACGCCCAAGTGTGCCTCATTTATGCGTCGACCACCGTACACGCCGAACTCATAATTGAAAGTCTTAATTTGGGTTTGCACACACTTTGCGTCAAGCCGATCGCTGTCGATCAGGACGAATTTCGTCAGATTATCTCCGCAGCTAAAGAAAATCCTGATCTGATGCTTGTTCAGAGCCAAAACATGCGGTGGAACCCCGCCGCAACGCAGATGAGGGATTGGCTTAGAGAAGAAGACGGCATCGGCGAGATGCTCGGCGGAGAATGCAGGTTTTGGATTCGGCAGAATCTGCACACCGGCGAAAATTCGCGTCAGCCCGATGCGTTTATTGAGGGGCTCTATTTTCACGCCGGCGCGAGTCACCAGCTTGACCAGCTTGTAGCGGCAAAAGGACTGCCAAGGTATGTAACAGCTAATGTGCATCAACGGCAAGACCCCATCTTGGGGCAAACCGGCGTCTGGGGAACCGCCGGCGGGCAGGCGTTATTCGAATATCCCAACGGAGCGCCGTTCTGTTACACCGGCACTCGATCGGCGCATGTCAGAATTCTTGAATGGAGCGGGTATTGGATGTTTCACGGAGAGAAGGGCGATCTTCGTCGAGAGGCTGGCAATCTTCAACTGTTCAGGGAAGGGAAGTGCATTCAGGAGCTACAACTGCAGGACGTTTATCCGGGGTTGCGCGAGGACGACCGTATTCAGTTGGACACTTTCGCTGACGCTATCGCCACGGGAAATAATCGGGATTGGCTTCAAGAGACAACCTTAGACACATGGATCCTGATGGAGGCGTGCAACGAATCTGCCCGAACTCACGATCGGGTGGATGTCCAAGCATTTCGGGCGGGACTGATGGCGTAGCGTCTGTTTGAAAAGTCAATTCAAAGAATCATGCGCCTTGAAACCGAGTTTTTTCCTCAAAACTCGGTTTCTTTCTCGCACAATCCTGCAGCACGCGCAATACGCACCTCAAAAGGAATGGTGGGCGTTGCCCACCCTACATATACTCCGCGCTGTCAGAAATTGCGTCTTTTGTAGGAGCGATCTCCCGATCGCGACCATCAAGCGAGTAAATAATGAGTGATCAAAGGAACGAATAGCGAGATCCCATCTCCGAATCTCGCCCCGCCAGTTAACACGACACTTAATCGGTTGATCCCGCGCTATAGATGTCAACGTCCGACGCTTTGATGTAATTGCCGATTGCGGCTTCATAAACTCCCCCGTTCCAGCGCGCCACGTTGATGACGTTTTCGTGTTCCTCGTCCTCGAAATTCCAGTAGTAAAACGGTTCGCTCTCCGATCCGTTATTCTCGAATAATCGGCTTTCCCCGGACGCCGTAAAATAGTAAATTACATCATTGAAGTCAAAACTGCCCGTTTCTTCATCGTCAAAGGTTGCCAAATCTTCGGACGTCAAGCCAAGTTCGGCGAAAGGTATTTCTCGCGTGACCGTCACGTTCAAGCCGCCGCGGTGCTGCCAGTCGATCCAATACGTTTGACCTCCGTCGCCGTTCAGTTTTAATTCAAACCACTCGCCATCTTCTTCCGTATACCGGTTCCTCTGTTCAACGAGGTATTCGATCCCCTTGATGGCAATAACCCCGCCCGGTTTCACGTCATCAAGAGTAGGCGGAGATTGGTTGCTTTCAGGCGTTTTCTTCCGTAAGAAAAGCGCCCAGATTACAACTATAACGACCAAAACGCCGAGAAGTATAATCGGTAATTCCACAGTTCGTTATTCCTTATAATCGGTTGCCTTGTCTTTCCTAACTGTTTGAAGCTCGCAGTAACCGGGTTTTTTAGTTTGTATCAAATGACCCAGGAGTTAGACAAGAGGTTCACGTTAAACGAAAAGTATACTTTGCGTTGGGTATTATTGCGCTTTCGTTTCCAGTGATTGTTGTTTCTAATAAGACTTACGTAGCGCAATGGGATCTCTATCGATCAAGCGAATGAATAATGAGTAGGATTTGCTATCAGGATCTTCTATCGCAGTCACTATTCGTTCCTTTGATCCTTCCTTATTCAGTCAGTTGATCGATAGAAAACCTACTCGCTATTTACTCGTTTAATTCCGCAGTGGATAGGCAGGTCGCGACCTGGAGATCGCTCCTACCGTTTGGCGAATGAATCACTTGGGTGTAGGGGCATACTATGATGGACGGTCTCTCATTGCCAGAGACATCAACTCCGATTCGGGTAGATTGAGATCAATGGGCTCCGAAACGGGTTGCGTCACTTTGTAGGGTGTCTTCGCGTAGATTTCAACAACGTTGTCGTCCGGGTCGTAGAAGTATATGGAAAACGCAATCCCATGAGTAACGATGTTCCGAATGCGTACCTTCTCGCGCTTCAGGAGTTCATGAAACTGTTTCAAAGCGGCAAGGTCCTCAACGATGAAGGACACCTGCTGAACGACCTTTGCGCCCGGCGCGACATCTCTACCGGTACAGAGGGCGAGTTCGTGGTGTTCATTATTTGGCTGAGCGCTCAGGAAAGTCATCTGACCGTCCGGATCCTCGTCGGTGATGACAAGCCCAAGAATTCGGGTGTAAAAGTCTTTCGATTTTTGCAGGTCGGTACAGTAGAGACCGACATGGCCTAACGCTTTGACGGATAGCATAAGTTCCCTCCTCTGTTAGGTTTTGTGTTGATTTTCTAAATTTTTTCGGACTTACGCAGTTGAACACTCAAGCCCTTGAAGTTCGGTGATTTATCGCCGCACCGCACGCATCTCAACGCCCGATAAATCGGGCAACTACGCCAGAGGCCCCATCAATGAGAACGTAGGGAACAACGATCGTTGTTCCCTACAGACGTGCGCAAGTCATATTTTTTCGGGATGGGAAATCCCTCATACCGTATTAATCTGTCCCCGCCTTGGGGGGTGTGCCGCCCAAGGCGCCGATCGACTCCATGATTATCTGGCTCATGCGTTGATACATGAGGCGTTTGTCGTCGATTTTCCGCGCTTCGCTGAAATCTATCGGAGGTCCAAAGTGTGTCGAGAGTTTTGCCGGTCGAACCCACTTCGAGCGTCGCGGCATAAGGTGATCTGCTCCCGCAAGGTAAACGGGAATCGCGGGGACGCCTGCGTTGTGAATGATAAAGCTGACGCCATCGCGGGCTTTCCCCAAACTGCCATCTTTGCTGCGGGTGCCTTCGGGGAAGATTAACACGGCGTGACCATCCTTCAGGAGAGAAATCGTGTGTTTTAACGCTCTGCGGTCCGCCGTACCGCGCTTCACCGGATAGGCGTTATGCATCGACACGAGTTTCCCGATCAAGGGAATGCTTAGCGCGCTATCCCGCGCCATGAAATAGAATTCTCGTCTAGCCGTAGTTCCGACGATAAACGGATCCAGATAGCTGACATGGTTCGACAACAGTAGCACACCACCCTCGCGCGGGACATGCTCGTTGCCGTGCGCTTCAAGTTTGCACAGTCCCGTTAGCGCGGCGCCGAGGCATCGCTGGCTCCACCGGTACGGTACAGAATCCGTCCAAAAACTAAAATGCTGGTATCTCATGAACGCGCTTCTATCTGTTGGATAATTAATTCTACAACTTGGTTCTGTGTTTTGTGCGTGGTGTCAATGATAATCGCATCATCGGCGGGACGCAAGGGGCTATGCGCGCGGGATACGTCCTTTTCATCTCGTTCCCGAATCTCCCGCTCGATCTGTTCAACAGTGCAGTCAATCTCTTTGGCTTGCAACTCAAGAAAACGGCGCTTCGCTCGTTCTTGAACAGACGCGTCCAGATACAGTTTGATTTCCGCATCCGGGAATACAACCGTCGTTACATCGCGGCCTTCGACGACAATACCGCCGTTTTTCCCGATTCGGCGTTGTTGCTTTACCATGGCGTCGCGCACCTCCGGGATCTTCGCGATGTCCACTACGGCTTTGTCAATCTCCGGGGTTTGTATCAGGCGCGATACGTCTTCCCCGTTCAGTAGCGTAATCTTTCCATTGTCCGCGAAGTCAATTCGGCAAGCGTGCGCCAATTCAATAAGTTTCTTGACATCCGTGCGCGTCACTTTCGCCCGAACCGCCAGCAGCGTAACTGCTCGGTACATTGCTCCCGAATTGAGATACAGATAACCTGTCTTTTCAGCGACCCGCCTTGCCACGGTGCTCTTTCCGGATCCCGCGGGGCCATCCATGGCGATCGTCAACGGTTTGTGCATCTGTCCTTCCGTTGTAACTGTTTAGCCCATCGATCCGGATTTGCCTTTTCAAATTGAGCAGGCAAGGAACGCGCCGAATAGGGAAGCGCAATGCCAATCCCGGTGAATCGGCAGCTTAACCGGTTTCAAGAACTATATATTGAATTATTCCAAAACGCCCGATCAATCGGGCAACTATAATCGCGTGACGCGTGTAACTCACGGATTTGTAAGAGGAAATCATTATTGAGCCATTATACCACAGGTTTGGCGATGACGTAAGCGTAAAATGCGTTCAACGTCAGGCATTGGCGGCGGGGTTGGAAACCCCGCCTACCGGTCCGGCTTGGAAGGCACTAGAGGCGAGCTGGAAACCCCGCCTACCGGGCCGGTTTGGAAGACATTGGCGGCGGGGCTGGAAGCCCCGCCTACAGGTCCGGTTTGGAAGAACGGACGCGTTAGATCCTAAAAATTTCTCCCAGTCGACCACCGAGCGATCGACCGGCGCCGATTAGGCATCCGATCAGTATTATCATGCCCACCACCCCCAGCGCGCTAGCGATGTATTCACCGCCAACCGGCCGCTGCGAGAGACTCCATATCGCCTTGGTAATCGGGCTGTACTCGTCTCGCATCGCCAACACGAGGCTGTCGCTCACTTCCAGCATGGAGAACGAAAACACCAGAATCGATCCGGCGATTATGTTCGCGATTATGAGCGGGAACGTAATCTTGTAGAGCGTGCGCGCCGAGTTGGCGCCCAAGTTCTGTGAGGCCTCCTCGTACGCGACACTCGTCTGCTGCAACCCGGCATAAATCGAACGGAGCATGTACGGCAGGCGTCTCACCGAGTAGCTGACGATCAGTAGCAGTGTCGGGTTTTGACGCGGATCGATGGCGGCAATAACTCCTTGCGGCATGAGGCGCAGCGCCGGCGACGTGTTCGCAAAGCTTCCCACGTAGCCGAAGGCGAGCACGATGCCGGGGAGCGCCAACGGCAACATCGCCAGCGCATCCAGCAGGTTACCAAATGGCAGACGTTTGCGGGTTAGGAGATAGGCGATTGCTATTCCCATCGCAAGCGCGAGCAGCGTACTGAAGATACTGTATTTGAAACTGTTCAGAATGCTGGGGAGCGTGTCTTCATGCGTAAAGACTGTCAGATAGTGCTCGATTGTATAACTCTTGGGCAAAACGCTGAATCGCCACTGGCTGGCATCGGGCGTTAACGAAACCAGCACAACGCTGATGTGCGGCAGCAACGCCACGAGAGTCAGTCCACCGACGAACAGGTAAATCGCGGCGCGCATCGGTTTGTTCGCCGCATTTTCGCGTGAGCCGACATGCCCGCGCCCGATCATCTCATAATTTCTGCCGCCCGTCCAGCGTTTGGACAGATAAAATGCCGACGCTGTCAACACGACGATCAGGACTACGAGCGCGTATCCCATCGGATTTACGTTCGCGTCGGTGACTTGCCGGAAGATTCGCACCGCAATGACTTCATTGTATTCGAAAATCAGAGGCGTGCCCAAATCCGTGAATGCCCAGATAAAAACCAGGATGGCGCCGGCAAAGTAACCTGGCAACATGAGCGGGGCAGTCACCGTCCAAAAGAGTTTGAATCGGGAGGCTCCCATGTTCTCCGCCGCTTCCTCCAAACTCGGATCGATATTCGCCAATGCGGCGGCAACGCTGAGGTACATGATCGGATAGAGATGCAACGTCGCCATGAGTACCACGCCCCAGAAGCCTCCACCGAACCAGTCAATGGGTTGGCTCGGATTATTCAGTCCGATCTTTGACAGCAGCATGTTCACGCTGCCGTACAATCCAAAGAACATCTTCATGCCGATGGCGCCGACGAAAGGGGGCATAATCATTGGCACAAGAATCACCCCCTGCATCCACCCGCGCCCCGGGAAACGGTAGCGGGTAAAGAAGTATGCAAGCGGCACGCTCACGAGGGTCGTCGTCAACGTTACAAGCACGCCGAGTTTGAAACTGTTAATCACCAATGCGCGGGTGTTCGCGTCCGTAACCATCAGCTGAAAATAGGTCAGCGTGAATCGCCCATCAATCCAGAAGGCGGCTTGGAAGATATACAGCAGAGGGTAGATCAGAAAGGCAACAAAAAAGAGAAGGATCGGGGATAAAATGAGGTAAACGGAGGGGCTGACGTTCCGAGTCATTAGTAACCTACAAACGTTTCAAATCTTTATACGATTTCAAAATCTATACTACACACCGCTGAAAATTGCGTATTTTCAAGCGTCTGGCGGTAGTTGTAGGGTGGGCACTGCCCACCATCAACGCGGTCACGTTGCGCGCCAGGGGAGCCAACCATTTATCCAAAACTGATCGGAATGGTGGGCAGTGCCCACCCTACAATCTAAATGTTACACTCGTCAAAAACGCCCGATGAATCGGGCAACTACAACCACCCGATGCGCGCAACTCAAATTAGTATAAGGCGGTGTACGGTACACGGAGTGTGCCTACTACTTTGAAAAGGGAGTTCTCAGCATTCCCAAGATAGTTTGGCGCTTTGCGTCGTCAAATTCGACCAATCCGAACTTGATTTCCTCCACATCCTCGCGTCGACGGAATGTACGCGCCAATCGATCCCAAAACGAAAAAACGCTTGAGTAGTTAGAATCCGTTTCGAGTCGAATTCGGGAGTGATGCACTCGGTGCATGTTGGGAGATACGATGATTGTCCGCAGCAACCGATCCCATCTTTCAGGCAGATAGACGTTGCTGTGATGGAATTGAATTACCGGCAGCAGCATCACTTCATAAAGAATCAATTGCCACAGTTCCATGCCCAGCAAAGGGAGTATTCCCAGCCGCAATACTGACGAGAAAATCAACTCGCCGATGTGGAATCGCGCCGCCGACGTGACATCCATCTCGCGGTCGCTATGGTGCATGCGGTGAAATCGCCAGAGAAACGGGATGGCGTGATTGGCGCGATGCCAAAGATACATCCAACCGTCGAATAAAAGGAGCGCGATGCCTGTTTCTATCGCCAGAGGCAGCTCCAGTAGATGCAGGAGTCCAAATTCTCGCTCTTGACTCCAGATGGCAATCATCGCCACGGTTCCAGAAAACATCAAGGCGATGACCGCCGAGTTGAATAGCGCAATGGCTATATTTCTGCCAGCGTGCTTCAGGCGATTTCCGCGGCGTTCGCGATATACGGGCAACCATGTTTCCAAACACCAGAGAAACACCAACATAGCGATTGCCAACGCCGTATTGAGGCGGTCAAGGGTTGCAGTGATGTCCATTGTTTCTTGTCCTTGCGACGGTCGTCAGTGAAACCGTTAGGACTTACGCAATCAAACGCCTCAATGCGTCATGACGCGTAATGCGTGGTACGTAATGCGTAGCGGATTTTTGCGTATCGGGCATGGCTTTAATCGGGGCAATTTGCGTAGGTCCGAATCTAAATGTTGCAGCCGGCTGAGACGCGCAATGAATTGCACTACTACAAACCTCGGTTCTTGCAACTTCCAGATTTGGAATTAGTATTAGCCGAGAATCGACTCCATCAGGTTACTTACTATGTCATCAATCGATGCGAAGGAGGAGAGATCTATCGGCTCGATTCTCGAATCGCCGCGGAACCATGTCAACTGACGTTTGGCAAACTGACGGGTATTTTGTTTAAGCAGGGCGGTGGCTTCCATCAGCGTTAGCTTGCCGCCAAGGTAGTCGATAATCTCTTTGTATCCAAAACTACGCAAGGCAACGCAATCGGACGAAAAACCGGCGTCCAGTATCCCTTTGACCTCCTCTATCAAGCCGACATCAATCATTCGGTCGGCGCGGGTTTCAATTCGGTTGTAAAGTTTATCCCGAGGCATGTCCAAACCGAAGGCGCGGAATTCGTAGCGCGTTCCCGCGTTTTTCCACTGTACCTGCAACGCCGATATCGGCTTGCCGGTTAGTTCGTAGATTTCCAGCGCCCGGATTATCCGCGCCACATTATTGGGATGAATGCGCGAAGCGGAGTCGGGATCGCATTGGCGCAACCGCGCATGTAATGCTAGTGCGCCGTTCTCCTCCGCTTCCCGTCGAAGCCGTTCACGGATTGTGGGATCGGCGCCGGGGCCAGCAAAAAGCCCATCAACCAGAGCGCGAAAGTACAACCCCGCGCCGCCAACGATCAATACCCTCCTGCCCCGCATACGGATATCCGCAAGCGCGGCGTCACCGAGTCGTTGATAATCCGCGACGGAGAAGGGCTGATCGATTTCGACACAATCAATCAGATGGTGCGGTATCGCTTCGCGTTGCGCCAACGTCGGCTTTGCGGTGCCGATGTTCATTTGGCGGTAGAGCTGCCGCGAATCCAGCGAAACAATTTCGGCATCAATCCGCTCCGCCAGTCGGAGAGCGATTTCGGTTTTCCCGATGGCAGTTGGACCAAGGATGAATATCAACGGGGAGTCCATAGAGGTGGCGTCGCGCCTAGCGCCGTTTTTATAGTTTGGTTACTGTCAAAAGAGGGTGAAATGCGAATTGATACGAATTCAAAATCTAGATGTTTCAATCAATCGGAGGCGCTCAATGAATTGAGCAACTACAAACGCCCGATGAATCGGGCAACTACAAACTGCCGGGGCTTGTAACATATAGATTCGCAATTAGTATGAGAAACCGAGTTTTCAAGAAAAAACTCGGTTTCTTTACGAAAAATCTCGGCGCCTTGTTTATTCGATTGTCATCGCGCAACGAAATCCGAAATCGCTAAACTGTTTCTCGGGGGCGAGGCTACTTCTCGCCGCGCAGCGCGCGAATCGCACACGGTGGCGCCAAGAACCGCCGCGCGCCACACGGCGGTTACTCTGTGCGGGGCCTTTCGGATTGCGGCTCGACGAAATCTTGTAATAGCCGGTGTCATACGCATCCGAACACCACTCGTGCACGCCTTCCGACATGTTGTACAATCCGTAGCCGTTTGGCCCCTCGGCCCCAACCGGCGCGAGTGAAGTGTTGCGTCCGCCGAGAAAATCGGATGGCAACTCGTTTCCCCAGGGATATTCCTGCCCTTCCAAACCGCCGCGCGCCGCCTTCTCGCGTTCCGCCTCCGTGGGCAAGCGAAACGGTTTGCCCGTCAAGCCTTGAATCCATTCGCAATAAGCGATCGCGTCATACCAACTTGGTCCCGCGACGGGTTGATCGGGGTGTCGGAACTTCGGGCTATCCCAAAACGGAGGAGGTCGGCGTCCGGATGCCTGAATGAATACGGAATACTCTTTATTGGTAATCGGCAACGTCCCCAACGCAAAACTGTCAACCCATACACGGTGAACCGGCGACTCGTTAGCGGCGCCTTCTTCACTTCCCATCAGAAATTCACCCTCAGGTATAACAACCATCTTCGGTTCGACAAAACCGTGGGCTGGCGACTGCATATTTCACTCCACCGCGTAGTCTTTCAACCGATATTGCAACGCCCGGAGGCTAATCCCCAAAGCTTCCGCCGTTCGCGTGCGGTTGCCATCCATGCGTTCAAGTGTTTTGAGAATAAGCTCCTTCTCCATCTCTTTCATCGTCATGCCGATCGGAATGTCGTCGTATGTTCGTTTCTCCGAAGACTGGATTTCGTCTGGAAGATGCTTGGGCAGTATGGCTTCTCCCTCCGCGAAAAGGACTGCCCGCAAGATTGAGTATTCCAATTCGCGCACATTGCCGGGCCAATCGTAATGCATCAGGAGGTCTCTCGCTTTCTGGCTGATAAACCGAACCGATTGGCTGTGGGCTTCACTGTGTTTTCGCAAGAAATACTCCGACAGTATCGGGATGTCTTCTCGCCGTTCTCGTAGCGGCAGTAGATGAATCGGCATCATATTCAGTCGATAGTAGAGATCTTGACGGAATGTCCCATCCTCAATTTCTTGACGCAGATCGTGATTGGTCGCCGCAATGATGCGCACGTTCACGCGAATAACATGCGTTCCACCGACACGCTCAATCTCCCGCTCTTGAATGGCGCGAAGCAGTTTGGCTTGCAGTTCCACCGGCATGTCCCCGATTTCGTCAAGAAAGAGTGAACTTCCGTCGGCGCGCTCAAATTTTCCAATCTTCCGGTGAAAAGCCCCCGTGAACGCTCCTCGTTCGTGGCCAAAGAGTTCGCTTTCCAAGAGGTTCGCCGGGATGGCGGCGCAGTTCACGACAACCATCTCTTTATCCGCGCGAGGGCTGTTGCGGTGAAGCGCCCGCGCCGCGAGTTCCTTCCCCGTGCCGCTTTCGCCATGAATAAGCACGGTGGAATCCGTGGCGGCAACTTTTTCGATGACCTTCAGCGCCTCCACTATCTGCGGGCTTTCTCCGATTATCTCCTCATAACTATGGATAAGTTCATCTCTGTCGCTCTGTTCCGTGGCGCGGTGATGTTCAAGCGCCTTGTCCACCTTCTTCTTGATGTGTTCCGACTTGAACGGCTTTTCCAGAAAATCGTAAGCGCCGAGTTTGGTAGCCTCAACCGCTCGCTGGATTGAACCGTGCGCGGTCAACATCGTCACCAGCAGTCCGGGATAGCGTTGGTGAATTTGCGCCAACGTTTCCAACCCGTCCATGCCCGGCATTTGGATGTCTAACAGCACGAGGTCGGGCAACTCCCGATCAATTTGTTCAAGGGCGGCGCTCCCACTGGACGCGGTAATCACGTCGTAGTGGTCCATCTCCAGCCGATCACGCAAAATCGTGATTGTGTCGGGCTCATCATCGACGATGAGTATCTTCTCGCGTGGGGCCATCGGTTACCAATCGTTCGTTGACTGCGTCGGGGTTATTGTTTGAACCGTGATTTATGGGATTAAGTGGTTGTTCCCTACACAAGCGCGTAAGTCCATGTGCCGATGCTGTAAAGCTACATTGATATCGGGAAGAAACCGAGTTTTGAGGAAAAAACTAGGTTTCGGTAAGAATCCATTTGCAAAAGGTGAACAAAATGTCAACGCGGCACGCGTTTTTAGGGCGGTTGGCGTGATTTTGTACGTGGTTTTTTGTCAAGAACGCCTTCGAAAAATAGGCACAAAAGGTGAACAAAAAGCCGATTTTCGGGGGCGCGTTCACGCTGATTAAGTTGGTCGGATCCAGTGATAATGCGGGTTTCAGCCCGCGCGAAGGTGAACAGGATGTTAACAGCCGGAAAAAGATTCGTCATTTTCACCGTTAGTTCAGCGGACAAAGTCCGCCGTGAATGTCGTGATTTACGCGCCGTTTTGGGACGTTATGCCTCGGTCTCCTCCGCATATCCTATATTATACTATACGTACATAACGTTGTCAAGAAAAAAATTGCACACGCCAAATAAATACGGTACGCTACTTTGTAAAACCGATTGATTGTAACATTTTGAATTCGTATAATAGTTTGTGGCTCGGGGACATTGCCTATATGTTTTTGTAGTCCACTGTTGTTTTCAATAGTCCGTTTATACTTCGCACCGCTGGAAATTGCGTCTTTTGTAGGAGGCAATCCCCGAATCGGGACCTTCAGCTAATGTTCCTTAGGTTGTTGAGGAGCCGAAACGCCGGAAATGCTCTCGCCAGGTACACAGATGGCGCTATTCTTCACCGCAAGTGTATCATCTTCCACGGATTTCCGCAAATGGTTTGTGCAATTGATGTCTTTAAGCTTGGCGCGTGCATGTGTGTTGGCAAAGATGGTTCGTAGTTTCGGGATGTTGTGACAATACCCGCCGCAGATCGGTTGCCTGGAGATTGATTATCCGCCGAACCCCGAACTTCCGGTATAGGCGAATCATTGAGATAGGACTTACGCAGTTGAACCCTCAAAACCTTGTAGTTCGGCGGTTTATCACCGCTTCACACGCCTCTCCACGCCCGATAAATCGGGCAACTACAGCAGAGGCCTCATCAATGGGACCGTAGGGAACAACAATCGTTGTTCCCTACAGAAGCGCGTAAGTCATTATACCGATGCTGTAAAGCTACATTGATACCGGAAAGAAACCGAGTTTTGAGGAAAAAAGGGATTTCTATCGCACTCATTATCCATTCGCTTGATGGTTTCGGTTGAACCATATATTTAGCGAATGAACTACTAAATTGTCACGGAGTCGATTTGATCAAAAGATGGATTGAACCTCTGATTACTTTCATCTATCCAGCGGCGTGTCGGGAGTGCCGAGCCTCGATCGGGATTACTCGAGTTCCGTACATCTGCGATGAGTGTTGGTCAAGGATTGACTGCCTTGAACCACCATGGTGCGAACGCTGCGGCATTCCCGTACACGCTCAAGATGCGCCGTTTTCGAACCCGCCGGTCGTATGTTCCGAGTGTCGAGCGAATTCGCCATCCTACGGAAAACTTCGCGCCACGGCGTTTTACGAGCCGGTCGTGCGCGCGGCAATCCATCTGCTGAAGTATGAAAAGAAACGCGCTCTTGCCAAACACCTGATTGACTTGATGCAGCATCATCTTCCCGGCGATTCCTCCGGAGATGACTACGATTTGCTGTTACCCATACCTTTGCACAGAGCGCGCTACCGAAAACGTGGTTTCAATCAATCGGAACTGTTTGCGGCGGGGGTATCCAACGTCTGGGGCGTGCCGGTTCGAAAGGATGTCTTGTTGCGCGTCAGAAATACTGTCGCGCTGAGCACCTTGAATTCACATGCGGAGCGGGTAGAAACTATTACAGGCGCTTTTAAGGTGCGTTTTCCGGAATCGGTTCAAGGCAAACGTGTTTTATTAATTGACGACATTTATACGACCGGCACCACCATTGACGAAGCGGTTCGAGTCCTGCAACCAGAAAATCCGTCTGTCATAGATGTCTTGGTATTGTGCCGCACAAGGAGGGCGTTGGACGCTAACCAAGTTTCACCGTAGCCTTCACCGAGGATATACTCCGCGCTGTCAGAAATTGTAGGGTGGGCACTGCCCAGGGGAAACGCATCTGATTTTTGGCATAAGGAAGATTGGAAGGATGGAAGACGGGAAGGGTAAAGATTTCCCGACCTCGCATACCTCAAGCCAGGTGGATACATAAAACCCGCCGGATTCCCCAATACAATGGTCGAGATGTTGGGTTTCACCACGATTTTGGGGGCTTTTAGCGGTAGCGGTATCTGGGCGCGGTTATCCTGTGGACGGGTTGTTCTTGATGTGCCGTTCGACCCAACCTACGACTGTCCAAAGCGGGGCAAGATGCCCCGCCTACGGGGTTTGGCGTAAAGGGAAACAGTTGTCATATATTAGGATTACATGCACTGTTATTCAATCGAAATAGTGTCGGGTTTCACTACGATTTTGGGGGCTTTTGGCTGTATCGGTATCAGGGCGCGGTGATTCTGCGGACGGGTCGTTCTTGATGTGCCGTTCAACCCAACCTACGACTGTCCAAAGCGGGGCAAGATGCCCCGTCTACGGGGTTTGGCGTAAAGGGAAACAGTTATCATATATAGTATTACATGCACTGTTGTTCAATCGAAATAGTATAAGAACTTGACGATTGAGATTTGTATAGGATTAGATGCGATTGCCCTGGGGCAGTGCCCACCATTCTGATTATCTTGGGATAGACGGTTTGCTCCCCTGGCGCGCAACGTGACCGCGTTGATGGTGGGCAGTGCCCACCCTACAACTTGGCGCAGGTATGACAATCCGGGATCATCCAATAAAGCGGACAGGTTCGCGGACGAAAGACAGAAATGAAAATTTGTTTGACGAATGCAGGGTTTATGTGAGATAATTTCTATACACTATCTTTCAATAAAATCCCCGTTCATCATGCGATGATTTAGAAGCAGAGGTTGTTGAAGATTTGGAGCCTGTTTTCAGGTTGAACATGAGTCAATCAAGTTGTCTTCTGATGGCGAGGCGCCGCTCGCAACGCCGCCGGGGGAATCGCAACGCCGCCGGGGGGAAACGGATTGGAGAATCTTGCGAATGTCGGTTAGGGTTGGAATAAACGGTTTTGGTCGAATTGGACGTAATGTCCTCCGAGCTGCGCTTCATAACTCTGATTTACCTGTGGAGGTTGTTGCCATAAATGACTTGACTCAAGCGGATACGCTTGCACACTTGCTCAAATATGATTCGGTGCACGGAGTATTGCCCCTTGAAGTTGATTCGACGGATGATGGGCTTGTCATCAATGGCGAGATGGTTCGAGTATTTGCGGAACGTTCCCCGGCGGATCTTGCTTGGGGCGCAATCGGCGTCGATGTCGTGATTGAATCGACAGGATACTTTACCGATCGAGCAGAGGCGCAAGCCCACATCACGGAGGGCGGCGCGCAAAAGGTGGTCATTTCCGCCCCCGCCAAGGGCGCGGATATCACGGTCGTAATCGGCGTGAACGATGACAAATATGACAAAGAGAAGCATCATGTCATTTCTAACGCCTCATGCACGACAAATTGTCTCGCGCCGCTTGCCAAAGTCTTGCACGAGAATTTTCAGGTTCTGAGCGGATTGATGACAACGGTTCACGCATATACCGGCGATCAACGAGTGCACGATTTTCCGCACGAAGACCTAAGGCGCGCTCGCGCGGCCACGCTTTCAATGATTCCGACGACGACGGGCGCCGCTTCGGCCGTGGGACAGGTGCTTCCCGAATTGGACGGCAAACTTGACGGCTTTGCCATTCGCGTTCCGACCGCGAATGTATCTGTCGTTGACCTTACGGTGGATCTGGAGAAAAAACCGGCAGTTGACAGTGTGAACGATGCCGTAAAGGGGGCATCGGAGCGCGAATTGAAAGGCATACTAGGATACTCTGAGCTCGATTTGGTGTCGAGCGACTTTAACGGCAACAGGCTGTCGTCAATCTTCGACGCTCCATTTACAAAGGTCATTGACGGCGGGCTGGTCAAGGTGTTGTCTTGGTATGACAATGAATGGGGTTACTCGAACCGTCTCCTTGAGTTGGCGGCGCGTGTGCTTTAGATGGGAGGCGTGGAGTCGTGAGAACTCCTATTGTAGTTGCCAACTGGAAACTCAACAAGACCGTTGGTGAAGCCGTCAGGTATTGTTCCGCGCTTAAGGACACGGTTTCGGATTCCGAGGGAGTAGAGGTCGTTGTGGCGCCAGCCTATACCGCGTTATCCTCCGTGTCCGCGATTTTGCGCGGGAGCAATGTTCGTCTCTCGGCACAAGACGTGTTCTGGAAAGCAAACGGCGCCTTCACGGGTGAAGTCTCGCCCGCGATGCTTAAAGACGTTGGCTGCGAGTACGTGATAATCGGACACTCGGAGCGTCGAGATTTCTTTGGCGAGACAAACGTGGTAGTCAATAACAAGGTGCACGCCGCGCTTTCTGAAAACCTGAAACCGATCTTGTGCGTTGGCGAGAGTCTTGAAGACCGCGAAACGGGTCAAGCGAAATTGAGGATCGAAGTCCACGTCAGAAACGGGATTGAAGGTCTGTCACGAGACGCGTTGCTGTCAACGGTTATTGCTTATGAACCCGTATGGGCAATCGGCACCGGCGCGACCGCCACTCCGGATCAGGCGCAGAGCGCGCATAAATTTATCAGGTCGTTATTGTCAAAGATGTACTCGGTTGATGTCGCCTCCAAGGTTCGTATCCAATATGGGGGCAGCGTCAAACCGGATAACGCTTCGGAATTAATGGCGCAACCCGATGTGGATGGCGCTTTGGTCGGCAGTGCAAGTTTGGAAGTTGAGTCGTTCGCGCAAATTGTGAAATCGGCGGGTAAACAGTAACCCGCAAGTACCTAAACAAAATCTTAAGCGAAGAAAAGAGAGAATTATTATGGAAATTATTGTTGGAATCGTAGTCGTCGTTTTTGTTCCCGTCTGTGTTCTGTTGACAATTAGCATTTTGTTGCAGGATAGCAAGGGAGAGGGGCTTTCGGGGAGCGCCTTCGGCGCATCGGAGATGCAATCCCTTCTCGGCGGGCAAGGCGCGGCTACGTTCTTGTCCAAGTTGACTACCGGCGTAGCGATTGCGTTCATGCTCATCGCGCTATTTCTCATGCGCTTCTACGGCGGCGGGAATGACGGCACACTCACGCCCCTCGAAACCGAGGCGGAACAAACAGAAATGGCAACGGGTGACGATGGCGCCGAAAACGTCGACGAAGGCGCGACCGGCGAAACCGATGAGGCGGCAAACGAATCGACAGATTCCGATAAAGCGGAAACCGCGCCTGCCAGCGAATAATAGACGCTCATGTTAAGAAAGCGCGTGTGAAACCGAGTTTTTTCTTGAAAACTCGGTTTCTCAAAGTCGCTTTGCACCCTTTTATACTTCACGCTGCTGAAAATTGCGTATTTTCAAGCGTCTAGCGGTAGGTGCGGTTGGAAACCGCGAGGATCTCTATCGCACTCACTATCCGTTCGTTTGATCCTACGGGAACGCATGTCGCGATCAGGAGATCGCGGGGATCTCTATCGCACTCGTTATTCACTCGTTTGATCCTACAAAAGACGCAATTTCTGGCAGCGCAAAGTATAACATGAGGCGGGGGATCAATCGCGCGAGTCCCATCCACCAGCTCCTTTTATTTTCACGAATCGATCTTGCCAATGACCGACGACACCCCTCCTCGGCATTCATGGACAGTGCATCCGCTTCGAGACTATCGGAGACGAACCGTACTCCTACTCATTTTTCTCGCTGTCTTTTTTGCCGCGGTTTACCTCAGTTTTCAATCCGTTAGCGTTACTCTCTTTGCGGCGCTATGTTTAATTAGTTCCCTATACCGTTATTTCATTCCCTACCGTTACGAGTTTTACGACGATCGGATGGTGGCTATCGCCTTCTCGAGTCCATTAATCAAACCGTGGTCCGACTTCCGCAGCTATTACGCGGATCGCAACGGCGTGTTGCTGAGTCCATTCGCGCGACCGTCCCGGCTGGAGAATTTCCGAGGCGTCTATTTGCGTTTTGGACGCGTCAAACGCAGTGAAATACTTGATTTCATCGCGCGCAAGGTCCATCCCGATTCAACTTCGTAATTTCTCGCGATTCTTCCCGGCAAGGGGATGGGTGAATTCAAAGAACACGCGCCCGGTTCTTCGGAATGGAGTTGGAAGCATGTACTCCACTATTGCCGAGAAGACATGCGCAATCTTACCCATCGCACGATAGAAATTCTATAGGCATTACAACCAAAGTCATCTTGCTTATTTCTCACTATTTTTGGTCAAAACAAGAGCGCCACTTCACAACGTTCACGTCGGGAACAGATTCGGATTCCGTTCCTTTGAAGAAGTAACGCAACTGTATTTCAGTTCTGTCGACCTTTACGAATTGAAATCGAAATTCGAAATTCATAGTCTGATATTGGGAGAAAAGAATGAAGAACTTGGAAGAAACGCGGTCGATACCAATGGGGCAACAAGCGCCAGAGAAAATGACGGTGAAATTTGAGCGCCTCTGCGTGGTTACAAGTGAACCTGAAAAGTTCGTGGAGGAACTTGAGCGCTTGTGCCAGAATCATTGTGATTCAGCCGGTGATTACTTCTTCAACTTTGGATTTTCGGACTGAGAAAGTCGCTTGTTCAAACTCTGCCCTGTTCCCAATGGAAAGGCATTGGTAGCACACCATAATTCCGCGTCGGAATAATTCTTTCCACAAGTAACATCCATGTCGCCCTCTCGGATCGGCTTTGAAGAGCGTTGTCTTTTAGCCCCAGCGGGGATCAAGCGAATGGATAACGAGTAGGATTTACTATCGCACTCATTATTCATTCGCTTGATCGATAGAGGTCCTATCTTACCCCGCTTGCCAATGGGCGAGTGTTACTTGCTGGAAGCGGGTTACGGCACACGGCGTGTGCCTACTACTATCGTTACTTCCGTATCAACATCTTGCGCGTCGCCGCGAACTCACCCGCCCTCAGCGTATAGAAATAGAGGCCGCTGGCGACAGACTCGCCGCTTCCGTTGCGGCCGTCCCAATACAGCGCACGACTTCGGCTCCGGTACATCCCCGCCGCTTGATGCCCTACTTCCAAACGCCGAACAACTCCCCCGTTCATGTCGTAAATCGTCAGCATGACCTCTGCGGGCGTCGCCAACTGATACGCTATCCAAGTTTCGGGGTTAAACGGGTTCGGATAGTTGGCGAGCAAGGCTGTTTCTTGGGGAATCAGGGTGGCGAGCAGACTTTCGAGATTCGCGATGCCTTGTCGAAAGGCGATTGAACCGTCATCGGCGAGCCGCGCGTCCGTAATCCACGCCTGAATCGTTGCCGCGTTTACGCTCCCGGCTGCTGGCGCGGCGGCGCCCGCGATCCCCTGCGCGACGAGGGTGAGATCGAGAATGTTGACTACCCCATCGCCATTAACATCGGCGCTTGAGTTGGGCGGGACACTTTTCCCCAACTGCTGCGCGACGCGAATCAGGTCCAGAATGTTGACAACCCCGTCACGATTCACATCCCCGGTTAGCAGCCGTTCCTCTACGGTGATGTGGATTTCAAGGGGAGCTGCGGGGATACTTTCCTCGGTCACAGAACCGAACAGGAAGTTCTGAAGGGCTAGTTTCGTTTCACCGTCGGATTTTGCCTTGAACCTCACCTGAAGAACGGAGCCACTGCCACTCACACCGCCTTCACTAATCCTTCCCGCAATCAGCCCTGTGATTTTACCTCCCGTATTGTCGATACGTCCGCTTTGGAAGAAAGTCGCTCCGCCATCCGTCTTCAGGAAATCGCCTTCGCTTACTTCAATCGCTTCAAGAACCCCAGGGTCAAAGGCGATATCAAACTGCCATCCCGCCATGTCGGAGACATTTTCGGCGCGAATATCAAAGGTAAAGGTGTCGCCGACGTAAATTGGCGATTTGGACAAGACGTAATCAACACCGGTTATCACAGTATATTCAGTATCCGGTTCAACCCCAAAGAATGCACCGGTTTCAGGACCGGATGATAAAACTGCGACTAACAATACATTTCTCCCCTGCCGTAGCGTGACAGGTAAGAAGTCATTGTAATTGAGTTCCAGCACCCTGTCTCCCAACACCTCGTATACCAAATCCCCGTTGAGCCAAACCTTGAGCCCTTCATCGTTGCCGACGTACATGGTAGTTTCCTGTTCGCGTGGCGAATAAAGAGACACAAAACCGTAAGTCACGCCATGGTCAGGTACCGCGCCTTTCAACATACTTCCAATGTTGTGCCGATCCGTAGATGGCAGCATAGCGGACCTCCACACGTCGTCGCCTACAGGTTTTCCCACCGATGCGCCATGGGTGGCAATCCCCACCTCTGTGACCCTGCCGCCGGTCACTTCCGATAGTAAATCGGTACCGCGCTGCAATCTTGCATCCGGTAATGCGACCCATAACCAAGGCCCCTCTATTTTTGCCCCCCCTTCCGGGTAGCCCGGATTGATGTGCCAAACGAGTTTTATATTCTCGCGCAACTCATCCAAAGGCGAAAAATCCGAAACTTCGTTCCGGGAGATCTCAAGCCACTTTAAGTTGATCAACCCCGCAAGCGGTGATACGTCGGAGATCTTGTTGTTTTCAAGGCTCAGACGGGTTAACCCAGTCAACCCTGCAATGGGCGATATGTCCGATATGCCGTTGCCGGCAAGATACAACTCTTTCAACCGAGTTAAGCCCGCCAGCGGCGCTAGGCTCGCATCCTGTAGCCTTGCTCCGCAAATGTCCAACCTCTCCAATTTTGTTAATCTCGCCAGGGGTGACAAATCGGAAAAAGGGTTACCCCAAGTGCTAATGGCTTTCAAGTTAATTAGCCCCGCCAGCGGTGATATGTCCGATACCCTGTTTCCGGTAAATCCCAAACGCTCCAGATTGATTAGGCCCGCTATCGGCGAAAGGTCCGAAATCTCATTATCACGAACTTCCAACTCAATTAGACTGGCTAAACCCGCAATGGGTGAAAGGTCGGATACAGCGTTTTTGGAAAAATTCAATTCTTCCAGATTTACTAACCCTGCAATCGGCGACAGGTCGGATACCAATGTGTCATGAAACTCTAGACTACTGAGATTTATCAAACCCTGCACGGGAGACAAATCGGATACCAATGTGTGATGAAACTCTAGACCACTGAGATTTATCAAACCCCGCACGGGAGATAAATCGGATACT
Organism: Candidatus Poribacteria bacterium; assembly: GCA_963667245.2. Classification (GTDB taxonomy): domain Bacteria; phylum Poribacteria; class WGA-4E; order WGA-4E; family JAJDTR01; genus JAJDTR01. The sequence continues at coordinate 585,784 of CAXXCS010000005.1, forward strand.
TTAGTACGATCGAACTCTAACCACGTGAGATTTATTAATCCCTGCACGGGAGATAAATCGGACACCGGGTTGTCCTCAAAGGACAATTCTCTCAAGTCGATTAAACCTGCAACTGGTGAGATGTCGGATACTTGAGCGTTTTCGATCACTAACCGGTTGAGATTGGTTGCATACTGAATGCCCGTCAAATCGCGAATACCCTTGTCAAAAGCATCAATTCTATTCAACCCTTGCATCTCCTCCGCCGTGATTGGTGCATTGGGGTTCTTGTCAAGTTTTTCCGCAATTAACGTGCGCAGAATCGGGTCCGGAATATGAACCTGCTGACCCGGTATCACATCAGGCGGTGTTACAACCGGAGGCTCTCCGACTTTCGGCGGGTAATCCAACGCAGACATCACGTCGCGGAAGCTTGATGTCCAGGCGTCGCGCTTCACACTCCCGTTCTCGGTGTCTAGCGCGAGCAAACCGACGCTCTGCAGCCCTGTATTTTCACGAACCTTTTGGAGGAATACTTCGGTTTGTAACCCGACCACGGCGGCGGCATACGCGGCATCCACCGGCCCCTGAAACACCTCGTGGAATCGTGAAATCGGTTCAACTCCGTCAAACGCGCCGCCCGTGGCTTCAAGCGCTGCTCTGTATGTTTCCATGTCTTGAGTCACACGGGCATCCATGACTGACTGTTCCACGTAGAGCCTCAGCGCCTGCGCTTTGTTGTAGGGCGGGTTGGCGTTGCTTTGAATCACCGCACGCACCTGGTCTTCGAATGTCTTCATCCCCTCCGTATGGCAGCCGAAACAGGAAAGCCCGTTACGCACCGTGGGGTCGCTGGCGGCAGGGTTGGAGACGATATTTATCGGCGCTTCATCCAGCCGGAATCCGGAGGCGTTGACCACGTAATATGCCTGTAATCCGTTCGGAAGATTGAACACGGCTTCACCGCCATCGTGCGTGAAAGAGAGCGGGTGGGTAAAGACGTTCTGTGTCCCGACACTGCCGGCAAAGTCGTAGCTCTTCCAATACGCCCCGTATCGGGAGGTGTGGCGTTCCACCATGCGATTGTTGTTGGAGACACCGGAATTGTTGAATCCCGCCCGCCAGACGCGAACCCCGGGGGCGTTCGTCAGATTACGCGCCACATTGACCTCCAAGCGCGTCTCCAATTCTCTTTCAGTCAACGGCAGGGAAAGCAGGTCGTGGTAGAGCGGCGGGCTAGCTGCCTTTGCGATAAACCAGTCGATATGGACCGACGGTATATCGCACTTCATCTGTGTCTGCAACCGTCCGAGTTGTGTCCGCAGCGCGGTGTGTTCGGGCGCGTCAAACGGGATGTGATAGGGGTACTCCTCCTCTATCCTCGTCCAGCCATCGTTGGCATCCCACTCGTAGTGTCGAAGATCGATGTAGAAGATGGTTTGCCCCGCGTCAATGGGGATTGGGTTGATAATGGTCGCGCCCCATGAGAGGCTGTTGACCAGTTTGTAGAGGCCTTTGCGGTACTCCTGAAGAATCTCCGCCGTTTCGCCGGCGTTGTACAGATGCGTGAGGGTGAAGTAGCGGGCATAAGCTCGGTCAAACGGTTCAAGTGACATGAGGTGCGTTTCAATGGTATTAAGTTTTTCAGCGGGCGAGATAAATGGCCGGTCGGTAGCGGGGACTGTCTTCCAGTCGGGCGCGCCGGCTACAATCCACTGTCTAATGGTCTCAATCGACTGTGGGGGCAACTGGGGTTGTCCAAGCGGCATCTGGGCTCCGTTTTCGGTTGGTCCAAGCAGGCGTTTGTACAATTCGGAGGCGTCGGGGTTTCCCGGCGCCACCGTACCTCCATCAATGAGCGCGGCGTGTTCCATGAGAAGCGATTCGCGATAGGCGCCGTCGGGCCCATGGCAGATAAGGCAACTCCCTTCAAAGATGGCGTAGGTATCTTGGGCTAATTGCGATTGGGCAGATAAAATTCGAGAACCTGCACTGAGAGACAATAGACACACCAAAGCAAAAATGAAATGACGTTTATACATAGAGATTTTCTCCTTATATACTGCATATCAGCAATTCTCAATTTGAATTTGCCGATTAATTGAATCTATCGAATCTTGTTGGAACAGAAGATCGTAAGTCCATTTGTTGTCATTTTTGGGGCAATATCGTATAGTTTTTGCGAATTTAACGCTTACACCTGTGGGATCTCTATCGCACTCGCTATTCACTCGTTTGATCCTCTGGGGCTTTGGAGGTGGTGTCTCCACGTTTCTACAAACCTGCCGCCCCTCTGGGGCTAAAATGCGTCGGATTTCGCGATTTATACTAAGCCATGTAATCAACATACGCTTTTCAAGAGCGGGAAACTTAAAGATGACGAGGCTTCGTCGGCTCTAGGTTCCAAAATGAGAATTGCTGACTGCATATACTGCGCGCTGTTAGAAATTGCGTCTTTTGTAGGAACGATCTCCCGATCGCGACATGCGTTCCCCGTAGGATCAAACGAACGGATAGTGAGTAGGAGTTTCTATCGCCTTCGTTATCCATTCAGTTGATCGATAGAAATCCTCGCGGTTTCCAACCGCACCTAGCGTCAGACGCTTGAAAATACGCAATTTTCAGCAGCGTGAAGTATAAAACAAGGGTATTTCTGAGTTGACCGGAACCCCACTAGCAAGAGAGTGATACTGCTTAGGAATACATCAATCCCTACATTATTCGCGTGGTCGTATTTGGCCCAATCAGGTTTATGAAAACCTGCTCCACCTACCACTCCCTCGGCCTCCACAGGTGTTCCTCCGAAACCCCCAGCAACGCCAACTCCTCCAACTGCTTGGCGTTGTGCGCGTTGCTGCCAATCATCAACTTTACTTCCCGTTCCAGACAAAACTGATAAAACTCAACGAGATGTTTTTGATTGTACTTGATGAACTTAGGGCTGATCTCATATCTAAGCTACCCCCATCCGTTAGACAGTTTGAATGGAAATTAAGGTGTAAAGGCTACCCAATCCGGTTACGCTTCAACGCCTAATTATTCCTACCAGTACAGCTGTGATTACCGCTGTCCAAATCATCGTGGTTGGAAAATTGAAATGGCAACTCAACGAAGGTGGGGCAACATGGAGAGCGGCGTAGTGGCAAGCGTCCCGGCGTCAACCGGCAGCATCACTCCCGAAATCCAGCGAGATTCGTCGCTGGCGAGGAACACGGCGGCCCACGCCACGTCCCAAGCTGTTCCCTCCGTTCCCAACGGCGCGGCTCGGCGACGCAAATCTCGGTATTCGTCCGTTATGGCGCTAACCATTGACGCGTAAAGGTAACCCGGCACGATGCAGTTGACGCGAATGCCGTCCCTGCCGTGATACACCGCCATGTTCCGAGTCAGAGCGATGACCGCCCCTTTGGAAGTTGCGTATGCGACTTCAGGCGCCATGTTCGGGGATCGCAGAGCCGCGATTGAAGAAACGTTGATTATGGAACCTCCGCCCGCTTCTACCATTGCCGGGATAGCGTACTTGCTTGTAAGCATCATGCTTTTGAGGTTGATGTTCATCATCCGTTCCCATCCGTCTTCCGTTACATCAAGGACGGTTCCCGGATTGCCAATCCCGCTGATGCCGACGTTATTGAATAGAATGTCCAAATGACCGAATCGCTTGATTGCCGCTTCAACCATTGCTTCGCAGTCCGCGCTTCGCGTGACATCACCGACGAAAACCGAAGTCTCTCCCCCCGCTTCTTCAATGGCGGCGACGGTTCGCGCCGCGTTGTCGGCATTCAGATCCACGACGAGAACTTTGGCGCCCTGCAGTGCAAAAAGCAGGGCTGTCGCCAGTCCGGTACCGTCGGCGCAACCCTCACGGCTTCCGCCGCCGGTGACGATGGCGACCTTTCCTTTCAATCTTCCACCGCTCTTTTTCAAGGTCGGGATAGCCTCCATCTCTAGAATCCGAGTTCTTTCCGTACGACGTTGTCCAAAGGTTCACCTGCCAAATACTTCTTCAGATTGGCGCAGAAGAACCCTACCAAGCGGGGAAACCGAAGCTGCGACACTCCGGCGACGTGCGGCGTGATGATTACGTTTTCCATATCCCACAACGGACTGTCTTTGTCGAGCGGTTCGACTTCGGTCACATCCAAACCTGCACCGGCGATTGTCCCGGCTTTTAGCGCGTCGATAAGCGCATCCTCGTCGACGATTGGACCACGCGCCACATTAATCAGATAAGCGGTAGGCTTCATCAATGCCAGATTGCTCGCGTTAATCAGACCGCGCGTCTCATCCGTGAGTGGACAGGCAATCATTACGGCGTCGGATCGGCGCATCAGATCGGGAAGACGATCGATTGGCATCAGTTCATCGACATTCTCCGGTTTGTCGGTGCGAAAAGCGTCAACCGCGATGACGCGCCCGTCGAACCCTTTTGCCCGATTTGCCATAAAGCCGCCAATCCCGCCCATGCCGACGATGCCGATCGTAAGACCGGCAATCTCTATAATCGGCGTGGACACGTGACGGTCCCAATTGTGATCGTCCTGGCGGCGAGTGAAATGATGAATGCCACGAACCAGCCCTAGCAGAAGCGCGAATCCCTGATCGGCAACATTGGGTCCGTATAAGCCCGCCGCGTTTGTTACCATAATATCGCTGTCTCGGAGCGCCGGGGTCAGAAATGCGTCCATTCCCGCCGAGCTGGACTGAACCCATCTCAGATTCGGCGCTCGCGACATCATCTCCTCGCTGCACCCGCCGAAGATGACCTCCACTTCATCATCGACTGTCTCCAGCAGCTCCTCACCGGCTGTCGGGAATACCACGCTGTTGTCCCCCGCCGCATCCACGATCATTTGGCAGAGATCTTCACTATAACTACTGTCTGTTACGATTATTTTCATTACTGTTCCTCATTTTGCAGGGTCGGGCGCCAACGGCGACTCCCATAACGGCTCCGGTTGCTCCTGCCGATGATTGACAAGCCTCGCGAGAACGAAAAGGAAATCCGAAAGGCGGTTCAGGTAGGGGAGAATCAACGGGTTGATTGATTCCGAGTCCGCGAGACTTACAACAGAGCGTTCGCTCCGGCGGCATACGGTTCGAGCGAGGTGCAGCGTCGCGCCAGCCGCGCTGCCTCCGGGAAGAATAAAATTTTTCAACGGCGGAAGTTCGCTTTCAAATCTGTCGATGTCCTGTTCCAGCGCTCTCGCGAAATCTGCGGAAATGCGCAGTCGGTTCGACTTCGCGTGAGTATCCAAGGTGGCGAGATCCGCTCCGATATTGAAGAGTTCGTTCTGAACCCGGTAAAGGAGATGGTCAATCTCCTCGTCACGAATCTGCGATCTTGCGCTTCCGATGCACGCATTGAGCTCATCAATCGTGCCAATCGCGTCAATGCGTTGCGAGTCTTTGGGGAGGCGGGCGCCTCCATATAGTCCGGTTTCCCCGGCATCGCCCGTTTTCGTATAAATCTTCATAGACGTTGTCTGTCTGCCATTCGCACATCATCGGCGCTACTTTTTGGCAGTTTCGGCGCGCTCCATGAACTCAGCCGCGCCAGCCGAGAGCCAACCGCCTATCGTCGTGAAAAGGAATCGAACGCCAGCCTGCGCGTATTTTGCGACGTTGTCATTGTTCACCATGGCGCCGGCGACACGTCCCGCCGCTTGGATCCGTTGATGCGCTTCGTCAATGGTGCGTTGCACCTCGGGGTGACCCACGCCTCCAAGGTAGCCCATCGAGGTTGCCAAATCCGAGGGGGCGACGAAGAATACGTCGATCTGGTCGACGGTCAAGATGTCGTCCAAATTTCTTATGGCGGCGATGTCTTCGATTAACACGATTAACAACGTTTCGTCGTTAGCGAGCTCGTAAAAATTGGGCACCGCGTAACTCTGTCGACTGCCGAACATCCCTCGATATCCGACCGGCGCGAATCGCCCGCCATCCGCCACATTCCGGGCTTCCTCTTTCGTATTGACGTGCGGGACAACGATGCCCTGGGCGCCTCGATCCAGCGTACGGTAGATGATGCCTTGATTGTTTTGATTGATGCGAACAATTGAGGTCATGCCCCAGATGTCGCAAGCGCGGGTAAGATTGCCGAGCTCGGACGGATCCACGCCGCCGTGTTCGCCTTCAAGCCAGAAACCGTCGAAGCCCAGAGGCCCGAAGGCGTCAATGTCGTCGGGGTGTGTGAGACCGCCAGCCACATACGCAGTGTCACCAGCCGCCAGTTTGCGTTTGACCCGATTTGGTCGTATTTCCATTATATATCCTCCAATAGTTGGGCAGTTGCCCGATGATTACAAGTACAAGGTTTAACCGCTTCACAAATTTAGTGGTTCTTTTTCTAAGAATTTAATTACTTGACCAGGGCGTGTCGACATTTCCGTGAGATATACCGGACATCGTAGGGGTGAGGTTTTCTCGCCCCATGGGTCGGGAAACGTAACGAATGGGTTGGGGAACCCAACCCCTACGAAGGATTGTGCGTCTGTGTAGCTCCCTTGATTGTCGCGTTGTGATGAAATGTCAACAGAACCTAGCGCGATAGACCTATTTCACAACCTCGTAGGTGCGGTTTCTAACCGCACCGGAACGCAACACTTACCGTATGCTCTTAGAAAATAAACCGTTTAGAAAGGCGATGACAAGCATGAGGAGCGCTAGTCCAAGATACAACCCTTAAGGAATTGTCCGCAACGATGAAAACCTTCTAGGCGTCGGTCGCCGTCAAAGACCTCGTCTTCATGCTCAATTATGACCGCGTCCTCATAGCCGCGTTCGTGCGCCATGGCAAACAAACGCTGCCAATCAAATTTGGCGAATCCGGGCAGTCGGTAGCGCCACCAGCCACTGCTGAATACGCCGCTTCGCTTAACGCGGTCTTCAAAAATCTCGGTATCTTTCGCGTGTAACACATAAACCCGATCGAAGAACTCGTCGAATGCGGCGAAGGGGTCGATCGATTGCCAGAGGAGGTGGGAGGGGTCGAATTCCAGGCCGATCTGCATTGATGGCACTGCGTCGAACATTAGTCCCCAGGCTTCCGGCGTTACGGAGAGATTCGCTCCCTCGGCGAAGGGGCCCGCGCCCGGCCAATTCTCAAACGCAATCTTTACCCCGTTGTCTTCCGCGAGCTTGGCAACACGAGAGTAAACTTTCTTGTAGCGCGCCACATTTTCTTCAAGGCTGACGCTCGGGTCATAACCCATCGGTCCCGCCCCCGTCATAAAAGCAACGTCCATATCGTTGCAAGTATCCATGAGTTGCTCTAGATAATTCAGATGTTTGGACAATTCCCGTCCCGAGGCATCAATCCGAGGAAAGTTTAGATATAAGAACGAGGCAATGGTCAGCCCATTCTCGTCAAACAGCGCTTTCGCTTTGTTTCGAGACGATTTGGCTTTTGCCGAATTTCCAATCCATTCGTCGGGCGGACCATTGATCTCCAAACATTCAAACGACTCATCGTCGCCAGCGAATTTAACCATGTCTTCGGAATATCTCGTGAGAAACCCTAATCTCATAAACCCTCCTCAACTAAGATTAGACAACCATTTGGCACTTCATGGTCAATGCTATGCCTATTTGTATAACCAATTTTGAATCTGCAATGTCAAATTCCGGGTATTTGCATATATGAGACAGTTTATCAGAATCGGGGCATTCAAGCAAGCGTTTTTTGAACCTGCGCGTGATTCGGAAAAGCGGGCGATTAATGCACCTTCACGCTGTAATGCCCGGCTTCCATGAATAAACCCCGCTATTTTCGTTGCGAAAGTATTGGACTTTCGGCTATAATGGGTATTTCTAGGGTGTGTGTTGTCCCAATAGTAAAGCGCTCTCAATTCGCTATCAGTGAGATATTACGATGAATTTTTCTTTTATGGGTGGCAGGAGCCCCAAATCCCTCCGTTTCTTGCGCTTCCTCTACCACTTGCCAAACTTTGCCAAACTGGCTTGGCGTCTGTTTTGGGACCCGCGCGTTCCCGTCTATAGGAAAGCGGTGCTCATCTTGTTCGAGATTCTCGCCGTGCTGTTCGCCGTTCTTTACTTCATAAACCCGCTTGATTTTGATTTCCTTCCGATAATCGGCAAAGCGGATGACATTATTATCGGTTTGCTCGCTATCTCGGTCCCGGGCGCGTGGTTGTTCATTAAGTTGTCTCCAGAAGACATCGTGCGTGAACACGTGGAACGCATCTCCAACGGTCAGTGAATTGCCTCCCCAAGACACATTCCTCCTTCAAAAGGAGGGGCGTCGCCGCGTGTAAATCCTAGCTATTCGCTTGACATTCCATGCGGCCATTCCGACAAGCCCATCCCCAAAATAATGCCAAAATGGCGCTCCGTGTCAAATTCGCTCCTGCTGGACAATACTCAATCTCATCAAATCAACTTTCGGGGTTGGGAATGAAGGTTGAGCGTCCCCGTATCTCCATAAATGGCCAATCGCCGATGAACACTAGCTTCACTGCGCCCAAGAGTCGCTCCACGGACAAAAAACATGAGGACAAGGGGGCGTATCCGGTAATGAGATCGGTTTTGGCATGTGATTTGCGTAACACCTTAAGACGAGCCGCACGTTAGCAGCAAATTTCCAACCAAAGTAGTCGTTAAGGAGGAACAAAAAATGACAAGCATAACCACATGGAAACCATTTCACAATCTCTTTCCGACTAGCAGAGAGTTTGATCGGGTTTTCGACAACCTCTTTGAGGGCAAGAATTTTCAGCGCCCAACCACGGACAGCGATTGGGCTCCACCCGTTGATGTCCTAGATACCGAAGATCGCGTAGAATTCCGCGCGGAAGTTCCTGGACTGGCCGAAGACGACATTCACGTGTCCATCACCGAAAATGTCCTGACGATTAAGGGTGAGAAAAAGAGTGAATCGGAGGACAAAAACACGGGCTACCGCCTTGTCGAGCGGAGTTACGGTCAGTTCCGGCGTTCGTTTAGTCTTCCGAGCAATTTGCGTACCGACGATATAGATGCCTCGTTTAATAGAGGTATACTAAAAATCTCGGTTCCGAAAGTCAAGAAAGAAGCGGCGAAAGAAATCCCAATTCGGACCGAAGGTTAAGCGCGACTCTCGCATCATCAATGAAGCGCTCTGTCTGCATAGGCAGAGCGCTTTTTTATGCGATTAATCCGGAAGGATTGTGGGATCGTCGCCAAACCGAAGAATTGCTATGGCAATACAACAATTACAAACTTTCATGAAACTTTCACTTCAATGAGAGTGTGTCTTGTGAAAAAATTGGAGGTTTTAGAATGTCTCGATTCAAGTCAATTCACTGGCTGCTCCTATTCTCGGCGATCGCGATAGCGGCGGTCAGTTTCACAATCAACCAATCTAACGACAATTTCCCAACTCAAACTGCAACCGCTCAGACGCTTGAGAGCGATTTTGAGTATTTGGAGCGCGCCAACCGCGCCTTTATCGAAGTCGTTAATCGCGCAAAACCGGCCGTCGTCCAAATTAGTACCAAAACCTATGTCCCGTCCAGAATTTCTCAGATTCCCGACGAGTGGCGTTACTGGTTCGATCCATTTTTTCGTCCACGGAGAGGGCAGAGAGACCGAGATCCGGATGATTCCGAACACAAGCAAGAGCGGACAGGGCTCGGTTCAGGAATCATCATTAGCAAAGATGGATATATACTCACAAACAATCATGTTATTGAAGGCGCGGATGACATCACGGTCATTCTTTCAGGAGGCAGACGGTATGAGGCAGAACTAATCGGAACGGATCCCGGCAGAGAAGGAGCCGATCTCGCCGTGTTGAAGATTGACGGTGAAGATCTGCCGGTGTTGGCGTTTGGTGATTCGGATGCGCTTGAAGTCGGCGAATGGGTGGTCGCAATCGGCACCCCGTTTGAGTTGTCGCAGACAGTGACGCGCGGGATTGTGAGCGCGAAGGGGCGCTCCAATCCGCTTGGGCGCCGGGTATTGTATGAAGACTTTATCCAGACGGATACTCCAATCAACCGGGGCAACAGTGGCGGCGCGCTCATCAATATTCGCGGCGAGCTGGTCGGCGTCAACACGGCGATTCTGACGGGAAACAGTTTTCAGCCCGGCAACATAGGCGTGGGATTTGCCATTCCAAGCGACCTTGCGAAGCAGATCGCGAATCAGTTGATTGACACTGGCGTGGTTGAGCGAGGATACTTGGGCGTGCTTCCTCAAGAACTCACCCATGAACTCGCGGAAAAATTTGGACTGGATGAGTCACGCGGGGCGCTGGTTGCGGATGTCGTGGAAGGAACACCGGCAGCCAAAGCCGGAATCAAACGCGGCGACGTAATCCTTGAGTTAAATCAAACACCCATTCGTGATAGTTCGCATCTTTATCATGTTGTCGCAACCACGGAAGTCGGCAAAGAGGTTGAAGTAAAGGTCAATCGTCGCGGCAAGGAAAAGTTGCTCAAGATTACGTTAGACAAACGTCCCTTGCAAGACGAACTCGACAGAGGCGGGTCGTCTCCTCGTGGCACGGATGAAAAACCATTCGCTGGAATGGAGGTGCAAGATCTTACGGATGAACTTGCCAAGAAATACGCTCACGAAGGAGAAAAGGGGGTCGTGATAGTTCGCATCCAACGAGGAAGCCAAGCGGCGAGAGTAAGACAAATACGGGTTGGCTGCCTCATTCAGGAAATCGATTTCAACGTCATTCGAAATGTGAAAGATTATACGGAATACGTGCAGTCGATTGAGGCGGGAGCCAAGGTTACGCTATACGTCAGGTACCCCGATGGAGGCGGAAGCTTCGTGACGTTGCAAAACAGGAATGCGCCAAAGGATAAATAACTGTAAAACCGCCAAGCACAGAGAATCTCTTTCGCCAGCTGTCGGCGAGTTGAAGCAAACGGCTCGCCGATGGCTAGCGGAGGAGAAACTTTAGTTCAATACCATTGTCTCAATTCAAACAACCACGCAACACGCCCCACCGCAATTACGCGCAAATGACCTTTCCACACTTCCGCCTCTCCATATCTCCCGAGAAACATCTGACTCCTGCAACATAAAGAGTTGCGCGAAGTGGAGAGCCAACCGGACTTTTGCCTTTGTTTTTGGCAACGAGGCGTGATATACTAAAAACTTATGTTGATGGCTCAGTGGTGCATTCGCTAAGTGTATGTGGTAAGTTTCGGGTGGCGGTGGTTAACATTGTCTGAAATGTGATTAAATGATTGCCATGATTATCAGTGTGTACCGCTTGTGGTGAGTAGATCAAATCAGTTACATGAAGTTGGTTTGATACCGGAAAGAAACCGAGTTTTGAGGAAAAAAAGGATCTCTATCGTACTCGTTATCCACTCGCTTGATGGTTTCAAGGCAGGGCTTTGCCCAAAATGAATTTTCAACCAGGCTCTTACCCCAACTGCGCCGCTGCTGAATGGATTGTCAGCCAATCCCATTCGCACGTGCTGGAATATAGAGCTGGAGAAAGACACTACCGGTGGAGAGTAGATTGTGAATCGCGGACACCCGATTGAAAAGATACGAAACATCGGCATCATGGCGCATATCGACGCCGGCAAGACAACCACGACCGAGCGAATTCTGTTTTATACCGGCAAGAAACACAAGATTGGCGCGGTCGATGACGGTACCGCCGAGATGGATTGGATGATTCAGGAGCAGGAGCGTGGCGTCACGATTACAGCGGCGGCGACGACCTGTTTCTGGCAAGATCATGCGATTCATCTCATTGACACGCCCGGACATGTCGATTTCACCGTCGAAGTCGAGCGGTCTTTGCGCGTTCTTGATGGCGCAATCGCGCTTTTCTGTGCGGTGGGAGGCGTTGAACCGCAATCGGAAACTGTCTGGCATCAAGCGGATCGCTACCATATCCCTCGCGTCGCATTCGTCAACAAAATGGATCGGGTGGGCGCGAATTTTAGTCGTACCGTGGAGATGATGCGCGAGCGCTTGGGCGCCAATCCGTTGGTCATTCAACTGCCGATAGGCGCTGAACACACCTTTGCCGGCGTCATTGACCTCGTGCGAATGAAGGCGATTCGATGGCATGAGGAGGACTTTGGCCAAACGTTCGATCTTGAGGACATTCCGTCGGACATGGCAACCGAGGCAACGGAAATGCGCGAGACGTTAATCGACACCGTGGCAGCCGAGGATGACGAACTTTTGGAGAAGTACTTTGATGGGGAGGTTATTTCGGAAAAGGAATTAACCCGCGGTATTCGGGCAGGAACACTTGGCGGCGCGTTTGTGCCGGTGTTGTGCGGCACCTCGCTGAAGAACCAAGGAGTGCAACCCTTGATTGACGCCGTAGTCGATTACTTGCCATCACCCCTTGATGTTCCGCCGATTGAGGGAATTGTCCCGACCAGTGGTCGCGAAGAAACGCGAGAAGCAAGCGATGATGCGGCATTCGCCGCTTTGGCATTTAAGATCGCGAGTGACGCAAACGTAGACAGGATTGTCTATTGCCGCGTTTACTCGGGGACACTCGATAGAGGCAGTCGTATATATAATGTAGTAAACGGGAAAACGGAACGCATCACGCGAATTCTGCAGATGCACGCCAACAAGCGGCAGGTTTGCGACGCAGCTCACGCCGGCGACATCGTTGCGCTGGTAGGACTGAGAAACACCAAGACCGGTGATACGCTGACATTCCCTGAACACCCGATTTTGCTGGAGTCGATAAGTTTTCCCGATCCGGTCATCTCCGTTGCAATCGAGCCGAAGAGCGAAAGAGACAAAGACAAACTTGAGGAAACATTACAAATCTTGATGGACGAGGACCCGACGTTTACCGTGACAATCGACTCCGATACGGGGCAACGCGTCATATCGGGCATGGGCGAACTGCATCTGGAGATATTGACAGATCGGATGATTCGCGAGTTTGGCGTCAACGCGCGCGTGAGCAAGTTGCAGGTGGCTTACCGCGAAACAATAACCCGCGAAGCTGAGGCGCAGGGGAAATACGTCCACAAAACGGATGAGGAAGGGATTTACGGGGACGTGATCTTGCGAGTCGATCCGTTGCCAAGAGGAAACGGATTTCAGTTTGACGACGAAACCGATGAGACACAGATTCCGCGCCAGTTCATTTCCAGTGTTGAAAGCGCTCTGAGAGGGGCAATGAACATCGGCGTCTTGACGGGCTTTCCGATGCAAGACGTTAAGGCAACGCTCATTGGCGGTTCATATCATGAGACAGATTCATCCGAAGTCGCATTTGAAGCGGCGGCAGTTATCGCCTTCGAGAATGCGATCCGCGGGGCGGAGCCCGTGCTATTGGAACCGATTATGAAGATGCGGGTCATCGTGCCGAGCGAACATACCGGCCGGGTAATCGGCGATCTCAATTCTCGGCGCGCTCGAATAATCCAAACCGGAATTCAAGGGACTTCAGAAGTTATTGACGCTGATATTCCGTTGGCAAAGACGTTTCAATACACTACCGAACTCCGCTCCATGACCCAAGGACGCGGTTCGTTCACGATGGAATTTTCGTATCACGATCCGTTACCCGCAAGTCTCCGCGGCGCCATTCTAGGTCAACGCTTGACGTTTGAGTGATTCGGAATCAGTGTCACGACCGTAGGCGGGGCATCTTGCCCCGCCGCGCATGGATTATCGACGCTTTCCGTCGCTAGACCACATTCGACAATCCACCATCAAGGTTGATTGCCGTGCCTGTGATGAAAGAGGCGCACTCCGAAGCGAGAAAGGCGACAAGCGCTCCGGCATCGGAAGGTTCGCCCAAACGTCCCAGGGGATGCTCTTTGGCACGCTCATTCCAATACTCCTCCAGAGCGCCGCGAGAACCCTCCGCTTTCCAAGCGCGTTCGCCCTGCGCGCTCTTGATAGAGGTTAGGCACACGGTGTTTACGAGGATATTGTGCGGCAATAGTTCCTTGGAGAGCGCTTTCGTCATGGCGATGCCCGCCGCGCGACTCACCGAGGTCGGGTACGAGGCTGCTCCGGGCTGTTTGCCCCCCGGATGCGTGATGTTGATGATTCGTCCTCCGCCGACACGTTTCATTTGCGGAATAACCAGACGTGCGCAGCGCACTGCCCCCATCAGTTTAAGATCCAAGTCGGCAAACCAAGCGTCGTCGGTTAGTTCATCAAAGGCGCTCGTAGCAGACCGACCGGCGTTGTTGACCAAAATGTCGATACGTCCGAATTGCTTTGCCGCGCTATCAACGAAGTTCGTCAGCGATTCAGGTTTGGTCACGTCGGCGGAGACAGCGATGAGGTCGCCGCCGGTCGCCGCACGAAGTTCCTCCGCTGCCCGCTGCAAGACATCGTCGCGTCGCGCGCAGATCGCGACCCTTGCACCCTCTTCCAGGAACCGTTGCGCGATTCCCTTGCCGATTCCCTCACTGCCGCCCGTAATAACCGCGACTTTACCTTTCAATCCAAGTTCCATATTAATTCTCCTCAAGCGATTTTGTACTTGTGGTTTGTCCTAAAAACGCAACCCATGATGCAACGAATTTCGGGGCAAATGTCAGACATTCTGTCAATATCCCCGAGTTTGGTCAACGATGTTGGTCAAAGATTCTCCCGCAACAAAACGCTGGAGGTTTTCGCGGAAGATATTGAATATCCTCTCCCAAGATTTGGGTGATGCCCCTGCATGGTGCGGAGTAATGATCACGTTGTCCATCTCCCAGAGCGGACTGTCCGGCGGCAGCGGCTCGGGGTCGGTCACATCCAAGCCGGCGCCGGCAATCTCCCGCGTTTGAAGCGCGTCAATCAACGCCGCCTGATCGATAATCTGCCCTCTGCCGATAGTAACCAAGATAGCTGTCGATTTCATGGCGCGAAATTCGGGCGTCCCTATCATCCCTTTTGTCTGCGGTGTCAGAGGACAGCAGATTGCCACGAAGTCGGATTGACCGAGCATGTCGTGCAAGCGGTCCATTTTCCACAAGGACTCGACGTAATCCGGTTTTTCCGTTTGCGTCGGGTCGACTGCCAGTATGCGCATGTCGAAGGCGCGCGCTCGTTTCGCTACTTGTAGACCGATATTTCCCAAACCAATGATTCCCAAGGTGTCTCCGGAGATTTCAAGAACAGCCAAGTTTCTGAAGTCTTCCCAAAATTTATTCGCCTGGTTTTTCATTGATATATGGAGCGCGCGCGTGAACGCGAGAATCAACGACATAACGTGCTCGGAGATGTTAATCGCGGTCGCGCCGCGGGCGTTGGTCAACACAATATCACTATTGAGCAGTTCCGGGCAAAGCACGCTTTCGACGCCGACGCTGCTAAATTGAATCCACCGAAGTTTGTTCGCGCGTCCAATCATTTCGGGTTTTAGCCCAAATCCGAAAAAGGCATCGGCATCCTCAATCTCGCGCATCTTGTCTTCATCCGTTGTCGCCGCCACAAACCTTGCTTTAGGGGCATATGGCGTGCGCGCCGGAAAGATTTTCTGCGCTTAAGTCGTATGACGTGACAATCTTCATTGTTTGTCCCTTCTGCTCGAAAACCTCTATTTGTCGGGTTGATATTATAGCGCTGCCGCCTTCCAAATAGCGCGAAATTTCATGGCTCTTTGTACGGCATTGCTACAAAAGTAAGGTTGGGTTGTTGAACCCTTATCGTGATTTTCTCATCTCTCCAGGGCTTGGATTCGTGCGGCTGCTCTCAATCGCTTCGGGAATAGCTTCCAACACATCGCCGGCAATCAGCCCGTGCATCCCTATCATCTCAGCGCCGATATCGCCAGCGAGACCGTGCAGGTAAACGCCAAGCACAGCCGCCTCCGAGGCTTGGCGACACCTTGCGCCATGAGTCCCGCGATTAACCCGGTGAGGACATCACCCATACCGCCGGTTGCCATCCCGGGATTTCCCGTTGAATTAATCCAAACTTCACCTGTGTCAAAGGCAATCACCGTTGGAACCCCTTTCAGAATTAGCGTTACTCCATGTTCCCCGGCAAATTCCCGAGCAACGCCGATGCGATCTCGCTCTATGTCGGAAACGCTCAAGCCAGTGAGTCGAGCCATCTCTCCCGGGTGAGGTGTTAGAACAGTTTGCGATGGTAGGGAAGAGAGCGTATTATTGACGTTGGATTGTGATGGGGAGCGATCAATTTGCGCTTCCGCAAGCGCATTCAAACCATCGGCGTCAATTACTGTGGGGCAGTCTATTTCGCGCGCCACGCTCCGAATGAGGGCCACTGTTTCGGGGTGTTGCGACAATCCAGGTCCAATGGCTAGAACAGGAGCCGTCTGTTCAATAAGTTTAAGAATCTGCGGTTTCGCCGTTAGCGCCAGCGATGCGTCCGTTGTTTCGGGCAGCGGAGCGGTCATCACTTCGCTGAGTTTTGCCTCCACTATGGGATTCAGACTCTCTGGTATTCCGAGCGTGACCAAACCGGCTCCGGCGCGTAACGCCGCTTGACTTGCCAGAACTGCGGCGCCGGTCATGCCCGTCGAGCCTGCGAGAACAAACACGCGTCCATACGTGCCTTTGTGGGAATAAGCCGGTCGAGACGGAAGCCAGTTAGCGACGTGGCGCGGTTGTGTCAAATTCACCTTTATATTTTGTGACTCAACCACGCTGCGCGGCAATCCGATGTCAGCAATCTCCAGTTCGCCTACCCTTTGCGCTCCCGGATGGAGAAGAATGCCTCGCTTCGGAAGTCCGAGCGTCACGGTACGGTCCGCCCGAATGCACGCGCCTTCTGCCGCGCCGGTGTCCGCGTTCAGCCCTGACGGAAGATCAATAGCCACTATCGGGCGGTTGGCTAAGTTAAGCCGATCGATGACATCCTTAAAATGTCCGTCTACGCCGCCGCGCAATCCCGTTCCCAAGATAGCGTCAACAATCAGGTCCCAAGAGACAATCTCTTTATCCAACTTCATCAACTCAGATTTCGAGAGCGCCTCAATGATGGGAAGTCCCAGTCTCCGCGCAACGTGCAGGTTTGTCAACGCGTCTCCAGTAAAGCGCTCCGGCGGTGAAACAAGGACAATTTGAACTGTATATCCCGCATGGGCGAGTTGTCGGGCTAACGCCAGCCCATCCCCTCCATTATTCCCCTTGCCGATGATGATTCCAACATGTCGACATTCAGGATAGTTTTCCTGAATTGAACTGAAAACGGCCGTTGCGGCAGTCTCCATCAACACGATGCCCGGAATGCCAACTTCACCGATGGTCTGTTCATCGATTTGCCGCATTTCTTGCGCGGTGACGACCTTCATCGCTTATCCTCTATACACTTTCACGCGGCTGTAAATTGCGCGTTTTCAAGAATTCGTGGGGTAGCCACTGCCTACCATTTCCTGTGGCTAGCGCTGCATACGCAAGGTGTGACGAAGATTGAAAATCCGCAAACCGCGATTGGACGACAGCCAAACTTTCGGCCAATTATCGCATTTCGCGATTGATTTTCAACTTGATTTTTCTGCCGCTTTGAGATATAGTGTAGCATCACGCAGGTGCAATGTCAACGATGTAAGCGGAAATGAAGCGCTCGCGTTGTGCGGCTACAGATGCGATTTTAATTGCGTAGGATTGGAATTTGCCTGAATCCAACAACGCGATAGCAGGATAGTGAGAACAGAATTCGTCCGCTCTATCGGAATTGGAATCTGCGGGGATTGTCCTTCGCAAATTCAAGACGTTTTCTCAACCAAAGAGCAGTATGTTCGTCTAAAAATAAAGTCGTGATAAAATAATCTTCCGACCGACTCGAAATCAACATTCTGCGGCGCAGGTTCACCGGCGCAGTCGAAACCATTAGGGAATCCGTTTCTATGATTAAGAATTGTATGCTTGCCCAGATTTGCCGGGCGCTCACTGTCAAGAAGTTACAACTCCGGCGGCGCGCACAAATGCAAACATTACTGTTTCAACTGAATTTCGTCCTTCTGTTTTTAGCTATATCCGCGTCGGCTTGGGGGCAATTCTTCGAATCTCCGCCGCGAGTCATTGATGATGCCAATGAAGATATAGTGTTCAGTCCAAATGGCGATGGTATACAAGATAATCTGATAATTAGTTTCGTCACGAATGGATTTTCAGGCGATTACCGAATCATAATTGATGTGCACGGTCCCGGCGCGGTTGGCAAGCCGGATGGCAGGTTCGACCTTGACGATGACTGGTTCGTCACGGGAGAGGTCGGCTCGGGACAGTCGGATCTACAACCTCCGGATCCCCCGAAAATTATACATCAAGAATGGGACGGAATGAGTCGGGCGCCAAGCCAAGAATCTCCGCCTAACGCGCGCCCCGTCGGAAACGGCAGGTATGAGATTCGAGTTGAGACCGATGCTTTTGACGATGACGTCGTGGATCCGAGCGATATTACGTATCAATCGTCCACATTGACTGCTGTTATCGACGTCGATGCACCGCAAATCTCAAGTATCGCTTCCCCGCTATTCTTCTCGCCAAACAGTGATGCCATCAAAGATACCACGACAATTAGCTATACGCTGTCCGAACATCTGTCCGAACTCAGTTTGGAATTTGCCGATCACGAAAGTCAACCCGCGATAAATCTGACGCACATCACAAGAGGCACGCAATTGTTTATCTGGAATGGGCGAGATGGGCTTGGAACATCACTTGTTGATGGCACATACAATCTCCGTCTTCGCGGCATTGACAACGGCGGCAACGTGACGACGTATGATGTCGGCGCGGTTCAAATCGACACGAAGGCGCCCACGTTTTCGCAAATTACGCCGAGCCAGAACGCCTATTTGAAGACGGCGATTACCGCCATTGTAGTGGAGTTCAACCCAGCGGAGCAGGAAAGTCCTATTGAATTTGACACATCGGTTACCACGGTCAGTCTGCGCGATGCCGGGGGAGCGACTCTCAGCGGTATAACGCGGAGTGATGTGGCTAATAATCGTCTGACACTTGCGTTGGACAATCCATTGGATACAATTTCGGAAAACGGCGCTTATACTGCCGTGATTCTCGCGGAAGACGCCGCCGGGAATCGGGTTGCAACCGAGAGTAGTTTCAACTTTGATACGGTGCCGCCGACTCTAGTACAAATTCGTACGGACCGCGATGATTTTCGACCAAACGGCTCCGTGAACACGGAGATTACTTTCGTCGAGGTCGACTTGGACGATAACATTGATGGCGGATTGAATCTTACCGCGTCAACAATCGCGCTGAATGGACCGCGCGGGGCAATCTTCGGGACTCAATCATTCGGCGGCGATAGCACATTGCGCTGGGACCTGAAAGTTCCGTTGGCAACCGACGGTTCGGAAGATGGCGCCTACACCATCACAATAAGCGCCGCGGACCGCGCCGGAAATACGGCAAGTTTCGGTGACATACCCTTCATCTACGACACCCAAAGCCCTACCTTGATCTCGCTTACACCAAACTTTGAGGACGACTCGTTTCATCTGGACGGAGGCGTGATTTTCCGCAGCCAACCGCTATCACGCGTTGTCGCGGGATTTAGCGATGGGGATGGAAGTGGAGTAGACTTTGCCTCGACTCGTATTGAAATAATCGATAACCGCGCAACGGGTGGTGGCGCTATCTCACTCGGAGGCGCCAGCCATTTGGATATTGCGGCAGGCACGTTGGCTTTCCTGTTATCTCAGCCGCTTGTAAACCGAGACGGGACTCAAGATGGCGCGTACAGTATTCGTGTTACCTCGGCCGATGCCGCCGGAAACACGAGCGCTAAACAAGTCGACCTCATTTATGATACCGAGGCGCCGGCGGTCGTGTCAACTACCCCCGAGCGAGACGCGATAATTACAACGCTGTCGCAAGTGACGTTGGCGCTTGACGACCGCATGAGCGGCGTCGATTTTGCCGGCACCGTCTTCAGGCTGATTCGCGATGATGTTGAAGTTCGCGCGACTTCCAGCAACAATGGAAAGGATACGGCGGTGTTAACGCTGTCCAATCCTCTGGCAACGGATGGTTCGGATGATGGGGAATACACGATTGAAATCACGACTGTAGATCGAGCTGGGAATGCAAGCGACCAAATCGAAAGCCGGTTTTTCTTCGTATCTCAACTGCCTGAAATTCGATTGAACGCACCTGCCGATGAACAGGTTAACGCACTCGCCGAAATCGACGCCCAACTTTTTGATTACATTGGCCCCGGCATCGACTTTTCGGCCGAGGAATCCACCGTGGTTGTGACGCGCCCCGATGGCACCGTCGTTCCGTCAGCATCTGTGGATGTAGATAACGCCAACAATCGGCTCCTGTGGATGGCCGAGACGCGCCTTCCGCGCGACGGTTCGGCAGACGGTGTATATTCGGTAAGTGTAACCTATAGCAGACTTCATCGGACAGAAGTTCACGCGAGATTTTGCCTTGACGTTTGACACCCAGCCGGCAAGAATTGTGAGCACAAATCCAATTCGGGACGGACGGATAAGGCAGTTAGAACGCGCCAATGTCGTGTTGGAGGATAATTTGAGCGGGGTCGATTTCGACAACACCACGGTACAGTTAATAGACTCTGCCAACAACCCGATTCCGACGAGTGTCAGCAATGATGGACAGAAACAGATTACGTTAACTTTTGACCCGTTTAGGACGGATGGTTCGGCCGACGGCGTGTATCGCCTTGAAATCACTCCCGCAGATTTGGCTGGAAACGTCGGCGGTCTTTCAATCGTCGAGTTTGTTTATGCCACGCATGCTCCCGAAATCGAGACGCTGACGCCAGCCGACGGCGCCTTCGTCAATCGCGTTCCGGAAATTCGCGTTCTTGTTCTCGACCGTTCAGGCGAGGGGATTGACTTTGAGAAATCCACGATTGGCGTGTCGGACGCGAACGATGTCAATGTGGCTGGCATTCTCGGAAACGATGGGGATCGCACGCTTGCGCTGAAGTTGGGATTGCCGACGGACGGCGCGGCTGACGGAAGGTACACGGTGAATCTGAACCTCGTCGACAACCTCGGCGTTTCAGCCGCCTATACGCGGCAATTCACCTATGATAGCGTACCGCCGACGATTGTTGCCGCCTCACGGTTACCGGTCGATAATCGAATCATTGCCGAGATTGAGGTAACGGATACTTCCGCGGCGGGAGTGACCGGGTCGGGCGTTGATTTCGATGCGACGACAATCGAACTTCAAGATTCCGAGGGTGAATCTGTCGCCGGTGAAAAGAAAGACGATGGCGTAAAGATGATTACCTTCAGCTCCGCCGAACTGACGAGCGCCGGCGTCTATACGCTAATAGTAACGGCTGCCGACCGCGCCGGCAATGTCGGCGTGCCGCAACGCTTCACTTACAGAGACCTGATTAAACCGCCGCGCGTCGCGTCGATATCGCCACCGACGAAGTCGAGAGTAAATCGCTTGACAGAGATTTCCGCGGTGATTGAAGACGAGTCTGGCGCGGGAATCGATTTCTCAAACCGGCTCGACCCTTGAACTGCGCGTCCCGACGATGTCGCAGTTGGAGGGACTGTCGTCAATGAGTAGATACGCTGACATTGAAGTTGGTAGACCCGCTTTTGACCGATGGCGGCGATGATGGAGTTTACACCGAGCGTTCAACCCGTTGACCACGCGGCGTGAGTGGAGAAACGCGGCAATTCCGATAACCTACGACGCGGAGCCTCGCGTGCAATCCGTCTCGCACATAGATATGACGGCGAATATATCCAACGTCAACGATTCGGTGAGGCGGATTGAAGCGGAAATTGTCGACGACGGTACGGGAGTGGATTTCGACAATTCGCATGCGGTTGTGGCGCGATACGGATGGTGAACGCGCCCTTGTTCCTGGCGCGGACAATGACGGCGCGCTGTTGTGGTGGCAATTGGACGCTCCGTTTACGCGTAGCGGATTGGACGATGGCTTCTACGGTTGAAGTGAAGGCGGTGGACGCCGCCGGCTGGAAACGCAAGAATACAGACCATTCAAACTGCGCCGGGGATACACTGGAGCTGGTACGGGTAGTACCCCTTCCGAGATGTCGATTCATGTCGTTTTTTCCATGGTTCGGTTGGCGGGATAGACGCCTCGCAAACAACGCTTCAACTCGTTGATTCGGATGCAATAGGGGCAACACTGCAAGATACAGCTTACACTTACGTTTGACCCGTTTAAGACGGATTCGGCCGACGGCGTGTATCGCCTTGAAATCACTCCCGCAGATTTGGCTGAAATGTCGGCGGTCTTTCAATCGTCGAGTTTGTTTATGCCACGCATGCTCCCGATTGAGACGCTGACGCCAGCCGACGGCGCCTTCGTCAACCGCGTTCCGGAAATTCGCGTTCTTGTTCTCGACCGTTCCGGGGAAGGGATTGACTTTGAGAAATCCACGATTGGCCGGATTCGAACGATGTTAAGCTGGCATTCTCGGAAACAACGCTTGCGCTGAAGTTGATGCCGACGGACGGCGCGGCTGACGGAATGTACACGGTCGGACAACCTCGGCGTTTCAATACGCGGCAATTCACGTATGATAGCGTACCGCCGACGATTGTCGCCGCCTCACGGTTGCCGGTCGATAATCGAATCATTGCCGAGATTGAGGTAACGGATGCTTCCGCGGCGGGAGTGACCGGGTCGGGCGTTGATTTCGACGCGACGACAATCGAACTTCAAGATTCCGAGGGTGAATCTGTCGCCGGTGAAAAGAAAGACGATGGCGCAAAGATGATTACCTTCAGCTCCGCCGAACTGACGAGCGCCGGCGTCTATACGCTGATAGTAACGGCTGCCGACCGCGCCGGCAATGTCGGCGTGCCGCAGCGCTTCACTTACAGAGACCTGATTAAACCGCCGCGAGTCGCGTCGATTTCACCACCGACGAAGTCGAGAGTGAATCGCTTGACAGAGATTTCCGCGGTGATTGAGGATGAGTCGGGCGCGGGAATCGATTTCTCAATCACCGGCTCGACCATTGAACTGCGCGGTCCCGACGATGTCGCAGTCGGAGGGACAGTCGTCAATGATGGCATAAACACTCTGACAGACCCGCTTTTGACCGATGGCGGCGATGATGGAGTTTACACCGTCAGCGTTCAACCCGTTGACCAACGCGGCGTGTGGAGAAACGCGGCAATTCATAATTACCTACGATACGCAGGCGCCTCGCGTGCAATCCGTCTCGCACATAGATTTGACGGCGAATATATCCAACGTTAACGATTCGGTGAGGCGGATTGAAGCGGAAATTGTCGACGACGGTACGGGAGTGGATTTCGACAATTCGCATGTTCGGTTGTGGCGCGATACGGATGGATGAACGCGCCCTTGTTCCGCAATGGACAATGACGGCGCGCTGTTGTGGTGGCAATTGGACGCTCCGTTTACGCGCAGCGGATTGGACGATGGCTTCTATTCGGTTGAAGTGAAGGCGGTTGACGCCGCCGGCAATATAGAAACGCAAGAATACAGACTTCTCTATGACACGCAAACCCCCGCCGTCAGCGCCATTCAAGCCACTGCGGTTGCCGGAGATACACTGGAGTTGGCTACGGGCAGTACCCCGTCGGTGGTCGAGGCGCCCATTCATCGGATTCATGTCGTTTTTTCCGATGGTTCGGGTAGCGGGATAGACGCCTCGCAAACAACGCTTCAACTCGTTCATTCGGATGGCGCGGCGATCGGGGCAACACTGCAAGATAACGGAGCGGGGCAACTCACCCTTACGTTTGACCCGTTTAAGACGGATGGTTCGGCCGACGGCGTGTATCGTCTTGAAATCACTCCCGCAGATTTGGCTGGAAATGTCGGCGGTCTTTCAATCGTCGAGTTTGTTTATGCCGCGCATGGTCCCGAAATCGAGGCGCTGACGCCAGCCGACGGCGCCTTCGTCAATCGCGTTCCGGAAATTCGCGTTCTTGTTCTCGACCGTTCCGGGGAAGGGATTGACTTCGCGAAATCCACGATTGGCGTGTCGGATTCGAACGATGTTAACGTGGCTGGCATTCTCGGAAACGATGGGGATCGCACGCTTGCGCTGAAGTTGGGAATGCCGACGGACGGCGCGGTTGACGGAAGGTACACGGTGAATCTGAACCTCGTCGACAACCTCGGCGTTTCAGCCGCCTATACGCGGCAATTCACGTATGATAGCGTACCGCCGACGATTGTTGCCGCCTCACGGTTGCCGGACGATAATCGAATCATTGCCGAGATTGAGGTAACGGATACTTCCGCGGCGGGCGTGACCGGGTCGGGCGTTGATTTCGATGCGACGACAATCGAACTTCAAGATTCCGATGGTGAATCTGTCGCCGGCGAAAAGAAAGACGATGGCGTAAAGATGATTACCTTCAGCTCCGCCGAACTGACGAGCGCCGGTGTCTATACGCTGACGGTAGCGGCTGCCGACCGCGCCGGCAATGTTAGTGTGCCACAACGGTTTACCTACGGGATCCTGATTAAACCGCCGCGCGTCGCGTCCATGTCGCCACCGATGAAATCAAGCGTGAATCACTTGACAGAAATATCGATTGTGATTGAAGATGAATCGGGCGCGGGCATTGATTTCCCATCCTCTAGCGCAACCGTTGAACTGCGCAATCCCGGCAACATGATAGTTGGGGGGACTGTCGTCAATGATGGCATAAACACTTTGACATTGAAGTTGGCTGAGCCGCTTCTGACCGATGGCGGCGATGATGGAGTTTACACCGTCAGCGTTCAACCCGTTGACCGACGCGGCGTGAATGGAGATGTTCGGCAATTCACGATAACCTACGATACGCGGACGCCTCGCGTGCAATCCGTCTCGCACATAGATTTGACGGCGAATATATCCAACGTCAACGATTCGGTGAGGCGAATCGAAGCGGAAATTGTCGACGACGGTTCGGGAGTGGATTTCGACAATTCGCATGTTCGGTTGTGGCGCGATACGGAGGATGAACGTGTACTTGTTCCGGGCATGTTGGACAATGACGGCGCGCTGTTGTGGTGGCAACTGGACGCTCCGTTTACGCGTAGCGGATTGGACGATGGCTTCTATTCGGTTGAAGTAAAGGCGGTTGATGCCGCCGGCAATATGGAAACGCAAGAATACAGACTTCTCTACGACACGCAAACCCCCGCCGTCAGCGCCATTCAAGCTATTGCGGTTGCCGGAGATACACTGGAACTGGCTACGGGCAGCACCCCGTCGGTGGTCGAGGCGCCCATTCATCGGATTCATGTCGTTTTTTCCGATGGTTCGGGTAGCGGGATAGATGCCTCGCAAACAACGCTTCAACTCGTTCATTCGGATGGCGCGGCGATCGGGGCAACACTGCAAGATGACGGGGCGGGACAACTTACACTTACGTTTGACCCGTTTAAGACGGATGGTTCGGCCGACGGCGTGTATCGCCTTGAAATCACTCCCGCAGATTTGGCTGGAAATATCGGCGGACTTTCAATCGTCGAGTTTGTTTATGCCACGCATGCTCCCGAGATTGAGACGCTGACACCAGCCGACGGCGCCTTCGTCAATCGCGTTCCGGAAATTCGCGCCCTTATTCTCGACCGTTCCGGCGAGGGGATTGACTTCGCGAAATCTACGATTGGCGTGTCGGACGTGAATAACCTTGGTGTGGCTGGCATTCTCGGAAACGATGGAGATCGCACGCTTGCGCTGAAGTTGGGAATGCCGACGGACGGCGCGGCTGACGGAATGTACACGGTGAATCTGAACCTCGTTGACAACCTCGGCGTTTCAGCCGCCTATACGCGGCAATTCACGTATGATAGCGTACCGCCGACGATTGTCGCCGCATCACGGTTGCCGGTCGATAATCGAATCATTGCCGAGATTGAGGTAACGGATGCTTCCGCGGCGGGCGTGACCGGGTCGGGCGTTGATTTCAATGCGACGACAATCGAACTTCAAGATTCCGAGGGTGAATCTGTCGCCGGTGAAAAGAAAGACGATGGCGTAAAGATGATTACCTTCAGCTCCGCCGAACTGACGAGCGCCGGCGTCTACACGCTGATAGTAACGGCTGTCGACCGCGCCGGCAATGTCGGCGTGCCGCAGCGCTTCACTTACAGAGACCTGATTAAACCGCCGCGCGTCGCGTCGATTTCACCACCGACGAAGTCGAGAGTAAATCGCTTGACAGAGATTTCCGCGGTGCTTGAAGATGAATCTGGCGCGGGAATCGATTTCTCAATCACCGGCTCGACCATTGAACTGCGCAGTCCCGATGATGTCGTAGTCGGAGGGGCTGTCGTCAATGATGGCATAAACACGCTGACATTGAAGTTGGCAGACGCGCTTTTGACCGATGGCGGCGATGATGGAGTATACACCGTGACCGTTCAACCCGTTGACCGACGCGGCGTGAGTGGAGATATTCGGCAATTCACGATTACCTACGACACGCAGGCGCCTCGCGTGCAATCCGTCTCGCACATAGATATGACAGCGAATATATCCAACGTTAAAGATTCGATGAGGCGAATTGAAGCGGAAATTGTCGACGACGGTTCGGGAGTGGATTTCGACAATTCGCATGTTCGGTTGTGGCGCGATACGGATGATAAACGTATACTTGTTCCGGGCATGTTGGACAATGACGGCGCGCTGTTGTGGTGGCAATTGGACGCTCCGTTTACGCGTAGCGGATTGGACGATGGCTTCTATTCGGTTGAAGTGAAGGCGGTTGATGCCGCCGGCAATATAGAAACGCAAGAATACAGACTTCTCTATGACACGCAAACCCCCGCCGTCAGCGCCATTCAAGCTATTGCGGTTGCCGGAGATACACTGGAGCTGGATACGGGCAGCACCCCGTCGGTGGTCGAGGCGCCCATTCATCGGATTCATGTCGTTTTTTCCGATGGTTCGGGTAGCGGGATAGACGCCTCGCAAACAACGCTTCAACTCGTTCATTCGGATGGCGCGGCGATCGGGGCAACACTGCAAGATGACGGAGCGGGGCAGCTCACCCTTACGTTTGACCCGTTTAAGACGGATGGTTCGGCAGACGGCGTGTATCGTCTTGAAATCACTCCCGCAGATTTGGCTGGAAATGTCGGCGGTCTTTCAATCGTCGAGTTTGTTTATGCCACGCATGCTCCCGAGATTGAGACGCTGACGCCAGCCGACGGCGCCTTCGTCAATCGCGTTCCGGAAATTCGCGTTCTTGTTCTCGACCGTTCCGGGGAAGGGATTGACTTCGAGAAATCCACGATTGGCGTGTCGGACGTGAATAACCTTGGTGTGGATGGCATTCTCGGAAACGATGGAGATCGCACGCTTGCGCTGAAGTTGGGATTGCCGACGGACGGCGCGGCTGACGGAACGTACACGGTGAATCTGAACCTCGTTGACAACCTCGGCGTTTCAGCCGCCTATACGCGGCAATTCACGTATGATAGCGTACCGCCGACGATTGTTGCCGTCTCACGGTTGCCGGTCGATAATCGAATCATTGCCGAGATTGAGGTAACGGATGCTTCCGCGGCGGGAGTGACCGGGTCGGGCGTTGATTTCGACGCGACGACAATCGAACTTCAAGATTCCGATGGTGAACCTGTCGCCGGTGAAAAGAAAGACGATGGCGTAAAGATGATTACCTTCACGTCCGCCGAACTGACGAGCGCCGGCGTCTATACGCTAATAGTAACGGCTGTCGACCGCGCCGGCAATGTCGGCGTGCCGCAGCGCTTCACTTACAGAGACCTGATTAAACCGCCGCGCGTCGCGTCGATTTCGCCACCGACGAAGTCGAGAGTGAATCGCTTGACAGAGATTTCCGCGGTGATTGAGGACGAGTCTGGCGCGGGCATCGATTTCTCAATCACCGGCTCGACCCTTGAACTGCGCGGTCCCGACGATGTCGCAGTTGGAGGGACAGTCGTCAATGATGGCGTAGATACTCTGACATTGAAGTTGGTAGACCCGCTTTTGACCGATGGCGGCGATGATGGAGTTTACACCGTCAGCGTTCAACCCGTTGACCAACGCGGCGTGAGTGGAGAAACGCGGCAATTCATAATTACCTACGACACGCAGGCGCCTCGCGTGCAATCCGTCTCGCACATAGATATGACGGCGAATATATCCAACGTTAAAGATTCGGTGAGGCGGATTGAAGCGGAAATTGTCGACGACGGTACGGGAGTGGATTTCGACAATTCGCATGTTCGGTTGTGGCGCGATACGGATGGTGAACGCGCCCTTGTTCCGGGCATTGGACAATGACGGCGCGCTGTTGTGGTGGCAACTGGACGCTCCGTTTACGCGTAGCGGATTGGACGATGGCTTCTATTCGGTTGAAGTAAAGGCGGTTGACGCCGCCGGCAATATAGAAACGCAAGAATACAGACTTCTCTATGACACGCAAACCCCCGCCGTCAGCGCCATTCAAGCTATTGCGGTTGCCGGAGATACACTGGAGCTGGCTACGGGCAGCACCCCTTCGGTGGTCGAGGCGCCCATTCATCGGATTCATGTCGTTTTTTCCGATGGTTCGGGTAGCGGGATAGATGTCTCGCAATCAACGGTTCAACTAATTGACTCCGAGGGGATGGCGGTTGCCGCGACGCAACAACATGATGGGCTTGAAACTGTTTCTATAAGGTTCAACCCGCTCCAAGGTGATGGCGCGGACGATGGGCGCTATCTTATACAAGTGACGCCAGTTGATTTGGCGGGGAACACTTTTACGAGTCCGGTAGAATTTCAGTTCCTCTACGCAACGCGAAAACCCGAGATAGTTTCAACAACGCCAGCCGAATTTGCCTCCATTAATCGACTGGACTCGGTGAGCGCCATGCTCCAGGACCATAGTGGCGAGGGGATTGACTTTGATCGTTCTTCCATTGCCTTGCACAATTCCGAGGGGGACTTAATCCGTGGTCGGCAGAGCAGGGATGAGGAAACTTCCGTAATCGCGTGGGAATTAAATCAAGCGCTGTCGCGAAATGGCGCTGACGATGGCGAATATTCCATGCGGATAGTAGCTTTCAGTGTCGTGGGCAGCGAACTAACATCGTCCAAGACGTTCCTCTACGACACCCAACTGCCGCGGGTTGTCTCGGTTTCAGCGGATACCGTACCCTCGACGTCCATTCCCGTCAATGAACTTGTCGCGCTTAATCAATCATTTGCGCAGATGACGGTGACGCTTTCCGATGAACCGACAAACGTATCCGACGAAGAAAAGATTCCGACATCAGGCATCGACTTCACTGGTACGACAGTTCGGCTGGTTGGCCCCGACGAGGTACAGAAAAGCGTAACCGTAAGTGATGACGGGGCGGCCCAATTAGTTGTCAGTTTCACGCCGCTAATACAACCGGGCGCCTACACGCTTGAAATCACGCCGCGTGATTTTGCCGGGAATACATTCGGTCACCCTCTTCAGTACAACTTCAGTCTGGATTTGGCCAAACCGCGCGTGAATTCTGTGACAATCGGTGAACATACGGCTCCCGTTGCTTTCGTTAATCAACTTGAGCGGATTACCGCCAAACTTGACGACCCGAACGGAGTTGGATTAGACTTGACTACAACAGGTTCTACGTTGAGCGTTATGGGCCCCGATGGTGTCGTTGATGGGCTTCAAGAGGGAAATGGGATTGACGAGTTAGTCTGGTTGCCCCTGCACCTACCGGCAGATGGCACGGCTGACGGGCGTTATACGGTGACCGTTACGCCCGTGGATAACCTCGGCCTTTCCGGCGCTCCTGCGCGCTATCAGTTCATATTGGATACGCAGAAACCAGATCTGATTAGCGCGGCCCCAATAGATCTTACACAAGCGATGTCCTACATCGGCGAGCAGATTATCCAAATTTCCGCAGAAGTTGCCGATGTCGGTCCCGCCGGCTTGGATATCTCGGTACAGACCATTCAACTGCAAGATTCTAATGGATTCCCCGCGCCGGCAGACTTGACAGCTGATGGCGATAGCCACGTATTTCTGACACTGGCACAACCGTTAGCCACAAACGGCAGCGATGACGGAGAATACGCGGTTATCATCAACTTAGCCGATCGAGCCGGCAATACGCTTCGGATCGAGCATACTTTTATCTATGACACCCAAGCTCCGGTGCTAGTCAATACGGATCCGGCGGGAGATTTGATTCGTGACGATCTCACCTTGATTACTGCCGACCTCGGCGAGCGCGGCGGCAGCGGCATTGACTTTGAGGTCTCCCGATTGACGCTTTTTGATCCGAGCGGCAATCAGGTTAGTGGGAAATTGGGCAACGATGGCGTTGCGCAGCTTATCTTACAACTCGACGAATTGGCGGAGGATGGCAGTTATCGTATCCGGGTGCTGGCGGTTGACAGGGCTGGCAATGGCGCCAGCGCTCCATTCGATAGAACGTTCCTCTTTTCCACAAACCTTCCCACCGTCGTGTCAACTGTCCCGATAACGGCGCCCGCCGAGAGCGCCTTCGCACGCACGCCGCCCAATCAGGTTGAGGTTGAGTTTCAGTCGTTGCCGAACTTGTCCACGGTCAGATTGATTCATCCCAACGGTACAACCGTACCCGGTCAGCAGATTCGAGACGGGAATCGTCTCATCTATCGATTGTCGCGAGAATTGGCGGCGGATGGCTCCGACGACGGCAGTTACACAATCGTGGTCACGCCTGTCAACAGCGCCGGCAGAAGCGGTGAGCAACAGCAGTATGAGTTCATTTACGACACTGTTATCCCGGTAGTTGAGGGAGTGTTGCCGGTTGTGACATCACCGGGCGTTAACAACGCGCTGAGTGAAATCCTGGCAGTTGTCACCGATGCAGCCCCCAGCTCGTCTATTGACTGGGATGAACTGGATGACACATGGATGACCTTTGAAAAAATCGGCACGGAGAAAAAGATTCGCGGCAGAGTTTCAACCGACAAGGATCAGATAATCCGTTTTCGCTTGGAATCGCCGTTGGCTTCCGATGGGAGCCAGGATGGGAGATATCGCGTGACCGTCATGCCGCGAGACATGGCTGGCAATATCGCTATACCGTCAGTTCTTGAGTTTTTCCTTGACACGAGGCCGCCAATTATCCACACCGATTCCCTCTCAATCAATGATCGCCCACTATTTGTCGACACGAACCATCCGAATTACCCCTCGGCAGATGGAAATGGCAGCGGGATCGTGATTCAGGCGAGGATGTCCGACTTGGGATTTGATGGCGAGGGAGGGCTTGGAGTAGACCTCTCGCAGTCGTCGATTGCCGTGACCGCGCCCGATGGCGAGGCGGTAAACGGAAGTTTGACACAGAACGGTACGGACACTATCGTATTCAGGTCGGGGCCATTGATTGTTCAGGGATTTTACCAAGTCGAGATCACGAGTGTCGGTTTGGATGTAGATAACCTCGGATTTGCTCCGAGTGACTCCATCACGACGCGATTTCTGCATGAAACCACAGCGCCTGTAGCGGAATTGACAGATTTTGGTGGAAAAACAAACTTGACGGATGAAC
Organism: Candidatus Poribacteria bacterium; assembly: GCA_963667245.2. Lineage (GTDB taxonomy): Bacteria > Poribacteria > WGA-4E > WGA-4E > JAJDTR01 > JAJDTR01. Next base: position 617,170 of record CAXXCS010000005.1, read on the forward strand.
CACTGCCGTTGCGCGGCACGGCGCGCGATCCGGGTTCTGCAATGGACGAGGGGAGCGGCGCCGAGCAAGGCGGAACCGTTCCGGCTTCAGGAATTGCGTTTGTGGAGATTGTGGGCGCGGGGCCAGACGGTGAACCGATAGAACCGGTGCTGGCTGTTGATACCAGCGCCGCCGGCTCGGAAGCGTGGAGCAGTTGGTCGCTTGATTTCTTGCCCGCGCGGTCTGGCGGATACAATCTTGATATTCGCGTGACGGATCGGGCGGGTAACGCCGCCGTATATGAAGGCGTGAATGTCAACTTGTCTGTTTCCTTGACATACCGCGATTCCACCTACAGTTGGCCCAGCCCGTTAAAGCGCTCAACCGGTGATCGCGCCCACTTCTCTTTTGATGTCAATCTGCCATCGGGTTCAAAGATAAACATGACCTTGAGCATTTACGATTTCGCTGGCGATCTTATATTTGAAGACACATTCTCGAACATAAACCCCGGAAGGGATAGCGATCAACTCGTGACATGGGATTTGAAAAACCAAGCTGGCACGGCAGTTGCTCGCGGCGTATATATCTTTCGGCTTGAAGCCGAGGATGTCGTAACCAAGAACCGCAGCAACGCGGTCGGAAAAATGCTTGTCATTGAATGACGCAATCCGACAGTCTATACTCTACGCTGTTAGAAATTGCGTATTTTTTGAAGCAATCTCCGAATCGCGACGCGCTAGCACTGCGTAAGTCCTATTAGAAACCATTAATGCTCGAAAACAAGCGCAGTATTACCCAACGCACGGTATAAGCATGAGCGCTAAAACCATCAGAACCTGTTTGAATAATAGACAATCAAGACTAATGGACACCTTTCGGCTACGGAAGAAACCGAGTTTTCAGGAAAAAACTCGGTTTCAAGTATTCTCGAAAGTTCGGTTTCCCGAAATCGCGTAGCGTTTTCTATTGAAAAGAGCCAACAGTTTTTTCACGCATCTTTCAGCACAGGAGAAGTGCCGATGGCAACCTACATAGACATAGAACAGGCCCGAATCCTCTCTGTTCCCACAGACACGAGCATATTTTACCCTGAAGAGGATGGACAACCGATGGCGGCAACTGATCTTCACAGAGAAATCCTCACACAGACTATCGACACCTTGACCGAGCATTATCGCTCAGATTCGTCCGTGTATGTCTCCGGCGACATCTTGATGTATTACGTGAAAGGATTCCCCGAAAAGGTTGTCTCCCCGGATGTGCTTGTCACCATTGGGATAGGGAAGAAACGCCGCCGCACGTATAAGGTCTGGGAGGAGGGCAAGGTTCCGGATTTCGCCATGGAGTTCAGCAGCGAAAACACCTATCACAATGATTTGAGCGTCAAAAAGGAGCTCTACGCGTCGCTCGGCATTCGCGACTACTTCCTTTACGATGCGGAAACCAAGTTTTTGCGCGTGCCGCTCATGGGGTTTACATTGGTTGACGCTGTCTATGAAGCGATACCCGAGGACGCCCGCGGCGGTGTGCGATCTACGGCGCTAAATTTAGATTTTCACGCGCGCGAGGAAGGTTTGGGGATTTACAATCCCGTTACGGGTGAGTGGGTAAAATCGCGGGGTGATGCGCAGTCGGAACGCGCCGACCGAGAAGCGGCTGGACGACAAGAAGAAGCTGCCGCACGACGAAAGGCGGAAGCCGCACAACAAGAAGAAGCCGCCGGACGACAGGAGGAAGCTGCCGGACGACGGAAGGCGGAAGCCCGTGAACAGGCAGAAGCCGCCGCACGACGAAAGGCGGAAGCCGCACAACAAGAAGAAGCCGTTGGACGACAGGAGGAAGCTGCCGGACGACGGAAGGCGGAAGCCCGAGAACAGGAAGAAGCCGCCGCACGACGAAAGGCGGAAGCTGAAGTCTTACAACTTCGAGAGCAAGTCGAGCGCTTACAAACGCGCCGCTAACTCCTATCGTTTATGTTATACTCTACGCTGTTTGAAATTGCGTTCTTTTCGGAGCGATCTCCGAATCGCGACGCCCTAGCGCTGCGTAAGCCCTATTAGAAACCACTATTGCTCAGAAAAAAAGCGCGGTATTTCCCAACGTACAGTATATATTGCGATATATTGCGTGTGTTGGTTCGTAGTCGTGCGATTTATCGCACGTTCCTATGTCACGAGCGTACTGTAGGAGAACATTCCGATTCCCGACCATCGAGATTCGCAAATCGCTCTTACTTAACAATTACCCCTATAGTTAGCTGTAGCGTTTCACGCACGGAAAAGGAGGCTCTTGTGCGAAAAATTGTTTTGATTGCTACCTTTTGTCTGCTAAGTTTTTCAAGTTGGGCTGTCAATATTCATGACGACGCCGGGACAACGGGCGCAGCCTTTCTCAAGATCGATGGGGGTAGCCGTCCGGCAGCAATGGGTGGCGCATTCGCCGGGCTTGCGAATGACATAAATACGATATTTTTGAATCCTGCAGGTTTGACCACTGTGAAGGCGCACGAACTAACGGCGATGCAGAATTTCGAAATCGCGGATATCAGCAACCAGTCGGTGGGCTATGCGCAACGCGCGGGCAATCTCGTTTGGGGCGCGAGTTTTTTGGGGGCTTTCACTGAAATTGAACGTCGTATTGGCCCCAGCGACAATCCGGATAGCACAGTAAACGTCGGAGGATTCGCCGCAGGCTTCTCTCTCGCCTATCCCATAACCTCAAAAATATCGGTTGGCGCAACGGCGAAGGCAATCTCGCAACAGCTCGATCTCCAAAATTCGTTTGGCGGCGCGGTTGATATAGGGGCTGTTTGGCGCATATCGGACGATCGCTTGGGGATCGGGATTGCCGCGCAAAATCTGGGCGCTCTTGACGCAGGTGAATCTCTGCCGAGAACTATGCGCGGAGGGATTGCCTACCGTATTCAAGCGCCTTCCTCTCAAGTTGGCGATACACCTCCGAAAAACCTCTTGGTAATTGTTGCCGATATTGATGTTCCCATGATTGCCGCCTATCCAACATTCCGCATCGGCGCCGAGAACTGGTTTTACAACCTGATTGCCGCTCGAGTTGGCTATAGCGTCAGCAGAGGCGAGAATCCGAAGAACGGTATCACGGCTGGAATCGGGATTCGCCGAAAAGGGTCGGATTCGCTCAAAAGCGTCCGATTTCAGTTTGATTACGCATTGGTGCCCGACGCGGATGTCGGTAATGCCCACCGACTTGCCTTCATCACGCGATTTTAGCAGGCATTCCTTTCGACGAACCGCTCCACCGCCCACGCACCTCCTCCTGCGACCTATTCGACTTCTCTGTCACGCGCCCACCTCTACCATCTGATACAAATTCAAAATCTAAATGTTACAGTCGTCAAAAGCGCCCGATGAATCGGGCAACTACAATCACCCGATGCGTGTAACTCATTGATTAGGAATTAGTATAAAGATGTTGCATTTTTGATACTTTCTGTACAAGTCATACCACAGATAATCCTTTTCAACGAATCATTCGACCACGTTTTTGGGCGATTTTACATGGTATGGAAATTGCTTCAGGGGTAGGTTGATTACCACTGCAGTACGTGAGAACATTTAGATTTCTAGCTCGTATTAGATCCACAATCCAAACGAAATGACATTTGGGAGGAATGCAATTGAAAACAAAAACTTTCCACTGCCGCGCCATGTTGTTACTGTTATCGGCATGTCTCTGCGCCGGATGTGCCGCTAGAGTCATAGATGACTCGAAACTCCAGTATCTCGCCCCGGAATTCACGGAGAACTCGCTCTCCGAGCACGGTTTGAGCCTACTCCCCGTAGTTGCGGGCGAGGGACAAGAAGGGCTACGCAGACCATTGGCGGCAAAACTTGAAGCCCATCTTGCCGATCGGCTGCCGGAAGGCAGGTTTGCGGGGACGATCCAAACGCTCGATTTGATTAACGAAGCAGACTTGACAGAAGCCTATGCGCAGATGATTGATGACTATGCGCGCGCCGCCATCCTAAATAAAAGGACGCTCCATAGAATTGGCGAAGCGACAGGAGTTCGATACCTCTTGCACGTGAAACTCTTGAATCAGTCTCATACGGAAAGAATTGCGCCGGCTTTGCTATCGGACGACATCGTCAGCCTAGAGGGCAAAAATGTCAGTATATTCGGACAAATCTGGGACTGTGGTTTGGGAGATGTTGTTTGGGAAGGTACGGGTGAGATTGCTGCCGAGGCGGAGGTTGAATTCCAATATGTAAAGCATGATATCGATCAGCTCGTGAGCATGGCGGCTTCATCGTTCCTGAACAACCTTCCGGGGGTTCAGATTCCGCGCGTCAATTAGACAATTCTTGTCCGGCAATGTCGCCAAGCGCGGTAGGAGGGATCTCCCGATCCCGACACTGCCTTAGGAATAATTTCCAAACTAACCTGAAAACCACACTACTATCTGAAGGAGGCATGAAAAACATGATTATCACAAACCGCGCCAATCAGAATCTCAATTTGACATTTGCGCTTAGCATTGGAATCTCTTTAATCGTGCTGTGTTTTCTGTTTCTCGGCTGTGGCGCGTCAAAACGGAACGATCCGTATCGTATTGCCGAACATAAACCGACAGGTTCCGGCAAGGCTAAAGCTCCGGCTGCCGCTAAAGGATCGCCATCATTACCGGCGAGCGCCGAAGTTAGCCAAGGTCGTCTGCGTCCCTTGGTCGATACCTTCGAATCGCAACGCCCTCTAAATCTCAATGCGCTTAACCCTGCCACGGTTAGCAAAGCGTACAGTCTCACCTCTGTATCCAACTGTGATCTGGATGTCTTGAAGGGCTTTACCGCAAAGGGTTGGGCGCCGATTGTGTCTTTGCGCGATGGCGCTAACCCGCGACTTTGGGCGATTGTCGGATACAGTGCGACAGGTCAAATCCACTTGGAAAACCCCACAAACAATCGGAGAAGAACCTTCGCGGAAGAGGATTTTGTAGCGCAATGGGAGTCGGGATCGGGTAGCAGATGCGCTTTAATCACTCCGGGCAGGTTGGATCAAGCGAAAGTCCGGATGGCGTTAGAACGGTATCTTCCTCAATCCAAAGTCGCTCAAGTCACAGTCCTTCGGTCGTTACAAGGACGCGCTGCCTCAACACGATGAGGCGCGTGAAACAAGGGGAGTGAGGATACAGTAGGCGGGGCATCTTGCCCCGCCGCGCGAGGCGGTTGCGACCGGACGAGCGTTGCCCTTCCACTCTTCCATCTTTTGGCGCTTCCATCCTTACGTTCTCCTCCCTTGCATCCTTCCAACCTTCCAATCTTCCATCGATTCGCCACTGATCATTCAAACGAACTCATTATCTTTGCCTGGGTGGAACAACAATGCTACGAAATCACCATCTGGTGGGCTTTGGTGAAGCAGCGGCGGCGAACAATATGGACGACGATTAATGAACCGATCGCCGTGGACGCCACCAACATTAGCATCACGAGAATTTGATACTTGATGGCGGTCAGTGGTTGAGTGCCCGACAGAATCTGACCTGTCATCATGCCCGGCAGCGAAACTAACCCGACCGTCATCAGCGCGTTAATTGAGGGTATCATTCCCGCTTTAATGACAGCTCGAAGAATGTCACTCGTCGCTTCCTGATACGTCGCGCCCAAACATAAAGCCAATTCGATTGAATCCGACTCTTTCCGCAGATCCGAGAACAATCGGTCCAAAGCAATTGATATGGCGTTCATTGAGTTGCCGATAATCATGCCGCCGAGTGGAATGAAATACTGCGGCGTATACCAAGGCTTAACCTGTAGAATTGCGCCGGTAACAACGATGGCGACAATCATGTAGCTGACAACCATGGACACGAAGGTTGGCGTAAAAAGATGGACTTTCTTCTCCTTGACCCGCCCGCTGATTGTCTGCGCCGCCCAGAAAATCATCCAGAGATAACAGAGAATCACGAGATACGGATTCTTGATGTCGAAGATGAACTTGAGGATGTAACCGACCAGAAATAGTTGAGCAAACGTGCGCACGGTTCCCCAGATTAGGTCTTTCTCCAACCTCAACTTGAAAAGGATAGACCCGACACCGGCAACCACGACAAACGCCAAGCAGAGCGCCAGCTGGAACGGAGAAATCTCTATGATATTCATGCGGATACATCTTCCAGTCTATCGGGTTGGAGGAGGAATCTTCGCGAATTTGCGCGGTTGAGCGTAAAATCAAGATGGGTTACTAAAATGATACTGATCCCATGTTCAACATTCAGGCGCTCCAAGGAATCTTCAACAATCTCTTTTGACTGTTGGTCAAGCGCCGATGTCGGTTCATCGCACAGAAGGATTTCGGGCTTGACAAGCAGAGTGCGAATCAAAGCAAGCCGTTGTTTTTGGCCCACGGAAAGCTTCATTGCGTCATCACCCAACTTTACGCCCTCGATCAGGAACGTCTCCATCCATTTCAGTTTCTCAGCCGAGCCAGGCGCCTCTTGTGTTCCTACCGAGTGGAATCGGAAGGGGAAATCAAGGTTGTCTTCAACGGAGCCGGGAATCATCATAGGGGTTTGTTGAACATAGCCGATTTTGCGCCGTAATGAAGTGACTTCATGCTTGGCAATTGGTTGATCATCAATTAAAATCTCCCCCGTTGTAGCGTCTTGCAATCGGTTCATCAGGCGCAAGAGACTGGACTTCCCCACGCCGGAAGCCCCCTGAATAAGGATGAATTCCCCCGCCTCTACGACGAGGTTGATGCCTTGAAACAGTGGTGGCTTTCCGTCGTGTTGCAAAGACACGTTTCTCAATTCGATTCGCATATCAGATTAAAGGATTTTGGAACCGCGAATTATGGTAGGAATCATGAGGTGTCACGACGATACATCGTTCGGATATTTACAATTTTCGCACGGTTAGAAACTCCGCCCACTGGCTTCGATAAGTGGTTGCAGTTCTTCGACCAATTGCAGGAATGCAGGCGGATCAAGCGATTGCGCGCCATCGGAAAGCGCTTGATCGGGATTGGGATGCATTTCAACCATCAGTCCGTCCACTCCCGCCGCGACTGCGGCTTTTGCCATCGGCGGGACAAATTCCGCATATCCTGTCCCGTGGCTCGGATCGGCGATAACAGGCAAATGACTCATTTTTTTGAGTACGGGAATTGCGTTCAAATCAAATGTGTTCCGGGTCGCGGTCTCGAATGTGCGAATGCCTCGCTCGCATAGCAGCACATTGTAGTTGCCCCCGGAGAGAACGTATTCGGCTGAAAGCAGGAGTTCTTCCACCTTTGACATCATGCCGCGCTTAATCATGACCGGCTTTTTTGCCTTTTGCAGGCGCGAAAGAAGCCCGTAGTTCTGCATATTCCGGGCGCCAATCTGAATGATGTCGGTATATTTCTCCACAAGTTGTAAATCGTAACTATCGAGTAATTCGGTGATAATCAACAACCCGGTCTTATCTCTCGCTTCGGCGAGATATTCCAATCCCTCCTCGCCAAGTCCTTGGAAACTGTACGGAGACGTACGCGGCTTGAAAGCGCCGCCCCGCAAAATTTGCGCTCCGGACTCCTTGACGGTTTCAGCCGCCTCCAGAATCTGCTCTCGACTTTCGACAGAGCAAGGCCCCGCTATCAAGATTAATCTATCGCCGCCGATCTCAAGATTGCCGATGCGAATAACACTTCGCTCCGACCTGTATTCCCTGCCCGACAACTTATACGGTTCAAGAATCGGCACAACTTTATCGACAGCTTGTATTGACTCCAGTTGCTGGAGCTCGTACTTGCCGCGCTCGTCGCCGATTGCCGCAATGACCGTGCGTTCCGTTCCCCGAATCCGGTGCGGGGTATAGCCGAGCTCCTCGATTCGCGCAATAACGGCATCAATGTATTTCTGTTCCGCCTCTGCGCTCATAACAATGACCACTAGTCCTATCTCCCGTGAATTTTAAGAGTGGGTTGTGAAGGGTTGCTTTTCCGAACCGGATCCTGGCAAATGCGAGAACGTTGTGGGGATTCAATCAACGATGTCCGTCGCCAACTTTACCATTCAGACGGTTTCGGTATTATATTGAAGAAAGCGCCGCCGACTCTTCAGGGTTAAAGGATAACATATTTATCACTAATTTACAAGAACAAGACACCGGTAGGAGTGATCTTCCGATCACGACCTGGCACAACCAATATGTATGTGGCAAGTGGGGGGGTCGCGTGGCGGCGATTAACATTGTCTGAACTGTGATTTATGGGATTAACATGATTGTCAGTCTTTGGTTGCCCGTCATGAATAGGGAACAACGATCGTTGTTCCCTACAGAAGTGCGTAAGTCGTTATGCCAATCCTGTAAAGCTATGTTATACTTCACACTGCTGAAAATTGCGTATTTTCAAGCGTCTGGAGATAGGTGCGGTTGGAAACCGCACCTACGGGGAACGCATGTCGCGGTCGGGAGATCGCTCCTACAAGAAACGCAATTTTTGACAGCGCGCAGTATAAATCCGGGAAGAAACCGAGTTTTGAAGAAAAAAGGGAATCTCTATCAGAATCTTCTATCGCACTCATTATCCATTCGCTTGATTGCTCGCTATCCACTCGCTTGATGGTTTCGATAAACACCACACCACTTTGCGGGGGACCGCGCTATCATGGGTGGATAGTATAGTGGCGAGAGGGGATTGTGTCAAGGAGTTTTCGTAAGGAGGAGCGGAAGGTGGGCGTTGCCTCAAGATTGGCGTTTTGTTTCTCTACACGGCACGGGCTAAAGACTTACGGAATAGGCATAAGCCGGCAGTTCACTGCGGAAGCGCTGCCGAACTTATTGCTCGTCCCCGTTCATGCTCAAAACGCGGGCGAAGGCTTCAAAGGATTCGGCGCGCAAAGCCTCGCGATGCAGCTCTTCAAGACATTGCAAATCTTGGATTTTTTCTACCGGGCGTCTAAGGATTTGCACCGCGCCCTCGTCAAACCGAGATTCGAGCACAGCAAGGAGGTACTTGGCCGCGACCTGTCGAGTGATCTGTTCAGTACCTTGTTGGATTCCTCTCTCATAATGCTCTTTTCCCTTTGTCTCATCAAAATTAACAGGTCATCTCAGGGAATCGAGTCTGATTTTTGGCATAAGGAAGATTGGAAAGGTGAAAATTTCGACCACGCATATCTTAAGCCAGATGGATACATAAAACCCGCCGGGTTCTCCAACACAATGGTCGCGGTTATCCTGTGGACGGGTCGTTCTTAATGTGCCGTTCAACCCAACCTACGGATTATCGTTGAAAAGTTAGGTGCGATTCCTATGGAAACGCCTACCTTTTAACTTGACTTTGGGGATTGCTTTTGTTAAAATACCAATAGTTTGGTACCGAAGGTCAAAGAAAACAATTATACAACCGCGACAGAAGTATATTATGCCCGCCGGAATACAGTCCATCCAAAGATGGCGCCATGCCTTCCCTGTTTTCCTCACGAAGTTGTTTGATATGAGTATTCGGGCGCCCGAATCAAAATCGTGGACGTTGTTTCTTGCCAGCGCGAAATCCGTGGAAGAGAGGCAGCGCTATTGAATTGAGGGTAATTGTACAGAAAGGCTGCAGGAAACAGTTCTGATTGAACCGGCATAGTTTTTTCGGAGCGATGTTAGGCTATCCACCAAATTCGCAAGGAAACCGGATGTTGAAATAAATACGAGACGGTTCTTGCACGCCGTATCGTGTCAGCCATAGGAGGGGTTGCATGCCACATGAACTTGTACCCGGGCTTGAAGGGGTGCCAATTGCCAAATCGACAATTAGTTTTGTCAACGGGCTAGAGGGCATCTTGGAATATCGGGGCATCCGCATACAAAATCTCGCCGAGAAAAGCACATTTGAGGAAACCGCTTATTTGCTGCTCAAAGGTGATCTGCCGGACCAAGCCGCGTTTGACGCTCTCAACGAGGACTTGGCTGATCACCGCAAGATTAGAGCCGAAGTCATCGATCTGATTAAATGTTTGCCTGAATACGGGCATCCGATGGATGCCTTGCAAACGGCGATGGCCGCTTTGGGCATGTTCTATCCTGCCAAGGATGTCACCGATGAGGCGACAAACTACGTTTCCTGCGTTCGCTTGATTGCCAAGCTTCCCAGCATCGTCAGTATATTCGAGAGGTTTCGAGGCGGCGCCGAGATTCTGGCGCCTCGCGACGACCTTGGACATGCCGCCAACTTCTTGTACATGCTTACGGGCGAGAAGCCCGACCCCGTGAGCGCGAGAGCTCTTGACGTGTGCCTGATACTGCATGCCGACCATACGATGAACGCTTCGACGTTTAGCGGGCGCGTGACAGGTTCAACCTTGGCGGATCCGTACACCGTGGTCAGTTCGGCGGTTGGCACCCTCGCAGGACCGTTACACGGAGGCGCGAATGAACAAGTGCTCGACATGCTGCGTGAAATCGGATCGGTTCAAAATGCGGAGGTTTACATCGAGAAAAAGCTGGCAAACAGAGACCGTATCATGGGTTTCGGGCACCGAGTGTACAAGACCAAGGACCCGCGGGCGATTATCTTGAGGCGCCTCGCAGATGAAATGACTGAGCAACATGGGGCAACCGAGTTGTACGATATCGCTTTGAAAGTGGATGATATTGTCACAGAGCGGTTAGGTGAAAAGGGAATCTACGCGAATGTTGATTTCTACTCGGGTATCGTTTATGACGCACTGGGAATCCGGGCAGACGCATTTACCCCAATCTTTGCCATGGGACGAGTCGCGGGATGGCTTGCCCACTGGTTGGAGCAACTAATCGACAACCGAATCTTTCGACCGACGCAAATATACGCAGGCGAACACGACGTTCAATATATTCCGGCGAATCAGCGCGGCTGAAAATCAAGCTAGAATGAGGGACAATAGTGATAGAATTTGATAAACTGCAAGTACCCGCGGAGGGTGAAACTATCGCAAATGTAGACGGCCGGCTAGAGGTTCCAAATGAACCGATTATCCCGGTCATTGAAGGCGACGGCATTGGCCGCGATATAATGAAAGCCACACGGCGGGTGATTGACGCCGCCATTGAAGAGGCGTATGGAAGCGGTAAGCGCATCGTGTGGTTCGATGTCTACGCCGGCGAGAATGCAAACGCCGAATACGGCGAATGGCTGCCGCAGGACACCTTCAATGCTATCAAGCATTTTCGCGTTGCCTTGAAGGGACCATTGACAACACCGGTGGGCGGCGGATTTCGAAGCTTAAACGTGACGCTCCGCCAAGTATTGGATCTGTACGCTTGCGTTCGACCAGTGCGCTATTTTGATGGCGTTCCGGCTCCGGTAACTCAACCGGAGAACATGAATGTCGTCATTTTCCGTGAGAATACCGAAGATGTTTACGCCGGAATCGAGTGGGCGAAAGGAACGCCCGAAGCAAAAAAGGTAATCGACTTTCTTCACACTGACATGAACGTTGAGGTGCGTGAGGACTCCGGGATTGGCATTAAACCCATTAGCGTGTTCGGCACGAGCCGTCTTGCTCGGATGGCGATACAGTACGCCATAGACCACAATCGTTCCAGCGTTACCTTTGTCCACAAAGGCAATATCATGAAGTTCACCGAAGGCGCCTTTCGTGATTGGGGTTATCAAGTTGCGGCGGACGAATTCTCTGATTCGACAATTACCGAAGACGACCTCTACGAGATACATGACGGACGAGCTCCCAACGACAAAATTGTGGTGAAGGACCGGATTGCCGATAGTATGTTGCAGCAGATCTTGACACGGACTGCCGAATATGATGTAATCGCTACGCCGAACCTGAACGGTGACTACCTCTCCGATGCTTGCGCGGCGCAGGTCGGAGGCATCGGGATGGCGCCCGGCGGAAATATCGGCGATGAAACCGCGCTGTTCGAGGCAACCCACGGCACTGCTCCCAAATACACCGATCAGGATGTTGTCAATCCAAGTTCGTTAATTCTATCGGCGGTGATGATGCTTGAGCATCTCGGTTGGCAGGAGGCGGCAGACTTGGTCATTCATGGGCTTGAGCAAACGATTTTACAAAAGCGCGTGACTTATGACCTTGAGCGGTTGATGGACGGCGCGACGAAGGTGCGCACTTCCGAGTTTGCTACCGCGATCATTGAAAATTTTGCGGCTTGATTTTGTCAAGTAACACTCGGGCAATGGCAAGCGGGGCAAGATGCCCCGCCTACGGGATTGGGAGTTACTCCGCCTACGGGATTGGGAGTTACTCCGCCTACGGGATTGGGAGTTACTCCGCCTACGGGATTGGGAGTTATCCCGCCTACGGGATTGAGGTTACCCGGCTTTTGACAAATCCAGATGTTTAGTTTTGTATAAAATCGAGCTGAAGAACCACTTTTTCTAAATGGAGGGAGATGTGGGTAGAAAGAAAGTTAGCGTGATTGGCGCGGGAAACGTCGGCGCGACAGCCGCGTTTCTGATTGCGCAAAAGCAACTTGGCGATGTCGTGATGGTAGATATAATTGATGGCATTCCGCAAGGCAAAGCCCTTGACATGGGGCAAACCGCTCCAATCGAGGCTTTTGACGCAAACATCACGGGAGCGGTCGATTTTGAGGCTACCGGCGGGTCGGATTTGGTAATTATCACTTCGGGCTCTCCCCGAAAGCCGGGTATGACCCGCGAAGATCTCTTGCAAACCAACGCCAACATTGTCGGGAGCGTCACGGAAAATGTAGTGAAACGTTCACCGGATTGCGTTATCGTCATGTTGACGAACCCACTCGACATTATGACCTATCATGCGTGGAAGGTCTCGGGATTTCCTTCTCACCGCGTGGTTGGGCAAGCCGGCGTTCTTGACTCGGCGCGATTCCGTTATTTTATCTCGCTCGAGTTGGGAGTCTCCGTCGAGGACATTCACGCGCTTGTTCTCGGCGGGCACGGCGATACCATGGTGCCTCTTCCTCGCTATACGACGGTTAACGGGGTTCCAATTACGCAACTTATTCCCGCCGACCGGATTGAAGAGATGGCGCAACGGACTCGCGATGGCGGCGCCGAAGTGGTCGATCTGCTGAAGACAAGCGGTTATTACGCGGCAGGCGCTTCGCTCGCCGAAATGGCGGAAGCCATTATCCTTGATAAGAAACGTCTGCTGCCCTGTTCGGCGTATCTTACGGGGCAGTACGGTATCGACGACCTATACATAGGAGTTCCGATAAAGCTCGGAGGTGGCGGTGTTGAACAGGTTATCGAAATTGACCTGACCGAGGACGAGCTTCAGGCATTGCAAACATCAGCCGAAACGTATCGCGAGGGAATCGCTTTACTCCGGTAAGTGATTGCTTCGTTTGAAAAAAAGCGCGTCCCATTGTGTGTACTCTAAGCTGTTAGAAATTGCGTATTTTTTGGGGTGATCTCCATGTCGCAACAGTCGCGCCTTCGGTCGGAGCAATCTCCGAATCACGACGCGCAGCACTGCGTTAGTCCTATTAGAAACCATTATTGTTTAGAAAAAAGCGCCGCATTACCCAATGCACACAGTATAAGAATGGGCGCAAAAACCATCAAGCGAGCCGATAGCGAGTAGGATTTTCTATGGGATCTCTATCGCAGTCACTATTCGTTCCATTGATCACTCACTATCCATTCGCTTAATCGATAGAGCTCCCATAGAAGATGTTGATTGAAATCCATTTTTCTCGAAAGTTCGGTTTCCCGAAATCGCGTAGCGTTTTCCATTAAAAAGCGCCAACAGTCATTTCACGCATCTTACAACACGGGAGAAGCGCCGATGGCAACCTACATAGACATAGAACAGGCCCGAATCCTCTCTGTTCCCACAGACACGAGCATATTTTACCCTGAAGAGGATGGACAACCGATGGCGGCAACAGATTTCACAGAGATATCCTCACGCAGACTATCGACACCTTGACCGAGCATTATCGCTCAGATTCGTCCGTGTATGTCTCCGGCGACATCTTGATGTATTACGTGAAAGGATTCCCCGAAAAGGTTGTCTCCCCGGATGTGCTTGTCACCATTGGGATAGGGAAGAAACGCCGCCGCACGTACAAGGTCTGGGAGGCGGGCAAGGTTCCGGATTTCGCCATGGAGTTCAGCAGCGAAAACACCTATTACAATGATTTGAGCGCCAAAATGGAGCTCTACGCGTCGCTCGGCATTCGCGACTACTTCCTTTACGATGCGGAAGCCAAGTTTTTGCGCGTGCCGCTCATGGGGTTTACATTGGTTGACGCTGTCTATGAAGCGATACCCGAGGACGCCCGCGGCGGTGTGCGATCTCCGTCGCTGAATTTAGATTTCCATGCGCGCGAGGAAGATTTGGGGATTTACAATCCCGTTACAGGTGAGTGGGTAAAATCGCGGGGTGATGCGCAGTCGGAACGCGCCGACCAAGAAGCGGCTGGACGACAAGAAGAAGCCGCCGCACGACGGAAGGCGGAAGCCCGTGAACAGGAAGAAGCCGCCGCACGACGGAAGGCGGAAGCCCGTGAACAGGAAGAAGCCGCCGCACGGAAGACGACGGAAGCCGCACGACAAGAAGAAGCTGCCGCACGACGGAAGGCGGAAGCCCGAGAACAGGAGGAAGCCGCCGCACGGCGGAAGGCGGAAGCCCGAGAACAGGAGGAAGCTGCCGGACGACGGAAGGCGGAAGCCCGTGAACAGGAAGAAGCCGCCGCACGACGAAAGGCGGAAGCTGAAGTCTTACAACTTCGAGAGCAAGTCGAGCGCTTACAAACGCGCCGCTAACTCCTATCGTTTATGTTATACTCTACGCTGTTTGAAATTGCGTTCTTTTCGGAGCGATCTCCGAATCGCGACGCCCTAACGCTGCGTAAGCCCTATTAGAAACCATTACTGCTCAGAAAAAAAGCGCAGTATTACCCAACGTACAGTATAGAATCGCTTCGGTTATCCTGGATAGGGTTCAGGCAGCAGCGATCAGTTACGGAGGTTGAAGAAAAAGAATGGCGGAACTCGCCGATATTAAAAATGAATTCATACGCGAAGAGATTGAAGAGTTCCTCGAGCGTCCCGATGAAATAGAGCGAACGATTGCTACGTTTGCCGATGCTACTCCCGAGATGCAGGCAATCGCCGCCGCACTTATTGACGGAGACAATGACGCGGTGGACGAATTGACCAAGGAAGCCTTGGATGACGGGATTGAAGCGCTGGAAATTATGGACGACGGGCTCATTTCCGGCATGGGTGTTGTTGGCATCAAGTTTCGAGAGAACTTTATCTTTGTGCCGGAGGTGCTTGCTTGCGCGCGCGCGATGAAGGCTGGCATGGCGTACATTGAACCCATATTGTCCGCTTCCGGGGTTGATCCCATCGGTACTGTAATCATGGGGACCGTGAAGGGCGATTTGCACGATATCGGCAAGAATCTCTGCATTATGATGCTACGCGGCGCCGGATTCGTTGTTCATGACCTGGGCGTGGATACGTCGGACGATGAGTTCATTGAGGCTGTTGAGGAGCACGACGCCAAAGTGTTGGGGATGTCCGCTCTGCTGACGACCACCATGCCAAATATGGGTAAAACAATCGAAGCTTTCATAGACGAAGATCTTCGTGAGGATGTTAAAATTATGGTCGGCGGCGCGCCCGTGACGCAGGAGTTCGCCGACGATATGGGCGCCGACGGGTACGGGAAGGATGCCCTTGCTTGTGTCGCATTGGCAAAGAAGTTTGCCGAAGAAGAAGGAGATGAGGAAGAGTTCTGAAACTCGTGACAGTGCAGAATGCAGAAAATCGACAAGGAAGAATATCAGAAACGACTCGACAGAATCACTGAAATGTTTGAGGGCATGGTGCTGCATGCGGATGAACAGTCCACGTATCGGTGCCCCTACAAGAATCGTTTTGACCAATGTACGGCAAAATTTGGATGCCGCAATCAACGCAAGCCGCCTGTCAAAGGCGATTTACTTCTATGCGGCGGCGATGACCGCATAGATTATCGAAGCGCCTGGGAAACGGAATCCGTAGAAGACGCTCATCTTGAGAACATTGAACACGGTATGGGTACAATTGAACACAATGGAAAAGCCCGGAAATTGTCTGCCGGGAAAACCGTCTTTGATTATGCCGATGAGCTTGCCGTGCAAGTGCCGACATCCTGTTTTCGCACCGGGCAATGTCACGAATGTATCGTTGAGGTTACGTCCGGCATGGAGGCGTTACGCCCTCGAAATGAAGTGGAATCATTTCTGCGAGACAATCACCGTCTCGCTTGTCAAGCGGTAGTTCAGAATCCCGACATTGATATAGTATTCTCGCCATTGAGGCGCACTCCCAAGATTCTCACGTTGACAGATGAAAAGCCGATAGAACCTGATTCGTTAGTCACCCGCCGGGGCGATAATGTCTACTATGATGGGGAGTACATCGACAGATACCGGGGCCACCTCTACGGTTTGGCAATCGATCTTGGCACGACGACCATCGTCGTTGATTTGGTTGATTTGGAAACCGGAAAAAGCGTCCATGTCAGCTCGTTTGAGAACCCGCAACGCTTTGGCGGAAGCGACGTGATGCATCGCATCTCTTACGACGCCGAATTTGGCGGGGAGTTACGCAAAGCGGTCATCAACGCGCTAAACCACGAAATCTTGGCGATGGGCGAGCGGCTCGGTTTTGTTCGTCAAGAAATCTATGAGATTGTCTTGGTAGGCAATTCGACCATGCGCGACATCTTTTTCAAACTGGATGTCCAGAGCATCGGTCAAAAACCGTACAAGTCGACAATTGAGCACGATTATCTGGAAGGCAGGCGCGCGACCACTTCACTCATTGAGAAAACGCGACGGCTAGGAATTCGCGCCAATCCGAAAGCTTTTGTTTACGGTTTGCCTCTGGTTGCAAGTCACGTTGGCGCCGATGTCGCCGCCGACCTTGTGGCGCTTGATATCGCCTCGCAAGATGAAGTTGTTATGCTGGTGGATGTCGGTACCAACACCGAAGTGGTTGTGGGACACGCAGGCAGGTTGGTTGCGGCTTCCTGCCCGGCGGGGCCAGCTTTCGAGGGCGGCGGAATCGAATACGGCATGCCCGGATACGAAGGCGCGATTGAGTCAATTTGTATGAACAACGGTCAGACCGAATACCGCACTATCGGTGACATTGCGCCCCAAGGCCTCTGCGGATCCGGCTTGATTGATCTGCTGGCGGAACTCCGACATCACGACTTGATGACGCCAATGGGCGTTTTCACGGAACGAAAACAGCGCAAGATGGCAGTCATTCCCGAACATGGAATCACGCTGTCACGCGATGACGCCAGCAATCTTGCTCAAGCGAAAGCCGCGAATTACTGTGGCCAATTTATTGTTATGCGGGAGTTCGGCGTTAACCCGGCGGATGTGAAAAAATTATATTTGGCTGGCGGTTTCGCAAACTACGTGGACGCGTCCAACGCTATCAACATCGGATTTTTGGCGCCGATAGCCGAGGAACGTATCGTCAAGATTGGCAACGCGGCGGTACAAGGAGCGAGGGAGGTATTGCTGTCGCGAGAGAAACGTGAATCAGTGGAAGCGTTGGTCAAGAAGATTGAACATGTCGAGTTGGAAACAACGCCGGATTTCTTTGAAGTATTCGTGGAAGGGTGCCAATTCAAACCGATGCCAACGAGGCTCGTGTAAGTGGCGTGTGAGGGCATAGCCTATGAATACCGCCTACGCTGTGGGCAGTCAGCAGGTCGGCGCGTGGCAGAAACGTTCACTGCGTCATTTGCTCGAGGAGACCGATACGTTTGTTACCTGCGTCGAACTGGTGACCTCGCGCGGCGTCATCACCGAGCGTAACGGACGGCGTGTTTTGGCATTGGCTAGGAAGCTCACGGAGCATCCTCGCATACATGCGCTGAGTATTACCGATAACCCGGGCGGTAATGCCATGCTCAGCGCCGACACGCTCGGAACGGATCTCATCTCCCGAGGACAGGAAGTCATCATCCATTTGTCGTGCAAGGACTGGAATCGCAACGCTCTCCAAAGCCGCGGTTGGCAGCTTGCAAGCGAAGGCTTTGACAATGTGCTTGCTTTGTCGGGCGACTATCCCAACGACGGCTATCAGGGACACGCGAGCCCGGTTTTTGACACCGATTCGGTCGGTCTGCTCAAGATGTTCTCGGATATGAACGCCGGGATGAGCGTTGCGGCAGGAAGAAAAAGCGAGGTACTGAAACGCACCAACTTCTATCTCGGCGCCGTAGTCAACAACCACAAACGTTATGAACGCGAGGTGATGCCGCAGTATTTCAAGCTTGCCAAGAAGGTGAAAAACGGCGCGGCATTTATCATCAATCAGATTGGCTACGACTCTCGCAAGCAGGATGAGTTATTGAAGTATATGTCAATGCACGGCATCAACGCGCCGGCGCTCGGCAACGTTTACGTGTTGAGTCGAGCGGCGGCGCGTTACTTTAACGCCGGGAATATCCCGGGCGTTACGGTAACCGACGATTTGCTGCGACTGGTTGAAAAGCAAGCGAAGTCGCGCGATAAGGGCAAAGCCTTCTTCTTGGATTTTGCCGCTAAGCAGTGCGCCGTTGCGAAGGGGTTGGGCTATCGCGGCGTCTACCTCGGCGGACATCTGCGGTACAAGGATTATGAGAAGATTCTGCGGATAACGGACAAATTCGGCAGCGACGACTGGAGGGAGTTCGCGAAGGAAATCCGTTTCGGTTATGCCGATGAATTCTACTTCTTTGAACCAGCGCCGGAGACGGGGCTCAGTTCAACCGAGGTCAACCGAAGCTACCTCTTTTCAAAACGGCCCAAAGCCTTGCAGGCGGCAAGACGCGAGCTTTCATCGGGCTATAAGATAAATAGGAGTTTGCACGGCGTCGCGTTTGAAGAAGGAACGATTGGCTTCAAGACCGGAAAAAAGATATTCCAAGCGGTGGACAAAGCCGGCGTTCGCATACAGAAAGTCGCGCATGGAGCCGAACACGCTATTAAAGCGGTAATGTTTGACTGCCGCGATTGCGGCGACTGTTCGTTGCCGGAAATCGCCTTTCTCTGTCCCGAATCTCAATGCGTAAAAAACCAGCGCAATGGGCCATGTGGGGGTACGCGTCAGGGAAAGTGTGAAATTGGCGAAAAGGATTGCATTTGGGCGAGAGCCTATGACCGGTTGAAGGCTTTCGGTGATGAGGAAAGCATGATGGAGAGCCCGGCAATTTTCAAGAACGGCGCTTTGAAGGGGACAAGCGCGTGGGCGAACACGTTTTTGGGACGAGATCATCACACACGCAAAAAATGAAGGGAAATCGTACACGTATGAGCAAAAAATTAAAGGGAGGAAGCAAAATGCTTACCAAAAGTCTGTTTATTCTGCTTGGAGCCGCTCTTGTGTTTCTCGGGAGCATGTTGTCCAAGCCCAATGCTAGTACTGGCACAGATGTTCAGTTCGATCGTATCTATTGTCGAGAAATTGTTTTGTATCGAGATTATCAAGATCTTAGTGGTGAATTCAAAGGGATTATGCTAACATCAAATTCTCTCAAAATTCACCATCCCAACCATGGCAAAGCAATTTACACCTACAATGGTCTCTACTTTGTACACCCTGAAACTGGTCAAGAAATTAAGATAGATTTCAGTAAGGGTTTGGAAACGAAAGGGATCAAATAGAAGGCAAAAAGAAAGGGGAGACAAAAAGCCTCCCCTTTTTTCTGCACTGGGCTACTATACACCGACTGCCACCACCCAAACCTTTTCACTTTTCTGAGTGATGACATTTCTTAGCGTCTTCGCATGAAATGGTCTCAACCAAGTGAAAATTAGATGCGTATTGCAGTTGTACTGCGCGCTGTCAGAAATTGCGTCTTTTGTACGATCAAACGAGTGGATAGCGAGTGCGATAGAGATCCCCAAACGAGTGGATAGCGAGTAGGATTTTCTATCGATCAACTGACTGAATAAGGAAGGATCAATGGAACGAATAGTGACTGCGATAGAAGATCCTGATAGCAAATCCTACTCATTTTCATTCGCTTGATCGATAGAGATCCCATGGCGCTACGTAAGTCCTATTAGAAACAACTGTCACTGGAAAAGAAAGCGCAATAATACCCAACGCAGGGTATATCTATACTCCATGCTGTTAGAAACTGCGTCTTTTTATAGGAGCGATCTCCAGGCGCGACATGTGTTCCCGGTAGGTGCGGTTGGAAACCCAGCGGATCTCTATCGCACTCATTATTCATTCGCTTGATCCTACGGACTAGATGCTTGAAAACACGCAATTCTCGGCAGCGCAAAGTATAACTAGAGTCGCGGTAGAGTTGAGTTTCAATACTAACTTTCGGGAATGGGGGCATGACATTGAAGATACGTTTTGTTACGCTCCTTATTACACTCTTTAGCCTGGGTTCAGTTGGGTTCGCCATTACAATTCTCTATACCGACATCAGCAGCAATATCCGAAAATCGGATTTGGTAGTCACGGGGAAAGTGGTCAAACGAACAACCGTCTTTAATCAAAGGGTGGATTTAGGCAATCTGTATACGGTGGCGATCGATAAGGTTTTGTACGCAACGCCTAAAATTGCTTCCGATATTTTCAGGGCATCCGATCTTGAACAAATCAACTCAAGGTTGAGACGAAGAACTAGTAAGCGTATATTGGTCTTTCTTGAAGGCGGATTGAGTTTGGATGGCCCCGTTTATTTTTTGGAGGATGAACCAATCCTTTTCTTTTTTAGGATTTCAGACTTGCTCAGGAGCTATCCCGATAGTTACGTTTCTCATAGTTGGCTTCCAGTCAACAGAAAAATTGCCAAGATAGACAAATTATTTTTTGAAGCGACTACTGGTACCGGAGACAGCACGTTGATTCTTAAGAAGGACCGTAGAAAACAAAAAGCGAAGCGGCTGTTACCTATTGTTGAGGCTCTCGGTGGCGCTCTTTCCCTGCCGAATGAAGCGCGTGTGATATCGCGGCTCCGTGAATTAACCACGCATAAGAACCCTCTGTTGGTTGGCTACACTCAAAACCTCTTAGACGACTTAATACGCGAAAAAAACTCCGCGACCTCGCCTTCCAAGCGAGTCGGGAATGACGCGAATCGTTAATTATTCCAAGTTGTCACCTTTGTCCGACATGTCACAAAAACGGAGTTTTTTCCAACATGGAAACACGAGATTGACGAAATTCGGAGCTAGTTACCTATGATTTAGCAAAGGTGAACTAAGAACTCAGTTTCTCTGTTGTAGGTAGTAACTTGAATTATCTAATTTGTTATGAAACGCAAGTTGCTACTTGTTGTTAATAATTGGACTTACATTTTTCCGAGTGTTATGTTGAAGTCCCGCTCGGCTTGGATAGACATATCCAAGCCGTACCCGCATGTGCGCAGTGGATTTGTCAATCCACTGCGAGCAGATTGAGTCGATTTTGTTTACATTGCCCCGGTTTGCAACGTATCCTATAAGACGGTCGTGGTAGAAGTTCGTCCTACGCGAATGGTTAGCAACTTGAATTATGAATCTAAACGGCAAAGAATTTATCATCATCGGTGAAAATGTCCACACTACCCGCGTGGTACTGCGAAAGGGCAAGTTGGTCACCAACAACCCGGACGGAGTTGAATCCGTTCGCTACCTTGGCGCCGGGAAAAAGCGACGCTATCTAACTATCCCCGAAGACGTAAAGAAAACTCAGGATTACGAAGAGGGACGGGTCAAACACGTTAAGATTGCCGTTCAAGCGGCGATGAATGGCACAGGCGCCGAAGCGTCTGAAGGGCTGAACTACATACACCGACTGGTTCGGCGCCAAGTTAACGCCGGTGCCGATTTCATAGACTTGAATGTGGATGAAATCTCGCTGCGTCCTCGGGAACAGAAAGAGGCTATGCAGTGGCTGGTGCGAACCGTGCAAGCGATGTGTACTATCCCGCTGTCGGTTGATTCATCGAACGTCGAAACCATTCAAGCGGGGTTGGAAGCCGGCGACGGAAGAGACGGTCGTATGTTGCTGAACTCGGCGTCGCTGGAACGACTTGAGGCGTTGGATCTCGCGAAGCGGTATGACACTCAAGTCATCGTAACGGCGGCGGGGGAATCCGGCATGCCGCAGGATGATGCGGAACGAATCGCCTATGCTTCTCGCATGGTGGATGCGGCTTTGGATAGAGACATTTCGATTGAGGATATATTCATTGATGTGCTCATATTTCCAATTTCGGTTGACAGCGCGTTCGGCATCCATGCCTTTGACACAATTCGTCAACTCCGCGAAAAGTATGGTCCCGATATTCACATTACCGGCGGCTTTAGTAATGTATCCTTCGGTTTGCCGAGCCGCCGCATTGTCAATGACGTTTTTATGTGCTTGGCGATTGAAGCCGGCGCGGACAGCGGAATCATCGATCCGGTCACAAGCCGACCCTCGAAAGTATTCTCCATTGATAGGGAATTGCGCGCGTATCGACTCGCCGAGGATATGCTGCTCGGACGAGATCAATTCTGCAAGAAATTCTTGCGGGCGTACCGCAAAGGGGAGTTGGAAGTCTAGCCAAGTGGTTTATTCGCCAAATGATATGGCATCACTCAATGTTATGCAACCGAGCAGAATTGGGACGCGGATAAACACGGATAAACGCAGATTAGAAAATCTTAATCATTGCAACTCAGTGGTTTGTTTTCTACACGGATAGCGCCATTTGGGTGTTGTGGCAGTTGTCTGAACTGTGATTTATACTTCACACTGCTGAAAATTGCGTGTTTTTAAGCGTCTGGCGGTAGGTGCGGTTGGAAACCGCGAGGATCTCTATCGCACTCGCTATCCACTCGCTTGATCCTACGGTGAGCGCATGTCGCAATCGGGAGATTGCTCCTACCGGGAACGCATGTCGCGACCTGGAGAACCGGGGATCTGCTATCGCACTCGTTATCCACTCGTTTGATCCTACAGAAGCGCGTAAGTCATTATGGCGATGCTGTAAAATTACATTGATACCGGAAAGAAACCGAGTTTTGAGGAAAAAACTCGGTTTCGAATGACCCACTAAGAATGGCGACATATCAAATTCTGTATTGGAAGAATATCCCGGCTCAAGTGAGAGTCTTTGATGGGAGAAAGCCGATTTCGCGGCAAATGCCCGATCGATTTCAGACTGAAATTGATCGAACCGCCATGAGGGAAGGCTTGACCGGGACCGACGAGTATCTAAATCAATGGCAGTGGACGGAAAAACGCGAGCGATCGGGTGAAGCCCGCGTCATTTTGCAAGAATTGATAAAGACGCTCGAATCAGAATACGACAGCAATGTTCAATAAGACGAATTGCTCTGAGCGATAAAGAGGAACTCGCAAACTGCAGGCAAATCAAGGAATCTGCCGATTATGGATACAACAATTCAATCCATTCTGGAGAAAGCGTTAGCCGGTGAGCGCTTAGACTTTGACGACGGTCAAACCCTCTTCAAAAGCACCGACCTCCTCTCCATAGGAGGCGCGGCTGACGTTATTCGTCAACGCAAACACCCGGACGGTGTAATCACATACGTTGTTGATCGCAACATCAACTACACAAACTGGTGCTATGTGGATTGCGATTTCTGCGCCTTTTATCGGCACAAGAGCGACCCTGACGCTTATGTAATGGGGCGAGAGGAACTGGGCAAGAAGATTCAAGAAACGATCGATTTGGGTGGTGTGCTTATCCTCATGCAAGGCGGTTTGCATCCCAAGTTGAAACTTGATTGGTACGAAGACCTGCTTCGCTGGATCAAAGAGAATTATGAGATTCATATCCACGGATTCTCGCCCCCGGAACTTGATTGGTTCGCAAAAATCAACCGAATCAGCCTCAAGGAAACATTGACGCGACTCCGGGATGCCGGTCTGGATTCGATACCGGGCGGTGGCGCCGAAATCCTTACCGACCACGCTAGAGATGAAATCAGTCCCAAGAAATGCACGGCGGACGAATGGCTTGAAGTCATGCGCCAGGGGCATTACGCGGGCTTAAAATCAAGCGCGACGATGATGTATGGGCACGTCGAAAGTTACGGCGAGCGTGTGGAGCATCTTCTTCGCCTCCGCGAGTTGCAAGATGAAACCGGCGGATTTACCGCGTTCATCTGCTGGTCGCTGCAACCCAACAACACTCGTATGGACTATATCCCCCCGGCCGGCAGTTTCGAGTATCTCAAAACGTTGGCGATATCCAGGCTGATGCTTGACAATTTTGACAACTTTCAATCTTCATGGGTGACTCAGGGACCTAAAATCGGTCAGTTGTCGCTTAAGTTTGGCGCGAACGACATGGGTGGAACGATGATCGAGGAGAATGTCGTGAGTAAAGCGGGAACTGTCTACTGCATGCCGATTGAGGAGATTGAACGCACAATCACCGAGTTGGGATTGGCGCCAAAGCGGCGAAATTTCTTTTACGAGTTGCTTGATTGAGATCTATGGGCATTGCCCGCCATCCTATGCTTATGGTTCGTATTGGCATTTCCGGACCGGTGGCAAAATCGTACAACAACATTAAATAATCTGGTTCCCTTCCTTTATACCGTAAACCATATTTGGAGGACTTATGACGCAAAGTGTCGTTACAGAAACAAACCTGACCAATGTGCCGCTTTTCAATCGGGGTAAAGTGCGTGATCTCTACGATCTTGATGATAAACTTTTGATGATTTCAACAGATCGAATTTCAGCGTTCGATTATGTCCTCCCGGATGGCATACCGAGCAAGGGAAACGTGCTGACCGCCTTGTCGGAGTTTTGGTTCAATCACACAAGTTCAATCGTGGACAATCACCTGATAACCACAGATGTTGCCGCTTATCCCGACGTGCTGAAATCACACGCCGAAGTGATCGAAGGAAGGTCGATGCTGGTGCGCAAAGCCGATCGAATCGACATTGAATGCGTGGTGCGCGGTTACATCGCCGGGTCGGCATGGTCGGAATACAAGGCAGACGGGACGGTTTGCGGCGAGAAGTTGCCAGAAGGCTTGCGCGAGTCCGATCGTTTGCCGGAACTCATCTTTACGCCTGCCACGAAGGCGGAGGAGGGTGAACATGACGAGAACATCTCGATTGCGCGGATGGAAGAACTAATCGGAAAGGATTTGTCGGAACGACTCATTAAGGCAAGTTTCGCGCTATTTGAATCCGCAAGTCGGCACGCGGAAAAGGTCGGGATAATTCTCTGCGATACAAAGTTTGAGTTCGGACTGCTTGATGACAACTTGATTCTCATTGACGAGGTATTTACACCCGACTCCTCCCGATTCTGGCCAAAAGACGAATACGAACCGGGCAAATCTCAAAGCAGTTTTGACAAACAGTATGTGCGGGATTATCTCTCCGACGTCGGATGGAACAAAGAACCGCCGGCGCCCCACTTGCCCGAGGAGGTGATTCGCAGAACAAGCGAGAAGTATCTGGAGGCATACCGACTGATTGTCGGACAAGAATTGACCTAGACGAGAAGGAAGAGGGGTGGAGAGCGGGACTGCAAGGGATCTAAACGGAGTGATTCGCGGTTCGTGACTCACTCCACAAGAAACAAGTGACTACGCTCAAAAAGGTTATCTATGTCAATCTCAACAATCCACTCGCCTTTCCGGAATCCGATGAAAGGACGTTCTATAAAGAACCACGTAATTTGTTCGCCTGACGCAGAGGAGAACGTCTCGCGTTCTTCTCGGAAGGGCGGATCATCCAAAGCCGTGTTCGGAGAGAACCAACGAACATCAACCGTATGCCGTCCTTCTACATGTGTCCAGTAAATCCATAGGAAAATCTTGTCATTCAGATCGGAAACGAATACATCCGTGATGCCGTCGGGGCGATCGTCAACCACCGAAATCGCCAAAACCGAGTCTACAATCGCAGGTTCACCTCTGAGAACACCACTGGAACCGCTCCCACCGGAACCTGTTTCATCACACCCGCTGACAAGCATAGCGGAACACAGCAGGGATAAACTGAAAGTCCAAACAAAAGTCTTGTTCATTGCATTCCTCCTAAAATTCTTTGTACTATATCATACCTGATTCATTAGCGCTTGTCAACCGAAAAAACGGCGGCGGTTTGGGCAGAATGCGGCATTGAGACAGATTGGAGATTAAATTTGGAGGTTGTTTTTCATAGATGTGCCGGAGGAGTCGTTGTACGTCGCAGGAACAACTGTATCGAGTTCCTGCTGCTAAAACAAATAAGGAAAAGCGGCGAAATTCAATGGGTCATGCCCAAAGGCCACATTCAAAAAAGTGAAACTTCCGAGATGGCAGCGATGCGCGAGGTGAGGGAAGAAGCGGGAATCGAAAATCTTCGGCTCATTGCGTGCCTAGGCAATCAGGAGTTTCGGTATCGCGAGGAGGACGAAAACCGGCACAAGAAAATAGTGAGTTGGTACCTGATGGAAACGCCTTGCGAATCCCATCTTTCAATCAACGTTGAAGAGGGATTTGTCGAAGCGAACTGGCTTCCGTATGAGAAGACGCGCGGACAGTGTTCACATGAAGACTTTCGGGAATGGGTAGATAGAGCGGCAGAAACGTTAGGCATAGGAATCAAGTTAAGGGAATTCGTCTAGTACGGGGCGCGCCTTCAGTTGAGATTCCTTGAGCGCAAGTCGCGACCTGGAGATCGCTCCTACAGCAGTTGGAGAAACTTGCGTAACCCCCAAAATCAAATGACACAATACGACACAACAATTATCGGAGGCGGAAGCGCCGGGCTTGTGCTGGCTGTTGCAAGCGCCTATATAGGCAAGCGCACCGCGCTCGTTGAAAAACACCGTCTAGGCGGGGATTGCTTGTGGACCGGTTGTGTTCCTTCAAAAGCGTTGCTCAAAGCGGCGAAGGTTGCCAACTATGTCAAGGAAGCGGGGAAATACGGTATCCAAGTGGATGGAGTCCAGGTAGATTTCCAGCAGGTGATGAAACACGTTACCTCGGCGCAAGAGACCATCGAAAAGGAGCATGACAATCCGGAGCGGTTCCGTGGGATGGGCGTCGATGTCATCTTCGGGGCGGGGCATTTCGATTCCCCGGGCGCATTTGTGGTGGAAGATCGGGAAGAAGCGCGGACGAGAACGCTCGAGAGCAAAAAGTTTGTGATAACAACCGGCTCGCGCCCCAAAATCCCGGCAATTCCCGGCCTCGAATCCAGCGGTTATCTTCACAGCGAAAACGTCTGGAATCTGAAGGAACTTCCCTCAAAACTTCTAGTCGTGGGCGCGGGGCCCATCGGGATCGAATTGGGGCAAGCATTCCATCGCTTGGGCACGGAAGTTGTCATCGTTCAACATCTAAATTGCATTTTGCCAAAAGAGGAGTATGACGTTTCCGGAGCATTGTTGAATTGCCTTCGCGAGGAAGGCATTACGATTCATCTTAAATCGCGTCCGGTTGAAGTCATCAACCGGGGGCAGGCTTCAGAGGCGGACTACGCTCACAATCAACCTCGGTTGGGACGTTACTCGGTGAAACTTGACATCGCCGGCGAGGAACGCCACATGGATGTAGATCAGATTCTGGTCGCCGCCGGCCGGCAACCAAATATTGAGGGATTGGGACTTGAGGAGATAGGCGTGACGATTGAACCAGACAAGATATGCGTCGATAAAAAACTGCAGACTACGGTAAAAGATATTTATGCGGCTGGCGATGTGGTTGGACATTACCTCTTTACGCATGTTGCGGCGTTTCAAGCGAGACAAATTGTGCGGAACATCTTTGCCCCCGGTTCTAGCAACATAGACTACTCCGTTGTGCCTTGGACCACTTTTAGCGATCCGGAAGTCGCTCGATGCGGGTTGACCGAAGCGCAGGCTTTTTCCGAACATGGAGATATTGACGTTCTCACCTATAATGTGCGAGATATCGATCGGGCGATTGCGGAGGGCGAGACCAAGGGTTTTATAAAGGTCGTTGCGTCAAAATGGTCCGGCAAAATTCTTGGCGTCCACCTCGTGTGCCCGGCGGCGGGAGAGGTCATTCACGAGTTTGCCCTCGCCATGAATAAAGGCATCCGGTTGCATGAATTAAGCAATGTTATCCATGTCTATCCGACGTTCTCAAACATTGCTTGGCGCGTGGCTAGCAAATGGATGGCGGAGTCCTCGGCTGCCCAAACGATTAGGGGCATTCTAACTTGGCCGCGGAGGAATAAGTAAAAAGATTCAAGGAAGACACAACGCGGCGTGTTTATTTCAACTCTCTTTCCCCAAATCTCAAATATTTTAAAATGTTCGTTGCATTTTTTAATTGACGAGATATTTTTTGTGTGTTATGGTAGCAATAAGGTAGTAATTGGTAGACCAAAGGCGAAGGAACTGAATTTGATAAGTCGTAGACATCGCGATGTAAGGAATACGTAGCTTAACGCCATGTTTCGCGAATCTCGGTGTTGTTGCCAAACAGGAGGTTATGCAAACACATATTCATACGCAAGTGTAACTCTGGCGCGCTACTGATTCCTTTCATGTTTTCTGTGGCATGAAGTAGGCGATTTGTGCTAGAATAGAAGCACGAACAGATAGGGCGCCAAGACGTTTATCAAAATATATTTTAACCTAATCTTTAGGAGGGTATTATGAGAAACATGACTGTAGTGGTAATTTGTAGCGTTTTTGTTTTTGGAGTCGTATTAAGCGGATGCGGTAAACTCAGCACCGAAGAGTTTGAGGGTTGGAAAGGCGAATACATCGCGGAAAACGATAAGGCGTTCGCCGACCTCAATAGTAGAGCCTCCAAGCACGAGAGCGCCATTGAGCATCAGAAGGCAGACTTAAGCAAAGCCATTGATGACGCGCGTGATGATGCGATAGCGGCGTCTCAACTCGGAGATGCGGACACCATCAAGAGATCCGAAGAGCATGCGATGGGCGCAGACGCCGAGCTTCGAGGCGAATTGATGGAAGCCGTAAACGCGGCGGGTGAAAGCGCGCAAAGTTTTGCCAAGTCTGAAGACGATATGTTGCGTGAAAGCATCAGCGGTCTTGAAGAACAATCAAGTTCAACCGCGCAAAGCGTGTCAAGTCTCCAAAGTGACCTGATGGCGGCAAAGATGGAATTGGAAGCCGCGATGGCTATCAAAGCGATGAGCGCGGCGACCGTCCAATTTGCCAGCGGAAAAACCAGTTTGAGCATGGAGGCTAAAGCCGAGCTTGACAGCGCCGTGGCAATGATTAAAGATCACCCGAATGCCGTGATTGTCGTTTCCGGTCATGCGGATGGCAGCCCGGTGCTAGGCGGAAAGTATCGGAGCAACTGGGATCTCTCGCAGGCACGCGCCAATTCCGTAACCGAGTACCTTAAGGAAATGGGCGTAGAAAATGACATCAAAACGCTCGCCCGCGGACACACCATGCCGATTTCCAATGTGAACACGAAAGCGGGGCGCGCCGCGAATCGACGCGCCGAGGTCGCTGTCTATCCTCCAGGCACCATGCCTGCCGGCATGTAAACCTTTGCTTCACTGCCATGAGGGAAATTGGGATGCTCAGTTCTTCCCAATTTCCCTTTTTTTGTCAGTTTTTGTACGGTCCGCGGGATGAATTACGCGTCGCATCGTATACCTTGCGTTGGGTATTTTTGCGCTTTCTTTCCCGGTAATTATTGTTTGTAATAGTGATTGTAGGTGGGCACTGCCCACCATTCTGATCAGTTTGGGATAAATGGTTGGCTCCCCTGGCGCGCAACGTGACAGCGTTGATGGTGGGCAGTGCCCACCCTACAACTACCGCCAGACGCTTGAAAATACGCAATTTTCAGCAGCGTGAAGTATAAACCGATACGTGGAAGCCGTTTTGATTTCGGGAAGAAACCGAGTTTTGAGGAAAAAAGGGATCTCTATCGATCAAGCGAATGAATAATGAGTGCGATAGAAAATCCTACTCGCTATCCACTCGTTTGATCGGTTTCAATTAGGCGGGAACTTTCTCGTCAGTTAGGCGTATTATCTTAGACAGGAATCCCTTACGCGTAAAATTGCGTTCAACATGAATCGGGGGAAACGCGAACGAATTCAAGTTGGAAATTATCTGACACGTAAATTGCCCGATATTAACCGTATAATCGTTGGTCCCAAAATCACTCAAACTGAAAGGTGAGCAAAATGAAAAGATTGAAATCTCGTTTCGGCATGCTTCTGGCGATTTGCTTGATCGCCGGATTGACTGCGTCTGGCAATGCCGAAATCGAAAATCTCAAGTTTGAACTGTTCGGTGTTGTCAGTAGTGACGATGAACGACAGATTAGACGGCGGTTAGAACCGTGGGCGGAACCCGGTGGAGTCACATTTCATACCCCTGTCGATAAAAACGGGCGGGACCGTCTATTCAGCACCCTCATCAAGATCAAGCCGAGAACGGACGACAAATTCTCTGAATCGCATACGCTTGACACCTACCAAATCCTTCAGCAGTTGAAAGATCAACGCTATCGAGGACGCCAGGCGGGTAGCCAACCGTGGATAGTCAAGTCCGAGGCAAAAATAAAGGGAGAACTCTTCGCTCATCCCGGATGGGCGCGCAGTTACATCCGAAATGTTCCGTTTTGGCGGCATTGGCGCGCTCAGACCTCGGTGATTAATCACGCAATGTTGGCGGGAACATGGGAACAGAAGGTGGTTTTTAGCCACAATGAGCTGTTTGACCGTCTACGCCATGACGCCTCCAAGACCGATCAAGAGGTTGAAGTGGAGGGTGTAGTCGCCGGATTCGATGGGCCTTATCCGGTGGTGTCGATCCGCAGTTATCGCTTTGAGAAAATGGCTAAAACGCAACCTGACGAAAAAGCGAAAGCGTCCTCGGAAGAGGAAATGTCTCGCGAGGGAGAGCGTCAATAGACTTTTTCCTTGCTCCATTGAACAATCGTACCCAACACAAAACGAGCCCCGAGAAACTAATCGGGGCTCGTTTTTTTCGATTTAAATTTCCAAACTTGATTCAGCTTAGGCGATCCAGTTCATTCAGTACCGCATCCACAGCCAGCGTGTTGTCCGGCGGCGCGTCTTCTACGTGCGCGAAAGTCACCTTTCCGCTTTTGTCAATGACAATCACGCCGCGGTTTGTGATGCCTACCTCCTCTAACGCCATCCCGAATTTCTTGGATACTTCAAGATTCATGTCCGCCAAGAGTGGAAAATCTACGCCGCCGAGATGCTCGCTCCACGCTTTGTGGGCGAATGCCGAATCTCGGTTGATGGCGATAATCTCGGCGTTCTTCGATCGAATGTCGTGGACTTTCTCGTTGAAATCGGGAATCTGCACCGAGCACACCGGTGAGAAATCCAGTGGATAGAAAACGACGACCAAATTCTTCCCTTCAAAGTCCTTCAAAGACACCTCGGTGTCCTCTTGACCGAGTGATCCGGCGAGCGTAAAATCCGGCGCGTCGCTTCCGACTTCCAATGCCATTTACCATGACCTCCTATATTGTGTGCGGGGATTGTGATAAGAAGTAAAAACCCAAATGTTACAATCAATCGGAGGCGATCAAACGAACGAATAGTGAGTAGGATTTTCTATCGCACTCATTATCCATTCGCTTGATCGATAGAGATCCCCAATGAATTGAGCAACTACAAACTTCCGGTTCTTGTAACCTAATGGATTGCGAATTAGTATGAGTATTTAATACGCCTGAAAACCATTCCTGCTTCAGGTGAAATTCTATCACAAGATAAACCAGGTGTCAAAGAAATCTAAATCGTCAGTTTTTCCCAAGCCTTCAGTCAATTTTGGATGTTATTCTGCTGCCACAGAAGCGCTTCGCTCGACCGCTGAAACGGACTATTGACATAACCCGGCTTATATGTTAGAATCTGGAGGTTGTGGCAGCATATAGTAGCGATAAACGAATTCACCCATGGCTGGTTGCCAACAGCGACACAGTGAACATCAGCTTGTATCGTTTATTAGATTGGGATTCGTCGTTTTTTTTTGGCGCGGCGCTTATTTTACCATCGCAGATTAGGGGATTTTAATGAAAGCAATTGACGCAGTTGCGAAAATATTGAAACTTGAAGGAGTCGAATATCTTTTCTGTTTTCCCGCAAATGATTTAATCGAGGCTTGCGCAAAGCTTGACATCAGACCGATCATGACTCGGACGGAGCGCACGTTGATCAATATGGCGCACGGCTATAGTCTTGTCTCGAACGGGAAGCGCATCGGGGTAGGTTGTGTGCAGGGCGGCCCCGGGAGCGAGAACGCTTTCGCCGGAGTTGCGCAGGCTTTCGCGGATGGCGCGCCCGTTCTCATGCTACCAGGCGGGATTAGCCAATCGGAACGGAGCATCCCTACAGGTTTCGAGTCTGTCAGACACTATGGCGGAATCACGAAATGGCTGGCGGAAGTTAACATGGCGGGACGCATTCCGGGCATGATGCATCGCGCATTCCACCTACTTCGATCCGGACAGCCGGGCCCAGTGATGCTCGAGTTTCCGAGTAATATCGTAGGCGAGGAGGTAGACGATGATTTCGAGTATAAGCCGCCAAAGTCGGCAAAACCTGCGGCGAATCCGCACGATGTTACGGCCGCGGTTAGCGCGCTGCTAGACGCCGAGAATCCGTTGCTTCACGTTGGACAAGGCGCGCTTTACGCGGAAGCGACCGATGAGCTTATTGAATTCGCCGAACTGCTTCAACTTCCCGTTATGACTACGATGGCGGGCAAGAGCGCATTTCCGGAGAATCATCCGCTGTCAATCGGTTCGAGCGGTTACAGCGGTTTGAAACGCGTGGCGCCATTCCTGGACAGAGCCGACCTCGTCTTCGGGCTTGGATCCGGATTCTCTACCCAAGTGATGTCCACGAATCTTCCACCCGGCAAAGTCCTCATCCAGAACTCCATCAGCGAAATTGACATCAGTAAGGCATACTTCATCGACTACCCACTCCTCGGGGATGCGAAGTTGGTATTGCGCCAACTCATCAATGAAACCAAAAAGCAGAGAGGCGACGGAACGGATGACTCCGCGATCATCAAAGAGATCAAAACCGTTAAGGACGAATGGCTAGAGAAGTGGATGCCGAAACTTACCTCGGATGAAACGCCAATCAACCCGTATCGGGTGATCTGGGATTTGATGAACACCGTCGACCGCACGAAGACGATGGTTACGCACGACTCCGGGAATCCGCGCGATCAAATGATGCCGTTTTACGAATCGATTATTCCGCACGGCTACATCGGCTGGGGAAAATCGACTCAGTTGGGCTTTGGCTTAGGTTTAATCATGGGCGCGAAACTCGCCGCGCCGCAAAACCTTGCTGTCAACATAATGGGCGATGCGGCGTTTGGTATGGCAGGCATGGACTTTGAGACAGCGGCGCGGGAGCGCATCCCGATTCTAACAATTATCCTCAACAACTCGGCGCTCGGAAACTATAAGAATTATATGCCGGTGTCTACGGAACGATACGGCACGCCATACCTTTCGGGCGATTACGCGAAGGTCGCCGAAGGCTTGGGCGGCTATAGCGAACGGGTGGAGGATCCGGCGGAGATTATCCCGGCGATCAACCGGGCACAGAAAGAGATGGAAGCCGAGAAACCCGCATTGCTTGAAGTAATCACGCGAGAGGAGGGAGAATTCTCCTAAAAACCTGTCCGCCGCGCATTCCGTGCAGTTGTTTGGCAATGATGGTGGCGTTATGCCTATGGCATCATCATTGCCAATCTTTCCTATCCCTGCAATACGCTGAACGGCAGGAGCGATCTCCAGATCCTGACCATCAAGCGAATGAATAACGATCAACCGAATGGATAATGAGTACGATAGCAGATCCCATCTCCGAATCGCGACCACCCAGAGTGAGATGGCTGATGGCGCTCTTCCTTATTGGAGCAAGTTGCTTCCACGGCGGCTGCGCCGAGCGCGCCTCTATAAAGCCCCCCGATGCCGCAATAGCGCATTTCAACTGGGGAATAGACTACGCAAGTCAAGGAGAACTGGATCAGGCAATTACCGAGTTCAAAATAGCCATCAAGCGAGATGTGAGATGGGCGAAACCTTACTACAATTTGGGTGTGGCGTACAGCCGACAGGGGAAATGGAATCACGCGATTTTTGCTTGGAAAAGAACTGTATACCTTGAGCCCGACTACGCCAACGCACATTACAATCTTGCTCGCGCGTATGCGCTCAAAAATCAACGCGACCTGTCAATAGCATCCCTGCGCGAGGCAATCGCGCTGCACGACAAATTTATTGAGGCGATACGAAACGATCAAAATTTCGACAAAATCCGGCAAAGCCGGGAATTTCAGGAATTCATCCGTTCAATTCGCTAACACAAATTTTTAGCGCTTCATGAAACCGAGTTTTTTCTTCAAAACTCGGTTTCTTCCCCGAATCAAAAGTATGCTTTACGCGGCTGAAAATTGCGTGTTTTTGAGCGCCTAAGCGGTAGGATCAAGCGAATGAATAATGAGTAGGATTTTCTGTCGCGCTTATTGTTCATTCGCTTGATCGATAGAGATCCCCGCGGTTTCCAACGCCGCCGATACTACAGAAAAAAATCGATGAAGCCGATTCAGTCTGCAAAAACTCTAGCTTTACTACTAATAATCTGTCTGATGGTGAATGTCCATGCTCCGAGCGTCGGGGCGCAGACTGAAATCGCGCCGAACCGGCGCGAGCAGTTAATAGAAGATTTCGCGCAGCGCGCAACCGCGACCCTTAAAGGACAAGTAATTTGGGAAAATATGGATCTCTCCCAGACAACCGTGCAGATATACAGAGATGAGGCGTTGAGCGAATTGTACACGGGCGTTACCAAGATTGAAGGCGGACGTTTTGCCGTAAAGGTTGAACCGGGCAGTTATTATGTTGTCGCTTTCGTTGACGTGAATAGATCGGGGAAGTTCGACGATGGCGACGGCATGGGAATCTTGGGCATTACAGATTGGCGTAATACAGGGCAACAAAAGCAGTTGCTCAAGGTCGGTCCAAGGCAGACGATCTCCGGCCTAATGATTGCCGTGACAGCGAGGAATCAAATGGGTAAAGTCGTTAGCGCCCAACGCTATCGACCAAATCCGATCAACCAATTCAAATCGGAACTTGAGAAAACCACGTCCGGCATAAAAGGAAGCGTGAGTTACGCCACCCGCTCTTCCATTGAAAAAACCTCCGTACGCGCCTATACGGATCTCTCATGGAAATACTTGGCGGCGAAGACCGGCGTAACGGGTGATGGCAGTTTTGCCCTTAATTTGAAGCCGGGGAAATATTACCTGATGGTGGTCATTGATTGGAACGGCTCAAATCTTGTCGATCACGGGGATTGGTTGGGCATACACGGCATTGACGATTTGCGAAGCCAAGAAGCGTTCCCCAACCCGGTTCTGGTCACGGCCAATAAATTCACGGAGGATGTCCGGATTCAAATTTCAGGGGAACAACATGAAAGCGGGCGAGTGCTTCCGCTCGTCGACACCATTCGCGCTCCGATTCCTTCGGACGATGAACGCGTTGAGGTATCGGGGACGGTCACATGGCGCGGGCACAATCTTGATGGATGTGTCCTGCAGGTCTATGTGGACCCGACCTTGACACAGGCAATTCAGCAAGTGGAGGTTGAGGCGGAGGGCAACTTTACTCTACAACTGCATCCGGGAGACTACTATATGATAGCCAGTGTAGACGCCGATGGCGATGGCCAATATGGTCCCGGTGACGCAGTCGGCGGTTACGGAACGTTGGACATGACAACTAGACCGCCTATGGCTCTCTCCCTTGCAAGTGGCGAAAATGCGGAGATAGAGATTGTCGTGAGCGCCCAATATGATACCGACGGCCAACTCAAGCCTACCGAATTGAAACATAACATTGTGCAATCAAGCGATGCCGTGACGGGGATATCGGGACGTATCGTATGGGATGGCAAGAAACTCAAAGGAGGGATTCTTTCGCTATCCGACACGCCGACATTCAACTCTGTCATTCCGATAGCTCTAGACTTGGAGGACAATGGTCGGTATAAAGTAGCAGTTCCTCCGGGCGATTATTATGTGACAGTGGCTGTTGATGTCGACGCGGATGGACAGACAGGTCTAAAGGACGGCGTTGGCGTATACGGAACGCGCCAACCCGTGCGCGGTAAACCGCAACTGGTTTCGGTGTTTGACGATTATGTCACGCCGCACGTTAACATAGAGATCTTCGCAATTTATATTGATTCGGAAGGCAACATTGCCGAATTCGAGGATGGTCACAGGTCCGAGATAAAATATCAACATGGAGACCCCGAAGACATATTTCGATTTACGCGTTTTGGGCGCGAACTTGAGGAGTGGTGGTATTGGACGCTGGGTCACCGCTTTACGTTTTCAATGACTCCCTCCGGCTGGAAATTGCAGAGCCAACAGGAATTTGAACCGAAGGCAAACCCGCAACAACTCGCGCGGCATCAACTCGGGACCGCGGAAAAGCCTTCTGACACGGCTAGCGCCTTGGAATCTACCTCACTGAATGCCGCATTTTATTTTAGCTACGATGGAATCATCTGGGAATATCAACCGATGATGGGAATGTTGCATCCGGTGGGAGCGGGGAGTTATCCGAGCGCCGCGCGGAATGGACGACTCGTCTACCTGGATACCGAAGGAAACGTGCTGGGACGCGATGCCGGTTCTCGGGATTCGGGGCTTCTCCTTGATCGGCAGGAACTGGCGAAGGAAGTCGTAATTTCCCCGTCCGGAGACTATGTCGCATTCACGCAGCAGCGGATCGATCGGCAGCGAATCTTGATTCGGCATTTGCCATCGAATAGCGAATTTCTTCTTCCCTTTAACGCGCGAGAGATGGATTCGCCGAAGTGGAGCCGCAATGAAGAAATCTTGACATATAGCGCACGTGGAAGTATTGAAAATGCAGGCAATGCGGAAGGACGAAATATCTACGCATTTGATCGAATCGATGAACGAGTAGAACCCGTTGTGATTGGCAATGAAGATGATGCCGACCCTGCATGGTCGCCGGCAGAGGCCAATCTTGTCGCATTCTCGCGTGCCGAGGGAAGGCACCGTCAAATCTGGCTCATCAAATTCAATAGCGAAGGCGAACCGTCGGAAAATCAGCTCACCCGACACGGCGGTGAAAACCCGGTCTGGCTGCCGGACGGTTCAAAAATACTTTACGAAAACAATGGACAACTGTGGTTGATTTCGCGCAGCGGTAGCGATAATCACCCCGTTGTTCATCGCGGACAAGTACTGTACGGTAACAATCCTTATGTTGTTCCCTGATGGTGCGATAACTCGGAGGGCGCAGGTAGAAATATGTTTTCACTCAAACGCTTCTTAATTCTTCACATTCTTTCGGTCATGTTAATGGCGAACACCGGCTTGGCGCAATGGCTGCTCGTGCCAATGGACCGTGTCCAGACCAATCATCTCAAAGCCTACGGTTTGACGTATTGGACACTCGAACCGCCGCGAGAGTATCAAGCGAAGTGGCTGCTGAACTATCGCGGCGGTTCGTTCCTGCTTCTCGATTCGCCCGATGTAAGAGATCAGGCGGGGCTTATGGCGGTCAGTTTTGAGCCCATCTCCGATCTTGAGTACGGCGGCATTCAAGTGGAGATGGAGGGAAGCAACATGGACGAAATCCTTCTGGAGAAAGCGCCGAAAATCGCTGTCTATGCGCCGCCCGATGATACGCCGTATCGCGACCCGTGGGATGACGCCGTCAAGCTCGCGCTGGACTATGCGCAAATCCCGTACGATACAATCTGGGATGAAGAAGTTGAGGCTGGCATTCTATCGCTCGGCGAATACGATTGGCTTCACTTGCACCATGAAGACTTCACCGGGCAGCACGGGAAGTTTTACAGAGCTTTCAAGAGTGAGGTGTGGTACCAGCAACGCGTGCGCCTATTTGAAAAAGCCGCCGCCAAAGCGGGATTCAATCGTGTGCCAACCCACAAAGGCGTTATTTGCCAGCGAATTCAAGATTATGTCGTCGGTGGAGGTTTTATTTTTGCAATGTGTTCGGCGCCTGAAACACTGGATATCGCCTGCGCGACGATAGCGGAGAACGTCGACATCGTGGAGCCGGAGTTAGACGGTACACCGCTTAATCCGAATTACCAACAACAGTTGGATTTTAAGCGAACCTTTGCCTTCGAAAATTTCACGCTATTCACGGATCCGAATCGGTATGAATTTTCCAACATTGATAATCCGCAGCCCGATTTCAACCCGTTATCGGGTGTTGAAGATTTCATTCTGTTCGAGTTCGCTGCCAAGCATGATCCGATACCGACAATGCTCACGCAGAATCATGTGAGCAAGGTGCGCGGTTACCTTGGACAAACCACATCATTCAATAAAGCGACAATTCGGGATACAGTGACCATTCTCGGTGACATTGAGCGCAGCCAATATGCGAAGTACATTCACGGGAAATTGGGGAAGGGCACTTTCACCTTTCTTGGCGGGCACGATCCGGAGGATTACAGACATACTGTCGGTGAAGGCAAAATCCCGACCAACCTCGATCTCCACAAACACTCGCCAGGTTATCGACTCATTCTTAACAACATACTCTTTCCTGCCGCAAGAAAAAAGCCGCAAAAAACGTGAAATGCGATTAGGGAGACCGCAAAAAAGGCGCGCCTGCAGATCAATTTAGATCTGGCCCACTCCTTATGAATCGACAGATCCGGCGGATTTTCTTGTGTACATTTAGAGCTTGTTTGAATAATAGACAATCAAGATTAGTGGACACTTTTCTGCTACTGAAGAAACCGAGTTTTCAAGAAAAAACTCGGTTTCATGGAAGGGCTCTTCCCCGTCCGCGCTCCCATTTCTACTATCACGTTTCTCCCAGTTTATGCGCATGACAAACTTTGAAATTGAAACTTGCTTATGAAACTCGCCACATTGGCAACCTGCAATCTTAATCAGTGGGCGCTGGATTTTGACGGCAATCTCGAGAGAATACTTCAATCCATTCAGATTGCCAAGAACAGCGGAGCCCGATACCGGTTGGGGCCGGAACTTGAAATACCGGGCTACGGTTGCGAGGATGCCTTCCTGGAGGATGACACCTTTCTCCACTCGTGGGAATGCCTTGCCGAAATTCTTAAAAGTGGCTTGACCGATGAGATTATCTGTGATACCGGCATGCCCGTCATGCACAAAAATGTAAGGTACAATTGTAGAGTCATTGTGTTGAACGGGAAAATTCTCTTAATCCGCCCCAAGCTTGTGCTCGCATCCGATCACAACTATCGAGAGCCGCGATGGTTCGTGCCGTGGCAGCGGCACGGCAAATTGGAAGCGCACTACTTGCCGAGAATGATTCGAGAAATCACCGGTCAAGCTACAGTGCCCTTTGGCGATGGCGCTATCGCGACTCGGGATACGGCGCTCGCGCCGGAAACCTGCGAGGAACTCTTCGCTCCGAATAGCCCGCACATCTATCTTGGTCTTGACGGAGTCGAGATTTTCGCGAACGGATCGGGATCGCATCACGAGTTGAGGAAACTTAACCGGCGCGTTGAGTTGATACGGAGCGGCACATCAAAAAGCGGAGGCGTCTATCTGTACTCCAATCAGAAGGGATGTGACGGCGGACGCCTATACTTTGACGGATGCGCGCTAATTGCAGTCAACGGCGAGGTGGTCGCACAAGGCAGTCAATTCTCGTTGCGGGACGTCGAAGTCGTCACGGCTACAATCAACCTTCAAGATGTTCGTTCATACCGCGGCGCCATGGTAAGTCGGTCAGTTCAAGCCAGTCAATCTCAGCCGATACCGCGCGTTGATGTGGATTTTGACCTGACAGTGGAAGAGTATAACCGCGCGCCATCAATGCCGCTGGAGGTGCGTTACCATGTCCCCGAAGAGGAGATCGCTTATGGTCCAAGTTGCTGGTTGTGGGATTACCTCCGGCGATCTGGCGCGAGCGGCTATTTTTTGCCAATATCGGGCGGATCCGATAGCTCATCCGTGGCAAGCATGGTCGGCTCAATGTGTCAGATGGTGGTCAAAGAGGCATCCCGAGGAAACCAACAGGTCATTCGCGACGCTCGACGATTGGCTGGAAACGGGGATACCGATTACGTCCCGGCAGACGCGCGCGAGTTGGCAAACCGCGTTCTCTACACCTGCTATATGGGGACGAAGAACAGTTCCAAGGCGACACGCGCCCGGGCAAAAGTCTTGACAGATCAGATAGGCTCGTTCCACTTGGACGCCAATATCGATTCTGCAGTTACCGCTATGTTTGAACTCTTTGTACGCTTGACCGGAAAAACCCCTCGATTCAAAGTTGAGGGAGGCACTCATGCCGAAAATGCCGCCTTGCAGAATATCCAAGCGCGTTTGCGCAT
The DNA here is from genome assembly GCA_963667245.2 of Candidatus Poribacteria bacterium. GTDB lineage: Bacteria > Poribacteria > WGA-4E > WGA-4E > JAJDTR01 > JAJDTR01. The sequence goes on from CAXXCS010000005.1 coordinate 657,474, forward strand.
GGTGTTGTCCTATTTTCTGGCGCAACTTTTACCCTGGGCGCGCGGCAAACAAGGCGGGTTGTTGGTATTGGGAACTGCCAATGTGGATGAAAGTTTGCGCGGTTATATGACAAAGTACGATTGTAGCAGCGCGGATATCAACCCGATTGGCGCCATCAGCAAAACGGACCTTCGTTTGTTTCTGCGATGGGCATCGGAAAATCTCGGATATGGCGCCCTCGCGGAAATCGTCGATGCGCCGCCAACCGCCGAACTGGAACCGCTGACCGAGACGCACGTGCAAGAAGATGAAGCGGACATGGGGATGACGTATGCGGAACTCGGTCGATTTGGCAGATTACGGAAAATTCATCGTTGCGGGCCCTTGAGCATGTTTGAAAAACTGGTTCATGAATGGACACATCTCGCCCCCGGCGAAGTTGCCGCAAAGGTAAAGATGTTCTTCCGGCATTACGCCATCAATCGCCACAAGATGACGACCTTGACGCCATCTTATCACGCGGAATCCTATTCACCGGACGACAATCGGTTCGATCTCCGTCAGTTCCTTTACAATGTGAGGTGGACGTGGCAATTCCGCAAAATAGATGCGCTTGTGGAAAAGATGCGAGAGAAAAACAGGACGCGAGATTGAAATGGGTCCAAGCTTAGAAGGTGTTCAGACATTCAAGCGTTCAGTCTCATCCAAATCTACCCGCGTATTGACTGAATCGCGAAACGCGACGCGTCATCGCTCTCCACCATTAACCTTCAGCGCAAGTCTTCTTATCATCTCTTTCCTTGCGGCAAGTTCGCTCAACGCGGCGCCCGACGCCGTTTTCCACTTTGACGACTGGGTCAACTTCGCTCTGGAAAGACTGGAAACCGATGGTGTAACGGGCGGCTTTCATCGGCACACGCGTCCTAGAACGCGCCGTCAGATTGCGGAGGCGATACGTCAAGCACAGAGTCGGATTGCCAGTGGAAAGAGCAAGCCAGCCCCCGTTACGATAGAACTTCTCGAAAAATTAAAACGTGAATTCGCCCCGGAGTTGGCGCGCCTATCGGGCGGCAAAGATGAACGTGGATTCCGTGCCCGCGGGTCTATCCAACTGCGAAGCGATCGAGATAACTCAAAGATTGCCCCTGCTTATGAGGGGGCATTTTACTATGATGCGGGCGGGTGGATGACGTTATATCAAGAATTTGAGATTGCGAGCCTGCCGGAGAAATATCCGATTCACGGCAAGACCGCTTCGAAACGTCTAAAACCCTGGCGCGGAGATTTTGCCGCAGACTTCAAGCGAGTTTATCTACGGTTTCCGATTTCCAAGTTCGAGCTGATTGTGGGCAGAGATCAACTTTTCTGGGGCACGGGATTCCGCGGCGCGGTCGGAATCTCTGACAACTCTCCCCCATTTGATCTCATTTTACTGACCGGCAAATTCGGTAAAATTAGAGGGACGTCTTTCACGGCGCAACTCGACAAGATGTGGCACGATGAAGCGCCGCGTCGCTACCTCGCCAGTCGTTATCTAGCCGGGCACCGATTGGATTATCAAATCAACGATCGCGTTGAGATTGGAGTCTCGGAACTAATTTTGTACGGCGGGGAAACGCGAGGAGTTGAATGGCATTATCTCAATCCGATTCTGCCATATTATGCCAGCCAGTACAACGCCGATACGGACGACAATGCAATGTTTCTTTTCGAGGGAGCGGTTCGTCCGATTGATGGGTTGCGCTTGTATGGTGAATACCTCATGGATGATGTCCAATACGTCAAAGCGGATGATCCCGACGCCGTAGTGTGGTTGACGGGGCTAGAATTCAACCGTATACTTGAATCGCGCCGCTTGGGGCTGCGCGCCGAATACGCTCGCGTAAGTCGGTGGGCGTATACACACCTCGTTCAAGAGAATCAGTTCACGCATTTCGGCTCAATTATCGGGCATGAGATCGGTGTAGATGCTGATCTGTCTTATCTTGAAGGAAACTATTTGATAAGCGCCGATGCCCGCATACACCTATTCGTTGAATCGGAACGCCAAGGAGAAGCGGGGGTTGAGGATCGGTATGCCGGAGAAGATTTCCGATCAATCCCATTTCCATCCGGTGTCGTCGAGCGCCGACGCGGATTCGGGTTTCGCTTCGTGTACGAGCCCTTGCGCGCTTGGCAATTGGACTTGTCATACCAACACGCCTACACCGTAAACAAGAGCCATCAAAGCGGCATCAATCGGAACAGCAATCATCTTGAGTTTCAATTCCGATATCTTTGGGAACGGATTTTTTGAGGTAGGAGCGATTTCCGAATCGCGACCTGCCGAAAAAAAAGATCATCACCACCATACTGCGCATGGTCAATTATTGCGCCAAGTTTGATCGTGAATGCCAAGAAAACGTCTTGATATTTTCCCAAGCATGGGTTATGATATTTTAGGCGATTGGATGGCAACTTTGTCTTTGGTTAGCGGCGCCGGTTTTTCAAGAACTAGGGTCCGGGACGCATCGCCGTAAATTGGCATTAGCCCATCAGAGGCTGGTCATTGCCGCATTGACATCTACGTTTTTGTCTCTATATACTTTCAAGAGGTGATATGACTCGAAAAAACAGAATTTTTTTGACGCTCAGCCAAGTTGTTTTGGGAGCGGTTGTCGGTCTTGCCGGTGGCGCGCTCTGCCTTTTCATCTTGGAAAAATTGCTTTGGGGCGTAGTAATCGCCGATCGCGTGCAACACGGTTTCTGGGTAGGACTGTTCCTACTGATTTCTTTTGGTCTAACTTATGGCGTTACGGTTGCCGGAGTTTCCGAGAGCGTCCGGTTTGCCGGACGGAAGTTTGGCGCCCATGTTGGCCGTAGGGGAACGTACCAAGGCGCCTTCCTCGGGGCTCCGGCGATCGTTGCCCTCATGTCACTATTGAACATTCAATGGTCGGAGTTAATTCCGCAAAACCTTCTCATATCACTTCTTTTGCCTGCATTTAGGGCGTTCGCCTTCCTTGTCTCTTTACCGCTGCGTACTCTATTGTGGCTTAGATGCCCTCCCGAACTATTGTACATTCTCGCGGCGCCAATCGGCGCCATAGTGGGATACCGGTTGAGCCGGAGCGCGAGCAATAAAACTGATACGGATTAGAAATGTAAATGTTATAATTCGTCAATAAAATGAGGTTGCCACAGAATGCAGTATCTTGATGAGAATGATGACAAGCCAAGAGATGAATGCGGCGTTTTCGGTGTTTTTGGACATCCCCGGGCTGCGGAGCTAACCTATCTCGGTCTGCGCGCGCTGCAACATCGGGGGCAAGAAAGCGCCGGGATTGCCGCCTCAAGCAGAGAAGATTTCCACCACCACTTGGGAATGGGACTCGTCGACCATGTTTTCGATCCGGAAACATTGTCCAAGTTGAAGGGAAACGTCGCAATTGGACACAATCGCTATTCAACTGCCGGCAGCAGCAATCTCGAAAATGCCCAACCACTCATCCGGACGTACAAGCGCGGTAAATTGGCGATCGCGCACAACGGGAATCTTGTAAATGCGACTCGAGTTCGAAATGATCTGGTCGATTCAGGATCAATTTTCCAATCCACCGCGGATACCGAGGTGCTCGCCCATTTAATCGCGAAATCATCTCAACGCGGCTTGGAAGATCGCGTCGTTGACGCCTTAAAGGAAGTCCGAGGGGCGTATTCCATACTCATTATGAGTATGGATATTTTGATTGCCGCTCGTGATCCTTACGCTTTTCGACCACTTTGGCTCGGGCGATTGGGTGACGCCCATGTGTTTGCCTCCGAAACCTGCGCGTTTGATGTCATTGAAGCCGAAGCCATCCGAGAAATTGAACCGGGGGAGATGGTCACCATTACCGCGGCGTGCCAAGCCCCGGCTTCATTTAGATTCCATGATCGCTTGCCCAACTTGTCACAATGTATCTTCGAGTACATCTATCTCGCCCGCCCCGATAGCCTTGTTTTCGGCGAGCTGGTCAATCGCCCGAGGCGCGAACTTGGACGACAACTGGCGCGCGAATGCCCCGCCGACGCCGACGTGGTCATATCCGTTCCAGATTCGGCGACTCTCGCCGCCCTAGGCTACTCGGAAGAGTCGGGAATCCCTTTCGATATGGGGCTCTACCGAAACTCGTTCGTTGGTCGGTCGTTCATGCACCCATCCCATCAGATGCGCGAACTTATGGTGAAAGTGAAATTGAATCCGATTCGGAGCATACTCGAAGGCAAGCGAGTGGCGGTAATTGATGATTCCATTATGCGAGGCCCCACCTCTCGCCAACTGGTGAAATTGATTCGCGAGGGCGGGGCGCGGGAGGTGCATGTCCGAATCGCCTCCCCTCCAAATCGGTTTCCATGCTTCTACGGCGTTGACACCCCGACTCGTAAAGAACTAATCGCGAGCTCCCATTCCGTTGACGAGATACGAAAATACATTCGAGCCGATACGTTAGGTTATCTCAGTACGGAGGGATTGCTGAAAGGCGTTAAATCTGGCAAGGATTTCTGCACCGCCTGCTTTGATGGCGAGTATCCGGTCGAATTCAGCGGCGAACAACGCAAACAACTCTCTTTCGGAATTGGTGAAGACGGGTGATGTCCAGAATCCACACGCCCCAAATAGTAGGCGCACTCCGTGTGCCGTAAACCGCCTTACGCCAACAGGATGTAAAAACAATCTCCCGGTCGCGACTCGCGTCCCGTTGCGGGAGATAGGGATCCCGAGGGTTTATAGCGCCTAACCGCTAATCACATTGGACTTACGCGGTTGAACGCTCGACGCCCGATGAATCGGGAAGCTATAGCCCGATGAATCGGGCAACTACAGCAGATGTCCCAATGATAAGTACGTGCGGAACAACGAGATAAGCCCGTAGGGAACAACGAGATAAACCGGTAGGGAACAACGATCGTTGTTCCCTACGGAAGTGCGTAAATCCTACAACATACACAATTCTTATGCGTCGAAGAGTGAAGCGTAGCATTCAAAGCAATTACTTCATGCCTAACTCGAAAACCTTTAAACAGGTATATTCGAGCCAAGGGCGATACACCATGTATGCCCTCGTTATCTGCGCCATTATCGGCATGGTGATGAGCAAACTGTTGCAACCCGTTATTCCCGTGTTCAAACCGACGATTCCCGCGAGTGATGTGCCTGATCTGGCGAATCTGATTGCCTTCGGGTTTAGCGCGATCATACTAATCATTCTGCTCTTGAAGATGGACACAATCATGAAAGTTGTCGTGTCGGCAAATGAGAGACGCCGCTCTAAAGCCTTTAACAACCGAAGAAAGTCGAATCGAACCGATGGCTGAACAAGGATTGACCTATGCCGGCGCCGGCGTTTCATTTGACGCGAAAGATGACGCCACCGACCGCCTGAAACGCCTCCTGCAATCGACCTATCGTCCCGAAGTTCTGAGCGAGGTTGGCAATTTCGGGGGGCTGTTTGCACTCCGCGACTACCGCGAACCCGTCTTGGTCTCAAGCACGGACAGCGTCGGCACGAAACTCAAGATTGCCTTCATGACCGGACGCCATGACTCTGTAGGGTACGACATCGTCGCGCATTGCGCGAATGATATCCTTGTTCAGGGGGCTGAACCGCTGTTCTTCTTGGACTATATCGGGACAAGCAAACTGGATCCCGACGTTATTGAAAAAATTGCCACCGGACTTGCCGCCGGATGTCGGGAAATCGGTTGCGCCTTAATCGGCGGCGAAACGGCGGAGCTACCGGAATTCTATAGGGAAGGCGAGTATGATCTCGTCGGCACCATCGTCGGCGCGGTAGAACGAGCGCGGCTTATCACCGGAAATGAAATACTTCCGGGCGACCGGTTAATCGGTCTCGCTTCACTCGGTTTGCACACAAACGGTTTTTCCCTCGCACGCCGAATTTTGCTGGATGTATGTGGTTACAATCCCGCCGACTATGTTTCTGCCTTTGGGGTGACAGTCGGAGAGGAGTTACTCAAGAATCACAAGAGCTATGTCGAAGCTATTCTGAATCTGCGGGAGCGCTGTGACATTAAAGGCATGGCGCACATTACAGGCGGCGGTTTGCCGGGAAATCTTGTTCGCATATTGCCTCCACACTGTTCCGCGATAATTCACAAAGACACCTGGGAGATTCCGCCTATTTTTGGATTCCTACAGGAAAATGGACGCGTGGAATCGGACGAAATGTACCGCGTTTTCAATATGGGAATCGGCTTGGTAGTGGTCGTTTCAGACGATCAAATGGACACGGCGATTGAAGCGTTGAGGAGTTCCGGCGAGTCGCCATTCCATATTGGCGAAATCATTGACGGGAAGCGACAAGTTGAAATTGTCTGATACGAATTCAAAATCTAAGTGTTACAATCAATCGGAGGCGATCAAACGAACGAATAGTGAGTAGGATTTTCTATCGCACTCATTATCCATTCGCTTGATCGATAGAGTTCCCCAATGAATTGGGCAACTACAAACTGCCGGTTCTTGTAACTTATGGATTCGGAATTTGTATGGACCAAAGTTTTCTATTGAATCGGCGCTCGTGTGGCGACAAACAGTCGCGACTGTCAAAGCGGAATACAGTCAAGAATTGCACGAGAGGCATCCTAGGATTCGTACAGGTCCACGGCAGTTTGACCGCGCGCGAAACGTTGCGCAGTTCTCGCGGCGGATTCACTGTCCGCCTGCCTGCGGACATCGGTCGTCCAACGGGCAATGCCTACGAGCAACTGATTACGGGCGGGGTGCCCCTCGCACCGCTTCCATTCGTCATACACGGTGCGCAACGTGTTCAGGATGTCCCAGCCGTTATCGTCTCTAAGAATGCACTGCCCGAGTTCGGACAGAAGCCGATCGCCGGATAGCCCGGCATTGAGATATTGACGCACCTGCCTACCAATTTGATTAATCTGAACGGCTTCAATGGACTCAATGATTTCCCGTAAAGCCGCGTCTTCATCCGGAGCCTCCAAGGCTCCGCCGCCGCGAGATTCAGTCAGTGGCAGCGGTCTGATGTTCAGCCAGCGGTTGTCGAAGAATCCCCACGCCGTGTGATACAGCATTTTGGCGGCAACCTTAAAACCGCCATACCGCCGCGCCGTTCGTATTGACGACGACCACGTCATCTCCTGACCCAAAGCCCACCAACCGGGGCTCATGCTTGCCGGCGTGCGCGCCATTCGATCGGCGGCGGTGAGAACCATGGTAGTTGCAATACGATCGATATTTACGCCTGCCTTCAGCGCGTTTGTGATGGCGTCAAACGTCTCGTCCAGATCGCCACTCACCAAGCCCGCTACGAACCCATCCTCATCAAAATCGGTTGCTTCGGTCCGAGGGCGCGCTTCAAGGTCGTTGATAAAATCGCTGATGGATTCGAGTTTCCTAATCCCTTCTCGCCGGATTTCATCGGGCGCGCCACGGCCGCCTCCAAGCATTTTAGCGGCGAGGTTGCATACCAATTCTTCGGCAATCTCCCACCCGAATTCGTCGAGCAGTTCTGCCAAATACCCAAGGTGAAGCTGATCATTGGAGTGGTTCAGGAAGAACGGCTCAACCGCACATTCATACAGCAGCGGGATGATTTTATCGTCACAGTCACCCAGCTTCCTTGCCGTGACTAGACACTTTTCAATGCCTTCCCACTCTCTGTCGGCGGAGAACACACGAATCCACTTTTCCAACTTCTCCCAATCCACCGGCGGAGGCAGGGGTTGGCGATTTGGCCGATCGCCGGCATGTCCCGATGCGCCTTGCGCCGCCATCGTGAGAGGAATGAGTCGGTCGTCCGGTTCGTAGTGGCGAGCGACTTTAACGCCGTTGACCAGCTGCGCCAGCCGACGACCTTCACCGCTTTCCCCATGTTCACTCGCGATAGCCCTGCCCATGTGCTTGACAAGCAGTTCTAGCATGTCCCGTTCCGACACCCCTTCCGCCAGCATGATTGCGACCGCCTTGGAAAGCGTCCAGTTGTCTCCGCTCAACAATCCCTCCTTGAGTAGCAGGAAATGCGCGTCACTACGCTTTTTTCCGCCATCAGCCGCATCAATATAAATCTCCTCGTCGCGAACTTGAACGGGGAATGTAGCCAGGTCGTCGCACCCGCCGGTGAAACATCCGCCGCCGCCCATGTCGTAACTCCACCCGTGCCAGTCGCAGGTCAACACGCCATTGCGCACTCGCCCGCGCGTCAACGGATAGCCCATGTGCGGACACTGATTGTCAGTCGCATAGACGTTGCCCTTGTGTGAGAATAGGGCGATACTATGCCCTCCCACTTTGACGGCTTTGGGTTTGCCTTCCGACAACTCGCCGAGATGAGCAACCTTGGTGAAGTTGGATTGTTCATTCAACATTGGCATTCTCCCTCTTTGCTAATTTTTTCGGAAATCATTGGCATATATCGTAAGTTGTACCCATTACGGAGAAACCGAGTTTTTGATTCGCATTCGCTGAATTACATAGGACTTGCGCAGTACCGGCAGGTCGGGGGTATAAACGGGGCAAGATGCCCCGTCTACGGCGCCAACCTACCATTTCTGTCTAAGTTCTAAATCCCTTGGCCGAGTAGATTACGAGGTGACTACCGCACGCGTAGGCGGGGCATCTTGCCCCGCCGCGCTAGAACCTTTAAATGTTCGGTTGCGCAAGACCTATTATAGGTAAATTGGTCCGATTTTCGCCAATCTCGTGTTTCCACGTCCGAAAAAACTCGGTTCCTGCGCCGCTCTCGGACAAAGGCGGAAACTTGCGTTATGTACAAAGTCAAACCCGGTGGGCATTCATTTCTTAGTGCCCCTTAACTCGAATGCCTTAACAATGATGTATGCAACCAAGGTGGACACAAAAATCACCAAGTACATCCAAGCGATTGCTTGAAGGGTTTCGATGACCGTTCGACAGATTTCCAGTATCCATCGCTCGTTGTTCAACTCTAGAAGCTGAGAATCTTTTGTAGGGGCGCTTATGTATCTTTCCAGTTGATGGATTCTCACACCGCCTGAAATGCCAACCACATAGGTCGCAAATTTCACATACCGATACCAGGCACTGCTGATTTCGTCCTGAATGATGCGCCCAAAGATTGAGGATATTGGCTTCTTGAACACCCTCACAACGTAAAATGAGACAATTGCCGCCAAGACGAATGTGACCAATAGCAATTTAAGGAACATATTTCCTCCATTTACACTGCGCTGTCAGAAATTGCGTGTTTTCAAGCATCTAGTCCGTAGGTGCGGTTTCCAACCGCACCTACCGGGAACGCGGGAATCTCTATCGCACTCGCTGTCCACTCGTTTGATGGTCGCGATTCGGAGATTGCCCTTACGGTATTGCGCGACGCAATCATCATCGATCAGAACTGGATGCGCATAAGTTCCAAAGAGAAACCCTCGTCGACTGCCGGCTGATCGCTATCCGCAGACACGATCTCCTCGCCCCAATCCCGCGTGAAACGGTGGGTGTACCAAATTCCCGCGCCGGAGCCTAGCATATTTGCCAAAACATAAGCTTTGGTGCTTTCTTCACTGACATCCGCGAGGAGAAGAACGCCGGTACCGCACAGAGCGCCGACAACTGAACCAAGAATAATCAATCGCGCTCGGCCGGTTGTGTACTCGTTTTTGTCGGTCAATTGATAGCCGAGATACGTTCCCAGCGGAAAACCGAGTAGGGAGGCGAGCACATAGGGACGCGGATGTTCCTCTATATCGACCCCCGCGAGGTGGGTAATTCCGGCCGCATAAGCGCCTCCAACGACGCCGCCCAGAGTGATGAGGTGAGCCCGACCTTGGTTAATCGGTTTGTCTCGAATCAATCGCGATGCCGCCCAAACACCGACCGGCGCTCCGACCATCGCGGACGCAACGTAGATTTTGGCTTGCGTCCAGTCTTCAAGATTTTCGATGTCAAGAAGATACGGAATGGCGACGCCGTACACCCCGCCGACCAATCCGCCGTTTGTAATCAGATCCGTTTCGCCCTTTTCAAACCATCTGTGATTGCTCAGTGAATGAGCAATCCACCCACCTAGGGGTGTAGCAAGCATGGCGCTTGCCAAATACGCCTTATCGTTCTCGGATTCAAAGAACACGGGAACGCCGAAGCCGAAAAGTGTGCCGGCATAACTTCCCCATCGGACGAATTGAGAACGTCCGGCGCCGAGCCGAAAATTTTCCGTGGCTTTAAGCGCCCCCCAAAAAGTCCCGCCGCCCATCAAAAATTCCAATCCCACTATTTGCCGAGCCGAATTAATCTCTAGCAAACGAGCCGTACCTGGCCCATACAACAGCAGTCCGTACAGTGTTGCATCAAACACCATTCGTTTTCTCCCCTGCTGTTGTTCTTCCAATGGGATTTGCGCTTCCGTACGGTTCTGGGGACGCGCCTCATGAATCAGGCTGAAATAAGCGAAACTCGTGAAGCACAAAAGCGCCGCAATCGCGGTTTTTCTTTTCATCATATATTTCCTCTCATTCGGCTGATGCGGCACAACGGAAACCGGTATTGCTCGCCGCGATGTGTGCCGGGCTGCCTCCTCGGCGAGAGCCGCGTAGGTGAAAAATTGGAGCTAGGTAACCTCCGCCGCGAACGGCGCGAGCCGGGCAATCCGTCGGACCAATCGGATTGTACTTCGGAGATTCGGCATAGTCGATGCGATCATCAGCGCACCATTCGAAAACGTTGCCCGCCATGTCGTACAGCCCAAAACCGTTGGGCGGGTAACTGCCTACCGGAGCGGTGTAACGATAGCCGTCGTTGACCCTCTCATCGTACAAGATGTTCGTGTCAACGTCTCGATCTTTGAAGTTGCACTGTGTCCCATCCGGTGGCTCATCCCCCCACGGATATCGTTTGTTCACCAACCCGCCGCGTGCCGCTTTTTCCCATTCGGCTTCGGTTGGGAGTCGTTTGCCCGCCCACTTGGCGTATGCGACCGCGTCAAACCAATTCACGCCGACAACCGGCTGATTGGGCGCATTAAAGTTGGAGTCGCTCCACTGGCTCGGCGCCGGATGACCCGTGGACTCAACGAATTTTTTATATTGGGCGTTTGTGACCTGATGAATATCAATGTAGAAAGCGTCCAGATGGACAACATGCTGCGGTTTTTCTTCACGAAACGAGTTTGCGTAACCCATATCATCGTCATCGACTGCGCCCATAAGGAACTCGCCGGCCGGAATTAGTACCATGAATCCTCCATTGACCCCTGTAGGAGCGATCTCCCGATCGCGACATGCTCTCCCCGTGGGATCAAGCGAGTGCGATAGAGATCCCCCAAGCGAGTGAATAGCGAGTGCGATAGAGATTTCCCAAGCGAATGAATAATGACTGCGATGGAAATCCCGTAGAAAATCCTAGTCACTATTCGATCTTATGAATCCCCTTGGAGCTTTCAAGTAATTGTGACTTAGATTTTGCCACAAAACAGAGCCGAATGTCCATTATTTTCGACATTTAAGAGTTTACGCGACAGCGGAAGGTCGGGATCGGGAGATCCCTCCTACGGACGGGATGCCTCTCTCTCAGACTCGGGTTCTTCAACGAATTTCAGAAACTTCACTTGTCATCGCCTTCAGATTTTGGCATAATTAATGCCTACTGTTTTTCGCCATAGAATTAACGAAATAGAGCGGCAGCAAACGTTTTCGGTTGCACGCCGTAGATTCTATTTGTCACAGAACAGATGATTCTGTTCCGTCGAACAAAAATCGTTTGATGGGGGAATCGATCCTCCGTAGTCAAGCTGCGCTATTCCAAAAACCTTGGACTCCCGGGGCAACGAGTTATACTTTACGCCGCTGAAAATTGCGTATTTTCAAGCGTCTGGCGGTAGTTGTAGGGTGGGCACTGCCCACCATTCTGATCGGTTTGGGATAAATGGTTGGCTTCCCTGGCGCGCGACGTGATCGCGTTGAAGGTGGGCAGTGCCCACCCTACAATCACTGTTACAAACAATAATTATCGGGAAAGAAAGCGCAAAAATACCCAACGCAAGGTATACATCTTGAGATTTATGATTTCAACAACGAACAAAGGAGATTCATGTATGAACCCGAGTCGAATCACTAGATTTACCCTTATATGTTTAGTTGCGGCGCTCAGTGTCGGGCTTTCAGCCTGTGATGAATTTCTTTCCGTTCTGTCTACCGGCAATCTGCCCGAGATGGAGGAAATGCCGGAGGAGATTACGCTAGGGCTTGTCGTACCGCTGACGGGACCGGCCGCCGGACCGTACGGTTTCTCGATGAAGAACGGCTTTGAAATGGCGCGAGCCGAGATAAACGCACAAGGTAATATACCACCCATCAGTTTCATTACCGAGGACGATATGAGTACGGTCGAGGGCGCGGTCGCCGCCTTCCAAAGTCTCGTCGCCCACGATGTGCCGGCTATCGTCGGTCTCGTTTTTTCCTCTCAAGCGAAAGAAGCCTTCCCGATCGCGCAAGAGAATCGGATCGTGGCGTTCAGTCCCGTCTCCACCGCGGCCGGCCTTAGCGGCATCGGAGATTACATCTTCCGCGCCGCTCTCGCCACCAATGTACTAAATCCCAACGGCGTCAAAGCCACTCTTGAGAAACTCGGCTACAGAAACGTGGCTATGATATACGATGCCGCCGATATCTACTCTACTCGCAACAACGAGCTTTTGGCTGAAGCGCTCGCAGAGTTTGGTGTTGAGGCGCTCACGACGCAGACGTTCCAAACACACGACACTGACGTGACCGCACAACTGACGGAAATAATGGAGTCCGATCCGGAAGCGGTGCTGATATCCGCGCTAACCGCAGAAAAGGCGCTGGTAATGTTGCAGGGGCGCGAAGTCGGCATCCCGTCCTCCGTATCCTACATTGTTCCTGATCTGACCCGGCGAATCTATCCGCACCTTGCTACACAACAACTCGCGTCCTCCGTAGCCTCCATTGTACCCGATCTGACAGCGGCGGAAGGAGCGATTACGTTCATAAACTGGTTCAACGCATCCGACACGCCCGGAAATCAGGAATTCGTCGCGAATTATAAAGGGTTGTTTGGCACGGATGCCGATCAGTGGGCGGCGCAGTCGTACGCTACGCTCTACATTTTAGCCGCCGCCATCGAAAAGGCGCAGTCGGCGGATTCGGCCGCCATTCGGGACGCGCTAGCCCAAACAGCGGATTTCGACACCATTTTAGGCAAATTTTCGTTTGACCCCAACGGTGAGGCGCAGTACAATCCCGTCCTATTGGTCGCCCAAGGCGGTCAGCTTGTCATCTTCAAGAATGTTGAAATGCCATCGGATGACAAAATGGCCGGCGATGACATGTCGGACGGTGGCGTGAGCGACGAATTGGCTTCCAATGATACGTCAGGCGGTGGAGACGCCTCCAATTAGTTGAGGGCGCTTGTCGGTAGGGCGGCGCACGCCTCCGATGAATATCTGAAAAATATCACACGCTTCCAATGCTTGCTCGATGGCGAACAAATGTTCAAGCTTGAAATTGCCCTTAAGAGGTTTACGGATAAACAATTAGCGATTGAGGTTGAAAATGACTTAATCCTCGAACACCTCTACCGTCGTTTTTCCTTCGGCGAATCGCATGGCGGTGATTGTGGCAGACTCACTGTCCTTGTTTGTGCGAATATCGGTGGCGTAGCGCGCCAGCGCCACAAGCAATTGGTTGCGAGCCGGATGACCGGCGCACCTCTCCCATTCCTCGAAGACCGTTCGCAATGTTGGCAGTATCTCGCTTGCAGTGTCGTTCCACAGAATCGCCCTTCCCATTTCATGCAGCAGCCTGTTGCCGGAATAACCCGCATTAAGATAGGCAAGCACCTGTTCGCCAATCCCTTGCACGTTGAGGATTTCGATAGAATTGATTATCAGTTGAACGCCCTCATCTTCACTTTGTACATCCAACTTTTCTCCCGCTAACGGTTCTTTCAGAGAGCGCGGCGGGATGTTAAGCCAACGATTGTCGAAAGTCAACCACGCGGCGTGGAAGATACCTTTCGCGGCAACCTTGCCTCCACCGACATGTTGCGCGGTTCGCAGCGAAGCGGCGAGGTTGAGCTCCGATGTCAAGCAATGCCAACCGGCGTCGACGTTCACCGGGGTTCGCGCCATTCGATCTGCGGCGAGAAGAACCAGTGTCGTAATAAGCTCATCTATCTTGACATCCGTTTTCAGCGCGCTATTGACAGTCTCAAAAGACCGACGGATATCCACGCTGGTCAACGCATTCACGAGAGCGTCTTCATCATAACCGGCGTCCGAGTCCGAAGTCGCCGCATCAATAGATGATGTCATGTCCCCCATGAGACGTATGGCGTCTCGGCGGAATCGCTGAGGTTCGCCGCGCCCGCGCCCGACCAAATTGGCGCCGAGATTGAAAACGAGTTCGGCCGCCTTCTCCCAACCGAATACATCAGTCACCTCGGAAAGGTAGCCGAGCGAAATGAGGTTATCGGGAAAGCCGAGGAAGTGCGGTTCAACGGCGCAGTCAAAAAGGAGTGGAAAAATCTTCTCTGTAGCGCCAAGCTGGTGAGCGGTAAAAAGGCAGCGCTCAATGCGTCCGGATTGACCATCGTGAGAGAACATGCGCACCCATCCCTCAATGTTTTCCCAAGATACTGGCTGGGGCAACGTAAGTACTTCAAGCCTTTCGTCAGCGCCACCCGCGGCAGAGCAGGCGGTGGTCGTGATGGCAATCAAGCGATCGGCGTCACCGTATCTGCGCCCGATATTTAGACCGTTAATCAGTCGAGATACGTCATGCCCGCCTTCGGCGCCATGCGAACTTGCAATGTGCCGCCCCAAGTGCCGAAGGATGATTTCCACGATGTCTTCTTCCGGTACTCTGCCGTTTAGCAACAGAGCGATCGCTTTTGACATCGTCCATCGGTCTTCGCTTAACAGACCTTCCCAGAGCAAGCGGAGATGTTCGTTTTTACGTTTGTACGTGAAATCACCGACTTGCAGCCAGATTTCACCGTTTCGCACTTTGACCGGGAAGGTTTGCAGATCGTCGCATTCGACGTTGAAACATCCCCCCGCTTCCAAGTCGAAACTCCGCCCGTGCCAATCGCAGGTGAGAATGCCGTGTCGTATCACACCCCGCGTCAGTGGGTAACCCATGTGAGGACACTGGTTGTCGGTGGCGTAGATTTTGCCGGCGTCGTTGAATAGCGCGATAGTGCGACCTTCATCCAGTTCTATACTTTTGGCTCCGCCTGCGGAAATTTCGCTAATGTCCGCAATTTTTCTCCATTCCGGTTCATTGGTTGCCATAAGTCGGTCCTCCCCTATTCATATCAATTGACATGAACTCATTCGTCTTTCGGTTCCGACCCAATCCGCAGAACGTGACCATCAAGGTCCTCCACCATCATTTCGCACGCCCACGGATAGTTGGTTGGCGGCTTTCGAATCGTAGCCCCGCTCCTCTTGAACTCCTCATAACATACATCGACATCCTCGACACCAATCCAAATATAGGTTCCGGCTTTGCCTTGTCCCCCTTGGCACATCATGATGGACCAACCGTCGCGCGAGACTGCCCCGAAATCTGGTGGATCGCCCCAGTCCCAGTCCTTCTTGAATCCAAGTTTATTCACATAATAATCAAAACTGGCAGCGAGGTTCTCGACACGTAGTATCGGTATGATACATTCAAGCATGGTCTATCTACCTTTCTTTATGACTACAGTGAGATGCGACAATCTCTAGTTTGATGAAAAACCATCACCGTCTGCGGACTGTTGCAACAGACGCAACCTCCGGAAGAAACGTCAATAAAACTCCCTTACTAACTCATCCCATCGGCGGCGTTCGTCCGTGGGTTCAAAGTGAGGCTTCAATCTTTCACACCACGACTTCAACTTGTTGTAATATGCCGCATCTGTCTCGGCACGCTGAAGGAGGACCGCCAACTCTTGCGTATCGCCAACGGTGAAGTAGCCCGGATAATCTTCGCCTAGAAGTCCAATTGACCCTGAGATTCGGGATGAAACAATCGGAACCGAGCAAGCTATAGCCTCGGAAACAACGTTTGCCCCACCCTCCGACTCCGACGTTAGCGAAAGCAGTCTGCAACGAGCAAGCAGACGCATCGACTTCCAATGCGGAAGGTTGCCCAGCCAGCAGTAGCGCGGATTAAGCGATGACTCCTTGCGGGCGGTTTCCTCCATGTCGCCGCTGAGATCGGCCCCGGCGTGCAAGACACCGATACGGGACGAAGAAGGCAGTGATCGAACTGCCATTGCGGTGCGAAACGGATCTTTTACGGGACGCAAATGCCCTATGACGCACACTTCAAACACATTTTTCTTCGGGGTGAATACCCCCGGCGGAGGCTGCACCGATTGATAAATGACTCGCGCTTTGCCAGCCATGCGTTCGGGCAACTCACTGATTCCCATCGGTTGAAGCACGACGAATCGATCCGCCAACTCCAAGGATTCCTGAGCCGAAGAGTCCGTGTGAATATCTCCATAGAGATCCGTGCCTACCAATGCGAGAATCAGCGGGCGGTTTGGATGCCGCTCTCGAAACCGCACCATGGAAACGTGGCTCCGACGAGCGTGGAGCGCGATCATGAGATCACACCGTTGCGCCTTATACTCTTGAGCGAGGATCACCTGATGCTTGAGTTGCCGTAAGAGTCTAGCCCATCGAAGCGCCGCCACCCGATTTCCCGTGCGTGAATACGCCGGGGCTGGAGTTATCAAGCAAATTTTCATGGCTGTTTCGGTTTGACATTGTTATTATTTATTAGGTTCTGTTGACATTTGCGTGAAGTGTATGTCCAATCGTAGGGGCGAGGTCCCCTCGACCCATGTATCGGGAAACGTAACGAACGGGTTGGGGAACCCAACCCCTACGAAGGATTGTGGCGTTGTGATGAAATGTCAAGGGAACCCAGGGCTTTCGCAATTCAACTTGTAGGGAACACCAATCGTTATTCCCCACGCCCCCGCAACATACGATTGCCGTAGAGAATTGCCATGATGAACCGCTACAAGGCGCACGTGCGAAATCCCGCCAACACATCGCGTCGATCCGGGGTATAGAAATTCCGCCATGTATTCCGCAGCATACGCGAACGCGTTGTCCAGCAACCGCCGCGAAGGACTTTGTGTGTGCCGAACCACGGTTCGGAATACTCCTTGTAGGC
The DNA here is from genome assembly GCA_963667245.2 of Candidatus Poribacteria bacterium. Lineage (GTDB taxonomy): Bacteria > Poribacteria > WGA-4E > WGA-4E > JAJDTR01 > JAJDTR01. Next base: position 674,635 of record CAXXCS010000005.1, read on the forward strand.
ATCCCTTACAAAACCTGGATAGGGTTGAAAGCCGCTGGCTGTCCATTCCCAGACATTGCCAATCATCTGGCGGCATCCGAAGGCGCTGTCGCTATCGGGCAGCGCGTTGACATCAATACAACCCATATTTCTCCAATTCATGTTGACGCGGTCAATGGATGGGCTTGCGTCGCCCCAAGGAAAACGGCGTTTCCTTGAGGGCATCACGTATTCACTCGACTTTGGTCCCATTGCGGCGGCAAATTCCCACTCAGCCTCTGTCGGCAGACGACGTCCAGCCCATTGACAATACGCCTTGGCTTCATGCCAGTTGACGTGAATGACGGGCAGGTTGGGTTCAAGCGCCAACCACTGATCGAAGTGCCGTCGGATCCACCCCCTGTCGGTGTCCTTTCGCCAATATACCGGGTGTTCGGCGTTCACCGATTCTCGCCACTTCCAGCCTTCGGCCGTCCAGAATTGACTGCGGTGATAACCGTCATCTTCGACAAACGCGACATATTCCGATTGCGTCACGGGCACGCGCCCGATTGCGAATGGTTCAAGCTGCACCGGGTGCGCCCACTTTTCGTTGTCGAAAACAAACGGTTCATCTTGCGCCGCTCCCAAGAGAAATGTTCCGCCTGGAACTTCGGCATCACTTGTCATTACACAAGTTTGCGGAATCGGTGTTTGCGAGGAAACGGCATCCGAGAACTTTGGCGGCGGGTACCCCAACGTGTGCCGCGTGTAGGTAAACGCCTCGTTGTGCATGTCTTCGTGGAATGTCGTATAGCGTACAAAATAGGACAACTGCTTAGGCGGCGCATCACTCTGAAGCGCCTCTACGACGTGGTCACGAACTTCACAGAGGTACGCGATTGTTTCGTCGCGGGAGGGCAGCGGGAGGTCCCAGCGCGTGGTGTGGGGAATGGCAATCGAATCCCAAATTGCGTCGGCGTCCTCGCGAATCGGTTCCCGTTTGCATACGTGCCGCAGCGTCCACTTCTCTTGGAACCATGCCACATGTCCAATCTCCCACAGCATCGGGTTGATAATAGGAAGATAGGGCCCCAACAGTTGCTCATCGTCAAGATCCGCAACAAGATCCAAGGTTCGCTGGCGGGCATCCCGCACCCATTCGGCAAGTTCTACGGTTGTCATCGTTATTCTCCCGGAAGTGACTCCACGCGGCGGACTCGAGCGCCCCAAAATGATCTTGAACGGAGGAATTTTTCACAGCGAGAAGTTTAACACAAGTCGCTAAATGTTACAATATAATTCCTCTAGCGTCAAGCAGCAGCCCCGGCGCGCCCGCATTCAATCCAATATACGATTTTTGTTTGGCGGCAAAAAAAAATGTCGATTTTCTGCGTTTTTCCTTGACTTTTCTATCCCCATAGGCGATCATTTTAGCCATCTAGCAAGGGGCAAAAAATGCCCTTATATCGCAACTGAAGGGGAGAGCGGAGGTTGATTGGTCGTTTGTTTCCAGTTTGCCGGTGTCGCTACCCACTTCTTAATTATACTCTGCGCTGTCAGAAATTGCGTCTTTTGTAGGAGCAATTTCCCGATCGCGACATGCGTTCCCCGTAGGTGCGGTTTCCAACCGCACCTGCCGCCAGACGCTTGAAAATACGCAATTTTCAGCCGCGTGAAGTATAAAACAAGCCTTAACAGATTACGGTACAGACGCTCACAATGTAACAGATTGTGCCACAAATCATCGCGCACCGCTAAACCTCCCGTAATCATGGCAATTCCAAAACCAAATAAATCACAGTTTTGGCAGTGAACCCCATGGTGACTGCGAATACGTTGTTTTTTTACTTGACATCGACTCGAAAAGCGATCCATAATAAGTTGTCAGGGCTTATTATGCCCTGTTTTTTGTAAGAGCAGAGTTTGTTTGAAAACTCGGTTTCTTTCGAAACAGACGGTTGCACGCTGATGTTGATCGTCCTATTTTTCCAACAAGTTCTGCGCATAAATTTCAATTAAGGAGAAAAATTCTAATGAAAGCGAACGTAATGTGTCGTATTATTCTTTTACTGCTAATCTGCCTCTCTGCCACCAACCGAGCGTTTGCTGCCGATGCCTTTGATGCAACGGTTATTGAAATTAAAACGCTTGAAGTTGAGCGTGAAAATAACCCAACCCTCATTGACGAGCAGCTAACTCTCATTGAGGAACAACTCAGCCTCCTGCGTGAGAACCACGCCCTAAACGCGCCAAAGACGGAATTTGAATCTGACGAGGATTACGCCGCACGCCTGCATCAACTGGGTGAAATTATCGCACAGCGACGTTTAGAGCTCGAGAAACAGCACCTTTCACCTCTAAAAGAACGTCACCTTGAGATTGCCACCGAACTCCGCCGTTTATACCAAACTGTGTTTTTTACGAGCGACATTACAGCGACTCTTGGTAATTATGATGCCAATGAGGAATTCTTCTGGATCAATTTTGATGTAATCAATCAAAACTTTGATGCAATCCTGTATATCAATAAAAACGATGCCCCGAATCTCAAACAAAATTGGGATAAGGTCGAGAAAACAGCTTACCTCTCTATAGATCCCGGCTATCGCAGGGCTTTGGCACAGGTGAAACTCAAGTACCCGCCACTTTGGAAAAAAGCCGTTCCAATCTTGTTTAACACAGTATACACTTTCGGCAATAACAATCGTGCAGTTCACTTTAGCGCCGATGGAAAATACCTCGCAACGGGCAGTATCGCAGAGGAAAATGACGACGGTTTCGTTTCTATCTGGGAAGTTAGTAGTGGTATGAAACTTCGCCAGACTAAACATACTGGGACTGTCTACGCCGTTGCTTTCAGCCCAGATGGACAATATCTCGCGACAGGCGATTCTCGTTATTTGAGACTTTGGCAGGTAAATAATGGCAACCTAATTTGGCAACGTTTCAAACAAATCCCCACATTCCGCTGGCGCGACCCGTATTCCCGATTTTACGCTGTTACGTTTAGTCCCTACGGAACAAAAGTGGGAGCGGGGAATAGTCTTGGAACTTATGTGATTCACGCAGAACAGAATGAAGTTCTTTGGGGGAAAACTCGTTCTACTGGGGGGTTCCAACCTCAACGTATATCGGTCCACGCGGTTGCGTTCACCCCCGATGGTAAATATCTCGCAACAGGGGATACTGGTAATGACGTGATCATCTGGGATGCAATACGCGGCGAGCCAATACAGCAGATAGAACATAATGCCGATGTTTGGGCCGTTGACATCAGTCCCGATGGACGTTATGTCGCCTCGGGGGATGATGAAGGCAATTTGTACATATCAGAGGTGGGTAGTGGACTAATACTTCGAGAGATCGGACATGTTGGAGGTTGGATTGGCGCTGTCGCCTATAGCCCCGATGGCGCCTATCTCGCTGCAGGTGGTGAAAATAAGGTAACAACAATCTACCGAATGCCCGCAGGAGAAATCACCATTGATTCACGGATTACCCAGGAGAAAGTCATCCAAACCAGCGGTCCGGTCTATGAGTTGGCATGGCATCCCAACGGAAATTTAATCTCGGATGGGAACGAAGTTTACCGAACGTTGCTTGACCCGGTTTACACCGATCTGGTAGGAAAACCCTTGGACACACGACGAGATGTCAACCGCGACGGTGTTGTTGACGTGGATGACCTGGTTCTCGTCGCGTCGAACTTTGGCAAATCGTTCAAAGGTGATGCCAGTCCCAATCCGGATGTCAACCGCGATGGCATCGTGGATCGTCAAGATGTCATGGAAATTATCGTCGCGCTAGAGGAGATGGCAGATATACTTGCCGCTCCTTCGCGGACGAATCCCACGCTAACTGCCGAAACCCTGAAATTCTGGATTAACCAAGCCAAGAAACTCAACAACAAAGATGAAACCTTTCAAAAAGGTATCAGAGCTTTGGAGCGACTTCTGGCAGCGTGGAGACAGGCAGAACCGATTCCAATAGCGACCGCCTTGTTACCCAATTACCCCAACCCGTTCAATCCGGAAACGTGGATTCCCTACCACTTGGCTACCGACGCCGATGTGGAATTGAGCATCTATGACGTAAATGGGCAGGTGGTTCGCAGTATGAATCTTGGCCATCAACAAGCGGGATTTTACGCCAATCAGATTGACGCCATCTACTGGGATGGCAGAAACGCGCGCGGCGAACAAGTGGCAAGCGGTGTGTACATCTATCGATTGACCGCAGGAGATTACTCGGCGTCGCGTCGGATGGTTATCGTGAAGTAATCACGCCTCTGTACCTGTAGCGTAATCTGTAATACTCCACGCTGTTAGAAACTGCGTCTTTTGTAGGAGCGGTCTCCAAGTCGCGACGTGCGTTCGCGGTAGGTGCGGTTAGAAACTGCACCTACCAAGGACGATCAGGTCGCGATTCGGAGATCGCTTCTATAAAGCGGAGTCAGTTGATCTTGCCTGCTACTATGCCAGGATGCTTGAAAACACGCAATTCCCGGCGGCGTACAGTATATATTCCAGGATTGATTTTGTTTGTGTTATCTACTCTCTTGATGGTGGGCTACGACAGCGAGGAACCGTCATCTGTGAATTCACTGCCTGTAGTTACGCAAACTCATGAGGAGCGTTTTAACCTCGGTAGGTGCGGTTTCCAACCGCACCGCTACCACAACTTCGGTAGGAGCGATCTCCTGATCTTGACCTGCATTCCCGGTAGGATCAAACGAGTGAATAACGAGTAGGATTTTCTATCGCTTTCGTTATCCACTCGGTTGATCGATAGAGATCCTCAATGCGGAGAATGTTCTACAACTCCGTAGGCGGGGCATCTTGCCCCGCTTGCCAATGCCCGAGTGTTACTTGATACCCATTCAACCCAATCTTCCCGCCTTCCAACCTTCCATCCTTCCTCTCACTTCTCCATTTCAACGTATTACCCGACACAAACAACTAAAAATTAGGCGCGTTTCCCGGGGTCCACGCCTGCATTTGACTTGCAATCCACTCCCGGTTTTTGGTAAGATGTAGCATGAAGAGCGACATAACAGTTCGCGTTCATACATATAAAGGAGGACGGACGATATGGCATTGCCAAAAATGGTACGTATCAAGCAGCATATTGAGGCGCCGGTAATCAATGACGTTTCAGCGGCAGTTCAAGCCGAATTGGATCGAATTGATGCCGCGGCGCTCGTGAAGAGTGGCGATAGAATCGCTATTACGGGCGGGAGCCGCGGCGTAGCGAACATTGACATCGTGGTTAAAGCAACAGTGGATTACCTCAAGGAACTCGGTGCGAAACCTTTTGTCGTGCCGGCAATGGGAAGCCACGGCGGGGCAACGGCGGAAGGGCAGCGCGACGTTTTGGCGCACTACGGCATTTCCGAAGACACTGTCGGCGCGCCCATTGAAGCCACAATGGAAACAGTGGAAATTGGGAGAACTGCCGATGGGCTGCCGGTTCTTCTCGATAGAAACGCCGCCGATGCGGATGGCATTGTACCGGTCAATCGCATCAAAGCCCATACAGATTTCAAGGGATCCATCGAGAGCGGTTTGTTGAAGATGATGGCAATCGGGCTAGGCAAGCAAAGGGGCGCCAACATGTACCACCGCGCCTTTTTTCATCACGGGTTTGAACACGTCATTCTGACCGTCGGCGGCTTGATGCTGGATTCGGGAAGAGTCGTATTTGGCTTGGGGTTGGTCGAAAACGCCCATGAGGATACCGCGAAGGTTGCCGCGATGCCTCCCGATGAACTTATAAGACGAGAGCGTGAGTTGCTGGTGGAAGCGAAAGATTTGATGGGACGGCTGCCGTTTGATACGCTCGACTTGTTGGTGATCGACTGGATGGGGAAAAATATCAGCGGCACCGGTATGGACACAAATATCATTGGCAGAATGCTGCAGAATTTTGAACCCGAACCCGAAAAGCCCGCAATTCTGCGTATCTTCGTCCGAGATCTAACGGAGGAGAGCAACGGCAACGCTACGGGGGTTGGTTTGGCAGATTTTACGACAACGCGACTCGTGGAAAAGATGGATCGGTACGCCACCTACATGAACGGCATTACAGGCTTGGGCCCCCAAAAGTCCAAAGTCCCGTTTTACTACGACACGGACCGGGAGGCAATTGAAATCGCGCTAAACACCATTGGCTTGACACCGCCCGAGGAAGCGAAAGTGGCGCGAGTCGATAGTACGCTCAAATTGGCGACTCTGGATATTTCCGAAGCCTTCATTGAAGATGCGAAACTACGCCGCGATCTTGAGATTGTGGGCGAGGTGAAATCGTTTGAATTTGACGCTTCGGGCAACCTTGCTCCGTTCTAAAACCGGAAGTTTCTAAAGCCGGCTCAATGTCGGCAAACCGCAATACCCGCGTGCAAGAAGAAGCGGCGGGGCATCTAATGGTTCTTTCTCCAAGTATTTGGTGTTTATTGAAACCGATCAAGCGAGCGGATAGCGAGTGCGCTAGAAATCCCATCCTGCCCCCACGGTAGTGAGTTCTGATTGCATTGTAGGTATTATTGAGGTGGTATTACGCATTACGATTTACGCAAATGAATCATCGCCATTATGTACTCGGGCAATTAACCGCGTAAGACCTAGCTATAAAGGAGTGTCCGTTGAAACGCCTAGTGGTCGGAATTACAGGTGCGAGCGGCGTCATTTATGGCGTGCGCTTGCTTGATGTTCTCAATCAACTGAATACTTACGAGATTCATCTCACAATTTCCGACTCGGGAATGAGAGCGCTCCGGGAGGAGCTTGAAATCCGAGTTGACCTTGACAATTTCAAGATCGAGTCATTACTGGGCTACTCCTCGGATCGGGTAGTTTATCACCACCAGTCGGATATTGCCGCTTCCATTGCGAGCGGCTCCTTCCGAACGCACGGCATGATTATCGCGCCGTGTAGCATGGGAACGGTTGGCTCGATTGCCGCGGGCATTTCGCGCAACCTCATTCATCGCGCGGCTGATGTCTGTATCAAGGAGCGGCGCAAGTTGGTTCTTCTTCCTCGCGAAACTCCTCTCAGTTCTATCCACTTGGAGAACATGCTCAAGTTGTCACAACTGGGCGTTTGCATCCTTCCCGCTATGCCCGGTTTTTATCATTTTCCCAAAACTGTTGACGACCAGATTAACTTTGTCATCACGAAGTTGCTTGATCAATTTGGACTTGACTCGGGTCTTACGCGGCGCTGGAAAGAAAACGGATAGCCCCCTGGAGCAAATTAAACGTATGATGCTTCGCAAACTGAAAATCATCCTTGACATGATTAAGTTCGAGCACACCGTATTCGCGCTTCCCTTTGCGATTATGAGCGCATTCATTGCCTCGGACGGGCTTCCTCCTTTGGACAAATGCGGATGGATTGTCACGGCAATGATCGGCGCGCGAAGTTGCGCCATGGCTTTCAATCGACTCGTTGACGCGAAGATTGATGGCGCCAATCCGCGAACGGCAATGCGAGCTATCCCCGCCGGATTAATCGCCTCGGGCTCGGTGTGGGGTTTCACCGCGGTCTCCGCCGCGCTGCTTGTCTTTTCGGCGTATAAACTCAACCCGCTTGCCTTCGCGCTCTCTCCCGTTGCTTTGGGAATCAGCTTGGGCTACTCATACACAAAGCGCTTTACTCCACTATCGCATTTCTGGCTCGGTTTGTCACTGTCCATCGCTCCGATAGGCGCCTGGATCGCTGTTAAAGGCAGAATTGATTGGATACCGATGTTGCTTGGCTTAGCCGTTCTTTTCTGGACAGCGGGATTTGATATCATCTATGCGTGTCAAGATTTCGAGTTTGATCGCAAGAACCGTCTGCACTCAATCCCGGCGCGCTTCGGAATTCGCCGGGCGTTATGGTTCTCTTCAGCGCTTCATCTGATAACGGTTTCAATACTCGTTGGACTTGCCGTGCTACCGAATCTTGGCGTTCTTTATCTCATCGGGGTCGGCGTTGTAACGCTGATTCTGATTTATGAACACGCGATTGTCAGCCCGAACGATCTGTCGCGCGTCAATCTTGCTTTCTTCACGCTGAACGGAATGGTGAGTTTGGCGCTTTCGGCGCTTTCCGTTGCAGACCTTCTGATTGGAACCAATTATTGAGGGGTTTTATGGATACGCGAGTACAACCAAAAACACAAAGAATCGTCATCCTCGCCGAAGGATCATTCGGCATTCTCGAATCCAAAACCGCGACCGTTTTGGTTCGTTACCTGACTGACAATGTCGTAGCGGTTATCGATAGCGAAAACGCCGGAAAAGATGTAAGCGAAATCCTTGAGATTGGCGAGGGGATCCCGGTCGTCGCCAATCTGGCGGAAGCCATGAAATTCGAGCCAACGATGCTGGCAATCGGTATCTCGCCTCCGGGGGGCAAGTTGCCGCAAGCGTGGAGAGATGTGTTGTACGAAGCGATTGGCCACGAGATGCACGTTATGAGCGGACTCCACCAATTTCTGAGCGACGACGCCGAACTCGCCGAGCGCGCGAAACGTCACAATGTCGCGCTCTGGGATGCGCGCAAGCCGCCATCGGGATTGCCCGTTGCCACATGCAAAGCGAACGATGTTGACGCCACCGTTGTCTTGACAGTCGGATCGGATTGTCGCGTTGGAAAGATGTTGGTAGGGATCGAAATTACAAATGCCTTGCAAAAGACGGGATTGAATGCCGAATTTGGTCCCACCGGCCAAAACGGGATTATGGTTTGGGGCTGGGGTATCGCCATTGATGCCGTTGTTTCCGACTTCACCGCCGGAGCGGCGGAGCGCATCGTTCTGCATGGAACCAAAAACCGCGATATCCTGATTGTCGAGGGCCAAGGCTCGTTGGTGCATCCCGGCTACTCGGGGGTAACGTTGAGCCTTCTGCACGGGTCAATGCCGGACGCGCTAATCTTCTGCCACCAACCTTCCCGAAAAATCGTCGCCCGCTATACCGTGCCGTTACCCCCGATTAGCGATCTGATTGAACAGTACGAAAATCTTGCAAAACCCATCAAGCCCGCGAAAGTAATCGGCATCGCCCTTAACTGTTTTGACTTGAGTGAGACAGAAGCGTTGAAGGCTGTAGAAACTGCGGAAGAACAAACAGGCTTGCCGGCAACGGATGTTGTAAGATTTGGCGCCGAGAAATTGGTGGATGCAATTCAGGCAATCCACCCGGCGAAGTTATGACCGAGGGATTGGAGGAACGTTCGAATGAGCGCTGCGAAACTTGTTGATCGCCGTTTGGAGGCGCAATCGTTATTGAAAATGCCAGTCGCGGAAGCTGAAGCGCTGTTTCAAAGCCATCCGACAGAACGGCAACTGGAGATTATTCTCTCAACTCCGCACCCCAAAGATAGAGAGCAGCTCTATTACCTTGTTCCCGACTGCACCGAGTTAATCCGGCGAAGTCCGACGGAACAGGTGTTGCAAGTGCTGAATACCATGTTGGGTACGAGTTTGGCGTCAACCCTACTGCCGTGCTTGTCAGCCGAACAGTTTGAGGAGGTGGTTGACCTTTCTGCGTGGCGTAACGGCGAACTTGACAAGAAAGCGATAGATCTCTGGCTTTTTGAGTTATCGAACTGCGATCCTGACGAAATCAGCGAACTTTTAACCCACGTTGATGTGGCGATTCTCGCAGTGCTACTTCACGACCGAATCGAACTGAATACCGAATTCGCGGCGCTAATGATCGAGAGCGGCGTGGTGGATCCCTCATCGGGTGAGATTGAGTACGCCGATGATCACGCTCGGGAAATCATGGAGACCATCTGGCAGGCTGATGAGAGCCTCTTTACCCGCGTGCTATATGAACTGTTCGCCGTAGACAGATACGATGCGGTAGACGAGGAACTGTCAAGATCGCTCAGGCGCGCCAAAGATGAACGCGATGAACGGGTGCGAAGTAGAGATCGAGCGGTTGGCATCGAACTGACGGAAGAGGACGTTCTACAAAAGGTCGATCTTGACGACCTGGACCTTAACGAGGGACCGAGCAAGTCTGAAAACGACCATCCAGATGAAGACAGTTAAAAAGGGCGGGCCGGACGATGTTCGAAATTGATGTTCGTGCGCTGCGCGATGGGCGCCTGTTCCTGTCTCGGACGCTGGTGCGCGGAGACGAAACGGGCGAAATTTCCCACGCCGAGGAGGAAGCGCTTCGGCAAGAAATCGCTACGCTGTCACACAAGTTAATTACGATAAAAACAGAAGATGTCTCCTCGCTTTCAGAGCTCCGTCAGCAAATTCAAGACGCATTCCGATTGGTCAGTTTAGGTTTGGAGTACGGTAGCAACGGCGATTTGGATAGATCCGTTCGGTTGTTAAAGAACAATAGAGTCGTGAAATTTTTCCAAATCGGAAATACGCTTGCCGATGAACTCGTTGAGCGCTGCCGCGATATACTTGAGAATGCTGTCCTGATTTCTCCCGAATGCGCCTCGCCAGCCCGCAATAATATCGATGCTATACTTGTGTATAATGACTGGGAGCGCCAATTCCTTGGCGCAATTAACGAGTTCAAACTAATCATTGAGTCCCCGCAAGTGACGCTCCGCGGCGTTGCCTCTTCACGCCCTATAACCAACCTTATGGATTTGGCGGTTGTCAGGCAACAACTTGACAATCTTGATTATCGACTCGCCTACATTCGGGCGCTCCCGATTGAAAAGGTTCTTGATGCGGAATACCGCTCGAACGCGGATAATGACAGCGCTCGGGAAATCACGATAGCGCTAATGGTGAACCTCGTTTTGTATCATGAGGTAGATTTTCATCTCGATCCGAATGATCTGAGAAGTCTCCGCGACATCGCTTATGACTCGGAAAGCGGTGAGATAAGAAGTGATTGCCGCGGTCGTCTCATTGATTGGATTAAGCGCTACCTCGATCTTGCCGAATCGCCCGACCAAGTTAAAAACTATGCTGTCGCTTATTGGCAGGAGACTCTGAAGATCTTGGAATCCGAGTTTATACTGTAATACTCATTCCGAATCTACAAGTTACAAAGAGCCTCAGGTTTGTAGTAGTGCAATTCATTGCACGTCTCAAATCGACTGTAACATTTAGATTTTGAATCCGTATCGGCAGCCCTTAAGCGATTCAGAAAATTGGCGTAATCCGCAGACTGGAACCCGAGCGATTGCGAAAAATTAGGGTTCTCGATCTTTTTCACAACAACGAAGGAACAAAAAATGAGCGCTTTTTCGATGCACGACATTCAACAGTATGCCGTACCTAAAGGAGCCGTAGCGCTGTGGTGGCTGGGGCAAGCGGGATTTATTATCAAGAGTCCCGCCGGGCAGATCGTCGCCCTTGACCCGTATCTGACAAATTCTTGCAAGGCGCTTGGCGAGGAAGTCGGCTTCAACATGGACCGGTTGGTTCCGCCGCCGCTATCGCCTGAAGATTTGGTTGGAATCAATCTCTATCTGATGACACACAGCCACCAAGATCACTTGGATCCCGAAACGCTGGAAAGATATCGCGCAGCGGGCGGACAGGGGCCTTACGCCGCGCCGGCCGAAACGATTGAAAAGTTAGAGGAATTGGGCGTGCCCGCCGAACGAACGACAATGGTTTGGCCGAACAAGACCTTCACGCTCGGCGACATAACGCTGCGAGCGACGTTTGCCATCCCTTTCGGCGGTGATGACCTGACCCATGTCGGATATCTCGCCTTCATTTCCGACGGACCAACGGTCTATTTTACGGGCGACACGGCGTACCACGACCTGATTGCCGCCAGCGTGTCCGAACATGAACCGGACGTAATGGTGACAGTAATTAATGCCGCGTTTCGTAACCTTGCTCCCGCCGAAGCGTCCCAATTGGCGAAGCAGATTGACGCCAAGGTAGTTATCCCCTGTCACCACGACCTGTTTCCGGACAATCAGCAACCGCCGCGGATGCTCCGCACCAATCTGCACATTCTTGGAATAGGCGATCGGTATCAACCATTGGAACATGGAAAACCTTATGTTTACCCGCAGGTTTGATTTCTTCCCGGGGTAATGAATAAACTCGGGACTTACGCAATCTAGTTCCTAGAGATTCGCTGTAGGAACGATCTCCTGATCGCGACCGCCTCTGCGCCTCAGGGCAAGATGCCCTGTCTACCGAAGCGACTCCTGTTGCCGCGTAAGTCCTAAGGCATTGCATTCCGATAAATCTCAGGGTAGAGGCAATTTTAGCGATAACTTCATACTGCGGTCTTTTGTAGGGAATAACGATCGTTATTCCATTGGGATCAAGTTAAGAGAATTTACGTCTTATTTGTCTAATTTCCCATTGTAACCCCTCAAGCCGGTAGGGGCAAACACGATGCTGCGATTCCTTGATTGTGTAGGTCGTCTTTTAGCCCCAGAGGGGCGACAGGTTTGTAGAAACGCGAAGACCCCACACTCCAAAGCCCCAGAGGGGCGACAGGTGGAAAACTGTGTTAAGCGCTTGCCGCGAGAAAACCGCGTGACTCGCGCTCGAAAACGCTTATACTTCAAGCTGCTGAAAATTGCGTATTTTCAAGCATCTAGCGGTAGGTGCGGTTGGAAACCGCGAGGATTTCTATCGCACTCGCTATCCACTCGCTTGATCCTACGGGGAACGCAAGTCGCGACCTGGAGATCGCTCTTACAAAAGACGCAATTTCTGGCGGCGCGCAGTATAACTTGATCCCTATGGAGGCAATTTTGGCGACAACTTCATGCCGCGGGCTCCTGTAGGGAATAACGATCGTTATTCCCTACGCTCGCTTTGAGCAAAATTCGATCGTCAACCAGTTTCTATGCCGCGCAAGACTTATTCAGCGGTGGCAGTAGCCACGCGGACGCTCAAAATTCAAGCCTTTGACATTCCGGCAATCGCCGACGATGATGCTTTGCTAAAAGTGGAGATGTGCGGCGTATGCGGAAGCGATCCCCGGATCTTCCAATGGACCGACCCCGAAAAATTCCCGCTCATCATGGGTCACGAGGCGCTCGGACACATTGAGGAAATAGGAACCCAAGCGTCCGAAAGATGGGGGGTAGAAGAAGGGGATCGGGTTGTCGTTGAACATCTCTTCGGGTGCGGACACTGCCGCTTATGCCTGATTGGCGAATACCGTTTCTGCGCTGAACATCTCGGTTACGGCGGGCCCGTTCCATCACGCATCCCGCCGCATCTCTGGGGCGCCTACGGCGAATTTATGTATCTCGCTCCCAATTCGCGAGTGCATCGCATCGCCGAGGATGTTCCGGCGGAAGCCGCTGCCATGACCTGCGCCAACATCGGAAACGGCATCCGTTGGGTGTGTACGAAGGGAGGCGTTTCCGTAGGGGACACCGTAGTTGTCATCGGACCGGGAGGTCAGGGTTTGGCCGCGGTTCTGGCTGCGCGTGAGGCGGGCGCGGCGCAGATTGTCGCCATTGGTCTCACCCGCGACAGTCATCGTTTTGAGGTCGCCAGACGCTTCGGCGCAACCCATACTATCAACTTGGATGTCGAGGATCCGGTGCGGAGAGTGCATCAACTCACCGCAGGCGCGTTAGCCGATGTGGTGATGGACCTTACCGGCGCCACCAGTTCCGCGCCATTGTCACTCGAGCTTGTGCGTCCGATGGGTACTGTTGTATTGGGTTCAAACACGGGGGAGGCGTCGGTTCCGCTCGTCACCGGCAAAATCGCCGCGAAGGAGATACGTTATCAGGGCGTGAACACCCACGATACTCCTGCCGTACGGGCAGCCATCAAACTCGTCGAATCTCGCCGTTATCCGATTGAAAAGGTGGTTACGCATTACTTTGGATTGGAGGAAGCGGAAACTGCGGTGCGCGCCGCAGGGGGAGAGATTCGTTTGGACGGATTCATAAAGGGCGTGATTGTTCCCAATCCCTAATCCCCTTACGCGGTTTGGAGTGAACGTCGACGGGGATTGACAACTGTATGCAAGGAATCAGGATATATGAATGACTGGAATGACCTCGAAAACTCCCGCATTGTCCGCTTGAACGCGACCCTGTTCCCGGTAAGTGAGTTTGAAGCCTCACTTTACGAGAAATATAACCTAAGAGTGGAACAGGTAGAAGCAAATTCCCCGGAGGAAATTGTCCCGCACGTTGAAAACTGTGACGCGCTTTTTGCCATCTCGGTCTCGTTGCCGGAAGCGGTCGTTTCAAGTCTGTCGCGTTGCCGAGTCATTTCAAGACTCGGCACCGGCACTGACAAAATCGATGTGGAGATGGCGACTCGAAAGGGTATTCTGGTGACGAATGTACCGTATTTTTGCGTCGAGGAGCAGGCGGACCACACGATGGCGATGGTGTTGGCGCTCGCGAGAAAGCTGCCGCAGATGGCGCGGGCGATGGCGAAAGGCGCGTGGAGCCGCTCGAAACGGCAGTCGCGAAGCAACCAGCGGCTTTCGGCGCAGACTCTGGGATTGGTCGGGTTCGGAAATTCGGCAAAAGCGACAGCGAAGCGAGCAAGAGGTTTTGGCATGCGCGTCATAGCCACCCGCCGCAATATGAGGGCTCCTCGCCGCGAAGCCGACAACCTGGGCGTGGAGATGGTGTCACTTGATACACTGCTCGGCGAATCGGACTACGTGTCCTTGCACCTGCCGTTGAATTCCGAAACGTATCATCTGCTTGACGAAGCGGAGTTGGGCAAGATGAAACCGGGGGCGTATTTGATCAACACCTCGCGTGGGGCGTTGGTAGATGAAACGGCGTTGGTCAACGCGCTTCGCGAGGGGCGCTTGAGCGGCGCGGGCTTGGATACTTATGAAGGGATAGATCCGTTCACGGAGAACGAGGCGCCACCGGACCATCCGCTGCTGGAACTTGACAACGTTGTGCTTACGCCTCATGTCGGCGCCTACTCCGTTCAAGCGTCGCGGGATGTTTCCAGAGGCGGGATTCAGAACGTCGTGTCCGTGTTAAGCGGGAACATGCCGCTTGCCGAGAATATCGTTAATCCGAGCGTTACGACGAGGTTTCCTCTCGCGGCGTACGACGCTTCACTCTTTGCGGATGACACCTGCTAAGCGTTTCACTCGCGAACAACATACGGTATGCCTTTATGGTAGGTGCGGTTTCCAACCGTACCGATATCGCAACCTCAATGGAAGCGATCTCTAGGTCGCGACCTACTAAGTTGGACCAAACACTATCCTTACCGAGGAAGGTTGAGAGGAATCAAAATGAAAATCTATAGATCGCCCTCGGCGGCAGACTTTGAAGAGACAACGAAATCCTATCGTGCCCCGGCATTTGCCGACGCGAAGCCGGAACTTGCCGCACCGGGCGCCACGCCTGAGCGGTTGGAACACTTAAAAGAGCACGGTTTCGTTATCATCGGCGACTTCGTTGACAGCCCTTGGATTCCGATTCTCCGTGAAGCCGGCAGACGCGTCACCGATGCCTGCGCCCCCGAAAACGGCTACAGCAAGATTGACTGCTCGAAGGGCTACGTACATCGGGCGGCGGAAGACGAGCCGTGGGCAATTCGCGGATTGATTCACCCCGCTTTCGGCGAGCCTTGTTTTGCCGAGTTCTACGGCTCGCCGGAGTTCCTTGGCTTTGTCCGCGACTGGTGTCACGGCTTGCAACCGGAAAATCTAGTAATGAATCCGATGCTCCTCTGGTGCAATCCCCGTCGGCACGAGAATGGGCCAAGTTGGCATAGGGACGCGACATGGTGGGGCGCTGGCAAGAGTTACTTCGCGCAGCGACCGGAGCAGGAGGGGCCTGAAGCCTACTCGGAAGAGGTTGAGAAGCGTCGCTGGAAAGAAATCCAAGCAGAAAACTTGAAATCGATTGCCGAGCGGAACGGTGTGAGCATGTTTTTAGCCCTCACCGACGATGAGTGCCACGAACTCATTCCGGGCAGCCACCATCGGTGGCGCACGCCATTCGAGCATGATGTACTTCTCCCGAAAGCCATGAAAGATCAAGGCGTACCTTACACGCCAAGTTGGGACGGCGTCGCACCGTTGCCAAATCAAGTTGCGATTCGGTTGAAGGCTGGCGAGGCGCTCATTCGTAACGGCGCCACTATCCACACGGGGCACACCGTTCCCGATAGAGAGCGTAATACATTGGCGATAGGCTGGCAGAAATGGTCGGGGCAATTCACCGATGAGCCGGCCGTATCGGATGTGCGTAGCGCATGGCAACTGGATCCCGCCGTGCGGGAGGCGTTGCCGTACGAGTGGATGAAGACGACGTGGGATCGGTGGGCAGAGACCGTGAAACTGGGCGATACGCTCGAGGACCGTTACACTCCGTTTGACATCAAAAACATCAAAGCCGGGAATGTATTGGGCTGGCGCGGCGAGTTGGAGCGTCAGGCGGCGGCTGGCGCGGTGTAGGCGGCTTTCCGTAACCTGTATCAAAGTCGAACCTTGCAGGAGGTTTTTCGGTGATTGTCTCAATCACCACTATACCCGTGGGCGTTGCGCCACTATACCGTAGACGGGGCATCTTGCCCCGCAGCGCAACACCAAAAATTCAAATAAAGCCTGACACATAATCTGCAAGACGCTAAACACCGCCAACGACTTTCCAATAGACAACCAAGAAGATCGGACAATCAGATAATCCGTAGGTTGGGTTGAACGGCACATCAAGAACGACCCGTCCACAGGATAACCGCGCCCAGACACCGATACCGCTAAAACCCCCCAAACTCGTAATGAAACCCAACACTGCGACCACTGTATTGGCGAATCCGGCGGGTTTTATGTATCCATCCGGCTTGAGGCATGCGTGGACCGAAAATTGTCACCCTACCCGTCTTCCATCCTTCCAATCTTCCTTATGCCAAAAATCAGGCGCGATTCCCCTAATCTTCTACCACCCGCGCCTGCTCAATCCGGTTCGAAACAAGCCATTCCAACAAATCCTCCTGCTCGTCCGTAATCTCAATCTCGGCTTGATTCTGGTCATCCAACGGTGAAACAACGTAGAACACGCCATCCTCAAGCAATTCGGAGGTGCGAGCAATCGGGAAAAAATACCTGTCCGAATCGCTGGCATCACGGATTCGTCCCTCGGTGAAATACGGCAGTTGCTTCCTCAACGTCGCCGAAATTTGATATGGAGCAATTTCCGTTTTATCCAACGGAATCACAAGGTAATTTGACATAACTCTTCCCCAAAATTAATCGTGATCAAGCAGGTACGAACTTCCCGAGCGCCCTCGGTTGAGCGGCGCCAGTGACCTGCGGCAGCCCCGCTTGGTGTCCGTGAATAGCCTCATTTGCGAGTATCGCGAACGCAATCGCTTCCTTTCCATCGCTAGGGATGCCGTATGCATCGCACGATAAGACTGGAATCGGGCTGAAAACTTCCCCCAACCGAGCCATCAACGTTGGATTGCGCGTGCCACCCCCGCTTACACAAACCTCATCAATGGAATAATGAGGCAACAAGAACCGGTCGTAATGGTCAAAAATCGTTCGAGCGGTAAATTCCGTGACTGTTGCAACCACATCCTGCGGCGATATTCGGCGCGCTTCCGCCTGTTCAAATGCTCTCTTGGCGAACTGACTCCCATAAGCTTCCCGTCCCGTTGTCTTCGGCGGCGCCAAATGCAAGAAAGTGTCCTGAAGCCATTCATCCAACAGCGCTTCACTGGCGCGTCCTCGCGCCGCAATCTTTCCCGACGCGTCGAATGTCTGCCGCCCATCCGTGACAATTTCCGTCACCGCGTCAATAATCATGTTGCCAGGCCCGGTGTCGGAACCGAGCACATCGTTGGCGGACGCGCCCGCGGGAATCAGCGTGACATTAGAGATTCCTCCGATATTTTGCAGCGCTATCGTACGCTCCGCGTGTCGGAACAGCAGGAAATCAACGTATGGCACAAGCGGAGCGCCTTGTCCGCCCGCCGCTAGATCGGCAACCCTGAAATCCTCGACAGTAGGAACACCGGTACAATGCGAGATGACCGCGCCCTCGCCAATCTGCAGCGTTGAGGGAACATGAGCCGTCCCCTCCTGCGGCGGAAGATGATGAATCGTCTGACCATGGCATCCGATAAGATCGACCGTATCAATAGGAATCCGAGCATTTTCGGCGATCGATAGCGCCGCCTCGGCGAATTTTTCACCGAGAAGGAAATTCATCTGACAGATTTCATCAACGCGAGAAGTCTCTGGATTGAACAGATTAAATATCCGTGAACGTAAATTTGCTTCAAAGGGAAAACTGTCAAACGCAATGAGTGTAAATTGCGTAGCTAAGCCATGACCGCAGATTTCGACAAGCGCGGCGTCAACACCATCGGCGGAGGTGCCGGACATCAAGCCAATCACCCTCTTCGTCTGTTTTTCGAGCAGGCGCTGAACAGTCTTCATTAATTCTCAAAGTAGTAGGCATACTCCGTATGCCGTAACCCTTGGACAAATCACGATAATGTGAATGATGTCAGAAAATCCCAATCAACAAAGTCGCGAGAAGCGTTGATGTTCAATCGTAGATCAGAAAAGGTCTCCGCCGCCCTGCAAAATCATCAAGATCCGCTCGCCATCCTTCAAGAATCTCGCACGGCGAACGCCTCGCCGTGAGCGCCAGACGCAGCGAATCCGTTCCCGCCAGTAAATCGATAAAGCGCCTCCCATCGGTCTCAAGAAACGCAAAGTGATTGGGATAGGCTTCCAGCGCCGTCGCAAGCAGATGCAGGACGACCTGTAACGGCATGGCAAGCCCTCTATCCAGCACATGCACAGCCGCGCCGTGGCACAACTCATTGACATACTTTGATTGTGACGGCTCAAAATGCACCGGGCGGAAACGCACGCCGGGCAACTCCGAGCGATTCAAGATCTCCGACCACTGATCGGCATCAATCCACGGCGCGCCAATCCACTCGAACGGCTTTGTGGTCCCGCGCCCCTCCGACAGGTTTGTCCCCTCAATCAGACATGTGCCGGGATAAAGAATCGCCGTGTCAAGGGTTGGCATACTCGGCGACGATGGCGCCCACGGAAGCCCGGTCTGGTCGTACCACATCCGTCTTGCCCAGCCGCGCATCGGGACGACCTCAAGATTCAATTCCAACCCCAGTTCGGCTTTGAAGAGCAAAGCGAGTTCGCCGACGGTCATGCCGTGCCGAATCGGGATGGGATGCGCGCCGACGAAGGATTTGAACTCAGGCTGAAGCACAGTCCCCTCAAGTCGATCGCCGCCAATAGGATTCGGACGATCCAAGACGATGAACTCGACGCCGTGCTCGCACGCGGCTTGCATGGCATAAAGCATCGTCGTGATAAAGGTATAGTAACGCACGCCGACACTCTGGATATCGTAGACCAAGGCGTCAATTCCCCTCAACATCTCTTGAGTGGGTCGAAGGGTTTCACCGTAGAGACTATGGATCGGAATCAGACGCCGTTCATCGGTTGCCGAAGGGACTTTAAGCATGTCATGGTGGTGTCCCCATATTCCGTGTTCGGGACTGAAGAGCGCCGCCAGACGCGTCTCCGAACGCGCGGCAAATAGACTTACATTGCTCCGAAGGCGTTCATCGACACCGGTTTGATTGGTAATTAAGCCGATGCGTTTATCCTCGACCAAATGAGGCATATCACGGAATAGAACCGTGAGTCCGATATCAATCATCGCTTTCCGTGTCGAAAATCAAGTCGTGGAACCGGTCTCGAAAATCAAGAATGCCTTCGCGCGAGGCATCCGGATGAACCCGGTTTGTGAGCAGGATAGCGAACATCTTCCGCCCAAGATGAACCCGAATGGACGTTCCGGTGAAACCGCTGTGATAGAGTGAACCGTCCTTTAGAATAATCCAACCTATCCCGCGCTCCGAATTCAGTCCTGCCGTGCGAATTTTGTTCAGTTGACAAACACTGTCGGATCCGAGCACGCCATCTCCGCCGTTGAGGAGAATCTGACAGAATTTCGTGAGATCACCCGCGGTTGAAAAGAGTCCGGAATTGCCAGCCACACCGCCAAGGAAATGAGCGTTTTCGTCGTGAACCTCCCCGCAGAGGATTCCCGTACGCCAAGTGTATCGACTGTCATTCGCCATCCCCCTCTCAACGTTATTCGAGTCCTCCGTGGCGGCGCAAGCGTCCCTCCATGCCGGGGGCGGACAGTACCGAGTGGTTGTCATTTCAGCAGGCGTGAATATCCACTCCCGCGCCAGACGGTCTAGCGATTTTTTGCCGACGCGCGCGATGAGCGCGCCGAGCAAAATATACCCGAGACAACTGTAAACGACCTCTTTCCCGGGTGGATTGGAACACTCTATGTCCCCGATATACTCTACAACGTCATCTCTGGATTTTGCTCCAAGATAGATCGGGCGCCACGCCGGCAGCCCGGAGGTGTGGGTGAGGAGATGTAGAATTGTTATATTCTCGTTGTTGAATTCGGGAAGGTACTCTTTGGCAGGAGCCTCTATTTCCAGCATCCCTTTTTCAGCGAGACGCATGACCAAAGTCGCGACAACAACGGGTTTCGTCAAAGAAGCCAGATCAAAAATGGTATCGCGCCGCATCGGCTTGGGCACCGGCACAACCGCGCGATGCCCAAACGCTTCGTGATAGGTGACCTTTCCGTCTTTGGCAATGGCGGCAACCGCGCCGGGAAAGACTTTATCAGAAATGCCTTGCCGGAGCAGGGCGGAAATCTGCGCTGAACTCATGGATACACATTGTGGAAATCGGGCTGTTGGGTTGGCTCAAGGTGCGTACTTAAATGCATATTGAAACCGAGTTTTTTCCTCAAAACTCGGTTTCTTCCCGGTATCAATGAAGCTTTACAACATCGCCATAACGACTTACGCGCCTCTGTAGGGAACAACGATCGTTGTTCCCTACACATGACGTTCAACTAAAGACGGATAATCATAGTCCATCACTTAATCACATAAATCACAGTTCAGACAATGTTAACCACCGCCACCGACACGTACCACATACACTTGGCGCGTGCTGAAACCATCAAACAAGTGGATAACGAGTAGGATTTTCTATCGCACTCATTATTCATTCGCTTGATCGATAGAGATCCCGTTTTTTCCTCAAAACTCGGTTTCTTCGCGAAGTCAAACTAGCTTCAAGTTGTCGGTTTAATCCACTCATCGCAACGTTACTCGATTCCAAACCCAAGAACCGCGCTTTCCTTCGCAACCACAACAAACGCATTCCCTGACGAGATTTCAACGTCGTTAAGCGCGCCAGACGCAATCTCATTGGGAAGGATCGGATGAAATGTGCCGTTCGCGTATATCGAAATGAGCGAAATCTTGTCCAAAAAACCGGGAAATTGAGCGAAGTCGCTAACACGACGGACGCCGGCATCCCGATGAGGAAGGCCAACTAGGTTGGGGCCCGGGTATAGTCGAAGTTTTCCCTCAACCGGATCGCCTGCAAGGTCCACCATTACCGGGTCCCTTACGGAAACAAGTATTCCCGTGTCCGGCTGAATCACAGCGTCGGCGGGAAAATGGGCGCCGGCGTCCGACGGTCGGAAGAATACTTGAAACCGAGAGGAGCCATCCCGTGTTGACGGTGGCGTGGTAATCAACCAGTGGACATTTGCCTCTCCGCCCAGTGCGTCAAACAGATCGCTAATCCTTGTAATGGAACGAGAATCGCCGTTCACGCCAGTGACCGCCAATGGGAGATGAATCAGACTGATTCCAGCCGGTACAGAAAGATTAAATCCGCTGGAGACGCCCAGTTTTTCGAGTTCCTCGATTAGTGTGTCGATACTCTCCCGGTTGCTTGTGTCTCCGATGGATTTATAGCGGATAATCCCGCTTTGGTCAATGACGAATGCGGACGGTTTAGCGATGTTCGCAATCCGATCATGAACCCCGTAAGCCTTGATGGTTTCCCGGCTCTCATCGGATAGTACCGGGAATTGTACGCCAAGTCCCTCTATGACCGAGCGCTTTGACACCGCAGGCGTGTCAACGCTGATCGCGTACAGTTCGGCGCCTCGTTCCCGAAAATCGGAATAATGTGACTGCAACTCGCCGAGTTGACCGATGCAGAACGGTCACCACTGACCGCGATAGAAAATGAGAATCACGTTGTCTACGCCGCGGTGGGCGCTCAACGTGACGGATATGTTATCCGCGTTCGGAAGCGCAAAGTCCGGCGCCTCATCTCCAACCTCATTTCCAACACTGCCTTGCGCGCCATCCCAAGCGCCAAACAAAAAAGCAATTGTCAAGAAAAGACCGACTCTGTAGTGCATCTCCACCTTGAACCTCTCGTACTGAGCAATTTTATACTTATTCCAAATCAATGAGTTACACGCATCGGGTGATTGTAGTTGCCCGATTCATCGGGCGATTGTAGTTGCTCGATTCATCGGGCGTTTTTGACGAGTGCAACATTTGGATTTTGAATCCGTATCGGTACGCGTAACGACTACCCATAAATAAATCACACTGAAAATACTATCAAATTTCCCGCAATCAGTCAACCGCTTTTTTGAATCTAATGGCATTTCCGAGCTGCATCGTCACCCATAACATTCCCTACCAATCAACGCCCCCCTTCCATCCATCCTCACTCACCACTCTCCACTAACCACTGTCTTTCCCACCTTCAAGCAAGTCGTAGGTTGGTTGAACGGGATACGGTCAATAATCGCCAGTCTTAGAGGAGTTTTCAAGCGCCCGCTTTGCCTGAACGTACCAAAATGTGAGTGAAACCCAACATTAATCGTACATCTTCCATAATCGGGCACTCTTTAAATCAGATGCGATTTCCCGGTTCCACCGATTCTTATCGATTGTATTGTACACCACAGTTATGTTAGAATTACCTCCTCTAGGAGCAATCATGTTAATCCTCCGCCAAAGGCGCTATCCATATTAAACAACAAACCAATAAATCCAGACGTTTACCATTAGCACCCATCGTCACCGTCGCAAGAACAGCGGCATCACGATAAACCAATGACATTGATTAACCACGACTTCACCCCTTTTGCCAAACGCATGAGAGATGAAGGATTACCCGAGATAGCGGTCGAAACCTTCAAATTTTACTGGGCGCAATTAGTTGACGGGCACACCGGTCTTATTCCGGAGAGTAGCATCACGCCGGTTGAGCGCCTCCCGGACTTGGAAACTCTCCCGAAAGCATTGGCGAAAGTTGGACGGCGTTTTTTACCCAAAACCATCGTATTGAAGTTGAATGGCGGTTTGGGCACCAGCATGGGCATGGACCGGGCAAAATCACTGTTAACCGTTAAAGACGGGTTATCATTCTTGGACATAATCGCTCGGCAGATTCAGTTGGCGGATATGCGTCTCGTTCTCATGAACAGTTTTTCCACCCGAAGGGATTGTCTGGCAGCCCTCAAGAATTATCCGGAATTGTGGGACGATATCCCTCTGGATTTCGTCCAACATAAAGCGCCGAAAGTCAATCAGGCTAATATGAGTCCCGCCGACTGGCATGAAAATCGCGATCTGGAATGGTGCCCCCCGGGTCACGGCGATATATACACGTCGCTGGTGACAAGCGGCATGTTGGATACCCTGTTGGAGGCGGACTATAAATACGCCTTCATCTCCAACTCCGACAACCTGGGGGCGGTGATGGATACCACCATTCTCGGCTTCTTCGTCGAAAACCGGTTGTCATTTCTTATGGAGGTCACGCCCCGCGCCCCGGCGCATAGGAAAGGCGGACACCTCGCCCGCTCGCTTTCCGGCAAACTCATCCTTCGAGAAGTCGCTCAATGTCCGCCCGACGACATGGACTATTTTCAAGACATCAACCGTCACAAGTATTTTAACACGAACAATCTATGGCTGCATTTGCCGACATTGAAAGAAGTGATGCGCTCAAAGGACAATATCTTGGGGTTGCCCATGATCCGCAACAGCAAGACGGTCGATCCCCGGAAACCCGCGTCCCTCCAAGTTTACCAACTGGAGACGGCAATGGGATCGGCAATTTCCGTTTTCGAAAACGCGACGGCTATCCGTGTACCCCATTCACGCTTTGTCCAAGTGAAACGCACCGAGGATTTACTCATCGTACGCTCAGACATTTACACGATCAACGACGATTTTCAAGTGATTCCGAATCCGAAGCGAGAACTTGCGCCTATCCTCGTGAGCTTGGACAACTCCTGTTACCAACTGATTGACGATTTGGAAGCGAGATTTCCCGATGGCGTTCCGTCTTTAATCAACTGCGAATCATTGAAAATAGTAGGGGACATAAAATTCGGGGCAAATGTAACGCTAAACGGCGCTGTGGAACTTGCCAACTTATCGGGAGAGCAAGTTGAAATCAAAGAAGGGACAACAATTAACAGACCAAGAACCTGGTCGAATTATACTTAACGCCGCTTGGAATTGCTCTTCCTCGGTAGGTGCGGTTTCCAACCGCACCGATATTCCAACCCTTGTAGGAGCGATCTCCAGGTCGCGACTTGCTGGTTCTACACAATTCCCATTAGAAACCATTATTGCCGATAAAAAAGCGCAACATTAGCCAACACAAAGTATAACGGCTTCGGCGCATGCCCTGCTTACTCGGGGCAAAGAAAGCAACTCATGAAGACTATAAACCACAATGAATCCGATATCGAACTGGCAACTCGCGAGGACATATTGGAACGGCTTGTCGGTGAATCGGTGCGTCAGCAACTTGACAGTCGTTTGGCGGCAATACAATCGCTATTCCGACGAGAAGCAGAGTTGCCTCTGGAAAAGCTGGAGCGTCACCAACGCGCTTGGGTTCGCAGTCATTTGCAGTATGAACACGTTGAGCAAACGGTGGAATTGGCAAGCCGCGCACGCGAAGATTTCTCCGTGCTTGTAACCATAGGTGTCGGCGGATCAGACTTGAGCGCCCGCGTGTTTCATGAAGCGCTGAACCATCCTTATCACAATCTGCTGTCGCCCGATAATCGAGGCAATGCGCCAGAGGTTTACTTTACCGGCGATACGTTCGACGCCCTTCGTCTCAACGCATTGTTGGAGATGTTGGCGGCGCGCCGGCTATTGAGCAAGACACTTTTCAATGTCATAAGCAAGTCGGGGCGAACGGGCGAAACCATTGCGACCTTGATGATTATCCGCGACCGGCTACAGAGCCTTGGCAACGCCAAAAGTCCGGAATCTTGGCGTCGTCAAGTCGTGGCAACCACCGGATTGAATCCGGAAAGTACCCTATACCGGATGCATCGGGAGCACAAGTTTTACGGAGAGACATTACTTCCCGTGCCGGAAGGTGTCGGGGGCAGATTTTCCGCGTTTTCGCCGGTTGGACTGCTCTTCTTGGCGATGACCGCATGCGGAGGCGAATCGCCGACATCACGCGTAAAAGAAGCCCTCCGCGGGGTTGGCGAGGCGGACACATTATTCCAAAGTCCGCACACGGAAACCGAAAACGTAGCCTATCGCCTTGCCCGATGGTTGCACCTTGCGGAAATATGGGCGGGCAAGACCAATCTCGTTTTTTATAACTATGCCGACAATCGTTCTTTGGGAGATTGGTTCGTGCAACTTTTCGACGAATCCCTTCAAGAACGCGGCAAAGGGCTAAATGTAATTGCCGCTCGCGGCCCAACGAGCAACCACTCCATTCTGAACGGTATCCTGAACGGACCAAGGGATAAGGTGGCGCTGTTCATCGGTTGGAATGATCTCGGGGACGATCTGATGATTCCGACGCGGACGAGCATTGGCGGCGATCTCGAGTCATTCGAAGGGTTGTCCATGAATCAGGTGCAAGCCGCTTCCTTGCGGGGCACGGTTGAGAATTTTAGCGAATCGGGCATTCCGACCGCAACGCTATCCCTTCCGAAACGAGATGTTCGCAATCTCTGCAAACTCATGCGCGTGCTGATGGACTGTGTCGCTGTCAAGGGGCGATTGCAAGCGCTTCACGTGAACGATGCGGCAATCGTGGATCTTGAACGGGAGCTTACCTACCGTCAAGATGGCGTGGAAGGGTATAAAGAACGCACCCGCCGCATTGCGGCATCAATAAAGACGCGCCCCTGATTTTTCAGCGCGGCCGTTACGTGACAGATCCGCGTCCCTACAAATTCTGACAGCATCGACTGTAGTTGCCCGATTTATCGGGCGTTGGGAATAGTATCCGGCCGCGATAAATCGCCGAACTACAGGGCTGTGATTGTCCGACAGTGTAATCCTAGAAGTCGTAACTGGAGAGACTGATTTGAGAAACATCCTATTGATTCGTCTCAGCTCACTCGGTGATATTGTCCTTACCGCGCCCGCGATTCGCGCCGTGCGAGAACATTTTCCCAAGTCGCGGATTTCCATGCTTGTCGCAAGCCAATCTGCCGACCTGCTAACGGAAAACCCGCACCTTGACGAAGTCATCCGCTTTGATCGCCGCGCCAAAGACAAGGACACCGCACAGATGCTCAAGTTGGCTCGTATGCTCCGTGAACGTGAGTTCGATCTCGCGATTGATTTCCAACGGAAATTTCGCACAGGCCTGCTGGCATACTTGAGCGGCGCAAAATGTCGAGTGGGATATCATCAACCAAAGGGGCTTCTATGTTCTGTCCGTGTTCCCGACTCAACCGGTCATGCCGTTGAGCGTTACTTTGCCTTGTTACATGCGGCGGGCATCTCGGCAAAAGATCGGACGTTAGAGTTGTTTCTCTCGGAATCCGATCGGAAGTATGCGCGAGACGCCATGCAAAAACGAAGCATTGATGGGGACAAACCAACGGTCGGACTATTTCCCGGCGCCGGGTGGAAGTTGCGAGAATGGATGCCCGATCGCTTCGCCGCCATTGGTGATCGCTTGGTCAGACATTTCGACGCGCAGGTTATTGTCTTCGGCGGGGAACACGAGCGTGAATTGGCAAACCGTGTAATCGACCTGATGACCGAGAAAGCAATTTCGCTTGCCGGAAATCACCAGATTCGCCAGTTCGCCGCCCTAATCGAGCGCTGCAATCTCTTCCTCACGAATGATACCGGACCAATGCACATCGCCGCGGCATTGCGCACGCCAACGGTCGCTCTGTTCGGCCCCGGCAATCACATCCGCTTTCAACCGCTGGATCCGATTCATAGCACCATCCGGCACGACGTCCCGTGCAATCCGTGCAAGCAATTCACCAATCGTTGCAAAGACAATATCTGTATGAAGTTAATCACCGTCGATGAGGTGTGGGACACCATCTGTCAAAAAATGAGCACAACTCCGTAGGGTGGGCACTGCCCACCAGCCTTTGCTGATGTTCCTGACAAACAAATTTCATTGGGAGAAAATATGTCCGAACTGAATACGATGGCGTGGACGCCCGCCTCAAAACGAGCGCTTCTTGTCGGCGTCAAATTGAAAAACGGCTCGATGTCCGAAGTGGAAGATTCGCTGGCGGAGTTGGAGCAACTTGCGGAAACGGCTGGTATGGAAGTCGTCGGTGAGACTGTCCAAGCTCGCGGATCTCCCAATCCAACGTACTTTGTAGGGCAGGGAAAGATTGAGGAACTTGAAGGGTCAATTGGCGAACTGCGCGCCGATGCCGTCATCTTTGACGAAGACCTTACGCCCGCTCAGACGCGCAACATTGAAAAAGCGCTCGATATCGTCGCGATAGATCGCACCGGCTTGATTCTAGAGATATTTAAACAGCGAGCGCAAACAAAGGAAGCGACGCTTCAGGTCGACCTTGCCCGGTTGGAATACGCTTTGCCGCGCTTGACGCGCCTATGGTCCCACTTGTCACGCCAAGCGACGGGCGGCGGTGGAGGAATCGGAGGCGCTATGCGCGGCGAAGGCGAAACGCAACTTCAGACGGACCGACGTTTAATTCGTCGGGAAATTTCCAAGGTCAAGAAATCCTTGCAAACTGTGGACACCCAACGTCGCATTCGACGCCAGCGCAGGAAGGAAATGGCGAATGTCTCCCTCGTCGGTTACACAAACGCCGGCAAGTCAACACTCTTCAATCAACTTACCGGCGAGAATCTGGCGGCGGAAGACAAACTATTCGCAACATTGGATTCGACCACGCGAATTGTCAAATTGCCGAGCCACCACCGAGTCCTCCTCAGCGATACTGTCGGCTTCATCAAAAAACTTCCGCATCACTTGGTCGCCGCTTTCAAAGCCACCCTGGATGAGGTCGCCGAAGCCAACCTGCTCCTCCACGTGGTGGATGTGAGCCATCCGCAAGTCGAAGCGCAAATCGACGCGGTCAACCGAGTGCTTGAGGAATTGAACGCGTCCAAAATTCCGACGCTGATGGTGTTCAACAAGATGGATCGCCTTGAAGACGAAGCCTCAATGTGCCTGTTGCGAAGCCGTTATCCCGATAGCGTCAATATCTCTGCTAAACGCGGCGATGGCATCGCCGCCCTGAGAAGGGAGTTAGCCGATCGATTTGCCGAAACTGATGTTGACGTGTCGCTTAGCCTGCCGTATACAGAAGGCAAGACACTGGATTTTGTGTACAAACATGGCGAAATGCTGGAAGTTGATTACCGGAGCGACGCCATCTTCGTCAAGGCAAGGTTGCCCGAACGATACGCGGAGGCCTTGCGACAATTCATGACAACCACGCGCCCTTGAAGCGCTGCGCGCCGCCCTACTCGTAGGCGGGCATCCTGCCCCGCAAATCGCTAATCTCCCTACGAGTCCTCCACATCCAGAAACCACCTCTGCCCCGGCAGTCGCAATTCCGCCTGCTGCTTGAGATGGTTGCTCAACGCCTCAAGTATCGCTCGCTCGTCCGAACCCTCGTCCGCCAACTCGATGAGCGCCTGGAGAATCTTGTTGAAAAGTATATCGCGCTGGAGACCGCGCTCGCCGAGATAGTTGTCCACTTTGACCTGCTCTCCGGCGCGCCAGAGGTGCATCAACTTGTGCGCTTGGTCGATGAGAGGCAGCGGTTGCCCGCGGGGCGCTTCAAGACCGAGGCTGCTCCGTTCCCGCCGGTGCCAGGCTTTGAGTTTAACTCTGGCGCCGCTCCCGCTTCCCGTTTCTTCAATCTCCTCGCTTTCATCGGCGTCAGCCGCGCCTCGCGATGGGGCTAAAAGGTCGTACTGATTGACCAGCGCCGTGTCGGAGAGATTGCACGACAAAGCGTAAAGAATGCAAGCGCCGACAGGGGCATACGCCATCCCGAAGTCGTGGCGGTGGAGGAGGTAGTACGTCGTCACGTCATCCAGCCCGTCCGGAACCCCCTCCTCGCCGTCTTGCGTCAGCACGCGCCCGACGATGAAATCAACGACCATCCGCCGCACCTCGCCGAGGAACTCGGAGACGCTCAGCAGTTCGCCCGGCACGTTTGCCCTCTTGACGACCGGATACTTGCTGAAGGCTTCCAGCGCGGGGCCCGTCGCCGCCCATACGAAGTCCGGCCCGCGAATGCCGGCGTCCCAGAAGTCATGGAGTTGTCCCGTGATGTTCGAGCGCATTTCTTCTAGGACGGTGATGTCCCAGCCGGGGCGAGCTAGCGGGCGTTTCTTACACACAATCCATATTGACGATGCCAATGAGGCGCGGCCGGCATTGCGAACCCCGCCTCGCATTTCGGTAGCTATAGGCCAACTTCCGTCTACCACAAAACCGGCGCGGATTATGGCTGAGACTAATGTTTCCCAAGCCTCGGGCTGTTTGTTGGCGAAGACAACGACAAGGCGCCCTTCGGGCAGCAACGATGCATGACACTGCTGAAAAGCGCGGGCCATCCCGTTTTCGTAGTTCTGCTTGGATCGCGTTTTATCGCCGCCGAATCGACTGGCGTCGTCAATGAGTTCGCCATCTTGATTTTCTGCGTCCCACTTCGGGCCTAGCGAATCATTGAAAAACGTGTCGAATTCGGGGGAAACGCCGGACAATGTACGGCGCAACCAGATATAGAAAAAATCCATCAAGTCGGAATAGGGAATGGCGCCGTAGTATGGAGGGTCGGTGACAATGACATCGTGCTGTTCAACAGGGGAGGTTGCACTCTGACAAAGTACTGTTGCCGATGTGTTGTTCTTCACTGTGGCAGGTCCTAAGGAGTCCAGTACCCTTGCAACGTTTGAAATGCCACCAACGAATAGTCGATCTACCGGGGCAAGCGGATTCCCCTCGGCATAATCCCATATTATCGGCAAGGCAAACCTCAAGAAAGTCTGCTTGATTTCGCATGCAACGTGTTCCCATATACAAAGAGCGCTCATATAATTAATCGCGCGATCTAATGAGGTGGCTAACATTGCGACCACTGCGGGCAGGAATATGTCATCATCATGTTGGCACACTTGGATTCCGATTTTCCTTATTGATTTGACAAGTGTACCGATAGCCAATAACTGTCGATTCGTGAACAGTTGCCGCCATATATTCAAACCATATTGGGAAACACTGCAACCAAGAGCATCTTTGCTCGGCAGTGGTTCCTCCGGCAAGCCGAAGGGGATGTCCGCATAGAGGGCTTGGAGTTTCTCCTCTGTCACATCCGCTACGGCGCGTTCGTGGTCAGTCGGTAGGCGGTACCTCTTCCCCTTCTGACCTTCTACTACCACAGCTGTCATCACCGCGCCTAGCCGCCCGGCGCGTCCCTCAAGACGAATGTCCTCCATCGTCATGATGATGCCGCAGCAGGGGCAAGTGGCGCCGCTACGCGACATGGTGCCCGCGCCGAGGCGCTTGTCGTTTTCGCGTCGTTGGGCGGCGTTCCCGCCGTTCCGCGGCACGTCGTTCTGCACGTCGAAAACCACTCCCGTCTTGGCGGCGTTCGGTTCCATCGTCAGCAGCACGCGCTTCCGCTCCTTCTTGCACAGCCAGCGCGTTTTTAGCAGGGGCAGCGTGGCGCGGCAGCCTTTGCAGGTCACGGTGCGCGCCCACAAATAAGCCACCGTCGGCTTGGCGATCCAGCGCGGGTTGCGAGGGTCGGCGAGGTCGTCGTCAAACTCGGCGTTGAGTTGATCTATTTGCGGGATGCCGTCCTCGTCAACCTCCAAGAGGCGCGGCGGTATCAATTCAAACTCGGTGTCGGGGTCGATTGGTTCGCATTCGGCGTAGGTGGGGTAGTGCGCCGCCAACTCCGCCCGCGCCTTCGCCAGTACCCACCTGCCCCAAGCGCGGACGTGCCATGCCAGATCGGCTTGGAGCAGTTTGTCGTCGTGGGGAAGCGTTTCTAACTGCGTTTCGGCGCCGTCGCCGTGGCCAAGACGCTGGAGCGCTGTACGCAATCTGTCGCTCTTGAACCCTTTCGATTTCAGATAGGATTCCATGAAGTCGCGATCCACCACTGCAAACTCCGGCAGCGGCCGCCTCTGTCCCGCCAGTTTCTGGGGGTATTCAAGCGTGCATTTGAGGATGAACCAGGCTACGGGGTTGATGTCCATGGCGGTGACCTCGCAGCCGAGTCGCATGGCTTCAAGCGGGATGGCGCCGCCGCCCGCGAAGGGGTCTAGCACCTTGGGCGCGCGTCCGCCGTAGGCTTTGCGAATCTCGTCGCGGAACCACTGGAGATGTTCGCCGTTCTCTCTGCCCCAGCGGAGGATGCCGCCCTCGGTTTCCTCTTTGGTCTTCTCGATGGTGCGGCCATTCAAGCGTTTGCGTTCCGTCTTCTTGACGACTCTGCCCGCCATGCGATCCAGAATCTTCTTGCGTTGGTCGGCGTTGCCCGGGTCGGGGAGGAGCGTGGCGATGAGCGCGGCGCGGGCGGCCGCCAGTGGGCGGCGAGCGGGCCAGATGTGGAGCGTGGAGATATGCCCGTGCCGCACATTCTTCTCGTGCACCGAGTCGAGCGAAACCTGCTTGAGCGGAAAAGTGACTTCTATCAGGCGTTTGTCAATCATATTATTGGTTGTATACTCCGCGCTGTCAGAAATTGCGTCTTTTCAAACTGCCTAGTAGGTGCGGTTTCCAACCGCACCGATACTCCAAACCCTGTATGATCAAACGAGTGAATAGCGAGCAAGATTGGCTATCGCACTCATTATCCATTCGCGTAATCGATGGAGATCCCCCAATTCGCTTTACGAATGCCTCAACGCGTCAATCGGCGGGAGGTTCGCCGCGCGACTCGCCGGATAATATCCGAAAAAGACTCCTATGCTCGCGCCGGAGAGAAAAGCAATCAGCATGGATTCGAATGTAATGACCGAGGGCCAATCAATGAAATCCTTCATCAACTTGCTGACCGCCCATGCGAAGCTCTGCCCAATCAACGCGCCGACCCCGATGCCAATCAATCCGCCGATACAACACAGTATGACCGATTCGGTCAGGAATTGCAGGCGTACATCCCAACTCTTGGCGCCGACTGCTTTGCGTAGCCCTATCTCGGGAATCCTTTCAGTCACGGACACGAGCATGATGTTTAAGATGCCAATCCCGCCCACAATCAGCGAAACGGACGCAATCGCGACTAGGATGATTTCGATCACGGAAATTATCCGATTGGCAATCTTTAACGCTTCTTTCATTACCCACGTCTCAAAGAATTCTGCGCCTCCATGATTGCGGTTGAGCACGGTCTTCACCTCACGGACTGCGCGGTCGACAAGTTCGAAACTCTTGGCGCGAATCATGATGTGCCCCACGCGATCGTTTCCCCAGAAGTGCGTTTGCGCTGTCGTTATCGGCAGGAATACTTGGTTGTCCTCATTATTTTCCGAATCCAATCCCTTGCCCTTGGACTCCATGATTCCGATAACAGTAAATCGTTGATTGTTAATCTTAATCTCCCTGCCGACAGGATCAAGACCGGCGAACAAGTCTTTCCATATCTCCTCGCCGATTACGCACACTTTGCTCCACATATCGAGGTCGTCGTCCGACAAGAACCTGCCATAACCGTTGTACCACTTGCGAGCGATTTGGTATTCATAAGTGGTGGCTTGCATCTGAGCATTCTTGTTCTTTCCCGATGCAATCAAGGTTGCATGACCTCCCATTTCCGGAGCCGCGACATCTACGGATGGACATTCGGTTTGAATGGCTCGAACGTCGTCCATGGTCAGGTATTGGTCCGATGGATTGCGAATCCATTTGTCTCCCTTTCGAATCCAGTCGTTGCGGTATACCCCGAAGACACTTGGTCCGCCTACCTTCTCGACTTCCCATAACAGCAAAGCCTTGGCGCCTGCCCCGAATGACATCATTCCAATAACGCCCGCGACGCCGATGATGATGCCGAGCATCGTCAGGAATGTTCGCATTTTGCCGGCTCTTAGTACCGAAAAAGCCGTCATAATGCTTTCTATGAGTTTCATTGCCGTCCCTTTTTTCTTGCCAGTGTCAATCTAGTATGCTAAAATACCAATAGCGCCTCTGAACAAGTATATACGTTTTTTATGCGGGCGTCCATTTTTTTCAGCATCCACCACACCCTCCCTATCAGACGTACAAGCCGTTTTTGACGCTTGGAGAGCAATCCCGCGCTTAAGGTGACGAAAAATTGTCAACATGGCATACCTCGGAAGCAGTGGATGCGGTTCTATTGCCTTGGTCGTTTTCTGAGTATCCGGCAGAATTGAAGCGCCATCGGTCAGCGCTTGAAAGTCTCGATCAGGAGGGAAGATGTGCGTGGATTCGCCTAACTTTACCACTTGCGGACACGCGATTTCGGTTAGCGCCGGTTGAACATACGTTTCCTGAATCGGGTAGCAACGAGGCTATACAACGGGAACTGCGACAGTGGCATTCGCCGCGCCGGATCTGTTTCGATCGGATTTATCTTGTTGCGCAAGAACACGTCAAAGAAACGTGCTACGACATTACGGATTATATTGAGCGTTGCTTGTCGGGAGATTATTCCATCGCGGGGCGGTTAAGGGGACGCACCATCTTCGGGCTTCACCAAATCGAGACTGACGCGTACGACTTACTGAGCGCATCGGGCAAAGATCGGATGGTCGAGCGTTTCCTGAAGCCATACACTCGGCAGTTTCCCGAATTCATCGGAAACGCGGTACTCGGATTCTGTTGTCAACTTCCACCGGTTCTGTCACCTCTTGACGCTCCCGCGTCAACAGTCCCCTGGAGCCCGGATTTGGAGGCGTATTTTCAATCAATTTGGGGGGAAAGATTTACTGAAAACTTGCCGCTGATTTTCTACGGCGCGTACGAGGCGGCAGCCGTTCGCAGCGCGTTCTGGAATGGATTGACCCGGCAATTCTCGGAGGCTTGCATTGGCGGATGTCGGCGCTTCTGCCATCGATTAGGGTTGAAGTTTGCAATCGAAATCCCTGCACGCGAAACGTCACTCGGATTCGATATCGGGACAATCCTTAACAACTCGGACGGAGCAATTTTGGTTGGCGCAAACGGCCGCGAGAATGCCGATGACACCAACCGAGGCATGGCAGCAAAATCGACATCCGAAAGCGGAAAAATGCCGGGGCATGCGACATGGAACGCATCGCCCATCGACACGCCTAAGCGATTCCTGATTGCGAAGTGGATTGCAAGCCGGGGGAGCGCGGCAGGTTCGCGAGTCATCGGCATCTGGAGATCTAAACCCCCAATTCCTGTGCAGGTCGCCTTTGACCGGCTGTCGGGCTTTAACTCTTGGCTAGCAAATGGGCGCGAAAGCGCGGACGAGAGAAACCTGAAGAAGGAAGCAAAGAACGGCGCTGTAAGATTCACATCTCTGATAGGGCAGCCTGAGCGCTCGGTATTGATAATCTCGCCGCTTCACAGTTTGTGGTCAAGAACGGACGGACGAACATGGAGTGAAATAATAGACGCGTGGGGTTGGTTGTGCCAAACTGTTTGGAATTTGGGTTACGATTTTGACATAGTTACAGAAAATGAGTGTGCCGATGCCAAATTCGACAAGAAGAGCCGTTCAATCCGCGTAAATGCCGGACGCTACCGGGTGATTTTGGTTCCAAGTTGCGCCTCGCTCCAAGAACACACGGTTAGCCTGTTAAAAAGAGTCATTGCGGGACGCGGCAAGCTAATCGTGGTTGAGCCGGTGCCATATCTCTTCAATGGCAACCGAAAGCTTGACACCCATCAACTGGAGTTGCTTCTCTATCATCAACGCACCTCACTTTTGCGGGGAACTGTCGACGAAAAAACAGACACGCTCAAACAACTGTTGGCAAAGTGGATTAAACCGGAACTCCAAGTTTACGTGAAACCCGACAATATTCCGACAAGCGAAATCCGGTTTCAGCATCGCCAGGCAGATCTGTTCGACCTGTTTTACTTGTTCAACGCGAGTCAATCCTCAATCGACACCCTGATTGAGATTCGGGGAGAAGCGGTGGAAGTTGAAGAATGGGGAACGACAAATGACGAAAAAACCAATCTCGACTTTTGGGTCGCCAACGGAAACACCTACCTCAACCGTTCTTTCGATTGTTGGCAAAGCAGACTGGTGATGATCCGGAAGAAAGGAAAGCATCCGCAGTTATAGGCAGAATAGCCTTACGCTTACGCAGTTGGACGCTCAATGCGTTGTAGTTCGGCGATTTATCGCCGCCGCAAACCGTTGCCTGCGCCCGACAAATCGGACAACTACAGCAGAGGCGCGCATCAATGAGACCGTAGGGAACAACGATCGTTGTTCCCTACAGAAGCGCTTAAGTCCCGATATTTTGCCCTAGACGCTTTCGCCAAAATAATTAATGCCTTGAAGAGGAGAATTGAATGAGAAAACGTATCGGTGTTTTGACGGGTGGTGGAGATACGAGCGCTCTCAATGCAACACTCAAAGGGATTGCATTGAAAGCCGAAGAGCTGGGGTTTGAGCTAATTGGATTCATGGAAGGTTGGAGAGGAGTTCTGAAAGGCGGCCGCTACTTTGTTCTCACACCCGATCAAATCGATGAGAATTACGGAGGCACAATACTCAAGAGTTCGCGTACGAACCTGATTGCTTCCGATAAGTTTGGCGAAGCAATCGATAACCTCAAAAAACTCGGCATTGATGGGCTTATTCCGATTGGCGGCGACGACACCATGACCGTCGGCGTAGAGTTGTCAAAACATTTTATTACGGCATCCGTCACAAAAACCATCGACAATGATGTCGGACTCAATCCGCCAGACGGAAACTCGGTCAACTATTCAAAGATGTTCAACTACTTCTGTCCCGGTTTTCCGACTGCGGCGAGTCGATTGATTCAGTGTGTCCAGGATCTTCGTACGACTGCGTACTCGCACAATAGGATATTTTTCGTTGAAGCGATGGGACGCGATGCCGGTTGGCTCACGCTCGCCTCCGCTTACGGACACGCCGATCTCATCGTGGTGCCCGAAATACCTTATGAGCCCGATCGCTTAGCCGATGCTATTCGGCGCAAGCATATAGAGAACGAGAATGTGATCGTCGTTGTGTCCGAGGGAATCCGTAATCGAAAAGGCGAGTTGATGATTACCTCGAAGAAAGAACTTGACGCTTTTGGTCATACTCGACCCGGCGGATGCTCCGAAATCATCGCGGAAGCAATGAGATTGAGGCTATCAAAGGAATTCCCGAGCGCGACGTTTCGCCACATCATACTGGGACACCTTCAAAGATGCGGTTCCCCGATACCGCTAGATCGGGATTGCGCCATAAAGGCTGGGGAGTTGGCTGTCAGAGCGCTTGATGAAGGACAACTCAATGGCGTCTCGACGATTATGCGCACCGAGACCGGCATCAAGCCTGTGCTTTACCCGATGGGTCGGGTAATCAAACGCGACAAGAACAGCAAAGTGATACCGCGGAGCCTGGACTTGCGATTCTACGACGCGGAAAACTACCAAATATCACGCGCCGGCACAGGATACTTTCGGCCTATTTTCGGAGATCTGCCTCGACTTCGCAGGCACGACCCGGGAAATGCCGATTTTGGAGAAATCTGATCAACCGATACTGCAAAATCAAAGTGACAGGCACACTCCGTGTTCCATAAACCGCTTCTAATATCATTTCGCTTGATTGATAGATTCCTTGTCAACCGTCTCTTGCCACATCAGAGGCGCGAATCGCGCCCTTCTCCGATTTTCGGAAACCGGGCTTGACATTGTCTTCAGTTTTTGGCATAATTAATGCGTATTTGGTTTTTCGCCGAAAAGGCAAAAAAAATAGAGCGCTAGTAAACGATTTCGGTTGCAGTCCGCGAATTCTGTATGCGGCGGGACGGTTGGGTCTGACCCGCCGAGCATAAGTCGTTTAACGACGCGAACCAGACATTGGCAGCCAAGATGCGCTGCCCCGCGAACCATTGACTTTATTGGCGATAGGTTACATTTTGAGATTTATGATTTTAACAACGAACAAAGGAGATTCAATATGAATCCGAGTCGAATCACTCGATTTACCCTTATATGTTTCATAGCGGCGCTCGTTGTCGGGCTTTCAGGCTGCGACGAGTTGCTTTCCATCCTCTCTTTAGGCGACCTGCCCGAGGTAGGCGATACGGATATGCCCGGCGAGATTGAAATCGGGCTTGTCGTACCGCTGACCGGCATGGGCGCCGCCCCTTACGGTTTCTCAATGCATCGTGGATTCCAACTTGCTCAAGAAGAGATAAACAGTTCGCAACTTGGGGATACGACCATTAGTTTTATTGCGGAAGATGACATGAGCACCGCCGATGGCGCCGTAAGCGCCTATCTGAGTCTGGTGGCTCAGGGCGTACCGGCGGTCGTCGGTTACGCTTTCACCACCCAGGTCGACGAAGTCTTCCCGTTGGCGGAAGAGAGCCAGGTCGTAACCTTTAGTTCTGTTTCTTCCGGCGCCGGTCGCAGCGCTCTTTCCACCTACGCCTTTCGCGCCGGCGCTGCCACGGACATACAGAATCCCGCTCTCGTCACCGGCTCCCATGCGAAACTCGGTTATACGAAAGTCGCCATGATATACGACGAGAAGGACGCGTACTCGCAGAGCAGCCACGCCGATCTTAGCGCGGCGCTAGCAGATTTGGGCGTTGAAGTAGTTGGCATCCACACCTTTCAAACCGGCGATACGGATTTTTCGACACAACTGACAGCAATAATGGGATCAGATGCCGAAGTGCTGATGATCTCCGCCTTGGCGGGAGAAATGGTCTTGATAATGTCGCAAGGACGTGAAATCGGAATCCCGGCTTCCGTTCGGTACATTCTCCCCGACCTGACCGCGAACGAAGTGACGGATCTGGGCGACGCGGCCGAAGGCGCCATTACGGTTACCAGTTGGTTCAGCGAATCCGACACCCCGGGAAATCAGGCTTTCGTTCAGAACTATCAAGCCAAATTTGGCATGGAAGCCGATCCGTGGGCGGCGCAATCCTACGCGACGCTCTATATTCTCGCCGACGCCATAGCGAAAGCGGGTTCAACCGATTCGACCGCCATTCGAGACGCGCTCGCCCAAACGATGAATTTTGACACAGTTTTGGGACAGTTTTCGTTTGACGCCAACGGTGAGGCGAACTATGACCCGATCGTATTGACGGTCAAGGATGGTCAACTTACCCTGTTCGAGGATGTTGAAATGCCGGCGGACGACGATATGATGGGTGATGGCACGACCACGGATGATACGTCTGGCGGTACGACCACGGATGATACGTCTGGCGGTACGACCACCGATGATACGTCTGGCGGTACGACCACCGATGATACATCGGGTGGCACGACCGACGATGACACGTCTGGCGGCACGGCTGACGATGACACATCTGGCGGCGCGACCACGGATGATACGTCTGGTGGCGGAAATGGCTCCAATTAATTGACGACGCTTGTCGCCAGGCAGCGCACACCCCGGATGATCGCTAGTGATTGGGCGTTCATTTGGGGTGTGGGGTTGCCCCCACGCGGATTTATAAATGAGGAATTAAGATTTAAGCGTGCGGACGGACACCGGATTCCTTGATTCGCGCGAGAGAATCATGAAGATTGGCGCGATACGCTTGAGGTACGATGCCAGAAAAATCAGAGATAGAAAGTTTTCTTGACGGTCGGATAGAACACTTTCCCGATAAGAGCGCCCGATGGTTATTTGAAGACAAAGAATTTGTTCGCGGATTGGTTGAGATCATTGATGACGGGTTGGCGGAGTTTATCGACTTTAGCCAAATCGTGCAAGTCAATAGGAGTTATATTTTTGACGACTTGCGAGAGTTGGAGTCTGACATGGTGTTTCGCGTGCCGTTTCGGAGCGAATCCGATATAGATGAACTCCTCATCTATATCCTCATTGAACATCAATCTACCGTTGACCCGATAATGGGTTTTCGGGTACTCTATTACATGATGCGGATCTGGGATTCCCAGCGGCGAGAGTGGGAATCAAAGTCCGTTCCCAAGAGTCGGTGGCGATTCAATCCGATTGTGCCAATCGTGTTTTACACGGGCGATCAGAGATGGACTACCCCGCTGACGCTTAATGCGATAATGGACATTCCCGACGCGCTCTCTCGGTTTGTCCCCAAAATCGACCCCCTGTTTATAAGCGTTAAGGAAACAGACGAATCAAAGTTAACGCATACCGGCCATCCGCTAGGTTGGGTGCTAACCGTGCTTCAGCAGGAGGGGGCAACTGTAGAAGCGCTAAGCGAGACATTGATTGAAGCGCTGTCGCACATCAACACCCTTGACGAAGCGAGCGCGCAGCAGAGGCGGCGTGCAATATCCTATTTATTGCTGTTAATCCTAAACCGTCGTTCGTTAGAAGAACACCCGGAATTGACTAATCTTTTTGAACAACACGTGGTACACGAGTCAGACAGAGAGGAGACGGAACGCATGGCACAGACAATAGTTCAGCATCATTTTGAACAAGGGAGAACCCAAGGTATTGAACAAGGGAGAACCCAAGGTATTGAACAGGGGAGAGAACAAGGAAGAATAGAAGAGAAGCAATCGAAAGTTCTCAAAGCGCTGCATCTCCGATTTGACACTGTTCCCGTGTCCCTTTCCGGCGAGATAAATTCAATACGAAGCTCGTCTCTCCTAGATGCGCTCTTTGAGCAAGCGCTGACGGCAAAGACGCTTGATGAGATCGACTTGGGAAATTTCGACAAATAAGAAACAGTCATTCTCTCTACTGTGTTATGGCAGGTTTTTTTGCGCAAGTTCCGAGCCCGACGCGTGGTACACGAGTCAGACAGAAAGGAGACGGAACGCATGGCACAGACAATAGTTCAACATCATTTTGAACGAGGTATTGAACAAGGTATTGAACGAGGCAAAGAACAGGGAAGAATCGAAGAGAAGCAGTCGGATGTTCTTAAAGCGCTGCATCTCCGCTTTGATACCGTTCCAGAATTAATTGCCGACAACATATCCTTGATACGGAGTCTGTCACGTCTTAATTCGCTCCTCGAGCAAGCGGTATCCGCAAAGACACTTGATGAGATCGACTTGGGAAATTTCGACAAATAAGAAACAGTCATTCTCTCTACTGTGTTATGGCAGGTTTTTTTGCGCAAGTTCCGAGCCCAACGCGTGATACGCGAGTCAGACAGAGAGGAGACGGAACGCATGGCACAGACAATAGTTCAGCATCATTTTGAACAGGGCAAAGAACAAGGAAGTATAGAAGTGAAGCAATCGACCGTTCTCAAAGCGCTGCATCTCCGCTTTGACACTGTTCCCGCGTCTCTTTCCGGTGAGATAAATTCAATACGAAGCTTGCCTCTTCTAAATGCGCTCTTTGAGCAAGCGCTGACGGCAAAGACGCTTGACGAAATCGACTTACGAAATTTCGACAATTAAGAAACAGTCATTCTCTCCACTGCGTTATGGCAGGTTTTTTTGCGCAAGTTCCGAGCCCGACGCGTGATACGCGAGTCAGACTGAGAGGAGGCAGAACGAGTGGCACAGACAATAGTTCAGCATTATTTTGAACAGGGGAAAATCCAAGGGATTGAACAGTCGAGAACCCAAGGTTTTGAACAAGGTTTTGAACAAGGCTTTGAACAGGGAAGAATAGAAGCGAAGCAATCGAACGTTCTCAAAGTGCTGCAACACCGATTTAACACACTTCCC
This sequence comes from Candidatus Poribacteria bacterium, assembly GCA_963667245.2. Classification (GTDB taxonomy): domain Bacteria; phylum Poribacteria; class WGA-4E; order WGA-4E; family JAJDTR01; genus JAJDTR01. The sequence continues at coordinate 715,494 of CAXXCS010000005.1, forward strand.
GAATCTCTTTCCGGCGAGATTGCCTCAATCCGGAGTCTCCCCCGCCTTGATGCGCTTTTTGAGCAAGCGGTTACGGCTAAGACACTTGATGAGATTGACTTGCAAAGTCTCAGTGGCTAAGTATCGTTGTGATGCCTTGATGTTTGTCTGAATCCAGGGTTGTCGCGGTCATTTACCCAGACTTGCGGGCGGCGTCGATCTGCCGATGACGCCGACCAGCACGATCATGGTCAGCAGATAGGGGAGACACTGTAGCAGCTGGGGCGGCAACTGCCAGCGGTTCGTCAGTTCAATGGCGTTGGCGAATCCGAACAACGCGCACGCCGCCGCCGTTTTATACGGACTCCAGTTGCCGAAAATCATCGCCGCCAGAGCGACATATCCCCGTCCGGCGGTCATTCCCTTCGCGAAGTAATGCGCATCGGAAGCGAGGAAGCAACCCCCGAGTCCGGCGAACACGCCGCTTGCCATCACTCCGACGTATTGCCAGCGCGCCCGACTGAGACCCAGCGTGTTCAACGCTTCGGTCGATTCACCCGCCGCTCGCAGTCGCAAACCCCACGGCGTCTTGAAAAGGAAGACACTGCTCCCAACCATCAGGAGAAGCGTGAGGTAGACGATGCACGAATAGTTGCCAATGAGCGGCGCGTCCCACTGCTTAAATCCGTCCACGCGCCGTGATGTGGCGTTACCGCTGAAAAACTCGGTGATGCCGATAGCCAGGAAGTTCATCGCCACGCCGCTGACAATCTGATTCGCTCGAAATGTAACGGTTGCGAGGGCGTGGAGCCAGGCAATGGCGGTCCCGCAGCCGATTCCGAGAATCAGTCCAACCCAGACCGATCCGGAGGCGCCGGCACCGACCACATACCCGAAAGCGCTGATCAACATAATCCCCTCAAGGGCGATATTGACGACGCCGGAGCGTTCGGAGTAGATGCCGCCGAGACCCGCCAGAACAAGCGGCGTCGACATACGGATTGTAGGTGGAATGAGTTCAGAAATGATTGTGATTGTCTCCTATGGGGTCGGGATCGGGAGATGGCATCTCTATTGCGCACATTATTCATTCGCTTGATCACGCGGCTTTAAGCGCCGCGCCGTTTGACGTGAATGGAGGCTAGACACAGAATCAACGCGGCTTGGATAATGAGGAATAACTCTCTGGGCACGTCCATCAAAATCTCAACGTCCAAAGCCCCTTTATTCAGGGCGCCGAACAGGATGGCGGCGAGGAGAACGCCGTAGGGGTGGTTTCGTCCGAGCAGCGCGGCGGCGATCCCGGTATACCCGAAGCCGGGCGAGAAATTGTCAAGGAAGCGGTGGCGGTAACCCATAACATCCCACACGCCCGCTAATCCGGCGACAGCGCCGCTCAGCGCCATTGTCCATACGGTGACCGCGCCGACATTGATTCCGCCGTAGGTCGCGACCTCGGGCGCGTCGCCGACTAACCGCAGTTCATAGCCGTATCGGGTACGCTTCAGGAAAAACCGACAAGCCAACGCGGCGAGTATTGCCAAAAGAAACGTGACATTCAGCGGGTTGCTCTTGGGGAAAAGCCCGATTAACGCCGTCATGCGCGGCAGATGCGCCGTTTCGTAAATTTGTGGCGTATGGGGTATCATTTGTCCCTCTTCTTGATAGACTTCGGTAACCAAGTAGCTCGTCAACGCGATGGCGATAAAGTTCATCATGATGGTGTTAATGACTTCGTGCGCGCCGTATCTGGCTTTCAAGATGCCGGGGATCGCCGCCCATCCGGCGCCCGCCGCCATCGCGGCGCCGATACAGAGGGGGATGAGCAGAATCGCGGGGAGGTTGAAATGAAATCCTACCCAAGCCGCGGCAAACGCTCCGGCATAGAGTTGCCCCTCGCAACCGATGTTGAATAACCCGCACTTAAACGCGATAGCCACCGCCAACCCTGTAAAAATGAGCGGCGTGGCGTTGAATAGAACGTAGCCGAAGTCGTCAACGCTCGCTAGTGTGCCGACCAAGATTAAGCGAAAGACGTCAAAAGGATTCTCGCCTAAAATCGCGATTACGAGGATGCCGAGCATGAATACCAGACCGAGCGCGACTACGGTCGGAAGAATCTGCCGCGCCGCTTTTTTGAATCGAGGTGTCAAGAACAATAGAGAATTCGTCATCGTGCGAAAACGTCCGGAGCGGTTGTGTGACACGCCATTTGCGCCGATATCGGACAACAAACCGTGTTCATGGGGCGCGGGTTTGTGCTATAATACTTTGATACGAATTCAAAATCTAAATGTTATACTCCGCGCCGTCAGAAATCGCGTCTTTTGTAGGATCAAACGAGTGGATAGCGAGTGCGATAGAGATCCTCGCGATCTCCCGATCGCGACATGCTTTCCCCCGTAGGATCAAGCGAGTGGATAGCGAGTGCGATAGAAATCCTCGCGGTTTCCAACCGCACCTACCGCCAAACGCTTAAAAATACGCAATTTTCAGCAGCGTGAAGTATACAATCCGTCGGAGACGATCAAACGAACGAATAGTGAGTAGGATTTTCTATGGCGCTCATTGTTCATTCGCTTGATCGATAAAGATCCCCAATGAATTGCGCTACTACAAACTGCCGGTTCTTGTAAGTTGTAGATTCGGAATTAATATACATGCATGAAAACGTGCGCGTTGATGTTGCCTATCCATACGTTGAAATCGGCGGGGTTGTTTCAGAATGTGGTGTCGGGATTGGGAGATCGCTCCTACAGCGGAGGGTCGGGACCGGGAAATTGACCGGAATGGCATGAAAATTGCTTATAATTAGCACGAAATAACAAGGTTGCATGGCTTGAAGTTTTTCATTGGCGTTGCCGAGATGCCGAGGGCGCAATCCAACATCCGGTTTGATGGAAGGGCATCGCGGTGATTTCATTCCCGGGGCGAAACCGCGGGGCGTTCTCCGAACTCTATAGCAGAAAGGGAAAGTAAAATGGCAAAAGCAAACGTTCTGATAATCGAACACATACCCCATGCCGCTCAAGACATTGCGGCACGACTCAAAGCGGCCGGATACACGGTGCGCGCCTCGGCGGCGTGCGAGAAGCAAGCCGTTGAGGACGCGGAAAAGATGTCTCCCGACGTAGTTCTAATCTGCGGCGAGTTTCAATCAAGCCCGAGGGGCGCGCGGATCATGCGGAAGATGCGGGATCAGTTCGATATCCCGGTGGTATGCATGTTCGAGGGTATAACCGAAGATTTGATAGAGGAATTTTCCGGGGAAAGGGAGTTTGAGTGTGTCTTTCATCCTTTTGACACCAACCAGTTGCGTTTTACGATCGAAACCAGTGTGCGCCGGCATCGGAAGCGCCAACAGCAGCGAGCCAAAGAAGCGGAGTTGGAATCGAAAATCGAACGCTTGGATGAGCGACTCCGATTCATGGAGGTTGTTTTCGACAGTGTCAGCAACGGGGTTATCGCCGCGGACATCAAGGGCCGTTACTTCATGTTTAATCCGAGCGCCAAATCGCTGAACGGAAACGCTCTGCCGGATGTCCCATTTGCCGAAAGAAGCGCGGCGTACGGTCTCTTCCATCCGGACAGCGGGACGCTTTTCGCCGAGGACGAATTGCCGCTTGTCCGCGCCCTTCGCGGCGAGGCGACAGACAATGTCGAGATGTGTGTGCGTAATGAACGGAATCCCGACGGCACCTTTGTCGTGGCGAGCGGGAGGCCTCTGTACGACAAAAACGACAACCTGAAAGGGGGCGTTGTCGTAACGCAGGATATAACGGAACTCAAGAGAGTCGAAGACGAGTTGAGGGCAACGATTGGCGAACTTCAAAAGCAGACCAGAATCATGGAAACTGTCGTCGGCGCTATAGCGGACGGCGTGATGGCAACCGACTTGCGCGGCAACAACATACTCTATAACGAGAAGACGGACGAAGTCGTCGGCGGGCGCGAACCTACGCTTTCGGATATGGAGGAGTGGCCCGACATGTATCAAGTCTATCATCTTGATGGTGAGACCAAATATGCGGTAGATGATTTGCCGTTGGTGCGCGCCTTACGCGGCGATTCGACGAACAGAGCGCTGATGCGCGTGAGCGCCGGGGACAAGTCGTTCGTTCTTGAGGTAAGCGGCAGGCCACTGTTTGACGAAAAGGGAGAATTAATGGGCGGCGTCGCCGTTTCCCATGACATTACGCAACTCAGGGCAACCGAAGAAAGGTTGGAGGCTACTATTCGCGAGTTGGAACAGCAGACTCGAATCATGCAGACCGCCTTTGACAGCATCAGTGACGGCGTAGCGGTAGTTGACACCGCCGGGGACTTCTTGCTCACCAATCCCAGTTTGCAGCGGATGAGCGGCGTGAAGTTGGAGGATGCGCCGCCCGAAGATTGGGGTGAAAAGTACGGACTGTTCCATCTTGACGAAGAGACGCAGGTGCCAACACATGAAAATCTGCTCTACCGCGCCCTCCAAGGGGAGGAGACAGAGGAGCTGGAGTTCTTTCTGCAAAATGAGGGCAAGCCCGGTAGAACTTTTCTCCGTGCCAGGGCTTATCCTCTTTACGGTCATGACACTGACGAAGTGACCGGCGCCATCGCGGTGATCAGCGACATCACGGCAGACAAGTTGGCGATGGAAGAGATGGAGCAGATGATGCGGAATCATCAACAGCAAGCGCAACTGATGGACACCGTATTTAACAGTCTCGGCGAGGGATTGATTGTAGCTGACGAAAAAGGGGAGCTCCTATTCTTTAATCCGAGCGCGGAACAGATTGTCGGCATTGGGCCAATGCCGATGAAGCCGGACGAGTGGAGCGGGTCATACGGCATATTTTATCCCGACACCGAGACGCTATATCCGACGGATGAGCTTCCGCTGTATCACGCCATACGGGGCAGGAGCACGGATGATGTCGACATGTTCATGCGGAACGAGGCGAGGCCGGAAGGCGTTCATGTGAGGGTCACGGCGCGCCCGTTGCGTAACGAAAACGGCGCGTTACGCGGAGGCGTTTGCGTCTTCCGAGATGTGACGAAGTTGAAGGCGGTGGAGAGTCGCTTGGAGAGAACGGTCGAAGAGCTCCGGAACCAATCGCGCTTGTTGAACACCGTGTTCAACGGCATCAGCGATGGCGTTATCGTGGTGGACTCGGAGGGGACGTACAAATTGTTGAATCGCAAGGCGCGGGAGATGACGGAGGTAGAGCTGGAGGATACAACGCTCGACCAGGCGCCGCAAAGATTCGGTTTGTACCTTGCCGACGGTGAGACGCCTTTTCCCTCCAACGAACTGCCGCTCAACCGAGCGCTCAAGGGGGAGGCGCCGACCGAAGTCGAGATGGTGGTGCGGAACAACGCGCTGCCCGACGGCGTTCACGTGAGCGTTAGCGCCAGCCCGCTGCGAGACGAGTCCGGCGCCATTGACGGCGGTGTCGCGGTCGCCCGCGACATTACGCGGATTAAGCAGACCGAACAGCAACTTAAAGACTCGATCGACCAACTCGAGCATCAGAGCCAACTGATGCAGTCCATCTTCGACAATATCAGCGACGGCGTGGTGGCGTCAGATGAGAAAGGGCAATTCACAATCTTTAATCCGAGCGCGGAACGAATCGTGGGGCAGGGCGCGAGCGACGCGGATCCCGACGACTGGTCGGAGCATTATGGCTTGTTCTTCCCCGACAGAGAGACGCCGTATCCGCCGGAGGAACTTCCGCTCGCCAAGGCAATAATGGGCGAAGAGACGGACGGTGTCGAGATTTTCGTGCGCCACGCCGGGTTGCCGGATGGACTTTACATCAGCGTTAGCGGCAGACCGATGTACGATTCGCACGGCGAACTGAGGGGCGGCGTGGCGGTTTTCCACGATGTGTCGGACAAGATTGTGGCGGAAGAGGCGTTGACGCAAGCCTTCTCGCAGGGACGTATCGAAATCGTGGACACTATCCTGCACAATATCGGCAACTCCATCAATAGCGTCGTGACCGGCATCGGAACATTGAACGGGCGATTGACCGACAATCGGTTGATTCACCGCCTCAACGCGCTTGCCGACGCCATCCGGGCGCATCAGGACGATTGGCTTGATTACATCGAGAACGACCCGCAGGGTCAGAAGGTGCTGCCGTTTGTTATGGCGCTCGCCGAAGATTTTACGAAGCAGAACAACGATTTGAAACAAACGGTCGATCGCGTGAACAGCCGAGCGACGCACATCGTTGACATTGTGCGCACGCAGAAATCGTTTAGCAACGCCAGCGCCGTGCGAAAGGACGTTAACCTGAAGAAAATCCTCAATGAGGGCGCGAAGTTGCTGCAAGAGTCATTGGACAAGAGAGGCATTCAGCTTGACATTGACTGCCGTAAAGCGCCCAACGAGATTCGCGTTCAAGAAAGCCAATTTCATCAGATGATTGTGAATCTCATCAAGAACTCGATTGAAGCTATCGATGAGCTTGCCGCGACCGAAGGGCTCGACCATCCGCCGCGCATAGAGGTAAAAGCTTACCCCGAGAAGGATTACTTGGCGCTTGATGTGACGGACAACGGAATCGGCATAGACAAGGGCAAGCACAAGACAATTTTTGCCGCGGGCTACACCACGAAGGGTTCCGGAAGCGGATTGGGGCTTCATTCAACCGCGAATTTCGTGGTCGGCTCCGGCGGGAAAATCTACCCGCTGAGTGAGGGAATCGGGCAAGGAACCACAATGCGGATCATGCTCAGGCTGGATTCCATCACGCCGTAACCGCGAAAATTTTTTGTTTGGAGCCGTAGGAGGAATCTCCCGATCTCGACTGTTGTGCAAAACCGAGTTTTTTCCTCAAAACTCGGTTTTTTCGTCAGGATCAGGAGATCCCTCATACCGGGTTTGACGTGCATTGGATGTTCAGATTGGGGGAGGCGCGGGTTCAAGACAAGTCTTCCGAATCTACCGACAAACAAGGAGAGACTACTTTGTCGAAAAGAGCTAAAATTCTGATTGTAGAGGACAATTCCGATATAGCCGACGATATTGCGGAGCGGCTTGCGGGGTTGGGTTATAACGTCTGCGCGACCGTTCCAGGCGACTCGCAAGCCGTTGACGCGGCGGTGAAGATTGCCCCCGATCTGGCATTAATCGGTATTGGCCCCGAAGAAACGATGAGCGGCGTCGATATTGCCAAGAGTGTGTACGAGCGCTTGGGCATTCCAATCGTATATCTTACCGATTATGTAAACGACGGGTTGCTGGAGCGCGTGAAGATCACCCGAGCGTTCGGGCATGTTTACAAACCTTATCTTACCGACCAGTTGCGCCTCAGCATCGAGAATCACCTGTTCTGGCACGAGGAAGATCAGCGATCCGCCAATCGGGAACGCCGGCGCGCCACCATTTTGGACAGTCTCGGCGAAGGCGTGATCGCCGCGAATAAGGACGGGAAGATCATCTTCGAAAACTCGGTCGCCAAGCGTCTAACCGGGTGGGAGAAGCGTCATGCCATGGACCAACCGCTGTGGGACGTGTTCAAAACCGTGGTTGAAGAGGATGGCGATCCGGCGCAGCAAGCGGTAATCAATGCGCTCGAGAACAGTTCCGTGGTGGAACGGATTGACCACGATACGGTGCTCATCCGCAGAGACGGGGGGGAAGTGCCAATCGACTTCACGGCGGCGCCCATCACCGATATGCAGAGAAACCACACCGGCGTCGTGATTGTGTTCCGAGACACTTCCAAACTCAAAGCCGCCGAGCGCGATCTCGAGCAAACCATTGACAAACTTCAGAATCAGACGCAACTGATGGAAACCGTGTTCGAGAGCATGAGTGACGGGGTCGTGGCGACGGACGAAGCGGGCAATTTCCTGCTGGTCAATCCGAGCGCCGAAGAAATCGTCGGCATGGGAGCGGACGACACGCCAGCCGACGAATGGTCGGAGAGGTTCGGCACATTTTACGAGGATGGCGTCACGCTCGTCCCGATGGAAGAACTTCCGCTTGTCCACGCCATGCAGGGCAAGGCGACAGATGGCGTCAATCTGATAATCAGGAACGCGATGAGACCGGACGGGATTTATATCAACGTCCACGGAAGGCCGCTGCTCGAGAAGGAGGGTGGCGTGCGCGGCGGGGTCATAATCCTCCGAGATATCACCAAACTCAAGCAAACGGAATTGCGTTTGGAGGAGACAATCGAGAAACTCAAGAGCCAAACGCAATTCATGGAATCCATCTTCGACAATATCAGTGACGGCGTGGTCGTCGCCAACGAAAACGCCGAGATTCGCATTTTCAATCCCGGAGCGCAACGGATACTCGGCTTCGATATCTGGGATGGGCCGCCCGAGTCGTGGACGCTCAACACGTTGACCGCCGGAAACGACTTCTACTATCCGGACCGCGTCACGCCGTTTCCGCATGACGAATTGCCCGTCAGGCGCGCCATACGAGGCGAGGCAACGGACGAAATCAGTCTCTTTGTCAGCCAACGCGACAGATACCCCGATGGCGTCTTCATCAGCTCGAGCGGCAGACCCATCCGCAACCAGTGGGGCATCGAGAACGGAGGCGTCGTCGTGTTTCGCGACATCACCGAGCGAGTGCTTGAAGAGGAAGCCTTGGCGCAGGCGTTCGCGCAAGGGCGCTTGGAGGTGGTGGATACCATCCTCCACAATATCGGGAATGCCATCAACAGCGTCATGGTCGGCATCGGCACGCTTCACGAGGAGTTGATTGAGGATAAATTGATCCAACGTTTCACGGCTCTGGCGGACGCGGTAAAGCGGCATGAGGACGACTGGGTCGGCTACATCAAAGATGATCCGCAGGGCAAAAAGGCGCTCCCGTTCATGCTGGCGCTGGCGGAGGATTTCGCCAAGCAGAATGAGCGGCTGGAGCGCACCGTCGATCGCGTTTCCAGCAGAGCCACTCACATCGCCGACATTATCCGAACACAGAAATCTTATAGCGCCGTGAGCGCCGTGCGCAAGGACATTATTCTCCAGAAGGCGTTGACGGATGCCGCGAAATTGTTGCAGGAGTCAATGGACACTCGAAGCATCGAGATTCGGATCGATTGTTCGAACGCGCCCCGCGAGGTGCGCATTCAGGAGAACCAGTTCCATCAGATGATAGTCAATCTGATCAAAAACTCCATTGAAGCCATTGATGAACTTACGCAGAGGAGCGGATTGAATGGCGCGCCGCGGATTGAGATAAACGGATATGTTCAGGGCGATTTTCTTCTCATTGACATCGTGGATAACGGCATCGGGCTGGAACCGGAAAGCTACAAGAAGGTCTTTGCCGCCGGCTACACCACGAAAAAATCGGGCAGCGGGCTAGGTCTGCATTCTAGCGCGAATTTTGCCATCGGTTGCGGGGGCGAAATCCAGCCGCTGAGCGACGGCATCGGCAAAGGCACGACCATGCGCGTCAAGCTGCGACTGGCTACGGTCACCCCATAAAACACAACGGCAGGCGCGGTTTCCAACGGCGCCGACAGGAGACGGAAACACGCAATACGCATCACGCATCACGTATCGCGAATTACGAGGCGGAAAATTGAAATCCAAAAATCACGACAACGGATGGAACAATCGCGTCCTGATCGTCGACGACCAGGACAACATCCACGACGACTTTGACGACATGTTATCCTCCGGATCATCGGAGACCTCCACCGACGATCTGGCGGGGGCGTTTCTCGAGGAAACCGACGACTCATTCCTTCCCGATCTCGAGCTCTTTCACGCGTCAAGCGGCGAGCGAGCTTACGAGCTCGTGGTGTCCGCGAAGCAGGCGGGCAATCCGATTGCCGTCGCCTACGTCGATATCCGGATGCCGCCGGGAATAGACGGCATCGAAACCATTCGGCGGATACGCAAGATCGAGAAAGACATCGAAATTGTCATCATGACGGCGTACACGGACAAACCGCTGCCGGAGATCGTGCGGGATATGGAGTTGCTGCACAAGTTGCTCTATATCAGGAAGCCTTTCGCGCGGGAAGAGGTGCAGCAGATCACGATGTCCCTCGTTCAGAAGTGGAACGTTGAACAGGAGCTGGTGGAAAACCGGCGCCGACTGACGACCAGCCACCAAAGGCTTGAAACCGTCATCGACGCCACCGGCGACGCCATCGGCATGTTTGACGACAATGGCCGTATGCTCTTTGCCAATACGGGATACCGACAGTTGTTCGATCTGTCCGCGGAGCAGATTCATGAATTATCGCCCGACGAGCTTAACGCCCGCGTAAATGAGCGGCTGCATGCGTTGGAACATCCCGATGAAGATCAAGCCGCCCAGCTGGAGAATGCGGATAGCATCGTGGAAGAGGTCGGAGGCGATGACGAGTCGCCGCAGCGGCTCTATTATCGGGTGGCTATTCCGGTCAAGGGCGGTGACGGCGACGGGGGCGGCAGCGTGGTGAGTTATCGCGACATGTCCAAAGAAGCCGAAATTCAGCGCATGAAGGCGGAAGTCGTGCGTCTGCGAGCCGAACTCGAAACCGCCAATTCCTTTGACGAGATCGTCGGCAAAAGCAAGGAGATGCAACAGTTGTACGCCCTCATTCAGCGCGCCGCCGAGGGCAATGTCACCGTGCTTATTCAGGGTGAAAGCGGCACGGGCAAGGAGTTGGTCGCCCGCGCCATCCACTACAACAGTCAACGAAAAGATGGCCCGTTTATCACCATCAACTGCGCCGCCATTCCCGAATCGCTCATCGAAAGCGAGTTGTTCGGTCATGAGCGCGGCGCCTTCACCGGGGCAGCCGCCAGACGCATCGGCAAGTTCGAACAAGCCAACAAAGGCACCATCTTTCTTGACGAGATCGGCGACATGCAAGCCAATCTCCAAACCAAGTTGTTGCGCGTGCTGCAGGAGCGCCAGATTCAGCGCGTCGGCGGCACGGCGGATATTTCGACCGATATACGCGTGCTCGCCGCCACGAACCACGATCTGGAAGCGGCTGTGAAGGCGAACGTGTTCCGAGAGGATTTGTATTATCGCATCGCCGCCTTCCCCATCGTTATTCCGCCGCTTAGGGAGCGCCGCGAAGATATTCCGATGCTGGCGAATCACTTCCTCGACAAATATGCCGAGAGCGTCGAAAAACCCGTTCGCGCCATCTCGCCGGAGGCGTTGCAGCTCTTGGTGCAGTACGACTTCCCGGGCAACGTGCGCGAACTGGAGAACGTAATCGAGCGAGCCGTGCTGCTTGAAACCTCCGGGTTGCTGCAACCCGGCAGTCTGCCGCTGCAGATTCCGAAGACGCGATCCGCGGAAGTGAGCGACCCGTTGGTGTCGGTTTCAAATGTGATTATTCCGCTTAAAGAGGTGGAACGCCGCGCCATCCTCCACGCGCTGAACGTGACGGATAACAACGTAACCAAGGCGTCGGAAGCGCTGGGAATCAATCGCGCCACGTTTCACCGGAAGTTGAACAGATTAAACCATGTCAAGGAGGACGCCTAGCAGAAAACCCAACCGTACAACCTACGCCGAAAAAACGCCCGGTAGGAGCGATCAAACGAGTGAATAGCGAGTGCGATAGAGATCCCTCTCCCGATCCCGACGCCGGCGATTTTTTTTTGCGCCTCTCGGCGCAACCTTCCCTTAGTGCAATTTCCACTGTTGCAAAATGCGCCGATGTCGCACATTGCGACGAAATCCCCACGAACTCCCGTCACTGCTAGCTTTCTCGCCATTTTTCCCGTTTGCACTGTTGTATTATGCGACAGTTTGAGCCGCCGCCTTCAGCCCGTCAAACCGCTTCGCGAACGCTGTCTGAAAAAAATGTGAAAAAAATCGTAAATGTATGAAGAGGGACGCGGATAAACGCGGATTAGAAAATTCCGGTCAATGCAATTAGATGGTTTGTTTTTCATGTGTAGGGAACAACGATCGTTGTTCCCTACAAAGGCGCGTAAGTCCTTATGCCGATGTTGTAATGCATTGATGCCGGGAAGAAACCGAGTTTTGGGGAAAAAAGGGATCTCTATCGATCAACTGAGTGAATAGCGAAGGCGATAGTAAATCCTACTCATTATTCATTCGTTTGATCGGTTTCGGGGAGATTGGCTAAACTCCGTTTAGGGACTCTTCGAACGCGTGAAGGCTCGATGCTCTGTAGGCATTTATGTTCAACTGTTTGAGGCGGTCGAGATCGTCAATGGCTTCAAGCGTGTCTTTCAGGGTGTTGACATCCGCGCTCGGGAATCGATCGGTGAGAATGTCCAATGTGCTTTCAATTCTCATTTGGCGCGCGCCTAACTTAATTCCTCGCTGTTCGCCGCGCTGCATTACACTTTCGTAAAAAGGTGATTCTTGCATGATTGCCTCAAAAAAGACAGTTGCCAGTGGTCAGTTGCCTGTGGCCAGTGGAGGGTTTGGGGCGAGAAACCGAGTTTTGAGGAAAAAACTCGGTTTCGGGGAGATTGGCTAAACTCCGTTTAGGGACTCTTGAAACGCCTGAAGACTCTCTGCTATGGAGGCATCCAGGTTCACCTGCTTGAGGCGGTCAAGATCGTCAATGGCTTCAAGCATATCTTTGAGGGCGTTGGCATCCGCGTTTGGGAATCGATGGGTGAAAACATTCATTGTGCTTTCAATACTCGTTTGGCGCGCGCCGCGCTGCAGTACACTTTCGTAAAAAGGTGATTCTTGCATGATTGCCTCCAATTTGGGGTCCTCGAAAAACTCTTTGGGATGCGTTATACTCCCGAAAAAAGACAGTGACCAGTGGTCAGTTGCCTGTGGCCAGTGGAGGGTTTGGGGCGAGAAACCGAGTTTTGGGGAAGAAACTCGGTTTCGGGGAGATCGGCTAAACTCCGTTTAGGGACTCTTGGAACGCCTGAAGACTCTCTGCTATGGAAGCATCCAAGTTCACCTGCTTGAGGCGGTCAAGATCGTCAATGGCTTCAAGCTCGTCTTTGAGGGCGTTGGCATCCGCGTTTGGGAATCGATGGGTGAAAACGTTCATTGTGCTTTCAATACTCGTTTGGCGCGCCCCTCGCCACTCGCCTCGCTTCTCACCTAGCTCAATGCCTTCCTCTCTGCCTCGCACAATACCGCGCTGCATTACACTTTCGTAAAAAGGTGATTCTTGCATGATTGCCTCCAATTTGGGGTCCTCGAAAAACTCTTTGGGATGCGTTATACTCCCGAAAAAAGACAGTGGCCAGTGGTCAGTTGCCTGTGGCCAGTGGAGGGTTTGGGGCGAGAAACCGAGTTTTGGGGAAAAAACTCGGTTTCGGGGGATCGGCTAAACTCCGTTTAGGGACTCTTGGAACGCCTGAAGACTCTCTGCTATGGAGGCATTGAGGTTCACCTGCTTGAGGCGGTCGAGATCGTCAATGGCTTCAAGCATGTCTTTGAGGGCGTTGGCATCCGCGTTTGGGAATCGATGGGTGAAAACGTTCATTGTGCTTTCAATACTCGTTTGGCGCGCCCCTCGCCACTCGCCTCGCTTCTCACCTAGCTCAATGCCTTCCTCTCTGCCTCGCACAATACCGCGCTGCATTACACTTTCGTAAAAAGGTGATTCTTGCATGATTGCCTCCAATTTGGGGTCCTCGAAAAACTCTTTGGGATGCGCTATACTCCCGAAAAGGGAGAGCGCAAATAAAAGTGTTGATTGCTCATTGCTGTCAACATCAGTCGCCAGCGTCGTCTCTATGCACTTCTCGACCCAGGCTTTGGGGGTCATGTCTTCGGGATGTTTCATCAATGCCGTGAAAGGCAGTAACCCGATAGCTTCGGGATCCAAAAAGTCCTGGCCTTCCAAGTCATACATCCGGATGACTTTATATCGGAAGGACACGCCGCCCAATTGTTCGTTTCCGTGCCGGTAGACGCCCGGGTCGTTCCGTCCCGCAGGGGGACGGAAATACAACACCGCGGAATAGACGTTCTTTTCATACTTGAGGGCAAGTGAACTTGAATAATGCAGCATCCGCAGGTGCATAGGTTTGCGGGTACTGTCATCGGTTTGCGCCTCGATATGCAGGATTGCCTCCTCACCGCCGGGCAGGCGGATATGAAACGCCATATCGCTGCGATGCGTCTGAACCGTCGGTAGCTCCGTAGACAAGCTCTCCCCGACTACCACCTCCGGCGTATTCAGCGCCAGCGCCGCCAACGCACGCGGGAAATTGCCGAGAATGTACTTGAAAATCTCGTCATACTTTACCATACGAACATGATACCAGTTTGCCCGGATAAATGTCAAGCGTTTTTCGCGGGGATTTGGAGTTGTAGGGTGGGTAGCGCCCACCCTACATACTTTCCAGCGAAAATTCGTAGGTTGGGTTGAACGGCACATCAAGAACGACACGTCCATAGGCTAACTGCGCCCAGATATCGATACTGCTAAAAGCCCCCAAAATCGTAGTGAAACCCAACACTGCGACCACTTATTGAACAATCCACCGGATTTTATGTATCCATCTGGGTTTGAGGTATGGGTGGACGGAAATTTTTCACCCTTCCCGTCTTCCAACCTTCCAATCTTCCTTATGCCAAAAATCAGGTGCGATTCCCCTGACCCTGTCCCCACCCGGTAGGTCGGGATTGGGAGATTCCTCCTACAGTTTAAAAAGTTGGCGTGATTTGTGCTATAAAGGGCCCCGTCTTTTTCTAATTAATCGGGTATCAATTTCTTAATCACGTAACAACAACAAAAAAATTGAGGGTGAATATGAATCGTATCTGTCGTATCAGAAGCGTAACTTTCGCGGTTTTCTTCCTGGCAACCATCTTAACCTTTACGACTCCGCTGTCGGATTGGGCTGGCGCCGGCGCCCAAGATGCGAATGCGGCGCTATCGGACCTGACGCTGACCGTCGGCGGGTCTTCCGGCAGTGTGGATGTCGGAACCCACTTCAGCGACCCCGGCGGCAGGCTGTCCTACACGGTGTCGTCGTCCGATTCCGGCGTGGCGTCGGCGAGTGTGTCGGGTACAACCGTAACCGTCTCGCCAGTGGCGGAAGGTACCGCAACCATTACCGTGACCGCGACCGGGCGCGGCGGGAGCTCGGCTAGCGCCAGTTTCTCGGTGACGGTGAATCCGGCGCCGAACCAAGCGCCGACAGCCGTTGGCAGCATCAGCGCCCAGACGGTGACCGTGGGCGGGAGCGCCGCGTCGGTGGACGTGTCGAGCAACTTCAGCGATCCCGATGGAGACACATTAATATATACGGCGTCATCCTCCGATGACGCGAAAGCCACGGCGAGCGTGTCGGGTTCCACGGTCAGCGTCACGCCGGTAGCCGAGGGCAGCGCCACGATTACGGTGACCGCCAGTGACGGCTCCCTCTCCGCCACGCAGAGCATTTCGGTGACCGTGAACGCGCAGGCCAACCGCGCCCCGACCGCCGTTGGCAGCATTGACGCGCAGACAGTCACCGTGGGCGGTAGCGCCGCTTCGGTAGACGTGTCGAGTAACTTCAGCGACCCCGATGGAGACACATTAATATACACCGCCTCATCCTCCGACGATGCGAAAGCCACGGCGAGCGTCTCAGGTTCCACGGTCAGCGTCACGCCGGTAGCCGAGGGCAGCGCCACGATTACGGTAACCGCGAGTGACGGCTCCCTCTCCGCCACGCAGTCGATTTCCGTGACCGTGAGCGCGCAAGCGAATCGCGCCCCGACTACCGTGGGATCAATTTCAGACCAAACGGTATCCGTCGGCGGAAGCGCCGCTTCGGTAGACGTATCAAGCAACTTCAGCGATCCCGATGGAGACACATTAATATATACGGCTTCATCCTCGGATAGCGCGAAAGCCACGGCGAGCGTCTCCGGCTCCACGGTCAGCGTCACGCCGGTGGCGGAGGGCAGCGCCACGATCACGGTGACCGCGAGTGACGGCTCCCTCTCCGCCACGCAGTCGATTTCGGTGACCGTGAACGCGCAGGCGAATCGCGCCCCGACTACCGTGGGATCAATTTCAGACCAAACGGTAACCGTAGGCGGGAGCGCCGCTTCGGTGGACGTATCAAGCAACTTCAGCGATCCCGACGGAGACACATTAATATATACGGCATCATCCTCCGACAGCGCGAAAGCCACGGCGAGCGTCTCCGGCTCCACGGTCAGCGTCACGCCGGTAGCCGAGGGCAGCGCCACGATTACGGTGACAGCGAGTGACGGCTCCCTCTCCGCCACGCAGTCGATTTCGGTGACCGTGAACGCGCAAGCGAATCGCGCCCCAACCGCCGTAGGTTCAATTTCCGATCAAACAGTGACCGTCGGCGGAAGCGCCGCTTCGGTAGACGTATCAAGCAACTTCAGCGATCCCGACGGGGACACATTAACATACACCGCATCATCCTCAGATAGCGCGAAAGCCACGGCGAGCGTCTCCGGCTCCACGGTCAGCGTCACGCCGGTAGCCGAGGGCAGCGCCACGGTAACCGTGACCGCCAGTGATGGCTCCCTCTCCGCCACGCAATCCATCTCGGTGACCGTGAACGCGCAAGCGAATCGCGCCCCGACCGCCGTTGGCAGCATTGACGCGCAGACGGTCACCGTGGGCGGTAGCGCCGCTTCGGTAGACGTGTCTAGCGCCTTCAGCGATCCCGATGGAGACACATTAATATATACGGCGTCATCCTCCGATGATGCAAAAGCCACGGCGAGCGTATCGGGTTCCACGGTCAGCGTCACGACGGTAGCCGAGGGCAGCGCCACCATCACCGTAACCGCGAGTGACGGCTCCCTCTCCGCCACGCAGTCGATTTCGGTGACCGTGAACGCGCAAGCGAACCGCGCGCCGACCGCCGTGGGTTCAATTTCCGATCAGACGGTGACCGTCGGCGGTAGCGCCGCGTCGGTTGACGTGTCGAGCGCCTTCAGCGATCCCGACGGAGACACATTAATATATACGGCATCATCCTCCGACGACGCGAAAGCTACGGCGAGCGTATCGGGTTCCACGGTCAGCGTCACGCCGGTAGCCGAGGGCAGCGCCACGATTACGGTAACCGCCAGTGACGGCTCCCTCTCCGCCACGCAATCCATCTCCGTGACCGTGAACGCGCAGGCGAATCGCGCCCCGACCGTCGTTGGCAGCATTGACGCGCAGACAGTAACCGTAGGCGGGAGCGCCGCCACGGTTGACGTGTCGAGCAACTTCAGTGATCCCGATGGAGACACATTAATATATACGGCATCATCCTCCGACGACGCGAAAGCCACGGCGAGCGTCTCCGGCTCCACGGTGAGCATTACGCCGGTAGCCGAGGGCAGCGCCACGATCACGGTGACCGCCAGTGACGGCTCCCTCTCCGCCACGCAGTCGATTTCGGTGACCGTGAACGCGCAAGCGAATCGCGCCCCGACGGCCGTAGGCAGCATTGACGCGCAGACAGTGACAGTAGGCGGGAGCGCCGCTTCGGTAGACGTGTCAAGCAACTTCAGCGATCCCGATGGAGACACATTAATATATACGGCCTCATCCTCCGACGCCGCGAAAGCCACGGCAAGCGTCTCCGGCTCCACGGTCAGCGTCACGCCGGTAGCGGAGGGCAGCGCAACGATCACCGTAACCGCGAGTGACGGCTCCCTCTCCGCCACGCAGTCGATTTCGGTGACCGTGAACGCGCAAGCGAATCGCGCCCCGACTACCGTGGGATCAATTTCAGACCAAACGGTATCCGTGGGCGGGAGCGCCGCTTCGGTAGACGTGTCAAGCAACTTCAGCGATCCCGATGGAGACACATTAATATATACGGCATCATCCTCCGACGACGCGAAAGCCACGGCGAGCGTCTCCGGCTCCACGGTCAGCGTCACGCCGGTAGCCGAGGGCAGTGCCACCATCACGGTGACCGCCAGTGACGGCTCGCTCAGCGCCACGCAATCGATTTCGGTGACCGTGAACGCGCAAGCCAATCGCGCCCCGACTACCGTGGGATCAATTTCAGACCAAACGGTATCCGTAGGCGGGAGCGCCGCCACGGTAGACGTAAGTAGCAATTTCAGCGACCCCGACGGGGATACCTTGATTTTCGCGGCTTCATCGTCCGACGACGCGAAGGCGTCCGTGAGCGTCTCCGGCTCGACCGTCACGATTACGCCGGTAGCGGAAGGCTCGCTGACTGTGTCGGTCATTGCCAGCGATGGAAAATTGACAGCGACGCAGAGCGTTTCAGTGACCGTAAGCACCCAGAGCAACAATGCCCCGACAGCCGTCGGCACCATCAGTGCCCAGACGGTGAGCGTAGGCGGGAGCGCCGCTTCGGTTGACGTATCCAGCGCCTTCAGCGATCCCGATGGGGACGCGCTCACTTACACCGCCTCATCATCCGATAGCGCGAAAGCGACAGCGAGCGTATCGGGCTCCACGGTCAGCATTACGCCGGTAGCCGAGGGCAGCGCCACCATCACCGTAACCGCCAGCGACGGCTCTTTGACGGCGACGCAATCCATCTCCGTCAGCGTGAACGCGCAAGCCAATCGCGCCCCGACAACGGTAGGCACAATCAGCGCCCAGACGGTAAAGGTGGGCGGGAGCGCCGCCACGGTGGACGTATCTAGCGCCTTCAGCGACCCTGACGGGGATACCCTGATTTTCGCGGCGTCATCGTCCGATGTCGCGAAGGCGACCGTGAGTGTGTCCGGTTCAACCGTGACGATTACGCCCGTCGCCGAAGGTACGCTGACAGTGTCGGTCGTCGCGAGCGATGGAAAATTGAACGCGACCCAGAGCGTTTCCGTCAGCGTGAACGCCGCGGGCAACAGCGCGCCCACCGCGGTAGGCACGATTGACGCCCAAACCGTGACCGTGGGCGGGGGCGCGGCGACGGTTGACGTATCGAGCAAGTTCAGCGACCCCGACAGCGATACCCTGACCTACACCGCTTCATCGTCGGATGAAGCCAAAGCGACAGCCAGCGTCTCGGATTCAACCGTGACCATCACGCCGGTCGCCGCCGGCAGCGCCACGATTACGGTAACCGCCAGCGACGGCTCCTTGACGGCGACGCAATCCATCTCCGTGACGGTGAACGCCGCGGGCAACAATGCCCCGACCGCCGTAGGCACGATTGACGCCCAAACCGTGACGGTCGGCGGGGGCGCGGCGACGGTTGACGTATCGAGCAAGTTCAGCGATCCCGACAGCGACACCCTGACCTACACCGCTTCATCGTCGGACGAAGCCAAAGCGACAGCGAGCGTATCCGGCTCCACGGTAAGCATCACGCCGGTCGCCGCCGGCAGCGCCACGATTACGGTAACCGCCAGCGACGGCTCCTTGACGGCGACGCAATCCATCTCCGTGACGGTGAACGCCGCGGGCAACAACGCCCCCACAGCCGTAGGCACGATCGACGCCCAAACCGTGACGGTGGGCGGGAGCGCGGCGACGGTTGACGTATCGAGCAATTTTAGCGATCCCGACAGCGACACCCTGACCTACACCGCTTCATCGTCGGACGAAGCGAAAGCGACAGCCAGCGTCTCGGATTCAACCGTGACTATCACGCCGGTAGCCGCCGGCAGCGCCACGATTACGGTAACCGCCAGCGACGGCTCCTTGATGGCGACGCAATCCATCTCCGTGACCGTGAACGCGCAGGCGAACCGCGCGCCGACCGCCATCGGATCGATCTCGGCGGTACAGGTGACGGTTGGCGGCGACGCCATCGAACTGGACGTTAGCGGCGATTTCAGCGATCCCGACGGGGACACGCTCACTTACACCGCCTCATCATCCGACAAAGCGAAGGCGACAGCCGGCGTCTCGGAGTCAACGCTGACAATTACCCCCGTGGCGGCCGGCTCCGCCACGGTGACAGTGACCGCCAGCGACGGCTCGTTGACCGCGACGCAAAGCATTTCCGTCACCGTGAAAGCGCCGAAGAACCGCGCCCCCGAAGCCGTGGGGACGATCGGCGCCAAGTCGGTCTCGGTCGGCGGCAGCGCGGTTACGGTTGACGTGTCCAGCAAGTTTAGCGATCCCGACGGCGATACGCTCACCTACGCCGTTTCATCATCCGATAGAAGCAAGGCGACCGCAAGCGTGTCGGGTTCAACCGTGACCATCACGCCGGTAGCCGAGGGGAGCGCCACGGTGACGGTAACCGCCAGCGACGGCAAATTGTCCGCAACGCAGACCATCTCGATAATAATTAATCCCAAAGGCGCTTCTCTGGCGCCGGTGGGCGAAATCGGCGCGCAGACGGTGACGATAGGCGAGGATGGCAAGTCGCTGGACTTGGACAACTACTTCAGCGACGGGGTGGCGGGCGGCGCGGTGACTTACACCGTGACCTCCTCCAACGGCAACAAGGCGACGACAACCGTGCAGGGCGGAACGTTGAGGATGGCCGCGGCGCAGGCGGGCGAAACCACAATCACCATCACCGCGAAAAATGAGCAGGGGGCAACCGCCCAGCAGGCTTTCACCCTGACGGTGAACCGCGCCCCGGCCCCGGTGGGGACCATCCCGACACAGACGCTGGCTTCGGACGGGAGTGAGACCGTAGACGTGAGCGGCTACTTCAGCGACCCGGATGGCGATACCTTGAGTTATACGGCGATCTCCTCCAATCAAGACGCGGCAACGGTCGCCGTATCCGGTTCAACCGTCACCGTCACCGCCATCGCGCTGGGCACGGCGACAATTACCGTTTACGCAAGCGACGTTGACGCCACCGGCACCCAGACCTTCTCGGTGACCGTGGTCAAGAACCGCGCCCCCGCGGCGAAAGGGACGATTCCGGATCAGACATTGACAATCGGCAAGAGCGCGACCGCTCTGGACGTTAGCGGCTATTTCACCGACCCCGACAATGATACGTTGGCTTACTCCGCCTCATCTTCCGCGACGAGTAAAGCGACGGTGAGTGTGTCAAATTCAACGGTAACCATCACCGCCGTGGCGGCGGGGTCAACGACGGTCACCGTCACCGCCAGTGACGGGGTCGCCTCCGCCAGCCAAACATTCACGGCAACCGTGGTAACGAATCAAGCGCCGATAGCCGTAGGCACAATCGCGGCGCAGACGATGGGCTTGCGTGCGAACGCCAAGCAGATAGACGTGAGCGGCAAATTCCGCGACGCCGATGGCGACGCGTTGACCTACACCGCGAGCTCCTCCGATACGAGCAAGGTAACAATCAGCGTTTCCAATGCAACGGTAAGCCTCACCGGTGTCGGGGTGGGGTCTGCGACAATCACTGTGACCGCCAGCGACGGGACGGCAACCGGCGCCCAGACCATCGCCGCGAGCGTGACGGCGAACCGGGGACCGCAGACGGCAGGCTCCCCGCCAAATTGGTCCGCCAGAGTGCCTACCCAAGTCGCCTTTCCGGTTAGCAGCTATTTCAGCGATGCCGACGGCGATACCTTGACCTACACCGCGAGCTCCGGTGACACCGGGGTGGCGACGGTGAGCGTGTCGGGTTCGATGGTCAGCGTCACGCCCAAGCGTATCGGCGGGGTCGGCTCGACCGGGTCGGGCTCCGTGGAGATAACCGTCACCGCGAGCGATGGGCAGTTGAGCGTTGCCCGGCAAATTACCACAACGGTGCAACCCCGCAGCGCCAACAGCCCCGTGGCGAAGAGCGGCTCCATTCCGGCGCAGCGGATGAACGTCGGCGGGAGCGCGAAGACCGTGGACGTGAGCGGCAAATTCACCGAGACGGATGGGGATGTCATGGCGTATTCGGCCAGCTCCTCCGATACCGCGAAGGCGACGGCGGGGATGTCCGGTACAACCGTTACGATCACGCCCGTGGCGGCGGGGTCGGTGACAGTGACCGTCACCGCGGACGACGGGCAGGGCTCCAGCGTGGATCAGACCATCGCCGTTACCGTCAACCGCCTCCCGACAGCGGTGGGGACCATCGCGGCGCAGACGATGGGCGCCGGCGCGAACGCCAGAAAGATAGACGTAAGCGGTAACTTCAGCGACGCGGACAATGATACCTTGACCTACACCGCCTCATCTTCCGATACCGCCAAAGCGACGGTGAGCGTCTCCAGCGCAACCGTGACCCTCACGCCAAAAGCGGCGGGCAGCAGTACCATCACGGTGACCGCCAGCGATGCCGACGGCTCCGTCAATCAGACGTTCACGGCGACCGTGCAAACCAACAACGCGCCGACCGCCGTGGGGACAATATCCGGTCAGACGGTGGGCGTGGGGAACGCGCAGCCGATTGATGTGAGCGGCAAATTCACCGACTCGGATGGCGATCCGTTGACCTACACCGCGAGCTCCAGCGCTGTGGCGCAGGCGACGGTGAGCGTGTCAGGCGCAATCGTAAGCGTAACGGGTGTCGCGGCGGGCTCACCGACAATTACCGTGACCGCGAATGATGGGGTTGCCACCGTGAACCAGACCTTCACCGTCACGGTGACTAGCAACCGCGCCCCGACCACCAGCACGATCACGGCGCCGAAGGTGAGAGTGGGGTGGGACCCCACCACGCTGGATGTGAGTAGCAACTTCAGCGACCCCGATGGCGACGCCTTGACCTACACCGCGACCTCCTCCGATACCGACAAAGCGACGGTGAGCGTGTCGGGGTCGACCCTAACCCTCACCGGAAAGGCGAACGGCTCGACGACCATCACCGTGACCGCCAGCGACGGCAGCGCCACCGTGCAGGGGACCTTTTCGCTAACCGTGACGACCAACCGCGCCCCGACCGTAGCGACATCAATAGCGGCAAAAAGTGTAAGGGCGCATAGCACACTTACCTTCAAAGAGGGCAAGTTCGCCGATGTCGACGGGGACTCGCTGACTGTCACCGTTTCTTCTGCCGATACCCAGGCGTTGGGGGCGAAGTGGAGTAGTACTTATACCGATAACATTGAACTCAAAGGCCGCCGTATGGGCGCCACGCGGGTAACGCTGACCGCCACGGATGGCTACCTGACCGCGAGCATCGGATTCGACGTAACGGTGACGCAACGTAACGGCCAGAAACCGGTCACAACCGTCGGCTCAATCTCGGATCAGACATTCGATGTGGGCGATAGCGCCGTGACGATTGATGTCGAGGGCAAGTTCAGCGACGGCAACGCCAATGACACTCCGCCGGATGTGATGAAATATAGCGCCTCCTCCTCGGCGACGGGCGTGGCGACTGCCAGTGTGTCCGGGACAACCCTAACCCTCGCGCCGGTGGCGGGCGGCTCGGCGACGATAACCGTCACCGCCGACGATGGGCAGGGCTCCAGCGCGGACCAAACCTTCACCGCGAAGGTGAACAGCGCGCCGACCGCGGTGGGCGCCATCCCGACGCAAACCGTAAGCGCCAACAAGGGCAACCGCACGATCAACGTCGGCAGCTACTTCAGCGACGCCGACGGAGATGGGTTGACCTACACGGTGGCATCGTCTGACAGCGCGACGGCGACGGCGAGCGTGTCCAATGCAAACGTAACCGTCAGCGGCGTCGCGGTCGGTTCCGCCACCATCACGGTGACCGCCAGCGACGGCAGCCTGAGCGCGACGCAGTCTATCCCGGTAACGGTGACGCTCAATCAGGCGCCGACCGCGGTGGGGGGCATCGCGTCGCGGAAACTCGGTTTGCGAGCGAGCGCCCGCACGATCAACGTCAGCGGCGCCTTCAGCGACCCGGATGGCGATAGTTTGACCTACACCGCGACCTCCTCCGATACCAGCAAGGCGACGGTGAGCGCGACGGGTTCAATCCTAACCGTCAGCAGCCTCGCGGTGGGGACGGCGACCATCACCGTGACCGCCAGCGACGGAGCTGCCGTCGCCACGCAGGTTTTCACGGTAACGGTAATCCCGAATCGGAGTCCGTCCTTGCGGAATCAGATGGGGTCGGTGTCTCTGCGAGTCCCGTCGGGATACGTGGGGCATCTTCACAACAACTTCAGCGAGCCGGATGGCGATCCGATGACCTACTCGGTGAGCGATTCCAATCCCGGCAAGATTAGTTTTAGTTTGTCCGGCTCGACATTGACAATTTTCCCGAAGCGCATGGGCAGTACGACGCTGACGGTAACTGTCAGCGACGGGTTGTTGTCGGTCAGCAGCCCCATGAGCGTGACGGTGTTGCCTCGCAGCCCCAACAAACCTGTCCAAAAGGTGGGCTCCATCGCGGCGCAGAAATTCGATGTCACCGACAGCGCCACGACGATAAACGTGAGCGGCAAGTTCAGCGACGGGGACAACGACGGGCTGGTATACACCGCCTCATCGTCCGACGCCGGAGTGGCGAAGGCGAGCATGTCGGGGTCAACCGTAACCATCACGCCGATCGCGGCGGGGTCGGCGACGATATCCGTCACCGCCGACGACGGGCAGGGCTCCACCGCGGCGCAGACCATCGCCGTCAGCGTCAACCACGCGCCGACCGCGGTGGGTACCATCGCGTCGCAGACGATGGGCGCGGGCGCGAACTCGCGAGGCGTCAATGTCGGCGGCGCCTTCAGCGACGCCGATAACGACACGCTGACCTATACGGTTTCATCGTCGGACGCGGCAAAGGCGACGGCGGCGATTTCCGGTGCAACCGTGACCATCGCGCCGAAAGCGGTGGGAACGGCGACCATCACCGTGACCGCCAGCGATGCGGACGCATCCGCGACGCAGACCATCTCGGTAACGGTGGTAACGAACCAGGGACCGACCGCGGTGGGTACAATCCCGGCGCAGACGGTGAGCCGGAACACCAACGGCAAGTGGCTGGATGTGAGCGGCAACTTCAGCGACCCGAACGGCGATCCGCTGACCTACTCGGCGACCACCACCTCGGCGCACGTGACGGTCCGCGGGTCGGGCGCCGGCATAGGGCTGTCGGGAAATGTAAACGGGACGTCGACCGTCACCGTGACCGCCAGCGACAAGGTGGCGTCGGCGACGCAGAGCTTCAGCGTAACCGTGAAAACTAACTCGGGGGGCCCGAGCGGCAGCGTTACGATACAGACGGTGACTTTGGGCGCCACCCCCAAAAGGGTGGACCTTGACAACTACTTCAGCGATCCGGATGGCGACTCCATACGCTACTCGGTAAGCTCCGCCGATACCGGCAAAGCGAAGGTGAGTTTGTCGGGTTCGATTTTAACCATCACCGGCGTAGCGGTGGGGATACCGTATATTAGAGTGAACGCCAGCGATGGACAGCACAGTACGAATACCGGTTTTACTGCGAGGGTGACGAACAACCAAGCGCCCACCCGCACCGGTGTCTTCACGGACGTGAGTCTGCGAGTGCCGAATTCCCTCACGTATGACGTCGGCTCCAAGTTCAGCGACCCGGATGGGAACGCATTGACCTACAGGGCGAGCAGCGATTACCCCGACAGGGCGACGCTGTCGCTGACGGGTTCCACCCTCAAGGTGACGGCAAAGCGTCAGGGGAAAGTCAATATAGCTGTCACCGCCAACGATGGCGGATTGGACTCGAACGCTTCGGGCCCGATACTTAAACTCACCGTCCAACCCCGCGCGAGCAACAAAGCAGTCAGCGCCACGGGATCGATTCCGGCGCAAACCGTTGATGTCGGCGAGAGCCCGAAGAGCGTGGACGTGAGCGGCTACTTCAGCGAAGCCGATGGCGACGCGATGGTCTACACCGCGAGCTCCTCCGATGCCGCCAAAGCGACAGCCGCCGTCTCCGGTTCAAACGTGACCATCAGCGCGGTGGATGGGGGCGCCGCCACCATCACCGTCACCGCGGACGATGGACAGGGATCCAGCGCGACACAGACCATCGCTGTCACCGTCAACCGGCGCCCGACCGCTTCGGGGAGTATCTCGGCGCAAACCGTCAGTGTCGGCAAGGGGAGCGCCACGGTGGATGTCAGCGGCAACTTCAGCGACCCCGACGGCGATACCTTAACCTATCTGGCATCCTCTTCCGCGACCGGTAAGGCGACGGTGGGTGTCTCCGGTTCAAACGTGACCGTCACCGGCGTGGCGACGGGCGCCGCAACGATAACCGTGACCGCCAGCGATGGCAGGTTGACCGCGACGCGCGCCTTCGACGTGACGGTCGTAACCAACCAGCCGCCGCTAGCCGTGGGTTCGATCGCGGCGCAGTCGGTTGCCGTAGGCATGGCCCCCAAGACCGTGGACGTGAGCGGCAACTTCAGCGACGACGACGGCGATACGTTGACTTACACCGTAACCTCCTCTAACGCGGCGAAAGCGAAGGCGAGTATTAGCGGTTCAACGGTAAGCGTCACCGGCGTGGCATCGGGGGCAGCGACAATCACCGTGACCGCCAGCGACGGCGCCGCCGCCGCGACGCAGACCATCGCGGTAACCGTGGGGAACAACCGCGCGCCAAAAGCGCTGGGGCCGCTCATGAGTTGGAATTTGCAAGTGCCGAACTCAACCACGCACGATTTCGCGACGCACTTCAGCGACGCCGACGGCGATACCTTGACCTTTACCGCGACCGTCGCCGATAACAAGGCGACGGCGAGTGTGTCGGGCACAACGGTGACAGTGACCGCGAAACGGGCGGGCAATACGAGTGTTACGGTAACCGTCAGCGATAGCAGCCTGACCGCTCAACAGACAGTTGCCTTGACGGTGCAGGGGCGTAGCGGCAACAAGCCTGTCCAAAAGGTGGGCGCCATCGCGGCGCAGAAATTCAATGTCGGCGGGCGCGCCAGGAGCCTGGACGTGAGCGGCTACTTCAGCGAGGCGGACGGCGATCCGTTGACCTACGCCGCGAGCTCCGCCGCGGCGAGCGTGGCGACGGCGAGCGCCGCCGGTGCAACGGTAACTATCACGCCGGTCGCCGGGGGCGCCGCGCGGGTGAGCGTGACCGCGAACGATGGCAACGGGTCGACCGCCACCCAAACTATCGCTGTTACAGTCAACCGCGCCCCGACAAAACACGGCACGCTCGCCGCGCAGACCGTGAAGGTGGGCGGGAGCAAAGCGGTGGACGTGAGCATGGGCTTTGATGACCCGGATGGCGACGCGTTGACCTACACCGCGAGCTCTTCTGATAAAACCAAAGCGACGGTGAGTGTGTCGGGGGCAACCTTGAGCGTCACCGGCGTTGCGCTGGGGACATCCGCAATTACTGTCACCGCCAGCGACGGCAGATTGACCGTGTCGCAGACATTTACGGCAACCATGGCGGCAAACCAGGCGCCGACGACGGTGGGTTCAATCTCGGCGCAGACGGTGGGCGTGAGCACGAACCCCAAGCCGATTGACGTGAGCGCCAACTTCAGCGACGCGGACGGCGATACCTTGACCTACACCGCCAACTCATCCGATGAAACCAAAGCGACGGCGAGTGTGGCGGGGGCAAAGGTCAGCCTCACGGGCGTCGCGGCGGGGACCGGAATCACAATCACCGTGACCGCCAGCGACGGCGCGGCGACCGCCACGCATACCTTCGCGGTAACGGTGACGGCGAACCGCGCCCCGACCGCCATTACCATCGCGGCGCAGACGGTGGGCGTGGGTACCAACGCCAAGTTGATTGACGCCAGCGACAGCTTCAGCGACCCGGACGGGGATACCTTGACCTTCACCGCCAGCTCCTCCGATAAAACCAAAGCGACGGTGAGCGTGGCGGGGTCAACGTTGAGCCTCACCGGCGTTGCGGTGGGGACATCGACAATCACTGTCACCGCCAGCGACGGCAGCTTGAATGTGGCCCAGACATTCACCGTCACCGTGAAAACGAACAACGCGCCGACGCGCTCCGGCGCCTTCCCGAATTGGACGCTGCGCGTGCCTTTTTCGTTGACTTTTGATCTTGGCACGAAGTTCAGCGATCCGGATGGGGACACGTTGACCTACACCGCGGCCAGTTCCAACCTCGAAATGGTGTCGCTGCGGATAAGCGGTTCGAACCTCACGGTGACCGCAAAGCGCATAGGGGTTGTCGGCGCGACGACGTCGGGCAATACCGGTATATCGGTAGTTGCCAGCGACGGGCTCCTCGATTCGGGCAATACGGGCTCCGTAGTAGACCTGACTATAGTCCCGCGCAGAAACAACAAAGCTGTCCAAAAGGTCGGCTCGATATCGGCGCGAAGGGTGAGCGTGGGCCAAAGCGCGAGCGTCGACATCGCTCGATACTTCAGCGACGCCGACGGGGATGCGATGATGTACGCCGCCAGCTCCGCCGACACCGCCAAGCTGACAACGAGCGTTACCGGTTCAACGGTAACTATCACCGGCGTGGCGCAGGGAACGGCGGAGATAACCGTCACCGCGGACGATGGGCAGGGCTCGAAGGCGACGCAGAAGTTTGATGTCAACGTGACCGGCAATCGCGCCCCCGGAGCCTCGGCTTCGATCCCCGGTCAAACCGCGAGCGTGGGCTCGAGTTCCGCGACGGTAGACCTGAGCAGTTACTTCAGCGACCCGGATGGCGATACCCTCACCTATACCGCGACCTCCGGCGCGACGAGGGTAGCGACGGTGAGCGTGTCCGGCTCGATACTGACCTTCACCGGCGTGGCGACGGGGACGGCGACAGTGACCGTGACCGCCAGCGACGGCAGCTTGACGGGGACACAGACGGTGACAGTCGCGGTGATTAACAACCGAGCGCCGACGACGATCGGAAGCATCGCGACGCAAACGGTGACCGCCGGGAACAGCGCGAAGCAGATAGACCTGAGCGGCTACTTCAGCGACCCGGATGGCGATTCGTTGACCTACGCCGCAAGCTCCTCCGCCGTGAGCAAAGCGACGGTGAGCGTGTCGAACGCGGCGCTCACCCTCAGCGGCGTGGCGGTGGGGTCATCGACGGTGACCGTCACCGCCAGCGACAGCGCCAACTTGAGAGCGGCGCAAATCTTCAACGTAAGCGTGGTGGCGAACCAGGCGCCGACCGCGGTCGGGACCATTCCGGCGGTGACAATCCGCGTCGGCACGTACGCCACGGAGACGGACGTGAGTAGCAAGTTCAGCGACGCCGACGGCGATACGTTGACCTACACCGCCGGCTCCTCCGATAACGCGAAGGCGACGGTAAGCGTGTCGGATTCGACGGTCAGCGTCACCGGCGTGGCGGCGGGGACAGCCACCATTACCGTGACCGCCAGCGACGGCGCCTTGACGGCGACGCAGAGCGTCACCGTAACGGTGCAGACGAACAGGGCGCCGGTGAAGTCGGGGACAATCTCGGCGCAGACGTTGACCACCGGCAAGAGCGGCAGAAGCGTCGGGGTGAGCGCCAATTTCAGTGACCCGGATGGGGACAGGCTGACCTACGCCGCCACCTCCTCCGCCGTGAGCAAAGCGACGGTGAGTGTGACGGGGTCAATGGTCACCATCACCGGCGTGGCGGCGGGAAGCGCGACCGTTAACGTGACCGCCAGCGACGGCGCCGCCACGAGCCCCCAGCAGCCTATCGCGGTAACGGTGTTTGACAACCGGCCGCCGGTGCCGGTGGGAACAATCACGGCGCAAACGGTGACCGCCGGCACGAACGCCGCGAAGACGGTGGATGTTAAGAGTAACTTCAGTGACCCGGATTGGGATACCTTGACCTACACGGTGTCATCGTCGGATGCGACCAAGGCGAAGGCGACCGTGTTGGGCTCCAAGGTGAGTATCAGGGGCGTGGCGGCGGGATCGGCGAACATCATCGTGACCGCCAGCGACGGCGCCGCCACCACCAGCCAGAGCATTGCGGTCACCGTAACGACGAACAACGCGCCGACAGCGACGGGGACAATATCTACCCAGACCCTCAGAGTGCCCGACTCGACGGATCTTGTTGTGAGTAGCAAGTTCAGCGACTCCGATGGCGATCCCTTGACCTATACCGCGACCAACTCTCATCCCGCCAGAGTCGGACTGAGCGTATCGGGCGCGACGGTCACCATGACCGCGAAGCGCGCCGACCATTCGACATCGAGCGATACGACGATGACGGTAACCGCGAGCGATGGTGACTTAAGCGCGACCCAGACATTTACCTTAACGGTTCAGGCGCGCTCGGCTAACAAACCGGTCACCGCGACCGGATCCATCCCGGCGCAGACGGTCGATGTCGGCGGGAGCGCCAGCTCGTTAGATGTCAGCAGCTATTTCAGCGAGCCGGACGGGGATGCGATACGCTACACCGCGAGCTCCGCTGCAACCAGTAAGGCGACGGTGGGTGTCTCCGGGTCAACGGTAACTATCACACCGGTCGCCGGCGGCGCCGCCACAATCACCGTCACCGCGGACGACGGGCAGGGATCCAGCGCGACGCAGACCATCGCGGTCACGGTGAATCGCGCCCCGGTGTCCGCCGGCACGATCCCGGCGCAAACGATTACCGTAGCCACCAACCCGAGGCCATTTGACGTTTCCAGCTATTTCAGCGACCCGGATGGCGATGCCTTGACCTACCAAGCCGGCTCGTTAAAGCCGAGCGTGGTAACGGCGAGCGCGACGGGATCCACGGTAAATCTCAACGGCGTCACGTCCGGCTCCGCCACGGTTGCCGTGACCGCGAGCGACGGACGTTTGAACTTCAGCCAGACATTCACGGTGACGGCGGGATCCAACAGCGCGCCGACCGCTGTCGGGAGCATAGCGGGCGTGAGCTTGGGCGCCGGCGCCACCCCCAAGACGGTGGACGTGAGTAGCAACTTCAGCGACGCCGACGGCGATGCCTTGACCTATACGGCGAGCTCCTCCGATGACGCGAAGGCGACGGCGAGCGTCTCCGGATCGACGGTCAGCGTCAGCGGCGTCGCCGCGGGGACAGCGACCATCACCGTGACCGCCAGCGACGGCGCCGCCTCGGCGACGCAGACCATCGCCGTAACGGTGACCGCCAACCGGGCGCCGACCACCGTGGGGACGATTCCGGCGATGACGGTCGGCGTAGGCACGAACCCCGTGCCGTTGGACATGAGCAGCTATTTCAGCGACGCCGACGGCGACATCTTGAGTTACAACGCCACCTCCTCGCATACATCGAAAGTGACGGTGAGCGTGGCGGGTTCGAAGGTGAACATCTCCGGCGTGGCGTTGGGTTCATCGACGATCACCTTGAGCGTCAGCGACGGCGCCTTGAGCGCGTCGCGCACATTTTCGGTCACCGCGGTACAAAACCGCGCCCCGCTCAAGATCGGCACGATGAGTTGGTCACCGACGGTGCCCGACGCGACGACCGTCGATGTCACCGACAAGTTCGTCGATCTGGATGGGGACACGCTGACCTACAGCGCCACCTCCTCCGATGCGAGCAAGGCGACGGTGAGCGTGTCGGGTTCGAACGTCACTATGACGGCGAAGCGGATGGGGAATACCACCATGACGATAACCGCCAGCGACGGCGGCTTGAGCGTGTCCCATCAAATCAGCGTCACGGTGCAGAAACGGAATCCGAACCAACCGGTGACGACGGTCGGCTCCATCTCGGCGTACAACTTCGCGCACGGCGACAGCGCGGAGACGTTGGAGGTCGGCAGCTACTTCAGCGAGGCGGACGGCGACGCCATGCTCTACACCGTCACCTCCACCGATGACACGATAGCCACCGGGTCCCTATCGGGGACAACGCTGACTATTACACCGGTCGGCCCGGGGCGGGCGACGCTGACGGTCACCGCGGACGACGGACAGGACTCCAGCGCCGACCAGACCATCGCGGTGCGGGTGAACCGCCGCGTAACCGCGTCGGGCAGTATCCCGGCGCAAAGCCTCGGCGCCGGCAAGCGGGATTTTACCGAGGATTTGAGCAACTATTTCAGCGACCCGGACACCGGCGATACCATTACCTACACGGCGAGCTCCTCTGATACAACCAAAGCGACGGCGACCGTGTCCGATTCAACGCTCACCCTCAGCGGTGTCGCGGTGGGGACCGGAATC
This sequence comes from Candidatus Poribacteria bacterium, assembly GCA_963667245.2. Classification (GTDB taxonomy): domain Bacteria; phylum Poribacteria; class WGA-4E; order WGA-4E; family JAJDTR01; genus JAJDTR01. Next base: position 747,257 of record CAXXCS010000005.1, read on the forward strand.
ACAATCACCGTGACCGCCAGCGACGGCTTGACCACCGCCACGCAGACCATCGCCGTCACGGTGGTTGCCAACCGGGCGCCGACACTCGCAAGCGCAATCCCGGATATAACGTTACGCCTCCAAACTCACCCCAGGGACATCGAATTGAGCGGCCACTTCACCGACCCCGACGGGGACACGCTGACCTACACGACGTCCCAATCTTCAAATAGTCAGATGGCTCTGAGCGTGTCCGGTTCAACCCTAACCCTTACCCAGAAATCCACCACCCTCGCCAATACGACTATGAATATAACCGTGACCGCCAGCGATGGCGGCGCCACCACCGTCTCGGACACTTTCGTGGTAACCGTGGATTACAACACCGCGCCGAAACGCATCGGTGGCCTCCCGGACTACACTTTGCGGGTGCCGAATTCATTGACGCGTGATCTGAGCCTCAGCTTCAAGGATCCCGATGGGGACCCCTTGACCTATAGGGTGCTCTCGAATACGAGCGCCATCATGGGGACGGCGACCATATCGGGGTCGCAGCTCACGGTAACCGCCAAGCGGACAGGCGGGGTCCCCTCGGGGGGAAGTGGTACATGGGATATATGGGTGACCGCCAGCGATGGCGCCGCCGACGCAACCCATAACGGCGGCCGTATATGGAGAATAACGGTGGTTCAACGCGGCTCAACGACCCACAATATCCCGAACGCGGCGCCCCAAAAGGTCGGCACCATACCGAGCGGGCATGTGGGCGTGGGGAATAGCTACACCATTGATGCCAGCCAATACTTCAGTGAGGCGGACGGGGATGTGATGATGTATGGCACGGGTGTCTCTGAAGGTGGCGGAGAGAGTGACGTGACAGCGAGTGTGTCCGGCGCAATCGTAACCGTCACCGGTGTCTCTATCGGGTGGGCGAATGTAACCATCACCGGGGACGACGGACAGAACACGAGAGCGTCACACAAATTCTATGTCGGCGTGGTCGACGCCGGCAACGCGCCGACAACGGTGGGCACCATCGTAAATCAAACGGTGGTGATGGGCAGGACTTTCACCCTGGATGTGAGCAGCTATTTCAACGACGCGGATGCGGGCGATACGCTGACCTACACCGCATCATCCTCGGATACGGCGAAGGCGACGGTGAGCGTGTCGAGTGCAACGTTAAGCATCACGCCGGTGGCGGTAGGCGCATCGACGATAACTGTCACGGCTACGGATAACGCGAAGGGGAACGCAACGCAGACCTTTACCGCCACGGTGGTCGCGAACCAAACGCCGACGGCGGTGGGGACCATCCCGGCGCAAACGGTGTCCGTGAATGGAACTACAGACGTGGTTATGACCAGCTACTTCAGCGATGGCAACAGCGACACGCTGACCTATACGGTGTCATCGTCCGACAGCGCGAAGGCGACAGCCACGGTGGCGACCTCAACCCTCACCATCAGCGGCGTGGCGGCAGGCACGGCGACACTCACCGTGACCGCCACCGACCCCAGCAACGCGGCCGCCACCCAGGACATTTCGGTCACGGTGAACACCGCGCCGACAGTAACCACAATACCCGACCCGAGGCCGACGATGATAACGTCGGCTTGGACCACCAAAGCGACGGTGGACCTGAGCAGTCACTTCAGCGACGCCGATGGCGATGCGTTGACCTACACGGCAGCCTCCTCCGATGATACAAAGGTGGGGGTGAGTCTATCAGGGTCAATAGTAACCTTCACCGCAAAGGCTTCCCCGGGGGCGCCGACAATCACCGTGACGGCCAACGACGGGAAGGCAACCACGACGCAGACCTTCACCGCAACGGTGAACAAGGCGCCCACGGCGGCGAAGACAATCCCGGCGCAGATCGTGACGGTGGGCCAGACGGGCGGCGGCGATACCGCCACCGTAGATGTTGCAGAGTCCGGCAAGGAAATATTCAACGACGCGGATACCAACGATACGTTGACCTACACCGCCACCTCCTCCGATACTGCCAAAGCGACGGTGAGCGTGTCGGTATCCAGAGTAACCATTACCGCGGTGGCGGCGGGTTCGGTTACGGTCACCGTGAGGGCAAGCGATGGGGCCGCCTACGCGGAACAGACCATCGCTGTTACGGTCAACAACGTGCCGACGCCGGTGGGGACCATCCCGAACCAGACGGTCGCCGCCAACACGCCAACCGTCAAGAAAAAAGCCGCCACTGTGCTTGTCGGCAGCTATTTCAGCGACCCCGATGGCAATACCTTGACGTATGCCATTGAAAACACTGCGACGGCTGTGGTGGAGGCCACGATATCAGGGGAAACGGTGACCATACAGGGCTTAAAGGTGGGTTCGGCGGTGATCACCGTCACCGCCAGCGACGGCCCCGACACCGCCACGCAGAAATTCTCGGTGACGGTCGTCGCCAACCTGAAGCCGATAGCCGGGGATTCGATTCCCCAGCAGTCGATACAGGTGGGCGGCACCGCCCTGTTGAGTCTCGGGGATTACTTCGACAGCGTCGACGGCGATCCGTTGACCTTCGGAGCGGCATCCGCCGATACATCGGTCGCGAGCGTTAGCACCTCGAAGGGCGTGGCGACCATCACCGGCGTGAGGTTGGGCAAGACGAAGATTACGGTGATGGCGGCGGATCCGGACTTCACCAGCGCCTCCCAGAAGTTTGACGTGGACGTGTATCGGGGCAACCGCGCCCCGAAACCGCAGGGTTCGATACCGGCGCAGACGGTCTCGGTCGGCAAAGGCTCCGCCTCGCTCAACATCGCCGGCTACTTTAATGACACCGACGGGGACGCGTTGACGTTTACCGCAACCTCCGCCGCCGTCGGCGTGGCGACCGTCAGCCTGTCGGGATCGACGATTACCATCGGCGGCGTCGCCGTCGGATCTACCGCGATTACCGTGAAGGCGACGGATCCGAGCGACGCCAGCGGACAGCAGAGCGTCTCGGTCAGCGTGGTGACCAACCAAGCCCCGGAGGCGGCCGGGTCGATTCCGGCGCAAACCGTGACCGTCGGCAAGACGGCGGCAAGCGTGGATGTTAGCGGCTACTTCAGCGATCCCGACGGAGATACTTTGACCTACACCGCAACCTCGTCGGATCCCGCCACGGCGACGACGAGCGTGACGACCCCCAACGTGAGCATAAGCGGCGTGGCGGTCGGGACGGCGACAATCACCGTGACCGCCAACGACGGCTCCGACACCGCGACGCAGACCATCGCCGTTACCGCGGTGACGAATCAAGCGCCGACCCGAGTCGGTTCGATTTCGGCGCAAACCTTGACCGTGGGCGACCCGGCGAAGGTATTGGACATCAGCAGTTACTTCAAGGACGCCGACGGTGATCGGTTGACCTACAGCGCCGCCTCCTCGGATGCGAGCAAAGCTACGGTGAACCTCACGAACGCCGCGCTGAAAATAACGCCGGTGGCGGGCGGGCGCGTCACGGTCACCGTGACCGCCAGCGACGGCGTGGCGGAAGGCACGCAGCCCGTCTCGGTGCGCGTGAACAGCGTGCCGCTCGCCACGACGACGATCGGAGCGCAAAAGGTGTCCGTCGGCAAAGGCGAAGCCCTGATCGACCTGAGCGGTCACTTCCGAGATCCGGATGGCGACACGCTGACGTACAGCGTCACCTCATCCGCCTCGAACACAGTTGGCCTCGAACTCGATGGCCCCAACGCCACCATCAGCGGCATAGCGGTCGGTTCCGGGACGGTCACCGCCCGAGCGAGCGACGGATTCGCCTCGGCGTCGCAGAACATCGCCGTGACGGTGGTCACCAACCAGGCGCCGATTAAGGATGGCGCCATTCCCAACCAGACGCTGACCGCGGACGGCGATCCGAAAAGCGTCGACGTGAGCGATTACTTCAGCGACCCCGACGGCGATAGCCTGTCCTACTCGGCAACCGTGTCGCCCGCCGGCAAAGTCACGGTGAGCGTCTCGGATTCGACGCTGAAAATCGCGTCGGTCGCCGAAGGCTCCGCCACAATCACCGTCACCGCGAGCGACGGAACAGCCACCGTGACGGGGACGTTCAACGCCACGGTGGTGGACAACGAAGCCCCCGAAAAAGTGGGAACCATAGCGGCGGTCACCGTGACCGTCGACGGCACGCCGAAGAGCATAGACCTGAGCGCCAAGTTCAGCGACGCCGATGGCGATACGCTGACGTACACGGTGAAATCTTCGGCGCCGAGCGTAGCCAAAGCCACTTTGACCGGCTCCACATTGAAGATAACCGCCGTCGCCGCCGGCGCCGCCGACGTGACAGCGACCGCCAGCGACGGCATCGAAAGCGCCTCGCACGTCATTGCTGTCTCGGTGAACCGCGCCCCGAAAGCCGTCGGCTCTATCGCGGCGCAAAAGGTGTCCGCCGGCAAGGGGAGCGCCAAAATCGAACTTGACGGCTATTTCAGCGACGCCGATGCCGACACGTTGAGCTACAGCGTCGCCTCCTCCGATTCATCGAAAGCGACGGGAAGCGAGTCGAGCGGCGCCCTGACCATCACCGGGAAAGCTGTCGGCTCCGCCATCCTCACTGTCACCGCCAGCGACGGCGCCGCCTCCGCGACGCAGAGCGTAAACGTAACCGTGGTGACCAACTTGGCGCCGGTGGCGGTAGGCACGGCGCCCACGCAGTACGCCACCGTGGGGCGGAACGCCCGCGCGCTCGATCTGAGCCCCTACTTCAGCGACGCCGACGGCGACAGTTTGACCTACACCGCCAGCTCGTCGTCGGTAACTACGGCGACCGTGAGCGTCAGCAGCGCAACCTTGAGCATTAGCGGCGTCGCTGTCGGAACGGCGACCGTCACCGTCACCGCCAGTGACGGCACCGCCAGCGCCACGCAGAAGATAACCGCCAAGGTGGTCACGAATCAAGCCCCGACAAAGGTGGGTTCCATCGCGGCGCAGACCGTGACGATAGGCGCCGGCGCCAAGTCCTTCGACATCAGCAGTTATTTCAGCGACGCCGACGAAGACCGATTGACCTACAGCGTTTCATCCTCCTCGAGCAAAGCCACGGCGGCGCTCACGAACACGACATTGAAAATCACTCCGGTCGCCGCCGGCAGCGTCACCGTGACGGTGACGGCGAGCGACGGCATCGCCACCGCCGCCCAAGCCATCGCCGTGACCGTGAACTCGGCGCCGAAAGCGGTGGGAACCATCGCCGCTCGCACCGTGACCGTCGGCAGGAGCGCCCCCACGGTCGATGTGAGCGCCTACTTCCGCGACAGCGACGGGGACACGTTGAACTACACCGCGGTGTCATCCGACACGAGCGTGGCGACGCGCACCCTGTCCGGCACGACACTCGGCGTGACCGGCGTCGCCGTGGGCGATGCCACCATCACCGTCACCGCCAGCGACGGGCACGCCTCCGCGAAGCAGACGGTGGCGGTGACCGTGGTGAACAACCAGCCGCCCACCGGTCTCGGCTCGATTCCGAATCAGAGCGCGAACGTCGGCGGGCTGGCGGAAACCTTGGACGTGAAGAGCTACTTCAAAGACCCGGAAGGAGGGACGTTGACCTACTCGGCAAGTTCCTCCAATACGACGAAAGCCACCGTCAGCGTCTCCGATTCGACCGTGAGTTTCAAGGCGCTCGCCGGCGGCACGGTGACGATCAGCGTGGTCGCCACCGATCCCGCCAACCTGACCGCGACGCAGACATTCTCTCTGAAGTGCAACCGCCCGCCTGCCGCGAACGGATCGATTCCCGCGGTGAAGCTGCCGGCCGGCGGAAACGTGCGAACCATCGACGTGAGCGGCAAGTTCAGCGACGCCGACGGGGATACCCTCGTTTACGGCGTCGGTTCCTCCGACGGCGCTGTAGCCACCGCCAGCATCTCCGGTTCGACCTTGACGATTACGCCGGTGGCGAAAGGCACCGCCACGGTCTCCGTGACCGCCAGCGACAGCGGCGCCAGCGCCTTGCAGAGCGTGTGGGTGACGGTCACGGACGCCAACAGGGCGCCCTCCGCCGTCACGATTCCCGACCAAAGCGTGAGCGTGGACGACACGACGACGCTAAATCTCGGCAGTTACTTCAGCGACCCCGACAGCGATGCGTTGACCTACACCGCGTCATCGTCCGCCACCGCCAAAGCGACAGTTAGCGTGTCGAGCGCGACGTTGACCATCACCGGCGTGGCGGCAGGCGAGTCCACCATCACGGTGAAAGCCACCGATCCCGGCGATCTGAGCGCTTCGAAGAGCTTCACCGCGACAGTAAGCGTTGCGAACCGGGCGCCGACCAAAGTGGGAACCATTCCGACGAAAACCTTGACGCTGAGCGGAAGCGCGGTAAATCTTGATGTGAGCGGTTACTTCAGCGACCCCGACAGCGATGACCTGACCTATGCCGCGGCGTCGTCCGACGCCACGATGGCGAAGGTCGGCGTCTCCGGCTCCACAGTGAAGATTACGCCGGTGGCGGCTGGCGTGGCGACGATTACCGTCACCGCCAGCGATGGCCCCCTGAGCGCCATCCAAGCCTTCTCGGCTTGGGTGAAAGATTCGAATAAGGCGCCGGTGGCGGTCGGCACGATTTCGGCGCAGACGCTGAGGGTGAGCGGAACCGCCGCCTCGATTGACGTGAAAAGCAACTTCAGCGACCCCGACGGCGATGCGTTGAGTTACACCGTCGCGTCGTCCGATACCGCCAGAGCGAAGGCGAGCGTGACCGGCTCGACGGTGAAGATTACGCCGGTCGCCGTCGGCGGCGCCACCATTACCGTGACCGCCAGCGATGGCGGCTTGAGCGTGAAACAACTCATCTCGGTTACGGTGAAGGCGGCGAACCGGTCGCCGGTGGCGGTGGGCACGATTTCGGCGCAGACGTTGACCGTGGGCGGAAGCGCCGCCTCGGTTGACGTGAGCTCCAACTTCAGCGACCCCGACAACGATACCTTGAGTTACAACGTGTCGTCCTCCGACGGCGCGGTGGCAACGGTCGGCTTGTCCGGCTCGACGGTGAAGATTTCAGCGGTCGCCGCCGGCAGCGCCACGGTGACCGTGACCGCCAGCGATGGCCCCTTGAGCGCCACGCAATCCATCTCGGTTACGGTAAGCGCCGCCGCGACGCCGACCACGCCGCCAACGAACACGCCGCCAACGAATACGCCGCCAACGAACACGCCGCCGGTAACGCCGCCGACCAACTCGGCGCCGGTTGCGGTCGGCACGATTCCGGCGCAGACGGTGACCGTGGGCGGCAGCGCCGCCGCCGTCACCCTGAGCGGATACTTCAGCGACGCCGACGGCGACGCGTTGACCTACAGCGCCTCCTCGTCCGACAGCGCCAAAGCTACCGTGAGCGTCTCCGGCGCCAGCCTGACAATCAGCCCGGTCGCCGCCGGCAGCGCCACGGTGACCGTGACCGCCAGCGATGGGCCTCTGACCGCCACGCAGTCTGTCTCGGTTACGGTGGACGCCGCCTCGCGGGAGGGGCAAACGGAGGAGGTCGTGGCGACCGCGATGTCATCGCCGACCAACGCGCCGCCGATCGCCGTCGGCAAAATCTCCTCGAGCGCCTTGAGGGTGGGCGGGAGCGCCGCCTCGATTAACGTCAGCGGCAACTTTGCCGATGCCGACAATGATCCCTTGACCTACACCGCCACCGCCTCCGATAGCGGCGTGGTGAGCGTCTCCGTGTCGGGTTCGAGGGTCAACCTGACGCCGGTCGCCGCCGGCAGCGCCACCGTCACCGTCGTCGCCAGCGATGGCCCCTCGATAGCGTTCCAGACCATCGGCGTGAAGGTGAAGGCGGCTAACCGCGCCCCGGTCGCCGTGGGGAGCGTCAACCCCCTGACGATGACCGTGGGCGACAGCCCGGACAGCATCGACGTGAGCAGCGCCTTCGTCGACGCCGACGGGGACAGTTTGAGTTACTCCGCCGTCTCATCGAATACCGCCGTGGCGACGGTCGGCGTGTCCGGCACGAAATTGAGCGTCTCCGCCGTCTCGGTCGGATCCGCCAGCGTCAGCGTCACGGCTTCCGATACCTACGGCTTGAGCGCCACGCACGCGATTTCGGTTACGGTCAATGCGCGCAACCGCGCCCCGGTTGCCGTGGGAAGCATCGCCGCCCAAACGCTGACCGTCGGCGGAAGCGCCGTCTCGATTAACCTCGGCGGCAGCTTCAGCGATCCCGACGGTGACAGTTTGAGTTACACCGCCTCCTCCTCCAACACCGCCAGAGCCGCCGCGAGCGTGTCGGGATCGAACCTGAGCGTATCGCCGGCCGGCGCCGGCAGCGTCACCATCACCGTCGTCGCGAGCGATGGCAGATTGACCGCCTCGCAGAGCGTCTCGGTCAAAGTGTCTCCGCCGCCGAACAGCGCGCCGATCGCCGTGGGGGCGATACTTCCGCAGACGATTACCGTGGGGGGCGACCCCGCCGTGTTCTCCGTCGAAAACAACTTCAGCGACCCCGACGGCGATACGTTGACCTACTTCGTGACCTCCTCCGATTCATCCAAAGTGAACGTGAGCGCCTCGGACGCCGAGGTGACGTTCATGCCGGCCGGGGCGGGAAGCGCCTCGGTTACCATCATGGGCAGCGACGGCGCCCTCGCCGCCACGCACACCGTTTCGGTGACGGTATTGCCGCAACCCAATCGCGCCCCGACGGCTGTCGGGACGATTGGGACTGTTGCCCTCACAGTTGGCGAGGACGCCGCCACGGTAGAGTTGTCTGCCTACTTTACCGACCCGGACAAAGATAGCCTCGTTTACGCCGCCTCCGTGTCCGATGTCAACAAAGTGAGCGTCAACGTCACGGACGACACGCTCGCCATCTCCGCGCTTGCCTCCGGCCGAGCCACGGTCACGGCTTCCGCCAGCGATGGCAGCTTGTCCGCCGCGCAGACCATCTCGGTCACCATCGCCGCCGCGGCGCGCGCCAATTCGGCGCCGGTGACATCGGCGCCGTTGCCCGCTCGTTCCGTACGCGTTGCCGATGGCAGTTTCACGCTGTCCCTGTCCGCCTACTTCAGCGATCCGGACAACGATGCGCTCAAGTACGCCGCCTCGTCGTCGAATTCGGCCGTGGCGACCGCGACGGTACTGAACGGCGCGCTGACGGTGACGCCGGTGGCGGCAGGGAATACGGTCGTAACGGTGACAGCCCGCGACAGCGGAGGCTTGAGCGTCGCCCAGGGAATGGCGGTTACGGCGCTGCCGAACAACCGCGCCCCGGTCACCGATGGCAAAATTGCCGCCCAGACGTTAACGCTCGACGGCGGCTCCATCGTATTGGTGGTGTCCGACAGTTTCAGCGATCCGGACAGCGATTCGTTGACCTACTCCGCAAGTTCATCCGACGCCGCCATCGCCACCGTGAGCGCCTCCGGCGCCGAGGTGACCATCGCGCCGGTGGCGGTCGGCAGCGCCGCCATTTCGGTCATGGCGAGCGACGGGAGTTTGTCCGCCGTCCAAGAAATCAGCGTGAGCGTGACGAAGCCGCAAAATCGGGTGCCGGAAGCCGTGGGGACAATCTCCCCGGTGCTACTCCAAGTCGACGGCGATCCCGCCAGCGTGAACATGGCGACCTACTTTAGCGACGCCGATGGCGACGCGCTCCAATACACCGCCACCGTCTCGGATTCAACGATAGCGACGGCGAGCGTATCGAACAGCACCCTCTCGATTACGCCGGTCGCGAAGGGTAGTACCACGATTAGCGTGACCGCCAGCGATACGGCGGGCTTGACCGCGACACGGACCATATCCGTTACCGTGCGAAAAGACAACAACGCTCCGGTCGCGGATGGCACGATTGGCGCCCTGACGTTAACGACCGACGGCGCCCCCGTGGTGCTGACGGTGTCCGACAGTTTCAGCGATCCGGATGGCGATTCGTTGACCTACTCCGCAACCTCATCCGACGCCGCTATCGCCACGGTGAGCGCCTCGGGCGCCAAGGTAACCATCACGCCGGTGGCAATCGGCAGCGCCGCAATTTCGGTCATGGCGAGCGACGGGAATTTGTCCGCTATCCAAGAGATCAGCGTCAGCGTGACGAAGCCGCAGAATCGGGCGCCGGAGGCAGTGGGGACGATATCCCCGGTACTCCTCCAAGTTATAGACGATCCCGCCAGTGTAAACGCCGCGACCTACTTTAGCGACGCCGATGGTGACGCGCTCGTATACACCGCCACCGTCTCGGATTCAACGATAGCGACGGCGGTCGTATCGAACAGTACGCTCTCGATTACGCCGGTCGCGAAAGGAACTGCGACGATTGTCGTCACGGCGACCGATGCGGAGAGCTTGACCGCCAGCCAGACGATATCCGTTACCGTGCGAAAAGACAACAACGCTCCGGTCGCCGATGGCACGATTAGCGCCCTGACGTTAACGCTCGACGGCGCCCCCGTCGTGCTGACGGTGTCCGACAGTTTCAGCGATGCCGATGGCGATGCGTTGACCTACTCCGCAACCTCCTCCGACGCCGCTATCGCCACGGTGAGCGCCTCCGGCGCCGAGGTGACAATCGCGCCGGTGGCAATCGGCAGCGTCACCGTTTCCGTCTTGGCGACCGATGGCAACCTGTCCGCAATCCAGAAGATTAACGTGAGCGTGACGAAGCCGCAGAATCGGGCGCCGGTCGCGGCGGGAACGGTGCCCCCGGCGTTACTCCAAGTCGACGGCGAGCCCGTCGGCGTAAACATGGCGTCCTACTTTGCCGACGCCGATGGCGACGCGCTCGCGTACACCGCCGCCGTCTCGGATACGACCATCGTCACGGCGAGCGTATCGAACGCCACAGTCTCGATCGCGCCGGCAGGAAAGGGAAGTACGGAGATCACCGTGACAGCGACCGATGCGGAGGGCTTGACCGCCATCCAGACCATATCCGTTACCGTAAGACAAGACAACCGCGCCCCGGAGGCGATTGACAGCGTTTCCGCGCAGATCGTGCCGATCGGCGCGCCTGCCGTGCTGTCCGTCGCCGACGCCTTCAGCGACCCGGATGGTGATCCGCTCACCTACTTCGCCGCCTCCACTGATGACAGCGTGGCGACGGCTAGCGCCTCCGGCGCCCTCGTGACAATCACCGCGGTCAGCCTCGGAACGACAACCGCCACCGTCATGGCGAGCGACGGCGGCTTGGCGGCATCGCAAGCCATTGATATAACGGTAATCCCCAGATTGAACGCCGCGCCGTTGCCTGTCGGTTCGCTTGACCCCGTCAAGATCGCCGAGGGAGACGAGCCGATCGGGGTGAATGTCGCCCGCGGCTTCAATGATCCCGACGGAGACGAGCTGACCTACACCGCGGCGTCCGCCGATCCCGATGTGGCAATCGTCAGCGCCGCCGGCGAAGCCATCTCCATCGAGCCTGTCGCCGCCGGCGCTACCACCGCCACGGTGATGGCGAGCGATGGAAACTTGGCGGGCTCTCAGACAATCCGTATCACCGTGGATCCGAGACCGAACCGCGCCCCGGTCCCCGTGGGAACAATCGACCTCATCAATCTGACGCTCGGCGGCGATCCGCGAGACCTGAATGTCGTGCCCTATTTCACCGATCCCGACGGGGACGCTTTGAGTTTCTCCGCCGTATCCTCCGATCCGAACAAGGCGAAGGTCGAAATCTTGGGAACCGTCCTCACGACTCGTGCGCTGTGGCTCGGCAACGCCACGGTGACCGTCATGGCGAGCGACGCCGACGGGTTGACCGCGACACAAGACATCGACGTGGAAATCGAAGCCCCGAATCGTCCGCCGGTCCTCGACGCCAGTTTCAATGTCGTCTCGTTGGATGTCGGCGAAAATGCCGTGAGCGTGGACATGAGCGAGCGCTTCAGCGACCCGGATGGCGATGACTTGAGTTACACCGCGAGATCATCGGATAACGATGTCGCCGCCGTTGTCGTAAACGGCTCGGCTCTGAGCGTCACCCCGATCAGCCACGGCAACGCCACCGTAAGCGTGATCGTGAGCGACGGCGAATTAAACGCCTCCACCTTCATTAGCGTGCAGGTAAACACCGGCGAACTGCCCCCGGAGGAACAGCCCAATCGCGCCCCGATCACGGTCGGCTTTATCGACCAGGTCACGCTGCTTGTCACCGATGACAATCGCGCCGTGGACGTGGCGCCCCACTTCAATGATCCGGATGGCGATGTGTTGACCTACCTCGCCGCCTCCGCCAACTCCGATGTCGCGCTGGCGAGCGTGTCGGGGTCGGTGGTATCCATCGTCCCGGTCGGAATCGGCGCCACCACCGCCACCGTAATGGCGAGCGATGGCGACTTGGCCGCCACACAGAGCATCACCGTTGCCGTGACGCCAATCCCCAACCAACCGCCGTTGCCGATCGGCATGATCGACCCCGTGAAGTTGGTGGTCGATGGCGATCCGGTGAGCGTGAATGTCGCTGGCAGCTTCAGTGACCCCGATGGCGATCGCCTGTCATTCGCCGCGGAGTCGTCCGACGCCGGCACGACGATGGCGCAAGCCCTGGGCAGCGTCGTGACCATCTCGCCGATCGCCATCGGTTCGGCAACCGTAACCGTAATGGCAAACGACGGCGGCGGCTTGACCGCTGAGCAGAAGATTGCCGTAAAGGTGGAAGGCAACCGCGCCCCGAAGCCGACTGTCCCGATTGACGATATCGCGCTGGAGTTCGGCGCCGACATCGGCGAGATTGACGCCTCGCGCCACTTCGGTGACGACGATGAAGATGTCTTGACCTACTTCGCCGTGTCCGATCACCCCGAAATCGCCGCGGTCGGCGTTTCCGGCTCTGTCTTGACCATAACGCCGCGCCTCGTCGGAGGCGCCCGCGTCACCGTGATGGCGAGCGACGGCAGTCTGGCCGCCTCGCAGAGCCTCACCGTGAGCGTTCTGCCCGGCAGCAACCGCGCCCCGGAAGTGATCGAGCCGATGGATAACATGTCCGTCGTCGTGGACGGCGCCGGCAGAACCGTGAATGTGGCGGCGCATTTCGGCGACCCCGATGACGACAGATTGCGTTACGCTGTCGAATCGTCCGACCCGCAGAATGTGATAGCCCGCGTTCTGGGGTCGGTTATCACAGTGAAGCCCGTCACTATCGGCGCCTCTCGAATCACCGTCACCGCCAGCGACCCCGAAGGCTTGACCGCCGCGCAGTCCGTGATTGTTCGCGTGGTGGCGGCAAACCGCGCGCCGCAGGTGACCGCCCCCGTAGACAGCGTCACGCTGTACCTTGACGGCGATAGCGAAGCGCTCGGTTTGGGGAGTCACTTCGACGACCCGGATGGCGATGCCTTGACCTACACCATCAGCCTGTCCGACGAGGAGGTGGCCGCCGCCGCCGTAGCCGGTTCCATCCTGACGCTGGCGCCGTTGCGAATGGGCGACACCACCGTGAAGGTCACCGCCAGCGACGGCGATTTGACAGTCTCTGCCACGCTGATCGCCATGGTGCTGCCCGCGAAGGTGCAGCCCAACCGCGCCCCCGTTGTCGTGAGCCCGATCGACGATATCACGCTGAATATGGGAGATGGCAAAATAGAGGTGGACGTGGCGGGGCGATTCGCCGACCCCGATGAGGACAAGCTGAAGTATTTCGCCGCCTCGATCGACGCCGGTGTCGCAATCGCAAGCATGAAGGGAACAACGATGGCGATTACGCCGGTCGATCTCGGCAGGACCTTGGCGACCGTCATAGCCAGCGACGGCAACTTGACCGCCACGCAGGATGTCGGCGTAACCGTGATCGCCGGTCCAAATCGTCCGCCGGTGGCTGTCGGCTCCATGGATGACATTTCGCTGACGGTCGGGGGCAACGCCGCCACGCTGAATGTGGAGGGCGGGTTCACCGATCCCGACGGCGATGCGTTGACCTACTTCGCCGCCTCCGACAAATCCAAGGTTGCCACGGTTACCTTGTCGAAAACGGTCGTCACGATCAAACCCGTCTCGTTTGGCACGGCGACAGCGACCGTCATGGCGAACGACGGCGCCCTTGCCGCCTCCCACAAGTTTATTGTGACAGTGGCGCCGGAAGCGAACCGCGCCCCGATACCGTTGGGGCTGATTCAACCCGTTGCCGTGACTGCCGGCGCCGAGAAGGTGCGCGTGAACGCGGCCGCCCATTTCGCCGATCCCGACGGCGAATCGCTGCACTATTCGGCGGAGTCGACGGATACGTCGATTGCCGGCGTCGAGGTGCTGGGCACCGAAGTGATAATCGAACCGCTTGAAGTCGGCGCCGTCCGGGTCATCGTGACCGCCACCGATGACGGGGAACTGTCCGCGACGCAGACCATTGTGGTGCGAGTGTCGCCCTTGAATCGCGCGCCTGTCGTGACGCGGCCCATTGAAGACATCACGCTCCCGATCGGCGGCGAACCGCACGCGCTTGACGTGTCGGCAAACTTTAGCGATCCCGAAGGCAAGGCGTTGACATTCACCGCCGCCTCCGACAACGCCGCCGTGGCAAGCATGAACATGGCGGGCGCCATAGCCACGATCACGACGGTCGCTGTCGGCCAAACGACCGCGACGATAATGGCGACAGATGGCAGTTTGGCAGTCTCTCAGGTCATCACCATAACAGTGTCGCCGGGAGCGAACCAACCGCCCGAAACCGTCGGCGTCTTGCAACCGATCACGCTCGTTGTCGACGGGAGCGCTGTCAACGTGAATCTCGCTGCCGCGTTCAACGACCCGGAGGGCGGCGCGCTGAGTTATTCCGCCGAATCCTCGGATACGGACGTTGTGAGCGTCGACCTGTTCGGAGCCGTGATGGAAGCCTTGCCGGAGGGCGAAGGAACCGCGACCATTACAGTGACCGCGACCGATGAATTCGGATTGACCGCCACCCGGATCGTCGAAGTGACGGTGTCTCTCCAAACGACAGTCAACCACGCTCCGCAGTCGGTCGCGGAAATTGACGACATCGAGTTGCAGGTCGGGACGATTGGCGAGACCATCGACGTGTCGAGCCATTTCGGTGATCCCGACAATGATGTCCTGAGTTACTGGACGGTATCTGCGGACGTGAACGTGGCGACGGTCGACACCATCGCCTCCAACGTGACCGTCACGCCTGTCGGCGTCGGGAGCGTTACGATCATCGTAACCGCGTACGATCCGCCCGGCCTGTCGGCGTCGCAAGCCGTTACCGTCGTCGTTAGTGAAGCCGTCAACCGCGCGCCGCTGACCGTGGGGACGCTCGATGACATAAATCTCAACCTGAATGACAATCCGGTCGCCTTGAATATCGCCTTGAGTTTCCATGATCCGGATAGCGATTCCCTGCGTTACGATGCCGCGTCGTCGGATTCGAATGTCGCCACCGCGGCGTTTTTGGGCAATGTGCTGGTCATTGCGCCCGTCGGCGTCGGCGCGGCGACGGTGACCGTTACGGCGCGTGATCCGCACGGATTGGTCAGTCCCGCCCTTACCGTCAGCGTGAGCGTCGAAGAGGGCGATGGCGATGCCTCCGGCGCGCCGGAAATCGAACTTCTCGCGAATTTCCCGAGTCCGTTCAATCCCGATACGTGGATCCCCTTCCGCTTGGCGCGAGACGCCGATGTCACGGTGACAATATATAATGCGCGCGGCAAATTGGTGCGCACGTTTGATCTCGGCGTTATGAGCGCCGGCTCCTACGAATCGAAAGACAAAGCGCTCCACTGGGATGGACGCAACGACTTCGGCGAGTTGGTTGCCACGGGCGTCTACTTCTATCGATTGTCCACCCCGACCTCCAGCATGGTCCGCAAGACCATCATCCGCAAGTAATTCTGATGGCTTGTAGTTTCCCGATTCATCGGGCGTTTGTATACTGCGCGCTGTCAGAAATTGCGTCTTTTCAAACGTCTGGCCGTAGGTGCGGTTTCCAACCGCACCGACATTCCAACATTTGTAGGAGCGATCTCCAGGTCGCGACTTGCTGGCGCTGCGAAAATCCTATTCGAAACCATTATTGCTGAGAAAAAAGCGCAATATTGGCCAACACAAGGTATAATTCCGAATCCATAAGTTACAAGAGCCGTTGGTTTGTAGTTGCCCGATTCATCGGGCGTTTGTAGTTGCTCAATTCATTGCGCGTCCCGCATTGACTGTAACATTTAGATTTCGAAATCGTATCAATCCGAACGACGGAAAGCCGCTTCCCCAATGGGGAGGCGGCTTTTTTTTTGGTAGCGTCCCATCATCCCGCGTCGGAATAATTCTTTCCGCAAGCAACATCCAACTCGTGTCGGCGTCAAATTCCTCGATCCAGCGGATCGACATGTGGATAGAATACGATCTGCCCAACTTCCCGCGCTCCAGCGGAGCGCCATGTGGAGAATGTTCTACAACTCCGTAGGCGGGGATCAAACGAGTGAATAGCGAGTGCGATAGAAATCCTCGCGGTTTCCAACCGCACCTACCGCCAGACGCTTGAAAACACGCAATTTTCAGCAGCGTGAAGTATAGATTTCGAATTCATATCAGACAACAACAATCGATCTTACAAAGTAACGTTGCGCATTAATTTGGCGTGTGCAATTTTTTTCTTGACAACGTTATGTGCGTATAGTATAATATAGGGTATGCGGAGAAGACCGAAACATAACGCCCCAAAACGGCGAGTAATTCACTACATTCACGGCGGACTCTGTCCGCCGAACGAACATCGAAGAAGGCAATCTTTTTCCCGCCGTTAACATCTTGTTCACCTTGGCGCGGGCTCAAACCCGCATCATCACTGGATCCGACGAACTCGATCAGCGTGAACGCGCCCCCGAAAATCGGCATTTTGTTCACCTTTTGTGCCTATTTTTCGAAGGCGTTTTTGACAAAAAACGAGGTACAAATCACGCCATCCGCTCTAAAAACGCATGCCGCGTAGACATTTTGTTCACCTTTTTCAAATCGACCCAACCTGCGCGACTGTCGGGATTGGGAGATCCCTCCCATCAAGCCGTCGCAAGATGCAACACTGACGCACAACGCGACACAAAGCGCTTGAACCCGCATCAACACTAGCTTCCCGCCATTTTCTGCCCCCAAATCCCCAAAAACTGTTGCAATCCGATACAATCTGAACCTCAAAGCGCCGCTGGACAGGGCGAATTTGAACCCGCCTTTCTTGACCAACCCCCCGGATTATCCCTTTTTCATACCATAAATCCGCTTCTACCACCCCCGGATTACACGTTTTTTCATCTTTTTTCGCCTCAAATCCGAATTTGCGGTGTTTTTCTCCAATTCAAAAGCAAGTTGGCACGCTTCGTGCTAATTTACGGCATGTGCATCACCTGAACATTTTTCATCTAGCGTTTACACGCAATTCTAACACATTGAAAACCCAAATCAAGGAGAACAACACAATGAAGACTATCGGACGATTCAACATCAACAACTTCCTACTGACATTTATCGCAATCAGCGCCATTTTCGCAGTTACCGCCGCCGAATCGGCAGCCAACAGTTCGCCGCAAGCGATCGGGTCAATCCCCGCCATATCCGTCGAAGCGGACGGCGCCGGCGAGACGATTGCCGTATCGGGTTACTTCACCGATCCCGACGGCGATGTCCTGAGTTTCTTGGCATCCTCGACCGACGCCGACGTGGCGACGGTCAGCGTGTCCGGCGTTGATGTGACAATCACGCCTGTCGGTCTCGGTTCGACCACGGCGTCCATCATGGCAAGCGACGGCAGCATGACCGCCACGCAGGAAATCGCGGTAACGGTCGTTCCCGTAACGAATCAGGCGCCCGTTGCGGTAGGGACGCTCGAAGCGATGGAAATCAAAGTCGATAGTCTTCCGGTCAGCCTCAATGTGGCAAACAGTTTCAGCGACCCCGACGGCGACGCCTTGAGTTTTTCGGCGGCATCGTCCGACGAGAACAACGCGGTGGTGACGGCGCTCGGCACAGTCGTAACCGTCACGCCGGTCAGCGTCGGCGACATCAGCGTGAGCGTGACGGCGAGCGACGCCGCAGGCTTGACGGCGACGCAAACTCTGGCGGTCAACGTGGTCGCCGCGAATGGCGCTCCGGTGGCGTTGGGTGTTGTCAGCGACATCTCGTTGACACTCGGCGTGGGTGTCGTGGCGGTTGACGTAAGCCGGAACTTCAGCGATCCCGACGGTCAGGCATTGACCTTCACCGCCGCATCGGCTGACGCCAGCGTGGCGACGGTCGGCATGTCGGGCGCGGTGGCAACGGTCACGCCGGTCGGTATCGGCTCCACGAACGCGACGATAGTTGCCAGCGACGGAAGTTTGACGGCGATACAGAGCATCGGCATTACGGTGATACCGGCGCCGAACAGCTCCCCCGTAGCGGTAGGCAAAATTCCCGCTCTGCAACTGATTGAGAATGACACGGCGAAGTATCTGAATATCGCCGCCAGTTTCAGCGACCCCGACGGCGACGCCTTGACCTACGAGGCAACGTCCGCCAATGCCGACATGGTGACGGTAGAGATGCTGGGAACGGTGGTGACCGTCACGCCGGTCAGCGCCGGCGTATCGGGCGTCACAATCACTGCGAGTGATAGCGGCGGTTTGACGGCGACGCAGACGATGGCTGTCGAAGTGCTACGTTCCAACAGCGCGCCGGAAACTGTCGGTTCGCTTGACGCCCTCGCTCTGAATGTTGGCGACAGCAGTTTCGGCGTTGACGTATCGAAAGCCTTCAGCGACCCCGACAAAGAGCCGTTGACGTATACGGCGACCTCCTCCGACAATGCGGTGGCGGCGGTCAGCGTTTCGGGCGACCGAGTTCTGATAGCGTCTGTCAGCCCCGGCGCGGCGAGCGTTGCGGTAGTGGCAACCGATGCGGCGGGTTTGACCGCTGTACAGACAATCCCGGTAACGGTTGAAGTGTCCGGTTACAGCCTCGTGTCTTCGCTCCCGATCAATCAGATAGAGTTGCTTCCGAATTATCCGAGTCCGTTTAATCCCGACACGTGGATTCCGTTCCGTCTGGCGCGCGACACGAATGTGGCGATAACGATTTATGACGCCGGCGGCGCTCTGGTACGGACGTTTGAGCTTGGCAATCTGAGCGCCGGCGCCTACGAATCCAAGGGCAAAGCGGTGTATTGGGACGGTCGCAACGACTTCGGCGAGTTGGTAGCCACGGGCGTTTATTTCTATAGGCTGTCCACGCCGGACTTCAGCGTCACCCGCAAGACCAGCATCCGCAAGTAGCCACAGTTTCTCCCGGGCTTCACGGGTGCGGTTTTCAACCCCACCCGGCAGTTATCGAAATTGCCATGAAATCAACAACTCTCTTCTTCCAATTTTCCGACCTTCATGCGATATGGCTCGATCCCGATTCCCGACGCGAAGGTACTCCAAATCCCGACGTGTGGGAGCTCCGATTCCCGACCTGCTCCGTTACGGCGGCAGGGCATTCCGATTCCTGTCATGTGATACCTCCCACCCCCGAGGCGGTTGGCAGTGCGTTTGAGAATCGCGCTTGTCTGTAATCGCAGCTGTTCAGAAATCGTCCGCCGCGTGTTTCCAATCTACCATCCTTCCGGTCTTTGGCGTCCTCCGGCTTCTCGTTCTCTCGTCTTCCGCGTCACTTCTTCCATCCTTCTCATTTTCCATTCTTGGCGCTCCGCGAATTTAAACTCGCTTGAATAGATTTGCAGTGTGCAAGTCACTTGCGAATCCGCCCCTCAATGTGATACAATATCCATCCACATAATAAAAGAAAGCGCGAAACGGAATCTTCAGTTTCACCGAATTCATTATGAGAGGCAAATTTTCGTGAGCGAATATCATCGTGTTGCAATCGTCGGCGCGACCGGCGCCGTTGGCAACACACTCATGTCAATCTTGGAAGAGAGAGCGTTTCCTATGGCGTCTCTCAAGTTGCTGGCTTCCCACAGATCCGCGGGCGAAGTTCTGACATTCAAAGATCGGCCGATCATGGTTGAGGAGTTGACCCACGATTC
Source organism: Candidatus Poribacteria bacterium (assembly GCA_963667245.2). Classification (GTDB taxonomy): domain Bacteria; phylum Poribacteria; class WGA-4E; order WGA-4E; family JAJDTR01; genus JAJDTR01. The sequence continues at coordinate 767,178 of CAXXCS010000005.1, forward strand.
GTTTGATGATGTCGATCTCGTATTCTCATCCGCCGGTTCATCCGTCAGCAAGGAATTCATTCCCACGGCCATTGGCGAGGGTTGTTTGATCATCGACAACACGAGCGCCTTTCGCATGGACGCCCAGACGCCTCTCGTGGTGCCGGAGGTAAACATGAGCGCCGCCATAAAGCATAACGGCTTAATCGCCAATCCGAACTGTTCAACGATTCAAATGGTCGTTGCTCTGAAACCGATCTACGACCGTGTCGGGATTAAGCGGATTGTCGTCTCAACGTATCAGAGCGTGTCGGGCAAGAGCGGCGCCGCGGTGCTTGAGTTGGTAGAACAGACAACGGCGGCGCTCGAAGGCCGCCCAATCGAGCCGGATAAGTTTTCGCATCAGATGGCGTTCAACGTCGCGTTCGATTGGCCATTTACCGACACGGGTGACAGCGAAGAGGAAGTGAAGATGGTTAATGAAACACGCAAGATTTTGGAAGATGACACAATCGCCGTGTCCGCGACCACGGTTCGCGTGCCGGTTTTCTTCGCCCACTCGGAATCCATCAACGTGGAAACGGAGGACAAACTCTCGGCGGACGATGCGCGGCAATTATTGTCAGGATCTCCCGGCGTCGTGGTAATGGACGATCCGGCGAAGCGTGAATATCCGCTCGCGGTTGACGCTGCCGGAAGGGATGAAGTGTTCGTAGGGCGCATCCGAGAAGACCGCTCAATTGAAAATGGACTAAATCTCTGGGTGGTGGCGGACAACCTGCGCAAAGGTGCCGCGCTCAACGCCATCCAGATTGCCGAAATGCTGGATAACATCAGTGTTTAGAGTAGTAGGCATACTCCGTATGCCGTAACCCGTGAGAAATTTCCCTCGCGGCGAATACGACATTAAATCCTCATTGATATGAAAGGGACTATAATGGAACAGATAAGAAGCACGCTAGAAAAATGGCTGCAAATCTTGGTCGCGGTGATCGCGCTCATTTATTTCGCATGGCATGTGGCAAGCAAGGATGACATCAAGGAGTTACGGGCAGAATTGAACGTGCTCCGATCGGAAATGAACCGAGGATTCAGCGAACTGCGCGGCGACATCAAAGAGTTAAATCAGGATTATAAAGATCATTTGGTTCGACACAACGAAGAGAAATAGCGCCACAGCCATGTTCACGCTAGACGGTTTCGTTATGATGCCTAAAGGCAATCCTTCCCTTCAAGCATTATATTCTGTCCAAGACCTTTGAATTCGCGAGGAGAAGCGCAAAGTGGCACAACGAGATTATTACGAGGCGCTTGGCGTAAACCGGGACGCATCTCCCGACGAAATAAAAAAAGCGTATCGCAAACTTGCTGTCAAATATCATCCGGACAAGAATCCGGGAAATACGGCGGCAGAAGAAAAATTCAAGGAAGCCTCCAACGCTTACGAAGTGTTGTCCGATCCGAAGAAGCGCCAAATCTATAACCAGCGGGGGCACGCGGGCGTCAACGACATGGGTTTTCACGGATTTACGAATATGGAGGACATTTTCTCCAATTTTGGCGATATTTTTGGTCGCACCGTCTTTGGAAGTTTTGGCGATGTCTTCGGAGATGCGTTCAATCGTCAAGCGCCCGGCAGGCAGGCAACGCAAGCGGCAGACATACGCGTCAAATTGACTGTTTCGTTCGTGGAGGCTGTATATGGGGCCGAAAAGCAAGTCAATGTTCAGGGCAAAAACATCGCGATTAAAATACCGGCAGGAATCAAAGACGGGCAAACACTGCGCCTCCAGGGGCAAGGAGGTCGATCGCTGGGCGGTCAAATACCGGGCTCGCTGTTGGTGACAGTCTCCGTTGAATCCCATCCGGATTTTAAACGTGAAGGATTGGATATTATTACGCAAGTGTCGGTTCCCTTTACCCTCGCAACGCTTGGAGGGAAAACGCGAGTTCCAACATTGACGGGGCAAATCAACGTAACGATTCCGCAGGGAACGCAGCCGGGGGCGCAGTTACGCTTGCGCGGTCAAGGGATAATCGATTCCGCGGGACGGAAAGGCGATTTGCGCGTATTGATTCAAGTTGAGATTCCGAAGTCGTTAACCCGAAAACAGAAAGATTTGCTCAACGAGTTTGACAAGACGCTGAAACGCAAGTAAAATTGTTATACGCTACGCTGTTAGAAATTGCGGTTTTTTCGGAGAGATCTCCGAATCGCGACGCCCATCGCGGCGTAAGTCCCATTAGAAACCATTATTGCTCGGAAACAAGCGCAATATTACCCAACGAACAATATAAGAATGAGCGCTAAAACCATCAGAACCTGTTTGAATAATAGACAATCAAGACTAATGGACACCTTTCGGCTACGGAAGAAACCGAGTTTTCAGGAAAAAACTCGGTTTCAAGTATTCTCGAAAGTTCGATTTCCCAAAATCGCGTAGCGTTTCCTATTGACAAGAGCCGACAGTCTTTTCACGCATCTTACAGCACGGGAGAATCAGCGATGGCGACCTACATAGACATAGAACAGTCCCGAATCCACTCTGCCCCCACAGACACGAGCATATTTTACCCTGAAGAGGATGGACAACCGATGGCGGCAACAGATCTTCACAGAGATATCCTCATGCAGACTATTGATACTCTGACCGAGCATTTTCGCGCAGATTCGTCCGTGTATGTCTCCGGCGACATCTTGATGTATTACGTGAAAGGATTCCCCGAAAAGGTTGTCTCCCCGGATGTGCTTGTCACCATTGGTATCGGGAAGAAACGCCGCCGCACGTATAAGGTCTGGGAGGAGGACAAGGTTCCGGATTTCGCCATGGAGTTCAGCAGCGAAAACACCTATCACAATGATTTGAGCGCCAAAATGGATCTCTACGCGTCCCTCGGCATTCGCGACTACTTCCTTTACGATGCGGAAGCCAAGTTTTTGCGCGTGCCGCTCATGGGGTTTACATTGGTTGACGCTGTGTATGAAGCGATACCCGAGGACGGACGCGGCGGTGTGCGATCTGCGGCGCTAAATTTAGATTTCCACGCGCGCGAGGAAGGTTTGGGAATTTACAATCCCGTTACGGGTAAGTGGGTAAAATCGCGGGGTGATGCGCAGTCGGAACGCGCCGACCGAGAAGCGGCCGGACGACAGGAAGAAGCCGCCGCACGACGGAAGGCGGAAGCCGCACAACAAGAAGAAGCGACTGGACGGCAAGAAGAAGCCGCCGCACGACGGAAGGCGGAAGCCGGACAACAGGAAGAAGCCGCCGCACGACGGAAGGCGGAAGCCGGACAACGGGAAGAAGCCGCCGCACGACGAAAGGCGGAAGCCGGACAACGGGAAGAAGCCACCGCACGACGAGACGAAGCTGCCGCACGGCAGAAGACGGAAGCCGCGCTCGAGAAGGCGGATGCTAAAATCCTACAACTTCAAGAGGAGATTGAGCGCATGCAATCGCGCCGTTAACGCCTATTGTTCATGTTATGCGCTACGCGGCTAGGATTTGCGTGTTTTGCGGAGCGTCTATGAGTCGCGACGCGCCAGCACGGCGTAAGCCCTATTAGAAACCATTATTTCTCGGAAAAAAGTGCAATATTACCCAACGTCCAGTATATAACCGTATCAACGAGGAGGAAGACTTCAAGATGCTGTCACTCTCGCAACGGAGCGGGAAAGTCGCTCCGTCGTCAACATTGGCGATTACCGCGAAGATCAACTCAATGCAGGCAGAGGGCATCGATATCGTCAAATTCGCGGCTGGAGAACCCGATTTCGATACTCCCGAATACATCAAAGATGCCGCAATCGAAGCGCTGAAAAACGGTTTTACCAAATACACTCCGGTTCCCGGCATTGCGGAACTAAGGGCTGCTATTGTCGAGAAATTCAAGAGGGACAACGATTTGGTTTACTCTCCGTCGCAGGTCATCGTGTCGTGCGGCGCCAAACACTCTATTTACAATATCTTGCAAGCGATCTGTGATCCGGGAGACGAGATTGTCTTCGCCGCGCCTTACTGGGTCAGCTATCCGGAGATAGTGAAACTGGCAGACGCCGCGCCGGTCATCGTGGAAACGACCGCGGACGACAATTTTTGCATGAAGCCGGAACAGATCGAGAACGTACTGTCGGATAAAACAAAGGCGGTTATTATTAGTAGCCCGAGCAATCCGACCGGAACAGTCTATGACGCGGCGGCGCTCGCGCAAATCGGGCAACTCGCGATCGAGCGTCAGTTCTACGTCATCTCGGATGAAATCTACGAATCGCTGCTCTATGACAATTTGAAGCACGAAAGCATCGCATCGCTTGACGAAGCCGTTCAGGAGATAACCTTTGTTGTGAACGGCGTGTCGAAAGCCTATTCCATGACCGGCTGGCGTATCGGATACACGGCGGGTCCCGAAAAAGCGATTCAAGCGATGTCGCGAATTCAATCGCACAGCACGTCCAACCCGACATCCATCGCGCAGTTCGGCGCACTCACGGCGCTGACCGCGTCGCAGGAGGCGGTTGAAGATATGCGGCTGGCATTCGAGGAGCGGCGAAACGTCATCTGTCAGCGATTCGACGAAATCGAGGGTGTGACTTATGCCAAACCGCAGGGCGCCTTTTACATCTTCCCCGATGTTTCCGCGCATTACGGGCGAAACCTCAACGGGACAACTGTGAATGGATCATTGGATATGACAGCCTACCTGCTCGACAATGCCAGGGTCGGCGTGATACCGGGAAGTGCTTCAGGCGCCGATAACCATCTGCGCCTCTCTTTCGCGACATCGCCGGCAGAGATAAACCGTGGTTTGGACAGAATCAAGGAAGCGCTCGTTTTATAGCGCAGGCAATAGCCGGAGAATCGCGCCTTACTCCGGCGCAACCAATATGGAAACGCTTGTATGACAAATTTTCAAGATTATATTCGAGATGTACCGGATTTCCCCAAACCCGGCATCGTATTCAAAGATATTACGCCGCTTCTTCAAAGCAATTCGGCATTTCGCGACGCCATTGAGGTGATGAGAGCGAACTATCAACCCAAGGAGATTGATGTTGTCGTCGGGATTGATGCGAGAGGGTTTATTCTTGGCGGCGCCCTGGCACATCAATTGGAAGTCGGTTTTGTGCCCGTCCGAAAAAGCGGAAAACTACCGTACCACACCTACGAAGCGGAATACGATCTTGAATACGGCACGGACACCCTCGCCATTCATCAAGACGCCTTTCCTGCCGGTAGCCGTGTGTTAATCTGTGATGACGTTATCGCGACCGGTGGCACTCTTGCCGCCACTATCGAACTCGTCGAGAAACTGGGCGGGCATGTTGCCGGAATCGGTGTTCTCATCGAGCTGACATTTCTCAACGGGCGCGAGAAATTCGGAAACCACGAGGTTTTTTCTCTAATTGAATTTTAACCGTGTGTGTGCTATACTAATGCCCGGTTGCGTTTTCGCTAAGACTTAAACCAAGAAACGGCGGAATTACCCAGACTCCTCATCTAGTAGGTTAGGTGAGGGATTTTCACGTTCAGATTCGGTTTGGCGCCACTTGGCGCTAACGGTGATAAGACATGATGCGCCTGTAGCTCAGGGGATAGAGCAGGGGCTTCCTAAGCCTCGTGCCGGGGGTTCGAATCCTCCCAGGCGCATCATCCATTTTCTAGGAGAAATTGATGTACCAATTCAGTGTTTGGAAACTCGCTTTAATCATTCTGGTACTGTTATTTGCAGTGCTGTACCTGATTCCCACCCCCGACTACTTTTTCAATCCACTTTACGGAAATCTTCTCCTCTGGATGCAGGAGAGGTTACCCAAGTTCGAAGCGACTGACGAAAACAGTCTGAAGGTCAGCTTGAATGACGTTCAATTTCCCGAAGGAATCAACTTTCATGATGCCAAAACGGATCTGGAGGATATTTTCCGCGTACATCTGGGCAAACTTGGGTTTGTGGAAGAAACGGATTACGAGTTCGTCGATCCGGAGTCGTCCGATTTTATTGTCAAGTTCACTCAAGAAAAGAGTCGCGCCGATCTTGAAACAGTTCTCCATGATTTGCATCTCTATGGAAGTCTGCCAATGGTTGTGCGCAGGTTGATACCTAGCAATCGACTGAAACTGGGACTCGATTTAAAGGGTGGAGTGCGTCTCGTTCTTGAAGTCGATCCGGAGAAATCCACGGCGGAATTGTTAAAAGAGCGCGCCTCTTCCATCCCGGAGCGGCTAAGGGCGGATGACGTACTGTGCAAGAAAGTGGACGTTGCCGCCGAACAAGAAGCGCTGAACGTATTCATCCTCGTCAAGAAGAAATTCAGAGCCGATGCGGAACAGAAAACGGAATACCTCGACAAAGCTCGGAAACTGCTCAATGAATTGGAATATTTTGACGAGGCGACGGAGATTTCTGCCACCGACACTCAGATCGTCTACGAAATACGCCTTAGCAAGGATGGGATTGAGAAGTACAGTGAAGGCGCCATTGAGCAGGTGTTAATCGTACTAAGGAACCGTGTCGATGCGTTTGGTGTCGCCGAGCCTTCAATCCGACGCGAGGCAAACAGGCCGCGCATCATTGTTGAATTGCCAGGCGCCAAAGACTCCTCCAAGCCCCTTCAGATTGTCAAGACAATGGGCAGGTTGGAATTCAAACTTGTCGAGAAAAACCCGAACGGCGGCATCTACTGGTCAGGCTCCCCGGATACCCAACCTCCTGAAGATATTCCCGAAGGCACAGAAATACGCCGCCATCACGATGACGGCACGTCCCAAGCGAATAGCTGGTACGTGTTAAAGAGCCCGGTGCTGCTTACCGGCGATAGGATAACCGGCGCGGGGCCAACCCAAGGGGCGACGAGTTTCGAAATCGCCGTGTCCATGAGTTTTGACTCGGCGGGACGACGCAAATTCGCCGAGGTCACTAGCAATCATGTGAATGAAGCGTTGGCGATTCTACTGGATGGGAGAGTCCAATCGGCTCCCAGAATAGAAGAACCTATCGTTGGCGGACAAGCGCGCATCACCGGTGACTTCACCTTTGAGGAAGCCAACTATTTGTCGAATATTCTCAAATCGGGCGCTTTTCCGGTTGGCGTGAGGATCGCCGAAGAACGCACGGTCGGTCCTACGCTCGGACAGGAGTCAATCGACAACGGTATCAGGGCGGCGACCATCGGCATGGGATGTGTCATCATATTCATGTTGATTTACTACAAACTTTCGGGGATAGTAGCGATCATCGCTCTGGTTTTCAACATGGTAATTCTTTTGGGAGCGCTCGCAGGCTTCGGCGCCGCGTTGACCTTGCCGGGGATCGCAGGACTCGTTTTGACGATTGGGATGTCCGTTGACGCCAATGTCCTAATCTTTGAGCGCATCCGCGAGGAATTGCGTACGGGCAAGAATGTGTGGTCGGCAATTGTAAGCGGCTATCAGAGGGCGTTCTTGACAATCGTTGACGCAAATCTCACCACATTCTTCACGGCGTTGGTGCTTTACCAGTTTGGAACCGGCCCCATCAAAGGATTTGCCATCACCCTCGGAATCGGAATTTTGGCGAGTATGTTCACGGCAATTGTCGTGACCCGCGAGATTTACGGCTGGACCATCGGCAAACGCAATATTGAAAAACTCAGCATTTAGAAAAGGAGACGTTAGTTGGAATTTCTTAGGAACGCAAATTTTGATTTTATCAGCAAATACCGGTCCGGATTCATCCTATCCGCGATCTTGATTATTTTGGGCGCGGTTTTTCTTATCATGCAAGGAGGACCGAATTTCGGCATTGATTTCCGCGGCGGGGTTAAGATTCAAGCGAAATTCAACCGCGCTGTGACAGAAAGCGAAATTGGTGAAAAACTGGAGTCGCTAGGGTTCGGACGCGCCAAAACGCAAGTCAATCCGGAGGAGCGGGAAGCCACAATTTCGCTTGGGTACAGCGCCGACTTTGAAGCGCAAGCGGGGCGGAAAATATCCGATGGGCTGATTGAGGGGAATGCGGACTGGAACGCGCTTCCCCAAGGTGTTAACGTCTCGGCCGTTGGCCCCAGCGTGGGCAAAGATCTGAAATGGTCGGCGCTATGGTCCGTCCTCTCCGCAATGGCAATCCTGCTCGCTTACATATCGTGGCGCTTTGAGTTCCGGTTCGCCATAGGCGCCATTGCCGCGCTGGTTCATGATGTCCTGATCACATTGGGAGTATTTGCGATTCTCTCGAAAGAAATAAACCTTCCGACAATTGCCGCGTTCCTTACGATTATCGGATATTCCCTCAATGACACCATTGTGGTGTTCGACCGTATCCGAGAAAACACAAGGACTCTCAAAGGAATCGAGTACAGTGAAACACTCAACCGCAGCATCAATCAATCCCTTAGTCGCACAGTGATTACCTCTTTAACCACCTTCTTCGTTGTTTTGGTCATTTTCTTCCAATCGAGCCCGGGTGAGGAAATTAACACCTTTGCGTTGGCTCTAATCGTTGGCGTCATTGTCGGCACCTATTCGTCCGTTTTCGTGGCAAGCCCGATTTTGCATCTGTGGCATTTGAAGACGAGGCAGAGCGCCGCGTAAGAACCTTTTTGAATAGTAGACAATCGGGATTGATGAACGCTTTTCTGTTGGTGAAGAAACCGAGTTTTGCGGAAAAAACTCGGTTTCAATTTTTCACGCCGCCTAACCCGTAGGTCGGGCTTCCAGCCCGACCCGCTTGGCGCCTTACTCTGTAAATTTAAATGTAATAGGACTTGCGCGGTTAAAGGCTCAACGCCCGATAAATCGGGCAACTACAGCAAATGTCCCAATGTTAAGTAGGGAACAACGATCGTTGTTCCCTACAGAAGCGCGTAAGTCATTGCACCGATTCCGTAAAGTTACGTTGATACCGGTAAGAAACCGAGTTTTGCGGAAAAAACTCGGTTTCAATTTTTCACGCCGCCTAACCCGTAGGTCGGGCTTCCAGCCCGACCCGCTGGCGCCTTACTTTGTAAATTTAAATGCAATAGGGCTTACGCAGTTAAACGCTTGACGCCAGATAAATCGGGCAACTACAGCAAATGTCCCAATGTTAAGTAGGGAACAACGATCGTTGTTCCCTACAGAAGCGCGTTAGTCCTATGTAAATGGCCTTAGAAACGTACTAGCCATTCTCCGACGTTTGTGGTAGATATTGTTACATCTGCCGAGCCCTTTGAACACGGCATTATGCAACATCCGATACGCCAACCCCATCCTCTCACTGGTTCGAGCATACCAATACCGACATTAACCAATTTTGCCAACGCGCTGATCGAATAGCTATGGACACTCCTTGGTGGCTATTTCCATTGATGGGAAGTCTCCTCATCCTGATTATCCCAGCCATAATGGTCGGGGTGATTAAGCGACAGCGAAACCGTCCCCCCACGGCGGCTAGTCAAGAATCATCCGACCAGTTGAATACGCTTGCTCGAGAATTGGTACATGAGATAAGAAATCCGCTCAATAGCGTCAATTTGAATCTTCAACTGATAGAAGAAGATTTGGGGGCAATCGAAACTCGGGAAGCGGCAGAGGCGCTTGAGCGAACGCGGCGGACTCGCTCTGAAATTGCGCGCTTGAATCAGATTCTGACTGATTTTCAACGCTTTGCCAGGCTACCGCCCCTCACTTTTCGGCAGTGTGACCTCCCCGCGCTAATTGAGGAGGTTTTGGAATTCACAGCGCCAGAGGCGCAGAGTCGGAATATTGAGGTTGTCCGCGAAATGCAAGCGCTTCCCTCCGTCGCGCTCGATCCGGATCAGTTCAAGCAAGCGTTATGGAACCTCATCATAAACGCAACTCAGGCGATGAAAAATGGTGGCAGGTTGACCGTGCGGGCGTTGGCATTGAAAGATAGCGTCCGAATTGACGTGGAGGACACGGGAGAGGGAATCTCCCCAACGATTGCGGATAGGCTTTTCGATCTCTTTGTCAACACGAAGGAGGGTGGCACGGGTGTCGGTTTGGCGATTGTAAAAAGGGTTATAGAAGGGCACGGCGGCACAGTTGCCGTAGCCAGCCGGCCGAACGAAGGCGCCACATTTTCGATTGTTTTGCCCGTCAATAGACAATAGCGTCTACCCGACTGTGGGAGCGATCTCCAACCGTACCTACCGCCAGACGCTTGAAAACGCGCAATTTTCAGCCGCGTAAAGTATAACATGACAATATGGAGCGAGGGCTCAATTGAATCCCAGAATACTCATAGTAGACGATGATTCAGCCGGCCTTGAAGCCACCGCCGAAGTATTAAAGCGGGAGGGATACGACCTCCTTACTGCGGCGGGAGGACGCGCCGCGCTTGAAATTCTGGACGCGGAGACCGTTGAGGTTGTAATCACTGACGAAAAGATGCCGGACATGAGCGGCATTGATTTGTTGAAGTATATCCATGCCAATCATCCCTATACACAAGTCATTCTCCTCACAGCCTACGGCAGCGTCAATAGCGCCGTCGAAGCCATTCAAACCGGCGCGGTCTCCTACCGCGAGAAACCGATCAGGATAGAGTTGCTTCGCCAAACGGTCAAGAATGCGTTGGAGAAACGCACCTTGTATCTGCAAAACATCAATCTTCGGGAACAACTTGATGGCAAGTTCGGCTTTGAGAATATTATCGGTACCTCGAAACCGATGCAGGAACTTTTTGGCATGATTCGGCGCATTGCCTCGACAAATGTGCCCGTTCTGATTACGGGTGAAAACGGTGTCGGAAAGGAACTAATCGCCAAAGCCGTTCACAATCACAGTCGGCGCAAAGACAAAATGTTCACGGACCTGAACTGCGGAGCAATCCCTCGGGAATTGGTCGAAGGCGAGCTTTTTGGTCATGAAAAGGGCGCCTTTACTAGCGCTAACGCCAGGAGATTGGGTGTATTTGAACAAGCCGATGGCGGTACGCTATTCCTGGACGAAATCGGAGAAATGACGCCCGAGACGCAGGTAAGATTCCTGCGCGTCTTGGAAACGCAAGAGTTCAGACGACTGGGCGGTGAGAAGAACATCCGAGTGGACGTACGAGTGATTGCCGCGTCAAATAAAGATCTGAACGCGGCGGTACAAGACAGATTTTTTCGCGAAGATCTGTATCATCGAATCAACCGATTTCCGTTGCGCGTGCCGCCTCTCCGGGAACGGCGCGAGGATATTCCGTTGCTTGCCAACGCGTTCCTTCGAGAGTTTGGCAGGGAGCACGATCGGCCGGTAACGGATATTTCCCCCGATACGATGAATCGCCTTAAACATGCGGATTGGCCCGGCAACGTGCGCCAACTGCGCAATGTTATTGAAACGGCGGTAATCTTGGCTACGACCGGAGTAATTCATCTCTGGGATTTGCCGCCGGAAATCCAAGCTAGCCCCCCTGCGCTTCCTCCGGCGTTACGCGACTCCGAGGGGATGGTCGGTAGAGTCGGGATGAGCATGGATGAGATTGAGAAAGAGGCGATTCGAAAAACCTTGGCTAACACGGCGGGGAATAAGACTCAAGCCGCAAAGATGCTTAAGATGGGTTTACGCACACTGCATCGCAAAGTGCAAACCCACGGACTGGAGGCTGGGGAAGATTGACAAAACAGGTAGCTCTACACTTAGCTCGACTTTGTACATTTGTAGGGTGCGCGCTGCAATCAAGCGAATGAATAATGAGTGCGATAGAGATCCCACAAGTGTAAGCGTTAAATTCGCACAAAACCATACGATATTCCCCCAAAAATGATAACATAAGAACTTGCGACCTGCTTTCCAATAGGATCCGACAGAATCAATCACTCGATAAATTCAAAATGAGAATTGCTGTATGCAAGTACTGTTTTTCACAAAAAGGAGAATTTTGATATATGCAGTTTGATATGCAACGAGCAACCTTGCTCACCGTGGGAGTGCTTTTCACCCTTGTGTCACTATTTCTTTCCGCCTGCTCTGAAACCACGAGAGAGGTGGAGGAAGCAGAAGTTATTGTTCCATACGGACAGGAGCCAGTTCTACCTCCAAGACCGGATCCCGACTGGGCAGACAACGAAATGTCCGTGACGGTCAGGGCAAACAAGACGGGTGAGGATTTTTTGGCAGAGTTCAGAGAAGAAGAGGTTAAAATGGGATGGACATTACCTGAAGAGATGGTTGACCCAGGACTCTACGACACCAAAAAATCGTACACCATAACCGTATCTGTGGTGACGATGGAAGAGATAGGGTTAGGTGGAGAAACCGCGTCGGTGGAGACAGTGAGGAAGCGTCTCAAGGAACTCGGGTACTACCTGTTCACCTACCAAGAGGTGATGGAGTTACGAATCCAACTTCTCGATCAACCGCATGTAGGAACAGATCACCCGTGGAGTGCTTTTTACACATTACCTGAAAAAGACATTGACTTCCACTGCTTCGGTAATCAGCCGAACTGCGTGTTCGCACTGTACAGTTACCGGACGAATAAGCGGGACGATCAGGGTGTAGTGATCTACAGTAGTACAATGCGCTGGACACATTTTGACCCTAATGCTGATGACCCGCACGGGATAGAGTATTCAGTCAAAAAATGGAGTCAAGTGCTATGGGGGAAGAAGAAACACGGCATACAGTTTGCCGTGATAACAGGTAGAAAGTATGAGTGGGAACCGTGGACGGACTGACAACACTGCCACATAAAACGCGCGACGAAAGTCGCGCGTTTTTCTTTGTCCAACCGCATCAAAATCACCTCTGTGGTATACTGGTGTAGGCACGGTATTTTTTAGTGCAGATACTCATATATTGATTTGAAAAAGGAGAATTTGACATGCAACGAATAGTATTGTATTACCAATGTGCCATGGCGGCACTTGTCATTTCTGCAGCACTGCTTCTCTCTGCTTGCTCTGAAACCACTGTGGTGGAAGAGGAGGAAGAAGATGATATTATTGTGCTTGTCCCGGAACCAGAACCGGCTCCCGAACCGGAACCTGACTGGGCGGACAACGAAATGACTATAACAGTGAGGGCAAACAAGACGGGTGAGGAGTTGCTGCACGAGTTAAGATTAGGCGCGTTCGCCATTGGATGGGATTTCCCCAACCGAATAGGTAAATCAAAACCGGAACACTACAACACCGGAGAGCCCTATACGGCAACTGTATCAGTAGTAACGATGCAGGAAATCGGCTTTGGTGACAGAGAGAGTGTCCCGACACAAGAAGTACGGGAACGCCTCAAAGAACTCGGGTACGATCTGTTCACTTTTCAGGAGGGTATAGAGTTGCGACTTTGGTTGCACGATCAACCCGATGTGTCAACAGACCATCTGTGGAGTGCCTTCTTCGTCCTTCCTGAAAAAGATAGCGACTTTCCTCCCAACGGACAGAATAGCGTACTCTCTATGTACCATTACAAGACAGATTGGCGCGGAAGACAAGGTAGGGTACTCATCTTAGATGCAATGTTTGATTTCCACTTCGTTCCCGATGCCGATGACCCACATTACATACAAACTTTCGCCAGAGAACATGATGTCTTGTGGGGTGAAAAAAAGTACGGCACCAGGTTTGCCGTCATCACAAGCAGGCAGTATGACTGACAACACTGCCACACCAAACGCGCGACTTTCGTCGCGCGTTTTTCTTTTCATCCATCACTGTTGCCGATACACCGCAGGAACTTTTTGCAGGAAGTTGCCGAGTACCCGCCCGAAGTATGCTTTGGAGCGATCTTCGTAATAATTTTTATATTTTTTATACGCGTTTTCCGGAGTGAGAAAGCCGAAGTGTTCAGTATCAAAACTATCGTCACTCTCATCAACAAATAATGAGGCAAGTAATTGATAGCGTTGCAGCATTTCACCCACATGCGTAGAAATCTGCTCCTGTTGTAGATTGCGGCGCGTTTGCGAGTAGGGTTCATCACCGCTATAAACAACAAAAGGTTGCCCGGAAAGAAGTAATTCCTGAATTGAGAATAGTGGCATCTCAATAAAACCAGTGTACCACCCCCACACATATAGATAAAACAATGCTACGCCAACTTCTTCTATACGAGCTTCGATAGATGAATTGATATCCCTCAGGGACATGAGAGCACCGAGTTTTGAATGAAATGTAGGTCCGCCCTCTGCGTACGCCGAAACCTCAACCGATGCAGTCAACATATCTTCATCAATATCTGCAACACCGCCGCCGGGATTGTAGGTTCCCTCAAGTATTGAGCAGCGAATCTCGTTATTAGGAGTGTGTTGATCTTTAGTGTAGATACCGGAATCAAAATAAGGTGATTCTGGTACCGGAAAAAGAACAGCATCGTCGTTTGCCTTCAAGAATCTGTTTAAATAGTAGACAATCGAGATTAGTGGGCGCTTTTCTGCTACGGAAGAAACCGAGTTTTCAGGAAAAAACTCGGTTTCAAGGCAAATGAGACTTGAGTATGCGCTCTGAGCGCTGAGTTCGGCGGAAATCTCAACGAATTCCGATATTGTCTACTCGCGTTCAACGGCGCTGTAGTAGATCGCGTTAAACAAAAGTTTGAAGGTTCCGTGCGACTGTGCCCGGTGCTGGGGCTTAAAACCAAAAAGAATGACGCGCCCTTTGCCGAGTTTGACATCCAAAGCCGCCGCCTTTTGGCGAATGCGTTGTTCGCCTTCTATCCAGCCGCTCATAAGCGGGTTAAAGTTGGGATAGTGGGCAATAGCCCTCCCGCCTCTCACTTCAAACACTGGACCGGATTTGAAGAATACCGCCATCTCGTGATCGAGCCCATAACCGACGGGATGTGTTGTGTCGATAAAAACCCGCAACAACGATCCGGGACAGAAAAATCGCTCTCTTTTGGCTTCATGCACGTTTGGCTGATTTGATTCCTCCAATACGTTTATCGCTTCCAGACCAAAATACTTGACAGGGAGTTCACACGCGTTGTTCAAGCAGACGAGTGTCCCGCCGTTTTCCGCAAACGTGCGGAGGTTTGCCGCGCCTGTGTTTCCGAGTCCCCCGACGTATTCGGGAGGGAGCGTGCCCGAGGCATGTCCTTGAATCATCTCGGACGCGGGCATATCCGGCAGAATTATCGCGTCATATCGCTCTGCCAGTCCTCCGGCTCGAATCTCGGCATCCGTGAGCGTATGGTAAGGAAACTCGTGTTGTTCCAGTACCCATCGCGCCCAACCTTCATCAATATTTGCCACCCACGGTTTGTAGAGTCCAAGGCGAGGCGACCTTAATGGTCTCAGATTGTCTTCGGGGGGAATTTCACCAAGCGCGAAAATCTGGATTCCGAGAGAGACGGCGAGCTCCCTCAGTTCAGGCGCTAGCTGGCTGGGGATTCTTGAAGTCCGAATCAAGATTGAACCTCTCGGGAACGCTTTCCCTTGAATAGTCATTTTCTTCGTACTCCACGAAAGCCTTTCCGTTCCTTCAACCCCGTCCGCCGCAACCGACCGGTTGAGAAAACGGTTTGTTGCAATAGTCTCCACATTCGTCCGATTCTTGAGTAGAAATGCCACCGGTTCCGATACGTCATGCAGAATCCCCGAAAGATTGGGAATGTCCGAGAGGAGTTCGGAGTCCGCCTCGAATCGATTGACGACTGAAATGGCATTGACTCCCATTTGCAGAGGCAATGTCCACCCGGCAATATCATAAGGACGTTCAGGGGGTGAATTGGCGTTGGGGCGCCGCCGAGGGTAGCGTTGGATTTCAAGAAGATCCTTGGCGTGCGCGCGAAACGGCTGCGCCATGGGAATAATATACGTCCCCGATGGATATTCAACCCCATCCGCCAGAAAACCCGCGGTTGCTTGGTGTACTTGAATGCCGCCGCGTTGCAAGACTTCCAGCATTTTCAGCGCGGCATGGGGATCTCGCTGTTTCGGCGGCACTAGGAAAGCGCGCGGCGGTTCACCATCTCCCTTTTCCACGGCATCCAGCCCCATCTTATAGAAATTCGAAAGCAACATTTCCTTATGTTTTGAAGCGAACTCAAGTATTGAGTATGCCGCCGCTTTTTCATAGTCGACGATATCGCGAAGACGCCACCAACCTCCGGGCCACGGTTCGGGAAAGTTCGTCTGCCGCGCATATCCATCCAGACCGCGGCGATGCCCCTTCAGGCTGAGTCGAGGTTGAAATACGGGTGACGCCATATTTACGCTCGCCGCCTCCGTCAATATGCCCACCATATTGTGGCGATACGGCGCTGTTCGAAATCCCCCGTGCCACCACATGTCGTAGACGGCATTTGACAGCACCCCGGTAAATCCTTCAGAGGTAAGGTCAAAGGCAAGTTGTGCGCCAATTAGCGAGAGCGTGCGCTGCAAAATTGCGGGAATGTTCGGATTCACGGGATCAAAATACGGCGGAATAACGAATCGCGCTCCTGTATTGTTCATTTGATGGAGATCGTACACAACCTGCGGATACCACTCTTTGTATAGGATGTCGGTAACAATCCGCGATTCAACCTGTGTTAACATAAACCAGTCTCGATTGTTGTCGTGCCCCGCGTACTTATGGTACAGCCAAGGCATCGGCGAACCTTCGTAAGGTGTACCAACCCATTCATTGTACCAATCAACCACCATATTCAATCCGTCAGGGTTCGTGGAAGGGATGAGCAGAATGATGACGTTCTCCAAAATCTCCGCAACCCGCCCTGAATCGCTCGTGACGAGTTCGTGAGCCAACTCCAGAGACATCTGTGATGAAGCGACCTCCGTGGAATGGAGATTGCAGTTGATTAATACCACGGATTTTCCATGCCTGGAAAGTTCTTCTAATTCCGACCGATGTAGTTGGTCCGGATGGGCAAGTTTGTGCTGAGAGTCTTTATACTTTTCAAGCTGGGAAAGGTTATCAGGCGAGGATATGACGACCAACGCAAAATCAAGCCCCTCCGTGGTCTTCCCGCGTATTTCCAACTCCGCTCGATTCGAGTTTTCTGCCAGATGACGGAAATAGTCCGTTATCGTTTCCCAGCGAGCGAGTTTGTAATCTGCCCCGACGCGGAAACCGAGGAAGCCCTCTGGCGCAACAATTTTAGCGTACGCGGTGACAGCTGAAAGGAATGAAGCTATGATGAAAATAAATCTTAGCGTCCGCATTATCGGATGAGTAAAAGTCAAATTAATCTTACCAGATTAATGTTATACCTTGTGTTGGATGAAATTGCGCTTTTTTCCGGTAATAATTGTTTCCGATAGGATTCACGTAGCGCCATGGAATCTCTATCGCCCCCGTCTGCACAGTCGGGATCGGGGAGATCTCTCCTACAGTACCAATATGTATACCTTAGACGCAATTTCTGACAGCGCGGAGTATAAATTCGCACAAAACCGCACGACATCCCCCAAAATGCCAACATAAGAACTTGCGACCTGCTTCCCAATAGGATCCGGTAGGATCGATCGCTCAACATATTCAAAATGAGAACTACGGCAATCATACAAATCACAGTTCAGACAACGTTAGCTGCCGACACCCGGCGCCTATTATTTCCACGAAGAAAAAGAACCTCTTGGTTGACAACTGAATAATTGCCAATCGCACCCCACAACAGATGGCGCGATTGGCACGCAACATAGTCCCTTTGACGGCGTACCGTCGAACAACGTCGAGATTCGATTAATCTTCAAATGCCGCATCGAATGCGACATCGGACGGTTCGAAGTCGTACGCCTTGACTGCGGCGCACGATTCTCGAGCGCCGTGCTCGCGATCCATGCCGCTATCTTCCCATTCAATCGACAACGGTCCATCGTGTCCGATGCGATTGAGCGCTCGAATAATCTCCTCGAAGTTGATATTCCCGCGGCCAATCGAGCGGAAATCCCAGTAGCGTTTGCCATCCCCGAAATCAAGGTTTCCGCCGAACACACCGGAGAGCCGCGGAGCGGATGACCACCAGACATCCTTCATGTGGACATGGTAGATACGACTGCCGAGACGCTCGATAAAGGCGACGTAATCAACTCCCTGGTATCCGAGGTGGCTCGGATCGTAGTTGAAGCCGAATGCCTCGCGCCCGTCAAGCGCTTCAATGGCGCGCTCGGCGGTGACAACGTCGAAAGCGATTTCGGTCGGGTGAACTTCAAGCCCAAACTTGACGCCCACTTCGTCAAACACGTCAAGAATCGGATTCCAGCGATTGGCGAAATCCTCATAGCCCGCGTCAATCTGCGCCGGATCGTTCGGCGGGAAAGAATAGAGCAGGTGCCAGATGCTGCTGCCGGTAAATCCGTTCACCACGCTTACCCCAAGTTTCGCCGCGGCGCGTGCGGTTGCCTTCATTTCATCGGCGGCGCGTTGACGCACGCCCTCCGCGTCGCCATCACCCCAGATATTCGGGGCGAGAATCGCTTGATGCCGACTGTCGATATTGTCACAGACCGCCTGACCGACCAAGTGATTGCTGATGGACCAGACTTTAAGCCCGTACTTGGCGAGCAAATCGTGCCGCCCCTGACAATAATCGGGTTCTTGCAAGGCTCTGTCTACTTCGAAATGATCGCCCCAGCAAGCCAACTCCAATCCGTCAAAACCCCATCCGCTTGCTTTTTTCGCCAGATCTTCAAGTGTCAAATCCGCCCACTGTCCCGTGAACAGTGTAACAGGTCTCGCCATTATGCTGCCTCCTTGGAACCAAATAGATGTTATTCACTTTGGAAGAAACCGAGTTTTTTCCGCAAAACTCGGTTTCTCAAATTCCCCCTGCACTTCTCTTGACATGAGCCAAAAATTCGACGCCACCTCAATAATCGTTTCCCGGCGGCGCTGAACATTGCACTACGAGGGTGGCGTATAACGCGCGTCGATCCAGGCGCGCTTTGCACCGCTTTCGACCGCTTTGTGTATGAAATGAACGCCGCGAGCGCCATCCTGCACCGTCGGGAAGTCCGTGTCGAATTCGCCCGGTTGCTCGCCAGCCATTTTCGCCGCCATCGTGCGCGCCGCATTGACATAGATATTCGCAAACGCTTCGATGAATCCTTCGGGATGGCCAAACGGAATGCGGGAGTTATGCTGCGTGATTTCTGCGACATAATCGTTTCCCCGCTTGTAAACTTGCTCGGGGCCATCCGGGAAACGGACGTGGAGGTAATTCGGATTCTCTTGCTGCCAATCAAGTGAAGCTTCCGTTCCGTAAACGCGGATGCGGAGATTGTTTTCCTCTCCCACCGATACCTGCGATGCGTAAAGAATGCCTCGCGCTCCATCTTCGTAACCCACTAGGACGTTTCCATCGTCTTCCAATTTGCGTCCGGGCACAAAAGTGGTCAAATCGGCGCAGATTTCTTCAATTCCCAAACCGGTGATGTAGTGCGCGAGATTTTCCGCATGGGAACCGATGTCGCCGATACAGGAGGAAACTCCGGATTGATTCGGATCTGTCCGCCAAACCGCCTGCTTGGCGCCTTCCGCCTCCAGGAGCGTTGACAACCAACCTTGCGGGTATTCGACGACAATTTTTCGTACGCTTCCAAGCTGCCCTCCGCGAACCAACTCGCGCGCCTGCTTGACCATCGGATAGCCGGTATAATTGTGCGTTAGCGCGAAAACGGCGTCATGTTGCGTCACCAGCCCACACAACTCCTCCGCGTCCTCGACAGTCGTTGTCATCGGTTTGTCGCAAACGACATGGAAGCCCGCTTCAAGGAACGTTTTCGCCATATCAAAATGGACGTTATTCGGCGTGACGATAGAGACAAAATCGATGCGATCGCCTTCCGGCAGTTGGCTCTCCTTCTCCGCCATCGCCTGATAAGAGTCGTATACGCGGCTGGCGTCAAGCAGAAGCGCTTCACCCTGTTGGCGTGATCTGTCGGCGGATGAGGAGAACGCCCCCGCGACGAGCTCAATTTCGCCATCAAGCGCCGCCGCTTGTCGATGGACGGCGCCAATAAACGCGTCCGGGCCTCCTCCCACCATCCCGTAACGTATTTTTCTTCCGAGTGGCATATTTGTGTCCTCTTCAATGTTGTGTGCGTCAACAATCGTGTTGACCGAATCATTTTCAAAATGCATGAGTAGGTGTGTCTAGTAAATCACCGCATTATAGCACGGATTCAGTATAGCACGGCAACGGGTTCTTGTCAATCCCATAAACAACATGAACACGGAAACGCCCCGTCACTTCATAACCTTTTCGCTTGCCAATCGCCCCATACTTTGCTATAATCGGAGTATCAAAACCGAGGCATTTAACCCAAGTTGCTACCTACATTCAAATGGCGTTCAGAAACCGAGTTTTTACCGACGTGAAAACATTAGTTTGACGAGAATCCAGTCAACTTGACTATTATTTGGCAAATGCGAACCAAAAACTCGGTTTCTCTGTTATAGGTAGCAACTTGAGCTATTTAATGAAACAGAAAGCAAATTCAACGAGATTCAAAGGAGTAAGACTATGAGAAAATTGCGTTTCACAGTTATTGCATTTTTGGTCTGTTCGCTGGCGATGACAACCTTGTCTGCCTACGCTCAAGATACCTTGACCATTGCCTGGGCGGAGTGGCCCCCCGCGGATTATCTGCAGGAATTGTCCAAGGATTTTACGAAAGAGACGGGTATTGCGGTTGAGGTCGTTCAGATTCCTTGGCCCAGCTTTCAAGATCAGATTTTCACCGCATTTGTCGGAAAGAGTAACCGATACGACATTGTCATAGGCGATAGTCAGTGGCTCGGAAGAAATTCCGTGGGAGGGCACTATATTGAGTTGACGGACTGGATTAACGAAAATATCGCGGTAGACGACATTTACGGGCCCGCAATGACGGCCTTCGCCGAATTTCCCAAGGGGAGCAAGGAATACTGGGCGCTTCCCGCCGAGGTGGACGCCAACGGCTATGTCTATCGCACCGACCTCTTTACCGACCCGAAGGAAATGAAAGCGTTCAAGTCCAAATACGGCTACGAGTTGGCTCCCCCAAAAACCTACAAAGAGATGCGAGATGTCGCCGAGTTCTTTACCAGACCGCCAGACCTCTACGGAATAGCGACCTACTTCAGCAAAGAATACGATGGCATTACCATGGGCTTCCAGCAGGTGATGTGGTCGTTTGGGGGATCGTACGGTGATCCGGAGACGTTCAAAGTCGATGGTTTTATCAACAGCGAGGATTCTGTCAAGGCGCTGGAATACTATATCGAACTCACCGAATATTCACCTCCGGATGCGCCGAATTACTATTGGCAAGAAACGCTGGATGCTTATAAGTCGGGGAAAGTCGCCATGGCGATGGATTATTTCGCGTTTCTGCCCGGCGCCGTAGATCCGAAGCAGAATCCGGAATATCACGACAAGAGTGAATTCTTCATTGCGCCGGCCGGTCCGAAGGGGCATTACATCAGCATCGGCGGGCAAGGGATGTCGATTTCGTCCTACTCGAAAAAGAAGGATATAGCCAAGAAGTATATGAAGTGGTTCATGCAGAAACCGGTTCAGGAAAAGTGGGCAATGCTGGGCGGGTTCACACCGCACAAAGAGGTGCTGCAATCCGACGCGTTCCTGAACGCCACACCGTTCAACAAGGCTTTTGCGGCAAGTTTCCCGTATCTGCGCGATTTCTGGGCTGTGCCGGAATACGCCGAACTGTTGGATGCGTGTCAGACAAACTGGAACGCCGCTATCGTCGGTCTGAAATCGGCGAAAGAAGCTCTGGACGAGATTGCAAGGAAGCATGAAGCCATCTTTGAGGACGCCGGTTACTACGACGAATAAGCGTCGTGATCACCGAATAAATTCTTGAGGGCAGAGTCGCGGCTCTGCCCTTCTCCATTCTTTGGAACGTAGATGCCAGCCACCCGTTTCTCACGCGGATTAAGCGACTATCAGATTAAGATGATGTTCATCATGCCGACGATGATTTTACTCATCTTGATGAACATCTTTCCGCTCCTCTGGTCGCTTTACCTAAGTTTCCACCGATACAAAGCCTCCATGCCGGGCAGACCGCCGAAGTTCATCGGGGTCAAAAATTACGCTCGCCTGCTTTCGGATCCGGAGATATGGGGATACTTTCAGACAACCGCCTATTTCGTCCTTCTCGCCGTTACCGCGCAATTTCTCATCGGCTTCGGGTTAGCCCTGTTGCTCAATCGCGAATTCCGCAACAAAGGATTGATTACGACACTGTTGTTGCTGCCGATGATGCTCTCGCCTGTCGTCGTCGGTCTGTTCTGGCGCTTTATCTTAGCCTCCGACGGTTCCGGACTCCTCAACTTTTTTCTAAGCCCATTCTTAAACGCGCCTATCGGTTGGACAACGGACCCCAAGATTGCGATGATCGCCGTTGTCATCGTCGATACGTGGATGTGGTCTCCGTTCATGATGCTAATCGCTTTGGCCGGACTGTCCGCTATCCCCAAGTATCTTTACGAAGCCGCGGACGTCGACCGCGCCTCCAATTGGTTCAAGTTTCGGTGGATAACATTGCCGCTGGTTTCACCGCTACTGATTATCGCCCTGCTATTCCGCACAATGGATGCATTCAAAATGTTTGACATCGTATACGTGCTTACGAGAGAAGGAGGTCCCGGAACCGCTACGGAGACGGTGTCCATGAATCTCTACAAGTTGGCGTTTCGAAACTATAACACCGGCAAGGCGTGCGCCATGGCGTACATTCTCCTAATCATCATTGTGGCGTTGAGCAATATCTACGTAAAGTATTTGAATAAAGTCAAGGCGGAAACGTAAAGATTATGAGAAGCGCAAGACGCGGGGATTTCGGTCATTACATCGCACTCTCTCTTATCGGGATCGCGGTCATCATCTATCTCATGCCGATCTACTGGATTGTCGCAACCTCCCTCAAGGCGCCGGGCGACATTGTGACGAAGGCGCCCAAGTTTCTGTTTCGGCTGACGCTCGACAATTATCGAAGATTGATGCCGGCCGATGTGACCGGAATGACTTATGTCTTCCTCGTTGAAACCCTGATTGGCGGCTTGCTATTTATATTGCCGGGGCGATTGCGGTCGAAATTTCAAACCCTTTCTATCGGGAGACGTGCCCCGCTCTTATTGAACGGTCTATTGGCGCTCACTTGCCTCTACATTGTCGTTTCCACGCTGAACTACCATTTCTTACTGTTGGCAGTCTACGCGGGAGTGGCGTATTGGTTAATCTCCAAAGCCGTACCCAAAGAGCGCCAGGCGCGTTTCAGTCTCGCCAGCGCCTCCGTATTTGCGCTGATCACCATCTGTATATCGCTGGCAGCCGGCGGATCGAAGTATTTTCACCAGTTGTTGAACAGCGTCATCGTCGGGGTTGGCAGTACCATCCTTGCCGTAGGGTTCGGGACATTCGCCGCCTACGCATTTTCGCGGTTCAAAATCGCGGGGAAAGAAGATCTGCTCTTTTTCATTCTCAGCACGCGCATGCTGCCGCCGGTGGTTGTCGTGATCCCTATCTATTTGATGTACAGCGCGCTCGGGTTGCGCGACACCCACGCCGGGCTTATCCTGCTTTACACCACGTTCAATGTGTCCTTTGCTGTCTGGTTGATGAAGGGTTTCATTGATGAAATCCCGAGGGAGTACGAAGACGCGGCGCTTGTTGACGGGTACACCCGCTTCCAAACCTTCATCAAAGTCGTCCTTCCCCAATCCGTCACCGGCATTGCGGCGACAGCGGTCTTTTGTCTGATTACCGCGTGGAATGAGTTCGCGTTCGCGCTAGTTTTGACGGAGGTGGGAGGCAAGGCGGTGACCGCGCCTCCATCAATTACAAGCGCAACAGGCTCCGGGGGCGTGGACTGGGGCAAGATTGCGGCGGCGACGTTTGTGTTCCTACTGCCCGTTGCCGTCTTCACTTTCTTGATGAGGAATCATCTCTTGCGCGGCGTCACTTTTGGAGCGGTTAAGAAGTAATCGGCTTTGCCATCGGCAAACCACCGTGGCATTGGAGCGTATGGTTGAATGTACTATGGCCTCCGTAAAATTGGAAAACCTCACAAAACGCTTTGACGACGTTATCGCGCTTGACCGCATCAACCTAGACATCGCCGACCGGGAATTCTTCGTGCTGCTCGGCAAAACGGGAGCGGGCAAAACCACGGCGTTGCGCTGCGTTGCCGGGCTTGAACGCGCCGAGCAGGGGCAAATCTTTTTCGATAGTCAACGGATTGATGATCTTACGCCTGCCGAACGAGATGTCGCCTTTGTGTTTCAATCTCACATTCTTTATCCGCACCTCAGTGTTTACGAAAACATGGCATTCCCGCTGCACCCGCGTAAACTGCCCGCTGACGAAATCGATAAGCGCGTCAAGGAGATTGCCGCCATGTTACATATCGAACCGCTGTTGGAGCGAAAACCCGGTCAGTTGAGCGGCGGTGAAACGCAGCGTGTCGGGCTTGGCAGAGCGATGGTGCGTCGTCCGAGGTTGTTCCTGATGGACGAACCAATCTCCAACTTGGATGCGAAACTCCGCACGGAGATGCGCGCCGAAATCAAGTGGCGGCAGCGACAGTTGGGCACGACGATGTTATACGTCACGCATGACCAGATTGAAGCCATGTCGATGGCGGATCGAGTGGCTGTGTTGGAGGAAGGGAGCATTCGGCAGATTGGCGCGCCGATGGACATCTACAACTCCCCTGCCAACCTGTTCGTCGCCGGCTTCATCGGCAACCCGACCATGAACCTCTTTCCGTGCGACCTTGCCGCCGATGGAGATCGATTCCTCGGAAGATTGACCGGTGGATTCCAATTTGCGATTACCGATGCCTCCGTTGTTCGCGAATTAACCAAATCGGCGGGAGACAGGAGCGTCTTTCTCGGCGTGAGACCTGAAGACGTGATTGTGGATCATCAAGCGATGCCCGGCGCTACAGCCGTGGAAGTTTACAGCTTTGAACCCTTGGGCGCGGAGACCATTGTCGAACTGATAATTGGCAAAAATGAACAAGGGGGAAATCTCATTCTACGGGCGCGAGCGCCGGCCACCCTTGATGTCAAAATTGGGCAGACGCTTAATGTGACGTTCGTACCTGAGCGACTCCATTTCTTCCACCGCGACACTGAACAGGCAATCTGTTGATATATACTCCGAGCTGTCAGAAATTGCGTCTTTTCAAACCGCCTAGTAGGTGCGGTTTCCAACCGCACCGATACTCCAAACCCTATATGATCAAGCGAATGAATAATGAGTTTATGTAGGGTGGGCATTGCCCACCATCTTAAAATGCGCGGCGCTCACCATAATCCTATTACAAAGTCGCTTATGTGATTGTCTGAATTTCAGTTTATGTAGGGTGGGCACTGCCCACCATATTAAAATGCACGGCGCTCACTATAATCCTATTACAAAGTCGCTTATGTCATTGTCTGAATTTCAGTTTATGTAGGGTGGGCACTGCCCACCATATTAATACGCGCGGCGCTCGCCATAATCCTACTACAAAGTCGCTTATGTCATTGTCTGAATTTCAGTTTATGTAGGGTGGGCACTGCCCACCATCTTAATACGCGCGGCGCTCGCCATAATCCTACTACAAAGTCGCTTATGTGATTGTCTGATTATCGAATTCATGTTAAACTCTCATAGAGAGAGCCGGCCCAACGAAACGCCATTTCCATCGTGTCAGAAAGGGGTGAAATCACATTCGCAGCCTATTACGCCTCGGAAAATACATTGCCCGCCATCGGTTTGCAGTCATTGTCAGTCTAATTTCCGTTCTCATCACGAATGCCCTGCTGTTGATTAGCCCCAAAATCTTGAAGTGGACGATTGACGATCTGGAAAGATCCACTACGCCCCGGAAGATCTTGCTTTACGCGCTTCTAATTTTTGGAGTCGCTCTGGTCGGCGGCGTAATACGATTTGCGCAGCGCAAGACAATTCAGAGCGTTGCGCGGAAGACTGAATACTACCTTCGCAGCGATTTCTTCGCGCACCTGCAAAAACTTTCCGCCAGCTACTACAACCGCGTTCAAACGGGAGATTTGATGGCGCGAGCCACGAGTGACATGAACGCGGTGCGGATGATGTTAAGCACCTCAATCTCATTCACTCTTGACGCCATCGTGTTCTTCGGCCTTGCCCTAATCATTATGTTGAATATCGATGCCAGATTGACTCTCTACGCTCTACTCCCCTATCCGGTACTTGTCGTGCTTATCCGAGAATTGGGCAGGCGAGTTCACAAGAGCCACGAGAGAATTCAAGAGGGATTCTCGGACATGAACACCGCTGTTCAGGAGAACCTGACAGGAGTTCGCGTGGTGAAAGCCTACACGCTTGAAGGCGCCCAGAAAGCCCGATTTCAAGACTTCAATCAAACTTTCGTAAACCGCAATCGGGCGCAGATACGACTGATGGCTTTCTTTTTCCCGGTGTTTAAGTTTCTACCCGGAATTGGCGGCGTCGTTCTCTTGTGGCTCGGCGGCATTCGTGTGGTCGATGGTCGGATCACGCTTGGCGATTTTGTCTCCTTTTCCGCGTATCTGGTGATGCTCATCCGCCCGATGATTATGCTGGGGTTTGTAGTGAACTCCTTTGAGCGAGGCGCTGCCTCTATGAAACGCATTGCAAAGATTCTCGACGAAAAGCCGAATGTCATCGATAGCGATAGTGTCAACCGGGAGATCCGAACGATTCAAGGCGCCATTGAGTTTCGACATCTTGACTTCGCGTACCAAGACGGCGTTCGCGTTCTCAACGACATCAGTCTCAAGGTTGAACCCGGGATGACGGTTGCCATCGTAGGGCCAACTGGTTGCGGCAAGACAACCCTCGTGAACCTCATTCCGCGGATTTATCAAGCCGACCGCGGGACAATCTTTATTGACGGCGCGGATATCCAAGACATTCCGCTTGGCGTGCTGCGGTCAAATGTCGGGTTTGTTTCGCAGGAGCCGTATCTTTTCTCCGATTTTCTAAGAAGCAATATAGCGTTCGGCGACGAAGACGCGAGCGAAGTTAAAATCAAGGAGGCTGCCCGCGCCGCCGATCTGTTGGCACAGATAGAGGAATTTCCGGATGGTTTGGAAACTTTCTTGGGTGAGCGCGGCGTCACAATCTCGGGTGGACAGAAACAACGCACCGCATTAGCCCGCGCCATACTGGTCAACCCACGGATCCTAATCTTGGATGATGCCTTTGCAAGCGTGGACACGCACACGGAAGACACAATTTTGACCCGTCTCAAGAGTGTCATGGCGAATCGGACAACGCTCATAATCTCGCATCGAATCTCGACCGTCAAAGCGGCGGATCTCATCGTCGTCTTGAAAGATGGTGAAATCGCAGAGCGCGGAACCCACGAAGAACTAATAGCGAGAGATGGCATTTACGCCGGAATTCATGAGAAGCAGTTGCTGCAAGAGGAACTGGAAGGACTTTAGGTTACCCTAGTTTTGTATAGTTTGACGACATCCACTCGGCAACTCTAGCAAGACCAATCTTCATAGTTTTCATACGGAGGATTAACCTGTGTTTGGTACGGGCGGCAACCTACACGACTATAGCGAAGAGGAACAGGATCTCGGGAAAATCTATGACCGCGTGCTGATGAAGCGCCTGGTTTCCTACATGAGACCCTATCGCATTGAGGTTGTATTGCTGGTATTTCTGGTCGTCGCTGAAATGCTCGTCCAGTTGGCGGGGCCCTACCTATTACGGATTGCAATCAATGAACACATTCAGCCGCGCCAACTAGATGGTCTGGAAATTATTGTGCTGCTTATGATCACGGCAATGGTTGCCGAGTTTGTGTTCGGTTATGCAAACGAATTTAGAATGCAGATGCTAGGGCAAAAAATCATGTACGACATTCGGACGCAAATCTTCTCACATCTGCAACGGCTTGACGTAAAGTACTTTGATCGAAACCCTGTTGGGCGTTTGATGACCCGTGTAATGGGGGACGTTCAGGTGCTTAACGAACTCTTCACTTCAGGCGTGATTACAATCTTCTCGAACCTGTTGACCATCTTCGGAATCATGGCGGTGATGTTACTCATGAACTGGAAACTTGCATTAATGACGTTGACTGTTCTGCCAATCATCTTCGCCGCAACGACGTTTTATCAAGTGTATTCGCGTCGGGCGTTTCGAGACCAACGCAAACATCTTGCCCGGATTAACGCCTTCCTGAACGAGAACATTCTCGGCATGACAACGGTGCAACTTTTTGCGCAGGAGCGCCGTAACTTTCGCAAATTTGATGAACGGAATCGGGAATATCTACGCGCAGGCCTCAGGAGCGCAGTCTATTTTTCCATGTTTTTCCCGCTGATTGAGGTGGTTGGTTCACTGGCAACCGCGATCATTGTCTGGTACGGCGGCGGTCAGATTCTGCAGAATGCCCTAACCTTCGGGGATTTGGTCGCCTTTATTCAATATGCGCAACGCTTCTTTTGGCCCATCCGCGACTTGAGCGAACAGTACACAGTTTTTCAATCCGCTATGGCATCGTCAGAGCGGATTTTTGAACTGTTGGACACGCAACCGGCTGTCGTTGATGCCACCGCGCCGACGAAGACAAATCGACTGCGAGGCAAGGTTGAACTCCGAGATGTCCGCTTCGCTTACCAAGGGGACGACTATGTGCTTCACGATGTATCTTTTGATGTCGAGGCGGGCGAAAAGGTCGCCATTGTCGGGCATACCGGCTCGGGCAAAACGACAATCATCAATCTCCTATGCCGGTTTTACGAACCCGACGAAGGATCAATCTTGATTGATGGCGTGGACATCAAAGAGATGCGTCTGGAGGACTTACGGCGCGCCATTAGTATCGTGCAGCAGAATATCTTTCTGTTTTCCGACACCATTGAGGAGAATATCCGACTCGGAAACAACGGCATCACCCGCGAACAGGTGATGGCGGCGGCAACGGAGGTACACCTTGACAAATTCGTAAGGCGAATGTCGGATGGCTACGACACACGGTTGCAAGAAGGCGGGAGTGGCTTGTCAGTCGGTCAAAAACAGTTAGTCGCTTTTGCGCGGGCGCTGGTTTTTGAGCCTGACATTCTGATTCTTGATGAAGCGACGTCTAGCGTGGACACCGAGACGGAACTTCTAATCCAAGACGCGTTGAATCGTCTTATGGCTAATCGCACATCAATTGTGATCGCGCATCGACTGTCGACCATTCAGAATGCCGACAAGATTATTGTGATGCACAAGGGAAGGATTCGTGAAATGGGAACGCATAACGAACTCCTGCAGAAACGCGGCGTTTATTATCGGCTTTATCAACTTCAGTATAAGGGCCAAGAAGTCGGCTAATGTTCCTCTTAAAGTAGTAGGCACACTCCGTGTGCCGTAACCCGCTCTTAGCTGAACAGTAAGGCGGCATCTGTTTGGCTTACTCCTCGGTTATTAACCGTGTGCCGCAACCCGCTCCGGACTGAACTGCAAGAGCGATCTCCGGCTCGCGCCTGCCGATTTGCACTGAACACTTACAGAAAAAACGAGTTGGCTTGTGCCGTAGCCAGTTTGGGCAGGATTGCACGAAGACGTTTATTTCATTGATGAATTTTGCACCGATTCGTCCGGTTGATTCATATATGCCACATGAAATCCGCCTACACCATACGAATTCAGCCCTTTTGCACAAGCGACGAATGTGGCATAGAATTTGCGCATAACCGAGTTGGCTGCACTCACAGATTGTCGCGGGTGTGCATTAGGCTTCTAAGTTGGCAGTCGGCTTGAAGTTGCAAAGCGAATCTGATACAATCATCTTGCTAATGTAAAGAAACCGCGCAAGAAACCGAGTTTTTTCTTCAAAACTCGGTTTCTCAAGGTCAATTTCCACCTTCTTCTAACATGAGCCAATCATCTTTCCCAGTACGGACGGACAGAACGGGGATTCGGAAGCATGTATACGAAACAGTCGGAGGTTTACCATGGGGCGTCAAACCAAGAAGACACGCGCTATGCGAGCGCTTCTCATCTCGGCGGTTGCGCATCTCTGTCTTATGATTGCGTTGACTTTTCTGCTCTACACTAGTCAGAAAGCCGAATTTGACGACGCGATCGGCATCGAATTTCTTGACAAAGACAGTCTTCAGAAGCCGCGCCGCAAGTTGCTTAAGCCCTCGCTACCCAAACAACTGCTGACACGACGCAGATCCGAGTCAACGGTAGCAAAGCAGCCCCAGACTGTCAAGTTGGTCGCGTCCTCAAATCCGATCAACGAAACAGCGCGCCGAATCCCCGATCTGTTGCTCCAGAACACAACAACGGATCAGATAAATCCGCAAGACCAACTTCCTGACGTTATGACGGATATGCAGCGCATCCATAGCCGCGAGATGTCAATTGCCGAATCCGTTTCAAGCCGATTTCGGGAAAACGATGGGAACGGTGTCGAGAGCTATCGTCAGCGAGTACGCGGAGACGGTTCGGATGGGCTTCATTCCGTTGAGTCAACCGGCGCGTCGGATGTTGGGGCGGTGGGCGATCAAATGGGGAAAGGAAAAGGCGGGACCGGAGGAACGATTGACTCTAACAACCCGTTTGCCCATGCGCTGAAGCGAATTGCCGATCACATCATAAGCACAAGACAAAAGGATAAGGTCAATGTGATCTTCGTGGTGGACACGAGCGCCAGTATGCGGGACAACATCCAACAGGTCGCCGACCACCTGAACACTATGACCGATGCATTTGATACCATCAAACTGGAGTATTATCTCGGAATGTCCGAGTTCAGCGTACGACACAACGGTCAACGCGTAAAGACGAATGCGTTACGACCTGATGTAGGCATAATCCGTCGAAATATGCAAGGCGCGCGACTTAGCGGGGATGAACACGCTCTCGACGCGCTTGTCGATACATTGAACTTCGTGGATTTTCACGCCGACGCGGAGAAGCACTTGGTGCTAGTTACCGACGAGCGCGCCACAACGAGCATGGTTGCGCAGAACGCGACCGTAGAAATGCGCGCCAGAATAATCCGCGATTGTCAGCGTCAGGCGATCCATGCCAACGTACTCGGTTTCATCGAGCCGTTCCAAAAGCGGATTGCCGAAGAAACAGGCGGGCTTTGGCAAGAAATCCCCGGCGGATTAACTCAGGCAACATCGCTGCCTCCCTCCCGTATTGCCAACGAGCGATTCCTCAAGATTTTTCGAGACATTGTCAAGGACATGCGACAAAACAGTCGGACCGCCGTGTTTAGCATGCACGTAGATTTGCGGCACGATTTGGATGCCACCGGCGCTTCGATCTCGAATAATGTTTTACGCAAGTTCAAGAAACATAAAAGACCTCTGTCGCCGACCGCATTCATCCAAAGAAAGAAGGAAGGGCATGATTGGTTTATTCTTGACGGTCAGAATTACTATACGGTAAAAAAAGTCAATGATCGACTGAATGTATACCTCGGACACCACGTAGAATCGCTTGCAGCTTCGAGTAAGATGGATATTATAATTATGTTGGATTACAGTCGCAGTATGGGCGGCAAGTCGGAAGCTGTGATGCTCGGTATCAGCACACTGATCGGCAGGCTCGATCTTCTCCCAATCTCTTACAAAATTCAACTCATCCGTTTTGCCGAAGCCAAAGACGCAATCAAGTCCGTGGACGGCACGGTTGTCACGAGCGGCTTTGTTACCGAGTCAGAAATAAAGTTGTTTCTGGAGCCCCCTTTCGGCGGTGACGAGCATCTGATAGACGCTATCGTAGAGGGGCTGCCCAAGATTAAATTACGATCAGATGCGACGCCCGTTCTTCTTGTGCTGACGGATGAGCCAAGCACCGGCAGCCTTACGGAAGATCGAGCGATTGAAGTCTGTCAATCATTGGGTATACGAGCGTACGTGATTGGTCACCCTAACGACGCTTTTCAAATGGCGCTTGCCGAGCGAACAGGCGGCCGTCTCTTCACAATGTCGAATCACCTGAATAAGAGATATCCATATCAGTGACGCGGAGGCGTTAGACCCGTATCATCAATCACAACTCATAGTAATTCCGATTCTATAAGTTACAAGAACCGGCAGTCTGTAGTTGCTCAATTCATTGAGCGACTCCGATTGATTGTAGCATTTATATTCCGCGCTGCCGAGAATTGCGTGTTTTCAAGCATCTATCCGTAGGTGCGGTTTCCAACCGCACCTGCCGTGAACGCACGTCGCGACCTGGAGATCGCTCCTACAAAAAGACGCAGTTTCTAACAGCATGGAGTATAGATCTTGAATTCGTATCAAATATTGCCACACAGGAGAAACTGATGCCAGAGAAATCTTCAGCCAGTACCGATCAACATCGAGAAGCCGCGGCAGAGCAAGGCCCTATCCAAGTAGCAATCGTAACCGTGAGCGACACGCGTACCCCGGAAACGGATAAAAACGCGGCATATCTGCGCGACCAGTTGGCTAGTGGCGGGAATAGCGTGACCGCGTACCGCATCATCAAGGATGAACCCGATCAAGTGGAGGCGGTTCTGGACGAGATGGCAGAAACGGACGCTCGCATAATCCTCTTTAACGGCGGTACGGGAATCGCGCCCCGTGACACGACATTTGACGTGTTAAGCCGCAAACTGGAGAAAACTTTGCCCGGTTTCGGAGAGCTTTTCCGTGTATTTAGTTACGATCAGGTTGGCGCCGCCGCGATGCTTTCCCGCGCGACTGCGGGAGTCTATCGCGGCAAGGTCATCATCTCAACGCCGGGTTCAAGCGCGGCGGTGCAACTGGCATGGGAAAAACTGATTGGGCAAGAGTTACAGCACCTGGCATGGGAAGTAGGGCGATGAAGGGCGATTGGGGGTTGGCGGCGTTAAAAGGATGCGGATTCAAGGGTTTTGTTTTCGCGCGTGTTCATAATGAATGAGTTCCAGTCCTCCGTAAGCGTCCGTGCGGCTTCGTCCAACTTCAATGAAACCGCACGAGAGGTAGGTTTTACGCGCAGCGAGAAAGAACGGGTGATTTGCAGTTGTAACTTTCACGATACGCACTTGGCGCGCCAATTCCTCCAGCGCCTTATGAATCTGTGCCTTCCCATATCCTTTACGGCGGTGCTGCGGCACAATACAGTTGTGACCAATTGATCCGACTTCGCCTCCCTCTACGTACCACGATACAAACCCGACCGGCTTGTCGTCAATGATACTTATCGCCGCTTTTCCGCTGGTATTAAAGCTATCAAATAGATCGGCATCGGTCTTTTGCCAATTAGCCTTAAATTCATGCGTGTAATCCACTTCCGATTCTAGGAGACTCGCATAGCTTTCACAGAGCAGTTTGTAGATAAGCCCCTTGTCAAACTGATTGACACGTTTGAATTCAATCATCCGCGCTGAAACCTGTGAATGATGTTGGCTTGAGAGTTATTGTAGTTGCCCGATTCATCGGGCGTTTTGGATCAGACCGTTACTCCCCCAAATGCTTCCTAAAGAACGCTTCCGCTTTATTCCCGCCCCAGCCGTGTTCACCGGGATGCAGATCCAGTTCAAGTTGATCATTTGCCCCCGCCGCGTCGTAAATCTCGGCTAATCGCTCATAGCATTTCATCGCCGTATCAATTTTGAAGCATGTGTCGTTCGCGCCGATGTCGATCAGCAGAGGCTTGGGAGCAATCAATCCCTGCAAGTCCGGAAGATCTACATACTTGAAGAGGCTGGGCGCGACCTGCATCCCGCAGTAGTTGACATCGCGAATGCCGAAAGCCGCCCAAAGGTCGCTGTAACATATTATTTCCGTCGCTTTAATCCGCTCATCGCATAGCGCCATCCACAGTGACATGGTGCCGCCGCCGCTCAACCCCATGACACCCAACCGATTTTCATCGACAGGCTGCGTGGAAATAACGACATCCGTAGCGACTTTACCGTGAGCCACGTTAATCGAAAGTGACGTCATCCCCAGCATCGTCGCGTGGAGATAGTAAAGATTGCACCAATCCCTTCCTCCGGCGACCGAGTTGTGGTTGGGTTTATTTCTGTCGTTTCGCTCGCCAAAGCCGATCCAATCAATCGCATAAGTGACGAACCCCTTCTGAGCCATGACTTCCCCGTAATTATAGTTGCTGGTAGCGATTGCCTGGCGCAAGTCCGGGCTGGAATCGTTACCCATGACCGGTTCCTTGCCGTAGGCGCCATGACCGTGACAGCACAATATGGCGGGACATTTGTCGGCGCTCTTCACGCCTGGCGGCAGGTTTACGAGCAGGGTTGCCGAGAGATGCTTCTGAACGTCGATAATCCATCGCTGTTTGACCAACCCCTTGTCCTCCCATACGGCTATCATCTCCGGGTTGGCATCGACTGTTGGCGGCGAGTCTCCAAGCGTGGCTAGGACTTTGGGGAGTGTGCTCTTTTTCCACGCCGCGAAATACGTTTGGTCCGAGCCCGAAAATTGACACTCGGGTGTGTGTGCCTTGACCAGATCGATGAACATCTGTTGTGGACTTAGATTTCTCGTTGTCATGGTTTCAGATCTCCAGTTTTACTCCGGCAATTTACTCCGGCAATTTACTCCGGCAATTTACTCCGCACTGTCAGAAATTGCGTTTTTTGTAGGAGCGATCTCCCGGTCGCGACATGCGTTCCCCGTAGGATCAAGCGAGTGGATAGCGAGTGCGATAGAAATCCTCGCGGTTTCCAACCGCACCTACCGCCAGACGCTCGAAAATACGCAATTTTCAGCAGCGTGAAGTATAGTAGCAAAAATCGGGATCGGGAGATGGGATCTCTATCGATCAACTAAGCGAATAGCGCAGGCGATAGCGAATCCTACTCATTATTCATTCGCTTGATCCTACAACAGCCCGGGATGGCAGAGGCTCTTACCAACCTGCAATGAAATCGTCGAGATGGAAGTCATTCGGCATTTCATTGAAGTTGTAATGCATCGGCTCCGACTGAAAGCCTGGGGAGAATTGCTTCTCTTCTTTTTGCAGCGCCGCATCAAGCCGCTTAAACCTCTCCCAGAGCGCGTCCGACTCGTCCAAAGTAAAACGCTCCGCGAATTCCGCTCCCCAGTTAAGGGAGGTCGGATGTGGCCGCCTCCCGCGATTACGAAGATCCTCCGGCACATCTACGAGATCTGGACGTTTCGTACAACGAATATGAATGACGGCTTTGCACAAAAATACTGTCACCAACATCTTTCCATTTTCGCCGGCGCCCGGGTGTATTCTCTCAATATATCGTTGAAATGCCGCTCCATCCTTGGTGATAGCGGCGCGAAGCGCCGCTTCCGTCCAATCCCGAGCCTCGGCGCTGCGCGCTACCCACCTTTCGAACGTTTTGCGTGCCTCGAGATTGAGGTATTGCACAAAATTTGAATCTTTGTAGTAAGTCCTTCCCCATCTCGCAAATCCACCGTGTATCGTACGACGCAGTTTAGCGCTGTAGTTACTTCCCCAGTGCAGGATGGGGGTAATGTAAACGACGCCGTCTCCTGCCGCCAAATGGGTCTGAATGCCGGTGCTGAGCGGCGCGTAAGGATTTTCCAGTAACTGGCAGTTCTCCTCTTCGGTGTTGAGCCGGATGTGGCTGCCGGGCACGATCCAGAGAACGTCGTCGTCGTAGAGCGGGATATTCCACTGTACGTAACTGGGACCGTTTTCCTTAATGTCTTCAATATAACCCGTCAGTGGCGCGGTGTCGATTGGATGAATGTCGCGGTGCCAGTTGGCGGGCCCACGATCGCGCACCGGGTTGCACATCAAAAACATCTCTGTGACCGCGGCATCGTTTACTTCCATCAGATGGCTACTCACACCCTGCGTGTTCTCGTGAAGCCAGAACTCTACCGCGTTAGCCGTTTCATGGTCAATCAGCGGCGAACCATTTTTTCGTGAAGGGTTGAGAAACAGACGCGGCTGTGGCGAACTCTCCCAGACGCCGCCGGGCGGGTCGTCGGGCTCTCGATCTTTCGCCCATGTCGCGCGCTGGCGCTCCACGAGAATTTCGTAACTCTTCCGCAATCCCTCCAACTCGGCCGGCGGAATAACGTTTCGAAGGATAAGGTATCCTTCTTCTAAAAATTGGTCGCGATTCACCTGCATTCTTGTGTTCCTTTTCACGAGTGTGACGAATTCGACCAATCACACAATCTGCCAGTCGAGAAAGGCTCATTCAACTTATATGGGACTTACGCCGTTAATCGTTTGAATCTTTACGCTGAAGTGCAAAAGTTCTGTACATTTATAATGTTTGAACTTCTTGAACAATGACCAATAATTCCTTCTGATCGAGTCGGGATGCCCATTCTGCTTTCTTATCAAGAAAGAACTGTATACTCCGTTCCGTGCGCGGCGTTAAAACGGTAAAAATAGCATTCTTGTCTTGGTGAACATGTCCTGTTTCGGGCTCTGTCCAAAAACCATCGTATATCGGGTTCCCAAATATCGAAGTCATGGTGATGCCGCCGAACTGGGTTAGAATCTCCTCTTTAATCTGTTGAAACTTCTCCGGTCCAATCAATCGCCCATCATTGTATACTTCACGCTGCCGAAAATTGCGTGTTTTCAAGTGTCTGGCGACAGGTGCGGTTAGAAACCGCGCGGATCTCTATCGCACTCATTATCCATTCGCTTGATCCCACAAAAGACGCAATTTCCAGCAGCGTGAGGTATAAAATAAACAAAAATTCACTCACGAGATCACAATTCCGCGAAGGCATTTGCCATCATACCTATTGGTATACCACATACCAACGGCATCCAACGATCAAAACAAAGGGAAAAATTAGTCATCATCGTCGTCGTCGTCGTAGTCATCGTCGTCGTAGTCATCGTCGTCGTCGTCGTAGTCATCGTCGTCGTAGTCATCGTCGTCGTCGTCGTCATCATCGTCGTAGTCGTAGTCATCGTCGTCGTAGTCGTAGTCATCGTCGTCGATTTCAATGTGTCCTTTAACAGTGAAAAGGCGATTACGATCAAAATCGTTTTTGTCCCCACCACAAAAACACGTACCTATTTCCCAGTCCCCGTCAGACGTTGACGGATTTGCGCATTCTGAACATCCTACTCGTCCACAGTTTTTACATTGGTATATTGTATCGCCAGATTCTTGGTTGCCACAACTCGGACATTCAACGTATATTGCCATGACTTCGCATCTCCTACTCAAAAAAGGTGAAATTGAGAAAACATACACTCTCTAAAACGGGTCGAGTTAATCCTTTGAACGTCGAATGTCCTCGCGTTCTTGACGTGTTCTGGAATTGGAAATTTCCCTATCTTGGCGATTACGGGATTCGTCTAGTGCTCGGTCTTTCTTCGACGCCATTTACAAAACTCCTTTCAATGGAATATCTTTGCTTCATCTTGTCCCACCCCGCCAAGGGAGTGGGTTACCCTGATTAAACAGCCTGTCTATTATCTCAAACACATCATCAAAGAAACCAAAAGTCACCAATGAATGAGAGCCCTCGAAATACCCTCAACAAGATCAGCAGCGGGTTCCATAACGAGTTCATTGACAGCATCCTCAATGCCATCACCTGTACCTCTACCCTCTTGATAACCTTCTAGGTATGCCTCGTTAACTTCCTCCCTCCGTAAGTTCTACTTTTGCCATTTTTACAGCCTCCTTTATCGTAAATAGAAGTTGACATTAGAATGCTACCATAGTTTCCACATCCTGCCCATCAAAGTGATCCTCCAACAGAATACAACGCTCCGTATATAGCCATTGTCCACTAAGTGGTGCATTCGCCATGTATTTGTGATATAATTCTCCTTCCCATTCAACTGAAATGGAAAGGAGGATTCAAAATGGGATTACGAATTCATTACGTTCGTGATGTTAGTGAAACCGAAGACCGGGAACTTAGGACGCTTGCTAACTCACGTACCCAACCTCACCAGCTCGTCCAAAGAGCCCAACTGCTTGTCAACATGATAGATGACAGCGAATTGACCGCCTCCAAAGCCGCGCTACAAGTTGGATTCAAAAATGCGGATTCCGGCGCACAATGGGTTCAGCGCTTCAACGACGAAGGACTTGAAGGAATCGCCGATAAACCCCGTTCTGGCGCCCCCAAAACACATTCGATAGAAGTTCGCAGTCGGTTGATTGATTTAGTGATGCAGAAACCGTCAAGCCTTGATTATCCTTTTGAGTTGTGGACGCTAGAACGTCTGCAAATTAGCTTTAAGGAAAGAGAAGGGATTCATCTCGCCGAATCGACAATATGCACTTGGATAAAAGAAGAAGGACTGAATTGGAAACGCCAGCAGAGCTGGTTTCATGATGCGGAAAAACACGACCCCGAGTTCGTGGAAAAAAGGGGGCCGTAATTCAGGCTTACACCACGTCTGCACCGGACATAAGGACGATTTGCATTGATGAAATGGGGCCAA
This sequence comes from Candidatus Poribacteria bacterium, assembly GCA_963667245.2. Classification (GTDB taxonomy): domain Bacteria; phylum Poribacteria; class WGA-4E; order WGA-4E; family JAJDTR01; genus JAJDTR01. The sequence continues at coordinate 805,409 of CAXXCS010000005.1, forward strand.
TTGGAGTTAAAACCTATCCGGGCGAAGTCTGGGAACCGGGTACGAATCGCGCCACTTTTGAACCGGACTATGGTCGTCGCGGCAAAGTATGGGTTCATGGCGCCTTTGAACCGGCAACCGGTCATGCAGAGATTGTAATTTCTCCACACAGAGACAGTGTTACTCATATTGAATTGATTGAGAAAGTGATAGAGAAGTTTCCCTCCGAGAGGTGGTTATTTATTGAAGATAATCTTTCGACTCATCACAGTCGCGAGGTGAAGGTGGCACTGTTGGCGTGGCCTGAGATTCAAGTTCAGTTTATCCCGAAACGTGCGTGTTGGCTAAATCTGATAGAGCCGTGGTGGAAACAGTTAAATTCATTGGCGCTGAAAGGCAAAAGGTTTGAGACAGTTGATGAATTGACGGATTCCCTGAACAATGCAGTGGATTGGTGGAATGCGCACAAACACCCTTATCACTGGAAGAAAATGCCTCAGCAGCAGCCGAACTACAATTTAGGTGGTTATGGTTCTGTCATGGACAAAAATACCACAAATACATAGCGAATAGACCACTAAGCAGGTCAAGAACCGTACCATCAGCCAGTATCTACATGCTTCCAAAAAGTCCCCTTAGAATTGTGCAAATGAAATCAAGGTTTCAAGCCTATAATAAAGCAATCCTCTCATTTACCCGATTCGTCGGGCGTTGGAAGTTTTCCTATGTGAAGATGTATCGCCGAACTACAAAACTCTAAGCATTCAACTGCGCAAACCCTAACACAGTTTACCCATCCGGCGAAATCCGGAATACTCCCTCTGAGTTGGTGATGGCGTAAAGCGTCGTGCCATCGAATGCCAGCGACCGGATAGTGTACTGTATTGGAGCGACTTTCTTCCACTTCCATGAATCCGATCCGCGCGTCAAGCGAAAGATACCATGGGAGTTTGTCCCGAAGATTGTTTTGCCATCGACAAACTGGATCGTAATGCGACCATCGGGCAATCCGTCAGCCATTGACCTCCATGTTTTGTCATCATCCATCAATATAAAAACCCCATTGTGGTAGTGAGAAGTTGCACAAATTGTTTTGCCGAGGAATTCAAGATCTAATTTAAATATTGGGCTATCGGTCTGTGGATCGAATCTATATAGTGACGTACTCCTCTTTGGTTGCACTTCCACATTTGACTTTGGCAGTTGGCTTACATCCATCCACGTGTCGCCTTCGTCCAAGGAGCGGATGATTTTCCCATCCTCTCCTTGGACCCAGACGGTTCTGCCCGATACAGCAAATCCTCTCTCGTGCCAAACCCTCGGTGCGAGGACCGTCCATAGAGCTTCCCCTACCCTCCAACGGTAAGCCCTATTATGTGCAATGACGTAAAAGGTTTTCCCGCTAATCGCCAATCGATCAATAATGTCGATTCCGTCATTGAAGGGGGACATGTTCATGCGGATTGGCAGCCATGAGTTTTCGTTTTCGGTCAAGCAATAAATTCCAGAAGTAGCTGGGTTCCATCTACTAGTGTTGCTTTCGCATATCGCTGCATAGAGTTGATCTCCCGAACCTGCCAGCTTCGCCCCAGCCCATAGCAGTAATCCTTTCGAACCCGCCAGCTCCGCCCCAGCCTTGGCAATCAATCCATCATTCACCAGCACCCACGAAATCCCAGCATCCACCGATTTGACGACACCATCACCCGTTACCGCATAGAGCGCGTTTTTGAAAAATACCAGGTCCTCGCAACTTGTATCGGTGACGCCAGGAGTAACTTTGGTCCACAATTCCCCGCCATTCGTTGATCGAAAAATCCCATTGTAGGTGCCGACGCAAAGTGTCTTATCAGATAAGGTCGCTATGGAAAGGATCTTTTGATTGGTCAAGTCGGTGTTGAACGTCGTCCATTTATTACCGGCATCCGTTGAGCGAAACACCTTGCCATCGACAGAACCTGAGTCAATGTAGAAAATTGTATTTTCCAACACCGCCAATTCCCCATCGAAACCCTGCATCGGTTTGGGCTTGATTGACTGCCACGAATCGCCCATATCCGTTGATCGGAAAAGCCCCCCATCGGCTGTTACTGCATAAGCAATTTCGTCAGAGACAGCAAACCTCAATATCTGACTTAACGGTGTTTTTTTCGACGAATCCTTGATGGTGAGTTTTGTCCATGAGTTCTCACCGGCTTTGAGCCGGAAAACGTGATACCGCATTTGTGCGAAAAGCGTCGTTCCACTCGCAAACAAGCTAGACACCCCTCGGTCCGTCAAGCCGCTATCAAACTGTGTCCACGACTTGCCGTTATCATTGGAAAAGAATACCCCCCTTCCAGGTCGTCCAATGTAAAGTGTGTCGCCAATGATTGCGACCCCTGAAATGCCCCTGTCAGTCAACTGCTGCCATGAAACATCTTGGTCGGTCAAATAGAAAAGGCCGCGGTCTGTGGCGGTATAGAGCGTATCCTTCTTCTGCGCGAACGATCGGATGGCGGGAGGCATGTCCCCCAAGCCCTTGCTGGCGTGTACCCATGCGTCACCGCCATCCATTGAACAGAAAATACCTACTGTTAGTGTTCCGGCGTAGAGTATTTTTTTCGACGACGCGTGAAGGGCTGTAATTGTTCCACCATAAGGCCCGTTGGTCTGCGTCCAGCTATTTTCGTTTTCTGAGTAAATCTTCTTTACTTCTTCTTTGGCGTGCCTGATCCAAGTGCCGATCGTATTAGTATTGCCCCTTGTATTCATTTTTTCCGCGATCTGCTTATAGGAATCTCCTTTCAGTCGATCAATCAGGACGGTTTGGTCCCTTGGGGGGAGCTTTTTTATCGAACCGTGCCTCTTAGCGCGCACGCTCCCATCGTCACTCGTCCCATTAGGCGTACTGATTGTCTCATCGACAATTTTATCGACACCTTTGATGCTATCCAATGGTGATTCTCGGGACTTTTTCTCCCACAATTCGATACAATGGTTCGTGATTACCTTGCAGCCCCAGCTAATGAAGGATTCCGGTTGTTTAATCTGATGCGGCTTTTCAAGCACCTTAACGAAGACCTCCTGTACGATGTCCTCGGCATCTGCTTTTAATTGAGGGTATTTCTTGTAGATAAAATTTCGGAAAGGTACTTGGTGCTCGCGCATCAGATCATTAAGTGCAGACGTGTCTCCATCACGTAAGCGTTGAACTAATTGAGCGTCATATTTAGCGTTATCTTGTGACATCTCCCACCTCTTAGTGTAATCGTCAAGACTTATACTTCATGCTGCCAAGAGTTGCGCTTTTTCTAGAGTCTGGAAACGCAATGTGAGTAATGTGTCCAATTCCGATTTGTGGGTAGTGTGAGTTTGATTGAGGCAGTCAGTAATCGCACGTTTGAAATCGGAAAAATCGTCATAATACTTGCAGTAGAGGCATTTTTTCTTGACGAATTTCCAGAGCCGTTCAATCAGATTCAAGTTGGGAGAATAGGGCGGAAGATAAAGCAACTCAATATTCAACCACTCGGCGCACTCCCGCACGAGTTGACACTTTTGATACCTAGCATTATCTAAAACCAATGTAATCGGCTTACCAATGCCGCGTTCCGCAATACGTGCCAGCAAATCACAGAAGGTTTGTGCATTGATATAAGTATCGTTGTGCAGGGTTATCAGTTCGTGGGTGATGGCATCCAAAGCGCCTAGCACATTAAATCGCTTCCTGCCGGCGGGCGCTTTGACAAACACGCGCTCAAACGACCACAGAAATCCTAAAAAAGGAGCTAACACAAAATGGACGGCATCAACAAAAAAGACGCTTCTCTCACCGGCAGCCGCTTCGTCCAGACGCGGGTCCAGTTCTTTTTTTTAAAGTCCTCTTGGGCTTCAAGGTCCGCTTCGGCTTGTATATGCCCCACCTTCCGGTACTTGATGCCTATCTTTTTGATAAACTCACGCACACGACTTCTACTGCGTCGGATACCGGTGAGTTCGTAGATTCTTTCCACCGCTTCATTAAGCGACGCCGGTGGATTTGCCACAAAATAGTCCTCTATTGTGGTTTGATGAGCCATCAGTTCACTTTCTTTTGGGACGTAGTTGAACTGTTTAAGCGCGTCAATGCCGCCAGTTTGGTATTGGCGCAGGTAAGCCCGCAACGTGTTGGGCGAAATATTGGTTAGACGAGCGATTTCATGATGCGGCAAGCCTTGGGATTTGAGCCAAAGCGCCTCCAACTTTCGCTGCACCTTCGGGTGAGGATAGTTATAATGTTCATAATCAAGAGCTTCAACTTCTTCTTTGGTGAAGTCGATTTTAATCATTTAAATTCCTCTGTCAAAAGTGAAAAAGGGACGTGTAAAATCCACGAACGCAAAGAATCTATATTATAACTGATTTTCGACCAGAGGAAAAGCGCAATTGTACCCGGTTCACAGTATAGGATCTCGCTATACCAACGAGTTGAATCATATCTTTCTATTGACTCATGTAAAAGGAAAATGCAAAGCGCAACGGTAAGTTGTAAAAGTCTCCATCAATCCAGATGAATTACGGTGTGCAACAGTATATGGCTCAATTCGCCAAACACGGTCACACGATACGCCGGGGGGCGATAAATCACCCAATTACAAACTATAGGGAAGGGCAACCACAAGTGCTTTAAACCCCAAGTCCCTTGGGGTGTTTCCCCTATAGGGAACGCCCCCAATGTAGGGACAAGTCTTGTGCCTGCCCAACTCCCTAGAGTTTCCTGGTTCGTCAGGCGCTATGAACTTTGAACTTTCAAGTAGGACTTACGCAAACGTTCAACTGTGTAAGCCGTACCTGATGACATTACTTCTTGTCGTTTTTCTTCTTGAGCCGCTCAGCCTGCTTCCTGATTGATCGATTTTCCTCTCGGGCACGATCTCTCTCGGCTTTGCGCTTCTCTTCTGCCAAGCGCTTCATGGTTCTTTCGTGAGATGAAGACATTTTCGTTTTTCCTTTCTGTGATATAATCACAAGTTGCTAGTCATGTGTAGGAAGATAAAAGTCAACCTCCTACACCCGTAGGTTGGGCATTTTGCTTGAACTACAAAGCCCGACAGAGCAATCGTTTACTCCGCCTCACTTATCTAGACGGCTTGGGATTCGAATTATTTTAAACTAACCGAAAAATTAGAATTTTTTTGCAGTTTAAATAATCAGCACTTATCATCCGCATTATTAGATGAAGAATTGTTGAATTATGCGTATCAGATTTAGACTAGAATTTGACTGCACATTCATTTGAAGGCTACGAATGATGTGAATCAGGCGCTCTCACTTGGTAAACTGACTTGGTGATACTAAGTATCAAAGATAAGTTACCCCGTCTACAGCAGCGCCCTGCCTTTACTGCGTAAGCCCCGTTATAGGTAAATTGGTCTAATTTTCGTCTATCTCGTGTATCCACATCAGAAAAACTCGGTTTCTGCGCTTGTGTCGGACAAAGGTGATAGGTTAGACTTTTTAGCTAACCTATTTTGGGACTCAAATCCGATTTTTTTATTAATCGGAAAGGAATGTCCGCTTCCTTCAATGCGTCAATGTGATGTTGTCCCACAATGTAGGTATCATCGGGTAAGCAACCTGCCTGACCTGCATTTAGAATCAGATAAAATCCTTCAGTCGCATGTTCGGGTTCAAACCGGATAATTTGTCCTTGATTGGAATGTTGGAAAAGTTCTACGCGGCTACCGTGTCGCGGCATAAATCAATCCTTTCTAGCTGGGTCTTTCTGACGCCTGCTCTCACCCACTATTCGAATCATCCTTGAGTAACGCCCAAGAAAAAAGGGGTTGTATTCCCGCATACGAACGCGCCGGGATTACACCCCCTTTTCTGTCCCTACAAAATTCGGAGCAAGACGCCGTTACCGTCTCGCTTTGATGGTTGCCCAGGTAGTTGCAACCTTATCGGAGGGATCCACCGAGGTTGCGCCACCGGGACCGTAGACCATGAAATCACGGAAGTGGATGGCCCCGCCATCCGACCATGTCGCCAAACCGGGGCGTCCGCCAGGATTCGAGTCATTTGGATAATCTTCCAACTCAACCTCATCATTGAGCGAAGCGTTAATATGGGTCGCGGTGACTTCTACCTTTGGATGAAAGTACTCCTCACCCAAAGCGCCGGGATCGTTAAGCCATTCACCCACGCGCGTATGACTGACGAATTCCTCCCCCAGCCCCGCACCTGCTACTTGGGCCGCAGTATATCTGATTCGCGCGTCATCACCGTGATTTGGCCATTTGGCTTTGAGACCAGGCGTGAACTCATACATGTACAACCCATTGTTTCCACCCTCTTGATCGAAGGTCCACATGAACATGTTTTTGCGCTCACCACTCACCGGATCTTGACCGTAACGCAGCATGACATACCACCATCCCACGTTGTCCTTATTACCGAATTCAAACTCTACCGCTTTAACTTCAACAGTGAAATCGGTCGGCGCTCCCAGGTCCTGCCAGATACTGTTTTTTATGACAAACACATTAAAGGTGAAGTTGATGTCAGAGACTATCAGTTCATCGCCTTCAATGGTCCAAGTCGGTCCTGCTTCGCCCGACGCCCACTCAAATTGATCCAGATCGCTTGCACCGTTTTCGCAACATTGAGCATACATCTGCGCTGTTGCCGGTGTAGAAAATCCGTCTATTATCCCCCACACACCAATTAACGTGAGGACAACCAGCATTGTCATTCCTCGTTTCATGATTTCTCTCCTATGCAATTGTACAATTGGGCTAAACTAACTAGGGTTAGTACTGCCAAGTTACAGGAAAACCCGAACTCTTTAAAGTTCATTGGTTGACAACCGTCAACTACCAACGGCTCTATGTTATCACGAATCAAGATACTTGTCAATCAAGAAAATGCAGCAATTAAAGGGAAACAATGGAAATTTCGATTCCGTCAAAATGGAACTCACACTCATCTGAGGTTCCATGCGCGACATCACGCCCATCCAAAGCAGAATAACATAACTCTATACGTTCGAAGAACAGGACCGCTATTTGGAAAACACTTCAATCCCCTATGCATTATTCAAATGAGGTCGTAGTTCCGACAAACCTTTCACATCTCTGTTTTGATTCTACCCCACACGGTTGTAATCTTCCCCGACGATTCTACCGCGTATCCCTTGGGCCCATAAACGACGAAACTGACCGATACGGCGCCATTCTCCGACCACGCGCCTACGCCAGGCCGCCCGCCTGCATTCGTGTCGTTTGGAAACTCGTCCAGTTCCGTTTCGCCCCACAAGTCAACACTTATGGTTTCGTCAGTAACGACCACCTTAACGTCAATGGAATCCTCTCCAAACTGTAGAGGGTCATTTTTCCACACTCCAACTCGGGTATGACTGCCAGGCACCGGCCTGACGCGTTTTCCACCGACCCACTGATACAAGTACAGTCCGTTGTTCCCGCCCTCTTGATCCAGAGTCCACTTTATCATGTCCAACCGCTGTTTGTAAGTCGCCGGATTGTCCTGCGCAAATCGGGCTACGACATAAAGCCATCCGATGTTATTCTTTTCGCCCTTGACGAAATCGGAAAACGTCGCTTCAATGGTGAAGTTGGTCGGCTTTCGGAAGTCTTTCCAAACGTCCTTATCAACGAGAAACATATTCCAGTTGAACGTAATACTGGAAATGCGCAATTTCTTATCCTTTACCGCGAAGACGGTACCCGGGGATATAGAAGCCCACTCGAAGTTTTCGAGCGACGCTTTATCGGGACAGCACTCGGCATAGATCTGCGCGTTCGCCGGTGTTGTAGACAGCGTCACCGTCCCCCAAGTCGCAAACATGCCGAGGTGTAATAATTTTGCCATTTGTCGTTTCATCGCCACTCCCAAAAGACCACCTTCTCAGGGGGCACTTACCGCACCGGACTCCCTCGCTAGAGGCACAAGAGATTGATATTTAAATCAACGTATTGAGAAAGGGCAGGGCGTAAAACAATGCGTGACGGGTAATAAACAAAAAAATCACGCCTTACGTATTACGCATTATACATCATGAATCGCCATTTCTTAAAGCGCTGAAGCGTTTGACTGCGTTAGTCCTACACACTATTTGACAATCGCCATTTTGCGGGTCGCCTGAAAAGAGCCGGCTCGAAAATCATAGATATAAAGACCGCTAGGCACGATTTCTCCGAACCGGTTTCTACCGTCCCAGTAACCCGCGGTTTGCTTGTCAAGGTAGTTTCCCGGCTGTTGCACCCCCAAATCCAGCTTTCGCACTAATCCGCCTTGAAGGTTGTAAATCCTAAAACTCACCTCGGCAGTGTTGGCTAGTTGATACGGCAGCCACGTTTCGGGATTGAACGGATTTGGGAAGTTTTGGTGGAGCGTGGTACTCTTTACTTCACCCAAGGTTGTGAATTTTAAGGAGGTCGGGTTTACGGCAAAGGGGACATTCAGATCGTCTGCTGTTTTATATATGTACGCCGCCCCGGTGTCGTTGTCTGCCGTGTCAGCGCCCACAATGGCGTAAGCGCCATCAATGTGGACGGAGATTCCAAAATGGGGCATGGGCCAATTCGCATCCAATAAAGGAAGAGTGACCTTCTCTTTTTCAACCCAGACATCGCCTTCACGCAAAAAGGAGTAGGCGGCTCCGGCATCTACCACGACATCATCGTCAAACTTGGCGCCGACAAGAATAATATTGTTGGAAATAGAGACATCATTGCCGAACTGGTCGAATCTTTCGCCATCTTGAGCGGTAAGCTTCGCCTGTTGTATCCACAAATCCCCGTTGCGAACAAAAACATAGGCAGCGCCCGTATCGGGAGCCGTTCCGTCTTTAAGTGGCGCGCCAACGATGGTAATGTCGTCACTAATCGACAAAGAAGCGCCAAACTGGTCCTTCGCCACCGGCATGTCGGCGGTAAGTTTCGCCGTTTGCGCCCACCTCTCCCCGTCACGGGTGAAGATGTATGCCGCGCCAGACTGTTTCAGACCGTTGTGCGCATGCTTTGGCGCCCCGACAATTACCACGTCTCCACGAATTGCGACATAATGTCCGAAATTGTCCGAAGCGGCGCCGTCATTAGCCGTAAGTTTCGCTTGCTGTTTCCACGTATCGCCATCGCGTACGAAGATGTAAGCTGAACCCGAATTCTTTCCTATGTCATCATCGAAGCGTGATCCAACAATGGCAGTATTTTTATCGATTGCAACCGACCATCCAAATTGGTCGCCGGCTGCCGCATCTCCCGGTGTCAGTTTCGCCTGTTGTTTCCAACTTCGTCCCTTATGTCGAGGGCCTGGCCCCACGAAAACATAAGCTGCGCCTGCGCCGTTTACTCTATTGGCGTCATGCCCCGCTGCCCCAATAATAGCTGTATCCCCGCTCATGGAGACGGAGCGTCCGAATTCGTCACCCTCTGCCGTGTCGTTTCCATCGAATTCCGGTGGGGCGCCCCGTTTCCAATTATTTCCGCTTCGTGCAAAGGGATACACGACGCCGGACCTGCCGCCCTTCGCATCTCGCCTTGGAGAAGCAACAATGGCAAAATCCCCGCTGAGCGCGACGGTAAATCCGAACCCATCATCGTGATGTTTTTCTACTGCGACAATCTTAACCGGATCGGCGACGCTATTTGCCATGCCCCCGATGCCGAATATCAAATAGCACAGAATAACTTGACCAACTGTTTTCATCAAGAAACCTCCTTGCGATTCTGGACTGTCCGTGAATTATACTGCACGCCGCCAGAAACTGCGTCTTCTGTAGAATCAAGCGAGTGGATAACGAGTGCGATAGAGATCCCCGGATCTCCTGATCGCGACATGCGGCCCCGTAGGTGCGGTTTCCAACCGCACCGATGCTCCAACATTTGTAGGATCAAGCGAATGAATAATGAGTGCGATAGAGATCCCCGCGATCTCCAGGTCGCGACGCGCCAGTACTGTGTAAGTCCTACTAGAAATCATTATTACTCGGAAAAAAGCGCAATAATACCCAACGCAAGGTATAACTATCCACCAGGTATAGTTTTCAGTCCTTGCGGTGTGACAAGTTACTTCAAGATAACCATTTTTCGACTTGCGCGAAACTCCCCGGCTCTGAAGTTGTATATATAGATTCCACTCGAAACGGCGCGACCGTACTGATCTCTACCATCCCAGTAGGCGGCAGAGCGCTTATCCGAATAGTTCCCTTTCTTGCGCATACCAAGGTTCAACTCGCGCACTAACTGCCCTGAAATGTTGTAGATGTTAAAAGTAACGTTGGCATCGTTGGACAATTGATACGGAAACCAAGTTTCGGGGTTGAACGGGTTGGGAAAGTTTTGATATAGCGCAGTGTGTTTGAGATGTCCGAATGTTGTGGCACTCAAGAGCCGTGGCTCTACCGGATAGGGCGCGTCAAGATCTTTGGCAACATCATAGATATACGCCGCGCCGACGTCTCCATCGGCGACTTCACCGCCGGCGATAGCATACTTGCTGCGAATAGAAACCGAAATTCCGAGATGAACGCGGATATCGGGTTGCATATCCTTTCCCTCAATTGTGGCCTTTTTTTTCTGCACCCAAGCATCGCCTTCGCGCAAGAAAGAGTAGACTGCCCCGGCGTCATTCCCTAACTCGTCGTCGAACTTCGCTCCGATTAAGGCAATGTTGTGGAAAATGGACACCGCATTTCCGAACTGGTCTTGTTCGTCGGCGTCCTTGGCGGTAATTTTGGAGTGCTGCACCCAGGTGCCACCGTTGCGATTGAAAATATATGCGACGCCGGTGTCGGTGGCCTTGCCATCGTCAAACGGCGCGCCAACTATTGCCACACCGCCGCTAATAGAAACAGAAACCCCAAACTGGTTCCTAGCGCCCGGTTCGTCCTCCGTCAACTTCGCCTGCTGCGTCCAGTTCTCGCCATTTTGTCCAAATATATAGGCAGTCCCCGACTGTTTGAGTCCCGCATGAGCGTGTTTGGGCGCGCCGACAATGGCAAAGTCTTCGCTAATGGAAACAGAATGTCCGAAGTTGTCAGACGCCACTCCATCGTCGGCAGTGAGTTTTGCCTGCTGAATCCATGACTCACCGTCGCGCACGAAGATGTAAGCCGAGCCCGAACTCTTGCCTTGGTCATCGTCGAACCGCGCCCCGACAATGGCAATGTTATGATCCATAGCCACAGACCATCCAAATTGGTCTCCCGTGGCCTTGTCTCGGGAAGTTAACTTTGCCTGCTGCTGCCACTTCTTGGCATGGGGATTATAGGTGAAGACAAAAACCGCTCCTGTTGCCTTCTCATTTCCTGGAGCCCCGATAATTGCGGTGTCGTCGATCAAAGCCACTGAACTACCGAACTGGTCGCGCTCGCCCGATCGAATCGGAAAAATTTTCACCGGCTCGGCAGGCTTCCATGTGTTTCCACCACGCACATAAGGATAGACCGCGCCCGCGTTTGGACCTCTATCATGAACCTTCGGGGACCCAACGATAGCGTGTTTTTCGCTCACCGCCACCGACCATCCGAACCACTGATCCTTCACTGGGTCCGCGGGACTAAGCTTGACTGGCTTCGCGAAACTCTCCATCGCCAATACGTGTCCGAGAATCAAGCAAATTAGGAATGTTTGCAGCACTTTCATGTTCGCGCTCCTTTCTCTCATCGATCTCTAGAATTTGTAATTCCGGAAGCTCTGGGTTAGGGAAGTTAGCGTGGCGCGCATAGATATACTTTGCACTGCCGAGAATTGCGTGTTTTCAAGCATCTAGTCCGTAGGATCAAGCGAATGAATAATGAGTGCGATAGAGATCCGCTGGGTTTCCAACCGCACCTGCCGTGAACACACGTCGCGACCTGGAGATCGCTCCTACAAAAAGACGCAATTTCTGACAGCGCGGAGTATACATCTACGAAATGGGTACGAGATATCCTGCCAATCCGCCGGGTTGACCGCGTATCAATACATCTAATGCCTCTTGATGTTAGCCCAGGTAGTTGCGACTTTGCCCGAAGGATTCACCGCTAAAATGCCCCCAAGTCCATCGTCAATAATCTCGTTGATCTCTTTCTCGCTCAGCGCCACATCAAAAATCGCGATTTCATCCACGAATCCGTTAAAATACTCCCTCTTGACTACGGTACTAGCGCAACCGATTACCGCGGTAGGGGCTGGACGCCCATAGGTTATCTCTCCGGAGCCCTTCACTTCCTCCACCAGTTCACCATCCAAGAAGGCTTTTCGGGTTTCTCCATCAAAGGTAATCGCCTCATGGTACCATCGATCTTCTTCAATCTTGCCCGGCTGTATCTCCCTATTTTGGTCGTCGATAGCTATCCAATAACGGAGTTGTCCCTGCCATGTGCCAAGCCCCAAACTTCTGTAAGGCGCATCCCATGCCGGACCATCGTCGTAAGGAATGGTCATTGATGACAAACCGGAATCATTCGATGTTTGAATGTTTATCCAGTTCACCATTGTCCCTTCACTTATGCGCAGACTATCATTTTGCCCAACGGGAACCATGTCATTCCTGCCGTTGAAATGCAGAGCGCTGCCAAACACGCCTTCGATCCACTTGGGATTACCCACGAATTCCCCGTCATTCCCGTTTCCGGAAGCGTCTACGACTTTATTTCCACTTCCCTCATCCAGCAGCCACGCTCCTACGGCAGCCTTGGGGTCAATCTTGGCATCACCGACGCTTACGATGATCATCCCGATAACGCTCATGAGTAGATGGACTTGAGCTCGCCACCTCATAGACGACTCACCTCCCAAGATGATAGATGGCATCGGGAGGTTAAAAACCTCCCGAAAGCCAGGTCGTTAGCGATGTCCGGACTTGACCAATGCCCACGTGGTAGCAAGTTTCCCCGATGGTTCAACAGAGACAACTCCTTGAAGTCCATCGGTCATGAGTTGTCGGACATCGGCATCATCTAGCGCGACATTGAAAACGGCAACTTCATCGACGAAGCCGTTCATGCGTTCACCGGAAGCCGCGCGGTTTACATTTCGATCTCCAATGACAAACGAGGGCGGGGGATCGCCATAGGCAATCATACCGGGCGTTTCCGCTTCGAAAACAAGCTCACCATCCAAATAGGCTTTACGGGTCGTCCCGTCAAACGTTGCTACCAGATGGTACCACTGGTTCGTATTGAGGTTTCCCGGCTGCATTTCCGCATTCTGCCCGTCAATTGCCAGCCAGTAACGTAGTTGACCCTTCCAGGAACCCAATCCTAGACTTCTCCAAGGCGCGTCCCACGCGTCCCCATCGTCAAAAGGGAGCGTTACGGCGGATAACCCGTTATCATCCCCTACATTCGTGTTTATCCATGCGGCCATCGAGCCGGCGCCGATACGCAGAAGCTCGGAATTTCCGCAATCTACGAAATCGTCCGCGCCGTCGAAACTCAGCGCCGAACCGAACACGCCTTCCGCCCAAGCCGCGCCGGAAATTTTGCCGTGATGACCATTACCGGACGAATCGTAGGCAGTGTCGCCATCCCCTTCATCCAACAGCCATATCCCCATTGCCGTGGATGGATCGATGGCGGCGTGACTAAAGCCGGCAATCGCCAGTAAGATAACCATGAAACTTGAGCCTAACAGCGTCAATCTTGACATGTGTTCTACCTCCTAAAAGTAGAGATTCTGTCAGCAGTAGATTTGTTTGCCAACCATTATATACTATCACAACTCTAGTAATCCGTAAAGCATAAAAGTCGCAAAGGATCCGAAACTGCAACTTCGCGCGTTCAATTTTGCCACCAAGTTGTTTTCGCTAAGCGGGTCGATTCCTGAAATCGTCCCAGTTTGTAATCTTAACAAACGGCGACTCCCGCCACCTTACACCTTACACGATAGAGTGAAGTTTTAGCCGCGATATACAGCGTGCGCCAGTCAGACTCTCCCCAGCCAATATTGGTCGCGCCTTCCGGTGTCGTGATTACGCCGAGATGTGTGCCGGATGGCGTATAGATCCAAACGCCGTCAGGGCCCGTCACATAGACATTTCCCTCTTGGTCGGACTTCATCCCGTCCGGGGCGCCGCCTTCTCCCGTGACCTCGGCGAAGACTCGTCCGTTTGTTATCGTGCCATCGGATTGAACATCGAATGCCCTCACATGCGATCTTTCCGATGAATCGTTGACATAGAGGATTGACTCGTCCGGTGAAAAGCAAAGTCCATTTGGGCGATCGAAATCATCAACCAGAAGCGTCAAACTATCTCCGTCAGGCGAGAGTCGGTAGACGCCCTGAAAAGCTAACTCCTGTTCTCCAAGATTCCCAAATTCGGCGGTCAATCCGTAGGGCGGATCGGTGAAATAGACGCTGCCATCCGATTTCACGACAACGTCGTTCGGACTGTTCAAACGCTTGCCGTTATAATGCGATGCGATCGTCACAATTTCTCCGTCAGCCTCGGTTCGTGAAACGCGGCGATTTGCATGTTCACACGCAATGAGCCTCCCTTGCTTATCGTACGTCAAACCGTTGGACTTGCCCGATGGGGCGCGGAAATCGATTATCCCGGATTCAGGCGTCCACTTCTTCATCTGATTTGCCGGAATGTCGCTGAATAACAGGAATTCCTCCTTTGAGCTCCAAACTGGCCCTTCAGTGAACTGACAGCCTGTCCCCAGTTTTTCCACGTGGGCATCGGCATCAACAAGATTCAATACTTCGTCGTCGCGAATGTCAATATTCATAAATTCTCCTCTTCGTGTATCATTCTTCAAAATTATGTGAAATTACCTTATAGTAGTAGGATCAAGCGACTGGATAAGGAACGCTATGGAGATTCGCGTGTGCCGTGCAACGTCTTATTCCCTAATCGTAGGGGCGATCTCCGAATCGCGACCTCCTATTTGTGCGGGGCAAGATGCCCCGCCTACGGCAGTGAGTTCCAATTTCAGCGTAAGTGTGATCGGTAAATCAAATAACGGTAGCTCGTTGACCATAATCTATAACTTGCGGAGGGCGCTTGATTATGAAGTAGTCCAAAATCGAAACACGTATCCTTAAGACTAATACGGCTTCAAAATCTATATGTTACACTCGTCAAAAACGCCCGATGAATCGAGCAACTACAAACTGCCGGTTCTTGTAACTTGTCGATTCGGAATTAGTATAACTTATTTTAGTATACCAGAAGTAGAAAGAAAATCAATAGCTTTACCACAGGGAAAACGCACCTGATTTTTGGCATAAGGAAGATTGGAAGGGTGAACATTTTCCGTTCACCCATACCTCAAGCCAGATGGGTTCCCAAATACAATGGTCGGAGTGTTGGGTATCAGGGCGCGGTTATCCTGTGGACAGATCGTTCTTGATGGACCGTTCAACCCAATCTACGGATTATCGCTGGAAAGTTATACTGTTTCAAAATCTGAATGTTACAGCCGATGCCGGACGATCAAACGAACGAATAGTGAGTAGGATTTTCTATCGCACTCATTATTCATTCGCTTGATCGATAGAGATCCTCAATGAATTGCACTACTACGAACCAACGGCTCTTGTTACCTATTGATTGCGAATTAGTATTAGATGCGATTCGCCTGGAATCCTCTCCAAATTCGGTTGAGCGGCGGTAGTCACAAGTGCTATAATACATAGCGCTTGTCAATTTTATTGAAAAATGGCAGCTGTTTGGTTCATCGGTCCGAATGTGCCAATCCGGACCGAGCAAACAAGAAACGCGCCGAGTAATGAAGCGCAATGCAGATGCCGAAGAATTGGGGGCTTATACTGTTTCAAAATCTAAATGTTACACTCGTCAAAACGCCCGATGAATCGGGCAACTACAATCACTCGATGCGTGTAACTCATTGATTGGGAATTTAGTATTACATGTCCATGCCGGACGCGCCATGAATTTTATTTCTACGAACCAAACGACGCTCTAAACAGTTACGAAGAATGGATTGGAGAAAGATAGTGATGAAAACAAGAACTGAAAAAGACAGTATGGGCGAAATCGAGGTGCCAGCCGATCGGTATTGGGGGGCGCAGACGCAGAGGTCGTTGCGGAACTTTGAAATCGGCGGCGAGCGTTTCCCGCGTGAGATGTTGTGGGCGCTTGGAATCGTGAAACAGTCGGTCGCGAAAGTCAATGCGGAGTTACGGCTGCTTGATTCGGATAAAGCGGATGTAATCGGACAAGCAACTCAAGAGGTGATAGATGGCGAATTGGACGACCACTTTCCGCTGGTTGTCTGGCAGACCGGGAGCGGCACCCAGACCAACATGAATATAAATGAGGTTATTGCCAACCGGGCAACTGAAATGCTCGGCGGCGTTGCGGGCGGCAATGAACTCATTCACCCCAATGATCACGTAAACAAGTCTCAATCCACGAATGATGTCTTCCCGACCGCCATTCACGTGGCAATCGCAGATCGCATTCACAATCACTTACTTCCAGAAGCCGCATCGCTCAGGGATGCCTTTTCGATCAAAGCCAAAGCATTTTCGGATATTGTAAAGACCGGGCGAACGCATCTTATGGACGCCACACCCATAACGTTGGGACAAGAATTTTCCGGCTACGCTCAGCAATTGACGAATTCCATACGAGCCGTTCATCACGCATTGCCGCACCTGCTTGAGCTGCCCATTGGCGGTACAGCCGTTGGAACGGGGTTAAATTCCCATCCGGACTATGCCAAGCGCGTTGTTTCCGCAATCAGTGAACGCACCGACATTCACTTCAAGTCGGCGCCGAATAAGTTTGAAGCTCTAGGCGCCCGGGACGCGGTAGTTTCGGCAAGCGGAGCGTTCAAGGTCTTGGCAACTTCGCTCTTCAAAGTCGCCAATGACATTCGTTGGCTAGGTAGTGGTCCCCGTTGTGGACTGGGCGAACTTTTCTTGCCGGAAAACGAGCCCGGGAGTTCAATCATGCCTGGCAAAGTCAACCCGACACAGTGTGAGGCGATGACGATGGTTTGCGCGCAAGTAATCGGCAATGATACGACAATCGCATTGTCCGGAGCTTCGGGAAACTTTGAGCTGAATGTGTTTATGCCGGTTATTGCGTTCAACGCGCTACAATCCGTGCGCCTACTCGGAGACGCCTGCCGCTCGTTCCGCAAGAACTGCGTGGTCGGGATTGAACCGAATCGCAAGCAGATTGAGCAGTATCTGAGCGAATCCTTGATGTTAGTGACAGCGCTAAATCCTCATATCGGTTATGACAACGCGGCGCGCGTCGCCAAGAAGGCGCACAGTGAAGGGAAGACCTTGCGCCAGGCGGCTCTTGAACTAAAACTTCTAACGGAAGCGGAATTTAATCGGATTGTGGATCCGGGAAAGATGCTCGGGCCGAACATCGGATGATTGGCTTGGTCAGGGGAAACGTACCCGATTTTTGGCATAAGGAAGATTGGAAGGATGGAAGACGGGAAGGGTGAACACTTTCGGTCCGCCCATACCTAAAGCCAGGTGGATACATAAAACTCGCTGGATTCCCCGACACAATGGTCGCAGAGTTGGGTTTCACTACGATTTTGGGGGCTTTTAGCGATATCGGTATCTGGGCGCGGTTAGCCCGTGGACGGGTCGTTCTTGATGTGCCGTTCAACCCAACTATGGATTATCTGGAGATCGCTCCCACCAAGCATTGACAGCACAACTCATTTACGATATTCGTTATGGCAATTTACCGAGTTGACAAGTTCATTTCAGACTTTGACGAGACCATCACAATAGAAGATACGATTCAGGCGCTGGTTGCGGCGGCAACGCGGCACCGCGCTGCCGACGAATTGCCAACCATTGAAGAATGGAAACGGACTGTCGAATGGTACAGAGGTCGTTATTCCCATAGATGCAACAAATGGCTAAACGGCGCTCCCGAGCATCTTCAAGGAAACCTCCTTGACTTCTTAAGCGAAATTGAGACTCT
Organism: Candidatus Poribacteria bacterium; assembly: GCA_963667245.2. Lineage (GTDB taxonomy): Bacteria > Poribacteria > WGA-4E > WGA-4E > JAJDTR01 > JAJDTR01. The sequence continues at coordinate 823,286 of CAXXCS010000005.1, forward strand.
AGAAATGCGTTCCATTGACAAGGTCATGAAGAAGGGATTCTTGGCGGGGTTAAGGCGCGATCAGTTACGAAAGGCGGGTAGCCAAGTTCCGAAACAACACGGCGCGGAGGCGTGTTTCTCAGAGATGCGTTCCGCGGGCGTTACTGTTGAAATACTGTCCGCGAACTGGTCGCAGACGTTTGTTGAGGAGGCGGTGAAGGGATTGTGTGATGCGGTTGTGACAAACCGCTTGTTATTTGATGAGGGTGGGTATTCTACCGGCGACATAGAGTTGCGAGTCGTTTCCGCTCGCCACAAGTGGAATCATTTCAAATCTCGTCGATCGAAGAGTGGATTGACCGGCTACATCGGCGATTCGATATCGGATTTGCGCGCTATGCTTGAAGCCGACATAGGCATACTGATAGGCGAGAATCCAACTTGCTTGAGAACAATCAAGCGGTTTCAAATTCCTATCACGCACGTCACCCTTGCGTCTCATCATGATGCCAATTCTTCAGATACAAACGCTCCGAAAAATCAGATTTTTCACGTCGATTCATGGAAGACCGTGAATCAATTGTTGAAGCGAAACTAAGGGGTGAATTCGCTAAGTGTATGTGGTAAGTATCGGGTGTCGGGTGGCATCGGTTTACATTGTCTGAACTGTGATTTATGTGATTAAGTGATGGACTATGATTAGGGGATTTCTATCGCACTCGTTATCCACTCGCTTGATCCCCGCTGGGGCTATACTTTGCGCTGCCGAGAATTGCGTTTTTTCAAGCATCTAGTCCGTAGGTGCGGTTGGAAACCGCACCTGCCGTGAACGCACGTCGCGACCTGGAGATCGCTCCTACAAAAAGACGCAGTTTCTAACAGCATGGAGTATAAAAGACTTACACAATCAGGTAATCGCAGTTTCGTGTTTGTGCCAACTGACTCAAGGGGTACAATGGGAAACTTGACGAATGATAGTTAAATGTTCTAAACTTGATCTCTATGGTGGTGGGCAGTGCCCACCCTACAACGGGATTGGCATGGTGCGGGAATGTACCAGCCGCATCCTGTTGATCGGAACGCGTTTAGTGCGAGTGCCTGCTTCCTATGCTTGATTTCGCTGAAGTCGGGTCAGGTCGGCGCGTCCGAGTCCGGTTAGGCGGCTCACCGTATCAAGATTCATTCCTTCTTCGATCATACGTTGCGCCACTTCTGACCGTTCCTCGGTCCTGCCTCTTGCCTCGCCTTCAGCCATACCTTCAGCCACGCCCTTCTTGAAGCCCTGTTCCAGCCAGCCTTCGCGACCGAGTTTGACCGTGTGCATCAGTCTCTCCTCCTTGTCTTCAATACAACCTGCCGAGATTTGAGGTGAACGTCAGGTTCGCCAGAAATCCGCTTGACGTGGAGTGCGTTTAGTGCGAGTGCCTGCTCCCTATGCTTGATTTCGCTGAAGTCTAGTCAGGTCGGCGCGTCCGAGTCCGGTCATGCGGCTAACCGTATCAAGATTCATCCCTTCTTCGATCATACGTTGCGCCACTTCTGACCGTTCCTCGGTCCTGCCTCTTGCCTCGCCTTCAGCCATACCTTCAGCTTTGCCTTCGGCTTTGCCTTCAGCCACGCCTTTCTTGAAGCCCTGTTCCAGCCAGCCTTCGCGACCGAGTTTGACCGTGTGCATCAATCTCTCCTCCTTATCTTCAATACAACTCGCTTCGATCTCTTGCAACATATCCATGCTGAATTCGCCGGCGCTTTCTTCCAAACTGTGCGTGGTCTGCCTGACCAACCGTAATCGGTCTTCCTTCGGCAAAGCGAGACTGCCGACAAAAAACGCCGCAATCGATTCAGCGTTCAACTGCTGCAGACTTTGCAGCGCTAACAGGTACGGGTACGAATTGGGAAACAGCTTCGTTAATGTCTCCCTATCCTGCCCGGCAAGATCCAACAGCAGATAACCAAAATCAAGCGTAATCTCGCTACAGATATCGTTGGACGAGTCGCGAAAACGGCTCGGCAATCGCCAGCCACTTTTTGCCGTAGAAACGACAATCGCCACAACTTCATCCATGGCATCGGCGTAAAGAATTGTCTGATACGAGAGCAACTGTGTAAATATATTCCTGGCTTGAACGCTTTTGTGCTCAATCAAAAACACAACCCGCCCACCGTCTTTGTTCATCACCGAGACAATCGCGTCTGCCCGGCGTTCGTTGCCCTCGGCGTCGGTGAAAACTGCGGTGTCGAACTTCAGTGTGCGAAAATCTAACCGGGATGCCCTTTCTTTTCCGAGCAAAAACTTCAACAATTCTACCGCCAGTTTCTTATTGTTGGTGAATACGGCGGTAAACAAGGCATTGTGCAGTGCGCGTGTAGACATTGAATTCCTCCCTCACTGATTGTATAGCGTCATTCTAGCGCGTAATCGCGCCAAATGCAACTATGAATCTAGAGGTAAGGAAGATTTGCCAAGCTATGTTACACACTAATCCCATCTTGTCCGTCACACCCGACTTGGGCGCTGATGGCGGGCAGCGCCCACCCTACAACGGAATCGGCATGATGAGGTAATGTGCCAGCCGCCTCCCGTTGGGCAGAATGTGTTTAGTGCGAGGGATTACTCCCTATGCTTGATTTCGCTGGAGTCTAGTCAGGTCGGCGCGTCCGAGGCCGGTTAGGCGGCTAACCGTATCAAGACTCATCCCCTCTTCAATCATACGTTGCGCCACTTCCGACCGTTCCTCGGTCCTGCCTCTAGCCTCACCTTCAGCCAGACCTCTAGCCTCACCTTCAGCCAAGCCTCTAGCCTCACCTTCAGCCAAGCCTCTAGCCTCGCCTTCAGCCATACCTTTCTTGAAGCCTTGTTCCAGCCAGCCTTCGCGACCGAGTTTGACCGTGTGCATCAGTCTCTCCTCCTTGTCTTCAATACAACTTGCTTCTATTTCTTGCAACATATCCATGCTGAATTCACCGGCGCTTTCTTCCAAACTGTGCGTGGTCTGCCTTACCAACCGCAATCGGTCTTCCTCCGGCAAAGCGAGACTGCCGACAAAAAACGCCGCGATCGATTCAGCGTTCAACTGCTGCAGACTTTGCAGCGCTAACAGGTAGGGGTAAGAATTGGGAAATAAATCCGTCAATGTCTCCCTATCCTGCCCGGCAAGATCCAACAGCAGATAACCAAAATCAAGTGTAATCTCGCTACAGATATCGTTGGACGAGTCGCGAAAACGGCTCGGCAATCGCCAGCGACTTTTTGCCGTAGAAACGACAATCGCCACAACTTCATCCATGGCATCGGCGTAAAGAATTGTCTGATACGAGAGCAACTGCGTGAAAATATTCTTGGCTTGAACGCTTTTGTGCTCAATCAGAAACACAACCCGCCCACCTTCTTTGTTCATCACCGAGACAATCGCGTCTGCCCGGCGTTCGTTGCCCTCGGCGTCGGTGAAAACTGCGGTGTCGAACTTCAGTGTGCGGAAATCTAGCCGAGTTGCCTTTTCCTTACCAAGCAAAAACTTCAACAATTCTACCGCCAGTTTCTTATTGTTGGTGAATACGGCGGTAAACAAGGCATTGTGCAGCGCGCGTGTAGACATTGAATTCCTCCCTCACTGATTGTGTAGCGTGAGTTTATCACAAAATTCTGTTGAATGTAACTCTGAATCTTGTGAATCAAGAGGTGAGGAAGAATTGCCGGGGAGATGTTTCGCACAAATCCGATTTATTCACTACCGCTGTATTATCGCCCCCGCGATTTGACCTACTTGCCTTGGTGGCATAGTGAGGGCCTGTGACGCCAACAACTCAATGACACGCTTGTGTCTAAATTAGCACGTGTCCGAAGCGTGAGGGTTCTATTTTCAGCCGCGAAATTTGCGTTCTCATGTAACACTTCGGACTGAGGTGGATAACTCCCAAAAAGATTATTCTACAACCAATCAGTGATTAACTCTTCAATCTCATCAGGCTCAAGAAAACGGAATTTGCTGTTGCTGCGGCGCGTGGAGTCCAAAACCGCCGTTTCAATTTGACCGCTTTTCAATTCCTCTTTCAAGACATCATGAATCCGCTCGCGATCGACGTTGGACTCAACATCTTCTGTCGAATCGTCATCTTCTTGCAGGCTTAAGTCTCGTCCTACTGCCCAGGTTTCCAAAGCCAAGCGCGCCGTTGAGATGAGTGTCCCGTCGGTTGAATTCGAGGCATCCAGATATCGCTGCATGGCGCTCTCAATGACATCGGTGCCTCCAATTAATTGGGCGCGACGATCCGCGGCGACGGTGCCATCGTAACTCACCGAAATGAACTGGCTTTCCCTACCCAAGGTTCCTAACTCTGCCAATAGCATCTTGATGATAGGAGCGGCTCCTAAGACGGACTCAAACGCCTGTTTTATTGCAGGACCTAGGACAAAGGTCGCCAGTCGATGTAGCGTTACATCGTCGACGGAGTTTTGAAATCCTTGCACGGAGGCGGTATCCGTCGCTAACATTCGCAACTGCTCTATGTAAGCAGGGTGACCGATTGCGGACAACGCGGTTCGGTTGTGGACTTCAAATATTTTACGTTGGCCCCCTCCGACCGTCAAGAGTACCAACCCATCGTCGTAGTTCAAACCAACGACAGGACTGCCCGGACGAAGCTGATCTTCAATATAGTCCCTGCGATCGTTTATCGCCTCAATCCAGCGATAAGGTTCATCTAGCATAATCTACGTCAACAAACTCGTTATAGATGTCGCCGAGCCGTTGCTCGGGCAATTCGTGAATCCCATCTTTGGTGATTGTCTTAAGCGTCGGGAAAATTCGCGATTTCGGGTTATAACCGCTAGTCGCGACATCGTACTCGGACGCGGTGTCAAGAAGCCTCAACACCGTGCGCGCCGCCTGTTGTTCGTCCATGTCGGCGAGTGGCCCTCCCTCCCAACGATCCAGATAACGCAAAACTCCTCGAATCCAGACGGATCCGGAGCCGGACACGGCAAAAGCGGCGTTCTCGAAGTGGGCGCCAAGGGCGTCGTAGAAGTAGATTTTCCCACCGTTCTCGTCATCGTGATGATTAAAGTCGTAGAGCGCGAAGATCGGAATCACGCCGCCAATACCTTGCAATGCCATCGGCAAGTTTTCTCGAATCAAGCGAGAGAGCATTCGCAACTTTCCCTCTACGCTCAATTCTTGGAGTTGGCTTCGGCGGAAATACTGAAACGAATGTTCAAGAATTCTCGCCATTTCGTAGGCGATCGCAGGGGATCCCGAAATTGCCAAGACGGAATATTCATCTATCGGCAACACTTTCTCGGCGCGGTCGTACATGACAGACGTTCCCGCCGTTGCCCGCCGATCCCCGGCAATCAAGATGCCGTCCCGGTAGCGCACCGCGATGACAGTCGTTCCTTCCGCCACCTCCAAGTGATGGGGTGGGACATCGCCGCCTGTCGCCACCGGTAGACTTTTAGCGTTCAAATCATCAGCGCCGAGCTGAATATGGCAGTCCTGCGACTTCAAGAGACTGAGAAAGTCCCCTTTGTGGCTCATTAACTATTCCCCTGTTCTCTGGCGATAGTTTCGCGATTGATTTTTTTTGACACGCCGCATCCGGTTGAGCAGTTCTCGCCTGTCCGGGCTGTTCGTATCTGGACGTTTTGGTCCTTCATCATCACCGCCATCGCCCGGTCCAAAGGGCTTTACCGGTCGCTGTTGTCGATCTCTCATATACATGAGCGCGTCTGTTGTCATGATAATGACCTCCTTCCTGTAATGAAAACAAATCGGCGTTCTTAGTTCCATAGTATTGAGAAAAACATGGGGCAATCAATACCAGTTCTCTAAAATACATAGGACTTACGCAGTTGGACGCTCAACGCCAACCGCACGCCCCTCAACGCCCGATAAATCGGGCAACTACAGCAGAGAATCCATTGATAAGACCGTAGGGAACAACGATCGTTGTTCCCTACAGAAGCGCGTAAGCCCTAATGGCTACAAGTTCCCCAGATTTTGACTCCGAAGATTGTCTACCAAGGATTCAACCGTTGGCGAATTATTTAAGGCGCTGTTGTACTCTGCCGCCAAACGCGGGTCGGCAAGATTTTTCATGCAGACGGATACAGTTCTTCCCTTTACATTAAACGTAATACTATCCCACTGTACGGAGTTCACGTCAGCGCTAAATTTGTCGAGAGCCTTTCCACGGAAATATGCCCGCGTATCCGACGGGGGATGGTGAATGGATCGCTCAATCTGCCGGTCTGTCGTGACGCGGCGCATCAAACCTTGCGCCTCAAGACCGTAATATAAACCCATATCCCGATTGATATTGTGATATTCCAAATCCAGGCTTTGCAACCATGGATCGTCCCAACCAATTGCCTCCTCATCAATGAATGTCTCTAGCAGCCATTTCTTCGCCACCCAATCCAGGCTGTCCGTCAAACTCATCGGATCGCTTTCAAGATGGTCAAGCACCGACTCCCATTCGGTTAATACCCAATCGGTTTCGGCATCCTGACCCGCGAAATGTTGACTGGCTAAATCAAGGTATTTGCGTTGCAGATCAATTGCGGATGTTGTATCGCCGTTGCTCAATTTTAATTTCCATTCGTAGGTCTGATCACGCGAAATGTCCTTGATTGTCTGAATCGGGTCATCTATGGCGAAGCTGTCCGGGATATGCCGTCCTTCGATTAGGCTAATCACCAACGCTGTGGTGCCGAGTTTAAGCGCCGTTGCGTATTCGGACATGTTCGCATCGCCCACGATGCCGTGAAGTCGGCGATATTTGACAGCATCGGCGTGCGGTTCGTCGCGCGTGTTCACAATCGGACGGTTGTGCATCGTGTCCACGCTAGTCTCTACATGGAAGAAATCCGATCGTTGCGCCAACTGGAAGAATCCGGCAGAACTGATTCCCGACTCGGTTTCAATGCCAACCTTTCCTGCCCCGGCAAAAATCTGTCGCGTCACAAAAAACGGCATAATGCTTTCTTTCAGGTAATCAAACTCAACATCTCGCCGCATTAGATAGTTGTCGTGGCAACCGTAGCTATGTCCGTGAAAGTCTGTGTTATTTTTGTAGAGCAGAACCTCCTGTCTCAGTTTTTCGCTGTGACGGGCCGCGCATTGGGACAAGATTCGCTCGCCCGCTTTGTCGTGAGCGACCAGTTCAAACAAACTTCGGCATTCGGGCGTGGAGTATTCCGGGTGGGCGTGGTCATTGTACAGACGCGCGCCGTTGACAAGAATCATGTCGCTCTTGATTTCGCTAAAAGGAAGGTTGCGGCGGCGATCTTGTTCTTGATACAGTTGTTCATCGGGGTGTTCCTGCAACTCGTTTGCGCGGAAACCGCGCTCGTCCCGAAACGGATCTTCTCCATCGTAATCCCACATCGGGCGAAAATCGCCTTGTCGATAACTCTTTATGAGTTCAATGGAAAGTTGAACCGGGTCAACATTCTTCTTGCCCTCGATTGTTATCCCGTATTCCGTTTCAATTCCAAACAGTCTTTGCATATTTTATCGCGCTTGACGAGTTGGGTAACGTCCTATGCCTTGAAACCGAGTTTTTTCTTGAAAACTCGGTTTCTTCCGTAGCAGACAAAGTGTCCACTAATCTCAATTTGTCAATTATTCAAACAGGCTCTTAGCTCGACTTTGTACATTTTAGCGGTATTACAGAAGGTGTCAATCAAGCGTTGAAGGAAAGTGGAGAAGATTTTAATCATCGGGTCATTTTGGCTGACATGTGAAAAAGTCGGTAGTGTTTTCTGGTACCATCACAGCGGGGCAAGATGCCCCGCCTACGAGATTGGAGTTTCCCCGGCTTATGTCAAATCCAGATATTGTGCTTTTGTACAAAGTCGAGCTTAGTGCAGACCTACGCGGTTTCTCAAGATCGCTTTTCACCCTCTTTTGACAGAAGCCAATCTAAATCACGCGCGCCGCGCTCTTTCTCTGAGCCGATTTCTCCGGTCGGATCGGAGACACTTTGACGACGTTCTCCGCGTCGTAGTCAAGCAACTTGAGCCAGTCCTCGACACTATCTGTTGAAGGAAATATATCACTTTCTTGGTATTCCGCGGCAAGCGCTCCCATCAAATCCGCCGTGTCAATGCCTATCTCCCGTTCCGGATCGTTGATCGCGCGTTTAATGGCGGATTCCTTGGCGCGCTGTACAATGGATTCAATGATGGCGCCACTGCATAGATTACCGCGATAGAGGATGTCTCGTCTCCCGTTTCGCAACCCGACTTCAAGGAACTTATTCTCCTCCGTAGATTCAAACATGTTGTCGCAAACCTGATTTATCAGATTGCCGATGGCGGCTTCAATATTGCCTCCATGCGTTTTGACAACTTGGGGATCAATGGGAAGTTGCGGCGTCAAATAGATGCGGAAGATGTCCTTCGCGGCTTCGCTGTCGGGACGCGTTACTTTGATTTTTCGATCGATGCGCCCAGGGCGTAGAATGGCTGGGTCAATGAGATCCGGTCGGTTTGTGGCAAGTATGATAACGACATCCTGAAGCGACTCGATACCATCCATCTCGGCACAAAACATCGGAACAACGGTGTTCGCAATGTTGTGCGATCTATAAGATCGACGCGTTCCCAAAATTGACTCGGCTTCATCGATAAACACGAACGACAGAAAGCCGTCCTTGCGTTTTTCTCGTGCAATCTGGAAGATTTCGCGAACCTTTCGTTCCGATTCCCCCAACCACATATTCAAGATTTCGGGCCCCTTGATATGCAAGAAGCAACCTTCGACATCGCTGCCGGTTTCCACTTTTAGCCTTTCCGTCAAGTTATGCGCGGTCGCTTTGCCAATCAGCGTCTTGCCACAACCCGGGGGACCATGCAACAGGAATCCCTTGGGTGCGCTATACTGAAAACTCTCAAATATCTCCGGGTGGAGAATCGGAAGTTCAATGGTATCTTTAATCAGGTCTATCGTATCGCTCAGCCCGCCGACTTTCTCCCAAGGTATTTCGGGAACTTCCTCAAGATAGTAGTCTTTGGCTTCTTGGGCTTCCAAGCGCTCTAGCGCAACTTTGAAATTCGGGTCAATTCGGACCTCGTCTCCAACCTTGAGCTTTTTGTTGGCAAGATCCGTTGACCGTTCCAAAATCACAACTTGTGCCGCAGGTTCCTGTCCAACGCGCAATCTGCCATCCGGCAAGATATCCCCAATCTTCCCTATGGGGCCCGCATCGCTGTATCCAAGTTCTCCCACAATGACGTACGCTTCATTGAGGAGTACGCTGAAGCCGATTTTGAAGGTGTATGGATCCAACTGGCAATCAATGTTCGCGAGGTATTCCGAACCGCCGACAATTACTCGCGCAACGCCTTTTTTGGGGAATCCGAGCAGCGTACCTATTCGATTCGCGGGAGCGGTGAGTTTGTCAACCGTTTCCTGCATCTCGACGATAGCTTGTCGCGCTTCCTGAAACGTTACCTCATCCTCAATTATCGCACGTCGCAGTTCATAGAGGAGTTTACGTCTACCGTCATTCTCGTGTGTCGCGTAAAGAAGTTGATCCACGAGCATCAAAGAACGAGGCATGCCTACATCTTCCTCGGTTTCCTCGGATTCTTCGACAAAATCGTCATCATATAAATCAACGCGGTCACTGGTACGCCTTTCAGATCGACTCCGACTTTTGTTGTCGCGCATTTAGTTCCTCTCGGCACAGTGTAGATTGGGCAACGATATCAAAATAACCTATTGTTCAGGACATGTGGTCCGTTTTTCAAACTGTATCTTGCTTGTATAAGAATTCTGACCTGACACCCTGACATATAGGAGTTAAGGTAGCGATTACACAGTAATTAGAACTCGCCACCGCAAACGGCGATCGAACGGATAGTGAGTAGGATTTTCTATCGATCAACTGACGACTGAATAAGGAAGGATCAAGCGAGTGAATAACGTGTGCGATAGCAAATCCTACCCACTGTTCATTCGCTGGATCGATAAAGATTCCATCTTGCTCCGTCGCGACCTCCAAATATTGCGTAAGTCACAGAGTTATTGCAACCCGGCTACGGACGGGGATAGAGAACAAGGAAATTTTCATCGAAACACATTTAGAAATTCTACCATACTATTTCGGGAATCTCAACGCAAAAAAACAAAATTTGCCCCTACAGAGACATAGACGTTGACGCCAATTTTCAATTCTTCCGCACGCTCTCTTGGTTTCCGTTCTCGGACCGTTTCCAATCCAGTTCGCTTTGATCCCATTCAAATACTTGCAAGGGACCAAACTGCAAATTGACGGTTAAACTCTTTGGCGTCGGTGAACTATCAAACCGATTAAAGTCGCGAATCACGACATAGGTGTGTTGACCATCGGATATCTCCCTGCAAGAAGCGATGAAATCATTAAGACTCTGAATCGCCCTGCCATTTATCTCCTGAATTACTACCTTGGAATTGCCGCTTCGCTCCCGTATGCCAACTCGTGAAAAACTGCTTCCGGCATCGGCATGCGGGAGATAAACGCCTTCGGCGCTGAAGTACAACATGCGCCGCAAATCGGGAGTAATATCGTGGAAGATTGAACCGGCAAAGCGGACAAATCGGCGAACCTTCTTGAGTTCAAGGTTCTCGACGGGTACCTTGACGCTCATCTGTTCTCCGTTGCGGTAAATCTCCAACATTACATCCGCTCCGACGCTGTCGTTGAGCATAGCGTCAAAGGTATAGAGATCATCACGGATTAGGTTATCGTTGATTCGATAAATGATATCGGAGGCGCGGAGAAAGTTGGCGCCCGCGGTTAGAGGAATGATTGATTCAATCTGGATGACTTTCGGCGTTCCCGACTCGGATGGTCCAATTTCGGCGCGCGACGATTCCGGCAATCTAAAATGCTTGATTGCCTCCCCGATTGAAATAAGTTCCAAGTCCACACCGATCTCGCCGCGATAAATTGGCGCGCCGTTCCGAATGTGAGTTAACGCATCAATAAGATACTCGATAGGAAGCTCAAAACTGGACGTGTCGCTTCCGCGTGCGTGGATGGCGATCACCTCTCCCTCCGTGTTCCACACCGGGCTTCCGCTTGAACCACCTGTTCGATCAAAGGTCGTGTGGATGTAACTCGAATGCCGATTTCCTTTGTTGACATTGAGATTGGCGACCTTTCCTTCTTTAATCGAGTACTCCTCCTTATCATTGTTGCCGATTAACAGGAGTTCATCACCTAAAGCAAGACTGCGCCAGGCGCCAAGTTGTACCGCTTCCAGCGTAAACTCGACTTCCGTGGGGTTTATCTGGTAGAAGCCGAAGTCGTGGGTCGGATCATAGTAGAGGATTTTCGCCTCGGTAAAACTGCCATCGTAGAAATTAATCTTGACATACGCCGGGCTGCTGCCGGTAACGTGCCGGTTCGTCGCGATAATCCCGCGTTCCGCGTCAACGATGAAACCGGTCGCGAAACTTGTTCCTTTTGCCTCGGCTTCAAAGACAACCTCGGATGAGGTTTCCACATTCACGACCATGGGCTTAAATGCGGCGATTTGGTCGGTCCAATTATGAGCCGCTTGGCTTTTCAGTATGTGTGCCTGTGGCAACAAGAAAATTGCGATAAACCAGATGAAAATCCTTTTGGTCCGTCTGGCTTGACGCAAGGTCGCGATGATTAGCATTCTAACGCCTCCAAAGGAATTGGACTATAATAACGTGTAGGGCTTCCGCAGTTGAACGCTCAACGCCGCGGCGGCGCACGCCCTCAACGCCCGATAAATCGGGCAACTACATCGGATGCCCCATTGATAAGACCGTAGGGAACAACGATCGTTGTTCCCTACTTCCAGCCCGACCCGCTTGATGCGTGACTGTGTGAATATGAACGAAAATGACTGTAATACCCTTCTCTGCATTTGCCGCGTTTTAATGAAGTCAATCAAGTCATACCGGGGCGGGGCAAGATGCTCCGCGTACAGAACGACAGCACATCTCAAAAGAGAAATTCACTCCTATTCAGTTATGACTCACTCTTCTTCTGGGGGTTCTTCACATTGTCGTTACCTGTTGATTTCTTTTTCGCCGGTGTAGGCTTATTCTGCGATTGGGCAAGAAACTCAAACAAATCGGGTGCGTCAGCGTCGTCTTCCGTGTCAGCGATATGTGGCTGAGTGTCCACAGGCAACGTGACAGGTTGTTTCGTCGTCGATGTTGCAGGTTGTTTTGCCGTTGATGTTGCAGGTTGTTTTGCCGTTGATGTGACGGGTTGCTTTGTCGTCGATGTGACAGGTTGTTTCGCCGTCGATTCAGTCGATTCAGAGGTATTATCGGGCGGACGCTGGCGGACCCTGTTTGGCAGGGTCGCCACTTTCGAGGGGGCGCGACTTTTTGCTTCAAGCCGTTCTATTCGCTCCAAGGCTTCATGCAGCGTTTTTCGCACCATCATCAGTTGATCCTGGAGATTTTCCAAACGGGTCGCTAACGGAGTATCCGCGTCACCGACATTTTCTTTGCGATTCGCGGATGGGAGGCTAGAAAACGCCGGATTGCCTGTTTTCCTCGCGGTTTCCGGAGTTGGCGAAATTGCCGCAGCATCTCGGTTTGTATCGGATTCTTGTGTCGCGGTCTTGGTCGACGTGTCGTCGGGGAAAGCGTCGATCAGTTTGATTTCATAGCCGCCTGAACCTATTCCCTCAGTCGCGAAGTAGGAAATCCTGACCTTTGCTTCTTGCCCGACCTCCATCTTGCCGAGGCGGAGACTTAGATTCCAGATTACCTGGTCGTTGTGCCAAGCAAGGTCCCAACCGGGGCGACGATTTAATCCGCGCAGATAAACGGTAATCACACTTGTGTCAGAAATCTCCTGCACCATAGGCTCGGTCGTCAAGGTTTCGGAGGTTTCAACCGCCTGCGAATGGCTGTCAATTTCTTGGCGCGGTTGTACAATCGACATGGGGATTTCCCCGTGCTCCGCCCTCATGGCGGTCACCCAACCAGAATCGCTTACTCGTTTACAGGAGATACTATAATGGAATTGGACTGACATTGTTTTTGTCCCGGCAGAGATTGTTAGAAGATACGGCTGATTTACCAGTGTCTACCTAAATCGGATCGACTTCAGGCGATCCTGGATCGAATCCAATGTTGGAATGTTTGTGGTGTGCGGCCCTTCGACAGCGAATGAGGCGGCACAATGAGCAAAATTCAGAGCGTCCCGCGGCGATCGCGTTTCATGATATTTCATTAGGAACGCCGCGGCAAACACATCGCCAGCGCCGGTAGGGTCGATCTCGCTTGCAGGATAAGCGTTTGACTCCAAAACCCTGCCGTTCTCAAAAAGGGTAGCCCCATGCCTTCCCTTGGTCAATATTACAATTTTCGTTAACGCGATATATTTTTCAAGTTCGTCAGGATACGCCCCCAAATCTTCATCGCTCAGAATCAGCACATCCGCATTCGGCAAGATGAATGCGGCGGAACTCCAGCGTTTGGCGAGAACTCGGGAGTCGCTTTGACAATCCCTCATCCAACCTTGCGGGGTGACGCCGATCAGGGAGCCGTTGAAACGCCGGATACAATCGGGATCGACTTCATCCGCAATCGGACACAAATAGACGATTTCTGCGTTAGCGCAATCAGCGCTGATACGTTGCGGCGTCAGTCTTGCTCCCAGCGCCAAGATAAATTGCTGGCGCTGCCCGTCCTCGTCGTAGCGGTTGTCGAAAATTGTTGTGTCGGACGATTCTTGGTAAAAAACATCAATGCCGTTTAATAGCGGGTCGCGTCGGTCGAAATCATCACCCACAGCGGTGATAGCGCAAGCCTTGAAACCTAGATTGCGGGCAGTAATAGTCGAGTATGTCGCCGATCCGCCAAGCACATTCCCCTTGGGAGTTACATCATAACAAAAATGTCCGATGGCGAGGAAGGTTGGGGGCATTCTCTTTGCCGGAGCGATTCAATATGCTTGAGACGAAGCGTCGACTAACGATTGTACATGACGAATCTACGAAAAGTCAAGAAGATTTTACACGATTTTAAATGTGATTCATTTGAAACCTAACGGAAAACGCGTTTGAGTTTGGACGATGCTATTGCTCTCACCGCGAGACATCACGTTTCTCGTTGACGAAAAACGGCGCTTGATGATATAGTAGCGTCAATCTAATTTCACGATCCGGACGGAAAATAATGCGAAATACCAGCCTGCCCTATGTGCTTTCAATCGACCAAGGCACAACGGGTTCCACGATTCTCTTGGTCGATGCGCGCGGGGAGATTGTTGCGCGTAGCTATCGAGAACTGAAACAATATTATCCGCGCCCCGGGTGGGTTGAGCAAGACCCGATTGAAATTTGGAAGGAAACGCTCCGCGCCATTCATGAACTGATTGGCAACTCCGAGTCAGCCCCGGGCGACATTGTCGCCATCGGCATAGCCAATCAGCGTGAAACTGCCATCGTATGGGAGCGCGACACGGGCAAACCGATTCACCGAGCGATTGTTTGGCAGTGCCGCCGCACCGCGGAGGAGTGCGACAAACTGAAAAAACGGGGACTGGAAGACGCGATTCGGGCGAAAACGGGTTTAGTTCTGGATCCTTACTTCTCCGCGACGAAGGTTGCAAGCATCCTTGATAGTGTTGATGGGGCGCGGCACCGAGCGGTGCGTGGCGAACTCGCGTTCGGGACGGTAGACACTTGGTTGCTTTGGCGCTTAACCGGCGGCGCGGTTCACGCGACCGACTACACGAATGCCTCGCGCACATTGCTGTACGACATCGAAAAACTTGAATGGGATGATGGGCTGTTGGATATTTTCCGCGTTCCCGGATCGCTCTTGCCGGAAGTGGGCGCGTCCGCACAAGTTTTCGGCGCAGTGAAAGACGTGCATCCCGCGCTAAACGGTCTTCCTATAGCGGCGATTGCCGGTGACCAACAAGCGGCGCTGTTCGGTCAACTCTGTACAAAACCGGGCATGGCGAAAAATACCTACGGCACAGGCTGTTTTCTCATGCTCAACACCGGTGAGACGCGCGTTCATTCCGACGCGGGCTTATTGACGACGCTGGCATGCGGGCATGATAACCGTCCTGTCTACGCGCTTGAAGGGAGCGTATTCGTCGCCGGAGCGGCGGTACAGTGGCTTCGAGACGGCATAAAAATTATCGATTCGGCCGCCGAAACCGAGGCGATAGCCACTCGCGTGTCGGATAC
Source organism: Candidatus Poribacteria bacterium (assembly GCA_963667245.2). GTDB lineage: Bacteria > Poribacteria > WGA-4E > WGA-4E > JAJDTR01 > JAJDTR01. The sequence continues at coordinate 838,452 of CAXXCS010000005.1, forward strand.
CGCGGGCGTTGTCGTTGTCCCCGCGTTTGCCGGCTTGGGGGCGCCCTACTGGAACCCCGACGCGAAAGGGGCAATCCTCGGGCTTACGCGCGGGACCACTCGCGCCCATATCGTCCGAGCGACGCTTGAATCGATAGCGTTTCAAACCGCCGATCTGGTCGAGGCAATGACGAGCGAATTCGATGCGGCGTCGAATAGGCTTAGGGTGGACGGAGGCGCCGCCGCGAACGACTTCCTGATGCAGTTTCAAGCCGATATTCTCGGCATGGATGTCGAACGCCCGCAGCAAATTGAAAGCACCGGGCTCGGCGCGGCTTTCCTCGCCGGACTAACTTGCGGCGTGTGGAGTTGCATCGATGAACTTGCGTCGACTCGGAAGATCGATCGCGTCTTTTCATCAAACATGAGCGGCAGAGAGCGCCGCGAACAGTTAGCCGTCTGGAGGGACGCCGTCCGTAGGGTGATGATTTGAATGCATCTACAATGGAAATACGCGCTCATAGTAAATCTGGCTGTGCTGGTTGTTTTGCTGGCGTTCTACATCTTGGACGATTTCAGGGCGCAACAGGAACTCAACACGCTTCATAACAGCGGTCTGGAGAAAGGGGCGGTCTTCAAGTCAATCGCGGAAACAACGATACGCCGAACCGTGGTTGATGAAATTGAAAGATGGCAGTCATTCAATCCGGAGGCGGTTGAGAATGCGCTTCGTTTGAAAAAGGCGGAGCGCCGCGACCTGCTTGGCGTCGTGGATATCAACGTGACTCATGGAGAAGATATTACCGCGATTCAAGCCGCGCTAGAACCCGGACAGAGCGGAGAAGCGCTGCACATCAACCTCACACGCGAGGATATCTCTGACATTGAACGCTTGGGCGCCAAACTGTATCCGGTTGAAGGCGAGCACGAGACAGCCGTAATCGTCCCGTACAAAGCGGACTTAATCGGACAGAGAGATCTGAGGCGCCTATTGAGCGTGGAACTGGCGCATCGGGACGATTTGGACAATGGACGCATTTCGGATAATCTTAAACAAGCATTCGCCACGGTAGGGATTCTTTTTTTCAATCCTCGGAACATTGAGGTCGTGACCAAAGAAAAGGGGCAAAAGTGGTTGGTAACCGAGCAGGGCGCCGCGCAACGATATTTGCTATGGCGCAACGACACCGACGAGCTAATCGATGTTCATGTAGACAACCCGGTCGGAATTGAGAGGGAGAGCGCCATTGACGGGTATATTCAGGTCATTTTTGGCATCCCCGAAATACCCCGAATGATTCACAACTCCCGTTTGATGCACCTCGCGTTGCTTGTCGTCATGAGCAGCCTTCTATTTATTATTGTGAATATCACGACCACCCGCCTTGTCATGCGCCCGCTGGAGCAGATGACGCAGATTATTAGGGGCGCCGAAGCAGGCGATCCGGATTCGCTGCAGCACTCCTATTCATCGGGTGAAATCGGGCGCGTGACATATAGCCTCGTACGGATGCTCAGGCAGTTGAAAGGAGCGCACTCAAAACGCATAGCGGCGTTGGAACAATTCGCCGGCGGTGTCGCTCACGAGATTCGCAACCCGCTCAACTCGATTGGCATGACCGCCCAGTATCTGAAATCAATCTTCTCGCAACCCAAAGTGAAAGAGGAGGACATTGAGGAAGCCAGGGAACTCTTGGACATTGTCAATGATGAAATCAGACAGTTGAAACAGATTTCCGAGCAATTTTTGACATTAAACCGCCCGAAACACCTGAATCTGGCGCCAACCCGACTCGATGAACTTATAGATAGAGTATTGGCTGAATTTGCGCTCGGTATGCGAGAACCGAAGGTTCACATCGTGAAAAATTATGACGGCAAACTTCCCGCCATCAATCTTGATCCGGGGTTGATGCGACAAGCATTTTTCAATTTTGTGCAAAACAGCATTCAAGCCATGCCCAAGGGGGGAAGCGTTTATATTACGACGCGAATGGATGAGAATGACGCGGGGCAGCGCGCGATTGTGGAAATTCGGGATACGGGCATCGGCATCCCGGAGGAAATTCAGGAGCGAATTTTCGATGCGTATTTCACGACGAAGGAGCATGAGGGAGGTATCGGGCTTGGACTGGCGCTTGCGCATCAAATCATAAGCGCGCACCATGGAGAGGTGACGATGAAAAGCATGGTAGGTATGGGAACGGCGTTTACGATTACTCTCCCCATACGCGCCGGAATCTGAGGCATTCCGCGTTTTCGTGTTGGAACAGGCGCAGAAACCGAGTTTTTTCCTCAAAACTCGGTTTCTTCCCGGAATCAATGTATCTTGGTGGCATCGGCATAAAGACGTACGCGCTTCTGTAGGGAACAACGATCGTTGTTCCCTACACATGACGTGCAACTAAAAACTAGCAATCATGGCAATCACATAAATCACAGTTCTGACAATGTTAACCGCCGACACCCGTCACTTGCCACATACACTTGGCGAATGAACCACTATGTCACCGGGTAACGCTAACCCAAATCCCGAAGGAGAAGATCATGCCATCAATACTGATTGTAGATGACGAACAAGGACAGCGAGCGATTTTGCGACGCATATTGAGGCGCGAAAGTTATGAGGTCGAGACCGCAAATAACCGTTCCGATGCGCTCGAAAAAATGGGAAAAAAGATGTTTGATGTTGTAATCAGCGACATGCGCATGACATCACCCATGGAGGGGCGAGATCTGCTCAGGGAGATAAAACAGCAAGATCCCGATCTTCCCGTGCTAATCATGACCGCGTTCGCGGAAATAAACGACGCCGTAGACCTGGTGGCGCGCGAGGGCGCGTTCTACTACCTTGAGAAGCCGCTCGATATTGATGTGCTCAAAAAGGAGGTTAAACGCGCCGTAGACTCTAGGGGCGCCCCTGCAGTTCGCGATGGCGCCGACGATCAACGAATTCCTCAAATCGAATTTGAGACAATCGTCGGACAGAGTCCGCAGATGCAACAGTTGTTCAGAATTATGTGTCGGGTTATTCATCGCGGCGTGAATCAGGTACTGATCACCGGGGAAACCGGCACCGGCAAAGAACTGGTCGCAAAAGCGATTCACGAACATGGAAAGCGGGGCATTCAGCCGTTTGTCCCGATAAACTGCAACGCCATACCGGAGCAACTCATAGAGAGCGAATTATTCGGGCATGAAAAGGGAGCGTTCACGGGCGCCGATCATCAAAAGAAGGGACAATTTGAACTTGCGGAAGGGGGTACGGTGTTCCTTGATGAAATCGGTTACATTCCGCCCAACATGCAGAGCAAACTCCTTCGCGTTTTGCAGGAGCGTGAGATTTCTCGTGTCGGCGGTACCAAGCGTATTAAGGTTGATGTTTGCGTCATCGCGGCAACGAACATAGACCTTGAATCTGCCTGCCAAGCGGGTACGTTTCGAGAAGATCTTTACTTTCGACTGAACGTTATTCCGCTTTATGTTCCGTTGCTAAAGGATCGAAGAGACGACATCCCCATGCTAGTCGATCATTTTCTGGAAAAGTTCAGCCGCGAATATATTGACGCCGAACCGAAATCTGTTGCGCCGCGAGCGATGTCCGCGCTGCGAAGATACGATTGGCCCGGAAATGTGCGTCAACTGGAGAACTACCTGCATAGAATCTTTGTCCTTTCCGAAAACGAGGTGATTGACCTTGAAGATCTGCCTCCCGATCTTTCGGATGGTTCTCCGCCGCCGGCAGATTTCCAAGTGGATATCCCGGAACAGGGCGTGTCGCTTGAGGACATCATGAAAGAATATATCCTCGTGGCGCTCGCCAAGACCAACGGCAACCAGACAAAAGCCGCGGAGCTCTTGGGAATCTCCCGCCGCCGACTCCAGAACCGGATACAGAACTACGGGATTGACAGCCAAGATTTCAAGAACGGCTAAATGTCGAGTGTCGGACTTAATATATAGTTGAACACCGGGTAGGAGCGATCTCCCGATCACGATGACGCCACCGCCTCAATGTAGGAGCGATCTCCAGGTCGCGACCGCGCCACTGCCTTATTCATAATGCGGTTTTCAACCACCCTCATTCCACAACTACAATAAGATCAAGCGAGTGAATAATGAGTGCGATCGAGAACTCATAGTTGTAAGCGTTAAATTCGCACAAAACCATACGATATTGCCCCAAAAATGACAACAGATGAACTTGTGTCCTGCTGTATCAATACGATCCGATAAAATCAATCACTCGGTAAATTCAAAATTAGAATTGCTGAGCATCAACAGTTTTAGGAACAACAAACTCTTTACTGATCAATATCATGAAGAATTGAGGAAAACAATGGCTATTTTTAGATTAGAGGGATCGGAAGGCGACAATATGTCCAATGCAGAACTTGTCATCGCACAAGAAACAAACCTTGAACTTGAACGCTATCTGGAGGATTGGCTCGAAAACAGCCCAGTAGCGCTCGTCCAAGACGAACACATTCTCTGGATTGGCAGACAAACTAGCGCTTCAGATGATGACGGGACCGTCTATCCTGATTTACTTGGAATTGATTTTGAAGGGAATCTCGTCGTAGTTGAATTGAAAAAAAATCGTACCCCGCGCGACATAATAGCGCAACTGCTTGATTACGCGGCTTGGGCAGATGGACTTGCAGAAATCCAGATTCACGAGATAGCCGAAGATTATTTTGAAACCCGCGACGGCTTCCGAGGAAAAACCTTCGACGATGCCTTCAGGGAAGTGTTTGACATACCAGAAGCCGACGAACTTCCGCCACTCAATCGAGGCTTGCGTCTGTTCATAGTTGCGGAAGAAATTCCAGCTCGAGTTGCGCGTGTTTGCCGCTTTCTCCGAACTTCGCACGGTGTGGATGTCAGTTGCATAGATGTTTCCATCTTTGAGACTGAGTCTGGGGAGGTACTTGTCAATACGGAAACAAAGGTTGGTGATGAAGGATTTGCCGCCCCTAACAACCAACAACGACGTCCTTCTCTTTCTTCGCGATGGTCGGGTGATAGACCGGTAAAACAAGTGGTATGGGAGGCGGTACAGGAATTTACACAAGGCAACATGGATGTAGAATTCAAAATCAGGGATATTACTGCGCTTATCTTGGAGAATGCCCCAGAATTTAAAGTAACGACAGTGAATGGACAAATTACTGCGGATACCGTCAATCACCCTTCGCGCCGACATCATTCTGGCACTGAGGATAGGTACTGGAGAATAGAAACTGGAAGGTATCGTTTGTATGACCTTGAAAATGACACGTTCGAAGGGGACTCCCTGTAAACCATAACCGTGGACGAGATTTCCAAATCGCGACTGCTTCAATAGAAGCCACAGAAAACTAGAAAACGTTGAATCTGAACGGATGAGTTCTTCTGTTTGGTCTTCTTTAGTTCAAGTTTAGTAAAACGGTTGCGTTGTACAAAAAGCCGTGCAACACCAACCCCAAAGGCGGGGGATCTTGCCCCGCTCCACGTCGATTGAGTCGTGAATGGGAGCGTCCTTTCCGATTTGGTGATGGATGTAATTTCAATATCGAGGAAGATTAGAATCAATCTCGCATGCCCACCGGTCAATCCCGCCAACGAGACTTCTGACGCGCTTGAACCCCAGTTGCTGAAGAAGGTGTGCCGCGTCCAAGCTGCGCATGCCCCGATGGCAGTAAACCACAATGTCCGCGTACGGATCCAATTCACGCATACGTCTCGGAAGTTCAGCCAGAGGAATCCAGTGCGCCCCGTCAATATGCGCGGTCTGGTATTCCCACTCGTCTCGCACATCCAGCAAGATCGGCGTTTTGCTTTGCTCTATCATGCGTTTCAGGATTCGGGGTTCAATAGAATATTCCGCGGGATCGAAGGGCATGATGGCTTCTTCGGCGCTTGGAACTGCGCGAGGCAGGCGTCTTTTGGATAGGAAACCGTTGCACTTGTTGAAAAATTCTTGAAATGCCTGTTTAATCCTCTTTAGCATCCGTTATACTCCCCGAGAAGGATGTCTCTTTGATTGTCCTTAAGGTCTAGGATTTACGAGGGCGAACGCCTTGTAATCTCAAGAAATGGCAATTCATTATGCGTGATACGTGAAGCGTATGATTCCATTACGCATTACAACTTACCCTATACCCTCATCCTTTTCTCCGAATTGAGGCGCCTTGCGCAAGCCCTAAAGTTATCATACACAAAATCACAATTATAATTAAAAACCCGAATGAATGTCAAGGCATGATTCCACACTCGCGATTCGGCCCCTCAATCTCACACCAAAAATGTGCATCCCCCTTCCCTCCCTCCAATCTTCCTATTCTGGCTAGAACCGCACACTCACTCCCACAGTCGGAAGAATCGGGAAGAACGGTTCCGCGCTCACAGTGCAGTCAAGCAGAGCATTTGTAACCTCGTCACGCTCCTCGATGAAGGCGTATTCGTGAACGTTGGATCTGTTGTATAGGTTTAGCGCCTGGACATACCACGACAGTTGCCAACCGTTGCGCGGGCTAATCTTCGTCAATCGAAAGTCGAGACTGTGAAATGCCGGCAAGCGTTCCGCATTATAATCTCCGAAGTCCCGTTCGCAGACAGACTCCCCATTGGGAAGTTTAACGAATGAATGCTTAAGACTGGTGGTCGGGTTGCCGGTATGGAAACGCCACGACAGATGCAGTTGCCATGCGCGCGAGAAGCGATAGTTGCCGTTGAGAGCGACGGTATGCCGCTGGTCATACTCGCGAAAAAACTCCGTACCGAATACCGCTGGAAAGACCGTCGTCGGGTCTTCTTGCGCTTTTGCCACCGAAAACGCGTATCCGAGGCTTCCGCTCAACCTGTCGGAGATCACGCCGTTCAGGAAAAGATCAAAGCCTTTCGCGCTGCCGGAAGCCGCCGGAGCGACGATTCGCGTTTGCCTGCCGTAGTCGGGGATATGTCCGATCAGATTCGAGAGTTCCTTGTAGTACGCTTCGGCGCGTATGAGGAATCGATTCGGCAAGGCGTAATCGCCGCCGATAACATAGTGTATCGCCTGTTCGGCGAGACCAATGTCGTCAACCCCATCCTCGACCGGAATCGCCATGAGGTCGGTCGGCTGACGGTAGAAACCCCAAGCGCTCCGCAGCACGAGGTTGTCGGTTGGTCTGTACGCGAGCGCGAGGCGCGGGCTCAACTCATACTGTTGCATATCCTGCCTGCGGTAGTTTTGGAATAGAAAACGCGCCCCCGCGTTGACCCACAATTTCGGATGGATTCGCCATTCGTCTTGCAGAAAGCCCTTCACATCGGTGCCGTGCGCGTCAACCGTCGCCCAGGTTTTTCGATTGAGGTCGCATAGCGAACATCGGCTCCGGATGAATTGCGCGGTCACCTGTCCGTAGTTTGGGACGGAATAGTTGTAGTCCGCCGCAGACCAACGCCATTCAAACCCGGCGCGAAACGTGTGCGCCTCGAAAAGCCGCGCGTTTATCTCCGCTTTCGACCCGAGGAAGCCCAAGTCTCGGATGTCAATCCCATTAATTCCCTCTTGGCGATCACGGGTCGCCAGCCCATTGAACAGGAAAAAATCCGACCACACATCATCGTTGAAATGATGACGCCACTTCGTCCAAATCAAGGCATTTTGATACTTGGAGTCAAGGTCGTTTTCATCGTCATCTTCATTGATGCGATTCTTGTCCCAAGCGTACAAAGCGTTAAAGGTCAACGTATCGGAACGCGTCAAGTTGTACGTGACTTTGCCGTATAGGTCGGCGTACTGCGGTTTCAATTCTTCGTCGGCGCCCATCAGGGCAAGGATAATGTCGACATAGCCGCGCCGCGCCGACAGTAGCCATGAGCCTTTGCGGGATAACGGTCCCTCCAACAGCGCGTGCGCGTTAATCAGATCTAGCCCGAAGTTCGCTCGAAATTCCTCTCGATCTCCCGCCTTCACACTGATGTCGAATACGCCGGAGAGCTTGTCGCCGTATTCGGCGGGAAAGCCGCCCATTAATAAATCTACCCGCTGTACCAATCCAAGGTCGATTGTGGAAACCGCGCCTCCGAAATCCTGTAAATGGTACGGCTCATACAACTCCATTCCATCCAATCTGACCAAGATTTCATCTTTTTCGCCGCCGCGCAGATTGAAGCGCGCGCTGAAATCGTGGGATACGACACCCGGGAAAATATGCGCCGCACGCGCCACATCGTTGTCAATTAACGGAAATGACTCGATTTCACGCTTTGTAAGCGTAGCGATTGACGTTGCGCCTCCGAGGATGGTGAATTTTCCCGGAGTGACAACGATCGGGGAGAGTTGTACGGGATCTGTTGTCTCCTCACCGGAAACAGCGCCGCATACGATAAGAAGAGCGAGGATGCCGAGCGCGGCGGCGCGATTATAAATGGAATGTGGCGGCAGCGGCGATAAAAGAGCCATATTGTTCTCCCGTGATTTGGTCAATGACAATTATAACACGCGAAAGTTTTCCCGTCAAACGCCCCGGCAAAATCGACTGTAGGAGCGATCTCCCGATCGCGACCATCAAGTGAGTGAATAGCGAGTGCGATAGAGGTCCCATAGAAAATCCTACTCGCTATTCACTCGTTTGATCCTACAAAAGACGCAGTTTCTATACTTCACGCTGCTGAAAATTACGTATTTTCAAGCGTCTGGGGGTAAGTGCGGTTGGAAACCGCACCTACGGGGAACGCATGTCGCGATCAGGAGATCGCTCCTACAAAAGACGCAGTTTCAAACAGCGTGGGGGCTACGTTTCTTCCATCCTTCCAGTCTTCCATCCTTCCCCTCACAACCCCATTTCATCGCATCACCCGCCATCATTACCCAAAAATCAGACGCGTTTCCACTTCTGCGTTCACGTTTTGCCTTGACGATACGCTGCGGTTTGGTTAGAATATAGTCAAAGACGAGGTGATGAAGATGCCAACGTGTCGTTCGCCGTTATCTCTATTAATCATTTCCATTGCCCTCCTTTCGGGTTGCGGGATTACTGCGGATAAGGTCTCGGTGAATCAGTACAACGATTTTGGGGTTCGCTCCGCGGAATCCAAACTCTGGAACGAGGCGATTTTTCGCTGGAATCAGGCGCTTGATATTGATCCGGACAACGCCAAAGCGCACAACAACCTCGGCGTTGCCTATGAAGCGCTGGGAAAAGTTGACCAGGCGCTTGAGTCCTATAAGCGCGCGACAGAGTTAGACGCGAGCAGCAAGCATTACCGATTTAACTACCGGAAGTGCCGCCTGCACATAGAGCGGAGCAAAAACGACTTGCACGCCCAGAACGATGAGGGTGATGGATCGGACGAGTGAGCGCCTTGAATCTGGCATTAGTTTAGCGGTTCACTCGCTATGTATTTGGTGTTTGCTGAAACCGAGTTTTTTCCTCAAAACTCGGTTTCTTTCCTGTTTCAATAATGAGGCAGAAATGGCGATTCGCGCAGGTTTTATTTTAATGCTCCTGGTACTATGCGCCGGCTGTGGAAGAACCATCACGCGAGTGACAATACCTATTCAAGTTGATTCTGAAATTGACGCCGATCGATTCTCCAGTTTCGCTATTTTGCCCTTTGTGAAGGACACTTCCGCGGATACTTCGGACAACGTGGATATAGGGGATGAGATCGCGGCGGCTATGCGGCGCAAGATTGGCAGGCATAAAAATTACGATGTCGTCGGCAGTCAGGAGACGGATCGATTGTTGACCGGAGAGACCGTCGACGCCGAGTTTTTAGTTGACATAGCGCAACTTACGCGGCTTGGAGGATATTTTGAGGTAGACGGGCTTATCACGGGAAGTTACAAGTATTACACCGTCAACCAGCCCAAGACCTATTACGGGGAACATTATTCACCGACGCGTAGACAGTACGTGGTCGGCTATCAAGACTACATCCAACGAGTGTACGTGTTGGCGTTGCGCGTGATGATTGTGGATCTCGATTCGGAGAAAGTTGTTTGGGATGAAAAATTTGAACGCACCGCTGTTGAGAATCATGCATTGGGGTCCTTCCTTGTTTCTCAGATTACGCCGCGGGACACCATCTTGAAATCGCTAACGAGGCAAGCGGTAACAGAATTTACGCGGCAGATCGCGCCGCATTATGAGACGGAAGTGAGGTTTCTTGTCAAGTAATCCAAGCGGAGACTTCGTACCGCATGGTAGGGGCGAGGTTCCCTCGCCCGCGTTTGCATTTTCACATTCATTGCCGGGCGACGTTCACTCGCGAAATGGGTTGGGAGACCCAACCCCTACGAAACCTCGTGCGTGCCCAAATCATCGTAGGGGCGAGGTTCCCTCGCCCGTGTTTGCATTTTCAAATTTGTCGCCGGAGCGACGCTCACTCGCAAATCGGGTTGGGCGACCCAACCCCTACGAAAAGAATCTGGCGTCCCCTCGCCCGCATTTGCATTTTCACATTCATCGCCGGGCGACGTTCCCTCGCAAAAATGGGTTGGGAACCCAACCCATACGAAGAAATGTCAACCTACATACGGCAAGCGTTCAACGCGGGCTAAGGAAATCATTAGACATCTTTCCTAAATGGATCTAGGTAGTTATAGTCATCTTGGAAATTAAGATAACTAAACTGTTTCGCAACTTGTTGAGCAGTATCTCAAATTTACAATCGCCGCAATCACATTCCATGTTTTCCCATAATTGCGATGTTTGCCTCGATAAACGTCTTTGGTAATGCGAAAAACCTTACACCGTCTCACGACATTCTCAACGCCAACCCGGCGTGTTGCCAACTGCCGGTTGGATTTCTTCGCCTCCTCAGTCAATGGCTTGTTCTTATATGCCTTGGTGGGCGTCGAACTGTTAGAATACAATCCGTCTATGCCCTGATAACCACTGTCTGCCAACTTCTCGGTCGCGGGGGAAATTGCTATACGGCTTTCCTCTAGAACTCTAAAGTCATGAACTCTCCCTTTGCGACAGATAACTGATAGTATTTCTAACATCGCCAAACACACAATCAGTTGAACTTTTATGGTGTGTCGTTTTTTTTCCGCTGTAGTAGGCACGCTGCCCCTTTTTCGGACGTTCAATCGGTTGCTCGGTGGCATCAATGACGATTGCTTCCAGGTCGCCCTCCATCAAATGCTTTCGATTCTTCACCGAAAGCGTCTTAACTAACGCATCAAGCATCTGATGATAGATTTTATTTGCATAAGACTCACTGATACCAAACTCCTCGCCTAATCTGGCAAAGGTTGGATAGTGGCGCAAATAGGTGAATGTCAATAAAAGGCGATCGGCCAATGTCAACGATGATTTCTTCCCTCGTTTCTTCATCGGCCGTTCTTCTTTAAGTTTTTCAAAGTAAGTCGTCACACGTTCCAAAACGAGGTTGAAAGTTGCCTTGTCATCTGACAATTCTACGACTTTTTCAAATCGACTCATGGGTGTCCTTTCTACATATAGAAGATATTGGCTCATGTTAAAAGAAGGTGCAAAATGACTTTGGAAGACCCAGTTCTCATGTAAAAACTCGGCTTCGTGCACTGTTTCTTGACGTGAGCGAAACTGTGAAAGGATATAACGTAGAATCAGGTAATATGGATACTTATTTTAGAAAGATGTCTATTATGAAATCTCTATCGCACTCGTCATCCGTTCGTTCGATCTTCGCCGTAACGCGGCGGACGATTCCAGGTTTCATCCTCCTTTGCGCGCTCTGCATGGCGTTTGGCGCGTTCGGTTCGCGGCAAGGCTGGGCGCAGGGGTTCGGCAAGAACAAGGTCACCGACCAACAGTTCGATTGGTTGATACATCGGACAGAGCATTTTGACATCTACTATTATCCCGCGGAGGCGAAGCTTGCCCTCATCATGGCGGACATTGCCGAAGAAGCCTACGAGAAACACAGTGAGGATTTTGAACACGAAATTGCGGACCGAACACCGCTAATTCTGTACCAATCGCACAGAGATTTTCAGGAAACGAACATCATTCTTCAGGAGCTGCACGAAGGTATCGGCGGGTTTGCGGAAATCTTCAAACGGCGCGTGGTGATTCCGTTCACCGGGTCGATGGAAGCGTTTCGCGAAGTGATTTTTCACGAACTCGTTCATATCTTCCAATACGACATCATCTATCAGAAACCCGCCGCGCGAATTTATAGCGGGGAGTTCCTCTACTCGGCGCCGATATGGTTTATCGAAGGAAGCGCGGACTATTTCGCCGAAGATAACGACGCTATCGGCGAGATGGTATTGCGCGACGCGAGCGTCAACAATCGGATAGTGCCCCTGATGCACTTACAGGACTTTCGGATTCTCGGATCACAGGTCTTTCTGGGCTACAAGATGGGGCAACTCGCCGTAAAGCATCTCGCTGAAACATACGGCAGAGAGAAGGTTGGCGAGATTATGCAGGAATTGCGGCAGAGCCGAACCAAAGATTTGAATGAAGCCTTTCAGAATGTGCTGGAAACAAGCCTTGAAGAATTTGACAAGGATTGGCGTCGGACGGTGAGGAAAAAATATTGGCCAATGATCGAGCATCGCGATATGCCTGACGCCGTGTCCAAGAATTTGACAGCCAAATCGCGTTATTCGCATAACGTAAAGCCGGTGTGGTCTCCGAGCGGCGACCTTATCGCGTACGTTACCGGTAATGAGGGCTTCGGCGAAATCGTCCTGATGTCCGCGAAGACGGGCGAGAAGATAGAAAGAATAAGCAAACGCTTTTTCGCGAGCAAGTATGAAGATATTCGCAGCGACGGACGAGCGCTCGCTTGGTCGCCCGACGGGGACCGCATCGCGTTCATCGGCAAATATCGGGGGTCGGATTACTTCCTTGAGATTAACATCCTAAACAAGCAGTTGACGCGTCGTATCAAGCTGGATTTTGATGTCGCTTCGTCGCCGTCCTACGATGGAAGCGGCGAACGGGTCGTTTTTTCCGCCATGAAGGACACGCAGGCGGATCTGTACATTCTCGAATGCGCCACTGAAGAAATAACTCGCTTGACCAATGATCGCTTTTACGATACGCACCCGGCTTGGAATCCGACACGCGAAGAGGTTATTTACGCGTCGGAACGCGAAGGCAAGTCGAAGTTAATCGTCATTGATGTTGTCCGGCGGACGCAACGGCAATTGACTCACGACGACTATAGTTCTGTAAGCCCGAATTGGTCGCCTAGTGGCGAGGAAGTGATTTTTTGCTCCGATTTGCGAACCGTTTATGACATTTACACCATTAAGTCTGATGGCACGGAACTGACTCGATTGACAAATATCATGACGGGTTGTTTCAACCCGAGTTTTTCGCCGAACCGCAAAAACATTGTATTCGCGGCGTATCAAAATGGCAAACAGGACATCTGTCTCATGGAGACGGAGAAGGCAATCAATGAAAAGCTCGACATGCCTCCCGCGGAGTTGCGGCTTGTGGCTTCGGGCGCGGATGAGGATCGAGAACCGCGGATTGCTCGCAGAAAGTATGGTCCCAAAGTTGCGATAGATGCGATATTTACGGATTTCAACTTGGGAGCGGACGGTCTTCTGCGCAATACGACAGAGCTAATCGCCAGTGATATGATGGGAAATCATCGGCTCGGTTTAAGCGTGGCAAATCAATCCGGCTTCGTGGCGCCGGATTTCATTGCCCGTTACGGCTATCTGGCGCGACGCGCCGATATCGGAGCGGCGATATTCAACTACCATCAATATCATGTCTTGGGATCGTCCCGAAATCGACGCGGATTGCTGCAACGCACCACCGGATTGATGGGCTACTTCAGCTACCCGTTTAATCGCTATCGACGCGTCGATTTTCAGTCAATGTTCTATTCAACGCCGTTCACCTACAACTTTGAAACCGATCGGGACTTTGACGATGGACGCGGATTTCTTATGCTCGGCAGAATGTCTTTCGTCAACGATACAACGATGTGGAGAGAGTTTGGTCCGCACACCGGCGTGCGTTACCGCTTCTCTCTCGAAAAGTCTTTTCGTAACTTGGGCAGCGACCTCGATCTCGTAAATGCCATTTTCGATGGCAGGCGTTATCTCAAACTTGGGAGACGTTCAACCTTGGCGACGCGCTTATTCCTGGGAGGCAGTTTTGGCGCGGACCAGTCCCTGTTCTATCTGGGCGGAATCGATTCTCTGCGAGGTTACGGATATGAAGAGCTTGTCGGCACGCGTATGGGGTTGCTCAATTTCGAGGTTCGCATTCCGTTCATCGACGAACTGCGTTTCGGTTGGCCCTTCGCCTGGGCAATCGGCGGAATTCGCGGCATTCTGTTTGCGGATTTTGGCACCGTGTGGTCGAACAACGAGTTCAATTCCGAGAATAGATACCACGTTTTGCGGCGCGACGGGAATTGGTTCCGACTTGACGATGTGAAAGGCACGCTAGGCATCGGGCTGCGCCTGCAACTCGGTCTGTTTTCGCTGGATCTCGCCGCGGCGCGGCGTACGGACTTGAGAAGTGTAGAACCGGAAGTCAAATATCACTTCGGATTGGGTCAGGCGTTTTAAGATTCAAAACAGAAGGTCGCGATCGGGAGATCGCTCCTGCCGGGATTGGCGGTCGCGATCGGTAGTTTGTAATAGTAGGGTGGGCACTGCCCACCATTGGGATCAAGTTAAGAACATTTGCCTATTATTCGTCGAGTTTCCCGTTGTAATCCCTCAAGCCGGTAGGGCAAATACGAAACTGCAAAACCTTGATTGTGTGAGTCTTTTAGCCCCAGCGGGGTGGTAGGTTTGTAGAAATGTGGACCCACCAAATCCCAAAGCCCCAGAGGGGATCAAACGAGTGAATAGCGAGTGCGATAGAGATCCCACAGGTGAAAAATCGTGTTAAGCTTATCGAGAGAAAACCACGTGACTTTCGCTCTAAAGTGCTTAACTCGATCCCTATGGTTAGGGTGGGCACTGCCCACCATTCCGATTAGTTTTGGATAAATGGTTGGCTCCCCTGGCGCGCAACGTGACCGCGTTGGTGGTGGGCAGTGCCCACCCTGCAACTACCGCCAGACGCTTGAAAATACGCAATTTCCAGCGGTGTGTAGTATAAGCTCGAACAGGCCGTTTTAATCTTCAGTTCATGAAAGGAAAACTATGGATTCACGTTTCAATCGATTGATTGTTCTCGTCGCCATCCTGGCGGCAATTGGCGGCATTATCGCCATCTTTGTAAAGATCTATCCGGACCTGCTTTGGTTTGGCGTTCTGGGCTTCAGCCCGGTATACAAGAAAATACTGCTGACAAAGATACTCTTGGGGGTTGGGGTTGGCAGTTTCTTTCTTTTGGTCACACTGCTTAACATCTATCTGCTGTATCGTTTTACTCCTTCTCGGCTTAGCTCGACTGTAATGGAGAGTATCCCGATAAGCGGAGAGGCAGATTTTGACCTGCGTCGGCTGGTTTATAGCGTACTGACGCTGCTGGCGATAGGATTTAGCCTCTTGATGGGCTATGCGGCAACAGACCGGTGGGAGCCTTTCCTACGCTACTCGAATGCCGAGGGGCTCACTTTTCAGAATGCCACCCCCCTAATGCAACCGGCAAGCGGCGATGCGACCGAGTTGCGCATCGCTGAACTGGAATTAAAGGCGAAAGGGCTGCAAGTTGGCGACTCCGTTACAATCAAAGACGCCGAAGAAAAAGTGGCCGCGACCATCCGATCCATTCGAGTTGAAGGTGATGGCGCGGCGATCATCGAACTGGATAAACCCATAGGCTTTGAGTTGACGCCAAACGCCACGCTCATGTCGGCGGCGCGAGATCCGATCTTCCAAAAGGAGGTCAGTTATTACGTTTTTAGAATGCCGCTTGAGCGATTCATCATCGGGAACCTGTTCGGGTTGTTCATGTTGTTGACCTTCTTTTCCGCCGCGGTCTATTTCTTTCACGGACTGCTCATCGGCGAAAACAACCGTTTGTCGCCTCCGCCCCGCGTTAGAGTTCATCTCTTGGCGCTCGGGGCGCTGACGCTCATATTTCGCGCTTGGCACTACCGTTTCGCGATGTATGATCTGCTCTACACGACAAACGATGTTGTGCGCGGGGGCGGTGGCTACGCGGCGATACACGCACGCCTGCCGCTATTGAAAATCCTCTTGGCGCTCTCCCTCCTATGCGCTGTCGTTTTTCTTGTCAGCATTTTCCTAAAGAGGCTGAGATATGCGGTATGGGCATTCGGGATCTTTCTTGCCGTCGGTCTGATTGGACAAGTTTATCCGGCCGTCGTGCAGAAATGGCGCGTCGAGCCGAACAAGCAGGAGCTCGAGACGGAATATATCAACTACAATATCAAGGCGACACTGCACGGCTACGATCTGGAGGAGAATACGGTTACCGAAGAGGAGTACCCTTTGAAGGGTGAACTCTCCTACGACGGCGTTAGAAATCGGGAAAACGCCGCGGTAATGAACAGCATTCGACTCTGGGATGAGCGCCCCATCCAGCGAACGTTCCGACAGTTGCAGGAATTGCGATCGCAGTACGACTTCCATAGCGTGGACATCGATCGCTATCCGGTCAACGGTTCGCCGCGTCAAGTTATGTTATCTGTGCGAGAACTGAATATCAATGAACTTCCGCACGCCGTTCGGAACGATTGGTTTAAGCGCACCTATGTATATACGCACGGATACGGGGCTGTGATGAGTCCCGTCAATGAGATTCTTGACGGAAAACCGAAAATGTACGTTCGCGATATTGATCCGGTCGATTATGAGCCGGAATGGGATTCGCGATTCGGCGAGACGCCGGGACCTCGAATATACTATGGAGAACGCACCAATCACTATGTCATCGTGCACCCGGGGCGCGCCGAAGGCTTGGAATTTGATTACCCGACATCATTCGGCGAAGATTTTGCCAAATATGCGTATCAAGGAGCGGGCGGCGTCGAGCTTTCCACGTTCTGGCGCAAGTTCGTATATATGCTGAAGTTCGGCAACGAGTTCAAATTCGTTCTTCCCGGTGAAATCAAGTCAAACAGCCGCGTGCTCTATCATCGAAACATCAAGGAGCGAGTGAAAAAAATCGCGCCTTTCCTGCAATACGATGCGGACCCCTACGCCATCATCCATGATGGCAGATTGGTCTGGATGCTTGACGCCTATACGACCACGCATCGGTACCCGTACTCGGCGCCGATGCAGCACGCATTACGCGCCGAAATCGCCGAACAGCGCGGCAGGCGCGCCGCCAGTCGGATTCAGGGCGGCGAGAAACCCTGGGGAAATTATATCCGCAATGCCGTAAAGGTTGTGGTTGACGCTTATGACGGTAGTATTGATTTTTATGTCATCGAACGCGAAGAGGACCCGATTGTCGAATGCTATCGCAGCATTTTTCCGGGATTATTCAAGCCTTTCGACACAATGCCCGCCGAGTTGAAAACGCATATCCGTTACCCGACCACGATGTTTCTGATTCAGGCGCGGATGTATCAGGATTATCACATGAAGGATCCGGTCACATTCTACGCGAGCGAAGATCAGTGGGAAGTCGGGAAGGAGCTCTACGACAATACGGAACGTCAACGTCCAGCCCAAGCAACCCCGGCGCAATCAAGTCCGTTTGCCCCGCGTCAGCCCAATTTGCCTGAAACCATCTCGAATATCCAGGAGGTCGCGCCCTATTATGTAATCATTAAGTTGCCGGGCGAGGAGCGAGCCGAATTCATGCTCATGTTGCCTTTCACGCCAAAGAACAAACCAAACCTCACTGCCTGGTTCGCGGCGCGATGCGATCTTCCGCAATACGGACAGTTGTTGGTCTACCGGTTTCCGAAGGGCAAACTCGCGCCGGGGCCGATGCAGGTCGAGAACTTCATCAGTCAAGAACCCGAAATTTCCGAGCAGATTACGTTGTGGAACAGTCAGGGTTCGCGCGTGCTGCGCGGCAATCTGCTGATTATTCCGATGAACGAATCTATCCTGTATGTCGAGCCGATCTATATTCAGTCGGAGGATGCCGCAACGGCAATTCCCGAGTTGCGCCGGGTGGTCATCGGGTACAAAGAGAACGTAGCGTGGGGAAAAAGCCTTGATGAAGCGTTGATTAACATGTTCGGAAAGAGCCTGGCGTCTGCCGCTCGTAGCGTCGTTGCCCCCGCGGGCGACTCTGAAATGGAACCCCTGCGCGCCGCGGCGCCAACGTCTGGTGAATCCTCCGTTCGAGATTTGGTAAACCTCGCGACCCGATACTTTGAATCGATGCAAACGGCGCAACGCAACGGAAACTGGTCGGAGTACGGCAGATATTTGAGTCTGTTGGAGCAGACTTTGAAGCAACTGGAAGCCAATACACGGAAAGGAGGTGAATAGAATGGGATTGGATTGGAAACCGCGCCATCGCGATACGCTTATCGGGGACATCCCTTGGTTGGCGCGAATTACCGACAAAGCTAACGCCAAGTTGGCAGGTACAATCGGCGATTACATCTACCCGTGACCGCAGGACAAAAGGTTCCTGGAGGAACACAAGATTAGCGCCGAAGCATTCGTCGAAATGGTCGAAAATAATCCTTCGGACGATGCGATGATTGCCGCGATGAAATCGCTCAACAAGCCATCAAAGAAGGGCAAGTCTAAGAGCCGTAAATCCTGATGGAGTTGTCGTAATGCGTGAAAAGCAAACAATCTACGCCATAGTCATGAAGTTAAGGCTTATATCTTTCTCTTGACCAAGCCAGATCTTTATATTCTATCGCTTGCGCTTCACGCATTATGCCTCTCCCATTTTATGAGAGGATTCTATTATTGGAATCATAGGGATCAAGTTAAGGGATTTCGTCTAGTATTGGTGTGTTCTCCGTAGCAAAACTCTTAACGTAGTCCCCATGGGGTGGGGAAGAAATCTCTATCGCCCCCACACCGTAGGTGCGGTTTCCAACCGCACCGGCGCCTACGGAAACCAGCGTCATTTAAGGCATTGAATCGGCGCAACATACGCCTTAAAACGCTTAACTTGATCCTTATGGAGGATTCTATTATTGGAATTAAAATATTTTCGCGAACAGTTGGATGAAATTGACAATCAAATTTTGCGTCTGTTGCATGATCGAGCGGACGTGGCGCGGCAAGTTGGGAAGCTCAAAGCGGAAGCAGGCGTGAAAAACGTCTATGTTCCGCACCGAGAGACTGAAATCCTCACTCGGATACGCTCCAAGAATCGCAATCACTTTCCCGCGGACGCGCTGAATAAGATTTTCACCGAGATAATCTCTGCATGCCGGTCTTTGGAAAAACGTATGCAGGTCGCTTTTCTCGGTCCCGCCGGGAGTTTCGGTCACGCGGCGGCGCTCCGACATTTCGGATCGTCGGTTGATTTCACGCCGATAGCGGATCAAATTGATGTTTTTGCGGAGGTTGAATCGGGCAGAGCGGACTACGGCGTGGTTGCCGTGGAAAACTCGTCAAGAGGAACTGTCCGCGACGTTTTGGAGATGTTTGAAGGCACCACACTACAGATCGGCGCGGAGGTATTTCTACCGATCGATCAAAACTTGCTGTCTAGAACTTCAAAGGAGCGCATTACCAAGGTTTATTCGCATCCGCAACCGTTTGCGCAATGCCGAGAATGGTTGCGCCAAAATCTAAAGGGCGTTCGGCAAATTGAAGTCGCAAGTACATCGGAAGCGGCGGATTTGGCGGCGCAAGAGGAAGGCGCCGCCGCGATAGCCGGCAAACTCGCGGCTGAAATCTACGGATTACGAATTGTCGGTGAGTCGATAATGGACAATTCGAACAACATCACGCGCTTTCTCGTAATTGGACGCCATATCGCGAAGAGAAGCGGCAGAGATCGCACGTCAATTTTTATGGCTATCCGGGATAAAGTTGGCGCGCTTTACGAAGTCTTGACGGTTCTTCAGAAGCACGAAATCAATATGAGCAAAATCGAATCCATGCCAGCCCAAACCAAGCCGTGGGAATACGTGTTCTACGTCGACGTGGATGGGCATATCAAGGATTCGAACGTGCAAGCCGCGCTGCCAGAACTTCAAGAACTGTGTGTACGCGTCAAGTTGCTGGGATCTTATGCGCGCGGCGTGTCGCCGCTGGACACTCCTTCCTGATTCGGCTCGGCAAGACTTTCCGCAAGTCACATTTGATTGTAGCAGGTGTCCCTTTCCTCGATTCGGCGGATCGACATGTGGATAGAATGCGATACATCCAAACCCCTTGGGTGAAGCCCCATGCCTTGAAACCGAGTTTTTTCCTGAAAACTCGGTTTCTTCCGCAACAGAAAAGCGTTGACTAATCCCGATTATACGCCGCGCTGTCAGAAATTGCGTCCAAGTGGTTTATTCGCCAAATATATGGTGCAACCGAAACCGAGTTTTTTCCTCAAAACTCGGTTTCTTTCCGAAATCAATGTATTACAGCATAGGTACAACGACTTACGCGCCTCTGTAGGGAACAACGATCGTTGTTCCTTGCTACGAGATTATCAATGGGCGGAGACTGCTGTAGTTGCCCGATTCATCGGGCGTTTTTAACTCGGTTTCGGGAGATTGGCTAAACTCCGTTTAGGGATTGTTGGAACGCCTGAAGACTCTCTGCTATGGAGGCATCCAGGTTCACCTGCCTGAGGCGGTCGAGATCGTCAATGGCTTCAAGCATGTCTTTGAGGGCGTTGACATCCGCGCTTGGGAATCGATAGGTGAGAATGTCCAATGTGCTTTCAATTCTCGTTTGGCGCGCGCCTTCCTCTCTGCCTTCCACTCTGCCTCGCACAATGCCTCGCTGCATTACACTTTCGTAAAAAGGTGATTCTTGCATGATTGCCTCCAATTTGGGGTCCTCGAAAAACTCTTTGGGATGCGTTATACTCCCGAAAAGGGAGAGTGCAAATAAAAGCGTTGATTGGTCATTGCTGTCAACATCAGCCGCCAGCGTCGTCTCTATGCACTTCTCGGCCCAGGCTTCGGGGGTCATGTCTTCGGGATGTTTCATCAATGCCGTGAAAGGCAGTAACCCGATGGCTTCGGGATCCAAAAAGTCCTGGCCTTCCAAGTCATACATCCGGATGACTTTATATTGGAACCACTTGCCGCCCAATTGTTCGTTTCCATGCCGGTAGACGCCCGGATCGTTCCGTCCCGCAGGGGGACGGAAATACAACACCGCGGAATAGACGTTCTTTTCATACTTGAGGGCAAGTGAACTTGAATAATGCAGCATCCGCAGGTGCATAGGTTTGCGGGTACTGTCATCGGTTTGCGCCTCGATATGCAGGATTGCCTCCTCACCGCCGGGCAGGTGGATATGAAACGCCATGTCGCTGCGATGCGTCTGAACCGTCGGTAGCTCCGTAGACAGGCTCTCCCCGACTACCACCTCCGGTGTATTCAACACCAGCGCCGCCAACGCACGCGGGAAATTGCCGAGAATGTACTTGAAAATCTCGTCATACTTTACCATACGAGTATGATACCAGTTTGCCCGGATAAATGTCAAGCGTTTTTCGCGGGAATTTGGAGTTGTAGGGTGGGCAGTGCCCACCCTACATTGGAATATGGTGCCTCCCCATTTCTACAAACTTGCGGGATCTCTATCGATCAAGCGAATGAATAATGAGTGCGATAGAAAATCCTACTCGCTATCCGCTCATTTGATCCTACAAAAAGACGCAGTTTCTAACAGCATGGAGTATAACTACCCCGACTCCTTGATAAACCACGCCATGAGCGCGATTGTATTCACCAAACTGTGGGTGATAATTGACGGGATTAACGAGCCCGTACGAAGAAACAGCAACCCGGCAATTACGCCAAAAACAAACGATGGAATGAACTGAATCACCCCCGTGTGGAAGATGGTATGGAAGGCGGCATAGAAAAAGGCGCTTAACATGACGCCTGCGCGCTGACCGAATTGGCGAGCGAAAGCGACGTAGCCTATCCCCCTAAAGAGCGCTTCGTAAGCCAATGGTGAAAGAACTATCGCCACGAAAGCGACGAGAATTATCGAGGCGTCAAGTCGTTCGGGAAGATAGGCGGAATCCTGGGCGCGTTCCCACTCGAGAAGGTTTTCCAACGCTGTAGAGGAGGTCAAATCGCTTATCTGTGAAAGACTGTCGGCGATAGATTCACAGAATAGGAAAAACAGTGGCGCCAGCGCGAGGGGAAGAATGATATGGCGATAACTGAGCGTGGATTGAAAACCAATCGATGCCAACCGCCCCAGACAACGCCCGGTGACACAGTGAAAACTCAGCCAAATGACGGCATTTGCCGCGATAAGCTCAATGGTCCAAAGTTGATATGGCGAAAGTGTCGCGATATCGATTACCTCGGTAAGTCGGTCCGATCCGTCTCTAATCACGAACATGATATAGAGACCAATCCTATGAACCAGAAGCGCTCCCAAAGAGATGACCATTAAATCTGACGGTGCGGGATAGGCGTGCAACCGCAAAAGCGTTTCCTCTCGGGTATAAAGTCGCTCGCAATGCCGGCACCTGCGGGATGAATCCGTATTTACGCCTTCACACGCCGGACAATACCAAAACAACCTCGGTTCGGTCCGCCAAAAATACATGGGAAAGAACGCCTCCGGCACGAGAACCGTTCCGAGAACCCAAAACAGTGACCGTCTCCGAAGTCTCGCATCATTGAATACCCAAAGCGCCGAACCAACGTGAATAATCCCGAGCAGGGAAAATAGGCATATCTGTTGTAATGACAAGCAATGTCCCCTTCCAATCCGCTATTTGTATCTTTTTCAACTCACCACGAAACGCTGAACGATGGGAGCAATCTCATTGTAACGATTTCCGACTTCAGGGTCAACCTAAATTCATCGCGAGTTAAACGATGAACTGTAGGAGGGATCTCCCGATCCCGACCGCGCCGCAAAAACAATCTCCCGATCCCGCCAGCGCTGTAAAGGTCGTAGGTTGGGTTGAACGGCACATCAGGAACGACCCGTCCACAGGATAACCGCGCCCAGATACCGCTACGCTACCGCTAAAAGCCCCCAAAATCGTAGTGAAACCCAACACTGCGACCATTGTATTTGGGAATCCGACGGGTTTTATGTATCCATCTGGCTTGAGGTATGCGTGGACGAAAAATTTTCACCCTTCCCGTCTTCCATCCTTCCAATCTTCCTTATGCCAAAAATCAGGTGCAATTCCCCTGGTTACTGTTGCGTTTGTACTTGCAATCGCCTCGAAAGTGTGGTACATTTCTATGGGGTTGTAATCTGGTACATCTAAAATTCGTCATTCGACTTCCATGTCCAATGGACAACTTCCGGAATGTGTCTGTTCAAGAGAATATCCAAAGCGTTCGGGATCGAATAGCGTCGGCGGCGCAACGCGTCGGGCGAGATGCAGATTCCATAGATCTTGTGGCGATTTCTAAAACCAAGCCCGCCGACCTGATTTTGGAAGCGATTGACGCGGGGATTGCGCATATAGGTGAGAATCGCGTGCAAGAAGCGAAAACTAAGCATACTCAGGTCAATCGCCCCGTAAAATGGCACCTTGTAGGGCATTTGCAAACCAACAAGGTTAAACAAGCGTTACAGATTTTTGATTTGATTCACTCGGTAGACAGCGCGAGGCTGCTTGCTGAAATCGATCGCCGATCAGCCCGATTGAATCTCCGGACAGACGTGCTGGTCGAAGTCAATACCTCAAGTGAAGAAAGTAAGTACGGTCTGCAACCCGACGAAGCGCTAGGTTTTATGGAATCCGCGATCGAATATACGCATGTTCGCATAAAGGGACTGATGACAGTCGGAAAATTTGTGCCGGATCCGGAGGAGGCGCGTCCGTCATTTGCTTTGCTAAGAAGGCTCAAGGAATCAATCGATAGCCAAGCATATCCGAATGTCGAGATGAAATATCTTTCCATGGGAATGACAAACGATTTTGAGGTCGCGATCGAAGAAGGCGCTAACATGGTCAGAATCGGATCGGCAATCTTTGGCGAACGCGCCTAGACGCAGGGGAGAACAGACATTGGACAAGGAATTTCGATTGGGAATTATTGGCGTCGGCGGTATGGGTGAGGCGATTCTTCGAGGATTGGTCGACGACGTGCTTGACAGCGGTCAGGTTTGGGTGAGCGACATCGTAGAGGAGAAGGTTAATTCTCTGTGTGAAGAATTACGTGTCAACAAAGCGGGGAGCGTCTCTAATCTTGTGGAGAATGTCGACTGTGTGCTTTACGCGGCAAAACCTGGAAATGTACCGACGATACTGCCTGAGATTGCGGCCGATTTCCGATCTTCGACACAATGGCTACTCTCCATTGCCGCCGGCGTGCCTGCCGCGACGTTTGAATCCTATTTTTCATCGCCCGCGTCTGTCGTGCGCGTGATGCCGAACCTGGCGGTCACTGCCAAAGCGGCAGTTAGTGTAATCGCGAAAGGGAACTCCGCTTCGGATGAGCATGTCACTCTCGCCGAGACCATGTTCAACGCTCTTGGAAGTTGCATGGTGCGCGAAGAAAAAATTCTCGACGCCGTAACGGCGCTCAGCGGAAGCGGTCCCGCATTTGTATTTCTGTTTATTGAGGCGCTTGCCGATGCCGGAGTCCACATAGGCTTAACGCGTGAGGATGCCTCGCAACTCGCGGTGCATACCGTACTCGGCGCGAGTAAAACTTTGGAGAATTCAGGCGAACATCCCGCGGTTCTCAAGAACCTTGTAACGACACCGGCCGGAACAACCACGGCTGGCTTGCATGTACTGGAACGGCAAGGGCTGCGCGCGGCGCTAATCGAGGCGGTCGCGGCGGCGCGACACCGCGCCGAAGAGCTCGCAAGTTCATAAGGAGCGCAACGAGACTTAAAGAATGGGAAATGTCCTGATTCCGTTAATCCTTCACCTGATTCGGATTTATATATGGATAGTCATCGCGAATGCCGTGCTATCATGGTTTATCGGCGGGATTCGAAACATCACGGTTCGAAGGATTTACCGGATCACTAATTTGCTCGTGGATCCCGTGCTCGCGCCTTTGCGCGGCGTATTGACCCCTATGACACGGAATTTCGGGATTGATATATCGCCCATAATTTTGTTCATTTTTCTGCGCATCCTTGAGAATATGTTGAGACAGCTTCTGTAGGGAACAACGATCGTTGTTCCCAACGGCCTCATAGATATGACCTCCATTGTAATTGCCCGATTTATCGGGCGCTTTTGACGACTGTAACATTTGTATTTTGAATCCGTATTAACTTACGAACCCGATTGGCGCCCCAAATCAAGGAATCATCAATGCTACCACCCAAGATTCGGTCATTTTTGCCTCTTATTCTAGTAGCGGCGCCCAGCTTTGCAATCGATCAACTCACAAAATGGCTCGTTGAGCAAAACATCCGGCGGGGGAGTTGGCGCGTTATCGTTGACGGCGTATTTAACCTGAGGCATGATAGAAATAGCGGCGCCGCTTTCGGAATCATGCCGGGGCAGAATTTACTGCTCATTATTGTCACAATCGTTGCTGTCGGCTTCATTTTTTTCTACTATCGCCAATTTCAGACCAATATGTGGATGAGAATCGCGCTCGGTTTTCTCTTGGGCGGCGCGTTGGGGAATTTTGCGGATCGCCTTCGGCTCGGCGAGGTCGTTGATTTTTTACAAATAGGCATTCAGAATGCGGGGCTCTGGTGGCCAACGTTTAACGTTGCCGACATTTCTATATGCACTGGAGCGGGTATGCTGATAGTCCATCTGCTCCGAACTCGAGGGGATTATGAAACTTCGAAATAGCGTGATGATTGGTTTGGCGTTCGTGTTCATCGCGGTTTGCTTTTTGGCGCCGTCAAACGCCGTCGCGCAGCGCCGGCATGCATCGGAAGGCAGGCGCCCCGTTCAACGAGGACAGCACGAGGAGCATTACCATGAGAGTGAGTTGCGGCGGTTTGAGATTGTCACCTTGGTTTCGCTGCCGTTTACCGCAATTCACAGTTTTCTTGCGGTTCGCGGCATTGAGATGATCCGACAGAGTGAGATTTCTCCCGAACTTACAAACGCCGATTTCAAAATCATAGGCGCCTCCGCAGTTTCCTTCGCACTCTTCATCGGCTTCTGGGATTGGTTGCATACCCGCGGTAAGGACTCATCGGAACCGTTGATTCCGGCTTCACCATCTACGCCCTCCCCGAAACAGCCGCGAAGAAAGGTTGGAAACGCGGGTTGGAATGTTGAGGAAACGTCAAGTTTCAAGTTTCCATTGGTTCAGATTCGATTCTGATTGTAGATTGGCGATTGATACATGGCAGCAGCAATTCTCATTTTGAAACCTAGAGCCGACAAAGCCTCGTCAACTTCAAGTTTCTCGCTCTTGAAAAGCGTTATGTTGATTGCATGGTTTAATAAAACCGCGAAATCCGACGCATCTTAGCCCCAGAGGGGCGGCAGGTTTGTAGAAACGCGGTGACATCATACTCCAAAGCCCCAGAGGGGCGACAGGTGCAAGCGTTAAATTCGCACAAGACCATACGATATTGCCCCAAAAATGACAACATAAGAACTTGCGACCTGCTGTTCCAATAGGATCCGGTAGAATCAATCACTTGATAAATTCAAAATGAGAATTGCTGATATGGCATTACTGGAAATTCAAACCGGCGACATCCCCATACTTCGACGGAAAGCCGAGCCGGTCAAATACATTGACGACAACGTGCTGCAACTGATCGACGACATGTTTGACACTATGGCCGCCGCCAGCGGGATTGGTCTCGCCGCGCCGCAGATTGGGGTGTCCAAGCGAATAATTGTTGCGGACATTTCTCCGCATTTCCCGGATTGTCCGCCGGTTGCGTTGTTAAATCCCGCGATAACGGCGTCAACCGGCGAGGAGCTCGGTGAAGAAGGATGTTTGAGTCTGCCCGGACATCGAGGCATAGTTCGGCGCGCCACTTCGGTAACCATCAAAGCGCTGCTGCCAAATGGAGAAGAGACGGAGTTGAACGAAAGCCATTTGATGGCAAGGGTCCTGCAACACGAAATCGACCATCTTGATGGAATACTCTTTGTCGATCTACTGAGGGCGGAGGATCAGAGTCTGCTTGAGCCGGAGGAAGAGGCCTGATACTAATTCCTAATCAGTGCGTTACACGCATTGGGTGATTGTAGTTGCCCGATTCATCGGGCGTTTTTGAAGAGTGTAACATTTAGATTTTGAATCCGTATGAGAAGTCAACGGATGAATCTATGCCATTGGTATACTCCAATGTGCGGTATGTTCCACGACTCCGTAGGTGCGGTTTCCAACCGCACCGATGCTCCAACATTTGTAGGAGCGATCTCCAGGTCGCGATGCCCCAGTACTGTGTAAGTCCTACTAGAAATCATTATTACTCGGAAAAAAGCGCAATAATACCCAACGCAAGGTATACTTGCATAGAGCCCTCATCTGTTTGGCAGGTATGACGTAATGCGAATCGTCTTCATGGGCACGAGTGAGTTTTCCGTCCCGACTCTTGAAACATTGATAGCGCGGAATTTTGACATCGTAGGCGTTGTCACGCAGCCCGATCGGCCATCCGGCAGAGGCAGAAAATTGACGCCGCCACCCGTTAAGGTCATGGCTGAACGCCACAATCTGCAGGTTTACCAGCCTGAAAGGGTACGGCGGCCCGAATTCCTTCGTACGCTCGGAAATCTGCGGCCGCACGCAATCGTAGTAGTCGCCTTTGGCCAACTGATTCCCAAATCGGCGCTGGATTTGCCTCCATGTGGTTGCATAAATGTGCATCCGTCTCTACTGCCCAAGTATCGCGGCGCCGCTCCGATTCAATGGGCTTTAATCAACGGCGAAGAGGAAACAGGCATTACAATCATGCTTCTTGACGAAACCGAGGACACGGGCGACATTATCCTTCAGCGGCGTGTCAAGATTGATCCGCGGGAAACCGCCGCCGCGCTCTCGGACCGACTGGCGCGTGCTGCGGCATCGGCAATAGTCGAAGTATTGGAAGCGACTCCCGCTAACGCTCCGCCGCCGCACACTCCTCAGAATCACGACTTGGCGACTCATGCCCCCAAACTGACCAAGGAAAGCGGGCGAATTGACTGGGGGGCATCGGCGGTAGAGATTTGCAATCTCGTGCGTGGTACGGCGGCTTGGCCCGGAGCATACACATTTCTGAATGGCGCCCTCCGCCTGAAGGTTCTCGAATGCCGGGCGCTGGAAAATTCCCCGCGGACTGATGTATCGCCCGGCGCTATCACAGTTACGCCGCCGCCGCATCTGAATGTGGGGACGGGAGCGGGGGTTTTACACGTAACAAAAGTGCAGCCTGCCAACAAACGATCCATGGATGCCAACGAGTTTATCAACGGGTATCGGGTAAAAACAGGTGAGCGTTTTGTCCGCCAATTAGAGAATAGTTGACGCTTGTCAAACGAAACAATCATGAACTCTACTCTGGTCGCCGTATTCAAATTTGCTTTCATCCATCTGCTTGCGTTCGCCGTTATTGGACTGCTGTTGATATTTGTGTTTATTCCGTCGTGGGTGAACTCGGACGATATTGAAGTTCCGGATTTGGTTGGCGAGAGTTACGATCATGCGGTTACGTTACTATATGAGGCCGATCTGCTGGTCGCTGATGACATTGAGGAAAAAGCGAGTTCCGACATTCAGAAAGGTTTTGTTCTCGAACAATCCCCCCCGGCAAACTTCAAAGTCAAGCGGCAGAAACCTGTACAGATCACGTTGAGTATCGGCGATCAGATGGTAGAAGTGCCCGATGCGACAGGCAAATCGCTGAAAGATGTTGAAAAGATTTTGAGGGAGGCGGGGCTTCGCCGGGGGCGCGTCGCGGAAGTGCACTCCGATCAGTTTGCGGTGGCGGGCGCCGTAATTGCCCAAACGCCCCTTCGCGGCTCCATGCACCAGCAAGGCGCCGCGGTTCATCTATTATTGAGCCTTGGCAAACGCTCCAAAGTGTTATTGATGCCGGATTTGCGCGGCGAACCGATTGATGAAGTGCGCTCTTTGCTCAAGTCCAGCGGATTGGTAATCGGAGATGAGACCTATGCATCGGCGCCCGAAGTACCGCAAGGTTCAATCATTAGCCATCTTCCTGTCACCGGTGAACTGATGCACGTTGGTCAAATTGTGTCGCTTGAAATTAGCGGATCGGTAAAAACTCGGATCGATAGAGGAAGACTCATTTCGCTTACCTACCGCGTTTCAGAGAAGGGCGAACTCCCCAAACATGTGCAACTTGTTGTCGAAGACGAACGAAGAACGCTTACGGTGGTTGATAGTCATTATGAGCCCGGAACGCTAATCGAACGCCCGCCATTGCGGGTTTTTGGCGAGGCGACGATGACTGTTTACGAGAATGGCGCGGAAGTTCAAAAAACGGAGTTATAGTGTCAAGTCCGGACATAAAAATCGCCCCCTCAATTCTCGCTTCGGATTTTAGCAGGCTTGGTGAAGAGATATGTCGTGTCGTGGAAGCCGGGGCGGATTTTATTCACTTTGACGTAATGGATGGGCATTTCGTACCCAATTTAACCATGGGGCCTCAGTTAATCAAATCCGTGAAACAGTATACGGATTGCCCGTTTGATGTCCATCTTATGATTGCGCGTCCGCAAGATTATATTAATGACTTTGCCGACGCCGGCGCGGACCTCATCACTTTTCACGTTGAAATTGAAGGTTCCATAGAGACGGTAATCGATTTGATTAAGACTCGCGGCGTCAAAGCCGGGCTCGCGCTCCGACCGAATACGCCGGTTTCGTCCATTTTTCCGTATCTTGCAGAATTGGACCTCGTATTGCCGATGAGTGTGGAACCCGGATTTGGAGGGCAGAAATTCCTCATGAGCGCTCTAAATAAAATTGACAGTTTGCGAGAAAGGATTTTCGAACTGCGTTGTGACGCCTTGATTGAAGTGGATGGCGGCATAAATTTGGAAACTGCGCCATTGGTCGTAAATCGCGGGGCGACAGTTTTGGTTGCGGGCACCGCGATTTTCGGCAGCCGAAATCCGAGTGAGGCGATCCGCGCGTTACGGGTAGGAGCGATCTCCTGATCGCGACCCGCGCCCCCTGTAGGAGCGATCTCCAGGTCGCGACTCCTGTAGGATCAAGCGAGTGGATAGCGAGTGCGATAGAAATCCTCGCGGTTTCCAACAGCGCCTACCGCCCAGACGCTTGAAAATACGCAATTTTCAGCAGCGTGAAGTATATAAATCAGTTTACCGGTATAACGGAGAAAAGATGACACAATTAATATGTGATGAATTAAAGGCTTCACCTCGCGTGCTTCTTGGCCCTGGCCCAAGCGCCGTGAGTCCGCGAGTATTGAAAGCGATGACTACTCCCATGTTGGGATACTTGGATAAAGAGTTCATCCGAATAATGGATGAAACCGTAAGTCTCCTGCGCCGCGTGTTCGGCACGGAGAATAGGCTTACGCTACCGGTTTCCGGCACCGGCACTGCCGGGATGGAAGCGGCGCTCTGCAACATCGTTGAGCCCGGTGATTCGGTCGTTGTTGGTATCAACGGCTACTTCGGCGGACGCATCGCGGACATTGTTCAACGCTGCGGCGGCGTGGTGACCGCGGTGGAAGCCCCCTGGGGTTCGGCTATTCGGGTCGAAGACGCGGCTGACGCCATAAAGCGCTCCAATCCGAAGTTGGTTGCCATAATCCACGCCGAAACTTCAACCGGGGTGCTTCAACCGCTTGATGAGATTAGTCAAGTAGTGAATGAGAGCGGCGCGTTGTTCCT
This sequence comes from Candidatus Poribacteria bacterium, assembly GCA_963667245.2. Taxonomy (GTDB): domain Bacteria; phylum Poribacteria; class WGA-4E; order WGA-4E; family JAJDTR01; genus JAJDTR01. The sequence continues at coordinate 869,153 of CAXXCS010000005.1, forward strand.
CACGGACTGCGTTACCTCCTTGGGCGGACAACCGGTGGATTTGGACCGGCGCGGGATAGACATTGCCTACAGCGGGACTCAGAAGTGTCTTGGGGGACCACCGGGGCTTGCGCCCATCAGCTTTAGCGATAGAGCCGCGGAAGCGATTCGCGATAGAACCGACAAGGTGCAAAGTTTCTATCTTGATATGACGCTGCTCGAAGCCTACTGGAGCGGCGAAGTGCGGAGCTATCACCACACGGTTTCGATGTCTATGGTCTATGCTTTGCATGAGTCGCTGCGCGTAGCGCTGGAGGAAGGTCTGAAGGCGAGATACGGACGGCACGAACTTAATGCTAGAGCGCTTGTCGCCGGCGGAATCGCTATAGGTCTCAACCCCATTGTACAAGAGGGATTGCGCGCTCCCATGTTAACGACCATCGGTATCCCTGATGGCATCGATGATTTGGAGATCCGAAGCCGTCTGATTGATGATTACGGCATTGAAATCGGGGGCGGTTTGGGGACATTCGCGGGCAAAGCATGGCGGATTGGCTTGATGGGAGAGTCTTCAACGCAACAAAATGTTCTACTGGTCTTGAGCGCCTTGGAGAAACTCCTCGCTCAAGCAGGCTATAGCGTTGAAATTGGCGCCGGTGTGCAAGCCGCGTCAGAGGTTTATGCGCACGCATAGAAACATAACGTTGGACGCATTTGACCGAGTATTGTGTACGGCGATTTCATTGAGTTGGGCCAAACCGTAGGCGGGACATCTTGTCCCGCGGTTAGGACTCGCGCCGCAATTAACCCGTACTCCCGTGGGCGGGACATCTTGTCCCGCGGTTAGGACTCGCGCCGCAATTAACCCGTACTCCCGTGGGCGGGACATCTTGTCCCGCCGCTGGGACTCGCGCCGCGATTATCCGTCACTACCGTAGATGGGACATCTTGTCCCGCCGCGAACTACAGGCGTTCGATAGCATAAATCCTGACCAAACCTATGATGATTACAACGTCCGACCGGCGCCTAGATAAAATCCGATGTCGCGTCCCATTGAGACCGTCACACAATGACCGCCTCCAATTCAAACAGGCTTCGGCATATCTACTAAACTTCATTTTTCCTGCTGCGTCTAAAGAGTGTAATTTTACACATTAAGGTAGAGTTGTTACTCCGGATTTACCAGTCTTGATGGAGATATGAAAATTGGACAACACTTCTGATTTGTCGTTGGTAGACATGATGCTTGAGTGCAAACTCATTTCCACCGTTGATCATCAACGAGTTTTGGACGATATCCGAATGGCAGGCTTTGCCCCCGGCGAGGCGCTCCTAAATCATGTCGCCCCGGATGTAGTTGCGTTTGCCAAGAGGGGAGTTGAGTGCGGTGTGTCATGCGTTCGTCTTGAGAACATCGCGCCGGAACCTGAAACGACGCAGAAAATGCCCGCCGGATTTGCCTATAAAAACAAGATTGTCCCGATTCATTTCGACGGTGAGACACTTACCGTAGCGATGCCGGACGTTCTTGATATCATGTTGATTGACGAGATTCGCCTCGTGACCGAATGCGAGGTAAATCCGGTGCTTGCGGATGAAGAGGATGTGGAAGCCGCCATCATTCGCATCTACGGCAAGACAGCCGGAGCGATTCTTAGCGAAGGCATCAGAGGACCTGTCGGCGCTGTTTCAACCCTCCAGCGCGAAACCATTGACGACTTTGGCATTGATGAGAAAGATCTCATCCAAGACCCGACCGTCGTACATGCCGTGGATCAGATGATTATTGACGCCGTGCGATTGAATGCGAGCGACATCCACATTGAGCCGTTTCCCGGCGAACTCAAGGTGCGTTTTCGAATTGATGGCGTGCTGGAAGATCAACAGCAACCGCCGCCGCATCTTCAATCGGCGATTACTTCGCGCGTCAAGATTATGGCTGGAATGAACGTTGCCGAACGTCGCCGACCGCAAGATGGAAAAATCGGCGTTACCGTTGGAAGTGTAGGAAACCGGCAGATCGATTTGCGTGTGTCAACAGTGCCGACAGTTGCCACATCGCAAGGCGAAAGTCTCGTTTTACGGATTCTTGACAGACAGTCGATTTCTTTCGGATTGGAAGAACTTGGATTAACCGCTGACAATCTCTCGCATTTCGAGAGGTTAATCCGAAAGCCGCACGGCATCATTCTGGCGACGGGGCCAACCGGCAGCGGCAAAACCACGACGCTATACGCCTGTTTGAAAAAGATAAATACCCCGGAAGTGAAAATCATCACCATTGAAGAACCGGTCGAGTACGAACTCGAGGGAATCAATCAAATTCAGGTCAATCCGGATATTGACGTGACGTTCGCGGCGGGTTTGAGACATATTCTGCGGCAAGATCCCGACAAGGTATTGGTTGGCGAAATTCGAGACTTTGAAACAGCCGAAATGGCAATCCACACCTCGTTGACCGGGCATCTGGTCTTCAGCTCATTGCATACAAATGACGCCCCGGGCGCAATAACTCGACTTATTGACATGCAGGTTGAACCCTATTTGGTCGCTTCGACCATAGAAGGCGTCATTGCGCAGCGCCTCGCTCGGAGAGTCTGCCGCAGTTGCTGCGAGATGTATCGGCCCACCGCGCGGCAACTAAAGGAATTTTTCGCTCATCAGGTGAGCGAGATTGATTCAAAACTTCTAATTCCGAAAGCCGTAGGTTGCACGGAGTGCAGGGACAGGGGATACAAAGGGCGCATCGGCATTTTTGAGGTTCTCGTGATGAGCGAAGAACTCCGAACTATGACGTTGCAACACACGTCAACGAATCAACTTCGGCACGCCGCGATTAGAGCCGGAATGAGAACCCTGCGCGAAGACGGATGGAAAAAGGTTGTTGCCGGCCATACGACCGTGGATGAAATTATACGCCTCACACAAGAGGATGAATTTAGCGTCGAACAAGTTGCTTAGCTCGACTTTGTACAAAAGTACAACATCTGGACTTGACATAAGCCGGAGCAACCCCAATCCCGTAGGCGGGCAACACAATTCGCGTAGGCGGGGCATCTTGCCCCGCCCTTAAACGCCAACAATAGGGTAAAACCCGGCACGTAATCTGTATGGCGCCGGAAACCGCTAGCGGCATTTCCAAATGTCATCCCAAATTGTAAGAATGAGCTACACGTATCAGATGATTGTAGTTGCCCGATTCATCGGGCGTTTTTGACGAGTATAACAATTAGAATTTGAACCCGTATCGGGATCAAGTTAAGGGATTTCGTCCGCCCCCAGACCGTAGGTGCGGTTTCCAACCGCACCGGCGCTTACGGAAACCAGCGCCATGAGTCATCTTCTGTTGCGCGCCCATCAATGAATGGGTTGGTATTCCATCGCCTATGTCTGCATGAAGATTAACAGTTTAAGGCATTGAATTGGCGCAATCTACGCCTTAAAACGCTTAACTTGAATCCCTATGGCAGTTAGAATTTGAATCCGTATAAGAATACCTATTTCTTCAGTAAACGTACTTATTCCAGAGAATTTGAGGCAATATCGACCAATGCCTAGATTTCGTTACGAAGCGCTGACAAACACCGGCGGGACAGTGAAGAGCGTACGAGATGCGGACTCTCGAGCGGCGCTCGTCCATCAACTCAAGGCGATGGGTTATTGGCCCCTAAACATCATTGAAGATAGCGCCGGCGACGCGGGGAGCAAACGGCTGAATATTCCCCTGTTCTCTCAACGCGTGAAATCAAGGGATGTCGAGTTTTTCACGTATCAGATGGCAACACTGATAAACGCCCACATCACCCTGCCGCGCGCGCTGGAAGTTACACTCGAACAGATTGAGAATCCGCGGTTGCGCCAGATTGTCGAGCAGATAAAATACGACATTGAACACGGTTCCACGTTTCATGACGCCCTAAGCCAACACCCGAAGACCTTTCCGGAACTTTATGTCAACATGGTCAGGGCTGGTGAATCCGGCGGAGTGCTCGGTGTCGTGCTGGAACGACTGGCGAAATTCTCTGAACGCCAGCGACTGCTGAAAACCGAGGTAATCACCGCGCTTTTTTATCCGGCAATTCTCTTCACGCTGAGCATAGGCGTAATGATTTTCTTGGTAGTTGTTGTTATACCCAGATTTGCGGACATGTTCGCCGATCTGGGAGTCGATCTCCCCGCGCCGACACGTTTGCTGATAGGCGTCGTCGGTTTCGTCGAAAGTTATTGGTGGGCGCTCCTGATTGGGGGAACGGCAACCGTCATCGCGATGCTACAATATGCTCGCACTGAAAGCGGGAAACTGGCTATTGACATCTTAAAACTTAAACTCCCGCTATTTAGTAGCGTTTTCAGCAATTTGGCGCTCGTGCGTTTCACGCGAACAATGTCAACACTGTTGGAGAATGGCGTGTTGCTTCTTCCCGCGCTTCAAGTTGTGAAGGGCACGATCGGGAATATGGTCTACAGCAATGCGGTGGCTCAAGCCGAGCAGGAGATAGAGCAAGGATCGACCTTGGCGAGAGAGTTGCGAGAAAGCGATGTTTTCCCGCCTTTGCTTGTTCACATGATTGGGATTGGGGATGAGTCGGGTAATCAGGAACAGATGTTGGAGAAACTTGCCGATTATTACGACTTGGAAGTGCAGCAAACCCTTCAGCGGATGACGAATTCCATCGGTCCGCTTGTCATCTTGATCATGGGAGTAATTGTCGGGTTAATCGCGGTGGCGATAATCCTTCCGGTGTTCAGAGCGAGTACATCGTTAGGCGGATAAGCGCAATTGCTCGACTTACCCGGCCGATCGCCTTTGTTGCCTCGAGAACTGGCAATTCATCATTCGTATGCGTAACACGTGATAGAACCGCATCGCAATTAATCTCTTTACGCGGCGCTCATTTCGTAGTATTATTCACCCTTATACTTATCCATGAATCAAGGTAACTTGCGCAAGTCCAAATTGAAAAAATCACTAAGGAGGAAAAAATGCTAATGCCATTGAGAACGAATGTGTCAGGGATGACGCTTATTGAACTTACGATTGTGATGGTAATAATCGGGCTGCTGGCGGCGCTCGTTATTCCGCAGTTTCGCGGAGTAGTTGATGACGCAAAGTTGAAAACTGCTCAAACCGAGATACAAGTGTTTGAAAATGCGCTGCAGCGGTATTCAATCGATGTTGGGGATTTTCCGACCACGGATCAGGGCTTGGGGGCGCTTTGGTCAACCTCTAGTCCCGCGACTGGAAATTGGAGAGGGCCCTACATTGGTAAACCCGACTTCACCGATCCTTGGGGGCGTGATTACATCTACCGTTACCCCGGCACTCATGCGGGATACGACTACGACCTCTACTCATTGGGGAAAGACGGTCAGGAAGGGGGCGACCCGCCCTTTAACGCCGATATTACAAATTGGATTCAGTTTGCCGAGTAATGCCAATTCGCGTGAATGACGGCGCTTATGACAACTGAATTATATCGTTCACTTTCTCCGTAGGCGGGGCATCTTGCCCCGCCGGCATTGCGCGGAGTCAAAGTTTTTTGCTCCGCTTCACGTAATTTTTTTTACTCGACCCGGACAATCAATGCACTTTCAGTTTGCCGAGTAATGCCATTTCGCGTGAATGACGGTGCTTATGTAACTGAATTATATCGTTCACTTTCTCCGTAGGCGGGGCATCTTGCCCCGCCGGCGTTGCGCGGAGTCAAAGTTTTTTGCTCCGCTTCACGTAATTTTTTTACTCGACCCGGACAATCAATGCACTTTCAATTTAAAGAATTCGTATAAGTTGAAAACCATCGCGATTTTCCATGTATGCGCGCATGAACCAGACCAAGCGATTCAAGCGTTTCACATCGGGGAGAGGATTTACTCTTCTTGAGGTTATGCTGGTGCTCACGTTGATTGTGATTCTGTCGTCGATCGCGATGCCGTCTCTGAGAGGGTTTTCGGCGTCGGCGCGGCTCAATTCGTCTGCCGCATCCATTCGAGACATGCTGAATTTTGCGCGGGACATGGCAATTACGGAGAGAACCGCCTACCTCGTGGTCTTTGATCTCAATCAAAATCGCTACTGGCTAGCTTCAAGTGAAACTTTCTCGGTGTCGGATATTAACGCTTCTCTGGGTCGGAACGCGTCAAACACTGTCAACCAAACCGAAATCCAATCGTCCGAATCAAGCCGACCATCCATATCGCGCACGAGTACGATTCTTGGCATTCCTCAAGAATTGAACCATAACATCAGCTTGGCGCAAATGGTCACCAATCACGATTCGCAAACGAGGCAAATTAACTCCGGGGTTGATTATATCTATTTTTCCTCTACCAGTTCCTCGGAGGACACAACTTTGTACATCCAGGACCACGAAGGTAAGGCGGTCTCCATCACCGTTGAGGCTGCTAGCGCTCGCGTGCGAATTCAAGATGTTGGCGCCGAGGAGAGTCGAGAGCTGGGCTTGTCCGGCCGCCGCAATAACGACCTGAACTGAAGGATATCTATATGCAGTCGCGCGCAATCGGCGGGTCGGCGTCCACTCCGACAAGGGATTCATTGGGACGGCGCCGATTCGTGACGGGCAACGCAGGTTTTACCCTCGTGGAAATACTGGTAACTTTGTCCGTTTTGTCAATCGCTCTGCCGGCGTTGATGTATTCCTTTAGAAACGCCGCCCAAGGTCAAGCCGTATCGGAGAATCGAACCACGGCGCTATACCTCCTGAAATTCCGTATGGCGGAAATCGCGTTAGACGGATACCCGGATATCGGAGAAGAGAGCGGCGAGTTTGGCGACAATTCGCGTTTTCGCTGGCGCTCAAAGGTTCAAGACGTGGTGTCGGATGAAATTGAGAACCTGCGTCTTATTACCGTCAACCTTACGTGGCAAGAACGGGGACGGGAGGAATCAATCTCCGTGAACACTTATATGGCAGACCGAGAAAAACAACCGCAAGGACAGGGACAAGGCAGTGGTCAGCCGCCCTAGGTTTTGTTGACATTTCATCGCAACCGGGAGATTTAGAGCGGCGCTCAGACATATCGGTTTGTAGGGGTTGGGTTTCCCAACCCGTTGTTAACAAATCGAAAGTTCGGGCGAGGGAACCTCGCCCCTACGATTTGACGCACACATCACGTAGGCGCTCAGACATATCGGTTCGTAGGGGTTGGGTCCCCCAACCCGTTGTTAACAAGTTAGAGTTCGGGCGAGGTGACCTCGCCGCTACGATTGGACACACACTTCACGTAGGCGTACAGACATATAGGTTCGTAGGGGTTGGGTCTCCCAATCCGTCGTTCACACATTAAGGTTCGGGCGAGGGAACCTCGCCCCTACGATTGGACACACACATCACGTAGGCGTAGAGACATATCGGTTTGTAGGGGTTGGGTCTCCCAACCCGTTGTTCACACATTAAAGTTCTGGCGAGGTGACGTCGCCGCTACGATTGGCCACACACATCACGTAGGCGTACAAATCTATCGGTTCGTAGGGGTTGGGTCTCCCAACCCGTTGTTAACACATTAAAGTTCGGGCGAGGTGACCTCGCCGCTACGATTGGACACACACTTCACGTAAATGTCAACAGAAATTAGGAAAAAACCGAACAACCCGCGTCTCGACCAAGAACCCCGCGCCGCGGAGCACGGATTCACGCTGATTGAATTGCTCGTTGCCTCGACCGTTCTTGTCATCATAGGCGGCGTTGCCTTCAAGGTATTCGACGCTTCGGTAGATATATATCGCGATTCCCAATCTCGCGTTGTCATGGCTCAAAAGTGTCGCGTGGCATTAGATTTTTTGAGCAATGATTTGAGCGCCATCTATGCGGCGCGACAAGATGAGTCGCTCGTTCTTATCTCGCAAGATAACCCCGGCGAGTTTGGTGATAGGGATATCATCAGTTTTGTCACGCTTGTTCATACCGATCCGGACCCATTTCTCGCGCAATTGAATCAAGGATTGGATACCAATCCTGACGGACAAGCGCCGCCGGTAAGCGACGTGCAGCGCGTCGCGTATGTCGTTGGTCCCGAGTTGATGTCGCAGGACAGCGATGACGGAAACCAACCGACAGTTTCGACAGACGGCGACGAAGAAGGGAATTTGGTTCTTACGCGCGTCATTACGACCTCAATCGATCCGCAGACTGTCATCGCCTCTCTGTTAGATACGGGGACGATTCCGGCAGAGGACGATGACGGGAACGCTATCTATGCGGATATTGCCCAACTAATCGATCATGTGGCGTCCTTCGATCTCAAATACTCGGATGGCGAAGACTGGTACGAATCCTGGGAACAGGACGACGCCATTCCCAGTGCGGTTCAAATTCTAATCTCGGTATTGCCCGAGGGCGACAGCCAAAGAAGTGAAAACGCCGGGCAAAACGTGATGACCCTGTCGACAATGATCCATCTACCCATGAGCGCCGATTTCGGAGGGCAAGATACCGGCGGACAGCCCGCCGGGGCTTTGAGCGGCTGAAAGAATGCCCGTAAAAACAGGTTATACGTTATGTTTGGTCTTTCCCGTGCCACCCTATATGCGTTGAGGAAGGTTCGCCGCTCGTCAAATGACCGTGGGCTTTCCCTCGTCGCTACGCTCTGGATTTTGACGATTCTTTCCGTATTGGCAACACAGTTGCTCCACTCCATTTACCTTGAACGTCGCGTGCAAGCTAATTTTGCCGACCGGACGAAATATCATTTCGCCGCCAAGGCGGGATTCGAGTATGCCCTCGCCATGCTTCGCGGAGATAGGACGCCGTTTGATTCGCTGGGAGAAGATTGGGCGGTCGCCGTAGCGGATGGAATTGACGATGGTATGATTGAGGGTAATGTGCTCGCGTATCAGGTGGACATTACCGACGAGAGTTCAAGGCTGAATATCAATACCGCCGAGACGAACGCAATTCAAGGACTCCTGGATCTGCTCGGCTATGAAGATACTCAAGATCCAAATCAGTCGCTTGCCGATTCAATCGTCGCCAGCCGTCCGTTTCGCACGGTGCGCGATATCGCCAAAGCGCCGGGGATGACTTCGACGCTGCTCTACGGCGGACCGCCGCAAGCGGACGCAAATCTTGACATTGGAGAAACCGAGATACGGAATGTGGGCGGCTTGATTGACTTTACAACAGTCTATTCGGTTGATGTGAATACGGATGCGAGCGGGCAGCAACGCCTTAATGTCAAAAGCGCCGAAGCGCCGCAACTGACTCAGCTCCGGGGAAACAACAATCAACCTGTCTTCAGTCAAGGTGAGGCGGAGTCTCTCAGGCAACAACGCGACGAAATTGAGAGTATCGGGGATGTTCTTGATCTTAAAGCCGTCTCGGAGCAAACCTTCAATAACATTCGTGACAAGATAACCACGGATGGCGAAGAAAATGCGGAAGGCTTGGTAAACATAAACACCGCCGACGCGAATCGATTGCAGACGCTTGATGGCATTGACGAGGGCATTGCGAATCGAATCATCAATCATCGCAATACTCAAGGAAACTTCCAAAATGTGGACGCTATCAAGGATGTGAATCTCGTCACGACAGATGAGTTCAAAAGCGTTGTTGACAAAATCTCTACAACGGACGATGAGATTCTGAATGGTCTAATGAATGTCAACACCGCCTCTTTGGAGATTCTGCAACTCTTGCCGGGGATGGATGAATCCAAGGCGCAGGCGATAATCACCCGCAGAGAGTCCGAGCCGGAAGACACTCAACAAGCTCCGCCGCAAACACAGGATGAAATAGAAGGCAACCCATTTACCGATATTGGTCAACTGCTTGATGTGGAAGGAATTGATACGAATACGTTTAAGCAGATAGCGGGTCTCGTTACGTACCGGTCACACGCGTTTCGCGTGGAAGCAACCGGGATTGACGCGCGAGGGACAACCATCGCGTCGTGTATTGGCGTAATCGACCGGACGGAACAGACGATTGCAATCAAGTATTGGCGACAAAATTGATGCTGTAGGAGGGACCTCCTGATCCCGACAGTAGTTGTAGGGTGGGCACTGCCCACCATTCTGATAAGTTTGGGATAAATGGTTGGCTCCCCTGGCGCGCAACGTGACCGCGTTGATGGTGGGCAGTGCCCACCCTACAATCACTATTACAAACAGTAATTACCGGGAAAGAAAGCGCAATAGTACCCAACGCAAAGCATAAACTAAGATGGCGAAAAATCTGGTTATAGCCGTTGACATCGGCACAAATTCAATCAAGCTCGCCCAGTTCGCGGTACACTCGTCCGAGATACGGCTGGTCCGATCTAGCGCTGCCAGTTATCCGCGCCTGAGCGCGACCGGGGAGGCAGATTCGCGGACGATATCGCAGGCGTTAGAGCAACTTTGGTACGATGTCAAAGGGACCAAGAATTCGGTTTTACTGTCAGTTCCCAGGTTGCTTGTGACGACCCGCCGATTAACCGACTTTCCGGCGGCGGCAACCGATGAACAACTGCCCGATCTCGTATCCATGCAGGCTGAAACCGAAATTCCCTTCAGTGCGGAAAACGCTGTCTTTGATTACCACGATGTTCGTCGCCGGGAAAATCACGTCTCTGTGGAACTCGTTGCGGCAAAGCGCGAGAGTGTCCAGAAATACATCGATTATCTGCAAACAGTTGGCGTTGTACCCGTGGGAATCATCCCGTCGGCGATGGCAACCGCATCCCTGGCGAAGCCCCTGCTTGGCGCCGAAGCCCCCAATCGAACAACACTAATTGCCGATATCGGCGCGGGCAACACCGATGTCTGTGTATTCCAAGGGGAAAGTCTCAGATTTTCGCGAAGTTTTCCAATCGCCGGGAACAACCTGACGCTTCACTATCAGGATGCGGTTGGCGGCGACTTTGAGTTCGCCGAACGCATAAAGGTGGGGCGCGCCGGTCTTGACCAAGAATTGCCTGATAGGATTCCCACTTACCAATGGGCTGACCAGTTGACAACACAGTTCCAGCAATCGATTGGCGGAGCCCGACGAGAGATGGAAGCGACTTCGTCCGGTGATGTGGATGAAATCTGGCTTTGCGGAGGCGGCGCCCAAATCACCGGATTGGCGGATTATCTCGCGCATCGGCTTGGAATCTCTACAAAACTCTGGGACCCGTTGGAGGCTTTCAGCGATCAAGGCGGGAAGGTTGACGCGGCGCCGACCGGAAATTCTGGCGATGCGCTAGCTGTCGCTCTGGGAATCGGGTTGAGTTCGACCCCGCGTCAAGCAAGCTTGAATTTACTCCCTAGAGAAGAAAAAGTCAAGTTGACGCAGAGCCAACAGAGGCGGCATTTGATGTATGGCGTCGCCGCAGGCGCGATTTTGGTGGTGGGGCTTGGGCTCGGCGGGTTCACCTTGAACAGAACGCGGCGCATGGAAAACGCCGTGTTGGATGGACGAATCCAACGTATCGCGCAATCCGAAATTCGGGCAAAGCAAACACTGGCTAAGAATTTGGCAACTGTCGATCTGCTGACCCCTCGCGTGTCGGCGCTGGACATTCTGCGTACATTGAGCATACGATTTTCTGATCGGACAAAAGTCGCTTGGACCAATTTCCACATCACTCGACTCAATGAACTTGACGAGACGAAAGTTACGTTCAACATTGAAGCGCGATCGCACGGTGACATAAGCGAGATGATTCGCGTGATGGGCCAATCCGGGCTATTCACCAACATAAAATCGGGGGATGTCAAAAGTGTTAAGCGCGAAAGAGAAACCTTCTTTCAGACGCAAATCGCATGTAACTTGTCATCGGACGCCCCGCGGATGCTCGCGCAATCTCGCCTTCCCGGCGCGGAGAGTGGCATTCGGAGCCAAGAAGAGAATTTGGCGCGGTCCGGTAACAAAACTACTTTGGAACGTCCGCAGTTGCCCGCTCCGGAGCCTGAGTTGTTGGCGGAATCTCCAGATAAACCGATTGTTGACAGGCGTAGATGAGAGTCCTGTTTTCGATTATGATCCGGCGTTGAACGTCACGAATGAATTCGTTAAGAGCATTGGAGCCTGAGCGCGATGAGAACACTGACAAAACGTGAAAAAATACTATTAGCCGTTGTCGGGGCAATTGGCGTCATATTCCTCGTTTTGCAAGCGCTGCCGACATTTCTGGAAACATCGATGACAGCGAACAAAGATGTCAAACTTGAACGACTTCAAACCGCGGAAAAACTGGTGCAACTGGAGAAACAAGCGAACGGCATCAACGAAAGTTTGGGCGGATACGTCGGATTGCGCGGACGACTCATTTCGGACTCCCTATTCAACGAGATTTCACAATCGCACAATGTAGAAACCTTCAACCGGACGCGTCAAGCGTCGGATCTGGTAGCGTTACACCCCGCTCTGGTAGGTAAAGCCGCCGTCCTGTTTGCCTATAAGACGCAACGCGATGGTTTTGACAATCTGGACGAGTTAAAAACGATTCGAGCCTCCATTTTTGAGGGCGAACAACCGCGGGTTGTCATTTCGCAGCGAATATCGCAACTCGCGAGGAGATCCGGACTCAAACCGGATTACCAACTCAACATCAAACCTTCTCCCGGCAAAAAAACTGAGAACATTTCGCGTCAGGCAAAGCATAATTTCATTTTGTACAGTTATAGAGTCACATTGGAAAATGAACTCGGGCAACTCAAGACGCAACAGGAAGAACAATCACAGTCGCAGTCGGATAGAGAGAGCGAGTTGGAACGTGCGATGTTCGAAGCGTGGTGGGGAGGCGCCGATGCTGCTGCCGAGGCTGATGGCGACAGCGAAGATCCCGGCTCCCAAGAAGTTGAGCCGATGGATAATGAAGAACGGAATCGTGACTCCTCACCTTCCCCGAATACAACGCTAGCCAAGAATCAAGACTCGCCGAACACTGAAAGTCGGCTTGCGGGAGAGAGTCCTCGTTTTCCAACGATGCCAGCCGTCATTCCAATGGAATTACGGATGCCGTTAATTGAATTCATCCTCTCATTTATCACGTCGGAAATCAATGGGGCGACAGAATTTAAGCGTGATTTTGTCGCGGACCAAATCGATCGAGTCAACGAACCCTCTCAGCGCGGTTTTAGGCGGTTTGGACGGTCAGGTCCCGCCGTTCGCGTTAGGTTCCGAGAGGATAGCGCTCTGCTCGCGAAGTTTGAAGATTTGATTGCTCATTACGAAGCAAGTCGGATCGACGATGCGGCTGAGCCGACCGGTAGCAATCTTGACTACGCTGAACAGATAGTGGCTCTGACGGAATATGTTGATTCCGTTGATCAGCGCCTAAAACGCCTTCAAGACGCGCTCTCGAAGGTCGCATTGACTTATGAACCCCAGAATTACGGCGTTGACGTAAAATTCAAGAGTGATATCCGTACCGTTGTCAAGTTGGTTGAGTTAATCCAGACCTCTACGAAATGGCTGTATGTCAAAAACTTTAAACTCACGAACGACAAATCGGAGAAAAAAGAAGATCAAGAACGACATCAACTTAACGTAGAATTGTCAATGATAGCAAGAATACTATAATTCAGTGGTCCATGCGCCAAGTATTTGGTTCATCCGAAACCGAAAGATCTACGTAGCCAAACGCCTTATGACATCAAGAAATGGAAAGTCATCATGCGTGACGCATAATTGATTTTTTCTTACGTATTACGCATTACGTATTATTTTACACCCTTATCTTTTTCTATGAATCGGGGTAACTTGCGCGGATCCTATCCAAAAGGGGTATGAACATCAATAATGAAAACGTACTATTGTAAAATTGGCAGGCGGCAATCTAGCTATTTTGTTCTTTTTCTTCTCATTGCGCTGGCTGCGAATTTGGCAATCGCCGCAAGCGTCACGTTTGCGCAAGAAGAGCAGACCGACATGCGCGTAACGGAGCGCGACGAAACGGGGAAAGCGATTCGGTTCAATTTCAATTTCATTAGCAGGGACCTCCGAGATCTGATTAGATTTCTGAGTCAAGAAACCGATTTGACATTTGTCGCGTCCGAGAACGAAATCAAGGACAAAAAATTTGCTCTGACGAATCTCAAAAACGTCACTATGGATGAGATGTTGGAGGAGGTCAAAACCGTCCTATCGACCTATAATCTGACGACAATTCGTGACGGGAACACCGTGCTTATCACGACCTTCGAAAAAGCGGTGCAGATGAAGGTGCCGGTCAAGCGAATCACCGCGGACGCCAGCCAAGTCGAAGAAAGCGACGAAATTCAGACCTACATCATCCAACTGGAAAACGCGGTCGCGTCGGAACTGGTGAGCGGCATCAAACCGCTGTTGAACAAAGCCGCAAATATATTCGCCGATGCAAATAGTAATTCCCTTGTGATCACGGATGTCGCTTCCAACGTGCGACGCATTACGTCAATCTTGCAAGTTGCCGACGAAGCGCCGGACATGCCGCTCAAGGTGGAGATTGTCCATCTGCGAAACGCCACCGCCACCTCGCTCGCCGCCACCTTGAATCAAGTGTTCCAAGATGAAACGCAAATCGCGAATGTGCTCAAGACCATGGGATCCAAGCGCCCCGAAGAGATGCGCGAGATGGTTGAGAAAACGAAAGAGGAAAGCGCCGGCATGGACATGCTTCGAGGACGCATCTACATTGCCGCCGACGAAAGCTCGAACTCATTGGTCATCAAAGCGTCCGAAGCCAATTTGGTCGCGCTGAAGGACGTTATTCGTCAGCTTGACACCGCCCCGAGCATTCGGACGGTGATTAAGGTATTCCGATTGGACCGGGCAATTGCCGAGGATGTCGCGCAGACGCTTGAGGAGGTTATCACCGGACAGAGCGCCGGCAGGCGCCCCGGCGGCAGAGCGCAATGGTGGCAACAGCGCGAATGGGATCGCCGCCGCCGAGAAGTTCAGCGAGATCGCCAAGGACAAGAGTTTCAAGGCATCATCGGAACCGTAAACATCTCTTCCAATGAACGACTGAATGCCGTGGTTGTTTCGACCGATCCGCGAAATCTCCCATTGATAGAGAAACTCATAAAAGAACTCGATCAAACCGACCCGAAAGAGGAGGTCCGAATCTTCTTCCTCAAGTTCGCGGATGCGCAAACGCTGTCCGATAATCTCGTCGATCTGTTTGAAGGAGGCTCCGCCGGACGAGACAGCAATCGACCTTGGTGGGATCGAAGAGAAGAGCGCCAATCGCAGGACGGCAACTTGGGCGTTCTGGGGGACGTTCACCTCGTGCCGGATGCCAGACTGAACGCGCTGTTGGTCTCGACCGCGGCGCAGAATTTTCCTACCATTGAAAATCTCGTGAAGCGGCTCGATGTCAGTATGCCCGATCAGGAATGGGGTACAAAGGTGTATCCGTTGAAATTCGCTGACGCCGAGAATGTGTCCAACATCATCAACAATGTCTATCAGAGCGCGAATAACAATAGCGGTTTCTTCTTTTTCCTGCCCCAGCGAAATCAGAGCGAAGGTTCGCTAGCCGGCAATGTCACCGCGGAGCCTTACATCACGCTGAACGCGGTGGTTGTATCGACCGCTACGCAGCGAAACTTTGAATTGATTTCAGAGTTTATTCGCGAACTTGATGTGCCTACTCCCGAAGGGCAGAGAGAGGTTACGCGATTGATTCGCTTGGAGTATGCGAACGCGGAGGAAACCGCGGATCTGCTGGAGAGCATCTGGGGCGAAGGAGAAGATGGCGACTCGCGGTTCAGTTTTGGCCGTTTCTTTGCCTCCGGCGGGCGCCTTGAACAAAAGGACATCAATTCGCTGCGCGGTCAGGTGGAGGTAGGGGCGGATTCTCAGACCAATTCGATTCTCGTCAGAACTGCCCAACGCTATATGCCCCAAGTCCAAGCCATGATTGAACAACTCGACTTTGTGCGGGGACAAGTCTGGATCGACATCAAGATTCTCGAAGTCACACTGGATGAAACCACGAAACTTGGCATTGAGTTAACGGCACAAGAAAACCGCCTCTTTGGCGAGCGCCTCCGCAGCGGAAATCCACTGGTTGGAACTGTTGACACGCAGTTGGGGTTGGATCAGGAGATTAGCGGCTTCTCGTACAGCATTGCCACGAAGGAATATATGGGATTGCTCCACACCCTGATGCGCGAAAACAAAGTGAAGACACTGTCAACCCCTTCACTCCTCACCAGAGACAACCAGCAAGCTACGTGGAGTCGAGGGCGTACGATTCCATACTTGCAAAGTGTGGACACGACGAGCCTGCTCGGGGACGGAGTGAACCAGCCTTTATTCAATTACGACTTCATCGATCCGCCTGTCGGAATAAACATCACCATAACCCCGCACATCGCCAAATCGGAAGAAGGATCCGACGGTAAACGTACCATCGGCCTTGACATTGATCAGATTCAGGCAAGCAATTTCATCGAGTTCACCGACTTTAACGCGCCTATAACCGAAGACAGTTCAATCAGCGCTTACATTGATGTCGAAGATGGCCAACAGATTGTTGTGGGCGGGATGATTAAATCCAAACAACAGGAGATTGAGAGCAAGGTGCCGTTTCTTGGAGACATTCCGTTCATTGGGCGCCTGTTCAAGAGCACGGAAACGGTTTCGCAGAACTCCGAAATTGTCATTATAATTACGCCGCATATCGTCGATATCAAGAATCCCGAGGATTTGGAGAAACTGCAAGAGGAAGCCGACAAGTGGCGTTCAAACAGTGAGCAAGAGGAACCCTCACGGTAGAGAAACCGAGTTTTTCATTTTTGCATAACCCAACTTTGGGCAAGTCGGTTGGATTATTCCTTAAAAAATGGCGTTTCTTGATTGCCAAAAACTCGGTTTCTTACACTCGGCGTGTAGAAATTTGTGTGAAATATACCGCCAATCGTAGGGGCGAGGTTCCCTCGCCCGATGGGTTGGGAAACCCAACCCCTACGAAGAGCGCCGAGTCCGTGAAACCCGCCTGATAGCGCCCCATTATCCCGCGTCGGAATAATTCTTTCCACAAGTAACATTCAACTCGTGTCGGCGTCAAACTCCTCGATCCAGCGGATCGACATGTGGATAGAATGCGATATGCCCAAATTCCCGCGCTCCAGAGGAGCGCAATGTCAAGGATGTTCTACGACTCCGTAGACGGGGATCAAACGAGTGGGCAGCGAGTGCGATAGAAATCCTATCTTGCCCCGCTTGCCATTGAGCGAGTGTTACTTGGTAAAAACCGAGTTTTTCATTCTCGAAGAACCCAACGTTGGGAAAATCGGTCGGATTATTCCTTAAATGGCGTTTCTCGTTTGCCCAAAACCCGGTTTCTTACGCCAGGTTATCCCAACGGACAATTCCTACACTTTTCTTGTCAATCTTGCGCCGATCCACGCCATAGGCACATAAGCGCCCACCAAATCCACGACGACAAACCAAACGGGCACCGGCAGCATGAATGCATTGGCAATGCCGCCCAACAAGAAGAGGACGCCAATCACCAACGCCAGCGCCATCTTGTAGCTGGCGGCTATGATCACCGCGACATAAGCGCCGACCAGTGTTCCCAAGGCATGCGCCAAGAACGGGGTGACAAAGTGTTTAAACTCGAAAAGGTGCATAGAGGCTTTAATCGATTCGACATCGGTCGCGTCAACACCCGCAGGGGGCGGGATAATTTGAGCGCCCGACACGACAAGTCCCATATTTACAGCGCTGCCTGCAATCAGACCTGCGATTACCGCAAGCGCGATTCTGATTTTTGAATTCATGACTCTCCTCTGATTGTAGTTGCCCGATTCATCGGGCGTTTTTGACGAGTGTAACATTTAGATTTCCAAACTTCCCTGGAACAGACACAAACCGAAATCGGCTACGACGATTGCCTCAACCGTTTCAACCTGTGTCTTGCCCGCAATTGCCGCCAAAAGTTCACGCCCGAACTAAACAAAAAACCGCAGCCGATAAATCCTCCAAATAGACCGGCAAGCGGGTACTCGGTGCGCGCGATTCCATACCAAGCCCCGCCTATTAGCGCCGCCGCAATGATGAAATCCTGAAAGGAATGCCTTCGCGCGCGCGATTGCACGACCTGCAAATTTTTCAATTTCCGCTGTCTGATATACCTCAAGATTAACTCCTGCGATACTTGAGGCACATATCGGCGCGCTTCCTCCGGACTCGGATCTTGGACGCAACGAAATCCGATGTTATTCGCCGCGTAATCTGGTGGAGCGTGGAGCCGATTGGCGCACCGGAAATACTGCTCCGCGGTTTGATCACGGACTTCAAGCCACGATCCGCCCCTCAAAACCTTTTGCTTTGCGCCATAGTCGCGTTCCTTGTGACGGTTTTCCTTATAGGGTCTGTACCAATCCGCTGTCCACTCCCACACATTGCCTATCATATCGTCGACGCCGTAAGGACTTGACGCGCCTGGTCGACTGCCGACCGGCGTGAGGTGGTCCGTGAGCGCTTGTCCGATGAGACTTTCGGGAGTGTCTCCTTTTTGGCTGTTCCCTTGATCCTCAAGGTTCGACGGTTCAAAATCGTCGCCCCAAGCGTAAATGCGTCCATCAACTCCTCTGGCAGCTTTTTCCCACTCCGCCTCGCTAGGCAACCGTTTTCCCGCCCATTCGGCATACGCCGCGGCATCATGCCAGTTGACGCCGACCACCGGCAGATTTTCTTCCCCGTGCCGGCATGTCCCCCCGTTCCAATGGGAAGGAGGAGAGTATTCGGTTGATTGCGTGAAAAGCTCGTATGCGGCATTCGTCACGGGACAGCGATCGATATAGTACGGCGCTAGGGTAACGGCGTGAATCGGAGATTCGTCGAGTTTGGCGAACCTTGATTGTTCAACCGCGGTGCCGTAAAACCGTTCAATGTCCGTGCCCATTACGAATGCGCCGGGCGGAATGAGAATCGCGTCAGTGGATTGAACATGAGAAACTTGTTGAACCTCGATCATCGTCGATAAGTCCATTCACCTGTGGCATACTTGGACTCGGCCAAGGATTTGGCGGCGTCAAGTTCGTCGTCCGAAAGATTGGAAGCGACCAATCGGGCGCCTAGCGCATCTTTGAAACCGGCAATGACCGCGTTCTCTACCTGTTGGCGATCCTTTGGAGTAAGCTGATCGGAGTTGACTGCCGTCGATTTTTGGGTTAGAATCTCTTGATAGCCGGGCGACTTGGACGTGAGTGTCAAGATTTCGGGAGGCGGCATGTCAAGCGCGATATACCCTTGGTAAACGCCGCCGATTCGATTGCGGCGCTGCGACACCCCCGCCACCTTCTTTCCGTGAAGCATGACATCATGCTCCGCGGGATTGGCGAGGCAAGTATTTGGCATACCCTCCGCCGTCTTGGACTTGACGCTCTGTTGCGTTGCGGGAACGTTGATTCGGTGAAACCCGTTAACCAGACGGTTGGCGATCCAGCAGTAGGACGCCGAAATATCGCTGGGAATCACCCCGTTTCCGTGAGGCACAACAATCGAGTAGGTCACATCCCAACCGTGAACAACCATTCCGCCGCCGGTCATTCGCCGAACAAGCTCGACACTGCGGGCTTCACATTTTTTGACATCAATCTCGGTGGAAATCCTCTGAAAATATCCGAAACTGAAGGCAGGTTGAGACCAGTCGTAGACTCGGAGCGTTGGCTGAGGGCAAGTTTCTTGGCGTAGCAGAATGACCTCGTCAATCGCCATGTTTGTAGCCGCGTCATGTTTGCCCGTTTTGAGCAATCTCCACTTGGTATTCATACTATCTTGGTGTTTGCTGAAACCGAGTTTTTTCCTCAAAACTCGGTTTCTTTCCGGTATCAATGCAGCTTGGTAGCATCGGCATAAGGACTTACGCGCCTCTGTAGGATCAAGCGAATGGATAATGAGTGCGATAGAAGATCCTGATAGAGATCCCGTTTTTTCCTCAAAACTCGGTTTCTTTCCGGTATCAATGCAGCTTGGTAGCATCGGCATAAGGACTTACGCGCTATTATAGGGAACAACGATCGTTGTTCCCTGCACATGACTTTCAACTAAAGACTGATAATCATAGTCCATCACTTAATCACACAAATCACAGTTCAGACAATGTAAACCGCTGTCAACCGACACTTGCCATACATACATAGTCTGTAGTTGCTCAATTCATTGAGCGCCTCCGACTCTAATTGTATGCTTCATCAGAGAATCTGTCAAGCGATTGTTCACCGGACAATCCGCGTTTTTCGCTTTATTCCGAACTTGAAAATGAGATCGATCAGATAGTATACTTATTGTACGAATTGACTCGCGACGAAATTGCGAAAGTGGAGGAAGCTACAGTCTGAATCACGGATTAAGTGGTTCAACCGAAACCGAGTTTTTTCCTCAAAACTCGGTTTCTTCCCGCTATCAATGTATCACAGCATCGGCATTAGGACTTACGCGCTTTTGTAGGGAACAACGATCGTTGTTCCCCACTCATGACGGGCAACTAAAGACTGACAATCATAGTCCATCACTTAATCACATAAATCACAGTTCAGACAATGTTCACAACCGACACTTAGCAAATGCACCACAAAGAGATAGGAGGAGCGAAACATGAACGAGAGTAAGGAGAAAATTGAAGCCGCCCTGCGCCAATTCGCCGCCGGCAATCTCGCCGACAACGCCAAGAATCTTCTCAAGGCGCTCGGTTACGAGAGCCAAAGAACCATGAATCTTGAGCCCAACACCGCCGACGGGTTCCGCGCCAGTTTTGACCACGATGGGGAGATCAACCGCGAGCGGGCGCTAGTAGAGGAATGGAAATCAATTGACCTTCTGTTTCAGTTGACGGACGATCAGGTTAGCGCCAACGGGCAAGTCGTTATAGACTTTGACAGCCGCGGCATTGACGCGGAACGTTATCAATCCTACCTCTTCTTCGCGCTCAGGCTTCACGGCGACCAGTACACCCGAACTCAACTCTCTCAGATCACGCGCGAAATCAACAAGCCGTTCGGAATGCCGGCCATGGTTCTCTTTCAACACGGCGAGACGCTCACCTTCGCCGTAATTGACCGCCGGCTAAACAAACGCGACGAATCCAGAGATGTTCTCCTGAAGGCAACGCTCATCAAGGACATCAACTTCGCCGATCCCCACCGCGCGCACATCGACATCCTGTTTGACCTCGCAATCGCCGAATTGTATCGGGAGCATGGATTCGGCAATTTCGCGGAACTCCATGAGGCGTGGAGGAAGACGCTCGACACCGAGGCGCTGAACAAACAGTTTTACCGAAGGCTATACGACTGGTTCGAGTGGGCGGTGTCCGTAGCAAGATTCCCGGAAAACGAGAAACGCGCCGTGACACCCGAAGAGCACGTCATCCGGTTAATCACGCGCTTGTTGTTCGTCTGGTTCATCAAGGAGAAGGGACTGGTCGCGGATGAGCTGTTCAACGAAACGGAAATTGCTCGACTGCTGAAAGACTACGAGCGTGAGGCTGGGGATTCTTACTACCGCGCGGTACTGCAGAACCTGTTTTTTGCCACGTTGAACACCGAAATCGGGGAACGTCGCTTCAGCAAAAAAGCGAACGCCGACCACCGGAACTTCTCGGTGTATCGCTACAGGGATCAGATTAACGAGCATAAAGAACTCCTCGATCTCTTTGGCAAAACGCCGTTCATCAACGGCGGGTTGTTCGATTGTCTGGATGACTTCAAAGCGACCAAGGAAGGCGGATCGCGCATCGACTGTTTCTCGGACAGTCATTACAAACAGTTGAGTGTTCCGAACCGTCTGTTTTTTGACGAAGAGCGAGGTTTATTCCCGCTTCTGACACACTACAAGTTCACCGTCGAGGAAAACACGCCGATAGAGGAGGAGGTGGCGCTGGATCCCGAGTTGCTCGGCAAGGTATTTGAGAACCTTCTGGCGGCGTACAACCCGGAAACCGGCACCACGGCGCGCAAGCAAACCGGCTCCTACTACACGCCGCGGGTGATTGTGGATTACATGGTGACAGAGGCATTGGTGGCGACGTTATCGCAACAGTGCAATCTCCCGCAGGAGCCGCTGCGAAAACTCTTCGACTACGCCGCGGAGCCGGAAAACGGGGTTGAACAAACTGTAGACGCGAAAGCGGACGAGATCCTCGGAGCAATCGCCGAATTAACCGTGCTTGACCCCGCGGTGGGTTCGGGCGCCTTTCCGATGAGTGTCTTGCACAAACTCACGCTCGCGTTGCGCCGACTCGACGACGACAACAGCCGTTGGGAGGAATTGCAGAAGGAGCGCGCCAGAAAGCGAGCCGCCGCGGCCTTTGACACGTCGGACCAACGGGAGCGAGATGCCGAACTCGCCGAAATTAGCGACACCTTCGAGCGTTACCGCGATTCCGATTTCGGCAGAAAACTGTACCTGATTCAGAACAGCGTCTTCGGCGTGGACATTCAATCCATCGCCTGCCAGATTGCCAAACTGCGCTTTTTCATCTCGCTGACTATTGAGCAAGCGCCGAACAAAGAGGCGCCGAACTTCGGGATCAAGCCGTTGCCGAATTTGGAGACGCGCTTTGTCGCCGCGAACACACTCATCGGTCTTGAAGGCGGGGGAAAGTTGACAAGCCCGAAAGCGCAATCCTTGGAACAGGAACTGCGCATGAACCGCGAACGCCATTTCCACGCCGCGACTCGCACGCAGAAAAGGGGGTACAAGCAGGTAGATGCAAAACTGCGTCGCGAATTGGCAGCGGAGTTAAAACAAGTTGGCATGCCCGATGACGACGCGGATAGAGTTGCCACATGGGATCCTTACGACCAGAATGCCAGCGCGGATTGGTTTGACCCGGAGTGGATGTTCGGAATCACCGAGGGGTTTGATGTGGTGATTGGTAATCCGCCGTATATTAAGGAGTATACTTTTAGGCAAGCATTTGATGGGCTACGACAATCCGAATACTATCAAGGTAAAATGGATATTTGGTATATGTTCGCGTGTGAAGGACTTGACATGGCTCGAAAGGGTAAGGGTTTGGTCACATTTATTGCTCAAAATAACTGGGTTACCAGTTATGGCGCTTCAAAGATGAGGGACAAAGTTGTCAAAGACGCACAAGTTTTAAGTCTAATAGATTTTGGGAGTTTCAATATTTTTGAATCGGGCATACAAACAATGATCATGATATTCCAAAAGAACACCGATTCGGATAACTACTCATTTGACCATAGGCGGCTTCGTGGAAGTAACGTGGATATTAACGATGTTGAGTCGCTACTCAATAGAGAAAGTAGTAGCACAGCAGAATACTTAAACCCCACGATTAAACGGAATGACTACATTGGCAAGTCTTTGACATTTAGCAAACCTGAAATTGAATTGACTCTTGAGAAAATATCGTTGAAGAGTAATTTCCGACTCGATTCCAAAAAGGAAGTAGCTCAGGGAATCGTTTATCCTCAAGATAGGATAAATCGCGCTAGTAAAGGAGTGTTGGGAGACGGCTTCAATGTGGGGGATGGAATTTTTGTATTGAGCGAAAAAGAAATAGACCAAATGGCATTAACAGAAAATGAACTAGATTTAATAAAACCCACCTACTCGACACAAGAATTACAGCGTTATTATGGAAATCCTAAGAACCAAGAATGGGTTATCTACACTGACTCCAGTTTCAAGAACGAGAGAAAGATTCAGAATTACCCCGCAATAAAAAGACATCTCAATCAATTTCGAGAGGTCATCACTTCTGACAACAGACCTTACGGTCTACACAGAGCCAGACATGAGACTTTTTTTCTAGGCGAGAAGATTATTTCTGTGAGAAAGTGCGCAAGACCTACATTCACTTATGTAGATTTTGATTGCTATGTTTCAGCCACTTTCTATGTGATTAAGACGGTGAGAATGAACCAAAAATACTTAATAGGGCTTCTCAATTCGCGACTAATCGCCTTTTGGTTGAAGCAGAGAGGGAAAATGCAAGGTACAAATTATCAGATAGACAAACAACCCCTTGTAGCCATACCTCTACTCTCTCCTTCGCCAAAGCGGCAAACGACGGTCGCAGTTCTAATCGACCAAATCCTCGACATGAAACACAACGACCAAGACTTGGACATATCTGAACTTGAAAATGAGATCGATCAGATAGTATACTTATTGTACGAATTGACTCCTGAAGAAATTGCGATTGTGGAGGAAAACACTGTCTGAATCGCGGATTACACTGATTACGCAGATTAGATGCAGGTTGTACCGTGAATAATTTTAATCTACGAACCGAGTTTACGCGAATAAATTGTCATCGGAGAGAAAAATGAGCCGTCCTCTAAAAGTTTTCGTAACGTATGCGCGCAAGAACCAAAAACAAAAAGATGAATTGATAACATACCTTAAAGGAATGCAACGCGGAGGTCTAATAAGCATCTGGCATGACAACGAGATTGTTGCGGGCGACAAGTGGCGTGAGGAAATTTTTGATACGAACCTTCCTGATTCAGACTTGTTGCTCTATCTCGTCTCTGCTTCAAGTCTTGACTCGGTAAACTGCAACAGGGAATTGGGGATAGCTTTAGAAGAAAACATAAGGCCAATCTTGGTTATCCTTGAGGCTTGCGATTGGGAAAATTATAAAGTAAGCAATGTCCAGACTGTGGCTACTGAAGGCTTTCGGCTTAATGGATGGGAATCTTTAAAACTCGGTGATATCCAAGCTCTGCCCGTGGAAGGCAAGCCTCTCAATGAATGGAATCCGAGAAGCAAGGGTTGGCAGAGCGTGGTGGATGGTCTCCGAAAAGCCATTGACACATTGCCATCTGAGGCAGAAATAGCGTTGCATCAAGGAAACTTCCTGATGACATTGGGGCAAATAGACAAGGCGGTAGAAGTCTATTCGCGTGCCATTGAACTTAACCGAAGTTATGCGGATGCCTACAACAATCGCGGCGTGGCTTATTGGAATAAAGGGAAGATTGACCTAGCTTTCATTGACCTGAACGCTGCAATTGGACTCAACCCTGACTCATCCAACGCCTACTTCAATCGCGGCAGTGTCTACACCGCCAAAAGTGACTTGGTTAATGCTGTCGAAGACTACACTAAAGCGATCGGCTTGAATCCTGACTTCATTTACGCCTACAACAATCGTGGCTTGATTTTAATTTTACAAGAAAAGTTTAATCAAGCGATTGAAGACTTTAACACGGCGATAGAACTGGACCCGAACTTTTCAATACTGTACAACAATCGTGGGGGAGCTTATTGTGACATACAGGAATATGACCGTGCCGCAGAGGACTGGACAAGAGCGATAGAACGTGAGCCGGATATTCCGATGGCATATTACAATCGTGCTTTAATTCACATGAAGAAAGGCGATTTCCAAAGTGCTATTGAGGATCACACAAAGGCGATAGAGCGAATTCCACATGAAGCCGAAATCTTCAATCAGCGGGGTAATGCTTTCCGACAGAGCGCTATCTATGACCGTGCTATTGAAGACTGCAACAAAGCGATACAACTGAGACCGAATGAACCAGGGTATTTCAGTAATCGCGGTCAGGTTTATTTCGAAATGCGCAAATATGATGACGCAATAAAGGATTTTCGCCGCTCGTTAGAACTGGCCCCCGATCAAGCATACACGCGTTACTGTCTTGGCATAGTTCATTATTTCAAAAATGAATATGACTCCGCGATTGAAAACTACAACATGGCAATCTTGCTCAAACCTCACTTTCCCGATGCCTATTACAGTTGCGGTGTTGCAAAAGAGAAAAAAGGCGATATTGATGGCGCTATCGCGAATTACACGATGGCAACGAATCTCAAACGCGATTATCTCCCCGTATACGCAAACCGCGGGCGGCTTTACCATAAGATGGGAAAATTTGACCTTGCCATCACGGATTTTACCAAAGTGGTAGAACTAAAACCTGATAATGCCGAGGGCTATGCCAATCGTGGCGATTCATATTTATTCAAACTTGAGTATAGTCTCGCTATCACCGATTTCACCAAAGCGATTACACTAAAACCTAGGGATGCCCGCATACATATGAAACGAGCGCTTGCCTTTTTCTGTGAACAGTGCTTTGATAAAGCCATTCAGGATTTTTCAGCCGCGATACAGATCAATCCCGATTTAACAGAAGCCGTTCTTTTTCGAGCCGGAGCATGGTTGGAATTGAAAGAATGGGAACGAGCCAAGTCAGACCTGATGTTTGTCCGAGACAAAGGCATAGATGTCATTGCTTCATTTCATAATGCCTACGGAAGCGTGGAGGCCTTTGAGCGGAAGCATAACGTTAAATTACCGGATGACATCGCCGAAATACTGACACCTCCGCCACCTCCCATCAATGAAGTTGAAGAGCAGGAAGCCACACGCGAACTGGCGAGCGATCCCGAAATCGTCAAGAGTTTGGAACGTGCGGAAGCGGAGGTCAAAGCGGTAAGGGTAAAATCTTGGCGTGATGTTAGACAGGAGGATTGACTTACAACTTGCAAACCATGCGGAAATTTAGTGAGTAATACCAGCAATTCTCATTTTGAATCTGTCGAGTGATTGTGTCTGGTGGAGACTGTGTAGACGGCGTGACGCGAGCCCATCTGATGTGATTTTTGGGTCGGAATCTTGTGATTTTTTTGAGATCCCCTAATCCGCGATTCAGACAACCGCCAATACCCCCCCGATCGCGCCATCCATGTAGAAAACAAACCATTTAACTGCATTGACTGGAATTTTCTAATCTGCGTTTATCCGCGTCCCTATTCTGCTCTTCCGAGGAAGTTCGGCCTCCGATTGTATGCTTCATCAGAAAATCTGTCAAGCGATTGTTCACCGGACAATCCGCGTTTTTCGCTTTATTCCAAACTTGGGTTATTGTACAATACTGAAGCCTCAATCTTCAAATACCGCCCGCAATGATAACCACGACTCGACTATGATGGGAAAAGAGAATGAACGTTGAACGATTAAAAGGAAAAACTGTTGGAGCCGCAGTATCCGGAGGCCTCGATAGCTGTACGATTACAAGGTGGCTGGTTGATCACGGCGTGAACGTCGTGTGTTTCACCGCCGATCTTTGCCAACCCGACGAAAAAAACATTGACGAAATACGAGAGCGTATGCTCGCCTCCGGCGCCCGAGAAGCCGTAATTGTCGATGCCAAAGACGCCTTGGCAATGGCTGGGGTCAAGGTCATCCAATGCCAAGCCATGTACGAAGGAGGCTATTGGAATACAACCGGAATTGCCCGCCACATCACCGTGCAAGCCTTGTTGCCGCAGATGGAAGCGCGCGGCATAAATATCCTCTCGCACGGATGCACTGGCAGAGGCAACGATCAAGTGCGGTTTCAGCTCGCGGCGAACATGTTAAACCCTGATGTCTCGGTGTACGCGCCATGGCGCGACCCTGCCTTCCTGAATGAATTTGGCGGCAGGAAGGAGATGATTGACTTCTGCAATGCGCGCCGGCTTCCGATCACCGCCACGCACGAAAAACCCTACTCGACCGATGCCAATCTGCTTGGGTTGACACATGAGGCGGGAAGACTGGAGTCGCTCAAAACACCTGCGAGGTTCATCGCGCCCGGCATGGGGAATCACCCCGAGGACGCTCCGGATGACGTCGAATATTTTAGCGTCGCCTTTTCCAGAGGCATACCGGTGGAGATTAACGGAAGTCCGACCACGCCGCTTCAGGCTATTTTGGAAGCCAACCGAATCGGAGGGAGAAACGGAATAGGCATAGGCATCCACACCGTCGAAAACCGATTTGTGGGTATAAAGAGCCGCGGCGTCTACGAGTCGCCCGGAATGGAGTTGCTTGGCACGTGCTACGAGTATCTGCTTCAGCTTATTTTGGATAGACGCGCGCGGCGCTTGTTCAATCGGGTGTCGGATACGGTGGCGGAGCAGATTTATCAAGGCTATTGGTTCGACCTGGCAACGCAGTCATTGCTGGCGTCGATTGAACCCTTCACGCGGTTGGCGCACGGCGCGATCACGGTTGCGCTTTACAAAGGCAACGTCTCATTTCATGCCGCGGGCGGAGTTCCTCACTCAATCTACTCCGAGGAAACCGCTTCGATGGAGGCGGTCGGCGACTTCGATCATGCCGATTCCGAAGGATTCGTATCCGTGCTCGGGGTCGGCGCGAGAGCCCTTGCCGTAGGAGGACAAATTGAGAAGTAATGGACACCTCCCCTATGGGACTTACGCGCATCTTTCGGGAACACCGATCGTTGTTCCCAACGCGACAATCCATTGGGACGCTGCTGTAGTTGCCCGATTCATCGGGCGTTTTTGACGAGCGATAATCTGTAGGTTGGGTTGAACGGCACATCAAGAACGCCCCGTCCACAGGATAACCGCGCCCAGATACCGATACAGCCAAAAGCCCCAAAATCTTAGTGAAACCCAACACTACGACTTCCCGTCTCCCCTCCTTCCCGTCTCCCCTCCTACCAATCTTCCACCCTTCCAATCTTCCATCCTTCCACCCTTCCCTCCTTCCAATCTTCCATCCTTTTAACCCGATTGCCCCTAATACCCCAAACGCTCTGATGTTTCTTCAATGGCGTCTCCTAAAACATCTACGACAACGGACACCTCATCTTCATTTATGGTAAAAGGCGGGCTGATAGCGATGTGATCACCGCCGACGCCGTTGACCAAACCCGGCGCGCCGGGCATGACCAATACGCCTTTATCAAAGGCGGAACCGACAATCATTGAAGTCACATCTTTTGAGGCATCAAACGGCGTGCCTGTGTCCTTGTCGGCAACGAACTCCATCCCGATGAGTAGCCCTTTTCCGCGCACCTCCCCGACTATTGGCAAGTCTTGCAAGTCACGGAGCTTGTCAAGCATGAATTCGCCCATCTCCGCGCACCGCGACACGAGGTCGTGTTCCTGAATGAAGTTCTGTACGGCAAGCGCAACCGCGCAAGAGAGCGGATTTCCTCCATAAGTGTGTCCATGCGTGAACGATGTCGATTTCGAGTAAATAGCGTCATATACCCTCTCATGAGCGATAGTAGCGGCAATTGGGGTGTAACCGCTGCTAAGCCCCTTGCCTGTCGCCATAATGTCGGGAGTTACCCCCCAATGATCGATGCCAAAGTTGAGCCCCGTGCGTCCGAATCCGGTCACGACCTCATCGATAATCAGCAGAACATTGTGACGATCACATATCTCCCGAATTGTAGGGTAGTAATCCGGTGGCGGCGCCACACCGGCGGCGGATGTGCCGAGAATTGGTTCGGCGATAAATGCGGAAATATATTCGCTGCCCTCTTGGGTAATCACGCGTTCAAGTTCCTCGGCGCAACTGAGACGGCAATCGGGGTGGGTTTGTCCGTAAGCGCAGCGATAACAAAACGGCGGCGGAATGTGCGGAAAATCGAGAAGATACGGAACGTAGTCCTCGCGCCAAGGCGTCCGTCCGGACATTGACAGCGCGCCAATCGTGTTGCCGTGCCAACTTTGCCATCGCGATATCACTTTGTATTTCTTGGGATTTCCGGTTTCGATGTGGTACTTGCGCGCCATTTTCAGCGCCGCTTCCGTGGCTTCCGATCCGCCGGAGACATAGAACACTCTGGAAAGCCCGTCCGGCGCGAGTTCGGCAATTTTATCGGCAAGATCCACCTGCGCTTCGGTAAGGAAACGGCCGTATGTGAAACAGACCTTGCTCGCCTGTTCCTCCATGGCATCCACAACTTCTTTGACGCCGTGACCGATGCTCACGACATGGACACCCGCCGCGGCGTCAAGATAACGCCTACCTTCCGTATCAAAAAGATAGATCCCGTCACCGTGCGTGATGTATTGCCAATCCTCTTTAAGCGTCCGATGAAAAATGCGATCCCCGTTCCGCCTGGCAAGCATAAGCGTCCCCATTGCGATCAAGTTAAGAAAATTAACGCATCATTTGTCTACCCGAAACCGAGTTTTTTCCTCAAAACTCGGTTTCTTCCCGGCGTCAAACCGACTTCATGTTACTAATTTGATCCACTCATCACAGGCGGTTTTACGCATTACTCTTTTCGTGACCATGCCACTTGGCAATCTTAATCCGTGTAATCCTTTTAATCCGTTTAATCCGTGATTCAGACAATTGTCAATCAAACCACTACGCACGCAATCATGGCAATCCCTATAATCACATAAATCACATTTCAGACAGCTGCCTAAACGCTCCGACAACGCGCTCCATGGAAAATAAACCACGGAGTTGCAATGACTAAGATTTTCTAATCCGTGTTAATCCGCGTTTATCCGCGTCCCTGTTATCAACATTCACCCTACAATCGACTTCAGGGTTTCAGTATCAATGTTGGCTCCGCTCATCACCATCACGACATTCTGATCCCTTAACTCGGCCTTCAGTTTTTGAGCCGCCGCGATTGACGCCGCCGCGGCTGGTTCCGCCAAGTTGTGCGTATATCGTAACGCGGTTCGGACTGCCTCCCGAATTTCCTCCTCGCTCACCAAGACGATTTTGTGGACGCCTTCCATGAGAATTGATAACGGTAAATCAAACGGCACGCGTGTCGCCAAGCCGTCCGCGATGGTGTCGCAAGAACTGGTCTGAATCGGTTTTCCCGCCTTCCATGAGAGATAGATTGACGGCGCGTTTTCCGCTTGGACCCCGATAATTTTTGCATCCGGATTAATGGCGCGCGCTGCGGTGACGGCGCCGCACGATCCGCTGCCCCCGCCGATTGGCACGATAATCGCGTCCAGATTCGGCAATTCCTCAAAGATTTCAAGGGAATACGTCCCCACCCCATGGTACAATGACGGTTCGATTAAAGGATTTAGATAGTGAAGTCCACGCGAAGTTCGCAGAGTCTCGCAGAACTCGCGCGCCTCGTCAAAATCGACCCCGTGCTCGATGAGTTCGGCGCCGTAGGCGCGCATCGCGCTGTTCTTTTCGGGGTTGTTTCCGTACGGTACGACAATGGTGGTGTGAACGCCAAACTCCCTTCCGGCGAGAGCAATCGACTGTCCATGGTTTCCGCGAGTAACCGTGGAGACGCCGCGTTCCTTCTGTTCTTGCGAAAGTTGCGCCATGAAGTTCAACCCGCCCCGAACTTTGAAACTCCCGGTTGGAAGGTGATTTTCGTGCTTGATGTAGGCGTTAAAACCGAGCAGGCTAGACAACTCCGGATACGGAATTAGCGGCGTAGGTTGAAGAAACCGGTAGACGACTTGGCGCGCTGCGATGATGCCGTGAAATGTAACCAAAATCAGCGATTCTCCCTTGTAACTAGTCTTAAAATTTGGTATAATAATAGCAGTAACTCCGAATCCTGTCAACCCAATACATTTGGCGCCGACATCGAAACCGAGTTTTTTCTTGAAAACTCGGTTTCTTCCGTAGCAGAAAAGTGTCCACTAATCCCGATTGTCTATTATTCAAGCAGGCTCTTAACTCGACTTTGTACAAAAGCACAATATCTGGATTTGACATAAGCCGGGGCGATCCCAATCCCGTAGGCGGGGCATCTTGCCCCGCTGTGGTGGTAATGGAAAACACTACAGACTTTTTCAAACGTCGATCAAAACGACGAGATGGTTAAAATCGTCCCCGATTTTCTTCAGTGCTTGATTGACGCCGTCTGTTATGTCGCTCAAATGTACAAAGTCGAGCTTAACGTGCATCGCTGCCAACGAAATGGTTGAGACTTCCAAAAATCCACCGACTGTGGCGGCAAAGAGAGCGCAAATGACAGAGTCGCAATGGCAATCCAATCTGATCGAAGTGAGCGGCGAAACGGATCCGATAGAAGTCGCTTATCGAAATGGCTGGACGGATGGCTTGCCGGTAGTTCCGCCAACCCCGGAACGAGTGGAGCGCATGCTCGCGGGAACGAAACGCGCCGCGGATGAGATTATCGCGCCGATTCCGCCCAAATGGGGACGCGCCACGGTTGAGAAGGTCGCAATCAACGCCGTAATGGCGGGCTGCAAGCCCATATACTTGCCCGTTGTCATTGCGGCGATAGAAGCCATGACGGCTGAGCCGTTTAGCCTGCACGGCATTCAGGTAACCACATCGCTCGTATCACCCCTTTTGATCGTCAATGGGCCCGTGCGAGAAAAATTGAATATCAATGACGGCTTCAATGTATTCGGTCAAGGTTGGCGCAGCAATGCCACGATTGGCAGAGCCGTCCGTCTCGTCTGTACCAACATCGGCGGCGCGTTGCCCGGGGAGTTGGATCGCGCCACGTTCGGACACTCGGGGAAGTTCACCTACTGCATCGGCGAGAAAGAGGAGGTTAGCCCGTGGCCCCCGTTGCACGTCGATCGTGGATTTGAGGCGTCTCAAAGTACGGTTACCGTCTTTGCCGGCGCATCGCCGCGAAATGCCGATGACCACGCCAGCAATACGGCTGAAGGAATCCTCGATACAATCTGTTCTAATCTAGCCGCGCCGGGAATCCCCGATGGAGAGGCGGTCATCGTATTGAGTCCGGAGCATTCCAAGACCATTGGCGACGAGGGGTTCACCAAACGCGAGGTCCAAGAATTTGTCGCCGAGAATACCAAGATTAATCATCCCGCAGTGGGAACGAATGCCGCCCGCGAACCTGACGAAGTAATTGTCATGGTTGCGGGTGGACCAGCCGGGCGGAGTACGATGCTCATAACAGGCTGGGGAGGCGCGACCCAATCCGTAACAGCTCCGATAGACGCCTGACGCAATAATGCAAGGGTCCTGAAGGTTGCGTTGAGCGGTTCATCACTTAAGGTTCGTAGTAGTGCAATTCATTGCACGTTTGGGATAGATTGTAACGTTTGGATTTCTAAGTAATTATGGCTTTACCACAGCCCCAAGCCCCAGAGGGGATCAAGCGAGTGAATAGCGAGTGCGATAGAGATCCCGCAGGTTTGTAGAAATGGGATGGCGCCATATTCCAAAGCCCCAGAGGGGCGACAGGTCTGTTTTTTCAAGTGTGCGTCATCCGATTCAAAGCGGTTAACTTGCCGTTGCCTTCTTGTTTTCTTAGATGGATAATTGTCCGGGTGCCGCCCCTCTGGGGCTATAAAGATGGAAACTATCAGCAACTCGCGATTTGCATAGTCCATCACTTAATCACATAAATCCCGGTTCAGACAACAATTTTTACTTGACAACGTGATATACGTATAGTATAATATAAGGTATGAGGAGGAGACCGAGACGTAACAACCCAAAACGGCGCGTAAATCACAACATTCACGGTGGACTCTGACCGCTGAACGAACAGTGAAGACGAAGATCTTTTTGCCGCCGTTAACATCTTGTTCACCTTGGCGCGGGCTGGAACCCGCATTATCACTGGATCGGACGAACTCGATCAGCGTGAACGCGCCCCCGAAAATCGGCTTTTTGTTCGCGTTTTGTGCCTATTTTTCGAAGGCGTTTTTGACAAAAAACTACGACAAAATCACGCCAACCGCTCTAAAACGCGTGCCGCGTAGACATTTTGTTCACCTTTTCCAAATGGATTTTTACGAAACCGATCAAGCGAGTGGATAACGAGTGCGATAGAGATCCCCCCAAGCGAATGAATAATGAGTGCGATAGAGATCCCATAGAGATCCCTTTTTTCCTGAAAACCCGGTTTCTTCCGCAACAGAAAAGCGCCTACTAATCTCGATTGTCTATTATTCAAACAGATTTCTTAGTCCGTAATTTTTGCGGAAACGATTCGCCTCTATTTTCGTTTTCTGTGAAAGGAGTCAACAATGGATGCACACACATTGTCTCTGCCAATCAGCACACTCAATCCGAATCAACCCTGTTCCGTTGAAGTCGGCACATCGGTGAATGAAGCTATCCGGTTGATGCAGGATGGCAGATTCGGATGCGTGCTGGTTGTTGACGCCGACGAACGGCTTGTTGGTATCGTCACCGAGCGGGACTTGATGGTCGAGATTATGGGTACGGGCGCAAACCCTAACGACATAGTCGTGGACGACATTATGACGCCGGATCCTGAATCGCTGCGTGCGAGCGACCCGATTGCATTTGCCCTGAATCTCATGCACCTGGGTCACTACCGCCACGTTCCGCTCGTGTTGTCTGATGATGATAGCCGCGGCGATGAGGGCGGCTATCCGATCGGAGTAATCTCAAGCAAGGACATTACCAACCACGTTGCAACCTTCTTGGAGGGTAGTGCGTAGAGGAGATGAATAATGCTGTATGAGGAAGTTGTTGATGAAGAGCTGGCTATCATGGATGAAACGCCGGACGAACCTTCAAAAACTCTTAGCCCGCACGAAATCCAAGTACCTCTTCATTTGCTGATGGCCCCGCCCGTGACGATTGAGATAGGTGAGAGCGCCCAAGATGCCATAAATCTGATGATCGATCGTCACGTCGGGCACGTATTGATTGTTTCCTCCGGTATACTGAAGGGGATTTTCAGTGAGCGTGATATGTTGGTGAAGATTATGAACAAGCCGGTGGGCAATCTGAGGAAAATTCCTGTCGAGCGTTTCATGAAAGAGGACCCGCAGACCGCCAACGTGAAAGATTCGCTTGATACGGCAATCTTGTATATGGCGAAGGGCGGTTATAGGCATGTTCCGATAGTAGATGAGGAGAATCACCCCGTTGGCACCGTGTCGGTGCGCGATATTATCTCTTACCTCGTTGAACATTTCCCTCAGGATGTGCTCACGCTTCCCCCCAAGCCGATTCGCCGCGCGATGAAGTCCCGCGAGGGGGCGTAAACATTGATGCGCAAATAAAGATATGACCGCCTAAAACGTGAAGAGCCTGTTTGAATAATTAACTATCAAGATCGGAATAATTCTTTCAGCAAGTAACATGTATTTCTCCCTATAGGACCGGCTTTGAAAGGTTTTGCCTTTTAGCCCCAGAGGGGCGGCAGGTTTGTAGAAATGCGGAGACACCACACTTCAAAGCCCCAGCGGGG
The DNA here is from genome assembly GCA_963667245.2 of Candidatus Poribacteria bacterium. Taxonomy (GTDB): domain Bacteria; phylum Poribacteria; class WGA-4E; order WGA-4E; family JAJDTR01; genus JAJDTR01. The sequence goes on from CAXXCS010000005.1 coordinate 903,994, forward strand.
CGACAGGTTGCATGGCATCAGAAGCCGCTAGAGACTTTTTCATTCAATGGTCTACCAAAAAGACCAGATGGTTAAAATCTCCCGCATCTATGCTGAACGCTTGATTGACACTGTCCGTTATGTCGTTCAAATGTACAAAGTCGAGCTAAGAACAGGGCAGAATCGGTTGAGTTAAAGTCAACACCGTTGAACAACCGGACACTTTGGCATGTCGCCACATGCGAAGGATAGAGAGGTTTGATGAAAAAGGAAAAACAGACCATTCAGGAGGCTACAATTCTGTTTGCCGGTGACTCCGGCGATGGTTCGCAGATAATCGGCACCCAAATGACCGAGGCGTCTGCGATTGCCGGGAATGACGTTGCAACGCTTCCTGACTACCCGGCGGAAATTCGCGCGCCTGCAGGCTCCTTGGCGGGTATATCCGGTTTTCAACTGCATTTTTCTAGTGAAAACATCCATACGCCCGGTGATGCTTGTGACGTTCTCGTCGCGATGAATCCCGCGGCTTTGAAGGTCAACATAGATAACCTCAAGCCGAACGGGATTCTCATCTTAAACTCCAATAATTTTGCTTCGCGAAATCTCAAGCTGGCTGGCTACGAAAGCAACCCCATTGAAGATGGGTCGTTGGCGCGGTTCCAAGTTTACCCGGTAGAGTTGACGCGATTAACGAGGGAGGCGCTCAAAGACACGGATTTGAGTCAGCGTGAGGTCGATCGATGCAAGAATTTCTTTGCGGTCGGGATGGTTTTTTGGTTGTATAATCGCCCGATGGAGAATACGCTTGGATTCATAAAGGAACGCTATGCGACAAAACCTCAATATGTTGAAGCCAATACACTGGCGCTCAAAGCGGGAAACGTCTATTGCGAGGCGACAGAGCAATTTGCGACCTCCTACGTAGTTGAGCCTGCCGAATTTCCACCCGGCAAATACCGGAATATTGAGGGAAACATGGGGACGGCGCTTGGACTTGTAGCCGCCTGCCGGATGTCGGGCTTGCAGTTGGTTTACGGCAGCTATCCGATTACGCCGGCGAGCAGCATCCTTCACAGTCTGGCAAGCCACAAGGATTTCGGCGTAATCACCATGCAAATGGAAGATGAGATCGCCGCCATAGGAGTCGCTATAGGCGCGGCGTTCAGCGGCGCATTGGGCGTAACCGGAAGTAGCGGCCCCGGGCTTGCCCTTAAGTCCGAGGCGTTGAATCTCGCCATGATTGCGGAGTTGCCGATTGTTGTGTGCAATATCCAACGGGCGGGACCATCGACGGGCATGCCTACAAAAACCGAACAAGCGGATTTGTTGCAAATGTACTATGGACGGAATGGCGAATCACCCATTCCGATAATAGCCGCGTCAAGGCCATCGGACTGTTTTGACGCGATTTATGAAGCCTGCCGAATAGCTGTCAAATTCATGACGCCTGTCATCTTCTTGTCGGACCTCTATGTAGCGTTTGGCGCGGAGCCGTGGCGAATTCCGGAGATTTCGCAATTGCCTGCCATCGATGTGAATTTCCGAACCGAAGCGGAAGGATTCAGCCCCTATCTTCGCGATGAAATAACGCTCGCGCGCCCGTGGGTGAAACCCGGCACCCCTGGCTTGGAACATCGAATTGGAGGGTTGGAGAAAGCGGACATCACGGGAAATGTTAGTTACGATCCGGATAATCATGAACAGATGACGCATATTAGGGCAGAAAAGATCGCGCGCATAGCCGATGATGTGCCGCCTACGGAGGTTTTCGGCCCTGAGGAGGGCGATCTTCTCGTTCTGAGTTGGGGAGGAACATTTGGGGCTGTGCGTACGGCGGTTGAGCGTAAACAGGAAAACGGCGCGTCTGTCTCTCATACGCATTTGCGTTACCTCAACCCCTTGCCCAAAGACTTGGGCGAGATTCTTGAGCGGTTCAATCGCGTTCTCATCCCGGAACTTAATCTTGGTCAACTAAGGCAGTTAATCCGCGCCGAATACTTAATACCGGCGGAAGGTCTCAATAAGGTACAAGGTCAACCTTTTCACGTGTTTGAAGTCGAATCCAAAATTGCTGAGTTGGTAGAAGGAGAAGCATGAGACAAGAAACGTCCAATCAGGTTCCTGGCGCTGCGCCTACATTAACCAAAAGGGATTTCGAATCGGATCAGGATGTTAGATGGTGTCCGGGCTGCGGCGATTACTCGATTCTTGCGCAAACCCAGCGAATTCTCCCAGAATTGGGGATCCCGAAAGAAGATCTGGTTTTCATCTCCGGAATAGGCTGCTCCAGTCGATTTCCGTATTATATGGATACTTACGGTTTTCACACCATTCATGGGAGAGCGCCGACAATAGCGGCGGGTGTCAAAATTGCTAATCCTGAACTCTCGGTGTGGGTGATTACGGGCGACGGTGATGCGCTGTCAATTGGCGGCAACCATTTCATCCATTTGATGCGACGCAACCTCGACATCAATGTGCTGTTGTTCAACAATCGTATTTACGGTTTGACGAAGGGACAGTATTCGCCGACCTCCGAACAAGGTAAAGTGACTTACTCCTCACCCATGGGATCTATTGAAAATCCGTTCAACACCCTTAGTCTTGCGTTGGCGTCAAGAGTCTCGTTTGTCGCCCGATCCCTTGATAGGGATCCGAATCACTTGCGCAGTGTAATCAAAGCCGCGTTTGAACACAAAGGCACGTCGTTCGTGGAGATTTATCAAAACTGCAACGTGTTCAACGATGGCGCCTTTTTCCAGTATACCGAGAAAGAGACAAAGGCTGACAACACGGTGTTTCTGGAGCATGGTGAACCGCTGATTTTCGGAAAAGACCGCGACAAAGGGATTCGGCTCAATGAACTTCTACCGGAAGTAGTGTCGCTCACTGATGGTCAATATACCGTAGATGATCTCATGGTGCATGATCAGTATTCAGATGGCCCAACCCTCGCGCACTTTTTTGCTCGCATGACAGATTTGCCGAACGTGCCAACGCCTGTCGGTATTCTCCGTACTTTCAACAGACCGTGCTATGAAGATTTCATGACTCGGCAAATTGACGCCGCCAAGCGAGCAAATGGGGAGGGCGACTTGGAACAACTGCTGAATGCGGGCGATACATGGGAGATTGAGTAACCTGACAAGTCGCAAGTTTCATTCTACAACAGATGGTCGTCAATCTCGCGCCGCGATATTTGCGTTGATGAGTTATTAGGTGAAGCGGCTTGGAAACCACGGATGGGCTACCTTGGTCATCCTCCTTTCGGGAAGTTGTGCCAAACAGCCCGAGGTTCATGGATCCTTCAGCGTTCCCTTATATGTGTATCGGGCATATCCTTCCTTATCAATATCTCCCCGGGCGACAGAAAGCCTGATTCTGATACTAATTCCGAATCTATAAGTTACAAGAACCGGCAGTTTGTAGTTGCTCAATTCATTGAGCGCCTCCGATTGATTGTGATATTTAGATTTTGAATTCGTATGATTTCCATTTCGACAATAGACGGTTCTTTCTACCATGCTTCATAGGGATCAAGTTAAGCGTTTTAGGACGCAAGTCACGCGGTTTTCCCTCGGCAAGCGCTTAACGCCAGCAATTCTCATTTTGGAACCCGGAGCCGACAAAGCCTTGTCGGCTTTAAGGTTCTCGCTCTTGAAAAGCGTTATATTGATTGCATGGTTTAATATAATCGCGAAATCCGACGCATCTTAACCCCAGAGGATCAAACGAGTGAATAGTGAGTGCGATAGAGATCCCTCAAACGAGTGGATAGCGAGTGCGATAGAGATCCCGCAGGTGTAAGCGTTAAATTCGCACAAAACCATACGATATGCCCCCAAAAATGACAACAGATAGGCTCGCGACCTTCTGCTCCAACTGGATTCGATAGATTCAATCACTCGGCAAATTCAAAATGAGAATTGCTGGTGTTATTGGGGCGTTTTGGCAATTGTCTGAACTGTGATTTATGTGATCATTGGGATTAACATGATTGTCAGTCTTTAGTTGAACGTCATGAGCGGGTTGAACCGATATGTTGAAGCCGCATTGATTCGGGGAAGAAACCGAGTTTGAGGAAAAAAAGAGATCTCTTGGGTTATCGCATGGCAACTGAGAGTGTATGTTCGCGTTACAAAGAGAACCGCGAGCTAGTGTTTAGCCTATTATGTGGGTTGTGCCTACTTATCGGGTGGACCGGAGAACGTTTCTTTGGATTTCCATTTCCCTTTGAAGCAGTTTACCACATAAGCGCCGTAAGTTTATTCTTCTATTTTGCCGCGTATGTGTTTGGCGGATTCGATATAGTCCGCCACGCCATCAACGCGATAAAGGAACGGCGCTTCGATATAGATCTGTTGATGGTGGTGGCGGCGATTGGCGCGGCATTTTTGGGTGAGTTTAGCGAAGGAGCGTTGTTGCTATTTCTGTTCGGCTTAGGGCATGCATTGGAGGAACGAACGCTTGATAAAGCTCGTAATGCGATTCATAGCTTGGCAGAACTTACGCCAAAAACGGCTATAGTGAAAGATGAGACTGGGGAATCACGGCAGGATGTTGATGACCTGAAAATCGGGGAAGTGGTAATCGTGAAGCCAGGCATGCGTATTCCCGTTGATGGTGAAGTGATTGCTGGCAGCACTACAGTCGATGAGTCCACTATCACGGGAGAATCTGTCCCGGTGGATAAAGAACCGGGGTCGCAAATGTTCACGGGGGCGCTTAATGGAGATGGGAGCGTGGAAGTTCGGGTAACGCGTCTTTCGGATGACACGATGCTGGCTCGCGTGGTGGCAATGGTCGCGGAAGCGCAAGCCCAAGAATCAAATTCACAGCGAATTACTCGGAAGTTTTCACGAATCTTCGTCCCACTGATTCTCATTGGCGACATTTTCATGATTCTGCTCCTTCTTTTTTACGGCTTTCCGTTTAGCGATTCCTTCCTGCGGGGCATGGTACTATTGGTAGCGGCTTCTCCCTGCGCGCTTGCACTCGGTCCGCCTTCCGCGATTCTTGCCGGGATTGCACAGGCAGCTCGAAACGGCGTACTCATTAAAGGCGGAATTCACTTGGAGAATCTGGGAGATGTGAAAGCGGTTGCGTTCGACAAAACCGGCACCTTGACCAAAGGCAAACCGGAAGTTACGGACCTAATCTCGGTTGGCGAACTGGAGCTGAACCATTGGTTAAGCATGGCTGCGGCGGTGGAGAACCGGTCTGCCCACCCGATTGCGCAGGCTGTTGTAAATGCTGCCATGGAGAGAGGCCTCGAGTTGCTGGAAGTGACGGAAGTCGAATCAATGACCGGACGCGGAATCAAAGCGAAAGTTTCGGGAACAACTGTTTGTATCGGAAACTTGAAATTGTATCATGAATCAGACGTGGAAATAATAGCGTCGGTACAGGCGCAAATCACGAAACTTGAAGAACAGGGAAAAACTGCGATGCTGGTTGCTGTTGATGGGCAACTTGTGGGCGTAATTGCAGTTGCGGATGTATTGCGTCCGGAAGTAAAGAGCGTGCTTGGACAATTGAAACAGATGAAGATCAGACATACCGTCATGTTGACGGGTGACAACGAACGTGTGGCGTCTCATATCGCTCAAGAGGCAACCGTCGCCGAATTTCAAGCGAATCTGCTCCCGGAAGATAAAGTAACTGCCATCCGGGAACTCGTGGATTCATATCGTAACGTAACGATGGTTGGAGATGGGGTTAATGATGCCCCTGCGCTTGCCAACGCAACAACTGGCATTGCAATCGGTGGCGCTGGAACGGATGTCGCTCTTGAGACGGCTGACGCCGCACTCATGGCTGACGATCTATCGAAACTCCCGTTTGCAATAGGGCTTGGTCGTACCACACGGAGGATTATCTCGCAGAATCTTTTCATTGCGCTGGTTGTTATTGGCGGGCTTATTGTTTCTTCGGTTTTTGGTTTGGCAACTATCGGCATTGCCATTATATTTCACGAAGGCAGTACGATTCTCGTCGTTCTAAACTCATTACGCCTGTTGCGGTCCTGACATAAGTTGAACAATTAAACTTTGTATTGGCTAATGTTGCGCATTTTTGTGGGCAATAATGGTCTCTAATGGGAATTGTGTAGAACCAGCAATTCGGAGATCACTCTTAAATTTGATCTTTCCGGGGAAGAGCAATTCCAAGCGGCGTTAAGTATAAACAATGCGTTGCGATTACGATTCTTTTAACGCGTGCCATAGTGATGATTGATAAACATGTCTTCTACATGCTGTTGTTAATAACTCTAACGGGGTGTGGTGTTGAAAGCAAATCTCTACCTTCAACATCCGGCCTAGCCATCGTTATCATGCTGACCATGTTTGCAGTGTCCTTGGTGGCTGGGGCTATTCCACTGTTAGGTATACGTACCCGCACTAACCTTTTACGCTGGGCGACGAGCCTCGCCGCTGGATTTTTAATCTCGTCCGCGTTATTGGTCGCTTTGCCGGAAGGATTTCACCTCGTATCTGGAAACGAGAATAAAAATCACATTTTACACGCGGAAGAAAGCGCAACACACGGAAAGAACCGGAATCAAGTCGAAGCGCATAAACGCAATGCGAAACACTCGATCCATCGCTCGTTTGGTTTCAACGCCTACCAGACTGCGGGTCTTGCCCTGCTAGCGGGATTTATGTTAATGCTAGTGGTCGAATCTATGGGCTTCGGCCATGATTTGCATGAGGAGCATCATCACGACGACTCGAGGGAGGACCACATACATCATCCGTCAAGCGCGCCTTCACGCGGCAAAGGATTGGCGACACGAATCGCAATTGGTCTGAGTATACACGCACTTACCGATGGGCTGGCGATGGGCGCCGCGTTGACAACAAACTCAATTTCACTGACGGTGCCGCTTATGCTCGGGATCGTTATGCATAAGATGCCCGCCGCATTCAGCCTTTCCGCGTTTAGCCAACATTCCCATGGTAATGTACGGCGTACATGGAAAGAGCTAACTGTCTTTAGCCTGGCGACACCGGTGGCTTTATTCACCACTTGGCGCATCATGGGCGCTTTGGACAGGTACTGGCTGGGGCTTGCGGTATTGACCTCGGCCGGTACGTTGCTCTATGTTGCAACGGTCGATGTGCTGCCCAACGTCATTCATGGGACAAATCGTAAGATGGTGTTTCTACAGGTAGCTATCGGTACGACGGCCATTCTCCTCCTGTTATTGGCGCTTGAATCGCTCGGTTTGGGAGCGCATCATCATTGAATTCTCGGCAACCAAGCGCTCCATCGACGAAGAGGTCACGACTGGCAATAGTCTTAAGGCACGTTGAATTCAAGTGAATTTCGTGCATTCCAGATTGTTCAGGAGCATTTGCATCTTTAGGGCATTCGTTATCCACCATAGTCCAATCCATTCATATTTACACATATTTCCGTAGGTGTGGTTTCCAACCGCACCTACCGCGGCGTATAAATAATTATTGGTTTCACTATAATAGTCCTCGGGGAGAAAGTTCATGAAAATTGATCGCATAGATGTGTACTATGTCAGTTTGCCTTTGGTATATCCGTGGCGAACCGCTTATGGCGAAGATCCGAGTATTCATTCGGTTCTCGTGCGAATGGAATCGGATGGCAAAGAGGGATGGGGCGAAACGACGCCGTTGAAAGCGCCAGCCTACACCCCTGAATCGGCGATGTCGGTATACCATAACATCGTCGAATATATTGCGCCCGCGCTGGTAGGCAAGTCGTTTGAGACACCGGAAGACCTGTTGAGCGCTTACAGTTGGATGAAAGGCAACCCGTTTGCAAAGGCGGGGCCTGAGATTGCGTGGTGGATGCTGCAAGCGAACATTCAAAACAAACCCCTGCACGAACTGATTGGCGGCGAATTTAGGAAAGTTGAAGCGGGCGCCGACTTCGGCGTACAGGATTCTATCGACATGTTGCTGGAAAAGATTCAAGGCGCGGTAGATGACGGCTTCAAACGGGTCAAGCTCAAAGTGCGCCCCAATTGGGATTTGGAAATGTTGCAGGTAGTCTGCTCGACTTTCCCGCAACAGACATTCCACATTGATTGCAATTCAGGATATTCCCTGGACGATCTGGATTTCTTTAAGAAGGTCGACAAGTTGGGGTTGGCGATGATTGAACAGCCCCTGTTTCACACCGATTTGCTAGACCATGCCGAGTTGCAGCGCCAGATTGGGACTCCGGTGTGTTTGGACGAATCCATCACATCCGTTCGTACCTTTGAGTGGGCGTTAAAACTGAAATCTTGTCAAATTCTAAATTTGAAAACCGGTCGCGTAGGTGGCTTGTCGGTGACAGTCAAACTGCACGACATGGCGCGGGACGCCGGCATACCCTGTTGGGTCGGGAGCATGTTGGAAAGCGGCATCGGCGCGGGGATTTTGGTTGAATTGGGGACGCTGAATAATTTCACGTATCCGGGCGATCTATTCCCAAGCCAATTTTTCTACCGCCAAGATTTGACGGAGCAAGAGTTGGTTTTGAATGACGACTGCACGTTCACGCCATCCCGCGTGGCTGGAACTCCCTACAAACCCGTGTTGGAGCGCGTGAAAAAAGCGGCATTGCATAGCCATACGGTCGAGGCGAAGTAATTGAGCAAGTCGGGAAGCCCTGAAACGAGTGCGATACAAATCCCAACAATTTTCGATTCGCGGCGCAGAATCGCCGCTGTGGCAAATCAACCGGGCGTTGCTCGCCACAGCGTTGATATTTCGTGAATGGACCGGTCGCTTGATTCCGGACTCAATCAGCGGCTTAGAGCCCTGGCGGCTGCGGGCGTGTTGGTCGGCAAACGTTGATTCGCCAATGTATTCGGAGGAACATAATTCGCGTAATCGGCAATGTCGCCGTGCGTTAATGCGTAGACAGCAACGTTCGTCATAAAACGATAAACGCCGGGCGAGTAATGCACCGCACGTGTCGGAAGACTCACCGATTCCATCGCGCACATATAGTCACGCCGAACAACTATAACAGAGAGTTTATCCCTAACCGATATTCCTTCGAGGAAGTTCCGTCTCTGCGGCCTTGTTCCCCACCAAAATATGTCGAACCCGACGGGAGGACCACCTAATTCATAGTAATTGTTGTACACTTCATGTTGGTTAGAAATGCGCTCAATCTGGTATTCGGGCATAACGTATCGCATTTGAGCTAGAAACAGACGTACCATAGCCTGCGCCGGGGCATTTACGCCACAGTCGTCAAATACCATGAGACCGCCGCTCTCAATCAGATATCGACGTAACCCGGCCGCCTCGGACGCAGAGAATCGATTGTCTAGCTTGCCGCCGCCGTACTGACTGCCGAGTAGATTGCGAGAACGCGCCAATGAGGGATCGTGCCCCGTCATGAAGACTAGCGGACTCTTATTTAGGTTGGCGTCAGTCAACTTCATTGCGCCTCCCTCCACGTTCATATCCGCTTTGATTTTCGTACGTTCGTTCAGCCATTTCGTTAGCGCATTGAGCGAAGACGCATCCGCCCACCAGTCGGAAAGATTGTGGCGAATTCGACCGAACCGCAGCACACCGCGAATGTCTCGTCCCATGCCCACGACCGCGCCTCCGGGTTCACCTCTTGGTAATGGCGGTACTTCAACATTGCCAAGCCTAATTTTTCCGGTGACATCGGCTAGAAGTTCTGCCTCGCGTGCCGAGCCGACACTTTTCACCATGGAGAGTCCGGGGATGCGCGCCGAGCCAACGGTGTACTGTACGCTAACGCCGGCGATGCCGCGGGTAATGGTTCCGGAAGCCGTGCGAAGTCCGCTTTCGACGCGAGTGGAAAATTCCAATGCCCCGGGAGCGTCGGAAGTCGCGAATTCTACCGGCGCGGCTGGACGCGGCGCTGGCGCGTCGGATCTTACCTCTGTCGGGACGTTCGGGTTAATAGGCGCCGAAATCTTAATGACCTGGTGTGTAATGTCTTGCGCCGCTCGCGGCTGGACACCGGGACGCATTGGAGATGTTATTACCTCTCTCTTTGGAGCCGGGACAAATTCCTCAATGACCGGAGCTCGTTCTTGCACGGTCGGTTGAATCGGTGGTTTTACGATACGCGGTCGCACTCGTGGCGGTGGCGGGTTATTCGGTTGAAGAATATCCACTCCAATTAGACTCTTGAATTTTTGGGTCTGACTCAAAAAGTATAATCCCGCAACCAATACGATGATTACATGAAGAATCACCGATGTCATAAACGCGCCGGAAGTTCTCTTGGTACTCATTTTGTGCCTCCTTAAGATATTTGGCTTATACCATTTCTCTAAATTGCACTTGCATTTTAGAGAAATGGTATTAATGGATGCGAAAGAACGTGATACGACTAGTCAAAGAACACCCAAAGATTATTGCCAAGTAACGGGAATCTCTGGGTTCACGACAACTTTGAGACAGAAACTCCCGTTTTACTTGCAACAAGCCGCAGTTAGCGGCAACCAAGATATGTCATCTCGCGCGAGAGTGAAGACATATAGACTCTGTGATAGAACAAGCTGCGCAATTCATGTGCCATCGCTTATAAATCCTTTAACCGTGCCACTTTCAGGGCTGTATCATTGTGACGAATCGGCTTTCATTGCCCTAAATCGGATGGCCTGTCACACTCTGATTGTACCGGATGGTGCAATCGCAAGGAAACGAACCGCACATTCAAGTCCCGCGTGCGAATAGCCATCTTGCATCTCATGTGGCGAATTATTCCCCCCTGGAATTTCAGTATGGCAAGACAACGTGCTTCTCACCCCATATCGAAGCGAACCGTACTCATTGGCAGCTTGTTGATTGTCATCAACACCTACTGGCTTGCGTATGCAGAGATGCTTTGGCATACGGCGCATCTGACGACGGTGGCGCTGTCGATAAATGTACTATTTGCCCTGCTGATAATTACGTGGTTAAACATGGTTGTTCGGCGGATTTTTCCGAGAGCCGAACTCAGTCAACAGGAGATGCTCGTAATTTTTTCGATGGTCGCCGTTGGGAGCGCTTTCACGGGCCATGACAACATACCGCGTTTGATGGGACTGATGCCTTACGCGCATCGCTTTGCGACTCTCGAAAACGACTGGAGAGCGCTCTTCTTCCATCATCTACCCGACTGGCTTATAATCTCCGATTCACGGACCGTTCAAAACTTCTATGAGGGGAACCGTAATTTCTTCTCGGATGGCTATTTGAAACATTGGATTACGCCGATTTTATCGTGGTCGCTTGTCATTTTTCTCCTGATGGTTATCTTCCTTTGCCTGACGACAATCATACGAAAACAGTGGGTGGAGAACGAGAAACTGTCATATCCAATTATCCAAATCCCTTTCGAGATTACGGCTCGATCAGGTGCAATTTATGGAAGTCGTTTGGCAATTATCGGTTTTGCGATTCCGGTGGCAATCGGTTTAACCAATGGGCTTCACGATGTGCTACCGAATATACCGCGAATCGTCACAGACTATGATCTAAACGTATACTTTACTCAGAAGCCGTGGAACGCTCTGGGAAGTCTGCCGGTTCGCTTCAATGCGCTAATGATAGGAATAGCGTTCCTTCTACCCTTGGATCTCCTTTTTTCTTGTGTGTTTTTCTACTTTGTAAATAAAGCGCAACTTCTGATTGGCAGCGCGGCTGGTATCCAAAACGTGGCTGGGTATCCATTTTTCGGGGAACAGGGGGCGGGCGCGCTGTTTGCCTTGTTGACCGTTGCGTGTTGGAGCGGACGGAAGCATATTTCTCATGTGTTTCGTCGAGCGTTGCGCTCAGATCGAATGAGAGATGCCGCCGAACCGATTCCTTATAGGTGGTCGGTGATTACACTGTGTGTCTGCCTTCTTTCGCTGATGGGTTTCTGCGTGAAAGGTGGAATGTCGGTTTGGGCGTGTATCGTTTTTATAGCGGTGTATCTATCCATTGTTGTTGGACTGGCGCGCATGCGTGCCGAGTTGGGGCCGCCAGTTCACGGAATCGGCTACGTTACCCCCCAATATCTGATTGTGTCAATGTTTGGTACACGGAGCCTCAGAGCGCCAAATTTGACGATGTTGTCACTCCTGAATTGGCTTAGCGGAGCAAGTTATGCATCCTTTCGCACCCATCCGATGCCGGATCAGCTTGAAGCTTTCAAACTAGCGGATCGAGCGGGGATCCGAAATCGGACGATGTTCGCTGTACTGGTCATTGCCAGCATCGTGGGGATCGAATCAAGTCTGCTGATTTACCCCTACGCCATATATAAAACCGGAGTGGCGGCGAATGCGGAACAAATTCACGCGGGCGGGCTGGAGACATATAACTTCCTTTCTTCTTGGCTGATTAATCCCAAGTCGACGAATTGGTTCGCGGTGATAGTTCTTGCCGCCGCTTTCTTTTTCAACCTTGGCGTGATGTTCATTCGTACCCGGTTCATCTGGTGCCCGCTTCACCCCGCGGGCTATGTTATCGGTTTGGCGCCGAATACCCCCGAAGTGATATGGTTTCCGCTATTGGTTGCCATGGTCGCGCGATGGTTGATACTCAAGCACAGCGGAATAAAGGGGTATCGACGCGCGATTCCATTTTTTGTGGGGCTGGCAATTGGAGAAACGTTGATGAGTTGCTTCTGGGCTATACGTAGCGTGGTCTTCCACACTACGTAATCCGATATCTATTGGAAACATTTCTGTTGACAATGGGACGGGAAAGCGTATAATTTTCACTAGGTCTGTTGTTTACGGCAGTTATAACGAGCGGCGCGTTTGAAAAGTCTATGACTCGCAACTTAGCTTAAGCGAGTTCGATGAAATTTGCCATATCGTGGCGTGGCGCCGTATAGAAGTCAGTTTCGGAGCACATCCGCCACAATGTGCCGAACCAGTAAGAGGATACCTCTATGATATCTTTCACAATATTAAGGTAAACATGAGGCGCCATTCCAAAAAAGTTGACCTTGTCGTTGATACGCTTGCAGTTGAGCCGGGGCAGCGATCCGAGGGCCATCTACATGTAGGTACAATGGAGGACGGAACGCCGATTCGGCTGCCTGTCGTGTTGATTAACGGCATCCATCCCGGCACAACTCTTTACGTTCAAGCTGTGAGTGATGGCGATGAACTGAACGGTATTGCTGTCATTCATGAATTGTTACGAACAATCCGGCCCGACAGTCTGAGCGGCAAAATCATAGCCGTGCCCGTCGTGAATTTTCACGCCTTTCACGCGAGGCAAGCATTCAGTCCGATTGATGACATGAAAATGAACCGCTGTTTTCCGGGCAAGCCGTTTGGAACGTCAAGCGAGCGAATTGCGCATTATCTCTTTAACGCCGCCATCTCTCAATCGGACTATTGCATCGACCTTCATCAGGGCGGGGTTCATCCGATGATTGACGAGGTACGTGTTCGCGTGGATGGCAAACACCCGCAACATAAGGCTTGCCTCGAGTTGGCGCGCGTCTTTGGTGTCGGGTATATTTTCAATCAGAAAGGACCTCAAGGGCAACTCGCACAAGCGGCGCCGGATATCGGTATTCCGACAATTGACCCGGAACTGGGCGGCTGCATAGGTTGGGACGCAGGTAGTATCGCGAAAGGCGCCCGCGGGATTCGGAACGTCCTGAGATACTACGGTTTTATCAAGGGAGATCCCGAACTGCCTGAAAGACAGGCGCTTGTAAATCGATTGATTACGTTGCTGAGTAACGAAGGTGGATTCATATACTATAAGGTAAATCTCTACGATTACGTAGATGCGCATCAGCCGGTAGCCGAGATTCGCGATGTCTTTGGCAATCTGCGGGAGATAATGCGCGCACCGGAGAGCGGCATATTCTGGTCACACCCGGCGCAGCCGATGGTATCGACCGGAGGCGCCATTGGCAAAATTGGAATTCCGAGCGATTATATCTGAAACCTCTGTTTCAGTTTTGCCCAACGCATGATTCTATTGAAAACCTCTTGTTTTAGAGTTCGACGGATTGACACCCGGCAAACACTTCGCTAGCGAAATACTCTAGCACAATCAGCAACCTTAGGGCGTTCTACAGTAAACTTGATTAGAGTTTTGGCGTCTATATTTATGTCTTCACTACATTACTTTAAACAGGAGAAGAGGAGAACTCGGATGCGGAAGTCCTATAGTAGAGTAAAACTTGTGGTATTTTGCTTGACACTGATCTCGTTGGCAAATCTTGATGGGTGGGGTGTCGATTGGCACGCTTGGCGGGGACCGACTCAAGATGGCGCATCATCGGAAACAGGTTTGGTTTCCACATGGTCGCAGGATGGAGAAAACCTGATGTGGAAGGCAGATTTCATCGGTAGATCCACGCCTATCGTTCTTAACGAGCGTGTCTATGTCATCGGCCGAGTTGGGGAAGATATTACCGAACAAGAAAGAGTTGCCTGCTTCAACGCGGAAACGGGAGCGCTGCTGTGGGAACATCGATTCAACGTCTTCCACAGTACCATCCCCTTTAATCGATTGGGTTGGACCAGCCTGGCTGGCGATCCTGAAACCGGCAATGTTTACGCCCACACTATAAGTGGAGTATTTGCTTGCTTCGATAGCAGCGGCGCGATTATCTGGTCGCGCTCTTTGACAGAGGAGTTCGGGCGTTTCACCGGCTATGGCGGGCGTGTTGTTACACCTCTGGTGGACAGAAACCTCGTGATTTTAAGTTTCCTCAACACGAGCTGGGGTAAGCACGCCCCGATGCGCCACCGCTATTTCGCTTTTGACAAGCGAACCGGTGATGTGGTTTGGACAGCGACCCCCGGTGGGCGTCCAAAAGACACAACGTATCCCGTTAGTGTGGTTACCGAGATTGGAGGACGCCGCTTGTTGATTGACGGTAATTCCGATGGCCACGTATATGCAATGGACGTCAACACAGGTGAAAGAATTTGGGGATTCCAGGTCAGTCAAGGCCCCCTCAATGCTTCGGTGGTGGTAGACGGGACGCGGGTCTACGCAAGTCATAATCGTGAGAATACGGACACGACGGTCATGGGGCGCGTCGTTTGCATTGATGGAACGGGAACGGGCGATGTTACCAAATCGCATGAAGTCTGGCGTGTCGATGGCATTGAGGCAGGCTATAGTTCACCGGCATTCCACGATGGGCGCCTCTACGTCGTAGATAGCTCGGCAAACTTGCATTGTCTAAACGGCGACACCGGCGAAGTGCATTGGGTTCACAGCCTTGGGACGGTTGGCAAAGGGTCGCCTGTCGTGGCGGATGGAAAGATCTATGTCACCGAGGTCAATGGCCATTTTCACATTCTTCAACCTGGCGAGAACGAATGTACATCACTTGATACGGAGCAGATCGAAATGGAGTCCGGACGTTACGCGGAGATTTACGGTTCGCCGGCTATAGCCCATGGCCGGATTTACTTTGCCACCGAGACCGGGATTTACTGCTTGGGAAACAAGGAATATCGCGTGAAAGCGGTTTCGGGCGCTGAAGCGCCGAAGAGTGTGAAATATCCGCCAAGTAAACCTGAAATAGTCACAAGTGACGCCACACCTGCCACAATCCGGATTATTCCCGCTGAAGTCTTGAGTAAGCCGGGGGAAACAGTTCAATTCAGCGCCCGAGTCTTTGATAAGGAAGGCGCCTTGTTGGAAGAGGGAGGTAGTATGTGGACGCTCGACGGATTGATGGGTGTGATTGATAGCCGCGGGAAGTTGAAAATTGAGGCGGGTGACGTTGGACAAGCAGGTACTGTGTCTGCCCAGATTGGCGGTGTGCAAGCGTCTGCGCGTGTCCGCGTCGTTCCCGAATTACCGTGGCATGAGGATTTCGACTCAATTTCAGAAGGGGAGCATCCGCCGCATTGGGTTCGCGCAACCGGGCGATTCGTTGTCCGAGAGATGAGCGGGAACAAAGTTCTTGTAAAACCGCCCGCGCGTCGAGGACTACACCGATCCAATGTATATATTGGTCCTCCAAACATGAACGATTACACGATTCAGGTCGACTTGATGGGCACCAAGCCCAAACGGAATCTGCCCGACATGGGGCTTATCGCGAATCGATATACGTTAGAGATGCAAGGCAATCATCAGCGGCTTCAAGTACTCTCTTGGCGCTCGGACCTGCGCATGGCAAAGTCGATTAACCTCAAGTGGGAGCCCAATGTTTGGTATACCATGAAAATGACCGTGGAACTCTCTAGCGACAAAGCGGTCGTCAAAGGGAAGGTTTGGCAAAAGGACGCGCCTGAACCCGGCGATTGGACGATTACGGTTGAGGATCCGCTGCCGAACCGTGAAGGAAGTCCGGGTATTTATGGTTATTCGCCCGCCGAGATATATTATGACAATCTGAAAGTTTGGAAGAATTGAAGACACCCTCACTGCGTTATTCCAGTAAGGTTCTATGAGATTTCAGTTAGTTGTTACCACGATAAAGGGATGATAAATGCTTAAGTTACAAATTTCAATTACCGGCGCTATCGCGCTTATTGCCGTAAGTGCGCTTATGTTCCCGGCCACGGTGTCCGCTGATCACGCCGAAGATACGGCAATGTGGGGATTTACACCATCACGCAATCTAGTTTCCGATGAGACCGATTTGCCCGAAAAATGGGATCCGAAGAGCGGGGAGAACATTAAGTGGAAAGCCGAACTCGGATCGCAATCTTATGCGGGACCTGTTATCATTGGCGGAAAAGTATTTGTAGGAACAAATAATCAAGGTCTGCGCAATCCCAAACTCACAGGCGATCGCGGCGTCATCATGGCATTCAACGAAACGGATGGATCGTTTCTTTGGCAATCAACGCACACCAAACTGCCGGCAGGTAGAGTCAACGATTGGCCTCAACAGGGGATTTGTTCAACACCCTTCATTGAAGGAAATCGTTTATACTACATCTCAAACCGTTGCGAGGTGGTTTGTATTGATACCGAGGGTTTCAAGGACGGTGAAAATGACGGTCCATTTACAAGTGAAACCGACGCGACCGAGATCGATGGCGATATTATATGGAAGTACGATATGATGGAAGAGCTTGATGTTTTCCCGCATAATCTTGCCACTTGCTCGCCGGTTGGCGCCGGAGATTTACTTTTTGTCATTACGAGTAATGGAGTTGATGAAGGCCATATCCACATTCCGTCGCCGTTCGCCCCGAGTTTCATTGCGGTCAATAAAGACACGGGCAAGCTCGTCTGGGAGAGCGACCTGCCCGGTGAAAACATCCTCCATGGTCAATGGTCTAATCCGGCGTATGCAGAGATTAACGGAGCGCCTCAGGTCATACTTCCCGGCGGTGACGGTTGGGTGTATTCTCTTGAACCGGAGACGGGAAAACTCATCTGGAAATTTGATTGCAATCCCAAAGACTCCGTGTGGGAGTTGGGAGGAAGAGGGACTCGAAACGCCATTATTTCGACTCCTGTTATCCACAACAACAGGGTTTATGTCGGTGTTGGACAAGACCCGGAACATGGGGAGGGAGTCGGACACCTTTGGGCGATCGATGCGACAGGCAGTGGGGATGTCACTGCAACGGCGGCGGTTTGGCATTTTGGAGACGAAAATTACAATCGTACAATATCCACCGTCGCGATTCACGAAGGCTTGCTATACGCGGCGGACTTGAGCGGCTTTGTCTACTGCCTTAATGCCGACACCGGCGAGCGTTATTGGACACACGATACATTCGCCGCGATTTGGGGTTCGCCGTTCGTAGCAGACGGAAAGGTGTACATCGGCGATGAAGACGGAGAGGTCACGGTATTCAAGGCAGCCAAACAGAAAGAAATAATCTACAACGTCAATATGGGAAGCGCTGTGTACACCACGCCTTTGGCGAAGAACAAGGTGCTGTACATCGTGAGCCGGAATACGCTTTTTGCGATCGCCGAGGAGTGAAGACAGACCCTCGTTACGTGCACCTAGATCTAGTCTACCGAATCGCTTTGGATTAGGACTTATGCCGCAATGGGTATTCGCGATTATTGAAATCCTTGATGAACGGTTTGGCGCCATTCCGCATTCTATTTCTGATGCCATCTTACAAAATCGAAATCACAACCAACTCCGAACCTTGCACCGTCGGGCAATCCGAAGTACCTCAATTGAAGAATTTCGACAAGAACTGAATGACAATTGAACATGCCGAATGACACCCTTAGTTTTGAACGGTTGAATCCCTAATCCAGTTATGGAAATCTCAAGTCAATCTCTTTCTCGCAGAGTAGAAGAGGCACGGTGTCAACTAGACGTTCATGTCCGTGAAATAGTCGAGTGGCATTTTAATCCAGAGACAGGATGTCCGTTTTGGCTAGAGTTTGCGGATAAACTCGAATTTGACCCGCGCAAGGAAATCGGAGGCTACGACGATTTAAAACTCCTTGGACATTTTCAGGAGGAGTGGTTGCGCGGCGGACCAGTGCGACGCTGGGTGCCGAAAGCGTATGCGGACGAACCGGTTTACGTGTTTGAAACCGGCGGTTCTACCGGGATTCCGAAATCTCGTATTAGTGTCCGTGATTTTCAGATTGACTACGAAATATACAGCGAAACGCTTTCCGACTCGAGTTTTCCTCGCGGAAGTGATTGGCTGATGCTCGGACCTACGGGACCAAGGCGACTGCGCCTCGCTGTCGAGCATCTAGCGCAGCATCGAGGGGGAATCTGCTTTCTCGTAGATTTGGATCCGCGCTGGGTAAACAAACTCATCAAGTATGGGAAACATCAAGAATTAGACGCATACAAAAGCCATGTAATCGATCAAGCGCTGAACATCTTGCGAGCGCATGACACTATCCAGTGTCTGTTCACGACGCCAAAACTGCTTGAAGTGCTCTGCGCGAAAATCTCCTTGAAGAAAGCGGGTATTCGGGGTATTTTTTGCGGTGGAACCGAGATGAACGCGCAGTTTCACCGTTTCGCGCGGGAGGAGCTGGTCCCCGGAATCGATTTTATTCCCACCTACGGAAATACTCTGATGGGTTTGGCGTGTTGTAAACCGTTCGATCCCGCCGATAGCTACGCGATTATCTATTATCCGCCTCAACCGCGTGCCGTTATCGAATTGGTCAACCCGGAAAACACGGAAGAAACCGTTGACTACGGTGATACGGGACGGGTCATGTTGACCACCCTAACGAAGGAATTTTTTATGCCGCGCTTCCTCGAAAGGGACGAAGCGGAACGGGCAAAACCAATCCATAGTTATCCTTGGGATGGTGTCGAGAATCTCAGGTTATTTTCGGAGTTACAGGAGTCGGTTGTCATAGGCGTGTACTAGCCTGCCACAGTCGCTAGGCATCAGCCGCGCCGAAGGCATACGGTTTGGCTGGAAAACGGTCGTCAGGCGAGGGCACAACTTATGAAAAATGGTTATGTTGGGAGGACTAAGAGGACAGATGGCTAGAAAAATCGAAAAATTGTTCCGGGCGCCCTATTCTATGCCGAATGGATTGCAGATGACCGACGATGGTCTCTGGGTTGTTGATCAGATAACCGATCGGGTCGCTCTGCTAGAGATGGAGGAAACGTCTGAATACGGTGTGCCCAAAATAATTTCGGAGATTGCGTCCGAATCGTCCAATACCAGCGGTATGGCTTATGGCGACGGTTCGCTTTGGTTGGCAGCGAACGGCGAGGGAAGCCGCTGGAGACCGGCCCGCCCGACGGATGCAAAGGCGGGTGAATCGGACATACTTAGGGTTAATCCGGATACCGGCAACACTGAGGAGCGATATCCGCTACCCGGCGGAGGCGGTACGCATGGCGTTGAATACGACTATTATGAAGAGGGCTATCTCTGGGTTCAAACCCTCAAGGACCAAGTTCTGCACAAGGTAAAAATTGCCGACTGGTCTGTGCAGCGTACGATTCCCCTGCCGTATACTCGCGGTCACGGTATGGTGCGATTGGATGACGGTATCTGGGTCGTGCACACGTCGGACCGCGTCATCGTCAAACTAGACTTGAATGATGGTCGAGAATTGGATCGAATTGAAGTGCCGGAGCCGCACCCCGAACCGCACGGTCTGTCAGTCTTCAACGAGGGTTTCGCTTATTGCGATGCGACTTCCGGTTGGGTGACAAAGATTACGCTATGAACCGCGGAATGCTATATTCGATCAACCGCCAAATTTACGCGTGTAATACCAATGATACACATTCCGATTCTGCGGGCTGGACGTTCGTATAAAAGTTTAAGCACGGTTCAGGTGCCTCATGTCAAGACGGGCGAGCCGATTGCCAGCGTGAGTCAAGCCAATTCAGGATTGATTGCAAAGGATTTGCATGAAGTAGGCGAGAATAGGCGGACGTTGGAGGCGTTTTCCGTGTCGGACTTGCTAGCAATCTGTAAAGAGGCGGCGCGGCTTTTTGCGGAATCGAACCTGCCGGTGGATGGCACATCACAATCTCCGGATGATTATATTCGCTGCTTGTCTGCAACCACGGGAATGCCGGAATCGCTTTGCTGGAAAAATATGGCAAAGATTCGGTTGGCGCTTGAAGAGCTTGAGGCTATTCTCGGGGGGTTGACACGAGGCTTGGATCTCTCTGTTCTTGATGCAGGATGGGGCGTTCAAGACGGACGGCACCTGAGTTATGTGCCGCAAACAGATGCCTTGGGCGCAATACTTCCGAATAATTCTCCCGGCGTGCATGCGCTCTGGATTCCGGCAATTGCGCTCAAGACTCCGCTCGTTCTCAAACCCGGCAGTTTGGAGCCGTGGACGCCTTTTCGTATCGCGCAGGCGCTGATTGAGGCAGGTTGTCCTGCGGAAGGGTTCGGGTTTTATCCGACAGATTATTCGGGGGCTGGCGAGATTCTGTTGCGATGTGGTCGATCGATGCTTTTTGGCGGCGGCGCCACGGTTGCCCCTTGGAAAGCGGATCCTCGCGTGCAGATTCATGGCCCCGGTCAAAGCAAAATTGTCGTTGCCGAGGATGCGATCGCACACTGGGAAGATTACTTAGACTTGATGGTTGACTCTGTTGCGGAAAATGGGGGTAGGTCGTGCATCAACGCTTCGGGAGTTTGGGTTCCATCAGATGGCCGACATGTAGCGGAAGCGTTGGCGTCACGACTGTCGCGAATTGAGGCGAAACCACTGGATAATCCGCAAGCCGAGATTGCCGCTTTCCCGAATCCCGAAGCCGCCCATCAGATTTCAAATCTCATTGACAATCACCTCAAAGTGCCTGGCGCAACGGATGTCACGGCGATGGTTCGAGGGTCGGAGAGGGTAGCGGAAGTGGATGGATGCACATTCCTCCTTCCGACGGTCATCCGGTGTGAAGACGCGGCACACCCATTGGCGAACACTGAATTTCTATTTCCCTTTGTCAGTGTGGTCGAGATGCCTCAAAAAGCCATGTTAGAACACATTGGCCCCACGTTAGTTGTGACTGCCATCACGGAGGATAGAGGATTTAAGCGCGACTTGCTTACCTCAACCGTGGTGGATCGCCTGAATCTGGGCCCCATTCCCACAAATCAAATTTCGTGGGATCAGCCGCATGAAGGGAATCTTTTTGATTTTCTGTATCAACAGCGGGCGTTACAGATTTCAGCCACGCCTTGAGCCAAGCAGATACCGGATGTAGAAATGCGTTCTTTCGATTTCCAACCTTCAACCCGCGTGGTTTTTGGAGAGGAGGCGTTAAGTAAGCTGGGGGATTTGGCAATGACGCTGGGAGCGCACAGGGCTTTAGTTGTAACCGATCCCGGCGTTTCCAAAGCGGGAATCGTCGAAAAAGCGCTCCATTTTCTCAAACAAGATTCTATCGGCGCTGCCGTGTTTGAGGATGTTGAAGAGAATCCGACAACGAGGCATGTTGCCAACGGCGTCCGGTTTGCCAAAGATTTGGGACATCTCGATCTCATCGTTGCGCTTGGCGGCGGGAGCGCGATGGATTGTGCCAAAGGGATAAACTTTATCCTTACAAATGGCGGGGAGATGGAGGACTACCGGGGCATGGATAAAGCCGCCAAGCCCATGCTCCCATCCATTGGAATTCCAACGACCGCCGGGACAGGCAGCGAAGCTCAGTCTTTTGCGTTGATTGCTCAGGAAAAGAGCCATATTAAGATGGCGTGCGGCGACAAGAAAGCCCGGTTTAGAACGGTAATACTCGATCCCGTGTTGATTGGCAGTGCTCCTGAATACGTAAGGGCGAGTTCGGGAATTGACGCTATCTCTCACGCGCTGGAAAGCCATGTTACAACGTGTCGAAATCCGGTTTCACAACTGTTTTCGAGAGAGGCATGGCGTTTGCTTGAAGCCGGCTTTGAGGTTGCGATTACGGATCCGGCAAACTCTGAGGCGCAGAGTCAGATGCTGTTGGGAGCCCATTTTGCCGGTATTGCAATCGAGAATTCGATGTTGGGCGCCGCGCACGCCTGCGCCAATCCATTGACCGCAAAATACGGGATTACGCATGGGGTCGCGGTTGGACTGATGCTTCCGCACGTTATTGAATTCAATTCCCAAGTCGCCGGCGAACAATACCGAGAGTTGCATTCTTCATCGCTTTCTGAACGTATATGTGAGTTGAAAACCGCCGCACGTTTGCCTAGTATGCTACGTGATTTTGAGATTGATGAGGGTGATTTGCCTGAATTGGCAAAAGAGGCTGCGAATCAGTGGACAGGACAATTTAACCCGCGGCCTGTTGGTGAAAACGAGTTGCTTCAGCTTTATGAGTCTGCCTACTAAATCCCATCGGGTGTCATGCATTGCGATTTGCGTTTTTCTAGGTTTTGTTTTGCTCCATTCGGTTGAGCGGGGTGCGGTTTCTTCGGAAGATTGGCTCAGTTTCCGAGGTAATTCGGCGTTAACGGGGGTTGCTACGAGCAAATTACCCGACAATTTGGAGCTCTTATGGGCATTTCAAGCCGAGGAAGGAATTGAGTCAACCGCAGCTATTGCAGGCAAAACCGCCTATGTTGGTTCGTGGGACGGACATCTACATGCGGTCAATCTCGTGACCGGGGAACTCCGATGGAAGTACGAAGCCTCGAACGAAATCAAATCTTCGCCATCCGTATTTGGAGACGTGGTCTGCTTTGGCGATGAAACGGGCGATTTTCACGCGGTTGATGCAAAAAACGGCGTAAAACGTTGGATTTTCCGTACCGAGGCGGGTATAATTTCGTCGGCGAATTTCGCAGAGGATCGCGTTATCTTCGGTTCCTATGATCAGTATCTTTACTGTTTATCCATTGCGGACGGTTCCCTGATTTGGAAGTTCCAAACCGAAGGCTACGTGCACGGCTCACCGTCGATTTCCAAAGGAGTCGCGGTTATCACCGGGTGTGATAGTTATCTTCGCCTCATCAACCTGGAAAACGGTCGGGAAGAAAAGCGTATAGAACTGGGCGACTACGTCGCTGCCAGTCCCGCAACGCTGAATCATCGCGCCTATGCCGGAACGTTTGGCAATCGCGTTTTGGGTATTGACTTGTCAAACGCGAATATACTCTGGCGTTACGAAAATCCGGAAAAACAGTTTCCGTTCTATGCTTCGGCTGCCATTACGAACGATATCCTCATTGTTGGCGGCAGGGACAAGATGATTCATGCCCTCAAGCCGGAGACCGGCGACCTGTTATGGAGCTACCCAGCCAAGTCGCGAGTGGATTCGTCGCCGGTCATCGTGGGCGAGCGAGTGTTTTTTGGAACCACGGGCGGAGTCATATACGGGTTAAATATTCATTCGGGTGAGAAGGTATGGGAATTTGTTGCCGGAGCTTCGATTATGGCGTCGCCGAGTGTTGGCGGCGGTAAGTTGGTGATAGGGACGGACGACGGCGTTTTATACTGTTTCGGCAAAAAGGTAAACGATGAGGAATAAAGAAAAAAGTGTCAAGTCGGAACCCGCGACCACACGGCTAGATTCGGAAAGCACTGAAGTCGGGAGCGTTTTTGTCTCGAACTACCCTCCCTATTCTTTCTGGAGCAAGGAGGCTGTCTCCGACGCGATGACAGTGTTGAAATCACCCGCTTCGCCAGAAACGACGTTGGGACTCTACCTGCATATTCCGTTTTGTCGAAAACGGTGCAAGTTCTGCTATTTTCGGGTTTATACCGACAAAAACAGTTCGGAAATTGAGACCTATCTTAATGCTTTGGCGAAAGAGGTGGAAATCTACAGTAATTTGCCAGCTATCAAGGGCAGACCTCTGTCGTTTGTCTACTTTGGCGGAGGAACGCCATCCTACATTAGCGCCAAGCATTTGAAGGCGCTCGTCCATCGATTGAAAAAGGCGATTCCTTGGGATGGCGCGGACGAGGTAGCGTTTGAGTGTGAACCCGGTACTCTGACGCAAACCAAGCTGGAGGCTATCAGGGAAATCGGCGTGACTCGGCTGAGCCTCGGTATCGAAAATCTTAACGACGACATCTTGGCGGAAAATGGAAGAGCGCATCTTTCCAAGGAAGTATTTCGCGTGATGCCGTGGATTGAATCGCTCAATTTTGATCAGGTGAATATAGACCTGATTGCGGGTATGGTTGGCGAGACGTGGGAGAGTTGGCGCGAAACGGTCGAGCAGACCGTTGATTTGAATCCCGACAGTATAACCGTATATCAGATGGAACTGCCGTTTAACGCTACCTATTCACAAGATATTCTTGGCGGCAACGATCTGCACGTAGCGAACTGGAAAACCAAACGCGAATGGCATAACTACGCATTTGAACAGTTTGAACTGGCTGGATACGGCAACTCCAGCGCATACACAATGGTCAAAAAAGACAAACCGTGCAGGTTTGTCTACCGCAATGCGGTCTGGCAGGGCAGCGACATGATGGGTACGGGCGTGGCTTCCTTTTCGCACCTTGATGGCGCGCATTATCAGAATGCGACGAGTTGGAAGGACTACATCGGTTCGCTTGAAGCTGACCGGTTGCCGTTGACTCGCGCGTTTGTCACCACCTCATCGGAGCGACTGACGCGAGAAATGATACTTCAATTGAAACTGGGAAGGATTGAGACAGCCTACTTCCGCGAGAAGTTCAATGCCGACATTGTGGAAGAATTTGGTTCGACCTACAAAAAACTGCAAGACGAAGGCATGTTGACCTTCGACAAAGATGCGGTGGAGTTGACGCGAAAAGGTTTGCTTCAGGTGGATGGCTTGTTGCCGGAGTTTTACGCACCGAAATATCAAAATGCGCGATACACATAACGCAAGTTGCCACCTTTTGTGGACAGGAGCGCAGAAACCGAGTTTTTACCGACGTGGAAACACGAGATTGGCGAAAAATCAGACCAATTTACCTATAATTTGGCGAACGTGAACCAAAAACTCGGTTTCTCTGTTATAGGTAAAAACTGACGTCAAAATTTAATTGGAGATTGTGGTATTACATTCACTGGTTTTCGTTCTACCTAGTGTGATAATATCTTTCGACATGGAAAAATCCGAAGAAACTGTTCCCATTTATACTATCGGCTACGGCACCCGTTCGGTCGATGAATTCATCAAAGCGCTGCAAGAGCGTGAGATTGCTTATCTCATTGATGTGCGTTCAGCGCCCTATTCACGCTACAAACCCGAATTTTCCAGAGAGGCGTTGGAGGCGGAACTCCGGCGGCACGGCATCCGATATGTGTTCATGGGTGACACACTAGGCGGCCACCCCGACGACGAAGCTTGCTACGATGTGAATGGAAAGGTGGATTACGAAAGAATGAAAAAGACCGAGCGCTATCAAAGCGGTATTAAACGCCTTCAAGCCGCTGTCGCGCAAAAGCGGTGTGTTGCCCTCATGTGCAGTGAGGGAAAACCGGAAAACTGCCATCGGAGCAAACTTATCGGCGAGACGCTAGCACAGTATAACATAAATGTATCTCATGTTGATGAACACGACGAACTGCGGTCGCAAGTGCATATCATTGATCGGATCACGGGAGGACAGATACCGCTGTTTGGTGAAGATACGTTCCAGTCGCGCAAGCGATACCTTTGAGGTACAATGAAGCCCAAGATTGTTACCATCGGCGCATACGGATTTGATGAGTCTCGTTTCTTTGAGGCTTTGCGTGAGGCGGATGTTGACACCTTCTGCGACATTCGTTCCCGACGAGGACTACGCGGGGCAACTTATGCGTTTGCCAATAGTCGGCGGCTGCAGGCACGCCTCGCGGAGATGGGTATTCGTTATATTCATCGCAAAGACCTTGCGCCAACCAAGGCTATTCGAGATATCCAGGCGGAAGCGGACACTGCGACGAAAACTGGCAAACGCCAACGTACACTATTGGCTGAGGCGTTTACCGAGGCTTACCAAGCCGAATGCCTCGCGACGTTTGACCCGGCAAGCCTTATGGCTGATTTTCAGCCGGACACGCAAGTTGTGGCGCTGTTTTGTGTTGAAAGGGAACCCGAAGCGTGTCATCGGTCATTGTTAGCTGCTAGATTGGCGGCGGCTCTCGATTTGGAGGTAGCGCATATTTTGCCATGAAAGTGTTGATAGTTGCGAAAACTCGGATGGGAAGCGGCGCATGCATCGGAGCGATAACGGAGGACGGGAAAAGCGTTCGGCTAATGCCCTATGGCGCTGATCCCCATGACGGAGCCAATCGGGAATACGAGGTCGGAGATGTTTGGGAGATTTCCGCCGCATCCGCAAGTCAATTAGCGCCGCCGCACACGGAAGACATCGTGGTTTATGAGAAGAGCCGACTTCGCGACGCAAATGATCTCATCGGCTCTATAGAACGACTTATGCCCCCCAAGAGCGGAAGTCCGTTCAGCCTTTATGAGGGACTGTTGCAAGCTACCGACAACGGAGCGCTGTATGTCACGGAGAAGAGTGGAATGCCCCCATACAGTACAACCTTTTGGCGCCCGGATCAGCCGCTTGAGCGTGATACAGATGGAAAACGCGTACACTATCGTTATCCGATCGAAAATGGTGATTGCACGTTCACTTACGTGGGATTTGAAACACGACCACTTGAGGTAATACCAAAAGGGGCACTTCTTCGTATATCGCTTGCGCGCCCATGGCGGCCGCAAGATAGCCCCCGCGAAGAATTGCGTTGCCATGCACAAATCTCCGGCTGGTTTCTTTCAGAGGAGAAACAGGAAGTGGCTCTGATTGACAACACATGGGAACCGCCTCAATCTCGGACGATGTCTCGGACACCTGCAGAGATTCTCCAAAACATCTTTGGGCATGAGGAATTCCGTTCCTTGCAGGAAGACATTATCAAACACATATTGGATGGTCGTGACGCTCTCATCGTTCTGCCAACCGGCGGCGGAAAGTCGCTCTGCTATCAGTTGCCCGCGCTCATCTTCAATGGCGTAACTGTTGTCGTTTCTCCGCTCATTTCGCTGATGGAGGACCAGGTGATGCAGTTACAACAGCGGAATGTCAGCGCGACATATCTCAACCACACGGTTGAGCATTCCGAATACGTAGCGACGATGCATCGTGTCAAACGAGGCGAAGTCAAGTTGCTCTACATGGCGCCGGAAACGCTGATGCGCCCGGAAATCTTGTTGATGCTTGATGAGTCGAATGTGTCGTGCCTCGCGATTGATGAAGCGCACTGTATTTCGCAGTGGGGACACGATTTTCGTCCAGAATATCGAGAATTAGTCTCCGTTCGAGAACGGTATCTGCAGGCGGTCTGCGTTGCGCTTACAGCCACTGCTACCCCGCGGGTTCGACAGGACATTGTACAGCTGCTTGAAATTTCCGTTGACGACCAATTCATAGCTAGTTTTGACAGAGAGAATCTTTTCATTTCCGTGCAATCAAAGGACCAGGTTCGCCTTCAGGTAATTGAGTTTCTGAATGCGCGTCCCGATGAATCCGGAATAATTTACTGTCGGACCAAAAAACAACTTGAGTCATTGTATCAAGAGTTAGTGACAAGGGGGATCCCGGCTCTCCCTTATCACGCGGATCTGGATGACGCCGACCGCAAACGGAATCAACAATCGTTCATCAACGGCGACGTTCGAGTAATGGTTGCAACAATTGCCTTCGGGATGGGAATTGACAAAGAAGATATTCGGTTTGTGCTACATGTCGGATTGCCGAACGAGCCCGAATCCTATTATCAGGAGATTGGGCGCGCGGGCCGGGACGGAAACCAAGCGGAGTGTCTCCTGTTTTTCAGTTACGCCGATACGAATACCATTAATCACTTCATTGAGCAAGGGGCATCAACTGAACGCGATGGACGGTTGCAGCGATTGAACGTGTTGGTCGATTGGGCGACTTCTATTGAGTGCCGCCGAAAAGGGTTATTAGCCTATTTTGGCGAACAGTATGGAAAAACCGATTGTGGGATGTGTGATAATTGCCGGAAGACGCAAATGGAGAAAGTTGACTTGACAGAACCAGCTCGGCAATTCCTCTCATGTGTTGTCCAAACAGGCGAGATTTTCGGCGAGCGGCACATTATTGATGTCCTTCGGGGTTCAAGATCACGAAAAGTTTCCAACAACAAGCATGATAGACTCTCCTCGCACGGTATTGGTTCAGGATATAGCAAAGAAGAATGGAAACATTTGGCTCTACAACTTCTCCAATATGGGCTGCTAAACAGAGATTCCAAACACGGTAGTCTCCAATTAACCGAGAAAGGACAAACCGTCATGAATGGCGAAAGGCAGTTTTTGGGATTGCCACAGGACTCGGTCAATCGCAAGTACGAGAACCGTCACGAGTTGGGAAATGGCACACAACCTCCCGTGTCGCGCACAACACCGGGGCCCATCAAGTTATACGACGTTCCCGCCGATATAGAAGAAGCTCTCTTTGTACCTGAAGGCGAGGATTTTGATAGTTCTCGATTTGAGGCGCTTAACCTCAAGTTTGATGAGAAGATTCACATCTTCGCATCCTACATAAAGAATGTTCGGACTCAACAGAAGGTTCTGGACGCTCACATTGACATCCTTCAAGAAGAGATCCGCGAACTTCAGCGAAAGCGAGAGCAGTTAGAGAACAACCGAAAAGGCGTTGCACAATATACGAAAGGCTTTCTTGAATCCCTCGGGCTTGAGAAAGCCGGTAACTCCATCCATCGTGTTCGTATCGCTCGTTCTCCACTTACAGTTGAAATCGACATGGAAAAACTTGAATCCAAGTGGATTAAGCGAACAGAGAATGTGTACGTCGACAAGCGCGGAATCATTGAGCATATCAAGACAACAGACGAAACCCCTAGTGGGGTCAAGCGTATCGAAAATACCCACCTCCGTGTTAGCTAAAATAGGCGATATTGCTATCCGCGAAAGTTGTGGCAATCGCATTTGGCAGTACACTTGGAGATCGGATTTTGGTTTGATTCAGTTTTACTACGATGAAATAGGAAGGATTAATAATGAAGAAAAATATAGGTTTCTTAATTTTGTGTTTATGGCTGGGTAGTGGTCTCACAATTGCCACGGCCACGGATTGGCCCCAATGGCGTGGTCCCAATCGCGACGGAATCTCCGAGGAAACGGGATTTCTAAAAGAGTGGCGAGATGGCGGGCCCGAAGTCCTCTGGAGAGTGCCGCTCGGAGAGGGCTTTTCCGGGATTTCTGTCGTTGGCGAACGTGTCTATACGATGTTCTCGGAAGGTGACGACGAATTCGTCGTTTGTCTCAATGCGTCAAATGGGAAAGAGATTTGGCGGTTTCGATCGGATGGCAACTACATCGACTCGATGGGCGGCAATGGGCCTCGTTCAACGCCGACGATTGATGGAGAGCTCCTCTTCACCGTTACCGCACAAGGCAAATTGTACGCCTTGAACACCGAAAATGGAGAGAAGGTGTGGTCGCACGATTTGAAACATGAGTTTGGAAGCGACATACCTAGATGGGGCGTTTGCGCGTCGCCCTTGGTTGAAGGCGACCTGCTTCTGGTTGAGGTTGGCGGCACCGATGGGAAATCCATTGTCGCCTTTGATAAGAAAAATGGCGCTATCGTCTGGAATTCTCATACCGACATACTTGGATACTCCTCTCCTATCTCGGCTACAATCGGTGGGATTCGACAACTCATTGTCTTCACGGGGACTCAATTGGTTTCCGTCTCGCCCGAAAACGGCCAACTGTATTGGAAGTACCCTTGGAAGACAAAGTATGACGTTAACGCCGCCACTCCCGTTTTTATTCCGCCGGACAAAATTTTCATATCGTCCGGGTACGGCAAAGGCGCCGCGGTGGTGCAAGTCAGAGTTACGGCTTCTCCTGAATCTAACGCTCAGGAGAATGAAGGAGAGGCAACTCGTGTTGAAATAAAGGTTGAAGAGATCTGGAAAAATGAGGACATGAAAAACCATTTTGCCACGTCGGTTTTGCATGGCGATTACCTATATGGCTTTGACAACGCCATCTTGAAATGCATTGACGCGAACACCGGGGTGGAGAAATGGAAAACACGCGGGTACGGTAAAGGCACGCTCATGTTGGCGGATGGACACCTGATTATTCTCGGCGACCGCGGCAAGTTGGGTTTGGCAGAAGCGACACCCTCCGCATACAATGAGGTGGCGAGTGCGGAAGTATTGAGTGGTCTATGTTGGACCGTCCCCACGCTTGCCGATGGCAGACTTTACGCACGCAATGAGAAGGAGATGGTCTGTTTAGACATGACAGGCCAGAATTAAGAACCTGTTTGATAATTCATTTTGGGTGAAACCCTATGCCGTGAAACCAAGTTTTTTCCTGAAAACTCGGTTTCTTCCGCAACAGAAAAGCGTTCACTAATCCCGATTGTCTACTATTCAAACAAGTTCTAATTGCTAATCGTTTTTGGGGATTTCATTTTGGAGTCGCATCATGGTCCAATGTCGTTTTTCTGCAACAAAATGACATGGGGATCGCAATAGAAAAGGTTACAAATGAAGAAAATTACAAGGTTCTTAATCGTATGTTTGTTGTTATATGGCGTCTTCTCAACCGCCGGCGCCAAGGATTGGCCGCAGTGGCGCGGTCCCAATCGCGACGGAATCTCCGAGGAAGTCGGGATTCTCAAAGAATGGCCCAATGACGGTCCCCGAGTCCTCTGGAGAGTTCCGCTCGGTGAGGGCTTTTCCGGGATTTCTGTTGCTGACGGACGTGTCTACACGATGTTCTCCGAAGGGGACGATGAATTCATCGTCTGTCTTGATGCATCAAACGGGCGCGAAATCTGGCGATTTCGGTCAGACAGCAACTACTACGAGTCAGAGGGCGGTAATGGTCCGCGGGCGACACCGACAATTGATGGCGAATTCCTCTTCACGGTGTCCGCACAGGGTAAATTTTACGCGTTGAATAGCGCCAATGGAGACAAGGTCTGGTCTTACGATTTGATTAAAGACTTCACAAGCTATATGCCTAGGTGGGGGTTCAGTTCTTCGCCGTTGGTGGAAGGCGATATGCTTTTTGTTGAGGTTGGTGGTAACAATGGAAAGTTTATCGTGGCTTTTGACAAGACGAATGGTGATGTCCTCTGGACTTCTCATATGGACAAACTTGGGTATGCTTCGCCTATTGCTGTTACAATTGGAGGAGTACGACAACTCATTGTCTTCGCGGGGCTTCGGCTGCTCTCTGTCTCAACCGACGACGGAGAGCTGTTCTGGACCTACCCGTGGCGAACGGGACGGTTTGATGTTCACGCCGCCACTCCCATTTTCATCGCGCCGGACAAGATTTACATCTCATCGGCGTACGGAAAGGGAGCCGCAGTCCTACGGGTCAAAGTAACGGATTCTCCTGAATCTGGCGTTCGGAACAATTTAGAGGTTGAGGAGATTTGGAGGAGTGAGAAAGTGCAGAACCGGTTGGCTACGTCAGTTTTGCATGGCAATCACATTTACGGCTTTCACCGGACTATTTTGAAATGTATTGATGCAAGTACCGGCATGGAAAAATGGAAAACTCGCGGATTCGGGGAAGGCACACTCATGCTTGCGGACGAGCACCTGATTATTCTCGGTGACCGCGGCAAGTTGGGGCTGGCAAAAGCGACGCCATCCGCCTATCATGAGGTGGCGAGCGCGGAAGTGCTGAGCGGACTGTGTTGGACGGTGCCAACCCTTGCCAACGGCAGACTCTATGCGCGAAATCAGAAGGAGATGGTCTGTTTAGACATGACGGGCCAGAATTAGCGAAAATTATGAAGACCACGAAACCAATATCCGACCGAAACCGACACGCGGCGCGAAAACGCGCACGCATAGACTTCCTTGCCTATATCTTACTCGTGATTTGCCTCGCCATTTGTGGCAAGGTTCCCTTGATATTGTCCGCTGACGAAGACACTCGCGTGACGACCGAAGATGTTCCCATCGGCGTTGTCGTGGCGCTGACAGGGAAACATGCCGAACCGTATGGTTTCTCTATGCAACGCGGTTTTGAATTGGCACGCGAGGAGATTAACAACCTCGGTGATGTAAATCTCACGTTTATCACTGTGGATGATCAGAGCAGTGTGGACGGTGCGAAGGAAGCTGTACGGCGCTTGGCAGACCAAGGCGTGCCTGCCATCGTCGGGCTTGCTATCTCGACGCACCTTAAAGAGGCTGCTCCGATCGCGCAGCAGAATGGAATTATCGCTTTTAGCTCGGTCTCCTCCGCTGCCGGTTTGAGTGCGATCGGTGATTTTATCTTCCGCACCAGTCTCGTCACAAATATAAGCATTCCCAGTGGTTTGACCGCCACTCATCAGAATCTGGGCTATAAAAAAGTGGCGCTGATATATGATGAAATCGATGTCTTCTCCAAAAATAACAATGAAGTGTTAAAGGGAGCGCTTGAAGCAATCGGCGTCGAGATTCTCATCATGGAAACCTTCCAAACCGGCGATACCGATTTTTCTCGGCAATTAACCAATATAGTGGCGACAAAACCTGACGCACTCTTTATCTCCGCGCTTTCACAAGAAATAGCAGAGGTTGTCGCGCATACTGCCGAGGTAGGTGTCCCCGACAGTATTGACATCATTGTTCCCGATCTAACCATAAATGAAGTGCAAAAGGCGGGCGATGCCGCTGAGGGCGCAATAGGTTTTATCGGATGGTCTACCAAATCTGATGCCCCCGGAAACCAATCCTTCGTTCGGAATTATCGGGCGAAATATGGTATCCAACCCGACCCCTGGGCGGCACAGTCGTATGCAACCCTCTATGTGCTCGCCAACGCAATTAAGATGGCACAATCGACGGATGCGACCGCCATTCGGGACGCGCTTGCACAAACACAGGATTTCCCAACAATTTTGGGTAAGTCAGGCGCGTACTCTTTCAATCCTGACGGGGACGCACTGTATGACCAAATTGTAGTGGTCGTCAAGGATGGAGAATTTCAGTTCTTTGAATAATCGGTACAAAGACGTTTATTGAACGCCTTATGCCGCGCCCATTGGTGGCTCAATCTTATACCGCAATCAACTTTCTTTTCGCCGCTATCGTCGAATCGGAAACCGCGGCAAGTTGGGGCTGGCAAAAGCGACGCCATCCGCTTATCATGAGGTGGCGAGTGTTGACGTGCTAAGTGGGCTGTGTTGGGCTATGCCGGCATTTGCTAACGGCAAACTCTATGCGCGAAATGAGAAGGAGATGGTCTGTTTAGACATGACGGGGCAGAATTAGGGTATATGGGTACTCGCGAAAAGTAGAAATGATGATTTCTAGGATTGCCTCGTGTTGAAAAACTATTGTCCCGTAGGGAATAACAATAGTTATTCCCTACAGCAGATACACACAAATCACTGTGGAGAATTTGACAATGAATCGATTTTCATTTTTTATTGCATTGACAGTGGGGCTGCTTTGGGGCGCCCCGAATGCAGGTTTCACGCAAGCGGAGCAGTGGAGTAAGAAGGCGGATATGATAGGACCACGATTGTTTTTCTCCGCTAGCGCCGCGGATGATCTGGTATATGTGATGGGGGGAATGCTTGCGCAGGTTCTTCCGAGCATGCACGCCTACAACCCGTCAACGGATGATTGGAGCGTGAGCGCAGACATGCCGACCGCGCGAGCCGGAATGTCAAGCGCCGTGGTGGACGGCAAAATCTATGTCATTGGGGGTTGGACGGACACGGAGCCCGCGATTCCGACCGTCGAAGAGTACGACCCGGCGACGAATACCTGGACGCCTCGAGCCGACATGCCGACCGCCCGCGGATTGTTCTCGACCGCTACGGTAAACGGAAAGATTTACGCCATCGGCGGCGTTGCAACGAATCTAGGTCCCGTTTTGGCAACGGTTGAGGAGTACGATCCCGCCTCGGATACGTGGAAGCGGAGAGCGGATATGCCCAATCCGAGGTCGGGTATGGAGGCTGCAGCTGTCAATGGGAAGATTTACGTCATCGGCGGCGCGCCTGCAGTTCAGGGACCGGTCTTGTCAATGGTTGAAGAATTCGACCCCGTTGCGGACACATGGATTCCGAAAGCGGATATGCCGACGGGAAGAACCGGTTTTACGGCTCAAGTTGTCAATGAGAGAATTTATGCCATCGGCGGAACCACATTTATCCAAGGACCGGGTGTCCAAACCGTGGAGGAATACTATCCGGCGATGGACCAATGGATGACAAAGTTGGATATGCCTACCGGTCGCGTCTTTTTGCAATCGGGCGCGGTGGATGGCAAGATTTACGCGCTGGGCGGCGTTGTGGAGAACATCGGCCCCGCGATTCTCATGACTGTCGAAGAATATGACACCGGCGTTGCGTCAACCGCAGTGGAATCAAGGTTAAAACTCGCATCGGTTTGGGGGAAAATCAAGACGGATTGACATGATAAAGGCTGTTATTTTTGATTTCGATGGACTTATCCTTGACACCGAAAGTCCCGTCTACCAGTCATGGCAGGAAATATATCAAGGCTACGGTTGCTCGTTGCCGATATCGGAATGGTTGAAGTGCGTCGGCACGGCAGATGCCTTTGACCCGTATGACTATCTTGAAGCGCAGCTTGGACACACCCTTGATCGAACCGAACTTCATCGGAAAAGGAATGCGCTGAAGACCAGTCTCATAGATTTGGAATCGGTAATGCCCGGCGTAGAAGATCGAATCACCGAGGCTAACACATTGGGGCTGAGACTGGGAGTCGCCTCCAGTTCACCACGCAGTTGGGTCGTCGACAACTTGACCAGATTGAAACTCGAACATCACTTTAGTACGATCAGATGTTCCGAGGACGTAGAGCGCGTAAAACCCGATCCCGCTCTGTATCTGGGCGCTTTGCATGCGTTAAAGGTGAAAGCGAACGAAGCGATCGTATTTGAAGATTCGCTGAACGGTGTGACGGCTGCCAAACGCGCCGGTATATTTTGCGTGGCGGTCCCAAATGCAATCACTCGACATTCGTCGTTTGAATTGGCGGATCTGCAGTTGTCCTCTTTGGCGGATATGTCGCTTGAGGAGGTTATGAGCGCCGCAAACGGTAAGATGGACGAAGAGTGAAACCATCATATACTTCGCGCTGCTGGAAGTTGCGTGTTTTCAAGGGATCCTATCCCGATGGCGATAGATTCCCGTACCACGATCTGTTAGATTGTGATCGCATCTGTACGACGATAGATTCCTCCGTCATGCTATCTGTGCCAGTAAAGCGTCCAAATCCGTTTGTAGGAGCGTTCAAGCGAATTGATAATGAGCGATCAACTGACTGGACAAGGAAGGATCAAACGACTGGATAAGGAGTGCGATAGAGATCCCATAGAGATCCCTCTCCGAATTGCGACCTGCTGGCGCTGGGTAAACCCTATTACAAACCATTATTGCTGAGAAAACAAGCGCAATAATACCCAACGCAAAGTATATATGAACAATTCAGACCGGGAATCATTTGCCGTTAATCCGATTGATCGAACTGAACTCGCCACAATTCAGCTTGAGAAGTTGCAACGCTTGATTTCTTCGGCGCTGAAAGGGAATCCGTTCTATCGACGAAAATTAAAGAAAGCGGGAATCCGCGAAGCAACGCGGTTTAGCTCTCTTGACGATTATCAGCGCTTGCCGTTCACCACAAAAGAGGAACTGTCGGCGGATCAAACGTCCAATCCGCCGTATGGAACAAATCATACCTTCTCCCGCGCCGAATATGTCCGCATTCATCAGACCTCCGGAACGACAGGAGCGCCGCTGCGTTGGCTCGACACCGCGGAAAGTTGGAGTTGGTGGGCGCGGTGTTGGAAAACAGTTTATGATGCCGCGGGAGTAACCTCTGCCGATCGAATCTTTTTTGCGTTTTCGTTTGGCCCCTTTATCGGCTTTTGGAGTGCGTACGAAGGGGCGGACCAAATCGGCGCATTGTCGATTCCCGGCGGCGGGATGACATCGCTTCAGCGATTGGCCGCGATTTTGTTCAACGATATTTCGGTTCTTGTTTGCACGCCGACCTATGCCCTCCATCTTGCCGAAGTTGCGGAAGCGGAGGGTATAGATATTGCCAACTCTGGCGTCCGTGCCACGATTCACGCCGGGGAGCCCGGAGCGAGCCTTCCGTCGACGAAGCGCCGCATTGAAAACGCGTGGGGCGCCAAGTGTTACGACCATGTTGGAGCGACGGAGGTCGGCGCTTGGGGTTTTGAATGTCAGGAGCAAGCCGGCGTTCATCTGAACGAGCGCGAGTTCATCTTTGAGGTCGTTGACCCGGCGACCGGTAACTATGCCAATGAAGGCGAGTTGGTTATCACAAATCTTGGGCGCGTATGTATGCCCGTTATTCGGTACCGAACGGGTGACCGTGTGAAGTTGCGTTCCGGAGAGTGCGAATGCGGTCTCTCGTATCGGCGTTTGGATGGCGGTGTAATCGGACGATTGGACGACGCGCTGATTATTCGCGGCGTCAACGTCTACCCTAGCGCCATTGAGAACATCGTGCGCGGCTTTCCTGAAGTCCGAGAGTTTGCCGTGGACGTATTCCGTCGCGGAGCGCTTGACGAGATGGAGATTCGATTGGAATCTGGCGCGCCTGAATTCTCTGTTCTTGGGGATGAGGTTAGTAAAGCGATTCGCAAAGCGCTAGGTTTGCGCGTAGCCGTCAAGTTGGTCGATTGCGGATCACTGCCGCGATTTGAGTTAAAGGCGCGCCGGTTCACCGATCATCGACGGGATGACTCCCCTTAAGGACAGTCGGGGATTTAGCGAATGAAACGACGCGATTTTGTCAAGCTCATCGCGCTAGGCGCTTCAACCCGCTGGTTATGCGGATGTTCGGGCGCCGAGAACCTTCTGAGCGATTCCGTTGAGGATGAAGTGATTGCCTTGGGGGATCTTCGAGCCGAAACGCTCACGTCGGGGTTAGATACACCCTGGGAAATCGCGTGGGGACCTGACAACACGATTTGGGTGACGGAGCGCGCGGGCGCGATCCATCGCGTCGATCCCGCGAGTGGCAATGCAACGGAAGTTGGAAGGGTCAAAGTGACAGAGGTTGGTGAAAGCGGATTGATGGGAATGGCTTTTCATCCCGATTTCCATGCACAACCTTTTGTCTATCTCGCTCACTCATTTGACATCGGCAACGAGATACGAAATCGGCTGGTGAGGATGCGCTTCAACGGCGTTGCGCTTGAAGCCGCGGAGGCGCTGCTGGACAATATTCCCGGTGACAGGATTCACAACGGATCGCGCCTTTCGATTGGACGTGATGGATTTCTCTATATGACCACTGGAGATGCCGGACGTCCAAATCTTTCTCAAGATCTGAACTCTGTCGCCGGCAAGGTGCTGCGGCTCACACTGGATGGTCAACCCGCGCCGGGAAATCCGTTCGGCACGGCGATATACTCCTACGGGCATCGTAATGCACAGGGAATGGTCTTTCATCCCGAGACGGACGACCTCTACTTGACGGAACATGGCCCTGCCGACAACGATGAAGTCAACCGGGTCGAGATTGGACGCAACTACGGGTGGCCCAACGTTCGCGGTTATTGCGACAACGACGTGCGTCCGGAAGATGATTTCTGCGAACGAAATCGCGTTGCCGAGCCGGTGGCGACTTGGACGCCAACCGTAGCTCCTTGCGGCGCCGATTTCTACAACGCCGATCTTATCCCCGGATGGAAGGGAAGTTTTCTCTTCACGACTCTCAGAGGCGAATCGTTAGTGAGACTGACCCTCTCTCCCGATGGCAGTCGAGCGGTTAATGAGGAGGCGCTATTTGAAGGCGAGTTCGGGCGATTACGCGATGTGCTGGTATGCCCTAACGGGCAAATCTATCTTGCGACAAGCAACCGAGACGGGCGAGGGACGCCAACCCCGGAAGACGATCGAATCCTGCGTATTGAACCGGAATTGATTGTAGTTGACAATATCTAGGTTCTGTTGACATTTCATAGCAACCGGATAACCAAGAATGTACACACACGCGGCTCTTCGTAGGGGTTGGGTTGCCCAACCCCATTGGAATCAAGTTAAGAGAACTTACGTATACTGCGCGCTGTCAGAAACTGCGTCTTTTGTATGAGCGATTTCCAGGTCGCGACATGCGTTCCCGGTAGGAGCGATCTCCAGGTCGCGACGGTGCGTCCACTGTAGGAGCGATCTCCAGGTCGCGACTTGCTGGTGCTGCGTAAGTCCTATTCAAAACCATTATTGGTGAGAAAAAAGCGCATATTAGCCAATGCAAAATATAGTTGATAATATCTAGTCGGGAAATTTGGCTCGGGCTATAGATTCAACAGTTCCAAGGACATCAATGAAAGCGAACGCTACGCTACAGGAACAGCCTTACGACGTGATTGTCATCGGCGGAGGACCGGCGGGCAGCGCTGTTGCAACCTTGGTCGCCCGGCAGGGGCATCGCGTACTACTGCTGGAGCGCGATCCGCATCCGTGTTTCAAGGTTGGAGAGTCTCTCATTCCTGCCAGTTATTGGACGTTTGAACGGCTGGGAATGCTGGAAAAACTGAAAGCGAGCCATTTCCCGAAAAAATACAGCGTTCAGTTCTATTCCCAGTCCGGCAAAGCCTCGGCGCCGTTCTATTTTTACGAAAATGATCCGCACGAGAGCTCCATGACCTGGCAAGTTCTCCGTAGCGAATTTGACGAAATGCTGCTCGAAAACGCTCGGGAAAAGGGTGTAGAGGTTCGACGCGGCGTTAGCGTGCAAAATGTGTTGTTCGATGCGGACCGAGCCGTCGGCGTCCGAGCAAAGTTTGCGAATAAAAAAATACGGGATTTGCCCGCAAAAGTAATCGTGGATTCGACAGGACAGAGCGCGTTGATTTCGAGACGATTGAAAATCAACGACACGGAGCCTCAACTCAAAAAAGCGTCAATATACACCCACTTTGAAGGAGGAATTCGCGACCAAGGGATTGATGAGGGAGCCACGTTAATCTTGCACACCGAGAACAAAGATTCGTGGTTCTGGTATATTCCGCTTCCTTATGACCGAGTGAGCGTGGGAGTCGTTGGATCAATCGATTACCTGCTGCAAAACCGCCGGTCAAATGGCGCGCAACTGGACGCCGAAGCTATCTTTCGGGCGGAACTGGAAAAGTGTCCAGCCTTGAAGTGGCGAATTGAAAACGCGAAACAACTGTTCCCGGTCAAAACAACAAAGGATTTTTCCTATCGCGCCCGACAAATTGCCGGCAATGGATGGGCGCTCGTTGGAGACGCCTTCGGATTCTTGGATCCGGTTTATTCTACAGGGCTATTTTTGGCGCTGAAGTCTGGGGAGATGGCGGCGGACGCAATCAATGACGCGTTTGAAAGCGGTGACTTCTCGGCTAAGCGACTGGGACAGTTTGGTATAGAGTTCGTGAAGGGAATGGAGTCTTTTCGGAAGTTGGTGTACGCCTTCTATACGAAAGAGTTCAGTTTCGCCAAATTCTTAAAGCAGTTTCCGGAGTGCCAACAGGGCATTGTCGATATTTTGAGCGGGAATGTGTTTACCAAAGATGTCAACCAAATCTTTAAACCGATGGGACGAATGTGCCCTCTTCCCGAAGAGATGACGTTATAAGTAGGACTTACGCAGTTGAACGCTCAACCCCCGATAATCGGGCAACTACAGCAGATGTCCCAATGATAAGCTCGTGTGGAACAACGAGAAAAGCCCGTAGGGAACAACGATCGTTGTTCCCTACAGAACTGCGTAAGTCCCAAGAAGAGTAGGTGCGGTTTCCAACCGCACCTATCGCCAGATGCTTGAAAATACGCAATTTTCAGCAGCGTGAAGTATAACTATCGATTATTCTTTCAACCAAGGAGCGTTTTAATGACCTTCGCAGGAGTTTTCCGACACCAGAGACATATTGCATTCTCAATACTTGCCATTTTTCTATGCTGTAATTTCTTGACCGCAACAAGTGCCTTGGCGGAGAAAAAGGGCAAACGCCAGTTTTTCAGCGTAGGCACGGCTCCGCCTGGCGGAGCGTTTTTCGTGGTAGGAGGCGCCATTGCCCAAGTCGTCAGCGACAACGTCGGCGATTTGAATTGGGAAGTCACCGCGGAAGCGACGAAAGGCACGCAAGAAAACATTCGACGTCTCGCAAGGGGTGAATTGGAGTTTGCCCTCGCGAATGCCGCCATCTCCTATTTTGCGATTCGGGGTGAAGGAGCGTGGAAGCGGGAGCAACCCATTCGCGCGGTGATGACGCTTGCGCCGAACGTTGCCCTCTTTATTACGCCAAAATCCTCGGACGTAAAGCGACTTGTGGATTTGAAGGGCAAACGCGTTGTCGTAGGCCCCGCCGGCGCCGGCTTTGAATACTTCCTAAAACCGATTCTGGATGCGCACGGCGTAACCTACGCAGATTTTACGCCGCTAAACAACACGCAGGCTGGGGCGGTGAATATGTTGGCCGATGGCTCGGCGGCGGCGGCGTTCTTGGGCGGCGCGGTTCCGACAGCGTCAATTACCCAAGCCGCCTCTTCCCAAGATATTCTGTTCGTTCCCTTTGATTCAAAGGCTAAAGAACGCTTAATCAACGATTATCCGTTTTTTGAATCCGCGACTATTCCCGCGGAGACCTATCGCAACCAAGATGAAGCGTTCGACGGGATGAATGTTGGCGCGATGCATCTGATTACGTCAACCGATCTGGCTGAAGAAGATGTTTATCGATTCACCAAGATTCTTTACGAACACCGAGCCGAAGTTGTGAAGAAGCACCCCGCGGGAAAAGCGATTAACCCGAAAAACATCGTCAAAGATACGGGTACATTGTTCCATCCTGGCGCCGTTCGTTACTACAAAGAGATTGGCATTTTGCCCGAATAATTGTTAATACGAATTCCAAATCCGTAAGTTACAAGAACCGGCGGTTTGTAGTAGTGCAATTCATTGTACGTCTCATTTGGATCAAGTTAAGAAAATTTACGCATTATTTGTCTAATTTTCTGTTGTAAACCCTCAAGCCGGTAGGGCAAACAGTTCAGGGATAGAGTCGGTTAAAGTGGAAGCAAACGACGATCGACTTGGTTCCGCCATTCCCAGTGACAGTGAGTCTACGGATACTGTCACTCTTGATTCCTCGAACGGAATCCTCACAATCTACTGGCTATGCGCTAGACTCCCTTTTTTGTTGACGAGAATCCGCCCTTGTGTTACCTTGTCTTCTGTCGCTTTCGACACGGGGGGCACGGTTATCAATCCCGGTAACCGCCCTTGTCGCTCTTTGACACAGAGCTGAAGCGGCATGCGATGCCCCAACTTGCAACTGAATAACATAAGGAGGATTCAAATGTCGTTTCTGAAGAAACACTGGTACATTCCCGCCGCCGTTCTGCTCGTGTTGAGTGGTGTAATTGGTTTATATATGCTGATCGCACCCCAGCAACCGATAGAACCGCAAACTACCTACGTTATGCCAGAACAAACGTCGAATGAACCGCCTGCGATTAACACGGGCACCGCCCAACGCACCACCTTCGAGGCGTATACCAGGCCCGAACCACCTGATGATGTCGTAGGTCCCCATGAATCGCATCAACCGGCTGACACGACGCCATCCGATGAAGTCAACGAACCCCCCGCTCCACAAAAGCCGGTAAAAGATGCAGTCCCTGTCAAATCTACATCTGATACTACTGTATCAGACGACGAATTAGCGAAACAACTAGCTCATTTCGAAGAATTTCAACGCGACCACGAACAGTTGGTTGCCGAGGGGGAGTCTTGGCTTTCAGGTATGTGGGACGACACGGCAAAAGAACTGCGTCCGAAATCAATTGCCGAACGTCAAAGTTTCCTTTCCGAGATGCGTGCAGGATTGGAATCAGATGAAGAACCGGAATGGATTGATTGGTATATCAAGAATCTAATTAGTGCTATGAACGAGAGGGGGGTGTACTTTGAATAAGCGAATTCTAGCGCCAACAACCTTACTCGCTTGTGTAACCGTGTTCACCTTTGCCTTCTATCCAACAGATTCCGCTGATGCGGCACATTGTGTTGGGCGAAAGAGAAAAAATGGTAGCTTGCAAGAGCCAAAGCCATCATAGCATACGGCAAGCGGAAAAAAAGGCGGGCGACGCGGTTAAAGCCAAACAAGCGCGAAAAGCCGCCTTGCCTATCGCGTCTAAGCCGGTGCCTGCCGCTCAAACCTCGTTTGAAAATGACGCTGTCGTGCCGGATGCCCACGGTCTCACCGAACAGCAGAAACGAGACATAAGAGCGCTCCTTGTGGAGTACGATAGAAACCGTGCTACATTTGATAACGAGGATGACGACGGCGGGACGGCTGAACGCAATCGCGCCCTAAGCAGTGAAATTCAAGCGGTTGAGGGTGACATTGCTGTTATGCGGGCAAACATTGAACGAATGTTTTTGGAAAATCCGCTTCCTGACTTTTACATGCCCCCGGCGGCGATTGCGGCGATCGCAGCGGCTATCGCCGCCGCCGACGCTTTTGACCGCACTATCGAAAAATACGGCAGCTTGGCCAATTTTCATGACCACATAGCCAAAACCTACTTTAACCGCTCTAAATCTACAGAGTGACGAGCGGCGGGTGGGGCGCTCCGCCCCATTCTCGTAAGAGAGGGCGCTTGAGTTTTTTGTTTTGCGTTTTTTTCGCTTGAGTGCCCTTCCGCTTTTTATAGAGGAGGAATGCCATGTTTGTACCATTGATTAAAACTCTAGAGATCACAATGCAGGTTAGTATCGTGCTGTTAGCTACGGCATGGCTCGACGCCGAGACCGCCGAGCTATAGCGGCAAGCGATGCCCTCACTTTACAACTGAATGACAAAAGAAGGATGCAAATGTCTTTCCTGAAGAAACGCTGGTATATTCCAGTAGCAGCCATCTTGCTGCTGTGCGGCGTAATCGGCGTCTATGTGGTTGCCACCACCGCCGAGCAACCGCCAGGGCCGGAGCGTATCTATATGATGCCAAAGAGTAGAGCGCGACCGCCCGCCGCGGTAACACGTAACGCCACGCGGGTCGCGACTGTCTCTGTACCGGCGCCTGAAAAAATAGCCGTCGCCAAACTGCCTACCCGAGAAGAACTATTTGAGGCCGAGTATAAAAGAATTGAGAACGATTTATTAGCTCAATTAAAAAACCTGAACTCGGAAGAAGCACGTTTGATTGCGGAACGGGAGAAAAGGGACGTTATCCTGAAAGAGGTTGAGAAAATCAATGAGTTGACGAACTGGATGGAAGATACTTTCACTCCCGAGATGGAAGTGCTGGAGCCCGCAGTCGAATTCGCCATCGGCGATACCGACCTTGAGCCGGAGGAAGCGCTGGTAGAGCGTTTCCCTGATGACGCCAACCGCATGTACTTCTACCACGCGGTGATACGCTACGCCGAGCTGTTTGATGAGTTCGCCCGGCGCCTTGCTGACTTGTCGGAGAAATCCCGAGAGACCTTGCTTTATGAAGGGGTGGAACCGAAATGGTCTAAGGAGAACTTTGAACACCTCAAATCGCGGATTGACTTATACCTAGAAAAGGAGCTTTAATCACATGAGAAGCCCAGTTGTAATTACCAGCTTGTGTCTTTGCCTTATCGTAGTCTCCAACCAATTTTGAAACACAACGGCTATCCGGCAGTTTCTCCTTTTGTGTTGACAAGAATTCCCCCTTGTGTTACCCTGCTTCCATCGCTTTTGGCAAGGGGTCTGACGCTTATCATTCCCGGTAACCGCCCTTATCACTTCTTTCAGACAGAGCTGAAGCGGCATGCGACTCCCTCACTTTACAACTGAATGACATAAGAAGGATGCAAATGTCTTTCCTGAAGACACACTGGCGCTTTACGCTTCCTATAACAGTCGTCGTGCTATGTTTAATCGTCGGCACC
The DNA here is from genome assembly GCA_963667245.2 of Candidatus Poribacteria bacterium. Taxonomy (GTDB): domain Bacteria; phylum Poribacteria; class WGA-4E; order WGA-4E; family JAJDTR01; genus JAJDTR01. The sequence continues at coordinate 948,187 of CAXXCS010000005.1, forward strand.
CTCACGCTGTACGGCACCGATAAACCGCAAGAACCGAAAACCGAAGGCGCGGAAATCGCACCGGTGGAAACGCCCCCGTCTGCCGACACTGCCGATGACCTTGAATCTGCCGAAGAATGTTGCGACGATGAGGAACTTTTAGACACTTCCACTAAAAGCAAACTCTCAAAAGAGGAAATAGAGGAACGGGTCAAAATTGTCAAAGATTTTTTTGATGAACTTGATCGTGAGTTTAAGGCTAATGAAGCCGACCGTGATGCGTTGTTCGCTCGTTCAGACGAACTCGAAGAAAACTATTTCGCATATATTGAGGCTCTAGTGGATCTCCTATCTCCCGAATACCAGCAAAGGTTTGACGAGATAGAATCCCATGATGAACTTACTCAAGCGGAGAGGGACGCCATAAACGATGAACTTCACGTAATTGGTAAAGAACTTGGCATAGATGACATGAGCGAATATATGCGACGTGCTGCCGAAGAGTTTGTTGATAAATTCTTGGCACTTCAAGCCTCTATTGACAAGTTAGATGAAAGGGACATGCAACTCATAAAGGAAATGGAGGAGTTTTCACCATGATAAGTAAACGGCATCTCGCGCGAAACACTACCGCCCTGTTTCTAATTTTATAAAGGAGGGATACCATGTTTGTGCCATTGCTGAAACCCCTAGAAATCACGGGACATATCATCATTGCGCTGATCGCTGGAGCGTGGCTTCACGTCGAAACTGCCGAATTTGAGGCGCTAACGGAATCAAGGGTTGAATCGATACAGATTTCTGATGAACCCGCCGAGCCCTATCAGAAGATAAGTCCGAATCACATGGACGCGTTCATGGCAAGTATAAGTGCATTCGAGGAAAAACTAAACAAAGAGATGCACGACATTGCCGTATCAATCACACCCGAAGAAGCCGAGATTATGCTCGAAATGCTCAAGGACGATGCCTCAATAACGCCTGAAGAATTCCAAGAATTGGTGCAAGTGTTGTTCACTCCGGAAAATCGGGCGCATCTCACAAAGAAGGGACTATTGCCATAAGACGTTGTGCTGTTATCTTACTCCTCCCATGGTTGACCATGACCGGAAGACTGGCACTACATACAACGCTATTTCTCGCTCTGCTGTCGGGATGCGCTGATAGCGAACCTACGAACACGCCGCCCGTTATCGATCGATTTATCGTTCCGGAGCAAGTCGAACCGGGGGCCACCGTTGAATTGCAGGTGCTTGCCCACGACAGTGACGGCGATGTATTGATCTATGCGTGGGAAGCGGACGACGGGGAACTCGATTCAATGACCGGACAGCTCGTCAGATGGACAGTTCCGACCGATGTAAAATGGACAAACGTCAGAGTCTTTGTCAATGACGGAACGCATCGACCGAGGACTCAATCGAAAGAGGTGGAGATTAACCTCAATAACAAGCCGCCGGTCATCACGGAAATCGTCGTGCCGGAATCCGCGTTCGGCGGAAGTACCCTGGAAGTTTCTGCTAAGGTTAGCGATCCCGATGGTGACGCGCTCACTTTCAAATGGCATGTCGAAGATGGCGAAATTGACTCAGACACTTCGAAGACTGTCAACTGGACCGCCCCCATTGATAGAGGGTCTGTTGATATCACTCTCACCCTTAGTGACGGCTTAAACAAACCGGTAACCAAGACAACGTGGGTCAATGTGGTTCACTCGCTCATTATTCCCGGGGAAGGGGCTGCCGGGATCCTACTGGAAGACAAGACTGAACGAATTGAAGCGCTGTATGGCGAGCCGGAAGACCGTAAGGCAGGGGGGTGGTTTTACTATTGGGAAATCGGTTTGACTTTCAAGAGTGAAGACGGTTTGGTGTCGGGTATATGGATCGACGCCCCCAATGCTGCTAGAACAGAGGGTGGCACCGGTCCCGGCAGCCGGCAGAAAGATGTTCTGGAAGAATTTGGCGACCCAGAAAAAGTTGATGTGATTGCCGAATGGACAAGCCATTGGTATTGGAAGAAAGGGATTGAGTTTTCTTACGACGGCGCGCAAAGAGTGCATGACGTTTATGTTTTCCGACCCATCGGTGTCGGTCATGCTGCACCGGCTGCCGTGCAAGACCTTGACGCACAAAAACAGGAGCTGCGCCGGCGAGCTAAAGAGCAAAGCAGGCTAGGCTACGAAACTTTACCCTGACCAGATCGCAGGCAACGCGCTTGGTCAATGACTAGACACTTTGCCAACGGTTGGGTCGATATAAAAGGAGTTCTAAACCTAAACCCATGAAAGGAGTATGTACCATGTTGAAGCCACTCCGCATCGCAATAACACTATGTAAGCGAACCTTAATCACCACCTAATTCTGATAGTGCTTTTAATTGCACTTGTGTAAGTCCGATAATGCAGTTTTGGACATTGTTTCGCAAATACCCCCCGTTTTTCCGCAGGATTCCAATTTGCGAAATAAAACAAGCATTGCCCGCTTGTTGGCTGATTCAAACCGTGATGACAAGCGGGCTGAAAGGCGATAGAAAACACTTTTGAGGTCGGGTTGCACTCACTGCCCCGATGAAAAGGGGACTGAAAGTATGACCCGGGCATCGATATCCACTACCCTGAAGAGTTGCACTCACTGCCCCGATGAAAAGGGGACTGAAAGTGTTTTTGATGGCAACTCTAACGCCGCATATAAACAGTTGCACTCACTGCCCCGATGAAAAGGGGACTGAAAGAGTTAAGAACCTCCACAGGTCCTTCCATCGCTATATGTTGCACTCACTGCCCCGATGAAAAGGGGACTGAAAGTTTCAAGGTAACAACATTGATATGGTAACGGCTTAGTTGCACTCACTGCCCCGATGAAAAGGGGACTGAAAGATAACTGGGTTGACGTGGACAGTCTGTCGCTATCCGTTGCACTCACTGCACCGATGAAAAGGGGACTGAAAGATGTGGCACGATTTCATTTTCATGCAAACTGGCCGGAGTTGCATCTCTGCCCCGACGAAAAGGGGACTGAAACAAAGAAAGAAGGGGATGTTGAAACGATGCAAAACAAAGCGGGTGTGTACGCTGTGGTAGGTTGTATCGCGGGAGCAGTTCTAACGATAGTGGTGTGTTCGTTATCCGGATGTGCCGCGGGGAGTCAACCGCATCCTGCCGACGACACCGAAGGCGCCTATGCCGGCATGACCTATGCCGAAGTCAACGCTCGGATCGACCGCGACATGGAGGAACTGGAAGCAGACATTGAAAGATCCTTGGCGTGGTACGCCGAAATAGAGAAAGACAGCGCCCGCATCAAAGAGATGCTAGCGTGCTCCAAGGCGGAAAACGACGCCGTACTCGCAGACCACCCGGCCACGCCCCTCCTACAGCGCCTTATCAAGGAGGGTTACACCGACGAAGAAATCTTTCGCAACCCGGAATTTAAGCGCATCATGAACGAGTATTTGGGGCTGTCCGACGACGAAACCGAGGAGTAACCGCACAACTCCGGCCGGTGCGGGAGATTCCTGATGAACGCCTTAAACACAAATTCCTCTACACCTAAGAAAGCGCAGTATTGCCCAACGCAAGGTATAGTAATGCAATTCATTGCACGCCTCGAAATGACTGTAATATTTAGATTTTGAATTCGTATAACTCCAAACTTGGAAGGAGACCTCATTTTGGCACAAGCAGAAAAACCTAACATCGGTTACGATGACACTCCGTTTATTCCCGATTCGGAGTGGAGAGTCCATGATGGAAGACGACCTCGGCCGAGAATTGTCACGCCCGGCACAGAAAGTTCGCCTATGGCGGCGGGAAGCCCCCCGTCGGACGCAGTGGTGCTTTTCGACGGCGCGGATTTGAGTCGGTGGGTCGGGCGCGATGGTTCCGCTCAATGGAAGGTTGAAAATGGCTACATGGAAGTCAATAAGACCGGAGATATTCAAACTATTGAGCATTTCGGGCATTGCCAGTTGCATATCGAATGGGCGACTCCGTCAAAGGTAGAAGGAGATAGTCAGGGACGTGGCAACAGCGGCGTGTTCCTGCTGAATTTGTATGAGATTCAGGTGCTGGACAGCTATGACAATCCGACCTATGCGGATGGCGGAGCGGGCGCCATCTATGGACAGTGGCCCCCGCTCGTCAATGCCTCTCGAAAACCCGGCGAATGGCAATCGTACGATATTGTATTTGTTCCTCCGCAGTTTGACGGAGCGGAATTATTGGCGCCCGCTTACGCGACCGTCGTGCACAACGGCGTTTTGGTTCAGCACTACCAAGAGATTCTGGGACCGACGGGCCACGGCGGAGCGCCTTCTTACGATGAGCCGCATCCGCCTGAAGGACCAATCAAACTTCAAGACCATGGGAATCCGATGCGCTTCCGTAACGTATGGGTACGTAGGCTGGAAAGCCGAGGCTAGGAATGCACTCCCTCCAACGCCTCCGACAAGGGCTCTTTAAGGCATTAGCCATTATTCTGAGTTTGTTTGTTCTCGCGGAGGTCAATTACCCTCAACTCTTGCCCCAGTCCCAAATGGCGCTTTTTGCCATGTTGGGACTGGTTCTCGTCTTTCTCAAATACCCTCTTCATTCCAAACTTCAAGCACGAATTCTTGGTCAAGGACTGGATCTCATCCTGGTTGTTTGCGTTATCGCCTGTTTCGGTTATATTGTGGTGCAAACCGAACCTATGTTCCAACGATTTTGGATAGAGAGCCAACCGCTTGGAAATCGCGCAGGGGGAGAACAATCCATTGATTATTTTATTGGGCTGCTCGGATTGATTCTGGTGTTGGAAGCCACGCGGCGAGCGATCGGTTTAACGCTTCCACTGCTCTCAATCATTTTTCTGCTATATGCCGGCTTTGGACAGTCCATGCCGGGCTGGCTTTTTCATCGCGGATACTCTTGGGAACGTATAGTCAGCCAAACGTTTTTACACAGCCAAGGCGTCTTTGGAATTGCCTTGAAAGTGATGTTTACCTACGTGTTTCTCTTCGTGCTGTTCGGCGCGCTGCTGGAAAAAACGGGCGCCACTCGGTACATCATCAATTTTGCCAGACGCCTATTTCGTTCGAGCGCCGGAGGCCCCGCCAAGGTTGCCGTTATCAGTAGCGGTATGATGGGATCGCTGTCCGGCAGCGCTGTCGCCAACACGGCTACTACCGGGACGTTTACCATCCCGATGATGCGAAGCGCGGGGTTTCGGCACACGATTGCCGCGGGCATCGAAGCGGCGGCTAGCTCGGGCGGCGCGCTGGTGCCGCCTATCATGGGAGCGGGCGCCTATATGATGCTTGAGATTGTGACGCCCCCTGTGACCTATCTGCAGATAATCAAGGCGGCTCTTATTCCTGCCATCCTCTACTATGGGGCTCTGCTTCTCATCGTCCATTTCCGCGCCAAGCTCATTGGCGCCACCGCTGAAGCGCCAAGCCAAGAACTCGATGAAAAACCCTCCACTGCGCAAGGACTCGTGTTCTGCGCCGGTTTTTGCGTGCTTATCCTGTTCTTGATTCTCGGCTACACGCCGTTTCGCGCGGTGACGTGGGGGTTGGTTATCGTGTTTGTTGTGAGCGCGTTTAGCCGTCACACCCGAATAGGGATTCGCGAGATATGCGACGCCATGGCGAAAGCCGCCCACGGCGGGGTTTCACTGATTGCGGCGGCATCGTGCGTCGGGTTAATTCTGGGTGTCGTGCTGCTGACGGGCATCGGCACAAAGTTGCCAGGAATGCTTGTCCCCCTCGCTCAGAACAATCTAATCTTGGCGTTGTTGCTTTTAATGGTCTCGACCATTGTGCTTGGGATGGGGTTGCCTTCGTCGGTATGCTATCTCCTGATGGCGACTCTGGTCGGATCTGTTCTGACCGACTTGGGACTGGTTCCGCTTGCCGCGCATCTCTTCATTTTTTACTTCGGTATGATGTCGATGGTTACGCCGCCGGTTGCGCTGGCGGCTTACACCGCGGGGGCAATCGCGAATGCCAACATCATGCGCACGGGCTTCGCCGCGTTCCGATTTGCGTTGGTCGGTTTCGCGCTGCCGTACGCGTTCGTGCTGCGACCGGAATTATTGACCTTATCTTCGGACGGGGGAACGGCGGGAGTTTGGTCGATTGCGGGAAGTGTGGGAATCACCGTACTTGGAATTATACCGTTGGCGGCAAGCGTCGCCGGCTATCTCTTGGCGCCTTTAAGCCTTTGGAAGCGGTTGGTATTTCTTGTTGCCGGGATGGGGTTCATTCTCATTCGCTCCTTGATTTGGCTGCATCTACCCGCATTAATCATCGTGCTGGCGCTTGGCTTCCTGAACTGGCGCTCAAGCGCCTCAATGAATAAGGACCGACAAAACCGGGAAAGTGGGTCATGAAAGTTTCGCGGCAGATTTGAAGCGAAACTTCAATACGCTACGCTCGACCATACACCGGAATGGCGGCGCCATTGATAACGGCGGCGTCATCGGAGGTCAGAAAGAGGATTACCTTCGCAATGTCGGCAGGTGAGACCCAAAGGGAGTGATCTTCGTCCGGCATTGCCTCGCGATTTGCGTCGGTATCAATAATACTCGGCATGATGGCGTTGACGTTAATTCCCAAATCCTTTACCTCCTCGGCAATCGACTCCGTGAGGAGGCGCACACCGCCTTTGGAAACGCAGTAGACGCTCAGGCCGGCTACTCCGCTTAAACCGGCTCGCGCCGAGACGTTGACAATCTTGCCGGACTTGCGTTCCTTCATGTGCGGCAAGATAGCCTTGCAGCAGAGAAAAGCCGACTTCAGATTGAGATTCATCATCGCCTCCCAATCTTCCGCTTCCAGTTCGGAAACCGGAATCCCTCCCTTAAAACCTCCGACGACATTTACCAAGATGTCAATGTGGTTGTACTTATCCAAAACGGTTTGAAAGAAGGAATCGACCTCCGCTTCGGCAGTAACACTGGCGCGGATAAGCGTTACCCGCGATTTTAGGTCGCCAATCGCTTTTTCAAAGCCCGCAATCTCGTGATCGAATATAAAGGGAATGGCAACGTGGCATCCCTGTTTCAGGTACGCCTCGCACACCGCGGTGCCCAATGCCCCCGTTCCTCCGGTAATGGCGACGCAACGATTCCGTGATTCCATCTGATGTCCTTTCTTTCAAGATTTGTGTGGTTTTTGATTCAATCGCCCACTCTTTGGATTGCCCCGATGCCCGGGCGGTTTGGAAGGACGAGTCTCCCGTTCTCCAACGTGACGCCGATATAAGGATCGTTGGCAATCAAAAAGTGGCTATCAAGATCGACGTAATCGACGAGCGGTGTCAGATGTGCCGCCGCCGTGATGCCGAGTGAACTTTCGATCATGCAACCCATCATGATTTGCAACTTGTGGGCGCGAGCGACACTTATAATACGCATGGCTTCAAGGAGGCCGCCGCACTTTACCAACTTGATGTTGATGCCGTCCACACATTCGGCGAGCGCCGGAATGTCGGCCGCGCGCTTGACACTCTCGTCGGCTATTATCGGGATGTCGGAGCGCTCGCGGACAAACTTCAGCCCTTCCAAGTCGTCCGCCGCGGTCGGCTGTTCAACAAGATCGATACCCAGAGGAGCAAGTTCGCGAATCTTCCGCACCGCTTCTTTCGGCGACCATGCCGTATTTGCGTCCGCATAGATTGGTTTATCCGTAACCTCGCGGAGCGCGCGAATAATCTGAAGGTCTTGAGGCGTTCCGAGCTTCACCTTCAGAATTTCGTAATCCCCTGCTTCACGAACTTTCTGTCGCATCACCTCCGGCTCATCCAGCCCAATCGTGAATGATGTCGGCGGCGTCGCGTTCGGATCTAGCCCCCACAGCCGATACAAGGGTACTCCGAATGCTTTTCCGAGTCGATCGTGGAGCGCCATGTCAATCGCGGATTTGGCGGCATAGTTGCCGCCGAGCACGGACTCAAGTTTCGCCATCACGCTCTGAATCGCGTCCAAATCTCCGTCAAGCCCGGCCTCCAGAATCTCCAAGGCGGCGCCCACGGTCTCGACGGTTTCGCCGTAGAAACGAGCGGGAGGCGCCTCTCCCATGCCACCGTCAATTTCGACCGAAACCACTTGACGATACTCGTCTACGGCTCGACGCGCAATCTTGAAAGGATGAACCAACTTGAGGTCTACTACTCTATGATGGATACGCATTGCGTCGATAGGCGGGGATGCTTTCTACACCCGGATATTGAGAATTATGAGGTCTACCGCTATTGTCATTTGCACCCAAATTTACGCAGATTGTAGGGTGGGCACTGCCCACCATTCCGATTAGTTTGGGATAAATGGTTGGTTCCCCTGGCGCGCAACGTGACCGCGTTGATGGTGGGCAGTGCCCACCCTACAACTATGTAGAAAACAAACCATTTGATTACATTGACTAGAATGCTCTAATCTGCGTTAATCCGTGTTCATCCGCGTCCCTTATTCTGCGAGGCTTCTTCGGCGTATCGTCGAGCAACTGCTTCCAAGGGGATGGGCTCAAAATCGACCCGGTTCCCGATCTCTCCAAAACTCAGCATCCGGGATTTGACCACCTCTTTCATTGCATCGCGAGCTGGCGTCAAATAACCTCGCGGATCGAATTCTTCCGGGTTTTCCGCGAGAAACTTTCGGATTGCTCCGGTCATCGCTAAACGATTGTCCGTGTCCACATTGATTTTACGCACTCCGTTCTTGATTCCCAGTTGGATCTCCTCGACCGGCACCCCCCAAGTGGGTCGAATCTCGCCGCCATTTTCATTGATAATGTCCTGCAAGCGCTTGGGAACGCTTGACGACCCGTGCATCACAAGGTGCGTGTTCGGAAGCAATTTGTGGATTTCAATGATTCGATCCATGGCAAGCACTTCGCCATCGGGTTTTCGGCTAAATTTGTAGGCGCCGTGGCTTGTCCCGATCGCGACCGCGAGCGCGTCAACGCCTGTCCGCTCAACAAATTCCACGGCTTGCTCCGGATCCGTAAGGAGTTGATCGTGCGACAGAACGCCTTCCGCGCCGTGTCCGTCTTCTTTCTCCCCCTCACCCGTTTCGAGCGACCCGAGGCAGCCGAGTTCGCCTTCGACGGTTACACCGCGCGCATGTGCCATTTCCACGACGTGCCGCGTTACCTGAACGTTGTATTCAAAATCCGCGGGTGTCTTCCCATCCTCCATCAGCGAGCCATCCATCATCACGCTGGTAAATCCCATCTCGATCGCCGACTTGCACGTTTCCGGACTATTCCCGTGATCTTGATGGAGCGCGACCATCACCTCCGGGTATAGTTCGATGGCTGCCATCATGAGATGATACAGGAATCGATCGTTGGTGTACTTTCGCGCGCCTCGACTTGCCTGAATGATTAGCGGAAACCGGGTTTCGCGCGCCGCCTCCATGATGGCTTGAATCTGCTCCATGTTATTGACATTGAATGCGCCAACCCCGTAGTCGCCTGCCGCGGCTTCATCAAGGATTTGACGCATTGATACTAATGGCATTTCTAACTCTCCATTCTGTCAACATTTATGCCTGAGCATTTACAGTAGACCACTCAAGCTAATTCGCCCTGTCTTCACATTAATCTTTCCGATGTTGTTCAATCAATAATCGCGTTCCACGACAAACTTCACAAGAGGCACAAAGAGGTCCTTTGCTCGGCTATCCGGTATGTGGGCGAATCGCCGCGCAAATTGGGCGCATGCCTCTTCCACCAGCGCTTTGGACCGCTCCTGCGCATACGCAATCGAGTGATATTTTTTCATGAGTGACAATACCTCATTGATGTCCGCTAAACTTTTGCATTTTCGATTCTTCGCCATGATTTCGACGACGCGATCCGCCTCGTCATGCCTGCACGAATTGAAAAGATGAATCAGCGCCAGCGTGCGTTTGCCTTCGCTGATGTCGCCGGCGATTTCTTTGCCGTATCGACTTTCTTCCCCGATGAGGTTCAGAACATCGTCCTGAATTTGAAAGGCGACGCCCAAGTTTCGCCCGATTTCAATGAAGTGATCCACATCCGCCTTTGCGGCTCCTGCCGTAATCGCGCCCAAGCGACACGGAGCGATGGACGTGTACCAGGCGGTCTTCTGCACGCACATCGTCCAATAGTCATCTTCGGTGAGATCCCACTGATTGTTATCGACCCAGCTTAGCTCAATGTGTTGCCCTTCGACCACCTGATTGCTCAGACGCGTGAATTCGGCGAGTACCTGAAAGGCGACCTCGTGCCCGAGAATCTCCGCGTTGCGATGCAACATCTCCCACATTCGGCAGTGGAGCGCGTCGCCCGCGTTGAGCGCCAACGGGATGCCGTACTTCCGATTCAGACAAGGTTCGCCGCGTCGGAGATCCGATCCATCTTCGATGTCGTCATGGATTAGCAACCAGTTCTGAAGCAGTTCAAGCGCCGCTGCCGTATTGAATGCATCTTTGGGATTGCCGCCGAACGCCTCGCAGATGAGCAAGCACAGCGCCGGGCGCAGTCGCTTGCCCGATCTCTGCGGATAATCCCGCATCATGTCGTAGAGGCATTGCACCTCGGCTCGACAATGTTCGGACGGAAGAAAATCAAGAATGTACGCATCAATCGCCGTTTTGACTTCGCCGAGAAATTCTTTCAGCGCGTTAACATCTGTCATAACTTTGGATTAGACCTTCCACAGTAAAATTTCCGGCAAAGAAAACATCTCCCGATCGCGACATGCGCTCCTGCGACACAAAGGTGGAACTTGGGTAACCGTACTATGCCCGACTCTGTACATCCATGCGGGAAGCGCTATGCCTGTCGCGGATGCATGAGAATCTTTAGTGACGGTTCCGGCCCACGCGTTGTTTCAATGGCTTTGGGAAACTCGGCAAGGGGGAAATGATGGCTGATGAGGTCCACGAGCTTTACGCGCTTCGCTTTGGCAAGAGCCAGCGACCTCTCGAATTTGTTGCCGAGCGAGTATGCCCCGACAATTTTTAGTTCACGTCGGAAAATATCGTAAGGCTCGACTCCCATGATGGCGCCGGGCGACGCGAATCCAAATACCAACACCGTACCTCGCTCAGCGGTGAAACCCAAGAGCTGTTCTTGGGCTTTGGGATTTCCCGTTGCGTCAATGGTCAAATGAAATCCGTCGGGATGCGTGGCAAGAAGCTGGTCCTTGAGATCTTCGTCTACGATAATGGTCTCGTCCGCGCCAAGTTCTTTGGCTTTGGCAAGTTTTTCTTCCACCATATCCGTGACGGTAACCGAGAGCGCTCCGGACAGTTTCGCCACCTGCAGCATTAACAAACCGATTGGGCCCGCGCCCGCCACGAGAACCTCATCGCCCAATGTAATCCCTGCGATGTCAATAGCGTGGACAATACAGCCGAGAGTTTCTATTAACGCGCCCTCATCGTAGGTGAGATCGCCCAAGGGGTGAGCCCGCGATGCGAGAACCGCAACGTAATCTTCAAATCCGCCGGCAGTCAGTGTCCCATAGCCAACTCCCGATGGATTGACGGTTACGCGGTCACCGAGATTGTGAGTGGTGACATTCTTCCCGATCTCAACCACATCCCCGCAGAATTCGTGGCCCGGGATAACGGGAAGCACGCCGAACTCCCCTTTGAGAATGTGAATGTCACTGCCGCAGATTCCAGCTGATCGAACATTCAACAGCACCTCATCGTCCGCGGGTTTGGGAATTTCCCTTGTTCCAACGCGTATGGTTTCAATATCATCAATGTATACCGCTTGCATCCGTCGCTCCTTTCATGCACGGTTGACCAGCATGAATCGTCGTCTGTCCGAATAATTTCTGTTCAGAATACGCTAAAATTAAGACATTGTCAAGATAATTCATCTTGTATTTGGCTCAAAGTCGTGTATAATAAAACCCATGATTTTGAAGGGCGCGGTTGCGCAAACTCTGAAGAAACATATCGTTCGTTCACTGTTAAGGTAAAGGAGCGTCATGAATAGTTGGAGAGGCTTGAAAATAGAGGTTGAAGGCACAGGAATTACAACGCCACTGAGTGAGCAGGTGCACTTGTTGGGATCGCTGCTGGGATATGCCATTCGGCAGCAAGCGGGTGATGAAATCTTGGGATTGGCAGAGAAGTTGCGAATCCTTTGTAAGGACGCGGCAATAAAAGACAAAGAGGAGCTCCGAGACCAAGCGGCAGAAATCATTCGGTCGCTGTCAAGAGAGCAAATTGTCTGGCTGCTTCGCGCATACACCGGCTTTTTTAATCTCGTCAACAAAGCGGAGCAGCGTGAAATCGTGCGCATCAACCGCGAACGACAGAGAGACGCGACGACGCAGACGCCGCGAGTAGAGTCAATTGCCGAGGCTATTCACTACCTAAAACAAGCAGGCGTTCCATTCGAGAAGGTATTGGCGTGGATTGAATGTCTGGATATTCAGCCGACGTTCACGGCGCATCCCACCGAAGTACGCCGTCGGAATATCACCCACAAACAACAGCAGGTGGCGGAGCAACTGAAGAGCCTTCAAGAGGATAATCTCCTTCCCTCGGAGCGTGACAATGTTATCATGAGCATGTATTCTCAGATTGCGCTGTTGCTCGCGACTGATGAAATCCGAGTCGAACGCCCAACCGTGATTGATGAGGTCGAACACGCGCTCCATTTCCTGAGCACGTGTGTCTGGCAGACTGTACCTCGATTGTACGGCGATTTGCGGGAAGCCTTGAGACTTTATTATGAGCAAGAAGTGGAATTGCCCACATTTCTACGCTTCCGTTCTTGGGTTGGCGGAGATCGAGATGGAAATCCCAATGTCACCGCGGAAATTACAGATGCCGCACTTCGCCTCAACCGGGAGACGATTATCAATCTTTATCTGGACGAATTGCGCCGCCTTTGGCATGATTTAAGTATCTCCAATCGCTTTAATCCCGTGCCGGACGAACTCAGAGATTCCTTAATGGAGGATTCAAAGAGCGGTTTGTTGACGGAGGATGAGATTCAACCGTTCGCGAATGAACCCTATCGGATTAAGGTCAGTTATATGATGGCGCGGTTGAGACAGATTCGCGACCGGTCGAATTTGGCAACTGGTGAAAGGTATGACCACGACAGTTTCGTAAGTGATTTGCTATTGATTCAACGCTGCTTAAAAGAGGGCAACATGCCAAGACTGGCAGCGTCGGGACACCTTGCCAACTTGATCATTCGGGCGCGGACATTTGGACTCCATCTGGCGGCGCTTGACATTCGCCAACACAGCAAGATTCATGAGGGAGCCGTCACTGAATTGTTAGCCATTGGAGGAGTATGCACGGATTATGCTTCCCTTGCGGAGGCGGAGCGCGTTCGTGTTCTCGAGCGTGAACTACAAAACAGACGTCCGCTGTTGCCTCCCAAAACAGAAACAGTGGATGATACGCGAGTCATGCTTGAGGTAATGGAGTTGATTGCGGAGGCTGTGGAATACGACCGTGACTCGATTGGCAGCTATATCATTAGTATGACGGACGCGGTCAGCGACATGCTTGAGGTTCTACTTTTGCTTAAAGAGGTCGGGTTGTGGCATTATGACGACGGAAAGGTTCATAGCGTTATTGACGTAGTTCCCCTCCTTGAGACTATAGACGATCTTGAGCGCGCCGAATCCTTAATGGTCTCACTGTTTACCAACGACATCTACCGCCTCCAGCTGGAAGCGCGTGACAACTTTCAAGAGATAATGCTGGGGTATTCCGACAGCAACAAGGATGGCGGTTACTGGATGGCGAATTGGTCACTGCACAAGGCGCAGGGGGTGTTGGCTCGGGTTTGTCGCGAACATCGGGTTGAGATGCGATTGTTTCACGGGCGCGGCGGCACTATAGGACGCGGCGGCGGCAGAGCGAATCGCGCAATTTTCGCTATGGCGCGGGAGACGTATAACGGACGCATCCGTTTTACTGAACAGGGCGAAGTGATTTCCTTCAGATACGCTCAACCTGGCATCGCCCACAGGCATTTGGAGCAGATAATCAACGCCATGCTAAAGACATTGCAACCGGAAGCCGAGGATTTGGGGGGAGACTCAAACGCGATGATGGAATTCCTTGCCGCTGAGTCAATGGAGGCTTATCGAGCGTTAATTGATGATGAGGAATTTTGGGCTTGGTACGTGAATGTAACGCCAATTGAACAGATTAGCCATCTGCCGATCGCGTCGCGTCCGGCATCGCGCAAAGCCGGCAGCGAAGTGGACTTTGAGGACTTGCGCGCCATTCCTTGGAATTTTTCATGGATTCAGACGCGTTACAATTTGCCGGGGTGGTATGGAATCGGGATTGCGCTAGATAAATACATCAACGGAAACCCCGGAAGGTCCGCTATGCTTGAAGAACACTATCGCAACTGGGCGTTTTTTCGAGCCGTTATCGACAATGCGCAGGTGGCGATGGCTAGGGCGCGTCTTGATATGGCTAAGCGATACGCCTCGCTTTCGGAGGGGGCGTTTCACGAACGCATAAAAGATGATTTCGAGTTGGCGCAACGCGCCATCTTACAAATCACCGGTCAGTCGAAGTTGTTGGACAACAGCCCCGTCATCCAAAAATCCATCAGACTTCGTAATCCGTACACCGATGTGCTAAACCTGCTCCAAACCGAGTTGCTGCGACGTTGGAGAGAGCTGCCCGAAGACAAATCGGAACTGCGTCAATCCATGTTCTTGGCAATCAACGGCATTGCCGCGGCAATGCACAGTACGGGATAATCGACGTACAAACAGTATTTCGTAGATTGAGGAGACACAGATGATTGAAGCGACACTATACCAAGAAACGCATCGGCCTCAGTTTCACTTTACCGCGAAAAAGAACTGGCTGAACGATCCCAACGGCTTGATCTATTACGATGGTGAATACCATCTGTTTTTTCAGCACAACCCTTCGGGCATCGACTGGGGGAATATGACGTGGGGGCACGCCTTGAGCACGGACATGGTGCATTGGAAACAGTTGCCTCACGCAATCGAGCCGGATGAGTTGGGGACAATTTTTTCCGGATCGGGGGTCGTCGATTGGGACAATACCGCGGGATTTCAGACAGGCGAAGAAGACGTGCTGGTGGTCATTTACACCTCCGCGGGCGAATTCGCTCCGAAGGAAACAGTCTATACTCAGAGCATCGCCTACAGTAACGACAGAGGAAGAACATGGACGAAGTACGAAAACAACCCGGTACTGTCCAATCTTGCCAAAGGCAACCGCGATCCGAAGGTGTTTTGGCACCGTCCCTCGCAGAAGTGGGTAATGGCGCTCTATTTGGAGAACAACGATTTTGCGCTTTTTGGGTCGTCGGACCTAAGAGCTTGGACAAAGTTGTCCGACATCCATCTGCCCGACGCCAGCGAGTGCCCGGATCTCTTTGAACTGCCGGTGGATGGAAACCCCGATTACACGAAGTGGGTGTTCTGGGGAGCAAACGGGCGGCATTTCATCGGGACGTTTGACGGCGAACATTTTACCGCCGAGAGCGATGTTCTGCGAACCGACCATGGCGCGAACTGTTACGCCGCGCAAACGTGGAGCGATATTCCTTCGTCTGACAATCGGAGACTACAGATTGCCTGGATGCAGGGCGGGAAGTATCCCGATATGCCTTTTAACCAACAGATGTCCTTCCCTTGCGAGTTGACGTTGCGAACTACCGACGATGGTATCCGGTTATTTCGCAAGCCGGTGCGGGAGATTGAAACCATTCACAAACAGCGGCATTCATGGAATAACCAACCGCTGACATCTACGAGCAATTTGCTTGATGGTATCGAAGGCGAATTGTTCGATATTCGGGCAGAGATTGAACTCCGAAATGCGAGAGCAGTCGGATTCACCGTGCGCGGGGAGAACATCCATTTCGATATCGACACACAGAACTTGACCTGCCTCGAGAAGTCTGCATTACTTCAACCCATTGACGGGCGGATTGAGTTACAAATTCTGGTTGACCGTACTTCAATCGAGGTGTTCGGGAACGATGGGCGCGTGACGCTGTGCTCCTGCTTTCTACCGGACTCGGCGAGCGGAAGACCTAAAATCTTCGCCTCCGGCGGAGAAGCTCGAATCATTTCCCTGGAGGTCTACGAACTCCAATCAGCTTGGTCCGAACCACGACTCCCGAACTCCGAGGATTGAAGTTAGCCAATTGCAGTAAACATTCTACGAATAGACTGTGAGGACCAACGTCCTCCTACCTCCGCGATTCCTGAACTCGCACAGATAGATTCCTTGCCAAATTCCCAGATTTAACCGATGGTCGGTGATCGGTACGCTGACCGAGGAGCCGGCAAGCGTCGATTTGATGTGCGCGGGCATGTCGTCGCTGCCCTCCACCGTATGAACGTAATAGTCGGCATCTTCGGGAACTAGGCAGTTGAAGCCAGTTTCAAAATCCTCCCTCACCGTAGGATCCGCGTTTTCGTTGATGGTCAACCCCGCCGACGTATGCTTGATGAATACGTGGAGGATTCCGCTCTCCGGCAGCGTTCCTACTCCCTGAAGAATTTCCTGTGTGATTAAATGGAAACCGCGGGGATACTCGTTCAGAGTAACTTCAACTTGGTAGACCATACCTCAACGGGAACAATATGTTGCAATAGGTGATAACCGTGAAGATGGGAGCGACTCGGTTATCACCTGCGGTTCATCTATACTGCGTATACTGCGCGCTGTCAGAAATTGCGTCTTTGTAGGAGCGATCTCCAGGTCGCGACGTGCGTTCACGGCAGGTGCGGTTGGAAACCCAGCGGATCTCTATCGCACTCATTATTCATTCGCTTGATCCTACGGACTAGATACTTGAAAACACGCAATTCTCGGCAGCGCAAAGTATAGTTTAGCTAACTACGCTGTTTTGCAGGGTGCCAATGCCTTCGATTTCAACCTCAACCGTATCACCTGCCGCTAACGCCATCGTCGTGCCCGGGGTCCCGGTGAAAATGGCGTCGCCCGGTTCCAACGTCATCACCTGCGAGACGAAACTGACAATGGTCGGCACGGGAAAAATCAGGTCGGCGGTCGTCTGCGATTGGACGGCGTTTCCGTTGATTCGCGTCTCCAACTGAAGATTGCCGTAATCCACGTCGGTGGCAATGGCTGGCCCCATCGGACCAAACGTGTCGCAGGCTTTGCCGCGCCACCACTGCATGTCGCTATGCTGCCACGTTCGGGCGCTTACATCGTTGCCGCATGTGACGCCGAAAATATGGTCAACAGCTTCCTCCGGCGTAACGTTTCTTGTGCGGCTCTTGATGACGACGACCAACTCACCCTCGGCGTGGACATCATCATCGCCAACCGGCAGGACTATCTCGCCATCCGGATCGTTAATGCACGAGGGCGTTTTGATGAACATCTCCGGGTTCTTGGGTTCCGGTTCGTCTCCCAAATGGCTGCGGTAATTTAGCCCGACAGCCAAGACTTTTGACGGGACCGTTGGCGCAAGCAACTTTACATCGGCGAGCGCGACTGTGGCGCCGCTTTCCTCGCACTCTCCGAAAATGTCGCCGCTAAGTTCCGAAATTGTGTCCCCGGAAAGGGCGCCGTAGGAAACGCTACCATTTACTTCATACCTAACATATTTCATATCTTGATTGTCCTCCAGTTGTTGAACATATTTGTGGTGTAACTGTTTCGTGAATCAATCTAGGTCTTGACAGTGTAGGAGGGATCTCCCGATCCCGACAGCACGGCTGAAATTCCCGTGTCCGACCAGGGACAGAAACCGAGTTTTCAAGGAAAAAGGGATCTCTATCAGGATTTTCTATCGCACTCGCTATTCACTCGTTTGGGGGATCTCTATCGCACTCATTATGCATTCATTTGATCGGTTTCGGCAAAAATCCATTTGCAAAAGGTGAACAAAATGTACACGCGGCACGCGTTTTAGGGCGGTTGGCGTGATTTTGTACCTGGTTTTTTGTCAAAAGCGCCTTCGAAAAATAGGCACAAAACGCGAACAAAAAGCCGATTTTGGGTGGCGCGTTCACGCCGATCGAGTTCATCCGATCCAGTGATAATGCGGGTTCCAGCCCGCGCAAAGGTGAACAAGATGTTAACGGCCGACAAAAGATCGTCATCTTCACTGTTAGTTCAGCGGACGGAGTCCGCCGTGAATGCAGTGATTTACGCGTCGTTTTTGGGTCGTTTTGCCTCGGTCTCCTCTGCATACCCTATATTATACTATACGCACGTAACGTTGTCAAGAAAAAATTGCACACGCAAAATAAATGTGCAGCGCTACTTTGAAAAGCGATAATTGTTGTCTGACACGAATTCAAGATCTAAATGTTACAATCAATCGGGGGCGCTCAATGAATTGAGCAACTACAAACGCCCGATGAATCGGGCAACTACAAGTTGCCGGTTCTTGTAACTTACGCCGGTTAGCAGGTCTTCTGCGCTCGCGAACGCGAGCGCAGAAGACCTGGTCGAGATGCTGATCGAGGCATACCGGCTCTGCTGATTATTCATCGGCGCCTGAGCGTAGCAGATGGATACCTAACGCGCCGTTCAGCAACGGAAGCACGGCGTCAAAGAGTATCCATATCATCTGTCGGGTATCGGCGCTCACGGCTGTAAAATCTGCTCCGAACCCACTGATGCCAAACCAGTTCCACAAGAAGATTATGGCGGCGAACATGAATCCGTAGAATTGCGTATTCGCTGCCAAGAACTCTTGAACACTTGAATTCGCGCCGGCGCGACTCATGCGAAAGTAGCCGAATATCAACCCCAAGATTATGGAAATGAACGAGAGCGGGTTGATGATGTCCCAAGTCGAACTGTAGGGACTGTCGTCCGTGGAAGTGTGGTAAACCGGTTCACTTACCGTTTGAATTGCGACTATCGCCGCAATAATGATCAGAACCACTCCAATGATTCGCTTTAGGGCTTCCATGAAAATCCTCCTCTTTTTTCCTTTATCCTACTCTCCGCACCTGATGAGTGCGAATTTGGGAATTAAATGACATCCTTCTAGTGATGGTAGCTATGCACTTAAGTGTGGAGTAGTAAAATCGGCTATCGTGTGGGGAAAACCGTGTCATACAGTCACGTGACGCGCAGCAGTGAAATCCTGATTATCACAAGGTTTCGAGCGCATCACCGACGTATGAAACTATTCGTGTGTTTTCGAATTTTGACCGTAATTTCGCCCATTTGACACCTACCACACTTAACTGCGGTGCTACCCTAGTGATTAGTGTGATTAGCACATATTGTATTTGATTATAACTTACATACTATATATTGTAACTAGAGCTCGATCCTGACAACAACTTTGCCTATCTTTCACGTTAGCGATTCGGAGTTCGCGTATTCCTCAATGCGTAAATGATATGGTCTTGACAATGCTTGCGACCAAGAATCACGGCTTTCGTACACAACCGGAATCGTATCCAAATCCTAGTTGGACTGTCCAAGATTCAAAAAACGGAGTATCCATGCGGGTTTACAGGAATTTTAATAAATCCGAAAAACACGAAAAATAGGTGTGGAGAGTAGGTATTATGACAACTTTTCCAATTTTAAACGCGTAATTACCGACTGCCTCAATCAGACTCACACCACCCACAAATCGGAATTGGACACATTACTCACATTGCGTTTCTAGACTCTAGAAAAAGCGCAACTCTTAGCAGCGTGAAGTATATCTCCTCCCGCTCAACGTCTACTCAACCACCCTCGGCACCTCAAAATACCCCTCCTCCGCGCTCGGCGCCCTCTCCAGAACATCTTCTCGATCGTATGACGGCTTTACGTCATCCGACTTGGACACATTGCTTATCGGGAGGACGTGCGAGGTCGGCGGCACGTCCGTCGTGTCCAGTTCGTTCAGTTTTCCGATGTAGTCCAGAATCCTGCCGAGTTGATGCGTGAACTGGGCTATTTCGTCGTCATTGAATTCAAGGCGCGCCAGATTAGCGACGTGTTTGACTTCTTCGGGGGTTATTGTTGCCACAGCGTTCTACTCCTAATTTATTTGATTGCCTCTCATCTATATCCGATTGTTTCAGTTTATAATCTCGAGGTTGTTCAAAGCCTCTGGATAGCCTGCCCGATTGAGTAGTGTCTGAAGGTAACTGACAGGAATGGCAAAATTCAGATTCTGGGCACGATTAATCAACTGATTAGGATCTAAGTGGTTCAACTGAGACACGGCAATTCCTATGACTTCGCCACGGTTGTTTAATACGGGACCGCCACTGTTACCAGGAGAGATAGGGGCTGTCATCATGAACAATTTGTCGGAAGTATTATCGCTACTGCTACTACCTACCAGAGTGCGTTTACCGGACCCAAGTTTTGAAATGCTTTCAACCCATTGGATACTGCTTATCTTGCCATCTGATACTACGTTCACTAGGCCCAGTGGGTTGCCGACGACGTAAACGGATTCGCCACGATGAACCTCATCACTGTTGGCGAAAAAAAGAGGCTCTACGTCGAAAGCCCTGACTTTCAAAATTGCCAAGTCTCGATCGGCGTCGATCGCGGTGTAGCCAATGATGGCAAAGGCCGGTTTTTTGCTGCCAACCAGCGTGGCAGTGCCTCTTACCTTCCCTCTAATTACGTGATAGTTGGTTGCAATCAAGCCCGCGCCGACAAAGAATCCACTCCCATTAAATCCACCACCTTTTTCGTTCTCTAAGCGTAACAATACGGTAGACTGTGAAGCTATTTTGGCGATCTTCTCTGCAGACAGTTGCCCTATGACATGGGATTTTTGTGGAGCGTGGCGTGTGCTTGACGTATTCGAGGAATCTAACTCTCTAGTTTGATCTTTTAATTTACGACGAGATGCTTTGACTTTCGCGCAAGCCTTTCTGCCATATTCCACGCCTTTTAGCTTCTCGCAAGCCTTTTCGGCATAGTCCAGCGCAGTTTTTACGCAATAATCCAGAATTTTTTTATTGATGCCGGGAGCGTCAATGTGTTGGTAATCAATGAGAGACTGGAAAGTTGTGATGAACAGTGTTACAGTTTCCCGGTAGGCTATCATCGCGTCTTTGGGCCGTGACAACTCCTCGTAGCACAAACCTTCATAGTATTTCGCTTGTAGCTTGATGAGATCTAGCCTCGGGTCGGGTGTCGGTGGGTAGGCTTTCCCTATTTTCTCGTATGCTGTGGCGGCGCTGTCGTACCGTTTCAACTTCTGGCGCTGTATGTCAGCAAACCTCAACTGAGTTCTCGCAGAGAGGATAATGTTTTCTAACTTTGCATTATCGTCTTTCAAATCCGAATTTCGCTCGCGGAGGTCGCTGATGTACTTGGTTGCGAATCGCGCCAACACTTCACTGATTTCAGAGGGTATTGGTTGTTCAGGTGAAGTACCAGAGATTCCATGCAGGGCAGACTTTGCCTCGGTCCCAAACTCTCCGCCTTCCGACAATTCAATGAGCGCCCGCATAGCATAGTGCATCGCATAAGGAGCAATCGAATCTGTACGGAAGTCCTTAGCGCCATCTTTCGGCTTGGTTGCAATTCTCGCAAAGGAAGTAAATGCTCTTTCAAACTCATTCCTTTTAAAGTAAGCTTCCCCAACCTCGTAGTAACTAAAGGCAATAAAATTAACAAATATGGGCGTGCCGTCTTTTACACGGACATTGATACCGAATTCAACGTTGCGGTGGTTTGCAAAAATGGTTTCGTACGCCTTAATCGCTCCGTTCCATTCCTTGGCCCTCCTATGGATGTGGGCAATAAACATTCTAGCTCGCAGACTGTAACCGCTCTCCTCGTATTCTTGCAAAAGCAGGTTATAGGCAGCGAGGGCTTTTTCAAAATATTCTTGGTCGTAGTAGGAATTCCCAATGTCAAACTGAATCTTAGCCTTGCGGTTTAGATTATCGGTACTCTCCAAGGCGCGATTGTAGTTGCTTCGAGCAAGTTCATACTCTTTCGTATGAACGGCAAAGATTATGCCTCTCTCATGGTATGCGTTTGAAACAAGTTCGCTGTGGGGAAACCGTAAGAGGAACTCTGTGTACCTCGCTAATGCTTCATTCAAAACGTCGGACTTATTATCAATTGTCATGCCGAATTCTCTTAAACAGTCAGCGGCATAATACATTGCTTCTTCCTGAAGTTCTGGAGAGCTTCCAAATTCTAGGCTAGTCAGTTTATCAAACTCGCGATATGCTTGATTGTATTCTCCTTCAAGACGGTATGAGTGTGCCAGTAGAAGGCGCGCCTCGCCCATGAGCGCAGGATTGGATTGTGGAAACTCGCTGAGGAGTATTTTAATGGTTGATTGTGCGGATTCAAAGTTTTTTCGATCGTAGTAGTCCTTTCCTTCATCAAGGTAGGATTCAGCTATATGAGAGCGCACATCCGTTTCAAGATTTAGGGCGTGGAACTTGTCGTCCTCCAGGAGATTGCTCTTCAGTACCTTTTCAAATGCAAGCCGGGCTTGTTTTCGGGTCTTGTCCTTCTCCCAAGCCGGAATATTTAGGTCAGCATAAGACAGTTGTTTTAATCCGTCCGCGTACGACTTTAGAATTTTTACCCATTCGACAGTCGAAAATTTCTCGCTCATCTTCTTGACGCGATTCTGTAAATCATCGTGTCTATCCAATTTGCTTAAACTCAGGACGATTCCGACAGCTGCTCCTCCTACAAGTTTACTTTCAGGAATTTTCTCAAGGAGATCTTGAAAAGCAGATAGAGATCTTTCGTAATCGCCCTTGACCTTATAATTCAAGCGTCCAATCATAAGCAAGGAATCCGCTACTTGTTCCCGGGGAAATGGTCCTCTGGTATGAAGTTCTATAACATCATTAAAGTATGCAAGGGCATCATCATAATTTCCAAGCTTTTCTGAAGACTGAGCCGCCTTGTAAGTTGCCCTGAATTGAAGGTCAGGATATCCCTGAAGTTCTTCTCCAGTGGCAAGTTTCTGAAATTTCTGAAAGGCCTGTTCATATTGTTTTTCGTCAAATAGCATGTCCGTCTCATCTATGAGTAACTCCTTAATGTGGAACTGTGTTTTGTTCTTCAACCGTCCATTGGGAAACTCTTTCAGTACCGTTTCATAGGACTCCCGGGCTTTTTTGAAGTTTTTCAAATTAGCGTACGCCTGGCCGATATGTAACAAAGCAGACTCTACTTGGCGGTGATTCTCGTAATTCTCAATCAAAAGCTCCCACTTCGTTATTGCTCCCCTGTAATCTTCCTTTTCAAACAGATTGAGCGCCTCATTAAAAAGTATGTTGCCTTCATCAGCACATGCCATCCAAAAAATCAACAACAAAATAAATGTGAACGGGACTGTATTAGCAGTACCGAAAATTTTGTCACACACGTGTCGATCGTTCATAAACTTGCTCCCTTAATTTTACCAAATAGAACCTATTCCAACTCCTAGACGGAAATGAATGGGGTTCAAGATAGAAATCCTATAGTTCGCGTTTCGGCTGTTACATTACCATTGGTTGTAATTGTGCATACGACGCCATCAGGGTTTTCGATCCGGCGCGTACGAACCGAATCGTGACCCGCGTGTTCTGCCCAGCTCCGCTGATTCCGGTAATCCTTCCCTTGCCAAACTTGGGGTGAAACACGCAATTTCTAACAGCACGGAGTATAGAACCTGTTTGAATAGTAGACAATCGAGATTAGCGAACGCTTTTCTGTTGCGGAAGAAACCGAGTTTTCAGGAAAAAACGGGATCTCTATCGCACTCACTATTCATTCGTTTGATGGTTTCAAGGCATAGGCAGCAACTCGCGTCAGTAACAGAAGATCGTTATTCGGAAATTGCTCCTACAGTACAAATTACTACTTTAGCACAATGTCTTAAACTTGTCAAGCCGATATTTTCAGGGCAATCGCATCTAATTTTTGGCATAAGGAAGATTGGAAGGATGGAAGACGGGAAGGGTGAAAATTTTCCGTCCACCATAGGGATCAAGTTAAGCGTTTTGGGGGGAAAGTCTCACGGTTTTCTTGACAGATGTTTAACATAAGTTTCCACCTGTCGCCCCTCTGGGGCTTTGGAGTGTGGTGTCTTCACGTTTCTACAAACCTGCCGCCCCTCTGGGGCTAAAAGATCTGCACAATCAAGGAATCGCAGCATCGTGTTTGCCCCTACTGGCTTGGGGGTTTACAGCGGGAAATTAGAAAATAATACGTAAATTCTCTTAACTTGATCCCAATGGGTGAAAATTTTCCGTCCACCATAGGGATCAAGTTAAGCGTTTTCGGCGCGAGTCACGCGGTTTTCTCTCGGCAAGTGCCTAACACAGTTTTCCACCTGTCGCCCCGCTGGGGCTTTGGAATTTGGCGTGTCCACATTTCTACAAACCTGCCGCCCCGCTGGGGCTAAAAGACTCACACAATCAAGGAATTGCAGCATCGTGTTTGCCCCTACTGGTTTGAAGGTTTACAACGGAAATTAGACAAATAATACGTAAATTCTCTTAAATTGATTCCAATGATGGTGGGCAGTGCCCACCCTACAATCACTATTACAAACAATAATTACCGGGAAAGAAAGCGCAAAAATACCCAACGCAAGGTATAAATGTTACAATCAATCGGGGGCGCTCAATGAATTGAGCAACTACAAACGCCCGATGAATCGGACAACTACAAACAGCCGGTTCTTGTAACATATATACTCCACGCTGTTAGAAACTGCGTCTTTTGTAGGAGCGATCTCCAGATCGCGATGTGCGCCCCCGGTAGGTGCGGTTAGAAACCGCACCTACGGACTAGATGCTTGAAAACACGCAATTCTCGGCAGCGCAAAGTATAGATTCGGAATTAATATTAGAAAGCCGCGTCAATCTACGTTCCTTCCATCCTTCCACTCACAACTCCATTTCATCGTATCACCGCCATCTTTCCAAACTCGCGCACATACTGCTCATTCCGATAAGCGGAGAGAATGTAAAGATAAACCCCGGTCGCAATGACGCGGTCCTGATTAAGCTCAATATTCCAAATGAAGCGGCCTGACCCGATGACATTTCGCAGGAGGTCCGTGTGAACCAAGTCACCGGCGGTCGTGAGCACCTCCAGTTCGATGGTGTCAATAGGTTGAAAGTCCGGAATCGTGAAATCGAAGGTCATTCGCGTTTCTCCACGCGGAAGAGGGTTCGGGTAGACGCGAATCCTGGAAATTTGCATGTTGCCAGCGACTGACTCGCCGCCGCGAACGGTCAGATGATACGAGTCTAGAGGGTTGAAACCGCCGCGGGATTCGATAAGAATGAATAGCGGCTCGGTTTTTGGGGGCTCATATACAATGTGCTGATTGGTTACCTCTATGGTTGCGCCATTTCTAATTTCTTGCCCGGCAGCGTCAAACAGGTATAGCTGGCATTGAACATCATGTGGTATCTCTGACAGCGTAATGACAACCGTGTTCCCGGCAATCGCATCAAGGCGGTAATAATCCCGCGTGTCCTCCGCATTGAAAAGGAAGGACTCGTAGGTTTGGTTGAGTTTGATAGAATAAGCTGTAGCAAGGCTGTCGTTAGGTTCGTAAGTGTCGCCAAAAGACACCAAGAGCGGGATTAACCCCCCTTCGGCGCCGATGTTGGTTATAGAGATGCCGGAGGGGGTTCCATCGTTCGCGTTGCTGTTTGGACGGGTTGCGGGCGTGAAAGAGATTTGGTTGTCGTCCGCCGAATACGCCGCCGCATCGGTGATATATCGGATATCGATTCGATCCGGTTTGCCCGGTATTATTCCGAGATGGGTCGGGTCGTACGGATCTTCGAGCCAGATTTGCCCAGCCGCGTCGAAGTGTCCCGTTGGCGGGCGGAACTCGCTCTCGTCAATATGCCAGATGAGTATCCCGGATTCCGGCAGATGCGTGTCAAACATGGCGCCTGATTCCCGATCCCGATTTTCAATAAGAAAAAATTCGACGCTGTTCCCCGCCGCGTCCACCTTACCGGGGATATCGACTTTGAACAGTACGTTGTGGGCTGGCGGCAGTTCGAAACTTGGAACCGCCAACTGTGTCGCAGTCTCCTTCACCTCAACCGGTTTAATCCAACCGTGCCGCCCATTTTCCGGACGCGCGTCGAAATCCCATTTCAGGTAGCCGATGATGTGACTCGGATTTAAGCCGTTGCCGATGCCATCAACCAAATCGCCTTGGTACGGACCGAAACCGCCCATTAATCCCCATTTGTGATCTTCCGGATCGGTGAACGGGGCGCCGTATACGTCCGGAGCGCCGAAGTCGTGGAAGAATTCGTGAAAGTATATCCCCAGGTGCGGTTTGGCGAAGCTCGGTTCCTCCGCCACGATAGAAGCGCTTTCAACCCGCACGCCATCAAGAACAATATTGACGCCTCGCACGAGGATTGACCAGATGTCGCCAGGCTTCAAGGTCGAGGCTTCATCGTCTCCGGCGTGGATAATGAACACGTGATCCACGACACCGTTATTGTCCCGGTCATACTGCGAGAAATCTACGATGGGATCCACCGCGATGCACGCTTCTCTCGTGAGTTCACGGCATTGCGCCTCACTTATTCGTCCTTCTCCGTAATACGCCATCTGCCTCGTGGCGCGAAGCCATCTGTCCCCTCGCGGAAGCACTCCGCCCGCGGGGCCGGACTGCACATCCATCTGCCCGTAAGAAACTTCTCTAAAGTAGGATTTCAGGGAAACCCCATTCTCGTCAAATAGAAAACCGTCAATCTCCGCACCGCTGCGAGTGCCGACTTGATCGGAGAAATCGACCTTGATGCCGAGAACATACTCAATGCCATCCGAATTCGGAACAATCTGCTCGCGAACAAAGCAACACCCTTCAAGCGCTCGGCGAAATTCTCTGTCACTCCCGGGTAGCTTGGGTCGAAATTCTCCAGTGGCGGGGTCCATGTCGAAAAAAAGATGGGGATTGGGAGGGGCAGCGTGGCAGAAGGAAATAAGACAGATACAAAGCGGTATGTGGAGGGTTAAAGAATGTCCGGGACGAAGGATGAACGCCAGCCAAGACTTCAAAAATCGGCGCCTGGAAGGTTTAATGCGCGCTCCTTTCATTATGTCTACGGTCAAACGTTCCAAGCATTTGCTCCTTCTATACAGAAACTTGCGATTCGTGCGAATTGCGAAATGATTCAACGAAATTTGAGAACTTCATGGTGACAAATTGGTAGCTCGAAAAATCGTCAAAAAGCCAGTCATAGAGCGAAAAACGAGCCTTCGGGGGTCGTCCCGATGTGGCTTTAAGCGACACTCGGGCAATGGCAAGCGGGGCAAGATAGGATCTCTATCGCACTCATTATCCATTCGCTTGATCCCCGTCTACGGAGTCGTAGAACACCTTGACATTGCGCTCCGCTGGAGCGCGGGAATTTGGACGCATCGCATTCTATCCACATGTCGATCCGCTGGATCGAGGAAATTGACGCCGACAAGAGTTGAATGTTACCTGCTGAAAGAATTATTCCGTCGCGGGATAATGGGATGCTATCAAGTAACACTCGCTCAGAAAATCGCCAAAAAGCCAGTTATAGAGCGAAAAACGAGCCTTCGGGGGTCGTCCCGATGTGGCTTTAAGCGACACTCGGGCAGTGGCAAGCGGGGCAAGATAGGATCTCTATCGCACTCGCTATTCACTCGTTTGATCCCCGCCTACGGAGTCGTAGAACACCTTGACATTGCGCTCCGCTGGAGCGCGGGAATTTGGACGCATCGCATTCTATCCACATGTCGATCCGCTGGATCGAGGAAATTGACGCCGATACGAGTTGAATGTTACTTGCGGAAAGAATTATTCCGTCGCGGAATTATGGGGTGCTACCAAGTAACACTCGCTCGAAAAATCGCCAAAAAGCCAGTCATAGAGCGAAAAACGAGCCTTCGGGGGGCGTCCCGATGTGGCTTTAAGCGACACTCGGGCAATGGCACGCGGGGCAAGATAGGATCTCTATCGCACTCGCTATTCACTCGTTTGATCCCCGCCTACGGAGTCGTAGAACACTTTGACATTGCGCTCCGCTGGAGCGCGGGAATTTGGACGCATCGCATTCTATCCACATGTCGATCCGCTGGATCGAGGAATTTGACGCCGATACGAGTTGAATGTTACTTGCCGAAAGAATTATTCCGACGCGGGATAATGGGGTGCTATCTTACTACGAATTGAAAATCTAAATGTTACACTCGTCAAAAACGCCCGATGAATCGGGCAACTACAATCACCCGATGTGTGTAATACCATTTCAAAATCTAAATGTTACAATCGATCCGGGGCGTGCAATGAATTGCACTACTACAAACCGCCGGTTCTCGTAACTTATGGATTTGGAATTAGTATGAGATATTACGGTATTCGTAGGGGCGAGGTTGCCTCGCCCAATGGGTTGGGGAACCCAACCCCTACGAAAGATTATGCGTCTGTGCAGTGCCCTTATACGATTTCAAAATCTAAATGTTACACTCGTCAAAAACGCCCGATGAATCGGGCAACTACAATCACCCGATGTGTGTAACTCATTGATTAGGAATTAGTATTGAGTTGCTACCTAAAACAGAGAAACCGAGTTTTTGGTTCACATCTGCCGAATAATTGTCAAAATGATTAGAACCTGTTGAATAGTAGACAATTTAGATTAGTGGGCGCTTTTCTGTTGTGGAAGAAACCGAGTTTTCAGGAAAAAACTCGGTTTCTGCCCCGTGTTCAATTAAAGAATTGGTTTCATTTTAATCTATATCTTGTTCGCTGTCAATATGATTGTTTCGCATCGGGACAAAGCATTTTGATAGAAACCGGGGACTAGCCGGAGGTTTCAGTTCGAGCGCCGCGCAAGCGATAGCGCGCTTCCCGTTTTTGCTTGCAATCACGCCGTGCTTTCTGCAATAATTAGGCGAGTCCGATGAAGTGCAGATGCAAATATAGCGATAGCCGATTGATGAAGGGTTGTCTTTCTAAAACGCAGAAAATGTTCACTTGCGATTACCATATCCACACCAAGCTTTCCCCATACACCGATAGCGGGTTCAGCATTGATAAGATTGTCCAGATTCAACAGCGCCTCGGGATGGAGGATATCGGGATTACCGACCACGATTTTAGCTACGGCTCGCGCCGCAAGAACATTGAGCGGGCGCGCAAGGCGATTGCTGAGTGCGGCGCGTCAATTTCGGTCCGATTGGGAGCAGAGTCGCATATTTTCGAATACCGGGTGGCTTCAATCGATCTCCGTTTCGCGGCATATTTTGATTATATCTTGATGGCGCCAAATCATTATCATTTTCGCGGGGTGGCGCGTCCGACTCGACCATTGGATCCGAGAAGCGTGGCAGCGCATGAGTTATACATGTTCGAAGCCGCGATTGCATGCCCGATAACTGACGTCGTGGTACACCCGTTTGTTCTTTCACCCGAGGCTTTCGGCTTTTCCGAGGATGAATTTTCATCCTTCGGGATCGAAGTGATGGGGCATGTCGATCAGAAGCGATTGATTAATCAACTGGACGTGGCGTCGCAACGCGGAATCGGCATTGAGATCAGCCCCAAGTTCATCAAGTACAATCAGAGACATCTCGTCGAATTTTATCAGCTGTGTTTGGAACGGGAAGTAAAGTTGATGATTGGCAGCGACGCGCACAACGCCAAGCAGTTGGAGGAGTTGGCGCTGCTTGAGCCGGCGCTTCAAGGGTTGGGGGTTTCGGAGGAGAATCTGTGGAGGCCGGGGGAGTCGTAGTGGTAGATGCGTTTGCCCCGAAATGTTCCTGAAAAACAGGGCAATCGCGCCTGATTTTTGGCATAAGGAAGATTGGAAGGACGGAAGATTGGAAGGACGGAAGACGGGAAGGATGGAAGACGGGAAGGATGGAAGACGGGAAGGATGGAAGATTGGAAGGATGGAAGACGGGAAGGACGGAAGACGGGAAGGACGGAAGACGGGAAGGATGGAAGACGGGAAGGACGGAAGACGGGAAGGACGGAAGACGGGAAGGATGGAAGACGGGAAGGACGGAAGACGGGAAGGACGGAAGACGGGAAGGATGGAAGACGGGAAGGACGGAAGACGGGAAGGATGGAAGACGGGAAGGACGGAAGACGGGAAGGATGGAAGACGGGAAGGATGGAAGATTGGAAGGATGGAAGATTGGAAGGATGGAAGATTGGAAGGATGGAAGATTGGAAGGATGGAAGACGGGAAGGACGGAAGACGGGAAGGGTGAAAATTTTCCGTCCACGCATACCTCAAGCCGGATGGACACACAAAACTCGCTGGATTCCTCAATGCAATGGTCGCAGTGTTGGGTTTCACTACGATTTTGGGGGCTTTTCGCGGTATCGGTATCTGGGCGCGGTTTCCTGTGGACGCGTCGTTCTTAATGTGCCGTTCAACCCAACCTACGGATTATCGCTGAAAAGTTAGATGCGTTTCCCCTGCGCTCCGACACTTATGCTTGACAGTGGCGAGGATTTATGAGAATATAAAGATAGTTCTTGATACGCCGCGAATTGCAACTAGTCGTACGCAAAGAATCGGGAAAATGATACTCGCCTCGTAGTTTAGCATAGGCAAAAAACACATCTTGGGGAGAAATTTCAGCATGCCCACCCTTGATTTCAAAGGAAAACAACATATCTACGCACATCATCTCACGGTTCCCTATCGGCCTCTTGAACCTGACGAAGCTCGCTCCTGCAATTCGACCGGCAGTGAAGACGACAACCTCATTATCCACGGCGATAACCTGCACGCCCTCAAAGCCTTACTTCCCCGCTACGCCAACCGCGTCAAGTGCATCTATATCGATCCGCCTTACAACACAGGAAATGAGGACTGGGTTTATAACGACAATGTAAACAGCCCACTGATGCGGCAATGGCTTGCGGATAACTCCCCTGTTGACAACGAAGACCTTGAACGACATGATAAATGGCTTTGCATGATGTGGCCCAGACTGCACTTACTTAAAGAACTGCTTGCTGACGATGGTGTCATATTTATTTCCATTGACGACAATGAACAACATCACCTTAGGATGCTGATGGATGACGTGTTCGGAGTTACAAATTTTGTAACAAACATAATTTGGCAAAAGAAATTTAGTCCACAAAATGACGCGAAGTATTTCTCGGACAACCACGATTTTGTGCTATGTTACGCAAGGAACAAAGAAATGTGGCGCCCGGTTTTGCTGCCGAGAACTCAGAAACACAACGCACGATATTCTAATCCTGACAATGATTCACGCGGTCCTTGGGGCTCAAGTGGATTGGACGTGAAAACTTATCAGGAAGAATATGACTATCCGATTACGACACCATCAGGCCGAATTGTAAACCCTCCAGGAGGTGCATGTTGGAGGTATAGTGAAGAAAAATTTAATGAGCTTGTTAAGGATAATCGAATATGGTTTGGTGAAGATGGCAATAATGTTCCCCGAATAAAGCGATTTCTGCGGGATGTGAAGCAAGGCATTACACCACTGACCGTATGGTTACACACGGATGTTGGACACACTCAAAGCGCGACACAAGGAATAAACAAAATGGGTTTAGCCTTTTCGAACCCAAAACCGCACACATTACTGAAACGAATCTTGCAAATTGGTTCTGAACCTAACAGTATTGTCCTTGACTCGTTTGCTGGTAGCGGGACAACTGCGCACGCTGTCCTCGCTCTGAACAAAGAAGACGGGGGCAACCGCAAGTTCATTCTGATTGAGTGCGAGGATTACGCAGACTCTACCACTGCCGAGCGCGTGCGTCGGGTAATCAACGGCGTCCCGGACGCCAGCGATATTGCACTCCGCGAAGGATTAGGCGGTTCTTTTACGTATTGTACGCTAGGGGCGCCGATAGAGGTTAAAGGGATGCTTACCGGGGAGGCACTTCCACCTTACGAATCGCTCGCCGCGTACCTGCTACATACCGCTACCGGGGCTGCGCATGGTGCCCTACAGTTGACACCGAAAAACAATGACGGCTTGTTCTACACGGGAGAAAATGTCGATTACTATATGCTCTACAAACCCGATCTGGAATACTTGCGCAGCAATGAAGCCATGTTAACCCAAGATAGGGCGGAACGCATCCGGGATGCCAGTTGTCAGGGCAGCAAGAAAGCAAGGGTATACGCAGCCGGCAAGTATATTAGCCAGAAAGATCTTACATCAATGGGAATCACCTTCTGTCAACTTCCACACACTCTGCATCAGGGATAATGTGGAATCAACCGGTTCTCTAATGAAAATTACTTGTTAGCAGCGCGTCCGCGATTTGGACTGTCCACGGTAACGCGTTTTGGATAAGAAATGAGACAATGCTAGAATTGAAGACATATCAGAGTCGCGCGCTTGATACCTTTGACCGCTGGTTGAATGCGCTTGTAACGGCGCGACAACAATCGGCAACCGCCATTAGCGGATGGCCTGAAGGGGCAGGGGAGATTCCCGACGCAGTGAGAGACTATCCCAACACGGCGTGGGGAAAGCTAAGAGCAAGTGGAGGTGTGGCGGCACGTACAGCTGAATATATTGGCCGCAGCGACGACACGGGCCGTCCGATTCCGCACATTTGCTTCAAAGTGCCCACTGGCGGCGGGAAAACCCTGCTCGCGGCGTCCGCGCTGGAACGTCTCAATCGTCAAACCGGATTGACATTGTGGGTTGTGCCGACCAAGGCAATCTATGCGCAAACCAAAGCGGCGCTATGGAATCGCGAACATCCTTACCGCCAAACTTTGGAACGCGCCAGCGCCGGTCGCGTCAAAGTGTTGGAGAAAGAGGATTTGTTCAACAAAAACGATATCGCCAACTACCTATGCGTCATGCTCCTTATGCTTCCGGCAACCAACCGCCAGAGAGGCAAAGAGTTTCTCCGTATGTTTCGAGATTCGGGACGATACCCAAGTTTTTTCCCGGAGATTGATGATGTGTTCGGCGATACTCGTCTGTTAAACGAATACCCCGATTTAGAGCGCCATTCCGATACCGGTCCTGTCAAGCAAAGCCTTTTTAACGTGTTCAAGATTCTGCGGCCCGTCGTTGTTCTTGATGAGGCGCACAAGGCTTACGGCGCGAAATCAAAAGAATCGAACGAGGAATTTGCCCGGTCCATCTCCCGTCTCGATCCTCGCATGGTTATTGAACTTTCGGCAACTCCAAATAGTGGCATTAGCAATCTGCTGGTTGACATTGAGGGACCCGATCTCAGGAAAGAGGAAATGATAAAGTTGCCGGTACAGGTGACCGCTTTCCCCAACGCCGAATGGCAACTGACACTCAGTCAGGCTTTTGAAGAGCTGGAGTACCTTACCGCCGAAGCAAAGTCGCTCAGCAACAACACCCGACGCTACATCCGTCCAATTGCTGTCGTACGCGTTGAAAGGACGGGCAAAGATCAGAGGGATGGAGAGAATATCCACGCCGAGGATGTGCGCGAGTACCTCATTCACAATTTGCACGTTCCTTCGGGGGCGATCCGCGTCAAATCTGCCGAGAACGATGAACTTGGCACAGAAGATTTGCTTTCCGAGTTTTCCACGGTGACATGGATAATCACCAAGTCAGCATTGATGGAGGGTTGGGACTGCCCGTTCGCCTATCTTTTGGTGATGCTTGACAACACGCGAGCGCAGAAAGCGATTACACAACTTGTGGGGAGGGTCATGCGGCAACCACACGCCCAACTCACCGGAAGGGAATCGCTTGACCAGTGTTACGTTTATTGCAATAACGTTGAGGTTGGATTGGTCGTGCGACAGGTCAAAATCGGTCTGGAGGCCGAAGGGTTAGCAGGCTTGGACGACGACGTGCTAGGCGCGACGGGTGACGGGCAAGCGGATGGGATGCGGAAAATCGTTAAACGACGCGAGCAGTTTCGCTCTCGAAATATTTTTCTGCCTACGGTACTTCATCAAAATGGCGGTAATTGGATTGAACTTGATTACCAACGCCATATTCTCCCACACATAGACTGGTCAGGCATTAAACCCCCGGATCCACACACATCCGCGCCTGCAAATGTGAGGAGGCAATCCATCACGGTTGACCTTGGCGATGCGCCATCCGAAATTCACCCCGATCAAGAATTGCAAATTGACAAAACCGTGAGCTTGGACCACTTCGCGCGCCACATTTACGACGTTGTCCCGAACCCGTGGCAGGCGTCTCGCATTGCAGAGGAGTTTATTGACCGTCTAAGACAGGGAGAGGACAGCGACGAGGATATCTATGACCGTCGGGCTTACCTTTCGCAAGCGCTGCAGGAACACGTGAAATCCGACATGGAAAGGCAAGCGGAAATGGTATTTCGCAATAAACTGAAAGAAGGTGAAATCCGTTTTGATTTAGAAACGGGACAACCCAATTACGAGGTGAAGGGACACTACGAAATACACGTTGGTCCCAACGAAAAGCGTCAAATGAGGAGAGATTATCAGCCGCTGCAATTAACCTTGTTTGACCCAGTTTTTGAACAGCAGTTTGATAATGAATTGGAGAGGAATTTCGCGTACTATCTTGATGAACAGCGCGCTTTGCACTGGTGGCATCGCGTGGCGGCGCGGCAAAAGGGGGAGTATTATCTGCAAGGGTGGAATCCACAACGCATCTACCCTGATTTCCTTGCGTTGGCTGGCGTGGGGAATGATGAGCAGCGCGTGTTGATTTGCGACACTAAAGGTGAGTATCTCGCCGGCAATGCCGACACCGAATACAAACGGAAGGTTTTGGAGACGCTTGAGGGGGCATTGAATAGCGTTGGCAGGATGAGGATACGCGAAGGCACGACGGTTACGGGGATATTTGCGTTGGTTTTCGAGAGGGATGCAGAGAACCAGTTTGTGGAGATAACCGAAAGGCTGACGGGGGAGGTGTGACCATTAGTCACCAATAGACATTTCTTGAAAACCAAAGTAAAATTCAGGTTTTCTTTTGTGAACCATCGAGCCGGTGAAAGAGATGCGATAGCAAACTCAGCGCGTCTAGACAATCTTGTTCTGTGAACAAATTGGAATCTCTCAAATCTGCAACTTCTTCATGACTGAAAGGATTTCTATATCCGGAAACGATTCCCATGGACAAAAATTTCTGTCCTTCCTCTATATCTGCGATCGTTGTTGGATGAAAATCTTCTCCGTCTGGTTTTTTGTAATGTTGTACAACTTGAAGCATCGATTTTGCGGTACTGCCAAAAATGCTGCCCATTTTGCCTGCCGCACTACCTTCTTCAATTTCAGATTTTTTTTCAACCGCGTGGATGTATCTTTTCGCGGCTTCTTGGAATGCTCTGTAATAATCTTCTTTCTCGTAGTCAGTTTGGGATGCGTCCTTTACTTCTGGATGCAGGCGACGCCAGTGATAATTCGGATATTCTGGCACGATATCATAAATATTCTTAACGGCCCTATTGTGAGATTCTTCTGACAATTCGGCATCATTTGAAATAGTTATTATCACTGACTCGAGTTTTTTCCGAACGTCGTCTGACACATTTTTAAACCAATCCGGTATATGAATCCCCGTCGCTTGGGTTATCTTTTCCCGTCTAATCTCGTTTCTCCTTTCACGCCAGTCAGTTTGGAGCCAATTAATCAGGTCTCGAAGATGACTTTGAAGCCTCACCATTTCCTCATGCTCCCAGTTCAAGGATTGTCTGTTCGTTGCGATAACATCGTCCTCAAGATCATCAATGAAATCCACTTCCAGCCAGCCGGTGATATACGAGTAAAAGTGACTTGAAGTGCTGTCGGAAAAGTAGCCCGGCGCATTCACCAATTTCTTTCTTGAAAAAAGTGCGATACCGCGCATGTTAGTGTTTGCCGGTATCGGCTTGTTGGTTGCTATCAAATGTCCGACTATCTGATTCGCTTTTTCGTAAGCGTCTCGATTCGGGTTATCTGTGGGCATGTTCCACTCGACCTGTTTTTCCAAATCGGCAAATCTTCGTTCGTTGGACACAACAATCGGCTCGCTGGAATTATGTTTGATGGTGACTTTGAAGTCCAAATCAACGATGAATATACGTGAAAGACTGGTTGCTATACGTTCGGGGTTGAATTTGGTCAGTCTTCGTAATTTTCGCAAAACTATCGTTGTTCCGCGCTCATGCGGCGAACAAGTCGCTCCCGCTCTGACGATCTCCGGCTTGTACACCATCTGCTCTTTCTTAATATCTTCCCACTTCATCCTGAAGACGTTTTCTTCTCCGTTTTTCTTCGTGGCGATTTCGATTTCATGCGCTACGCCGAAAAACGACAATTTGCCCAAACCCTTTTTCCCGATTATTTTTCTCCCTTTCAGTGTGCTATCCGCGTCGTCTTCAAGTCTTCGGTTTCTTCCTATTCGCAGGAATTTGTCGTTTATTTCGTCGAACGACATCCCCGTACCATCGTCTTCAACTACAATCTCCTTCTCTTCGTTTTCATCGTTCAACGTCAATGTGACATTTGTCGCATCGGCGTCGTACGCGTTGGCTATCAGTTCTGCCAAAACGGGCGGGAAGGTTGAATACATGCGAACACCCAGATGTTCTATCGTATTCGGATCAAATGTCATTCTTAATTCTGAGCGGGGCATAATTGATGTTATGTGTGTTTGACACAGGATTTTATTTGCTTGCCGATTATTTCCGCGAATTCCGGAGGAAAGGCATTTCCTATCATTCTAGCTATGGACGCTATGTTGGTGCCTATGAATCGATAATTCTTCGGGAAGGTTTGCAACGTCGCGCCTTCTCTCAAAGATAGTCCTCTGTCCTCTTCAGGATGAGCGAATCGTCCGTTACTTACGCTGAGAAATCTCGTAGTGATTGTCGGAGCGGGTTTCTTCCACCACAAGCGGCCGTAGTTGCCGGAAAACCTCATTTCACCGGAGGCGTAACAGGGGAGTTCAAGATGTTTTTTGGATTGCCAGCCCGACCTGTCTCCGCCGTCTTTCCTTGTCATCCGCAATCGTTCCAA
This sequence comes from Candidatus Poribacteria bacterium, assembly GCA_963667245.2. Taxonomy (GTDB): domain Bacteria; phylum Poribacteria; class WGA-4E; order WGA-4E; family JAJDTR01; genus JAJDTR01. The sequence goes on from CAXXCS010000005.1 coordinate 985,064, forward strand.
GTTATTCTCGCTCAGACCCGCGCACGTGTGTAAGAACGGAGTCTCGTCCCGTGTGCCTGCGGTGATATTCTTAAATCCGTTGTCCGCTCCAAGGACATCTCCAACCGTTTTGGTTACGCCGGTCGGCTTTGGCAGTTCAATTTCCGCGACTCGCGAAGCCAACAGTGTAAATCGACGCCTTTTCTGCGGTATGCCGTACAAAGACATATCCATTATGTCGCACGCCGGATTGTTGTATCCAAGCGAATCAAGGGCGGTGACAAACTTTTCCATCGGACTGTCGGGTTTTGAACGAATCCCGGGAACATTCTCAACCACCACGAACCCGGGCTTGAAGTATTCCACAAACTTCTGAAAATCCAAAATGAGGTCCCTCGTCTCTTTGGATCTCTCTTTAGTGGTCCGGATTAGGCTCCAAAATTGGCAAGGCGCGCAACCGGCGAAAATCATGAAATCGTCTTCCTTCCGGATATCCAGATCCAGTTCTAAGTCCGAAGGCGAGTATTTCGTGATGTCTTTTTCCAAAAACTTGGCGCCTTTATTGTTTGTTTCATAAGTTTCCTTGCACGACGAATCATTGTCTATCCCGGCAATAACGTCAATTTTAGCGCGCTTCAAGCCGTAAGTCAACCCGCCCGCGCCACAGAAGAAGTCTATCGCTTTTAGCTTTATATCGGTGTCCATAACTGGAAAAACAATCTAATCTATTTTATCATATTGAAGTCAAACTTGAAATTCTTCTTCTTCAAGTCGTGTTCCCAAACTCTAATTATCTTCCAACCAATATTTTCGTAATGCTTGTTCACTTCTCGGTCGCGCTCTTTGTTTCTCTCGATTTTCTCTTTCCAATACTTTGCCCTGGTGGTCGGCAATTGACAATGTTCTACGCAACCGTGCCAAAAACAAGAATCTATAAATATAACCGTTTCATATTTTGGCAAAACCACGTCTGGTCTGCCAAAATATTTTGCCGAATTTTTCCTGTAACGAAAGCCGTGTTTCCAGAGCTCCTTGCGAAAGCAGACCTCTATTTTGCTGTCTCGACTCCTTACTCGAGACATGATTTCACTCCGCTTTTCTTTGGAAACGATGTCCATAATAAAACAATCTTTTTCTACTTGATACCGCCCTACAGATTAAACTAGCCGCGAGTCCGGTTTCCAAATGTCGCGAATCCCGCAAAAGCCAAAACCCCCCGCATGCTAATATTATAGATTGGATGACAGTCGATTTGCCAGTTAAAAATTCACGTTACACAACTGTTAGGTTGGTACAGTAGCTGCCATGGCGGGAGGTTAAATTCAAATCCTTAAGCATAGTCCCTGCCAGCGCAGTTGGGAGTTCACTGAAACGCCAGTCCACGAAACGCATTGGAGCAACGCGCACTACCAGACAAGTGAGTTAGTATCACCACCGAAATCGGTTAATACAGACTCGTTCATGTTCTGATAATCTCCAATGAGGCGTCTTCTATCAAAGCGCTATCCTGTAAGAGTCTCATCAATTATAGCATTCTAACTGAAGGGGAGTATATTTGTCAATGCAAAAGAGGCCAGAGAAACAGCGGAAACGCATCTAATTCTAGAGGAGGTCTCATGGTGGTAATTTGCAGGATTAATGTTGGGTTTCACTCGGATTTTCGCATGTTCAGGCATAGGCGCTCGAAATCTCCTCTAATACCAGTGAATATTAACGGATTCCGGTTCAACCCAACCCGCGAGCTCTAAGAAAACTATCACAAACTCAACCCGATTTCCTTTTTTCAAGTAAAAATTTCGGATGCGTTTCCTCTGTGAAGAAATTTGCGGAGTATTGTCATACAGACAGATTTATGGTATACTGATTGGGTTGAGGTGCAAAGTGACTTTGAGATACCAGGTTTTCAGGAATAAGCGGGATCTTTATCGATCAATCGAGTTGACAACGAGTAAGATTCTCTATCAGGATTTGCTATCGCACTCGTTGTCCACTTGCTTGATGGTTTCTCGCACATAAATCTTAACCTGAGCAAAGATTTTGATCTATTTTGAGAGGGCGCAAACTTGGAAAATCGCCGCCGAAATTGCAGTTGATTTTTTTATCACATCACCCTAACCACACGGAACACAATAGGAGGTAACATGAGCAGTGAAAGCAAGTGCCCGATGATGGGCAACGCTGTACCAAGAGGAATCGTAGCGAACCAACATTGGTGGCCCAATCAGTTGAACCTGAAGGTACTCCACCAGAACCCGCCCCAGTCCGATCCGATGGGGGAGGATTTCAATTACGCCGAGGAGTTCAACACGCTTGACTTGGAGGCGGTGAAGCGGGACATCGAAGAGGTGATGACGACCTCGCAGGATTGGTGGCCCGCCGATTATGGCCATTATGGGCCGCTCTTCATTCGGATGGCGTGGCACAGCGCGGGCACATACCGCATCGGCGACGGGCGCGGGGGCGCGGCCTCCGGCACCATGCGCTTCGCGCCGCTCAACAGTTGGCCCGACAACGCCAGCCTCGACAAGGCGCGCCGCTTGCTTTGGCCCATCAAGCAGAAGTACGGCAGAGCGCTCTCGTGGGCAGATCTGATGATCCTCACCGGGAACTGCGCGTTGGAGTCGATGGGCCTCGAGACCTACGGGTTCGCCGGCGGACGCGAGGATGTCTGGGAGCCCGAAGAGGACATCTATTGGGGATCGGAGACCACGTGGCTGGGGGACGAGCGTTACTCCGGCGAGAGGGATCTGGAGAATCCGCTCGGCGCCGTTCAGATGGGGTTGATCTATGTGAATCCGCAGGGACCGAACGGCAACCCCGATCCGTTGGCGGCGGCGGTAGACATTAAAGAGACTTTCCGCCGCATGGCGATGGACGACGAGGAGACGGTGGCGCTCATCGCCGGCGGACACACCTTCGGCAAGACGCACGGCGCGGCTGACGCGGACGAGTACGTCGGTCCCGAACCCGAGGGCGCCTCGCTTGAGGAGCAGGGGCTCGGCTGGAAGAACCGCTTCGGCAGCGGGGTGGGCGGCGACGCCATCACCAGCGGGTTGGAGGGCGCTTGGACCAACGCGCCGACCACGTGGGACAACGGCTTCTTTGAAAACTTGTTCGACTACGAGTGGGAACTGATAAAGGGCCCCGGCGGCGCGTGGCAGTGGACACCCAAGGATGAATCCGCGCAAGACACCGTGCCGGACGCGCACGATTCCTCGAAGAGGCATGCCCCCATGATGCTCACGACGGACCTGTCTCTGAGGATGGATCCCACTTATGAGAAGATTTCGCGGTGCTTCTACGAGAATCCGGATGAGTTCGCGGACGCCTTTGCGAGGGCGTGGTACAAGTTGACGCACCGCGACATGGGACCGCGCACGCGCTGTCTCGGCTCGTTGGTGCCTGCGGAGCCGCAGTTGTGGCAAGATCCTGTCCCCGATGTCACGCATGATTTGATTGATGAGGGAGACATCGCCGCCCTCAAGGCAAAGTGCCTGGCGTCGGGATTGTCCATTTCGCAACTGGTTTCGACGGCTTGGGCGTCTGCGGCGACGTTCCGCGGCACCGACAAGCGCGGCGGCGCGAACGGGGCGCGCATTCGCCTCGCTCCGCAGAAGGATTGGGAGGTCAACAATCCCTCTGAACTGGAGGGGATACTTCAAACGCTGGAGGGGATTCAGGAGGAATTTAACGGCTCGCAGTCGGACGGGAAGCAGGTCTCGCTGGCTGATCTGATTGTTCTCGGCGGGTGCGCCGCGGTCGAAGCGGCGGCGAAGAACGCCGGTATCGACGTGGAGGTCGCCTTCGCGCCGGGACGCACGGACGCTGTGCAGGAGCAGACCGACGTGGAGTCGTTTGCCGTGCTTGAACCGACCGCCGATGGATTTCGCAACTACCTCGGGAACGGACATGGGGAGCCGGCCGAAGAGTTGCTGGTGGATCGGGCGCATAAACTCACGCTAACCGCACCCGAAATGACGGTTCTCGTCGGGGGCTTGCGCGTCCTGAACGCCAACGCGGGTCAATCCGAACTCGGCGTCTTTACGGAGCGGCCCGAGGCGTTGACGACCGATTTCTTCGTGAACCTGCTTGACATGGACACGGAGTGGATGGCGTCCACTTCAGCCGCCGATGTGTTCGAGGGACGCGATCGCTCGACGGGCGAGCTCAAGTGGAGCGGCAGCCGCGTCGACCTCGTATTCGGATCGAACTCCCAACTCCGAGCCATTGCGGAGGTCTACGCCTGCGATGACGCCGTGGATTCATTTGCCCGTGACTTCGCGGCGGCGTGGAGCAAGGTCATGAATCTGGATCGGTTTGATTTAGACTGATCTTGGGGAGGTGGGAGCATCGGGAGCGCGGGATCTGCGCGCTCCCGATGCTTTTCCCGATTCGCTCTGCCCAGTCGCGTTGGTAGAAGGTGTCTATAGGCGCTATACTGCGCGCTGTCAGAAATTGCGTCTCTTGTAGAAGCGATCTCCGGGGCGCGACATGCGTACCCGGTAGGATCAAACGAGTGAATAGCGAGTAGGATTTTCTATCGCACTCATTTTTCATTCGCTTGATCGGTAGAGATTCCACAGGGGTAAGTCAAATCTGCACAAAACCATAAGATTGAACCCAAAGATACCGACAAATAATCTAGCCTCGACAGTTCAAACAAGCGGGAACAAACGCAGTTACGCGGCGAATTCAACATGAAAGTTGTTGGTGGATGAAAAGGAATTGACATGAAATTTGGCTCAGTTGACATTCCAAACTCCCTCTTGGACGATTTGCATAACAACAAAGTCGTACTGTTTGCCGGGGCTGGTGTTTCAAAGGGCGAACCTGCTCGTTTGCCCGGCTTTGAGTCCTTAACTAATAAAATTGCAAGAGGCACGGGCGAAACCAAACGCAAAAGCGAAAATTTTGAGCAATTTCTCGGACGATTGCACGATCGTGATGTAAGGGTGCACAATCTCGCAAAAGCCGAACTTTCTCGCGAAGACTTAAAACCGACGCCACTTCATAAAAATCTTCTACGGCTCTATCGACGAGATCAATCAATTCGCCTAGTTACCACCAACTTCGATCTTTTGTTTGAGCAAGCGGCAAAGGAAATGTTTGGAAAAACACCAGAAGTATTCCACGCACCCATGTTGCCCTACGGTCATCAGTTAAACGGCATAATCCATATCCACGGCTCCATCTCTTATCCCGACCAGATGGTTCTTACGGACAGAGATTTTGGACGCGCATATCTGCGCGAAGCATCGACAACTCGTTTTCTCCTTGATCTGTACGACAAATATACGTTTCTCTTTGTTGGCTACAGCCATAGAGATACAGTCATGAACTATTTGGTACGCTCATTGCCGCCGAAAGCATATTCATCGCATTATGCATTGGTTGCCGACAGCGAAGACGCTGACCGCCAACATTGGGGAAGCCTTGAAATCGAAATGATTCCGTACCCTCAGCAGAACAGTGACCATAGCGAACTTCACAAGGCGATTAGCAAACTTGCCAATCATGTGCAACGCGGGATGGTAGGTTGGCATCGTGAAATTTCTGCGATTGCTAGTAGACCCCCTCACGAACTGAATGAAGAAGAAGGCGGGATTATCGCCCATGCCCTTGAAGATGAAACCAAGACCCGATTCTTTACAAGGAGCGCGTCACCTCCAGAATGGATTGAGTGGCTTGACGAGCATAGGCACTTAGCCCGGTTGTTTGGCAACGTTCAATTAAGAGAGAGCGATAAGATTCTATCTCGGTGGTTGGCATCGTTTGTATTTGAGCACGCGCATTCGCTTTTTCTACTCATCTCCAAACACAATACGCGCATTCATCCAACCTTCTGGAATCATATTGCACAGACGATTGGGATCGACAATGAATCATCTCCAGATCCAACAATTCTATCACGATGGGTTTCATTATTGCTATCAACGGCTCCGGAGGAAGGAGAAACTTCAAGTGGGTCTTATGTGTTCACATGCGATTGTCTGGCTTCAATTGCCCAACGCTGCATTTCACACCAGATGATTAACGAATTATTGTTACTATTCAGCGCCATGATACAAAGTAGATTCTTGATAATAGAGAATCCTTATCTTCCTAGTGATGTTGTTGAAAGAGATCTCCAGATTAATGTAGAATTGCCACTAGTCTGCGATTACGACGAACTGCGCGGGTTGTGGGAGGATGGGCTGAGACCAAATTTATCAACCAAGGTCGCAATGGCGTTGCTTGAGCGGGCTATCTGGAGTCTTGAAAATCAGTATTTCTTTCAACACACATGGGGACGGGCTACTCGGTCGCAGGAACATGCCAGCCTGAGGCGTGCTGCTATCGAATGGCACGAACAGAATGTAGGTGGTCACGACATTGATGTGGTGATTGACGCCGCTCGTGATTGCCTCGAGTGGCTGGCGACGCATAAGCCGGAGGTTTCCGCTCAGTGGTGCAGTAGGTTGGTAGTCTCTGACGCGCCATTGCTGCGTAGGTTGGCGGTACATAGCTTGTCTAAACGCAAAGACCTCAACTCCGAGGAAAAGCTGCCATGGTTGCTTGAGCATACCGACCTACACGACTACGCTATTCACCACGAAGTATATCAGGCAGTATATCGCGCCTATCCCGAAGCGGGCGCGGATTGCCGAAGAACTCTCATTGAAACCGTGCGGTCTTACCGTTTTCCACACGCAGAACACCCGGACAATAGGGAACTTACGGCAAGCGAACACTTCAACTGGTTTCATTGGTTACACAACGCTTGCCCCGATTGTCCTTTTGCCCAACAAGCTATGGATGAGGTTTTGGCGGAGTACCCGCACTTTGAGTCTAGAACACATCCAGATTCTACATCTTGGATTCAACCAGGCTATGAAGATCCAGGTATACCGAGCGTCTTAACACCTGAAGCACTTCTGGCAAATCGTCCGGCCGATTTGCTTGACGAGTTATTGTCATTGGAAGACGAAGAATGAGAAACCAAAAACTCGTGCGACAAATTAAGCATCTCTCAGAAGCGATAAATAGAGATTTTGGCTGGAGTCTGGAGCTGGCGCACGCCTTAGCGGACGCAGGAGAATGGGATGCTTATCCCTGGCGCGCTTTAATCGACACCTGGTCAAAAATGGAGTTGGACATAAATAAGCACAGACAAGTACTTGAGTGTTTTGCGAGGACTGAGTTGTATTCAAAATTCAGCTACGAAGTAAGCGATATGCTTTACGCACTCGTGAAGACGGGCGGCCCCGACTATGCCGTTGAACTTTTGCCCCAGGCTACGCAAATTGCCGCGGCGTTATGGAAAAGCCTTGACCGTGCCATCTCTGTTGACGTAAAGCATGGCTGGTTTAATCAGAGTGCCCAATACCCAACATGGGGACTTGTCAATTTCTGGCTCTCCGCAGCTTCGCTCTGGCGGAAACAGCAGGATCCACCACCGGCAACTCTTAGCGACGATTATCGCCGACCCCTGATAGAAATCATCAAAGATTCGTCGCCGCTCGGTGGCTTGGGGAAATCCATTCTAGCGAGTCGATTTATCTGTCTGTTGTCAGTCGATGAAGAATGGACGAGGGAACACCTTCTCCCGCTTTTTGAACCAGATAACGCGGACTTCAAAGCCGTGTGGGATGGCTTTGTAGCAACGGGACGCCTTTCACCCCCCGTTGCTGAGGCACTGGAAGAATTATTTCTCAAAGCGGTTACTCGGATTAGCACCGACCTATGGAATCAACGTTATGGATTCGTTGAATGCTATACAGTCATGGTCATATGTGCCGTTGATGACGTTCTAGACATCTGGATTCCAAAACTCTTCAAGCACGGCCGTCACCACAGCCAACCTGCTAATCGCGAACCAACGCTCTTACGTGATGACAATCACACGATTCCGGAGATCTTCGCTTTGCACGTCGCGACATGTCTACAGAAGATGACCGACAGCGAGCAGCAAGAGTTGTGGCACCGTTGGCTCAAAGATTATTGGCAGAATCGCCTAAATGGAGTCCCCGCACCACTTACGCCTAACGAAGCCGGACTTATGATTGACTGGTTGCCAAAGTTGAATACAGAGTTTCCCGAAGCAGTCAATCTTGCCATCCAAATGCCCTCGCCTTCGTTACAACATACGAGGATACTAGCTTGTCTCGTCACAGACAATACATGGGAAAATCACCCCGCAGCCGTAGCAAAGTTGTTGATTTATCTGTGGAAATGCAAAATACCGGTAAGGCGTCAACACAGCGTGCCGAAAATCATTGCACCGCTCCTTGAGGCACCAATCTCGCCAGAACTTAAACAACAATTAGAGGACATAAAAATTCAATTTTAGCGAGCAATGCAGTCAGTTCACTCACGTTAAGAAAATGTGCGAGAAACAGATCAAGTTGATGGGTAGCGAGCAGGATTTTCTATCGCGGTCGGGGCAAGATGCCCCTCCCACAGGTGTCAAGATACCCCTCTCATAGGTGTGTTAAAAGATGTGTTAAATTTCTTGGGGATGGTGGGCAGTGCCCACCCTACAATTTTAATGCCGGCTATTTATTGGCTAAGCGGCTGGTATCTGCTTCGGTCGGTATGCCCGCCGTATTTCATGGCGTAGATGAACAGGTTGGTCATGAATCGGTGGACATCGGGCGAACGTCTGTCTCGCAGCAATGCCCGACTATCGATTTCGGCTGTCTCCATTGAGCACAAGTAGTCTTTGCGGTTATAGATGACAGCCAATCTTCGACCGATCGAAATCCCTTTCTGGTAGGCGAATCTTGACGAGATCGGTTTATACACGCCTCCGGCGCCTTGCCCCGCGCCGGGAGTGCTCCAAAACACGTCGCCGCCTCTGGGAGGGATGGGGAGCTGGAAGTAGAGCTTGTAGATCTCGTGGTTATGCGGAATATCCTTGAGCGGGTACTCCGGAAAGACTTTGTCGAGCTCTTGAGCGACCTTCTGGGCAAAGAGTCCGTTGAATCCGCAGTCATCGAAGAAGAGCATCCCGGAGCGTTCTACGATGTATTTGCGGAGCGCGGCGCGTTCCGCGGTGGAGAACCCGTCCGTCAACGGTCCCTCTTTGTCAAGGTCGCGTCTCACGGCGATGTCCTTGTCGTGTCCGGTCATGAAGATTAACGGAGCGTCCAGAATCTCCGGCTCGGTTAATCGAAGCGCGCCACCCTTGAATTTCATGTCGCCCCGAAGGCGCGTATTCTCCGCCAGCCACTTGAACAGGCTAGGCATGGCTGTCGGGTCCTGCCACCAGTCCGAAAGCGAATGTTTCAAGCGTACAAGTCGGATATGCCCGGAGACTTCTTTGCCTTCGCCCGAGAGAATTGCGCCCAGTTCGCCATCGGGCACCGTTTCAAGATGCGAGAATTCGGCATCCTCCAGGCTTGCCGAATCCACCGTGCCCGTCGCTCTTATGGATGCCCCCAATCCGCGCTTGCCCGCGGTTTTCGCCTTGCCTATTCCGGGGGCGTCCGCGCTTCCCGTAACCATACCCTTTCCGGATTGCCCGTCCCTTGAAGATAGCGTTATTCCGCGCGGCTTGGCGACCAGTTCGGCTTTGGTGTCAATGTCTCCCACGCTCGCCTGACTCGTGTCTACCGACAGATCAACGTTCTTTTCCACCAACGAGAACGATTGCTTCGCGGCAACCTTCGCATCAACCGGTTTTGCTGTCGGAGTGGCGCGACGCGGCGCCATATTGCGAGGGGGTATAATCCTAGGTTTCGGCGGTTTGACCATCGGTGTCTTTAATTGCCGCATCGTGCGAGGTATCTTCACCCACTCCACTTGGACAAAGTCGCGTTCGATATGCTTCGTAACAATGAACAGTGAACCAATCAAGAACAGCACGGCGTGGAACGCGATACTCAGTAGCACGGAGTTTTTCGTTCTCGGCGTCCATGCACGCTTGGCGCGATCTGACAACTTAATCCGCCGCAGCCCAAGCACGACTAACACCAGAACACAGCCCAGGGCGATGTATCCGAGTTGCTCCACAATTATTCTCCTTTGTTCAATTCGTATTATACTTTACGCTGCCGGAAATTACGCGTTTTCAAGCGTCTGGCGGTAGGCGCTGTTGGGAACCGCATCCACTGGGAACGCTTGTCGCGATCGGGAGATCGCGGGGATTTCTATCGCACTCGTTATTCACTCGTTTGGGGGATTCCTATCGCACTCATTATTCATTCGCTTGATCCTACCAAGGTACTCAATTTCCATCTGCGCGGCGATCAAAGGAACAGATAGATCAAGTTACCGAATTGGGAAGGCAATAGAGATTCCACTGTGATAGCGAATCCCGACAAAGATCTTCAATGAATCGCGCTACCGCGAACCGCTTGTCCGTTTGAGTTTTGCGTGAATCCACGTACGGTTCCGATGACCGATTAGCGCAATCGCCGCCAATGAACAGAGAATTGGAAACCAGTCGCCATAGCGGGTGTATAGGGTCGGTTTCGTGTTCTGGCGGTTTTTCAATTGTACATCTTCAACCAGAACGTCATCGGGTTGCGTCGGGGTGATAGTAGGACTGACTATCCTCCCGTATGGGTCAATGATACAGGATATGCCTCCGTTCGCGCAACGAAAAACGGAGATACGGTTTTCGACGGCGCGAAAGGGCGCCGCGGACAGGTGTTGGGATGGCGCCGTTGTGCCGACAAACCACGCATCGTTGGTCAAGATTCCCATGACATCCGCCCCCTTCGCCACAAACTTGCGAAAGAGATTGGGGAACACCGACTCGAAGCAGATCGCAACGCCGAGTTTGGCATCCTTTACCCCGGCGAGCGGCAGCAGATTGATTGACTTGCCCGGCGCAAATGTCTCATATTGGATAAAATTCGGCAGAGCGCTGGAGAACGGCACATATTCCCCGAAAGGTACGAGGCGCGTCTTGGCGTAACTGCCAAGTTTCTCGCCGGTCGGGGAGAGAAGAACCACCCTATTATAGACCTTCTTATCCATCTCTCGCACCGGCGCGCCGGTAAGGAGGTAGATTTGCTGATCCCGGAGTTGGCCGGATAGGCGTTGGCTGAAGGTTTTCGCTTTGCCTGACAGTATATGAGGGTGAAGCGCGGTTTCGGGCCACACAACCATGTCCGGGTTTGCGGCGCTCGTCTTTTCCGTCAGATCCGTATAGCGCTTGAATATCTTCGCGGCGTGTTCCGATTTCCACTTCTCGGCTTGCGGGACATTGCCGGGAACGAGTCCGAGTTTGATGCGCGCGTCCGAGTTACCAGACTCGGATAAACAGAACCCGCCGTATACGTAGGTTAGTGTCACGATGGCGAGCGGAAATACGGCGCCCGTTACCTTTCGGCGCAAGGTTGAACGCGAGAGAATGACAGCCGCGACCGTCGCGTTGAAGAGTACCACAATGAAGCTGACGCCGTAAACACCCGTAATCGAGGCTATTTGAATGATGTCAAGATTTTTCCATTGCGAGTATCCCATGCCGCCCCAAGGGAAGCCTGTAAGCAACCAACTCCTGATCCACTCCAACCCCGTCCAAAACAGGGCTGTGGGAAAAATGAAGCCCATCCCCGATTTGTGCGGCAACCGATGCACGAGTAGGGCAAATACGGCGAAATACACGGCGGCATAGGCGACCAGCGTGGCATAGCCCAATACGGTTACGAAGATGTTCGCAAACGGATAGAGCAGGACAATCCAGTAGAGCAAGCCGCCAAAGAACGTCAAACCCGAGATGTATCCGATCCAAAAAGCGGATTTCGCGTTCGACACGGTTTTCACGGCGACTAACAATGGCACCAATCCCACCCATGCGAGTGGAAACCAATTAAAGTTGGCGTGGCTCAGGACAAGCAGAATTCCGGAAAGAACAGCGAAAAGAGCATGTTGAAGATTTTTCATAAATTCGTCCGCGCAATTTGATGATTTAGAATAAATCTCTTGGGGGCTGTAGGAGGGATCTCCCGATCCCGACAGCGCTGATGTTCTTGTTCAGCGGCGATTGATACCAACCCAAGACGCTACTTATACTCCATGCTGTTAGAAACTGCGTCTTTTGTAGGAGCGATCTCCAGGTCGCGACGTGCGTTCACGGCAGGTGCGGTTGGAAACCGCACCTACGGACTAGATGCTTGAAAATACGCAATTCTCGGCAGCGCAAAGTATATCTTGGAGAAACCTATGGAAGAAACCGAGTTTTGAGGAAAAAACTCGGTTTCTGACGCTTGACTTGTCAAGGCGGCAACTTGGATTACCAATGATCCCATCGGTCATGAAATTTTAACCAAAGGAGAGGGCGCGTGTCAATGCCAAAGAAGCCGGACAGTTAATCTCAATTTGTGAGGTCGATTCGGACGAGAAAGAAGCGTTCGCTACTGTAGTCGGGGGAAGATGCCCCTCGTACGAGCGTGATTAAGGATCTCCTCAAGCAGATGGCGCGCCTCCCCCACCCTACAGTAGTCCCATCTTGAACAGGTGCGAGATTTTGACAAATAAAACGCGCTCGGTATTACCCTCTTCGTCTCGGTTATCGTTATACACAATAAAGAAGGCGCTCTCCGGGCGGTATTCATACCCAAACAGAAGGAAGACGCGTCGTTCGTTTTCGATGGTAAATTCCGATGTCGTTCTGGCGTACATGCGTTGCGCGAATTGGTAGTTAGCCGTGAAACGACGTGTCCATTCCGTAAGTTGGCGATCCTCAATCAGACGTTGTAACGTAATTTGAAAGCTGAGTTTCGAGGTCGGACGCAGGGTAATCTCGGGTCTGATGAAGAAAGTGTCCTTGCCTTCTCGATCTCCCACCGAACCGAAGCTCCGAATTGAAGCCCACTTGGGCGGCGACCAGCCAAAGTAAAACCTGAGAAGTTTGTCCGTATAGGCGATGTCCTCGTCGGTCACGTGAAAATACCATCGGGGACCGAGCCAAAGAATAAAGTCTTGGATTCTGATTGATCCATTGATATCCCGGTTCTCGTTGGTTCGTCGTCCGGCATGATTCTCCAAGCGTTCATATCTGACGCGCCCGCGAACGCGATTTATAATTCCCTCGTAACGCTTGATATACTGCGTGGATAGCAAAAACCCGCGGCGATCGATGCGCGGAATAAAACCGGTCTCCAGATCGAAATGTTCCCCGTTGTCGATGTAGCGAAAGTCAAACGAGAGACGATTCGTGCGTCGAGCCAACTGGGCGAAGATTAAGTCGTCACTTTTGACGCCTGACTTCCATTCTTTCGCGTATTCGAGATTAAGGTCTATGTTGCCCGGCAGCGTGAATCGGGCATCCGCTCCCGTTGCCCGATCGTACAAACCGCCGCGCTGCTTGTTCACGCCCAAGATTCCGACCGACGACGTCCTGCCCAACTCTCGTTGCAGGCGAAAGACGGAGTAGTTATACTCATCCAAGGGCAGATGCCCCTCCTCGATCTCTTCCTCCGGATCTTCTGGTCCCGCCTGCGCGCCGAGTACGGCCAGATTGTACCCGCCAACTTTTCCCGCCATCTTGGCGCCGCCTGACAAGTCTCCTATACGTCGACTATAGAACAGTTCGACCGGCATCTGAAAAATTTCGTTTCCTTCCAAGAAGAAGGGACGCTTTTCCGGGAAACGTAACGGTATATCCGTGAGGTTGACTTGATCCGGGTCCGCCTCGATTTGCGCGAAGTCAGGGTTTATCGTAAAATCTACCGACATGGTGGAAAACGGGTAACGTAAATCCACTCCCATGTCGGTATTCAACTCCGGGCTCTGGTCGTTCAATTGTCCCGGCTTGGCAACGCCATACGGCTTAATCTCAAGCAATCGTTTGTTCACTAGCGTATCTACGGGCAGGTTCGTCAGATTGCCAAAACGCGACACGGCGTATTCGCGGCTTCCGACGTTTGACCAAGTTTGCCCCTCTTCGCGCCATTCATCATGCCGCCAAAAATTCACGCCCCAGACTCCGGGAGAATTCCGAGATTTGGGGAAGCGGAGTTCGGCGAACGGGATAGAAAACTCGGCGGTCCACCTATCCGCATAAATCGCGGCGCGACCGTCCCAATCGCAGTCCCACGGCAGAGCGGACCCCAATTCGGAGGCGCCGCGCCTCACGTTTGCGCCTTCATTGGTGATTCGCCGATCCCTTTGTGTCCCGAGCGGATTTAAGGCGAACGCATAGCAATTACGTCTGTCAAGGTATGTATCCAGGAATACTTCGACATAATCATCGGAATTGAAGCGAGCATCCCGTTGAGTCGAGTTTGCCGCCAGCCGGTTCATGTCGTCTTTGAAACACTCAAAGCCGACATAGAGTCGATTTCGATCGTAGGCAAGGTAAACCTTCGTGGGTTCGGTAGCCGGCTCGCCCGGTACCGGAGTGGATTGGACGAAGTTGCCGGATTGTGTCGCCTTTTGCCAGCAGGGGTCATCAAGCGCGCCATCAATGTTGGGCGGGGAATCGGTCAGCGCCGCTCGAATCTCTCTTTGAATTGAGGAATCGGGATGACATTCGCCGCAAATCCAAAGAGGCAGGAAACACCCCACAATCAGCATCCTCGCCATGCATTTTGATAATTTATAAATGCAAGTGAAACTCTCTAGTGTCGAATTACTCACGATGAACCTAAGGTTGACTGTTCCAGGATTCGCGGGACAGTCCGGTAAAGATGGAGGCAACCCCTACGGCACCTCTATGTCGCTGTCCACTCGAAAACTCGCGGCGCCAGGGATAATTTGAAATGAAGTTGGCGGTCTCTTGCCAAGTTTGCGCGATCCGCGGGATGCAAGATTTTGCGCTGACACGCGCTCAGAAAATTCCTTTTTTCGTTGCAGTTTTGACCAAGGTAGGCTATCATTTTACTTACACCAATAAGCCGTTTAGAAAAACGGAAGGCTTGCGTGTCCGGAAAGATTGACGGCATGCACAAATCAATTGGAATCGGTCATTGTAGTATAACGCGAATCGATTTATTTGTAAACCCGTTTAACGCCTCACTCGTTTTATAGCGGGTAGATTGAAACACTTCGATTCTAGGCGCTGAATGGAGTAAGTCCTGACAACATTTAGTTGCGCCATCTTTGTGAGAGAGAATGGCTTTTCAAACAGGTTCTCCGCGAACCTGTATTAGGAGATTAATGAATGCAGCGAATACACTTTATATTGTTATTTACTTCTGTCGTGTTGATTGCGGCGGTAGTTATGCCTTCACCATCAGGATTGGCGGGCCCCGGCACGCAAGGCTCGCAAATTCTCGATCTTGGCGGCGGCACGCGGGCGACAGCATTGGGCGACGCTTTCACTGCTGTTGACGGCGACGTGACCAGTGTTTTATGGAATCCCAGCGGATTGGGAATTATTCAAGAGAGACAGGTAGCTCTTTCGTACAAAAACCAAGGAGATATCTTTGGGGAGGCAGGCGAAGGATTGTACTATGCCTTCTTTGCCGGAGTTATGCCCATTGGCGATGCCGGTATTCTCGGCGCCACGCTTCAGCTTGAAGGGCAAGGAACCATCTTGGTAACTACAGATTCTCCGGACCCGATTAGAGAGGAAAGCCTGGGGACGAACTGGGTAATGACATTTTCGTACGCAGACCAGTTAACGGAGCGGCTGTCCGCCGGCCTGAACGGCAAGATTATCAGACTGAAATTGGGACAGGAGAGTGGCGGCGCTTACGCCGTCGATGTCGGATTGCAGTACCATCTATTGACAGCATTCATGCCGGTGAGGATTGGCGCGGCGCTGCAAAATTGGGGGACGCGCCTGCATTTTATAGATGAGAATCAAAGCGATCCGCTTCCGCGCAAATTCAAATTGGGGACGGCCGTAACGCTCTACGAGGAGACAAACCATCGGGTCAACCTCACCGGAGATGTGACTGCGTCTATCCATAAATTGGCGGAAGATGAGGTCGAGCTGCAGAGACATTTGGATGAGCATCCGGACCAAACGCGTGGTCAGGTACTTTCGGATCGAGGCGTTGGCATTCGCGCCTTTGAATGGCGGCATCTGCGGAAAAGCATCGGCGCCGAGTATTGGCTCGGTAATCTGCTTGCGCTACGCGTGGGCTATAAAACGGAACCCGGCATAGATTTACTGAATTTCACGGACCACCTGACATACGGCTTAGGCGTAAGATTGCTTGACTACCAGTTTGACTACGCTGTCGAAGTGCCGCGAGGCCCCGAAGGAAAACGGTTGAACGTTTTTGAGCTAATGCTTCGATTCTAGGTTGAACAGTGGACAGCAAGGCGAGTTCTCGCTTCTGTCTAAAGGCTTGAGGTGAGTTCAACCAGTGTCAATCAAACCGCTATGGATGCGATCGGCTTGAGAAATTTTAGTATTGACAACTGATGCTTATCTTGAGTAAGATTTTGGAACTAGCCATTCAGCAAGGGCAGTGTCAAGAAGAAGATAGGCAGCACAACTATATCTGTCTGAGATACGTTTAATGGAATACACTCAAACTGAACACGACAAGGATGCCGAGATTGTACCCTTCATAGGCATCCAACGCAAATGGGCTAACGCAACCTTAAAACTCTACTCGTTCATCTTTTTGGGATATACGATATGGGTTGTGTTTCAAGAGTTTGGCGATGCCACCAAAACCCTCCAGGGCAAGTTGGCATTTCTGGTGCCGCATCTGGGCGCGTTTAGCGTCTTTGAAGCTGTCACCATCATCGCGTTTATTCAAATATGGGACGTTATTATGTACTTGACGAATAGATTCAAAGCCAATATTGAGAACATTAGAGCTACAAGCGAAGCACGCGGCATAGCCAAGGGCAAAGCCGAGGGAATAGCCGAGGGCATAACCAGGGGCAAAGCCGAAGCCAGAGCCGAGGCTAATCAGGTTTTTTCAGACTGGTACCAGCGGCTAGAGAGCGCAAAAGCGCGAGGAGCGCCTTTTGACGAACCTCCGCCTTTTCTTAAAGGCGACAAGACCGAGGAGTAACGCTTGACATTGGTTGCGCATCAGGACTGGCAGCGCCGCGAAGACTCTCACGGATAAGCTGCCATTTCCTGCGTCGCATCCGGGGCGATTCGTGTCGTTGACGCTATCACCAGCGCGTCGCGTTTATTCAAATACGGGGAATTGTCATGTATTTGACGAATAGATTCAAAGCCAAAATTGAGAAAATTAAAGCCGAAAGCAAAGCACGCGGCATAGCCGAGGGCAGAGCCATAGGCAGGGCCGAGGTGAAGCAACTTTGGACAGAATGGTACCAGCGGTTAAAGAGCGCAGAAGCGCGAGGAGCGCCTTTTGACGAACCTCCGCCTTTTCTCAACGGCGGCAAGAGCGGGTAATGTCCATTTCGGCGCTAGCCGTGGCAAATGTATAGGGCAGGGGACAGTGGCGAACGCTACCTTTGCGCGTTAGCAGTTTGGATTTGACCCAAGATTCCGACAAGGTCAAGCATAAGATGCCTGATGGATATTTACGACAACAATTGAAATTCCCCGCTATCAGCGCTGATTTTGCGTAGGTCCTTATAAAGTTTTTACAGTACAGAATGATTTGAATGGAGATAGCATAAATATGACATGGCGAATGACGCCAAAAACCGTAAGCGTGTTGATAAGTTGCATGATGTTCTCGTGTGCTTTTTCGTGTATTGCATCAACCGAAGAGTCTGAGAATCCGAACTCCGAATTTTCGACTTTTCTCATGGACTCCGCGATTGGTAAGAGGGCAGTGAGCGCGGAGTTGGAAGACCTCCGACCAAGAGAAACGATGAAATCCCCCAATCGCGCATTTCTGTCTTCGCTCGTTGTTCCGGGCTCGGGGCAGTTATATATCGGCGCAAAACGCGGCTATTTGTTCCTCGCTGCCGATATTGCCCTTTTGGTCGGCTATTTCATCACTCACAGCGACGCTGAAAACACGCGTGATGAATATCGAGCCATGGTCAAGGAGCATGTTATATTTGACGGCCCCGGCACCTTTGAAACTTGGGATCCGATTGAGGACTATGAACACGCAACACTATTCGACAACTGGCATAATGTTTACACGGACAATAATGGCGAGCCCCTCCCTAGAATGGGAAAGTGGTACTGGGACGACCGGCGCGCGTTTAAGGATGAAGACCGACAGGGAGACCACGACTCCCCAAACCGCGAAGAAGCTTTGCGTTTGAGATACGACGCTAACGACCAATTCGAGTTGGCGAGAAATCTGTTGGGCGCGGTCATTTTGAATCATGCAATCAGCGCTATTGAGGCGCGTATTGTTGCAACGAATCACAACAAGAAAAAGGAATCTCGCGCGGCGTGGTTCAAGCCGATGGATTTGGATTTACGAACGACAGTCTTGCCTGCCGGCGTCGAAAGTCAGCTGGTTTTACGTACGCGATTCTGAACCAGTTTGTCACCTGTTCATGTGAGAAGAATCTTCGCAGTTAAAGCTCTATGCCTCACGCATAGGGCTCTTTTTTTGCTTTCAGACCGCCCCAAAGCGCAGAAAACTATTTATTGACATGCATATTCGATTCTGCTACACTAGAATTTTCTCCCAAGTTGAGGCGGAAAAGCGATCTGCGGCAGCCAAGAAATGGCGCCTGCCTGATCACCAAATCTTATTTCGGATTCGCCATACCAATGCTTGAAATTATACCGATTCAGAAACCGGTCGATGCTATTGTAACTGTACCGGGGTCCAAGAGTTTTACAAACCGCGCGTTGTTGATTGCTTCGCTCGCCAAAGGACATTCTAGACTGACGGGCGCGTTGTTTAGCGATGACACCCGCTACATGTATAAAGCGTTGAGACAACTTGGCGTCGCCATTGCGGCAAATGAGGATCGCCGCTCGTTCGAGATTATCGGCAATGGCGGCAAAATCCCCGTGAATCATGCGAATCTCTACATCGGAAACTCCGGGACTACATCAAGATCGCTGATAAGTTATGTTGGACTAGGGAAAGGTGAATTCATCATAGACGGAGACGAGCCGATGCGTCGTAGTCGTCCGATATCGGATTTGCTGGAGAGCTTGAGGCAAATTGGGGTAGACGCTCGTTCACAATACAACAACGGCTGTCTTCCCGTAATCGTGTGTTCAAACGGACTTCAGGGAGGACGCGCGCGTCTGAACGCCAATAAAAGCAGTCAATTCTTGACCTCGCTGATGCTAGTGGCGCCGTATGCCATCAATGAATTAGCGATCGAAATTGTGGATAAGCTCAAGAAACCGTACATCGACATCACCATGTCGGTGATGGAGGCATTCGGCGTGCAGGTAATCAACTCGAACTATCGCCACTTTCGGATTCCTACCGGACAACAGTATAAACCTTGCGAGTATGCCATTGAACCGGACGCGTCCAGCGCCTCCTACTTTTTCGCGGCGGCGGCTTTGACCGGCGGCCGTGTTCGAGTGAAGAATCTGACTACGGATTCAACGCAAGGCGATGTTCAATTCGTTGATGTTCTGGAAAAGATGGGTTGTCGCGTGAATCGAAATCCTAGTGGCATTGAGGTCATGGGACCGAAGCGACTCAAGGGAATCAACGTGGACATGAACGCAATCTCTGACACCTCTCTCACCCTTGCCGCCATTGCTCCGTTTGCCGAGGATTCCGTAGTCATTCGTAATATCGAACATACACGATGGCAAGAAACGGATCGGATTCACGCGATGGTCACGGAGTTACGCAAACTCGGCGTGGATGTAGTCGAGCATCGGGATGGCGTCGAAATTCATCCCTCAGAAATCAAACCCGCCGATATTGACACCTACGATGACCATCGAGTGGCGATGAGTTTTTCCTTGGTCGGTTTGAAAGCGCCAGGCA
Organism: Candidatus Poribacteria bacterium; assembly: GCA_963667245.2. Classification (GTDB taxonomy): domain Bacteria; phylum Poribacteria; class WGA-4E; order WGA-4E; family JAJDTR01; genus JAJDTR01. The sequence goes on from CAXXCS010000005.1 coordinate 1,004,797, forward strand.
TTCGAATCAAGAATCCGGACTGTGTCGGCAAGACTTTTCCAAACTTTTTTGATGTTATGGCTAATCTCGCGTGACCGATCAAGCGTCCAGATTTTTATGCCATTTCAAAATCCAAATGTTACAGCCAATGCCAAACGTGCAATGAATAGCGCTACTACGAACCTTAGATTGTAACTTATTGATTACGAATTGGCATTTGAACCTCCTCACCAAGATCCACTATCGCAATCGTCCTCATGACGCCAACTTTATAGGCAATCCCCCGCAAACGAAAACGGTAGCTTGCCAAACTACCAGGCTTCCGGTATTCAACGCGGCGCAAGTCCTGACTTTATAGGACTTACGTAGCAATAGGGGGGCGCGATTCGGAGATCGGCGCTACAAGGAGTGTGGTGTAGGTGCGGTTAGAAACCGCACCTACCGGGAGTAATGCTAAATTTATTCAGACTCATGGAAATTGGTGAAACAAAAACCCACCTCTCACGAAGATACATACTCGAAACTTGAACGAGAAAGCGAGGAGCCGCGCCATGTCCAACGCCATTCCCAATCCAGAGGTATTTTTCGGGTTTCGCCTCGGGAGTGATCAGAATATTGCCCGCTGGGATAAGATTGTCGATTACTTCAATCTATTGGGCGATCGAAGCGAAAATATCCGTGTCATCAACATGGGGCAAACGACGGAAGGGAACCCATTCTTGCTGGCGATTATTTCATCCGCCGGCAATCTTGAGCGGTTGGATGAACTGAAAAGCGTCAATGCGCAGATTGCCGATCCGAGGGGATTGTCGCAGGCGAGAATAAACCGCTTAATCAAAAACGGTCGCGTTGTGGTGTGTCAGAGCATGGGACTGCACGCCAGCGAAATTGCCGCAACACAGATGTCTGCCGAGCTGGCTTACGACTTAATTTGCGGTACGGACAAGGAAACAACGGAAATTTTGGAGAACACGATTTTTCTGATGGTTCCATCCTTCAACCCCGATGGTCAGATTATGGTTGCCGACTGGTACAACGAATGCCTCGGTACCGAGTACGAAGGAACGCCGTTGCCTTGGTTGTATCACAAATATTGCGGCCATGACAACAATCGCGACGCGTTCATGCTCAATCTGGTCGAGTCGCAATACATGGCTCGCATTATGTTTGAAGAGTGGCATCCGCAGGTGTACCAAGACCATCATGAGATGGGGGCTTATGGGCCGAGACTGTTTGTCGTTCCCTATTGCGAACCCATTCACCCGCACGCCGACCCGCTCGTATGGCGCGAGCTCGGTTGGTACGGAAGTCACATGGCGTACAAGCTGGAAGAAGCCGGCGTCCAAGGCGTCATTAACGGCGCACTCTTCGGAGGCTGGGCGCATCTCGGATTCCATTGGATGGGAAACTATCACAATGTCGCCAGTATGCTGACGGAAACGGCTCAGGCTAGACTGGCTACACCCATCTATATCCATCCTCATCAACTTGCCGGCGATGGAAGTACGCTTCGCGGAATGCCCCACTACAAAGCGCAGACCAACTTTCCGAATCCTTGGACTGGCGGTTGGTGGCGGCTTAGGGACATGATTGAACAGCAACTTATCGCCTCAAAGGCAGTTTTGCATCTGGCTGCGCGGTATCGAGAAACCGTGTTGACGAACGCGGCGCGGAAAGCCCTGCGTCAAACGCAACGCGGGGAAGAGGAAGCGTCCGCCGGCTTCTTGATTAGAGCGGATCAGCACGATCCGCTAACGGTTAACGCGCTGATTGACAAATTGCTTCTACAAGGCGTTGAGATTCAGAAGACGCGCCATCAGGTGAGGTTAGGCGATGTCGCATATCCCGCGGGCGCGTATTTTGTTCCGCTTAACCAGCCGAAACGCGGCGTGATTAAGTCTGTGTTGGAGCGCACTTTCTTTCCCGACGATGCTTGGACCCGCTTTCGGGATGGCACGCCGAATGTCCCCTACGATACGGTGACGGACACGATGGCAGAGATGATGGGGGTAACCGCCGCACCCGTTTCGGCGAGTCCGACTGTGGTTGCGTCAAAGCGGCGCGCCTTTGTTCAGGTAACGGAGCGTCCAGCGCCGAGTGGCGAAGTCATAGGCGCTGGACAGCATGGTCATGTAATCGATCCGCGTCTCAATGAAGCGTATCGCGTTGTGAATAAACTCCTCGCGGGCGGCGCCGAAATCTATCGATTGAAGACCGAGATTGAGGTTCACGGTCGGCTTCTGCCTGTCGGCAGCTTCCTGATAAGCGACGCCGGCGGACTAGATTTGACCGCATTGGCAGGTGAATCGGGAGTGTCGTTCTTTAGTCTGAGCCACTCCCCCAACGGCGAAACGAGCCCGATCAAAGCCCGGCGCATCGGCATGTACAATCGTTATTGGGGAGGCAACATGGACGAGGGGTGGACGCGCCTTACACTGGAGCAGTTCGGTTTCCCGTATGAAACCGTGCGGGACGAGAGCATTGTAGCGGGCAATCTTCACGAGGCGTACGACGTCCTCATCTTTCCGGATGACTTGACCGAGATGATTGTCGGTGGAGATGAAGAGATTGAAAAACGGCTCCGAAATACGCCTGTGCCGGAGAAGTACCGAAGTGGAATCGGCGAGATTGGGGTAGAAAATATCAAAGCATTCGTTGAGAACGGCGGCACACTGATAGCGATAAACCGCGCATGTGAGTTCGCCATGGAAAAATTGGGACTGCAGGTGAAAAATGTGGTGAGTGACAAAACCCGAAAGGAATTCTTTTGTCCTGGCTCCACACTGCACATTGACGTTGACAAGTCCCATCCGCTCGGGTACGGTATGCCGGCCGGCGCGTTGGCTCTATTCTGGGACAGCCCCGTGTTTTCTATAGACGGCTCCCATTTCAACGAGCAGTATGACGTGATCGCCTCCTATCCGGAGCGGGATATCCTGCAGAGCGGCTGGCTTGTTGGCAAGGAGCATCTTTCGAATCGCGCGGCAATCGTATCCGTCAAATACGGTGAGGGATGCGTTATCTTGTACGGGTTCCGCGTTCAATTCCGCGCCACAACCCACGGAACGTTCAAGTTGCTGTTTAACGGTTTGCTAGGGTAAGTGACGGGAATTAGCCAACTTTGTTGATGTGCGAGCAAATTAAAACCCACCGAGTGAAGAGGTAGGAGATGGCAATATTTGAAAAAGATATTCTGGAAGAAAGACGGAGACGCGCCGCCGAGGCGTTCGGATGCCGGGCGCAGATTGTCCTAATCGGCGCGGGAGATCCAATCCCCAAGCCCGGGGGGCTTGACCAAACTTATCCCTTCACGGCGCATCCCGAATACTACTGGCTGACTGGCTCACAACGATCGGGCGGGGTTCTCGCATATAATCAACAGGAGGGCTGGACCCACTTTGTGCGCCCGGTCACGCCCTCGGAACGGTTATGGGAAGGAAACCCGGACGCGCCGGAAGGTGAAGATGTCGCCGGGCTCTCCGAGTGGTTGGAACGCCACGCCGATACGGAAATAGTCGTGCTGGGCTCGCCGGTACAAGGTGCCCGAAGTGACGATGAACTCAACGGGGATATGCGGTCTCGCCTCGACTCGGTGCGGCGGCGAAAGGATGCGGCCGAAATCAAACTTCTTGGGCGCGCCGTCAGAGCTACCGCGGCTGGTCACGCGAAAGCGCGCCAGGTCATTCAGCCCGGCATAAGCGAACGTCGCATCCAGATTGAATTGGAAGCGGAGATGTTTCGCCATGGGGCGGATGCCGTTGGGTACGGTACAATCGTGGGAGTCGGTTCTCACGCGGCGGTTCTCCACTTTGAACCCGGCGATCGGGTCGTGAGCGCCGACGATCTGGCGCTTATAGACGCCGGCGGCGCGATATCGGGTTACACGGCAGACGTGACGCGCACTTATCCCGCGGAGGATAGGTTTACGCCGAGGCAGCAAGCTATCTACGACATTGTGCTTGCCGCGGAGTCCGAAGGCATCTCGAAATGCCGCATCGGCACGGAGTGGCACGATGTGCACCGTGCGGCGGCGAGCGTCATTGCGGGAGGCTTGCGGGATCTAGGTATTCTCAAAGGGGAAGTGGAAGGTCTACTCGATTCGGGAGCGATTGCCCTCTTCTTTCCGCACGGCATCGGTCATACGACGGGACTCGGAGTGCGCGATGTTGGCGGACGTGCGCCGGGACGCGACAAAGTTCAGCCGTGCTGCGGCGTGCGCGTGAGAATAGATTTCCCGTTAGAAGAAAACTTCCTGATGACAGTGGAACCCGGAATCTACTTTGTTCCCGCCATCCTTGATGATCCGGCGAAACGCGAGCGTTTTCGCGACAACGTGGCTTGGGAGTCGATTGACGCTTGGAGATCGGTTGGCGGGGTTCGGATAGAGGACAATGTGCTGATTACGGCGAGCGGACCGCGCGTGATTACGGCGGAGATACCGAAGTAATACCGATTCGCAATGACCGATGCAGAAATGGCGCCGAATCTTCAAGAGAATACCTCAAATCAATTTCGGCGTTAGTTTTTCAATCATATCCTTGCACATGCGAGGCAGATTGTAATCCGGCCGCCAGCCCCACTCCTCTCTCGCCGCGCTGTCATCCATACTGTTGGGCCAAGAATCGGCGATGCTCTGTCTCAAAGCATCCACCTCGTAATCCATCGTGAACTCCGGAATCAACTTCGCTACCTCCGTTGCAATGTCTTCCGGCGCGAAACTCATAGCGGAAACGTTAAAGGCGTTGCGGTGTTTAAGTATGCTCGGATCCGCCTCCATTATCGCAATAGCGCCTTTGATAGCATCCGGCATGTACATCATATCCAACTTCGTGCCCCGTTTCAAAAAGCATGTAAATCTTCCGCGCGTTATCGCGTCATAGAAGATTTGCACGGCATAGTCCGTGGTGCCGCCGCCCGGCAGCGTGACATACGATATAATGCCGGGATAACGCAAGCCGCGGGTATCGACGCCGAATTTTTCATGGTAGTAATCGCATAGCAGTTCACCGGATACTTTGGTGACGCCGTACATGCTTGTAGGTCTCTGGATGGTGTCCTGCGGGGTATTGTCGGCAGGCGTTGTCGGACCAAACGCGCCGATGGAACTTGGTGTAAACACCGCGCAGTCGTGTTCGCGCGCGACCTCAAGAACGTTTACCAACGCATTGACATTCACCTTCCACGCCAGTTGAGGATTGTTCTCCGCTACCGCCGATAGCAGCGCCGCAAGGTGATAGATAGTATCAATCCGATACTTCTTGACAACGCCATGAACGGCTTCGACATCCGTGCAATCCACAATCTCAAAGGGACCCGAATCCCGCAATTCGCGACTCGGCTGAGTTTTGCGGCCTCCCGCAATTACATTGTCGTTACCGTAGCGTTCTCTGAGAGCAAGCGTGAGTTCGGATCCGATTTGCCCCACGGACCCGGTCACCAGAATTCTTTTCATATCGCCTCCCGGTCGTAATCTGTTTGCATACGGACATCCGCTTATCCGTAAGGCCCGTGGTCAAGGAAACCGAGCAGCCGCTTTAATCTCGGATTCGCGTCCTTGTAGACGCGCTCGGGCATGTTGTAATTCATGAAGGGATAGTATTTGTGGCCAATCATGCGGCGGCCATACGTAACCTGCGTGATGTAGCGAGTTCTGTCGCTCCGATTCAGCCCGCCATGATGCCACACTTGATTGTTGAACATGACGACGCTGCCGGCTTTTCCCAAGTTGTAACGGATTTTGTCCTGCCATTCGGTGTCTTCAAGGTCGGGCGGCGGGCTGGCGCCGAACAGATGAGAGCCGGGAATCACCTCGGTGCCGCCGTATTTGATTTCGGTGACATCGGTCAAGTAATAGTTCGCCGTGAAGAAGAGCACCGAAAGGCGGATGTTTTCGGGCGGCTTCCCATCCGTGACAGTAATATGCGGGGTATCGTCTTGGTGCCAAGTCGTGATGCCGCCGCCCGGCGGGCTTTGGAAGGAGTTGTTGTGAATGACATGACAATTCGGCGCAATGAGCGACTCGGCAAAACTGACAATAGGCTCCAGATCAAACAGCCTGAGATTCATGTCGCTCGTCTCGAACATGCGATGCGCCAACGCGGTACGCTCGCTGACATTGTTAAGACCGTTCGGATTTTCCTTGAGCGCCCAATCGAGGTCTTCGCGCATTTGGGCACACCAGTCCGGCGGCAGGACATTTTGCAGGAACAGAAAGCCGTCGCGGTGAAACTGATCGACCCAGGCTTGAATCTGTTCCTCGCCGACGATCCGATTGGCGAGATAGTTTCCATTGCCAGATGTTTGATTCATAGAAGATTCTCCTTAAAATGGGGAAGTGTGCATCCATCAATCGTGCATCGGCAAGGTGACTTTGCTTTTTTCCTTTGCTGATCGGTAGGTCGCCAAGACGACCTCAACGGCGTGACGCCCGGCTACTCCGTCAACCAACGGTGTTTTGCCATCCCGGATACAATCGACAAAATGAGTCAATTCTCCGACTACGCCGTGCGGCGCGTCCCGATCGGGGGTTATGGGACTCCAGTCGGAATCGCCTATTTTTTTGAGGTAGGCGGTGTCCGCTGCCATATCGAGCCGAAGCGATCCCTTCGATCCGTCAACAAAGGTGTCGGTCGTGCCGCGGGCGCCCATGAAACCGCCCCAACGCAGTATGCCCACCGCTTTGGTGTCGTAGCGGATAAGCGAGACGGTGTAATCTTCCCAATCCTCGTTGCCTGAAAAACTGTCCACTTCCGCCGCAACAGTCAGCGCCGTGCCGCCAAACCAGTTGACGAGATCGGATTTATGAATGCCGTTCTCCAGCAGCCCGCCGACAGCGCCGTACCAGCTTGATGGACGTTCGCGCGCCGCATTGTAAGCGCCGCTGTAATCCGTTTCGATGTAAACCACGTCCCCGATTTCGCCATCGTCGACCAACCGCTTGCCGAGTCGATGCACCGGATAGAACCGAAGCACTTGCCCCACCATTAGATGTGTCCCCGCTCTGTTCGCCGCCTCAATCATGGCGTCGGCGTCGGCGAGCGTTAGGGAGAGCGGTTTCTCGGAGAAGGCGTGAGCGCCCGCTTCCGCCGCGGTGACGACGACCTCTCGATGCATCATCGGCGGCGTGGCAACAATGACGGCGTCGACAATCTCCAACAGCTCGCGGTAGTCCTGAAAAGCGCGCACCTGATGGCGCTCCGCGACTGTCTGCGCCGCTTCAAGCCGTATGTCCGCCACACCGACGAACTCACAATTTTCAACATTCGGCAGCGAATTGCAGTGCCCGCCGCCCATACCGCCTGTACCGATGACGCCAATACGCACCATAATTTTCTCCTCTGATTTCGCACAATCGATTCTTAAATACAACGTACGTGGAATTGTGGCTGATGGAACCTGTCACCGATATTATAACTGAAATCGCGACTGTTTTCCATTACGATTAAACGTTGAGCGCAACTTTTCCGCGTGAATTTCACAGCTTGTTCTTCAAAAACACGCCGCTCAGGTTAATGCCGCTTCAAAATCCAAATGTTACAATCAATCGGAAGCGCTCAATGAATTGAGCAACTACAAACTGCCGTTTTTTGTAACTTGTAGATTCGGAGTTAGTATGACGTGAGCCAAACACACATTATGCCGTTGACGCGTCTTACTGGTTTATTCGCCAAGTGTATGTGGTAAGTGTCGGGCGTCGGCGGTTAACATTGTCTGAACTGTGATTTATGTGATTAAGTGATGAACTATGATTTGGGAGACGGAAGAAACCGAGTTTTGAGGAAAAAACTCGGTTTCGGTTGTACCATATATTTAGCGAGTAAACCACTTACTTCCATCATGGGTGTGGAATTTTGGGATTTGCTGTATCCATCAACGGCAAGTGGACGTTTATTAATCGGGACTTACGCAGTTTGAATCCTGGCAACTGTAAAACGCAGAGCTCCTCGCTCGGTCCGGATTGACAGATTCAATCCCCCGTCGGATTTGGCAATCCAACGAGGGCAGTGGCGCTTCGTCTCCACTGTTGGCTGATGGTAATTGCGTTCGTTTGCGTAAATCCCATTGATGAAGAACATTGGAAATCCAACATATTCATACGAATTCGAAATCTAAATGTTACAATCAATCGGAGGCGCTCAATAAATTGAGCAACTACAAACGCCGGTTCTTGGAACTTATGGATTTGGAATTAGTATCACAAACTTATAACGCCTTAGAAACGCGCACGGGATTATGAAATCAAATACTTCTGCCATAACAGCAATTCTTACATTGATATTGGTCATTTCCTCAACCACGGAGATAAAAGCCGGAATTGATGATCGGGACATTCTCGTCGGAGCGAGCGCCAGAGCTCTCGGGATGGGGAGCGCTTTTACTGCAGGCCCGTCCGGAAGCGACAGCTTTTACTGGAACCCGTCATCACTCGGATTCCTGAACGGAATGGAAGTTTCTTTGGTCGGGCTGCCTTTTGCCGAGAACTTGGCAAACCGAGAAGGGGCAGTCTCAATCGGCTTAAATCCGGAACAGCTGGGGATTTTGAGCCGAAAAATTGGAAATATCTCGCTCGCCTCGTGGTTTGATGGCTGGGGGCAAGATCGGGAACGAAACCGAATCATGCTCTTAGGCTACGGGTACGCATTTGGGGAATCGGTTGCGGCAGGCGTCAATATTCGTCATCACCATCGGAGCCGCGGTGTCAACATGCATCGCGGCTGGTCCTATGACTTGGGAGTTCAGGTTTCGCGGAAGTTGACGCGCTTGGGAGACAAAATCGCCTTCGGATTGAGTTTTGAAGATTTCTATGGGCGCCTATATAGAAACGGACGGCTCGTTCAAGATCTGCCGCTTGCGACTCGATTTGGTACGGCATATCACCTCGGCATAGGGACAGTCTTGGCAACCGATCTCACCCTGCAAAATGACAGTCAACTCGCATGGAAAGATCGATTTCGAGTGCATCTGGGCGTTGAACAATGGATATTCAACCGGCGATTGGGCATTCGGCTCGGGTACACGGGGATCACGAATTCTGATCGCTTCACCGAAGGGGAATGGTCAACGGGATTCAGCCTCCGAAGCGACACCGGCAGATTTGACTACGCTTACCTCAACGGCGGCGATTCTGATGAAGGCTCTCACTGGATTGCCGCAACCTTCCGTTGGAATGGTATCCCGAACGCGGCGCCGTCCGCGCCTCCAGAGCGCCCCGCCCCCATCCTGATGCCCACTCCTCAACCGCCCCCTCCGAAAACAGTTGATCCGGTAACTCCGCCGCATGAAGGTCAAACCGACTTCAAGGTCTCGGAACAAGCGATTTCGCCAAATGGCGACGGCGTTAAGGATATCGCGTCATTTCGCCTAACCGTTCCCGAAAATGTGACATGGATGTTGGAAATCCGCGATGAGAGCGATAAGACAGTGAAGCGTTATTCCGGAGCCGCATTGAGCGAGGAGACGCTTATGTGGAGCGGAGAGGACGATGCCGGAAATTTGGTAAACGATGGCGTGTACACCGCTAAATTCACGGCGCTGGATTCGCGAAATCATCCGTATTTTCAACGCGAAACAACCGTTGAAGTGGACACTGCTCCAGCGGATTTCGAAATCCGGGCGGAACCACTGTTGGTTGAGTCGTCATCGGAGTCGGATACGAACACGGGATTGAGCGCGGCGCGGATAACGAACACGCCGGTGGTGCATTTACAGACAGCAGATTTGAATCGGATCGCGCGATGGGAACTGAAGATCGTAGCCAGCGGAGGGGAGGTCATAGACAAGCTTGAAAGCCGGCGCCCGCTGTCGAATGCGATTGTCTGGAACAACCGGGAGCGCCCTCGATTGGTCAATATCTCGGAGGCATACCATTTCGAGATGACAATTCATGACCTCGCCGGCAATCGCAGCTACCAGACTACTCCGCTCCAGCTGATTGATTTAAGTTCAAGAGCGCTATCGGTCAAGGAGGACACGGCGCGTCAAGAGGAGGTTGTTGCCGAGGAGGCGCCGCCTCAACGTGAGGCGCCAAAGCGGGAACAGGCGGACCGTGAGGTTGTATTGACACTTCCGGGCATCGCTTTCGATACCGGATCCTATGAAATCAGCGACAACCACCTGGCTGTTTTGGACGAAGCGGCGGAGGCGCTGCTCAAGTATCCGGAGGCGCGGGCGACCATTGAAGGACACACGGACAGCATTGGCGACGCGGATTATAATCTTGAGTTGTCGTATCAGCGCTCCGAGGCGGTGAAACGCTATCTTGTCGATGAATTTGGCATTTCACCGACGCGGCTGAAGACAGTCGGCTACGGCGAAGAACGACCCATCGTGGACAACAATGTGGAATCCGTGCGTCACCAGAATCGGCGCGTGGAGATCGCGCTATCTATGCCGGCTTCCTCTCACTCCGGCGCAGGCGCGACTTCCGAAACCGCGGAACACACGACAGCGGCATCCGGCGATACATCCGAGCCCGGTTCTCAGGCACCGGTTGCGTTCGCGGAGAAGGCGCCGCGGAAGTGGACGTTGGTGGTTAGTTCATTCAAAGCCCGCAAGAATGCCGAATCGCTTGTCGAGAATTTGAAGACATTGGATATCGCCGATGACATCCGATTCTCTCGGGTGGTAATCAATTCCCAAGCTTGGTACCGAGTGACTGTCGGACGTTTCAAAGAACGGCATGAAGCCGTGGACCTGGCAGAGGAACTCCGAGATTCGCAGGGAATTGATCCCATCGTGCTTTTTGTAGAATGATAGGACTTATGCCAGCAATTCTCATTTTGGAACCTGGAGCCGACAAAGCCTCGTCAACTTTAAGTTTCTCGCTCTTGAAAAGCGTTATGTTGATTGCATGATTTACACTTCACGCCGTTGAAAATTGCGTGTTTTCAAGCGTCTGGCGGTAGGCGCTGTTGGAAACCGCGAGGATTTCTATCGCACTCGTTATCCACTCGCTTGATCCTACGGGGAACGCCTGTCGCGATCGGGAGATAGGATCTCTATCGATCAACTGAGTGGATAGCGAAGGCGATAGCAAGTCCTACTCGCTATCCACTCGTTTGATCCTACCGGGAGGATTGTTCCACAGGGGTAGTGAGGCGCTATTATACGGGAAAGACCAGCTGTTGAGCCGAAAAGACTTGGCTGACGGAGCGGTGCTGATGAATCCTTAGAATCGCCTCCGCGAGGAGGGGAGCAATGGAAAGAACCTCGATTTTGCCGTGCGCTCGCTTTTCTGCGGGAACCGGAATCGTGTTCGTCACGACGACCTCGCGAATCGCACGGTGACACAGGCGTTCCGACGCGCCCCCGGCAAGCACGGGGTGGGTGACGCTAATGTATGCGGGGTAGGCGCCTGCCTGCTCCAACACCTGGACCTGTTCAAGCACGGTGCCGCCGGTCGCGATTTCGTCATCGACGATAATCGGATTCTTGCCCGCCACATCGCCGACAACACCAGCCGCCTCAACCTCTCGCCCACCAACACCCGAGCGGCGTTTATGCATCAGCGCCAACGGAAATCCCAGGATATTTGAATACTTTTCCGCCAATTTCACCCGTCCGGCATCGGGAGCGATTATGACGCCGTTATCAATCCGCTTTTGCTTGAAATGATCCGCCAGGGTCGTCAGCGCCGTAAGATGGTCGGCGGGGATGTCGAAGAAGCCTTGAATCTGCGCGACGTGGAGGTCAACGGCAACGATACGATTGGCGCCTGCCACTGTGAGCAGATCGGCAACCAACTTGGCGCTAATGGGTTCGCGGCCCGTGGATTTCTTGTCTTGGCGACCATAGCCAAAATAGGGTATCACTGCCGTGATCTGCCGCACCGATGCCCGCTTCATGGCGTCAATGGTCAGGAGTAATTCCATCAAATGGTCATTGGTCGGTTGGCAAGTCGGTTGGATAATATAAACATCCGTGCCGCGAATACTCTCCTCAATCTGAACGCGAGTCTCGCTATTGGGAAACGGGGAGATCGATATCTTGCCCAACCCAACGCCCAGCGTCGCGGCAATCTCTTTTGCCAGTCCCGGATTCGCGCTGCCGGAAAACAACCTTAAATCTTCGCGAACCTCTGCATGGATTTTCATAGCCATATTTGGAAACCTCCGGAGATGAGATGTATGAACGGTACGCGTATCAATGGCAATTATATCGTGAGTTCCCAGTCTGCCGCGATTTTCGGCGGGAAAACGCCGGACTCGACTTCGGCAATCAGATTCCGAAGCGCTCGGCGCGCCTTGTCTGCCAAATCGGGTTCAATCCAGTCGTTGGCGATAGCTTCTTCAAATTCATCATTGTCCTGGATTTGGTACGCGCCATCGGGTGTCACCCACAGGTCGAGGAACAGATCGGTGATTTCAAAGTGGTTTTCAGCCCGATGCATCGGCATGATGATGTCACAATAGTACCCCGTGAACATATTTTGGAGGTCATAGATTTTTCCGATATCGTACCATAGATTCGCGAAGACGAACCACACCGCGGTGAAACCGTTGTCAAGAACCGTTTTCCCGTCAATGGCGATGGAGCTCGATGGTTTGAGCTGCTGCGTCGTTACGATTACAGAGGAGTCCTCGTAAAGTAGTTTCTGCCGAAAATGATTTACGCGGTTCGGCAAGCGTTTATAAATTAGTTCAAGTGTTCCCATTCGAGCGTCTCAAACCTCGACAGATCTCACTGCCTTGATGAATTGTCTGATTTTATGCGGATCTTTGCGCCCGGGCCGCGATTCAACGCCGCTGCCGACATCGACACCGTAGGGCTTGACGCGGCGAACGGCTTGCGCCACATTGTCCGGATCAAGACCTCCGGCGACGATGATTCGAGCGCGAGTTTTTGCTTTCAGGGCGAGATCCCAGTCAAAAACTTGTCCCGTACCCCCCATCTTTCCTTCGACGTAGGTATCCAGCAGGAATGCGTTAACATCGTAATTCGAGAGGATTGACAAGCTGGATTCGTCCTTCACCCGAATCGCTTTGATGACTCTCCTATCCAGGGCACGACAAAATTCGGGCGGCACATCGGCGTGCAACTGGACAACATCCAACCGACATTGATCAATAATCCCTATTATCTTTGGGGCGTCCTTGTTAACGAATACTCCGACGGTCGTGACGAAGGGAGGCAATTCAGCGGTAATCGAGGCAACCCGATCAGGATCTACAAATCGGGGCGTGTTCGGCGCGAATATGAAACCGAGCGCATCGGCGCCCGCTTCAACGGCTGTCAATGCGTCCGCCAGGCGGGTGATTCCACAAATTTTAACGCGAGTCGATGATTGGCCTTGCATTCTCGGATCGGGTTGCGGAGAGTTGATTACGTATCTTAAAGTGTACCAGATTGTTGAATGCGAATCAAGAAATATCGACTGATTCCTTGGGAAAACGCATCTGATTATTGGTTGTCGATGGCGAGTGAAGCGTTGGAATGATGTCGCGCGGAAGGATGGAAGATAGTCATTGTAGGGTGGGCACTGCCCACCATCAACGCGGTCATGTTGCGCGCCAGGGGAGCCAACTATTTATACCAAACTGATCAGAATGGTGGGCAGTGCCCACCCTACAACTACCGCCAGACGCTTGAAAATACGCAATTTTCCGCCGCGTGAAGTATACACGCATCCGGTGATTGTAGTTGCCCGATTCATCGGGCGTTCGGAACGAAATCCGGCGGCGATAAATCGCCGAACTACAAACTCGCTTCCAACCCGCCAATCCTCCAATCCGTATATGTGGACATGAATCGCGCCAAGAATGGAACGGGCGGCTGACGCTGCCGGAGGCGCCCGTCAAACGGGACAACCCCGAGGATGGGCAAATTCGCAAGTCGGGAAATTTCCGCCGGGTTGGTTTTTTCCGCCATCCCCGCCATGTCCCGCCGCAAACCGTTGAGGATAATCCCGTGAATCTCAAGGTTGAATGAGCGTGCGAACTCCACTGTGAGGAGTGTGTGGTTGATTGTCCCTAGTGTTGGACGCGCAACTATGATCAGCGGAAACCCGAATCGCGCCGCGAGATGGGCGACGAGAACATCATCTCGGATCGGCGCGGCAAGTCCGCCAACGCCTTCCACCACCATAAATTCATGCCTTTGACGGAGTTGGTGAAACGCCGCATCGACTCGCTTCAGGTCAATCGTCGCATCTTCGAGTTTCGACGCGACGGAAGGCGTCAACGGTTCGCGCAGACATATCGGGTTAATCAACTCGAGACTATCCTCCACTCGCGCCGCGTGTTTGAGAAAGATCGCGTCGTCGGAAACGAGTCGTTGATCGCCCGCGCTTCTCGCGCCATCGTCTAACGTTGAAGTCGAGGCGAGTTCCGCACCGCCGGTGGCAATCGGTTTCATCACGCCGACATCGACTCCGACCGACGCCAGTGAAGCGGCAAAACCGCCGGCAATCACCGTTTTTCCGACCCCGGTATCCGTGCCGGTGACGAAAACCCCCCGCACGCCGCGCTTAGTCGTTTTTTTCATCTCGCTGTTCCCTCCCGACATTGCCGCCCAGCAAGAATACAACCAGCAGCGCCGCGACGAGAGGCAGCACCGTCAAACCATCCAATACCCTCGCCAATCCGTAGCGATCTCCCAGTATCCCCACGGGGATGCTCAGTACGCCGCCAACGCCCCAAGCGCCGCCCATCATTAAACTTGACGCCATGTTCTCGCGTGCCGGGAGCAACTGTTGCGCCCAAACGATGTTGACCGATGTCGAGGTGGAAAGCGCCATATTTCCGAGGAACAGCAGAAGGAGAAAAACGGCGCTTGAACTGTGCAATGAGAGGTATAGCAGCGGCGGCGAGACCATCAAAGAGAAAAGCAGCAGATGATAACGCGACACGCGATGCGACATTGAACCGCCGATGACTATGCCGACCGTTCCCGCAAATAGAAAGAGCGCGAGAACCGCCGAGCGCGCCGCGTTCGAGTATCCCCGTTCATCAAGGTAGAGCGACAGAAAGTTTTCCAGCCCTATCGTCGTGAGGGTGCGCAAGACGGCAATCAGATAGAGCGCGAGAACGGGTCGAAGATACGGACGTATGGCGCCCCACGAGGCGCTTCGTCTCTTGCGAGGAGATGGCGTGGAATCCGTGTGCGGGGCAGGCGCGCCCGGGACGCGTAATTCCAAGACTTTGGGAACGAGAATCGCGAGGAGAATTCCGGGGATCATGCACCACACCAACTTGTTCCAGCCGTAGCGCACCAAAAACAGCATGATGAAAAAGGGGCCCGCCGCTCTTCCCAGATTGCCCCCGGTGAGGAAGATCGAAACCCCCAAACCTCGACTCTGTTTTGCGAGGCTCGCCGCTTGAACCGTCCCCAATGGGTGAAACGCCGCAACGCCCGTGCCTCCGGCGATTAACAGCAAGAACACCGCCCAGATGGACGGGGCGGCGTTCAGCAGACACAAGCAAAACGCGGTGCATGCAACGCCAAACGTCAGGAAATGGATTGACCTTACCCGGTCCTCCAACCATCCGAAAAATATCTGATTCAACGCGCTGAAGAAGTTGTAGACGGAGATTAGCGCCCCGGCGAGGCTGTATATCGCCGCAGTATTGCCGGCAAGTCTTTTTAACAGTATGGGCAGCAAATGCGGCAAGAGTGTGGCATAGCTATCGATGACCGTATGGAGGAATGTCAGGAAGTAGAGTTGTTGGTTTGGCGAATGTTTGGGACGGTCGGGCATAAGTTTGGGAGATTATGAAGAACCTGAAAGCGCGGCAGAACAACTGCGACAATTATTATAGTAGGGAATAACGATCGTTATTCCCTGCAAGAACTCGGCAACATGCGATTATCGGAAAACTTCGGTTACAATATTCACCCGTCTACGATTTAATCCAGCCGCCGCCGATGACGACATCGCCATCGTAAAACACAGTGGCTTGACCTGGAGTTATAGCGCGTCGCGGCTCGTCAAATACGACTTTCGCCTCGGTGTCGCTCAACGGGTGTATGGCGGCTAACGCGCCGTCATCTCGTGATCTTACTTTGACGAGAGCGCGGATTGGCTCGTCAAACCGTTCGATGGAAATCAGATTGATTCGCTCCACCAGCATGGACTGCCGAAGCAGCTCGGCGGACGCTCCGACAACGATGGTGTTGTTTTGGGCGTTAACTTGCGTAACGTACAGCGGGTGACCGGCGGCAATTCCAAGCCCGCGGCGCTGTCCAACCGTATAGAAAGGTATGCCCTGATGTTTGCCCAGCAAGTTGCTGTCTTTGTCCACTATATCGCCTTCGTGAATCTTCTCCGGCACACGTTCCTTCAGGAATCGTCTATAGTTGTCGTCCGCCACAAAACACAACTCTTGGCTCTCGAGCTTGTCTGCCGTGCGTAGCTTGTATTTCCTTGCCATATCCCGCACCTGATCCTTGGTGTATTCACCCAGCGGCATAAGCGCGCGTCTTAACTGCTCTTGTGTCAGCGCGGACAGGAAATAAGATTGATCCTTATTGGCGTCGATTCCCCTCCGTAAGAGATATCGTCCGCTGTCCCGATCGCGTTCAATCCTGGCGTAGTGACCGGTGGCGATGAAATCGTACTCCAAACTGTCGGCAAGAGACAGAAGTTTCCCGAATTTGAGCTCGCGATTGCATATCATACACGGACTCGGCGTCCTGCCGTCAAGATACTCATCGACAAAATAATCTATGATGCGCTCTCGGAATATCTCCTCGTAGTTCACGCCGTAGAACGGAATTTCCAGTTGGGTTGCCACCCGCCGCGCATCCTCGATGCCTTCGAGCGAACAACAATTTGGCTTTTCCGACTCTACTTCAAGCGTGTCGGGAGCGCCGAGCCGCATCGTGACGCCGATTACATCGCAGCCCGACTCAAGCATCAATGCGGCTGTCACTGAGCTGTCGACGCCGCCGCTCATCGCGACGACGACCTTCCTCGTTGATGTCATTTTGCCATTATTTTCCGTGGAACGACAATGAATTAAATTTTCTACCGGTTACGACCATGAAAGCATAGCACATCGGCAGTCGGGTTGTCAAGAGCCGTGCGAGATGAAAGAGTGAAAAGTAGAAGACAAGAAAATGTGATACTATACTTTGCGCTGCCGATAATTGCGTGTTTTCAAGCATCTAGTCCGTAGGATCAAGCGAATGAATAATGAGTGCGATAGAGATCCGCTGGGTTTCCAACCGCACTTGCCGTGAACACACGTCGCGACCTAGAGATCGCTCCTACAAAAAGACGCAGTTTCTAACAGTGTAGAGTATAATTCGTTTGATCGCCTCCGATTGATTGTAACATATAGATCTTGAATTCGTATAAGAATAGAAATTCCGTTCTCCATTTTTCTTGACCGTTCGGATAAGATCAGTTAGAATAATAAACCTACGCCATTCGCATTGAAACCGAGTTTTTTCTTGAAAACTCGGTTTCTTCCGTAGCAGAAAAGTGTCCGCTAATCTCGATTGTCTATTATAGGACTTACGCAGTTGAACCCTTAAAGCCTTGTAGTTCGGGGTTTATCACCGCTCCACACGCCTCTCCACGCCCGATAAATCGGGCAACTACAGCAGAGGCCTCATCAATGAGACCGTAGGGAACAACGATCGTTGTTCCCTACAGAAGTGCGTAAGTCCTATATTATTCAAACAGGCTCTTAAAGTAGTCGGCATACTCTGTATGCCGTAAACATGCTATCGCGCGCTTTTGCCGCAAAATTAGAATCGGCAAAAAACGCGGAAATGAACTGACCGATGAAAACAGACGTATGCTATGAACTATTGCGCCCGTCTCAAGTTGTGGCGCGGCGACGCGCCTGCCCCTTGGCGTACCTCCCCCTCGGCGTGATAGAGTGGCATGGTCCGCAAAACCCGTTGGGCTTGGACGGATTAAAGGTACACGAACTCTGCGTTCGCGCCGCCGCCAAGGGTGGCGGATTGGTCTTTCCGGTACTTTGGTACGGCGAACACCGAGAATCCTATCTGGCAGAAGCCAACCCGCCGGTTAAGTCGGCGATCGCGGATGCAATGGAACTGCCGGCGTCCAATTTCGATCCCGGATACATGGGCGGAAGAACGATAATTGAACAGTCCACGTTCTATCAAAATCTACTCTATCACGTCTACTACCAGATTCGCAGCCTCGGATTTGAAGCGATTTATGTTCTCGTTGGCCATGGTCCCTTGAAGAACTATGCAATTTTAACCTCCAAGGTATTTGAAAGAGCCACGGGAATTACGATGGAGGTATCGTTCGCGGCGGATCTCGTGGAAGGATATCGAGAAGATCACGCCGGCCGATACGAAACCGGGGTCATGATGGAACTGCGCCCAGATTTGGTCGACCTCGCAGCGCTGCCTGACGGGGACAAATCGGAACTCGTCGGAATTGCCGGTGAAGACCCGCGTGAGGGATCACCCGAATTGGGAAGAGCATTCGTCGACAAGTGCGTTGACGAACTTGCGAAAGCCGGAAAGGAGTTGCTGCCCCGCAAGGCGTCGGATGGCTCAATGGGTGTACAATAGTTTGCCGGTTTAGAGGTAGAGAGCAGTCGGGATCGGAAGATCCCGACTACAATACAATACCGTTACAAACGAGGAAATGAAATTATGTATAACTCCGTCAAGGTGGCGGCAATCTCGCTCAAGCCGACAAAATGGGACAAAGCCGCAAATGCCGACAAGATGGAAGCGTTCTTTGTTCAGGCGGCTAAAACGAAGCCGCAGGTGATTTTGACCACAGAGGGCGCGCTGGAAGGCTATGTGGTCATGGATGTTATCTACCATCCGGAGAAAGCGGCGGCGATGCTTGAGATTGCCGAACCGATTGATGGCCCCCACATCCGGCGTTTTCAGCAGCTCGCCAAGAGCCTGAAGACCTGCCTATGCTTCGGTTTTGCCGAACGCTTGGGCGACGATGTCTATAACTGTGGCGTGTTTATTGACGACAACGGCGAAATCTGCGGGAAATACCACAAGACTCAGTTGGCTGAAGGCGCCCATCCGTCGTGGAATTTTAATCGCATTGGCGATACGCTTCGAGCGTTTGACACACCCTTCGGCCGTGCCGGCATCGTCATCTGTAACGATCGCTGGAACCCGCTAATCACACGCACGCTCGTGCTTGACGGCGCCACGCTCATTTATATCCCTTCGTACGGTTCCAAGAGCAAATCACAGAACGAAACCGTCTTGGCGCGGGCGCGAGAAAACGGGGTGCCGATTGTGGAAGCCAATGTAGGCATGAACCTCATCGTCAGCAAAGGAGAAATTGTCGCCTACCAGTGGGGCAACGATCAGATTACCACCGCGGTCATCGACATACCGGTCCCCCCGTCGCCTAAAGCGGCGCGATCATCCGAGCAGGAGTATCTAGAGTTACAGGGGCCCGAAATGGAGAAACGCTACGAGAAAACACGGGAAGACGTTCTCAAACGAGAAAAATAAAAGATCTTGGGAATAGCGCAGGCGCCGACGCGTTGAAACCGAGTTTTTTCTTGAAAACTCGGTTTCTTTCCTGCCCACTTCTGTAGGTTCTGTTGAGATTTACGTGAAGTGTGTGTCCAATCGTAGGGGCGAGGTTCCCTCGCCCCATGTATCGGGGAACGTAACGCATGGATTGGGGAACCCAACCCCTACGAAGGATTGTGCGTCTGTGTAGCCCTCCTGATTGTCGCGTTGAGATTTACGTGAAGTGTGTGTCCAATCGTAGGGGCGAGGTCCCCTCGCCCCATGTATCGGGAAACGTAACGAATGGGTTGGGGAACCCAACCCCTACGAAGGATTGTGCGTCTGTGTAGCCCTCTTGATTGTCGCGTTGAGATGAAATGTCAACAGAACCTAGGGCGCGCAATTCTCACTTTAGCACGGAGCCATATTATGTCAACTTCAACTACAGAAATTCGACAATGCAACATCACGGATCTTGAGCGGATCGCGCGCTTCCGCAGAGCGGGATACGGAGGCAGCGTTTCCGACGCTCTGGAGGGTCTGGGCGTGTGCGACACCGTTTTCTCGGACCGTTTCAAGCCGCTGCGCCAAGGCATGCAACTCGTTGGTCGGGCATTGCCCGTCAAGCTTCATTCGCTCGCCGACGAAGATAAATCTCCCGAGGCGCAGAAAGCCCAAGAAGCCAAATGGGAGGCGGAGGGAGGCCACCCGCAGAAACGCATGATGAGAATGGTCGACGAACTTGACGACGGCACGATTCTCTGTTTTGACTGCGGTGGCGACATGCAGCCCGCGCATTTCGGCGAGATGAGTTGTCACCTCGCCTACTCTCACGGATGCCGAGGTATGCTGCTGGCGGGAAACTGCCGCGACACGCAGTACGTTCTGAAAATGCCCGACTTCCCGATGTTCACCTTTGGAACGCGGCCAAACGCCTTCGGCGGCTGGATTATCACCGATGTCAACGCGCCAATCTACCTGCCGGGGCACCTGACGCATTACGTCCGAGTGATGCCCGGCGACTTCATCTTCGGCGACAACGACGGCGTGCAACTCATTCCCGAGCGACTCGTGGATGAAGTCCTTTTGCGAGTCGAGGCGACCTTTGAAAAAGAGAACGAAGAACGCGAAAAGATCGCTGGCGGTATGCCCATAGACGAGGTCTACGAAGAGTTCGGCGTACTGTAGGGAATAACGATCGTTATTCCCTACAACGATACCGCCGGGCAGGACGAATCCAGACAACGGTTACGGCATACGGAGTATGCCTACTACATTCGTCAAGACTCGAAAGAGAGGAATAACGATCGTTATTCCCTACGCTTGCGGACTTCGACGGAAAAGTTGCAACAAAACCTCATTTGGCCCTCTCAGAAATGACAAACGGATGCCGGTGTCTCCCGCATCGGACGGCTCCTCCTCAAGCTCTACCCCCTTGTCCTTCAATTCCCGAGCGCTATCGTCCACGCTGTCAACCTTGAAAGAGATGTGGTGAAAACCGAGATCCGCCTGAGTGGTTTTTTGCGGCATCAGTTCCAAAATGATGTCTCCAGCCCTCAGAAAGACGTAGTCGTCATCGTCTTCGTTGGGAAAACGCTCCATGACCTCAAGCCCGAGTGTTTGGGTATAGAAGGCGACAGCGCCTTCGACATCGTCTGTCACTAACGCTATTTTGTGGATGTTATTGATTGCCATTAATCCTCCTACTTGGCTGTTGCCAATCTGTTAAGTGAACCTATTGAAATCGCGTCCGAATATCGTAGGCGGGGCAAGATGGCCCGCCTACGGGATTGGGGTTGCTCCGGAGGGTCAGGTCTACGCTTCCCCCGACAGCCGCGGCGTTATCTCCGCGAAATCCGTCTCCAAGTGCCTTTCGAAAACCAACTGAAATACGCCGCTAATTGTTCCCCCCTCGCGCAACTTCAGCGTGCCGGCGGTATTGAACGTCCCCTCAAGCGTCTCCAACACCTTCCGCTTGTACTCGGTGTCGGCGTTGCCGCTCAGATGTTCGCCTTTGGTATCGAAGATCAGCACGCGCCTCTCATCCACCGCACCGGTCGCCAACGCCACGAAGTCGGGGTAAATACGACCCTGTTTCCAGCCCTGCAGGTAATACTCTCCCGACTGGCGCGCCGCCACGCGATGCCACCACCGCAACGCCTGCTGCTCGTCAAGATAGCAAGCGAATCTTTTTTCCAATTCGTTGTCAAACTCCCGCTCGAACACCGGCTCGAACAGGGTTAACTGCGCAGGCTGATAGTCTATTAGAAGCGGTTTCTCATTGGAGCCAATCTGTATTTCGTAGTCGCACGCCATGCGGTAATTCGGTTGTCCCGTCTCCAAGTCAAATCGGATGTCGCCGCGATCCAATTTTCGACGAAAGATTGCCTCCGCCTGCGATTCCACTTCATCCTTGACATGAGTTCGGAACAGGTGCGCCAGATAAGCGCGGCGGTCATAGATATCCTCCTCGCTGGCGCCGTCCCGCTCAAGCCCCTCAATCAGTTCCCGAGCGATGCGAGCCGTATGCCACAAATTCGGCACGGTATCCGACAGATGGCGCGTGAAGTCGGACACTCTAACTGTCTTGTCGATCTCCACGTCTTGGTCGGCGTGATAGATAGGCGGCGCCTCATCCAGATCAACAGTTGCCGATTGCCACTTAACGCTCTGGGGCGCGGTGGCGCGCGGATCGGGCGGTCCGATAGCGTCCCAGGCGACATGCGGCAGGATATGACACTGATAATCGAGCGCAATCCAATCCTCGCCATCTTTGTGGAGCACCAACGGCAGGAAAATTGTCTCACCCTGAAATTTGGCGCGTCGTTGCACGGTGCGCTGTTGTGCTTCCCCCGTTTCCGGAGCTCCCGAGGCGTTCATCACTTCGTCGCCCAAGCCCGTGAGCCCTTCCGCTTCCAACCCGTTTTTGACCTGTTGAACGACCGTGCCGACCTCAACGTTGTTGCAATAAACATAACACTGATCCAGCGATTTCCGTCCGGTAAGCTGCGCATGCGGCTGCCGCATCACCCGACCGACGAGTTGCGTTATCGCTCGTTGCGCCCGGGTGTTGTCCAGCATCACCAACAGATACGCGAACGGGCAGTCCCATCCCTCCATCAACGCCGATTTCGTGATTATCCATTTCACTGTCGAATATTCGGAGAGCAAATCCTCATTGCCGAGTTCATCGTTTTCGGCCGATTTCACGCGAATGGCATCCGAAGGCACGTTCAAGTTACGTATGAGATACTCCCGCACATCTTCGGCATGGATATTCTTTCCGTCTCGCTTATCTCGTCCCGTTCGCTCGACCCGCACCACCGCGATCGGGCGGATATAACGTCCCGTACTGCTCTCGAACGACTTCGCTTCGGCGTCAAGGCGATCCAGCTCTTCGACCGCATGGCTCAAGGTCAAACGCCATTCGGCATTCGGAAATGACGTCACCTGAACCGGCAACTTAATCATCTCCTCCTTTTTGAGGTCGGGCCCCTCAATGTCAACCAACAAATTGCTTATGCCGCGGTTGGGCGTCGCCGAGAGTTCGATAACCATGCGCGGGTCGAGGCGATTGATGGAACGGGCAAATTCCTCGTTGGCAACCCTGTTTCTTGAGCCGTAAGCCTTATGCGCCTCGTCAAGCACCACCACGGGACGGGTTATCTTGAAGACGTTGAACAAACTCTGTTTGACAGCTCCCCCATCAGATTCCAGATCAGGGAATTCGATTAACAAGCGGGCATCGCCGAGCACGTCATCCACCTCGGGGAAGAAACTCGGGTAGCGTCCCGAATTTCGGAACATCCGCAAAAACTCTTTGCCCTTTTGCCGGTTTGCCGCCGGCAACATGAGCAGCATGACGCACAAGTAGTTGGCTATGTCGTCTCGGTTGAACGCGTCATCCTTTTCCAGCATCTTGACTCTGCCCGCGCTGGCGCGCTCCAAACTTTGGCGATAAGGGTGTTCCCGATTCCACAACGCCGCTTTGGTTTGCGCGTAGATTGCCCTGGTCGGCACAACCCACAACGTCAACCCGGTTTGCCGATTGAGACGTTCCAGAGCGGACGCCGCGAGCAGCGTTTTGCCGCCTCCCGTCGGCACTTTGAAGCAGATGTGCGGAACGGAACGATTCGCTTCGTCGGTACGGTCGACGTATCCGTCCGCCGTGTGCGCAATGCCGCCGCTCTCTCGCAGTTTGTCCCATGCCGATTGGGGATAGTTCCGCACGGCGTCGGGTATGTCCACGCCGGTTTGCTTTAACGCCTCGATAGCGGTTTCCGATTGGTGTTTCGCCTCTCGAAGCGTCTCCAACCATTGGGTAAAAGCGTCAAGCGCGCGGCGTTGATACTCTTTAAGTTCCATCATGGCATAATCTCTGCTGTTCTTCACGTTCACCCGGCTCAAAGGGTGAATCGAATTTTACAGGGATTTTCCCCTCTTCAATCGACTGACGCAGCGCCTCCCCATCCTCATAGGTGAGATGCGGTGGATTCTCCATCACCTTGATGATTTTTTGCGCTATCGGATTCTGCCCCGTTTTCGGCTCCGGTTTTTTCTCTGGCATGGGTTCTGTCCAACTGCGAAACTGCTGTAGCATTTCAGCGGTTTTGTGAACGGAGTCTCGCTCGTATTCAAAGTATGCGCATGAAACCGAGTTTTTCCGATGCAGAAACACGTGATTGACACGAATTGCCGCCATCCGTCAGTAAACTTAGAAAACCCGAACCAAAAACTCGGTTTCTTTGGAACCGGTAGCGCCTTGCGTTATTTTACCACATCATCGGTGGATTTTGCACATTAAGAACGCACGACGATTTCATGCTGTCCCCTATCTTTCTTGCAAGGCGTGAGGCAGTTGGCAAAAGGTTATCTTCATCCGTGTGAGGTCTCGCTGGCTGATGTACTTCCCCGCCCCGTAAACAATTGCCCTTTTCCCGCCCTGGCAACTGGCGTCCCGTATGCGTTCGGCTCGTTCCAAATTGAGCATGGCGTCGTTGCCCCGCAAGTAATCAAGATTCGGTTCGTAGAGCAGGTAGTAGTCGACCGCGTCACTGCTGTGAAACAGTCCGTCAGCGTTTTTCCGCGTCAACTCACCAGCGCCGTATGCGGCGCCGGAGGTCGTGTACAACAGATAAGCGGCGAGCGATTCATAATCGGGGAGCGCCTCTCCGGTTAGCATCCCTTCCGGATCCATCGGCTTGCCGAGGTTGCAGTAGGTGAAAGAGCCGCCCAGCCCCTCGCGCAGTGAAGCGTCGCGGGCATTGGGGACGCCGTTGATGACCCGCCGGACGCGTTCGGCGGTGATGGAGTCCGCGTAATCTTCGCATTCAATGAGGATGAATTTGCGGTTGCCACCGTCTTCTTTATTTAGCGCCAATACGGCGTGAGCGGTGGTTCCTGAACCTGCGAATGAGTCAAGAATTATGGCATTTTTATCGCTAGCGGTGGCGTAATCAATAACACGTTTGACGAGATTTGTGTGTTTTGGATTTGCAAAGTTCACTTCCAATGTCTTTGTCATTGATGAGGATTCATTAACAACCAGATCTGTCCACAGAGAACTTAGTATGCGTTTATCTGCCGGGGGTACGTAATGCTCTGGCCGATTTCTCGTAGACATTCGCAACAAATCAGGTTTTTGGGGCGACTGGGCAAACCACCATTCGTCGATTTCGGCTTGACCAGGCTCCGGCCCACACTCTTCTAGCAGGCGCGCATAATTTTCTATGGCAGCCAAACTTCTTTCTTCGCTCCATCTCCACTGCCCCGTTTCAGGCGTTATGCCCATTAACTCATACCGCATCGTTGGTCTGTCGGTACCGCGCCAGTGATTGTTCCACCCTCCACTCTTGTCACCATCTACATTAACAGTCAAATGGCCAAATTTAGTTTCGTGGGATTTGCTGAAGAACATGATATACTCTGACCCTATATTAAGTCGGTCAACACGCTCGAATTGGGCTTGAACACTCTTCACACCCCGCCGGACGGCTATTGCGTTTCTGAAATTATCATACCCAAAAATCTCCTCCATCAACATCCGCAAATGGTGTTGCTCATTATCATCAATCGAAACAAATATCACCCCATCTTCGGCAAGTAGCTCTTTGAGTAAGTGTAACCTGGGCCACATCATGCAAAGCCATTTCTCATGCCGTTCAAGGTCTTCATTGTCAACCGGAGCATTCTCCGTTAACCACTTGCGCATTAGTGGGCTATCCACGTTGTCATTATAGACCCATCCTTCGTTGCCGGTGTTATAGGGCGGATCGATGTATATGCACTTGACACGGTTGGCGTAGCGGGGGAGCAACGCTTTGAGCGCGAGCAAATTGTCGCCATGAATAATCAGATTGTCATCGGTGCCAGAAGCGTTGCACGAGCGACTTTCGTCCGGTTCAAGCGGCCTGTATGGCACCGTGAGATGGTGGGCGTAGATATGTTGTTTCCCTTTGAAATCTAGTGTGGGCATGTTCAAACTCCTTTTCAGATGCTATATATTCATCTGTCCTATACAAGTTTATTCATATCAACCGGCAGCCCTGCTTGCTTCATTTCTTTAGCCAAATTAAATTTCCAACCGTCATTGTTGTCCATCGGTACATAGAGTATTCCGTCAATGTCGGAAGGCTTTTCTACTTCGCCTTTGAAGAGTGGACAGACTTTTTCACGACCTAGTTTTCCCATGAAGTAGCCGAGTTCAAAGATGACGTTTTGTCGGGCTCTAGGATTGGGTTCATCGTCCGCAGTATCTTTCAAGCCACCAAGATCATCGGGTGTAATCACCACAATCGCAAAACCCGCTTTTCTCGCGTACTTTTCGAGCTTCTCAATAATCGTCAGTCCGCGGCTAGGTTGCTCGTGGAGTATGGTTGCCGTTAATCCCAGCGTTTCTACAAACCTTGCAACAGTAACTTTAGCCTCATTGTCGCGCCCGTGCACGATAAAGACCTTGTCGCCGATGGAGCCACTAGCAAATTCGGCGACCTCTTTATTTATGACGCCGTGCCGAGAAATGTCTGATAGTTCTTTGTATAGTTCAAGTAGTTCTTCGTATAGTTCAAGTCGTTGGCAGATACCTTTGAGGCTATTGATGCTGCGTGCCATGGATTCTTGGTACTCGTTTACCTCATCGCGCAAGCCAGGAATGTAGATGCCCGCCACGAGGTACTCATCTATCTGATCATCACTTAGTCGGCTGTAATCAAATCTCATATACCGACTTTCGATCACCGAGTTACCAAATAAACTTACCTCAAGATCCCTGTTGTAATCCGACCAATTCTGGGCATCCATGATTGCTATTTCCAATTCACCTACCGAATTTATCCGCCGGTCATGGAGTTTTTGTCCTTTTTCAATTCGGGCTTGTATTTTCCGATTTGCTTCTTCTCTACTCACGAGTAGCTTTAGCCTGTTGTTTTTTGCCATAATTCTTCCTCCATGTATGCGCTTCATTCTGTGATAGCGAATCTTGTTTGATACACGTTCATTTGAGTCCGATAAATCGGACAACTACAAATCCAAGTGCGTAAACCCCAGTTAATACACTATACAAATAATAGCACAAAGCCAACGCCAATCCAACCGTTTCCTAGGCATGTTTCAGGTAATTCAGGTTAATCCGACGTTTTCCTTTTCCCGGAGCGGTCAGCTAGGGCGCAGGCGCTGTCTACCCATCGGGGCGCGTCACCGCGACTGACCGACAAACCCCTAACAAGTTGAAATGTCTCAATCCGTGTAATCCGTTTAATCTGTGAAAATCCGTGATTCAGACAATTGCCAATCAAACCACTAAGCGCCTAATCATAGTCCATCACTTAATCACATAAATCACAGTTCAGACAACCTTAACCCCCGCCACCCGACACTTACCAAATACACCACTTAGAAAGACGTGCCGAGATTCACATGAATCTTGCCTTGAAGCGCGGAACTCCCTTCCGCCAGTCCGTAGTCTATGCGCAGCAGTCCGCCTAGCGATTCCAGTCGCATGCCGAAACCGTAGCCGACACGCAGCGGATCGAAGGTGGATGGCTGATCTGCCCGCGTCACCGATCCCAAATCGACAAAAGCGAAGATTCGCGAGGCGCGCCCGACAATGAACCTGTATTCAAAATTGGCGTAGACGCGACGAGGCCCCGAAAACCAATCTTCATCGTAACCGCGCAACGTGTTCGCGCCGCCGAGGTAAAAGAGCTCCGTCGGAGGGATATTCGATCCCCAAGCCGTGGCGGCGTGCAAGCCGAGCGCGATAACCTGTTTTCGCCAGGTTGGAAAATACTGTCGCAAATCTACCCACAACTTTCGGAGTCTGAAGTCGCCTCGCGAAAACTCGAAAGCGATCGAATCTCGGCGCCCCCGTGTCGGGTTCAGAAAGTAGTTTCTGCTGTCGCGCATGAGACTCAAGGTGACACCGTACTTGACGCCGTTCTGTTCCTGAACGTTAACGCCGCCATCCTGCGGGAACTGCGAGGAGGATTGATTGGAGCGAGACGGCAAATCAATCGGATCTGTAGGCATAGGTAACGAGAAACCGACCGCCGCGTAATCGATCCGTTTATAGGACATTTCCAGCGCGCCATCAAAGTTGTCGCGGAGACGCGTGCCAATCGTCAGGCTGCCGGATTGCTCTTCCGATGTCGCGTCGGTAAATTGATTCCGCTGCTTCAGTTGTGCGTATGCCACGCCGATATTGACGGGTTTTCCGAACGCCCACGGTTCCTGATACCCGAAGCGCAGTGATTTGAGCAGCCCCGATTTCCAAAAAAAGTTTGCCCTGCGTCCGGTGCCGAGAAGATTGTCTTCGCTCGCTTGAATCGTCCCGGTGAGTCTGGGGGCGTTGTCGTCTTCCGACGCGGGAGGAGCGTAGCCGATAATGCCGCTGAACCGCCCTGTACGCGCCTCGGTCATCCGCGCGTGAAAGACAATCGTGTCCGGCGTTTGTCCCTCTTCAAGCGCCAAAGGATTCACTTCGTAAAAGTACCCCAGATTTCTCAAGCGTCGAAGACTTTGGTCAATCTTGCGCTGGTCGAAAATTTCTCCGGTTTGAATGGGCAATTCACGCAGAACGACGCCGGGCTTCGTTTTCTTTAGCCCGGTAAACTTGATTTCGCCAACCCGAATTTCATCGCCTTCATGTACGTTCAGATGAAAATCAACCTTGCCATGCTCGGGGAAAAGTTGAAAATCGGAGAGTTCAATGTGCGCCTTGGGGCGTCCGCGCTCGCTATACAACGCCAAGATTCTGTCGATTCCGCCCTCCAAGCCAATTCGACTGAAAGGCGATCCGTCGCGCAAACCCAACTCGCGTTGCAGTTCCGAAGAGGAAAGCGACTTGTTCCCGCTCAGGGTAATCTGCCCCGTGCGAATTTGACGACCTTCGTCTATTTGTATTCGGATATGCACCTGATCAACGGATACCGGCACGACATCGGGATCTATCGACGCGAACACAAATCCGGCTTTATTGTATTCGCCCATGATTTTCGTCAATCCCGCCGTTACTTTCTCTCGGTGATAGGGGTTGCCAGGCTGTAATCCGAATACTCTTGACAACGCCTTCCGATCAAGCGTCCGATTTCCCTGAAAGGAGATTTGCCGAATCAGATATTCAACCTTGATATCGTCGGGAAGAGTCGGATTGGGAATATCGCCTTTCGCGACGTACGGCATGAAAATGAGAAAGAAAACCGCTAGGCAACGTGAGTAAGATTGCGCAAAAATCCGGTGCAAAGCGCCCCACGCTTGATTTTTCGTATGAAGCGCTGTTTTCTTGGCGCGGCGTCGCATCTTCACTTGTCTCCTAAGCTCGACTTTGTACATTTGTAGTCAGAATAATTTTTTCGGCGAGTAACATTTATTTCTCACTATAGCACCGGCTTTGAAAAGTTTTGCCTTTTAGCCCCAGAGGATCAAGCGAATGAATAATGAGTGCGATAGAGATCCCACAGGTTTGTAGAAACGTGGACACATCAAATTCCAAAGCCCCAGAGGGGCGACAGGTTTGTAGAAACGTGGACACACCAAATTCCAAAGCCCCAGAGGGGCGACAGGTTTATAGAAATGGGGAGGCACCATATTTCAAAGCCCCAGAGGGGATCAAGCGAATTAATAATGAGTGCGATAGAAAATCCTACTCGCTATCCACTCGTTTGATGGTTTCGATAAACATCAAATACTTAGCGAGTGAACCACTAAATTCGTCGCGTGACATGGGCTGATCTGACTGTTCAAGTGGAAAAAGGTTGCTTAATCTTCAACCGCGCCGAGAGCGCTCGACGCGTATTTCTCCAAGCGTTCGTCAATTCGATTCCACAGAGTGACGGTAGTATCACTGTTTGTCAGATAATGGGGAGCCGGCAACCCGAGTTGTTCCATCTCTTCAAGCATCCGGCGGGTGCCTTCGCTCAATGCTCGTACGAAAGGGGTTCCTTGCTCGTCTTTCATGATGCGCATCCACTCGACAATCTTTGGATTGCGCGGCACGGAATCAAGTGATGTCTCATGAAGACTGAAACTATCTGGAACTTGTTGAGGAATGCTCCCCGGATTCCTAACGGCAAAACTATCCCTATACGCCGTACAGCGAATCGGATTCGAGACGCCATAGTCTCTATGAACAACTGCGTTTACGAACGCCTCATCAATAGCGATGAATGGATATTCGGGCTCGTCAATGAATCCGCCGTTATGATTCCGTTTTGACAAGGTGCGGAAGATAGCGGAATCATTAAAAAATGTTCTTAGATTGCGAATAATGTTTGGAAGCGCTCCGTCAAAGTCTTTATCTAGCGTTGTCGCTCCGTAGTTCCTCAAGTCTTCAGCGGATACATCATAGCGCAACAACCTGACAAACGCGCCCGCAAAGCGTTTGCGAGGATTCGAGACGAAAAACAGATGGCCCGCATTCGTGAACGCGTATTCGCCATTCTCCTTTATGAGCGCCCCCGCTTGAAATAAAACCTCTTCGGTTGTGTAATCGTACTGTGAATCTCTGGTTTGGAGAAAAGCCTTCTTGAACTCCTCGACAACGCCCTTGTCGAGTTCATCGGCGTCATAAGCGCAACAATAGGACAACTCAAAGTCAACTATGCGTTTATCTCGTTTATACTTTGCATCGGGTAAAATTGCGTCTTTTGTAGGAGCGATCTCCTGATCGCGACATGTGTTCCCCGTAGGATCAAACGAACGGATAGTGAGTGCGATAGAAATCCTCGCGGTTTCCAACCGCACCTTCCACTCGACGCTTGAAAATACGCAATTTTCAGCGGCGTGAAGTATAAGTTGCTCGCGGTCCTGCTCAGTCAACGAGATACAGCGAGGTCCATCGCGCTTCCAAGCCTTTGGAAACGAATGAGTGGTTTCGCATATCGCATTTGATGTCCAAGGCGTATATAGCAGGTATATTCTATCATCATCTCCTTGTATGTTTTTGCAATGAAATTCTTCTGTTATTGTGCTATGGCCTCTTAATCCCCCTTCTTTTGCTTGGAGAATTCCGTTGAGATTTTCTTCCCGAACATGATTCCATCCAATGATTGTGCCATCATCAGCCATTCCGAGGACGAGCAATCCGCCATCCCGGTTGGAATTAGCAAATCCCGAAATAGTCTGAATAATCTTTTCTCGGATATTGTCCCTCTGAGTTTTAGAGTCATCCCTGACCTCTTTCCGCTCAAAAAACTGTCCCTCCAAATTCGACGATTGCAGGTATGGCAAGAATTTTTCCGGGTTTTCAAAAACTTCTTTAGGTGTTGGCATTATAAACATCCTCCTTTCTCTTAGTAGCATCCCATTATTCCGAGACGGAATAATTCTTTCAGCAGGTAACATTCATTCTAGTCGGAGAGCATTTCCTCGATCCAGCGGATCGACATGTGGATAGAATGCGATGCGTCCAAATTCCCGCGCTCCAGAGGAGCGCAATGTGGAGTGTCGCTTAAAGCCACATCGGGACGCCCCTCGAATGCCCGTTTTTCGCTCTATGACTGGCTTTTTGGCGATTTTTCGAGCGAGTGTTACTTGATAGTTCATTCGCTTGATCGATAGAGATCCCCTAATCCGTGATTCAGACAATTGCCAATCAAACCACTAAGCGCCGAATCATAGTCCATCACTTAATCACATAAATCACAGTTCAGACAATGTTAACCGCCGACACCAGCGTGAACGGATGGAATGAAACCCAACATCTCAACTACGTAAATCC
Organism: Candidatus Poribacteria bacterium; assembly: GCA_963667245.2. Lineage (GTDB taxonomy): Bacteria > Poribacteria > WGA-4E > WGA-4E > JAJDTR01 > JAJDTR01. Next base: position 1,036,412 of record CAXXCS010000005.1, read on the forward strand.
TGAGAATTTTATCACATCGACCCGTCTCCAACAAGAAATTTGTCTTGTAAGAATGCAAAAATTGTGATACCATGTACATACTGGCAATTATAATTTTAGATATTACACTTTTTGGAACCGCCTCAGACTTGATTTGTTGGACTTTCGCGGTCACACGCCTCACGCATTACGAATCACGCAATACGAATCGCCGAGACGTTCAACTGCATAAGTCCTATCTCAATTGATTAAGCGACTTCGACCAATCGGAGAAAGATATGCGAAAAGCCCTGTTTGTTTATCCGGAGTTTCCCCCGTCGTATTGGGGATACAAGTTTGCCCTTGATTTTGTCGGCAAGAAATCCGCCATGCCGCCCCTCGGACTGCTGACAATCGCAAGCATGTTCCCCAAGGACTACGAGCTCCGGGTTGTTGATATGAACGTGAACCCGTTGTTGGACGCCGATTTGGAATGGGCGGACGCGGTTTTCACGTCCACGATGATTGTTCAGAAAGATTCATTCTACGAGGTTGTCGAGCGATGCAACGCCGCCAATATCCCCATCATTGCCGGTGGCCCTCACCCAACCTCCTATTACGACAATATCAAGGAGGAGACCGACGGAACGGTTGACCACTTCCTTTTCGGCGAAGTCGAGGATATTTTCGAGGATTTTTTGACGGATTTCGAGAGCGGCGCGGCAAAAACGGTGTATCGGGAAACAAAAAAACCGGATGTCACGAAGACGCCTCCGCCGAGATACGACCTGATTGACTTGAAGGCGTACGGTTCAATGGCGTTGCAATTCTCGCGCGGCTGTCCGTTTGACTGCGAATTCTGTGACATAACGAAGCTGTTCGGGCGAGTTCCCCGCACAAAGACGAATGAGCAGATGCTGACCGAGTTCGACATGTTATATCGTCTCGGGTGGAACGGATCGCTTTTTGTGGTTGATGACAACTTCATCGGGAATAAGCGCGACGCCATGCGGTTGCTTCCCGAAGTTGCCAAATGGCAAGAGGAAAGGCAGTTCCCGTTTTCGTTGTACACGGAAGCCAGCGTGAACCTCGTCGAGATTCCCGACATGTTGAATGCCATGAGCGACGCCGGATTCAACATGGTGTTCTTGGGAATTGAAAGCCCCAACGATGAAGCCCTTGAGAAGACGGTGAAGAAGCAGAACACGAGCAAGGAGGAAAACGCGGGGAGTTATCTGCTCCAAGCCATACGGAAAATCCAACAAACCGGCATGGAAGTGACGGGCGGATTCATCATTGGTCTTGATGGCGACAAAGAGTTTGATTCGCACATTCGGTTTATACAAGAAGCCGGTATTCCGATGGCGATGGCGGGCTTGCTGACGGCGTTGAAAGGAACCAATCTGTATCATCGGCTTGAGAATGAGGGGCGCTTGCTTAAGGAATCCACCGGAAATAACACGGATGTCATGCTGAATTTCGAGCCCGAGCTGCCGAGAGAGCGCCTCATTTCGGAATATAGACGCGTCGTATCCACGCTCTATGACCCGACGCTGAAAAATTATTTCGAGCGGTGTCTCACCATGTTGAAACATCTGAAGCCCACCGATCACACCGTGCGGAAGATCACGAGAACCGAAGTGATGGCGCTCGTGAAATCCGTCAAGCGACAGTTGTTTTCCAGACAGGGGCCCGCGTATGTACGGTTCTTGGCTAAAGTCTTGAGGCATCACCTGCCCTTGCTCCCGGAAGCGTTTCGACTCGCCATTATGGGGTATCACTTCGAGAAAATCACGAGACAGACCGTGGCTGTCGATGACTTCAAACAGTATCTTGAGATGGAGTTCGACGCCTTCAAGGAAACTGTGGCTCAGGTCGTACAATCGAAGAACGATCGAATCGGGGAGATTGGCGCCCACGTTCATGAGCTTTTCGCCCGAGTCCGTACCGCTTACGAAAACATCCACAAGGATTTCAGGTACAGCGTGCAAGACAAGCTCGATGCATTCCAGACATCCGTTTTCAAAGAGTATCTGAAAGCCGAACTGGAAGCTCTCAAGGCGACAATCTCGCGCTTCGCCAAAGTTCAAAGCCACCGCGTTGGCGAGATTAAGGGCTATGTGCATAAACTGTGGGAGCGCGTGCACGCGCAATACGACCACCTGCACGACGATCTCAGGCACAGCGTGAACGACTCCTTGGAAACATTCCGAGACGCCGTGAAATCGAATCTCGCTCGCGTGCCTGTCCCGCAACTTGAAGGCCTCGACTAGCGCGGCGACAAACAACCGTGAGAGAAACCGAGTTGTTCTTTGAAACCGAGTTTTTTCCTGAAAACTCGGTTTCTTCCGTAGCAGAAAAGCGCCCACTAATCTCCATCGTCTGCCTATCCATTCACAACCGAATCGTAGGGGCGAGGTCCCCTCGCCCCGTGCCATGTCGCGGCATATTCCAAATATCAATTCACAAACGTGAATGGGCAAAAGCGGGCGAGGAGATCCCTACCAATTTGTTGATGGGTCCGCGATTGAAGATGCGTCATAGTGCCTGTTTCCCGTAGCGCCGGGGTTTTCTTGACTAACATAGACTAAGTTTTTTCGATACGTGTTATACATACGTTTCCACCTGTCGCCCCGCTGGGGCTTTGGAGTGTGGTGTCTTCACGTTTCTACAAACCTGCCGCCCCTCTGGGGCTAAAAGACTCACACAATCAAGGAGTCGCAGTTTCGTGTTAGCCTTACCGGCTTGAGGGTTTACAACGGGAAATCAGACAAATAATGCGTAAAATTTCTTAACTTGATCCTTTAGCGGGCGAGGGAACCTCGCCCCTACGATTACCCGTATATCTTACATAAATGTCAACACACCCTAACGCCCTCTTGGTTTACCCGGAATTTCCCCCCTCCTATTGGGGTTACAACTACGCTCTAGACTTCATCGGCCGAAAATCCAACATGCCCCCGCTCGGATTGCTGACGGTAGCCGGGCTGTTCCCCAAAAATTATCGACTCAAAGTCGTCGATATGAATGTCGCGCCGCTTCTGGACGCCGATCTTGAGTGGGCGGATGTCGTTTTCACCTCCACCATGATTGTCCAAAAAGACTCGTTTTTCGAGGTCGTTGAGCGCGCCAACCGCGCGAAGGTACCTGTCATTTCAGGCGGTCCTCATCCGACCTCCTATCGCGACGAAATTGTGAATGAGATGCAAGCGCGCGGCGGCGGGGTAAACCATTTTCTTTTCGGAGAGGTTGAAGAAGGCTTCGGCGATTTCTTGACGGACCTGGCAAATGGCGTCGCCAAGGATGTCTATATAGAACCCAAAAAGCCGGACGTTACGAAGACGCCGCTGCCCCGATACGATCTTATCAATCTAAACGATTACGGCTCCATGGCGCTCCAATTTTCGCGCGGCTGTCCATTTGACTGCGAGTTCTGCGACATTACCAAGTTATTCGGGCGGGTGCCTCGCACCAAAACAAATGAACAGATGTTAGCCGAATTTGATTCGCTTCATCGCCTCGGATGGCGCGGCGCCATGTTCCTCGTTGACGACAATTTCATCGGCAACAAACGTGACGCCATGCAACTCCTGCCAGCCATTGAAAAATGGCAGGTGGCGAGAGATTTCCCGTTCCAACTCTACACCGAGACAAGCGTAAACTTGGTTGATATCCCCGGTATGCTGGACGGGATGGCTGAAGCCGGTTTCATTATGACATTCTTGGGAATCGAGAGTCCGAATGACGAGGCTCTGCAGAAAACGGTTAAACAACAAAATACGAGCAAGGATGAATCGGCTGAGAACTACCTGCTGCGCGCCATCAGAAAGATACAGGAGGCGGGGCTTGAAGCCACGGCGGGTTTTATTGTCGGTCTTGATGGAGACAAAGAATTTCAGTCGCACATCGATTTTATTCAAAAGGCTGGAATTCCGAGGGCAATGGCGGGGCTTCTCACCGCGTTGAAACAAACAAATCTTTACAAGCGTCTTGAAACGGAAGGAAGGCTCCTCGGCGAATCGAGCGGAAACAATGTCAGTGTCGAATTGAATTTTGTTCCCGAACTTGATCGCGAGGTACTCATTGAAGAGTACAAACGGATTCTTAGAGAACTATACGAGCCAAGTCTCGGAAGTTATTTCGAACGATGTCTGACCCTGTTCAAAAATTGGCGCCCCAAGAGCCGAACCGTTCGTATCGGGAAGATGGAATATCAAGCGTTATTCAAGTCGATGAAGCGCCAACTGTTTTCGCGCAAACAGGGACCCGCCTACCTCTGGTTCCTGATTCGAGTTTTGACCCGCCATCCGAGGCGATTGCCCGATGCCGTGCTGTTGGCGATTTTGGGATACCATCATGAAAAAGTGACAAGCGAGCAAATTGCCGTAGACGGTTTCAAGCAATTCCTGCAATCGGAGTTAAGGACGTTCAAGGATAAGGTATCGCAACCCGCAAAACCGCGAGGCAATCGCATCGTTGATATTGGCGTGCATGCCCAAGCGCTCTTGGCTCGAGTGCGGGCGGAATATGAGACGGTGCACAAGGATTTCAGGCGCGGCGTGAGAGATGCCCTTGAAGCCTTCCAGAAATCTGTATTCATGGTGTATTTGGAGGAAGAACTTCGCGCCTTCAAAGAAGCCGCCTCCCGATTTGCCGACGCGCACGGCGAACGTGTTCCCGAAATGCGGAAATACGTGCGCAATCTCATGCGCCGCGTGCATACGCAATATCAACATATCCACTCCGAGTTTAGACACCACATCGCCGACTCGCTTGATGTCTTCCGATTCACGATAGAACAGTATCTTGAGGAACTCTTTGGCGCTATCCCGTTTCAGATTGAAGTTCCGGATTAGGTTGAGTGGATGAGCCAAATTGCGATCAACGATGTCAGTTTTACCTACCCGAGTCGCAGTGAGCCGAGTCTGAAGCGCGTAAACGCAGAAATTGAGCGCGGCGAGTTTATCCTGTTGACAGGTCCCACCGGATGCGGCAAATCCACTCTGTTGCGAACCCTGAACGGTCTAATCCCCCATGCGTCGGGTGGCGCGTTGTCCGGGATTGTCGCGATTGATGGCATCAACCTTGCCGACCAATCACTGGCGGAAACCTGTCAACACGTGGGGCTGCTGTTTCAGAATCCCGATGATCAGTTTTTCTGCCCGGTTGTTGAAGACGAAGTGGCGTTCGGTCTGGAAAATCTTGGCGTTTCGCCATTCGAGATTAATGCTCGGATCGACGCCGCTTTGACACAAGTAAAGTTGACCGGGTTTCGTGAGCGCCCGGTGTCAGCGCTTTCCGGCGGCGAGAAACAACGGGTTCAACTTGCCTGTTTGTACGCAATGCGACCGCGCGTTCTCCTACTGGACGAACCGACGAGCTATTTAGATCCCAGGGGTACGAGCGATATTTTGGAAATTCTCGGACAGCTGAACCGCGAGGCTGGCATAACCGTCGTGGTAGCGACTCATCGCGTCTCCGAGATTGCCCCGTTGTGCGATCGCGTTTGGCTGATGAACCACGGAGAGATCATTCTGGATTCGTCGTCGGATCGAGCCTTTTCGGACCTCACTTCGTATCGCGACTTGGGGGTGGAAGTTCCCGACTTGGCTGAAGCGTCAGAAAAGTTGGGGCTATCTGAACGACCGCTTACCGTTGACGAGGCTGCGCGCCTTTTCCCGAGCGTCGGCAAGTTTCCAAACAAATCCGACTCGACATCAAACCCTTCAGACGCGGTGAGCGACGGGCAATCCGATGCGGATGCGCTCGCTCGACTGGTCAGCATTGAAAACTTCAGCTTTCAGTATCCGCGTACTGCCGCCCCCGCTTTGAGCCAACTTTCGCTTGAAATCACCGAAGGCGAGGCGATCGCGGTTATGGGGGCAAACGGGTCCGGAAAAACGACACTGCTTTTGTCCATTCCAGGCTTGCTTCGCGCTACGACCGGACGGATTCTCATTGAAAAGCGGGACAGCGCGCGCTGGAAACTTCACGATTTGGCGGGAAAACTCGGGATTGTTTTTCAAGATCCGGATCTGCTGCTGCAAGCCGCGACCGTAAGTGATGAAATCGCCTTCGGCCCTCGGAATCTGAAGTTGCCTCGTCACGAGATTCACGAGCGAACCGAGGAGGTCATGTCGGAATTTGATTTAAACACCCTCGGCAGCGATGCGCCCTATTCCCTTTCCAGGGGACAGCGACAGCGGATTGCCACTGCCGCCGCTTACTCGCTGCATCCGAAGATCATACTCCTTGACGAGCCGACTGCGGGACAGGATTTCAGTCACCTCCAGCAATTGATGGACGTACTTTGCAATGCTGTCGAAAAACAAAATAAAACGCTCATCTTTTGTACCCACGACGCCCCTCTCGCTTTACGGTACGCGAAACGCATGCTGTTGCTGCGTCAGGGCAAACTGATCTTTGATGGACTACCGAGCGATGCCTTTTCAAATCCGGAACTTCTGGAGTCTGCCTCGCTTGCCGCTCCATTGACAATGCAGTTGGAATCGCGGTTGGCGGGCGTGGCATCTTGACCCAACGTGCAGCGCCAAACCCGTAGGCGGGGCATCTTGCCCCGCCGCGCAGCGCCAAACCCGTAGGCGGGACATCTTGTCCCGCCGCGCAGCGCCAAACCCGTAGGCGGGACATCTTCTTGTCCCGCCGCGCAACACCAAACGCGTAGGCGGGACATCTTGCCCCGGCGTGCAACCAAACCCGTGGGCGTGGCATCTTGCCCCGCAGTGCTAGAACCTCTAGACGTTCCGTTGTGCAAATCCCAATGTCGATAATACACCTCGATCCGCGCACCAAAATACTGATGCTGATGTTTTTCGGATGTCTCGTTATCATGCTCGATAACGCGGTTTCGTTGCTATTCTGTTTCCTGACGAGCATCGGATTGATTGTACTATCGCGCCCATCCTGGCGCCAATGCCGAATGCTCATCCTATTCCTTGTATTTGCCACTTGGGGATTGATATACAGTCAAGCCGTATTCTACAATGCGTTTCCGCGTACAGTACTGTTCACCCTTGTTGGAGGCGATGTACCGATCATCGGCAACATGACCGGCGGCGTTCGCGTGTATCGTGAAGGCTTTCTGCACGGCGCTATTCAATCGCTGCGTTTCAATACAACTCTGACAATCGGATGCTTCATTATCTGGTCAACTCAACCTCGCGACCTGCTGCTGGCTTTTGTAAAGTTGCGCCTGCCCTACAACCTGGCGTTTATGGTCACCACTAGCCTGCATTACATTCCGCTGATTGCGGCTGAATCGAGAAATGTGATTCGATCGCAGCGAATGAGAGGATTTCGTTACCTTCAAGTTGACCTGCTTCGGGTCATTCGGGGCTTGCTCAACAGTTTTCGCCCGATTTTGACCAACAACATGCGCCGTGCCACGCACCTCGGCGAAGCGGTGGAAAGCCGAGCATTCTCACCCGATATCGTCGGAAAACAGCGCACCTATTTGAGATCCCTCAAAATGCAATCACGGGATATAGCCCTGATAACCGCCGGGAGCATTGTCCTCGTCGGTGTCATGACGCTGAAGACGCTCTATTTCTGCTACGCGAACGGGATTTACTACGCGTTCTGGATGAGAGATATGTACACATTGGTGCGCGAGGTATTGTAGGCGCCAACAAAAATACGAATAGGACTTACGCATCACGCATTACGCATATCGAACCGCCATTTGCCGAGATCATAAGGCGTCGGTGTGTTTGGACGAAGAGAGATAAATATGTCGAGAGAAAAATTTCGCGTCGGGTTAGCTCCCGGTTTCTTGGACTCGGCTGGCAGATTGCGCTTCAAAGACATCGGGCTTGATTTGCTCGAGAAAGCGCCGCATATCGAATATCACTTTATCGAAACGGATCAGCCTTTCGTTCCCCCGGAGGAAATGCGCGGGTTGGACGCATTCATCGCATTCAGCGGCGTCTACACGGCGGAAACTTTTCAGGGCGCGGACCGACTGACCTTGATTGCGAGGCACGGCGTCGGTTACGACAACTTCGATCTTCAAGCGGCGACCGAAGCAAACGTAATGATCGCGATTACGCCGAGCGGCGTGCGACACCCGGTGGCAGAGGGGATCATAGCCCTAATGTTTGCGCTGTCGAAGCATGTCATCGCCAGAGACAAAGCCGTTCGCGCCGGAGAATGGCGCGACACGATACAGATGGGCGTCGAACTGGGCGGGCGTACTCTGGGCGCCATCGGAATCGGCAACATCGCGGGCGAGGTGTTTCGTCTGCTTCAGCCATTCGGTATGCGTTTCTTGGCATACGACCCCTACGCTTCAGTCGATCTTGCCGAATCCTTGAACGTAGAACTTACCGACTTGCAGACTTTACTCGCGGAATCGGACTACGTGTGCGTCTGCTGCCCGCTCACCGAGGGGACTCGCGGATTAATCGGCGCGCGCGAACTTGGCTTCATGAAGCCCGGCGCATTTTTCATCAATACCGCACGTGGTCCCATCGTCGATCAACCGGCATTGACCGAAGCGCTGAAGGCGCGGCACATTCGCGGCGCGGGAATCGACGTGTTCGACAAAGAGCCGGTTGACCCCGATGACCCATTGCTGGCGCTTGATAATGTCATACTCACGCCGCACGCCATAGCCATGACCGACGAATGCTACCAAGACATCGGCAACACCAACTGCCAAAGAGTGATCCAGGTTTCGCACGGCGAGATTCCGGACGACATCGTCAACAAAGAGGTTCTGGAGCGTCAGGGTTTGCGGGAAAAACTGGCGAGATACCGTAATCGATAGGACACGGTCTGTCAAAAATGACGTGTCCGCTCAAGTTAAGAAGCCGTGTAAGAAACCGAGTTTTGAGGAAAAAAACTCGGTTTCTCCCAGTCGTTTTTCACTTTCTTTTGGCATGAGCCTACAACTTAAATTGTTCACGTATGGAGGGTTCAATATGACCGCGACATCAACATCGACTCAACCAAAGACCGTTATTACTGACGAAGAGCGTCAATTCTTTAACGAGAACGGCTATCTGATACTGAGGGACGTTTTAAGTTCGGAGGAACAGAAGCGCCTTAGGGATGCCTCTCATAAGCTGATGATTAACGGCAACCCGGAACAACCTGCCCTGGACTACGGGTATCAACCGGGAAGGTTGACGGGAAAGAGCACCCTAAAGCGGATCGACTATGTGGTGGACAAAGACGCCCCGTTTCGCGTGCTATTGGCTCACCCTTACATCCTGCGGACTGTCGAGAAACTCACCGGCCCCGACCTAATCCCCACGTGGGACGCCATGATTTACAAAATGCCGCATGAGGGGATAAGCGCCCCATGGCACCGTGACGCCGCGGTTGACTGCGCCACGGACATCCCGATTTTCAACGTGGATTTTTATCTGGATGAGGCAGACCATGAAACGTGCGTGTGGGCAATACCGGGCAGCCACCGATGGAGTCAGGAGCGGGCAATGGAGTACTTTAAGACCGAGCAGTTTGAACTGCCGGAGTCACAGCCCGTCTACATGCAACCCGGCGATGTGCTGTTTCACGAGATTCGACTTTTGCACGGGTCGCCTGTCAATACATCGCCGCGGCTGAGGCGTGTCATATACTATGAATTCAGAACCGCCGGCGTTGAAACCGCACACGGACCGCATGCGCCGGAATACATCCCTTTGAAACAGAATGTCCTTCGGGCATGTATCGAACTGCGCAAAAAAGCGGACTACATACCTGAAGACGAAGAACCCTTTGTGTATTCCCCGCCTGCGCCGTACGATCAGTTTGGCGATCTGCCGGCTGATGGACTGGAGACTTACCGATATGTCCACAAGAATTATTGGAGAGGAGACTATAACTGAAGTGATCCTAATTCCTAATCAATGAGTTACTCGCATCAAGTGATTGTAGTTGCCCGATTCATTGAGGATCTCTATCGATCAAGCGAATGGATAGTGAGTGCGATAGCAAATCCTACTCACTATTCGTTCGTTTGATCGTTTTTGACGAGTGTAACATTTAAATTTCGAATCCGTATGAGATGAACCGAAACGCCTCCCCTCGATTTTTTGAGGCCCAACCCCAATACTTCCGCCCCGACGATATTCAACTGGAGCGATTTCAGACAATCTGTGACCAAACCGCAGATTCGGAGTTGTACCCGTTTGCCGAGGGCGTACAACAGAATATCGTCATCTATCAGGGCGGTAAGTTGCGAAGGGAGATAGCGGACGCGGAGGTAGAATCCGAACTTAAGGAAGAATTGGGGAGTTGCCTTAGAGACGGGCCGGGCGTCTTCGTCATTCGCGGCGCGTATTCGGACACGACTGTCATTGATGGCATGACAGCCGTTTTCATGCAAATTATCGCGGATGAGAAGTCATCGCTCGGAGAAGTAGGCGATCATTTCGGCGACAACGAACGTATTTGGAACTCATTTCAAAAGGCTTGTCTCGCCGCCCCCGAATTGTTCATTGAATACTACGGCAATCCGTTGCTCTCTCTCGCCGCTCGCGCTTGGTTGGGTCCCTACTACCAAATCACCGCCCAGGTGAATAATGTGAAACCGGGCGGCAAAGCGCAATCGCCCCACCGCGACTACCACTTGGGGTTTCAATCCGCCGAGACTGCGGCGAAATTTCCCGTTCATGCTCACCTCATGTCGCAATTCCTGACGCTGCAAGGAAGCATTGCCCACACTGACATGCCGATCGAATCGGGACCAACGCTTTTCCTTCCTTTCTCACATCAATACTCGGCTGGATATTTAGCCTTCCATGAGTCCGATTTTGCCGACTATTTTGATGAACAAAAGTCGCAAATTCCACTGGATAAAGGGGATGTCGTCTTCCTTAGCCCCGCGTTATTTCATGCCGCCGGCACCAACTCATCGGATAAAGATCGAATTGCCAATTTGGTTCAGATTTCGTCCGCGTTTGGCCGCCCGATGGAATCCGTCAATCGGCAGGCTATGATAGAGAGGGTGTACCCAATCCTCCTGGAGAAGAAAAAGCGGGCGGTGCTATCGTCTCGAGCTGTGCGAGATGTCGTTGCGGTGGTCGCGGATGGCTATTCGTTCCCAACCAACCTTGATTCGGATCCTCCTGTCGGCGGCAATGTGCCTTTCACCGCGCAACAGATGATGAGCCAAGCGCTGCAAGAGCATTGGCCGCTCCAACGACTGAAAAACGAACTAAATCTATACGCTCGAAAACGCGAGGCGTGAGGGTAGGTATTGGAGTTACAGAGGAATACTTCAACGGATTTTTTTGCTGCAGGGAATAACGATCGTTATTCCCCACCAAACGCCACTGCCCGAATTAATCGCCATTGTCGCTTTTCATGGACTACGCGCCCGCCCGCTCTCGTCGGATCCGGGCGGGAATCGAGTCGCCGCCAATCTCTAGCGATAGGATGCGCAAACCCCGATCCGGGAGTGGCAGACCAACTTTCACGCCGCCGCGGCGATGCGACTCCCGCAACCCAATAGCAATCTCTAACGCCGCCCGTGCATCCTCACCGGAACACTTGGGCGGTTCGCCGGTTTCAATGGCATTGATGAGATTGGCGACGATTGTCAGCCCCATTCCCTGAATCCGTACCGGTATGGGAAAGGGCATCTCCGCCGGTGTCTGTGTGTTGCCGCCAATGCCGGGCGCCATCTGAATCAACTCGAATTTTTCCGCGTTATTCAGAGAACGAATACGCCCGGTCGTCCCGATGACATCAACTTCCCAAGGGGCGGAACCGCAGGGCGTGCTACGGAAATAGGCGCGCACCCCGTTGTTGAAAGCCATATACCCGTTTCCTTGCGGATCGTTATCGCTCGCGGCGGCATCGTCCGACTCCATCTCTCCAAAAACCCACTGAACATCGCCGCCCGCCATATAGCGCAAGACATCAATGGCGTGGCTTCCGTTGTGGGAGAGTCCGCATTCCGCGTAGACAGTCACCTGCAAAATGTCGCCAAGTTGTCCATCGTCAATCAAGCGCCGCGCTTCGCTGAAGAACGGATTCCAGCGCCGGGCGCAGTTCACCGCCAGCGCTGCCCCGTGCTCTTTGCAGACATTTATCATGTCGTCCGCTTCCTTCAAACTCAATGAGATGGGCTTCTCCGCCCAGATTGCTTTTACGCCGGCGCGGGCGGCATCTTGCACAATGACCGGGCGAAGGCGCGCGGTTGTACAGACGCTGACAATGTCCAACCGCTCCTTAGCCAACATCTCTTTGTAGTCGCTATACAGATGGTCGGAGGCAAGCCCCCAACGCTCGCCGAAAATAGCGGTTTGCTCGTCATGTATATCCGCGCCAGCCGCCAGCTCGACGTTCGGGGCTTCGTGATAACTCGGGGCATGGCAATAGGGAAGGAACAAACAGCCTCCACGGGTCATCTCATCATCAAAGGTACTGCCCATGCGACCTAGACCGATTACTCCGGCACGATAGGTTTTCATAGCTTTTCTCCAAAAGAAACCGAGTTTTTGATTCAGATTTCCCCATCTTATCAAAGATTGACAGGGCGATTTTGGTCAAACGCGTATTTCCGCGTTGGAAAAACTCGGTTTCTGCTCATCGTCCAAGTAATGAACGATGAACGAACTTTCCAATCTTGAATTGAAACTGTCGGACCACCTCATCATGTTATCATGATCCGCATTATACTACAATGCAATTTCTGGGCTTGACATCTCTTGCGTCTATTGCTAAACTGATTTGGCGGGTTAATTGATCTGCCATCCCGCGCTTTCCGGCTCCCTTGTGGAAGGGGAGACTTTTTGCGCTGTTTTATCACAAGGTTGATTCATGCTAACGGACACGGAAAAATCTCAACTTGATAAACAGGGATTCACGCTCCTGCCGGACGTCATTTCAACGGACGAAGCCGACGAACTTCGCCGGTTGTCGTTGACGCTCGCCGCCGATGAAAGAGCGTCGGGGCGCGGGGCGATGTATCTGGATGATCATGCTCAGAGGGTTTGGAACTTGGTCAACAAGGGTGAACCGTTTGAACGAGCGATTCAGCATCCGCGTATCTTGGCGGCGATGGAATATCTGCTCGGCGAGGATTGTACGTTAAGTTCGTTTACGGTCAACATTATTAGCCCCGGAGCGACCGACGGAGGGGTGCACATAGACTACCCACTGCGCTTGATGCCCGACCCGCGTCCAAGTTTCCCGCTTGTCGCCAACAGCGTTTGGTTGCTAGACGATTTCACGCTTGAGAATGGCGCCACGCGTTGCGTACCCGCAAGCCATCTTCGGCTTGAAGGCGGACCGGAACCCGAGGTCAAGTACGACGATGAGGCGCAGATCTGTGGTCCGAAAGGATCGGTGTTGATTGTCAACGGCGCGCTCTGGCACGGTTCATCGGCAAACCGTACAGATCAAGACCGCGTCGGCTTGCTCGGTTTCTTCTGCCGCTCTTTCATGAAACCGCAACAGGACCACCTGAAACTGGCTTCGGAGGAAGTGATTGCCCGCGCATCTCCAACGCTGAAACGGCTGCTCGGCTTTGATTCGATGCCGGGGACAACGACATGATTTTTTGAGTTTTTCCTCTGAAACAAACACGGAAATCGGCCGAGACTTTTGCCTTTGATTGATTTAACCGTATCTGCTAGAATCTACCCAATTTTCAATACCATAGGACCTACGCGGTTGACCACTCAAAGCCTTGTAATTTGGCGATTTATCGCGGCGCCGCACGCTTCTCAACGCCCGATAAATCGGGCAACTACAGCAGAGGCTCCATCAATGCGACCGTAGGGAACAACGATCGTTGTTCCCCGCAGAAGTGCGTAAGTCCTATACCGTTTTCTCACAGAAAAGGCCGCACCGCACGCTTCTCAACGCCCGATAAATCGGGCAACTACAGCAGAGGCTCCATTAGTGCGACCGTAGGGAACAACGATCGTTGTTCCCTACAGAAGTGCGTAAATCCTATACTATTTTGTCACAGAAAAGAAGGAGTGTAATATGATAGCCAATTGTCTGCTTCAAGCCAACCGTCGCTTTGTCATGCTTGCCCTCGTAATCTGCTCTATGGCTGCGGGGATGTCCACACTGTATGCGACAGAATCCTCCCCGAGCGAGGACGCGAGCGTCTTATCGCCCGGCGCCGAGCTGGAAAAATTATTCGATGAAGCGCATTTCACGGAAGGCCCCGCCGTCGCGCTTGATGGCATGGTATACTTTAGCGACATCACGTTTACCTATGAATCCGGTATGCAGGCGGGACATATTTGGAGGTACAATCCCGATACCGGTGAAACTACTGTGTACCGCTCCCCTAGCGGAATGTCCAACGGCATCAAATTTGACGCTCAAGGCAGAATGATTGTCGCCGAGGGCGCGGACTTCGGTGGACGCCGAGTTACCCGGACGGACATGACAACCGGCAAGAGTGAAATCATTGCCGGATTATACGATGGACGCCCCTTCAATGCGCCTAACGATATTACGATTGATGAAAAGGGGCGTATCTATTTCAGCGACCCGCGCTACCTCGGACACGAACCGCTCGATCAACCCGTGATGGGCGTTTATCGAATCGATCCCGAGGGCTCGATTCACCGCATAATCACCGATGCGGGAAAGCCGAACGGAGTGGCTATTTCGCCTGATCAGAGAACTCTCTACGTTGTCAGCAACGACAACGGCGCGACCGGTTTCGATAGGCTTCCCGCCGCGGCGCCAACCCACAAGGGGCGGATGGCGCTGTTGGCGTATGACTTGGCGGAAGACGGAACCGCGACGTTTCGGGAAGTATTGGTTGATTACTATCCGCAAGATGGCCCGGATGGGTTGGTGGTTGATGTCGATGGAAATATCTACGTGGCGGTGCGCGATGTAACCCGCCCCGGAATCAATGTCTACTCGCCATCAGGCGAAGAATTGGCGCGCATTCCGACGGGAGCGCTTCCAACGAATGTGGCATTCGGCAGAGGCGACGCGAGCAAGACCTTGTATGTCACGGCAGGCACCGCTCTTTACCGGATTCAAGTTATGAAAGACGGCTATCATCTGCCACCGAAATAGATGTTTGGTCCCGAATTTTGAAAATTGTCTCGTATTGCTACGATAATTACGGAGGTGAAATGTACCTATGCCGGTTTTTGGCGCAACACAGTTAAAACAGACGGTGCACGATCTGTTCTCCCTTTTGGGAGGCACGGCGGACGAAGTGCGGCGACTACAAGATCATTTGGTGGATAGCAACTTGGTCGGTCACGATTCGCACGGCGTGCGGGTTATACCGAACTACGTCGACATGGTTCGCGGAGGCGACATCGTGCTGGGCGCCGACCTGGAGGTTGTTACGGAGAGCGCCACCCATGCGGTACTCGACGGGAATTGGGGCGTCGGTCAACTGATGGGTTGGCGCGCGGCGCAGTTGGCTATCGAAAAGGCAAAACAGGGCGCCCTCGCTGCCGTGAGTCTGCGAAATTGCAGCCATCTCGGCCGTCTCGGCGAATACAGCCAGATGATTGCTGATCAGGGGCTAGTCGGATTCGTAACCGTAAACGGCCATGGCGGCGCGCAGGGCGTGGCGCCTTGGGGCGGCTTGGAGCGGCGGCTTTCGGTGAATCCGATGTCTTATGCGGTGCCGGCTTCCGATGGGATTGTTATGATTGACATTTCGCCGACGGTCGTCGCGGCTGGCAAAGTGGCGGTCAAAGCGTTGCGAGGCGAGCCTGTCCCCGAAGGTTGGATTGTGGATAGCGAGGGGCGGTCAACAACGGATGCCAATGCGCTTGACGGCCCTCCCCCCGGCAGTCTGATTCCTGTGGGCGGCCATAAGGGATTCGCGCTCGGCTTAATCGTGGACATACTTTCGGGCGCGCTCAGCGGCGGCGGGTGCAGCCGGCCGGACACCGATCGTTGGGGTAACGCCACATTTATGTTGGCAATCAATCCGGCGGCGTTTGTCGGACAGAAGGAATTTGAAACGGAGGTAAAAAACTTCCTGAAATACGTGAAGTCCAGTCGAGTAGCGCCCGGATTTGAAGAGATTCTTATACCCGGCGAACCTGAACACCGCGAAAGAGAACGAAGAATCAACGAAGGCGTCTTTGTCGAAGACAGCACATGGAACAAAATCACGGAAATCCTTGATGAACTCAAGGCAAATGGCTAATACACGTTGGCGGAAATACGGCGCCAAACCCGTAGTCGGGGCATCTTGCCTCGGCGTGCAAGACCAAACGCGTAGGCGAGGCATCACTCCCCGGCGTACAAGACGAAACGCGTAGTCGGGGCATCATTCCCCGACGTACAAGACCAAACGCGTAGGCGGGCCCATCTTGCCCCGACGTACAGAACCATCCCCGTAGGCGGGGCATCTTGCCCCGGCGTACAACACGAAAACCGTAGGCGGGCCATCTTGCCCCGGCGTACAAGACGAAACGCGTAGGCGAGGCATCTTTCCCCAACGTACAAGACCAAACCCGTAGGCGGGGCATCTCGCCCCGCATGTCGTTAAGCGAGCGTCAATTGCTAGAATTCACGAAAAATTTTGCCGGTCGGGACTGAACCCATGCCAAGGAGCCTCCCCGGATGAAAATCACCAAAGTTGAAGTGCGCGCCGTGGCGCCGCCAGTCGACCGCTTTACGTGGTCCGATGATCTGCCGGATCAATACTCGACGAACACCCTCGTCAGAATCTACACGGACGAAGGGGTAGAAGGGGTCGCCGGCATCTGGAACGCGACATCGTACGATTTCGAGCGATATACCGCCGAATCGATACGCCACTTGGCGCCGATATTGGTGGGCAAAGATCCGCTCCTGCGCGAATTTATCTGGCATGAGATCCGACCTCGCGTGTTTCCGATTCCGCCTCAGTCGCTTGCCGCCATCGATATCGCGCTGTGGGATCTCGCGGGAAAAGTGGCGGGCATGCCGCTTTATCGCTTGCTGGGCGGCGCCAGAGAATCCATCCCCGCCTATGCGAGCACCCCGCTCTTTGAAGATGTGGCGTCCTACCTGAAAAATGCCAAAGATTTAATTGACCAAGGTTTCAAAGCCATCAAGTTCCATACGTGGTGCATCCCCGAACTTGACCTAGAACTCGCTCGCGCCGTCCGCAGACAGTACCCGGAGGATGATGTCGCCTTCATGCTCGACGCCGAGAATAACTACGACCGCGAGGGCGCGCTGAGAGTCGCTTTAGAGCTTGACGCAATGGGATTCACTTGGTTTGAAGCGCCACTGCACGACTCCGATCTTGATGGATACAGAGACTTGACCAGCCGGGTGAAGATTCCTATTATTCCGTCCGGCAACTGGTTCCAAGATTTGCATACGTTTGGTGAAGCTATCCGTTCAAAGGCATGGGGACGCGCGCGGACGGACGCGGCAGTGATGGGCGGCATCACACAGACGAATAAAGCGATCGCCCTTGTGGAAGCCGCGGGCATGAAATGCGAAATCATGTCTTGGGGCTATAGCCTCGTCTCGGCCGCCAACCTGCATCTCATGCTGGCACACGACAACTGCACCTACTTTGAGCAGTCCGTGCCTTTTGAGCCTTATGAATACGGCATGAGGGATGTGATTCGCACGCGACCTGACGGTTACGCTTATGCTCCCTCTGGCCCAGGACTTGGTTTGGAGGTAGACTGGGACGCCATGGAGGCCGCCACAATTCTTTCTTTCGTTGTGGAGTAGGACGCCATCAGGACGTGATTCATGGGTTTGAACCGTACCCACATAGAGATCAAGTGAAGAGAATGTGGTCTCATCCCGCTGTAGGAGCGATCTCCAGGTCGCGACCATCAAGCGAGTGGATAACGATCAAGCGAAAGGATAGTGAGTGCGATAGTGATCCCCGCGCCACTGTAAGAGTGATTCCCAATCGTGGGTCTGAACCGTACCCCATAGGGATCAAGTTAAGAGAATGTGTCTCCTCCCGCTGTAGGAGCGATCTCCTGATCGCGACCATCAAATTAAAACGTTGTCATGTCCGATAATCCGCATTTATCTTAATATAGTCGTAAGAATAGTCGCACGTCCACATCGTCGCCTCCGAATCACCGGCGTGAAGATCCACGGTAATTGTCACGGTGTCCTCCGAGAAAAGTTGCGTCGCCTTCTCCTCATCAAACCCCGCATCCATGCCATTCTTGACCAGTTGGTAATCACTCAGCCAAACGTCCACTCGGTCGGGATCGAACCGCGCTTCCGATTTCCCGACCGCCATCATAATCCGCCCCCAGTTGGCATCCTTCCCGAAAACAGCAGTTTTTACGAGCGGGGATTCGGCGATGGATCTCGCCGCCGCCTCGGCTTCCGTTTCGTTCATCGCGTTCTTGACCACCACTTCAATCATCTTGGTGGCTCCTTCGCCATCTCGCGCGATCTTCTTTGCCAACTCAATGCAGACAAACTCGAGCCCTTCGCAAAATGCGTTGTAACCGGCTCCCGACGTTTCGGCGATCCCAGGATTGCACGCGGCGCCGGTCGCCAAGATTTGCACGGTGTCGTTAGTGCTTGTGTCGGTGTCAACCGTTACGCGATTGAACGATTTGTTGACCGACCTCCGGAGCGCGGCTTGCAATGGGGCGCCTGAAATTTTAGCGTCCGTCGCCAGAAACGCGAGCATCGTCGCCATATTCGGCGCGATCATGCCCGAGCCCTTCGTCATTCCCCCAATCCTGACTGGATGTCCGTCAATCTCAATCTCCGCCGCCGCTTCCTTCGGCACGGTGTCAGTGGTCATGATTGCTTGCGCCGAATCGCGTCCGCCATTCTCGTGCAACGTTTCCGCCGCAAGTCGGATGCCTCGTCTGATGGCATCCATCGGCAACTGTACGCCAATCACGCCCGTCGAAGAAACAAGTACGTTTTGTGGCTCTACGTCGAGTCTCTCACCGACCAAGGCTGCCATTTTTCGAGCATTGTCTAATCCCTGTTCCCCGGTGCAGGCGTTTGCATTGCCGCTGTTGACAACAATCGCTTGTGCGGTGTGGTCGGCAAGGTGTTCGCGGGAGAGGACAACGGGTGCGGCACACACGCGATTTTGCGTGAACACCCCCGCCCCCACTGCCGGCGAGTCGGCGACGATCAATGCCACATCTTTCAGGTTATCCGGCTTCAAACCGCCGTGCACGCCCGATGCCCGAATACCGGGAACCGCCGTGATTCCGCCATTTATCTGTTTCATAATGCCTCCGATTTGGTTTCTCACAGATCAATTAGACGCTTGGTTTGTCGCGCGCCCAAGATGCGAGCGCTTTGTCGGGTGATGAAATCTCGGATATCGATTTGAAGTAGTATCGCTCCCATCCGAGACGCGGCAAGCCGGTGAACATCATTAAGTTGAGAGGGTATTCATCGGAATCGGCGGCGCGCCGAAAGTCGTCCCGAAATAGGAACGTGGGTTTTCCGAGCGCTATCGCCATCCCCAACTCGACCATGACCCCTTCGTCGGGCGGAACACCGTTCACGACAGCGAAAATCGCGTCTGCCTGTTCGACATCGCGCTTGTCTCGCTGTCCAATTCGGTACGCCCTGCCGGACGACCCGATCTCCTCATTGTTGTTTCGCTCGAACGGCTCCCATACCTCTAGCCCGATAGCTTCCAATGCCTGAATCAGGGTTGGCAATAGGCTCGCCCGCTGTTGTTCCGAGAAACCGTAGGGGTTCGCAAGGTACACAATTTTTCGTTCTTTCATGGCCGTCTCCGAATATACTGCCCCTAATCTGGGGGATAGTTCGGCGATTTGTCGCCGTACCGAACGCCCTCAACGCCCGATAAATCGGGCAACTACGGCAGAGGCCCCATCAATAAGACCGTAGGGAACAACGATCGTTGTTCCCTACAGAAGCGCCTAAGTCCTATCGGAGTCACTCTGGCAAATCCCACCCGATGAGACAGCAGTCACAAAAAAACCGTAGGCGGTCAGGTTTCGTATGCCCACGGCTTGAAATACTATTGATGTCAAGGATGAATTAAAATCTCGTTTCAGCAAAGGCACACTCGTCGCGTCTGATGTGAACCGCTCCGCCTTAAACTGCGTTTGAAGTGTCGGTCAATAAATTGCGCCTAGCCTAATTGGCGCATATTTTTCCCGATTCACATGCAATAATAGCACGACGAGAGTTATGCGTCAAGCAAAAAAGTCGCTTGCTAGACAGAATAGGACTTGCGTGTCGAATGTCTAAACGTTCGTGGCAGAGCATTTCATCCTCCGTTTCTACACTACAAACCCGCTGTAGGAGCGATCGCCGAATTTCTGCTCCTTGAGGAATATGCAAAGGAACGCCAAAGCGCATATAAGGCATAGACGTTACAGTTGTGTGACATTTCACTGACTTTTTCATGACTTGTCGTTTTTGAATGGCGATGAAACACGCTGATGTGATAAGATGTTGATCGACTGACACGAATCGGAAAAACAGGTAACGCTTATGCGCGTTCGACTCATTTTGAGCCACATCTTAATTTCATTGGTGGCATCGCTAGTGATGTTCGCCTATCTGCATTACTCGTTGAAGCAGAAGTTCGCCGAACAGACGCTCTCGATATTGGAAACCCGAGCGCGCGTAATTTGTGACTATCTGAGTCGTACGCTTCCAACCAATTTTAGCCATGAGGCGGTGGATGGGATTGTCGACAAACTTCACACGGAAGACTTCGTGCGTTTAACCTTTATCGATCCGGATGGCGCCGTTTGGGGCGATACCGCGTACGATGGCGACGCTTTGAAGGATATGAACAACCTCCGAAACCACCCGGCGGTACAAGCCGCCCTGGGGGAATGGAGCGGTGATATAAAGCATTACGATGATGCGCGAGAGACCGGCAGGCGTTATTTTGCGCTCCCCGTATTGCGGGAAGATCGGTTAATCGGAGTGTGTCGGATCGCATGGTCCACGCGTCGCCTGCAAGGATTTATTGCGCATATTCAGCCAAACCTTATTGTAGCGGTTATCCTTGGTTTGGCTATGGCGCTGCCCCTCGGGCTCATTGCTGCCAGGATAGTCACCAGTCCAATTCGGAGGTTCCTCCGCCGCGCGCAATTAATGGCTGATGGACAGACTAAATCACAAGTTTCGGGCGATTCTTCGGACGAGTTCGAACGATTGACTCGACATTTCAGTGAAATGGCGGATCGCGTCGAACATCAGATTCGCGAAGTTTCTCAAGAGCGAGACCGCCTGGAAACAATCCTCGCGAATATGGTTGAAGGCGTGTTATTGATAGATGAGCAATTTGCTATTGTCTATGCAAATCCGGCTGCCGATTCGATGTTGAATCTCACCGCCGACTATCGGGGACACCCGCTCATTGAAACGATTCGAGATCCGAGGCTGCAGCAACTCTTGGCAGAAAGCCGGGACACAAGAAAATCCGCGTTCGCCGAGCTGAAACTGGTGGGAACCGGAGAGCGCGAAACAGAAATCACCGCCGTTCCTGTTGTGGACGAGTATCTAGTCGTAATTCATGACGTGAGTCAAGTGAGAAAACTGGAGCGTGTCAGGGTGGATTTTGTCACCAATGTCTCTCACGAGATACGAACGCCGCTCACCTCGATTCAGGGATTCGCCGAGACGCTGCTGACAGGCGCCCTGGACGAAAAAGGCACGAACCGGCGTTTTGTCAAGAAAATTTTTCAACAATCGTCCGAACTCTCACAACTTGTGACCGATCTTCTCGACCTCTCTCGACTGGAATCGGGAATGGCTACCCTTACGCTCGAGTATTGTGAATTAAGCGAATTTCGCGATCCCCTGTTGAACCTATTTGGTCCCGTACTGGCTGACGCCGAACTCACATTTGATTGGCATGCGCCCGATAACGTGCCGCCGATATTTGTGGATAAGCGTCTTATGGAACAGGTTTTTGCGAACCTGATAGATAACGCAATCAAGTACACGTCACCGGGCGGCAAAATCAGCGTCTCGGCTGACACAAGCGAGGCAGAGGTTGTCGTACACATCCGCGACACCGGCGCTGGCGTACCTTCCAATATGTTGCCACGCATATTTGAACGATTTTATCGGGTGGACAAGGCTCGGTCATCCGAGGTGCGAGGCACGGGGCTGGGGCTTGCAATCGCGAAACATATCCTATTGCAGCACGATGGACGAATCTGGGTCGAGAGTGTTCTTGGGCAAGGATCGGTGTTTCACTTCGCTTTACCTTGCCGACAACATCAGAGTGCCACGCAATAATCTATCCACTAACGTTAGGCGAACGGAAAGTCATTGGCAACAAAGCCCTATGGGATTCAGAAGCCGTTAATGCCGATGGAAATGCACAACGGACTGGCAACCCTGGCAAAATCATGCGCGTGGCTACCGGATGGATACATCAGCTAGCCCATAAAGCGCTCCACGATGACGAAACGGAGAATTGTATGATTATTCCGATTGATGAATCTTTCATCCAACGACGCAATCACACCGAAAGGGAATTGCTCTCTGCTGTCAAAGACAATACACCCAGCGCCTCCAGAGAACCGCTGTTCCCGCAGGACGAGACGGAATCGTTCACCTTTTATTTGGACGCGGCACAGATCGAGCGACTAAGGTTGTGGGAGTGGTTCCGTAACTACAAAAAGGAATCTCAAGCCTCCACCGGTGGAATTCGGGGGCCACAAAATGTGTTGTATCCGTGGGACATGCGATTCCCGATTAATCAAGTCGGCGTTGTATTGGCAACACTCGGAAAAAGTTTGGTCGCAAAGGAAAACTCCCAAGGCAGACAACTCAGGAAAGTCGCCGGTTGCGAAGTCCGGTACAACTCGCGGAAGTACGTTGACCTGATTTCCCGCATCCAAGCCGCACAAGGCATTCAGACACTGGTACCGAAAGATTTTGCGCCAATCCCCATCTGGATGGCCTCGTTTCTGATTTATGTATTGGATCTGGATGGCGGCGAACACGTAACCTCCAGCCATTCGGTGAGTACCAAGACCGCAACCAAAGATTTGAACAACCAGGGAAGCCAATATCTGTCCGAGGAATCACTTCGGTTTGTCAATAAGATTGAGGAAATTCTGAGGACCGCGGAATCCGAAGGGTACTCCATCCGGTTTAGCGCCTCGAATGATGAACATATCGATTTCGACTCCCTTGATGAACTCGATGGCGGTACAAGCCTTTACGTTGACTACTTGCGTAACGGAGTCGCGAATGACGCCAACCTTAACCTCATCCGTGAGGTCAAACCGTCAATTGTCATTGATTGCGTGGGCGGGTGCATGTACCAGACAATGCGTAAGGTATTTGAACGGCTGAAGGTCGCCGACTCTTTGAAGTGGCTCCACGTCGACGCCGATCCGCTGTATTACAATATCGGAAAACTCGATTGCAATCCGAAATCGGGGGAGAAGGAGTATTTCGATTTAGGCTGCGATTTCAGTATCCTTGATGTCGTAAAAACGGCGGACTACGGAACTAAACTGAAGAATGAACCTATTGGAACAATCATTGAGGTAACCGATCCGGATGGCGACCGACTGATTGTGTGTGAGATAGAGGATACGAATCGCAAACACGGATTGGAAAGACTCGGGATTGAATCCTTGGAACTTGGCGATGGCAGGCTTCTGAGCATTTATACGCCAAACCAATCTTTTTTGATGAGTATGGATTTCCACGCAAATCAGTTGAAGACTGTGGGCGCCTGGAACTCCCACCCGCGATTCATCATCAAAACAACCCCATCCGCAATGTCATGGGATGAATGGGCGCTCGGGAATGGCGTCAAAGTCATCAATGTCCCGGTCGGATTCAAGGAAATCGCGGCGGTCATGAAAAGGGTCGAAAAACAGATGGCACATTCGCCGGAGGCTCCTGTCGTTGTGAAGGATGTTTACGGGGAATCGATAAATCTTGGAGTCCAACCCCGTTTACTTTTCGGAGGGGAAGAAAGCGGCGGAATGATCACGGGACCCGAGGAATTGATTCAGAGCCAAAATGGGCGTAGGGCAATCGCCATGCGCGAAAAGAGCGCCGGCGAGGCAATGGTACTATTTGCGGCGCTGGCGGCGCATTGCAAAGCGAAAAACCAGCATCTTTCCGACTATCTGGAGACGCTCTTCGCCCGGAATTCAATTACCGGAAGATATGACATCCGCGAAGATGTGGTCTATTACAACGAATCCGAACCTGATCCCGCGAAACTCAAAGCGGCGAAACTGGAAGGGGAGGCGCAACGGGACAGGAACGACTTCTTTTTCCTGGCGCTCGCGATCGCCGCCCGCGAGCGACAGATAACTTTGGAACAAGTGCGCGCGGTTCTTAAGGAGGCGTTCCCGCCGCTTGATTTCTCCAACCTTGAAGATGTGCGGTTTGTGGGAGATGGAACGTACTTCAAATTCCGCGACAAGTTTGTAGAGATCCGCAAGTCTGGCACCGATGCCAAGACAAAAGCGTATGCTTCAGGGAAGAACAGGGAGGACTGCCGACGATTTGCGGAAGCGTTCGGCAGATATGGCGGGCATCTCTCGGCAAGTTACAGAAGCGTCATCGGCGACGCTTATCTCGCCACGGTGGAAAAAAAGGCGCGCGCAATCTATCGGAAGTTCCAGCTTGACGCGGATTGAATTATACTACACACCGCTGGAAATTTCGTATTTTCAAGAGTCTGGCGGTAGTTGTAGGGTGGGCACTGCCCACCATTCTGATTAGTTTGGGCAAATGGTTGGCTCCCCTGGCGTGCAACGTGACCGCGTTGATGGTGGGCAGTGCCCACCCTACAATCACTATTACAAACAATAATCACCGGGAAAAAAGCGCAATAATACCCAACGCAAAGTATAGATTCATAACGTGTTACTGCGAAATTATACGCCGCGCTGTCAGAAATTCCGTCTTTTGTAGGATCAAGCGAATGGATAGATAGATATCCCCGCGTCCACTGTAGGAGCAATCTCCAGATCGCGACATGATGGTGCGGCGTAAATCTTATCAAAAGCTATCGTTCCCCGGAAAACAGCGAAATTTCACCCAAATAAGTTTGCGAATGATGTTCTTCACAACCGCTCCGGTCACCGTCACGGCTTCACATTCTCCCTTTCTAATTCAGATGTTAGATTGCCCAATGAAAGGCTCCTTGGGATCACTGTGGGGGAGAACAGGGAAGGGTTGATTCGTTCCATCGCATGTTCAACGTATTCCGCTTCCTGTTCACAGAGAAAAAAGTGCCGTTCCAGCGTCATTGCCGCTTCCCCCACTGTCCCGCTACCGCCGAACGGGTCGAAAACCAGGTCACCTTTGAAAGAGTAGAACTGAACGATGCGAGCCGCCAGTTCAAGTGGAAAAATGGCAGGATGGACTTTGTCGGTTGACGGATTAATCATCCAGACATTCGTTTTCTCATAGTCCCCCAGGATCTTGCTGGCGTTAATGGTATCCTCATCGTATTGGCGCATATTCCAATCAATAAGTTTGTCCGACTTTTTGCGGTACACCATGACATTCTCGGTCACGGAACTAGGCTTGTAGCCGAGTGGTTTGCGATGTTTAAAGAACCCGCCGTTGCGATTTTTGACAGCATAGTCCGGCTTCGCCCACACGATATCATCAATAAATTCCCAGCCGATCTCGGTGAGCCGCGGGTGGATATCGTAAGGAATCGCGTAGCGCTTGCTTGAGTGAGCCCGACTGATGCGCGGAACAATGACAGGCGACGTGTTGAGCGCAAAGAACCGACCTTCTTTCGTGATACGATGCGTTTCTTTGAAAACAGTCGTGAGAAAGGAGAGATAATCTTCGTAACTCTGAAAAAGCGTGTAGTCGCGCGCATTGTAGTAGGGAGGCGATGTAAACGTCAGATGCACCGATTCGTCGGGAACTGCCTTGAGCGTCTCTCTCACGTCCGCGCAGACAATGACGTTCTTCAGAACATCCGGACTCATAGTATGATCAGTGACTTTGGATGTGTTACGCCGTTGGCCATTCAACTCGCGTATGGCATGCTCGCGAATCAACTCGTTGGGATGTTCGCGGAGCGGAGCCAGGCAATTTCGCACATCTTCTCGGTCTCTGAAATACAGTAAACCGCGCAGCGCCTGCAAGATAACTTTCGGGTCGCTATCATTGAGAAACTGCCTCAAGATTGGAATTGCGTTTACTGTCTTGAGTCTGCCTAACGCGGAAACGGCTTCGCGACGAGCGAAAGTGTTTGTTTCGGCGTTCGCAAAGTCGGAGAGCGCCGCCAAGAAAGATTCATCTTGCAACTTGCCAATGTTCTTCACTGCGAGAATCCGAATCTTAGAGTTTGAATGATTGAGCAATGGCAAAAGGAGGGAACCATCAAAATTGCTCGGAAGTTTGCCGAGATTTTCAAGCGTGGAAAGCAGTGCAGGTTCATCATTGACAGGTGAAAGAACATCTGCAAAAAAACCGGCGCTCGGATTCAATTTGGCTTGGTCAATTTCGGATCGAACTGTCATTGTCGATTATTCTTGAATTTATTGGGATATATCGGGAATCGGAATTCCCGCCTATCGTAGGAACATACGAGCGGATAACGAGCGCGATAGCAAATCCTGATAGAGAAAAGGAATTCTCCTCTCAACGGGACTTTGTAAAAAATTACAACATCTGGATTTGACACAAGCTGGGGCAACCCCAATCCCGTAGACGGGGCATCTTGCCCCGCCGTGTCACACCAAAATTCACGTGAAACCCGACACGCCATTTGCATGGTACTGGAAACAGCCAGCGACTTTTTCAATGATTAACCAATACTAATACCGAATCTATAAGTTACAAGAGCCTTGGGTTTGTAGTAGTGCAATTCATTGCACGTCTCAAATCAACTGTAACATTTAGATTTTGAATTCGTATCATAATTCTACGATACTATGGGAACAAAATCAACAAATCACAACGATTGTCAATCTGTCATCCGGTTAATCCCTTCGCCTTGCGTAACAATTACCCTCTGATTCACGCGGATATTGGAGAATCGCTCCTTTACGCTGTTAGGCCATGTGACCTCCAGAAGGTCTACCATTGATTCCTTCCCCAAGCCGAACTCCGCGGTCAGGCTGTTGAAAGACATATAGCTTGATCCTGCATTGATTTCACGAATCTGCGTCAGATTGCCAGCCGCCACCCGAATCTTGCTTCCTATGCCATCCCGATTATCCGCCGTCCCTACCAATTCGACCTGAATCCAGGCGTTCCGATTGCCCCCATCGTTCCGCAACAACACGACGCGGTCACGGTTATTGACGACGAAAACATCAATGTCGCCATCGTTGTCGTAGTCGCCAAAGGCAACCCCTCTGCCGACGCGCGATGGCAATGCACCGATCCCGACCTCCTTGGCGAGATCAATGAAAGTTCCATCGCCCTCGTTGCGAAATAGACGGTCTTTTTGGCGTATGAGATACGCCGGCATCTCAAGATACTGAAAGGTGCTGCCGTTGGCGACAAATATGTCAAGATCCGTATCGTTGTCGTAGTCGAAAAAATCCGTTCCCCAACCAATGTCTTTCATGCTGATTTCGGCGAGCAAGCTGCCGTAAGACTCATCAATCAGACGGATGGCTTCCGCTTCGCTGGGATTCGGCTTGGCAATCTCACGCGTTTCCTTACATAAGTTTTTGTAAAGTGTGTTTTCTTGGTCGATCCAGTGACTAATGAAGAGGTCCAAATCGCCATCACTGTCGTAGTCACCGCTGGCGAGTCCCATCGACCCTCTGGAATCCGCTGCCCATGACGCGCGACTCACATCGGTAAACGTCCCATCGCCGCTGTTTTCATACACAAAATTGGGAGTGAGATCGTTTGCCACATAGAGATCGAGATCGCCATCCAAATCAAAATCCGTGAAAATGGCTTGCATGCTTCTTCCGCCTTTAGCTTCCACCCCCAATGCCCTGGTAACATCGCTAAACGTGCCATCCCCGTTATTCCGAAACAGAACGTTATCTTGGGCTTCAAACGCAACCGGATTCAACGCGCTAGGCACCGATTTTCCTCCCTGCATCGACTCGCGTTTCATTTCTTCCACGGTGGCGAGATTGTACTCGACGTAGTTGCACACGTAGAGATCGAGGTCGCCATCGCTGTCATAATCGCCGAAGACGGCTCCGGTCCCCCATCGCTCATCGCCGACCCCAGCCTCTTTGGTGACATCGCTGAAGGTACTGTCCCCGTTGTTGCGATACAAGACGTTGGGGCCATAGTTCGTGACATAGAGGTCCAAATCGCCGTCATTGTCGTAATCTCCGAACACGCATCCCATACCGTGACCCCGGTCACCCACACCCGATCTCTCGGTGACATCGGTAAACGCGCCATCCCCGTCGTTGCGATAGAGGATGTTGCCCGGCGATTTTGATGATATCTCGGTTTTCAGTGGACCGGGGTCGTTAACAACGTACAGGTCCAAATCGCCATCGTTGTCATAATCCGCGAATCCCGCGCCCGACCCCATGTCCTCTGGCAGCAGCGAAGAACGAGGACCATCGGAGTGGACAAAGTCAATCCCCGCCGCAAGCGTAACGTCTTTGAATTGGACGGGTGAAATCGAATCCGACCCCTCCGCCGCCGCTACGCCGCCTCCAACATAGCCGCCGACCAAAATTACGAAGACCAGCCACCTACACAACACGACCGTGAGCCTAACGACATTGACCGATCCGAATTTTCTACCGAACTTCCGCATTTTCCCTCGTTACCCCAAGTTGCCACCTTCGTCCTACAAGAACACGGAAACCGAGTTTTTTCCTCAAAACTCGGTTTCTTCCCGGAATCAAAACGGCTTCTACGTATCGGTTTAATCCACTCATCATAGGCGGTTTTACGCATTAATCTTTTCGCGACCATTTCACTTGGCAATCTCAATCCGTTTAATCCGTGATTCGACAATTGCCAATCAAACCACTACACACCTAATCATAGTCCATCACTTAATCACATAAATCACAGTTCAGAGGTTGTTAACCGCCGACACCCGACGCTTACCATATACACTTAGCGAGTAAACCATTCACGCGATAATGGCGCTGTTGATTAGACGCGGCACAATGTCAATCACATTCATCCGAGCGCAAAATTCCAAATCCGCCTCCAACCCGATATCGGTGAGCGTTTTGCCATGGCAGCAATTTTTCATCATGCCGATCAGATTTCCACAATGTTCGCGATAGAGGATTTGAGCGGCCTCGGCGGCATCGGTCAATCGGAGATCTCGCATCGCCTTCTCGGCATCGGATCTCAGCGCATCTACGCAAGCCCCGGCAAAAACGGCATCCTCAAGACAGAAACTCCCTTCTCCACCCGCGCACGCAATCGCAACTCCCGTCGTTACTTTCCCGAGCAGATTGACCACGGCTCGAAGGTTTGGGAAACAACCGACAAGCACGCCACCGGCAGGTTGGCACGCGTGAAGGGTGCGCGTGCCATTCGTAGTCGTCAACACAATCGACCTCCCGACGACAACGGATTTTGTATATTCACGCGGAGAATTTCCGAGATCGAAGCCTTTGACCTTGACTCCTTTTCGCTCGCCTCCGATTAAGACATTTGGCGCGAGTTTGGCAAAATTAAACGCATCGGCAGGGGTCAAGACAGGCGTGACATCGGAAGCGCCGTTTGCAAGCGCAACCGTAATCGTAGTTGTGGCGCGTAGAATATCGGCGACGACAACGGTTTTACCGGAAAGATTGGAGAAAGGAAGGAGATCTGGCGTGAAAACGACATCGACCGAAGAAGGCATAGTTGGACGAGCTGGAACTATGGAACAAGCGACATAATCATCATCTTGGCGGCAGCGTCAGCTAATCATCATACTCTCGCTTCCACGAATTCCGTGTCCACTTGCCCCGCCAAAAACCGTTCATCCCTTAGTATTTCTTGGTGCAAGGAGGCTGTCGTTTTGACGCCCCCGATTACGAGTTCCTCCAAGGCGCGCCTCATTCGAATAATTGCCTCTTCTCTGGTTCGACCATGCGCTATAAGTTTGGCGATTAGCGAATCGTAGTGCGGAGGAACCTTATAACCGCTGTAGAGATGGCTATCGGTTCGAATGCCTATGCCGCCCGGAGGATGATAGGCAGTTACCTCGCCAGGCGAGGGAATGAAGTTGTTCCGTGGATCTTCCGCATTGATTCGGCATTCAATGGCATGACCGTCAATCCGGACATCCGAGTGACTGTATCCGAGTTGTTCTCCCGCCGCCACGCGAATCTGCTCTCTTACCAGATCCATGCCGGTCGTCATTTCGGTGACCGTGTGTTCCACTTGGAGACGCGTATTCATCTCGAGAAAATAGAAATTGTCGTCCTGATCAAGGACAAATTCGATTGTGCCTACGTTTGAATAATTGATTGATTTTGCCGCTTTAACCGCCGCTTTGCAGATTTCGGCGCGTAATTTCGTACTGATTGACGGAGACGGCGCTTCCTCAAGCAATTTTTGCTGTTTCCGCTGGATTGAACACTCGCGCTCACCGAGATGTACGGCATTGCCATGCTTGTCCGCGAGGATCTGCACTTCGATATGACGCGCCTTCTCTATCCATTTTTCAATGTAGACCTCTGCATTGCCGAAAGCGCTTTCAGCCTCCGATTTTGCCGTGTGGAACAAGTTTTGCAAACTCATCTGATTGTGGGCAATTCGGATGCCGCGCCCGCCGCCGCCCGCTGACGCTTTGATCCCTACGGGATAGCCGATGCGTTCGGCAATCTCGACGGCTTCCTGCTCCGTCTCGACCACACCCCGCTTGCGCCCTCTTTTCAAACGCCCATGCCGACCGCTTCGACTGCCTGGCACCAACGTTAGCCCCAACTTGGACATGGTTTCACGCGCTTCAACCTTATCGCCCATCCGAACCAAGTCATCAACCGAAGGGCCGATAAACGTAATTTTGTGCGCTTCACAGATTTCGGCAAACTGTGAATCCTCGGACAAAAATCCCACGCCGGGGTGGATGGCGTCGGCATTTGCCAACTCCGCTACGGTGATGATGTTTGCGTGTTTGAGATAACTTTCCGAAGGAGAAGGCGGCCCAATGCAGTATTGCTCATCGGCGTACTTGACATGTAAGGAGTCTCGATCAGCCGGGGTGGAATAGACTGCGACAGTCTTGATTCCCATATCTCGGCATGTCCGAATGATTCGGACGGCGATCTCGCCTCGGTTTGCGATTAGGATCTTTCTAAACATAGCTTCTCGGTGAACCAATTTGGGCTGATGAAAAAGGGCCCGCTCAGGATTAGGATATGCGCAAGAAACCGAGTTTTTTCTTGAAAACTCGGTTTCTCAAAAGCGCATTGCACGTTCTTTCTAAACATAACTCCTCGGAAAACCAATTTGGGCTGATGAAAAAGAGCCCGCTCAGGATTAAGATAGGTGCAAGAAACCGAATTTTTCTTAAAAACTTGGTTTCTCAAAAGCGCATTGCACTTTCTTTTTTGATGAGCCGAAGGGGCCAAAAGATGTCAAACGGCACACTGTTTTTGAATTGTCACAAGACGTTTACTGAGGCAGGTTCGCAAAGTCGCAACTTGAGGCGCCTCTTGCACAACCTACAGGAGAGGACAAACCCTAAGTTCTCTTGATGCGAAAAAGCGGTTGATCGTACTCCACCACCGTCTCATTTTCCACAAGAATTTCAGCAATCTGACAAGGAAATCCGGGTTGAATCGGATTGAAGATTTTCATTGCCTCAATCAAGCAAATTGTATCTTCCCCGGAAACGACATCACCCTCGTTGACAAAGAAAGGTTCATCCGGCGCCGCGGACCGATAGAATACGCCCGGCATCGGCGCTTTGACATATTCGCCATCCTCGTGCTCCGTTTGGATTGGCGTAGCCGCGGGCGACGATGGCGCAAGTTGAGACGCCGCGGGAGGAACGGGCATGGCGAGGCTTTCTCTACGCACTCTAAGCGTTATCTCGCTATCGCGCAGGTAGATTTCCGTTAGTTGGCGATCATCCATAACGTCACAGACTTCGTCTAGCAGTTGCAAAAATGATGATCTTTCTTCGGACATAAGTTACACCCTTTCTACG
This sequence comes from Candidatus Poribacteria bacterium, assembly GCA_963667245.2. Taxonomy (GTDB): domain Bacteria; phylum Poribacteria; class WGA-4E; order WGA-4E; family JAJDTR01; genus JAJDTR01. The sequence continues at coordinate 1,068,348 of CAXXCS010000005.1, forward strand.
TAAGATCCCGTGCGTGTGTCTACTTTGATGACCGTGCCGTTCTCGACAAATAGCGGGACTTGAACGACCATACCTGTTTCCAATTTCGCGGGTTTCGAACTGCTACTGACCGTATCGCCCCGCAGCCCGGGATCTGTTTCAACGATTTTAAGCGAAACAAAGGTAGGAAGCTCGACAGTGATAGGCGTGTCTCCATCTACCTTCACAGTGATTGTCTCTCCCTCGTTGAGGAATTTCATTCCGTCTCCGATTAAATCGGCAGACAGCGCATGCTGCTCAAACGTCTCATTGTCCATAAAGTGCAGCAGATCCCCGTCGCTGTACATAAACTGCATGTCTCGTCCTTCGACTCGAACCGTTTCAATGTTCTCGCTTGAGCGGAACGTGCGATCGATTACGGCTCCGTCTGTCAGTCGTTTCAGCTTGGTACGGGCAAATGCGCCGCCCTTGCCCGGCTTGACATGTTGGCAGTCCGTGATGGTGTAAATCGCATTATCAAGCCGGATGGCTAGACCGTTGCGCAGCTCGTTTAGTGACGCCATAAAATTCTCCTGTGACTCAATCAACCATTTTTCTCAAAAGTATTTTCAATTAACTTTAGCGCCATCTTCAACGCTTTCGCGCGATGGCTAATGCGGTTTTTGACGTTCTCACCCAACTCCGCGAATGTCAAATCGTATCCTTGCGGCACGAATATGGGGTCATATCCAAAGCCCCCTGTGCCGCGAGGTTCACGAATGATCGAACCCTCGCACACGCCAATGACAACGTCCGTACAGCTTTTAGGTTGCGCGATTGCCACCGCGCATTTAAATCTTGCCGTACGTTCACCTTCCGGCGCGTCCTTTATAGCGGCAAGCAACTTCGAGATGCGGTCGGCATCGGAGGCTCCGGAACCGGCATAGCGGGCAGAATGTACGCCCGGCGCTCCGTCAAGCGCATCAACCTCTAACCCGGAATCATCGGCGAGCGCTGGAAATCCCGTATATTCCGCGACATGGATGGCTTTCTTCCTGGCGTTGTCCCGATAGGTTGCGCCATCTTCAATGACCTCCGGCGCCTCCGGAAAGTCCTTCATGGACAGTAATTCAATAGTACGTCGGTCACTGAGCATCTTGCCGAGTTCCCGAACCTTTCCGGGGTTACGCGTAGCCAAGACCAGCTTCATCTAATTTTTCCAAGACCATGCGATTTTGCAGACTGACCAGTTCCCGAATCCCGTCGGTAGCAAGATTCAACAACTCATCGGATTGTTCACGCGAAAAAGGATTTTCTTCGGCAGTCCCTTGTATCTCCACAAATTGTCCGTTGCCGGTCATAATCACGTTCATGTCGACTTCCGCGCTTGAATCCTCGCTATAACAGAGATCCAGGCACGCCGTGCCGTCAACGATGCCAACGCTTGTTGCCGCGACGTTATCCCGTATCGGGATTACGTCTATCAATTTCTGTCCCATGAGCCATTGGCAGGCGTCCCAAAGCGCGACATAAGCTCCCGTTATCGAAGCGGTGCGGGTGCCGCCATCCGCTTGGATGACATCGCAATCGATCCAGATTGTTCGTTCGCCAAGCAGGTCCAAATCCACGACCGCTCGAAGTGATCTGCCAATCAGGCGTTGAATCTCCTGCGTCCGCCCACTGGCTGATCCGCGCGTAACTTCGCGCTGCATTCGGTCCGAAGTGGAGCGCGGCAACATGGAGTACTCACCCGTTACCCAGCCTTTGTCGCGAATTTGCTGCTCGCGCATGAAACGCGGCTGTCTCTCATCGACCGACGCCGTGCAAATCACCTTCGTGTCGCCTATCTCAATCAACACGGAACCCTCGGCGTGCTTGGTATAATTCCGCCTGATTGTGACGCGCCGCATCTGATTCGGTCGACGTCCGTCAACTCGTGCCATCTACATTCCTCTCTAGAAACTGCGCATGTTGTCGCTGAACAACACGACTTGTAATCCCGGTGAACTCCTTAGATAAACTAAACTGTCACCTTTGTCGGACTGGGGCAAAGAAACCGAGTTTTTACCGACGTGGAAACACGAGATTGACCAAAAATCCGATTGATTTACCTATAATTTAGCGAACGCGAACCAAAAACTCGGTTTCTCTGTCATTAGGTAGCAACTCGCGCTAGGTACTATATCACTGCAATGAATTGATGTCAACTGAAATACCTTGCGCGCCGGGGGAATCGCATCTAACTTTTCAGCGATAATCCGTAGGTCGGGTTGAACGGCACATCAAGAACGACACGTCCACAGGCTATACTTTGCGCTGCCGAGAATTGCGTGTTTTCAAGCATCTAGCCTGTAGGTGCGGTTTCCAACCGCACCTGCCGTGAACGCACGTCGCGACTTGGAGATCGCTCCTACAAAAAGACGCAGTTTCTAACAGCATGGAGTATAACCGCGCCCAGACACCGATAACGTCAAAAGCCCCCAAAATCGTAGTGAAACCCAACACTGCCAACACTGTATTGGAAAATTCAACGGATTCTGTGTATCCGTCTGGTTTAACGTATGGGTGGACGGAAATTTTTCACCCTTCCCGTCTTCCATCCTTCCAATCTTCCTTATGCCAAAAACCAGATACGATTCTTCTACTGCCCACCTGAATACCGCCATTCACTACGATTGCGCGGTCATGTCTTTCCCAGCCAGCTCCTGTTCAAGAAAGTCAAGCGCCTTCGTATAACTCCGACGCTGAAGATAATGATTGAGCATTGATGGCGCGGTCGGAGCGATTTCGCGCTGTAATCTCTCAATCTGTTGAAGATCATCTGCCATTCCCTGCCTTGATGCGATGTGTTTGAACATTGACTCAAGGCTGTCTTTCAAAGATTTTGCTTGTTCGGTTGTCATAACATGTTTCCCTTTTGGATAGTAGCCTGACGATGAAATTCTGCCGCGCCGCGCTCAAGCGGCTATCTGCCGAATGCCATCGACCGTGCGCAGAATCTCTTCATAACTATCGCAAGTAACCAGCTTGGCGCGATACGCCTTGATATGCGGAATCCCTCGAAAATAGTTGCTATAGTGTCGCCGCATTTCCGCGATTCCCACTCGCAATCCCTTCCAGTTTGTAGAGAAATCGAGATGTTTTTTAAATATCTGAATTCTCTCATCCAGTGTAGGCGGGGAAAGCAGTTCGCCAGTCGCGAAGTAGTGTTTGATCTCCTTAAAGATCCACGGATAACCGATAGCGGCTCTTCCAATCATAATGCCGTCGACGCCGTATTTCTGACGCATCGACAAGGCTTTCTCCGGACTATCGACATCTCCGTTCCCAAAAACGGGGATTTTTACGCGCGGGTTGTTCTTGATTGCCCCTATCAAGGTCCAGTCCGCCTCGCCTTTGTACATCTGCTGTCGCGTACGCCCGTGGATGGTAATCGCCCGAATGCCGACATCTTGCAATCTTTCGGACACCTCCCCGATGTACTTCGTCTTATCGTCCCATCCGAGTCTCGTTTTTACGGTGACGGGCAAAGAGGTTGATTTGACAATCGTTTCTGTCATTTTGACCATTTTCGGAACATCGAGCAATATCCCGGCGCCAGCCCCGCGGCACGCCACTTTTTTCACCGGACAACCGTAATTTATGTCGATGATGTCGGGGTCGGCTTGCTCCGCTATTTCTACGGCTTCCTTCATGGAGTCAATGTTATTTCCAAAAATCTGAATCCCGATCGGGCGTTCGTATTCGAAAATATCCAACTTGGCGACACTCTTGGCGGCATGTCGGATAAGCCCTTCGGACGAGATGAATTCCGTGTACATCACATCGGCGCCGTTCTCTTTGCACACCGCTCGGAATGGCGGATCGCTTACATCCTCCATTGGAGCAAGCAGCAGCGGGAAATCAGTTGTCGTTACGTTACCAATTCTTACCATGGGTCGGATTATCTTGTTTCGTGTTTTTTTTCGCCGAGTGTTTGATGCAAGTTAGCAGGTCGCGACCTGGAGATCGCTCCTACAAAAGACGCAATTTCTGACAGCGCGGAGTATACTTTAGCCGTTTTTGCCCGTTTCAATCAGGTGGGCGCCGCCCAAACCTTCGCGAACGTCCGGATCATTGCTGGTGACGATTACTTGGTACTCCTCGGCGAGTTTAAGGATGAATTCAATCATGAGGCGTTTTCGCCCCTGATCCAGATGTAGCGTCGGATCGTCGAAGACAAAAAAGCCCGGATTGCCTAACGCTTTCGAAAGCGCTATCTTTAGCGAAAGGTAGAGGATTGTTTTTTCGCTGCCGCTGAGTAGCATCAAACTCCTGTCATTGCCATCAATCTGCAGCGATGGGAGCAGGTGCTGGCTTTTCAAATCGATTTGCGCCAATTCAAATAGATTCATTCGTTTGAGCCAGCGTTGAAGTTCTCTCTCGGCCGGATGGAGAATTCGGCGTTGAACAGTCTGAATTGTACGTTGAATGGCATCGCACGTAAGTTCAAGATTCAGTCGTGTTCGTAAAGCGTGATCCGCCTCGATTTCTGAACGTTCAAGCTCTTCAAGTTTATTCGTGATGACGGCTTCCTCCCTATTGAGCGCTACCAGCCGTTTTCGCATTCCGTCAATTTTGTTTTTCATCTGGCGTCTGCGTTCGACCGAGCGAGCGTGACGAGGCGTAGTCGTTTTTGCGCTATTGGTCTCGGTTGCATCGTCAACTTGTACGCTCCGAAGTTTGGCGCTCACCCGGTTAAATTCGGACTGAACTTCGCGAAGTTGACTTTCAATACGCTCCAAACTTTCAATTTTGTTACGCAGTACCTGATGCCGTTGGCTCAATTTTAGTAAAGAGGAGAGCTCGGCGGAGTTCTTTTCAAGCAACTTTTCTTTTGCCGCCAAACGTCCTTTGACTCGCTCCGTTTCGGTTTGTTTTTCCTCGAGAATGCGCTTGATAACCGTCTGCTGGACCGGTTGGTGGCAGGTTGGACAATTGCCTTGATCGCTCTCGAGCAGTTGGCTCAACGTTTGGCAGGTCGTTGCCAAAATATCGGTCTGATTCTGAAGGCTGCCAATCTCCTGAATCATCTTCTCGCGTTGCGTTTCAAGTTTCTCGGTATCACTGATCGCCGCTTCTACCGATTCAATCGTCTGCCGAATGTGAGCGATATCGTTAAAGCCGCTTAGACCCGAGTCACGCTCTGTACCGAGAGCATTCATCCGCTCTTGCAACTTTGATCGCTCCTGCGTCAATTCAAAGATGAGCGCCTCATCCCCGCTCGCGGTGTTGCCGCCCGCCAGCAGCTCGTACTCCTTCTCCAATTCCGCCGTTTCGACTTGAATACGCTCAATCTCCTCCCGATGAGTTTTCACCGTTGCAAGTCGTAGTCGGCGTTGGTGGTCTTGAATCCGCTTTTCTTCCCGTTTTGCAATGCGCCTCGCCTCAATGAACTGTTCCCGAACTCTTATGAGCCGATCAATGCCGAGCAGTGCGTATAATATCTCGCGTCGATGTGACGGCTGCCGCGCGAGGAATTCAAAAATCTCTCCTTCCCGCAAAAAAGTTGCGGCGGCGAGATGGTCAACCGTGAAATGAAACATCTTCCTCAAATCTTCGTCTGCCGCCAGTTTCCCGCTGAACAATCTTCGCCAGTTGTCTCCCTCCTCACAGCGAAGTTCAACGTCGCCTTGAGTAGAACGGAACAACTGATATCTTTTCTCCCGCTCACAAAATCCGATCCCTGCAGTGCCGCTCTTTATACCCGCCTGCGCCAGCGCCCCCGTAGCGACCCTGGGAACAATCGGCTTGCCCGTCAAGGCGAAAAAGATCGCGTTAACGAGCGTGCTCTTGCCCGTGAAATTGGGGCCAAAGATAAGATTTATCCCTTCACCGAGTTCAAAGTTTCTACGAGTGAAGCAGCCAAAGGATTTGAGAAGGATTTTTTCTAGCCGCATCTCTGTTAGCGCCGGTTAATCGCTTCGAATAGCCTCTGCGCCGTTGCGCCATCGTTCTCCTGATTGATCGCGAGACTAAATGCGCGGAGAATCGCATCAATGTCCCCAGCCTCAAGGGTATAGTATTTGCCCGATGTTTGAGCAAGTTCCTCAACCTCGCGCTTAAAGACGTCGACAAGTTCGATCTCAACCGTGGAAGACATCCGGCTCCTTACCTCTCATCAACTCTCCGGAAACGTCCGTGCAAGTCTATGCTCGCCCCGCCCGGCACGGATTCGGCGCTGTCGCGGCGGAAAATGTAGCAGGCGCGCCCCGTGTGCCGTAATTCTCCGTACGCCAACCGGTAGGCGATGTTTCCAACCGCACCTGCCCGGAAAACGCCGGATCCACACATCAATCTTTTGCCGAGCCTGCCAAACCAACTAAAACCAGAAGTGTGACATCAGAATAATCTGGTCAATTCCCGCGAGTTGACGGTCTTTCGCACCCGGCGCCCGATTTTTGTTTGCGATATTGCCCCAGTAGTATAATTCAAGCGTGGCATTGTTCGTCACGGTATATCGCGCGCTCGCGGAAAGACGGCGCGACTCGTCACCGTCTCGACCTCGATCAGGGTCGAAAGCTTCATACCTGCCCGATAGAATCAGTTTGGGAATCACCCGATATTTCGCGCCGGCATAATATCCTATTGACGCGATATCCAAATCTCCCAGAAGGCTCTCATCGTTGGCAAAACTGTCTCCGATATTCACCTCGGCCTCAACGGAAACACTCTTGTGGACAGCCGTGAGGAATAGTCCTGTCACCATGTTTCGCCGAGTGTTCGGTTTGTCTACGAGATAGGAAACACCGCCGCGGACAGGTCCGACGGAACTCCCGACAGTGGCGGTCCAACCCTTGTGATGATTTCCATCCGACCCTATTGCTCCGCCCCCGTTGAACACGGTAAAGTTTCCCCCGTTGAAGACAGCGGCGTTGTAAAACATCTTACGAACCGAGCCGCCAATCTCAACGCCGACATCGCGCTTGTTCGATCCGAGGTTATATCCTTGGCGCACGAGTATATTGTGGTCTTTTTGCTTAATCCCGAATGGAATATGAAACTGACCTACCTTGACGTAGAGATGTCCGGGAACCGCGTCAACTGTCGCAAACATGTTGAGCGTGGAACCCATGTTGTTGGACAGTGTCATTCTGACCTTCTCGGATGCCTGCGCGTTAAGTGTCAATTCTCCCTGCATCATGTAGAAACTGTCAATCGCCGAATGGCAAGAGTTACAGTTGGCTCGCGTTGCCAAATCGGCGTGATCCGCGTCGGATGTTTTGACATAAGCGGTGCGAATGTCTATCGCGGTCGTGAGCCTCTTGGCAACGGCTTCGGCTTCCGCCATGATCGCGTTCGCGTCAAAGTCTTCGGGAAACTCGAAATAGTTGTCCTCGTACACTTGTCCGACCGCGTTGCGTGGCCCCCCGCCTGCCGGATCGATATGGCAGAAGATACATTCCTTATCTTCCTGCGCGGCGAATTCAGGTCTGGCGCTCGTATCTACGACAACGAATAAGGTCAATAGCGCCGCATTTAGGAAACATGCCCCATAAAATCGGAAATTAGATTTCAATTGATACCACCGCTTTCAGAAAATCAAGTCTGGCAAGAGATTCACCTAACGATCAAAGCCCAACACATCACATTATACCATCAGTTGTTTGGAGGTTTCAAGAAGTATAATGACGGTTAAGCAATAAACCCGGTCGCGAAACGTCAGTTGAACGTCCTCAAACCGTGCAGAGCACGAATCGCCACGGTTACCGCGCCACTTTTCCTCGATTTTGCGACAGCTCCCAAGTTCAAGAAATGAATTGAAACTATCTCGGTCCCTTGCTATAATACAAGCGAGATTTCACGCATGGGTAAAATCGCCAAGATTTCGTTTGACGGCCGGTTTTACGAATGGGCATCAGGAGGTACGTCAACAATGAGCGCCGACTACAGCGAGCATTTGGAGTATTACAAGAAAAACGGTTACACAATCTTTCCCGGTCTTTTCGGTGAAGCCGAAATGAATGCGTGGCGTGAAAGACACAAGCAACTTTACGCCGAATTTGACGAGAGAACCTGGTTCGGAAACATGCTGGAATACGCGCCGAAACTCATGTGGCCCGCCGTATCGCATCCAACAATCGTTGATTTTGCCGAACTTGTGATGGGACCCTTTGTCCAACTCGACAATCTCACGCTTTCTGTCTTTCACCCGGTGCCAAAAGCGGACGTTGAGGGCAAGATTTCGGGATGGCACAGGGATCGATGGGGCAAAGTGCCTCGCGGGAGTACTTACGAGAGACCTAACGCCATCAATGCCATCTCATACCTGCAAGAACTCACCGATGAATTGGGACCGCTGCGCGTGATACCGGGGTCGCATCGTCGTCCTCTTACCATCCCGCCCGACGACAGAGCGAAGCCGCACCCCGATGAGATGGTCATAAACATGAAGCCCGGCGATGTCGTCATGACGCACGTCAACTTGGTGCATTCGGGAACGCCGAACACGTCAACCTCCGGTGACTTACGCTATTTCTTCAGTATCTTCTACAATCTCACCTGGCTCAAGCATACGGACAATCATAGCGGTCCCCTGACTCAGCAACTCCTCGGCGAGGCGCGTGAGCGAAATGACCATCGTTTGATGCGGCTGCTCGGCGTTGACGAACAACTTCAGGCGCGATGCAATTCGGGTTTCCTGACGCCGGATGAAGAACGATGGGCAGAATGGGCCGCCGCGGACCGAGAAGCCATAACGGAGGCGCAGTCTTAATTACACGCATCAAGTGGTTGTAGTTGCCCGATTCATCGGGCGTTTTTGAATTACGAATAAGGTGGAAAGATGGCGCAAGAAACAAACAAAAATGAGATAGTTCCCGTAGCCGAGTACGAAGTGCTCGACCAAGTCGACGATCGGGCAATCGTCGAAATGATGACGGGCCAAGCGATCGAAGATTATGTCTATTCATTCAAACAGGGCGGTCGGACGGTTGAAGGATTGACGCTGGCGGGAATCAACGAAGCCGCCAATCGCAGAGGCGGGATTCAGATTGATAGCGTGGAATATGAGGAACGGGAACATTCGTGGCTTGCGATTGCCAAGGCAACCGACACGGTGACCGGCTCCTCGCGTTACGGGGCGTATGAACAGACAAAAGTAATGGGAAATCGTTCCGATCCGCACGCGTTCACGAAAGCGATTCATAAAGCGCAACGCAACGCCATCAAACAACTGATCCCCGTTCATGTGATTCGAGACGTTCTAAACTACTACCTAAATCGCGAAGCGGCTCCTGCGGAATCGAAAACCGCATCGGATGCCAAACCTCGGCAGGACAAGATCTCCGACGCGCAGAAAACCGCCTTCGCCCTCGCGTCAAAACTTGGGAAACGGCTCGAAAAACAGGGAATCGCGCGAGATGATTTTTGGAGTTATGTGAGGCGCCGCTATGGCGTGGAGTCTCGAAATGACATGACCGAGAAGCAGTGGACGGAACTCTCGGCGGAGTTAAAAACGGCTGAAAATTCGAAAAAGGTGTTCAATGAGTTGTTGGCCCGCATTCGCCAATGTGAGGCGGCAATTGGAGCAAGCGAGGTCCCCGAGAAATCTGAAGCCGCTCCGCCATCGGACAGCAGCGCCGCGCCAACCGATACCGCTGATAAGACGAATTGATTGTCCTCGAATTGGTGGTTTTTCGATACCTATGTATTTCCCCCATGACAAGGGGGGCTGGAAGCGCTCGGTTCAGTTGCTGCGATCGGGTTACGGCACACGGAGTGTGCCTACTACTTTGGTCGCGTTCATTCATCGCGCCGTGGAATCATGGTTCTTGAATTTCTCGTTTTCCTCCGCGAATTTGCACGTGAACAGGAAAGCGTCGTTTCCGCAGGCGACCAACTGCACGCCCGCTGCCAACCACCGCTTCCCGCTTTCATAATCGTTGACGTAACTGCCAAGCACAACGCCGCGCGCTTTCACTTTGGCTATCACCTTTTCGACGCTTTCAACGATTCTCGGATGGTCAAGCTGACCCGATATGCCCATTGATGTGGATAGGTCGTAAGGACCGATGAAGATCGCGTCAAGTCCGTCTGCGGCGAGGATGGCGTCGATATTCTCCACCCCCTTCACGGTTTCAATTTGGCCAATAAGGAAAATCTCCCGGTTCGCTTGGGCGATGTAACTGACGCCGTCCAATTTACGAAAATCACCGAAATCGTCGTGTCCCACGCCGAACGCAACCCCTCTACTCCCTTCGGGGGCATACTTCGCGCTTTTCACCACTTTCTCCACATCGTCGGCAGATTCCACGCAAGGAATCATCACACCGGATGCGCCCAGATCAAGCGCCCGCGAGATAAAATGCCGTTCAATTGCAGGCACTCGGACAATGCTGGGCAGATCGGAACCGCGCGCCGCTCTTACTATGCCGCCCACCGTTTCCATCGTGAAAGCCGTGTGTTCCATATCAACGATGATGTAGTCCGCGCCGGCGCTCGCAAGGATGGTCGCAATTGACGGAACGCCAAATTGCATCACAAAGGTCCCGACCAATACTTCGCCCGTTGTAGCGTTACTTTTATTTCGTTAGCTTTCATATTGTCAAGCCGTGCTCCGTGATTACGCTCATCAGCGCCGCGCGTTGTTCCGCTGACAAAGGCAAGCCGGGCGGACGCGGTTCGCCGCAGTCAATTCCTAGTTGTTCAGTGAGGGTCGTCTTGAGAACCGCATGGAATCCACCGCACGAAATGAGCGCGTCAGCCAGCGCGCTTCCTCTCTCTTGCGCGGCTTCGGCGCGTTTCAAGTCGCCGGCTTGGTATGCCCGCCAAATCTCCACCCAAATCTTGGGGGCGAGACTCGGAGGGCCATCCACGCAACCCGCCGCGCCGATAGTTAATGCCGGCAGCATGAGTCGCGAGTTGCCGATTAAGCAGAAAAGCCCCATCTGGACGAAGGCGCGGACATGATAAAAGTTTACGGATGAATGCTTCAGCCCTGCGAGTTGCGGCGCCCCGTCCTGAATCTGCTTCATGAGTTCGGGAGTTATCTCGACGCCGGTAGAATTGGGAAGATTATACACGAACAGTGGCAGGTCGGCCGCGGCGCCGACAATTCGGTAATGCTCGACAATCTCTGCGTCTGAACGCCTATAGAAGAATGGAGGGACGCAGCAAATGGCTTCTACACCGGCGCCTGCGGCGTGTTCCGCCATCTTGGCGGCTCGCGGCGTGGTTGGCGCCCCGACGTGCATGATGTTCTTAATTCTGCCTCGGTTCTGGTCGGATGCGACTTCCGCAATACGATTGTTTTCTTCATCATCAAGTAGAACGCTCTCACCACTGCCCCCGGCAACCCAGAAACCGTCAACGCCGGCTTCAATGTTAAATTCAATCATCTGACGGAACGCCGTTTCGTTCAATTTTCCCTCGGGCGTCATCGGGGTTGCCACCGCGGGAAACACGCCTCGAAATTCGCTCATAAATAGGTTCTCCATAATCTCCGCATCGTATGATTAGATTTCATTCGGAATGGAAATGTTCGTCTCGGGTACGCCGAAGTAATATGCGTCCACTTCTGCTTTTGCCAATGTGGGATTGCATCGTCAAATTGCTCGCTAGCGAAACTGTGACTGGCGGTACAATCGGCTCGGAGAACGCTCCGAAGATCTCGTAGTACCGCCATTATAAGAAGTATACTACGATCCGAAGCAATGAACAAGGAAAAACGACAAGGGAATCGCGTCTGACTTTTCAGCGATAATCCGTAGGTTGGGTTGAACGGCACATTCAAGAACGACCCATCCACAGGATAACCGCGCCCAGATACCGCCACCGCTAAAAGCCCCCAAAATCGTAGTGAAACCCGACACTGCGACCATTGTATCGGGGAATCCAGCGGGTTTTATGTATCCATCTGGCTGAGGTATGGGTGGACAGAAAATTTTCACCCTTCCCGTCTTCCATCCTTCCAATCTTCCTTACGCCGAAAATCAGGTGCGATTCCCCTGGAAAAACGACCTGATACTAATTGCCAATCTATAAGTTACACGCATCGGGTGATTGTAGTTGCCCGATTCATCGGGCGCTTTTGACGAGTGTAACATTTAGATTTTGAATTCGTATCACATTGAAACCCACCATACGCCGGCAACACAGAGGGCTACCCCCAGCGCAAGTTGAAGGCTAATTTTCTCATTAAGAAAGACTAATGCCAAAATCAAACTAAAGACAGGTGAAGTGGAGATGAGGGTGGAGGTTTTGGAGGCGCCGATGTTGGCTAGGGCGACCAAGTATAGAAAGGCGCCGAGTCCCATGCTAAATAGCCCGGTGCCGGCAATCAGCAAAAGCGAGGATATACTCATTTTCGTCGGCTTTTTCCCTCTGAAAGTCCACGCCGCGAAGAGAATAATCGTGACGAACGGCATACGGACGCTGTTGAGCTGAACCGGCGTAAGCGTGGTGAGGCCTGTCTTGAGAAGAACCGTGCTTAATCCCCAGAGAAAGGCGGTCAATAGGGCAAGCGGTATTCCCACTGCGAACCTTTTGGGTTGAGGCATACGGGGCGCATGCGGAGTCCGACGCGGCGCCAAGCACAAACAGATTACTCCCAGCACGACGAAGCAGCTTCCGACGAACAAATTCCAGCCGACTGGCGACCCGAGCAACAGCCATTCGAAAAACAGAGCGGTCAAAGGCAGAATGCTTCCCACTGCCGAGGCGTGAGAAGCGCCAATCTCTCGGATGGCAAAAAGAAATAGCGTGTCGCCAAGGCACACGCCAACCAACATCGAGCCGAATACTGCCGCCCATTCGTGCGCGGGCGCCTGTCGGTATGTCGCAAGCGAGTCCTCAAACGGCAGCATCATCCAGAAGAGGAGTGTCCCCGCCGCGCAGCGAGTCACATTCATGAGTAGCAATGGAATTTTCTGCGATTGTGTTTGAAGAACGAGGTTGGATGCGGCCCAAACAAAAGCGCAAGAAAGCGCCGAAACTTCTCCGAATGAAAAGTTGAGATTAGGAAACACGAAAACCTTGACCTTGGTCGTGTGTCATTTGAGCGGGTTTTTCTATAGGAATAGTGGTAGGAGTTGAAGTTCCTTCAGATTGCGTGGGGATTCAGGGACACGAGCGGCGGGAACATCCCTCGCGGGCTTTTACTATCGACTATAGATTTCGGAGGAGTCACATGTTCAATGCCTCGGCCGGGACGCGAAGATTCGCGAGAACCCTCTCATGATCGAACTGCAAGACGAGTGGAAGGTGTGTAGGGAACGCAAATATGCGTTCCCTACAACATTTTATTCGGAAGGCCAACGCTATTCGCCGCCGGTTGTTCGGCGATGGATATTGTTCGATTCCATGAACGAAGTAATCGTCGCCACTTGACTCTGCGCATATCGCAACGCTTTGGCGACTTGCGCGTCAACGGGCGGCGCTTCCGTATACTTAATCCACAGTTTATCGAAATAATCAAGCGCGTCCGTCCAGTATTGATCATCTTCGTCCGCCAGTATCATGTAGGCTTCCCCGATCTGGACTAACGCAAGGTCTGAATACTTGGTAATGGCGTACGTCTCAACGATATCTTGATATTCAGCGATGACATTCTCGATTGCCGCTTTTTGCACGGATTTTTCGGCAACTTTAGCTCTGTCGAAATGCCCCGTGACTTGGATATAGACATCAGCCGCGAGCGCCACCATAGTATCTTTGATGTAACCTTGGGCAGTGGTCTTGGAACCGGCGCCAAGGCCCGGCGTATCCATTGCTTGCTGATATTTCTCAATCGCTAGTTTGTACAAACGGATACGCTCCGTTTTCTCAATGCCTTCCGCCGCCCCGTCGTTATAATACCTATTGCCCAAGGTGATAAGAGCGTCAGCCGTATAAGGACTGGCTGGGTAATTCTGCACAAGTATCTCGTTAACCTCATACAACTTTTGGTGCCACTCCTCTTGCGCCGCCGCGTCGTTCGCCTTTTCTGCCACGAGGGCGAGACCATTGTAGCACGTTGCCATCGCGTACAGCGCCTCCGGAGCGCTCTCATGTCTCGGGTTGATTGACCTTACGTTCCGGTACTCGGCGATAGCGTCCTCGTATCTTTCAGCCGCGTAATACGATTCACCCGCCTGATACTGCCAAAGCGCCGCATCTTTTGCGGTGGGGAAACGTTTAACGAGATTCTTGAACGATTTGCCCGCTTTCAAGAAGTAATCGACTGTCTTCTCCGACAGACCGTTATCAATGCCGAGCTGCAATCTACCCAACTCAAAGAAGGTGGAACCGATATAAGTTAATGCGGTTTCAAGATTCTCCGATAGATCCGACGATGCCGGGAAAATCCCTTTGTCCGCATATTCCGCAAACCGGTTCAACGGAGGCAGACAGTTGTGCAAATCCTCCGGCAACTTAATGCCTGATCCGAGAGAATAGAAGAGTTGTCCAGCTTGGAACAACGAATTTTGAACATAGGGAATCACCGTGTTCTTGTCCGCTTTTTCAATCGGCTGGGCGGCTTCATCCACCGCAAAATAGGCATTCGCGGACTGGCGACTTGCCTCGATGTAAGGCTGCAAGTCGGTTCCCGGCTCATTGGAAAACAAACTCTGCGCTTTGTCAAAGTATAGGAAGCCCAGATTATACTGCGCGGAAACCTTCTGCGGCACTGTCGAATTCGGATTTTCACTTGTGCGCTTCAAGGTCTCCTCAGCGTCCGCAATCGCTTGATCCAAACGTCCAAGTTTCGCGTAAAGATCAGATTTCCGCAATCCTGCGTCAGCGACCATCGCGCTAACGTTGGCGTTGGGCGACGCGGAATACCCTTTCACGAGCGCCTCGTATTTGTCCACCGCTTTGTCCAACTCATTGAGTTTTTCTTGATAAATCAAGCCGGACCGATAGTACGATTGCGCTTGTACGACCTCATCTTCCGCCAGTTGGATCGCGTTCTGATAACCCAGCAGAGCGTCGTCGTACTGCTTGAGTTGCTCGTCAAGCACATAAGCCATGGCAAAGTATGAGCGTCCCTTGAGATCGCCATCCTCCGAATGCTCGATAATGTACTGGTATTCTTCTACGGCTGCCGGATAATCTCCTATGGCGGAATTCAACTCCGCCAAGCGAGAGTGGGCTTGAGAGATAAGGTTTTTACGGGCTTCGTCCTCGGTTTGCCCCTCTTGAGATGTAGTCTGTCGAAAAGCGTCAACCGCGCCTTTGTCATCGTTCAATCCCAACCGTGCGAGTCCGAGCGTGTAAGAGGCGCTAATGAGATCGTTCGCCTCGGAACTTCTTTCAATCACCTTGGCTGCCGTATTTGCCGCGTTCTGATAAGCCAACTGTTTGGACGCCTCATCTTCGGCCGCCTCCGCTAGCTGGTAGTGACAGACCGCCGCTTGGTACAAAGCGTTGGTGATAAGTTCGCCCGCGTCGGGAAACGTCTGCACGAACATCTGATATTCGGTCAACGCGTTCGCGTAATCTTGCTCGCCGTAATACAGATGTCCGATTTTCAGCTGGGCGCGAGTTCGCGCGTCTTGCGGCGCAACCTCGTTGGTTACGATACGTTTCAGACTCGCCACCAAGTCTGCCATCTGCTCTTCGGATTCGATTCCCTGCTTTTCGATAGCGGTAGCTTTAACCAAGTCAATGTGGCCAAGCGTTTTCTGAATCGTTTCCTCGTCACTGTTCGCGTATTTCTCGTTGGCGCGATCCACGGTGGACAACACATTTGGCCACTGCGAAGCGTCGCCTCTCTTCAGCGCTATATCGCGATAGGCGAGCGCTAGTCCGTAATATGCCTCAATCGCATTTGGACTATCGCCGTAGTTGGCAATCATATTCTCGAAGGCGGCGACCGAATTGTCCAACAAGGCAGGATCGTCCGCGGCGGCTTTGTAGTAGCAAAGACCGACTAGGTATTGCGCATCGTCCGCATATTCGCCGGCAGGATTGTTCGCGATGACATTCTTGTACTGCTCCGCGGCTTCAGCGAATCGTTCCTCGGCTCGCAGCAGGTCAGCCAGCTTGATTTCGGCGAGAGATCGGTTGTCCGGGCTTAGGCTATCCATTATGGCGTTATAGAGATCGATAGCCGCGCCGGGATTGCCCTCTTTGATATGGCTTTGCGCGATAAGCAGTTGCGCCTGTTCATAATTTCCGCTCGAATCGGGAATCGCGGCATAGAGCTCACGCGCTTTACCCCAGTTGTCGAGTTTTTCATAAGCCAACGCCTGATTCATCGTGCAAGCTTCAACCTGTTCGACGCGTTCGGGGAAGTCGTCATAGCGCCCATCCTCCACGCCGATGAGGAATGCGCCATCCTCGAACATATTGACCGCGTCTTGATATGCCTTAACCGCCTTATCTAGAAGGTCGGAATTGAACGCAACCCCTTCGGTGGAGTCGCCTTCGCGGAAGTCCGAGGGCATTGACGCTTTATAGTACGCTTGACCCTCCTGAAATTTACCGATTAATTTTAGGCGATGGAACTTCGGAAGCGGCGGGTAAGTCCACAGTTTTCCGTACTCTTCGGCGGCTTCCTCGTAGCGTTTGAAATCGTTAAACTTGATATCGGCAAACTTCAACTGCACTTCCGCCGCGAAGATATCCAACTCGGGATCCGCTCGATTCTGCGCAATAAATTCTTGGGCGACAGCCTCAAGTTCCTCTTTACGATCGAGACTGTTTAATGCCCAAATGGCGCCGTAGAGCGCATGAGGGGCGACCGGATCGGTCGGATAATCGTCGATAGTCTTCTGATACCACTCCAGAGCGGTCTCGAGGTTCTCGGTAGCTTGTGCCGTGTCACCGCTGTCCTTAAAATTGCTGCCGATTTTATAATACGCCTCCCCGATCTGATAGGAACAGTAGGGGATGTAATCAAGTTGATCCGGATGCTTGTTTAATACCAACTCGTATCCGGCGGCGGCTTCGCTCCAGTTTGAAAGTTTGAAGTAGCTATCCGCGATACCGAGCCTGGCTTCCGCGATGAATTCGCTTTCGGGATACTCTTCAAGCAGCTCATTATAGGCGACAATCGCATTTTCATAGTCCTCTTGGTCGTAGTACGTGCGACCAATGGCAGACTTGATTTCCGCTTGCAGCGCGCGGTCCTCGGTGTTTTGCAGAGCCAACTCATAGTTAATACGAGCGTTTTCGTAATCTTTCTGCTTGGAATAAATCGCGCCCTGATCGAAATACGCGGCGGTCACGTACTGGCTATTCGGGAATTTGGTGATGAAGTTTGTATATCGCCCGATGGCATCGTCATCGCGTCCAAGTTGGTTCATACAGTAAGCGGCTTTGTACATGGCTTCCGCTTGAAGATCGACGTAATTCTTGTACTCTTCGGTTGCCAACTTGTCAAATTCGGCGGACGCTTGCTCATAGTTCTTCTCGTTCAGGAAGCCTTGCGCGATGAGGTGCTGCGCGTCATCTCTAAAAGCCGAGTTCGGAAACTCATCAACAACATGCTTGAACGCGCCCCGCGAATCCTCGTAGTTCTCCAACTTGTAATTTAATTGGCCAATCGCATACCAAGCGTTCTCGACAAAAAGGCTGTTCGGATAATTGTTGATTAGCGCCTGAAACTTGGGCTCCGCGAGTTCGAATTTTTCCTGCTTGTATAAAACATGTCCCCACAGGTAAGTCAAACCCTCCAAATGTTTGGGGACAGTCGCGGTAGGCGCGACCTCCTCAATATTCTCAAGGGCTTTGTCGTAATAACTAACGTCTTCCGTCTGTTCAGCCAATTTCGAATAACATACAGCGATTTTGTACTTGGCGAGCGTCGGAAAATCCTTGTCGATAACCTCTGTTTTGACGCCCCATTGCGTCGATTCTTCAAGGGCTTCACTGTATTTGGAAATGGCGTCTTCATAATCGGATTGACCGTACAGTTGTTCACCCTCATTGAAAAGGCGTTCAACCTTTTTGGAACTACCGGAGGGCCAAAGCAAAATAGCGACGAGTGCGATTCCGCCTAAAGCGCCTAACAATTTTGGATCCATTGTAATCTCCTTATGGTTTGTAGATTGGGTAACTCAGATTTTCAAACTTTAGAACCTGTTTAATAATTCATTGAAACCGAGTTTTTTCCTGAAAACTCGGTTTCTTTCGCAACAAAAAAGCCTTCGCTAATCCCGATTGTCTACTATTCAAACAAGTTCTCATACCAATTCCGAATCTATAAGTTACACGCATCGGGTGGTTGTAGTTGCCCGATTCATCGGGCGTTTTTGACGAGTGTAACATGTAGATTTTGAATCCGTATCAAACTCGCGTTGCGCTCCTTTTGACATGAGCCTACAACTTGACAGAATCGTAGACCTCCGTGATTGACAAATCATGGACGGCTACATCTTTCAACACGCGAAGAGATGAATTCGGTTGACGCCCCTCCCTTTCAAATTTTTCCGGGAAGGGAGAATTGATTGCGACCGCGCTGCTGAATTCGCGCGTCGTAAGGACAGCGCGCGGAGCGGACGGTTGCGCGGACGCGATAAGGTCGGGAAACACATCGCTGTCATCTGTTTGTCCGCGAGGTGTTCCCCCGCTTCCGTCAAACGGCGTGCGATCGTAACTACCCCAACCCTGTTTGGGCAACTCCGCGATTTCCAGTTGACGATTCACCTTTTGTGGAGCGCGACGCTCTTGACCGGCTAACCCTTGCGGAAGACCTGGCGCCTTGTCGCGCTTCGTAACTAACTCCCGATTTTCATGGGCGTGTGTTTGTTGAACCGGGGGTTCCGCCAATGGATTGAGTAATTGACTAGTTCCCGTCAATCGGTTTTCCTCTGGAGGCTGCATTAACCGGGTTGCGACAATAATCCCCGACATCATGACGAAGATGACACTGTACATTGGAACCAATCTGCCCCATTTCAACAGCCATTGACTGGGCGCGCCAATAAGCGTTCGCCAAAAATACGCGAGCCCATCCCGTGAGTTCTCCCACAGCCCGATTCCGGTCCTCCACACCGGTTGAGACTCGTTTTGTTCGATTGTGTGCTGAAGTTCGCGCCAAAATCGGTCATGATATCCCTTGGGCGGTTCTGGTTTGATATAGTGGTTCAACAACACCGTTGTACGCCTTAACGATTCAAACTCCCGACGACACGCTGAACAACCCCGCAGATGATTTTTCACCTTGGCATTCAGACGCTCGGAAAGCCCGTGATCAATATAATCGGAAAGATGCTGTTGTATAGAGTGGCACTGTAATCTCATCTATTAGTCCCTCTCTTTTTTGCCTGGGCGATGGACGCCATCTACATAAGGTCTTAGCAAATCGCGGAGTTTGCGGCGAGCATAGTGCAAGCGAGAACGAATCGTGCCTTCGGAACAATTGAGAATCGCGGCGATTTGGGGGTGAGTTAATCCTTCAAACTCGTGCAGGACAACAACTGCGCGGTGCTTGGCTGGCAAACTATCCACCGCTTGGGTAACCCACTTTTGAAGTTCCTTCTTTTCGACATCTTCGTGAGGACCGTTCAGGCGATCGCTCTTTCCCCTAAAATTGAAACGGTAATCAATTTCACTCTCGTCCGCAAGAAATGACTCGCGGCGACGATCTCGTCGCTTGACTAAATTCAGCGCTTGATTCACGATAATGCGATAGAGCCATGTTTCAAAAGTCGACTCTTCTCGAAAAGTTCCTATGGATTGATGAACTTTAAGAAAAGCCTCCTGCATGACATCATGCGCGTCCTCATGATTCTTGGTAATTTGCACCGCGATTCGGTACGCCAGCTTGCCGTACTTCTCAACAACGTAAGCTAGCGCCGTTGAATCCCCTTCGCGGAGGTCGGCGATGAGCAACGCTTCAGTTCGCTCCATTAGAATGCTCCGTTAACAAAGAGACTTCTTCCCGTCAGTTCTTAAAACACTTAGACACCCGAACGACGAAAATCGTTCAAAAAAAATGTAAGAACCGAAAAAAACCGAGTTTTTGGTTCACGTTTCGTTAAATTATGGGTAAAACGGCTCAATTTTCGTCAATCTCGCCCTTGCGCCGCGGAAAAACTCGGTTTCTGTCCCAATACTGACCTTGGTGGAAACTCATGCCATCCATTAGACATCTGTATTCAGTGCCAGCGCCGCCAACGCACGCGGGAAATTGCCGACAACGTGCTTGAAAATGTCGTCATACTTTGCCATATACGCATAATACTCGGCTTTATTATAAATGTCAAGTGTTTTTCACGCAGGGGAATCGCATCTAAATATGACAACTGTTTCCCTTTACACCAAACCCCGTAGGCGGGGCATCTTGCCCCGCTTTGGACAGGTCGTATTCGGTTTATAATCGCCAATCGTAGAGGAGTTTTCAAGCTCCCACTTTGCCTGAACGTTCCAAAATGTGAGTGAAACCCAACATTAATCCTACATTCTTCCAGCATCAGACATCTTCTATGAATTAGATGCGATTTCCCTAGTTTTTCACGGGCATTTAGAGCCAGTCCGCTTTAGCACCTATTTGAAAAGTCTGAACCCGCCTTTGAGAGAGGGCATTTTGGAAAGGCGTCTATTATAACAGCCTTCAATATTCATGTCAATCTTTATTTGATGTGTAAAGATTCCTCCTGCGGCGTCAACCGCCGCGGCGAATCTCCATCACCGCGCATTTTAATCCTCCGCCTCGCGGTATGAAGCCGACGATGCCAATTTTCCCGCCAAGTTTCCCGAAGCGCCCATAAGTTTCTTCGCGCATGTCCGCGGAAATCAGGAGAATCATCCGTCCATTCGGTTTTAGCACGCGACAAAGTTCCGGAATGGCGTCCATCACTGCCCGACGGTGGACGGTGCGAAAGGGGGGTTCCGTGACGATGCAATCAATACTGTTTGCCGCCAATGGCAAGGCGCGTGCGTCGGCGGCAAAATAAGCGCCCGGCGCTAGCGCGGAGAGTCCAGGGAACAGACAGCAATCGATGTCCGAAGCCATTATTGAGAGACCGCGGCGCCTGCCTTCAAAGACTATGCCGCCGCATCCGGCGAAGGGATCCAAAATCCTGTCGGCGAGTGTGGGTTTTGCAATGTTGTAAAGAAATCGTACATCCAAAATGGACATGGCGCGCTGAGCGTGATGCCCGAACGCCTTCCGTTTTTTGCCCCCTTGTTCTATCTCAAACTCGCGTCGATCCGGCGCGTCTGCCAACAGCGCTTCGGCATCTTGAACGTACACCTCCGTCTGATACACCTTCTGTTCGCGTCGACGTACCCAACCCACATGCCATCGGCCGCGTTCGATTGGGGATAGCGTTTCGCCGAGATACGCTTCCGGGCGCAGATGAAGAATGGCTTCTGTATAGCCGAGATGCGCCGCATAAGATTTGACGTCAGCAGGCGTGAGATTGAGCTCGATTCGCATCCGTCGGCGCGCCCGAGACTCGCTCGTGATTTTCAGACCGAAACTGCCGAAAACCGCCCGAAATTCTGTCCTCGCCAACTCGTATGGAATGCCGATTCCCCCGCGACTGATTCGAAAATAAATGTGATACTGCATTACGGTGGTACTTAACTGATTTACATTGAAACCGAGTTTTTTCTTCAAAACTCGGTTTCTTTCGCTGAACATACGGCTTTCCAAAGTTCAACGCGCCCAAACCAAAATATAATGCGCCGTCATAAAGAAAACCCATTGGGATCAAGTTAAGGGATTTCGTCCGCCCCCCAGACCGTAGGTGCGGTTTCCAACCGCACCGGCGCTTACGGAAACCGGTGCCATGAGTTATCTTCTGTTGCGCGCCCATCAATGAATGGGTTGGTATTCCATCGCCTATGTCTGCATGAAGATTAACAGTTTAAGGCATTGAATCGGCGCAATCTACGCCTTAAAACGCTTAACTTGATCCCTATGCGCCATCATAAAGAAAACCCTTTACCGCGCCTTAATTTCCTCCCAAGCGCGATTATAGTGAACGGTAAAATCCTTGAGATCGATCAGCGATTCCATCTTGCTTAGCGCCTCCTCGGACGGATAGATGCCGGGCTGATTGCGCAGCTTTTCCGACACGTAATCCCTGGCGGCGCCGATACACGTGCCGTACTTGGTGAAATTCGTAATTTTGGCGTTAATTTCAGGTTGAAGAAGATAATTGATGAATTTTTCGGCGAGATCTTTATGAGGAGCGGATGCGGGAATGCACACCGTGTCGATGAATTGAGTTGATCCCTCTTTGGGAATCATATATTCCAAGTTGCGCCGTTTCTCGGCAGCTCGAAAAGCGTCACCGCTCCAGCAATGCGCCATGTCAACGTCTCCGGAACTGAGAATCTCATCCGCTTCGCTCTTGTAAAGTTTCACGAGCGGCTTCTGTTCAATTAACATCCGCTTCGCCGCCGCCAACTCCTCGCGGTTGGTCGTGTTGACGGAATACCCCAGCCACTTCAGCGCCGCGCCGATAACCTCGCGCTGATCGTCGAGCATACTAAATCTTCCGGCATATCGCTTTTCCCATAGAACCGACCAACTGTCCGGAGGCGGTTTCACCTTCGACGAATCGTAGACAATCCCTGCCGTACCCCAAGTATACGGGATGGAATACAGGTTTTCCGGATCATAATACTTGCCCAAAAATTGTGGACTGATATTATGATAGTTTGGAATGTTTTCCCAATCAAGTTTCGCCAGTAAGCCTTGTTTGACCATGATTCCGACCATGTAGTCCGATGGCATAATGATATCGTAACCTGACGCCCCCGACTGCAATTTGGTCAATAAATCCTCGTTGCTTGCGAATGTATCGACAACGACGCGAGCGTCAAATTCCTTTTCAAAATCGGAGCGAATCTCATCGCTGACATAGTTTGCCCAGGCGAATACATTCAACTGCTTCTGTTCCGCGCCTCCGCAGCCAGCCAACAATACGATGAACACACCGCACAAAATCTGTTGCTTCAACAAGATTCCTCCGTCTCGCTATTCCGGTATTGACGCGCTTCTGATACATCTTTCGCGTTCCAGCGCCCTTGATTCGGGACTGTTTTGACCGAATTATGAGTTTGATTCCCAATCTTGAACAAGCTGCGCCAAGAGACGCACGCCGAACCCCGACGCTGTTTTCGGCACATAGGACGAACCTTTCATGTCCCACGCGGTGCCGGCGATGTCCAAGTGAACCCAAGGATACCCCTCTGCGAACTTCTTCAAGAACGCCGCACCGATGATTGTCCCCGCGGTTCCGTCACCGATGTTTTTCACGTCTGCGGTGTCGCTCTTGATTTGCTCGTCGTAGTCGTCCCACAGCGGCAACTGCCATACCCGCTCGTGAGTTTTCTCTCCGGCTGCCAGTAGCCGATCCGCCAAATCCTGGTCCGTTCCCATCATCCCCGCGGTGAAATGCCCCAACGCTGTAATTACCGCTCCCGTCAACGTGGCGAGATCCACCACGCCCTGCGGTTCATAGCGTCCGGCATAACCCAACGCATCGGCGAGAACCAGGCGCCCCTCGGCGTCGGTATTGATAATCTCAACCGTTTTTCCGCTATAAGAGGTGACAACATCTCCGGGCTTAATCGCAGTACCGCTCGGCATATTTTCAGTTGCGGCAATCAAACCGACAACGTGTAGATTCGGTTTGATATTGCCGATCACCTGCATCGCGCCGAGTACCGCCGCCGCGCCCGACATGTCGTGCTTCATCTCCTCCATGCCCTTGCCGGGTTTCAGCGATATGCCGCCGCTGTCAAACGTAATCCCCTTCCCCACAAACACGACGGTATCTCTCTCCTCACCTTCGGGAATATACTCCAGCGTGATGAATCTGGGTTCCTCTTGACTGCCCTGGGAAACCGCCAGCATCGTTCCAAATCCCGTCTCTTTCAACGCCGCCAAATCGAAAACCTCGCATTTCAGCCCGGTTTCATCTGCGACCTCTCTCGCTTTCTCGGCAAAGATGGTCGGTGTCAGTTTATTGCCCGGTTGATTGCTCAAATCGCGAGCAAGCGCCGTTCCATGCGCGATCGCCGTGCCGAGCGCTGCGGGTTGCTCCAAAGTCGATCCGCCCTCGTGATCTGAAACAAGAAAGGTGATGGAGTCAAGCTCTTTGACCTCGTCTAGCCCTTCCGTTTTGTGCTCGTTGAACTGATAAGCCGCGAGAAGGCTCCCCTCGGTTGCCGCTTGAATCATGTCCGGCGGGGCGTCTGACGGTGTTGGAATCGCTATCGTTTTGACGCCGAGATCTCGAAGCTGACACACAATTTCACCGGCGGCTTCGCGCGCTTTTTGCGTATCGAATTCATCCGATTTACCCATGCCGACAAGCGCGAGACGAGGCGCAGTGATAGCGTCGTTCGTATAGAGGATAGACGCTTGTTTGTGTTCACCCTTAAAATCTCCCAAATCAACCAAACGACGAAGCGCCCCATCCAGCGCTTCGTCCGCCATCTCGAAGATTCCGCTTCTGGTAGATTCTTCGCCTTCAAAAACACCCACGACGACAGCATCAACCGCCGACGTTTTGAAATCTTCAACCGTTACGCTAACGTTCATTTCAACTCCTCATCCACCAAGTCTGTGTTTGCCAATCATGTTGTGAAATCGTGGTTGAAACCGAGTTTTTTCCTGAAAACTCGGTTTCTCAAAGTCGCTTGGCGCGCTCTCTTTACGTGAACCGCCCTTACTTTCCCGGATAAGCTTTGTATCCACCATGTTTGTGTTAATCGATCATGCTAAGAAATCGTGCCTGAAACCGAGTTTTTTCCTGAAAACTCGGTTTCTCAAAGTGGCTTGGCGCCCTCTCTAAACCCGAGCCGCCCCTATTTTCCCGGATAAGACCTGTTTTCTAACTCTGCAATGAACTTTTCCGCCGAAATTGCCGCTGCGGCTCCGGCGCCGCCGGCCGTTATCGCTTGGCGGAAGATATGGTCATGAACATCGCCAGCGGCGAAGACACCCGGAATATTCGTGCTTTGCAATTTGTCCACAACGATGTAATCTTGATCATCAAATTCGATAGTTCCCTTGAACAATTCCGTGTTCGGTATATGTCCGATGAAGATGAACACACCGTCAATAGGGAACACCTGTTTCTCATCGGTTTCAACGTTCCGGAGCAATGCACCATTGACCTTTTCGCCGTCACCCCGAATCTCCTCAACGACCGTGTTCCAGATAAACTTGATTTTGTCGTTCTTGAAGGCGCGCTCCTGCATGATCTGGCTTGCTCGAAGTTGATCGCGGCGATGAACGATGTAAACTTCTGAAGCGTACTTGGTTAAGAATATGCCCTCCTCGATAGCGGCGTCACCGCCACCGACAACGATGAGTCGCTGATTCTGAAAAAAGAAGCCATCGCAGGTGGCGCAATAGGACACGCCGCGTCCACCAAACTCCTCTTCGCCCGGCACCTCGAGCTTGCGCGGGGAAGCGCCGGTGCAGACAATAACCGCTTTGGCCAGGTATTCTTTATCATACGTTTTCACGTAGAACGGGTGTCGATTGAAGTCAATCTCCGTGACCATATCGAACCGCACCTCCGTACCGAAGCGCTCGGCTTGCTGCTGTAATCCTTGAATGAAGTCCGCGGCTTCGGTTCCGAAGAAACCGGGATAGTTTTCAAGATCCAGCGTCAACGAGAGTTGCCCGCCGAGCGCATCGCCGGTTATCAGCAGTGGCTCAAGCATGGCGCGCGACGTGTAAACTCCCGCCGCGAAGCCCGCTGTCCCGCCTCCGATAATAATAACATTCCGCTCCTCTGCGGCATCGCCATTGTTTCTTTCAGTTGTTGTCATTCCAGATTCTCCTTCAAGTTGTAGCATTTTCCGCAATTTATCTGTTCGGGCGAGCTCCGCCAAGTCGTCATCATCCCCGATGTGTTGGTCGTCGATGAAGATTTGCGGAACATCGCGGCGTCCCGTCAAGGCTTCGATTTCATCACGCATCGCCGGGTCACCATGGATATTGACTTCCTCATATTCGATGCCTTGATCCTCGAGAATCCGTTTTGCGCGGTCACACCAAGAACAGTAATCGGTTGTATAAATTTTAAGCTGTGGCATAATATTCCTTATGGGTCGGTTTATTTGGTACGTGGTTCAATTTTCATGAGCCTATGAGAAGTGTTCGGCGTAGATACGGATAGAAAGAGAACTCTATCGCATTCCATATTCAATCCTTTAATGTCTATACTTTGCGCTGCCGAGAATTGCGTGTTTTCAAGCATCTAGTCCGTAGGATCAAGCGAATGAATAATGAGTGCGATAGAAATCCCTCAAGCGAATGAATAATGAGTGCGATAGAGATCCGCTGGGTTTCCAACCGCACCTGCCGTGAACGCACGTCGCGACCTGGAGATCGCTCCTACAAAAAGACGCAGTTTCTAACAGCATGGAGTATAACTCGCTAAATATGTGGTTCAACCGAAACCGATCAAACGAGTGGATAGGGAGTAGGATTTGCTATCGCACTCACTATTCGTTCGCTTGATCGATAGAGATCCCTTTTTTCCTCAAAACTCGGTTTCTTTCCGGTATCAATGTATTACAGCATCGGCACAATGACTTACGCGCTTCTGTAGTGAACAACGATCGTTGTTCCCTGCACATGACGGGCAACTAAAGACTGAAAATCATGGCAATCACTTAATCACATAAATCACAGTTCAGACAACTGCCAAAACGCCCCAATAGCGGAATCCATAACTAGAATTCTCTAATCTGCGTTTATCCGCGTTTATCCGCGTCCCTCATGATTTAACCTTGATTCGGGAGGCGCCATACGCGGAATGCCGTGAGTAACCGGATAATCCAGCCCGCAAGCCTCACACCAAACCCGGTCTGCTTCCCAACCAATCTCCCCTTTGCAAAGCGGACACGCCAAAACATCTTTCAATGTCTTGGCGGAACTTTGACGCCGTTTCACGAAAACCGATTTTGCCTTGGAGACGACATTTCTCGGCATTCGGGTCTTCGCGAGTGGCGCCCATTTCTTCCAAAATGACGTATGATTCACCTCGTCCAGCATACCGGCAACTGTCTTTCGAGACTCTAGGTCAAGCGTGGAGGCTTCAGGCGGGAGAATCTCGTAGTCAATCTTGCCTACCCATTCATACTGTACCAAAAATAGCTTGTGATGGGTGACATGAAAGCGCATAAAATGCTTGTCATGCGCCGCCAAGGCGTGAAAAAGCTGGCCAAATTGACTTTCAACCGCTTTTTTCTGAATAATCAATCGGTTATCGACAAGATTGACCATCCAGTTATGGTACGGCCATCCGTAGAGTCTTTCGGCAATCTCGGAAGGGGTTTCGATATAACCGGCCGAAGCGACGCGAGTTAACTCGCGAATCAGCAACTCCGGATTTTCAACGTGCTCCAAAATGTGAGAACAGATGACGTAATCAAAAGAAGCGTCTTCAAATGGCAGATACTGACCGTCTGCCTCGACAAGCGGGCGATCCGCCACAATGCCCCCGCCTCGCTGCAAGTCGTTTTCAATAAACTTGTCACAGAGGATGTCGGACCGCGTCTTGGGATTATGTCCGCTCCCTATTTCAAGGACGAAATCGTCAGGACGAATATTCATCGCTGCACAACCATGCTAATATAGAAACTAATGCGGGGGAAACAGGTTGCCATAATCTTGCCTTTGGCGCTAACGCCGGCGCATCGTTTCACGATCCGAAGCCCGCGAAGTCGGAAACTTTTCTCAAGGTCAATCGGATTCGCGTAGTAGGCGCTGTCGCCATCCCCGCCGCAAACCTGATCTTCAAGGTCGGGTTCGCGGTATAGAAATTGTGGCGTGGGCGACAACCGTTTCTTCAGATACAAGGAGAAATTCTTCATACTGCTGGCGAACGCTTGCCGCTTTGTTTCACCCCAAACAGGTCTGCCAGGTTTCCCGCGAATTAAGCGCGCCAGGTCCATAAGCGGCATGAGTGGAGAACACAGATTTGGCCCACATACGATGATTCTTCCGCCTTTGCGGGTCACGCGGACCATTTCCGAAACCGCCGTTTCAACATCCGGCACATGTTCAATAAGTTCGTTTGAACACACGACATCAAACGCCTCATCCTGAAACGGAAGTTCAAGCACATCACAAACTCGGTATTCCAAGCTATGTTCGCCCTCGCGAGTCGCAGTCTTTTGCCACGTTGCCGCGTCCTCTAGGAAGAGCGCGGAAATGTCTGTTCCGACAACATCATGCCCCGACCGATTGAGCAACATCGCCGCGACGCCATTGCCGCAACCAAGTTCCAAAATCTTGGCGTTTGATGGCGCATAACGATTGACAAGCTCTACAAACGGTCGATGATACGCTTCGTCATGTTCGGCGAGAAGCCCTTTATAGGTCTCCGAGCTCTCATAAAACTGTCGCATGCGCTGCCGAAGCGATTTTTCCGACGACGGCGTTGAAGCCTCTGGTTGAGGGACGGTGTTCATCATTCGAAATTGATAAAGATACCTTCAATCCAAATAATTCATGTGGACTACGCATAATGTTACGCGTCTCATTATACAACCGCGTTAGAGCAAAGGTCAACCGAAATCATGGGAAGACGCCGGGAAATCGCATCTAAACTTTTCAGCGATAATCCGTAGGTTGGGTTGAACGGCCCATCAAGAAACCCCCGTCCACAGGCTAACCGCGCCTAGATACCGATACCGCTAAAACCCCCCAAAATCGTAGTGAAATTTAACACTGCGACCATTGTATTGGGGAATCCAGCGGGTTTTGCGTATCCATCTGGCTTGAGATATGCATGGTCGGAAAATTTTTACCCTTCCAGTCTTCCATCCTTCCAATCTTCCTTGTGCCAAAAATCAGGTGCAATTCCCCTGGTTTGATAGCGGTTCACAATTGACATTTCAATCCAACCTACATAACCCTTATTCTTCATAACCCTTATTCTTCTCTCCTTCTTTCTTTGACCCGCGTCGCGGTCAAAATATTGTATTGCCGATATCAATGATATATGATAAAATTGCAACTAACTCTGATCGATATGACATATACAATTTTTAACTTGACAACTTTACACACAAATAGTATAATATTATAGAAATGACAACGCTATGCCAAAAACGCCGTAACCTCTCGTATCTAAACCGTGAAAACGCGCCGGAAAAATGGATCTTTTCCGTCCGTTAACATCTTGTTCACCTTTGGTACGCCACGAACCCGCACCGTCAAAGGAACCTTAATCTTGAAAAACGTGAACGCGCCCTCAAAAATCGGCGTTTTGTTCAACTTTTTGTACCTATTCTTCAATCCCGGTTTTTCACGAAGATGTGAGGAAACCGAGCGTGAACCTTCAAAAAAGCGCGGTATGTATACCTCTTGTTCACGTCAGCCGTGCCTTCATGCGGCAGATTCTTTCCAGTATTTGGGTTGAACACGGCGAAACCTGACTATGCAAGATGAGAAAGCGATTCATGAGAATTACCCCGATTGCCGAACCTCGCGCGGCGGCGATGAGAAATAGAACATGCAAACACAGATTTGGTATTTGAAAAACGTCAATCTCTTTCGCAATCTGACAGAGGCGGATTTCTATGCGCTGGATCGAAGCGCCATCATTAAGGCGTTTGGTCGACGCGAGCAGGTGAGCGGAAAAACGGATTTCGGCGACACTGTCTACCTCCTAAAGAAGGGACGGGTCAAAATCTACAAACTTTTGCCCAACGGCGAAGGGCTTACGCAAGAGGTTGTTGAAGCAGACGACATCTTCGGTGAGGTCGCCCTTGACGACGAGCCTCGTGACACCATAGCCGAAACGTTGGACGATTCGCTTCTGTATATTATGCGTCGGCGAGACTTTGAACTGTTTCTCAAGAAGAAACCCGACCTGACAATGCGTCTGACAAAGTTTGCTCCAACGTGTCGGCGCCAGATCCGGAACCATCTCGAAAACCTCGCGTTCCGCACGGCTTCTTCACGGCTTGCGTTTCTACTGCTTTCTTTAGCCGATGGGGGAGGAGTTCACAATAGTAACGGCATGGAATTGCGCGTAAAGCTATCCGGAGCCCATCTAGCCAAGCTCATTGGAACGACTCGCGAAACGGCTGGCGATCTGCTCAACGGGCTGGCGCGGTTGAACATCATTGAAGTCAAGGGGCGGCGAATCAGACTGCTGAATCAGTGGAAACTGAAGAAGATTGCCGACGCGGAAATGGATGAGTTGGAAATGCCGCCCGACGAGGAAGAAGAATTGAATCTCTTTGAGGTTCCTGGCAACAGTCTAACGCCTCCTGCCGAACAGAAAACTGTGCAGTAGGCGCTACCAAGCAAGCAACTTGAGGAGAACGAAATTGAGCCGCGAGCGTCCATATCTTCAGCTTGATCGCCAACTGGTAGGCGACATCTATACATCGCGCGAATCGATGGATAATCTTACCGTCTTGTGTGACGACTTCGGCTCTCGATTTGCCGGCACACCGGAGGAACGGAAAGCCGCGGAATTCATCCATGAGACTTTCACGCGGTACGGTCTCAAAAATGTACATCTGGAGGCATTTCCCTATGCGGGGTGGACTCGCGGGCAAGCGACACTGGAAGTTGAAGAACCCGTTCAAAAGTCTATCCCGTGCATTTCGCTTCCCTACTGCCCGGCAGATGAAACTGCCGCCGAACTTGTCTCCGTCGGCTACGGCAGTCCGGCAGAGTACGATGAGCTTGGCGGGCGCATGGCTGGGAAAATTGTCATGGCTTTGAGCGCCTCGCCACCGGATTTGGGCAGGTGGGTGCATCGGAAGGAGAAGTATGATCGGGCGGTGCTTGGCAATGCGAAGGCGTTTATCTTTGTCAGCGAGCATCCCGGTGTGGGACCAGAAACAGGCAGCCTTCAAAATGACAAGATCGCGCCGATTCCGGGCATCTCGATTTGCAAAGAGGATGGCGCATTTCTGCTTCGCTTGGCTGAGAGGTACGGAAATGTACGATTACATCTGCGCACCACGGACATCAACGAAGCCAGAACATCGTGGAATGTCATCGGCGATCTGCCGGGAAACGAAAATCCGGACGAAATGGTGATTGTCGGTTGCCACTACGACGGGCATGACATATCCCAAGGCGCTCACGATCCTGCCTCCGGCATGGTTTCAGTCATTGAAGCGTCGCGGGTTTTATCGCGGTATGCCGCGAACGTCCTCAAACGCACTGTGCGATTCATTGCTTTCGGAGCGGAAGAGATCGGGTTAACCGGGGCGTTTCGTTATGTGGCTGCCCATGAAGACGAACTGGACGGATACGCTTTATGTTCAATATGGATGCCTCGGGCGGAGCGGGGCGCAAGGGAATCGGCTTGCATCAATGGGACGAATTAGAGCCCTTTTTCCAAGAGGCGGCACAAGAGATGGCGGCGGAAATCCCTCTGGGTCAAAAGGTTAATTCCTACTCGGACCACTTCCCGTTTGTGCTGAAGGGCGTGCCGTCCGGCGATATGAGCGATCCCCAAGCGCCGCCGCACGGACGGGGTTTTGGGCATACGGCGTACGACACACTGGAAAAAGTGGAACTGGAAAACCTGAGGAAAGCCAGCGCTGTCGGCGCTCGGATTCTACTACGAATTGCCAACGCCGATAAATTTCCCGCTCGGCGGCGTTCCCGCGAAGCGGTTCGGGAGATCATTGACACCAATCCCGGTTTGGAAGGATACAGAGTGTCTGGAATTAGCGAGGCTTCGGCATGAATCAAGTTGATTTCATCCGGACGCTCGGAGCCTTCTGATACTATACTTTGCGCTGCCGAGAATTGCGTGTTTTCAAGCATCTAGTCCGTAGGATCAAGCGAATGAATAATGAGTGCGATAGAGATCCGCTGGGTTTCCAACCGCACCTGCCGTGAACGCACGTCTGGAGATCGCTCCTACAAAAAGACGCGGTTTCTAACAGCATGGAGTATAAATCCGAATCTATAAGGCACAAGTTCCGACAGTTTGTAGTAGTGCAATTCATTGAGGATCTCTATCGATCAAGCGAATGAACAATGAGTGCGATAGAAAATCCTACTCACTATCCGTTCGTTTGATCGTCTCGGATCGATTGAAACACTTGGATTTGGAAATAGTATGAGAAATCTTCAAGGTATACTACACACCGCTGGAAATTGCGTATTTTATCGTAGTTGTAATGCGCACCATCAAGTATGAGAAATCTTCAAGGTAAATAACTATCGAATGCGCGTATACGCTCTGTCGGATCTCCACGTCGATTACAAACGTAACATGTCCCTTCTTCAGCAAATGTCCGACACTGAGTATGTGGACGATACACTCCTGTTAGCGGGTGATATTAGCGACAATCTCGACCAACTGAAGACCTGCCTTGCGCTATTACGTTCGAAGTTTCGGCGCGTCTTTTTTGTGCCGGGCAACCATGACCTGTGGGTACGGCGTAATGAATGCGTTGACTCGATAGCGAAGTTCTGGCGCATTTTGGACCTCTGTCGATCACTGGGTGTGGAGACGAGCCCCGCGAAAGTTGCCGACTCGGAAAATACTGCCGGTGTTTGGATTGTCCCGCTTTTCTCGTGGTACGTAAAACCGGAGGAGGGGAATTGTAGCTTGTTTGTTCCCATGCCCGGGGACGACCCGACGCTGTCGATGTGGAGTGACAACCGGTTCACCAAGTGGGAAACCGCGGGAAATGGCGAACCGATATCATATTACTTCCTGCGCTTGAACCAGAAAAACGTGAACCGTGCCTATGATGCGCCAGTCATCTCATTTAGCCATTTCCTGCCCCGCACGGATCTCATTTTCAGCGCGGCGCGGGAAAAAAACGCCGCCGGCATGCGATACAGTGACCGCCACCCGAGATTCAATTTCAGCCGTGTTGCCGGATGCGCCTGTATCGACAAGCAGATTCGACAACTTAAATCAATAATCCATGTGTACGGTCATCAACACCGAGATCGATTTCGAGTAATCGGTGAGGTGCTTTACGTCTCGCACTGTCTCGGGTATCCCCGAGATCGAATCACCGAAGGTAATGTCGATATAAAGGTAGCGCCCAAATCAATATGGGGAGCCTAAGAGTAGTAGGCATACTCCGTATGCCGTAAAACAATTCTGCCGCTGCTTACGTCGAAAGAAGGCGCCAAGTGAACTTTAGAAACCGAGTTTTTTCCTCAAAACTCGGTTTCTTCCCGGAATCAATGCGGTTTCAACATATCGGTTTAACCCGCTCATGACAAGAACCGCTTGGGATAAGACGCTCTAAAACTCCTGATTGAAAGAACCGTTTATGGAATATCTCGCAAACCTGATTATCTCGGGGGTAGACCGGTTAACAAGCGGTGGTCCCATATTAATCCCGATTATCTTTTTCTCGCTGTGGTCACACAAGATCATTCTTGAGCGCGCCTACCACCTACACCGTCCGCGTGTTATCCCGTCGCGTTTTGTGACCCAGAGCATCTATCATGAGCTTGTTCAGGGCAATCCGGACGTTGCAATCAAGATGTGCGAAAAGAGCCCGGGGCCACTGAGCAACGTCCTGCGAGCCGGCATTCGACATCGCCATGCGGACGAGGAAACCCTCAAGCGCGTCGTGCGTCAGGCGATACGCGCCGAGAAACCGGTTTTGACCGAGGACCTCACCACGTTGGGAATGCTCGCGCCCGTTGCGATGTTTACCGGTTTGCTCGGTACGGTGCTTGGCATGAAGGGGTCGTTTGGCGCCCTGATTGACGCGCAAACCAAGCAATTGCCCACTATCGCGGACGGCATTTCCGAAGCGCTGTTAACCACGGCGGCGGGGTTAATCGTCGCGCTTCCCAGTTACGTCGCTTACGACTACTTCAGGAACAAGGCGGATAGATTTCTGGCGGATCTGGAGAGGCACGGGATGTCGCTCGTGCGTTTTCTCGCTGCCGGGGAATATAAGCTCTTCCAAGAGGAATTCGAGGATATTCGGACATTGAAACAGGATTGAAAAAACGATGGATACGAAAAAACCCAAACGTAAAGGACGATTTTTCTTGGGAATCGCGGTCATTGAACACGTTGTGTTTGCCCTCTTGATGGCGTTGGCGATTGCGCCCAAATCACCGCCGCGACCCAAGGAACCCGCCACTATCGTTGAATTCGTTAAGACCAAAACGCCGAAAAAAAAGATCAAAACGGAGATTCCTATCGCCATTCCCGATGTTCGAAAGAGCCGTCCTTCCGAGACGCTGCCCCAAATCCAACCCACGACCGATCTTCGCGATTATCTGTCTGCCACGCAAACGGAGGGCGGCTTGCCGAATCTCCGAAAAACACAGGCGTCGAACGAGAATCCCGATCGCTTGTCACTGGGTGCGCCTCCGTCAAAAGGACGCAGCAAGGGGGATTTTCTGGATGAGCCGGACGCTCTGGTGCGTAGCAAACCGCTTGACATTCAAACGGGGCATCAGGGTCGCGATAGCCATAAGGGTTTGCCGGAGCGAGATGCGCGCCGGACATTCACGGGTGAGAGTGGAAAGGCGCTCGCGGGCAGGTTCGCGCCAGGCAAATTGTCGGGAGTCAAAACGAACCTGATTACGGAGGGCGTGCCTTACGAAATCAGCGGGGAGGTCAGTGGTCGAGCGGTGATAAGCGGGTTGGAGAAGCCGCTCCAGTCGAAGGGCAAGCAGGGCGGCGGCGTGCATCTCAACTTCAAGGTTCGGCCCGACGGGAGCGTGTTCAGCGTGCAAATCAAGCCGGGACGGACGACTATCGGCGAAGTTAGGCTAAAGGAGCGCGCCAGACGCTACGTCGAACAGATTCGGTTCAGCGCGCTGCCTAAGAGTGTGTCTCAAGTGGTACAGTCCGGGGAGATTTTCATAAACTTTACGGTGAATTAGAAAATTGTAGTGTAGAGACCAATGCGCTGCCGAGTAAATCATATTCCCGGCCTTATGGATAGTGTCTGGACGCAGGTCAAATTGCGCGGCTACGAACAGAAGAGTGTAGATGTGCCCCTATCTTGCAATCTTCCGCTCTCCCATCATTGCGTTCCCAATTTTTGCTGGACGCTACTGACCTTGTCATCCATGCTCTGATTTCGGTCAATGCGCGTGCCGAACTTCAACGTTGTCGAGATGCGCGGCGCTCCCATATCGTGGACAACTTCGTGGCAGCGCTTGATCGCGGCGAATACGGCATCCCATTCTCCCTCTATATTGGTGCCGTAAGCGTGAAGTTGGGTTTCCAATCCCGCCTCCTTGAGTACCTTCTCGCAGGCGGCGACATGCTCTGAAACGGATACTCCCACGCCTATCGGCACCACGCACAAATCGGCGATAATCTTCATTCTTAAAACCTCCGTCTGCACCGGGGAAACCGTGCGCGTCCTATGAACATCCGCTCGTGGCGCCGCAGTTGGCGCATCGGTAGCACGTTCCGCTCCGCGTCATGATTGTGCCGCAGGCGTGGCAAGGGGGCGAGTCGGACTGCATGGTCGCCACCTGTTTCTCTCGCGCTTCAATCTTATCAACGCCTTCACCGGATGATAGCGGGCGCAGTTGTCTCGGATCGGCTAACTGATCTTCAAGACTTACAACTTCATCGGCGACGATTTGGCTGTCGGGGAGGAACTTTAGCCCAAGCCAGCGGAAGACGTAATCGATGATGGATTTGGCGATGGGGATGTCTTTATTGTTCGTGAATCCGGATGGTTCAAATCGGATGTGACTGAACTTTTCCACAAAGAATTCCAACGGCACGCCGTGTTGTAACGAAACCGAGGTCATTAAAGCGATGGTGTCCATCAATCCGGAGATAACCGATCCCTCTTTCGCCATGTTCAGAAACACCTCACCGGGTCTGCCATCCTCATACATGCCGACAGTGAGATAGCCTTCATGTCCTCCCACGCTAAACTTGTGGGTGATCGAGTGGCGTTCATCGGGCAAACGCTTCCGCACGGGACGACTCTCTTTCTCCTCCTGCTGACTCGCCGAGGACAACGGTTGGCTGCTCTTGGACCCATCTCGATAGACCGCCAGACATTTGACGCCGAGTCTCCACGCTTCAACATAAACTTGGGTGATGTCGTCCACCGTGGCGTCGTTCGGAAGATTGACCGTCTTGCTGATGGCGCCGCTGATGAACGGCTGCACCGCCGCCATCATCCTGACATGCCCCATCGGCTCGATATAACGAGTCCCGGTTCGTCCGCACTTGTTCGCGCAATCAAAGATGGGGTAGTGCGCTTCCTTGAGGTAGGGGGCGCCTTCGACCGTGCCGCGTCCGCAGATGATTTCATCGGCGGCGTCGATCTCTTCCTGACGGAATCCGATGGCGCTTAGCAGATTGAATCCCGGCTCTCCCGCTTTCTCCCCATCAATTCCGAGGCGTTTCAGGCAATCGTCACCGAGGATGCCGGGGGCAAAAGCATGCTCCAAGCCAAAAACGTTTGGCAGCATTTGCTCCACTCTTGACAAGTCCTCATCGGTAAAGCCTCGTTGCCTCAGCGTCTGCTCGTTGATGTACGTTGCGCCTCTGAGTGTGCCTGTACCGACGACATAAGTGACAATCTCGTCAATTTGGCTGCGCGGATAGCCGAGTTGCGCCAACGCTCTTGGCACCGCCTGATTGACAATCTTGAAATACCCGCCGCCCGCCAGCTTCT
The DNA here is from genome assembly GCA_963667245.2 of Candidatus Poribacteria bacterium. Classification (GTDB taxonomy): domain Bacteria; phylum Poribacteria; class WGA-4E; order WGA-4E; family JAJDTR01; genus JAJDTR01. The sequence continues at coordinate 1,104,828 of CAXXCS010000005.1, forward strand.
TGAATTTCACGAGCGCGAAATCTGGTTCTATGCCCGTCGTATCGCAGTCCATCAAGAACGCGATGGTGCCAGTCGGGGCGATCACGCTAATCTGCGAATTGCGGTATCCGAAGCGTTCCCCCATTCGCACACAATCGTCCCAATCTTCATGCGCCGCGTTGAGCAGGTTTTGCGGACACGCGAACTCGTCAAGCTTGTAAGCCTCGTCGCGGTGCATCCGCATCACATCCAGCATCGCCATTCGGTTTTCATCAAATCCCGCAAACGCGCCGACACTGCTCGCGATCTCGGCGCTGGTCAGATAACCGTGCCCCGACAAAATTGCCGAGATGGCTCCCGCCCACGCTTTGCCAATCTCCGAGTCATACGGGATTCCGTTTAACATCAGTAGCGCGCCCAGATTTCCGTATCCCAAACCCAGTGGACGAAAATCGTGTGATCGTCTCGCAATCCGTTCTGTCGGGTATGAGGAAATTTCCACAATGATTTCCATCGCTATGATGAAGACGCGGATAGCATGACGGTACGCCTCGACATCAAAACTGCCATCCTCCTTCAGGAACTTCACCAAGTTGATGCTCGCCAGATTGCACGACGTATCATCCAAGAAGACGAATTCGCTGCACGGATTCGTGGCGTTGATTCGGTCCGTATTCTTGCAGGTATTCCATTTCTGAATGGTGCCGTCGAATTGCACGCCCGGATCCGCGCATGCCCAAGCGGCGTGCGAAATCTTGTTCATCAAATGCTTGGCGTCATGCTCGTCGGCGACCTTTCCATCCATGCGATACGTGGTATGCCATCTCCCGTCCTTGAGGTATGATTCCATGAAGGCGTCGGGTATTCGGACGGAGTTATTGCTGTTCTGCCCGCTAATGGTACGGTATGCTTCGCCGTTAAAATCGGATTCGTAACCGGCGGCGATGAGCGCTTGCGCCTTTTTCTCTTCGCGCAGTTTCCAGTCGATGTAGTCTTCAATCTCCGGGTGATCCATGTCAAGGATGACCATCTTCGCCGCCCTGCGGGTGGTGCCGCCGGACTTGATGCTTCCCGCCCACCGGTCAAAACCTTCAAGGAACGAGAGAACCCCCGACGATGCCCCGCCGCCGGACAACTCCTCGCGTTTGGCTCGAATTTGGCTGAAATTTGTGCCGGTGCCGCTTCCGTATTTGAAAAGCCGAACTTCCGCCTTTTGCAGTTCAAGCATCGAGTCGAGTGAATCGTCTACGCTCTGAATAAAACACGCCGAGTTCTGCGGATGCTCATAAGCATTCGTCGTGGTCTGGATGCTTTGCGTCGCTCGATCCCAGAAGAAATTGCCGCCGCCGCCTTCAATGCCGTACTCGTGCCAAAGCCCGCAGTTGAACCACACCGGGGAGTTGAATGCCCCGCGTTGCGAAATCAGCAGATAGGTCAACTCCGACTCGAACGCCTCGGCATCTTCAGGGGTCGCGAAGTAACCGCCGAACTCCTCTCCGGAGCGTCGTATGGTTCGGGCAACCCGTTGAACCAGTTGGCGCATGCTAACTTCGTTGCCGGTCCCCGGCACGCCTGCTTTTCGGAGATATTTCGAAGCTCCTATATCGGTTGCCAACTGCGACCAAGATTTTGGAACTTCAACGTCTTTTTGTTCAAAAATCGTTTCCCCTTTTTCGTTATAGATTGTCGCGTCTCTATGCTCCCATGCCATCTCGTCAAACGGATGGTTGCCGGAATCAGTGAAATGGCGCTCAATTTTCAAGCCGCGCTTCCGCGTGGTATCGGACTGTTCGACACGGGGAGATTCGCCGGACGGCGCGCCGACAATCGACTTAACATTCGGGTTGGATTGTTTCGTTTCAGACATCTTTCTTCCTTTCGAAGCCGCCAACTTGCGAGATTGGGTTTACAAGGGAGCAGCCGCAATTACAAGGTACTGCAATACATCAAATTCTGGATAAAGCACTCATAAAAGGTAACTGTGCCGGAGCAATCCCCAAATCCCAACCTGTCGGGAATTGGAGAGGGGTATCAATCTCCCGTGTTAGTCACTCCGTTGATTGTGATACGTAAGAAATTTAGGCTACGAGCAACCGAGTGAACATCAAGGGCGATAGAAACCCCATCACGCATTACGCGCAATGAATCGCCGAACGACAAGACTTAAAGCATCTATACTCCGCGCTCCCCGTAGGTGCGGTTTCCAACCGCACCTACCGCCAGACGCTTGAAAACACGCAATTTTCAGCAGCGTGAAGTATATCTACATTGAGTCTTAAAGGAATTCACTTCAGTCGAATGCGGCGCATAACCTTATTGCGGGTTCTGCGTAAACTGTTGCAGTTCCTTCTCAAAATCCGCCACATCCTTAAAATCGCGATAAACGGAGGCAAAGCGGATATAGGCGACTTTGTCGGTGTCTTTGAGTATGTCCATTACCAACTCGCCAACTGATCGGCTGTCAATCTCCGATTTCCGCATGCCAATCAACTGTTGTTCGATTTCCCCAATCAGGCGATTGATGGTTCCTTGGCTAATCGGTCGCTTTTCGCACGCCTTCATGAGGTTGCGTCTCAATTTTTCGCGATTAAATGCCTCGCGTCGCTGATCTTTCTTGATGACGAAAAGATCCAATACCTCTGCTCGTTCGTAAGTGGTAAACCGTTTTTCGCAAATGAGACATTCTCTTCTTCTGCGGGTGACGCTTCTACCGTCGGTCTCGCGTTTGTCCAGGACTTTTGTCTCAAAACTCTCACAGTAGGGGCATTTCATAGATCACCGGCATCTTGTGTATAATTCCAACTATTATACAACATCTGATATATCATACCATAGTTCTGCCAATTGTCAACAGTTTTCTTTACGGATTCTTCGTCCGCGTTCGGAAGCGCAAATTTGCCATCGTCTTGCGCGTAAACCCTTTTAGCGAAAGGCTTCGGCGCCAGTATACGCGCCGGAATATTGATAAAAAGCCGAAAATTAATCGATGACAACGACTGTATTTTTGCCTCGCGAGCTGGAAAAAAACTTATTGAAAATGCTAACTTGAAACGGATTAGTGAAACACTGCGTTTGATGAATCAAGGGGGAAAACGATTGCATGAAAGGCGAAACTGTGTTGATGATGTAAGGCGCCACCCCGGTGGGAGCGATCAAATATAATGTGTATGGAACGAATAATTACCGGGATTCACTATCACACCCGTTATCCGTTCGCTTGCTCCCTGCCTACGGCGGTTGTTTCTTAATGCGGCGAGAGTTCCGGGTATGCTATCATCCCGCATCGGCAAAGTGAGGATTTTAGACGCGCGAATTGGTTGCTTTCCGCATCGATTGGGCCGTTCGCCTCCGAGAAAAGCGCGGTTTTCCCCGGTTTCTTGCATTTCGCTGAAGTTGCTAAGTAACATTTGACTCAGTTTGAATACTGTCGAGGATTGTCGAAGGATTACTTATCCGCAGGTTACTTCCCTAGGCGCGGTGTTCAAACAATATAACTTTCAATATAACTTTGTGGAATTGGTCAAAACCGGAAGATTATGGGAGCGAGGTAAAAATTGAACGAAAAACAAACCGAATCAGAAAACATTAAGGTTGTCGAAGCAACGCCTTCGGATGCGTTGGTTGTTTCCGCGCAGCGAGGGGGCGTGATTGCGCCGAAACAGGATTCCGACAGCGAGCCGAAAGGCTTTTTCGGCAGACGTAGGCGCAAAAGCGGTCCCACGGAGGAGCATATCAAGCGCGTGATATTTGCGAATCTTGACACCTTCCCAAGTAACGAAGTCCGCATGCTGCGGGGCGTGTTTTCGTTATCGACCACGGCTGTGCGCGAAGTTATGATTCCTCTCTCCGAGGTCGTGGCGGTCCACGTCAACACCCCCACCGAACAGGTCAAAGCCATGGCGCAAAGCGCCAACTACCGTTTCGTGCCTGTTTTTGAGGAACGTATAGACAGGCTTGTCGGTGTCGTGGATATCATGGAAATCCTTTATATGCCGCGTGAATATAGCGACATAAGCAACTTTACGCGCCGACTGGAGCGTGTGCCGGAAACAAAGCCGGTGAGCGAGCTGCTTGAGGAGTTACGGGCTTCGACCGAACCTGTAGCGGCAGTTATCGGAGAACATGCCGGGTGCACGGGCTTCATAACGATTGACGATATCATCGAGTTGATTGTCGGTGAACTTCGATACAACCACAAGCGTCATACCCCGCATGCGGAAATGGTTGGAAACGATCACTGGTCGCTTGACGCGCGTACGGCGATTGATGTTGTCAACGATCAACTCGGCGCGGACATACCCAAAGATCGATGTGACACGATAGGCGGCTTCATCATGGCCGAGCTCGGTCATCTCCCGGAACCGGGCGAAAAGGTCATCCATGACAACATTGAATTTATGGTTGAAGATGTCTTCGGATATGGCATCGTTTCGGTTCACGCCGCGCGTATCGATGACCCCAAGAAAACAAAGAAGCGCCTAATTTGAGGATGCTTCTTTAAGCGGTGACCTCGTGAAATGCGTGGAGATACCTCATGAAATCTGCCAAGCGCCCCTCGCAACGTCCGTTTAAGCGAAGATCGTGGCAATTGCTCGTGTTCTATCTTATCCTGTTGACAGTCATTCTTGTGTTGATGTGGAAAATGCCCTCGATCCTCAGTCGTTTTCTATAGTCATCACCCGATTTTTACCGAAGCCCACGCGGTTTTCCCCAATGCCGAGTATAATTACAGTAGTAACCCCCGCCAAGAGGATTATCGGCTCATGTCAAAAGAAGGCGCTAACGGAACTTGAGAAACCGAGTTCTGGCGAAAAAACTCGGTTTCTTGCACGATTTCTAAACATGGGCGGGATTATTTATTCCGCAATCCTCATTCTCTATTGTGTGATCGGTTGTCCCCCAAAATCACACGCCATCGACGACAAGCTCATCATCATATCACCGCATCCCGAGTCAATAGAAAAAGAGTTCGGACGCGCCTTCAAGGAGTGGTATCTGCGGGAGACGGGTCGATCGGTGGCGCTGGATTGGATCGATTTGGGCGGTTCGTCTTCAGACTTCCGCTTCATTGAGTCCGAGTTTCAACGTGTTCCCGATGGCATCGGGATCGATCTTTTTTTCGGCGGCGGGACGGACAATTACCTCAAACTTGCGGAATGGGGTTTCCTTCTTCCCCACAAGTTGCCCGATGCCCAATTGGCGCGCGTGCCGAAAGAGATTTTCGGAATCCCCGTTTATGACCCCGAATATCGTTGGTATGGGGCGGCTCTATCCAGTTTCGGCATCATGCACAATGAGGAACTTCGCCAATTCCTCGGCTTGCCCAAAGTATCAAGATGGAAAGATCTGACGCACCCGGACTTAATCCGTCGGGTTGGCGCCGCGGATCCGCGCGAAAGCGGAAGCGCCCACATGATGTACGAAATCATCCTGCAGGGATACGGCTGGGAGAAGGGATTTGAGCTCATCACGAAACTGGGCGCCAATGTGCGAGGGTTTTCCGCAGGGGCAAACGCGATTCCCAAGGATGTTGTGTCCGGGCAAGTCATCTACGGGATGGCAATCGATTTTTACGCCTACGGGCAAATTGCGGTGCTTGGCGACGAGGTCATCAAGTATGTCGTCCCGCCGGATGCCGCGGTCGTCAGTCCCGATTCCATCGCGATTCTTAAGGGCGCGCCGAATCTTAAGGTCGCTCAGGCGTTTCTTGAGTTCGCGCTTTCCGACACGGCGCAGAAACTCTGGGTGCTGCGCGACGGTGATCCGGAAGGCCCAAAATGGAGAGGCGGCTTGAACCGGGCAAGTGTCATCCCCGAGTTGTACGATGAACTCGGCGAGCGGTGCGTGGTCGTCAATCCGTTCAAGCGGGAATTGAATCCGATTCGGTACGACGCCGTCAAGGGCGGCATTCGCTGGGCTCTCGTCAATGACCTCATCGGCGCGCTTGTTATTGATCCGCACAAGGACTTGGTTTCCGCGTGGAAGGCAATCAACAAGTGTAAAGATGAGAAAAAGCGGGAAGCGGCGCTTGAAAGGCTGGCGGACATGCCGATTACCGCCGAAGAGGGGCTGGAGATCGCACAGTCGGCGTGGAAAAAGCCGGATTATCGAAATCAGAAACTGAACGAGTGGAACAAGTTCGCTAGACAGAAATACAAAGACGTGATAAAACTAACCGAGTAACCCGTTCGATTAAGTCTCGAGACGGACAAAATGCCCTCGCACTCACCTGCCGGATGCCCGTCGGCAAAGCGTCAATTCCAAATGACGGTCGGGAAGCCTGCGGTTACGTCAAGCGAGGATTCGACCCAATCACCCGCTCTGATTTGCCGCATGCGGGACGAGCGACTCTTGCAACTGCCTGATGTCCCTAATCCCAATCATCAAGCGCCGTCTCCATATCTTTCTTAATCTCGTCACGCATCTCTAAGATCGCGGCTTCCATTTCTCGCGTTAGGGCGGCCATATCAGCTTCCAACTCCTGGCGTTCCTCCGATATTTCAGCTCTCAATTCTTCCCTGATCTCATCTATGTCACGTCTTCTTGCCAAATGCGCCAGTGCCCAGGCAATTTTCCACGACAGCGCGCAAAAAACAATGACCACGCAAGCGACAATGAGCCAGTCATACATTGTATATCGTTCCCTCCCGGATGCCCGGAGTATAGTCTATATAACTAATCATAATAACACATTGGCAATCAGCGGTCAACAGAATTCCATCTTATACGGATTAGAAATCTAAGAAAATGCCTTGAAACCGAGTTTTTTCTTGAAAACTCGGTTTCTTCTACAACAGAAAAGTGCCCACTAATCTCAAGTGTCTATGATTCAAAAAGGCTTTAAGGCGTAAACCATCTTTGAATGCGAAAACATAAAACGGACTCCCTGTATTCGCGGCTCGGCGTCAATGCGCCAAACAGTTGATCGCGCTTTTACTCTCCGTCAAACTGCGCTGTCGGGTCCAGAGGGTAGATTGGCCGCCTCAAATTTTCAAACCTGAAATTATTGAGGTTCGGGCTATGGACACCGGGCGTGTCCACTTCCAAGATCTCGTGGGCAATCGGCGTGTAGTCCGCGCGATAATGGACGGAAGACTTCAACGCGATGAGTTTCCGGTCCCGCGGTTCTATGCCGACGCAACGAAGGACTTCGGCGTCAAGCGGTTGTGAGCGTTCCTCGGTCAATATAACCTCGACTCCTCCCGCCTTGATTACTGCGGTGCGTCCCAGTCGATCAACCGCGCCCCGCGACATTGGCCCTTTGCGCACATAAACGCCATCGGAAATTGTCTTTACATAGCCTTCAAGCGACACGGGTTCGCCGTGCATGTCATCGGTCTTACCGCCAACGTTGAGATTCACGCGGTTTCCGACACCCGCCTCAATCGCTTGGACAACCGATTCGGGGTCGGCGATGATTGCCACGACGGCGTCTTGGGCATCAGCCTCTACGAAAGCGCGTAAAATAAACGTGCTGTCACACGGTCCACCGCCGCCGGGGTTGTCGGCGCCCTCCGCCAAGACAATAGGCTGTCCCTCGGATCGATTTGCATATCTGATGGCGTCCTCAATCGAAACGAGGTTGGTACGGAAGGATTCACGGATTGACCATATATGTCGCGCAAACTCTTCCGCCTTCTGATCGGCGAGCGCCTGGTTCCCGTTTGTGGTTACGAGCACGGAAACCCCCGTGTTGTAGATGTCCGCGAACGGGAATCCCATCGACAATGTCGCCGTGACCACGCCATCTTCGGATTCTAGTTGGTGGAGTTTTTTCACGAGATCACTCGCCGGCGGTCTCATGGTGCACTGTGCCGGCGGCGACGTGAGAAGAGGAAGTTGGCGGTAAACCATTGTAGGTTGGAGTTCGCCGCGCACGATTTTGTGCATGACTTCAACCGCTTCGATGCCTCGCTCGTAGGTGTCAACGTGCGGATAGGTGTCGAATCCGATAATCACGTCGGGGTACTTTACGGTGTCGGGAGTGATGTTCGCGTGGAGATCGAACGTCACGACGATGGGACGGGAACCGACAATCTGGCGCACGCTGGAGATCAGATCGGCTTCGGCATCCTCAATCTCCTCCGTCACCATGGCGCCGTGCAGATCGAGTGCCACGCCGTCAATCTCGCCGGCGCCTGCAAGCCGATCGAGAAATTCGCTTTTAAGCGTCTCGTAGGCGTCCTGTTCAACCCTTCTGGATGGCGTCGCGAAACTCCAGAGGAGGGGGACGAGCTCTACATGCAGTTCATCGGCGGCGTCAATGAAGCCGCCGGTGATGGTGGCAGTGTGTCTGAAGTATCTGAAAATGTCATCCCCGACCATTTTGCTAAAACAGTCTATCGTTGTCGGAACAGACGAAAAGCTATTCGTTTCGTGACCAATACATCCCGTCGCAATGCGCATGATATCCCCCTTGAACCCGATTTTTTCGCGAAAACTCGGGTTCTTATACTATTTCCTAATCAATGAGTTACACGCATCGGGTGATTGTAGTTGCCCGATTCATCGGGCGTTTTTGACGTGTGTAACATTTAGATTTTGAATCCGTATCACCCTCTATTCTCAAGCCCCGCGCTTTGACAACCCCCAACTTCGTCCGGGTTGATCGGCGCGGAAGGTCTCCACATTTCCCCGGTCCGCCAGCGTCACGTAACAGGTACGTCCGTCGGGACCGCCAAAAGCGATGTTCGTGCAAAGCTTGCCGGTGAGCTGGACTTCCAATAACACCTCGCCATCCGGTGAAATCTTGGCAACCGTGCCCTTGCCGTGTCGCGTGACATAGAGATTGCCTTCCACGTCGCACCGCATACCATCCATGTTGAAATCGGGGAATTTGGTAAACAGCCGCTTGTTACTAATCTCGCCATCGGGAGAAAGGTCATACGCCCAGATATTTAGTTGCCTGGATTCATTGACATAGAGCGTACGCTCGTCGGGGCTAACCTCAATCCCGTTGGTGGTTCCCATTTCCGCTTCCAGCCGCGCGACTTCGCCATCCGCGCCAATTCGCCACAACTGCCCTGTCGACTCGGGCCAGTTGGGATCGCTGGCGTACAAAATATCATTTGCGCCGATGGCAAGATCATTCGGCTGATTCATGTGCGACTCGTGAGCGTGAACCGAAATGCGCCGCGTCTCCATGTCAACCTTCAGCACATTGTGATTGGTGTAGTCCGCGATGAACATATCTCCGGCGCTATCGAAGCGGATGCCGTTGCCGATACTGCCGCTTGGGAGCTCAACGAAGACGCTCGCTTCCCCGGCCGGCGTGACCTTTCCGATGGTGTGCTCCCGCGCATAATTGACAGCGTAGAGATTCCCCTCCGCATCACAGGCAGGCCCCTCAATCCCGGAGGTAAACCCGTTGACGGACGTGAATTCTTGACTTACAAAAAGTTCCTCTTTCAATGCTTCCCTCGCCTTTCGTTATCGGTTGATTTGAATTGTATGAAGAGACGGAATGATGAAACCGAGTTTTTTCCGCAAAACTCGGTTTCTTAAGTTTCAATTCATACCGATGATTTTAGCCGCTTATCTCCTATATTCTATCATATTCGCGGATAAAACACGCACAATTCTTTTCAATGCCAAATCGAAATCTTCAGCATAGCGTTTTCGACCTATATGCTGAATAACTGTCTTGTAACATCCACAAGTCCTTCAAATCGTTAGTTGAATGTGGTATACTTATGTCATGATCACGAAATCCAATTGGTACAGGAGAATGTGGAAGCCTTCTCGTTCTTACCTTGTTTGAACGCCATTTTGAATCGAATCACCGTCCTAAACCAAGGCGATAATCAATAAAACCCTCTATTCGATTTTTCTAAGCCCCAGAGGGGCGGAAGGTTTATAGTAACGGTGACATCCTACGCACTCACAAGCCCCAGCGGGGCGACAGGTGTATAGTCTGATACCGATTCGTAATCCAGATATTGCACACTGGGGCTTTGTAGTCGTGCAATTCATTGCAGTTTCGAACCAACTGTGACGTTAAGATATTGAAATGGTATGAGAATACGTACTTCTGGCATACCATTGGTCTTCAATTAGAATTAATCATGGAGGAAATGAAGAATGCCTATACGCGAATTTGGCAAACTAAACTCGCTGTTCTTAACTCTGTTGCTGATGAGAGAGAATATAAGTTTGAGACAATAATACATGCCGTAGCGGATCATTTTGCCCTTACGCCCGAGGAGAGACAACTACGGGTACCAAGTGGGAACATGGTAATTAGAAATGACTGTGTGAGGGCAACAAAAGAATTGATGGAAGTCAGGTTTGCTAACGCCCGAGACGCGGATATTACAAGATAACGCCCAATGGTGAAGGGAGTTTCTGAAGCAAAACCCATCCATCCGTCCGCAGAGCCTGACCCCGCTGACGACGGAGTTAGTTCGCCTTCCAGGGAGTCCGAGACCATTGATGATCCAAATTGTCCAACGCCAGAGGAGTGTATTGAGGAGAATGTTATCGGAGCAACACAGAGCGGAATTGGCCGCAGAGTTACTTGAGAAGATTAAGGAATAATCCTCTGATCGCTTTTTCGAAGAACGTTTCGTTCTTGACCTTGCTTATTCAAGATGGGCTACGGCGGCTCGCGAGAAGATGCCGCCAGAGCCGTTGGGGGCAGCGGTGATAGAGGCATTGACGGTAGTCATCAACCAACGACAGGCTTGGGTCTCGATGTCATTTATATTCAAGCAAAGCGTTGGCAAGACAAGCGTGGGCGAACAGCCGGTCAAATACAAGAGTTTGTCGGAGCGCTTTGGAAGGTCAAACGGGAAAGGAAGGGCATATCGTCATTACAACCTCCGATTTTTCCAGAGGGGCGCGAGAGTACGTGAATACAATGTCGATTCCAAAATTGTACTCATTAACGGCCGGCAACTTGCTGAGTACTCATGATTGAATCACAATGTCGGCGTATCTACCGTGAAAACCTACGAAATCAAACGCGTAGATTCGGACTATTTCATTGAAACCGACCATTCATAAAAAAGGGAGGCTATGAACACAAACCTAAACGAACTCGAAAGGCGCTTATGGAGCGCCGCCGATGAGCTGAGAGCCAACTCCAAACTCAAGTCATCCGAATACTCCATCCCGGTGTTGGGGCTGATATTTTTGCGCTACGCGGACCACAAATTCGCGCAGGCGGAGGGGGAGCTCGCCAACGAGACCGGAAGCAGTAGACGAAGACGGGCAGACAAGACGGAGTACCAAGCGCGCGGCGTCTTTTATCTGCCGGAGGAGGCGAGATTCGGGCATCTGTTGAAGTTGTCCGAGGACGAAAACATCGGGCAGGCGATTACCGACGCCATGAAAGCCATTGAGGCGGAGAACCCGCAGGTGAACGGCGTGCTGCCCAAGACCTACAACCGCCTCGAAAAGAGCACGCTGATCGAACTGCTCCGCATCATGGAGCAGATTCCGATGGAGATTGAGGGGGATGCCTTCGGCAAGATTTACGAGTATTTCCTCGGCAACTTCGCCATGACCGAAGGGCAACGCGGCGGCGAGTTCTTCACGCCGACCTCTCTCGTCAAGTTGATTGTGGAAATCATCGAACCCTTCCAAGGACGAATCCTTGATCCCGCCTGCGGCTCCGGGGGCATGTTCGTGCAGAGCGCCGAGTTTGTCCACAACCACAAAAAGAACGGAAACGATCAGATCAGCATTCACGGCATCGAACGCGTGGCGGAAACCATCAGGTTGTGCAAGATGAACCTCGCCGTTCACGGGCTTGAGGGCGATATTCGGCAAGCCAACAGCTACTACGAGGACCCGCATAGGTCCCACGGCAAATTCGACTTTGTGATGGCGAATCCGCCCTTCAACGTTGATCGCGTGGATCGGGAACGCATCAAGGACGACCCGCGATTTCCGTTCGGTATGCCCCGCGTGGACAATGCCAACTATCTGTGGATTCAACTGTTCTACGGCTCGCTCTCAGAGTTTGGACGCGCCGGATTTGTCATGGCAAACTCCGCCTCCGATGCCCGCGGCTCCGAATTGGAGATCCGCAAACAGATTATCCAATCCGGCGCGGTTGACGTAATGGTGGGCATCGCCTCAAACTTCTTTTACACCGTGACGCTGCCGTGTATGCTCTGGTTTTTTGACAAATCGAAACGGGGCGGCGAGCGAGAGGATAAAACGCTGTTTATCGACGCTCGCGGCCATTATCAACAGGTAAGCCGCGCCCATCGGGGATTCACGCCGTTGCAAGTGGAGTTCTTGGCGAACGTCGCACGGCTGTACCGCGGCGAAACGCCGGAGAACCGGCACGATAGCGCCGAGTTGCTGGCGACACACTTCCCCGACGAGAGGTATGTCGATGTGCCGGGGTTGTGTAAAGTCGTAACCATTGACGAGATCGAGGCGAACGGGTGGACGCTTAATCCGGGGCGCTACGTCGGAGTCGCCGATCGGGAGCGGGAGGATTTCGACTTTTCGGAGCGGTTGGGCGCGCTCAACGAGGAGTTGGAGGCGCTGACGAGCGAGGCGCGGCAGTTGGAAGATCAGATCGCCGAAAACGTGACGAGGATTCTGGCACGGTAGCAGGCATACTCCGTATGCCGTAACCTTCTGAACGTTCCGGCACGGTAGTAGGCATACTCCGTATGCCGTAACCTGCTAAACGTTCCGGGACGGTAGTAGACATACTCCGTATGCCGTAACCTTCGGATGAATGTGTCCGCAAACAGTAAAAGGAAGCATCTTATGCGACTCAAAGATCGGATTAGCATTGTGACCGGCGGGAGTTCGGGCATCGGGCGGGGAATCGCGCTCGAATTTGCGCGCGAAGGCGCCCGCGTCGCCATCGCGGATAAGCGGGAGGCGCCGCTCCGCGGAAAGTATCACGAAACGGATGTCACCACGCCGACCGTCGAAGAGATCGAGAAACTCGGCGGACAAGCGATATTCATCCGGACGGATGTCACGGATGAATCTCAGGTGGAACGGCTGATTGAGCGAACCGTCCAGCGCTTTGGCGGACTGGATATCCTCGTAAATAACGCCGGCATCCACATCCCCGGCGGGTCGCAGGATATTTCGATTGCGGAATGGGACCAGGTCGTGGGAACGAACCTGCGCGCCGTGTTCGTTTCGACGAAACTCGCCATTCCCCACCTGAAGCGATCCGAATGCGGACGGATTATCCAGATCGCCTCCGTCCACGCTTATGGCGGCGGCGCGGGCCCCGCTTATGCCCCGGCGAAAGCGGGGCTGGTCAACATGGCGCTCGATACGGCGATAGAGGTCGGGGAGTTCGGTATAACCGTCAACGCCATCTGTCCCGGCTACATAGAGACGGCGATTCAGGACTACCTCACGCAGGAGATGATTGACGCCGCGGTCGAAAAGACCGCCCTGCCGCGCTTCGGCAAACCGAGGGATGTCGGGCGAGCCGCCGTGTTCTTCGCCTCCGACGATGCCGAATGGATCACCGGCGCATCCCTGCTCGTCGATGGCGGGCTGATCGCGCGGGCGTAGCCTTGCTCGGCCTCCGTAGGCGGGGCATCTTGCCCCGCTCGCTTATGGAGGACTAATCACGAGGGCATAGCCCTGTCTCAGTCTCCGTGGGCGGGGCATCTTGCCCCGCTTGTTGATGGAGGACTAATCACGAGGGCATAGCCTTGCTCGGAATCCGTGGGCGGGGCATCTTGCCCCGCTTGCTTATGGAGGACTAATCACGAGGGCATAGCCTTGCTCGGAATCCGTAGGCGGGGCATCTTGCCCCGCTTGCTTGACCCTCAACTAACCCACTGGCAACTAGGTTCTGTTGACATTTCATCACAACGCGGCAATCAAGAGAGCTACACAGACGCACAATCCTTTGTAGGGGTTAGGTTCCCCAATCCTTCGTAGGAGATCACTCTCAATAGACACACTAACAATGACAGACAATGAGATTTATGGACACGGCATTAAGGCGCTATTTGATAATTTGGGCCCCGATGGAGCAATTCGGTTCCTTCGCCAATTTGACAATGGAGCGGGCAATTACTCCGTTGATCGGGATCAGTGGCTCACCCTGCCGGATGTTGAAACGCTCGCAAACCAAATCCGAGAAACGCGCGGCGGAAATTGGGATGACAAATAAGTGGCGTAAACCGTCTTTGAACGCGAAAAAGTTGTAGCTCCGATGAAAACACTCTTTTGGTTGCTCCTCATCTGTGCCTTTTGCGTCGCCTACTGGAGTTTCTTCATTCGCGACACGGGTGATCTTCCCGAATCCTACCCGCGCGAAGATTTCTCCGCTGACAAGGCATACCGCGTGGAAAAGGTCATTGATGGCGATACGATAAGAGTTGAATACAACGGAAAGTCCGAGCGTGTGCGTTTAATCGGTGTGGACACACCCGAGATGGACGATTCCAGAAAAGCGGTTAGGTCATCAGCCAAACGAGCCACCGCACATACGAAGAAATTGCTGCGCAAGAAACGCGTCTACCTTCGATTCGACGAAGACAGGCGCGATCGGTACAACCGATTGTTGGCGTATGTGTACCGCGCGCCGGATGGTCTGTTGGTGAACCTTGAGCTCGTGCGTCAGGGGTATGGATATGCACTCGTCAAGTATCCGTTCAAGCACAAGGATCTGTTTCAGCATTATGAAGCCCAAGCAAAAAGGGATCGCAAGGGAATCTGGCGTTAGATGAAGAATTGGGGACGACAGATGAGTGAAGTCATCAAATTTGAAAAGAGTTCTGGAAACGTGTTCCTGGACATCGGTTTTTCCGAAGAGGAAGCTGAACGCGAACTGTTGCGATCAGATTTTGCCTTTGAGGTCCACAGCATTCTTAAGGAACGAAAACTCTCTGTGACGGAAGTTGGAGAAATCCTCGGCATTGACAAGTCCGATGTGTCTCTTCTGAAGAAAGGGGATTTTCACTGTTTTAGCGTGGAGAGTTTGTTTATGTTTCTAAATCGATTGAATCGCAATGTCGAGATTAGTAATGCCCCTGATATTTGAGAGATGTGTCTGTCCCTCAATAATTGTAAATAATTTCGCTTCCCATAACTAAAAATGATAGACGTATCGTCAATTAGCACGGCTGGAAACATCAATCAGCCCAGCCGCATAAGGACTGGGAATATCGTCTCACTTGGTGTGCTTACAGCGACTGATGTCGGCTATCCACATTCAGAGGAGTGTTTAACGAAAATCCTGCGCTCATTTAATCTACGGGATATTGTCATTACACTTGCAAGAATCAATCTCTTTCTTCAACGCAGCGACAATTCTTCACAATGCGAAAGCATACTCAAGAAGTTTTTTTGTTCTGATGATTTACGTAACCGAATAAGCCAGCATGGCCTTGCCAATAGTCACATTTTTACGAGGGCAGCAACCCTTCTCTTGTTGAGCAAAAGCGTCGCTGTCGCGAATGCGGTATCTACCAGCAATCCAGATACATGGGTTAATGTGAAAAACAAGATAGCCAGATGTTATCTTGTGGCAAATGCGTTGCTTCGTACGCGTTCCCCTGAATCTGAAAAAGATTTAACCGACGAACAAAGAAAACAGTTGCTGGTAGATATGATTCCATCTTACGAATACGCGACACATCGCCCACCGTCGTCTCGTAGTGGAAATTTTCTAGTTAAATCTGAGAAATTTTTTCGTTGTTTTGAAGAAGTTGCCTTATCATCGAAGATTGACGTGAATGAAAAATTCAATGAGGCGACTGGTATGACACTCCGGGATTATCAGTACCTCATTTGGGGGATATTAGAAGATTACTTAGCGTTGTCACAGCAGGAAATCTTGTCCGGTGATGGTCTATTTGTTGATCTTAAGCCATCATCAGTCCTTACGCCATTGTACGACAAATTGCTACAACACACCTGTATACATATTGACGAACTTGCTTGCGCAATAGAAACAACATGTTCCTTGCCAAACGAATTCCGTCTATGGCGACAGTACCCGCTTCTTGAAATAAGCGAAAACCACATTCTTTGCGTTGATATTGGTTTTCTTGAAGATAAGCTAGAATCCGGCGTGTTTTGGATCATCGGTAAGCAACTTAACAAAGAGAAGAAAAACAAGGGCAGAAAAATCTTCCAGTTGCGAGGTCACGGTTTCGAAAATTATGTAGCGTCAATTATTCAGCGCGGAATCAATACCCAATGCTTTTCTGAAAAGGAAACCTATGTTACAAGTCCCAAATATGATCGGAGAGAAGAGCACGAGTGTACCGACATTGCAGCCTTTAGCGGAGAAACTCTCATCCTATTCGAGTGCAAAGCACCTCTCTTATCTGCCAGATCTAAGTTCTGCGGAGATTTTTCCGAATTCCACAGAGTTGTCAAATCCAGGATCATTGCACCCGATGGCAGAAATCAACTATGGAATGCGATTCAGGCGTTGGGTCATACGAACAAAAAGAAAAGACGCAAGATTCAAGGTATATGTATGTCCAGCGTGAAAAAAATCTTTCCCGTACTAGTGGTCTCCGACCCCATATTCTCTTTTCCA
Source organism: Candidatus Poribacteria bacterium (assembly GCA_963667245.2). Taxonomy (GTDB): domain Bacteria; phylum Poribacteria; class WGA-4E; order WGA-4E; family JAJDTR01; genus JAJDTR01. Next base: position 1,121,305 of record CAXXCS010000005.1, read on the forward strand.
TTTATGAACTGGTATTTGAACTCGGAATTCCAACTCTTTCTGAGGTATAATGACTTAAAGAAGGACCTGCAGATTTTGCCACTGACCGTGCTAACAATAGACGATCTTGAAAGATTGGAATCATATCTTCGCGATACACCATTCCACGAACACTTGAACAGATGGATTACACAAGTTTTTCGATTTTATCCGGCGTTACCATTTAGTGTGTATTTCCGGTCTCTGGTCGCCAAGGAAGTGCGTGAAAACGCCTACATTAAACAGGAAGTGAAACGGATTCGTGCTGAAGTAGAGACTTATTTTTCTTTGCGTGGCGCGCTTTGAAAAACAATAAACCGTGATTCCTTCATAGACTAAGAATGCGAAATTTTTTGTGAGGGTGTAACGTTGTGAAATTTGATACGAGAACTATTGAGGAAGTTACCGAAAGGCTAATTGATTATCGGGGAAAAACGCCTCCCAAAGTGGACAGTGGGGTAAAGCTAATCACAGCAAAGATAATCAAAGATGGTTTCATTCAAAATTCCAATTTCGAGTATATTTCAGAAGAAACTTATGAAACTTGGATGCGGCGCGGTTTTCCGAAGAAGGGAGATATTCTGATAACAACGGAGGCTCCCTTAGGTGAAGTTGCACAGGTGCGGACACCTGAAAAGATTGCCCTCGCTCAGAGAATAATCTTATTGAGGGGAAATCCACAGGTTATCGATCAGCAATACTACTTCCAAGTGCTTAAGTCGACATTTGTGCAGGCAGGGCTCCAAATGAGAGGTACAGGCACCACCGTTTTGGGCATCAGACAGAATGAATTACGGCAGGTTGAAATTCCTTATTATTCCCTCCCAACGCAACGCAAAATCGCCGCCATTCTCGGCGCCTACGACGACCTCATCGAAAACAACACCCGCCGCATCAAAATCCTTGAGGAGATGGCGCAGACCATCTACCGCGAATGGTTTGTCGAATTCCGATTCCCGGGACATGAGAAGGTGAAGATGGTGGAGTCGGAGTTGGGACTGATTCCGGAGGGGTGGCAGATTGTCAAATTATCTGACATAGTAGAGTTGACAAGGACGGGTGTTACACCGAGCAAATTTCCCAAAGAAATCTTTGCCCATTTCAGCATACCTGCATTCGATAGTGGACGCCTTCCAACGCTTGATTCAGGAGAAACAATCAAGAGTAGCAAATGCGTAGTTCCGTCCGACTGTGTTCTCATGTCGAAACTGAATCCGCACATCCCGCGTGTTTGGCTTCCGTTCATTAACACGGTTCATCGTCCGATAGCCTCAACGGAATTCCTGATTATCAAGCCCAAAACACAAGTTGATTGTGTGTATTTGTTTCATCTATTTCAATCGCCTGAATTCTCACGCGAGTTTTCAGTTCAGAGATTGGGCACCTCACATAGCCACCAAAGGGTGAGTCCCGAAGGATTTCTCGGAATGTCGATTCTGCTTCCAAATGAATCTCTTTTGAATGAATTTCGCGCTAAGGTTAGTCCTATGGTGGATCTCTGCAACGCACTACGCCTAAAGAACGCCAACCTCCGTAAAACCCGCGACCTGCTGCTCCCCAAACTCATCTCCGGCGAGCTTGATGTATCTGACCTTGACATTAGCACTGACGGGATACAACCGAGAAAGGGCGGAACGCATATCCCACATCCTCTGACGGAGTGGTTGCACAGTGACGAGAAAATCCTCGCGGGGAAACCCGTGATTAAAGGAACCCGCTTGTCCGCCGAATTTATCGTTGACCTACTGGATCACGATTGGAACGAAGGCAAGATTCTCGAAAATTATCCCGGTATTACGCGCGAGGAAATAAATGCTTGTCGTGCATATCAAAAGAAAGTGACGAATGCGTCTGCTAGCGGATGAAAATTTCCCACGTCCCGTAGTACGAATGCTTCGTTTACAAGGACATGACGTTGTGTCCATTACGGAAACTACCCGCGGTATTGATGATTTGGAAGTTCTTGCGAGCACTTCTACCGAAGAACGAATTCTTCTCACATTTGACAGAGGCTTTGAAAAGTGGGTGCGTCAGGTCAAGTTGAAACCCTCGTGTGGCATCATTCTGTTCCGTATTCCCCAAAATGCGCCAGATAGAGAACAAACCATAGTTAGAACAGTGGGAAGCCGCTCGGACTGGGCAGGATATATCTCCGTTGTTCAGAATGAACATGACATTGAAATGACACCTCTTCCAAAGTCGTGACTTTCTCATCGTTCAACTCATCTCAGCGCGGCGGTAGCGCTTACAGGATTCATTCGTGCGCAGTTGATTCAATTTCTGCTGGTCGCGCAGTTGCACTAGCATGACGATTCCTTTGCGAAAATACCGATATTATGCTAAGATTCTTGGTGTTTAGGATTTTACGTTGAAAAGAGGAGGCGGCTAGCCGTGTGCGAAGAGACAGCGCTATTGGAGAAAATCCACATAAAAAACTTCCTGAGTTTGCGCGATGTTGAACTTCCGCTAAAGCCTTTGACCGTGCTGGTGGGCCCCAATGGATGCGGGAAGTCGAATGTCATAAACGCCTTGCGCCTTGTCAGGGACATGATGACTCATGAAAAACTGCCCTCGGTTGAGACCTTCCGAGAATCGCTATGGGCGGGAGAGGCAAACTCCATCGCCTTTGAACTGGAAACGGCGCTGCACGAATCTCGCATCGGATATGACCTAAGCATCGAAGCGGAAGCGGAACGCGTTGTCGGCGCCGAGGCGCTGACGGTTGACGACCTCCAACTCCTGTCAACTCGGAACGGAGAGGGATGGGTTCGACATGAGGCGGGGCATAGAGGGATAGCGTACAACTCCGACAAACTCGCCGTGACCTCTGTCGGCAATCACGAAAAAAAGGAAATTGCAAAGACTTTCGCTCGGTACATTCAAGGTTGGCAATTCTACGATTTTCGCGAGGAGCTGGTGCGAGGAGATTTGGAACGGGTTGCGGCGTCGGGGAGCGCCGGTCTGCGTGAAACCAGCGCCGACGGGTATTCTCCGATGCAGGCGAATCGTTCGCCGTTGTCGCACAATCTGTGGGATTGGTGCCGCGACGATCCGGAGCGTTTTGAGAGCGTCAACCGATCCCTTGCAAGGAGCCTGGATATTACAATCGAACCGCGCGAAATCAATGGCGCCAAACGGTTGTGCTTTTCGGGAAAACACGCGCCGCCAACCCCTTTGACGAGAGCCTCCGACGGGACGCAGCGATTTCTTGAATATTTTGTGTTGCTCAACATGCCAAACCCGCCATCGCTCATCGTCCTTGAGGAGCCGGAGCGAAATGTGCACCCCGACGCCATAAGCGCCGTTGCGGATGTTCTTCAGCGACTCTCCAATTACACGCAAGTTATTATCACAACCCACAATTCTCAACTTCTTGACGACTTTGATCGCGATCGCCTATCGGATTCGCTCGGCGTTTTGATGTTAAGCAATCCTCACGGGCGCGGCACCGAGGTCGTCAACCTTGCGGACATCCTAGGCACAAGGCAAGCGGTAGACAGTTGGATTAGGGATTTCGGAATCGGGAGTACTGTTTTCGATAGCGGACTTTTGTAAGGTTCAATGGAGAGTTTCGCATGAGAAGCATAAGAATCTTTACTTTGGAATCGAACGACGATGCCAAGGCGGTTGAGTGTTTGGCAGCTAAACTGGCGGAACATCTGCAAATCGGTAATCTATCAATCCAAGCATCTGGCAAGGGAGCGCTCCTTAGACGCGCGGGAAGGGGAGGAGCGTTAAGCGACCGGCTGAAACGGGCGACGCGCGCATACCTCAAAGAGGAAAGCTGCGTTATTTTCGTCATTGACCAAGACAGTCCGAGTTCTCTCCATCAGCGACGTCAGGAACCGAATTCGCTAATTAATCAGATTGAATCGGTCATGAACGAACGGGGGCTTGCCGGCAAGGTATTTCTCGTGTTGGCTGTTCAAGAACTTGAGGCGTGGCTACTGGTTGATTGTCTCGGGATATTCTGTTATTTCGCCAGTCAACGGACACAATACAGACAGGACTGCCGCCGCAAGGTGTCGACAAACCGTCAATTTGCAAGACTGGTCAATCGCTATCAGAAAGGTGATACGGAAACAATAGTGGAAGCCGAAGTTGGCGGTCACGGACCGAAAGAATACCTGTCCGAGTTTTCCGAAGAGGTTTTGCTCAAACTCAATCCAAACATCAGAAATGTCAAAAAACAACGGTATCAAGAAACATTCTCGGCGGAGGTGGCCGAGCATGTGGAGATCAACCGACAAACGTTGCGACGGAACAGTTCTCTCCGCAAGCTAGGTGAGGTGCTCTCGCAATTTGACTCATAAGGTTCAAGTTAAGCGTTTTCGGGCGCAAGTCACAAGGCTTCACTGATAACAGAGAATGACGGTGGCGATTCCATTGCGAATGAGTGGACACTATGGTAACATTGTGAGGTTTCGGGTTTGACGTTGAAAAGAGGAGGCGATTAGCCGTGTGCGAGGAGACAGCGCTATCGGAGAAAATCCACATAAAAAACTTCCTGAGTTTGCGCGATGTTGAACTTCCGCTAAAGCCTTTGACCGTGCTGGTGGGCCCCAATGGATGCGGGAAGTCGAATGTCATAAACGCCTTGCGCCTCCTCAGGGACATGATGATTCATGAAAAATTGCCCTCGGTTGCGACCTTCCGAGAGTCGCTATGGGCGGGAGAGGCAAACCCCATCGCCTTTGAACTGGAAACGGCGCTGCAGGAATCTCGCATCAGGTATGACCTAAGGATCGAAGCGGAAGCGGAACGCCTTGTCGGCGCCGAGGCGCTGACGGTTGACGACCTTCAACTCTTGTCAACTCGGAACGGAGAGGGATGGGTTCGACATGAGGCGGGGCATAGAGGGATCGCGTACAACTCCGACAAACTCGCCGTGACCTCTGTCGGCAATCACGAAAAAAAGGAAATTGCAAAGACTTTCGCTCGGTATATTCAAGATTGGCAATTCTACGATTTTCGCGAGGAGTTGGTACGAGGAGATTTGGAACGGGTTGCGGCGTCGGGGAGCGCCGGTCTGCGTGAAACCGGCGCCGACGGGTATTCTCCGATGCAGGCGAATCGTTCGCCGTTGTCGCATAATCTGTGGGATTGGTGCCGCGACGATCCGGAGCGTTTTGAGAGCGTCAACCGATCCCTTGCAAGGAGCCTCGATATTACAATTGAACCGCGCGAAATCAATGGCGCCAAACGGTTGTGCTTTTCGGGAAAACACGCGCCGCCAACCCCCTTGACGAGAGCCTCCGACGGAACGCTGAGATTTCTTGAATATTTTGTGTTGCTCAACATGCCAAACCCGCCATCGCTCATCGCCCTTGAGGAGCCGGAGCGAAATGTGCACCCCGACGCCATAAGCGCCGTTGCGGATGTTCTTCAGCGACTCTCCGATTACACGCAAGTTATTATCACAACCCACAACTCTCAACTTCTCGGCGACTTTGATCGCGATCGCTTATTGGATTCGCTCGGTGTCTTGATGTTAAGCAATCCTCACGGGCTCGGCACCGAGGTCATCAACCTTGCGGATATCCTTGGCAAAAGGCCGGCGTTGGATGGTTGGATTAGGGATTTCGGAATCGGGAGCGCCATTTTCCATAGCGGACTCCTGTACGAACTGACGTAGGAATACAAATGCGGACCGTAAGAATCTGGGCTTTGGAATCGGACTACGATGCCAAGGCGATTGAGTGTTTGGCGAACAAGTTAAAGTCGTTTTTGCAACTCGGTGATTTACGTATCGAAATGTCCGGAGCAAGTACGCTTACGGAGTTCCAAGCACGTTCGCGAAAATTGGCTCCGAGGCATGCTAGAAGAACTGGGACTTCCGAGTCGTTGCTTTCGCAAGCAACCCATAATTATCTGAAGCATGAAATTTGCGTAATATTCGTCATTGACCAAGACAGTCCGAGCTCTCTCCATCAGCGACGTCAGGAACCGAATTCGCTAATCAATCAAATTGAATCGGTCATGAACGAACGGGAACTTGCCGGCAAGGTATTTCTCGTGTTGGCTGTTCAAGAACTTGAGGCGTGGCTGCTGGTTGATTGTCTCGGGATATTCTGTTATTTCGCCAGTCAACGGACACAATACAGGGAGAACTGCCGCCAAAAGGTGTCGACCCGCCGTCAGTTGTCACGACTGGTCAATCGCTATCAGAAGGGCAATACGGAAACAATTGTGGAAGCCGAGGTTGGCGGTCACGGACCAAAAGAATACCTGTCCGAGTTTTCCGAAGAGGTTTTGCTCAAACTCAATCCAAACATGCCCAATAGAAATGTCAAAAAACAACGGTATCAAGAGACACTCTCGGCGGAAGTGGCCGAGCATGTGGAGATTAACCGACAATCGTTGCGACGGAACAGTTCTCTCCGCAAGATAGGTGAGGTGCTCGCCCAGTTCAACTAAATTATCAATTCATTACCTCGAAACTTTGGAGAAATGAGAATGTCTAAAATATCCGAACCGATTACCCTCGAAAAACTCTTGCCGCTCATCCAACAATTGTCGCAAGTCGAGCGCGAAAATCTTCGCAAACTCCTTGAAACAGACGCGGATCTATGGCAAGAAGAGTGGAAAAACATCAGCGCCCGTTTCCACAACGCCTTCGCTAATACGCCTGAAGACGAAGTGATACGAGATTTCGATGCCGCGTTAGCAGAGGTCAGGCATGAGGGTAGCCGCAACCAAACAGAACCGGATATGGAATTTGGTGACATCTTTGAATTCATCGGTCCAAACGCAATCCGCATCAAGGGGACGCGACTGGACATAGAAGTTGTGATCGAGGAATTTCTCTACGGCGCGAATCCGAGGCGGATCCGCCGAAGCCAACCTAATCTGACGTTGCTTCAGATTTACGGATCGATTGCCTACTATCTGCTCAACCGAGAACGGATGGATGCCTACATTGAAGCCGGACGCGCCGTGTCACGAGCCGTCTTGGAGAAATACAGCAGGAATACACCCCGCCCGACTGCTGCCAGTTCTCAATACCTGAAATCCACCACTGACGGAAGCGAGGAAGCGGTGGTTCGAGAGACTGCTCCCGCGATGGTGGGGGACAGCGCCGAGGCGAGCGCACGTACGGAAACGGGAAACCTGAACCTCCGGGATATTTTTGAATTTATCAGCCCGGAAGCGATCCGCATCAAAGGCACGCGCATTAACATCGAATTTGTGATTGAGGAATTTCTGGACGGTTGCAATCCGGAGGAGATACGCCTATGCTATCCCAGTCTCGAGCCACTGCATGTATATGGCTCGATAACTTACTATTTGCTCAACCGAGAACGGATGGATGCCTACATTGAAGCGGGGCGTAAAGCGCACGAAGCCGAGTATCGGGAACAGCAAAGAAATCCGTCTCCGGGTGTGGCGCGACTAACGAAGATCTCGGCGGAGGCAAAGAATGCGCGGTTGCAATTTCGCGGAAAATTAGACACGTTCTGAGTCGTTATTCGTTTGATCAATCCGTACCAAGAATGGTGGGCAGTGCCCACCCTACAAATATACCGGTACTCCACAAGATTTCCAAGATAGGATTACACACATTCCTTACCGATAGCTGATGCAAAATCCCTACAGCGAAGATCAACTCATCGAACAACCCGCCATCAGTTTGCTCGGGCAATTGGGATGGGAAACGCTTGACTGTTACAGCGAATTTTCGCAGATCGGCGGGAGCCCGCTCGGTAGGGAGACGAAATCGGAGGTCGTGCTGACGTCGCGCCTGCGTCCCGCCTTGAAACGCCTCAACCCCGATGCATCCGACGCCGCAGTCGACGCGGCGATAGAGGAATTGACGCGCCCCCGCGCCGCCATGAGCCTGCCCGCCGCCAATCGGGAGATTTATGAGCTCCTGAAAGATGGCGTACGCGTAACTCTGAGCGGTCCGGATGGTGAAGAGGAACTCGTTGAAATTCTCCGTGTCATTGATTGGGGCAGTCCGTCAAACAACGATTTCCTCGCCGCATCTCAAATGTGGATCTCCGGCGAGATGTATCTGAAACGACCGGACCTTATCGGTTTCATTAACGGCTTGCCCCTCCTGCTGATGGAATTCAAACGGATTGACGAGCCGGTTTATTCCGCCTACACCGACAATCTCCGCGATTACAAAGACACCATTCCCGAGCTGTTCCGGTACAATGCGTTGATTATCCTCTCCAACGGTTCCGAGAGTAGATTCGGCGGGGTCACCGCCAGTTGGGAACACTTCGCCGAATGGAAACGGGTCGGCTCCGAAGAGGAGCAGGGGGCGAGTTCGTTGGAGACGATGCTTAGGGGGCTGTGCGAGCATGGAAGGCTGCTGGACCTTATCGAAAACTTCACGCTCTTCATGGAGTCTCAAGGCGGACTCATCAAGCTTATCGCCAAGAACCATCAGTATCTGGGCGCGAATAACGCCATCCGGGCTTTGCGGCAGATTGAATCGAATCGGGGAAAATTGGGCGTGTTCTGGCACACGCAGGGTTCCGGGAAAAGCGTCTCAATGATTTTCTTCGCGCAAAAGGTATTGAGAAAGATTCCCGGAAACTGGAGTTTTGTCCTCGTCACCGACCGCGTGGAGTTGGACAATCAGCTTTACAAGAACTTCGCCAGTTGCGGCGTGCTAATAGGCAAGGAAGTTCATGCGGAAAGCGTGGCGCATCTCCGGCAACTCTTGAGTGAAGACCATCGGTATATTTTCACCCTTATCCATAAGTTTCAGACCAAGAGAGGTGAAAAACACCCGCTACTCTCCGATCGGAAAGACATCATCGTCATTACGGATGAATCCCACCGCAGTCAATACGACACCTTGGCGCTAAACATGCGAACCGCGCTGCCCGACGCGGCATTCATCGCCTTCACCGGCACGCCGCTCATCGCCGGCGAGGAGAAAACGAAGCAGGTTTTCGGCGATTATGTCTCAATCTACGACTTCAAGCAGTCGGTCGAGGATGGGGCGACGGTTCCGCTCTACTACGAGAATCGCGTGCCGGCGCTTCAACTCACCAACGAAGATCTCAACGAGGAACTTGAGGGGATTCTCGAGGACGCCGAACTTGACGATGCGCAGGAATCCAAGCTGGAGAAGGAGTTTTCCCGAGAGTATAACCTCATCACGCGGGAGGACCGCCTCGACGCCATCGCGAAAGACATTGTCTCCCATTTTATGGGGCGCGGACATCGGGGCAAGGCGATGGTCATCTCCATCGACAAGGCTACGACGGTGAAGATGTATGACAGGGCGCTAACTCACTGGAAGGGTTACGTCAAAGGTCTCCGAACGGAGTTGGACAGTGCGGCGTCACCCGATCGGCGCGACCCGCTCGCGGCAGAGATTCGGTACATGGAGGAAACGGATATGGGGGTGGTGGTATCGCAATCGCAAAACGAGATTGACGACTTGAGACAGAAGGGCGCCGACATCGTGCCGCACCGCAGGCGCATGACGACCGAGGATCTGGATACGAAGTTCAAGGACCCGGATGATCCGTTCCGAATCGTGTTCGTGTGTTCGATGTGGAGCACGGGTTTCGATGTTCCGTCGTGTTCCACCATCTATCTGGACAAGCCGCAGCGCAACCATACGCTGATGCAGACCATCGCCAGGGCGAATCGCGTCTTTCGCGATAAGGTGAACGGCTTGATTGTGGACTACATCGGCGTGTTCCGCGACCTTGAGAAAGCCCTTGCCACCTACGTTGGAGGGGATGATACCGATGGGGGCAATCCGATTGAAGACAAATCGGAGCTGGTCGAGATGTTGAGAGAGGCAATCGTGGAGATCAACGCGTTCTGTCTGGGAATCGGTGTTGATCTCTTCGCCATTAACGAGGCGGAGGCTTTCGCGAAAACCGAGTTAATCGACGACGCGGTGGACAAGATAGTGACCAACGACGCGACCAAACGCGAGTATCTTCAGGTCGCGGGGCGCCTCGCGAGGCTATACAAGGCTATTCTGCCCGATTCGGGCGCGCAAGAATTTGTCACGACCTGTTCGCTCGTAAACATTATCGCGAAGAAGATAAGGAAGTTGACCGCGGCGGCAGACATCTCCGAGGTAATGGGAGAGGTGGACGCGCTTCTAGATCGGTCGGTTGCGCCGGAAGGCTACGTTATTGAAGAAAAGGAGCACGAATGGGAGACCGACAAGTTGGTGGATTTGAGCGAAATTGATTTTGAGGCGCTGCGGGAGCGGTTTGCAACCAAACACAAACGGATCGAGGCGGAAAAACTCAGGGTAGCGATAAAGGGGAAGCTGACGCAACTGGTTCATGTCAATCGCACCGAATGGACTATCAGGCGAAATTTGAGGAGATGATCGCGGAATACAACGATGGCAAAATCAGCGTCGATCTGCACTTTGAGGAGTTAATCCGATTGGCCGGGGCGCTCAACGAAGAGGAACAACGCGCGGTCGGTGAACGTCTCAGCGAGGAGGAATTGACGGTGTTCGACTATCTGACGCGATCCGAGGAGGACCTCACCGACGAACAGAGAGATGAAGTGAAGACCGTGTCGCGCACGTTGCTTGATACGCTTAAACGCGAGAAGTTGGTTTTGGATTGGCGCAAGAAGCAACAGTCACGCGCCGATGTCAAGTTGACTATCCAAAGGATCTTTGACGAATTGCTGCCGGAGTACTACTCGACGGAACTGTATGAGCGGAAATGCGAAGAGGTTTATCAGCACATCTACGATTCCTATTTCGGTGATAACAACAGTGTTTATGCGAAGAACACGGTGAATCCCGTTTGATTTGAAAGATGAGCCGAGAAACCTTGAGATCAACTTGAGAAAATTTACGCATTATTTGTCTAATTTCCCGTTTTAAACCCCCAAGCCAATAGGGGCAATCACGATGCTGCGAATTCTTGATTGTGTAGGTCGTCTTTTAGCCCCAGAGGGGCGGCAGGTTTGTAGAAACGTGGATACACCAAATTTCAAAGCCCCAGAGGATCAAGCGAATGAATAATGAGTGCGATAGAGATCCCACAAGTGGGAAACTGTGTTAAGCGCTTGCCGAGAGAAAACCGCATGACTTGCGTCCTAAAACGCTTAACTCGATCCCTATGGGGCCCGATTTTGAGATTACTCCTGCGGAAAGCGCTCAGCGGGTGTATCTTTATCGGGTACAAGCGCCTTCAGCCCTAAAATGTCCGATAACTATCATTATCGGACATTTTAGGGCTTTTTTATGTCCGATAAGTGAAACATCCCCCCGAATATGAGCGTATAAACCCTTATGTAGACAGCATTTGCAAAAAAAATGTCCGATAAGAAAAGCGAAAATGAACGACTATTTGCAGGATTATCAGGATTATCTCTTTGACCACGACAAGTCCGAGCATACCATCAAGGCGTACATGGCAGATTTGCGATTGTTCTCGGACTGGTTGCGGCGCGCAACCGGCGAACCGGCATCACCCGACAATATCACGCCGATGGACGTGATAGACTATCGGAATGCATTGCTGCGCGAGCATAAAAAGCCCGCCACGATAAACCGTACGTTGATTAGCATCTCCAGTTTCTGCCAATGGGCGGAAGAATGCGACCTAATTCCGAATAACCCGGCGGAAGGCGTGCGCAACGTCGTTGAAGAGCCGCTGGGCCCACGCGCCTTGGACCGTAAAGAACAGTTGGCATTGCTCAGAGCGGTTCGCAGAGGCGGAAAAATAAGAGATTTGGCGATTGTCACCACGTTACTCCATACCGGGATACGTGTAAGCGAACTTTGTAATCTCAGAGTTTCCGATATTTCTATTTCTAATAATAGCAATATGCTTACAGTGCGTGAAGGCAAAGGCACAAAACGCCGGCACATCCCGTTAAATCCGACGGCATCAAGGGTTTTGAGGGACTATCTCAAAACGGATGGCAGTCAGCGAGGCTCGGTTATGGATAGCGTCAAGGGCAAAAACGCACAGTTTCTATTCTATGGTCAGAAACGGCTGCCGTTGACGGACCGAGGGGTGCGATATTTGATAAAGAAATATGGCTATCTATCCAAAATACCGAATGTATCACCTCACGTATTTAGACATACCTGTGCCAAGAATCTTATTGATGCCGGAAATTCCATTGATAGAGTATCGAAAATCCTTGGGCATTCTAGTATCAATACAACCTCTATTTACACCATGCCTACAGAACAGGATTTACATATAACTATGGACAGCATTTCATGGGAGTAATAATTTTACGGATTTCTTAATTGGCTTTATGGTGTGGAAATTAAAATTTCGATTTGACTTGCATAGTCATATCTGTATATGATATAATTATCCAAAGATAAATCGCCGAATTTTATATTTGGCGTTTCGTTCATTTTGAGACTTTAGAATATCGGAGGATAATCATGAAGGAATATCGGCAACCGAAAGATTCGTTAAAAAAGCAGATAAGCCTATTATTACCGTATGAAATTTATGATGGCGCAAAAAGGGATGCTCAGAAATATGGAAGATCGATGGCATACCATATTGTTGAAACGCTTCGATTAACTTATGATAAATCCATAAAGGAAGTGCAAGCAGAAAAAGAGGAAGCTTCCAAGCTGAGAATCCTGCAGGAGATGACGCAGGAAGCGGAAGCGAAGGGCAAATCGCAAGAGTTTTGTAAGGCGTTGGAGACGGTGTTCGCACGCTTTGCGGAAGTGAAAAAATCGGAGGATTTTACGCCAGAGTTCCGGGGCGATGTAATGATGTTCGCGAACATCATGTCGGAATCGGGGGAAGACGGAAAATAGATAAATTGGACTTACGCAGCGGAACGCCTTATGACCTCATGAAGTGGCGATTCACTATGCGCAATACACGATTGAGATTTATATCCTATACCGCGGTCGTTATTTATTTCCCTGATTGAATTTCACTAACAATTCTCATTCCGAAGATTTAGTTTTTCGCGCCGAGCACGACATCCAAAGCAAGGCGTTCATTGCCCCGCAATACCTTGACTCTTACCGGCGTCTTTGGAGTTAAAGATGTCACGAGTTTCATCAAATCGGCATAAGTGCCGACCGGCGTGCCGTTGAAATCCACGATAATATCTCGCCGTAGAATGCCCGCGTCCTCAGCAGGACTTTTCGCCTGAACGCGTAAGACCCGCACCCCCTTTGCGTCAAGTTCATCTACCCACACGCCGAGCCAACCCCTCGCCACCTCTCCATGCTCAATTATATGGCTAGCGATTGTTTGAACAGTTTTTATCGGTATCGCGAAACTTATATCCTGTCCCATCAAAATCCCGCCGGATCGGTGAGGTTCGTGGACTGACCGGTTCTTGAGTGGGAGCGGCGCTTGGGCAAGCGCGGCAGTGATGACACCCACTATCTGACCGGACGTATTGGCAACGGCGCCGCCACTATTTCCCGGTTTTACGGAAGTGTTGATTTGAATTGCTTCATAGGGTGAATTGTCCGATAAAATTTCGAGCCCGTTCACAATCCCGAACGACAGCGTCGGGCAAGCTCCAAAGGAACATCCGACAGTCACAACCCACGAACCGGCGCGAAGTTGGTCGGAGTCGCCAAGCGCCGTTTTCGTCGGGTAGTTCTTCTCGACTCGGAGAACTGCGATATCGGAATGGGCGTCAACCCCCAACAGCGTCGCGGATTGGCGCTGTCCGCTCGCAAATTTCACCTCAATGGAGTCCGCGTTCGCGACCACCGCTCCCGTCGTCACAATGTGTCCGTCTGAATCAATTACGATGCCTGAACCGATATTCTGGCGGTGTCGAGTTGGAAATGATCCCCCGCTTGGGGCATTCCTGCTAGTTGGTCGAAATCTGAATGCATTAACCTCATCCGTGGCGACGACCTCCACGACGGCTGGCGTCACCGCGTTCACGATTGTTTGGAACTCTCGTTCCATCGCCTGCAGTATGTTGGGCTCTGCGGATAGGCAGGAAGTTGCATAGAGCAGCGCAATCCCGCAACCGAGCGCAAACGCAATTCGCAATTTTCTAAGTTGCATCTTGAATGACCCTCTTGATACGTTTATAAGCCTCCGCCACTGGGCGTAGAGCTGTAATTAACGGTCTGCAAAATGAAATGTTGTTGGGCGCGTTGCGGCATCCGCTGCCGCGCCCCGCCTCCGATGAAACTTCCATTGCCAATATCCAGCGGCACATTGACTTGACGCACCGGTATAGCCAACACCTCCCGATTATCTATCTTTTCTAAACGTCGGTAGCTTGTGTCGGGATTGGTCTCGATCACAATCCTGGGAACGGTGGCCCCATACCTATCAAGATTACTTGCGTAAAAATAGGCGCCAACCAGCACAATGAGCAAAATTGCCGCTATCCCGCCGAATGCCCGGACGCGGCGGACGCGCAGGGAACCGAGAATCTGATGCCAAGCGGGAACTTTGTCAACCTCATAGTCGGCAATTTTAGATTGTAGGTTACGGTCAAACTCGAACGAGGGTTCGATACGCGGCATTTGATGCAGTAAATTCACTGACTTACGAAATACCGCAAACTCGGTTTTACACGAGCTGCATGTAGAAAGGTGCGTTTCAAATTCTTTTATCGTCTGATAATCAAGTTCGTCTTCAAGATATGCGGAGAAGCGCTCTTCCGCCATTGAACAATTCATAGTGACTCCACAAAGTTTTTCAGTTTATCTTTGAGCATTAACCTTGCACGATTTATCCTCGATTTGGTCGTACCGAGGGGTAAGTCCAAAACCTCACTTATCTCCTCGTAACTTAAACCTTGCAAATCACGGAGGGAAACCGGCAATCGGTATGATTCTGGCAATTCCGCGATAGCGTTATGTACGGTGTATTTCAACTCCTTTCGTTCCAGTTCTATTTCGGGTTGGAATGCGGAATCGGCGGGAGCGGTGGCAATTAAATCTTCTCTGCCCGAGTCCCCAAGGTCTTCGTTGCCGATGCTAACATTATCGACAAAAAACCGCCCGCGTCTTCCCCGATTTCGTAGTTCATTCTTGCAGAGATTCGAAGCGATGTGATACATCCATGTACTGAATTTGGCTGTCCCCGTTTTATATCTGCCCGCCGCCTTGAACATGCGAATAAAGGTTTCTTGCGCCAAGTCTTCAGCAACATCCTGATTCCCGCCAATGAAATGAACGATATAATTTATAAGGGCGACGCGGTGGCGACGCACAATAAGATTAAAGGCGTCTTGATCTCCCTTCTGAAAACGCCTCATTAATTCATCGTCCAGTTCGGGCATATTCGGTCCTCCGCGGCTTTTGCCGATGTACACACTCACTGAAACGCAAGGTTGCAATTTTTAGCGCTTATAGGATTTACGCCGTCACGGGAGGTCGCGATTCGGAAATCGCGGGTATCTTTTAGGACTTACGCACTTCTGTAGGGAACAACGATCGTTGTTCCCTACGGTCTCATTGATGAGGCCTCTTCTGTAGTTGCCCGATTTATCGGGCGTGGAGAGGCGTGTGGAGCGCTGATAAACCGCTGAACTACAAGGCTTTGAGGGTTCGACTGCGTAAGTCCTATCTTTATTGATCAAGCGAAAGATTAACTGATACTACAGCAATTCTCATTTTGGAACCTAGAGCCGACAAAGCTGTGTCAACTTTAAGGTTCGCGCTCTTGAAAAGCATTGTGTTGATTGCATGGTTTATTAAAATCGCAAAATCTAACGCATTTTAGCCCCAGAGGGGCGGCAGGTTTGTAGAAACGCGGAACCACCACCCTCCAAAGCCCCAGAGGGGCGACAGGTGTAGGTGTTAAATTCGCACAATACCATACAATATTGCCCCAAAAATGACAACAAATTAACTTGCAACCTGCTGTTCCATTAAGATCTGATAGAATCAATCACTCGGCAAATTCAAAATGAGAATTGCTGCTGATACTAATTCGAAATCAATAAGTTACAAGAACCGTTGGTTTGTAGTAGTGCAATTCATTGCATGTCCCGCATCGGCTGTAATATTTATACTTTGCGTTGGGCATTATTGCGTTTTCTTTCCCGGTGATTATTGTTTGTAATAGTGATTGTAGGGTGGGCACTGCCCACCATCAACGCAGTCTCACGTTGCGCGCCAGGGTAGCCAACCATTTATCCCAAACTAATCGGAATGGTGGGCAGTGCCCACCCTACAACTACCGCCAGACGCTTGAAAATGCGCAATTTCCAGCGGTGTGTACTATAGATTTGGAATTCGTATGAGTGGATAGCGCAGGATCAAGGCGCGCCAAATATCGCAGTTGATGACAAGCCGCGCCAACAGATCGACATCCGGAGAGGATGGTTGACCTCACGCGTCTATATTTCACGATTCACCATCCGTCGTTTTTCTCGTTTCGTTGAGGTATTCCCGAATTTGACGCTCTGCTCCGATCTCCGTAGGCTCGTAGTATGTCCTTCCTTGTAGCGCTTCAGGCAAGTGTTCTTGGTTCGCGACGTGACCGGGGAAATCATGCGCGTATTGATATCCTTCTCCGTAGTTTAGATTGCGCATAAGTTGCGTAGGGGCGTTTCTCAGGTGTAGAGGCACGGGATATGCGGGTTTTTCGCGCACGTCTTTTTGAGCGGCGAGCAATGCCATATACGCGGCATTGCTTTTAGGAGCCGATGCCAAATATACGGCGGCATGGGCTAAATTCAGTTGCGCCTCCGGAAGACCGACAAATTCAACTGCCCTGGCGGCGGCATCCGCAACCAACAAGGCTTGCGGATCCGCATTGCCTACATCTTCCGAAGCTAAGATTATCATCCGGCGCGCGATGAAACGCGGATCTTCTCCGCCCTCCAACAGGCGAGCCAACCAGTAGATCGCGGCATCCGGATCGGAGCCGCGCACGCTTTTGATGAATGCCGAAATTAGGTTGTAATGCTCATCCCCCGCCTTATCGTGCCGCAACATTCGCTTCTGTACGGCGGTGTGAACCAGTTCGGCGTCCAGATGCCGGCGCCCCCGATCGTCGGGTTTGCACATCTGTACCGCGAGTTCCAAAGCGTTCAGAGCGAGCCGAATATCTCCATCCGCAATCCGAGTCAGCAACTCCATCCCGCCTTCGGAGAGTTCGGCTTCATACTCTCCAAGTCCGCGCTCGCTGTCCTCAAGGGCGCGACGAACCAACTGGCGAAGATGGTTAACTTCCAGCGGTTGAAACACGTAGACCTGCATGCGCGAAAGGAGAGGCGCATTAACCTCGAAGGACGGGTTTTCGGTCGTCGCGCCAATCAGTATCAAGGTGCCATTTTCGACGAACGATAGCAGAAAATCTTGTTGCGCCTTATTGAAGCGATGAATCTCGTCCAGAAAAAGTATGGTGCGCCGAGCGTTGTATCGCAATAGTTCCTCGGCTTTGGCTATCCGTTTGCGCAGCTCGGGCACGCCGCTTGTACTCGCATTGAGGGGTTCGAAATGCGCGGCGGTGCGTTGCGCGATAAGATGAGCCAAGCTTGTCTTTCCGCAGCCCGGCGGCCCCCAGAAAATACACGAGGATACGCTATCATCTTCGATCGCGATTCGGAGCGGGCGATCCGTTCCCAACAGATGTTCCTGTCCAAGAAACTCGTCAAGGGACTCGGGACGCATGCGATGGGCTAACGGAGCGATCTGTTTTTGTGTGTCTTGATAGTTCTGTTCAAAAAGAGCCATGGTCGGTGTTTGAGGCTGGTGGGCAGCGCCCACTACGGCGGTATAGATTATTTGGGCTTTCGCGCGGTTAACAGACTCAAACCGCCTTCAAGGAGTGTCCGATCGACTTCGCCGAATCCGACTTCTTCCAACCACTCGCGATATTCTCCCACGGTGTACGCTTGCCCATCCTCATAGATATTAAGAAAAACAAGGTTGAAGACAGCCGTTTCCGTCGGCGCGCATCGCGAGTCGTCAAGAATGTGCGCCAGTATGTAGACCGCGCCGCCCGGTTCAATGACATTGCCGATATTTGTGAGCGCTCTGCGAATCTCGCCGGGCGACAGGGTTTGCGTAAATGCCTTCATCACTGCAAGATTGTATCGACCTGTCAACTCTTCATTCACGACATCTGCCGCCACTACGCGGAGCCGCTCTTTGGCGATCGACTCATTCACGAAGCGTTGGGTTATCGGCGTTACGGTCGGAAGGTCTACGATGGTGGCGCGAATGTGTAGGCACGCCTCCGCCACTGCGATTGCAAGCCCGCCGGAGCCGCCGCCAACGTCTAGCATCGTGCGGCAGGCGGCGAAATCAATCTTTGATGTCAGGTCGCGTCCGGCTGCGAGCGCCCCCGGATGCAGTTTGCGGAAAAACTGTTCCAACTCCTCTGTCGGCATGTTTTTGTAGTCGTGTCGGGCTTGCGGGAATCCGGCTCGTACGGTATCCGCCGTTTTGAGCGCGGTACTCAGCAGATGCGCCCACAGGTCGATGTCGCGTCCTCCGTCGATATAGCCGGGTTCGCCGCGCACCAAAAAGTGATTCGCCTCGGGTGTGTTGGAAAACAAGCCTTCCTGCACGTTCAATAGCCCCGCCGCGACAAGCGCGTAGAGAAGCTGTCTCAATTTGGAGGCGTCCACGCCGAGAATTTCGGCGATTTCTTCGGCGCTCAGCGGCCCATCTTTGAGCGGTGTGAACAGGTCGAGTTGCCGTCCCGCCAATAACGCCAAGGCGGGCAATATCGCGCTGTCGTATTTTTCGATGGTTTCAGGGCTAGGGGGAGGTATCGACATCGGATGTAATTGAGCGTATCATTTAAATTGGACTTACGCCATCGAACGCGTCAGCGTGTCAAGAAATGGCGATTCAGTATGCGTAATGCGTAACACGTAATGCTTAATACCAGCAATTCTCATTTTGGAACCTAGAGACAACAAAGCCTTGTCAACTTTAAAGTTCTCGTTCTTGAAAAGCGTTGTGTTGATTGCATGGCTTAATAAAATCGCGAAATCCAACGCATTTTAGCCCCAGAGGGGCGGCAGGTTTGTAGATACGCGGAACCACCACAATCCAAAGCCCCAGAGGGGCGACAGGTGTAGGCGTCAAATTCGCATAATACCATACGATATTGCCCCAAAAATGACAACAAATTAACTTGCGAACTGCTGTTCCAATAAGATTCGATAGAATCAATCGCTCGGCGAATTCAAAATGAGAATTGCTGGCTTAATACGCTATGGCATCTCAATCAGGATCTTTTATCTCACTAACTATTCACTCGTTTGATTCTTTACCATTCGGCGGCGTAAGGCGGTGTACGGCACACGGAGTGTGCCTACTACTATGAAGATTCTGTTAAACGGACAATTCGCGAGCTTCACCGGCGCCTCGCGGCACGCGAATATCTTCAACCAAATCCTGAATTTCAGGCGGAGGCGGAGGAGTTAGAGCCGATATCGTGATTGACACCGCGAGATTGAGTATCATTCCCAGCATTCCGATGCCCTCCGGCGATATGCCTAACCACCAATGCTCGGAGGTATTGAGTTCGGGGCGAATGAACTTGAAGAAGATGATATAACCCGCGGTAAAGGTTATCCCGACAATCATGCCACTGACAGCCCCGAACTTGTTCATGCGTTTTGAGAAAATTCCCATGACGATGGCTGGGAAAAAAGACGCCGCCGCCAAGCCAAACGCAAATGCGACGACTTGACCCACGAATCCGGGCGGATTGATGCCGAAATAACCCGCAATGCACACCGCGACGCCAGCCGCAATCCGTGCCGCGATTAACTCCCCTTTTTCGCTGATTCTCGGGCGTATCTCCCGTTTGAGCAGGTCGTGCGCGATTGATGTGGAGATGACGAGCAGCAATCCTGCGGCGGTGGAAAGCGCCGCCGCCAAACCGCCCGCGGCGACCAGCCCCACAATCCAGTTGGGCAGTTTGGCGATTTCAGGGTTCGCGAGCACCATGATGTCTCGGTCTACGTAGAGTTCGTTCTTGGTATTTGGATTGGCGTTTGTAACGATGCGTTCCCCTGACGCACCCCTGCCGTCTCCGAAAATCGGTTTCTTGCCATCAATTGCCGAGCCCGCCACGTACTGCACCTTGCCATCCGAGTTCTTGTCCGTCCATGCCAATAGCCCGGTCTCTTCCCAGTTCTTGAACCAGTCCGGAACCTCTCGATAGTTCTTCTCCGAAATGGTTGTCAGTAAATTTGTCCTTGCGAAGGCGGCTACGGCGGGAGCCGTAGTGTATAGAATGGCGATGAAGAATAGCGCCCATCCCGCGGAACTGCGCGCCGCGGCAACTCTGGGCACAGTATAGAAACGTACAATGACGTGCGGCAGTCCGGCCGTGCCGATCATCAGCGCCGCCGCGATGCAAAAAACGTCTATGGTCGCCTTGCTTCCGTCGGTATACAGATGGAACCCCAGATCGCGACTCAACCCGTTCAGTCGATCGAGCAGAAAATCTCCCGATCCGTCCGCCAACGTCCCGCCAAATCCAAGTTGGGGAATGATGTTCCCGGTCATCAACAGCGAGATGAAGATTGCCGGAACGAGATAGGCGAAGATGAGAACGCAGTATTGCGCAACTTGCGTATAGGTGATGCCCTTCATGCCTCCCAACACGGCGTAAAAGAATACGATACCCATGCCGATTAGGACGCCGGTCGTGATTTCAACGTTGAGGAATCGCGAGAACACAATGCCCACACCGCGCATTTGACCTGCGACATAGGTGAACGACACAAAGATGGCACAGACAACGGCGACGACTCGCGCGGCTCTTGAGTAATACCTGTCGCCTACGAAGTCCGGCACGGTATATTTGCCGAACTTTCGCAGGTACGGCGCCAAGAGGAGCGCCAGCAGAACGTAGCCGCCGGTCCAGCCCATCA
The DNA here is from genome assembly GCA_963667245.2 of Candidatus Poribacteria bacterium. Taxonomy (GTDB): domain Bacteria; phylum Poribacteria; class WGA-4E; order WGA-4E; family JAJDTR01; genus JAJDTR01. Next base: position 1,142,104 of record CAXXCS010000005.1, read on the forward strand.
GATAGACGGAACCGTCCCGTCCCATGAACGCAATGAGCCCCGCCATGGAGATGAATGACGCGGCGCTCATCCAGTCGGCAGCTGTCGCCATGCCGTTTACGACCGGCCGCACACTGCCGCCCGCGACGTAGAACTCGCCCGTGGAACTTGCCCTTGACCAGATCGCCACGCCGATGTAGAGGGCAAAGGATAGGCCAACCATCACGAATGTCCAGGCTTGTACGCTCATGATTGGTTCGGCTCCTTTTCGTCCACGTCGTGTTTTTTGTCCAGACGGTTCATCAGCTTGACATAAACGAAGATTAGCGCCACAAAGACGTACATCGATCCCTGTTGCGCGAACCAAAAACCGAGCCGAAAACCGCCGATCTTAATCCGGTCGAGATAGTCAACAAATAGGATTGCGCAGCCGTACGAGGCGATGAACCACACAGCCAACAGAACTGCCAGATAGTGGAGATTTCGCCGCCAATACGCCTGTTTTCCGCCGTTTTCGTGTTTTGCCATGTTGTACCTCTGATTGATAAGCGCTTGTGTTGATGTTCTGAAGCATAATCCATTGTATTTTATCACGGCGTGAGATGGCGATCAACAGAAAAAGATGAAAGATTGGAACGGTGGAAGATCGGAAGACTGGAAGGGAACGTAGATTGACATTGATTTCTAGGGGGATGGCAATTGAGGGGGTTATGATTGTCGGTGCCACGCCGGGATTTTTCGGCAATTGCCTGAATGGGATTTGTTATCGCTCTCGCTGTCCACTCGGTTGATCGGCTTAAACGGATAAAAATTTGACGATTGTGAATTTCTCATAGAATTTGATGCGATTGCTTTTTTCTGTCATGAAGTGGTTGTTGACAGATCACGAGATAAGAGTTAGAATAGACTCTCCGTTCTTGCGCGTGAAAATGTACGCCATGGATCATAATCTTCGACAAATCATTTAACTATTGAGCTTTTTGTATACTGCGTGCTGTCAGAAATTGCGTTTTTTGTAGGAGCGATCTCCTGATCGCGACATGCGTTCCCCGTAGGTGCGGTTTCCAACCGCACCTACCGCCAGACGCTTGAAAAGACGCAATTTTCAGCCGCGTGAAGTATAGACCTCCCGTGAAGCGAAAGTTAAAGTAAATCCGCACGAATCACGTTAATATCATCAATGCGAATCGCTGGTCCAAAACCTCAAGTTTCAGTCCTTCCGACAGTAAAATCGTCGCGTCCGCCTGACGAGTATCTACGTCTGCTCACGCAGGATGAACAGGAGTTCCGCGAATATGTCCAGCAGGTTGAATCGCAGCCGGCGTTTCGCCGGCTCGTTGAATCGGGGGATGTGCGGAAAATAAGCTTCAGAGGCCGCGTTCCTCGACATCTTTTCGAAGAATTTCAAGATCAGCAGTTCATGGAATTCATGAACGAGTACAACATTGAAGCGCGCGCCGGCTGGGAGACAGATTTTTTCCGAGAAGATGCCCGCCGGCATGTCAAGGAACTGGCGGTAAAGTATCGCGTTCCACGCGGACGGCTCATCCATGCCCTCGAATACTGCCGCTTTCTCAAACGGTCATGGGTGGGCAGCGAGGACACCCGAGACGGTCACATGCGTTTTGATGACCCGGATTTTCGAGAACCGCCGACAATTCAGGAATATTCGCATTCGGAAAAGCGCTATGAAGCGCTCTCCGAGTTAATGGAGATGTATGAAATTACGCAATCGGAGTTTGTCGAGTTTTTTATGGGAGACACTGCTGATCCCATGTACATTACGAATGCGTTGGGAATCCCTCAGAGCGCGGTTCAGGAAATTGTTGATCTCGTCGATCAGGTACAGATTGCCAGCTCCATGCAGGTAACCGTTGTTGATTCGCCGACAACCGAGGTGGAATCCACGGATGAGACCGAGGCTATTGCGAGAATCCAGCGTTTTGATGATCCGCCTCGCGCCGAGATTCACGTCTCGTCGGAGATTGAATACAATTCTCGTTACCGGCTTGAACCGATTGACCCGAGGGCAGATGAGGATGGGGCGCGCTTAGGCGATCTCTTGCGTCTTATCAACCAGCGAAAGAGTTTGACGTTTCGGGTGCTGATGTTCCTTTACGAGTATCAGTACCGCTATTTGGTAAGCGGCGAGGCGCTTTATCTCAGACCGCTAACTCAGGCGGATGTCTCCAACGAACTGGGGGAACATGAATCGACCGTGAGTCGGATTCTGAGACATAAGAATGTTGAGACGCCGGATGGCAGCTTTTCACTCAAATTCTTCTGCCAAAGCAAAGGAGAGATTGTGCGGCGCTTGATTTCAATCCGGGAGCGTCGGGAACTGAGGTCGGGCATACGAGAAAAGCCTTACAGCGACGCAGAGCTCGCCAAGCTCCTCGAGCGCGAATACGATACCAAGATTGCCCGCCGCACCGTGACTTACTATCGGAATAAGTATCAGGAGACGCCGAAATTCTATACGCGCCAACGCGAAATAAATTAGCGAAGGCGAGGTTGAGTCGCGAAACGGGGAATAGGCGGACATCCGAAGATAGTAATACATCCTTCTTATGTCCCATAGAAAACATCTCACGCTTAACGAACTTTGATTTTACGCGCCAAATACCTCTTGCCACATAGCCGCCAAGTTATCGAAAACGGCGCGATTGCCATCCGCGGTTCACAGATTGTGGACATCGGCGCGTACCAAACCGTGCGACGAGCGAACAACTTCAAGGTGCGGGATTTGGGTGAAGCGGCTATCATGCCGGGGTTGGTGAACGCGCACACCCATCTTGAGTTGACACATCACCAAGACTTAATCCGGCGCACTCCACGATTTACAGACTGGCTTTCGCAACTTGTCCGGAATCATACATCTGACACGGTATCGGTAGACTGCGCAGTCAGAGATGGAATCGAACTGAGTTTGGCGGGTGGCGCTACGACGGTCGGCGATATTCACGGGTTCGGGAAATCGGCGCGCATCCACAAGAATTCATTGATTCGCGCGGTCGTTTTTTTCGAGACGACCGGGTTTTCGCGAGAGCGAACACAGATTGGGGTAGGCCGCATAAACGAACATCTTGCATCGTCACCCCACCCGGACGCATTGTTTCAGCCCGCCATCTCTCCGCACGCTCCGTACTCAACTTCCGAGACACTCTATCGCCACTGTCTCGGACTCGCTCAATCGCGCGGTCTACCCTTGTGCACCCATCTGTCGGAGACAGAAGATGAAATCGAATTTCTGGCGTCCGGTACGGGCGCGTTTGCCGACCTGTTGAACGCGTTCGGGATTTCCATGAGAGGTTGGACGGCCCCCGGATGTTCACCGGTTCGGTACGCTAAGAACATTGGTATATTGGCGTACCGCCCGCTACTCGCTCATTGCAATTACCTCACCGAAGCCGACATTGACACCCTCGCCGCGAGTGGGGCATCGGTTGCGTTCTGTCCGCGCGCCCACCACTACTTCAATCACGCCTCGCACCCCATTCCGCGCCTGATTGAAGCCGGCGTCAACGTCGCGATCGGGACTGACAGTTTAGCCAGCAACTGGTCGCTCAGTATGCTTGACGAATTGCGGCACCTCGCGAAAACACAGAATGACCTTCCGCCGGAGACAATCATAGACCTTGCAACCGTCAACGGCGCCAAGGCGTTATCATTGAATCGCGTCGGACGATTGGAGAAAGGTTGGCACGCGGATGTGATTGGGGTAGAAATACCGAATGACGGGATGCCAGTGATTCAACAGATTCTGAATGAATCGGCGCGGAATACTCTCACGGTTGTGGCGGGGCAGATTTGCTTTGAGGGCGCCAGTTAGTTTGATGCTATTTTGACTGACGTAGGACTTTCGCGGCAATAGGCGGTCGCGATTCGGCGATGGTTCCGACAGTTTGGCGGCGCAAAGCGGTGTACGGCACACAAAGAGAGTGTAATGTCAATTCCGAATCTATAAGCTACAAAAACCGGCAGTTTGTAGTTGCTCAATTCATTGAGCGCCTCCGATTGATTGTAACATTTAGATTTTGAAATCGTATAAAGCGGCGTTGAGAAACCGAGTTTTCAGGAAAAAACTGGTTTCTTCCACACATTCTTAACTTGGGCGAAATAAATTTGACTCTGCAGGTCATGTATATTATAATTATACCTGACCAGATTAGTCATGATTTTGGTGAAGGGGTAAATATGCGTCTAACCGCTCGATTAAAATATGCGGTGCTGGCGATGCTTGAGCTGGCGCTTCAATATCCGCAACAGTTCGTCTCCGTGGCGGAGTTGTCGGAAAAACACGGCATTTCGCGCCCTTTCCTTGAGAAACTGCTCCTTCAACTCAAACAGTCCGGCTTGACCACGAGTCGTCGCGGCCCCGATGGCGGTTACAGTCTTGGTCTTCCCCCAACCGAGATCCGCATCGGCGACATCTTTGAAGTGGTTGAGGGGCCCGTGAATTTTACGGAAGATTTCGACGCCGCCTCACGCTGCGACGCAACCAATCGGTGCATGGAAACCTTGCTGTTGGAAATCGAGAGCGGAATTTGCGGCGTGTTAAATTCAAAAACATTGCAAGAACTATGTTGCCAAGCCCGGAGGTTCAAGCAACTTACTCCGGCTGCGCATTCAATCCCGTACTCAATCTGAGCTGACATGAAACTTGCGTCCAATATTATTGATTTAATCGGAAATACCCCTCTGGTTCATCTCGGCGGTCTTCGTGGAGAGAATGACGCGACGATTGTGGCAAAATTGGAGTCCTATAACCCGGGCGGCAGCATTAAGGACCGGATTGCTCATGCGATGATCGCCGATGCGGAGGCGCGCGGCGTTCTCAAAAAGGGGGATACCATCGTCGAACCGACAGCCGGCAACACGGGGCTTGGAATCTCGGCGGTGGGCATTGCTAGCGGGTACCCCGTGATTTTGACGATGCCGGAGAACGTGAGCGAGGAGAAATACACGCTTTTGTCCGCGTTTGGCGCAAAGATTATCTTGACCGCCGAGAATGCGGGGATGGCAGGCGCAATTTGGGAGGCAGAGGAGATTGTAAGGCAGAATTCACGCCACTTTATGCCCAATCAGTTCAAGAACCCTGCAAATCCGGAAATACATCGACAGACGACAGCGCGAGAGATAATAGAGGCGCTGGATCGTCCGGTGGACTATTTTGTTGCGGGGGTTGGTACCGGCGGCACATTGACTGGCGTTGGCGAAGTCCTCAAGTCGCGCTATCCCGATGTGAAGGTGGTTGCAGTCGAACCGCACGTTTCACCGGTTATCTCGGGAGGCGAACCCGGTCCCACGCGGATTGATGGCATCGGCGCCGGGATTATCCCGGAGATTCTGAATGTAGACATTATCGATCAAGCGCTCACCGTACCCGACGAAGAGGCATATCGGATGATGAAACAGATTTCCAGAACCGAGGGATTGCTAGTCGGAATGTCGTCGGGGGCGAACGTCCATGCGGCGCTGAGAATCGCCAAGGATCTCGGGAAGGAGACAACCGTCGTCACAATTTTGCCCGACACCGGGGAGCGGTATTTTAGCTTGAGCAAGTATTTTGAACGCAAATCCGATATCATGAGTTTATTACCGTGAGCGCTCGGCTTCATAATCGGCGCCAGCTTTCTTGCGGAATGACGCTCCCGGTTCGGCTCATGTTTAGAGTCTGTTTGAATCATCCGCTGTGGAAGGCACCGAGTTATCAAGAAAAAACTCCGTTTCTCCCGCAGTTTCTTAAGATAAACTTTCAGTTCTGTACAATCTTGATGTCACGTTGCAGGAAGAAGGGCGAGTATTGTCTGTGACTAACCCCATTCATTCACGAGTTTCCGTAACCGACGATCTTTGCTATCAAGTCAATTCCACTGAAGATCCGAAGGAGATTCTATTCGGATTATTCAAGCGTTTCGAAGAGCGCGCCGCAATTGTGACGAGCGGACAGTTGTCCGGTATGGCGCTGATTCATCTGGCGCATGAAAATGCTCTCCCGTTTCGCGTTTGCACCCTTGACACGCTGCGTTTATTTCCGGAGACGTACGACTTTTTTGAACAGGTGGAGGCGCGTTACAACATTCACATCGAACGAATCACGCCGGATCAAGAGGAAGTTGATCGGATGGTGTCCAGACACGGCGAGCACCTGTTTTTTGATAGCAAAGACAAGCAGACCCACTGTTGCGAGATCCGAAAAGTCAGACCGATGCAACGGCTTCTCGACACCCTTGATGTTTGGTTCACGGGGTTGCGTCGGGATCAGTCCGAGCATAGGCGGCTCACGCCGAAATCGGAACTGATTGAACATGAAGGCCGCTCCGTTTTGAAAGTTAACCCATTGGCACACTGGAGCGAGGAACAGGTGTGGAAGTTTGTACGCCAAAACGACGTACCGGTGAATCCGTTGCTCAATCCGGATAAACACGGGGCTTATTTTGAATCGCTCGGTTGCGTTATCTGTACAACGCGGATACTGCCGGGCGAGCCTAAAAGGGCGGGACGATGGCGCTGGCAAAACGCGGCGGCGTCCGAGAACAACAAAGAGTGTGGTTTACACTTTTCGATATAACAAATCGGCTCATGTGAAAAGGGCGCGCAAAGGGTGCTTGAGCAACCGAGTTTTCACGAAAAAATTCGGTTTCACGCACGGTTTCTTGACATGAGCGAATAAATCAATCAACAAGGAAGGGATTTTAATCTTATGGCTGTTACAGTGCGTATTCCAACGCCACTTAGGAAACTTACAAGCGACCAACCCGAAGTAGAGGCAGACGGCTCTACAATTGAGAGCATTATTGAGGACCTCGAATCAAACTACGCAGGAATCAAGGAACGAATCTGCGATGAGGGCGGAAATGTTCGCCGTTTCGTGAACATCTATCTCAATGACGAAGATATTCGATTCTTGGATGGGATATCAACTGAGGTAAACGATGGTGATGAAGTGTCAATAATCCCTGCTATTGCAGGCGGCTGCCAGGTTGTCTAAGACAATGAGAATTTCCAGTTTAAGAGGACAACAGGCGCGTCGAATCCGGAACCTTTGATATTCAAGTCTTGACGTGTCTCATCCGATCGTGTGCAGTGCGGGAGGTTTGGATGTGCTAGAATTGCAGCGCGACACTATAGATCAAATCTATGCTCACGCAAAAGAGGAATTTCCGAATGAATGCTGCGGCGCGATTTTGACAGACGGCGTTCAAGAGTTTGTCAGGCGATGCAAGAACATTCAGAATGAGCGTCATGCCGAAGACCCGGAGACTTACCCGCGCGACGCTCGCACCGCGTATTTGATGGCGCCAGACGACCTTATCAAGATACATAGGGAAGTTGGCACCGAAGGCAGGCAGATTAAGGCGTTTTACCATTCGCATCCCGATGAAGACGCTTATTTTTCCGCGAAAGATAAAGCCGATGCCACGGAGCCATGGGGACTACCGAACTACCCGGACACTGCTTACGTTGTGATTTCGCTATACAATCAACAAATTAATGTTGCGCGAGCGTATTCTTGGGATGACGCTTCGGAAGATTTTGTTGAACTTCCGGTTAAGATCGCGGGTGAGGAATAATGCCCAAAGTCTTGGCCGCAGTATCGTGACAAAACCACCGGGATAATGTTTCCGGATGCCTCTTTTACGTTCGCGAATTGCGGTGGCACGCCTTGATTCCCGAAGCGTTGATTTTCCGTTGCCACAATTTTTCCGGCATTCGCTTTTCCGCGCGCTAAGCGCGATTTTTCATTTACCACTTAAACTTAGCGCCATTGAGATTAACCATCCCGCAAATTTCCCTGAGCAGGCAAAAAATGGCTTTTCTGAGAGTCAGGTTGAATTTCCCTCCGAGTCAAATCACCGAACCTGTGATTTATAACATCGGGAAGCAGTACAACGTTGTGACAAACATCCGGCGAGCCAACGTGACAGCCGATTCCGGTTGGGTTGTACTGGAGATCACGGGTGAAGCCGATGAGTTAGAGCGCGCAGTCGATCACCTCCGAAACATCAAGGTTGAAGTCGAGCCTGTCGAAGGAGACGTGGTTCAGTAGCATCGGTGAAGCGCGGCTGGCAAGTCCCTACACGTCCTGGTCCGAGCCCATGACAAAAAATGATAAGAGGACCATCTTCGGTTGGTGCATGTACGATTGGGCAAACTCCGGCTATGTCACTACGGTAGTCGCGGGTCTCTTGCAAAGTTACTTCGCTCGTGCAATCGTCGGGTCGGAAGGCGTCAAAATCGGGAATAGCATAGTCAGCGCAACCTCTCTATGGGGTTATATGATTGCCTTTGCCGCGTTTCTTTCATTCCTGTTCGCCCCCGTGCTCGGCGCAATTTCCGACTTCTCCGCCGCGAAAAAGAAATTCCTCCTATCCTTTGCCTACACAGGCAGTCTGTTTACCATACTTCTTTATTTTTGTCAGTCCGGAGATGTATGGCAAACGGTAATCATCTTTGTCATCACTCAAGTCGGCTATGTAGGCGCAAACGTGTTTTACGATGCCTTTTTACCGCAAATCGCCTCCGAAAACGAACTCGACAAGGTTTCGGCAAAGGGTTTTTCTTTCGGTTATGTCGGCGGGGGATTGCAATTCGCAATCGCTCTCGGCTTGGTTGCCGGTCACGAGATTGTCGGAATCGATCAGGCGCTCGCCGCTCGAATCGGGCTATCGATGGCAGGGTTGTGGTGGGGTGGATTTACGCTCTTCACGTTGAAGTTACTGAATGAGGGCGGGGCGAAAGAGGCGATTCCGGAAAAGCGCCGATCGAAACCTCTAATACTGGCGTATATCATCATCGGCGTGGAACGCACGCTTAAAACGGCGAGAAAGGTGCGACAGTTCAAGCATCTTCTGCTTTTTTTGATAGCGTTCATGGTTTACAACGATGGCATTCAGACTGTAATCGGCATGGCTTCAATTTATGGAACGGAAGAGTTGAAACTTTCCGTGACGGTACTGATGACAACGCTACTCGTCATTCAGATTATAGCGGCGGGTGGCGCGCCTTTATTCGGTTGGCTGGGGGGGAAAATTGGAACGAAGCGTGCCGTGATGCTATCGCTGACGCTTTGGAGCGGTGTTGTCACCTACGCCTATTTCCTGCATTCGGCGACCGAGTTTTTCGTGTTGGGCGTCGTTGTTGGCGTTGTTCTCGGCGGCTCGCAGGCGCTAAGCCGCTCTCTGTACGGCTCCATGGTGCCCGAAGAAGCAAGCGCCGAGTTTTACGGTTTCTACTCCGTATTTGCAAAGTTTTCCGCGATTTGGGGGCCTGTCGCATTTGCTGTCATTCGCCAAGTCACCGGAACCGCCCGACTTTCCATCATATCTTTAATGGTCTTTTTTATCGTGGGCTTGATTCTATTGAGTTTCGTGAACGAAGAAAAAGCGCGGCAAGCGAAATTCATGGGGGCATTTTGATGCCATCAAGGAACGGCTGGCGGAATACAGCAGACGAGTTCCATCGGCGCGTCACCCTCGTTGACAATATCGTACGATGAGAGGGATGCGGGAATAAAGACCGATTTTCCGCGCTCAATCGGAACGTCATCAAACAAGCCTCGTAATTGTCCCTTACCTCGCAAGGTCACAAGGCAGTGAAAACCTCTGCCGTACGGTATCTCCAGTTTTGAATCGACAATTAAGCGTGAAGCCTGAAAGTATGGCGTTGCCTGATCTGGCAGCAGTCGTTCTTCGCGGCTATCGCCTTCTTCTCGAGTCTTCACTGGCGTCCGCTTGATATAACCGTTCAATTCGTCCAGTTCAAGTTTGCTAAAGTCAGCCGCTTTAAGCGCCAGATCCCATCCAAGCCCCAGTGTTCCGTCCTCGCTTTCGTAGGGGAATCCCTCCCATTCCGCCAGAATGCTCCAATCGGTTGGTTCCTGAGGTTCGAGAACGCACAAGCCGCTGCCGAGAGAATGAATCACGCCGGGCGGTACGTATATCACGTCGCCAACTTTCGGTTCCAGCAGGTGCATCAAGCTACGCAATGATTGGATGTCCTGCGCGTGCATTAATTCCGAAAATTTTTCTATTGAGATAGATTCTTTGCAACCGATCCAAGCCTTGGCGCCGGGCCTTGTGCCGATAACGATCCATGCTTCAGTCTTGCCGAAGGGCGAATCGAGGTGTTGTTGAGCGAACTCGGGAGAGGGGTGCCAGTGGATAGGAATGTGTGAGTTGTCCCCCACATCGAAAATTTTAAGTAGTACCCCTAAATTTGGACCGAATTTTCTGACATGACTTTTACCGAGAGTCTCGTTCGGAAACGCCTCCAATAAATCCTTGAGCCGCGCCATTTCCCCGCTCGGGAGCTGAATGCGGCTAAATCCCTTATCCGGTGGATTATCGCGACCGGGCGTAATTGCCCGATTTGTCGAGAACATCCACTCCTCGGATCGGTAATCGTCTTTAGGATCAGGCTCTCCCATAAATTCCGCTCGCAGTTTTCCGCCGCCATAGAAATGCAGAAACGTGTTGGGCGCAAGCGCTATGGGGGCATCCAAAATGGATTGAAGTTCACTTTTCGAAGCCATTGATAGAATTTTTCTCCATGTAGTAAGAATTGTAGGCGCTTTCGCAGAAAAGCGCTCGTAGTTAAAACTTGTTTGAACATGTAGACGATCGGGATTAGTGAACGCTTTTCTGTTTCAGAAGAAACCGAGTTTTCAGGAAAAAAGGAATCTCTATCGATCAAGCGAATGAACAATGAGTAAGACTCTCTATCGCCTTCCTTATTCACTCGGTTGACCATTCGCTTGTGGGGTGTCATCATGTGTGAACAGCGCGTCCACGAACTCCTTTGCGGAAAAGTCTTGTAAATCATCCAACTTCTCGCCGACGCCAATCAGTTTCACGGGAGCGCCGATCTCTCCTTTCACGGCGATAACAATGCCACCTTTCGCGGTACCATCCAATTTCGTGACAGCCACACCAGTTACCGGCACAGCTTCATTAAAAACCTTTGCCTGCATAATGGCATTTTGCCCCGCCGTTCCGTCAATCACAAGCAACACCTCGTGAGGCGCCGCGGGAAGGTCGCGCGCCATTACCCGTCCAATCTTCGACAATTCGTCCATCAACGGTCTTTTTGTGTGAAGCCGGCCCGCAGTATCGGCAATCAAGACATCAACCCCGCGCGATTTGGCCGCCTGAACCGCGTCAAAGATAACCGATGCCGGATCCGCGCCCTCATTTCCGCGGATCAGGTCAACCCCGGCGCGATCGGCCCAGATTGCAAGTTGATCCGCGGCGGCGGCGCGGAACGTATCGCCAGCGGCAATGAGAACGCGCTTCCCATCCGCCTTAAAGCGATGCGCGAGCTTTCCAATTGTGGTGGTTTTGCCCGCGCCGTTCACGCCAAGCACAAGGATTGTATATGGCGAGGTTGTGTCAACATCTAGCGGCTTGTCGTCCCCAAGAGCATTGAGTACCTCCCGCTTAATGATATCTCCCAACCCGGTTGAATCGCTCAAGCCTTGAGATTTGACCGTCTCGCGAACATTGTCCATCAGCGCCAGCGTCGTGTCAATTCCGACGTCGGCTTGAATCAAAACCTCTTCAATTTCTTCCAGCAGTTCTTCATCAATTTTTCTGCCGACGCGGAGCAGACTCTCAATTTGCCCCATGAGATTGTCTCGCGTTTTCGACAATCCCGCTTTGAGACGGTCCAACCAACCTGTTTTTCCCGCCGATTCATCTCCCGAGGCGGAAGGCTGCGCGTCGGACGGGTCAACGGGATGCAGAACTGTTTCAGATCTTATGGTATCATTTGATTCTTCTTGGCGCGATTGCTTCGCCTCATCATCTCCTTTTCGTCTGAACAATCCTTTGAGCATGCATTTTCCCTTCAGTGTCGCCCTGAATTATTGGTTGGTCCAAACTGAAAACGCTTCGCGCCAGAACTTGATGCTCCCATCCTGCAACATCAAAACATTTTGATCTATACAGGCAACTTCGGCGCCCTGTGTCGCGTTTGCACCCGCAACGACGGGCACCACACGGTATCCAGCTTTGCGCAATAAGATTGCTCGCCGTTCGGCACGATCCACGTCATGTTGGTCGATCACGGAGGAAACTTCAACAGCCAACCAGATTTCAGCCGCGTCGGAATGCCGGCGAGGCTCACCGCTAACAAGCAAATCCAATCTCAAAACATCTCGAAACTCTCCCGCGGTTAACCGGTCTTCAAGCGTATCTTCCAATGTATGAGGTTCAACCTGCCGCATTCGGCGTAGAAGAGGACCAAAGTATGCGCCCGCCTTGTCGCGATAAGTCTGTTCTAACATTCGTCCTTTTAACGCGCCGATGTCATTTACCATGGTCCGTTGAACTTCAGCCAGTTTGGCGACCTGTTCAGTCAATTTCTGGACGGTTAATTCAAGCCGCGACAACCTTTCTTCCACATCGGATAATCTTTCCTCCACGTGGGACAATCGTTCCTCTACGCGGGCCAATCGTTCCTCTACGCCGGACAGTCTTTCCTCGGCACCCGCCAAGCGCTCTTCGGCGTTGGCCTGTCGCTCTTCAGCACGTTCGTGTGAATCGGCAAGCTTGCGCACCAGGTCCGGGAGCTCCAACAACTCATCCGACAACAACAGTTGTCTTAACTCCGACTTCCATTCGGGATGTTGCTGCACCAATCTCACGAGGTCGTGATAATCATCTACGGTAAAACTCATTCGATCACCTCAATTTCCAGTTGATTCAGCGTCCGCAGAACACCTTCACCAAACTCGAGCATGGAGTCGGATTCCAGTGCGCTGCCCGCCAGTTGTATGTGATTGGCATCGGCTTGGAGTTGGCCAAGAGTTGGTTCCATGGCAATCCATTCGCCCGTGTAGACCTCGGGCCAGAAATGGTAATAGAACGCATCTCGCTGAAACACGATGCCTGCGCACACGCGCGCCGGTATGCCCACCGAGCGCGCCAGTGCGATAAAGAGGACCGTATGTTCCGTGCAATCCCCTTCCAAGGATTCGAGGGTTTGCAGCGAAGAGCCGAAGCCGGTTTGCAAGTTTTTGTCGGATATGTTCGCATGAACCCACTCACACAATTTTGCCGCCGCCTCCCAAGAGTTCGTTTCCCCGTCAAGGATTTGAACCGCTTTGGCGCGTATCGCGGGGTGTTCCGCCTGAATGTACACACTCGATTTAAGAAATTGCGCCAGTTCACTCTGCGACTCTTCCAGAAGAAGCGGCAACGATGGGGCGTTCAAGGGGTCAACCGGCGGCATGTTGATTTCCAATACTCCCATACTCGGATTATCCTCCGCGCTGATTATACGCTGTCGATGGTCGATCATTACAGCATCTTTCAAAATCCCTTTTCCCAGTCGCAGCGAAGCTTTCATATACTGTGAATTCGGTATTGGCAGTTTTCCTTGGGGGTAAATCTTGGTGCTTAAAATCACGTCGACCTGCCCTGTTTCTCCGAGAGCGGTACGCATATCGGTTTTCGATAGCGCGAGGGGAAAGCCCATCAACGGAATCTCTGTGCGGTACGTCCTGCCCTCCGAACTAATCCATGCTACAGTCGTTATGCCTCCCATTATTGCCATCGTATATTCGACCACGTAGACGGGTATGTCATTTCCCTCGTAATCAATTTGATCTTTGCCGGCGACTCTGACCGTTGTGGCGACAGTTTGAAGAAGATCGAGATTGAAAACTTGCAGTTGACGCTCATCTCCAACCGACATCCCCTGCTTGAGCAGGAGGTAAGGGATTGTCTGCTCGAAAATAACGTTGGATGGAATCGATTTCCGCGAAGTTGATGTTTTGCCGGCGAGCGTCGTTTCAATGTGGGCAAATCCATCCTCAACGCGTCCTTCGACTCGCTTTTCAGCGCCAGACTCATTGGAGGTCAAAACAAAATAGCGGGGAACAAGATCCATTCCGACGTATGAAATTCGGGTGTTGTCAAAGCGCAACGCGAAGTCTCCCCGTTTTATCTCGATAACCATGTCTGTGCGCGTTCGCAGAACATCTTCGCCTTTGTAAACTGCATTATCCATAAAAATGTGCGCGTAGCCGGCTTTTGTGCCCATGATTTCCAAATTCAACCAATCATCTTGCGGTAAACGAAACATCTTTGCCACCTCTGCCGGATCCAAGTTTATTGCGCGCCCCAACGGTATTCCGGTCAATATGAAAAGGAGACATGCGATAATGCGCCTCATTGGCTAAATACCTCGGTATTCATGATACCAACGCGACCTCCGTTTCGCGGCCGGGCAAGATGCCCCTGCTACGGTAGTGAACGCTGATTGCCGCGTGGGGCGTAATTTTTTCTGCGCGGCGCCTATCAAGAGGGACAGCGTCTCTCGGCTCACCCAATCAAGGGAGTCGATGCGGATATATCGGCGCGTGTTGCACGCATAAATTTCCATCAATCGTGTTTGTCAGCCGGTAATTCAACTCTGCCGTTAAATTGATTCATCGCACTCTGAATGCCGTCCTCTATTAGCATTTCGACCGCGTCCGCGGCTCGCGTAACAATCTGGTCTATTTGAACCCGATCAAGTTCATCAAACTCGCTCAACACGTAATCAACTTGATCATGAGTTGGCGCGCCGATACCTATTCGCAAGCGGGGAAATTCGTCCGTGTTAAGACAACGAATGATCGACTTCATGCCATTGTGTCCGCCATCGCTTCCTTTCTTTCGCAATCGCAGAGCGCCGATTTCCAGATTGAGATCGTCGTAAACAACGCATAAATCGGAGAATGAAAGGTCAAATTTGTTAACCAATGCCGCTACCGCCTTGCCACTGTTGTTCATGTAGATTGTCGGTTTGGCGTATATCGGCGTTCCTTCGTCCCATGCTGTTGTGCCGATGAGGGCTCCACACATTCCCCTCAATTTTTCAATCCCGCATCTCCGTAGAAGTTCGTCAATAACCCAAAATCCCGCATTGTGCTTTGTCTTCTCATATTGTTGTCCCGGGTTCCCGAGTCCAATAATCAACTTGCATGGTTTGGGATCCGCGTATTTTCTTTTCAGTCGAAACATGATTGACGGCTCCGAATATTTATACTTTGCGCAGCCGAGAATTGCGTGTTTTCAAGCATCCAGTCCGTAGGATCAAGCGAATGAATAATGAGTGCGATAGAGATCCGCTGGGTTTCCAATCGCACCTGCCGTGAACACACGCCGCGCCCTGGAGATCGCTCCTACAAAAAGACGCAGTTTCTAACAGCATGGAGTATAATACAAATTCGCAATCAATGGGTTACAAGAGCCGTTGGTTTGTAGTAGTGCAATTCATTGCACATCCCGCATCGGCTGTAACACTTAGATTTTGAAACAGTATCAGTCGCGCAGCGAAAGGATTTCCTTGTTCACAGCGTCCCGTCATTTGATGGCTCCCGCATCGCTTGCCGGTTCGTCGTTAACGATAGAGGTTTAGAAATATCAACGTGTCCCGCAATCGTATCGACCTCTTGCCCTTCGATGAGTATCTGCACACTTTTTATGTCTTCACCAAAATTCGCTTGAACTGTTTTCAGAATTGTCCGAATAGTCAATAACTCCGCCGTGGTGCCACCGATGTGCGCCGCGCTCAAAGCGCCGGAGAAATCCAAATAAGCGGTAGATTGGTCGTCAAGATACACTTCATACAGCTGCGTTCCCTTGGGGATGGTATTGATTAAGGTGGGTGGCGCGCCGTCAAGAAGCGCATTGATGATTTGCTTAAGTCGTTCAATCTTGCCGTGAGATAGGCGCAACTCCTGTGAAATGTCAACTAGCCCGAGTGATTCCGGTTGAAAAAAAAAGAGTTTGACCTGCCGGAGCGGCGGAGGAATGTTCGGGGAACTTGCGGCAGTTGGCATCGGCGGCCTCGGTGGCGACACTTCCGTCCGATTAATAAAGAATAATACGAAGACAATAGCAAGAACCGCAACGATAGCACCGGCAAGCGCTATGAATATCAACCATTTTCGCTTGAAATTATTCGCCATTGCTGGAATTCTGTACGCTTTTGAGCATTGCCCTATACTTCACAATTGCCGTGCCGATTCTAGAGGCTACGGCTTCTTGACTGCCGGAGTCAGTCAGGTTTTCATGATTGGCTTCGTTCGATAAGTAACCAAGTTCAATCAGAAGAGCGGGCATATAAACCTCGGATAGCATTGTCAGCGGAATCTCGGTTAACGGGACAGGTTTTTCCGCGGAAGTTTTCAACTGTGCTTGAAGAATGGACGCAAAGTCTCGGCTCTGGCCCAGAAAATCCTCTTGGGAAAGCGCCGTAATTTGTTTGCGCAGAGGCACATCGTCAATGGAATCGGTAGAATCGCCCGATTTTCGGTGCCACACTGAATTGTTGACGTAAAGATGAATCCCTTCCGCTCCAGTCCCATACGATGCATTGCAATGCAGGGTCAAGAAAAGCTGTCCTCCGCTTTGATTCGCAATTTGTACACGTTCGAGCGGACGCCTGTCATAATCGCCATCGCGTGTCAGAACAACCCGAACGTCATTCTGCTGACAGTAGGCTTCCAGGTGCTTTGCGACTTCTAGCGTAATATCTTTCTCGAGCACACCGTTACTTGCCTGATATCCGGTATCCGTTCCGCCATGTCCCGGATTGACGACAACCAAAAAACCCTCTCGCACTGCCGCGACCGGAGGCGCTTCTCGAGTCTCCGCGATACGTACGCGTTGAAGTTCAGCGTTGTAAGCTATCTCAAGATTGTAGATGTTGGGGAGCGCTTCGGTAATAAATGTAATCGGAAGCATTGGCTGCTGGTCAATAACCAATGGCGGATGGGACAGCGCCATCGGCTCCGGCAGTCCGTCAACCGTCGCGGACAAGATTCCCAGGCGCAATTCAATGCGCTTTTGCTTGAGAACCAGGGTGAGTCTGCCGGTGAGGTCGTATCTCTTCCTCATGTCGGAGTCAATGATCCGGCGCAGCGCGTCAACTGGTAAGTATAGGGCGCCGTCCCGCTTTACCGTTTCTACTTCGGCGAGCATTTTCCCGCTCCGATCCACGAAACGAAGCGAGGACGACTGCCGGAAACCAAGAGCGATTGAGGTCCAAAAGAGGAGGGCAATGTATAGACAACTTACGCCTGACTTCATTCTTCGTCTTCATCGTCACTACGTTTGCGGGTGATCAGTTCCGGTTCTTCTTGCGCCGGTTCTAGCATTTCGTCACCCTCAATTTCTTCGGTTTCCTCTTCCTCTACCTTGGGCGGACTGATTGCGACAACCATGGTCTGGGAATCATCCAATACCTGAACTTCCTCTGCCAATTCCAAATCCCCAACGTGGATTATTTCGTTCACGTTGAGGTCGTTTACGTCCACTTGGATTTCATCGGGCAGGAGTGTAGGCAAACAGTGAACCGACAACTCGCGAAGCGGAAACTCAAGCACGCCATCACTCTCTCGAACGCCTATTGGCGTACCGTTAAGAACAATCGGAATTGCGGCGGTCACCGGTTCGTCTAGAGACACGCGCACAAAATCGGCGTGCAGCAGGGTTCGCTTGATTACGGGATGTTGTTGGATCTCGCGAATCATGGCAGTCTCGGTGCCATGGTCCTCTATATCCAGATCTATTAGTACATTTTCACTGTTTTTCCGAAGGAAGGCGCGGAAAACGTGCTCGTCTACCTGAAGTGGAACCACGTCTTCGCGGCGCCCGTATAGCACGGCTGGAACCGATCCCGCACGCCGTAGCGCGCGGGCGCTTCCTTTGCCAAAGGTATTGCGTTTAGCAGCTTCTAATCTTACTTGTTGCATGTATGTTGCTCCCGGTCGTATTTTCCGTAAGGATTAAAAAGGACTTATGCCTTGCGTTGGGAAATATTGCGCTTGTTTTCAAAACAAACAACGCCCAATCAATCGGGTAACTACAGCAGTGCCCATTGATGAAACCGTATGGAACAACGATCGTTGTTCCATACGGAAGCGCGCGAGTCCTATTCGTAATAGATGGATTTCTCATGAAAAGCTGGGCGGGTAGGATTCGAACCTACGAATGCGGATTCCAAAGACCCGTGCCTTACCACTTGGCGACCGCCCATTAAGCCGTAGACAAGCCAACGCCGCTTGTGCGCGATGTCGTACAGAATGCGAACGTATCTCGAAATTTTGACATTGCCTGGCGCGCGCTGGCGGCGTCTTGCATGATGGAGAACACGGTGGCGCCGCTCCCCGACATCAAGGCGCCGTAACTTGCGCGGCATCCTCCCAATTCACGCTTGAGCGCTTCGACACGAGGGAATTTCAGGAATACTGGAACTTCCAAGCAATTGTACAAACTCTCGGCCACGCCGCGCCGGTCTCCATTTTCAAGACAACCGAGTAAAATTATATCATCTGGTGATTTATTAGTCAACGCAAAATGGAGATGCTTGAAGACCCAACCCGTTTTGACCTCAATTCCCGGATTTGCCAATAACAGATGCGTCTCCTCCAGCGGCGGCAAAGGCGTAAGAACTTCGCCAATCCCGCGACCGATTGCAGCGCCGCCTAACAGACAAAACGGAACATCGGCGCCCAATTGCAAACCCAAATGCATTAATTCGGATTGCGTCAAACCGAATTCGAACAGTTGATTCATCCCCCAGAGCACCGCGGCGGCGTCCGCGCTACCGCCTGCAAGCCCTGCCGCCACCGGTATCCGCTTTTTGATTGATATTTCGACGCCACATGTAGCGTCCATGCGATTCATCAACAGTCGCGCGGCTTGATATGCCAGATTTCGCGCGTCGGACGGTACGGATGGGTGACTGCATTGTATTGAAATCTCCGGTTTAGCCAGTGGCCGCAGAACAACATCGTCGTGGAGCTGGATTGAATGGAAGACTGTTTCAATGTCGTGATAACCATCCGGACGCTTGCCGGTTACATTGAGATACAGATTGACTTTGGCATGAGCATGGACAAGCAGTGATTTCGCCATGGCGGATGTGCTGTGTTGACTTTGCGGAAAGGTCTTGAAGGTTATGCCTTTGACGCTTGCCGCTATTTCCCTAGCGTCCGAATCTTTGTAGATTCGGTCAGAAACGGCTTGAAGTCAAACTTGCTATCGTTTATATCAATGTTGATTTCCGGTTTGACAATTTTCAATACGACGCGCGTGTGTTCTGTCGGACGCTCAATGTCGATGTTATGAGGGCGGAGTATCCCCCCCACTTCGCGATAATCGGAAAACTTGACTCGCTGAATAATCTTTCCGTCTCGGTCCTGAATCTTCCATTTGCTGACCGTGGGGTCATTGTCGCGTACCAAGACGGTAATTTCTTCAAGTTGGTCTGCCTTGACGCCCGGGCGTTTGACCACATACGCGGCGCCAGCGGATGCCAACTCCAATTCGCGCGTACGTCCATCAAGAAACGGGTTGGCAAAAATGGCGCTGCGAACATCGGAGATTCTCAAGTCCATACCGAAAACCTCTCTTAATACCCCGTCTTCCAAGCGTTCAAAGATTGCTTCTTGCTCATTGGCGAAGTAGAGCAGCAAGCGACCTCGGGCGGCGATAGCAATGACTCTCGGCTCGTTTAATGGGCCTAGCGCTTGTATGTGAAGGAGATCACCGTCTTTCTGTGATCGCTTGTACCAGAGTGATTCTCGCACCTCCTCTCTATTGCCCTTGTCTTCAATGGTCACAATCATCTGAAGGATTCGCACGGTTGATGTAAGATTGTAGTTTGACTGGAGTTGAGTGAGAATGGGGTTCAGCAACTCTCTGTCAGCCGGCGATAATCTTGCCGTTGTACTCGCGCATCCAACGAGGATGGAAATGAGCGAGAAAATTACAACGATACAGTTGTTGGAGCGTGAAACGCGGCGCGGAGTCCGCGAAGGTGTATGATTCATCCCGTCATGCCGATCGGCGTCATCCATCAATTTTGTCGGGCTGGAAGCCCGACCCATGCGTTGGGTGGGTACTTGGGTTAAAATACTTCAGCCATTGACTTCTTAAGAATGGCGATTGCCTCGTCGACGTGGCTAATCGTGATGTTGAGCGGCGGCAGGAAACGGAGTACGTAGTCGTTGGTGCAAATCGTGATTAAACCGTTTTCCGCGCATTTCGCGGCAAGCGGCTTCGCGTCGACCGTCATTACCATTCCACGCAATAAACCTCTGCCTCGAACTTCTTGGATTGGATACTTGTCTTTGAGCAGTGATATTTCGTATGCCAGATAGTTGCCCATTTCGATTGCATTCGCGGCGAGATTTTCGTCCAGAATCGTTTGTACAGTCGCGCACGCGGCGGCGGTGATCAGCGGGTTGCCTCCAAATGTAGCGGCATGCGTGCCCGGAACGAAGCTGTCCGCTATATGCTTCTTGGCAAGCATAGCGCCTATCGGGACACCGGCGCCGAGGGACTTCGCCATTGTCAAAATGTCGGGCTCCACGCCGTAGCATTGATAGCCGAAGAAAGTTCCAAGGCGGCCCATAGCCGTTTGTACTTCATCAAGAATGAGAAGCAAATCGTGCGCGTCGCATAAATCGCGTAAACCCTGGATATAGCCTTCGCTCGGCACATTGACGCCGCCTTCGGATTGAATTGCCTCTACGAGAATGGCGCAGGTATTCTCATTGATAGCGGTTTCCGTTGCCTCCAGATCATCGAACGGCACATAAGCGAAGCCGGGCATCATTGGCTCGAACCCTTCGTGATACTTTGTTTGCGCGGTGGCGGTGATGGTCGCCATGGTGCGTCCATGAAACGAGTTCTCCATCGTAATGATTTCATAAGCGTCCGGCTTGCCTTGAT
This sequence comes from Candidatus Poribacteria bacterium, assembly GCA_963667245.2. Lineage (GTDB taxonomy): Bacteria > Poribacteria > WGA-4E > WGA-4E > JAJDTR01 > JAJDTR01. The sequence continues at coordinate 1,162,821 of CAXXCS010000005.1, forward strand.
CAGTGGCATACTTTCTCGCCAGTTTAATTGCCGCTTCATTCGCTTCCGCGCCGCTATTGCAGAAGAAGCACTGATCCAAATCGGAGTTGTCGATGAGCAATCTTGCCAACTTGGCTTGCGGCTCGATGTAGTACAGATTAGAGACATGCAACAATTTGCCTGCCTGCTCCCGAATTGCCGATACGACATTCGGGTGGCAATGCCCCAATCCGTTGACTGCCAATCCGCCAAGAAAATCAAGATATTTCTTGCCATCGGCATCCCATAGATAGGGGCCTTCCCCGCGCACAAACGCCAAATCGCGCTCGCCGTAGGTATTCATGATATAGGTAGTTGCCATCTCTTTGATTTCAGATGTAGTCATTCGCTTTGAATCTCCTTTGATTGAATACGTAGCAAAACTTTAGGAAAACCTCGGTAGAATAAGATACGGGTGTAAAGTAACACATGGAGCGTAATGCGTGATACGTGATGAGGTCGCGATTCTGAGATCGCGACCATCAAACGAGTGAACAACGAGTGCGATAGAAATCCCGCAGGTGAAAACTTGTGTTAAACACTTGCCGAGAAAACTGTGAGATTTTCGCCCCAAAAACGCTTAACTTGATCCCTATACCATTTCGATTGAATATCAGTGCATATAATACTATTATGACAACTGTTCTCCTTTACACCAAACCCCGTAGGCGGGGCATCTTGCCCCGCTTTGGACAGACTTGATTGACGACTTTAGTGCACTGCTAATATATTTGGGGGCGTAGGTTGGGTTGAACGGCATTCGGTTAATATCCGCCAATGTTAGAGGAGTTTTCGAGCGCCCACTTTGCCTGAGCATTCCAGAATGTGAGTGAAACCCAACATCAATTGTACATTCTTCCACCATCAGACATCCTCTATAAATAGATGCGATTGCCCGGACCTGTTGTAAAACAGTGAATCGGCAGTTTCATCCATTCTCGCGAAATGGGCTGGCGACCAGGAAACTTGGCGACTTCAACGTGAGCCCACCGCGTTAATGTCGATTTTCGCAAGCCCGTTAGACGTGCCTATCCAAGCCGTTTCATCACTTAGCTCGATGCAATTGACGGTCACGCCATCTCCAATTTGGTCTACGGGGTATCCTATCAGATCCCAGCCGCTCTGAGATTTGACATATACACCGTTGTTGGTAGCGAACCACAACGGCGGCGATGCCATCTCGGCATCTGATCGATCTACCGCAATGTATATATTCTCGATCGGCACATCGTCCGTCAGCAGGATTTGCTCCCCCGACCCTTCCAGTCCTTTCCAGTCGACATTGCCGTATCCATTCATTTTTTCCTTTTGACTATACCACGTGAAAAATAGAAGATTGCCGCCGACATCAAAACTTGCAACCGAATTGCCGACGATTTCGGGAACCATGTCGGGTAAATTTGAACTGCGCCATGAATCATACACACGGTCAAAAATGGCGACTCCCCTGTTTTCGGTGGCGGCCCACACGGTTTCGGGGGTTACGCCCAAGGTCACAATTTTGCCGGCGGGAAATTCCGATGTAGTCTGATCGTACGCTGTCCACTCATCGTTTGACCGGGAATAGCGAGCAATTCCCGAAAACGTGGCGGCCCACACATCGTCATCGCTAAATTCAATGTCGAAGATTTGATTGTGCGGCAATCCGTTAAATGTTTTATAGTTGATATACGAACCTGTCGACAGATTGTAACGGACGACACCTTGGTTTAGCGTTCCGATCCACACCTCGGTCCCCTCAACATGGCGTGAAATCGGCGGCAGAGCGTTTTCAGCATCTTCAATGGGACTTGGCACATCAACATCCGGCGTGTAAACGGCTAACGTTCGCACGTTGGTTGGCACGTTCGGGTTGAGGCTGTTGTTGATGAACTCAATGGCGCTTTCCGGGCGCACTTGCCACGCATTCATACCTACGTCGACTCTTGCCAATCCTTTGGGCGTTCCTACCCACAACTCGGATCCGTTAACGGCGATGGCTTGGATATTATTGCTTGGGAGAGTATCCGACACAGTGTATACCGTCCATGCGCACTCCTCGCGCTTCGTTTGTATAGTCGATCGCTTGCGCGGGTCGGTTGTCATGTCATAAGCAATGAGATAGTCTTCAAGCGCCTCATTGTTCATGCGCAGTTTTCGATACGCGTCGCCCCGGGCTTCGTAAGCGTCACCGATCCACGTACTGTCCGGAGGTTCTTGTATGAAACGAGTCAAGGTTTCCACCGCGACTTGCGGTTGCCCAACCATTGATTGCAACACGCCAATGAGATACGCCGCTTTTGCCAAATCGTCCGATTCGGGGAATCGTCGCGTCGCCTCTTGCAGGATTTTCAGCGCTTCGGGAGCCGCCTCCAACTGCTCTGTCAGGATGAACCCCGCCGCATAGCCTGCGCGTGCCGCCTCGGAGTGGGTTGGATACCGGTTAAATATCAGTAAATACGCATCGGCGGCTTCGCGGAATGCCTCCGCCGCGAGATAACTGTCTCCCGCCGCCTTGAACTCCGAGGCAAGATCGTGGGAATCGGGGGCAATCTTGGCGACCCGTCCAAAGTAGTCCAACGCTTCACCAATGGCTCCATCCTCTTTCAGCAGCAGCCCTAGATTGTAGTGCGCATCGGCGTACTTCGGGAATTCCGCGATGGCGGCTTCAAACTGCTTTTTTGCCTCCTCGCGTAACCCCAACTCTAACAACGCTTTGCCGTTGCGAAAGTGTTTTTCGGCTTGCGCGTCGGGAATGAGACTCAAATCCGCGGCGAAACGGATTGTCGAAACTCCGTCTAAACGGATTGCGATTTCCTTTTCTTGAAACAGTATCCGAATCGTCCTGTCATCGGATGCCAGCCAGCGCCCTGTAAGGCGATCACCGTTCTTCAGATAAACGGAGGCATACCGTTCTTTGCCATGAGCCGGGTTTGTAAATAACAGCAGTATTGCAACAAATACGAATTGAATAGAAACCAGTCTTGTCTGCATGTAATTTCCCTCTTTTTCGCCAGATGCCGCGCCGCGCTTATTTGATTATGGGTCGGTTCATTGGTGGCTATTCGAGATGATGTCCAACCGGAATAGAACATTGAACCCGACGAATACATGTACCCTGAAATCATAGCAGGTATGAGGCAATTATGTCAACCTAATATGTTGATACAGTCAGGTGAATCGCATCTATACTGCGCGCTGCCAGAAATTGCGTCTTTTGTTACGAGCAATCTCCGGGGCGCGCCTCCTGTACGAGGAATCTCCCGATCTCGACTATCAAACGAGTGAATAGCGAGTGCGATAGGGATCCATCTCCTAATCCCGACCTGTCTCTACCACTAACAAGTTGAAATGTCTCAATCCGTGTAATCCTTTTAATCTGTGAAAATCCGTGATTCAGACAATTGCCAATCAAACCACTAAGCGCTCAATCATGGCAATAACTTAATCACATAATCCGTGTTTATCCGCGTCCCTATTCCGCTAGGTTCCAAAATAAGAATCGCTGTGTTGATGCAGTCTATGGAAAATGATTGCAAACTGTTTCTAACCTTGATATAATCAACTCCGCGCGAAAATTACTCAAAGCGCCGATGAGAGGAGACTTTCCCATGGATAAAATCAAAGCGGCGATTTACTCCGGGGTTGAAGAGATTGGAATCCGGGAGGTTGACTGGATTGAGCCAGCCCCCGGCTACATCGTACTAGACACCAAACAGACCGGAATCTGCGGAAGCGATCTTCACAGTTATTTTGGAGAATGGCCACAGTCGGATACGCTGGCGGCTGGGCATGAAACGTGCGGCGTCGTCGCTGAAGTAGGCGAAGGCGTCACGAAGTTCAAGGTTGGCGATAAAGTTACGGCTGAATGTTTTTCGCACTGCGGGACATGCGTTTTTTGCCGAAAAGGGTTATACAACCACTGTAAATCGAGAAAGTGGATTTCGTATGAAGCGCACGGCGGCTTCGCCGAATACACTATCCTCCACGAATCGGGATTGTTCAAATTGCCCGACCGCATGAGTTTTGAAGACGGAACACTTGTTGAACCTCTCGCGGTTTCCCATCGAGCCGTGGCGCGGGGGCGCGTAAACGCCCGGAGTAGCGTCGCAATTATCGGCGGCGGGACAATCGGCCAGCTTTGCTTGGCGGATGCCGTGGCAGTCGGCGCCAAGCAGACGTTGATTACCGTGAAATACGATAGCCAGGCAAAGTTAGCCATGGAACTCGGAGCGGATCACGTTGTGAATGTGCTTGAGACTGATGTCAAGCAGTACGTGGACGATATCACCGATGGCGTGGGCATGGATGCCGTAATAGAGACTGTGGGCGGCGGGCAAAATTTTGACTCCGCCATGGCGATGGTCAAGCCGTGCGGTTTCGTTGTTCTTGTGGCGGGATATTTCAAGCCGCTTGAAGTGGATCTGGCACGCGTTGTCTGGTCCGAAGCGACTGTCACCGGCTCGAGTTGTTACGGCTTCAGCGGGATGGAAACAGACTTTGAAGCCGCCATAGAGCTAATCGACTCGGGGAAGGTCGACGCAAAAAAACTTGTAACGCATCGATATCCACTGATGGAGATTGCCGAAGCGTTCAAGACCGCGGCAGACAAACAGTCGGGATCAATCAAGGTGCATGTGTGTCAACCGTAAAGGAAAGTAGCTTTACAGAGTTGGCTTGCGTCTTTATGCGATTAGGCGGTCGCGATACAGTCAAAGATGAGTCAGCCCATGTACCCAATATATCCCAATATATGAGGGACACCCCTAGTGGGAGGGGCATCTTGCCCCGATTTCCCACGTTCACACAAATCAACGCGTTTAATACGCAACCGAAACCGATTGCGCTAGGGCATTGCTCCCGCATCGGGGCAAGGCGGATCTCAATCGATCAAGCGAACGGATAGTGAGTGCGATAGCAAATCCTACTCACCATAGGGATCAAGTTAAGGGATTTCGTCTAGTATTGGTGGTGTTCTCCGTAGCAAAACTCTTAACGTAGTCCCCATGGAGTAGGGAAGAAATCTCTATCGCCCCCCACACCGTAGGTGCGGTTTCCAACCGCACCGGCGCCTACGGAAACCAGCGCCATTTAAGGCATTGAATCGGCGCAACATACGCCTTAAAACGCTTAACTTGATCCTTATGCGATAGCAAATCCTACTCCCTATTCGGTCACTTGATCGCAGTGCGTACCCTACAAATTGTACTTTTCAAACAAGCTCAAAAAAAATCTACCGTTTTCTCTGTTTTTTTCTTGACTTTCCTCCTATCGGATGCGATCATTTTGGCATCTAACCGGGTGTGTTAATCACACCTAAACTACCACAAATGGAGGAAACACATAATGATTCGATTTTGTCTTGTCACGCTGTGTGTGGCGCTATCAATTCTGGCTTGCGGAGGGTCGAACGATCAACCGGCCGAGACCGATTATCAAGCGCAGTGGATCGGTGAGTGGTCCGCCGGTGACCTCGCTAACTCATTGGGGGTGGACTATGTCTGGCTCACCTGCCGCGATGACGGATCGTGGAGCGCAGTCGCCGGAGTGGAAGGCGTAGGCATTCAATTCACGGGAACCTATTTCGTCGAGAAGTCGTCCTACAGGATTGTTTTTCCCAAGAATGATAATCTCGGCATGGAAAGATCCGAAAATACCGGTCGCTGGAAGCGAGAAGGCGACAAACTCACATTGACCTCCAATGACGGAACCGTAGAAGTTTGGACACGGAGATGATCGTTTTCAGAAGGTCAAGGTGACGCAACCGTGAGGGCGGGGAGATTCCTTCTTCTTGGAGTTTCCCCGCTTTCTCACCTAATACCAGCAATTCTCATTTTGGAACCAGGATTCTATGAAGCCAAGTTGCCTTTGAGATTTTCGCTCCAAAGGATTGTCATGTTGATAGTAGGACTTAGTGGACTTGCGAAATCCGACGTATTTTAGCCCCAGCGGGGCGACAGGTTTGTAGAAACGTGAAGACACCACACTCCAAAGCCCCAGAGGATCAAACGAGTGGATAGCGAGTGCGATAGAGATCCCACAGGTGTAAGCATTAAATTCTCACAAAACCATACAATATTGCCCCAAAAATGACAACATAGGAACTTGCGACCTGCTGTGCCAATAGGATCCGGTAGAATCAATCACTTGATAAATTCAAAATGAGAATTGCTGACCTAATACTAAATTCTTAATTTATAAGTTGCAATCATCGGCGGTTCGTAGTAGTGCAATTCATTGCACGTCTCGGGGCGACTGTAACATTTAGATTTTGAATTCGTATCCACGGTCATCAGGAAATGCGGACAGACATCAAGCTACTTGCCCATCGCGGCGGCATGGATCGCGCTCCCGAAAACACCATCGCTTCGTTTCAACAGGCTCTTGATGATGGGGCGGATGCCTTCGAGTGCGATGTCTGTCTAACGCGGGATGAAGAACCCGTCCTTATTCACACGAAGTTCAACGGTGACGACATTGAGCCGGTGACGGGCAACACGACGCCTCTTCGCGATTTGGACTGGGCAGATGTTCAGAATTTCAATGTACTTGACTCCAAGCAGCGTGTGGCACATCTCGATCAGATGTTAACCTTTGTTGAAGAGACGGGGTTGCCCTGTTTTGTGGAGCCGAAGAGCGGTTCCGAAAAACTCACTTCAATTGTGGTGGATCGGATACGGCGATTTAACCTTGAAGAAAAGGTCGGCGTGTTGACTTTTTATTTGCGCAAGCAGTCGCTAACCCGCGTCAAGCGGCTCGCGCCCGCTATCAAGACAAGTGCAATCGTCATCAATCCAGCGGCGAATTTTCTTGGAGCCGCCAAAGCCATCGGCGCGGACCGAATTATTCTCGGCTGGAGCGGCGTGAATCACTTTGCGTTACACAACGCGCTACTCCGGTCACTACCCCGAAAAGTTGAACGACTTAATGCGGAAGGAATCTCGATTGAGGGCGGATTCGTTCGGAGCCGGCATGATGTCGAGTGGTCGCTGAAGCACGGAATTCGAAGATTGTGGGTGGATGACGTGCCGAAAATACGAGCGTTGGTACAACGTATCGAGGCGTGATGTATAGCGGCGTGCAATGCGCGATCGAATCGTTTTTGAAACGTGAATTTATCGCGGTACACTCGCGAAGCAACAGTACGCATGTATACTGCGCGCTGTCAGAAATTGCGTCTTTTGTAGGATCAAACGAGTGGATAGCGAGTGCGATAGAGATCCCCGCGATCTCCTGATCGCGACATGCGTCCCCCGTAGGTGCGGTTTCCAACCGCACCTACTGCCAGACGCTTGAAAATACGCAATTTTCAGCAGCGTGAAGTATAAATGAAACAGAGATTACGCTAACCCGTTCCATACCCCCGAAACTTCGCGATGAAAATTCAACGCGACCTTACCACCGTATTCTACATTCTCGCTTCCGGTATCTACCTCATCGTCGGGGCGCGAAGCTTCGCCGAAGCGCGCGATACCCCGGAGACAAGCTATTTCTATCTGGTCGGGTTGCTTACGTGGGTGGTGGCGACGCTCGTCTGGATGCAACAGCCCGATAATCGTGCGGCGCGTATTTCGTATCTGATGAGTCTCGGTTTCATGAGTGTCTGCTCGGTTGACGCCACATTTTCCGTCAATGACGGAACGTTGAGCAGCCAAATTGTGCCGATCGCGCAATTCATCGCGGCAACCATTTTGCCCTGCCTTTTTCTCCACTGTTTTGCCATCTTCCCGTCAGAAAAGCGACTCGTTCAGCGCCATACCTGGCTGTTGAAAGTTCTTTACGCGCCAGGCGTTATCCTCTTCTTCGTCATGACATTTCTTTATTTTCGCGGTCAGGACTATGAAAGAGAATTTTTCCTCATTCAACTTCCACCCGTGGAGGACGCGGCGGTCGGCTTTCTGTTTGTTTATTCGACTGTCGGACAGCTATTACTGTTGCATACCTGTTTCGCGGCGAGCTCGGCTTCCCAACGCCGTCAGGCGCGATGGCTGCTACTCGGAATCGTCGCCGGAACACTGCCGCAGGCGATTTTCACGGCTATACCCAGAGTGACGGATATTTCGATTCCGTATGTCCGTTTCTCCGCCTATACGCTTTGCTTAATCCCGATATGCTACGTCGTCGCGATCATTCGACACCGGTTGATGAATATTGAGTTAATCATCAATCGGAGTGTGGTTTACATGCTGGTTAGCGGATTCGCGCTGGTCATTTACTTGTTGTGCATTCAGGGCTTGACGCTGTTTTTTCATAGGCCAACCCGTTCATGGGCATTAACGGCGGTATCTGTTCTCATAGCGGCGTTGCTTTTTGCGCCCGCCAAAACCCGCATTCAAAAGATAATAGATCGAGCGTTTGATCGTGAAGCCTACAATTACCGCCAAACGCTGTTGGCTTTCAGCCAAACGCTCCATTCCATCCTTGACCTTGAAATCCTTGTTTATACCCTTTTGCGGCAAGTAACCGAAGCGATGCACATTAGCCGGGGCGTCGTTATGCAGCGGACATCTTCCGATGAGTCGGAATTTTTGCCCGAGGCCTCCGTCGGTATGGAGATGCTCCCTGCCGGGACACATCTGAGGTTTTCGCAACCGATGGTCGATCTGTTGAAAAACGCAAATAAGCCCCTTGATTTTACGAACATAGCATTCGATGACAATAGCGTTGAAATACGCAATGCAACGGCATCTTCCGACGCTTTATCAAACAATCTGCTTTCTCTGTTGGGATCGGCGGTGTGGATTCCTTTTGTAACGCGAACGAAGGATCAGGAAAATCTTGTCGGGCTGCTTGTGCTTGGCGAAAAACTATCGGAGGAGCCCTACACGCAATCGGATCTTGACCTGCTTGGAATCCTCGCGCATCAAGGCGCCACTGCGGTCGAAAATGCGACGTTGTACGCTCAGTTGAACGCTCGGACGGAGGCGATGGAGCAGGCGCGCCAACAACTGATGGCGACCTACCTGGACACTTACGGGGGGACAATGCCGCCGAATGGACAATCTGAAGCATGGTTTGGAGGCGAAACGGGCAAGGACCTTGTGTCGGATTTCAGCGACATTTCCGATGCCCTCAAAGACAGTCACGATCAACTCATGCAGTTGGATCGTCTAAAATCTCAGTTTCTCGACAATGTCTCGCATGAACTCCGAACCCCGCTAACGCACATCAAGGGCTTTGTAGACAACATGCTGGATGGCGTTGGAGGCGGGATTTCGGCAAAGCAGAAGGACTACCTGTTACGCGTAGAGGAAAATTGCGATCGATTGATTCGGCTTATCAACGACTTGCTCGACCTTTCACGAATCGAGTCGGGAAAGATAGCGCTCCAACTTGAACCGCTTCCGCTCCGTCCAATTCTTGAGGGGGCAGTTGACGAGATGCAATCGACAGCTAGCCAGAAGGGAATTCGCGTCAGCGTCGACTGTCCTATCGATGTCGTCGCACTGGTAGACACCGACAAAATGAACCAAATCTTGACAAATCTGCTGGACAACGCTGTCAAATACACGGGATCCGGCGGATTCATTCAAGTCAACGTTACCATTCCATCCGAGCAGGAAATCCAGGTCTGTATTCAGGATACGGGGGTAGGCATCGCTGATACAGACGTGCCTCTCATTTTCGATCGCTTTCACCGGGCAACACATCCCGGAAGCGGTTCTGCTGGCGGGATTGGTTTAGGATTGCCGATTGTCAAGAATTTGGTTGAATTGCATGGCGGCAGGGTCTGGGCGACTAGCGAAGTTGGGAAGGGCAGTCGCTTCTGTCTCACCTTGAAACGTGATGCGCGCGAGAGTCCGAATTAATCGGGACTTACGCAAACGCGGCGGGAAGGGGGAGAATGGAACGTTGGGTTTTTCTCCTCAAGGCAGGACACGATTTTCGTTGACTTGAGGCACAGATTTCAATAGAATAATTTTCTATGCTCACCAATAAGGTTCGAGTTGTTATGTGGAGATAACAGTCGGGAGGCATTGGGATCAAGTTAAGAGAAGTTATACTAATTCCGAATCGATAAGTTACAAAAGCCGCTGGTTTGTAGTAGTGCAATTCATTGCACGTTCCGCATTGGCTATAACATTTAGATTTTGAATTCGTATGAGTCTACCATCAATAAGACTATCGGTGATTTCTATCATAACTGCCCTCGCGACCAACCCGCGCGCCACTTAAGGAGGTACGGATATGAAAATTGTGAGGTATCGCGCTGACGACATCATCAACTTCGGCATCTTGGAGGAAGATGAGAGCATCCGTGAATTAGTCGGTTCGCCATTCGATAATCTCAACCCGAGCGGCGCCTGCGCGCATCTACGTGATGTGCAGTTGCTTGCGCCGGTAGAAGCGCCACGGATTATCGGAGTAGGTCTGAACTATGCCGAACATGCCCGCGAGGCCGGCAAGGAACTCCCGACCGCGCCCATGCTGTTCATGAAACCTTCCACCGCTGCCATCGGTCCAGATGATGCGATCATCTATCCGCTTCAAGGGAAAAACGTGCATTATGAGGCCGAACTCGCCGTGGTCATCGGATCGCCCGCGCGACGCGTGCCGGAAGCGAGAGCGCTGAACCATGTGCTGGGATATACATGTGGGAACGATGTCAGTGAGCGAACAATTCAGTTTGCCGAAATGCAAACGGGTACCATGCTTATCGGGAAGGGGTTTGACACGTTTTGCCCGCTCGGCCCCTGTATCACAACCGATTTGGATCCGAGGAATCTTCGGGTGCAAGCACGATTAAACGGTGAAGTGAAACAAGATGAGAGTACCTCGGATCTCATCTTTTCTGTTCCCCAACTGATTTCGTATATCAGCGCCGCCTTCACGATGCTCCCCGGCGATGTGATTATGACCGGCACGCCGTCGGGAGTAGGCCCCTTCGTGCCTGGCGATGTTGTCGAGATTGAGGTGGAAGGAATAGGAACGTTGAGAAATCCGGTGGTTGCGGAAGAATGATTCTGATCGGAAGTTCAAATGGCAACACGGCAGTTGATATTTGAGTACGACGGAGACGTGACGAAAACCGCATCAAAACCGAAGTGCATCGTTGCAGGTGGAATCTATGAGACTTAAAGGTAAAGTTGCGATTGTCACCGGCGCCGGGTCCGGAATCGGCGAGGCGACGGCGCTTACCTTCGCCGCAGAGGGCGCGAAAGTTGTCGCGGCGGACGTGGTCGATAGCGCGGGCAATGAAACGGTTGAACAGATTCGCGCCGCAGACGGTGACGCCATGTATATTCATACGGACGTGACCTCTTCCAACGACATTCAGAGAATGATTAGCGCGACAATCGGTAACTATGGCAAATTGGACGTGCTGTTCAACAACGCGGGAATCGCCATGCGTTTGGCGGTTGCCGACTTGCCGGAGGAAGATTGGGATCGCTGTATTGAAATCAACTTGAAGGGCGCCTATCTGGGCTCCAAATACGCGATACCGGCGATGATAGCGAACGGCGGCGGTTCCATCATCAACACCGCGTCAATCTATGGTATCGTTGGCGGGCAGAACCGCGCCGCTTATGTCGCCTCCAAGGGAGGGATAGTCAACTTGACGCGCGGTATGGCTCTGGATTACGCCGAAAACAACATTCGCGTCAACTGCATCTGTCCGGGCTTTACTGACACGCCGTTAATTCAGAGCGTTGTCGAGACGCCAACCAAATACAAGGCGCTTGTGGAGCAGCACCCGCTGGGACGGCTTGCAAAACCGTTGGACGTTGCCTACGGAGCGCTGTATTTGGCATCGGACGAATCCGCATTTGTTACCGGAATCGCTCTGCCTATTGATGGCGGGTATACAGCCGGTTGAGAGCGTCAGCCAGAGACAAAACGGATGGGGCAGTTCGTTTTAGCCCGCGTGCGATAGATTATTGATTAAAGAGGCGCTGTATCCGGCTCCAAACCCGTTGTCTATGTTTACGACTGTTACGCCGGAGGCGCACGTATTTAACATGCTCAGCAACGCCGCCAGTCCGCCCAGGCTTGCGCCGTAACCAACACTCGTCGGCACGGCAATGACGGGTTTATCAACCAATCCGCCCACCACACTTGGCAATGCCCCTTCCATCCCCGCTACCACAATGATGACGTTTGCGTCAGAGAGTTTTTCGCGGTTGCCGAGGAGTCGGTGTAGACCAGCCACGCCGACATCGTACAGACGTTCGACGCGGTTACCCATGATTTGAGCGGTTTCGGCGGCCTCCTCGGCAACCGGGATATCCGATGTGCCTGCGGATATAAGCAGTACGCCTTCACGCGGTTGACCTTGCAATCGTTGAACGGTGATTGTCCTCCCAAGTTCGTTAAAGCGGGCGGCGGCATGCACGGATTTCACCGCTTCGTACATTTCCGGAGTGGCACGAGTGGCGAGCAGCGGTTCCCCGGCATCCAAGATTCGTTTGCCAATCTCTTTCACCTGCGCCGTCGTCTTGCCTTGGCAAAAAATCACCTCGGGGAAGCCCTTTCTCAACCGCCGGTGATGATCTATCTTCGAGAATCCGAGGTCCTCGAAGGGAAGATGACGCAGAGATTTTAGGGCGTCATCAACCCCAATTTCCCCGCGTTTTATGTCCTCAAGAAGTGATTTGAGTCTTTCAATGTCCATAATAAATTATATTCCGGAAAAGGGAAAATTGGCTTAAAGAGATGCGAAAAAAATAAGGGCAAAGCACAGAATCATTGCTTTGCCCTCATGATTTCTACATGCTGCCATTCTATTAGCTTGTGCTTTGCTCGCTCGTGTTCTCTGCCGCCGCGTCGTCACTAGCGCCTTGATCAGCTGCTTGATCGGCGCGAGAGAAAACGCTGCCAATCTCCGCCTTCTTCTCGGTGAAGGCTTTTTTGCCAGCGTCAACCGCGGTTCTCAGATTCTGAGCCGTGTCATGGATCTGTTCTTTTCCGAGATCGACAAATTCGTGGACACCCTCTTTCGCCGTTTCAGTCGCTTTGTGGGCAACGTCCACCGCGCGTTCTTTCGCTTCCGTGGACGCGTCTCGAATCCTCTTACGTGTTTCGCGCCCTGAGGTAGGCGCCAAGAGCAATCCCAAGCACGCCCCCGTTAAAGCTCCCAGCAGAAAGGCGAACAGGGTGAAAACCCCATTGCCTCGTCCTTCATTATCCATTTCATTTCCTCCTTGTTCATTGTTAAACAATTTTCTTCAGGGATTCATTGATTCACTCATGGTTGATATTGTTAGGAGTTACGCAGCGATAGGAGGTCGCGATTCGGAAATCGCGCCTACGCGCAAGTCCTGTTATATTAACTGATTCATCTCGTCCATGGTTTCAATAAGCGCAATCCCTGAATTGCGTTATTTTATTTAGAGCCATGAACTGATAACACTTGACCAACTGGAAAATCCGCTCGTGTCAAAACTGGTTTCAGGAATTGCTTCCCGAACCTGATTTTCCCGCTTTGCGAAATCGGTTGAACACTTCACATCCCCGCTTGAAACCTTCCCATGCACTGATGATTTCATTGATGGGCACAGTAAGTTGATCGCGATAATATTCAACGCGTTTAACTGTCTGCTCCGAGAAATCGGCAATCGTGTTGACAACTTCGTCAAGTTTGGTAAGGTTTTCGTTAACCGTTTCGGTCATTTGCTGGATGTTGCGGGCAGTAGGTTGGATCTCCGCCTCGCTAATCTCCAGGAGCGATGCCGTGATGCCGTTGACATTGCTCAGTATCTGCGGCAGTTCCTTGTTGACCTCTTTGACGGACAGATCGACATCCCTTACCAAAGTTGTGACATCGTTGTCAACCAAACTTCCGGTAGTTTTCAATGTGTCACGGATAGTTTGAAGAGAATCTCGTATGCTGGCGAGCGCGGCGCACGCATAAGCGACCAGGACAGTAAGTGCCAGTAATAATATGCCGAGAGATATTTTCCAAACTACCGAAGCTATTAAAGACCATTCCATGATTGTTCTCCTACGAAGTTAAAATCCTCTGAGTTTGTTAGGGCTTACGCGGCAACGCGAAGTCGCGATTCGGAGATGGGATCTCTATCAGGATTTGCTATCGCATTCACTATCCGTTCACTTGATCCCGGCAGCGTAAAGACACATTTTAGTTGAAGTTCTACGCTTGGCCTGCCACGATTCTCCCCACCTCGTCTATCGCGCCTTTTACCTTGGTCGGGTGTTTGCATCCGCCCTGAGCCATGTCCGGACGTCCGCCCCCTCGTCCATCGGCAATGCGGACAACCTCCTGAATGATTTTTCCGGCGTGCAAACCCGGATCTTTAACGAGGTTAGACGTCACTCCTGCCACAAAGGTTGCTTCATCGCCGTCTACCGCCGCAAGCACCACCACTCCCGACGTAATTCGCGCCTTCAATTCATCAACAAGACGGCGGAGGCCCTTTCTGTCCGTATTCTCGACAACCGATGCGACAACCTTGAATCCGTTAACGGCGGCCGCGCTCCGAACAAGGTCTTCAACGCGCGATTTTGCCAACTTTCCTTTCAATGCTTCAAGCTCTCCTTCAAGCGACTTGTTCTCTTGAAGAAGCGCCTCCACGCGCTTTACCACGCCGCGGGTCGGTGTTTTGAGCAAACCGGCGAGGCGTGAAAGCGCCTCATCTTGAGAACACACACTTTGATATGCGTTCGCGCCGGTTAAGGCTTCGATGCGGCGCACGCCGGCGGCAATGCTACTTTCGTTGACCAATTTTACCAGACCAATCTCGCCCGTGGCGTTTACATGAGTCCCGCCGCATAACTCTTTGCTGTAGTCGCCGATTTTTACAAGGCGGACGATTTCGCCGTATTTATCGCCGAAAAAGGCAAGCGCGCCTCTGTCTTTAGCTTGCTGCAAAGGCATGAAATCAATCTCAATCAAATCGTTTAGACGAATTTTATCATTGATATACGCTTCAATTTCATAAAGCAGGTCGGGCGAGATTCCCTCGAAGTGCGTGAAGTCAAAACGTAGTCTGCCAGGTTCTACGAGCGAGCCTGCTTGGCCAACGTGGTCGCCAAGCGTATCGCGCAGGGCGCTATGAAGGATATGTGTCGCGGTGTGGCTTGCGGCAATATGTCCGCGACGGTCGGCGTCGATCTTTGCCTCGACTGTCGCGGTAGGCGTAATTTCACCTTCAATGACCTTGCATTCGTGCAGGACAAGGTCGGGCACAGGTTTACTCGTGGCTACGACTTGGAGTGTCGCTTGCGCCGCTTCAATCGTTCCGATATCGCCAATCTGTCCCCCGGATTCACCGTAGAAAGGGGTGTGATTCAAGACAACCGAAACGTTATCGCCTTCGGTGGCGCTAGACACGAGTTCATTCGCCTGTATCAAGGCAACGACCTCTGATTTGGCCACGCCGCGGTCGTAACCGAGGAATTCTGTCTTTCCGGATTCACTCAGAACCTCAGCGTAGATTTCTTGCCCTTTGTCGGCGCCTCCCGCCGTTTTCCAGTGCGCGCGACTTCTCTCACGCTGCCGGGACATACTTTCCTCGAACCCCTCTTCGTCAATAGTGGCGCCCCTTTCCTTGGTGAGCATCCGCGTCAAATCCAGGGGAAATCCGAAGGTGTCATACAACTCGAAGGCGCGTGCGCCTTCCAACTCGGATTGGTTTGAAGATTTCAAAGATTCCAGCGAGGCGTCAAGGAGGTTTAACCCGCGGTCCAACGTTTGATGGAATCGCCGTTCTTCGCCTTCAACAATTCGCTTGATAAAATCTTGGCGCGTACGCACCTCCGGGAATGTGTCCCCTAGCAAGCTGACAACTTTGTCGACAATCTGATAAATAAACGGCGCGTCCATTCCCATCCGTTTTCCGTACAGCACCGCACGTCGCAGAAGTCGCCGAATCACATAGCCGCGTCCCTCATTGGAGGGCATGACGCCATCACCTATCGCAAATGTGAGGCAACGAGCGTGATCCGCGATAACGCGGTGGGGAACCCCGTTGTCACCGTCCGAGTATTCCCGATCGGTAAGATTCGCAATGGTATCAATCAGAGGGATAAACACGTCGGTTTTGTAGTTCGAGTCGACTCCCTGCAAGATCGCGACCGCGCGCTCGAATCCCATTCCCGTGTCGACATGCGTCTCCGGTAGAGGGTGCAAGACGCCGGCGTCGTCGCGGTTGTATTGAATGAACACCAAGTTCCAAAATTCGCGATACCGATCGCACGTATTTACCCCGCACGTATGCTCTTTGTCCGGGGTTGGACAGGCTTCCGGGCCCAGATCAATATGGAGCTCGGAGCATGGGCCGCAGGGGCCGGTATCCGCCATCTGCCAAAAGTTGTCTTTGTCAAACCGCTCCACATGTCCGGGGCTTAGGTCCGTGACCTCGTACCATAGATTTTCGGCGTCATCGTCGTCAAGATGAACACTTGCCCATAACTTTTCTTTGGGCATTTTCCAAACTTCCGTCACCAACTCCCAAGCGAAGGCAATGGCTTCCCGTTTGTAGTAGTCTCCGAATGACCAATTGCCCAACATCTCAAAGAAGGTGTGATGGGATTTGGAGTAGCCGACTTCCTCAAGATCATTGTGTTTGCCGCTCACCCGCATGCACTTCTGTGTGTCTACCGCGCGTTTGTAGTCACGGTTGCCGAGTCCCAGAAACACGTCTTTGAACTGATTCATCCCGGCATTGGTGAACAAAAGCGTCGGATCGTCCGCCGGTATAAGCGGCGCGCTGGGAACAACGGTATGGGCGCGCTTGCGGAAATAATCGATAAAACTTGACCTAATCTCGTCTGATGTCATGTCTGATTTGCCTCCGACAACTTCACTCGATCGTTGAGATTCGCCGCATAACGTGCCCAATCGTCTCATGATCGAAGCCGCGCCTAGACAAGAAAGCGTATAATCTCCGCTTGGCGACATTCGGGGTGAGGGACTTATAGCGAGTTGCCTGTTTTGTCACCAATTGCAGCGCCATCAACATTTCGTCCGCATCATCAATTTCCGCCAAGACGCGATGCACCGTGGATTTGTCAATACCCTTGCGGCACAACTCGCGCGCCATTGCCCGCTTGCTTGTCGGTTTGGCGCGCAGCCGATTTTTCACCCAATTTTTCGCGTATCTCTCGTCCTTGATATAGTTCAGTTGTTCAAGATTTTCGAGTGATTCGTTGACCGCCTGATCGCCAAAACCGCTCTTTTCTAGCGCGTCGATCATCTGCGACTTGGTGTAAGTCCGGCTGATCAACAATCCAAGCGCATAATCTCTTGCTCGTACCACCTCGTCGGCGGCGATGAGTTTCCGGATGACAACCTCTTCAATCTCTAATCCAATCCGCAGACCCAGCTTCGCGGTGAGTTCCGCTCCGACTGTGGCAAAAGGTGCGCCATCCATGAAAATGGTACAACTTGAGGATTCTTCTTTCTCAAACTTGATGTCGGTAATTTTCCTTTTCATCCCAAGAGCCAGGACCAGGAGCTTCGCTAACATCCGCGTAAAGAACCGGGAGGGTGAATTATTCTCCTTCGCCGGGTGTACTTGCCCACAATGCCCCGCGTTGCAGCAGTGTCCCGAACATCTCATGGCGACATGCTGACGCGTCGTGACCGAGGGCGAGATAGAACACGCGCCCTTCTCCCCAATC
The DNA here is from genome assembly GCA_963667245.2 of Candidatus Poribacteria bacterium. GTDB lineage: Bacteria > Poribacteria > WGA-4E > WGA-4E > JAJDTR01 > JAJDTR01. Next base: position 1,180,401 of record CAXXCS010000005.1, read on the forward strand.
CTTTGTCCACACAACGGGCATGGCACGTCCCTGCCATAAAGCGGACGCGAGGACATTCACTCGCGGATCATAGTCCAAAATGTACTGTTCATCCGTCACCATAAACTCCACAACTCCCTCGGTAATCGGATGCTCCTCGTCGACGACATTTACCTGATAGTCGCGGTAGCGCGGATGTGTAACAAAATGCCCGCCGACCATTGCACGGTATTCCGGACAGCCGCGAAACGAGTCTGCCGCCGAATGGACACCGACAAAACCTTTGCCCGAAGCAATGTGGTTCAGCAATCCATTTTTTTGCGCGTCCGCAATCTCGCCTACCGTATAGTAAAAGACAACGAGATCATAACTGTCCAGATTTGGAGAGATTAGCGCGTCAAGATCTTCGTCAATTCGGGTGATTTGAAATTCCTCGCGCTCGGACAGGAATTTGATTATTTGGTCGCCGCAGCCCTTCCAGTCATGGATTTCGCCGCCACAAAATACGAGCGTATTTATCTTCTCCATAGTGTCTACACCTCTGTTCAACAATCAATTTTGCTGCATTATATCATAAAACCGGGAAAAACACAAATAAACCTTGATTCCTAAACAAGGGAATCGCATCTAAATTTCCAACGAAAATCCGTAGGTTGGTTCACTCAAATTGTGGAAAGTTCGGTTCGTAGTAGCGCAATTCATTGAGGATCTCTATCGCACTCACTATTCGTTCGTTTGATCGTCCCGCATCGGTTGTAACATTTAGATTTCGAATTCGTATGAGATTCGACGATTATTAACCGAATCCCGTTCAACCCGACCTACGACCTGCTACTTCAAAATCACCATCCGCCGTGACGCAGCATAATCCCCCGCCCGAAATTGATAAAAATAAATCCCGCTTGCAACCGCTTCCCCGCGTTCGTTCCGTCCGTCCCAATACGCCGCCTTTCCACGCGCCGCGTAATACCCCGCCGCCTGATTCCCGAGCGCCAACCGCCGCACCTGCGCCCCCTGTGTGTCATAAATCGTAATCGTCACCTCTGCCGCTCGCTCAAGACGATACGGTATCCACGTCTCCGGATTGAAGGGGTTCGGGTAATTTGGCAACAACGACGTCTCTTTCGGCGTCAACGCCGCAAGCAACTGTTCGAGGAAGCGGATTCCCCGTTGAAAATTCGCATCAACGGCGCCTAAACTTTGTGCCTGTGCGAGCCATGCCGCGACATCCGCCGCGCTAATAATCGACAAGTCTAGGGAAGATGCCGAAGGGGCGGCTCCGTCACCGCCGAGCGCCCCGGCAACCTGAACAAGGTCAAGAATATTCACCACGCCGTCCTTGTTCACATCGGCATCATTTTCTCCCGTCTGCGAAAGGTTTGAGGCAACCGCCACCAAATCCAAGATATTCACCACGCCGTCCCTGTTAACGTCTGCCGGATTCTTCGGCTTGACGCGCAAGTACATTTCTCCGTCAATGTCAGCGAGTGCGTGTTCTGTGGCTATTATGCCGCTCGCCACCCCTTGCGCCTCCTCCGGCAGCGTGATGACTTGCGAGGCGCCGCTGTGGTTGTAGACCGCCCAGCCGTTGGTGTATTCGCGGATATAGAGACCCGGTATCTCGTCGTTGTATAAGGTGAATTTCTCGCCAATCGGACGTCCGAGGTCGGCATCCCAAAAGTCGTACCAGTAGTGCCAGTGCTGATGCACTCCGTCCAAGAAGCGCCTTATATAGAGGACATACCCGTCGGAGAAAGTTAGGCTCAGGGTGGTGAAGGCGCGCATCCAGCGAAGGTTTCTGGGGCTGTCCAGTGGTTCGCCGTTGTCGGTAAAGCCCTCTCCTTCGAGACCTATTATTTGCGGCGACCTGAGGTTTTCGGCGCCCCAACGCAACGTTGTTTCTATCTGCATGAGGTGCGCTTCAACGGATTCGTTTCCGCCCTGTTTGTAGCGCCAATCCGGTGTTCGGGTTTCCATGAACAAGCCGTTAAGGTACGATCCGGTTTTGGGAGCGGTGGCCTGATTTGAATTTCCCATAATCAGGAAGTTTTCGCGGGTGACCTCACGAATGCCTTTTACGATTTCTACCATAGCCTCTACGTTGGCTGGTGATTGTGCGTATTCGCCCCAGAAGTCAAAAAAGACGCCGTCATAAAGCCCGCACTTGTCTATGGCAACGGCTTTTTGGATAATTTCCCGCTGCATATCGGGGTGCGTGATGTCCACCGTGCCGCTATTGTGGGCCATGGCGATGTCTCCGTTGGCGTCTCGTATCCAATAAGGCGAATCGGGCGGGTAAGTGTTTAGATCAACAAGCAGCCAACGAAATGCGGCAAGAGATATCCGGTTGGGATTCTGGGCAATGAGATCGTCTCGTCTCTGAATGGCTTCCTCCATGTAGCTGAGTATCACCACACCGTTTTCCGTTTCGACAAATGTTCCACCAAACATCAGACAACAGAAACTCAAATCGTGCTGCGAGCGCCGTTCCAAGTCGGGCAGGTGCGGCTGGTTAAGAATCGAAGCCCCAAAAGCGCGGAAGATTGAGGGAAAACTTCGTTCCAGCCGCGGCTCAAGCGGCAGAGGCGGCATGTCGCAGGTTTGGTCGTATGTAAAGTGTTCCAACGATAGACCGTCAAGCGGGCTGTGGTCGAGTATCCGATTCTTCTCTATTTCAAGAACACGCAATTCCGTTAGACCAGCGAGGGGGCTTACATCCACAATCTTATTGGAGGTGAGGTCAATTTCCTCCAGTTGAGGTAAGTTTGCGAGGGGGCTTATATCCACAATCTCACCGCAGTAAGGCGCATGAAGGAAACGCAATTGTTTCAGATTTGCCAATGGCGTAAGGTCCGATACTCCGGTTCGCCACATATAAATTGTAGTCAGCTTGGTTAATCCAGTGATCGGAGTAAGATCGGTGATTGGATTGTAGGGAATACCGAGAAATGTTAGGTTGTGCGCGTATTCCAGTCCGGTGAGGTCTATGATGCCTTTTCCTGGCGCATCAAGTTTGGTTAGCTGTAGCATGGTGTCTCGGGTTAACGGCGCGCCATCGAGAGCTTCGGAGATTGCGGCGCGTAGGTTTGGGTCGGGGATGTGAACCGGCTGGGCGTAACTATCGGCACAGAGCACCGTCAATGCCAGGGCGAATGCCGCGAATAAATTATAGGTCTTTCGTTCCTGCATTGGATAAGTCTCCTTATTCGGTTGTTTCGGCGGCAGTCGGCACAAACGTTTCTGTTTCAAATAACGTCCAATCAAGTGAGTGAATAACGAACGCGATAGTAAATCCCTCAAGCGACTGAACAAGGCGCGCGTTAGAGAGCTTAATCCGCGATTCAGACAATCACCGAACGCGCGTGCCGGGAGACACCTGCCGGTCAAGCGTGGTTAGCGCAAGATCTTTCTTTCCGGCGGCCGCCAACACCATCCCCTGCGATTCAATGCCGCGTATCTTGGCAGGCTGTAGGTTCACTACCACGAGAACCTGTTTTTCAATCAGTTCATCAGGCGTGTAATGCTCGGCGATGCCCGCAACCACTTGACGTTTCTCGTCACCGAGATCGACGCGCAATTTCAACAGTTTGTCCGCCTGAGGAATTTTCTCGGCTTCAATGATCGTGGCAACGCGGAGGTCGAGATTTTGAAATTCGTCAATTGAGATTAAACGAATTTCCTCAACCTGCGGCGCTTGGTCAGCCGAGACTTTGTCCTGTGCCTTCCGCTTCTTCGTCTCAATACGTGGAAAAATCGGCTCGGGCTTGCCGAATGTCAAGTTTGCTTGCAAGCCGCCCCATTGCGCTACCGTATCCAAACTTTGCTCGGAAGAATCATCCAGCCCGATTTGGCGACAGATACGGCTTGCCGTGGCGGGCATGAACGGCGAAATCAGCGCCGCGATTACCCGTAATGCTTCCATGCTATTGTAGAGGATGGTCCCCATACGTCCTTTTGATTCTTCCGATTTTGCAAGCGTCCAGACCTGCGTTTGATGAATGTAGCGATTCACGCGTCGAACAAACTCCCATATCGCTTCCAGCGCCATATCGAATGCCAGTTGATTCATCAGTGAATCAACCTTCGAAACCGTCTCCGAAGCCATCAGTATAACTTCATCATCCAAATTTTCCGGCGCGGTCGGTTTGGGAATGTCGTCAAAATTCTTGGACACAAGGCCGAGCGTGCGGTTAAGCAGATTGCCGAGATCGTTTGCCAGGTCGGCATTATAACGTGAACGAAGGCGGCTTGGTCGGTAGTCTCCGTCGTTGCCGAAACTGAATTCTCGCAGCAGGTAGTATCGGAAAGCGTCTAGCCCGTAAGTCTCAATGTCGGTATCCATATCAATGAAGATACCGCGCGTTTTGCTCAAGGCTTCTCCGTCTTTTGTTAACCATCCATGTGCCACGACGTGTTTCGGGAGAGGCAAATCGACTGCCATGAGCATGGCGGGCCAAATTATGGCGTGAAAGCGGACGATGTCCTTCGCCATCAGGTGGACATCGGCGGGCCAAAATGTTCCAAAGCGCTCCGCATCGTCGGCATACCCCAATGCGGTAACATAGTTGCTCAATGCCTCAATCCACACATAAGAGATGTGCTCGGGATCAAACGGCAACGGGATACCCCAAGATACGGAGGCGCGTGAAATGCTCACGTCCTCCAGCCCCGACTCCAACACGCTGAGTATTTCGTTGCAACGGGCGGCTGGTTGGATAAAATCGGGATTCTCGTGAATATGTTTAATTAACGGATTCTGATATTTTGATAACGCAAAGAAATAGTTGTCTTCCTCTACCCATTCGAGGCGCAATTTGTGGATTGGACAGATTTTGTCCTTACCCTGCTCCTTCTCGGTGAAAAAACGTTCACACGGACGGCAGTAGTACCCCTCATATTTGCCTTTGTAAATATCCCCCGTTTCGTAAAGCGCGTTAAGAAACTTTGTTACGCCGTTCTTATGCAGGTCGCTCGTCGTACGCAGAAAGATATCGTAAGAGATATTTAATCTCTCCCAGAGCGTCGTAAATGTCGGAGCAATCTGATCGCAGTAAGATTGTGGGGAAATCCGGTTCCGGTCGGCGACTTTTTGGATATTTTCACCATGTTCATCCACGCCTGTCAGGAAGAACACCTCGTCTCCTTTGAGACGGCGGTATCTGGCGAGCGCATCGGCGGCAATCGTCGTATAGGCGTGTCCGGCGTGCGGTTCCGCGTTGGCATAGTAAATCGGCGTCGTGATGTAAAATTTGCTCATGTTTTAGCGTTCTTCTCCTTCAGGGGTTCAATCGAAACCGATCAAACGAGTGGATAGCGAGTAGGATTTTCTATCGCACTCATTATCCATTCGCTTGATCGATAGAGATCCCTTTTTCCCCAAAACTCGGTTTCTTCCCGGAATCAAACTGACTTCAAGTTACTGATTTGATCCGCTCATCATAGGCGGTTTTACGCATTAATCTTTTCGCGACCATGTCACTTGGCAATCTTAATCCGTGTAATCCGTTTAATCTGTGAAAATCCGTGATTCAGACAATTGCCCATCAAACCACCACGCACCTAATCATAGTCCATCACTTAATCACATAAATCACAGTTCAGACAATGTGAACCCCCGCCACCCGACTTACCACATACACTTGACGAATAAACCATTTAAGTTCAATCGCTCATCAACTTCAAGGTCATTACCTCCAATGCCAGTGTCGCATTGACATTGCGGCTAAGTGCGTTTTTTGTCTCGAAAACGGTCTTGATTGCCGATTGAAGTCGGTATCGCGAATATCGCGGAACAAGTTGTTTGAGCGCGTCGATATGGTGGATGTGCGTCAACAAGTCGGTGGGCGCATTTTGATGTATAAGCAGCAGATCACGATACCATTCGACGAGAGCGTCCAACCGATCCGGATCATCTCCATACTGCTCGGCAATCCGAAAGGCGGCGAGACTGTCCGTTAATGTAAGGATTTCGGGGATTTCCTCATGCCTATTCCGATCTGTTTCGGACTCATCCGTTTCGCGGGATTCAATATAAGTCAAAGCCTTTCCAACTGCGCCGCCGGCGCGCGTAGCAATCGACAACGCCTCGCGTTCTCCGAGCTGAAATCGTTCATCCAGATAAAGCGCCAGTTCAGAGGGCGGCAACGGATTAAACTTGATAATTTGGCATCGCGAGCGAATCGTCGGCAGCAGCGCGTCAAGATTGGTGGTCAGCAGAATCAACACGGATTCGGCAGGCGGCTCCTCAAGCGTTTTGAGAAGGCAATTCGCCGCTTCCAAATTCATGCGATCCGCTTCTCTCAGAATGATAACTTTGCGCACACCTTCAAGCGGGCGGAAGACAATGCGTTTTTGCAGTTCGCGAATCTGATCAATCCTTACCCACGCTCCGGCGGGACTGACGATTTGTGTATCAGGGTGATTCCCGGCGTCGGTTTTACGGCAGGAAATGCAGGCGCCGCAGGCGCTTTCGTCAAAGTCGAGGCAATTGATTGATTTTGCGAAATGAAGCGCGACGGTTTCCTTTCCCACGCCAACGGGGCCAGCGAATAGGTATGCCCCCGCCACGCGGTTTGAACTGATCGCATGGTGGAGTTGAGTGACTATCTGTTCGTGACCAACGATTGGATGTCCCATGGTTTATCTGACCGGTAAAATTTTAAGAAATTTAACTCGCGATGTGTCGATCTGCAACCCTTCGAATTTCCTCATGCACTCGCTTGGGATTCTGCCGGGCGTTTATCACTACGACGCGGTGCGGTTCATCTTTGGCAATGGCGAGGTAACCTTCCCGAACGCGTTGATGAAACGCCAGATCTTCCATTTCCAAGCGATCCATGGAACGCCGCCTTTGACGCGCCCGCTCCAAACCGACCTTTACCGGCACGTCCAACACAATCGTCAAATCCGGAGTTAATCCGCCGGTTGCCACACGGTTCAAACGATGGATGAGTTCAAGGTCTAATCCGCGTCCGTGTCCTTGGTAGGCAGTCGTTGCGTCTCCGAATCGATCCGAAATCACTATCTGCCCGTTGGCGAGGGCGGGGGCAATACATTCGGCCACATGCTGAGATCGTGCGGCGGCGTACAGCAGCAACTCCGTTGTGCTTACCATCTTGTGATGCTTGCGTTCCAACAAGACCTCGCGAATACGCTCCGAAATCGGGGTTCCGCCAGGTTCACGCGTCACCAACACCGGGGCGCCATCTCCCTGTAAGCTTGCGGCGAGTCGCCGAATCTGTGTGGATTTCCCCGCCCCCTCCACGCCTTCGAATGTTATGAATAATCCGCGTCGTGCCATGAATCCCTCTCGGCGCGTCATGATTGATTACGAGCATTTCATACGAATTCCGAATCCATAAGTTACAAGAACTGGAAGTTTGTAGTTGCTCAATTCATTGAGCGTCTCCGGTTGATTGTAACATTTAGATTTCGAATTCGAATCACCTTCAATCCCGATTAACCACATCCTGAATCCAAGAGAGCGCCGCCATGCTCGGAGACCAACCGATAGACGTTACGGCAAGCAGCGCGACTTGGCGTAACACCTCCGGGCTGATTCCCTGCTTCAACGCGCGACGGGTGTGCGAGTGTACGGCGCCCTCCGATTTCGCGCCAACGGCAAGCGCAAGTTTAACGAGGCGCACCGTGTTTTCGTCCAAGGGACCCGCTTCGCCGCACGCTTCGCCAAATTCCTGATACGCCTTCCATACGTCCGGGTACTCTTTGATGACCCCTTCAAGAAAATCGGGTAGTTTTTCCTTCATGCTTTTACCTCTGTTGATTGATGGCGCAACTCGTTAATTATGATGACTTCTTTCCGGCATTTGATTCTTGATTGTCTTCTTCATCTTCCGGCTTCTCACGCAATCCAGCTTTGAATGATGTCACGCTTTTTCCAATCCCGCGCGCAAGTCCGGGGATGCGTTTCGCTCCGAAAAGTAGAACTACGATCAATACGACAATTAGGATTTCAGTGTGCCCTGGCATCTGCGTTTTCCTCCTTTAGGCTGGTGTAAGTGCATTCAGTCGAAAACCTCTTGCTATCGGGACTAACGCATGTCAACTTAACCACGATTCATCCCGCGGCAGGAATTGTGTTCCTCGTCACCGCGCCATCAGATCAAATGAGTGGCGCGAATCGCTTTATTACTGCTCAACCTATATTCTACCATCCCAAGCTAGGTTTTGGCATGGATAATCTTTATTCGCCCCGGTTTTCTATGGTTCCCCTCGTCGAATTCGCGAGGAAATAAGGTTGACACCCCTTATATTGAGTGATATAGCGAAAATCCGTAGGTTGGGTTGAACGGCACATCAAGAAACGACCCGTCCACAGGCTAACCGCTTCCAGACACCGACATCGCTATAAGTCCCAAAATCGTAGTGAAATCCAACACTGCAACTGGCTTGAGGTATGGGTAGACGGAAATTTTTCACCCTTCCCGTCTTCCATCCTTCCAATCTTCCTTTTGCCAAAAATCAGATGCGTTTCCCCTGAATTTGCGAGGAAATAAGGTTGACACCCCTTATGCCGAGTGATATAGTGATAGGATGACTGCCCATAAAATGAGATAGCGGTGCTTGAGATTCAATAGTTGTTTTCCGCAACAGTCGGGGGAACCGAGATACGCCTCTGATATAGTCGCCGTTTCTGGTCAAAGCCGTTTATCGGTTTTCTACAGGAGTTTCAGTTTGGATAGTAAAGAAAAATGCCTGTTTATTAACAGCCAAATGCCGGAAGGCGGGCTGTTTACCGGTGAAACAAGAGATACCCACCCCGATAACAACGCTGGTTGGCAAATCTCCCCCGAGCCGTTCTGGATCTCTTCAACCGAGTTGGAATGGTTTGAAGCGCTCGGGGGGCATCTGTTGCGATTTTATAAAACGTGCAATCTACTTTATTCGCAAAGCGCACGCGGCATCCAACCTCCCTGGGTTGCGGCGTACCTTGACCAAGGCAAGCCGGAAACAGTGATTCAGCAGGGGCGAATGAGACGTTTCAAGAGTCAACTCCCGCAAGTCATTCGTCCCGACATTATACCTTCAGACGACGGAATGGTCATCACCGAGTTGGATTCCGTGCCGGGCGGGATTGGGTTCACCGCGAATTTGGCGAATCAATACGGCGAGCTTGGTTACAATGTCACGGGCGGGAGTAATGGCATGATGCTCGGCTTCGCCGATATGATTCGCTTCGTCGGAAAGCGGGAATGCCCAAACTTGGCGATTGTTGTTTCGGACGAAGCCGGCGATTACCGGTCCGAAATGGAGTGGTTCGCGTCTATTTTGCGCGAAAATTCTCTGAACGCGCATACCGTTAAACCTCATGAGGTCATTTTTACGGAGCAGGGGTTGTACCTTGAATCCGCATACGGGAGCGTGCAAATCCACGTTCTCTATCGCTTCTTCGAACTGTTTGACCTGCCGAACATACCGAAGGTTGAGCTGATGTTGTACGCCGCGAAGAAACGCACGATTGTGATGACGCCTCCTCCGAAATCCTATCTTGAGGAAAAGTCGCTATTCGCGCTGTTCTGCCACCCCATGCTTGAACCCTTTTGGCGCAGAGAGCTTGGCAAAGAGACGTATGCGTTCTTGCGAGAGGTTATTCCCCGCACATGGTTGTTGGATCCTCGACAGCTGCCACCCCATGCGGTAATACCGGGGCTTGAGATTGGCGATCTGCCCGTTACGGATTGGCGCCAGATCATCTCGGGCACGCAACGCGAGCGCGAGTTGGTTCTTAAGCCATCCGGATTCTCGGAACTGGCGTGGGGAAGTCGAGGCGTGGCGATTGGACACGACCTTTCCGCCGAGGATTGGACAAGCGCCGTTGAGAACGCCTTATCCAGTTTTGAGCGGACGCCTTACGTACTGCAGAAATTCCATAAAGCCAAGCGCGTCTGGATGAGCTATTACGATTTTGACCGCCGAGATGTGCGAGAGATGGTCGGAAGACCTCTCCTCCGCCCCTACTACTTCGTGACGGGGGACAAGATTCGGCTTGGCGGAATTCAGGCGGTGGTGTGTCCCGCGGACAAAAAGATTTTGCACGGCATGGTTGATTCCATCATTGTACCGGGGGCGCTCGGACCGGAAGCGTAGGAAAACGCGTAATGGGGGGCAGCGCCCACCCTACTTTTTTCAGGAAATGCAATTATCCAAATGGGCAGCGCCCCACCCTACTTTTTTTCAGGAAATGCAATTATCCAAATCACAATTAGATCGGTTCCGAAACGACGGGCGCGTCTGGTTTGAAGGATTCTTCACACCGCGGGAGGCGCGGGCGCTTCGCCTCGAATTGGAGCGAATGTACGATGTCGAACTCAAAAACGGCGCTGGGATTAACTGCGCCGTTCAGGAGGATGGAACAAAACGCGACAATCACGGCGAAAGGCAGAACCTCCAAGTGATTCCGCTAAACAATCGAAGCGATCTCCACAAGGCGCTCGTCTTCCACCCGAAAACGTTGTCGGTCGTGGAGCAACTCATCGGGGACGATTTCATGCTGGAACTGGACCAAGCCTTCTGGAAGCCGCCCAAGGTAGGCATCGGCACGAACTGGCATCAGGACAACGCTTATTTCAAAATTGCCGACCCGCTGCGCGGCGTCGCGATGTGGATTGCGATTCACGACGCAAACGTTCAAAACGGTTGCCTTCATGTGATCCCGGGCAGCCACCGAGAATCTTACGACCATTACCGGGATCCGCTTAGCGACCATCACATCCGATGCGATCCGCCTGAACATCGCGCCGTCCCTGTCGAATTGAAGGCGGGCGGTGTCGTGTTTTTCTGCTACGGTGTGGCGCACTGCACGAAAACCAACCTCTCTGACAAAGATCGAGCCGGGGTTGCCCTCCACTTTCTGCACAACGATTTTGGCGGCTTGGAGAATTGGGAGAAGAACAAAACCACTCGGCCAATGCTTCGAGGGCCTCGCGCTACGGGAGGCGAAGTTGAATTCGGCGCCAGATTTGAAGGCAGATGGGAAGAGCAGGTCGATCAAGTGCTGGCGTCGGTGAAAAACCCCTAGTTGAAGGTGAGCCCGTTTGTAGCGGGCTAGTCCATCGTAATCGTCGACGGGCAATTAATAGCACCCCATTATTCCGAGACGGAATAATTCTTTCCACAAGTAACATTCATTCTAGTCGGAGAGCATTTCTTCGATCCAGAGGATCGACATGTGGATAGAATGCGATATGCCCAAATTCCCGCGCTCCAGCGGAGCGCAATGTGGAGTGTTGCTTACAGCGACATCGGGACGCCCCCCGAAGGCTCATTTTTCGCTCTATGACTGGCTTTTTGGCGATTTTCTGACCGAGTGTTACTTGGTAGCACCCCATAATTCCGCGACGGAATAATTCTTTCCACAAGTAACATTCATTCTAGTCGGAGAGCATTTCCTCGATCCAGCGGATCGACATGTGGATAGAATGCGATGCGTCGAAATTCCCGCGCTCCAGAGGAGCGCAATGTGGAGTGTTGCTTACAGCGACATCGGGATGTCCCCCGAAGGCTCATTTTTCCCTCTATGACTGGCTTTTTGGCGATTTTTCGAGCGAGTGTTACTTGATAGCCCTGCTACGAACCGAGTGGAATCAACGCGCATGCGCTCTCGTTTGTAGTTGCTCAATTCATTGAGTGCCTCCGGTTGATTGTAACACTTAGATTTTGAATCCGTATGAGGAGGAAAATTGGTACGAATCGGAATTGTCGGCATCGGTTTCATGGGAATGATTCATTACTACGGTACCCGCAAAGTATCGGGCGCCGAAGTCGTCGCGATTAGCGCTCGCGATCCGAAAAAACTTGATGGCGATTGGACCTCCATCCAAGGAAATTTTGGCCCACGCGGCGGTATTGAAGATCTCTCCCGTCTTCGGAAATACAGCCGGATTGAAGACCTTCTCGCCGATGAAGAGGTGGACATGGTAGACATCTGTCTGCCGGTGCAACTTCACAAAGCGGTTAGCATCGCGGCGCTAAAAGCTGGAAAACATGTGCTCGTTGAAAAGCCGATTTCAATTCGTCTTGACGATGCTGTCGAGATGGTCGAGATTGGCAAAGCGAGCGGGCGGCGCTTCATGGTAGCGCATGTGCTCCCCTTTTTCGCAGAGTTCGCTTATGCAAGGAATGCCGTCCGGAACGGCGACTACGGACAACTGCTCGGAGCGCATTTCAAGCGAGTCACCTCCAAGTCGAAGAAAACTTACGATTTGGAAGAAGTCGAGAGGAGCGGCGCCCCAGGAATCGACCTGCACATCCACGACACGCACTTCATCCAGCTCCTTTGCGGAATGCCTGACGCCGTATTTTCTCAAGGAGCGCTGGCAGCCGGCGATTTCGTCGAGTCGCTGACGACACAGTACATATATAACGACAGCCCCGTCTCGATCAGCTGCTCATCGGGAGGGATGTCCCAAAGCGGACGCTCATTCTCGCACGGCTTTGAGATTTACCTTGAGAAAGCCACCTTGCTCTATGAGTTTGCGACACTCGGCGGTCAGCCCGTGTCTTCAATACCCCTGACGCTTCTCACGGAGGCGGGAGAGATTCGGCAGATTGATTTGGGCGAAGTAGGTCCCATAGACGCCTTCACCAACGAAATTCAGTATGCCGTTAACGCCATCAATGGCGGCTATGAACCGTCAGCGTTATCGGCAGTCGGCGCCAAGCACGCGTTGGCGCTATGTTATAAAGAGGCCGAATCGGTCAAGACTGGACGGATTGTTTCAGTCGCGTGAGCGTAACGCCGGAAGAAACCGAGGGATGTGGGACATTTCGGTTTCGCGAATAGGCCCCCTCGTTTAATCTCGAACCAACTTTGTGTCACCTCATTCAGATGCACGCCTTTCATACACTCGGCGATATTGGCGAGGTCTTTATTCCGGCGCAATTCAGAGAGCTCGCTTCGGACGATGCCTCCCTTAGACATTTTACGGATGGCGATCTTGGGCAACTCGATCGCATCTTCAACCACCTCCGGCGCGGCGGCGTAGCGGCGCTGTCCGGAAAATGGGATCGGATTATGAAGGTCTCGGACTATGCCGAACGCAAGAAAAAGGAGCTCGCCCCGCCATCGAGAAAAACGAAGCGACGCCGAGATTTTGACCGGCGCGACAAACGGCGAAATCTTCACGAAAACGTGTCCGCCATATCTCGGCTGATGTGTTACGCGGATGGAGCGGGCAACCTGCAAATCGATCCGCCCTCGGAACTGCCGTATCTGCTGGAGTTGGTCGGAGAAAAACCGGGGGCAAACAAGGGGTGTCCATTTCTACTGCCGATTGCAACCGTTCAGAAACTCAATGCCGCGCGTTGCCAAGAATTTCCGATTCCCATGCTCGGCGTCTCGTTAGTGGCGTTCGAGAATGTGCTGCCGCCGCGTTCACAGGAGACGATCGCGTGTTTTCAAGATGGACTTCAGGCGATCAAGAAGTATCTGCCGCGACGCGCGGACGTATTGGAAATAGGCTGTGGCAGTGGGTGTTTGACGCTATTGGCACCGCAAGTGTTGCGGGATTTGGAAGTGAAGATTCTTGCTTCGGATCTCTTGCCGGAAGCGATAGCGACGACGCGAGTGAACATGGAACGTTGCTCGCATCTTGGGAACTTGACACAGTTATTGCCGCCGGGCGATCTTTTTGATCCGGTTCCAGGGGGTCACCGGTTCGATCTCATTGTTTTCAACGCGCCTTGGGTGGTTTCGCGGGCGCGCAATCGGGCGGAGATCGCCATTCACGACGAAGATCAGCGTATTCTACGCAGGTTTTTCGACGACGCGCCACGCTACCTAAAGCCGAATGGACGAATACTTCTCGGTTACGCGGATGCATCTGGCGCCAAAGCCATCCAAAATCTGGAGGAAATCATCGGCAAGGCTGGATTCGGCGTGGAAAGTCTGCAAACCAAACGCGTCGCGACGCATCGCTCAAAGCGTAAATGGGAGCATATTACGGTTTATGAACTAAGGGCATGTTAGCGGTCATGAACATAGGCGGCTCATGTCAAAAGAAGATATATTCCGCGCTGTCAAAAATTGCGTTTTTTGTAGGATCAAGCGAGTGGACAACGAGTGCGATAGAGATCCCCGAACGAACGGATAGTGAGTGCGATAGAAGATCCCGTTTTTTCCTCAAAACTCGGTTTCTTCCCGGTATCAATGTAGCTTTACAGCATCGACATTACGACTTACGCGCTTCTGTAGGGAACAACGATCGTTGTTCCCTACACATGACGTTCAACTAAAGACTAATAATCATAGTCCATCACTTAATCACATAAATCACAGTTCAGACAATGCTAACCGCCGACACCCGACACTTACCACATACACTTAGCGAATTAACCACTAAGTTAGAGAAGAACGATTGGAACTTTTCAGGACGTTCAGCCACAAGCCGACGGACAATAACCGCAAGCGTAAACAGAAACGGGACCGAAAAAATGAAGGAAAATTGGGTGTACAAAGATTCAAGAAAATGATAGGCTCATTTGGACATCTTTAGTGTTGAGTTTTCCTAGCGCTGGAATAGCGCTCTCACTCATTCTATAATACTCGTCGTAGGACTCCACGCCGATACAGCAATATCCAATTGATTCCGCGGCGGCAACGGTCGATCCCGATCCCATGAACGGGTCGACTATAATCCCGTCACCAAGTGGCAGAGCGGCATAGACGACCTGCCGCATAAATGACTGCGGCTTTAGGCTCGGATGAACCGCGATTGCGCGTTCCTTTTGCGAGGTGCGTTCGCTTTCAATAACATCCGCAAAGGGATTTCCATCCGGCTTTCGACGTAAACCACCGGTTTGAAACTTTTTTAGACATTCACCTACAGTCATTCCTGCTTGGACAGGTTTTCGAAAAATGCCCCACGGTTCATGATAGCTTTTTGGCATCGTACAAACGTCGGAAAACTCTTTCTCCAAATTCTTGGGCCTATCACCGCCTCGCAATGTTTTTACCAACCGGATAACTTGACCCCGAAATTCAAATCCCGCATCCAGAACGGATCCAAAGACTACTTGTGAAAGGAGAGCATTGGCAGCAATAAAGATGTGACCTCCGGGACGCAATATCTGTGAAGCAAGCCGAGCCCAGTCGGAAAAATAGCCATGTAACTGGCGCCTTTCCTTTTGGCTCAATGCCGTAAAGCGCGGCAGGGGGGAGCGTCGGTGCCCGTCAAAAGAAGGAGGAATACGCCAAGTTCCGCCGTTTCCATTTTCTCGCTTTTCTAGTTGGTCGGGCTGATATTCCTTTACGCCGTATGGCGGATCTGTTACAATAGCGTGGATACTTTCTTTTGGGATTCGAGCCATCCATTCAAAACAGTCCGCACGGATCGCCATGGAATTTACAAATGCATGGAATTCGTAGTCTAGGGCATAGAGTTGACGAATTTGATCCGTTGACATGAATGGCTCCTGGCGCTTGACAGTTTCCCCATATTCCACCATGAAATAGACCTATTGTCAAGCGTTTTGAAGGTAGTAGGCATACTCCGTATGCCGTAGCCTTTGTGCACGTCACGGCACGACGATGGATTTCTAAGGTCAGGCGATGATATTTGCGATTGGCGTTCAACCGCTGCACACAACGCTACGGACGGTAATTTCTCATGCGACAGTTCACTGCGACTGAAAAACAGCAACTCCAAGCAAGAATAGAAGACCAGCGCCATTGGCGGCATGGGCTGAAGAAGAGCGAATCACCACTAGGCAAATATGCGTACCTTGGCAAGTATTTGTTCTTGGGAGTTATACTCTGCTTGCTTGCGTTTAATGTGAATCTCTTGCTGAAATCCCGGTATTTAACCGTTGAGCGATTCAGCGGTTTGGGAATCTCGCTCATTCTAATCTTCAATCACCTTGCGGACGACTTTGCTAAACCAGGTTGGAACAGACGCTTATTGAAAACCGCTTACTGGATAAGTGTATTTCTGACGTTCGCTTGTCTTTCGCACCGATACTGGGGCCCGTATACCGCCAAACTGATGGGTACTGTGCCGTAAGGGTAATAGTTTGTTCCGCCAGTAGTCATGGCTATGCAGAACGCTAGAGGAGGTTGTCTCCCATGCGCCAGCTCACACAGGTTGAAAAACAGCAACTACAGACCAAGATTGGCGATCAAGAACGAAAGCAACGGGTAGTCGGCGAAATCATCCGAAAAAACAGAGAAGCGACGACAATCGTCCCTATCGGAACTGTTGTGAAGTATGGTCTCTTGGCGATAATTCTCTGTTTGCTTGGCTTCAATCTCATGATTTACTTTCAAACCTCGCACAATAGCGCTGTCCAACACATCTTTCGGATGAACTTCGTCGTGACGCTGATATTGCTATTGAATCACATCGCTTATCACTTTACCAGGACGGGCTGGCTAAGTTCAGCGGTGAAAATTATTGCATGCATCATGGCGGTATGCGGATTGGCTTACGTCGCATACGTACTTTGGTTGACCGCTTAGCCATTCTTCGATTCAGGTCCAGAGTGTATTGAGAGAAATGGCGCTAAGGGTAATATGGGTAAGAAGAAAGCTGATAAAATCATGGAAATAGGAATACCGTTAAACAAGATTGACGACTATCGCTGGCGCATCCCGAAGAGCTACCAGAAAGGGATGCGCGTTGATGGGATTGTCTACGCAAACGAAAAACTGCTCCGGCTCGCGAAAAGTGACGAGGCGCTGCAACAAGTCGCAAACGTGGCGCATCTCCCCGGAATCGTCGGGCACTCGCTTGCCATGCCGGATTTGCATTGGGGCTACGGCTTTGTGATTGGCGGCGTCGCCGCCACTGATCCGCGCGCCGATGGTGTCGTGTCGCCAGGCGGAATCGGATACGACCTCAACTGTGGCGTGCGTCTAATCCGCACAAATATAACGGCGTCCCGGTTGAAAGGCAGGACTCGGAACCTCGTCGATAAGCTCTTTGAGAACATTCCTTGTGGCGTCGGGTCTAGTGGAAAGATTCGTCTTTCAATCCAAGAAGAGCGGGAGATGCTAGAGAAGGGATCTCGCTGGGCGATTGAGAGGGAGTACGGCATACCCGAAGACCTCGGATTCACGGAAGCCCACGGACGCCTCGCCTCTGCGGACGCCACCGCCGCCAGCAAACGCGCCTTGGAGCGCGGCAAGAATCAACTCGGCACGCTCGGCTCCGGGAATCACTTTCTGGAGGTGCAGATGGTAGACCGTATCCTCTATCGCGAGGCGGCGGATGCCATGGGCTTGACCGAAGGGCAGGTCTGCGTGATGATCCATACCGGCTCGCGGGGGTTCGGCTATCAGGTGTGCGATGAGCACGTCAAGACGTGGGTAAAGGTGGCGCGGAAGTACGGCATTGACCTCCCCGACCGCCAACTGGCGGCTGCGCCGATAAACTCGCCGGAGGGGCAGGACTATCTCGCCGCCATGGCGTGTGGCGCGAACTATGCGTGGAACAATCGGCAGTGCATCACCCACTGGGTGCGACAGGTGTTCATGGATTTCTTCAATACCAGCCAAGATGAGTTAGGATTGGAATTGGTGTACGATGTGGCGCATAACATCGGCAAATTCGAGAAACACCGGGTTGGCGAGGTTGAAAAGGAACTGTTTGTGCATCGAAAGGGAGCGACTCGCGCCTTCCCGGCGGGACACCCGGAAATTCCCGAGAAGTACGAGAAGATTGGTCAGCCCGTTCTGATTCCCGGCGATATGGGGACCGCCTCTTATGTGCTCGTGGGCAGCCCCGCCGCGATGCAACAAACCTGGGGAACAACATGCCACGGCGCCGGGAGAATGCTATCTCGTCGAAAAGCGATTGAAGCGACAAAGGGACGCGCAATTGATAAGGATCTTGAAAAACAGGGAATCTTTGTGCGTGCCGAGGGGCGTCGAACCCTGCACGAGGAGGTGCCGGAAGCTTACAAAGATGTTGATGAAGTCGTCAAAGTGGTTGACGCGGCCGGGCTGTCACGGCGAGTCGCTCGGCTGCGTCCAATTGGCGTGATTAAAGGATAATCGCGCCATCACGTCTTGTAGAGGTGCGTTACGTAACTTTGATAACCGTTGAACATGTCTGTCGATCGACGCTCGCCGGTGCCAATCATTCGCTCCGTCGCTTGCGACCAGCGAGGATGCGGAACAGTCGGATTCACGTTTGCCCAAAAATCGTACTCGCGCGGCGCTAACGTGTTCCAAAAAGTGCGGGGTTTACGATTGGTGAATTCGATACTGACAATCGACTTGATGCTCTTGAAACCGTATTTCCACGGGACAATCAGGCGGATCGGAGCGCCGTGCTGTTTCGGGAGAGCGTGACCGTAGATGCCTGTAACAAGCAGAGTGAGATCGTTCATCGCTTCTTCAATCGTCAAGCCTTCGAAATAGGGCCACGGTAGTCGCCCCTGCTTCTGCTGGGGCGCTTCATTTGGACGGTGGAACGTCAGCATTTTCACGTATTTCGCGGATGATTTCGGCTGTACCAGATTGACCAGTTCCTTCATGGGGAAGCCGATCCACGGCACCACCATCGCCCACGCTTCGACACAGCGGAAGCGGTAGATTCGCTCTTCAAGAGGCATTTTCTTGACAAGATCGCTGGCATCGACCGTCATCGGATTTTCTACCATTCCCGTGATTTCAATTTCCCACGGGCGTGTCTGAAACTTATCGACCAATTTCCACACCCGATCTTTAGTGGTAGTAAATTCGTAAAAGTTATTGTAAGACGCGGCGACAACCTCATCGGTGAGTTCGGCATCCACGACAAAGTTTTCATTGCGCGGCGCACTGATTATCTGGGCTTGCGCCTCTTTGAGTTGCTCCTCTACCCCTTTTCCTTGTGCCCAAGCGCAACCGTTCATTAACGTCAGGGCGCCAGCCCCCGCCAAGCCCATATTCTTAATAAACTTGCGTCGGCTAACGTAATCCGACTCCGGCGTCACTTGGTTTTCAGAAATCTCCCATCCTTTGGGAATCCTAATTAGCATATTTGCATCCAACCTTTCCTACAGTAACGTGAAACAATTCTCGGCATACTGTTCGGCTTCCGAGTGTTGATATGGATCTACACACGTTTGAGGCGCAAATGTTCCAAAATCGGCTTTCGTTCCAGCACGCGAAAGGGCAATTCACTTCCCGCGCCCACACCACAACCCCTTGGTAGGAGCGATCTCCCGATCGCGACCTGTGTTCACCGTAGGTGCGGTTTCCAACCGCACCGACCGCCATACGCTTGAAAACACGCAATTTTCAGCAGCGTGAAGTATAAATGTTACAGCTGGGTCCAGACGTGCAATGAATTGCACTACTACAAACTGCCGGTTCTTGTAACTCTTGGATTGGGAACTTAGTGGTTCATTCGCTAAGTATTTGGCGCTAGTTGAAACCGAGTTTTTTCCTCAAAACTCGGTTTCTTTCCGGTATCAATATAAATTTACACATCGGCATAAGGACTTACGCGCTTCTGTAGGGAACAACGATCGTTGTTCCCTACACATGACGTTCAACTAAAGACTGATAATCATAGTCCATCACTTAATCACATAAATCATAGTTCAGACAACTGCTAGAACGCCGCTATATCGCTATCCATGTAGAAAGAAACAAATCAATTGCATTGACTGGAATTTTCTAATCTGTGTTTATCCGCGTTTATCCGCGTCCCTATTTTGCTCGGTTGTATGAGATGAGTGATGCCACACATACACTTGGCGAATCAACCCCTTAGTATTAATTATGAATTGGCATAGGTATTGAATCACCCTCATGTACTGCCGTAAGATTTGATTGACAGCGCCCCTCTAAAAGGGTACTATTTTTAATCGCAGCCGACACTATTTTCTAACAACATAATGAGATTTGTCAACAGTAAAGGAGCAACCTATGAAAGAACGCCTGCAGGCGCTTATAACATTAGTTTTGTTGGTTTCGGTTTATCCGATAAATGGTCTCGCTAACAACCCTGTCATCGGTGGCACGCTGATTTTCGGTCGCGGCGGGGATTCCGTGGGGTTGGACCCGGCGCATGAAGAGGATGGCGAATCCTTCAAAGTGTGCGAGAATATCTACGACACATTGGTGCAGTATCGGGACGAAAGCACGGAGGTTGAACCCGCGTTAGCCGAATCGTGGGAATCGTCCGACGATGGACTGACGTGGACATTCCACTTGCGCAGAGGCGTAAAATTTCACGATGGCACGCCTTTCAACGCGGACGCGGTACTTTTTTCGTTGAACCGCCAGCATAACCCTAACCACCCGTTCCACAAAGTCGGCGGCACGCCGATTTACTGGTCGGACACCGGGCTCGCGAATATCGTCGATAAAATTGTCGCCTTGGACGACTATACCGTCCAGATTACGCTCAACCATCCCTACGCTCCCTTCATCGCCACGTTAGCCATGGGACCGTTCGCAATCGTCAGTCCCGGCGCGGTAAAGAAGTGGGGCGAGGATTACACAAATCACCCTGTCGGCACGGGAGCGTTCAAGTTTGTGCGTTGGGATCGGGGAGATAAGGTCGTTCTCGAAGTAAACGTGGATTACTGGGGCGGGCGCCCCAATTTGGACCGCATCATTTTCCGATCCATTCCCGACAATTCCGTGCGGCTGATTGAACTGCAAAACGGCAGTGTCCATGCGATGGAGTTCCCCAATCCCGATGATCTGCCCCAGATTCGCGAGGATCCAAACCTCACCGCCGTTGAGGGACCTGGCATGAACGTAGGTTATCTCGCGATGAACATGGATAAGAAGCCGTTGGATAACTTAAAGGTCCGTTTGGCAATCAACCACGCCGTAAACAAGCCGGCGATTGTCAAGCATCTCTATCAGGGAATGGGAATACCTGCCAAGAATCCCATCCCGCCGACGATGTGGGGTTACGATGACGGGATTGAGGATTACGCCTACAATCCGGAGCGAGCAAAGCAACTGTTGGCGGAAGCCGGTTATCCGGACGGCTTTGCGACAACCTTATGGGCGTTGCCGGTGCCGAGGCCCTATATCCCCGATGGTCGAGCGCTGGCGGAGGTGGTTCAGTCCGATCTGCGGCGCGTCGGGATTGAGGCGAAAATCGTGACCTTCGACTGGGGCACCTATCTCGAAAAAACGAAACACGGCGAGCATGACATCGCCATGCTGGGGTGGTCCGCCGACCTCGGCGATCCGGACAACTTCTTTTACTACCTGTTAAGCAAGTCTGCCGCCGAAAAGCCGGCGGGCAATATCGCTTTCTATCGGAGCGACGCCATGCAGGCTATCCTCGATCAGGCGCGGACCATCACCGACCGAGAAAAGCGAATTGAACTGTACAAAAAAGCGCAGGCAATCTTTCACAACGACGTGCCGTGGGTTCCAATCGCGCACTCCAAGCGGGCGGTTATTACCAACAAGAAGGTAAAGAATCTAAAACTGCATCCGACAGCGTGGCGGTATTTCAAGCAGGTTTGGCTGGAGTGATTGGAACCGTTACACTGTCAGTGGTGGCTCATGCTAATTCCCAATCCACAAATTACACTCATCGGGGGAATGTATACTCCATGCTGTTAGAAACTGCGTCTTTTGTGGGATCAAACGAATGAATAATGAGTGCGATAGAGATCCCCGCGATCTCCAGGTCGCGAGGTGCGTTCACGGCAGGTGCGGTTGGAAACCGCACCTACGGACTAGATGCTTGAAAACACGCAATTCTCGGCAGCGCGGAGTATAGTTGCCCGATTCATCGGGCGTTTTGGAAGGTGCAACATTTGGTTTTTGAAACCGTATAAACAGTTAAGATAGGAGAAAGCAATGCATCTTGACGAGTTGAAACCTTCGCAAGTGAAGCAAATCATCCATTCAGAGTTTCGACAACTCCCTGAAACACATTGGATTCAAAACCTTCGACATCCTTCGTACCAATTGCGTCAGCCGATTCCGATTATCATCGTACGCAAGAGCGATTCTGTGGCCGCGAATTACGATGATATTGATGTATGCGGCGCGGGAGATTGCGTGAAAACGGCGATTTCGGACGTGTGTGAGAAGATTGTCAAACACTATGAGATGTTGCGGGAAGGTGTCAATCCGCATGACGGTCTTCCGACTCAGGATTATGCGTTCCTCAAACAAATCATTGAGGAAATTCCACCGAAAGCGGTTTCTTCCACGCGTTGGGACGAGGCGAAACGATTCTATCAAGAAATGTTGAAGGCAATTCCTTATGTGAACGAAGGGTACATAAACATTTCTGCGCCGAATTACGCCGACGTGATTCTCATACTTTCAGAAAAATCTGTAGACCTCATCAAGCAATTGGCTCAGATTGATCTCGATCTCAATCTGAAATTCCGGCCCCTGTGTTTCCATATAGAATACGAACTTTCAACGGAAAATCTCAATCTGGATGCTTTCGAACGTTTTGTCTAGGCTTGTCCTCCAGTTTATTTCTTATTCCTGTCTGTGTTTTCCACTGGCGCGAAATGGAGATGCAAATTCACGCACATGCCAACGACCCAAGATCACATAGATAAACAAACCGATACACAGATTACCATGTCCTATCTTCAACAATCTAAAGACACGTCTCAGCACGCTTCTCGCAATGCATTGAATTCCCAAGTGGTCAGTGGTTTACAAGTCCTATGGCGCAAACCTATCGGGTTCAATGATTGTTGAACCCTACACCACTTCTCCCCATTATGAAATGGAAAGAGATCACTGGTTCCCGCTGTTTGCATTTCGGGCTGTCTTGGTGTTATAATTTTCGGAGGAAATAACAGCGCCGGCCTATCCTCCGGAGAAATTTGAGCGGCGAATCATTGCGTAAGTAAACATAGAACCAGGGCAGTGCAACCGAAAGCGAAATAGGGAGGAAATCATGAGTCTTGATTCGGACCGAAAACGACTAATGCAGGATCTGACTCTACAATTGAGGTCTCGCGAGATGGAACCGACAGACAAGATCCCCGTGTATCTTCGGAATGACAGGGAAGGGAGCGAAGATGCTATCTATGGGGTTTTGGTTCCATTGAATCACGCAAATGAAATACTTTCCTACCCGGCGGAATGGGATTTGGGATTTGTGGAGAGTGTTCCGAAGGCGGTAGCGATGGAACAACCTAATTATCTAAGTTATGACTTTAGGGAAACGCTGGAGCGTCTGGTAATTAGACGAGTTTTTCACGAATCGCAAACGAACTTCGGGAGAAGGGCGCCTTACAATGAAATAAGCGAAGAGTTCCGTCTATTCCACAATTTGTATCACGATCGAAAGACGGACGAATACAGCAAGATTGATGGCGAAGGGATTGAGGAAGTAGTGGCTAACGTTGAACCGAGTTGTGTTCAAATTAGGCTCAATGAGATTCGCCAGTTCTTGGCAGCCAAGCAGATGTATCTATCAATTCAATTTCGTCATTACGAATTCTCGGAACATTCACTCAAAGACATCGGAGCGCGCGATGCCGAAATCAAAACCGGCAAAGGGACCACAACTTTCGGTGACATCTGCTGGCAGCGCTCCTATTGGAACTATCAGGCCCTAGATAGTAGACACCAATCGTTTAGCGTTCTGGAAGGGAAACGACTCATTGAACCCTTGCCCAAGTCGCAGATTAGCCTACGCGAAGTTGCCGGGGAGCCAAGAGAAAAGTACCTTGAGTTCATTATCGGCGTATACGATAATGGTAAGGAAAAAGCCTACACATGCGACCCGGCTAAGATTGACCGTTACGGAAGCAATCCGGGGGCGCCCATTGATCTAACTCCGGTACATTTCCGAAAGCAGGTTTTAGATAAATACGACAATCAACCCGACAAATACTCGTTAGAAGATTCGATACTGAGTTGTCCGTGGTGGAGCATGAAGATTGACAATCATCACGATGACAAGGTAATCGTGCTATTGAGACACTTGTCTTCACTCCCGCACTCAGAGCAACTACACTGGCGGTCATACAATATTATACCTGAGGGCGGGCTAAGCAAGACCTATTATGAGCGGAACTTCAAGGGACAGTTCACCGAATCGGATCGCCCTGAGCACGTGTTCAAGCAAAGTTATCGTAATTTGCAAAGGTCGTCTGAGAAATATCTCGGTTGGCGGTTTCTGCTACCGTTGACGCCTCGTGATGAACACCACCTAAAGAATTTACGAATTCCGTCAACCGACGAGCAGTGTGATTTTGACCTACTAATCCTGAGTCTTGCGAAAATACTGATTGACTCCCTGAACCAAGAACAGTTGAAAAAACTAATCCCATCTAAACAGAAGGAAAATCTCAATTCCGAGCAAAATGATCGACTTAAACACAGCATTGGCTGTCTTAAGATTGCGCTTGATGCCTGTGGCGTTAAATATGCGGCGGATCACATTTCTTTCCTCCGAAAACTTCAGGCCCTGCGTTCAGCTGGAACCGCCCATCGCAAAGGGAAGAATTACCAAAAAATCGCAAAAAAATTTGGAATTGAGAGTCAAAGTCTGCGATTAGTGTTTGCCGGTATCCTCAGGCAAGCTATTGACGTTCTTGACTTCTTCATTTTTCTTCTGAGGAGTAAACAAATCAACCCGGAGATAATTGAAGAAAACGACTTGGATAGAGGATACGCGACTCTGGGCGAGATGATCGGGGCTGCCGAATCCGACTCTACCGATGGGTCTGTTAATCATGATGAACTCATCTACGAATTGGATTCCAAATCATGATTTTTGTTGATAGCGGCGCTTGGATTGCCTTGTTAAGGCAGAGAGAGCGGATTGTTACCACAGATTATGTGATTGATGAAACAATCACACGATTGAGGTATGATGTTAGCCATTCAGCCGCAGTTAAGTTCCTCGACTTCATTGACCGTCTTGAACAACAGGGGCTTTTGAGAGTCGTGAGAATTGATAGCTCCCTGTTTCAAGAAGCCTCACGGATTTTTCATCAATACGATTCCGTACGATTATCATTTACGGATTGCGCCAGTTTCGCGGTGTGTCGGAAAAATAAAATTTCGGAGGCATTTGCGTTCGACGAACATTTTGCCATAATGGAGATATATCCCATGATCTAGTATGTGAAAATTCGAGATTACACAAGTCTATTATGCGAATGGATAGTGAATGCGATAGCGAATCCTACTCGCTATTCACGCGTTTGAATCCCTTAAAGTTGGGCGCGTACGGCGGTGTACGGCACACGGAGTGTGCCTACTACATTCGAAACAGTACGGCGCCGCTTGACATGGCTACCGCGAGGACACCTAGCGCCGCGAGAAGGTAAAAAGCGAACGGGATCATATTTGGACGAACAGATGAAAGGTGAAAATTCCGGTTCATCCCATTGCTGATTTCTGTTAGCAATGGATATTTCTTGGTTTGTTTGACCGCGATATGCACGGCTCCCGGCCACATAGATATTTGCAGGTCGGCTTCAACCGATGTCAATTTTATATGTCTCTTTGAGAGAAGGGAGGTAGACCTTCTTTTCGAATGGGGTTCTTCATACGATAACTCCAACTCTTCGAGAGTAGCGATTAACGCTTCGCGGAATCGCGCGTATGGCGCGCCGAATGCCGCGTAACCCTTCAGGCATCCAATCAGAATGCTACAAACGCTTATCGGGAGGGCGCAAGCCGATAAAACAAGCGCCGACAGGCTCGTGTGCAAACTCGGAGAGGAAGATAATACAAAAAAGAAAACTATGGCGGCGGTCAACATCAACGAAAAGGCACAAACAAGAATTGTTAGAGAAACCCACCGCAAAGAAATGAGAAAGGGCCGCCGAGTCTTGAAACCCCGAATTCCGACGACGAGGAAAGGAACTGCAATCACGGCGATTGTGATTAGTGACAACACCTTGATATAGAAAAAAGCATCCACGGCATATCCTCCATAGCCTGCCAAACGTCGGCAAACGGTTCATTGCTTCCTAAAGTAGAAATTGGACCGATTGGCTCATATCGGCGGAAGACGCAATGCGAATTTGAGAAACCGAGTTTTGAAGAAAAAACTCGGTTTCTCGCACGAATTCTCGACATGAGCGTAGTTCTTAATGTTGCACGGTTGTCTCAAAACCGGCATCGGTAACGGCGGCTGCCAATGTGTCTGCGGTAACCTTGCCGGCTTCAACTTTCACGACGGCTTTGTCCGGAAGCGAAACAGCCGCGTCGGTGACACCGGCGATTTGAGAAAGTACATCCTGTACTTTCGCGACGCAGGCGCCTCACGTCATATTGGACACGGACAAAGCAATCTCCTCGACTGCCGAAACGGCGGTTTCTGACGCTTGAGGAGTTTCGGTTTTCTCGGTGCTCGCCTTCTTCTCCGACTGACATCCCAGCGCTACAACAATGGCAAGAATACAGACAAGCGACAACTTAGTCGCGCGCATGTTCATTTACCCCCTTTCAAAAGTTACGATTGACGCCGCAGGTCGCGACCGTAGGCAGGGCGTCATTTCCCGCCGAGTATTCACAGTCGCGACCGAGCGGTTGCTCCGACAGCGAAGTTTAGGTCTTCGGGCGCGCAAGTCCCGAAATGGATCGACTGTGACGTTTGGTCAATTCGCCGCTTTAGCGCCGAATCCAGCGCCTTCCACGGCGCCGGTCAGATCAGCGGTCGAGACCTTTCCGGGTTCGACGTTAACGGTAGCTGTCTGCAAGTTAACTTTCACGTTGGAGACTCCGGGGAGGTTGGTAAGTGCAGCCTGCACTTTGGCTACGCACCCGCCTCACGTAACACCTGTGAGATTCAACGTGACTTCCTCCACCGCCGCTGCTGCCATGGCTTGATCGGGTTTTGCCGTTTCTTGTGCTTGTTCCGCTGCCGGTGACGCCTCGGGAGCCGCCATTTTCTTGCTGCATCCCGTAACGACTAACGCCGCGACCAAGCAGATTAGTGACGCTCTGATTATACGCATTTTCATCCACCTTCTTTCGTGAGTAAGAGTTTTAGCCCGAAAAATTCGGGACTGTTGTTGATTTTATCCGAATTTGCTCCGAGTTGTCAAGCCCTATTCGCTCAATATCAATAGGAAACGCATCTGATTTTAGCATCCCGTGCAGATTGGGTTGAACGGCATCAAGCAAGAAAAATCAAATATCCGACTTCGTCGCCGATGTTCGTTTCCGCGTGAAATCGTCCGAAATCCAGTGGAACCCGACTTGGAGACCACCTTCCCGCCTTCCATCCTTCCCGCCTTCCATCCTTCCAATCTTCCACACGCCAAAAATCATGCGCGTTTCCCCCATCCCGATGTATTGGATAATAATGCTTGACAGCGAAATCGGAAACGGAGTAAAATTGAGAAAACTCGGATAGGGGAAATTTAGAGATGGCAATTTTAGAAGGTGGACAGATTCTCGCCAAAGCGCTGAAGTTGGAAGGTGTTGAGTACCTCTTCACGCTTTGTGGCGGGACCATTGAATCAATTTATGACGGATGTCTCAGTGAGGGCATTGAGATTGTTGATGTGCGCGTAGATCAATCCGCCACGATGATGGCGGATGCTTATGCTCGCGTAACGGGTAAGGCTGCGGTGAGCGCGGTGACGCGGGGCCCCGGGCACGCGAATATGATATACGGCTTGGCGACCGCCTATATGGCGGGTTGCCCGTTATTCGCGTTGAGCGGCAACAGCGACGCCGACCAACTCGATATGGGCGGATCGCAGGAATACGATCAGATTGGTCTGGTCGAGCCGATAACCAAGTGGGCGCGCTTGGTCATGCAAACGGAGCGCCTGCCCGAATTTGTGGCGGGAGGATTTCGCAGATTGTGGACGGGGCGCCCAGGCCCAACGCATCTCAGCGTTCCTTACGATATTTTGTACGACAAGATTGATGATGCCAATCTGGATTATCCCAAACCGACAGAGTACCGATCGACGGCGCGGATAGGCGGTGATCCGGAGCAAATTGACCGGGCGTTGAAACTGCTTTCCAAAGCAAACAACCCCGTAATTATTGCGGGTGGACTGATTCACTGGCACGGCGCGGCGGATGCCCTCATGGATTTTGTCGAGGCGACAAGCATTCCCCTCTTCTCCAAAGAAAGCGATGTCAACGCCATCAACCATGCGCACCCGCTCTACTATGGCAAGGCGACGAATCGATTCGCAGGCGCCGCCAAAGAACTTCGGAACGCCGATGTGGTGCTTACGTTGGGCGTCACGTTCGATACGCTCATTGGATACGGAGGACCGCCCCTCTTTGACAAGGAGGCGACATTCATTAATGTTGATGTCACCGCCGACGACATGGGCAAGAACCGCTCCTTTGAGGTGGGCATTGTCGGGGACATGAAATCGGTATTGACAGAGATGGCAAACTCGGCGGATGGACATGATTTCCACAAGCCGAGCGACTGGATTGCGCGTTTGAACCTTGCCCGCGGCGAGTTTTTGAATCGATTATCTGCCGCGGAAAATTCCGATTCCGTTCCGGTGCATCCGTTGCGAATCTGCAAAGAGGTGCGTGAACTCTTTGGCGATGACGCAACAATCTCCATTGATGGCGGCGATACGGCGCTGTTTTCTTTTATGGCGTTCAACCATTACCATCCGGCGCACGTTCTATCCACGGGGCCCATCGGCGGGATTGGTCAAGGCGTGCCGTTCGCGCTTGCCGGAAAGTTGGCGAGGCCGGATAAACCGAGCGTCTTGATCAGCGGCGACGGCGCCTTCGGTTACGGCGTGATTGAATACGATGTTGGCCTCAAACACAATCTACCCATCATCACGATCGTCTCCAGTGATCAGGCATGGGGCATCGTGCGCCACCCGCAAATCAAACGATACGGTTTGGAGCGCGCCGTTGCTACGGATCTCCGTTCCATAAACTACGAACGACTGGCACAAGCGCTTGACTGCCATGGCGAGCTCGTCACCAAACCGGACGAGATTCGGCCCGCATTGCAGCGAGCCGCGGACGCGGGTGTTCCGGCCGTGGTTAACGTCCCTACGATGTTTACCAGCGCCGAAGCATTTTATCCGCAATGAAGACGGAGCGGCAGGTCTCAATTATACTGCGCGCTGTCAGAAATTGCGTCTTTTGGCTGTAGGAGCGATCTCCAGGTCGCGACCATCAAACGAGTGGATAGCGAGTGCGATAGAAATCCTCGCGGTTTCCAACAGCGCCTACCGCCAGACGCTTAAAAACACGCAATTTTCAGCAGTGTGAAGCATAACTGCGCAAGTCCTGTTGTTATAAACTCTTGAGGATACAACTACGTTAGCGCAAAACATGCCGAATGCCCGGTTTTTCGCCACCTCCGCCAAAGGGGTTGAACCCATTCTTGCCAAGGAGCTCGAGGAATTGGGGATCGAGAACCTTCAAACGGTCAGCGGCGGCGTATACTTTGAGGGTTCGATGAAAGCCCTCTATCGAGCCAATCTCTGGCTTCGCACGGCGAACCGCGTGCTCATGCGGCTTGCCGAATTTCCGTGCCATACGCCGCAAGTCTTGTACCAAAATGCGCGTCAAATCCGCTGGAATGAGCGTATTTCCGCCCGACAAACACTGGCTGTCGATTGCAACTGTCGGGATTCGGCAATCACCCACGCCCGTTACGCCGCGCTGAAAATCAAGGACGCGATTGTCGATCAGATTCGTGACACGACTGGAAGCCGTCCGAACGTAGACACGCAAAATCCGGATATCCGAGTCAATGCGCACATTGCAAACGACATCTGTAACTTAAGCCTAGACGCTTCCGGGGATGGCTTGCATGTGCGAGGTTATCGACGCCAAACAACGGAGGCTCCGATTCGGGAAACGCTGGCGGCGGCTATCGTCGAGTTGGTTGACTGGAACGCCGAAGGTTTCTTCATTGATCCGATGTGCGGCTCGGGCACCATTCTGATTGAAGCCGCCCTGAAGGCGTTCAATTACGCGCCGGGATTACTGCGCGTCGGCAATCGATCTTTTGGTTTTCAACGCTGGCGTGAATTCAATCAAGTGCTTTGGGAAGAGATTGTCAATGAAGCGAGAAGTCAGATTCGCGAAAAGATTCCCGGCAGACTTCTGGGATACGACCTTTCACGTGTAGCGGTTGACATTGCCAAGAAGAATACAAGCGCGGCTGGTCTGACAAATCGGATTCGTCTCTTACGAGGAGATGTGTTAAACTTGAGCCCTTCCGGACACACAGGCGTTATCGCCTGCAATCTGCCGTATGGCGAGCGCTCCGGCGATGTGGAAGAGCTTGCTCCTCTCTATAAAGGAGTTGGGGACATCCTCAAACAGCGATGCACCGGCTACAAGGCGTATCTTTTCACCGGTAACCTGAAGTTGGCGAAATCCGTCGGTTTGCGTCCATCTCGTCGCTTTGCCTTGTACAACGGCGCAATCGAGTGCCGCCTTCTGGAATACGAGTTGTATTAGTTATACTCCGCGCTGTCAGAAATGGCGTCATCGGTATGAGCGATCTCCTGATCGCGACATGCGTTCCCGGTCTGTAGGGAACAACGATCGTTGTTCCCTACGGGCTATCCTCTGCTGTAGTTGCCCGATTTATCGGGCGCTGAAGCGCGTATGGGGCAAAGGCAACGCTCCAATCAACAATAGGCGCCGAGCATTTTCAAGGCAACTTCTACGCTTCCCGAGAAAGTTTCATTTGGATAAAGCGTCGACAAAGCATGAGAAACGTTAACTCGTTGGTGTCGCAAAAATCAAAGCTCTTCACGGAATCTGTCATCAGGGGGATGACACAACTCTGCATTCGTCACGGCGCCATCAACTTGTCGCAAGGCACGCCGGGTTTTGAACCGCCCGACGAGGTCAAACAGGCAGTGGTGGCGGCATTGCGCAACGGTTACAACCAATATAGCATCACGTGGGGAGCGCCGAGTCTGCGGCAAGCCATCGCCGAGAAAATGACAACCTTCAACGGCATCCCTACCGATCCGGATCTGAATGTGACGGTAACGTGCGGCGCCACCGAGGGGATGATGTCGGCGATGTTGGCAATCATCAATCCCGGCGATGAGGTGATCGTTTTCGAGCCGTTTTATGAGAACTACGGTCCCGATGTCATTATCTCCGGCGCAAAGCCGGTCTACGTCCCGTTGCGTGATACGAAAACCGAAAACGGCTCTGTCGGGTTGGCTTACGACCTTGACGAACTTCGTCGCGCTTTCGGCGGCAACACCAAAGCCATAATCCTGAACACGCCGAACAATCCGCTCGGCAAGGTCTTCGGGGGTGATGAACTGAAGGAGATTGCGTCGCTCTGTTGCGAATTTGACTGCCTCGCTGTCACGGATGAAATCTATGAGCATCTGATTTATGATGGTCTGTCGCATGTTAGCATCGGCTCTTTCCCGGAAATGCGCGAACGGACAATCACCGTGTCGGGTTTGAGCAAGACGTACTCCATGACGGGATGGCGGCTGGGATATGTCGTTGCGCCGCGGTATCTGACAGACGCCATTCGCAAATTTCACGACTTCTTGACGGTTGGAGCGCCGCATCCGTTGCAAGAGGCGGCTACAGTCGCTCTACGGTTGGGCGCCGAATACTACCGCTCCCTGGTCGAGAAATATGATACCAGAAGGAAAACCTTTTTGCGGTTGCTAATTGACGCCGGCTTCCACTGCTATCCGCCGGAAGGCGCGTACTACATCATGACGGATATCGACGATTTCGGTTTTGAAGACGATACGCGGTTTGCGCACTGGCTTGTAAAAGAGATCGGCGTCGGCGGGGTGCCCGGATCAAGTTTTTATAGCCGCCCGGAGCTTGGTCGGACAAAGTTAAGGTTCATGTACAGCAAACCGGAATCGGTTCTGATCGAAGTCGGTGAAAAGTTGATGAAGATTCGTGAGAAGATATGATCTGTGTAAACAACATCAAGGGAAATCCTGTCCGAAGTATGGAAGTACATTTAATGCTATTGTGTCAGTAGTTCACTTGAAGGAGCGTAAGACCTTGCACTCGGCTTGGTCGCGGATCTTACGTTGCTAAATCGAAAAGGAGATCAAATGAAATATCTAAATGCTTTTTCACTAACTCTAATTACATTCCTCATGCTATTGATATCGGCTCCCGACGCCGATGCGCGAGCTTTCAGGGTAGCGAAACTTCCGGGCGGAGGCCCCGATTTCGGCTGTGCGGCGTGTCACGTAAATCCCGGCGGCGGTGGCGAGAAAAACGCATTTGGAATGGACTACGAAGCAATCGCGCTCGCTGCCGGAGATCTGTACACCGACGAGCTCGGTCAAAAGGACTCCGATGGCGACGGCTTCTCTAACGATGAAGAGTTCAATGCCGATCCGCCCACCGAACCGTGGAATCCCGATTCGCACCCGCCGAGGGTGCAGGCGGCTGTAGAGCCGTATGGCAAAATGTTTGCCATCTGGGCACGGCTCAAGCTGGAACCGGTGGGATTGGGCGGGAACTTCGATTCCGCATCTGGGAACGCTGTGCCTGAACCGCCTAACGCGCTGAAACGGTCTGCCAAGCCAACCCGCCAAACGGATGCCGCCGCAGTCGCGAAGAAACGTGCCGCGGTCAAGGATCAACGACAGTCGGACAGCAAGCGCTCCGCAATAAAATCGGAGAAAAAACTTAAGGCTAAGGCAAAATCTCGGACGCGGCGAAATTGAAGCAGAGTTAATTTTTGGTTTGTAGTAGTGCAATTCATTGAGGATCTCTATCGCACTCACTATTCGTTCGTTTGATCGTCCGGCATCGGCTGTATCATTTGGATTTTGAAACGGTATTACATCACTAATATGGTATTTACAAAAATGGAAAAGAATACGAACGTGAAAAATTTGTATCTGCGGATGTCCTTGTACGCTTGGCTGATTGTAATCATCGCTTCATCTATCGGTGCCGAAACCATCGACAATATTGAGCATCGGCAATCGCTCAGCCTGACGCTTGAGGAGAGCGTCGCACGCTCTCGGGAAGACAATTTGATTATTCTTTCGCTCAAAGAAAAAGTGGGAGCCGCCGAAGCTCAGGTGCGGGTTGCGCGGGCGCGCCTTCTTCCGCATGTGTCGGTCAATAGCAACTATACCTATTTTAAAGACTTGTCACGCTCTGTTCTTGAATTTGGAAATGGCGGGTTTCCGTCATTCCCCGGCGCCGATGGCATGACAGAAAACGGAGGCGATGGCTCGGCAGCGTCGGTCACCGAGATCGAATTCGGCGCGCATCACAACCTTCAGGCAACGTTGAGCTTGCGCCAACCCGTCTTTGCGTGGGGGCGCTATTCCTACGCTTATCAAGGGGCTAAGTTGGATCTGGAAGCGGCGAGAAAAGAGTTGCAATCGGGTTTGGATCAGCTCTCGCTTGACGTGTCTGAAGCGTTTCACGGCGCGCTCCTCGCGCAAGAATTCGCCAAAGTTGCGGGACAGACCGTTGCCCTCGTGCAAGAACAACTCGACATGGCGCGGAAGCGGTTTGACGCGGGCGCCGCCACAAACTTTGATGTGTTGCGCGCCCAGGTACAGTTGGCTAACACCACAACCCAGCTGTTACAAGCGCGGAATCGGGCGGAGGTTGCCCGTAACGCCTTCAAAAACTTGTTGAACATCGATCTCGCCGACGAGGTTCACCTGCAGGGGAGTTTTGAATTTCCGGAAGTATCCAATCTTGAACTCGAGGCTCTCATACGATTGTCCAAGCAGAACCGCCCGGAGATTCAGCAACTTGAACTCGGCGAAGCTGCCGGTCGGAAACGCTTGGAGGTCGCGAAAACGGGCAACCGTCCCGATCTCGCCCTGTTTTCAAACTATCAAGTCGATGACAACGAAAAACTCACGAAGATGAATCGCATCTGGAACGTTGGCGTACAGATTAACATCCCGATATTCGACGGTCTGGCGACTCGGGCAAGCGTGCGGCAGGCGAAATCCGGATTGGAGCAGGTACAACTCGCCAAGCGCCGAACAATCGATTTCGTCGAATTTGAGGTGCGAACCGCTTATCTCAACCTCACACAAGCGAAGTCGTCAATAGATGTGCAGAAAGAGACGGTAGCCCAAGCCGAGGAAAGTATGCGAATCGCAAATCTGCGTTATGAGAATGGGATGCTCACCAGCGTGGAGTTGACGGATGCGCAACTCGCTCTCGCCCAAGCGGAAGTCAATTATCTTCAAGCGCGACACGACTATGTGGTTGAATTTGCGCGCTTGGAGAGGGCGGTGGGGCAGTCGTTGAGGTGAACGCCGCTGGCGCGACTACGGTTGGAACACACGGACTCGGTTAAAAATCCAGATCAATGAGTTACATGCATCGGGTGATTGTAGTTGCCCGATTCATCGGGCGTTTTTGACGAGCGTAACACTTGGATTTTGAATCCGCATTAAATACTGCCAGTTATCACTCAATTGAATGAAAGGAGACAAAAACGTGACTAACGGACGATGGGATATTGCCGACAAATGGATAAACCGAATCTTGCTGTTGATTGGCGTGATTTACTTTGCATGGCACGTCGCGAGCAAGGAAGATATAAAAATGCTGCGCGAGGACATGAACCGGCAACTATCAGAAATCCGATCGGATATCAAAACCTTGGAGCAAGACTACAAGAATCACCTCACCATGCATAACTTACGCGCTTCTGTAGGGAACAACGATCGTTGTTCCCTACTACACATGACAGGCAACTATAGACTGACAATCATAGTCCATCACTTAATCACATAAATCACAGTTCAGACAATCTTAACCGCCGACACCCGACGCCCGATACTTACCACATACACATAGCGAATGAACCACTAAATGCCCCTAAAATCGTAGTGAAACCCGACACTGCAACCATTGTAATTGAGAATCCAGCGGTTTTATGCATCCATCTGGCTCGTGGCATGCATGGACGGAAAATTTTCACCCTTCCCGTCTTCCATCCTTCCAATCTTCCTTGTGCCAAAAATCAGGTCATCATTACAGAATTATGTTGACAATAACATCGTCATTGATATACCATATCTCCAACTCTATTCGTCGTTACTTGGACGGGTTGATTGAGAACTTTTGTCTATAACCAATAAATACTTGTTTCTAACCTGCAAACTGGAGGAGTAATCAAAGATGAGTGATGAAACTATCCGCGTAGGCGTTATTGGCGCGGGGGAGAACACGACGTGGCGCCATATTCCCGGGCTGCAAGCCATTGACGGCGTGGAGATTGTCGGCGTCTGCAATCGAAGCCGCGAGTCATCCGAGCGAGTCGCGAAAGAATTCGGCATTCCGAAAACCTATGCGGGGTGGCAGGACGCTATCGCCGACCCCGACACCAACGCCATTGTAATCGGAACATGGCCCTACATGCACTGCCGCACGACGCTCGCCGCGTTGGAGGCGGACAAGCACGTCATGTGCGAGGCGCGAATGGCAATGAACGCCCAAGAGGCTTATGCGATGCGCGACGCATCCCGCGAGAAACCCAATCTCGTTGCGCAGATTGTCCCGTCGCCGATGACGCTGGGGCAGGACAACGGCATCAAGCGGCTCATCGCCGAGGGGTATGTTGGCGAGGTACTTGCCATAGAAATCCACAGCGGCGGTCAATTCATCGACCCCATGTCTCCGCTGCACTGGCGCGAGAACTTCGACCTGAGCGGGCTGAACATCATGAGCATGGGCATCTGGTACGAAGCCGTTATGCGCTGGGTAGGCGAAGCCACTCGCGTGTTCGCGATGGGGAAAAGTTTTATGAAAATGCGCAAAGACGCTGACGGAGTGATGCGCGCCACCCGAATTCCCGACCACATTGACGTTACCGCCGACATGGCATGCGGCGCCCAACTGCATCTCCAAGTTTCAAATGTCACCGGGCTCGCTGGTCCGGATGAGGTCTTCCTATTCGGATGCAGCGGAACGCTGCGCATTGCCGACGACACGCTCTATGGCGGCGGCCGGGATGATTCCGAGTTGGCGGAGATAGACCTTGCTCCAGACGAGATTGGCGCCTGGCGTGTGGAAGAGGAGTTTGTGGGCGCCATTCGAGGGCATGAACCCATCACGCACACTAATTTTGAAGATGGCGTGAAGTATATGGAGTTTACCGAAGCGGTGAATTTGAGCATGGAGACAGGGACAGCAATCGGGTTGCCGTTGTAATGTTACGAAATCCGCAAGTTACAAAAACCGGCAGTCTGTAGTTGCTCAATTCATTGAGCGCCTCCGATTGATTGTGACATTTGGATTTTGAATTCGTATGATACAGAATACACGAAAACAATCCTTGAGATTGACAAAGAAAAAAGGAGATTTTTCAGAAGATGAGAACGAATTTTCAGAAGATAACTTGGTTTGCCATGTTTACGTTTTTTATGTGCCTCAATTCCTTTTTCCTAATGGACAGCGCGGCGCAGGGCAACGATGAATCCGGGGACGACAACTACACTTTTGAGACTATTGACGTTCCGGGCGTAGACTTTTTAGCTGTGACCTCAAGCTCCGATTTTGAAGATTATGGGGGCTACACGCGGCGTGCCGATGATGAAAAAATTGTCGGATTTACACTCATTGACGGTGTATTTGCTACGTATGATTTCCCCGGATCACAGGAGACCCGTTTTTACGCGCTCGGCAATAATGGGCAAGCTGCCGGTTACTACAAGGGTATCAACGGGCTTCACTACGGTGTAGTGTTAGAAAATGGGGAGTTAACGCAATACGATTTCCCGAATGCGGTCCAAACGGAGATATACGGTATCAGTGACGCCACCGGGGCGCTGACGGGTAATTTTGTGGATGCGTCCGGCGTTCTCCGCGGATTCTCGGGAGACGAAATAATTGAGTTCCCCGGGGCATCGGAAACACACGCCCATTTCGTGAACGCGAACGGCGGAATGGTGGGCAGCTACGTAGATGCCGAAGGTATATATCATCCGTACATACGTACCCCGACTGGCAGGTTTGTATCTATTGACCTTCCCCGAGCCGCATGGCTGGAATACTTTCTTGTGCACGGAATCAACGATGCGAATGTCATCGTTGCGCGATCCAAACAGATGGAGGGGGTCCCGCGCACCCATGTCGGCACTTATCAGGAAGGGCTTGAAGAACTGCAGGTTCCGGACAGTGTTAGCACCGAGGGCTGGAATATAAATCAAGACGGTTCTATCGTCGGACACTACGAATCGGCGGATGGGCGCACGCACGGATTCATCGCCAGACCCGCAGACACCGTTACGCCGCCCGTTGTTTCTCCCGTCAGTCTTAACTATACATTCGAGAGCATTGATGTTCCGGGCGTAGACTTCTTGGAGTTGACTGCGAGCAGCGACTTTGGCGATTACGCCGGTAACACGCGCGGCGCCGATGGCAAAAAAGTCGTCGGCTTTACGCTCATAAAAGGCGTTTTTAAGACGTATGATTTCCCGGGTTCAAAGAACACCTATTTTTATGCGCTCGGCAATGATGGGCGAGCTGCCGGCCACTACGAGGATAGCGATGGTCTGCACCATGGCGTCGTCTTGCTGAATGGCGAGTTGACGCAGTATGACTTTCCAGACGCCGTTGAGACGTTCCTCTACGGAATTAGTGATTCCACCGGCGCGCTGACGGGTAATTATATAGACGCTTCCGGCGTTCGCCGCGGCTTCTCCGGAGATACAATAGTGGAAGCGCCCGGGGCGCCGGAAACTTATGCCGATTTTGTGAACGCGAGCGGTCGCATGGTGGGCAGCTATGTAGATGCTGAAGGGGTATATCATCCATACGTACGCGCCTTGGACGGAAGGTTTTTATCCCTTGACCTCCAACAAGCCGCAAGGTTTGAATACTTTTTTGTGCCCGGTATCAACGATGCGGGGACGGTCGTTGGCAGAGCCAAACCTGCGGATGATGTTCCGATCACCTATGTCGGCTCATTCCGGCGCGGGCTAACTGAACTGAAGTTTCCGGGCAGCGTGAGCACGGAAGGCTATAATATTAATCAGGACGGCTCCGTCGTCGGGAACTATGTCTCAACCGATGGACGCACGCACGGATTTGTCGCCAGACCGGTCGCCAAGGAAGTGAGCGAGCGTTTTGGCAACATCTACAACGTCACGCTCTCTAAAGGGCTGAATATGCTTTCACTGCCGTTGGCGCCCCCGACACCGATGGATGCGCGATCGCTCGCGGGGATTGCCGGCGCCACCACCGTCATCACGCTTGATGTGCCTAGCCAGCGTTTCGTCGCTTGGACGCCGAGCGCCCCCGACGACGGCTTTCCCATTGAGGGCGGAAAAGGCTATATCGTCAATGTCCCGCAAGATCGCAATTTTGCCTTTTTCGGATCGCCGTGGAGCGATCCGACGGAGGCTGCCGCGTCGCCGCCTGCTCTAGCCATGCAGACGCCGCTATCACAAGAAGCGTGGGCGTTCGTGGTCAGCGGCCGCTTGGAAGGGGTGCCCGCCTTTGACGGCTACCAAGTCATCGTCCGTAACCTGAGGACAGACAGCCTGATGACCGCCTCGGTACAAGGCGATTACTTCGCCGCGGCAACTGCCGACTTGGCGCGCCGCAGTGTTGTCCAGGTTGGTGACAGGATTGAGGTACGCGTCATTGGTCCGGACGGAAATGTCGAATCTCAAACGCACGGATTTGAAGTGACCTCCGAGCATCTGGCAAACGCGGTTCTGCCTGTCCGACTTGACAATATCGGGCAGCCGGAGCAAAATCGCTTGTTGCAAAACTATCCGAATCCGTTCAACCCGGAAACCTGGATTCCGTATCAACTCGCGGAAGACGGCGCTGTGTCCATTTCCATATACGACACAACGGGCAAGTCGGTTCGTGTATTCCCGCTCGGTTTCCAATCCGCGGGCTTTTACAACAGCCGGACGCGCGCCGCTTATTGGGACGGGCGCAACGACTTCGGAGAACGCGTTGCGAGCGGCATCTATTTCTACCGGTTGACGACACCATCGTTCCATCAAACGCGTCGCCTCGTCATTGTGAAGTAGGGTTCATTGTTCACACAAAATTGTAGGATAATCTGTTAGATTGTACGTATCATGGTGCAACCTTACAGATTATCCTGCAAATCAACAAAATAATTTTGATTTTTGAAAGAAATACCTTAAAGGAGATTTTCATTATGCGAACTCATATTAAAACCAGTTTTTTGTTTTACGCGTGTACGTTGCTCGTATGTCTCAATTCTCTTTTCTTGAACAGTGCCGCGGCGCAAGTCACCATTACACCCGTCGCCGCACCCGAAGACTCTACCTATACCTATGAGTCTATCGATGTTCAGGGTGTAGATTTCTTGGCGTTGACAGCAAGCAGTGATTTTGGGGATTACGCCGGCTACACGCCTAGCGCAGACGGTGAAAAAATGGTCGGCTTCACGATTATTGACGGTGTTTTTGCGACCCACAACTTCCCCGATTCAAAAAACACTTTTTTCTATGCTCTGGATAATAATGGGCGAGCCGCCGGTTTCTACGAGGGGAGCAATGGCAAGCGCCATGGCGTCATCATGGAAAATGGCGAACTGCGTCGATATGATTTTCCCAATGCTGTCGAAACGGAGATTTATGGCATTAGTGATGCCACTGGAGCACTGACAGGTAATTTCATAGATGCATCTGGCGTTCGTCGCGGCTTCTCCGAAGACCTGATTATTGAATACCCCGGGGCAGCGGAGACTTCTGCCGATTTTACGAATACCGCGGGCGTTGTTGTGGGGAGTTACATTGATGCCGAAGGCTCCCAGACCGCTTATGCGCGCACTCCGGATGGCAGATTTGCCCTTGTCCCCATTCCAAGAGATATACAGATGGAATATTTCTTTCTGCACGGCATCAACGACGCGGGGGTTTTGGTTATGCGATTCAAAGCGGTCGGTGATATTTCGCGCACCTTGGTCGGCCCTTTTGATGCGCCGAGGCCATTGCGATTTCCGGACGCTGTTAGCACCGAGGGCTACAATATAAATCGGGACGGCTCCGCTGTCGGATACTATGACACAGAGGACGGGCGACGACACGGATTTGTCGCCACACCGGTAATCGGAGATCGCCCCGTGGTTCCGCCTGCCCTCACTAACTATACGTATGAGAGTATTGATTTTCCGGGAGTAGATGTCCTGGAAGTGACCTCAAGTAACGACTTTGGGGATTACGCCGGTAATACGCGAAGTCCCGATGGTGAAAAAATCATCGGCTTTACACTTATTGACGGCGTTTTTACGACTTACAATTTCCCTGGCGCCCAAGAAACGCATTTCTATGCGCTAGCCAATAATGGGCAAGTGGCCGGACACTACCGAGATAGCGAGGGCAATCATCACGGCGTGATCTTGGAAAATGGCGAACTTCGGCAGTACGATTATCCGGGAGCTGTCCAAACGTTCCTGTACGGCATTAGTGATGCCACCGGGGCGCTAACGGGAGATTTCATAGATGCGACTGGCGTTCAGCGCGGGTTCTCCGGGGAGACAATTATCGATATTCCCGATGCAACGGCAACGCACACCGATTTCGTAAACGCCGAAGGCAGCATCGTGGGCAGTTACGTAGATGCTGACGGTGCATATCATGCTTATGTGCGTCTCCGAAATGGCGCTTTTGCGACTCTCGATCTTCCAACAGAAGGACTAGATTTGGAGTACTTTTTTGTGCATGGTATCAGCGATGCAAGAAGTATCGTTGCCCGAGCCAAAGCGGTGGGCGATGTCCCGCGTACTTATGCAGGCCAATACGTGCTGCATGAAGTGCGGTTTCCGGGCGCGGTGAGTACGGAAGGCTACAATATTAATCAGGATGGCTCCGTCGTCGGACACTATGAGTCGGTGGACGGTCGCAGACACGGCTTCATTGCCAGACCTGCCGACGAGGTGGTGAGCGACTATTTTTCCAACGTCTACACCGTTTCCTTGTCCAAAGGATTGAACATGCTTTCACTGCCGTTAGCGCCCCCAAATCCGATGGACGCTCGGTCTCTTGCGGGGATTGCCGGCGCCACCACCGTCATCACGCTCGATGTGCCTAGCCAGCGTTTCGTCGCCTGGACGCCGAGCGCGCCCGACGACGGCTTTCCCATTGAGGGCGGAAAAGGCTATATCGTCAATGTCCCGCAAGATCGAAAATTTGCCTTTTTCGGATCGCCGTGGAGGGATCAGACGGAGGCTGCCGCGTCGCCGCCTGCTCTAGCCATGCAGACGCCGCTATCACAAGAAGCGTGGGCGTTCGTGGTCAGCGGCCGCTTGGGAGGTAAGCCCGCCTTAGACGGCTACCAAGTCATCGTCCGTAGCCCGAGAACAAACAGTATGATAACCGCCACGGTGCAAGGCGATTACTTCGCCGCGGCGACTGCCGACTTGGCGCGGCGGAGTGTTGTCCAAGTCGGAGACGTGATTGAAGTACGCGTCATTGGTCCGGATGGAAACCTTGAATCGCAAACGTTTACGTTTAGCGTGACTCCCGAGAACTTGGAAGACGCGGTTTTGTCTGTCAGGCTTGACAATATCGGACAGCCGGAGCAAAATCGCTTATTGCAAAACTACCCGAATCCGTTCAACCCGGAAACCTGGATTCCGTATCAACTCGCGGAAGACGGCGCTGTGTCCATTTCCATATACGACACAACGGGCAAGTCGGTTCGTGTACTCCCGCTCGGTTTCCAATCCGCGGGCTTTTACAACAGCCGGACGCGCGCTGCATACTGGGACGGACGAAACGACTTCGGAGAACGCGTTGCGAGCGGCATCTACTTCTACCGGTTGACGACGCCATCCTTCAATCAAACGCGACGCCTCGTCATTGTGAAGTAGGGTTCATTGTTCACACAAAATTGTAGGATAATCTGTTAGATTGTACGTATCATGGTGCAACCTTACAGATTATCCTGCAAATCAACAAAATAATTTTGATTTTTGAAAGAAATACCTTAAAGGAGATTTTCATTATGCAAACTCATATTAAAACCAGTTTTTTGTTTTACGCGTGTGCGTTGTTCATGTGCCTAAATTCCTTTTTCTTAAATCACGCCGATGCACAAACCGATAATGATTCGACTCCCGCCTCCCCTGAATTTACCTACACTTATGAGAGCATTGATGTTCCGGAGGTGGATTTTTTAGCGTTGACGGCGAGCAGCGATTTTGAGGACTACGCCGGCTACGCGCGGAGTGCGGATGGTGAAAAAATGGTCGGGTTTACACTCATAGACGGCGTTTTTACGACGTATGACTTCCCCGGTTCACAGAACACTTATTTCTATGCATTCGGTAATAATGGATTAGCTGCGGGACACTACGAAGATAGTGATGGTCTTCATCACGGCATCGTCTTGGAAGGCGGTGAGTTGCGACAATACGATTTTCCGGGTGCCATCGAAACGGAGATATACGGTTACAGTGATTCGAGGGACGTATTAACAGGTAATTTTATAGATGCCTCTGGCGTTCGCCGTGGATTTTCAGGCGACATAATCGTTGAAGTACCTGATGCAACAGCCACATACGCCGATTTTGTGAACGCGAGTGGCGCAATCACAGGAAGTTACATAGACGCTGACGGTCTATATTATCCTTATGTGCGCACCCCGAATGGCACATTTGTATTTCACGACTATCTGGACTCGTCACTGCTCGAATACTTTTTTGTGCACGGTATCACTGATACTAGGATTATCGTTGCGCGAGCGCGAGCGACAGGTGATATTCCGCGTTCCTATGTCGGCACATCCCAGCAAGGATTATCTGAATTACAGCTTCCCGGCGCTGCAAGCACGGAGGGTTGGAATATCAATCAAGATGGGTCTGTCGTCGGGTATTACGA
Source organism: Candidatus Poribacteria bacterium (assembly GCA_963667245.2). GTDB lineage: Bacteria > Poribacteria > WGA-4E > WGA-4E > JAJDTR01 > JAJDTR01. Next base: position 1,223,079 of record CAXXCS010000005.1, read on the forward strand.
CTCGGAAGATGGAGATAGACGCGGGTTTATCGCCAGACCGACTGAGGAAACTGCTGAAAAATTCAGAGACATAGCTTATCCCCCGCCGCCTGAGTTCAATTTCACCTATAAGAGTATTGATGTTCCCGGCGTAGATTATTTGGCGTTGACGGCGAGTAGCGACTTTGAGGATTACGCCGGCTACGCGCGGAGCCCCGATGGTGAAAAAGAGGTTGCCTTTACGCTAAGTGACGGTGTCTTTACGACCTATGATTTCCCCGGCTCACAGAACACTTATTTCTATGCGCTCGGCAATAATGGGTTGGCTGCCGGTCACTACCAAGATCGCGATGGTCTGTACCACGGTGTCATCCTGGAGAATGGCGAACTGCGTCAATATGATTTTCCGGGTGCCGTGCAAACGGAGATATACGGGTTCAGCGATGCGACCGGGATACTGACGGGTAATTTTATAGACGATTCCGGTGTTCGTCGTGGATTTTCGGGGGACAAAATCGTTGAAGTGCCTGATGCTATAGCAACATACGCCGATTTTGTGAACTCACAAGGTCTTATCGTAGGCAGCTACATGGATGCTGACGGTCTATTTCACGCATTCGCGCTCTCCTCCTCTGGTAGGTTTATACTTCTTGACTATCTTGAACCGTCAAATCTGGAATACTTTTTTCTGCACGGCATTAGCGAGGGCGAGGGTAGGAGTGTATTTGTAAGCGCCCGATCAAAATTTGTGGACGATATTCCACGCTCCTATGTCGGCTCATATCTGTACGGGCTACATGAATTATGGTTTCCGGGTAGCGTTGGCACGGAGGGCTGGAACATCAATCGGGATGGCTCTGTTGTCGGGCACTATGACTCGGCGGATGGGCGAAGGCACGGGTTTGTCGCCACACTCGGCGCTAAGGCGGAGAGCGACTATTTTGGCAACGCCTACACCGTTTCCTTGTCCAAAGGTTTGAACATGCTTTCCGTGCCATTGGCGCCGCCAAAACCGATGGACGCTAGATCGCTTGCAGGAATTGCGGGCGCCACAACCGTCATTACGCTTGATGTCGCAACCCAGCGGTTCGTGGCGTGGACCCCGAGCGCGCCCGACAACGGGTTTTCCATTGAAGGCGGCAAAGGTTATATCGTAAACGTCCCGCAAGATCGCAATTTCGCCTTCGTCGGAGCGCCGTGGAGAGATCCGACGGAAGAAAGCGCTGCCGCGCCAGCCGTCACATCCACGGAGATGTTGGGAGAAACTTGGGCGTTCGTCGTAAGCGGGCGCTTGGAAGGCAAATCGGCGTATGACAGCTACCAAGTCATCGTCCGTAACCTGAGGACAGACAGCGTGATAACCGCCTCGGTGCAAGGTGGCTACTTCGCCGCGGCGACTGCCGACTTGGCGCGGCGGAGCGTTGTCCAGGTTGGTGATAGGATTGAGGTACGCGTCATTGGTCCGGACGGAAATGTCGAATCTCAAACGCACGGATTTGAAGTGACCTCCGAGCATCTGGCAAACGCGGTTCTGTCTGTTAGGCTTGATGGCATCGGAAATCCGGAACGGAGCCGGTTATTGCAGAACTACCCGAATCCGTTCAACCCGGAAACCTGGATTCCGTATCAACTCTCGAAAGACGGCGCTGTGTCCATTTCCGTATACGACACAACAGGCAAGTCGGTTCGTGTACTTCCGCTCGGTTTCCAATCCGCGGGATTTTACAACAGTCGGACGCGCGCCGCATACTGGGACGGGCGTAACGACTTCGGGGAACGCATTGCGAGCGGCATCTATTTCTACCGGTTGACGACACCCTCGTTCCATCAAACGCGGCGCCTCGTCATCATAAAGTAGGAGCGATCTCCCAATCCCGACCACGGTCCTTGTTGGAGGGGCTTCCAGCCCCGAAGGCTTGTAGGGTGATTTCACCCGCGTGCAATCGGACTTTGAAACCCTCCCAACAACGCGACAATCAAGAGGGCTACACAGACGCACAATCCTTCGTAGGGGTTGGGTTCCCCAACCCCCATAGGGATTAAGTTAAGGGATTTCGTCCGCTCCCCACACCGTAGGTGCGGTTTCCAACCGCACCGGCGCCTACGGAAACCAGCGCCATTTAAGGCATTGAATCGGCGCAACATACGCCTTAAAACGCTTAACTTAATCCCTATGGGGGCTTCCAGCCCCGACCGCCCTTATGGGATTTCAACCGCGCGACATCGCGCTTCAAATGCCATCGCGCAACAAAATATCACTATAAATGAGGATTACGATGCATCACTCCATAATACCGAAACTTAACATTGTTATATGTCTGTTTATCTGCATTGCGGGAATTGCCGTTGCCCCGGTTGGCGCCGATATACCGATTGCCGACTATATTTATGAGACCATCGAAGTCCCAGGTGTCGATGTGTTGGAAGTAGCGGCAAGCAACGACTTCGGGGACTACGCCGGGAACACGCGAAGCCCTGACGGCGAGAAAACCATCGGCTTCACATTGATAGACGGCGCTTTTGCGACGTACGATTTTCCAGGCTCCGTCAATACCTATTTCTATGGACTCGACAACGCCGGAGTGGCAGTGGGGCACTATAAGGGGCAAGACAATCTTTACCACGGTGTCATACTGCGCGATGGGGAACTCACGCAATACGATTTTCCCGGCGCAATCGAAACCCACATCTACGGTATCAGCGATGAAACCGGGGCGCTCAGCGGTAACATCGTCGACGCCGCGGGAGTCTCCCACGCCTTCTCAGGGGATCTGACAATTACATTCCCTGGTGCAGTCCAAACTTATGGAGACTTTGTCAACGCCGCAGGTGCCGTCGTCGGCAGCTACGTGGATGCCGATGGAATGCCTCATGGATTCATACGTAACCCCGACGGTAGTTTCACCACTATTGACCTTCCCACAATGCCGAATCTTCAATTCCTATTTGTGAACACCATCACCGATGTCGGTGTTATCGGCTTCAGAGCCAAAGCTGTAAATGATATTCTGCGGTCCTATGTCATCCTGCCGGATGGCATCCTCTATGAAGTACGGCTCCCGGGCAGTGTTACCACCGTTGTCAGAAATGTTAATCAGGATGGAAGTATTATCGGTTATTATGACTCGACAGACGGTCGCAGACTGGGATTCGTCGGTAGACCTGCAACGGGAGCAGACGGAGAAGATTTCGGCTATATTTTCTCTATGCAACTTTCTAGCGGATTGAACATGCTGTCTGTGCCGCTGAAACCGACTGTCCGCATGACGGCCCGATCGCTTGCAGTGAAGACGGGCGCGAGCGCGGTCATCACGCTTGACGTCGCAAGCCAACAATTTGTCGCATGGACGCCAAACGCGCCCGACGACGGATTTCCCATTGAAGGCTCGAAAGGGTATATCGTCAATCTGCCAAAAGCGCGCGACGTTGTCTTCACGGGGACGGCTTGGACGAATCCGATGCAAGGCGCCGCCGCGCCCCGGCCAACAACGCCGCGTCAGACATGGGCATTCGTTGTTAGCGGGCATTTGGAAGGAAATCGGCAGTTCAGCGATTATCTCGTCACGGTCCGAAACCTTCGGACGGATACCGTCATGGAAGCCCGAGCGCGCGGCAATTATTTCGCCGCTGCCACTGCCGATCTCAGCTATCGTAGTGTTGTCCAACTCGGTGACACAATGCAAATAACTGTGACCGATACGGAGGGCAATGTCGCATCCGAAAAATTCAACTTCACGTTAAACCGTGACAACCTCGCAAACGCCATCTTGAATGTAAGCCTTGATGGCATCGGTAAACCGAAGCGGAATCGGTTGATGCAAAACTACCCGAATCCGTTCAACCCCGAGACGTGGATTCCGTACCAACTCTCGGAAGACGGCGCTGTGTCCATTTCCATTTACGACACAACGGGCAATTCGGTTCGTGTGCTTCCGCTCGGTTTCCAATCCGCCGGCTTTTACAACAGTCGGACGCGCGCCGCCTATTGGGATGGGCGAAACGACTTCGGGGAACGCGTTGCGAGCGGCGCCTATTATTACCGGTTGACGACGCCATCCTTCAATCAAACGCGGCGCCTCGTCATCATAAAGTAGGAGAAATCTCCCAATCCCGACCACGGTCCTTGTTGGAGGGGCTTCCAGCCCCGACCTCACGACGGAACGGATCCCCGGATCCCGACAGCTTGTACGGCAACTCCACCCGCTTGTAACGGGCTTCGAAAGCCCCCCATGGGGTGGGGAGGAAATCTCTATCGCCCCCACACCGTAGGTGCGGTTTCCAACCGCACCGGCGCCTACGGAAACCAGCGCCATTTAAGGCATTGAATCGGCGCAAAATATGCCTTAAAACGCTTAACTTGGTCCTTATGATGGTGGGGGGTGGGGAAGAAATCTCTATCGCCCCCACACCGTAGGTGCGGTTTCCAACCGCGCCGGCGCCTACGGAAACCAGTGCCATTTAAGGCATTGAATCGGCGCAAAATATGCCTTAAAACGCTTAACTTGGTCCTTATGATGGTGGGGGGTGGGGAAGAAATCTCTATCGCCCCCCACACCGTAGGTGCGGTTTCCAACCGCACCGGTGCCTACGGAAACCAGCGCCATTTAAGGCATTGAATCGGCGCAACCTACGCCCTAAAACGCTTAACTTGGTCCTTATGATGGTGGGGGGTGGGGAAGAAATCTCTATCGCCCCCCACACCGTAGGTGCGGTTTCCAACCGCACCGGCGCCTACGGAAACCAGCGCCATTTAAGGCATTGAATCGGCGCAACCTACGCCCTAAAACGCTTAACTTGATCCCTATGACGGGCTTCAAAAGCCCCCCTACAAGATAATCTCTTGAATCGGCAACTATGAGGTCAAAACGAATAAAACTTACTAATTCAAGGAAGGTTTCCAATATGCACACTCGATTCCGAAGCAGTCTTTTGTTATGCGCGTTTACATTGCTCGTATGTTTCAATACTTTATTCTTACCAAACGCGACTGCGCAAGTCAACAATACACCCGATGTCGCGCCCGCCAATGCCAACTATACTTTTGAGACGATCGATGTTCCGGGAGTAGAGTTTTTAGCGTTGGCTGCGAGTAGCGACTTTGAGGATTACGCGGGCTACACGCTGAGTACTGATGGTGAAAAGGAAGTCGCCTTTACACTCATTGATGGCGTTTTTGCGACCTTTGATTTCCCCGGCTCGCGGAAAACTCATTTCTATGCGCTCGGTAATAATGGGATAGCTGCCGGCTACTATCAGGATAGCGACGGTCTGTACCATGGCGTCATCTTGGAAAATGGCGAGTTGCGGCAATACGACTTTCCGGGCGCCGTCCAAACCGAGATATACGGCTATAGCGATTCGACGGGGGCAATGACGGGTAATTTTACCGATGCTTCCGGCGTGCGCCGCGGATTCTCGGGAGATGAAATCATTGAGTTTCCCGGGGCAACGGAAACTTATGCCGACTTTATAAGCACGCTAGGCAATGTCGTGGGTAGCTACGTGGATGCTGAAGGTAATTATCACGCCTACCTGCGCGGCCCAGGGGGTAGTTTTGCAACGCTGGATATTCCATCCGTGTCAAATCCCGAATACTTTTTTCTGCACGGCATCAGCGACGCGCTGAATGCCGTCGGTCGAGCCAAAGCGGTGGGTGATGTCCCGCGCACTTATGCCGGCAACCCCCTTGGTTTGCAAGAATTGAAGTTTCCGGGCAGCGTTAGCACGGAAGGCTGGAATGTTAATCAGGACAACTCTGTCGTGGGACACTATGACTCTCCGGATGGACGTAGACACGGGTTTATCGCCAGACCGAAAGAGGGTACCCCGCCATCGCGACCCGGCGTTGCGCCTCCCAAACTCAACTATGCTTTTGAGAGTATTGACGTTCCCGGTGTAGATTTTTTAGCGGTAACTGCCAGTAGCGACTTTGAAGATTACGCCGGCAACATGCGGGGGCCCAACGATGAAAAAGATGTCGCCTTTACGCTCATTGATGGCGTTTTTACGACCTACGATTTTCCCGGCTCGCAAGGCACCTATTTCTATGCGCTCGGTAATGATGGAATAGCCGCCGGACACTACAAGGATAGCGATGGGCTGTACCACGGTGTTATCTTGGAGAATGGCGAGTTGCGGCGATACGATTTCCCGAATTCGGTCGAAACGGAGATATACGGATATAGTGATTCGACGGGGGCGCTGACGGGTAGTTTTATGGATACGTCTGGTGTTCGCCGCGGGTTCTCCGGGGACACCATAGTCGAGCGTTCCGGCGCATCGGCAACTTATGCCGATTTTGTGAGTTGGACAGGCCACATCGTGGGCAGCTACAGAGATGCTGAAGGCATATATCATGCATACATGCGTAGCTCGGTGGGCAGATTTCTATCCATTGACCTTCCGAACGCGCTAAATCTGGAATACTTTTTTCTGCACGGTCTCAACAGGGCAAGGACTGTCGTTGGCCGAGCCAAAGCGGCGGGTGATGTCCCGCGCACCTATGTCGGCAGCCCTCTCAATCTGCGAGAATTGCAGGTTCCGGGCGCTGTGAGCACGGAGGGTTGGAATATTAATGAGGACGGCTCCGTCGTCGGGCACTATGACTCACCCGATGGGCGCAGACACGGGTTCATCGCCAGACTCGTCGCCAAAGCGGAGAGCGATCATTTTGGCAACGTCTACCACGTCACGCTGGCTAAAGGTTTGAACATGATTTCCGTGCCATTGGCGCCGCCAAATGCGATGACTGCGCGATCGCTTGCGGGGACAGCGGGCGCCACCACCGTCATCACGCTTGACGTGCCTAGCCAGCGTTTCGTCGCCTGGACGCCAAGCGCGCCCGACGATGGCTTTCCCATCGAGGGCGGAAAAGGGTATATCGTCAACGTCCCGCAGGATCGCAATTTCGCCTTCGTCGGAGCGCCGTGGAGGAATCAGACGGAAGAAAGTGCCGCCGCGCCACCCGTTACATCGGCGGAGATGTTGGGAGAAACTTGGGCTTTCGTCGTAAGTGGGCGCTTGGAAGGCAAACCCGCCTTTGACGGCTACCAGGTCATCGTCCGTAACCTTAGGACAGACAACGCGATAACCGCTTCGGTGCAAGGCGACTACTTCGCCGCGGCGACCGCCGACTTGGCGCGGCGGAGCGTAGTCCAAGTTGGTGATAGGATTGAGGTACGCGTCATCGCTCCGGATGGAAACCTTGAATCGCAAACGTTTACGTTTAGCGTGACTCCCGAGAACTTGGAAGACGCGGTTTTGTCTGTCAGGCTTGACAATATCGGACAGCCGGAGCAAAATCGCTTATTGCAAAACTACCCGAATCCGTTCAACCCTGAGACGTGGATTCCGTATCAACTCGCGGAAGACGGCGCCGTGTCGATTTCCATTTACGACACGACCGGCAAGTCGGTTCGTGTGCTTCCGCTCGGTTTCCAGTCCACGGGCTTTTACAATAGTCGGACGCGCGCCGCATACTGGGATGGACGTAACGCCTTCGGTGAACGCGTTGCGAGCGGCATCTATTTCTACCGGTTGACGACACCCTCATTCCATCAAACACGGCGGATGGTCATTGTAAAGTAGGAGTAATCTCCCAATCCCCGACCACGGTCCTTGTTGGAGGGGCTTCCAGCCCCGACTGCGTGGTAGGAGAAATCTCCCGATCCCGACCACGGTCCTTGTTGGAGGGGCTTCCAGCCCCGACCGTGTAGTAGGAGAGATCTTCCGATCCTGACCGCGCGTTCTTTGTTGGAGGGGCTTCCAGCCCCGACTGCGCGGCAGGAGTGATCTCCCGATCCCGACCGCGCGTTCTTTGTTGGAGGGGCTTCCAGCCCCGACCGCGCGGTAGGTGAGATCTCCCGATTCCGACAGCTTGTACGGCAACTCCACCCGCTTGTAACGGGCTTCGAAGCCCCCTAAAAGATAATCTCTTGAATCGACCACTATGAGGTCAAAACGAATAAAACTTACTAATTTAAGGAAGGTTTCCGACATGCACACTCGAATCAAAACCAGTCTTTTGTTTTGCACGTTTACGTTGCTCGTATGTTTCAATCTTTTTTTCTTACTAAACACGACTGCGCAAGTAAACATCACACCCGTTGCCGCGCCCGATGACTCTAACTATTCTTATGAGAGGATTGAAGTTTCCGGTGTTGACCACTTGGAGTTGACAGCGAGCAACGACTTTGAGGATTACGCCGGCAACACGCCTGGCGCAGACGGTGAAAAAATGGTCGGCTTCACCATTATTGACGGTGTTTTTACGACCTACGATTTCCCCGGTTCGCAGAACACGTACTTCTATGCTTTCGGCAACGATGGCAGAGCTGCCGGACACTACGAGGATAGTGACGGACTGCACCACGGTGTCATTCTAGAAAATGGCGAGTTACGGCAATTTGATATACCCGATTCCGTTGAAACCTTCATCTACGGTATTAGTGACACTACAGGTGACCTAACTGGTGATTTCATTGACGCCGCGGGCGTGCGACGAGGATTCACAGGGGACGAAATAGTCGAGTTCCCTGGAGCGTCGGAAACGTTTGCCCAATATGTGAGCGCCGGCCGGCTCGTCGGTAGCTATGTAGATTCCGAAGGCATATATCACGGATACGTACGTGACGCGAATGGCAAATATACATCCATTGATTTTCCCAATCCGGACAGTCTAAATTACGCATTTTTTCACGGTATCAACAGTGCCGGAATGTACGTTGCCAGATCTAATAGGGTAAATATCGGGACGCGCACCTTTGTCGGCACATTCCGCGGACGTCATGTTTTGCAATTTCCCGGCAGCGTTACTACGGAGGGTTGGAATATCAATGAGGACGGCTCTGTTGTTGGATACTATGACACGGCGGACGGTCGGCGGCAAGGTTTTGTCGCGAGACTTGTCGAGGACACCACCGAGCCTGTTGGAGCGCCGGCCGACGTCGGTTATACGTTTGAGAGTATTGATGTTCCCGGTGTAGACTTTTTAGAGTTGACAGCCAGCAGCGACTTTGAGGATTACGCCGGTAACACGAGGAACGGCGATGGTGGGAAAACAGTCGGTTTTACACTTATTGACGGCGTCTTCAAGACGTACGATTTCCCCGGCTCGCGGAACACCTACTTCTATGCGCTCGGAAATGATGGACGTGCCGCCGGTCACTATGAGGATAACGAAGGTTTGTTTCATGGTGTCGTCTTGCTGAATGGCGAATTGACGCAGTACGACTTTCCTGGATCGGTACAGACGTTCCTTTACGGCATTAGCGATTCGACAGGCGCGCTCACAGGCAACTTCATTGACGCCGATGGCATTCGCCGCGGATTCACGGGGGAGACGATTATTCAATACCCCGGGGCAGTCGAAACATTCGCCGATTTTGTCGCCGCCGGCCGCCTTGTGGGCAGTTACATAGATGCTGATGGGATATATCACGCATACTTGCGAACGGCGGCGGGAGAGTTTACATCCATCGACCTCGAAAACCCAGCCGAAGTGGAATATTTTTTCATGCCCGGTGTCAACGACGCTGGCGCTGTCGTGGTTCGATACAAAGAGACGGGTGATGTCCCGCGCACCTATGTCGGCAGCCCCCTCAATCTGCGAGAATTGCAGGTTCCGGGCGCCGTGAGCACAGAGGGTTGGAATATTAATGAGGACGGCTCCGTCGTCGGGCACTATGACTCACCCGATGGGCGCAGACACGGGTTCATCGCCAGACTCGTCGCCAAAGCGGAGAGCGATCACTTTGGCAACGTCTACCGCGTCACGCTGGCTAAAGGCTTGAACATGATTTCCGTGCCATTGGCGCCGCCAAATGCGATGACTGCGCGATCGCTTGCGGGGATAGCGGGCGCCACCACCGTCATCACGCTTGACGTGCCTAGCCAGCGTTTCGTCGCCTGGACGCCAAGCGCCCCCGACGACGGTTTTCCCATTGAGGGAGGAAACGGCTATATCGTCAATGTGCCGGGACCTCGCGAGTTTGCCTTCGTGGGAGCGCCCTGGACAGATGAAATGAAAGCCGCATCGCCGCCTGCCATATCCGCGAAGGTGTCACAAGACGCATGGGCATTCGTGGTCAGCGGGCGCTTGAAGGGCAAATCCGCCTTTGACGGCTATCAGGTCATCGTCCGTAACCTGAGGACAGACAGCGCGACAACCGCTTCGGTGCAAGGTGACTACTTCGCCGCGGCGACCGCCGACTTGGCTCGGCGGAGCGTAGTCCACGTTGGAGACAGGATTGAAGTACGCGCCATTGGTCCGGACGGAAATGTCGAATCGCAATCCCTCAGATTTGAAGTGACCTCCGAGCATCTGGCGAACGCGGTTCTGTCTGTGAGGATTGAGGGCATCGGTCAACCGCCGCGAACTCGGTTGCTGCAAAATTACCCGAATCCGTTCAACCCTGAGACTTGGATTCCGTATCAACTCTCGGAAGACGGCGCTGTATCGATAGCCATATACGACACGACCGGCAAGTCGGTTCGTGTACTTCCGCTCGGCTTCCAGTCCGCGGGCTTCTACAATAATCGGGAGCGCGCCGCATACTGGGATGGGCGTAACGCCTTCGGTGAACGCGTCGCGAGCGGCGCCTATTTTTACCGGTTGACGACACCCTCATTCCACCAAACGCGGCGCCTCGTCATCATAAAGTAGGATGGATCTCCCGGCCCCAACCACGGTCCTTGTTGGAGGGGCTTCCAGCCCCGACCGCGCGGCAGGAATCTCCCGATACCGACCACGCGTTCCTTGTTGGAGGGGCTTCCAGCCCCGACCGGTACAATCAAGCAAACGGATAGAGAGTAATACCAATTCCGAATCTATAACTTACAACAACCGCCGGTTTGTAGTTGCCCGATTCATCGGGCGCTTGTAGTTGCTCAATTCATTGAGCGCCTCCGATTAATCCTAACATTTAGATTTTGAATTCGCATCACACAACAATAATCGGTTTTACAAAGCCGCGTTGCGCATTTATTCGGCGTGTGCAATTTTTTTCTTGACAACGTTATATGCGTATAGTATAATATAGGGTATGCGGAGGACACCGAGCCATAACGACCCAAAACGACAAGTAATTCACTACATTCACGGCGGATTTTTGTCCGCTGAACTGACAGTGAAGATGACGATCTTTTCTCGGCTGTTAACATCTTGTTCACCTTGGCGCGTGCTGAAACCCGCATTATCACTGGATCCGACGAACTCGATCAGCGTGAACGCGCCTCTCGAAATCGGCTTTTTGTTCGCGTTTTGTGCCTATTTTTCGAAGGCGTTTTTAACAAAAACAAAGTACGAAATCACGCCAACCGCCCTAAAAACGCGTGCCGCGTTGACATTTTGTTCACCTTTTCCAAATGGTTTCTAATGAGTTACAAGCATCTGATGATTGTAGTTTCCCGATTCATCGGGTTAAATCTTGGACGGGCAGTCTATTGTAGGGTGGCGCTGCCCACCGTGTCAGGCATTACGGGTTCGTCGTGTAGTCGCCGCGCACTATCAAAACTGGCCACTGACCACTGGCGCTGGCCACTGCCTTTAATGGGAGAAATAATCTGATGAATGAAAAGTCTCGCGAAGTGACGATTCAACCAGACGAACTTCATGAGTTTAGTGAAACACTTTATCGAAAAGTCGGAGTGCCTCCCGAACATGCAAAGTTGATGGCAGATTTACAGGTCGAAACCGATCTGCGAGGCGTTTATTCACACGGCACGCGAGCGCAGCCGCGCTACATCCAAAGCATCCTTGACGGAGACATAAATCCCGCGCCAAAATTTGAAGTTGTGCGAGAGGGCCCCGGTTATGCGGTCATTGACGGAGACAGCGCGTTGGGGCATTTGCCTTCGGCTATGGCAATGGAGATGGCGATCGAAAAAGCGAAATCCATGGGCGTTGCCGCTGTCGGAGTGTGCAATGCCGGGCACTACGGCGCAGCTGCCTGTTACGGAATGATGGCTGTGCGCGAAAAGATGATCGGTTTCTCCACGACCAGCACCTCGATGAGAAGCGTCGCCGCCCCCGGTGGCGCGACCCCGGTCGTCGGAAACGTCGCGCTATGCTACGCGCTTCCGGCGGGCGAGGAACGACCCATCGTGCTCGACATGGCATGCGGCATTTCGGCATGGACGCGGATTGAAACCATGCAGATGTACGGCATACCCATACCGATGGATTGGATGCTGACCGAGGACGGAAAACCGACGAACGATTACAATAAAGGAGAAGTGCTCAAGCCGGCCGCAGGTCCCAAGGGCTACGGGTTGGCGATGGCATTGACGACCATTGCGGGCCCATTGGTTGGCGGACTGATGGGATGTCATAAGGATAGCGGCGCCACCGAACACTTTTTCATTGCGCTGAATGTCTCCTGTTTCACCGATTACGGCGAATATGTGGCTGAAGTGGATAAGGGCATTCGCACGGTCAAGGCTTCTAGAACTGTCGAAGGGGTTGATGAGGTATTTTTGCCCGGCGAAATTGAATGGCGCAACTATGAAACGGCGATACAAAACGGTCTTCCGCTACATCAAGATCATTTGAAGGTCCTGGAAGAGATTGCCGAAAAACTCGGCGTCGCGACATTCTGGTAGAATCAAGCGAGTGGATAGCGAGTGCGATAGAGATTCCCCAAGCGAATGGATAATGAGTGCGATGGAAATCCTCGCGGTTTCCAATGGCGCCTACCGCCAGACGCTTGAAAACACGCAATTTTCAACAGCGTGAAGTATAACACGAGCGAAACTTTGAAATAGGAGGTATCATGAATAACGAAGAAGCAACTTACAGCATGTTTTCCATCGTCGAGTTATATCGCCTAGCCAAAAATGCGGTATCGACGTATTCGCCTTCGACACCGAGAGATGCTTATCGCGCAACTAACGAAACGGGAATGAACATCGCCGATTTGAGCAAGGTGATCTCGTTACTTACCGCGAAAGAGCATGAGTACAAGGCGTATATAGAGCGTTACCTCTACTTGGTAGAGTCGGGTCAGATTGTTGACGAGGACTACAATGAAATCGTGAAACGGTACGATTCCTGGGTGGGATGGCGCGGCTACGACAAGACCATTCCTTTCATGAAAGAATGTTTGGATGTACAGTTGCCCGATCTGCTGAAAGAGTCGTTTAGGTATCAAGATGTCGAGGATCTCATAAACCGTTCTAACATTGACGATAACTTGCCTGTGGTTGCGGACAGGCCTCATGTTATCGACAACGGCAAGGCGCAGCAAAGTTGGTGGGACAAATTGAAAGGGAAAAAGGATTGAACAACTGTTGTACAACGCCAAACCCGTAGCGCGGCATCTTGCCCTTACCCGTTGCGTCGCATTTCCGCTGCGTCGCTACGGGGAATGTATTCGCTCGGTAGATAGCTTTCAATCACCCGTCCTGCCCCGCGTAACATCCGAAACAGCCTTTCACTAATGTCCTCGCGAGGTGGGGACAGTTGATCGATGCCGATTCCATTCCGCCAACGCTCTTTGCCGGAACTGTGAATATATTCCCCCTCACCGAGGTAAAGTCCAACGTGAGTGGCGCGTTCTTCTGAGCCGAAAAATACCAGGTCTCCGGGGTCGAGCTCGCGGATATCGACTGGGTGCGCGAAGTTCTCCTGCTGATAGGCATCGCGAGGAAGCCATATCCCTGCCGAAGCGAAGGCGGTTTGTACCAGGCCGGAGCAGTCGTAATTTGGCCCAACCGCGCCGCCCCACAGATAGCAATTGGGTTGCGCCATCGCGTCATGCGCAAACGAGATTACGTCCGGTAGCCGCGCCTTGATTTCCGCGCGGCTCAGTTTCTGTGCACGATACGGTCTGGCCGCTATTTCCAGTTTTTGGAGGTCTTCAACCTTCAACCATCCCGGGTAGCCATCCTCACATAAACGCGCCTTGACTGCTTGTTGAGCATCTGCGTTAACCACATCGGACAGGATGTGGAGATGGCGATCTGCTCTGGCTTGCGTTGCCAACCGCATGCATTCAGGCGAATCGTACAGGTTCAAATGAGTTAAGGCTTTATATTCCCCAGGAATAGGTTGCTGAACTACCTGCGTATCTCCTGACGTTTCTTGACGATCCATAGTTCTTGTGAATCTCCAAAATCAATCAAGTTCCGCCTCATAAGCCTCAACTTCAGGGAAACGGGTTTTGCCTCGGATTAACTTGCCCAGACGCGGCTTGCGGTCATTGTAAACTTCGACCGCGTCGGCGTCGGCATAGCGCAAAAAAAGAAGCCGCCGGTCGCGGTCGGATGTGTTCCCCAGAGACTTATGAGGCATCCATCCATGAAAGATAAGACTTTCACCGGCTTTCATCGGTATCGGGATAGCGTTGCTTTCGTCTACCTCAATGGAGACCTCTACCATAGCTTTCTTGGATGCGACGGTGAGTTGGTCACTGACATCGATTTGCCCGAGCCGGTGCCCGCCGGGAATAATCCATAGACACCCGCTTTCCAAATCGGTGTCGTCCAGCGCCGTAATACAGGTAATCGCCGTGTAGGGATCGAGCTCGCCGTAACCGTTGTCCTGATGCCACGGTGCAAGTTTGGTGTTGCCGCGCAGCTTGAAGCTGAGTTGTGACGTGACCCCTTTGAGGTTTGGGCCAACAAGTTGCTCTGCCGCGTCCACGAATGGACCATGGAAATAGTAGCGTCGAATGATGTTTGATCGGTGGTGAATGTTGGGGAGTAATGAGTTGATCAACCACGTTTGGCGCTGATCGAATTCGCGATTTTCCTCGTGCCACGCCCGCATCGCTTCCTCGCGCATTAGCGTCAGTCCGCGTTCAGTCAGAAGACTGCCATGATAGATATATCCCTCGTCGCGGAATGATTGTATTTGTTCATCGCTCAAACGGCGAAAAATGAACAGCTTTCGGTCAGATTCTGTCATGCTTGTCAATAACCCTCCTCGTGTCAATTGTCAAAGCGCTTATGCTCCCATCTCGACGAATTCAACTCAGTTTTGCTAGGTTTTCTTCGTACACCCGAAAATGTTCGCCTTCCTCATGCGCCGGTCCCACATGTTTTAGCCACGGAGCCTGATTCGGTTTGTCACCGTGCTGTTCTCTCCAACTGCCTAACGACTGGGTATCCGCCCCATGCCACGTGACTTCTCCATCCTGGAGCAGGATGTATTGACCGCCGTATTCATCGATTATCTGTTCTTGATGGTCTCGATAGAACAACGCCTGCTCGCAAGTGGTCTTACGCCATCTCGCTATATCTTCCGGCGTGTCGTATTCCCGCGAGTCGAATTCGGCAAGCGGCGGCTCCAGATCGGTTTGGAAATCAATCTCGTTCAGATTTACGGTTCCGAATCCATTTTCGGCGGCGATTGCCAGTGAATTTCGATCTCGCTTGAAGGGCGGCGTGGGCCAATCCGAAGCCGGATCATGACCCATCAACCAGGCGCCGCAGGCATCCGTGGCGATGACGTGATCACCCGCTATCAGTGCGTTGCAGATGCGTCCCTCGCCATCCCATTCGCGATGCGATTGACCGACGAGCGCGTCAACGACATTAAGGCAAGGTTGCGTAATCAGTCCCAGATCCGCTAGAAAATAGGGCAGCCGAATTAGGTGGTGGAAGTAGTTTCTAATCCTGTTGTACGGCGGCAGCGGCATTACGCCAAACAGATTCTTCAAGCATAGCGTAATGCCCATGAAGGCGTGGTTCTTCATCTTTGACACGGATACCACGGCATCCGCGTCGGCAAAACACGCGTGAAGTTTGTATTTCGAAAACATCAGACCGCCGCCGGGAACTTCATAAGTCTTGTGCGGCGGGGTTGATGAGTCAATGTACTCCGCCCCAAATTCCCTAAGAAGCGGAACGTAGTTGACATTCTCAATCCCGCCCCTAAAATGGGTGTCGGTTGCTACGATCTGTGCGTTGCTGCGCTCTTTGAGGAAGATTAGAACGGCGCGCATGACCGAATCATCCACCAATTCGCGGCGCCTCCCGGCAAACCGCTCAACTGGCGCCCGCATCATATTGGTTTTTATCGCGATTTTGCGCGCATTCCGGATTTTGTCCATTGAGCGTTTCAAGGGTTCGGCGATTCTGCAGAGGTGATGGTAAATCTCATCATCGGAAGCGCGGTGGTGGCAGTGTACTGCGCGAACTGAGTAGTTGGTGGAAGATGCCATGGCAATTCCTTGTATGTGTTGAGACAATTAATGGATTTTACGAACGGCTGGTTCGTAGTGGCACGATTGATTGCGCGTTCTTGATCGGACCGCGTGCTGAGAGTCCGATCGGACATCTAAACCATTATAACCCGAATCTGCTGTTCCTGTATAGTCAATTTTCTGAGTTGGAAGCGTATCTTCCAAATGACCAGCAATTCTCATTTTGGAACCTGGAATCGACAACGCCTAGTTAACTTTTAGCTTTTCACTCTGAAAAGCATTATGCTGGTTGCGTGACTAAATAGAATCGTGAAATCCCACGCATCCTAGCCCCAGGGATCAAACGAGTGGATAGCGAGTGCGATAGGGATCCCCAAACGAGCGGATAGCGAGTGCGATAGAGATCCCACAGGTGGAAAATCGTGTAAAACACTTGCCGAGAGAAAACTGCGTGACTCGCGCCCTAAAACGCTCAACTTCATCCCTTTGCGCTCAATGAATTGAGCAACTACAAAATTAGTATCACTAGATGAAAGAATTGTGCCGCAGGAAGAACGGGGCGCTTCCAAGCAACATTGATGTTTTCGGTTGACTGCAAAACTGGAAAAGGGTAAAATCAATCATTGACGTTCAATTTCGATTGCGTAGGACTCATCGGCAGATTCATCCTCCACGTTGCCGAAAAAGGTCGAATCCACGCTTGGTCGGACGTCAATAGTCTTCCCGGAACGGAGTAATTTCAGTTATGAACAGTTTACCCCCGGATTTAAGAGTATTACATGTCTCCAATGAGGCAAGATGTCAAGCAAATGATGCGCTGAGATGGCGGTGCATCGGGCCTCCCAGAGGCGGCCGCGTTGTAGCTGTGGCGGGACATCCCTCGGAACCTATGACCTTCTACTTCGGCGCGTGCGCCGGGGGCGTCTGGAAAACAGTTGACGGAGGGACGTACTGGGAAAATATCTCGGACGGCTTCTTCAATTCGGCGTCGGTCGGAGCGCTTAGCGTGTCGGAGTCCGATCCGAATGTCATCTACGCAGGCACAGGCGAGGCGACCATTCGCTTGGATGTTTCTTACGGCGACGGCGTCTATAAGTCGGTCAATGGCGGCAAGACATGGGATCACCTAGGATTGAAGGAGACGCGGCATACCGGCGAGATTCGCGTTCATCCGCAGAATCCCGATTTGGTCTATGTGGCGGCGTTGGGACATGCTTTTGGCCCAAACTCGGAACGCGGCGTCTTTCGTTCCAAGGATGGCGGAGACAATTGGGAGAGGGTACTGTTTCGGAGTGACAAGGCAGGCGCCGTAGATTTGGCGATGGATCCGAATAATCCGCGTATCCTCTTTGCCTCCATCTGGGAGACGCATCGAAATTTCTGGGAACTGTCAAGTGGCGGTCCCGACAGTTGCCTCTACAGATCAACCGATGGCGGCGACACTTGGGAGGACATCTCGGACAATCAAGGCATGCCAAAGGGAATCAAGGGAAAGATTGGCGTCTCTGTCTCGCCAGCCAAATCGGGGCGCGTCTGGGCAATCGTCGAAGCGGAAAAGGGGGGCTTGTACCGCTCGGAAGATGGCGGTGACAGCTGGGAACTGCTGACCTCGAATCATGCGCTCTGGGAACGTCCGTGGTACTATTGTCACATTTTCGCCGATCCGTGTGATGCAGAGACGGTATACATCACCAATTTCTTGATGTGGAAGTCTACCGATGGGGGCAAGACGTTTGCCGAAATCACCACTCCGCACGGCGACAACCACGACCTATGGATCGATCCGAATGACCCGCAACGCATGATCCTGGGCAACGATGGCGGCGCCTGCGTCTCATTCAACGAGGGTGAAAGTTGGTCATCCATCTACAACCAATTGACCTCGCAGTTCTACCGGTGTGCGGTGGATAATCAGTTCCCTTACCGCGTCTACGCCACACAACAGGACAACTCTAGCATTAGCGTTCCCAGCGCTACCGAGTACGGCGCCATAAGATGGAATGACTGTTACGCCGCCGGCACGGGTGAGAGTGGCGACATCGCCGTGCGTCCCGACGACTCGAATACCGTGTACATCGGAGCGATCGGGAGTTCGCCGGGCGGCGGCGGCGCGCTGCAACGCTACGACCACCGCACTCGGCATGTTCGACTAATCACGGTTTGGCCCGAAGCATATTTTGGCTGGGGGGCGAGAGATCTCAAATACCGCTTTTCATGGACGTTTCCCATCACGATCTCTCCGCACGATCCGGATGTTCTTTACGCCGCCGGAAATCTGGTGTTCCGCTCAACCGACGAAGGAAACAGTTGGGAAGCCATCAGTCCGGACCTCACGCGTAACGATGAAAGCAAGCTGGGCCCATCCGGCGGTCCAATCACGCATGATTGCAGCGGCGCGGAGCATTATTGTACGGTTTACGCTTTTGCGGAGTCGCCTCACGAAGTTGGCGTATTCTGGGCGGGCAGCGATGACGGCATCATTCACATTTCCAGGAACGGCGGCGCGAGTTGGGAGAACATCACGCCCACCGATTTGCCTGAATGGTCGTTGATTCACAAGATTGAGCTCTCACACCATGATAGAGCAACCGCTTATGTCGCCGCTACCCGTTACAAACTGGACGACTACCAGCCGTACTTGTACAAAACAGAGGATTACGGCGCAACGTGGAAGACTATCAGCGACAATTTTCCCGATGGCGAAATCACCCGCGTTATTCGCGAAGACCCGATTCGGGAGGATCTGCTGTACGTCGGGACGGAAACCGGTGTCTTAATTTCATTCGACGATGGCGCGAACTGGGGACGATTGCAGTCGAACTTGCCGGTTGTCCCTGTCTACGACATGGTGGTCAAGAACAATGAGTTAGTTGTTGCGACCCACGGCAGATCATTCTGGATTCTTGATGATTTAACGCCGCTTCGTCAACTTAACGAGGAGGTTACACACGGTTCGGTGCACCTATTCGAACCTCCCGCTACCTATCGGCGTTACCTGCAATGGAGCGCCAGAGGATTCCGGAGTGACGCCGGTAAGAACTACATGGCGGGTCTCGGAGCGGCGGCAACCTTTTATGACGACAAGTCGTCTCAAGGAGGCCGCACTCGGAGATTTATCGACGCGGGAGAAGGACCGCCCGCGGGCGTTGTCATTCACTACCTTCTCAAAGATTCCCCAACGGATGAAGTCGCGCTAACCATCCTTGATAGCCGAGGCGAAGAAATTTCGACCTTTGTTAGCGCCAAAGAGGGGTGCGACGAGACGACGGACGATAAAGATTCCGACGCCGAGCCTAAGAACACGGGACCGACGCGCCATATAACCGCTGATCAGGGATTGAACCGTTTTGTGTGGGACATGCGATATCCCGACGCAAAAGAGGTTGCCGAGAATGCCTCCGACAAACCGGAAAGTCCGCTCGACAAAGAAAGAAACGGTCCGCTCGCGCCGCCAGGCATGTATCAAGTGCAACTGAAAGTCGGCGACCAAACGTCGGCTCAGTCATTCGAAATTCTCCAGGATCCGCGCGTGTCCGCGACTCGGAATGATTTTGAAGCCCAGTTTAAATTATGGCGCGACATCCGCGACAAGATATCCGAGACACATGATGGGATTAACCGGCTTCGCCGCATTAGGGGACAGGTAAAGGAGTGGAAATGCCGTGCAAAAGATGTGGACAGCGTTCGGTGCGCCGAAATCTCCGAAGCGGCGGATGCGCTGCTGGAGAGACTCAAAGCAATCGAAACGGAGCTGATCCAAACTGAGCCGGAAGCAGAATCTGGCCGCCTGCGGATGCCAGTTCGACTGAACGCCAAGCTGGCGGATTTGACGAGTGTGGTGTCCTGCGTTGACACCGCGCCACCGGAACAAGCTTACGATGTATTTGAACACCTCTCTAATCTTGTTGACGAACAACTCGAGAGGCTCCAATCGCTGATTGAGAAGGATGTCGCGGCGTTCAATGCATTGGTGAACGATGCGAATCTGCCCGCTGTCGGCGTATGAGTTTATTTTGGAGCGGGATGTTTCGCAGTTCCCAACGTATCCGCAGGTCATATCACATATAGCGGATAGCGGTGCGTCAACCGAGTGAAGCTGTCGCCAAGTTTGCGCGACGACAAGACATCATACGCCTCTCCGTACAAGCGCTTTTACGTGGTCTGCGCAATCAATGCACTTGAGTTCTAGAGAAATGGATTTATACTTTGCGCTGCCGAGAATTGCGTGTTTTCAAGCATCTAGTCCGTAGGTGCGGTTTCCAACCGCACCTGCCGTGAACGCACGTCGCGGCCGGGAGATCGCTCCTACAAAAAGACGCAGTTTCTAACAGCATGGAGTATATATGCGGCATCGCCTCAACTTTGTTAGCATCACGGTTGCGGACTTCATCGTTCGATCGGCATACCAGATTGGCAAGACACCGCTTCTGCCGATTTTCGCGGCGAGTTTAGGCGCCTCCTGGGCGTTTCTCGGATTTATCGTCTCCGTTTCCACGATAACGGGAATGGCGCTTAAACCCGTAGTCGGAATCCTTTCCGACCGCTGGGGACGCTATTGGTGGCTTGTCGTGGGGACGGCGTTTTTTGCGGGGGTGCCGTTTCTGTATCGGTTTATCCACACGCCGGAGGAATTATTCGGCATTCGCGTCATTCATGGCCTCGCCACGGCCATTTTCGGTCCCGTAACGCTGGCTTTTGTCGCCGAAGGGGCGAAAACAAAACGGGCTGAAAAACTTGGCTGGTTCGGCATGGCGCGGCAGGCCGGATATATCCTTGGCCCTGCGATAGGGGGCTTGTTGCTGCTGACCATGCCGCCCGTGTCCATTTTCACGCTAATAGGGCTGTTCAGTTGTCTTGCGTTCATTCCGGTGCTCCTGCTGAGAAAACAGTCGGTCCGTGCTCGGAATGTACGTCCGCCGATAGTTAAACAAGTCACGCAAGCGCTAAGGGCTGGCATCGGTGCGCCATCCATCTGGTTGTCTGGCGGTCTCGAATCGGCGCTGTTTATTGCTCTATACGCGACCAAGGCATTTCTGCCGGTGTATGCAGGTTCGCTAGGCGTTAGCGTCGCGCTGATTGGGACATTCTTCGCCATCCAAGAGGGGACGCATCTGGTCTTGAAGCCTCTGGGAGGTCGCCTCGGCGATCGGTTTGGATATATCACGGCGATATACACCGGTATGATTTTGGTGGGTGTCGCGCTTCCGTTACTTACCTTTGCCAACGGTATGCCGAGCCTTGCTGTGTTGGCTATGATAATCGGGGCGGGACAAGCTTTCGTTTTTCCGTCTACCATCGCGCTGGTGTCAGCCCAAATTAACTCTGCACATACGGGAGCGGGGATGGGGTTAATCGGCGCGCTAAAAAATGCCGGCAAGGTCATAGGCCCAGTTCTGGGCGGCATTCTGATTGATCAGTTAAACTTCCATCAGATGTTTCAGTTGATGGGATTACTACTGTTGCTAGGCGCCGGCTTCGTTTGGTATTGGGGACAACGCAGCTTGAGCCACGATGCCCTTGATATGAGCGCTCAAGAGTGAAGAGAATTGAAGAAAATTCCATAGGCGCAAATTTATTTTGCCCGACACCCGCAAAAAGTGCATCCGAAACTGTGTTATAGTGAAAGATTGTGATTTCACACACCGGGTATAGGTTGGTGTGAACCTCAATCTTATCCCGTACCGCTCCTCGGCGGGGAAGGGGGTATTGAAAATGAGATTACTGAGGTGCTGTGACCGTTGATGTCACACTTTGGGCTGATGGGGTGGCGGGCCCTGCCTGCCGCTCCGTTAGCATACTTATACCGCACAAAAATGGGCAGAAACTGTTTAGTCCATCAATCTATATCGCGGATGTTTGTTCGTAGTAGTGCAATTTATTGCACGTTCCTACATTATCACCCTACTGCTTACTCAAGAGTTATAGTTCTGGACGATCCAAAAATGACTATTGTCCTACGAAACGTTGAACCTAGTAGCTGACTGCACAAATTTCTTCAGGCAGCATGCTGAAGATGAGAAAGGAGGCAACAGTGACAAATACAATTGCGCATCCACAAATTCAGCTTAATGAATACCACACGACACTTGGCGCCGGTACCTCTGCCCCCCGCCTAACATAAACTGCTCGCCGCGACATCCCTCGATGCGATTGGGACGAGACATTTAATCGGCTGTGGCATAGGTGCCTTCCGACCTGCTTCATAAGTAAGGAGAGGACTATCTATGCCGCGATTCAACCCGGATTTCTGGGAAATTCTTGTTCCACCAACCTATTTTCATCAGTTCTGTAACGAAGACCAACTTCACTACGAGTCCCCCGAACATCGCGAACTACGACTGGAACGTCAAACCAAAAAGCAAACGGTTCTAACGCAGATTCGCGAAATTATTGATAAAGAACTCACGGCTAACCAACGAAACTGCGTTATGCTCTATTTTTTTGAAGGGCAGACTCAAGAGCAAATCGCGTTAGCGCTCGGCATCTCAAGGCGCGTGGTGAGTCAGCATCTTTTTGGCGTGAAACGGAATGGAAAGCGCATTGGCGGCGCAATCAACAAGATTCGCAAAGTTTGTATAAAACGCGGGGTGTGGTTGTAGCGTGTTGTTCCTCGGTTGTTTAACTCCGTTCATGAATCGATATGAATTCACCTTGATAGCCGCAACGACCAAGGCAGAATTGGGTTTGAACGGAGACTCAAACTTAATACAATCGGCTCGTCAATTATTTGAGACCGTATAGGTTTCCACATTTAGCGTTTGATGTCCGAGATGCATCGGGATTCCGCTAGAAATAAGAAGGAAGGACTACGAACTATCTCACGCCGAGATGCTAAACTGTCCCGGCAGATTCCTATTGTGAAAGGCGAATTGATGCCACTACAAATCGAAGATGCGCTGTCGTCACTCTCGTTCGCGCACGGTGTACCCCTTGACCTTTCCTCCGATGGCGAGTGGGTCGCTTATACGCTCAAAAATCCTCGCGGGACGGAGAAACCGGACGATGAGAGATATGGCTTTTTCACGCGCTCGGGAGTCCGAATCTTCGAAGCGGATTGTGAGGTCCGGGTTACCAATGTGACCTCCGGTGAATCAACGTGCTTAATGGAACGTGAAGGCGTTAGTTGGGGACCTGTGTGGTCGCCTAGTGGAAATCACCTCATCTTTTACTCGGACCGGAGTGGCCAAGCGCAACTTTGGGCTTGGGAAAGAAGCTCCGACAGGTTGTGGCAGGTGTCGGAACTCACTGTTCGGCCCTACTTTGGTGATGAAGTTGTTCGTTGGACGCCGGATGGCAGAAAAGTACTTTGTAAGGTTCTGCCGGAAGGAATGACACTGGAAGATGCCTTGGATCTCATCGTGGCCCCGCCAAAGATGGCAAATGACAAGAGCGATTGCCACTCTTCAGCGCTTGTCTACCGTTCGCCTATTGCCTCGAAACAGGACGATTCTGTAGACTGCCCGCAGGAAAACACGCCGAACCCCGACATAACAAACGTCTACCTTTCCGATCTTGCTCTCATTGACATTTCCGATGGAAGTGTAGAACGGGTCGCACGCCGGTTGAAGATAACGGGTTACTGGCTATCGCCGGATGGCACGAAGGTCGCGTTTACAACGATGAGTAAGGATTCTTACGACCTCGTTGTCGTGTCTCTGCCAGATTCTTGCACCCGAGTCGTTGCATCGGATATCCAAAACGAGGATAAATTCTCTGTGAGTTGGTCGCCAGACAGCAATCTGCTGAGTTACACTTCGGAAGGGGATTGCTTCATTGTACCTGCCGAGGGAGGCGGCGCACAAAGCCTGAATACGGCATCACACCCCAATTTTGACGATGTTTATCGCGCTCCCCTATGGGATGAATCGGGGCAAAACCTGTATCTCCTCGCTTCCGACACTTTATGGAAAATCTCTATTGTGGACGGCGCCATGAATGCTGTGGCTCGGTTTCCTGACCGACGCCTGATAGAAGTAGTTTCACCCGGCGGCGGGGGACGCTTTTGGTCTCCTGATGGAGGCGTGTCGCTGTACCTCATCACGCGGGATGACGAGACGAAGCGGATCGGGTTCTGCAAGGTCGATCTGAGGACGGGGCAATCTAGCGAACTGACGGAAGCTGATGCCAACTTTGGTTCACCGGCTATTTTAAGAATCGATGTTTCTTGCGAGAGCCCGCGCGTCATCTACACAAGGCAGGATGCTCAACGGTGCGAGGACATTTGGATTGCGGGCATGGATTTTCAGAATCCGAAACAACTGACTCGCGTGAATCCATCCCAAGAAGCCAGTGTTATGGGAGCAAGTCGCCTTATCAACTATAGAAGCCTAGATGGCCAGGAATTATGCGGTGCGCTGCTGCTGCCGGCCGGTTACGACGCCGGGAAACGATATCCTCTCGTTGTTTGGGTATATGGTGGCAGTCGCGGCGGTGACATGGTCAATCAATTCGGTCTACAGGGGCTTGGAGTCAACAACCTACAACTGCTGGCTGCACGAGGGTACGCAGTTCTCTTTCCCGATGCCCCGCTTCGGAAAGGTACACCCATGCGTGACCTTGCGAAGACGGTGCTTCCGGGGGTGGATCGAGTCGTAGAGATGGGGATTGCCGATCCGGAACGGCTTGGCGTGATGGGACACAGTTTTGGCGGATATTGCGTGCTTGCTCTTATCGCTCAGACAACTCGTTTCAAGGTCGCCATTAGTAGCGGAGGATTCGGAAACTGGATTGGGACTTACAATCAAATGAGGCGGGATGGATCGACCTATGCGAGGTGGATGACCGAGAGAAAATTGGGCGGGACGCCCTGGCAATCCCGAGATCGGTACATTGAGAATTCTCCCGTTTTCTACCTTGACCGTGTGCAGACACCACTATTGCTTCTTCACGGGGAACTAGACAACGCCGTACCATCGTTCCTTGCCGATGAAATATTTACCGGACTCCGCGGATTGGAAAAATGGGCAATGTACGTAAAATACGAAGGGGAGAGCCACGACCCAGCCGCATGGGAATATGAGAACCAAGTCGACTATTGGGAACGCATCATCACTGTGTTTAGCAATTTTCTCAAATCTTCGTAGTGAGGCAAAAAATATTAATGCTCAACGTCAAGGGCAACCTCCGAGTAGAAAAAGCCGCTTCTTCATCCCGCCGATTTACTTCCTCGCCAATAAGGTTTGCCTGAGCTGCCGAAACCGTCCGTATTCCGATTCGGTGCAACTCCAATTTCCACGATTTGAGGTACGGGATAAGTTTCAAAACTTCAGAGAGTTGTTTGAAATTCGGAGGTCTGATTGGCGCGTAACGAGCCCAATTTCTTTCTGCACCAAAACAGCCAAAGTCCTACCAGATTTTGCACCAACTTGTTCTTTCGAGCGATCCACGCTTTAACGAAACGCGAACCTGGCGCTCAATGTTAACGCGTACAAATCTCCAACTCTGAAAAATTTAAATCGTTTCGCGCCGTCATCAACTGCGCGCCGTCTTGTGTTGAGTTGGCGCTTCCTTCCTAGTTCGTATCATTATTGTTTCTAACTCTGCCGAAATCTGCTGAAACATAAAAGCCAACGGTGCGTTAAGAGATTAGAAGCGCACTCCGAAATTGGTAAAATAGTTGAAACGCCGCATTGTCGATTGAAAGAGAATATTTTAGCGACAACGTTCCCAAACGGTGTACAGTTTGGAGATACGATAGGTTTGATTGATGACTAAGAAGACGAGCCATATTAACCCAACACCCGTTCTAGTCTCTTGGTCATCGGGAAAGGATTCCGCCTGGGCATTTTACACACTATATAAACAGCCGGAACACTATACGGTTCGCGGTGTGTTTACCACCGTAACCAAGACATTTGATAGGGTTTCCATACACTCTACACCGTCGTGGGTCTTAAAACAGCAAGCGGAGAGACTGGATGTGCCTCTGTACGAGATACCGATACCTTATCCATGCTCAAACGCACAGTATGAAGCCGCTATGCGGGCGTTCCTCGACCAAGTGAGAGTATTGCCGGAAGGTTTGGGAGCGACGCACATGGCGTTCGGAGATCTTTTCTTGGAGGACATTCGCCGGTATCGTGAGGATAAACTGCGCGGGACAGGCTTTACGCCAATCTTTCCGGTGTGGGGGCGGGACACAACGGCGCTAGCCCAAGAAATGATTGACTCCGGTGTACGGGCGATTGTAACAACCCTTAATCCAACGAAAGTGCCAGAGGAGTTCGCGGGACGATGGTTCGACTCCAAGTTTCTTGCAGACTTGCCTGAGGGAGTGGACCCGTTGGGCGAGAACGGAGAGTTTCATACTTGCGTCGTTGACGGTCCGATGTTCAGCGCGCCCATCAAAGCGAAGCCCGGCAGAATTGTGAAGCGAAACATCGTATCAGTTTCCAATGAGGATGATGATACAATCCACGCCGGAAACGGTTCGCCGACCTATGTCTATGCGGACGTGGCGCCTCTGACCTGATGCGGTTGTACGGGGTTCGCCGCTTTTTTTAGCGCGCTGTTGTCCATTCCAGAGGCATTAAATCCAATACACGGACTGAAGCGGGAGTCGGGATTCAATAAGATGCGTGCGAATTCTAGCGCCAATCAACTGGCGGCTAATTTCCACACGAATTGGCATGATTATTGCTAATCTTTAGGTGTCGTGAGAATCTACTAACTTCAATACAGTGAGGAAATCCAGTTAAAACGTTGATTTTCTCGAATCTTGAAACGGATAAGGCAGAAAAGACGTCACAATTTGATACAGTTCTGTATAAAATACGGGACACGGCATTAGGACCGATATTCAAAGAAGACAACTGTTGCAATATCCTAAACCCTTTGAACGTTATATTGTGAGAGACTGAAAATGGAAGCGAAACATTTTGACGGAAGCTATCCGAACTTTTACGAACTCTCTCTACTCTTGGCAAGCAGCCAATCTAGAGACCACGCAAGCGGTGTGACCGACTGGGAGAGTTTCATTGACAACCTATCGCGTATATCCGACGAGTTCGCAGCCCAGATTCAACCACAAGAAGAATCGTGGCACGGTACATTCCGCTCGGATTATAGACCGGAGTATCGGGTATAATTTTTCTTCAATTACCGGATTTCCTGGCTCAATGGACAAAAAAGCGGCTAAGACATAATATCTTAGCCGCTTTTTTTTCCTCTAATGTAGTCTTTCTCAGAATTTCTGATAAAACCAAAACGCGTTCGTTATAGATTAGTTTTGACTGCATCGGGACTATGTGTCAAAACCGAGTGACGCCACTGTAACCTGAAATGAACATTCCGCGTTCTTCGAGCGTATAGCGCTATATCGCGGCGGTGTTTTGGCGAATCGACTGTTGATACGCAGAGTGAGCGTCTTCCGGGCTCAATTGCCCGTCCAACACGCTTCGTAGAACTCGTGCAATGCCCACAGGGGATTCTTCGCCGAAGATGGTGCGTCCGAACAGAATGGCGCGCCCTCCGTTTTGAATGACGTTGTTGGCAAGTTGCAACGTCTTTCGAGCATTTTCGCGTGGTCCGCCTAATGCCCCGATAATCAGCGTAGGATCAAATTGCGTTAATTCTCTCCAAACCTTAGCCGTTGTAAACGCGGTTTTGATAAAACGCGGGCGCTGATGCTTGCGGAGGTAATTCATCGTCCGAACGATGGAATCCGCAACGTACATCCCCCGTTTCTCATCGTCCAAGCCGGGCAGTCTGACATTCGGCAAAAAAACCTCCAAGATGTGATCGAATCCCTCCATGTCGCCCACCGTGTGCGCAAACTTGATATAGGCGTTAAGCATGCGTTCATCGGCGACCACATCGTTGTTCAGCGTGATTGAATATAAGCCGAGCGACACGCGGCATTCCAATGCTGGCGCGACAAGTGTCTCGCAGTAAGCCTTGGCATCGTCTGGAAACACGGTTTGGAACGGCATGGAATGCCGGGACTGATATGCGCCGAATCGTGGACTCCAGATGGCGGTCTCCGCGTTCATCCGTACCAGCGGCGTCACCGGGGTATCATCAAAGAGCACCTCCTCAAGCGCGAGCGCCTCTGCATCGGCAGGGGTCATCAGCAATCCGTCAATGCTCCCATCGGCTACGAGATCTCGCTGCAACTGTAAGAATTCAGGGCGGGTGCGATAGTGGGGGCTTGGGTGTTGAACATACCCCAACCCCTGAATTCCAACCGCCGCGAGGGGATCAGCGGCGAATACAAAAATTGGACTGGCATCAAGTTGGTCGCTATTCTCTAGCTTCTCAAATACACGCTCTCCCATAATCTTCTCCAGATTGATAGTGCAGTTTACAAGTTTTGGACACGGGTGTTTTTGCTGTCATTAGTCCCAGTTTTTACTGATTCCAAATCCATAAGTTACAAGAACTGGCGGTTTGTAGTTGCTCAATTCATTGAGCGCCTCCGATTGATTGTAACATTTAGATTTTGAAATAGTATTACAATACAGTCATCGGATCGATATCGACAACCAAGTCAATATTTTTCGGTACGGTAGGCGAGGCGTCGCTGCGTATAGCTTGCCGAAGGAATTCGCGCAGTTCTTCGACATTGGAATGTCGCACAAAGAAGTGCCATCGAAACTTCCCCATGATCTTTGCCAAGGGAGCGGCAACGGGACCAAGAATCCCAACATCCGGAAACCGTTCTGCCTTGAGCATTTTTAGGCGCTCAAGTATTGTGCCGGCTAGACGAATGACCTCCGTTTCGACTTCACCGCGGAGCAACAAAATGGCGGCGTGGGTCAGCGGCGGATAGAGCAATTCTTTCCGATACGCTATCTCTTGTCGATAGAAATTTTGGTAGTCGTGGGTTTTCGATGCTTGAACGCTGTAATGCGCCGGCATATAGGTTTGAATGATTACCTCTCCCCCGGCTTCGCCGCGTCCCGATCTGCCGGCAACCTGAGTTAACAGATTGAATGCCCGTTCACCGGCGCGAAAGTCAGGAAAATTCAGGGCAGTGTCCGCAGAGATAACGCCCACGAGAGTAACGTTCGGAAAGTCCAACCCCTTGGCTATCATCTGCGTTCCCACAAGGATGTCAATTTGGCGCGATTTGAACGCGTCAAGGAGTTTTTGGTGCGCGTCTTTCCGCGAAGTTGAATCGGCGTCCATCCGCTTCACTCTTGCTTGCGGAAAAGCCTTGATTGTGTCCTGTTCAACCTGCTCGGTTCCCAATCCGAAATAGCGCATGTAAGTACTGCCGCATTGAGGACAGACCGCAGATGTAGCTCGTTCATCTCCACAGTGATGACACATCATCAGTTTGGTATCTAAGTGGAATGTCAATGAAATTGAACAGTTGTCACAGCGTTCCACGAACCCGCAAGCACGACAGAAAACATGAGAGGCGAATCCGCGCCGATTCAAAAATAGAATAATCTGTTGATTCTTGGCAAGCCTATCTATGATAGCATCACGCAATAGCGTTGAAAAAATCGTGCGGTTATCCTGTTTCAATTCGTCGCACATATCTACAATTCGCACCGGCGGCATCTTGATATTCTTGACTCGCGAAGGAAGGCGGAGTAAATGGCATTCTCCTCGCTGCGCGCGATAAAAGCTTTCCAACGATGGGGTCGCGCTTCCCAGAATTAGCGGACAATTGGCGAGTTCCGACCGTTTTGCAGCCACGTCGCGCGCATGATACCGAGGCGCGGAGTCCTCCTGCTTATATGAGGTCTCGTGCTCTTCATCAACCACGACGATACCGAGATTTGTCACCGGCGCAAAAATTGCCGACCTAGCCCCAACCACAATGTCGGCGTCTCTCGTCTGTATGCGATGCCACTGATCGAAGCGTTCCCCATCTGAAAGGTTGCTGTGTAGAATTGCGACTCGAGAGCCGAAGCGGCTGACAAACCGAGAGACAATTTGAGGCGTGAGAGCAATCTCGGGCACCAATACAATCGCGCCCTTTCCCCGTTCGATAACGTTGCTGATTGCCCGGATATAGACTTCTGTTTTCCCGCTGCCGGTAACTCCATGCAGGAGAAAGACCGCGTGTTGATCTTTTTCAATTGCCCCGCGAATTGCTTTCAACGCGGCAAATTGGTCGGCGTTGAGGGTAGGCGCCTGAGTGGGAGAAACAGGCGCCAGGCTCAGCGGATTTCGCAGCGTCTTGACGGAATCGATTTTGACGAGATTCTTCTCCGCAAGCTGCCTGAGTGTAGCCATGCCGGTTTGTGTCTGTTTTATTATCTCACTTGTGGGAATTGGCGTTTTGGCTTTGAGCAAAAACCGTAAAATCTCGCTCTGTTTTTTTGCTCGTTTCGTCAACAACTCTAGCTCCGATTCAATATCTGATGAAGATTTGGCGAGTGAGGCGACTCTTATAGTCTTCGGCTTGGTTTTTGCGGTTAAGTCTGTCCTGATTTCGACTAAGCCGTTTTTCCGCAAACTCAAAAGCGCGGGTTGTAGCCTCCTATTTCCGCCTTTGATTCGTCGCGCCAACTGGCTCGGAGACATATCCCCCGATGCCCGCAGTGTGTGCAGGATTTCAGCCTGAAGCGGCGCTCGTTTCCCTAGCGCTTCAATCTGTGCGTCAGTCCCGATTGGCCGCACTACCCGACGCGGATGGGTACGAATCGCGCTGGGGATAGCGCAATTCAGCGCCTCGCCATGAGATGATACGTAATAGTCTGCCATCCATCGGGTGAGTTGAAGGAGTTCGTTCGAAAATGTCGGTGTCTCGTCCAAACAGTCGGAAAGGTTCTTAATCGCAATAGATTCGTCGGGAAGGTTGGGTTCTTCCTGCAGTGCAATAACAACCCCTTCTCGCTTGCCGTTGCCTAAAGGGGCAAGCACTCGGCTGCCGCGATGTGTAATATGTTTTAGATAATCCGGGATGGCGTAGGTGAAGGCAATGTCTTGGGGCAGTGGAAAGACAACGAGGGCATAGTTCATGAGAATAATGCACGCAACGTGGGGGCAGGAATTAATCAGATATACTTAAAACCCGCGACCTATTCCCCGGCGTTCGAGGTGCGGCTTGTTTCCAATTCAGCCATGACCTGCTTCATGTCTTCCCAAACCTCGCGCTTTGACTGCGGGTTACGGAGAAGAAAGGCGGGATGGTAGGTCGGCATGAGTTTGGCGCCGTGATAGTCATGGAATCGCCCTCGCAGTCTTGAGATTGCTTCGTTGGTGTGCAACAGAGCTTGGGCGGCAAAACTGCCGAGTGCGCAAATAACTTTGGGTTCAATAAGTTCAACTTGTTTGATGAGAAAAGGCTCGCACGTTTCGATTTCGATCGGCTTCGGATTTCGATTGCCTGGCGGACGACATTTAAGTACGTTTGCAATATAGACTTCATCACGAGTGAATCCCATCGCCTCGATTATTTTGGTGAGAAGTTGCCCGGCGCGACCAACAAATGGCTCTCCCTGTCTATCTTCGTCGGCACCGGGCGCTTCACCGACAAACATGAGATCCGCTCTCTCATTTCCCGTTCCAAACACAACCGTGGTTCGCGTTGCGTGCAACTCGCATCGCTCACAAGCCGTTGCTTCATGTCGCAGCCGGCCCATGTCGAAATCTGCGAATGGGGATTGTTCTTCCGGTTCGGCCGGTTCCGTTTCTGCCAGTTCCGTGAAACCGAGTTGTATCTGTTCTTCCACAAATTCTCTCACTGTCGCAACAACCTGCAAGTATTCTCGAACGATTTCCTGATTTGACATGATTTTGATGCGCGATCATCTAAATGTTACAGTCGATTCAAACCAATTAAGGTAGCGGATAGCGACCAATCAATCGAATGATTTGAGAGTTACGCGGTTAGACACTCAAAAGCCTCGCAGTTCGGCGGTTCATCGCCGCTGGATACCATTCCCGACGCCCGATGAATCGGGCAACTACACTGATTCCAGGGCGCCAGCTTGAATTCAACGAGTCGTTTATTTGAAGATGCCGGCGAAGTCAAACCATGTGATGTATAGAAACAGTCCAATTATTAGCACAATGCTGACTTGCTGAATTATCAACTGCTTACGAACGCTTAGAGGTTTGCCCCGTAACTTTTCAATGACAAAGAACAAAATCAGTCCGCCATCCGCGATTGGAATCGGTAGCAGATTGACAAAAGCGAGATTGACGGAAATAAATCCGGCAAAGTAGATTAACTCGCGAAAACCGAAGCGAGCGGTTTCCGCGGTAGCGCTGACAATGCCAACGGGGCCGCTTAGCAAAGCTGGAGAAACTTCACCCGTTACAAGTTGCCTAACCATAGACAACGCTTGGGCAACCATGGACCAACTTTCCTCGATTCCTCTACCCCAAGCCGTGACAACGTTATATTTTGTGATTCTAACCGGTTCCGTGAGCGCAAGTCCGCTAATCGTCGGTTGAACCGGCAGTTCTTTGGTCAGGAGATTTTCGCTTTCTTGGGAAGGCGTTAACGGGAGCTTCAGCGTGAAAACCTTACTGTTCGGATAATAGGCGCTCAGTTGACCGTCTGCAACTCTAACGTTGGCGTGTACCTTTCCGTCGTCGGTCTTTAACAGGAAATTCCCCTCGCTTTCTTTGTCAAGCGTGAAATTCGGAGGCAGCGGGACTTCACGGATTTCAGCTTGTTGACGCACAAAATCGCTCAATTTTTCAGGATTATCCAAATCGGGTCGGTTATTCTCCAGTTCGGCGCGAAGCAGTAGATCTCGGTGAAATTCAAACTCGACGGGTTGATCGAAATGGATCTTTGCGAGCTCTTGAACTCTCTGATCAAAATCAGCATTTTGGACAGGCGCGCCATCAATTGAAATTAGCTTATCGCCATGCCGTACGCCCTTATTTTCGGATGTAACTGTCTTTCGAGACGGCTCCAACGATGAGCTCCCTATCCACATGCAGTTCTTTTACGAGGAAGCCGCCAGCGCCTTTAAAGACGTTAATCTTGTTGTCACCTTTTTGAATTGTGTACACTTTCTCTGAATCGGTGATGTTCCAACCTCTGCCATCTTCCGACATCGAAATTGCAGCCTCTCTGGACAAAGCCGCGTTGTACTCATTGAACCTGCGACGCAACTGTTGTGGAATCAAACCGTTGTTCAAATCCTCATCGGAGATCATTTCGGTATCAAACATGAACCCGCGCCGAATCTCAACTTGGACGTTATCACCGTGATTTTGCCTGGCGATTTCGTCAAAATCCGTGTATGTATAGATTGTCTCCCCATTGATTTTATCAATCAAATCTCCCGCCACCAAACCGCTTTTCGCCGCCCAACTATTTTCTTCGACGCGTGAGATCAATACCTCTTGCTTCGGTGACACCCCGAGCTGACCAATTTTGCGCGCCTTAACTTCCTTCGTGTCAGTTTTCACATTATGCAGCGTCTGTTTCTTGCCGTTCCGAATGATTTCGATATCAAGCTCTTCGTCGGGGTTTATTGCAACCACCATCTGCAAATCTCCCCAATCCTTTAATCGCTTCCCGTCAATGGCTACCAATTTATCACCGGGCTGAAGGCGAGCGATTTCCGCCGGACTGCCGTCAACAATATGCCCAATCTGTGTTGTTTCGAGTGATTTGCGAACGTACTCACCGGAGATTAGGTAGATTAAAGAAAATACGATAACCCCGAACGCAACGTTCATTGCGGGCCCGGCAATTGCCACGAAAATGCGGTGACTTACGGGAGCCGAAGGAAATTCATCGGGCGCTCCGGTGCGCTCTTCAGGATTTTCACCCGGCATTTTCACAAATCCGCCGAACGGGATTAGGGAGATGCAGTACTCTGTGTCGCCTCGCTTGAAACCGATTAGACTTGGCCCGAAGCCGATTGAGAATTTGTCGACCCGAATGCCGCAACGTCTAGCCGCAAGAAAATGCCCGAGCTCGTGGATAAAGATTAGAAAACCCAGCGTGAAAATTGCGAGGATTATTCCGTTTATCGAACCAAACATAACATATCACCGTCTTTTTCTTAATTTTGTCCGAGAGTTTGAGATGAGTAAATATACTTTGCGTTGGCTAATATGCGCTTTTTTCTCATCAATGATGGTTTTCAATAGGATTGACGTAACTTGAGCAGTTCGCCGTTCGGAGATCGCGGGGATCTCTATCGCACTCATTATTCATTCGCTTGATCGTGGAGTATAGAATGTGAACAAAAGCGCGCTTTTGAAGGCATCGGGACGTTTTTTCCTATTTTTGGTGAAAAATACGCTCGAAAAGGTGAACTGCCATAGGCACAGAAAGGTGAACAAACGGCAGATTTTCGGGGCGCGTTCACCTAATCCGCCTCGGCGCTTTCTAGTGATGATGCGGGTTCACGCCCGCGCGAAGGTGAACAAGATGTTAACAATCACGAAAAGTTCGCCTCTCTATGGCTTGATTTCGTCCGCAAAACTTCCTTGCATCTGCCGAATAACGACGGGCTGACAGTAATTTTCGGGCGCGGTCTCTTCCAATTATCATGTATTATACTACACACATATAACGCTTTTAAGTTCAAGAAAAAATTGACCTCAACGCGACTTTGGAAAACGAACCTCTATTTCTTTCTCGCTATTCACTCGTTTGGGGTGACCTCTATCGCACTCGCTATTCACTCGTTTGGGGTGACCTCTATCGCACTCGCTATTCACTCGTTTGATCCTACCTAAAGACGCAATTTCTGAACAGCGCGGAGTATAAATATAGAACATGAAACGCAAAAACCCACTCAGGAAGTTTACCAAAGCAAATGAAATGGGGTAACTCTTCGCAAGTTTCCCAAATCTAGAGGGTGTGGAACCTTTCAACGGAAATGCGCCAGGACCTAAACGATGCCGCTTTTTCTCCGAATGAGGAATAAAATCGTTTACTGCCGAGTGATTGCCCAACACCCATGATACAGATTTTGCCGTGCATGGTATTGCAATTCCTGTCAGCGCCAAACTGCTTTGAATGCCAACTCCTATACGAATTCAAAATCTAAGTGTTATACTCCATGCTGTTAGAAACTGCGTCTTTTGTAGGAGCGATTTCCAAGTCGCGACGTGCGTTCACGGCAGGTGCGGTTGGGAACCCAGCGGATCTCTATCGCACTCATTATTCATTTGCTTGATCTTACGGACCAGATGCTTGAAAACACGCAATTCTCGGCAGTGCAAAGTATACAATAAATCGGAGGCGCTCAATGAATTGAGCAACTACAAACTGCCGGTTCATGTAACCTATAGATTCGGAATCAGTATTAGACGGGCATCTCCTGCTTTCGGATTAACCCCTTCGCGGTTGATTTTGCCCACCGATCAGCCGCGAGAATATCATCAAAAGTGGGATTAAGTTCTGTCTCGTGCCGATCCATCACGACCTTAAGGATATTCGGGATGTCCATGAACCCAATCTGTTCATCCAAAAACGCTTGGACGACAATCTCATCGGCGCTGCTGAGCGCTGTAGGCAGCGTTCCCCCAACTTCGGCGGCGGCATACGCCAGAGCAAGGCACGGGAATTTTTCGCAATCAACGGATTCAAGGTGAAGCGCGCTGATATCACTAAGGTTGAGCCGAGGTACAGGCGTGGACAAACGGTTCGGATACGCCAGGGCATGTTGGATGGGAAGACGCATATCCGTCGCGCTCAGTTGAGCAAGAATTGAACCATCAACAAACTCGACCAGAGAGTGGATGATGCTTTGCGGGTGAATAATTACATCAATCTTTGACAACGCAATGTCGAACAACCAGTGGGCTTCGATGACTTCCAATCCCTTGTTCATCATGGTTGCGGAGTCGATTGAAATCTTACTTCCCATCTCCCACTTGGGGTGATTCAACGCTTCGTGCGGCATCACCGAGCCAAGTTGATCAATGTCCGTGTGGCGGAAGGGGCCTCCCGATGCCGTAAGAATGAGACGATGAATCTCCCCCCGTTTCTTGCCGTTATCATCACAATCGCAGAGACACTGAAAGATAGCGCTCATCTCGCTATCGACAGGCAATAGTCGCACATCATGTTCTTTGACAGCCTGCATGACGAGCGAACCGCACATCACCAACACCTCTTTGTTCACGAACGCCAGGTCCTTGCCGGCTCTTATGGCTTCCAGTGTTGGCAACAGTCCCGCGCTTCCTCCGATTCCTTCCAGCACCAAATCCACCTCGTCCATAGTCGAAATCGCCAACACGCCCTCCGCGCCGCCAAGCACTTCAACGGATTTCAAATCTCGAATTCGCCTTCGCAGCTCATCCGCGGCGGCTTTATCGTTGAGAGCCGCGCATCTGGGGGAAAAGCGGCGAATCTGACGCTCCAACAGGTCTACGGAAGCATTCGCGGCAATTCCCTCAACGCTAAATTCATCGGGATGAGCCGCTATGACCGAAAGAGCGCTTTTTCCGATGGATCCTGTGGAACCCAGAATAGCAAGGTGTTTCATAGCTTAAGAATCAGGCGAAGATTTTACGGACGAGGGGAAGTAAACGAAATGTGGATTGAAGGGTTGCATAGGGCTAAATACCTTTCATGCCGCGCCCAGAAAATACTCGAAATAGTAATACAGCGCCGGAGCGGAAAAAACTAAGCCATCGCATCGATCCAATAACCCTCCGTGCCCAGGCACAACGCCGCTTGAATCCTTTACATGCGCATTCCGTTTAATTATCGATTCGCTTAGATCACTTATTTGAGCTATGATGCCGAGGCACAATCCCAGTATTAGCGCATGCACAATGTCGAGGGTTTCTTGCAGGAGCAAGAACCAAACGACCAAGCCGCCTGCCGTCCCCACAATCAACCCAGCAACCGCTCCTTCAATTGTTTTATGGGGACTAATTGCCGGGCACAACTTGCGTTTGCCAAATTTGCTCCCAATGAGGTATGCACCACTGTCTCCACACCAAACAGTCGCCAGAAGGAAGAAAACCAAGCTGCCGCCAAGCGGATCGCCGATTTGTCGCAACAGTAGCAGATGGTAACCAAATGCCCATCCCACATAGATGCTACCGGTGATGGCGCTGGACACGGAGAAGAAGATATCTTGCGCTTGCTGTCGAAAGATTGCCACGGCAAAAGCCAGAATAAGCGCAAAAGCCAAGGCGAGCTCAACCGGGAAACCGATCTGCGCCGAGAAGCAGAACGGCAATCCTGACAAAATGAGCGTTGTTTTGTGACTGGCGGATCCGATAGACCGCGCGAGTCGACCAAACTCGATCAACATAACCAACACAACGCAAAAAACTGGGGCTGAATAGAAAAGCGAACCCCGGTGGACAATCAGGACAATTAGCGGAATTAGAACAATGGCGCTCAGAAGCCGCTTCCAAAACATTGGTTCTTGGGAATAGTTAGCCTCAAGCGGACAGATTAAAGCTCAAGCAATTCCTCTTCCTTAGATTCCAAAAGCTGGTTGATTTGACCTATGTATTTATCAGTAATTACCTGAACGGGGTCGTCACTACCTCGCGATCTCTTTTTATCCGTTCCTCTACCCTTGCCTTTTCTCTCCCCGGAGCCGGAATCTTGGTCAGACCGTCGCTGCGCTTCATTCGCGTCACGGCGGATGTTCCTGACGCTAACTCGACCGTCTTCAGCCAACTTGCGCGCATATTTCGTGAGTTGCTCGCGCCGTTCCGTAGTCAGTTCCGGGATTTGAATGCGGATGACATTTCCATCGTTATTAGGATTCAAGCCCAGGTCCGACCGAGCAATGGCTTTTTCCACTTCCTTGAGAATTGTTCTGTCCCAGGGTTGGATTAGAAGTGTTCGCGGTTCCGGAGTGGTGATAGTTGCAACCTGAGTCAATGGACTCTTGCTGCCGTAATAATCTACAAAGACATTGTCCAATAAAGAAGCGGAGGCGCGGCCGGTTTGTACGTGCGAAAAATTCTTCGCGGTCGCGTCCACTGCTTTTTTCATGCGTGCTTCCGCCTGCTGTAAAGTGTTATCTGCCATTTTCAAATTCCCCGTGAAAGAATAAGTTGCTATAGCTGTTGGCGCGCAACTAACCGCTGTTTTGCCCCAACACGTAAAGGGTAAAACGTTTCACGATTATGTTTTCGCCCAATTGCGCGATCGAATCTTGAAGAAGTTGTCGAACGGTCTTGTCGGCATCTCGAATGTACGCTTGTTCCAACAAGCAGATTTCAGCGTAGAACTTGCTTAACCGTCCCTGAACAATCTTGTCTACAATTTTTTCGGGCTTCCCTTCGTCAAGGGTCTGCGTTCTGAGAATCGCTTTTTCGGAATCCAACACGCTTTCCGGCACATCCTCTTTGCTCACATACTTTGGCTTGGCGGCGGCAATCTGCATCGCTATCTCTTTGGCGAGATTCTGGAACTGGTCGGTGCGCGCCACAAAGTCGGTTTCACAGTTTATCTCCACCAACACGCCGATTCGATTGCCGGGATGAATATATGAAATAACCAAGCCTTCGCTAGCGGCTCGCCCGCTTTTCAGTTCAGAAGCGCGCAATCCTTTCTCGCGGAGGAACTGAATCGCCGCCTCCACGTCGCCATTTGTTTCCGCCAGAGCCTTCTTGCAATCCATAATTCCGGCGCCCGTGCGCGTCCGAAGATCGCTCACCATTTTTGCTGTGATATTCATCTAAATAGAAAACCTCCAATTATTTGTATACAACGAAAGTCTCGGATTGACTTTGTACAAAAATATAACACCAACCCCGTATGCGCGAATCAAACTAGCGGATACAGAGAGGTCAAATCGGTGAATATATTCCGCGCTGTCAGAAATTGCGTCTATTGTTAGGAGCGATCTCCCGATCGCGACATGCGTTCCCGGTAGGATCAAACGAGTGGATAGCAAGTGCGATAGAAATCCCCCAAACGAGTGGATAATGAGTAGGAGTTTCTATCAGGATCTTCTATCGCAGTCACCATTCGTTCCTTTGATCCTTCGTTATCCACTCAGTTGATCGATAGAAATCCTCGCGGTTTCCAACCGCACCTACCGCCAGACGCTTGAAAACACGAAATTTTCAGCAGCGGGAAGTATAATCTATGCTAAGGAATGGTGGGCAGCGCCCACCCTACAAATGTACAAAGTCGAACCAAGGCTTCCGCTTTATTCTGTGTCGGCAGTTTCGTTTGCTGCCGCAGTGGTTGATGACGCCGGCGCGCCAGATGCAGGAGCTTCGCCCGTGTCCGCCTTCTTGGTTCTTGTATTTGTGCGTTTCTTGCGACGCGGCTTCTTGGCAGTCGGCTCAGCTTCAAGCGATTGTGCCTTGCCTTCGGAATCGGTATCGGCGGCGCTACTGTCCGAAGCAGGCTTGGCGGCAGCAGTCTTGGTGTTGCGCGCTCGAGATTCCGCGTCTACCTTTTTGGCCTTCGCGCTTGTGCGTTTTCTTCCTTGTGGTCGCTTAGCCGTCGATTTTGCCCTCGTCGCCTCTTTGACGGTTTTGCTTCCATCTTCGGTGGCGCCAGTCTCTGCCTCGTTGCCGGTCTTGGGAGCTTCCGTTTCACCGCTTTTTGCCACTACTTCGGATTGAACGGTTTCCTGGGCGTCAGCCCCCTCTAACGCGCTCGCCCTCCCGTCAATTATCGAGGTCGCCAGCACCGAACAAATCAACCTAATTGCACGGATCGCATCGTCGTTACCGGGAATCGGGAAATCGATTAGCTGCGGATCGCAGTTTGTGTCAACAATGCCGATTACCGGAATACCGAGTTTATTCGCCTCCAGTATGGCGGTGTGTTCTTTGCGCGTGTCGGTAATGATGACCGCGTCCGGAGCCCGCCTCATAGCCTTTATTCCGGTAAGATTGTTGGTTAGCTTGGTTCTCTCTCTCGCTAGACGGATGACTTCCTTCTTGGGCAATTGGTTAAAGACGCCATTGGCTTCATCAGTCTCCAACTTTTCCAGTCGTTGAATACTGCGGCGAATAGTTTGGAAGTTCGTTAGCATGCCACCTAGCCAACGATGACTCACATAGAACATCTGGCACCGAGTCGCCTCTTCTAAAACGGCTTCTTGGGATTGCCTCTTTGTTCCCACAAAGAGCGCCGTACCACCTTGCGCCGCAATGTCCTGCACATAGTCACAAGCAGTCTCAATCATCCGCAACGTCTTCTGAAGATCTATAATGTAGATACCGTTGCGCTCGGCGAAAATGTATTTCGCCATTTTAGGGTTCCAACGTCGCGTCTGGTGACCAAAGTGAACTCCTGATTCAAGGAGTTCTTTCATTGTAGTTCTCAAAAAAACCTCCTGTTTCGCTATCGGGTTTAAGCGTTCACTTCCCTCAAACTTACATCAGACTCCCAAGCTGGGAGCACCCTCTGTGTAAATCAGGAAGTGTGTTTCGTTTCGTATCAAACCGTAAAACTAAAGAACTATAACATATTTTTGTGGATGATGTCAAGTAGAGATTTTGCTCGCCGCGGAGTAGTTGCGTCTGATGTCCGAAGTACGTATGCCGCAACGCGTCAACCGGCTTCCTCTCCCGGTCGTGACCGCGTAGGCGCGACTGTATGCTAGAAATCGAGTTTTGAAGAAAAAACTCGGTTTCTTTTTGCATCATCTTGGCGATTCATGATAAGATACTCATGACGCAGTGATTTTAAGAATGATGAGGACAATTCGCCTCAATTAACAGCGATTTTAGGAGAACAACATCATGCCGCAAAATGAGAAATCTGTATTTGGTCGGAAGCCGCCCCGGCATCTTTTGCCCTGGATCATTATCGGGGCAATCGCCATTGTCATCGTTGGAGTAATCATCCTCCAATCGGTTCGGCCAAGAGTCGTACCTCAACCTACCGCGCCAATGAGCTATCCTCGAGTTCACTTAACCGTAAAATCCAATGTCGGCGGCGCGGAAGTGTACCTAAACGGGCAGCAGAAGACGGTGATTTCCGATAGCCGCCATGAAGCGAAGCTGCTTAACCTGGCTCGGAAAACATATACAATCTTGTTGAAAAAGCAGGGTTATGCAGACCGGACGGAAATGGTAGAAATCACGGGGCTTACTCCATCACAAATTGTACAGATCGATATGCAACCTGACGGGATGCCGGCGGCTACGGAGTGATGCGCCATGTCGAATCATCCGCATGTTCGCAGGGATACGTTTTCGGTTTCGTATGAACGAGGTTCCACAGCCTATGTTTGAAGAGATTCTCGCCGCAACTATAAGACAAGCGACCCCGTTGCTTTTGGCGGCATTGGGAGAGGTCGTCGTGCAACGGTCCGGGGTCATCAATATCGGCATCGAAGGCATGATGCTCATGGGGGCATTCTTCGGCATGCTGGGTTCCTTTTATGCCGGCGCGGCTCTGCCGACTGTGGCGCCGTTGGTTGGTATCGTTGCCGCGGGTTTGAGCGGGGTGATTACGGCTTACGTGTTCGCGTTTCTTACTATCCGACTGGCGGCGGATCAGGTGGTCACGGGCACGGGAGTCACGCTTTTGGCGTTAGGTCTGACCGAGGTGATATATCAAAAACTCTTTGGTTACACCGGCGACGCGCTTAAAGTCGCGGCGTTCGGGGAAATTCAAATTCCCTTGTTGTCCGATATTCCTTGGGTTGGCACGGCGCTTTTTCAACATAACGTCCTCGTTTTTCTGTCTTTCCTATGTGTCCCTTGTCTGTATTTTTATCTATTTCAAACATCTCATGGTCTGACAATCCGAGCATGCGGCGAGCATCCGAAGGCCGTTGACGCCGCCGGGGTGGATGTACGGAGACTGCGTACGCTGTGTATCTTGTTCGGGGGACTGATTGCCGGTCTTGCCGGCGGCTACCTGTCACTTGCCGATGTTCCCTACTTTACGCCGGGAATGACCGTAGGGAGGGGATTTATCGCTTTGGCAATCGTCATTTTTGGCAAATGGCATCCGGTCAAGGCGTGCGCCGCGGCGTTGCTCTTCGGTCTCGGAGGGTCATTAGAGGTTCGTTTTCAAGCCATCGGATGGGACATTCCCTACCAGTTCCTGCTTATGCTGCCGTACGTATTGACGCTTTTGGTGCTTGCGGGCTTCGTTGGCAGGTCAACACCGCCGTTGGCGCTAGGGACCTCTTACACGCGCGAATAGACATAGGGGAACGCGCGCTCATACGGATTCAAAATCTAAATGTTACAATCGTCAGAAACGCCCGATAAATCGGGCAACTACAATCAACCCGATGCGTGTAACTCGTCGATTAGGAATTAGTATCACGTTCGGTCTGATACGATTTCACTACTATACTTTGCGCTGCCGATAATTGCGTGTTTTCAAGCGTCTGGTGGCAGGTGCGGTTGGAAACCGCACCTACGGGGAACGCACGTCGCGACCTGGAGATCGCTCCTACAAAAGACGCAATTTCTGACAGCGCGCAGTATAAATGTCACAGTCGTTTCGAGACGATCAAGCGAATGGATAGTGAGTAGGATTTTCTATCGCACTCATTATTCATTCGCTTGATCGATAGAGATCCTCAATGAATTGCACTACTGCGAACCCCGGTTCTTGTAACACCAGATTAGGAATTTGTATGACACGGACTGCCAACAGAAACCTCCAAGCCACCGGATTGGGTAATTCTAGATGGAAACGATAAAACACTGGATTGCGCAAATAACGAAGCTGTCGCCCGGGGTGCAGGAGAATCTCTATACGTCAGTAATCATTATCCTGATTCTCTGGCTGTCGCGCACGCTTGTCATGTCTGTCGTTTGGCGGCGAGTGGAAGACGTGCGGCTCCGCTATAGTTGGCGGAAAACATCCAAGAGTGTCGCGGTTGTTCTCGGGCTTGTGCTTGTCGGGCGAGTATGGTTCGAAGGGATTCAGTCACTCGTAACCTTTCTAGCTGTTGTAGCGGTGGGATTAACAATTGCCTTGAAGGATGTAGTGACGGCAATCGCGGGGTGGTTTTTTATCATCTGGCGGCGCCCGTTTTATGTGGGCGATCGTATTCAAGTCGGGCAATACGCGGGAGATGTGATTGACGTAAGAATCTTCAAGTTTATCTTGATGGAGATTGGGAATTGGGTTGAAGCGGATCAGAGCACCGGACGCGTGCTTCACATACCTAACGGTTTAGTGTTGAGTGAAGTGGTCTCGAACTACAGCAGAGGGTTTCAGTATATTTGGAACGAGCTCCCGGTAATGGTGACATTCGAGAGCAATTGGAAAAAGGCGAAGACAATTCTACAAGAGATAGCCACAAAACACGCCCAACACTCGAGTGAAGCGGCTCAGAAACGTATCCAAGAGGCGAGTCGACGGTTTATGATTATCTATTCCGCGCTTACGCCAACAGTCTACACGAGTGTGGCGGAGAGCGGGGTGCTTCTGACGATTCGCTATTTGTGCGAGCCGCGTACACGTCGCGGCACGGCGGAGACGATTTGGGAGGATGTTTTGCAGGAATTTGCCGCTCGGGACGACATCAACTTCGCGTATCCGACAAGACGTTTCTACGACAATCATCAAGAGGGCGAGCTAGGCACAAGACCAGCCGCGGTTATAGAAGATTCCTAGAGCGTCTGGAGCGGAAAACTGGGAGCGTCCCTTCCAGTCTTTTGCTTGCATGTTAGCCTTGAAGCGTCGAGTCGGCTTATGTCGGAAGGTGGTACAAAGCGATTTTGAGAAACCGAGTTTTGCGGAAAAAACTCGGTTTCAGCCACATCTTCTTCGCGTGAGCGGTGTTGTCAAACCGCCAGGCGCAACCGGGCAATTGTCCTCTACATCATGCTTGAAACGTGATGTTTACTTTTGGGTCTCGTTCAGAAGCGTCCATACAATTATGATCGCACCTCAAGATATCCTTAAGAAACTGCGACGGTTGCTGCCTTGGAGAAGCGGTACCTCCTTGCTCGTTTCTGAAATAATGCTGTTTTCGTTCGTTCTGTATGTGCTTGCATTCCACACTTTTGAACGGCAAAAAAAAGCGGATTTGGAAATCTTTGATTCGATATGGGTGGCGTTCATCACGATGACCACCATTGGCTACGGGGACATTTCGGCTGAAACCCTCGCTGGACGCATTTCCACGATTATCTTTAGCATCATAACGCTAGGGTGTTTTTCAACGGTTGCCAGCCAGCTAATCACGAAACTGTCCGACATTCATGAAAGGCGGGTGAAGGGATTGGTTCGTTTACGTTTGAAGGCGCACATTTTAATAGTCGATTGGTGCAAAAACTCGGACAAGATTATGACGGTAATCGAGAATTTGCGCACAGACTTGGATACCAGTGAGTCGCCGATCGCGATTGTTTCGGAGGCGATTGAAGAATTGCCCACCCAGATAGTAGATAATTTCGATGACGTATATTTTTCTCACGGTTCGCCAACCAACGCGAATACGTATGTCCAAGCCAACGTGTCCGAGGCGCGCGCCGCTATCGTTTTCGCTAGCGGGGACGATTCCAGCGCCGATGTAGTGACAGCCGCCGCGGTCGGGGTCATAGATGATCTGCACCCGCGACTTGAGATTGTCGCCGAATGTTTGGACAAA
Organism: Candidatus Poribacteria bacterium; assembly: GCA_963667245.2. Lineage (GTDB taxonomy): Bacteria > Poribacteria > WGA-4E > WGA-4E > JAJDTR01 > JAJDTR01. The sequence continues at coordinate 1,267,597 of CAXXCS010000005.1, forward strand.
CAGAACGAAGAATTGTTTCGACGAAACGGTTGCGAGCGTATCGTGTTCACCGGAGAGATTGTGCCGCTCATCATGGCGAAAACGGCTATCGATCGAGGGGTTGGACCATCCGTGTTTGAAACGCTTGATACGAGGACCGAGTCGACACTTTACAGCGTGCAAGACGCGCAACTGGATGGGTATACCTTCGCCCAAATTTCCAAGTGCCTGGTGGAATTGGAGGAACGCGTGTTGCCGCAGGGAGTGATCCGTGGAAGAAAAATCATCATGGCGCCGGAAAAAGATTTCATCGTGGAAGATGGCGACGGTCTTATTCTGCTTGGTGACCGCAAGCATCCATGGAACGCTTTCGGCAAAGGCGGATTGAAACAGAAACTGCTCAACCAGCTTGCGCTTGATACCCGTAAGGAGGAAAACGGATGAACGTTAGAGGATGGATTCTCGTTGTCGTAATTCTGCTATGCATAATCTTTGCCGGGGTAAGTTACAATCGCCTTGCCTCGCGGCTTCCGCACACCATTACCATCGCGTCGGGATCGGAAGCGGGGGCGTATCACCACTTAGCCTTGCAGCTCAAGGAGTTGCTCGGACTTGAATATCCGCGCATCAAAGTCGTAATCCAATCGACAGACGGTTCCGCGGAAAACCTGGAGCGAATCATGGAAGGCAGGGCGCAATTCGCGTTCTATCAAAACAATAGAAGTTCGCAATTCGGACGAGCGAGCAACAAAGAATCCGCAAAGAACGCCCAAGCCGCGCGGGAAGTCAGGGCAGTCGCCAACCTATACGTCGAGGTTTTGCACATCGTGGCGCGCAAGGGCATTGGGGTTGACGGAATTCAGGGATTGGCAGGGGTGAATGTCTCCGTGGGCGCCGAAGGGAGCGGAACGATTCAGATGGCGCAGCAGGCGCTTCAGCATTACAACATGAGCGTGAACGACAAGCAGATGCACACGCTCAACTTTGCCGACACGCTAAAAGCGTTTGACAATGGAGAGATTGACGCCGCGTTCATCGTGACAGGCAGCCTTTCGCCAATGCTGAGAGATTTGCTGGGGACGGGAAAATACGACTTGCTGCCTATTCGAGAAACCGAGGCGATCGCCTTCAAGAATACGGCATTTTTTCCGTTTCTTCTGCCGCGCACCGTGTATTCCGGAGAACATCGCGTACCCTCGCAAGATACGCCGTGCTTAGCCGTCAAGGCAAGCCTCATCACCCATCAGGATGTTCCCGCATTCCTCGTACGTACGATGACGCAAACAGCGCTCTCGGCGTCCTTCCGCAATCAGTTGAGGGAGTTATCCGAGGACTTCGCGAAGGAGGAGCAAGATTTCCCCGTTCACCGCGGCGCCATGGATTTTTATCGTCGCGGCGAACCTACCTTTTCATCCAGCGTTGCCGAAGCATTCAACGACACGCTGCCGTACCTATTGGTATTGGCAATCTTGGTGATTGTCGTCGGCGCCACGCTTCGGCAGAATCGTATCGAGAAACGGCGTCAAATGAGCGCAAGACTGCATGAATTCATGACGCGGATTGGCGACATCGAAGCGGATCAGCGCGGCGAAACAAACCCGCAGCAACTCTTTCGTTTGTTGGATCTGCTTTCGCGTATCAAGAAGCGCGCGGTCGACGATCGGGTCGAGGGAAGACTTGCGGCCGGGGATGAATATGTGGCTTTCATGGTTCAGTTGGATGGACTAATCAACACGATTCACACCAAGTTGGATATGCTGGCGGCGAGTGACACGGAGACAAAAGCGACACTTCGCGCCCACCTGACAGAGGAAAGCTGAAATCGCAACTGTTTATACTTCACACCGCTGAGAATTGCGTGTTTTCAAGCATCTGGTCCGTAGGTGCGGTTTCCAACCGCACCTACCGGGAACACACGTCGCGACCTGGAGATCCCTCCTACTTGCGGATGAGCATCTTCCGCGTGGCGCTAAAATCTCCGGCGGACAGCGTATAGAAATAGATTCCGCTCGCTACGCCTTCGCCGTGCGCATTTTTGCCATCCCAATAGGCGGCGCGGCTCTTCGCTTGATAGACGCCGGCGGGCTGATGCCCCAACGCCAAGGCGCGCACCACATCGCCATCGGCGGCGTAGATGGTCAGCGCCACCTCGGCCGGTTTCGCCAACCGATAGGGCAACCAGGTTTCCGGGTTGAACGGGTTCGGATAGTTGGCGAGGAGCGCCGTTTCTTTGGGCGTCAGGATTGCGGACAGATAGTGAAGGAACCGGAGGCCGCGTTGCGATTCCGGATCCGCGAGGTCCGCGCCCTGCGCCAGGGCGAGCCACAGTTCCACGTCAGCGGCGGTCAGTCCCTCCACAGGTTGTGCATGGTTGAGCGCGGGCGCGGCGGCGGCTTCGGCGAGCGCGGCCGCCACGGCGACGAGGTCTTGAATGTTGACCGCGCCATCGCCGTTGACATCGGCATCGTTATTGCCGGTTTGCCCCAATGCGGCGGAGACGGCGACGAGGTCTTGAACGTTGACGGCGCCATCGCCGTTAATATCGGCGGCGAGGCGCGGCGCCTCCGCAACAGCTCCCGATGTCGGTACGCTAAACCAAAACAACCTCTCGTCATGGCGTTCATCGTGAATTACCAACGTCCTGCCATCCGGACTGAAAATGGCGGTGTGAACCCGATCGAGTCTGATCGTGACTTTCGGGATGCGTGTGGCGACATCCCACAGACGCACCCTCCTAGAATCGGCGATAGCAAGCGTTTTGCCATCCGGACTGAAACTTACACCGTTGGGCGATACGCCATTCATCGTTAATCCGGGTTTTTCTATTCCTGCCTCGATATCCCATAGACGCACGGTATTGGTATTATTCGAGTCACCCATGAAATACGCCAGCGTGCGGCTATCGGGACTGAAACTCACAGTGGCGGTCACGGAACCTGATGGGCGCTCACGGATCACGGCGATTTCCGTCCAAGTCTTGACATCCCACAAATACACGCTTGCATAGCCTCCCGAATCTTCACCACCGGTCGCCGCCAGCGTTTTGCCATCCGGACTGAAAATCACGCTTGTGACATAATTCGAAGGCCCCTGGAGCGCGGCGATTTCCGTCCCGGTGTCAACATCCCATAGACGAACCATGCCATCATCACCGGCGCCGGCGAGCAATTTGCTATCTATCACTGGACTGAAACTCACGCTTCTTGCCTCCCCGTAGTCACCGGTGAGAGTGGCGATTTCCCGCTGATTCTCGACATCCCACAGACGCAATCCGCCTTTATAATCACCGGCAACACTGGCGAGCGCTTTGCCATCCGGACTGAAAACTACACTAAAGACAGACCTGGTATGCCCGGTGAGAGCCCCGATTTCCTGTTGTTTCTCAACATCCCATAGACGCACCGTTCCATCGTATTCGCCACTGGCGAGCATTTTGCTGTCCTCATCCGGACTGAAACTGACGCTTCTGACAGGCCCTGTATGCCCGGCATCTCCGCTGAGCTCCACGATTTCCGTGCGCGTCTCAACATCCCATAGACGCACCGTTCCACGCTGCCCGCCGCTTGCGAGCATTTCGCTATCGGGACTGAAACTCACACTCGCACGCGCATACCAATCCGCGGCGACACCACCCGTATGTCGCGTGACCATGATTCTTTCTTTCCCGGTGGCGACATCCCATAGATATACGGTGCCGTAATCGTAACCCACACTTGCGAGCGTTTTGCTATCGGGACTGAAACTTGGGCTTGAGACAACATCGTAAGCTCCCGGGATCATGGCGATTTCCGTCCCGGTGTCAACATCCCACAGAAGAATATTACGACCGCGACCACTGAGACCGGCGAGTTTTTTGCCATTCGGGCTGAAACTCAAGTTATAAACGCCATCATTTTTGTTGAGTACGGCGATTTGCGTGCGCGCCTCAACATTCCATAGACGCACCGTTCCATCGTCCCCGCTACTGGCGAGCATTTTGCTATCCCTATCCGGACTGAAAGTTACACTCCTGAGAGGTTCAAGGGTGAGAGTGGCGATTTTCTTCCGGGCGGCGACATCCCACAGAAGCGCCCCGTCATCACCGGCGCTGGCAAGAAATTCCCCGTCGGAGGGACTGAAACTGACGCTTTCGACCCTCTTCGTATGTCCCGTGAGCGCGCCGATCTGTATCCCCGTGTCAAGATTCCACAAATACACGTCTCTATCGCTACTAGCTGTAGTTGCCAACGTCCGATTGTCCGGACTAAAACTAACGCTTTCGACACCCTGGGGATGACTGAGCACGGCTCTTTCTGTCCAGGCGCCAACATTCCACAGTCGCACCTCACCGCCGCCTCCACTTGCAAGCGTTTTGCCATCCGAACTGAAGCTCACATGCCAGATGTCATAATCATGTTTCAGGAAAGTTATCTCCCTGACCGACGCGACATCCCATAGACGCAACATATAATCGGAACCGCCGCTTGCGAGCGTTTTGCCATCCGGACTGAAACTCGCGCTCGTGATATACTCACCGACACCACACCCGTTCAGGGTGGCTCTTTGTCTCCCGCTGGCGACATCCCATAAATGTATTGCCCCGTCATCGGAACCGATGCTCGCGAGCGTTTTGCCATCCGGACTAAAAATTACGTGCTGGTCGGGGCCTTGTGAAATACCGCGGTATCCCGAAATGGTGAATTTTGGGAGCCTGGTAGCAAGATCCCACATAATCACGGTTCCATCTTCAAGGCCGAGACTGGCGAGCGTTTTGCCATCGCGCCCGAAACTCACGCGATTGTACCAACCGATATACCCGGTTAGGCTGGCTATCTGTTCCCCGGTGGCGATCTCCCACACCCGCACCGTTCCATCCGCCCCGCCGCTAGCGAGCGTTTTGCCGTCCGGGCTGAAAGAAATACTAGTGAGATCAACAGTATCAGTGGGGCCCTTGAGCGCAGTTTTTACTGTCTGCGCGGCGACATCCCATAAATATATTGTGTCGTGATCATTTCCAGCCGCGAGCGTTCTGCTGTCGGGACTGAAACTCAGACTGTAGATAGGACCGCTAGATTCCGTGAGGCTGGCGATGTGTTCCCCGGTGTCGACATCCATCAATTCTATTGTGTCATTTCCGTAACGGTTACGGCTTGCCAAGATTGCGCCATCCGGGCTCAAAGTTTTAGTAACGTACCCTACGTTTACTTCCCGGATTTTTCTCGGCTGTGCGGCGACATCCCACAGAAATATTTCACCACGGTCACCGGTTGCCAAGATTTCGTCCTCGCGACCAAAACCCACGATGTAACCTGAAGGAGCAGACCCTTGCCACGGCTTTTCTGTCCTCGTGGCGACATCCCAGAAACGCACTGCACCATGGTAGCCATAGCCAGATCCAGAGGTAGCTAGCGTTTTGCCATCCGAGCTGAAACGTATACTGTTGACGGACCCCGCGGATAAGAGCGCCACCTCCGCTCCGGTATGGGCATCGTGCAGCCAAGCGCCGGTGGTCGTCCCTACCGCAATCAGATCGCCGTTGGGGGAATACGCCATGTCGAGCGTAACGCCTTTGCCGAGACGCGCCGAGGCGCCGCCAGGCAGGTCCCATTGCGTGAAGTCTTGAGCGCCGGTGTTTAGCGGGAACTCGATGGGGTTCGGCGTCCCTTTCATATTGAGAGTCGCGACCTGATGTTCATCGGTTAGTGGGATATCCTGTGTGGCGATTTCCGCCTCTTTAGTCCACACTTCAACACCGAGGGGTGCGAATTTAACGAAAAAATCGGCGCTAAGCGTGAGGAAGAGTTCCGCTGAAAGCGTTCCGTCACACGCTGTATGCACAACCATTTTGTCGCCCTCAATCGCGGAACTCTCGTCAATTGCCGCTTTTACGTCGGACAACTCCAAATCAGCCTTCAGTCCCCCGTTAAGGTTAAATCCGGTGTTCCCCAAGACTTTCTCGATGACGGTGCGCAGCGCTCCTTTCTGCTTTTTCCGTTCATCTTCATCGTCAGAGAAGACGTTAGCCGCCACTGTTAACCCCGTGTCCACGGCTCTTGAGGCGCCTGCGGTAAAAAAAGCCAAGACGCCCTCTAATATGTCCGATGCGCCAAGTTCAAATTGCACAAGGTCTCGAAACTCCGGCTGCAATATTATGGGCTCGCCTGTTCCGTCAAGGCTGGAGTTGAAATATGCCGCCTCATCCCAACTCTTGTCTATATTCTCCGGCACGATGTCAACCGGCAATAAGGGATTGATGATCGCGCTAAGCGGCACGTCGTGGTTTAAACCTAATCCTGATTCTGGACTCAAAAACGGTTGGCCTATCGAAATGTCAAGGACCAAATTACCGCCGATCTTTACCCCGCCGCGGGTGGCAAACTTGCCCACGAATTGATCGCACACGTCATTCCTTGTCCATCTCGGTTCAACGCGAGGTGTTTTGGTTTCGCGGTCAAAGACGACGCGCCCATGGATTTCCGTATCTATACGCCCCGGATCCGCATAAACTTCGAAAGAAACCCTGACCGGCGCATCGTCACCTGGCACATGGCCCGTCCAATCGATTGTGTTTTTTTCGTCGATTAATTGAAAACTGTGATAGTACGTTACCGGTCGGGTAATGATGTCCGATTGACTGACGCTTTGGAACATCAACAGGAAGTGCAGCGCCAAAATTGCGAATGTTGCGTTCTTGAAGTTGCGCATGGTTGGTTCTCCTTTTATCGGTTATGCAGTGTTTGAACGGAATAGTTGATTTCATGCAGATGGGCAGAATAGGGACGCGGATTAACACAGATGAGAAGATCTTAGTCATTGCAACTTATACTAATTCCGGATCTATATGTTACAAGAACCGGCGGTTTGTAGTTGCTCAATTCATTGAGCGCCTCCAATCGATTGTAACATTCAGATTTTGAATTCGTAAATGTCGGGATCGGGGGATCCCTCCTAACCACAGCAAGATTCATGCCGACCGAAATTCGGGCAGTTTCGGGCGAAAAACTGACGATTCCTGCACACCTCTTGCAAAATTCAGCATCAGTGATGTAAAAATTTGCACAGGTGTTGCAAAGAAGACGGGATGAGCAAACTCCATCTTTGACCTCTCGTTTCTAATCAGAACCGATCAAACCACTAGGCGCTCAATCATAGTCCATCACTTAATCCCATAAATCACAGTTCAGACAATCTGAGATTTCTCCTACCGCGCTGTCGGGATCGGGAGAGATTTCCTACAGAGTACTTGAAGCCGTATTGACGCGCGATGGTTTCCACGCAGTAGATTGATGATTCTTCATGTCCGATCAACCCAACCTACGGGCTCTTACTCAAATATGTTGCACATATTTTGCCATTCTCACAGTTAAACACTTGCTTTTTTCACTGCGCGGCGCGTCTGGAGCGACGGAGGAAATGTCGGGATCGGGAGATCCCTACTACAGTGTTTGGGGTGTCGGTGCGATTGGAAACCGCCCCTACGAGCCAGACGTTTTTCGCCCGGCTTCCTATTGGATTGCCAACAATTCAACCTCGAAAATTAGTGTTGCGTTCTGCCCAACGGCTCTGCCGGCGCCGCGCTCGCCGTATGCGAGATTTGATGGTATGAACAATTTCCATTTTGAGCCAACCTTCATCAACTGCAAGGCTTCCGTCCACCCCGCGATGACGCGGTTCACGGGGAAGCGTGCCGGCTCGCCGCGGCGATGAGAACTATCGAATTCTTTTCCGTCGATTAAGGTGCCGCGATAATGCGTGACCACGGTATCCGTCGCGGCTGGCGTGTCGCCGCTACCGTCGCGCACCACCTCATACTGCAAACCGCTCGCCAGCGTGATTACGCCCTCCCTTTTCCCATTTTCGGCGAGGAACGCCTCTCCCCGGGATAGATTGTCCTCCGCTGGTTGTTTCTTGTTCTTGCGGTTGAAAAAATTCATGGATTAACTCCTTCCCAAGAAACTCTTTACGCGTGGATGATTCAATACGTCGGGGTTCAGAATGTGAGACGGCTCGCGTCCGTTAATGGCATCCATGGCTTGACCGATTGTGCGAAGATCGAGACGAATCGAAGATTCCACGGTTATCCCGGCGCAGTGGTTTGTCGAGATTATGCGGGGGTTTCCCTTGTGGATGGATCGCGGACCATTCACGGGGTCGTCGACTACATAGTAGTAGAGCCGCTCTTCGCGAATGGCGCGGTTTACGGCTTCATCATCGACCAAGTTGCCGCGCGACGGATTGATCAGCGAAGCGTGCGGCTTCATCGCGCACAGACATTCGTAGTTGACAACGGTGTCGGCGCCGGCGACGTGGAGCGAGATGGCGTCGCTTTCCTCGAAGAGTGTCATCGGGTTATCCACGGCGATAGCGCCGAGTTTCTCCGCCAGTTCCTTGATGTCAGGTCTAATGTCGTAGACGAGTAGGCGCCCATCTTCACCGAGGAGCGGCTTGGCGCGCACGGCGACTTCCTGTCCGATTCGTCCCAGTCCGTAGATTCCGAGTGTAGACCCTTTCACTTCGAAATTTCGCATTAGGGAAGCGTCCCCGCCGTGCGCACGCTCATTGAAGGTATAGACCCGTTTATGCGTCGCGAACCATTGGGCAATGGCGTACTCGGCGACAGTTTCAATGTGTTCCGGAGCGATAGTAATGATTACGCCGTATTGTGTCGCCAGATCGACGTTGACCGTTTCGTATCCGACACCCCACCGGGCGATAATCCTAAGGTCTTTTGCCGCCTTGTAGAAACTCTCGCGCACCTGAGGACCGCCCGCAAGGATCGCAATCACGTCATCTGCGTGTTCCTCCGTCAGTTCATCGGGGTGTTGGGATAGCGTTCCGAATTGCGCCAGTTTTGCCAATCCGTCACGACGCGGTTCGGAATCAAATTCGGGGTTATAGAAAAGACGCGACAGCAGAATCTTTTTTGACATTGATGCACTCCTTCTTTACTGCTCGTGTTTTCAGCGCGGAGCTGATGTTCTGTTTTCCCGATTCTGTCGGGTGAAACAAGGGTTATGGTATCACTTCAACCGGATCAGCTTAATTTCGAAAAGTTTGTGCCACAGTTTTCCCGTGACAAACAAACGGTTGTTTTCGGAATCGTAAGCGATGCCGTTCAGCACGTCAATCGGACGTCCACGTTCTTCCGTGGCAAGAATGCCCGTGAGGTCAATCCATCCGACCACTCTTCCCGTCTTAGGATTTATCCTCGCGATACGATCGGTTTGAAAAACATTCGCATAGATTTCGCCTTCTATAAATTCTAATTCATTGAGCCTTTTGACTGCCCCGTTGTTGTCGCGAACTTTGATTCGCTTTTGTTCTTCAAAGGAATCCGGATGCAAGAAAAATAGGTTCGCCGTGCCATCACTCATGACCAGGTGTTCGCCATCGAAAGTAATGCCCCAACCCTCCGTCGGGTAATTGAACTTCCGGAGCAATTTGAAACTATGTTTATCATAAACAAAACCGACGTTCGATTGCCACGTCAGTTGGATTATCTTGTTATTGTGGATTGTAACGCCTTCCCCAAAAAGATGTGGCGGGAGCTCATAGTACTGCAAAATTTCGCCGGTTTTGAGTGAAACCCGGCGCAACGATGAACGGTGATAGAGTCCGGTTCCCTCGATTAAATCCCCGTTGTCGAATACCAATCCTTGGGTAAATGCGTTTCTATCGTGAGGGTAGACGTTAATCACCTTGTACGTGTAGACGGGAATAAACGAAGCGCTCTCCGACGCCGCTCCATGGCGTCGAGATTGTTCGCGATCGCTGGAACTCGGACCCTCCGGGCAGATGGCGACAAATAGGACAACCGTTGCCAACACACTACCCAATGCAAAACGCCTGCCGACATGTCTCATTTACACGTTGTGACACCTTCTCTTGCGATTTCAATTTCGTGAAACGGTTTGATGATGATTTTCGCTATCAAGCCTATCGATTAATGATGGGAGTTACGCAATCGGGCAACTGCACCCCACCCGATGAATCGGGCAACTACACTGGTTCTTAGGACTGGATGGTTCATCCGAAACCAAGTTTTGAGGAAAAAACTGGGTTCCAGTAAACACCACATACTTGGCGAATGCACCACTAAAGCGCGTAACCCCTAGATGATTTCGTCTTTCGCCGAATTGCCCAATTCCTTGCGCTGACGGTATTCGCGCTGCAGGTTCTCGATGCATTCTCCGCAGAAACAGTAAACCCTTCCGTAATCGCCGACCTCTTTTTCGATTAACGCACTCATCTCGAATTCCTCATGACATAGCGCGCAAACCTCAAGAAGGATTGGCGGATCGGTTTCTTCTTTCGCTCTTCGTTTTGAAACAGTTCTCAGCATCAGCCATATAATCGGCGGAATGATGAAAATGGCGATATAAAATAACATGATTGGTCATCTCACAAACACGACTACAAATTGTCGGAGCAATCCCCCTGTCGCGAGCAAAACGCGCTCCCATCACGCCTCGGGATCGTGGTAAACAAAGCGGCTCTCGGCAAACGGCAGGTGGGTTGAACCGCGCGCGAGGATCTGCTGCTGATTGCCATTGCCCCACTCGGTGTATGAGCGCGCATTCGCATAGTGGCAGACATACGCTCTGCGATAGCGATCAGGCGAGTTATTCTGTTTTGATCGGTGGATTAGATGACCGTGAAAGAAGATGACATCCCCCGCCTTTGCAATGGCGGGAATCTCGCCCTCCTCATCCACGCCGACAATCTCTGTCAACCCTATTTGAAAGTCACCCGAATCGTCCGGCTGTGCCACATCCTGATAAATCGGATCGAAGTTGGAACCCGGTATGAAGTACATGCAACCGTTTTCCTCATCGCAGTCATCAATCGCAATCCAAGCGCCGCACAACGTGTCGGGCGCCGTCTTTATGTAAAAGGAGTCTTGATGATAGGCTTGGCCCCGCTTTTGAGGCGGCTTAAGGAAAAGCATGGATTGCATCGCCATCACATCGGGTCCGATGAGTATCTCGAGCACATCAAGGATGCGCGCGTGCAACATATACTTTTCATGAAGGGGAAGATGGCGGTGAAATTGGATGAAACGGAAGAACATATCCTCCATGGCGGCGGGGGAGTCGCCTTCACACCGGGGGGTAACGCCTTCAAGCTGGCTGAAATCCACCTTTCCCATGGCGAGGTCCATGGCGTGTTCGTCCAATTCGTCAAGTTCCTCCGTCGTCAGGAGGCCCTCGACTTTCAAATAGCCGTTTCGACCAAAAAATCGCCGCTGATTAACCGAGACTCGGTATTTTTCTCGTTGATTGTCTGCCATGAGTAATATCCCTCGCTCAAAATCGTGTGCAACTGAATTTCCTGAAGCAACTTGCTGTCTAGAAAACAACATAAAGATTGTCTAATCTTGGTGACTGTCGTTTGTACTACTTTTATTTAAATGAGACGGAACTCCAATGATCAGTGGCCGCAGTACGAATCAGCCCAAAATAACGCTTCTAAACGTCAACGATATTCGACGCTGTCGATAATATTTCTGACCGCCCCATGCGTCTGATCTTCTGGGGGCGATGCCGTGCAACCACATATATCTCGCTTCATCCCTTAGTACAATAATACTCCGTCGAGCAAGCCAGATTGATGTTTTGGTTCTGTCCACTTTGTTCGTGAAATCCATGACACAATCTGAACCCAAACTTAAAGAGACAATCGTTCTTTCAAAACAAGGTTCACAATCAATGTGGCTAGAGATTCCTTGCCCCGGCTCGTATTCATTGACAATAACCTGATCTGCAACTCTGGACATGTGCCCCTCGGTATGTAATTCTTCGGCAAGTTTTTGCAACCACGGCGGCAAGGGACCAACGCGCATTCTGTGGTTCACCCTCCGCGCCTTGTAGTCGTACATGAATCCGTAATGCTGAACACGCCGCTTCAGGTCATTCATCCAAGGATTCTTGTCAATCTGAGCCAACAGCGCATCATGATCGCCTTCACTAATGTAATCCTCAATATACCGGAGCCCTTTAATGGCGCTACTGTTCATCTCATTTTCTGGAGAAGGCAGTGCCCGAGAAATCTGCTTTTTAGGTAGCGTAAAAGCGATTCCTGTTGCATGTCCTTCTATTTCCAAGTCAGTTGTAGCATATTCAAAATCTTTACACAAAACGCTGGTGAGTTTTTGCCTATACATATTAGCGGGGAGTTATACTTTGCGTTGGGTATTATTGCGCTTTCTTTCCCGGTAATTACTGTTTGTAATAGTGATTGTAGGGTGGGCACTGCCCACCATTCCGATCAGTTTGGGAAAATGGTTGGCTCCCCTGGCGCGCAACGTGACCGCGTTGATGGTGGGCAGTGCCCACCCTACAACTACCGCCAGACGCTTGAAAATACGCAATTTTCAGCACCGTGTAGTATAAAAGATTGAATTGCGAATTGGGATGAGAGATTGCCCCCGCAGTATTGAGATCTTTCTAGCGTTTCTTGCGTTGCTTTTTTCGCTCAACCGCTTTGCGAATGTACGCCGCGGCGTCCGGTGTTTTGCAGCTCGTCTCGCCGTGATCGACCTCTACTTTGCCAATCTTTTTGGCGATGGCGAGCGCCTTCTTCTCCAGCGCCGAATTGCGAATGCCGATAGCGATTAGCGCGGCGTTCATGGCATCCCGCACCATGTTTTTTCGAGTGTGAATGTCACGTTCAATGATTCCGAGGTAATTCTCAAAGTAAGAATCGGGCAGTTCTTTGTCGTTCATGGCAAGCAGCGCCAACAGGTTCCAACCGGCTCTCCCAATCCATTCGTCGTCGGAATCGTTCCACGCCTCCATTTTGGCTTGAAAAAAGGGTGTCTTGCTGACAAAATCGGAGAACTCGCCTGTGACGGTGCGGTCAACCAACTGCGTTGCCCACGTGTCCACGAGACTCTCCTCAACGGTGGCGGGATCGGCAATCATGCTCGCCAAAAGTTGGGCTTCATGGTTACCTGTTGACCATAACTGTCGCGCCAAGGCGTGGTTGACCTTAAGCCGCTTTCCCATCTTTCGAAGGTTGGCGAAACTGACGCCGTAAAGGTTCTCGCACGCTCCATGGCGCCGATAAACTTTTCGATTCTGCGCCGTGCCGAGTGATTCCAGCTCTTGAAGAACTTCCTGCATTGTCATTGGGCGTTACTCCACTGAGGGTGCCATAGGCTTCCATGGCATACGAGGAACCTCTAACCTCGGATGAGGCGGGAATTCGTGCGCTCCTATGACGCGAGACGATCGCGCTTGCTCGGGAACGATGAGCATTTTGTAATCAGTCCCCGTGGCAGGCGTCGCGATGGCGATTTTGTAATCGGTTCCCGAATTAGGCGCAACGGCAAGGATTTTGAAATCTACGCCCGCTTCCGGGGAAATCTCGAATTGTGAATGCGGCGCCGGATTCATTTGCCGTTCCAGCCCCAAGGGTTGTTCAGGTAGCGCGGGAAGTGCAACCATGAAGTCCGCATCCTTTGCAAATTCTTCCATCTGAACACGTTTTGCGGAACTGTGGCATCCGAGGGTTAGAATCACTGAAAGGACTACGAACAAGGGACTCGCGAGGTTCCAAAACATCAGAGTTGTCCTCCTATTTCTCAATAAATCGTGCAAACGCCGCCGGCACAACTGCTACTCGACTTCTTGGTGACATCACCCGCAACACTGCTCTCTTCGCTCGTCTCAAAATCCGCGAGCACGTCGGGTGGACTCTCGTTTGCCGATTGCGTCAAACCAACCTGAAACTGTCCGGTAGATGTGAAAGATGTCGCACACCCGGATAAAGTTACCGACGCTACAAGGATTATTAATACCCGGAAAGTTCGCCAGTTTATTTGCATAATTGCCTCCTCAGAATACGTGAAACGCGATGAGCCGAATTGGACTTACGGAAGTTGTCCGAATTCATAGACAAGGATAAGGGTGTAACGTAATACGTAAAACGTAATGCGTAAAAAAGATCAATGGCGCATAGTGAATACCAGCGATTGCGTAGGTGGTTCATTCGCCAAATGTATATGGCATCGTTCAATCTCATACAACCAATCAGAATAGAACCGCAGATTAAAAAATTATTTTCATTGCAGTTGAGTGGATTATTTTCTGCATAGCATTGACATGGGGCGTCTTGACAGTTGTCTGCCTTTTTGATTACGGGAAGAAACCGAGTTTTGAGGAAAAAACTCGGTTTCAATGGGCGGCACGATCGACTTTAATGCATGTCGCCTCCGAATTGCTCCTCTGCCCGGGGCGCGTATACCTCAATCTCCTGGATTTCAGGGCGAGGGCTTCCACGGATTTGTCCAAAGTCAATAGCAATAATTCGTATGGCATCGGTTATTGCGGATGCCGTGACAGCAACGCGTTTCAGGCGGTTTTTTCGAAATCGCTGCAACTCTTTCCATTCCCGACCATCTCGGGCTAGTACCTTGAAACTGGTCAAGTTCTTGCCGTAGAGGACTATCATGACCACCTTACGCTTAGCGGGCAGAGTAACCGTGGTGGGCGCGAACATATCCGCCTCCGGTGAATTTGGCGTCGTGACAGTTCGTTCGCCGGAGCCCATGGTGGCTTCAATATAAACGGTGTCACCCGTGTTGAGATTCCCGTCTACCATTTGAGGTGATGTGCATTGCAATCCGTGAATGCGGACGTAGTTCTCACTCGGATTGACCTTGCCGAGAGCGGTGCAACCTATAAGAGAGACAAGCAACGCGGTTGGAATTATAATGGATTGAGGTATTTTCAGGCAACTCGCATTGTATGAATGAGAGGCTGAATGACGATTGCTTCTACGCTTTCGCCGCGTGTCATCTCTAAACTTTAATCTGGTGAAAATCCATTTCATCAAGATCATTCGTCCCGATGCCTGCTCGCCATGCTGTACGGATATGATTGGATAAACGCGTGATTGATGGCAAGCCGCTTTCCTCGCGTTTTTCTCCGATGGATTGCAGCAAAACGTGGTCTAGCGCCACCGGATCACGGCTCATGAGTATCCCGCCGTATTTCCATTCGCCCTTCGGATCATAAACCGGACCGCCATCATAAGAGGCGAGAAGTCCATCAACGATATTCAATACCACTTTGTCTCTGAGGATATCATGATCGAAAACTTCAGCAATCGCCGGGTCGCACTGGAGCGGTGTCGGGTGGAAACGACGCGTGTTGTCGACGCTGCCAAACGCAACGTTTTTGAGGCATCCGCTCACTCCGGTCATGGCGTGATGTTTCATCACCGGAACGTTAACGATTACGTCTACCTCGCGGGTGACAATCTTGGAATAGCGGGACTTCATGCTTCCGTTTTCGCGCCGAATTTCACTGTCTTTCTTCGTTTCGTAGAAAATCTCATCGTCGTAACCGACTCCCGGACTGTCCGAGGCGAAAACGCGAACTCCCTGATTTGTCTGATTGATTTTGTATCCGGCGTTGATTAAGTGCGCCTCAAAGCGATCCCAGATGATAATCTGATCCATTAGAACACCGGCGCTATACAGCCCATCGATAATTTTGTCGACGATAAGTCGCCGGGTGCTGAACTTCTTTCCGGCGAGGGGATTGATTTTTATGCCGACAATATCATCCGGCAGAACGAAGTCTCTCCACGCCTCCTTGGCGGAATCGCGCCCGGCCAGTTTCATGATTGCGCGATCTATCATCTCGCTTACGACTTGCCCATCAAGATCGTCGTCTTTCCAGGCTTTGTCGCTCGTCACTTCAACGATAGGCACTAGCTGGTCCTGAGTTTCCCCATCCACCGATGGTTGGTTTGGCTGTGCCGCCGATTTGGAGTTGATTCGGGACCATGCGCTGGCGGCGACGCCCGCCCCGATCGCGCCTTTCAGGAAGCGCCTGCGAGTGATGGATTCATTGGACTCGGAGACGAGGGCTCCCTCGCTTGACACGCGGGCGCAATCAGCCATGATCCGTGTCACAATCGGGTCCGATGCTAACTGATTGATTGGCTCCTCCTCATTGGGCATATACGCAATCCTCGCTAAAGTTTTTTCAACGCTTCCACGACCTTGTTCGCAGGCAGGCGATCAAGCTTTCGATTATCAAGAAACTTCCAGCGAATAACCCCGGCTTCGTCAACAATATAGTATTGCGGTCTTGCGATTCGCGGATTGAACGGATCCGCCGCATTATAGGCGTCGATTGCCTGTTTATTCCTGTCGGAGAGTGTGACAAAACCGAGTTTATTTTTATTCGCCGTACTCTTTACTACCGCGGGCTCATCGGTAGTGATGGCGACAAGTTCCGCGTTTTCCGCTTTAATTTCTTGATAACTCTTTTGCAACTCAACGAGTTGGATAATGCAGAACGGTCACCAGGCGCCTCGATCAAATAGCAGGACAACGCGTTGTTTGCCGGTATAATCGGCAAGAGAGTGACGTTTGCCATTTCCGTCAACGAGATTAAAGTTGGGCGCTGCGGCGCCGACGCTCAGTCCGTCGCCTGGCGGCAGCTCATCAATCTTGAGAATCGGTACAAGATTCACCGTAATCTTTACGGTTTCCTCGGTCTGGTCAAGATTGACATCGGATTGATACTTCTCATAGTCGTCCAGTTCAACAACCACCGAGAACTTTTCACCCGCGGGCAGATTTTCAAACTGAAAGACTCCCGCTTGCGTGGTCAGAGTTTCCTGAATTTCACCCTTACTGTTGACAAGTTGAACGCGCGCGTTGCCCAAGGTCTGCTTCGTCCCTTGGTCGACCAACAGTCCTCGAATGCCGGCAGTCGCTCCCGTAGACGGTTCCTTACCTGTGGAATCCGTTGTACTTGGCGTTTCGTCGCCGCCGCATCCAAAGGCAACGATGAACATTACACTCAATAGGATTATGATTAATGTATTGTCGGTTCGCTGATTTGTCATAGCAACTTTTTCAGTTCCCTCTCGTACGTTTCTCTATTGCCTTGAGCGCCGTGAAACGGCTTGACGATTCGCCCATCGCGGTTAATCAAAAATGCGGTGGGCATCACCGGGACATCATATAGATCGAGCAACTCCGCTTCTCCGAGCAGGATAGTATAGTTTACGCCAAATTTCTTAATGAATGGTTCCACAACCGTCAATCGTTCGTCATCCATCGAGATGCCGACCACTTCGAATCCTTGCGCTCGATAGTCATTATAGAGTTCGATGAATATGGGGATTTCCTCCTCGCACGGTTTGCACCAAGTTGCCCAGAAATCCAGCAAAATCACCTTGCCGCTAAAATCGGTCAGCATCGTTTCCTCAAACTCGGTATTCAGGAGCGTAAAGTTGGGAGCAAGCGGAAGCGCGGCATCGCCGCCTGTGTCGGGCGCCATCGGTTCGCCCGAATCATCGGAGCAACTTTGCAATGCCAAACAACAGATAATGAGACTTGAGACAATTAACATTCGCATATCGGTATTACCTCTTTGATTTAATGAGTTTGTGGTGGCGCTATTGGCTCATGTATACTCCGCGCTGCCAGAAATTGCGTCTTCTGTAGGAGCAATCTCCCGATCGCGACATGCGTCCCCCGTAGGTGCGGTTTCCAACCGCACCTATCGCCAGACGCTTGAAAACATGCAATTTCACCCAACACAAGGTATAAAAAGAAAGTGCAAAGCGACTTTGAGAAACCGAGCATTGAGGAAAAAACTCGGTTTCAGTAGGCATCAGGCGGTGTACGGCACACGGCGTATGCCTATTATGTTTCAGCAGTAAAACCTGCAATCTGTAATCAATAACCCCTAACTCAACTATTAAGTTGCATTGAATAACCTCATGTAATCGTCCAGCGTTTCAACGCGACGGATTTCGACGAGGCGTTCGCCATCCACGAGGTACTCCGGAGGCCGCATCTTCAAGTTATAGTTGGAACTCATCGCATAGCAGTACGCTCCGGCGTCATAGACAACCAAGCCCGCGCCTTCATGAGGGGTGTGGAGTTGGCGATCTTTGCCGAGGAAATCGGCGGATTCACAAACAGGCCCAACAATATCGTAGGTTTCAGCGTCCGCGTCAACGGGTTCAATGAAGTCAATGTGCTGGTAGGTGTCGTAAAGGCTCGGTCGAATCAACTCCGCCATGCTCCCATCGGTCACGATGAAATGCTTGTTCCCGTTGGTTTTGACGCCGACCACGCGGTTGACAAAAACTGCCGTGTTCCCAATGATTGAGCGCCCTGGTTCAATAATTAGCGCGATGTCGCTCGTTAACAGGTCTCGGATCGAATCAATTAGATCGACGGGCGAGGGTATTTCCTCTCCGGTTCGTTCATAGTCGATTCCCAATCCGCCGCCGATATTCAAGTATTTGAGGTCAAATCCTTGCTCTCGGATAATTCCGATGAAGTCCATCATCAGTTCGGTGGCATCACGGAAAATGCTTGTCTTTTTTATCGTCGATCCGAGGTGACAATGCACACCCACGAGATTGATACGCGAATCGTCTCTGATGCGTTTCAGAAACCAGTCCAATCGGTCGTTTCGAATTCCGAATTTTGAATTTTTAATCCCCGTCGAAACATAATGATGCACTTGCGGATCGACATCGGGGTTGATTCGAATTAGCGCGTTCACGGATTTTTCGGCAGCCCCGGCGGCTTGCTGAATATGATTGAGATCAAACTCGCTGTCAATGTTTATCATCACGCCGTGTTGGGCGGCAAAGACCAACTCGGGCAATGTCTTGCCGTTTCCGTTCAGCACAGTGCGCTCGGGGTCAAATCCGGCAGCCAGAGCGATTCGCAGTTCATTTCCGCTTACCAGCACTGCCCCGCTTCCCAGTTCACGCAGGTGTCGCAAGATTGCCAGATTGTTATTCGCTTTGACGGCGTAACCGATAACGGATTCTACCCCTTCGAGCGCCTCTGCATACGCTTGGTAGTTTGACGTAATCTGATCGAGACTGTAAAGGTAGAAAGGACTTTCCGGAATTTGCTCTTGGATGTCCTTTATTCTTAATCCTTCGCAGCAAAGGTAACCGTCTTTAACGTGAAAACTCATGCTTGTCGGATCGTTTCCTTTCAATGGAAGTTAGGTTGTCTCAGCAGTCGAATGTGCGCCGCCGCAAGTGAATTTCTATCAATGAAGCGAACACATGGTGAGTGCGATAGCAAATCCTACTCGCAATCCACTCGCTTGATTCTACAGCGGACGCGCAAGTCGCGACTTGGAGATCGCTCACACGGTGGACGTGCGGGTTTCTTTGCAGAATCGTTCGACAAATTGACTAAATACGGATACGGCTTTGGGGAACTGATCGAGCTCCATCCATTCATCCACGGTGTGCGCTTGAAGTATGCTGCCGGGACCGATAACGACCAGTTCCATGAGCTGTCCGAACACGGCTCCATCGGTGCCATAGGCGACCGAATGGGCATTATCCTCTCCCGTGATTTCAAGCGCGGCGCGCACAACTTCGGAATCGGGAGGCGTAATCATCGGATCGGCGGCGGCGCGGAGATCAAACTCCAGACCGTGTTTTTTAGCGGACTGCCGCGCGCGGCCAATCCATTCCTGCGCGATCTGTCCCGGCATCGGGCGATAGTTGATTCTGCATATACTAAACGGCGGCGTAATGTTTGGCGCGCAATCGCCGTTATCTATCGTGATGTTCCAGTCGGCGAAGGGGGGATCGAAGTCGTGATTGAAGTGTTTTGAGTCCGTGGTCAAGGTGTAGTAGACCTCTCGCATCTCCGCCAGAAACGGTATCAGTTTCAGGTTGGCGTTGTCACCTTCGCCAGTGCTGCTATGCGCCGCTCGCCCGTGCGCGGTGATAACCATCTGGACAATCCCCTTGTGCGCGTGGATAACTCCGAGCAGCGTAGGTTCGCCCACAACGCCGTAGCGAGGAAAAGATCCGTTGAACAGTTCCGACTTGTCTACGACCGCTTGCGCCCCGAGAAATCCAACCTCTTCGTCGGCGGTGACAATTACGTAAAGCGGATAATCCAAATCGGCGTCTGAATACTTTGACGCGGTTTCGAGCATGCAAGCGACACTGCCCTTCATGTCGCAACTTCCGCGACCGTACATCTTGGCGCCATCGATTCGCGCTTCGAACGCATTTGATTCCCAACCGATAGCCGGCACCGTGTCGATGTGTCCGAGCAACGCGATCCCGCGATCTCCCGGGTCGTGGTTCCCGCCTTTCTTTCCGATCAGGTTTACCTTCTGTACGCCATCCGGATCGACGTACTCGACCCATTCGACTTGGCAACCAATCTCTAACATCTGTTTCCTCAGAAACTCCATTACTTCAACATTACTGTTATAACTCACCGTGTTGTGGGCGATTAGCTGCACCGTAAGTTCTTTGGCATCCATATCCGCTCCTTCGTTTGGGCAACAATCCCTTAGCAAGGGATGTTTAATTATCGGAAATGACGACTCGCAATTTTCAGGAAATCATACAGAAGTTGGAGCGGGTTGTCAAGGATTTTAATTTAACTGCGCGGACGAGCGAACATGCATAAAATACTACGTGCAGCGAATACTTGGTTGACGTTTTCGAAATTATTTTGTGGAAAGGATGGAGTGAATGTGCTAAAATTTATAAGTCGATTGAGACCGAATAATGTGTGTGTTTGTCCCGTGTAGCCGTGAGCGCTTCGTTTTTCAGTACGTCGACAAACTGCGTTTAACAAAGGAGATTCGATGTGACTAGAACTGTTGCCGTGCTTCTTGGCACAGGCTTTGTAGCCGCTGTCATTGGAGTCATTCTACTGATTAAGATTATAAACGGTAATGGAGTTGTCGCGCCTTCGGAAACCCGTCGCGTCGAAATCATAGCACACAAAGGTACGCGAGTCTTCGCGCAGTTACCGGGCGAGAGCGAAAAAAATCTGGGTAGTTTAGGTGAAACGCCGTTAAATGTGGCTGTCCGAGTTGGTGCGACAATCACGTTGCGGTATAAGAAGTTAGAGAAGTCCTTCCTTCCCGAAATGTGGAAGAACGGCAAGATAGTTTGGCGCCCTGAACCGCCTAAACCGAAGCCAATTCGGGCTAAGTTCGTATCCGTATCAATCAACGCTGTCCCATGGGCTGAAGTCTTCATAATGTTGCCCGACACTAACCGTTTTATACGACCACCCGAGAAAAAATCCAACATTACGCCGATTCGGGGCGGACTGAAAGTTCCGATTGGAACGGCAATCAGGTTGGTATATGGTGACAAGGAAAAGACCTTTGGCTATGAATCATGGAAGACGAGCAAGACGGTGTCACATGATTTCTTGAAACCGTGACTGAATTTCCTCATCAGTGATTAGCAAAACAGAAGTTGATCGTAGGAAACAAGATGAAACTATACCTGAGTCTGGCATTTTTTGCACTGGCGCTATACTTTGGGGGCACTCTAGTTAATGGTCTCGAGGCGGCAACGATCTCAGAAGAAGCTAAGAATCGCGCGAAAGATGCCACAGTTAGGATATATGCTAAAAACTATAGTTGGGAAGATTATACTTTCCGAGGCAGCGGATTCTTTGTAGCTCCACATGTCATTGCCACCAACTTTCACGTGATTGAAGACAAGGACAAATCCGGAGTCTATTTGCTGCTCGCCTATAAGCGCTCAAAGACGGATAGGTTTCATCCCGCCAGGCGCGTTCGCGGGTTTAATCGAAAGCACGATCTGGCGATATTAGAGGTGGTAAGATCTGGAGTTAAACCGCTGGCCCTTGACACCAGCAGTACAGTTAAGAGTCTTGATAAGGTGTTTGTCTTTGGATATCCAATTGGCCTTGAAACTTCAGTTACTGTGGGCGTAATTAATAATCCGAGACAAATTTACGAGGGAGTCGAATATCTCCATTTTGACGCCGCGGTGTCTCCCGGAAATAGTGGTGGCCCCATGCTCAACACTTACGGCGAAGTCATTGGTGTTGCCACAAGAGCATCTTGGATTATTGCTCAGAATATTAACTTCGCCATCCCCTCAAGACAACTTAAGACGCTCCTCAAAGGGCACGGCGTCCGGTTACCGCCCAAACCTAAAAGTAGAGCAGTAAACAGAGAATCGAAACGCACTAATGCAGAAAAAGCCAAAGCAGACGCAGAAATAGCGAAAGCCAAAGCCGAGACCGAGAAAGCCAAAGCGGAAGCGGAAAAAGCCAAGGCAGACGCAGAGAAAGCCAAAGCCGAGAGAGCTAAAGCCGAAGCAAAGTTAGCTGACGCCGAACGAGCCAGCGTTGAAACAGAGAGTGGAAAAACGAAAAAAGATGTAGCAGTAGAACCTAAAGCAGACATAACCAAACGACTCAAAGCGGCGACGGTGCGCATCATCGGACTAGATTCTGATGGAAAGGAGGCGCTTCTCGGGAGCGGACTCTTTGTGCGCCTGGACCAAGTTGCAACCGACTTTCACGTCGTTGACGGTGCCACGTTGATTGGAGTTAGACGTTTCGGACAAGGCGCGAAGGCCGCTGATGGGCTGATCGGCGCACGGCTCCTTAAGACCGATAAAAAGCGCCACTTGGCGATTCTAGAGGTTGACACATCAGATGCTCAACCGCTTCCCTTCGGAAACAGCGCTCAGATTAACATTGGCGAAAAGACTTTTGTGGTCAGCGATCCCTCACAGGGTAAGATCTCGGAAGGAATTATCAGTGACATTCTGGACAAAGACGGAGTCCGATACTTTGAATCTACCGCTCCGGTAGCGCCCGGAAGCAGCGGCGGCGCGATCGTAAACAGTAGAGGCGAAGTTATAGCTCTGACGGCGCTAAAAGTTCCGGTATTATCTGGAACTCTCAACTACGCCATTCCTGCGAAGTACCTCGAGCGGCTGCTCGCTGGACCAGGCGACCCTCTCGACCCAACTCCATCCCCGGAACGTGCAGTTACCTTGCCGCCAGAAGATTCATCAGACAGAGAGCCTCAACTACCTTCGGTGCGTGCAAATTTGCTTCGACAGGGCATTGAATTTTATAAGAGGGCTCAATTCCGAGAGGCAGTAGAATCTGTGCAGTCTGTCTTGAAGAGGATTAATAATCCGAAAGAACGAGCTCAAGCGCATCTATACTTGGGGTTTTCCAAATGGGGATTGGCAGACACGAAGAGCAGCGTGATCGCCGAATTTCGAGAAGCATTGCGCTACAATCCCAGTGTCCAATTGCCGCTTGATGTAGGACAGAATCACCCGGTCTTTAAACCCATGCTTGAAAAGACGCGCGAGGAATCAACCGGCACATTGACGATAGACGCGACGCCGCCTGAAACCGAAATCCGAATTTACGGAGGCGACATTAAGCGAAAATCGTTAGGCGCTGGAACTGTGACACTCCGGTTATTCAAGGGAATCTACGCCATTGAAGGCGTATTGGAGGGCGCACATAAAGTGGTGCCCGTTCTCGTCAAACCCGGTCATCGCCAAGGTATTTCTCTTACGATGCCAAAAATTCCCGTTCCAGAGCATGAGTTTGAACTTTCGTTGGACCTATTTAGCGCTGAACAACCGAAGGAGGTTATCGTTCACTATACAATTTACGACGCGAACGGTGATCAACTTGAACAGGATACGAGGCAAATGCAACTGCGGGAAAAAAAGCCCGAGTCATCAATATGGGTTTATCATGTCAAGTTGCCTTCTGCCACTCAAGGAAGTAAAATTGTGTACCGCATTGAGGCAGACGGGAAAGTCATACGGGATGATCCGATTCAAGTCCAGATCTTGGAGCCTTTGAAAGACGCTTCGTTTTACGCCAGTCAGACAATTCCAATCAAAGCGCGGGTAATGTCGAACATAGCCGTTGACAAAGTTCGCGTACATTATGATTCGCCAAGGACATTAGCTGATTCCTCGCCTTCGCGGGCGTTGGTAAGGGAATCCTCATCAAACGCGTACACAGGAGAGATTCCTGTGGAGCGCAACCGCTCGGATGGCAAAACTGGGTATTTTGTCGCGGCGACCACCGTTGAGGGAAACAGAGCCAAATCGCTGGACAGAGTCGTACACGACCAGACGCAGTCACCAGTTTCACCCGACCCAATAGTGCCGCCGGACGATAGACCGCTTAAAGTCAAAGAGCCGGCGATTCGAATGTATCAAGGCGTGTGGGCAAGTCATTCGTGGTCTAACGTTGTGAGCAATGATCGCTTTGTCTCCGATTGGGAGAGGGGCAGTGTAGTCAGCGTCGGCTATCTGAGTGAGGGCAAGGGATTCCAAACACTCGGCGCGCAATTGGATTACCCCTACGAAAATTCGGATTACACAAGCGCCATGGTACAGTGGGGACCTGCGATAAAAGAAAGTCCCATCGCGTTCGCATTTCTTGCCGGAGTTGCAGGATACCGTAGTTCAGTGTCCAGTTCCTCAGGAACAAACCAATCGGCTAAAATTACGCCCCTTGTCGGTGGTAGCTTGAAGTTTTACCCGTTGGAGAACGTCTCGCTTGACTTGACGAGTTCGATAAAACTTCGATCTGAAAGCGGCGCTGCCGAAAGGGAATATCTTCATCATTATGAGATGGGCATCCGTCTCTACATAAGCCCTACCCTGAATCTCAAAGCCGGATACGGCAGATGGCGATTGGGAGAGTACGACAATACCAGCGTTCAGATTGGATTTGGCGCTACATTCTGAGACTGAAAACTGCCATCAAGCGCGGATTTTTCGTAAAGTATTCATCATATTAGAGGAGCATTGAATGAACGTATTGAAAATCGGCGTTCCCAAGGGGACGCTGCAGGAATCTACCCTGAAATTTTTCAAAAAGGCGGGTTATGCCATAAATATCAGCAGCAGATCCTACTATCCGAGCATCGACGACGACGAGATGGAAACCATGTTACTGCGGCCGCAGGATATGGCGCTCTATGTTGAACGCGGAGTGATTGACATCGGACTCGCCGGGAGAGACTGGGTACGCGAGTGCAAGGCCGATGTGCTTGAAGTCGGATCGCTCACCTACAGCAAACAAACCAATCGCCCGGCGCGTTGGGTGTTGGCGGTGGCGGAAGACTCTCAAATCAAATCGGTTGGGGATCTTGACGGGAAGGTTGTCTTTACGGAGTTGGTTGAAGCGACGAAAAGTTATCTTGCCGATAACGGCGTAAACGCCACGGTGAAGTTCTCTCACGGCGCGACGGAAGTGAAGATTCCTCACCTATGCGACGCCATTGTGGAAATTACAGAGACGGGGAATTCGCTACGAGCGAATCGCCTGCGAATTGTCGATGTTGTGATGGAATCCGTGACAACGCTGGTTGTCAACAAAGAGAGTTGGGCGGACGAATGGAAACGCACGAAAATCGAAAATCTCTACTTGTTACTGTCGGGCGCCTTGGCGGCCGAGGAGAAAGTCGGGCTCAAGATGAACATTTCGGACGAAAACCTGAATTCCGTGTTAGCCATATTGCCAGCCATGAAAAAGCCGACAATTTCGTCGCTCAGCGAGGATGGCTGGCGCGCGGTTGAAACGATTATTGATGAGCATATCGTGCGAGACCTTATCCCGGAATTGAAGCGTGTCGGCGCGGAGGGGATAATTGAATACCCGTTGAACAAGGTCATACCCTAGGTTCTGTCGAGATTTATACTCCGCGCAGTAGTATGTCCAAATCTCTTCCTTTGTATTTTACGAGATTGAGTTCAAATCAACATCAAGCGCATCGGCAATTGCTTTCAGCGTTTTTACAGAGCCTGACTTGCGCCCGGTTTCAATCTCCGCCAAAAAGGCGCGATTAACCCCGGACCTATCCGCAAGCTGTTGCTGGGTCAAGCCGCGATGGTCGCGATACACGCGGACCGGGCTCTCCTCCCTGAGAATCAGGCGATTGACGACTTCGCTCGGATAAGTCTCCTCGTCAACGGCTTTGGCTTCACGATACTCGCGAATGTCTCTAAGCATCTCTGCGTCTTCCAAGAACTGGTCGTACTGTACTTTCGGCACAAGGACATATTCTTCGCCCTGTTTTTCAACGGTTTCAACGTTCATCGGTATATACCTCCTCTAGGTCCAATCTTGATAATTTCAACGACGAGGACATCGTCATGGATCTCGTATAAAACGCGCCAATCCCCCACTCTGAGCCGGTATCCTCGCACGCCCTTCAGTCGTGTGACGTTGTTGTTCGGCGCGTAGGGAGATTTGGCGAGTTGGTCAATCTTGCGCACGATGGTTTTCGCGACGTTATTCGGTATTCGCCGGAGTGTCTTTGTCGCTCCTGCTCGGTATCGAACTTTATACATGATACCCTATATTGTAGCCCATAGCAACATAATTGTCAAGTTTTTTTCAACGAATAAATCAATGATGGAAAAAACGTCCATTTTGACGAGTCGGGGTGTTATTGTAGAGGGGGATTAAGGCTGGTCGCAGGCAAGAAACAGTAATCTCAATCCATTTGAAAGGACATAAACGGAGCGAACAGCGCGAGACTTACGAAGCAGACACCGTAGATTTCGCGGCAAAGCGATTCATTCGGACATCACGCCTTAATTTTTCTGCCACTGATCTTCCTGTACTGTCTCCGAGTCGCCTCGCTCAAGGATTTCTGTCCACCACTCGCGATTTCGGGCATACCATCGGGTAGTCTCTTGGAGACCGGATTGAAAGTCGACTTGCGGTTCCCAGTCGAGCTCGCGCCGTATCTTTGACGAATCCAAGAGGTATCGGCGATCGTGGCCCGGGCGGTCGGGAACATACGTCTTGAGGGACTGCGGTTTATCCAACGCCCGCAAGACGCCATCGGCAATCTCCTCGACGCTCTGCTCCACCCCGCTTCCGATGTTGTAAGTCTCGCCGATACGCCCCTTCCGGAGAATCAGATCGATAGCCAAGCAGTGATCGGAAACGGCTAGCCATTCGCGGCGATTCAGACTGTTGCGATAAAGTGGCAGCGGTTTATCATCAAGGGCATGGGTGGTGAAAAGCGGTATCACCTTCTCGGGGTGTTGATAGGCGCCGTAGTTGTTTGAGCAGTTGGAGATCGTAACGGGAAGACCGTAAGTTTCAAAATAGGCGCGAACGGCGTGGTCCGCCGCCGCTTTGGAGGCGTTGTACGGCGTGCGCGGACGATAGGGGTGATTTTCCGTGAATTTTATCGGCGAATCCAGCGCGAGATCACCGTAGACCTCGCAGGTGGAGATGTGGTGAAATCGCGAGACTTTGTATTTGCGGGCAAGTTCAAGCAGCGTCTGCGTGCCCATGACATTCGTGTCAAAGAAGAGGCGGGGGTTGAGGACGGCGCGGCTGTTATGAGATTCGGCGGCGAAATTCACAATCACGTCCGGACGATGTTCCGCGATGAGGTTATCGACGCAGTCGTAATCACCGATATCGCCATGAACGAAGGAGTACCGGTCCGGGTAAGTGTTGCCGACCTCGGCGAAGTTATTCAGATTCCCCGCGTAGGTCAGCAGATCAATGTTGATAATTGAATCGTCGGGATGGTGTTGGAGCCAGTATCGGATGAAGTTGCATCCGATAAATCCCGCACCACCGGTGATTAATAGTTTCATAGGGCTTCCAGTCGTGCCGCTCCCCACTCCTTGCCTTCAAGTTCGCGCAGTTCCACTTCCACCGCGCTAAGTTGGACATCAAGCGCACCCAACTCCTCGGAGATGTGTGTATAAAAGTAAGCCGCCAACATCTCGCACGTGGGACAAGCCGCCTGCTCCGCTGTCAAGGCGCTATTCTCGTTGAGATAGGTGTCCGCCAATTTTTCGACGTACGGGTCGGTAATCTGGCGCAATTTAAGGATGTCAACGACCATTCCATTTTTCGGCTCGCCTCTCACGTACAACTTCAGCGCCCAGAAATGGTTGTGCGGTTTCTCCCGAACGGAGAGACTGTGGCTCGCATAGAATTCAAAAGGGACAATCACGGTGGTGTGCAATTTTCGTTAATCCTTTCGTCTTGTAAGTTTTTAAGAGAAACCGGGTTTTTCGAAAAACTGTATTGGTCAAGGAGATTGTCAATAGTAGTTTATGCGTAATGAGTAATGCGTTTGATAATTGCGTGTTTTCAAGCATCTAGTCCGTAGGTGCGGTTTCCAACCGCACCTGCCGTGAACACACGTCGCGACCTAGAGATCGCTCCTACAAAAAGACGCAATTTCTGACAGCGCGCAGTATAAGAAGACAAAAGCCAGACAGCAAACAGATTAACACTGGCAAGACTTACGCAGCGGCAGAGGCTCTCAATTCGGAGATCGCTCCTACCATAAACTCATACGGCAATGGCGCCAAGTTGTATTAGCCATAACGTTATCCAAAAAAGAGAGTGAAGGCTATGTAGAGAAGTACGGATAAAACGTTCACGGCAATCAATGCGCCTTTGGCAAATTTGGATTGGAGGCGTGGAAACAGGTAAACCGATGCCCCAATCGTTAACACTATCTCAATTGCCGAGACAATCCCCGCATGATAATCCGCTTCCCAGTAGGAGATGGGACTCTTGAACTTGTAGTCCCAGAATGGGAAAAAGTGCCGATGGGCATCCTCGCGATGAAGAAAGAAATCGGCTAGGCAGTGGAGAAACATACTCCAACACACCACGCGAACCGTGCCGGATCGAATCAAATAACTGAAGCCGACGCCGGTTAAGACAATCGGTATCGAGTTGAAGGGGTCGATGAAGTTCTGCCATTGGGGAAGAAAATAGCGTTCCGACCAAATCTGTTCCTGAGAGTGACCGAGAATCAACACCTCAACGCCGAAGAAGACAAAAATCGGGAGATCAGGAAGCGCCGCGCCAAGCAGTGCGTATCCGTGGCGAGGTGGTTCATGCGTGCGCGAGAGCAACGCCATGTTGATGAGCGCGTGAGATTGTGTGTTCATAATGCCAATCTTATTCTAACATACCGATTATTATCCGTCAAACACAAAGCGCACACCGGTCATTGCGCATTGAATCCGCGCTTGTCAAGCCGTGCATTCCTATTGACGTTCCTCATTCTTGATGGTATGATTGAAAGCGTGTGCATGGCGGCTGTCAAATCGAGACTTGGGGGGTTGTTACCATATTGGACGCGGCGGGAGCAACCGGGGTTATCCTTGCGGGCGGGGAAAGCCGCCGAATGGGTCAAAACAAGGCATTGATGCGCATGGGGGATGAAACACTCATTGCCCGTGCCTTAAAGCGTGTACAGACCGTCACCGATGAAACCATTCTTATTTCGAATTCGCCGAATCCGTATGCCGAATTGGGTGTGCGGGTGTACGAAGACCTTGTGCCCGATGCCGGCGCGCTCGGAGGTGTCTACACGGGGCTAAGTTACGCTATGGGCGACGCTGTTTTGTGCGTTGCGTGCGATATGCCGCTGCTTCAGCCAAAGCTGATGGCTTATCTCATCTCGCTTTTGGGCGAACATGATGCGGTTGTGCCGCGCACAAGGGGCGCAAACGAATCCGATTTGAAGTTGCAGACGTTATGCGCCGTTTATTCGAGAAACTGCAGGAAGGTCATCCGCCAGATGCTTGACGAAGGCGAATTGCGCCTTCATACATTGTGCGAGCGTCTATTCATCCGCATTGTCGAGCCAAGCGAATGGCGAGAATTTGATCCCGACGGGCGTTCGTTTGTAAACGTAAACACGTTCGAGGATTTTGAGAGGGTAAAAGAGATATTGGCCAATGAAATAATGGAGGACGTTAACCATGCTGACAGTTGAAGAAGCGCGTAAACGAATGCTGGACACAATCAGCGTTTTGCCGCCCGAAAAGCGAGGCATTTTGGACTGCCTGGGCTACGTGCTCGCGGAGGACATTTATGCGGCGGAGCACATCCCCCCATTCGACAACTCGGCAATGGATGGTTTCGCTGTCATCGCCGAGGATGTTCAAAGCGCATCCGAGGGGGCGCCGGTGAATTTGTCGGTCATTGAAACAATCGCCGCCGGATACGCCCCGGCAAAGCGCGTTGAACGCGGACAAGCGGCGCGCATCATGACCGGAGCGATGATGCCGGCGGGGGCTGATGCGGTCGTCATGCAAGAGGTGACACAGTTCGACGGGGAGAACGTGAGAATCTTTGAGGCAGTGGAAAAGACGGAAAACGTCCGATTCACGGGGGAGAGCGTGAGAAGCGGCGATCTCGTTATGTCCGAAGGCAAACTTCTCCGTCCGCAAGAGTGCTCCATGCTGGCTTCTCTGAATAGATCGCGGGCGCTAGTCCATAAGCGCCCGCGGGTAGCCGTAGTTTCCACCGGCGATGAACTAACGCCGCTCGGCGACGCGTTGGAGCCCGGAAAGATCCGTGACAGCAACCGCTACGGTATCTGCGCGCAACTTCAAGAGGCGGGGTGTATTCCGATTGATATGGGAATTGCTCGCGATGATGCGGCGGAAACCGAACGCATATTCCGCGATGGGTTGAGCCGCGCCGACGCTCTCATCACCAGCGGGGGAGTGTCTGTTGGTGAACACGACGTTGTCAAGTCTGTTTTATCCAAGCTCGGGGAGATTAACTTCTGGCGGGTGGCGATGAAGCCGGGAAAACCCCAAGCCTACGGCATCGCCGATGGAAAGCCGATTTTCGGTTTACCGGGAAATCCGGTCTCTTCTTTGGTTGTTTTTGAACTTTTCGCCCGCCCGGCGCTCCTTAAAATGGCGGGACGCTCAAACCCGTTTCGTCCAACGTTTAAAGCCGTATTGGACGAAGATATCGCCAATAAGGACAAGCGAACCAACTTCATGCGATCGGTCATCACGCGACGCGAAGGGATGTATCATGCAAAGACGACGGGACCGCAGGGGTCGGGCATTCTCTATTCACTTGTTTTGGCGAATGGCTTCATCGTCATTCCGGCAGGCGTGAATCTGAAGGCGGGGGATGAGGTGGAAGCGCAGTTTTTGGGTGACGGCGCCGGATGAGGCTTAGCTATACTTAACGCCGCTTGGAATTATTCTTCCCCGATAGGTGCGGTTTCCAACCGCACCGATATTCCAACCCTTGTAGGAGCGATCTCCAAGTCGCGACTTGCTGGCGCTGCGTAAGTCCTATTCAAAACCATTATTGCCGATAAAAAAGCGCAACATTAGCCAACGCAAAGTAAATGTCCCTTGATTCACGCGTCATGAATGTGGTAATATAATTGAGAGCGCATGTGTTGAAGAAACCGATAGCGCGTCAAGAAGGGAGCGCAAAGTATAAACCATGATGAATCCGTCAGAAGACAAAACTTGTCGAGAGATTGTTAAATACGTGCGGGAAGTGGCGAATCCGAGAAGAATCGTGCTCTTTGGATCCCGGGCGCGCGGGGATGGCGATGAGGATTCGGATTATGATCTGCTCGTCGTGAAAGACGAGATTAAATCGCGTCACGAAGAAGCCCATCGGATACGCGTCGCGCTTACGGCGCTGCCGATTTTCGCGGACGTACTTGTGCGAAGCGCTGAAGAGGATACAAAATACCGGCAAATTCGAATCGGATTTGAGAAATCATTAATGGAGGATGGTGTCGTCTTATATGAACGCGGTGGGGACGAGATTTATCCAGCCCCTTCTGTGACGAATGTGGCGAAAGAATTTGTTCAAACCCTACTGAGGAAAGTTGAGATTGACTTGTTAAACGCTACAATACTTCGTGATAGCAACCAAGGCAACCCTGAGGGAATTGGTTTTCATGTGCAGCAAGCGGTAGAAAAATCGCTCAAAGCAATTCTGGTATTTTATGGTATTGACTACAGGGGAATTGCATCTAAATTTTCAGAATAGAGTAGACAGAATAGTAGTCAAATACTTGTCGTCCCATGCGGCTTTGAGTCGTTTATTGGCAACCCCAAGTTTGGTCGTCTTCTCGGCTTTGAGTAGATTGAGCGCGATGCGTCGGACAATGGCGAGGTTTTCGGCGGCATTGCGTGTACGGACTCTCGACGCATCTTCACGGAAAGCGACATCCAATACCCAATGGCATGAGTTTTCAATCCGCCAGTGTCGTCTGGTGGCTTCAAGCAACTCTGCCGCATCACCGGGAAGCGAAGAAATGTAGTAGCGTGTCTTGCAGGTCGTCTCTTGGGCGATTTCACGCCAAGCGGTGACTTTGATGACCGAATTGAGATTAACGAAGTTTTCAGTTCCTCTGAGAGAAGAAATTACACCGGGGTCCGCAATCACCTCAACCTTGCGGGTTTCAATGCGTCCATGGCTGCCATCAACTGTTTGATTCGAGTTGGTGTGAATACCTTTTATCTCCTCCGTTGAGATACCATCAAACAGAAGTTTTACATCCTCATGCAACTGTCCTTGATTGGCTTTAAGCGCCAAAACATAGTCGGCGTTTGAATCCACAATAGTCTGGGCAATGTTGGTTTGACAACCCATCGCATCCGTCGTAACAATGCACCCTGAAACCTCCAAAATCTCAAGCAATTCGGGAATGGCTGGAATCTCATTCGACTTGTCGGCAACTTTAACTTGTCCTAGCGCCACGCCTTGATGACACGCCCAAGCGCTAACCAAGTGAATTGCCGCTTTGTTGTTCTGCGTATCATAAGAACGACGCAGCTGCTTGCCATCAACCGCAATCACTTCGCCTTGCGTTACTTCAATGGCGCTACGAATCCAGTTGATGAAACACTCTTCAAATTTCTCGGCGTCTATGGCGCCAAACACACGACCGAAGGTATCATGCGACGGGATGCCTTTTGGTAATTCCAAGAATCCGGATAGCCACTTATGTTTGGCGTTTCCGTATGCTGCAACGGCTACCCAACTATCGGCGCCACAAATCACCGCGCAGATAGCAATCACAATAATATCAAGCAATTTATGAGGCGTGCGACAATCAACGCGTCTGGGGTCCGGCAATGAGCCAAAATGGTCTTCAATAGAGGAAATCGGGGAATTAATCATGGTCTACTCCTTAAAAGATTTGGCTCATGCAAAAAGAAAGTGCAATGCACGAAGCGCAATCGCTTTCTTGTCAAGTAGGGAACCACGATTGTTGTTTCCTACAAATTCTGTTGCACCATTTCCTGGCATGAGCGGAAGATTCTACATAAGCATATCCTAAATGCGTCCCATGTCAAGGGCAAAATTTAGATGCAATTCCCCTGAATCAATTAACTCCCTCCCTTTACACTGTGTTAAGTTAACGTTCTAGTGGGGCGATAATGCTTGCGACGAAGAAGACTACCGCCACGTTAGTTACAAAGGGTTTCATGGCATACCCACGACATAGCCTAGAACATTGAGAGGCGTTTTTCACTCGTTCGTCCCATAACTAATAATAACCGGAATGAAACAACATAATCACGAGGTGTTTCAGGACCCATGCCTGAACTAATTTCCAACCTCAAATACGACCACAGCAGAGTCTTGATTATACAGTCCCAGCCATGTTTTCTTTGGTTATACTATTTCGATTGAAAAATAGTGCATATAGTCTCTTAATTTCATCGTTCACTTTCACCGTAGGCGGGGCATCTTGCCGCGCCGGTTTTGCGCGAAGCCACGCTTTCATTCTCTATTACACGCAATTTTTTTACCTGATCCCCCGTCATCAATGCACTTGCATTTTAGACAAATGGTATTACAATGCTAAACCTTAAATTTCTGACTTATTTCTCGCTATTCTTGTTCTAGACAGAGGAACCATTGTGTACGGTCCACCGTCAGCCATCTTGTAAGTACAGTGCGATTTTTATCTTCCTAGTGTGAGGACTTAGTAAAAGAGGGAGGCCACTGTGGTTGTAAACTTTAACCAGAGTATTACTGTAATGTATGGGGTAATCGTGAACCGGAAGAATTCGCCGACAAGATGTGCCCTCTATGGAAATCTTATCTTCGAATCCGGGCACGCAGATTTCCTTCACAAATCTTTGTGATATAGCATTTTGAGGTATGACAATACGTTCTACATACCGCACCACTTCAGGTAGCTTAATTTCCAACTCACCCCATAAAGGAAGTCGATTTCTTAATTTTCTCCCAGACCGCTTTCGCTCTTGAACCCAATTTTCTGCTTCTTCAGCATATTCTTCTGGTGAATTAGTCCAACTTTCAATACCGCGCATGAGTCCAGTAAAACAATTCCGACTTGCCATTCACTACCTCGCAATCAAGCTCAACTTATACTGCGCGCGTGCAGAAATTGCGTCTTTTGTAGGATCAAACGAGTGGATAGCAAGTGCGATAGAGATCTCCGCGATCTCCTGATCGCGATATGCGTTCCCCGTAGGATCAAACGAACGGATAGTGAGTGCGATAGAAATCCTCGCGGTTTCCAACAGTGCCTACCGCCAGACGCTTGAAAATACGCAATTTTCAGCAGCGTGAAGTATAAGTGATAGACTATGATTTGAGAGTTTGTTTGAATGATAGACAATCGAGATTAGTGGACACTTTTCTGCTACGGAAGAAACCGAGTTTTGAGGAAAAAAGGGATTTCTATCGCACTCGCTATTCATTCGCTTGAACGGTTTCAATGAGCGCCAAATACATAGCGAATGAACCACTTAGTGCCCCACTTATTCGTTGTGCTTGGCGAGATGATCTTTGTAATCGTCTTCAATGCGCTGAATATCGGCTTGGAGTTCATTTCGAGATTTGTCCATTCTAGCGCTTAATTCGTGAAACTGTCGATTCATGTCCTCGCGAAGTTGTTTGCTGTCCTCACGAATTTGTTTGTTGTCCTCGCGAAGTTGTTTGTTGTCCTTTAGAAGTTCCTCGCGCAGTATTTTTATGTCTTCCTTGCTCGCCACGTGCCATGCAAAGTAAATTACCCCAATCAACAACAAGATCCGGTTTATCCACTTGTCGGCAACATCCCAGCGTCCGTTTGTCATAATATTATCTCCTTTCATTAAACTCCTTGTAAAATAGTGATAGTCAACTGTCATGCATGTTCATTTACTCAATCGTTGTGCTTGGCGAGATGATCTTTGTAATCGTCTTCAATGCGCTGAATATCCGCTTGGAGTTCGTTTCGAGATTTGTCCATTCTAGCGCTTAATTCGTGAAACTGTCGATTCATGTCTTCACGAAGTTGTTTGTTATCCTCGCGAAGTTCCTCGCGCAGTGTTTTTATGTCTTCCTTGCTCGCCACGTGCCATGCAAAGTAAATTACCCCAATCAACAACAAGATCCGGTTTATCCACTTGTCGGCAACATCCCAGCGTCCGTTTGTCATAATATTATCTCCTTTCATTAAACTCCTTGTAAAATAGTGACAGTCAACTGTCATGCATGTTCATTTACTCAATCGTTGTGCTTGGCGAGATGATCTTTGTAATCGTCTTCAATGCGCTGAATATCCGCTTGGAGTTCGTTTCGAGATTTGTCTATTCTAGCGCTTAATTCGTGAAACTGTCGATTCATGTCTTCACGAAGTTGTTTGTTGTCCTCGCGCAGCGCTTTTATGTCTTCCTTGCTTGCCACATGCCATGCAAAGTAAATCACGCCAATCAACAACAAGATTCTGTTTATCCACTTGTCGGCAACATCCCAGCGTCCGTTGGTCATAATTTTATCTCCTTTCATTAAACTCCTTGCCGCGCTTGTCAATATCACTCAGCAATCCATATTATACCAAGTAAAATAGTGATAGTCAAGTGTCATGCACGTTCATTTACTCAATCGTTGTGCTTGGCGAGATGATCTTTGTAATCGTCTTCAATGCGCTGAATATCCGCTTGGAGTTCGTTTCGAGATTTGTCCATTCTAGCGCTTAATTCGTGAAACTGTCGATTCATGTCGTCGCGAAGTTGTTTGTTATCCTCGCGAATTTGTTTGTTGTCCTTGAGAAGTTCTTCGCGCAGTGTTTTTATGTCTTCCTTGCTTGCCACATGCCATGCAAAGTAAATCACGCCAATCAACAACAAGATCCGGTTTATCCACTTGTCGACAACATTCCAGCGTCCGTTGGTCATAATCTTATCTCCTTTCATTAAACTCCTTGCCGCGTTTGTCAATATCACTCATCAATTCAGCAATCCATATTATACCAAGTAAAATGGTGACAGTCAAGTTCCGCTTTTCACGCCCTTTTTGTCTTTGCGATATGTCGCCGCCGGTGGTATAATCCTCTCAGATGGAAACACGAACGCCGCACGGTCCGACGCCCCCGATGGCGAGGAGTAGCGAAATTCATCGCGCCCCTTCTTTAGGATTGAGTTTTGCCTCTATTGGAAGTCGCGACCGGGAGATCGCTCCAACAAACTTTTGAGTCGTAACCTAGTGAAGGAGGTGACGAAGTAGACGGATGACAGTATTTGTAATCTTCGCGTATCTCGCCTTGGTGTTGATTGTCGGTACCGCAAGCCATCGTTTGTTTCGCGGCACTGGCGAAGACTATTTCGTTGCCAGCCGCAGTATCGGCCCATTTGTCCTGTTGATGTCCCTCTTCGGAACGAACATGACAGCGTTTTCCATCCTTGGCGCTTCCGGCGAGGCATACCACAAAGGGATAGGGGTGTTCGCCTTAATGGCGTCATCTTCGGCGCTCATTATTCCGATCATCTTCTTTTTTGTCGGTACCAGGCTGTGGGCGATTGGCAAAAGACATGGATATCTCACGCAAGTCCAATACATCCGAGAACGGTGGAACTCCGACACGTTGGGACTGCTGCTTTTTATCGTTCTGGTGGCGCTTGTCGTGCCGTATCTGCTGATTGGCGTAATGGGAGGCGGCGATACCCTTGCGGTTATCACCGACGGTCAGATCCCCAAATGGGTTGGCGGGTTGCTGGTTTGCGGCGTGGTTGTCATTTACGTCTGTTTTGGCGGGATGCGCGGGACTGTCTGGGCGAACACGCTTCAAACGCTCGTATTCATGAGCTTGGGCGCCGTGACCTTCTTCACGATTGTGGGAAAGATGGGTGGCTTGCCGACTGTCATGGCGAAAGTTGACCGGGATCTACTGATGCAAGCCGACCGAATAATGCCCCTAGAGTTGATAACATACATTTTTATTCCTGTCTCGGTGGGGATGTTCCCGCACATCTTCATGCATTGGCTCACCGCGAAGAGCGCCCGAACATTTCGCTACCCAATCATCTTCTATCCGCTGTGCATCGCGATTGTATGGATTCCGAGCGTGATGCTCGGCGTGTTAGGAAGCGCCGAGATCGCCGGGTTGAAGGGCCCGCAAGCCAACACGATTTTGGTTCAGCTAATCTCGCGGTACGCCCCTGGAATATTGGCGGGATTTTTGGCTGCCGGTGTCTTCGCGGCGATCATGTCTTCTTTGGACTCGCAGACGCTTGCCATCGGCAGCATGTTCACCCACGATATCGTGCGGCACTACGGATACCACAATCAGATGAAAGAGAAACATCAGGTGTTGGTCGGACGCCTCTTTGTGGTGGGGTTGCTCGCCATTGCCTACGTTCTATCCTTGGTGTCCAATCGGAGCATCTTCAAACTTGCGGTGTGGTCATTTACCGGATTCGCGTCGCTTTTTCCGGTTCTGCTGGCGGCTCTATTTTGGAAGCGGAGCACCAAACACGGTGCCTTCGCTTCGATAGTGAGTGTCGTGGTTCTTTGGACGTTCTTTTTCTTGAGAGGTTGGCAAACGCCCGGCTACACGGTGGGAGGCACCGGTATCATGCCGGTAGCAGTGGTGTTCGGTGCATCGGCTGTCGCCATGGTTGTCGTGTCGCTAATGACTAAGCCGCCGGAGGACGACACCCTCCGAAAATTCTTCGCTAAGTCTTCCCAAGACGCCCGATGAATCGAGAAACTACAATCAGTCGATCAAAGTGGCTTATGAACCGGGCAACTACAATCATAGGTATGACTTGTCACCGGTCTTCAACGACAAAACACGCTATCTTGGGGTTTTTATCTTGCTCCAAGTAATCGCCAGTTTTCCGCGGCGTTCAACGGGATGCGCCAAGCCACCCCGCGCTTCAAAGTTCTGCTTGATTTCCGCCTCGCTCAGCGCGCGATTGTAGACGCGGATTTCGTCCAGGATGCCTTTCCATCGCTCTCCGGCCGATCTTCTTCCGATATAAAACGGGCTCTTGGTATCAATATTTTCTCTCCCCGGCGCGTCCGACGCTATGCCGCGCACCAATTCGCCATCCACAAATAACGCGACATCCCCCTTCCGTTCAAAGACACCGACAACGTGCACCCACTGATTAAAGTGTGTCATGCCTTCAAGAACGCGGCTCGCGTTGCCTTGACCGTCGTTTGCGTAGGGCTGAAATCCATCATGGATATTATGCTCCAGCATGTATCCGATATCGCTATCATCTTTCTTATCGATTATTCGCATTGATGCCCCGGAGTCTCTGGGGAATGCCCAGGCTTCAAGGGTAAAGTCGGTTCTTGCGCCGAAATCCAAACTACCGTCTATCGGATCTCCGACATTGACAGACTGATTGCTCCCGTTGAACTCCATGCCTTCACCGACCTTGCCCTCTACGAGTTTGGGATCGCCCTCAATTTTGCCATCGTTAGCGCCCCATACGTCCTTTAAGGTTTTGCCGACCAGCGTTTCTTGATCGAAGGACCAGTAGCTGACCAATCCTTCACTGACGGCTCTGTTACGTCCCGGCGCCGTCGGTGTCTGCCAGACGAATGTTGCCACCATCACTAAAACGAGAATTACAGGGACGCGCGTCTTCATTTTCGTTCTTCTCCTTATTCCATTTCCCTCAGAAATCAAGTATACTGTATCGGGCAGCGCGGGGGTTTGCGCGATCCGCCACTGCTGGAGATTGACGACCTCGTGGAGGTGCGATAGAACTCGTTAAGGACACCACGGTTGTTGAAGGTCGCTCGCACGTGTTATAATCTTGCGAAACTGCACAGGGTCAACCCATAATTGTACGCCTGAAGCAGAAGAAAAGCAATAATAAACGGCGAACCACTCAGGGAAAACGCGTCTGATTATTGGCAGCCGATGGTAAGTGAAGCGCTGGAATGATGATGAGAGCGGAAGAATGGAAGATGGGAAGGGTGGAAGGCGGGAAAATTGGTTTTCGCTAGATTTTAGGAAATTTCACGCGGAATCGAACAACGGCAACTATACTCCACGCGGCTGAAAATTGCGTATTTTCAAGCGTCTGGCGGTAGTTGTAGTGGGCACTGCCCACCACCAACGCAGTCACGTTGCACGCCAGGGGAGCCAACCATTTATCCCAAACCGATTAGAATGGTGGGCAGTGCCCACCCTACAATCACTATTACAAACAATAATTACCGGGAAAGAAAGCGCAAAAATACCCGACGCGAGGTATATATCTTGCGTTGGGTGAGATATAGGAGCATGATTGGCGACGGTATAGTGTTCTACCAATGGCGAATTCTATGGCTGCGGTACACGGTGTGCATTTTGGCGTGCATGGGTAGCATGGCGTGCGGCAAGCCCCCATCGTCGCATTCGACGGCAGATCTTCGTTCATTACTTCAACCGTGGAGCGGAATCGGAACCTACGCGGGATTTGACTCGGGGCGAGGATTGTTGTATTTGGGAAATAGCCTGATAGAACGCCGCTTTCGTATGGATAGGGATGGCAGCGCGCCGCGAACAAGCCATTACTTCCACAAACCGTCAGGACGTGACTATGCCTCGGCGCCGTGCGAGGAGTTCAAGTTTCGAATTGGCGAAATCGCATTCACCGCGAGCGTCGACACACTGAAATACAAGTCTCATGACATACGACAAGGCGTTGCGGAATCGAAACGACTAACTATTGAACTCGGATATTTGGAGGGGGCGGGAGAGCCTATCTGTTCTGTCAAAATTCACTACGAAGTGTATCCGAATCTGCCGCTAATCCGCAAGTGGATTACCTTCGAAAATCTAACGGAGTCGGCTTTCTTTGTCGAAGATATCATTACCGAATCCTTATCCTTGCCCCCCGATTGGAAGACACAACTCCAAACAGTTGGAAATCGTCCGGAATTATCCGTTGATTCACAGTCATATATCGTCATGCATGATAGGGAGAGCGATGGCGGCATCATCGCGGGAAATGAGGCGCCGGGAATACTCAAACATTACAATCTATCGTCTGGCGCGTCGAAGATAGAGGTCGGTCTATCTCCTACAGATACCATCAATGGGTGCGAGATTCGCGTGCCGCCCGGTACCAGCGCGTCAACTCCGAAAGTCTGGACAATGCTATTTGATGGCGATCGCGCCACGGCTTCCGAAGCGCTCAAGGGAGTTGTCGGACAACAGTTGGCATGCTTGGAAGAAGCAGACACTCGGACGCCACCCGTCGCGTGGACGAAGCTTGACTCGGATGGGAAGGCGCCCCCCGGTGATTTTATCGTCGTGGATTACGACTGGAACGGAGACAATCTAGCGGCTCTGCGGCGACTGGCAGATCAGGCACATAAGGAGGGTAGAAAGTTCGGGATTCGCTTGCCGATTGCCGAGGTTGATGGCCGATTCTTGAATAAGAGCGGGTGGCGATTGTCGTCCACAGCAAGATTCGGAAGCCCGGCTCCCGAAAATGGGACAACCCAAAACTCCGGTGTTCTTGGTGCGGAATCTCCAAACACAACCAGCGACAAGAAGGCTGTTTACTGTGTTTTGAGTGACTACGGCTACTACCTCTCGCACGCTTTACACGCCTTGCTTGAGGGGACCAAGGCGGATCTTCTCGTCTTTGATGGCGCATTAATTGGTCAGCCCGAGAATGTGTCGAAGGGCTGTAGTGTGTTCGGACACGCGCACTTGAGTCGAAAGGAATCCATCGGCTTGATTTATCAATGGTTGTTTGATTTTGCAGATCATCTGCGCCAACAACATCCGGATTTGCAACTCGGAATTTCCTCGACGGCTTACGGCGTCGAGGCTCCGGACATGGCGGTTTTCAACCATTTCGATCTCTTTTTCCCTTAACCCGATATTGATAATCAATCGGCTTAGCCCCACGTCAAGAAAAGGGGGGACACATCTGATTGTAGGAAGATACGGAAGATTGGAAGGGCGGAAGGATGGAAGATGGGAAGAGTGGGTGATTGGGAGAGGTGTAGGTTGGGTTGAATGGGTAAATGCGAATTGCTCTAAGGTGGACCGCAGAAGCGGTTTGCTACTATAGTGTGGTACGGCTAGATGGAATGAAACCCAACAGCCCAATCCACGCGATAAGTTTCAAGTTGGGTTCCACTCACGTCTTGGCACGTTCAGGCTAAAGTGGCTACTCAAATACTCCGCTAAGATTAGCGATTATTGACAGATTTCCGTTCAACCCAACCTACGGATTATCGCTGGAAAGTTAGGTGCGATTCCCCTGATCAATATATTTTAAGCGCTTGAAAACTCCTTCTCATTTCTGATATAATAACAACGGTGTAAACAATCATGTTTTTTCGCCATGCTGTGTGATACGGATTCAAAATCTAAATGTTACACTCGTCAAAAACGCCCGACGAATCGGGCAACTACAAACTGCCGGTTCTCGTAACATATAGATTCGGAATTAGTGTGAGAAACTGCCAGAACCATAGGAGAGAAGATGCAAATTGCCAACCGATTGGGCAAAATCCCGCCTTACTTGTTCATGGAATTACGTAACAAAATCAACAAAGCAAAAGCCGATGGCATTGATGTAATCAGCCTCGCCGTGGGCGATCCCGTGGATCCCACGCCACAGCCGGTGATTGACGAGCTCAGCCGAACCGCGGCCGATCCCGAGAATCATCGCTACCCGACGGACGAAGAAAAAGGCATGTTGGCATTTCGCCAAGCAGTGGCTGATTGGTACGCGGCGAGATACAACGTCCACGTAGACCCCGAAGACGAAGTCCTCGGCCTAATCGGGTCCAAGGAGGGATGTCACCATTTCATTTTGGCGGTCGTGAATCCCGGCGAAACGGTATTGATGACCGATCCGGGTTATCCCGCATACCGTGCCAGCATCTTGATGGCCGAGGGCAACCCCTACAATGTGCCGATTACTGTTGAAAACAACTTTCTGCCTCAATTAGAAGATATACCTTCAGATGTTGCCAAGCAGGCAAGCGCGATGTTCTTGAACTATCCCAATAACCCCACCGGGGCTACCGCGACGACGGAGTTTTTTGCGGACGTGGTTGCGTTTGCCAAGACCTACGACATTGCGATTTGTCACGACAACCCGTACAGCGAAGTCGTCTTTGACGGCCTTAATCCGTTGAGTTTTCTTTCGACTCACGGCGCGAAAGATGTCGGCGTCGAGCTTAATTCGCTGTCAAAGCCGTTCAACATGACGGGTTGGCGAATCGGGATGGCGCTAGGCAACGCCAATCTTATCGGAGGCATGGCACAGGTCAAGGAAAACACCGATTCGGGAATCTTCAACGCGATTCAGTATGCGGGAATCGTCGCTTTAACCCAATGCCAAAGCAATATCGGGGAGATGCTGGAAGTGTATTCTCGCAGACGTCGGCGAATGCTTGACACCTTCGGACGGTTGAACTGGGGCGACTACACGCCGCCCAAGGGGACATTCTATCTCTGGATGCCTACACCGGATGGGATAAGTTCAATCGATTTTGCCACGCGGATTTTCGACGAAGCGGCGGTCGTGATCACTGCCGGATCGGCGTATGGTGATTACGGCGAGGGATATTTTCGCGTCGCGTTGACGGTTCCAGATGACCGTTTGGATGAAGCCCTGGACAGAATCAAGGACGTTCTCTAGACTGGATGAAGTTGTCCAATACTCGGTCTTTGGTTGTCCCTCATGAGTGGGGAAC
Organism: Candidatus Poribacteria bacterium; assembly: GCA_963667245.2. GTDB lineage: Bacteria > Poribacteria > WGA-4E > WGA-4E > JAJDTR01 > JAJDTR01. The sequence goes on from CAXXCS010000005.1 coordinate 1,310,111, forward strand.
AACGATCGTTGTTCCCTACAGAAGCGCGTGAATCCTTATGCCGATGCTGTAAGGCTACATGGATACCGGGAAGAAACCGAGTTTTGAGGAAAAAACTCGGTTTCAATTCTACATCGGGGCGTTTTGGTAGTTGTCCGTAATGAGTAGGGAACAACGATCGTTGTTCCCTACAGAAGCGCGTAAGTCCTTATGCCGATGCTGTAAGGCTACATGGATACCGGGAAGAAACCGAGTTTTGAGGAAAAAACTCGGTTTCGATTCTACATCGGGGCGTTTTGGTAGTTGTCCGTCATGGGTAGTGAACAACGATCGTTGTTTCCTACAGAAGCGCGTGAGTCCTTATACCGATGCTGTAAGGCTATATTGATACCGGGAAGAAACCGAGTTTTGAGGAAAAAACTCGGTTTCGATTCTACTAGGCGCGGTTTCCAACCCTGCCGATTTCTCCGCTCATATCGTCGGTCATCTTATCCAAGCGCCCTACACATACCCCGCACAGATTGTCCAATTATGACGGAATCAGGAGGAAATTTGCGATCCAGAAAACTTTTTTAAGGTAATTACTTGACAAAATTTAAAAAAGGTGTTATTATTAGTTAGAAACAGTACAAGAATGGTATTGAGAGATGTTGCACGATTCTATTTAGAAGGAGATAGAGACAGATGAAAACGGAGGAAGCGCTTGAGACAAGCGAGGACGCAATGCTGAGGAGCGAATTTTTGGACGATGAAATTGCCGAATCCGAGGATAACATAGAGTATCTACTAAGAGACGAGGACAATTCCAAACCTGTTCAAACCGATGCCCTAAGCAGTTGGCTGCGTCAGGTCGCACATCATTCTCTGCTATCACGGGAAGAGGAGATTGCGCTCGCAAAGCGCATTGAGAATGGCGACGAGTCCGCGCGCGATGAGTTGGTTCAAGCGAATTTGCGTCTAGTTGTTTCGGTAGCCGCGAAATATCAGGGACGAAATGTTCCCCTGGAGGATTTGATTCAAGAGGGAAACATCGGCGTTATGCGCGCCGCGAAGAAATTTGATTATCGCAAAGGCTTCAAGTTCAGCACATATGCAATATGGTGGATTAAGCAAGCAATCCGACGGGCGCTTGATAACTGTTCGCGGTCGATTCGATTGCCATCCTACATCGTAGCAAAAGTCAATAAGTTTGACGTGACGTATGCCCGGCTTTGTCAAGAACTGCAGCGCGAGCCAAAGATTGAGGAACTGGCGGAAGCGTTGGAATTAACGGAAGATCAGGTAAAGGAGATTTTGACGTTAAACACCGATGCCATCTCAATGGAGATGCCCCTTAGCGACGAGAAAACCGCCGCTACGCTTGGTGACTTGGTTGAGGACATGTCAGCCAATCCGGAATCGGGACCTATTGCCGACATGATTGAGCAAGATTTAATCACTCAACTACTGAATAAGCTGAGCGCAAGGGAACAGCAGATACTTAGAATGCGATATGGCCTTGAAGGCAGTAACGAGAAGACCTTGCGCGAGATTGGCGAAAAACTGAATGTCACGCGCGAACGTATCCGTCAATTGGAAATTGAAGCGATTAATCGGCTGAGACGATTCTACGACGAGATGGGTGAGTTCCGTCATCCGATGGAAGACACGCGACAGTCGGCAGCTTAGCGGCGCTCTCGTCAAGTAAATATGGATTGACTACAAGCCAAACTCCAGCGGCGTGTATTTCTATGCGCTGGCGCGCTTGTCGCCGGTGAATTTACTGCCACGCGGAAGACGCTCAACATGAAGTAGGAGGGATTTCCCGATTCCGACGTGTCATGGATTGGGATTCCTCCCGCGGTACTGTCGGGATTGGGAGATCCCTCCTAACCGGTTGCGCATCACAATCGCAATCTAACAGATTGCGGTACAAAGAAGGTGGCGCTACAATGAAAAATCTATTGAACAAGTTACACGCAAAATCCAAGTCGGCGGATCGAGAACCGCTCCTCACGGTAACCGAGGCAGCCAAGGAGAAGATTTTGTCGATTATAGAGGGCGAGGAGGTAGAAGTTGAGGGATTGCGCGTGAGCATACAAGGACGCACCGCGTCCGCATTTGAATACGGCTTGGGACTTGAATCCGAGCCTGAATCAGACGACATCGTGGTGGACGCGAAAGCATTCAAAGTCTTTGTGGATCCCGAGAGCGCCGAGAACTTGAAAGGGGCAACAATCGATTACGTGGAGGACCTCAATTCAAGCGGATTCCGAATTGATAATCCAAATACGCCGACTTGGGACAATCCCAAGGCGCAAGCGATTCAAGCCCTGATTGATGAACGCATTAATCCTTCCGTCGCCGCCCATGGTGGACATATCGATCTCTTGGATGTCACCGACGACTCGATTTTCGTTCACATGGGCGGGGGGTGCCAGGGGTGCGGAATGGCGAGTGTTACCTTAAAGCACGGAATCGAAGCCATGGTTCAAGAATCCTTCCCGGAGATAGTAAACATCATTGACACAACCGACCACGCGTCCGGAACGAATCCGTATTATCAGCCCGCAAAAGGGTAGTCCCGTCCTACTTCCGCCACGCAAATACACTCACCATCGTTTCCAACTTATACTGCTTCAGAATCTAAATGTTACAGTCGATGTGGGGCGTGCAATGAATTGCACCATAGGGATCAAGTTAAGCGTATTCGGGCGCGAGTTCAGCGGTTTTCTCTCGGTAAGTGCTTAACACAGTTTTCCACCTGTCGCCCCTCTGGGGCTTTGGAGTGTGGTGTCTTCACGTTTCTACAAACCTGCCGCCCCTCTGGGGCTAAAAGACTTACACAATCAGGGTTCGCGGCATCGTGTTTGCCCCTACCGGTTTGAGGGTTTACAACGGGAAATTAGACAAATAATGCGTAAATTTTCTTAACTTGATCCCAATGGGACGTGCAATGAATTGCACTACTACAAACCAACGGCTCTTGTAACGTATAGATTCGGAATTAGTATGAGCAACTACAAACTACCGGTTCTTATAACTTTTAGTCAAATTCGTAGGGCACCGTCTCCGCTTGGTGCGTTTTGGAGGATTTCTCCGCGAGCTCCAACACAGCCACGACACGCCGCGCGGATTCGCCAGTCGTGAGAAGGGGTTCGCCAGTGTTGAGATGCGCTACGATGTTTTCGTAGTAGCTGGCGCCAGGACGCCCGTGGAACTCCACGATCTTTTCTTCACTTCCCGTCGGAGTTTCCGAGTGCACCCGAAAGCGCCCGGCTTCAGAGACGATCGAGCCGTGGGAACCGAGCAATTTCCATCGGGGCTCGTCAATCTTCGCTATGCTTGACATTTGGACATTGGCGACCGAGTCGTTTGCGAAACGGATGATTGCCTGAACATGATCTTCGTTTGTAATGTCCTTCCATACCAAGTTTGGTTGGAAGAATCCCGTAACGTTGACCATTTTTTCTTCGATAACATGAAGCAACCAGTCAACGTAATGTGCTCCCCAGTCGTAGAAATTGCCGCCGGAAATCGCCTTTACACTGCGCCACCAGTTCGGGTTCGGCTTTCCGTACCCGGCGCTCCACATTTCAACACTATACACCTGACCAATTACGCCGCTTCGGACCAAGTCGCGCAACGTCCAGAAATCCGCGTCCCAGCGGCGGTTATGGTGGACAGACAACATCAAGCCGTTGTCTTTTGCCGTGTTAATCATTTCGGTCGCTTCGGCGATTGTAATACACATCGGTTTTTCGACGACGACGTGCTTCCCCGCTTTTAAGCACTCTAGCGTGACCGAACAGTGTACATTGTGAGGCAGAACGTTCGCGACTAAGTCTACAGCTTCATCTTCCAATAGATTCTCAATTCTATTGTAAGTTCTCATATCGGGGAAATCTTCTTTTGCCGCTCGGGTGCGCTCTTCATCGACATCGCAAACAGCGACACACTCAATCCCCTCTGTCTCCCGCATCATAACCGCATGCGCGTGTCCCATGTTAAATGCCGCGCCGTAGCCAATCACCGCGCCTCGTATGATATCTTCCATGCGCCTGGAACTCCTAATTCGGATTCTAATACGAATTCAGAATCTAAATGTTACAATCGGTCGGAGGCGCTCAATAAATTGAGCAACTACTAAAGAATCGAGCAACTACAAACTGCCGATTCTTGTAACTTGTAGATTCGGAATTAGTATAACTTGCCAAGATTCTTGGTTCATGCTATGCTGTAACTTCAACCTTTGAGTCAAACCATCAGGACTCACGCGGTCGGACGCCTTGTAACAGCAAGAATTGGCATTGCATTATTCGTAATGCGTGACAGTTTTATTACGCATTACACATTATTTTACACCTTTGTCCTTGTCTATCAATAAAGGCCGATTGCGTAAGCGCTAATCATATTATCACGGCATTGATGATTTGTCAACGATGCCGAACGGAATCGGAATCCATCCATTCTTATTTAGCAAAGGAGAGAAGATGCAAATACTCGATCTGTTGATTCGGTGGTTACATGTGACCGCCGCTGTTGCCTGGATTGGCGGAAATCTCATACTGGCAATGGTAATCGTACCCTATTTCAAAAAATCCGCTCCACCGGTGGAAAGAATCAAGATACTCACCCGAATCGGCAAACAGTTTGAACCGGTTGTCTGGATATGCGTCATGATTCTTATATTCACCGGCATGTTTAACGTTTTTCGCGCTATCGGCGGGGATGTCGAGGCGCTCAAACTGTTCATGAGAACGCTTGGCATCAAACTAATTTTATTTGTCATTCTCATCTTTCTCACCTTTACTCACAGTTTTATTTTGGGACGAAGGTTGGAGTCAGCCGTTGAAACTCTTGGGCCGGATACCGAAGAACTCCCCGAAGAGATTGACAAAATGCGGCGCAGTATGGCAATAGTGTCGAGCTTGACGGGCATCGTTTCTCTTCTCGTGCTATTGGCAGCGGTTGCGTTACGCATGGGAATCTAAAGGGATGGGAAGGGTGGCAGATTGCGGATGCTTGTCTAAATATCCTTGAACACACGCCCGAGAGATTCGCCGCTAACGTGAAGTGAGAATTCGTGCAGATATCCGAAAGTCGTCGCGTGAGTTGTAAAACCGACCGCCTGAAGGCGTTTTTGCGCATCAACGAGAATCTGTTGCGCAAAATCGGGGGAGGCGCGGCTTGTGGAAAGGTGCGAGAAGGAATGAAGCACGACGTTTTTACTGCCGAACTTGCCGGCGAGCCATTTTATGTTCTTGACCATCTTGGTCAAAACTTTACTCGTTCGATCCTCATCTCTTGCTTCGGCCCTCATCTCTTGCTTCGGCGTGGACGAAAACCACCACAGTCTCTTGAATCCGTTCGTCGCGGTCCAGGTCCACGGCGGAGTCAAGCGCCTTATGGGTCGTCTTGAACCAGAATTCATGCGCATAGAACATCAGTAGTTTCAAGATTGCGCTCCAGTTTATGCTTCGCAGTCGGAAATTGCGCTTTTTCAAAGGTCTGGAGATTTAGCGCGAGTAACGTGTCCAATTCCGACATGTAGGTGGCGCGAGTCTGATAGTCGGTAATCGCACGTTTGAAATCGGAAAAGTTGTCATGATACTTGGAGCAGATCTTGCCGTACGAATTCAAAATCTATATGTTGCAATCAATCGGAGGCGCTCAATGAATTGAGCAACTACAAACCGCCGGTTCTTGTAACTTATCAGCAATTCTCATTTTGAATTTGCCGAGCGATTGTGTCTAGTGGAGACTGCATAGACAGCGGGACGCGAGCCCATCTGATGTCATTCTTGGGTCAGAATCTTATGATTTTGTGCGAATTCCACGTTTACACCTGTCGCCCCTCTGGGGCTTTGGAATTTGGGGTATCCACGTTTCTACAAACCTGCCGCCCCTCTGGGGCTAAAATGCGTCGAATTTCACGAGTCCACTAAGTCGCATTATCAACATGGCAATCCTCTGGAGCCAAAATCTCAAAGGCGCCTTGGCTTCATAGAATCCTGGTTTCAAAATGAGAATTGCTGGTAACTTATAATTCGAAATTGGTATTAGCTCCCAGATCCGCTCAAAACTTCCCCTTGTGTATTTGATTGAGAGCCGCCCAGAACGACTCTTCCGCCATTACGCGTTCATCGGTGTATATGCCGAAACCGTCCGAACCGGCCTCGATCATGGACTTCGCCGCGGCGAGAGTTCGCTCAACCAAGTCCTTGACCGGTATACCGCCTCCGCCATTCTTTCCTAGCACGGTGCCGTAGACTTTACACCGCTGTCCAACCACCTCTTTCACCGTGGAAATCTCTGTTTTGATTCTAGCCGGATCGACATGCCACGAACCGGTGTCGCTGTTCGGGTAACTTAGCGGATAGTGGGGATCTATAATCCAGAATCTAGGGTGCAACGTGTCAACCAAACCCTCTTCAACCCAAGTGGGCCAATCCAACATCAACTTGTAGGCGCCGTCCGGATCAGCCCAAACCCCTTCGGTGGCTACCGAGATTTCGATCTTTCTGCCCAGTCCTGACAGATCTTCTCTCAATTCTCTCATCAATTGGGTGTAGTAGCTGGCGCGCTGGCGCGTCCACGCTTCATCCTCGTTATCAAGCTGGCGGGGGTCGATTCCGTGCGCTTCCGTGTAGTCGGCGATTGCCGGCGCGTCGTAGCCCAGCGGCCACACGCGCTCACCCTCGGCTAAAACTTGGACAAATTCCAATTGCACGCCGTCCGCTCCAAATTCTCGCGCGTATGCCACAAGCGCGGCTCTGACATAGTCTCGGACTTCGGGATACGCCAGAGACAAATAGCCAACATCGTAGCCCAAGACCTGCTCGCCTACCTCCCAATCTAGCCAGCTTCTTCCATCGGCCGCTTTGGACATATACTCCGGATTCTCAACCGCGAATCGGGGTATCCTGCCATCGGGAATGATGTGACGCGGAATCGTTCGACGCGACCCTGTCCACACGCCGGCGATAGCCACAAGCGTGTACGGATGCACTTCAACACCTGTCCGATGCGCCTTTTGACTCAGATTTCGGAGCAGTCCTTGGGACTCGCCGCCCGGATAACCCCCATAGTATTCAATCTCGGTCGCCCCGGGCGGCTTGCGGCAGCGTATCCAATCATGGCTTTTCAGCACTCCTTCGTAGAAGGTGGAGATAATTTGGCGTACTCCGATCTTCGCACATTTTGCGGGAGACCGACTCGGATTGACGATGGCTATATCGATCATCTGCTAGGGTTTCGGCAACTATATGTTACGCCGTAACTGTTTTAGTCGGTTGATTTCTTACAGAGAATGCAGAGCAATCACTTTATTCCACAATCGAACGCGAGTCCGTCCATGTACCCAACATATGGGGGACGCCACCAGTGGGAGGGGCATCTTGCCCCGATTTTCCTCGTTCACAATAAATCAACGCATTTAATAATTACGCAACGGAAACCGATTACGCTAGAGCGTCGCTCCCGCATCGGGGCAAGATGCCCCTCCCACATACAATCAGGAAATACCCCCTGCCGATAGACGGGAGTGATACATGTCAAATCAATTCTGCCGCTGTTTTTGGCTGATTTAAACAGTTACGTTACGCCCTTCCAAAACGCCCGATGAATCGGGCAACTACAATCGGCCGATGCGTGTAACTTAAAAATTTAGGAGTCAGTATGGCGATTTGTCTCTTGACGCTTGTCCGCTGTCGGCAAAGGCGCGTAGATGTTCGAGCCACCGGTACGGTCCTCCCCGCGCAAGAGATAGATGTGATGGTCGGAATTCAGCACCGGATCATTGCAACGCACTGTGGCGGGCATATAGCGCATCGTGTAACCGCATCGACGCCTTCGGGACGTGTTGGGGTTGGAGCCGTGAATGGTAAAGCCATCGTGGAAGTGGCATTCTCCGATCCGGAGTTCCAAATCCACAATCTTTGACTGCTCAACGTCATCCGCGACAACCTCGTGAGCAAAAAGGTTCTTGTCTTGGTTGCGTACCCCTTCGTACCGCCGATCCCTGAGTTTATGGCTTCCGGCGATTACGCGCATACACCCATTTGTGACTACGGATTCGTCTACCGCCAACCATAGGGTGATAACGCGCATCGGTTCCAGCCGCTTTCCCCAATAAACGCCGTCTTGATGCCACGGCACCGCCAAGCCGTCACCGGAGCGTTTGCTGATAAAATGGCTCGACCACAGGACGATATCCGGACCGATGAATCGTTCTATGATATCCAATACACGCGGATGCGCCAAGTAGTTGAACAGGAACGGATGTTCGAAATGCGGCACATCCATCTGCTCCGGACGTTTGTCTTCAGGCAGCGAAGCAATCATGCCATCGACGTACTCGCGCAATGCGTCCAACTCCGATGTCGTGAAAATTCTGCCGAATTTGAGGTAGCCGCGGTCTCGGTAGAAATCCACTTGTTCATCGCTCACGGTGGATTCAATTTTCCAATCGCCATCTGATCGTGGGCTGCTCATGTGTGTGTTCCACTTCGCGTTTGTTGTCCTGAAACCGAGTTTTTTCTTCAGAACCGGGTTTCTTTCCTGTTCAATTCTATAGAATCAGGCGGATGAATAATCGTGATTGGAGATTGATTCTACCGCGTTGTCGGGATCAGGAGATCCCTCCTACAGTGGGGGAGTCTCAAATCTTGTGAAGTGTGTCCATTCGTAGGGGCGAGGTTCGATCGCCCGAACTTTAATGTGTGAACGACGGGTTGGGAGACCCAACCCCTACGAAGGGATATGTCTGAGCCCCGCTCTTAATCTCCCGGTGGCGATGAAATGTCAACAGAACCTAGGGATTCACCCTCACCTTGGTGAACTGTTAGTATCCGGTCAACGCCGGATCCAGTGAACCGTTCGCGATTTCCATTTGGCCAAACGATTTCAACCGCCTCAATCGATTCGATCTTTCCCAAACCGAAGTGGGCTTTGAAATCGCTACTACTTAGGTAGCTGTAAGCCGGGAGTATAAGCCCGACGAACTTTTCCTCCGCTGTCACAACCGTCACCTGCGCGCCTATAGCGTCACGTTTGCCGGTCATGGCGCGAATTGCGAGCCAATGCGAACCGGGCGCGGGCGCGTCGTTTCTGAATACTCGCGGCGATCCCCAGATGTTTCCGACCACGAAATCAAGATCGCCATCGCGGTCAATGTCGCCAAAAGCCAGCCCTCGGCTAATCTCGACTTGGGAGGTAAACGTTCCGCCGCGTGCGCTTACCTCGGTGAACTGTCCACGCCCAGTGTTCTCAAATAGCAGGTTCGGCTCGGCGTAGGGATTCCAAAATGTGCCGATCCGAGCTCCCGGCAGGACAGGACCGCGCATGACGCGTCCGTTGACAAGCGCGATGTCAAGATCGGCGTCGTGATCGAAATCGAAAAACCCACATCCAAACCCGGTAAACGGCAAGTCTATTCCGGCGAATCCGGAGCTATCGGTCGCATCGGTGAATATCCCGTAGCTCGAGGCAGTGTAGAGCGTGTTGGTCTCTCTAATAAAATGTGTCATGAACAGGTCAAGGTCGCCGTCACGATCCGCGTCGCCAACAGTAACTCCCATGCTGGCTTCCGCCTTTCCGTGCGTGTTGAATGCCAAACCGCGCATGATCGCCTCATCGTAAAAGGTTCCCGAACCGGAGTTGACCCAGAGTCGGTTTGCCTCGCCATCGTTGGCGACATATATGTCTACCCGTCCATCGGAGGTGAAGTCGGCACATACAACGCCCAGCCCTTTGTCTGAAGAAACGATTCCGACATCGGCAGTCACGTCACTGAAAGTGCCGTCGCCGTTATTCCGGTAGAGCGAATCCGGTATGCCCTCAAAACTCTGAGGACCGCAGTAGTCGCGCGCATCGCTGAGTCTTTGGCAGGAGACAGCGGGATCAAAGCGAAGGTAGCGCGCCACGTACAGATCAAGATTGCCATCCGCATCGTAATCCAAAAACGCCGCCGATGTGCTCCAACCTCCTCCCGAAAACCCGGATGCTTTCGTTGCATTGACGAAGCCACCGTTGCCGTTGTTACGATAGAAAGAATCCGCGCCATAGTTTGTAATGAATAAGTCCAGATCACCATCGTTATCGGTGTCTCCGACGGCTATCCCCTGTCCGTAGCCGGCATCGTTTAAGCCGCTGGCATCCGTTACGTCCAAAAATGAACCGTTCGGCTGCTGTTGGAAAAGACGAAAGCGCCTCCAGATAAGCCCTGGGAGGCGTCCGCTTGAGATGCCGGCGGAGCGTCGCTCCGTCTCGCCGGTCGGTTCCCGGAAAAGCAGAGATCGGATTTGAAGAAGGTCAAGGTCGTCATCGTTGTCGTAATCAAAGAGCGCAACCCCGCCTCCCATGATCTCCGGCAAAGTGTAGGTGCCTTCGGGGGGCCACCGCTCCGAACTATCGTCAAGCCCCACCGCCGAGGTAATTTCGGTGAACAGCGGTTTGCCTTCGGCCGTAGCACCGTCGGTGATCAAAGGAACTACGGCAAGTAGACAAAAACAACCAATGATTACGATTCTTCGAGGATTTTCAATTTGCCCGAACATATATGGAAGGTGGATCGCAGATGTGAAGGAGACGATTGTAAGATGTGAATTATACACGTTTCCGGATTTCTTGTAAAGCGATTTTATTGGCGACGCGATCGTACCGGATTCTCGAAAATCGACATTATCAAATCCTTGATCCTACTTAATAATCACCATCCGCCGCGACGCAACATAATCCCCTGCCCGGAATTGATAGATATAAATCCCGCTCGCGACCTTTTCCCCGCTCTCATTCCGTCCGTCCCAATACGCCGCCTTTCCACGCGCCGCGTAATACCCCACCGCCTGATTCCCGAGTGCCAACCGGCGTACCAGCGTCCCCTTTGTGTCATAAATTGTAATCGTCACTTCCGCCTCCTGCGCGAGATGATACGCTATCCACGTCTCCGGATTAAAGGGGTTCGGGTAATTGGGCAACAGCATCGTCTCTTTCGGCGTCAACGCCGCAAGCAACTGTTGGAGGAAGCGGATTCCGCGTTGAAAATTCGCGTCGCCGACATCTAAACCCTGTGCGAGTGCAAGCCAGCTCGCGACATCCGCGGCGCTAATAATCGACAGCTCCGGGGAATATGCAGAAGGCGCAGCTCCGCCACCGCCGAGCGCCCCGGCAACCTGAACGAGGTCAAACACATTGACAAACCCATCCCCATTCACGTCCCCCTCCAAACTATCTGTCCCGAATCTCTGCGCGACCACCACCAAATCCAAAATATTCACCACGCCATCGCCGTTGACATCCGCCGGGTTCTTCGGCTTCACGCGCAAGTACATTTCTCCGTCAAGATTGGGCAAGGCGTGCTCCGTATTCACGAGTCCGCTGGCGACACCTTGCACTTCCTCAGGCAACGTGATGACCTGCGCCTCCCCGCTGTGATTGTACACTGCCCACCCGTTCGTGTATTCCCGAATGTAGAGCCCTGGGATGTCGTCATCGTAGAGCTGGGCTTTAGCGCCGACGGGGCGTCCGAGGTCTGCATCCCAAAAGTCGTACCAATAGTGCGTAAAAATTCCGCTTTCGCTATACAAAACGTAGCCATCCGAGTGAGTTAAGTTCAGAGTTGTCAATGCACGCATCCACCTCATGTTATTCGGACTATCCAGAGGTTCTCCGGGAATGCTAAAACCTTCAAGCGCGTTTATGCGTGGTTCTCGTAAATTGTTCTCAAGCCATAACAAAGAGCTTTCAACCGTGTCGATAAGATGGTCCAGTTTGGCGTCTGTCATGTCTCCTGGAATGCCGGTTTCCATAAAGCCACCGTTGACATAGGGCCCTGTTCTAGGAATTGTGTTGTCGTTGACATTGCCCATAATCAGGAAACCCGGGTGTGTTTCAGCTTGGATGCGTTGTACAATGATTTCTCGAGCACGCACTTCTTCTTCCAGGGAGCTAAAGACGTGTTGGCGCGTTCCATCCCAACCGCTGAGAGCGAGCCAATTCTCGTGCCAATAGTCGAAGAAAATGCCATCGAATAAGCCACATTTCGACACGGCAATAGCTTGTTGAACTATGATATCTTGAACGGCTGGCTGTCTGAAATCCATTAATCCGTGGTCGTCCTCTGGGTGCCCTGCATGCCATTCAATGAAGATATCTCCGCGTTCATCCCGTATCCAGTACGGCCAGTCCTCCGGGAACAAGTCAAGAGGAGCCTCTCGTAGGTCAATGTCAACCAAATGAATCATATTGGAATTAAGGGAAATTAATTCATCTCGCTGGCGGATTGCCTTGTCAACATCCCCCGACATCGTAAATTTATTGTGCCATTTGAGGTAATTTAACCCAAACACATTCCCGCTGAACCGTAAATCATGTAGCGCTATATTTTCCGCGTCCGATAAGTCGGGACGATTGCTAATGGGAGTCCAACCAAATCCGCTCCACCGAGCAATGATAGACGGGTAATTTCTATTTTTCAACCGCGGTTCAAGCGGAAGCGGCGGCATCTCGCACGTTTGATCGTATAAAAAATGAGAAAGCGCGAGCGCGTCAAGCGGACTGTGGTCCACGATGGGGTTACGCCGAAGATCTAACGATTCCAAGTTTGTTAAACGTACAAGTGGCGTGACATCAATAATCCGATTCTCGCTCAGGCGCAATTCGGTGAGTTGCGTGAGATTTGCAAGTGGACTGACATCTATAATCCGGTTAAATCGAAGATCTAACAATTCCAAGTTTGTTAAATGTGCCAGCGGACCGATATCAACAATCTTATTGCGGTCGAGATGCGCCACTTTCAGTTGAGTAAGATTTGCAAGCAAACTGATGTCCTTAATCCGCCAATTGTCATTTAGACGCAAGACCGTGAGTTGTGTGAGATTTGCAAGCGGACCGATATCTTCAATCTGATTGCCGCCCAGTTGCAATACGGCGAGTTGCATGAGATTTGCAAGCGGACTGACAATGGGAACCAGGTCGCTGATGTTATTTCCAGCAAGATTTAACTCGGTTAAATTGAGTGCGTGTTCCAGTCCAGTGAGAGTTGATATCTGCCTGTTACGTACATCTAACCGGGTTAGTTGCCGCATAATCGCTTGGGTGAGAGGTACGCCATCGGGAAGGTTGAGAGTTTCTCGGACAGCGCTCCTTAAATTTGGGTCGAGTACCTCAACAAGCGGACTGTCCGGGTCGAATATGGGGTTGTTGTGAGTATCAAGATGTTCTAAATTTGTAAGATTTTCAAGCGGGCTGACATCTTCAATCCGATTGTTGCTCAGGAGCAATTGAGTGAGTTGCGTGAGATTTGCGAGTGCGGTAACATCGGTAATTCGGTTGTCGTTGAGCCACAGGGCTACAAGGTTTGTCAGGTCTGCGAGCGGCGTGACATCGATAATCCGATTCTCGTTCAGGCGCAATTCGGTGAGTTGGGTGAGTTTTGCAAGTGGACTGACATCTATAATCCGGTTACCTCGAATATCTAACGATTCCAAGCTTGTTAAACGCGCAAGCGGACTGACATCAACAATCTCATTGCTGTCCAGATGCGCTACTCTCAGTTGGGTAAGATTTGCAAGCGCCCTGATGTCCTCAATCCGCCAATTCTCGTTCAGGCGCAAAACCGTGAGTTGTGTGAGATTTGCAAGCGGACCGATATCTTCAATCCGGTTGCCGCCCAAGTGCAATTCGGTGAGTTGGGTGAGATTCGCAAGTGGGCTGATGTCCTCAATCCGATTGCTTAGCAGGTTCAGGAAGGTAAGATTGGTTGCAAACTCCAAAACCGTCAGATTCGCAATGCCTTGATCTCGAGCGTTGAGGTCTGTCAGGCGACTCATGTCCTCTTGCGAGATGGGAGCGTCGTGGGCGATATCCAACTCGGCCGCGATAGCGTCGCGGAGGTTGGGGTCGGGGATGTGGACGGGCTGGGCATACGCGGTCACGCAAAGAATCAGTACACCAATCGCACACATCGTAACTCGATTATAGAATCGTCTTTCGTTCATAGATTGTACTCCTATCATTTATTGGGAACCCACCGAGGAGTGGTGGCCTCACCGGGAACATTGGTTGGCGCGGCAATACCTGTGCTAACGCCGATGATATGTTCGTGCAATCGGAACTCCCAGAGGTTCTCGCGCATCTCGAATAAGCATCGTCAAAAAGTTGACGCAGCGGACGGTAGTCTTTGGTGTACGAGTCAATCGCCACCAATGGGCGCTTGTTTGAAGCGTCGTCCCGCAGTGCGTGCCCCATCATGAATGCCGAGCCGCCGCAGAACATGCCACATTGTAACATATAACCGTCAAGTTTTAAAGTGTCATGCGTGCTGCAATTTCATAGCGCGCTAGCAGTTCTGACCGCGAACTTCGCACCACATACGCGCTGTCGAGTTCATTTTAATGACATAAAATCGGGGAGATTCGCCAATACAGAGGTCGCAGTGTCGGGTTTCACTCCGATTTCGGGGTCTTTTAGCGTTATCGGTGTCTGGACGCGGTTAGCCTGTGGACGGGGCGTTCTTGAGGCGCCGTTCAACCCAACCTAAGGATTTTCGCCGGAAAGTTATACGGATTCAAAATCTAGATGTTACACCCTTCCGAAGCGCCCGATGAGCGATCTAAACAAGGGTTACGGCATACGGAGTATGCCTACTACTATGACGCCCGATAAATCGGGCAACTACAGCAGAGACCCCATCAATGAGACCGTAGGGAACAACGATCATTGTTCCCTACGGAAGCGCGTAGGTCCTGTAGAATTGTCTTGACGGATTTCATCTCTCCCTGATAAAATACAGAAATAGTGGACTGCTCTAAAACAACTTCTCCGCAGCGGATGCAGTCAAATCAACCGGAAGAAGAGGAAATACTATGGAAGTTCTAATGATACCCATGCACGCGAAAGAGCAACATGTGGACGATATTATCCGCGAGGCGGCGCTAAATGCCAAGACTTCGGTTGAGAGCGAATCTGGGTGCCGGCGCTACGATGTCATTCAAGATGAGAACGACCCGACAAAACTTGGACTGTGTCAAATCTACAACGACATGGGCGCATTTTATGAACATCTCAGCCAGCCGCACTACCAACGGTTTTCGCAAACGACAAAGAACTGGACAAGCGTGCCTCCCGAGTATGCCAAGTACCGCCCGGTGTTCCCCCTCGGTGACGCCTGCTGGGATTCACAACGAGCGTCCACCGTAGAGGATGACGCCTTCAATAGGGGATTGTTTGTTATCCATGCGCCGCTAAAAGTCAAAGAAGACCATGTGTCAGACTTTATCGACTCCTTGCGACGCGACGCGATCGGATCGGTCAACGAGGAACAGGGATGTCTCAGATTCGACATTTACCAGAACCAAGAGGACAGATCCGCTCTCTACCTATACGAGGTTTACGTGAATAAAGCGGCGTTTGAATATCACAGAAACACCCCTCACATAAAACGATGGGTCGAGGAAGTCAAAGATTGGTACGCCCCCGGTTTTTCGCTGGCGGATAACCAGGACAAAGTCGTCGGCGCCAACGTTTGGCCTCCCGACAACTGGAACTGGAGTTCCGGAAAACCCAACCGCTAATTAAACTCGAACCCGAGTTTTTTCTTGAAAACTTGGGTTCTCATACGGATTCAAAATCTAAAGGTTACAACCAATCGGAGGCGCTCAATGAATTGAGCAACTACAAACTGCCGGTTTTTGTAATTTTAGATTCGGAATTATACTCCATGCTGTTAGAAACTGCGTCTTTTTGTAGGAGCGATCTCCAGGTCGCGACGTGCGTTCACGGCAGGTGCGGTTGGAAACCGCACCTACGGACTAGATGCTTGAAAACACGCAATTCTCGGCAGCGCAAAGTATAGCATTAACTGTAGGACCGCACGATGAAAAACTACCGTACCGGCATTGTCGGCACAACACACTTGAGCTCGCATGTCTCCTCGTTGAACGCCGCGCCGCGAGTCGAATTGGTCGCCGCCGCCGCTCAAACCGACACCGAAAGAGCGCAGTTTCAAGAGGGCGGCATTTCTACAATCTATTCCAGTTACGAGGAGATGCTATCCAATGCCGATCTGGATATCGTCGAAATAGTGACCAATCCCATCCAGCGTTACGAAATGGCGCTTGCGGCGGCAGAGCGGGGCATCCACGTCTTGGGCGAAAAACCTATTGCAACCTCGCTAACCCACGCCGACGAGATGGTGGCGACATGTGATCGGGCTGGAGTCCAGCTTGCTATCCACCACATTCGGCGATGCGATCCGTACCATGTCCGAGCAAAAAGGCTGCTGGAGGAGGGGTATATCGGCGACCTCGTGACAATGCGAGCCACGCTGCGCAATTCATTTCCATCGGGACATAGCCTGATCAATCTAGGCACGCACCTTTTTGACACGGCTCGGTTCTTTGCCGGAGATGCGGAGTGGCTCAACGGATATGTAACAACGGATGGAAAATCGGCAACTGCGAAAGACATCCAACCCCATCCCGGCGGAATGGGCCCCATGGCGGGCGACAAAGCGGCAACCATGCTGGGATTCAAGAACGGCGTTACCGCGACGGTCGAGTTCTGGAGAGCGGAACCCGAGTATTTCGGCATCGAGTTGATCGGAACAAAGGGCGCCTTGGCTGTACGAGTTCCGGAATCCCCTTGTCCGCTGATGCACCGCTCGGATGCGCTTTGGTCGGATAACCCCGAGGATAATGTTTGGCGACCGATAGAACTATCCGCGACTGAACTCGCCGGTCGAGGCCCCGGCAGTTGGGATGCCGTTTACCGCATTGCCGTTGAAGAATTTGTCCGCTGCATTGAGACCGGTGACGAGCATCCGCTAAGCGGCGCCCAAGCCGTAAAGGCGCTTGAACTCATTCTCGGCACTTATGAATCCCATCGGCTCGGCGCGAGGGTAGCGATCCCGTTGACGGAACGCAGACATCCCTTGAAGGTGTGGTTGGAAGTCTAGGAAGTTGCAACTTCGTCTCGCGAACATACCCCACGTCGCGGAAAATCCTTAGTTTGTAACTGTTTAGTCCACCGATCAGAGAACACACCGAGCAGGGAATCCAATGCTGATTCCGACGAATCGGGGGCTTACATGCCCAGAACAGACGTGCAACGAATTGTACTACTACGAACCAAACGATGCACTAAACAGTTACCTAAGTTTTTTATAGTGGAAGGGTTATCATGAGTAAAAACTGTTATTTTAAGTTTAGTTTTCTGTTCGTTACAGCACTCTTTCTACAGAGCGGTTGCTCCCAAGACTCCCCGAGACAGAGTACAACTAAACAACAGAAAACATCCGTCCAACGAAGTCCGTACAGCCATTGGGGCTTGCCAGGAGGTGCCAAACTTCGCCTTGGCAAAGGTGACGTATCTGAAATCGCGTATTCTCCAAATGGCACACGACTCGCGATCGCTAGTAGCATCGGTATTTGGCTTTATGATGCGCATACGGCCGCTGAAATCACTCTTCTCACTGACCATATGGGCGAAGTTCGTACCCTTGCGTTCAGTTCGGATGGACACACGCTTGCAAGCAGTACGTATGGAGAAAACATCCGACTGTGGAATGTCATCACAGGTGAGCACAAAGGTACACTCACAGGGCCTAAGGACTCATATTTCGTAAACACCCTCGCCTTCAGTCCTGATGGACACAATCTCGCTATAGGAACAGAGGAAATAGATATAGAGTTCCATGATGATGTGGAGTATAATCATACCTATCGAATTCATCTTTGGAACGTCGTGACGGGAGTTGAATTGTGGAACACCGTGGTAGGGGTTGAAAAGAATTCTCAAGCGTCAAAAGTTTCTTGCGTCGTTTTCAGTCCTGACGGAGGAACACTTGCTAGTGCTGGTGACAAGATTCGTTTGTGGGACGCTTTTACAGGGGAACTCAAACGTGAGGTCATCCGGCGCAGCGGAAACGTCGCTTTTAGCCCAGATGGAGGCGCAATTGTTAGTGGAGGTTTGGTCGTTGAGCTTAGGGATGCAGTGACTGGTGAACTCACACGTACACTCACAGGGAATAGTTATGTCGTTAATAGCGTCGCTTTCAGTCCAGATGGGAGCACTATTGCGAGTGGAAGTGACGATAATGCTATTCGTCTTTGGGATGCTGTCACAGGTGCCCACATAAAGACGCTTACCGGTCACACGGGTAGGGTGAATAGTGTCGCCTTCAGCCCGGATGGACAGACACTTGTAAGTGCAGACAATCACAATACCATCCGAATGTGGGATTACACCTTAGGCAACTATAAGCAGTCGATCGTTGGACACACAAGCGGCTTCTCAAGCGTAGCGTTTTCCTCTAATGGAGAGATAATCGTAGGCAGGAGTTATAGCATCTATCTCTGGAGTTTGGTGAAGCTTGAAATTATGCGCACGCTTGATGGACGCACGCATAGGTTTTGTGCCGCTCTTTTCGGCGCCGATGATAGCAAAATCGCTAGTTCACACGAGGACGATATCTGGATTTGGAACGCCAGCACTGGTACGCGAATACAGACACTCACCGGGCACACGGACTGGGTTCTTTGTGTCGCTTTTAGCCCAGATGGAGGAACGGTTGCTAGTGGGAGCAAGGATAATACAATTCGGCTGTGGGATTCTGCTACGGGAGAACACAGAAAAACTCTAACGAGACATTCTGATTCAGTTAATAGTATCGCGTTCAGTCCAGATGGCAAGACACTTGCCAGTGGAAGTGACGACAAGACCATCCTATTGTGGAATCCCATAACAGGCGAATATGAAAAGACACTCACAGGGTATCGATCAGGTGTCTCTTACGTAATGTTCAGTCCTGATGGCGCAACTCTCGCCAGCGTAAGTCATGACAATACAATCTGGCTGCGAGACGCAGTCACGGGCATCCGCAATTTAACACTGGAAGGACATACGAATGATGTCACTCATGTAGCCCTTAGTCCAGACGGAGATACACTCGCTAGTGCGAGTTGGGACAAAACCATCCGTCTATGGGATGCTACAACGGGTAAACACAAGCGTACATTTACCGGGCATACAGACTGGGTCCGCGGCGTCGCTTTCAGTCCAGATGGGAACACGCTCGCCAGTTGTAGTGAGGATGGAACAATTCTGCTGTGGGATGTCACCACCGAATAGCTTGCAGTCAATTGTTAGAATTGTCAGAATTTCTAGTCAATTATTCATGGGAGCCTCACTAGCATGCTAATCGGGATAACCATGGGTGATGCTTGCGGCCTGGGGCCCGAAATCCTCGTGCGCTCGGTTGCAGGCAACCATTTGCTTCATCCGTACATCGTTTTCGGAGATTTGGAGGCGCTGGAATTTGCCCGGGATAAACTAAATTTGAATCTCGCTTTTCATCCCGTCGCCTCGGTCGAGCAAGCTAAATCGGAATGCCTCAATATCTTTGACTGTCGGCAACTCCGACAAACGGATATTACGATAGGCAAAATCTCGGAGAAAGCCGGGCGCGCCGCCGTGAAATACGTCCAGGTCGCCGCCGAACACGCCCTAGAAAAGAAAATTGACGCCATGGTCACGCTTCCGATTAACAAAGCGGCTTGCCGGTATACGTTTCCGGATTTTCAGGGTCACACGGAGTTCATCGCCGATATGTGCGGCGTCGACGATTACGTTCTAAGCTTGGTAGCGCCGACATTAATTGTCACGCATGTATCGACCCACGTTGCGTTGAAGGAGGCGGTAAACCTCGTGAAGTGTGATCGTGTGCTTTCCGTGCTTCAAACGACTCATGAAGCCGCGAAAAAACTGTTCCCCCGTGCGAGGATTGCTGTCGCCGGGCTGAACCCCCATGCGGGAGAGGGTGGCGCCTTTGGTAGCGAGGAGGTTGAGGAGATTGCCCCCGCCATCCAAGAAGCGCGGCGCCAAGGAATTGACGCGCACGGTCCCATTTCACCGGACACGCTTTTCATGAAAGCCTTAGCCGGGGATTATGACGCTGTCGTGTGCATGTACCACGACCAAGGTCACATCCCGATGAAGTTGCACGGCTTCCACGAAACCGTAAACGTGACGCTTGGATTGCCGATCATCAGGACATCCGTCGATCACGGCACCGGGTTTGACATCGCCTATAAAGGAGTCGCATCCACGCAGAATTTTCTCTGCGCATTTAACCTCGCCGCGAAATTAGTAGCGGGATTACGCCAGTAGGGTGGGCACTGCCGACCATCAACGCGGTTACGTTGCGCGCCAGGGGAGCCAACTATTTATCCCAAACTAATCGGAATGGTGGGCAGTGCCCACCCTACAACTACCGCCAGACGCTTGAAAATACGCAATTTTCAGCAGCGTGAAGTATAACAATCATCACACCCCCTACTCTTTTTTTACTGAGACTAAGCAAAAATTCGTTGAACTTGTTCACACAGCTACGGAGGAATCTAATTTGACAACAGAAATCCTATGCACAACCATGTTCATGGCAACTGTTCTAGCTACCGGCAATCTAAGTTGGGGTGAGGACGAGGAGATTGTCGGTCAGCGTCCCTACGAGATGGAGTGGGCAAACCGCACGGAGGATACCCACCCGCCTTTGGTCGACTTCGAGGATTTGACAGGATGGCAGATTGAAGCCGCCAATGCGGATGCCCAATTCGTGCGCTCGCGCGAGCAGCAACTCTGGGGCAAATACGTCGCCAAACTCACCTATAGCGCGAGCGGGGATGATCCCGAAATCCGCATCACGCCACCAGCCCCCATACCTATCCAAAACGGCTTTGAGGTCGTCTCTTGTTGGATCTACGGCAAAGAACGCCATCGCCCCAAGATTGTGGCGCTGTTCAAAGTTTCGGATGGGCGCGAGATGCGGTTTTCCATGCGCGCCGATTGGGATAACTGGGGATGGTTTCAATCTTACTACCGATTGTCTCCCGATCAAATTAATCTCGTCGCGGACGGCTCCACTTTCACCGGGTTCATCATTCGTGATTCCAATGAACCGGAAGATCGGTTAATCTGTTTTGACAATCTTGCGGTCTTCGTTGAAGACTTCAAACCGCTGTATTTCACACCGCGCCCTCGACGCGGCATTCCGATGTTCCCCGGACAGGGGACAGGAACGAACACCGGGCCAGGCGAACTCCCGTTTCCAACGCGGAGGGAGACAATTTTGCCCGACAACCTGACAGACGAATTCACGACACACATCCAAGCCGAGGGCGATGGTTTTACCTTTCGCTATGAGGGCGCGGACGGCTCCCTTATATATCGGCTAGAACCCCGTACCGGCAGCTTGGGCGACATCAGCGCGGAATGGGAGGGGCGAGGCGGTCCGATTCAGCCGTGCGTCGGCGGCGGCGTGTATATGGCAACCGACGCGGATTCACCCTCCCCGCCGGAATCCGCCGAGCATCTAGGCACGACACTGCAGGACGAAAAGGTCGTCTCCCGATGGCGGCTGAAAGCCAATGGCGTAAGCCAGGATGTGATTTATGTATATCGGCTTTGGAACAAGTCGCTGGTGATTGACACGATTGCGCCTGGCGGCAATGTTGCCGAGGTTAGATACGGAAAGGCTGTCGGCGTAGACAATCCGCGTCTGGTCGACAATCCGTTTTACACCTACAACGGTTATATTCCAGACGGACGTCCCGCGGTTATCGTCGCCGGCCCCCAAGACGCTCCGCTATTCCTGACCGGAAACACCGACTGGTATCTATCGAACGCCTCCATGCTGCTGCCCTCACCCGCCCTAACCCCTGACGGGGTTATCTATAACACGGGAACGCGATACATCCCCAAAACCAACGGCGAGCGGGTTGATTGCTACGAGCGGTTTTTCATCACCGTGTCCCCGCGTTACGAGGAGATGCTTCCCACAATTCCGAATCCGAAGTCTCCGTGGCTGAAAGATGTAGGCACGCGACTCTGGAAAGCGCATCAGTCCGAGAATCCGCGAGAAGACGGGATACGCTTTTTCAAAAAACTGCACCGTTACGGCGTAACCGAGATGACTATTACAGACCATGAAGGCGGATGGCGCGATGGAGGCGAAAGTTTCACGTTCCGAACGCGCGGCGCGCCGGAAAAGGGCGGCGATGAAGGATGGGCGGAATATTCTCGCGTTTTACGGGACGAGATCGGTTACATTTACGGTCCTTATACGCAGTTCCTTGACATCGCTCCCGTCAACGAATACTGGGACACCGACCTCATCACGCGGACACGGGACAATCGGATGCACGGAGGTTGGCGCCGCTGTTACCGAGCCAAGCCTGCCCGATCACCGGAATACTGCGAATTGCTGACGCCGATTATCAAAGAAAAATTCGGATTCAACGCCAGTTACCTCGACGTGCATACACTGCACACCTTGGATTTCGTGGATTACGACTACCGCGTGCCGGGCGCGGCGACCTTTGCCGCAACCTTCTACGCTTACGGAGAAACCATGCTGATCCAGCAGGAAGTATATAATGGGCCCGTATTCTCCGAGGGCGGACACCATTTCATTTTCAGCGGTCTCATTGACGGGAACTACGCCCAAGACCGCGCAGGGGAGGTGAAGTTGGCGTGGGGGCCCTGGTTGGTGGATTTTGAACTTCGGAAAACTCACGATCTGTGCGCCAATATCGCGATGGGAGAGTACGGCATGTTTTACCGGGGCGAGGAGCCGGAACCTAGCGGGCGATCGGGTGAGGATCCGCGCAGCGATCGACATCTCGCCGCAACTATTGCCTTTGGACATATCGGCATTCTCCAATACGAAGACGACCTCGCACGCACGTTGCGCATCTACTACATGCTACAGCAATTGCAGAGCCGCTATGCGTTGTCTAGCGCGGCGGAAATACGGTATGCGGACGCGGATGGAAATCTTCTGGACACGACGACCGCCGTGGCATCCGGCGCCTACAAGCGCTCCCAAGTTGTGACTCGATATCGGAACGGATGCATCACCGCGGTAAACGGCAACGCAAATGACGAACGCATGGTCGTAAGCGCCTACGGCAAGCAGCTGGATCTGCCGCCGAACGGTTACGCCGGTTGGACGGAAGATGGAGCGATTGAGGTCTTTAGCGGTGAGATTGAGGGACATCGAGCCGATTACGCGATGACGCCGATTTATATCTTCATGGACAGTCGTGGTAAATCTGTGCGCTTCCCTAAAGCGGGCGGGAATGGAATCGGAATCTGCCGGATTCTTCCAAACAACAGATATGAGGTGATTTTGATTGATGGTTCCGAGTGCGGCTTTGCGATCGACGCGAATCAAGCCGTGGCGCTGGACGAAGAAAGAAACGAGATTGGAACTGCGGCTCTACGAAAGTCGGACGGTCTCACCTACGTTGAGAAGGCACCAGGCGCCTTCAGTTATTTGCTCAGCGCTGACAACACCTCAAAATAACATAAGGATTGCCAAAGAAACCGAGTTTTGAGGAAAAAACTCGGTTTCTATACTCCGCGCTGTACTCTGGTTGCGGTGTCCACACTACTCAGATAACCCCTGATCCACGGACGTACTCGCTCGCGCATGCCTTCGCTGTCGTGGAGGCGCAGCCAGAGCGTCATGCCGCGAAGGTAGGCGAGTTCGAGATGAGCGGGGAGAGTGTTTCGTTCTTCTTCTGTCAAAGGGCAAACCGATTCGTAGGCGTCAAGAAAAATTGACTTCTGACGGGACGTTAGGGGCGTGTTTTGGTAGACAGCGGGGAAAAAGACCAAGGCATACGCCAGATCATAGAGGCGATTGGCGGGACGCACCGCGTCAAGATCCAAGACGCTCTTCACCTTTCCTTCGCTGTCGAATTTTAGATTCTGCGCGCGATAATCGCCGTGGATAATCCAACCTCCCCTGTTGGCAGCCGGCAGTCTTGGAGTTAATCCCTCCACTTCCGCCATCCATGCATCGATTCGATTTGCCGATACGGGATACGCGTCGGTTTCCGAAGCGGCGATTCGTATCCGCTCAAGCCGCTGTCGCAACGTGTTGACAACCTCGTCCTTCATTGATGTCCACTCGCGGGCAACTGGCGGCTGAAAGCCGCGCAATTCTCCATGAATTCGGCCCAGCATTTTGCCCGCGCAGCGCAAGGCTCCGGCGGGTTTCACGGCGTTGTAGTCATGTCCATCCACGAACTCCGAAATGGCGTAGATATCGCCCCCCTCAACCGTCAGCGTGCCACCGTTGCGGTTTCGGAGAAGGCGGGGAACGGGGAAACCGCGTTCGCAAAGGAAATCCTGCGCCGCGTGAGCATAGGCGATGCGCGAGATTTCGGTGGACGGGTTTAGGTCAAGACTGAACTTATAACGTTTCAGGAACAATCTTCCGCGATTCGTATGGACTGCCATCGTGGCGCTCATCACGCCCGTTCCAATACGCACGGCATCGGCAACTTTCAATCCGTAGTTTTGGTAGATACTCGCTTTTTCGCGGGGCAATAGGGAAATCATCCGTGGGTGCGCCTCCCTTGAATTCCGGTCTTCAAGTCTTATCGGTATTCTTTGAATATTTTCAATCGTGTCGAATCTGTTGTCAAGTCTTAATTGAGGTTCGCTTTATCTGTTGCTATGTGACTTCGGTTTGGTGTAAGATGTAAAGGGAGCGCCCTATCCAGTAACACTCGGCCGATGGCAAGCGGGGCAAGATGCCCCGCCTACGGAATTGTAGAACATTCTCCACATTGGGGATTTCTATCGCACTCGCTGTCCACTCGCTTGATGGTTTCATGCACGCTTTCTTTACATAAGCCAACTGTAATAAATTATGGCCGCAAATTCAATCGAAAATCAAATAGAAGATCTCAGAGAAAGACTTCGCCATCACGAACACAAATACTATGTCGAGAATCGTCCGGAAATCTCCGACGAGAGTTTTGACGCAATGATGAAACAACTGGAGGCGCTGGAGACGGAGGCGCCAGAGTTAGTTACTCCCGATTCACCCACGCAACGGGTCGGCGGCGCGGTCGGATTCGGGGAGCGAGTTCAACATTACAGCGACATGCTGAGTTTGGACAACTTGTTCAGTCCCGAGGAATTGGTCGATTTTGACCGGCGCGTGCGGCAGGCGCTTCCCGAAGAGGCGATTGAATACGTCGCGGAATTAAAAATTGACGGTTTGGGCGTTTCTTTGGTTTACGAAAACGGGCGGCTGACTCGCGGCACAACGCGCGGAGACGGCACTTACGGCGAAAACGTCACCGCCAATCTGCGCACAATCCGATCCATCCCGCTTAAGATTGCCTCAAGTGATCCGGTTCCAACAATTATGGAAGTTCGCGGCGAGGTATTCATACCGCGCGACCGGATGGACGACATCAATAGGGAACGAATAGAAAACGAAGAGGCGCCCTTCGCGAATCCTCGAAACGCCGCCGCCGGATCAGTTCGATTGCTTGACGCCTCAATCACGGCGTCGCGTCCGCTTGATATCTTTATATATACCGTGGGCTATGCCGAAGGTGTTCAGTTGGCGACACATTCTGAAACTCTTTCCGTATTGGCTGGCATGGGGTTTAAAGTCAACCCTTCATACGAGCGCTTTCCATCAATAGAGGGTGTGATTGAATACTGCCGCCGCCAAACCGCGGAACGCGAGAATATCGCGTACGATGTTGACGGCATCGTGGTCAAGGTAAATTCCATCGCGCAGCAGAGAGAGCTCGGTTCTACCGCAAAGAGTCCGCGATGGGCGATTTCCTGTAAGTTTCCCGCCCGTCAGGCAACCACGCGAGTCCGCCAGATTGATGTGCAAGTGGGGCGCACCGGCGTCCTAACCCCGAGAGCCATCTTGGAACCTGTGCAGTTGGCGGGCGCGACCATTACACATGCCACCTTGCACAATGAACAAGATCTCCACCGCAAAGATGTTCGCGTCGGGGACATGGTGACACTGGAACGCTCGGGCGATGTTATTCCCAAAGTAATCTCCGTGGTTAAGGAGAAGCGGGATGGAACGGAGAAGGTGTTTCATTTGCCCGATCGCTGTCCGGCATGTGATTCTCCTGTCCAACGCTCTACGGAGGAGGTTGCTGTCCGATGCGTGAATGGCGCCTGCCCGATGCAGTTGAAGCGTCGAATCGAGAACTTCGCGTCGCGAAGCGCCCTAAATATCGAAGGGATGGGGCCTGCGGCGATAACCCAACTTGTAGAATCCGGGTTGGTCAAGAGTGTGGCGGATCTTTACGATCTCAAAAAAAGCGCACTCATCAAGTTTGAGCGCATGGGAGAAAAATCGGCGGAAAACCTGATTCGCGAAATTGAGGGCAGCAAGAGCGTACCTGCCGCCAAAGTTCTGTTTGCACTCGGGATCATGCACGTTGGGCAGAGCGTTGCAGAACTGTTGATTGAACGATTTGGGTCGATTGACGCGCTCGCCGCCGCAAACATTGACGAGATTGCAAGTATTCACGGTATAGGCCCCAAGTTAGCTGAGAGTGTGTGCCAATTCTTTCAACAAGCCGCCAATCAGGAACTTCTGTTGCGGTTGAAAGACGCGGGACTTCAGTGGGAGACAGACGAAAGCCCCCATTCGGACGTGCCACAAGAGAGTTTCTTTACGGGCAAAACCTTTGTCTTGACAGGAACGCTCTCGGAGATGGCTCGCTCGGAAGCGTCAAGGAAGATAAAGGAGCTCGGCGGCAAAACCACGTCAAGTGTTACATCAAAGACCGATTACCTAATTGCCGGGGAGGCGGCCGGCTCAAAAGTTGATCGAGCGAAGGAACTTGGGATCCAGATTCTCAACGAGGATGAGTTTTTCGCCAAGCTGGCACCTCTGTAGCGCAAACTGATTGGGTTAAGTAGTTCATTCGCCAAGTGTATGTGGTAAGTGTCGGGTGGCGGTGATTCACATTGTCTGAACTGTGATTTTTGTGATTAAGTGATGGACTATGATTTGAGAGCCTGTTTGAATGATAGGCAATCGAGATTAGTGGACACTTTTTTGCTACGAAAGAAACCGAGTTTTGAGGAAAAAACTCGGTTTCGGATGAGCCATATATTTAGCGAAAGAACAAGTAAGCGACATGGATGTTACTTGTGGAAAGAATTGTCCGTCGGGGATAATGGGGGCTTCGAATCTTCCAATCCTTCGTGCTTCCAACCTTCCATTCTTCCACCTCCTCAGGAATCAAATACATTTCCACGCATTCAAATCCGATTGACACGCAAAACCCAGTCTGTTATAATGCCATCGCGTCAAATTGAAACGTGAAAGGAGTATTACTATGTCCACATCACAGATTGCCGCGCAACTCTACACCGTGCGAGATTTCACTAAAACGCCGGGCGATATCGCTCAGACGTTAAAGAAGGTGAAACAACTCGGATACGATGCCGTGCAATGTTCGGCGCTTGGTCCGATCGAACCCAACGAATTACGGCGGCTCGTTGATTCGGAGGGGTTGACCGTTTGCGCCACCCACACCGATTATGAGCGAATGCGCTCCGAACCAGAATCCGTTATTGATGAACATCACATCCTGGGTTGTAAGTATGTGGCGATCAGCAGCATTCCCGGCTCGGATCGCGACGCCGAGGGGTTTGCGCGTTTCGCCAAAGAAGCCTCTGAAGTGGCGCAACGCCTCGCCGAAGGCGGACTTATCGTATCCTACCATAACCATAGCTTCGAGTTGGAGAGATTTGACGGACGCACCGGCTTGGAAATTCTATACGATGAAAGCGATCCCGATTTTCTCAATAGCGAGCTTGACACATACTGGATTCAACACGGGGGCGGCGATCCTGCCGCCTGGATTCGCAAATTAAAGGGACGCATCCCGACAATTCACGTCAAGGACATGGAGATGCGCGGCAGCGTTCAACTATTTGCCGAAGTGGGAGAGGGCAATCTCAATTGGGGCGCAATTCTTGATGCCTCCAGAGAGGCGGGGGTCGAATGGTACATTGTTGAGCAGGACAGCTGCCAACGCGATCCGTTTGAAAGTTTGGGGATTAGCTTGAAGAATTTACGAGCAATGGGTGTTGAGTAGGGTGAAACTCGCAAATCACATCGATCGGGCGCGCAAGTACATTTGCAGGATGGGCATTGCCCGCCATTTCCTGTTATCTTTGGGTCAAAATCGTATGATTTTGCACTTGGATGTAGATTAGGTTCTTGGTTCCAAAATGAGAATTGCCGGGTTTTCATAAGAAAACTTTAGCTCGACTTTGTACATTTTAACAACATGACAGTTAGTGTCAATCATACGTTCCAGAAAGACAAGCGAGATTTTAAGCGTCTGGTGTTTTTGGTTGACTTGTGAAAAAGTCGGTGGCGTTTTCCAGTACCATCAATGCGGGGCAAGATGCCCCGCCTACGGGATTGGGGTCGCTCCGGCTTATGTCAAATCCAGATATTGTGCTTTTGTACAGAGTCGAGTTTAGTGTCGTCCCGAGCCGACTTCACTCCGACAAATCGACTTGTGCACATCCATAGCCGAATCGGTCAAAGCCGTTTGGAAATTTTGCTTGCATTGTCCTTTGGATTGTGATACCATATAAGTCCAGCCGCGAAGAACCTTTCCATGCGTGAAGGGCAAAGCATCGCGGTTTTTTTGTGCGTTTGGCGCCGTTGTACGCCGAACCGTTCGTCCGAGTCTCGGTGAATGGTACTATTCTTAAGAGTGGGGTGTTTTTCCCGCTCTTTTATTTTTAGCGGCCGGGTTCACAGATGGCACCTGAATTGAAGTCTTCAATAATTGAACTGCTGTCGCCCGTTCTTGATCGTGAGGGGTTTGAGTTTGTCGATGTCGAGATTCAAGGCGAAGGCAGGGCAAAGACGGTACGACTTCTGATTCACAAGTCAGGCGGGATTACCGTAAAGGATTGCCAAAACGTTAGCCGCACGGTTCAGCCAATCCTGGAGGTGCACGGGCTGATAGACGGGGAGGCAACGCTTGAAGTCGCTTCGCCGGGGATTGACAGGCCGCTAGTCACCGAGGCGGATTTCCGCAGGAATGCGGGACGGGCGGTTCAGATAGAAACAGCCTCTGTGACAGGCGAATCGCGGCAATTGAGTGGAACTGTACTGGCTGTCAAGGATGGGACGCTTCGCCTTGATGAATCCGGAAAAACAACCGAACTTCAAATTTCAACCATCATAAGAGCTCAACTCAAACTGATGTGGTAACATCTTGGGTGGGTAGTGGAGAATAAACCATGACAAGTGATTTGTTGATGATCGTTCGTCAAATCATGGATCAGACGGAATTACCGCAAGAGACCTTTATCGAAGCAATAGAGGCGGCGCTCTATTCCGCGGCAAAGAGACGCTACGGTTCGACACACGGGGTTTCGATCAGGATAGATCCCGAGCTAGGCGAAATCAAGTGTTATGTGCCGAAGAAGGTCGTCGAAATCATGCAGAGTTTTGCCAAAGAGATCCCCATTGAAGAGGCGGCAAAATTGAAGCCCGATGTCCAGTTAGATGAGATGATTGAGGTTGAAGTAGATCCCAAAGAGTTTGGGCGAATTGAGGCTCAGACAGCGCGTCAAATCCTTGTTCAGAAAATTAAGGAGGCGGAGCGGCAACAGGTCTACGAGGAGTATAAAGACCGCGAGGGCGAGGTAGTTAGCGGGCATGTTCAGCGAATGGAACGCGGTAGTCTTATCCTTGATTTGGAGCGTACCGAAGGGGTGTTGCCGTTTAGCGAAGCGCCGCGTCCGAACAATTACCAGCGGAACGACGTTTTGAAGTGCCTTATCTTGGAGGTTCAAGATAACGCCAAGGGGCCTCAGGTGGTGCTCTCGCGCATACACAAGACACTGGTGGCGCGTTTATTCGAGATGGAAGTGCCAGAAATCTATGATGGACTAGTTCAGCTCAAGGCTATCGAGCGGGACCCGGGCGACCGCGCCAAAGTCGCCGTTACCGCAACCGTGGACGATATAGACGCGGTCGGCACCTGCGTTGGCGTCAAAGGTTCCCGCGTGCAGACGATTGTCCGCGAATTGGATGGCGAGAAAATAGATCTCCTTGAGTGGGATGAAGACCCCAAAGTGTTTATTGCCAATGCGCTGCAACCCGCCACGGTCTCTCGCGTCACCATTGGCGAAGGCGACAGCGCCGAAGTTATTGTTCCGGATGACCAGCTTTCGTTGGCTATCGGGAGACGCGGTCAGAACGCTCGGCTTGCCGCACGGCTGACGGGATGGAAAGTTGACATAAAGAGCGAGTCCGAAGCAGGCTCACAATTCAAGGAAGAGATTGTCGGTGAACTTTTCGGAACGCAGCCTGAAGAGGCAGCCGCCGATTCGGCTCAAGACACAGAGTTGGATATACTCCAGTTAGAAGGGGTTGGCCCAAAAATCGCGGTCGTGCTTCAAGATTCCGAATTTCCAACCGTGGAGTTGGTTGCGGAAGCCTCCGTGGAGGATTTGTCATCAATCCCCGGCATTGGCGTCAAGATGGCAGAGAAAATCCAACGTTCCGCATTGGAAATGCTTGAACCTTAGAGGAATTAATAGGACTTACGCAACTGAACGTCTAAAGAGTCTGGCGCGGCGGGGCAAGATGCCCCGCCTACACGTGTGGCCATCACCGCGTCGCCCACACGGCCGAGGGATTCAGGACTTAGACAGTAACGGCGGACCGGTGTTCCGTAGGCGGGGCATCTTGCCCCGTCTCAGCAACGACCTGCCTTTTCTGCGTGAGTCCAGTTAAAGAGAACCGACGAGCCCTTCAGCGCAAGGAGGCATCGTGGCGGCTATTGCTCTACGTACCTGTATCGGGTGCCGTGGAAAATTTCCCAAGAAAACGTTGTTACGATTTGTGTGTCATTCGGATTCACGCCTACGAGCCGACAAAACAGGCAAATTGCCCGGGCGCGGGGGATATGTGTGTGGTGCGCAGGCTTGCATCGCCGAAGCTTTCAAGTCGCATAAGCGCGTTAGTTCACTGTTGCGAACCAATCTCTCGAAACAGATTGTCATGCAGTTCAAGCAGGAGCTTCTGAATTCGGTGATGCAGGAGAGTTGCAAGAGGGGGGACATCAATGAGAAAACGGAATAATAAAAAGACAGCGGACAACACGAAAAAGCGTGTGGAAGAGACCAAGAACGTTCGAATCTATGAACTTGCGAAGCAGTATGAGGTATCGAGCAAAGAACTAATTGATGAGCTCCGCGGCTACGGCATTCCAGTCAAGAACCACATGAGTTCCCTTGATCCCGAGACGGTTGCGCTTATCGAAGCCGAGCGCAAGGAAGCGGCATCGCCCAAGGCAGACCAGCCCAAAGCAGAAGATACCCCTGACTCCAAGCCCCCTCGCGACAAACCTGCCAAGACCGACACCAAATCCAGACAGATAGAATCGGATGAATCTGCGCGGCGGCAAATTCAGGAAAATATCACTGTCGGGGAGCTCGCCTCACAATTGGGCTTGCGACCGCCGGAGATGATTATGCGCTTGATGAGGTTGGGCATAATGGCAAATGTCAACCAACGGCTCGGTTATGACGCGCTGAAAGTGGTGGGTGACGCGTATAATTTTGACGCTGTCCGCGAGTTGACATTGGCGGAAAAACTTCTGGTGGACAGCGAGGACGATCCGGCGGACTTGGAGCCGCGCGCGCCCGTGACCACGATTATGGGGCACGTCGACCACGGCAAAACGTCGCTGCTGGACGCCATTCGAGAATCGAACGTCATGGAATCCGAAGCGGGGAATATCACGCAGCATATCGGCGCCTACAATGTAAAACTTGAATCTGGAAGTGTGGTCTTTCTTGATACGCCCGGACATGCGGCGTTCACCGCCATGCGCGCCCGCGGCGCGCAAGTGACAGATGTCGTTGTCCTGGTGGTGGCGGCGGATGATGGCGTTATGCCGCAGACGGTCGAGGCGATTAACCATGCAAAGGCGGCGGATGTTCCGATTGTCGTCGCGATTAACAAAATCGATGTAGACGGCGCCCGAATCGACTATGTGAAACAACAGTTGGCAAATGAAAATTTGATACCTGAAGAGTGGGGCGGGCAGACGGTGTTCGTTGAAATCTCCGCCAAGGAGAAAATTGGCATTGATTTCTTGTTGGAAATGCTTCTTCTGGAAGCGGAGTTGCTCGAATTAACGGCGAATCCGAACAAGCGCGCACGCGGCACGGTCGTAGAAGCGAAATTGGACAAGGGACGCGGTCCCGTCGCCACTGTGCTTATGCAGGGCGGGAGGTTGAAAGTCGGGGATGCATTCGTCGCCGGACGTTACTACGGAAAAGTTCGAGCGATGATGGATGACCTCGGGCATCGTATCAAACAGGCGGGGCCATCAACTCCGGTCGAGGTTTTGGGTTTCACCGGGGTTCCCGAGGCGGGAGATCGATTCTACGCTGTCGATTCCGAGAGGGATGCAAAAGCCATTAGCGAGTCTCGACAGGAAGAACATCGACAAATCAAACTCGGATCGCATAGCCACGTCAGCTTGGACGACCTGTTCCAACACATTCAGGAGGGTGAGATAAAGGAACTGAACATCATCGTTAAAGGTGATGTTCAGGGGTCGGTGCAGGCGGTCGCCAACGCGTTGAACGAGTTGAACGCCGATGAGGTCAAGATCAATGTTATCCACCAAGCGGTGGGGGGCATCACAGAACCGGACATTCTGTTGGCATCCGCTTCAAATGCAATTGTCGTCGGATTCAATGTGCACCCCACGACCGGAGCGCTGCAACTCAAGGAGACCGAAGACATTGATGTGCGGACCTACAACGTCATCTACAATCTGATCTCCGATGTCGAGTCGGCCATGGAGGGATTATTGGATCCCGAAGTCCGCGAAGTTGTTATCGGCAGAGCGGTAGTCCGCGACTTATTCAAAGTGCCGCGCATGGGAACCGCCGCCGGCAGTTATGTCAACTGGGGACGGGTGGCGCACAACCAGCCGGTGCGCGTGCTTCGCGACAACCGTCTCGTCTATGACGGCAAGGTCGATTCACTCCGCCGATTCAAAGATAATGTCAATGAGGTGCAAGCGAATTACGAGTGCGGAATCGGCATCAACGATTTTTCGGACTTCAAGGTCAACGATGTGTTAGAATGTTATGTCTACGAACACGTTAGGCGCTCCCTCAAGTAGAGACGGCGTACCTGCGCGGGGCGTCCGAGTAATCCGGAACACGCGCCAATCCACCTTCAATCATAGATACAGATGCGAGTCGGTATTTGCAGGATTTTCCTGAGAATCCCGGAAAACCAATCTCTTAAGCAGAAACGCCAGGTCGTAAAGAGTATCATTGACCGCGTAAAGAATCGGTTCAATGTCGCGATTGCGGAAGTTGACGCGCTGGATTCCCGTGAAACGGCGGTTCTCGGCGCGGTGACGCTGTCGAACGACGCCAGACATGTTAACCGCGTCTTGTCGCATGTCGTAAACTTTGTGGAAGACAATGCTTCCGCGGAATTGATCGACTACGACATCGAGTTGAGTTGAGAGGACAAATCGAAATGTTGGGATTGGAATATAAACGTTCGGATCGCGTGGGCGCGCTCCTGCAAAGAGAGTTAAGCGACATTATCCATCGTTCTCTTAAGGATCCGCGCGTCGGCTTTTGCACCGTAGGGCACGTTGAAGTGTCGTCGGACCTGAAATATGCCGATGTCTCGGTCAGCGTAGTAGGGGACAAGAAACAGAAGCAGGCGGCGCTTGCGGGCTTGAAAAGCGCAAGCGGTTTTCTGAGGCGAGAGATTGGGAACCGCATCGACTTGCGTTACACCCCCGAACTCCGTTTTGCGCTGGACAAATCCGCGGACCATCTAATGAAGATAGATCGTCTCCTTAAGGAAGTTCAAGAAGACATAGAAAACGATGGCACTGCGACAAGCGGCGAATAGCGATGGACAATTATCAAGTCATTTTGGATGTATTTGACCGGCATCACACTTTCGCTCTGTCAGTCCATGTCAACCCGGATGGAGACGCGTTTGGATCACAGTTGGCGCTTTATTCCTTTCTCCAAGAACTTGGAAAGCAGGTCCGAATCTTTAACACAGACGCGGTTCCCGACAACTACCACTTCCTGCCTTTCATCGACGCCATTGAGGGACCCGACGATGTTCAAGGCTATGCGCCCGAGATTCTTGTCATCCTTGACGCCAGTACCCTGAGACGGATCGGTGACAAATTGTGTCAAACGCTCATTCCGACGCAAGCGATCGTCAATATAGACCATCACGACACCGGAGAGTGGTTCGGCGATTATAACCTTGTGGAGACTACCGCCTCATCAACTTCGGAGATTATCTATCGTCTAATCAAATATCGCGAGATGCCGATCGGCAAAGATCGCGCGCTTTGTCTCTATACCGGCATTTTATTCGACACCGGTTGTTTTCGACACAGCAACTCTTCTCCCGTTGCGCATCGGATTGCCGCGGATCTCATTGAACAGGGCGAGTTTGCCGTGGATGAAGTCTATCGCCGGGTGTACGAATCGGCGCCGGTGGAAAAGATGCGGCTTCTCGCCGAGGTGTTACAAACATTGACTCTGACGCCAGACGGCAAAATCGGGTGGTTATCCGCGACGCAGGAGATGTTTCGGAAAACCGGAACGACTCCCGATGACGTTGAGGGATTCGTGAATCACATTCGCGCCATTGACACTGTCGAGGTTTCGATTTTCGTGAGCGAACTTGAGGATGGGACGTCAAAAGCCAGCCTGCGAAGCGAGGCGTATGTTGATGTCGGTAAAGTCGCGGCTGAATTTGACGGGGGCGGACACCGGCGCGCCTCCGGATGCGTCATTGACGCGCCGCATCAACTGGCGGTCAAGATGCTAGTCGCGAACGCCGAGAAACGGATTAAGCCCGCCGCGAACGATGATTCCGGTACGCAGGTCGGCCGCGTTTTCGCTTTCAACTGATTGTGGTAGGGCTTAAACTATACCTTACGTTGGGTAATATTGCGGTTTTTTTCAGGTCGCGATCGGGAGATCGCGGGGATCTCTATCGCACTCGCTATCCGCTCGTTTGATCCTACAGAAAGACGCAATTTGTAGCGACGTGGAGTATAAATTGCATTATGCAGGTAGACGGCGTCTTGAATCTAAATAAACCGCCGGGAATAACCTCCAGACAAGCTGTCGATAGAGTGAAGCGTATTTTGAGAGCCCGAAAGGCCGGGCATGGAGGCACATTGGATCCGGATGCCACAGGTGTTTTGCTCATCTGCCTGGGCAAAGGCACGAAGTTGTTCGATCGGTTGCAGCAGGGAACCAAGGAGTATGAAGGCACGCTCAGGCTGGGGATTACGACGGATACGCTTGATGCAAGCGGAACGGTTCAAACCGTCTCTGATCTCGGTCAAATTGGGGCGGAAGATATTCGAACTGTCGCCGAACGATTTGTCGGTGAGATTGAGCAAACGGTTCCTATGTTTTCGGCGGTGAAGCGCGAAGGCAAACCATTGTACAAACTGGCTCATCAAGGCGTTGCGTTGGACGATTTGCCGAGGAGAAGCGTTCATGTGAAATCACTTGAAATTTTGTCGATACGTTTGCCGGAGGTTCGGTTCCGAGTCGCGTGTTCAAAGGGCACGTACGTTCGCGTTCTCGCGGCAGACATCGGCGCGGCGCTTGGGTGCGGCGCGCATCTGTCACAACTGACTCGAACGCGTTCAGGGGATTTCACGCTCCAATCGTCTCATGCACTTGATTGGTTAGAGGAGCGCCCCTCTCGAGCTTACGAGGCGGTTGTTCCGGTGGATGCCGTGTTTGAGATGGGGACCAGATCGACGAAATAGGCGGATTGACGCCAAGTGTTTGGGCGCCGGAATCATGCCTCGGTGTTTACGGGCATCGCGCACGACTACTTCTTATGAAATGTACTTTTCCGGGTTATGGATGGCGTGTTCAATCCGAAACCCTGGAGATTGAAGTTTGCAGATTTATTACAATTTGGACGATATTTCTGTACCGGAGCAGGATTCGGTTGCGACCTTCGGCGTATTTGACGGATTACACCTTGGACACCAAGCTGTCATTCACCGAGTGGTCAGGCAGGCGGCGGCTCGTGACCTTTCAAGCGCCGCGCTTGCTTTCTATCCCCATCCGATAGCGTTCCTAGCTCCCGAAAGATGTCCGCCGATTCTTACGCCGCGACAAAAACGGCTTGAACTTCTTGAAGAGTTGGGCATTGACATCGCGGTCTGTGTGCGATTTGACGCGTATTTGGCGCAAATGTCGCCGAGCGTTTTTGTTCAAGAGGTGCTTGTTGACAAACTGCGCGTAAAGCAGGTCATTGTGGGATACGCGTGTCAATTCGGCAAGAATCGGGCGGGAAATGCGGAGGTGTTGCAGTCGCTAGGGAGCGCAATTCAACTTCAATGTAACAATCGTGCCTCCAACATTGGTCGAGGGCATGCCTGTCCATAGCACACGCGCCCGCGAAGCCGTGCAACGGGGGGAGTTGAACCTCGCCGCGGAACTACTCGGGCGTCCACACTCAATCACGGGCAAAATTGTTCGTGGCGATGGCAGAGGTCGTCAGCTAGGGTATCCGACAGCAAACATTCGCGCCGAGGATCAAGTTCACCCTCCAAATGGCGTTTATGCCATTCGCGCCAAACTGGATGACCGCGTCTACGGGGGAATACTGAATATGGGGGTGCGGCCAACCTTTGATGGACTGAGGTTTCAAATTGAGGCGCACCTCTTTGATTTTAACGAGGATGTATACGACAAGGAGATTGAAATCTTCTTCATCAAGAAAGTTCGCGATGAGCGGAAATTTCCGAACCTTGAAGCCTTGGTTAAACAGATTGGTCGGGATGTCGATGTCGCAAGAGGCATTTTAGATGCTGAAACATGAGGACAAGCGCGCAGCGGCGCTATCGATAATCCCGACAGCGAACACAAGCGGATACGTGATTGAGGATTTATACTTTGCGCTGCCGAGAATTGCGTGTTTTCAAGCATTTGGTCCGTAGGTGCGGTTTCCAACCGCACCTGCCGTGAACACACGTCGCGACCTGGAGATCGCGGGGATCTCTATCGCACTCGCTATTCACTCGTTTGATCCTACAAAAGACGCAATTTCTGACAGCGCGGAGTATATACTTTTTCAAGATCCAAGTGTTTCAATTGATCTGAGACGTGCAATGAATTGCACTACTACAAACTGTCAACCGGAGGCGCTCAATGAATTGAGCAACTACGAACTGTTAACCGGACAATGAATTGAGCAACTACAGAATTGGTATTAGTTAGGAGCGCGGTGTAGACAACGCGTTTCACGATGGTGGGCAATTCCCACCTTGCAAAGATTGTAAACGCGTTTCAAAGTTTGGAAACGCGAACTACTGATCTTTCCCTTTCGCAACGTTGGCGCAGTATGATATAATATAAATCAACTATGCGGAGAGAAGTGAAGAATCTGCCAGATAAGGAGGTGAATCTATAGGTGACACTCAACGCAGAAAGGAAGAGAGACCTGCTTCAAACGCACCGGCAGCACGATAAGGATACCGGGTCGCCGGAAGCGCAAGTGGCGCTAATCAATACTCGGATTCGACAATTGACCGATCATTTTCGCACACACAGGAAGGACCATCATTCGAGATATGGACTCTTCAAACTCGTGGGAAAACAACGTCGATTATTGCGATACCTTTATAAGAAGGACAGTCAACGATACTATAATCTAATCAATCAACTCGGAATACGGGACACATTAGGATCGAGAGGGGATTAACCGTCCACCGTAGGAGTGTTGAGGAGGAAACAAAGTGAAAGTAGAAATGCAACTTGGAGGCGAGCAACTTTCAATTGAAACAGGAAAGGTTGCCAATCAGGCAGATGGAGCTGTCTGGGTACAATACGGTGGAACGGT
The DNA here is from genome assembly GCA_963667245.2 of Candidatus Poribacteria bacterium. GTDB lineage: Bacteria > Poribacteria > WGA-4E > WGA-4E > JAJDTR01 > JAJDTR01. Next base: position 1,347,849 of record CAXXCS010000005.1, read on the forward strand.
CGTCTTGGTGACTGTCGTTGCCGAAACGAAAGAAAGTAATCTTGATTTCTTTCCACTAACAGTAGATTATCGAGAACGCGCCTATGCCGCAGGACGAATTCCAACAGTTTACGGAAGGCGCGAACCGCGCCCCGGAGTCGGAGAACAGTTGGTCTCACGCTTGATTGATCACTGCATTCGTCCGCTATTTCCGAAGGATTTCAATGCGGAAGTGCAGATTCTGTGCAATGTTCTATCTTCGGATCAGGTGCATCCGGCCGATGTGCCGGCTCTGATTGGAACTTCAGCGGCGCTATGCATCTCGGATGTTCCTTTCAATGGGCCCGTCGGAGCCGTTACCGTCGGTAAGTTAAACGGATCTCTAGTCATCAATCCGATCTACGAACAACTGGAACCGGCGGAGATGGAACTTTTCGTCAGTGGGACGTCGGATGCGGTCATGTCTGTCGAAGGCGGCGGACACGAGATTCCGGAAGAGGAGGTCATTGACACCATTATTGTGGCGCACGAGGAGATTAAAGAAATCATCAGATTGCAGGAAGGATTGATTGCACTCTGCGGGAAACCGACTCGTGAATATCAAACCAAACAGGTTGGCGAAGCCTTGAACACTCGGATCCGCAGCCTCGCTACCTCAAAGATTCGAGAATCAATCGGCATGGAGGACAAGAAGGCTCGCGAGGACTATTTGGAGCAAGTCCAAGTCGATGTGCTTTCGGAAATCATGGGTGATGATGTCGAAGACGAAGACGTTGTGTCAATGGAAAAGGACACTATCTCCGTCTTGGGCGATATCGAAAAAGAGCAAATGCGACAGTCCATCCTGAATGACGGAAAACGCGTTGACGGGCGCAGCGTTACAGACATCCGACCAATCTTGGGCGAGGTCTCTGTGCTGCCGCGCACACACGGTTCTTCCTTGTTCTCGCGCGGACAAACTCAAGCTCTCTGTGTCACAACGCTCGGAACGGCCGGCGATGAAGACCTCCAACGCCGTCTTGACGGGGAAACCAGGCATTCGTTTTTCCTGCATTACAACTTTCCGCCGTTCAGCACCGGCGAGGTAAAGCGAATGATGGGCCCCGGTCGGCGGGAGATTGGTCACGGATCCCTTGCCGAAAAAGCGATTCTGCCGGTCATTCCGTCCAAAGATGACTTTCGCTATACGATTCGGGTCGTGTCCGAGATTCTTGAATCGAACGCCTCGTCATCAATGGCGTCGGTTTGCGGCGCCACTTTGGCGCTCATGGACGCCGGCGTGCCCATTACAAAACCTGTCGCCGGGATTGGCGTCGGCTTAATCAAGGAAGGCGACCAGGAAGTTATTCTAACCGACATGCTTGGCACGGAAGATTTCCTCGGCGATATGGACTTCAAGGTCGCCGGCACTCGCGACGGTGTCACGGCGATACAGATGGATATAAAAATCCACGGGGTTACTCCGGACTTGATGAAACGCGCTATCGATCAAGCGAGAGAGGGGCGGTTAGCCGTGCTTGATAGCATGGGTGAGGTCATCGCCGAACCTCGAACCGACATTTCGGTGTACGCGCCGCGCATCTACAACATTCAGATTTCGCCGAACAAGATTAAAGATCTTATCGGTCCGCGCGGCAAAGTTATTCAAACGATTCAGGAAGAGACGGATACCACAGTAAACGTCGAAGACAGTGGTAGCGTCGAGATTGCCGCGACCAGCGCCGAAGCCGCGAATCTAGCGGAGGAAATGATTCGCCAAGTCACCGCAATGCCTGAAGTCGGCAAGGAATACAACGGAAAAGTCGTTCGAACCACGACTTTCGGGGCTTTTGTAGAGATTCTCCCCGGTCAGGATGGATTGGTGCACATCTCACAGATGGGTGACGGATTCATTCGAAAAGTTGAAGATGTGATGCAAGTCGGGGATGAAGTCACGGTGAGCGTGATTACGATTGACGAGCAAGGACGAGTAGATCTTACGCTCGCCGGCGCAAGCGCCGCGTTGTCATCAAACGATTCTGCAGCAGGCGAGGGGAATCGCGGCGGTTCTCGCGACTACGATCGAGGACGTTCCTCGTCTCGCGACTCGCGGAACAATAGGCAAGGGCGCGGTGACAGTTCGCGCGATTCTCGCAATCGGAGATCGCCGCGCATTCCCAAGGGACGCTTCTAGGTAGTTGTCACCGGGGGCTTGGGGTTCGCGTGAATCGGTTGTACGACACGCGAACCCATCGCCGGGTGTCCATTTCTTCATGCAGTCTCTTTCAGTTGACGCACATTAACGAGAGTGTTTCGCGATGCAATCAAGGAACCGCGTACGACGCAGATCTCGCCAATCAAAAGGCGATTTGTTGGACCAGAAATGGTTGACGTATCTCTTGGTGTTAATTTTGATTGCGTTGGTCGGTGTTTTTGTCCTATCGCTAAAGTATCAGGACGCGGTCGTTCGTTACGCCAAAGAATTTTTTCAGCGCGCAAAGGATGCCCTCTCCGCCAGCCTCGGGCTGGAGGGAACGCTTAGAAAGTTTGAATCTCGAAAGTGCGTAAAGCGATTCAGATTATCGCCCGTTACGGTGTCAACAGAATCTTGTAACGCCTCGCCCATCAATTCTTTCCTCTATTCGCCGACAGCGCTAAAATTCCAGTCGATGGTTCTTAAATAACACACCGGAGAACTGCCATGCGCGCCAAATTCCTTCATACGAGTTCACTGATCTTGATATGCTTCGCACTCGGATGCGGCTATGTTTCAACCTCCGCCTACCTTGAACACATCAAGACAATCCAGATCGCCCCCGTCCAGATTGAGGATTCCGATATTACCTACGATATCCAGTCCGATAGACCTTATGATGAAATCCTTCAAGAAAAACTGACGGAGCGTTTTACCCGCAAGTGGCGAGACGGAGATGACGCATTGCTTGAGGTCACGATTGCCGACTATGATCTGCGGGAGATTGACTTCGGGGCGACCAATCAAGCGGAAAAATTGCGTATGAGCCTGCAGGTTGACTATAGATTTACCGACCGTGTCAATAAGAAGATTATCGATCAGGACGATAGTTATTTTCAAGTATTTGATTTCTTTATCGTGTCGGGAAGAGATGAAGCGCCGATGACGGTGCCGCAAGCGCGAACAGAAATCTTTAAGGAGCTTGTCGACGACCTTTTTCAACAGTTGGCGGAGCAGTGGTAATACTGTCTCAAAATCTAAATGTTACAGCCGATGCGGAACGTGCAATGAATTGCACTACTACGAACCAACGGCTCTTGTAATACGGATTCAAAATCTATACTCCATGCTGTTAGAAACTGCGTCTTTTTGTAGGAGCGATCTCCAGGTCGCGACGTGCGTTCACGGCAGGTGCGGTTGGAAACCGCACCTACGGACTAGATGCTTGAAAACACGCAATTCTCGGCAGCGCAAAGTATAAATATTACAATCAATCGGAGGCGCTCAATGAATTGAGCAACTACAAACCGACAGCACTGTAACTTATTGATTTCGAATTAGTATAAGATTTGGGAGGCTACCGCTTGATGAAGTTATCGGGCGCAGTTTTCATCGTATACGGCGCGCTGATCTTACTTTCTTGCCGCGCCGACCAGAAAGACTACACCGTCCTCTATCAGGAGGGAAGGTATCTCTATGGCGTCTGGAACACGCATTCCGAGAAAGTTGCGATGAAACTCATAGATAGCATGACTCGGACAGTCGTCAAGGAAGGGATGCAAATCCCGTTATTACCGATTGAGACCTCGCTGAAATCCGCTGACCTGCTGCCCGCCAATGGCGATGTTTCCGATTGGGTCAGATCACGTGATCCGAGGGGATATACCGCGAAAAACTTGTACAAAGACACCATTGGCGGGCACGCGGAATTGTACCACGCTTACGGTTTTGTCGAGCAAGCCGAAGTGGAATATCAGTCACCTCTGCTCGGATCTTATCCCTTGATTCGCGTTGAAATTTTTGACATGGGCGCCCCGGAAAACGCTTTCGGGATATACAGTTTCAATCAGTATCCGAAGGCGGAATCCGAATGGGTTGGCAATCGAGCAATTATTTCCGGAAAATTCGTGCGATTTTGGAAAGGGAAGTATTTTGTCGAGATTGAAGGATACGAATTTGCCACCAAGGTTGAGGAGGGGATGATAGAATTGGCAAAGGCAGTGGCGAGCCGTATCAAAGACCCGCCAACAAAGCCGTATCTTTTGAGGTTGCTCCCGGCAAACAAAATTCCGTACAGTGTGAAATACTTCTACGACGACGCCACTCTGCGGAAAATGTACAATTTCCTGCCAAGTGACGGTCTTCAATTAGGCGCCAACGCGACGGGCATCTCCGCCTCCTACGCGCATAAGAAGAACAGTAATAAGCATTGGAGCGATACGATGATTGCCTTTCTCATTCACTATTCCGGCGAGTCGGCGGCAGCCGAAGCCTATAACAGTTATCGTGATTATCTTGAAGAGCGTGCCGTTTCCGTCAATTCGCTTGAGAACAGGGGGATTGTGGTCCAGCAACAGTGAAAATAAGGTCTTGGATTGAATAAATATTTAGAATGGCACTAGGATTCGTTGCTTTGTTTTTTCACGCATCATGTTTACTTGCACCGCCATGTCAGACGATCTAAAACGGACCCCGCTTTACAACATCCACAGACAATTCGGCGCGCGGATGATTGAATTTGGCGGTTGGGAAATGCCGGTTCAATACAGTGGCATAGTTGCAGAGCATTTGGCGGTTCGGTCAAATGTCGGTATATTTGATTTGTCTCACATGGGGGAGATTGAGATTAAAGGCTCAGGGGCGCTGCCTCTAATCCAAAAACTTATCACCAATGACGCTTCAAAACTCGGCGATGGGCGGATTCTGTATTCCCCTATGTGTACGGAAACCGGTGGCATCGTGGACGATATTCTCGTGTATCGCTTTAACGCATCTCGATACATGCTGGTCGTTAACGCCTCAAACATAGACAAGGATTGCGATTGGATACGCGCTCACAATGGTGAAAACGCAGAAATATCCAATCTGAGCGATGACACTGTCCTTATTGCGTTGCAAGGCAGAAATGCCCCAAATATCCTGGAGGGGCTTACAACTGTTGACATCTCGGCGGTTGAATACTACGCTTTCATGGAAGGCAAGGTTGGCGGTATTCCAACCGTCATCTCGCGCACCGGTTACACGGGGGAAGTTGGATTTGAGTTGTATGTGGCGGCGAATCGCGGCGAGGACATGTGGAATGTCCTTCATGACGCTACAATTAATATAGGCGGAAAACCTGTGGGGCTCGCCGCGAGAGATACGCTGCGTTTAGAAATGAGGTTCTGTTTGTATGGGAACGACATTGACGAGACGACTACGCCGTTGGAAGCCGGGTTGCGCTGGACCGTGGCTTATGACAAAAGGGATTTCATTGGCAAGAACGCATTAACCCGACAGCGCGAGGGTGGCATCAAGCGGCGGCTTTGCGGTTTCAAGATGCTGGACCGTAGTATCGCGCGATCTCATCACAAAGTCTATCATGGAGATCTGCCGATTGGCGAGGTTACCAGCGGAGCGCCGTCGCCAAGCCTGAGGCGTAATATCGGGCTTGCGTATTTGCCCATAGAACAGAGTAAAGTTAAGACAAAGATAGACGTTGAGATTCGCGGGAAACGTCATCCCGCGGAAGTGGCAGCGACCCCATTTTATAAATCGTCAAATTAGGCGTCAATTATTGTAAAACCTTACGAATGTGCCAGGAGATTGGATGTTCCCAGCAGAACTAAAATATATGGACAGTCACGAATGGGCAAAGCGTGAAGGGGATGTCATTACTGTTGGCGTCTCCGACTATGCCCAGCAGGAAATTCAAGATGTTGTCTACGTCGAGCTCCCGGAAATCGGTCAAAAACTTGAGCAAAAAAAAGAGTTTGGCGTCATTGAATCCGTCAAGGCGGCGTTCGACATTTACGCACCCGCCAGTGGCGAGGTCGTCGAAATCAACGAAGAGCTTCAAGACACCCCGGAGTGTATCAACGACGATCCCTACGGGGCAGGGTGGATAATCAAGGTTCGCTTGAGCAATCCCGATGAGTTAGATAACCTTCTGTCCGTTGATGAATATCGGGCAAAGCTTGAGGCTGAAGCAGAAACGTAAGATGGAAACAGCGATAGATATAGCCGCCCAAGCGCTGAATTTGACTGATGTATTTGTCGATCGACATGTTGGTCCTCAGCCAGACGACATCAAATTGATGTTGGAGAAGGTTGGTTACAACTCTCTTGAAGCATTCATTGAGGATATCATCCCGCCTCACATCCGCCTCAACCACCCATTGGATATCAGTTCCGGGCATACCGAACACGAAGCCTTGCGGATGTTAAAACAAATCGCCGCGCAAAATGAGGTGTACCGTTCATTCATCGGAATGGGCTACTATAATTGTATCACTCCACCCGTAATCCAACGGAACATTCTCGAAAACCCCGGCTGGTACACCGCGTACACCCCGTATCAAGCGGAGATTTCGCAGGGGCGCCTGGAAGCCCTGTTAAATTTCCAAACGATGATAATTGATCTGTGCGGATTGCCAGTCGCCAACGCCTCGCTTCTGGATGAGGCAACCGCCGCGGCGGAAGCCATGGGCATGTGCCTCGCCACAACGAAGCGCCATACCCCCCGAACGTTTTTTGTATCGGAAACGTGCCATCCTCAGACCATCGCCGTCCTCCAGACGCGCGCCGAACCGTTAGGCATCAAGTTGGTTCTTGGAAATCATCGAAAAACACAGTTCAATCATCCGATTCTGGGAGCGATTGTCCAGTATCCCGCTAGTGACGGGGTGATTCACGATTATCGTGATTTCGCGGAACAGGTTCACGAAGCCGGCGGATTGCTGGTTGTCGCGACCGATCTCCTTGCCCTGACTTTGCTCCTCCCGCCCGGGGAGTTTGGCGCCGACATTGCCGTTGGGTCCGCACAGAGATTTGGAGTGCCTATCGGTTACGGCGGTCCGCACGCCGCGTTTTTGGCGACGAAGGAAGCGCACAAACGCAGAATGCCCGGACGAATCGCCGGACTTTCAAAAGACGCCGATGGCAGACCGGCAATTCGGCTCGCGCTTCAGACGCGAGAACAGCATATCCGAAGAGAAAAGGCGACGAGTAACATCTGCACCGCACAGGTGTTGTTGGCAGTCATAGCAGGCATGTACGCCGTTTATCATGGCCCGACAGGGTTGCGTCGCATTGCGAACCGCGTTCATCAACTGACAGGCGTTTTGCGGCGAGGGCTGGAATCATTCGGGTACACGATTGGTGAAGGCACATTCTTTGATACAATTTCCGTCAAGCTCGGTTCGGTCAATCCGGATCACCTATTGGAGACAGCCCGAGTCGCGAAGATAAACCTCAGAGTTTTTGACCGCTGCCGTATCGGTGTGTCGCTCGACGAAGCAACTACAGTTGACGATGTTCAAGACTTGCTTGATGTCTTCGCGCCGGAAAAAAAACAACCGGTTGAATTTGCGAGTTTGGCGTTGGAAAGTACCGCTTCAGCCGCGGGAATTCCGGCGGACTTGCGGCGGCATACCCCGTATCTTACACATCCCGTCTTTAATGCCTACCATTCCGAGACGGAGATGTTGAGGTACATCCATAAACTTCAAGAGAGGGACATCTCCCTAACCCGTTCGATGATACCGCTCGGTTCCTGCACGATGAAATTGAACGCGACCGCCGAAATGATCCCGGTGACGTGGAACGAATTCTCCCGGATACATCCCTTTGCGCCTCGCGAGCAAGCGACCGGATACCGGACGCTCTTTTCGCAACTTGAATCGCAGCTTTCCGAGATTACCGGATTTGCCGGCATCTCGTTACAGCCCAACGCCGGATCCCAAGGCGAATACGCCGGGCTTTTGGTCATCCGCAAATATCATCGGAGTCGGGGTGAAAGACATCGAAATGTCTGCTTGATTCCAAAATCCGCGCACGGCACGAATCCCGCCAGCGCAGTGATGGCGGGCATGAAGGTCGTCGTAGTTGATTGTGACCATGCGGGCAACATTGACCTCGTTGACCTGATAAGAAGAAGCGAGGAACACAGCCATAATCTCGCGGCGGCTATGATTACTTATCCCTCCACTCACGGCGTTTTCGAGGAAGGAATACGGAAAATCTGCGACGTTGTGCATGAACATGGCGGGCAGGTTTATATGGATGGCGCCAATATGAACGCCATGGTAGGTTTATGTCGTCCGGGAGATTTTGGACCGGATGTCTGCCATTTGAACCTTCACAAGACATTCTGTATCCCGCACGGCGGCGGCGGTCCGGGAATGGGGCCTATCGGAGTGAAGGACCACCTCACTCGCTTCCTCCCGACGCATCCGCTCGTATGCGTGGGCGGCGAGAGTGGAGTGGGCGCAATCTCCGCCGCGCCGTGGGGCAGTCCGAGTATCCTCCCAATCTCGTGGGCGTATATCGCCATGATGGGCGCGGAAGGTTTGAAGAGAGCGAGTGAAATCGCCATTCTAAACGCCAACTATGTGGCAAGGCGTCTCGAACCGCACTATTCGGTACTCTACAAAGGACGACACGGGCTTGTTGCGCATGAGTGCATTATCGATCTTCGCGGGATAAAGAAAACGACAGGCATCGGCGTCGTCGATATTGCAAAACGCCTGATGGATTACGGGTATCATGCGCCAACGGTGTCGTGGCCCGTTAATGAGACAATGATGATTGAGCCGACGGAGAGCGAATCAAAACAGGAACTGGATCGGTTCTGCGAAGCGTTAATCTCAATCCGCAAAGAGATTGGCGAGATTGAAAACGGGGAAGCGGATCGGACAGACAACGTTCTTAGAAATGCGCCTCATACCGCGGTCCAGGTCGCACAATCGGAGTGGAAGCACGACTACACGCGGGAAAAAGCCGCTTTCCCGGCAGCTTGGACGCGTGAAAGCAAGTATTGGCCACCGGTTTCGCGTATTGATGAAGTGCAAGGGGACCGAACGCTTATTTGCGCTTGTCCCTCAGTTGATTCGTACGGAAATCATTATTAAAGATTCAATATTGATGTAGTCGCCTAACCAAATGAAAGCAATTATCATAGGAGCCGGGGAAGTTGGATTCCACACCGCGCGGGTGCTGACTGCCGAGAGGGATAACGAAGTTGTGCTTATCGACCAGTCGGAAGCCGTTTGTAAGCGTGTCCAAGACCAGTTGGATCTGATGGCGCTGCAAGGGTCCGGCACCTCTCCCACGCTTTTGAAGAGGGCGGGGATTGAAAATGCGGGTCTCCTGATTGCCGTGACGAACAGCGATGAAAGCAATATCCTGGCGTGCGCCATCGCGGCGCAATTCCGCGTCCGAACGAAAGTGGCGCGCGTGTCCTCTCCGGAGTATTTTGAATGGGACAAGAGCCTTCGTCCGGAAGATTTGAAAATTGATCTTCTCATTAATCCCGAACAGCTCTGCGCACAGGAATTTTATCGTCTCCTGAATACGCCTGAAACGCGTGAAATCGTCGAATTTGAGGATGGCAAAGTCCGATTGGTCGCCTTCCGCGTGAAATCACCGAATCCGTTTCAGGGAAAATCGATGACTCAGTTAGGAACCGAAGGACTGGTTTCAAATCTGAGATTCACCGGGATTAAGCGCAAGGATGGCGCAACGGTCGTTCCCAAGGGCAATGACATTATTTACGAAGGGGATGAGGTGTTCGCAATAGGCAGCCAAGAAGCCGTTGCAGTCCTGCTAGAACGTTCCGGGGTGTCCCTTGACGAAAAATTGAATCGAGTTATTATCGTCGGCGCCGGACGCATCGGGATATATCTTGCGCAAACCCTTGAGCGAGACGGTGTGAGCGTCAAGCTAATCGAGGTGGATAGAGAAAAGGCGGATTTTGCGTCAGAGACTCTGAAACGCACAACCGTTCTGCATGGCGATTATCTCAAACCCGGCTTTCTTGAAGAAGCCGGCGTCCAAGAAGTTGACGGGTTTGTTTCCGTTACCGGCGATGACGAGAATGACATTATGGCTTGTGTGACCGCAAAGCAGAGTGGCGCGGCGCGTGTTCTGGCGCTGGTTCAACAACCGCGTTATCTACCAATCCTCGCAGCCATTCCAGGACTTGATTCGGCAGTGAGCCGCCATTTGACCGCGGTCGGAAGCATTTTGAGCCTTGTCCGCAGGGGGCATATTGTTTCGGTGGCGTCTCTTCGAGAAATAGACGCGGAAGTCATTGACATCATAGCGGAAGCCAATTCTAAAATCATCCGCAAAGATTTGATTTCGCTGGGACGAAAATTCCCTCGCGACGCACTTATCGGCGCCATTGTGCGGCGCGATAAAGTGCTGGTGCCGACGGGGAAAAGCGTTATTCAAGTCGGCGATCGCGTCATCATATTTAGCATGCCTCACGCCATCCCCAGCATTGAAGATCTCTTTACGGCAGGGTAGCTCGTAAAAGGGAGGCAAAATGCCGGCGGGGCAAGATGCCCCGCCTACGCAAAAAGTGAACGATATAATCCAGGCATTGTGTGCGCCATTATTCAAGTGAAATGGGATTAATACGATTTCAAAATCTAAATGTTACAATCAATCGGAAGCGCTCAATGAATTGAGCAACTACAAACTGCCGGTTCTTGTCTATAGATTCGGAATTAGTATAAGAAGCCAGTTTTCCGCGCAATGTCAGCGGGGCAAGATGCCCCGCCTACGCAAAAAGTGAACGATATAATCCAGGCATTATGTGTGCCATTATTCAAGCGAAATGGCACTAACGATACTCCGCGATCCGATGGTTCGCCAATTTCCTACCCTATAGCCAATCTTGAATTTTAGAATAATTCTCTACACACTTGGCAACCTGCTAATCTTCCTCGCCGGGGCGATGCTCCTTCCTATCGTCGTAGCCTTGTATTATAGGACATCGGGGAGCGACACCGATCTGTGGGCGTTCCCATCCTCTTTTGCGATTACATGCCTGATAGGCGCCATCCTGCGCTTTACCGCCAAATCCAAGCAGGAATTGCGCAATAAAGAGGGAGCCGCAGTTGTGGCGTTCGGCTGGACCGCATGCGCTATCTTCGGAGCCCTTCCGTATTTTTTTCACAACATTTTTGGCGATGTCAATAGGAGCTTTCTTGTCGAGTTTTCGTTCTGTTTTTTTGAATCCATGTCCGGGTTTACCACCACGGGCGCGACCGTCCTCGCACAAATCGAAGAGATTCCCGAGGGGATCCTCTTTTGGCGCAGTTTCACTCACTGGCTTGGCGGTATGGGAATCGTTGTTTTAGCGGTTGCCATCTTGCCGATGCTGGGTGTCGGAGGGATGCAGTTGTTTCGTGCGGAAGCACCGGGCCCTCAGACGGAGCGCTTGACACCGCGTATCGCCCAGACGGCGAAATTACTCTGGGGTGTTTACGCGCTCCTTTCGGCAGTTGAGGTATTACTGTTGCGGCTAGGGGGTATGACGCTATTCGACGCGCTTTGTCATACGTTTGGCACGATGGCGACTGGGGGGTTTTCTACCAAAAATCTGAGCATTGGTCAGTATGACAGTGTGTATTTCGATGTGGTGATTACACTCTTTATGTTCCTCGCCGGCACCAATTTTGCGCTGCACTATCGCGCGCTGCGCGGAAACTTTGGCAGTTATGCCAGAGACGCCGAATTTCGCTTTTACGGACTCATCTTCCTTCTGTGTACAGGGTTAATCGTTTGGAACACGATGAGCATGAAAGTGGGAGAAACTGTCGTCTATGATTCGTTTGGAGACGCGCTGCGCTATGCTTCCTTTCAGGTCGGCGCCATCATTACAGGGACCGGCTATGGAACTTATGACTTCGAAACATGGCCCGCACTTTCGCAGTTCCTTTTGGTAGTTCTCATGTTCTTCGGCGGGTGCGCCGGATCTACGACCGGCGGGTTGAAGCAGATACGATTTCTACTCCTAATCAAACAGGGGTATGTGGAAATAAAAAGGTTAATACTTCCTCACGCGGTACTACCCGTCAAAGTGGGCGATCGAGTCGTTCCACAGGAGGTCATGACCAATGTGCTCGGGTTTTTCTTTCTCTTTATCGGCATTTTCGCCATAGTGACCTGCATAATGGCAGCGCTGGGGCTAGATCTCGTCAGCGCGGCGGCCTCCACTATCGCTACCATGGCGAACATTGGTCCCGGCTTGGGCAGCGTGGGGCCCCTTGACAACTATGCGCATATCCCGACAGTCGGGAAATTCATTCTCAGTTTTTGTATGTTGTTGGGACGATTGGAGTTATACACGGTGCTTGTTCTGTTCGCCCCCGAGCTATGGAGAAAATGACCGGAGCGACGCATGACGTGAAAATACGGGATAGACGATGGAAACGGATGAACTTCGCCGAGAATACAATTCCGACGGCTTATGTGAATCAGATGCGGCTGAAAACCCTCTTGAGCAATTTGAACTGTGGTTCCGACAGGCGGTTGACGCGAACATCGATCTTCCTGACGCTATGACGCTCGCAACGGCGTCAAAGGATGGAATGCCATCGGCGAGAATAGTTCTGCTCCGAGGGTTCGATGAACGCGGCTTCGTTTTTTATACCGATTACGAAAGCCAAAAAGGACAGGAACTCGCGGAAAATCCAAATGCCGCTTTGGTTTTCTATTGGCGAGAATTAGACCGGCAAATTAGAATTTCGGGGACGATTAGCACGGTTTCCCGTGAGGCGTCGGAAAAATATTTTCGAAGTCGTCCCGTTGGGAGTCAGTTGGCGGCTCTGGTATCCAAGCAGGGAGAGGTTATTCCCAATCGGCAGGAATTAGAGCGGAGGTATGACAAATTGGCGGAAACTTATCGGCATAGGGAAATTCCCGTTCCACCGTATTGGGGGGGTTATCGTCTATCGCCCGACTGGTTCGAATTCTGGCAAGGACGTCCCAACCGCCTGCATGACCGACTCCGCTACAGGCGTCAACTCGGCGGGAGCTGGAAAATCGAACGGTTGTCACCATGAAATTTCTTCCTACAGACACCTTAGGACTTTCGCAGTCTAACGCCATATAGCATCAAGGAATGCCAATTCAATGTGCGTAATACGTGAGGCGTAATGCGTAAATGCGGAACCGATTTTCTTTCGTATTAAGCATTGCTTTAGATTGGGGCAGAACGCCAAAGTCCTAATCTAATCAGACAGGATTCAATGTTGAAAAAAGACTTGACACCGTATTTAAAATATGTGACAATATAATCGCTTTTCCACGAATGGGCAGGTAGCATACAGGATGGATTGAATCAATCCGTTCTCTGAGTTGACGCGAATGGTCCCGCCAGTGAACGGCAAGATGGGATGTCCCGCGTGCCCGATGTCCTTGTTTCCTTAATGGAATTAGGATTTGCTCAGTTGCGAAATTTGTTCGTTTTTTGTAAATTGGATTTTGGAATTAGCCCAATTCTTTTTAGTCTGTGAAAATTTTCATAAGCGCATCAACCCCCAAGTATCTTGATTTAAGCGCATCACTCAACGCACGCGAATGCTTAATGCTTATAGATTACCTGCCTATTCTGCTATTATTACTTTTTGCCATCGGTTTCGCGGCTGTCAACCTCGCCCTTACTCACCTCCTCGGTCCAAAGAAACCAACCCGATCGAAGCTTTCCGTCTATGAGTCCGGCGTTCAGCCGGTGGGAAACGCGCGCCAGCGATTCACCATCAGATTCGATCTGATTGCGATGCTTTTCATCATTTTTGATATTGAGGTAGTGTTTCTGTATCCGTGGGCGATTGTTTTCAAGAAATTCTCCGAGAGTAGCGGCTACTTTATTTTGATTGAGATGCTGGTGTTCATCGGCATTCTCTTTTTGGGTTACATCTACGCCTGGAAGAAAGGTGGTTTGACATGGGATTAGAGAGTAGATCCGACGATAATATCATCACCACGACTGTCGGCAAGGTAATCAATTGGGGCAGGAAAAACTCGCTTTGGCCAATGCCCTTCGGCACTGCTTGTTGCGCCATCGAGATGATGGCAACGCTCGCGTCAAAGTATGATCTGTCGCGATTTGGGGCGGAAGCCATTCGATTTTCGCCGCGCCAATCGGATTTGTTAATCGTTTCCGGGCGGATTTCGCTCAAAATGATGCCGGTGCTGAAAAAGATTTATGATCAGATGCCGGAGCCCAAGTGGGTCATTTCTATGGGCGCGTGCGCATCGTGCGGCGGCGTTTTCGACACTTATACGTTAATCCAGGGCGTCGATCAGTTTCTCCCCGTAGATATGTATATTCCGGGCTGCCCGCCGCGCCCCGAAGATTTGATTGATGCCGTGATGCAGATTCAACGCCAAATTGAATCGGGTGAATTGCCCAAGGGGGCGCTCTCCGGCATGGACCAGGTTTCTGCGGCAGGATAAACCTCATGAGTGAAGAAGAAAAAGACACGACGAATTCAGATGAATCGCCAGCCGATTTTGAGAAGGTTAAGAGGGAGTTTCAGAATGCCATCCTTGACCTCTCGGAGGAGTTTGGCGAGTTAACGTTGGTCGTGCGCAAGGATTCCGCATACGACATCTTGGAATGTCTGAGAAATGACACAGACCTTTCCTACGATTTTCTGGTGGATGTCACGGCGGTCGATTACTCGCAGATGGAGGATGTGCTGACGAAATACGATTACGCGCGATTCATGGTGGTCTATCATCTATACTCCTATAAAACGGGAGACCGCCTGCGCATTAAGACACCGGTGCATGAAAAAGAATTGTCCGTTCGTTCCGTGGTGTCGCTCTGGAAGGGCGCGGCTTGGCTCGAGCGAGAAACGTATGACATGTTCGGGATTACCTTTGAGAACCATCCGGATCTTCGACGCATTTTGATGCCCGATGATTTTGAGGGATATCCACTCTGCAAAGATTATCCGCTGCGCGGACGCGGCGAGCGCGAAACGTTTGATTTTGAACGCCAAAATGCTTGACCTCAATAATTGAAGCCGACTTTGACAAAGGAAGATAATCGAGATATGCACGCAGACATGGAACGCGTCGCAGGCGAAAAAATGATGTTGAACTTCGGTCCTCAACATCCGGCGACACACGGCACGCTCCGGATCGTTTTGGAGCTTGATGGCGAGACGGTTGTCAAAGCGACGCCTCACCTCGGCTACCTCCATACCGGTTTTGAAAAACTCGGCGAGCACTTGGACTACAACCAGTACATCGTTGTCACGGATCGGATGAACTATCTGTCGCCCTTATCCAACAACTTTGGCTACGTCCTCGCCGTTGAAAAACTGCTCGGCTTGGAAATACCGGAGCGCGGTCAGTACGTGCGGGTTCTCATGGCGGAGTTGTCTCGTCTTGCCGATCATCTCATTTGGCTGGGAATGGGCGCGCTTGACCTTGGCGCATTCACGGCGTTCCTCTACGGATTCAAAGAGCGAGAGAAACTGTACAATATCTTTGAGAAGGCAACAGGCGCCCGCTTAACCACGAGCTATACCCGAGTCGGCGGCGTTTTGAGGGATTTGTATGACGGATTCGAGGAGGAGGTTAACGCGTTTCTCTCAGACTTTCCGAGAGCGCTCAAGGAGGTGCACACGCTCCTCACCCGGAATCGGATATGGATGGATCGGACGAAAGAGGTCGGTGTTATCTCGGGCGAAGACGCCATCAGTTACGGTTTGACGGGCCCTTGTCTGCGCGCCTCCGGGGTCGAGCATGACCTGAGAAAGGCCGAGCCCTATTCCTCGTATGAGGATTTCGACTTTGACGTGCCGGTGGGAGACAACGGCGACGTGTACGACCGCTACCTCGTGCGAATGGAGGAGATGGTGCAGAGTTGTCGTATCATCAGGCAAGCCCTTGACAACCTGCCGGATGGCGATGTGAATGTCCCCGATAACAAGATTATCCTGCCCGAGAAGAAGGACGCTTACGGACATATCGAGGGATTAATCCACCACTTCAAAATCATTATGGATGGGCACGGCGTGCAGCCGCCGCGCGGTGAAATCTATTCGGCAACCGAATCTCCCAACGGCGAACTCGGCTTCTACATTGTCAGCGATGGCAGCGGAACCGCCTATCGCATCCGAATTCGTCCACCAAGTCTCCTGCAATTCCAAGTTGTACCCCACATGGTTGAGGGCGGGATGGTCTCGGATATCGTCGCCGTGCTGGGAAGTCTGAATATCATAGCAGGGGAGTTGGATCGGTAGGATTATGTCAAGAAACCGAGTTTTTTCTTGAAAACTCGGTTTCTAAAGTTCCCTTTGCACCTTCATTCCGGGGAAACTGCGTGAATCTTGGAAGCATCATACTCTTTATCAAAGACATGCGGGGCGCTATCGCGTATTATCGGGATATCCTCGGATTGCAACCCGATGAAGAACAACCGTTTCCGGCTGACAGTTTTTTCCGCTTCAACACCGGGCAGTGTAAACTCTGCCTTCACAAAGCGGGGAAGCCGAACGGCGGAAGACAGAAGATTGTCTTTCATGTCAAGAGCGTGAGCGTGGTACATCAGGACCTGAAGGATAAGGGATTGCGATTGAAGCCTTTGAAAAATGAGGATGGTCTCGCGGTTTTCGACATCAGAGACCCTGAAGGCAACCGAGTTCAGTTTTGGGGGAACTACTAACTTACGCAGATTGCCGCCTATAACAGAGAAACCGAGTTTTTGGTTCACATTAAGCCGGGGACATTTTGATTGAACAGGGGCCAGGCAAACATGAAGCCGATAAACCTGACAGTATTATTTGGTCTGTTGAGTATTCCGTGGTCTACGTTTGCCCAAGATGCAACAACCGGGACGGTACGTGGTCAGGTCGAAGACACCTCAACGCTACAAAAACCGATTGAAGGTGTCAGGGTTGTCGCGGTTGATCTTGCGGGCATGGAATATGAAGCCTTGACGGATATTGTTGGTGAATATGCGATAACCGGATTGCCCGCCGGGCGTTACTTGATGAGTTTCTATAAAGATGGCTACGAGGGGCGTGAAGGTAAACGACTCGAGATAATCGCCGGACGTGTCCATTACATGCCGGTGAAAATGACCAAAAGTAGGCCTCCTTGGTTGCTGATTATCGGATTGGGGGTTGTTGCGATTCTGATTATTGGTCTAGTTGTCGCCGCGAGTTCTCGCGACGACAGCCCCTAGGACTCATGAATACTATTCAGACACTTCGCGCCGAGGATAACGCTAGAAACGACGCATTTATATCCACGTAGAATGATACTGTAAAGACTGGGCGCGAATAATTTGTCTCCACTATGCAAGAACGCCCGTGGGCGCTTCGGACACTTTGGCTCAGAAGGAATTAGCAGATGTCTGATGAGTTGATTCATATCGAAACACCATTTCAGTTTTCAGAATCAAACAGACAGGAAATTGACACGCTCGTTCAGCGATATCCGGTGAAGGAAGCCGCCATGCTTCCGGTTCTTCACATCGCGCAGAAGCAGGCGGGCTACATCACGCCGGGCGTCATGAAGCGTGTCGCGGAACTCCTGGAGGTGTCCGTGATGAAGGTCAAGGACGTGGTGACGTTCTATCCGATGTTCTTCGAGGAGCCTGTGGGGGAGTATGTTATTCGTGTCTGTTACACGCTGCCTTGTGCGCTGCGCGATTGTAAATTGGTGCTAGATCATCTGAAAGAAAAACTTGGTACGGATGTGGCTTCCGAGACGGATTTGGCAAAAGGGACATCCCAAGACGGGAAATTTACTGTTCTCAAATCGGAGTGCCTGGCGTCTTGCGATGTTGCGCCGGTGATGATGGTCAACGACGATCTGTACAAAAACCTCACACCGGAAAAGGTCGATCAGATATTGGACGGTTTAACGTAAGGTGAGAGATATAAGATGATTCAAGAAAGACGAATTCTCTACGAACACCTTGATGTGCCGGGCATAAACACCTTTGACGTGTTTCGCCAGTACAATGGCTATAAACGCTTCGAGAAGGCGCTGGAGGAGTATCAGCCGGACGAGATTGCCGACATGGTGACGAAGTCGGGATTGAAAGGGAGAGGCGGCGCCGGATTCTCGACCGGACTAAAATGGAGTTTCGTGCCGCGCGATATCGAGCCGCGTTACTTGTGCTGCAATGCGGATGAGAGCGAACCCGGCACCTTTAGCAACCGCTATGTCTTGGAGAAAAACCCGCATCTGCTCATTGAGGGGATTCTCATCTGCTGCTACGCCATGGGGATTCATACCACATACATCTACATTCGCGGCGAATTTACGCTCGGCAAGCGGATGCTCGATCAAGCAATCTCGGAAGCCTACGAGCATGGGTACCTCGGAAAGAATATCCTCGGCACGGGTTTTGATCTGGATGTTTATTCTCACCCGGGCGCCGGAGCCTATATCTGCGGCGAGGAAACAGGACTGATTGAATCGCTGGAGGGAAAACGGGGCCAACCCCGCAACAAACCGCCATTTCCTGCCGTGTCCGGCGTGTTCAACAAACCGACCGTCGTCCAGAATGTGGAAACGTTGTGCAATTTGCCGTTCATCGTGGATAAAGGCGTCGACTGGTATACGAGCATGGGACCCACCTACGGCGACACGAGATTCGATCCGCCTCAAGCCGACCCGAACACCGGCACAAAACTGTACTGCATCAGTGGAGACGTAGAAAAGCCTGGTGTCTACGAGCTAGACCTCGGGCTTACATGCGAAGAATTGATTGAGGTTGCGGGCGGACTCAGGGGCGATCGAGTGAAAGCCGTCATCCCCGGTGGCAGTTCGGCGCCGATTCTGGCGCACTATGAGTTGGATACCCGCTTGGATTTCACCTCGCTGACGTTGGCGAAGTCGATGCTCGGCTCCGGCGGCATCATCGTGATGAATGACACGCGGAATATCGTCGATTGCCTGCTGAACATCATGAAGTTCTACGCCCACGAATCGTGCGGGCAGTGTACGCCGTGCCGTTGGGGAACGCCGTGGGTGCGCGATATCGTTCAACGCATCGCCGATGGCGAGGGGCGGAAATCCACGATTACCCGACCGAAGTTTGGCGTCGCGGACAATGGCAGATGGGGAGACACGGGGGAGACGGAAGAGATCTATGAGGATCTTGACCTGCTGGAGAGCGTCGCGAACAATATCGCGAACGTGGACACGATGACGTGGAATACCATCTGTGTGTTCGGCATAGCCGTCTCGTGGCCCGCCGTAAGCTACATGCGCAAGTTCCGTCCCGAGTTCGAAGCCTGCATTCGGGAGGGAAAACTTGTTACGCTTCCGGTTGATGAAGCGACGGTGCCGCCCGAAGAAAATTATGCGTTCCAACAGCGTATTATCCCCAAGGCACTTGAGACCTAAGCGGAATGCTTGAAAATGATTCGCGTCTCTCATCTCACAAAGGTATACGGGACGAGCGCTGCCGTTGATGATATCAGCTTTGAGGTTCCGGCAGGACAAATTGTCGGTTACTTGGGACCGAACGGCGCGGGAAAAAGTACCACACTGAAAATGCTTGTCGGTTTGGTTGAACCGACCAAAGGCGACATTTCAGTCGCCGGTTGCGATGCGGCGACTGAAATGCTCGAACTCAAAAAGCGCATCGGCTACGTTCCCGAAGATGCGCAGCTTTTTGAAAGCCTAACCTTGACGGAGCATCTTCAATTGATTGGCAGGCTCTACCATGTCGAAGAGGAACTTATCGGCAAAAAGATTCTGGAATTTGCCCGTCTTTTTGACATGGCGCCGTATGCACAACAAAAAATAAGTAGCTTTTCGCAAGGGATGCGTCAGAAACTGCTGATTATGTCCGCCTTAATCCACAATCCGGAGGTTCTGTTATTTGACGAACCTTTTACCAACCTTGACGTGACGACCGTTACGTTCATGAAGACGATGTTACGGCGGCTCGCCGCGGCGGGCAAGACGGTTCTGTACTGCACACATATCCTTGAAGTGGCGGAAACACTCTGTCCCCGGATTATGATTATCAACCAAGGGAGACTGATCGCCGATGCCAATGTTGAAGAATTGCGACGGATGACAAGTCAAACGGAGTTGGCTCAAATCTTCGCGCAACTCACCGACACTGCCAGTGGCATTGATCGGAAAACCGAGGATGCGGTTCGGATTGTGATGGGAGGGGCGGATGCTTGACAAAATCGCGCAGATTTACGGTGTGGACCCAGCACACTTCAGGCAACTCCTCAAATTGGATAAGACTGTGACCGAGCGCACCGTAGGTGACAAAAAGGGGCACACCAAATTCGCTCACGGTTTAGCGTGCTTTATCTGTATTCTCATGAGCATTCCGGTTGTTTTACTCGCAGACGCGTCACTTGGCGTGTTCAACTACTCACTTATTGCCCTATCGTACACGATGGTGATGATAGCATTTTTGAGCTATTCACGCCTTGAGATTATTTTCAATCCGGTTGACTATCTCGTCTTGGCGCATGCACCGGTCTCATCGCGCACTTTTTTCCTTACAAAGTTGACGAGGCTGCTTTCTTCCACCGTAGTCATGTTGGGCTGCTTGAATCTGCTACCGGCAATCGCAGGATACTGGCAAATGGAACGAAACTTGTTATTTCCGATCGTCTACCTGCTTATCTCCCTCATCGCCGGGTTTTTCAGCATTGGTTTATTGACCGTGATTACGGGCTATTTTACGAAACTTCATACATACGAAAAACTGCGCTACATTTCCCGATATGCGGAATTGGCTTTTCCCATTCTCTTTCCGTTAGTCTATCTCATTAGTCCTCGCTTGTTGCCGGAATTGAATTTGGTCTCGGATAAGTTGCTGCCTTTGCTTACCGCGTTCTATCTACTCCCCAACAGTTGGTTTGCGGGGATGGTGGCGCTCGGGCTGGGCGATGTGCAGGACCGCTTTCTGATTTTAACCGCGGTTGCGATTGCGGCGACGCTGCTATTGGTAGCGGCCCCTCTTCGCAGCGTGGCGAAGGGCTACTCGAAATTCTTGACTTCCCTGATGGAGACGCGGAGAATACAGAACGCCCGACTTAAACTGAGAACGTCACTCGTTTCACGCTTGTTCAAAAGACGGGAAACCCGCGCCGGGGCAGACTTCGTTTTTGCATACCTGCGGCGCGACAGGCGAACGCAACTCCGGGTTTTTTCCTCACTCGGAACCCCCATTATTTTTCTCGTTATCTTTCTTCCAGATAAACCCGTTTGGGACTGGATTGGCAGCCCCTTCTCCATCTGGCTTGCTCTCGGCATCTCCGCTTTTTTCTTCTATGGCTGTTCAACCATGGTCAGCTCGTTCCTCGGACAGATTCGATATTCGGATCACTGGAAAGCCAAGTGGATGTTTCATTGCGCCCCGCTAGCTTCACCGCACTCACTATGGCGAGGCACACTGGCGGCAACCTTCGTCTACATAATTCTCCCTTATACACTCCTATTGGCGACATTGGCGACGATTGCTTGGAAAGGGCTTTGGGGAATCTTTTACCTATTACCGGGTTTGAGCGCGCTGCTCGTTTACACCGGTTGTTACCGGAAACCGAGATCCGGCCTTCCGCTTTCCGAAGAATTTATCCAAAGCGGATGGAATATGGAGCAGATTTGGCTCGTAATTCGGTTTGTATGCACGCAACTTATCTTCGGCGCCATCTTGGCGTTCCTATTTGTGATGTACAAGATTAACTTAGGGCTTTATATCGGGTGTTACGCTGTCATGGTCATCGCTGGAATTTTAATCTTCATTCGGGCTTTTAACAAAAAACAAGTCGGCGAAGTTGCTACATGAGATTTACGTTGTCGATTTCTGTTCTTTCTTCTTACGCATAACGAGTTATTTCTTCTGTTTCGCATTTTGAGGAAATCATGGCGCTTATCAAACTAAACGACCTGGAAGTAGAAGTTCCTGACGGAATCAATGTTGTCGAAGCGGCACAGATGCACGGCATTGAAGTGCCGCATTACTGCTATCATCCGGGATTGAGCAGTCCGGCGAACTGCCGCATGTGCCTTGTAGAGCCTCACGTGTTTTTTCCGCCCGCCGGCAAGGTTGTTCCGGACCGCCAGTTGGCGACGGGATGCACCGCCGTCATTCGCACCGCTCCGCCAGATCGGAAGTTGGATGGCAAATTTGATTATATTGTTCAGACGGATTCACCGCGTGTAAAGAAGGCGCGTGAGGATATCCTTGAATTTTTGCTGGTTCATCACCCCTTGGATTGCCCGGTGTGCGATCAGGCTGGCGAATGCGACCTTCAGGATTTCAGCTACAGACACGGGCATGACAAGAGCAGGTACGTTGAAGTCAAGAACGTTCCGCCCAAGAAGGATTTGGGCCCCGATGTTCTTCTTTATTCCACCCGCTGTATTGTGTGCACGCGTTGTATCCGATTCTGCGACGAGGTGGCAGGTAGCGGAGAGCTAGGCTTGATTCAGCGCGGATCGCACGATGAGATTGATATTCCGCGTGCGCATAACGGAACGCCGCTGCAACTTCTTGATAACAAACTGGCTGGCAACGTCGTGGATATCTGCCCGGTGGGGGCGCTGATTAGCAAAGACTTCCTGTTCAAGTCCCGTCCATGGTTCATGAAAAAAGTGAATAGCGTATGTCCCGGTTGCAGCGTGGGGTGTAACATTACGGTTGAATTCAAAGAGGATGGCGTTTACCGCTTGAAGCCGCGCTACCACGCGGACATCAACGAGCACTGGATGTGCGATGACGGTCGGCTTGGATACGAGTACGTCAATAGCGAAGACCGGCTCCAAATTCCGATGAAGCGAGAAGAGGACCGGCTGACTCCAACGTCTTGGGAAGATGTGCTGCAACTGGTTGCGGACAAGCTGTCAGCGGTAGAAGCCGAGTCTATCGTGGTAATAGGGTCGGCACAGGGTACGAATGAAGAAAACTATCTCTTGAAGAAGCTGGCGCATGATGTGCTCAAAACGGATCGGATTGGCCTATTTGGACGCGAAGCGGGCGAGAAGCACAAGTTCCCGCAGTTCACGATTGAAGCGGACAAGAATCCGAATACGCGCGGCGCGCGGGATATGCTGGGGGCATCCGCAAATGGGAACGGGACCGGCGCGAGCGTGATAGAGGGAGACAAGCTTTGGGAAAGTTTGTCCGATGCAAAGCTCGTGTACCTCGTGAACGGCGCCCCGGAGCGTCCTCTCACCGAGACGGAGAGGGCCGCTTTGGAGAACGTGGAGTTCCTCATCGTGCAAGATATTTTCGTGTCCGATGTTGCAAATCTCGCGGACATCGTGCTGCCAAGTACAACATTCACCGAGAAAGATGGCAGCTTTACCAATTCAACGGGTTGGGTACAGCGCATTCACAAAGCCACGGATCCCCCCGGTGAAGCGCGCATTGATTGGGAGATTATCCAGCAGGTGGCAAAACGAATGGCTGGCGAATTTGAGTATCACTTCGCCGGAGAAATCGCGGCGGAGATCGCCGCCACCGTGCCCGGTTACTCTGAAGCAACGCATCAGCAGATTGGAGATGGCGGGGTAAAACTTCAAGAGTCTTGAGATCTACCACCGTAGAAGAAATCTCGTAATCGTGAGACTTGCGCGCTTCCATTTGGAATAAAGGAAATCACGATGCAACTGGAAATTGGGGAACAGAAGCTTTATGAAATCGTGAAGCAGGTTGTTTCCGAAGTCATTGATGATAGATTGGATAAGTTGAGGGATGAAATACGTCTGGCTGCGCTTTACGATGAATTCGCCAAAGAGGACCAACAACTCGCCGAGGAAGGGTTGTCGGATTACAGTGAAGCATTGACGAAAGAGGACGTTTCTTGATTTTTACGCGATTTACTCGCTAGATGCATGTCGCACTACTTGAATTCATACGAAAACCCGGGCAGGAGCGATTTCCGAATCACGACCTGCGTATCTTCTTCGTTGCACGTTTTGGGTTGTACTAGCTACTAAACACTTGCTATATGGATTTACCACTTCACGTTTTAATCATAAGTTCGCTAATCAAAATTGTCGTCGTCGTCCATGTATTGTTAATCGGCGTTATGGCGATGATACTGGCGGAGCGAAAGGTCAGCGGTTGGATACAAGATCGGCATGGGCCGAACCGCGTCGGGCCTTGGGGCATCTTGCAGCCTATTGCCGATGGCATCAAGTTTCTCCTAAAAGAGGATTTGATTCCCGATCACGTGGACAAACCGATATACGTGCTTGCTCCGGCCATGCTACTCGTTCCCGCGCTTATTATTTGCGCGGTCGTACCGTTTGGGAGTTCAATCACAATCGCAGGTCATGAGATTCCGCTCCAGATTGCGGACATCAATATCGGCATTCTCTATGTTTTGGCGATTACTTCGCTTGGCGTATACGGCGTTGTGCTTGGCGCATGGGCGTCAAATAACAAGTATTCATTACTCGGTGGTTTGCGGTCTTCGGCGCAAATGATTAGTTACGAGTTAACTCTGGGGCTTGCTATCATCGGAGTGCTTATGTTGTCGAGTTCGCTTAGTCTGCGAGACATCGCCATAGCGCAAGGGACGAATATATGGAATTGGAATTTCCTGATTCATTTCCCCGCGTTCCTCGCCTTCACGACCGCCGCATTCGCGGAGACCAATCGGTTGCCTTTCGACCTCGCCGAAGCCGAGCAGGAGCTCGTCGCCGGCTACCACACCGAATATAGCAGTATGAAGTTTGCCATGTATTTTATGGCGGAATACATGAACATGATTGTCGGATCGGCTGTCGCCGTCACGCTATTCCTCGGCGGTTGGCACTTCTTCGGGCTGGAGAATCTCGGCGGCCCCTTCTGGAGCGGCGTGATTTCAGTCGGAATCTTCTCCGCCAAGACAGCGCTATTCCTCTTTGTATTCATCTGGGTTCGCTGGACGCTACCCCGATTCCGATACGATCAGTTGATGAATCTGGGGTGGAAATTCCTGCTGCCCGTCGCCCTGACTTCAATTGTCATTACGGCGATAGTATGGATTGGAACGCAGTCGAAGGTGTTGGTGGGGGTGTGCAACGTCGTAGCCGCCTTTATTGTTGTCGCAATCGTGGCAAGCGCCTTGGCGATGCGCCGCGAACCGGAGCAGGTTGAACGTCAAGAACCTAGCTTTATGGAAGACTCCTCATCTGAAAGGACATAGCGAGGGGTTGCTATATTATGCGCAGTCAGGAGAGAGATGGTCGCTGAACCGATTCTATTCATCGTTTTCGGAGCGCTTGCGCTCATCGGCGCGCTCGCTGTCATCGGGTTCAAAAACCCGGTCTATAGCGCCATCGCCTTAATCGGCACATTCTTCGCGCAAGCGGGACTGTTTATTCTACTCGGCGCGCATTTTGTCGCCGCCGTACAGGTCATTGTTTATGCGGGCGCGATTATGGTGTTGTTCCTGTTCGTAATCATGCTGCTCAACCTGGGCAGCGTGAGCGTAGATCGGCCCAAGGCCGGGATAGCCAAAAGCGCGGCGATTGTTTTGGGAATTATTTTCGCACTTGAAGGCGTCTATATCGCCGTGAACGCGTCCAAGGACACGGCTGTGGCGCGAACCAAACAGGGAAGCGCTGTCGGCGGAGGGCCAATAACCGAAGCGCAACTCAAAAAAATTGGCGAGATAGAAGCGACTTATCAACTTACGCGTGATGAGATTAATACCGAATATGTCCCTCAGGTTGCCGCGGCGGACAAAACGCTGGAAAGTCTGACTGCGGTCGAGGCTCAGACATTGATTCAGACGATTCAACGGGAGATGGGTAAGACCGAGCGAATCGGTACTGTATTGTTTAGCAAATTCCTTCTGCCTTTTGAAGTAACTTCTTTAATCTTGTTGGCTGCCCTGATTGGCGTTATCGCTCTCGTAAAGCGGGAGGAACCGAAGGCGATTTCCCAGCCCGGCATTGGAACTACCGAGGATTGAGATATGAGTTTGGAATGGTACTTAGGTTTAAGCGCGTTACTATTCACTGTTGGCGTCATCGGTGTTCTGATTAGACGGAACGCCATCATCATCTTCATGTGTATCGAGTTGATGCTTAACGCGGCGAACCTCGCTTT
Source organism: Candidatus Poribacteria bacterium (assembly GCA_963667245.2). Lineage (GTDB taxonomy): Bacteria > Poribacteria > WGA-4E > WGA-4E > JAJDTR01 > JAJDTR01. The sequence continues at coordinate 1,373,831 of CAXXCS010000005.1, forward strand.
TGTCGCAATATCGCGAGAATTGGGAGATCCGTCGGGGCAGGTTTTTGTCTTCTTCGTGATGACCGTCGCGGCCGCCGAAGTCGCCATCGGGCTGGCAATTATTGTGAGTGTCTTCAAGCATCGTGAGACGGTGAATGTTGATGAGGTTGATTCGCTCAAGGGATAGACGGAAATTTTTTCGTAGAAAAAACAGACGCATGGTGACGAACCAACTGATGATTGTCCCCGCGAACGATATGGCTGATGCTAAAAAGACCCCATAAGGATCAAGTTAAGCGTTTTAAGGCGTATGTTGCGCCGATTCAATGCCTTAATGACGCTGGTTTCCGTAGGCGCCGGTGCGGTTGGAAACCGCACCTACGGTGTGGGGGGCGATAGAGATTTCTTCCCCACCCCATGGGGACTACGTTAAGAGTTTTGCTACGGAGAACACACCAATACTAGACGAAATCCCTTAACTTGATCCCTATGCTGATGCTAAAAAGACCCCTTAATACGATCATAGGACTGAATACTATAGAGTTTTATCCAGACGCGCACGCGATATGATCATAAATTCTTCAGAGAACATGGGCGATTCAAATCATCAATCAGAAGGAAATGGTTAGAAATGAAATGGGGCGACTTGATTGAATTGATAATGACGGAAAACAACGGAACAGCCTCGCTTAGTTTCTTATATGGCCAGGCGGTTAACTATAGAAAATTACCCTCTGGAGACTGGAAAAAAACACTGAGAGCGGTTTTGTATAGAGAGTTAGATAGAGGGCGGTTTAAAAAGGTTGGGTTGGGAGTTTACGCTTTATCTTCTCATCGTGTCCCTGCCAATTCTGCATATTCTTCTGCTCTAAAAAACAGATCTGTCCACGAGTATCTAGCGAAGATAAACGATTACCACAATACAATTGAGGGGATGTTGCTTGAAATCGGGAATCTCATGGAGTATAAAACTTACACAATTGATTTAAACAAGAGTTTTGATAACAAGAAATTAAAAGAGTTGTGTAGGCTTACAGAAATTCCAGATTTCACATACCCAGAATTGAAAAATGTCATTTCCAAATCGGATGTGATATGGTTCAGTAAATCAAAATTGCCTTTTCCAAAATTGATTTTCGAAGTTGAATCAACTACCAATTTTACCAATTCAATGTTCAAAATGTATCAGATGATAGACTTTGATGCCAGATTTTTTCTTGTGGCATCAGAATCAAAGAAGGGAATTTATTTGGATCGTTTAGGCAAAGAACCCTTTGTTTCAGTCAAGAGTAAGTTTGAATTCCGTTCTTTTGAAGATGTTACACAACTTTATTTCAGCTCTGTTGAGCATTACGAACTGAAGTCCAAATTTCTATCCTGGGATTGGCAGAATACCCTGAAGAATTCATAAGAGGAAATGGATTCCTATTATTGCCGTGAAATTATTTGGGGCCAGGTATACTTTGCGTTGGGTATTATTGCGCTTTCTTTCCCGGTGATTATTGTTTGTAATAGTGATTGTAGGGTGGCACTGCCCACCATCAACGCGGTCACGTTGCGCGCCAGGGGAGCCAACCAATTATCGCAAACTGATCGGAATGGTGGGCAGTGCCCACCCTACAACTACCGCCAGACGCTTGAAAATTACGCAATTTCCAGCGGTGTGTAGTATAGAATAAAAATCCAGATGGTATGAAGTCCGAATTCTTGTTGATTTTAAGAAAAGCCTAACCCATCGACAGATTTTGAGATGCAAAAAGTACATTCCGACATATTGGATTAATTCATGTCCGTAAACCTCATAATTCTACTTCTAATTTCTCCGCTGGCCGGATTTCTCATTAACGGTCTGTTCGGCAAGTGGCTGGGAAGCGCCGAGAAACTGAGCGGATGGATTGCGTGTTTTGCTATCCTAATTTCATTAATCTGCTCGGTTGTCGCGTTTATCCACATCCAAGACGGCGCCGAGATAAACTTGACACTCTACGAATGGATTGCCGGGGGATCTTTCGCGTTTAACATCGGCATTCATGTCGATTCGCTTACCGCCGTCATGCTGCTGATTATTACGGGCATCGGTTTTCTCATCCACGTTTATTCGATCGGTTACATGCACGGGGATGTGGGGTACACGCGATACTTTGCCTATCTCAACCTCTTTGTGTTCGCGATGTTGATTCTCGTGTTGGCGGACAACTATCTGATGATGTTCGTCGGTTGGGAGGGGGTCGGGCTGTGTTCCTATCTGCTAATCGGTTTTTGGTACGAGAAAAAATCGGCAACCGACGCCGGCAAGAAAGCTTTCATTGTCAATCGGATCGGTGATTTCGGATTTCTGCTTGGCATGTTTACGTTATTCGCCGCCTTCGGCACGTTGGATTTCATTCCCATCTTTGAAGGCGCGGAATCGGGCGGTTTCAATCACGTGTTCGGGGCAAGTACGCTTGCCGTTGCGACCTTGCTGCTCTTTGTCGGCGCCGTAGGGAAATCGGCGCAAATCCCGCTGTATGTCTGGCTGCCCGACGCCATGGAGGGGCCAACCCCCGTGAGCGCCCTAATTCACGCCGCGACAATGGTCACGGCGGGTGTCTATATGGTGGCGCGATCCTCCGTGCTATTTGACCTTGCCGGCACCGGTGACGCGGTTGCGTGGGTGGGAGTCCTTACGGCTGTCTTTGCCGCGGTCATGGCGTTAGCCGCGAACGACATCAAGCGTGTGTTGGCGTATTCTACCGTGAGCCAACTCGGTTATATGTTCGTGGGTGTGGGTATCGGCGCCTATGCCTCCGGAATTTTTCACCTCATGACGCACGCCTTTTTCAAGGGCTTGATGTTCCTTACGGCTGGCAGCGTCATGCACGCCATGTCAAATGAGCTTGACATGCGGAAGATGGGGGGATTGAGATCGAAACTGCCAATCACGCATGTGACATTTCTTGTCGGAGCGCTCGCCATTTCGGGATTTCCGCTTCTGAGCGGTTTCTGGAGCAAAGATGAAATCTTGCACAGCGCTTGGGAGAAGGGATATCCCGTCATTTATGTGATAGGATTGATAACCGCTTTCCTCACGGCATTCTATATGTTTCGCCTAATCTTTGCGACATTTTACGGAAAATCGCGTGTTGATTCGGACGTTCATCCGCACGAGTCGCCTGCCATCATGTGGGCGCCTCTGGCGATTCTTGCCATTCCGTCTGCGCTCATAGGTCTTGCCTTGTTGAGTTGGAAGGGGCACGACAGCGCTTTTCATCATTTCATCGGCGGCGCTTTTGTTCACCACGGAGACAAAGCGGCATATCATGCTGACAATGTGCTGCTCTTCATGGCAATTTCATCCATTGTGGGTATCGCCGGGATTGCTTTGGCTTGGGTGAAGTATCGGGATTGGACGCCGCTGGCGCAGCCGAGATCGGGGATTCACAAGTTGGCTACGGAGAAGTTCTACGTCGATGAAATGTACAACACTGTCTTCGTTCGCCCCATTAAATATGTCTCCCAGTTTCTCCTGTGGCGAGGTGTGGATGTCTCGATTATTGACGGAACCGTGAACGGCGTCGCTTTTGTCGTGCGTACCGTCGGCGGTTCCTTGCGGCGGTTTCAGACGGGAGTTGTTCAGTCGTATATTGTGTCGATGGTTATCGGTGTCATCATTTTCTTGGCGTACTACCTTTTTATTCGATAGACCAGATACCGAATTTTTCGGAGGGTGAGTTGCTACTATCCGCAATCATATTTCTGCCGCTAATCGGCGCCGTCATTATCGCGCTTTTGAGGACGGTTGTAAACGCATCGGCGATTAAAGGGATTGCGCTCGTAGTCTCGCTGCTAACATTCGTCGTTTCCCTATCGCTTTACACCGGATTTGACGAAACGACGCACGCGATGCAATTCAAGGTGCAGAAGTCATGGATTCCGGAACTGGGCATCAGTTACCAGTTGGGCATTGACGGCATCTCGTTATGGCTGGTCTTGTTGACAACCTTCTTGACCCCAATCTGCGTCTTGGCGGCTTGGGGATCGATTGAAAAAGGCGCCAGCGGTTTCATGATTTCACTGTTGATGCTGGAGACAGGAATGCTGGGTGTCTTCTGCGCGCTCGATCTGTTCCTGTTCTTTGTCTTCTGGGAGTCGATGCTCATTCCGATGTACCTGCTGATTGGAGTGTGGGGCGGCAAGCGCAGAATATACGCCACGGTCAAGTTTGTTCTGTACACCATGGCGGGCAGCGCGTTGATGCTTGTTGGCATTTTGTACCTCTACTTCCAGAATGACAACAGTTTCGACCTCATGACGTTGTATGACAAGGCCGGCGCGTTGCCGCATCAACGATTGCTGTTTCTCGCATTCTTTATCGCGTTCGCCATCAAGGTGCCATTGTTCCCGTTCCACACCTGGCTTCCGGATGCGCACGTTGAAGCGCCAACGGTTGGCAGCGTGATCCTCGCGGGCGTGTTGCTAAAAATGGGAACCTACGGTATACTGCGTTTCTGCATTCCGTTGTTTCCGGAAGGAACAGTCGCGTTTACTCCGCTCATCTCTACACTTGCGGTCGTCGGCATCATCTACGGCGCGCTGGTTGCGATGGTGCAGCCCGACCTCAAAAAATTGGTGGCGTATTCGAGTGTCAGCCACCTCGGATTTGTCGTACTGGGGCTGTTTGCGCTGAACAGCCAGGGCGTGCAAGGCGGAATAATTCAGATGGTCAACCACGGGTTGAGCACAGGAGCGCTGTTCCTTCTTGTCGGCATGATTTATGAGCGTCGGCATACCCGTATGATTGCGGATTTTGGCGGACTGGCGAAGTGTATGCCTATCTTCGCCACGATATTCCTGATCGTTACATTGTCATCAATCGGATTGCCCGGACTGAACGGATTTGTCGGTGAATTCATGATTTTGCTCGGTAGTTTTATTTCAGGGGCTTTTTCCAAAGCGCACGCGGTGCTTGCCGCGACCGGAGTCATTTTGGCGGCGGTCTACATGCTCTGGATGTTTCAACGAGTGATGTTCGGGAAACTGGATAAACCGGAAAATCAAGCGCTGAAAGACTTGAACTTGCGGGAAGTTATCGTGCTGCTCCCCATCCTCTTGTTTATTGTTTGGATCGGCGTATATCCCAAGCCGTTTCTGAGTCGAATAGAGAAATCCGTCAATCACGTCATAAAACAACACACCAAAGCAATGGCGGCGATTGGCAATTCACAAAACGTTGTAGTGGTAGATGCAAGGCCCAAAGAGGAGAGTGAATAGGTGAAAAAAAACATTAACAACTGCGTCCTTCTTATCCTTGTTTTTAGCGCGCTCTTTTTGTTATTCCCTTCGATAGCACTCGCAGCCGAAACGGGACACGACACCGCGCATGGGAGCGGTTCGCACGATGCACATCACGAGCATCACGGCGTTGACGGAGCCGATCTCCCGCTCTGGAGCATCATCCCGTTCGTTGGCATCTTGTTGTCAATCGCGTTTTGGCAACTCGTGGCGCCGCATTTCTGGCATCATAATTATGGAAAAATATCGCTTGCATGGGCACTGATTTTCGCCGTACCGTACCTGATATTTTTTCATGGGCGCGCGCTTTACGATATACTACACATCTATCTGATTGACTATATCCCGTTCATTATTCTACTCTGGGGACTGTTCACGGTTGCGGGCGGCATTGTCGTGCGCGGCACGTTGCGCGGTACGCCTGTAGTAAACCTCATTTTGTTGCTGATTGGTACGGCAATCGCCTCGTGGATCGGGACCACCGGCGCCTCAATGTTGCTTATTCGTCCGCTGATTCGAGCCAACGCCTATCGCAAAAACAAGATGCACCTGATTATCTTTTTCATCTTCCTAGTAAGTAACATCGGAGGCTCCTTGACACCGTTGGGTGATCCGCCCCTGTTCTTGGGTTTTCTGCACGGCGTGCCATTTTTCTGGACTACGACAGCGCTTCTGCCGCACATGATATTCATCTGTGTCCTGCTGTTAGCGTTGTTCTTCATTGTTGACATCGTTTTGTTCAAGCGCGAGGGTGGTGTGGTGCCGGATGATGGCGAGAAGGAACCGATTCGTGTTGCGGGCCTCTTCAACCTGATATTCCTTGCCGGAATCGTTGCCGGCGTGTTGATGAGCGGCACCTTCAAGTGGGGCGAGATTAGCGTGCTCGGTGTCCACGTCGCGTGGCAGAATATCCTGCGAGATCTCATGATTGTGGCGATGGGTTTGCTTTCGTTGAAGTTTACGCCGTTCGCGGGCGCGCTTCGGCGCGAAAATCAATTTGAATGGGAGCCGATCGCCGAAGTCGCCAAGTTGTTCGCCGGAATCTTCATGACAATTATCCCGGCGCTCGCCATTCTCAAAGCCGGTGAAGCGGGCGCATTGAGCGCGTTAATCAGAGCGGTAAAGGAACCTTGGCACTATTTCTGGATCACCGGAATACTATCCAGTTTTCTTGACAATGCGCCGACCTATCTCACTTTCTTTAATACGGCGCTCGGGAAGCTCGGTTTGACAGAAGCGATGGCACACGAAGTGCTTATCGGAGCGGCGTCGAACCCCGAATTTGTCAAACTCCTAACCGCCATCTCTGTCGGCGCGGTGTTCATGGGCGCCAACACCTACATCGGGAACGCCCCCAATTTTCTCGTTAGAGGAATCGCCGAAGCAAGCGGCATTCGGATGCCGAGTTTCTTCGGATATATGATTTGGTCAATCGGCATATTATTGCCTCTTTTTGTCATCGTTACGCTGGTGTTTTTTGGTTAGACCCGGAGAAAATCCATGACAGTACCTGCCATTAACTGGCACATGCTGATGCCCGAATTGGTCATTGTCCTGACCTTTGTCATCGTGATGATTTTTGACCTATTCAGGTCAATCCGGAAGTCGGTTCTCGCGTGGGTGACCATAATCGGGAGCGCTTTGGCGCTGTGGGCGTCTGTGGAAATGCTCAATGCGGGAGTCGTGGGTAGCGAATTCAACGGCATGATTCGCGTCGATCGCTTTTCGATGTTCTTTGACATCATCTTCCTCGTTTCAACCATCTTGGTTACGTTAATCTCCATCAATTACTTGGACCGAGAGGACAAACGGCAGGGGGAATACTATGTGCTAATCCTCTTGGCAACGTTGGGAATGATGTTAATGGCATCGGGCAACGAGTTAATTGTCGTATTCCTCGGCTTGGAGTTGATGTCGTTATCCTTGTATGTGTTGGCAGGCTATTTTCGCTCCGTACAAGTGTCAAGCGAAGCCGGGATGAAGTACTTGTTATTGGGCGCGTTCGCCAGCGGATTCTTCCTATACGGCATCGCATTGATTTACGGCGGCGCCGGTACAACGAGTATTCCCGAGATTGCGACCGAACTGGAAGCCGGCGGAAAATCTCCACTCATGCTCGCGGGGATGTTCTTGCTAATTGTCGGCTTCGGTTTCAAAGTCGCTCTTGTGCCGTTTCACCAATGGGCGCCCGATGTATACGAGGGAGCGCCTACGACAATCGCCGCGTTTATTTCAGCGGGGCCGAAAGCGGCCGGGTTCGCCGCATTTCTCCGGATTTTCATGGGGGCGCTGGAGAACCTCCAACCGGAATGGATTGGGGCGATTGTGATTCTGGCTGCGTTGACAATGACTGTAGGCAACGTCATCGCGACGGCACAAAGCAACATCAAGCGAATGTTGGCTTATTCGAGCGTTGCGCACGCGGGATATGTACTGGTCGGGTTGGCGGCGGCGAACAAAGATGGCATTTCCAGCGCCATGCTTTATCTGCTCATCTACTGCGTGATGAATATCGGCGCTTTCGCCGCGGTGATCCTTGCGAGAACCGAAGATGGCGAAAGTCTCAGGATTGCCGATTACGCCGGTCTCGGATTCAGGAAACCGTTGCTCGCGTTGTTTATGACCTTTATGCTGCTGTCTCTGGCGGGATTTCCACCATTTGCCGGGTTCGTCGGCAAGTTCTACGTGTTTCGCTCCGCCGTAGACGCGGGTCAGGTGTGGTTAGTTGTCATAGCGGCGATCAATACCGCAATTTCGGCGTTTTATTATCTGCGCGTTGTTGTTATAATGTATATGAAGGAGCCTGAAGAGGAGCTCGAGTTTCACGCCTACCCTCGTTTGTTGGTATGTGCGCTTTTGCTTATTACAATCGGCGTTGTTCTGATCGGAGTGTTGCCCTCGCATTTTTTGGGCCCCGCACAAATCAGCACGCAATCATTCTAAACTCGGTCTGATTCGCGCTCCAGCGAATGCTAAAGGCGCGAGTCTGCATGCGCGAGACAATCTGACGATGGCTAGACTTGGGCGTAATCCAGGCGTGTGGAACAGTTTTGACCTAGCTTCAATCGGCATCACGCTTGTGCTTGCAATCGGTATCGGATCGTGGTTGGGCTGGTGGATTGGCGGAAAATTGGGCAACAATAAGGTCGGTCTCATGGTCGGCTTTGTCATGGGAACCGCGTCCGGATTCATGGAGATGTTTCGAGCAGTGTCGCGCTGGAATCGGCGAATGGAAGAGCAAGAACGGGCGAATCAGACTCGCAAAGATGACACCAGGGAGGATTCCTAGGGTGAGCTCTCAATCGCCTTTCGAAGTCGATGACAAATTTCTGCGGCAAGTCTACCGCTTGACGGTTGCATTAACAATCGTTGGCACAGTTATTCTCTGGGCAGTTTACAGCGCGCCGGTGGGGTTGAGTTTCGCTATTGGCGGCTTTCTAAGTTTGAGCGCGATTCTATCGTTAGAGTTTGTCGTCCGCAGGATGGTCAAGCCCGGCGGCCCCTCGCGAGCCAAACGTTGGATCGGGTTCATTTTATTGGGAAAATACACGGTAATATTCGTAGGGTTTTATTTATTGATGAAGGCGGATTGGCTAAACGTCTATGCCCTCGCGGCCGGAATCGGGTTGGTACAACTCGTGATAATCCTTAAAGCTGTCAAACTCATGACAGGCATTCTATTCGGCAACAAAACAACCAAAGATACGTGATAACATAGCAATGAAAAAAAACTTTACTCTTTTCCTCGTTTCGATTCTTATTCTAACCGGAGTCGGTTTCAGCCTTGTGTTCGCGGCTGAAGACGCTCATGAATCATCGCATGACTCTCATGGTGAAGGGGGACATGGCGGCGGGGCTCACCCTCACTATTCTTGGCTGCATCCGTTGTCCAAAATTTTGCCGGACAACATTGTCCCGGAACCCCTGCGATGGCAACAGCCGGATCTGATTCCCAACCTTTATTTCATGGTCGTGGTTATCACTGTCCTTTTCTTCTTTGGGACGCGAAAGTTGAAACGGCTTCCCGAAAGCAAAGGGCAAACCCTCTTGGAGTTATTTGTCGGCGGATTGATAAACTTCTTCGGCGGCATTTTGGGTGAGCACGGGAAAAAATACGTGCCGTTTGTCGGCTCTTACTTTATCTTTATCCTTTTTCTGAACTATCTTGGCCTCATTCCCGGCTTTCAGGCGCCGACAGCGGATTTGAACACAACGCTCGCATTCGGCATTACCGCGTTAATCGGTGTCCATATCATCGCTATCAAGGAGAACGGGATCATCGGTTATTTGAAGCACTTTGTCGGCGATCCGTGGTGGCTTGCGCCTTTGATGTTTCCACTACACATTATCGGAGAGCTTGCACGCGCCGGGTCGTTGGCTATCCGTCTCTTTGGAAATATCTTCGGCGAGGAGTCGGTCATTATAAACTTGACCCTATTAGGGCTTGCACTCCCAGCCATTTACGACATGATACCTTGGGCGCCGATTCAGGTGCCCATGCTGTTTTTCGGACTATTTGGCGGGTTTTTGCAGGCGCTTGTGTTTTCGATGTTGACATCAATCTACATCGTTACGTTCCTTGAGCATCATGACGAAGGACATGACGCCGAGGCACATCACTAAATAGTGAACGGTTGTTGTCGGTCGTTCACGCTGTTTTCACTGTTTTAACTCAGTTGTTGTTCAATAATTAAAGGAGGATATTCAATGGTTTATCTTGCAGTTTTAGCTTTCGGAGTGGCGCTCGGTTTGCCGATTGCGGTTATTGCGGCATCGACTGCACAAGGAAAAGCAACGAGCACCGCTCTTGAAGGTATTGCACGTCAACCGGAGGCTGCGCCCAGGATTCAGACAGCGATGATTATCGGCTTGGCTCTGATTGAGTCACTCGTTATCTATTCGCTATTGATCTTTTTTCTGTTGATGGGAAAACTTCCGGACGTTACGCCGGCTGAAGGTGAAAAAGTTAGCCCGCTCGAAAAAATCATGCAGGCTGCACCTGCCGAAGATGATCGCGGTCATTAAAATAGGACTTACGCAACCGATTGCCTAAAGGTTTGTGATAGGACATTTAATCACCCATTTCTACACAAAACACTCCGGTAGAAACAATCTCCGAATCGCGACTTAATATCGCTGCGTAAGTTCTATAAAAAAGAATGTCACCGTTTAGTACACCGTTTGATTCGCAGTAGTACGATTCATTGCACGTCCGGAGTGGGTTCAACTGAGCGATTAGCGAAGACGATAGAAATCTCTCAAGCCTACGATTCATTGGGATAGGCAACAAGTTTTTCTACTCGGCGCGTTTCTTGCCCGACCGGTTCGGAGATGGGCAAATCCAGAGCGATGGACTGAACAGTTACAGAAAAACACGAACATGAAACGTAATGCGCGATCGATGCGGTCGCGCGCTATGTTTCAACATCCTAACATTGCGAGTCATTATGAAAAGATATAGAAATCTATTCTGTTTAATCTGTGTGAAGACATTGATAGTTGTCCCGGGGGCGTTTGCCGCAGGCGGTGAGGGCGGCGGCCTATTGGGCGCTATCGGACTTGATCCGAAGACTATTATTCTTCAAGCGCTCGGTTTTCTCATTGTTCTGCTTGTGCTCTGGAAATTTGTCTTTGGTCGCGTCGGCGGGTTGTTGGAAGATCGAAAGAATGAGACAACGTCTCGCATGAAGAAGCTTGAGGCGGACCAACATGAGTTGGACCGGTTGAACGCCGAAACTCGGCAGCGACTGAATGAGATTGAGACGGAGGGGCAAGCGACGATCCAAGCCGCTGTCAATGAGGGGAATGCCGAAAAGCAGCGCATTTTGGATCAGGCGCGCCAAGAAGCGAACGCCGAACTTGAAAAGGCTCGCGGTGAAATTCAGCGCGAAAAAGATGAAGCAATTCTTGAACTGCGGGCGACCGTCGCAGAGGTGGCGATTGACGCGGCTAGCAAGATTATTGATCAGACACTTGATGCCGAGCAACACCAGCACATCATTGATGAATCAATCCGCCGGCTGCCGACACGGGACGTTTGAGGCTTTGGAACTTCCGCACGAGAGATGAAGCGCGATTCTATTGAAACTTGTCGGCAATTTTCAGCAGCGTGAAGTATAACAGAGAAACCGAGTTTTTGGTTCACGTTTGCTGAATAATGGTCGGATTGATTAGAATTTCGTCGAACTATTGTTTTCGCGTCGGAAAAAACTCGGTTTCTGTCCCCGATTCAAATGAACGTGGTAACCTCGGTCATGTAAAGTTATTGTCACAAAACACGAGAGATTAGAGAGTATACCCGATGAGAGATATACGCATTGCCAAACCGTACGCGCAAGCGTTGTACGATGCCGCGGCGGAGCAAAATGCTTTGGATAGCGTCGTTGGGGATGCCGACCAAATCATAAACTTGGCGCAAGAATCGGAAGATTTCGAGCAATTCCTGACGAATCCGATACTATCCCCGCAATTCAAGGGTGACATGTTCCGACAACTTCTGTCTGAAATCGTTCATCCACTCACGCTGAATTTTCTACTGCTACTGGCATTGAAACAACGCGAGAGATTCCTCGTAGCAATCTTACAAGCATTTCTCGCGCTTGTGGATTTGAAGGCGGGGCGCCTCGTTGCCCAGGTGACATCCACCGTTCCGATTAGTGATGCCCAACAAGCCGATCTTGTTCGGCAACTAAGCGAGTATTCCGGCGCCGAAGTCAGACTGGAGTTGACTGAAGATGCGGCAATCAAGGGCGGGATCATTGTTCGACTGGGTGACACGGTGTTTGATGGAAGCGTCGCGACGCAGTTACAACGGCTGAGATCGGTACTGGCAAAGGGTTAGGCTCGGAAGATAAAACTATACAGTCGAGTGAGGGAGAAAATAGCTTATGGCACGAGAAGTTAGACCGGATGAAGTATCAAATATACTGAAGCAACAACTGCTGCAGTTCAATCAACAAGTCGACGTTTACGATTCCGGAACAGTGCTTGATGTTGGTGACGGAATCGCCCGCGTGCATGGGCTTGCCAATGTCATGGCGAGCGAGATGATTGAATTCCCGAACGACGTGTTCGGCATGGCTTTCAACCTTGAGGAAGACAACGTCGGTTGCGTGCTTTTCGGCGAAGATAAGTTGATTCACGAAGGCGACATCGCCAAACGCACCAATCGATTGCTTGAAGTTCCCGTTGGTGACGAGTTGCTCGGGCGGGTCGTCAATGCGTTAGGGCAACCCATTGACGGCAAGGGCGAGCTCGGCACTAACGAGACGCTTCCGGTCGAGCGAAAAGGGTTGGGCATTGTCCAGCGCCAGCCAGTTTCCGAGCCGCTGTATACCGGTTTGAAAGCAATCGACAGCATGACCGCTATCGGGCGAGGGCAGCGAGAGTTAATCATCGGAGACCGTCAAACGGGCAAAACCGCCATTCCGATAGACACCATTATCAATCAGAAAAACACAGACGTGTTCTGCATTTACGTGGCGATAGGTCAGAAGGGATCAACGGTGGCGCAAGTTGTGAACACGCTGGAGCAGCACGGCGCGATGGAATACACCATCATTGTTTCGGCACCGGCAAGCGAACCGTCTCCGCTCCAATATCTCGCGCCGTATACAGGCACGTCGATGGGGGAATACTTCCGTGACAAGGGACAGCATGCGCTGATCATTTACGATGATCTCACCAAACACGCTTGGGCGTATCGGCAGATGTCCCTACTTTCGCGCCGACCGCCGGGACGCGAAGCCTACCCTGGCGATGTTTTCTACCTTCACTCGCGATTACTGGAACGCTCGGCAAAACTAAGTGATGAGTTGGGAGCGGGTTCGCTGACATCGTTGCCGATTATCGAGATTTTTGAGGGCGACCTGACGACTTACATCCCGACCAATGTGATTTCCATTACGGATGGTCAGATTTATCTAACTTCGGAACTGTTCAATCAAGGTGTCCGACCGGCGATTGATGTCGGCACATCGGTGTCGCGTGTCGGCGGGGACGCCCAGACAAAAGCCATGAAAGCCGATGAAGTGGCAGGCACGCTCAAGCTGGATTTAGCCAGTTTCCGCGAAGTCGCCGCGTTCGCGCAGTTCGGATCCGACCTTGACGCATCCACACAATCCCAGCTCCGCCGCGGGGAGCGATTGGTTGAATTGCTAAAACAACCGCAGTATGAGCCGATGCCCGTTGAGAAAGAGATTGTCTCAATTTTCTGCGGATCGACCGGATATCTGGATGACGTTGAAGTGACCGATGTTTTCCGATTCGAGTCCGAATTTCTCGCCTATATGGACAGGAATCATGCGGACCTCCTAAAGGAAATTGCCGAGACAGGCGCGCTAAGCGATGAACTCGTTGATAGTCTTCATGAGGCGGTGAAGAGTTTCAAGGCTCAGTTCAAAGGTGAATGAGAGATGGAGGCGGCAAAATGAAGATAAAAATAATTCTCCACGAAGCGGAAGAGGGCGGGTATTGGGCGGAAGCGCCGTCAATTCAGGGATGTGTGAGTCAAGGCGAGACACTAGACGACTTGATTGAGAACACCTCTGAAGCGGTGGAGGGCTGTTTATCAGTGGATGTCAGCGATCTCGATATCGGCGAGACAGATACAGTCTTGGAGATAGCCGTTTGAAATCCTTAACGGGAAGAGAGTTTTGTCGCTTGTTGAATAAAAAAAGGTTGGGAATTGAAGCGAATTAAGGGGAGTCATTACGTTTTCGCCAAGGGCGCCTCCGCTGCCCGAATCTCGGTTCCCGTTCACAGGAATAGAACTCTCAAGCAGGGATTGCAGCGGCATCTTATGAAATTAGCCGGCATTGAAGAGAGTGAATTGTAGCACGAAATCTAGAGGTTTACGATGGCAACATTACGGGAAATTCGACGCCGCATTGCAAGCGTCGAGAATATCAAGCAGGTAACGGAAGCGATGCGCGTGGTTGCCGCCGCAAGGTTGCGTCGCGCCCAAGAGAACATCTTGGCGACTCGGCCCTTCGCGGAAAAATTCCACGCGATTTTAAGCCACTTGATCGCGCAGATTGAGAATCCAACCCACCCGCTGCTAGAAAACCGCGAGTTGAAAAACGTTTGTCTCATTTCAATCAGCGCGGATCGAGGATTGTGCGGAAGTTTCAATAGTAATGTAATTCGGACAACGACGGAAAGAGCCCAACATTATCAAGACAGCGGCGCTGCCGTAAAAATCATCTGTGTCGGAAGGCGCACGCGAGATTTCTTCGCGAGACGGGACTATGAGGTAATTTCCGAACATGTAAACATATTTCGGGACCTCAGATTCGAATCGGCAGTTGACATTGTTCATGAATTTGAGCATCTTTACACCGAACTGCAGATTGATAAAGTCGAGGTGATTTACAATAACTTCAAATCCGCAATTCTGCAGACGGTGCTCGTTGAACAGTTGTTGCCGCTTACTCCCGAGCCACCATCGGGCGATGAACTCTTTCTTGACTATCTGTACGAACCGGGTCAGGAGGAAATCTTCCAGTCCGTATTGGCGAAACACCTGAATATGCAGATGTGGAAGGTGTTGCTAGACTCCAACGCCGCAGAACAAGCGGCGCGTATGGCGGCGATGGAAAACGCCACTCGGAACGCCACGGATCTCATTGACGACCTGATTCTACAACGTAACCGCGCCCGACAAACCCAGATTACAACCGAAATCTCCGAAATTGTGAGTGGCGCAGCGGCTCTGGAAGGTTAAAACCCTTGGTTGCGATGAGGAATTTTGTCCATTTCTCTATTCTTGTGTTGATTTTGACTGGCGGATGTCTGTCCGCTTTCGGTCACGGGGATCTAGCCATGCTATTGGAGGATGTCAACAACGACGGTGTCGTGAATATTCTGGACTTGGTGACCGTGGCCAACGCTTTTGGACAACTTGCTGATCGACATTCCGAGCAAAATCCCGATGTCAACCGCGATGGCGCCGTCAATGTATTTGACCTCGTGCGCGTTGCTAACCGTTTGGGTGAAACCGCAGGAATCGATAACTCAACCTATCACGATATTCAGGACTACGTATTCAATAAGAGTTGCGCTTCAAGCTACTGTCACGCCGCTCCTGCCAACGCCGGCAACCTTAATCTCACAAACAGGTTTTCGTACCAAGATTTGGTGGGGCGCGTACCGCAGAACCTCGCCGCGGCGTCGGATGGGATGAAGCTTGTCGATCCGGACAATCCGGACAACAGTTTTCTCTTGACGAAACTAGAGGGACCAACATCTGCGGCACAGGGGCTCCGCATGCCGGTGGCGGCGGAACCGCTCCACGGCGGAAAGATAGACGCAATTCGCAAGTGGATTTCTGCCGGAGCGCCTCGACATGAGAAACTTGTCGGGATCGGTGACCTCAGCGTGTTGCGCGATCCGTTTGAAACCTTTGAGCCGCCTCCGGCGCCACCGCCCGGTGAAGGCTATCAACTCCATTTACCGCCTTATGTCATTGAACCGGGCAAAGAGCGGGAAGTATTCTATGCTACGCAAATCACCGATGCAAACGGGGAACCAGTGCGGGAGGATGTATTCATCAATAAATTTGAATTTGCCTATCCTACCGGCAGCCATCATTTCTTACTGTATCGGATAACCGAAAAGGGATTGGAGGGCGGCATACTCAGCGCGGGCCTGACACCGGAAATCGGCGTAAATCCCCAAGAATCCTTTAGAGTGTTAGATCCGGCGAATCCGCAAGCGCTCGGAAACTTTGGCGCAGATCGCGTTTTCATCGCGGGAACACAATCCGGCGAGAAAACCGTTTTTCAATTTCCTGAAGGCGCGGCGCTTCGATTGGCAGGCGACACTGTTTACGACATGAACGCCCATTTCGTGAATTTGTTGGGTGCCGAAACCATAACGGGAGAGGTATACGTCAATCTCTACATCATACCACCGGAGGAGGTCAAGCATGAAGCGGTCGAGCTTTTCTCCGCCAACACCGACATTTTCGTTCCGCCAGGCACAACGCGCGTTGCGACGCGGGCTGAAACCGTGCAGAAGGAGATAGATCGGCGCGGTTACGATGCGAACACCGTGTTGAACCTCGTCCTGATTACGTCCCACATGCACAGACATGGCGAGCTGTTTGAAATCTTTCAATTGTCGACGGGGACGTTGCTCCACCGTAGCGTCGCTTACGATGATGCGCCCATCACGGTATTCGATCCGCCGTTGGCGCTTGACGCAAACGATGGACTGGTCTACGAGTGCACGCACAATAATTACGATCTGGATGTTCCACTCACATTCGGGTTTACGTCCGAGGATGAGATGGCTATAATTATGGGGTATTACTATCCCACAACTGAAAATGTTGATACGTCAAGTGATTGAGCGTACAATTCAGATAATAGTAATCCCATTGTGTTCAAGACATGAAATGTCTAAATCACCATTGACGTGTTATTTCAATGCACGTCAAATTAGATATGTCCCGAGGTTCTGTTGACAATTCATCTCAATCAGATAGTTGAAGGATTTGTACCACATATAGTTGGGTTTCCCAACCCGTTGGGAACCATTGCGGATTCCTTGCGGTCAATTATCCAAATCGACATCAGAGTGTCGAATTCTGATCTCGGCTTCAATCTGACCAGACTCTTATGGTTTCGTTCTTCACGTTGGACAGCGGGCGAGGGTACCTCGCCCCTACGATTAGACACACACTTCACATAAATGTCAACAGAACCTAGTAGATAAGGAATATTCGATTTCGTTGTATTGGGTAGGCGCGGCCGTCGCGTCGATCCGCAATCTATTGATTGTGAACCTATATTTAGCGCTTGACGCGCATAACCGTTAGCAAAAGGAGAATCGAAAATGATATTTGGATTAAGAAGTACGCTTTTAATCACTTTGATAGCATTGGTTGCTTTGTGTGGTTGTGAGCAGGCGACAAATCTTGTAGTGGACGCGCTGTCACCCGAAGACGCGGTGACGCAGCCGTCGCCGAATGATGAAATGACGGTAATGGAGGACATCCCATCTGACACCGAGGTGGAACCGACGCCTGTCAAAATGGTGTGGCTAATCAACTATCCGCTGGGCGGAAAGGAGGATTATGTCGCATGGATCGCGTCCGTATCGCCTACGCTGCTAGCTCCGGAAGAGCTTAATCGGGCGGCATCCTACGACAATGTTGACGGTTCCAATCCGCACCGCCTTGTTGAGTACGAATTTGACAGTTATGCCGATGTGGCGTACTATCTGAATCGCCCTGAGATCGCGGCGGTCGCTGCCGATTTGCCAAACTACACCAGTAGCGCGAGTACGCATATATTTATTCAGCGCGGCGATTATTCGAAGAACGAGACCACTAGCCGGCAGGTTAAAACCGTCTACTTGGTCGACTATCCGCTTGGAGGAAAAACTGAGTATCTGGAATGGATTGCGTCTATAGCGCCGATGCTACAAGCCCCCGAAGAGGTAAAGCGGATAGCATCCTATGACAACTATTATGGCGTGTCCCCACACCGGTATGTTGAATTCGAGTTTGACAGCTACGAAGAGGCGAATACGTACCAAGAACTCCCGTACGTACAGCAGCATGTTAATGCGGAGCTACCTAATCGAAGCAGCCGCACGTCTGTCCTAACCTTCGAGTTGCGCTCTGATTACGTCAACGAATAGCAAAAACATTGTCATCACAGCGCAGTCGTAGGTTAGAGAATAGAGTCGCAACCCCATGGCTGCGCTAAATCGACAACGCGGAATCCATACAATTTAGGGGCAGTTTCAATCTTGCCCGATCACATAAAACGGGTAAAAAATGTGATGGCAAAATTTAGGCATAGCGAGTAGCCTTCATAGTGATAAGTTCGCCTCCAGCTTAGGAGGAGAGATTGAGACTTTGGGAACCTGCTTGTTAACGGGAGCGACAGGAGTTAGCTCCCCCTTTATGCAACGTCAAACTCGCATAATCAATAAGATTCTCACGGACAACGCCAGGGGGCGACAGACAGAAGCCAATGTTCAACCGTGATACGATGGCAGCTAAATTTCACGAGGAGCGCCTTTGCATTCAGGATAGAAATTTAATCTCACCATAAACGATAGGATCGCTTTACGGAAAGGAAGATAAACGATGAATCAGGGAAAAGTGTTAGAAATCGTCGGCGCACGCGTCGATCTTGATTTCTCGGAAGGAAAATTGCCGGATATTCTTAATGCCGTGGAAGTTGAACGCGCCGATGGTACGAGGTTGGTGCTTGAAGTGCAACAGCATTTGGGGGAAAACCGAGTTCGCGCCGTGGCCATGGACACGACTGATGGGCTTGTGCGGGGTACGCTCGCGACCGATCGCGAAGAACCCATCACGGTGCCTGTTGGAGATGAAGTGCTGGGACGCGTGTTTGACGTAACGGGACAGCCGATTGATGAAGCCGGCGATGTTGAAGCAAAGCAACGTTACCCCATTCATCGGCATCCGCCCCCGCCGGATCAACTTAGCACGGTTTCCGAGATGTTGGAGACAGGCATCAAGGTAATCGACTTGATTCAACCGGTTGCAAGAGGGGGTAAAGTTGGATTCCTCGGCGGCGCGGGGGTTGGCAAAACCGTATTGGTCGCCGAGCTCATCTACAATATCGCGACACAACACGGCGGTTACTCCGTTTTCTGCGGGGTCGGCGAACGCACTCGCGAAGGCAACGGATTCTGGCTGGAAATGGAAGAGTACGGCGTGCTGGATAAAACGGCTATGGTTTTTGGCCAAATGAACGAACCCCCCGGGGCGCGTCTACGCGTAGGACTCGCCGGCCTCTCAATGGCTGAATATTTCCGCGACCAGGGCGGGCAAGACGTGCTGATTTTTATCGACAACGTCTTCCGTTTTACCCTTGCCGGCGGAGAAGTCTCGGCGCTGTTGGGACGTATGCCCTCCGCGGTGGGGTACCAACCCACGCTGGCTACGGAGATGGGTGAGTTACAAGAGCGTATTACCTCTACACAGCACGGATCAATTACCTCATTTCAAGCCGTTTATGTCCCGGCAGACGACTACACCGACCCGGCGGTTGTCGCAGTTTTCGGGCATCTTGACGCCGTAACGCGCTTGGAACGCGCTATTGTCCAAGTCGGGCGATATCCCGCTGTCGATCCGTTGACTTCCACCTCCCGAATCTTGAATCCGGAGGTAATCGGTGAGGAACATTACAATACGACTCGCGACGTAAAAGCCGTACTTCAGCAATACGAGAGCCTCAAGGACATTATCGCCATCTTGGGTGTGGATGAACTCTCCGACGATCAGAAATTGACCGTTGCGCGAGCCCGTAAGTTAGAGCAGTTTCTCACTCAACCGATGTTTGTGGCGGAACGATTCTCCGGCATACCCGGAAAGTACGTCAATATTTCGGATACGGTTGAGGGTTGTCAAGCCATTCTCAAAGGCGACTGTGACGAAATTCCCGAGCAATCTTTACGCTATATCGGCGGAATCGATGAAGCATTCGATAAAGCCAAGTCCCAAGAACTGCAAGAGGCCGCCGATTGAGCCAGACGCGAGCAATAGGAAGCCGCGCTTAACATCAACAACCGAACACCCAACCCATCTCTTTTAATGAATAACCATGCTTGACAGAAGATTCCACCTTGAAATCCGGACACCGCAGCAACTCATCTATGAAGGCGACGTGAGTAGTGTCAGGGCGCCTGGCGAACTTGGATCGTTTGAAATCCTTCCCGGTCATATTCCTTTTTTGACGGTTTTGGAGATAGGCGAGGTTTCCATACGAGAAACCAATACGCCTCAGTCGCTAGCGGTCAGTGGCGGCGTTTTTGAAGTGTTGCGAACAGGGGTTACCGTGTTGTCTGATACGGCGGAATGGGCGCACGAGATAGACCTTGAACGCGCGGAGACAGCCCGCCAACGCGCTCGGGAGTTGCTCGCTTCCGGAGATTCCGGCATTAACCGAACGCGCGCCGAAGCCGCTTTGGCACGCGCCAACAATCGGATAAAGATTGCCAACTCCTCATAGCGCTCAACCAATTTTGGTAGGACGGATCTCCCGATCCCGACAGAACGCCCGACACTTCGGTAGGAGGGATCTCCTGATCCCGACAGCGCGACAGAAAGAGGCTAACTCAACTATTCGTTAGATAGATCATACTCCTTAATCTTCCTGAAGATTGTTCTCTTATTAACGCCTAAGATTTTCGCGGCTTTGGCTCTGTTATTTCCGACGTAGTCAAGGGTTGCTCTAACGGCTTCCTCTTTGATTTCCTCCATCGACATGCCTACCTCTACGTTCAAACGTCGATCGGAATGCATAACCGTCTCCGCACTCACGGCGGTTGGGGCCGAACGCAAAATAGGCTCGCTAATGCCGGTGAACTTGAGAACGCGCTCCGGGAGATCCGCCAGATCCAATTCACGACTGTTTGACATCACAACCATGCCTTCAATACAGTTTCTAAGATCGCGCACGTTCCCGGGCCAATCGAATTTCATCAGCGCCTTAAGCGCTTGTGTTGCAATATTTTTTGGCGCGACGCGGTTCTCTTGGCAAAATTCCTCAATGAACGTCTTGACGAGCAGCGGAATGTCGCTTTTTCGATCGCGAAGAGGCGGCAGATATATCGAAATCACATTCAGTCGGTCATATAAATCCGCCATAAACAGTCCATTCTTGACCGCTTCCTCAAGGTTCCGATTCGTTGCGCACGTGACGCGCACATCTACGCTAACGACTTCATTGCCGCCGACGCGATGAAACTCCCTCTCTGCCAGCACCCGCAGCAATCTAGCCTGATTCGACAAACTCAATTCGCCAATCTCGTCAAGAAAAAGCGTACCGCCGTTAGCCGCTTCGAATTTTCCTTTTCGTTGCCGATCAGCGCCCGTGAATGCGCCCCGTTCATAACCAAAAAGTTCCGATTCTGCCAGACTCTCGCTCAGCGCCGCGCAATTGAAGACGATAAGCGGTCCTCTTCGCAAACTTCGGTGATGGATGGCGCGGGCGATAAGTTCTTTTCCGGTGCCGCGTTCACCGCGAACCATCACAGTCGATTTCGTCGGAGCGACTTGGGCAATGGTTTCTCGAACCTCCTGAATTTGTTGGGAGCGCCCCGTGAGTCGAAGCAAACCCTCCCTTTCATCTATCTGGGACCGTAATTGGCGGTTCTCGATAGTGAGACGTTGGTTTTCAAGAATTTTGTGTAGAAGCGCCTTCAAGTGGACGGGATTGGGCGGTTTGGGCAAAAAATAACTTGCCTCGTGATGGAGCATCGCCCTTATGCCTACGTCTGTCTCTAACACATCGTGAGTTGTCATGAAAATCACGCCTACATCGGGATGCTTCTGTCGAGCCGCTTCCATCAGTTGCAAGCCGTCAAGACGGTCTCCCTTAAGCGGCGCAACCAATATGTCAATCTTGAGACGGTCTATCCGATCCAGCGCTTCATACGTGTTTCGGGTGATGACAAAATGAAGTCCTTCTCCCTCAAGCGCTCGACATACTGCCTCACGCTCGCGTTGGTCGGGATTGACCACGAGGACGGTTTTTTGTTGGCTCATGACCTTCACTCAAATTTCATGAGATTTGGATATGCGACAGAATCAGTCAAAAATGATACCTTGTTCGCATCATTTCGTCAAGTGCAATGTGGAGCTTGTAATGAGGGGAGCGCGTTTGATTTTTTGCCATTGGGACGACTGATACGAATTCAAAATATAAATGGTACAATCAATCGGAGGCGCTCAATGAATTGAGCGACTACAAACGCCCGATGAATCGGGCAACTACGAAACGCCGATGATTGTAGTTTATAGATTAAGAATCAGTAGCAGTTTATTTTCAAATTGATTTTGACTTCTTCGTGATCGTGCCGTTCAACCCAACCTGCATGAGACTGAATCACGGATCAAAATACCCGCAATTGTCTGTTAGATCGTTTGGTGCAGACAACAATAGAAGAGTGAATTGCGCTAATCCACAAATTCAACTATAATATCAAGCCGATAACGCGAAGTGCGGCAAAAACGATCGAGATTGACGCGTTTCTTCAAAAAAATATGGGCTTTTTCAACCTTCTACCGTCTGACTGGATCACGATACTCTATCTCGCGATTACTAGCGTTTTAACGCTTATTTTTCGCGAGAACTTGGCGCGATGGTATATCGTCCTATCCATTCATTCCGTAGCGATGTTGGGGATACTTTCGCTCCATTTTGTCCCCGACCCGCAATCGCCCTTTTTTCGGTTTTTGCGCGATTGGTACGCGCTTGCAACCATTCTGCTCTTCTATTGGGGGGTCAAGCCACTGACGCAGATGGTCTTTCAGCGCATGTTCGACGATTGGATTGTCCGATGGGAAAACTGTCTCTTCAACGGACAGCCGAGCGCCTTCTTGAGCGAGCGAAACCCGTCGGTAGTCTTGTCGGAGTGTCTTCACCTATGCTATCTTAGTTATTACGTTATCCCTGTTTCCCTGCCGGTAGTACTTTATTTCAGTGGAAGACGAGAGGCATTCTATGAAACGCTATTCGCCGAATTGCTCACATTCAACGTTTGTTTAATCTGGTACATTTTTATGCCCGTCGCGGGACCGCGTTACATTTCGGAGAAAATCAAGGAACCTCTGTCCAACCGTCCCTTGTGCCGATTGACGCACGTCCTGCTGAACCGCGCTTCCACAA
Source organism: Candidatus Poribacteria bacterium (assembly GCA_963667245.2). Classification (GTDB taxonomy): domain Bacteria; phylum Poribacteria; class WGA-4E; order WGA-4E; family JAJDTR01; genus JAJDTR01. The sequence goes on from CAXXCS010000005.1 coordinate 1,396,738, forward strand.
AAGGCACGGCATTTCCAAGTTCTCACTCGGCGATTGCGGTAGTCGTGCTTCTCTGCGCGGCGCGCTACGACTTCGTCAGTTTCGTCATTCTGTTTCCATTTTGTACCGGGTTGGTGGTCGGCACGGTCTACGGTCGATTTCATTATGCCTTGGATGCCGTTGCGGGTGTTCTACTCGCGGTTTTAACCTTCGGGGTTTACCCAATTGTTTACCAGTGGCTCTGAGGCGGTTGATAAGAAAATGCGAGTTAAAAATCCGCCAGTTCGCCCCCTTGTGATTTACGATGCCGATTGCGATTTCTGCCGCTTCTGGATTGCGCGTTGGCGGCATGTCACAGCGGAGCGTGTCGACTACGTCTCGTCTCAAGAAATCGCAGGCGAATTCCCCGAAATTCCGCGGGAGGATTATCAAAGGGCTGTTCTACTGGTAAATGCCGATGGCGAAGTCTTTTGCGGCGCCGAAGTTGTTTTTCGCGCATTCTCACACAACGCTCGCCAGCATTGGACGCTGCGTCTCTATCAACAACTACCCGGCTTTGCCCCTATCACCGAAGCCGTGTACCGTTATGTCGCGGGACACCGCAGGTTTTTCTCGACATTAACGCGCTGGTGTTGGGAACGACATCCGATTCGTCCGACATTTTTCTTGACGCGATGGCTGTTTCTCCGAATACTCGGCGTCATCTATTTCATTGCTTTCCTATCGCTCTGGACTCAGATTGACGGTTTGATAGGGAGTGGCGGCATCTCCCCCGCCGAGCGATACTTAAGCGCGGTTCGGGAACAAGTCGGTCTTGAGCGGTATCTAGCCTTTCCAACGCTGTGCTGGCTTAACGACAGCGACGCTTTTCTACATTTCTTGTGCGGAGGCGGGCTGTTTCTGTCGGCACTGTTGATTATCGGCGTCGCGCCGGTTATCGCGCTAGTCGGCTTATGGGTGTTCTACCTCTCGCTGGTGAGCGTTGGACAGAGTTTCCTGAGTTTCCAGTGGGACGCGCTACTGCTAGAAACCGGATTTCTCGCAATTTTCTTCGCGTCGCTGCAGATTCTGCCCGGAATCTCGCGGGAAAAGCCGCCTTCGTCTGTCGTTTTATGGCTGTTCCGCTGGTTGTTATTTCGACTGATGTTCGCTTCCGGCGTCGTGAAGTTAATGAGCGGCGATCCGACGTGGAGCAACCTTACCGCGCTCAATTTTCATTATGAGACGCAGCCGCTTCCAACCGTCTTAGGCTGGTACGTCCACCACCTGCCCGAATGGTTTCAGAAAGCCTCCGTGGCAGGGATGTTCGGCATTGAGATTGTCGTGCCGTTCCTTATCTTTGCGCCGCGCCGCCTGCGACTTCTTGGCGCCATCGCCCTCGTGGCATTGCAACTCATAATCGCGGCAACGGGAAATTACTGTTTCTTCAACCTGCTGACGATGGCGCTCTGCATTTTGTTGCTTGACGACGCCATTCTGCGCCGCTGCTTCCCAATCCGCATCGCCAGATCACAGCCTTTGACGGTAGCTTTTCCACAAACTTGGAAGCGCCTCCTCATCGGTGTCTTGGCGGCATTCATACTGTTGCTAAGCGGACTTCGCATGGCGGGGACGTTCCTGTGGCGCGAAGGGGCGCCGCCGATCGCGCTAGACATTCTGACGCGGATCGCCCCGTTTCGAGTCGTGAACAACTACGGACTCTTTACTGTGATGACGACTTCTCGACCTGAAATCGGGGTTGAAGGCAGCAACGACGGAAGGACGTGGAAGGAGTACAAATTCAAATGGAAGCCGGACGATCTGGATCAATCGCCGCGCTGGGTCGCGCCTCACCAACCGCGACTGGATTGGCAAATGTGGTTCGCGGCGCTTCGCGGAAACTGCCAAAATTCCCCTTGGTTCGTCAACTTCATGATACGACTATTACAGGATTCACCGGATGTGCTTGAACTACTGGAGGAGAATCCGTTTCCTGAAAAGCCGCCGCGATATGTTCGCGCTGTCCTGTACGACTATCGGTTCACCGACCTTCGGACAATGCGGGAAAAAGGGACATGGTGGAAACGTGAGCGGCGGGGTTTATATTGCCGTCCAATTGCGCTACGACCGAATTAAGTCTTGTAGGACTTGCGCATCAACGTTCAAAACTTGTAGGATGGGCACTGCCCACCATTTCAAGCGCCCTCTAGACCCATCGGGAAGAGACTATTACTGTAAGACGTTAGGAGGTAATTGTGCCAAACAAGAAGGATCTTGATCGCAGCCAGTTTCTATCGGTTGCCTTGCAAGCCGTATCCAATGCTGAAACCGTCATCATGGATTATTATTCGGGTGGCATAGCGTCGGAGTTGAAAACTGACGGAACACCTGTAACCGTAGCGGATACCGAAGCCGAACGGATAATCATTGAGACCGTTACGAGCGAATTTCCCGACCACGGATTCCTGGGCGAGGAATCAGGTGATACCCATTCTGCCTCTCCATACGTATGGATTATCGATCCGATAGATGGAACAAAAAACTACATCCGGCATATCCCGCTGTTTGGTACGCAGATTGCCCTGATGAAAGAGGATGAACTCATCTTGGGGGTCTCCAAGATTCCCGCCATGAATGAGCTGCTTTACGCCGAGAAGGGCAGAGGGGTATTTCTGAATGATGAGCAAATAAATGTAACATCGGTTAATAAGATTGCCGATGCAATGATTTGTCACGGCGGTCTGGATACCTTTGACGAAAAAGGAATCCTTACGAACTTGTGTAACCTCGCGGTTGACGCGGCTAGAACAAGGGGTTTCGGTGACTGCTACATGTATCACCTGTTGGCTTCCGGTCGGGTAGATGCAGTGATTGAGGCGGCGATCAGCGTATGGGACATTGCAGCGCTGGCTTTAATCGTAGAGGAGGCTGGCGGGAAAGTTACCGACCTGCAGGGTGAGCCTATCGGGAGAAACACAAATTCAATACTAGCCACCAACGGATTCTTGCATGAACAAATCCTAACCCAATTTGGACAAGCGAGCGACGACGCTGTATGAACAACCGAGATTGTTGTTCCGGAAACCGAGTTTTTTCCCAAAAACTCGGTTTCTTCCACACAACATGAGTCAGAAGGAAGACAAGTGCTATGCCGTTAAGAACAGTTGGAATTTTAAGCCCAGGTGACATGGGGCATACCGTCGGGCGAGCGCTTGGCGAGCACGGATTACGTGTAATCGCTTGCACTCGCGAGAGGAGCAGGCGCACACAAGCCCTGGCGGAGAGCGCGAATATAACGTCCGTGCCAACATACACGCAGCTTGTGGTCAAGTCGGACCTCATCCTGTCAATTCTTGTGCCTGCCCGAGCCGAATCCGTGGCCGCGAGCATCGCGGAGGCACTGGACAAGACCGAAACAGAGCTCACTTACGCCGACTGCAATGCGATTGCTCCACAGACGGTGCGCCAGATTGATGAAATCATTACCAAGGCCGGCGGCAATTTCGTGGATGCTTCGATCATTGGTCCGCCGCCCAAAAAGGAAGGAACGACTCGCTTCTACGCCTCCGGGGGCGACCTCAATCTCTTTCAAGAATTGGACCGGTTTGGCCTTGACATCCACCCTCTGGGCGCCGAGATCGGTCTGGCTTCGGCGATTAAGATGTGCTACGCCTCGTTGACGAAAGGCATAACCGCGCTTTGCACGGAGCTCCTTACTGCCGCAGAGGTATTAGGTGTGTCAGACGCGCTTCGCGCCGAGTTCAAGCTAAGCCAATCGGCGCTTTACGACCGCATGGAACAGGGTTTGCCGTCAATGCCTCCGAAGTCGCGACGCTGGATTGGCGAAATGGAGGAAATCTCGGCGACGTTCGAGCATGCAGGCTTGACGCCAAAGATTCTCGCCGGGGCAGCCGACATGTATCAGTTTGTTGGTGAAACCCGTCTAGCAGATTTATCGCCTGAGGAGCCGGAAACGTTTCCGGCGCTTGAAGAAATGATTTCGGTCTTGGCAGAGCGCCTCAAGAAAAAGGAAGGGTGATTGACCGTTGTTATTACGGGATGGCACGGGAGCCGACCGCTGCAGTCAAATACAAATGTTGTGCCGAAATTTTAAAATGCTTGCACGCGATTGCATATTGAGGTATAATATAATGGGCTAGTGTTACAAGAGATCAAGAAGTCTTGCTAGCAGTGTGAGGAGCAAAACCGTAGTTATGCTACCGGTGAATAAAAACTCAGTTCGGAATCACTGTTGTTTTGTGCCTCTACGCTTCAAGCTCGAGTACAAATCTGTAGCTTTGAGAGTTGCTGGCGAAAGGAGGTGCCAAACTCATGGCAACAGGTTCCGTTAAGTGGTTTAGTGATCGTAAGGGTTACGGCTTCATAACCACCAATGAAGGGGAGGATGTGTTCGTGCATTTTTCCGCTGTTGAGGGTGAAGGTTTCAAATCTCTCGAGGAGGGAGACGAGGTTGAGTTCAAAATCGTCGAAGGCCCCAAAGGTTTTCAGGCAGAAGAAGTTGTGAAGCTCGGTTGACCGCGACGATTAGTTTTTCACAATACCCCGCCTTGTCTATCGGAATTGAATCTCACGAGTCAGAATTTACATCCAAAGACACGTCGGTTGTACCTTCGCAACTGACATGTCGTATCGAAAAAGCTCTCATATCTTTGAGGGCTTTTTTATTGCCGAGGTTGATTTTCCCATTCTTACGAATTCAAAATCTAAACGTTACAATCAATCGGAGGCGCTCAATGAATTGAGCAACTACAAACTGCCAGTTCCTGTAGCTCGTAGATTCGGAATTAGTATCAGGATGGGCGAAAGCGCAACCGGTCCCGCTGTTCAAACCCCTATCTCTTCATCTGCTTCACACCGATTGTTGCGTCTTCCCCATTAATTTTCTGTGATTTCACAAACGCGGACTCGCCGGGTGAATCTGCAACATGCGTCGCCAACGTTTCGCGGGTGATATAATCGCGGTGAGCATCAAAGGCTTCGTGAACGATCGGCGTTGAATTCAGACTCAGCGAAATTCGGTCAGACAAGTTGAAATCCGCCTCTTTGCGCATCTGTTGGATTTTATTGACCAGCTCCCTTGCGAAACCTTCAAGCGTAAGTTCATGCGTCAACTCTACCGAGAGCGCGACGAACTTTTGCGCGTCCGTCTCAACCATGAATCCTTCGCGAGGCTGTGACCGCACCTCAACATCTTCTCTCTCCAATGTATACGACACGCCATCAGTCGCAATTTGCAGTTCTCCCGTTGTATCAAGCTTTTTCTTGAGCGCGAATGCGTCCCCACCTCTTACGGCTTTTGCTATTGCCTGGACCTCTTTGCCGTACTTTGGACCTAGTAGCTTGAAATTCGGGTTCACCGTATAGGTTGCGAATTCGCCGATTTGGTCACTGAAGGCAATTTCCTTGACGTTTAGTTCATCAAGGATAAGCTCCGACAACCGTTCAACCGCTGTCTGCTGATCGTCTGTCACGCCGCCAATCGTGATTGACGCAAGCGGTTGTCGCGTCTTAATCGCCGAGCGATTCCGAGCGGCACGCCCCAGCACGATAAGCCCTCGCGCCAGCGCCATGTCCTCCTCTAATCGCTCGTCAATCAATGCGTTGTCTGAAATAGGATAGTCGGAGAGGTGAACGCTTTCGGGCGCCTCGGAATCGACCGAACACGCCAGGTTTCTATAAATCACCTCCGTGACGAAAGGAATGAAGGGCGCCAGAAGTCGGCTACAAGTCACCACAACCTGATAGAGCGTCAGGTAAGCGGATTCCTTGTCCGCATCGGCCTCCGACTTCCAAAAACGACGTCGGCTTCGGCGTAAATACCAATTCGACAAATCATCCAGAAAGACCTCGGTTGCACGGCAGGCGCCATCCGGTTCATAGCGTTCCAACCTTTCAGTGACATCGCGGATAGTGGCTTGCAGACGCGAAATCAGCCAGCGGTCCAGGAGATTTTCAGGCGCTCTGAACTTAGCCCCGGAATCTATCGGCGGCTGCCAACCATCAACATTCGCGTAAGTCACAAGAAAGCTATACACATTCCACAGCGGGATGAGAAACTGTCGTCGAACCTCATCGGCGTTCTTGTATCCGAACGCCAAGTTCTGCTCCGGTTTGGCGGCGCAGTACAGCCAGCGCATGACATCCACGCCCATCTTTTCGGCGGCATCATCAAACCAGATCGCGTTTCCCCAAGACTTGTGCATTTCGCGTCCATCCTCCGCGAACAGGGTCGCGTAACTGAAGTTGTGTTTGAAGGGAGCGCGCCCCTCCATCACTGTGCTCATCGCAATCAACGAATAGAACCAGTTACGAAACTGTCCGGGAAAGCTTTCGCTAATCAGATCGGCGGGGAACCACTGCTGCCAATAGTCGTGATCTGTGCGGTAGCGCAGCGTACTAAAACTAACGCTGCCGGCATCCAACCACGGATTTCCAACATCGGGAATGCGCGAAACGATAGAGCCGCACTCTGTGCACTCAATCTTTACCGCATCGATCCAGGGGCGGTGCGGCGTATGTCCCTCAAATTTGTCCCAACCTTCAATTGCGCGCTCCTTAAGTTCTGCGGCGCTCCCAATCACGTCGAAGTGTCCGCATTCCGCGCATTCGTAGATTGGGAGGGCTAAACCCCAGTAACGTTTCTTGGAAATCATCCAATCGTGCATATTTCGCAGCCAATCCAGTTCGCGGGCAAGACCGAAATCGGGATACCATTTGGTTTCGTTGAGAACAACCTCCATCATTTGGTAACGCACATTCTTTTCCTTCTCCTCGTCGGAGACCTGATCGAAAGGTTTGTCCAGTTGCTCCCCCATCGAAATGTACCACTCATCCACGAGACGAAACACCAACTCATCCTCGCAGCGCCAGCACACCGGATAGCGATGGGTATAGTCTTCCAGCCGATAGACGAGACCCTTTCGCTCCAAGTTTTCAAATATATCCTTCGCTACGGTGTGAACTTGGCGCCCTGTCAACCAGTCGAATCCGTCACCATAAATTCCGCCGGGCCCCAACGGCGCGATTACAACGAGGTTATGCCTCTTGCTTAACTCAAAGTCCTCCGCGCCACAGCCGGGGGCGGTGTGGACAATGCCGGTTCCTTCGGCTTCACCTACTTCATCCCACAAGATAACGCGGTGCTGCCCGGTGGCGCCCGAAGTCTCTTGGGCGGGCAACTCGTCAAATGGTCCGTCATAAGCCCAGCCTTCCAAAGCTGCTCCTCGTTTTTCCGCGATAACCCGGTACGATCCGCGGATGGCGTTTTCTACCGCACCTTCGCTCAACCAGAAACGGTGATTGTCTTGTTCAAGGAGGAGATAGTTCAAATCCGGATGCACCGCCGCCGCGACATTGCTAGTTAGTGTCCATGGCGTTGTCGTCCAGACCAACAAACTCTCGCCCGGGCGGGCGCGCAGGGGAAAACGCAGAAAGATACTGGTATGCGTCAGGTCCCGGTAACCGTCGGTGGCGATTTCGTGTTGGCTAATACCCGTATCACAACGCGAGCACCACGGCATTACATCGGTGCCCTTGTAAATCCAACCGCGCTCGAAACATCTCTTCAGTATTGTCCAAATTGTGTAATTGTTTTCGTTTGAAAAAGTGAAATAAGAACCACCAAGTTCGGGTAACCCAAGCCGTCCGACTATTTGTTCAACCGTATCTGTTACGGGACCGTTTGGACCTTCTACAGTGATCATTTGAGATGGATTTGTCGCCATTTTGGATTCAAGCTCGCGTAGCAATCCCGGATCGTTCCAGTCCATCCAGTATCCCAACCGAATCGACTGCTCTGTCTGCGTAGCCGCGTGCCGGAGCACTTGTCGTTTGCAAGCATTCACGAATTCTGCCAACCCGTAGGCTTCAATGTCCTTTTTGGATTTAAATCCCATGTCACGCTCAACGTTCACCTCGATCCACAATCCTTGGCAATCAAACCCGTTCTGGTACCTCGTCTGATACCCCTGCATCGCCTTGAAACGATGGAAAAGATCTTTGTACGTTCTGCCCCATGCGTGGTGGACGCCCATCGGGTTATTGGCGGTAATTGGCCCATCAATAAAGCTCCAGCGCGGCGCATTGAGCCGCGCTGTCTTGAGTTGATGAAAGACCTCGCTGTCGCGCCAAAAATCTAAAACTTTGCGCTCTTGAGCGATGAAATCAACGGAATTTGGTACATCTTTGAACATCCTTATCTCCTCAATATGCCGTGTGGCGTAAAATCAACTTCATAACAAAAAAGCCCACCACCGAAATCGGTTTCGATGATGGGCATTGAAATTTTATGATGGCAATGGAATCCGGTTTATAACATGTTCATCAGCCCACCATCGTATTAGGATATTATGACGATCGAAATAGCGTTCCCAATGAAAGGCGGAGCGCTTAGACTCTCATCCGAGCCAATCAAAACGGTGTGTGATGATATTTCTACGGCAATCCACATATTCCTTGTAGTCTTCATTAGGGTAGGTCACGATGGCGGCCCGCCGTGAATAGGGGCAACCCTGTTGTTGCCTCATCTTGGCGCGACGTTGCGTTCCACCTGCGACCAAGAACAATCCTCGTTCATGATTTTTCTCACCGCGGTATTCCACAATATCGTACGACGCGGTTTTCGGGTCGCATTGTAATTCAGATTGTTGTAGAATAGATGAGTGCACGTGATGAGCAATCCCAAGAGCGGTAGTAGCGACTTCAGTCATTTAGACATACTGAAAGCCGCTACCAACATGGGAAAAGTCAGCGCCTAGCCTAGACTCGCGTGGAATTCACACCAGTCGTCAAGATTATTCAGATTGACGGCGTCAAGGACAGAACCATCATCATCAATTCCGGAAGCTCCAAGAATTGAACCGCGGGTTTCATCGTCATGGTTATAGCCTTCAATAGCCGCGTTCAGTTCATCAACGGCAGATTGATCGAGACTTCCACCCTTTTTGTCAAGAACCCATTGTTCAAACTCGGGGTAGGTAGGCGAATTATCGCTAATATACGCCAGCGTTTCGTCTTTATCAAGGCCTAAGCCATCAAGGACCATCTGATCGAAGCCCGCTCCGCAAGCAGGATAATCATCATTCAGTACACCCTTTGAATCCATAAGCACTTTTGACCAGAATCTCGGAAGATGAAGAACACCAAGGGGACCGGCAACACCCGAGCTGATCGTGGGAATCAATTTAGCCATTTTCTTTTTTCCTTATCATTCTTTTTCAAATCGGTAAAGATGCAAATCCAGTAAACTCCTGGATACTTGGAAACTAAATTATTATACCACAGATTCAGGTGGCTGAAAAGAAAAAATAGGAACCTATCTTAAATAGATGAGTTCTGAAGATTCGTGCGGGCGCTGACGTTGATGCACGCGCAAATCCTCGAGCTGGTCGCCGCTCTCAAAATGTACAGTTTAATTCCATCCCTGTCTTGAGTGATATATCATGATATGGCTAATTCTAGGAATCGTTGTCTTGGTAATGATTGGCGCGGGCGCGCTCATCTCGCGATTAGCGGAGATTTCTGAAAAAGATCGCGGCAAAAAGTCGTGGATTTGGGGTGTGCTTATAATTATTGCGCTGGTCGTCGTACCACTGCTGTTGCTAGGCATAGTCGTGAAATTTTTCCATTACAGCGGACTTCAATCCGTTTTTGATTCCTTTCGGCAATAGTTGACTCCCCGGTTAAATCCAAACCCTCATCAATCTTCTGTATGGACTTTATCAGCGTCTAATGTTTGACGCTTCTTGCCACCGCCCGCGACATACAAAAAGAAAATTGTCCCGACAATCGCCAAGAAGATCCACAAAACACCCCAAAAGAGCGTTGGAAGGTTTGTCATCTCGGCGAGCATTCGAGCATCCGATCTTAGGTGCGTACGATCAATTATGTCGCTCTTGATATCAAGTATAGCGTAAAGGCAACTTGTTATGCCAATAACTTGCAAGATCCAACGGTTTACCGATTTGTTAAGAAATTTTCCACTTATCAGAAGCGCGGCGCCAAACGCGATACCAAACAGAAGGCCGAACAAATTGCGTAGATACAGTATTGAGATGGCAATCATTCCAATACCTATAATGACACTCAAGGTGTTGTCGAGTCGGGCTCGTGCAGCAAGGAGAAGAATCACCCCGCCCCAAATCATGCTGCCGAGATAACCCGCAGTAAGTGTCCAAAATCGGGATCCGCCCCTCGTAATGGCGTGGCCGCCTTCTTGAGAGACGACAACAATCTCTATGATTTGACCGCCAGTTGCCATTGCCGCCGCGCCATGGCTAATTTCGTGCATGAATACGACGAAGATCTTCAGCGGATATACGACCGGTGTGTTCCACAGTAGGGTGACCGCGACGAATATCAGGATTATACCGACGTTAAGCCTTCTAAAGAATTCTACAATCACACTGTTTCCTCCAATCGTTGCCATAACTGTTTTTCTAATCACTCGTAAATCAGATACATTTTGCGTTGATATTCTATTGCCGATATGCTATAGTTGCCTTTAAGTTGTTTCTGAATAGTAATACCATTGTGTGCAACTTGTCAAGCGGATTTCTACGCAATTATACTGCGCGCTGTCAGAAATTGCGTCTTCTGTAGGAGCGATCTCCAGGTCGCGACGCGCCAGTACTGCGTAAGTCCTACTAGAATCATTATTACTCGGAAAAAAGCGCAATAATACCCAACGCCAGCAATTCTCAATTTGAATTTGCCGATTGATTGAATCTATCGAATCTTGTTGGAACAGAAGGTCGTAAGTCCTTATGTTGCCATTTTGGGGGCAATATCGTATAGTTTTTGCGAATTTAACGCTTACACCTGTCGCCCCTCTGGGGCTTTGGAGTGTGGTGTCTCCACGTTTCTACAAACCCCGCCCCTCTGGGGCTAAGGCGCTTCGGATTTCGCGATTATACTAAAGCCATGCAATCAACATACGCTTTTCAAGAGCTGGAAACTTAAAGATGACGAGGTTTTGTCGGTTCTAGGTTCCAAAATGAGAATTGCTGACCCAACGCAAGGTATAACTTTGAATCTCGGGATTAGAGTATGAACACATTCGGCCATCTATTTCGCATTACGACGTGGGGCGAGTCTCACGGCTCCGCCATCGGTGTTGTGGTAGATGGCTGTCCACCCTTACTAAAAATCGACGTTGAAGCGATTCAGTATGAACTTGATCGGCGGCGCCCGGGTCAGAGTAGCCTCACGACCCCTCGCCAAGAAGGAGACCAAGTTGAAATCCTCTCCGGTGTTTTCGAGGGGCAAACGCTCGGAACACCGATATCCATGTCGGTGAAGAACAAAGATGCGAAACCCGCGGCGTACAACCATCTGAAGGATATCTATAGGCCCTCGCACGCGGATTTTACGTATCAACAGAAATATGGCATCTATAACTGGCAGGGCGGCGGGCGTGCAAGCGCACGAGAAACAATTGGACGCGTTGCCGCGGGCGCCATTGCCAAACAAATTTTACGAGAAGCCTGCGGAACAGAGATTCTTGCATACATCAAACAGATTCACACAACCGTAGCCGAGGTCGATTCGGAGACGGTCACGTTGGATGAGATTGAATCAAGTCCGGTGCGATGCCCCGACCGTATAGCCAGCGAGAAGATGGCAGCTTGTATTGACCAAGCGCGGCGAGACGGAGACTCGCTTGGCGGCATTATTGAGTCCGTTTCCCGCAATGTCCCCGCCGGACTCGGCGAGCCGGTGTTTGACAAGCTAAAAGCGGATCTTGCCAAAGCGATGATGTCTCTGCCGGCGACCATGGGCTTTCAGATTGGATCGGGGTTTGGCGGTATCACGTCAACCGGTTCGTCTCACAACGACCCGTTTTATAATGATCATGGCCGAATTCGTACACGGACGAACAACTCGGGCGGCACTCAAGGCGGTATCTCGAACGGTGAGAATATCTTGTTCCAGGTGGCATTCAAACCGACGGCGACAATTCGCAAGGAACAGGAAACGGTAGACGCCCAAGGCAATTCGGTAATTCTGTCCGCCCACGGTAGGCATGACCCGTGCGTTTTGCCCCGGGCACCGGCTATCATTGAGGCAATGACGGCGATTGTGTTGGTTGACCACTTCCTTCGCCAAAACGCGAAAAGTTTGGAAGCGGTTCACGCTAAATGAAATCTCGCCATCGTAATATTGTTATTGATGTCGGCACCAATTCTGTGCATATATTGGTCTGTGACGTTGGCGCGCATGGACAAGATTTTGAAGTTGTGCTAGACGATCGGAGAATCACGAGGCTTGGTCACGGATTGGCATCAACGAATGAACTCCAAGAGGAAGCCATGGCGAGAACTTGCGACGCGATTCAAGAGTTCGTTGAAAAGGCGCGGCGGCTAGGTGTTGGACAGGTTGTCGCCATCGGCACGAGCGCACTCCGAGAGGCGAAAAACGCCCGCGAGTTTGTAAATCGGGTTAAGAACCGATGTGGCATAGAGATCGAAGTTGTATCGGGAGAGACCGAAGCACGGTGCGCTTTCTTGTCAATTCGATCGGATGAGTACTTTAGCCATTTTAACGGTGACCCTATCATGGTAATCGATATTGGTGGCGGGAGCACAGAGATTATCGTGGGACAACGAAAGATCGACAGTTTTGCGAGTGTTAACCTCGGCGCTGTTTATCTAACCGAGACTTTTCTCGCAAACGATCCGCCGACTGTCAAGGAATTGGACACGCTTTATTCCTTTCTTGAAGACACTTGGTCAACGCAGCCGGTGGCGATGGCGAAGTATCACGCACCGCCGGCATTAACAGGAATTGGCGGAACAATCGTAAACCTTCTAAGCATGAAACTTGGCTTGAGTCGGTTTGATCCGCGGCTACTTCATGGCGAAATGTTGCACATTAGAGAGATTGAAGATCAGATTGGCCGATTATGTTCCGTTCCCGTAGCGAGTCGTAGACAGATTCCCGGATTGGAAGCCAAACGCGCAGATATCATTATCGCGGGCGCGGCTATTCTTCGGAGCATTCTGAAGCGGTTTCACGCTTCACGGATTCATGTCAGCACGCATGGTCTACGGTACGGCATAATGTACGATCGTTTTGTATCGAAACCTGATAGCATTTAACGAGCCAGTTCCCATGCGGCTGGAATTATTCAACGCGCCAATGTGATGTTTGAGGAGTATTCCTCCGACACACCGGCAGATTCGGCTTATCAAGAAGGAATTCACTGGAGATTATGGATCCGGCAGTAAACTCGGGGCTTGAGAAACTTGGACAGGATGGATACGTTGTCGGCGTGGATATGGGCGGTACGAAGATTCTCGCCGCGGTCGTCGGCTTGAATGGGCAAATTGTGGCGCGGCTAAAGGTAATGACCAAAGCGGAGAAAGGCGCCGATGATGTCATTAACCGAATCTCCGATTGTATTTCCGAGTCAATTGAAAAGGCAAACCTGCGGGCATCACAGATTCGGGCGATTGGCATCGGCGCGCCGGGCGTTGTCGATCCGGTGGCGGGCGAAGTACTCTATGCTCCCAATCTCCACTGGTCGAATGTCCCGCTCAAAGGCGCTCTTGAGAACCTCCTAAACATTCCTGTCTTCGTGGACAACGACGTAAATCTAGGAACGCTCGGCGAGCAAGCATTGGGAGCGGGCAGGGGAGTTGACAATCTCGTCGGTATTTTCGTTGGAACGGGAATCGGCGGCGGGATCGTTCTGAATGGCAAACTCTTTTATGGCGCCAATCGCACCGCGGGAGAAATCGGTCATGTTATCCTAAAACCCGGCGGTCCCAAATGCAGTTGCGGAAATCGAGGTTGTTTAGAAGCGCTTGCAAGTCGAACCGCTATCTCACGGTACGTGCAGAAAGCCATCACTCAGCAAGGGAAGAAAAGCATTCTCCCGGAGCTAAACGGGGGAAATCTTGACATGGTGCGCAGCCGTGCTTTGGCAAAGGCGGTGGAGAAGGGTGACAAGTTGACGCTTAAGGCGATTCGGCGAGCGCGGCATTATCTGGGAATAGGCGTGGCGACCGTTGTCGGCTTGGTCAACCCCCAAGTCGTGGTGCTCGGCGGCGGTCTCATTGAAGCCCTCGGCGATGATTTTGTGAACGGCGTACATCATGCCGCATCCAAGCTCGCTCTTCCGAATGCAATGAACGGCGTTGACGTTGTGAGCGCGACACTAGGCGATGACGCGGGCGCCATCGGCGCGGCGGCGCTTGCTTGCCAAAACCTCTAGTTGGTGTAAAAAGTACATTGTCCCATGCTAGGTTCTACAGACGCACAATCCATCGTAGGGGTTGGGTTCCCCAACCCATTCGTTATGTTTCCCGATCCATGGGACGAGGGAACCTCGCCCCTACGATTGGACACACACTTCACGTAAATCTCAACAGAACCTAGTTAATCCAAGTTGCCGCCGTTGTCCGATAGGGGCACACAGCAAGTTCATGTTTTGATTAGTTGACATTAGCAATCATTGAGTCAGGAGGAATAGATGAGCCGTCTTACGCAATCTCATCCCTATCCGGGCAAGCTCTTTGTGGTTGAAGGGATTGACGGGTCTGGCAAAAGCACGCAGTTGGACCTATTGCACAAATGGTTGGTTGCCGAAGGATACAATGTGTTTTTCACGGAGTGGAACTCTTCGCCCCTTGTCAAGCAGACGAACAAAAAGGGCAAGAAAAAGAACCTCCTTACCCCGACGACGTTCAGTATTCTACACGCGACCGACTTCGCGGATCGATTAGCCAATATGATTGTGCCCCCTCTCCAGGCGGGCATGATTGTGCTGGCGGATCGCTATGTCTACACCGCTTTCGCGCGCGATGTGGTGCGCGGGGTTCACCCTAACTGGGTGCGAAATCTGTATTCGTTTGCTGTCAAACCGGACATCGCATTTTATTTTAAAGTCCCTATCGATGTGTCAATCAAGCGAATTACTGACGGACGCGCAGGGCTCAAGTTTTACGAGGCGGGTATGGATCTTGGGTTAAGCGACGATATCCTAACCAGCTTTAGGTTATTCCAGAGCAAAGTGATTGAGGAATATGATCGATTGACGGAGGAGTTTGGACTTTCTGTTGTTGACGGAAGCGGTCCGATTCACGATCAGCAGGATACGCTGCGCGAATTCGTTTGCGATGCGTTAAAAGACTATGCTAGTCATCATCGGCCAATGACCATGCCGGAACTGCATCGTGACACCACGGCTGAAATTGCTTCGCCATCTGCTCCGTGAAACACGGGTAAGACGAGTTTCTCGAATTTGGCTAACAACCTTAATCGCATAGTGCAATTATCTGTGCATAATAGAGATCTACGACTCGAAATCTTCGGGAGAAGGAACGATGAGAGAGGAAATTTTCTACGGCGAAGGGTTGCCTTACGTTGATACCACCGATTTGAATGGCAAGTTGATTGTTATCGAAGGTACTGATGGGGTTGGTAGATCTACCCAAATCGAAGGTACTAACGAGAGCGGCAAGTCGACACCAATCGAGGGATTAAAGAAATGGCTTGAGGTACAAGGCTACGGTGTGGTCAGTACGGGTTGGACCAGGTCGCCGCTGTTGGGCCCCGCAATCGATGCCATCAAGCAGGGAAACACGCTGAATCAGATTACCTACAGCATTCTATATGCGGCCGATTTCGCCGACCGCCTCGAAAATGTGATTATTCCCGCTCTCAAGGGCGGATTTATCGTTCTTGCCGACCGCTATATGTACACAGCCTTCGCGCGTCATGTCGTTCGGGGGGTCGATCCGCAATGGCTTCGCGGAGTGTATGGATTTGCTCCGCTGCCCGACCTTGTAATCTATTTGAAAATCGGGCTTGAGGATTTGATTCAACGTACCTTCACTTCCGGCAGAAGTATGAAATACTGGGAATCGGGGATGGACATCGGATATCGAGGCGGACTGTACGAGAGCTTCGTCGAATATCAAACTCTCATCATTGAAGAGTTCGACAAAATGACGGATGAGTTTGGGTTCACGGTGTTGGACGCATCACCCAAAATCGAGCAAGTGAATCAGAACCTCAAAGAGGTAATTGGAGAATTCCTCGCGACTTCAATCTAGCCATCGCCGTGGGATGCAACATGGCTGATTTCACTTCATAATCGGAACAAGGGCTTCCTTCAAGTTGGTGCCGCGCGCAATTTGATGCGTTTCAAAGAACCTACGATCATGTCTGCCCGCGATCTGCTCAAGAAAAACATGAATCACGCATTGCTCACAAGGGAAGTTCATGCCTCAAGAATACATTGACATCGGCGGCGCGCGCGAACATAATCTCAAGAACGTTGATCTTCAACTTCCGAAGGATAAATTAATTGTCTTCACCGGTGTCAGCGGATCCGGTAAGTCCTCGTTGGCGTTTGATACAATTTACGCGGAAGGCCAGCGTCGATACATAGAATCCCTTTCCGCTTACGCTCGCCAATTCCTGGGCCAACTGGAACGCCCCGATGTCGATTTCATCGGAGGCCTCTCTCCGTCAATTTCAATCGACCAAAAATCCACGGGACACAACCCTCGTTCAACTGTAGCAACGGTGACAGAGATTTACGACTACTTGCGCGTCCTTTTCGCGCGTGTCGGCACGCCGCACTGCCTCGAATGTGGTCGGCCGGTCGGCGCCCAAACGGGAGATGCAATTGTCGATCAGATTGTGGACCTGCCGGAGCGGACACGGATACTGATTTTAGCCCCGATTGTAAGCGATCGCCGCGGCGAGTATCGCGAAGATTTGGCGGATGCCAGAAAAGCCGGATTCGTTCGTGCGAGGATCGACGGACAGATTTACGAGTTGGCGGATGAAATCCAGCTCGATCGGAATCAACGGCACAACATCGAGCTTGTCGTTGATAGACTGATCATCAAGCCCGATATTCGGAGTCGCGTTGCCGAAGCTGTCGAGACCGCATTACGAATGGGAAATGGTCGGCTTATCGTCCATATCATTTCAGCTTCCGACGCGGGCGACACGAAACATGAAGACGACGAGCAGCCGAGTTCTGAAGACCTTCTGTTCAGCAAGGATTATACTTGTGTCCACTGCAACATCAGCTATGAACCTCCGGCGCCTCGCCATTTCTCCTTTAACAGTCCGGCCGGCATGTGTCCATCGTGTAAGGGTCTGGGCACCAAAACAGAAATGTCACCGGAGCTAATCGTACCCGATCCCACCAAGTCAATTAGTGAGGGCGCCATTGTCCTTTGGGGATCGCTTGACACTCTCCATACCCGTCACATCGCCGTTAGTCTGGCAGATTATCTCAGTTTCAGCATTGATGCCCCCTGGGAAGAGCTGACCGACGAACAACGACAAATCATCCTCTACGGCACCGGGAATAAGAAAATCCCGTTCGTTTATAAAACCCGCCGAAATCGTCGGCACAAGTACAAAGCGCCTTATGAAGGCGTTATTCCGCCTGAAGAACGGAAGTATTTCCAGAGCGCTTCAGAGTTGCACAAACGATATCTGTCAAAATTCATGGTTTCGGGATTATGTCCCGAGTGTCATGGACAGCGCCTTAAACCGGAAGTCAAAGCGGTGAAAATCGGTGGAAAATCCATTCTCGATGTCATCGCTATGACAATCAGCGGCAGTCTCGAATTCTTTGAGAATTTACGGCTCGCCGAGCGTGAAGAATTCATTGCAACCGACTTGCTCAAAGAAATAAAGGGGCGTATCGGGTTCTTAATCAGCGTTGGTCTGCACTACCTGACACTCGACCGAACGGCGCCCACTCTGTCGGGCGGAGAATCGCAGCGCATTCGATTGGCAAGTCAGGTGGGCGCCGGTTTGCGCGGCGTGATTTATGTCCTTGATGAACCGAGCATCGGTTTGCATCCGCGAGACAACGCGCATCTGCTCGCGACACTTCAGCTCCTTAGGGATCAGGGGAACACGGTTATTGTCGTGGAACACGACGAGGACACGATGTGGGCTGGAGATTTAATTGTGGACTTCGGACCGGGGCCAGGGGTTAAAGGCGGGAAGGTTGCCGCCTTAGGCACGCCTCAAGAATTAATTAACACCGCGAATACGCTGACAGCACAGTATCTACGCGGTGAACAACGGATTGACATACCGATTGAACGCCGATTTGTCGGTGACCGCTGGCTTGAGATCGCCGGCGCCCGTCATAACAATCTTAAAGATATAAATGCGCGAATCCCCGTCGGGAGTTTTACTTGCGTGACCGGGGTGAGTGGATCCGGCAAGAGCTCTCTGATTAACGATATCCTGTATGAGGCGCTGGCGCGTGATTTGATGAAAGCGCACGCCGAGCCGGGGAAACACAAGGCGATACGAGCGCTCGTAGCCGAAGAAGAGGACGAGGAGAATCCGGAACTTGAGAGTTTCGACACGGACTTTGAAGGGCTTCCAAATCGTAGCCGGGAGGCATTGCCACCCGAGTCCGTCCAAACGGAATTACCTTGCGTGCAAGTGCCTGTTGCCAGTGTGATCGACAAAGTGATCGACATCGATCAAGCCCCCATCGGACGCACTCCAAGATCCAATCCTGCTACCTATACCAAGGTATTTGATCGTATTCGAGCGCTGTATGCCGAGCTTTCAGATTCCAAGTTGCGGGGTTACAAGCCCGGAAGGTTTAGTTTTAATGTTTCCGGGGGGCGCTGCGAGGCGTGCGAAGGCAACGGCTCAAAGCGTATCGAAATGCACTTCTTGGCGGATGTTTGGGTGAAGTGCAACGTGTGTCACGGTAGACGGTACAACGAAGAGACGCTGCAGGTGAAATACCGAGACAAAAGCATTGTGGATGCGCTGAACATGGACGTGCAGGAAGCGCTGGAGCACTTTTCCAATGTACCTCCGATTGCGAATGTTCTGCAGACGCTGCACGACGTGGGACTGGATTATATCAAGCTGGGTCAACCCGCCCCGACACTCTCCGGAGGGGAAGCGCAGCGGATTAAGCTCGCGCGTGAACTTGCCAAGCGCAGCACGGGAAAAACGCTCTATATTCTTGATGAGCCGACGACAGGGCTGCATTTCGATGATGTCAAAAAGCTGTTAAATGTACTGCATCGGCTCGTTGATAAAGGCAACACCGTTGTCGTGGTCGAGCATAATCTGGAAGTCGTGAAAACGGCGGACTATCTGATTGATCTGGGCCCCGAAGGCGGTGAGGAGGGCGGGTACGTTGTTGCGCTTGGCAGCCCGGAAGAGGTAGCGGGGATAGATGAATCGTACACTGGACAAGCGTTAAAGAGGGTATTTGACGGAGGAGGAAATGGTGCACAGTCACCTCATTCCCATGAATCTGCGCCGCCCTTAATCGATAATAACGGCAATCAGCGAGTAGACACGATTTCCGAAACCACGTTACGCGAGACGGAACCCATGTACCGGACCGGGGGAGATAGCGACATTGTCGGCAATCGTCAGTACATATCTGTTCACGGCGCACAGGAACATAACTTGAAAGATGTAGATGTGGATATCCCCCACCGGAAGCTAACTACACTGACAGGAGTAAGCGGCTCGGGCAAAACCTCCTTGGCGTTGGATACAATTTACGCCGAAGGCCAGCGGCGTTATGTCGAATCCCTTTCAGCTTATGCTCGTCAGTTCCTCGGACAACTTGAGAAGCCGAAGGTCGAGAAAATCGAAGGGCTTTCGCCCGCCATCGCAATCGAACAAAAACCTCCAAGTCAAAACCCGCGATCGACCGTCGGAACGGTGACGGAGATTTATGACTATCTGCGCGTTTTGTACGCACGGGCTGGCGCTCCGCACTGTCCGCAGTGTGGCGCGGAAGTTGGGGCGCAGACGCTTCAACAAATTGTCGATAAAATCGCAACGTTGCCGGACGGGACACGGGTATACATCCTCTCACCGCTGACGCTAAGGAACAACGAAGACTATCCCGCCGCATTTCGTCGCCTGCAAAAGGAGGGCTATGCGCGTCTTGAAATTGACGGGGAGATTGTCCCGCTCGACAAGACGCCTAACATCGGCAAGAACATAAAGCACGATGTCAAAATTGTGGTCGATCGCATGGCGCTCAGTGCGGAAGAACAGGGGCGATTGTCGGAAGCTGTCGAGGTTGCGCTCGACCAGAGTAACGGTATCGTCGTACTCAATACCGACGATGCGGGGTTTGACCCAATCTTTTTCAGCATACACTCGGCTTGTCTTTCCTGTGAGATAAGTTTTCCGGAGTTGACGCCGCGCCACTTCTCATTCAATAGTCCGCTGGGGCAGTGCCCGCAATGCGAAGGGATTGGAACGCACTACAATGGGCGGCGAGTTTGCAAGGAGTGCAAAGGCACGCGCATCCAACCTTTCCCGCGTCATGTGCAGATTGGCAACAAAACCATCGTCGACGTTACCGCCATGTCGATCGGAGATGCGACGCGATTCTTTTCGGAGCCGTCAACGGCGGGGGCAACAGGCACGGCGCACGTGACATCGGAGATGCAACCCCATCAGGTAGAGATTGCGCGCAATCTCTTGAGTGAGATCAAAAACCGTCTTCAATTCCTTGTAGACGTAGGGCTCCACTATTTGACATTGGATCGGCCGGCGCCAACACTCTCGGGCGGTGAAATGGAGCGAATTCGGCTGGCGAGCCAGCTTGGCAGCGGCTTGACGGGCGTAACCTATATTCTGGATGAACCCAGTGTCGGATTGCACCAACGCGATCAGGAACGGTTACTGAAAGCCTTGGCACATCTCCGAGATCTCGGAAACAGTGTACTAGTCGTTGAGCATGATATGGAGACGATGTTACTGTCCGACCACATTGTGGATTTTGGCCCCGGCGCCGGAAAACTCGGCGGCGAGATTGTCAGCGCCGGTTCGCCCGATGAAGTTAAAGAGGATGAGAAATCGCTGACAGGTCGTTATTTGGCTGGAACGCTAAAAATCGAGGTTCCCGAAACGCGACGATCGGGAAAAGGGGAGTGGCTTGAAATCAGTTGCGCTCAGACGAATAACCTCAAATCGATTGACGCCAAAATACCCCTGGGAACTCTCACATGCGTGACAGGGGTTTCAGGTTCGGGCAAGAGTTCCCTCATTGAAGAAACGCTATACCCTGCTCTGACAACCGACTTGAACCAAACGAAGATGCGGGTTGGCAAGTACAAATCAATCTCCGGAATGGAACATCTCGACAAACTGATAAACATCGATCAACAACCGATAGGGGAAACGCCCCGGTCTAACCCGGCGACCTACACCGACATTTTCACAAAGGTGCGATATCTTTTCGCCGAACTACCGGAAGCAAAAACCCGAGGCTTCGATTCCAGGCGATTTAGCTTCAACTTAAAAAGCGGACAGTGTGAGAATTGCCATGGACACGGCTATACCCGCGTTGAAATGCACTTCCTCGCCGATGTTTGGGTGAAGTGTGACATTTGCGGCGGCACGGGCTACAATCGCGAAACTCTCGAAATCCGCTACAAAGGGAAGAATATCGCCGATATCCTTGCCATGACGGTAACAGAGGCTTTGGATCACTTTCAAAATGTGTCGGCAATCTATAAGCCGTTAAAGATGCTCTACGATGTCGGTTTGGACTATATCGAACTCGGTCAGGCGGCGACAACGCTGTCGGGCGGCGAAGCGCAGCGAGTCAAACTGGCGCGTGAACTTGCCAAACGCAGCACGGGCAAAACCATCTATATCATGGATGAGCCGACAACGGGATTGCACTTCGCCGATGTCCAGAAGCTCCTCGCCGTGCTTAATCGCTTGGTAGACAAGGGCAACACGGTTGTCGTGATTGAACACAACATGGATGTCATAAAATCCGCCGATTGGGTCATCGATCTTGGGCCTGAGGGCGGCGATGCCGGAGGCGAGATTGTTGCCATGGGAACGCCCGAAATTGTGGCCGCGGAGAACGCCTCGCATACCGGAAGATTTCTTCAGAAGGCGCTTGCCTCGGAATAGTGTGCTTGGGGCAATTATCGTATGACATCGTAGGTTGGGTTGAACGAGATTTCGTCAGTGATCGCTGATCTTGGATGAGCTTTCAAGTCCCCCACTTTGTCCAAACGTGCCACTATCTGATCGTGCATTCTACCACCATGAGATATCTTCTATAATTAGATGCAATTCCCTTGCCCTCGGTGAATACAAGGTTGACAGAACTAGAACTTTTCCGTATAATGCAATCAAGCATATAAAAGAACTATCGTGAGGAATTCCATGAATAACATTGAAGCAGGTCAACAGGCCGAAGAGACGGTTGAGAAAGTTGAGATTCCTCAGCCGACCGGCGTTTTTGCCGAGCCGTGGTCGATTAAGAAATTGTTCGGTTTGCTCGCCGTCTTTGGCCCTGCCGCAATCGTGGCATCGGCAAGCATCGGCGCGGGCGAAACCATCGTCGTTGTCAGCGCCGGCGCCTGGGCGGGTTACGGACTGCTCTGGCTTGTGCTTTTGAGTTGCGTTGTCAAAGGCGTATTCGTCACCTATCTGCTCGGACGCTACACCGCGGTTAGCGGAGAGCATGTAGGTCACCGGCTGGTACGCCTACCCGGCCCTCGCGGCTGGCTATTGCTCACCATTCTAATCATGGAGATGATCGGCGCCCCGCTGGCGTGGGTGCCCATTGCGAAACCGTGCGGTGATCTGTTTCACTACTTCCTTGACGGAGTGCCAAGGTCTATCCCGGAGCCTGTTTGGGAAAACGCATTCACGTGCGCCTTCATTGGCTTGGCGCTCGCGCTTAGCTTGCGTCTCTCCTTTGAAAGATTAGAAAAGCAACAACTCATTATATGCGGTATCCTCGTCGCGGGGACGATTATCGGCACGTTGATGGTGCGACCCGATTTCGGCAAGGCATTGGTTGGAAGCGTAAGTGTCGGACAACTGCCGGAAACTCCGCCCTGGACGCCTGAAGACGCCGTCAAAAACCCCCTGTTAACCATGGCGACGGCTTTCGCTTATGTAGGCGGGTCGGTGTTGGGGTATGTCGTTTACGCGAATTGGGTGGGTCTGCACCGCTGGGGCATGACAAGCCACAAAAAGATTTCGGCTATCCGCGAATACGCCTTTACGCGCGACAAGATTGACTACCTACCCGAAGGCAAAGAACACGTGGCGCGCCTCCGAAAAATCACCGCGCCGTTGCGCTGGGATGTCGGAATGGGCGCCATCGTTCTGTTCGTCGTGACCGGGGCATTCATGATATCCGGCGCGGCGGTGCTCTATCCCCTAAAGACCGAGTTCAAAGGGTGGAGTTTGCTCACGGAGCAGGCGCACGTATGGAGCAATATTCACGCATCGTTAGTTTGGGTTTACTACATCTGCATCATTGCCGCGTTGTGGGGAACGCTCCAAGCGCTGCCGGAAATCTATGCGCGAGTCACACAGGAATTTCTTCAAGCGGTTTGGCCCGACCGTGAGTGGGAATATCACAAGATTCAACGGTTGCTTTGCGCTTATCTCTTTGTCACCACCGCCGTTATCATTTGGAGCAATATTCCGTTTCACATCCTCACACAGATAGCCGGTTTCCTCATTGCCAACTTGGCAATCGGCATGATGATGCTCGCCGCGCTTTATCTAAATTTCAAACTGCCTTCCGTCTATCGGACACGGCTGCCGATGTTAATCGGCGCTGTTGTGTCCGCGGGCATTCTCATTATCTTCGCGGGCATAAGCGGATGGGGATTATTTGCCAAGTTGTTCGGTCACGGTTAAGAACCTGCTTGTAGGTTGAAGCGAACTTATACTTCTGATGTCTTGCCAACGTACACAGGCAATCACAGAACTACTTCTACACTGCCCCCTGATCTTATTGCAGTACTCACGTCAAATAAAAGGAGAATCTACTGATGGCATCAAATCGCTTTAGAGAGAGAATGAACTCCGGCGCTCCGCTTACCGGAACTCACATTATGACCGCTCACGAAGACCTGTTCGAAATCGCCGCGGCGACAGGCCTTTATGACACGATTGAGTTTAGCGCGGAATACAGCATGTTCGACATGCGTCTGTTGAACAATATGGCGCGCGCCGCGGAGTTGTATGACACATCGCTCATCATAAAACTCGACCAATACAGTCAAGGCTTTTGGGCGCAAGCCGCCATTGGCGCGGGGTTTCACGCCGTACTTTTCACCGACATTCGTACACCCGATGACATTGTCGCGTGCCACAAGATACTTCGACCCGATAAGCCCGGAATAGACGGGCACATGGGGGTCAAGATTCGCCGCATCGCCATTGAAGGGTACGGCAGCAACGAGAGCTACCTTCAGAAAATCGAGGACATCGGGTTCATGATAATGATTGAAAAGGACGTGGCTGTGCAAAATCTCGACGAAATCTGTTCTGTTGCCGCGGAGTATGGCGTCGACATGATTCAGTGGGGACCGTCGGATTTCGGTTTTAGTCGGCCAAGCACGCCAACGCCCGAAGAAATCCAAAATTTCGAGAAACAGGTCATCAAAACCGCTCTCGCCAACGGAATTCGACCCCGCGTCGAATTGGAATTTCCCACCCCCGAAAAGATGGAATACTATACCGCGTTGGGGATTAAGGATTACTGCGCCATGTGGGATCGGAGCGCGCTGTCAAGCGGATGGACGAAGACCGGGACTGCGCTGAAAGAGGAATTGGCGGCGCGATGGTCGCAATATTATGAAGTGCCAACAGAGTCTGAGGCTACAGTTTCCGACACTCATCAACTACCGACGGCAACGGAACACGAATGGCGTGTGCGGGCACATGCTGATAAATTTGAGAAGATAGTGGCGAAGATTAAAGAAGATCCTGCAATTATTCCTAGTCGCAGGCTTGCCGAAACGTTCAGGTCCGTTGGACTTACGGACAATCAAAATAATCGCTACAAACTGAAACGAATACTTGCAATGGAAGGATTGAGTTAGTATTATACGAATTCAAAATCTAAATGTTACAGCCGATCGGGGACGTGCAATGAATTGCACTACTACAAACCGACGGCTCTTGTAACTTATAGACTCGGAATCAGTATTAGGTCTCAACCGGCACGTTCCTCAATTGAAGATGAGTCGATTTTGCGCAAAGCCCTTTTCACTCGCGAAGGGAAAGTGGGTGCCATCCATGATGCGCGAAGGTGTTCCAGTTGAGCGGATAATCATGTTCCAGTTGAGCATATCATAGAGTGGTTGTCCAGTGCTGATATCCCGGCCCCACCAATTCGGTAGGAGCAAACCATGCCATACAAACTTGACCCGCAAACCATGTACATGATGCCGACGCATTTCGGTCCGAGCACGGGGCCGAGGCAAGGGCCGGATGGGCGCAAGTTTGAATGCAAAGATAACCCCAAGTCGAAATCTGTCTCCGTCAGCTTTCTGACCAATAGCGAGCAACTGGAGGCGCTCCTGCCCCCCGGCGGTTTCGAATTGAGTGGGGAACCGGTTGTAACCGTTTCGGCGACGTACATGACGGAGATAGAGTGGTTGGCGGGGCGCGGATACAACGTGCTGGGTGTTAGTTTTCCGGTTGCGTTTAACGGAAAAGTGGACCGCGCCAAAGGCAGTCTGCTAACCGTGCTGTGGGAGAACCTGTGCGATCCGATTCTCACGGGACGCGAACAGTTGGGGTTCTCCAAAATCTACTGCGAATTGCCGGAACCGGTTGTTCTGCGCGGCGAGATTCACGCCATTGCCAGTTGGCTCGGATTCAAATTTTTGGATATCAAATTGTCCAACCTGCATGAGATGCCGCTCCCGGCAACCGCACCATCACCGGAGCCGAAAGACGATGTGTTGACCGGTACGTTGCACTACAAGTATGTGCCTAGAACCGGCGAGTGGGGAACCTCCGACGTGGAGTACGCCGTACTCACGCCATCCGAAGGGGGAAATGCCCGCACCACGGAACTTTGGCGGGGAGAAGGCAGCGTCGAGTTCCATAAGGCGAGATGGGAAGACTTGCCGACGCAGTACCACATCGTCAACGCATTCCACGACTTGGAGATAAAGGAGTACCGCGGCGCCAGTTTCTCAAAAGGAATCGGTGGCAAAGATTTGGGCGATCAGCGGATTTTGCGCTAATCCGAAGAACTCAATCTGCGGATCTTGGCTCAAAGTTGCATAATTGGATAACCCCGAAGTTGGTCGGGGTTTTTCTTTATCCGAAACTTGTCATACTATACTCCGCGCTGTCAGAAATGCGGTTTCCAACCGCACCTACCGCTAGACGCTTGAAAACACGCAATTCTCAGTCGCGTGAAGTATAAGATGAATTTGACGAGGCTCCGGAGGATAGGAAGAATTTTTCCATCCTTCCAATCCTATTCTTCCTAGCCGATGCGCTAGAAACACTTGTATATTGAAACCTGACCAATTCAGAATCGAAAGGATTATTGTTATGATTGCAGATTTTAAGCCCGAAGTTGAAACCATGAACTCTCGACTCGTCGAACTGCGGAGGTATCTTTGACTTAGAAAACAAAGAGAATGAACTGGCGGCGCTTGAGGTAGAGTTTTCAAAACCGGATTTTTGGAATAATCCGCAGCAAGCTCGACAAACCAGCCAGCGGATGGCGCAAATCCGCAATGAGGTCACTCGGATCAAAGAGATAGAATCGGAATTACAGAATCTTGACGTGTTGGTCGATCTCGCTATCGAAGAAGACGATGAAAGTTTCAATGACGAAATTGAGGCCGGGTTGAAGGAAATCTCCAAACAGGTCGAAGGTATTGAACTCAAGCTGATGCTTGACGGTGAACACGACATCAACAACGCGCTTCTGTATATCCATCCCGGCGCCGGAGGCACCGAATCGCAAGATTGGGCGGCTATGCTAATGCGGATGTACCTGCGTTGGTGCGAACGCCACGGCTACAAAACGGAAACGCTGGAACTGACCCCGGGCGATGAGGCTGGCATTAAAACCGCTACCGTCCTCGTGACCGGAGAATTCGCCTACGGATATCTGCATGCCGAGGCCGGCATCCATCGATTGGTGCGATTGTCGCCTTTCGATTTCAATCATCGCCGTCACACATCCTTCGCCGCCGTTGCCGTCAGCCCCGAGATTGACGATACCATTGAGGTCGACATTGACGCTGCCGACCTGAGAATCGACTATTACCGTTCAAGCGGCGCGGGCGGGCAGCACGTGAATGTCACCGATTCGGCGGTGCGGATGACGCATCTCCCCACCGGCATCGTCGTGCAGTGCCAAAATGAGCGCTCGCAACACAAGAATCGCGAGGTCGCGATGAAAATCTTGCGATCGAGATTGTACGAGTTCTATGAGGAGCGGCAACGTGAAGAAATCTCCAAGATGCAGGGGGAACGACTCGACATCAACTTTGGAAGTCAAATCCGATCGTATGTGCTACATCCCTACCGGCTTGTCAAGGACTTGCGTACCAACATTGAAACCGGCAACGTAGATTCGGTGATGGATGGTGATTTGAACGCCTTCATTGAGGGATACCTGAAACATAAACAGCAGCGCAAGCCGTGACGCGGTTTACAATGGATCCCGTTGCAAATAAAAGGGGAAGGGCGGGAGAGTTGTTCAGATGTAATCATAATCTAAGAGATCGCGGTACATGGGTTACTACCGGCCGCTTAGCGCCGATAATCATGACAATCACCATAATCACATAAATTACAGTTCGGACAGCAGTGGTCACCTAATCATTGGTCACCGGTGCTAGGTTTTGTTGAATTTGCGTGAAGTGTGTGACCAATCGTAGGGGCGAGGTCCCCTCGCCCGAACTTTAATGTGTGAACAACGGATTGGGGGACCCAACCCCTACGAAGATATATGTCTGAGCGCCGCCCTTAATCTCCCCGGTTACGATAAAATGTCAACAGAACCTAGCCACCGCCCCGCGATTTTAGTTGCCTTAATCGGCGGGGTGTGCTATACTACCTATGTTATAGTTTGATCGAAATTGAAGGGAAATTAAAATTGGAAGCGCCCGGTAGTTTGATAGCACAGCGTCGGGAAAAGTTGGAGGACATCCGAAGTCTCGGCGCGAATCCATATCCGTACAGATACTCGCCAACACATACCACTTCCGAAATTCATCTACAGTTCGCCGACGTCAAAGAATCTCCCGACGAAAGTAAACCGATTTGCATTGCCGGGCGTATCATGACCAAGCGGGATCACGGCAAGAGCAGCTTCGCCAATGTGCAGGATTCCGAGGGACAGATTCAGATTTATGTGCGTCGGAACATCGTCGGCGCCAATCTCTACGAGATTTACAAAATGCTTGGCGTTGGTGACATCATCGGCGTCAAAGGGGTTGTGTTCCGCACTCGAACGGGGGAGATTACAGTCTTGGCGAGCGAACTTGAGCTCCTGTCCAAGTCGCTTCGGCCGCTTCCCGAAAAATGGCACGGTCTGCAGGATAAGGAAACCCGATATCGCCAGCGTTATGCCGACCTGATTGTGAATCGCGAGGTGAAGGAGGTTTTCGCCAAGCGAACCCGAATCGTTCAGGCTATCCGAGATTATTTGAACGCCATCAATTTTATTGAAGTTGAAACGCCGGTGCTTCAACCAATTTACGGCGGCGCCAATGCGAGGCCGTTCATCACTCACCACAATACGCTGGATCAACCCCTTTACCTGCGCATTGCCAACGAATTGTATCTAAAACGCCTGATCGTCGGCGGATTCGATCGCGTCTATGAGTTTTCAAAAGACTTCCGCAATGAGGGCATGGACCGTGATCACAATCCCGAATTTACGATGCTCGAGTTGTATCAAGCTTACGCGGATTACGAAGATATCATGCGCCTTACGGAGCAGTTGATTGCTCATACCGCACGCGAGGTCGTCGGCAGCGCGACGCTATCCTTTCAGGGAGAGGAGATTTCGCTGGAACCGCCGTGGCGCAGGCTCACCATGATTGAGTCAATTCGCGAGGAGACCGGGATCGATGCGGACGCGCTTGGCGACGTTGAACTGTACGCCGCGGCGTCTGATGCGAACGTGGATTTGGAAGGGGATGAATCAAGAGGCGAGACTATCGCGGCGATCTTTGATGCGTTGGTTGAACCCAACCTGATTCAACCGACGTTTATATGCGACTACCCGATTGAAGTCTCGCCATTTGCCAAGAAGAAGCGCGGCGATGAACGTTTTGTCGAGCGGTTCGAGTATTTTATGGTCGGCATGGAAATGGGAAACGCCTTCAGCGAACTGAATGACCCGATTGATCAGCGCGAGCGATTCATTGAACAGGGCAAAAAGTTCGAGGCGGGGGACGAAGAAGCGTTTATGGTGGACGAGGACTATCTGCGGGCGTTGGAATACGGGATGCCGCCGACGGGCGGACTCGGATTCGGCGTCGATCGGCTTACCATGTTGCTAACGGATCAGCGATCTATCCGGGATGTCATCTTCTTTCCGCAAATGCGACCGGAGGAATAGAAGCAGTGGTCAGTTTGGAGAGAGGTCGCATATCGGAAATTGCGCCTAGCAAGGTTATGGTATCGGTGCGGTTGAAAACCGCGCCTACGGGGCACGCGGAGATCGCTTCTACGGGGTATTATGAAATTTGAGTGGTTTATCGCTTCCCGCTATCTGAGATCCCGGAGAGAGCAGTCGTTTATTTCGATTATCGGCGTCATATCCGTCGTAAGCGTCGCGCTTGGCATCGCCGTTGTCATTCTGGTCATCTCGGTGATGAACGGGTTTGAACACGGGCTTAAGGAGAAGTTCCTCGCCAATGAAGCGCATGTGACCGTCCGCTTGGCGGCTGGCAATTTTTTCGCGAATTATCGGGATACCATCAAGCGGATAGAAGCCATCGAAGGAGTTGAAGCCGCTTCGCCGGTCATTTACGCCCCGATTGGGGTGTGGCAGAAAGATAAGACGACGATTGACAAGATAGTATTTGTGAAGGGCATCGATCCGGCAAAGGAAGATAGAGTTACTCGCTTCTCGAAATTCTTTGACGCTCCGATTGACTTCAAGAATTCGCCCCTGATTGAAAGCGCTCGCATACGAGAGGATGAAACGATTTCGGGCGGTATCGTCTTGGGATACTCTGTCGCCAACAACATGGGGGTGGTGAAAGGAGATGTGCTGCGGCTGATTTCCAGATTGGAACAGCATCCCGTGAATCCAACCACCTACCTTTTACATATTCGTAACTTTGTCGTGGTTGGCATTTACGAATCGGGCATGTACACCTACGACAATGTGCTCGGTTTCATCCATCTGGATGCGGCGCAGAAACTGTACGATAAACCGGATCAGATTAACATGATTGAGGTGCGCGCCACCAGCGCGGAAATGGCGTCCGATGTGCGGGGACGCATCGCCTCAACCATCCGCCTTGATGGCGGGATTCGAGGGTTTACGATGGCGAACACTTGGATGGAGTCCCACGCGCCCTTGTTTGACGCCATAAAACTAGAGAAACTTGTCACCGTAATTATTGAAGCGCTCATTATCTTAGTGGCGGCATTCAATATCGCCAGCACGCTGATCATGACCGTGATGGAGAAAACGCGTGACATTGGGGCGCTGCGCGCCATCGGAGCGTCTAAGCGCAACGTTCTCAGAATCTTCATGATTCAAGGTTGCACCATCGGCATGTTGGGCGGAGTCGTAGGCACTATCCTGGGCGTCAGCGTCTCTTGGTTGCTCGATCTGCAGAATATTCGTCCGTCGCGTTGGTTTGCGCTGCTGATTCTGATTCCGATCTGCATTCAGATTTTTATCGCATGTCGACGCTCGTCCGCGCTGCATATCTGCTTCAACGCATTGCTTGGCTTGCTGTGGATTGGCGCAATCGGGATATTTCTCTACTGTCTCGCCCAACCGATTCACATAGATGGCCAAGTTTATCAGCTGAGCCGTCTGCCCGTTAAAATTAACTGGTTCTTCGTTGGTTTCATGAACATTCTGTCATTCGCGATCTGCTGGCTCGCGACGCTGTATCCGGCGTGGCAGGCTTCAAATCTAAATCCCGTCGAGGCGCTGCGGTATGAATAACCTCATTCGCACTGTCGATCTACACAAGTCTTACTATGACGGGGCAACCGAACTGCCTGTTCTTAAGGGCATTGACATAGAGATTGAAAAAGCCGAGATGCTTGCAATCATCGGCGCGTCGGGAGTCGGCAAAAGTACATTGCTGCACCTAATCGGGGGGTTGGATCGCCCGACGCGAGGCAAGGTCTTCTACGAAAACCAGGATATTTTCGATTTTAGCGACCGAGAACTGGACCGATTTCGGAATCACGGCGTGGGCTTTGTTTTCCAGTTTCATTACCTCTTGTCAGAGTTCACGGCTATCGAGAACGTGGCGCTCGGAGCGCTGATTGCCGGAAAAAATAATCACGATGCGAGCGCCGACGCTCGGAAGTTGCTTGACTACGTCGGATTGTCCGAACGCCTTACGCATCACCCAAGCGAGCTTTCAGGCGGTGAACGGCAACGGGTGGCTATCGCCCGCGCACTGATAAATCAGCCCAAAGTGGTGCTTGCCGACGAACCGACGGGGAATCTCGATCGGAAAACAAGCGCCGCCGTGTTGGATCTATTGTGGGATTTGAACGATCGCTTCGACCAAACTTTCATTATTGTCACCCACAATCAAGCCTTGGCGCAGCGGGCGGATCGGCTGATACAGCTTGTCGATGGGAAGGTCTCGAACCAAACGCAGATGGCGGACCTATGAAGTAAGCGCGGCATGAGACCTTTCTAGTAGGGAAAGGCGCAGAAACCGAGTTTTTTCTTCAAAACTCGGTTTCTTCCGTAGCAGAAAAGTGTCCACTAATTTCGATTGTCTATTATTCAAACAGGCTCTAAAACAGTATCTTCATGGAAATTAAAGTAACGAAATCAACAAAACCCCGGCAAAATCGTCCAAAGGATTCGGAGTTGGGTTTCGGCAAATACACTACCGATCACATGTTTCTGATGGACTATGCGCTCGGGAAAGGATGGCACGATACGCGCATTGTTCCCTACCAAGACCTATGCCTAGATCCTGCCGCCATGGTGTTACACTACAATCAGGAGGTCTTTGAGGGCTTAAAAGCGTATGCTCTCGCAGATGGCGGAATCGGTCTGTTTAGACCGGAGAAGAATATACAGCGGATGAACGCGTCTGCCCAGAGGCTGGTAATGCCGGAGGTGGATAGTCGGCTATTTCTCCAGGCGATGAAACAGTTGGTTTTGATAGATCGCGAGTGGCTCCCAAAATCCGAGGGCACATCCCTTTATATTCGCCCCACGATGATAGCGACCGAACCGATGATCGGAATCCGCCCTTCGGAACGCTATCTGTTTTACATCATTCTTTCTCCGGTAGGCGCTTACTACCCGGAAGGCTTTAACCCGACGCGCATCTATGTTTCCGATACGCACGTGCGCGCCGCGAAACACGGCGTCGGCAACGTAAAAACTTCGGGCAACTACGGATCAACGCTTTTTGTTTCGCAAGAAGCGGCGGAGAAAGGATACACGCAGGTTTTGTGGCTTGACGCGAACGAGTTGAAATACATTGAAGAGGTCGGCACAAGCAACGTTTTCTTTCTGATTGACGATGAACTCGTTACGCCGCCGCTCAAGGGCACCATTCTGCCAGGAATCACGCGAGATTCCGCGCTTCAGCTTGCCAGACAGTGGGGGCTGCGCGTTTCCGAGCGATTAATTTCCATTGATGAAGTTATCGGTTCATGCCATGATGGATCGCTCAAAGAGATGTTTGCCACCGGAACGGCGGCGGTAATCTCTCCGGTAGGCGAAATATCCTACAAAGGCGAACAATTCCGTATAGCGGATGGCAGGACGGGTGAACTCGCTCAAAGGCTTTATGACGAACTCACCGGCATCCAATATGGCCGCCGAGAAGATCCTTTCAGATGGCGTATTCGTGTGGATTGATATCTGACTTCAAGAGTAATGCGTAACCCAAGTTGCGGCATGTTTCAGAGAAACCGAGTTTTTGGTTCAGAGTTGCCTATCCAATAAAGAAAAGCGTGATACGTAGTACGTAAAAAAATCAATTGCGATTAAACGACGGAGTGGAGTTTTCAACAGAGATCTTATCACGCATTACGCATCACGAATTATGAATTTCCATGTTTTAGAGTTATAAAGCGTTTGACCGCGTAAGTCCTATGTATAATTCACAATAACGCACTGTCAGGAGGTGTTTTGACATGTTCAGAATTGCATTCAGCATACTCATCCTGCTATTTGCGCTAGCGGCAAGCTCAACGCCGGTTCACGCCGAAGAAGCAACCGACACGGAAAAACCGGCGGCGAAACCCGTTGACCCGGCGCTCGTAGTAAAGAAAATCTCCTTTGAGGGGGCGAAAAACACTTCGGAAGATTTCTTTGAGATACATATACAAACCAAAGTTGGCGAGGAAATCTCTCCCGACCGCCTTTCCGAAGACATAAAAAACCTCTATAAGAACACCGGCTTTTTCTCCGATTTCGGCGATGCCGGAGAATCTCCGATTCAAGTTGAAGTCCAGCCTGCCGAAGGCGGCGGACTGGAGGTCATCTACAAACTTAAGGAAAGTCCGAAAATCGAAAGTGTCAAAATCATCGGAAACGAGAAGGTGAAGACTGGCAAGATTGAGGACGCAATCACACTTAAGCCTAGTGAAATCTACAGCGACCAGCGCCGCTGGGAAAGCGCGCGAGCTATTCGCAAAACCTACAGGGAAAAGGGGTATTATCTAGCCACGGTAGAATCCGACACGACCATCGATCGGGATACAAATACGATTGAGGTCACGTTTGAAATCAGCGAGGGTGAACGAATCAAGATTCATGAGATAAATTTTATCGGCAACACAAACATCCCCGCGAAAACGCTGAGCAAGAAGATTAAGACTCGCGTCGGCAAGAATTTCGATGAAAACCTGTTGGATGATGACATGATTCTCTTGCGTCACTATTATCAAGATCAGGGCTTCGCGCAGATTGAAGTTGAAGGGCATGAACACCGTCTTACCGCCGATGACACCGGACTGATAATCGATGTCACGGTTGATGAAGGCCCCGAGTACGTTATCGGCTCCTACGATATCAACATCCTGCATTTGAAAAAACCCGCATTCTCCGAAGAGAAGATTCGCGATATGCTGGATCCGGTTGAAGGCGAGATCTTTGACCGCGGCACGTTTCAGGAGTCCATTGAAAAGATTCAAAAAACTTACCAAGATAAAGGCTACCTCTTATCGAACATGTCGCCAATCCCTCACTTCGACGAAGCAACGGGAGTCGTTGATATTGAATTGCACATCAACGAAGGTGATGTTATCATCATCGAAAACGTCGAGATTGACGGGTTGGAGAAGACCAAAGAAAATGTCGTGCAGCGGGAACTTGATCGCGTGAATCTTAAGACCGGAGAATTTCTTGATGTAAAATCCATGCGTAAAGCCCGACAGAAACTTTTTCAGATGGGGCCTTTTATCCGAAATGTCGACATGAAACCTACCCCCAACGCTTCCGGAGAGAACTACCGGGATCTCAAGGTTGAAATCACCGAAACGTCAAGGACCGGCATGTTCAGTCTCGGTGGCGGATACGGCACCGAAGGCGGAATTTTTGGCGTCGCGGAGGTCGGCGAAAATAACCTCTTCGGGCGCGCCTACCGCGTGCATCTGAAAGGCGAACTCGGCACTCGCGACCGCCACACGGCTGAACTTCGCTTTAACACCCCCTGGATCCTCGGCACGCCGACGCGCCTGAATGTCAGCCTCTACAACACGCGCCGACTCCGCCGATATTACCACTCAATTTACCGCGACCAGGGATTGGACCGCTCCGTTTATACTCGAAAAGGTGGATCGGTCACCGTAGGGAGATCAATCGCCCAGGACATTGACGTGTCTGTTCGCTTTAGAAACGAGTACACGCATGAAAATCGCGGCGATCCCCTATTCTCAATCGATTTGGATCATCAGGCAAGCCTTGATAGTGAAGTCCTTTCAGACGGGCTGAGCGGCGCATTCGAGAAAAACGGCAACGCTCTTTCCGAAAACGCCACCGCTTCGATTTACGAAGTTGGTCGTGAATGGAGAGTTGACGATCTTGAGGATGAAGCCGACGCGACGAAGAAATTCGTAATCCGGCAAGAGAATGATGCGTTAAATCTTGATGTCTATAGATCGGGACAACATCCCTTCGATCGTTCCGTCCGGAGCGTTACACTCTTCCTGTCCAGAGATACGCGCGATTATTTAACGAGCATTTACGATCCGGTTGCCGGTTCTTTGAACACGCTCTCTTACGAATACGCCGGGGGAATCCTTAGGGCGGACAGCAAGTTTCAAAGATATACGATGGACACCAGTTGGTTCGTAAATACATGGAGCAATCATGTGATTGCGGCGCATGCGAGAGCCGGTTATTTGAACAGTAGAGCGGGCCAAGACTGGTTCCTGCGCTATGAACGTTTTCTCTTGGGCGGCATTGACACCGTGCGAGGCTATGAGGACTACAATATCCTGCCATCTAGCGGCAACTATAACGGCGGCAACAAGGTTTTCTACGCCAATTTTGAATATCGCGTTCCGCTCGGATCGCAGTTGACAGGATCGGCATTCTTTGATATGGGCCAAGTTTGGGATGAACAGCAGCCCAATATCTTCAAGGATTTTGCCTTAAAGAAAGGCGCCGGCGTAGGCATCCGGTTTAACCTGTTCGGT
Organism: Candidatus Poribacteria bacterium; assembly: GCA_963667245.2. Lineage (GTDB taxonomy): Bacteria > Poribacteria > WGA-4E > WGA-4E > JAJDTR01 > JAJDTR01. Next base: position 1,432,339 of record CAXXCS010000005.1, read on the forward strand.
ATGTTGGCGCGTGCCGAATGGGGATATGGATTTGACCGCCCCGGAGGAGAAAAGGGAGGCAAGCTCCATTTTACAATCGGTCCGGGGTTCTAAACAAAAAAGCCACACTTTAATTCTTCATGGGACTGACGCGCTTTTGTAGGGAACAACGATCGTTGTTCCCTACGGGCTTATCAACGGGACATCTGCTGTAGTTGCCCGATTTATCGGGCGTTGACGAGGTTGGCGTTGAGCGTTCAACTGCGTAAGCCCTAGAATCTATCAATCAAACACGTTTAGGCCTTACACACTTCTGTAGGGAACAACGATCGTTGTTCCCTACAGGCTTATCAATGGGACATCTGCTGTAGTTGCCCGATTTATCGGGCGTTGACGGAGTTGGCGTTGAGCGTTCAACTGCGTAAGTTCTATTTTCACAAATTTCGGGTTCAATTCAATCTTTTCGGCATGTTAGCGCGCCTTGAATGGGGAAATGGATTCGATCGGCAAACAGGGAAATTTCACGGGACAGTCGGCTCAGATTGCTAAACAACGGTTGTTCTCACACTAATTCTTAATCTCACAGGATTTGCGCGCCAACAGGGGCAAGCTACGGTAGGGAATCATCGTCACAATCCGTCCTTTAATCGTTCCTACGGGAGTTGCGGCGTCAGCGCCGAAAATAAACGTCTCTGCCGCAAACCCTTAAGTTTTCGGTTGCGCAAGTTCTATCTCAAACATTGTAAGGATTGACATAATGAAGCAAAATTCGATATTATTGTACGTTGTTGTCGGGATGTTTGTTATCGCCGCGAGCGCCATGGCGCAGAATCAGCTCAAATTGGGTGTCGTTGACACTCAGAAAGTCGTTGAGGGATACGAGCGCGCGAAGGAAGCGAACGCGACGCTGAAAACCGCCACAGAGAAACTGGGAGCTCAATTGGAGGCGCTCAGGGAAGAGATTCAAACATTGGAGGAACGCCTCACCAAACAGAAACTTTTCCTTGACGATCCCCAAACTGAAAGCATCCAAAACGATATCCGCTTGAAACAGCAGCAATATCAGCGCGAGCTTGAGATTGGTAGAGAATCAATCGCGGCAAAGGAGAAGGAGCTCGTCGAGCCAATCCTGAAAGAGATTGACGCGCTCGTCAAGGACATTGGCAAGAATGGAGGGTATAATCTGATCCTTGAAAAACGCCTTGTTACGCTCTACGTTGACCCAAGCTACGATTTGACGGATACCGTGCTCGAAACACTCAACAAGCGGCATAAAGAGGCGAATCGGTCCGACGCGAGCGAGAAGGATGGGGAGAAAGCGGAAACTCCTGAATAGGACTTGCACGGCAGTTGGAGGTCGCGATTCGGAGATCGCTCCGACTCAATAGAAAAGGAGGGATGGGACGGGTGATAACCGTTCATTGGAAACGAACAATTATCAATCTGTCCTGTTGTCCCGGATGGGGGCAATATGGTAAGAACACTAAGGGAAATATCGGAGTTCATTGGCGGAGATTTGAGCGGTGACGGCGATTTGGAGATTACGGGTGTATCCGGAATTAAAGAGGCGCACCCGAATGAGATTACGTTTGTCGCCAATGCCAAATACCGCCGCGAGATGGAACACACAAGAGCCTCCGCGATAATCATCGGTCCCGACATCCAGTACAACGGAAAAGCCTCGATTCGAGTGGCGGATCCCTACCTTTCCTTCGTTAAAGTCCTCGAAATGTTTTCGTGGCGCAAGAAACGAAGCACGGAGCTCGGCGTCCATGAAACCGCCATAATCGGCGAGAATGTTCACCTGGGAGAACGAGTTTCCATCCAAGCCAATGCCTATATTGGCGACAATGTTGAAATTGGGGATGACACGATAATCAGCCCCCTTGTCTACATTGGCCAAGACACGAAGATTGGGAGTGGAACGTTAATCTATCCACGCGTTACAATTCGGGAAGAAATCAAAATTGGCGATCGCGTGATTATTCACTGCGGCGCCGTAATCGGAAGCGATGGATTCGGGTTTGCCACGGTCAGCGACCGGCATCATAAAATACCGCAAATCGGTACGGTGATCATTGAGGATGATGTGGAAATTGGCGCCAATACCACGGTAGATAGGGCAACGATGACAAATGGAGCCACGGTTATCAAGCGCGGCACCAAAATTGACAATCTCGTTCAAATTGCTCATAACGTCGTGATTGGCGAGGACTGCCGGCTTGCCGCTCAAGTGGGAATTGCCGGAAGCACCGTACTCAAGGACCGCGTGACCATCGCGGGGCAGGCGGGAGTTGTGGGGCACCTGACAATCGGAGATGATACCGTTATTCTCGCGAAAGCCGGAGTCACCAAGAATACGCCGACGCGCAGTACCGTCTCGGGATTCCCGGCGCGACCTCATGCGCAAGAAATGCGAGTGCACGGCGCTTGGCACAAGTTACCATCAGAGTTTTCTCAACTTCAGAAACGAGTCGCCCAACTTGAATCCCAACTTCGTCAGAGCGACGATGAATCCTCTGAATAAGCCGCGATCCGCAGTTGATGGAGTTGTCCAAACGCTGTCCGTCCCGGTCTTGGCGTACCATAAAATCGACGATGGGCATGAGCTCGGCGTTAATTCGATTCCGCCTAGCGTCTTTGACCGCCAGATGCGATTTCTCGCCGAGAACGGTTATACCACTATTACTGTTGACCGCTTCATCGAGGCGATTGAGGCGTTCTCCCACCCGGAAAAAAACCTCAAAACGCATCTCTTCTCATCAAGTCGATTGAAACCGAAGGAACACAACCGCACTTCCTACCCTCTTTTCCGCGAAGAGTCGGTTTGCCAAAAGCGGGAAGGATTCGGCTTGCCGCCTCGATCCATAATAATTACTTTTGATGATGGATATGAGGATGTTTATACGTCGGCTTACCCCATTTTGGCGAAATACGGCATGACCGCCACCGTTTTTGTCCTCGCGGGATACATCGGGAAATTTAACACCTGGGATGTCCGATTACGCTTGAAACAGTCGCCGCATCTAAGCGGCATTCAAATTCAAAACCTTTTTGGCAAGGGATTTGGAATCGCCTCCCATGGAATGCATCACCGGTTTTTGACGCGATGCAACGAGGCGAACACGAAGGTAGAGCTCTGGGAATCGAAAGCAATTCTTGAAGATCTACTTCATCACCCGGTTCACGGATTCGCTTATCCTTACGGATCCCTGAACTCGAAGGTTGCGGAACGCGTCAAATCCGCGGGTTATCGCGTCGCCTTCGGCTTGAAACCAAACGCAAGCGTGTCGGAATCCATCTTTAGTTATCCACGCATGGCAATTTACCGATGCGACACGCTCACGTCATTTCAAGCAAAATTGGGTTTGTCGGGAGGGCGTCGCTTCAAGTTGGAGTGTATGAAAAATAGTATCATAAACCGCTTCGCCTACTTGAACCTGCTCCGGCGCTGACACGAGGACAGCGGAAAAAAGCGGAGATGGACAAACAAACTTCGCTTATATCAAGAAACCGAGTTTTTTCCTCAAAACTCGGTTTCTCATGGACTATTTATACGATTTCAAAATCTAAATGTTACAATCAATCGGAGGCGCTCAATGAATTGAGCAACTACAAATTGCCGGTTCTTGCAACATATAGATTCGGAATTAGTATGACATGAGCCACAAAGTTGCATTAGGGTCGGAATGCAGAATCAGTTCGCGCGCGCTATCCTCCCATTTCTGGATTACGTCATAGTTCTCCGTCCGACTCTCCTGTTTCCCGTCTGGACACTCGCGCTTCTGGGGCATTACCATGGGACAGACCTTGCCTCCCATTCCCTAAAATTCGCGTTTCTGGCGGCGGAGATTCCGGTCCACTTGAATTTGGACACTCGCGTCTGGGTTACGCTCTGCTTGTACTCAATGTTGGCGAGCGCCGGTTATATCATCAACCAGATAGCGGATAAAGAAACGGACGCGGCAAATAGCAAGTTATATCTTGTTGCCGACGGATACGTAAAACTTCCGCTGATTAAACTGGAGGCGGCACTGTTATTCCTCGCCTCGATGGTGTGCGTGATTGTGTGGTTTCGCGGTAGTCGGGCTTATCTCGCGCTTGTGGCGCTATCCGCTGTGCTGGGCGTGATCTACTCGGTTCCTCCGTTTCGATTGAAAGGCAAACCGATAGTTGACCTTCTGGCAAACGCGATCGGGTACGGCGGCATAGCTTTCCTCATCGGTTGGGGAACAACCGCCGCCGTGAACGCGGAGGCGCTGAAGTGCGCCGTGCCGTATGTCTTCTGTGTCGCTGCCGCCTTTGTCAATACAACGTTGCCCGATTTGAAAGGAGACGAGACGCATGGTGACCGCACAACGGGGGTCTTACTCGGTGTGCGGCGATCCTGTCAACTGAGTTTATTCCTTTTGGTCATTGCCATACTATCGGCGTGGATCCTCGGAGACGCCGTTGCGCTCATCGCCGGTTTGGTCTCCGTTCCTTTCTTCGTATACATGAATATCACGCCAAAACGCTCGGCAATCATATTGGCGACTCGTATCGGAATCTTGGCGCTCACGCTTATTGCCTGCTTTCTCATTCCGCCCTATTTTATTCTATTCGGGTGTGTTTTGCTATTTGTTCGTTGGTACTACGGCGCTCGATTTGGCATCGTGTATCCCGGCTCGCAAGCATGACATTCAAGTTCAGATGGTTCGCTCGCCAAAGTAGTAGGCACACTCCGTGTGCCGTAAAACGTTTTACGCCAGATGGCAGGAGCAATCTCTAGTACAGTTCGGCGCAATTGCCGCATGCGTTATAGGTTCAGTTACGGCAGGGGCGATTTCCCAATCGCACCGATAGTGGATGTACACTATAAGTGGATGCATAAGGATCAAGGGAAGCGTTTTAGGACGCAAGTCACGCGGTTTTGTCTCGGCAAGCGCTTAACACAGTTTTCCACCTGTCGCCCCTCTGGGGCTTTAGAATTCGGTGTGTGTCCACATTTCTACAAACCTGTCGCCCCGCTGGGGCTAAAAGACTCACACAATCAAGGAATTGGAAAATCGTGTATGCCCCTACTGGCTTGAGGGCTTACAAAACGGGAATTGGACAAACAATACGTAAATTCTCTTAACTTAATCCCAGTGGGAACAACGAGCGTTGTTCCCTACGGTCTCATTGATTGCCCCTGCTGTAGTTGCCCGATTTATCGGGCGTGGAGAGGCGCGCTATGCGGCGAAAAATTGTCGAACTAGAAGGCTTTAAGTGTTCAACTGCGTAAGTCTTTTCAACTTCACTGATGCCAAATGAATTTTTCGCTTGACAAAATCACAAATAAGTTGAATCATATTATGTGGCTGCCTCTGCAGTAAAGTATATTAATTTTCGTAACAACCTCCTCACCTATTTGAATGAGAATTGTTATATCCGAAAAGGGGACTAAAATTGAAAACAAACTATTGGCAGAATTTAAGTCTAATCTCAATTGTCGTGCTGATGTTCAGCGCCACTGTGGTTGTCGCCGACAGCGGGAAATTCAGCGCGCTATATTTTGGCGATTATTATTACTTCGCCTCACACCACAGTGAAGATCTTGAAGGTCGCAACGGCTTCTGGACGCGCCGCGTCTACCTGACCTACAATCGGAAGTTGAACGAGACACTGTCGTCGCGTGTGCGTTTTGAAATGGCAAGTCCGGATGGTTTAACAGCGGGCGCTGTCGGTAAAGCCATCCCGTTTGTGAAGGATGCGTATCTGAAAGTGTCGCCTAAGGATTCACCTCACGATATCTACCTGGGACTTTCGGCTACGCCGACATTCTCGGTGCTGGGGTCGTTTTGGGGTTATCGAGCTGTTGAGAAGTCGCTGCCTCTCCTGCAAAAACTCGGCAGTACAAGGGACTTGGGCATCGCGGTTAAGGGTAAAGCGCCCGGATTCGAAATGCTGAGTTATCACGCCATGATTGGCAACGGCGCAAGCACGAGCGCGGAGACCAACGATGGCAAAAAGGGTTACCTGTCGGCAACGCTGAGACCCTCCGGAGGCGCTCTCCTTCATGGATACGCCGACTTTGAGGCGCGTGGAGCAGGCATGAACCGAATGACGTTTATGGGGCTTCTGGGATACCAGATGGACAGTTACCGGGCCGGCGCGCAGTTTATCCATCAAATCCGAGGGAAGGGAGAAGGGGTGGATGACGAAACGCTACAGGGAGTGTCCGTCTTTGGAGCCGCCGCCATACAGCCTGACAAAATCTGGGTATTTGCGCGCGCCGACAAAATGTTGAGCCTAAATTCTGGCGCGCCAAAATTCAAGTATACCCCGATGAGCGATGCCGCGAAGTCGAACACGCTCATAGCGGGAGTCGATTACCGTCCGCTGAAGAACGTGCACGTCATTCCCAACGTGTTCATGGTAATCTACGACACGCCTGAAGAGGGTGAAAAGCCGGACGCGGATTTAATGATGCGCGTAACCCTCTACTACAAGTTCTAGCATCCTGGCGGTTGGCATTTTCGTGCCGCGTCTTGCATTATCGTCCAGTTGTATGACACGCGAAATTGCTGCCGCCGATTCACAGTCTTACCCGTTAAGGCTTGGATTTAACAATCCAAGCCGAGCGGGAATAGTCGGGAATGTCTTATTTCTACGCAAAACGACCGGTAGGAGCGATCTCCGAATCGCGACTTCCTATTGCTGCGTAAGTCCTATTTGCAAAAAATCAATGAATCATAAAGGGGAACCTAAATGAAATATATGTTGAAATTAGCATCGAAACTAGCGGTGATTGTGATAATTTCCGCTCTGTCCATATCCGTTTCCTGGAGCGCCGAACTGGTTTTCACGGCTATACCCGACCAAGACACTTCTCGGCTGGAGCAGCGGTTCGGCAAGATAGCGGACTACTTATCGGAAAAGTTGGGAATCTCGGTGAAGTATATTCCCGTGAAGTCGTATAGCGCATCGGTACAAGCGTTCAAGAACAACGAAGTTCAACTCGCGTGGTTTGGCGGTCTTTCGGGGGTTCAGGCGCGGCTCGGGGTGCCGGGATCGGTGGCTATTGCGCAGGGAGTAGAGGATCCGTATTTCATCTCCTATTTTATCGCGAATACGAGCGCCGGATTGGCGTTTTCGGAAAAACTCCCGAAAGACATCGCCGACAGAACCTTCACCTTCGGATCAAAGGGATCGACCTCCGGACGCCTCATGCCGGAATTCTTTATCCGAGAGGCGTTTGGCAAATCACCGGATGATGTCTTCAAGCGCGTCGGTTTCAGCGGCGACCATTCCAAGACGCTCGCTTTGGTGCAATCCGGCAGTTACGAAGTCGGCGCCATGAATTTCAAAGTGTGGCGCAAAGAGGTTGAAGCGGGTAAGGTCGATTCGACGAAGGTTCAGGTCATCTGGCGCACGCCGCCTTATCCCGATTACAACTGGACGATTCGCGGCGACGCGGACAAGGCGTTCGGCGACGGATTCATCAAGAAGGTTCAGAAGGCAATTACCGACATTGATGATCCGGCCATCCTTGACGCTTTCCCGAGAGCGAAGTTTATTCCTGCCGACAATTCCATGTATCAAACCATCCTAGATACCGCGATCGAAGTTGGAATTATCAGGAAATAACGGCGTAGGAGGAATCTCCCGATCCCGACCAACGGGAACAATTTTCGAATCGCGACCGGTAGGAGCGATCTCCCAATCTTGACCGACAGGAACAACCTCCCGGTCGCGACCGTTAATTGTTGCATACACTCAAAACGTATCATTGGGCGATGTCCCCTTCGGACGAATCCGCGGCGTATCGCATTCTTCGTTAGGTTTTACATGCCATGGAGCCACCCACCGAATCGGCGCTTTTTAATCTGGACGAGGAAAGTGTCGCCTACGACAATAACGTCGCCTTGAAAAGTGTCTCCCTGCAGATTCACAGAGGGGAGAAGGTCGCTTTGATTGGCCCCAGCGGCGCCGGGAAGACCACGCTGCTTCGCACACTGTACGAAAGAGGCGCGGGCAGATCGTCGTTCGTACATCAACATTACGCGCTTGTACCGCAACTCTCAGCCTTCCACAACGTCTTCATTGGACGCCTTGATCAGCATTCCACAACCTTCAACCTCCTAAACCTAATCAAACCCCAAGAAAAGATCTTGGACGAGATTGTCCCGATTCTGTCCAAGCTCGGCATGGAAGAAAAGATTTTTGAGCGGGTAGGCGCGTTGTCGGGCGGACAGCAGCAGCGGGTAGCGGTGGCGCGCGCGATGTACCGCGGCGAGGATATCCTGTTGGCGGATGAACCCATCTCCTCGGTCGATCCGCATCAGGCGACCACAGTAATGGAGTTGATTATGCAAAGCGCGGAAACCATCGTATTGTCTCTGCACGCCGTCGACTTTGCGCTAAAGTTTGCGCAACGGATTATCGGACTGCGAGATGGCGTGGTTCAGTTCGATTTGCCGGCCGAAAAAGTGTCTCAGGCTATGTTGAGTAAGTTGTACGAGAGTGAATCCGTCGGCATAAACCTATTGTAGCGATACCAATCAAGTAGGAGGGATTTCCCAATCCCGACCGGCAGGAGGAATCTCCCGACCCGGCAATAGGAACCACCTCCGAATCGCGAATAATGTATTTTCGACCATTCAATGAATGATTGTCCGATCCATTAAGACTTGCCTCTTTTCTCTCGCTTTTGCGTGTTCATTGTTGGGATGCACGAATCAAGGGCAGGAGCCGGCGCGAACAAAGGGCAGACCAAACCGCACGGCAGAGTTAACAGTGTTTGCCGCCGCCAGTTTGACAGATGCAATCACAGAAATCTCTGAATCGTTTGAGTCGGAGCGAAATGTAAAGATTTATACGAATTTTGCAGGGTCGCAGACGCTGCAACTTCAGATTGAGCGCGGGGCTCCGGCTGATCTGTTCATCTCCGCCAGCCCGAAACAGATGGATGCGTTGGCGGAGAAGGATGCCATCTATACATCCACTCGCCGCAATGTACTAAGAAACAGCTTGGTACTGGTCGCTCCGACTGGTAGCTCGCATCAAATCGAAAAACCGGACGAACTCACAGGTCCGCGTATCCGACGCATTGCCATCGGTGAACCGAGTTCTGTTCCGGCGGGCATCTACGGCGCGGAAGCCCTGGACCGCCTGAGAATTTGGTCGGGTGTTAAACCTAAGTTGATTCCGGGAGCCGATGTTCGATCCGTTCTTGCGTATACGTCGGCAGGAGAAGTTGATTTTGGTATCGTTTACAGAACAGACGCGTCGGTGAGTGAGAAGGTTAGAATTGCTTATGAATTTCCCGCTTCAAGCCACAGCCCGATTGTATATCCAGCCGCAGTGATTCGGGGGGCAAAGCATGAGGCACTTGCGCACTCGTTTCTTCAATACCTTGAAACATCGGAAGTCAAGCGCGTCTTCGAGAAATACGGATTTTCTGTCGTCAAATGAACCTAACGGACACAGAGGTGGCGGCGCTCGTTATATCCGTCAAAACCTCCCTGTTTAGTTTGCTGTGTATTCTGCCGGCGGGCATCGGAATCGGGTGGTTGCTTGCGAAGGTTGCGTTTCGCGGCAAGTCGCTCCTCAATACCTTGGTGATGCTGCCGTTGGTTCTGCCTCCCGTCGTGAGCGGTTACCTGCTGCTCATGCTGTTTAGCAGGCAGGGGCCCATCGGCGCTTTCCTGCATCGCGCCTTCGGAATTGAGATTGTCTTTTCATGGTTTGCCGTTGTTTTGGCAATCTCCGTCATTTCATTTCCCCTGATGGTTCGCAGCGTCGTGATTGCGATGGAGGGAGTCAATCCGTCACTGGAGGGCGCGGCGCGAACGCTCGGCGCCGGACGTTTCAAGGTGTTTTTTTCGGTCACGCTGCCGTTGTCCTACCGCGGGATTATCGGAGGCGCCATTTTGGCTTTCGCCCGGAGCCTCGGCGAGTTTGGCGCTACCATGATGATAGCCGGCAACATACCCGGCAAGACACAAACGCTACCTTTAGCCATTTTCAACTACGTGCAAACCGGTCAAGAAATCAGCGCGTATCGACTGGTGTTTCTATCGACGATTATCGCTTTCGGCGCGTTGTGGCTTGCGGAAAGGCGATACCTCAAATCGGATTAATCAACCAATATTAATTCCGTAACAGTTAAATCTGCTGTCAGGTTTGTAGTAGCGCAATTCATTGCACGTCCGGCGCGAGTTTCTAAGCCCCCGATTCATCGGGCGTTTTGGAAGGGTATGACATCTAATTGTTGAAATCGTACAAGCTGATACGGGGGCAAAAGATGCGCGCCATAATACTGGCTTTGGTTCTACACAGCGTTGCGCTAACATTGCACGGATGCACGGTGAAAATGGAGAGTGGGGAAACCGCGTTGCCCGAGCGAATAGTGAGTGAGAAAGACGGCGCCGAGATGGTTCTGATTCCTGCGGGAGAGTTCCAGATGGGAAGCCCCAAGGACGATGACAAACACTGGGAACGACCCATCCATTCCGTCTATTTGGATGCCTTTTACATGGATGTTCATCCTGTCACCAATGCGCAGTATCGAAAGTTTGTCCAAGAGACGGGTTACCCGGCGCCGAAAACAACGTCCGCGTTCAACCATCCGCAGCAACCCGTTGTCTGGGTGACATGGCGAGACGCCATGGAGTACGCGCGATGGACGGGCAAGACGCTTCCATCGGAGGCGCAGTGGGAAAAAGCGGCGCGCGGCGGGCTTAGCGGCAAGGCTTATCCGTGGGGTGACGAGGAGCCGAACCCGTCGCTGGCGAGCTACGATTCCATCTACCGCATCACGCTGCCGGTGCGCAGTTTTCCGCCGAACGGCTACGGGTTGTACGACATGGCGGGTACGGTGTGGGAGTTGTGCATGGATGAGTGGCAGGAAGATTTCTATTCTCGAAGCCCGCGCGAGAATCCGGTGGCGGGCGGGGTGGTGTCGCCAACCGCCGACCTTCGCTCTATCAAGAGCCTTCGCGTTACTCGCGGCGGATCCTGGCATCACCGAGCCGAACACGGGTTGGAAGTATTCCATCGATCCTATAGTCCGGTAGATTTCATAGAGGACTTTCAGGGCTTCCGCTGCGTGAAACCGGCATTGCCGAAATGAAAGCCGCCTAGACTGGCGCCGGCTCCGCATGTATTCCTAAGATTCCGGGAAGCTTAATGCTAAAAGCAAGCCTTCTCTTTGTCATTATTGCGCTTGTTGCACTCCTGTTTGCGGACCTTGAGATATCGACGCAGGATCCGTGGATAGAGCTTGGCAGAATGGCTAAGGGAGCGGTGACTCCCGATTTCCTCGCCATCTGGGGTTTTTGGAATGCGCTTCTTAACACGGTGGTTTTTGCGCTCTGCGGTATTTGCCTCGCCATCGTATTCGGAATTGCGCTGGCGTTCTTTTTTCGATTTACCCCCGTTCGGTTGTTCTGCGCGTTTATCCGCGCCATTCATGAAATCTTCTGGGCATTTATTTTTCTGTCCTTGGTTGGTCTCAACTCGGTTTGCGGCGTACTTGCCATTGCGATACCTTACGCCGGCATCTTCGCCAAAGTGTACGCGGAGATCGTCCAAGAGTCGGATCGCCGTCCCCTGGAGGGTGTACCTGCCCGGTCCGGTGGCTTGAGCCGCTTTTTCTACGGCATTCTTCCCGTGATTTACGCCGATGTGAAGCACTACACCGGCTATCGTTTCGAGTGCGCGTTGCGATCTAGCGCTATTCTCGGGTTTATCGGTCTTCCGACGCTCGGGTTTCACTTGGAGACTGCATTTCGCGAAGGGCTGTATTCGGAAGCGGCGGCGTTGCTTTATGCGTTCTATTTACTGATTGCGTCGCTGAGATACTGGGTCAAAGCCCGTTTGATACCGCTTTATGTGGCGGCGGCGTTTGTCCTTCTGTCTTGGGAGGTTTCCCTGTCGTGGACAAATATATTGCGGTTTTTCACCTATGAGATTCTACCTTGGCCCATGCGTCAGGATGGGGTGGCAGTCGCGTGGCAACCCGTATGGCAGTGGATGCGAGAAATCATCCTGGGACAGGGTTGGAAGGGCAGTTGGAACACGGTGGTATTAACCCAGATTGTATTGGTGGGCGCGGGGATATTTACGCTGTTGAGTTTTCCGTTTGCCTGCCGACACTTCACGGGGAAGGTCGCCAATCGGATTTCGCACTATCTGCTGATTATTCTGCGCACGACGCCGGAGTATATTCTTGCTTTCATTTTCGTACAACTCTGGGGACCGTCGATGCTACCAGCGGTGTGGGCGATTCTGCTGCATAACGGCGCTATTCTAGCTTTTCTGACCAGCAACAATGCCGATCTTGTCTCGTTGCAACTGGATGCGCCGCGCAAACGGTTAGACCGTTACTTTTACGAGATTCTTCCACGCGTATACGGACAATTCCTCGCATTCCTCTTCTATCGTTGGGAGGTAATGATGCGGGAGTCCGCCATGCTTGGCATACTCGGCGTTTATACGCTGGGATTTTATATTGATAGCGCAATTGAAGCCGTTCACATGGACACGGTGGTTATACTCATTTTCGTCACTGCCTTGCTCAACATGGGAATTGACACGATATCGCAGTGGGTGCGCCGACGCCTCAAAATCTCTACGAAATTGGTGACATCGGCTTGATGTGTCATGCTGATACCGAATTCCGACAACTTGCTCGATTTATCGGGCGTATTGGAATGGTGTAACGTTTGGCTTTTGAAACCGTATAAAAAACACGATATTTCCTCCGATGAATCACGTTGAATCGCTTTACATCCATGTCCCCTTCTGCGCCACGAAATGTTACTACTGCGCCTTTAATACCTACGCCTTCCACAAGGAGCAATCACGCCACTATCTGGAAGCGTTGCGAACCGAGATGGAACTGTACCGTCTTGATTCCGACGGATTAAAAACGGTCTTTCTCGGCGGCGGAACGCCATCAATCTTGTCCGCGAAATCATTGGAAAGATTGTTCAGAGATATGCACGCCGTTTTTGAGATAGACGGGGCGGCAGAAATCACCGTGGAATGCAATCCTGGCACCGTCGATCGCCAGAAACTGGACGCGATGCGTGATGCAGGCGTGAATCGGCTCAGCTTCGGGGTGCAGGCGATGGACGATGCTACGCTGCAAAAAATCGGGCGGATTCACACGGTCGACGAAGTGGTTCAAAGTTATGACCTGGCGCGAGGAGCCGGGTTTGACAACATCAACCTGGACCTCATTTTTGCGTTGCCCGATCAGACGATTGAGGAGTGGCGCGCGTGCCTGAACGAGGTGGTTGCGCTTCAGCCGGAACATATCTCGCCGTACAATTTGATGATTGAGGAGGGGACAGTTTTCTACGAGTCGCAGCGAACAGGCAAACTCCATCGGTTATCGGACGAGGTCGAAGCTGAGATGTATAACCTAACCATTGACACGCTAGTCGCCCGCGGCTATCAACACTACGAAATTTCCAGTTTTGCCAAGCCGTCTTGCGTCGCGAAACATAATCTGGTATACTGGAATAATCAGCCTTATGTTGGGCTGGGGCCCGGCGCGTGCGGGTATATTGACGGGGTGCGTTACTCGAATATCCGAGGCGTTCAGGACCATATTAAATCCCTCAAACGGCGCAGAAAACCGATAGCGGATTCCGAGCGATTGACCGGACGAGATGAAAAAGCGGAAACAATCATCCTCGGTCTTCGTAAACGGGACGGGATTCGGCAGGAGGACTATCGGCGGCGATTCGGCGAGTCGATTGAAGATGAATTCGGCGATGTTCTCAGTAAAGGGATCGGCGTGAATCTGTTGGAGTGGGACAACGGGAATCTCCGGTTAACGAAGCGAGGGCTTTTCCTAGCCAACGAAGTTTTCGTAGATTTCCTGTAAGTGGATTATGCCGCGAAGAAATAAAGCGCTCAAGATTGGGGATATCGCGCCTTCGTTCACATTGCGCTCCGTTCGTCAGAAGCAGGTGAGCCTCGAATCGTATACGGGTGAACAGCGCGTCCTGCTGGTGTTCTTCCGGGGAACGTGGTGACCCAACAGCCGCCGCCAGTTGGCGAGTTTGCAGGAACATGCGGACGAGTACGCGGCGCTCCAAGCCGCGATTGTCGGCGTTGTTGGTCAATGGCCGCGGGAGGTGCGAAAGTATGCCGATCGACACGGCATAACATTTCCGCTGCTGACGGACAAAGACCGTAATGTCATCAAGAGCTACGGCGTGCATCACCGACTGGGAATTGACGCCTACAACATCGCTCGACCCGCGACCTTCGTAATCGATAAGAACAGGATTATTCGGTTCATGTATGTTGGCTCGCACCAATTCGATCTCGCCAACCATCAGAGTCTAATCGACTGCTTGAAATCCCTGTCATCGTGAGATTTGTCCGGTTTTTGTGCACCGCAACTGCGCGTTTTCTTTTTTGATTTGTTTATTGATGCTGTGATATAATATCGGCGACAGGACTATTTTTTCTGTGCGAGCATAGGAATCGGTGAGGAATAGGTAAAATCCCCTGAAAGCGGCAAAATCCGAGAACTTGACAAATCCGCAACTGATTTGGGGAAATGCGAAGCCTAAAGTTATCATCAGGAAGGGAAAAGACAGTGACAGAACCGCTTTGCCCAATGATAGATTCTTGGGCTTTTTTTATATCCGAGATTTTTCAGTGACCGTCGGGCGTTGACGCAGGGGTTGAAGGGAAACAAGCGCATCACGAAGGAGTTAGCCGTGAATGACGCATCGGGATGGACAGCACAAGATGTAGAATACATGCGTCGCGCTTTGGCTCTGGCTGAACTGGCGCGCGGACGAACAAGCCCCAATCCGCTCGTTGGAGCGGTGGTTGTGCAAGGAGGCGAGATTGTCGGCGAAGGGTATCATCAAGCGGCGGGAGGCGCTCATGCGGAAGTTCATGCCATCAACCGCGCCGGGGCAGCCGCACGCGGAGGCACGCTTTACGTAACGCTTGAGCCGTGCGCTCACTATGGACGCACGCCTCCGTGCACGGAGGCGATAATCCGAGCCGGAATCTCGCGGGTCTTCGCGGCTCACGTCGATCCGAATCCCGAAGTTGGCGGCAAGGGCATCCAGAAACTTGAGGCGGCTGGCCTCCGCGTTCATGTAGGTTTGTGTGAGCCCGAGGCGCGACGCCTAAATGAGATTTTTATAAAGTACATCCGGACGAATCAGCCGTTTGTAATCCTTAAATCGGCGATGAGTCTTGACGGGAAAATCGCAACGGTTTCGGGGGAGTCGAAATGGATTTCGTCCGAGGCGTCAAGACTGCGAGGACACGAGATTCGCGATGAGGTTGATGCCATACTGGTGGGCGTAAACACGCTTATAAACGACAATCCGTCGTTGATGACGCGCCTACCGGGACGGGATGGAAAAGATCCGGTACGAATAATCGTTGACTCGGAGTGCCGCGCCCCACTGAAGGCGAGAGTGTTCCATCCAAACAGTGACGCGCACACTGTCATCGCCACGACGAAACGAGCGTCAAAGGAACGGCTTACACGCCTAGAGGCAATCGGAGCAAGGGTGTTGGCGGTTGAGGAAAAAGGAAACCGCGTGTGCTTATCGTCACTGATGCAAACCCTTGGTTGCCAGGGCATTACCAGCGTACTGATTGAAGGCGGCGCGGAGGTCAACGCCTCGGCGTTGGAATCCGGGATTGTTGACAAAGTCATGTTTTTCATTGCCCCCAAGATAATCGGCGGAACCGATGCCCCAGGTCCCATTGGAGGCGAGGGGATTCAGCATCTGGCGGAGGCATACAAATTGCGCGATATGACTGTCGAACCAATTGATGGAGATATTCTGGTTGAGGGATACTTGCGGACGAACTGCTAATCGGCAAACTGTAGGAGGGATCTCCTGATCCCGACCTCCGATCTCGACTGTGCGGTAGGACGGATTGTAGTTGCCCGATTTATCGGGCGTTTCGGAAACGTGCAACATTCAGTTGTTGAAACCGTATCACGCGTGAAGGCACATGTTCACGGGAATTATTGAAGAAATCGGCGTCGTCAGCGAGATCAAGCGGACCGGGCAGGATGCCGTTCTAACCGTCAACGCATCGGATGTTCTGACAGATAGCAAGGTTGGTGAGAGCATCGCGATTGATGGGGTCTGCCTGACGATGACGCGAGCGGACAATACGAGTTTCACGGCTGACATCTCCGCTGAAACCTTGCGACGCACAACCTTGGGCGACCTAAGCCGCGGAGACGCGGTCAACCTCGAGCGTTCGTTGCAACTCAACTCCCGATTGGGCGGTCACATTGTATTGGGACACGTTGACGATGTGGGCGCTATCAGCGGTTGGGAAGATGAAGGTGATTCCTCAATGATGCGCGTCGCCGCATCTCCCGATGTGATGCGTTATGTCGTGTTCAAGGGATCCATCTGTGTTGACGGGATCAGTCTGACAATTGCCAATCTATTTGAGACCGAATTCGAGATTGCGCTCATCCCGCACACAAAACAGGTGACGACCATCGGAGAGAAACGCGTAGGCGATCGCGTAAATATTGAAGTTGACCTATTGGGACGATATGTGGAAAGGTTGCTGGCTGTCCCGGCAAATAGGTCAAGTTCAATAGACCTCGCGTTTTTGAAGTCACACGGATACGCCTGAACGTTGCTTAAAAAAGGATAAGCCATGAAGTTCAACACGATTCCGGAAGCCATCGAAGCCGTCCGAGAAGGAAAATTAGTCGTGGTGGTCGACGACCCCGGTCGAGAGAATGAGGGCGATCTCATTATGGCGGCTGAAAAGGCGACCCCTGAAACAATCAACTTCATGGCAAAGTACGGACGCGGATTAATCTGTCTGCCAGCTTGCGCGAAACGTTTGGCTGACCTGGATCTTGACCCGATGGTTCCAGACAACACGGAGCACATGCGCACCGCCTTCACCGTGAGCATTGACGCGAAGGAGGTCACAACGGGGATATCCGCTTATGAACGCGCCTGTACAATTCGCAAGTTCGTAGACCCGAATTCGGTGTCGGAGGACTTCTCAAGGCCCGGGCATATTTTTCCGCTGCAGGCGATAGAAGGCGGAGTGCTTCGCAGAGCGGGGCACACGGAGGCGGCGGTAGATTTGGCGCGACTCGCGGGGTTGTCGCCCGCGGGCGTTCTCTGCGAAGTCTTGAATGAAGACGGAACGATGGCGCGCGTCCCGGAGTTGCTGAAGTTCGCCGAGAAACACGATCTGAAAATCATCACCATTGCCGATCTCATCGCCTATCGTCGGCAAGCCGAAACGCTTGTCAAGCGCGTGGCTGAAGCCGACTTGCCGACGGATCACGGTCAGTTCAAGCTTTACGCTTACGAGAGCGCCAACGACGAAAAGACGCACATCGCCCTCGTGAAAGGCGATTTTTCGGATGGCGCGCCGGTGTTGGTTCGCGTTCACTCGCAATGCCTCACCGGGGACGTGTTCGGCTCCCTTCGCTGCGATTGCGGCGAGCAGTTGCAGTTGGCGGAGGAGATGATTGAGAAGGAGGGACGAGGCGTGCTGCTCTACATGCGGCAGGAGGGACGCGGCATGGGACTGCGGGATAAAATCCGCGCCTACAACCTGCAGGACAGCGAAGGGTTGGATACCGTGGAAGCAAACGAACGTCTCGGGTTCCCCCCGGACTTGCGGGATTACGGCATCGGCGCGCAGATATTGGTGGACTTGGGCGTGCGGAAAATGCGTCTGATGACAAATAACCCGCAGAAGGTCACAGGCCTGGCGGGACACGGGCTTGAGATTGTGGAGCAAGTCCCGCTGCAAACTGTGCCGCACGAATTCAATCGGGGTTATCTTGCGGTAAAACGTTCAAAACTTGGGCATCTGCTGCTCCATCCGGTGCTGGAGCCGGAAAAATCAAATTCCAACTGACCGAACAGATGCGTGAAGTGTGTGTCCAATCGTAGGGGCGAGGTTTCCTCGCCACATGGATTGGGAAACGTAACGAAGGGGTTGGGGAACCCAACCCCTACGAAGGATTGTGCGTCTGTGTGGTCCTCATGATTGTCGCGTTGTGATGAAATGTCAACAGAACCTAACGAATTAAACCATTGCTAATTGACCCGAAAGAACAATGACAACTACCTACGAAGGAAACCTCATCGGTACCGATCTCAAAATCGGAATTGTCGTGAGCCGGTTTAACGGCTTCATTACGACAAAATTGCTTGATGGCGCCCTGGATTCGCTGAAGCGCCACGGCGCGGATCTTGAGGAAGTAGACGTGTTTTGGACGCCGGGGTCATTCGAGATTCCCGCCACCGCCAAGCGAATCGCCGAAAAGGGAAGATACGATGCAATAGTGTGTCTCGGCGCCGTCATCCGCGGCGCGACGCCGCATTTCGACTACGTCGCCAATGAAAGCGCGAAGGGAATCGCTCAAGTGGGCTTGAATACGGGAGTCCCTGTCATCTACGGCGTGATTACTACGGATACCATCGAACAGGCGATCGAGCGCGCCGGAACAAAATCGGGGAACAAGGGAGCGGAGGCGGCGGTCACCGCCATTGAGATGGCGAATCTGTATCGGCGGATTGACGAGGGGCAATGAATTCTATCGGGTAAGTTTAGTGGTTTACTCGCCAAGTGTATATGGCATCACTTGACTTCATACACCCAAGCAGAATGGGGACGTGGATAAACGCGGATAAACACAGATTAGAAAATTCCAGTCAATGCAATTGATTTGTTTTTTCTACATGGGTAGCGTTATTGCCTCTTTTGATGGTTTCAACAAGCGCCAAATACTTAGCGCATGAACCACTAAAGTTAATTTCATTTTCCACACTGAACTCTGGAGAGCCAAATTTATGAAGCGACTTACAAATCTATTCTTGGTCCTGTTTTCCGTAGTAATGATGCAGGCACAACTTGTGAATGCCGACGAGTGGCCCCAATGGCGCGGTGAAAATCGCGAAGGCGTTTGGAACGAAACCGGCATTATTGAAAAATTCGAGGGACCAGGAATCCCAATCCGCTGGCGTGTACCGATAGGAAGCGGGTATAGCGGACCGAGCGTTGCCGAGGGGCGTGTCTATGTTACCGATCGGGTTACAAAGCCGAAACAGATCGAGCGTGTTCACTGTTTCGATTGGGAGACGGGTGAATCCATCTGGTCCTATACCTACGATTGCGAATACAAGATTGACTATACAGCGGGACCCCGTGCGACTGTTACTGTACAGGATGGACTTGCCTATGCATTAGGAGCGATGGGCCATCTGCACTGTTTCGATGCTGCCACGGGTGAGGTCGTATGGAAAAGAGATCTCAATGCCGAATATAACATCAATATGCCTATCTGGGGCATCGCGAGCGCGCCTCTTGTTGAAGGCGATCATCTCATCGTCCAAATCGGCGGTACACCGAACGCATGTATCGTTGCATTTGACCGGAAGAGCGGCGAGGAAAAATGGAAAGCGTTGGACGATAATGCCTCTTATTCCGCACCGGTAGTTATTACGCAAGCGGGTGAACGCGTCCTTGTATGCTGGACGAGCGCTAATGTTGTAGCCCTCAATCCACAAACTGGCACATTGCACTGGCTGTATACGTTTGCAGCGGAAGGTGTCATGGCCGCTATCGCTACCCCTACTTTCTATCAGAATGAATTGTTTGTTGCGCATTTCAGGCGCGGCGCCCTTCTCCTGAAGTTGTCACCAGATGCGTTGGAAGCGGAACTCGGTTGGTATCGCACGGGAAAAGATGAACTGAACACCGATGCCATTCAGCCTGCTATGTCAACACCCGTTCGAATAGGCGATTACATTTACGGTGTGGACAGTTACGGTGAACTCCGCTGTATAGACGCGGGAAACGGGGATCGGATATGGGAAGACCTCTCCGCCGTGCGGAAAGCGCGTTGGAGCACCATCCATTTCGTCAGACATCCGGTCTCGGCGGATAACAGAGTCTGGATGTTTAACGAACACGGTGAACTTCTTATCACGGAACTCTCTCCAGAAGGGCTGAATATTATCAGTCGCGCCAAATTGATCGAACCAACACGCGATCAACTCAACCGAAGAGGCGGTGTTGCATGGGCACACCCTGCGTTTGCCTACAAACATGTCTTCGCTCGGAACGATAAAGAACTCGTTTGTGCAAACTTGGCAAAAAACAAAAAGTAGAGACTCAAATTAAGAATTAGCGCCGCCACGAGTTGTGAGATAAAGAGAGGGGAGATACATCCGAGTAGGGGCGTAGGTTGGGTTGAACGGGATTCCGTTAATGATCGTCGGTTTTAGAGGAGTTTTCGAGCGCCCACTTTGCCTGAACGTTCCAAAATGTGAGTAAAACCCAACATCAATCGTACGCTCTTCCACCATCAGACATGCTCTATCATTAGATGCGTTTCCCTTGGCTGGAACGTCAAGGGAATCGCCCCTGATTTTTGGCATAAGGAAGATTGGAAGGATGGAAGATGGGAAGGGTGAATAATTTCCGTCCACCCATACCTCAAGCCGGATGGATACATAAAACCCGCGGATTCCCCGATACAATGGTCGCAGTGTTGGGTTTCACTACGATTTCGGGGGCTTT
This sequence comes from Candidatus Poribacteria bacterium, assembly GCA_963667245.2. Lineage (GTDB taxonomy): Bacteria > Poribacteria > WGA-4E > WGA-4E > JAJDTR01 > JAJDTR01. The sequence goes on from CAXXCS010000005.1 coordinate 1,452,871, forward strand.
TAGCGGTATCGGTATCTGGGCGCGGTTATCCTGTGGACGGGTCGTTCTTGATGTGCCGTTCAACCCAACCTACGGATTATCGCTGTCTGCCGAGTGAGACCAATCTCACGAGCAATTTGAGCCGAACTCTCTCCTTTGCAGAGATGATGCAAACATGTAGAAATTGATGCCCCTACATTCAATTGTAGCAGTCAATTCTACGAAGGTTGGAGAATGCACTCATAGAATTTAAAATGGTGGAGTTTGGGAGACTTCCTTCCCTGATACGAGTTGAGGACAAACATGGAAGATTATCAACAATTCAAAATTGGTAATGGGGAACTCATCAAAGGCGATTGCCTTTCAGTCATGCAGGAATTGCCTGAGAACCATTTTATACTCGGCTTCACCTCACCGCCGTATATGAACGCGATCAATTATGATGAACACATCGAAAAACTCCATGGAATAAGGGGGCGGTGGGAAAGAGAGACGATGTCATACGAGGAGTATCGGCATTTTCTGGTCGATCGATTTAAGGCGCTCTTCCAAATCACTAAGCCGGGTGGTCACAATGTGGTAAATATCTCGCCTGTGGCTTGGCAGGGAACCCGAACCGCGCTCCCGTTTCATTTGGTAAACTGGCTTGAAGAAATCGGATGGAAATTCAAAGAGGATATCATCTGGGAAAAACCGATTTCCCGAGACAAGCGATCTGGCGTTCTGATGCAGCATCCGTATCCTGGTTACTATTACCCCAGCTTGGTTGCGGAGTATGTTTTTGTATTCCAAAAACCCGCGGATACGAAGAAGAAAAGTAACATCTACTGGGACAGAACTGCCGCCGAGAAAGCGGAGAACGAAATTGACATGTCCGACTATCAAGGCGAGAAAAGCAAGAATGTTTGGAAGATACGTCCATTGGCGCCCCAACAAAACCTTCATCCTTGCCCATTTCCTCTCGAACTTGCGGAAAGGGTCATTCAATTCTATTCGTATAAAGGCGACCCGGTTATTGACATTTTCACTGGCAGTGGACAAACAAATTGCGCTGCTGAAAAATTAGGAAGAAAACATGTCGGAATCGAAACCCAGCAAAAGTATATTGAATATGGGCTAGACCAACTCAATCAAATTGTGGCTCAACAGGAATTGTTTGATTCCTAGTGGAAATGAAAGGTAAATCTATGAACATTTGCGCCGATATTAAAAGAGTCACATACAAACCGCTGTTGTGCAGCAAACTAGAAACTTTTCGTTACGACCAGCTTGGCAAAGCGTTGTCGGAGAAAGGCGCTTTCCTTTTGAGAGTCGATCCCGCAAACCAAATTGCTTTGAGTTGGTGGGTCTCTCCGAAGAGAACGAGGACTTATCCTTACGGGCGCGTTTATGACACCCTGCAATCTTCTGGCAAAAAAGTCACGGTCATTCCGATTTTTAAGGATGAGGGAAAGCAAGGCGATCGAGATTTTGTTCAGTGGGACACCATTTCTTTGATGAGCTTGTTGGGAGTTCATGTGATTATCGGTTACTATTCCGACGCTTCTCAAAGTCCGAGATACAGGCATAAAATAACCGATCAAAGGTTTAATTTGGAGCATCTTGGCGGAGAGATTGAAGAACTCTTATGTTATCAGTCTGACGCGCTGCACTGGAATATCGATCAAGCTGAGAAAGTCGGCATAGTAGGTGACAGAGCGTTAAAAGCCTATACAAACATATCAGAACAGTTGAATGTTGACATGCACTCGTTCAAATCTGCTCGTCAACGAATTTGCGTGCTTCATGAAGGCAAAACCGGGTTCATGACACTTTCGAGGGATTTGGCAAGAAAGGCACAAGCACGGGAGAGCGTAACCACTCAGCCAAAAGAAAGTATTACCGGGCTGAAAGGCACGTTGACCATAGAGAACTATCTCGGAGGTTATTACTACTGGACCTGTGACGAGATTGAATTGCACGGCGATCAGATTTTCCTCATTGAAGCGAAGCATACGAAAAAAGCTGAATTGCCTTCATTAGGCGCCATCAAGGATGCACTGTTGAAAATGATGCTCTTTACGAACTTGGAGAATCTGAGGGTTGGCGAAAAGAACTACCTCCCTATACCAATGGTAAAGTTGACGACGGGTGACGATTTGAACCTGAAATCACTAAGTAGCCGGCGGAAAAACATGCTCGTGAATCTACGAAGAGAAGCAGAGACCAATGGATTTCGGGTTTTAATCAACGGTGAACATCTCACTCATCAGAGCGTATAATGAAAACAACAATTCTATCCGGAGACTGTACGTCGCTTCTTCGGCAACACTCGAATCTCGGACAAGTTGACCTCGCATTCCTTGACCCGCCATTCAATCAGGACAAGGAATACAACGCATGGAACGACAGCCTGCCCAAAGAAAAGTACTGGGGGTGGATGCGGGACGTGTGCGAGCAGGTTCACGCGTTGACATCCGAGGGCGGCGCAATCTATTTCATGCAGCGCGAGAAGAACAGTGAATTCGTTCTCACTTGTTTGCGCGAGTCGGGTTGGACATTTCAAAACTTGATACTTATCATCCGCATTATCAAGCCCCCAAAAGTTTAATTTCTCATATCGCATTATCCCGTATCATGATTGACAGAAACGAAACTGATGATGGAAGGGCAACCGGTCAATCAATCGGACTCACGGTAGTACCTTGGTGATCGTCGTTCGTTCGTGGAGATATATCCCAAGATCTGCTATGTGAAAATTCGAGATTACACAAGTCTATTATGCGGATGGTAAGTCTAAATGTCAGTATATATCTGAATACCAAGTTCTGCCGCAACATTTACGACACGTTCGGTGACAAATGGAGATATGATTACCTTTCGATCTGCCTTTCTATTTTCTTTGCCCTCATAGAATTCTGCGATGCGGTTAAACGTGTAAACATCCCAATGATCCAATGAAGATTTTATTTCAATCAGAACGGTCATCCCATTCCAGATTGCAACATCTACCTCGACTTCACATGCCTTGCCATGAACTATCCCTTCGGCGTCCAACGTTCTGTAAATTTCGACTGTGAAGCCAATATCTGCCAAAATACCTACCATGGCGTTGCGAAATGAATTTTCAGATTGAAACCCCCAACGCGCCCCTAGCGCGGTTAATTTATCGTCAAATTTTCGCAAACTAACTTTGTTTTGGCGAGACGACGTTTCCAAATTGTTTGATAACGACTTGAGTTGCCGGTCTTGTTCGTCTAACTTTTCCGATAGTGAATCTATCGCTTTGTACATGTCCTCAAGCAGTTCTTTCGCGGTTGCCATGCTGTTCCTTTATTCTGTCTTTTCCGAGTCTGGTAACAAAATATTCGGGGCCCACCATCATGATGGTGGTGCTGCCCGACAGATGGGTTGGCCTCTTCGCAACCAACAACTCATGTTCCAACCATTGCCAGGCTTCCATGAGCACAAAAAGAATATCATCATATTCAGATTCAGAAAGTGGAGAGGCGCTTGCAGATGTGTTACTATTGCCATTAAGAGCCAGTTTCAACCATTCAAATGATATGGCGCTGGCCGGGTTTATGCGCTTTGAATCTGTTTCCTCAATAGACTTCAAGAGCGCCACCCCGAGGTCTTCTAGCCCAAGTGTGAATATATCTTCCTTTTGAATATTTTGAAATAACCTGCCTAGTGCAGTCATCTGTATTTCTCCTTTCGTCCCGAGGAGCGGCATTGCAAACATCAATTCGCCTGCCACCAACGTACGAAATTTGCTAACCGTCAAAGTTGTCAATCCGCTCTATCCGTCTGTTAAAACGAGGAGATTGTCTCGCAACTCACTAGCAGGTACTGAGCACGGTCATCTCAGGTTGCTTAGCGGGTTTCATCATCGGATAGTGGTAGGGTGCAATATTATCGCATATATCCGTAGGTTACGCAAGTCTCAAATACACACTGTCGGTTAATCCAAGTTGCTCGCTATCGGAGATTGCAGGATTTGACTTTTCGGTTTTTGCATTACGTTCCTATTGTCAACTCGCCTAGCGAATTCTTTCGCATAATAAGTTCTATCGAATCGTTCTCTCCCGTTGTGCGACATATCTCATAACGCCGGTCATGCCGGAAGCCCGAGCCGCGAGAATCGGTAGCAACTTCGGTTAGTCAATACTATTATTTTCACGAATCTATAGGACTTCGGCATTTGTTGCCAATCTCCTTTCGGGAAGAATTCGCTTGCCTTGCAATGGTCACCTATACTATACTTTGTCAACAAGGTGAAAAGAGAACCCGCATCCCCGCCCATTTGTAAAGTTGACGACGGGTGACGATTTGAACCTGAAATCACTAAGTAGCCGGCGGAAAAACATGCTCGTGAATCTACGAAGAGAAGCAGAGACCAATGGATTTCGGGTGTTAATCAACGATGAATATCTCACTCATCAGAGCGTATAATGAAAACAACAATTCTATCCGGAGACTGCGCGTCGTTTCTTCGGCAACACTCGAATCTCGGACAAGTTGACCTCACATTCCTTGACCCGCCATTCAATCAGGACAAGGAATACAACGCATGGAACGACAGCCTGCCCGAAGAAAAGTACTGGGGGTGGATGCGGGACGTGTGCGAGCAGGTTCATGCGTTGACATCCGATGGCGGCGCAATCTACTTTATGCAGCGCGAGAAGAACAGTGAATTCGTTCTCACCTGTTTGCGCGAGTCGGGTTGGACATTTCAAAACCTGATAGTTTGGAAGAAGAAAACGTCCGCTGTTCCCGCCATGAAGCGCTACGGCAAGCATTACCAGATCCTCGCGTTCGGGACGAAAGGGAAAAGCCCGAGATTGTTCAACCGCCTTAGAATCGATCCGCCGCTCCCTGCTGGCTACAAGTACCAACGGGACAACGGGGTGTATGTGACTGACGTGTGGGATGACATTCGGGAAATGACATCCGGCTATTTCGCGGGCGACGAAGCCTTATACGATGCGGATGGCAACCGCGCCCACAAGCAACAATCACCGATTCAACTCCTAATTCGTATTATCCTCTCTTCTACAGGTCCCGGGGATACTGTTCTTGATCCGTTTGCGGGTTCGGGAACGACATTGGTCGTCGCCAGTCAACTCAATCGAAAGTCTATCGGAATCGAACTCGATCCGCATAACGTTAAAATCATCCGCGATCGGCTTGCCAAAAAAAGGAAGGCAGATGATGTCTCACGCTTCCTCAAAGACTACGTATGCACATCGGAATTAGAAGCGATTCAGGGAGAAAGCGTATCGACAGCGCGCGATTCGCTAGGTACGAAACAGACGCCGCTATTCGGGTCGAATTATTAGATAACGCTAGTTGCTGACCTAAAACAGAAAAACCGAGTTTTTGATTCACGTTTGCCAATTAATAGTCAGATTCATTACATTTGTGTCATTTGTGTCGAAAGCGCGCTTTCGCGTCGGAAAAAACTAGGTTTCTTTCTCCATTTGAATGTAGGTGGCAACTTTGGTTAGATAACTTACGCACATTATCGCATAACCCTTCATCAGCATGAGTGTACCGAATGATTGCAATTATCGACTACGGCGCAGGCAACCTGACAAGTGTAGAACGCGCCGTCGCCTACTTGGGTTATAATGGCAAAATCACCGCCGACGCCGAGACCATTTTGTCGTCCGAGAAGGTGATTTTCCCGGGCGTTGGCGCCGCACGCGCCACAATGGACAACCTCAATGCGCGCGGGCTCGCGAACGCCTTGAAGACGTGTTACAAAACGGGCAAACCCATGCTGGGAATATGTATCGGTATCCAGATCTTGTTTGACTACAGCGAGGAGGGGGACACCGAGTGTCTGGGAATTTTGCCGGGGATTGTAGACAAGTTTGAGGCGACGCCGCAGTTGAAGGTGCCGCAGATTGGTTGGAACGAAGTGTATCAAACTCAATCGCACCCGATTTTCGAGGGGGTCCCCAATCCCGCGCATTTCTACTTCGTTAATTCGTACTATCCCATTCCGGCGCAACCTGCCGCGGTCATTGGCAAAACAACCTACGGCGTCGAATTCTGTTGCGTGGTTGCGCGCCAAAACCTCGTCGCAACCCAATTCCATCTGGAGAAAAGTGGTCGAGTAGGATTGAAGATGCTCGACAATTTTTTGCGTAGCAAATGACAACCATCCTGCTGTGTTGCCTTGTCATATTCCTCAACCTGTTTATTTACGGGTCGCGCATCCCCCAGTATTACCATGTTGTCTCGCACCTTTACTACGTCGTAATGATTCTTGCCGCCAGACACGACGTGAGGCGAGGCCAACGCATCCTGCTGACACTCACGACGACAGCCAACTGGCTGTTTGTTCTCCGACATATCAACCAGCAAACGCACTGGGTTGTCGCCTCGGCGGCAGTGGCGACGTTATACCCTTTCATCGCCTATTTTATCGTACGCACAATCAGACAACTCAATGCGCAGCGCATTACAACCGAGAGGCAGATTGGTCGGATAAATGCGGCAAACACCGATCTTCAGAAGCGTATCCGGGATCAATCCACCCTGTTTGAGGTTAGCGAAGCGGCTAGCGCCGATATTGAACTTGACGAACTCTTTCAACGGGTGATAAGGATTCTCGCCGATCGACTGGGCATCTACCGCGGCACACTGCGCTTGGAAAAAGATGGCGAATTGGTAAAGTGCGCCGAAGCCATGTTGGGGCTGACTCCGGCGGAGATCAAACGCGGCACCGACAGTCAGATTGACGAAATTCAGAACAGAGTGCTGTCGTCGGGCGAGGCGATTGGCGTTCCTCATACGCGTAAACCTCTGAAACAGATGGAATTTCCCAAGGCCGGGGCCGTGCGGTCCAAAGATCGGATCGCATTCTGGTGCATTCCCTTGATTGTTGATGAGAAGGTTGTGGGAACGCTTAGCATTGACAAAGGATCCGACAGGTTCGCCACGGGCGATGAGGTTCGAATCCTCACGATTATTGCCTCGATCTTGGCTCAGCGCGTCAAGATACAGCAGATGATAGATGCCGTAGTTCGGTCGGAGAGACTGGTGACGCTCGGAAAGCTGGCTACGACCGTCGCGCATGAGGTACGGAATCCACTGGGCGGAATACGCGGCGCCACCCAGTTGCTCCAAATGACCGACGGCGACGATGAAACGGACCGCGAGATTGACGAATACACCGATATCATTATCAAAGAGGTTGACCGTCTGAATCGTGTGATTGAGCAACTATTGGCATTTGGCAAACCGCAATCCCTCACGTTTGAACCGCACGACATCCGAGGCTTGATTGATGACAGCCTTTCCATCTGCGAGCCCGAGTTCAGTCAAAATCGGATTCGTGTGGATTTTGACCCCGATGAAAATTGCCCGCTTGTGTCGATTAACGCCGATGGATTGACACAAGTTTTCCTGAACCTGTTTCGCAATGCGATCGAATCAATGGAAAATAGTGGGATACTGTCTATCCAAACGTCGTACGATACGGAGCAGGCGGTGGTTCACATGCGAATTCAAGACACCGGGCGGGGCATCTCTCCGCAGCATGCCTCCCAACTGTTCGACCCTTTCTACACGACAAAACAGAAAGGCACCGGCCTGGGGCTTTCAATCAGTCAGCAGATTGTCGAGGAGCACAACGGCACAATTGAAGTCGATGTAACCCAACCTCAAGGAACGGCGTTTGTTATTACACTACCGGCACAAGTTGACAAAACGTAAGTTTTTAACAACGGCCGGTTCAAATTTCCCGAAGACACTGTAGGAGGGATCTCCCGATCCCGACACTGCCGTAGGAGGGGTTTCCAAATCGCGAAATCCTTGTAAACTAAACAATCACAAGATATCTATGAAAAACTCGATTCTAATCGCCGATGATGATGACAGCATCCGGTTTGTACTAACCAAAGCCCTTGAGAAGGCGGGGCATCGGGTACATACGGCGCGCAACGGAAGTGAAACGCTCGCTTGCCTTGACGCGGAACCTATCGATGTTGTCCTTCTTGACATCTTCATGCCGGACGCGAACGGATTAGAGCTAATCGAAAACCTCCAAGAGATTAATAGCACGGCTTCAATTATTGTCATTACCGCTCACGGCACCACCCAAACCGCGATAGAGGCTGCCAAACGCCGCGCCTACGATTATCTCACAAAACCGTTCGACATCAATTCGGTGGTGTCGATGGTGTCCCGCGCCGCGAATGCCGCGGATCAGGCGAAGGCATCCGTCAAGTCGGTTGCCAAAGCCGCGAGGGATACCAAGTCGCAACGGCACGCCGATGCGAAAGAAACGCGACTGGTGGGTGAGAGCCCGCTGATGCATGCGGTCTACCTCATTATCGGGCGCGCGGCGGTTAGCGACGAAACTGTCCTCATCATGGGCGAAAGTGGAACCGGCAAAGAACTGGTCGCCCGGGCGATTCACGAGAATAGCGGTAGGGCGGACAATAACTTCGTCGTTGTTGACTGTAGCGCCATCCCGCCGACTTTGATTGAAAGCGCTCTCTTCGGGCATGTTCGAGGCGCCTATACCGGCGCCGAAGTGGCGCGACAAGGAAAGTTTGAACAAGCTAACCGGGGCACCATTTTTCTTGATGAGATTGGGGAACTGCCAATCGAAGTGCAAATGAAGTTGCTGCGTGTTTTGCAGGAGCGGGAAGTCGAACCCGTCGGCTCCAATGAAACGCGTCAAGTTGATGTCCGAGTCGTTGCGGCTACGAATCGGCAACTGGAACAATCTACGCAAGAGGGTACTTTTCGGGAGGATCTATATTATCGCCTCAATATCATCCCCATGTATCTGCCCCCTCTGCGCGAGCGCAAAACGGACATTCCCGACCTCATTGATTTTTTCGTTGCTCGATTCGCGGAGGAGTACTCGCAACCCAAAGCGACGGTTTCAGCCGAGGCGTTCAAGCGACTTATGTCTTACGATTGGCCCGGCAACATCCGGGAACTTGAGAACACGCTTAAGCGAGCGTTGGTTTTGTGTTCGGGACGCGTTCTCCTGCCGGAGCATTTTCCGAAATTAGCCGAAGGGGAAATCCATTCGTCAGTCTTGGAGGGATCTACGCTTGAAGGACAACTGCGAATACTGCTGACCGAGTGGGTGAATCAGAGCCTTGACTCTGGCGAATCCGAGGACGCTCTTTATGCTAAAATACGCGCCATCTTCGAAAAACCTCTGTTCGAGATTGTTCTCAAGCAAACCGGATGGAATCGGAGCAAAGCGGCGGAGATCTTGGGGATAAACCGAAATACGCTTCATTCCAAGATGGACGAGCACGACATTAGACACTAGACTGTATTTGCTTTTGCGCGAGCGAAACGCATCGCGAAAGGATGGAAGACGGGAAGAGTGGAAGGATGGGTTTTACCGGATTTTGGAGGATTTCGCGCGGAATCAAAACATCGGCAACCGGGTGATGTGTTCGCCAAGTATTTGATATAATATGTAATGGCGCGGTCGCGACCTGGAGATCGCTCCTACAAACTTTACTATTCAACAGGCTCTCAACAACTATGGACATTGGAAAAGTCATTGGCACAGTTGTGGCAACCCAAAAGGATGCCAGCCTTCATGGCATTCGGCTCTTGGTTGTGCAGCCTCTTGATGACAACGGCAACTCCACCGGAAAACCGCTCGTCGCCACAGACACGCACTGCCAAGCGGGGCGTGGAGACACCATTTATATGGTTACGGGCGGGGACGCGGCGGGCGTGTTGCCAGATCGAAAAATGCCCGTTGACGCCGCCATTGTCGGAATCGTTGATTCGGTTGGTCGTGCCCGAGCGCGACATGACGATGAGGAGGAGTAGAGATGTATATTGCCAAAGTTGTTGGAAAAGTAGTGTCGGTCATCAAACATGCCGCGTATGAAAATCGCACGCTTCTGCTCGTGCAGCCGCTGAGTTTGAAGTCCCAGCTTGTAAGAACGCCCACTATTGCCGTTGATTATGTCGGGGCGGGGGAAGGCGATGTCGTGCTTGTCGGCGCTGGTCCGGGAGTGGCTGAAGAGGTTTTCGGAGTCCGAAATGCGCCGATACGCGAATTGGTGATGGGGATTATTGATCGGTTTGACGTGTCAGATGATGTTGAATTGCCAATCTAAAAGTAGTAGGCATACTCCGTATGCCGTAACCCTTGATTGATACGGGACTCGTTCCACAACCTCCGTAGGTGCGGTTTCTAACCGCACCGGCGCTTGCCGTAATTTTCTTGGAAAATATACCATAAAGGGAGCCATATCTTGTTTATTCCATTGGGTAGTTTTCGCTCGGACGACGAGACTCTGAAACCGCGGGTTGTTCAGTGCCTAATCCTCGTTAATATCTCTATTTGCGTCTACCAACTCTTCCTGTATTACGATGATGTTTCCTTTATGGCGAGGCATGGGGCGGTGCCACGCGATATTGTCACTGTTATTGACGCGATTCCGTTCTTTCCGGTTATTCTTCCCAATCTCCTCCATCCGAGTCTGATTACTTCATTTTTTCTCCATGATGCACGAGTGATGGAGGGCGGCTTGATCCACATTATCGGAAACATGCTCTATCTGTCTGCCTTTGGGCCAAACCTTGAGGCTCGAATCGGACATTTTAGGTTTCTTGTCCTCTACCTGTTTTCGGGTGTCACCGCGACGCTTCTGTACGTCATGGTGCATTACGATTCCACTATTCCGCTGATTGGAGCGAGTGGCGCCGTTGCCGGGGTGATGGGGGCGCACTTTGTCGCTTGTCGCAAGTCGCGCATTCGATGCCTCTGTCTGATTTTCATCCGCTCACTGCCGGCTAGTGTTGTACTTCTACCTTGGATAGTTATTCAAGTCGTAAACATCTCCCTGTCCTATCACGGTTCGCCTGTGGCTTGGCTGGCTCACATAGGCGGATTTGGAATGGGCATCTTCTGCCTCAAGAAACTCCTGCGTGTTCCTCTTCAAGCTCAACCTGAGGGCAACTGGAAACCAGCCATTCGCCACAGATCCGACTGGACATCTCCGACGCCGATTCCGGTGCCTGTGAGGAGAAAAAAATGAAGTTGAGAATACTTGACATGCGCTGCATATTGATGGCTTGCATTACGCTCTCCGGTTGCGTGTGGTCATCGGTGCTTTCAACCGAGTGGAGCGAAAATATCGCGCTCGCGTCGTTTGGAACTCAAGCGACCCATCCGGCGCTGAATGATGGCAAACGCGATACGACAGCCTCCGCCACTTTGCGAAACAAGGAGCGCGTATTCGCGCTAAAATTCGATTCAATCAAACCGGTACGAAGGATTATCATTCACAACCAAAACTTGTTTCGCTTTGATGTAGAGTATCGCGATACGAAAGCGTCTCAACCCACTTGGAAAAATGCGCATTCGGTACGCCAGCGGCGCGGCGTGGGAGACCAGCGCGCCCAGCCCAAGTTCGTAATTGATCGGCTTAATTTCAAAACCGATATTATCCGCATCAAGGTCAGCCGCACAGTCGACGACAGGGTGATATCAAAACCCATAGCCGATCCCGATGACATGATTGTCGATCACATTCGGCGGACGGTCGGCGGACGTTATATTGAGTATTTCCGGGTCATTGCGCCATCAATAGCGGAAGTAAACGAGATTGAGGTCTATCATTTGGCTGCCGAGTGATTTGCAATTGCCCACTATTTGCGCTCCGCGCATTCGCCGTACTGCCATGAAAGGAAGCTCCCCGGTGAAAGACTATCAACCTATTGACTTGTCCGCATGGTGCAACGCGGGATTGGAAGTATTGGACAATCGCTCGGACGTGCCTATTGGTAAGCAGAGTTTCCGAGGTTTGCCTTTTCTGGTCGGCGCCGAGGCGGCGGAAGAAGATCGATGTTTCATCTTGTTCGATGGCGCCCCGAAAAGCGCGATTATTCCCATCAACCAATTTGCCCGCCATGTGATTGTAGCGCACTGTCTGCTCGAGTCGAAGTTGGAGCAGGGCGCTCTGGTCGGAGAACACGTCGCGGATTATATCTTTCGCTTGTCATCGGTAGGCAAAGGTGATGAGAGGTTCCGCGTTCCCATTCGAGAACGGTTCGAGATTGCCTTGGCAGGCGATAATCGACCGTTTGGCGCGGTGTCGCATGTCCAAGATTGGATGATGCCGCGTTATGAGGGGCCTTGGGGTGAAGCCGGCGCTCATCAACAGGAGGCGAGGCGCGGCAGATCGCGCGCCTACCATTTGTGGGCATGGAAGAACCCGGAGCCGGAGCGATCGATTGAATCGCTGGAAATCGCGCCTAGCCACTCCCGCTTTATTGTCGCGGCGATTACGCTTGGCAACTTGGACGAACATCCGTTTGTGCGACAGGGGAAACGCGAAACACGAATCATCTTGACCCGTCCCGAAGACGCAGAGAAGCCGTTCGACCTTGACGTGGACGTAGACCGCGGCTTGGCGAGATACACGCACCCGCTGCCGGAAGCCTCATCGGAAACGTTCATTAACGACAGTTTCCGCGGATGGGGCGAGCCGCCGAATTCAAAATCTAGTCCTGCCTATACCGAAATATCCGCGCTGCCATCGGCAACAGTGACAGTCAAGCAGGGGATGGAGGAACTGGGAGCGGTCAGATGGGGCGATGTGGAGGAAAAAGGCGCCGTTGAAACCCAGCGAGTGCGGGTAGAGCTCTCGGACCGGGGACGCAATTGGGTTCACGTTAACGTGATTGATGACGATACCGACAAACCCGTGCCATGTCGCGTTCACTTCCGATCGCCCGAAGGCATTCCCTACCAACCGCATGGCCACCACAATCAAGTAAACTCCAACCTCGGAAATTGGCACATGGACGTAGGCGGCGATTTGAGCCTGGGGCAAGTCACTTACGCCTATATTGACGGTACGTGCCAAGGATGGCTGCCTCGCGGTGAAGTTATCGTGGATGTCGCGCGGGGATTCGAGTATGAACCTTTGCGGACGCGCGTGGACATCCAACCGGGGCAACGGGAACTCACCTTGCGCCTCAAACGCTGGATTAACATGAACGAACGGCGTTGGTTCAGTGGTGATTCGCACGTACATTTTTTATCCGCCCAAGGAAGCCACACCGAGTCGCAGGGCGAAGATCTCAATGTCGTGAACCTGCTCCAATCGCAGTGGGGAAGCCTTTTTACCAACAAAGAGGAGTTTACGGGAAAGCCCAGCGTCCTTCAGGATGGGAACAACATTGTCTACATCACGCAAGAGAACCGGCAACATGTCTTGGGACATCTGATTTTGTGGGGTTTGAAAAAGCCCGTGATGCCGTGGTGCAGCGGTGGCTCCGGCGAAGCCGAGGCGGGTGGAACACTGGAAGTTACGATGAGCGATTGGGCGGACCAGTGCCGTGCGCAGGGTGGTACGGTCGTCATTCCTCACTTTCCCAATCCGAACGGGGAACCCGCCGCGCTCGTTGCCACCGGTCGAGCGGACGCTGTCGAAATGCTGGAGCATGCGCCGTTTAACCACCTGGAGTACTACCGCTATCTCAACTGCGGCTATCGCCTCCCGCTGGTAGGCGGCACCGACAAAATGACCAGCGACGTGCCTATCGGGATATATCGCACCTACACCCGCATTCCCGATTCTGAAGAATTCAACTACGACAACTGGTGCCGGAACGTGTCGCGCGGGCGCACATTTTTGAGTGGCGGGCCCATCATCCATCTCTCGGTCGAAGGGCATTCCATCGGTGACACCATACAACTGTCGGGTCAAGGCACGGTGGAGGTGGAGGCGTGGGCGGAAAGCATTTTTCCCATTCACACGCTTCAAATCGTACAAGGCGGGCGGGTTGTGGCATCTACGGAGGAAAATAACGGATCACGGCGGCTGACGCTGAGGGCGAAAGTAAGGGTAGACGGTCATACCTGGCTTGCCGCGAGATGCGGCGGACCAGATTACACCAGTATTCCACATCACGACGGATGGGCACGCGGCATATTTGCGCACACCTCTCCGATTTATGTTGCTTGCGGCGGCGAATGGTCGATGTTTGACGAAACCGCGGCGCGATACATGCTCACGCTCATTGACGGGTGTCTGACATATATCCGCAACACGGCTCCCTTATACAGGGAAGGCACAATCACGCACCATCATGGGGAGGCGGACCATACCGCTTACCTTGAACGTCCCTTCCTTGAAGCGCGCGAGGCACTCCATAGGCGAATGCATCAATTCGGAATACCTCATTAGAATAATTCGCTCGTTATTCACTCGCTTGGGGGATCTCTATCGATCAAGCGAATGAACAATGAGTGCGATAGAAAATCCTACTCGTTATTCACTCGCTTGATCCTACAAAAGGCGCAGTTTCTAACGGTGTGGAGTATAGATTCGGATGCGATTGCCCTGGGCAGCATCTTGCGTTAGCGACTTCTATTTATGTTTTACATTGCCAAGAAGATGTGATATACTATAAAAAACTTGGAGGTAGCGATGAAAATTAGGAAAAGTGAAAACCAGTTGCTGGAAGAACCGAGACCTGTATCATATCGTTCAGACTCGGCGGACATTGATCCCGAGGAGCTTGAGTTGCTGAACGACAAGGATTTCATGAAAAGTCTTGATAGATCCGATCGGGAAATTAAGAATGGCGAGACAACGAAGTGGAAAGACTTTAAGTGGAAATTATGAAGTAGAACTTTCAAGTGGTTTTAAGAAGGCATCCGGAAAACTAACCAAGGGGAATAGCGAATTAATTGATGTCATTGAAAGAGCAATAGATAAAATATCGGTAAACCCGTTGATTGGAGAACCATTAAGAGCGCCGCAGTTTCGAGGGCTGTGGAAATATCGGGTTGGTAAATATAGGCTAATTTATAGAATCGATTTTAAGAGTAAAACCTGCTATTTGATCTACATCAAACGCAGAGATAAGGCATACAAGTAGGTGGGCGGAGCGATTACGTTGCTCCGTCTTTTTTGTTTGGAAAATAAGCATAGAGTAAAACAGTTAAAACTTCCTCTAATGTTTCTGCAAGAATTTCTTTATACTGCGCGTTTGGTGATATTGCGCTGTATTCTCAACTGTAGCGGTTTCCAATGAGACGTTTGAAGCGCCATAGAATCTCTATCGATCAAGTGAACGGATAGTGAGCGCAATAGCAAATCCTACTCGCTTGATGGTTTCTTGCACGATTTCTTGACATAAGCGGACGCGATTTCTAACGACGTGGTATAATTACGCCCTGAAAAATCTCTTGACAGCCCCCGAGTGGAGAAGGGTACGAGCGAAGGGGCAGCGAGGAGTGGTCTGAACGTTGAGATGCCACTCATGGAGTGTATCAAATCTTTGACACAAATAAAAAACGATGGGAAGTGAAACAATCGTAACCGATCACGACATTTTCTTCTTTGACCTACGCGGATATCTGTTTCTGGAAGGGGAACTATCAGCCCAAGAAGTGGACGGCATGAACGCCATTCTGGACTCGGCGCCGCCTTTAACCCCAGGCGACTGGTGGGGACGCGTACATGCGCATTCATACAAGGATAACGACGGATTGAACCTGCAGCAGATTTATGAAGCCGGCGAACCGTTTGAACGCCTTATTGACCATCCGGCGTGGATTGAGAAGGTCAAATGCTTCGTCGGCGGCGAGGGCTCGTTCGATTGGAATCACGGACCTTTATTCATCGACGAGAACTTTGCCAACTTGCGGGCGCCGGGCGAGGCGATCGGGATGCACTCCGGCGGACATATCGGTCTCATACGCAATCAGTTTCGCGTCTTGAACGGCAAATTCCATTGCGGGCAGATTAATGTCCTCATGGCGCTGTCGGATATCGGTCCCGGCGATGGCGGCACGCTTCTTATACCGGGATCGCACAAGTCCAACTTCAGCCATCCCGAATTTGAAACCTACAAAATGCGAGGAGAACGCGCCGGGGAAATTCCCGAAGGGGCAGTGGAGATCCACATGAACGCCGGCGACGTGCTGCTCTTCGTGGACTCTATCTGTCATGGATCGCTGAAGCGCAGCAACCCCGGTTATCGACGCACGGTTGTGTATCGGTATGGTCCCTCATGGGGCAATTTTCGGCACAACTATGAAGTTTCGCGAGAACTATGGGATCGCCTGACCCCTGCGCAGAGGCAGATTGTCAAACCTCGTTCCAATTGGCCCCCGGAAACGGTTCAATAAAAATGCGCTAATACCTGTTGCATGGCGCCCACGGCGATGATGGCGCATTCACCGGTTTTCACGCCTCAAATTGTGATATCGTGGTCGGCGAGCTCGGTGTCGGCGCCTGCGGGTTTTTCGTGTTTGGTCCGCTTGAATGGGTTCGAATCACCGCAGAATCAAAAAAAGGATTTAGGATTCGCGTTCATGGGGAAACAGGACGCGTTTTTTTGTTGACAGATATGTCCGTCCATAATATACTGTTTCAACAGTTCACTGTGAAACTGTCAAAAGAGTGGAGCAGAATCGCTGCGCTACTCAACTCAATTACGCTTTCCAGACTTACTGAGAAAGCTCTAAAAGTATAGGAGGAAAACAGTAATGTACACCAAAAAGGCTTTTACTTGCCTTATTATGACGGGCGTCTTGGTCTTCGCATTTGGTACGATGGCTAAAGCCTCCGATATAGCGTTCTACGTCGGGATGTTTCAGCCGGGCTCGTATGACGACGAAACGATGGCTTTTGACGTTGAAACGATGATGCAGGAAACCGCAGGAATGTTCAACGATGTCCAGTCGTTTGATGATGAGAATCTTGATGCATTCGGGGCGTGGGCAGAGGCAAATATCGGTGACGGCGATCTCGACATTATCTGGCTCAACGGACAGATACCGAGTACCCTGTATCCGACCTTTAACGAGGAAGAAGATGGCTCGGTCGCCGAGAGATGGCTCGACGACGGAAACATGTTCATCAACGTAGCCGACTGGTTCGCTTGGGCAACCCACGAAAATGGGGAAAAAGAGAGAAACACCCATGTCGCCGCAGGTTTCATACTAGACCAGCCCCACACGATTATCGTGGGAGCGGCCGACACCGTGATGGCGAGGACGGCGGCAGGTCGGGAGTATATGCCGAGTCTTGACGACAATCTCCTGTCCAACAGACCTGTCTATCTTGAAGCCTTTACACCTCCCTGGGAAGTTACCGAAGTATTCGCCGTAAGCGCTAGTGAAGGCGTTGCCGACGTAGGCGATGTACAGGATATGGTTCTACCTGCGGGGGTTCTGGCTGATCCCGTAGTTGCTTGCAACACGGAGACTGATGGTTGCTTAGCTATCATAAGTCAATCAAAAATAGCTAACGCGGGCGACAGAGGAGCCATGTGTTCGGAGTTCATCAATAACTGGGTTTTTGGGGGAGGGATGGCCACCTCCGTTGACCCTGCCGATAAACTCTCGGCAACCTGGGGCGAGATAAAGGCGAGGTATTGAACGCCGCAAGTTAGTTTTACTTTGTCAATTTAATCGCCAAAATCGAGTTAAATCCGATACTAACGAGGAATTAAGCGTAATTGTGGGGGACGGAATCCGGATTCGCTGTAGCTGCCGTATGTGCAATGCGGTCCGGTTTTTGGTATAATTCCCGCTTACGCTTAATTCCTGCGTTGGCGTGGATTCGGTGGCTCTATCGCTAAGTGTGTATTGCTTGTGATGAGTGGATTAAATCAATAACTTGAAGCCACTTTGATTCCGGAAAGAAACCGAGTTTTGAGGAAAAAAGGGATCTCTATCACACTCGCTATTCACTCGTTTGATGGTTTCGGTTGAACCATATATTTAGCGAATGAACCACATGGTTTTCGTTTCAACAGAGTTACGAAACAGTCAAATCAGGACGGTGAGATAAAATGAAAAATCTACTGTCGGTAGTCATCATTGTATTTGCATTTGGTACCATCGCTAAAGCCGCCGACATTGCGTTCTACGTCGGAGCGTTTCAACCGGGCACGTATGATGATAAATCGATGGCCGATGACGTTGAGAAAATAATCAAAAATACCGGAACTTTATTCAACGATATTCAGAAGTTCGATGACGGAGATCTTAATCAATTTGGGCGATGGGCAGATGCGAACACGGGTGATGGGCAACTTGACATAATCTGGCTGAACGGACAGATACCGAGCGTCTTATATCCTACCTTCAACAAGAAGCCGGACGGCTCCCGCGCCGAAAAATGGCTCGACGACGGAAACATGTTTATCAACGTCGCCGACTGGTTCGCTTGGGCAACCCATGAGAACGGCGAAAAAGAAAGAAACATGGATGCCGGCGCCGCAAACATTCTGGACCTTGCGGAGAACATTATCTTGGGGCGAGATGCTACCTTAATGACGGCGACGGCTGCAGGCAAGAAGTTCATGCCGAGTCTTGGGAACAAGTATATTTCCCACAGACCTGTTAATCTGAATGCCCTTGTAGCTCCCTGGGAAGCAGCCGAGATATTCGCAGAGAGGGGAAACGTTGTTGACCCCGTAGTTCTTCACAACACGAAGACGAAGGGTTACCTAGCCATCATCAGTCAGTCACAAATGGAGCACATGGGTGACAGAGGAGCCGTGTGTTCAGAGTTCATCAATAACTGGGTTACTGAAGAAATGCACTTGCTCGCTGTTGAACCCACCGGTAAACTCGCGACAACCTGGGGCAACATCAAACGGGATCGATAGCCTCTCAAGAGAGGAAGGACAACGCGCTGGCTTGTTCTCGCCCTTCAGTCCGGGACAAGAATTATGACGTCCCGGATTGCAACCGCCATAGGATTTTGACCAACCCCTCTCCGCCTGCTTTCCGGTAAAACGCCCCTCCTTGAAATACCTCCTTCCTAGCCAAGATTTCAGGCGCGGAGGGTCCCGCCGAATCCGAAAGTTTTTCATCTGATTACTAATTCCCAATCCATAAATTACAAGCATCGGGCATTTTGGGAAATTCACGGACGGCGCCTGTTTCGGTGCCCATAAAGGAGCCGGTACGAAAATGAGTGTGGAACCTCGTTGGTGGGAAAATGCCACAATGATGTATTTTACGAGTCCCAAGTTCAAGGGGCAGAACGCTCAAAAAGATGATCGAAATGGTCGACGAGGTCAAAGAGTGGGGCTTTAACGCAATTTGCATGGGAATTCCGTACCATGGAGGCATGCAGTATTCAGGCCTTGATGTCCTCGACTACTATGCTGTCGATCCCGCCCTCGGAAGCATGGATGACTTTGATGAACTCGTTACGGTGTGCCATGACAGAGAGGTTGCTGTCACCGCTTTTCTCAACCTCGGCTACGCCGCCGCGGAGTTTCCTCCCTTTTTGCAGGCTTGTGACGATGTGAAAGCCGGCGTGGACAGCCCGGAGTCTCGCTGGTTCGTTTGGAGCGACACCAAGTCTGCCGAACTGGATCGAAGCCAAGCGCCTTTTTTCCTAAATGATGTCGAAGTAAACTCAAGTAGTTGGCAATTCAGCGAGAGAGCGGGGAAGTATTTTTGGGTCAGATGGCGCGGCAAGACCGGCGATGAGGATCTCCCTCAGTTCAATTATGGAGAGCAGTCGTGGCAGGAGGAATGCAGGAGGGTTGTGCGCTTTTGGATGGATACAGGGATTGACGGCATAATGGTTGACGCCGTCCCTGAATACACCAACTGTAATTGGGAAGTGAACAACAGTACGATCACCGACGTGGTTCACGAATATCCAAATTCGTTTGTGCTTCCGGAAGGAGCCGGAATCCGCAGCGACCCGGTCGCGTGGATTACCGACGGGCGCTATGACAGCGTACAGGACTACGGAATTCGCGATTCGCGGGTTGGTAGACGTTGGGGGCAGGCAATCAGGTTAGCCTTGGAAAGCGGCAACCCCACAGGAATCGAGATTAAACTGCGGCTGTACCGGGACCGCGTTGTCAAAGCCGGCGGAATAACATGGGCTAGGGTGATGGGATCATGGGGTTCGGGTGATGGGGGCGGTCCCGCGTTGCGGGTGATGGGAGAAACGACGGGAAACCTCTCTCCGGCTCAGATGCTGTTGGAAGTGGTGACGCTGGCGACAGTCGGTGAGTTGTTCGTAGCCAGCGACCGTATCTTCGAGCCTATGTGGTCGCCGCGGTTTTTGTCAAAGCACAGGGAAATTGTGAAGGCAAGGCAGAAATATCCGGCGCTTTGCGCCACCGGTTCCAGACGCCGGTTGCCTACGAACAACGACGGTCGATACTACGCGTTCCTCCGTGAGTCTACTGCAGGCGATCAACTTCTGCTCGTCGCGCTCAATTTCCAGAGCGAAGATGCGATGATAGAGGTCTATCTTGATTGGGAGACGGAGTTGGTCGATATCTTTAGCGGAAAACGTCGGAAGGTGGAAAAAACACTGGAGTTGTCGCTCCCGCCTTACGGCTACGGCATATTTGAAGTGCATCGATAGGTATTCCTCCCCATGCACTCGCTGCGCGCAGCCGAATTTTCCGAGAAATACAAAACAGCGCTCAGTTCGACGTAGTACAACAGTTGGATTCTACGGAAAGCCGTACAACTCCAGACCCGTAGGCGGGGCATCTTGCCCCGCCGGCTTTGCGCGGAGGCAGGGTTTCTTATTCTGTTCCGCCCACGTTTTCTTTCATTTATACTCCACACTGTTAGAAACTGCGTCTTTTTGTAGGAGCAATCTCTAGGTCGCGACGTGTGTTCACGGCAGGTGCGGTTGGAAACCGCACCTACGGACTAGCTGCTTGAAAACACGCAATTATCGGCAGCGCAAAGTATAATCCTCATAGTCGATGCACATTGATTTTATAGAAATGGTATAAGGATTTGCGCGAATGTTAAAATCAGCAGTATCAAGTCTGCGTTCCCTTCCCGATCGTTGGAAGGAGACAGACCTCTCGGTACGAAGAAAAACGATTCTCATCGCCGTGCTCATCATCCTGCATATCTCGCCGCTATGGGTATTTAAGTACTTCCCAACCCAAGACGGGCCAGCCCATGTCTATAATTCGTATGTGTTGAGCGTATTCCATGATGAGGATTCAACGCGCTTGCGGGAATATTACAAACTTAATCTTACGCTGTTCCCCAACTGGCTCGCGCACATCTGCATGGCACTGCTGATGAAGATTTTCCCTCCTCTAATAGCGGAAAAAATCCTTTTGAGCGCAATCATCGGCTTGTTCCCGTTGTCACTCTTCTATTTTCTTGGCGCGGTACATGAGGGCAAAAATCTATACGGGTTTTTGGGATTTCTGTTCAGCGATCACTACCTGCTCCACATGGGGTTCTACAGTTTTTCCCTTTCCGTGCCACTGTTCTTCTTCGCATTGGGCTATTTCATAAAGCACAAGGAAGATCTGGGCGTAGGTAAGATAGCCATCCTCAACCTGTTGTGCATTCTAATTTACTTCAGCCACATCCTTTCTTTTCTCCTTCTCATTCTTTCGCTAGCTCTCCTGACTATTACATCATTTTATCGCCAGCCAAAACGGGTCATGGCGCTTTTGGTTTGTATGCTGCCGCTATACTTCATTATGGCAAATTATTTACTCACTAACATCGGCGCCGATAATGGAAAATTTGAACTGAAATGGGAGCGTTTCGGCGACTGGAAAGCGTGGGATTATCTTCTCAGCACAAAGTCGTTGATGTCTTTTACCGACGCGCACCTGATCCCCACGCGCATTATGGCGATAATGTTGGGGCTGTTATTCGGGGTCACTGTATATAAAAGATTCCGTCAAAAAAGAATCTTAAGCCGGGACAACCAGTTCCTGCTGTTATCCGGCGTGTTCGCGGTATTCTACTTCATTATGCCCGGGGGGATGGCGAGTGGCGGTTGGATTAATGACCGGGTGAATCTGTTTATTTTCCCGGCGCTTTTGCCGTTTCTCAGTGAAGATTACCATAAATACATCAAGCGCGGGATCCTCATTGTCATAGTTATTCTTTCCATTACCCATCTTTCCATAAGCTATCGCTACTATTATCCTCTGGACAAGATTACGAAAGAGTATACATCGGGTATAGAATTGATCGAAAAGAACAAAGTGGTCTTGGGAATCGCCTCGGATGCCTCTCCCAACGTCAAGGACTCGCCGCCATTTACCCACGTTGAATTTGTGGAACCGTTTGCGCATGCAATCAACTATTACGGCGTGAATAATGGTTGTGTTAGTCTGAGCAATTACGAATGCAAATTCAACTACTTCCCTTTCGATTGGAAAATCCAACATTCGGGAGTGATTGATTACATCGTGGCATGGAAACTGGATAAAACGGACCCGTTCGCCTGCGGTGACAATATCATGCGGACTCACGGTCTGGATGTGCAGGAGATCACCAACCGTTTGGACACGGATTACGAAGTGATCCATTCCACGGAAAACCTGCAAGTCTATAAATACCGAGCAGAGCAACCGAGGTGATAACACGTAGGTTGGGTAGAACGAACTACTATGAATGCAAACGACTACAGCGCCAATAATCGTGACAGGCATCTCGTTCTTGATTCGCGAATCATCGAAGCGAAGAACAACGTGGAGTTGACTGTTGGCGTCGCGCACAAAGACAGGAACAATCCGCTCTTCAAGGAAGACAAGCCGTGGGAGCCCCGCTTCGACAATCCCTACTGTAGCGTCATTTATGACCGAGAGGAGGAGATTTACAAGTGCTGGTATAGCATATTCACCAGGTCTGATTCTAAAGGAGATCTCCCGGGTGAGGGCATACCTTCCGAGAAACGCGCATGGGTCAACTGGACGGAGGGCAAGCGTAGGTCCGGCGTGTGCTATGCGACTTCTCGGGACGGGATTAATTGGGAAAAGCCTGACTTGGGTTTGATTGACTTCAACGGCAACAAGAGGAACAATATTGTCATAGAGCGCTACCGCTTGGCGGTTATGAAAGATCCGCATGAAACCGATCCGCAAAGACGTTATAAAGCTATTAAACCGGAAAGGAATAACAGCGCCGTTTGGTTCTCTCCGGATGGAATTCACTGGAGCCATAAGCGCGATGTTGGCCCCATGGATATTGGCGACACGCACCCGAGCGTGTGGCGGGACGAAAATCTTGGGAGGTATGTGGTTGTCACGCGTAGTTGGGGCGGGGCGGAAACCACGGGCCGCTACGGCTACCAGGGGCATCGGCAAGCGGTAAGGAGCGAGTCGGAGGACTTTCTGAAATGGTCAAAAACAGAGCCGGTTATGGAAGGGCTTGACCCGCGCATGCAGATCCATGATTTGATCGTACTCCCCCACGCCGGAGTCTATCTCGGCATGGTGGGACTCTTTGATATCGAGACAAGCAGGCAATGGTGCGAATTGGCATGGAGCCCGGATAGCAAACAGTGGCATCGGATCCAGCCCGGAAAACCGCTAATTCCCAACGGACAGGTGATGGGCGACTATGACTGGGGCTGCGTCTTTGCAACGGTGCCGATTGTGATGAAGGATGAGATTCTCCTCTACTACGGCGCGAACGACGGTAGGTTCATGGGCTGGCGCAACGGCTTCTTTGCTCTGGCTCGGTTGCGGCCCGACGGTTTTGCCGGCTACGAACAGATCGCTGGAGGAAGCAATAAAACCGGTGACCTTACGACCAATGCCGTATCGGTTGTCGGCAATTCACTCTGCGTCAGCGCCGACATCGCGCCGTCCGGCTTTGTCAAGGTCACGCTCTTGGACAGAGATAACAAACAACTGGCTGAAGGGGAGTTGGTAACCACCACCGTGTCAGACGCGAAGATAGCGTGGAAAGACGGATTCTCATTGAAGAGACTTAAGGACGAGGAGATAAAGTTGGAGTTTGAACTGAGAGAATCAAAAATTTTCTCGTTCAGTTTCCATGAGTAACATGGCGAAAATCCTCAAGATAGGTTCATATTCACATATTCGTCCGCGAGTTGATGATTCAAGAATGTCACGCCAAACGCGCTGTAGGAGAGATCTCCAGATAGCGACCTCGCATGCGCGGCAGGGCAAGATGCCCTGCCTACGGCACTTGCCAACCATTGTCACGTCAACCTTTATGTGTGAATAAAAATGACTATAGACGCTTGACTCAGGTTGAAGAATGGAGAAAACGGTATGACGATAAACAACCTGCCACCGAAATACTTTCCGCCTACGGACACACCGAAGTTCAGCTTCGGCGACACGCTCGAAACTCAAGAGACGGAGTTAGCCGCTAACCCGCTCTTGGCGCGTATGCGCGAGTCGCGGGCAGCTCTGAGCAGTGATCCCCACAGACCCACCTACCACTTCGTGAGTCCCGAAGGGAATCACAACGACTCCAACGGCCTCTGCTACTGGCAGGGAAACTGGCACCTCTTTTATCAGGGCTATCCGCCGGACGGCGATGGTCGTACACACTGGGGACATGCGGTGAGCGCCGATCTGATGCACTGGCGCGACCTTCCGTATGCCATTCACCCAAGTCCGGAGCGCAATTGCTTCTCAGGCACCACGCTGGTCGAAGAGGATCGGGTCATCGCCATGTATTACGGCGTCGAACAGGGCTTGATGGTCGCAACGTCGAGTGATCCGCTGCTACTCAACTGGGAAAAGCTGACGGGCGGGCCCGTAGTGCCGCTGATGGCGCCGGACGGATCGGCTTTGACATACCGCGTACATGATCCCTGTATTTGGCGGGAGGGCGACACCTACTACGCCCTGTCCAATGGCCGCGACGCCTGGAATCCGATGGACTCGGCGCTACGTTCCAACGACCTTGAGCGCTGGGAATACCTACACCCGTTTGTCGACGATCAGAGTTGCTTAATCGATGGCGACGACGGCGCCTGCCCCTACTTCTGGCCCATCGGAAGCGGTTCCGGCCAGCGGCACATCCTGCTAATCTTCAGCCACATGAGCGGTCCGCAGTACCTGCTCGGCGACTACGACGCAGGGGGCGCAAAATTTCATCCAACCGCCCACGGCAAGTTCAACTTCGGCGCCGCACAACCCTCGGGTTTGCATGCGCCGTCCGCGACGCCCGACGGCAAAGGCGGCGTCATCTGTATCTGGAACATGAATCCCGGTCTGCCGAAAAAGGGGTGGGGTCAACTCATGAGCCTGCCGCGGAGGCTGACGCTGATCGGCGAAAACGAACTCGGCATCGATCCCGCCGGCGACATCGCCTCGCTCCGGGGAGCGCACAAGAGTGTCGGTCGTCGACCAATCCCTGCCAACTGCGAAACGGCGCTTGACGGCATTGAAGGCAACGCTATCGAGCTTGAGCTGGAGATCGACACCCGGGGAGCGCCGATGGTGGAGCTTAACGTGCTTCGATCGCCGGACCGGCAGGAGCACACGCGAATCGTTTTCTACCGTGATCGAGGCTTCAAGCACCCGGTGCGGCAACCGGATTCTCGCGACAGCCTCATAAGCATCGACTCGTCACGCTCGTCGATCCTGCCGGATGCCCTGAGCCGCGCACCGGAAACTGCCCCCGTTGTCATTGGACCGGAGGAGACACTCAAGCTGCGCGTATTCATTGATCGAAGCGTTATCGAAGTGTTTGTCAACGGTCGCCAATGCGTTGCCATGCGGGTCTACCCCGGCCGGCCGGACAGCGCTGGCGTCTCTTTGAGCGCGCAGGGCAGAGACGCGGAGCTTGTGTCGCTCGACCTCTGGCAGATGAAGAGCATCTACGGAGGATGATTTCCGCCAAGCGAGAAAGTCAAGAAATAGCAGACCCTGCCGCTATTTCTCTTTGGCTCGCCCCTGCCATAGACTGGATTTTTCTCTAACCTCGCTGTCGCAGAAACCGCTGTCTTTGCTGTGTTTATACTCATATTTACACATATTATAGTATGTTAACCCAAGTTGCTACTTACAAGATTATGCACATGTACCATCGTTTTTTATTGAAAATGACCCATTAATCGCGGAGACTTCGTAGCGTAAACTGTCAGTTTGCGCACGAGTTACGCACCAGAAGCACAATCTAACAGATCGTGCTACAAAGGTGGCAACTTGGGTTATGTTAGTGAACGATGACGATATGTAACTACCCAAAAATCGGACGCACCCTTGTAGCGCAAACTGTTAGTTTGCGCATGCCACAATCTAACAGATCAAGCGACTGAACAGGGAGATCGACCGAGTGAAAAACGAAGGAGCAACTGAGCGGACAGCGAAGGCGGTAGAACTCCGACAGTAAATCCTGCGATAGAAATCCCTTGTGGTACAGAAGAATTTCATTATCCACAAGCATGTGTAATAATTGATTGCAATGACTATAACAGGAATATCAAGATGACGAAACATGAATCCGCCGGTAGCGCTTCTGTAGGACGTAATGTCATTATTGCATTGCTGATCATACATCTTCTGCCGGTCTGGATATTCACGTATTTTCCCACGCAAGACGGGGCAAGTCATATCTATAATTCTTATGTATTGAAGGAGTATCACAAACACGAGAACTACAGACTGCGGGAAGTTTACGAACTGAGGCTGACGCTTTTCCCAAACTGGACTTCCCATGCGTTTCTGGCGCTGCTAATGTATGTTTTCCCGCCCATTGTCTGCGAAAAGATTCTGATCACCTTGTGCATCGGGCTGCTGCCGCTATCCCTGTTCTATTTCCTCAACAGTATCCAGAAGGGAAAAACGCTTTTCGGACTTGTTGGATTTATCTTCGCCTACAACTACCTGCTTCACATGGGGTTCTACAATTTTGTCCTGAGCATGTCCCTGTTCTTTTTCACTCTGGGATACTGGTGGAGACGCCGGGAGGGACTCACCCTCGCGAACATCGGGGTGATGTACGTACTGCTGATAGCGACTTACCTCACCCACTACCAATCCTATGCGACGCTTATGATGTCGCTGACGTTCTTCGCGGTCTTCCTGTCGCTGTATGAGGCGCTGCGTAAGACGTGGGGATACAGAGAAATATCAGGGGAAAATCGAAAACCACCCGCAAGCAACCTGAAGAACTTTGTCGCGAAACTCAAACCGACTTTTCTATTTCTGGTATCCATGCTGCCCGCGTATTTCATAATGATCTCCTACTACTTGGACAGGCCACGCGGGGATGACGGACACAGGGATTTCGAATGGTTGATGGAGTATTTCTTCTCCATGAAATCGCTGGTCGCCTTCCGAGATGAACACATTCTCATCGGACGCGCCCTACTCGTTGTTTTTGCCGTAGCTTTGCTGCTAACGCTCATAGACAGAGTTCGGCATGTCTACAGATTCCGCGCATCGTCGGAATCGGAAGACACAAATAAACGTCTATGGCTCCGAATTGTGAGAAGAAGGGATCTGTTTCTGTTGTTGGCGCTAATCTTGACGGTTATGTATTTCAAATTTCCCTGGTCCGGCTACGGCGGCGGCTGGATTAACGACAGGATCCATCTCTACATCTTTCTCGTGCTTCTTCCATTTTTCAGCGTCGGTCTTCATAAGTACGCAAAATATGCAACGGGCGGAATCATCATCGCCTTATCACTATGGCATCTTGCTTACAACGTCCAGACGTACTATCTTCTGAATAAAGATATAAACAACGCTGTTTCATCGGCCGGTATGCTTGATAAACATACGATCCTCACAAGCCGCCCTGCGGAGTGGAACGGCATGTCGGACTCACTGGGCCGGGAACCCGAATACGTGGAGCCGTTCGGACACACGGAGTGTTTTATGGCGGCAAAAAATGGGATCGCATATCTGAAGAACTATGAAGCCAAGACCGATCACTTCCCTGTCCTCTACAGAGAAAGAGACTTTTCCGCGGAGAGTTCGGCCGGGAGGCGCTGGATTACTCCCTTCGCTGCCGACTACCTGATCTTGTGGCGAACAGAATATGATGAAGCGGAGGAGCTGGAAGATGACTTTGAACTAATCCATTCCAACAGTTATAACAGACTCTATCGCCGCAAGAGGGAAAGCCCCGACGAAAATCTGTGGGATGGCAGAACCGCGATAAAATTTGACATGCAATCCCGCAATGGACAGACAGCGCCGGATCACATCCCCATATATGACGACACCGAATACATTGATGGGAGATTTGGTTGGTTGACGCGATCGGAACGCGACGAGTTCATCAGCGACGGCGAGCTCCTCGAACCTTATCGTGACAGTGTGTGGGGCGAGGAGGATGGCGTTTTCAGGGTTGCCCTTCCCAACGGGGAGTATGAAGTCACCTGCTACTTTTCATCTGGCGACTCCGAGCCGCTGGAGATAAATCTCATCGCCAACGGGGAGAAGAAAATCAAAAAATTGAGATTGCCCGCGGGAATTGAAACAGTCGAAAGGAGCTACAACGTCATAATCACCGATGAACGTCTGACTCAGGTAATATACTCGCGCGGAAGAAGTCGCTATGAACGCTGGGGATGGAGCGGATGTGCCATCAAACGGAAATAAACAGTAAGGGTGGATAGCCAAGGGATGTTCAAAAACGTGTACTCCCCGCCACGGATCGTAGGTTGGGTTGAACGGGATTCAGTTAATAATCGCCGATCTTGGAGGGGTTTTCGAGCGCCCACTTTGCCTGAACGTTCCAAAATGTGAGTGAAACCCAACATTAATCGTACATTCTTCCACCATCAGACGTCCGCTATAAATTAGACGCGATTCCCCTGAAGCAATTTCTTCTTGACCTTTTCGGGGTTTTATCGGATAATTTCTGGTGACCTTGTTCAATCTAACACCAACGCCATTATTGTTTCCAACGTAGGCAGCGAAAACTCCCGCATTTAAATTTCGGTTATAGGTGGTGCAGTTCAAGGTTGCGCAAACAACTAAAAACAGGGAGGGAGACCTACCATGCGTTCTATACGCTATTTTCGTAGGTTTGTCCCATTACGGGGCAGCCTGTGGATTTGGGTTGCCCCCTCTTTTGACAGGAGGGCAACGTGATAGATAAAGTAGAGAGAGTAGCCAAAATAGTTACGGCAGTAATGGTGGGTATTATCATACTGGTGGCCATTATTGCAAACTTGGACTCAGATGATAAAAAAGAGGTTGTAGAACCGATTAAGGCTGAAGTGTCTGAACCAAAAAACCAAAACATTCCTTTCGTCCTTGTTGACCCTAATCTTAATAGCGGGTTGGAGATTAAGCATAAAGACCTAATCGGCAGATGGTTTACAGTTGATGACAATTCTCGCGGATTCACCTTTACAGAGGATTTCAAAGTGTATGTTTACGTCTACAATGATAATACAAAATCATGGGTAACTATTAAGAACCCAGGAAGTTATGCGCTTCACAAAGACATTCTATCGATTGATTTGTTTGGTGATAAAACTGAACTTGAGGTAGTTAGGTTCAACCAAAACAAGATAGTGCTTATAAATTGGGAAGCCCATAATCCAGTTGAATCATTTAAAGAAACCGACTTCATCCTTTGGAATAGAAGAAATTCACCATTTTAACCCTATTGGAGATATGACATTGAAGCTGAAAAACAAACTAGCCTATTTCATGTTACGCAGCATTTGTACTATAATCGGTTTAGTGTTTGCTAACGTATTCCCTTTGAATGCTGATTTTGACAAGGTAAGGTTTGATACTGTCGCCTATAGGCAGTTAATCCTTGTAGACTCTAAAGATAACAAGCTGGGGTATATCGGGGTTGACGATGAACATGGAGAGGCAATTATGCTGCTAAGCGATAATAGAGGGGAAGAGTCTCAATTATTGTTGGTAGGCGCGATGCATTCACACAGGCAACTATGGGGCAGCAATTATAATAACTGATAGAACTACCACTAGCTCTTATTCGATTGAGAATGGAGAGGGTGTAATTCAATCAGTTCAAAGAGAGTAAAAAGCTAGTATCTACTCATTCCGTATAATTTTTTTGCCAAACCTGCTTGAGTCAGTATTTCCCCATTACCGCTTCAAATGTAGCTCGGGGACACGACAACCGGCGGTGAGACTTGCGCCGTGATATTTTGCGGCGGCGCATTACAACAAGAAAGCTGCGAGTTTACTTTCAAAGAGGAAAAATGAAAACGTACCGTGTCGCTATTTTAGGGTGTCGATCCCGCGGAACATCAGCCGCTAGAGCCTATCACGCCCACCCTCGCACAAAGGTCGTCGGATTGTGCGACTTGATCGAAGACCGACTGAACACTCTGGGGGATGAGCTTGACCTAGACGCTCGTTTTACGGATTTGGATGAGATGATTCGCCAGACTGGTCCGGATATTGTCGCTATCCCGACCGCGCCGGCCTTGCATGCTCCCTTGGCGTTGCGGGTACTGGAACATGGCGTTAACATTGAAGTTGAAAAACCGATGGGAATGGATCTCATCGAGACGGATGCGGTGATGAACAAAGCGGCTGAAAAGGGCGCCCGGACCGCGGTGCATCATCAGTGGCGGTTGAGCGCGTGGAACCAAGCTGTGAATCACGCTTATCAGGCGGGCAAGATCGGCGAGTTGCGCTACATCTACGCCAGCGGGAAGGGCTATTACGGAGGCTTTGGTCTGATGGAGATTGGCACGCATGTACTGACTCAGGTCATCAAATACGGTGGCCATTGTCAGAGTGTCACGGCGCATGCAACCACTCGCGGACGTCCAATCACGCCGCACGATGTTCTGCCAGCCCCGCGCGGAAATGGCACCGTTGCGGGTGACCATGTCACCGCGACCTTGCAGTTTGCCAATGGCGTGACGGGGACACTGCTCCAACACCAATTTAAGCAAATCGAGTTAGATGCCCACGTCGTTGAACTCTATGGAACGGAAGGGCGATTAATGTGGCACCCGCGAGGGGCTTGGTGGTTGCCCAATCCCCACGTTCCGCCCGCAAATGAGCGGGATGATTGGGAAGCGCTAGAGCCCATCTATGCGGACAGCTTCGCGCAAGCGCTCGAAACGACTCCCGAGGATATCAAATTGAATGAAGGTGATTATTGGTTTGCGGACGAATATGTGCGGGCGCTAGATGAAGGACGGGAGCACGAATGCAGCGGCATCGAGGGGAGTCATGTCGTCGAAATCATTATGGGTATTTTTGAGTCGGCGGCATACGGTACTCGCGTGGATCTCCCCCAACCTAACCGTGAACACCCGTTGATTCGCTGGCGCAGAGAGGCTGGATTAGAGGCGCCTGAATCGATGCCGATGACCGACCCGGAATGGCATATAGAAGAAGAAAAACGCTTGGGTAGATAAAGAGGGCGCGATGCCGCGACCCATTCGGATCAAGTTAAGGGAGTTCGTCCGCCCCCCATACCGTAGGTGCGGTTTCCAACCGCACCCATAGGGATCGAGTTAAGGGATTTCGTCTAGAATTGGTGGTGTTCTCCGCAGCAACAATCTTAACGTAGTCCCCATGGGGTGGGGAAGAAATCTCTATCGCCCCCCACACCGTAGGTGCGGTTTCCAACCGCACCTATCGCCAGACGCTTGAAAACACGCAATTCGTAAGCCAGACGGGCGACCCGTTTACCAACCGGCGCGTCAATATCTTGCCTTCACGCCACCCCAGGTCGTCGCGAGTTTCGAGGCGGGATCAACACCGCGCCATTCGGCCCAAGCGGTGATGTTCCGGTTAATTTCATCCTTCTTCAGCGCTCTGTCATAGACACGAACGAGAGCAACCGAGCCGTTGAAGGTCTTAGCGCGTTCGCCGTAGCTATTCGCGCCTATTACGACCACCTCTATAGGCGTATTCTTGTCGAATATAGCGCCACCCTCCATCAGATTGCGCACTCTGCCGTCCTTGTAGAGTTTGACCTGCGCTCCGCCTACGAAATTTATCCATGTCCACGCGCCCTCCTCGAGCAGAAGCATATTGTCTCTTGCCCCTCCGAATTGGCCTCCAATCTCGCCCGGTTCCCACCAAAAGCTAATCCGAATCGCATTGTCTCCTTCCAACTTCTGGGGCTGAAAGCCGGCAATCTGATTCCTAAGTCCAGCCCGGTGGGAATCGTCAATGGAATTCATCCTGAGGAGTAGTTCAATGGTCCAGTTCTCGAGAAACAGTTTGAAGCCGTCACCTTGAGCGCCCCAGCACTGACCGGATTTCCTGTGGGTATAGAACCTCGAGATGGTATCAATATCAAGAGCGGGTATCGCAATCGCGCCCTCTTCAAGCTCCGGCGAGTTGCCCGCGCCTGACAATTCTCCACCGAGCGTGCCGAGGTTCCTCCAAGCGCCCGGATGCGCGCGATTGTCGCGAGCGTCAAAGTAGAGCAATGCGCCGGGAACCGCGTCGGCGAGCGCTATGGTGCAAACAGTTGGCAGGACAAACAACACGAAGAGAACTGAGATTACTGTTTTCATCTGATTTTCACCTCTGAATCAAAAGATCATCATCGCTCAAACAAAGCGTTTTACCTCGTCACGTATGTGCCATCCGGAAGGATTTGAATTTTGTCCCGGATCAAGGAATAAGAAAAAAGCAGGACCACTGCTCCACTTTGTGTTGAGAGGCTATTTTCCTTGTTTGATGACACCCCACGTCGTTGAGAGTTTTGAGGTTGGATCGACGCTGCGCCATTCAGCCCAGGCGGAGATGTTTTGCTTAACCTCGGCGGTGCTCAACACTCTGTCATAGATACGAACGAGCGCTACTGAACCGTTGAAGGTCTGGTCGCGTTCTCCATAGCTATTCGCGCCGATAACGAGCACCTCTATGGGGGTTTCCTTGTTGAATTTATCCCCTGGTACCAGATTCTTAATTTTACCTTCGTGGTATAGCTTTATTGTCTCTCCTCCGCTCACAAGAGTCATCCAGGTCCACACGCCCTCCTCAAACGTCTTACCTTTGAGCTCTGCATCCGCCCTACCGAATTGGCCCCAAAGCTTGCCTACATCCCCCCAAAAGCCAAGCCGAATCGAGTTCTCTTCTTGCAACTTCTTGGGGCGAAAGCCGGCGAGCTGATTCCTAGCTGAATTCCTATGGGAATCGCCATTTATTTTGAGGAGGATCTCGATAGTCCAGGTGTTTAGAAACAGTTTGAGATTGTCACCTTGGTCGCCCCAGCACTGACCGGACTTCCTGTGGGTATAGAACTTCGAGATTGTGTCAATACCAAGAGCAGGGATCGCGATTGGGCCCTCTTCGAGTACTGGCGGCTTGCCAGCACCCGACAATTCTCCGCCAACTGTGCCGAGGTTTCTCCAAGCGCCCGGATGCGCGCGATTGTCGCGGGCGTCCAAGTAGAGCAATGCGCCGGGAACCGCGTCGGCGAGCGCTATGGCGCACGTAGTTACCAGAATAAACAATACGCCGAAAATTGAGACTATATTTTTCATCTGAATTTCACCTCCGAGTCAAAGGGCATGAGAAAAGCGGCACAATTGCCCTGCCTTGACCTGAAAGACTCTTATTTCCCTTTGACGTTGCCCCAGGTCGTCGCGAGTTTTGAGGCAGGATCAACGCCGCGCCATTCCGTCCAGGCGGCAATGTTTTGCTTAATCTCGGCGGTTTTCAATTTTCTGTCATAGATACGAACAAGCGCTACTGAACCGTTGAACGTCTGGTCGCGTTCTCCATAGCTATTCGCGCCGATAATGACTACCTCTATCGGTGTCTCCTTGTTGAATCTGCCACCCGGCAATGTATTCCTGATTCTGCCTTCGTGGTATATCTTCATCGGGTCTCCGCTCACAAGAGTCATCCAGGTCCACACGCCTTCCTCAAGCCCCTTATTCGGTCTGAGCGCCGCAGTCACGTTACTGAATTGGCCTACAATCTCGCCTACATCCGCCCAAAAAGCGAGCCGAATCGCATTTTCTCCTTTCAACTTGGCGGGCTGAAAGCCCACAAGTTGATTCCTAGGTGAATTTTGGTGGGAATCGCCATTCATTCTGAGGAGGAGATCGATGGTCCAGTCCTTGATGAACAGTTTGAGGTTGTCACCTTGGTCGCCCCAGCATTGACCAGACTTCCTGTGGGTATAGAACTTCGAGATTGTATCAATACCAAGGTCAGGTATCACGATTGGGCCCTCTTCAAGTACCGGCGGTTTTCCCGCGCCCGATAATTCTCCACCGACCGTACCGAGGTTCGTCCAGGCCCTATCATGCGCCGGATTGTCGCGGGCATCAAGGTAGAGCAAAGCGCCGGGAACCGGGTCGGCGAGCGTTATGGCGGTAATTGTTGCCAGAATAAATAACACTGTGAAAATTGATACAACTTTTTTCATCTGAATTTCACCTCCTGAATCAAAAACTCAACGTGATGACTGATAGCTTGGGAACACAATTGAAACGGTTTGTGTGAAACATCTTCGCTGCAACAATCGACGCTTGCGAATTGGGATAGCATACATTATACTACAACTGCAAAAATATAGGAACAAAAAAAGATAGGGGAAACGCCCCTGACTTTTGGGTGACAATGGTGGGTAATGCGACGAAATGGAGTTTTGAGCGGAAGGATAGAAGGAATGTAGATTAACGCAGTCTTCGACATGGGAGAGGCAATCGCGAGTGTGATGATTGTCGGTTCCGCGCCGGGGCTTTTCGGCGGTAGTCTGAATCTCGGATTAAGCGGACTTCAACGCGCTCCTTCGCAGATTTGTATAGAATCAGATGCGATTCTCCTATTTGAACTTGCGAAAGTTGGCAGAGAGTGGTATAATCGTGGTCAGCATCAATTTTTTGAAAGAGGTTATTACAAATACTGTCGAAAGAGTAGAGCAGAATCGCTGAAATACTCGACTCAAATACGACTGAGGCAATTGATGTTTTCAAAATTTAGCGATGTGCCGTTCGTTTTCAACAAGGACCTTGGGCGTCCGCAATTACCGGAAGCCGATGCTTACTGCCGCGCCAATTCCGAGGGGAGGCAGATTGTCGAGTTGACGCCCGCGCAGAAATACGCCTTTGACCTACGCGGATGGTTGCTCATCCCGGGCGTGTTGTCGGAAGAAGAGATGGCGCCGATGCGGGAACACATTGAACGGCTTCACACTGATCCCGACTCGATTCCGGAGAAGGACAGATCGGCAATCGGAGGCGCTTGCGCCAGCCTTACTGATCACCCGGCGCTAGTCGGCTTCATGAACGAGTTCGTCTACAACCCCTTCACTGACGGCAGCAAGAGCGGCCCTATAGGAAGTCAGCGCTGCTACGGTTTTCGGTTGGACTCTACCAATTCGCAGTACCGACCGGCGAAGGAGGAATCCCCGCAGGTTCCGAACAAGGGGAAATTCGTGCCGCACAACGGCAACGGAATGATGCGCTTGCCCGGCGATCATCACACTTACCATGCCTTCCCGGGTCAGGCGAAATCAATCTTGACGCGCGCCGTTTGGGAACTAAACCCGGTGAAGAAAGGAACGGGAGGCACTCTCTTTATAAGCGGAAGTCACAAGGCGGCTTTTCCCACCCCTGAAGAGGCGTTCACGGATATGAACTCGTCATTCTGGGACACCTACAGTTGTCCGGCAGGTTCGGCGCTCTTTTTTACGGAAGCGGTTACGCATAGCCCGAGTGTCTGGACTAACGAGGACAATCCGCGAGTGGCTGTTTTTAATCTCTACAACATCGTCGGCAGCAAGTGGTCGCAATGGGAACCTCATCCGGACTTGCTGGAACAGATGCCGCCACAGCGGCAAACGCTGTTTCGGCCCGTCTATGTAAACAGGAATGTTGTTGCTTGAAGACAAAAGTCGACCGCATTGCAATCACGGCGCTTATCCACCTAGAGCGCCATCTTTTGACGCGAATCACCATCTCTGATTATGACAGATCAAGAAATCAAAGGTTCGTACGAACAGAACGGTTACGTTGTCGTTGACAATGTCATTGATGAATCCGAACTGGATCCCATGCGGAATTTCATCAAGGCTAAGGTAGACGACTATGCCCGTGAACAGGTCGCCGAGGGCAAACTTTCGTCGCTTTATGAGGAGGAATCCTTCACTCGCCGGTATGCCGCCATTTGTGAAGAGCAGGAATCAGCGCCTCGCGGATGGTACTTTGGCTCCTTCGGGCGCGAATTTTACGACCTCTACAACCTGCCGAGGGTCCTTCGCGTGCTTGACATACTACTTGGACCCGAGGTCTCGAATATCGGGGCGCCTGCGCTGCGCACAAAACTACCCGGCAGCGAAGTCACGTCGTTCCCGTGGCACCAAGACAGTCAATACGTCGACCAGTCCACAATCGGGAAGAAGGAGAGGCACACGGAACATCTGCACATGGTCACCGTATGGGTGCCGCTTGTGGAGGCGACGGTCGAAAACGGCTGCTGCTGGGTCATTCCGGGAAGTCACCGTTGGGGCTTGCTCGATGGCGCTCGCGGCGAGGACTCCAACGTCCGGATGGAGGAGGACGTGGAGGCGCGCGGCGCCCCCGTTCCGGTTCCGCTCAAAACGGGAGGCGCCATATTTTTCTCGAACCTGTGCGTGCATTGCAGCAAACTGAATACCACGAAAGACTCTCGATGGAGTATCGACTTTCGGTATTTTCCCACGCCGGATCGTGCAGACCTGAACCCGGAACAGCGGAAAGCCGCTGACTTCGTGAAAAACAAGACGCGGCCCCTCGTCGTGCTTTCCGAAGGGGCCAAAACCAGTTTTGAGGAATGGGAAGCGGGGTATCACAGAAAGTAATATCAGCCTGAACGCTGCGTGCACCCTCTCGTTTGCTACACCCTCTCGCAGCGCGCACTTCCATCTAATGCTATGACGAATCAGGAAATCAAAGAATCGTACGAACAGAACGGATACGTTGTCGTTGAAGATTTCATACATGAATCCGATCTGGATCCAATGCGGAACTTCATCAAGGCTAGGGTAGACACATATGCCCGTGAACAGCTCGCCGCGGGCAGACTGTCGTCGCTCTACGAAGACGAGCCCTTTGCGCGCCGCTATGCCGCTATTTGTAAGGATCAAGGAATCGAGCCGCGCATGTGGCCCCACGGCATTTTTGGCAGAGAATTTTACAATCTCTATACCCTCCCCGGCATCATTCGCGTCGTCCACCTCCTCCTAGGCTCCGAAGTTTCGAGTGACGGTCGATCGGGCTTGAGGACAAAACTCCCCGATAGCGAGATAGCCTCGTTTCCATGGCACCAGGACAGTCAATACTACGACCAGCCGACAATCGGGAAGAGGGAACGGCATACCGAACCGCTGCACGTGGTCAGCGTGTGGCTGCCGCTTGTGGAGGCGACAGTCGAAAACGGCTGCCTTTGGTTCATTCCGGGGAGTCACCGCTGGGGTTTGCTTGATGGCGCTCGCGGCGAAGACTCGAACGTCCGGATGGAGGAGGACGTGGAGGCGCGCGGCGCCCCAGTTCCGGTTCCGCTCAAAACCGGGAGCGCCGTATTTTTCTCGAACCTGTGCGTGCATTCCACCAAAATGAACGCGACGAAGGACGCTCGATGGAGCATCGACTTCCGCTATTATCCCACGCCGGAGCGCGCAAACCTGAACCCTGAACAGCGAAAGGCGGCTGACTACATGAAGAACAGAACATGGCCATTCGTCGTGCTTTCCGAGGGGCCCAAAACCAGTTTTGAAGAATGGGAAGCGAAGTACCAGAAGAAGTAACCGTAATCAATAGGTGTTGCATCCAAGAGTGTTAAGCGTTTGCGCAGGCTTACACCAGGGCAAGCAGAACCAAGAAGGGTTGCGGTGGGGGGAGTGGTAATCTTGACGTGTCGTTATGGATGATATTGAACGTTATCTTTTCGATCTAAGCGGTTTTCTGCATATCCCCGGTCTGCTATCCGCGGACGAAGCGCGGCGGCTGCATGAAGCGGCGGTCGAGCTCGAGGAGCATGCGCTTGCCTGCCGGCACGATTCGCCGAAATGGCGGGCGGTTTGGGGGCATGAGTATTGGCAGAATCGGCAACATTCATATTTTGCGCAAATGGGAGGGCCTAGCGATGCCAAGACGCTGATGGTTGAGGACTTCTGGCTCTATCCCGACGCGTTCGACATGCTGATTGGCCACGATCGCACCATGTCGTATGTGCGGCGCATCATCCAAAGCGACATCAGCGTCAATAACTCCGAACTGAGGATACGGTACACGAATAACGCGAGCGGAATGCACTTGGGGCATCCGGATGGGCGGCGGCAGAAATATCGGTACGAGGTGATTGATGGCGAGATCCAGGCTACGATGGTTCGGATGATTTATTTCCTGCACGACGTTTCGATGGACGAAGGTCCCACCTGCTTCGTTCCCGGCTCGCACCGCAACGCGTTTCCCGTGCCGGTTAAAACGGCGCGCGTAGAGGATGAGCCGGGCGTTGTCGGGATACCTGTCAAAGCCGGCGACGGCATACTGTTCACGGAAGCATGCCGCCACGGCGGCTTCGCCAACCGCCGCGAAAAAACGCGCTACACGTTGCACGTCGGTTACGGTCCGCACTTCCTGAAATCGCAGAACATCTCGACCATGGCTCACCCTACAAATGTAACTCTCAAACAAACTCCTAAACGTGACTTTGTACATTTGCAGGATGGGATTAAAAGAGCGATTAACTGAAATTAAGCGGAACAAGCGGAATTAGGCTTTTATACTGCGCGCTGTCAGAAATTGCGTCTTTTCAAACGTCTGGCCGTAGGTGCGGTTTCCAACCGCACCGATATTCCAACATTTGTAGGAGCGATCTCCAGGTCGCGACTTGCTGGTGCTGCGTAAGTCCTATTCGAAACCATTATTGCTGAGAAAAAAGCGCAATATTAGCCAACACAAGGTATAACTTGGGTTTTTATCGTTTTCTGCTTTAGTCGCCCAAGATCTCGCGAAAACACATCTCTCCCGCTACTCTTCTCGATAAGGCGGCGCTTCTCCCTTCTTTGGGCACCATAACGTCCTGTGTGCCGTTTCCCTTTTTGCCAGATCGTCGCTGTTGAAACTATAAAACGGCTTTCCGCAGGCGGAGCACGCCCAAACGAGGAAGTTGTTGCCTTGCCGGGATTTCATGTGCTCCGGATCGGACCCCCACGCTTCTCCCAAATAACTGATGCCCGCCTTGTCCGCAATCTCGAAGAAGTGGTCTACGAGCGGCTGCCGCTTAGGGTTATCCGGGGGCATCGTTGTTATTTCCACGTACTGAATGCTGAGCCTGGCAATTTTCACTCGTAGCCGCGCCGTTTCATCGTCGGCTAACCGTTCCGCCTCGTCGAAAAGGGCATTTGCCCGCGCCATGAGATCCGGCGAGAATAGCGGACTCGTCATCGGAGCGCTAATCGTCATGTGGATCCACTCGTCGGTAGCCTTCTTGTGGAGCATGTCAATATAAGCCGAGATTGGTTGGGCGGCTGACCCGTAATAGGCATCCAGAAACTCGCTAATGCCTTTATCCACGTCAAAGTGCGGATCCCACATCAGTTTAGCCAAAAGGTAGGCTCGAAGCTCGGAGAACTCGCCCATCGGATTGAACGGGTCGGCTTGCGGGAACATCTCCTTCACGCCGTATCTGACAAAAAACTGCATGTTCGGTTTTAGGACATACAGGTTTGGCTGCGGCGCCAGCCAGTGTTGAAAATTGATGACATAGTCCCAGATAAAGAGTTGATCCGATATTTCCGACCATTTCTTGATGTCGTCCACAACCGACACAGCCGCGCTGGGGTTGCGACTGTAAGTGCAAGTTCCGAGCGGATGGGAGAAACAACATTCAATGTCGCTAAGCCGAACCAGAACGTTGCGCCTCGGGCGCACGCTTTTCGGAGGCTTTCGACTATAGGCATACGCCAATGTCGAAATATATTTGTCCGGATGTTCCTCCTCAACCGCTGCCGCGACCTCGTTGACAAACTGCAGGAGCGAGCCCATGTGGCTTTCTTCCCGCACGTCAACCGCGCGACAATTTTCGCATTCACACCAACCGCCGTAGTCGTTCTGCGACACCGTAAAAATCGTTCTTTCAGGCTGTTCGCGTATCCATCGCTTCACTGTTTCAATGGCGATGCGGAGTACTTCGGGATTGGTGAGGCACAGTTGCGCATACTCGCCAACCCGTTTGCCATTCACCTCCGAATAGTATTCG
This sequence comes from Candidatus Poribacteria bacterium, assembly GCA_963667245.2. Taxonomy (GTDB): domain Bacteria; phylum Poribacteria; class WGA-4E; order WGA-4E; family JAJDTR01; genus JAJDTR01. The sequence continues at coordinate 1,492,720 of CAXXCS010000005.1, forward strand.
GGATGCTCCTTGAAGTATTCCTGAACTCCCTGATGCACGCCGCCCGGCATAAGGCGATAGAAGGTGTGATACATCGGAGAAGCGAAACGAATTCTGCCGCCGTGTTTCTCCGTGAGCCCGTGGGCGTGATGCCCATTGATTTTGTTGCGCGCCGCCCAGTCCGCATCTTCACCCACAAAGTAGTGCATGTCCCTTGAGGCTATGATCGGCGTTTGCGTCTCATTAATCTCGCCTATCTCGACCAACCGACGTTTGGGAATACGACTCACTTCCGGGTGAAACCATCGACATCCGAGGTAGTCCTCCAAAAAGGTGTAGACCCCGTACATCGTGCCGCGTTGCCTGCCCCCCGCTATGATTAGATGATCGCCTTCGGTTCGGATGGTAAAACCATCATCGCCGAGCGCGTCAAAATCAATTTCCGCATCGAGTTGTTTTAAGCGAAGATTAGCGCCCAAAATAATCTCACGAGATCCCGAATCGCCACGGTCGGTAACGATTGGGAGCTCTGCGCCGGATATCTCCTTCAGGAAGAATTGCAGCTCGTCGGCGGCATGTTTTTCGGAGGGCGAAGCGGCGTCGGAAATAACAATGACGTAGTTACTGATTCCGTTGTCTGCAATGACTAGTTTAGACATGGTATCCCTTTCTATCGCCTGAGAGTCAGGGTTTATGTATGCCAACATCAACCCGATTAGAATAAAGTTCGTCCATACGAATGGAAGTTTTGCGGTGGTCTTCATTCTTTGTCACCTCGTTTTGAGCCTAGCCCACACGCTAGCCACCTTATCAGATGGAGAGACAGCCATGACATCGAATGTGCGACCAAGCCCCACATCCATGAGACGCTCAATGTCATCGTCATCCAGCGCCGTATTGAATATGGCGACATCGTCCATCGTTCCTTTGAACCAACCGCTATGATCGCCGGAGGATCGAAGACCTATCGTCAACTTGTCGGGAAATGAGCGGATTTCCCCGTCAAGCGGGTGATGCGCTTTCAGTTCCCCATTCAAGTAAAACTTCACCAGTTCGCCATCGTAGACACAACCGATATGCTGCCATTCGTCCAGAATGCCGCCGACAACCATACCGTTCGCATTCGACCACACCCCCGCCAGGCTTAGGTGCCAGGTGAGGGTTGCCGCGCCGAGGTCACTCTCCCAACTATAGAGCGACCAACCGCTGCGGTCTTTTTTCTCCATGATGCCGCCCGATATCGCGGTCTTCCCGTCTCTGACCACGGGCTGCACGCCATCGGGGTAAACCCAAACGGAGATGCTGATCTGCTTTTTGATGGCTTTCAAGCTATCCGACCGCGGCACGTCAATGGAGTCGTCTTTTCCATCAAACACGAGCGCTCTTTCAAACTTTCCTCTTCTTATTCTCTCCGGCTCCGCGCCCTTGGCGAACGTGCCATGATTTTCTTTGCCGGAGGAATCTATCACCTCATTTCCGACGATTTCATCAAATAGCCATATTCCGACCGCGTTTTCCAAATTCAGTTCGGCGAAATTCTGACTCGCAGGCATCAGTATCAGAACAATCGCGCCTATCCACCAAACAGTTGCGCCAGGTATCGTGACTTTCATGCCGTATCCCTCCTATGAAGATTGAATCCTGATTAAGGGCTTGGTACACCGTCGTTCCATGCAGTTCTGACGGCTCCGAGCCCGGACAAACCGTGTAAGCGAACATTAGAACCGATCTACCCTTCTATCATAACACAAAACGTTCGATTGGTCAAGAAGCGCAATCATAATGTAGTTTGCCATGCTTGCCATCTCTATGTTATAATCCTTATCTTGTAGGAGTGATCTCCCGATCGCTACCGGCGTGTACACTGTAGGAGCGATCTCCCGGTCGCGACCTCCTGATGATTGAAGATTCGCATAGGAGCAGCGTCTGAAAGTGTCGGGTTTCACCCAATTTCGGTTCTTTCGGGCGACATAGGTGTCAGTAGACGCGATGAGCAGGAGACAGAAAAATGGCATCAGCAAAACCGGACAACATCAATAATCGAATCCCTCAAGAAAAAATCTTGCCGCAAGTGTCTGATTCCTCCTACGCCATCGCGGTTTCCGCTCTCTTTCTGCTTCTCGGGGGCATGATCGCATGGCACCACGAGATGTGGAGAGATGAAATGCAGGCATGGCTGATTGCGCGAGACAGCGCCTCGCCAATTGAGGTACTGTATCACCTTAATCGCTATGACGGGCACCCGGGGCTGTGGCACCTTTGCCTTTACGCTTTGAAACTCATCACGCGGTCGCCCATCATCATGCAACCCTTCCATCTCATTATCGCCGCCATCTCCGCTTATATCTTTCTGAGATTTTCGCCTTTCACGAGATTGCAGAGAACGCTCTTTGTGTTCGGGTATCTCCCCTTCTACGAATACGCTATTATCTGCCGAAACTATGCCTTGGGCGTGCTACTACTTTTCCTTTTTTGTGCGCTGTTTCGGGATTGGAGAAGGCGATTGCCTCTTTTGGGGATTATCCTTCTGTTGATGGCTCACACCAGCGTCCATGCGTTAATCGTCGTGATATCCATTGGCATCGGCTTATGCTGGGAAATTGCTTCAGGAGCTGACCGACCGCCCAGAAAGGAGATTGGAATCGGCTTCGGCTTGATTCTGTTCGGGATTGTGACAGCAGTTATCCAACTGAAGCCGTCCGGTCCGAACTTGGGGATTTCTACAGGGTGGAGGACGGAATTCGAGCTGGATTACTTTCTGAGAGTCCTAAATATCCTGCCCAAAGCATTCGTCCCTATACCGGAATTCGCGTTGCGCTACTGGAATAGGTATCTCTTGGACGGGCTGCCGGCGGCGCATGAGGTCAAATGCGTCTTGGCGGTGCTTATCTTCCTTTTTGCGCTGTTCCTTTTCATTAGGAAACCGATGGCTTTCCTGATGTATCTGTTCGGAACTGTCGGCTTATTGGCTTTTTTCTACTCGAAACGCTTCGGTTTCATACGCCATTGGGGTTTCCTCTTCATGGCTTTCATCGCGGCAAACTGGCTGTGCCACTATTGCCGGGACTTTCCAAAGTTGAAATTCGATTTGGCTAATCGCCTGAATGGATTCAGCTTGACTCTGGCAAGAGGCTTAGGCATAGTTCTAACCGCTTTCCTCGCGCTTCATTTGGTAGGCGGCGTTGCCGCCGCGATAATGGACTACAAATATCCATTTTCGGGAGGCAAGGCAGTCGCCCGGTTCATCAAGTCCGAAAAACTGGACGAGATGATTATTGCGGCGGAAGCGCCGGATGACGTGACGCTGGAAATCCTTGGATATTCGGGAAAGGACAACTTCTACTATCCGCGCTCAAAGCGATTCGGATCTTTCATTCTGTGGGATACGACGTGGGGGAGAGGCAGGGGATTGCCCTCCGAGGAGGTATTGCAGGAGATTCAGAGGCTGAGTGTTGAGAGGAGTGAGGACATTTTGGTGGTTTCGGGACGGACATTGCCCGAGGAGCTTCAGGTGAGACATTCCCTCACCGAGATAAAGGTGTTTGAACCGTCGGTTGTGCGGGAAAGTCTCCAGAACTACGCACTCTATCGGATGACGCCCATAGCGACACATAGGGTCAAGATTGATACTCAAAGCGTTGTGGGAATGTGGGGTTTCGACGAGGGAGAAGGGAACATAGCCAAAGATTCCTCTGGGCATCACAATGACGGGACACTCGTCGGGAATCCCGAATGGGCTGATGGCAAGTTCGGCGCGGCATTGCAGTTTGACGGTGTGGATGATTATGTGGACTGCGGGAATGCCAAGGTGTTGCACATTCCGAAAGGGACAATGATGGCGTGGATGAAGGTGCACACCGATAAAGATAGCGGCTTGTCCGCAGTAACCCTTCCGTTTGGTGATTCACGACGTTGGGAACCGCCGTTTCGTAGCCTGGGATTGGGCGCGGTTCAAGGCGAGCCCGTTTTTTGGATAGCCATCAATGCCGAAAATAAAGAGTTCCTCTCAGGCGCGCTGCAACTTCACCGGTGGCACCATATCGCAATCACCTATGACGGTCTCATGAGAAGAGGGTATATTGACGGCGAGGAAGTTTTTTCCTACGTGTTTAGAGGAGAAATCGAATATTCCGGCGCCCCCTCCTGCGTGATTGGCACACGCGGCAAGGAGTCACCGGGAGAATTTTTCAACGGCGTCATTGACGAAGTCGCAATCTTTAATGAGGCGCTGAGCGTCGACCAAATCCGAGCCGTCATGAAGAATGGGATGGCTAACACTAGTTGGAAGTAGGAGGGATTTCCCGATCCCGACACAACGGTAGGAGCGATCTCCAGGTCGCGACTCCTTAATCTCCGGCAGGCGAGGAACTCCCTACTCATTCGGTCGATCCCTCAACAACCGTCATCAAACGATTTACCGCGAGGTCCGTATATCGATCGATTTGCCCCGAAGGCCAGATAACTTTGAGAGACTCAACTCGCTCCGTTTCGCCCAAGCCGAAGGTAAGTGTCGTTTCACTCTGAGAGCAGTAGCTTCCACCCGTCCGCACCATTTTCCGCTGCGTCGCGCTTCCTGCCGTGAGAACAACTTTGGCGCCGATGCCGTCTCTATTGCTTTGCGTCCCAACCGTTTTCACGCGAAGGTAGTTTGACCGATTTCCGCCATCGTTCCGAAACAGTGAGGCGCCGCCGTATTCGGTTAGAGCGCCGTTGTTGGATACGAGCACATCCAGATCCCCATCGCCGTCATAATCCCCGTAGACGGCGCCTCTCCCGACACCGGTATTCTCAAACCCGACGATGTTACCCACCTCTTCAAACGTAAGATTTCCCCGGTTCCGGAATAGAGATGGCAACTGCGCGTAGCGAAGGTTCGGTTGTGATTTGGCGATATCCGGCTCAATGTGACCGTTGACACAGAACAGGTCGGAATAGCCATCCAAGTCGAAATCAAAGAAGAATAAGCCAAACGTCAGCATGAGAAAGCTCGGATTTCCGATTTTTGCCGTTCTCGCCAAATCGGTGAACTCGTGATTGTGGCGAGCGTAAAAAAAGGCGTTCATCTCATTGCTGAAATTGCCGATGGCTAACGCCACGCCGCCATCGTTATTCACATCTGAAGCGTCGATTCCCATTCCCGCACGCGCCATCCCCTTCTCGCTGGTGGCTACGCCTCTCAGCGCCGCCTCGTCTGTGAAAGCGCCATCGCCGTTGTTGCGGTACAGGAAATTCGGCTCGGTATCATTGGCGATGGCGAGGTCTATCCATCCATCGTCATTGTAGTCCAGCATCGCAACGCCGAGCGATTTGCCTTTGGGGTTATTGAGGCCTGCCTGCACGGTGACATCCTCGAAAGTCCCGTTCCCAAGGTTACGGTACAGTCGGCAAGATGAGCCCCCGTAAGCGAAGGGAGGACAGTAAAAAAGGAACTGGTCGTCAACGACACAGGGAATCTCCAGCTTCTTCGACCATCGTATGAAATTGCATACGAACAGATCCAGCCAACCGTCTCGATCGTAGTCGAAGAATAACGCGCTGGTGGACCACGATTTGCCGCCAACCGCCGCCATCTCCGTAACATCGGTAAACGCGCCGTCGGCATTGTTGCGAAAGAGTCGGTTGCCTTTCAGATTCGTAACGTAGATATCGGGGTCTCCGTCGTTGTCGAAGTCGGCGATTGCGGCGCCCATGCCGTACATCGGGATTGCCAAATTTGCGGAATCGGTGACATCGGCAAATTTGCCGTTTCCCAGGTTTCGGTAGAGTTTGGAGGTAGGCGACACTTCGCCATCGTCCCAACTTTTTCCGTTGATGAGGAGAATGTCAAGGCGGGCGTCGTTGTCGAAGTCTAAGAAGGCGCAGCCCGATCCCATCGTTTCGGGCATGTACCGCTTTCCGAAGGCGCCCGTGAAGTGATTGAAATCGAGTCCGGCTTCGCTCGTGACATCGACAAATTTTACATGGAGGGGTTCCGCGAAACCGAGGTTTACGCAGAGAAAAAGCGTGGAAAGGAGAAACCGAGTTTTTGGTTCGCGTTTGCTAAATAATACGTAAATGGGACTGGTTTTCATCAATCTCGTGTTTTCACGTTGGAAAAACTCGGTTTCTACGCTCTGCCCGACAAAGTTGGCAAAACTTGGGTTAAATACTCAAATTGACGAGACTGCGGTTGTTCAAGATGCTTTCCCGCGTGGTCTCGCTCAACCGATTGGAGTCCTCCTGTCCAGCCAACGGCTTATAAACGTACCGCGGTTCATCCGGATATCGCTGACTTCTAGCGTCTATCGCAAGCGCAATCATACGAGATCTCTGAATAACGAGCTCTTCGTCGTAAACGAGATCGGGGTTGTCCTGCCCTTTGCGTCTGGCATTAAGCACCGAAGATCTGCGATGAAAACCGAAGTTGAATGTCACTCGCTTGTGGGGCGAGTCGTTCGGGAAAGATGCGTGCAACAACTGGCGGTTGGAAATGACTATATCGCCCGGATCGCACACCATCGGCACCGCCCCGGGCAGGCGATCCGACCCGTTGTTGTCGGCTACCATTTGGACGATGTCGAGCTTACCCAGTTTGTGCGATCCCGGAAGCACCCACACGCCATTAGCCGCCGCGCTCCCATAATATTGAAACATGAAGTTAAATCCATGAGTGCCCTCGTCCAAGTCACTTCGATCCCAGTGCGTGGTGCCGTCCTGATGCCACGCCACCGATGGTCCCAGGCCTGCCGGCTTGACAATCATCGATTCGGAGAACGGCGTGAAGTCGGGCCCATTTATCTGCTCCGTGATGGACAACAGTCGAGGATGACCATAGAGTCTGAAGCAGGAATCCAGAAGTTGTATAGGACCGGAAATACCGGAGATTACATATTCGGGCGCGTCGCTCGGAGCTTCGGGTACCGCCATTTTGGCCGGGTGTCGCCCCTTGCCGCCATCAGGGTCACTCAGCGGCTTCTCGAAGCGAAAACTTGAGCGCTCGGAAGGGGTGCCTATCGCCGGTCTTCCGCGGGAGTCTAGAAGGGCATCTTTGGTATACGGCGCTCGCTCAAAAGCGCGCTCCAATTCCGTCTGCAAATCGTTGAGTTCATCGCGTTTTACGGCGCCCTCAAACACGTAGAAGCCGAAATGCCAGTAGGCATCCAGAATCTTTTTGTCTGCCGTGCCATCGGGATTGAATTTCAGTGGGCCGCGATTGCCAAGCGCGCGCGCCTTACGCTCGCCATCGTGGATGTAAGCGGCAATCCGATTGTGCGCTGTGTTATCTGTACTCATTTAAGGTCTCTCCCCAGACTAATGGCTGATTCGTGACACACAAGAAAACGAAACCAAGAATAGGCGGCGCTCACGGTAAAGGAAACAGTTGAAGAAAACTGAGATGGGCATAAGTTAGTTTACTCAATTCCGTCTTTTCCGTCAACAAAAATGGGGTTTCGCCATGTCTGTCGCTAGAGGACGTTTCATTTCCATATTGTCATTCTTCCCTCAAGCAAGCCCCGCCTAATTTTATCGCCAGAATTTGTACATCGGGTAATCTACCGCGAAACCGATGAGATTCCATAAGCTGCCAATCGTAAATTCGCCCAGGATCAAACCGAGAAAAAAGGGCTTTAACTCTCTATAGCCGTTGATGCCGCGGAATCGTAAAATTGCCGTTTTGGCAATCCAGCCCACAAAGAATGGCAACCACACCCAATCCATATAGATGCTGCCTGAAAGCGCATACCCCACGCCGTGAAAGGGCCACCAAAAGAACCGCATCCTCATTGCCTGCAGAAAGAAGGTGAAAAGTAGCCCGATTCCCATGGCTGCGACGGCTAACGCGTTTGTGGCTGTCGGTGTCTTGACCCATCCGTCCAGCATACCGAAAGTGAAACCGCCGAAGTTGGTATACCAGCCCTGAATCTTGGTCGTGGCGCCGAGGTCGTAAGAGTAGTGTAACAGTATCCACATTGCCGTATACGCGCCAATTACGATGTATACCGCCATGAACGCGAGAAGTTGTCTAACGTTCAATCCCGTAGTGTCGGCAATTTTGAATCCCTCAAGTTGGTGGGGGCCCGGGTGACCTCGGTAGGTGCGCGTGAACCAGAAATAGTAGGCAAACATCACAAGGTTGTTTTTCGCCAGGCGCCGCGTCCCGAAAATGCTCACCATGGCGACGCCGGGCGCGGTGCGCGCGAAACTATGTTCGGGGGCGCCCAGTTCGGCGCGCATTCGAGCAATCGTCGTGGAAACAACAAAATAGATTGCGAAAAAGGTGATCGCCACCCACGCCGACATTCCCGCGATGTATGAAAAGAGGACGAGTAAGGTTATGCCGCACACCGCCCCCGTCAACGCCCAGCGATACGGCATCGGTTCTCCCCCGTCGTCAAGAGTCGACGGCATACCGAACGCCTTTCGCGCCACCTCCCGAAAGAATTTTCTTCCCGACCAGATAGCGAAGGCGCACAGCCCGATATATGCCCCGAAGGATTGCTCCGTGATGAAGGGGAACCTCGGTAACTGTTCAAGGCCCAACACGCTTCCGATGATTCGCTCCGCCTTGAAAAAGAGGTAGAAAAACCATACGGAAAAACACAGATCGAGTGGAACCAGATAGCTGATTCCGATTAGAAAAGGGTAAAATCCGATGAGCATGCCTCCTATGGCGCTCCACGGCTTCTCGGTGAAGTACATTGACACATTCTGAGCTTTTACGGGCAGGTAGGGAACCGACGGGAAAAGGTAACTCAGACCGTTCAGGACTCCAATGCCCCCCGCAATACCAAACCCGTACCACATCAACTTTTGGCTGAAGAATAGGCGCCCGCGAGTGATTTCAAGCGGCAGTTGGATTATGGGGTAGGTCAACTTCTCTCGCTCGACCCACTGTTTTCTAAGAATAACGTTGATGCACAGCAGCGTTAAAACCAACACGGAAACGAAACCGCCCCAGATCAGCGTTCTTCCTATCCAAGCCCGGATATGGGCTTGGGTGTAAAGCGATGCGTCACCTTTATAGAATCCGGTCAGCACGCTTGAATCTTGCACGGTTAACCAGTGAGGGATATATTGCCAATAGAGGTTTTTCCAGTCGTTTTCAGGCGTGGCAAACCAGAATGGGTGTCCGATCATTATCATGAGCCCTTGCAACATATCGGTGCCGGCAAGGGATGCGCCCAAGGAGAGCAGGACGTAGAGGAAGCCCAATTCCGGTCGAGTTAGGGCTGAGCCAGGCAGGAACTTCTGGAGAAGGGTGTTGAGAAGTGTTACAACGAAAACAATGAAAACGACGGTGTAAAAAAGGGCGACGCGCGTCGGAAACCCCTGGTTGGACAAAACCTCCGCGCCAATGACAAAGTAGGCGTTCGGCGCGATGAGCAACAGTGCAACGATCACGGCACGCCGCCGGATCGTCGACGCCTTTCGTTCATTGACCAGGTTCATCGTCTCTGACCGGGGTTTCTTGTCAATCGCAGCATAAGAAGTGGCGGGAGGGATAAACAAGCCTTAAGTTGGAGGTAACTGCTGAGTGGTCCATTCGCTAAGTGCATGCGGTAAGTATCGGGCGTCGGCTGTTAACATTGTCTGAACTGTGATTTATGTGATTAAGTGATGGACTATGATTATCAGTGTCTAGTTGGCCGTCATGTGTAGGGAACAACGATCGTTGTTCCCTACAAAAGCGCGTAACTCCTTATGCCGATGCTGTAATACATTGATACCGGGAAGAAACCGAGTTTTGAGGAAAAAACTCGGTTTCAACTAGCGCTAAGTGCATGTGGTAAGTATCGGGCGTCGGCGGTTAACATTGTCTGAAATGTGATTTGTGTGATTAAGTGATTGCCATGATTATCAGTCGCTAGTTGCCCATCATGTGTAGGGAACAACGATCGTTGTTCCCTACAAAAGCGCGTAACTCCTTATGCCGATGCTGTAATACATTGATACCGGGAAGAAACCGAGTTTTGAGGAAAAAACGGGATCTCCATCGATCAAGCGAATGAACAATGAGTGCGATAGAAAATCCTACTCGCTATCCACTCGCTTGATGGTTTCAATTTAGAAATCAGTCCGCGCTTATCTCCGCAGCGTCGGCAGGGCTGGCGCCGACGAACAGTTTGGCGGGAGGACTGCTGGCTATAATCTGTTGCCCGACGGAGGCGGTAACAACGACATTGTAGGGCAGCGTCGCCAGCTCGCGACCCATAAACGGGTTTTGTCTCGCCGTAATCCCGGCGCCAACGATGATCGGTTCAAGCACAATCGTGGCTTCGGTCTGATCGCCCCCAAGGATGGTGTTCAACTGTCGAGACCGAATCCCGGGCGGCAAGCCAAGCAGGGCTAACGAAAGCATCTGCTGCGATCCGGGCTTGCGCTGCGCAATGACTTTCAACGGCGCCGGCGTTTCAGGCGCAATGGTAAGATTCTCGGGGGAAATGGATAGAATGACATTGGGCGGCTCGGTTACGCTAACCACTACGCTAGAGCGCTGAACGGGCAGAAGTTGGTTGGCAAGCCGATAGAATTCGATCGGATTTGCGGCGCGCTTGACCAACCCGCCGGTCAACGGCATGACACTTCCGACGACTTGCACGACACGGTGATCCAACGGCGCATCGGGCGCGGCGGTCAACGTGATAATGCCTTCCCCCATTTCTTTCAAAATGGCTCCGGTGCTTGCCGACACCCCCGGCGGCAGATTCTCCACTTCAAGCATGATTTCACCGCTGAATCCGACTCGGCGATCCGCGGTTACAGTCAGGACGACCGTTCCGCCTCTGCCGATGTTGGGATTGTCAGGTGTCACCGAAATGCTGAAATCGGGACGCGTCGGAACCACGCTCAGGTGATAGATATGACCATCTCCCCCGGCGCCGGTGATGTCCTCCACTCGAAGCATGTATACATCCGGTCCAGGGAAACTAAAGTCAATCCGCGCATCGCGCCCACCGGCGATACCGGCATTATTCGCAAGAACCTCGCCTCTGGAGTTCAGCAAAGTCAGGGACGGGCTTAATGGAGAACCGAGCCGTTCCGCAGAAAGATCCATTGAGTAGCCCCCGATTGAAGCCAAAAATCCCCAAGGGCCAAACCCGTTTTCAATCTTGAGCAGAATCTTGTTTCGCCCCTTGGAAAGCGGCAGGGCTATTACGTCATCGGCAGAACGCAACGGACGATGGACATGATGACTCCACACCAACTCATCGTTCACCCAAACTTTGATTCCATCGTCGGATCCGAGCGACAAAATTTCGGTGCGTTCGCGGTCCGATTCAAGATAAGTCAGCGCATAACCGACAACATCGTCCTCCGAAACATTCGAGAACACACTGTTTCCCACACCGGTCGATTGATACCATCCTATCTTCCGTCCGCCTTTGCCGGTGTATTCCTTCTTGAGGTCAATCTCCACCTCCGGCGGATATACGACATCAAATCCGGTTTCATTAAAGTTGTCGAAAGGCTGGATAACCCACCATGGCCCAAGCGTTTGCCCCTCGCGAACGTTGAACTTGTAGTAATCGACATCGCCCGCTTCCGAGATGCGGCCGCTGACGCCGCCCGACACCGTGATCTCTTGCGCGCCGTGGATTTGCCTAGCCATAATTGCCGCCAAGCGCCTCGCTTCGGCTTGCACAAAGGCGATTATGCGTTCGGCATCTTTAGCCGAGATGTTGGCATTGTCTTTGGCTACCATGCGTGTGACTGTCGTTCGCCACTCGTCGGCAGTAAGGGCTTGGTCGGCAGGCGAGCGCAACTCATGGCACTGACTGCACATTGTCTCAAACAAACTTCGTCCTTCGATATCGGTCATCTCAGTCGGCTCGGGCGCGGTATCGACCGGTTCGTGCATGGCGATCTCCACCGTTTCCGGCGCGTGGCTGGCGATGAAGGGGAAGTTTCCGAGAGGCGTGTGCACCTCACCCAAACCGGGCGTCCGATCGGCTGCCAACTCTATCGGCATGTCGAGCGCCACATTCGAATCTGTTTCAGAAACCTCCGGGAGGTTCTCGCCTCCTATCACCGCATCAATCGTTGTTCCAATCTCCCCCGCGGGCGGAAAGATGTACGTGTTATAAGGGATGGCGCCCATCGAGAGGCGGTATACCGACGACGGATTATTGCCGTATAGCAGATCCTGAATGCCGAGGTAATACGCGCCATCGGCAGGAATCGTGTAGTCGATGAGCGGGTCGAGACTGTGGAAACCGGTGCTGAGAGCGAGTTCTTCTCCGTCCGCATCAAACAGAGTAATGACCGGGTGAAAAAACTGCTGGCTTGCATTATTGAGTCGGAACGCTTTGACCTCGAATATGAATCGTTCTCCCTCATACCCGTCGAATTGGAAATAATCCGCATCCGCGGCGGAATTGATTAAACCATTTATGACAATCGGGGTTGTCACCGGCGCGGCTTCGTCAATACTGCTGTTGGGTTCCAGTTCAATCTCCTCGGCTTCCTCGCTAATTTCAAAGGGCCAAGCGGTAGAAGCGCCAAATTTACCGACGATGCGCACTTCTCGGACCCCGGGCGGGGTGTCAGGCGGGATTGACAAGCGAAGACTCAAGCCGCCGCTTGCCGCAACCGCCGATTTAAGGTATGAGACTATCTTATCTCTGTCTTCGGATGAGATGGGAGCGTCCCTTTCGTTAATCATCACATCCACGGTCGCTGCCCATTGGGCGGCGGCCATTGATCGGTTGCTCGGCGAACGCAATTCGTGGCACTGCGTACAAGCGATCTCGAACAACTCCTGATGGGTTGTGTCAACTTCGCCACTCGAATCAAACAGCTCGCCGGTTATCCCCGTATCTCCCTCAATGATCAAGGTATGCGCGTCGGTTAGGTCTGCGCCCTGCACGGAAACATCGACAGTGGTTCCCACTTGCCCGCCGGCCGGGAAAAGGGCGTTGATGCGAGGCGTGCCTTGCGCGAACGCGGAACGGCACTGAACCGAGAAGAAACAACCTACACATGCCAGAAGCACGAAATACCGTGTTAAAGTTCTTTTCATTTTACAATCTCCTCCAATCCGTTGGGGCGGTTGATTGACTTTCACCGTATCGGTTTATCAAACTACATTTTGATGGCAGAAGGAATCTCCCGATCCCGACACCATAGGGACAAGTCAAGCGTTTTAGGACTCAGGTCACGCGATTCTCTCTCCGCAAGTACTTATACGGAATCAAAATCTAAATGTTACACTCGTCAAAACGCCCGATGAATCGCGCAACTACAAGCAGCAAATCAAAAACGCCCGATGAATCGCGCAACTACAATCACCCGATGCTTGTAACTCATCAATTAGGAATTAGTATTACTACCACAAACCACAGACTAAGAGCGTGTTTGAATAAGAGACAATCAAGATTAGCGGACACTTTTCTGTTTCGGAAGAAACCGAGTTTTCGGGAAAAAAGGGATCTCTATCGCACTCGCTTGATCGGTTTCGGTAATCCATTTGCAAAAGGTGAACAAAATGTCCACGCCGCACGCGTTTTTAGAGCGGTTGGCGTGATTTTGTACCTAGTTTTTTGTCAAAGACGCCTTCGAAAAATAGGCACAAAAGGTGAACAAAAAGCCGATTTTCAGGTGCGCGTTCACGCTGATTGAGTTCGTCCGATCCAGTGATAATACGGATTCCAGCCCGCGCAAAGGTGAACAAGATGTTAACGGCCGAAAAACGATTGTCATCTTCACTGTTGGTTCAGCGGACAAAGTCCGCCGTAAATGTAGTGATTTACGCGCCGTTTCGGGTCGTTACGCATCGGTCTCCTCCACATACCCTATATTATACTATACGTACATAATGTTGTCAAGAAAAAAATTCACACGCCAAATAAACGCGCAGCGCTACTTTGAAAAACCGATTATTGTTGTGTGATAGGAATTCAGAATCTAAATGTTACAGTCAATCGGAGGCGCTCAATGAATCGAGCAACTACAAACGCCCGATGAATCGGGCAACTACAAACTGCCGGTTCTTGTAACTTATAGAAGGACTTACGCAGTTGAACACTCAAAGCATTGTAGTTCGGCGATTTATTGCCGCACCGCACGCCTCTCAACGCCCGATAAATCGGGCAACTACAGCAGAGGCCCCATCAATGAGACCGTAGGGAACAACGATCGTTGTTCCCTACAGAAGTGCGTAAGTGCTAATAGATTCGGAATTAGTATTAACACAGCTTTCCACTTGTGGGATCTCTATCGATCAAGCGAACGGATAGTGAGTGCGATAGCAAATCCTACTCGCTATCCACTCGTTTGGGAGATCTCTATCGCACTCGCTATTCACTCGTTTGATCCTACAAAAGACGCAATTTTTGGCGGCGCGCAGTATATTTTGATGGTAGGAGGGATCTCCCGATCCCGACACTTCCGTAGACACATCCGCTATTCGGCGAATGCCGCCACCAACTCCCCATTCGATAGATCCCAGACTCTCGCTATTCCGTCGCGCCCGCCAGCGGCGGCGAACCTACCGTCTTCGCTTAAATCCACGGCGTAGATTTCCTCTGTTGATTGGGTAAACGTGTAGAGGAGGCTGCCGGAGCGAAAATCCCAAACAATGACCGATTTGTCGGCGCTTCCGGACACCACGATAACTTGGTTATTTCTCGTACCACAATCAATGGCGTAAACAGCCCCTTCATGCCCGTCGTAAACCCGAACCAGCGCCCCCTGTGTCTCAACCCTTCCAGATTGGGCAACCGATTCGGTGACGCGCCACGAGCGGAGAACCGTGTCAGCCGAGCCGGAGACAATCATATTGTCCGTAGGCGCGAACGCGACAGAGTAGACAGCCGCGTCGTTTTGATCGAAGTTCACAAGCACTTCGTAGGTCTGGGCATTCCAAATCTTGACGGTTTTGTCTTTTCCGCCAGTGACGAAGTATTTTCCATCCGTGCGGAAATCTATCCCGAACACGCGATCAATATGTTGGGTAAGACTTCGCTCGATGTCGCCGCTGTCAAGCGCCACAACGGATACATGCTCATCCATGCTGGCAGTGAGAACTTTGGCACCGTCAGCGCTCACGGCGACAGCTTCGATCGTGTCCGCATGACACTCCACGACCTGAATTTGTTCGCCGGACTCAATCTCCCAAACGTGGAGTTCGCCGTTCTGCGCCGGCATGCCTCCTCCCGCGAACAGGGTTTTGCCATCACGCGAAAATTTTAGACATCGGACAGCGTCGGAGTGAGGCTCCAAATCTTGAATCACCACGCGCGTGTTCAGATCCCATAGTTGCACCCACTGGTAGCGTCCGACAGCAAGGTTTTTGCCATCCGGACTGAATTGGATTGACCAGATGGGGGAAGTATAGGGTTCGGCGCCGGTCGAGTACGTCACGGCGAGGACCAAGAGCATTGAAAGGATTGGGAGCAAATTCGGAGCCGCGTTCGGACGTTTCATAGCTGGTTACCTCTTTCGTTTTAACCACAGAATACTACTTAAAGCAAGTTGCTACCTAGGACTTACGCAGTTGAACCCTCAAAGCCTTGTAGTTCGGCGGTTTATCACCGCCCCACACGCCTCTCCACGCCCGATAAATCGCGCAACTACAGCAGAGGCCCCCATCAATGAGACCGTAGGGAACAACGATCGTTGTTCCCTACAGAAGTGCGTAAGTCCTAACTACCTATGCAGAGAAACCGAGTTTTTGGTTCACGTTCGCTAAATTATAGGTGAATTGCCTAATTTTTGTCAATCCCGTTTTTCCACGTTGGAAAAAATTCGGTTTCTGCGCGGCAATTGCCCTGCTCTACTTCCTAATCAGCATCTTGCGCGTCGCGGCGAATTCACCCGCCCTCAATGTGTAGAAATAGAGGCCACTCGCCACAGACTCGCCGCGCCCGTTGCGGCCGTCCCAATACAACGCGCGATCACGGCTCTGATACATCCCCGCGGTTTGACGCCCCAACTCGAAATGCCGCACCGTAACCCCGTTCATATCGTGAATTGTAAGCGTCACGTCCGCGGAAACTGCCAACTGATACGGTATCCAGGTTTCAGGATTAAACGGATTCGGGTAGTTGGCGTGCAACGCCGTCTCTTGGGGAATCAGCGAGACTAACAGGTTTTCGAGATTCGCAATGCCTTGTCGAAAGGCAACTGAGCCGTTATCTTCAAGGCGCGCGAGTGAAATCCACGCCTCTATTGTCGCGTCCATCGACGCTCCGGGCGCGGCGGCGCCCCCGATTCCCTGCGCCACGAGGGTGAGGTCGAAAATGTTGACAACACCATCGTCATTGATATCCACCGCGGAGTCCGCGGCTACGTTTTTGCCCAACTGCTGCGCCACGAGAATAAGGTCCAGGATATCGACAGATCCATCGCGATTGACATCCCCTGTGGGGAGCCGTCTCTGCACCGTGAATCGGATTTCGTGGGGACCTGCGGGAATCTCTTCTCCGGTGGCGGAGCCGAACCGTAAATTCTGAAGCGCCAATCTTGTTTCACCGTCGGATCTCGCCTTGAACGTCACTTGGAGGAGCGATCCGCTGCCGCTCGCGCCGCCGGTGGTCGTGCGCGCCGCGCTGAATCCGGTGATTTTTCCATTCGTGTTGTCAACTCCCCCGCGCCGAAAGAAGGTCGCTCCGCCACCGCTCTTGAGGAAGTCGCCTTCGCTTACTTCAACCGCTTGAAGGACTTCAGGGTTGAAGTCAATATCAAACTGCCACCCCGCCATGTCAGGTACATTTTCGGCGCGAACATCAAGGGTAAAGGTGTCGCCGACATGAATTGGGGATTTGGAAAAGGCGTAATCGACACCAGTTATCACCGTGTAGTCAGCGCTCGGCGCGAATCCGAAAAAGGCGCCAGTGCGATCCCTAGGCGAGAAAACCGCGACTAACAAAACATTTCTCCCTTGCTTCAGCGTGACAGGGAAGAAATCATTGTAATTGAGTTCCAGCGCCCTGTCCCCCAACACCTCATATACCAAATCCCCGTTGAGCCAAACCTTGAGCCCTTCATCGTTGCCGACATACATGGTCGTCTCCTGTTCGCGTGGCGAATAAAGAGAGACAAAGCCGTAAGTCACGCCATGGTCAGGTACCGTGCCTTTCAACATATTTCCAATGTTGTTCCGATCAGTAGATGGCAGTATATCGAACCTCCACACATCATCGCCTACAGGCTTTCCCACGGTTGCGCCATGGGTGGCAACCCCCACTTCTGTGGCCTTGCCACCGGTCGCTTCCGATAATAAATCGGCATCGCGCTGCAATCTTGCCTCCGGCAATGCGACCCATAACCAAGGACCCTCTATTTTCGTCCCTCCTATTGGGTAGCCCGGATTGATGTGCCAAAAGAGTTTCAGATTTTCACGCAGTCCATCCAAAGGCGAAAAATCGGAGATTTCGTTTATGGTGATGTCTAGCCAAGTCAAGTTGGTTAGCCGTGACAGCGCCGATATGTCCGGGATTCTGTTGTCGGCGAGGTTCAGCCATTTCAAATTGGTAAATCCCGAAAGTGTCGATATATCCGAGATGTTGTTGTGTTCAAAGCTCAAACGATTTAGCCCGGTTAGCCCTGCAATGGGTGATATATCCGATATTCCGTTGCCGGCGAGATACAACTGTTTCAAACTCGTTAAGCCCGCTAGCGGCGCTAGGCTCGCATTCTGTAATCTTGCACCGCAAATGTCCAAATCCTCCATTTTTGTTAATCTTGCCAGGGGCGTCAAATCGGAGATAGGGTTGCCCCACGTCCGAATGTGTTTCAGGTTAATCAATCCTGCGAACGCCGAAATGTCGGATACTTCGTTAACACTAAACCTTATGTGTTCCAGATTGACTAATCGTGCAAGCGGTGACACGTCGGATACGTTATTTTCCCCAAAATGTATAAACTTTAGATTGGTTAATCCTGAAACTGGCGATAGGTCAGATACGGTATTATCGTGAAAAATTAATTCCTCCAGATTGATTAAACGTGCAACCGGCGACAGGTCGGATACTAAAGTTCTCTGGATTTCCAAGCGCCTGAGATTTGTTAATCCTATTATAGGTGATATATCGGATACCGGATTGTGCTCGAAATCCAAGTGAATGAGGTTCGCTAATGCTCTCACAGGCGAAACATCGGATACCTGGCAGCGACCAAACCGGAGATGAGTAAGGTTGGTCAAGCCCCTTACAGGCGATATGTCGGCAATAGGATTACGACGAAACGAGAGCTCGCGCAATTCAATTAAACCTGCTATCGGTGAGAGGTCGGAGACCTGATTATTCGGTAGATGCAACCATCTGAGATGTGTCGCGAACTGCAGCCCTGTCAAATCGCGTACGCCCCTGTCCCCCAGGTCGAGATCTTTCAATCTTTTCATCTCCTCCGCAGTAATCGGGGCATTGGGACTTTTGCGAAGGGCTTCGGCAATTGCGGTGCGCAGGTTCGGGTCCGGAATCTGAACCACCGTACCCGGAATCACATCCGGCGGCGTCACAACAGGCGGTTCCTCTACCTGCAACGGGTAATCCAACGCGTACATCACGTCTCGGAAATTGGATGTCCAAGCGTCGCGTTTCACACTCCCGTTCTCGGTGTCTAGCGCGAGCAAACCGACGTTTTGCAACCCTCGGTTCTCACGAACCCTTTGGAGAAACGTGTCGGTTTGCAATCCGACCACGGCGGCGGCGTACGCGGCGTCCACCGGTCCCTGAAACGCCTCATGAAAACGTGAAATCGGTTCAACACCGCTAAACGTACCCCCCGTGGCTTCAAGCGCTACTCTGTATGTTTCCATGTCTTTTTCTACGCGAGCGTCCATGTCCGACTTCTCGACGTACAAACGAAGCGCCTGCGCTTTGTTGTAGGGCGGGTTGGCGTTGCTCTGAATCACCGAGCGCACCTGGTCTTCGAATGTCTTCATCCCCTCCGTATGGCAACCGAAACAGGAGAGCCCGTTGCGTACCGTCGGGTCGCTGGCGGCGGGGTTTGAGACGATGTTTATCGGCGCTTCATCCAACCGGAATCCGGATGCGTTGACCACGTAATATGCCTGCAACCCGTTTGGAAGATTGAACACGGCTTCACCGCCATCGTGCGTGAAAGAGAGCGGGTGGGTGAAGACATTCTGCGCGCCGACACTGCCGGCAAAGTCGTAGCTCTTCCAATACGCTCCGTATCGGGAGGTATGGCGTTCCACCACGCGATTGTTGTTGGACACACCGGAATTGTTGAATCCCGCTCGCCAGACGCGAACCCCGGGGGCGTTGGTCAGATTGCGCGCCACATCCACCTCCAACCGCGTCTCCAATTCTCTTTCCGTCAACGGCAGAGAAAGCAGGTCGTGGTAGAGCGGCGGGCTGGACGCCTTTGCGATGAACCAGTCGATATGAATAGACGGTATATCGCACTTCATCTGGGTCTGCAATCGTCCGAGTTGTGTCCGCAGCGCGGTGTGTTCGGGCGCGTCAAACGGGATGTGATAGGGATATTCCTCCTCCATCCTCGTCCAACCGTCATTGACATCCCACTCGTAATGCCGCAGGTCGATGTAGAAGATAGTCGCTTGCGGGTCGATGGGGGTCGGATTGATGATTGTGGCTCCCCATGACAGACTATTAACCAATTTGTAGAGCGCT
Source organism: Candidatus Poribacteria bacterium (assembly GCA_963667245.2). Lineage (GTDB taxonomy): Bacteria > Poribacteria > WGA-4E > WGA-4E > JAJDTR01 > JAJDTR01. The sequence continues at coordinate 1,512,279 of CAXXCS010000005.1, forward strand.
TTGCGGTATTCCTGAAGAATCTCCGCCGTTTCGCCGGCATTGTACAGATGCGTGAGCGTAAAGTAGCGAGCGTAGGCTCGGTCAAACGGTTCAAGCGACATGAGGTGCGTTTCGATATTGTTGAGTGTTTGCGCGGGAGAGATAAACGGCCGGTCGGTAGCGGGCAGTGTCTCCCAGTCGAGCGCGCCCGCCAATATCCACTGTCTGATGGTCTCAATCGACTGGGGAGGCAACTGGGGCTGACCGAGCGGCATCTGGGCTCCGTTTTCGGTTGGTCCAAGCAGGCGTTTGTACAATTCGGAGGCGTCGGGGTTTCCCGGCACCACCGTACCTCCAGCAATGAGCGCCGTGTGTTCCATGAGGAGCGATTCGCGATAGGCGCCGTCGGGGCCATGGCAGATAAGGCAACTTCCCTCGAAGATGGCGTATGTGTCCAGGGCGACTTGCGGTTGAGCGAACGCATGTTGAGAGCTTATGATGAACGTGAATAGAGCGAGTAAAGCGAAAATGAAATGACGTTTATGCATAGGGAGTATCTCCATATCGGTAACCAAATTTTGCCAGTTTGGAATTTCAGGTCAATTTGTACCAACAAGATGGTAGGAATCAATCGCCCAGTTTGCCGCGGCGACATTGCCCTTTTATCAATGCCTCAATTTGATGTCTGAACTAGCGCCAAAGGTGAACAAATAATAGTATACCACGAAAGATATGCAGATGTAAACCGCCAAGTTTGGGATTCACTCTCTATTCACGAATGAAAGCCGCTCATTTTTGCAAAAGTTGGCGCGCAAGGTGTCTCAAATTCGCTCTTGAGTGTTCTGATTCGGTTTTTTCTTGCTTTTCATGCAGATCGTGCGTAGAATAATATGTTGATTCGCATTTTACTTGGTGGTATTGCGGTGTAATCTCGCCGCGGCTCGGAGGCAACGGATGAAGGTTTTGATATTAGGAGCGAACGGTTACTTGGGACCCCATGTCGTAAAAGCGTTGGAAGCTCACTACGAACTGCGACTCACCGACATTAAGCCGATTGAAACAGATCATGAATCCATTCGGGTTGATATCGCTTGCTTGGATGAGGTTATGCGGGCAGCGGAAAACATGGACGCAATCATCAATTGTTCCGTTCTTCGGGATGACAGGCAACTCGCATTCGATGTAAGCACGCGCGGGTGTTATAACACGATGCACGCCGCGGCGGAGCACGGCATAAAAAGGGTGATTAACACGGGCCCCCATTTTACCGTCGCGGGAGATTCTTATACGGATTATGACTTTGAGTTAAGTCCCGACGTTCCGCCGCATCCCGGTACGCTGCTTTACGCTCTAACGAAGGGACTCGGGCAGGAAATTTGCAAGGTATTCACGGAAAACCACGACATCCATCTTCTCTGTTATCTCTTTCTTAACTTCCGCGAACATACCGATGCCAGTGAGGGAACCGATCTTAATCCGTTTAGCGTAAGTTGGCGAGACGCGGCCGAGGCATTTAGACTGGGATTGGAAATTGATCTTTCGGCGCTTCCGTCACGATGCGAAGTTTTCAATATCTTTGCCGATCTGCCGCACCAAATGTTCTCAAACGAGAAAGCGAAGCGGATTCTTGGTTTTGCGCCCAGAGACAACTTTGAGCGAATGTGGCATAAAAAGCGAAGGTGAGTGGTTAGTGGTTAGTGGTTAGTGGTCAGTGAAAACCCTGAAACCGTGTGAGGGACAATGAACTGCCCTACCATAGGGATCAAGTTAAGAAAATTAACGCATTATTTGCCCAGGGGAATTGCACCTGATTTTTGGCATAAGGAAGATTGGAAGGATGGAAGACGGGAAGGGTGAAAATTTTCCGTCCACCCATACCTCAAGCCGGGTGGATACATAAAACCCGCTGGATTCCCCAATAAAATGGTAGCAGTGTTGGGTTTCACTACGATTTTGGGGATTTTAGCGGTATCGGTATCTGGGCGCGGTTATCCTGTGGACGGGTTGTTCTTGATGTGTCGTTCAACCCAACCTACGGATTGTCGCTGAAAAGTTAGATGCGATTCCCCTGATTATTTGCCTAGGTTTTGTTGACATTTGCGTGAAGTGTGTGTCCAATTGTAGGGGGGAGGTTTCCTCGCCCCATGAGCTGGCAACGTAACGAACGGGTTGGGGAACCCAACCCCTACGAAGGATTGTGCGTCTGTGTAGCCCTCTTGATTGTCGCGTTATGATGAAAGGCAAGTGGTTAGTGGTCAGTGAAAACCCTGAAACCGTGTGAGGGACAATGAATTGCCCTACCATAGGGATCAAGTTCTGTTGACATTTGCGTGAAGTGTGTGTCCAATCGTAGGGGGAAGGTTTCCTCGCCCCATGAGCTGGGAACGTAACGAATGGGTTGGGGAACCAACCCCTACGAAGGATTGTGCGTCTGTGTAGCCCTCTTGATTGTCGCGTTGTGATGAAATGTCAACAGAACCTGGTGGTCAGCGACGATCCTGAAACCGTTTGAGAGACAATGAACTGCCCTACCATAGGGATCAAGTTAAGAAAATTAACGCATTATTTGCCTAGGTTCTGTCGATATTTGCGTGAAGTGTGTGTCCAATCGTAGGGGCGAGGTTTCCTCGCCCCATGAGCTGGGAACGTAACGAATGGGTTGGGGAACCCAACCCCTACGAAGGATTGTGCGTCTGTGTAGCCCTCTTGATTGTCGCGTTGTGATGAAATGTCAACAGAACCTAATCTCCCGTTGTAAACCCTCAAGCCGGTAAGGCAATCACGAAACCGAGACTCCTTGATTGTGTGAGTCTTTTAGTCCCAGCGGGGAGCCAGGTGTAAGCGTTAAATTCGCGCAAAACCGTACGATATTGCCCCAAAAATGACAACATGAGAATGGCTGGCTAAAATGGAAATTACAATTTCAAAGACGCTTTCTTATCAACCGGCGCCGGGGGTCTTAGATTGCCCCGAAATGCGCGGTTGGAATATTGTGGTGTCTCCCCAAGCAATTCCCTCCGAGAAATATGCCGCCGAAGAGTTCCGGTTGTGGTTCGGGAAAGCGACGGGGGTACAACTCGCATTGGGCGAGACAGTTCGGCGGAAAACCCGCGCGGTTTGTATCGGGGCGGATGCCTCCGCGCTTGATTCCGGAATGATGGCGGAGGAGGAACTGCAAATCACCGTCGAGAGCGACCGGTTAATTATCGCGGGCGGGCGGCCACGCGGCACACTCTACGGCGTCTATCAGTTCCTTGAAGACATTGTTGGCGTACGCTTCCTTACTCATGATCATACGCACGTCCCGGAAGTGTCCTTGCCTCGTATTCCCTGCGGCACATATAGATACAACCCGCCGTTTTCGTTCCGATCGAACGGCTATTATGAAAACGTGGTCCACCAAGAATTTGCCGCGAGGCTGCGTGTAAACAGGGAGACGGAAGATGACAAGTTGGGCGGCAAAACGCGACAAAGGCTAATTAACCACTCCTGCCGCACGTTGATGCCCTTCGCAAAATACGGGGCGGATCACCCGGAGTATTACGCGCTGGTTAACGGAAAGCGCGATGCCGATCTGTTCGGCGGCGGCCCGCAGTTGTGTGTCACGAATCCGGAAGTTGTCGAACTTACCGCGGAAGCCGCCATCAGGCAACTGGACGAACATCCTGAATTCAGAAACGTCAGTGTCAGTCAAGCCGATACTTATGCATACTGCCGGTGCGGCCCGTGTGAGGCGATTAACGTGCGCGAGGATTCAGCGATGGGCGCGCAACTCGCATTTGTAAACGCGGTTGCGGAACGGGTTGAGAAGGCACACCCGGACGCCAAAGTCGGCACACTCGCTTACCATTATAGCCGCAAGCGGCCCAAAACTATCCGACCACGACATAACGTCCAAATCCAACTTTCGAGCATCGCGTGCTGCACGCTCCACCCGATTGACGATCCGAACTGCAAAAAGAATCGGGATTTTTGCCGCGATATGGATGCGTGGAGGGAAATCTGCAATGAGATTTGGGTCTGGAATTACAACATCAATTTCATCGCTTACGATCTCCCTTTTCCCAACCTGCGCGTCATCGCCCCGAACATCCGTTACTTCCTGCGAAACAACGCAAAAGGACTGTTTATGCAGTCAAACGTCAGTTGTTTGAGCGGCGAATTCTCCGATCTTCGGAATTACCTTAGCGGGAGATTGATGTGGAATCCGCATCTTGATGACCGCGCCATCTTGGAAGAATTTCTCAAGCTGCACTACAAGCGCGCCGCCGAGCCGCTCATGGATTACATCGACATGTTCCACGACAACGCCGAAGCGAAGCGGGTTCACCCGGACTGCTATCCGTCGGCGTATGAGGTCGGACTGAATCCGGAGATTTCGCGGAACATTTTCGACTATTTCGAGGATGCGTTGGCGCTTGCGGACGACGACACTGTTCGGGCGCGAGTCAAAAAGGCTTCCATCTCGGCTTACCGGACGATGTTCGTTGCGGGAGGGGAGATAGAGTCGGGAGAACGCGCCAAACTTATCGACCGTTATATCGACCTATGCCGGCGTTACGAAATGGCACACATTGCGGATGGACCAAGGCTCGCGTCCGATTACTTCAAAGCGCTTGAGCGCACCCTTACAACCCATAGGCGCGAGCGAGGGGCACCGACGCAACCGCTTATCAAGCCCTCCATTCATTGGTTGGTACCGTTCGAGGAGCACGGCACAGACCATCCGGAGTATTATGCGCTCGTGGATGGGAAGCGCGAAACCCGGAGGCACGACACGGCGCCCCAATTATGTGTCACAAACCCGGAAGTCGTCGATATTGCCGCTAACGCCGCGATCAAATATCTCGACGAACATCCCGACCTCCAGATTGTGAGCGTCAGCCAATCGGATGCCGATGGCTACTGTCAGTGCGATTCGTGCGAGAAGATTAACCAACACGAAGGCTCGCCGATGGGCGCGCAACTTGCGTTTGTCAACGCCGTTGCGGAGCGTGTAGAGGGGGTACATCCGGACGCCGATGTCGGAACACTTGCGTATGTCCATACCCGCAAACCGCCCAAAACGCTCCGACCGCGGCGTAATGTTCGGATTCAACTTTCCAGCGCCGAATGTTGTACGCTACACACAATCGATAATCCCAAGTGCAAGAATTGGGCATTTGGCAAGGACATGTACGAATGGAGTCGCATCTGCAATCAGGTCTGGGTCTGGAATTACAACACGAATTTCCACATTTCCGAATTCGAGTTCGATGAGGATGCCGGAACCCTCAAACCTAGCGCCAATCCGAAAATTATCGCGGGCATACCTCTGTCTGAATAGATCGCTCCGGAGGCTTTTTGCACTACATTTGGCTTGCGGGGAATTCATCAAATGGAATTGTGAGGTAATAGCTACTCGTGCGTGATTGCCATCTGCAGAGAGTGCGCGTAGAGATGTGAATCGCAAGGCGGCAACTGTTTAGTCCGTTGATTTATTGTGAACGCGGGAAATCGGGGCAAGATGCCCCTCCCACGTATACACGTATAACCAAGGCTGCCACCGTATAATGAAAGCTCTTACACATAATGAAGGCTGCCACGCATAATAAGGCTCTCACGCATAATGAAGGCTGCCATGTATAATCAAAGGCTCCCAGATATAATTAAGGGATACTTCCTACCGATAGTCGAGAGTAATACATGTCAAACCAAAGTCGCTACTATTTTTGGCTGAATTACACGGTTACGCAAGGCGAAACGCTGTGATGAAAGGAGGATACCATGCCCACACTTTCAGGAAGTGAAATCATCGTAGATTATCTGATAAAGGAGGGTGTTCCGTATGTGGCGGGTTTGCCCGGACACGGGACGCTCGCGCTCATGGACGGGTTGCGGCGCAGAAGCGACCGAATCAAAACGATCATGGTGCGCCACGAGCAATCCGCGGCGCATCTAGCCGACGGTTACTACCGCGTGACCGGAAAGCCGATGGCGTGTTTCACGACGGTCGGTCCCGGAGCGGTCAACTCTCTCATCGGGGTTGCCACGGCATTCATGGACTCGACCGCGCTTATTTTATTCACTGCCAACTGCCCGACCTACATGAATGAGCGCGGTGCGATGCAGGAGATTGAGCGCAACCATTGGGCGGATTTTCCCGAGGTCATCCGTCCCATCGTGAAGCGGACCTGGAACGTCACCCGCGTGGAACAACTGCTTGAGGTGTTGCCTCGCGCGTTCCGCATCGCCACAAGCGGGCGCCCCGGGCCGGTGCACATCGATCTCCCCATGGACGTGCAAGCGGAAGCCGTTGAAGCAACCGTCCCGGATCCCAAGAAGTATCGAGCAACGACCGAGGCGCATGCCAACCCCGATGATTTGGCCGACGCTGTCGAATTACTGCTCTCGGCGGAGCGTCCGCTTATCTTGGCTGGCGGTGGAGTGCTGCGTTCCGGAGCGACAGCTGAACTCCGGGAGGTGGCGGAACTACGAGGCATTCCCGTGGTCAGCACCTTTAACGGCAAAGGAGTCATGTCCGAAGACCATCCTCTCTGGTGCTACTTCATCGGGTTCATGGGATCCAAGTGCGGCAATGCGCTCGCGCCGCATGCGGATGTCATCCTCGCGGTTGGCTGCCGGTTCGCGGAATGGACGGCATCATCTTACAAGAAGGGAGTGACCTTTAACGTCCCGCCGACCAAGATTATCCAGATTGATATTGACACTCGCGAAATCGCGAAGAACTATCCTGTCGAGGTAGGGCTTTTCGGCGATGCGAAATCGGTTCTAAGCGACCTGGCGGAAGCCCTGCGGCCGCACGGCGTCCTCGACTACACGGAGACATCCTACTTCAAGGAGATTCAAAACCACAAGGACGAATGGCACCAGATTCTCGACGAGTGGCGCGCCCCGCCGACAGATGCGTTCACCTCCGCGGGTTGCCTTGCCGAACTGCGCCGGATTCTGGAGCGCGATGTCATTGTCCTGAGCGACGCCGGGCATGCTCAGGACCACCTCTGGCGCGCCTTTCCGATTTACACGCCGCACACTCACGTCTCCTCCGGGGGATTTTCCACGATGGGTTTCACGGTCCCCGCCGCCATCGGCTGCAAACTGGCTGCCCCGCATCGCCAAGTTGTCGGGTTCATCGGTGACGGGAGTTTCCTCATGACGTGCCAAGAACTTGCCACCGCAGTGCAATACAACATTCCCGTGGTCTACGTTGTGAACAACAACAACGGCTGGGTGAGCATCCGAGACCTGCAATCCGAATGGTATGGCGAGGATGCGGTTTTCGGGACGGAGTTTTACCGCGAGGGGACGCAGGAGTTCGCCAACCCGGATTTTGTGCTTCTCGCCAAGTCGTTTGGCGTGTATGCGGAGCGCGTCACCAATCGGGAAGGGGTCGCTCCGGCGATGGAGCGAGCCTTGGCGTGCGGTGGTCCGGCGGTTATCGAGGTCGTAACCGAACGAGATCATCCCTATTCCGGTCTGCCGTTGACCGGCTGGGCGGATTATCCTACGCCGGAATACCTCGAAAGCGAAAAACGAACCTGATCCTGCTTCAAAATCTAAATGTTACAGCCAATGCGGGACGATCAAACGAACGAATAGTGAGTAGGATTTTCTATCGCACTCATTATCCATTCGCTTGATCGATAGAGATCCTCAATGAATTGCACTTATTTTAGGGATCTCCGGGCATTCCGTCGTCCCAGCGATCCAAACCTAGCAACTTACGTCCCAACGGGGTTAACTTCGCCGTTTCTCCAGTTCCGTGTTCTTTCTCTTTGCGGTTTAAGTCGCTGCTCCCGCCAGTGCCTGCCAACCGATTTCGCCACGCATGAATGCGCTGGGAGCGCGCTTCCTCGTCGTCCTCTTGAGCCAGGTGCATGGTGATGTATTGTACCAGCCGCGGACGGTCCGCGGTATTCAATCCTGCCCCGTGCGGCAGCGCGCCGCTCCATATAATGAAATCTCCCGCCTTTCCGGGTATCGGCTCGGCGCCCAAGCTCATCAGATCCTGCTTGCGCGGATCCGCGTCCGGCGGCAGGCTTTTCACCCAGGACTCAAGCCTGCGGTGGAATCCGGGCACGCAGGTGAACGCGCCTTGGTTGGCGGCGGTGTCCGTCAAATAGAGGACTCCTTGTATCATCCGATAGGGCGGAAGCAGCGAGGATATGTCCCAGTGCAAAGCCATCGGTCCAACCATTGACGGCACATAATCGGGAGGACGAATCGGCGGACTCATGCTGGCGCGGTCAAAACTGACCCACAATTTCTTCGTGCCACGCAGTTCCGCATAAGCCTGATGAATGCGCGGGTACTGTCGGTTATCCCAAAGCGCCTGATGTTGGTAGATTTCAACCATGATCTGCGGGCGAGGCGGCTTCGGATACCACGTCTCAGGGTCATCCGCGTTCATTTCAAGAAAGTCCCAGATAACCTGTTCACACGCCTTCAAATTTTCTGGCGGAACCGCCTCGTGGAGTACGAGGTAGCCGTTTTCTTCCCAAAAAGCGTGATCTTGCGGACTTAGAACTGGCATGGTCTTCCCTTGATACATTGAAACGTGTTGATTATTGGAGTTATTTGCGAGGAAACTGCTCATTCACTCGTATAGTATAAACCAACGGCGGCGTAAATGCAAGCCCTCAAGAAACTTGGGGAAAGCGCATCTGATTTTTGGTTGTTGACAGTGAGTAAAGCGTTGGAATGGTGTCGCGAGCGGAAGGATGGAAGATTGGAAGGCGGGAAGATTTGGTTGAATGAGAAAATGTGAATCGTTATCTGATACTAATTCCGAATCTACAAGTTACAATCATCGGCGGTTTGTAGTAGTGCAATTCATTGGGGAACTCTATCGATCAAGCGAATGAACAATGAGTGCGATAGAAAATCCTACTCACTATCCGTTCGTTTGATCGTCTCCGATTGATTGTAACATTTAGAATTTTGAATTCGTATGAGCGCTATTTTGTGACTCTGTAGGGGACAGCCACCAAGCGAACGGATAGTAACACAATCATAGGATTCCAGACGTGATTGGCTTGGACAATTTTCTTATTGACAACTGATTCAATCTTGAGTAAAATTAGAAACTGGCCATTTAGTTAGGATGGCGGTGTTGTGAAAAATTAGGAGACAACCATTTTTGTTTGTGACACGTCTTATGGAACACACTCAAATTGAGCACAAATGGGATGACGAGATTGTGCCTTTCCTGGGCATTCAGCGTAAGTGGGCTAACGTCAGCCTAAAGTTCTACTCGTTCATCTTTTTGGGATATACGATATGGGTTGTGTACCAAGAGTTTGGGGACGCCGCCAAACCTCTAAAGGCAAAGTTGACATTTCTGGTTTCGCATTTGGCGGCGTTTAGTGTCTTTGAAGCAGTCACTATTGTCGCGTTTATTCAAGTATGGGACATCATCATGTATTTGACAAATAAATTTAAAGCCAATATCGAAGAAATTAAAGCCGAAAGCATAGCGATAGGCAGAGCCGAAGGCAGAACCGAGACTCATCAGGTTTGGGAAGAGTGGTACTACCGTCACGAGAACGCGAAGGCGCAAGGTCTACCCTTTGACGACCCGCCCCCTTCTCTAAACGGGGACAATACCGAGCAGTAACGCTTTCGTCGCTAACCGGGGAGATGCCTACGATAGGCAGCTGAATGTAAGTGCGGGAACCCTACTTATACTCCGCGCTGTCAGAAATTGCGTTTTTTGTAGGAGCGATCTCCTGATCGCGACATGTGTTCCCCGTAGGATCAAACGAACGGATAGTGAGTGCGATAGAAATCCTCGCGGTTTCCAACCGCACCTACCGCCAAACGCTTGAAAATACGCAATTTTCAGCAGCGTGAAGTATATACATTCATCCGTACGTCTTTCAGGTGATACGTTAGGGTTGCGTACCGAGCGTTTGGCGCCGCCGCCAAAACCCTAAAGGCAGAGATGATATTTCCGGTTTTTCATCTAGGCGCGTTTGCTGTCTTTGAAGCAATCACTTTTGCCGCGTTTATTCAAATATGGGACATCATCATGTATTTGACAAATAAGTTCAAAGCCAAAATCGAAAGAATTAAAGCCGAAAGCGAGGCTGTCGGCGAAGCGAGTGGCAGAGCCGAAGGCGAAGCGAGTGGCAGAGCCAAGGCTCATCAGGCTAGTTTAGACTGGTACCGCCGGCGAGAGAGTGCGATTGCGCGAGGAGTGCCCTTTAACGAACCTCCGCCGTTCCTAAAGGGCGACAAGATCGAGCAGTGACGCTTTCGGCGCTAGCCGCGGACGTGCGTGCAAGAGGCGGCAGGTGAGTCGCCAGTAAGTTCAACGAAGTCGGGGGAGGATGATTAACTTGTGCCGACGGGTTTTAACAATCACAATACGCTGGACGCGCGATGATTTGCGCGATTGCGGACGAGTATAAGCAAAAAATTACCAAGCTACAAGAGGTCAGTTCTTATACGCAGTAGTTATTGGCGTGGAGTCTAACTCTCAATCTGCTCCCATGATCACTCAAAAACAAGGTTTTTCGGCGCTTCAATGACGCTAAGAATGGTGTACGGTTGGTTATTCCGGGACAGATCGCAATTCACGAACCGCAGCCCGTTCACCCAATTCTTGATGCGAGCCCCCATTCCGAATCCCTCCACCACCACATCCCGCACCTCCGCCTCCGTAACCGCCGTGATAAATATCCCCTGATTCTTCGGCGTGCCCCCGCCGTTCAGTCGGCAGTCCCTCACCACCACGCGATTCAAGCCGGGGTGCGCCGTATCAATCAGCGTCTCGTAGCCGTGATTTTCGCTTGACCGATAGACGTTGTCCGCCAAGCCGTTCAACACAATCCCGAAGCGAAACGCGGTGTCAATCACTACGCCGTCAATCTCGTATCCCGTGTGAGCCATCGGACGCAGCGAGACCGGCGCAAACTCAAAACCGCAATCCCCGCCGAAGATTGCCACCGCGGTCGCCGCCGACGCCACATGCACGTTTCGGATGCGGATATTATAACACGCCGAGCACCGCACGCCGGCGTCGTTTCCATCAACATTCCGCGTGAGATGCCCGACTTGGATATCCTCAATCAGAATGTCGTGCGGGTGCGTGCTATAGATTTCGCCCTTTTCCCACAACTCGCGCATGCGCGGAATCTGGTCATCCGCCGTGGTCATCTTTCCGACGCTGCCCCAGTCCAATCCGATGCCCATCAGCGCCTTTGGCGAATCAAGAATCCGAACCCGTCGGATAACGCCGAAACATGCCTCGGACATCAGTGCGATTGCCGCCGCCGCCACCTGCTGATCGATGGTGATATCCTCAATCCGCCAGTGCGACACTTTGGAGAAGTAGCTTGGCTTCGCGGGCGTTCCTCCATCGTCGTAGGGAGCGCCCACGCTGATTCCGGAATGCCAAATCGCCTGCGACCCTTTCCCCTCGCTGCGCACGACGCGGATTGTCCCGTTGCGAATCGCGGAGTGACTGGACAACCGAACCCCGTGCGAATTTGAGCGGAGATCGAGGGTCAACGTGCTGCCGTTCAGATCAAGCTCAATGCCGGGAGGAATCAGCAGCGCGTGCCGCGACACCTCACCCCGGACGACCAACTCGAGTACCGAGCAATGCACCGTCGTCGGCTCATTGAGGCGTACCACGCCGCCCGAATGCGCATCCATCGCTTTCTGTAACGCGGCGCCGTCATGAACCGCGACCACCAAAGGTTTCGGTCCCGTCAGATTATCGGTGGCATCGACACAATTCGCCGAAACCAACAGACACGCGACGAAAACCGACAACGCTATAACACCGACTTCAATCTGCCAAGCCCTACCCTGAAACTCCATACTTACTCCCCCAACTTTATCTTGTTCGCGCGTACGTTTTGTAGGAACGATCGCCGAATCGCGATGAAACCGAGTTTTATCCTCAAAACTCGATTTCTGCCTTTCCAACAATCCCCAGGCGCGACACGCCCATTAGGCTTACCTCTACCCTCCAACCCGCTCCCCGGCATAATACTCCGTGAGCGCCCGCATAAGAATGCCTCCAGCCTCAATCGCCCGCGCCTTGTTCATTCCCTTTCCGCCGCCCTCCACCAGAAACGTCGTGATGCCCCACGCATGATGCGGTCCCCCATCCCAAAAACACTTCGGCGTCACTCCCCGATGATGCTCGCGATAGTCGTTAATCAAATTCTGCGGATCATGCTCCTTCAACAATGCCCCAAAAACCTCGTCGGATCCCAGCGCTCCCCGCAACTCCGGCCCCCGACCAACCAACATCGGGGACAACTTCGCCGACGGCGAGGAATGCATCGCCCAACTCGTCGTCACCGGCGCATCGGAATGCACGAGCGACTCCAGATCCCGTTGAAAGATATACGCCTCATGCGGCTGGAGCGCCGGATCGGATCCCTCCGCCCGAAAACTCCTGTTCGAGTCAATCCCCTGAGCATTGACGCGGCACCACCCGTGGTCGACGCCATCCGGATTCATCATGAGCGTGAAATGCCCTATCGTCCGCGAGCGAGCCTCCGCCGCCTCAGCGCTCAGGAACCACTTCACCATCCCCGCAACGTACCACTGCGACACGCCTTCGCCGGGATGCTGATTGGCGACATGGTGAACCCAGCGTCGCGAGGTCGGCACGCTTCCCTGCGGGTCGGTGATGGTCACGCGATGCAGTTTCTGCCCTCCGAGCGACTCGCCGAGAATATGCACCTTCACATGCGGGCGCTCCTTCCACTCCTCAAGCAACGCCTCCGCATCATTGACAGTCATCGGCAGTTGTGTGCAGATAAGCACCCGATCCTTCTCGAACGGTGGAAAGATAAGCGTTCCGGCGCGTCCCGGAACAAAATCCTCCTCCCACCCGATATACCTCCACTCCTCGCCGTCGTAAGACCAACACGGATCATAACTTGTGAACGGATACGGAACACCGCCCTCCTTCGCCGAGCGAAACGTGCCCCACTCTTCCGGCGCTTCAAATTCCACATCAAGCCGGAGTTCGTTCCCTTTGGCGTTGCGGGCAATTTCGAATCGCACCCAGTTCGCCCAACCCTCCTGCCGCCCCGGATAATGCTTGCGTAGGTCTGGCGGAAGCTCCGCCGTAGCCATCGCGGGTTGGGGGGCGCGCCCCAACGTCAATTTGAAATGATTCCGCCCTATTTCGCGAATTGATGATCCGTCCGAGCGTAGGGCACCATCCAACACAAAATCCGTTTCTCTCATCGGTATAGTCCTCCACTCTTAAGTATATCATATATAATTCAGCGGCGTAAACCGGCGTCGATCATTCAAACCGGAATTAAGACCTTGGGAGACACCGCGCATAGGGAAATCCTGCCCGATTTTTGGCATGAGGAAGATTGGAAGGCTGGGTTGATGGAACTCCGCACGATATTTGGGTCGCTCCGTTCAACCCAACCGACATGGGAAGCTAGAATCGGATTTGATTACCTTTATCCGACGCGATTTTCGTGTTGACAGCCCCGGTTTCATTTGGTACAATACGAGTAACACCACTGAGTCTCCTTTCTCGGTTGGGTTGAAGGTAGGGGAAAGGGCTACCGGAAATAAGACTCGGTAGCCCTTTTTTTGATGTGACCGACCAAACTCCCTGCTACCGAGTCAGTCAACCTTCTCCACGTTGTACATGTATGAGGTGGAAGCGGCGACTATCATATCGCCGATTTCTTTTCTTACTCTCCCCCTACAAATACACCATTGAAGGAAGGCGCTTATGCGCCGTGTTGCAGTTTGCGGATCTTGACAACCGAACAAGATTGTTGAAGCAACTATAAGCGAGGTCGAAATGAGTCTGACGAGAGAAGAAGTCAATCAATTTGAACGGGAAGGGTGGGTTATGAAGCGCAAGGTGTTCTCTCGCGGTGACCTGGAGCCCATGCGGGATGCTCTTACCGAGATTGTGCACCGAGAAGCCTTGGCGTTGCGAGAGAAGGGGATGCTGGATGAGATCTACGAAGATGACCCCTTCGAAACCCGTCTAACTCGCATTCGCTACGCCAACCGCGATGCGTGTCAGCTCATTTATAGAAGCATCATGGGGAAAGCTGGCGGAGGCTTTAGCGGAGAGGCGATGTTCCACTTTATCAGGCATCGCCCGCTACTTTCCTGTATCGAAAGCCTTCTAGGTCCCGATATCATCGGCTCGGCTATCTATCGCGTCCGCCCAAAGTTGCCGGAATGGGGTCACGGCGAGGTGCCTTGGCATCAGGATTCGGGGTACTTCCTGCCGCATTGCGATAAATTCCTCATATTGACGTGTTGGATCCCTCTGGTCGATGCCACGCTTGAAAACGGCTGTCTATACGTGCTGCCCGGTATGCACACACGGGGAGTTATTCGCCATTTTACCGGCGGACATTCGGGATACCTTGAGGTGCCGGGAGATTTGCTGGGGGAGGTCGAACCGATACCGGTCGAGATGGAGGCGGGTAGCGTGCTGTTTTTGACGAGCGTCACTCCGCACGCCTCGTTCGAAAACAACAGCGACATAGTCCGATGGAGCGTGGATCTCAGATATCAGAATATGGAGCCGCCGAACAATGTGGACGAGGAGCCGGAGACTTACACGCGCGAGCGGGATCCGGTGACAATGGCTTGCCTCCCGACCGAAGCGGATTTTGTCGTCCGAGACACGAAGAACCCACACCGAGAGGTGGCTACGCCGGAGCAGTTTCACCAACTTCGAGAGAAGTATGAGAAGTCGCATCCCTATTATCCCGGCCGCGGGTGGACGCCGATGTCGGAACGCTCAACCATGCGGTAGGAGGGTCTCCCGCTCTCAATAATACGGCAGGAGAAATCTCTACCGCTGCCTCCATTCGCTCCTATCAAGGCAGGTAGGCATCGCCAACCCTACAATAAGGCTTTATTTCTTGGCTTTCAATTCAAGGAGTTTAACCCGCCGGGAGGTATGCACCAGATTGTACCTCTCCCAATACTTCTCCAGATCCTTGTCTTTGTTGTCGCCGGGATTGTGCCATATCAGGATGTAATCGGCGTTTTCCTTATCCTCCTTGGAGGGATGAGATTTCCAGTTCACCGGAAAATAGGGAATCCTCGCCTCGTAGTTGCCGAGGTAGACGACATCCTTAGCCGCCAATGCGTAGTAGCACGGCGAATGGTGGAACGGGTCGACGTATTTCACATCCCCCAACGCTTCGGACAAGCCGGAACCGTCGCCGAGGACGAAGGTAGAGTGCGGCTTAATGAGTTTGGTCGCCGCTACTTGCTCCGAAATTTCGGATTGAAGCGCGCCGTACTCGTAATAGTATCTACCGATGTGTATCAGAGACAGAACCACGAGGGATGCGCCGAAAATGTACCGCAGCGACTTGTGGAACGCCGTGAACCAAGCCGCCAAGAAGAGGAAAATGAAGATATAAATCCGCTCGTTGACCCAACTTCCCCCGGATTGATTGCTCGGCGAAGTAAAGAATAGCGCGGTGAAGATTATGGCTAACAACAGGAACACATCCCTCTCGCTGAACCATTGCCGTTTCCATATCCGATGCGCGATTGTCGCAAACGCCGCGGCGAAGAGTACACCCAATATGGGCCGCGTGACGTAAACGTGCCAGTCCGTGTACGAGACGAGGATGAGCATGTTCCAGAAGTAGCGCGCCGACCACTCCATCTCCGGCACCGTTTCATTAAACGGCTGGAGCGTGCGCAGAAAGTAGACCAGCCCCAGCGTGTGCGCCAACAGCATGTAGCCGGCATACATTCCCAGCGGTTTGAGTTCGGTTAGTTTTACCCGCCAAACGGATGACACGGTGAATCCCCCCGATCTTAGCCTCCAGAGGTTTTTTGCCGTCCCCGAGACGAAATCGAACAGCGCGATTGTCCCCATCGCTGTCAGGAGCAGGGCATAGGAGCCGAAATGCGTCACGTAGGTGAGAACCAACAGAACGTTGAGGACGACGATTTGACGAACTTGAACATCGCGTCTGTGTTTCCACCAATAGCCTAGCGTAAACAGGGCGAGAGAGACGCCGAGCGAGAAGTTGTAAAACCCCATGTGAAGCAGGTTGTGGTGGGAAAAGATGAATCCGACCAGACTGAAAAGCACGTATCTTCGATCTATCGCCGCAAGCAAGTAGCATAGCGACAACGGCAGTAACGCGACGGTCGCGGCGAGAAATATCTTCTCCGCAATCGTCGGGGGCACGACGTACATCAGCGCCATCATCGAAGCGTGCGATGTCCAGTTCGGGAAAAGCCTAAGGTTTAGTCTATATGCCTCCCGTATCTCACGATTGCCGGGATCATGATAGTCCTTCAGTACCTTGGAGTTGTAGACGTGGGCGGGACCGTCCTGCGTGGGAAAGTACGGGAAAATCCATATCGGAGCCACGTGAATCACCAGCAGCGCAATGAACAGGTTTTTCCACGTACAGTACCGAAGCAGTCGGTTCACGGCTTCCTCCTTCCTGCATCCATTCCTCGCGCATTATGTCATTAAAGCGGTCAAACTTGTGCGCCTTAATACGATGCCTTCAGCGCTCCCCAAGTTATAGCGAGTTTATCTTGGGGCTGCACGGACAAGCCGGACCAGGCGTCGATGTTTTGCATTAACTCCTGTTGCGTCAACGCCTTGTCGTAGACGCGAAAAAGCGCGATCGAGCCGTTGAAGTTTCGGTTTTTCTCGCCGGGAGAGAAGGAGCCTATCGTGATGGCCCTCAGCGGTATCTTTTTGTCAAAGTCAACGCCCGGCTGCTGGCTGACCTGCCTACCGTTCTGGTATACCAAGATCTCCTTCTTGTCATCGCCGGTAAGCGCTATCCAATTCCACACCCCCTCTTCAAGTCTGACGTTTGAGGCGATCCCCATATCCGCGCCTCCCTGATAAATGCTGATTCCGAGCGTGTCCCCGTTTTTGAGACCCAACCGAAATCCCTGTCGCCCCTCCGGCAACGTGTTGATGCCGGCGACTTGATGCTCTTCGCGGAACAGGTCGCCGTTGCGCCGCACGAGGAACTCAATCGTCCAGTCTTCAAGCCCCAATGGAGGATTGAAGGCTTTGGTACCGTACATCTCCGCGCTTTTGCGCGCGGTGTAATACTTTGTCTTGCGTTCGTTAATGCCGATATCCGGAATTTTGATGGGCCCCTCTTCGAGTGCAGGTGGGAGCGCCATGGGCGGGATGGAACCCCCGTCTCCTGCCAGATTTGTCCAGGCATCGGGATGCGTCGGATTGTCGCGGGCATCAAGGTAGAGTACGGCGCCGGGCACCATATCGGCGAATGCCGGGGCGCAAAGCGTTGTTATGAAGAACGCGGCGCTAAGGATTGATATTGCTTTTCTCATTTTGTTTTCCTCCGTGATTTGCTTTTGTGCTTTCATGCTAATTCCGAATCTAAAAGTTACAAGAGCCGTTGGTTTGTAGTAGTGCAATTCATTGAGGATCTCTATCGATCAAGCGAATGGATAATGAGTGCGATAGAAAATCCTACTCACTATTCGTTCGTTTGATCGTCTCAAATCGACTGTAACATGTAGATTTTGAATCCGTATTAGGTTCTGTTGACACTTCATTGCAACCGGGAGATTAAGAGCGGCGCACGGACATATCCCTTCGTAGGGGTTGGGTCTCCCAATCCGTTGTTCACACACTAAATGGTGTATTCGCTAAGTATATGTGGTAAATATCGGGCGTCGGGTATCGGCGGTTAACATTGTCTGAACTGTGATTTATGTGATTAAGTGATGGACTATGATTATCAGTCTTTAGTTGCCCGTCGTGAGTAGGGAACAACGATCGTTGTTCCCTACAGAGACGCGTATGTCATTATACCGATTCTGTAAAGCTACATGACACTAGAAAGAAACCAGCAATTCTCATTTTGAAACCTAGAGCCGACAAAGCCTTGTGAACTGTAAGGTTCTGGCTCTTGAAAAGCGTTATGTTGATTGCATGGCTCAATAAAATCGCGAAATCCAACGCATTTTAGCCCCGAGGATCAAGCGAATGAATAATGAGTAGGATTTTCTATCGCACTCATTATTCATTCGCTTGATCGATAGAGATCCCGCAGGTTTGTAGATACGCGGAACCACCACAATCCAAACCCCAGCGGGGCGACAGGTGTAGGCGTTAAATTCGCACAATACCATACGATATTGCCCCAAAAATGACAGCAATGAACTTGCGACCTGCTGTTCCAATAGAATCCGATAGAATCAATCACTCGGTAAATTCAAAATGAGAATTGCTGGAAAGAAACCGAGTTTTGAGGAAAAAACTCGGTTTCAACAAACGCCAAATACTTAGCGAATGAAGCACTAAAGTTCGGGCGAGGGGACCTCGCCCCTACGATTGGACACGCACACCACCTACAAAATGGTGGCGTCGCCCGCTACAAACTTCGCTCGTATACGATTAAAGCTGCCCCCGGTTGTTCGTTAATTGTAATCGATAAACCGTTTTCAGTCAAATCTTTACCCGAGACATTCGTCGAACCATCAATGTCCATATTCGTCACGCTGTAGCGCGCCGAGGGGTCTAAGCCGCGCAGCTTGAAACACATCTGCGTGACATCGCTATCCTGACGGCGGAATGCTTGCACCATCCCCTGTCCGGATTCGGGGCGGTCGAACTGCCAAGCCGCCCACACATCGTCCTCGGTGCGGTACGTCGTGAGCGGATAGTAATCGCCGTAGTAGTTGTCCGCCACTTGACGCCACTCCGCCACCATACGGCGTTGGAACGTGTAGTCCACATCCCTGCGGCGCAAATCCCAAATGCAGGATACAGCCGGTGCCATCTGACTGCGGAAGGTGTACGATTCAAACGCATTCGTGCCAGTGCCAAAATATGGAATCCACAGCGACATGGCGCCAGTCAGGTTCTGCATCCCCGTCGGTTCGTAGGCGTAATCGCTTCGCCATAGCGGGACGGCGCGACGCAGCGCTTCAAGCGCGTTTCGAGCCCCGCCGCCGGCGCAGATGTCTATCGGCATGTCGGGGTGGCGCCGCCGCAACTCATCCCAAAATGCCAATAAGCCCTCAATGTGACGAATCTCGGTGATTCCTTGGCGGTCCTCGGTGTCGTTCGCTCGCCAGTAAGGGAGTGTGGAGTCGCCATCCATTCGGAAGAGATCGACACCCTGTTCGACAATCAGCGAGTCGAAATGATTTACCGCCCACTTCCAAGCTTCGGGGTTTCCGAGGTTGACAAGTTTCCTGCCCTCGTTGATTCCCAGCAGCCATTCGGGATGGTTTTCGTAGAGCCATTCACCGGGGTCCGCTCTTTCAGTCACAAACCAGACGATAACTTTGGCGCCTTTGGAATGAACGTGATCCGAGATTGGACGAAGACCGCGCGGAAAGCGTTCCGGATCGGGTTCCCACGTTCCCAAACTCAACCAATAGTCGCGGAAGATGTACCATCCGGCATCCATCCACCAGTAGTCAATTCCAATCTCTTCCTCGAAGTAGCGGTCAACAAATTCAATCTGATTTTCTTCGGTTGCCAGCGCCATTTCGATGTACTGCGCCGATCCGCCGGCTTCCAGTTGCGGCGACTGCAACTTTCCGCCGGGCCGAGGCAGGTTGTGGCGAATCATCCAGCGTCGCCATAGATTTTGCGAGCGAATCCAATCTCCTTCCCAAAACAGCATTGCGATGAGAGGGGCGCGCACCTCTTCACCCGGCATCAGCCTGAAGCGGGTTAGCTCCTGTCCCGCTCGAATATCCAAGCCGTTGGCGCTGTCGCGTGTGAACTGCGCCGCCCACTGCCCCATCCAGCCGACAGCGATTATAGCGCCCTCGCCGTTGCATTCGACGTTGAAATAGGGAAGATCGCCGCCGGCCGGCAGTCCCTCCATCGCCGCCAGATGTTTCTCTGCTCCGGGAGGGAGATCGGTTTCTCGCGGGGCATATTGTGTGGGAGTCTGCGCCGCGATTCCCGAATGGGGGCTGCCATCGCCGTGATGAAGCAGAAACTCGCCATCGCCGCCGCGTTCCAATCGGATGTCGAGCGCTTGAATATCCTCAATAATTGGGGTTGGCTGCTCGCCGGTATTCTTGAAATACAGCGTCCATTCCACGACAGGAAACGCGGTATATTTCACGGCGACGCATCGCACCTGCAAACCGGTGGACGGATCAGTGTACGTGGTCACGAGTTCGGTTCGCTCATCGTCCAGCGCGCGCTCGGTACGCTCAAGATTCCAACCATCAAGGAAGTCCCGGGACGATTGTCCCGCATAACGGAATGAGAAGGGGGCATCGCTTGAGTATGGGGCGCGCAGCGGAGCGGTGGGCAGGTCATCCAACCATACCGTCTCCCCGTCTTCCAGAATCACTCGCGCCTCCGCCCAATCCACTTGGTTGAAGTTAACCCTTTGAATTGTTCCTCCGCCGGCGTCACTCAAGCCGAGAACAAACTCGTCTGCCCCGTCAAGTTGGATGGTAAGGGGAATTCCCTCCAATCCTTCGCGCAGCACGTCCGAGCGATAGGCTTCATTGCCGTTCACATCGACCGTGGCAATCACCGTTCCGCGGCCCGCGTTGGAATAGAAACCGGTAACCCGATTGCTGTCCACACCGAGGACGGCTTCAAAAGTTCTTGCGGGTTTGGGTAGATGGACCACCACCTCTCCTTCGGATGGAAAATGCAGTCCGCGTTCGAAAACGCGGTCGGCGATTCGGAGCGGGCAACTGGCAATTGCGTAGAGTCCGTATCCGGTTGTGGTGACTTCGCTCCGTTGCACCCTGCCCGCATCCAAGCCGACTATCAGGTAGCCTTCATCCGGTTTCGTCTCCGCCACCCCTTCAAATTTTGCCTGCGTCCACTTCCGGGCTTTTTCCAGTTCAGCGTCTGTCGCTGACGATTCTAACTCATTTATGTTTGTCGAGTCATTCACTTGTGCGTCTCCATCAATGCTAGGGTATACATATTGATACTGTAGGAGGGATCTCCCGATCCCGACTGTGCCGGCAGGGGCGATAGAGATCCCACGGTGCTAATTGACAGTAGTTGTGGGGTGGGCACTGCCCACCATTCCGATTAATTTGGGATAAATGGTTGGCTCCCCTGGCGCGCAATGTGACCGCGTTGATGGTGGGCAGTGCCCACCCTACAATCACTATTACAAACAATAATCACCGCGAAAGAAAGCGCAATAATACCCAACGCTAAGTATAATCAATATAATTGAGAGAAATCTCCGCAAAATTGAACGTTTGTAAACAGTCTTTATTGTTAAAGCGGATCGAAAAATGTCAACTCCGCCCCAAAATTCTCCATTGCCGCTACCGCGTCACCACGAAGCCGGAGGCGAATATTTTGAGTTTTGTGCTTCAAGATTATCTCACGCTCCGACAGCGGAAAACGGATTCCGATGGAACGATCCACCGGCGACTGAGGGAAAAAGGCATAACCGTTGTCGAAAATTGGCGCTTGGTCCGTTCCCGTGACGACTAACTCTTGTCTTTCCACCCACGAAGGAATCCGCACGAAAAGAGGGGCGCTCCGTTTCAGTGTAACATACAAGGCGTCGTGTGTATAGGGAGATTTGATATTTATGGCGTCCGTTTCACGGTCGAATAGCATGTTCACCCGATGCCCGACCTCGTCAAATTGCGTGATTGACTCGTAGGCGGCGCACAATGATCCGACAGCGCCGCCCACAACGTCCAAATTGAAGCAGATTCCGTCAACGCCCAGAGGGGTGTGACCGTAGGGCGCGGGGAAACCGAATGCGCCGTACAGTCGATTGGGAACGTCGCGCAGCCGATCCTCGTTATCGGGATTTTCCGCCGCCTCACAAAAAGAGATGTCGCGGAGTTGAGACGGAAGAATATGACACCGGACGATTCGCTCGGCGTCCTCATAGTATTGCGTATAACCCCATCTCCCCAAAATTAGCGCGGTCTCCACGATATCGCCGGTGGTGTTCATCTCTCCCATTTCGGGTCTATCGCCTCCCTCCGCGTGCTCACTCGCCCATCCAACTTCGTCGCGAAAGCGCCAAAGACCGTTGTCGTAGAACGTTTTCACGCGGCTTAGTAGCGCCGAGTCCTTCAGCAGATCCGCCAGTTGCGCCAGTGAAGACATCGACGAGGTAATCGAATGCGCATGGTGTCCGAACCGGTCGGCGTCGTATTGACCGTCTTCCCAAAAGCAATCCTGAAGCATCTTGTCTTTCAACCGTATCGCCAACTCCACCGAAGGTCCATAGCCTGTTGCGCGGTAATACTTTACCAGTGGTCCCACCGATCGCCCCAAGCCGATGAGGATGTTTCCATCGCGATAGGTATTGTCAATCGTTCCCCAGATCTTCAGTCCGCGCTTTTTCTCAAGATAATCGCCATCCCAGCCACCATCGGGATCCCAGCGTTCCAGAATGGTGTCGATGCTACCTTCGGCAAGCTCCCTAGCGCGCTCGCAGTTGCGATAAAGCGCCAGCGCATGAAGCGCGTGGAAGCCTTCGCGGACGTTGTGGGAAATCAGCCTGATTGGCGCGCCGTCCATTGTTTCCCGGTTCAAAGGCAGTGGCACAAGGCTTGAATAAGCGAAGAATGCCGCTCGCGAGTGTTTTTCGATGACTTGTTCATCAATCTCCACGCCGGCAATACTTTCTGCCGCCAGCAATGCGTTGAGATGCCTACAGGGAACCTGCGCTTCTGCGTGAAAATCGCTCCAGGCAAGCGCCGGCGGATGGGGACGCACGTGGGCGCCGAAGAACGGGAGGTCATTGTCATCCGCATTGAAGACGTTGGACATCGTGCGGCAGCCTAGCCGAATTGCGTCGCGGATGTCGGTGGTGTTGACGTTCTTGAGTTTTGGCATTGTCTTTCGGAGGGTTAATGGACACAAGTCCCTTCAAACATAAGCAAGTTTCAATAATAAACTTACGTTTCGTTCTAGGTTCTAACTGCTCCTGCTAGATTGACAAATCCAGCAGGAGCCACCGTGCCGTAATGTGCACAAAGGTTACGGCATACGGAGTATGCCTACTACTTTTTCACTTTCGTATCAGCATCTTGCGCGTCCCCGTGAATTCGCCTGCCCGCAGCGTATAGAAATATAAGCCGCTGGCGACGGACTCGCCGCGCCCGTTGCGGCCGTCCCAATACAACGCGCGGTTACGGCTCTGATAGATGCCGGCCGCTTGATGCCCCGCGTCCAAACGCCGAACAACACCCCCGTCCATGTCATAGATGGTCAGCTCGACCTCTGAGGGGGCAGCCAACTGATATGGGATCCAGGTTTCCGGGTTGAACGGATTCGGATAGTTGGCGTGCAACGCCGTCTCTTGAGGAATCAGGGTGGCGAGCAGACTTTCGAGATTCGCGATGCCTTGTCGAAAGGCGATTGAACCGTCATCGGCGAGCCGTGCATCCGCAATCCACGCCTCAATGGTCGCCGCGTTTACGCTCCTGGCTGCTGGCGCCGCGGCGCCCGCGATCCCCTGCGCCACAAGCGTGAGATCGAAAATGTTAACCACCCCATCGCCGTTAATATCCACTGGCGAGTTAGCGGGTACGCTTTGCCCCAACTGCCGGGCGACGAGAATCAGATCCAGGATATCGACGCCCCCATCACGATTCACATCCCCGGTTAGCAGTCGCTCCTCCACGGTGAAGTGTATTTCATGGGGCCCCGCGGGGATGACCTCGCCGGCGCTAGAACCGAACTTGAAGCTATCCAGCACCACGCTCGTCTCGCCGCCGGATTTTGCCTTGAACCTCACTTGAAGGATGCCCCCGCTGCCACTCGCGCCGCTACCGGTAATCTGTGCCGCGCTAAGTCCCGTAATCTTGCCTGCCGCATTGTTGATGCGCCCGCTCTGAAAGAAAGTCGTTCCGCCATCGGCCTTCAGGAAGTCGCCTTCGCTTACTTCGATCGCCTCAAGTCGGGCGGGGTCGAAAACAACGTCAAATTGCCAGCCCGCCAAGTCGAAGACGTTCTCCGCACGCACATCAAAGGTAAACGTGTCGCCGATGTGAATTGGCGACTCGGAAAAAGCGTAGCCAATTCCGCTTGCCACTGCATATTCGGTGCCGGGTGTAAATCCAAAAAAGCCATAAGCGTCTTCAGCAAGGATAGCACACGCAACCAACAACACATTCCGTCCGGGCTTCAGCGTGACAGGGACGGCATCCGTGTAATCATCAGGATCACGCCAATCGATAATCTGATGAACCAAAACCCCGTTGAGCCAGACCTTTGCTGAATTCAGGCTGCCGGCATATATCATTGTCGCTTGTTCGCGTGGTGAATAGAGGGACAGAGACCCGTAGATAGTGCCATCACGGATGGAGTCTTTCAGCATATCGGTAATGTTATATTTTCTTTGATGCGGGAGTGTGTCTAAGGTCCAGGTGCTATCCCCGATCGCTTCGCCCACTGTTGCCCCATGGGTTGCAACTGTTAACTCGGTCAAGGCGCCGCCGCTCGCTTCGGATAATAAATCCTTGCCGCTAGGCAATTTTGCCCCTGGTAAGAGGAGCCATAACCAAGGACCAAGAATTTTTGGACCGCCCGGCGAGAAATACGGATTGTCGGACACGCTGAGAAAATCCAAATTGGGGCGCAACCCGTCTAGCGGAGACAGGTCGGAGATTTCGTTTTGCGAGACATTCAGCCAGGTTAAATTGGTTACGCGGGCAAGTGCGGATATGTCCGATATGTTGTTATCTTGGAGGTTCAACCATTCTAGGTTCGATAACGTGGCAAGGGGCGATACGTCCGAGATTTCGTTTCTGGCGAGATCCATCCAGGTTAAATTGGTTACGCGGGCAAGTGCGGATATGTCCGATATGTCGTTGTTGCGTAGGCTCAACCACTTTAAGTTCGATAACGTGGCAAGCGGCGATATATCCGATAGAATATCAATGCGGGACAGATCTAGCCGCTTCAAGTTAGTTAACCCTGCGATTGGGGATATATCCAATATTAGGTTGTGGTGCAGATACAACTCTTCTAACTCGGTTAATCCCGCCAAAGGCGTAAGATTTGATATGTCTCCACCGGGAAGATATAAATGTTTCAGTTTTGTCAATCCTGCCAAGGGCGACAAATCGGATACAGAGTTGCTGGTGACGTGAATAGTTGTCAGGTTGGTTAGTCCCGCCAGTGGCGACAAGTCGGATAAATTGTTATGGCCAAAAATAAACTCCTCCAGATGGATTAGTTTCGCAAGCAGTGACAGATCGGATATGTCGTTACCGTGAATATTTAAATGTCTCAGATTTGTCATACCTGCGAGCGGCGACAGGTCGGATATGTTGTTATCCGAAAGATTGATATGCTCCAGATTAATCAGTCCCGCAAGCGGCGACAGGTCGGATACGTTGGCACCGGTAAAACCTAAAATCTTCAGATTAATTAGTCGTGCAAGCGGGGATATGTCGGCCACTAAATTGTAATCGAACTCTAAGCTAACGAGATTTGTTAAGCCGCTCAAAGGTGTTATATCGGACAAAAGGTTCCTTCTAATCTGGAGTTCGCGCAATTCAATTAAGCCCGCTATCGGTGAGAGGTCGGAAATTTCATTCCCACTGAGAAATAACTCGCTCAGATTGGTTGCAAACTGAATGCCTGTCAAATCTCGGATACCCCTGCTATCTGCGTGGAGTTCTTCCAGTCTCTTCATCTCCTCCGCGGTAATGTGCGAATTGATGCTTTTGCCTAGTTCTTCGGCAATTGCCGCGCGCAGATTAGAATCGGGGAAATGAACCTGCCCTCCCGGTAAGACATCGGGCTGTGTCACAACCGGAGGCTCTCCAATCTGCTCCGGGTAATCCAATGCAGAAATTATGTCTCGGAAACTGGATGTCCAGGTGTCCCGTTTTACGCTCCCGTTTGTATTGTCTAGCGCGAGCAAACCGACGTTCTGTAATCCCGTGTTTTCACGAACTCTCTCAAGGAATACTTCGGTCTGCAACCCGACCACGGCGGCGGCGTACGCGGCGTCAACCGGTCCCTGAAACGCCTCATGGAAACGTGAAATTGGCTCAACACCGCCAAACGTGCCGCCCGTGGCTTCAAGCGCTACTCTGTATGTTTCCATGTCTTCACTCACACGAGCGTCCATGACTGACTGTTCCACGTACAACCGCAGCGCCTGCGCTTTGTTATAGGGCGGATTAGCGTTGCTTTCAATCACCGAGCGCACCTGGTCCTCAAACGTCTTCATCCCCTCCGTATGGCATCCGAAACAGGAAAGTCCGTTGCGCACGGTGGGGTCACTCGCCGCCGGGTTGGAAACGATGTTAATCGGCGCTTCCTCCAACCGGAATCCGGAGGCGTTGACCACGTAATATGCCTGCAAGCCGTTTGGAAGATTGAACACGGCTTCACCGCCATCGTGCGTGAAAGAGAGCGGGTGGGTAAAAACGTTCTGTGTGCCGACACTGCCGGCAAAGTCGTAGCTTTTCCAGTAGGCGCCATATCGGGAGGTGTGGCGTTCCACCACCCGGTTGTTGTTGGACACACCGGAATTGTTGAATCCCGCCCGCCAGACGCGAACCCCGGGCGCATTCGTCAGATTGCGAGCGACATCCACCTCCAACCGCGTCTCCAATTCTCTTTCTGTCAACGGCAGCGAAAGCAGGTCGTGGTAGAGCGGCGGGCCAGATGCCTTTGCAATAAACCAGTCGATATGAATTGACGGTATATCGGTCTTCATCTGTGTCTGTAACCGTTCGAGTTGTGTCCGCAGCGAGGTGTGTTCGGGCGCGTCAAACGCGATGTGATAGGGATATTCATCCTCTATCTTCGTCCAGGCGTCATTTCGATCCCACTCGTAATGCCGCAGGTCGATGTAGAAGATGGTCGCTTGCGAGTCAATGGGCTGCGGGTTGATGATGGCGCTTCCCCATGAGAGGCTGTTCACCAGTTTTGCGAGCGCAAGTCGGTACTCGCGAAGTATCTCCGCTGTTTCGCCGGCGTTATACAGATGCGTGAGCGTGAAGTAACGGGCAAACGCGCGGTCAAACGGTTCAAGCGACGTGAGGTGGGTTTCGATATTGTTGAGTGTTTGCGCGGGAGAGATAAACGGCCGGTCGATAGCGGGCGCTGTCTTCCAGTCGGGCGCGCCGGCTACAATCCACTGTCTAATGGTCTCAATGGATTGTGGGGGCAACTGGGACTGTCCGAACGGCATCTGCGCGCCGTTTTCGGTGGGTCCGAGCAGACGTTTATACAACTCTGAAGTATCCGGATTTCCGGGAACAACGCTGCCTCCTTCGATAAGTTCGGCGTGTTCCATGAGGAGCGTTTCTCGAAAGGCGCCGTCGGGACCGTGACAGTTCAGGCAACTCGCTTCAAAGATGGCGTAGGTATCTTGGGCTAACTGCGATTGGGCAGATAAATCTTGAGAGCCTGCGGCGAAAGACAATAGACATATCAAAGCAAAAATGAAATGACGTTTATACATAGAGATTCTCTCCTTATATACTGCATATACTGCTATACTGCGCGCTGTCAGAAATTGCGTCTAACGGTATACATATTGATACTGTGGGAGGGATCTTCCGATCCCGACAAGTTGCTTACCCCTCGCGCCACGGCGGCGCGGTCCAGGTGTTGAACCATTTCCATTTCCAGAGGACTTTCTTTGCCGGCATTTCTACCTCGTATTGAACGCCTGCCGTAAAGGGAAGCACCGTGGTTCTATCCCCTGCCGCCTCGCGAATCCACTCGATAAAAGCCAAGACATCGGTGACGTTCGGGGGCCAAGTGCCGTGAGGGATTGGATCACTGGCGCTGTCCGTTCTGTAATGCGTCGGAATGAGATAGCGAGGCTGTATCAAATCGAGACAGTCAAGAAGATTTTGCGTGTAATTCGGGCCTTCCCATTCCGTCAAACCCAGTTTCATGTGAATGAGAAAATCAACCCTTCCCCGTATGTTTTTTAGAGCGGGATACGGCGTATGCATGTCGCCGGTGTGCAATACCGAGATCTCTTTTTCCGTGTGCGACACCAGATACCCGCACGTCGGCGTGTGCAGATCCGAATTCTCGCCGCTTTCAATTGTCTCGACTTTTACCGCGCCGAGATCCGCCTCGAATGGCTCAGGGAACTTTCGGCTATCCGCTTGGCTGTCGTCGAGATGTTTGGGATAAAGCACCTGAACTTTCGCCGCCGGCAGATGTTTCGTAATCGGCAGATCGCGTTCAAAAGCGGCGTCCCCGTAGTTTTCATCAATCGGTTGCACGGGGTAAACGCAGCCGGGGCTAACGAAAAGTTTCTTGAATCGGTCGCCTTGACAAAGTTTCAGCAAAGTAGGGGGATGGCAGTGATCAAAATGTTCGTGCGAGATGAAAATGTAATCGTAGATCGGCTCCGCGGATTTCAGATTCTCATTGAAGAGGTACGGATCGAAGGCGATATTGACATCGCCCAAGATGACCTCAAAAGCGCCGCAGCCCCACCACCGCATGAACACGTTTTCCATGGCGCGTTCCTCTACGCGTAATTCTTGGAAATCTATACTTCACGCTGCCAGAAATTGCGTGTTTTCAAGCGTCTGGCGGTAAGTGCGGTTGGAAACCGCACCTACGGGGAACGCATGTCGCGATCGGGAGATCGCTCCTACAAAAGACGCAATTTTCAGCAGCGTGAAATATACCAAAATGGCGTTATGAAAAAAATTGCTACCGGCTTAACGGGCATCCCGCGCCGCGTTCAAGAGCTTCATGTACTCGCGCATCCAATGTGCATTGTCGTGGAAGGTGCGCGCCGTCACGATGTTGCCGTCTACGACCACCGGCGCATCCACATACGTTGCCCCGCACACCTCGGCGTCAAAACGGCACTTCGCGACAGTCGTTACCGTTTTGCCTTTGATGACGCCAGCCTTCGCCACAATTTCAATGCCGTGGCAGACGGAAGCGATAGGTTTGCCGCTCTCGCCGAAGTGGCGGGTGATTGCCATCAGATCTTCGTCGTAGCGGAGATACTCCGGAGCGCGGCCGCCGGAAATCACCAGTCCCAAGTAGGTTTCCGGGTTGACCTCTCGAAACGCGATGTCGGCGGCGAACTCGTATCCCTTCGACTCTACCGTTATGTCCCATTCCGGATGGGCGTCGTGCTGTACAAGGTGATAGATTCGTCTTTCGGGCGCGCCGACCAGCACCTCATAGCCGTCTTCGGCGATTCGGTAGTAAGGATAAAGCGTATCCGTGACTTCGGCGGCATCGCCGATGACTAACAAAACTTTTTCCATCGTGTTTTTCCAGAAATTCTCGGCTTGGAATCAAGAACCTATAGAGAAAAGAAATGGTGGGCAGTGCCCACCCTACAAATTTACTGCGGGTGATACTTGCGTCAGTCCCATCAGACAATCGTTTTACCCTTATTCCGCTTGCATTCTGTGGGGGAGATTCTCATCAAGCAGGGCGCGCATCAACCGCCTCTAGGGTCATTTTCAGGTACGCAACGGCTTGGTCATGAGAGACCGTCGGAAAATCATCAAGAAATTCGTTGAGCGAATCTCCCGCTTCCAGATGTTGGATCAGAATCTCGACCGGCACACGGGTACCCGCGAAAACCAAGGCTCCGCTCATGATATTTGGGTTGCGCGACACAATCTGTTCTTTTTTCATGGATTGAATCTCCTGCAACGGCGTTGAATCAGCTGATTGATAGAAAGTCTTGCTCACTGTCAGTTCGCTTGATTCCCGCCTCGGTGACAATCTCCAATTACAGCAAGCGTCCGATTGGAAGGCATAGTTGCTGATACGAATTCAAAATCTAAATGTCACAGCCGACCCGAGACGATCAAGCGAATGGATAGTGAGTAGGATTTTCTATCGCACTCATTATCCATTCGCTTGATCGATAGAGATTCTCAATAAATTGCACTACTACGAACCGCCGATGATTGTAACGTATAGATTAAGAATTAGTATGAACCTTCACGGCATGTCTTTCACGCACTGAGAAATTGCATAAAGGACCTCCGAATCGTCCACGTCGTCGCGGATGTCTACTTCCCCTATTCTTGTCGGCAGCACAAGGTTTAGTTTTCCGCCTTTCGTTTTCTTGTCAAGGTACATGGCGTCAAGAAGCGCGTCCGGTCGTACCTCTGGCGGGAAACTCGTAGGAAGCCCGGCACGTCGGATTAGTTTCTTTTGGCGTTTCATATCGACCGGAGGCAACATGCCGAGGTTGCAGGCGAGTTGAGCCGCACAGTTCATGCCAACCGCGACCGCCTCGCCGTGTCGGAATACATTATAATCTGTGAGCGCCTCAAGCGCATGACCAAAGGTGTGTCCGTAATTGAGTGTCATCCGCAAGCGGCTCTCCTTCTCATCGTTCGCGACAACTTCGGCTTTATCCGCACAAGATCTGGCGATCACGTCAATAAGGATCTTCGCGTCAAGATTCAGAATGGCATCAAGGTTTTCTTCAATCTGATCGAACAAC
This sequence comes from Candidatus Poribacteria bacterium, assembly GCA_963667245.2. GTDB lineage: Bacteria > Poribacteria > WGA-4E > WGA-4E > JAJDTR01 > JAJDTR01. The sequence goes on from CAXXCS010000005.1 coordinate 1,542,656, forward strand.
GGCACATCCATAATCACGCCGTGTTTGATTACTTCAATGAATCCGGCTCGAACATCGCGCGCGGGCAACGTTCTCAACGTTGCCACGTCAATCAGGACGAGCTTCGGCTGATAAAACGCGCCGATAAGGTTCTTTCCCTTAGGGTGATTGATACCGGTTTTGCCTCCCACGCTTGCATCGACCTGAGCCTGCAATGTCGTTGGAATTTGGACATACGATATGCCGCGCATGTAGGTGGAAGCGACGAATCCGGCAAGGTCACCGATAACGCCGCCGCCAAGCGCGATGAGTGTCGATGTGCGGTCCATGCGATGGCTGACAAGCTGATCGTGCAATTTGCCGAACCACTCAAGTGACTTATGCTCTTCGCCCGAGGGAACCTCGGTTATGCGCGAATCAAAACCGGCATCCGATAGCCCCTTCAGCACCTCATCGCCGTATCGACAACTCACGTAAGCATCCGCGACCACGATAGCTTTTTCCGATTTCGTTTGCGAGCGCAGCAGTTCGCCTGCTTTGTTCAAAATCTTCTGATCGACGATGATAGGGTAACTATTTTCGCCGAGTTCAACGCGAATCGATGGCATGTCGGAACACCTCTATAATTTTATCCGCGACTCGCTCAATCGGCACACCGTCAGTCCGAATCATGCAATCGGCAAGGGCATAATACGCCTCGCGATCTTTGAGCATCTTGTGAATCTTTTTTACCGGATTCGGCGCTTTGAGCAACGGGCGATGTGTCTCGTGTTTCACGCGCGCCCAAATTTCTTCCGACGTTGCCATTAGACAGAAAACCACCCCGTTTCGCTTAAGAAATTCCAGATTTTCAGCCCGAAGCACGACTCCCCCGCCAGTCGAAATTACATGCTCGTCCAATCTTGAAACCTTCCGAACCGCGTCGCTTTCAAGTTCTCGAAAATACAATTCACCATGCTGATTGAAGATGTCGGTAATGCGCCGTCCCGCGGTTTGCTCAATGATGTCGTCAGTATCAACGTATGTCATCCCCAATCGCCGAGCAAGCCTCTGTCCCACGGACGTTTTACCTGTTCCCATGAATCCAACTAGAACGATATTCGGCATATTTCGGGATTATATTATTGAGCACTGATACGGATTCAAAATCTAAATGTCACACTCGTCAAAATCGCCCGATGAATCGGGCAACTACAATTACCCGATGCGTGTAACTCTTTGATTAGGAATTGGTATTAGGATGGCTCGACCAACTCTAGACGGGTTGCCGGAAATCAAACGCCGGGTTGGGTACGATATACGAACCAGGGAGAGAAAGCTAAGAGCCTGTTTGAAAAGTAGACAATTGGGATTAATGAGCGCTGTCTGTTGCGGAAGAAACCGAGTTTTCAGGAAAAAACTCGGTTTCAAGGCAAATGACACACTCGAACTACATGAATATCTGTCAATCGTTCGCCACCGGCGCTCGGTTTCGGGAAACACTACACTGGCGCAAGCATTTTCCAAGACAATCCCGTCCCGACGCAACACGCTGTCAGGCGGCATGATTGCTACCTCTCCATGCGCTATCTTCGCGCCTGCCATTGGTTCGCCGAGTAGGTATCCACTTGCATTACTACAGACCTTGACGGATAACGCTCCGAATTATCGGGGTGGTTGTCGCGCCGGTGTGTCAGAGCGCCCTCAATCTCCTTCATCAGTCTTTTTGCGGACGCGGCAGCCTTTAAGGGTTTCTCGGAGTTTGCGGCAATGGCAAAGATTTTCTCACAATAGGTGTGAGCCCCTTTAATGTTCCCATCCGCGCAGGCATTTTCGGCGGCATTCAAATAGTAAACGCTTGCGTTAGCCCAACTTTCGTCCTCGGCTCGCTCGGACTCGCCATGTCCAAAATGGTCGGCTGATCGAACACTATGAAGCGCAGCCTCTTCCCAGAGTTGTCTTTTGCTCAAATTCTCCGCGACTTTGGAATAACACTCTCCAGCTTTGTTGGCAACCGCCTTGGCGCCTCCGGTGCGCTTAGCCGCAACATAAGCCAACCGAGCGCGCGCGTAACAGTCCGCCGCCAGTTCCCAATCATCAATGTCGATAAAATCCGTAGCAGACCGATCGTAATGTACCGCAAGTTTCCTATACTCCGAGCGAGCGCGTTTGTTCTTCTGTCGCGTGTGGCGCTCGGCCGTAAGGCAGATTTTAGCCGCCTCTCTCTCGTGCGGATATTTTGTTTTCTCATGCAGTGACCGCAACAAAGATTCCGCCAAGTGGGGTCGCGTCGGTGAAGATTCCGTACTAGGCGCCAACCGCGGCTCCAAACTGTCATCCTCAATGTAACTCCCCGTAGAATCCGGGCCATCAACAGATTGGTCGGTGTGATTCGCGAGAGATCGCTGATTGAACCAATTTTGAAGTTGTTCCACTTCATCAACAGGCAACTGATTGATTAAATTCACTATTTCATCAGCCTTGGGAGGAATCTTGGCGGTTGTGAGGGACTCAGCCAATGACTGGAAAATTTTCTCCGCTTCATTCGAAAATCCGATTTCCGTCGAGTAAAGGCTATGCGCTTCTTGCAGTACCTGCAACGCATGGAGCGGATTTTGTTGGTGAATATGATTGATAGCGTGCTCATAGCGGACACCAATCTCCTGTTCCAGCTGGTGTCGTTTTTGTTGTTCCTCTTCAATTTGCCGCCGGTACCGAATTTCCAGTTCAATCCTTTGCGCCAAATCTGATGAAAGGCGCAATTCCTTTCGTTTTCTCGCAAGTGTCGCGTTGCGCAGGTTTGCATCCGGCGATTGGGCTAGCGCCTCGTGCACTGTCTTTGCATACCAGGCGGAGCGAATGGTCTCCAAATCCCGATACATTTCCACAGCGGTTTGATAGCGCGAGTTGATGTTTCGGTGCAAGACCTTTCGAAGAAAATTGCGCAACTCGCCGGGCAACTCATAATTGAGTTCAATTTCCGCGTCGAGTTTTTGCATCTTAATATCATCATGATTCTTGCCGCGGAATGGAAATCGCCCGGTCAACATCTCATACAGAACCAACCCTAACGAGTAAAGATCCACGCGATAATCGTATTCTCCGTCATACTGTTCGGGCGCCATATACTTGCGGGTGCCGGTGACTGTCGCCGCGATGTCATTGCTCGCTTCAAGTATGCACGCCACACCGAAGTCGCTGAGTTTCGCCGTATCATCGGATGTCAAGAGGATGTTCTGGGGTTTGATATCTCGGTGGATGATGTTCCGTGCGTGCACGGCTGTGAGTCCCCGGCAAATGTCCAGGGCAATATTGACCGCGCGACTCGCGGAAAACGATTCGGTGGACATTCGCTCATACAAGGTAGCGCCGTCTATGTATTCCATGACGATGTAGGCGACATATTCATCTTCACCCGGCTCAACCGTATGAATCGATACGATGTTCTCATGTCCCCAATTCAACGTCATTGCGCTCAATTCCGCAAACAGATAACGCAATCTTTCCGATGGATAAACAGATTTCGGTAACGCCTTGATAGCCACGATGCGGCTCGTAAGTTCCTCCTTTGCGCGAAAAACGGAGGCGAAACTGCCGTTGTTAATTAATTTCTCAATCCGATATTTTCCCAACATCAATCCGTTAATTTGCATAATCGCTTCTCCTCGTCCGGCGGCAAGCGTTCGCATATCTTATACGAATTCAAAATCCAAATGTTACAATCAATCGGAAGCGCTCAATGAATTGAGCGACTACAAACTGCCGGTTCTTGTAAGCTATAGATTCGGAATTGGCATTACTTGCGCCACCCAGAGATTAACACAAAACTACTTGACTGTCAACGCTTAATGACGAGATTAATAGGGGAATCGCACCTGATTTTTGGCGTAAGGAAGATTGGAAGGATGGAAGGCGGGAAGGGTGAAAATTTTCCGTCCACGCATAACTCAAGCAGACGGTTACATAAAACCCGCCGGATTCCCCAATTCAATGGTCGCAGTGTCGGGTTTCACTACGATTTCGGGGGCTTTTAGCGGTGGCGGGATCCGGGCGCGGCGATCCTGTGGACGGGTTGTTCTTGATGTGCCGTTCAACCCAACCTACGGATTATCGCTGAAAAGTTAGATGCGATTCCCCTGACGAGATTAATATTGTTATTTGTCGGGAGATGTGCTATAATTGATTAAGAATTGTCAAAATAGGGGGCGCTTACGAATTTCGGCACGCTTGCATCACGTTGCGGATTCACGCCCTCATGCGCCCGATTGTTCTCCGATTTTGACTTGTAAAACGAATTCAAATCTAAATGTTATACTCCATGCTGTTAGAAACTGCGTCTTTTTGTAGGAGCGATCTCCAGGTCGCGACGTGCGTTCACGGCAGGTGCGGTTGGAAACCCAGCGGATCTCTATCGCACTCATTATTCATTCGCTTGATCCTACGGACTAGATGCTTGAAAACACGCAATTCTCGGCAGCGCAAAGTATACAACCAATCGGCGACGCTCAATAAATTGAGCAACTACAAACTGCCGGTTCTTGCAACTTTTAGATTCGGAATTGGTATAAGTTCCGCCCGCCGCGCGGGACATGCAAATCGTCGGCATCTCTATACACCGATATTTATTTGACATCCATCAAATATGGAAATTGACCAACCCTTGCCCCAGCTAATAGGACTGGGGTTGCTTCTTTTTCTTTCCGGCTTTTTCTCGGGGTCAGAGACCGCTTTATGCGCGCTGACCAAGGTCCAGGTAGAACGTCTCCGGACCGACAAGAGGAAAAGTTGCGCCGCTATTGTCGGTTTCGTTGACAACCCCCGCCGCTTATTCATCACCCTCCTGTTAGGCAATACTCTTGTCAACGTGGCGTTCGCGACGTTAGCTTATTCGCTAATTCGCGGCTTGCCGTTTTTTGATCTGCTCAAGAAACTCGACAACGGAATCCTTCAACATATCGCGGAATTCGCGCTTGGAACACTCTTGATTGTTCCACCCGTGCTAATCCTTGGCGAAATTGTCCCTAAAACTCATGCCATTAGGCATCCGGAGTTCTTTTCCAGCATTACGGCTCGACCGCTTTGGGGCTTCTCTATAGTCATCACACCCTTGCGCGCCTGTCTGCGAGTTGTCGTCGATTTCTTAATGCCTTTGTTTGGCGTCAGCAATGTCCCGAGAACGGAACGCTTGACTGCGGGTGATTTCAAGACTATCCTTGACATGAACCAAGATCAAGGGTTGCAAGCCGATGAGCGGACGATTCTTGGCAATGTGCTCGAATTGTCGACAATCGAAGCCAAAGAAATCATGGTGCCGCGAACCGAGACAGTCGCGCTTGAAATCTCGGCAACCATTCAAGACGCGTTGGCAAAAGCTCAAGAGTGCGGTTTTTCCCGAATCCCGATCTACCGGAAACAGATAGACGATGTATGCGGTGTTTTTCAGGTAAAAGATTTGCCGCTGTGGCGTCATTCAGATGTTCGACAAATGCCTTTGGAAACGTTCTTGAACCGGCGCCATCTTATCGGCGGCTCCGAGGTGGAAAATACGCTTGTACGTCATCCCGTCTTCGTTCTTGAAACGATGAAACTCGCCGACCTGCTGTTGGAGCTAACACGGCAGAAGACAAAAATGGCAATCCTTCTGGACGAATACGGCGGTGTCTCCGGCATAGCCACAACAGAAGACATTCTCGAACAGTTGGTTGGCGATATTGTCGATGAACATGACACCACGCCTAAATCTCCGGACATAATCTCAAGCCCGGACAACCCATCGCGCATCGAGGTTTCCGGCAGAATCGGCGTTAAGTCTACAAACCAACAGTTGAGCCTGACGCTTGACGAAGACATCGCCGACACCATCGGAGGCTATGCTCTCGCTCTTTTCGGGCGCGTGCCGACGGTTGGAGAGTCCGAGCAGGATGAAAACGGCATCCGATTCGAGATCGCCGCGATGGAGGGAAATTTCGTCGGTGTCGTGATTATGACGCTCCCTCAACAAAATGAGCTAGTGTCGGAAACTCCCGATTAGGCGGAACATTGGCGCCAACGCAATACCGGCGTTTATCGCATCCATGACGAATCGATTTCAATAGCCCGTGCGCACGGAGTGAATTTGCCCCTCCGAAGATGTTACTACCATGAATCAGGTTTATCTTTTTAGAATTGCCTTCATCTTGGTTTGTTGCGTATTTCTGGCCGGCGCGACCGGTCCTAGCGGGGCTGGGGAGGCGTTGCAAACCGACCTCCTCCAATTTGCTCTTCTCTTGGGCGGTCTGACAATTTTTGTTGTGCTGTCAGCTTTCTACTCGGGTTCAGAAACGGCGACAGTTTCTCTTGATAGACTGAAGATATATCAACGCGCCGAGCAGGGGGACAAGAGAGCCCAAACTGTAAAAAAGTTAATCGATACACCTGAAAAAACCTTAGGGATGACATTGGTCGGCACTAACATTGCCAATGTGCTCGCATCTCAGGTGGGGCTACTATTTGTGATCGCGCTGCTGCAGATGTCTACGATTACGCAAACGATAGTGACGACGCTGCGAACAAACGAACAAGCCGTGGCAACCCTAATCTCTACGGTGTTAATCTTGATTTTCGGAGAACTTCTGCCAAAAACAATTTTCCGGGTGAAAGCCAACTCCCTCGCGCTTCGCTATGCAGTTCCGTTGAGAATGTCCGATATTATCTTGCGTCCAATCGTTAACGGGATTACATACCTGACCAGTTTCCTTGTCCGAATCGGGGAAAGACGAACGGCTCCGGCTTCACCCGATGTCCAACGCGACGAATTGCGACTGTTGGCGTCGATGGGAGAGCAATCCGGCGGTATTTTGGAAGATCAACGACGAATGATTCACAGTGTTCTCAATCTGCATAATCGCACGGTGGAACAGGTGATGATACCTTTGGTTGATATTGTCGCCGTTGAAAAAGATACAGACGTTGACACTTTTTTGAAAATCGCGGCGGAAGCGGGTTTTTCCCGTATCCCTGTTTACGAAGGACAAGTCAACAACATTATCGGAATTGTCAACTTGCTCGACGTCATCTATTCAAATGACAACTCCCGAAACCTTGAATCGTTTATTCGACCCAATCTTCAATTTGTTCCGGCATCAAAGCCGACAAATGTCCTTCTTAAAGAAATTCAGCAAAGCCATCATACCATGGTGTTCGTCGTGGATGAATATGGAGGGGTTGTGGGATTGAGTACCGTGGAAGATTTGGTGGAAGAAATCGTAGGTGAACTGTCCGATGAACGGGACCAGCGGGACGAGCCCGAGATAATTCACGTGATTAGCCCGCGTCTAATGGAATGTGACGGGCGAGCGGAAATCGGCGTTTTGTCGGACCAGTACGGGGCGCCGATCCCGCCGGGAGATTACGAGACCGTAGCCGGTTACATTCTTGACCGAACGGGAAGTATTCCAAAGCCGGGCGACAGAATCGATACGGATGATTTGCTTTTCACGATTTCGGATGTTGATTCGCGTCGTATTCGCAAAGTTCGGATACGCAGCAAGGCGGGAAACTTCGTGAAATCCGAAACGCAGAGATAGGGCTTGGGAAAAAGTTGTGTTTCGCTCGCAATACGAATTCAAAATCTAAATGTTACACTCGTCAAAAACGATCAAACGAACGAATAGTGAGTAGGATTTTCTATCGCACTCATTGTTCATTCGCTTGATCGATAGAGATCCTCAATGAATCGGGCAACTACAATCACGCGATGCGTGTAACTCATTGATTTGGAATTAGTATTAACTACAAGATGCCGAGCGGTGGCGCTACTTTTATCTCCTCAATAACCATACCCAAGGGTTGCTTCGCAACCGAGAGAATTGCCTCCGCTACGTGTGTCGGCTTTAACATTTGGTTAAAATCCGGATGTTGATCCATACCGTCCCAAAACGACGTGTGGGTGGCGCCCGGCAACACTGCCGTCACTCGGACATTCTTGGCACGCACTTCCTCCGACAATACTCTCGTCAAAGCCAAAGCCCCCGCCTTGGCGGCACAATAAGCGCCTGAACCGTTGAAGGAAGTTGTTGCCGCCACGGACAGAACATTGATGATTTGACCGGACTGACGGCTAAGCATTGGCCCAAGCGCATATTTTGAGCAAAGAAAGAGGCTGGTAAGATTTGACTCAATCACGGCGCTCCAGTTGTCCATCTCAAATTCCGCAACCTCGCCAAACTTGCCCAGCCCGGCATTATTTACCAAAATATCGACTTTGCCAAAGCGTTCGACAGCCGATCGCATTAGCCGCTCAACCTGCTCCGGTTGAGTGACATCAACACCCACCGCAAGCGCCTCGCTTCCATTGTCACGAACACGCCCGGCGACAGTTTCCACATCGGACATTGTCCGCGCTGCCAGCACGACCTTTGCTCCAGCCTGTCCAAATACTATCGCGGTTTCGGCGCCAATGCCGCGGGACGCGCCGGTAACAATTACCACTTGATTTTGTAATGTCTGTTCATTCATACGAGCTTGCTTTTATACGGCTTTCTGTAAAACCCAACGCAAAGTATACCTCAATCATGTTACCCGGGATTCATGCCGGCCGGCAACTCTGCATGAATTCGGCCCGCGTTGAATCTTTATCTCTGAATGCCCCTAGCATGACGTTTGTAACTGTCTTGGAATTCTGCTTTTCGACGCCGCGAATCATCATACACATGTGTTGCGCTTCAATGACTACCGCGACGCCGAGCGGTTGAAGCGCTTCATCCAATGCCTCGGCAATTTGATACGTCAGACGTTCTTGTACCTGTAACCGGCGAGCAAACATATCCACAATGCGAGGTATCTTGCTTAAACCGACAATTTTTTTTTGGGGGATGTAGCCCACATGGCAGTTGCCGAAAAACGGAAGGATATGATGCTCGCACAAACTGTAGAACTCGATGTTCTTTACGATAATCATGTCGTCGTATTCTTCATCAAAGACCGCCCCGTTCAAAATCTCATTGATATCTTGATTATACCCTTGGGTCAGAAAGGAAAGCGCCGTGGATGCGCGATGGGGAGTTCTGATGAGCCCGTCTCGCGAGGGATCTTCACCAATCTTCTTCAAGATTGTCGCATAAATGTCTTCCAGTTCGGGATTAGCCAAAGCGACTTCATCTTCAACCGATGCGCCGGCATACGGGTGGAGCATTGCCCGACGTTCGGCGGCTTCCGACGCGGCAATCTTAGCATCAAAGGCTTCAGGTTTTGACGTGATTTTTTCTACTTTAGTATCATTCATGGATAGTCAACCTCGGTCGATTCACCGTAATAGTCAAAGTGATTCCTGGGAGTTTCTTTCAATCGAAGCCGATGCAAAGTAAGAGGTTTCAATGGTTGTTCAAGAAGATTCCAAATCACCTTCACAAAGTTCTCCGAAGTTGGATTGAGAGTCTCGAATTCGGGCGTGTCAAGGTTCAGATGCCTATGGTCAAATCGAGCAAAAATCTCTTTTTGAACGACGCCGTCAAGGCATTCGGGGTTGGCGACCATTCCCGTTTTGGGGTCGACTTCTCCTTTGATCATGACCTCAAGGACATAGTTGTGGCCATGCCCGTGCGGGTTGTTGCACTTGCCGAAAGTTTCCCGGTTTTCTTCATCGGTCAGAAGTTGGCTGTGCAGACGATGCGAGGCGCTAAATTCATAGATTTTGGTAAGATAAACCATCTGCGTCTCTCCACGATAGTCCGCAAACAGAGCAGTATCTTCATAGATTCGAACGCGGTGCAAGCGGATCGTTTTTTGGTGTGACTCTAGCGCATTCCATATCTGAATCGCTATGTTTTCGGCGCTGGGCTGAAGATGCGAATTGTTTGAAAAGAGCGGATGTTGGAGGTTTATGTATTTGTGATCGTAATGAACAATCACGTGATTTCTAAGGAGTTGGTCAAGATTCACGAGATTGACAACCATCCCGTCATTCTCGGAGACCATTCCCTTAATTGTCACTTCAACGATATAGTTGTGGCCATGGGTGTTGGCGGCAGCGCCAAACAACTCGCGGTTTTCCTTATCGCTAAATTCGGGGATGCGAAAAGCGTGTGAGGCTTCAAAAGCGACTTGGCGGGTGAGATAGTACATACACTGAACTGCGGTATCTTATACGAATTCAAAATCTAAATGTTACAATCAATCGGAGGCGATCAATGAATCGAGCAACTACAGACTGCGGGTTATTGTAACTTGTACTTACCATCCACATAATAAGACTTGTGTAATCTCGAATTTTCACATACTAGATCTTGGGATATATCTCCACGAACGAGCAACAATCACCAAGATACTACCATGAATCCGATTGATTGACCGGTTTTGCCCTTCCATCATCAACTTCATTTCTGTCAATTATGACGCGGGATGAGGCGATCTGAGAAATTAAACTTTTAGGTGCCCGATAATGCGGATGGTAAGTTGTAGATTCGGAATTAGTAAAACACTGGCCTAGCAAGCTAACCGATTAATTTTCACGGTTATTATCTGTCGCGGCTTTCCAAATTAAGCTCACTCAGACTCTTCGCATTCAACGCATCCTCAAAGAGCCCATCAAGACGGGAAAAATCCTGTATCAAGGTAATCCGGTTGGCAACGTGTTCGGGGACCTCATTAAATCTCAACTGCAGCAGTTTTACGAACGCTGCCTGTTTCGCTCGTGTTTCACCTCGCGCTTGACCTTGTTTAATGCGATATGCTGCCATTGACTGTCCCACGTTTACTACCTCCTCTCTGTTTGAGGGTTGTTGGTTTCGCCGCGGGGCGTAAATCGACCGACTCTAACTGTTATCGCCTCAAAAGCCAATTTCTTCCAGCGTCTGCGCGGTTAGCGCTTTCTCAAACAGCGCATCAAGACGGGAGAAACTCCGTGTTAAGCGAACCTGATTCGTAACAGATTCAGGTACGGACTCAAATCGCAACTGGAGCAGTTTGAGTACAGCCGCTTGTTTCTCCTCCGCTCTGCCTTCCGCTCTGCCTTCCGTTCTGCCTTCCGTTCTGCCTTCCGTTCTGCCTTCTGCTTTGCCTTGTTGAACAAGATATTCTGCCATTGACTGTCCCACGTTTACTACCTCCTCTCTGTCTGAAGAATGTTGGATGTTTTGGTTGACGACCTCTCTCAACTCATCATGTTCGTCGTGCGGACGGCGATGAAGGATTAGCAACACAAGATAGTACAACGCCCGGAGCCTCTCTTGCGCCCGGGTGTCATCCAGCGCGTTGATGCGCGAAATCGCGGTAACCAACGCCTCCTTCATCGTTTCCTTGTCTGCATTTTCCTTCCGCAAGACGGTTAGCAACCACCCGAACGGATGGTCGGTTTTCGTCAAGTCCGTCTCAGTCGCCTCCTTGACGCTGAGAAGGAGTATCTTGAACCTCGGGATAAATTCCCCCAACTCATCTGGCGCGTCCATCATCGCGTCAAGCGTCAACTGTGGATTCCAACGCCGCTCACCGGTGTAAAACACGATCGGTAGAATCACACGCAAGCGCCGCTGACTTTGGGGAACAGACTTCGATTCCCACTCCCGTCGCTGAAAATCCCAAAGCTGGGTCATATAAAACAGCATCCGAAACCCCATTGTCGCATCAACCGTCGACTGATGCTCGATAAGGATGTAGATTAGCATCTCGTCCGATGTCGAGCGGAACGGGATGCTAATCACCATGTCCGATTCCTGCTCTCGCAGGTTATCTGGGATGAAACTCCGGTTTACCTGCGACATTTGGCTAAAATCAACGGAATCGACCAACTCAATGGCAAGGATTTCTAATAACCCTCTAAGGAATGCCCCGTCCTCAAACAACCATCGAGCGCTGCGGTCGTGGAACTGTTCGGTCCGAATGTCGAAATAATTGGATAATTCAGCTTTGTCAATCATAGTCCTCCATATTTCTAACCGCACAAGAATAGATCATACGGTTAATGTGATAACGTCATGATGCTGCGAAAAGTTGATAAACCCTCATGTGTCTCATAGTCATTTTGCAGTTTCTCTTGACATGAGGCAGAATTTCTACCCGTAATGGTTCAGTAAATCAATGTCCTCTAGCGTCCGCGCGGTCAGCGCTTTCTCATACTAATTCCGAATCTATTTTGGAAAGATGTCTAGTATTAGGCTGAAACTCCAGCGATTCCGTTACGATGCACGGTGTTGGGCATGAAACTGATTGTCGCGAGGTGAAAAAGGGGAACTTTCAATTTGATGTCCCCTTTTTCGCCTAATTCGCGGTCGTTTGGGAAATCGTGAAAGAAGGTACTCTATGCTGATGGTTAATCGGGTTGAGAAACCACACGCAAATAGGGTTTGACAGTCTTCCATCCGTCGGGATACACTTCCTTCGCTTCTTCGTCGGATACGGCCGGCACGATGATCACATCGTCGCCCGATTCCCAATTCGCCGGCGTAGCGACTTTGCGACTCGCGGTCAACTGCATGGAGTCAAGAACACGGAGGATTTCGTCAAAGTTACGTCCGGTGGTCATAGGATACGTCAGCATGAGTTTGATTGTCTTGTCCGGACCAACCACAAATACCGATCGTACCGTCGCATTGTTGACAGCGGTGCGTCCCTCCGATGTCCCCGGTTCGTCCGCTGGCAGCATATTGTACAACTTGGCTACCGCTAAATCCGTGTCACCAATCATTGGATAGGTGACAGCATGTCCCTGTGTCTCCTCAATGTCCTTCGACCACTCAATGTGGTCGCTCACAGGATCAACGCTGAGGCCGATAATCTTGCAGTTGCGCTTTGCAAATTCCGACGCCAAACCTGCCATATAACCCAACTCGGTTGTGCAAACCGGGGTGAAGTCTTTTGGATGGGAAAACAGAACTGCCCAGCCATCCCCAATCCACTCATGGAAATCTATCGTGCCTTGCGTAGTTGCGGCCGTAAAGTTTGGGGCTTCGTCGTTGATTCTTAGTGGCATTTTCATTCTCCTTTGCTATTGAACGCGCCGGCATTCGGAACAGCCAGCGCGCGATTAGAAGTCATTGAAGTATGCGGTGAATGCGCTCAGGTGAACTTGCAAACTACCTGTTTACCGCGATTACTACCATGCTTGTAAGTATAACGCATCTCGCGCCAGAAGGCAAGCGGTTCTTTACACATAGTTGCGGTCGCGAAACTTGAGATTGGAATTCGTGCAGATTGCAATGGCATTGCATCAGAGTGGGCGGATTAATTGGGACTCATGTAGAAGTTAGAACTCACTACCGTAGGCGGGGCATCCTGCCCCGCCGCGAATAGAAAGTCGTGATTCGGAGATTGCTCTCTGAAAGTACAGTTTTAGCGCAGAAACAGGCTATAAATCCCCCTACTACGAGCCTTTGGGTGTTGAATGTGTGAGTCCCGCTTAACCAAGGATTCGGCTAGTCGACCAACCAAAACTCACCGTCACTGTCAGCCGCGAGTATCGCAAGCATAACAGCCCCCGGGAAATCTTCCGGCATTTCGATCCCCATGGTAAAGATTCGCTCACTGGCAGCCGCTGTTTGCCGAATCTTATTCGGATCCGGAACACCGGACGTCAAAATTCCATCACTGAAAAGCACAATGATGGTGTGGGGCGTTTTCTGAATCTCCCGGATTGCCTCAATCATATCCATGTCGGCATACGTGTCACTCTTTCTAGGCGATAGTGTGTCGAAGTAAGATCCCCCTTCCGAAACTCCATCGTCGGTTGCGGATACGAACTCATCGCGAAAGAAACTGATTTCGCTGCCGAATGTGATGATGTTGAATCGGTCATGAGGTTCAAGAAATGTCAGCGAATCTTGCATGATGGACAATATCTTTTTCAGTTTTCGCGGCGTCAATCCCAACATACTGGACGACAAATCCACGCAATATGCGATCTGTTGGGGGCCTTCCTGTCTTTCGATAAATTTAACCAGGCGGCTCTTCGGACGAGCGTCTTTATTCGACATTCGTCCAACCGGATTCTCAATCACTCGTCCAATCTGTGGTGAACCTTGATTGAATTCAACTGCGCTTGTGTCTAGACTCATGCCGTCGTTTAGGTCTAACGATCCGGTTGCGCTGAATTCTGTCGGCGTTGCGGCGGAAACAACCCCGCGCGCGGTCATGGGAGCGTTGCTGGTCAAGACTTTGAGTCTCGGTTGGTTGGTCTGGTCGGAGGTTTTCTTGCGAACGCGCGCTCGTTTCGGCTTAGTTTTGCGTTTGAGTTTCGGTTTGTCAACCTTCATCAATACTGCGCTGATGGAGTCTTGCTCATTGGCGGGGCCTGAATCAATCCAAAAGAAAAACCCTATAGCGCCGACAATTGCATGCAACGCTATCGAAACTATTAATGCTCCGCTTAATTTGGCTCTTGATTTCATTTTCAGGTATGCGGACTACTCCAAGGATTTGATCGGTTAAACGCTCAACGCCCGATAAATCGGGCAACTACTGAAAATGCACCATCAATAAGTAGGGAACAACGATCGTTGTTCCCTACAGAAGTGCGTAAGTCCCATTGGGTTTCTTGTGAAATTAAAACTGGAAAACCTCCGCCTCAATGTTTCGCACTCATGAGGAATAGCAGGTAGGTTTCAGTTGAATATATCAGATTCGCCGCCACCGAAAGCGTATGTTAACCGTAAGCCATTTCGGGGTGTTTTCCAAGCACGCGCAGCAGTCGTTCATCGGCGCCTTCCAAGACGTGGTCGGGCATACGGTAATTTAGGTAAGGCCAAAACCGCTGCGCAACGAAGCGTTGCCCGTAGACTTGGTGGAACAGGTAGCGAACCCGATCGGTCCGGTTTGGCGCGCCTCGATGCCATGTTTGTCCATTGAGCAGATAAAGGTCCCCAGCTTTCATGAGAAGTGAGACAGGTTCTTTTCCGTCAAAGGTTGGATGTTCCGGGTCGTCGGGTTGCGTTCCGGAGTAGTGGCTGCCCGGGACGAATTGGGATGGACCGTGTTCGATATCATCCTGATCAGTCAGGGCAATTTGCACGGACATACGGAGCACGGGCATTCGCAGCCTCGGGTCATGCCGTTCCATTTCGGGTGTAATCGGAAATTCTATGCCATCGTCAACGTGAAACCGGTTGATGCCCAAATCTTTCCGGTTGAGAATACAACCTTGCGCAATACAGTGGCAGTGCTCACCTAAAACACTTTCAGCGATACTAATAATCGGCTCGCGCACAAGCAGGTCGCGGAACATGGGGTCACACTCAAAGAGCCGATGTATGACGATTGGCGCCCTTCCGTTTTGCCGAGGGTCTTTGACATTGCGCATTTGCATAAAGAATGGCTCGGCAAAAATTTCATCAAGCCGCGCAATGATGCGTTCACATTCTTCGCGTGAGAGCACATTCCGGATAATCGTCGCGCCGTTTTTATAAAAATCCTCCAAAATAACCTTTATGGTATCCGGAGGTAGAGGTTCATCGGAAAGCGATCGTTCTTTTGCCATCAAAAAACCCTCAATGGGACAGTAGCATACGGCTAATTCCTCACCGCATTGACATTTTAGCGCCCCCAACTCTTTGGCGCAACACGACTCCCCACTGACCAACCACCCAGAGGGTATCGCTGTCGTGCGCGTGAACAATTGTGTAAAGGTCGTTGTCGATATCCGTGTGCTGTTGCTTCCAAGTCTCGCCGCCATCGGCAGAGTGAAGAATCATCCCTTTCGCTCCTACCGCATAAATATCCTGTTTGGATACCGCGACAACATCGTAAAGATTGGAGGTTACGCCGCTCGGCTTGGCTTCCCAATTAAATCCGCCATCGATCGTGCGTAGGACGATTCCGTAGCGCCCCACAGCCCATCCCTTCCTTTTGGTGAAAAATGAAACGCCATTCAGGTCGTATCCCGTGTTGGTTTCATGCAACTTCCAATACTCGCCGCCGTTAATCGTCCGTTGGACAGTGCCGCCGGATCCAACCGCCCAAGCGAGGGGCACGAATTTCGTATCAACGTCCAGGAGATTCCTGCCTGTAGTCGTCCTCTGCGACTCCCAAATGGGACCGCCATCCCGATTATGAAGAATTTGTCCCTCTTCGCCAACCGCCCAACCTTCGGAAAATTTGCCGAAACCAACATCATTCATCACAAATCGCTGCGGCGGATCCTCCTCGAAAAGAGGGGGACGCATCGGTGTTTTCCCGGCCGACCATTTCTCGCCATCGGTTGTATAGAACAACGTACCGTCACGCCTCATCGCCCATCCCCATTTGGGATCGAGGTTCGCAAAGTGCACACCGATTATTTTTTGTCGCGTTCCGATATCGAGGGCTGTCCAATTCTGCCCGGCGTCTTGGGTTTCCAACAGCAGTCCATTGTCGCCGGCAATCCAGCCACTGTTTTCGGTCAGGAAGAGCGCCTCATGGAAATCATCAAGTTGCTCGCCAAGCTGGCGCTCCCATGTTTCACCGCCATCGTGCGTATGATAGATATGCCCGGCTTTCCCGACTGCCCACGCATATTTATCGTTAACGTAGTGGAAATTTGCGATCTCCTCCGCCGAGCCGGGACGAGCAAGGCGGCGCCTTCCGCGCATTGCGGGACGCCTATCTCTCGGCGTAGCAACGCTCTCGCCGGAGTTGTTTTCCGGATTGAGGCCTTGAGGACGCGGGCGGCGCCTGCGCTGACGATTCCTGAACGCCTCACCGGCATCCTCATCCAATGCGGCTCGAATATCTGCGTCATCCCGAGATATGTTAGAGGAAGCTGAGTCGGCAGATTCTTGGTTCGATACCAAATCTTCCGGTGGCTCCGTAAACGCTTTCGCTTTTGCGGTTAAGTCGACATAAGTACGTTCCCAACTTCTGCCCTGATCTCGCGTCAAAAGGATTTGCCCGCGAGGACCAACTCCCCACGCCTCATGGTGACTACGCATCTTTACGCTGCGAATGCGATTACCGAGTTCTGAAGGATGGCGCGTCCATGTGAGCCCGCCATCGTCAGTAATCAGCGAGTCTCCGTTTCTGACGATTATCCAACCCGATTTGGCGTCGGAAAAATGGATCGCGATACCCACTTGGTTGGTTTTGGATTGAATCTGCCAATAATCGCCGCCATTTGTCGTGTGAAGGATAAAACCGCCATCACGACGTTGCGAGGCGACCGCCCAGCCTTCCAAACTGTTGATGAAGTGCAGATCCGTAATGGGTTGATCTGTTGTGCCGGTTTTCTGGAGTTTCCATGTCAATCCGCCGTCTACCGTATGCAGTGTCTGTCCCTGATCAACGCCCAGCCAGCCCTCAAGCGGCGTCAAAAATTGCATGGAACGGATGGCGCGAAAATTCCGCAGCGTTTTTTGTACGACCTGCCAGGTTTCGCCGCCATTTTCGGTTCGGAGCAGAGCGCCGCGTCCGGTAATCCAGCCGTTCTCGGGGTCAATGAAGGATATGCGACGCAGATCCATATCGACGCCGCTATGCTGAGGCTTCCAAGTTTTCCCGCCATCGGTGGTGTGGGCGATGACGCCGCTGCTGCCGACTGCCCAACCCTTGTTGTCATTGACAAAACAGGTGTCATTGAAATCCGTCTGCCACGTAGCTTGACGAACAATTTCCCAGTGATACGTAATCTCCTCAATGACCGGAGAAGTCTCGGCTATCTCGGCAATTTCCATGTCCTCCGCAGCCGGTGGCAGCGCAACAGGCAACTCTTCGGCGTCCACAGAGTATCGCATAGCGATGCCTCCCTTGCCGACAGCGACCATCCCTTCAGGCGAAAGCGCGAACCCGCGAAGGTCATTCTCGGTGCCGCTATCCTGAAACTCCCAATTCGCGCCGCCGTTTGTCGTGGTTAGAATCACGCCGTTATCACCCACAATTAATCCGTGATTTGTGCTTGCAAAGTAAATTTTGTTAAGGTTCTCCTGCGTGCCGCTCCGTTGGAACTTCCACGTTTTGCCGCCATCCTTGGTGCGCAGAATCTCGCCGAACTGTCCGGAAATCCAACCGTTCCGACTGTCAACGAAATAGACGGCGTATAGCTCATTGTACGTTTTCGTCGTCTGTTGCGTCCACGTCATGCCGCCGTTGGTAGTGTGAATCACCGTGCCGGGCCATCCCACAGCCCACCCTTCGTTCTCGCTAAGGAAGAATACGCCTTTGAGGGATTGCCACTCGCCCGGCGTTTGAGGCACCCAAGATTCGCCGCCATCCGCAGTGTGAAGCACCGTACCGAGCTCGCCGACAACCCATCCTTTTTTCGGCGTCACGAAATGCACTGCTGTCAGAACATAACCCCAGCCGCTATTTTGGCGTTCCCAAGTCTGACCGCCATCAGTGGTATGAACAATCATGCCGCGTTCGCCGACCGCCCAGCCCTCCTTATCGGAAACGAAGAAGATATTGCGGATATTGTCCCAGATTTCGTTGTCGACTTCGGTCCACGTTCTACCGCCATCCTGACTCATGGCGATGGTGCCGCGCTTGCCAACGGCGATGGCGCGATTGGCGTCCGCAAACTGCACGTTCTCAAGATCATTGGCGGTTGTGCCACTGACCATGTTCCAGGTCGCCCCGCCATCCGTCGAATGCATGATGCTGCCGTACCATCCGACCGCCCAAGCTTCTTTAGGCGTCGTGAACTGGATACCGGTTAAATTGTTCTCGGTCCCGCTGTCAAGCAATCGCCAATTCTTGCCGCCATCTTCCGTGAACGTGATGAACCCGACATCGGCAACCGCAACCCCTCTTCGCCTATCAATAAAGTGGATGCTATTGATTGTGTCTCGGACGTGACCGTTAATCAGGGGTATCCGACTGTCCTGTCGATTCCACGTCGCGCCGCCGTTGTTTGTGTGAAAGATTGAGCCATCGCTTCCAACGTGCCAACCCTCGCCCGGGCTGATGAAAAAGACCTGTTTGTTGTCGTTAATCATCCGATCTCTCTCGCCCTCGAATCGGTTGCTTTGCTCGCGCCACGTCTCTCCGCTGTCATTGGTATGAAAAATCCGGTCCTGTTCTCCGACTACCCAGCCGCGCCGACGATTGACAAACCAAGCGCCGCTGAGCGGAAACTCGCTCACGTCTTCGCGCCGCTTCCATGTCTTCCCGCCGTCCTGAGTATAGAGAATGTCCGCGCTTTCGCCAACAATCCATCCTTCCTTGGAATTTGCAAAGAATACATCGCGCAGCATCGCCCACGTTCCGCTCGTCTGTAGCTGCCAGTGCCGTCCGGCATCATCGGTTGTCGCAATGAGACCATCGTCGCCGACTGCCCATCCGTAGCGGTTGTTTGCAAAATGCACCGCCTTGAAGTCGCCCGTTGCATCGACCTCTTGCTTCTTCCACGTCCGACCTCCGTCGTTGGTGTGGATAATCAACCCTTCAAGTCCCACGATCCACCCGAGTTTCGCGTTCACGAAGTGGAGATCCGTGAAATGGGTTTCCCAATCCGCTTTTCGGGTCACCTCTTCCTTACAGCCCGACAACAGAGTCAAAACCGCCAAGGCAATCGCAATAAAACGGATTGCATGGTGATGCATGGTTATGTAGCTCATCCTATTTTACCCCTTTCACATACCGAATTGGGACCGAACCCTCATACAAATTTAAAATCTAAATGTTACAGTCGTTCCGAGACAATCAAGCGAATGGATAGTGAGTGTGATAGAGATCCTCAATGAATTGCACTACTACGAACCGCCGATGATTGTAACTTAAACATTCAGAAATAATTTGAGATATACCGGCATTCGTAGGGGCGAGGTCCCCTCGCCCAATGGGTTGGGGAACCCAACCCCTATCAAGTAACACTCGGGCAGTGGCAAGCGGGGCAAGATGCCCCGCCTACGCGTGGAACATGCCGCACATTGCGCTCCGCTGGAGCGCGGGAAATTGGGCGCATCGAATTCTATCCACATGTCGATCCGCTGGATCGAGGAAATGCTCTCCGACTAGAATGAATGTTACTTGTGGAATGAATTATTCCGCCGCGGAATCATGGGGCGCTATCAAATAACACTCGGATATTGGCAAGCGGGGCAAGATGCCCCGCCTACGATAGTAGCTTGTCATAGAGCAAAAAACGAGTATACAGCGTCGTCCCGATGTCGCTGTAAGCAATACTCCACATTGGGGATCTCTATCGCACTCATTATCCATTCGCTTGATCCTCTGGAGCGCGGGAAATTGGACGCATCGCATTCTATCCACATGTCGATCCGCTGGATCGAGGAAATGCTCTCCGACTAGAATGAATGTTACTTGGAAAGAATTATTCCGTCGCGGAATTATGGGGCGCTATCAAATAACACTCGGATATTGGCAAGCGGGGCAAGATGCCCCGCCTACGATAGTAGCCTGTCATAGAGCGAAAAACGAGTGTTACTTGTGGAATGAATTATTCCGCCGCGGGATAATGGGGTGCTATCAAGAAACGCCCGGACCTACCTCTTTTCTTTGCACACTTAGGGACTGGGCAGGTTTCATCCAAAGTGATACGAATTCAGAATGTTACAATCAATCGGAGGCGCTCAATGAATTGAGCAACTACAAACTGCCGGTTCTCCCAACCTATAGACTCGGTATTGGTATGATTAGCGCCTGCGATCCGCCGCGTCCTCGTTCGCATGGGCAACCATTTTGACGACATCCCCGCCTCCGGTTATCATCTCATTGTTGACATGGGGGAATGCCAAGTAAACACTTAAATGTCTCGTCGATTGAATGGGAATCGCCAAGAAAAGCCCAAACTTGGCTCAGGTCTCGGTAACTGCGCAATCCGGCGCCGTCACCAATCGCCGGCGTGTGATATTCCATTTCGCCGAATTGCCCCAGATCGCCGTTGTCGTTGTAACACTGGATGGCGTAACCGAGATCGTCCAAATCGTCCCACGGGACATCCACGTATTCGGCTGAAGGCGCGACGAAAAAATTGCGCACGACCAATGTTTTCTTCCCGTCTCCTATAGGTCGCAGATATCCTATGCGTCCAATCGTAGAAGCGGCGCGTACACCGATTTTACGGGAGTCCTTCGCATCAACTCTGAATCGGATAGACTCGGGCGTCACGTGCAAATGGCTTGGCGTTACTTCCCCAAAGTACGTTTTCGGCACGCTTTCTCCCACTGTAGGCACAACAATCTCCCCACCGGCGGGAACCTGAACCAGATTCCAAATTCCGAGACGAATTCCCGGCTCTTCCGAAGATGTAAATCGCAGCGAGGTGAGTTGATTGTAACCAACAAAGTCGAGTTTCTGCTGTATCGCCGCCATGCCCTTCTCATAACGCAAAGGGTTCTCCGTCATGCGGATAGTTTTCGCCACCTCTATCTCACAAGTTTTCACCTGTCGATTCAGAAAAACTCGCGCTTGGTTGACCAACGTGACTTTTCCTTTGCCGTGTTGAACAGTGTAGTTTCCGGGGTCTAGCGTCGCGGGAACCTGATACGTTTCACCGGGATTGTCAATGTCCGAAATGAATAGTTCGACTTCGGGAGCCACCCAGGTGCGGTCTCCCCCGCTATTTTTCCAACCTTCTTTGGTGAAAAAGCTCTCGGCGGACGCGGCGTGATTGAGATCGGGGTTAACCCAGAAGAAATTGTGTCCGTCCCGATTGTATAAACCGAGCGCTCTGCCGCCATAGGGAAGAACGAGCAGAGAACCGCCTTTCCCGTACAGTTGGATTGGCGGGTGCCCAACGGCAGTCAATGACGCGATTAGTTCATTCATGTGTTCAAATCCTTATTCTTCATCGCGCCATAGCGTCGCGATACGGCGTTACGTCAATATCCGGGTAAGCGTATGCCAAACGTTCAAGCGCTTCCTCCGTATAGTAATCGTCACCAGGTGAGGGCCAACCCAGCAGTTGACGGACACGCGGCGTAGTGCCAGCCACGAAGTTCACGTATTGCGGCGTCGACCACCCGGGGATAGGACGAGTGGTGTGACACCAGTCGCCGTTGTCGGCGCGATGGAAATTGAAACCCATCCAACCTCGTTGTTTCTCCTTGTTCGCAAACGGTTGAGCCGCATGGATAAGATAACTGGATCGGAACGCTATGCTCCCGGCTTTGGCGGTGACAGGCACGGGATCCGCCAATTCCTCAAACTCGCGAAGGTCGTCCAAACCGAAGCCGCCGGCGCGCGCTCCGCCGCGACCAAAAAGGGATGCGAGTTGCCTGTGCGATCCGGGACAAACCAACATGGGAGCGCCGTCAGGCTCGATATCGTGCAGAACAACTACGGACAGCACATAGTTGTACCGCTCCCAATCGGGATGCGGGGGCAACTGTGAGTTGGTGCCGTTGTCAAGGTGGTAACCTTCCCAAGGGCGCTCGCTGTGTCGTGAATCGGTAAGCCCTTCGCGGAAGAAGATTTGACCGTAGCCCAAGCGAATTTCAGTCGTGCCGAGTACCTGACAAAGACAGTCGATGTAGTCCTCGTTTTCAATCAAGCGATCCACGGCGGGCAATCCGGTGGGGAAATGTACAGCCGATCCCATTGGGCCGGCCAGTCGCTGCATGTCCGAAGTTTTTTGATACATTTCCCGGACACCCTCCGGATTCTCGCCCCATTTTGCGCGGTATTCGGCGTATGTCATTCCACCGTAAGCGTTACGTTCAACCGCCTCGAGCGCGGGCAGACAGCTTTCCTCGGGAAAGACATCCGGCACAATCAGGCTGCCATCTCGTCTCCAGGTCGCGAGTTGTTCTTCGGTCAATTGCATCGAGTTCTCCTCCTATCCAACCGTGTTCCTGAAATTAAGGCTCTTTGTCCGCTCAATCCCAAGGCGGAGCCACATGTACCGAAAACGGCATCCATATTTTCGCAGTAATCCGCGCGTAGGTCAAGCGGAAAATTATAGGACTTACGCAATTTTTCCATGTCGACCGCGTTCTTTGGTGCGCAAACTGGACAGTTTGCGTTACAATCCCAATAAAGTAGCGCAAACTGTCTAGTACACGTTGGCATAATTGACTTATAAGTTATAGATATGGTATAATGTTGACTTATCAGGAGTATTGAGTTCTAACATTTTGACATACAAGTTTGACATACAAGGAGGTTCATATGCCGGGACCGAAACCGGAATTGATTGAGTTGACGGCGACTCAAGAAGCTATACTTGAACGGATAGTTCGTCGAGAGAAGAGCCCACAGCAACTCGTGCGGCGCTGCCATATTATTTTGGATGCCAACGCAGGCGCTCCAAATGAACAGATTGCGAAAACACTCGGGGTGAGTTCCAATACAGTTCGCACCTGGCGTTCAAGATGGGCGCAGGAATCGGAAATTTTAGCGGCTTGCGAGACCGAGGAGACGGAAAAGGATTATTGCACGCGAATCGTGAATCTGCTTTCTGACCTCCCGCGTAGCGGCGCCCCACCCACTTTTAGCGCCGAACAAATCTGTCAAATTGTCGCCTTGGCTTGTGACCCTCCATTGGAAAGTGGACGTCCCGTCGCGCATTGGACGCCTACGGAACTCGCCGATGAAGCGATAAAACGTGGTATAGTCGAGTCAATCTCGCCCCGTCAAGTGGGGCGTTTTTTAAAATCAGGCGGATTTGAAACCTCACCGGTGTCGGTACTGGCTTAACCCGACAAAAGACGAGACGTTCGATGCCGAAGTGGAAGAAGTGTGTGACTTATACCACCAAGCGCCCGAACTGGCTGAACAATCGATTCACGTGTTGAGTTGCGATGAGAAGACAGGTGTACAAGCAACCCAGCGAAAAGCCCCTACAAAACCGATGAAACCCGGCGTTATCGAACGTCAAGAATTTGAATACATTCGTCACGGCACCCTAAGTTTAACGGCCAACTTTGACGTGGCGACCGGACTTGTGGTTTGCCCAAGTCTAACTCCCACACGAACGGAAGCCGATTTTGCAGCCCATATTGAAGCGACGATAGCGAGTGATGTCAACGCGGGACGGATATTTATCGTCGATCAACTCAATACTCACAAATCCGAATCTTTGGTTCGTCTGGTGGCTAAAGAATGTGGCATTGACGGGGATTTGGGGGAAAAAGGCAAACATGGTATTTTGAAATCCATGCGTAGCCGCGCCGAATTCCTCAAAGACAAGACGCATCGAATCCGTTTTGTTTATCTCCCCAAGCACAGCAGTTGGTTAAATCAAATTGAAATCTGGTTTTCAATCCTCGTTCGCCGCTTGCTCAAACGCGCCTCCTTTAGTTCTGTAGAAGAATTACGTCAACGCATTTTGGATTTTATTTCTTACTTTAATCGCACGATGGCCAAACCATTTAAATGGACGTACAAGGGACGGCCATTAACCGTTTAATTCACTCAACTATTTCTGCCAACGTGTACTAGTTTGCGCCTCCGTGAGACCGCACTTGTTACATGACGCTGGCGAAGTTTAACGCCTTTCTCGGTAATCGGCAGGGACCTCGCAAACAAAGGTGTTTGCGTAGGTCCTAATTGGGTTGGCAGGCGATAGCCTTTCTGGTATACTTTGTCACGTTCTCATCCGGTCACCTGAATTCCGTGTTCTTCCGAATTCAGTTTCCAGATTGGCGCAATATGCGGAGTTAAGCGCTTGCCGAGAGAAAACCGCGTGACTTGCGTCCCAGGTTCTGTTGACATTTACGTGAAATGTGTGTCCAACCTATGGGGCGAGGTTTCCTCGCCCCATAGGTTGGGAAACGTAACGAATGGGTTGGGGAACCCAACCCCTACGAAGGATTGTGTGTCTGTGTAGCCCTATTGATTGTCGCGTTGTGATGAAATGTCAACAGAACCTAAAACGCTTAACTTGATCTCTATGAGTACTGTCTCTAAAGACAGCATAGATTTTATAGGAGATGATCATTGAAATATTTTGTAAAAGCAACCATCCGGTTGCGAATGTGTGTAGCAACACTACCGGTAATATTTGTAATAATTATTACCGGCTGTGATGAGGTTGGTCCGATTGTGGTTGATGCCACATCTCCACCACCCGAATGGGAACAGTGGTATGGCGGCATTGCGGGAAAATGGTATGGCGATGTTGACGATTGGGCGGTTACGCGACCAATCGGAAATCTGCTTCAGCCCAGCGTCCGACTCATATACTTTCTCCCGAGTGACAGAGAGATCCGTCAGGAAAGAGCGGAGGCACTGTGTCAAATGGTTACTGATGTGCAGGCGTTCTATGCCGACGAAATGGAGCGACATGGATTCGGCAGGAAAACCTTTGCTCTGGAAACCGACGCGGGCGGTCTACCGGTGGTGCATTTCATCCGAGGGGAGTTTAAAGATGAGTATTACTATGAACATTCTACCCACAAGATATTGAAAGAATGTTTTGAATATATTAATGATCCTCGTCATATATACTTCATCGTCATTGATAATGGTTATGAATCGCTGCGCGAAGGAACGGCGTGCGGTACAGGGGCGGTAACATACATGCCCGCTGGCGACCGTGAGGGATGGTACCACCAAAACTCTATTCGGACAAGGATCGGGGGACCGACAGAGGGAGAAACCGCTCTTGGAGGGGTTGCCCTTATACCGGCATCCGGTTTTTGCTTTTTTAACGATGGGGACCCTCACTCTCATCAACTTAGAACCCCAACGCATGAGCTCGCGCATGCCTTTGGGTTGAGGCACGATTTTGGGGAAGATAATCATCAGTGGGTATCCGATAACAAATCTGCCGTTGGCGGTACAGGGCACCAATTCTCGCACTGCGATGCAGAATGGCTCTCTGTCAGCCGGTTCTTTAATGCAGGCCCGTTCCCGGAAGATTCTCCGGGGTCTGTAACACTTCTTCCCACGCCGGAACCCATTTCCGGGAGAGTACATACGATTCGCTTTCAAGTGGAAGATCCTGATGGTCTTCATCAGGCACAACTGCTGGTATCGGGACCGTACAGAATATCTTCCTGCAAGCAATTAGATGGCTCTTCAAACACAATTGAGTTTGCTGTACAGCCGGAAGAGCAGATTGGCGAGGTAACACTCCAGATCATTGACAAGAGAGGCGGCATCGCCTGGGCAACCTTTCTTATGTATTGGCAATAACCCCGCCACAACCAAACGACCCGCAATTTTTGCGGGTTGTTTTTTTTGGTAGCGATAATCCGTAGGTTGGGTTGAATGGCACATCAAGAACGACCCGTCCACAGGACAACCGCGCCCAGATACCGAGCGATTCCCCTGCGTAAGTCCTAATCGGGTTGGCAGGCGATAGCCTTTTTGGTATACTTTATCATGTTCCCATCCGGTCACCTGAAGTTCGTGTTCTTCCGAATTCAGTTTCCAGATTGGCACAATATGCGGAATATGTATTGAGTCAGTGGCTTTCCCTTCTTTGGTGGTTTATTCGCTAAATGTATATGGCATCACTCATATCATACAACCAAGCAGAACAGGGACGCGGATAAACGCGGATAAACACAGATTAGAAAATTCCAGTCAATGCAATTGATTTGTTTCTTTCTACATGGATAGCACTATAGCGGCGTTCTAGCCGTTGTCTGAACTGTGATTTTTGTGATTAAGTGATGGACTATGATTAGGCGCTTAGTGGTTTGATTGGCAATTGTCTGAATCACGGATTTTCACAGATTAAACGGATTACACGGATTGAGACATTGTAACGCTTTATCGGTATAGAGGTCGGGAATTTGATGTTCGTTTCACCGGGTCGAGATCGGGAGATCGCGAGGATCTCTATCAGGATCTTCTATCGCACTCATTATCCATTCGCTTGATCACTCGCTATCCACTCGTTTGATCCTACAGAAGACGCAATTTGTGACAGCGTGGCGTATAGCTCCGGCGGCAAGGCATACTTGCGCTTTCTGCGATCTGGTAAAATAGTTTTTGGTATCGTTTTTTTCGACAAATTTACAATAAGGAGACGACCATGTGCGGCAGATTCACTCTCGCGACCGCCCCAACGAATTTTGTAAGCTCCCTCCTCGAATACGACGTGTCCGACGCGTTCATACCGCGTTATAACATTGCGCCGACGCAGCCGGTCGCTGTCGTACCGAACAACGGCGCTGAAAGTATTGAATTCTTCCGTTGGGGACTCATTCCACCATGGGCAAAAGACCCGAAAATAGGCAACCGTATGATAAACGCGCGGGCAGAGACACTTTCCGAAAAACCGTCGTTCCGAAACGCCTACAGACGTCGCCGCTGCCTCGTCCTTGCCGATGGTTATTACGAGTGGCGAAAAGAGCCCGGCGGCGGCGCCAAGACACCGTTTTACATCCGAATGACATCGGAAGAACCTTTTGCCTTTGCCGGGCTGTGGGAAGCCTGGCGCCCGGCGGGAGAAGTCGAACCCGTGTTGTCGTGCTCGATCATCACTTGTCCCGCGAACGAACTGTTGGAACCGATTCACCATCGAATGCCAGTTATCCTCGACCAAGAAGCGTACGATTTGTGGTTGGATACGGTCGAATGCGCTCCCGCCAAACTGAATCACCTGCTAACGCCGTATCCCGCGGAGGAGATGATGACTTTCGCTGTCTCGCGTCTGGTGAATCAACCGAAAAATGACTCGCCCGAGTGCATACTGCCCGTTTGAGGAACGCACATCAACGGAATTGCAATCCTTGAAGAAAGGGGGACAATCTGTAACAAATAAGGACAACACTGCGTGAAGGTTGCTGAATATGCATCTCACCGTAATGATTCGTAGAATCATGTAGCAAGCCAATCTGGATGCGCTTATATGTGGAAACTTCCGGCGATATTGAGTTTGTTTCTATTCGTAATACTTAATTCTACACCTCGTGCCGCGGTTGAGGCAGATCCGACAGGAGATGAAGCGAGTCGGTTCGAGCTCCCGGTCATCTCCCTGCTCCACAAATCGGAGAAATACCGCGTCAAAGACCTTCCGACGCCATTTACTCTGAAATACCTGCCCATCATAAGAAACAGTGAAATTCTGAAAATCGGTGGCGAGACACTTGTGCGGCAAGTTGATTATCAGATAGATCATCGCGAAGGCTTAATCACCCTCCACCGCGACTTCAAGGATGAGGCATTTCTCGAGATTACCTACCAATCCCTGCCCTTCGCCATCAAGAAACAGTACAAACGAGATTTATTCCACCGGGCGCCGCGTGGACAGGATGCTACCGGCGTTGATCGGGATGCATTATTGCCAAGACGAACCTCGGACAGACCGGCTGCCGCGCCATCCCAACTGCATGTTACAGGATCGCAAAGACTCGGGATCTCCGTCGGAAGCAAGCGATCGCTGTCCCAAACTCGCGAGTTGCGCCTGAGCATTGACGGAAAGGTATCCGAAAATGTCAGTGTAATCGCCTCGCTGTCCGATCAAGACCTGCCGATTCAAGCGAGCGGTACAACCGAGGACATCCAGGACATCGACCAAAAACTTATCCGCATTACCAGCCCAAATGTCACCGCGACGCTGGGCGACTTTGAGGGATCGCTCGGAAACTCGGAGTTCATCTTTTTCCCGCGGGCTTTGGAGGGCGTTCAGGTTGAAGGCGATTTCAAGTGGGGAAAGTTTCACCTCATACCGAGTAGCATTCCAAAAGGTGAGTCAACAAGCAAAGTAATTCGAGGCGAGGAGGGGCGGAGCGAATATCGAATTGACGCCGATGGCGAATTTGTCGTGGTCAAAGCCGGAAGCGAGATTGTCTGGCTCAACGGAGAGCGGATGCGGCGCGGAAAGAATAACGATTACGTCATTCGCGAGTACGGTGACCCGACAATCGAATTCACGAATAAACACCTGATTACCGGCAATGATGTCATCCGCGTTGATTTCGAGTTCATTCCGGAAGATCGGGCTTACCAACGGAATCTTTACGGCGCTAGCGGACTGCTTAACTTGCCCGGAGATCGCGTTACCGTTGGCGTTGCATACGCCGCCGAGTCGGACCTCGACAGCATTGAAAACGCATTCATCGCTATCAGCGAGCAAGACTTGGCTGATCTCCGTCGAAACGAATTAGACGCTGACGGTGATGGCAAGCCGCTTATACCCCCTGAGAAACACAGCGTCTGGGGATTGAATGGAACCCTGAATCTCACCAATCAAACCTCGATTACAGGAGAAATCGCTTTCGGCGCGCTTGACAAAAATACATTTTCCGAATCGGATTCCAAGATACTCAGTCGTGCATGGAAACTCCTCGCGCTGTCGTCCCATGATAAAATTCAGTTGAACCTGGACGCTCGTTCGCTTGATGCCAATTTCGTGCCGGTTGGCGCGTCTAGCGCCAATCGCTCCCGATTTCAGTACGCGGAGCAGTACAAGCAGGAAAGATTCGATGACCTCTACCTGCTTGAGACGGGGGGACCGCAGGAATCTCCCGATGAAAAATCGGTTGATTTCGATCTCCGGTTCAAGCCGTTTACGTGGCTGAGGCTTGATTCCGGACTAGGGAGAACAGAGGAGCGTTTCCGCACAGCCGCGTCTACAAACAACGGCGCAGAGGGCAGCGGCGCGAGTAACGGTGAATCTGTCCGAGAAACGCCGATCGACCAGATCACGGTTCGCGACAACCTGAACTGGGCTGTCGATTTCAGTCCCCCAAAAATCCCGCGATTAAAATGGAATGTGCGGAGGAGCGCATCCAAAATCAGGGGAACAGATCAGTTTCGCAAAGAACGTCAACAGTGGAATCTGGCGCATAGACTTAGATCTTTTAACTTGAGCGCGGCTACCGAACAGTTGGAATCTTTGGATCTTGATTTCGCCGATGGCGCCAACCTCAATCGAAGGCGGAATATCTCCACAGGTCGCATGGACATCGTCAATTTCAAGTGGGCATCGCTTAATTCGTTGTACTCCATTGAGGAATCATTCGGAAAGGAAGAGCTGCTCACCGTCGACGGGGAAACATTGGCGTTCTCGGACTGGAAGCTTCAAACGACAGCGCGGACATGGACGGTCGGTCTCTTTTCACAACCCCGAAAATGGGCGAATCTGACATCCAGCGTCTCTCGGCGAGTGTTCGAGGCGAGGCACAAACTGAACACCGACTCGACAACGCAGTTGGCGGACATCAGCGTGCGCCTTACCCCCTTTAACCGGGCGTTGTACGGTGAGATTACTTATGAGCTCGATAAGAAGTTAGCGACGGAGCGGCGCGAAATCTATACCAATATCAATCCGTTCTCGGGAAGGGAAATTGGGCCGGGCGAGGGCTTTTATGTCAAGATTGATGATCTGCACTATAGGGAGGACTCCGAGGAGGGGAACTACATAAAGATTATTCAGAATGTTGACGATAAACCCGTTTCGGCAATTGATGCCAAACTGCGATTACGTTTTCGGCCGCGACAGATATTTTCGCGGCGAAGGCGAGCCGGTCGATTCGCAACCTCGAGACGAGCAATACTGCCGACCGACTCGAAATTGCCTCCGAGAGACGGGCGCGCAGATTTGGGCGAGGAATCGCCAGAGCGTCCCACCGCATTGGAGTGGCTGGCGCAAGCCATCAGCGGCGAACTCCGTTTCGATATCCGGGAAGAGCAGGAAGAGGCAGACTCCGCATCTTTATACCTGCTCCGCGATCTGCGTAATGAGCGTACACTCTTCGGTCAAGAACGGCAGAGGTATCAGCTCAAATTGTCCCCGTCAACGAAGTTGAACCTCAACTTGAATTATAACCGCAGCCAAACTCTAAATAGGCGTATCAACAATCGAGAGCGATGGCGGATTAGTCGCGACTGGGACATGAGTCTAACGCTGAATCCCACGCGCCGAATCTCATTCATCGGACGATGGGAGCAGCGCCGCGAACAGGAACAGTTTAGTCAACTTGGCAATGAAGTCGGGACACCGGATCGAATATCCGATTTGGCGCAGTTTGAACGAAGGCGCGAAATTGATTTTCGATACGAACTCAACCGCGCTTTGCGGCTTAGTATGACGGGCGGTTATGAAACGACATCCGACATTGAGAAACTGGCGGATGAACCCGAAGCGCGCACGCGAACATTCTCAATCCGGAACCAGATGATTTACTCTTTAATCAGGAAAGGCCGAATCGATTTCAATTACCAACTCGGTTTCGGACGAAGCAGCGGTGGCATTCCATTCGCGCGGTATCATTTCCACGGAGGTTTAAGCCACGAGATTCGCGCGAATGCGGAGTACAAGGTGCAGAAAGTGACGGACCTGTTACTGCGACTCAAATACCGACTGCTCGCAACAGAGCGGGAGGCGCCCGAACATCGGCTTGAGATGGAAGTAGTCGCGGAATTGTAATCGGCTCAAGTGAGATATAGGAAACCGAGTTTTTTCTTCAAAACTCGGTTTCTTGACAACACTTCTCATTTTGAATTTATCGAGTGATTGATTTTACCGGATCCTATTGGAAAGCAGATCGCAAGTTCTTATGTTGTCATTTTTGGGGGAATATCGTATGGTTTTGTGCGAATTTAACGCTTACACCTATGGGATCCCTATCGCACTCGCTATTCACTCGCTTGATCCCCGCTGGGGCTTTGGATTGTGGTGGTTCCGCGTATCTACAAACCTGCCGCCCCTCTGGGGCTAAAATGCGTCGGATTTCGCGATTTTATTAAACCATCAATCAACATAACGCTTTTCAAGAGCGAGAACCTTACAGTTCACAAGGCTTTGTCGGCTCTAGGTTCCAAAATGAGAATTGCTGGTTTCTTGATGCGTAACTGTTGAATTATACTTCACACCGCTGGAAATTCGCGTCATTTCGACTCCGATTTCTTCGCAATCAAACGTATAAGCGCCGCTTTTCCTTTGTGCATCCCTTCATCGAGTTCAGTAACCGTATCCTCGTAGTAAAGAATCCGCAACGATTTGAAGATTTCCAAAAGCTCATTGGGTTTCACAAGATAGTCGGGATTCTTGGGCCCAAACTTACTGTGTTTCGGGTGATCACGTGAATACGTCTCAAGGATGAAGATTCCGCCGGGTTTCAACGACTCAATCACGCTCGGCAAAATTGATCTGTCATAGTAGTAGAAATTCGTGATGAGGTCGTACTGCTCTTTGCCCATGTCGTAATCGGTCAAATCCGCGACGACGGAATTGACCGCGACACCTCGCTCCTCCGCAAGCCGTTCGCATTTCTCAATCCCGACCTCGGAAATGTCAACACCGGTAACATCAAACCCGTTTTCGGCGAGGTAAACGGCATTGCGTCCTTCACCCATCGCCAATACCAATGCTTTACCCCTCTTTAGTAGCGAAAGTTTTTCTTTTAGGAAGGCGGTTGGTTCCTTCCCGTAGATATACGTTGCACCCTCGTATTTCAGGTTCCACCGATCTTTGTCAGACATGACTTTCCCTTCCTGTTTCCCGACAGCAATCGTATTCGTAAGCAAAAACGTCGCGGCAATAATCAAAATTCCGGTTTTCATTGATTCCTCCGTTCAATGTAGTTATCCTCATGGCACGAAGCCTCGTGTGTCAGTGGAGAATGCTCTCCAAGAACAGCCGTCCAACATCAACATTATACGTGAAATCCTCCGCCCGCCACGGGCTATTGTAGCCGATAATCGGCACATAACTTTCGTGCCGAGATCCGTGGGATCTCAGGTTTACCTCCGTCTCTGTTTGTTCTAGTTCGCCAAAGACCGTGTCACGATCCGCGAGGAGGAAGATGTCACCGATTCGCTCTTGATGAAGTCTGAACGTCTCCGCCGCTTGCGCCGCGGTGTATGCCTCCTCGACTCCCGGCGCGTTTTCCAGCAATGCAATCGCCCGGGCGCAATCGTCCAGCTCGCCAAGAAAGACATAGGCGGCGCCGCCAAGATTTCCGTGATGGACTATATATCGATCTTTGATGATTGGAATCGCGCTCGCCATCACGCCGCGTTCGGTGAGCCAGCGCCCCGGGTCCAGCGCTCTTGTTTTGGCGGACATGCCGTGATCGGCGGTGATGTATATCTCCCGATTCGGATCATCGTCTACAATTTCCCCAAGAATCCGATCGATCTCGGCGAGGTGACGTTGAGAAGCCTCTTCCTCGGGGGCGAACTTGTGCTGCGCCCAATCGGTTGTTGAACAAAACGCGACATCGGGATTATCGTCGCGCAGCACTTTTCGCAATGCCCGAAACAGCCACCAGTTAATTTCGGCCGAATAGATTGACTCTGCCTCTCCGACCGATTCAATATACTCCGTGGACGGGGATTCCGCGGCAATCCGAATGTCCGCGCCCCCTTCCAGCATCCGCAAAAGTTTTTCCTTTGTCACGAGCAGCGCTGTTTTTTCGGCGAACCCGGCCGATTTGGCGCGCTCAAAGAGTGTCGAAGCTAGCAGGAAACGGCTATCCTCTATAAACTCGCCCTGCCCCGTCTCTCGGTCAACGTGATAATTTGTCGTAATCCCGTGCGCCGCCGGGAAGCATCCCGTGGCGATACTGACGTTGTTGACGTTTGTAACCGATGGTATGACCGAGTTGGCGCGTATGTAGAAGCCGGCATCGGCAAGTCTCCGAATATTCGGGATGTCGCTGGCGGCGAGGTAGTCGTGCCCGCCCGCATCGATGCAAATGATTAGAACCTTCCGTCTACTCATGCAATTTTCGTCACTTTCTTTGCAGATTAACCGCTACCCGAATCAGATCGCCCTGTTGCGCCCGATCAAACGCGGCGTCAATCTCTGTCAGCGGATAGGTTGCGCCGATCAATGCGCCGAATGGATAGCGATCGCGTTTCTTCTCAATGAACCGAACCGCCGCGCCGAGCGAGGATGGATGATAGTTGTGCAGCCCGCGAATTGTCAAACATTTTGTCACGACTTTCTGAGCGTCCAGCGTAACATCGGCGCCCGGATAGACGAATCCGAGCGTGAGACAACGTCCTCCGACGCCCAACCAGTCGATGGCGTTCGACAATGCCGCGCCTGTTCCACTCACCTCGACGACGAGATCGGCGCCGTTTCGATTCGTAATCTCACGGATGGCTTGTCCGACATCATCCGCCGCGGTGTCCGCGAGATTGAAGGTGTGCGTCGCGCCGAACCGAGCCGCCATCCGCAACCGATCAACTTGATAATCGACGACGATTACACTCCGGCACCCGTTCTCGCGCAGGTAGCACGCGGCGTAAATGCCCAACATCCCCGCACCCTGTACAACCGCGCACTCACCCCCATTGACGCCGATAACCTCCAATCCGTCCAGAACGGTGGCGAGCGCACAATTAAGCGGCGCCGTTTCGCGCTCGGTGAGAGTTGGGGGAAGCCGGTAGATGGCAGTGCCGGGGCGGAGTTGAATGTATTCGGCGAATCCACCGCTGAGTTCAACATCCGACTCACCTCCGGCATGACCGTATTTGAACAGTTTGTCACATTTCTGAGGCAGGTTTTTCTTTTCGCAGTTGTTGCATCTGCCGCACGATGCGCCGATGCTCCAGGTAATGCGATCGCCTTCGTTTAAGCCTCGTCCGTAGGCATCGCGTAATTCTGTCGGCGCGGCAATGACCCCGATAGCTTCATGGCCCAGCGCACACGGCAGCGAAACCGATCGCCGTCCCGATAGGGTGTGCAGATCGGAGCCGCAAATCGTTGCCAGCATAACTTGAACCAGCGCGCTGTCCTTGCTTGAAGCGACTATTGGCTGCCTGCTAATCTCAAACGGTTGACCGACACCGCGGAATAGCGCGACCAGTGATGTGGTGCGCATGCGACTTTTGAATTGTGGCGTCTGTGTTTTCATCTGTTTTCTCGCAAAGCGCTACCCAAGTTTCGGTATTGAATCGAATCTACATATTATTATGCCACAACTTTAAGACAATGCCAACCGCATTCAATGCTTTTACATGCCAATCGCATCCAATTGCAACCCACGGGTCAAGTCATTGTAGGGCACTGCCCACCATCCTTTTGACATAAATTTTAATGTATTTGAAATCGGCAACTAAAAGGCGGTATAATATAGTTGATACGAATTCAAAATCTAATTGTTACAATCAATCGGAGGCACTCAATGAATTGAGCAACTACAAACCGCCGGTTCTTGTAACTTATAGACTCGGAATTGGTATGAACAGCAGTATACCAGTCATCGGATTGTGACGAGGGATTGACGTTGCCACTACTGACCGCGGCAAAATTGACAGAATCGTGTAGGAACATTTTTCGCGCGCTTGGTGTGCCAAACGCAGAGGCGGAGGTGGTCACACGCGCCATGGTCGACGCCAATCTAGTCGGACACCATTCACACGGCGTCATCCATCTGCCGCTCAAATACGTTCCCGAAATTGAAGCCGGATTGATTGAGTTGGGCGCCGAGATTGAGATCAAACGCGAGTCCCAAACAATGGCGGTATTGGACGGCAGTTGGGGATTTGGCCCCGTCATCGCTACTCGCGCCGTGGAACTTGCAGTGCAAAAAGCGCGGACGGGCGATGTCAGCTCCGTGGTGGTCTCAAGATCGAACGAAGTGGGTCGATTAGGCGGTTATGCGCTAATCGCCGCGGAGTCGGACATGATCTGTCTCCTGACCGTTAATGACCACGGCGCCGGAAGTTGCGTTGTCCCATTCGGAGGAATCGAGCCGAGACTGTCAACCAATCCCCTTGCCTGCGCGATTCCGCTGCCGGGACGTGATCCGTTACTGCTAGACATGTCCACGAGCGTCGTTGCCTCGGGGAAGGTAAGGGTGCGGCAACATCGGAACGAGCCTACCCCGGAGGGGTGGATTGTCGATTCCGCCGGAGCGCCGACAACGAATGTCCATGACTTTTATGCGGAGCCGCCAGGCGCCCTGTTGCCTTTCGGAGGAATTGCCGCACAGAAAGGATTTGGGCTCAGCCTTGTGGTGGATATTCTGTCGGGCGCGTTAAGCGGCGCCGGCTGTACTCGTGAAGGGGAAACAAGGCCCGGCAACGGTATCTTTGTGACTGTCATCAACATCGCCAGCTTCGTCGAACTACCGGATTTCTACGAAGAGGTAGATCGCTTTGTCGAATATGTCAAGTCGGCACGGAAATCACCCGGCGTTGAAGAGATTTTCGCGCCGGGCGAGCGCGGATCACGCGAACGCGAAAGGCAGAAGCGAGAAGGCATCTACATTGAAGAGGAGACGTGGGAGCAAATTAAAACTGTCGCAGAGCGTTATCAGGTCGAAATCGCCGACTAAAGTAGTTTGGTGGTTCACTCGCCAAGCGTATATGGCATCATTTTAAGGTAGTAAGCACACTCCGTGTGCCGTAACCCGCTTCTGGCAACTGATACGAATTCAAAATCTAAATGTTACAATCAATCGGAGGCGCTCAATGAATTGAGCAACTACAAACTGCCGGCGCTCGTAACTTATAGATTAGGAATTAGTATGAACTGTGGAATCAAACGAGTGAATAGCGAGTAAGATTTGCTATCGCATTCATTATATATTCGCTTAATCGATAGAGATCCCATCTCCGAATCGCGACCTACCGGCTTGCATCAAACGCTTGCCGAGAAAACCGTACGCCAAAATAGAGAAACAAGGTTAATACCAATGAGTCGGAAACGCGCCAAAAACATGCGTTCATCTGGTGCGGTACTGTTGATTTCCTGTTATGAACTGGGACATCAACCGATGGGGGTCGCTATGCCCCTCGGGTTCTTGGAACGCGCAGGCTTCTTACCGACCGCAATTGACGTTTCCGTCGAACCGTTAGACTTGGAAAAGGTTTCCCGGGCGCGCTTCATCGGCATTGCCGTCCCGATGCATACCGCCCTGCGCTTGGGTGTTTACGTCGTCAAGCGCATCCGGGAAATTAACCCGGAGGCGCTGGTTTGTCTCTACGGTCTCTATGCAGGCCTCAACGCGGACTACCTGCTAGAGAATGGCGCCGACTTTTGCATTGCCGGCGAGTATGAATCACCTCTGCTTGCCCTCATTGAGATGGTTAGTGAAGACGATTTTTCTTCACCGGCATATTTGCCGCGTCTACCCGATGGCGTGATTGGCAATCGCGTCGAAGCTCGACCTTTTCTTGAACGCTTGCTTTTTTCGCCGCCTTCGCGCGATTCGCTGCCGGCGCTAGATTCGTACGCACACTTGGCACATCGCGGCGAGCGCCGATTGGTCGGGTACGTGGAAGGTAGCCGGGGATGCAAATACTTCTGCACACACTGTCCCATCCCGCCGGTCTATGAGGGACGCTTCTTTGTCGTCCCGCAAGAGGTTGTACTGGAGGATATTCGCAGGCAGGTTCAAGCCGGGGCAACGCATATTACGTTCGGCGATCCGGACTTTTTGAATGGCCCCACCCATTCGCTGCGTCTCGTCCGAGCAATGCACGCCGAGTTTCCATACCTGACTTTTGACTTTACGACGAAGGTTGAACATATCATCAAACATCGCGATGTGTTTCCCGAATTTGGTCGGTTGGGGGGGTTATTCGCGGTTTCCGCGGTAGAATCGCTAAGCGATCGCGTGCTTCAGATTTTGGAGAAAAACCACACGCGACTCGATGTCGAAGAAGCAATCGAAATTGTGCGCACGGCAGATATTGCCCTTCGTCCCACGTGGGTCGCTTTCACCCCCTGGACATCATTGCACGATTACCTTGAGGTGTTTGAATTTGTGTCAAAGCACGGTCTGATTGACCACGTCGATCCGGTGCAATACGCGGTTCGGCTGTTGATTCCGCCAGGTTCACATTTATTGAATCGAGACACCTTGAAGCCTCACCTCGGTTCGCTGGATCAAGGTTCATTCAGTTACCACTGGTCACACCCCGATCCGCGCATGGATGAGCTCCACAAAACGGTCAGCGCCTTGGTGGAGAGGAATTCCCAAGCGGGCGCTGATCCGTGCGAGACGTTCTATGACATTTGGGAACTGGCGGCGAGTCTGCGGGGAAACGCCTCGCCGAAGCGTCGCGCATTCCCCGGAGATGGAGAGAGGGCGCCGCGACTCACGGAGCCGTGGTTCTGTTGAGCAGAACCAACGGAAGGTCAGTTGGGCCTTCTTCAAACGCAAGATCCCGGTGTGTGAGTAAAACGGTCAGTTGTCAATAGCAGGAACTCGCGCGCGAATTCGATGATTTTCAAGGGTAGCGCAATTACACCAGCTCAAACGGCGGACAATTGCCTCAAGATGAGAAATTTAAGATTTGACATTGGGCATCGGATAACTTATAATTTAGGTAGTTGCCCGCTTTACTGAGGGACGCCGAAACCAGATGTACAATTCGCAAGTCATCGACCATTTTAAAAATCCGCGCAACGTCGGGATGATAAACGACGCCGACGGTGTGGGAGTTGTAGGAACGCCTGCCAGTGGCGAGATGATCAAGGTTTGGATTCGGGTTCATCGTGACAGGGTTGTTGAAGCGAAGTTTAAGGCATTCGGTTGTCCAACCGTGATCGCTGCCGGTTCCGTTGCAACGGAGCTGGTCACGGGCATCGCGCTTCGCGACGCATTAAAGATTACGAATCAGGACATTGACAGCGCTTTGGGCGGCTTGCCACCAGATAAGCTGAGGTACGCGATTGATGCGCAGAAGGCGCTTAAATGTGCTATAAACGACTATATTTCAAGGGTAAACAAACGAACGGAGGGCAAGACTTATGTTAACGGTCACTGAAAACGCGGCGCAGAAGGCGATCGCTCTAATTACAAGAGAGGGGCATTCGGCGGAAGAAGGTTTCGGTTTGCGGATGAAGGTTGTTGGCGGGGGCTGTTCCGGTTTCCAGTACGACCTTGAGTTCGGCGAATCCAAAGGCAACGACAAGGTCTTTGAGTTTCACGGACTAAAGGTCTTCGTCGACCCGCGAAGCACGCTCTACTTGGCCGGATCGACCTTGGACTATATGGACGGTTTGATGGATTCCGGCTTCAAGATTACCAATCCGAACGCCAAGTCGGAATGCGGTTGCGGGGAGTCCTTCAGCGTATAATCGGGTTTTGTTTCGGATACAGGGCAGGATACGCAAATGTCGTACTCTGCCCATTTTGCGGCGTTCCAAGAATTAGGAAAGCGCATCCTGCAATAGTGATTTCGCGAAGGTTACGCATTCCGAGGCATGCGCCACGGCCTCATCAAAGTCAAGTTCCTCGTGAGGGGCAAGTTGATCGTATTTCACATCCCTTGCATAACTTGTATAACGATTTGATTCAAGAAACGCATTCGGCAAATCAATGTTGTTATCGCTGACCAATCGTGCCAGTCCGGCTATCGAGTGCGTTCTTGGATAGTCAATACCAGGGGAATTGCATCTAAATTTTGCCCTTGACATGGGACGCATTTAGGATATGCTTATGTAGAATCTTCCGCTCATGTCAGGAAATGGTGCAACAGAATTTGTAGGAAACAACAATCGTGGTTCCCTACTTGACAAGAAAGCGATTGCGCTTCGTGCATTGCACTTTCTTTTTGCATGAGCCAAATCTTTTAAGGAGTAGACCATGATTAATTCCCCGATTTCCTCTATTGAAGACCATTTCGGCTCATTGCCGGACCCCAGACGCGTTGATTGTCGCACGCCTCATAAATTGCTTGATATTATTGTGATTGCTATCTGCGCGGTGATTTGTGGCGCCGATAGTTGGGTAGCCGTTGCAGCATACGGAAACGCCAAACATAAGTGGCTATCCGGATTCTTGGAATTACCAAAAGGCATCCCGTCGCATGATACGTTCGGTCGTGTGTTTGGCGCCATAGACGCCGAGAAATTTGAAGAGTGTTTCATCAACTGGATTCGTAGCGCCATTGAAGTAACGCAAGGCGAAGTGATTGCGGTTGATGGCAAGCAGCTGCGTCGTTCTTATGATACGCAGAACAACAAAGCGGCAATTCACTTGGTTAGCGCTTGGGCGTGTCATCAAGGCGTGGCGCTAGGACAAGTTAAAGTTGCCGACAAATCGAATGAGATTCCAGCCATTCCCGAATTGCTTGAGATTTTGGAGGTTTCAGGGTGCATTGTTACGACGGATGCGATGGGTTGTCAAACCAACATTGCCCAGACTATTGTGGATTCAAACGCCGACTATGTTTTGGCGCTTAAAGCCAATCAAGGACAGTTGCATGAGGATGTAAAACTTCTGTTTGATGGTATCTCAACGGAGGAGATAAAAGGTATTCACACCAACTCGAATCAAACAGTTGATGGCAGCCATGGACGCATTGAAACCCGCAAGGTTGAGGTGATTGCGGATCCCGGTGTAATTTCTTCTCTCAGAGGAACTGAAAACTTCGTTAATCTCAATTCGGTCATCAAAGTCACTGCTTGGCGTGAAATCGACCAAGAGACGACCTGCAAGACACGCTACTACATTTCTTCGCTTCCCGGTGATGCGGCAGAGTTGCTTGAAGCCACCAGACGACACTGGCGGATTGAAAACTCATGCCATTGGGTATTGGATGTCGCTTTCCGTGAAGATGCGTCGAGAGTCCGTACACGCAATGCCGCCGAAAACCTCGCCATTGTCCGACGCATCGCGCTCAATCTACTCAAAGCCGAGAAGACGACCAAACTTGGGGTTGCCAATAAACGACTCAAAGCCGCATGGGACGACAAGTATTTGACTACTATTCTGTCTACTCTATTCTGAAAATTTAGATGCAATTCCCCTGTTAATTGATTCGCAGAATACTTCTCAAGTTAAGTGTTTGCACACTAGGCGGCGTCCTCGTCGCGTGGTGTATTGTTGGAGGGATTGTGTCGGCGTTTTTCTCCACGAAAGTTATGCCTAAACGCAACTTTGTAGCGGAGCATAGCGAAAAAACAACGAATGGTTTTATCCCTGTTCCATCGTTTGAATCAAATGAAGTATGTCTCATTTGCAGCAACAGGATAGTTGATTGTTGGTTAGATCCTGAAATGATGGCCGGCCTGGACCCTATGGATGCGGCATTCGGGCCTATTTTTGATCGAAATACACATAAAGATGCTTGGCAATACATTGTTCGTGTCAAATATCACCCGAATTGGGAGGGTGACGTAAAGGGCTTTGTCGTGTTTATCGGACTTCTTTGTGGTATTGTATGGTCAATTGAGCATGGGAAGGTAAAGCGCCGCTTTGGACTTATGACGGGTGCGGGCGTCATTTGCAGTTTTGTTTCGGGGCTATTTAGTTCATTTGGTTTAGTGATGTGGCAAATCCTAGTAGTCTTCCTGTTTGTGGGAATTGTCTCGGCGCTCGCAAGCGTCGGGGCATTCAGCAAAAAGTGAGAGAAGGTTAGAATGCAAAAGAACGCGTGGGGAAACGGCTGTTTCTGGATTGCTGCGATATTTGGGGTGCTGTCCGTCGTTACTGGGCTTATCAACTGTTGTCAAGTATGGATTCCGTGGATGCGAACAGGAGAAAAAGGCCAATACACAACAGTTTCAGAAATGTTCGGCGGGTGGACTACGCCGGATGATGCGTGGTATGTTGTGGACATATTAGTGGGTTGGTTCGGTAGGCAGCCGATGTGTGCTGTTTTTATAACGGTGTCCCTTGTCAAGTTGTTGTCTGGCGCATTCGACGATTGAGGCCTAGTTCGCCCAATGGGGCTGATTTTATACTTCACGCTGCTGAAGATTGCGTGTTTTCGAGCGTCTGGCAGGTAGGTGCGGTTTCCAACCGCTGCGAAAAACAGATTTACACATTAATCCTTGAATGAGAACACCACTTGGCAATCCTAATCCGTGAAATCCGTTTAATCCGTGATTCAGACAATTGCCAATCAAACCGCTACACACTGATAATCATAGTCCATCACTTAATCACATAAATCACAGTTCAGACAACGTAACCGCCGACACCCGACACTTACTACATACACTTGGCGAATGAACCACTAAGAGGAACGATGGAGCCCACTCGCTAGAAATCCCACGATTCCATAATCTTAATGTTACAACCGATCCGAAACGCGCAATTAGCTGAGCGACTACAAACCAAACTGCGCAAGTCCTATTCCAAATCGGATTGCCAAGCGTACTTGACCAGCAGCGCCATCAAAACAGCAACCACAGCGCAGAATACAATATGGTAGACCAATCCGACGGGTAAACCCGCCACAAGGGAAGGGTTCCGCCAAAACCAAAAATCATTACGGATCAGAAATAGGGCAAAGAGCGCCAGATAAAGTACCCAACGAATAAGCGAATTCTTCATTTTATTTTATCAACCCAAAAACCTGGAGTAAGGAAATTTTCAACAAGAAACCGAGTTTTTTCTTCAAAACTCGGTTTCTCCAAGTTGCTTTGTACTTTCTTTTGATGTGAGCCAATTTCGATGACAGTATTAACTCAAGGCTTTCCGCGTCCACAACCAATACACGGAACTCACCTAGTCTAACCCTAGCAAACGCTTGGCGTTCTCTCCCAATATCATGCGCTTGGCGTCATCGCTGATATCGGCGGTAATGATTTTGCCGATCTGCGATCGACAATCTATCAATGGCATGTCCGATCCGTAGAGTATCCGATCTGCGCCAACTTCGGCGACCAACTCTTCAATTACCCCGGGGGTGCGATATGTCGAACAGGTTTCCACGAAAAAATTCGCACAGTTCCGACATGCCTGTATTGCTTGATGACGCCCTGGCGCCGTATTTCCTGCGTGCGCCGCGACAAACTTTGCTTTGGGGAACAACGCCGCGGCTTCACCCAAGTATTGAGGTTCGGTGGTATCGGGTTCGCTGCCCGTATGAGAGATGATGGCCAATTCGCGGTCATGTGCGAACCGATACACCGGGTACCACGCCGGATGATTAAGGCGGTAGGTGGTGTAGGTCGGATAAATCTTTATGGCGGCAAAGCCCAACGTGTCTATGGCGCGTTCCAGTTCGGGAAGCATCCGCTCCGGCATCAAGGGAGAGACGTAAGCGAAACCGATAAAGCGATCCGGATGCTTTGCCACAAAGGTGGCAGTGCAATCGTTGGCGCGAGTTCCGTCCGGGTGGAAGATATTGAATACGCAGGATCGGTCAATGCCCACGGCATCCATGGCGCGCAACATTTGGCTTGGGTCATCGTGCATTCCCAAATACTCCCAACGCCCCACATGCCCGTGAAAATCAATTACGGTGGTGCCATCAATCATTGCTCGCCCCCTCTCCCAGCGCTCGCTTGAGATTGCCGCCGCAAATGGCTGACAACTCCGACTCCGTCAAATCCGTATGGTGCAGTGCGTAGAGCATCGGGCCCATGGCGTAGCGCGGGTAAAACGACCCGTAAATAAACCGTTCCACGCCAAACTCATCTTTCAATGCTTCAACACCTCCCGGAACTTCGTGGCGGCTTAACTCCATAAGAGCGTTCGGCAAATGCTTGAGAAGAGGGCGGATAAGCAGAGCATGGGAATAATGCGCTCCCAGCAACACGCTCACAAGATCCGGAAAGCGCTTCAGCGTTGGCACGATTTCGGTAGCCGGTGTGTCCGCTAGTGAAATCCATAGCGGCACCCCCTCTGCTTTCAGCCATTCGAGCAGATCACCGTAAAGCCACTCCACAAAGGGGATTTCAACGGCCGAACTGCCCGGACGCGTGCTATTTATGCGCGCGCTGTTGACTAATCCATCCGCATGGAAATCCTGCAACTGCCGTAACGAATCTTGCCCGGGGCCAACCGTCCATTGCAGACTGAACTCCGTGTGCCCATCAGCCCAAGTCGCTAACGCTTCGTTCCCATCCAACCCGCTGATGGATTCGCCTTGAACATGATAGATCAAAGCGCGGCCGACACCGTGACGCTCCATCTCGTTGAGAAGCCCGGCGGCATCATCAAACGGCGCGGGTTGATTAAACTTGTGCCCGACCCCCACATTGGCGTCAAACACCGGAACTCTGGGCTTGAAATTCAGTCCATCCAAACTGTGCAAATCCTTTTTACGAAATCCAACCCGTAGGTGCGATTTCTAATCGCAACGTACGAATCCTTTTCACATTTTTGTTTATTTCACCGGGAGTTCATGATTCGGAAATCGCTCTCACCGTGCTGTCGGGATTGGGAGATCCCTCCTACAGCGTCAAAATATAGATTGATGCACTAAAGCCGATCAACGGCCCGCGCGATGGCGGCAGTCAATTCGTCCACATGGCGCTCCTCCATCGGGAGCGAAAGAGCGTTAAATTCTAGGCTGGAATTCAGGAACAATCCTTGCTCCAACAAGGAAAGGAAGATATTGTACGCGGTAGCGTTATCCTTTCGAGCCAAATCCCTATAATTCCGAATCTCCCCATCAA
Organism: Candidatus Poribacteria bacterium; assembly: GCA_963667245.2. GTDB lineage: Bacteria > Poribacteria > WGA-4E > WGA-4E > JAJDTR01 > JAJDTR01. Next base: position 1,586,670 of record CAXXCS010000005.1, read on the forward strand.
GAAAATGGATGCTAAAAAGCGATCCCATTCCTGTCACTTGAGCAGGAATGTGTTTGCGGGCAAACACATTCTTAAGTCCATCCCGTAACCGTTCACCCAATTGGCCAAGGTGGGCGTAAGCATCCGCTGTTAATTGCTGCAGCGTAGCTAAACCGGCGGACATCACAACCGGATGGGCGCTGAATGTGCCGCTCTGAAACAAGCCGTTTTCTCCTTGACCGGTACTGTCCAACAGGTTCATAATCTCCGCGCTGCCACCGAAACCGCCAACCGGAAATCCACCGCCGATAATCTTGCCGTAGGTTGTCAAATCGGGACTAATTCCGCAGAGCTCTTGAAAGCCGCCGGGCGCAAGCCGGAAACTCACAATCTCATCAAGTACAAACAGAATTTCGTGCTTTCGCAACATCTCCTCAAGAAAATGAACAAATCCTGCTTGTAGGAGAATCGCGTGAGGCTTTGGATCGAAGAGAACGCAAGCCAACTCATCCCGATGCGCAGTGATGAGGCGTTCAACGGCGGTTTCATCGTTGTAGGGAAGGATAACGATCTGGTCAATCGCATAAGGCGCCATGCCGCCGGCGGAGGCAATCGCGTGAGGCGCGTATTCCGGTCCTGCCTTGTCCAACGGCGGAGAAACGCTAATTTCGACCGCGTCGTGGCTGCCGTGGTACGCCCCCTCGAATTTTGCAATCTTGGTACGCCCCGTGAATGCGCGCGCCAGACGTATGGCGTGCAGCGTTGCTTCCGTCCCCGAGTTGCAGAAACGGACGCGATCAAGAGATGGCACGCGCCCACACATTTCTTCCGCCAGATCCACCTCGATTCCTGTCGGAGCTCCCAGAGCAATGCCTCGACTCACCTGCGCTTCTACCGCGCTGTTTACCGCGGGATGATTGTGACCCAAAATCTGCGCGGTGTGGTGGTTGGTGAAGTCAATATAACGCCTGCCATCAACATCGTACAGATAACATCCATCACCCCGCGCCATTGACAGCGGGTGCGGAGGGTAATAGTACGCGCCTTTGACTCCGCCGGGCATAACCGACCGCGCGCGTTCAAAATACGCTTTGGAGCGCCGGCTCGCCGCGTCGTACCTGCTTTGCAGCGCGGAAGTTTCTTCGACAATGTTCGCCATGTATCATAATCCTAGCCGCGGCCAATGTACAGTTGCTTCATCGGCATAACGATAGCTTCAAGCATATTGACCTCCGGCGGCTGAGTTGCCATAAGCACCGCCACCGGAACGACGTCGTCAACGTCCATTATCGGATTGGTGTACGGCTCCGCTCGGTCTTGAACGCGCTCGACGAGGGTGCTTCCCGGGTGCAGGCAACTGACAGCGATTCCGTGCGGACGTCCTTCCAGTGCCGTGACTTGCGTCAATCCCCGGATGCCAAACTTGCTGGTACTGTAGGCGCCGGAGTTCTCCGAAACGCGCTGCGCGAACACGCTTCCAATGTTGATAATCCGCCCGCTCCCCTGCTTCTTCATGATACGCATGGCTGCCCGCGTACACAGAAAGGGACCTCTCAGATTCACGTTCATCGTTCTGTCCCACACCTCGGCCGAGAGTTCGTCAATAGGGGCAACCTCGACTACGCCGGCGTTATTGAACAAGATATCCAGCCTGTTAAATCGCTGCATCGTCCGTTCAAACAGTCTTTCCACCTGTGCCTCGTCGGTGACATCCGTCGGGACGGGAAGCGCAATCGTTCCGTTCGCCCTTATCTCATCCGCTGTACGGTTTAAAGCCTCGGCCTCCCGCGCGGCTAACACGGTGATCGCGCCTTCCTCGGCGAGCCCCCGCGCGATCCCTTTCCCGATACCCTTGCTGCCTCCTGTAATCAGGGCAACTTTACCGTCCAACTTGCCCATAACGCTCTCCTTCACTTGTCAATCTGTTAGGCGATAATGATTTCAACTAGCGATTCCGCTTAATCTGTCCCCAAGTAGTGGCAAGTTTACCCGAAGGCGAAACGGCATAAAAACCGCCCCGCAGTTGCCCAACATCGTCGGCGCTTAAAGCGGTATTGAAGATAATGACTTCGTCAATCGTTGTGTCGCTGTAGGAATCGAATCTTTCCGGAAGCAGTGCGCCGATGTGCAGCGGTCTTTTCGATGGAAACAACTGTATTCTCTCCTGACCGCCCGATTGATTGGCGGGTTTGACTGAGCCATCAATGTACATCGTTACTTCGGTTGCGTCCTCCTTGGCAATAATGACATAATGATGCCAGTTGTCATCCTGAATGCCGGGAGCCCCTTTCCAACCGCCTTTGAAAGAAAAGACCAACATATTGTCAAGAATCTTATGAATTGCCATTCCGTAATTGGCTTGTCCCTGTTGGTTGAACGCCCATAATCCGCCCTTCTCAACGATTTGGAAAGGCGCCAGCCCAAGATCTTTCGCCTCTTTTCTCAACGGTCTCTTGACCCAAGCGGAAATGGTGACAACATCGGTAATTCGCAAATCTTCATGGTGGGCGACTTCAATATATCGCCCCTTCCCGAATTTCAGCGCTTTGCCCAACTTTCCATCCACCAACTCCGGATCACCGTGTACCACGCCATGGTGCTTTCTTCCGGAGAAATCTCTAACAATCCTTCGTGGCCCGTCGTCTTCGATTTCATCAAGAAGCCACATGCCGACGACGTCCTCAATTCTAATGCGCGCATCAGTCGTCACTGACAGACTCAGTGTCAAAAGGATGAGCGCGGGAATTATTGAGATTGACTTCTGAATGGCGTGCCTCAAGGATTTAATCCTGTGCTTCATCTGTACGATGTCCTGCGAATTTAGTGAAAAAAACTTAACGACTCTCATTTTGGAACCTAGAACCGACAAAGCCTCGTCAACTCTAAGTTTCTCGCTCTTGAAAAGCCCTATGTTGATTGCATGGTTTAATATAATCGCGAAATCCGACGCATCTTAGCCCCAGAGGGATCAAGCGAGTGAATAACGAGTGCGATAGATATCCCACAGGTTTGTAGATACGTGGAATCACCACAATCCAAAGCCCCAGAGGGGCGACAGGTGTAAAGGTTAAATTCGCACAAAACCATACAATATTGCCCCAAAAATGACAACATAGGAACTTGCGACCTGCTGTTCCAATAGGATCCGCTAGAATCAATCACTCGATAAATTCAAAACCAGAATTGCTTGGAAAAACTAATGGAAGCGTCTCATATCGAAAGAAGGTGCAAAGCGACTTTGAGAAACCGAGTTTTCAGGAAAAAACTCGGTTTCACCCGCATATTTTTAACATGAACGCTGGCGACTAATGGAGGCGCGATGTAGCATGCATCTCACTCCTGATCCAGCATCTGCCGAACCTGTTCGGTGACGCCATCAATGATAGCGTTTAGGATGTTGCCCCCTTTGGGAATAGTGGCCAGTTTTGCATTGTCATAATTAATCTGATCGCGGCGGATACGCTCGGGAAAACTGACCATCGCAAACGAAGTCTCGAATTCACCGGCGTGACCGGCGCTCCGCTCCCGTTCCAGATGCGCCTCGTAAAAGGACTGCGGGCAGGTCTCCCAGTAGGTTACATACTTTATTCCCAGACTTTCGAGTTTCTTCATCTGCTCTGGCGCTTTCGGTTCGAGATTCTGCCATTTGTTGCCGCCGTGGCCATTGAGTACCATGACTTTGGGGATACCCAACCGCTTCAAGCTATGGCATACATCGTACACATATTCAACAAAAACCTCGGGCCTTATGGTGAGCGCTCCGCCCCGGTCCATGTGATGTTCCGACACAGACATGGACACGGTAGGCGTCACGAGAATGTGGGGATGAAAGTGACTTGCGACCCGCTTGGCAATCTCCGTGACACTGGCGGTATCATGAATCATCGCTAGATGGTCTTGGTGTTGTTCACAGGCGCCTGTGGGAACGATTGCCGCTTTAACCACCCCGCCGGAGATTGCCTCTCCAAGTTCCTTTCGCGTGAGTTCTCCTAAAAATACGTTCTGATCTGGCATTAGTCCTCCTCTTAATCATTCAACAATACCGCATTGGCGATTACATCGTCTTTCGTTGCTGAACTTCTACTGAAAACTATCTTATCAGTTTTTTTCGCGGCGCGTCAACCAAAAATTGTCCTTGAATTTTGGCGTCAACCTGACTTATAATGTCGTTTGCCGCAAATTTGGTGAAAGCGCGTCTTCAATATCATTGTTCTGTCCGATACCGCAACACCCGCCCGACTTTCCGGGCAATATTGAAAACACGAAGGGACTATGCAATTATGAGAGTTGTCACCGGGACGATCTGTCACGAATCCAGCACGTTTACGCCGGTCGCCACAACTTGGGAGAGTTATCGTAATGAGGGGTTCGGATACTTGCGCGGGGAGGAAATCTTCGCGAAGTTTCGCGGCTCCAACTCGCCGATTGGCGGTTTCCTTGATGGCGCGGAAAAGCACGGTTTCGAGATCATTCCCACGATCTATGCGAATGCTCATCCGAGCGCTCCAACGCCGCGCCATATTTTCGACGCCATCCTCGGCGATTTGATGGACGAAATCGCCGAGGCGGGTCAGATCGACGGAATTCTCCTGGAATTACATGGCGCGATGGTGGCAGAGGGAATCGATGATGGCGAGGGGTATATCCTGGAGGCGGTGCGAGATTTAGTCGGTTCGGGAGTGCCAATTCTCGCGCAGTTGGATATTCACAGCAACGTATCCAAACGCATGATCGAAATGGCGGATGTGCTGATTGGGAGGGAGACTTACCCGGAAATCGATCAAGCCGCGCGCAGCCGCGAATGCGCCGATGTGTTGGTTCGCATTCTGCGCGATGGCGTGCGTCCCACGATGGCGCTGCATCAGATACCGCTTGTTTGGGGGTTGAATCAAGTCACAGCCCACTCCCCGATGCGAGAAGCCATCGCCGAATTGCACCGCGTAGAGGCGCAGCCGGGGGTGATTTGCGGATCAATCGCAACCTGCTATCCACTGGCTGACATTCCGGACCTGGGCGCCTCGGTGTATATTGTCACCGATAACGACCTAACTTCGGCGCAGCGGTACGCTGACGAATTGGGTGCCTGGATCTGGGAACGTCGGGCAGATTGGCACATTCCGATGCCGCCAACGCGTGAGGCGCTCGCCGAAGCTGAATCCCAAGGAAAATATCCGGTAATGTTTGCCGATAGAAACGATAATACCGGCGGCGGTTCGCCGGGTGACAGCACCGGCATGTTGCGGACATTTATCGACGCCGGATTGGAGGATGCCTGTATTCTTTACATTGTCGACCCCGAAGCAGTAGAAGCGTGTAAACAAGCTGGCGTTGGGGGGACATTGACCCTTGATGTCGGTGGAAAGGCGTCTCCGCTTCAAGGCAAACCCGTGACTATGACGGTTGAAGTCCTCGCGCTCTCGGATGGCGCCTTCGTTTATGAGGGCCCAAGGTACGCCGGATTGGGAGGTAGCATGGGACCATCGGCTCACATCAAACAGGGCGGAATTCATGTATTGCTCGTGACCGAACGCGAGCAGCCGTTTGACACCGCGTTTTCACGAACTCTCGGTTTGGATCCGCGGCGAATGCGCTACCTCGGGATTAAATCCACCGTACATTTTCGGCAAGGTTTTGAATCGTGGGCGGGCGCAATCCACGCGGTATCCGAGCCAAGCGCGCAAGCCCCCGCCGGTAGCGACCTACAGTTCCATAAACCGGGGCGCAAACTGTATCCGCTGCATGATATTTAGAGATTTTCAGCACAACGGGTAAACCTAGGATGATTTGGTGATGGAATTTGTCAGAGTAGACTGGAGGATGTTTTGGCGCGCGTAGGAAAGCATAATGTTTGTTTCATCCGTATCTGGATAGTCGGGATTGTCTGTATGTTCGCCGGGATGGGAACTACCCCCCTATTTCACACCTATGGGAAGGCGGATTCCGCGGAAAAGGCGCACAATGATGAGCCGCGCGGACTCAATCAACGCATACCGTGGACGACTTCGCGTGTTGTAGGCGCCCCCGATATTAACGCGGAAGCGGATCTCGTATTGAACTTGGAACGTGACTTGGAGACATTTATTGAGATTGGACGAACCCTCTTTAACGGAAAGGGAACATGCCACTCGTGTCACACGATGGACGCCTCGGCGGGCAACAGCCGGGGGCCAGACTTGGCCAATATCGGCGTCACAGCCGCGACGCGCAAGCCGGGCATGGCGGCGAAAAACTACCTCGTTGAGTCACTGTACAATCCATCCGCGTTCCTCGTTTCCGGCTATGACAAGACGATGACAGCCGCCTGGAAGCCCCCGATTAGCCTGTCGAATTTGGAGATTGAGGCGGTAGTCGCGTTTCTTCAGAGCCAAGGTGGGGAACCCGATTTAACGCCAATTCAACCTCCGGTTGATATACAGACTATTGCGAAGGAGATGGAAACTCGCTCGCTTCTGCTTGAAAGCGACCCGGTGCGCGGCAGAGATATCTTCGTTAACGAAGTAAAATGCATCGCCTGCCATGCGGTTGATGGCATTCAGCAACCGGACGGGCAACAACTTGATGCCGGTATCGCGGTGGCGCCGGGACCGGATCTGACAGACATCGCGGCATTTAATAGCATCGGTTTTATTGAAGAATCCACACTGAATCCGAACGCTCAAATCACGAAAGGATACGGGTTGGCGAGTGTCCAGCTTGACGGCGTCATGATTCAGGGAACGCTAGTCTCTCGGGACAGCGAAAAAGTCGTCCTCCGTATTAAAGAGGACAATGGGAATGAAGTTGAGCGAACCATTCAACTGCGAGAAGTTGACAGTGAGCCGATTGAAACGTTAGTCGATCTCGAGACAAGGGGGTATTATTGGATTCAAGTCTCGCCATTGAACTCCGAAGCGCCAATCAGTGGAGATCTTCTTGAGGAGGATAATAAAAGCATTACGTTGCACACTGCCGTTGGCGCGCAAACCGTCTCAAAGTCAAATCTCAAGGTTCGAGTGAGCCTAATCACCTATGACGAGGAGCGCGTAGTTGGCGAACTCGTCTCTGAAAACGCGGACGAGATTGTCTTGACCGTCGACGGCAATCCGCGCACGTTTGACAAGCATGAAGAACTTGAGGACGATCCGATTTACAGTCGCGCTTTTGGCAAACGGATTGGCGTTGAGTCGCCTATGCCGACGAACTATTCACAACTATTGACGGTTGCCGATTTTAACGACCTACTCGCCTTTATGTCGACCTTGACAGGGCGCGCCTCGGGAGAGAAAGCAGGTCCAGCGTTGACGGTTCGCGCCAAGAAGACATTCGCGAAGTTGGATGTCGGCAGACCGGTGTATATTGAACCCGAACCGGGCACAAATTATCTGTTGGTTATAGACCTGGGCGGCAAAATCTTCCGGGTAGAGGACAAGCCGGAAACTGACGCGTCCCAGTTGCTTCTCGACACCGGGCGCGACACCTTCGGACTGGCGTTCCATCCCGACTATGCGGAAAACGGACACCTTTACGTTTTCAGCAATGGGCCGAAGGGCGGAAAACCGTTTGACACAAGCAACTATGTTTCCCGCTACACCATAGAGCGTCATCCACCGTACGGCTACCGCGCAAATTCCGAGCAGATTATCATGACTTGGAAGTCGCACGAACATAACGGCGGCGCTTTGGCGTTCGGTCCTGACGGTTATCTCTACATTTCCGCCGGCGACGGTTCAATGGACTCCGACACAAACATCACGGGCGAGCCCGGGGCGGTCCATCGGAAACCGAAGGGACAAGATATCACGAATATACTCGCGACGATTATGCGGATCGATGTTGATCGCCCGCAGCCGCGACGCCTCTATTCGATTCCGGAGGACAATCCGTTCGTAGATTTTGAGGGTGCCAGACCCGAAATCTGGGCTTACGGAATCCGTAACCCGTGGCGCATGACATTTGATAAGGAAACTGGGCATCTTTGGGCAGGGAACGTTGGACAGGACCAGTGGGAGATGATTCATCTTGTCCGTCGGGGCGAAAACTACGGCTGGAGTCTCTACGAAGGCAGCCACCCATTCTACCTGGATCGAAAGCCTGGACCGACGCCCATCGTCAAGCCGACCGTTGAACATTCTCATTCCGAGTCGCGTTCAATCACGGGCGGCGTCGTGTATTACGGCTCCAAGTTTCCGGAACTACGCGGCGCCTATATCTACGGCGACTATGTGACCGGTAAAATCTGGGGTTTGGATCATGACGGTCAAAACCTGATCTGGCAGAAGGAACTGGGAGATACAACTGTCCGGATTGTGAGTTTTGGCGTAGATCATAACGGCGAAATACTGATTGCGGATCTTAACGCGGGGCTATTTGGCCTTGAGCGCGCCCCCCAAGTTGAGCTAAGCGGAAAATTCCCGACACGTTTAAGCGATACCGGGCTTTTTACATCCGTGAAAGATCACCACCCCATGCCCGCCTTAATCCCCTATTCTGTCAATGTTGACGGATGGTTTGACGGAGCGCATGTGCGACGGTACATCGGATTGCCCGGAAATTCACGAATCGACTTTCGCAACTCGCGTAGTTGGGGACTTCCGGATGGAACGGTTCTGATGCAAACGTTGGAGTTGGATCTTGAGGGGGGAAACGCTCATTCCACGCGTCGAGTTGAAACGCGATTGCTCACGCGACAGAGCGGCGAGTGGGTAGGCTATTCTTACATCTGGAACGACGACCAAACCGACGCCGCGCTTGTGCCTGCCTCCGGTTTGGAGCGGGTGTATACGGTTCGGGACCCCCAATCGCCCGGCGGACGCCGTGAACAGACGTGGCAATATCCTTCCAGAGATGAGTGTATGGTTTGCCACACGCGCGCCTCCGGTTTTGTGCTAGGAATCAATACCGTGCAGATGAACCGAGTACACGATTATGATGGCGTTCCGGACAACCAGTTGCGCGCCCTGAATCATATTGGCGGCTTCAGTAAACCATTGAAGAAGTCACCGGCAGAATACCCGAATCTGGTGAGACCTTATGACCCTCAAGAACCCCTTGCCGCAAGAGCGAGATCCTATCTCCACGCCAACTGCGCCAATTGTCACGTTCACACCGGCGGAGGCAATTCCCTGCTTGAAGTGGAATTCAATACGCCGCACGAGAAAACCAATATGTTTAATGCCCCGCCTCTGCATGACACATTTGGCATACCCGATGCGAAGCTTGTCGCTCCTGGTAGCCCGGAACGTTCGATTCTTTACCGTCGCATCTCACAAGGTGGCGAGGGTCACATGCCGCCCGTCGGAACTTCGCAAGTCGATCATCGTGCCGCGCAACTAATCTACGACTGGATTGCCCAAATGCAACCGCCTGCGGAGGAAGATGAGGAATGACCAATCTTGGAGCGGCGCGCAACGGATTCTCCATGCTTTCAATCATGTTTATCTTGGCCGCTTCAGAAGATAAATTTAATACTAATGCCTAATCTATAACTTACCATCCGCATTATCGGGCACCTAAAAGTTTAATTTCTCAGATCGCCTCATCCCGCATCATAATTGACCAGCAATTCTCATTTTGGAACCTAGAGCCGACGAAGCCTCGTCATCTTTAAGTTTCCCGCTCTTGAAAAGCGTATGTTGATTGCATGGCTTAGTATAATCGCGAAATCCGAAGCGCCTTAGCCCCAGAGGGGCGGCAGGTTTGTAGAAACGTGGAGACACCACACTCCAAAGCCCCAGAGGATCAAGCGAGTGAATAACGAGTGCGATAGAGATCCCACAGGTGTAAGCGTTAAATTCGCAAAAACTATACGATATTGCCCCAAAAATGACAACAAATGGACTTATGACCTTCTGTTCCAACAAGATTCGATAGATTCAATCACTCGACAGATTCAAAATGAGAATTGCTGCCTGATTACATCCCTTTAAGGCCTCGCAACCACTTTTCGCCAATGATGTCGGCGCAACAGCGCGTAGACTGTCGATTTTCCTACAGGTCTTCCAACTTTTTCTTCGTAGGCGAGTTGAATCTCTGAAATATCAGGGAGTTGACCGTCTTCCGCCTCGATCCCCAACTTGGCAACAAAGACTTGCTCATCTTCAAAGCTCAGGTTTTGATGATATCTGCCCCCTTTGGGCTTGGGAGACAGCGCCGCCATCCCATATTTACGATATTCACTTTGGATTCTCCTGACAGTTGCCGGGTGATAAGAGGTCATTTCAGCAATTTTCTGCGAAGAATAACCGTACTGCTCTCGCAGGTAGACGCATTGCACACGCCGGAACTCCGAAGGGGTTTCAGCTTGTTCAAGCCATTGCTTAAGTTCGTCTAGGTTCAGTTCGGGCATAACGGCTCCTTTGCTCGTTAGTGTTGCAGGTTATCATTATGTCACTTTGTAACTTATAGAACAAAAATTAATGCCAATGGCGTTTCTACACTAGTGCCTTACTGTAAGGGCAATCTCCGAATCGCGACCTTCAGACCTCCATTACATCCTCACCGAGAAGACCATTTAGTATGTAAGCATTCCCTCCAATTCAACCCGTATCCGCTTCTGAACCGCGGCGACGTACTCATCGGTAGTAAATCCTTTTATCCGGGTTTCGAACCCGTGGGCGCCAAACCCCGGCAGAATCTCCTCCTTTACTTGCTTTTCCGGATCATTGAAGTAATAAGGATGCGTCCCCTCCAAAATCGCGGGGAGGTCGTTTCCTTCCGTGCGATAGATAGCGGGGTTGGCAAGGATCACCTGCGGTTTGCCATCGCGGAAATCGGGCGGTTTGCTAGGGATAATCATATCACCCATGATGACCCGTTCTTTCAGCTCTGGCGCCCAATGCGAAATTTTGTATGTCGGTCCAGGCGTTATCCACTCGCGGATTCGCCGTCGGACAACCACAAATTCATGCCATTTCTTCAGTTCGGGAAAGTGATGCGGGGGAAGCGTGCTATCCGATTCATATACGGAACCGTTGCCTTCTGCCCGTATGTCGTTGAACACCATAAACCAGTTGACCAAATCTCTCACACCCCGCGGGTACTTTGTGAAACGCTCTGTCCTGCGCGGGCTGCATTCATCAACAATCACGACATGGGACATCTGCTCGCTGAGTTGTCTCATGAACTCGGGTGGAAAACCGTTTCGTTGAAACCTCTCCAAGTAATGAGGCACCGTTAGCCGCATTGATCCGTGTGACGGGACGCGATCGTACCGCACTTCGAAATTGCCGTTCAAGTATCCTTCCAGCGGCTCGACAATCCACTGTCTCCCGTAGCGCTCGTTGCCAACCACAATTATCGGTCTGTCGGTCTGCGCGCGGCATTCGCTTAGAAAATCGAGAAGCAATTTTGCCTCATAAGCCGCTCGCTTGGTCTCAACAAGATCTTCCGGAGTTAATTGAAATTCGCTTGTGTCCTGCGGAGGCGGCAGCATAGCCAGTTCATTGAACGCGGCGCGCTGCTCGGATGGAGTTTTCGGCCACTCGCGTTGACGCTTTGCTTCGGAGACGTATCGCTTATATTCCAAGTCCCTCTGTAGAGAGTTGTTGATGTCGAACCTTCCATGACGAGTTTCCTCATTCAAGTACGTCAACTCGCCTAGTAATTCGTCAAAGTTCGCATTCCGCGACAGATGATCTACTATCACCTGAGTCAGCTCGACGCCATCATGATTCTGCGAGTTGACCTTCGCCAACCATGCCGCGAGTTTTTCAAGGCGTTGAAGTATCTCGGTCTCGGAGTGGTTTTCGGCAAACTGAGCGATGTGATTGGCAGTGAAGCCAAGCTGCTCCGCGAGAGCGCTTACGTTCCGCATTTCTGGAACATCGTGTGGCATTACCCCTCCGTGGAAATCAAGTCATACTAATTCCGAGTCTATAAATTACAAGAACCGGCAGTTTGTAGTTGCTCAATTCATTGAGCGCTCCCGATTGAAAGTAACATTTAGATTTTGCATTCGTATTAGAAGCGGGTTACGGCACACGGCGTGTGCCTACTACTATCGTTACTTCCGTATCAACATCTTGCGCGTCGCCGCGAACTCACCCGCCCTCAGCGTGTAGAAATAAAGCCCGCTGGCGACAGGCTCGCCGCGCCCGTTGCGGCCGTCCCAATACAGAGCCCGGCTGCGGTTCCGATACATGCCCGCGGCTTGATGCCCTACTTCCAAACGCCGAACAACTCCCCCGTTCATGTCATAAATCGTCAGCGAAACCTCGCTTGGCGCTGCCAACTGATACGGAATCCAGGTTTCCGGATTGAACGGATTCGGATAGTTCGCGTGCAGGGCGGTCTCTTGGGGAATCAGGGTGGCGAGCAGACTTTCGAGATTCGCGATGCCTTGTCGAAAGGCGATTGAACCGTCATCGGCGAGCCGTGCGTCCGCAATCCACGCCTCAATCGTCGCCGCATCGGCGCGTCCGGTCGCAACCGCGGGCGCGGCGGCTCCGCCGATACCTTGCGCCACGAGAGTAAGATCGAAAATGTTGACTACCCCATCGCCGTTGACATCCGCCGGGGAGTCAGCCGGTACGCTTTTGCCCAACTGTCGTGCCACTGTAATCAGGTCAAAGATGTTGACTACGCCATCACGAGTGACATCGGCCGGGAGGCGACGCTCCGCTATACGGATCTGAATCGGAGCGACCGCGACATCTATTGGTTCGTTGTCCGGCGTGCCGAATAGGTGATTATTGAGTGTCACGGCGGTGTCGCCTTCGGCTAGCGCCTTGAACCGAATCTGCGCGATGACGCCCGAGCCGCTCACGCCATCCTCTGCGAGCCGGGCGCCGCTAATACCTCTAATCGTGCCGTTATCGATACTGCCGCCCTGGAAGAACGCATTGCCGCCATCGCTTTTCAGGAAGTCGCCTTCGGTCACGTCGACTGCCTCCAAGACGTTTTGATCGAACGTCACGTCAAACTGCCAGCCCGCCAGGTCGATCATATTCTCCGCGCTCAATGTCACCACAAAGGTGTCGCCGACTCCAACAGGAGTATTCGATAACGTTGAATGGATGCCGGTTTCCCCAAGAACATACTTGGTACCGCTTTCAAATCCAACAAACATGTTCCCGTCACGTTCGCTGGTCACAGCAACTAACAAGATATTCCGCCCTTTTTTCAAGTGTACAAGGAAAGGAAAATTGTAATCCGTGGTTTCCCAGTGCCCGGGCTTGTTGCATACCACAACACCGTTCAGCCACACTTTAATTCCGCGAAATGCGCCGGCGTACATTTCTACTTGCTGCTCCGTCGGCGAATATATGTCGATGTTGCCATACAAAATTCCAACTTTCAATCGCTCTCCGAAAATAGAACTGAGGTTTTCATTGCCATCCGGGGAAATAGTATGCGACTCCCACTTTTGAGTGCCAACCCGATTTCCTTCTGTGGCGCCAGTCCGCAAAATCTGAGCTTCAGTCACTCTCCCTTGACTTTCAATCGATAGCACGTCCCTATTTAGCCCTTGATATTCTGGATTGCTGAAATAAACCCATAGCCAAGGTCCGACTATTTTCGGGCCGGCTCGATTTAAAAACACCAGATTATCTTCAGACTCGAATGTCGTTAGATTCGGAATCAACTGCTTGATTGGTGAAAAATCCCTGATTCTGTTGCTCCCTATTTTCAATATTCGAAGCTGAGTCAACCCCGCGAGCGGCGACACATCGACAATCAAATTATGACCCAAATCGATTTTCCAGACTTTTTTCAAGCCCGCGATCGGGGATATATCAACGATGTTGTTACCGGCCAAAAATAATTCCTTCAAGTCTTTGAAATTGGCAATCACGGATATATCGCGGACACCGTTGCTTTTGACAGTGATTTCCCACAACTTTGTCATGCCCGCAAGCGGCGAAATGTCCTCCACGTTGCAGTCATAAATGATTATTTTTTCCATATTCGTTAGACGGGCAAGCGGCGAAACGTCGGATACTTCGCATGTCAAACGCAAGAATTCAAGGTTGGTTAAGTTCGCCAGTGGCCTCATGTCGGACGCCGGCCCCCAAATCCCCAACATTTTCAGTTTTGTTAGTCCCGCGATCGGCGATAAGTCTTCGACACCCGAAATCCAAGCGATCTCCAAGTTTCTAGCATGTTCGATTCCTGTCAGATCGGTGACCCCCTTGTCGCGGGCTTTTAATTCAGTCAACTTTAACATATCTTCCGATCTGATCGTTTCAACGCCAAGCGCTTCCGTGATTACGGCTTGAAGATTCGGGTCGGGAATAGTAATCGGCGCTCCAGGGATCACGATGGGCTGATCTACGACAGGCGCGTCCCCGATTGAGGTCGGGAAGTCCAACGCTAAAATTATATCCTCAAAACCCGATGTCCACGTATCGCGTTTGATCTGCCCGCCATCGAGCACGAGCAAACCGGCGGTCTGAAGTCCCTCGTTCACACGAATGTTCGACAGGAACTCGTCGGCTTCCAAGCCGACTGCGGCGGCGGCATGCGACAAGTTCAGAGGCGCATGAAACGCTTCGTGGAATCGAGAGACGGGTTCGACATCGCCGAGTTCCCCGCCTGTCAACCTCAACGCCCGTTGGTATCGCGTCAGGTCTTCGTCAACCTTCGCATCCATCGTAGCGTCCGCGACATAGAGTTGCAGCGCATGCGCTTTGTTGTAGGCGGGATTGGTGTCGCTTTCAATCACTGCCCGCACTTGGTCGTCGATCGGCTTCATTCCCTCCGTGTGACAGCCGATGCACGACAGGCCGTTGCGCACTGTCGGATCACTCGCCGCAGGATTCGACACGATGCTAATCGGCGCTTCGTCCAGCCGAAAGCCATCGCCGTCGACAAGAAAATAGCCCTGCAGCCCGTTCGGTAGATTGAAGATGATCTCGCCGCCATCGTGCGTAAATGCCAGAGGGTGTGTGAAGATGTTCTGCGTGCCAACGCTCCCCGCAAAGTCGTAGCTTTTCCAGTAGGCGCCGTATCGCGACCGATGCCGTTCGACGACTCGATTATGGTTCGACACGCCCGAATTGTTGAACCCTGCCCGCCAGACACGAATTCCGGGCGCCGTGAGGATATTGTTAACCACGTCGACCTCGAGTCGGTCCTCCAACTCTTTATCTGTCTCGGGCAAAGAAAGGAGTGTGTTATAAAGAGGCGGCGATGACGCTACAGTTATGAACCAGTCGATGTTTACGGATGGGACGACTGTCGACAGTGCGGTTTGCAGGCGTGACAGCTGGTTGTGCAGTGCGGTCTGTGCCGGCGCATTGAATTCTCTGTGGTACGGATACATCGCTTCGATCCGCGCCCAGCCTTCGTTTCGGTCCCATTCGTAGTGTCGAAGATCGATGTAAAAGATGGTTTGCTGGGGATCGATGGGCTGGGGGTTAACAACGTCGAGTCCCCAGGACAGACTGTTAACCAGTTTTGCCAGAGCCTTGCGGTATTCACCAAGTATCTCCGTCGTTTCACCGGCATTGTAAAGATGCGTCATCGTGAAGTAGCGTGCGAAGGAACGGTCAAACGGTTCAAGCGACATGAGGTGCGTTTCAATGGTATCGAGTTTTTCAGCGTGAGAGATGAACGGACGGTCGGTAGCGGGTGCGGTCTTCCAGTCGAGCGCGCCTGCCAATATCCACTGTCTAATAGTTTCAATCGACTGGGGAGGCAACTGGGGTTGTCCGAGCGGCATCTGCGCGCCGTTTTCGGTAGCTCCGAGCAGGCGTTTATACAGCTCGGAGGCGTCGGGGTTCCCCGGTGCCACCGTACCCCCATCAATGAGCGCCGTGTGTTCCATCAGGAGTGTTTCGCGATAGGCGCCATCGGGGCCATGGCAGATAAGACAGCTCCCCTCGAAGATGGCGTAGGCGTCTTGCGCTATCTGCGATTGAGTGGACGCATGTTGAGAGCTTATGATGAACGTGGATAGAGCGAGCAAAGCGAAAATGAAATGACGTTTATGCACAAGGAACGCTCCTTACTGTTTTGCGTTGGACGGTGGTCATGACGGTTATCTTGGTCAGGGTCAAAATTCGAAGATCGCGGGGATTTCTATCGATCAAGCGAATGGATGAGGTATAGATTTTGAAATCGTATTAGTCACATCAGGTTCCAGGGCAATCGCATCTGATTCTATACAAATCTGCAATCGTCAAGTTCTTATACTAATTCCGAGTCTATGAGTTACAAGAACCGGCAGTTTGTAGTTGCTCAATTCATTGAGCGCTTCCGATGATGGTAACATTTAGATTTTGAATTAGTATTACTGCAGCAATTCTCATTTTGGAACCTAGAGCCGACAAAGCCTCGTCAGTGTTAAGTTTCTTGCTCTTGAAAAGCGTTGTTGATTGCATGGCTTAATAAAATCGCGAAATCCAACGCATTTTAGCCCCAGAGGGGATCAAGCGAATGGATAATGAGTGCGATAGAGATCCCGCAGGTTTGTAGAAACGTGGACACACCACAATCCAAAGCCCCAGAGGATCAAGCGAGTGAATAGCGAGTGCGATAGAGATCCCACAGGTGTAGGCGTTAAATTCGCACAATACCATACTCCGTAAATTCAAAATGAGAATTGCTGGTATTACTGGTGTAGTCCTATTATTCCAATCAAGCAACTGAACAAAGAGCGCGTTAAAGCCAGCTTAATCCGCGATTCAGACTATTACCGAAAAGAACCGGCGTGGCACCGACAATCATGGCACTCCTGATTGCCTCTCCCATGTTGAAGACCGCGTCAATCTACGTTCCTTCCATCCTTCCCGTCTTCCATCCTTCCGCTAACAACTCCATTTCATCGCATTACCCACCATTATCGCCCAAAAATAGGTGCGTTTGCCCTGTCCATGGTTCATCTTCCGTTAAGCGCTACCATCTGCCCAAGTACAATCCCCGGTTTTGCATCGGCATTGTCACGCGAGCCCCTTTTTTGCGTTGTGAATCCACAATGCCAAAGGTGATTTCGGTACTAATACGCGCTAAATGGATATTTCCGCGCGTTTCTCGACCCGTATCAATGGCGTCAACGATGTCTTCAATACACCCGACGGTGCCGCTTTTCCGCTCAAACTCCGGAAAATCGACCTGCTCCAACGCATTGAATTCTCCAGCCCGCTTGCGTAGTTGAAATTGGTTGCCGTTGTTCAATGATCTCACCACACCCTCGGAGCATTCAACTTCGAATTCGTAAGCGCTGCCGGGGATGCTGACGCCGTGCGTGCCGTTCTTGAATTTCACAAAACCCATGATGATTTCCGGATCAAATTCTGTTTGATTGTCGTCAAAGTCGGAATGTTCCACGTCTACATTTCCTTGAACGTATTCCACTTCCGAATCGCTGGCAAAAAAGAGAAGCATGTCCGCCGCGTGGGTGTATCCCCAAAGGGCGGCGCCGGAGGCATAGGCGATTACCGAATGCCGATCGCCAATCTCGCCGCTCTCAACGATGTCACGCATTTTGATATATCCCGGCGTGTACCGGCGTTGCGTCCCCAGATTGAATTTCACCCGATACTTCTCGCAGACTTCGACCATGGCGTCGGCTTCCTCCATTGACGCGCAGAGGGGCTTGTCGCAGTAGATGCCTTTTACGCCGTGTTCTGCGGCATACGCCGTGATTTCGGCGTGATTCCCCGGACGTGTCGCGATGCTGATGATGTCCGGCGCCTCCTTCTCAATCATCTCCCGGTAGTCCGTATACCGATTGGGAATGTTCCATTTTGAGCAGACTCGGTTTAGGTTGTCTTCGACTACATCCGCGGCAGCGACAAGCGTTGTGCGTTCGCAAGCGGTATAGCCAGCCGCATGGGAGTAGGGCAGAAGAATCGCATTCGGCCCGCCTCGTATTTCCTCGTCAATAGTGCCACCCATACGACCGCATCCAACGATGCAGGCGCGATATTGAGTTTTCATAAATTTTCACCCTATAGTAGGGGAGTGTAGTAGGCACACGCCGTGTGCCGTAACCCGTCTAACACCAACCGCACCGATTCCAAAGGTGATTCGGTTTAGCGCTACCCGACAAAACCGGTTTAGCGGAAGCGCAATCCCGCCTAGCGCTAACCGGTAGGCGCGGTTTCCAACCGCGCCGATTCCAAAGGTGATTTGGTTTAGCGCTACCCGACAAAACCGGTTAGTGGAAGCGCAATCCCGCCTAGTCGGCGTCCTGAACCGAATGAGCGCAGAGTAGTAGGCACACTCCGTGTGCCGTAACCCGCCTAGCGCTAACCGGTAGGTGCGGTTTCCAACCGCGCCGATTCCAAAGGTGATTTGGTTTAGCGCTACCCGACAAAACCGGTTAGCAGAAGCGCAATCCCGCCTAGTCGGCGTCCTGAGCCGAATGAGCGTATGCGGGAGCGCCTACGCGATCCAAAGGCGGTAGTTCCGGGTAATTGCCGCGCGCCTTCTTCCAGATAAGCGCCCCCTCGGCAATCATCCATACTTGCAGTGCTTCAACTGCCACGCCAAACCCGAACAACAGGTAATTCTTCTCCGCCCACCAACCGTTGGGATTGAACATCTGCCAGAGCATAGCCCATGCCGGCATAACCAGCATGGCGATCATCGGGAGCACGGCAAACCATATAGGCCGATTTCGCCGGAGCAGATAGAAGACGATCACCATGAATGCCAATCCGGCAAGTAACTGATTGATTGCGCCGAACAGGGGCCATAGGATTAGCCCGCCGCTCCCGGGGCCGCTTGGTCCCGGCATAAGCGCCACAACGCCGCCAACGAATAGCGCCAGGGCGGTTGCGACGTAACGATTGGTCAAGGGTTTTATCTTGGCGGTTTGCGCGAGTTCTTGGATGACGTAGCGTTGTAACCGAGTGGCAGTATCTAAGGTTGTCGCGGCAAAACTCGCCACAAGCACCGCCATGATTGCAATGCTCATCTTCAGCGGAATCCCGAGACTGGATAGAAAGTTGGCTGATCCGTCGATAAAAGCGCCCACCTTCTGCCCGAGTTTATGACTTTTCCAGGTGCCTTCGGTTGTTGTCTCGCCATTCGCGTTGGTAACTGTCCGCGTCGTGGCGTAACGCGTCCGCCACGCCTCTCGATGTCGTACTTGTTCACCGGTCTCGGCATTCAGGACGGGTTGAAAACTGTAACTTGCCCCTGTGCCGCTTTTCTGAAACAATCCCATTCCGATGCCGGCGCAGCAAGCAATGATTACGATTACGGCGAGGCTCCCTTCAAGCAACATCGCGCCGTACCCGACGTATTGAGCGTCCTTCTCGGACGCCACCTGCTTGCTGGAAGTGCCGGAACTAACCATGCAGTGAAAACCGCTTATGGCGCCACAAGCAATCGTGATGAAAAGGAAGGGCCAAATCGGAGGCGCATCGGGCGGGATGTCCGGCGCTACGGCGGGGGCGGATGAGAATAGGTCCGCGCCGCCCGTTAGGCCGGCAACGGCAAGCCCCAAAACAAGCAGCGCCAACGCCAAAACTAGCTCGTGACTGTTGATGAAATCGCGAGGTTGGAGCAATGTCCAGACCGGAAGGACAGACGCAATAAAACAGTAGACAAACAGAATCAGTGTCCAAATGACCACCGCATTCATAAATGTCTGACCGAATAGCGGGATGCCGAGCCACGCCGAGAGGTCGATCGGGAACAGGTAAGCGCCCACGCCCATGCCGATATACATTATCCCGAGCGCAATGATGGACGGTATCAAGATGTTTCCGCCCCGTCGGTATATCCAAACGCCGATGCCCACCGCGAGCGGAATCTCTATCCACACCGACAACACCGATTCCGGGTAGAGAGCGAAGATGATGGCTATGACCAGACCGAAAATGGCCAAAACCACGGACAATGCCATGAATAAGATGATTAGGAATAGGAGCTTTGCCCGGGGTGTAATCATCCGGCCGGCAATGTCGCCCACGGTCTGCCCGCGATTGCGCAGGGACACGACCAATGCGCCAAAGTCATGCACGGCGCCGATAAAAATCGATCCTATGACCACCCAGAGCAACGCCGGCAACCATCCCCAAAAGACGGCAATTGCTGGCCCGACGATGGGGCCCGTGCCGGCGATGCTCGTGAAATGGTGTCCGAAGATGACCTCCTTCTTTGTAGGCACGTAGTCGACATCATCTCGTAACTCTTGGCTCGGCACCTTCTGGTCCGGGTTTAAGCCAAAGATTTTTCTAGCCAACCATTTGCCGTAGGTATGGTACGCCGCAATAAATCCCACAAAACTCAACACTGCGATAATCAATGTGCTCATACGCTTCTTCTCTCCGAATAGAGTTGGTATTTCAAGCTTCTCGTATCAAAATCGATTTATACTGCGCGCTGTCAAAAATTGCGTCTTTGTAGGAGCGATCTCCAGGTCGCGACATGCGTTCCCTGTAGGTGCGGTTTCCAACCGCACCTACCGCCAGACGCTTGAAAACACGCAATTTTCAGCAGCGTGAAGTATAGACTACTACTTGCATTAAGAATGACGCCCTCTCCCTGTCACCACTCCTAATTCCGAATCAATAAGTTACAAGAACGTGCCGTTTGTAGTTGCTCAATTCATTGAGCGACTCCGATCAATTGTAACATTTAGATTTTGAATTCGTGTAACGGCGGTCCTGGAGCGGGTAGAGGGTATTAGCCTTCCAGATTACCATTTTAACACAGGTAAATGGGAGTCGCAATAAAAATCTCCAGTTGCAGAGGGCAATCGAACGCTGTCAGAAATTGCGTCTTTTGTAGGATCAAACGAGTGGATAGCGAGTGCGATAGAGATCCCCGCGATCTCCAGGTCGCGACATGCGTTCCCGGTAGGAGCGATCGCCCGATTGCGACATGCGCTCACCGTAGGTGCGGTTTCCAACCGCACACCGCCAGACGCTTAAAAACACGCAATGTTCAGCAGTGTGAAATATAGATTGATCAAAGTCCTTCAATAATGGTATAATAGGGTGCCGAGCCCGGATTTCAATCGAGTCTGCGGACGAGGAAGGAGAATTGGATGACAACCCCGCAACCCGGCAATTCAACTATCGGGATCATCGACTGTGATGTGCACCATGAGGTCTCTAGCGCCAAGGACCTATATCCTTATCTACCGAAGCATTATGTGGAGTATATTGAAGATTTCGGTACCATGATGCCCGGGGTCGGCTATACCAACTTGCCGCAAAAAGGGCGACGCGCCGAGTTGTGGGAAGACGAGGGTAAAGATCCGCAGACGAACATCAAACAGACTCGACAGAAGCATCTCGACGCATACGGAATCGATATCGCCGTGTTGACGGGCGCTACCGTTTACGGTGCCGCGGTGCATCCGGATTCGGACTATGGCGCTGCAATGTGCCGCGCCTTTAACGACTGGACATTGGACGCGTGGATTGAAGCGGATTCGCGGTTCAGGGCGTCGATTGCGGTTGCGCCAACGGACCCCCATCAGGCGGCGGAGGAGATACATCGATTGGGCGACAATCCCGGCGTGTTTGAAGTGATAATGCCCGCAGGCGCTCGGATGCCTTTCGGCAACAGGTTTTATCACCCGATCTACGAAGCCGCTCAAGAGCACGGACTCCCCGTGTGTGTACACTTCGGAGCCGAGGGAGCGGGAGTGTCCAACGCGCCTACCGCGGCCGGTTATCCCTCCTACTATCTCGAGATGCGTATGTCGCGGCCCCAGATCGCGATGGCTCACGTTGTCAGTTTAATCTGCGAAGGAGTTTTCGAGAGGTTCCCGCGCCTGAAATTTCTCTTTGTAGAACACGACACATTCTGGGTGCCGGGGCTGATGTGGCACATGGATGCCGATTGGAAGTCGGTGCGGGATTATACGCCCTGGGTCAAAAGGTTGCCGAGCGAATACATCCGAGAGCACATCCGTTTTGGCACTCAACCGATGGAGCAACCGCCAACTCGCGCCGACCTGAAAAAATT
The DNA here is from genome assembly GCA_963667245.2 of Candidatus Poribacteria bacterium. Lineage (GTDB taxonomy): Bacteria > Poribacteria > WGA-4E > WGA-4E > JAJDTR01 > JAJDTR01. The sequence goes on from CAXXCS010000005.1 coordinate 1,608,501, forward strand.
CCTGGAATGGCTGCATGCTGACGAAATACTTGTGTACGCGAGCGATTATCCTCATTGGGACTGGGACAATCCTACGACCCTGTTACCCGGCATTTCCCCCGAACTCAAGCGGCGGGTGTTCGCCGACAACGCTCGCGAACTCTACGCTAGCCGGCTAGAGATGGTAAGCGACTGCTTGAGAGCAAGTCAAGGAGTAAGTGGGTGGAAGAACCGAAAGCCACAGCAGGATAATAGCGGGATGCTGTAGGTAACGTCCCCATGAGAACCAAGCTATACGTGTAATGGCAAGTCGTAATGGGAGGTGTCTTTGCGAAACCTGTCACGTATCTTGTGGTCCAAATAATTGGTAAAAGGGATTCATGCGACGTTACATAGTCGGGAAAGTGGAGGAGTTTCCGCCGGGTGAACGGAAAATCATACCGGTCGGCGGCAAAAGCGGCATCGGCGTGTTCAACGTCAAAGGTCGCTATTACGCCCTAAAGAACCTCTGTCCGCACAAAGGCGGTCCCCTTTGCCAAGGACGGCTCCGACCCCACGTGATTTCACCCGACGTGTATCAACTCGACCATCAAGGGGAGGGCGAAGTACTCAAATGTCCGTGGCATCAGTGGGAGTTTGACCTGAGAACGGGTAAAGCGCTTTACGATTCGCGTCTGCGTGCCAAAACGTACCCGGTTACTGTTGAAGAGGACCAAATCATCCTGCATCTCGGCTAGCCCAAAGAGTAGAATATGGCGGAAGAAAAACCGGTACGGGGACAATTTTGACAATTTGTCGCGGGTAGTTCACCGCCCCCGAATTCTCAAATTTAGCCAGAATGCGAACGCGCCGATTCCTGTGAGAATAGCGCCCGTTAGAAAGAGGCTCTGGTAACCCAGAGCGCTGATAAGGTAGCCGCCGCCCAGTGCCATGAACGTGAAACTGAATCCTCCGGCCATTTCTCCGGCGCCGGACGCGACGCCGCGTTGGTCCGGCGAAACCACCTCCATCGTGTATATCATAAATGTCGGATACCGAATTGACGCTAGTGCCATAACACCCACAAATCCCAGACTCGCCGCGCCCCAATGGGGGATAATTATCAAAGGAATTAAACTAATCGCTGATCCCAACGACGACCAGAGCGAGGCGCCGCCATTTCCCCAACGCTTCGTGAGAAAGGGTATGACCAATGCCGCCGGGACAGCCAAGAGTCTGCCGATAGCCATCACAAAGCCGATTTGGGCGATTGAAACATTCAATCCCGCGTCCATGTAGACGTTGAAGAAAAAATGCGCCACTGCCAAACTGGTGACTGTAAGCATCCTTATGAGACTCAGAAGAAGAATCAGAGAGAAACCGGAAGAACCCTGCTCGATATGTTTGCCGGATGGCCGCCGCGGGGGAGAATCGGACGTAGTGGCGCGCACAATCAATAGCGCCGGTAGCAGCAACACTGTGGCAATCAACAATGCCAAACGGTAGGGAGCGGGTTGCGACAGCGGCTCTCCCAGAACTAAGCTGAGGAAGGTTGGAAGTATGCCGCCCGTCAAGTTTCCCATAAAGCCGGCCAGCGATCCGATCGCGGCGTAAATTGAAAAGACATGATCGCGTTCCTTCCCACTGGTGGCATTCATTAAAAACGGCGCGGTGTTGACAAAATACACTGCCACACCAACGGTCACAATCACAAAGGTAGTTATTAACCAACTATTGCGTCCTGCGCCGGGTTCAAATTCTACCAAAAGAAGAAGACCGTACCCTACAATAACCAAGACCAGTCCCGTGAGCATCATCGGGCGGCATCCCCAGCGCTGAGTTAGCCTGCCGGCGGGCAAACTGAAGATGGCGAATGCGCACATGCCAATGCCGTTGATTAGACCGATAAACTCCGGACCGTAACCCAATCGCAGCAGGTACAGATTGAAAAGGAGAGAATGCACTCCTTCAAGTGTAAAACCGATTAAACTGGCAATGATGAAGTATAGGCGGACGTTACGACTGGAATCTCTCAGTACGTGTAGGTAGGATGTGACGCTGCGCGATTGTGTAGTCAAATTTTGGTAACGACGTATGTACCGCCATCGGAAATCTAGACCGCCATCTAAACCAAGATTGCGACACCCTTCCAATCACATCGAATGGCGACCTCAATGGCTAGAAGACGAAAATCCACATTTTCCTCTTGGATTTCGGTTGGGAGGCGAAAGGATGATCATGATCGAGATTCAACTACGAGGGTACGATAGTTTCGCTCCGGCGGAGCGTCATGTTGGACTGCCCAAACACAGTATATTTTCTAACTTAGGACTTACGCACTTCTGTAGGGAACAACGATCGTTGTTCCCTACGGTCTCATTGATGGGTGCCTCTGCTGTAGTTGCCCGATTTATCGGGCGTGGAGAGGCGTGCGGCGCGACGACAAATCGCCGAGCTACCAGGCTTTAGGCGCTCAATTGCGTAAGTCCTATAACTATTCAATGCTTTCGGAGTTTGTAGAAGAGGCATCTTTCGCCGCCCCTGCAAGAGGTGTCACTTTAAAAGCGTTCTATTGCCTTGAACAGTAATAATCTTGTGTTTGGATATCTTGTCCAAACTCTTCGCATTGAATGCTTGGTTGGTATCAACACGAAGAACGATTTCGATGCTTCTACCCGTCAAAACAAAAAACTGCATGAAGAAACCGCCGCCATCCATCAATTCGACCTCACACTCGTCCGAACCTAAGCCAGCCAGCCAAATTGGCAACGATTCTTCGAAATCTGGGTGATCAATCACCTCCTGTGGCAAGGCGAAGATTAACTTTCCACGCTCATCACCAAGCGCCTCGCAGATGAGATTCTGCTTCTCAATCGCGAACGGTACAAGGCGACTGGCATACTCAAAATTGTCCTCACTCGTCCGTGCTGGCGGCACAAGCCCCCACGTAAGATGGTGGATAAACGGATTTCCATAATCTTGGCTCAACAAATTTTTCAATGCGGGTTCATCGACAGGATGCGCTATCCCGACATATTCGAACCAGCTCCTGTCTCGCGCGGAATTTTCCTGCGGGAGTCGCGCGGATAAAACGATGTAGTCAAAACCGTTGATTGTTATAGGATAACTGCGCCTGTCCCAGCCAAAAACGTAGCCTAGTTGCTTCAATGGCCCCATCACCAGGTAGGATTGATCGGTCAAGAATGCTGCATGATCTATGTTAGGATACAATTGGACGCCATTCGCAGTTATCTTTTCTGCGACGTTGGTAGCCTCTTCAAATTTGCGGGATGCGTTTTCGATCGTCAAATAGTCGGAAAAATCTGCCGGCACCCAAACTGTGTTCTCCATAACGTGCTGCTCTCCATAGCTCCTTGAGGATATGTATAACCCTGAAGGCGTGGATAAATTATACTATGCCGCAAGTCCATACGACTAGATACAATAGAGACTGAACATTAATACGCTAATACGTTACTGAACCGAATTCGTTTCAATTATTATACTGCGCGCTGTCAGAAATTGCGTCTATTGTAGGAGCGATCTCTAGGTCGCGATCTGCGTTCCCGGTAGGATCAAACGAGTGAATAACGAGTGCGATAGAGATCCCCGCGGTTTCCAACCGCACCTACCGCCAGACGCTTGAAAACACGCAATTTTCAGCAGCGTGAAGTATAGACATCTTTACTAAAATAAGTATCCATTTGACCTGATTCTACGTTATATCCTTTCAACAGTTTCACTCACGCCAAGAAACAGTGCACGAAGCCGAGTTTTTACATGAGAACTGGATTTTCCAAAATCACTTTGCGCCTTCTTTTAACGTGAGTCAATGTCTTAACTATATAGAACGCAGCAATTCTCATTTTGAATTTACCTATCGTATGGTGCGAATTTAACGCCTACACCTGTGGGATCTCTATCGCACTCGTTATTCACTCGTTTGATTGTACCGGGAACGCATGTCGCGACCTGGAGATCGTTCCTACAGTAGACGCACTGGTCGAGATTAGGAGATCGCGGGAATCTCTATCACACTCGTTATTCACTCGTTTGATCCTCTCTGGGGCTAAAATGCGTTAGATTTTGCGATTTTAATAAGCCATGCAATCGATACACTATCATTTTGGAGAAGCGGCACAAACATTTATTTTAAGGAGTACGCCGACCATGAGAATATCTCATCTTCATCCGGAGCGCCCGACTGAAACTGTGATCCGGATTGAGGGGCTGCAGCGAGCCGTAACACTGATGCATATTACCGATTCACACTTGGAGTTCGCCGATGACCGCGATCCCCAAGCGTTAGAGTTAATAAAGTCGAGGGCGCCGAAGCGCCCGCAGGCACACAGACATTTTCTTGAGGCGCTTGCCCGATGCAATGCGCTGAGTGTTGACGCAACAATCTTGACCGGCGACATTACCAATTTTCCATCTTGGGCGGCAATTGATACGATTGCGGAGGGCGTGGCGACGCTTTCAGCGCCGTATCTCTATACCTTGGGAAATCACGACTGGCATTTTCCATTTCTGGAGTGGAACGACACGACGCGAGACGATCACTATCCTCGCTTTGCGGGTTTGATTGATGGAGATCCGCAATGTCAAGCGAGAGAGATTGGTGGGGTCAGGCTAATCGCCCTTGACAACAGCAACTATCAAGTCTCGGAAGCGCAGTTACGTTTTCTTGAAAAGCAGTTGGCAACAGGGGCGCCTTGTTTGTTGTTTATTCATATTCCCATCTTTATTCGTTCCCTCATGTTTCCTGTCCTTGACCGATGGACATACCCGCTTATGATGGCAGCCACCGAGGGTTGGACGGAGGAAACGAAGGCAGCGAAGCCGGAATTACTTCCAAATGAGACGACAATGGAGTTTCAACGGTTTTTGACGGATGGTGCCTCCGACAACATAGCCGCGATATTTTGCGGACACGTCCATTTCCCTCACGCCGACGCTTATCGCGAGGAGCGGTTTCAATACGTTACCAATGCCGGATTTGATGGCGCTTCGCGGCTTATCCGATTGGAACCGTACACCTCCGGTTAGGCCTCCGCCGCAGAGAGTCGGGGTGGGTACTAAACTGTAACATTATTCGCAAGTAGCACCAATGGATTAGAAAGGAAAACGAATGGATATGGATAATGAGCCGAATCTGCTCAAAAATGTTATCTTCTGTATCGGCGATGGCATGGGTTTTGAAAAGGTGAAAGCCGCCGGGATGTACGCCCACGGCGAGACGGGCACGCTGTCATTTGAAGAATTCCCTTACCGAGCTGAAATGACGACCCACTCGGCGGACTCGTCAATGACCGACTCTGCCGCCGCCGCAACGGCTATGGCAACCGGGTTCAAGGTCAACAACGGCGTTCTCAGCACGGCATTACCAGGCGACGGGCGCGAATTGTACACGCTCTTGGAACACTTCAGGGACCAAGGCAAGAGTACGGGATTGGTTTCCACGACATTTATCACCCACGCGACGCCGGCTGCCTTCGGCGCCCACAATCGGGCACGCGGCAATCTGGATGAGATTGCGGAAGATTACCTTAACCGCACGCGACCGAATGTACTGTTGGGTGGCGGAGGCAACGGCATGTCGATCGCCGCGGCGGAAGCGGCGAACTACGCCGTAGTGACTGATCGGCAGGGATTGCTAACGCTAGAGACAAAAAACGTCTCGCAGGTTTCCGGTCAGTTCGGCGATACGAATCTCCCTTACGAGTACGATGGGCTCGGCGATCTCCCTCACCTTTCCGAAATGGTGAAAACCGCCTTGCACATATTGGCTAGAGATCCGCTCGGGTTTTTCCTGATGATTGAAGGAGGCAGGATAGATCACGCGGGGCATTCCAACGACATTGAGCGCAATGTCTGCGAGACAATCGAGTTCGCCAATACGTTGAGAGTCGTAATGGACTGGAGCGAGGGACGAGATGACACGCTAATCATCGTCACCGCCGACCACGAAACCGGTGGTTTACAAGTTCTCGAGAACAATGGCGCGGGCAAATTTCCGACCGTTTCGTGGTCCACCGGTGGGCATACAAGTACCAATGTCCCTATCTACGGCTGGGGGCAAAATGCGGAACGAATCGGCGGCTTGATGGATAACACGGATCTGTTCGGTGTTGTACTTAACGGGATAGACAGTGTAAAGCCGGTGGTGGGGCATAATGTTGTAACATAGGAAACTAACCCGGACTAAATGGTTCAACCGAAACCATCAAGCGAGTGGATAGCGAGTACGATAGAGATCTCGTTTTTTCCTTAAAACTCGGTTTCTTCCCGGAATCAGAGTGGTTTTACAGCATCGGCATAACGACTTACGCGCTTCCGTAGGGAACAACGATCGTTGTTCCCTACGGACTTTGATCTGCTCATCACAGGCGGTACACGCTGACAATCATGTCAATCCCAATAATCACAGTTCATACTAATTCCGAATCTATAAGCTACAATAACCGGCAGTTTGTAGTTGCTCAATTCATTGAGCGCCTCCGATTGATTGTAGCATTTAGATTTTGAAATCGTATAAGTGCGCTGCACAGACGCATAATCCTTCGTAGGGGTTGGGTTCCCCAACCCATTGGGCGAAGTAATCTCCCCCTACGAATGCCGGCATATCTCATACTAATTCCAAATCCATAAGCTACAAGAACCGGCAGTTTGTAGTTGCTCAATTCATTGAGCGCCTCCGATTGATTGTAGCATTTAGATTTTGAAATCGTATAAGTGCGCTGCACAGACGCATAATCCTTCGTAGGGGTTGGGTTCCCCAACCCATTGGGCGAGGTAATCTCCCCCTACGAATGCCGGTATATCTCATACTAATTCCGAATCTGTAAGCTACAATAACCGGCAGTTTGTAGTTGCTCAATTCATTGAGCGCCTCCGATTGATTGTAACATTTAGATTTTGAATTCGTATAAGTGCGCTGCACAGACGCATAATCCTTCGTAGGGGTTGGGTTCCCCAACCCATTGGGCGAGGTAATCTCCCTCTACGAATGCCGGTATATCTCATACTAATTCCGAATCTATAAGCTACAATAACCGGCAGTTTGTAGTTGCTCAATTCATTGAGCGCCTCCGATTGATTGTAACATTTTGAATTCGTATCAGACAACCGCCAAAACGCTCAAAAAGCGCGCTCCATTTAGGAAATAAACCACCTACTCACTGCGATAGAGAGTCTGTAGCGATCCCTGCGATCATCAATTGAAACTATCCGAAAAGAGAGGAATGACACATGAGCGCCAAGGCTACCTTCATGAAGGCAAGTCCATATCAGGACGATGCCATGAACCTCCCTGTTGAAGATTTGGATCAGGCGATACCCTATTACCAAACTGTAATGGGATTCAAGCTGGAATCAAGGCAAGATATACCGCACAAGTCCGCCGTGTTATCTAGAGACGAGGTCCGAATCGGTTTGGCGGAGAATGGCGGGGATCCTTCGAACGATGGTTGTTTTTTCGAAGTCAATGATGTAGAGCTCGCCTTCGGTGAATTGAAGGCTAACGGCTTGGACAAAGAAGAGGCGGACTACCAAGTTGATGAGCCCTACGCTCTATTTTTCATCATCGCGCCCGACGGTTTGTGTTACTGCATTGGCGAACGGCGAGAATCGTAGCGCGAGAAGTGTGGATAACGCGCCGCGTCATGTCCGCAACCGTGTTTGTGGAAATTTTCGGTTCTTTAGGGTTAAGTGTGGGAATGAAACTTGCTACAGGAAGACGCGTTTGCCCTATGAGTTCAAATTGATTGCAATAATTCCCAATATGGTTCTGGAGCCCCCCAATCTATGCGCTTTTAATGATTTCGGCAATGATTTGATGTTGCGACAAGGCTTTTGTAGGGAATAACGATCGTTATTCCCTACTGCCGGATTGGGCGGATTTGAGTGCTCGACTGCGTAAGTCCTAAGTTAATTTCATTTTCCACACTTAACTCTGAAGAGCCAAATTTTCTTGGGGGCGTACGTTGGATTGAACGGAAACCGCTAATAATCGCTGAGTTTAGAGAATTTTCAAGTTCCCGCTTTGCCCAAACGTGCCAAAAGGTGCGTGAAACCCACCATTAATCGTACACTTCACCGCCATCAACCATCCACTACAATTAGATTCAATTCCCCCCGATAAGGGGGGTTACGGGGGTTGGCTGATCTGAGTCAAGCGCACACATATTGAAATCTCCCAAAATCCGGTTAAACCCACCCTTCCACGCTTCCATCCTTCCCGTCTTCCACCCTTCCACTCACCACACCATTGCGTTTTCTTTATCCCCTATGCCCGTTGCGCAATTGCCAACTTCAGCGTGTTCTCTAGCAGCATGGCGCGCGTCATGGGACCAACTCCCCCCGGAACAGGCGTGATATATCCGGCAGCCTCGCGTACCGATTCATAATCGACATCGCCCGCGGCGCGTCCATTAACGCGAGAGATTCCCACATCGATCACAATCGCCCCCTCGGCGACCATTGATGCTGTAACCAGTCCCGGACTGCCAGCCGCCGCAATCAAAATCTCCGCACGACGCGTCTCTTCCGCGAGGTTCCGGGTGCGAGTGTGGCAGTACGTGACGGTGGCATTGCGATTGAGTAACATCAATCCGACTGGCTTGCCGACAAGACTGCTTCGTCCCAAGCATACGGCGTGTTTCCCTTCAATTTCTACACCCGTTGATTCAATCAGGCGGATAACCCCCGTGGGCGTGCACGGCGTCACCCGCTCGCGGTTTATGAGCAGATTGCCCAAGTTAATCGGACTGAGGCCGTCGGCGTCTTTTTGCGGCGAAATAGCGTCAATCACCGCTTGCCCATCCATTCCTGTCGGCAAAGGCATTTGTACGATAATGCCATGAACCGCCGCGCGCTCGTTCAGGAACTGAACCTGGCTGATAATTTCCGCCTGGGCAGTATTCGCCGGCATTTTATAGACCTCCGAGTGGAAATTGACCCGCTTGCAATCTTTCTCCTTATTGGCGACATAAATTGTCGAAGCGGGGTCATCCCCGACTTGAACGACGGCAAGCCCCGGAGTGAAGCCCAGTTTCTTCACTCGGCGTCGAATTTGGCTGCGAATGGATTTGGCTGTCTGGTTCCCATCAATGATTTCGGCTGGCATCTGGTCAATACTCCCCTAATGATTATCGAAACTGTTTAGTTCATCGATCTGTGTTGCCGATGTTGGTTCGTAGCGCCCCATTATCCCTGTCGGAATAATTCTTTCCACAAGTAACATTCAACTCTTGTCGGCGTCTATTTCCTCGATCCAGCGGATCGACATGTGGATAGAATGCGATGCGTCGAAAATCCCGCGCTCCAGCGGAGCGCAATGTGCGGCATGTTCCACGCGTAGGCGGGGCATCTTGCCCCGCTTGCCATTGCCCGAGTGTCGCTTACAGCGACATCGGGACGACCCCCGAAGGCTCGTTTTTCGCTTAATCGCACGCTACTATCGTAGGCGGGGATCAAACGAGTGGACAGCGAGTGCGATAGAGATCTTATCTTGCCCCGCTAACCACTGCCCGAGTGTTACTTGCTAGTAGTGCAATTTATTGCACGTCCTTCGCACTGTGAGAATTATATCACATTCTCCCGCCTCTTTTTGCGATCTTTTTTTCCCCATGAAGATTCCACCTTGACATATTAACCAAATTTTGGGATAATCACATTGTATGCAAACATCGTCAATATACGGAGAGATTCGAAAGGCGGGGTGAAGGGAATGATGCGTGTTGGTGTTGGACACAGTCAAAGATCCGTTTTGGCTGATGCCCTTGAAGAGGCCGCGACGATGGCAATGGGTAACGCGCGACTGGCGAAGGCAGACTTGGCGGTTGTTTTCGCAACAGTGGATTATCGAGCAGACTACGGGCAGCTCTTTCAAACGGTTCATGAGATTTCGGGATGTGATCATCTTGTCGGTTGTAGCGGAATGACTGTTCTCACCTCTATCGAGGAATTCGAGGACAGATCTGCCGTTGCCGTACTCGTCCTAAGCTCGGACAACGTTTCCGCAACGCCATTTTTGGTTACACCGGACGATTCCTCAATGATTGGCGCCGCAATTCGCGAGCGCGTTTCGTCCCGACCTCGCGAAAAATCGTTGCTGGTTGTGTTACCGAATGTGCGCGGCGTTGGCCCAGAAGTTCTTCTGCGTCAAATCGGTGAAGACGGAAGCGACCTCCCGATTGTCGGCGCCGCCGCTTCGGGCAGCCCCGATGGGCAATACACCTATGTCTGGCATAATGACGAGGTAGTGGAAACGGGTGTCGCCGGAATGCTACTTACGGGGGCATTCCAAACCGAAATAGGTGTGGCGCAAGGCTGTCAACCAATTGGGCGCGTGGCAGAAGTCACCCGTGCGGAGGGAAACGTCATGTACGAAGTCGATGGCAAGCCGGCGCTTAACGGTCTCTACGGAGCGCTTGAGTCCCTGTCGGTGGAGGAGCTTCGTCAGTCGGGACGCACTGTGTTTCTGGGCATTGCGATGGATAAGGAAAACCCGGCGCCACAGCGCGGAGATTTTCTCGTTCGCAATCTAGTTGGTTATGATAACGAAAGCGCCGCGATTGCCGTGTCTGAAAACGTATCTGAAGGTCAACTTATACAATTTCATTTGCGCAATGCCGGTGCCGCGAGTCAAGAAATTCGTGAGATTGTCCTCGATCTGTATAAGCGCACACGCGAAAATCCCCCCGTTTTCGGCATGTATTTTAACTGCTTGGGAAGGGGAAAGGGATTATACGGGCTTATGAACCACGATAATTTGATGATCAGACGGACGTTTCCCGACCTGCCGATTATCGGCTTCTTCGGCAATGCGGAATTCGCTCCAATCGGCGGCCGAAATTTTGCCCATGCATACACCGGCGCGCTTGTGCTCTGCTCAGACGAGTGATGTTATACTTTGCGCTGCCGATAATTGCGTGTTTTCAAGCATCTTGTCCGTAGGTGCGGTTTCCAACCGCACCTGCCGTGAACACAGGTCGCGACCTAGAGATTGCTCCTACAAAAAGACGCAGTTTCTAACAGTGTGGAGTATACACTGCGCGCTGTCAGAAATTGCGTCTAAGGTATACATATTGATGCTGTAGGAGGAATCTCCCGATCCCGACTGTACCGGCAGGGGCGATAGAGTTCTCCGCGATCACCGAATCGCGACTCGCTGGCGCTGCGTCAATCCTACAGAATTTACCGTGCTGAACCGTTTACCTCGCGTCAAAAGACATACACACATCAAGGAGAAACGATGCTTCGCGTTGTAGTTGTTGGCGCCGGCATAGTTGGCGCTGCAATCGCGTACTACCTGACGCGACGCAACGACGTTCAGGTTACAGTATTGGATAAATCCGATCCCGGATCGGGGGCGTCCGGGCACTCCTTCGCTTGGATCAATTCCTTTGGAAAAGATCCGTTGGATTATCACAATCTGAATCACCGCTCCATGCAAAATTGGCATGGGTTCGCTCGCGAACTTGAACGGGATATTGGGTTCCGATGCGGCGGTCAACTTCGTTGGGAAAACACGGATGAAGGCGCGAAGGCATTGCGCCAACGTGTAGAAATACTGCGGAAGCGGGGATATCCTTGTCGGCTCATCACCACGGCTCAAATGCGTCAACTTGAACCGGAATTGCGCCCCGGGGCCTTAAAAGCGGCTGCTTGGACACCCGCCGATGGGTGTGTCGAGCCGCTTAAGGTGATCGAGGCTTGTTTGGCGAAGGCGAGCGAGCGCGGCGCCGTTGTGCGCTCCCAAACACCTGTAATCGGGATGTCCCTCGAAAAACGACCAAACAACTCGCGACTCGTAAAAGGACTTGGGACGCCGAATGATGAGGTGGATAGTCATATTGTGGTACTCGCCGGAGGGGTAAACACGACGCGACTGGCCGCTATGGCTGGGGTGAATATCCCCCAACAAGACAGCCCCGGCGTTGTTGTCCGCACCACTCCTTGTCCGCCGCTGCTGCGTAGGGTCATCCAAGCGCCCAAAATTGATGCCCATCGTCAAGATGTCCACATGCGCCAAACATCGGACGGTGTGCTGATGATTGGCCAAGGCTCCCAAGAGAGCCTGAACCGTGACGATTCACAAGAACACGCCGACGAACTCCTCGCCCGTGTGAAACATTACGTGCCGGCGATTGCAAATGCATCTGCGATTCCCGTGCCTGTGGGTTACCGTCCAATGCCGATTGACGGTTTGCCGGTGATTGGGTTTGTGCCATCCGTACCCAATCTCTACATCGCGTTTATGCACAGCGGAGTCACGTTGGCTCCGCTTGTAGGCGAACTGGCAACCCTAGAGATTGTTGATGGCGTGCGTGTCGACATGTTGAACCCTTACCGGCCCGAACGGTTTGGATAAATCCGGAGGACACTTGATTGCTTTTGAGCGGGGCTTGCGCGGTGATTAGAGCTCATTACCGTAGGCGGGGCATCTTGCCCCGCCCGCCATTTCGGAATAAGCAAGACTCCATCATGAAAATCGGCTACAAGGTCTATAAAAATTACCTTCAATCCTTTTGCCATTGCCTAAAAACATCGTTTGGGGATGAACGGATTCTCTCCGTGGCGCTTTTCGGATCCGTAGCAAGAGGGCAAGCCCGATCGGACAGCGACATTGACCTCTTGATAGTCCACACAGAGGTCGATTTCAATCCGACGCACCGGTCTGTCGATATCGCTCTTGCGTTAAGAGAGGAAAACGAGTATAAGCGCCTTATAGGACATGGGCTGGATCCGCAGCCTTCATGCATCTTCATGACCGAGCAGGAGCTTTGGGAAAGACCGCATATTTTGCTTGATGTTCTCGTAGAAGGCATCCTGCTCTATGACGAAGGTGTACTGGAATCCCGCCTCGGAGCGCTGAAAGAACGGCTCAACGCCTTGGGATCGGAGCGAGTTGCGTTGCCGGACGGGACATGGTATTGGGACTTGAAACCGGATTGGAAGCCGGGAGAGATAATCGAGCTATGAACAACGCCGACCTCAATGGCAGGTTAATCCGAGAGGCTAAAATGATCATGGAGGAAGCGAAACGCGCATACGACAACGAAGCTTGGAATCTCGTCGTGCGAAGGTCGCAAGAGGTGGTTGAATTGTCGCTGAAGGGGCTCTTGAAACTGATGGGCGTCGAATCTCCGAAAACACGCGATGTTGGTGACACCTTCGCCAAAATCTGTATCAAGAAGAAAATTCAGATTGAGGCGGAAAAGCTTGCGGTAATCCGACAGATTTCTCATCGGTTGGCGCGAGATTGTGCGCCGGCGTTTTGTACGGAGAGGGAATATACGCGAGAACAAGCGAGCCGCGCCTTGCAATCTGCCGAAACCGTGTTGACCGAAGCCGAAGATATGACTCGGAGACTCATGTAACTACTAGGTTCCGTTGACAATTCATCACAACGAAACAATCATGCGGGTTGCACAGACACAAGGTTTTTCGTAGGGGCGAGGTTTCCTCGCCCCTTCAATTACCGGTATAGCGAAATCCGTAGGCGGGGCATCTTGCCCCGCCGACTTTGCGCGGAGACAACACTTCTCGCATCGCTTCGCGCGAGTTTCTTGGCTAATTCCACATAATCAACCCACTTGCATTTTAGAGAAATAATATAATCTCGGCAATTCTCATTTTGAATTCAACGTGCGCCATCCCTGTAGGGTGGGCATTGCCCACTAACCTTTGCTGATGAGCCTCCGGAAGTTCTTTGTTTCCAAAATGAGAATCGCTAATAATCTATAACGAATTGATTCAAGGAGTACACAATTCATGAAAGCGGCAGTTTTTGAGGGTACAGGCAAACTGAGTATACAGGAGAAACCTATTCCGAGCCTAGCCTCGGGCGACGTTCTCGTCAAAATCGATCTGTGCGGTGTTTGTGCCTCCGACCTCGCCGCCCTCAATGGCGATGTTACGGACTACTCGCCTCCCGTCGTGATGGGGCACGAACTTGCCGGTGTTGTTGTCGATAGCCGACATTCTGATGTGAAGGTCGGCGAGAAAGTCACGGTAAACCCGATGCTCTCGTGCGGAGCCTGCGAATACTGTCGAGCGGACCTGGACAAGTATTGCGAAAACATTGAAGGGATTGGACACGATATTGACGGAGGATACGCCGAGTACATGCGCATGCCGAAACACGGGATAGACACCGGCAAACTCATTTCTGTCCCCGTCTCGATTTCTGCCGAAGAGCTTCTTTTTCTTGAGCCTTTGGGTTGTTGTCTCAACGCGATGCGCGAGACCATTTTCGACAAGAGTGTGGCAATCTTGGGCGCGGGGCCCATCGGTCTCCTGTTCGCGCAACTGACCAAAATAAACGGTTTGCGAACGTTTGTGTTGGAACCGCTTGCGCATCGCCGCGAAGTGGCAGAAAAAATCGGGGTGGAATCGGCTATTGACATCACAGAGGAGCGCATTGCCGCGCTCATTGAGGCTACCAGTGGAGGCGTAGACACGGTCATATCGGCGACGACGAACAATCAGCGGGCGATTGACCTTGCGTTCAAAGTCGCCAGACGCGGGGGCTGCATTAACTTCTTCGGACTCGCTCCCGCCGGACAGGAAATTCGGGTCAATCTTGAACATTTTCACTACACGGGCAATAAACTGATGGCGTCGTGGGCGTTCTCGCGATGGAGTCTAAACGAGTCCCGCCGGATGCTCATCGACCAAAAACTTGATTTCACGCCTCTTCTCACACACCGATTTCCCGTTGAACAAGCAATAGAGGCGTTTGAAAACGCGCGGAAACAGCAAGGCGTGAAAAGCGTTCTTGTCGGCGAATAAATTGCCCGATATCGGACAACTTCGAAAAGTCAATTGGACACATCGGTTCGTTTTTGATCCGGAAAAACGAAATCACATAGGTCAAATCGCTGGCATTAAAACTGCACATAAACCCGCTTGATAATTCATCTTGGGTGAAGCCATTTGCCTTGAAACCGAGTTTTTTCCTGAAAACTCGGTTTCTTCCACAGCAGTAAAGCGTTCACTAATTCTGATTATACCTTGCATTGGGCAATACTGCGCTTTTTTGTCAGCAATAATGGTATCGAATAGGACTTACGCATTGGGATCAAGTTAAGAAATTTACGCGTTATTTGTCTAATTTCCCGTTGTGAATCCTCAAGCCAGCAGGGCAAACACGAAATTGTGACTCTTTGATTGCGTGAGTCTTTTAGCCCCAGAGGGGCGACAGGTTTGTAGAAATGTAGACACACCGAATCCCAAAGCCCCAGAGGGGCGACAGGTGGATAATTATGTTAAACACTTACCCGGAGAAAACCGCGTGACTCGCGCCCGAAAACGCTTAACTTAATCCCTATGGGTATCGAATAGGACTTACGCAGCATCAGCAGGTCGCGATTTGGAGATCGCTCCTACAGTGGACGCGGAGATTTCTATCCCACTCATTATCCACTCGCTTGATCGATAGACATTCTATGGCGCTTCAAACGTCTCATTAGAAACCACTAATGCTGGGAAAAAAGCGTAATATCACTCAACGCGAAGAATAATCAATTACGTGCTCGCTATGGAACACATTTACAGTTTGTTTTATTTCTCTGTGGATACTTTGATGCCGGTTATCTAGGTTACGAAGCCGCTGAGGGAATAGACTGGATTTGGGAACATCGAATTGAAGATATGCAACAATTTGGAGTATGAAATTGGAACTTCTTCAAAAGATTGAATCTGAACGCCAAGTGGCACAGGAAAGACTAGATAGTATCAATTGTCCAGCGCAACGCAATAAAATGGGACAATACGCCACACCTTTTCCGTTGGCACGTGACATTGTAGAATTTGTGCGAGACAAGTATCTGACTGCAATTGATAGTATTCGCTTTCTCGATCCCGCGGTAGGCACCGGTGCATTTTTTTCCGCGCTGCTGCATGCCGTTCCCGAAACGCGTGTGAAGAAAGCCGTTGGAGTCGAAATCGATCCGCAGATTACCGCAATTGCTAGAGACTTATGGGGAACTCGGGGATTGGATGTAATTGAATCTGACTTCACGCAACTTTCTTTTCCAGATTATCCTCACTTCAACTTGCATATTGTGAATCCGCCTTATGTTCGGCATCATCACTTCGATCGAGCGAAAAAACGTTATCTGCAAGCGAGATCGAAAACCGCCGTGGGACTTGATCTGAACGGTTTAGCCGGGCTATACTGCTATTTTCTTTTGATCGCCCATCGGTGGTTAGCCCCAAACGGATTTGGGGTCTGGTTGATTCCTTCTGAATTCATGGATGTCAAGTATGGGGACGTTGTCAAACGGTATTTGATCGAACAGGTTTCCTTGCAACATATACATCGGTTTGACGCGGAAGATATGCAATTTGGTGACGCTCTTGTTTCTTCAACTGTACTAATCTTTCAAAAACGCAAGCCTGAACAGGAACATGAGGTGACTTTTTCTCTGGGTGGAACGCTGGAAAACCCTCGTACCACTAAACGCATTTTCCAACGACAACTCGGAGACATTACAAAGTGGACTTCGATTCCAAGCAAATCAATGTCGTATGTTTTTCGAGATGTTCAACATCTTAATACGACAAAAACAATCGGAGACCTGTTCGAAATCCGTCGTGGGGTGGCGACAGGCGCAAACGAGTTTTTTATCCTGGATCGCGAATTTGCCATTAAAAAAGCACTGCCACAACAATTCTTGCGACCAATTTTGCCAAGCCCAAGGTATGTGAATGGCGAAAAAATAGTCGCTGTCAGTGATGGTTTTCTCAACGTTCAACCCTCTTTGGTGTTATTGGATTGTAATCTAAAGGAAACGGACCTTATAGATTATCCAGATTTGCAAGCTTATTTTGATTGGGGCAAGTCACAAGGGTTTGCCAATCGATACATTACTCGCCATCGGCAACCCTGGTTTAAGCAGGAAAATCGCCCTCCAGCGCCAATTTTATGCAGCTATATGTCCCGCGGCAAATCGGGAAAGTCCGGACTAAGATTCTTCCGAAACTATTCGGAGGCGACCGCTACAAACGTCTACCTGATGTTATATCCGAGGCAAGCGGTACAAAATGCTTGTGGGAATAACGAGAATCTGCTAGACGAATTGTTCGATCTGCTGAAGCGCGCTAAGGATGAATATCTGCTTTATGAGGGACGAACTTATGGCGGAGGACTAAACAAAATCGAACCCAAAGAGCTTGCGCGAGTAACATTGCCCAATCATCCGCTATTTGAGCAGATTGGCGCCGCGCCCAAACAACTGGTTCTGCTTGAGCATAATTCTTCATGAAGACCTTGAAAGCTTTCCTTGAACTCATCCGATATCCCCTCTTTGCCATCCCGATTGTGGCTACGCTGCCGGGGACTTTAATTGCGTCCGAGGGGCGGATAAACTGGCGTGTCGGGGTGACGTTGTTGACAGCGCTACTTGGATATTTCGCCGGGATGATGAAGAACGACTACTTCCACCGGGCCCAAGATGCCATTGTCAATCCGCACCGTCCGCTTCCGTCACACCGACTAACCCCCCGGCAGGTAATGATTACGGCGAGCGCCACCTACATTCTCTGCGTTATTCTGGGATTTGCGCTCCACGTCAAAGCGGGGCTACTCGTGATCGCCCTTGTGATGATATCCCACTGCTACAACGCCATTTTCAAAGAGCGAGGAATTTGGGGAAGCGTCAGTCTACCGATTGGCATTGGATTGCTAAACGTATTTGGCGCGCTAGCCGTTAGCGGCGAAGTGCCGCGCTTGGTTTGGTATGCGTTTGCCGCGACGACGCTCTACGATTGCGGCACACACATTACGACAACGTTCAAGGACATTGAGCGCGATAAGCGGATTGGGATAACTACCACGCCGCTGCAGTTGGGCATCAAACCGGCGCTCGCCGTTTCCGCCATTGCAACAGTCTGTGCCTTCATCGTTGCGGCTTTGCCACACTGGCTAGAAGGTGTCGATTGGCGCTACACGCTATGGATTCTCTGTGCGTTGATTGCCACGAGTGTTACCCGCCTTCCGCTCTATCTGGAGGCAAACGAAAAGAACGGCTATCGCGCATTGAAGGGTTCCATGATTGGTGCCATCACGTTTTTCCCATGTCTAATCGGAGTTCATTTCTCGATATGGCAATCCGCGCTAATCATCGTGCCGCTCCTCTTGATAACATTGGTCCTCTTGCAGCTCACGAAGCGGGAAGTTTAAACTGTCCCCATAGGGATCAAGTTAAGGAATTTCGTCTAGTATTGGTGGTGTTCTCCGTGGCAAAACTCTTAACGTAGTCCCCATGGGGTGGGGAAGAAATCTCTATCGCCCCCCACACCGTAGGTGCGGTTTCCAACCGCACCGGCGCCTACGGAAACCAGCGCCATTTAAGGCATTGAATCGGCGCAACATACGCCTTAAAACGCTTAACTTGATCCTTATGCGGGAAGTTTAAACTGTCCCTATCCCTTAGCTCGGCTTTGTACAAAAGCATAAAATCTGGATTTTACATAAACCGGGACAACCCCAATCCCGTAGGCGGGGCATCTTGCCCCGCAGTGATGATACTGGAAAGCGCGACCGACATTTTCACAGGTGTAAGCGTTGAATTTGCACAATTCTATACGATAGCGCTCCAAAAACGACAACTAATGCGCTTGCGACCTTCTGTTTCAACAGAATTCGATAGATTCAATCACCCGGCAAATTCAAAATGAGAATTGCTGGGATTTTACATAAACCGGGACAACCCCAATCCCGTAGGCGGGGCATCTTGCCCCGCAGTGATGATACTGGAAAGCGCGACCGACATTTTCACAGGTGTAAGCGTTGAATTCGCACAATTCCATACGATAGCGCTCCAAAAACGACAACTAATGCGCTTGCGACCTTCTGTTCCAACAGAATTCGATAGATTCAATCACCCGGCAAATTCAAAATGAGAATTGCTGGGATTTTACATAAACCGGGACAACCCCAATCCCGTAGACGGGGCATCTTGCCCCGCAGTGATGACACTGGAAAGCGCGACCGACATTTTCACAGGTGTAAGCGTTGAATTCGCACAATTCCATACGATAGCGCTCCAAAAACGACAACTAATGCGCTTGCGACCTTCTGTTCCAACAGAATTCAATAGATTCAATCACCCGGCAAATTCAAAATGAGAATTGCTGGGATTTTACATAAACCGGGACAACCCCAATCCCGTAGACGGGGCATCTTGCCCCGCAGTGATGACACTGGAAAGCGCGACCGACATTTTCACAGGTGTAAGCGTTGAATTCGCACAATTCCATACGATAGCGCTCCAAAAACGACAACTAATGCGCTTGCGACCTTCTGTTCTAACAGAATTCGATAGATTCAATCACCCGGCAAATTCAAAATGAGAATTGCTGGTCATCTAGAAACACGCGGCATGAATATCGGAATACAATATGCAGTATATCCTATTTGCCTTGCTCTCGGCTGCTCTATTTGGCGCATCTACGCCTATAGGGAAAGTATTGCTTAATAGCCTTCCGCCTTTCCAACTCGCGGGATTGTTGTACATCGGCGCGGCGATTGGTGTTCTTCCCTTCTCGTTACGAAGAGGCGCCGCGAAGAAAATCCATCGAATTGGAAAACGCAATATACTTCGCCTAATCGGAGCAATCTCATTTGGTGGAGTCGCGGGCCCCGTGTTGCTCCTGTTTGGATTGCAAAAGGCGCCGGCCGCCTCCGTTGCTCTATGGTTAAATATGGAACTGGCCGCTACCGCCATACTGGGGTGCCTGCTGTTCCGAGAAAATATTGGCGGTTACGGATGGATAGGGGTAATTGGCACGATTGGGGCATCGGTAATGTTGTCATGGCACGAAGGGGCTATCGGCGTGTATGCCCTGCTACTCGTGGCTTCAGCCAGCATCTGCTGGGGATTAGACAATCATTTGACAGCCTTGATCGATGGGATTACTCCGACCCAAAGCACATTTTGGAAAGGAGCGATTGCGGGTGGGACAAACCTGATTATAAGCGTTATACTGGAACCCTATGGGAAAGTGGCGTGGATTCTGGCGTCGGGCATAATCGTGGGAGTTTTCTCCTACGGTTTTAGTATTAGTCTTTACATCTTGGCGGCGCAAAATCTTGGCGCAACCCGAAGTCAAATGATCTTCGCAAGCGCGCCGTTCTTTGGAGTCGCTCTGTCTGTTATTCTATTGAATGAGGGCATTTCAGCCATTCAAGTTGTCGCGGCTTCGGTATTGGTTTTCTCCCTTATTGTCTTGTTGCGAGATCAACACACCCATTCGCATACCCACGAACCGCTGCACCATGAGCATAGGCACAGACATGACGATGGCCACCACGACCATGTCCACGATGAAGACGAAATGGCGGTTTACCACAGCCATTGGCACACACATGAACCGACAACCCACGCACATCCCCATTGGCCCGACATTCACCATCGGCACCGCCATTAGTCCACCTGCCAAAAGGGACTTGGACAATGTAGAGCGTGGGATCAAGTTAAGAAAATTTACGCATTACTCGTCTAATTTCCCGTTGTAAACCCTCAAGCCGGTAGGGCGAACACGAAACTGCGACTCCTTGATTGTGTGAGTCTTTTAGCCCCAGCGGGGCGGCAGGTTTGTAGAAACGTAGACACACCAAACTCCAAAGCCCCAGAGGGGCGACAGGTGGAAAATTGTGTTAAACTTACTGAGAGAAAACCGCGCGAAATGCGTCCTAAAACGTCTAACTTGACCCCTATGGAGTCTCGGCTCTGCGACAGCAAGCGCAACATCTCAATGAATGACTGTGGGCGGGACGTGGGTCGCCGATAAATACGCACTATGAACATGACAACTGTACTCGCAAGGCTTGGCGTTGAAGATCGCACACTGAGCGCGAGCGAGAAAAAAGCGTTAGACGAAGAGGGCTATCTACGTCTTGAGAACCTTATGACATCGGAGGAAGTCGATGCCTTCGTTAGCCGGCTCGACGAACTGGCGCAAATTGAAGGTGAAGATGCCGGAAAAGAGGTACACCAAGAGGATGGCACAATCCGTTTGAGCAACTTGTTTGACAAAGATCCGATTTTTGAAAAATGTGTAACTTCGCCGCGGCTCTTGGCGGCAATTCGGCACGTTCTCGGCGATGAATTTAAGAGCTCCTCGTTGAACAGTCGTGCCGCGCTGCCCGGTCATGGACGACAAGGCTTGCACGCCGATTGGGGAGGAGCCGTGGCGCCGGGCGATTATCATGTATGTAATTCTATTTGGCTCCTTTCCGATTTTACACGGCAAAACGGAGCGACGCGCGTTGTGCCCGGCTCGCATCGTTGCGGTAAAACCGCGGCGGACATGATGTCCGACACGATAATGGACCACCCGGACCAGGTTCAACTCATCGGAGAGGCAGGCACAGTTGTCGTATTTAATTCGCATCTCTGGCACGGCGGCATGAAGAACGAGACAGACTCTCCGAGACGAGCGATGCATTCCTACTTCTGTCGCCGAAATCAGAAGCAACAACTGGACCAACGCAAGTGGCTCCGAAAGGAGACAGTTTCCAGGCTTTCCCCCGAAAGCCGAGTTATTCTTGATGTTGACGAAACCTAACCTACTCTAGGAGCAATCTCCAGGTCGCGACCGATTCTTACGCTGTAGAAGCGATCTCCAGGTCGCGACCGATTCTTACGCTGTAGAAGCGATCTCCAGGTCGCGACCGATTCTCACGCTGTAGGAGCGATCTCCAGGTCGCGACCGTTTCTTACGCTGTAGGAGCGATCTCCAGGTCGCGACCGCTCTCACGCTGTAGGAGCGATCTCCAGGGCGCGACCGTTTCTTACGCTGTAGGAGCGATCTCCAGGTCACGACCGTTTCTCACGCTGTAGGAGCGATCTCCAGGGCGCGACCGTTTCTTACACTGTAGGAGCGATCTCCAGGTCGCGACCGTTTCTCACGCTGTAGGAGTGATCTCCAGGGCGCGACCGTTTCTTACGCTGTAGGAGCGATCTCCAGGTCGCGACCGATTCTTACGCTGTAGGAGCGATCTCCAGGGCGCGACCGTTTCTCACGCTGTAGGAGCGATCTCCAGGTCGCGACCGATTCTTACGCTGTAGGAGCGATCTCCAGGTCGCGACCGATTCTTACGCTGTAGGAGCGATCTCCAGGTCGCGACCGATTCTTACGCTGTAGGAGCGATCTCCAGGTCGCGACCGCTTCTCACGCTGTAGGAGTGATCTCCAGGTCGCGACCGCTTCTCACGCTGTAGGAGCGATCTCCAGGTCGCGACCGTTTCTCACGCTGTAGGAGCGATCTCCAGGTCGCGACCGTTTCTCGCGAGCCAAGCTGGCGCCCAATGAAATGTAATACTAATTCCCAATTCATTGCACATCTTGAATCGACTGTAACATTTAAATTTTGAAATCGTAAAAACTTCTTGGTTGTAAGGACTATAAACTGGAAAAGAAAGGATTTAGTGGCATGACGATACTGACCCCCGAGGAAATCAGATTCTTTAGAGACGAAGGTTTTCTCATCAAACGCGAGATCATGGATCCAAGTCTAACCGCACAGGCGAGAGAGAGATTGTGGGAGAACGCGCCGCCTGAAATTGACCGCGATAACCCCGACACCTGGTTTGGCCCAATTCAGGAATACAGGCAAAAGCAGGGCGAGAAGGGCAATGATGGCGGCGGGTACGGATGGTGGTACCGAAGCATTGGCGCGGAGGAATGGATGGCGCGAATGCTTGTGACCCACCCTCCGATCTGGGAGATAGTCGAGCGGATGTTGGGTGAAGGCGAGGTCGTTAGACCCGATCGCGTCCGCGGCATATATTGCCGTCTTCCCGAAGGCAATCACCCGAGAAGAACCCTTGGTTGCCATGTTGACGCTCACGCATTTCATCTGGGCGTCGTGGGATATATTGACGATGTCGCGCCGGATGGCGGAGGTTTTACGGTTTGGCCCAGAAGCCACCGTGTTTTCTATTTCAGCAATCAACGCCGAAATCTGAGAGACAATGGAGAGCAGTACGCGAAAAACGTAGCGTACTTCCGGCACAGAACTCCGATCGACTGCCACGGTCGAGCCGGCGATGTTGTCTTTTGGCATCACCGGTTAGCGCACTCTGTGGGCAGCAATCGGTCAAAAGGAATCCGTAAGGCGGTGTTGGGCGATTATGCGAAAAAGAATATCGAACGCACAATGAACGAACCGCCTTGCGAAGACATGTGGGAAGAGTGGCGCGGAATCCCCTCAAACAGTACATTCCACGCGCAGTAAACCGCCATGCGTCAACCGGCCATAACACCAATCTCCGGGTAGCGTCCGCGTGATTTGTCCCGAAACCGAGTTTTTTCCTCAGAACTCGGTTTCTTCCCGGAATCAAAGTGGCTGGTAGCTCTGCACTTAAGTGTGGAGTAGTAAACTCGGCTCTCGTGCGAGGAAAATCGTGTCTTACAGTTACATTCGGTTTCTTCCGCAACAGAAGAGCGCCCACGAATCTCAATCATCTATTATTCAAACAACCTCCTAATCCGTGTTAAAACAGTTGCCGAAAAATGTCAACACATCCCGGGAACGAGGGGATTTCCAGCCCCGCTCAACCCCTTCCGACACCCACCAATCCAATGACGCTAACAGAGCATATTAAAGCCCGTGCGCAGAAGTTAGGCTTTGAATTGGTCGGCATTACCCCGGCAGAGGAAAGTCAAACCATCCGACTCTACGAGAAGTGGTTGGAGAACGGATACGCCGGAAAAATGGGGTATCTTGAAAAACATCTCCGGTTGAAACGCGATCCGCGTAACTGCCTGCCGGAAGCCAAGTCAATCATCAGTTTGGCAATCAATTATTACACGTTTAATCCCGCTCAAGCGCTCGCCGAAGATCCGGCAAGAGGTCAAATCTCCCGATACGCCTGGGGAGATGATTACCACGAGATTATTCGCGCCAAATTGCGCAAACTCACAGAGTTCATTGATGCGGCTGCCCGGAAAAAACTTCAGCAAAAAATCTACGTGGACACGGGCCCGATAATCGAACGCGAATACGCCGAGAAAGCCGGCATCGGATGGATTGGCAAAAATACGAACTTTATCAACTGGCAATCGGGTTCATGGTATTTTCTCGCTGAACTTCTCGTAAGCGTCGAATTGGAGTACGATCGGGGGTTGCCGCGCGGAAGTTGCGGTTCGTGTACCTTGTGTATTGACGCCTGCCCGACGGATGCGATTGTTGCCCCGAATGTCCTGGACTCGCGTCTCTGCATTTCCTACCTTACCATCGAGTTGAGGGATAGTATTCCGAGCGAACTACGCCCACAGATGGGCAACCTGATTTTCGGTTGCGATATCTGCCAAGAGGTCTGCCCGTGGAATAGCAAGGCGACGCCGTCAACGGAGCCGGGATTCTACCCGCGCGAGGAGAACATTGCGCCAAAACTGCTCTCCCTTATGAACATGACGCAAGCCGAATTTAGCAAACGCTTCAAGAACAATCCCATAAAGCGCGCCAAGAGACGCGGATTCCTCCGGAATGTCGCTGTTGCTCTCGGAAATTGGGCCAATCGGCAGGCGGTCCCGGCTCTCAAGCGGGCATTGGACGATGATGAAGCGCTCGTCAGAGAACACGCCGCTTGGGCGCTGGGAAAGATTGGCGGAAAATCGGCGAGACAAGCATTGGACGGAAGATTGAGCGTGGAGACTGAAGCCCAAGTCGTAAGTGAAATCAACCTTGCGTTGCGAGAGATGCAACGTTCCGCAAGTCCATCAACCCCCAAAAAATGACCAACGGCGAATTCAAGCTCATCCGTGAAGACAATCGAACAGGTGCGAGGGCTGGCAAGTTGTGCACCGCGCACGGCGAGGTCGATACACCTATTTTCATGCCGGTTGGAACGCGCGGTAGCGTCAAAGCCTGTTCCCCTCAAGATCTCGATGAGATTGGCGCCGAGATAATCCTGGGCAATACCTACCACCTCTATCTGCGCCCCGGACACCAAATTGTCGAGCAGGCGGGCGGGCTGCACAACTTCATGGCGTGGCGCAAGCCTATCTTGACCGACAGCGGCGGGTTTCAAGTATTCAGCTTGGGACCATCCCGTACCATTAGCGAGGAGGGTGTCGAGTTTCGGTCAGAGATTGATGGCGCGAAGCATTTCATCAGTCCCGAGCGTTCGATAGAAATCCAGAATGCGCTCGGCGCGGATATCCTCATGGCATTTGATGAATGCCCCTCGCTGCCTAACACCTACGAATACCTCGAAAAGTCGATGGAAATGACAGCGCGTTGGGCGGCGCGCTGCAAGCGCGCGCACGCCAGCACGAATCAACTCCTGTTCGGCATTGTGCAAGGGGGAATGGAAAGAGATCTCCGAGAGCGGAGCGTTGAAGCCACGGTAGACATCGGATTCCCCGGCTACGCCATCGGAGGGTTAAGCGTCGGTGAGGAAAAGGAGCTCATGTATGAGACACTCGCCTACACCGCGCCGCTTCTTCCCAAAAACAAACCGCGCTATCTGATGGGCGTCGGCACGCCGGAGGACTTGGTATATGCCGTGAGTTGCGGCGTGGACATGTTTGATTGTGTGATGCCGACGCGCAACGCGCGGAACGGATGGCTTTTCACCTCGCTAGGCGCCGTCCGCATTCGGAATGCGGAGTACAAAACCGACTTTACGCCACTCGATCCGAACTGTCTCTGCTATACCTGCCAGAATTTCACGCGAGCCTATCTTCGTCACCTGCATCGTGAGAACGAAATCTTGGGCCACTGTTTACTCACGCGCCACAATCTCCATTTCTATTTGAGTTTGATGCGCGGCGTTCGGCGGGCAATTTTGGATGGTATCTTTGACGGGATTAGAGCGGACATTTCCGCGATTTTTGCGATTGGTCAACAAGCGCCCGATTGCACCGTAGCCGAAAACGATGCTCGTTCTCCAGTCTCTAAATAATTTACGCATTTTACCCCGATGCGAAACATCAAACTAACAATTGAATACAACGGCACAAATTATCACGGCTGGCAAATTCAACCCAACGCTATCACCATCCAAGAAGTTATTCAAAACGCCCTCGCGACGCTGACCAAAACGCAGACGCAGATTATTGGCGCCGGCAGAACGGACGCGGGAGTACACGCCGCCGGCCAGGTTGCCAATTTTTTCACCGATTCTACGCTATCCCCAAGTTCCATCCAGAAAGCGTTAAACGCGCTCCTGCCTGAAGATATCGTGATTACCGATGTCCAAGATGTACCCTCCGATTTTCACGCCCGTTTCAGCGCCCTAAGCCGAACCTACCGGTACACCATTCTCAATCGAGGATTCCCATCCGCATTTTTAGTCGACAGCAGTTACTTTTTCCCGCGTCCAATCCATATTGATCGAATGCGTGACATCTGCGATGTGTTGATCGGAGAAAGGGATTTCTCCTCATTTCAGCGTTCCGGGAGTGAACGCATTAACCCTGTCTGCGAGGTTTTTGGAACGTCGTGTTGGCGCGATGGAGATCTGGTTTATCTTCAAATTGAAGCGGACGCCTTTTTGCGAGGGATGGTGCGCGCCATCGTTGGCACTGCCCTGAAATTGCAGGAAACTCCAGACACAATCCATCAGTTTCGGAAAATCTTGGACGCCCGAGACAGGAGCGCTGCCGGCCCTTCCGCGCCCGCGCACGGCCTATCGCTAATCGCCGTGAAATACTGACCGAATTTCCAAAGGAAGTATACGCGCTGTTTATTCTTTTATTGACAACTATCCGGACATTGATTATCATAGTCGATGAATTAAACTGTTTTGGGCAAGCGAACCTTTGAAAATTGTACACCAGAGAAGAATTCAAACCTACAGAGATCCGGATGGTCGTGACCCGTTTAACAAATGGTTGGAGTCGCTTCAAGGGAAAGTACGAGCCATCATCGACATCCGCCTTTCTCGGGTACAGCTCGGGAACCTCGGAGATTATGCGCCGGTTGGGGATGGTGTATTTGAACTGCGCATCCATTACGGATCGGGTTATCGAGTTTACTTCGCAATGTATGGCGACACGATTCTGCTACTTGGAGGCGGCGACAAGTCCTCACAGGGAAGAGACATAAAACGAGCAAAAGCTTGTTGGAAAGAGTATCGGGAGATTCAGAAATGAGAAAAATGGGAGAATATCAAGATCAGTTGATTGAAAGACTTTCAGATCGTAAGGCGGCGATTACCCATTTTCAGGTTGCCCTCAATGAGTATGAGAAAGACCGGGATGCTCCTGTGTTCCTATTGGCGCTCCAAAACATTATCCAAGCCCAGGGCAAGGAAAGTAATCTTGCCCCCTACGTATATATCGTACGGTGTTTTATTCATCTCTCAATCGGGCAGTATGATGATGCCCGTGAAGATTATGACGTGATATTGGAACTTGACCCGGCAAACGAACACGCAACTTACTTGGCTAATGCATGTGGCAATCTGTGGAAGACGGAAAATAGAACCATCATGACGCAAAGCACAGAAGTTGGAAGCATTGATGAGATGGGCTTGACTGAGGAAGTCATTTCAGCTAGAGTTCAGCGTGCGGCTGAAAATGTCCTAAGCTTCCACTGAGCCGTTTATTGTGTTCGATCTCAAGAAGAATCATTTTCCCTAGAAGCAAAATGCCCCTCTACCCGCGCAAAAAAACAAACCCGCCCGTTCGGAGATGACCCGCCAAGAGGTAATCAAAGCCGTTCATTCTATTGATTTCTAGCGCAAATGCTAGATAGCGCGCCATTATCCCTGTCGGAATAATTCTTTCCGCAAGTAACATCCAACTCGTGTCGGCGTCAAATTCCTCGATCCAGCGGATCGACATGTGGATAGAATACGATACGCCCAATTTCCCGCGCTCCAGCGGAGCGCAATGTGCGGCATGTTCCGCGCGTAGGCGGGGATCAAACGAGTGAATAGCGAGTGCGATAGAGATCCTATCTTGCCCCGCTTGCCATTGCCCGAGTGTTACTTGGTAGCACCCCATTATCCCGCGACGGAATAATTCTTTCAGCAGGTAACATTCAACTCGTGTCGGCGTCAAATTCCTCGATCCAGCGGATCGACATGTGGATAGAATACGATACGTCCAATTTCCCGCGCTCCAGCGGAGCGCAATGTGCGGCATGTTCCACGCGTAGGCGGGGCATCTTGCCCCGCTTGCCACTGCCCGAGTGTTACTTGGTAGCACCCCATAATTCCGCGGCGGAATAATTCTTTCCACAAGTAACATTCATTCTAGTCGGAGAGCATTTCCTCGATCCAGCGGATCGACATGTGGATAGAATGCGATGCGTCGAAATTCCCGCGCTCCAGCGGAGCGCCATGTGGAGAATGTTCTACAACTTCGTAGGCGGGGCATCTTGCCCCGCTTGCCCGAGTGTCGCTTAAAGCCACATCGGGACGCCCCCCGAAGGCTCGTTTTTCGCTCTATGACTGGCTTTTTGGCGATTTTCTGACCGAGTGTTACTTGGTAGTAGTGCAATTCATTGAAGATCTCTATCGATCAACTGAGTGGATAACGAAGGCGATAGCTAATCCTACTCACTATCCATTCGCTTGATCGTCCCTCATCTGCTACACCGAGTAGCCCCAATCATGATAATCACAAGTCAGAGTCATCATAGTCCATCACTTAATCACAGTTCAGACAACAACAATCGGTTTTACAAAGTAGCGTTGCGCATTTATTTGGCGTGCGCAAATTTTTTTTCTTGACAACGTTATGTACGTATAGTATAATATAGGGTATGAGGAGGAGACCGAAGCATAACGACCCGAAATCGGCGCGTAAATCACTACATTTACGGCGGACTTTGTCCGCTGAACTAACAGTGAAGATGACAATCTTTTTGCCGCTGTTAACATCTTGTTCACGCCGGTGCGGGCTAGAACCCGCATTATCACTGGATCGGACGAACTCGAACAGCGTGAACGCGCCCCTCGAAATCGGCTTTTTGTTCGCGTTTTGTGCCTATTTTTCGAAGGCGTTTTTGACAAAAAACGAGGTCCAAATCACGCCAACGGCTCTAAAAACGCGTGCCGCGTGGACATTCTGTTCACCTTTTGCAAATGGATTCTTGTAGAAACCGAGTTTTTCGGACGCGAGCACCGAGATTCACGAAAAACGCGCCGATTCTTTGTTGTTCGTTGAAACCATCAAACGAGTGGATATCGAATGCGGTAGAGATCCCGTTTTTTCCGCATCGAAGGCTCGGCACAAGCATCCCGCGCATGATTGAAGATAAAACTAGCGACGTTTTCAAAGTTACTTTCTGTAGGCAAACACCCTAGCCCCCGATTCCGATCAAGCAGTTCGGGCTGGCAGCCCGAACTGCAAGAATGGGTAGCAACTTGTGATATCTACGATGACTACGACGAATTGGCGCGCCGACAGTCGCACACCGCAAGAGAAAATTGACGCGATTCTCCGTCCCGAGTGGTGCGAAGTTTCTGAGGAGGGACAGTTATACTGGGATCTGATTTGTGCCGCTATTCGGGATGACGTGGAGACGATCCGGAATCATCTTAGAGAAGAGGCGGATTGCGCGAAGTTGGAGTTCTGGTACACGCCGCCAATCCACTTTGCTGTCCGCGAAGGCAATTTGGAGGCAACGCGAGTCCTTTGGCAAGCTTACCCGTACAACGAAGTTACAGGTCTCATCAGGACAGCGGAAGATCGCGGTCACGCTGACGTTGCAGACTATTTGCGCGCCTCAATCGGAGCGAAGACTTTGAACAACGATTTGCGGCTGCACGAAGCGGTGGAAGAGAGGAATTATAAGAAAATTGAGCGTCTGTTAGCCGATGTATCGGGAATCGTTGCGCGGCGAGATTCGAAAGGACGGACAGCGCTGCATCTCGCCGTGATTGCCAACGATCAAGAGGCGGTGTGTGCGCTGCTAGCCGGCGGCATTGAGATTGACGTTGTCGATCACGCCGGCTTTCGTGCGGTGCATTATACCTGCTGGACTAACCAATATTGGACGTTGGCAGAGGGAGGCGTTCCCCTATTGCGGATACTGCTCCACGCAGGGACGACTGACAGTCCGACGCTGGCGGCCGCTCGCGGCAATCTGGATGCTCTGCGCGCCTTTGTCATGGCGAATCGGGATGCTGTTAATGCCCCTGAAGCGCTCGGGAAGCGCCCCCTGTCCGCCGCCGTAGAGCGAGGACATCGCACTATTGTGCGTTACCTTCTCGACCAAGGGGCAGACCCATCGCTGGCGGAGGGACGCATGTGTCCCCACGGCTCCGCCCTAATGACTGCCTCTGTCAATGACGACACCGAAGTGGCGCGATGGCTGCTTAAAGCGGGCGCCGACCCGAACGGGGAGATTGACTCATCGGGCACCCCGGCAATACGCGCCTCGTCCGATGCCATGCGAGGACTAATGTATGAATACGGCGGTCGCACCGGGACGGCATGGGGTTTCGTCCAGAGCGGGAACCTTGAGACCTTGGCGGCGATTCTGCGCTACTGCGACGATCCGTTTTCGGCTGAACAAAGTGAATATCTAACGACTCCGTATACCGCCATCATTAGCGGCTGCAGGCGCCAACTGGACAAAAAGCGGAGCGCCGATGCCCATGAAGCGATGCTGAGCATGTTCTTGCGACGGGGTTACCCGATGCCAACGGTACTTACCGAGTGCAAATCCTACCTCTACCACGTGCCGCGCATGACGCGGCAGTTGCTGAATCACGGACTCGATCCAAACCTTCCCGACTGGCTGCGTCGGACGCCATTGCACGACCTAAGCGAGGGAGTTCGCCACGTAGAAGACGCTCCGGAATTGGTGCAGCTCTTTATTGACCACGGCGCCGACATTGACGCAATTGACGAGGAGGACCGCTCGACACCATTAGGCACAGCCGCCCGCGAAGGAAAGACGGAAATTGTCAATCTGCTGCTACGCAATGGCGCCGACCCGAATGCCGCCGGAGCGCCCTGGGCAACGCCATTGGCTTGGGCGGAGCGCCGCAGGCATCGGAAAATCGCGGACATGTTGAAGGAACGCGGGGCAGTGTGAACTTGTTGTTGTCAACGGCACCTTATGGGTTGAGCCTCTTTCTAGCAATTAAGGCTTCACATACGTTCTGGGTTGAACCTATATCGGAATCTGGTTTAAAATACATTCCTCTGGTCATTGGCTAGGGTTTCTATACTGCGCGCTGTCAGAAATTTCGTCTTTTGTAGGATCAAACGAGTGGATAGCGAGTGCGATAGAGATCCCCGCGATCTCCTGATCGCGACATGCGTTCCCCGTAAGATCAAACGAACGGATAGTGAGTGCGATAGCCCCCGAGGTATCCGAATTCCGACCGCCTATTCGCGGCGGGGCAACATCCCCTGACTACGGAAATGAACTCAAATTGCGGCGCAAGTACCAGAAGTGCAAAAACTGTCTTTGTGAGATTCGACAATGCCGATTCTAAATGGAATTTATGAAAATACACCTTTTGACACAGAAGAAATACCTCAAGCCGAGCTCAATATCGCTAACAAACTGCGAAGTAATCCTCTACGTTGGAAAGGACAATTTTCACCCCAACTAGTTCAGGTTTTACTGCATAATTATTCTAATCTAAGTTCTGTGGTATTCGATCCGTTTGTAGGGAGTGGAACTGTTCTTTTGGAATCGGGTATGGCTGGACTCGCGGCTAGCGGTACCGAAATCAATCCGGCGGCTGCAATGTTAGCGCAGACGTATCGCTTCATTAACGTTCCTATTGAGTTGCGTTGGTTCCACGTAAAAGAGGTTGCAAATCTTCTTCAAAGTGTGTTTTTCCCAGACAGTGAATTACTTTGTGGCGAACCGGATCTTGAGGCGATCAAACCGAAGCTGCTTAGTTTGTTTTCAAAGACGGGTAACCAGTTTGAACTTAATTTATTAGAAACGCTCGTTACTTTGGTTGATTTTTATCGGTCAGATATATCAGTGAAACGAATTTCTAAAGTCTGGAAGAATCTCAAGGAACTAGTGATTGGACTACCGTTTTCGAATCAGCCTATTGAGGTGTTTCTTTCGGATGCACGGGAAACGCCTTTATCTGATTCAATGGTAGACCTTGTTATCACATCTCCGCCCTATATCAACGTTTTCAATTACCATCAGCAATATAGGGCGTCAATGGAAACTCTGAATTGGAATCTACTGAAAGTATCAAGGTCGGAGTTTGGGGCAAATAGAAAGCATAGAGCAAATAGATTTCTGACGGTAATTCAGTTTTGTCTTGACATAGTTCAAACTCTTGGTGAATTGTCCAGAATATGTAAGCCCGATGCGCGGTTAATTTTTGTTGTAGGCAGAGAATCAATGGTAAAAGGAACACCCTTCTTTAATGGCGAGCTTGTGACAGAAATCTGCCATGGATCTTCAAAGTTTGATTTGATTCTCAAGCAGCAGAGGGAGTTTCGAAATAGTTTCGGGCAGCGCATAATTGAGGATATCCTCCACTTTTCACCTGCAGCAAGGACGATACCACGGAGCATGGATTTGGAAGTTGCCCGGGAAGTAGCACATGAAGCATTGGAGGCGTCACTCTTTACAGCCCCCGAAAAGTCAAAAAAGGATATAATGTTAGCTTTGCAGAACATCGATGGCGTCCGGCCATCACCTTTTTTTGATCTAAAGGACATGAAAGCGATATAAAAATGTATGATTTGCCGACACCTCATGGTGACAAATTAAATGCCCTGCTTGAAAACGAAAAACTACCTGCCACTGACCGAAGACGTGTCTCCGATGCCATCAGCGAATACGAAGGGTGGCTTGAGAAACTAAAATCCATTGCGGGTGAAGACCGGGAAACTGTGGGTAGGATGGTAGGTTTACTCAATGAATACAAGCAATACATTGACTTAAATGTAATATTTGACAGCGATAACAACTTCTTATATCGCCAGAAGGGTCAGCTCAAGCTCGATAATACGGTTATTGAGGAATTCCTTCCTATATTTATGACCTCAACGTTGTCCGATTTGTATGGACGCTTTGACTTGCAGTTTGGCCCTGTAACTAGTTTCTCGGGGATTAGATTTGAGTCAAGTATGGTCGCTGATCGAGTTGGCGGTGGTATGCAGGTTAGGACAAAAGACCACGATTTCGCCATAAGTCGGAGATTGTTTATCCGTTCCTCACACCAACGAGACTTTCAAAATAGCGTGACTAAGGAAACAAATATTGCTTATGTCGCGGCGGAATGCAAGACAAATCTTGATAAGACAATGTTTCAGGAGGCTGCTGCAACTGCTCTGGATGTTAAACTGGCGGTACCAGGCGCGAGATATTTTCTGTTGTGCGAGTGGCTTGATATGTTGCCTATAAACACAAACACTACTGCTATTGACGAAATTCTCATACTACGCAGAGCGAAACGACTTCCTTCAGACGTGCGTCGAGCATTCGGTTCCGTCGCGGGAAGAGAGGAAAGTCGCGAGGAATATGTCCAACATCTAGAAACGAATCCATTTTCAACAGCGGTATTTCTAAGGTTTTTGAACCATATTCGCGAACTTATTGAAGATAATGCGGAGAATGACGTACTTGGGAGAGGTTATTTCTAATTGCCTGATTCCACAAAACTGTTCAAGCATGTCACTTTGTCCATAGTGGTAGCATCTGTCTTGTGGGGTTAAGTAGGACGATATTCGACGGAATTGCCATTAGTCAAACTGCTGCTAAATTCAATATCTAGAACTAACGCATTCAACGCCCAAAGGTTCGTGTTCGTAGTAGGGCAATTTATTGCCCGTTTCTATCCTACAACCTGCTGTAGGAACGATCTCCGAATCGCGACCTCCTATCGCTGCGTAAACCTTAATATCTCTAATACTGCCTAAAATCCAAGCAAATCAATGCCTGCATTTTATGCAAATTTGTCGAGCGCGCCTTCTTCCATCTGTACTTTTCCTACCCTAACCAACTTCTCAAAAACCCCTTCCATATAGTCATTCACTCAATTCTTCACCTGTTACCTGCCAAAATACGAGTATGCAGACTTAGGTTTGGCATTTCTCTTGCGTATAGTCATCCCATCTAAAGAATATAGGAACGGCATTCTATCCATCTATTCCGAAGAGATGGACGAATTCTGTTTGTGAATAGGGTAGTTGAAAGCGGATGGGGACAGGCTATTCTCCTAGCATTTCAACAGCTTATTACTAAAATCGTTTGAAAAATGGAGGCAAACGAATGATTTTGTCAAACTCTAAGTTCAAAGTTGCACAATCGTATCTCTGTGTGGTCGTTCTACTAGCTTTTGCCAGCGTAATCGGTTCCGCGTCGGCAGAAATCAAACTAACCGATAGTCTATCTGTTTCAGGCTTTTTGGATATGTCATCCACTACAACTAGCGGTGGCGATGAGACTGAAATTGGTTTGTCATTCGACCAGTTCGAGCTGGATTTCCACCTCGACCAAGGTTCGGTCACCGGACGTGTCGATGTCCATAGCAGCCCCGGTGACCACGGGAACACCGGGATTAAACTTGAACAAGCCTATGTGACATACGCGCTCCCCGAGTCCACCGTGTCCGGCGTAAGCATTAAAGCCGGTAGGTTTCTCAGTGCGATGGGCTTTGAAGCCGATGAGCCGACGGGACTGTATCAATACTCCTTTTCCGAGGGAATTCCCTATCCCGCTTATCATAACGGCATCGGTGTTAACATCAATCCCACCAAGCAACTCGGAATCTACGTCGCGCTCCTTTCCGGTGTGTGGGATGTGAATGACACGGATATAAAGAATCCGGGGGTCGAAGCCCAGTTAGCGTTAACTCCAACCGAGCAAATCACCGCGAAGGTCGGTTATGCCATGGACAAACTGGAGGACTATTCGCAGAGCGAACTGAACGCTTGGGTGCAATTCACACAGGGACCGTTGACGCTCGCCGGCGAAATCGATCTGCTGCAGAACTGGTACCACGAAGGCGAGAACGGGATGCATTTTTTGGGAATGGCGAACGTTTCGCTGGAGGACATGATAGGCGCACCCGTCGGGGTGACACTCCGCTTTAGCGGGATCAATCTCGATGAGGGTGACGAGGAGGATGGACACAGTCACGCAGCTCCGGCCGCGGACGAGGAGGCAGAATCGTCTACCTCAACGGAATTCACGCTTAGTCCCTCCTATTCGGTTACGGACAACTGGCTAATCCTCGCCGAGTTCAAGCGACGCATTGACGCCGAGGAGACCATCATAGCGCTCGAATCGCTCTTCACATTTTAACTCATAGTACGTAAACTCAAACTTCTAAGGAGGAAATTAAATGTTGCGTTCTACGTTGCGTTCTACGTTGCGTTCTACACTGAAATTGCGCGGTATCGTTACAATCGGTATGCTACTCTTAGCCCTTGGGATATTCGGTGTCGGATCGGTATATGCCGGACATCACGAAGTAAAAATTGGTGTGCTCCACTCATTGAGCGGCACGATGGCAATCTCCGAAACATCTCTCAAGGATGTTGTTCTTATGGCTGTCGAAGAGATTAACGCCGCCGGCGGCGTGATGGGGAAACAGATTAAACCCGTGGTCGTCGATCCGGCTAGCGATTGGCCCCTATTCGCCGAAAAAGCGAAAGATCTGATTACCAAAGAGGAAGTGGCGGTCGTGTTCGGATGCTGGACTTCCGTGAGCCGGAAGTCGGTGCTCCCGGTATTTGAAGAGCATAATGCGCTTCTCTTCTATCCGGTGCAGTACGAAGGCGAAGAGCAATCTCTCAACGTGTTCTATACCGCCGCGACCCCCAATCAGCAGTTGGTTCCCGCCGCCGAATACATGATGGAAGAAATCGGCGCCAAAAAGTTTTATCTGCTTGGCACAGACTATGTCTTCCCGCGCACGGCGAACAAGGTACTGAAGGCTTTTCTCAAGACCAAGGGTGTACCGGACGAGAACATCGTGGAAGAATATACTCCCTTCCACTACCAAGACTATCAGACAATCGTCGGCAAGATTAAGAAGTTCGCCGCCGGTGGCGACGCTTGTGTGTTGTCAACCATCAACGGCGACAGCAACGTGCCGTTTTACAAGGAGTTCGCCAACCAAGGGCTGACCTCCGATGATTGCCCGATTATGGCTTTCTCGGTCGCGGAGGATGAGCTGCGAGCGATGGATGTTCCGCCTCTCGTCGGGCACCTTGCCACCTGGAACTATTTTCAGAGTATCAAGACGCCTGAAAACAAAAAGTTCGTGAAAAACTTCAAGGCGTTTTGCGAGAAAGAGAACCTGCCCGGCGGTTCAAAGCGCGTAACTGACGACCCCATTGAAGCCGCTTACTTTGGCGTTTACGTTTGGAAGGCGGCGGTTGAAAAAGCGATGTCCTTTGATGTCGACAAGGTGCGTGAAGCCGTCTACGGCTTGGAGTTTGACGCTCCCGGCGGCAAGAAAAAGATGCACGCCAACAACCAGCACACGCTCAAACCGGTTTACGTCGGCGAAATCATGAAAAACGGTCAGTTCAAGATTATCTACAAATCCGATGGACTCGTTTCGCCGGATTCCTACAGCGCCTATCTCCATCCGGATGGCAATTTCCCACCGCCGACCGGCGGCCCCAAAGGGGCAAAAACCGCAGGCATGTAATGTTGTCGGTAGACAGTTCATCTCCAATACACAGAGTTTGCGAAGCGTAAGGATTCTTCAATCTTTGCGCTTCGCGTCTCTTTTTTCCGCTCAACTAACCATCTGCTAGGTTCTGTTGACATTTCATCACAACGCGACAATCAAGAGGGCTACACAGACGCACAATCCTTCGAATGGGTTGGGTTCCCCAACCCATTCGTTACGTTCCCAGCTCATGGGGCGAGGAAACCTCGCCCCTACGATTGGACACACACTTCACGCAAATGTCAACAGAACCTAGGAAGTCTCATTCTCACCTAATCTTCTTCGACCAATATTTGAGAAACGTTCAAATGCCAAGAGTCACAGTCCCCTGCATCATCACGCTACTCCTCACATTACAAGTCCTCGGCTTGGTGTTTCCCGGCTCCGCCCAACCCAACGACGAATTCATCCGTTCCGAAATTCAGAAACTTGCCGACGACAGCAGAGCGATTCGCAAAGCCGCGGTTATGACGCTCGCAATGAGTGGCGACATGCGAGTGGAAGCAATCCTTGAGTCGTTTAAATTGGGGGAGCTCTATCTCTGGAATAATATAGTCGTCCTGTGCAAAGAGACGTTTGAAGATGAGGATTACAACGAATTCTGTCGGCTGGCTGATGTGCTAACCGGGGAAGCAATTCTGGACGCAAACGGGAAACAGCATGAAATCCCGGTTGAAGAACTTCAGGAAATTGCGCCATCACGCGCCGAACGCAAGCTGACAAACAACGCAAAATTTCTCGTCAGACTCTCATCGCCAGACAAGAAAATCCGCATGTCGGGCGCCAAGAAGTGCGGAGATCCGCCCGGGATTGTTGAATCGGTTTCACAGCTTGAGGAGATGTCGGAGAGCGATCCGGTGAAAAAAATCCGGTATATCGCCAAAGAAAGTCTACTTCTCATCCGCTTGAACCGGATCTCTCTCGAAAGGGATTCACATGCGCATCTTGCCATTGTCCGCGAGTTGGGAAAAATGAAGAGTATGCGCGGGCTGCCGCGTTTGCAGGAAACGTTTGATGATTTGGCGAAAGGGTTTGAACTTCCCGAAGCCGCCAGGGAAGAGGCGAGAAAAACGTACAAATTCGCGATCGACCAAATCAACGGGTATCAAAATTTTGTCGGGGGCGTCGGCAATATATTTCGCGGACTGTCGCTCGGATCCGTTCTCATCCTCATGGCGCTGGGATTAGCCATTACATTCGGTCTGATGGGCGTCATCAACATGGCGCACGGCGAGTTGATGATGATTGGCGCTTACGCCACTTTTGAGATGCAGCGATTGTTCCGTCATAGCCCGGATAATCCATCGGATTTGTATTACGTCGCGTCGCTGCCTGTCGCGTTTCTGACAGCGGCGCTTGTCGGCTACCTTATCGAAATCTTGGTCGTCCGTCATCTGTATCGGCGCCCTCTGGAATCACTGTTGGCGACGTGGGGAATCGGGCTTGTCCTTATCCAAATCGTGCGCATCAGATACGGCGACAACATCGGTGTCAACGCGCCAACTTGGGCACGGGGCGGGCTGGAAGTCATGCAAGATCTTATCGTCCCCTACAGTCGTTGCTTTATTATTGTCCTATGCGGCTTGTGCGTCCTGCTCATCTATTACTTGATGAACCATACCAAACTAGGTCTGCGAATGCGCGCGACGATGCAGAATCGTAATATGGCAAACAGCATGGGCGTGAACACGGGGCGCGTTGACCGATACACCTTCGCCTTTGGCTCCGGCATCGCCGGGGTTGCGGGCTATGCGTGGACACTCATCGGCGGCGTTACCCCGGATATGGGACAGACCAATTTCATCGTTGATTCGTTCCTGGTCGTAGTTACCGGCGGAGTCGGTGAACTCATCGGCGTAATATGTGCCGGATTGGGAATCGGCGTGCTGACGAAGGTGATTGAACCGACGACAATCGGCCCCTTTGTAGTAGGAGCTATCTGGGCAAAAATCTTGCTCCTAATTATCATTGTCGGGTTTATCCAGTTCAAGCCGTCGGGCCTGTTCGCCCCGAAAGGTAGGCTCAGCGATGTTTAGAAATACGGCGCTCAAACAAATGAGCGGCTTCTTGCAGGATGCGGGAATGTCGAAA
This sequence comes from Candidatus Poribacteria bacterium, assembly GCA_963667245.2. Lineage (GTDB taxonomy): Bacteria > Poribacteria > WGA-4E > WGA-4E > JAJDTR01 > JAJDTR01. The sequence continues at coordinate 1,647,151 of CAXXCS010000005.1, forward strand.
CAGTCGATTACGGGCAATCGCGGTATCTTATTCTTCGTGCCGTGGGCGCTGTTTATTTTCGGCTTGGTCGTTGTCCCGCTGCTTTACTACACCGGGCTGATTACTATAGGCACCGTGAACATGCTCGGTCGGTATATGGCGTTCGCCATTGTCGCCGTGGGATTAGACTTGATTTGGGGTTACACCGGCATCCTGAGCCTTTGCCAAGCCTTTTTCTTCGCATTGGGCGGTTATGCGATGGGGATGTATTTGGCGCATCACGGCGGTCCCGAGGGAATCATTGATGCCAACGGGTGGAAGATTCCGGCATGTCTGTACGTTGTCTATCCATACAAGGTCGGCGAAGTCCCGGCGGACGCTCTCGTTCCCTGGTTTTGGAAGCCGTTTTACACGCTTCCGGTCACAACTATCTTGGGATTGCTCATTCCAGGTTTAGCTGCGCTGGCAATCGGTTATGTCGGTTTCCGCAGCCGCGTTCGCGGTGTGTACTTCGCCATCTTGACACAAGCGATTACTGTGGCGGGTTGGTTGGTATTCTGCATGAACAACATGAAGCTGTGCGGTACGAACGGTCTGACGCGGTTCGACAGAATCGCGGGGTTCAAGTTGACCAACCCGAATGTCAAAGTGAGCCTTTATATTGTCACACTGTTGGCGCTCGTCGGCGTCTACCTTTTCTGTCGACATGTCGTAAAATCTCGCGTAGGACGAATTCTCATTGCCATCCGGGATGATGAGCCGACCTTGCGCTTTTCCGGTTACAAACCCTATATTTACAAATTATTTGCTTTCTGCCTGGCTGGAATGATTGCCGGACTGGGAGGCATGCTCTACGCGCCGCAGATGGGCATCTTCACACCCTCAAATATGGAGGCGAGCGCCTCAATTCTGGTCGTAATTTGGGTCGCGGTCGGTGGACGCGGCGCGCTTTCCGGCGCGATTCTCGGCGCATTGGCGGTGAATCTCCTCTACAACTTTTTCACTTCCGAGAAGAACCTTCTGCTCTTTACTTGGAAAGCGGAGTATTGGCAATTTGTCCTGGGCGGGTTGTTCATCGGTGTGGTTCTACTCTTTCCCGGTGGTTTAATTGACCTGTGGCGCCGCCTGGTGAGCGCCACAAAATCGGAAGAATCATTGAGATTTGATCATCAATAAAACCGATAGAAAAACTATATGGACCAAACTCAACGAACCGCCGCATACAAAGAATACAGTCCCCGCGAAAGCCGACTGTCCGAAGAAAGATATTTGCTTTTTTTGGAAGACATTACCGCCGTTTTTGACGGTTTCAAAGCCTTGGACGTAGAGGCATTGGGCATTGAACACAATGAACTCCGCGTCATTATCGGGCCTAACGGCGCAGGCAAGACAACGCTCTGTGATGTTGTGAGCGGGAAAACTCGCCCGACGACGGGGTATGTATTTTTTGATGGCGCCGACATCACGCAGCAGACGGAGGAGGAGATCGCATTACGAGGTATCGGTAGAAAATTTCAAACACCGACAGTCTTTGACAGCCTCACGACTTACGAAAATATGGAACTCGCCCTCCCCGGTCACTACCGCTTGTGGTCCAACTTGTTCGGATCAACGACGAAAGATCAGGAAGAGCGCATACTGGAGATTCTGGAACGTGTCGGACTGATTGATGAGTTGCGCCGCGAAGCCAAGTATTTGAGTCACGGTCAACGCCAGTGGTTGGCGATTAGCACGCTGATTCTATCAAATCCGAAACTGCTGCTCGTTGACGAACCTGCCGCCGGATTAACGGACGCGGAAACGGCACTGACGGCTGAACTCCTTCTTGAGTTAAAAGATGACCATACATTGATTGTTATCGAACACGATATGGATTTTGTCCGTCAATTGGATTCATTCGTCACGGTGCTGAACGAAGGCGTTATCATGGCGGAGGGAATGATGCGCGAGGTCCAGCAGAACGAGGAGGTAATTGAAGCGTATCTGGGCAGGTGAGCAATCTATATTCTTAGGAAACACCGAATACTAAATCTTATACTAATTCCTAATCAATGAACTGCAAGAACGGGCGGTTTGTAGTTGCTCAATTCATTGAGCGCCTCCGATTGGTAGTAACACTTAGATTTTGAATCCATATTAACCGTTGATCGATTCTGGAAAACCTGCTATAATAGGGATGAGAGGTGATGTCTACTTTTGTGACGGAGTAGCGACGTACCGTTCTTTCTTTCGAGCGCTGATGGGTTTTGCAACTGCGGAGACAGACTGAACGCAGGCGTCCGGTAGACGATGATTCTCCCCGAAGATTCGATTCCATAAAGCCTGTTCGGAGCAGAAATGCTTACAAAACTGATTTGTCGAAATTTCAAATGCTTTGGAGAGGCGCATATTGAATTGGGCAATCCCGTCGTCTTTATTGGACCGAACAACTCCGGCAAAACAACGGCGCTACAGGCGCTCGCGCTTTGGGACGTAGGCCTCAAGCGTTGGAACGAACATCGCAAGGGGAAACCGAGACCGGAACGACGTCCGGGGGTCGCTATCAACCGACGCGATCTAATCTCTATCCCCATTCCGGGCGCTAGGCTCCTCTGGCAGAATTTGCGAGTCCGCGACGTTCAGCGAATTGACAATCAGCCGCGCACCCAGAACATACGGATGGACATTATCGTTGAAGGCGTTACCTTTGGCAGAAAATGGGCTTGCGGTTTGGAGTTTGATTACGCCAACGAGGAGTCATTTTACTGCCGCCCGCTTCGATTGACTGAAAGGGAAGGCGAAGCATTGCAACGAATGGCTATCCCCGAAGAGGTGGCGAATCTTGATGTTGCCTTTCTCCGGCCCATGTCGGGGTTGGCGTCGAATGAGACACGACTTGATCCGGGCGCAATTAATGTCCGTGTTGGAGAGGGACGCACCGCGGAAGTACTTCGCAACCTCTGTTTTCAGATTTTGTACGAACGGCAAGACGAGGAAACTTGGGACAGAATATGCCAACAAATCCGAGAACTCTTCGGTGTTCAACTTGATGAGCCGGTCTACATTCAGGAGCGCGGTGAGATTGAGATGAATTTCCGGGATAGCTCAGGAATTTCTCTTGCGCTGTCGTCAGCCGGGCTTGGGCTGCAACAAACACTACTCTTGCTCGCCTATATTTCGGCGCGTCCGGGATCGGTTCTTTTGCTGGACGAACCGGATGCGCATCTTGAGATTCTTCGCCAAAGGCAAATCTACCACATTCTTAGCGAGTTGGCGCGGAAACAGGGCAGTCAAATTATTGCCGCCAGCCATTCCGAAGTGATTTTGAACGAAGCGGCAGAGCGTGATGTCGTTGTCGCTTTTCTCGGAAAGCCGCATAGAGTTGATGACCGTGGTAGTCAGCTCCTGAAATCCCTCCGTACAATCGGCTTTGAGCAGTATTATCAGGCGGAGCAGAATGGATGGGTTCTCTATCTTGAAGGCCCAACGGATCTCGTTATCCTCCAAGCATTTGCCGAGAAACTGGGGCATCCCGCAAGTGATGTGTTGGAACGTCCGTTCGTATATTATGTGGGGGACGAACCGCAGGCGGCACGCGAACATTTTGACGGACTACGAGAGGTGAAGGCGGATTGCGTCGGATTCTGTCTTTTCGATAGGACAGATTACCAACTACGACACAAGCCGGAATTGCGAGAGTATATGTGGGAGCGATGCGAAATAGAGAACTACTTATGCCGTAAGGATGTGTTAATCGCCTGGGCGAAAGACAAGGGTGAAGAGACCGAAGGCCCCCTGTTTTCTCACCTATGGGTACATACGATGGAGGAAGCGATAACGGATACCGAGAAAAACTTGGAAACACTCCGCATGAGTTCGCCGTGGTCGCCGGAAGCCAAAGTCAGTGATGATTTTCTGAATCCCCTCTTCGATACCTTCTTCGAAAAGTTGAATTTAGACAACCTTATGCAACGGACAAACTATCACACGCTTGTCCAATACGTGCCCCCGGATAGCATTGACCCAGAAGTTTCGGAGGTACTAGACGGGATTTTTGAGGTAGCCAATCAAGCCGCCCCAATCACCAATGTATCAGAAATAAGAAGCGAGGCTTGAAGTAATTTGTTAAATGTCCAAAATCTCTCATTTTCCTACGGAGAAGTCCAAGTATTGCGCGGGATTGATCTGAATGTGCCGGCGGAAACAATCGTCTCTGTAATGGGCAGGAACGGCGTGGGCAAAACAACGCTGATGAACAACATCGTCGGACTGCTCAAGCCGACGACCGGCTCAATTCAGATTGCAGACCGCGAACTCGTAGGCGTTTCGACGCATCGCCGAATCCGCGCCGGGTTGGCTTATGTGCCGCAAGGGCGCATGATTTTCCCCAAACTCACCGTTGAGGAAAATCTCAGGGTCGGGCTTTCCGCGAGGACGGACAGGCTAACGCAAGTCCCCGATGAGATTTATGAGCTCTTCCCGATTCTCAAAGAGATGGGGAAGCGCATGGGCGGCGACCTTTCCGGCGGTCAACAACAGCAACTCGCCATCGGACGCGCCCTGGTGACTGATCCGAAGGTTCTTATTCTTGACGAACCGACCGAGGGCATACAGCCGAACATCATTCAACAGATTGGGACGGTGCTTCGAAAATTGGTGGAAACTCGGCGAATGACAATTCTCATCGTTGAACAGTATCTTGATTTTGTGCGGGAGTTTTGCCAACAGTTTTACATTATGAATCGAGGCGAGATCGTCGCACACGGCGAAACAGGCGCCCTAAGCCAGGGCATGATTCAGGAGTACCTCAGCGTTTAAGATGTCGCTTATCAACTCCGGCGCCGGGCGGCATGGCGCACTTAAGCTGGCATTCGCGCAACGAAACGGCGGTACCGTGCTCGCGGAGAGTTTCTTTCGTGCGCCGCTGCAGGTGATGAAACCTCGTTACGATGAGTCGGGCTGTGCGTGTGTATACCTTCTGAGCCCCACGGGCGGGGTGGTGCAAGGCGACGACTATCAGATTGACGTGGCGCTCGCGCCGAACTCTCACGCAACGCTGACAACTCAAGCCGCAACGAAAGTCTATGCCATGCCCCTTCAAGGCGCGACGCAATCACTCCAAGCCCGGATTGGGAAAGACGCGATTTTTGAATATCTCCCCGATCCGACGATTCTCTTTCGTGACGCGCACTTCAGTCAACGCGCCTCCTTCAGTTTGAAGCCTGGGGCAATAGTCGTTATGCAGGAAATTGTCATGCCGGGCAGGTTGGCGCGCGGCGAAAAGCTGGCATTCACGCACTATCGGAGTCACCTTGAGGTGTCAGATTCGGAGGGGATGTTACTCTTTGATTCCTGCCTCCTACAGCCCGAGCGTCAACCTTATCTCACGGCTCGCGGCGTGCTGGAAGGTTATGCCTGCTGGGGCAGTTGGTACATCGTTGGCGATTTCGAGATGCCGCAATGGGAGACGCTTTGCAATGTTGCCGAACCGTTACTTAATCGCGCGGAGAAATCAATCGGCGGGTTGACAGAACTGAATCGAAACGGTATCGCCATGCGGATGCTGGCTCACAACTCCGGTATAATTCAGTCCGCTTTTCAAACAATTTGGAATTGGATAAAGCAAGAACACTTCAAATTGGAAACCGTTGATTTGCGAAAGTATTGATCTCGGAGGACATGATTCGTGAACCTCACGCCTCGTGAACAAGAGAAATTGCTGATTTACGTCGCCGCGCAACTTGCCAAGGACAGACGGGCGCGCGGTTTGAAACTCAACTACCCTGAAGCGGTCGCTATCATCACCGCCGAAATCTTGGAGGGAATACGCGACGGTAAATCGGTCGCGGAATTGATGCAGTACGGCACGACGCTACTGAATCGTGACGACGTAATGCAAGGTGTCCCGGAAATGCTCCGCGAAGTGCAGGTCGAGGGCACCTTCCCGGATGGCACGAAACTTGTCACTGTTCACGACCCGATTCGGTAGAAATGGTGACATACAGGAGCAATAGACATGATACCCGGAGAGTACATACTTGCGCAAGAGAGTATTAACGCCAACGTTGGGCGCAATACTGTCGAGTTAACCGTTGCCAACACCGGCGACAGACCGATACAGATCGGATCGCATTTCCACTTTTTCGAGGTCAACGCGGCGCTCCGATTCGATCGGGAACAGGCGTTCGGCATGAGATTGAATATCCCGTCCGGCGTTGCCGTTCGCTTCGAGCCGGGCGATGAGAAGACGGTGACGCTCACCGAAATAGCCGGCAAGCGGATTGTGCACGGCTTGAACGGTAAAACCGACGGACCGATAGATAACGCGTAAAGAAAAAGCGATGCCACTCGACATTCCACGACGAACATACACAGACATCTACGGACCAACTGTCGGAGACAAGGTGCGTCTCGCCGACACAGAGTTGTTTATTGAGGTCGAGAAAGACCATACCGTCTACGGCGACGAGTCGAAGTTCGGGGGCGGTAAAACGCTCCGCGATGGCATGGGTCAGATGCCGGGCGCTACAAGGGAAGACGGCGCCCTCGATCTTGTCCTGACCAACGCGTTAATCTTGGACTATTGGGGAATTGTCAAAGCGGACATTGGGGTGCGAGATGGCAAAATCGCCGGGATTGGCAAGGCGGGGAATCCCGACATCATGGATGGCGTTTCCGATGGCATGGTGGTCGGGGCTGGCACCGAAGTTATAGCCGCCGAGGGGATGATTGTGACCCCCGGAGGACTGGACGTTCACATCCACTTTATCTGCCCTCAGCAGATTGACGAAGCGCTATCATCGGGAATCACGACCATGATTGGCGGCGGCACGGGACCTGCCACCGGCACGAACGCTACGACATGCACGCCCGGTACGTGGAACATCGCGAGAATGCTCGAAGCTGCCGAGGGGTTTCCAATCAATCTCGGCTTTCTGGGCAAGGGAAACTCGTCCCTCCCGGAGTCGCTCAACGAACAGATTGAAGCGGGGGCGTTGGGATTAAAACTCCACGAAGATTGGGGAACTACCCCTGCCGCGATCGATTGCTGTCTATCTGTTGCCGATAAATTCGATGTGCAGGTCGCCATCCATACCGACACGCTGAACGAGGCGGGGTTCGTCGAAGATTCAATTGCCGCCTTCAAGGGGCGCACAATCCACACCTACCACACTGAGGGCGCCGGCGGCGGACACGCGCCGGACATCATAAAAGTATGCAGCCAAAGCAACGTGCTGCCCTCCTCGACCAATCCGACGCGTCCGTTCACGGTCAACACCATTGACGAGCACCTTGATATGCTGATGGTGTGCCATCACCTCGACTCCTCCATCCCCGAGGACCTCGCCTTCGCCGAGTCGCGAATTCGTCCGGAGACCATCGCCGCCGAAGATATTCTGCACGACCTCGGCGCCTTTAGCATGATGGCGTCGGATTCACAGGCGATGGGACGCGTCGGCGAAGTGATACTCCGCACCTGGCAGACAGCCCATAAAATGAAAGTCCAGCGCGGTCGTCTCCCTGACGAAACAGGCGAAAACGACAACGCCCGCGCCAAACGGTACATTGCCAAGTACGCCATCAACCCTGCAATCACGCACGGCATCAGCAACCACGTCGGTTCAATCGAAGTGAGCAAACTGGCAGATTTAGTCGTATGGGATCCGGCGTTTTTCGGCGTCAAACCGCAACTCGTGCTAAAAGGCGGCTTCCTTGTCTGGGCCGCCATGGGTGACGCCAACGCTTCAATTCCGACTCCCCAGCCGGTTCTTGGGCGTCCGATGTTTGGCGCGTTTGGACGTGTGCCGTATTCGGCGTCTTACACCTTTGTCTCGCGAGCGGGGGTTGAGAGAGAGGTCGGAGGGCGTCTCGGACTCCAAAAACCGACCATCCCCGTAACAAATTGCCGTGATCTGGACAAATCGGGGATGATTAACAACACCTACCTACCGAATGTTGAGGTCAACCCCGAAACCTACGAAGTCCGCGCCGATGGCGAACTCCTTACCTGCGAACCCGCAGAAGTCCTTCCGATGGCGCAGCGTTATTTCCTATTTTAAGGTTTATTCCCACTACTCAAGATCACTATAACGCGATAGTCCTTATCCACGTTTGCCTTGAATTTCATCCTGCAGATTGATTATAATTGGTAGTGTGCTTCTTGCTCGCAGTGCTCATTCCATTAGAAAAGGCAAACGTTGGGTTCTGTTGTCAGGTAATCGCAACCGGAAAATCAAGAGCGGTGCAAAGACATATTTCTCCGTAGGGGTTGGGTTCCCCAACCCGTTGCTCACACATCAAAATTGGGCAATGGGCGAGGAGACCTCGCCCCTAAGATTGGACACACACTTCCCATAAATCAGGCTTGGAGAACTGAAAATGAACGACCAAATCCGACACTACGAAGAAAAATTAAATCACGAAACAGACTCGTGGGACCTCAATGAAGCCATCCAAAACGGCGAGAACATTATCGTCATCGACGCACGCTCAACCGAAGCGTTCGCTGAAGAGCATATTCCGGGCGCGGTCAATGTGCCGCATCGGACAATGAACGAAGAGACTACATCGCATCTGGATCGAGGGCCCCTCTATGTGACATACTGCGATGGCATCGGCTGCAACGCCTCAACGAAGGGCGCCCTCAAGTTGGCGCGACTGGGATTTCGCGTGAAGGAGCTGATTGGCGGTTTGGATTGGTGGAAACGGGATGGCTACCCTACGGAAACATCTGAAGAATGTTGTTCAGATACGCAACCAAATTCCTGTTGTTAATGAGAGTTAGCCATTCAAACAAACACATCCGCGAAGCGATTCGTTACGCTGAAAGCAGAAACTGGCGTGTTACAAAGGCAGGCCCTAGAGCGCACCTTTGGGGTACGCTATGGTGTCCGAGACATGCCCGCGATGGGTGTCGCATTAGAGTCATGTCAACACCGCGCAATCCGGAACTGCACGCGCGGGATATCCGTCGGTATATTGACCGCTGTCGCCATGCCTAATACAAGGGATTAACTAGGAAAACTGATGTGAGAGGGACCTAAATGAAAATTCATGAATTTACGCTCATTCTAACAGCGGATCCGAATGAAGAAGAATCCAATCGACTTTACGAAGCCATTGACGATGGCACACTTGTTACTAGTGTTGACGTTCCGAAAATCTGTTTTCACCGTGAAGCGCGATCGCTGGAGGAAGCCATCGGATCTGCATTGGTGAACGTCAAACTGGCAGGCTTTGATGTTCTTCGTGTAGAAATTGAACCGGAGGTAATGGCACGGGAGATTCAGGTGCCTCAGGCACAACCGCAGAGCGCCGCCACCTAATTAACCCAAGTTGCCACCCAAAGCCCCGGGTTTTTGTTGGAGTTGAGGAGCTCACTATTACCTCATTACCCTAAAGGAAAACCCATGGACGCTCAAATTGTAACCGTTTTCTATTCATGTAACGCTTTCTTAAAAACATTCAACCATCAACCAGACCCAGAATCTTGGATGTCCGATGTCGAAGTTATGGCAACTGTGCCAGTTGCAACACGCTTTTTTGGTGATAGTGTCAACCAACTTGAAATTTACTCTTATCCGATGAATAAGTGGCAACTTGGGGTAACCAAATAAATCCGACACGAGTATGAAGGACTTGCCCATGCAGTACGAAGAAGATTCACCGTTCTACAAACTGCTTGCTACAAAATATAAGTCGGAAGAGGAGGACCTTGGCATTGCCATTCTCGAATCTCATCCGGACATCGCAAAACTGGAGTGGCTCGGTCCGGACGAAGAGGGGCAACCATTCATCAAAGGAAGCACGGCGCTGCATTACGCCGCCAATGACGGAAAAGATTGGCTTGTCCTTAAACTTCTCGGACACGGCGCGGACATCAATGCCAGCAATGCAAATTGGTATCGCTCCGTGCTTTCTTGGGCAGCGAACAATGCGAGAATATCAACCATCCGTCTGCTTCTTGAAAACGGCGCCGACCCAAAATCGCTGGATGCCGTGCATGCCGCCGCGTATGGCGGATCGGCGTGTGGCGAAGGTGAAGAGCAAGAGTATGCCAAGTCGCTCAGAATCCTGATTGAAGCGGGAGCCGACATGGACGATCGAAGGCATTACCTCAACCAAACACCCCTTGGAATCGCTTTGAACAGTGGCAACAAGGGCGCTATCAAGTATTTATCGGAGATTGGCGCCGCAGAGGAGTAGAATTAGCTTTGTCTGAACTGGCAACGCTAATTTAGACCACAAATAAGCAAAGTCGCGATGAGGAGAATCCAATCATGAACAACGTAAAAGCGCTTATACCACTCGGTTTCCTGCTGGCGCTCGGTCTCGTTATATCGACCTACCTCGTTACCAACGTGGTGCGCGATATACTCATGGCTAACCAGATTATCAAGGTACGGGGATACGCCGAGATTGAGGTCGAGTCGAATCTGGCGATATGGCATATCACCGTCAAAGCGAAAGACAGTAATGTGGCGTATGCGTATCCGGTTCTCGCCGCGCATCGTGAAGAAGTGTTGACTTTTCTAAAGGAAAACAGTGTGAAACCCGAGGAGATTAGAACCATTCCGGTCCAAGTACGCGAGCGCATGAAGCGTACGGAAAAGGGCAATGAAACAAGCGAGACCGAGGCATTCCAACTTTCACAGAATATTACGGTCAAATCGAAGGATGTGCGCAACATATCACGAATTGCGACATCAATCGCCGATCTGCTTGGAAAAGGAGTCAACCTAAAGACTAAAATGCCTGAATACTATTACACGGGAGTCAACGCGTTGAAGAGTACGCTACTCGTGGAAGCGACCAAAGATGCGCGGATGCGAGCGAAGACGCTGGCTGAAGGCAGCGACGCGAATCTGGGACCGCTCCGCGCCGCGCGTCAAGGTATATTTAGCATCCAGTCCGCGGACGCAAGCAGCATCGCGGAGGAAGCCGATGATGATGTGTCGTCTATTTCCAAGAAAATCACCGCCGTGGTTACATTCGACTATATAATGCGATGAAAGGATCGCACTCTTCACCACAGCGAAATCAGAAGCGTTCCGCTTCTTCGCGGCGTCAATCTGTGCCTCCCGCAGCAACTGAACTTCGATACTCAAAACGGCTAGAATGCGCGAAAAAGAGGTCTCCATATACACCGATGGCGCCTGCCTGGGCAATCCCGGCAGGGGCGGATACGGCGTTGTGCTCTGCTATAACGGCATCCGGAAGCAGTTGTCCGGAGGATTCCGTCTCACCACAAACAACCGCATGGAAATTATGGCGGCAATCGTCGGTCTAGAAGCGTTAAAATCTCCCTGCACCGTGAATCTGTACACCGATTCGAAATACTTGGCTGACGCCATGACGAAGGGATGGGCAAAACGCTGGAGGATGAATGGGTGGCGACGAAACAAGAAGGAGAAAGCGGTGAATACCGATCTCTGGGCGACACTACTGAGACTGTGCGAGCGGCATACTGTCACCTTTCGTTGGGTTAAGGGGCACGCCGGGCACCAATTGAATGAAATCTGCGACAAACTCTCAAAAGAAGCGGCACGCGCGGACAACCTCCCTGACGACGATGGGTATGTCGCAATTCAGTAAAAACTTTTCAGAGAAGGACCACAGCAAGAACGAGAAATACCTTCTGACTGGCAAATGCAAATATCCAGGGATAGCGCTATGATATGCGATCTTTGCGGGGAAACCGGAGTACGCAAGCGTTTTATTTCTAGGAGTTACGGCAGTGGAGAGTCGCTCCTTGTGATTGAAAGTGTACCAATAATGAGTTGCCCCCATTGCGGTGAGAGCTACCTGACCGGTCAAACGCTGCATGAAGTAGAGCGAATCAAACGCCAACGAGAAGGGATCGCGACCAAACGCCCGGTGGCGGTCGCCGCTTTCGGATAAGCCGCATAGGCGATAATTTGATGTTGCGGCAAGACTTTTGTAGGGAATAACGTTCAAACGGGTGAATAGCGAGTGATCGAGCTAATGGTTGATGAGTGCAATAGAGCCTCCATAGAAATCCCTCGTTATTTCCTACTGCTCTGGAGAGCCGATAGTTTTTACGCCACTGGAGAAGTAGGAGAGATACTCTATGCTCATGATTGATTTTCTGCGAGCCATGAATCCAAATCTGGATCCGGCAGAAGCCAAACTGCATCTTGCCGCTTGGAACGGCAGCGAACATCCGCTTGATGTTTATCTTGCTGGCAACTTTAACGATTGGCAACGCTGGCAAAATGCCAAGAACTTTGAGCGTAGATTTGTAATCTCTCTGATTGACATACCGCATCAAAGAAACAAGTGGCTCTTTGCGGGTGTCTATCGCTCGAACGGTTCAGAGCGGAAATGGTCGGAGGAATACAAAAAGCGCTACAACTGGTATGAATTAACCGAAGAACAAGCCTATAAGGGGATGAACGGGCGGCTCGTCGTGACGTTTTCCAGATCGGGACGGGCTTCCTATCTACTCACCGAGAAGTGGTGCGATCGGATTCTCCTACACGAGATATATCCGGAAAAACAATCTATCGGTGAATTTCCCGGTTTCAAAGCCATCAATCTCACAAAAGGCCAGCTTGAATTGATAGTGCAAAGATCGCCAGAATCGTGGCGCACCGCGCTCTCCAGTGTGGCAGGGGTATATCTGATTTCCGATACCGCATCGGGAAGGTTTTACGTCGGCAGCGCGTACGGCGAAGGCGGAATCTGGCACCGCTGGTCGGAATACGCAATAAATGGACACGGCGGGAATGTGGAACTCAAAAAGTTGCTTGCCGATGAGGGAGCAAAGTATGCCGAAAATTTTCGCTATTCAATTCTTGAGATATCCGATCTGCATGACAGTCAAGACAACATCCTTCAACGCGAATCACACTGGAAGGACATTCTAATGTCTCGCGCCTACGGACTGAACGCAAATTAGAAACCGGGCTCAATGAAACAAAGGTTGGTGGGCGCTGCCCATCCTACAATCTGATTCCCGCCGCGCGGAAAGCCCCGTCCAAAGTGCGATACGTCAATTCCGCTGCCGCCAAGGGATCGTAATCCGGCCGCCCCTGCACCTGCATGCTGACTTCGGCAGTGATATAGCCGTCATATCCGACCCGCCGCATCAATTTTAGATATTCCACGAAATCGAAGGGACCTTCACCGGGGATCAGGAATTCAAAGTCCGGCACCAATCCTCGCTGGTCTTTCACGTGAGTGTGGGCAGAATGCGGCGCCAGAAGTCGCACGACCTCTGCGGTGGGCATCCCTTGAATCTCAAAGTGGCTGATGTCGAAGTTGAGTTTGAGGTAAGGCGAATCGACCTCCCTGATCAGCCACAAAGCCCTCTCCGGAGTATTCAGTCCATCGCCGACGTGCGGTTCGATGGCAAGCACAACCTCGCGGGCGGCGCAGTAATCCACCAGCGCGCCAACTCGCTCTAGAATCAGATCTCGCTGCAATTCCCAATCACTAGGAGCGCAACCCAGTGTCGTGTTCAAAGCGGGCACGCCATCTCCCCCGGCTATATCAACGCAAAGATCGGCGCTCGCGGTCAGACGCCGCCAGTGCTCGGCGTGTGCGTCGCTGTCTGTAGCAAGCAGAGGCTGATGCGCCGCAACAGCAGGCAAATCTAGATTGTGCCGATCCAATAGCTGACGAATACGCCTGCGCTCCGGGGCATCAAGCGTGTCAAGTTCCGTACTGAATCCCGGAATGACCGTAAGTTCAACCCCGTCAAAACCGAGTGCCGCCAGATGCGTCAGAGCGGTATCAATGGCTAACGCGGGCATACCCCACGTCGAATAACCGATTTTCATCAAACGTCCTTTCTCAAAGTCGGAAGGTATAGTGCTATGAGGGCATTGAAGTAATAAACTAACCCAAGTTGCCGCCTTTGTCCGACGAGGCGCAGAAACCGAGTTTTTTCCTGAAAACTCGGTTTCTTCCGTAGTAGAAAAGCGTCCCTAACCTCAAGTGCCCATTATTCAAACAGGATCTAAACTATACTCCGCGCTGTCAGAAATTGCGTCTTTTGTAGGAGCGATCTCCCGATCGCGACATGCGTTCCCCGTAGGTGCGGTTTCCAACCGCGCTACCGCCAGACGCTTGAAAACACGCAATTTTCAGCAGCGTGAAGTGTACTACTCTGCCTGCCGCCGCACATCAGAGCGGAATTTCAATTTTCTGAGGTTGTCCCGTTCGGATTGACGCGGTGATTTTCTCAACCAATAAGGTGGAGAGAATACCGGCGCGAGCCGGCACGTACGGCTCGGTATCGTTGCGAATTGCCTCCACGAGTAATGGCAAACGTTCGATCGGGGGCGGCGTCAGCGTATCGCCGTTTTCAAATGTGACCTTCTTGAAGTGCTCGTGAAGCACCGCCGACTGTTCCCCGTCAAAGAACTCGAAGAACCATTTGGAAACCACCGAGTTGCTACCGGCATCACTCATCAAAAATGTTGCTACCGAACCGTTCGCGAATCGGAGCGTCACTGCCGCCGTGTCCACCACATCCGCGCTCTTCAATTCGTCAATATGGGTAATCTTTCCGCCCGTGGCATAGACTTCTATCGGAGTCGAATCGTGCAGCCAACAGAGGAGGTCCAGAGCATGAACGCCGACATCGTAAAGCGGCCCTCCCCCCTCCTCGGGATGCCATCGCCATCGGCTGAGGTCCGCTCGCGCCATCATACATTGCGCATGGCTCACCTTAGAGGCGTTAGGCGGCGTTTAATCGCTCGTGACGCGCCGCTGAAGCGAATGGAGAAATTCAGCATGAGCTTCGTGCCAGCAGTTCTCATTGCTTGGTAAATGCGGAGGCAATCGGCGGTGGTCATTGCCATGGGCTTTTCCAAGAAAAGGTGCTTGTCCGCGTTGAGGGCGGCGACTGCCAAATCGGCATGAGAGCTATGGGAGGTTGCGATCGATACGATATTCACCGAGGGATCGCTGAAGACGCGCTCGGGGGTTGTGGTGTGGTACGCGCCGCCGTGTTCTTCGTGAAAATTTCGGGCGGCGTCGGCTTGAGTGTCGCAGAAACCGCGTATCGCGATGTCAGGCGTAGACGATGCCCATTGCGCGTGAGACTTGCCTGCGCTCCCGCAACCGATAAGCGCCCAACCTAGAGGGAGATTCGTAGTAGAATCTATTGCCATATTGTCATTTGACCCGCGTTTCCGATACGGTGGTAAAGGACATCGTTGTGATCGCCGGTTTGGCAAGACTTATAAGCCAAGAATGCGCGCCGCGGTGCCGCCCATAATCATAGCCAAGTCGTGTTCGCTGAGAAATGCGCAATTCTTCTCAATCCAATCCCGTGATTGGCGGTAGGTACAGAAACGATTTTGAAACGGCATGTCTGTTCCCCAGAGCAGATGATCCGCGCCCACACGATCGACCATTGATTCAAGTGTGTCCCAAACTTCCCGGTACGGGAAATCGAAGATGTCCCCCAACCGCACCGGGAAGCACACCTCCATGCTGAGATTGGGATTCTCAAAGGGTTCCCAAATAGCGCGGGGAAGCACGATCCGATCGTCATCAAGGAAGACGCGCCAAGGAAACCCGTGAGTCAAACTGCATACTACATCGGGATATCGATCCATCCACCGCATTAGAATGCCCAACTCGTTCATATACCCTTCACGCTGTTGAGCAATGGCTGTCCGCGAGTCGCAATTTGGTCCTGTGCCGAGGGTGAAAAACACCGGCACGCCGAGGGTAGCGACTGCTTCCCAGAAGGGTCGGTATACCCCATCGTCCCACGGATCCGGGCTTACCATATAAGTTAAGGAATTGAACTTGATGGCGTGTAGTCCGTGTTCCTTGATCGCGGTCGTGACTTCGTTGATGACCGCGTCCGTTTCATCGCGGATACGCCATTCATCTACCGGTGCCATGGAGCGTAGTCGATCCGGGAAGCGTTCCACACATTCCATCTGATATGTGCTGTCTCGACCTAGCATGGGGTCGGTGTGCAGTAGCGCCATGTCCACACCCGCATAATCCATTTCGCAGTTCAAACTGAACGGCGTAAATTCGCAACTTCGCAGGTTCGGCGGGTAGAAATGCTTTGTATACTCGGCGTCTTCATAGTTCCAAACGACTCTACCCCTCGGATGATTTATGCGAAACCTGACATCCGGAAGTTGGCTTAAATCGCGGCGCCCTTCCGGAGCAAGGACATTCGACGGTCCGGGCGCGCGATCGCCAATCCGAAAGGCGGGCTGATGATGTTCGGCGTGAGCGGCTTGAACCCACTTGAGATGTTCCTCGCTGCTGGCATACCCGCGGGCGCTGTCCGCGGGTTCAAAACAGTAGACATGAGAATCAATAATCATAGGTAACCTCCGTCGCAGGGCGTGTTGACAATTATGTGAGACATACCGGCAATCGTAGGGGCGAGGTTGCCTCGCCCGTTGTCGCTCAGTCACTTTCATCGGATCCAGATTCTCGTTCATCCAATGGGTTGGGAAACCCAACCCCTGCGAAAAATGCCTGTATGTGGGATAGACCGGCAATCGTAGGGGCGAGGTTCCCTCGCCCATTGGCGCTCAGTCACTTTCATCGGATCTAGATTCATGCTCGTCCAATGGGTTGGGAAACCCAACCCCTACGAAAAATCCTGTATGTGGGATAGACCGGCAATCGTAGGGGCGAGGTTGCCTCGCCCGTTGGCGCTCAGTCACTTTCATCGGATCCAGATTCCCACTCAGCCAATGGGTTGGGAAACCCAACCCCTACGAAAAATCCTGTATGTGGGATAGACCGGCAATCGTAGGGGCGAGGTTCCCTCGCCCGTTGGCGCTCAGTCACTTTCATCGGATCTAGATTCCCACTCAGCCAATGGGTTGGGAAACCCAACCCCTGCGAAGAATCCTGTATGTGGGATAGACCGGCAATCGTAGGGGCGAGGTTGCCTCGCCCGTTGGCGCTCAGTCACATTCATCGGATCCAGATTCCCGTTCATCCAATGGGTTGGGAAACCCAACCCCTACGAAGAATCCTGCGTCTGCGCCGCCCTCCTGATTGTCCCGTTGTGATGAAATGTCAACAGAACCTAGGAATCCGTATAAGATGTCTTATCGCAATTTTGCGAGGACTGCTCCCAGCACTGTACTACCGGCGACCAACAAGAGTATGATGTCCGCGATGAGACGATGCCGCGTTCTGCGCATGCGATTCCCAATGGGTAGTCCTACGAAATATCCGAGGTACGCGGCGGGGAAAAACGCGACGCCGATGACAACATACCGGAAGAGCTCGACGCCAAACATAAGACCCAATAGGATAATCTGTATCGGGGTCGATATGGCAAGCACGCCGAAGAGAAAAGCTCGCGTTTTGTTTGTAGCCCAGTTTTGCGCCGTAGACCATAGTACCAACGGGGGACCGCCGATGCCGCAGATGCCGGAGAGCAATCCGCTCACAACAAAGGCAAATCCTGCCCACCCCCAATGCGACTTCTCTTCGGGTGGAGGACGCAAAAGAAGTTTGACGATGACAATCAAGCCAACGATGCTGCCTACCACCAACTTAATGTAGTTCACATCGAGACTAACAATCCTCTTCAGCAAGAACAGACCGATGATGACAGCGACCAAACGAACACCGGTCGCGGTAAATGTCAAGCGCCAAGGCACTGTAGCCCTGAGATGTTGGGCGCCGAGCGCCGCTTGTACGGTAGAGCAAGTTGACACCAACATCACGACAGCAGGGAGCGGGAAGCCGATCCACAGAATCAAAGGGGTCGCGAACAGCAGGAACCCAAACCCTACAGCGCTCTGTATCAACGCGGCAAAACCGATGACAACTCCCACTGTAAGGATGTTCAAAAGTTCCATACGCTAAACGGATGTCGGTGTTGCATGCTGTCGGGACTGTTGGAGGCGCCATTGACCCCGCGCCGTTATCTTCCGAGCTGGCGCGATTCATGTCCCGCGCCTTCGGTGATCAGGAGAAGTTGATTAGCCGAGACATCTGTCAGTGTCTGTGTCAGTCCGCTGGGCCAAGTTATTTCAATTCGGGGCACACGGCTTTCCGCGCCTAGTCCGAAGAGGCGCCGCAGGTCATGTCCCGAAAGATAGCTGGATCCCGCTGTCACCTCTCGAATCTGAGTTCCCGACTCGGCAATAAGTTTTATCCTGGCGCCGATGCCGTCCCGATTGCTTTTGACGCCGACTGTTTCTATCATCAGCCAGTTGTTCGTATTTCCACCCTCGTTACGAAGCAAAACCGCTCTCTGATTCAGATTCACGACAAGAATGTCGGTATCGCCATCGTTGTCATAATCACCGAACGCGGCGCCCCTGCCGACTTGCTTCGTCGAGAAATATTCTCCGGATTCCGATGAAATGTCGACAAATGAGGATTGCCCGGTATTCAAAAAAAGTTGATCGGTCTGCGCGTATTCGAGGGTGTCGGAGTCCGATTCGATTGTCGAGTATAGATGCCCGTTCGCGACAAACAGGTCCAGATCGCCGTCATTGTCCGCATCGAAGAATTTCGTTCCGAAAGCCAATTTGAGGAAACTGGCCTCCCCCAACCTCGCGATGTTCGTATAATCAACCAGCGCGCCAATCATCGTGTTGTGATACAAGGTATTCGTTTCGTAGGCAAAGTTGGTGACGAAGATATCCAAAAACGCGTCGTTGTTGTAATCACCAAAATCAACCCCCATTCCACCTTCCGCGACGCCGTGTTCATTATACGCCGCGCCTGAAAAAGGACCGATATCCACGAAACGTCCATCCCCCACGTTGCGGTAAAGGAAATTCGGTGTCGTGTCGTTGGCGACGTAAATATCAATGCGCCCATCGTTGTCATAATCGCCGCAAGTAACTCCGAGTCCTTTCCCGCCATCATTGAACACGCCGGCGTCCCGCGTCACATCGGTAAACGTCCCGTCTCCGTTGTTACGGTAGAGCAGATCCGAAATGCCCTGATACACTTGCGGATTTCCGTAGGTTTTTTGTCCTCGCCAATCAATCCAATCCTTATCCTTGGCAATATCGTAGTCAAGGTAATTTACGACATAGAGATCCAGATTCCCGTCGGAATCGTAATCGACGAAGGCGCAACTTGAACTCCATCGGTCACCGCCAGTGACGCCGGCAGCCTCGGCGACATCGGTAAAGGTTCCGTCTCCGTTGTTTCGATAAAGCAGATTTTGCCCAAAATTGGTCACGTACAGGTCCGTGTCGCCATCGTTGTCATAATCTGCGGCGACACAGCCCATACCGTAGCTCGCGTCCCCTACGCCCGCCTCGGCGGTGACATCGGTGAATCGTCCCGTACCGTCGTTCCGATAGAGAACATTCGTGGGGGGCGGCTGCACGGCAAAACCCGGCAGCGCCGCGCCGTTGACAATATACAGATCCAGATGCCCATCGTCGTTGTAGTCGAAAAAAGCCGCCCCCGAGCCCATAGTCTCAAGGTAGAATTTGCGATCGCTTGCCCCGTTGACATGCTTGAAAGCAATGCCGGATGACTCGGTGACATCGACGAACTGGACAGAGGCTTTCGTCAACGGACACAAGAACGAGAGGTTTAGCAAAATGGCAAGCCAACACAGAAGCATTAAATCTAACGTCGCATTTATCTTCATATTCCCTAAAGAGGCGAAGCGCGATAAGCGCGCTGTTGAAATCTCACACTTCAGCCGCGAAATTTCCACAACGTTAACGCCGTTTTGCCGAATAGCCACTCCTTATCTTCGTCCGTGAGGAAGTCGAGGTGCGTTCGAAAAAGTTCCAACGCGGGAATGTACCCGATGTTGCGGAGAACGCCCGGAAAATCCGTGCCCCACATGAGACGCCGGGGACCAAACGCGTCGTATATCCGGCGGTACGTCTGAAACGTGTCCTCGTGCGGGTACGGTAGACTCGACTTATGCGCTTTCGGGGTAAACTTGACGTACACATTCGGACACTCCGCCATCCTTAGCACATTGCTAAGCAGTGGATAAGGCTCATCTTCGTCGATCGGCGCGCCGCCGATGTGATCGAGAATGACGGGAACATTTGGAAACCTCCGGATTATCGGTTCCACCGCGGGCAGATGGGAGGCGGGACCATACACGATAAACAGCGCTCCCAATTCTTCGGCGCGCCGCCATGTGGCATCCTGCCGGGGCGCCGCCCATTCAGACGGGTGATCCGGTTTCGCCAAGTGTATCCGCAGCCCGCAAAACCCGTCCTCCTTCACTAGCCGTTCAAGCTGGTCGGGAGCATCGGGAGCGTTTCGATCCACCAATCCGATCGCCTCGAACTTGCCCGGAAAGCGGCGCAAACAATCCGCCACATACCGATTGTCGTAAAGGTAAGTTATCGGTTGAACGATAACCGCCTTGTCCACCCCCGCTTCGGCCATGGTTTTATTTAGCAGTTCAACCGAGCCGTCCTCGACAATCGTTCTGCCATCGGCAAACGGATAACGAGCTACATCATCACTCCACACATGTAGATGCGTATCAATAATCATGTATTTCTCCTCTCATTAATGGGAATTACGCAGTCGAGCACCCAACGCCGGCGCCCACAACGCCCGATAAATCGGGCAACTACAACAGAAGGGCAATGAATAAGCCCGTAGGGAACAACGATCGTTGTTCCCTACACAAGCGTCTTAGTCCCAATCAGGTCAAACGCGTTCAAAGATTGGAGCGTGTCAATCTGCGCCGAGCAAGTCTCGCAAGTGCGCCGCTGCCAACTTGAGACACGTATTTGTATCAAAACGGTTGCGGTCGCCGCCTTCGAACACGATCGACATGTTGCCGTTGAAATTCACGCTTCTCAGTATCTTAAGGACGTGTCGGTAGTCCAGCCACTCCTCGCGCCCGGTGTCAATTTTGTATATCTTGGCGCGCACGTAAGCGGCATGAGGGGCAGTAGGTTCCAGATAATCTTTGTAAAGGTCGACGTTCGGGTCAAATTCGCCGCGGGGGTGCGATCCGATTGCGTTCAACCACTGCCCGGTGTCCATGATGAAGGTGAAGTTGTCTCGGTCGGTCTCGCGAAGGATTCGCAGCACTTGCTCCGCCGTCATTGCGAAACTGCCATTATTATGATTCTGCAACCCCAAGATGACGCCTCTTTCCGCGGCGTAATCCGAGACTTCTTGGAACGCGCCAATCATCGGAACCCATAGGGACTCTTGCTCCGCAACGGTATCGGGCCACTTGTGCCTCGCAAAAACGCGGATGAGTTGCGCTCCCATGAAAGCTGCGAGATCAACCGCCTCCTTCGCCTGCTCTATTCGCTGCGGCAATTCCTCGGGGGCGGCGACGAGACTGCCCGCACCAAGGTAGCCGATGGGCAAGCCGCGCTTGAGGCACAGCGTTTTGATTTTGCGCAGGTAGTCGCGATCAGAGGAAATGCCGGCGAGGTGCATGTCGACGACGTCAAGCTTCAATTCATACGCAAACTCGATGATACTCTCGATTGTCGCATCCTGCGTTTGACGCGCCATCATTCCTAGTTTAATCATCATAGCCTCCCTTATTGGATGAAAGAGTATCAGATGGTGGGCAATGCCCACCCTACCATGCGGCTAGGCTTTCTTTGCCCGCCACCACATCAGCGACGCGCCTGCAGCCAATCCGTAACTAAACACCGGAAGCAAAATTAGCGGGTTGTTCTCGTCGAGCGCCACCGCGCTTCCAAGGCACGCCCAGATTACGTATAATATCAGGAAAACGTAGAGTAAAAATACTTCCAACCCGCTCATCGGGGTTTTTTGCTCGCGCGCCCTTCTCTTCTCCTGCAGATACAAGCTCGCGAACATCACGGCACACAGAAAACCCGAAAGCCCGAATAGAATCACTAATTTATTGTCGTCGTCCGTTGTGAAGCGTAGGGCTGTTAAAGCAAACAACAATACGAGGCATGCGATACAAAGCGCTTTTAACATAGCGGTCTCCTTATCGGTTGGTTGAACATCCGGCGCCACACTTCGGATACGTTAACGAGTGTTGTTTCATCGCGGCGCATTGCATTGTCTTTGCGACACTCTCCTCAGGTTGCGATGGCTATATGATACTACACTTCAAGCCGGAGAGCAAGCGGGCAAAACACTTGCGCTCACGTCAAGTGAAAGGGCAGCGCGACTTTGAGAAACCGAGTTTTCGGGAAAAAACTCGGTTTCTTCCCCGGTTGTTTCGTCCAAGTTAAACTTATTTCTGTCCGGCTCTTTGTTTTGCTCTGAGTTGACCTGCCCTTTCACGTTCGCTTGCGGCTTTGTCCGCTTTACCCAAAACTTCATACACTTTCGCCAGGTTTTCGCGAAATTCGGGATTGTCCCCATCAAGTCGGATGGTTGTTTCGAATGCGTCCATCGCCTGAGGGTATTTCTTCTGAAGAAAATAACTCATTCCGAGCGAATTGTGGGCGTTCGCCTCGTTGGGGGCAATCCGGATGGCGGCTTTGCACGCGTTCTCCATTTTGTCTAGCCGATCAAGTCTCATGTAACATACCGAGAGAATGTTATAGACCTTCCAGTCATTCGGATTGAGTTGTATCGATCTTTGTAGAGGGACAACGGCTTTTTCGAACCTTCCGTATTGCGCATGCAGACGTCCGAGTTGAAACCAGCGTTCAGAGTTCTCCGGCGTTCTCCGCACGGCGATTTCAAGCTGCGCCGCCATGTTAAGGTAGGGCTTGAGCGCTTGGTATTTCCTAATCTGTTCCGCGCCGTTCTTGACATCACCCTTTCGGATCAGGGCGTTTCCCAAGCCGTAGTAGGCGCGAATCTGGTCCGGATGCAGTCGGATAGCTTGTTCAAAGCACCGGATCGCCTCATCAAATTCATCCCGCTTCATGTAAACCGTCCCCAGATCATAATAGGGATGGTAAGGGTAGTCCTCCTCTACCTGCGCCCCCAACTCAATCGATCGCCGCAGGGCTGATATTGCTTGTTGGTGCGCATTGCGTTTGAAGTGGGCGACGCCGAGCATCTGGTAGGCGCGGGCATTGTCGGGCGCCAACGCGATGGCGGTTGTCAAGTTCTCGACCGCTTCCGCGGTTCTGCCGAGATTGATTAGATAGATTCGTCCGAGCGTATAGTAGGTTTTTTCGTGGGCGGGGTTAATTTCAATCGCTTTCTTGAAGGCATCGACCGCGCCTATGTAGTTTTCGGTTTTAAGGAGATCCAATCCGCGATTGTAAAGCTCGACAAACCGAGGCGTCGGTTCGGGCTCTTTCTTTTCCTCAACCTCGGCGGACAGATTGGCGGATACCGACGGCGCATCCGGGCGTTGATGGATCTTGGATTCTTCAGATTCGAGGCTGGCAGAAGTCGTGATCGGCACGTTGAGAGCGACTGTTTCAGCGCCGATTTTTCGCGCAAACTCAAGTTTCCGGATAGGCAGTATGGCGTACTTGTCGTGATCCTCAACGATCCGAATAAACCGATTTCGCGGCACGTCGCGAAAGGTTTGCGTGTCTCCGGTCGTGTGCCAGAACACCTCTAGCGTTTCAATCTTTTCCGCCTGTCCCAAGCCGATCGTTTGGCGAAGCGGGTTCGCGCCAAAACTCCCGCCGCTGTTGACATGCTTGTAGATGGAGCGCGGATTTCCCTTTTCAATGACCGAGATGTGGATGCGAGCGCCTATCGCCGAACGGTTGGACCGGGTACCGATGAGCTTGACAGTGATCCAATGGTTTCCGAAGCCGGGGTTTTCAAAAAGGGCGTTCCCATATTTGTCGCCCGGGAAAGCGCCGCCCATCTGCTCGAAGATGTCCTGATCGCCGTCATTGTCAAGATCGGCGAAGACAACGCTATGCCCCTTCTGCAGATGACCAAACCCGCCGGCATAGGTCACGTCCGCGAAACCGACCCCACCCTTGTTCCGATACATGAGGTTCGGCATGATTTGCTTGTAGTCGGGGTAGCCGGTGCCCAGGTAGAAATCGAGAAAGCCGTCGTTGTCAAGATCCCCGAAATTGGAGCCCATCGGCGCGCTGGGATGAGCCAAGTTGTGAGCCGCGGCAACCTCCTTGAACCCACCGATTTCATCGCCGCGGTACAGATGCGGCAGCTCCTGATTGGAGTTGGATTCGTTGAAAAATAGCTTGCTCCCGGAACTGTCGGATGTTCCCGGCCCCCCATCTGTCCCGTGGCGAGGCACGGGATTCGCCTGTTTTGGAACGGGGGATAACTGCATTGAGACGCCGAGAGCATCTGCCGCGAGATGAGATATGCCGGCCGAGTAGGCGGACACATACAGATCCAACACGCTATCGTTGTCCACATCCCAGAACCATGCGGGAAAACTGCGCACGGGACGATTTACGTTTAACTGTTTAGCCACGTCGCTGAAAGTTCCATCTTGATTGTTGTGGTAGAGGCGGTTGTCGCCCTTGAAATTCGACACGTACAGATCCGGGAAACGATCGCCATCGTAATCGCCCCATACGACCGCCTTCGTGAAGCGGTGGTTTTGCACGCCCGCCTCCGAAGCGACATCGGCAAATGTCCCATCGCCATTGTTGCGGAAGAGTTGGCACGGCGCCTTCAACGTCTCGGTGGTTTCATTTCCGATGTATAAGTCGAGATCTCCGTCATTGTCGTAATCGCTCCAAGCCGCTGTCTGGGTCGGGTAGTGTACATCTCCCAATCCGGACTCGTAAGTGACATCCGTGAAGGTAGCGTTTCCGTTATTTCGCAGCAGCGAGTTGGGATGCCTTCCGTTTTGTTCGAGCCAAGCGCCGCGTAGTACCAGCAGATCGACATCGCCGTCGTTGTCATAATCCGCCTGCACGAGGTTAAGTCCGCCGTATAAGCCGATCAACCCCGCTTCTTTTGTTCGATCTGAGAAGGCGCCGTCTCGGTTGTTTCTGAAATAACGGATTTGTCCCGCCGGATCCCAAGATGACACCATGAGGTCGAGGTAGCCGTCGTCGTCAAAATCATCGGCTACCGCGCCGCCGGACATGTCGAAAGTGTCAAGACCCAGATAGGGCGCGACGTTCTCGAAACGCGGTATTTTCTCTTGAGATTGGAAGGCTTTTTCGGGAATGAGGTGCGGGCTAGGCACGCCCGACGGGTAATCGCCGACGGTCATGTACGCGATGTTGAGCAGCCATTTCGCCTCGAGATGAAGCGGCGTTTGATCGACTGTATTCCGTAACACCTCACTGAAATACTTGATCGCCGCCCGCGAGCTCTCCTGCTGCGTATGAACCGCGCCCTCCCGTAACGGCAGGATACAACTTTCGGGAGTGTGGCGCAGGCAACAGTTCTGTGTTTCCGCTTGGCGCATGTACGCCACACCCAGGCGAAAAAGCGTTCGATTTGCCTCCAGCGCCGACAGTTTACCTCTTAATTTGGGAATGAGCCGGCGCGCCCGACTAAATTCGGCGATGGCGACGGTCTCATTTCCCAATCGAAGTTCGCCTTCGGCAATCTCCATGAGTAAGCGCCAACGAATCAATTCTTGCCCGTTAGCGGGAAGATTGGCGAGCGCCTGGCGCAGCCGATTGACCAGCCGGCTCCCGATGTAGTCGTTGGTTTCAGGCGTTCGGTCGGCAATCTCCCTGAGAATCGTCAGCATCTTTTCGTGGCTAGGCGTGGATTGAATTTGGCTGTTTAATCCCGAATGCCGTACCGACTGCGAGGGGAGATTGCCGTGGAAGAGGAAGGCGATCAGAACTGTCACGATGAAGACTTTGAAAGGGCATGAACGGGAGCGCGGAATTCGCGTGCTTGTGGACATGGGGGTTGTTCGCTTGTGGCATGACCGGTGTATGAAATCTAACGGTTGAGTTTTCTACACGCCTCGGCGTGTTCCTCCGAAACTTGGCGTTTGGAATGCGTCACGGCTTTTTCCACTGCCCTACCTGCGCCATGTACTGCTCTCTGCCCAATAGGGGCTTCTTGTAATGCCAGCGGGTCCTCTGCGGGTACATCACGAGGCTCCGATCTTCAATCGGGAATTTTATCGCGGTATGACCGCGCCGGTGCGATTCTCTCAAACCGATGGCGATCTCCAACGCATGGCGCAAGTCGTCACCGGTAGTCAGGTTGAGCGCCGCGCCGCTCCCCAGTGAATCGACGATTGCCTGAACGATTCCCATCATCGTGTCCCCCGGATATATCCAACCTTCGCTGTCATACTCCCGTTCTTCGCGCGAGAATTCCTCAAACACCCCTGTCACCTCGCTCAGAGTGACGGAGCTACGTTGGGGCGCGCCGTTGGATGCCTTGAAGAGGCGAAGTCCCAGTCCCGTGTTATTCCAGTTATAAAGAACGCCGTGCGAGCCGATAATCTCAATGCCCTTCCACCCAATCTCTTTGTAGTTGCTGAAGCATTCGATTCCGTTTGAAAAGCGGACATACCCCCCGATCTTCCCGAATCCGGTTTCGGCGTCGTCGTAAGGTTCCTCATGGTCGCTGAACGGATCTCCATCCACCCAACCGACAACCCAGTCGACTTTCGCCTTATTCGCGAACTTTCGAATTAGGTTTAAGCCGTGGCAGCCGCCTTGGTTATTCCTTTCGTAAAGGTTGATTCGCTGCACTTCGCCAATTTCACCGGATGACACCAATTCATAGGCTTTCCGGTAATCTTGATGGCTTGAAATCACGACGCCCGCGGCAAAGTGAATCCCGCGAGCCTCGCAGGCTTCAACCATGCGATCAGCGTCGCTCAAGCTTGCGGTGAGCGGCTTCTCGCAGAAAATGGCTTTGACGCCGGCTTCAGCCGACGCGACGACGGCATCGGCGTTCGGCCCGACCGGCAGGACGGGCATGGCGATGTCAATCTCCTCGTTCTCGAACATCGCCTGATATGTATCGTATCCCGGAACCTTGAAGCGTTGGCAGCCCAACTCAAGATTTTCGGGGTCGGTGTCGGCAATCGCGACGACTTTGCATAGCGGATGAAGGTCGAAGGCACGGGCGCGAGTCGTACCCGCTCGCCCGCAGCCGATGACGCCGACTCGGTATTTGGCGTCGGTAGATTCGTTCATGATTACTCCTTATGGAGCGGCGTTCGGCGCCGCGTTGGGACAAACCCCGGTGATTGTCCAATCCGTGGCAGGGGCTATCCCCTACGCGGCGATAACCGCGCTCTTCGCTGGCAGACGGCGAACATCCGAATACTCGAGTGCGGATTGAATTTCAGATTTTGCATCATCTACGGCGACCGGAGCGCGCAAAATAAACTCCGCTAGATCGAAGGTGTTGTAGCACACGAAGGCGATTGAAAAACATTCGATTTGTCTTTCCACCGTGCGAGAGAAATCCGGGAAAAGTAGGGGCCCCGTATCGACCTGAAAACGTTTTCGTTCCGGATGGACGTTCATGGTTTTGATAGGGTATTCCACGACAGCGCTCAGCCCCTGATCGTCATCCCGAATCTCGGTTCGTCCGATCAGCAGTTCATCCTTCAGAGTGGCATCGATAATTGCTTCATCATCTTCCAAAATTCGAGCGGACGGGCAGTTCTTTATGGTCAACCGAAAGTCGGTGAAGTTGTCTTTGATGTATTGGGGAACGCCGCTGCCCTGCCTGCGATGCTGCGCGCCACCAAGCCCGATAAACTCGGTCTTAGTCCAAACGCCGCAATATTCGTAGTTAGGCGTTTGAAATAGCGTGTCGGAACGATACATCCATTCGGTTCGACACGGGGTGATGAGAAAGTACTCCTCCCTCTCCCCGGTCTTGCTGTTGGCTAACTCGCACCGAGCGTCAAATTGGATGCGGGCGCTGTTTCCCCACGGCATGTGTCCGGGCTTGCGATGATCGTTGGGATTGGGCGGCGCATCCCACATCATAAAGGAACGACTGTAATCCAAGGCGTCATTTATGTCAAGAGCGCCTTTCTGCAGTGTCGCCATATTATTCTCCTTTTCCTATTGGCTGGTTGAAATTGTAATTTTCATTTTGTAGACTGCACAGTTACGTCTGATTAAGCAGGCGGAGCATGTTTTCTCCCATAATCTTTCTGGTGTCGGGCATGCTGTACCCGCGTTCAATCAGGTCTTCCGTAAATTCCCGCCATTGCGGCACGTTCTGAAAGTGTGAAGCGAGACAAACGTGATCGATGCCGATGAGGTTCACGGCGTGGTCAATGCTTTCAAGGTCGAGCTTGGTTCCCCAAATTTCGGCGTCAGCCAACTTGGCGGCGGCAAGTTCAAAGGGATCGGCGTATCTTTCCGCCAATCGGCGGTCTCTTCCGAGTCGCGCTTGTTGAATCTCAACCGGTGTCCGGGACGTAAGCGCCAAAATGCCGACCACACCGCCCGTAGCAGCGATTGCCCGCATGAGATCGTCGCCGAGATCACGCGGACTGTTCGTAAGCGCGCGACACTTCGAGTGGGTGGCAACGACCGGCTTCGCGGTATGCTTAACCGCATCCCGACACGTCTGATCGGAGGCGTGTGAGAGGTCCACCAGTATATTCATCTCGTTGCAGGCGCTAACAACCTCCCGCCCGAAGTTTGTCAAGCCGGGCGTATTCTTGAGCTCGGCAGTGGAATCTGCCCAGCCGACGGAAGCGAGGTGACAGAGCGCCATCACGCGGATGCCCCATTGATAGTATTGTTCCAATACGTCCAGATCGCCGTTGATTGTCCCGCTGGCGAGCATTAACACGAGCGCTATTTTGCCGCGCCTAACGATACGCCTGATATCGGATTCGGTGAGAGCCAACTCGATATATTCATTGTGGGCTTCAATGAACCTTAGATGTTCATCAACCAACTGTGAAATCCGTTCTACAAGCGCCGGGCCCTCAAAAACCGGCGTCCAGATTTTCAGTCCTCTCGGCGGAGGTTCCGACGCCGGCTGCGGCGGCGTTTGGACGAGAAGTTCCTCCGCTTGAATCGCTTGTATTACAACATCCACCCCTCCCCGTTGAAGCGCCTGAAGATCGATAGCCGCGGAATAGGCGTCGAAGACGACAAACTCGCGGTGCAACGCGTCCCACTCATCGCTGTCGTAAATGTTTCGCGTCGTAGGCTTTGTGGTAGGATCGAGAAGCCCGATTTTTCTGCCGAGCTCAAGTCCCAGCCGATCGGTTTCATTTGTGTTAATGTACGTTTGGCTGAGCCGGGCGCGGTGATTGTTATCGTCGGTTTCGTTCTTCATTCTCGCATATTTGCCGGATGCAAAGGAATCCTCACGCGAAACGCTGTCAAGAGAAATGTCACAAACTGAGCCCAGCGATGAAAATGGGCTTCCTAGCTTGGGAGAACCCGAGTTTTGAAGAAAGAACGCGGGTTCGGTAATCCCAAAAGACGGTGAGGCTCACTTTTTCTGTTCGGGGAAGGGCTTTCGAATATCGTAACGTCCCTCCTTAATCACGGGAAGCGTGCCATCCGCCACCATCAACTCAAGGGGTGATTCTCTGGTTTCAAGCGGCATCGTGACGACGTTCTTGATGCGCAGCGACTCGTAAATCGCCATCATGATTTCCAGGGTGTATCGGGCTTGGCGTCCGGTACTGCGGTGTTCGGCGATTCGCCCCTCCATCCAGTCCAGCATTTCATCGTACTGGGTCGTCTCCGATACCGGAGGTTGAATCTCTTGCCAACCGCTCGCGCCGAGATTTTGCAGTAGGATGACGCCGTTTTCTCCGATGGTAATTTGGCCCTCAGTGCCGTAGATGCGCGGCATCCGGACTGTCGGCTCGGGCAGGTCACCCTCGTATACGCCGCGAGCGCCTCCCTCAAAGCAAACCAATCCCATACAGAGGTCTTCACAACGGCTGCGTCGTTCCCACCTATCGCTCTCGCGTCCTGTCTGTCCAATGACCCAAAGCGTTTCCGGGTCGGATAGCATATAGCGCCAACCGTCAATGGCGTGAGTGCCGGTGTTGAGCAACCCCGCCATGGGCTTGGCGCGAGTGTAGACCATCGTCGGCTCCCCGATCGCGCCATCCGCGACGAGTCTCCTGATCTCCGTGTTTGTGGCATTGAATCTGCCCTGATGTCCGATGACAAGTTTGGCGCCGTTCTTTTCACAGGCTTCAATCATGTCGTTGGCGCCGCCCATAGACGCCTCCATCGGTTTTTCGCCGATGATGCCCTTGATGCCCGCATTTGCCGCCGCGACGGTGATTTCGGCGCGAACGCCTTGCCATGTCGGGATGCTTGCAATGTCAAGATTCATTTTCGCAAACATCTCGTTATAGTCGCTATAGACCTCGCCGATGGAGAACTGTTCGGCTAGATTATGCGCTTGTGTTTCGTTGATATCGGCAACGGCGACGACCTCCGCCGCCGGGTGTTCTGTCCAAGCGTTCGTATGGGAGCGTCCCATTCCGCCGCATCCGACAACGCCTACGCGGTAGGTTTTTTCCATGATTGTATCCTTTCTTTCGTTAATGCCCATAATGGGCACGACTTGTTTTCTTCTACGCGATTTGCCTTGTCCCCTACCCGATACCCAAAGCTTCCTCCACCTCCGCGGCACTGGCGAATGCTACCAAAACACTGCTGACGCCTCCATTCTTCAACACCCATTCAACTGCTCGCGAGGTGCGCGGGATCTCCTCATCGGGATCGGCGAGTTCGTGCCAGGGACCAGCAATGATGGGATAAGCGAGTTCCAAATCGCTGCGCATTCCCTCGCCGCGAGCGGACAACTGAACGATAGTCTCTCTGGGGGCTTTCGTCCAGTCGGTGCGCGTCTTGTCCTCCCAGCTCAACCACTGGCTGCCGAGCGCCTTCATAATAAGCACGCCTTTCCCAGCCCTAGCCGACAGTTCGATCCCCGGCGCCTGCCAACGGCAAACGTAGTTGTAGATAACCAAGTCGGCATCTGCTTCCGGTTCCGGTCCTCGCTCGGCATAGGCTTCCTGATCGGCGCGCAGATGGCGAATCAGGCAGAGCGACCTCACCTTGCCAGCGCGCTTCAACTCCTCTATACGCGCCGCCAACCGCTTGTCTTCAACGAAGGCGGAGTGGTGCACACGGAGGATGTCGATCGCCTCTCGTCGCAGGTTTTTGAGATGTCCCTCAATGATTCCCTCAACGTCTTCGGCTCGCGGCGACCCCACCTTTAGGGAAAAGTGGCGGTTTTCACTTGGGCCTTTCAGTTCCTCCGGGATATGCACTTCATCGCCGTAGCCCATGTCAAAGAGATTTATTCCGAGTTCGGACGCTCGCAGATAAATTCGCCGCTTCTCGTCTGGCGGCGGGTGACCGCGCACACCTTCGTAATGCGCCAGAAGACCGCCCAACGCTACGGCGCTTAGTTGCATGTCTGTCTGTCCGAATCTACGATATTGCATGAAGTCTTCCTCTCGTCACAGTCAAGAACCTTGGTGTCGGAATCGGGAGATTGATTCCACAGCAGTGTCGGGATTGGGAGATTGATTAGACAATGCCGAGCGCCTCGTCGATCTCTGACTGATACCCGTAAACTTGGCACGATTCCACTTCACTCATCCTCACGGCGCGCCCCAACTTGGAGGACTCGAATATGGCGTAAACCGCGGCGACATCCTTCATGCCGGCGCTGCCGTCTACCTCTATGTGTCGTCCACGAAGAATCGCCTCTGCCAGTTCGTAATACTCCAGGGCAATCAGTTTCCAATCAACCGCGTTGTCACCGGCGGCGATCCGGGAGGGGAAGAAATGCTCCGCTAGTGGTTCTAACGCAAAGTCGTCCGTATTCTCCAAAATATCTTCAAAGCCCATCGCCTCCTCTGATCGCCGTTTGAGGCTGATTCTGCCGCCTCGAGTCCCGAAGCCTTCGATACTGCCCTCTGTTCCCAAGATAAGCTCGCCGCCGCAACTTCCGTGTCCGCTTAGACCGACGAGCCAGTTGACGGTTACACCGCTCTCCATGCGGAAGACAGCGACCGATGTGTCTTCCGCAGTCGCCGGAACTTCAGGTTGCATCGCTTCAAAGCGGTTACGGTAGAAGGTGTAGGTGTCGTGAATACGTTCCGGCTTCCGTCTTGTCGGTTCAACCAATCGCACGTTTCCATAGACCTCGGCAATGTCTCCGAGTTGGTAGCGGATCATGTCGGTGAAGTGAACGCCCAGGTCAAGGATAGGGCCTCCTCGCACTTTGAGGTGCCTCCACGGCGTAATGAAAATATGATTGCCCGGGCTTAGCGAATGAAACAACGCGAGGTACGGTTCGCCTATCGCCTTCGTATCCAAGAGGTGCCGAACGAGGCGCGCAGAAACGTCCCGTCGATAGTTTTCGGCGATTGACAGGAGCCGATTGTTCCGCTCGGACGCCTCAATCATCTTCTGACAGGCTTTCACGGTGATCGCCATCGGTTTTTCGACCATGACGTGCAGCCCGAGATCCATTGCCTCGCAGGCGACACTATGATGGACGGAGGGATCTGTCACGACATCAACTGCCGTAACATCGGGCGCCTGACGAACCATCTCCTCCAAGTCCGTGAAGATTTGCGGTCGAATACCGAGAAGCTTCTCCGCTTCCGAGGCGGCAAGTTCGGCGTTTTCGCGCCGTATGTCACAGAGCGCCGCCAATTCGACATTACAGAACGGGGTTTGCGATAATTCCCGCAACCCGTAAAGATGCCGCGTGCCCATGCCGCCGCAACCGACTATGGCAAGTTTGATTTTGTCCATGTTTTCTTAGCGAATCATCCGCGTCTCAGTATCCAATAGGGAATAACGATTGTTATTCGCCGCTCATATTCGTCGGAGCGGGGCAAGATGCCCCGGCTACGGGGTTGGAGTTGTCCCGGCTTATGTGAATTCCAGATGTTGAACTTTTGTACAAAGTCTAGCTTGGCGAATCAACCCCATCTCAGTATCCAATAGGGAATAACGATCGTTATTCGCCGCTCATACTCGTCAGAGCGGGGCAAGATGCCCCGGTTACGGGGTTGGAGTTATCCCGGCTTATGTGAATTCCAGATGTTGAACTTTTGTACAAAGTCGAGTTTAAGGAATTCTCTCCGTCTCAGTATCCAGTAGGGAATAACGATCGTTATTCCCTACTCAAACCCGTTATATCCAGGAATCGCTCGTAAGCGCTATTCCACCGTTCTGTATCGCGCGGTTCGTAAGTCTCCAACTCAAACGAATGACTGATAATATCGCGTGCGTCGGAGATTGAGTTGACCAGACCCGTCGAAATAGCCTGCACCATGATATTGCCAACCGCAGTCGCTTCCGTCGGACCGGCTACAACCGGCACCCCCCGTTGCATTTGCGGTGAATTGACACAGCAACTTGTTTTGGACGCCGCCCCCGACGATATGAAGGACATCAATCGGTTTTCCGCTGATCAACTCAAGTTTTTCCAAGACCCACCGATATTTTAGGGCAAGACTCTCCAGTATGCATCTAACGAAATCGCCCTCATCTGCCGGGGGCGCCTGTTCGGTGCGTTTGCAATAACCCATGATGCGCGACGGCATATCACCGGCGCTCAAAAAGGTTTCATCATCCGGCTCAATCAACGATTTGAACGGTTGGGCATCCGCGGCGAGTCGCGTGAGCAGATCATAGGGCATTTCGCGAGCTCTCCGCTCCCATGTCCGCCGGCATTCTTGGAGCAGCCACAACCCCATGATATTTTTGAGAAAGCGGAATGTATCGGCTACGCCCCCTTCGTTGGTGAAATTGAGACCGAGTACCTGATCGGAGATTATCGGATCGGATACCTCAATTCCCATCAACGACCAAGTTCCGGAACTGATGTAAGCCCAATTCTCATTTCGCGCGGGCACCGCCGCCACGGCGGATGCCGTGTCATGAGTGCCGGGCGCGATCACGGCGACCTCGCCCATCCCCGTTTCATCGGACACCGCTGGCAGGAGGGTTCCAAGTTGTGTGCCGGGTTGAACAATTTCCGGAAGAAGGCGTTGCGGCAAGCCAATAGCGTTGAAGATTTCTTCCGACCAACATTTTCGGCGCGGGTCGTAGAACTGCGTTGTGGTGGCATTCGTAAATTCACAAACTTTGCGTCCCGTCAACCAAAAATTGAACAGATCCGGTATCATCAAAAACGTCTCGGCAACCTTCAGCAGCGGCGATTCGCGGATCGCCATTGACAGCAACTGATAGAGCGTATTTATCTGAATGAATTGTCCTCCGCTCCGTTCGAAAATCTCCTGGCGCGAAAGGCGATCGAAGGCGGTTTCCAGCATCCCGTCTGTGCGCGAATCGCGGTAGTGATACGGGAGCCCCAATAGCGAATCGTCTTTGGCGATCAGTGCGAAATCCACCCCCCACGCGTCAACTCCTATCCCCTTGAGCCCCTCTTTCCGACGCGCACAAAGCGAGAGGGCATTCTTCATCTCGCTCCAGAGACGCAGCACATCCCAATGGAGACTATCCAGTACACGCACGCCGCCGTTGGGGAAACGATGCAGCTCCTCCAACTCGATTTTCGCGCCATCGAAACGCCCCAGCACGCCGCGCCCGCTCTCGGCGCCCAGATCGAATGCCAAGAATGATTGTGTTTCCGCCATCAGGCTTCTCCTTGAAACCGGGTTCCGGCAGGGAAGGGGTAATCTAACGGAATATGGTTCAGGCGATTACAATCTAACGGATTGTGTACAACCGATTACAATCTAACGGATTGTGGTACAACCGATCGCAATCTAACGGATTGTGGTACAACCGATCGCAATCTAACGGATTGTGGTTCAGGCGACCACAATCTAACAGATTGTGGTACAACCGATTGCAAAATCCCCGATTGTTTCTCTCTCTCTCTTTTCCAAATCCGTATCAATCCAGGTTCCTTCCATCTTTCCAGCCTTTATCAACTCTTAGGCGCGATGCGCTCTAACTCCAGCCCCTCGGGTCGAAGGAAATCCTTGTATCGCGTCTGTATTTCAACGCCGCTCACGCTGCGCGTAAACCCCGCCCTCTTGTCGAATTTCTTGGTTTCGATTTCAAGCGTGTTGACCCCGCGTTTAAGGTCGTCCAGTTCCAGCTTGTAACGGAACCAATGGGCGGACATGCCCAAAGGCGCCTGAATGTGCATTGATGGCGCGAGTTGGACCGCCATTGTCAGAGCGCGTTCATCCGTAATCTCGGCATCCTCCCAAGCCAATGCCCTGCCGTTGAAACGAATCTCGATATCGTCCTCTATGCAGAAAAACGAGAAGCGGATCGTGAGAATCGGTTTTCTCATCTCGCCATCGGCTTTGGCGCTTTCGATGTCATCGGCGACCCATATATCAAGCGTTTCGGTCTTGCCTTCGGCGAGGGGGGCCGGCAACTGACGGTGCGGCGTGGTTGTGGGCGCGCCCTCTTCTCCCTCTCGCGGCTGGAGCAGATATCGCTTGGGGCTTCTGGCATGAACTTCGGGGTATGCTATCTCGCTCAGAATCTGGCGCTCGCGAGCGCTGAATGGCCAAGGCAAATACCCGTCATACATGCCCGCCCAACCATCCGAATGCAGGGTCTGCGCCAACGCGCGATACATCTCTACGCTTGGCATTCCAGCCCGCTCGTCATACACGCGCCTCGGCGGACGGTAGTAGGCGGCGCCCCCAACCGCATTCGCAGCCTCCGGCAACCAGTCAGGTTTTTGCTGCGTTTCAGTGAGCACAGCATCGTCCTGTCCGACGACATAATCGATGTTTCCGTCCCTGATCCAGGTTTCCGGATCGAGTCCGATTCGGAGATTAGCCTCTTTGTCAAGGGCTATACGCGCCATAATCGGAATTTGCCTGTCCTGCTCGTTCCCAATCTCGTTTGCCAACTGCCGAATTTCGGCGATGAAACTGTTCATCAACGGGATATTTTCCTCTACCTCGTCTTGTTTGAAGTAGAAGCGATCAAACATGAAGTCAAGTTCAATGCCGTCTGCCCGATAGTCCTCCAACACCTCCCGCAGCACGGCAAGTTTGTCTTGTCTTACGACTTCAAGGGCGAAGTCGTAGCACCACTCGGCGCGCCCCTCTTCGCCTATACAGACATCCGCGCCGTGCTCCCATTTCAGCAAACCGCAACGCTCGCTGCCCGGCAGATTGCTTGCCTGAAGTTTCAGCGACGGAAACACGGTTAAGCCCATCTCGGCGCCGCGATTGATGACCTCTCGCAGCTGATCAGTTCCCAGTTTCTCAGCCTCTTCAACCATGCGCATGATCCGCCAGTCGATATAGTTCTGCCATACCTCCTTCATCTGCCCCACAACGCGTCCAACCTTGCTATTGTGGAAGTAGACATCGGCGTACCCGAGCCCTAGCACAAGGAGATCAACGCCTGTGCCGAGAACCTCGTCTACGGGCCATTGGAGCATGTGGATTGAGGCAGGCGGCTCTATCCGCTTGCCGTGAAAATGATGGGCGTCGTTGTAGTAAATCAGTCTTGGCTTCTGCATTGAAATCTCCGTTTTTCTTGTTAATTGCTGTTAATCTTATGGACTTGCGCAAGTTGCGCGTATGTGGGGGAAAACGTAAAAGTGAAGTAATGCGTTATGTGTAATACGTAATGCGTAATAAAGACTTGTCACGTTGGCTGATTCCGTCGCCAAGCGGTTCATTCGCCAAAAGATTGGTGTATTCGTCCAGTATTTTCTGGCATCGGTGCAGTTAGAAAGCGCACCGGCCGTGAACGCACGTCGCGACCTGGAGATCGCTCCTACAAAAGACGCAATTTCTGACAGCGCGCAGTATACGTTATGCGCTGGGCGTCAGTGTCACATGGCTCTCTTTGCCCTCCCAGCCGAATTGGCTAACGGATTTCACGCGTAACCGGTTCTCTCCCGGGATGAGCTCCCAGTCGAAATGACTCGGTTGAGGTTCCCAATCGCCGCCGTTCGTTTGCACGAGATAGTGTTTGAGGTTCGGCATGGCGCTCGTAAGGTCAACGTGCAGCGCCTCCGGGCGTTCGGATTTGCTCAAGTATATCATCGTTCGATTCGGCGTCCAGTAGAAGTCGCCGATTCTGCGGGACTGCCGAGAGAACCACGGATTCGGCGGCGTGTTGGCATCTTTCCACCACAGATAGCCATCGTAATGGTAGGAAATCTTGCCGTGTTCCGGTTCGCCGGGGCTGAGGGACTGGAGTTCATCGTTGCGCGGGTTGATGCAGAAGAAATCAAAGAGGTCGGTTCGACTGGTCAGCGTATCCGCGAATCGTTTTGCCGCATGTTCGGGTTCAATTGCAATGCCATCGAAATCCTGATTTGCCCAGGCATTATGGATTTCCAGCGTACTCATCGGCACGCCGTGTCGCGTGTAAACGTACGTCGCCTTCGTCGCATCGTTGGAATCGCCGCCCGTGTCAACCATAATCCATTTGTCAAATTCCTCCGACCACACTTCGGCGACACAGTGCCTGCCGATCACCACCGTACGGGCAATTAGTCCCAGCGCGGCGCACGCATGAACGAATACGGCGCTGTAATGGGTGCACATCCCCAAACTGAGTTTCCGCGATGCGAGTTCCAGTATGAGCATGCCGTCCCATGGAGGACAGAAGTTGATTCCCCCCATGTTCCAGCCATTTTCCCACTGATGCCGCGTCCATGCGCTAAGCCGAAGAAACCTGTCGAACTCGGAAGTGGCGCCGGCTATGACATCGTCCAGGTTCCAGCGCTTGCGAAAGGTTTCCGCACGGCTTGCCGTATGGGAAAGGTATGAAAAGTGGTGGGAACCGTGGATGACCTGCGGGAGGTTCCATTCGGATACCTGATAAGCGTTAGAGTGCAAGTCTGCTTGTACCTCCAGATCAACTTTGATCTCCAAAGACTCCACCAAGGGCGTGACCAGAGGATCATCGGTTTGCAATATCAGCCGCCACTGCATATAGCGAGACTGGCTGGGCAACGAGGGCATCCGCGCGGCATCAAACCAATCCGTCCATGCCTCCAGATGGTATTCGGGGGTCGATCCGACGCGGGCTCTCAGCGTAGCGTTTGTGCCCGAAGGCAAGGATGCATGGATATCGGGGGCAATTCGGTTTATCCGCAGCGGCGCGGCGACGCCATCATCAGACGCGCGGCTTCCGATGTCGATGATCAACGATTCCATGATTCCAAGCGAGGCGCGCTGATTTAGTCTCAATCGTATCATGTACTCTCCATCGTAGGCATCATTGGCGCCCAGGTCGCGGTCGGTCCAGTTTCGCCCGGCATCTCGGCTCTTCGCGCTGCGGTTGGGCTGACATCCTTGTTCGATAAGGAATCCCCACTGCGCTTCACCCTCCGCCGCGAAAACGAAGGAGTTTAATCCTGGCTTCAGCGCCTCAACCGGAATAGGTATCTGCGTCCAGCAATCCGTCCAGTAATCTCGCTTTTCGGGCTCCTCAAAGTACACTGTTTGACGGTCATTGATGGTGACGCAAAGCCGATGCCCCGGCTCCGGCTGTTGTAAAATGTACGGCAGCAGAGCGGCGGCGCGTGCGTCGGGGTTGTCAATCCAGAAATCTTTCCGAATCCAATGCGTTCGGGACACTATTTCAAGGTCGCGCAGGTTGCAATTCCCCATCTCATCGGTATAATTGACCCCTTCGGTCAGATGCACGGCTCCGGATACTTCGTCAATCTGAAGATTCAGGTCGCGGGTATTCGCGTCAAAATCATCGAAACTCTGATAGGATAACGTGATTGTTTTATCACCCATTTTTAGTCCTCTGTCGTGTAGCTGGCACGGTGATTTGCCGTGCGGTTTGATTTGCCAGATTCAGTACTTATAGGATTTATACGGTTAGTTGCCTCGGCACCTCGTAGTGGCGATTCGTTTGCGTAATTCGTAATACGTAACTCGTAATGCGTAAAACCGTTTCAACAAGACTTGCGCAGCGATCGGAACTCGCTATCCGATCGCTTGATTGTGAAGTACAGAAGGTGAACAAAAGCGCGCGTTTGAAGGCATCGGGACGATTTTTTCCTATTTGTGGTGAAAAATACACCCGAAAAGGTGAACTGCCATAGGCACAAAAAGGTGAACAAACGGCGGATTTTCGGGACGCGTTCACCTAATCCGCCTCGGCGCTTTCTAGTGATGACGCGGGTTCACGCCCGCGCGAAGGTGAACAAGATGTTAACAATCGCGAAAAGTTCGCCTCTCTACGGCTTAATTTCGCCCGCAAAAACGGGTTTGCATCCGCCGAATAACGACGGGTTGACAAATTTTTTATTCGGGAGCAGTGTCTTTCAGCGTTCATGTTTTATACTACACACATATAACGTTTTTAAGTTCAAGAAAAAATGCAGGCGGCATCAATGTATCGGCAAATTGGACTGTACCCAACGTTGAGTAACATTGCGGTTTGTTTCAGCAGTAGTGGTTTCTAACGAAACGTTTGATAGAATTCAAAATCTAAATGTTACAATCAATCGGAGGCGCTCAATGAATTGAGCAACTACAAACTGCCGGTTCTTGTGGCTTACAATTCGGAATCAGTATCGGTTGAGCGTTCGATCGATCCCGCCAGATGCTTGAAAACACGCAATTCCAAGCGGCGTTGAGTATATCTGCGTAAGTCCTAACACTAATTTCTTGATGCCCGGAGCTGTTGAATGAACTGAATGGCATTGCCGGAGAAGAAATCTTCGATTTCCGCGCTCGTCAATCCCAGCATATCGGCGACTTGGCGGTGTTGGCGCAGTTGCTCATACACCACAAACGTAGGCGTCGAATCGCAGTGGCGCAGTTCCGGGAAGCCCTCGAAATACTCCCAAGCCCGACCATACGTGATATACTTCCCGCGAGCGCAGCCTGCCACGACGTTGTCTGTACCGAACATGATTCTTTCGAGGCGCTCATGCTTCATGAGGAGATAGTGCGAATAAATGTCATTCACCGCCGATGTATCGTACCAGATATTCGGAATCCCCTTGAGAATATGAATCGATTCCTCCAGCATAAAGGCGTTGAAGCCTCGCGCGCAATGGGCAAGGATCCACTGGGCTTTGGGGTAGCGTTTGGTGTAGCGCCGAAGGTCTTTCAGGTTTTCCGGATCAGCCGGTCCAGTTCTTTTGGAGAGGTGCATCGTGATGGCTAATCCGAGGTCGTCCGCCAACTCAATCAACGGCTCGGGCAAAAAATCGCGAATACGAGCATCGGCCGGGTCGGGCGCAAAGGTGCGATACGGCTTCAATCCGAAAAAATCGTGTTTCTTGACTTGTGCGGCAACGTAATCCTGCGTCATCTCCGGCGTGACCATCATGTTCACTTCGGATTGCGGATCCGCCCGCATCTGATCCGCTACCCAGTCGTTGTGCCCCTCCGCATCCATGCCAACAACCGGGGTGCCGAGGATAAGGTAGTGAATCTTGCGACCCGGGTAGAGTTTTGACGCCCACGCCAACTGGTCTTGATAGTCAATCTCCCATCGAAGCTTTTTGTTTACTTCGTCCGCCGTGCCTTTATGTTTCTCCGACCAGAGATGCGTGTGCATGTCATAGATTAGGGAAGGCACGAAGTCGTCGAGTTCTTTGTCCCAAATCTCTTGGTCAAAGTCTCTGTAATCAATATTTCCCACAAGCTAATCCTTCCAATCAGGTTATGATTACCATGCGGTCCAGCCGCCATCAACCAACAGGTTCTGTCCGGTGATGTAACTGCCGGCGTCGCTTGCCAAAAGCACAACGATTCCCTTCAGCTCATCAGGCTTACCCATGCGTCCGAGCGGCACCTTTTCTTCCAACCGTTCGATAAACCCTTCAGCCCTATCTTTGATTGCCGGCTTAGGGAAGGGGCCCGGGCTGAGTGTGTTGACGCGGATATTGTACTTTGCCCAGTAAGCCGCCAAATGTCGCGTCAAGTGCACCAAACCCCCTTTTAGGGCGTGGTAATTGGGAGCGCTGTTGACCGGCAACCCTTCGTAGGTTGACGGATAGCTGCCCACAACGCCGTACATGCTGCCGATGTTGATAATCGATCCCGACATTTGACGCCGGCGCATGTGGAGCATCACATCGCGGGCGAGCAGGAAATACCCGGTGACGCCGACGCGGTAGGCTTGATCGAAGTCGTCGGCGGTTGCCGTATCAATATCGGGCGATGTGGTACCGTAAGCGTTATTTACAAGCACGTCAATTTGCCCCATTCGATCGACGACTTGGGCAACAAAGCCGGAAATGGTATCCGCCTCGCCTTGGCTAAATTTCAGTCCGACGTGACCGTCGCCGGGGAGGGATTCGGCGAACTCCACCGCACGCGCCGCGTCCCGGCTGGTGACAACGAGTTTAGCGCCCGCTTCGGCAAGCGCTCGGCTCATGGCTGAACCTAGCCAACCGCATGCCCCAGTCACGATGGCAACCCTGTCTTTCAGACTGAGCAGATCCATTAGGTGTCGTTCATCGGTGTCCATTTGTGCCTCCAGTTTTAACGAGTTGTGGCGATTGCCAGAGCTATTGCTCCACGGTGACAATTCTCCGTGAATAATTGCCACGATGAAGGGAACAACGATTGTAATTCCATTTCTATATATTGGCAGTACGTTAATAGCGTC
Source organism: Candidatus Poribacteria bacterium (assembly GCA_963667245.2). Taxonomy (GTDB): domain Bacteria; phylum Poribacteria; class WGA-4E; order WGA-4E; family JAJDTR01; genus JAJDTR01. The sequence continues at coordinate 1,688,454 of CAXXCS010000005.1, forward strand.
AATCAAGTTTGTCCAAAGCGGGGCAAGATGCCCCGCCTACGGGGTTTGGTGTAAAGGGAATTAGTTGTCATAAAGAATATGGAGGGCACTACATGCGCTGTTATTCAAGCGAATTTATAATTCCCTACGAGGAACCCCATATCCTATATCACGTCACGAGTCGTCTAAAGGGGTCCTTCTTGATATCGCATTCCAAAAGACTATCCAGGTCGCCCGCATCCAATCCGCGTTTAATGACGCGTAACGCCTCGGTTGCCGCTTCAGCCGTTCGTTGAATATCCGTGTCGGTGTGCGCCAAGGTGAGATTGAAGCCTGTGGAGCAGTGGATGCGGCGTTTCGCCATTTCTTGAACAAACAACGTGTTTACTCTTGGGCGCAGCGTCTCATCGGGTAGTTCGATCGCCAGTGTCGGGTGGGTATGCAAGCCCGTGCAGGCGCCGGCAAGCCCGGAGGCGGCAATGGCATCGGTCAGTCCGGCACGGAGGTTTTCGCCAATCTCCCGAAAACGGGTTTCCGAATCTCGGCGCTTCAACTCTCGAATCGTCGTCAGCGCGGCGACGAGTCCAACGTTGTCGCTCCAATAGGAGCTTGAAACGAACATGCGACTCGCGGGTTCCATTACGTCGCGCGAGCCGACCACGGCTCCCATCGCATAACCATTCGACATGGCTTTGGCGACGACCGTCATGTCCGGAGTTACACCCAGATATTTTTGCACGCCGCCGATCGAGAGTCTCCATCCGCAGGAAACTTCATCAAAGATGAGAATCGCGTCGTGTTTCCGAGCCAATTTTTGGACTCCCTCAAGGTAGCCCGGCTCGGGAATCGCCGATCGGAGGGGTTCCATCATGATGGCCGCCACTTCGCCTCGGTTCGCTTCCAATAGGTTCTCCAGTTCCTCCAGATCGCCGTAGGTGAAGGGCGCCACCGTATTGGCAAGCGCTTTCGGCACCCCAATGGGTTCGATTCCGGCGAACGGGTATTCGCCGCTCTGCGGGTCAACGAGGTAGTTCGCGGCTTGATACCAATCGTGCCAGCCGTGATAGCCGCAGAACAGGATTTTTTCTCGCCCGGCGCAACCGCGAGCGATTCGTACCGCAACGGCGCACGCTTCACCGCCGCCTTTCGTATATCGAACCATCTCGGCCGAGGGAATGGTATCAATCAGCTCCTCCGCCACGTCAATCTCCAGCGGACTTGACAGGGTGTAGATGCTGCCGCGGTCAATTTGAGATTTGACAGCGGAATCCACTACATCATCGGCGTGACCCAGAATAACAGCGCCGACAGCATTTGCCCAGTCGATATATTCGGTACCGTCCAGATCGATGAATCGGGAGCCTTTGGCGCTTTTGGCATAGATGGGGCTAACGCCGAAGGCGTATTGACTGGCGCGTCGGCTGATAAGTTGCGTCCATCCGGGTATTAATTCTTCGGCTCGCTTGTAGGTATCCAAGGAACGCGTAACATTTGAGCCCGGTTCTGCCATAATTCCCTCCTCCAGTGTCAAATTCGCTTGGCTTGAATCAATTCAGGTCTTACGCAGTTGTAGGGAATAACGATCGTTATTCCCTACGGGAGCGCCGTAGCGTAAGATTACGTCTAATATCAGCAATTCTCATTTTGAATTTGCCGAGTGATTGTGTCTAGTGGAGACTGTATAGACAGCGGGACGCGAACCCATCCGATGTTATTCTTAGGTCGGAATCTTATGATTTCGTTCAAATTCCACCTTTACACCTGTCGCCCCGCTGGGGCTTTGGAATTTGGGATATCCACGTTTCTACAAACCTGCCGCCCCTCTGGGGCTTTGGAGTGTGGTGTCTTCACGTTTCTACAAACCTGTGGGATCTCTATCGCACTCGCTATCCACTCGTTTGATCCTCTGGGGCTAAAAGGTAAAACCTTTCAAAGTTGATGCTATAGGGAGAAATAAATGTTACTTGCTGAAAGAATAATTCCGACTACAATTGTACAAAGTCGAGCTTGGGTCAGAAGTGCTAACCCCCAGAAATTACAATCGGCTTCAAACACACTGGTGTAGGCACTTCGGCTACATGCCCCGTCGGGTTAAGTTCGCCAGTTTCCGAATCGATCCGGAATGTTACGACGGTACTGGTACCCTGATTCGCCGCCAATAAGAGAGTTCCTGTGGGATCAATGCCGAAGTTCCGCGGGGTTTCGCCCTGCGTTGATTCGTGCCCGACAAGCGTGAGGCGCCCGGTGCGCTCGTCAACCGCGAAAATTACGATACTGTCGTGACCGCGATTGGAACCGTATACGAACTTCCCCGATGGTGAAACGTGAACATCCGCACAGTGGCTTGTGTCATTGAAATCGTGAGGCAGTGTGGAGAGCGATCCGATTTCCGTAAGCGCGCCGCTAGAACTATCGTAATCAAAGGCGGTCATGGTGGAATCCAACTCATTGATTGCGTAGCCCCAGCGTCCGTTGGGGTGAAAATCGAAATGGCGGGGGCCCGCGCCAGCGTGCACTTGAGCCCACGGCGCGCTGTTCGGCTTCAATTTTCCGTGAGTCAGATCCAGTTCGTAAATCATGATTTTGTCGGTTCCGAGATCCGGCGCATACGCGTAACGGTTGCCGGGATCTATATTGATGGAGTGCGCGTGCGGCTCCTGTTGCCGATCCGGATTGACGCTCGACCCCGTGTGTTGAACAAAATCGGTCGCCTCGCCCAAACTCCCATCTGCCTGAATGGGAAGCATCGCCACGCTGCCGCCGGCATAATTCGCGACGAGGACGTATCTGCCCGTAAGATCAACGCTCACATGACAGGGGCCGGGACCGCCGGACAGTTGCCGGTTCAAGAACGTCAACTCCCCGGTTTTCGGATCGATGCGGAACGCGCTGACACTCCCGCTCGGTTTGCCGTCAACTTCTCGCACGGCGTTAACCGAATAGAGATGGCTGTGTTCGGGATGGAGCGCCAGAAAGGAGGGGCTTTCCACTCCGGTCGCTTTGCTCTCGAATTCCAGTTCGCCGGATGATAGATTCAAGCGATAGACGTAAATTCCCTCGCTGTCGCCGTGTGTATAGGTGCCGATGTATACTCGGATTTCTGCGTTATTCTGTTCGTTCATGGGTTGTGCCTCCTATGAATGATTCGTGTGATAATTGCGTTCGTTATACGGTTTTGCGGCTTATATCAATGAAACGTGGAGTGGGAACTTGAGAAACCGAGTTTTGAAGAAAAAACTCGGTTTCTTGCACGATTCCCAAACATCAAGCGCCATCGGAATCGGGAGATCCCTCCTACCTTGAAGTCAACCACAGGGCGCCTGCTAGGCGTAGAACCAACCCTCCTTCTCTACGCGATTGAACGCCTCCTCAAATTCCACCGAGTCGTCGTCTTCCCATCGCTCGAAGTTTATACCCCGCATCGTTCCCTCTTCTCTGCCCGTTATTTCCTTCAGGTTTGGACCGCGCGAGCCGAAGATTTTTCGCCCGCCCGGCATGTGTACGATGCCTACGATTCTGGGCTGTCTCGAGGCTAAAGGCGTGTTGTCACTCGCCGCAAAGCGGGTGATGGCGTCGTCATCGACTTCAAATCCCAAACCTATGCCGTCAGGTACGGGTGAGAACCCTTCCGTAACCGGAACCCGTTGCGTCGTGATATCTTCCTCGTACTGGTCGTCAAGATTTACCGAGTGCGCAGTCGCGGTCGGTAGAACGGCGGCCATGTGCATGGTCAACGCCTTCATGAGCGTGCCGCCGCTCTGCTGCACAATCGTCGGTATGTTCGCTTTGCCGTAGGCGAATCCTTGCATAAGCGTTGTCCCGATACCCCCGCCGATCATGTAAATGTCAGCGACGCCGTTAATGACTTCCTGAATGCCGCCGAGTTGCGGCATGTGCATAATGAGGGGGATGCGCGTCTTTTGGCGGAGTTTTCGCCAGCCGTCAATGTCTGTCCACGGCAGCGGATCTTCAATGTAACCGACGATGGGATGATTCTCTTCCAATTCGTTGATTATCGGCAAGACCGCCGCCAAACTTCGATTGTGATTGAAATCCCAGTGAAGCTTGAAGCCTTCGGGGGCAACTTCGGCGGCGAGGCGCGTTTGTTCGATGACATCGTACAACGGATTGGAGTGCATCTTGAAGATGGTATAGCCTTGGGAGATTGCGCGGCGAATTTCATCTCGGAAGATTTCCGGCGGACAAGGGCGCGTCCATGCGGCGACGGAGCAGGCATCTCGAACCTTTTGCCCCATGAGTTTGTAAACCGGCACTTCAAGATACTTCCCCATCACATCGTAGAGCGCCATGCCGAGCGCCAGATTGAAGTCGTTGTGAAGGAAGTCAAACGGGTTTCGACCAATGAGGGGCTCGATTTCAGACTGCGGAAGCGGTTTGGGAAAATCTTCGTAGTCCCCATAACCTACCAAGCCGTTATCCGTATGCACCTTCACAACGAGGTGTTCATCAATGCCACCCATGCGCAGCCGGCCGTCAGACTCTTCGTAGTGTTTCGATAGAGGCATTACAATGGGAAACATCTCAATATCAGTGATTTTCATGGGTACTCCTAGAGAACTTCTTGTAAGGTGGGCGCTGCCCACCGGAAGGGTCGCCCCTTCCGAGGGTGAGGACTACGCGGTTTATTTTCTAAATGTATATTCATACAGCCAAGAAGAATAGGGACGCGGATAAACACAGATTGACGCAGATTCGAAAATTCGAGTCTTGCAATTAAATGGTTTGATTTCTACATGGATAGCGCTATCGGGACGTTCTAGCGGTTGTCTGAACCGTGATTTATGTGATTATGGGATTAACATGATTGTCCGTGTGTAGTTGACCGTGATGAGTAGGGAACAACGATCGTTGTTCCCTACAAAAGCATGTAAGTCCTTATGCCGAAACTGTAAAGCTACATTGATACCGGAAAGAAACCGAGTTTTGATTTCGGGAAGAAACCGAGTTTTGAGGAAAAAACGGGATCTCTATCGCACTCGCTATCCACTCGCTTGATGGTTTCGGCTGAACCATCACGCACAATGCGCGAGTTTTCTAGCTTTGACGCTGTACATGGGCCAAGCAAAATAGAATTCATCGCCGTCTCGTCGAATGTCATAAATCTCGCTTTCCGATGTCGACAACTCTTCAAATGCCGACCGAATTTGTCGCACCACTTCCGGCGGCTTGTTTTCCCGGCGAGTCCACCATGAAAATTGAATTTCGGCATTCTTGGATTGGGATTCCCTCTCAATGCCAAATCCCGTCTCTTGAATCATCTTCCGCCACTCCGATGGCGTGTACGCCCAAGCGTGGGACGCGTCTCGCAGTTTTTCCACGCGATTTTGCCACCGGATCAGCCGCTCCGACTCCGGGCAAACGGTATCTATCATGCAGAACACACCCGACGTTCGGAGAACGCGAAAACTCTCCGACAGAAATGCTTGTACATTCTGAAAATGGTGGGGCGCGATTCGACATGTCACGATATCAAAAGATTCCGCGTCAAACGGGAGTGATTCCGCGGCGGCCACCTGAAACTCGACGTTGGACAAACCTCGATAGACTGCAAGTTCTCTCGCTTTGATCAGCATCTCGTGGGTGAGGTCGGTGGCGGTGACGTGTGCGACCTTCGGCGCGATGGAAAACGCGGCAAACCCGGTGCCCGAAGCGATATCCAACACTCGCTCGGCTCCCGTCGGTTGAGTGAATTCGACAATCACGGCCAAGGTGTCGCCTTCGGCGTGAACCGGACTTGCGGCGTAATATTCCGGGTTCTTGCCGAATTGTGTTTGTACCTCATTGTGTATTTGGTTCATTCTCTCTCCAACGAGTGGTGAATTCACAGTAAATTGTAGTATATCAGAAATTCCAGAGGTTGTCACTCAATATTTTATGGGACTTACAGGAGAAACGTCCTCGATTTTTGGTAAAAGGAAGATTGAAAGGATGGAAGACGGGAAGGGTGAAGAATTTCCGTCCACCCATAAGGATCAAGTTAAGCGTTTTAAGGCGTATGTTGCGCCGATTCAATGCCTTAAATGGCGCTGGTTTCCGTAGGCGCCGGTGCGGTTGGAAACCGCACCTACGGTGTGGGGGGCGGTGGAGATTTCTTCCCCACTCCATGGGGACTACGTTAAGAGTTTTGCTACGGAGAACACCATCAATACTAGACGAAATCCCTTAACTTGAATCCCTATGGTGAAGAATTTCCGTCCACCCATAAGGTCAAGTTAAGCGTTTTAAGGCGTATGTTGCGCCGATTCAATGCCTTAAATGGCGCTGGTTTCCGTAGGCGCCGGTGCGGTTGGAAACCGCACCTACGGTGTGGGGGGCGGACGAAATCCTTTAACTTGATCCCTATGGTGAAGAATTTTCGTCCACCCATACCTCAACCAGATGGATTCTCCAATACAGTGGTCGCAGTGTTGGGTTTCACTACGAATTTGGGGGCTTTTGGCGGTATCGGTGTCCGGGCGCGGTTAGCTTGTGGCAGAGTCGTTTTTGATGTGCCGTTCAACCCAACCTACGGAATATCGCCGGGTTCCAAAATGAGAATTGCCGGGTATATTGGCTTTTTTTGATTATAATCGCTAGATGTGATACAATATAAATAATGTATTGCGTTTGTATTGAAATGCTACGCGGCGTAGACGTATCACCAACGCGGATATCTTGTCAGCGCTGGATTCGATTCGGCGATAGCGGGCTATCTGGTCTTCCGGTCGGATATGCCACAATAGCCTGGTATTCTATGCGCGCGGAGCATATCACTTTTTCGAAGGTGTGGCATACCATACCTTCTACTTCACTGTTATTGCAGCAAAAACGGAGGAAACGGATGATTACTTCATCAAAACAACAACAATCTCAAATCTCTTATCAGTGTTTGGTCGCTTTGGTTGTCTTGGCATTTGCATTTTCTCTCGGTTCCGCATTCGCGGAGATTAAATTGACCGATGATCTGTCGGTCTCGGGTTTCCTGGACATGTCTAGTACCACAACTAGCCACGGCGACGAAACGGACATAGGCTTGTCGTTCGATCAGTTCGAGCTAGATTTCCACTTAAACCAAGGTTCGGTTACCGGTCGCGTTGATGTGAATAGTAGTCCCGGCGACCACGGCAACACTGGAATCAAACTTGAGCAAGCGTATGTTACGTACACACTCCCCGAGTCGACCGTGTCCGGCGTGAGCATTAAAGCCGGGCGGTTTCTCAGCGCAATGGGATTCGAAGCGGCAGAACCGACGGACCTTTATCAATACTCGTTTTCGGAGGGGATTCCGTATCCCGGCTATCAAAACGGCGTCGGCGTTGATGTCAAGCCTACAAAACAGCTTGGAATTTACGTCGCACTCTTGTCCGGCGTGTGGGATGTGAACGATACCGATGTGAAAGATCCAGGCATTGAAGCGCAGTTAGCGCTGACGCCAACCGATCAGATTACCGCCAAGGTTGGCTATGCCATGGACAAACTGGAAGACTACTCCCGGAGCGAACTCAACGCTTGGGCGCAATTCACGCAGGGGCCCTTGACGCTCGCCGGAGAAGTTGACTTATTGCAAAACTGGGGCGAAGACGGCAAAAACGGGATGCACTTTTTGGGGATGGCGAATGTTTCTCTGGAAGATATGATTTCCGCTCCCGTGGCGGTAACCTTGCGTTTCAGCGGCATCAGCATGGATGAGGTAGACGGGCACTCGGAGGATGAAGATGATGGACATGATCACGCGGCTCCGAGCGTGGATGAGGAGACCGAATCTTCTACCTCGACAGAGTTCACGCTTAGTCCTTCCTATTCGGTTACGGACAACTGGCTGATTCTCGCCGAATTCAAACGACGAATCGACGCCGAAGAGACCATCATAGCGCTTGAATCGCTTCTTACGTTCTAAAGCGCCAGTTGTTCCGACTGGACACTGAAGTTGTCGGGTTGGCGCTCTGGACATTACCTTCTAGCGCATTGTATACTTTGCGCTACCGAGAATTGCGTGTTTTAAAGCGTCTGGCGGTAGTTGTAGGGTGGGCACTGCCCACCATTCTGATCAGTTTGGGATAAATGGTTGGCTCCCCTGGCGCGCAACGTGACCGCGTTGATGGTGGGCAGTGCCCACCCTACAATCACTTCTCGCGAATTGCAACACTATTAGGACTTACGCCGCGACTCGAGCTCAATGCCGTAGGCGGGACATCTTGTCCCGCCGCGAGTCGCGACCGCCTTTAGCCGCGATTGTCCCATTGGTATTATTTGACCGCACGAAGCCACCTTCAGAGCGCTGGCTTGTCCTGTTAATCGCGAATTCGCGGTCGATCTTGCTCTGTTTGCCTGCCAAGCGAACGCGCGCAGGTTTTAAAGTTCCGAGTGTACCTTTTATCGGCAAAAAAGAGATCAAAAGTTTGATGGGAGGGTAAAACGACATTCAAAACGCTTGACATCCCATTGCGTAACGTTTAGAATCTATTACGGTAGTTTGGGTATGAGGACGATAGTTGGCGGAGAATTCCGTCATTTTCAGGTATTTCAATCAATTGAAGGAAACGGCAGCGAATTATGAAAATAGCTTATGTATTTGCACTTCCGCGAACCGCGAGTTATAAACTGGCTCAGATGATTTTGCCCCAACTTGAGGCTGGCACGCACGGTGTCGAGGTCGTCGGCATGTTCTTCTTTGACGACAACAACTTTGTCTTGCGCAAAGGGGATCCTGTCGGAGAACGGCTTGCGAAAGTCGCCAAAGAGAGCGGGATGCTTCTGATGATGTGTGATATGTGCGCGTTGGAGCGCAACTTGGCCGAAGGCGAACCGAGATGGTGCGACACTGACGGAAAAGGTCGAACCGAACCGGGGGAAATCCGCACGGTCAATACCGTTGAGGGGGTCCAAGTGGGCTGTTTTCCGGATCTATACGGCGCGCTTGCCGGAAATCCGCCAGACCAAGTGATCACGCTTTAGACAGGGACGCGGATAAACACGGATTAACGCAGATTAGAGAATTCTAGTCATTGCGACTCGGTGGTTTGTTTTCTACATGGATAGCGCTATTGGGGCGTTTTGGCAGTTGTCTGAACTGTGATTTATGTGATTAAGTGATGGACTATGATTATTAGTGTCTATTGCCTGTGATGAGTGGATTAAATTGGTAACACGAAGTCGGTTTGATGCCGGGAAGAAACCGAGTTTTGGGGAAAAAACTCGGTTTCGGTTGGACCATATATTTAGCGAGTGAGCCGCTAAATCACACGGTCTTTGGTTTCGTTGAAACATATTTGACACAGGATTGTTGCACAGATCATACAAAGCGCTGACGCAGAATGCAGAATTGATGACTTGTCGCGACAATCTCGCATTGCAAGGCTCACGTAGGGAATAACGATCGTTATTCCCTACAGTAGGAGGAATCTCCCGATTCCGATGGCGTTGTAGAAATCTTGGTGAATCAAAAGGTTACTGGCATTTTATTTGCTCCGTGTCACCTCCAAAAGCGCGTACTACCGCTTTTTAATCCAATAAAAAAGGAGTGAAACGGTGATGTATCGAGAATCTTGGAAGACCATAACCCTTATCCTGATAGCAAGTTTTCTTGCGGCGTGCGCCGCGAAGCCGCGTGTGGATATCTATATCGAGCCTGTCGTCGGACGGGAAGGAGCGCTGGCGGACAAACGCACCGGCGCATTAACGCTTGAGCAACACGGCGTGGAGATTACGGTAGAACCTTTGGACGAAGTGGAGCTGTTCGAGCTGACCAAACGTCCGGAGATTAACCCTTATATCGGCGTGAGCCGTTGGGGAAACGTCGAGCCGCTGTACACCGTCTTTGAGATTACGGCGCGAAACTCGGACAACAAGCGTGTGGAAGTGGGCGAAACCGCCATTTTGATTGATGAGCATGGTGAACAGTACGGTTCTTTACCCTACGATTTTTTCAAAGATCTGTACCGAGACGAACGCCCGCGAGCTGTCGTTTATCACGACGCGGGGCCCTGGCACGACTACCCCTATCCACGCTCGTTCTACCGCAGTCGGTACCGCTACTACTTCCGACGTCCCTTTTATCCGTGGCGCTATCGTTATATCCACCACTCACCGTACCAGGTGTACCAAGCGCATCCGAATTCGCGTGTTTCGAATAACACCCGCATGTTTACGCGTGCCAGCGTATTTGACGGAAGTAAACTTTTTCCCGGCGCCAAGCGAATGGGGCTGCTGGTATTCGATCGACTGGATATCGACACGACGGATATGCGAGTTGTCATCCCCGAGGTTCGCGTCACGGGCAACAAAGGAGGTCGGCAAAAAGTCGATTTCGAGTTTGATTTTCGGCAGGTCGTGGCTGTTGAAGAGAGGTAGCCTGACCGCAGGCGGTTTCCAGATTAACATTGCAATTAAAGGGTGTAATGTTGGCGCGATTGCGGCGTCTTATCCGTAGGGTAACTTGGCTGATTTACGCGTGAGTTTCGACAATAGGGCTTACGCAACCGAACATCTAGAGGTTCTACGCGGCGGGGCAAGATGCCCCGCCTACGGAGCCGTCTGCGCCGCGCACAGGGGCAAGATGCCCCGCCTACGGAGCCAGCCTGCGCCGCGCACAGGGGCAAGGTGCCCCGCCTACGGAGCCGCCTGCGCCGCGCACAGGGGCAAGGTGCCCCCGCCTACGGAGCCAGCCTGCGCCGCGCACGGGCCCAATCTGCCCTGCCTGCGGAGCCGATCTGCCGTTATTGTGTGGGCCCCGAATGTGTTAGCATCGTCTTATCCCTTGTTTAATTGCCAACATTAACGATCGTCCCGATCCGTATTGTTGGCAATTTTGTTTGATGGTTCAAGTTGTCACCGGCAATCGAAAAAGAACAGAAACCGAGTTTTTTCCGACGCGTGGACTCACGTCTGCCGATTATATTGTCATCTTGACTAACAGTTGGCAAGCGTCAACCAAAAACTCGGTTTCTGCGCCTGCCACACAAAGGTAGCAACTTGAGATTAGTAGCGGAAATTACTTATCACAGGAGGAAAAAATATGGAAACAAGACGCTCATTATTCTACGCCAAAGCGCTGTTTGTGTTTCTGGTTATGCTGTCCATCCCCATGGCAATGCCCGGATGTGGAGGCGGCGCCGATGAAGAGTCCGGACTCGCCAAAGTCAATGAGATAATGGGATCCGTTCTTTTCTTTGACATGGCGTTCGGTTCGGTGCGGATGGACGAAGTCAATCGAGACGGCTCGCCGGTTTACGATGACTCCGGCAATCCCAAGAAACGAGTCATCGCCGTGCCGTTTCTCGTAATGCTACTTATGGTGGGAGGCATCTTTTTCACTTTCTGGTATCGGTGGATTACCGTGCGAGGCTTCAAGCATTCGATTGACGTGATTCGCGGCAAATTCGACAGGCCCGAAGACACCGGGGAGATTTCGCATTTTCGAGCGCTCACCAGCGCGTTGTCCGCAACCGTGGGGTTAGGAAACATCGCCGGCGTTGCAATCGCCATTCAACTGGGCGGGCCTGGCGCGGTGTTCTGGATGGTTATCGCGGCGATATTCGGCATGGGCGAAAAATTCTGCACGTGCGTGCTTTCTCAGATGTACCGCAAGGTGAACAGTGACGGCTCTATCTCCGGCGGCGCGATGTACTACGTCGATCTCGGTTTGAAGGAGATGGGCGGCGCATGGAAGCCGATTGGAAAAGTGCTTGCCGTGATGTACGCGCTGATGATTATGGGCGGCGCGATCGGCGGCGGCAATATGTTCCAAGCGAACCAGACCGCCGAAGCCTTCAGGACCACGTTCGGGTTCTCCGAAAGTTACAACTGGTTGGTCGGGATTATTATGGTTGTGTTGGTCGGGGTTGTCATCATCGGCGGGATCAAACGGATTGGTGCCGCCACATCAAAGATTGTGCCGGCGATGTGCGGCATTTACGTGGTCGCGTCACTGTTCATCATTCTCACAAACATAACGAAGGTGCCTGAAACCATCGGCTTGATTGTGAGCATGGCGTTTACGAAGAATGCGTTTTACGGCGGTTTTGTAGGAGTGTTGGTGTGGGGCATCAGGCGCGCCTCCTTCTCGAATGAAGCGGGCTTAGGAAGCGCCGCCATCGCTCACGCGGCGGCGAAGACCGACGAACCGGTGCGCGAAGGCATCATCGGCATGATTGGTCCCTTTATCGATACCGTGATTGTGTGCACCATGACCGCTCTGGTTGTGATCATCACGGGCGCTTGGAACGATCCGAGCATCCCGCAAAACGCCGGCGTTGCCTTGACAACAGCCGCATACGGCAGCGTCATCGGCTGGTTCCCGTTTATACTCACTGTCAGCATCGGGCTTTTCGCCTACTCGACAATGATCTCGTGGTGTTATTACGGTGAACGGGGTTGGGTTTATCTGTTGGATCACTTCAACGGAATAGGCTTACGCACCGTTATCGTCTTCAGGGTTATTTTCGTAGCCTTCATTATGCTTGGGGCTGTAAATACATTGTCAGATGTACTTGACTTTTCAGACCTGCTCATTTTGAGCATGGCTTTCCCGAACATCGTGGGGAGCATCATTCTCGCCCCAAGAGTGTTGGTGAAGGTTCAAGATTATTGGGGGCGTTACACCTCCGGGGAAATGAAGCAGGTGCAATAGAACTGCGAGGCGGGAATTTCTCAACACTAATCAGAAACCGAGTTTTTGGCTCTGCTTTGCCCAGCCTAATCATAGGTTTACGGGCTATTTGGGTTAAACGCGCCGTTGTGCGTTAGAAAAACTCGGTTTCTAATTCCTCCGATTGTTTAACGCAAGTTGTTGCCTATTCTAGAGAAACCGAGTTTTTGGCTTTGCTTTGTCGGCCCTAATCAAAGGCTGACGGGCAATTTTGGTCAAACGCGCCGTTTCGCGTTAAAAAACTCGGTTTCTAATTCCTCCGCCAATTCAATCACGTATTTCTTGGTTGCAAACGAGACGTACGCCATTCCGCATCGTCATGCAAGACAAACTATCGCCCAAGACAACCGTACTTGTTGCAATCGTTTTCCTTGTGCCGTTGTTCACCTACGGCGCGGATCTCATTTTGCAACGGCTATCGACTCGCGGAATTTACTTACCGCTGCCGTTCGGCGGCAGCAGTGTCTTACGACTGCTGACAGAGTTGTATCTGTATATGTTGCTGGCTGTCGGGCTGAACATCGTAGTGGAAAATTTGCGCCGCCTCGACGTTGGATTTGCCGCGTTCTACCTCATCGGCGGATACACGGCGGGCCTATTGATGACCAAGCTGGGCTGGAATTATTGGATAGTCTTGATTTTGGCGGCGATTCACGGCGCGTTGTGGGGCGCGTTACGCTCGGTGGTGATTTCGCGACTACGCGGGGCTTATTTTGCCGCGGCGACCTTCGCGTTCGCCGGAGCGCTTTACATTTTCGTGAAACATGGCGGCGAGTTTATTGGCGCGTCGGACGGCACCGTGTACGGCATTCCCGCCCCGACCATCTTCGGATACGAGCTCTATTATAACTGGCAACACTACTATCATATTCTTTGTCTTTTGGTCCTCGCGGTCTTTGCCGCCTACCGTCTACGCAATTCACTGCGCTCACTGACAGATTCCGAAACCGGCGGGGATGGCGCGAGGCAGGGAGAGCCAGGGCCGAGGCGGGGATACTGTCTCCCGATTGTCGCTGTCAGCGCCGCGATTGGCGCGGCGGGCGGCGCGTTTTTCGCTCAGTTTCGCGCCAATATCAACGCCGAGGCGTATGCCCCGTGGGAATCAATCTCGGCGCTATGCATGGTGGTGATTGGCGGGATTGGGAGTGTCAAGGGCGCGATTATCGGCGCCGGAGTAGTAGGGCTCGCGAGCGAGGTTCTGCGAATGGCGTTGCCGATCCAGTTTGGCGGCGCGCGTTACGCGCTTTTCGCCGCGGTGACAATCCTCGCGCTGCGCTGCTGCCCGAGCGGCGTGTTTTCAGCCAAGCGGGAGTAGGCATGTTGTGGCGATTGTCTTTGGAACAGCGAGTGAATTGGGAGTGCGATAGCAAATCCTGATAGCAAGCCCTGCTCGCCATGCTGGGAGAATCGGTGCGGTTGGAAACCGCACCTACCGAGGACGCGGGGAGCGCTCCGACATTAACTCGCGAAATATTCTTGGCGAGAGAACCGCAAATCGCCAAGCCCCCCATAAAAAAATCAGAACGATGCACAGTGACGCTGCCTCAACATTCAACATGGATGACAACACCGGAGATGACCTGCCACTGCGTCAGATAGACAATCTGGATCGTGCCTTAATCCAGAGTTATCCCGAGACGCTTGTCACGGATAACGCATTGACCAGAAAGCTTGTCAGTTTCCAAGCGAATAAAGACCGCGCCTACTACAAATGGTACAAATACAAAGAAGCTTTTTCGGCTGACTTGGTCGTCTATCTTCTCAGCAAATATAACGTACTGAAAGGAAAGATTCTCGATCCCTTCGCTGGATCCGGGACAGCCCTATTTGCTTGCGCCGGTTTGGGCTATGATTCCGATGGAATCGAAGTGTTACCTATCGGGCAGAAAATCATTACGGCAAATGTCCTTGCCAGAGGAGCGAAGCGACAGAATATTTCCGACAGCTTAGAAAAGTGGTTGATTCAAAAACCGTGGAATACCGATGGCGAGATTAAGGATTTCCAGATACTCCGGATTACGGCGGGGGCGTATCCGAAAGACACCCATCGCAAAATTGGAAGATATCTTAGCGTACTGGATCAGCAACCGCCGAAAACCAGAGAAATTTTGCTATTTGCGCTGCTCTGCGTTCTTGAATCTATAAGCTATACAAGGAAAGACGGGCAGTACCTCCGATGGGACTACAGATCCGGACGCAGGAACGGCAAACGTCCTTTTGATAAAGGGCGAATCCTGCCGTTTGATGAGGCTATTGCGTCCAAGTTGGACGAAATTCGACGCGACATGGCAATCGGCGATGATGACAACAGTCTATTCTCATCCATGCAAGACGATATACCGCCAGGACATGTCAACCTACTGAACGGTTCATGTTTGGATGTTCTCCCCAAATTGGAGAGCGGGGTTTATTCGGGAATAATGACTTCGCCACCCTATTGCAATCGCTACGACTACACCCGCACTTATGCTTTGGAACACGCTCTGCTCGGCGTCGGTGAAGTTGAACTTGCAAAATTGCGTCAAGCCATGCTGAGTTGCACTGTTGAGAACAGAGCGAAGAAACTCCTGGCGTTGCACGGCGGATGGCAGACTGCGGTAGATACTTGTGACAATATGCCTCTATTGCAGGGCATACTAACCTATTTGGACGAGAAAAAAGCCAAGAAGGAACTCAATAACAACGGAATTGCACGCATGGTACGGGGCTATTTTTATGAGATGGCTTGTGTGATTCAAGAATGTTACAGGGTATTGGACAAGGATGGCGTGATGTTCATGGTTAACGATAATGTCAGATATGCCGGGGCGTCAATCTCCGTGGACACCATCTTGTCAAAAGTAGCTCAAGACCTCGGCTTTCGCGTAGAAAAAATCCTTGTTCTGCCTCAAGGCAAAGGCAATAGCTCGCAACAGATGGGGAAGCATGGACAGCGACCTCTGAGAAAATGTGTCTATGTATGGAGGAAAGACTGACAGATGCCATGCAAGCTTCAGGCTAGCGGCGCTCGTGCTTCATGGCGCGATAATTAATTCTTGTCAATCGCACTTTATTCCGGCAAAGAATACAAACCATGATTGAAAAAATTGCTACATCGGCGGTCTATGTAACAGATCAGGAGAAATCCATCCAGTTTTGGGGAGAGCAAGTGGGATTTGAAATCCGCAGAGATCTGCCCATGGGCCCCGAAGCCCGGTGGGTAGAAATGGCGCCGCCCGGCGCTGACTCTTGCATCGTCATCTACTCGAAAAGCATGATGGAAGATTGGGCTGAACGGAAGCCCTCCCTCGTATTCGAATGTGAGGACATTGATGACACTTACGAGTCAATGGCTGCGCGAGGCGTGGAGTTTTCTCAAGTGCCCAAAGAAATGCCCTGGGGCAAATTTGCCATCTTCTTGGATCCAGAAGGGAATTGGTACGGCCTGCGGGAAAGAGCGATATAATGCTCACATTTTGACTCATAGGCTACGTAAGTTCGCCGCGAATTTGCCTGTGTCGCGTCGCCGCGCATTTTGGGGAGGCGGGCGAAACATCACCAGAAATAAAACGAACCGCAGGAGGATAATGATATGAAATTAAACGCTGTGTTTAAAAAGGTTCCACAAGGCTACATCGGGTTTGTTGAAGAACTGCCCGGCGCCAATACGCAAGGAAAAACGCTAGAAGAAGCACGAGCGAACCTTCAAGAGGCAATCCAATTGACTCTGTCGGGAAATCGCATCCTTGCCGAAGAGTACATTGAGGAACTGCAAGATGTCATTCGTGAACCTATTGTTATTCGTTCATGAAAAGACGCGAGTTTGTCCGCCATCTTCGGAAAAATGGATGTGAATAGGAGTTACGCAGTTGGCTGAAGTGTATAAAGAGGTTTTGCCAAATAAGCACGCACAGCATCTCTGACAATCGAGAGCTTTGCGTCAAACCAACTGACTCCGGTGTGATAACAGTAATGCTCGATTCTCAAAAAGGCTCTCAGCGCTAAACCGATATGATTTCTTTGAGCGCGAGCCGCCCGTGTTTGTGCCCGTTCAATGCCAACGAATTGCTTAATTCCACGGTGATATTCCTCTATGGTCCAAGACCATTCCGCATATTTGAGACGCATTAATTCGTCCATCTGTAAGTCATTGGTTGCCCAATATTCAATGCCACCTTCTGGAGTGTCAATCTTGAATACTCGAATCAATCCATATCCTTTTAGATTAGGACTTACGCAAACACCATACTGATTGCAGGAGATTTCAATTGTTGTCGTAAAAATTCACTCAACATTCCGTGTTTGACCTGATAAATCGTTCGACCAGTCTGATACGCAATAGCCTGGAGTCGAATCCAGACTAACAATGAACAACCGATGTGATTACGAACAATTCGAGCCAAACGACATTGACACCGTTCAAGGCCGGTGAGTTGTTTGGCTTCTCGGTGAAATTGCTCAATCTTCCATCGCCAGTTACACGCTTGTTGTACAACTGAGGTGTCGTTTTGAGCTAAGTCGTTAGTTACGACATAATCTGTGCGTCCGGTAGAAGACGCCACCCGAAATAATTTCACCTTATGGTTTTTGGGAAACCCTCTGATTTTGATGCGTTTGCCTGCATTAAGTTCGGTTTGTGTCCAAACTAAGTTGTCAATCCGTTGGAAGGGTTCAGCGCCATTTGAATCGTCAACACGCCGATTGGTTTTCAGTGGGCAGTAATACGTTTTCCCCAGTTCTTCGATGTGCAACATGAGGGTTTTGGTGGCATACCAACTATCCATCAACACCGCTTGAAAAAGAAGATGTTTCTGGTAGACCACTAGAGATAACATTTCCTTGGCGTGGTCTAACTTCGTTTTACCGTCTCCCTCTGGGTCGTAAATCCGATAGTCAATTATCCAGAATCGGTCTAAGTTAGGATTCACATAAACGCAGGTGACTACACCGATGCCGTTGATGACACCGTGTGCATTACCACTGTATTGACGACGCACTAACTCAATGTTCCGGGCGTACTGTTTGTCCAAAACCGTATCATCAAAGATGACATATCCTTCTTCAACTTGAACCAGGTAGGGTTTAACGTTTTCCCATACAAAACGAGGGGGAATGCGATCTCCTGCTAGATAACGGTTTATCATGTCATGACTAAAATCCTCGCTGTGGTCAGCAAAATGGGTCAAGGTATAATTTATTGGACTGCTCAGCAGATACTGACAGTAATCAATTCGTGTCGGTTTCGCCATCTTTACCTCCTTGTTCCTTAGTTTACTACTTTTTACCGCTCGCGTCTATCTGCTTTGCGTAAGTCCTATAGATGCACAATCGTCCCTGTTGATTCAATCGGAACTGTATTCACAGGACGGTTACCGGAATAATCTTTATTCACCAGTCGGTTGGAAGCTAGGCGAGTAAGCCATCTCCAACTATGATCGCGGACGGCTTTTAGATTCTCTAGGCTAGCATACCAACTATCAAAGCAAATACATTCGGGAGCAAAACCACGTTTTTTCGCTTCCGTGAGCATGGCTCGGAAATGGTCATTTTTCGTCAAGCCATCATTGTCTTTGTCATAGATTCGATAATCACACGGAATATGCCTATCACCATCAGTCCAAAGCAAAGTGACTAAGTTAATTCCCGGTACCACTTGATGATGTTTCCCTGACCAGTGTTTTGTCACCAGTTCAATTTTTTGGGAATAGGGTTTATCCAGAGTCGAATCGTCTATAACTAAGATTCCTGATTCCAGTTTTACCTGATTCTTCGATTCGTACCATAGCTTGTCAGTATCAGGTTCTTCTCGATGCAGAAGCCTTGTTATTGAATCGTGAGCCGGTGGAACATCAACTTGGGGCTGAACTTTTTCCGCCTCAAGACAACTGTAACTTTTCTGAGTGCCAATCAAAAAATCAATATAATCAGTGTCAGTATATTTGGGTGGATTCATGCTCAAATTATAACCTATTTTTACTCAACTGCGTAACTCCTAGTGAATTTCTCAGAGAAGGTGGCAATCATACGATCTATGCGAATCGCAACACTCGGAGTTCTGCGCCTGTACCAAGACACCGAGAGTTGAACGAGTTCTTAGTCAGGAAAATCTGTAGAAGTTTGGGAATTCCGCCGCCTTAAGTGATCAGTCTTTGCTAAACGGTTTCTCTCACGCCCATGGGTTACTCTGCGCCCGCTATGGCTAATCATGACCCGCCGGTGATTTGGGAACGACGCATTTCCGGACTAGTAACTTTTTATTTCAGCCCGTAGAGCAATCTTGATGGAATCAATCTATCATGATTTGCGCGTCCCGGGTAGTTGGTTCCGCGGAAAAACGATAATGACCTTTCATTCAGGAATCGGCGATTTAGCGAGGGGGTGAACAAAAAAAACTGCCGGCTACATTGATTTTTTGCTTGACAGAAACCGGCAAAGCGATCAAAAATAGGTTGCTCAAACTTTTTTGCTCCTCTTTTTTCAACCGTTTTCAACGGACAAGACAGTCCACGCGACTTATCATTCGCACTTGTGGGAAGCAAAGGAGAGGGTTGGCATAAAATTGTATATTTGTTTGATTCGGCTTGTGGGGCTAAATCACCAACGGAATTTGAATTATTCGGTCAAAAAAATTTGGCTATCTGTGGATTAATCTGCCCTGCGCCATTTCGATAAACACCAAGAGGCGGGATTGTCTTGTAATCGGTGACAGTTTCGTAGTCTTCACAAACTTGTCGTTTAGATGACAGAAAGGAAACCATAATGAAAAAATATAGATGTTACGCATCGTTAGGTTACTTCGCCATTGTGTCCAAAGTGCTTCTCCTGATTCTGGTTGGTTGTGGCAATGAGTTAGACAAACATATTGCAATCGCGGAGGGTTTGTACCGGCAAAGTGTTGAATACAAGAATGCGGATCAATCTCACAAGGCGCTAGATAAACTTAGGGAAGCGCTCGACAAGTATCAAACCGTCATAGGCGAATTTCCAAATCAATCCGCGGACATAGAGGATGCTTTGTATCGAATCTGGAGTATATATTATAATCCGTCAGAACCGGCAATGCCCGACTATACGGCGGCTGGTTTAGTCTTTGAAAAACTGGCAAAGAACTATCCAAAGGGCATCTGGACTAGAACAGCAAAGTTTAGACTGCTCTGGATTGCGCATGAAGAGACGCGCAAGGATAATTTGGAAGATGTACGGCGGGTCTATCAGCAGTTAGTTGACAGTTTTCCAAGAAACGATGAAGAAATATTGATGGCATGGTATGAACTCGGAAAGGCCAACTATAAATTGAGGAATTACAAAGATGCTCGGAAAGCCCTTGGCGAATATATTTCTCAGAACCGAACCCCAACATCCTTTATGGCCAACGATGCCCGTCGATTAATCGCACAGTCATATCTCGATCAGAATCCGAAAGATTTCCATCAAGCTTTTCTCAACTTTGATAAATTGACCACCGAAGAGCTTAGAAATAATAATGAACTGTGGACCGAAGGAATGTATAAAACTGCTTACTGTTTATACAAACTCAAGATAGACGATGAAGCGCTTGGGCGGTACGCAGAATTTTTGACGCTGTGCGCTGACAGTCAATACGTTACAGACGCGTATGTTGACCTGGGTAAACTTTACGCCTACAATAAGAAAGATTACGAACTCGCTCGTTTTAACTATAGTCGCGCGTTGAGGAGCGCGAAAAGTCCAAATTATAGTAAAGCCTTAATACAATTGGAGATTGGGAATGCCCATTACAACCAGGGCAGTCTCAAAGAAGCAAGCGCCGCTTTCAATCGGCTCTTGAAGGAATATCCAGAGAGCCAGTATGTCTCAAATGCAAGACGCATGATTGCCCACATCCATAGGAAGGAGAAGAAAAATGACGAAGCAATTAGCGCTTACGAGAGCATCATTGAGAATCACGCCGATGGCGAATCAGACAACATTCGCGTTACTCTGACGAACGGACTACCACTATGGGTGAATCTCGTAGCGGCTAGTTACTGTGAGATTGGCGCGGCCTTTTCTGTAAAGGAAGATTTCGGGAAAGCATTCAACTCGTATGCAAGACTCGTGAGGCAACCGGGCGAGAAGGAAAAGGACTTGCGGAAAGACCCACTTGCCCCTTTTGCTCTTCGTTATGCTATGGTGGCGCTCTGCAAACGTGGGCGCGAAGGGGAATTGAAAAACTTCGCCACGACTTACATCAATGAAGTACATAATGATGATTTAATCCTGTCCGCCCAAGCACAACTGCTATTCGCCGAGGTACTGCGCAAAGAACTCAATCAATACAATAAAGCTGCTACAGAATACCTGAAGCTACAAGACTACCCCCCCAAACCGTATCCTAGGCTAAATCTTATCAAGTTGCAAGGAAAATATTACGAAGCCCTCTGCTACGAAAAGAGCGAGATAGCAAACAAGTCGATTGAGGCCTATGAAGAGGCAATAAGGATGTTTGATACAATTTTCCGGCCTCTCCTTAACAACCGTAACATAGATGTACCGCACCTTACAAATGAACAGAAATTGCAGTTTGATTTCTGCGTTCAAACTGCACGTTACTACGTCGGAAATTCCTATTTCGCCACAAATCGGTTTGCAGAAGCGATTGCCGAATTCCAGGAATTTCTGAAGAAGGCACAACCTGATAGCAAAACGGCAAAATCGGCGCGAGACAAGATAGAGCAAGCACGCCGGAAGATGGATTCTAAAGCTTTCCTTCCGAAGGGTACGTCCAACACCTCCGGCGATTCTCTTGAGCCCGAAAGTTCCCGATTGAAAAAGAAACTAACTCCAGAACAGGAGATCACTCAAAAAGCGCGTGAATCCACGGTGCTTCTGATTATGGTCGACGCCAACGGAAAAGAAAAGGGACGAGGTACTGGATTCTTTATCCGATCTAACCTGATTGCAACCAATTATCATGTGATTGAAGGGGCAATAGAAGGCACTGCAACGCCATTTGGAAGCCAAGAATTGTCATACGCTATCGTAGGCTATACCGCAATTGACGTTGACCAAGATTTGGCAATTCTCAAAGTCAGAGCATTTGGCATTGAACCAACCCCTCTTGGGAACAGTGACAATATTGAGATAAACGATCACGTTTATGTTGTAGGTACCCCACTGGGAAATCCTTACATGCAAGGCACGGTGTCGGATGGGAAGATTAGCGGCCTACGAGTTAATCCACAAGGCAGACGTATTCAAATGACTGCTCCAATTTCCCCGGGTAACAGTGGAGGGCCTGTATTAAACACCAATCGTGAAGTTATTGGAATAGCTTCATTCGCGTTCTACTCCAGAGATCCGGAAACTCTTGTGAATAATGCTCAGAATCTCAATTTCGCTGTTCCAGTAAACTACCTTAAGGATTTGCTGAATCGTGCCGGCCCCGCAAAACCCTTGAGTGACTCATAGGTAGTGTTTGGTGGAGATACTTATCCTCCACCGAAATTCCCAAGCATCGCTAGGTAGGCAAAAGTTTTGCTAATTTGACTCACAGAAGATGAATGCTAATGTTCTCTTATATCTACGTTCTCAAGAGTCTTGTGTTCGGTAGAAAATAGCCCTTATTTCTCACTGCTGTTTGGAAAAGCCAATCCAATATGAAAAACACCTCCACTCGGTTCTCCATCATCGCATTATGCTCCATGCTCGCCACACTGCCCGCATGTGAGATTGAGTTTCTTGGCATAGGCGGCGAACTGCCCCTGAGTACGCAATCGCAACTCGATATCAATCGGAAGAAGTGGGAGTCCGAAATGGTGTCCAGCTACAACTTCAGTTTCCAATGGTCCTGTTTCTGTCTCCCGGACTATGTCGCCCAAGTCAATATCACCGTGCGCGAAAATCGGATTCACGGCGCCGCTTTCGTTGAAGGCGATATTCCCATTCCTCTGGAAGTCGCTAAGGAACGTTACCGTACGATGGAGGGATTGTTCAATCTCCTTCAGTCCGCCATTGACGAAAACGCCGAAACCATTTCGGTGACATACCACCCCGAGTTAGGCTATCCGACCGAAGTATGGATCGATTACGATGAGCGGATCGCCGACGAGGAACGCGGGTTCACAATTCATAGCCTGAGCGTAGAACAATCGTAAACCGGAAGCGCAATGCAACTCATTCAAGGGATAATCACGGAGGACACTAATTCCCCGCCACCCGAGCGAGACATCGTTTGTCTCGACTGGGAAGCCCGTCAAAAATGCCGCCAACGCCTCAAGACGGAAGCCGGCAGAGAACTCGGTCTCGCGCTTCCGACCGGCGCTGTTTTGTCGCCCGGGGACATCTTGTATCGGGACGCCGACGTTGAAATCGTCGTTGAGGGTATGCCCGAAAAGGCGCTCGTCCTTCGTTTCGAGACACGCGAGGAGTATGGCCTCGCCTGCTACCAGATCGGAAACCTGCATCGCCCCATCGGATTCGATAAGGGGGCGATTCTCGTTCCTTATGAGCCTGCTCTAGAGAATCAGTTTTGTCGATTGGGATTCCATTACACGATCGAAAAGCGCGTCTTTACGCACGCGACCCGTCAATCCCATTTCCACCGCCATGTCCACTGACAAAATCGCGAAGGACGAGTCCCTATTGGCTCTCCTTCAGTTTACAGACAGTTTTTTCCCGACAGGCGCCTTTGCGCACTCCTTCGGGTTGGAAACCTACGTTCAAGACGGGCAGATCCACGACCGCGAGACGCTAGAGTCGTTCTTACAATCCACCCTCTATCACGGAATGCGAACCGGTGATGCCCTCGCTGTCGGGTTGGCGTATAAAGCAACGAGCATTGGGCGGATTGTTGACCTTGACCGACGCCTGACCGCGATGAAAATACCCCGTGAACTGCGTGAAGGAAGCGTCAAGATTGGCAAACAGTTTCTCCGAAACGCCGCAACAATCGTGGAGAGCGGGATGTTAAATGACTACACAAACCGAGTGCGACTCGGAGCATGTGCCGGGCACCATGCCATCGCTTACGGCTTGACGGCTTCCGCCAAGGCGGTTGACCTCCGATCGACGCTTCTCGGCTACCTCCACGCCTGCGTTGCAAGCCAAGTGTCCGCGGCGGTAAGGTTAATTCCACTCAAGCCCACGGATGCGCAACGCGTCATTCAGGATCTTCGCGCCGATCTCTTGGAGATTGCTCGCTTCGCAGAGAGTGCGGGCATGGATGAGCTGGGAGGGTTTACGCCCGGCCTCGACATTCAGAGTATGCGCCACGAGAGGTTATATTCACGGCTCTTCATCTCCTGACGCATCCCCAGACATTTATGTTCAACGCACCGCCAGACTAAAATTACGCAAAGAGAAACCGAGTTTTTGGTTCAAATTCTCCTATCCTATCAAAGGTTGATGAGCGATTTGAGTCAAACGCGCGTTTCCGCGTTGGAAAAAACTCGGTTTCTTGTCATCTTCCGAGTCAAATAGCAACTCGGGCAAAATTGTACAGGAATACCTCAATGAAACCGCTAAAAATAGGCATTGGAGGTCCCGTCGGGTCGGGCAAGACCGCCCTGATTGAAAAGTTGTGCAAAGCCATGCGCGAAAATTACGAGCTGGCGGCGATAACCAATGACATCTTTACCCGCGAAGACGCGGAAATACTCACCCGTGTTGAAGCCTTGCCAAAAGAACGAATTCTTGGCGTTGAAACCGGCGGTTGTCCGCACACCGCCATCCGCGAGGATATCTCTGCCAATCTTGAGGCGGTTGACCAGATGAGCGACGATTTCCCGAATTTGGACATCCTGTTTCTCGAAAGCGGGGGCGACAACCTCGCCGCATTCTTCAGCCCGGAACTCGTCGATGCCGCCATTTACGTCATAGATGTCGCCGGGGGAGATAAAATCCCGCGAAAAGGCGGTCCGGGCGTCACGCGCTCCGATTTACTCATCATTAACAAAATCGACTTGGCGGAACACGTGGGGGCGGATCTCGGTGTCATGACGAGGGACGCGAAACGGATGCGCGCCAACAAGCCTTTTGTCTTTACGAATCTGAGAGATGGAATCGGCACCCGTGACGTAGTCGCGTGGATTCGGCGCCAGTTGCTCTTTGAAGAAGTCGACACAATCGACCTACCCAAGCAGGGGAAACACCAGCAATTCTCAATTTGAATTTGCCGAGTGATTGAATCTATCGAATCTTGTTGGAACAGAAGGTCGTAAGCCCATTTGTTGCCATTTTTGGGGCAATATCGTATGGTATTGTACGAATTTAACGCCTACACCTGTCGCCCCTCTGGGGCTTTGGAGTGTGGTGTCTCCGCGTTTCTACAAACCTGCCGCCCCTCTGGGGCTAAGATGTGTCGGATTTCGCGATTTTATTAAACCATGCAATCAACATAACGCTTTTCAAGAGCGAGAAACTTAAAGTTGACGAGGTTTTGTCGGCTCCAGGTTCTAAAATGAGAATTGCTGGGGAAACACACCTAATTTTTGGGTGATAATGGCCGGTAATGCGATGAAATGGAGTTGTGTGGGGAAGGATGGAAGGAACGTAGATTGACGCGGGCTTCGACATTGAAGAGGGATTCAAGAGAGTGATGATTGTCGGGTTCTTTTCGGTGATTGGTCTGAATCGCGGATTAATACGAATTCAAAATCTAAATGTTACGGCCGACAATCGGAGGCGCTCAATGAATTGAGCAACTACAAACTGCCGGTACTTGTAACATATAGATATTGCTTTGAAACACCATAATCCCTCCTTCCCATCTTCCGCCCTTCCATCCCTCCATCCTTTCTCTCACGACACCAATTCAACGCATCGCTGACATCAACAACCAAAAATCAGAGGCGTTTCCTCTGAAAGATGACGTAAATCGGCTTGTAATTTAATCTGTCTATCTGCTATAATAAACACCGATATATGGTATACCTTTTGCTAGGGTCTTGGATAAGACGTAGACGGACATTAAATTTGCCAACGCGGGATGCGTAGTCTCGCACAAGCTCGGCGTATGTGGCGTTTTTTGAAGGATTCCAGTTATGGATTGATGGCTAGGTTGGTTTGCGCATCTGCGGTCGCGCTTCCTCGCAAGATTGCGCTGTCCTTCGGGGCTTTCTTGGGATTGGTCGCCTATCGGCTTGCCGCCAATCAGAGAACGCTTGCTGAAAAGCACATCAATCTCAGTCTCGAGTTAAGCGATGGGAGGTCTGTCAAACGCCTTGTTCGTCGCTGTTTCCAGAATTTGGGGAAGAATCTCACCGAGTTTATTCGCTTTCCGCATACGTCTAGCGAGAAAAATCGAGAGATTGTCACCTTTGAAGGGAAACTTCACATTGATCGCGCATTGGCGCAAGGCAAGGGAGCGATAATTCTCACGGGACATTTTGGCAACTGGGAACTTCTCGCGGCTAGCGTCGCGGAACAGGTGGGGCCTGTGACGCCGATAGCTCGGCGGCTGAGGTCTCGGCGGTTGGACACTTTGGTGCGCGGTTGGCGGGAAGCCGCCGGTTACTCTACCATTGACCGGGATAACACGCCCCGCGACATTTTGCGTTGTCTGAAACGAAACGAGATGATCGGCGTTCTTGCCGATGTGGATACGAGCGTAGATGGGGTTTTCGTCGATTTTTTCGGGCGTTCCGCCTACACGCCGTACAGCCCCGTAGCAATGGCGCTCAAGACCGGCGCGGCGATTTTGCCAACTTTCATCATTCGCCAACCCGACGATTCGCATCGCGTGATTGTCGAGCCGCCGTTGGATCTAAAGAGAACCGGCGATCGCCAACAAGATTTCCTGATTAACACTCAGATGTTTACCGAGATAATCGAATCCTATGTCAGACGCTATCCGGAGCAGTGGATCTGGATGCATGAGCGCTGGAAAAAACAGCCCGGAGATGTCATTGATTCCTAGTCTTCCCGCGTTTTCAACTCATCTTGCCGAAACCAAACGCCGGATGTGGCAGTTCTTGACCGTCTTGATAACGACTCTCGCGTTATGTGGGCTCGGGTGTGACACGGGACAAGAGGGTGATACGCAACTCGCGGCGGAGATTCCCCAACAAACACTCCACGAGTTTTCGACAAGCCATACCGAGGCGGGAGTTGTAAAATGGGTGCTTGTTGGCTACGAGGCGACAATCCTAAAGAAAATAATAGCCGTAAAAGAGCCGACTGTCAAAATTTTTGAAGACGGCGAACTGAAAATCACACTTAAAGGTAAACGGGGTGAGATAATCAAGCGGTCAAATGACATCCAACTGTTTGACCAAGTTGTCGGTGTAAGCCAAGATGGAACGCTATATACAGACGTACTCCACTGGAGAGATCGAGATGACATATTATATGCGCCCAACTCGTCAAGAATTGTGCGCGGGAACTCGACAGCGACGGGGAACGAATTGGAAGCCAGTCCATCACTTGAGAAACTCACCATGAAGAATACTCAGTTCAAGATAAATCCGAAGGATGAAAAGGTCAATGAACCAAATCAGTGAAATACGGGAGATTATTTCCGCCTACTTAAGCAGATTTTTTTTCGGTTCTCGCGCTTGCGCCACGCGAGGGCTGATAACCCTAGTTTGGAGTCTTGGTTTTTGCCTCACTTCCCTCTTATTGCCGCACGACGCATACGCGGAGGAGCCCGAAACGACCGGCGCGGCGCGAGAACAAGTTAAGTCCGATGCGGTTGACGCATCGGACGATGAGGAGATAATCGACGGAATCGCGGATTATTTCGAGCGCGATGAGAAGCAAGGTCTTACCATTTTGAGAAAAGGGCCTCGTTTTGGACAGGTTCAGATAATACGTCCCAACGGGTTTCTGCACGCCGACAAAGTAACTATCCACGAAGACGTCGAGACAGACGCAACCATCAAAACAGTGGCGGAAGGAAACGTCGAAATCCGCGACGAGGGTATGTTTGCCACGTGCGAACACGCAATCATAAACCATGTTGATGACACCGTGGACCTCCGAGACAATGTGGTCGTCATTCAAAACGCTGATCGATTGGAAGCCGAACATTTCACCTTCAATCGACGCACCGGAAAGCAAACGGCGGATGGCGGCGTCAAATTCAAGGTCAGAATGAAACGAACGCAAAAAACCGCGGAAACCGCCACGGAGGACGAGAGTGAATCATCGGGAGATTGACCGTGGCAATACGGACTTGTTTCAACGCATCCATGTAAGGCTTCATGAAACAGGCATCATTCAAACAGGGTAAATACACCTATGTCAAGCCGACTTCAAGCCCGTGGCCTCATAAAAAGATATTCGCGCAAAGGACCGATTGTTGTCAATGAGGTAGACATTGATGTTGAAACCGGGGAGATAGTCGGCTTGCTTGGGCCAAACGGCGCCGGGAAATCTACCACCTTCTATATGGTAGTCGGGCTAATTCGCCCGAATGCCGGACAAGTCATCTACGACGATAGAGATATTACTTTCTTGCCCATGTACAAAAGAGCGCGGCTTGGAATCGGATACCTCGCGCAAGAAACGTCCATCTTTCGCAAGTTGACAATTGAGCAGAATCTGATGGCAATTCTCGAGGCGCTCGATATCCCCAAAACTGAGCGCAAAAGACGCGCGGGAGAGTTGATGGAGGAACTTGGCATCGCCGACCTGGCGGATCGCAAAGCCTATACGCTCTCGGGGGGAGAATGTCGTCGGGCGGAAATCGCCAGAGCTTTGGCGGCCTCTCCGTCCTTTATGCTGCTGGATGAACCGTTTTCGGGAATCGATCCGATTGCCGTTCAGGATATTCAGCAACTAATTTTGCACCTGCGCAGTCGGGATCTTGGAATTTTGATCACCGATCACAACGCGGAAGAAACGCTCGGAATCGTCGATCGAGCTTATCTGATTGCCGACGGGAGAATCACGCTGACGGGTACGCCCGAAGAATTGGTTGGCAACGAGTTGGCGCGAGATCTCTACTTCGGTCACAACTTCGAACTCAGACAGGGCACACTGAACCGATGACGCTAGGGGACGAACCATGAATCTAGGCGCTTCAGCGCTTGCTTTCCAAAAACAGCAAATAGTCATGACCCCGAAGTTGCAGCAAGCAATCAAGGTATTGCTCATGACGCAACAGGAGCTCGAGGGATTCATGCGGGAGCGTATGGAAGAGAACATCATGCTGTTGGAGGATGATATTCTGACCGAGGAGCTTGAAGTTGAGGAGCTTATCGACACAGCGGAGTTGGATCCCGACACCGAATGGAACGAACCGGAAAAAGACTTGGATCGGGAAGATAAGGAACCCGACATTGATTGGGACGCCGCCTTTGATGACATGGCGAATGTCAGCGAGCAAACGACACTCCAACACGCAAATGACGATGATGGACCAGAAGCCGACGTAGCCGAGACACAATCGCTGCACGCATTCTTGCTCGCCCAACTGAGCGTAACGCCGATGTCGGATATCGAAAGAGCCATTGGAGAACAGATTATAGGCAATCTTAACGACGATGGGCAGCTGAAAATGCCCCTTTTCGCATTAAGTTCCAAATACAAGAACGATCTGAACGATGTCAATCCCTCCGAAGAGTTGCGCACGGTTCTTGAACGCCACCTCCGTCAGGAGTTAATGACCAACGAAATCTCGCTGTCCCCCAATTCCGAAATCGTACATGATGAAGAGCTTGACAGATGGAAGATAGTCGATGAGGCAAATAAACAGACATACACGTTAAAATATGAAAATGCCAAATTGCAAGTTTACAATCTCACTCTTGAAGATATCGCCGATGCGGTTGGTTGCGAAGTCGACCATGTGGAGGAAGTGCTTGAATATATCCAAGAAAATTTTGAACCGGTCGGCATCGCGTTTCGGACGGTGCCCGAATCAATGCTGATTCAAATGAAGGTGAATAAAACTCGCAACCCTGTTGCCGAGCAAATCCTCAAGAAGCACTTTAAGAATCTTATGAATAATCAGATTCCAAGAATTGCCGATCGGCTTGGCGTGGACATCGAGGAAGTCATAAAGGCGAAGGAGTTGATTGGTCGTCTCGCGCCGTATCCAGGCCGCTATTTCTCGGACCCGGCCAGAAAATATCTCAAGAATGGAAATAATCCGTCCCGTTTAATCGTTCCGGAGGTTTTCATCCAGAAAATCAGCGGCGAATACCACGTCTTTACCAACGATGACGGGATGCCGCGACTGCGATTGAACCCGTTTTATCTAAGGATGCTGCGCGGTCAGAACGGCAAAGTCGATGCCGAAACAAAGAAGTGGTTGGAACAGCAGCGAAATTCGGCAATCGATTTAATTAGCAGCGTCAACCAACGTCGGAGGACGATTGTCAGTGTAACCGAAGCGATTTTTGAGATTCAAGCGGATTTTCTGGAACATGGCACCGCAGGATTGAAGCCCTTGACGCTTAGAGACATCGCGGCGATCGCAGGCGTCCATGAATCCACAGTCAGTCGAGTCACGTCAAACAAATACGTTGAGACGCCTCAAGGGATATTCAAACTCAAGTACTTTTTCAGCACAGACCTGCCGACCGACTATGGAGAAAATGTTTCTTCAACTACAGTCAAGGGCAGGATTAAAGAGATGATTGATGGAGAAAATACCGCGAAGCCGCTTAGCGATCAGGCAATTGCCAACGCGTTGGGAAATCAGGGGATTCATGTTGCCAGACGCACCGTCCAAAAATACCGCGAGGAACTTAATATCATCTCGTCAAGCAAGAGAAAACAGACATGGTGAAAGAGTAGGTCTTGGCACATTTGCCCCCCTCGCAAACGCCGTTTAACCGCACCGATGCCGAAAAACGCCAGACGCAGATAGCAATCTAGTAACGAACAGACAACTTATACTGCGCGCTGTCAGAAATTGCGTCTTTTGTAGGAGCGATCTCCAGGTCGCGACATGCGTTCCCCGTAGGATCAAACGAGTGGATAGCGAGTGCGATAGAGATCCTCGCGGTTTCCAACCGCACCTACCGCCAGACGTTTGAAAACACGCAATTTTCACCAGCATGAAGTATATATCCACGGAGATTTTGATATGCAGATAACTTTTACCGGACGCCACATCCAAGTCACGGATGACATTCGAAGTTTTGTTGAAAAACGGGCGAATAAACTTGAAGGGATTTTTAACTTTCTTGATGAATTGCAGGTCGTCATAGAACAGGAGAAAACCCGATATTGCTCGGAAATGACGTTGTCGGCTCGCAAAGCGACATTTCACGCACGAATTGAGACACACGACGTTTTTGAATCGCTAGACACCGCGCTAAATCGCATTGAATCGCAGGTGAGGCGTCACAAAGAGCGGATGAAAGATCGGCGCCATCGTCAACCGCATCGCGATGTCGCGGCGCAATTGAGCGAAGGCGCATCGCCATCTTCCACGGCGGAAGAAACCGACGATTCGCCTACAGTCTCTCCACCGATCGTAAAGGTTACGGACAAGTTCGCCTCAAAACCGCTCACGGTTGAAGACGCCGTACTGCAGTTGCGGTTTTCCGATGATTCGTTACTGCTGTTTGTGAACGCGGAGTCGTTACAAGTGAATCTCCTCTACGAAACGGATGACGGGGAATACGGGTGGGTAGAACCCGAATTTTCATAACCTTGCGGAATCGCGGCTATGGTACAACATGTAACGGTGCGCAACTTAATCAAATACGCGGGGCACGAACTGCAAACGGATGTCGTGGCAGGCGAAGCCGGCTTGGATAAACAGATCAAGACCGCGGAGTCAAACCGCCCCGGCTTGGCGCTTTGCGGTTATTATGAGCATTTCGGCTATGATCGCGTCCAGATTTTCGGACACGGCGAAGTCGCCTATTTGGAAAGTCTTCCCGCTACAGATCGTTTCGCCGTGCTGGACAGATTACTTTCATATCCCCTTCCTTGCATTGTCGTTACAGGCAAATTGAATCCGCCTTCAGAGTTGATCGACATCGCCAACCGAAATCGCATTGCGGTTTTGACAACAGTTCTCGCCTCCTCGGCGTTCACGACGCGCCTGCTTCTATTCTTCGAGGACGAGTTTGGGCCCTCCGAGTATGTGCACGGGAATCTGGTAGATGTTTTCGGCGTCGGTGTCTTGATTCTTGGGCAAAGCGGCATTGGCAAGAGCGAGTGCACGCTTGGACTGTTACAGAACGGGCATCGGGTAATTGCGGATGATACCGTGCTACTGAAGAGGGTGTCGGAGCATCGCGTCTTCGGTATTCGTCCTCGACCATACAAGCACTACATCGAAGTCAGGGGAATAGGAATAATTGATGTTGTCGCCCTTTTTGGCGTGACGGCGGTAGGCGATCGCAAGCAGGTTGAACTTGTCGCCACACTTGAGCCTTGGAATGAGGACAAGACTTACAATCGCACCGGAATTAGGGACGACGAATACATTTTTCACAGCGAGAAACTGCCACACGTCGTTATACCCGTGCGTCCCGGAAGAAACTTGTCGAACTTGATTGAAGTTGCCGCCATGAGTCTTTGGGGCGACAAATTGGGTTTGGACGCCGCAAAGGAATTTGATAGCGCTCTTGCAAGAATGGCAAAAGATAAAAACGATGAAGACGCGCTAGATCAATGGCGGCATGAAACGCTGCTTCGCGAGATTGTCCAACCGTTGGATGCCAAGAGGTAGTTCTCCATTGCGACGGAGCCGGATAGAAATCCTTGCGGTTTCCAACCGCACCTGCCGCCATACGCTTGAAAACGCGCAATTTTCAGCCGCGTGAAGTATAACACTGCATGGAGTGTATTAATGCGCGAAAAAGTGGTGACTGTTCGGAATTCACTCGGTTTGCATTTACGAACAGCCGGAATGTTTGCTCAAACATCCAGTCGCTTTGTGTCTAACATCTATCTTCAGAAAGGATTAATGAAGGTAAACGCCAAGAGCATTATGGGCATAATGATGTTGGCGGCCGGGGAAGGCACGGAGCTGACCATTACCACCGATGGCGCCGATGAAGGGGAAGCCATTGAAGAACTAGCCGCGCTGATTGAAAGTGGATTCACCGAAACGTAATTGTCCGATAGAGCCGGTAGGTGGTAAGTACCGGGTGTCGACGGTTACATTGTCTGAACTGTGATTTTTGTGATTAAGTGATGGACTATGATTATCAGTCTTTAGTTGAAAGTCATGGGCGGATTAGACCGATACGTATAAGCCGCTTTGATTCTAGGAAGAAACCGAGTTTTGAGGAAAAAACTCGGTTTCAATAAATGCCAAGAATATGTCGCATTACTCAATTCACTCGTTCGATCGTCATCAATCTTTTTACGCATTACTCATTACGTATTACTTTACCCCCTTATTCTTATGTACGAATTAATGAAACTTGCATAAGTCCTAACTATTTTAAGTTGACGACTAACCTTTTCCTCCAGCCAAAAGTATATGACACTTCAATCCGCAGAAGGAAATCCTACTGTTCTTTCCGGACTTGCCGCTTCCCCCGGTGTCGTTGTCGGAAAAGTATTCCGCATCCACGATCGGGTGGAGTGCTCTCGCTATAGCATCCCTAAAGAAACCGAGTTTTGAGGAAAAAAGGGGTCTCTATCAGGATCTTCTATCGCACTCATTATCCATTCGCTTGATCACTCATTATTCATTCGTTTGATGGTTTC
The DNA here is from genome assembly GCA_963667245.2 of Candidatus Poribacteria bacterium. Classification (GTDB taxonomy): domain Bacteria; phylum Poribacteria; class WGA-4E; order WGA-4E; family JAJDTR01; genus JAJDTR01. Next base: position 1,721,644 of record CAXXCS010000005.1, read on the forward strand.
GAGTGAACCATTAAGATGGTAAAATTGAAAAGCATTGTGTTCGCTTAAAACCCATCATTACCCGAACTAACGACTTTTTATTCCCGTGAATTTATCGTATACCGACAGGAGGCATCAGACGAGTTGATGACGGATATCCCGACCACCTACTCCCCACATGAAATCGAGACGAAATGGTATGAGTTTTGGTTGAACAAGAACTACTTCCATGCCGCCGAAACATCCGAGAAACCGCCATACTCCATCGTAATTCCACCTCCCAACATCACCGGAAACCTCCACGTTGGGCACGCGCTTAACAACACACTGCAGGACATGCTGATTCGTTGGAAGCGGATGCAAGGTTACAATGCACTTTGGATGCCGGGCACAGATCACGCGGGAATCGTCACCGAGATTATCATGGAGCAGAAACTGGCGGTTTGGGGAACCTCTCGGGAGGCGCTTGGTCGCGAGAAATTCATCGATCGAATGTGGAACTGGAAGAATGAGTCGCGCGGAACAATAATTGAGCAACTGCGCCAAATTGGCTGCTCTTGCGATTGGGAACGCGAACGTTTCACGCTTGATGAAGGTTTGTCCGAAGCCGTTCGAACGGCGTTCGTCAAGCTCTACAACGACGGGTTGGTTTATCGCGATACGTATCTGGCAAACTGGTGTCCCAACTGTCAAACCGTAATTTCCGATTTGGAAGTCGAATCGATTGAGATAGATGGCAATTTTTATCACATCAAGTATCCGATTAAGGATTCGTCAGAGTTTTTGGAAATTGCCACAACTCGTCCGGAAACAATGCTTGGCGATACGGCAGTCGCGGTTCACCCGGACGACAATCGGTACCGGCATGTCATCGGCAAAACAGTGATTTTGCCGCTTGTTCAGCGAGAAATTCCCGTCATTGCGGATGAGTATGTGGACCGAGAATTCGGGACGGGCGCGCTAAAAGTGACACCTGCCCACGATCCGAATGATTATGAACTCGGACTCAGACACGATCTCCCTCAAATCAACATCTTCAACCCCGATGGAACGCTCAATCACGCGGCAGGTTCGAAATATCAGGGAATGGATAGATTTGACTGCCGCTCCGCATTGGTTGAAGATTTACAACATAAGAATCTGCTCATTAAGGTCGTTCCGCACCCACATGCCGTCGGACACCATGATCGTTGTGACACTATCGTCGAGCCGTACCTTTCGCCGCAGTGGTTCATCAACGTTAAACCACTTGCGGAGCGGGCAGTCGAAGCCGTCCGAAAAGGCGAAGTTGCAATCATTCCCGAACGCGAGGAGAGACGTTTTTATCACTGGATGGAGAACATTCTGCCGTGGCCAGTTTCGCGTCAGCGCTGGTGGGGCCACCGACTGCCGATTTGGTATTGTGACGACTGCGGCGAGGTCATTGTGGCGGTCGAAACGCCTCAAGAGTGTACCTGCGGCAGTCAAGACTTGAGGCAGGAGGAGGACGTGCTAGACACATGGTTCAGTTCGGGGTTGTGGCCCTTCTCAACGATGGGTTGGCCCAAAGAAACGGACCTCCTAGAGTCGTTTTATCCAACCTCCGTATTGGTCACAGCTTGGGATATTCTCTTCTTCTGGGTGGCGCGAATGATTATGCTAGGTCTGACATGCCTCGGCGAGGCGCCGTTTCGAAAGGTCTATATTCACGCGCTCATTGCGGACGAACAGGGGCGGAAAATGAGCAAATCTCGCGGCAACACCATCGACCCGGTTGAAACAATCGACAAGTACGGCGCTGACGCTTTTCGATTCGCGCTGGTATTTTGTACCCTTCCAAATCCGTACATGCCGCTGCCGGAGTCACAAATAGAGGCGGGAAGACGATTCGCCAACAAGATTTGGAACGCCTCGCGATTCCTGCTGATGAATCTTGACGATTTCGATCCATCAAAAGTCGAGATTTCGAACGACAAACTATTATTGTGCGATCGTTGGATCCGCAGTCGATTGAACGCGACAGTAAGGAACGTGACAGCTTATCTTGAAGAATTTCGCTTTAGCGATGCCGCGCACGCCATCTACGAGTTTCTTTGGCATGAGTTCTGCGATTGGTATATTGAACTGATTAAACAACGGTTGTACTACACCGACGATCCAAGCGCCAGACAGATGGTTCAGTCCGTCGCGGCAGACATTCTCGAACGCACGATGCGTTTGTCACACCCAATCATGCCGTTTCTTACCGAAGAGATTTGGCAGCGGTTACCGCACGAGGGAGACAGCATCATGGTTGCGCCGTGGCCGGAGCCGGACCTCGCATGGGAAGATCCGGCGTCGGAGAACGCAATGCGCACCATTATGGACGTTATCGAAAGTATTCGCAGCATTCGCGGCGAGATGCATGTGGCGCCATCCAGCGAAGTCGACATCCTGATTAAAGCTCCCCAGGCCGAGCATCGCAACTTGCTTGAAACGCACCTTGAGGATTACCTCCCCTCATTCACGCGAATCTCAAGTGTCTTAATTGCTGAATTTCTGGAAAAGCCGGCCGCCTGCGCGACAGCGGTAGTCAATGACTTAACTATTTATGTCCCATTGGCTGGGGTGATTGACATTGACGCGGAAAGAGAGCGTCTACAGAAACGTCTTAATAAGTTAACCGCTGACCTCGTTTCTACACAAAAGACGCTTGACAATCCGAAATTCATTGAACGCGCGCCCGAAGCAGTCGTTACGCAAAAACGGGATTTGCTCGCAAGATTTGAGTCGGAAAAGGAAAAACTGGAATCAAACCTTGATATGTTGGGATGAGGGGGGCACAATAGGGGAATCGCGCCTGATTTTTGGCATAAGGAAGATTGGAAGGATGGAAGACGGGAAGGGTGAACATTTTCTGTCCACGCATACCTCAAGCCAGATGGATACATAAAAACCGCCGGATTCCCCAATACAATGGTCGGAGTGTTGGGTTTCACTACGATTTTGGGGGCTTTTAACGGTGTCGGTATCTGGGCGCGGTTATCCTGTGGACGGGGCGTTCTTGATGTGCCGTTCAACCCAACCTACAGATTATCGCTCAATCTCATACGGTCAAACGGAATAGGGACGCGGATTAACGCGGATTAGAGAATTCTAGTCAATGCAATTGATTTGTTTTTTCTGCATGGATACCGCTATTGGGGCGTCTTGGCAGTTGTCTGAACTGTGATTTATGTGATTAAGTGATTGCCATGATTAACAGTCGCTAGTTGCCCGTCATGATCGGGTTAAACTGATACGTAGAAGCCACTACCATTCCGGGAAGAAACCGAGTTTTGAGGAAAAAACTCGGTTTCCGAGAGAACCACTAAGGTAAACACTTTCTTACCGAAACGACTATAGGACACGTCACATGGAAATCGAAAATAATGACCGATGCTTCGTTTGCGGGAAACAAAATCCGTTAGGTTTGCAAGTTGCTCCAAACATCGCGCCAGACGGCGCAACTGTGCAGATTGTGTGTACGCCACCGGATCACTTCCAAGGATGGGCGAATGTGATGCACGGCGGAATACTTAGCGCTCTGTTGGATGAAGCAATCACTTATGTTGGAATCGCCAGTTTCGATAGTCCCGCTGTAACAGCCCAACTTGAGATGCGATTCAAGAGTCCGGCGCCCGTGGGTGAAAAGCTAATCATCAACGCCAAACGCGTCAAGAATACTAAACGGCTCATTGAAGCTACAGCGGACATTACATTGGAAGATGGAACGTTAGTCGCCGACGGAAGCGGCAAGGTAGTAAAGGTAAGCAAAAGATTATGATACGAATTCGAAATCTAAATGTTACAGCCAATGCAGAACGTGCAATGCATTGCACTACTACAAACCAGCGGCTCTTGTAACGAATAGATTCGGAATTAGTATGAGCTTCCAACTTAAGAGGGTTCGAGTTCATACAGATTTTGTTTTCCCCGGATGAAACGCTATGGATCGCCGATACATACTTCAATTTGACACTTCAGCGCTGCCTCGAATCGACACGGATTTCTTGGTAATCGGGAGTGGGAGCGCCGGGCTGCGAGCGGCGATTGAAGCCAATCAACACGGCAGTGTGCTTCTGATAACCAAAAGCGCGCTGAAGGAGAGCAACACGCGTTACGCCCAAGGTGGCATCGCCGTGGCGATGAATGTCGACGATACAATCGATGCCCACGTTCAAGATACCCTCAAAGCGGGAGTTGGTATTTGTGATCGATTCGCCGTTCAAATCATGGTAGAGGAAGGGATTGAACGAGTCGCGGAGCTGATCGAATGGGGGGCGAAATTTGATAAAGAAGGCGGCGCCCTCGGCTTTACTATGGAAGGGGCTCATCAGCGGCGGCGCGTTGTGCATCGAGGTGACGCTACCGGCATAGAGACAACGGATGTGCTGGTCAACCACCTTCAAAAACAGAAGCGCGTGCAAGTGGTCGAAAACGCGTTTGCTATTGATTTCATCACGGAGGGGGAGACGTGTTACGGCGTGATTGCTCTCGTCGATAATGTGGCGCATTGGATTTGCGCCAAAGCCACAATTCTGTCAGCCGGAGGGCTCGGGTGCGTTTACGAGTGCACCTCAAATCCCGATGTGGCGACAGGGGATGGTTTTGCCGCGGCGTGGCGAGCGGGATGCGAGATGATGGACATGGAGTTCGTTCAATTTCATCCGACAACACTTTTTCTGGATGGCGCCCCTCATTTCTTAATCTCGGAAGCGGTACGCGGGGAAGGAGGCGTACTCGTAAACATTCGCGGTGAAGAATTCATGCGAAGATACCATGAAAACGCAGAACTCGCTCCCCGAGATGTTGTCAGCCGGGCAATTCTGAATGAGATGCAAGCCACGGGTTTCCCGTGCGTGTACCTTGATGTTACACATTTATCGCCGGACTTCATTCAGACGCGATTCCCGACAATCTCCCACACTTGCAAACACTACGGACTTGACATTACAAGGGATCTCATCCCCGTTCGATCCGGTGCGCATTTCATGATGGGAGGCGTCCGCACCAACCTGAATGCCGAAACCAACATTAACGGTCTATACGCTTGCGGCGAGGTGGCATGTACAGGCGTCCACGGCGCGAATCGGCTGGCTAGCAACTCTTTGCTGGAGTGTATAGTTTTCGGAACCCGCGCCGCGAAATCCGCAATCGAGTATGCTCGACAGCTTGACAAAAAAGACCTGCGGAAAATTCAGGTTCAAACGGAGAATGGCAACAGCGCTTCCAATTCGTTTGACGTGCAATCCGGCAAAGAAAAGATTCGGCGCCTGATGTGGGAAGACGTTGGCATTCTAAGATCCGAAGCGGCGCTCAAAGTCGTACATGGCATTTTGCAGGAGATGGATCAGGCGCATTCTTGGCGCGATATGGCAGCGTTTGAATTTCAAAACACACTTGACGTTGCGTATTTGATTACTCAAGCCGCAATTATTCGAACGGAGAGCCGGGGGGCGCACTACCGGGAAGACTATCCCGAACGCGATGATGTTCATTGGAAAAAACATGTCGTACTGTGTAGGAATAAGCCGCCAATAATGGTGGGTTGACGCCGCGTCTGAACTGTGATTAAGTGATTGCCATGATTATCAGTCTTTGGTTGCCCGTCACGGGTAGGGAACAACGATCGTTGTTCCCTACAGAAGCGCGTAAGTCATTATGCCGATGCTGTAGAGCTGCATGACACTGGGTAGAAACCAAGTTTTGAGGAAAAAACTCGGTTTCAACTAAGTATATGTGGTAAGCGTCGGGTGTCGGCGGTCAAGGTTGTCTGAACTGTGATTTATGTGATTAAGTGATTGCCATGATTATCAGTCTTTGGTTGACCGTCATGAGTAGGGAACAACGATCGTTGTTCCCTACAGAAGCGCGTAAGTCATTATGCCGATGCTGCAAAGCTGCATGACACTGGGAAGAAACCGAGTTTTGAGGAAAAAACTCGGTTTCGGATGAGCCATTTATTTAGCGAATGAACCACTTGGTCGCAATGATTATAGCGAACGATTATTTGTCACGGAAACACGGCTTGCTGGGGGAATAGAGTATGAATAGAGACAGCGCTTTAGAACTTCTTCATGAATACACCCAAAAAGACGGGTTGATTAAGCACGCCTTGGCTGTTGAAGCATGCATGAGAGCGTACGCTCGGAAATGGGGTGAAGATGAGGAAAAGTGGGGGATTGTCGGGCTTTTGCACGATTTCGACTACGAGATGTACCCGAACCCCGATCAACACCCGGAGGTCGGCGCCAAAATTCTGACGGAAAAGGGTTATCCGGCCGATGTGATATATGCAATCCGCTCACATGCCGATTACCTTAATCTTGAACGAAAAAACCCGATGGATAAAACCCTTTATGCCGTCGATGAGTTGGCTGGATTTGTAACGGCGGTAGCGCTCGTTCGCCCGAATAAGAAGATTGCCGAAGTGAAGGTTTCCTCGGTACAGAAAAAACTCAAAGACAAAGCGTTTGCGCGCACTGTGAATAGAGAGGACATCCGTAAAGGAGCCGATGATCTTGACGTGCCGCTTAAGGAACACATCGCATTTGTAATCGATGCCATGGCAGATATTGCGGTCGAGCTTGGACTAGACGGCAGTTGATAGCGCCCCATTATCCCGAGACGGAATAATTATTTCCGCAAGTAACATCCATGCCGCCCTCTCGGATCGGCTTTGAAGAGCGTTGTCTTTTAGCCCCAGAGGGATCAAGCGAATGGAAAATGAGTGCGATAGAGATCCCGCAGGGTTTGTAGAAATGTGGACACACCGAATTCCAAAGCCTCAGAGGATCAAACGAGTGGATAGCGAGTGCGATAGAGATCCCACAGGTGGATAATTGTGTTAAACGCGTACCCAGAGAAATCCGCGTAACTCGCGTCCTAAAACGCTTAACTTAATCCCTATGATGGTGGGCAGTGCCCACCCTACAAATGTACGTTCCCAGAATGGCGGCAGTGCAGGATTAAAGGCGAAGGTCTTTCAGGTGGTAGTCCTTCAGGATGTTTTCTCTTGCCGCCTCGTTCCAGCGGTTGGCATCTTCCTCGCCGATAAAGGGTTGGTAAACGTATTGAGATTCGTGGGGATAACGCAACTGTCGGGCATCAATCCCCAAGGCAATCAATCGCGCCCTTTCATGAATGTACTGCTCGGTATATGTTATCGGCTGCTCGAAGAAGTGCGTGTTGACATTTAGCACCGAGTCGCGGCGGTGAAATCCGAAATTGAAGGTGGCACGCCTGTCCGGCGACGTGTTGGCGAAAGAGCAGTGCAACGTTTGACGGTTTGCCAAGACAACATCTCCCGGTTCACAGACGAGCGGCACCGCATCGGGCAGACGGTCGGAACCGCCGTTTGCCTCGACCATGGTTTTGATATCGTATCTTTCTCCCTTGTGCGATCCGGGGAGTACCCAAACGCCGCTGCCGGCCGAACTTCCGTAGAACTGAAACATGAAATTGAAACCGTGCGTGCTTTCGTCAAGATCGGGCTTGTCCCAATGTGTGGTGCCGTCCTGGTGCCAGGCGACGGAAGCGCCCAGTCCCGGCTGCTTCATGAATATCGCCTCGCCGAACGGGGCGAAATCCGGTCCGTTTAACTGTTCCGCTACGGATAGAAGTTGCGGGTGCCCATAGAGACGTAGGCAGGAATCCATGAGCTGTAACGGACCGGAAATTGTGTACAGAACGTATTCCGGGGCGTCGGGAGGCGGCTCGGGTTCGTCCATTTTAACATGGTGGCGCCCCTTATTTTTTGAGGTGCCGCCCACGGGATCGCTCAACGGTTTGGCAAAGTTGAAAACCGGATAAGTAAGATCGCTTCCAATCGCGGGCATTCCGTTTGCGTCAAGGAGCGCGTCCTTGGTGTAAGGGGCGCGTTCAAGGATATGTTCCAATTCGGTCTGTAAATCGCTGAGTTCCTCACCGGTTACGACACCTTGAAACACATAGAAGCCGTAACGCGAGTAAGCCTCCAGAATTTCGCTGTCCAGCGATCCATCGGGGGCAAACTTGATGGGACCTCGGTTATCAAGTTCCAACGCTTTTCTCTCGCCTTCGCGAAGGTATTCGATATCTTTTTCTCTGTTTGTCGTATTCATAGAAACGTGCCTCGTGTCAAAAGGAAGACGCTATACGATTGCCTTGAAACCGATCAAGCGAACGGATAGCGAGTAGGATTTTCTATCGATCAACTGACTGAATAAGGAAGGCGATAGCAAATCCTACTCATCGTTCATTCGCTTGATCGATAGAGATCCCTTTTTTCCCGAAAACTCGGTTTCTTCTCGAAATCACAGCGAAAATCCGTAGTGAAACCCAACACTGCGACCACTGTATTAGCGAATCCACCTAGTTTGCGGTATGGGTGGACGGAAATTTTTCACACTTCCCGTCTTCCAGCCTTCCAATCTTCCTTATGCCAAAAATCAGGGGCATTTCCCCTGACACCCTTACGCTTTCGGCTTGTGTGTCAATTTCAAGGCATGTTACAATCTTGGAACAAGACAATCAATCTTGAAATAAGCGCTGATCCAGATCCAGTTTCTGGCAAATCTTCTTTGTACCTTTTAGGCGCGGATGCAGTTCAAGCGCCATCTGCAGCATTTCTCGTGCTTTGGCAAGCCAGTTAATGTCGCAGTAGAATTCCGCAAGTTTTTTGTATGCCCATGCGGTCTCGCGTTTTGACAACTTCAGGGCGCGGATTTTCTCCAAATTGTTAGGGATAGATTCTATGTGTGCCGGGTCGGCTAAGGTATAGCAGTAGATTCGTTTCAACCGATCTTTGATTTCGCCGGCAAAATGATGAAAAACCGGCCGACGCTTTTCTGACGCAAGCAAAGATTCGTAAATGCGCGTCGCTTTCGGAAGGTCTCCAAGTGTTTGATAGGCTTCGGCGATAAGAAACTCGCAGTCTCGGCTATCCTTATAACCCAGGAAATCATCAATGCGGAACTTTTTGCTTCCGCGGCGCAACTGTTCATAAATCCGGATGCCAACCTCATAGTTCTGAGTCAACAGTTGCTGAAACATCAAGCCGAACCGGTATTCGGCGTAACGCGAATGCCTGAGAGCGTCAAAACTGGCGCTCCGAAACCGCTTATTTTGTGTTGCGGCGCTCAATTTTAAATCGTATTTGAATTTCGCCTCGGGGTCGCGGAGCACATCGTACGCCATGGAAATCTGGCGGAACATTCTCTCGGCAGATTTCTCGCGTGTCGGATTTTTGTCCGGATGGTACTCTTTCGCCAGCCGACGGAATGCCTGCTTAATCGCCTCCGGCGTTGCGTGTCGATCTATTTCCAATGTTTGGTAGTGGTTTGGAATTGACATTTTGAATCACGCTAATTTGAGTAGGTCGGTCTCTTTTGGATGAAAGTGCCGAGTCCTATGTTCACACAGCGACGGAGATTTGTCAAGCGAAACTTTTCTCGGCATATTCCTTATGGTAGTAGGCACACTCCGTGTGCCGTAAACCCCCTTACGCCAATCTGGTAGGAGCAATCGCAGGTCGAAATGTCCTAATACGTAGCCCCAAAGCCTGAGCGATTCAGAAATTGATAGGACTGACCGTAGTTCCCCGACTCATCAGGCGCCGGAAATGGTATCCAGCCGCGATAAATCGCCGAACTAAAGGGCTTTGGGCGTCCAATGCGCGACTCCTGATACTAGTTCCGAATCTTTAAATAACAAGAACCGGCAGTCTGTAGTTGCTCAATTCATTGAGCGCCTCCGATTGATTGTGCGTCAAAGGTTAACGACCGAATGAAACAGCCTTCCTTCATATTTCTTATCCTGATAGCCGCGTGCCTCTTGGCAAAGACCTCCGGCGCCAAGCCGACCAACCCAAACCTTGCGATTCGTCAAGCCGCGGAGGAGATTTGTATGCAACTTCCGCAAGATGACTCGGCAATGGGTCTTATCCCTCTGACTTCCAATCAAGCCAATCTCAAGACGGTCTGTGACATCCTGACGCGCATGCTTGCGGCGCGACTGGTCGCGCATGTCGGGGAGCGCTTCATCGGCATAGACGGCGTGGATTGGCGTGATTTCCCCACGAGTAACGGGCTATTGTCAATCTCTCGGGCAAAGCGATACGGGAGCGCGCTGAGATGCAAACAGTTGTTGACCGGCAGGTTATCACGGGTCAAGCCGCATCAACCCGTGCAAGGCACGTTATTTCTTTGGGATGTGACTACGGGGTATCTCGACTACTATGTCGAATTTGAGACAATCCTCTCCGTATCGTCCTCGATTATATCAGCGCCGGTGCCGCCGGGAGAGGCGGATCCCTATCATCTGAAATGGAAAGGGTTGCCAGACAAAAATTTGGCATGTCTTGCGCTTGATGTGGCAGATGTCAATGGCGATGGCTACAATGAGCTGATAGTGGCGGAGGCTAATCGAATCAAGGCGTTGCGATGGAACGGCGTCGGCTTTGACAAACCCGCTGATCTAACGGATGTCCAGTACCGGGAGGCGGAGTCGCCTATTACGGATCGAGAACGGCGAACGATGCTCTCCGCCGATCAGGATGAGAGTGATCGAGACGAACTTTTTATTGCTTCCCCGCCGAACATCACGTGGCGCATTGAATGGCTAGAGGACGGAAGCGCGTCGATATCTAAACATTCGCCAATGATAGTCGCCTATGGCGCCGATTTTTTCATAGCCGCGACAACCGGGACGAATCAGTCGGGTTATGATGCCCATTCCACCGTCTTTTTCATTAGGGACGCGACTGGCAACCACGGCACGCAACCCTCCGCTCTGCGCGTCAATTATCATTCGGTAGCGTCCCGTATATTGAACGCGAACGCTTCGGATCGGAGCGGCGAGATTGTCATGATAGATTCTGACGGTCATCTTCGGACGTACCGCATTAATCCAAGTATGGCTAGACTTCTTTGGCAAACGCCGCCGTTATTTGGGGAACGAATTGCGGTCGGGGACCTGAACGGCGATGGGATAATGGAAATCGCAACCACGCTCGGCGCTCCCGCGGAGAGGCGGAACGGTGAACCCTACGATCAATTCGTGGTTCTTGAGAGGCGGGACGGGCTGTACACTATCGCTTGGAAGAGTCCGCTGCTTGACGGGAAGATTGTTGATCTGAAGATTGACGATTCGGACAACGACGATAGAGATGAGCTAATCCTTTGCTTGCGAAATCGAAGCGGCAGCCAGATTCGACTATACGCGGCTACAAAATATCTGGATTAGCGACTTTGAGAAACCGAGTTTTTCCTGAAAACTCGGTTTCTTTCTAGGTTCTGTTGACATTTCATCACAACGAGACAATGAAGAGGATTGCACAAGCGCAGGAGCCTTCGTAGGGGTTGGGTCCCCCAACCCATCGCGTGAGACGGAAATCCCTATCGTCCGCCTACCCATGCACAACCGAACCGTAGGGGCGAGGGAACCTCGCCTTGCGCCAGGTCGCGGCATTTTTCAAATATCAATTCGCAAACGTGAAAGAACAAAAGCGGGCGAGGGAACCTCGCCCCTACGATTACCGGTATATCTTACGTAAATGTCAACACACTCTAGATTCTGTTGACATTTCATCACAACGAGACAATGAAGAGGATTGCACAAGCGCAGGAGCCTTCGTAGGGGTTGGGTCCCCCAACCCATCGCGCGAGTCGGAAATCCCTCGTCCGTCTACGCATTCACAACCGAAACGTTGGGCGAGGTCTCCTCGCCTTGTGCCAGGTCGCGGCATATTTCAAACATCAATTCGCAAACGTGAAAGAACAAAAGCGGGCGAGGGAACCTCGCCCCTACGATTACCGGTATATCTTACATAAATGTCAGCACACCCTAGGTTCTGTTGACATTTCATCACAACAAGACAATGAAGAGGATTGCACAAGCGCAGGAGCCTTCGTAGGGGTTGGGTCCCCCAACCCATCGCGCGAGTCGGCAATCTCTATCGTCCGCCTAACCATTCACAACCGAACCGTAGGGGCGAGGTCCCCTCGCCTTGCGCCAGGTCGCGGCATATTTCAAAAATCAATTCACGAACGTGAAAGAGCCAAAGCGGGCGAGGGAACCTCGCCTTGTGCCAGGTCGCGGCATATTTCAAATATCAATTCGCAAACGTGAAAGAACAAAAGCGGGCGAGGGAACCTCGCCCCTACGATTAATGTCAACACATGCAATCAGGTCAGTTCCACGTGGGCGCCCGCATTATTCGGCTGCGTAATAAAGCAACTACCGCCATTCGGGATTGAGTCAAGGAAGGCTTCTGTCTTTTCGTGCAGGGTGGGGAGGTCTTCACCTACGGCGAAAATCGCGGGCCCCCAACTGCTAACCCCGGCGCCGAGCGCGCCGTTGTCTCGTAGAAAGTCGAGCGTTTGTTGAAGTACGCCGCGTTGCGCGTCAATCTCAACCTTCTTCCATCCAAAAGTCTGAATGCGATTAATGGCATCGCCGAAGGCGTTGAGGTTCGCTTCATAAATTGCCGGCAGAAGTTTCATCATGATGATGTGTGAGAGGCGTTCCGCTGTCGATTGCGGCTGGGGGCATAACGTCTGAAACGGATTGACCTCGGCTTTGCCCGAGATATGCGTGCAGGTCGGACTAACGATTAGTATGTCCCAGTTCGGGAAGGGGTATCGAAGAAGAACGGGCGGCGGCGGAACATCGCCAACGGCAGAGGAGGGGAGAAAAGAGGATTTCTGATCGGGAAATGAATGTCCGCCATCAAGGACGAATCCGCCATGTTCAAATGCGGCAACGCCGATGCCGGATGTTCCGCCGCGAGCGGCGACGAAGGCGAGGTCCGGGACGCTGAGATACAGGTCGTAAAGTGTGCTCACCGATTTGCCAAGCGCAAGCGCGAGCTGCGTTCCCGATCCGAAGCCCGAATGCGCCGGGATTTCAGACAAAAATTCAACGTGTATACCCGGAAAATTGAATTTTGCTTGAAGGCGTTCAAGTATGGCGTATGCCCGTTCCCGACATTGACAAGACTCGATTTCAATCCGGCGTGCAGGTTTGGCGATTAACTCAAAGGCCGGGTTGTTGATCGCGAGTCCGACCCCACCGTCAATCCTGCCCAAAGCGCCGTTGAGATCGATCAGCCCGAAGTGAAGGCGAGCCGGGGTTCTTACTGTTACATGCTCCATCGCTATACCGAATTGACTCTGCCGCCATGTTAGCCGGTAGGCGCGGTTGGAAACGGCGCCTACCCGAGTTGTGGCAAAGGTCTCGTGCGCTTAATCGTTCCTTGCGCGCCGCGAAAGCCTCGACCTGACCATGCTACTTGACAATCACCATTCGCCGTACTGCCGAAAAATCGCCGGCTTGGATTTGGTAGAAATAGGCGCCGCTCGCGACCGGCTCGCCGCTCATGCTTCTGCCATCCCAATAGGCGGCGCGACCTTTGTCGGCGTAAAATCCCGCTTGCCGATGCCCCAGATCCAACTGACAAACCAACATGCCGTGCAGATTGTAGATTGTAATTTGGACATCGGAATCGTCCGCGAGCTGATACGGAATCCATGTTTCGGGGTTGAACGGATTCGGATAGTTCGGAAGAAGCGCGTTCTCATTGGGAACAAACGCCGCCAACAGATTTTCCAGCATGAGAACGCCTCGTTGCAGCGCCGCATCCGTTAAGGACAAGCCCCTTGACAACTCCAGCCAACGCTTCACATCGGTCGCGGAGATGCTTGACGGTAGATTGGAAGACGCCGGAGCCGCGCCCCCACCGTTTCCTATCTCGCCTGCGACTTTGACCAAATCAACGATATCGACAACGCCATCGCCATTGACATCGGCGTCATTTTGCCCCGTCTGTCCCAAGTTGGAACCAACGAATACGAGATCCTGGACGTTCACGGTACCATCGCGATTGACATCACCCGCGATTCCCGTTTCGCGCGTGGCTTCCACCACCACCTGCTCGTTTTCGATGCGCGGGAAATAACGCTCGCCATCCGGCGCTACCAGATACAGTTCGGACACGAGCAGGATGGATTCCTTGAAATCAACGACCTCGAATGTGAGAGTGGCAAGCCTTCCATCCCCGCCGCTCAGCTCGTCAAGTGACGTCGCCGCGACCGTAACACTATCTTCCGAAACGGTAGGCGGCGCGGCATACGCCCCGTCCGGGAGAAAGCCGCCATCCGCCGCGGAGACGAAACGGAGGACAGCGGGGTCAAATTGAACCGTCGCCTGATACCCTGCCGCGTTCTCGGTTTCCGCAACCGCGAGCGATATGGTAAACTGCGCGCCGAATGCCGTCGGCTGCACCATAGCGGGAGAAACCGCGGCGGTGGCGCCGATGTTGAGCGAGGGATTAATCTTCCACAAGAGCGCCGTGCCATCCTCGCTCCCGCTGACAAGAGTCTGTCCATCCGGATGAAACGCCAGGCCAGTTACCCAATCCCTGTGTCCCAATAGTGTTCGCTTCAGCCCGCCGGTCATCATGTCCCACACATGGACATCTCTCCAATGTCCAGCGAAAAGTGACCGACCGTCCGGGTGGAAAGCCAAACAGTTGACCCTGCCCACTCCCGTCCGAGGCGGCTCAAGCGTATGCAGGTGGGCGCCGGTTTCCGCATCCCATAGTTTTATCAGATTTCCGGCCCCGCTGGCGAGCGTACGTCCATCCGGGCTGTATGCAACCGCTTTGACATCATCCCTAGACTTGAAATCATCCCTCTCCCCTCTGAGAGTCCGCCAATGAGCGCCGGTTGATGCATTCCATAAACGGACAGTGTGATCATCGCTTCCGCTGGCAAGCATACTCCCATCCGGACTAAACGCGACGCTGTTTACTCTATCGTTGTGTCCCGCGAGTGTTCGGAGAAGCGCTCCGGTGGCGGCTTCCCACAATCGGACGGTTTTATCGTCGCTCGCGCTGGCGAGCATTTGACCATCCGGACTATACGCCACGCCGTAGACCGTACGCTTGTGCCCTTTCAGCGTTTGTTTGTGCGCCCCGAGCGCGGCATCCCAGAGATTGATGTTACTGCCGCTGCCACTGGCGATCTCGTTCCCAGCCGGACTATAAGCGACGCTCTGAATCCAAGTCATACGCTGAGTTTCGAGGGTTTGCCGAAGTTCGCCGGTTGATGCATCCAGGATGCGGACGTGGTCGTACTCGCCCCAAGGAAACGGACTCCCACTCCCGATGGCAAGCGATTGACCGTCCGGACTGAAATCCATGCTCCAGATCTTCCCTGTGTGACCGTCAATGGTTTGCCGGTGGTCTCCCGAGTTTGAATCCCATAGGCGGAGGGTGTGATCCCAACTGCCACTGGCAATCGTCCGACCGTCGGGACTGAATGCAATACTCTTAATCAAAGACGCATGTCCCTCTAACGTGCGCCGAAGCGCTCTTGTCCTCACGTCCCATATACGTATGGCGCCGTCGTCTCCCCCACCGGCAAGTGTGCGACCATCCGGATTGAAGGCTAGACAATGGATAATACCGCGCTGTCCTCCAAAAAATTTCTGGAGATCGCCCGTCGCCGCGTCCCACAATCGGATAGTCCAGTCCGTACTGCTGCTCGCCAGCATCCGTCCGTCGGGGCTGAACGCTACGCCGGTAACATTATTCGTGTGTGCGGTTAGTTTGAATTTCTGCGTTCCCGCGCCTATGTCCCACACACGCACCGTTTCGTCCTGGCTGCCTGAAGCCAGCGTGCGGCCATCCGGACTGAACGCCACGCTTGTAATGCTAGCCGTATGCCCTTCCAATGTCAGGATGCGAGCTCCCGTCGCCGCGTTCCAAATTCGCACTTTCCTGTCGTAGGTCGCGCCCGCAAGCGTCTTCCCGTCAGGACTGAACGTCAAAGTCTCGCCGGCAAAATCACTTACGTCTAGCGTCATTTTATGCGCGCCCGACCCCGCGTCCCACAGTCGGATCGTACGGTCGGGCCAATTTCCTCCGGTGGCGAGCGTCTGACCATCCGGGCTGAACGCCAGACTTGTCGCCGGCCGGTCATGTCCGGTGAGAAGGGCAAGTTCGGCGCCTGTCTGCGCATCATAGAGCCACGTTCCGATTGAACTGGCAACGGCGATCTGTTTACCATCCGGTGAGTATGCAATCTGCCAGATTGCGCCTTTCCCGATACGCTGAATAGCGCCATCGGGTAAACCAAGTTGCGCAAAGGCGGTTAATGACAAAGCGGCAAGAAGAACCAGTGACACCAATCCTGTTTTCATGATAGACCTCCATATCTTGATGTGCGGTTAGATCCGCTAAACAGTTAATGTTGGTGAAGGACAAACGAATGAACGTGAAGAATTGAGACGATGCGCCCAATCCGTCATTAGTTAATTGTAAGCAATTACCATGCCATATTCGAAGGCAACTTACGGCGTCAGTGTTCGGCTAAACAACGCAAAAATTGGACGTATCCGTGCAGGAATTGCATGCTGAATGGACATTTTGGTGCAGAATCTTGTGAGACGCGAGCCTTCATGAAGCGATCATGAATGTCGAATTTCGAGGAACGTCTGCCTAACCTGAATGAATCGCGAGCCGCGGCAAAACCGATGGCGGCGCCGTAGTTCGCTCAATCGTGCCGCTCCTGAAATGACGCGACCGCAATACCGGCGCGAATGTCATTCTTCAATCTCGGGAGTTTCCGGTTCGCCGTCCCGCCACTCATCTCGCTCAATCAATCCATCTCGAATATGAAGCACGCGACTCGCGTGTCGCGCAAGCTCCGCTTCGTGTGTCACCATGATGATTGTGTTCCCTTTTTCATTGAGTCGATGGAAAATCGCCATAATTTCGGCGCCCGATTTGGTGTCAAGATTCCCCGTAGGCTCATCGGCGAAGATGATTGACGGTTCGGTTACAAGCGCGCGTGCGATGGCGACGCGTTGAATCTGCCCGCCGGATAACTCTGTCGATTTGTGCCGCACGCGATCTGCCAATCCCACGGCTTCAAGCGATTCAAAGGCGCGTCGTTTCCGCTCCCTGCGTCCGACACCGGCATAAATCAGAGGCAGCTCGACGTTATGTTGTGCGCTAGTGCGCGGCAGCAGGTTAAAGGTTTGAAATACGAACCCGATTTTGCGATTGCGAATCTCGGCGAGCCGGTTGTCCGGCAACTGACCCACCTCTTCGCCTTCAAGGTAGTATTCGCCTTCGGTCGGCTGTGCGAGGCAACCGAGAATATCCATCATCGTCGACTTTCCCGATCCCGAAGGCCCCATAATCGCGATGAATTCCCCGGATTCGGCGGTGAATGTCACGCCTCTCAGGGCATTCACTTGCACATCGCCCATCTGATAAATTTTCGTAAGATTTCGAACATCTATAAGCACGAAATTACCCCATCTGTTGACGCGGCATACTACTTCTTCTCATCCTGCCGCGTGAGTTGCTCCATGGAAGGGACGAAGACTCTGTCTCCCGACTTAATGCCAGCCAGGATTTCAAAATGGCTGTCGTTGCGACGTCCGACTTCGATTCTGGTCTTTACGCCCTTCATCTCTTTATCTTCACCCTTTTTCCGTTTGGATTTTTCCGTTTCAGCGTCAAGTTGAACAAAATACTGCTTGGTCCCGCCAATCTCCGCCGCTACGTTCGGGATTTTAGCCGCGTCCGAAATCAGAATACTCACCTCGGTTGGCCCCGTACGTAAGCCGCGCGGCGTGCCATCAAGCAAAATTTCCACATTTCCGCGCTCTGCGTCCGTTCGAATTTTGCCAACTTTGCCCTCAAACTCTTTGCCTATCAAGTTTTTGATTTTGAGTTCCTGATCCGGTCGAAGGCGTCTCAAGTCGCTCCCTGTCAACGTCGCTTTAACCGTCAATACCTCCGGATTGATGACAGCTTCAATGGGCAGTTGGAGAACATCGCTCTCTTTGAAGACGATGATGTCTACATCTGCCGACATGCCGGGAAGAAGTTGCGATGTCGCTTCAAGGATTTCGACATCCACCTCGAAAGTAATCACCGTGTTTCCCGCGCCTAGTTGAGGGACGATAGCCCCCGGCGATATTTCGCTAACGCGCCCCTTGAAGATTTTATCGGTGTAGGTTTCAACTCGAATCTCCGCTTCCTGCCCGACCTCGACCTTGGAGATTTCAACTTCATTGATTCGGGTCTTGACAATCATTTTGGAAAGGTCGGCGATTGTCATCAAGGCTTCACCGCGCGAAAATGCGGAACGTCCCGAGGTGACGATTTCTCCCTCCTCAAAGACGATGCGCGTGATGGTGCCCGATATTGGCGCTTTGACGGTTGCCCACTTAAGTCGTTTTTCTTGTGCGGCGAGGGCGCTTTCGGCTTCAAGCAAAGAGGCTCGCGCGCTCACCTCCGAATGTATCCTAAGTTCATTCTCCGAATCGGTCGTATCCTGTATCCTCTTGAGCCGCGTGCGGGCATTCTCCAATTCGGCGTGATGCTCCTTCTTCTGCGCCGTCGTTGATTCCTTGATAGTGGCAAGCGTCTGCTCATTAAGCTTTAGGGTTGCCTTGCGGCTCTTGATCGCCTCCTCCTGCGCCTCGATATTCTGTTTCCGAGATTCAACGGATTGCGCCTGTGTTTCGACATCCTTCTTGGCGGTTTCGTGTTGAAATTGCGCGTTGGCATGGCTCGTTTTGGCGGCTTCTAAAGTTCGCTTCGAAACCAATTGTTTGTCGAACAGTTCCTGGTTGCGCTTGTATTCCGCCTCGGCTGTATCAAGATTGATTTTCGCCGACTCGGAAGCGGCTTGCGCGCGCTGATGGGCAAGTTGTGCTTGTTCCAGCGCTATTTTGGCTTGACGCAGCGCGATATCGTCCCGCTCAAGAGAGTTCCGAGTTGTGGCGATGCGAGTTTCGGCTTCGGTGATGCGCTGTCGTGTGTTGGCTTCCAGCGATTCCAGGCGGCCTTCCATTATCCTTACGGAATTCTCTGCTTGGGCTTTGTCATTCTCCTGCTGTTTTTTTGTCAACCCAATTTGAAGTTCAGCTTGTTTGTGCCGCGCTTTCTGCGAATCGCGCATTGCCAGCGCTTGGTTGCGTTGCTCCAGGATTTGCTCATCATCAATCTTGATTAACTCCTGACCCTCTTCGACATAAGCGCCCTCCGTCACAAAAATCTTCTCTATCTCACCCTCGACGTTTGAGCGCACATCTACGGAAAGTAGCGCCTCGAGATTGCCGGTTTCGCGTAACTTGACGACAAACTCGCCGCGACGTGCCACTTCCATTTTGTCCTCGTCGTCATCGTTCTTCTTCCGCATCATGTTCATGCCGACAATCCCGACCGCGGCAACCAAAACAACGACGAATCCAAGTATCGCGAGGCGTTTCTTGTTGTATTTCAATTTAACGTTCCCATGGCGCGCTGCAACGCGCTGCGCGCGATCTTGTAATCATAGAATGACCGAACCTGATTGGTCAGAGCTTGCGCATACTCCGTTTGCGCGTCAAGTAATTCTAATAGAATCGCGAGCTCCTGCTGAAACCGTCCGCGAATGACCTCGAGACTTGATGCCGCGTTTGTGACCTGGGTGCCGGAGATGTCCAGCGCGCGTTCGGCGCGCTTCAGATTGAGATAGGCTTGCCGCACTTCAAGCGCGATAGACCGCTTCAAGTCTTTGAAGTCCTCGCGCGTTTGGTCGAGCTGCAAATCAACTTCCCGAACTCGACGCTTGGTAGCGCCACCGTCATAAATCGGGAAATTCAGTCGCGTAGTGAAATCCCAACTGCGGAACCGATGAAAATCCTCGCGTTCATGAAGGTAATCATCAATGTTTACGGCGTAATTGAAGTTGGCGTTCAACTGCGGCAGTCGCGCCAATTTTGCGAGTCGCGCGTCTGCTTCATACTGAGCGAGCAAGGCGTTAAGTTCCTTGAACTCGGGACGATTTTCGTATGCCAGCTGGATGGCTTCTTCGACTGGCATTGTCGTAACCTCGATCTCGCCGCGCTCGACATATTGGGCATAATCGGCGTCTTCGGCAAGACTGATTACACTGCCCGGTTCGAGCCCCATGAGCCGGGGCAAGGTTGCCAAGGCGATTTTGAGGTCGTTCTCGTTGCTTAAGAGATTCAATTCATCATTCGCTTCCCGTACTTGGGATGTGGCGATATCGGCGGGGATCAGGTTGCCGACTTGAACATGAACCTTCGTCGCCGCGGTGTTGTCCTGCGATCTTGCCAATATCTCTTTGCTTACCTTGACAAGCTCTTGGCTTTTCAACACATCGTAATAGGCTTGTGTAATTTGAAAAATGAGGCTTTGTTTAATCCGTTCGTTTCGATTTTCAGTCGCATTCCGCCTCTCCTTGGCCTGGGAGTAGTTTGCTCTCCTCTGACCGTAATCCCATAGTGTGTATCGCCCCGTAAGATCAAGATCGTAATTTGGGCGCTTAAAGCCGAACTCGACGCCATCGGAAAATCCGTACCGCCCGCCGAGCAAAACTTCGGGAAGAAATTGGGATCGCGCATTTTTGACGCGGAGGTCTTGAATGGCAAAATCAACCCGAGCGTTTCGTATCTCGGACGACTGATCGAGCGCTAGTTTGATGCACTGTTCAAGCGTGAGAGGATTGGATAGGTCGATTCCAATGTCAGGCTCCTCCGCGTCCGTGTATCGAATTAAAAGCATCAGCGCCATTGCCAGCGCGAACCAAGTTCTCCGTCCAATCATTAGCGTCTCCTTAGGTTATGTTAAGAGGTTACAGTAGTCAATCATCGATATTTTTTGACGGATGTTAGAATTGAAGGTTTATACTAATTCCGAATCTATATGTTACAAGAACCGGCAGTTTGTAGTTGCTCAATTCATTGAGCGCCTCCGATTGATTGTAATATTTAGATTTTGAATTCGCATTAGAGCCTGTTTGATAATTCATTTTGGGTGAAGTCCTATACCTTGAGAAACCAAGTTTTCAAGAAAAAACTCGGTTTCACCCACACATTTTTAACTTGAGCGACATCAAATATGTACCGAGAAACCACACGGGCTAAGCCCATTGCTTCAGATTCAGCGCGCAGGCGCTGTCGTTCACGCGAGGCACTCGACAGATTTTTGAGAGGAATGCGGTTGACTATGGCGCGTATGTAGGGTATCATATAGTTCAGTTTTTGGCAAGATGCAAGTGAGAAGATTCTTTACTATTCGCCTTTTGCGACTAGAGGTCGCAAGAGAAGCGTGTTTTCAAGAGATTTGAACGGAATTGTCATTTGGGAGGAGAAAAATTATGGCTGAGAACGTTATTGAAGTCACCGATGAGACTTTTGAAGGAAGTGTCCTAAATTCGGATACGCCGACGGTAGTCGACTTTTGGGCGGAGTGGTGCGGCCCATGCAAGATGATTGCCCCGATACTGGAAGAACTTGCAAATGAGAATGTCGGGAAATTCACTGTCGGAAAAGTGGATGTGGACAACAACCGGGAAACAGCGATGAAATATGGCATTCGGAGTATTCCGACCCTGCTCGTTTTCAAGGATGGGGAAGTGGCGGAACAGATTGTCGGTGTCGTGCCCAAAGATGTTTTGCAGCAAAAGATTTTAGGCGCACTGTAGGATGCGCCGAGCCTCGCGGCGCGCAATGCCCCGGCACGTACCTTGAAACCGATCAAGCGAATGAATAATGAGTGCGATAGAGATCCCTTTTTTCTTGAAAACTCGGTTTCTTCCGTAGCAGAAAAGAGTCCACGAATCTTGATTGTCAATTATTCAAATAGGCTCTTAGTTTTTGTAATGAGAAACGCGTAGATTTTATATGATCTGGGAATCACTCTATAACGCGATAGGCGTTCCGGCGCTATTTGTTGGTTTCCACGCGGCCGCCATACGCAACGATAAGGTTCGAGCGGGCATCGTAGGCAGACGTGACATCTTAAGTAGGCTGAAAAGCCAGCTGGATTCGGCGCGACAATCAGATAAAACCGCTTGGTTTCATTTCACTTCTGTTGGTGAATTCGAACAAGCCAAACCCTTGATTGAAGCGATACGAGATGATTCCCGAATTGTATTGACCTACTTCTCGCCATCGGTGCACGCCAACGTTGCGCGGTATCCCTACTGCGACGCCTCGGGCTATCTGCCGCTCGACACTCGCCGCAACGGGCGAGCGCTCCTTCAGATTATCAAGCCGACACTTCTCATTTTTTCAAAATTTGACATTTGGCCCAATCTTGTGTGGTCAGCCGCACATAAACAGGTGCCCATCATCCTTATTGCCGGAACAATCCACGCAAAGTCGAAACGGGGCTCGATACTCGGACGCCCATTTTTTCGGAGCGTACACCGCCATATCACGCTTCATTGCGCCATCTCGGAGCTCGATGCGGAGCGCTTCCGCCAGATGTGTCCGCCCGATGCCCGAATCAAAGTGACCGGTGACACGCGTTTCGATAGGGTTTACCAGCGAGCGGCGACCGTTGACGCCGATACCGAGTTCTTTCCGGGGCAGGAGACGTTGAGCCGTCAGGTTTTTATTGCCGGCAGCACTTATTTCGAGGATGAGAGCGTCCTGTTTAAGGCTTACACACTCCTACAGCGGAGCTCGCCCGATATCTTGCCCCACCTAGTCCTTGTTCCTCACGAGCCGACAACCGCCCGCGTCCGACAGATTCGAGAAGACTTAAATCGACGAGCCCTCTCGCATCGGTGTTTTTCCGAATTGACGGAAGGGGCGAATTTGCGGGACACCGATGTGATTATAATTGACACCCTCGGCATGCTCGCGAAACTCTATCTGCTGGGAGATGTCGTGTTTGTGGGCGGAAGTTTTCGAGGCAGTGTTCATAACGTGATGGAACCCGCCGCCATGGCGAAACCCATTCTATTTGGTCCCACGGTTCATAACGCTTACGAGGCGCAGCTATTACAGGATAAAGGCGCCGCTCGCTTGGTCAAGGACGCGGACGAAATGGCATTTGTGCTCGGGCAATGGCTAAGCGATCCGCAGGAGTGCCTTCAAAGAGGGGCGATTGGGAAACGCGTCATTGAAGAGAATCTCGGGGCGGCGGAACGGACGCTGACCCACCTCCGCGCCTACTTGAAGTAATACTAATTCGTAATCAATAAGTTACAATCCATGGTTCGTAGTAGTGCAATTCATTGCACGTCTCGGATTAGCCTGTAACATTTAGATTTCTAATCCGTATAAGACGAGCGTCAACGTCCTCGCAATAGAGCAGGTTAATCGTGGTCGCCACTGCCTCGACATATTTCGACCGCCGCATAAGAAAGAGGCGGTTCAATCGGAGGGGACAGTTTCTTTACGGTAATCCGCACGTCATCAACCGCGAAACGATTCATAATCCTTGACGCCGATGTTTCAGCCAAGGCTTCGATTAGATGGAAAGATTTCTCCGTGCCGGTTTCAACAATTAGGTCAACGACCTCGGCATAGTCAATACTATTTTGAAGGTCATCGGTACAGCCGGCGGTTGCCAAACTGCACGTTAACTCAAGATCGACCTCATATTTCTGCCCCACCTGACGCTCGGACGCAGAAACGCCGTGGTAACCGTGAAATCGAATACCTTTGAGGATGATTTTGTCCCTCGCAGACAACATACTCGACCTATGCGGTTCAGCCCTTTTCATTTCCCTGCTTTAGAAACGGCGTGAGAAGATCAATCGGAATGGGGAACACGAGCGTCGAATTCTTCTCCGCGGAGACCTCAACCAAAGCCTGAAGGAATCGCAACTGGATGGCGGTTGGCGTTGCGCTCAACATCGACGCCGCATCCGTCAATGCGTGCGCGGATTCCAGTTCACCTTCCGCGTGGGTAACCTTGGCGCGGCGTTCCCTTTCCGCCTCCGCCTGCTTCGCCATTGCCCGCTGCATCTCGGAAGGCAGGTCGACATGCTTAATCTCCATGGCAAATACTTTGACGCCCCAAGGTTTACAGTGTTCGCCGATGATTGTTTCCAAATCTTGATTAAGCTTTTCTCGCTCAGATAGAAGGTCATCAAGTTCAGCTCTGCCGAGCACGCTCCGCAGTGTGGTTTGCGCCACCTGCGCGATGGCGAACCCGAAGTCCTCCACTTCAACGACGGCTTTATCCGCATCGACAACTCGGAAAGAAAGCACCGCGTTCACGCTCACCGAGACGTTGTCTTTTGTGATTACGTCTTGAGGGGTGACATCCTGTACAATCACGCGAAGGCTAACCTTCTGCATGCGCTCAATCCAGAATGGAATCAACCAGACCCAGCCGGGCCCCCTGGTTCCAGTGAGCCGCCCAAGCCGAAAAACAACGGCGCGCTCATATTCTTTAAGAATCCGAAATGAGGTTGTTAAGACTATTATGATAACAACCCCGCCAATAATGTAAAGCATTCCCGTTTCTTGCATGTAGTTGCTGTCCTTATGTTCTTATACTGATTCGTAATCTAGAAGCTACAATTACCGGCAGTTTGTAGTTGCTCAATTCATTGAGCGCCTTGATTGATTGTAACATTTAGATTTTGAAACAGTATTACAATTTTCGCTTCTCTATGTGTCTCTGCCGCTATGGATAACTATCTTAGCATATCCGAGTTTCCACGTCAATGAAATTGATGCGCACGCGGGGGAAAATGAATCCGATTCTAAAGGGACTTGGAGGAGTTGGAGGATGGAAAGGGAAAAAGGTGGGGGTAACTGGTTAATTGCGAATCGCTATCCAAGTCATTTATTGCCTAATAGTATATGGCGCTGTTGGGCGTAGGTGCGGTTTCTAACCGCACCTACCAAGTCGTAATGCGGCGCGGGATTTATCCCGCCGTTTTGAGGGCGCGAGGCACTCACGCCCGACAGCAATTATCGCTCCCACATAGGCGCCTCCTTGGGCATCGCTCGCTCCGACTCCTCTCTTGATGTCGGCATTTCCCTAATTTCCGCCCATGATGTCGTGACGACGCTCGCGTGCCTCCACACGGACTTGGCGGTTGGCATAACGCGGCTCGGATCGTCCGACTCACTGAAAAATGTGAGTTTCACCAGAAAAACTGTCAGCATCAGGTAAAATATCATCGCTGAACAGTTGACAAGAGCCGGATGGGGATTAAATTTGAAAATAAGGAGAAGTCGCGCAAACGGGTTTGCAAAGAAAGCGAGACGGCTACGCCGATGTTCCTTGCCAATTCGTTTTTGAATTCGCGCCGCGAGGTCCGTTGGCGGCGCAGGTTGCGGCAGGCTTTCAAGAACCGCCACCGTGTGCAGTCTCTCCTTATATTCCGCCTCGCACTTTGGACAAGTCTTGAGGTGCCGTTCCAGATCGACATTCTCATTCAGTCGGATTTCTGAACTCGGTCGATGCACATTGACATTTGTCATGAAATCTTCACACTTCAAAATAGTACCCCCTTTCTTTTCGTCACTCTCTCCACAAATCTTTGAGCATTGATTTGAGGTTTTTTATTGCCGTGTTCAAGCGTGAAGCCACTGTGCCTTCCGAACAGTTCAAAACGAGCGCGATCTCGCGGTATTTCAGATTTTGCGTGTAAAATAGAACAACTACGGCTCGTTGTTTTGGCGGCAATCGATCAATCGCCGCTTGTACCAAACCGTCGCGCTCCGTTTTCAGAACCATCCGCTCGGGAAAATCCGTTTCGTGATGATGGGGCTGTTCTTGCAAACTGTCGGCATAAGATTTCAGCGTGCGCCTTCGAGAATCCGATTTGCGAATGTGTTGTTGGCAGGTGTTGATTGCGACCCGATACAGCCACGTTGAAAACTTTGATTGAAACTGGAAGGATGGCAGCGATTTGTAGGCTTCCAAGAACGTCTCTTGGGTTGCGTCGGACGCATCCTCCGGATTCCCGAGCATCCGGAAAGCAAGCCCGTAAATCTTGGCATGGTGACGTTGGACAAGTTCGTTGAACGCACTCCCATCGCCTTCAACCGTTTTGTGAACGTAAACATCATCAGGAATCATAAAGTCAACCACGCGAAAAGAACTCGACAATCACTAAAATCTTAGTGGATTTCCACGATTCATTTCTTCATCATTAGAACGATTTATGTTATCATAATATGCGTGTAAAGTACACTAATTGGTTCACTCGCTAAGTATTTGGTGTTCATTGAAACCGAGTTTATTCCTCAAAACTCGGTTTCTTCCCGGAATCAAAGCGGCTTCAACATGTCGGTTTAACCCGCTCATCATCGACATCTAAAGACTGATAATCATACTCCATCACTTAATCACATAAATCACCGTTCAGACAATGTTAATCGCCGCCCGACGCTTACCACATACACTTAGCGAATGCACCACAAAGCATGTTACTTAAACGAATTGCCACAAAAACGTTTTTTCAATTAGGAGTGTAACAACAATGCAACGAATTTTCTTCTCACTTGGCGCCGGTTTCGCTCTGCTTGCGGTAGCGATCGGCGCGTTTGCCGCCCATGCACTGAAAACCAGACTTTCAGGGGAGATGTTATCCATCTTCGAAATCGGCGCGCGTTATCAGATGTACCATGCGTTGGGTCTCATTGCGGTTGCTTGGGCTATTTCCCAATGGAACAGTCAACTTGTTATCGCTGCCGGTTGGCTCTTTGTAGCCGGTATTGCTGTTTTTTCCGGTAGCCTCTACGTGTTGAGCCTGACCGGCATCCGCCAACTCGGCGCGATTACCCCGATTGGCGGCTTGGCGTTCATTGTCGGTTGGTTCTTGCTCGTTTTGGCGGCGTTGCGAAGTCAATGACTGAAATGATCTGGAATTGTTCGTTTCGGCTGGCAAGGATTCTATATGAAAATGCAAACACCCGTGATAAATTGGAATGAATGGCGAGAGCAATTTCCGGTTACCGAGAACTATATCTACATGAATCACGCCGGAATCGCTCCGTTATCGGTTCGCGCGCGAGATGCCATGCGGGAGTTTCTGAACGACGCCACAGATGACGGAGCTGTTCATTCGGAGGATTGGGCGGCGATGGCGGAAGCCTGCCGTCAGTCGGCGGCGAAGCTAATCCGCGCCAACCCTAGCGAAATTGCGTTCATGAAAAACACCACGCAAGGAATTCTTCTCGCCGCGAACGGAATTGATTGGCGTGAGGGTGAAAACGTCGTAACGACGGCAGTAGAATTTCCCGCAAACGTATATCCGTGGTGGAGTTTGAGGGAGCGATACGGCGTAGAAACGCGGATGGTCGCTGAGCGAGATGGGCGGATTTCGATCAATGACCTTGAAGCCGCCATCGATTCGCGCACTCGCGCGCTGACAATCAGCCATGTGGAGTTTGCATCCGGTTTTCGTCACGATATTCAAGCTATCGGGGAGATTTGTCGAGAAAAGGGCATCTGGTTCGTCGTGGACGCCATCCAAAGCGTCGGCGTCATTGAGGTAGACGTGAAGGCGTGCAACATTGACATTTTGGCTGCCGACGGTCATAAGTGGTTGTGCGCTCCTGAAGGCGCGGCAATCTTTTACTGTGCCGAAGAGCGGCAGGATCAACTAATCAACACGAATCTTGGCTGGGCAGGCGTCGTCAATCCCAGAGATTTTCTCAACTACAATCTTACGCCGAAACCCGACGCGACGCGATTTGAAGAGGGATCGTACAACAGCATAGGACTATTTGGACTGCGCGCCGCCATTGATTTACTCTTGGAAATCGGTGTCCCGCAAATTGAGAAGCGCGTATTGGATCTGACCGGACACTTGATTGACGGGCTAAAATCCAAGGGGTACAACGTCACAACGCCAACGAAGGCATCGGAGAGATCGGGTATCGTCGTATTCCGCAGCAATCGCCATTCGACAACCGAACTTTTTGAACTGTTCCAACGAGTTAAAGTGATTTCCGCCGAACGCGGAGGCTTGCGCTTGTCGCCTCACTACTATAACAGTACCGAAGAGGTTGAGCAGGTTTTAGAGATTCTTCCGTAAGCGATTTTGAATTGGCAATACCCATTTACTATGGTAGAATGTACATTGCCAAGCGAGCGCGCCTGAATGACGAAACGGCGCAATCTGTTATTTACCCATTTTTTACCTCAAGGAGCGATTCGGTTTGATCAAACTCAACTGGCGACAGTGTTGGATTCCGGTTCTTATATTTGGATTGATGAGCTGCGCGCCTCCGGGGAGCAGGAATCGAAAGGCGCCAGAAATAAAACTCACCGTTCAAAACACTTTGCCAATTCAGCGCAGAGATGTCCCGGTGGCAATCGCTCTCAGTGAATTACGGGAAATCGCACCCGACTTTTCATTTGATGCGTACCTCATCGTTTCCGGGCAACCGCCGGCCGAAGTTCCAAGTCAAGCGGACGATCTTAATTATGATGGGGTGAAAGATGAACTGGTGTTCCTGACCAATCTTGAACCCCAAGAAACCAAGGTGTTTACGATTCGCTACTCTCCGGACAACCCGGTAGCGGTGACGCTCGGGTTTCACAAGCGCACGCGGGGCGGCATATTCCCGGAGCTGGGCGGCATAGCGGCGTTAGAGTCGGACCTAACCGCCTATAGCCTCCTGCGAAACGGAGCGTTTCAGCCGTATGGCAAGAAAACGGAGCTCCTGTTCAGTGTTGAATCGCGATTCCAAGCTGATTTGGGGTATCGGAAATCCATCTCGCCGGAATTGCAAAGGGAATTTGACAGAAACAAAATCCCGATGTCTCGGAACACGACGGTTGAAATTCTAAAACCTTACAGCAGTTGGGTAATTCACAATCAAGAAAACCGACTGAGGTACTTGGTTCGGAAGGGTGAGGAAGACATAAAAATATACAAAGGGGAAGAACTGTCCATTGATCAGTTGGTGAATCAGAAAAATACTCAATCCAACGAGGGAGAGGCGGTTATGATTCCGCTCGCCTCGGAGATGAATCTTATCGGCTGTGGCGGCTTCGCGCTATGGGATGAAAACAGTCAAAAGTTGATTGCCCCAACCGAGGCGATGGACTATGTGCGGGTCATCGCCGATGGGCCAATCAGATCAGTGGTTCAGCGGATCATTCCGAATTGGCGTGTCAGCGGCGGATCAGTACGGTTGACATCAACAGCGATGATTTACGGTGGGAATCGCTGGATCGAACACCGTATCAACGTGCGCGGGCTCAGATCAAACCGCTGGATTGCGACGGGTGTTCCGGCTCTCGGCGGCGGAGTCGGGAAAGATAGCGCCAACGGGTGGTTATGGACGTGGGGTGACGCGTATACCGCTTCATCGTCTAAGAAATGCGGGATGGGCGTGATTCTCCCCACAAACGGATATCAAAGATTTGAGGATTTGCCTGCCCTTGCGACTGGAGCCGGTTTGATGGTGGCGCTGTTGCGTCCCAATGAAAATGGCGTTCTTCGGTATTACGCTTTTTCACTTTGGGGGGACGCAGTGGATGGTCTGGGTACAAAGGATGAGTTTGACGAGTACGCCCAAATTACTGCGACCGCGTTTAATGCGCCTCCGGTGTTGACGATATCGTCGGAAAAATCTGAGAAGGAAAGGAAGGCAAGAGAGGAGAGCGCCGATCGGGCGAGTGACTAAACTCCGCGAATTGAGTTGAAATACTGGCCGGTTGCCACTTTTTCTTGCCAGTTGGGTGAAGCCATTTGCCCTGAAACCGATCAAGTGAGTGGATAGCGAGTGCGATAGAGATCTTTTTTTCCCTGAAAACTCGGTTTCTTCCGTAGCAGTAAAGGGTCCATCAATCTCAATTGTCAATCATTCAAACAGGCTCTTAGCTCGACTTTGTACGAGAGTACAACATCTGGATTTGACATGAGCCGGAGCGACCTCAATCCCGTAGGCGGGGCATCTTGCCCCGCTGTGATGGTACTGGAAAACACTACCGACTTTTTTCTTGAAAACTCGGTTTCTTCCGTAGCAGAAAAGCGTTTACTAATCTTGATTGTCTACTATTCAAACAGGTTCTAAAGCAATCTGCAGTTATTCATAAGCGAGGTATGAAATATGATTAATAAGGAAGCATGTTTAAGGATTCTTGCGAAATATCGGACGGATGAAGTGATGGTGACGAGCATGGGCGCCACGATGCCGTGGAGTACGTTGTCCGACCACCCGCTTGATTACGCCTCCGTGGGCAGCGCGATGGGCCATACGGCCGACTTTGCGCTCGGCATCGCTTTGGCGCGGCCCGATCGAAAAGTGCTGGCGCTCAACGGGGATGGAAGCATGTTGATGTGTCTGGGCACGCTTGCAACCATTGCGGGACTGGAGAAGCCGGCGCGCAACTTCTATCTCTTCGTCTGCCACAACGGCACGTATGAGGTGACGGGCAATCAGCACATTCCGGGCAGATCGGGGTTTAGTTTTTCGACCATTGCTAAGGGGGTGGGATTGGAGAAGGTTTACGACTTTGACACGGCTGAATCGCTTGACGCGTCACTCCCGGATATTTTGAACGAGGATGGCCCCGCGCTCATCACTCTGGAGATTATGCCTGCCAACGAGCCGCCGCCGCATCGAAGTCCGGACAATCCGGCGCGTTATCTGACTGGCACGCTGGCTGAATCGACTCACGAGTTGAAGGACGCGCTGTCTTGAGGCTAATACTAATTCCAAATCTATAAGTTACAAGGACCGGCAGTTTGTAGTTGCTCAATTCATTGGGGATCTCTATTGCACTCACTATTCGTTCGTTTGATCGCCTCCGATTGATCGTAACATTTAGTTTTTGAATTCGTATAAGAATGGGACCGATGCCACAAGTTAACAAGTCGGACCGTCTAATCCAAGATTTTCGACACCGTGTAATCTTTGGATTTTCGAGCGTGGGTGAAGACAATAATCTCGCCGAGCAACCCGATGGAAAAGAGTTGCACGCCCATTACCATTAGTAAAACCCCCAAGATGAGAAATGGGCGCCCTGCGATAGTCTCGTGACCCGCGAGCTGAAGAACAATCGTAACGACCGCAATCAGTCCTCCCGCGCCAAACAGCCCCGAGCCGAACAACCCAAAAAATCTTAGCGGTCGTTTCGTAAACTTGAAAAGGAAAAATAGAGTCAGGAGATCGAGCAGTCTCTTCAAACAAACGCCAAGACCGCCTACTCTTCGTTTTTTTTCGGTCGCGCTTTGTCGCACCGGCGTTTCCTCGACTCGAAAGCCGCGCTGATACGCCAAGAACGGCAGAAATCGGTGAAGATCGCCGTAAAGCCGAACCTCCTCCGCAACCTCACGCCTCATTACGCGCAGCCGACAGCCGATGTCGCGATAGCTTAACTTGGTTAGCGACCTCGCGATTCGGTGGAAAGCCCAAGACTGAATCCGATTCAAAGCCGAGTCAATTCGCGGCTCCCGGCGCGTTATCACCAAGTCGAATTTGCCCTCGTCGAATTGCTGAAGAACACGCTGAATTTCGGCCGGTTCGACTTGCAAATAGGGGGGAAGCGTCAGAATGGTTAAGCCTTGCGCATGCTCGAACCCGATGGCAAGAGCGGTCGCTTCTCCCACTCGGCGATTTGTCGTGATGACTTTTATGTGCGGAAACTCACTCCTCAATGCCTTTAGGATTTCAAGCGCGGCGAGATTTGCGCCATCCAAAACAAAAATAAACTCGTAAGAATAGTTGCTTGCCCCGAGTGATTCCGCATATTGGAGGTAGATTTTTCGAAGGTCATCATGCCGCTCAGATATTGGAATTATGACCGACAGCGATACGGCGTTCTTAGACCCCATATTGTCCCGAATTTACCTTGTACCGTCAGTGATTGGCGCCTCCGGCGCCTCAAGAACAGCGACTGTTGACCGCACATCCCGCTTGGGGATGTAGTCCCCCGTTTTCAGCGCCAGTTCCGCTATGAACCCGATTGAGAGGCAGTGTACGCCGAGCAATGTCCACAATGAGCCGAGCGTCAGGAGAACGTCCCACGACACCGAAAGCTCCTTAAAGAGCGCGCCGACCGCGATGAAAATCGTCGAGAATCCGAGAACGAAAGCGGGCATGCCAAGTAAGACGAACCATAATCCGGGGCGCGACGCGAAGCCTGTAAGTGTCTTCACTGTGATAATATCAAGCGCGACCCGCCAGACGCGTCCGATCCCGTATTTGCTTTCTCCGAAACGGCGCGGATGATGGTTCACGGGAATCTCCGCAATCCGCGCCCCCGTCAGCGTTGACATCGCGGGAATGAAGCGATGCATCTCGCCATAGAGTGTGACATCCTTGATGACGGAGGCCTTGTAAGCCTTGAGCGAGCACCCGTTATCGTGAATCCGGACACCCGTAACTTTGCCTATTAGCCAATTCGCGGCAACCGATGGCACGCGTCGAGTCCAGAACTTGTCTTGGCGGTTCTTCCGCCAGCCACAGACGATATCGTAACCTTGATCCATCTTCTCCAAAAGCTGGGGAATGTCCGCCGGATCATTTTGCAGGTCTCCGTCCATGCTAATCACCACTTCTCCGCGCGCAAATTCAAACCCCGCCGCCATCGCCGCCGTCTGACCGTAGTTTTTCCTAAATCTGATCGCCTTCAAATGGCTATCTTGGCTGTGAATCTCCTCCAGAATGTCAAACGTTCGATCGCTACTGCCATCATCAACAAAGACAATCTCGTAGGTTTGGCGCACTGATTCGCACGCGTCTCGAATCTGCCGATAGAGTAGGCGGACATTTTCTTCCTCGTTAAACACGGGGACGACAATGGAGATGGCTGGTTTGTTGTCCATGATTCATATCTTCAAGAAAGTAATAGTGATTGTAGGGTGGGCACTGCCCACCATTCTGATCGGTTTGGGATAAATGGTTGGCTCCCCTGGCGCGCAACGTGACCGCGTTGATGGTGGGCAGTGCCCACCCTACAACTACCGCCAGACGCTTGAAAATACGCAATTTCCAGCGGTGTGTAGTATAACAAAAGCCACTTTGTTCCAAGTTCGCGCGTCGGCAACTCTTCCGTGCATCAATCTCCCGATCCCCACCGTGCTGTATGAGGGATCTCCCAATCCCGACCGTTCAGCCCAACCTTACGACCGTCCCGGAAAAGTAAGCTCAGCGACACCGGATTTGTCGAACTCTCCCTTGCCGAGTTCGATCATCCGATCATACTGAGCCTTCGTTGCCTTGGCGAGCGGTAAGTTCAATCCTGCCGATTCGGCAAGATCGAGCGCAATCCCGGAGTCCTTTGAGGCGTGAGCAGAGGAAAAGTAGCACTCATGATCGCGATTCTCCATGTCCTCGCCATCCGTTTCCAACACTCTGGAGTTCGCCCCCGTTTGTGCGAAGACCTCCTGAAGCATGGCGAGATCGAGCCCGAGCGCCGCGCCGAGTCCCAACCCCTCCGCAAGCCCGGCCGTGTTGATATTCATGACCATATTCACCAAAGCCTTGACTTGCGCGGCTTGCCCGGCTTCTCCGATGTAGCGAAGCGAGACGCTCATTGAGTCCAAGATTTGCCGCGCTTGATTGAAGGCGGCCTCTTTGCCGCCGCACATGAGGTATAGTGTTCCCTCGCGAGCCTGCGTAATGCTGGAAGCCATGCAACCTTCAAGACTTTGGGCGCCGTGCTTTTCCGCGAGCTCTTCCACGTCAACATGGGTCTGCGGCGTAATTGTGGCGCAGTTGATAAACAGTTTTCCTTCAGCCTCCGTGAGAAGGCTATCGCCGCCATCGTCGGAGAAGATTTCCCTCATCGCGGCGTCATCGGTAACCACGGTGATAATGTAATCGGCGAGTTCGGTCACTCGCGCGAGCGTGTTTGCGGCTTCGGCGCCGAGTTCGTCGGCGAGCGTTTGCGCCTGATCCGAAGCGGTGTCATATACGGCGGCGACCTGAAATCCTTCGTCGTTCAAGTGACGCGCGATATTGCTTCCCATTCTACCGACACCGACAACTCCGATTTTGTAGTCTGAGTTTGCCATGTTTGTCTCCCTCTATTGTACAGCGTGTTTGGGGTTTATTGCGTCAAAGCGGTAAAATTGGCTGACGATTGCCTCTAATTCAAAAAGTTCTCATTGCGTTGCAACCAACCAATTATGCAGGGATTTTATCACAATTATGGCGTAAAGTACAGTGAAAAGATGTATAGAGCAGGGCAATCGCATCTATACTTTGCGTTGGGTATTATTGCGCTTTCTTTTCCAGTGATAGTTGTTTCTAATAAGACTTACCTAGCGCCCTGGGATCTCTATCGATCAAGCGAATGAACAATGAGTGCGATAGAAAATCCTACTCGCTATTCACTCGTTTGATCCTACAAAAGACGCAATTTCTGACAGCGCGCAGTATACAATTGTCACAAATTATGCGGTCTACTTCTTCTCGGCGCGTCGATCCAGCTCAATGTGATGTTCAAGATGACGAATATGACTTTGATTCAGTTCGCGAATCTCGGCGCGCAAGTCTTGAGAGTTGGAATCAATCTTTTGGATGAGCCTATCCATGTCCGCTTGGTGTGCCTCGGAATAAGCCAGCATTTGCACTTCAAGCCGGTCGATCGATTCCTTGAGGCTCTTATTCTGGGCATTCATGTCCTCTCTGAGGCTCTTATTCTGGGCATTCATCTCCTCTCTGAGGCTCTTATTCTGAGCGTTCATATCCTCTCTGAGTCGCTCGTTCTGAGCATTCATCTCCTCTCTGAGTCGCTCGTTCTGAGCATTCATCTCCTCTCTGAGTCGCTCGTTCTGAGCATTCATCTCCTCTTTGAGGCTCTTATTCTGGGCATTCATGTCCTCTCTGAGGCTCTTATTCTGGGCATTCATGTCCTCTCTGAGTCGCTGATTCTGGGCATTCATGTCCTCTCTGAGTCGCTGATTCTGGGCATTCATGTCCTCTCTGAGTGTTTCCAAAGCGTGCATAAAACGCGCTTCGGACCTGTCTAATGCCTTGTTGAATCGTTCGTCAATTTTGTCTTCTTTCCGATTCACTACCCGCCAACCGAAAATCCATAGCCCAACGAAAAAGACCAGAAATGGCCCCCACTGCTTAAAAACTTCAAACACCGCTTCCATGAGTCCAATTCTCCTTTTATTGTAGAATATTCGCTTGAGTTGTAAAACCGACCACATTGCACAATTATAACTATACCAGATTTGCGCGACTCTTGCAATCTAAATGGTTTATACTTCACGCTGCTGAAAATTGCGTATTTTCAAGCGTCTGGCGGTAGGTGCGGTTGGAAACCGCGAGGATTTCTATCGATCAAGCGAATGAATAATGAGTGCGATAGAAAATCCTACTCGCTATCCACTCGTTTGATCCTACAAAAGACGCAATTTCTGGCAGCGCGGAGTACAACTTTCCGGCGAAAATCCGTAGGTTGGGTTGAACGGCGCATCAAGAATGACTCGTCCGCAAGCTAATCGCGCTTAGACACCGATAACGCGAAAAACACCAAAATCGTAGCGAAACCCGACACCGCAACCACTGTATTGGAGAACCCAACGGATTCTGTGTGTCCGTCTGGTTTGACGTATGGGTGGACGGAAATTTTTCACCCTTCCCGTCTTCCATCCTTCCAATCTTCCTTATGCCAAAAATCAGGTGCGATTCCCCTGTGTATGGAGCAATGCACGCTGAATTAACTCCTCGGGACTACCGATGTCCCATGCGGCGCGCTCAAGCTATGCTTCCTATTTATCGACTACCCCGTAGTTTTCCCAAAAATCCTTGAAAACCCCGTAAGGCAATGATATAATAAACCCAAAATCGGAAGAAAGTTTTGGGAGTCGAACGATGACATATCAGGGCGCGCTGTGTCGCGCAATAATCGGAATCATTTTTGTTGCTGTATTGCCGGTTTTTCCCGCTACCGCGGGGGAGCGAGAAGAATACACGTTTGCGTACAAGTTATTCCAAGACAAGAAGTACATTTTCGCGAAAGATCAGTTCAAAGCCTATCTTGAGAACTATCCGAATGGCGAGAATGCCGATGATGCCCGCTTCCTGTTGGGTGAATGCGCGCTGCGGCTTGAGGAATATGATGATGCCATCCAACATTATAAGAAGCTGACAACCGACCCGGCCAGCCCGTTACGCTTGGATGCGGTGCGCGGCGTGGCAACCGCTTGGTTTCACCAAGGCAAATATGAGGAAGCTATCAAGGGGTATGAGGAGGTCATAGAAAGGTCGAAAGATGTCCATGCGCTTTCGCGGAGCCTTTATCTCGTTGGCGAATCGTACGATAATCTGGGGCTATACCAAAAAGCCGTAGAATATTACAACCGAGTCCTGGAGCAATTTCCAAAGTCGCCTGAAGCCGCGGACGCGTTGTACGGAAAGGCGTGGGGGCATTTCCGGCTCGAAGACTACGAAGCCGCGCACAAGGCTTTCGCCCGGTTCGTTGAAACTTCGCCGAATCATCCCGCGATCGCGGAAGCGTCGTATCGCGCCGCCGAGTCGCTCTTCAAGTTTGGCGATTGGGCAAACGCTCAAGCCGCATACCGGCAAGTGATTGACGCGTACCGAGATGAAGAGGAGTACCGCGTATTTGTCGTAAACGCGCGATACCGCCTCGGCGAGTGCCAATTTCAGCGGCAAATGATGGAAAAAGCGAAGAGTACCTTCAACTTGCTGCTCCATGAAAGCGGCGCGTCGTCCGTGGCGCCGGATGCGCAATATTGGATTGCCGAGATTCTGTTGGAGCAGGAGAAGTATGTGGAGGCGATTCACGAGTATCAAAAGGTGAAGGACTTGTATCCGCGCAGTGATGTCGTTGATGATGCGCAATTCGGAATTGCCACGGTTTATTTTCTTCAGGGAGACTATCCGCAGGCGCGCAGTCAATTCAAAGTGGTGGCTGACAATCCGCGTTCCGATCTCGCCGACTCCGCGCGTTTCCGTATCGGCGAATGCTTTCGTTTGCAACGCGAGTTCAATTCTGCCATCTTGAACTACAAAAGGGTTGACCCTAAGTCCGCCTATGCCGACGATGCGCTCTACGGCATCGCCACCAGCGCCTTTCAGTTGCGAGATTATGCCGAGACAGTTCGCAGACTGAATGATTTGCTGCAATCTCATTCTGCCAGTCCCCTCGAAGCCTACGCTCTTTATCAACTGGCGTTAGCCTATTTCCATCAAGAGGAATTCGGAAAATGCGTAGATGCCTTAAACCGACACGAGGAGGCGCGCGGCGACGCCACACTGGAGACGGCGCCGGCAGATGGAGCGCTGATGTGGAAAGCGCGCGCCCTCTATGAGCTCGAGGATTACGGCGCCACGATCCAGACCTGTGAACGTTTAATACGGGAATTTCCAAACAGTTCGCTTCGGTTTCGAGCCGAGTTCTTTGTCGCTGAAAGCACCTATTGGAGCGAGCAAACGGTAGATGCCTATCGCTCCGCCCGGGCGCAATACCAATCCTTGTTGAGCAAACAGCCTGCCGCCGATTGGGCGGAAAAGTGTCGTTACGGAATCGGTTGGACACATCTTTCCGAAGCGGTCGCGTCAAGCGGGCAGAACCAAACGGCGCAGTATCAAGCGGCGATTAATGCCTGGGCAGAAGTCGCGAAGCGCCACCCAAAGGGGGAATTCGCCGATGCGGCGCTTTATCAGAGTGGCGTTGTCTATATTAACCTGAAGCAGTATGGCCAAGGGGTAAAGAGTTTTAATCAAGTGATTTCCGATTATTCGGGCAGCGATTGGCAGGACAATGCGCGGTACCAGATTGGGCGGGCATACTACAAACAGGAGAGATACCCTGAAGCGATTATCGCTTTCAACGAGATGTTACGGAAGCATCCCGGGTCGCCTCTTGTTCCCAAAGCCATCTTCGGCGCTGCCAACGCCTATTTCAAGCAGGGCAAATTTACCGATGCCATCAGATATTACCAGCAGGTTGTCGAAAAGTTCCCCAATCAAAAAGTGCCGATCCATGAGGCGGGCGCGGAACCGATCGAGGACCTCCGGCCGGAGGCGCAGTATTATAGCGCCGAAAGCCATCTAAACCTCGCGGATTATAAGCAGGCAATCCGCGCTTATGAACGAGTCATCCAACATTTCCCGGCGAGTGAGTGGGCGGACGACGCGCAATACGGAATTGCCATCGCATACGAAAATTTGGGACAGAGGGAGAAAGCGCTTCAGGCATATCAGACCTTGATGGTTAGGTATGCCGACAGAGAGCTTGCTCATGCCGTGCAGTTGCAGATTGCGCGCTTTTACTACCAAGACAAGGACTACAAGCGCGCCATCGCGGAGTTTCAGAAGGTCATAAATCAGTACCCCCACACCGCGTCGGCGTGGCTCGCACAGTATAATATCGGGAAATGTTACCTTGCCTTGGATTCTTACCGACAAGCGATCCAAGCCTTTGAACGGGTTAATCCGCAAAGCGAGTACGCCTCGACCGCCGCTTTCGAGATAGGCAATGCTTGGTACGATCCGAATAATCAGGGACGGAATCTCGGAAACGCGGTGGAAGCGCTTCGAAGCGTGCCGATTAACTATCCGAACAGTCCCGACGCCCCACGCGCGCTGCTGCTTGCGGGGCAGTGTTACGAAGAGTTGGTGCAGTGGGATGAGGCGGTTGAAATGTACCAACACATTATCACCGAGTATCCGAGTTCCAAGCAGGCTGAAGTTGCCCGGCTCGTCATGGGGCACGCCTATCGTTCCGCCGGCAACTATGCGAAGGCTATCGAGACGTACGATATCATTCGGGAAGGCGGCATCCCCGATTATCCGCCCGAGATTGTTATTGAAGCAATTCTACACTTGGCGGAGACGCAATCGGTCACGGGCAAGCATCGCGATGCCGCCACTTCTTACCTTCGCGTCTCCTACCTGTATAAAGACCACGATCCGTTGAGCGCTTTGACAGCGACTGTTAGAGCCGGGGACGCTTTCGCCGACGCAACCCAGTTAAGAATCGCACGCGATGAATATCAGAGAGCTGTTAGTTTTTATGAATCGCAGAGTTCAGAAATCCAAGACGCTCCGGACAAGGAGTCATGGGACAAATTGTACGACTACGCGAGGAAAAGACTGGAACAGGTCACCAGCCAAATTAACCAGAACTGAACTCATACAAATTCTGAATCTATAAGTTACAAGAACCGGCAGTTTGTAGTTGCTCAATTCATTGGGGATCTCTATCGCACTCACTATTCGTTCGTTTGATCGCCTCCGATTGATTGTAACATTTAGATTTTGAAATCGCATAAGCGCGCTGCACAGACGCATAAGCCTTCGTAGGGGTTGGGTTCCCCAACCCATTGGGCGAGACAACCTCGCCCCTACGATTGGCGGTATATCTCATACTAATTCTGAATCTATAAGTTACAAGAACCGGCAGTTTGTAGTTGCTCAATTCATTGAGCGCCTCCGATTGATTGTAACATTTAGATTTTGAAATCGTATAAGCGCGCCGCACAGACGCATAAGCCTTCGTAGGGGTTGGGTTCCCCAACCCATTGGGCGAGACAACCTCGCCCCTACGATTGATTGTAACGTTTAGATTTTAAATTCGTATAAGCGCGCTGCACAGACGCATATGCCTTCGTAGGGGTTGGGTTCCCCAACCCATTGGGCGAGGCAACCTCGCCCCTACGATTGATTGTAACGTTTAGATTTTGAATTCGTATAAGCGCGCAACACAGACGCATAATCATCGTAGGGGTTGGGTTCCCCAACCCGTTGGGCGAGGCAACCTCGCCCCTCCGATTGATTGTAACATTTAGATTTTGAATTCGTATGAAATTCGTACGCGCTGTGCATAAACATCGGGATTTGCCCGGCCAAATTGCAATGGCAGGTAAAATTCAATCACACACAGTTTATCAATAGGCAATGTCCATTGGCAAAATATCTACTGGCAATCAACATTATAGTCATTCTCTGTGGGTTAAGCGGTTTCCATCTGTATGCCCAACCTTCCGAGTCGGAAGAGCGGTTGGAAACTGAAGATTTGCCAGATGTCATTCGGGCTCGAATTATTGATACAACGCAGATATGGTTGTTGCCCCGCGCCCGATTCAAGGATTCAGCCAAACCCCAGTTCACCCACGCCCTGGCGTTATATACCAAAGAACGCCGGTGGAACCTGCCGCCAATCCTGACATCAACCAAAGTTAGCAGAACCCGACCGTTGCCGCGCGAAAACCATTTTCTGCGACTCACTGCTTACCCCAGTTTGCCCGACGCGCTCTTTTATCAAGCGGCATTTGCGGGAAACCTTGAGGACACGCGCGCGTTTCTTCATCTGAATCGCGAACAACTGGGGGATGAACGCACGCAGGGGCGAGGCGCCTACAATGCGGATGAGATTCGGGGCGGGTTGACGTATCAATACGCTGAGCGGAGCGAACTTGCGGTGAATGCCTCGCTTAACCTCAAAAGTCTCAACTGGCTGGCAATGGATCAGGAGAGTGCCTTTATTGGCAAGGAGGTACAGAGTCTCCGTTCTGCGGTGCGTTGGGAACAGGGCATTTCTCGGCGAGGACGCGCCGCGATAACCGTCGATTTGGAAGAGTTCCGCCTACTGCCCATGAGCGGGGAAACGCAATCCGAGAATCGGGGAACAGACATGCGACTTAAACTCGATCTGGAAGTCCCCGCCGGCATACAAAACCCGTTCCACCTCGGTAGAGGAGTCGATATGAATCCGATCCGCCTTGGGGCGGTTGCGGAATATTTCACCGCCGCGAACGGCGCCAATGAAGATGAACTGTCCAGTCAAGACAATTGGTCGACAATCTTCCGTCTGTATTTGCGCGATGAATTTACCGCTGTGAGATGGTTCGTCCTGGGGATCGGCGCGGAAGCGGTGGGTTACCGCGAGCGCGACGACTTGGGAGAGGTGGGCGCTCAAATCAAGGTTAATCCGTACATGGCGATTACGACACAGTTCGGCGATCAGTGGGCTTTTCAGTTGCAGGGGAGACGAGCTATCCGGCGAGCCAAATTGTCGGAGCTCTACTTTGACGCCGATTACCTCAACTTGAATCCGTTTTTACGTCCGGAAAAGACGTGGGACGGAAGGGCAACTCTCTCCCACCACCGAGGGAGGCGATTCGAAGCCAAACTCGCCGGCTTTGTGAAACAGATTGACGATCTCGTTGTCATAGAGAAGATGCCGGCGGGAATCAATGGGAGCGCCATGGAGCTCGCTTGGATGCCGCGGAATCGCGATACATCCGTCCAAATCTTCGGCGGAAGCGTTGGCATGACCGCCTACATCGCGAATCGCTTGGAAGCGCGATTTCGGTACACACACGAAGTTCACAGACCGGAGATCGGGGAGTGGATAGCGTATCGCCCAACCGATTTTATGGACTTGAACGTTTCCTGCCATTTGCCGGCCGATTTCCGCATCGAACTAGGCGGAGAATTTCGCGGTTCACGCTATATTGATGAGACATCCGATAAAAAGTTGGAGGGTTATGTTCTATTGAAACCGAAGCTAAGCAAAATCATTGAAAACCGAGTGGGGTTGTTTGTTGGCGGGAATTATGCCATAGGTACATACATGCTACAGGACGGGTACGAACTCGCTCAAGATTATCTCGATTTCGGGCTGGAATTGAAATTTTAGTCCATGTTTGCCGAAAAAACTGAAACCGAGTTTTTTCCGCAAAACTCGGTTTCTTTCCGGAAACCCCGAATCAAAACGGCTTCTTCTAAAGACCGACAATCATGGCAATCACTTAATGGTTTATTCGCTATGTATTTGCTCGCTTGATCCCGCTGGGGCTAAGATGCGTCGGATTTCGCGATTTTATTAAGCCATGCAATCAACATAACGCTTTTCAAGAGTGAGAAACTAAAAGTTGACGAGGTTTTGTCGGCTCTAGGTTCTAAAATGAGAATTGCTGTGAAAACGCAAAAGGAGGAGATTGAAATATGTATAGTCAAAAAATGTGTGTCGCGCTCTTACTGATATCACTATGCAGTGTAACATTCGCGCAAGTTGTCGATATACCCGACCCGAACCTCCGACAAGCCGTTAGAGATGCACTCTGAACCTACCCCTTGATGTCCCTATTACCCAAGCAAGCATGGAGAAATTAACGGGATTTAAGGCCGGTGACAGCCAGATAACGGACCTTACCGGTTTGGAATATGCTACCAATTTGGAAACGCTGCGGCTATGGGTGAATCCATTGTCCGACCTCTCTCCAATCGCAAATCTAACGAAGTTGAAAGCGCTTGATTTGGGGCACTGCCCGATTTCGAATCTCTCCCCGCTAGCAAACCTCACACGGCTCGTTGAATTGCAACTCAACAACAATAGGATTTCAGATATCACTCCGCTTGCGCATTTAACGAAATTAGAGGTGTTAGAATTGCATCATAACCGAATAACAGACATTGCCCCGCTTGCAAACCTTATGCTACTAACTGAATTGCGGCTAAACGAAAATGAAGTTGGCAATGTTGAGCCGCTTGCAAATCTAGCGCAACTCACCAAGTTGCGTCTGCACAGCAATCAGATTGAGGACATCAATCCGCTTGCGCATCTAACGAGATTAGAGGTGTTAGAATTGCATCGTAACCGAATAACAGACATTGCCCCGTTTACAAACCTTACGACGCTTACCCACTTGATATTAAGCGACAATCGGATTAGCGATATAATCCCGCTTGCGCATTTAACGAGATTAGAGGTGTTACACTTGGAACGTAACCGAATAACAGACATTGCCCCGCTTGCAAATCTTGTGCTACTAACTGAATTGCGGCTAAACGAAAATGAGGTTGGCAATGTTGAGCCGCTTGCAAATCTAGCGCAACTCACCAAGTTGCGTCTGCACAACAATCGGATTGAGGACATCAATCCGATTGTCAATCTCATAAATCTACGCCATCTCGAACTTCAAAACAACCGTATTATTGACATTGCTCCTCTCGCCAATCTCACAAATCTAGAATACCTTGATACGGAAAACAATCCTATATTCGATCCAAACAGTCCGCTCGTCGAGATACCCGACCCGAACCTCCGACAAGCCGTTAGGGATGCACTGAACCTACCCCTTGATGCCCCTATTACCCAAGCCAGCATGGGGCAATTAACGGGATTTAAGGCCGGTGACAGCCAGATAACAGACCTTACCGGTTTGGAATATGCTACCAATTTGGAAACGCTGCGGCTGTGGGGGAATCCACTGTCCGACCTCTCTCCAATCGCAAATCTAACGAAGTTGAAAACTCTTGATTTGGGGCACTGCCAGATTTCGAATCTCTCCCCGTTAGCAAACCTCACACGACTCGTTGAATTGCAACTCAATAACAATAGGATTTCAGATATCACTCCGCTTGCGCATTTAACGAGATTAGAGATGTTACACTTGGATCGTAACCGAATAACAGACATTGCCCCACTTGCCAACCTCGTGCTA
Organism: Candidatus Poribacteria bacterium; assembly: GCA_963667245.2. Taxonomy (GTDB): domain Bacteria; phylum Poribacteria; class WGA-4E; order WGA-4E; family JAJDTR01; genus JAJDTR01. The sequence continues at coordinate 1,764,786 of CAXXCS010000005.1, forward strand.
CTAACTGAATTGCGGCTAAACGAAAATGAAGTTGGCAATGTTAAGCCACTTGCAAATCTCACACAACTCACCGAGCTGCACTTGTTCAATAATCGGACCGAAGACATCAGACCTCTTGCCAATTTGAGGCAATTAACTATACTGGACTTGCGAACTAACCAAATTGTTGACATTACTCCTCTTGCCGATTTGAGGCAATTAACTAAACTGGACTTGCGAGTTAACGAAATTATGGACATCAGACCTCTTGCCAATCTCGGAAATCTACGCGAGCTCGAACTTCTAGACAACCGTATTATTGACATTGCCCCTCTTGCCAATTTGAAGCAATTAACCAAGCTGGACTTGCGACGCAACTATATTATGGACATCACAGCGCTTGCGGAATTAACGCAACTAAGGGTATTGTATTTGACATCAAATAAAATTACCGACGTGGGGCCACTCGCAAGTTTAACCGCTCTCGACAAATTGCACATTGAAAGCAATCTCATAAACGATCACAGCCCGCTTGATGGGCTGTCACTAATCGATTTCAGATACGATCAATTCTGTGAGATGCCGCCGCTCCCTCTTGAACCGCGGCTGGAAAATCGAACCTATCCCTCCGCATTTGGCGCTCACTGGATCTTTGGAGATGATTCGCGCATCGACTTGTTATACAGCATAAATTGGGGCGTCTATTTGCGCGACGACGGGCGTATGGCAGGCGACTTGGAATACGCGATACAAAAACGGGATGAACTTATGGCAATGAATCCGAATATGGTGTTTCTCGTTCAAATCAAGATGCGAGCAGCAAACATTAAGGAGCGTGGCGAGCATTGGCCATATTGGGTGCGCGATGGGGCAGGGAATATCGCGAAGGATCCTGAAGACGATCTCCATGGTCTTATGAATTTTACCCATCCCGCTATGCAGGATTTGATTGTTGAACAAGCCGTTGCAGCCGCGAAATGCGGTTTGTTTGATGGTGTTGTTTTCGATTCATATCGAGATTTTAGTCCGGTGCTGCCTTTCCATCTGGTTGACTTAGAGACGCAGCAAAAAGCGCGAGCAGCGATTTTAAAACGTATTAGGGCAAGAACGCGCGCCAATTTCCTGATACAAGTGAATTCAAATTGGTTCAAAATCCCTCTCACAGGGCCCTACATCAACGGTCTTTCTATGGAGACCGGCGTACCCAAATGGAATTTTGAGGAGGGGTATGGTGACGTTGGTTTGACGCTGCAAAAGGTTGCCGACACACTGCTTTGGGCAGAGGAACACCTAAGAGAACCCCATATAAACGGTGTGGCTGGTGAAGCGCTGTCACTTCCTGAACCCGCAGATGGGCCTGAGAATCGGCGTTGGGTGCGCGTGCTCACCACGCTAAGCATGACTCATGCGGATGGGGGGTATGTGACGTACCAAGTTCACGGTTGGTACGATTTTTTGGAAGCAGATATCGGACGCCCTGTCGGCCCCAAAGCCCAACTCTACGACGAAGACATCTCGGGCCTCTACATCCGCGAATACACCAAAGGCTGGGCGGTCTACAACAACAGCGGCGAGCCGCAGGTCATCACGTTGCCGGAGGAAACGCAAGGTGTCGCAAGTGGGCTGGTGAAGACAGAGCATTCCCTGCCGAATCTTGATGGGGAGATGTATCTGCGAGTCAAGCCGAAAAATCCGGCGGATGTCAACCGCGATGGCACCGTAAATATTTTGGATTTGGTGGTGGTCGCCGCAAACCTTTCGCAGACGGGAGAAAATGATGCCGATGTGAACAGGGACGGTGTTGTAAATATTCTTGACCTTGTTCTGGTCGCCGGGGCGCTCGGGGGTGGCGGAGCCGCGCCTTCCGCGTATTCCCTAGACCCGTCGATGATTAACGCCGCGGATATCGCGAGCTGGCTTGCACTCGCACAGGGTTTAGGCGTCGGCGACGCGAATTTTCAACAGGGAATCCGCTTCCTCCAACAGTTGCTTGCGGCGTTGACGCCGAAAGAGACGGCACTGCTGCCGAATTACCCGAACCCCTTCAATCCGGAGACGTGGATACCGTATCGTCTCGCGCAAGAGGCGGAGGTGACAATTACGATTTATGACACAACGGGAACGCCGGTGCGGCGGTTGGCGATCGGGAATCAAGCGGCGGGATATTACGCGGAGCGTGGAAAAGCGGCGTATTGGGATGGACGGAACGAACGCGAGGAAGCGGTCGCGAGCGGGATTTATTTTTATCAATTCCGAGCGGGCGATTATGTTGCATCGCGACGGATGGTGATTTTGAAGTAGAATCAACTGAGCGGATAGCGAGTAGGATTTGCTATCGCACTCGCTATTCACTCGCTTGATCGATAGAGATCCCTTAATCTGTGAAAATCCGTGATTCAGACAACTGCCAAAACGCCCCAAAAGCACAACCAAATAAATAAACCGCATAACATTGACAATCATGGCAATCTCATAATCACAATTCAGACAACCTTAACCACCGACGCGCGACACTTGTCGAATCAACCACTTAGACCTTAGGAAAATTATTATGAGAGCCCTCAAGCATACCTGGCGCCTCCTGCCCCAAATACTGGTGGTTCTGTTTTCATTGTCGCAAATAGAACGAACGGAGGCAAGCCAATCAAAAACAGAGGCGCAAGCGGATCTGGCGCTCTCTCGCAGGAATGCGCTCGTACGCGCGGTGGAGAAAGCCAGCCCCGCGGTTGTCAACATTAGTACGACTAAAACACGGCATGTCAGGGCGCGATCGTTTTTTGACTCCCCTTGGGCGCCCTTTTTCGATTTTCCTTTTGAAATTCCGTATCGTCGCGAGCAACTTCACGGACTCGGTTCGGGCGTAATAATCGACAAGGATGGCTACGTGCTAACGAATCAGCATGTGATTGCCCGCTCCGATGAAACACGCGTCATTCTCTCGGACGGACGGGAATTCGAGGCAACCGTTGTCGGAGAGGACTATCTCTCTGATCTTGCGCTATTGAAGATTGAGGCGCCGAATCTTGACCAAATCGAGTTCGGCGATTCGGACAACCTGCTCGTAGGAGAATGGGCGATCGCAATTGGTCACCCGTTCGCGGTAACAGGCGGTGATCCGCGCCCGACTGTCACCATCGGAGTGGTCAGCGCCACTGAACGCGCAATCAAGATTGACGACAGACTGTATCAGCGGCTGATTCAGACAGACGCTTCAATTAACCCGGGCAACAGTGGAGGCGCGCTTGTGGACATGTACGGGAAACTCATCGGAATCAACGCCGCGATTCATTCAACGAGCCGGGGGTCTCAAGGGGTTGGATTTGCAATCCCGGTAAATACCGCGAAGCGAATAATTGATCTGCTCGTTCGGTATGGAGCCGTCGTGCCACCATATCTCGGCATTCAAGAGCAAGCGTTGACACCGGATTTAGCCGAAAAACTCGAGCTTGGCGACCGCATGGGAGTATTGGTAACCTCCGTGGAAAAGGGCAGCCCGGCGAAAAAAGCCGGTATCAAACGGAGTGACGTTATTGAGGCAATTAATCAACATCCAACGCCGAACCCCTCGGCGTTCAATGCAATCACGCGGTTGTTGGAGAAAGACCGGACCGCCACGGTGCGACTCATCAGAAAGCGTAATCGTAAGGAGGTGTCCCTGTCAATCCGCCAACTTCAGTGGTCATACAAAGTGCCCGGCTGGGGAATTGCTATTGAGCAATTGGACCGCAAAGCCGTTCAGAAGTATCGGCAGCGCGGCGTTCTGGTGACCAAAGTCGAGCGCCGCAGCGCGCTTGCGGAACTATTGGAGGAAGGAGATCTGCTATACAAAATCAACGACTCGACAATCGGTTCAATCGAAGACTTCAAGCGCACTATCGATCAATTGCAACGACGGCAATTGGTGACGCTCTATTTTGAGCGAGATGGGGAAAAATTGTATTCGCGCAACTTAATAATCGAGTAGGGGTTTGTATTGAAGGATTGAGACGAGGAATGCCTCCTTTTGAGAGTTAACTTATACTTAACGCCGCTTGGAATTGCTCTTCCCCTCCGTAGGTGCGGTTTCCAACCGCACCGATATTCCAACCTTTGTAGGATCAAGCGAGTGGATAACGAGTGCGATAGAGATCCTTCAAGCGAGTGGATAACGAGTGCGATAGAGATCCTTCAAGCGAGTGGATAGTGAGTGCGATAGAGATCCTCGCGGTTTCCAACAGCGCCTACCGCCAGACGCTTGAAAACACGCAATTTTCAGCCGCGTGAAGTATAACTCGGTTTGTCTATTATAGACAGCAACAGAGGCGATGCTTGTGTGCCAAAATGGCATCTGTACACCGCAATACGCTAACGGATATCACAATAGGGGTGAATAATTATGCGCCTGCAACTGCCAACGATTGTTGTTTTATGTCTTGCCATTGTTTTTGCCATCTACTATCTGTTTCACATGAGATCAGAGGATTACGGGACGCGGGAAAGTGTAAACCTGCAAAGCGCGGACTTCAAGATGACGCGGACCTCTGCGACCAACGCATATAACGCCAAGGATTACGAGAAGGCAATCGGGCTCTACGAACAAGCAATAACGATGCGGCCCGAAAATGCTGAGGTGCTTAACGACCTCGGCGCAACCTACTACGCGTACGGGTTGGAATATGCGGGCCCCAGTTGGCCCTCCTGGGACAGTGATTTGGAGGGGAAAACTCTAGCCGAAGGACTCGATGAACTGCGGTTGGCGATTACACATACGGGCTCAGGTTATATTGTGATGAAGTCTGCCAATCAACAACTGACCGAAGCAATAGAAAAAGAGGCGAAGCAACTTGGCGCGCTCGTTTACCTTGACCTCTGGGAAGATCAAGCGACGATTCGGATGTTGATCGGCAAGACACAGCAACTGTTGATGAAAGCCCAAGACGCCTACATGCGCGCCATTGAGCTTAAACCGACCTATAGCCCGGCTTATCACAATCTTGGCTCTCTGCTCATGAAGATTGGTGAGACCGATTCTGCTGTCGATCATCTGCGCCAAGCCTACGACTTGGATCCGCGTGACAAAAAATTGCAGCAGTACCTTACACAGTTCAAGCGATGATTTGTGACTATGAGCGATGATTCTCGGAACGATCTCCGGCCGATGTCAATCGGAGGCATTTTCCGCAAGTCGTTTGCGCTTTACCGTGAGACATGGACGCCGTTACTCGGCATTGTCGCGCCATGTTCAATCGTCGGCGTCGCGGTTTACTTGATTCTCTTCGGTCGGAATGCCAACCTCGCGAATACGCCTGCCGACTCCGCAACTCAACCGGCAATGCTTTTGTTCGCCGTGATAGTAATTTTCCTCTCCTATGCCGGAACCGCGCCCGGAATAATTGCAATTTCAGAACGTCTGATGGGAAAAGCGGTTTCCGTCGGTAACGCATACCTGCGAATCGCCGATGCGTTTTTCCCATTGCTTGGGACTCTGGTTTTCGCGTCGATCGTCACCGTTGCCGGATTGTTTACGTTAGTTTTTCCGGGGCTGGTTGTATACGGTTGGTTCTGCCTGGCGCCCGCAGTGGTCACGATTGAGGGCGAGGGCGGGTTTGGCGCGCTCAAAAGAAGTTATGTAATTGTCAAGGGACATTGGAACAAGACGTTCTTCGTCGTTGTACTATTGGCGATTCTCCAACTTGTCGTTGCGTCGCTCATATACTCGTTGTCCAAGGTGATTGGAGCGTCTCCCGGCATCATTGAAGTGTCCAAATTCCTATCTATCCTGCTGCCATTTCTTATTATCGAGCCCTTCAAAATCACCGCGACAACACTGTTGTATTACGACCTCCGCATACGCAAAGAGGGATATACCATCCAGACCATGGCGGACGAATTCAAAGCGCTGCCTTGAAACCGAGTTTTTTCCTGAAAACTCGGTTTCTTCCGAAACAGAAAAGCGTTCACTAATCCCGATTGTTATACTAGTCAAACAGATTCTTAATTGCCCGTACCGCTCCGCGCCCCCATTCCCGTGATAACATATATCCAAATCCCAACCGCGAGCGGCGCTCCCGGATCCCATGCTGTTTTTCTGCCACCATCTAATACGAAATCAAAATGGTGCAATTCATTGCACGTCTCGGATTAACCTGTAACACTTGGATCTTGAAACAGCGCCATTTTGCCGATACATTGATGCCGTCTGCATTTCGGGAAAAATCCCCGTTTCAAAAAAAACTTCGTTCCCCAAAGTCGCGTTGCAATTTTTCTTGAACTTGAAAACGTTATATGTGTGTAGTATAATACATACGGGACTACCGCACTGTAGGATCAAACGAGTGGATAGCGAGTGCGATAGAGATCCCATCTCCCGATCGCGACCTCCGGTGGCTGCGTAATTTCTGATACATAATAATCGGAAGGAGCCGCGCCCAAAAAATGCTGTCAACCCGTCGTTATTCGGTGGACGCAAGGCAGTTTTTGACGGGCGAAATTAACCCGTAGAACGGCGATCTTTTCGCCTTTGTTGACATATTGTTCACGTTCGCGCGGGCGTGAACCCGCGTCAACACTGGAAAGTGCCCGGGCGGATCACGTGAACGCGCCCCGAAAATCTGCCGTTTGTTCACCATTCTGTGCCTATTGCTGTTCGCCTTTTTGGGCGTATTTTTCACCAAAAATAGGAACAAAATCGTCCCGACACCATCAAATGCCATGAAAAACGCGCTTTTGTTCACATTCTGGCTTGAACTTGTCCATCCGTAAGATGGATCCCGTTTTTTCTTGAAATCTCGGTTTCTGTGCCTTGTCCGACAAAGATAGGAAATACTGTAATTGCCCGATTCATCGGGCGTTTTTGACGAGTGTAACATTTAGATTCTGAATCCGTATGAAATATATAGGACTTACGCACTTCTGTAGGGAACAACGATCGTTGTTCCCTACGGTCTCATTGATGAGCCCTCTGCTGTAGTTGCCCGATTCATCGGGTGTTTTTGACGAGTGTAACACTTAGATTCTGAATCCGAATGAAATACAATCTGCCGAAAGACGAAATGTTCCAACTTCCTAAAAAACTCGCGAAGCCTTGGAGGATTTGGCTGAGATTGGGACGCCGTGGCGCGGAGAAGCGGGCGCGGCTTAAGAGTCTAAGGAAGTACTTTGCACGAGACTTTCTTGACGCTTTCGACTTCTATCGGGATAAGTGCACCGACCGCATCTCTGCCGAAGAGTACGAAACAGAAAAAACCGATTTTGTGCGTGAATGGGTTGCGAATCTGTTGGACAACAGCCCGGATCCCGAGCAAGCGGCGGCTATCGGCGCTGTCGAAAGACATGTGCAGGTCATTGCGCGGGCGGGAAGCGGCAAAACCTCCACCTTGGTGAACCGCGCTCTGTTCCTGCAACGACACTGCGGCGTAGCCCCCGACGAAATGCTGCTTCTTGCCTTCAATCGCAAGGCCGCCGAAGAGATTCGAGATCGCCTCGCCTCATACCTGGGCGTTTCTATTCCCCACGTTATGACCTTCCACGCTCTGGCTTATGCGCTGACTCATCCCGAAGAATTGATTGGTGGGGGGACCGGCGGAGAATCCAGCCAAGAGCGCGCTTTGCAGAATGAGATTGACCAATATCTGCGGGACTCCAAGAACTACGATGCGATTCGCCCCCTGATGATGGCGCACTTTCGATCCGACTGGGGACGTATCGTTTCAGGCGGGTACAATAGGTCTCCCGAAGAGATGCTGCGTTTTCGTCGATTGTTGCTCCGCGAAACGCTTGATGGCAAGTACGTCAAATCATTTGGTGAAAAAGTCATCGCCAACTTCCTGTTCGAACACGGCATCAAGTACCGATACGAGCAGAATTTCTGGTGGAACGGCGTCAATTATCGTCCCGACTTCACAATTTTCACTGGCGACGACTGTGGAGTAGTTATCGAATATTTCGGACTTAAAGGCGATCCCGACTACGATGCCATGTCGGAGGAAAAACGCAATTTCTGGCGTGACAAGCCCGATTGGAAATTGCTCGAATTTTTTCCTCATAATTTCAAAAACTGCGGGGAGGAAGAGTGTTATGCTTTATTGAAACAAGAGCTTGAAGCCCGCGGCATATCCTGCATTCGACTCAGTGAGGAAACATTATGGAATCTGGTTAAAAACCGAGCCATAGATCGTTTCACGAGGGTCATAAAACGGTTCATACAGCGCGGCAGAAAACTCGCGCTGACTCCATGCGAACTTTCGGAGATTGTAAACAACCACGAATGTATCAGCGAAGTCGAGCGGCAATTCTTGAATGTTGCGCAGGGGTTTTATGCGTCTTATCTCCGGCGCATTGAAGCGACCGGCAAGCAGGATTTCGACGGGCTTATGCTGGAGGCCGCCGAGCGTGTGCGGACCGGGAACACCGTATTTAAGCGTAAATCGGGTAGCGGTGATCTCAGGCGAATCCGGTATGTGTTCATTGACGAATACCAAGATTTTTCGGAACTCTTCTATCGTTTGATGGAGGCAATTCGAGAACGGAATCCTCAAGCACGCTTCTTCTGCGTTGGCGATGATTGGCAGGCGATTAACGGCTTCGCCGGTTCCAATCTCCGATTCTTCCAAGACTTTGTCCGATATTTCCCGGATTCTCGCCAGTTGCATGTGGCGACAAATTACCGATCAGGAAAAGCCATCGTCACAGTCGGAAACGCATTGATGAAAGGCTTGGGCAAACCTGCACGCACGCACAAAACAACGAAAGGGAGCGTACTGATTGCCGACCTTGCGGATTTTAAGCCAACGCCGCGAGAGGACCAAGAATACCTGGGCGACAACTTCACTCCCGCCGTATTGCGGCTAGTTAACAGGGCTATCTCCAATGGCAAGAACGTCGTATTGCTGGCTCGAAAAAACAATCTGCCTTGGTACATAAATTATAAAGATGAGGACGACCCATCAATCGAACGCGGACTCGATCGATTTCTTGGGATGATACGCGGTCGCCTGCCTGATAGACACAAGGACAGAGTCACCGCCTCAACGGTACATAGCTACAAGGGGCTTCAACAGGATGTTGTCATCGTGCTTGATGCCGTACGGCGCTGTTTTCCGCTACTGCATTCCGAGTTGATTTTTACCCGCATTTTTGGTGACAGTCTTGACAATGCCACTGCCGAGGAGCGTCGTCTTTTTTACGTGGCATTGACCCGTGCCGTTGAAGATCTGTTCATTCTGACGGAAACAGGTGAGGTCTCTCCATTTCTTGATGATTTGAAAAATAACATCAGACTCCCTACGCTTAAATGGTCCGATTACCCCCCGCTAGAGGGTCAAACGAAGTATTTCGCTATTCGGATAGGAAATCAACATGGACGAGGCCCCAAGCCTACGATGGCAATCAAAGATTTGCTTAAAGCCGAGGGATACGGCTGGGACAAGGAATCAAAAACGTGGTATATTCTGCGTCCTGCAGAGGGATTTTCCGTGAAGAGTTTCGCCGATCAGACTAACTGGAGTGATTCTGCTGTCGGAATTGAAGTGCGGTTCTATGATGATTTGGAGGACGAGATCGCTATATACAATATCGATCACGGACGATGGCGGCATATCAGCGGAGACATGCCGTAGATGTAAGTACATTTGTAGGGTGGGCACTGCCCACCATTTCTTGTAAGGTGCGATCAGCCGACGGATTAGTACATTTGTAGGGTGGGCACCGCCCACCATTTCCTGCAAGGTGCGATCAGCCGACGGATTAGTACATTTGTAGGATGGGCGCCGCCCACCATTCCTTGCAAGGTGCGATCAGCCGACGGATTAGTACATTTGTAGGGTGGGCACTGCCCACCATTTCCTGCAAGGTGCGATCAGCCAACGGATTAGGCAGCGATCAAACGAGCGAATAGCGAGTGCGATAGAGATCCCGCAAATGACCAAGAATGACATTGCCGCCGATTATTCAAACAAGCTCTTATTTTGCCTTATGAAATGCCTCAAATGTGGATTTGAGAATCCCGCACAGTTCAAATTCTGCGGGGAATGCGGTTCGTCTCTAGCTTCACCGACGAATCATCTTGAATCCCTCCAAACCGACAAACAATCAAAAGATTCCGATGCGGAACGACGCCAGTTGACCGTCCTATTCTGCGACCTCGTGGACTCGACCACACTCGCGGAACGGTTGGATCCCGAAGAGCTTCGCGAGTTGCTGCAACAGTATCAGGCGGTTTGCGCCAGGGCGGTGCGTCACTTTGAGGGGCATATCGCTCGGTATTTCGGGGATGGGCTTCTCATCTACTTTGGCTATCCGGTCGCGCATGAATATGCCGCTCACCGCGCGGTACGCACGGCGCTTGAAATCGTGGAGGCAATTGAGAAGCTCGAGACTCGCATTCAACAGAGGATGGAGGTCACGCTTGACGTGCGTTTGAGCATTCACACCGGCATGGTCGTTGCTGGCAACATGAGCAAAGATGGCGAATTGGAATCAATGGCAGTCGTTGGGCAGATGCCAAACGTCGCGGCTCGAATGCAAGAGGTTGCGGAGCCAAATACCGTGGTGATTGGTCCTGCCACTTACCGATTGGTAGTCGGCTCCTTTGCTTGTCGCGACTTGGGCGTTCAGTCGCTAAGGGGGATTTCCGAGTCAATGCGCCTATATCGCGTTCTGGGAGAAAGTTCCGCCGAGAGCCGTCTCGGCGCGCCAGTGACCGCAGGACTAACTACGTTTGTTGGGCGAGAACAGGAAATCGAACTCCTTCTTGAGCGTTGGGAGCAGGCGGCGTCCGGGAAAAGCCAAGCAGTCACGTTGACTGGCGAACCGGGAATAGGCAAGTCTCGCGTGGTGCAGGAGTTGAAGCGCCATGTCGCTAACCGATCGGACGTAACCCTCATGGAATGCTTTTGTACATCCTATTACCAAAACAGTCCATTTTATCCGATTGTCGAGCTCTTTCAAAGAGAGGAGTTGCAATTCGATCGCACTAATCCTGCGGAGGAAAACTTGGGCAAGTTAGAGAGTTTCTTGACGCGATATGACCTTGTCCTTGATGAGATGGCGCCTCTTTTCGCCGGGCTTTTCTCTGTGCAGCTCGGCGATGCTTATGCGCCATCCAATCTGCCCCCGGAGCAACAGCGGCAGAAAATGTTGGATGGCTTGCTCGGTATGATTTTGAAGAAGGCAAGCCGGCAACCGGTGCTGTTTATAGTGGAAGATCTGCATTGGGTCGATCCGTCTACCCTGGAACTGATACATCTTCTTATCGAAAGCGCCAAAAACTCTCGCGTCTTCACAATGTTGGCATATCGTTCGCACTTTACCCCAAATTGGTCTGTTCCGCCGCATCTCACCTCGATTACGCTGAATCGGCTTACCCGGCGACAGGTAACCGACATGGTTGTTAAGATTGCGGATGGTAAAGGATTGCCCGTGCCGGTCATTGAGCAAATCGTGGCAAAGACGGACGGCATTCCCTTGTTCGTACAAGAGTTGACCAAAACGGTGTTGGAATCAACTTGGATAAAGGAAGTTGACGGTCGCTATGAGTTGACGCGCCCGTTGCCGCGGTTCGCCATTCCGACGACGTTGTACGACTCACTGATGGCGCGTCTGGATCGTTTGGGCTCGGCCAAAGTGGTGGCACAACTAGCCGCTACACTGGGACGTGAAGCAGACTACGACCTGCTAAAGGCAATCTCACGGCAAAGCGAACCACTACTACAACGCGAAATATCTCGACTGCTGGCGGCACAACTTCTCGATCAATCCGATGATTCGCAAACCGGCATGACATATAGATTTAAACACGCTCTAATTCAAGAGACTGCCTATCAGTCCTTGCTTAAGGATAAAAGAGAACGGTATCATCTCCAAATCGGCACGACGTTGGTTGAACAATTCCCCGAGATTGCCGAAACCCAACCCGAATTGTTGGCGCACCACTTCACCGAAGCCAAAAGTGAGCGGGCGATTTCGTATTGGCGACGGGCGGGCAAACGGGCAATCGAGAGGTCGGCAAATCTGGAAGGAATAAATCACCTCACTAAAGGGCTGGAATTGATTAAGGCGCTGCCCGAAACACCGGAACGAATTCGTCAAGAGTTTATGTTGCAAATCACGCTAGGACCTGCCATAATTGCTACGAAAGGGTATGGCGCGCCAGAGGTGGCGGCAATCTACACGAGAGCCCAAGAACTCGGCGAATGCATTGACGAAACCACCTCCGAGGAATTGGAATTTTTGAAATTTCCGGTGCTGTTTGGCTTATGGCTGAGTCATTTGGTGCGTGCGGAATTGGACGCCGCTCGGGAACTCGGAGAACGCTGCATCGCACACGCCAGACAGCAGCGGGACGTAGCGCTCATGCTAGAGTCCCACCGGGCGTTGGGATCGACGTTATTCTATCTTGGCGAGTTTGGCGTGGCGCACGCTTATCTTGAAGAGGGAATTGCCCAGTACCAACCGCAGCAGCATCGTTCACATGCCTTCCTTCACTATTTGGCCGATCCGGGAATGACCTGCTTATGCTACGCGGCTTCAACCCTCTGGTTCTTGGGCTATCCGGAACGTGCGCGGCGATACAGCGAGAAAGCCCGGGCAATAGCTGAAGAATTGTCTCATCCTTTCAGCCGGGTAGTGACGCTGTTCTTCGCGACGTTTCTATACTATCAGCGCCACCGTGAAGTGGATTTCGTTCTGGCGCAAGCAGAAGAGTTAATCTCGCTTTCAACTGAGCATGGGTTCCAAATGTGGCGCGCGGCAGGCGTAATCATGCGGGGATGGGCATTGTCCAAGCATGGGCAGTTCGCGGAAGGGATTGGAGAGATATGCAGTGGTATGGACGCCTGGCAATCTACGGGAGCGGGGATATTTGTCCCGTTCTATCATGGCATATTGGCGCAGGCGTATGCCGGGGCGGGACAAATTGAGGAAGGTCTGAAAACGTTGGATACCGCGCTAGATAGCGTATCTAGAAGCGATGAACGTCTGTACGAGGCGGAGTTGTATCGGCTCAAGGGAGAACTGCTGTTGATGGACGACAAACCCGAATCCGATGCTGAACGCTATTTCCGGCGGGCAATTAAGGTCGCGAATCAGCAGAGATCGAAAACCTTGGAGTTGCGGGCATCAATCAGTCTCGGCAGACTGTTTCAGCGCCAGGGAAAAATCTCCGAAGCCCGTGAAAAACTCGCGCCTGTCCACGATTGGTTCACGGAAGGATTCGACACCACGGATTTGAAGAAAGCAAAAATGCTGCTTGAAGAATTGTCCTAATACTAATTCCGAATCCATAAGTTACAAGAACCGGCAGTCTGTAGTTGCTCAATTCATTGAGCGCCTCCGATTGATTGTAACATTTAGATTTCGAATTCGTATAACATTTATACTTTGCGCTGCCGAGAATTGCGTGTTTTCAAGCATCTGGTCCGTAGGATCAAGCGAATGAATAATGAGTGCGATAGAGATCCGCTGGGTTTCCAACCGCACCTACCGGGAACACACGTCGCGACCTGGAGATCGCTCCTACAAAAGACGCAATTTCTGACAGCGCGGAGTATAAACGGCTTGAGTTCCATCAATACGCAAGATGTCCCAGTAAGAGGAGTAAATGAAAACGTTGCTAATTCTGCGTCATGCCAAGTCTAGCTGGAAGGACGCAAGTTTGCCAGACCATGACCGCCCGCTCAACAAACGCGGCAAACGAGATGCCCCCCGTGTGGGTAGGCTAATCCAACAACAAGTGCTAGTTCCGGATTTGGTTGTCAGTTCAACCGCGAAACGTGCGAGAGGTACGGCGAAAAGGGTCGCCAAAGCGTGCGGTTACACGGGAGAAATCCGGCTTACCCCCCACTTTTACCACGCGCCCGCTGGAATATATATCGAAGTCCTAAACCACCTTTCAGATGATTATTCGCGAGTGATGGTGGTAGGACACAATCCCGGCATGGAAGAGCTCCTTGCCAGGTTGGGGCGCCACTGCGCGATGCCCACGGCCGCGCTTGCCAACCTCTCGTTGCCCATTGACAAGTGGAGTGAACTGGATGGAGCAACCAAAGGAAAATTGGTGGATGTGTGGTATCCGCGAGATTTGCTATGAATATCTCTCGCTTCCATGCTAAAATCATGCTGACAGCGAAGCGTCATCAAAAAGGAAATCACTCGTTATCACCTATGCAATCACTTCTCATCAACTTAACGGACTATTCCAAATTACGTTGTCTGTGTATATTGCTGCTATTTGGCATTACCCGCACCGCAAGCGCGACAGAAATCGCGGTGAGCGCGGCGTCGGATGGTCAATTCATGCCTCAAGCGGTCAGCGACGGAAGAGGAGGCGCTATTGTCGCTTGGGAAGATTACCGCACCGGTACGGATTGGGATATCTACGCACAACGGGTAAATGCAGTGGGCAAGGCGGAGTGGAAAACGGACGGAGTTCCGATATGCCTTGCCGAGTGGAATCAACGCAGGCTGAGAATGGCTCGTTCCGCCAATCAGGTGATTGCGGTATGGAATGATCGGCGCGGCAAGACTAATTGGGACATCTACGCTCAGGCGATTGATCCGTCGGGAAAAGTATTATGGCAGGCAAACGGCGTGCCGGTTTGCACGAATGACGCCGATCAATCCACGCAGGCGATACTGAGCGATGGCGCCGGTGGCGCAATCTTTGTCTGGGAGGACGCTAGACGGAGCGCGGAACACCAAGATTTGTACATTCAACGCCTCGATTCAAGCGGTCAACCGATGTGGAAAGTGGATGGGATTCCGGTTTTCCCGTCCGACTCTCTTCAGAGCGATCCCATTCTCCTCGCCGATGGCGCGAACGGATTCTATATCGTGTGGTGGGATGTAATCGGATACGAGTCGTGGCACATCATGGCGTTTCGACTCAATATGGATGGATTGCCTGTATGGGATTCCCCGGTCATTGTTTCGCCGCTAGACGGTATGCAGGGAATACCGCGCGTTGCCAGCGATCATGATGGCGGACTCATCATCGCTTGGCAAATCTACGAAAATTTCATCAACGACAATCTTTACGCACAACGGATTAATCCGAAAGGCGAAAAACTTTGGGCAAACGAAGGCGTCAAAATCTGCGATGCGCCCGGCATCCAGAAAAACGCCTCGATAACTAGCGATGGCAACGGCGGAGTCATTGCCGTCTGGAGTGATGAACGCGATGTTTACTCGGATCTCTACGCGCAACGAGTCGGCGCCTTTGGCACGATTCGGTGGAAGGAGAACGGCGTGCCTATATGTACCGCCGGCGGCCATCAGGATAGACCGTTCATCGTCCCATCAGTTGACAATCAGTTCCTTGTCGCTTGGTTGGACTACCGCGAGGACTATGGACACGAGAGCAGTGACGCGATTTACGCGCAGCAGTTCAATCTGGGTGGGGAGGTGGCTTGGAAGGCGGATGGCGTACCTATCTGTACAGCGCCGGGAGAACAGTATCCTCCGTTTGTGCTGAGATCCGAGTCGGGTGTCCTCAGTGTGGTGTGGACAGATGTGCGAGCTGATCAGGGAGATGTTTACATGTGGAGATTTTGAGGCGGCAAACCGGTTGGCTTACTTATACTGATTCCTATTCAATGAATTACACACATCAGGTGATTGTAGTTGCCCGATTCATCGGGCGTTTTTGACGAGTGTAACATTTAGATTTTGAATCCGTATTACTTAGACTACTCCAACGTCTTAGGATGTCCTCCCGTCCGCATCCACTGCGCACAAATTAGCGAAATCAAAGTAAAAACGGCGCCGCCAATGAAGATAATTTGATAGCCGAATGACGCCCACGCCAGACCTCCGATGAGCGGGACACTTACCGCCGCGACGTGATTCATGGTTACGCCCATCGCGAGCGTCGGCTTGAGATCTTGCGGCGACGCAATCTTGTTCAAGTAGGTCATCAAAGCAATCCGACCGACGAACAGGAAATTGTCGATGCAGTAAAGCACATACAGATGTGTGACGTTTTTGAGCGTTGCATAACCGATGAACACGAAGAATAATCCCGCGTAGCTAATGCTCAACATGATTCGCTCACCCAACTTGTCCACTAGTTTGCCGATTGTGGGCGAGAAAAGCAGCACGACCACCTGATTGATCAGAACGAGTTTGATAATGACGCCTCGATCCGTACCAAACACCTTGACGAGCGCGAAGATCGCGAACGTCGTAAATATCTGTCGCCGGCTTCCATCCAGTAAGGAAAGCGCGTAGTAAAGCCAATACGTTTTCCGCAGTACGAACCTGTTTTCACGCTCGGTCTGTAACCGCCGTGACGCGAAAAGAAGAGCGACGCCGCCGGCAGCTACAACGCCACCTCCTATCTGGAAAAGCCCCCCAAATTCAAACAGATTTGTTGCCAACAAACACAATCCAATCATCGCCAACGTAGCGAAACTTTCCACGCTTCGCAACTGCCCGAACCACTTCCCCTTCTCTTCGCCGGTTGAATAGGCGAGCGTCATGGCTGACCGCAACGGCAACCACGCATGAAATCCGACGCTCCATACGAACGAAAAAACAAGGATTCCGTAGAAACTGTTGGCTTGGGAATAAGCCGCCATGCCAACCCCCATCACAATCAGAGAAAAACCGGCGACAATGGGCGGCGCCAAGTAGATGATGATAGCGGTGAAGAGAGCGTTGAGGAATCCGGGCACCTCTCGCAACGATTCCATGTAGCCCAATTCATGGGGTTGGATTCCAATTTGGTCAACAATGAAATTGTTAAAGAGTGGGTGTAGGATTCCGAAAAATGCGCCTACGCCAAAAACGCCACATGCCAATAGACGAAAATCCCGGTTCCAATAACGCATACATTTCCTTTACATGAAATTCTGACCCGACAAAAACGGCTTGAACCCATATAGCGCAAGGATTCAAGCCATTCGAAGAGTTTATCGCCTACGTTAATCTGAAGTTTTCTAATCGACCCGCCCCATCGTTTAACCTTATGCCTGTGACAGGTCTAACACACTCCGTGCCACATCTCCCTTTTCAAGGGCATCAAAAGCGTCGTTAATCCCTTCAAGCGGATAGGTTCGCGTGACCAATTCATCCAATTTGAGCTTCCCCGATCGGTACAAGCTAAGCAGCCGATTGAAGTCCACATGGGTGCGCGCCGTGCCGTAGTAAGAGCCCATCACACACTTTTCAAACATCAATATTCGAGCGTCAATCTCAACCGGGGTATTCACCGGAGCGTGTCCGATAAAGACGGTTACGCCGCGTCGCCGAGTACACTGAATCGTTTGCAGGAACGGCTTGCCGGTCAGACCGATCGCCTCGAACGCATAGTGTGCGCCTGGACCGCCCGTGATTTCCTTGATACGCTCGACAGGATCTTCTTTCGACGAATTTATGGTGTGAGTCGCGCCAAACTGCTCTGCCATCTCCAGCTTGTTGTCGAGAATGTCGACGGCGATGATTGGCTCGGCATTCGCCAAGACAGCGCCTTGAATGCAATTTAAACCGACTCCGCCGCAACCGAAGATCGCCACCGATTTTCCCGGTGGCACTTTAGCCGTGTTGATGACTGCTCCGACACCTGTCATGACGCCGCAACCAATCAACGCCGCTTGTGCCAGAGGATAATCTTTGGGTATGGGAACGACCACATCTTGAGGCACAACAGTGTAGGTGCCAAACGTGGCTAATCCCGCCAACTTGTTCACGGTTTCGTCGCGTCCCTTAAACTGTGGACGGTGACTATTATCCGGATCAACAGTACAGAGATTTGAAAAACCCTCTTGGCACATTTCGCAGTAGCCGCAACTCCGTCGCCAAGCCAAAATAACATGGTCTCCTTCGACGACGTTAGTCACTCCCCTGCCAACCTCTTCAACGATGCCCGCTCCCTCGTGACCGAGGATAACCGGAAGTTTGATAAATGGCCAATCCCCCTTGACGACATGCCAATCGGAATGGCACACTCCGCTAGCGCACAATCTTACCCCGACCATGCCGTGAGTCACCTTGGGCGCGTCAAACTCTTCAATTTTCAAGGGTGTGTGGACATCATACAACACGGCAGCTTTCATGGATTCTAATCTCCTCATTGGTTCAATGATATAATTGATGACATCATAAAAAATAGGGACAACAATCGTTGGTCCTCACTACCTAATGTATCGGGCAATCACCGGTGCAGGCAGCGATCATCCGAACTCTAACAAACGCCTGTTCCTCGTGCGGGGCGGGCGGTAGCTTGTCTACTATCGCCACATCAAAGTGGGGATGAATGCGCCGGTCGCATTAAGGATACACGCCGCCACTAGGTTCTGTTGACATTTCATCACAACGCGACAATCAAGAGGGCTACACAGACGCACAATCCTTCGTAGGGGTTGGGTTCCCCAACCCATTCGTTACGTTTCTCAACCCATGGGGCGAGGAAACCTCGTCCTTACGATTGGACACACACTTCGCGCAAATGTCAACAGAACCTAGGGAATCTCTACGACTACATACTTCTCGTCAACGGCGGCGGAATAGGTTTCAGCCGTGTATGGTCCCTTCTCAAGCGTAGTCTCTTCAACATCAACGCCTTCTCTGCAAGAAGACGCTCCCGATTCCACACTGACTTTGTATTTGCGCGCGCGCCTTTTCGCCGGACTCCACCAAGATTGCCCAGTTTTAACATCGAATTCCCAGCCGTGCCAAGGACATCGCAGGATTTCGCCTTTTCGAACATATTCGTATTCGCCGGGAACGCTAGACCTCAAAAATCCCGTTAGATGCCCCTCACAGAGCGGTCCTCCGGTATGCGGACAATTGTTCCGAAGCGCGTAAAACTCGCCGTCAATGTTAAAAACGCCAACGACTCGTCCTCCAATCTCCACGATTTTCCGCTCACCGGGCGGGATTTCGTCAACGGTTGCAACTACATGCTTTGCCATAAGCGCGTTTGTTGGTCCAATCCAAAGTATTTAAGGTTTCTTTGTACCGAGCGCCCTAATTTGACATGCGGACACGGTTCAATCCGTAGGGATTGGGTTGCCCAACCCTTTTGCTACGTGGACGCGGCTTAATCCGTAGGGGCTGGCTTTCCCAACCTTTTGCCATGTGGACGCGGTTCAATCCGTAGGGGTTGGGTTGCCCAACCCTTTTGCTACGTGGACGCGGCTTAATCCGTAGGGGCTGGCTTTCCCAACCCTTTTGCTACATGGACGCGGCTTAATCCGCAGGGGTTGGGTTTCCCAACCCTTTTTCTACTGCGGATATAATGACATTACACACTCCCCATGCATTTAGAACCGATACAAAGCGCGAGCATTCTCTGCCATAATCCGCCTTCGCAAATTGGGGTTCAGATTCTTGGGGAGCGCGTGCCCCGGCGAATCGAAATCCCAATGCGGATAGTCGGTCGCGAACATCAATTTCTCATCGGCGTTGATATGCTCAAGCAACTGCTGAAAGTATTCCTGTTTGGGCGGTTCTTCCATCGGCTGCGTGCTGACCCAGAAATGTTCGCGAATATACTCCGATGGGGCGCGTTTCAAATACGGAACTTCCTCGCGTAGCATTTTCCAAGAACGGTCAAGCCTCCACATCAGAGGCGGCAGCCAAGCGAATCCGCCTTCGATTAGCGCGACCTTGAGTGCGGGAAAGTGTTCGAATACGCCTTCACACACCAAACTGGAGACTTGGGTCTGAAACACTTGGCACATTCCCGCATGGTCCTCTATGTAATGCGAAGGTTTGCCGGCAGAGGTGATTGGGCCGACACCGACGCCGCCGAAGTGAATCCCGATAGTCAGGTCGTTTCGCACCGCCGCCTCGTAAATCTTCCAGTAGCGGCGGCGTCCCAAGGGTTCCATCGTGCGCGCGACAAGCAGAATCTGCACAAATCCCGGATGATCTCCGAGCCGATCAATTTCTTCGGCTGCCAGTTCACCATCTTCAAACGGAACCAGAATGGA
The DNA here is from genome assembly GCA_963667245.2 of Candidatus Poribacteria bacterium. GTDB lineage: Bacteria > Poribacteria > WGA-4E > WGA-4E > JAJDTR01 > JAJDTR01. The sequence continues at coordinate 1,784,675 of CAXXCS010000005.1, forward strand.
CGCTCTCAGTCTTGAGTCAGGCTTAATCCATTCCTCTATCTGCCAGTCGTTAACCGCACGCAACAGCGCGGCATTGAATTCCACGTTGCGCATATCTTGAAAGATTAGGCAGTTCAGGACGCCATATTCAATGTTCCAATGGTCAAGCAGCTGATCCTGCATGAACTTCAGGTCCGAGCCCGGCGCCTTGCCGGAGGGAGGCCAGGCGTCCTTCCTAGCCGCGTACGGCATGCCGCGCGGGAGATATGACCCATTTCGAGCGGGAGTACCGACCATTTCAAGATGCCTCCGCCACTGATCCGACATATACGGATGCAGCGCCTTGTACGAAGGTATGGCGTTGTGAATGTCACAATCAATTACGGGCAATTTTGGCCGACTTGTCGATGGTTTCGTTTGTGTTTCGATTGCCGTCATCTTTCTGTCCTCCTTGATTCAATCTTCAATCAACCAACTTAATCGAGCAAAGCTTCTGCCGAGTAGCTCATTAATCTAATCTCTGTGTCCCAGGTTCTGTTGACATTCATCCGCCTATCCATTCATAACCGAACCGTAGGGGCGAGGTTCCCTCGCCCTATGCCAGAGCGCGCCATGTTTCAAATATCAATTCACAAACGTGAAAGAGCAAAAGCGGGTGAGGAAACCTCGCCCTATGCCAGGGCGCGGCATGTTTCAAATTTCAATTCACAAACGCAAAAGAGCAAAAGCGGGTGAGAAAACCTCGCCCCTACGATTACCGGTATATTTCACATAAAAGTCAACACACCCCATTACATGTCGTGCGATGTACCGATATTATGGGAAACAAGTGCCATCAAAAGCGATAAAGTTTTCTAGCATTCTCCGCCATGATTTTCCGTCTCAGGTCTAGTAACAAGTTCTTGGGAATGGCGTGATCCGGTGAATCAAAGTCCCAATGCGGGTAGTCGGTCGCGAACATTAGCTTCTCATCGGCATTGATGTGAGTCAACAACTGTTGAAAATACTCCTGTTTGGGCGGCTCCTCGACCGGCTGCGTTGTGATCCAGAAATGGTCGCGAATGTACTCCGAAGGCAACCGCCTCAAATACGGCGCTTCATCGTTTAATTTTTTCCAGGCGCGGTCAAGCCGCCACATCAGCGGCGGCAACCAGCCGAATCCGCCTTCAATCAACACGACCTTAAGCGTTGGGAAGCGCTCGAAAACGCCTTCGCACACCAGACTCGTGACCTGTGTCTGGAATGCTTGTGTCATTCCCGTGTGGTCCTCAATGTAGTGTGAAGGTTTGCCAACAGCGGTGATTGGTCCCGATCCGACCCCGGTGAAATGGATGCCAATCGGGAGATCGTGACGTACCGCCGCCTCATACATCTTCCAGTATTTCCGGCGCCCCAAGGGCTCCATTGTCCGCGCAAGTACCAATACCTGCACGAAGCCGGGGTGATTGCCCAGTCGGTTGATTTCCTCGGCCGCCAACTCGCCATCATCGCATGCTACCGTAATCGACGCTCGCAGGCGCGGTTCGGGTTCCAGCCACTTATCAATCTGCCAGTCGTTCACCGCTCTCCCAAACGCCGCCGCATACTCCAAATTGGGCATGTCGGGCACCGCAGTCAGACAGTTTAGGATGCCGTACTCTATGTCCCAGCGATCGAGCAACTGTTCCCGCATAAAGTCAAGGTCGGAGCCGGGACGTTCACCGGAGGGCGGCCATGCGTCGTGACGAGCGCCGTACGGCATGCCGCGAGCGATATAGCCTCCGACCTTGTCGGGGGTCTCCAGCATCTCGTGATGCCTGCGCCATCGCTTTGACAAATAGGGATACAACACCTTATCTGACGCTAGGGTGTTGTGTACATCACAGTCGATGATTGGGAGTTTGTTTCTTTTGAATTCTCTCTTCAACGTTGCTAACTCCAACCTGCGTGAATGTGCTATGCTGCAATCCCTCACCGAGAAGATTTTGCCTCATGACAATTATAAAATCCCTCGCGCCAAACTTCTCCATTCGGTGATGTGAATCATTACAAACGAGAGAATTTCATGCAACTACAAAACGTATTATAAACTCTTTTCCCTCGGCAGCATAAAATTTGTGGACAAGAGGCATACAAACTCGACGAAAACCTACGAATGGAGTAAATCCAACGCGGGCGCTTCAATCTGACCATTCTCGAATTACACCGTATGCATCAAAGTCCGGATCAATCCCAATGATTGGAAGGTTTTCAACGAGCGCTTGGGCAATTATCAAACGGTCAAACGGATCTGTGTGTCGGTTATGAGGATTTCTGTGTCGCGGATGGAACGGTAATGTAGTCAGTTTTATGAGGCTATCAATTGTGATATCCAGTATGTCAATCTTATTGAGATTCAGTTGTTCTGGAAACAGGCAATCAAACGGTTCAAGTAAATCTAGTTTCCCTATCCTCATCTTGATTGCTATCTCCCACAGACTGGCGACACTGAGCAATCTATTGTTGCTTGAATTTTCGATTAGTCGTCGTGCATGGCGACTCAATTTTTTGTCATCAGCGAGAAACCAGAGCAGCGTATGGGTATCAAGTAGGTATCTCACTGCATATACTCTCTGAACTCTGGCAGTTCTTCGTCAAAATCTTCAGATAGGTGGATGCGCCCTCTTGCGCTTCCAGCGACAGCGGCTAGCCATGGCTCAAGGAAAACCTTCTTCCATTCGTATTGATAGGTTGGCATCAAAGTGTCCAGTCCTTCTGCGTAAAACAGCAAGTGATATTTCACGTACGTCTTATCTAGCAATTTAATGCAATCATCAAGTTCCCCAAACGTCGGCACAAGTTCGGGTTCGTCCTTATCAAGATGAGCTATACGTTTATCGGCATACTCCTCGCAGGCTTCCATGGCCGATTTAAGATTGTTCCAATCATCCTTTACCATCTGTGGACAAACATGCATCCCACTAGCATCTGCGTACTTAGCGAAGTCATCCATGCTTATCAATTTCTGAAGTTGTGATGAGTCGGTAATTCCTGCTTCTGCAAGTCTGAGCTTACCCTCGCCTTCTCTTTGGCAGATGTCAGGGGCATCGGAGTGAGAGCGCGGGGAACGGTAAAAACTTCGGGATAGTTGTTCAGGATTGTCCGCGATGTCTTCAAGTAGCCCTATAAAAGAAATGCTATCATTATTCGATTTAATTTGTCGACGTAAACCTGCCAGCGCGTGGGAAAGATAGGCCCTTGCCAGATAGCGATTGAAAGCGCTGGGCTTTTGTATACGCGGGTTTGCGCGTATGATGTCTTGGACTTCCCAAAACATGTTTGCGTCGCGAAGCAGCCCCGTAATCCCGTTACGAATCGTTTCCATCCATCGCAGCCACTTCTTAAGTTTTGGGCTCTTTTCGAGATTCTGATTCATGGTTGAATACTTCCTTAAACAAAAAACTGAGTTGTGTCACGCGTTTTCCGGACGATTGCAAGACGAGCGCGATGAATCTTATCACACCGCGATGACCCGTGCTGTATCGAATTTTGGGGCACGAATTTGTATGCTGAAAACTTTTGTGAATAATCGGCGGCAAAGCCACTCTTGGTCACTTGAACAAAGACTCTCCATGTTTTTACTATCACCCTATCACCGGTTAAACACCTATGGGAATCCTGTCGCACTCGCTAGATCCTCGCCGGGGCTTAAGTACGTCGGGCTTCGGCGTTTCTATATGCCTTTGAGATCGCTATCACACTCCCCATTTACTCGTTTGGTCCCCACCTACGGTGAAGATAACGAGACAATTGAGGCATCATTCATATCATAATTCACGCGAAATCGCATAACAGCTTTGTAGGAGATTTGTAGAATTCTCACCACTCTCGACGAACTCCGTATGCATCAAATGCCGAGTCCTTACCAATTATGATAAGTTCTTCAACCAGCGCTTGAGCAATTATCAAGCGATCGAATGGGTCTCCGTGATGAGGAGGTAAGTCGGTCAATTGTGTCAGGCTATCAACTGTGATGTCCAATATCCCAATTCCATTGAATTCCAGTTGCTCTGGAAATAATTGATTGAATGGCTTGGTCAATGCGAGTTTTTCCGCTTTGATTGCTATCTCCCATAAACTCACGATACTGAGAAAGCGGTCATTGCTTGAATCGCCCACTAACTCTCGAGCTCTGTCTCCGAGTTGTCTGTCACCAGACAGAAACCACAGTAGTGTGTGTGTATCAAGCAGATATCTCATGGCATATACTCGCGGAACTCCGGCAGCTCATCGTCAAAATCTTCAGCCATGTGTATTAGTCCTTTGGCGCTTCCAAGCCCCGTTTTTATCCACGGTTCCACGAAAATCATCTTCCATTCGTATTGATAGGTTGGCATCAAAGTGTCCAGTCCTTCTGCGTAAAACAGCAAGTGATATTTTACATACGTCTTATCTAGCAATTTAATACACTCATCAAGTTCCCCAAATGTCGGCACAAGTTCGGGGTCGTCCTTATCAAGATGAGCTATACGTTTATCGGCATACTCCTCGCAGGCTTCCATGGCCGACTTAAGATTGTTCCGATCATCCTTTACCATCTGTGGACAAACATGCGTCCCACTGACATCTGCGTACTTAGCGAAGTCATCCATGTTTATCAACTTCTGAAGCTGTGATGAGTCGGTAATTCCTGCTTCTGCAAGTCTGAACTTACCCTCGCCTTCTCTTTGGCAGATGTCAGGTGCATCGGAGTGAGAGCGCGGGGAACGGTAAAAACTTCGGGATAGTTGTTCAGGATTGTCCGCGATGTCTTCAAGTAGCCCTATAAATGAAATGCTATCATTATTCGATTTAATTTGTCGACGTAAACCTGCCAGCGCGTGGGAAAGATAGGTTCTTCCCAGATACCGATAGAAAGCGCTGGGCTTCTGTATACGCGGGTTTGCGCGTATGATGTCTTGGACTTCCCAAAACATGTTTGCGTCGCGAAGCAGCCCCGAAATCTCGTCGTGAATCGTTTCCATCCATCGCAGCCACTTCTTAAGTTTTGGGTTCTTTTCGAAATTCTGATTCATGGTTGAATACTTCCTTAAACAAAAAACTGAGTTGCGCCGTGCGTTTTCCGGACGATTGCAAGACGAGCGCGATGAATTTTGTCACACCGCGATGACCCGTGCTGTATCGTATCCTGGTGCACTTATATGTATGCTTATTTCACAGTTTAGGCACTCAAGCAACCGCAAGAGCCGTTCAACGCTATAGTCAGCGAGTTTGGCAGCGTTTAGACGAGAAATTTCAGTCTGTTTCACTCCGAGCAACGTTGCCGCTTCTGTCCGGGTTAGTCTGCGTTCCTTTAGAATTCGGAGGATTTCTACTCCTAGTCGCGCTTTCAATAGTTCGTCCTTCGCAACGTCATCGGGGAACCCTAAATCCTTGAAAATATTATCGCTGCCCTCTTCAACCTTGACATCATTGCTCATGAATCCCTCTCCATCTCTTTTGCCCGTTTTAACCTTCGTTTTATCAAATCAATTTCCTTTGAAGGTGTACCGTTATCATCACGCGCTAATCTTTTTTATCGCGTTTTATGGCATCTCGCGTGACTATGCCTAAACCAAGAAGAAACACGACAAACACAACAATTGCAACCCATTCCATCACAATTCCTCCAATTGATCGATCTTACGATATGCAACTCTATTGACCCAAACAATCGCAAATGAAACTAGAAACGCTCCTATCGCACATATTATTAGAAGACGTAGGCTAATTTTTCCGTAATTCTGAACTAGCCAAGCGACCAACGAAATATCAGTGGCAGTCAAAATTGCGAATATAATCTTTAACCATCCAATTTCTTCCTTTAGTTTATCAATCCTTGCCATGCCAACTCATACCTCTTTGTATCACCACACACCAAACAACTTGAGCCCAGTTGCCGACTCTTATGGACGACGCGAGGGCATGCCGTGATACGCCCGACAAATCCAAAGCCTAGCGCGACATAGAAACAATCAGCAAAACCACAGGGGCATTGCCGCTGGTTGCAGCGGCCGCCTAGGCGTGGGCGGTCTGTACGGGCTCAACTTTCATTGGTTCATAATGCAGCGTCATAATCTGATCTGATCGCAAACCAACTGACTCATATGTACGGCCGTCACGATCACTGAATTCAACCTCAAATGCGGTCCCGCCCGCAAGGATTTCAACGACCGTACCAACTTGCCCTCGTCTGAGATTATATTCAGGCAAATCGTTTGTAAGTGCAACAATATCAAGCAGCTTGATCTTCACTGTATACACCCCTAAGTTTTACAATGGATAGCGCGATGTTAACCTTGGTTTGCTTGAAGCATGTTCAATTCTTCATATTCTTTCAACTAAAACCGGTAAGTTACACTATATCTAGACGGTCGCCATCCACGGAGCACCGGAAGTGTCTTTGAAGATAACCCAGCCAGATAGGTTCGTTTTCAAGCCGCCGAACCGTCACCCACTTGATTCACGAGATCACTTCCACTCTTAACTTCACCATTGTCCGAATACTTGAAGCCAAGGTCTGGACAATAGATCTGCCGCGCGGCAAAGTGGACGGTCCGCGCGTTGATTTCTGCAATGGTCTCCTCGCTAACCGTTGCAACATAAGATTCATGCTCGAACGTTGCAACTAAAGCCATACGGCGATTTAGCGGCACAGTTAATTCGGTGTTCGGCATGTCAAGCCCGGGGCGAGCATAAGGATGATAAGGATTATCCAGTGATTCAATATCCGTTCGGACTAGAGCAACTGGCCGATCACAACATACATAGTCACTTGTACCTTCTGCGGCAATCCGCAAAGACCACTTCCTTCGGGCAAGAAGACGCCGAACTGCATCCATCGCTTGCAATTCATACGCTAAGTGATGACCATGTTCATACTCTATATCAAAACGCTCTTCATCAATGAACTGCTTCATTTGCTCGTAGTCTGTCACTTCGACATTTTCGCCATATACCTGTTGCATCTTAGATTCATATATCTCGCGGTTGGATACAAGTAACCTCATCACTTGTTTGATAACCTCCGATTCTGAGTTGGCAAAACTGTTACGAACATGGAGATTGTGTCCATGTAACATAGCCACAAAATAAAAAAGTGTGGGCATGTCAGACTCTTTGGGTAATGCTGCAGTCTCCTTCATGCAATTCAATACTCGCGCAAATTCCCTTTCCATTTGAGAAAATAGCTCCTCTGCTGCATCTATCGCGTGTCCAGGTATACTTATTCTATTGAAGTCACGCTGCGCACCAACATTTCTAGGAATGGTTAGATAATGCTTTCTCTCTAACTTGTCAATGACGCGGAGTTGATTTTTCTTACTGTTAGGAATTGCGAATCCCCTCAAATAAAATTGTGGGATGTAATGATGATTACGCGATGGATTTTTCACTGGTTTGAATCTCCTATCCACAATTAAACTGCGTTTCTAGGACGACTAAAGCAAATAAACACATTGTCTTGGATAACCAATTGACAAGTTACGCGGTGTAGCCCCTAACCACAAAAGCCCCAGAATCAACATGACTCCGATAACGAATTGTCCTTACTAACAAGCCAAAAAAAGTAGCCCAAGAAAACCGCCTAGAATGGCCACAGTGCCTATAAACGAACCAATCTGTTCTCTAAAGGCTCCCTGCTTCTTGTGCAATTCATATGCTTCAAGAGAACCATGCTCTGAAATAATCTCCCGTTCACGCTTTTCCCGGGCCGCTCTCTGTTCAACTTCTCGTCTTAACTGTTCTTCCTGCTTTATTCGTTCCTCTTCAATCCGTTTTTGTTTGAGGCGTCATTCATACCTGCTAACAGCCTGGATAGCAGCAAGATTTTACGGCAAGCGTTGTTCGGACAATTTACGTAAATTTTATTTTTAATTCGTCCTTCCGTCTTTGTTGCGCCTGATGTCTTGGTCGATTTTTTCTTTTTTAATCCTTTTTTCAACCACTTAACGACCTCGGGTTTAGGATAGAATTCATCCGACCAGTTTTCGCTGTCTACAACATAAATAAGAAGAGGAAGCATTTGAAAAAGCGAATTCGGATAAACATTTAAGTGAGAAAGCAACCCTGAGACTGCCTCCTCCCTTTCAATCACGTTTTCCGATTTTAAATTTCGGTCAAGGTACTTGAAGAAACTTCCCTCAATCTCTCGCAGTTGCCGATTTATCTCCGAGCCATTGCCGAGGAACCCTCGAAGATTTTTAGTTTCCTCCTCGCCTTTCAATAAACTGTGACAATTTCCGCATAGTGTGAGTCCGTTATCCAACACAAGAGCAAACTCAGGGTATTGCTTGAGAGGCTTTATGTGATGGACATGTAGATTTTTGTCGTATCTACATTTGCGACAAGCATTCCCATCACGATCCTTTACCTTGTCTTTCCACTGTTTGTATTCGATCGATTTCCTTATGTCATTCATTGCCGATTTCCAAGATGGTTCAAACGTTCCCTCAAAGCCGGTAAAACTCCCTCGCATTCTCGGACAATATCTTGCGTGCCAGCGTCTTCGGAAGTTTCGACGGAAACGCCTCCTCGGGGGAATCAAAGTGCCAATGGGGATAGTCCGTCGAAAACATCAGTAGGTCGTCCGAATCAAGTTGCCCGATTATCTGAAGCAACTGCTCCGCGGTTGGCGGCGCGTCAATCGGCTGGAGCGTCAATCGTATGTGTTCTCGGATATACTCGGACGGCAATCGTTTAACCCACGGCGTCAAGCGTCGCAAGCCGCGCCACTCCTTGTCAAACCGCCACATCAGTGACGGCATCCATGTGAAACCGCCTTCAATCAATGCCACGCGCAGATCGGGAAACCGGTCAAAAGCGCCCTCCGACACGAGACTGAGCGCCTGAGCCTGAAACACCTGTGACATGCCCACATACTCTTCAAGATACGTTGAGGGCCAACCCACAGAGGTCGGAGGCAAACCGGGCGCGCCGCCGTAGTGGATGCCGATCGCGAGGTCATGTCGACAAGCGGCGGCATAGATGGGATGATAGCGTCTGTTGCCGTAAGGCGCCTGTGAACGCACCGGCAGCATGACCTGCACAAAGCCCGGATGATCCCCCAAGCGATCAATTTCGCGCGCCGCCAATTCGGGATTCTGGCTCGGTACAATCAGGGAAGCCTTGAGCCGCGGTTCAGGATCAAGCCAATGTTCAATCTGCCAATCATTGACTGCGGACGCAAGCGCTGCCGCCAAGTCTTCATTGTGCACACTCTGCACGCGATAGGCGCAGGTAAGAATGCCGCACTCTACGTCCCAAGCGTCTAGGGCATGCTCGCGTAGAAGAGCCAAATCCGATGCGGGGCGGTTCTCCGAAGGTTCCGTAATCCCGGGGCGTGTCGATGTCGGCGCGCCGCGCGGATAATCATTCGCGTCGGGCCCATAAAAGCCGGAATCCCTGCAATGATCCACCCAGTAGTCCGGCAGATATGGGTAGAGCATTTCGAGTGAGGGTAATCGGTTGTGGAGGTCGCAATCAATCACGCGCCAACCCGACTGAATGAACCCCGGTTTCCCATCCGCTGTTGCCATAAAGTTACCCTTCTGTCGCTAATTTCTCTTTCAAATGCCAACTACGTTCAATGGGTTAAGCATACCTGCTTCATTCCGGTTTTGTCAATACAAAACAAGGGTGATAGAATGGCATCCAATGAAAGTCCGCGGTTTTTCGTTTACTTTGAAGCGTTCGTACCAGTTGCCCGATTTGTCACCCGCGTGACGGTTCGCTCATTTGCTCGCGTGCTTGACGAGAGAGTTCCGCCAGATGCCCATCGTTCGCCAAGTTCTGTTCCAGATGCCGCATGCGCTCGGGACTGGCGGTGCGCACCATTTTCTCCCCATATTTGCGATCAATCCAAAATCGGGCGGCGGTTGCGATCTGCTTACGCAGGTCGTCCAACCGATTCTCCGGATAGCGCTGGCTCAAATTTATGGTGAACATGCGCCGCCGAACGCCTCCGCCAAACGCCGCGTGTTTGGTGTTATGATTGAACATGACGAGGTCACCGGGTTGTGTCTCCAAGACAGCCGCCGGTATATCTCGTCCATGTAGTCCCCATTGTTCCTGACTATTCCCAATCCGATTGCTCAGCGCATCCGCATAGCTGTCACCGAAGTGATGACTGCCGGGAATGACCCGCAGCGCGCCGGTGTCGCGTGTCAACGGATCGAGGTAGAACGCGATTTTGATGTGCGTCGGATCCTCCGGTTTGCGCCCCCCATCGGAATGCCATCCGGTCTCGCCTACGTAGAAGTTGCCGTCGCTGCCCGTATAATTAAAGTCATCGCCCAAGATTGAACATGCAATGCCGAGAATGCGCGGGTCGTCCAACAGAGCGCACAGCGCCTCGCTTTGATCGATAAACGGAACGATACACGAACGAGCCTTCTCATCGTGCGGTTTGCCGTTATGTCCGCCTCCGTGCGCTGCCCAAACAGCCTTGAACTCACGTTCAATCTCTTTGATTCGGTCCGTCATCAGTCCGGGAAAACCGAGATAGCCAAAAGTACGAAAGAAACCCAACTGTTGTTCGGTCAACTTGAATTTCTGATCTTCCATTCTCTTTTCCTCTGGAATCTTTACTCTGCGTTGGGTACTATTGCGCTTGCTTTCTGAGTATACCTACATTCCCTCAAAGAAGTCAATTAGGTCTTGTCCGTGTGTGCTTGCATTGACATCGTTGTCAATCTTGGAAATCTTTCCCGTTTTGTCAATAACGATGGTAATGCGCTTGCTGAAGCTGCTTGGATTGTCGGCGGCGCCGAAAAGCAGACTCAGGTTACGCCCCGTGTCCACAAGTAAAGGGAAATTCAAGTTGTGCTTCTGGGCGAATTTCTTGTGCGATTCCGCATCTTGGACGCTGATACCGAAAATCTGAGCATCATGCTTGGCAAAAGCGCTCGACTCATCCCGGAGCGAGCAAACCTCCGCCGTTCAGCCACCGGTAAAATCCTTGGGATAAAACGCCAACACGACGCTTCGCTTCCCTTCAAATTGGCTGAGTTGATGTATCTCGCCATTTTCGTCGGAGGCGATGAAGTCCGGCGCAGGCTGCCCTACCTCAAGCTCGCTAGGCACATTCTCCTCAATGAGCTTAATGACATCCGCGCCATGATTTGCAACGTTAACATCCCGATCAATGACTCTGATGTATCCGGCTTTGTCAATAATGAACGTAACGCGATTGGAGGCGTTGAACCGCTCCATTATCCCGCTATAAATCTTGCTGACCGTAAACTCCGTGTCGGCAAGCAGTGAAAAACCGAACTTCTCAGCCTCTTGGAATTTCTTGTGGGATTGGACATCATCAACACTGATGCCGAACACCACACTGTCGGTAGCCTCAATTTTGCTCAACTCATCCCGGAGCGAGCGCAACTCCGATGTTCAGCCGCCGGTGAAATCCTTGGGATAAAACGCCAAAATGACGTTCTTTTTACCGAGAAAATCGCGCAGGTTACGTTCAGCGCCGGCGTCATCCTGTAGCGTGAAGTCGGGCGCCACCATGCCAACCTGCAGAGATTTGAATTCTTTCATAATTTCCCCTTCCGAATCTGTATGCGAAGCAAGTAACACGAGTGTAGCCAAAGTTAATACGAATGCTTTCAATGTAGCGCTATACATATAATGCCTCCTTGGGAACTTTCGTTGACAGACCTTGACCCGAATTATACGCGGGGGACGCGTTTTTGTCAATATCCAAATGTTGACTCGCATTTCGGATTGACGCCTTCCACGAAGTTTGTTATTATTTTCTCGGCAGTTTCTACACCCACCATTGAGCAACTGTAAATTTCAAGTCGCCAACTACGCCAAAACTATCATGGAAAACCGAATCGAAGCGCCAGTCTCCGAAGACTTTCTGCTCATTGCCAATCCGATTTCCGGAAAAGGCAAGAGCGAACGCATTGCCGAGAAAACTTACGAGCAACTCATAAACAACGGGCGACAGGGTAGGCTCGCACTAACTACTCGGCGAGGCGACGCAAACCGCCTGGCGCAAGAAGCCATTCAGGATGGATGCCGGTGGTTGATTGCATGCGGCGGCGATGGGACAATCCACGAGATTGTAAACGCGATTGCGGCGAGACCGGAGGTAGTATTGGGATTGATACCGTGCGGAAGGGGGAACGATTTTGCCAGAGCGCTCCGAATCCCGAACAATCCGGATCAAGCCATTCAGATACTATTAAACGGCAAACCTTTTCAAGTTGATGTCGGCAAGATTGGAGATTTCTATTTTGATACCATAGCCACCTGCGGATACGATGCCGAAGTGAGTCGACGGGCTTCGGAGGCGAATATCCCCTTCTCCGGCACGGCAACCTACGTATACACGGCAATTACCACACTCTTTTCTTTCAGCGCTCCCACGGTACGAATTGAAGGCGATTTCGGCGTATACGAAGGGGATATTCTATTGGCGGCAACGGGGATTACACCTCACTATGGCGGTGGTTTCAAAATTGTGCCAAACGCTGTCATGAACGACGGTCTGTTTGATGTTTGCATTATTGAACCGGTCTCCCGTCTAACGGTGTTGAGAATGCTCATTAAGTTGTTCTGGGGTGGACATACCTCCCATCCCGCAGTCAGCATCAAGCAAACAAAATCGCTGACTATCCAGACAGAACCACCCACCCTCCTTTACGCGGATGGCGAGCAAGTCGGTTACACCCCCGCCACGGTGGAACTCGTTGAACGCGGGCTTACGGTGCTTGTGCCCGCATGATGATACACTCCCCGCTGTCAGAAATTGCGTCTTTTGTAGGATCAAACGAGTGGATAGCGAGTGCGATAGAGATCTCATCTCCCGATCGCGACATGCGTTCCCCGTAGGTGCGGTTTCCAACCGCACCTACCTCCAGACGCTTGAAAACACGCAATTTCCAGCAGCGTGAAGTATACACGGAAACCTAATGCGAATGCCGCCGTTTGTTTCCACTGGCGCAACCTTGAATCGATGGTGGAGTCCAAGCTGCCAAATTCCGCGCTTGCACGAGCTAATCTCCGATGCGAGCGTGTTGCAGCCACGCGTACAGTTTACGAAGGGAAGGTTCCATTGTCCTCCACACTTCCCGCTTCAGAGGTGAATGAATCTTTATGTAGCTGCAGAAGTCAAACCTCTGCGCCTTATACTGTTCTTTGTGAGCAATTAAGCCGCGATGTTCGGGAGGTGAAGCGCCAAAATCCACCCACTCATATCCTTGTTCGCAAGCCCACTGAATGATGTGGTGGAAGATGGCGTTGTTCGGGCGATATTCCAAATACCTCGGATCGGACGCTTCACACCATAGTGTTACAGTTCGGTTGAAATGAAGATACAACAAGCCTGCAATGACAACGCCTTCACGCTTTGCGATTGCCAGTCTTCCGATTGGACTTCGGTAAAGGGATTCGATTAGGGATCTCGGTTTGGGCGTGCCGCCCAAGCGTTTGATTGTGGCAAGATAGATCCCGTAAAACGCATTCAAATCGGCATCGGTACATGCATCCGAAACACTCACGCCAGCTTTCGCCGCCTTCCGCACCGCCCCTCGAACACGCTTGTTGTACGCATTCCATAGCGCGTCATAGTTCTCCGACGTTCTGAGAAGATGTGTGAAAAGCGTCTTGTGTTTCCGGTAGCCGATCTCGGTAAGCTTGTGGCCATATTCCGAATTTTGGGAAGGCGACAGCGTCCATACGGTCTCGCAAATACCCTGATCGTGAACATCGCCTGAAAGCCGCTCTTCCGTCGATTCAAGCAACGCCTTGATATCCACCCCCGCATCAGCGGCGAGCTGAATGCCGCCAAACAGTTGCCACGGCATTGAATGCAACATCCTGATACCGGGTATCGGTTTGAAAACGAACGCCGGCAATCCGCCAATTAGCGTGCCATTCTCCTTGATTAGATAGTAAATTGGCGACAGTTGAGCAAAGGCGTTGTCAAGAGCGACCCTCCACGCGGTTGAGTGAAATGCATTGCTTTCGGGACACCGCATTAGGATCTCATCCCACGAGTCCTCACGCTGAGAATTCAATGGTTCAAATGTGTACATGTTGATTCCTAAAAATTGCCGGTTTCCTTTGAATACAACGCGTAATCCACCGGCTGCGTAGCGGATCCCTATACTATGCGCTCAGTGGCTCTCTTGTAATGCGATTTCTCCGCACAATCTCCTTTACGGTCTACGCTCAAGCATTATATCTGACAACCGCAAGTTCTGCAAGCGGATCTGGAAGCGCTCTCAGGGAAAATGCATCTGATTCTATACAAATCTGCAATCGTCAAGTTCTTATTAGCGCAGTCCGTTTATTCCAATCAAGCGACTGGACAAGACGCGCATTAAAGTCGGCTTAATCCGCGATTCAAGCAATCACCGAAAAGCCCCGGCGTGGAACCGACATTCATTACACCCGTGATTGCCTCTCCCATGCCGAAGACCGTGCCAATCTACGTTCCTTCCAGTCTTCCATCCTTCCGCTCACAGCGCCATTTCATCGCATTACCCACCGTTATCACCCAAAAACCGGGGGCGTTTCCCCTGAACTTTTCCCTTGAGCAGATTACCGAGGTGTGATATGATTTCCTACCGATTCAGTGGCGTTAGGTCAACACTCATTTTGCAAAGTTGATTTGGCAAACGAGAGGATTTACGCATGCCGGAACAAAACGGATTCTCCGAATTAGCTAGGCTAATGCATCAGCATCCGAATCAGAAGCATACACTAAGGCGCGTTCTGGAGGAGAAATATTCACTGGGAACCCTCATGGACTTATTGGACCATCCGAAATCGCTTACGCGTCGGGCGGCGGCATACGCGCTGGGCGCGATTGCCAATAAAGATGCCATGCCGCCATTGGTAGCGGCGCTGGCGCACGAGGATCCAAACACACGCGCGAGCGCTGAACGTGCGCTGTGGTCAATCTGGTTTCAATCTGGCGATGAGTCGGTTGACGCCATGATGCTGAAAGGCAAAAACCACATGAGAAAGCAAGAGTACGGAGAAGCGATTCAAGTCTTCACAGAGGTCATCGGGATGGCGGCCGGCTTCGCCGAGGGGTACAATCAACGCGCCATCGCATATCTTCTGAGCAATGAATTAAGCAAGTCGATTGAAGATTGCAAGAAGACAATCGAGCTCAATCCCTTTCATTTTGGGGCGCTCGCAGGAATGGGACAATGCTACTTGAAACTCGGAAACCTTGCGGCCGCGCTTGACGCTTTTCAGCAGGCTTTAGAAATCAATCCGAACCTTTCCCCAATTGCCCGCATTATCCTAGAGATTCAACACGTGCTACGGCAACACCTTGAAGATGAATAGATTGATACACTTCAGTATGGACAGGCGTTACTGTACTGACAGATCTGGTCAAGTGATGGGTCAATGGACGTTGTGGCGAGTCTTCATCGCCGCTGTAATACTTTGCCTTCTTTTGTCGGTGATAAATCAACTCCTGTCTCGTGCCGAACTTACCGATAGTTTGGGCACGATATTCCTCTCGGAGATTCTGTTGGTACTGATTGCGTCTCCCTACTTTTCAAGTCGCGCCCTTGCCGATCGCTTCCGTGATGCCTCATCGGATGAATTCTTGGTGTTTAGCCGGATACGCCCCGAAGGCGCCCTTGGCGCCGCTGCAATGAAAAGCCAAGTTCCACTTATCTGCTTTGTAGTCCTGTCGGCTTCTGTCTTTGCAATTTTCGATAAGTCGAGTAGCGATGTGTCGACTACAGTGTTATTGCCCTATCACGCGGCGCTTCTCGCTACCGTTTTTTCGAGCGCGTTAATCGGCATGTTGGGATGGCGGATTTTTTGCAATGAGATTCATGCCGTTCAGTTTGCATACGCGGTGTCACTTCTGATGGTTGGCGGGGTTTTTCTTCTTTCTCCACTGGATCGCTACATTGGGACTTTAACGATTGCCGGCAGGATTTCGATTATTCCGGTGTTCCTCTCTATAAATCCTCTGATCGCCGTGTGTCAACTACTGGAAATTGATATATTCAGAGCGCCGAATTTGTACGAACTGACACCGCTTCCCTCATACCTTTACGTTTATCCCAAATGGTACACCGTGTGCGCCGTGCAGGTCTTGGTGGGATTTTGTTGTCTCCTTGTTGTATCAAGGCTTGGTTTTGTCAATGATATCGGCAAAGAAAAGGCTTAGAACTTATGGACGCTCCCATCGTCAGTGTGTCAGGCATTCGCGGAATCGTTGGCAAATCGCTGGATGCGGCTATGTTGACACAGTTTGCGACAGCTTTTGGCGCTCTCGTCAACACGGCAGCGCGCCGAAATCAACATGACGAAGGAAGCCATTCGGATCCACCCAAAACTGTGGTGGTTGGCAGAGACTCGCGCGTGACGGGTGCGATGGCGCTCCATTCGATTCTAGGTGGACTCATCTCGACCGGTTGTAGAGTGATAGATGTCGGTTTGTGTCCGACGCCAACAATTCTACTGATAGCGAAAGAGTTGAACGCGAACGGCAGCATTGTCATCACTGCAAGCCACAACCCCGTGGAGTGGAACGGCATGGAATTTGCGCTTGAATCGGGACGATTGTTGAATCAACAAGAGCGAGATCAATTCATGGAAATCTATCGATCCAAGGATTTTCGTCTCGCTGCGTGGAACCACCAAGGTTCGGTTGAAACATATCAAGACGCTATCAAGCGACATATAGAAAGAATCCTGGGTTGCGACTGGATAAACCTTGAGTTGGTGCGTGAACGCGCGCTTAGAGTTGCGATCGATTGCGGTAACGGCGCAGGCAGCGTGGCTAGCCCACGCTTGCTGAAGCAACTTGGATGTCAAGTCATTGAAGTAAACTGTGTTCCGGACGGTCATTTTCCCCGATCGGCAGAGCCAACCCCGGACGCGCTTGACCAACTTTGCGAAGCGGTAAAGATGGGTGACGCAGATATTGGGTTTGCGCATGACGGAGACGCGGATCGACTCGTTATTGTTTCTGAAAACGGCGCTCCACTGAGCAGCGAATACACATTTGCGCTTTCCGCCGATTTCATACTGAACAAAAGGCAAGGCGCTGTGGTTGGCACGGTCTCCACGAGTCTCTTGATTGACGATATCGCGGCTCAATATCAGGCTCAAGTTCATCGTACACCGGTTGGAGTGGGCTTTGTCGTTGAGAAAATGCGAGAGACTGACGCGGTCATCGGTGGTGAGGGTACCGGCGGCGTAGTTTTCCCTGAGATTCAATATACGACAGATGGTCTTGCCGCGATTGCCGCCATCATTCACCAACTCGCTGAATCTAACACGCCAATTTCAGCGTTGGTTAAGTCAATGCCCAGTTATGCAATGTGTCAGAAGAAATTGGAGAGCCCCTCACAGTCGGTTTCCGAGGCGGTAGTTCAACGCGCTGCGACGATTTACGCGAAGGAATGTCAATCGATCGGGGAAGAGGAAGTATTGCTCGACTTGACGGATGGCGTGAAGCGCGTCTGGAGAGATAGTTGGGTCAATATTCGAAAATCCGGCACTGAACCGGTAATTCGTGTATTCAGCGAGGCGCGAACTTCCCGCCGAGCTGAAGCGCTCTGCAATGAGACACTCGAAATCTTGAAACAATTGATGACACACGACAGTGAAACAAGTGCGTAAGTTTCGAATTGGGTTGGATAATTTACGGAGAGAGATATGACAGGCAATAGTGCATTGAAACTCGTTTGTATCGGCGGCGGGACCGGTTTGTCGTCTTTGCTAAGCGGCATTAAGAGATATACGAGCGCAAGACGCGACCGGTCGGAGATTATCGACATGAACAAGCTAGCCGCTATTGTTTCGGTATTTGATGATGGCGGCAGTACCGGAAGACTAATTGAAGAATTTGACGTGCTTCCGCCGGGAGACACCCGCAAGTTGCTATATTCGCTGTCTGACGCGGACGAATTGCTCTCGCGGTTATTTGAGTACCGTTTCTCCAGCAACGGAGATCTGGGCGGACATACAGTCGGAAATTTGCTCCTGATTGCGCTTACCGAACTGAGTGAAGGCAGTTTTCCGAAAGCGATTCAGGCGGCTTCAGAACTCTTGGCTGTGCGCGGAAGAATCATTCCCGTCAGTCTGGATTATACAATGTTGTGCGCAGAATTGGCGGACGGTGAAGTGGTTAGCGGAGAATCACAGATTCCAAACCGTCGGAATCGCGAACCGATTCGGCGTGTATTCCTTGCGCCGCGTGATAATGGAAAGAGCCACCAACAATCATCACCCGATTCCTATAGATGTGTCGCCCATCAAGAGGCTATTGAAACTATAGCGAATGCCGACGTGATAATCATCGGCCCCGGCAGTCTATACACCAGCATTATGCCGAACCTCGTTGTCAATGGCATCGTTGACGCAATTCAGGCATCCAATGCCATGAAAATCTATATCTGCAACGTCATGACGCAACCGGGAGAGACGGACGGATATTCCGTGAGCGACCACGTCCGGGCAATCTACGATCACGCCGATGTTCCACTGGACTATATTGTTGTCAACAATCAACCGGCGCCCGACGAACTGATTAAGAAGTATGTCCAAAAAGAATTATCGGAACTGCTGACAAGGATTCAATCGCGTGCCGAAGAGGGACTTTCGCTGCTTGAAGACAATAAGGTTCGTCCAACCGATTTGGTTCTGAGTTTGACGAATTACATTTCTCAACTATCCGATGAAACGCGAGAACAGATGGCTGACACTTCTAAAGTTCAGGTGCTATACGATTCAGTTCGTGACAAACTCAATGAAGGCAATATTGTTGAAGCCGATCTCATACGCGATACGGTCGTTGTTGAGAATGGGGTGCAACTAAATGTAATCCGCCATGACCCCGAAAAACTCGCGCGCACGTTAATCAAAGTATTGAACAATCACTCCAAACTTCAAGAGTTTGTCTAATTCGTTCGGATAACGCGTTACTGCCCGCGTGTAAGACCTTCCCAATCAAAGCGCGCGCCCGTTGTGAAACTTCATCCATAATTGTTTAGTCCATCGTTTGGTTCGTGGTAGCACAACTCCTTGAATCTCTAGCCCGGTTTTACGATGTCCCGATTCTCCGCTTGGTTGAGCGCTCCCCTAATCGGCGCTTACCTTGGCTGGTCGATCTGGAAATTTGGTTGAGGAACCTTGAAAAGACATGATACAATAGTTGGATAAGAAATTGCCTTGTTTGTTGGCGCAACATAGATTTAATGAAAAGGAAACGGCGGAATGGATCAATTTGTGACAGCGGCGAAAACTGATGAAATTCAGCCGGGCCGTTGTATTGGCGTAAAGGTTGAGGGAGTTTTTGTCGGAATCTACAACGTCGCCGGTGAATATCATGCGATGAACAACATTTGTCCGCATCTCGGCGGAGTTTTAAGTTATGGATTCCTGAGCGATAGTGTAATTACTTGTCCACTCCACATGTGGGAGTTTGATGTAAAGACCGGGAAGTGCGTTTGGCCCGGACAAACATGCCTCGCGACTTACCCGGTAAAGGTAGAGGGCGATGATATTCTGGTTGATGTCAACTCACCCTCATACGCGAAAATGGAAGCATAACAATCATTTGCCCAGTATTTTGTTCCAAGGGCAAGTTCCGCTTCAATATCATACTAATTCCAAATCGATGAGTTGCACGCATAGGGTGATTGTAGTTGCCCGATTCATCGGGCGTTTTTGACGAGTGTAACATTTAGATTTTGAATCCGTATCAGTTACCGTCCTGATTAGGTCGGAATTTCGACAATCTGCGGCTCTCACAATATCAAAGTTAAGCTAGGCAAACCTACATTGTGAATTCTTCTCAATGGGTTTGCTTAACGGCGCGGCGCCTGCGACACAGCGGGCGCCGTTACACGGCAAGGAGGTTGTCTTATGGCTTCCACTGTAACCCCACAGGAAACCTTTGGCGGTTCAATCCGTATTGAGGATCCGCCAATCGACCATGTGGACCAAACCGATCTCGTGTTTCACAAACTATGCGCCGCTCAAACCTTTGAACAAGGTGAAGGTAAACCTTTTCATGTGAACGGGACACATCTTGCCGTTTTCCGATACGGCGGCAAATTTTACGCTGTCGACAATCGTTGTCCTCACATGGGTTATCCAATGTCGGAAGGCAGCGTCAGAGATGGCGTGCTAATCTGTCATTGGCACCATTGGGAATTTGACTTGAAGTCCGGAGGGTGTTTCTTAGCCTCGGGTGACGACTTGAAAGCCTTTCCCGTTGAATTGCGAGACGATGGGAATCTGTACGTCGGATTGGCGCGTGGGGAGAGAGCCGCCGCAAAACGTCGCGTGATTGACCGCGGCAAACGTGCGCTTGAGCGCGGGCTTAAAGATCGAAGTTCGTTCTTCATTGCGAAGGCGGTCACAGCGCTGAACGATGCAGGCGCGACGCCGCAAGAGATTATCCAGCAAGGGCTTTACTACGGCGCGAACAAGAGTAGCGAAGGTTGGTCATCCGGTGTCGCGATACTAACACTTGCAGCCAACCTGTGGGATGAGGTAAACGACAATGATCACAATTTATTTTTGGTACACGGACTTGCCCAGATTAGTAGACGAACAACGGGAAGTTCACGTCCCTATCGCGCGCCGTTCCCACGCACGGATGAGGAACATGACCTAACTACTTTGAAGCGATGGTTCCGCTACTTTGTCGATAAGCGTCATGCCGGGGCGGCAGAGCGCATTTTGTTGACGCTCCACGATCGTGGCTATGACAAATCGGTGATAGCCGATTTTGTGTTCACCGCGGCAACCGACTTCTACTTCACGGGGGATGGCCACGCACTTGATTTTGCGAACAAGATGTTCGAGGCGTTGGATTATGTCCAATGGGAGGGAGCCCACGAAATGCTGCGACCAATCGTCGTCGATCTCGTAAGTCGGACACGACATGAGGAGACATCGCGTTGGGCGGACGCGGTGCCGGTCTTGGAGCCGATTTTCGAGCGGTTAGATGATATATGGACCGAGAATCAATCGAACAACGCCTCCCTTGACACGTCAGAGTTTGCGCAGACGATGCTTGGCAGCGAGTTCGCGCCAATTGTCGAGGAAATCGAGCAAAAACTGCGAGCGGGCGTTAACCCGATTGAGATTTGCCGCGCGATGACCTACGCATCCGCTATCCGCACGGCGCGTTTCCACCTGAAGAATGAAGGCGACTGGCACGATGTCGCCAACATTTATTCTTATGCCCACGCGCTCTACCGCGCCTTCCACTACGCGCCTAGCAAAGAACTGCTCCGCGGTATCTTTCACGGTGCGGTCTTCCTCGCGTACGTCCGCTGGTTAAACATGCCTGCCGCCCGTATCCCGACACTAGGACAACGACTCGACGAAGAATTCGTCTCTGTGGACAAAATGTTGGAACGCTTACAGGAGTTTGCCGATTTTCAAAAGGTTTATGAGGCTGAGATCCTCGTCAGTCAGTACCTTGAGGAGGGACATGATGTAGGCGAACTCCGACGCACACTGGCACATGTCTTGCTTCGTGAGGATGCCGAACTCCACATGTTCCAAGTGCTGGAGGTCGCGTTTCGACACTATGACTTGTCTGATGACCCGGTAGAGAAGCGGATGCACCTCCTGGCGGCTACCCGATACATCACGGCGCAAAAATTGATGAAGGGAATACTTTGGTCAACGGAGAACGCGGAACGACTGGCGCGTGGCGAGTTGCTCAGCGAGCGTGAGGATGACAACTAGATAGGCTTCGATCGAAACTGCGAAGTATGCTCCACTGCTGTCGCCTACAATTGCGTTTTTAGAATCTAGTATGTGGGAAGGGTTTCTAATTCCGATATATCTTTGTGGCTAGATAGGCAGTTAATTTTATTCCTTCTGTTGGACAGAACAGTGTATAATAAAGGAGATAGGTAGTCTGATGGGAGGAGGGTTTTTCATGCGAACTTCAGGCGCATGTTTCGCGCTTGTTTTCTTTGCCATGCCGCTGCGCGCGGAACTCACTCCGAATGATGCGCGTATCATCCGTGAACTTATCAGAGAAGAAAATGCGGCGCTTGAAACGCGGCTTCGAGAATACGTGGATCTCAAATTTGGATTACTTGACACAAAGTTTACCACGAAATTGGCAGAGCTCGACACGAAGTTCACTACGAAATTGGCAGAGTTCGACACGAAGTTCACCACGAAATTGGCGGAACTTGACACGGAATTCACTACCGAATTCAAGCGGATGGACAACCGATTCGAGTCTGTTGAGAAGCGCCAGAACTTTATCTTGATACTCGTAAGCGGGCTCATTGCGCTCATCGTGTTAGCGGTCGGCATCCCGCAGATACTGCTTCTCAATAAGCAAAAGGGGCAAGACACCCTTGCGGACGAAGTTAAAACTCTGCGCGAACAATCTGAAGCACTGCGCGAACAAGTAGAACTCCTCACGCGAGCTCGGACCGCCAAGTAGAAGACGTAGATCGGATTGAGCGATAAATGACGCGGTTCCTTCTTGTTTATACCGCGCGCTGTCATTTATTGTCCTCATCGCGTTCTACGCGTTGCTTTCGCCCGTTGTGGTGACAACCCACCATCGGTTGAGGCGAAAAGTGCGTTGATGAGATGTGTGTCGGGATTTTTTACTATGACAAAGCAAGCAAATTTTCGCCATATTCCCTTATACTAATTCCGAATCTATATGTTACAAGAGCCGATGGTTTGTAGTTGCTCAATTCATTGGGAATCTCTATCGATCAAGCGAATGGATAATGAGTGCGATAGAAAATCCTACTCACTATTCGTTCGTTTGATCGCCTCCGATTGATTGTAACATTTAGATTTTGAATCCGTATGAAATTGCAATGGTTAGGTAGTCTGAAAGGAGGAAGGTTTTTCATGCGAACTTTAGGCGTATGTTTCGCGCTCGTTTTCTTTGCCATGCCACTGCGCGCGGAACTCACTCCGAATGATGCGCGTATCATCCGGGAGCTTATCAGAGAAGAACATGCCGTGCTTGAAAAGCGGCTTCGTGAATACGTGGATCTCAAATTCAAGATACTCGACACGAAGTTCACCACGAAATCGGCGGAACTCGACACGAAGTTCACTACCGAATTCAAGCGGGTGGACAACCGATTCGAGTCTGTCGAGAAGCGCCAGAACTTAATCTTGATACTCGTGAGCGGGCACATTGCGCTCAGTGTGTTAGCGGTCGGCATCCCGCAGATACTGCTACTCAATAAGCAAAAGGGGTAAGACACCCTTGCGGAAGAAGTTAAAACCCTGCGCGAACAATATGAAGCGTTGTGCGAACAAGTAGAACTCCTCACACAAGCTCGGGTCGCCAAGTAGAAGACGTAGATCGGATTGAGCGGTAAGTGACGCGGTTCCTTCCTGTTTATACCGCGCGCTGTCATTTATTGCCCTCATCGCGTTCTATACGGACTATTCAGTGTCCCACATCTGTTTAAGCGCCAAGAACTTCCGCTCAAACTCGCGAGAATCACCCTTTAGACTCTCGGTGGCATACCGGGGAAGAATTTCGCGGAAAGTTTCTTCAAGCATTTCAATCTCTATCCAGTTGCGCTTTAGGAGTGCCAGGACATCGGAAAAATCTTCTGCGGTAGCGCGTTCGATTTTGCTAAGCGCCATACTGTAGGGATCGAAATGAAAAACCTCAAGTCTGCCGTATCGTCCCAAAAATTGGCAACGCGTCTCGTAGCCGGACGGTAATGGGATAAAGTGCCCTGGGGAGGCCTCTTCTACATTCACGTCCAACTCCTCCTTGAGTTCGCGCACAACTTGAATAAATTCGGTATGATCTGTAGGGTGCAAATCGAAAGTTAAATCAATATCAAGTGTCTGTGTTCGGAATCCTTCATAAACCATCGTTGTCCCGCCAACGAGATAGACTCGTCCCGCACCCCTGAAACGTTTTCCAAGTTGGTTCAGGAATTCCTCAATCCGATGGCGATTCACCGAATCTCGAAAACTCATTGCTTTCCTCCATTCTAAACTGGGCAAATAGCAAGTCCGTCACTTTGAGATAAGAAGCGCGCCAGTTAAATGGATAAGGCGATCGGCTCGCATGCCAATCTGCGAGTGCGTATAGACCGTTTTTTCCGTGTCGATCCTCAGGTTCGGGAAGGGAAAGTTCCTTGGAATACAGGTCCGGGAGGAGCGGAAAGTCTTCCATATAGAGTTTTAACCGAGGCATCCAATACCGTTGCAGGTACACCGCTGCCATATAGAAGGTTTTCAGTTCCGTTCGTGCGGGTTCGTCCAGCCGACTTGCCAGATCTGGTACGATCGAAGAATTTCTTGGATGCCGAATAAATAAAGCGATAAGAGCTAGGCGAAGGCGCGGGTCGGCGCTCTCCGCGATGCGTCCTATCAAGACTGGTAGAGGAAGGTTGGCGTTCGTTTCCTCTTTTATTTCGCCTGAAGCCAAGTAGCGTATGCCAAGAGCTCTCAGGTTCTCGACAATCAAGTCTCTGTCAATTTCAACGGTATCAATCATTTTTGGTGTCTTTCGATGGTTGGCAATGCGGTTTTGTTCGCTACGGCAAACAGTCGCTATGACCCCTCTAATATTGGCGCTAGTTTCGACAAGATAATACTACACTTTCCCAGTAAAGGCAAGGAAAGGTATTTTGAATCCATTTGAATGCTTTCGTAATTTGTTGATATGCCTGGAAATTTCGCTGCGTGATAGGGTGACTGTTCAGAACACAATGTCGGGGCAACAGGACACAAAAAGACTGTGTTGGTCGTCATGATAGTTTACGAACACTGCTGTTGCTGACGTATTGCCAAATTCAATCGGCAATTTTGCGCCGACGCCGGCAGTATGTGTCATTCCCCCGACCATTACATTTTTCCCGCGAAACTCGCGAAAAGTGCATCCGACCTTGTGGAATAGTGGAAGCCCTAATACTTGAGAGTTGATGTTAATGTCAATCTCAATCCGAGTCCCAAGTTTTTTTGCCGCAGGAGATATTAATGTCAGTAACAGAAACGGAAACGTCGACGCTCGACGCCGTACCCAGTGTAATTGAGAAAGTTCTGCGGAACGAAGGGATTGACATCGGCGCTGTTCGCTTTGCCGCGCGGACGGATGTTGAACTCGACGGAGCCTTTGGCGAAAACTGGTTCGTGCTGACCGAGATGGACGTGTTGGCGCTTGATGCAACAGGTAATATCCTGCATCGTGTCCCGTACAACGAGGTAACCGGAATACGAGCGGAAGCGGTTGTCGACGGAGGCATCCTTGTTCTGGAAAAGGAGGCGGATGCCGTAGATTTCCTCCGATATTCCAACGGACTTGCGCCGAAGCTAGGGTACATCGCACAATTCCTGAGCGAAGAAATCGAACATCGCCAAGGGAAACGAGATGAAGCGCCGAGTTGGGACTATAAGGAAGAAAAGAAATTCTGCCAAACATGCGGCTTGCCACTGCGCGATGAGTTTTCACCTTGTCCCGCGTGCACAAAGAAACGGCGCGTGCTGTTGCGAATTTTAGTTTATCTTAAGCCATACAAATTCGCAGCCACAATGCTGATTCTCGCGGTGATAGGCTCCACCGTACTCTCACTTGTGCCACCCTATTTTACTCGCGTCTTCGTCGATGATATTTTGGCGCTGGACGATGCGGCTAGAGCAGTGGGCGAGGTTTCAAAGACGCGTTTGGGCCAATTGTTTCGAGACATACAAATAGCTTCGATTGCTTTGGCTGTAGCGGTCGGTTGCCTCCTGATAGTTCAATTGATAACGTCGCTTACCGAAGTCTTTCTTGGTCGCTTAAGCGCATGGTTGACGCTCCGTCTGACAGCAGACATCCGAGAACATGTTTATAATCGACTTCACAGCCTCGCGATTCGATTCTTTGATAAACGCAAGACAGGAACGGTGATTTCCCATATCACTGAAGACAGCCAACGTCTCCAATGGTTTCTGCTGGAGTTTCTTCAATTTGTCGCAGTCGATCTGTTGACAATTTTCGGAATAGGCGTTGTGCTCTTCTTGACGAACTGGAAGTTGTCGTGTCTCATCCTAATTCCGATCCCGTTGATTGTCATGGGAGCGAGATGGTTTTGGAAGAAGGTGCGCAATCTATGGCACCGCGCTTGGCGGCGGCGATCCAAGCTTTTCGACATCGTGAACGACTCAATCTCCGGTATACGCGTTGTCCGGGCATTTGGGCGTCAAACGGGAGAAATAGGCAGATTTTCGGTCGCAAACGAGGACGCCCGGCATTACGACACTTATGCGGAGACCGTTTGGGCGACCTATTATCCTCTGCTGCTCTTTACCGTATCACTCGGGAGCCTCATCGCTTGGTATGCCGGCGGCCTTCAGGTGATTGCGGGTGACATGACACTGGGGGAACTATTCCTATTTCACGCCTATCTGGCAATGTTCTACGGCCCTCTACGGCATATAAGCCCGATAATCAATTGGGCTTCACGGGCGCTGACTGCCGCCGAACGAATCTTTGAGGTAATCGATTCCCAGCCGGAGCAGTTTGATGATGGCACTCTCGTTTCAATGCCGGAACTCAAGGGTGAAGTCGAATTTCGCAACATGACCTTCGGCTACGATTCTCACAAACCCGTGCTGCGGGATATCAACCTGCACGTAAAGAGCGGCGAGATGATTGGTCTGGTTGGACATTCCGGCGCCGGAAAGTCAACATTGATTAACCTGGTCTGCCGATTCTATGAACCAGATTCTGGCGGGATTTACGTTGATGGAGAAGATATCACAAAGATACGGCTTGATGATTTGCGGCGCCAGACCGGGGTTGTTCTTCAGGAACCGTTTCTCTTCAGCGGCACGATTGCGGAAAACATCGGGTACGCAAAACCGGGCGCGACAATGGAGGAAATCATCGCGGCGGCGAAGGCGGCAAATGCACACGAATTTATCGTGAATTTTCCCGACGGCTATGACGCGGAAGTCGGCGAGCGAGGCGGCCAACTCTCCGGCGGCGAACGCCAGCGCATCTCGATCGCGCGAGCGATTCTGCACAATCCGCGCATCCTGATTCTGGATGAGGCGACCTCATCGGTAGACGTACAGACGGAGAAAAAGATTCAACAAGCAATCGACCGGCTTGTCCAAAACCGAACGACTTTCGCCATCGCGCATCGCCTCTCCACTCTCCGCAGCGCCGACCGTCTATTTGTCATCGACAAGGGACGAGGCGTTGAATGCGGGTCTCACGAGGAGCTCATGGAACAGAAAGGGATATATCATAATCTTGTTGAAACACAACGCCAAGCGTCAGAAATTCGATCGGCGGCGCAGGCGGTCGAGCGCTAATTGCCAACAGACAGCAACGCTCCCGATGGGCGCTGCCAACTTATACTGATTCTTAATCTATAAGCTACAATCATCGGCGGTTTGTAGTAGTGCAATTCATTGCACGTCCCATAGGGATCAAGTTAAGAAAATTTACGCATTATTTGCCTAATTTCTCGTTGTAAACCCCCAAGCCAGTAGGGCAAACACGAAACTGCGACTCCTTGATTGTGTGAGTCTTTTAGCCCCAGCGGGGCGATAGGTTTGTAGAAACGTGGACACATCAAATTCCAAAGCCCCAGAGGGGCGACAGGTGGAAAACTGTGTTAAGCACTTACCGAGAGAAAACCGCGTGACTAGCAGCCGAAAACGATTAACTTGATCCCAATGGTGCAATTCATCGCACGTCCCACATCGACTGTAACATTTAGATCTTGAAACAGTATTAGAAATCCTGGAGCGCCGTGCCGGTAATTCGATAGAGTTGAGAATAATCTATGAATCGCGAAAAACAGAATAAGCAAACCGACATCCGTGCCGGAGACTCGACATCGGAGCCAATCCTCAATTTTGACGACGACGACTTTACGCCGAAATACTTAAACCCCGAAAAGGTGCGGCTCTTTCGGTCGCCAATGGGATCGCCGCGTTTGGAGATTCGGGATGAAATGTGCTATCCGCGCGTAACATTTCGACGTATTCTCCCGCTCAGCGACCCCGAGCGCTATATTTCGTTCGGCGTTGGGGATGAAGCGGAAATCGGTATCGTCGTAGACCCGTCGGCGCTAGACTCCGAAAGCCGCAAAATTGTTCGCGAAGAGTTGGATAAGCGATATTTCACGCCCGTCATAACCAAGATTCGCCGGGTTAAGGAGCGATTTGGCGTCCATGAATGGGATACCGATACATCACGTGGACGCATCACCTTCTCTGTGCGAGGGTTGCACCAAAATATCAAACAGGTGCCGCCGGCACGGATTCTCATTACTGACGTGCGAGGAAATCGTTACGATCTTCCCGATTATCGGAAGCTGGATCCCGACAGTTTTCATCAGATCCAACGGTATCTGTAAGTGAACACCGGAATTGAGAGCCAAATAAAGTGTATCTCTAAAAGGTAATACTTTAGGCGACCACCCGATCTTCATGAACAAACGCGATAATGGAGAAAAATCTCGTTTCCAACAACCTGATGGTCTAACAGTTCAAGTTTGACCAAATCGGCAAAGTTGAATCCCGCTCCCTCGACAGGTGTTGGAACATCGCCCCCGCCAATCACTCTTGGAGATAGGGTGAGATAGATTTCGTCCATGAGTCGCTCGCGAAACATGGCGAAGTTGATCTGTCCACCCCCTTCAATCAGCAGGTTCTTCACGCGGTACGCTCGCGCCAAAATTTCAACGAGTTGTGGGAAATCAACTTCCTTCTCCCCTACAGTATGTATTGCATCCGCGACCTTCTCCAAGGCTTTTAGGCGATTCGCGGCGATGCGTTTCGTCGTAAACACGAGCGCCGGCGCGCCGTTGAGTTGGAACATGCGCGCAGATTCCGGGACGCTCCCGGTACCGCTAACGACAACTTTGATCGGTTGAGGAGACATGCCTCGTTGGACGCGCTCCTCTTTGTAGATTCCGTGCTCCGTGAACGTCGGATCATCGGCAAGAATTGTCCCTGCGCCAACGAGGATGGCGTCCGCTCGAGAGCGAATCTCTCTGAGTCGGAGTTTGTCGGCGCGACTGGTAAAGCGAGGCCCCGCGCCATCGCGCGTTGAAATCTTTCCGTCAAGGCTCATCGCCATATTCAAGAATATGTGCGGTTTATGATTCCGGTTTGACATTTGTTGGCGGACAGTAATAGGAGTTACGCGGTTGGATGCTCAGAACTTTGTAGTTCGGCGATTTATCGCCGCTGGATACCATTGCCAACGCCCGATGAATCGGGCAACTACAGTAATTCTGGGGCGCCAGTCTCTCAGCGCAGAATTGCGAGCCTGCCAACCCTTTCGATTTGTCGGTTTTCCGCCTCAACGGCAACCTTATAGAAGTACGTCCCGTTTGCCAAACGCACGCCGTCTTCATCGCGCCCATCCCAATACGTCTCATTGTAGCCCCGCCTCGCCGATGCGTCGTCAATGGTGCGAACCAACTTTCCGGTGACGGTATATATCTTGATAGTCACCTGCTCCGGAGTCTGCACGACATCGTAGGTAAAGAAGGTATCGGTACGTACCGGATTGGGAACATTTCGGACATCCTCCAGCTCCAAGTCCTGATCGAGTTGAAAGCGAAATACTTCTCCTTCGTAGATGTTCTCGCTCGTATCGCTAGCCGAGAATTGGATCTGGTACTCATCGTTGGCGAGACTCGGCGCATAGAAAACGGTAGCTTGTTCGGGATGCGCTTCATCGAATACAAGTTCATACGCATCGCGGGGAAGCGCGATGAGTTCATCTGCCGTTCTCGCAAACGAGAGTTGTATCGCGGCAGAGTCTATGCCGTGATAATCGGTAAGTCGAACCTCGATCTCGGGCTGCTGTCGCAAAACCACTCCATCTACTATAATCTCTTGATTTAAGCGAATTTCAACTTCCGGCGGATCTAAGTCGGGCGGCTCTTCCACGAAGAAAATGAACTCGGCATAAGGTTCATCGCCGCCAAGCGCGTTCCCGTTCAAATCCTGTGCCCAAATTCGATAGAGATAGCGACCTACGGAGAGAACAGGCGCGTAGAAAATCGGGACCGACGAGGCTTGATCCGGGTTATTCACTGTGTAATCAGTGATTTCCTCAAAGGGCCCCGCATTCTTGCTAACTACAAATCGAAACGTGTCCATGTCAACGCCATTGGAATCCTTAAGAATCATCGACATTTTCGGCCGAGGCGCAATCACACTGCCTGATTCCGGCAACTCGCCATCAATTCGCAGTTGAAGTTCGGGTGAACGTGTGTCCGAAACGGCTAAAAGCGCGAACGGACCGAGAGCGGTTACTTCCGCGGATACTACGCCGACTGTTCTGGCGCTGAATTTGAATTTGTCGCCGAACGAGAACGGCTCGTCGCCGGAGGCAATCAGCGCCTCAATGCCGGAATCGCTCATGAGAAGCGGCTCATTAACCGATCCGAGTAGGATGTCCTCGTTCACCAACCCGTCAGACAGCCCTGATCTGTCATGAATCTCAAAGGTCTGGCTGTCTCTAAAAAGAATCAGCCAATCCTCGGTTTGAAAATTCTCCTCAAAACCGATGGTAAAGTTTAGTTCTGGAATCCCGTTACCACGATTGTTGTTCCATGTCTCGGACACAACCAGACGGCCAAACCTGTCCAGTTTGGTTTCAAAAGTTAGCACGTCCCCGAATTCAAACTGTCTACTAATGTCAACCTCCTCCACTCTCTTGATTTCTAACTGAATGCCGAATTCACTATTAACAAAAATTTGACCCGTCAATCCAAACCTACCTACCTGATTGGTGACACTACTATCTGTTTGACGGAGCAGTACGATGTACTTTTCCGAATCTATAAAGAGTATGACCCACTTGCCTAATGGAGTAAGCTCTGAATCGATTCGAATTTGTGAAATCAGTAGTTCGTAAAGATTTCTGTTCCTATTTTGCGCCGGCGTTAAAAATCTCTCCTCCAAAAGATTCCCGTTTTCATGATAGTGGATTGTTGATGGCAACCGCTTCCAAGTCTTTGTCTGTTCCTTCCAAGTATAGATACCCGCTTTGCTCAAAACTTCGTCCAGGTTGTTGCCATCGCCAGGTTGGTCATGGAGGTAGTCACTTTCGAATCGGAATCTAACTTCGATGGGTTGATCAAGTCGCGGATCGGTTGAAGGCAGGTTAATTTCATAAGCCTGAAGGGCGCCGGCTCCTTGTCGTCCGAGTGAGTTTTGCGCACTGGCAGGCTGCGGAATAGGGACGAACTTGAGGTCCGGCTGAGAGGAGATCGGCGCCTCGAGGGCATCGACGGAGAGCGATGTAGGCTTTAATGAATCAACTGGGAAGAAAGCTTCAAATACGCGATCCAGACTTGCACTAGTGAGTTCACTGCCCGGTTGCAAAGTAAACTCGTTAACGTCCACCGAAAGAACCCCCCTATTGTCCGCAGAGCGCAATTCATCAAGGGCTCCAATAACCCCATCCTCCGGATCGTGGTCGGGCGGTATAGGATCGACGAAAACATGTATATCGTGGCGCCCTCTTGATAGGGGTTTATTCAAAGTTAAAACAACCGATACTTTCTGATGGGCTGTGTCGCCTGGTTCCCATTCATTTCTCTTGACCACCGCTTTCCCGATTACCTTTGCGTCCCGGTCAATTTGGTGATTCACATCTCGGTCGGGATTTCCCTCCGTGAACCAGACTTCAACATCTACCGGAACGTCAATGCCTCCATCGTTGATAAGGTCTACCATCAAAACCGGCATGTTGCCGTCCTCCAAACGCGCATAGCGAATAGAAGTGGCGTCAGACGGATTCGGAGCAATGGCGAGATTGGCATTCGCAGGTACCTTGACAGTTTTTCGCTCCGTCTCCGACGGGTAAAAAACAATTTTTGCGTCCTGGTCGGTTGCGAGAATCTGGTAGATTATGGATCGCTCAGCCTGCGGCAATGGAATCGGGGTTTGCAGTCGCCACCATTGCCCTCCGTTAATGTCGGGAGCCGAGAACTGCGGATCGGGCGCCATTGGCGTCGTACGCGTTTTGTACTCAACGGTATCGTTCCAGACCACATCAACGGACTTGATGCCAGCCCGGCCCGCATCGTCCACAATCTGCACATGGAGACTTAAAGCATTGGCTGCTTCCGTGTCCAATTCCTCTCGCACGTCATAGAATATCGGCTGTTCTGTCCAAAATTCCGCGCCGCCAATAGCGGTATGCTTGCCATCGCTAACGAAAAGTCGGACAATCCCGCGTCCGGCGGTCACTCCGAGCGGCACATCAAAACGAATGGTACCAAAATCGCCTTTCCAAACATTGAGATTGTCCTGCCGCATGGACAGATCGTTGTATGGATCTTCGTCAAAACTATTTGCAAACAGCGCTGCCGCCGACAACCGATCCGTACTAAAATCGGTCGCTTTTACGAATCTACTCTTACCTGTTGTTAGGGCAATCTCTTCATGTCCAACCACATTCTGCTTAACAACCAACTGCTTGGTGGGGTTCAACGCGATATCATCCATTTCGACTTTAATCTCCAGATCCGGCAGCGCCAACCGCGTCGCCGGATCACCGAAAAGTGTGTACTGTTCGGCTCCGGGAATCCAACTCAGTCTATTATTGCTAATTGCGCTTCCAATAAACTTAATCTTCGCATCGGCGGTTATGGCGCCAAGCGTGGACGGTTTCACGTTGAATATGGAGTTGAACAGATCTTCATCAAACACGGCATTGGCGGTAGCAAAGGTCAGGCGCGTCGCGCTCAGCGTACCAATTGCTCCGTGTCTTCCCATCATGAATTCTTCGCTCAAACTGCGCTTGCCGAATTCGAGAGGTTTGTCAAATTGCCCATTGAGACAAGTCGTCGTCACGACAAACGGAAGGTGTTGATTCCGTAACTTGGTGATATTCTCGATACGAAAGATGCCTTCATCCGCCCATGTTTCAGAACCGCCGTGCCCGGCGTATTCGAGAATCAGTACGCCATCATTTATGGCTTCAAGAATGAGCCCGTTCGTTCGATAAGGGCTTTCAATTTTTCTGAGGTAGATTTCACGCGTATCGTAAGCAATCGGAATGAATTTTTCTATGAGTCGGTCGCGACTCTCTTCGAAAATCCAGTCGATGCTATTACTCTTTTCGTCGTCTGCCACCTGCGCGATGGTACGTTGCCACACCCCTCGTTTCGGATTTTTCTCGTAATCAATCAGTTTCTTCACCATGGCGTCCAATTCACGCGCATACTGAACGGACAATCGTCCGATGAACATGTCGGGCAGAGTGTCATCGCCGCTCACGGTGACAAATCGATGATCCATTGACGTTTCACCGCTTACCGGCGCCCATCCGTGAATCGTGGGGACATATATGGGAGGAAGTCTGAAGGTTCTGTTGTCCAGGCGATAGAGCGCGACAGTCGCCCTCTTATAATCGTAATGCGCATCGCCAACGAGCAAGACATACGATGGAGCGGGCTGGCGCCAACTGGAATAAGCGTAGCGTAAGAAGCGCTGGATTGCAAACGGGTTAAACACGCCGTGGTTGAACTGTTCATACACATCGTCAACGTCCACGACAATCACGGAATGCCCCTGAGAACGCCGAAACTCTACCAGAGGTTGTATGCTGTCAATGAAATCGTTGTGGCTGATTACAACGTAATCGGCTTGATTGGCAGGGTCTCTGAGTGTCGCCGGCTTCGCTGGCGCGATCCGAATAACATTCGAGTAAGCGCGATCGTCAAGCACAAAATAATTTGACGGTTGAGTGACCATATCCTCGAACGTAATCTCAAAATCTTGGTCGGACCCGCGACTAATTCTGCCGTTGACCAGTTTCTCAACGATGCTGCCGTTGTGTATCTTGTACACATCAACTTCGTCGGTACGCAAATTTTCGACACGATAACGCACGATTCCGTTAGATTCAGGTTCGGTGGTCGAGTTAAATTCCAGCGCCCCGGACAAAGCCTTGAAGCTATGCCAATAATCGACTTCAAACCAATCAACGTAAAACTCAATCTCGTTTGAAGACAAACGCGGATTGCTTTCAGCTGTCACGGTTAGTGTGTTGGTGACATCATGGACGAGAAACTGCCGCTGTTGAAATTCATGAATCGTCAAAAGATCGTCTTGTCTTCGCCAGTCCTGAGTTCTGCCGATCCACTTATTGTTGAGGAGTAACCTCGCTTTGTGAGTATACAAGGAAGCGCCTTGAAGTCTCATACGGATTGTCGCCAGACGATCTATCGTTAGGCGGGGGACGGCGCCCGGAATGTCGATCGGAAACGGCTTGCTGTCTCCCCCCTTAAAACTACCCCAAAAGTAGTGATCTTCAAGCTCCAAACGGGCATCACCCGCCTCTAAAGAATTATGGTGGCGGTTTTCTTCAAAGCGTTGTGTCTTCAGGAATGCAAATGGAGTGCGCGCGCCGCGTGTCTTTAGTTCGGCGTCTCTGACTCCCACGCGTGAACTTTCAAGACTATTCCAAGAAAGCCAGTAGACGTTTGTATCGGTAAATTTGTCTCCAATAAGTTCTTGTCCATAGAAAACAATAGAATCATCGGGATCAAACCTGCCATCTTCGGCTTTATCAAAGACGTACACGCCGACTAAACGTCCCATGTTTTCCATCTTTATCGTGTCCAAATCTATTTGTGATGCGTCCGCGCCAACCCGTTGGAGCCTGTTGTAGCTAATCCGATACATCCCGGTGCGCGTTATCGTGATTTTATACGTTTGCTCGGCGCTTCCTTGTGTTGGCGCGGATGCGAATTGAGCCGACGACTGTCGTACCATCCGCCATGCCTTGGCTTGACTGTAATTGAGAAGTCTTGATTGGAATAGCTCCTCAAACGCTCTTGACGGTTGATAGGTCGATAGCGCTTGGGAAGCGGACGAGGCCGCTTGACTGAAATCGATTCGAATCCGTAATTCCCGATAGATTTTGAGCTTCGATAACCGGGGATTATATTGAACGGGCTGAATGTTGAGGCGCGCCACGCGTTGATCTCGGATGAATCCTATCGGCACGACCTCCGCAACATGCTTAGGGTAGAAAAGATTTCGATTATAGAAATCCGTGTTCGTCCTATTTTGCGCCGTGTGTGAAGGAGAGGCAGTCTCGGGCGCGCGGATTAGATCGGACCGAACGGGAAGAACTTTCGTGGTGGGACGAATATCGGACTGTGAATCAATAACGGTGGCTTGTGGAAGCGCACGAACGGGAATCCCGATTAATTGGGAATAGGTGGGAAGTTGAGGAAATCCATCTTGGAGCGTGTGATGAGCCCCATCAAAAGATATACGAGAATAGGACTCTCCCTCGACAGTTTCCTCGCTAAACTTTAACTTGGGCAACTTGAATTCAACGATGAGGCTGTTCGAGTCAACGTAAACCGTCCGGACGAGCGGTTCCGCCCAAGCAGTTACGTTAAAACAAGCGAGGAATATTAATGAATAAAGCAAGCGAAACATAGTGAGTTGGGCGCGAGGCAATTTGAACATACTCTTTGGCGAATTGGGCGCTGGGCAATCTTGCGCCCGTTTTCTCGGCAATAATGGTTTCTATGGGGCTTGCGCCGTAGCAGCAAGTCGCGATTTGGAAATTACGCCTAAAATTTGGTGTCGGGCGGTGTACGGCACACGGAGTGTGCCTACCACTTTGCTCCCGATTTACTTGATGACTGCCATTCGCTTCACCGAGTTAAAACTGCCCGCTCGGAGTTGATAGAAGTACAGCCCGCTCGGAACCAATTCTCCGTCCGTCGACCTCCCATCCCAATAAGCCGACTTCGATTTCAAGTCATAAGTCCCGGCTTTTTGATGTCCCAAATCCAAGCGCCGCACGAGAGCGCCCGAAATATCATAGATTGAAATCTGAACATCGGCATCTACCGCCAACTGATAGGGAATCCACGTTTCCGGATTAAAGGGATTGGGATAGTTCGGCAACAATTTCGTTTCCTTGACGATTGTTGGCGCCTGTCTCAGCCATTTTTTAAGAATCTCGCGAGCGACCTCCACTCCCGGCGAAGGATTGATGAGGGCTTCCAGACTGTGGAGCGCCTCGCGCATATTGGCGATTTGTTGATTGGAAAAGCGCGTCGCGACGCTTGGCGCGGCCGCAAGCGTGATCTCGTCATCGATACACGAAGCGACGCGATCGAGATCCGCAACGTCCACTACGCCATCCGCGTTGACATCCGCATCGGCTTGACTGGGAACGGCTTCACCAAATTGGCTGGCGACAATAAGCAAATCAAAGAGATTGACAGCTCCATCCGAGTTCACGTCTTCAAGGTTCTGAAATCTTGATTCGCCCTCGATCCGGTTTGCCGACACCGCGCCTCGAAAACCGCCCAGGTGAATACGAAAATCCGGAACGCTGACATAATTGTCGCGATGAGCGCACCGTGTCACATGCTTTTGATTCAGCCAGCATGCCCCCCGCAGTACGCGATTTTTTCCCTCCGCCGGTCCCGTGGGGTTTGACCGAGTCCGCGCAGTACGGTAGTATGTCGGATGGTACCAGTCGGCGACCCATTCCCACACATTTCCCAGCATGTCGTAGGCGCCGTACGGGCTGACTCCCCTCGGATAACTTCCAACCGGGGTTGTCCTATGAGGCCCTTTTTCCCATGAGTTCAAGCGAGTCGGGTCCCAACTATTGCCCCACGAATAGAGACGACCGTCTACGCCTCTGGCCGCCTTTTCCCATTCCGCTTCCGTAGGCAATCGTTTCCCCGCCCATTCAAGGTACGCCAATGCGTCATTGTAGCTAACCTGCACGACAGGATAGTTATCCTTGCCGCGAATTGAACTGCCGTGTCCGCGGGGCGCGCGCCAAGACGCGCCTTCCGGACGGGGCCACTCATTCGAGCCCTCCCACAGATACCCCCAACCCTGTTTTTCGGCGTCTGTAACATACCCGGTGGCGTCGACGAACTTTTTGAACTGTCGATTGGTGACCTCGTATTTGTCAATGTAGAACGAGTCAAGATAGACACGACGCTGCGGCTGTTCATGTTGAAACACTTCTCTAAGCATATCGGCATCCCGCCGCCCCTGCACGATTTTCTGAAGCTGTGATTGACTGGTGCCCATGATGAACTCGCCCGCCGGCACTAGCGCCATCTTGCTATTGTCCTTGGGATGCGTGATTTCGGCGCCGGCGACCTCCCCCAATATCACGGTATCAAGCCTCGGTAGCCGCGCTTTTACCTTTTCGCCGGTGTGCAACTGAATCGTCGTGTCTATTGGAGTCCGTCCAAAGTTCGCCGCGACTATCCGAATCGAACTGCCTTCTTTGAATGCGATCGCTTTGACGAGATCGTCCTCCGTCTTGAGCCAGTAAACTTCGGTCGCCGCCATTTTTCGCGTCGAACGGATACCGCCTTTGACAAGAAAATACGCCTGTGATCGGATGACATCGTTCTGTTGGTAGCGCCGTTTTACCGAATCGGGCTTGTAGTCGATGCGTTCGCAAATTTGCCCGTTCCAGATACTCCTATTGCCAGCCGAGATATGAAATTTTCCATTGTCGGGAACGCTGATGATTCCCAGTTTGCCGTCTATATTGATCCACTTGGAGTCAATGATAACCGGACTTGCGCTCGCGCCCCTGGCGCCCCTCAAGCGAGTGTCCCCCGTCTCCCAATTCGCCTGTCTCGCGCCATTGTTGAAAATATCGTTTGGCAGATAATACGATAGCCCCGCTTGCTCTGCCACGCGAATCGATTCCTTCGCCACCAAGAGTTCCATCATTACGGCAATTTTGTTGCTTGGCAACGCGGTAAAACTGATGTAGTGATCCACTCCGAAACCGCCTGCAAATTTTCCCTCTTGAATGTGTCCGGTGGCAACGAAGCCATCCTCAAGCAGACGGTTGTTGTAGCGTGCGGTGGTTCGAGTCATATCGGCGCCTTCGATAACGAGGTTCCCCATCAGATTGGCTTCCGCCCATTCCACCATATAGTCGTCTCCCGGCACAAACAGAGCCATCGGATATCTTCTGGTTAGGTGTTTCCAACTGAAAGACGCAAATATATCTTTATCGCGGGCATAAAGAAAACCGCAGAACTTGCTGTAAAAGTTGCCCTGAACCTTTTCCTGAAAGTCATAAGCGCTTTCCGCTTGAATTGACGGCGCGAATTGATGGAGCAGGTACGTTAGTCCCAAGTTCGCGTAACAGTCCGTTTCATAGATCATGGGCCAACCGGTGCGCTGATGGCCGAATCTCCGACCAAAAACGCTTCCTCTGCTACTCTGCTGCTGTTCCCACTGAAATGCCCCGAAGCGAAGTTGCTCGACGAATCGGGCGTCTGCATCGCCAAGTTCATTCTGAAGCAGCGCCAACGCGGGAACGATAAAGTAAGCGCCATAGACGTGTCGCGCCCAATCTTTGCCTTGTAGGTAAGCAAAACGCCCCGAATAGAGATGTGTCCTCTTGAGAACATTCCAGACATCCGAGACGTGGTGGAATAGCGATTCGGGTACGGGCTGACCATTGCTGACAAACGCGTAATACGCCCACGCCAGGGAATGCAGCGGAACCGCAATGTAATCGAACTGGTAACCGCCATGACCCTCAAGCGTGAAATCCGTGTGGACATTCGTCGTGTAAACCCACTCATTGACAGGTCTGCCATCAACAACGGTTGTGTCACTCTTGTCCCGCGCCACCGAAAACGTGTTCATGAACAACTCTTGCGCCTTATGCAACCAGTTACGCGCATTCGGATGGGCTGGATACAGACTCGCCGCCCAAGCAAGCGCCTCGGCGTTAATGGCGTTGACTTCTGCGTTCGTATCTCCATACACGCGAGATGCGGCGCGCAGTCCCAACTGATAGTTCGCTTCATGAATCACGACGCGTCGAATGGCGTTCTTCTCATCCTGCGTCAAATCGTCCCAAATAAGGCGCGCCCCCGCGACCGCTCTGGAAATCACCCATGGCGCTATCCACTGGGTTGGCTGCTTTCCCCATTTGCGTCCGTCAGCGCAAAACTTCGTCCCGGTGACATGGGTCTCCGTCAGAAATCGAAGGGCGGCTCGCGCTTGGGCAAGAAGCTGATCTCGCTCGATCCCGGAGACGGACGAATCGTAATTCTCGTCCGCGGTAAGAAGCGCGCACACGAAAATAGCGTTCGCGTGAGATCGCATCTGGTTGTGGTCATGCCCACCGGTACCAAAATAACCTAGTTGCGGATCTCCGCGATAGTTGCCTTTCCAAATCAATTTTGCGTAACTCGGAAACCTCTGGAGAAACGAGACATAATCCGAACTCGTCGGGTAGTCTTTGCCGACATACGTGTGCGGAGAAGGTGGGGCCGCTAACGAATCAGAGATGCAATGAAGCGAAAGCGCGATCAGCGCAAGCAAGAGAATGTGTTTGAGTTTCTGATGGTTCATCAAATAATTAGTGGAATCCCGACGCGCCAAACTTCAGTGACGACAAGAAGAATTTTGGCATCGAATTGTTTGAAAGCTGTCCGCAGACAGAAGTAGGACATCAGCGTATCAAATCCGAGAATCAATTATATTCGATTTTCGGGAAAAGATCAAATCGTTTCTCTACCAAAGGAAACGAATCCGATTTTTGGGTAATAATGTTGGGTAATGAGATGAAATGGCGTTGCGAACGGAAGACGGGAAGCCTGGGCTCATTGAAACCGATCAAGCGAATGAATAATGAGTGCGATAGAGATCCCTTTTTTCCTGAAAACTCGGTTTCTTCCGCAACAGAAAAGCGTTTACTAATCCCGGTTGTCTACCATTCAAACAAATTCTTATGTATCCATCCGGTTTGATACTAATTCTGAATCTATGAGTTACAATCATCGGCGGTTCGTAGTAGTGCAATTCATTGCACGTCTCGGGTGGGCTGTAACATTTAAATTTTGAATTCGTATGAGACATGGGTGGACGGAAAATTTTCACCCTTCCCTCCTTCCAACCTTCCCTCCTTCCAATCTTCCTTGCGCCAAAAATCAGATGCGTTTCCCCCATTCCCGAGCACGTCCCGGATTGACATCCTTGTACGCTTGTGGTATTATCCAAGCACACGAAAACCGGCGCAATGCCGACCACACGGGACAGCATCTTACAGCGCGCAGTCATGGAGATCAAAAATTGATGTACCGCAATCTAATCCTCTGCTTTCTATACGCCATTGCCAACCTGACCCACGCTTCAGTTGGTGACGACAATTCAGGAGTCTGCCCGCATTGGGGTTGCGGCGCTCCGACGCTGTGGCGCGAGGCAAGGTCGAGACCACAGTTTGCCGAAGCGCCGCGGCTCCCGAACCACCCGGCGGCGCCCGCCCCCCAAGCCCGCGTAGGAGAAATCCAGCAATTCTTCACGCACATCCCGGATCAACAAGTGGAAGCCACCTGCCTCGCCATCGGCGAGAACATCTATCTCTATATCGAGACCGCGTTCCAACACATGATGACCGCCGCCCAGGCGCGCGAGATTGTCGCCGAATTTGACGCACGAATATACCCGCAAGTTCATCGCTGGATCGGGTATGAATGGCGGCCAGGATTGGATCTCGACACGAGAATAACCTTGCTGATGCACGATGTCGGCGCAAATAACTCGGGCAAAGATTTCGGCGGATATTTTACGTCGGTGGACCTGGATCCCGCGGCGCGTAACAGCAACCGCCGAGAGATGGTCTATATGGATGTTTTCCAGTTTAAAGAGCGATCACGATTCACGTTTTATAACAGTTTGGCCCATGAATTCGCGCATCTTGTCAACTGGTATCAGAACGGAGGAATGTCCGACGAGCGCTGGATAGAGGAGGGCATCGCGTCGTTTGTCGAATGGGCAATTTACAGAAACGTGCACGGCATCTTCATTGACGGCTACCTTAAAGATCCGGGCATCTCCCTGACTTCGGCGAACACGTTTGAAACCTATTACGGCGCCTCCTTCACGCTGCTGTTATATCTGTTTGAACGGCACGGCGGCGAACGGTTTATTCGCGAGTTCGCTCGGCAGGATTTGCTCGGCACACGGGGCATTGACGCAACGCTAACGCTGCTGGGTAGACAGGAGCGTTTCGCCGACGTTTTCCAGAACTGGGCGCTTGCGAATTTCGTGAACAATCTCGCGCGCGGAAGTTCCCTAGGTTACAAGAACCTGCCGAATCGACGCGTGGCGGCTTCTGCCCGGCAGGTATCGAGTTATCCGACTATCGGCGCCGCCAAAGTTGAGGAATGGGGAGCGCGATACATCGTGTTTCGGAATTTGCCGGACCAGATTGAAATCGCTCTGGATGGCAGCGGTGATGGCAACTTGCATGCCCGACTCGCTCTCTTGCCAAGCAACGGCGCGGCTTCGGTCCACGCATTCACTTTCGATGAGGATAATAATGGACAGATCACGTTGAATGACCTGAACTCGCGCGATCGAATCGTTCTGATGGCGACCTCGGACGTGGCGCAGTCATTTCGGTACGCCGCCACTCGAGACGGCGCGTCCGACATTGTGATCGGTCCTCCTCGCCAAATTGCGCCATCCGTCCCACTCCCCGACGCAACCACCCACGCGAGCGGCAGTCGTTCTCAACCAAGCCACAAACGGGGGAATGTGGACTTCAAGCTCGAACCGATATCACAAGTGCATTTGTCAAGCGACTACCAAGACGTGGTCGTTGATGAAGGACTGGTGTACGCCGCGAGCGACTGGGGATTGGAGATTTTCGATTTGGAGATGCCAAGCCATCCGCAATTGATTGGCGAAATTGCGACGCCGGGCAACGCGCAAGGAATCACGGTGGATGGAGAAACCGCATACATTGCGGATGGGGCGGCTGGCGTAACGCTAATCAACGTGCGGCGCCCCGACAATCCGACGTTGATTAAAACCATCGGAGATTTCGAGCGCGTCCGTCGTATCAAGATCGACGGGGATACGGTCTACTTGAGCGATGACAGCCAGGGATTTCAAATTCTTGATTTCGGATTAATCAACGTCCCGGCATTCGCGGGCATCCTTGACATGCTCGCCCTGGATTTCGACATCGTGGACGGTTACGCTTACGTCGCTTCGGGCGACCTGGGGATTGTTGACGTGCGGGACCGTCTCAAGCCGACAGCAATCTCAAGCGTTCAAACCTCCGGATTCACTACCGGGGTTAAATACCGCGACGGATACGCCTATCTCACCGGCCTCCAATCCGGGCTTCATGTTATGGATGTTCGCAATCCTCTGCAGCCTCGGAGCGTTGCGATGCAACCGACGTTGGGAAACGCCGTGAGTTTGGACGTATTTCGATCCGACGCGAACCAAACCTTCGGGTACATCGCCGATGGGAATCACGGGCTGCAAGCGATTGATCTCACCATACCCAACCGTCCGCAGTGGTTGCATCGTTACGATGCCTCCGGCGAAGCGCACGGTATGCACATCCTGCGGACGGAAGAGGGGCATCCGACCGCCTACATCGCGAGCGGCGTTGGCGGAATCAAGATAGTTGAAATCGACGGCGCCTATGACGCCGTCTTCAGGCATCGTATACCGACCGAAGGCCCCGCGATGGATCTGCGGGTCGAAAACGATCACGCCTACATTGCCGCGGGCGAAAGCGGAT
Source organism: Candidatus Poribacteria bacterium (assembly GCA_963667245.2). Lineage (GTDB taxonomy): Bacteria > Poribacteria > WGA-4E > WGA-4E > JAJDTR01 > JAJDTR01. Next base: position 1,827,177 of record CAXXCS010000005.1, read on the forward strand.
TGATTGTCATGGAACTCGGCAATATCGATAATCCGCGCACGGTGTCGCGCATCGGCGCCGCCGCGCCCGCCTTGGGGGTCGAAATCAGCGACGGCTATGTGTTTTTGTGCGCCGATGAGCTGATCGTCGTCGATAGTCGCGAACCGATGCGAAGCCGCGTCGTCGCCCGGCGATCTATGCCGGGAAGCGCTTACCGAATAACGATTGTCGGCACGCTTGGCTACGTGGCGGCGCTTAACGGCGGATTGCGGATTTTCGACTTGGACGACCCCGCCAACCCGCGCGCCATCGGAAGCTACGACACACCGGGGAATGCGACAAACATCGCCGTTTTCGAGAATCGGGGTTACCTGTTGGATACGCAAGCGGGTGTACAGATTTTGGACTTGACCAACCCTCGGCGCCCCGAACTCATCGCCGAATATCAAACCGACGCCTTGCCGATCGCGGCGCGGATTCGCGGAGACTACCTCTTTCTGCTGGATCAGGAACGGGTGCAGATTTTGGATGTGCGAAATCAGAGTCTGGTCTCGCGCCCGAACTTCCAAGCGGCGCTACGGTTTCCATCCGACTTGGCTGTGGTCGGCGAGACCGTTTATGTCGCCGATCGCCACGACCTCCGCATGTTCAAAATAAACGAGCGCCTCTTTGAACTTTCGGTAGAAGATCCCGGCGTATTTCGCAAACCGCCGAATGAGGCGAAGACCGCTCGACTCCTTTACACCAACCGACTCGGACAGAACTTCCCGAATCCGTTCAATCCCGAAACGTGGATACCTTACGAGATTGAATCGGACGCTTCTGTAGCCATTACAATATTCGACACTCGCGGCGCATCGGTTCGGCGACTTGATATGGGGCATCAAAAGGCTGGAGAATACGTCACACGAGCAAAAGCGGCGTATTGGGATGGCAGGAATGAGACGGGGGAGCCGGTCGGGAGTGGATTATACTTCTATCGGATTTCGGCGGGAGAATTCGTTGCTACGCGGAGAATGGCGATCTTGAAGTAAATTTGTCTATGCTCTGCCCCTATTTTTCGGGTATAGTATACTGGATTTATTAAATTCCTGTATACCCGTTTGGATGCAGAGTTATTCGGCTCTTGACAATCCGATTAGCCCTTGAATTTCATTTGCGTCGCTCCAAAAACGGAGTTTTATGGCAACAAGAATGGTCACAAAGCCAGTGCTCATCCGGTACAGAGAATTGCATATAAACAACTGCAAATACAATCTCACTTATCTATCCTCCTTCGGAATAGCAATAATAACTAATGGTGATGATTTGATTTAGAGCGCACGAGCCGGTTCCCTCAATAGAGGGATCCCGACAACAAGGAAAGCCAGTCTCTGTAGTTGATCTCGGACTGGCTTAATCGTCCTTGTGAATTATTCCAATCCAGGCGTTCGCCACGTTACGTTACCCGCTCTATCAGAGATTACGATAGCATTCGCATGTTCTTGAGTCGCGCCCAAGGCAATTGCTTCCTTTCCTGCTTTACCTAAGACAAGGACGCTATTCACAGCGTTCGTCACGCTCAAGAATATTGCTCCTTTTCCTGCTTTATCGTAGACGAAGACATTATTCGTACCTTCATACGCTGTCAAATCAATTCCTCTTTTTTGAACTTTATCGTAGACGGTGACATTATTCACATCTTCATACGCACTTAATTGAACTGCTTGTTTCCCTGCTTTATCTAAGATAAGGATGCTATTCTGATCTTCCCTCGCTCCCAATTGAACTGCTCTATTCCCTGTCTTATTGTAGACAATGACATTATTCTGATCTTCCTTCGCTGCCAATTGAACTGCATTATTCCCTGTCTTATCGTAGACAAAGATTCCCCTCACCTCTTCAGTACTCGCCAATCCCACTGCCACGTTTCCTGCCTTATCAACCACCATTAGCTTGGAACACTGAACCACATCAAACACCCCATTATTCTGCGCCGTGATGTCTGGTGAAACAATCTGTCCGATAACGATGCCGACTGCCAGAATCGCGGCGCCTAACGCCATATACCCGACCTTCTGCTTACTATTCATGGTTAATCTCCTCTTGTCCCCTAAGTTGACCATCACCTGCCGGGGACAAAGCGAAAGGCAATGGTGTTCGATCCTTTGATCATTGTCAATTATCTATCTGTGGAAGTCAGATAGTGCATCTCATCCAAACTCCTCGCCTAATCTGGCAAAGATTAGATTGTGACGCAAATAGGTGAATGTCAATAAAAGGCGATCGGCCAATGTCAATGTTGATTTCTTTCCTCGTTTCTTCATCGGCCGTTCTTCTTGAAGTTTTCCAAAGTGAGTAGCCACACGTTCCAAAATTAGGTTGAAAGTTACCTTGTCAACACCAATCGCGCGTAAAAATTGTTCATCTGACAACTCTACGACTTTTTCAAATCGGCTCATGGGTATCTTTCCTACATATAGAAAAAGGATATAACGTAGAATCAAGTCAAATGAATACTATTTTGGAAAGATGTCTGCTGAAAATACAATCTGATTTATGTATCCTCCTCTGGATTTTTCTATCCCATGTTCCTTCACTCAAAAGGATACGGAAAAATTCTGGGTTCCACGCTTTTTGTCAGTTGTTTGGTACTACGACTAACACGCCCCTTTGCTTTTAGGGTTTGCTTAGCAAGTATATCCACAGCATTATTAATATCCCACTGATCTATGGGGACTCCTTCCTTATCATAGAAGACGAGTGTTAATCTTACATTCGTTATATCTGTGGATAGATTGTTTTGCACAGAATAGGAAAACCCAACTTCTTGCGGAGAGTCCTCAAACTTTCTATTTGACCTCCCTAGCGGCCCACCGAAATGCTCAATCCCATCTACCTGGGAGAACTTTGACATCTCAAACCAAGTCAATCCGCTACCAGTGAAGCCTATCAACGAATTGTTCCGACTGGGATAACGTGTGTCTATCGCAAGGTCAATAATTCTTACCTCATAGCTATACACTATCTCTTTGACGCGAGGACCGACAAGACTTTCTGTAAAATAATGCCCAGGAGGATAAGGTTTGCTTGTAGGATCATAAAAATATTCTCTTGAATCATCATCTGCACTGGAAAAAAAATTACGAGACACTCGCGCGCCTCCTCCAGCAAACATCAGGCCACCCCATGTAAACGGATCCGCGCAAATGACTTCACCGTTTTCATCCTTAAAGATTATGACACATTGAGGATCGTATAGAGTCTCGTCGCGATGGTTCCATAAAGTAAATTCGTAGTAGCCCGGTCCCCAAGTCAAATGTGTACCGCTTACCCCATCAGCGCTTAGAGGTCTCGGAAATGTTTGAGAATCCTTAGTCCTCATATTATCCATAAGTTGGTTGAGGTTCTCCGAAGCAACAACAGCCCTAATGTTCTGTTTGAAGTTCTCCTCATCCGGGTCCGTTCGTTTAAAAACACCTATGACTTTTCCTTTGTCATTTAGCACCGGTTCTCCACCGCGTGCCAAAACATTCGGTGTATTTATCAGAAATTCGTCAACGGTTCTTTTTCCTTCAAAGATAAATGGCGATTCACGGATCTCACGGACTGTGGTTTCTATCTCTATCGCAGAAATCATGGGTAGATTATCAGTTGGTTCTAGAGGATGGACGATGGAAATTGTATCACCTTTCTTGACGAGAGCGCTATCGCCTATTGGGAGTGGTGTACGTTGAGCGCCCGAAACCTTTAGTATGACCAGATCATCGTATTCATCAGCTGCAGCAATGCCTACAATCGGATAATTCTTTTCGTGAGGAGGTGTTTCACTTGCATAGCCCCTTGAAGTTCCTTTAATGACACTATAAGATGTTGCGATCAGATCGGGTGCTATGAAGAATCCGCTCCCCTGGCTGCCACTGTCCATCGTCAATACCACAGTAGAACCAAGTGCTGTTGTTACCGTAATTGTGACAAACAAAGTAAATACGAAAATTGTAATATACTGGAATAATTTTTTCATAATAGATTCCTTTCTGTCGTTTAGCGACAAGTCTATGGAGGTTGTCAAAACAACCTGCCCGTTAATCTAAGGTGCAGAACATTGAGAACATTAATCACTCCTTCTCTGAATCGTAAAGAATGAGTTCCTTTGTCCGGGAATTGTATCCAAAATGGTACTCGCGCGCGTCCATATCGCGTCCAACGCGATCACTGATGTCAGGACCAAAAAAGCGAGAGTACGTTTTCACTGAGTAGTGCTTAAAAGTGACCTCCCTGTCTCCAGCAATGTAATCAAACCGGACTTGGGGATAACCTGATGGAATATTGTCTGAAGAGCCTGTATACCAATGAATCCATCCTCCACCTGGCTTAAGTGGTTCTTGTTGATCCCAATTTTCACTTTCTGTCCATTTGATTTGATACGACACATTAAATGATGTGTAGTTTCTCACCGAAAATATGTGCCTCAGTTTCAATCTGCTCAATAATTCAGTTATGTATTTCGTGGGGACAGCAAACGCATTCTTGAGTCTATCGCTTCTACTTACAATCCCAATCAATTTTCCACTACTGTTGAGCACTGGCCCTCCACTGTGACCGCCAAAGATATCTGCCTTTATGTGCAACTGATCGACGCTATTTTTTTCTGTTTGGTAAATTGCCTGAAAACGCCCTGCAGTCCATCGCCATAAAGCGAGGGGACCCGGATTACCGAGGATCTCAACAGGGTCGTTCATATTCATTCCAAGAACTGAATCAAATTCAATATGGCGTGCTGTCTCTGGTAACCCATCAACATCAATTAATGCCAAATCCGTATTGAAATCTTCAGCAATGACGCGTCCACTGGTATAATAACCAAGTTCTTTCAAAACACCCGTATTATTCTTATTTAGATAGAACTTCCGATCACTAATGAGTATTCCTTTTCTATTGCGTACTGGGAAATATGCATCTATTCTTTTACTTCCATTTGTAACATGAGCATTGGTGACAGCAAGTCCCAATTCTCTATTAATTAGTACACCGCTGGCTTCATTGCCATTTGGCGTACGAATCCATATCACAGAAGGAATGGCTTTTTCATAAATCTGATCTACACTCAATTCTGGGGTAGTTGTAAAATTGAATTCTGTCGAATTCTGGCTATAGCCAATGCCTTGAATGCCACACATCAACACAATTGTTAAAGTAAACACAATTACTTTTTGAAACAAAATTAAATTTTTCATCAAAATCTCCTTTTATCAATTTTTTAGTGGGCCCTATACCATATTGTCAGTTACGTATTTTCTGATTGAACATAATATATTCTTGTACTCCTGCGGTATCTGTATCGTATCCAGCTTTGTCGCGCGTTAAAAGGAAAGCCCCACCTTTGTGGTTTACTGCAGCCTGAAGAACAGCTTTGTTGATCAGTTTGTTCCAAAGTGCCATGTATCCACCATTGTCATCCACACCTAACTGGGCTGCAATACCGCCAGACTCCTTCCCTAGCACTGTAATAATACCACGGTCATACCAATCAACATCTAAGTCAATTCGAAGTTCTCCATCTTCATTGTAAATCTGTATATACCCACGATGAAGGAAGTCTGTCCCTAAGGTAATGCGTGGTGTGTTATCGGCACCAACAATCACAAGCCTGCGGCACCGCACCTCGTCAACGATTGGTGAGTTTTCCTGTGCATTGACGCTATTATTATCAATATTTCCGAAGTGATAACCGATAAGCGTTAGTACGCAACCGAAAGCCATGTAACCCAGTTTTGTAAAATTTTTCTTCATTTGTGTCTCTCCTTTAATTGTTGCAATCGCTGAAGGTAACATCAACTTGCAAACTAGCTAAAAAACGGTGATTAAACCAAAAAAAAAAACCACATCAAGACTGTAGGACAGATTTCATCTTTTCCAACCCAATCCGTGCAACCTCTGCAGGGTCTTCCTCCCAATAACTCAGGTTGAACAGTTCTAACGAGATGACCCCAGCGTATCCAGCGTCTTTCAGAATAGAGATCATCTATCCGAGGTCAAGGATACCGTCGCCCGGATACACGCTATCAGCATCCGATTGTTCTGCACGCGCAGGTTCGGCAGGCGCGTCGTTGAAGTGGAAAACAGCAATTTTTTTTCGCCGGGGATGCCTTTCATATTCTCTATCTCCCCACCGTCCCGATAGATATGAAACAGATCAAGCATAATCGTGCTATCCGGATTATTCGCGACTTCCACCACTTCCTAATTCGGTCGGTTGATCCTACAAAAGACGCAATTTCCGACAGCGCGGAGTATAACTAACAAAACTCGCCATTTTCCTTCCTCGCCGCATAGGATACTCCAGTTTCATCCTCTAGTCAACACAAAAACACATTTATAGTATGGTTTTGTTAGATTAAATCCATATATTACTTGACATCCACATTATCGGATGAGTAAAAGTTGAATTAATCGTAGCAGATTAATGCTAGTATCTGTCTGCATGTTCGTGGCGGGCTACGAGTGGTGTGAATTTGGCGCGCCATTGGGATCAAGTCAAGAAAATTTACGCATTATTTGTCTAATTTCCCGTCGTAAACCCTCATGCCAGTAGGGCAAACACGAAACTGCGGCTCGTTGATTTTGTGAGTCTTCTAGCCCCAGAGAATCAAGCGAGTGGATAGCGAGTAGGATTTGCTATCGCACTCATTCTCCATTCGCTTGATCGATAGAGCCCCCAAACGAACGGATAGTGAGTGTGATAGAAATCCTCGCGGTTTCCAACCGCACCTACTGCCAGACGTTTTAAAATACGCAATTTTCAGCCGCGTGAAGTATAACATACGCAATCCAATGCCTAAGGGCTCGCGAAAGGTTTGCCGCTCCCCGGTCAGTCCCAAAGGTCAAGACCTAGCAATCTTCGTCCTAACGATGTGAGTTCAGGCGGCCCATAATTCGCGGCTTCCCAACCGCGCGGATCAAGGGTATACGGAAATTCACCGAGCGCTCGGCGCTCTTTCCAGAGGGTGATGCGCTCCTTCCGCCGTTCATAGTCCATCGGGGCCGGGGCGGGATAGTAGTTCATATATTGCGCGAATCGCGGTTTGTCGGATGTGTTTGCCCCATTTCCGTGGGGCAGCGCCTGATGCCAAACAAGCAACGATCCCGCTTTGCCGGGGATTGGCACGAATTTATCGCGTGTTAACTCCGGAACACGAGGGTTTTCTTTGTCGATAAGCGGTTTGTGCGCCCCGGGCCAACAGACGAACGAGCCTTGGTCGGCGTCAGTGTCCGTCAGATATAGCACGCCTTGTGTTCCGAATGGAATCGGTAATTTTGATGTGTCGGCATCCCAGTGATGCCCCAATCCGCGCACCCATTCCGGATGGTTGGGATGCCGCGGCGGTTTCATATTCACGCGGTCAATATGCACCCAAATTCGATGCGTGCCGTAGACCTCGCTGTATATCCGATGAACCCGCGGGTGTTGGTAAACATTCCACATCGCTTGATGCCAATACATACTCACCATGCCAGCCCCCGGTTGCTCCGGCGGTTTGTGAGGCAAGCGATACCAATCGTTCGGATTGCTCGGATCCATTTCCAAGAACGCCCAAATCGCGTCGACAACCGCGTTGCAAAGGTCAATCGGTACGGCATTCTCTACAACCATGTAGCCATATTCACTAAAGTGGTTGTGATGTGCTCGCGAAAGGATGGGCATATTGGGCGTCTCTCGGATTCAGGCACAACTTGAGTTTTAAGTATAGCAGAGCGAACAATGACTTGTAATACTAATTCCGAATCTATAAGCTACAACAACCGGCAGTTTGTAGTTGCTCAATTCATTGAGCGCCTCTGATTGATTGTAACATTGATTTAGATTTTGTATTCGTATAAGGTGCGAGAAGACAAGTGCAATAGGCGGTTGAGAAGCGCCTAACTTAAAACTCGTTTCGTCTCGCATAGGAATCTACGGTCGTCAGCATTGCGGCGATGTTTTTCGGTAATTGAACAGAATTATTCGCTTCAAAGTCTTTAACGCTTTCGTAGTCAAGACGAAACTCATTGACGATATCGGCTCCCATTGACGCGGAAGCCGTAAGGTTCAATCTTGCCTGATCCCAATGTCGCAGGCGCAGCCACGCCATCCCGCGATTGTAATAAACTCCGGCGTCGTCAGGGTCGAGTCTAATCGCCTTGTTATAGTCTTCAATCGCGCGGTACATGTCGCCTTTCTTCATGTAAGCGACACCGCGGTTGTTGTAGAGCATGGCACAACGGGGACTTAACTGTATTGCTTTGTTGAAGTCCTCAATGGCGGTCTCATAATCATCTTTGCTCGCGTAGACAGTCCCTCGATTGCTATAGGCGGTGGCGTCTTCGGGATTGAGTTGTATTGCTTTGTTGCAATCCTCGATGGCATGGTCATGAGCGCCCATCCGGTGCAACGCGGCGCCTCGGTTCGTATAAGCGGCGGCATAACGGGAATCTAATTCTATAGCCCTCGTATAGTCTTCGATAGCCCTGGTATCGTCTCCCATTTCTCGGTACGCTGTTCCACGATCGAAATAGGCAATGGAAAGGATAAAGGCGTCGGGCTTTAACGATATGACTTTTGTGTAGTTGGCAACAGCATCTGCCGGGGCGCCTCTATGCATCGCCGCGACGCCTTGGTGCAGATAGTCCAGGGCAATGGGTTCCAGTCGCTGATTTAGCTTTTTCAACAAAAAAAACAGATCCGGAACGGTGACGTTCTCCAGTTGACCATTTCTCAACGCCGCCATTTTAGATTTGCCAAGTCCAAAAAAAACGGCCGCTTCCTGTTGGGTCAATCCCGGATCGGCGATTAGACAGTTGATTTTATGAGCCAAAGTCGCTTTTAGCAAGCATTCTTCAGGTGAATGGAGCCCTAAATCTTTGAATACATTTCCTGAACTAGGTGTGTAGTCTGCCATGGTCTATCCCCCGCGGGCTAACCTCTGATACGAATTCAAAATCTAAATGTTACAATCACCGACGGTTCGTAGCGCCCCATTATCCCGAGTCGGAATAATTCTTTCAGCAGGTAACATTCAACTCGTGTCGGCGTCAAATTCCTCGATCCAGCGGATCGACATGTGGATAGAATGTGATGCGCCGAAATTCCCGCGCTCCAGCGGAGCGCAATGTGGAGGATATTCTACAACTCCGTAGGCGGGGATCAAGCGAATGGATAATGAGTGCGATAGAGATCCTGTCTTGCCCCGCTCACCATTGCCCGAGTGTCGCTTAAAGCCACATCGGGACGACCCCCGAAGGCTCGTTTTTGGCTCTATGACAGGCTTTTTGGCGATTTTCTGAGCGAGTGTTACTTGGTAGCGCCCCATAATTCCGCGGCGGAATAATTCTTTCCACAAGTAACATTCATTCTAGTCGGAGAGCATTTCCTCGATCCAGCGGATCGACATGTGGATAGAATACGATATGCCCAATTCCCGCGCTCCAGCGGAGCGCCATGTGGAGAATGTTCTACAACTCCGTAGGCGGGGATCAAACGAGTGAATAGCGAGTGCGATAGAGATCCTGTCTTGCCCCGCTCACCATTGCCCGAGTGTCGCTTAAAGCCACATCGGGACGCCCCCCGAAGGCTCGTTTTTCGCTCTATGACTGGCTTTTTGGCGATTTTCTGAGCGAGTGTTACTTGGTAGTGCAATTCATTGCACGTCGCGAATCCACTGTAACATTTTGAATTCGTATTAGATTGCAAAAATGCGTTCAGCCTCGAAAGTTCGGTTAGAGCTGATAATTCACCTTCCAAACATTCTCGCAATCCGGCACAAAGAACGAGAAATAGACGAATTGGCGCCGACCACTTCCGGTGTATTCGCGCACGCTATGGTAGGCGTCGTTGCTATTTAGACCGAGCGCCAGCCTGCCCGCTTTTGGCTCAACCGCGCTTAGGAGTCGAATGTCGGCTGGGTCGGGATAGCGCGGATAATCGCGAATATCGCAACTGCCCCGCGACGCCCAAAAACAGGTTTGCCCCCCTTCCTCCGACGGTACATCGTTAAAATAAAGCACGCCAAACAGAATTTTGTACCTGTTATCCGAATGTACTTTTACGTCATAGCCGCGCTTTGCGACTGACAAGTGGAAATCCGGCGCAATCGTGAGTTGGCTGCGCTCGTTGAGGCGCTGTTTCTTCGCAACAGACAACTGCGCGTCGGGGTTGAAAGAGAGATTGGTCGAGATTATCCCTTTGTGCCTAAAGATGTCAAGATTCTCAAGGATACACCGATTGAAGAATTCTTCGGCGCGCATCCTTGACCAAAGTTGGTAGAGGTTGGGACAAATTTCCAGTATTTTGTTGAACGTCTGTGAGGCGTTATCCTTTTCGTAGGGACGATCGAGATCGGGTATGCCTTTGCCATCGGGAATGAATGGCATGTTATTTGAGAAATTCGCCCTCGGATTGTCGATTAGGAACGGTTCCATCATATCCTTAACAGCGCCGGATTCAAGCTCGTCCGAAACGGCTTTGGTATAGTCGCTGTCAAGGAAGTCGTCAAGCGTTACAAAAGAGGGGAACCCGGGGGCGGTCGCCGGAAATTTTATTCTCATATTCCGAATGCAATCAGGATTTACGCGGTTAATTTCTTCAATGTTTCGTACAGGCGGTCAATTATTCGCGACTCGGGGAACGCGGATTCGCGTTCCCGAATATAGTGTCGGTTTCTTCACGTTCTACTTGAGCGCTTTGTACCTGATAACGACAGCGCCGGGCTGCTCCGTAATATCAATGATTAACCCGTCATTCATCAATTCGTCTCCGGTCAGCGTCGTGGTACCGGGAATGTCAAAATTGGTCAACTCGTATTGAGTATCCGGTTCCAACCCGCAGAGCCGGTATTGACAGGTGAGAATGCTACTTTGAGTCCGTCGAAAGGCTTGCACGATGCCCTCCCCGAGGTCGGGGCGATCGAATTGCCACGCCATCCAAGCGTCTTCATCAAGGTTGTACCGACAGAGCGGGTAGTAATCGCCGTAGAAGCAGTGACGGATGGAGAGGTACTCCTCGGTTAGTTTGCGCGCCAGTTCAACATCAAACTCGTCTTCCGACGGAGGGGATGGCGGAGTGGTGAAAAAACTTTCAACGACAACTTCGAAGGTGATTCGCAATCCGGCGCTGTAAGCGCTTCGGAAGGCGTAGGCGCTCAGTTGGCGGACACACCCGCTGGTCAGCGCCGACCACGACGATATCCCGTGCGTCTGCCCTTGCATGCCGGTGGGATTGAATACGTTCTCGGGGTCGTGGATGCCGCCGCACTGGTAGTCGCAACGGTGGAGAAAAACGCTGCGCTGGATGGTCTCGAGGTCCATGTTTACGGCGCCGCCGCCGCAACAATCGATGACAAGGCTGGGGAAGCGATTCAACAACGCATCCCAAAACTCATAGAACCCTTCGGCTGATCTTGCCCAGTTGATGCCTCGGCGGTCGTTGTTAATGTCCGGAGGCGGCGTGCTGCGGGAGTCCCATCGAAAAATGTCGATGCCGAGGTTTTCAATCTGATTGCCGTAGTGTTCAATCATCCACCGGTTAACCATGGGGTTCCCGTTGTCGTTGCCGGGATAATCATCGGACAGTAATTCGGGTCGATATTTCCGGACGCGCTCAAGGTAGGGATAAATCGCCTGAAACCGACACCGTTCATCGCCGCCAAACCAGAGCAAATACTTGACGCCGCGTTTGTGAGCGGCGTCGGACACCGCTTGAATGCCGTTGGGAAACAGCTCTTCATTGACGACATCATCGGCTAAGTGCTCGAAAGCCTCCTCTTCGGTTGGCGCTCGCTGCCACCCGATATCCATCCAAAAATCCTCGATCGGCATTCCGTTGTCGAGATGCCAGTTAATGATTGCGATGTTCTGTTCCTCGGTGTGCCATTGGGTGGCGGCGCCGAACGGCATTTTGACCAACTCGCCATCGGGGCGCGGCGAATAGTGATCAAACAACAATCGACGCCAGCGGTTTTGAGCGCGAATCCGATCTTCGTTCCAGAACATCATGAGCATCCGAGGTATGCGGATACGTTCCCCCGGACGGAGCGCCAGATGGGCGCCTCTCATCGCTTCCGCCTGCCAAGGCGCTACCCATTCGGTCATGGCGACCTTCGCGCGCAGTGATCTCTCTCCGTCACGAATGAAATCCGCCCGCCATGGCGCTGTCCATCCGATACCGGCGATAACTCCTTCGTTAGGCCATTCGATGTTGAAGAAGGGCAGATCGGGCTGAGACGATACGCCGCCGATAGTCAACTCTTGCCCCGGTCCCAACTCATCGTCATGCGGCTGAAATGCCCAGAATGAATGCACCCCGCCGGTGGCGTGATGGACGACGAATTCGCCGGGCTCTCTGTGTATGGCGACGGTTTCGGCTTCCCCTTTCCACTCGATCCATCGTTTGACGTAAGTCGGATCGCCGGGACCGGGACGAGTGAACGACACATCCATCGCCAAGATGTCTTCGATAATCGGCGTATCCCGGTCGCCGTTGTTTTGGAAGTAGACAATCCATTCAACGGCAGGGTAGTCGGCGTAAATAATGGCTTCACACCGAACCTGAAGGCCGGTATGCGGGTCGTCGTAGGTCAGATTATGCTGCGTCCGCCCTTCGTCCAACTCGATTTCTTCTCGCCTCAGATCCCAGGTCCACTTTGCTTGGTCCGCCGACGGTAGAAAGTCGCGCGAGGACACTCCGTCATAGGTGAAAGAGAAGGGAAGATTCGGAACTAGCCCATCAATTGAGCCGGCTATCCAGTTTCGGGCTGTTTGCATTTCCTCGGGCGTTGCGGAGAGTGTATCGGCCATTTGAACGAAAACTCCTATTCCAATGTAAGCGTAGCGTGGTTACGGTACGGTTGCCCCGTAAAAATTGAACCCTGTTTTTCAAAGTGATTCGACAAAACATTTCATCTCAATCGGGCATTCAAGAGCGGCGCTCAGACACAAATCCCTTCGTAGGGGTTGGGTCTCCCAACCCGTTTCACACATTGGAGTTGGGGGACGGGCGAGAGGACCTCGCCCCTACGATTGATTGTAACATTTAGATTTTGAATCCGTATCAGACATAAGTCCCTTCGTAGGGGTTGGGTCTCCCAACCCGTTTCACACATTAGAATTGGGGGACGGGCGAGAGGACCTCGCCCCTACGATTGATTGTAACATTTAGATTTTGAATCCGTATCAGACATAAATCCCTTCGTAGGGGTTGGGTCACCCAACCCGTTTCACACATTGGAGTTGGGGGACGGGCGAGAGGACCTCGCCCCTACGATTGATTGTAACATTTAGATTTTGAATCCGTATCAGACATAAATCCCTTCGTAGGGGTTGGGTTACCCAACCCGTTTCACACATTGGAGTTGGGGGACGGGCGAGAGGACCTCGCCCCTACGATTGATTGTAACATTTAGATTTTGAATCCGTATCAGACATAAACCCTTCGTAGGGGTTGGGTCACCCAACCCCTATCACACATTAGAGTTGGGGGACGGGCGAGAGGACCTCGCCCCTACGATTGGGCACACCTCACATAAATCTAGAGCGTCGGCAATTCACGCGGTATCGTGTCGTTCGGATACACCACGGCATGGCGTTCATGAAACTGGGTCATGTGTTTCAAACGTTCGGGCGTGGCGGTATCAATCGTGAGGTCGGTGTACATGCCTCCGATCTTGAATCCGTGCGCAGTCGGGCAGTTCCTCGTGAGATATTCGTCGATGCGAGCGATTTCCGCCTCGGTCTCGCCGCCTTTAGTCAGGTTTAGCGTAAACATGCGGCGGCGATTTCCTCCGCCGAAGGATGCGTGGAATATGGTGTGGTTGAAGAAAACCAGATCGCCCGGATTGGTTTCAATCGCGACGCTCCCGGGAATGTCGTTTGGCGGGCGCCCCCAAACTGTTTCCGCGTCGTTAAGGTTCACGTGACCGCGGGCATTTCTCCAGTCCGGATCCAGAGATTGGTGCCAGTAGGAGTCGATTCGATGACTCCCGGGAATGACGCGCAGGCTGCCTGTATCCGGCGTTGTCGGGTCCAGATAGAAAGTCATTTTGATGGCAAACAGCTCGGGCCAACTTGAGTCGGGGTGCCAAGCGGTGTCACCGACATAGTAGTTGGCATCGCCGGCGCCATAGTTAAAATCGTCTCCGAGAATGTCGGATGCAATCCCGAGGATGCGATGGTCATCAAGCAGTGTGCAGAGCCTTTCGCTGTGACCGTAGGATGGGACGATCATGGTACGCCTTGAGCCGTCATGCGCATCTCCGTCGCAGTGAGTCCGAAGGACATTCTCGAATTCCTCCGTGATCCAAGCCATCTCTTCCTGATCAAATAGCTGGGGAATCATCAAGTAACCAAAAGTATGAAAGAAGTTGAGTTGTTGGTCTGTCAATTTCATGTGTGGAACCCCCATTCTGGCAATTATCGGTGTGGCGTGCAGGCAACATCAACACGCACGTCTCATGCTCCCGTAATGACGCAAATTCTCTCACATTTTGAGGTTGGCGTCAAGGATAAACCGGAGTAAAGATGGCGGAAATTTGTCTGATTCCAGAGACTTCTCTCGCGCCTCAATAAAAACTGTAGACCGAGGTACGCAGGACAAGGCTGATAATTGGCCAAAAACAGCCGAGCAAGGCTTCGCCCAGGACTAATCCGACAAAGAAGGGAATCGCGCGACGATAGGCTTTGACCCCGCCGTGTTTAAGTATGATCCACTTGGCGGTCATTGCGATTACGAGCGGCAACCAAAGCACGTTTATAATCAGGGTCCCGGGGGCAACGCCGATGACGTATCCCGCCGGGTGAAGCGGGCACCAAACGAATCGGGAGCGAAGAAGCATAATGCCCAGATTGAAGACAAATGCCAGACCGAGGATCGACATTGCAAACCAGTCCGTGGATTTCGGATTGACCAGCCACGCGGAAAGGAAGTTGTACGCTTCCGTTCCGCCGGAATGAATCTGCTCGGATCCGGAGACGATTCCTTCGTCGTAGACGGCATAAGGAAAAAGGATTAACGTGGATACGACGCCTACTACGCTGGCAATCACCAAGGCGGCGAACATCGTTCGCGTGCGAATGCCGGTGAGTTCCGCCAGTTTGAAGGCTTCAAGCTGATCGGGCATCGGGTGTGTGCGAAACGAAGCGTAACTCGCTCCGCTGAGCCAATTCATCAGGGAGAGCATCGTCAAATTGCCTGGTCGCAGCCGTTGTGTGCCGATCATGGCAATCATGAGATATTGGGGAGTCGTGTAGCCGATAGCGTGAATCGGGGGACCCAACTCGGCGCGCATTCGGGTGACGCCGACGACAATCAACAAGTAGATAGCGATAAAGAGCGCATACCCCCAGATCGACATGCCGCCTTTCACGCAGATGAGCATCAGCAATACTATGCAAACGCCGAACATGATGACCGCGGTCCGATACGAGATGGGTTCACCGGAGTCGTCGTCCCGGTCGGGACGAACTATGCTGGACAATACCCTGAGAAGATGCTTCCGGCCGGTCCAACATGCCACGGTGAGCAACGCGAATAGCGCGCCCGCCCCCTGTTCGCCCAAGAACGGATATCCCGGTAAGGTCGCGACGCCGACCATGCTTCCAACCAACATCTGCGCTTTCGCGACGAAGTAAAAAAACACGCAGGAAAACGACAAGTCTAACGGAAGGATAAACGCGAGACCGATGAGATAAGGATGAAATCGAAGCGGCATGCTGCCCATCGCGTTCCAGGGTTTCTGCGTGAAGTGGACGTTGAGGTCGTACTCTTTCACTGGAATCGAGGGTAGCGTCGGGAAGAAATACTCAAGACCGTTGAGCGCATTGATGCCCGCGGCAATTCCGAAACCTATCCATAGGAGTCGATTGCCAAAGATGGCGCCCGACCGCGTACTGACTTCAAGGGGGATTCGGATGATAGGATATGCCAGCTTTTCGTTTTCCACCCACTGTTTTCTAATGATTATCGTCAAGCAAAAGAACATCGCTATCAGCAGCAGGACAACGACCGACCACGAAAGGATGGGAACTGCCCAGCGCCGCCAATAACCGCCGCTGAAAAATCCGACCTCTCCTTCGTAAAAATCTTTGACCAGTCCGGCGTCGGCGATAACGAGCCACGGGGGAAGATGACGGAACAGTAACGCCTCCCAGTCGTTTTCGGGCGTGGCGAACCGGTAGGCGTAGGACATCACCCCCATCAAACGGGGCATTGAGTCGTGTCCGGAGAACGCGCTGCCCACGGCAAGCATCCCGTAGATTAGGAGCAAATCTCGTTGACTCAACGCCGCGCTCGGAGCAATCGCGCGCACCCCTATGTTTAGCCAAGTGGTCATCAGAATCGCGAACAGGACATTGACCGAGAGCGCGACGGTCGTCAAATGGGCCGTGTGCCAAATCATCTCAATGTAGGCGAGCCAGTAGCTGTTGACGATGATCAGCAGCACACCGATTAGGATGGCCCGTTTCGCGATGGGGGGTGGAGGAGTATTGTTCACGTTATCAGGAGGGAACGGGTTGGACGCGTCAATGCATGCCGAGTGGGGCGCGCGTTGCCACTAGACTAGGAACGCAAGTCAATCAGGAGATTAGCTTGACTTTGTACAAAAGCACGATATCTGGATTTGACATAAGCCGGGGCAACCCCAAAATCCTGTAGGCGGGGCATCTTGCCCCGCTGTGGTGGTACTGGAAAACATTACCGACTTTTTCACACATCAACCAAAAAGACCAGATGGTTAAAATCTCACCCACTTTCCTTCAACGCTTGATTGACACCTTCTGTTATACCGCTAAAATGTACATAGTCGAGATTAGAGGTCGTCCCAAATATGCTCGAAACCCGGATGCGTTACAGGTCCCTTCAGCAGGAGGTCGTCTGTTTCCTCCATGTGCGCCCTCAATTGTGCTTTGAAGGATTTCGCGGTATCCTCGTAGTCGGGATGGCAAGGCTTCCAGCCGGACAATCCCGTGAAATCCACATCACCGAACCCGAACATCTTTCGTGTAGATGCGAGATTGTTCTGCTCGTGCGGATCGGTCTGGAGGTCGTATAACTCTTCGATCCCTTTGAATCCCGTTAACAGTTCCGTGAGCACTTCCCGCGCGGATCTGTTTTGCGGGTACAGGAGATGCTTGTGGGTGTCAAAATTCATAAGGTACTTGAATCGCTCCGTTCGAATTCCCCGTATCGGGATATATTGACCGTGCCATGTGTTCTCCGCATAGATGTGGTCTCGCCGTTGGTAGGCGCGGTTTTGGAGCATTGGGAGGAAGGAGCGCCCGTCAATGTCACTCGGAGCGTCGCCGCCGGCAATCTCGACAAGCGTAGGCAGAAAGTCAACATTGCTAAGCAGGGCATCACTCGTCGTCCCCGGCTGAAAATTGTCGGGATAGCGCATAATCAGAGCGCACTCGATGCCCGCGTCGTATAACGATCCCTTGGCGCGCGGCACCTCGATTCCGTGATCCGTCGTGAAGATGACAAGTGTATTTTTGTCTAACCCGGTGGCGGCGAGTTTGTCGAGGATTCGCCCCACCGCGACATCAATGACGCATGTGATGAGGCTGTTCAGTTCCGCGATATCCTCGCGGATCCCGCGTCGGTCCGGGAGGTATGGCAATGCCTGAACCTCGTCCGGATCGTAGTCGCGAAAATAGGGGTCGCACGGATTGTCGACCGGGCGGACGACCTGACCTTCATACTTGGAGGCGTCTACACGATGGACATACTTCGGTTTGAAACGCGGCACCGGCAAATTGTCGCGCCAATTCTCCAGCCCGCCGCGCGGCGTCATGGAGTGCGCCTCGGTGAACCCGACATCCATGTAGAATGGCCCATCTTCGTCGCGATAACCCTCGAGAAACTGTTGAACGCGCGGCGCCACATCCATGGCGCTAATCGTGGCGTTCGGAAAGCCGTACTCGGTGTGCTGATAGCCGAGATCTTTCGGATCGATGGCTTCGTGCTGAAAGCCGAAGAGATGGGTATCGTAACCGAGCGCGTTCATGTGCATCGGCAGCGTTTGGAGCCCATCGTTCATTTTCCAACCCAAGTGCGTCTGACCGATTGCGCCGTGGTTTACGGGATAGAGGCCCGTCATGCGACTGCATCTGCTCGGGGCGCAGTACGGGGCGGTCGAGAAAAACTGATCAAATCGGACGCCTTCACCTGCCAAGCGGTCAATGTTTGGCGTTTCGACGCCCCGATCGTAGCATCCGAGATGACGTCCAATGTCGTGGCAGTGAATAACTATGATATTCGGGCGCTGTTGGGAAGGATTGGACATCGGAAGCACCTTTCGACAAATATGATGTGAAAATCGTTGACGTGAAAAAAGCAGTGGTTAGTCGCTAGTGAGAAAAACTAGAAAACACAGATTGAAAAAAATGCACAAGAGAAACATTGATGGATGCAAATTAGATGTGGAGATCTTGACCCAAGTTACCACCGTTGTAGCACGATCTGTTAGATTGTGTCTCTGGTGCGTAACTCGTGCGCAAACTGACAGTTTACGCTACGAAATCTCCGCGATTAATGGGTCATTTTCAATAAAAAACGATGGTACATGTCCATAATCTTGTAAGTAGCAACTTGCGTTAGTTAATACACGATTCAACCGAAACGTGGAGCAACACCGGCGATATTGGCGACGATGGTTTCAAGCTCCGCCAACTCATCAGGGGTAAATTGGACATCAAGCGCGCCGACATCTTCTGTCAATCGACTTGGGCGCCGGGTTCCGATGATTGACACGCTCACGAGCGGATTGGCGAGCGTCCACGCCAGAGCCAGTTGGGAGAGTGTCAACCCGCGCTCGCTTGCGAACTCTTTCAATCTCTCCACCACGGCTAAATTCGTAGGGAGGTTTTCGGGCGCGTAGAGATTGTTATGGGTTCGCACGTCGTCCGGCGGAAGTTCGGTGTCGCGAGTAATAGCGCCGCCGAGGAGTCCTTGAGCAAGCGGGCTGTATGCCATGACGCCGATACCGAGTTCCTCACAGGTCGGGAATACGGTCTCTTGCCAATACCGATCGAATAGGCTGTAGCCGAGTTGATTGGTAGCCAGTTCAACCCTGCCAGCAGATGCCTTCAGCATACGGCCATCCCAGTTGGTGACACCCACGGCGCGTGCCTTGCCGGATTCCTTGACCTGAATCAATCCGTCAAGGATTTCATCTACGGGAGTATTTACATCGGGAAAGATGACGTAAAGGTCGGCGTAGTCCGTGCGCAAATTTTTTAGGCTGCCTTCAATGTTGGCAAATAGATTTGCTTTGGTGTAAGGACGTCGCTGAGATTTGGTGATGAGGAATACTTCGTGGCGTCGAGAACGAAATTCCTCGCCAAACCAAACCTCGGTATCGCCATAGTATGGGGCGCCGTCAATGAGCGTGATGCCGAGGTCGAATGCCGCGCGCATGGCGGTCACCGCTGTCTCCCGATCAACGGCTCCGTAGGCAGTTCCGCCCAGTGTCCAACCGCCTAATCCCAAAACCGGCACTCTGATTCCAGAGGCGCCCAACTGACGATATTGCATGTGTCTTCTTTTCCTTGGTACCACATTTGCTTCAGACTCCGGCAATTTTGAGCCGAATGCTGTAAATAGAGGTTCGAGCCGCGATAAAGAGTGTCTTGCGGTCCGCCTCTCCGAAAGCGCAGTTCGCCGGCAGTTCAGGCGTGACGATGGTTCCGAGGCGCTCGCCTGTCGGCGAAATAATCCATGTTCCGCCCGCACCGGTGACGTAGAGATTTCCTGTTGTGTCCACCTTCATCCCATCCGCGGCGCCTGGCGCATCGGCTCTCATGTCAATCAGAATATGCCCGTTCGCGAGGGAGCCGTCCGACAATACATCGAAGACGCGGACATGCTGGTGTCTCGAATCGTCAACATACAGAATCCGTTCGTCGGGCGAGAATGCCAACCCGTTGGGGACGCCGAAATCATCTACAAGCAGGTCAATTGATCCGTCCGGGGCGATGCGGTAGACGCCTTGAAAATCGAGTTCGCGTTCCTGATCAGCCGGGAAACCGTAGAACGGATCAGTAAAGTAGATACTACCGTCCGATTTGACCACGACATCGTTAGGGCTATTCAAACGCTTTCCGTCGTAGCTGTCGGCTAGTACACTGATAGCGTCGTCGGTTTCCGTGCGGGAAACGCGCCGGCTTTTGTATTCGCACGCAATGAGCCTGCCTTGGCGGTCAAAAGTTAGTCCGTTGGCGCCGCCACTCGGCTCACGATAGATTTCTGATGTGCCATCAAGCATTAATTTGAAAATGCGATGCGCCGGAATGTCGCTGAGGAAGAGATAGCCGTCGGGGTGCCAGACGGGCCCCTCCGTGAATTCGAATCCGGTTGCAACGAGTTCCGGCTCGCCATCAAGTATATCGGAGATTGTCATAAGTACGAATCTTTCCCTTTTGTTAGCCACTAACTTTCGCATTCGATGACCTGTTCCAAGTGACGCATTCGCGCGGGCGATGCGGTACGGCGCATCAGTTCGGAGTGTACACTGGCGGATCTCGGATGATAACGCGGCAATCCGTCGGGCCGGCGAATATATTTGTGGAGTTCTTCGATTTCGGCGTCAGTTTTCGCCCGGCTCGATACATTCAGACAGAAATGGCGACGGGCGTTACCCCCGCCGTAAGAGGCATGGAAGATATTGTGATTGAATACCACAATGTCGCCGGGTTCGGTCTCAACGGCGACGCAGGGAAACTCTTTGCCCGAAATTCCCAATTCCTCGTTCGGCTGGCGGGCGCGCTCAACCTGAGTTCGCCATGCTCCGCCGAGGTGGCTGCCGGGAATCACGCGGATACATCCGGTCTCGCGCGTCAGCGGGTCGAGATAGAGATGAAACTTGGCGTAGAGACCGACTGTGTGGAAGCCGTCGGAATGCCAGTTTGTGTCGCCGCTGTAGTAGTTGCCGTCGCCGCCGATATAGTTGAAATCCTCGCCTAGCAGTGATGTGAGTACACCCAGCGCTTTGGGGTGATCGAGCAGGGTGCAAAGTCGCTCGCTCTGATCGCTGAAAGGCACGATTTGGGAACGTCTGCTTCCGTCGTGTATAACGCCTTTCTCCTCAAAGACTTTCCTGTGTTCCTCGATTATCCAAGGAATATCTTCAGTCATCAAACCCGGCAGAAGGATGTAGCCGAACGATTCAAAATACGCGCACTGTTCAGGAGTGAGTGACATAATCAATATTCGTAATTGGCTTGTTGGACTGTGACTTGGTCCCGTTTACTGTGCCGCGTTTTGATAATACTGCTCGCGCTGAATGACCTGTTCCAGATGGACGTAGCGCGCCGGAGAAGCCGTATTGCGCATGATGTCTTGCGCGCCGGGCGGATACTTTCCGAGCCAATGCTTCGGTCTCCCGCCGGGGCGGAGGTAGCTGTCGAGTTCGTTGATTTCGGCTTCGGTTTTTGCCCGGCTCGTCACGTTGAGGCATAGATGACGTCGTGCAGGTCCCCCGCCAAAAGAGGCGTGGTAGATGTTGTGATTGAACACAACGACGTCCCCCGGTTCGGTTTCGGCGGCGATACATGGCACATCGCGTCCGGGTACGCCCAAAAGTTCGTTTGGCTGGCGAGTCCGTTGAAGGCGCTCTCTCCATGAGCCTATCAGGTGACTGCCGGGAATCACTCGGATACTTCCCGTGTCTCGCGTCAAGGGGTCGAGATAAAGATGAAATTTGGCGAAGAGGCCGACTTGATGCCCGCCATCGGAGTGCCAGTTCGTATCGCCGCAGTAGTAGTTTCCGTCGCCGCCCACATAGTTGAAATCATCGCCGAGCAGCGACTTCAGCGCTCCGAGCGCTTTCGGATGGTCCAGAAGCGTGCAGAGCCGCTCGCGCTGATCGCTGAATGGCACAATCATGGATCGTTTTGATCCGTCGTGAACGACGCCCTGCTGCTCAAAGACCTTCCGATGTTCCTCAATTATCCAGTCGATGTCGTCGGTCATCAAGCCGGGCAGAATCAGATACCCGAATGCTTCGAAGAAGGTGCATTGTTGCGCGGTCAACCTCATGAAAACTTTTCCTCCTTTTTATAGTCCCAGAGGATTAAGCGAATGAGTAATGAGTGCGATAGAGATCCCATTCTTCTTGAAACCGAGTTTTTTCCTCAAAACTCGGTTTCTTTCCGGAATCAAACTAACTTCAAGTTACTGATTTAATCCACTCATCACAGGCGGAAAAAACTGATAATCATAGTCCATCACTCAATCACATAAATCACAGTTCAGAGGTTGTTAACCGCCAACCTCCGACACTTACCACATACACTTAGCGAATGAACCACTAATCGGTGATTTGGAGATCGGCAATCCAGCGTTTGCGACAATTATTGCGTGGCTTCCCAAGCGGCGCGATCGAGGTTTTCGCGCTCAATCACTTGCTCAAGGTGGCGCATGCGCTCGGGAGTCGCCGTGCCGAGCATGATGTCCTGTTCCCCTGGCGCGTATTTGCTGGGTTTCTCCTTTGTTCGCTCACTCGGCAAGATGAACTTCTCGAGATCGGCGAGTTCCTCCTCCGTTTTCGCGCGGCTCGACAGATTGAGGTCAAAGTGACGACGCGCCGTTCCGCCCCCGAAGGATGCGTGATACGTCGTGTGATTCAACACGGCGACATCGCCGGGCTCGTTTTCAATCGCGACACAAGGGATATCGGTGCCGGCAACACCTATCGTTTCGCAAAACGGCTGCAGCCAGATGTTCTCTCTCAGTTGGTCTCTCCAGCCGCCCGGCAGGTGACTGCCCGGGATGACGCGGATGCAACCCGTGTCGCGCGTGAGAGTGTCAAGATAGATATGGAATTTGGCGAAGGTGAGACCGCCGGGCCGATGTCCGCCGTCGTCGTGCCAAGAGGTGTTACCGCTGTAGTAACTGCCATCACTGCCGACATAATTGAAATCATCACCGAGCAGAGATCCGAGGACTTCAAGGACTTTGGGATGATCGAGCAGAGTGCAAAGTTTCTCGGTTTGATCTATGAACGGCACGACATAGGTGCGTTTCGTGCCATCATGAACGATGCCGTTTTTCTCAAAAACCTTCTGATGCTCTTCAGCCATCCAATCGACATCGTCAGCCAGCAAACCCGGCAGGACGAGATATCCGAATGAATGGAAGAATTCGCATTGTTGGGGGGTTAGCGCCATTTTAAGTTTCCTCCTTGAGTTGAGGGGACGGGAAGCAAGAGGGACACGGAAGAAAAGCGGTAGCCGATGTAATCGATACAAAACAAGGGCTTTATACGAATTCCGAATATATATGTTACAAAAACCGCCGGTTTGTAGTTGCTCAATTCATTGAGCGCCTCCGATTGATTGTAACATTCAGATTTTCAATTCGTATTAGATGTACCGCGTTAGCGCTCACCGCCCGCCCGTCATTAGCAACATCCTGTCACAGTGTCACACCCTTAACGCGGTTTGGCGTATTTTAACACAAGGGCACGGAATGAGCAATCTTTTTATATACGTCACGTTGCTGAAAATTGCGTATTTTCAAGCGTCTGGCGGAAGGCGTTGTTGGAAACCGCGCCTACAGGTTATTGCGGGGCGGTGTACGCCACACGGAGGTGTGCCCACTACTTTACAGTGACAATACGGATTCGAGCGCGTCTCGGAACTCGTTTTCATCTCGGTTGTTGTAGAACGGCACGCCGATTAAGCGATATTTCTTATCATTGAACTCCAGTCGTTTGCCCTCGAACCGGGAGGTAATTTCGGCAAGAAATTCCTCCTTCCATCGATCTCGCTCTTGCAGGTGCGCGCCTTTGGGTTCGACAAAGAGTTGGTAGACGGACATCTCGCCGTTTTTCTCGCGCAGGAAGAGAGCGAAGTCGGGTTGGAAGGCGCTCCCGTCGGAGAAGTTGTAGATGGCGAAATGTCCCTCGTTGCGCAGGAGATAAATTTCATCGTATCGCCGCCTCAAATCATCGATTAATCTGTCAAGCATGTGTACGAAGGCTCGTTCTTCGCTTGTGCCGAAGAGGGTGTCGGTGGCGAACCAGTCTCTCGAGGAAACGAAATGCTTAAATTGGGCGTCGTCTTCGGCGCGCGGGTTATTGGCGTCAAATTTCAGGACTTTGTCCTTGAAAACGTCGCGCACCCAATTTCGCCGAAACTCCTTGCTGCCTTCGAATTCGGTTATTTGCGCCCGCACTTCCGATTCGATTTGGTTTAACAAACCCGAAGCCGCCGCGAGTTTTTCGTCCGGATTCTCGTCCAATCCGTACAAGTTGCCTTCAAAGGTGATTTCCAACCCGCCAAGATAGTCTTCGGAATTGATGAACTCGCGGATTGACGCGAGATGCGGAAAATAGCGTTTGAGTGATTCCAAGGTGAAGAACAGATTGCGCGCAACGGCGGCTTGGACTATGTTTCGCCCGAGATCTCGCAATTTCACGTCCCTGCGGTTTATATCGCGCACCACGGGCGTTTGACCCTCCGATTCAAAAACGGCTCGCGCTTCACCGTGGCCCGTGGCAATCCTATGGAGGACATTCTTTCGCATCACCCCCAGATCTCTAATCGAATTCACCTGCCGGTAGTCCCTCGGGCGGCGGTCGTTGAGCCAAATTACACCGTACTTGTAGAAGTCGGTACGCTTGAACGGTTCTTTGAGTTTTAGATCACGAGTCACCTCCCGATGGTCCATCATCCCCTCTTCTATCAGGGCGGCGCGAATTTCCGTGTAATAGTGATTATTGTGTACGGTGTGGTAGTGCAACTCCTCAATGACGCGCAATTCATGGTCAAGATCGTCATCGAATTTTCGACGAAAACGCTCATCATTCTGCGGGAGGACAAACGGAAAATAGCGGGCGCCTCGCCCGATAAGCTGCGCCTCCGATATGGTTGTTTTCCCGATTTTGTTCCTTCCCGAATCGCGCGTTTCGTAACAACGGACAATATCGAACAGATTTAGGACATCCCAGCCTTCGTTGAGTTTCTGAACGGCGAAGATGGCGCGGATACGGTTGCTCCGGTCTTCAAGCGTGTTGACGAGAATTTGATAGTTTTCCTTCTCTTTTTCCTCGTTCACCGAGAGACAGAAATCCTCTTGAAATTCCCACTTCAAGAGCTCCGCCAATGCCTCGTCGCTCAGCGGTTCCTCGTCAAAAAATCTAAACGCCCGTTCAACGGCAGGAATGTTTGATTGACGAATTGCCCGCACTTGTTCAGCCGTGAGGTTATCTATGAGGCGATGAAAATTGGCTTTGTTCTCTATTGACTGCGCAATCGTGCGTTGCGCTTTGAAGAGAATCACCGGCTTCAAGTTAATCCGATATTCGACCTTCGACGCCACCTCGCGTTTGTATTGATTGAGAATCAGCGCTTGCAGGATACGACGGTTCAGATCAAAATCGGATTGGACGACGATGACATCTTTCGAAAAGCCGTCGTTGCGGAATTGGCGCAGGTCGTAACGGTTGATGACCTTGTTCTTGTATTTCTCGACTATCGCGGGCGTTTCGTAATCGTGCGTGGCGGTGAATTCCAACAACAGGTTGCGCGGGTTCTGTTGAAAGATGCGCTCGACAGTGTTCTCCCAACTCTCAAACAGTTCTTGTTCGGATTTTGTGCTGACATTAATATGGTGGGCTTCGTCGGCAATCAGGACGACGCGGTGTTTTTTGAAATCTTCAAAGGTGATGGCGTTCTCTCTGGCGGTCGTTAAATCGGAGTGGAGTTTTTGGATGGTCGTGAAACAGATATTGATGTCTTTGTCGTTGGCTCCCTCAAAGTTGGGGGCCGGCGTAACGGAAACCTGATCACCCCCGAAACGGATGGGTTCGTCAAAGAGATATTTGGACGAGAGGGGGTTGAGGAAGTTGTCCTTCGTCTTCTCAATAATGTTGGTGGAATTGACGAAAAAGAGGAAATTGCGATAACCCTTTTCGTAGAGGTAGAGAATCAGACCCGCCATGATGAGGGTTTTGCCGCTGCCGGTCGCCATGTTGAAGAGTAGATGCAGCGGACGTTCTTTTCCCGGATAGTCATTCTCAAAACATAGGATGAAGCGAGCGAATGCTTCCCCCTGATAGGGACGAAGTTCAAACGCGGGATTGAGATTATCCGCGAGATAGGCGGGAATCTCGGTCGCGCCGATGGTTCGGCGGCCGAATTCTTCTAAAAGCGTTTCGTATAGGAATTTCTGCGGCATTTTTCTATTTGCGCGGCGAGGGAAGAATGTGGCGATTGCCAACGGCTCTTACAAGAAATGGTGGGCAGTGCCCACCCTACAGATGTACACAGTCGCGCCACGCGGCTTTCTCGGTAGCGCGCCATTATCCCTGTCGAAATACTTCGTTCAGCAGGTAACACTTCAAATAGGCTACTACCGTAGGCGGGGGATCTTGCCCCGCTTGCCATTGGCGAAGTGTACTTGGTAGCACCCCATTATTCCGAAACGGAATAATTCTTTCCACAAGTAACATTTAACTCATGTCGGCGTCAATTTCCTCGATCCAGCGGATCGACATGTGGATAGAATGCAATGCGTCGAAATTCCCGCGCTCCAGAGGATCAAGCGAATGGATAATGAGTGCGATAGAGTCCCCTAATCCGTGATTCAGACAATTGCCAATCAAACCACTAAGCGCCTAATCATAGTCCATCACTTAATCACATAAATCACAGTTCAGACAATTTAATCGCCGACACCCGACATTTACCACATACACTTAGCGAGTAAACCATTTAATCGGCGCTATCTCTAAAGTGCTGAAACATCCGTTGGATCAACAGCCACAATTCCTTCGGGTTTGTAACGCGTAAAGTCGTCAATGTCGAAGGTCAGGATGCGCGTCACCCCATGTACGATCATCGCCGCGACCAATCGAGCATCGTGTACCTGAATACCTGATACACTATACTCCAAGACAAGTCGCCGCCATTCTAAATATATAGCTGGTGAATCGGAGAGTAAAGGAAATAGGTTTTCGCCGTGTTGCAGGAGCTCGTATACTTGCGAAGTGTTCAGCCCATAACCATTTCGATTAACGGGACGAGTTGACACATTCCAGAATTCTGTAAGATTTTGCGATGTAGTCTTCAGTTCGTGACCGTTTGTCCACAATTCACCCACGGCGGAGCGCACAATTGGATAACTTGCGTCGGCGGTATGCAAAAACCGCAGAAGAACATTGGTATCGACTAGATAAATCACGGTTATGGATGGTCCTCGTATATTCCTTCGCGGCTGACCGCGTAATCGGAGAGTGGTGGGCAATCTGGACCAACGAATTTCATGAATTTGTCCGACATCTCATCAGCCAGGGCATTACGTTCATCAACGGATAACCGAGGATTGGGCTTCACAAGCGCCTCGACTGTCGGGACAAGGGCATCCAGCAACAAACGATAAACGACATCCGTTTTGCCAAGGGATGCGTTTTCGCGAATTTGTGTCTCAATTTCAGGAGGAATCTGTACCGTTATTGTCATTGTGTTTACCTCAATCAGTTGAAACGAACGATTGTTGACGCCAATTATCAAGATTCAATAGCTAATCATAGAGTGAAAGCCGCTTGATGTATCGTGGGCGCCGTCTACAAAGGAAAAACTAGATCTCAATTGTCAATCACCTAATTTCATTAAATCAAATCGTCCCTCGTGGAGTAGGTTTTCGCGAGCTTCCCTAGCATTCTGACGTACACTTTCGTCACTGCTTTGGCGGCCTACTTGCAAAATGGTTGTCGCCTCCTCCGTAAAAATGGAGATGTTTTTGTCTCCAATGTCTTTAGTCAACTTGTGGAAGCACTCAACTACCTTCTCGGTATGACCCGACAGCATGTCGCACAGCGCTTCGACTTCCATAGTAATTGACATATCCTCCGCCTTAGTAATGTCCAGAATCTTGGAATATGCGTTCAAGCGCCATTGGGGGTCCAAGCGCTCGGCTCTTAGCCAATAGGTAAACTGTTGAAGTTCCACCGGCTCCCTAACTTCAAAACGCCACTCAAAAAAGTCGGTGATTTTGTCCTTCACGTTTGTATCCAGTTGTCCGGTCGTTTCCCACAATCGGTGGCCGACGTAGTCAAACAGGTTCGCCCATTGCTCCCGATCATCACCGCTTGCTCGGTAATATCCCTCAAGTAGACTTCTTTCTCCTCTGAGCGGATACAGTTCCTCTAAATAAAAGATATACAAGCACTGGCCCAGCATATCAATCAATTTGTCGTCAGGGCGATCTTGTTTCTTGATGGCCGAAAGATGTTTAAGCGCAAAAATAAAGTCATCCTGAAATATCTCAAAGGTTTGCTTGGACCAGGGATTAAAACCCAAAAAATTATCAAATGCCGCCAGCCATTTTGGAAACTTACCCTGAGGAAAGAAGTCTGATTTGTGCTTTTTAGTCCACGCCTTATTAAGCAGGAAAAGCCGATTGTAATTCTCTCCCAGAATGGCGTATTCCGGCAATGTCAAAGGATGTTCCGCTGTAGGCGCCAAGCGTTTTTCGAGAATTTCCACGACTTCGGGAACGTCAATCGCCGAATCATTATCGCGTAACCATAAACCGAAACCGATCAACGCCTCTAGCGCGCGGCAACGTGGGGTATTCGTGCCTTTATCAATCGGTTCGTTTCCGGTCAAATGTTGATCCAGCCTCCAGTCGAATTGTGTGCAGAACATATCCAGAAGTTTTACGAATTGTGCGCGTGCAGAGACTGGCGGGTTTACATCCGCTCGGAAACATGTCCTGATGAAGTCACTCACTGCCCACCGAGAATTAGACCAGTTGGGATTGTCTCGTGATTCACCTGCGTGTCTATCGTATATTCCTTGCTCGCTGTCGTCAGGGTGTGAAAGCACCCATTCGCTGAACGTCAACCATTCATCAAGATTGTCGAAGTTATTCGCTTGGATGCACTCCCGCATCGCGTTAATCATCTTCTCCACATAAATCGGTCTCTCGATCCTGTCGTGATTTTCCATCCAGAATCTGTGTCTTTTGGGATTCGGGACAATCTTATCCTTAAAGACGGTCTGAAATTCGCGGGAAAGCCCTTGAATATTGACTTCTATCACGATATTACCTTCGAAAAACGGGGGAGTGTCTTCCCATTCATTGATGAAAGATAGTAATTCCTCATCTGTTAGACTTGCGAGGTATTCAGGTGAGTGTGGGCTACGAGTAGAAACGTGTACAGTCCTTGTCTTAAATGGTGGATAGTCATCGTCGGAAATCTTGTCCTTAACTTCAGATTCCAATTCTCGGAAATAGGCTTCATATTTGCCAAACAGCACTGGGTTGAAAGGTGCGAATTGTAACCGGTGGAGACAGCGCTGGTGCCGCTTAAACTCTTCCTTGGTGAGATCATCTTTTGAGGGACCGTTACAAATGCAATCAAAGATCTGTTTGAGTTCGTCCTTCGCAAGCAATGCCGTACCGAAATGATCACAAGCGCTACGTATCATTTGTTGAAATTCATAAGTGTACTCCCATTGACCGTAACTTTCGTATTCCCGAATTAGCTCTTGAATCCAGGGTTGAGTCACCTCAGTTGGGTATTGGGCATAGAGGTGGTGACGCAGTCGTTTGAATACGCGCCACTGTTGTTGTCGGATAGTCATGTCCAATTCGAAAACTGAGTCGGGTAGTTTCTTGTAAACTTGCTCGCATGCAAACGTAAGCGTATGGACAAGCGATTTCTTGGCGTCTTCGTAACCACCCTCGGATTTGGTGAGCCGTTCACACCAATACTCGGAATAGTCAATATCGTTGTCAAGATTCTCCTCGTGTGTTCGCAGGCGAATCATATTTGCGGCAGCATCAATGAGGAGGCGCGCAACCTTATAAGGTTCTTTCTTGGCAAGCGCACGGACGCCATTGGACAAAATCTTGCAATATTCTCGATTGTTGATGCGCGGTGTTGGATTGAGCCGAGTATCTCGCATTTTAGTTACGATCGCATCTAGGTTAATCAGAGTTTTTCTTTGATGTTTGCGCTTGGTCTTATCTTGATTGTCTGCAACAAACTGAACAAGAACTTCTGTGAGTTTCAATGCAGCTTCAAATTGATTTTCGTTTGTCCAATGTTTCAACAATTCTGCAAACCTGAGCCTTGGGGAGTAAGGGTAATCTATCTCCGTAGATTCAAGGACCTTCTCCATGAGTCGTGCTGATTTTCCACCGTGTAATAGCAATGCTATGTCCACAATGTCTTCGTACACTCTTGGGTTATCGGATTTGGGCAATTCTCGTACGACAGAAAGAACGTCATGTGGTACATCACTAACTATATTTTTCAGATATCGAAGTTCGGGCCAAACCGGCACCTGAACGTAGCCACCGGGCATCTGCTTCATTTTCGGAGGAGATTGGAAACGGCCGCGCTCCACGAGAGGTTTCACCCACAGAGGGTTTTTCAGTCGAGTGAAAAAGTATTCGTGGTCAAATTGCTTCGCCATCGTTCCATAAGCTCTGTCGATTAGTTCATTCGTTGGTTTCTTCCAAGATTTCATTGATAATCCTCATTCGCCCGAAGGCACTAGTTGCAGCGATGTGGAGTAAATTGTCAAGTGTCTGAAAATGCTGAATTATTTCAGTTGATACGTTCTCTGGAAGATCATCTTCCCCTAGATGGGTAAAATCGAGAAACCACTGCCTTGTGGTCAGCCATTCTTCAATGGAATTCGGAGGAACTTCTACGTTCTCGTCGTAACCCAGAAATGTAGTGTAGAAAAGGACTGCAACTTCTTTTGGCCTGAGACGCCCAGCTTTGTGTTCGCTTATCATGTCCTTTACCTTTCCACAAATTTCATAGGGAATACAATGTCCCTTCCCAGTTTGGTCTCTCTCATTTGGACCTTTTGCTCCCCATACATCTTTCCAATGGTTTTGCAAGTCATCAAAGAAATTTATATACTCAGCCTGTAGCCGTTTTCTGCCTCTCACAGTAGGGGCAAGTCCATTCATGAGGTCCCTGCCTGCGTGACACACAAACACGATGTAGCCCGGCGATTGCCTATTGAGCAAATCACACGCGCCTTTGTACACGTCAGCGTACACTCGTAGCTGGAGTTCATCGTTTAGCCAGTTGAACACGACCTCTTGCTTATCTGAAAGCGTGACATCTTCGTTGCTTGCGGTATTCAAAAGCATAGATCTTTGCAACGTGATACAATCTGTCAATTACTATAAAATGACCGACTCAACGCCTTATCTTCCTCATTGACCCGAAAATCTTCATCGTCTATTTCGGAAAGGTGGACATAAAGTTGATTTTTGTCGAGCAGCTCAGCCAAAAGTTGCTTCTGTTTGACCAAGCCGTTTTCAGTTTCACCGATTGCCTTGAAATTTTCTACCGCATCCGCCGGCGTTTCCGGATTGACGTAATAGTTTAGGAAAGAGTTTACGGCGATATCTTCCCAAAGCGCCACGAGCTCCTCCGATGTTTGCGCGGTTTGGATTTTATCCATGTAGGCTTGGTTGTACTGCATGAGTTCGCAGTAAATGAAATCACCTTGATTATTCTGTTCAATTACCCTCTTTACGCGCTCTACCGTTACAGTTTCAACGTAGTGCATTTGTTCGCAAATGATAAACTTTCGATTGCCTCCGTCTTTGTTCAATTCTAACAAGGCATGTGCGGTAGTCCCGCTCCCGCCAAAGAAGTCTAAGACAATGGCATCCTTGTCGTTTGCTATGACAGAGTACAAACAATCGTAAACATTCCAAAGAGACTTTGGGAAGGCGAAATTACAGTTGGGCACAAGCGCTTTTACAATCTGTGTGCCATAAATATTGGCATCGTATCTGCTATCTTGCCAAACCGTGCGATGCAGTCCAAAATCCTTGCCAATCTCGATTTCATAGCCTGCATTCGTCTCTCTCGTTCTCAGTAAGTGTTGAACTTCATCGGCGCTTTGGCGCGCATATCTCCATTTTCGTTCAATCATATTCGCGTCAATCGGATAAACATAGTCCCTGTCCCCGTGAGAAACGGTTTGGGTCAGAGGATGTTCGTGGTCATCGGCAACGTCGCCAAATCCGACAACCTCATCATTCTCGACAATAACCGGATAAAAGCAATTCTTGGCATTTTCCCGTCTTGATTCTCCACCCCAATTCCTAAAGTTGGACCACGTAACTTCCTCAGACTGAATTTTTCGATTTCCGATAACCTTTTTCCCTTGAGGAATGACAAAATAGGCATATTCATGAGTGTATGAGAAATTTGTTCCCTGAACGCCACGAGGGTTATGTACGATGGTAATGCAGTGGATTTCGTATTCGTCAAATAACTCACGGAGCAGGACGCCCAGATAAGCTTGTTCGTTTTCGTCAATAGCTACTATGAGCGCCCCGTCCTTGGTTAGCAACTCCTTCGCTACTTCCAAGCGATTCTTCATAAAAGTCAACCACGTCGAATGATTAAAATTGTTGTTGTAAGTGAACGTATTCGCTTGACTGTCGGGATTGTAGGGCGGGTCGATGTAAATCAGTTTGACTTGCCCGCGAAATTGCCCCTTGAGCGTGTGCAGCGCCACGAGGTTGTTGCCTTTGATAATCAGGTTTTCGCTGATTACGCCGTTTTCATCGCGGTTAAGTTGCGTTACGTTCTGTTCACCCTCTACCGAGTAGCGTTTCCAGTTGGTCAAAACCTTTGGTTCCAAGAGGCGGTTAATCTCTTCTCGCGCCAGAATCTCGTTGAGGAATATCTCTTTGCGTTTCTCTTCTTCTTTGGTCTGTCCGCCTTCCAGAACACAATCCTTGTAGGGCCATACGAGGGATACCTCGTCGCGTTCGCGCAGGAATCTGTCCCCGATGTTCAAGCCGATTTTGTTGCGGAAGCGAGTGTAAGCGTTGGCGATAAAATCTCTGTTGGACACGTACTCGGTGAAAACGTTGGCGTTGAAGATCCAGTGTCCGTCGATCTCTTCAAAGAATTTGGCTTTGATCTCCTCGTCCGAGAGCAGCCGCCGCACGAGGTCTCGGTCGAGTTGTCTGGCGAAGCGGTGGATGACGCCGGCGTTGAGTTCGCCATCTTCGTCCAAGAAGCGGTCATCGTTTTTGAGGAGGTCGATTAGTTTTTGGTGGAGGTTTTTTGGCATGTTGGCGTCCTAACTTATGTCACAGCTGTTATTTAATGGTTCATTCGCTAAGTATTGGGCACTTGTTGAAACCGAGTTTTTTCCTCAAAACTCGGTTTCTTCCCGGCATCAAACCGGCTTCAACGTATCGGTTTAACCCGCTCAGGACGTTCAACTAAAGACTGATAATCATAGTCCATCACTTAATCACATAAATCACAGTTCAGACAACTGCCACAACGCCCCAACAGCGCTATCCATGTAGAAAAAACAAAGCAATTGCATTGACTGGAATTTTCTAATCTGTGTTTATCCGCGTTTATCCGCGTCCCTATTCTGCTTGGTTGCATGAAATCAAGTGATGCCACACACACTTGGCGAATGCACCACTAAACATGCTTTAAGAAGTCGTTGGCGGCGAGTTAGGCTGAGTTCTGTCCCCTAATCGTCTTTCTATCTCGGCTATCAATCGGTCAATCAATACATGAGACCCGCTTCTCTTGACAGCAATCTCTTGCAACGCATAATGGTTGTATTTGGTACCACGGCCGCGAGCATTAAGAAAACGCACCAACATTTCAAAAAGGAACTTTCCTCTTAGTTTAAGTTGATATGCTTCTTTTATTTGTCTAATGAGTTCAGCATTCGGAAAGCGAAATCCGCGGCGTGCAGAGAAGCCTCCGTCAATTTCGGTTGTGCCGGGCGGGACAATTTCGTCGCAACTTCGATTGACCTCCGGGACTCTTCCGGCCAAAAACTCCTCAACTTCAAACGCAAACCATTCGATGATGGCGTAAAGCGCTTGTCGATGTTCATCAACTTCGTGTTCATCTAATAGACCTTCCAATTCTGCTCCTGCGTACAGATCATTCTCAATGCTATAGCCTTGCGTCCAAATAACATCAGGATAATCCGCTGGAATTCCTGAGAACAGCCACATGTCTTTGTCGGCTACAAAAGCAACGGGCAAATTGGCAAATTCGTCCCTTCTTCGGTAAACCGCCAACAAAGTATTTCTGCCACCCGTAGCCAGTACATAGGCTTTGGTATTGCTAACGCGCGCTTCTGCCCACCCATAAATGCGCATATCATCCTTACCCTCAACAACCACTGTTGGCAGTTCGGAGCGACTGAGGTACGCCACTATCTCATCTACGGTAAGATCCGGTGCCGGCATTAGCTGTCTCCTCTATCAGTTCCCAATAAAATCTCTTTTTCAGGATACCTTGAATAGATGAAGGGTGAGTGCGTTGCGATGAAGAATTGATTATTAGTGTCTTGTTCAAGCAACGTTGGCAGTAGAAGCCTCTGCCAGTCCACGTGAAGACTCAACTCCGGTTCATCAATGAAGATCGGCGTATTTTGGACAAATGTGTTGTAGCACAGAAAACTCAGCATCTGTTTTTCTCCAGACGATAGAAGGTCCGAGTCAATAGCGTGTTGTTCATTCCCTAGGGTGATCGCATCGGTTACCCGTATTCCTTCATATTCGAAAATTTCAGGGATTTGTTCACTCAACACTGAGAACGGTCTGAGTAATGAATCTTGCTCCTTAGTAAACTGCTCAACACTCCTTTTAATGTCAGTCAACGCCGGATTGGCATCGTCCGAAGCCTTTGTATCAGACGTTTTTTGTGAAATCTCTTTTGATAACTTCACAGATAGATCATTTGTCCTTTTAGATACATCAGCATATTTTTCCGTTAACAATTTCACAATATCATGAGTTGAGATTGATGCAATAAATTTATGGTTAATAACCGACACCTGATTTGAGAGTCGGTACATTGCCTCTTGAAGCCTCTCTGTTGCTCTATCAACCACCCTCCGTCTGAGTTGATTTGAATGACGATAGTGTACTCGCACGGCCGTACCTTCGTGTGCGGATAACCGATCAAATCCTCCTTCAATTCTTCTAAATGAAGGGAAAAACAAACTACCGTTTGTCGAATCTAGAATCGTCCGACCCAATTCAGCTATTTCATCTGTTTGCGAAACTCGCAGTAGTTGTGGAGGTTGCAAGTCAACCTCCTTTTTATTTGCCGGTTGAAAATCAAGTTTGCACCGTTTGTTAGCGGCACGCTCAATGGAGAAAGAAAAGGCGTCGGTATGAATTGACACCGAGCGGAAAGGGATTTCAGATACAACATCAGTGAGATTCCCGCTTATTAGGTACCAAATGAGCTTTAGCAAGGTGGTTTTGCCCGAGCCGTTTCTTCCAGTAATGATGTTCAGATCCTCGTTGAAGTCCATCGCCGCATCAAGCCGGTTGTTCAGTCCTTCTACTTCAAGCCTTTTTATCATTTGTTTGATTCCTTTCTCCAAAACGCGAAACTAATTGGCGGTGGGAATTTGGCAACGGATACCCACGGAGCAAAGTCTCGTTTCTCTTCGGTCCATATTATAACACAAGCCGCGTGATTTTTGTTGGTGTCTCCATACAAGCAACACATTTTACTCGCTCCCGCCGGCTCATGTCAAATGAAGGTGCATAGCGACATTGAGAAACCGAGTTTTTTCCTCAAAACTCGGTTTCTTTCCGGAATCAAACTGACTTCAAGTTACAGATTTAATCTACTCATGATAGGCGGTTTTACGCATTAATCTTTTCGCGACCATGTCATTTGGCAATCTCAATCCGTGTAATCCTTTTAATCCGTGAAAATCCGATCAAGCGAATGAATAATGAGTGATCAAACGAATGAATAGTGAGTGCGATAGAAATCCCATAGAAATCCCATAGAGATCCCATTCAGACAATTGCCAATCAAACCACTACGCGCCTAATCATAGTCCATCACTTAATCACATAAATCACAGTTCAGACAATGTTAACCGCCAACACCTGACACTTACCACATACACTTGGCAAATAAACCCCTGACAAACCGCAGTCGGATTGGCGTAGCGGGTAAGCGCTCATGCCGATTCCTCCCTTCTCAGATGTTGGAGTTTCGATTGGATCGCCTGAAATTCTACATAATACCAGCAATTCTCATTTTGGAACCTAGAGCCGACGAAGCCTCGTCATCTTTAAGTTTCCCGCTCTTGAAAAGCGTATGTTGATTGCATGGCTTAGTATAATCGCGAAATCCGACGCGTCTTAGCCCCAGAGGGGCGGCAGGTTTGTAGAAACGTGGAGACACCACACTCCAAAGCCCCAGAGGGGCGACAGGTGTAAGCGTTAAATTCGCAAAAACTATACGATATTGCCCCCAAAATGACAACAAATGGACTTGCGACCTTTTGTTCCAACAAGATTTGATAGATTCAATCAATCGGCAAATTCAAATTGAGAATTGCTGACATAATACACTTCAAGAATCGCCTCGACAATCTGGGCGGCGGTGGCCTCGTTATAGGTGTGTGATGTTAGGTTGCGGCTTTGAATCATCGCCATCCATACTTCGCCGTTTTCAATCAATCCCGTTCTGAATGCGGCGCGCGTAGTGTCCCTTGATCCGTATAGATTTTGCGCGCCGCGCGCTTCAAGGAAGTCCTTAAAGGTGTTCCACGCCAATTCGTGAGTGTATTTGAATCGTTGTATTAATCCTAGAGCTTCCAATCTCGAAAGTTGGCGGCGCCGTGACAGTTCGACAGCTTCGTTCAGTTGGGAGAACGCCTTGTCAAAGTTATTGGCTCTCCGAATCCAGCGGATGTCTTGCTTAGTCATAAGGGAATCTCCAGAAAATCCTTAGTAGGAGTTAGAAGTCAGTATCATAAATCTCCGAACCGCGACCTATTGTCGGGAATCGAAACCGATTTCTATGGCGCTCGGTAACCACTCGCCTGATCGCTCCGATCTTGTTCGTATACGCTAATTCAATCCTTCCTCGCTTCCAATCTTCCGTCCTTCCGCATCACCCATATCAGATGCGATTCCTTTGTCCTAATTTAAACTTGACATTTAGTTTGACGTTAGTGTACAATTAAAATTGCTGGGGACGAAATTCGGGTGCACCCGTGTAATTGTCGGGCTGCGGTTCGCGCAATTCTATATCCCTAGCTCTCTATTTTCACTCCGCCACGCCAAAGCCGCCGCGTCAAGCGGCTTTTTTTGTGTGTAATGCACGCCATAACCCGCCTTCCGTCTGTCATCAATGTCTTGTACCAGTCGAAACGCTCCCCAAAGATATTCCACATAGCG
The DNA here is from genome assembly GCA_963667245.2 of Candidatus Poribacteria bacterium. Lineage (GTDB taxonomy): Bacteria > Poribacteria > WGA-4E > WGA-4E > JAJDTR01 > JAJDTR01. The sequence continues at coordinate 1,864,366 of CAXXCS010000005.1, forward strand.
GTCTTCGCCTCGCTCATATAGCCTTTGCAACGCCCAGGCGAAGTAATCCACAGCTTGCAATCCGGCAGATTGCTTCGGCCTTGCCACAGAAACTTTCAGCGAGACATCACTGACGCTATTCTGTCGTTCGGCGAAATCCTGCCGGGCTTTTTCGAATACTTGGCGCAAGGCAACAGTGCGGTTGGATTTACCAAGTTTTGAGAACATGATATGATATCTGCTACCTTGCTGCAATCTTTCTTTGAAAAGGCGAGGAATTAGATAGCCGTATAGTTCATTGGGGTGATAGCGATAACTAGAATCCCTTTCATTCTGGTGACGGACATATTCTAAGACTCGCTGTTTGTCAGTAACAACCGCGAAAAAGCGCAACCCTTCCATCTCACGCAAAAGGCGATAAACTTCCCGTCGCACCTCGGGCACGTCATCTTTGGCATGAAACGCGAGTGCGGTTTTTCTCGCTTTTGCTTGCATGGACGGCACATTTTTGAAATACGGATCCCTGATTAACTCCCCGCGCAAATCATCAAAGCTGCGTTGTAATTCCGCTGGATTAGGCGCTTCCAATAAGCCGAGCATGAAAAATCGGGAACATCCCGGTGTGCCGATCAGCGCTCTTCCTTTCGCGGAAAAGAGGGTGCTATCACCGGCCTCATCAATGAAATAGTGACGAACTGAAGAATTTGTATTTTGCAATTATTCAATCTCCATGAAACGAACTATTTGGTTTCTTTTGTAAAAGTCGCCATATCTTGGCGTTCGCGGCGCACACATAAAAAAAGCCATATAGTGTCAGTTCTATATGGCTTGCGGATGCCGGAGGTCGGACTCGAACCGACATGGACCCAGGGCCCGCTGGATTTTGAATCCAGTGCGTCTACCGATTTCACCACTCCGGCTGAAGATGCTATATTTTAACATATTCTCGGGGCAAGAATCAAGCGCAAAATTGAGCGATAATCCGTAGGTTGGGTAGAACGGCACATCAAGAACGACCCGTCTATACTGCGCGCTGTCAGAAATTGCGTCTTTTGTAGGATCAAGCGAGTGGATAGCGAGTGCGATAGAGATCTCGCGATCTCCCGATTGCGACATGCGCTCACCGTAGGTGCGGTTTCCAACCGCACCTACCGCCAGACGCTTAAAAACACGCAATTCTCAGCAGTGTGAAGTATACAAGATAACCTCGCCCAGATACCGATACCGCTACGCCCCCCAAATCGTAGTGAAACCCGACACCGCGACCATTGTATTGGGGAATCCGGCGGGTTTTATGTATCCATCTGGCTTGAGGTATGCGTGAACGGAAAATTTTCACCCTTCCCGTCTTCCATCCTTCCAATCTTCCTTATGCCAAAAATCAGGTGCGATTCCCCTGCTACTATCAAAAAGTTGCATTGACGGCGCAAAAGGACTATGCTAATATATCTTGAGATTTACGATGTCATCAATTCATACTAATTCCGAATCTACAAGTTACAAGAACCGGAAGTTTGTAGTTGCTCAATTCATTGAGCGCCTCCGCTTGATTGTAACATTTAGATTCTGAATCCGTATCACTTTCGGAAGGAGCGAAAAATGCAGATAGAGAAACGACTTGAAGAACTTGGTATTACCCTGCCTGCGGCGGCGACGCCGGTGGCGAATTACGTGACAACTGTTCAAACGGGGAATCTTGTATTTACGTCGGGGCACGGTCCAGGCACCGGAGAGGGCACGATTTATAAGAGTCAACTCGGCGCCGATGCGGAAATTGAGGACGGATATCAATCGGCGAGACAGGTGGCAATCAATCTGATTGGCACGCTTAAACAGGCTCTCGGTGATTTGGACCGGATACGGCGCGTCGTGAAGGTGGTCGGATTTGTCAATTCTGCGCCGACTTTCACCGATCAGCCCGCTGTCGTCAACGGAGCTTCCGATCTTTTTGTCGAGGTGTTTGGCGACAAGGGCAAACATACGCGCTCGGCCGTGGGCATGGCGCAGTTGCCCGGCGGCATTCCGGTCGAGGTCGAGATGGTCGTTGAGATTGACGAGTAGAGTCTCTAAGGAGGATTGTCATGTCGGTTCAAGTGGTAAAACCGCGCATACGGGGTTTTATCTGCACGAATGCGCATCCCGTTGGTTGCATGAAGAATGTACAAGATCAGATTGAGTTTGTCAAAACAGGAGATCCGTATACCCCTGCCAATCTCAACGCCTTGGTTATTGGCGCTTCGACGGGGTACGGTTTCGCATCGCGCCTCGCGTTGACGTGGCGATACGGCGCCAAGACCATCGGCGTGTATTATGAAAGACCGGCCGATGGGAAACGCACCGCGACCGCCGGATATTATAACTCGTATGCCATGCGGCAAATGGCGCAACGAGACGGATACTACGCCAGCGATCTGAACGGCGACGCATTTTCCGATGAAGTGAAGCGGAAAACTATCGATCGGATAAAGCGCGATCTGGGCAAGGTGGATATGTTGGTTTACAGCCTCGCTTCGCCGCGCCGCACTCATCCTCGAACGGGGGCGGAACATCAGTCCGTGCTGAAACCGATCGGCGAGCCGTATAAAGGCAAGACAATCGATCTCAATCGCGAAGTCATCGCGGAGGTTTGCATCGAACCGGCGACGGAGGCGGAAATCGCTGACACGGTCGCCGTTATGGGAGGCGAAGATTTGGAGATGTGGGTGGAAGCGTTGCTGGCAGAGGATTTGTTGGCGACCGAGGCGACCGTCGTCGCCTACACCTACATTGGCCATGAACTCACTTGGCCCATATATCGCGATGGCACGATTGGCAAGGCGAAAGATGATCTTGAGGCGCGGATAAATTCGTTGGACGCGAAACTCTCGTCAACATTGGGAGGACATGCGTATCTGTCAGTCAACAAAGCCGTGATTACGCAGGCGTCATCGGCGATTCCGGTTGTTCCGCTGTACCTCAGCGTGCTTGATGACATAATGGCTGAAGACGGAATCGACGAAGATCCGATTGGACAGATGGAAAGGTTGTTCAGTGATTATCTGGGACCAGGTTTGACGCCCACGCTGGATGCGAATCGCCGGATTAGGCTTGATGAATATGAACTCCGTCCCGATGTGGCGGAGGAGGTAGGGCGGCGCTGGGAGAAAATTACCACGGACAACTTCCTTTATTGGTCCGATTATGGCGCATTCAAGGTCGGTTTTCGACAGCTTTTCGGCTTTGAGGTGGAAGACGTCGATTACGATGAGCCGGTGGAAACCGAGTTGATTTAACGGGTGTTGCTAACTGCAACATATACTCCGCGCTGTCAGAAATTGCTTCCACTGTAGGATCAAACGAGTGGATAGCGAGTGCGATAGAAATCCCCGCAATCTCCAGGTCGCGACCATCAAACGAGTGCAATAGAGGGCCTATAGGTGTATAGAAACATGGATTCATCGTACGCTTTAGCCCCAGAGGGGCGACAGGTTTGTAGAAACATGAAGACACCACACTCCAAAGCCCCAGAGGGGCGACAGGTTTGTAGAAACATGAAGACACCACACTCCAAAGCCCCAGCGGGGCGACAGGTTTGTAGAAACATGAAGACACCACACTCCAAAGCCCCAGCGGGGCGACAGGTTTGTAGAAACGTGAAGACACCACACTCCAAAGCCCCAGAGGGATCAAGCGAGTGAATAACGAGTGCGATAGAGATCCCACAGGTGGAAAATTGTGTTAAGTGCTTACCGAGAGAAAACCGCGTGACTCGCGCCCGAAAACGCTTAACTTAATCCCTATGGTTTAACGGAAATTGCTACCTGCAACAGAGAAACCGAGTTTTCGGCACGCGTTCGCAAAATGATACGTAAATTGGACTGATTTTCGTCAAACCCGCGCTTCCCGGTCGAAAAAAACTCGGTTTCTGCCCCCTATACGACAACGGTGGCAACTGGTGTGGTTACATTGGGACAAGCACTGTGGTCTTTCGGACGCAGTTTAGGTTTTCAGACAGAGAAATATTTGTCGTCGTCAACACGTCGAATCAGGGCATTACGTGGCTTATCGTGCGCATTTTGTGCCCTTCATTCCTTATTGGCATTGTTATTGCTAATTCCTAACCTTGTTGTCAATCTGAGCGGTACGCCTCCGACACCCGCTGATTGCGACACTCGCCCGCTTGATCGATAGAGATCCTCGCGATATCCAACAGCGCCTACCGCCAGACGCTTGAAAACACGCAATTTTCAGCCGCGTGAAGCATACAATAACCGGCAGTTTGTAGTTGCTCAATTCATTGAGCGTTTGTAGTTGCCCGATTTATCGGGCGTTTGTAGTTGCCCGATTCATCGGGCGCTTGTAGTTGCTCAATTCATTGAGCGCTTGTAGTTGCCCGATTCATCGGGCGCTTGTAGTTGCCCGATTCATCGGGCGCTTGTAGTTTCTCAATTCATTGAGCGCCTCCGATATCAAAGTAGCGTTGCGCATCTATTTGGCGTGTGCATTTTTTCTTGACAACGTTATGTACGTATAGTATAATATAGGGTATGCAGAGGAGACCGAGGCATAACGACCCAAAACGGCGCGTAAAACACTACATTCACGGCGGATTTTGTCCGCTGAACTAACGATGAAGATGACAATCTTTTTGCCGCCGTTAACATCTTGTTCACCTTGGCGCGGGCTGAAACCCGCATTATCACTGGATCGGACGAACTCGATCAGCGTGAACGCGCCCCCCGAAATCAGCTTTTTGTTCACCTTTTGTGCCTATTTTTCGAAGGCGTTTTTGACAAAAAACTACGTACAAAATCACGCCAACCGCTCTAAAACGCGTGCCGCGTTGACATTTTGTTCACCTTTTGCAAATGAATTCAAACCGAGTTTTTTCCTGAAAACTCGGTTTCTTCTACAATAGAAAAGTGCCCGCTAATCTTGATTGTCTCTTATTCAAACACACTCCTACATAGCATTTGGAGCCTATTGCCGTGGGAGACTTATAGCCGTGGGCGGGGCATCTTGCCCCGCCACACATAGAGGCTCGCAATTCGGAAATCGCTCTTACAGTATAAAGAAATCGCAGGAGATATGTATCATGAAACTTAACACAAACCATCTGCTGATTGTCATCGCCGTTCTTTGCGTGGTAATTGTAGCCGGCGCCCTTCACATTGCTTTGCGGAACGTTAAGGAAACGACACGATTTACGCTTGAGTCCGTCCTTCCAGAGGGGACGATTTCCCAGCGGGACAACCTCACGTTCGCGTTTTCCCATCCGGTTGCCGAGGAACGCTTGCTTGATAGGGACTTGGACTACTCGCCGATCGAGTTCACGCCCGCGATCCCGGGAAAATTTCGGTGGGTGGATTCGGACAGGCTGCGGTTTTTCCCGGAAGTCACGTTCGCTCCGTCTACGGTATACACCGCCAAGGTTTTGCCGACCGTCAGTCATTCGCCGGACCGTGTTCTTGGCGGAAAACGCGCACTCTCTTTCTCGACGGAGCGGTTTAGAGTCAAGAGCTCAAGATTGTCCTTCGAGCGCGGGGCGGGCAGGAAGAGCCATGCACGGATTAGTGCGACGGTTGAATTCAACTACCCCGTCAATCCCGCTGATCTGAAGGAGAAACTCACGATATCCTATGCGGATGGCAAGGCGATACCGTACGAACCTTTGACGGAGGAGAGGTCGGGGATTGTTGATCTGGAGACTGTGGTGATTGAGCGGAGCGAAAACAATCAGCGTTTTGTCCTGAAGTTGGAGAAAGAATTTAGATGCGTCAACGGCGGAGTGGGTCTCAAGAGCGACTACATCGACAAAACGGTATTGGAAGGGCGCGGCCACTTGGTCGTTGAAGATGTCCGCGTGGCGGACATCGGCGGAGGGCACTATCTGCAGGTTCGATTCAATACCGGGGTGGCGCCGGACCAGGCGCAACTGTTTTTGGAGGTTGAACCGGAAGACGATTATCAGTTGGTTTCGCGCCGACGTTATCTGCGGATTGAGGGCAAATTCAAGCCCGGCGAGCGACGCACCGTCAAGATAGGGCGCGGCTTATCCGCACAAGATGGAACAACCTTAAAACGGAATTTTACTAGGACGCTTACCATTCCGAATCTTGAACCGAACTTGAGATTTGTCGGGGGCGGGTTGTACCTTCCCAGGGATGGCAATCTGAACCTCGGATTAGCCACGGTGAACATCAACCGCGCGCATATCGATATCGAGAAAGTGTACGCCAACAATCTCGTTATTCTGGCAAGTTCGCAGGGATGGTCGCGGTGGACGAGCAAACTTGGGAAGTCTCTGCACAGCGAAGAGATTGGCGTCAATTCGGTCTTGAACGAGGAAATCACAACGCCGATCTCGCTGGCGGACTATCTAACAAGCGATCGAATCGGCATCTTCAAAGTGACCGCACGCGATTCCGAACGACGGTGGCGTTACGCGACGCAGTGGGTCATGGTCACCGATCTTGGCATCATGGCGAAGAGGGCGGGGGATGAGTTGTGGGTATGGGTCAATTCGCTGTCCACACTGGAAGGCGTTGGCAATGCGACGATCGAGGTTGTCAGCGACAATAACCAGATCTTGCTGAGCGGCGCGACCGATTCCGATGGCTTTGTGAAATTCTCTTCAATATCTGAAAAGATTGAAGGATTCGAGCCATTCATGATTACAGCGGCAAAGGGACAGGATCTTTCCTTCATTGAGTTGGATCGCCGCCACCTGTCCACGACCAGCTTTGACGTTAGCGGAGCGCCATACTTGGAAGGCGGTTATGAGGGGTTCGTATACACCGATCGGGGGGTTTATCGACCTGGCGAGACGGCGAATCTTGTGAGTATTGTGCGCGGAAAGGGAAACCTGACCCCGCCTTCGCTTCCGGTACTGATTCAGGTGTTGGCGCCGGATAAACGAATCTTCAGAGAATTCCGTGCGCGAACCGGCGAGCAAGGGGCTTTCGAGTTGAGTGTGCAATTCCCTGAACACGCCAAAACGGGGCGGTACACTGCCAAGCTTCATGTTGCGGACGGGGAAATCGGGCGCGCCGGTTTTCAAGTTGAGGAGTTCATGCCGGACCGTATCAAGGTCGCTCTCACGACGGATAAACCGATTTATGCGGTAGGCGAGGAGATTGCGATTGACGTTGAGGCGCTAAACCTCTTTGGGCCGCCGGCGGTCAATCGGAAAGTCGCGGCGAGTTGTGACATTGAGGGGAGCGAATTCGCGCCAAAAAGGTGGAGTTCGTTTACGTTTGCCAACGCGGCGCTGAAATTCAAGAAGCGTCGAATTAATCTCGGTGAATCACGCACGGATGAGTTTGGAAAGACCGCCTATCGCGTCTTGATACCGTCGGAATTGAAGCCGCAATCCGCATTGAGCGGCGTAATTGTTGCCACCGTCAGCGAACCCGGCGGGCGGGCGGTCAGCGCTTACAGAGGCGTGACCATCCACCCGTATACGCACTATGTCGGAATTCGCCGGTCACCGGAGGGTTATGCGAAACTTGACGAGGAGATGGTCGTCGAGTATGTTTCCGTCAATACGGATGGGATCCCGATTTCAGGCCGAAACTTGAAGTTGACGACATACAAGATTCGCTGGAACTCCATTCTGCGTCGAGACGGCGGCAGTAATTATCGGTATGTGTCGGAAAAACAGGCGGAAATACTCAAATCGACATCGCTCACGTCGACAGAGGGGATTGGCAGGTATGCGTTTGCGCCCGCCGAGTACGGCGAATATCGTATTGAGGTTCGGGATTTGGAATCCGGCGCGTCCGCTTCGACAGAATTCTACACCGCCGGTTGGGGCTATTCGCCATGGGCGATGGAAAATCCGGAGCGTCTTGAGATCGATCTGGACAAGGCGTCATATCTGCCCGGCGAGATTGCAAAGGCGCAGATTAAAGCCCCGTTTGCCGGCAAGCTCATCCTTACGGTAGAGCGGGAAAAGGTCTTGAGTTACCGAACAGTGACGATGCGGGAAAACACCGCTGTCATTGAGGTGCCGATTCTGGATGGATATAAGCCGAACGTCTACCTGTCCGCCAGCCTCATTCGCTCAACCACTTCGTTGGAGAAGCATGCCCCCGCCCGCGCCTTCGGTGTCGTTCCACTTAAATTGAACGACGACGCGAATCAGCTGGCGGTAGAGATTGAGGCGGTGGATAAATCCCGCCCGAATCAGGAACTTGAAGCTGTTATCCGAGTTGAAGCGCCATCGCCACCCAAGAAAGGAGTCTATCACCTTACCGTCGCGGCAGTTGACGAAGGAATCCTCCAGTTGACCAACTTTCAGACTCCGGACGCTCACGGCTTTTTCTTTCGACAACGGGGCTTGAATACCGATACGTTGGATCTCTATTCGGCGGTGTTGCCGGAAATCGAATCGGCATCGGGCAAGTCAAGCACTGGGGGCGATAGGGTCGATGCAAGCCGCAAGAAACGTTTGAGCGCCGTTAGTGTAACGCGGGTGAAGCCGGTCTCGCTTTGGTCAGGTATGGTGACGACCGATGACGCGGTGGGTGTTGTCACATTCAGCGTACCGCAGTTCAACGGTACACTGCGTTTGATGGCGGTGGCGTTCGCGGGCGATCGATTCGGAAAGGCACAGACATCTGTCATTGTTCGCGATCCGATCGTTCTGACGCCTACCTTTCCGAGATTCGTATCAAGCGGCGACCGGTTCAAAGTTCCCGTGAGCGTGTTCAACGGAACGGTAGAGGACGGCGACTTCGAGGTTGTGTTGAGTCGGAAAGGGGCTGTTGAAATTCTGGGGGACAGTACGCAATCCATTCGCCTTGACACCGGTGAAGAGGGACAACTGTTTTTTGGACTTGCGGCTCAAGATGCGATGGGTAAGATTACGTTCGACCTGTCGGCGAAGGGAAACCGTGAAAGTACGCGGATGACAACCGACATCCCGCTTCGTCCGCCGACGCCGCCGATTACCCAAACGGGTTACGGTGTAGTAAAGGCAGGGCGTGAAGCAGATTTTACCTTTCCATCGAATTACATCCCGGGAACTGATGAATATGAACTGACGCTGTCATCGTTTCCGGCGGTAAAGTTTGCCGGTGGAATCTCGTACCTTTTGCGGTATCCTTACGGCTGAGTAGAACAGGTCACGGCGGGGGTCTTCCCGCTGCTCGCTTTTGATAACATTGCCCAAACCATTAGTCCGGATCTTTTTCCAACAGGCAGCGCGGATTACTTCATTAGCGACGGCATCGCGAAATTGGAGAACATGATGATGCCGGACAACTATTTCGCTTATTGGCCCGGCGGCGACTACACGAATTACTGGGGTAGCATCTTTGCCGCTCATTTTCTCGTGGAGGCGCGCAAAGCGGGTTTTCAGGTTTCCGACCGAATTTATCAGATGATGTTGGAAGCGCTGAAACGAGAAGCCAAACGTGAAGCGCGGGGGCGCAATCAACTTGAGCGAATTGCGTACGCGGCTTATGTCTTGGCGGCGGCGGGCGAACCGGAGAAGAGCGCCATGCTCTACCTGAAGAACAACCGCTTGGATGACCTCAACGATTACAGCGAATTTCAACTGGCAGGGGCGTTCGCGTTGGCCGGGGACATTGACGCCGCGTTGGCGATGCTCCCGAGAAACGTTTCGCCCATGGCCGAAATGGTACGCGAATCGGGCGGAAATTTCAACTCTCCTGTACGGGCGCAAGCGATCATGCTTGATGTGCTGGCGGAGGTGCACCCCGACCACCCATCGGTGGCGCGGCTTGTGAAGAATTTGACCGACGCGGCGTCGGGCAAGGGGCGGTGGGAGACGACTCAGGAAAACGCCTTTGCGTTCCTCGCGCTCGGCAAGATACTGAAGCAAGATATGGACGCGCGGTATACGGGCGCTATCACTATTGACGGGGAGCGCCTGGCGGAGTTTGGTCAAACGGATCAACAATACACAAGCAAGAAGTGGGGCGGCAAACGCGTGCGGTTGAACCTTGAAGGCACCGGAAACAGCTACTACCAATGGCGGTCTATCGGCGTCAAGAGCGGTTCGTCCGTGCCAGAGTTCGACAGCGAATTGCAGGTCAGGCGCCGGTATCTGTCGGAGGATGGCGAGCCGATTGAGGAAGGTGTTTTCAACCACGGCGCCATGATCGTGGCGGAGATTTCGGTAAAGGCGTTGACTGCCAATCTGGAGAACGTGGCGGTTGTGGATATGCTTCCGGCAGGGTTCGAGATTGAGAATCCGCGCTTGGAATCTCGCGCCGGCATCCCGTGGCTGTCCAAAAAGCGTTTCAAACCCGATTACGTCGATATTCGCGATGATCGTCTGATTTTCTTCGGCAAGTTCCCGCGAAGGAAGGAACAGAAGTTCCACTACGCTCTGAGGGCGGTTACACAGGGCGAGTTCGTGCTGCCGCCTGTCACGGCTGAAGCCATGTACGATCCGTCAAAGTCATCGGTGGCGTCGAGCGGACGAATCAGCGTTGTGCCGTAACGCGTTGAATACTGCGAACACTGGATTTCAGCAAGCGCTAACCCATAGGCCGAAAAGGAGGAAACCGTGATGAAAAATCGATTGTGCGCGCTCGGTATGTGTTTTGTGATGTGGGCAATGACAACCTCGGGTCTGGGGAATAATCTGACCGAGGCTAATGTCGAAGATCAAGCGAGACAGCTCATTGACTGCTACAGAGAGGGGGATGTCAATGCTTACTATGCCCTGAATTCCATTGGCGGCGAGGGGTTGATTTCGGTGTTTCTTGAAGCGCTGAATGACTCCGATGCCGACATCAGGATTCTTGCCATAAATCAACTCACAAACTATAGAAACGTGGAAGCTCTTGAAGCGATTTCAAATCTGCTCAAGCACGATGACCGCGAAGAGACGCGTGCGGCGGCGGCATCAAGTTTAGGTCAGCTTGGTTACCAACAAGCGATTCCTCACCTGCTTGACGCCTTGAATGACGAATCACCCGTCGTGGTGGAAGCCGCGATACGAGGACTCGGATGGTTGAAATCTGGCGAAGCGATTGAACCGTTGAAAGAGAAACTGCGCGGCGACAACGAAAAGGACTGGGTGATTCAACGCGCCGCCGCGGACGCGTTACAAGACATTACCGGCGAAGACTGGAGCCAAGATATTCACGAATTCCCTCCAGATTTACGGGTGCGCGATGCGGACATTACGCTTGAAGCTTATCAACGCGCCATGGAGTATCTCGGAGAGAGGCTTCCAGAGATGATTGACACCACAATCACGACCGAAGAGTTGGCGTCAAAAGAGGGATTTTACACCGGCTATTGGAATCGCTTGACGATTATTGAAGGTTATCATCTGAAACAGAACCTGCAAATTCGGGAAGGGGCATTAAATCAAACTTTGCAATCGCAGAAGTTGAATGAAGCGGGGGAGGATGAAGTCATGAAGGCGCAAAAGGCGTACGACGAGGCGCGACAGAAGTACGAGGATTTTCTGGCTGACAGTGTTTGGGCGGACTGAGTTTTGATGGTGGGCAGTGCCCACCCTACAATGGCGGGTTTCGATGGTGGGCAGTGCCCACCTACAAGTGTTTGCTATCTACGGCTTGGCGAAATGCTTTGATGTGGTCGGGAGTCGTCCCGCAGCACCCGCCAATGAGAAAGGCGCCCTCGTCAATTAACTCCGGTACATGGCTTACCATCTCCGCTGGCGCTTGTGAATAGTAGGTGCGGTGCTTTTCGTCCAACTGCGGCATACCGGCGTTGGGATAAGCCATTATGCGTTTCGGCTCTAATCCACGCTCCTCCATGGCGATTCGCGCCTGCCGCACGCCGTTAATGGCGTACGGCATACCGGAGTGTTCGCCCCTTCTCGTCTCGGCGCCACAGTTTAAGCCTATCAGGTGAACGTCATCAAGCAGATTATCTCCGCCAGAATACTCGCCGCTTGACAGAATGTTGATCAAATCGGCGGCGGAGTGACCCCAGTCCGTTTTATAGATCATCTTTCCGGTACGCCGATCTTTGGTATACTTGTAGGTCAGATTTACCGCTATCGGAATTCCCGCCCCCCTCGCCACGTCAATGGCTATCGCCGCCTCTTTCGCGGAAAACATCGTTTCGATACAGAGAAAATCTACACCGCCTTCCGCCAATGCGGAAATCACCCTCCCGTGCGCCTCCCTGACTGCCGTGTTTGGAATCCCGAAGTCGGTGTCGCCGCTGTCGGCTTCGATTGCTCCGGGAGAAGGCCCGACCGACCCTGCAATGTATACATGTTTACCGCTTTCTTCAACCGCGGCTCTGGCGTGGTTGACCGCTGCCGTTACGAGTTGCTCGGCTTCAGCCGCGCTTTTGCCCGCCATCTCCAGATGCAGGGGTGACACGACAAAGGTGTTGGTGCCTATCGCATCCGCTCCGGCGTTGATATACGACAGATGGACATCTACGACAGCTTGCGGGTATAGTTCGTTTGCCAAGGCGCTGTTCGCCAGTTCTATGCCTTTGGCGAATAGTTGCGAACCGAAACCGCCATCATAAATCATTGGCTTCGGTTCTTTGAGTCGTTCCAGAAAGGTTTTCATGAGCGTAATGGTGAATAGTTCCGTTTGATTGTGTTTTTGACTATCGAGGTATGGAGCTGGTTTTGACAGGACACTAAAATCGGGTTATTGGTGATTGCGTGCGCGGGCAAGAATCGGTCATACAGGACTTACGCGGCTATGGGAGGTCGCAATTCGGAGATTATTCATACAGTACGATTCTGCTGCGGAAACGGGCAATGAATCGCCCTACTACGAACCTTTGGATGTTGAATGTGTAAGTCTCATCATAGATATTGTATCAGACTTGACGGAATTATTCCAATCCATTCATAGGCGAGCGCGCTCAAGAGATGATTTTGACGTAAAACGCGAAAAGAGGTTAAGGTCTATCATGTCATTCCGTCACGCGCCACAGTCCCCATCCCAAGCGCTTGCCCAAGAGCACGCCGACAAAAGTATAGATAAATCCGTCGACCACGCACCGGGCGACGATATACCAGTCGGCGTAAAATAGGCGGTATAGCGTCATGCTGAGCTGGAAATCCACGCCAACGGCGATGGCGTCACACACGCCAAACACCAACGCAAGGGGCAATAGGTGACGACCGTTTCGGGCAATCTTGAACCCCGCCTCCAAGAGCAATATGCTCACGCCCGTATAAACCAGCGTTGTAGGATTGAATAACCCCAATACCACGCCGCCAAGCAACAGTCGAACAAGGGATACCAACGTTATGACGCCCGGTTTGGGAATCAGCGTCAACAAAGCCGTCAGCAGCGCATAATACAGCATTTCGTTAATCAGTCCCGTAACCAGAAATGAGGCGGGACCAAGCAACGCGGAGATTAAATTGGCGAGCAGCGTCGACGGAACGCTAACGCAAACAAAGATGGTCGTGCCAAAAAGAGACACCAAGATGAGTTGCTTCGTGGAGAAGCATGAGAAGATGGCCCGATGATAGCCGAAAAATAGGATAAACCCCGCGACTGTGCCAGCGAATGCGCATACCGTAACAACCAAAGCCCGCCGGTCGGGTGTCGAGATGTGGAGGGGCTTCGTTGCGCGGAGTACCGTTGTAGCGCTTCCCCACACCTTCACCTCTATCTCCCGTTCATAACTGCCTCTCCCCTTGAATCCGCGCGATGCAGTCTCTCGGGTTATTGACGGATTGAAGAAGATTGGCAACGGCACGTTCGCGGCGCTCCGAGGGGCTAAACTCACAAAAGCGAAACTTCGGTTTGTGCCAGCGTTAAATTCGTCTGGGGGAATGAGGAAAGGCACCGGTCTTCTACTCTTTGTGTCAAGGTTCACTGACGAAACAAGCAGATGAATAGTATTCTCGCCATCATTTCGAAGACGCACCGATTGGTACGTAATCGGCTGGAAATAGTCGGACCGTTCCGTTTGAACTCCCAACCATTTGCCAAAACGTCCGAACACGGGCTGCGGATAGGAAATTACATTCGGTCGTTGACGCGAATCGAAAACGCCGGCTTCGTCGGTCGGCATAAATACGCCCTCAATTGAGATATGCGCCGCGATTTCATCAATCGTCGCCGACCGCAAAGAAACCGACGTTTGCCGTTCCCAAGATTCGCCGTTAGCGGTCTTGAAGATCACTCGTGCGGCAATTCGCGTTGAATCGGGAAGCGGCTCTGCCGGGACGTGTAACTCTACTTGATGATACCAGACCTCCGACTCAACCGTGAATTCACCCGACGCGGACAGACGCCGCATCCCGCGTCCGTTTTCATGAGGCGCCAAATTGGGCATCTCGCCCACGGGTTTGGCACCGAAGTCCTCGGGAACCTCCACCACCTGAAGCGGATAAGGAATATCAAGGTTCAATTCAAACCGAACGGGCGCTCTCAAGCCATTTCGCAGGAGCAAAGTCATTGTGATGTCACTGTCCTGAAGCGCCAATGATTCGTCCGATAGAGTGACGGTGGAATCTGAATCGCCAAACTTCTCTTTCGCGGCAGTGCCATACGGAATAGCAATCTCAAGCGCGCCTTGTCGGTCTGACTGCGGGGCTCGCAGTGTCTGGGTTGAGGTATCTCCCGATTCATCCCGAACCTCAAACCGGTATTCCATCCCGTTTTCCCATCGAAAGTAGAGTGATTCCGTAGTTCTTGGATAGTCCCGCAAATTGAGTTGGGCGACGACAAACTCGCCTGTTTCTGTTGTGTTCAGGACGCGAACTTGTCGAATTTTTCTTTGATTGGTTGAGTCAAAGTGAACCTCAGCCCCGAGCGAGATAAACCTGACGCTCCAAGAAAGCGGCGCCTGCCCTTTTCCGCCTGAACAACTAACAAATACGATAGCGAGAAAAACCAATACGGAGAAATGAAACGCCAGTCGTAAATCACGAAGCATGGTGTGCATTGATCTTAGGCTGTTGCCCCCGTGTAAGACGGGATGCGCCGCCTGACAGAGTTTTAGTTCTTGGATTTAAGTTTTCCCCAACTTGTCGCTAGTTTGCCCCGGGGACTGACTGCTGTCAGGAGCGTCTCAACTTGCGCAAGCGCAACTCCCGATGCACCGTGTCCCACGCGGTAGGTTTCTAGCAACAACGCATTTGGTGAAACAACATGCAATTCAGAAAGTCCGCCCCCCGTCCAATCCGCTTTGGTGATATAAAGGTTGTCATCCTGGTCGATTGCTCCGACACCGCCCAGATCAGAAAACGGATTTTCCGGGCCATGTAGCCATTGACTGCTTACCAAGTCGTAAACGAGCAATCCGCCGGAACTTACGAACAAACGCTTTATGCTATCAACTGCGGGACTTCCGGCTGTCCTTTCCAACTCAATGGTATCCGCGATTTCATCCGTGATTGCGTCGATAATGACAATTGTGCCCGGTATTCCGCCGGGGACGATCCAGTCGCCAACTCCTGCCGAAACCGCAATCACTCTGGATTCTCCGTCGTTTGTAATGCTGGCGGTATTAATCGGCATGGGTATGGTTTTCAGAACCGCGTCGTTCGCGGTATCAATCACCGTGACACTGCTATTGTCGTCATAACTGACATTCCAAGTGCCCTCCTCTTTCACATAAGCGGAATTCGCCACGTAAGCCTTGCCATTGAGTATCGTTATCCCGTCAGGCATTTGACCGGCAGGAATGCGTTTGACGACTCGGTATCGGTTCAGATCCAGGACATCGACCTTGTCACTGTAGTGCCCGGTAACATAGGCTTTGGAAGAATTCACCAACGCGATCTGTTTCGGCACTGTGTCCGAATCAATAGGGATCTTCCCTACGCTAGAGCGGGATTGTAAGTCTATAACTTCGACATACCCCCCGCGCGGATCAAAAAACGGATCACGTATTTGGTTGACCACGTATAACAGATTTTCTTGGGCAATCAGATCGCTGGGAATTATATCGCCGAGAGGAATTTCCTCATTTGCCACGGCTCTGTCCGCGTCGGGTTCGTCAAGATTGACGATTGACAGTGATGGGAAAACGTCCGACTCCGGTTTGGTCAAACCGTTGATGACAACTGCCAGATTGCCAATCGAATCCTGCGCGGTAACAGCATTTGGAATCAGGAGCAATGCCGAAACAAAAACTGTAAATACTCCAAACCAATCAAGTCGCCCTTTGGCGGAGCGGTGAAGCGCTTTAAAACAGTGTGATAACATCAGTGAATCCTTTCGTCCATCCGGGACAATGCGCTATTGCAACAAAAAACCCCAGCCTCCGCGAGGGAAACTGGGGTACAGTTCACTATTCATCCAATGCGCACATGGCGCGGCGTGCCGAAATCTTCTGCCGCACAGTCCAGATAAGACGAAACCGATTTCTGTCTCACAGCCTTCCCGCGAAAGCCGATGTGTGAAACCGAATTCAGGCAGGTCTCCTGACTTACGACAACTCGTCGCCTACCTTCCCATCCAGAGAAATTTGGACAGTGGCGTTTTCGGGACGATATTCCGTCGCTTACAGTGGCGGGGCCATGGCGGATTTTCACCGCGCTTCCCTATTCTCCGACAACTCTTGGTAGTTGCCAGCCCCCGAATCCGAAAATATTCAAATGTAAGTCTATTGTAGCACGCGAAAATGGGCTTGTCAACTAAAAATCTACACGCGTTCCTACGGATGCAAGTTCAGACAGCGGTTGCTATCGTATGAGTTCGTTTCCGATGCACTGTGCAGTATTATGTGGAATTGTGAATGAAAACGTGCTAAGATAACTCATAATTGGTTGTAGTAAAGACAATCTTTGACGAGCTTAGGACTTACGCGCTTCTGTAGGGAACAGCGATCGTCGTTCCCTACGGGTTTATTGATGCCCCCTCGGCAGTAGTTGCCCGATTTATCGGGCGTCGAAGAGCGTGCAGGGCGAGGGTAAATCGCCGAACTATCCCCCGATCAGGGGCAGGGGACGGTATCGGGCGTTCAACTGCGTAAGTCCCGGATCTATCGGCTAACCCGACAATTGAATTTTTCTTGAATTTCATTAAGGAGGAATTACTAATGAACACACCCGTGAAAGTAGCGATTATAACTGGAGGAGGGAGCGGAATTGGCAAGCGAACCGCGTTTGCGCTCTTGGCAGAGGGATATTCCGTCGCCATAGCCGGGCGTCGTGCCGAACGTCTGGAAGAGACGATTGCCGAAGCAGGCGATGCCGGTTCGCGCGCACTGGCAGTGCCTACCGATGTGACCGATCTCGCCGCCATCCGAAACCTGTTCGCCGAGACAATGGAGGCATTCGGCAGGCTGGACTTGCTCTTCAATAACGCCGGGATAGGCGCGCCAGGGGTTCCAATGGAAGAACTCACCTTGGAGCAGTGGCAAAACGTTGTGGACACAAACCTGACCGCCTCTTTTCTGTGCACGCAGGAAGCGATCAAAATCATGAAGAATCAAGATCCCCGAGGCGGACGCATCATCAATAACGGCTCCGTATCAGCCCATGTGCCCAGGCCGAACTCGGCGCCCTACACCGCCACAAAGCACGCACTAACGGGCCTTACCCGGTCAACTTCGCTCGATGGACGGAATTTCGACATATTGTGCGGCCAAATCGACATCGGAAACGCGGCGACCGACATGACGGCACGATCCGACGGCGGCAGTCTCCAACCCTACGGCTCCTATGCAGTTGAGCCGAGAATGCACGCGGATAACGTCGCTCGCGCCGTAGTGTACATGGCGAATCTTCCGCTGGATACGAATGTCCCTTTCATCACGGTCATGGCGAACGGGATGCCGTATATCGGCCGCGGCTAACAACGAATGACACATCTCCCGACGCCCGTGGAATGGGCGATTTATAGGTTGATACTAACTCCTAATCAATGAGTTACACGCATCGGGTGATTGTAGTTGCCCGATTCATCGGGCGTTTTTGACGAGTGTAACATTTAGATTTTGAATCCGATTGGGCGGGATTTTGCACCGCGATTGAGAGTACCGGCGTGAACCGATTGCAGACCAGTCGCTACTTCTATGTTAACGCCATTCAGACGGATGAGCCTCTGTCGTGGTCAAGCCTGATTTGGATTGACTTTCAGATGGATAAACGAGAGGATTTATGACTGCCTTGGACCATAATAATGTTCTGGAATTCTTGACAACGATTTATTGAGCGATGCCGGGCTACTTCATCAATTGAGAATTGCTGCAATTATTCAATCGCAAACCTCTTAGTAAATGCCAGAAGATTCTTGACGCCCATAGCGGCATCATGATTTCGGCACGAATGACAGCCTACCTAGAAACTTTCAGAAGAGAAGTTTCTGCTCTGACAGTTGACTAATTCGATTTTGAGCCATTTCTCGGTATGTTCTAACCAACTCGACTCCGATGAATTTTCTTTCGTTTTTGATAGCCACCACGCCAGTTGTACCGGACCCGGTGAACGGATCCATTACCACATCGTCTTTCTTCGTTGACGCCAATAGACAAATTTCTACGAGTTTTTCAGGATAGACTGCAAAATGCGTCTCTCTGAATTTCCCTAACGGTATCTCCCAAACAGTCCTCCTATTTCTGCCCTTTGGGTGGAAGGCTTGGTCCCATCTGCCATTATGCAAATTCGGGTTGCCGGCATTTTTCCCCTTTTCCGGTGTTCCGTGCTTTTTGCCAAAATGATTTCTCCCACCTCTCATCTTCGAGGCTTTGCTAAAAGTGATATGAGGCTCCCTGATGGCGTCCGCGTCATAGTAGTAATCGGAAGTTTTAGAGAAAAGAAATATGTACTCATGGTCCGTTGTTGGTCTATCCTTTACTGACGACGGCATCGCATTAGGTTTGTTCCAGATAACATCGCTTCGCAGTATCCAACCTTTGTCTTTGAGTGCAAAAGCGACACGCCAAGGTACGCCCAACAACTGTTTATCTCGATATGTGTCTCCCAAGTTGAGCCATAGCAAACCGGAATGTTTTAGTTTTGGTTTCAGGACTTCAAAACAGGCGACAAGGTTATCAATATATTCTTCCAAACTTTTTTCTCTACCGATCTCGTCTTGACAAGCATCATCTCCAGCGTAGTTCCTGTGTCCAAAATAGGGAGGGCTCGTAATTATGGATTGGACATAACTATCTGGTATCCTGTCATAAACAGTTCTTACATCGCCGAGCAAAACTATATTGGTCAGATTTTTTGATAGTTTAACTTCATCCATTGTTAAGAATTTCCTTGACGTACTTATTCAATTCAATCTGAGTCTGTTCATCAAACCCGTTAAATCTGTTCGGACTCATATCGAAGTGAAAAATCCTGTCTATTTGGTCCTCAATATTCCCTAATTCAGAAGTTGACCAATTTTGAGCAATTATTACCGCAGTCACATGATATATTCTAGCATCTTCTCTTAATTCCCGAACGGCGGCAATGATGTCTCTTGTAAAGAGATGTGCGTGCCCACCTCCCTCAGTTTCCCTCGTTTTTATGGGCATTAACAATGATTCATTTGGACCGCCACCTTTAGGCACAAGTTCTGCTGAAACATCAACAGTGTGGTTACCTAATTTAATCTGTTTATTGGCAATTCTTACTCTTTTGTATTTACCGTAGTTGCCATATATAGCGAAGTAGTTTTGGACAGCGGTGATTAGAGCCATACGCACTCGTGCTTCTGAGTGGTGACCTCTGATACTTCTTCTGGAGCCCTCAAGACGATCCGTTATTATCTATCTCTCTTACCGCCATCCAGTCGAAACTTTTAACGTATGATTTATACTCGTAAATAAGTTCAACAAGTGTGTCGGTTTCAGCAGCCAACCTTTCAATACCTTCAAGTTTGCGCATACGAGCAATTAAAGGAGCCAGCCTTTGCTGCGGAGCGTCTCTAATTATCCAAGCGAAGAAATAGAAACAAGCCTTGGCATGATGATATACCCGTCCGATACCGTCAAACAACAAAGGTCGATTTTCTTCAGTTTCGCCATAGCAAGCAAGAATAATGTCGGACAAGTTTTGTTTTGTTGCCCCCATCAATATCTCATTGAGTGACTGATGGGAGCCTGTTTGTTTTTTGGCGGTTTTTTCCACCCAATCGTAGAACGGTTTCGCCTGATCTGCCAGCTTGGAAAGTTCAACAAGACGATAATGGGTAATGTCGACTTGATGCACCCTCAACTCCCTCATCTCACTTTTTCTCCGATTAATACTCTAGACCCACTTTGCCAGTTAACATTGCAGTTCAGGCGCCCGACTTCATACATTTATCAATTCTCCTAAAGGGCAGCGCTGACACTTGTATGCCCTTGATTGCTCAAGATTGGCGCGAAGAATATAGGAACATCCTAGCCACGTCGCAGTATCGTCCCCTTTGAGCCAACCACCCAAATCCGATTCTTGTTCAAATAAATGTCGAGCAGGTTGGAATTCGTAGGTGTCGGCTGAATTGCCCACGTCGTTCCACCATCGGTGGTATGCAAGATCAATCCTTCCTCGCCAATCGCCCATCCCTGGCGCGGGTTGGCAAACGCCACACCGCGCAAGGTCTTTTTCACCGGAGGGGACTGGCGATCCCAAGTGTTTCCGCCATCGGCAGTGTGCAAAATCAGCCCGTTCGCGCCGACAACCCATCCGGTGTTTGCGTCGGCAAAAAAGACGCCCAGGAGGGATTGCTCGGTATTGCTCTTTTGTGCCAGCCAGTTCTTGCCGCCATTTCGCGTGTAGACGATGGCGCCCTTCTCTCCTACAGCCCATCCGTTCCGATTGTCGGGGAAGTGTACTGCCCATAGATGCGAGTCTGCAGGCGATTGCTGTTTCTCCCAGCGTCCGCCGCCGTCAACCGTGTGGAGAATCGTGCCATATCCTCCGATGACCCAACCTTCCGCGGCGCTAATGAAATGGAGATCGAGCAACCCGTTCTCAACCGGCGTTGACTGTCCGGACCAAGATTTCCCGCCGCTCCCCGTATAGTATACTTGTCCCCTCCGGCTTACCGCCCAACCGTTGGCGGAGGTAGAGAAGTAGACTTTATTAAGAGCATTCCTAGAGACGGCTTTCCGCGGTGACTGTACGCTCCACGTCAACCCGCCATCAATCGTTGACAAAACAAGCCCCTCGGATCCAACCGCCCATCCACGCTTGGCATCGGCAAAGTGCGCCCCGTGCAGATGCGCATCGGTTCCAGATTCAATTAGCCGCCAATTATCGCCTCCGTCGTCTTGGCTGCACCCAAGATAACTGACAACGCATGCGAAAACAACAAAAGCCCTAAAGTTTCGTAAGATCAAAATATGCGCCTCCTTCACTCCATCGGTTCAAGGCTTCATATCTTCGGGAAAGCTTACCCGTTGAACCCATGAAGTTAGATATTGTATACAGCGCCGAATACTCTTGCAATTTTCGTGACTACTACATACGCGGGCAAAAATCGCCCCAATCGGAGGCACAAGGGGAATTCTAATTGACCCGATGGGCGCCGTTTCGTTCATAATCTGCACACGGCGCCCAAATTTTGGTCAATTGAACCTTGATGGCAGGGCCGCAGGGCGCGGATTTTCCTATTACGTCCGACTAACTCAAATGGAAGATCGCCATCTTGGTTTCGGTCATCTCTTCCACGGCATACTTGGGTCCCTCTTTGCCCATACCGCTCTCTTTAAGGCCGCCGTAAGGCATCAAGTCCGCCCGCCACTGTGTCCCCCAATTCACCATCAGGTTACCGGAATCCACTTCGCGCACAAACCGCATCGCCCAGTTGATGTTCTCGGTGAAGATGGCGGCGCTCAAGCCGTAGTTCGTGTCGTTCGCGAGCGTAATCGCTTCGTCGATATCGTTCACGCGCGTCACGCCAACCGCGGGCCCGAACACCTCATCGCAGGAGATTTGCATGTCCGGCTTGACATCCGACAAGATAGCGGGAGTTACGAACTGGGAGTGTTTTTCACCGCCGGTCAACAACTTTGCACCGCCATCAACGGCCTCCCGAATCCATTCACTCACGCGAGAAGCATCCGATTCGCGAATCATTGGCCCCATCTTCGTCAGTTCATCGAGCGGGTTGCCAATGCTAATCTCCTCAACTTCAGATTTGAAAGCGTCGAGGAAATCGCCGTAAATCTTGTCGTGAGCGATAACTCGCTGGGTGGAAATACAGACCTGTCCCGCATTTGAATAACCCGACATGGCGGCGGCTTTCGCAACCTTTTCCGGATCGGCGTCGGGCATGACAATCAGCGGCGAGTTCGAACCGAGCTCCATCGTTACACGTTTTAGCCCGGCGACATGGCAGATGTGTTCGCCGATGTCACGACTGCCGGTGAAGGTAATCTTCCGCACGCGGCTGTCCGAACAGAGCGCATCTCCAATCTCGCTGCCGGCGCCTGTCACGCATTGGATGGCTTCCGGCGGCGTGCCGGCTTCCACAAAGAGCTCGACCAGTTTTAACGCGGACAGCGGCGTATCGGTGGCAGGTTTGAGGATAATCGCATTACCTGCGGCAATGGCAGGTCCCGCTTTGTGGCAAACGAGATGCAACGGAAAATTGAACGGGCTAATCCCGGCAACGATGCCGCACGGCACGCGCACCGTAAAGCCAAACTTGCCTTCAACGCCCGGCGCGCCTTCAAGGGGAATGACTTCGCCGTAAAGCCTTTTCGCTTCCTCTGCCGAGAGCGCGATGATTTCTGCCGCGCGAGTTGCCTCAATCCGTCCCTCGGCGAGAATCTTGCCCTCCTCCATCGTGATAATACGGGCAAGTTCCTCCGCGCGCTCTGCCATCAATTCCGAGACTTTGTGCAGGATTTCGTACCGCTCAAATCCTGTCATCCGCCCCATGATTTTCGCGCCGCGTTCCGCTGTCTGCAACGCCTTCTCAATATCATCCGCATCGCCTCTGGGCACGGTATCCACCACCGAGCCATCGTACGGACTTAGGACGTCAATCTTCTGTGCTTTATCAACCCACTCACCACCAAGGTGCATTCTCATCGGTATTTCCTCCGTTAGTATTGTTGCAATATTCGGGGTCGGACAGTTGAAATGAACTGTGCGACAACTGTTTGAAGAAGTGCGAAAATTCTTATATCAAATTAGCATCCTTGCATGAGATTGTCAATTGGAAACGCGACGCGCCATCGGGGTAATCTTCAGGATAATCCGTATAATCCGTCTAGCCGATCGACTATGGGCGCAACTGTTACTCTTAAGGGAGTAACGTGCGGTCTAACGCACGGATTATCGGCGTGATCACAGCCGCTTTTTTCTTGACCACGGTTGATTCATAGGATAAAGTATTGCCAAAATTGCACGAGGTATGTTTTCACAAGCAACTGATGGCATTTCTATGGCCCCTAACTACGAACTGTTACCCGTCTTGATGCAGTGGCTGCATGTCGGCTCCGTCGTGCTGATGATTGGCGGCTTCTTCTTTCTGCGTGTCGTTTTGTTGCCCTCTGCCAAGGTCCTACCCGATCCACAGAAAACCGAGATGATCGAAGCGGCGCTTCGACGATTCAGAGTTGTTGTTTGGATATCGCTCTTCACAATCTTGGTGAGCGGTGTTTACAATTTTATAGCATTCCTCGTATCGACGGGAAATCAAACAGTGACCGACCCGAATTCAGCGCCAGATTACTCCATATATATTGTGGTGCTTGGCGTCAAATTCCTCATTGTGACTCTTATCTACATACTTGGGATTGCGTTGACTTTCCCGTACCCCGTGTACGCGCCCATCCAGAAGCATCCCGCTCCTTGGCTCAACATGACCTTAGCGCTAGGAATCATCGTTATATTCCTCTCAACCTTCTTGCGCCGCATGTTCTGAAATCGGACTCGCTGGCGTTGGATCTATGGCGATACGAATTCAAAATCTAAATGTTACAATCAATCGGGGGCGCTCAATGAATTGAGCAACTACAAACGCCCGATGAATCGGGCAACTACAAACTGTCGGTCTTGTAACTTGTAGATTCGGAATTAGTATGAGATGCGGATTCCGTGTCGTTAGAGCGCCGAAACCGAAATCCATATCACTCAACTTTAAGAGCGCGCTGCCCCGTCATTTGCGCCAAGTCTTGTCCGGTGGCGCCTAATGCCCGACGAACCTCGGCGTTGGTCGGGGAAAGATTCATCGCCGCCCGATATTTCACCTTCGCCTTATCATACTCGCCGTGATTCAGATAGTACATGGCAAGCCGATTTTGAGTGTGCGCCAAAAGGTTCTTGATTTCATCTCGAGTCAACCTGTGCGGAGGTTGGCGGATTAGCTGAGATTCTATCGCAAGCAGGTTCTGATAAGCGATTAGATTGGTCGGCGCGATGGTCAATGCGGATTCAAACGCGCCGACCGCTTTCGCAAAGCCGCGCCTTATGAGGTAGAGGTAACCGATGGAGTTGTGAATTTCGACGCTTCTCTCTGGCAGCGGAATGGCTTCGAATTCAGTCAAGGCGGCGCTATACCGCCGCGCATTCAAGAGCTTGTTTGCACGGATTGTCCTGACATAAATTGACTCTCGCCTTACCGAGTCGCTATTCGGCTGAATTTGCAATGCGCGAGCAAACGCCGCTTGCGCCCGATCAAAATCCCCGGAGCGTTGATAAACTCGGGCAAGACTCACGTGAAGATTAACATGATTCGGCGCCACGGCAAGCACTTGCCGCAGTTGTTTGATGGCGTGATCGTGCCGGCTTTGCGTATCAAGGTATTTCGCATAAGTTGAATAGGCGACAACGAGGTTGTGCCGCGTTTGAGGGAGATTCGGCTTCAAGTCGTACGCCGATTGAAAAGATTCAATCGCTTTTATGTATGCGTCTTGTTCAAGGTAGAGTTCACCGAGTCGGCTATGCGCATCACTGCTGTCGGTTTCCAACGCCGCGAGTTCGCGGTAGGTGGCAATCGCCGCGTCCAAACGTCCCATCGCGCGATGGTGTTTGGCGCGTTGCAATAGGGCGTCAATCAAGTTGGATCGCGCAACCGCAAGCGTAGGCGCCAAAGCCAATGCGCGCTTATAGGCGTTTATGGCGTCGTCCCATCGTTTTGCATTTCTCAACGTGACGCCGTGATTGTTGTGACACTGTGCCAGCGCATCCTGAATCTCCCGATTAACGGGATTGGTTTCCAGCGCCTTCCGGTAGTGCGAAATGGCTTTGGCAAATTCACCGCGCCTCTCGTGACTGTCACCCATCAGGCGGTAAACCGCGCTTTCGTCGCGAGCGGCATACTGAAGCGCCTTCTCGAAATAGGCGTCGGCTTGCGTGTAATTCGCCGCCTGAAGCGCGGCTATCCCCTTTTCCCGGAAGATTTGGTGAAGATTGTGTTGCGCGGCAAGGTCATGAGAATTCCGGTCGACCGAATTTTGAAAAGCGGTAATCGATTCGTCAATTTGCCCGTTTCGGTAGAACATCACGCCGAGGGTATTGTAGACATCATGCGACGGAGTTTCAGCCAACGCCGCTTTGACCAACTCAATGGCTTCTTCGTAATGCCCAAAATCATGATAGACTTGGAGCAACTTTTGGCGTGCAGGTTCGGAGGACGGATCAAGCGCGAGCGCGGTCTTAAAATGCCCGATTGCCTCCTTGAAGTCTCCCTTGTCAACGGTAATGGTGCCCAGAAGGTAGTGTCGGCGCGCATCCGCGGGCGACCCATCAAGGCGCTGGTTGATTGTATCGATCGCAATCTCATGCTGCGGCGTATTCTGGGGCGTGGCGTAAACGCGCCGGAGCGTCTTAATGTCGCGTGGCGACGGATGCTCCAGCGCGGAGGCGCGAAACTCGACATCGCGAGAGTCCGGACTATGCCCCCACAATCCTATGGCATGCCCGAATTCGTGGAGACAGATTGCGCGCAAACGCCCCGGCTCGCCGACCTCTTCAAACCGTGACCAGTGCGGAACGAGGATTATCTCAACTCTGATGCGATCGCCATCCAGACGTGTGAGTTCGGCTTTGGCGCCGGTTACTTCGGTGATTGGCCAAAGCCCGGGCGTGCCCCAACTCACTCGAATGTCGGCGTCACCATTGTCTTCCGTCTCGACAAATTCGATAATCCCTCCCGCCGCCAATTCCCACTGGCGCATGCCGTAACGTATTGCGTTCAGATAGACATCTGTCCTTAGCATCGGGGAGATGTAAACACGGATGGGCATCTCGGTGAAACGAGCGATCCGACCATTGGAGAAGACTGTGACGCAATCGAAGTAATCATCCTCGGAAACCGAAATCTTCGCTATCCCGAAGGTCGCGGCACACAGACCGATGAATAGCGCCACACCCAAACGCAACCGATTCGTTCTTGCCATAGGTAATCTCCACCGAGCTCGGTAGTACTCATGCGAATTCAAAATCCAAATGTTGCAATCAGTCGGAGGCGCTCAATGAATCGAGCAACTACAAACGCCCGATAAATCGGGAAACTACAAACGCCCGATAAATCGGGAAACTACAATTTGAATAAGAGGCAATCAAGATTAGCCGGCGCTTTTCTGTTGCGGAAGAAACCGAGTTTTGAGGAAAAAAGGGATCTCTATCGCACTCATTATTCATTCGCTTGATCGGTGTCGGCAAAAATCCATTTGAAAAAGGTGAACAAGATGTCAACGCGGCACGCGTTTTTGGGGCGGTTGGCGTGATCTTGTACCTCGTTTTTTGTCAAAAACGCCTTCGAAAAATAGGTACAAAACGCGAACAAAAAGCCGATTTCGGGGGGCGCGTTCACGCTGATCGAGTTTGTCCGATCCAGTGATAATGCGGGTTCCAGCCCGCGCCAAGGTGAACAAGATGTTAACGGCCGGAAAAAACTCGTCATCTTCACTGTTCGTTCAGCGGACAAAATCCGCCGTGAATGTAGTGAATCACGCGCCGTTTTGGGTCGTTACGTCTCGGTCTCCTTTGCATAGCCTATATTATACTATACGTACATAACGTTGTCAAGAAAAAGTTTCACACGCCAAATAAACGCGCAACGTTATTCGGAAACCGCGAGGATTTCTATCGCACTCGCTATCCACTCGTTTGGGGGATCTCTATCGCACTCGTTATCCACTCGTTTGATCCCACAGTGGACGAGCGTTAGAGAAGCCGCCCGAATCGCGAGGAAATTTACAGGTCAGGCGCATAGAGGACCGCCTCATCGATCCTCCGATATTCGAGAATTTCAGCTTCATCAAACAGAATGCCCAGTTCGCGTTCGGCATTTTCGGGACTGTCGGAGGCATGGACAACATTGTGGGTAATATCAATAGAAAAATCACCGCGGATGCTGCCGGGCGCAGACTCCATCGGCTTTGTGGCGCCGTTAATCAGGCGAACCAGTTCAATGGCGTCGTTGCCCTCAACGGCGAGCGCGACAATCGGGTTCGATGTCATAAACTGAACGAGATAGTCGTAAAAGAACTTGCCGACATGGGGGGAATAAAGCTCCTCCGCTTTGTCTTTCGGAAGCGTGAGAAGTTTGAGCCCAGCCAGTTTGAGGCCCTTACGTTCGAATCTGGTGATTATGTCGCCGATTAAACCGCGCTGAACCCCATCGGGTTTAATCAGCACAAGCGTTCTTTCTTGTTCCATTTATTCTCCTGTCAA
Organism: Candidatus Poribacteria bacterium; assembly: GCA_963667245.2. Classification (GTDB taxonomy): domain Bacteria; phylum Poribacteria; class WGA-4E; order WGA-4E; family JAJDTR01; genus JAJDTR01. The sequence continues at coordinate 1,891,826 of CAXXCS010000005.1, forward strand.
GTGGATATCAATTTCTAATCCAAGTTGCTATATTACAAAGAAACCGAGTTTTTGGTTCACGTTTGCCAAATTATAGGGAAATGGATCCGATATTCGTTAGAACTTGTTTATATAATAGACAATCAAGATTAGTGGACACTTTTCTGCTACCAAGTAACACTCGCTCGAAAAATCGTCAGAAAGCCAGTCATAGAGCGAAAAACGAGCCTTCGGGGGGCGTCCCGATGTGGCTATAAGCGACACTCCACATTGGGGATCTCTATCGCACTCGCTATCCACTCGTTTGATCCTCTGGGGCTTTGGAGTGTGATGTCTTCACGTTTCTACAAACCTGCCGCCCCGCTGGGGCTAAAAAACAACGCTTTTTGAAGCCGATCCGAGAGCGAGACATGAATGTTACCTGCTGAAAGAATTATTCCGTCTCGGGATAATGGGATGCTAGGAAGAAACCGAGTTTTCAAGAAAAAACTCGGTTTCAGCGCCTTGTCGGACAAACGTAGCAACTTGCGATATCTATGAAACCCGTTTGATGCAGAAATCCTCGAAACGAATCCAGTGTTCCGCATCCGGCGGGCCGTTGTAACACTGGATGCTCACCTGATCATCGCCTGGCGCCGGAAGTTCTCCCGTCGCCGCCGTTTGGAAATCCGTATCCCCATCGGCACGATATTGAGCCTCCCATGAATTAGCCGTGACTACGAGACGCAATCGAACGCTCGGCGCCGGCATCGGCGCCCTGCCGGGAATAATGAAGAGCTCGCCATCAACCAGCTCTTTCACCTCTTTGAACACCGGCGCGCCATCGTGGTACCACGTGATTCCCGCTTGCTCGAACTGCTCCGTAGGCTTTGCGTGATTGGTGACGGTCACCTCAATGGCGAATGTGCCTTCATTGCGGTCCGGCGCAGGTTTGACCAAGGCATTTCTAACCGTATCAGCCTTGCCCGGTTCCACGCGAATCTCCAGACCGCCATTTTCGCTTCGCCAAAATTCCGAATGCTCTCTTATCCATGACCAGCCGGACTCCAGCCCGCCATCGAATTTGTCCTCAAAGATAATGTGTTCATCCGTTGAGCTCATGAAATCCTCTTTTTTTTGGTATTTCGTAGTATCTCAATTTGAGTAGATGTCTGTCTGAAAATTGGTGTCGTTGCGAATAGGATGGATTACGCGCGTGCTAAATCCGTGCAGTGTAGCCAATGCATGATACGCGGTAAATGGATCAAGCCATCTGACATCTACCTGACCGATGCACATCCAGGAAATTGTAGAATCGGTCAATAGAGATTATATCATGCTCACGAAAAGAGTAAAACAAAAAATGGCGACAATTTTTGTCATATCAGGTAACACTCGGGCAATGGGAAGCGGGGCAAGATGCCCCGCCTACGATAGCAACCCATTCAAAGTGTTGCTTGTGGCAAGAATTGTCCCGTCGGGGGCAATGAGAAGCGAAGCAAGATAGGATTTCTATCGATCAAGCGAATGAATAATGAGTGCGATAGAAAATCCTACTCGCTATTCACTCGTTTGAATCCCCGCCTACGATTTTAGCGTGCGATAAGGGGCTCTCTGTTGCAAACTTGTTTGATGATTGACAAATCTTCGGGGATTCGCTACAATACCCGTATTCACAGGAGGGATGATCACGCCGCGGTGATCGATGTTTTGCCGGTCACGGCGGCGCGGGGCTGATGTCAAATCGGCACGGTTTGCATTTTTGGCATAAGGAAGATTGGAAGGATGGAAGACGGGAAGGGTGAAAATTTTCGGTCCCATAAGGATCGAGTTAAGCGTTTTAAGGCGTATGTTGCGCCGATTCAATGCCTTAAATGGCGCTGGTTTCCGTAGGCGCCGGTGCGGTTGGAAACCGCACCTACGGTGTGGGGGGCGGACGAAATCCCTTAACTTGATCCCTATGAGGGTGAAAATTTTCGGTCCACCCATAAGGATTAAGTTAAGCGTTTTAAGGCGTATGTTGCGCCGATTCAATGCCTTAAATGGCGCTGGTTTCCGTAGGCGCCGGTGCGGTTGGAAACCGCACCTACGGTGTGGGGGGCGGACGAAATCCCTTAACTTGATCCCTATGAGGGTGAAAATTTTCGGTCCACCCATAAGGATTAAGTTAAGCGTTTTAAGGCGTATGTTGCGCCGATTCAATGCCTTAAATGGCGCTGATTTCCGTAGGCGCCGGTGCGGTTGGAAACCGCACCTACGGTGTGGGGGGCGGACGGAATCCCTTAACTTGATCCCTATGAGGGTGAAAATTTTCCGTGTACCCATACCTCAAGCCAGCAGTGTTGGGTTTCACTACGATTTCGGGGAGTTAGCGGTTTATTTTCTAAGTAAATGTGGATTATCCACACGCCCAGCCCCAGAGGGACGACACCCGGACAATTATCCATCCAAGAAAACAAGAAGGGAACGGCAAGTTAACCGCTTCAATTCGGATGATGCACACTTGGAAGAAACAGACCTGTCGCCCCTCTGGGGCTTTGGAATATGGCGCCATCCCATTTCTACAAACCTGTCGCCCCTCTGGGGCTAGAAGACTTACACAATCAAGGAAGCACAGGATTGTGTTTGCCCTATTGGCTTGAGGGTTTACAACGGGAATTAGACAAATAATTCGTAAATTCTCTTAACTTGATCTCAATGGGAGACGCGCTCATCTGCTCGGAGATGTCAACCTCTCGAACGGAGTTGACGTCTTACAGTTTAGTGGCCGCTTTTCGCGATGCGGCAAGGGGGCATTGCGTTGAAATCGAAATTTCGAAAATGAAACAGGAGGCGTCGCAAGAAATCTCCGTGCAAGTGAAAGATGAAACTGAAAGCATTCAACCCGTCAATGAAGAACGGAAGGAGTTAGATGATGTCGAAACAAAACGAGACCGAAAATGAAGACCTGCTGAATCCGGAAATTACCGGGGAGATCGCTGTCCTTCCGGTTGACGATTTGGTGGTGTTCCCGTATATGCCGCCAGTACCGCCGTTTGCGCCACACCACGTCGCGCTATCCGGCGATTGGGCGATTCAAGCCGTTGATGATGCCATGGTGAACGGCGAACGCATGCTGTGCGTCTTTCGGCAGGTCGAAAACCGCGACTCGAATCCAACAAGCGTCGAAGACCTGGCGCCGGTAGGCACGTTGACTCAAATCTTGAGATACAAGAAGGATGATGATAGCGTGCTGTTTTTGGCGCACGGTCAGGCGCGAGTAAGAATCGAGGAGATTCTTGACACGAAACCTTTCCTCAAAGCTCGCGTGCATGTCATAGAGGAGGAGGCGGAACCGGATGCCGAAGATGGCGATGTCGAAACGAAAGCGCTTGTTCGCAGCGCGGTCGACATCGTAAACAAGATCGTGAAGTTGTCATCTCGCTATCAGGAGGAATTGGCAATTGTCGCGGAAAATATCGAGGGGCCCGGCAGACTCGCGGATTACATTGCGGCGATTCTCGACTTCCGCTCCGACGATAAACAGGTCATTCTGGAGTCAATTTCGGTTAAAGATCGACTGAACCATCTGATTGTCTACTTGGCAAAGGAACACGACTTGCTTGAGTTGGAAAGCAAGATTCAATCCGACGCGCAAGCGGTCATAAATAAGGGACAGCGCGAATTTTACCTGCGCGAACAGTTGAAAGCCATCCAGAAAGAACTGGGGGAATCGGACGACCTCCTGCTCGAGGTGGATGAGATGCACGAGCAACTCGAGAACGCGGATATGCCCGACAAGGCGCGCAAAGCGGCTGAAAAAGAACTGAATCGCCTCTCGAAAATGCACTCCTCATCGCCGGAATCCACCGTCTCGCGGAATTATTTGGATTGGCTATTAAACCTCCCGTGGAGCGACAGCACGGAAGACAATCTTGACATTGCCCATGCGAAAGAGATACTTGACGAGGACCATTACAATCTCGCGAAGATCAAGGATCGCATTTTGGAGTACCTCGCCGTGCGAATGCTGAAACAGGACATGAAGGGGCCAATCCTTTGTTTCGTTGGTCCGCCGGGAGTCGGAAAAACGTCCCTCGGCAAATCCGTCGCCAGAGCGATGGAACGGGAATTCGTCCGAATCTCACTGGGCGGAACTCACGATGAAGCGGAGATTCGCGGACATCGCAGGACGTACATCGGATCCATGCCGGGACGTATCATCAAAGGCATTCGTCAGGCAGGCTCCAATAATCCGGTTTTCATGTTGGACGAAATAGACAAACTCGGCTCGGATTTCCGCGGGGACCCGGCGGCGGCGATGCTTGAGGTGCTCGACCCGGAGCAGAATGACACGTTTACCGACAACTACCTTGACGTGCCGTTCGATCTCTCGAAGATAATGTTCATTACAACGGCAAATCAACTCCACACCATTCCGCCCCCGTTGCGTGATCGCATGGAAACCTTGGAGTTGCCCGGCTACACGACGATCGAGAAATCGATGATTGCCAAGCAGTATCTCATCCCCCGCCAACTCGAAGCGCATGGCATCACGACGGATCAGTTTGCCATTGGAGACGAAGCAATCAATCGCGTCATTGGCGAGTATACGCGGGAGGCTGGCGTGCGCAATCTTGAACGAGAGTTAGGCACGCTCTGCCGGAAGTCCGCTCGCAGCATAGCCGAGGGCAAAACAAATCCGATAGACCTGACCGCGGACAGTCTTCCCGATCACTTGGGACCGCCGAAATTCTATTCCGAAGTGGCGGATCGAAGGGAGGAGGTCGGTACCGCGACAGGACTGTCGGTGACGCCCGCGGGCGGGGAGATCTTGTTCGTCGAAGCCACGCGTATGGTCGGCGAGGGGAAACTGACCTTGACCGGCCAAATCGGCGATGTCATGCAGGAGTCCGCAAAAGCCGCGTTGAGTTACGTCAAATCGCAGTCAGAGGAGTTGCGCTTCGACCCGAACTTTTGGAAAAGCGACATTCACATCCATGTGCCGGCCGGAGCGGTTCCGAAAGATGGGCCATCGGCCGGGGTTACGATTGCGGCGGCTTTGGCGTCGTTAGCCACCGGGCGCCCCGTTGCCCCCGAGGTTGCCATGACCGGAGAGATTACGCTGCGCGGGCGGGTTTTGCCCATCGGCGGGTTGAAAGAGAAGGTGTTGGCTGCCAAGCAGGCGGGCATTAAAACCGTTATCGCCCCGAGTCGAAACGAGAAGGACATGGTAGAAATACCCGATGACGCGACAGAAGGGCTCGAGTTCGTGTTCTCGGATCATATTGACCAGGTGCTGAAGCGAGCGCTGAGACGAAACGAGCGCGCGGCGAATGCCGATCCGACGGATCACCTCGGCGCCTCAGTCCAACCCGACTTGGCGCCGCTGCCTTCCTCGGTTGGATAGGCTGGCGCGGCAGCCAGTAAGGACGTGCGTTATCAGCGCCGGGAGGAGTTCTCGCGAGATTGATGTGGTAAGTGTCGGGTGTAGGCGGTTACATTGTCTGAATCACGGATTTTCACAGATTAAACGGATTACACGGATTGAGACATTTCAGCTTTTTAGTGGTAGTGAGAGGTCGGGAAATTTGATGTTCGTTCCACCGGGTCGGGATCGGGAGATGGGATCTCTATCGCACTCATTATTCATTCGCTTGGGGGATCTCTATCGCACTCATTATTCATTCGCTTGATCCTACCAGGGTGTCGGCGGTTAAATTGTCTGAACTGTGATTTATGGGATTAAGTGATGGACTATGATTAAGCACTTAGTGGTTTGATTGGCAATTGTCTGAATCACGGATTAAACGGATTAAAAGGATTACACGGAGTGAGACATTTCAACTTGTTAGTGGTAGTGAGAGGTCGGGAAATTTGATGTTCGTTCCACCGGGTCGGGATCGAGAGATGGGATCTCTATCGCAGTCATTGTCCATTCCTTTGATCCTACCAAGGTGTTTAATATTGTCTGAACTGTGATTTATGTGATTAAGTGATGGACTATGATTTGAGAGTCTGTTTGAATGGTAGACAATCGAGATTAGTGGACACTTTTCTGCTACGGAAGAAACCGAGTTTTGAGGAAAAAACTCGGTTTCAACAAGCGCCAAATACGTAGCGAGTGAACCATTAAGTGATTGCCATGATTGTCAGTCTTTAGTTGTCCGTCATGAGTAGGGAACAACGATCGTTGTTCCCTACAGAAGCGCGTCAGTCCTAAATCTATTATCGGGAGGTCAAGCAATGGCTACAGAGGAAAAGACGCGGGTCGTCTTTACATTCAATCAGAATAGTCTTTCGGCATTAGAAGAAATAAAGGAAATCGGGAATTATTCTACGCTTGCCGAAACTGTGCACGATTCGCTGCAAATCATGCGAACGCTGCAAAATCAAGCCCAACGCGGATACCACCAAGTTATTGTGCGAAACCCGTGGACTGAAAATGAACGACTTCTTGACATTCCTACAATACGGGCAATTTCGCGAAAAGGCAAGTAAATCGTGCGCAACTACACCCCCAGTTCAGGAAACGTGTTTAAGGATTTGGAACTACCAAACCCCGATGAACGACTGGCAAAAGCGAAGCTGGCATACAAGATTAACGGCTTGATTGCCGATCAGGGAATGGCTCAAAAGGAAGGGGCCGATTTCTTGGGACTGAGTCGGTCAAAAATGACCGATTTGAGAAACGGCAGATTGAGGAACTTTACGATTGACCATCTGTTTTCTCTATTGGGAAAACTGGATTGTCACATTGAGATTCGCGTGAGTCCAAAGTCAAACCGCGACACACAAGAAAGCATAGATGTCGCTTTGATTTAACTTCGTTAGGAGAAATAGCCCTTGCCAAAACCTCAACCCACCTCCGAGCCGCCCCAGGCGAACATCGAATTCCCCGCACCGGAGCAGGAGGAACTGGACATCTCTACGCTAGAGACGTGGCTGTGGGATGCCGCCTGCGTCATTCGCGGGGCAACGGACGCCTCGAAATTCAAGGACTTCATCCTGCCCCTCATCTTCTACAAACGGCTTTCCGATGTATTCAATGATGAATTCGCCGAACAGGCGGCGGAATTTGGCGATGAAGAAACGGCACGTGAAATCATTGAAGCCGACCATGCGGACGCGCTCAAGAACGAACGCCCTCCGATTGTGAGATTTAATATCCCGCAAGAGTACAGTTGGAAGCAACTTCGCAACCGCCCGGCAGACGGCGGTTTGGGAGAGTTCGTCACGGAAGCCATGCGCGAGGTTGCCCGAATGAACCCGCTGCTGCGCGGCGTCCTTGACGTGCGCGACTTTAACGAGTCGCAAAGCGGGCAGCGCATCCTTGACGATGATCGGCTGGAAGCCCTGATTGAGGTGCTGAGTCGGTATCGGCTCGGGCTGAAGGACACCGAACCGGACATTCTGGGACGCGCCTACGAATACCTGCTGCGGAAATTTGCCGAGGACCAGGGACAGAGCGCCGGCGAGTTCTACACGCCGAAGGAGGTCGGCTGGCTAATGGCGCGAATCATCAACCCCGAACCGTACACCACCATTTACGATCCGGCGTGCGGCTCGGGCGGTCTGCTGATTAAACCCCGCCTGCTGTTCGAGCGAGCCCATCCCGATAAAGAGAGCCAAGCCCCCAAAATCTACGGGCAGGAGTTGACTCCTACCACCTTCGCCATGGCGAAGATGAACGCCTTTCTCCACGACTTCATCGGCGCCGATCTGCGCATCGGCGACACCTTCCGCAATCCGGGGTTTGCGGCTAACGATTCGACGCTTCAACGCTTCGATTATGTCCTCGCCAATCCGATGTGGAATCAGAAGGAGTACAACGAGGCGTTCTACGCCAACGACCGGTGGGGACGGTTCGGTTACGGCGCGCCGCCGAGTTCATCGGCGGATTGGGCATGGGTTCAACATATTGCGGCGTCCCTGAAAGGCAACGGACGCGCCGCGGTTGTGCTGGACACCGGCGCCGTTTCGCGCGGCTCCGGCAATAAGAACGCCAATCGCGAGCGTGACATTCGGAAGGCGTTTGTGGAGGACGACCTGATTGAAGGCGTGATACTCCTGCCTGAAAATCTGTTTTATAACACCAGCGCTCCGGGCATCATTCTGCTTCTGAACCGAAACAAGCCGATTGCACGCAAAGAACAAATCCTGCTCATCAATCTTTCCAAGTATTTTGAGAAACAGACGCCGAAAAACGCTTTGACGGACGAAGGCATTGATGTCGCGTCCGAGGTTTATAAGGCGTGGGAATCCCGCGAGAAGTTGAGCGCCGTTATTACTTTGGAAGACGCCCGAAAAACCGACTATAACCTGAGTCCCTCACAGTTTGTGGACGTGGGGGACAAGGTTGAACATCGATCGCTGAATGAGATTTTAACAGACCTAATAGAAGCACGAATTGCGCGCGAAAAAGCGGATAAAACATTGGAAGATCTATTGTCACGACTTGGATTAAACGGAGAGAGACCGTAATACGGAAGTTCAGGAATTAACATGTAAACTTCATTGAATCCTTGATAGCGGAAGATAGGAGTCAAATTAAAACCTAAAAGCAGCCGGAGCGACATAATGATTGATTGGTCTAAACTTGAAATCTATGAAAAAAACAAGCACCGTAGTTTTGAAGAACTGTGCTACCAGATTGCCAAAGGAATCTATGGAGAGCGCGGGTGTTTTAAATTCATAGATGATAGCGGGGGTGGTGACGGTGTTGAATTTTACCTGACTCTGCCAAACGGTGACCAGTGGGGTTGGCAAGCTAAATTTTACTATCCAGAACCTCGTTTGAGCGTAAAAAGTCGAAAGCAATCTATTAAAAAATCTCTTGAGAAAGCCTGCCAAGTACACCCACAGTTGAAGAAATGGATCTTGTGCACACCATCCAATCTTTCTAAAAAAGAACGAGATTGGTTTGAAAACGGACTCCGTGAGTCCATTCCCCAAGATATGAGCATCGAACTTGAACACTGGGGAGCTAGCGATTTTAACGCTTGGTTGAGTGAACCACGATTTGCCGGAAAGACAAACTATTTCTTCGGTGAACTTGAACTTGACATGAACTGGTTTAAAACACAGTTTAGCAAACAGAAGGCCGCTGTCGGTGAAAAATTCAGCCCATTTTTGCATACGGAAACGCGCGTGGATGATTGTATTCACGTTCTTCTAGGCGACAAAGGATTCGCGCGCCGGATCGCTGAATTAATCGAGAAAATTAACGAGGAACTTCCCGAGTTGGAAAAGGCAATTGATAATCTTAAGGGGCCAATCCCTAACGACATTCAGTGGGATGAAGAAGAAAAATCCAAGGTTATCAAGAGCGCCGAGTCACTTCAAGCCAGCTTAGTGCACACAATATCCCAGCTAGAACAAGCCAAAGAACTCTTAAGCGAAAAGCGGCTAGCCGAAGTACAAGCCATAGATTGGGAATCCGTACTCACTCAACTCAGAGAATCCCTTGAAACCCATAGGACAGTTGGAGATGAACATGGCACATCCAAGATAAGGTACACTGGAAAGGAAGAAAAAGAATTTCGATCTATAAACGAAGTAAAAACGACTATTCATTATCCAAGTTCCTTGATCGCTAACTTACTGGATGATTTTCTATACTACGCACTAAAAGGCTGTAAGCGTATTAACCACTCGGAACTTAACATCCTCGGAGATGCCGGAGTTGGCAAGACCCATATCGCATGCAATATCTGTGATGAACGATTGAATACCGGTACCGGATTGCCGGCGCTATTTATTCGCGGGGTTTGCTTCACCAGTAATCGACCCATCGAAGAACAGTTGAGGAGTATTCTTGACATTCCACCGTCCTATAGCTGGAACGATTTTTTACAGGCGCTATCCGCGGCGGCCGAGGCATACCATACCCGTATTCCATTGATTATTGACGGGCTTAATGAGTCCACACATAACGGGGCTTTTTCAAATGTATGGCGCGTGGGTTTAAACGGGCTCGTTCAAGAAATCGCACAGACAAAAAACCTTGTGTTAATTACAACTTGTCGGACGAGTTATACAGAAGTCATCTGGGAAAATAACGATCCGCCCAATGGAGTGTACTCCTACGGTTTCGACACCGAAGACGAGCTAGAGGAAGCAGTCATCAATTATTTTAACGAATACAACATAAAGGCAGATCTCACAGCGGCGCCTTTGGAGCAGTTTAAACATCCCATCTACCTTAAGATTTTCTGTGAGAGTCAAAATCCCACCCGGGACGCGGAGAAAAACATCTATGTCGGCGAACAAACGCTATTTGAAGTTTTTGACAAATATTTGAAGCAATGTAACCGAACTGTGTGCGATCGCCTCGGTCGCCAGCCGAAGACTTCTATAATTCAGCCCGTATTGACCAAGATCGGGGAGTACTTTTGGGAGCGTCGCAGTCGCCATATCCCTCTTGACGAATTGGTACTCATCGCAGATGAACAATCGCGTGAACAACTAAAATGGTTTACAACAAAGACACATGCTATAGTAGATGAAGGGTTGTTGATCTATCAAGATTGGGGACAAGATGAAGACATAATGTATTTCACCTATGATTTGCTCGGCGGTTACCTCATCGCACAATACCTTCTTCAAAAAGCGTCTGACGATGTGCATTGCTTCTTAAATCGCGAAGACACGGTAGCAGCACTATTCAGCGAAGACTATGAAACTTTACATCCGATGTACAGCGATATAAGTAGATGTCTAGCGGCACTACTTCCACGTGAGACCGGTAAATTTTTGCACAATCATTCAGGTCATGCAACCGCAATTAATTTATCAATTCGTGCATTTTTTGAAATTTCGCCAAAATATATCAACTCACATTGTACCAATCTAATTACTCAACTCTTTGAGACACATCAAAACCGCGAGCCGCTCCTGGGGTTAGCACAAAAGACCATTGGGCATGCCAATCACCCGCTCAATGCCTCATTCTGGTCGGAGCGGCTAATGGAACTGCCTATGGCTGAGCGGGACACAAGCTGGACCGAGTATATTAGACTAAATGTTAAGCGTTGTGAAAAGCTATTGGAGCGTTTTGAGACATCTTGTCAGAGCAATCAACAATTATCTGATGTCAGCAAAAAACGTCTACGTCTCTTGGCAGAGCACATTATGTGGTTGCTTACATCAACGGTGCGGCCGTTGCGCGATAAGGCTACGCGTGCGCTTTACTGGTATGGCCGTCGCTTTCCTGAAGAATTCTTCAAATTGATGACAAAATCACTTGCAATTAACGATCCGTATGTTCCCGAGCGGATGCTGGCTGCTACCTATGGCGTGGCAATGGCGCGACAGCACGATTTTGAGGACGCCGGTTTTGCAAACGATGTGTTGCCCCTGTATGGCCGAAAATTGTATGAAACCATGTTCAAGCCTAGCGCATCGTATTCGACAACACACATCTTGGCGCGCGATTATGCAAGACGGACGATAGACATTGCTTTGATACATCACCCCGATTTGCTAACAGATGATAAGCGAAAGCGTATCACCCCGCCGTTTACAGATGGTGGAATCCGGGAGTGGGGTGAAAGTGAAGATAGGAATGCTGATGAATACCGGGACGGAAATGCTCCAGTCCAGATGGATTTTGCAAATTACACGCTTGGAGTGCTGGTAGAAGACAGAAGTAATTATGATTTTGAGCACGATGAATATAAGCGTGTGCGAGCAAATATTTTCTGGCGAATGTACGATTTGGGATATTCTTTGGACAGTTTTGGAGACATTGACAAGGTGATATCAAGAGCAAGTTGGAGTTTTGATAGATTACCGAATGGGGGTAAAACAGATCGGTACGGCAAGAAATATTCGTGGATAGCGTTTTTTGAACTTGCCGGACTTAGACAGGATACGAACCTTCTACCGGATTATTATGACGACGTACGCATTTCAGATGCTGATATCGATCCGAGTTTCCCGGATAAGATGCCAGAGCACATCTTGGTTGACGAAGATTTTTTGGGCGATCGACAGCAAACTGCCAAAAAATGGATCTCCACGAGTGCTCCTCCAGATTTGACGTGCTGTTTGAGAATTAATCGCCTCTGTGGAGAGAAAGGGACGTGGGTACTTTTGGATGGAAGCCTAAGTCAGAAAGACGATCAGGTTAGTCGTAGCATGTTAATCGCCTTGCAGGGACTGATTGTGAAATCTGAAAATCTGGCGGAAATCGTCGAAAGGACAAGGCACGCGAGAATAAATGAGTGGAATGTACCATCATTTCCAAGAGACCATTACACATATGCTGGAGAAATACCTTGGTGTGATACATATCCAGAAAACGACTGGCAAGAATTGTCGATTGAGGTCGAATCTGCTTTGGTTTCAAAAAAAAGGCTCGTACTACCAAGTAGCGGCGCACCTTCTTCTGAGAATAAGGTGCGCGAATTCTGTGACAACCTTGCACATATCAGTAGAGACAAGGAGTTAGAAGCGAAAGAAATGCCATTAAGCCAAGAAACCCCTGAATTAACATGGGAAACCGTTGAAGTTGAAGAAAAAAGATATAAGAAATTTCAGATACTGTCTCCGGTGAGGATGACTAATTGGGAAGATTATCACAGTGCAGTTGTCGCTAGCCGAAACATTGCAATGCCGTCTAGGCAGATTGCAGAGACCTTTGGCTTATGTGGACAGCCCCAGAGATACGACCTCTTTGAACAAGATGGCAGGCGCGCTTCAATTGTTATTGGCCATGGAGAAGAATGGCCAGAAATGCAAAGATTTACCTATTTACGAGAAGATTTGTTGGAGCGTCATTTGGAAGAAATAAACGGAGAACTGATCTGGGTAATATGGGGGTCACGATGCCTATTATCCCAAGATAAGGATGCTCCAAGTGACCGTTTTCAATACGTAAGAGTATATAGCCAAATATGAGGCTATCTTCAAAGTAGAGATTGGGAATATAAACAATCTATTTCCCGCTTCAATCAACTTCCATTACTAATACTACCGATGATTAAATACGATTGTACACAGAACCTTCGGATTTGGAATTAGTACGGTTTGGAAACGCTGGCCAACATTCTGAAGTACAAGAGGAAACCCGAAGGCGACTGAACGGTGAGGCGCTGTGATGAATGAGATGGAATTGTCTGCATATTGGAAGGTAGTACGACTAGGTGATGTTTGTGATATCGTCATGGGACAGTCCCCCCCCTCAGCTACTTACAATGAAGAAGGGTTGGGAATGCCTTTCCTTCAGGGAAAAGCCGAATTTACCGAGTTGTTCCCACTTCCGACAAAATACTGTACGAAAAGCCCCAGGGTCTCACCCGACGGTAGTGTTCTCATGTCCGTGAGAGCGCCTGTTGGCAATGTCAATCTATCGGATAGGAAATATGTCATTGGACGCGGACTTACGTCAATCCGCTTGAAGGAAGGCGACAACAGATTCCTTCTTTATTCCCTCTTGTACAGAAAAAAAGAACTTGAAGCTCAGAGTTACGGTTCGACCTTCAAAGCCATAAACAAAACAACGGTAACCAATTTCAGAATCCCGCTTCCCCCACTCCCCGAACAACGCGCCATTGCCTCGGTTCTGCGTGCCATCCAAGAAGCCAAGTTTGCCCGCCAAAAGGAGATCTCGTTAGAGCGCGAGCGCAAAGCGGCGTTGATGGATTACCTATTCTCTCACGGCACGAAGGGTGAACCCTGCAAGCGGACGGAGATTGGGGAGATTCCCGAGAGTTGGGAAATAGTACAACTCAAGGAGATTGCTAGTTTGAGACGTGAGAGCATCAATCCTAATGCAGACTTGGGCTTAGACTATGTTGGGCTTGAGCATATTGATTCAGGTGAAAGTAAATTGAAACGTTGGGGTGATTCTTCCGAAGTGAAGAGCGCGAAAAGTCGTTTTTATCCCAACGATGTGTTATACGGTAAGTTGCGATCTTATTTGGACAAAGCCGTTCTCGCTGAAATGGAAGGAATTTGTTCCACCGACATTCTTGTCGTTTCCGCAAACCCAAGAACAACCCCGAATTTTTTGGTTTATCTTTTCCACACTCACGCGCTCGTTAGCCATGCAGCAGCGACATCAACAGGCGTGAATCATCCAAGGACCTCGTGGAACGCCTTGGGGAAATTCATTTTCGCGCTTCCACCAGTCTCCGAACAACACGCTATTGCCGGAATTTTGCAAGCAATTGACGAAAAAGTAGTTGCTCTTGAACGTGAAACCACCCGATTGGATGAACTGTTTCACGCCGTGCTTGAGGAACTGATGACTGGAAAAAGATCAGCCGTACCATTGATTGATTCGGAATTGCCAAACTAATGGAGGAGGCATCATAATGGCAACGCCAACTCTACAGTATCCACATGAAATCCTGGGAGTTCTCGGAAAAGAGGCAGACGAACTTGAGAAAGAGGGACGTTTGTTGCTGGCGTTGAGATATTACGAAAACGGGCAACTCAGCAGCGGACTCGCCGCCCAACTCGCCGGTATGTCGCGAACCGAGTTTATCTACATTCTCGGGAAGCACGGCTTATCCCCTTTCGGAGAAACGCCCGAGGAACTGGAAGAATCTCTCGCAAATGCAAGAAAAGCCAGTTATAGTCAATAATACACCGCTCGTTGCGCTATGGGAGCTCGACCACTTTTCTTTATTGCGGGACCTGTACACGGAAGTCTGGATTCCGTCAGTTGTTGAAGACGAATTCCTCAAGGTTGATTCAACAGCGCGCCGGGCGTCACTGGAAAGCGCGACTTGGATTAAAACGGTACGCTTACGTCATTCACAACGGACATTCACCGATACTGGACTACACCGTGGCGAATCCTCAGTGTTAGCCCTCGCAGTAGAATACAATGCGCGTCTGGTCATAATTGATGAACGCAAAGCTCGTTTATATGCCCAACGGATTGGATTGCAGGTTACCGGGACAATAGGCGTTTTGCTAATTGCGAAGGAGAATAGGCTAATCGGAGAGATTAAGCCACTAATAAACCGTTTGCACGAGCGTGGCCTGTATATGAGTTCAACGCTCATTGATAAAGCGTTGCGACTTGCTGGCGAGATTGATTGACATCGTTTGTCTACGCTTCGGAGACTGTCAGTTTTGAACGTGCCGGCATCCGAGAGCCGATGCTTTGCCATGCCAATCAATTCGATTGCTCCCGATTCATTTCCAAAGCCTCCGATTTGGCGGTTCACGCCGGGCGCTTCCTCGACCCATCCAATCTGCCATTCCCCACGTTATAAGACATCAACGGCACGTATCTGATCCATGACGAACTCCTTTCAAACCGATTTATCTTGGTTTTTAGTCTGTTTTACAGTAGAATAACGCAAGTTGCTGTCTATAACAGCAGCAATTCTCATTTTGAATTTATCGAGTGATTGATTCTACCGGATCCTATTGGAACAGCAGGTCGCAAGTTCCTATGTTGTCATTTTTGGGGCAATATCGAATGGTTTTGTGCGAATTTAACGCTTACACCTGTCGCCCCGCTGGGGCTTTGGAATTTGGTGTGTCCACATTTCTACAAACCTGTCGCCCCGCTGGGGCTAAAAACACTTACACAATCAGGTAATCGCAGCTTTGTGTTCGTCCCAACAGACTCAAGGACTACAATGGGAAACTCGACAAATGATAGGTAAATGTCCTTAACTTAATCCCTATGGAATAACGCAAGTTACCGCCTATAACAGAGAAACCGAGTTTTTGGTTCGCGTTGGCTGAATTTTACGTAAATCGGTCCGATTTTTGTCAATCTCGTGTTTCCGGGGCGGAAAAAACTCGGTTTCTACGCCTTGAGGAATGTAATGTCTGAACGAGACGCCGTACAAAATCCGATGCTCAGGTACGCCGATGAAATCGGCTGGGAGTCTATTTCGGCGACACAGGCTATGCGGATGCGCGGCGGCGACACCAACCTGTACTTTGCCGAGCTGCTGGAAACGCAACTTCTGAAACTCAACAGCGGGGTACTGGATGAGGAGCGTTGCAAGGAGATTCTGCGTCAGTTAAACCTGCTCAATCCGACGCTGGAAGGAAACCGGGACGCTTTGTCTTGGCTGCGCGGCGAGCGGTCAATCTTCGTCCCCGGCGAGAATCGCGAGCGAAATGTCACGCTGATCGATTTCGATACGCCTGACAGCAACCTGTTCCACGTGACCGATGAGTGGTGGCAGAGAAACGCGGGGCACCGAAATCGCGCCGATGTGGCGCTCCTGATAAACGGGATTCCGGTGGCGGTGGTGGAAACCAAATCCGCGCACAAGCGGGATGGGTTGTCGGAAGGCGTTGATCAGATTCGCCGCTACCACCGCGAAACGCCCGAGATGTTTACCACGGCGCAACTGTTCGGCGTCACGCAGCTCTTGGATTTCTTCTACGGCGTCACGTGGAACACCAGCCGCAAGAATCTGTTTAACTGGAAAGCCGACGCCCCCGCCAACTACGAAGATAAGGTCAAGACTTTCTTCGATCCCTCTCGTTTTCTCAAAACCCTGCGCGAATCGATTATCTTCCTGAGCAGGGATGATGAGCTGACCAAAGTTGTGTTGCGTCAACACCAGACCCGCGCCGTGGAGGGTGTGGTCGATCGGGTTTACGACCCGGCGAAGCGGCGAGGATTGGTCTGGCACACGCAGGGGAGCGGCAAGACGCTCACCATGATAACCATCGCCTCCCGTCTGTTGCGCGGTGGCGGGGAGACGGAAAAGCCCACCGTGCTGATGCTGGTTGATCGCAACGAGTTGGAGAGCCAACTGTTCAAGAATATCACGGCATACGGCATCGGGACGCCTGAAGTTGCGAAAAGCATTCGACACCTGCGAAGGATTCTGTCCTCCGATTATCGCGGCTTGGTGGTTTCGACCATTCACAAGTTTGATGGCATACCGGCAAGGATCAACACGCGCGAGAGCGTAACGATTTTGGTCGACGAAGCGCACCGCACCACCGGGGGTGACCTCGGGAACTACCTCGTGGGGGCGCTTCCCAACGCGACCTACACCGGCTTTACCGGCACGCCGATTGACGATCTCGCCCACGGGAGAGGGACGTTCAAAGTATTCGGCGCGGATGATGAGCAGGGATACCTTGACAAATACGCCATAGCGGAATCCATCGAGGATGGTACCACGGTGCCGTTGAACTACGCGCTCGCTCCGTCCGGTTTGCAGGTTGACCGCGAGACACTGGAGAGCGAATTCCTCCGACTCGCGGCGGCGGAAGGCGTGAGCGACGTGGAGGAGTTGAATGCCATTCTCGACCGCGCAGTCGGGTTGAAAGAGATGATGAAAGCCCCCAATCGGGTTGCTGGCATCGCCCGGCATGTCGCGGGACACTTCCGCGACAACGTCGAGCCGATGGGCTTCAAGGCGTTTCTGGTCGGCGTGGACCGCGAGGCGTGCGCGTTGTACAAAGAGGCGCTTGACGAACATCTGCCGCCGGAGTACTCGGCGGTGGTTTATTCCCCGTACAATCAAGACCCCGAATTCATGAAAGCGCATCATCGGGACGAGGACGAGGAAAAGGAGATTCGCAAGCGATTCGCCGACAAGAGCGATTCCCCAAAGATACTGATAGTGACCGAAAAGTTGCTGACCGGTTTCGACGCGCCGATCCTTTACTGCATGTACCTCGACAAACCGATGCGCGACCATGTGTTGCTACAGGCTATCGCTCGCGTCAACCGACCCTACGAGGACAACGACGGACTCGCGAAACCGTACGGGTTTGTTCTGGATTTCGTCGGCATCTTCGAGAATCTGGAAAAAGCCCTCGCTTTCGATTCCGACGTGGTGGGGAGCGTGATCCAGAACATTGACGCGCTCAAGGACCTCTTTGCCGCGCGGCTCAAGAAGGCCGAGTCGGACTATCTGTCCTACGCGTGGAGTTGGGACGATAGAGGAAAAGAGCGGGCGATCGCCCACTTCGAGGACAAGGAGGCGCGTGAAGCCTTCTTCAAGTTTTTCAGAGGCGTGCAGGACCTCTACAACATCCTGTCGCCCGACGCCTTTCTGCGTCCGTTCCTGAAAGATTATGGCGCGCTGGCGTCACTCTATGCGCTAATCCGCAACGCCTACGCGGACAACCCCTACGTTGACAAGGAGCTGGTCGAGAAAACGCGCGAACTGCTTCAGGAACATACGGAGGGGGATAACTTTGAACTTCCCGGCGCCATCCACGAGTTGAACGCCGACACCCTGCGAGAAGTCGCCGAAAGCGAGATTTCCGACGAGGTGAAGGTGTTGAATTTGCGGAAGGTTCTCAGTAAAACCGTTTCGGAGGAGGGCGGTTCCAAGCCGTTCCTGATTTCGATCGGAGAACGCGCCGACGCGGTTATGGAGGCTTACGAGAATCGACAAATCTCGACACAAGAGGCTTTGGCTCAATTTGAGAGGTTTATCGAGGAATGCAACAAGTCGACGATTGAACGTGAGCGGCTGGATTTGGACGAAAACGCCTATGCGATTTACAAGGTTCTTCAAGAAGCGACAAGAACCGTGACTCCAGAGGAGGCGAAAAGCGTCAATGAAGTGTTCGATCGGTTCCCGGACTACGGGTGGAACGTCCACCAAACCGTCCGCCTCCGCACGCAACTGTACAAAAGGTTGAGACCAATTGTCCACGAGAATGATCTAATCGAAATCGCGAACAAGTTGATGACGGCAAAACAATCATGACGCCCGAAAGCAGATGGACCGATTCAGACGCTATGAAAATCGCCGTGCGCCAGTGGGCAGAGCGCATGAGCGTCACGGTGCGCGAGGTGCATCTGCGCGGTATGCGGCGAAAGTGGGCATCCATATCCACCAACGGACGATTGACCTTGAACACGGAGTTGCTAGACCTCCCGATGGCGTTGGGCGAATTTGTGATTGTCCACGAATTGGTTCACCTCCTTGCCCCGAATCACGGGAGGTTGTTTCGGAGTTTTATGCACGCTTATCTGCCGGATTGGGAGGAGCGGCAGCGGGATTTGCAGAGGCTAAATGATGTTGAAAGCCCGTTTGAAGGCTGATGTGTAGTATCACCAATATCCATGAAACCGAGTTTTTGCTTGAAAACTCGGTTTCTGTCTTGCATAATTACCAAATCGTCGATTTCCTCTCATTGCGTTACATGTCGGACTTGCACCGTAGCTGACCTCGGAATAAACCCATGCTAGACTTCAAACCGCCAAAAGAAAATAGACTCATAATCGGAAGCGTCAAGGCGCTGCTGCCGCTCCTCATGCGCCTTACAACGAAGGTCTCGCATGTCGATATTGACCAAGAATCCATTGACAGGCTGAAATCGACCGATGGCTATCCGGCCATTCTGGTGCCGAACCACCCCTCTCGCGCCGATCCGCATGTGCTGTTTTCGCTGTCAAATCGCTGTGGCGAACGATTCCGGTATATGTGCGCGCGAGAGACCTTCGACCGAAAATTGGCGGGGATAAACGTGAGAGGGTTTTTCATGACGCGGCTCGGCGCCTACTCCGTCATACGCGGCGCCGTCGACCGCGACGCCTTTCGGATGACGCGCGAAACGCTCGCCAAAGAGGCGCGGAAGCTGGTCATCTTCGGCGAAGGCGAAATATCGCACCAGAACGAAACCATCATGCCGTTCGAGAGCGGAATCGTGCAGTTCGGCTTGTGGGCGCTCAATGACATGGAAAAGGCGGGGAACCTCAAACCTCTCTATCTCGTGCCTGTCGGGATAAAGTATGTTTACAAGAAAGACATGTGGGGAGAGATTGAGGAGGCGATTGTCAATCTCGAGCAGAGCGTCCTGCCCGACCCCGCCGATCGACCCGAAGACCTATACGACCGCGTGAAAAACGTGGGAGGCAACCTGCTGGCAATTCTGGCGAGAGGCTATCATCTGCGCATGGACGAAGGGAGCTCGCTTAATGAACGCATTCAGCAGACGCGCGAACACATTCTATCGCAGGTGGAGCAGTTTCTGAAACTCACGGCTCAACCTGATCGAAATCCGCTCAGGCGAGTTCGCGCCATTCAGAATCGGATCGATGAGGAAATCTACCGGGATATGGATGAAATGACGGAGTACGAGAGAGAGGTTCACGCGCAGCGCGTTGACAAGTTTCGGCAGTTTTACACCGACCTGCGCCGTATCGTAAACTCGATCGCGATCTACGAAGGTTACATCGGCGAAAATCCGTCTCAGGAACGCTTCCTTGAGGTCATCACGCGGCTCGAAGTCGAGGTGTTCGGCAGATCTAACGTCAAGGGGCCTTTGGACGCCTTCCTGCGTATCGGAACGCCGAGGAATCTGCTGGATTCGTATGAAGCGTACAAGAAAGAAAAGAGGCAGACGACCCAGCAAATTACCATTGAATTGGAAACCGAAGTGCAGAATATCATTGCAAGTATGCCGTAGTTTCGGCACGGGTTCTTATAGATTGAGGAGGTTACAGTGAAGAATCTTGTTATAACGGAAGAAATCTGGAAAGAGGGGAACATGTACGTTGCCCACTGCCCGGAGTTAGACGTTGTGAGTTGCGGAAAGGGCATTGATGAGGCGCGAAAGAATCTGCTAGAGGTTATTGAAATCCAACTGGAAGAAACAGCGAAACTCGGAACGCTCAAGGCGTTTTTGGAAGAAGCCGGTTACGATCCGAATACGTCACAACCGATTCTCCAACTCGATAAACAGAATGAGGATTGCTGGAAGAACCTTGAGCTCATGTCAAAAGAAAGCGCACAGGGAATTTGAGAAACCGAGTTTTCAAGAAAAAACTCGGTTTCTACCGCCCTCCATCTTTCCTCTCTTCCATTCTTCCACCCTTACTATCTTCCCCGTCCAGGGGAATTGCATCTAAATTTTCAGAATAGAGTAGACAGAATAGTAGTCAAATACTTGTCGTCCCATGCGGCTTTGAGTCGTTTATTGGCAACCCCAAGTTTGGTCGTCTTCTCGGCTTTGAGTAGATTGAGCGCGATGCGTCGGACAATGGCGAGGTTTTCGGCGGCATTGCGTGTACGGACTCTCGACGCATCTTCACGGAAAGCGACATCCAATACCCAATGGCATGAGTTTTCAATCCGCCAGTGGCGTCTGGTGGCTTCAAGCAACTCTGTCGCATCACCGGGAAGCGAAGAAATGTAGTAGCGTGTCTTGCAGGTCGTCTCTTGGTCGATTTCACGCCAAGCAGTGACTTTGATGACCGAATTGAGATTAACGAAGTTTTCAGTTCCTCTGAGAGAAGAAATTACACCGGGGTCCGCAATCACCTCAACCTTGCGGGTTTCAATGCGTCCATGGCTGCCATCAACTGTTTGATTCGAGTTGGTGTGAATACCTTTTATCTCCTCCGTTGAGATACCATCAAACAGAAGTTTTACATCCTCATGCAACTGTCCTTGATTGGCTTTAAGCGCCAAAACATAGTCGGCGTTTGAATCCACAATAGTCTGGGCAATGTTGGTTTGACAACCCATCGCATCCGTCGTAACAATGCACCCTGAAACCTCCAAAATCTCAAGCAATTCGGGAATGGCTGGAATCTCATTCGACTTGTCGGCAACTTTAACTTGTCCTAGCGCCACGCCTTGATGACACGCCCAAGCGCTAACCAAGTGAATTGCCGCTTTGTTGTTCTGCGTATCATAAGAACGACGCAGCTGCTTGCCATCAACCGCAATCACTTCGCCTTGCGTTACTTCAATGGCGCTACGAATCCAGTTGATGAAACACTCTTCAAATTTCTCGGCGTCTATGGCGCTAAACACACGACCGAACGTATCATGCGACGGGATGCCTTTTGGTAATTCCAAGAATCCGGATAGCCACTTGTGTTTGGCGTTTCCGTATGCTGCAACGGCTACCCAACTATCGGCGCCACAAATCACCGCGCAGATAGCAATCACAATAATATCAAGCAATTTATGCGGCGTGCGACAATCAACGCGTCTGGGGTCCGGCAATGAGCCGAAATGGTCTTCAATAGAGGAAATCGGGGAATTAATCATGGTCTACTCCTTAAAAGATTTGGCTCATGCAAAAAGAAAGTGCAATGCACGAAGCGCAATCGCTTTCTTGTCAAGTAGGGAACCACGATTGTTGTTTCCTACAAATTCTGTTGCACCATTTCCTGGCATGAGCGGAAGATTCTACATAAGCATATCCTAAATGCGTCCCATGTCAAGGGCAAAATTTAGATGCAATTCCCCTGCTTCCCCGTCAGGTTGATATTGCATACTTGCCGAGAGTCTGCTAAAATAGATGCCGCGAACCAAGTTTGACCCCCGATTTGATGACTGAACGATGACACTATTGAGCCCTGAATTTCTCAGACAGATTGATCGATTGCGCATTCATTCCCGCGGCGTTTTTCGAGGCAAGTTCAAGGGTGAACGGCGCAGCGCCAACAAAGGCAGCGGCGTCGAATTCACGGACTACCGCGCCTACGAAATCGGGAACGATCTGCGCAACGTCGATTGGAACGTTTACGCCCGATTGGATCGGCTCTTCATCAAACTGTTCCGGGCGGAGGAAGATCTGCCGATAAGTATTTTGTTGGACAACAGCAAGTCGATGGATTTTGGCGAACCGACCAAACTCGCTCAGGCAAAACGGGTGGCGGCGGCTCTCGGTTACATCGGTTTGGCAGGATTGGATCGAGTCGCTATCCATGCGTTCTCGGATAGCCCGCGCCCGATTGTTCCCCTCGCTTACGGAAAAGCCCAATTCACGCGACTGTCGAAAGCGCTTGAAGGTGTCGACGTTGGCGAAAAAACAAATTTGGCGAGATGCCTGAAATACTTAACCACGCTTTCGCGCCAGGCCGGGGCAGTCGTAATTATTTCCGATTTTCTTGATATGGACGGCTACGAATCGGCGCTCAAGCAACTTCTGGCTCGCAAGTTTGATCTCACATTAATCCAAATTTTGGCGCGGATCGAAATTGAGCCGCAACTCTTGGGGGAATGGCGGTTGGAAGATTCGGAGACGGGGGATGCCAAAGAAATCACGATAGATGAGGGCACGCACGCCCAGTACAAACAGCGAGTTGATAGTTTTTGTAATCGCTTGCGGCAATTTTGTGTGAATCGCGGAGCGAATTATGTTCGTATAACCAATGAGGAGGCGATTGATCGGATTGTCCTTAGGGACCTGCAGGAAATCGGCTTCGTCCGACGATAAAGTATACTTCACGCTGCTGAAAATTGCGTGTTTTTAAGCGTCTGGCGGTAGGTGCGGTTGGAAACCGCACCTACGGGGTACGCAATTTCTGACCGCGCGGCGTATACAAACTTAGGACTTACGCAGTTGAACATCCAAAGCCTTGTAGTTCGGCGATTTATCGCCGCATCGCACGCCTCAACGCCCGATAAATCGGGCAACTACAGCAAGCTCATCAAAGAGACCGTAGGGAACAACGATCGTTGTTCCCTACAGAAGCGCTTAAGTCCTACAAACTATCACAACCCAGTTTGGGAGCAGGAATAATGCCCTTCAAAGTATCGCCAACGGCATCTCCGGAACATCACGTGACAAGTGACATCTTAGATGTGGAAATAGAGGTTGTATTAAACAAACGAATCGCCGTCTTGCTCGGCGGCAAGTCGGGTGAAAGACAGGTCTCGTTGCGGTCCGGGGCGCGCGTCATAGCGGCGCTCCGACGCCTCGGCGCGGATCCGATCGCGATTGACCCCATCTCCGACGACTGGATAAACGAGATGCGATCGGAATCCGTCGAAATCGCCTTCCTGGCGCTGCACGGCAAAGGGTGTGAAGACGGCACTATCCAAGGGGTTTTGGATGCCTTTGAAATCCCCTATACCGGATCGGGTGTCCTCGCAAGCGCGTTGGCAATGAACAAGGTCATGACGAAGCGCGTGCTGTCCACCACCGATGTTCCGACGCCAGCCTATCTTGCCGTGGACGCGGAAGCCAACCTGACGGAGCAGTGTGACGAAGCCGCGGACCGACTGGGCTTGCCGCTGGTGATTAAACCGACTTCGGAAGGCTCAAGCATCGGCGTGTCGATAGTCAAAGAAATGCCGGAGTTGAAGCGAATCGCTTACAAGACCCAGTTCGAGTTCGGGGAAATCTTCTTTGAACAGTACATTCGGGGACAAGAGATCACCGTCGGACTATTGGGGATGAAAGAAAATCTTCGCGCCTTGCCCGTGCTTGAATTAGCGCCCAAACGCGAATTCTACGATTACGAAGCCAAGTACACGGAGGGGATGACGGAATTCATTCTACCAGCCAGACTGTCGGATCGTCTGACAGCGCGCGTGCAAGAAATCGCGGTCAATACGCACAGGGCAATCGGATGTCGGGGGGCGTCGAGAGTGGATATGTTGGTCGATACGGATGGCTCGCCGTACGTGATGGAACTGAACACGCTCCCCGGCTTGACAGAATTGAGCGATCTCCCGGCGCAAGCGGAAGCGGACGGAATCTCTTACGAAGAATTGGTCTTGGAGATTCTGATTAGCGCGGTGAAGGGCAACGCGTAGAAAAGGCAATCGACCATTAGGCATCAAGGGGCAAACCATGGAAACATCGATTAACCGAACCAGAATCAAACTTGTGCAAGGCGACATCACCAAAGAAAAGGTGGATGCCATCACCAATGCCGCCAATGAGCGGCTTGCCGGTGGCGGCGGGGTGGACGGAGCGATTCACCGTGCCGGCGGTCCACAAATCATGAAGGAGTGCGACGAAATCCGCGCGCAACAGGGCGGATGCCCCACGGGACAGGCAGTGATCACGACCGGCGGCAATCTCCCGGCGCGATACGTCATCCACACCGTAGGTCCGGTGTGGCGCGGCGGAAACGCAAACGAACCGGCGCTGCTCGCAAGTTGCTATAAAGAAAGTTTGGCTTTGGCGGTTCGGCACGGTCTCGGCACTGTTGCCTTTCCCTCAATCAGCACGGGGATTTACGGCTACCCGACGCCCAAGGCGGCTGTCGTCGCGCTGAATGCCGTGAAGGAGTTTGCAGAGACGCATCGGGAAATAAGGGAGGCGCGATTCGTCCTCTTTGATGACGCCACTTATCAATGCTTTAAGGATGCGCTATCCGGCTTGGAGACCTAGGTTCTGATCGTGTCGTTCAGGTAAAGAAAGTGTGGGTGGATCCGTCAATTGCAAGTGGGGCAAGATAGGATTTCTATCGCACTCGCTATCCGCTCGTTTGATCCCCGCCTACGGAGTCGTGGAACGTGCTCCACATTGCGCTCCTCTGGAGCGCGGGAATTTGGACGTATCGTCTTCTATCCACATGTCGATCCGCTGGATCGAGGAAAGATCTTTGATTAGAATGAACGTTTCACGAATTCAAAATCTATACTTCACGCTGCTGAAAATTGCGTGTTTTCAAGCGTCTGGCGGTAGGTGCGGTTGGAAACCGCACCTACGGGGAACGCATGTCGCGATCAAGAGTCGCTCCTACCGGGAACGCAGGTCGCGACCTGGAGATCGCTCCTACAAAAGACGCAATTTCTGACAGCGCGCAGTATAAATGTTACAATCAATCGGAGGCGCTCAATGAATTGAGCAACTACAAACTGCCGGTTATTGCCAACAAAACAAGTACAATATCACCCAACGTAAGGTATAGTTACACCCACCGATATATATCCTAACGCGCGCGCCGCTCCCGCGCCACGGAACATAAATTTGGACAAGGCAAAATTCTCCCGCCGTTCGCTTATCTTACCCGTATATCTGCCAGCCCTTCTACTCGCCTTCGGGCAAGGCGTCGTCACACCGACATTTGCAATTTATGTGAAATCCTTCTCGCTGTCTTACGCGCTGACAACGTTTGTCATAGCCGTCGTGGTGGTCGGCAACCTGCCCGCCGGTGTTTTGGTAGAGCGAATCGGACGTAGACGTTCAATGATTATCGGCGCTATTCTGGATTCTCTGTCGATGCTCGGCATAGGACTTGCCACCGATGTCTCTCAACTCATTGTATATCGACTGATTGGAGGCATAGGTGAAACCTTATGGTCGCTCTCTCGGCATGCGTACATGAGGGATGTTATTCCGAGGCGTGAAAGGGGCAGATCGATCGCTCTATTTGGCGGCATAAACCGTATTGGCGTTTTCGGAGGGCAACTGATCGCGATCTTCCTTGGCGCGAGTCTCCGCACGCCGTTCTTTGTGTATTTCGCGGTCGGCGGGTTGGCGTCGATTCTCTGCATACTTTACGTTTCGGAAACCGGTAGTTCCCCTGCCGATTCTACGTCTCTTGATTTTAAGCGGTTGCCGAGGCTGCTTAAAACGCACTACCGGACGCTCGCGACGACCGGTTTTGCCCAGATCTGCGTCCAAACGCTTCGCCAAGGAAGGTGGGTCGTGATTCCTTTGTATGCCAGCGAGATTGTCGGATTGCCGGCGCGCACCGTCAGGCTAATCGTCATGATTTCTTCGGCGGTGGACATGTCCCTGTTTCCGCTGGCGGGATTCCTTATGGACCGTTTCGGCAGGAGATATTCGGCTGTGCCGTGTTTCCTTATCTTTGCTACAGGCATGGCGTTGATGCCGTTCACCGGACGTTTCGGCACGCTCTTGGGAAGCGCCATTCTCATCGGGTTCGGCAACGGGGTCGGATCGGGGATCATGATGACGCTCGGCGCCGATCTCGCGCCAAAGGATGGCGCCGGGGAATTCCTCGGCATGTGGCGATTGCTCGGAGACTTTGGCGGGGCGGCGGGGCATCTCGTGGTCGGAAATGTCGCCGATCTGTGGGGGTTGGGCGCTTCCGGCTACGTTCTGGCGGGAATCGGCTACATCGCGGTACTGCTTTTTCTTCGCGTCGTACCGGAAACCTTGAATGCAGAACGACGAACCGGGTAACGAGGCTCCACGTCTGGTATGATTCAATTCAACGGGTTGTCAACACGGGACGATTGTAGCGTTTGCTACGAATGCCGGGAAGGGGATTTGAACCCCTACGGGCACTAATGCCCACTAGATCCTGAATCTAGCTCGTCTACCAATTCCGACATCCCGGCACACAGAAACACCGCCTAAAAGGATACACCATTTTTCTTGTTGCGTCAAGCGAATTTCATTGCGGCGCGAGCGCAATTTCACCCAACGGAAAATATAACATCGAAAACATAAATCCCGCAGAATAGGCAAAGGCGGGTTTGGAAAATGCTTGACGAAACCTCAAAAAGTATGGTATCCATATCTGATGAGACGCACTATCTGGCTTCCACAGATGGATAATTGACAACAATCGAAGCTTGAACACCATTGGCTTTTGCTTTGTCCCTGGCGGGACATCCTGCCCCGCATTGATGATATTGGAAAACGCCACCGACTTTTTCGCAAGTCAACCAAAAACACCAGACGGTTAAAATCTCGCCTGTCTTTCCGGAACGTATGGTTGACACTAACTGTCATGTCGCTAAAATGTACAAAGTCGAGATAAGACGCGCATCACAATTTCCAGTTCATAAGGTTCAGTAACACCGAAACTTCCCGTATCTTGAAAGGAGGTTCCTCATGCAACCGACGGAACAGCAACTCAATCACTTCCACACATTCGGATTTGTGGCTTTTCGTGAACTTTTTTCCCCTGACGAAGTATCTTGGATTGCCGAGGAGTTTGAGCAAGTCGTCGAAATTCACGGCGGCGACCACGACGGATCGAAGCATACCGGCACCGTTCCGGCGATTGATCACAGCGCTCGGCTCTGCACGCTGCTAGACGACGCGCGCATTCTCGGCATTGCTTCCGAGATTTTAGGGGCTGATTTCAATTACGCCGGCGGCGACGCCAACTTCTACGTTGGCAATACCGGTTGGCACCCGGACGGAAATTATCCCGATCTGTTTGCCATCAAGCTGGCATTCTACCTCGACCCGCTGACGCGCGACACCGGTTGTCTGCGCGTCCTTCCCGGCAGCCATCGTCCTGACTCCGCGTGGAGAACCGAGGGTCTGCCGCCGCGAGATGCCGAAGCGTTGTGGGGCATACCGCCATCGGAGGTGCCCGGCAACGTGGCGCTAGAGACTAATCCGGGCGATCTCGTAGTCTTCAACCATAGTACCTTTCACGCCTCCTTCGGCGGCGCCAATCGCAGGCGCATGTTCACCATGAATTTGCACAAGCGCGGCAAAACCGACGCCGAATTGGCGCGCATTGACGATTACCTCCGTCATCACGGGACGCTCCCGCGCGGCATCCGTATCGGCGGCAAGTTCACGGGCAACGGCAAGAACAACATGTATTCCCACTTCAGCATGTACACCGACGTGATGCTCGACACGGCCACCCCGGAGCGGATTCGGCACCTCTCGCAACTTCACGAACGCGTGGCGCAGGTCCACTCGAAAGCCGCGCCGCCGCGTCCTTTGGATACGAAGAGTTAGCGCTCTGTACCTCTCTTACGTATCACGCGCCATCGCTCTTGACGAGCATTTTGTAGTCCATGCATTTTTTTCTTGCATTGCATCCGATTTTTGTGTAAACTAATGGAACATTTCAAGACGCACGTGTTATTCGCCTGTCTGTGCGTTGCACACAGACTAGGCTCTCTTCTTTAGAAATGCAACAGTTCAAAATGAAAAGGAGCAGACACATGAAAGCGGGAATTCTTCTAATTTGCGCGAGCTTAATTGGCATTGCCGCGTTAATAGCGACAACCAGTGAAGCACAGATTGACCCTGCCAACGCCTTGGGAATCTATCTCTTGGATGAGGGTGAGGGTAAAGTAGCCGGAGATTCCAGCGGAAACGGAAGTGACGGCGAGCTCATGAACGACCCGCAGTGGGTCGACGGAAAATTCGGCAAGGCGTTGATGTTTGATGGCGTGGCTTCCGTCGTGGAACTGAACAATCCGATGAATGTGGGTGACTACGGCACAAGCCATAGTATTTCCGTTTGGGCAAACCTCGCCGCAATTCAGAATCCCCACGCCGATATGCTCGGCAATCACGGGAAACCCGGCGGATATGAAATCGAGCAGCGGGGCGAGGAACATAACAAGTTCTACTTTGGCATGAAAATCAACGACGCATGGCAAGGCGGACCTTGGGCGGAACGTCCCTCGACTCAACTCGCCGACGGTGTGTGGGAGCACCTCGTGGTCATACGCGAGGGCGACACCGTCAAACACTATCTGAATGGCGACCAAACCGTCGAATACGGAATCGACCCGGATCGCGTTGAGGATACCACCGAGTCCAACTTCCTTATCGGCAATAGCGCTTGCTGCGGTGAAGCGCGCACTATCACCGGCACGTTGGATGAGGTCGCCATATTTACGGTGGCGCTTACCGAAGCGGATGTCGCCGCTCTTGCGGGCGGATTGATGAGCGCCACTTCCGTTGACAGCGCCGGCAAAATGACCACCACTTGGGGCCAACTCAAGTCGCAGTACAAATAACGGACCGCTTTCCGCCAGGGGATTCCCTTGAGGTAAAGCGCATCGGTTGTAAATTAGGGATGGCTTTCAATGGAAACGTTGAGCCATCCCTTTTTTAATCTTTTGTCGCGCTTGCTTGTGAATTCGTATTGGTCAATCAATCAGTAACGCGAATGCTGGTTTGTAGTTGCTCAATTCATTGAGCGCCTCCGATTGGCTACAACATTTAGATGTCTAACTCGTATGTGAAACCGGTCAACACCGTTGTACTGTTTCGAAAGGTTTTGGGGGCTACCGCATGAAAGCAATCGTATTCTCTGTCTGCGTTAGTTTGATCGGAATTGGCGCGCTATTTGCGCTTGAGAGCTCGGCGCAAGTAAAGATCAAAGACACCGTGGGAATCTGGCTATTTGACGAGGGGCAAGGCAAGAAAACCAAGGAGATGGCTGGAAAGGGGCTTGACGGAGACCTGATTAACGGTCCCCAGTGGGTCAACGGCAAGTTCGGCAAGGCGATTCGTTTTGACGGACAGTCCCAGTTCGTGGAAGTCAACGACCCGCTAAATGTCGGAGAGTTCGGGACGAGCCATAGCATCTCGGTGTGGGTGAATCCGGGCGCCACGCAAAAGCAACACGCGGACATGCTGGGTAATCACGGCAAACCGGGCGGCTATGAGATTGAACAACGCGGCGGCGAGCATAACAATTTTTACTTCGGCATGAAAATCAACGACACCTGGCAAGGCGGCCCCTGGGCGAATCGCCCCTCAACCAAACTGGATGATGGCGAGTGGAGTCATTTTGTCGTCATACGCGATACCAAGACCGTCAAACACTATCTGAACGGAAAGAAAACCGTCGAATACAAAATCTCCGACGACCGAGTCGACGACAGCCAAGCCAATTTTCTCTTTGGCCACAGCGCCTGCTGCGCCGGACGGAACTTCAAGGGCATTCTGGATGAGATTATCATATTCAAGAAAGCGTTAGACACAGACGAGATTCGCGCCCTTTCCAAAGGCCTGGAGGCGGCAATGCAGGTCGAATCAGCGGGCAAACTCGCAACAACCTGGGGCAAACTCAAGGCATACTACGCGCCAACACCGTAGTCGATTCTTGCAGGATCAAACGAGTGGATAGCGAGTAGGATTTACTATCGATCAACTGAGTGGACAGCGAAGGCGATAGCAGATCCTACTCATTATCCATTCGCTTGATCCTACGGGGAATGCAGGTCATGATCAGAAGATCCCTCATACAGCATCAATCTCCTGCCTTAATCGCCCCCCACGTCACCGCAACTTTTCCTGACGCCTCAACCGCGTAAAACCGCTTTAACGACCCTCGCATCGCCCGCTTAATTTCGCCCTCCGTCAAAGCGGTGCTGTAGAAGGCGACTTCATCAATAATGCCCTTGAACCACTGTTGAACGCCGCCGCCGACCCAATTCCTCCCGCCAATTTTGAGCCCGGTTTCCTTTGCGTCCACTTTTGGCACAAGGTCAATCTCCTCCGTGGCCTCTCCGTCAACATATAGTATGCGTTTGTTGGCTCTCCTATCATCCTGCACTCCTGCCACATGGTACCACTTGTTTGGTTTAATTTCGGGCCCATTTCCCGTGGCGTTTTCGGCTCTAGATTGGAAAGCCAGTTGGTTTTTGTTGGTAATAGAGAGCCGATATGTCGGTGTGTTGTCCCAGACGAGACCGCCCTCCTTAAAATAGCTCTTGTCAATGACGGAGTAAAACTCTTTGTTTACAACCTTGGGGAATATCCACGCCATAATTGTAAAACTTCCTTTGTCTCCGATGTCAAGGGACAAGCTGTCGTGATCTCCGACCTCGACGTGTCCCTTGAAGCCCGTGAATTCCAGCGCGTTGGCGAACTTCCCCTCGTTTACCCATTTGACGCCCTTACCAACCAAGGTCGTCGTGTGACCGTTAAGACTCAGGTCCCTCGTATCCGTGCCCTCTCCTTCATCAAAAGGGAGATAAAGAACGAGTGACTCATCCTGTATTGCGTCCGCGTTCCAAGAAAATAGAACGGCGGCGCAAGCTACCATTAAGCCCAGAAATAATGTCTTCATGTGTTCATCCTCCTCAATAAGCGTGAATACTCAAAACCCTGAATATCTATTATAACACTTCTTGAGTTTCAGATCAACAAAAACCGTTGATCAAATCCCGACCTGTCGAGAATTGCAATTCCCTCCTATGGCAGGCGCGGTTTCTAACGGCGCCGTGTCTGAAATATGAATTCCGTCCTACCCCGCAATTCTTTCAACAGAACATCGCGCCTTTATGATATAATCGGTACGGTAAATGTTTAGTGCGTCACTTCTTAGCTCGACCTTGCACATTTGAGTGACATAACGGGCAGCGTCAATCAAGCGTTCAGCATAAATGCGGGAGATTTTAACCATCTGGTCTTTTTGGTTGACGTGTGAAAAAGTCGGCAGTGTTTTCCGGTACCATCACAGCGGGGCAAGATGCCCCGCCTACGGAATTGGGGTTGCCCCGGCTTATGTCAAATCCAGATATTATGCTTTTGTACAAAGTCGAGCTTAGAACGCCTCTACACTATTGCCATACTGTAGGAGGGATCTCCTAATCCCGACGGAGCGCCCAACTCAAACACTAGAACCCGATGAACGAAAAAAGAGGATCGTCAGCTATGACCGTCAGCCCGGCAAACCAAAGGACAAGCGTTACTTGGCGATCGGTCATACTGGCGCTCTTCCTAATTCCACTCAATGCCGTCTGGATTATGCAGATGGAAGCGGTCTATTACTCCGCGCACTCAACGTTAATCGCGCTCTTTTTCAACGTCGTATGCAATCTTCTAATCCTGATTCTGCTGAACGTTCCTTTACGAAGACTATCCCCCAAATTCGCTTTTAGTCAGGGTGAACTTCTTACCATTTATGTAATGTTGAGTTTGTCCTCCGCGCTCGTCGGTCACAGTATGCTACAGATTCTGCCGGCGACAATGGCCGCTCCATTGGCTTTGGCAACACCGGAGAACGACTGGCACGACCTCTTCTGGCGATATGTCCCCAAATGGCTCGCCATAAGCGACGAGCGGGCGCTTGAAGGATATGTCAGAGGCGTAAAAAAGGGTGAGCCAACACTGTATCTGCCGCGAAATATCGAAGCCTGGCTTCCACCGGTTATCGCGTGGTCTCTCTTCATCATCGCGCTCATGTTCGTCATGATTTGTATCAACATCATCATTCGCAAGCAGTGGACGGACAGAGAGAAACTCACCTATCCGATCGCCCAACTGCCGTTCGAGATGACAAATCAAGGCGCCAAACTGTTCAATCGCAAACTGTTTTGGCTCAGTTTTTCCATTGTCGGCTTAATCGGAATCATCAACGGCTTGAGTTTCTATTTTCCCAACGTTCCCTATCTCCGCAACTCGCCGCCGTTAGACCTGGCGGTCTACTTTACGACCAAACCGTGGAACGCGCTGGGCAAAACCGCGCTCCTTATTCGGCCCTTCATCTTGGGTCTGGTTTTTCTTATTCCCCTTGACATCGCATTTTCCTGCTGGTTCTTCTTCTTTTTCTGGAAGGCTCAGTTGATTTCGGCGAGCGCATTGGGCTGGCAGGAACGCCCGGAGTTTCCCGAACAGAGCATGGGCGCCTACATCGCGCTCTTCGTTATCGCATTATGGATGGGGAGACGCCACCTGATGCGCTTTTTCAGATCAGCCTGGAACACCCAACTTCGGGCAGGCGCCGATGAGGACGCGACCGAGCCGCTGCGATACCGCACTGCGGTATTGGGACTCATCGCCGGCTTTGTCTTTCTCGTTGTTTTCTGCTGGTATGCGGGGATGTCAATATGGGCCGCGGCTGTTTTCTTCGCGTTATTCTTGATGACCGAAATCGGGATTACGCGAATCCGCGCCGAGGTCGGATCGCCAATCCACGATCTCCACTTTGCAGGACCGGAATATCTGATGGTGGATGCTTTCGGGACGCGAAAACTTGGCGCGAGTAGCTTGACCGTGATGTCCTTTTTTTGGTTTCTGACACGCGCGCATTACAGCGATGCCATGCCGCACCAACTTGAAGGCTTCAAACTCGCGGATCGGGCGCGAATGAATCAGCGCGGGCTTCTCATCGCCATGCTCGTCGCGATAGTCGTCGGCACAATCGTCGCGTTCTGGGCTATCCTTGACGCTTCCTACAGGTTTGGAAGCGCCTGGAGCGGGAACGAGCCGTTCCGACGCTTGAGCGGCTGGCTGACCTACTCGAAATCGACAGATCTCGCCGGCGTCGGCTTCTTTGCTTACGGTCTGTTATTCGGTCTTTTCTTAATGGCTATGCGACTCCGATTTATTTGGTGGCCCTTCCATCCCGCGGGTTATGCCGTATCCAGCACCTACGGAATGCGCGGACTTTGGTCGATGTTTTTTCTCGCTTGGCTGGTCAAACTGCTGGTTTTAAAACACGGCGGGTTGAAACTTCTCCGACGAATTTTACCGCTGTTCTACGGCATGATTCTTGGCGATTTCGTAGTAGGCGGATTTTGGGCGTTGTTCGGCGTCGTATTCCAAACTCCAACGTACAACTTTTTGAAGTGGTGGTAGCAATTTTTTGTTATAATGACAAGAAACCGAGTTTTTTCCAACGTGGAAACACGCGCGCAACCGAAATCGACCTTCAACTTTTGATAGGATACGCATTACCGAACCAAAAACTCGGTTTCTCGGAAACAGTCCGCAACTTGCGTCAGTCATCCATCCAAAACAAGGAGATAGAAAAATGGCAAAAATCGAGAATTACAAAGGTTACGACACAGAACCCCCCATTCCCGAACCGGAAGAGAAAGTGTTGCCGAATATCCTCACCGTTCGAGACGGGATGCCTGTCAAATACCCGAACTGCGAAGGTGTCGGCGTACGGCTACTCCACCCTAGCAATCCAAAAGCGCCCGCTCGGAACATGAGCGTTGTGATGTTTTATGTTCCGCCTCACGTCAAGTTGGAAGCCGGCACAAAACACCACCCGGAGGAGTGTTACGTTATCCTGCGGGGAAAAGGTACCATGACGTTGGCGGGAGAGAAAGTAGAGGTAGAAGCCGGCGAGTTCATCCACCTGCCGCCGTGGTGCGAGCACGGCATCGAAAATACAGGCGACGAGACCTTGGAGATACTGATCTGCACCTCACCGCCAAACCCCTAGTTTTTGGAGAACGCTGACGCAAGTTGCTGCCGACAACGGAGAAACCGAGTTTTTTGGTTCACTTCCGCCAAATTATGGGCGGGTAAAGAAGATTGTCGTCGCGCTCGTGTTTTGACATCGGAAAAACTCGGTTTCTGCGGCTTCGCTCCAATCAATGAGTGATTGTAGGGTGGGCACTGCCCACCATTCCGATTAGTTTGGGATAAATAGTTGGCTACCCTGGCGCGCACCGTGAGACCGCGATGATGGTGGGCAGTGCCCACCCTACAACTGCCGCCAGACGTTTGAAAAGACGCAATTTCTGACAGCGCGCAGTATAACATTCAGATTTTGAAATCGTACAAGAGAATACTTGCCATGAAAAAAAACTCCACTGCCTTGATTGTATTCTTCGCAATCGCGTTGATTGCCTCCCGCATCTGTCAGCTCGCGCATGCGGGTGAGGATTTGAACGAAAATCAGATCGTTGTGGCGCAATACGAGTGGGAAAACGTTCAGTACCACATCTCACTCGCGGATCTCAATTCAGCCATTGAAAAACTGCCGAGAAACCGACGCGACAACCTCATATCAAGAAATAGTCGGGCAGAATATCTTGAGGAACTTACGGATGAGAAGCTAATAGTCTTGGATGCCATCAGCCGAAACTTGGATACGGATGCATCTTTGCAAAAAGCTGTAGAGGAATATCAGCAACAGCGGATGATACGACGCTTGATACAGACAGAAGTCGACGAGAGAATCTCTTTCACTACGGCAGAACTTAAAGCGTACTACGAAGCGCACAAAGACGATTACGTCGCGAAAGCCGAGACTCATGCCACCTGCATCAGCCTCACCAGCAGACGCCGAGCGCAAGAGGTTTTGGATGAAATTAAAAACGGGAAAGACATCGCGGAATTGGCGGCGGAACTTTCAAGGAAGGGGCAATTAAAGGGGCCCGGCGCTATCGAATCAAATCCCGGCAAAACACGCCTTTTTGCCCAAACCGAGTATCCCCGCTGGAGAAAGTTTGCGGATGCCGTATTCGCGCTTAAAGTCGGTGAGATGACCAAGCAGGTTTTTGAAATTGAGGTCAGTGGCGTAACCTACTACATGATTTTTCGCAAAGACAACTATATACCCGAACGTCACAAGTCCTACGATGAGGTGAGAGATGAAGTTGAGCGTAAAGTTGCAAGCCGGAACAAGCGTCTACGTTTCGAGCGGTGGATGAATGCGGTGCGCGCGGAAGCCCAATTCGTCATTTATCCGGATCGCCTCCCCGAACCCCCAGCCAGGCACAATGCCGCGGAGACTGAACCTGGCGAAACCGATATGACGGTAATTGCCGAATTTCAGTGCGATGGCGTACAGCAAATCACGCTTGCGGAGATTTACGATGAACTTAACGGGCTGCCAGAATTTGCGAAGAAGAAATATAAGGACAAAGCGGGAATTGAGGAATATGTGAGCCTCATGGCAGAGAGCCGCTTAATGTTGTGCCTCGCCGAGAATCGGAAAATCGATGAAGACATCAAGATAATCGCCGAGGTTAGAGAATACCGGCACAATCTACTAATTGATAAGGTCATAGAATTGGAAATTGACGCGAAACTCCAACTTGCAGAGGAGGATTATCGGCGTTACTACGAGAAACACAAGACTGACTATTTTCAACCGGAGAAGGCGCGCCTCACATGCATAACGCTTCGGAGCAAGGAGTTGGCGGAGCAGGTTTTTGAACGGATTCAGGATGGCGAAGACATGATCGAGATTGCTATCGAACTGTCGGACAGAGGGGAACTCACGGTGGGACCGGGGTCAAACCCCAGAAGACCGGGCGATACAGGTTTCTTCACACACGCATCATACATTGAGAGGGCAAAGGCATTCGCCGATGCCGCCTTTGCGCTGGAGGTCGGTGAGATGGTAAAGAATATATTCCCGATTGAAGTGGAGGGGGAGCGGTATCACCTGATCTTTCGTAAGGAAGAGGTGCGCGAGGCGCGCCAGCCAGAATTTGAAGAAGATCGTCTGCGTAAACGCGTTGAAAAAGACGCCGAGCGCCAAGCGCGCCAACACCTTACCGAGGCATGGCTAACCCGGCTGCGCGCACGATCGCGCCTCGAAACCTTCCCGAACCGAATCCCCGAACCGCGGTAGGATCAAGCGAATGGACAATGAGTAGGATTTTCTATCGCACCATAGGGATTAAGTTAAGCGTTTTAAGGCGTAGATTGCGCCGATTCAATGCCTTAAACCGTTAATCTTAATGCAGACATAGGCGATGGAATACCAACCTATTCATTGATGGGCGCGCAACAGAAGATGACTCATGGCACTGGTTTCCGTAAGCGCCGGTGCGGTTGGAAACCGCACCTACGGTGTGGGGGCGGACGAAATCCCTTAACTTGATCTCAATGGGGATCTCCTGAACCCGACCCCTGCTCTTGACTCCCGACTCCCAACGGAATACACCACTCGCAAACTCATCCAATCAACGACAATACGGGCTCCGCCAAAAGTTGACACACCCTTTCCAGGAACCGTGCCGCCGGAGCGCCGTCAATAACCCGATGATCGAATGTGAGGCTCAACGACATCATCTCTATAGCGATGACTTCGTCCCCCGCAACCATCGGTTCGCGGAGAATACGCCCAACACCCAAGATTGCGGACTGCGGCAAGTTGATGATCGGCGTGAAGGAGTCAACACCGCAACCGCCCAGATTCGTGATCGTGAAAACGCCGTTCTGCAGTTGATCGACTGTTAACTCACCGCTTCGCGCGGTATCAACAATCTCTTGCGATTCAGCGGCAATTTGCGATAAACTCTTTTCCGGAACGTCGAAAATCACCGGCGCAAACAAGCCGTGCTCCGTGTCAACGGCGAAGGCGATATTGATATTCTCGGGAATGAATATCCCTTCGTCGCGCCACTGTCCCATGATCATCGGATGCTCGGCGACCGCTATCGCCGCGAGTTTCATCACCATATCGGTGTAGGTTGGAGTGAACTCGTACTGAACAGAGTCGTTGAACCTTTCGCGCAGCGCCATCAAGCTGGAGGCATCCACTTTTGTCGTAATGGTTACGGGCGCGGTCTCATTCACACCGGCGACCATGCGTTCCGCAATCGTTTGCCGCATGCGCGTAATCGGGACTATTATACCCGGTATACCCGGCGCTGTCGAGGGCGGAACTTCAACCGATACTGCCTCCTCGGAAGCGAGAGCCGCGGCGGCTCTGATGTCCTCTTCGCGAATGCGTCCCCCGACACCGGTTCCACGCACATCCGACCAATCAACGCCGAGCTCGCTAGCCACACGACGGGCGCGGGGCGTAATCGCGGTTCGTTCGGGAGGCTGGCTGGCAGCCGGTTCAGGCGCCTTGACGTTTGGCGCCGAAACGGGGGCGACAGTCTGAACTGTCGCTTCCTCCCGAGGGGGCGGTTCGGGGGCTTTCGGCGCGGCGGCGCCTTCCAATTCAAACGGAGGCGTCTCACCCTCCTCCACCAAGTAGGCGAGCAACTGGCTCACTACAACCTCATCACCGGGTTGCGGCGCATCGGGCGGTATTCTCAGAATCCCGGAGTCAAAGGATTCAATCTCTTGTGACGCTTTTTCGCCTTCCAAGACAAACAGCATCTCGCCCGCCTCAACCTTCTCGCCATCCTGTTTCAGCCACTCCACAAAGGTGCCTTCGTCCATGGACCAACCAAGACGCGGCACAACAATTTCAATTGCCATTAATTCACCTCGTTATTCGGCGAGCAAGTCTCGAATCGCGCGCTCAATACTCTGGACGTTTGGAACGACTTCCTTCTCCAACGTGGGGCTATACGGTGTCGGGGCAAATGCGCCGTTCAGACACTTTATCGGCGCGTCAAGATCGTCGAAACCGGCATCCGCTACTCGCGCCGCGATTTCGGAAGCCATGCTGCACGGCGCGAAAACCTCGTCCACAACCAGAAGGCGCCCCGTCTTGTGTACCGATTCCAGGATGGTCTCCAAGTCCAGCGGCGACACGCTTCGCGGATCGATGATTTCGACGGACACGTCTTCGTTTGCCAACTGTGCCGCAACCTTTTCCGCGTGATGACGCATTAACGCCAACGCCACAACCGTCAGATCCGCGCCTTCGCGAACGACCTCCGCCTTGCCAAACGGAATCTCGTACGTCCCCTCGGGCACCGGTCCCTTTATCGCCATCAACTCCCGATGTTCCAGGAACAGCACCGGATCGGCGCACCGAAGCGCGTGCATCATGAACCCTTTGGCGTCATACGGCGTGGCCGGCATGACGACGCGCAGTCCCGGAATCTGGGAATAGATGGAGTGATAGTTCCCCGAATGGTGGGTCGCCGCCGAATGTCCAATGCCAACGCAGCCGCGCACCAGAATCGGCATCTTCAATCTGCCGCTGCTCATGTACTGCATTTTGGCAATCTGGTTGATAAGCTCCCCGAAACTGTCGTTAATGAAATCAAAAAACATGCAATCTATGACCGGTCGAGTGCCCGACATGGCGGCGCCGCCGCCAAGTCCGACAAAACCGCGCTCGCATATCGGCGTATCACATAGCCGGTCCGCGCCGTACTTCTCGAACAAGCCGTGGGTCGTCATGAAATTGCCCCCGCGCACGCCGACACCCTCGCCCATGACAAAAATGGTATCGTCTTCCGCCATCGCCGCGTCAAGCGCTTCCAGCGTGGCGCCGACATAAGTCGTCTCGCGCTCGCCTTTCGAGGATGGTTCCGCAATCGAATCGGTCACGGTCTCGGAATAGACGTGTCGCGTCGCTGTCTTCCCGTCCGGATAGCTGCTTGCCTCGGCAAACTCCTGAGACTCGGCGACCAACTCGCGAATCTCCTCCTCGATAGCGTCCAACTCCGCCGCGTCAGCCGCGCCCTCGTCTATCAACGTACCTCGCAACCGCTGAACTGGGCATCGCGTCTTCCACTCGTCGACATCCTCCCGCGTGCGATAGGTGAAATCCCCCATGCCCTCCGCATGCGCTCGCGTGCGGTACGTCTTGCATTCGATCAGCGTCGCGCCGCCGCCGCTGCGAGCCCGATCAACAGCCTCCCCGGCGATTCGATGAATCTCCAAGACATCGTTCCCGTCAACCTCGAATCCTTCTAAGCCGTAGTTCGAGGCGCGCCGACCCACATCGGGAATGCCGCTCGCATACTCAAACGGCACCTCGGTGGCGAATTGGTTGTTTTCGCAGACGAATATGACGGGCAAATCCCAGATGCTCGCCATGTTCAGCCCTTCGTGAAACGCCCCGTTGTTGACGCCGCCATCGCCGAAACACGCCACCGCCACATTGTCGGTCTTCTTGATTTTGAAGGTGTATCCACCCCCGCACGCTTGCAGGATGCAGGGACCCACAATGCCGCTCGTCCCCATCAGCCCTATCTCCGGTTTGAACAGGTGCATACTGCCGCCGCGTCCCTGCGAGCAGCCGGTTTCTCGTCCGTACAACTCCGCAATCAGTTCTCTCGGGTGCAATCCCTTGGCTAACGCATGGCCATGACCGCGATGGGTGCTAAAAACCACATCGTCTTCCCGCAGATGCGCAAAGACGCCAGCCGCAATCGCCTCCTCGCCGACGTAGGTGTGACAGGCGCCGTGCACCAAACCGCGCTGATGCGATCTGGCGAGCTGTTCTTCAGACTGTCGAATCAACTGCATCGTGCGATAACAGTCGAGCAAAGCCGCTTTGTCCAAGCCGGAATTTTCTAGTTGTGTCGCCATTCTTACTCCTCGAATACTTCAGTGCCGACCGATCCGCCGGCGTTCATCGCAAGGTTGCCGCCGTCCATCGGGATAATCGCCCCCGTGATCCACGACGACGCATCCGATGCCAGCAGCACGGAAAGCCCGCGAATATCGTCGGGACTGCCGAACCGCCCCCTCGGAATGCCGCTAAGGAATCGTTCCTTGATGCGCGGGTCGGTATCGATTCGCTTCTGCAATCCGGGATTCAAAACCTGTGCCGGCAAGATTGCGTTAACGCGCACGCCGCGTCCCGACCACTCGGTGCTCAGTTCCCTCGTCATTTGAACCACCGCGCCCATCGCCATGCTGTAGGCGATATGTCCGCGCCCCATGCCCGTAATGCTGGCGAGCGAACCGAGACTGACGATGCTGCCTTGCCCCGCCGCAAGCATGCGCCGTCCCGCTTCTTGGGCGCAACAAAAACGTCCATAGACGAGATTGCGCCACGTCCACTCCACATCGTCCAGGGAGATGACCTCCGGCTTGGCTCGTACCGCTTCGCCGGCGACGTTCCCCAGAAAGTCAATGCGGCCAAATTCGTCGTCCAATTGCGAGAACATCGCCCGGATTTCGTCAGGCCGCGAGACATTGCAGTTCACCGGAATCGCGCGGCGTCCCATGGCTTCTATTTCGCTCGCGGTTTTCTCCGCGCCCTCCACATTGATGTCGAGAAGCATCAAGTCGGCGCCCGCCTCCCCTAGCGCAAGCGACATGGCGCGTCCCATCCCGCTGGCGGCGCCCGATACAACGGCAACTCGACCGGATAGATCGAACATCTGTGTCATAACAAATTCTCCCCCTTCATGCGTTTCCTATACTGTGTGTTGGGTAATACTGCGCTTGTTTCCGAGCAATAATGGTTTCCAATAGGACTTACGCCGCGCTGGCGCGTAGCGATTCGGAGATCGCTCCGAAAAACACGCAAATCCTAGCCGCGTAGAGTATAACACGAACGATAGGAGTTAGCGGCGCGTTTGCATGCGCTCGATCTCCTCTCGAAGTTGTAGGATTTCAGCATCCGCCTTTTCAAGCGCGGCTTCCGTCTTCCGTCGTGCGGCAGCTTCGTCTTGTTCTCGGGCTTCCGCCTTCCGTCGTGCGGCAGCTTCGTCCTGTTCTCGGGCTTCCGCCTTCCGTCGTGCGGCAGCTTCGTCCTGTTCTCGGGCTTCCGCCTTCCGCCGTGCGGCGGCTTCCTCCTGTTCTCGGGCTTCCGCCTTCCGCCGTGCGGCGGCTTCCTCCTGTCCTCGGGCTTCCGCCTTCCGTCGCGCGGCAGCTTCTTCTTGTCGTCCAGCCGCTTCTCGGTCGGCGCGTTCCGACTGCGCATCACCCCGCGATTTCACCCACTCACCCGTAACGGGATTGTAAATCCCCAAATCTTCCTCGCGCGCATGGAAATCTAAATTCAGCGACGGAGATCGCACACCGCCGCGTTCGTCCGCGGGTATCGCTTCATACACAGCGTCAACCAGCGTAAACCCCATGAGCGGCACGCGCAAAAACTTGGCTTCCGCATCGTAAAGGAAGTAGTCGCGAATGCCGAGCGACGCGTAGAGCTCCATTTTGGCGCTCAAATCATTGTAATAGGTGTTTTCGCTGCTGAACTCCATGGCGAAATCCGGAACCTTTTCCTCCTCCCAGACCTTATACGTGCGGCGGCGTTTCTTCCCGATACCAATGGTGACAAGCACATCCGGGGAGACAACCTTTTCGGGGAATCCTTGCACGTAATACATCAAGATGTCGCCGGAGACATACACGGACGAATCTGAGCGATAATGCTCGGTCAGAGTATCAATAGTCTGCATGAGGATATCTCTGTGAAGATCTGTTGCCGCCATCGGTTGTCCATCCTCTTCAGGGTAAAATATGCCCGTGTCTGTGGGAGCAGAGGGGATTCGGGCCTGTTCTATGTCTATGTAGGTTGCCATCGGTAATTCTCCCGTGCTGTAAGATGCGTGAAAAAACTGTCGGCTCTTTTCAATAGAAAACGCTACGCGATTTCGGGAAACTGAACTTTCGAGAAAAAAAGATCTTTTTTTTCCTGAAAACTCGGTTTCTTCCACGACCTTATGCTGTGCGTTGGACAATAGTGCGCTTGCTTCCGAGCAATAATGGTTTCTAATAGGGCTCACGCCGCGCTGGCGCGTCCCGATTCGGAGATTGCAGTATAGCATACCCGCGAGTCGTTGTCAACCGGTATCTCTATCGGCGCCGGGCATTCACATCCGACTTTTCAGCGATAATCCCGACATCAACCTCCGCGCTGTAGGGAATAACGATCGTTATTCCCTACTATGTTGAAAACTCGGCGATTCACTTTTTGATGAGCATCTTGCGCGTGGCGGTGAAATCGCCGGCGGTTAAGGTGTAGAAATAGATTCCACTCGCTACCTTCTCGCCGAACGCATTCGATCCATCCCAGTAGATGGCGCGATTCTGGGCTTGGTAGGCCCCGGCGGGTTGATAGCCTAACGCAAATGTGCGAACTACATCGCCCGTCGCAGAATAAATCGTCAGCATGACATCCGCGGGTGTCGCCAACTGATACGCTATCCAGGTTTCGGGGTTGAACGGATTCGGGTAGTTGGCGTGCAAGGCAGCCTCTTGAGGAATCAGGCTGGCGAGCAGACTTTCGAGATTCGAGATCCCTTGTCGGAAAGCGATTGAACCGTCGTCCGCCAAGCGCGCGTCCGCAATCCACGCCTCAATCGTCGCCGCGTTTACGCTCCCGGCTGCTGGCGCGGCGGCGCCCGCGATCCCCTGCGCCACTAGGGTGAGATCGAAAATGTTAACCACCCCATCGCCGTTAATATCCACTGGCGAGTTAGCGGGTACGCTTTGCCCCAACTGTCGCGCGACGAGAATCAGATCGAGGATATCGACGCCGCCATCGCGATTCACATCCCCGGTTAGCAGTCGCTCCTCCACGGTGAAGTGTATTTCATGGGGCCCCGCGGGGATGACCTCGCCGGCGCTAGAACCGAACTTGAAGTTATCCAACGCCACGCTCGTCTCGCCTTCGGATTTCGCCTTGAACCTCACTTGAAGTATGCCCCCGCTGCCACTCGCGCCGCTACCGGTAATCTGTGCCGCACTGAGTCCCGTAATCTTGCCTGCCGCATTGTCGATGCGCCCGCTCTGGAAGAAAGTCGTTCCGCCATCGGCCTTCAGGAAGTCGCCTTCGCTTACTTCGATCGCTTCAAGTATGGCAGGGTCAAAGACAACATCAAACTGCCAACCCGCCAAGTCAAAAACATTTTCAGCACGGATATCAATGGAGAAGATATCACCGACGTGAATCGGTGTTTCAGAAAAAGCGAAGGTGATACCGGGATTTATTACCGTATATTCTGTGTCCGATGCAAAACCAAAATAGCCGTAAGAAGGGTTATCACGATGAGTTAGGTGAGTCGCAATTAGCAAGACATTTCTACCTTGCTCGAGCGTGACAGGGAAAAATTCATTGTAATCCCCTTCACCTTCCAACACTCCGTCACGCTGGTAAAGTAAGGTTCCGTTGAGCCAAACTTTTGCCGGTTGGAAGACACCGATGTGAATCGTTGTGTCTTGTTTTACAGGAGCATAGAGCGAGACATTCCCGTAAACAACGCCGTGAAGTTGAGTGCGTCCCAGCATATCTTTGA
Source organism: Candidatus Poribacteria bacterium (assembly GCA_963667245.2). Taxonomy (GTDB): domain Bacteria; phylum Poribacteria; class WGA-4E; order WGA-4E; family JAJDTR01; genus JAJDTR01. The sequence continues at coordinate 1,935,697 of CAXXCS010000005.1, forward strand.
TGTTGTCCCGTCCTGTAGTCGGGAGCTTGTGGGATGTCCATACTTCGTCGCCGACAGGACTCCCTGCTGTTGCACCAAGTGTTGCAATTCGGATCTCTGTCACTGTGTTGCCACTGGCTTTTGATAGAAGATCCGTATTAAAATTGTCTGTTAAAGATATGCCAGGTAAATGGAGCCATAACCATGGCCCCTCTATTTTTGGCCCCTCTTTTGGGTATCCTGGATTGCCTCTCCCTATAAACGGGACATTTTGGCCTAACCGTTGCAGAGGTGAAAAGTCGGAGATTCTGTTGTATTGGAGCTCCAACCTTTCTAAATTGGTTAAACCGGCTAAAGAGGATATATCTGATATTTCGTTGTATTCGAGTCGTAATTCTTCTAATTCCGTTAATCCCGCCAATGGAGACACATCCGATATTTTGTTGTCTGCACTGCTTAATACGATTAGGTTTGTTAACATTTTAAGGGGCATAATGTCAGTAACTCTATTTTGGCTAAAATCTATGACTCTTAATTTCGTCAACTGTCCAATTGGTTCAAGGTTAGACACTTTGTTGTCGTGAAACTTAACAACTTCTAAGTTAGATAACTTGCGAAGAGGGGAGAGGTCTGTTATTTCGTTCCCGGCAAGGTCAAGCCATTCCAGGTTGAATAATTCAGCAAGAGGAGTAATATCTGCTAAGTTAGTATGCCTAAACCGAACTTGTTGTAATGTTGTCATGCCAGATATTGGAGAAATGTCGGCAATATCGGCACCATAAAATTTCAATACTTTTAAATTCGTCAAACCGACCAGAGGTGAAATGTCCGATATTTCACTGCCTTTGTGGTCAAACTCCTCTAACTTTGTTAAGTTTGCCAAGGGTGATAAATCGGATATATTTGGCGTATTCCATGCAAATAAACGGACCAGATTAAGGCACCCCATCAGCGGAGATAGGTCAGAGACAGGGTTGTCTGAGATCCATAATTCTTCAAGGTTCACCGCAAATTCAAGACCTGTTAAATCGCTGATGTTTCTATCTCTTGCCCTGAGGATTTTCAATGTTGTCATTACATCAGGTGTAATTATTCGGGTTTCAAGTGTTTCTTCAAGCAAAGCGCGAAGGTTTTGATCAGGGATCTCAATAAATCTGCCCCGTATCACATCTGGCTGAGTTACAACCGGAGGTTCTCCAACCTGCTCCGGGTAGTCCAACGCAGAAATTATGTCTCGGAAACTGGATGTCCACGTGTCCCGTTTCACGCTCCCGTCTGTATTGTCTAGCGCCAGCAATCCTACGTTCTGCAGTCCCGTGTTTTCACGAACTCTTTCGAGGAAGATGTCGGTTTCCAATCCGACTACGGCAGCAGCGTATGCCGCATCTATCGGTCCTTGAAATACTTCATGGAATCGAGAAATCGGTTCAACACCGTTAAACGTACCGCCCGTGGCTTCAAGCGCTACTCTGTATGTGTCCATGTCTTCACTCACACGAGCGTCCATGACTGACTGTTCCACGTAGAGTCGCAGTGCCTGCGCTTTGTCGTAAGGCGGATTGGCGTTGCTTTCAATCACGGAACGCACCTGGTCCTTAAACGTCTTCATCCCCTCCGTATGGCAACCGATACACGAGATGCCGTTGCGTACTGTCGGGTCGCTAGCGGCAGGATTGGATACAATGTTTATCGGCGCGTCATCCAACCGTAAACCGGACGCATTGGCAAGGAAATATCCCTGCAATCCGTTCGGCAGATTGAAGATAATCTCCCCGCCATCGTGCGTGAAAGCAAGCGGGTGGGTGAAGATGTTTTGTGTTCCCACACTGCCGGCAAAGTCGTAACTCTTCCAATACGCGCCGTGTTGAGAGGTATGGCGTTCCACCACCCGGTTGTGATTGGAGACCCCCGAGTTGTTGAACCCCGACCGCCAGACGCGAACCCCCGGCGCATTGGTCAGATTGCGCGCTACATCCACCTCCAGCCGCGTTTCCAACTCTCTATCGGTCAACGGCAGAGAAAGCAGGTCGTGGTAGAGCGGCGGGCTGGACGCCGTTGCAATAAACCAGTCGATATGAATCGATGGCACATCGGTCTTCATCTGGGTCTGCAGCCGGCCGAGTTGCGTCCGGAGCGCGGTCTGTTCGGGCGCGTCAAACGAGATGTGATAGGGATACGTCTCCTCTATCTTCGTCCAGGCGTCATTTCGATCCCACTCGTAATGCCGCAGGTCGATGTAGAAGATGGTCGCTTGCGGGTCAATGGGCTGCGGGTTGATGATGGCGCTTCCCCATGAGAGGCTGTTCAACAGTTTTGCGAGCGCTATTCGGTACTCATTAAGTATTTCGGCTGTCTCACCGGCATTATACAGATGCGTGAGCGAGAAGTAACGCGCAAACGCTCGGTCAAACGGTTCTAGCGACATGAGGTGAGTCTCAATGCTCGCGAGTCGTTGGGCGGGAGAGATAAACGGTCGATCGGTAGTGGGCGCTGTCTTCCAGTCGGGGGCGCCGGCTTCAATCCACTGTCTAATGGTCTCAATCGACTGAGGAGGCAACTGGGGCTGTCCAAACGGCATCCGCGCCCCGTTTTCGGTGGGACCGAGCAGACGCTTATACAACTCGGAGTCACTCGGATTTCCGGGAACAACGCTGCCTCCTTCGATGAGTTCGGCGTGTTCCATGAGGAGCGTTTCTCGAAAGGCACCATCGGGACCGTGGCAGTTCAGGCAACTCGCTTCAAAGATGGCGTAAGCGTCTTGCGCTACCCCCTGTTGGGCGGATACATTCTGAAAGCCTAAAATGAGTGTAAACAAACCAATGAGTGCGGTGTAGCGCTGCCCCGCAACCAAAGCGGACATAAAATGACGTTTATACATACATTGAAACTCCTTTGCTAAGAGGTTCATTCGCCAAGTGTATATGGTGTATATGGTAAGTGTCGGTGTGAGCGGTTAACATTGTCTGAACTGTGATTATTGGGATTAACATGATTGTCAGTGTGTACCGTCTGTGATGAGTGGATTAAACCGATAACTTGAAGTCGGTTTGATTCCGGGAAGAAACCGAGTTTTGAGGAAAAAAGGGATCTTCTATCGCACTCGCTATCCACTCGTTTGATCGGTTTCAATAAACACCAAATACTTAGCGAATGAACTACTTAACTCCCTAATCACCCTCAAGCGATTTCAATCCCGCGGATTCGGCAGCGTCACCTTCCCGTTATTCTGTCGCTGAGACTCCAAAAATCCGATCATGATTTCGACGACGTTCAGCGCCGCCCTCGCCGGCGACTTGGGTTCGCCGCCCTCGGTGAGCAATTGAACCAGTTCCCGGACGCCCGCGGGAATGCCTTCCACCTCCCATTTGGGCGCTTCAATTTCCTCAATGCTATCCGCCCTGTAGATAGTGGAGCCGTGATTTCCGATTAGGATGTAGCCGGTACTGCCCACGATTTCAAGGCGCACTCCGCTCCAGATTGCCGTCTTTGGCCCCCCGGCGTAATACCCCCGCACGCCGTTGGCGAAGTGGATGTAACCGTGCGCGGACGGCTCGGTTTTCGGATCGTGACCGCCATCCCCGCGATACTCCGTATAATCTTCGTACCCGTCCTCCAGTTCCGCGGACACCCATTCCGGATCGGAATTCGCGAGGTAGCAGATAGCGTCAATCATGTGCGTTCCGTTTCGGAAAAGCATGGCGCGGGGCCCGTTAAGCGTGCCGATGATATTGTGCACCGTGCCTATCTCGCCGGCGTCGATCACCTCCTCCTTCGTGTGACGCCATATCGGATTAAACCGGCGCGTGTGATCAATGGACAAGATTGTCCCGTTGCGTTCGGCGCTTTCGACCATGCGGTCCGCGTCAGCGAGATTGGTAGCCATCGGCTTCTCGCAAAAGATGCCCTTGACACCGGAATTCGACGCGTCAACGACGAGATCGGCGTGCCGATGATCCGAGGTGGCGACCGTAACGATGTCAAGGTTCTCTTTTTCCAACATCTCACGATGGTTCGTGTACAGCCCCAGATTTGACCACGTGTCCTTCCAGTCTTCCTGAAAGCCGTCCAATGCCGGCTGCAACAGGTCGCACGCGGCGACCAGTTCGGCATTCGGCAATCCAACCAAACCGGACGCATGCGCCCTCCCGACTCCTCTACATCCGATAACTGCGGCGCGAAGTTTTTCCATAATGTCCTCCAAAATGTTGTTTTGTTTAGGGCTTGCGCAACTAAACCTCTAAAGGTTCTAGCGCGGCGGGGCAAGATGCCCCGCCTACGATACGGACCTAGCGTTTCTGTCTAAGTTCTGAATCCCCTAGCCGAGTAGATCACGAGGTGACAGCCGTACGCGTAGACGGGCCATCTTGCCCCGTTTATAGCAGCGACCTGCCGGTGTTGCGTAAGTCCTGTTGTTGATATTGCAAGTTCCAACCAAAAACAGAGAAACCGAGTTTTTGGCTGGCGTTCTCTATGATATAGGTAGAATAATCTGATTTACGTCAATCTCGCGTTTCCACGTCGGTAAAAACTCGGTTTCTTTGCCCCTAACGGACAAAGTGATACTTGAAACTCTCCAACTCTTCAGTCTTCCACGTTTGCCGATTTCTTACATTCGTCTACCCACCCACAACACGCCGCGTCGAACAATCTCTTGGAAATTTGGATTCTCAAGGACTGCCATGTCATGCCCGAGCGCAAAGTAGAACACGCGTCCCTCCCCGTAAGTATGATGGAACCCCATGACGTGTGTTTCATCGCAGGTCGGGTCGTACGCCTGCATCAGATGGCGCGAAATCGATGGATCATGCTTCAGGTAATACAGCTCATCGGTCACCTCAAAATCCGAGAGCCCGCGCGTGATTACGTGGTCTGTGCGGATAACGTTGACGGTAAAATCCATGTATACGCTATGGCCGCGGAAGAAAGCGTTTAACATCCCGTGGTAGCCCTTGGCGTCGTGAAAGGACGCCGCCGCCGTGTGCAGTCCGAAAAATCCGCCTCCATCCCTTATATATTCCAGCAACCCGTTTTCTTGCGCATCCGTGAGGTTACCCACATCCGTGTAGAATAGCACGGACCGATAATCGTCAAGCCCGTCCGCCAAAATGTCGTAGTCCCGAGAAAAGTCCGCCGCAATATCGCCGGCTTTCGACAGTGTGTCGGCAATGAAACGTCCCTGCCCCGCATGGTCGTGATAGATACCCTCGGTGCCAACGAACACCAGAAGTTTAAGAGGTCGCATTCGACACCTCCCCGTCATATATCCCAATTTCCCGCCCTAAAACGCGACAATCAAAGGGCAATTAATCGGGAAGTCCGGATCTTTTTGTAACGTCCCGATCCGTAACTTTAACAAGGTATCACGAAAACCCGAATGAGTCAAGCGCCATAATACGGCGGGAACGCATTTGATTATGGGGAAAGACAGTGGTTAGTGAAGAATGGAGAGTGAGGAAGGTTGGAAGGGGGGAAGAATGGAAGCATGGGTTAATGCGGATCGCTATCTATACTTCACGCGGCTGAAAATTGCGCGTTTTCGAGCGCCTGGCAGGCAGGCGCTGTGGGGAACCGCATCTGCCGGGAGCGATTGGCGATTCAGTTGCGATTGTCCGGAACTTTAGGCTTAAAAACTTGACATATTTTCGAAGTTCGTTTATGATTATCGAATGCGTATAGGTAGAGATGCCTATCGCGCTCATTATCCGCTCGCTTGACGGTCGCGACCTGGAGATCGCTCCTACCAAGCACGGGTTGATCTCGATCTGGAGAGATCTCCTACAGAAGACACGATTTCCAGCAGTGTCGAGCACGATTTTTATTCACGATAGGATGGTTGCAACATGAACAAATCTCTCGTTTCCAAATTGAACCTATTTTTTATGCTGCTGTCCCTCCCCGCTTTGATGTTCACCGGAATCTGTGACGCGAAACTTGAGATGGAAAACGTCATCGCGATGTGGCTGCTTGACGAAGGAGTAGGCGATACGATTTCCGACGCCTCCGAAAACGGGCATGATGGACAATTTGTGGGGGGAAGAGTAAAATGGGTTGATGGCAAGTTCGGCAAAGCGCTTGAATTCACGCAGGAGGGTTGGGCTCAGATGAATGCGCCTGTCGTCGTGGACTCGGTCGATTGGTCTATGGGGTGTTGGGTGAAACCTCGGGACAGTCAAAAAAATTGGGCAAATATTCTTTCCAGCCATAACGCGCTCCGAGGAATCTCTTTCGAACAGTTTGATAACAATGTCAATCGAATGGGGGTCGCCATGGGTGATGGCGAAACCTGGGGAGGCGCCGGTTTCCTGCAACTCAGAGCCAATCAGTGGAATCATATGGTGTTCACTCGAAAAAGGAAAACGGGAACATGGTATCTCAACGGAAGAGCCGACAACGCAAAGCAGATGGATTCGGACAAGCCGGTTGTCGCTTCCCCTTCAAACTTTCGAATCGGAAACTGGGTGCTCGGCAGTCGCGGCTGGAACGGGATTGTCGATGAAGCCTTTATTTTCGAGAGGGCGCTCAGCCAAGAAGAAATTAGAACCGTAATGAACGATGGCCTCGAGCGTGCCCGACCCGTTAATCCGAATGATAAAGTGGCGGCGTCGTGGGGAAAGATAAAGACATCGTATGAATAACTTGCGCGCCTCCCCGGCTGTCTCGTGGCTACGCTGTGCGACGGGGATCAACCGAGTGAATAGCGAGTAGGATTTGCTATCGCACTCACTATCCGTTCGCTTGATCGATAGAAATCCTATCTTGCACCGTCTACAGCCACTGTCTATCGTTACTGCGTAAGTCTTGTTGAATTTATGCCGTATTCATGAAAAAGGAAATTTAAGCTATGGCGCAAAGCGCCGGTGATCAGCCCTATCGGGTCGCCATCGTCGGCACGGGCAGCATCGCAACGCGACACGGCAGAGCCTGCAACGAAGTCCCCTTGGCCGAGTTGTGGGCGATTTGCGACATATCGGAAGATTCACTGTCGTCATTCGGCGATGAGTTCGGTGTCACGCGTCGATACACCAGCCTAAAGGAGATGCTGGAAGCCGAGGAAATCGACATCGCTATCGTTTCCACATGGGGACCGTCGCACGCCGAAACCACCATACAGCTGGCAGGCTCCGGGAAAGTTAAAGCAATCCTCTGCGAAAAACCCTTTGCCCTCACCGCTACCGAGGCTGAGCAGATGGCAGCGGCGGCGTATCGCAACGGCGTCTTGCTTGCCGAGGCGTTCAAGTTCCGCCACCATCCCACGCACCTGCACGCCAAAGAGTTGGTGGACAGCGGCGCCATTGGCGATGTCCGATCTATCCGCAGCACGCTCGTCACGCCTCCGAGGGTGCTTCGATTGAAGGTTAACGACGGAGCGCGCCTGCCCGACAGGAACTGGCGATGGAACAGGCAGAAAGGCGGGGGAAGCATTTATGATGTCGGGTGTTACTGCATTCACCATGCACGCTTTATTTTGGATGCGGAACCGGTCCGGGTTTTCGCTGTCGCGGAACGCGGCGTGGAAGTTGATGACGCAACCTATATTGTTCTTGAATTTGCCGGCGACCACGCCGCTCAAATCTCCGTCGGCTACACCTCTTGGGATTCCCAATACACCGAAATCTGCGGAACAGGCGGAATGATTCGCATGGATAAGGCGTGGAGCAACGAAGACAAACCCGTCACGCTCGAACTACGAACAAGCCGGGGAACCGAGAACATCGACTTTGAGCCGACGTTTCAATTCGCTGATCAACTCCAACACCTCTGCGATTGCCTGAGATTGGGGGTTCCTCACCGTATTTCGCTGGATAACAGCATTCGTCAAGCGAGGGTAATCGACGCCGTCTTTGAATCACTCGACACGGGCAGGGCAATCGAGCCGCCGCCGGCTTGAGCCGTGCTCTCATTTGCGTTAGGAGGAATCTCCCGATCCCGACGTTCCCGTAGGGTGGGCATTGCCCACCAGCCTTTGCTGACGAGGTTTGAAAAGCTCTTTGTCTCCAAAATGAGAATTGCTGACACTTACCAATTAAAATGGAAGGCCCATTTCAACTAGACGAAAATGTAATAGATCTAATTGTCACCCAAGCGACTCCGGCGGTCTACCTAATCCGCCGAATTGAAGAAACCGAAGCATACGCCCACTACAAGGCGCGAATCGGGCGCGCCGATGCCGGCACACTCAAGAGTGAACTAAAACGGTGGATTGGCGCCGACTACCGCGTTTTCTGTTTCGAGTATGCGGAAGATGAACACACGGCATTCTATCGCCAATGTATCTTATGGCATGACATGGGCGGAGAAGCCAATAAGCTGGATAACAAGCGGCATCCGATACCGGACGAAGGATGTGCAATACCGTGTCCTATCTGCTCCAAAACGACAGATAGCCTTGTTTCTACCTAGCGGTTTATCCGCCAAGACACATACGGTATGCGGCAGACGTTTAACGATTTATCGAAGCCAACACGCCTCCCTGAAGAAACCGAGTTTTGAAGAAAAAAAACGGTTTCATACCGCGGATGGCAGAATTTCAAGGAGATCCAAAAATGAAACTGTCTCAAGAGCAACAAGACTTCTTCAAGACTTTCGGGTACCTGCTGATACCCCAGCTATTTACCCCGGAAGAAACCGAGAAAATCATCGAAAACTTCGAATGGTCAATCCAAAATTGCGGCGATGGCAAAAACCATGATGGCTCTCGCCGCACCATGTTTGGGGGTCCGATTGAGCGCCACATCGAGATGTGCGCGATTCTCGATCACCCGTCGATACTAGGTCTGCTCGGGGGCGTAATGGGTGACGATTTCTACTACTGCGGCGGCGATGGCAACTACTACAGCGGGGACACGTCTTGGCACCCCGACGGTGGTTGGGGACGGCTCATCGCGACGAAAACCGCCTTCTATCTCGACCATCTCACGCGTGACACCGGAGCGCTTCGTCTCATACCGGGCAGTCATCATCCCGACCATTTCGTCCGAAAAGAGGGAATAGATGTCAATAATTCTCTCGAATTGTTCGGCGTCCCGCCCTCGGAGTTTCCCGGCAGCATAGCCGTCGAAACGAATCCCGGAGACATTGTTATTTTCAATCACGATGTCTACCATGCCGCCTATGGCGGCGGCGCGAGAAGGCGTATGTTCACGATGAACTGCACCATCTGTCCCAAGACGCCGGACCAAGAGGAGGGCGTTCGCCAATATCTTCAGCTTCATTCTCCCGGCACCGGAAATTTTGTTACGGGAGCGGGAATGTATTTTCCACCGATGGTAGATACGGCTAGCGCGGATCGGATGACTCACCTTCATGGTCCGATCGCCATCCATGACCAGCTTTTCCCGCATCTGGCGCGAGATGTCGTGAACAAGCAAGCCGCCGTCTAAATCCCGACTTCCCGCGGGATGGGCATCCTGCCATGCTGTTCGCCACCAAATCCGTGGGAGGGGATCAAGCGAGTGAATAGCGAGTGCGATAGAAATCCCCCTGCCCCGAAACACAACAACCGTTGGAGAAACAGTAATGTCAAACTGGCTCACAAATCAACAACTTCAGCATCTGCGGCGCGGCTATCAAAAGCGTATCGAATCCCCCGTGCCGACACAAGTTATCTCCAGCGGAGAGTGTTTTCCGCCGCCGCAAACCCGCCAACAACTCCAAGTCGAGTCGCTGATTCAGGAAAACGCTCAGGTATACGCACGCCGTCAAGGCTTGGACTGTCAACCCTACCTGCGCACTCGCAGCGGCATGGCTAGCGCGTTTCTCGCCATGAATCAGGTCTTCGGAGAGGTCTACGACATCCACCCCGCCGAAGCCGAAGACCAAGCCGCCGCGCGCGAGCGGCACCACAAAACCACGGAGCAATTTATCTTCGATGTTCATACCCATCATGTCCACGACGATTACAGTTGGGACGGCATACTCTGGTTGCGCGACACCGCCCGTGGAAACAACCAAGCGAGGAAAGCGTGGAATACGGACCTTGTCGAACTGGATCTCGATCTCAAATACTACAAATTTGATTACTACCTCAAGGACATGTTTTTCGACAGCGATACCACGGTTGCCCTGCTCAGCACATCGCCGGCAGTTGATCCGCACAAGCGGCTTCTGTCCGATGATCAGATGGTCGCCACGCGAAACCTCGTCAATCGACTATCCGGCACGCGGCGAATGTTTGCCCACGGAGTCATTTGGCCAAGCGTTCCCGAATATCTGGAGGCGATGGAGCGCGCCGCCGTTGAACTCAAAGTGGATTCGTGGAAAGGTTACACTGTCGGAGATATACTCGGCGAAATTCCGAGTTTTGAAAAACCCTGGCGCATGGACGATGAGGAACTAACCTATCCGTCTTACGAGAAAGCGCGTAATCTGGGTGTCCCCATTATATGCGTTCACAAGGGAGTCCTGCCGATCGAGTACGAGACAATCCCGAACTGGCATTACGCCGCGGTGGACGATGTTGGAAAAGCGGCGCGGGATTGGCCCAATTTGAATTTTCACATCTACCACGCCGGCTTGAAAATGTGGCGGGACGCGCGAAGCGTCAGTGAAGAGTTTGAAAGGACCGGACGCTTGGCGTGGATTGACGATATGGCGGCAATCCCCGAAAAATACGGCGTCTCGAACGTGTATGCCGACATCGGGCTTTCCTTCGGCGCCTTGGCAATTACGCAGCCGAGGGTCGCCGCCGCCATGTTGGCGAAACTGATTAAAGGGCTTGGAGCCGATCACGTCCTTTGGGGCACCGACTCAATCTGGGCGGGCTCGCCGCAATGGCAAATCGAGGCGTTCCGACGGATAGAAGTTCCGGCGGAGCTACAGGAGAAGTACGACTTTGAGCCGCTAGGGCCTCCGGATGGACCAATAAAAACCGCTATCTTGGGGGTCAACGCCGCCCGGCAGTACGGCATCGAATTGGACGCGAACGATTCTCCGATTGCGGATTACCGGGATGACGAGTTGTCACGCCTGAAAGCCGAGTATCTGGACGCCGGCAACCAGCGCGACAATCTCTACTGGGGCTGGATACAAAATCAGAAAGCCGATTCACCCGCTTGACATCCACAGGGTCGCCATTACTGTTTAACCCACTCATTTCCCGAGATTGCAGAGCAATCGCGTTATTCCACAGTTGTAGGGTGGGCACTGCCCACCATCAACGCGGTCACGTTTCGCGCCAGGCGAGCCAACCATTTATCCCAAACCGATCAGAATGGTGGGCAGTGCCCACCCTACAATCACTATTACAAACAATAATTACCGGGAAAGAAAGCGCAAAAATACCCAACGCAAGGTATAATTGCATTGACTGGAATTGTCTAATCTGCGTTTATCCGCGTCCCCATTTTGCCTGGCTGGATGAGATTGAGTCATATCACAGACCGAGCGAATAAACCTCTAACTGCGCTTCGGCGGAGCCGCCGACACCCCCTCCAAGCCGCCGCTGACTCTGAGTACCTCGCCGGTTATCCACGACGCTTGAGGACTGCAAAGGAAAGCCACGGCCTGTGCAATGTCAACCGGTTCCCCCCATCGTCCTAACGGGATAGCCGTCCGAATGCGTTCAATCATCTCATCCTCGGTGATGTTCAAACTCAGACAGCGTTGCGCCATCGTTTGCTTGTTGAATTCGGTGTAAACCGGCCCCGGACTCACCGCGTTCACGCGCACGCCGTAAGCCGCCAACTCGACCGCCAACGTTCGGGTCAGGCTGATAATCCCCGCTTTCGCCACATTATACGCCGCAACCAGAGCCGCCGGATTCTGCCCGTTAATCGATGCGATGTTGACAATGCATCCGGACTCCTGCTTTTCCATGATTGCCCCGGCGGCGCGACAGCAGTAGAACGCTCCCGTCAATGTCGCGCTCAAAACCCGATCCCACTCCGCATCGTTCATCTTGACGACAGGAGCGATGTTTTGCCCGACGCCGGCGTTGTTGACAAGGATATCCAACCGTCCGTGTTCGCCTATCACCTCATCAAAGAACCTCGTGACACCGGCGCTGTTCGTAACGTCCACGTGGGCTGCCCGCGCGTGCAAGCCGTCCGCCCGCAGCCGCGCCGCTTCGCGCCTACCCTTGTCGCGTTGCAGGTCGGCGATGATTGCGGTGGCTCCATCGCGAGCGAGTTGCTCGGCAATCCCTAGACCCAACCCTTGCGCCGCCCCGGTCACGACCGCGATTAGACCATCAAGGTTGCCCGCGGAAGTCGCGTCATCCTTCATGAAAATTCCTCCTTGAATGCAATGGCAATCTGAAAAATTGCGCCTCTCTATCCACCTAAACCGAGAAGCCTTCGATTGCGCGCAAGGTCTGCCTCGCCGCCCGCAAAATCATCAAACGCCACTTCGGTAGTTTCAATGATGTGATCGGCAATAAAAGGAGCGCCTTCCGCCGCCCCTTGCGCCGGGCTTTTCACGCAACACTCCCACTCAAGCGTCGCCCAACCGTCATAGCCGGACTCCGACAGCAGCGTGAACACGCGCCGAAAATCGACTTGACCGTCGCCCAGTGAACGGAAGCGACCGGCGCGCCCCGCCCACGATTGATATCCCCCGTAAACGCCCACTCTCCCCGTCGGACGGAACTCGGCGTCCTTGACATGAAATCCCCGTACGCGCTCGCCGTAGAGCCTGATAAATTCAAGGTAGTCCAGTCGTTGCAGCAGCAGGTGGCTCGGATCATAATTGAGACACGCCGCCGGGTGGTCCCCCGTGAAATCCAGGAACATTTCGTAGGTCGCCCCGTCATAAATGTCCGATCCGGGATGCAGCTCGTAGGCGAAGACGGTGCCGTTGTCGTGCGCCAGATCGAGAAGCGGACGCCATCGCTTCGCCAATTCCTTGAACGCCTCGTCGATAATCCCCTCCGGGCGCTGGGGCCACGGATACACCATGTGCCACGCGAAACCGCCGGACAGCGCCGGGATGACATCGGTGCCCATATTGACCGAGGCATGCACGCATTTCTCCAATTCTCCCGCCGCCCATTCGGTTCTGGCGTCACCCTTCAAGCCCGCCGGATGAAACATCTCAAACATGGTCTCGTAAGCCGGATGCACCGCGAGAACCTGTCCCGCGAGATAGCCGCCCAATTCTGTCGGTTCCAGCCCTATCACCCTTAGTTTGCCCTTATAATCATCACAGTACGTTTTCGATTCCGCCGCTCTGTCAAGATCAATAATTCGGGTGTCCCACGTCGGGATTTGCGCGCCTACGTACCCCAAACCTGCGACCCATCGCCCGATGTTCTCGATGTTGTTGTACGGTTCCTCATCCCGCATAAACTGGGCAAGCAAAATGGCTGGCCCCTTCATCTTAGGCATTTCCCTACTCCCATTGACTAGGTTCTGTTGACATTTATGTAAAGTGTGTGGCCCAATCGCAGGGGCGAGGTCCCCTCGCCCGAACTTTAATGTGTGAAACGGGGTTGGGAGACCCAACCCCTACGACGCGATATGTCCGGGCACCGCACTTTATCTCCCGGTTGCGATGAGATGCGTGTCCAATCGTAGGGGCGAGGTCCCCTCGCCCGAACTTTAAGTGCGAACAACGGGTTGGGAGACCCAACCCCTACGAACAGAACCTAGTATATCACTCGCGAATAATCCTGTCAAACTTCCGGATCGCCAACAATTTGACACCGCTTCCCCTGCGAATCCCGAAGATTTCCATTTACGAATGCCTCGAAAACAGGTACAATTCCCGCACACATCTACAGCTATGCGAGAGGAGCGCGAATATCATGGATACGAAATGCCTGCAACACGTGCTGACGGACGAAGAGCGCCAATCCTTCGACCGGGACGGATTCATCGTGGTCGAGAACGCCCTTCCGGACGCAATGGTCAAAGACCTGAAGGCGGCGACCGAGAATCTCGGAACGTGCGTGGACTTCATCGGGAAAGACGATATATTTCTGGAATTGATCGATTGGCACACCGTGTTTCCCAAAGTATTTGGCATTCTCGGCTGGAACATCCATATCTACCACACGGTGGCGCTCGAGAGACCGCCGGACACCGAGGAGCAACGCCGTCAGAAGGCGCGGCTCGCATGGCATCAGGACAGCGATCGAGTAAACGCCGATGTAGCGCCCGGTCCAACCATGCGCATCTCGTTGAAGGTAGGCTATCTGCTGACGGATCTCACGAAAAAAGACCGCGGCAACCAGTTGTTTATCCCCGGCAGCCACCTCAAGCGAGAGTTGGAATGGCCCTCCGATGGCGTATCCAATCCCGAAGGCGCCTATACGCTTCAAGCGCCGGCAGGCTCCGCCGTTCTCTTTGAAGGGCGCGTCTGGCACACCGGCAGCCCGAATCTCTCCGATATAACGCGAAAAACCCTGTACTACGGCTACAGCTACCGCTGGTTCCACCCGCGAGACGACAGAACCGTGTCGCGCTACATGGAACGCTCCGATCCGATTCGCAGGCAGCTGCTCGGCGCAAAAACCAAAGCGCTGGGCCTCACCTCGCCGCAACCCGAAGATGTTCCGTTGCGAGCCTGGATGGCGGAGCATATAGGCGAAGAATCCGTCGCAGACAAATACACCCGCTTGGTTGGCGGCCTTTCAGTCTCCTATGCCCGAAATCCAGACGCCCACTACGCCATCCGCAAATAATCATTCAGTCCATCGCGCCGTACGTAGTAGTGCCATTCATTGCACGTCTGAAGCGTCAAATGAAGCGTCATACTAATTCCGAATCTATAGGTTACAAGAACTGGCAGTCTGTAGTTGCCCGATTCATCGGGCGTTTGTAGTTGCTCAATTCATTGAGCGCCTCCGAATGATTGTAGCGTTTAGATTTTGAATTCGTATCAAACAGGCTCTTACTCCCAAGCGCCCCACACGAACTTCAACTTGAATATCCGCAATCCTTATGATAACATCCTACCTTTACACTGACCACTGACCACTGACCACTGACCACTGGCAACTGACCGCTGGCAACTGACCGCTGGCAACTGACCACTGGCAACTGACCACTGGCTACTGACCACTGGCTACTGACCACTGGCTACTGACCACTGACCACTGGCTACTGACCACTGACCACTGGCTACTGACCACTGACCACTGGCTACTGACCACTGACCACTGACCACTGGCTACTGACCACTGACCACTGGCAACTGACTACTGACCACTGGCAACTGACCACTAACCACTAACCACTGGCTACTGACCACTGGCTACTGACCACTAGCCACTGACCACTGGCAACTGACCACTGCTTTATGCCTCGAATCTTCGACAACATAGACCAACAGCTGCTCCCGGCGCTAAAAGAGACGCTTGACCTCGCCGATCGCGCCGACTTCTGCGTCGGCTACTTCAATCTGCGCGGCTGGAAGGCAATCGCGCCGCGGATCGAAGTTTGGCGCGGCGGCGAAAGCGAATGCTGCCGCTTGCTCGTGGGAATGCACCAAGCCCCCGACGAAGCCCTCCGCCTCGGAATGCGCCTCAAACAGACCGACGACGGGATGGACAACAGAAGCGCGCTGCGCATGAAACGGGAACTCGCGCTAAAGTTTCGCGAACAGTTGACCATCGGCTACCCCACGCGCCAAGATGAAGACGGCTTGCGCCAACTGGCGCGTCAACTTCGAGACGAAAAAGTCAAGGTGAAACTCTTCCTGAGTCATCCGCTCCACGCGAAACTCTACCTGATGTACCGCTCCGACCCGATCAATCCGATTGTCGGCTATCTCGGCAGCAGCAACCTCACGCTGGCAGGGCTGTCCAAGCAGGGGGAACTCAACATTGATGTCCTCGATTCGGACGCCTGCCAGAAACTGGAAGCCTGGTTCGAAGATCGCTGGACTGCGCGGTGGTGCGTCGATATTTCCAAGGAACTCGCCGAGATAATCGAGGAAAGTTGGGCGCGCGAAGAACGCATTCCGCCTTATCACATCTACATCAAGATGGCGTACCACCTGTCGCACGAAGCGCGCGCCGGCTTGAACGAGTTTCGGATGCCGCGCATCTTTGAGGGGAAACTGTTCGAGTTTCAGACCGCCGCCGTGAAAATCGCCGCCCACCACGTCAACCGACGCGGCGGCGTCATGATTGGCGATGTTGTCGGCTTGGGCAAAACCCTGATGGGAACGGCGTTGGCGAGAATCCTTGAGGACGACTACGGAATGGAAACCCTGATCATCTGCCCCAAGAATCTCGTCCCCATGTGGGAGGAGTATCGCCAAGAGTACGGTTTGCGCGGCGCCGTGCTGTCGTTGAGCCGCGTAACCGACACGTTGCCCGACCTTCGGCGTTACCGGCTCGTGTTGATTGACGAAAGCCACAACCTCAGAAACCGAGACGGGCAACGCTACCGAGCCATTCAGGAATACATCCACGAAAATGACAGCAAGGTCATCCTCCTCTCCGCCACCCCTTACAACAAAACCTATGTCGATCTGTCCAACCAGTTGCGCCTGTTTGTGGAGGAGGATAGGGACTTGGGGATTCGGCCCGACCGGTACATCAAATCCTTGGGCGGCGAACCCGAGTTTGTTCGCAGGCATCAAAGCGCTCCCCGATCCCTACCTGCCTTCGAGCAGAGTTATTTTATTGATGACTGGCGCGAACTGATGCGCCTCTTTCTGGTTCGCCGCACGCGCAGCTTCATCTCGGACAACTACGCCGAAACCGACCCGGGCACCGGGCGCCGCTTCCTCACTTTCTCCGATGGGGGGCGCTCCTACTTTCCGTCGCGGATTCCTCGTACAGTTAGATTCAAGATCGATGACAACGACCCGACAGATCAGTACGCTCAGCTATACTCCCCCGATGTTGTGGATACGATTTCCAATCTGAAACTTCCCCGCTACGGACTGGCGAATTACATCGGCGAGTCGCCGCCAATTCCGCCAACCGGCGCCGAGTGGGAACAGTTGGAAAATCTCTCTCGCGGCGGAAAACGTCTCATCGGCTTCTGCCGAACCAACCTCTTCAAGCGATTGGAAAGTAGCGGAACGGCGTTCATTCAATCCGTCGAACGTCACGTGTTGCGAAATCACGTCTTCCTCCATGCCATCGAAAACGACGAACCGCTGCCCATCGGACCGCAAGACGCCGATATGTTGGACGCGCGCCTCTACGACGAAGACGCCGACGCGCCGAATATCATTTCCAATCCGTTCGACGAAGACAACGAGGAAGCGGACGGGAACGCGGCGCAACCCGGTGCGGAGGCGGAAGATGACTTCCGATCCAGAGCCGCCCAAGTATATCGACGCTACGCCACGGAATATCGTCGTCGGTTCAAGTGGATACGCCCCGGTCTCTTTACCGAGTCGCTCGCCGAGGATCTCGCCTCCGACGCAGATCACTTGGTTGAAATCCTGTCGCGCTTCGGCGCTTGGGATGCCGCCGCCGATGAAAAACTGAACGCCCTGCACAACCTGTTAACCCGAACCCACCCCGATGACAAGGTCCTGATTTTCACCCAATTCGCCGATACCGTGCGCTACCTCAAAGCGGAATTGTCGGCGCGAGGCGTGTCGAACATCGAGGCGGTGACCGGCGACTCGCAAAACCCCACCGCGTTGGCGTGGCGATTCAGCCCCGTCAGCAATAACAAGAGCGTAGCCTCGGAGAACCAGTTGCGCCTCCTCGTCAGCACCGACATCCTGAGCGAAGGGCAAAACCTGCAAGACTGCGCTATCGTCGTCAATTTCGACCTGCCGTGGGCGATTATCCGTCTCGTGCAACGCGCCGGACGCGTTGACCGCATCGGTCAAGAAGCCGAAGAGATATTGTGCTACTCCTTCCTGCCAGCCGAAGGCGTGGAGCGTATTATTTCACTGCGCGCCCGCGTCCGCGTCCGTCTTCTACAAAACGCCGAAGTCGTCGGCACCGATGAAGCCTTCTTTGAAGATGACGACGACGAAACCGCCATCGTAAACCTCTACAACGAGCGTTCCGGTTTGCTGGACGATCAGGCGGACGATGATGTCGATCTCGCCTCCTACGCCTATCAAATCTGGAAGAACGCGGTGACGCAAGATCCGAATCTGGAGCGCGCCATTCCCGAACTCCCGGCGGTCGTTTACTCCACAAAACAACACTGCCCGACGCTCGCCGAACCGGAAGGCGCTTTGATTTATATGCGAACCGGCGACGGAATCGACGCCTTGGCGCGGGTAGACCGAAACGGCGAGAGCGTGACCGAATCCCAGTTTGCCGTTCTCCGCGCCGCCGCCTGCCAACCGGATACGGAGGCGCTGCCGCCCCTCCCGGAACACCACCGACTCGTGCAACGCGGAGCGGAGATGATGATAGCCGAAGCCCCGTCGATCGGCGGCGGATTGGGCAGGCCTTCCGGCGCCCGCTTCCGCACCTATGAACGATTGAAGCGATATGCCGACGATGTGAGAGGCGAGTTGTTCGACATTCCCGAACTCAAACGAGCGATAGACGACATCTACCGATATCCGCTCCGCCAAGCGGCGACCGATGCCCTCAACCGCCAACTCCGCAGCGGCATCTCCGATCAATCCCTCGCGGAACTGGTCATCGCGCTGCGAGACGAAGACCGCCTCTGCATCGTTGAAGGAGAACGAGAAACCCGCGAACCCCAAATCATCTGCTCCATGGGCCTCGCCGATCGTACGCCTTGAAACCGATCAAGCGAGTGGATAGCGAGTGCGATAGAGATCCCTTTTTTCCTCAAAACTCGGTTTCTTCCAATCTCGGTAGGAGGGATCTCTATCGCACTCCATAGGGATCAAGTTAAGTGTTTTAGTGGTTTATTTTCTAAGTAAATGTGGATTATCCACACGCCCAGCCCCAGAGGGGCGACAGGTTTGTAGAAATGGGATGGCGCCATATTCCAAAGCCCCAGAGGGGCGACAGGTCTGATTTTTTCAAGTGTGCATCATCCGAATCGAAGCGGTTAACTTGCCGTAGCCATCTTGTTTCTTGGATGGATAATTGTCCGGGTGTCGCCCCTCTGGGGCTTGGATAAAAGTGGATTCGCCGTTACTACAAACCTGTCGCCCCTCTGGGGCTATAAAGATGAAAGCAATCCGCAGCTCGCGACTTAGAGATCGTTTCTACATAAAGTGATGCCATATACACATAGCGAATGAACCAATAATACCAAAAAAGAGCCCAAATGAACATAAACACAGAACGCGTCCGCCAACGCCTCCAAAACTTTGAACTCAACGACCTCTTCACGCAAGAACTCGGCTGGGATCACCACTCCGAAACCCTCCCGATTCATGTCGACGACACCGAATATCTCCTCACCGCCTGCGCCGAAAAACGCGGCATGGCCGTTTTTTCATGTACGGCGCCGCCCGGAGCCGATATCCCGGACTATGCGACGCGAAGCAAGATTGAGCGCGAGGTCGCCAAGTCGGCGCATGAACACCTCATCATTTTCGCCAACCATGCCCAAACGACGCAAATCTGGCAGTGGGCAAAACGCGAGGCGGGAAAACCCGTTCAGCGCCGAGAACAAACCTATGACCGCTCCCGTCAGGCGGGCGAGGCGTTAATCCAAAAACTGCTGTCGATTGCGTTCAGCTTTGAGGAAGAGGATGAGCTAACGCTAATGGATGTGACAAGTCGCGCCCGCGCCGCCTTCGATGTCGAGAAAGTCACCAAGCGATTCTACGACCAATTCAAGAAGGAGCACGACGCCTTCCTCAAATTCCTGGACGGGATTCCCGACGAAGGGATGCAACGCTGGTACGTCTCCGTCATACTCAACCGCCTGATGTTCATCTACTTCATTCAGAAGAAGGGATTCCTGGACAACGACCGGAATTACCTGCGAACAAAACTTTCGCTTAGCCGCCAAACCGGCGCGGACCGATACTACAACGACTTCCTCTGTCCGCTCTTCTTTGAGGGATTCGCCAAACCGAAGGCGGAGCGCTCCAGGGACATGTCGCGTCTGCTCGGAGATGTGCCTTATCTCAACGGCGGCATCTTCCAAAAGCGCCAAATAGAAGCGCGTCACGGGGAGACCATTCAAATTCCCGACGCCGCCTTTGAACGGCTATTCACCTTCTTCGAGCGTTACCAATGGCACCTCGACGACCGCCCGCTGAGAAGGGATGATGAAATCAATCCCGACGTGCTCGGCTACATCTTCGAAAAATACATCAACCAGAAACAGATGGGCGCCTACTACACCAAAGAGGACATCACCGAATACATAAGCAAGAACACAATCATTCCGTTCCTGCTTGAGGCGACGCGGAAGAAGTGCGAAATCGCATTTGAACCCCCTGCTGATCCGCACGCCGCCAGCGTATGGCAACTCCTTGTCAGGCAACCGGAGCGTTACATCTACGACGCTGTCAAACACGGAACGGAACACGAACTGCCACCCGACATCGCGGCCGGGATCGACGATGTCTCCGCGCGCACCGGGTGGAACGCCGCCGCGCCACCCGAATTCGGTTTGCCCACCGAAATCTGGCGCGAGGTCGCGGCGCGTCGAACGCGATATCATGAAGTACGCGCCAAACTGTCCAACGGCGAAATCCACGAGGTGGATGATCTTATCACGTACAACCTTGACATCCGCCAGTTTGCGCAGGACATCATCGAAAACTGCGAAGGACCCGACCTGCTTCGCGCCTTTTGGAAAGCCATCAATGCGGTGACGGTGCTTGACCCGACCTGCGGTTCCGGCGCCTTCCTTTTCGCGGCTCTCAATATCCTCGAGCCCCTTTACGAAGCCTGCCTAGATCGTATGCAGGTCTTCCTAGACGAGTCGGAGGGCGGCCTCGGCGGGAGCGATCAGCGAGCGCGAAGTTCGGGAAAGTTCAGCGATTTCCGCGCCGTGCTTGACCAAATAAAAAAGCATCCGAACCGCACCTATTTTATCCTCAAATCCATCATCATCAACAACCTCTACGGCGTGGATATCATGGAGGAGGCGATCGAAATCTGCAAGTTGCGCCTTTTTCTCAAAATGGTGGCGCAGATCGAGAACGTCAACCAAATCGAACCGCTTCCCGACATAGACTTTAACATCAAAGCCGGCAATACTCTCGTCGGATACGCCGCCTACGACGACGTGCATCGGGCGGTCACGGAGAACAGAATAGACTTTGATAACGTCATGGACGAAATCAAGGAGAAAGCGGAGGATGTAGAGGAACTATTCAACCAATTTCGAGCGCAACAAACGCGGTTGGGCGGAGATGTTTCTCCTGCCGCCAAACAGCGACTACAGGACAAACTCGAGGCGCTGGACGACGAACTCAACCGCTACCTCGCGGACGAGTACAACGTAGATTCCGCCAACGAAAGCGCCTATCAGAAGTGGCTCAACTCCCACAAGCCCTTCCACTGGTTCATTGAGTTCTACGGCATTCTCAAGAACGGCGGCTTTGACGTAATTATTGGAAATCCACCATACGTAGAGTACACCAAGGTTAGGAAGAGCTACACAATTAAAGGGTATGAAACCGAGTCGTGCGGAAACCTATATGCATTTGTAATGGAACGTGGAACGCGTCTTAATTCAGGTAGAGTGGGTTGGATCGTCCCAATTTCTTGGGTGTCTACTAACCGTATGGCTGCCGCTCGCTACTTCATTACGAATTCGCACCCCAAGTTGTACATCAGCAATCACGCAGACCGACCATCATCGCTATTTGAGGGCGTTCATCAAAAACTATCCATTGTTCTCTGCGATAGAGGCAATCCGGGTATTCACACGACCGGATTTAACCGTTGCTACTCCAAGAAGGGTGAGAGAGACCATTTATTCTATACACTTTCCTATCACCTACAACAATGGGATAGAGGAATACTGCGAAAGTTCTCAAGCGACGTTGAGGAAGCCGTTTTCCACAAAATAACCGCGAAATCGACACCAATTACTTCTACATTTGCCTCGGCACGACGAATGAATCAAGAGCGACCATTTTACCTGAACCAAAGATTAATGATGTGGGTGAAATGTTTTCTTGCCCCTAAGCGTTCAAACGAGTTTCGCACTATATATCCTGACAAAGGCTTCGCCGCTGAGGAACTGTCGGCTGTGTTGAATTCTAGTCTATTCTTCTGGTTCTGGGAGGCGAGAGGTGATTGTTGGCACCTCACGAAAGGGGATATGGACGATTTTCGTATTGACCTTAATCAGTTTTCTCAGGCCGAACGTCAATCCTTGGTAGACTTAGCGCGCACTTTGGAGTTACATTTAGAAGCCAACAAGGAATATGTTGGAACCGTGCAAACAGAATACGAATACTACCATAGAAAGTCGAAGCATATTATCGACAATATTGACCGTGTTCTTGCCAAACACTATGGATTCACCAACGAAGAATTAGACTTCATCATCAACTACGAAATCAAATACCGCATGGGCTTGGGTAGCGGCGATTAAAATCACCACGCAAGAATCGACGATCCACCGAGTACTCCGAAATGAAGGAATATCATCATGAAAATCGAAGACAAACTCACACCCGAGTTGCGAAAAATAGAAAAGGAAATAGACAACTACTACAAATCTAATCCTCTGCTTCAACTTCCGTTTGCTACCGCTGCTTGGTATCTGTTGGCATCTGTTGAACATTGGGTGCTTATTCAGTTAATGCAGGCAACCAATTCTCAAGAACGCGAAACGATACTTGATAATACCATTTTCGACCTGAAATATTGCATGCGCTGGCTGTGGGATTCTTGTAGTGAGTGCGGCCAAATCCCTTCGGCTTACCATGACGATTTCTGTAAAGCTGGGCTGGATTTATTCTTCCTATCACATGAATACAAGGCGTTTGTCTCAGCATTTACTTACGGCAGTCGAGGCGATATTAAGCTGAAGCTGAAGCGATTTACGATAAAACCAGCGGCGGACTTTGACGCTGGAATAGAATACGAAGCGTACAATCGGATCATTAAACAGCAGCAATCACAAACTGCTGCCTCCTCTGCAGATGTAGATAAACTAAAGCAATTGAAAATTTCAATTCACCATTCCCTCAGGATTATAGGCGAGAGATTTGAATACAAACTTAATTCAAAGATGGTTGCCAATGCCCAAGAAGCAGTTATTAGTCCTGTCTACAGCCAAATATCCGCGCTACCAGATGAATGGCAATTCAGCCGTTACAATTTGGGGAACTTTCGCAGGGTTGTTGAGACGATTTCCGCCATAGCATTTATTCATGCGTTGGCACGTCAAATAGCGATAGAGAATGGGTGTTTGAACATGGGATATGCAGACGGCATTTACATGCCGTCCTGTGACGAATTGCTAGAGCGCGTCGTTAGTTATTCTGGAATCTCAGAGCCGAGTGTGCAAGAGATTCTTGATGATATATCCTACGGAAATGAGGATATTTCAGATCCCGATCCCGCTTTACAACCCTTGATTGTGTTGAATTCAGCGGTATACGCTGTAATGCCTCACCTCTTTCTGGGCAGATCGCCCGAACGCAATATGGCAGTTCTTCTCAATAGATTGCCAACCGAAAAAGAGATATACTCCAAATTAACTGACGAGAAAGAGGAATTGATAAGACAGCGATTCACCTCGCGACTGTCCGATTCTAATTTCAGGCTTATTTCCGCAGGTGTAAAAGATTTGCCAGATGTCGATCTCGCCATTATAAGCGACTCAGAAAAAGCATGTCTATTGATAGAACTCAAATGGTTCATTGAGCCTGCAGAAGTGAATGAGATTATTCATAGATCCAAAGAGATTGAGAAAGGTATCTGCCAAGCTCTTCAACTTAAACATGCTTTCGCGAATAATCACGTGCCATTACTGAATCAACTGAAAATAGACTCTAGCTACAGACTTGAAGGGATTGTAGTCTCGGAAAACTGGATAGGGCATGCGAGCGTTCAATCTTCAGAGATACCTGTAATCCAAGCGGAACATCTGATAGAAAAGATAAGTGCGACCGAAAGTCTTGAATCTACTCTTGACTGGCTAGTGGCGCGCGAGTACCTCCCGAAAAAAGGACAACATTTTGAGATTGGAAGGAAAATTGCCACAATCGGCAAGTGGACTGTCAATTGGTACGGAATTCAATTGCTCGGTGCGTAGGTTGGGTTGACGGGGCTCCGAAGACACCGCTCAATCAGTGCGTAAGTTGGGTTGAACGCAAACCCTAAGAAATCACAAACCGACACAAGCGCTTAGAGCATTCATCCCCCGTCCAAGCCCCCAAATCCAAGTGAAACCCAACACCTCCTCCGGTTCGTAGTAGTGCAATTCATTGCACGTCTGATGCGCCAAACGCCGACAACGAGTTGAAGGTAATCCGTGCAATCCGATCAAGCGAATGAATAATGAGTGCGATAGAGATCCCTTAATCCTTTTAATCCGTGATTCAGACAACCGCCAACCACGCTTCAATCACCCCCCTAGATCTCCCCCCTCTCCTCTGTCCTGCAAAAATCTATTGCACAATTTCGCAACTTATGCTAAACTTGAGTTTGTACATTTTTAGGGCGCGCATGACACCCTGGCCTTGCGTGATTGAAAAAGTGGAATCGGTCTTGCAGAAATTCGGAGCAAGAGAAACCGACGTAGGTACTCATGACCCCGCGTAGTTATAATGACAACGTGTTTCTCAATTGCCCATTTGATTCCGCCTACAAAGAATTATTTGACGCACTGGTTTTCACGATACACGATTGCGGTTTCATTGCACGATGCGCTCTTGAAGAAGCAGACGCGAGTCAGGTTCGAATTGAGAAAATTTACGACATCATTGCAAACTGTCGCTACGGAATTCACGATATTTCAAGGACGGAATTAGACCAAATATCCGGTTTTCCTCGATTCAATATGCCGCTGGAGTTGGGAGTCTTTCTCGGGGCGAAAAGGTTTGGAATAAAACAACAAAAGGACAAAAAGTGTCTCATACTTGATAGCGAACAATATCGATATCAAGCGTTTATTTCAGATATTGCTGGACAAGATATTGAGGCACATCACAGTAATCCCCAAGAACTTGTAACGGCAGTACGTAATTGGCTCCTCACCGCTTCGGAGCGAACGACACTCCCGAGTGGTAGTGTTATTTGGAGCCGTCACCAAGATTTCTTGAACACTCTGCCAGTCGCGGCTCAACGGTTTAAATTGGAGGTCGGCGAGTTAGTTTTCAATGATTATACTTTTCTGCTTGCACATTGGTTGAAGACTAAGTCAAATCAGTTATGATTACGAATGTCAAGGAGGTGAATCGAATGTCTAGAGAACGAATCGTCAAATACCCGCCCAAACGCGGAAATCTCAAAAGAAGCGAGATGAAGCGAGTAATACAGGAGATTGTGCTTGGTGAGGCCGCCTATAAAACCACTGCCGGATCACGCCGCTCGACCACGGTGACGGTAGCGCGAGACGCCAAAACTGGCAGATTCGTAAGCCGCGAGAACGCCGATAGCCAGACGGAGAACGTCGTCGTCGAGACTGTCAAAAAGCCAAAGAGAACGAAATAATCTCTGTGACTCTGGTTGTAAAAGCGCGCCATAAGAGTGTGAAGTCCTATGCCTTGAAACCGATCAAACGAGTGGATAGCGAGTAGGATTTTCTATCGATCAACTGACTGAATAAGGAAGGATCAAGCGAGTGGATAACGAGTGCGATAGCAAATCCTGATAGCAGATCCTACTCATTATTCATTCGCTTGATCGATAGAGATCCCATTCAGACAACATCAAAGAGACAAATCCAATGCCTAGAGAACGAACCATCAAATACCCGCCCAAACGCGGAAAACTCAAGAGAAGCGATATGAGGCGCGCAGTACGAGAGGTTGTTTTTGGTGAGGACGCTCACAAAATGACTGCCGGATCACGCCGCTCGATCACGGTGACAGTAGCGCGAGACGCCAAAACTGGCAGATTCGTAAGCCGCAAGAACGCCGACAGCCAAACAGAGAACGTCGTCGTCGAGACTGTCAAAAAGCCAAAGAGAACGAAATAATCTCTGTGACTCTGGTTGCAAAAGCGCGCCATAGAGAGTGAAGTCCTATGCCTTGAAACCGAGTTTTTTCCTCAAAACTCGGTTTCTTTCCGGAATCAAAGCGGCTTCAAGTCCGTAGGTTGGATTGAACGGAATTCCCTGAGAAATCACACACCCACACAAGCGCTTAGAGTATTCATTCCCTGTCCAAGCCCCCAAATTCAAGTGAAACCCAACACCTCCCCCGGTTCGTAGCAGTGCAATACATTGCACGTCTGACGCGCCAAACGCCCCCGACGAGTTGAAGGTAATCCGTGCAATCCGTTTATCAGCGTCCCCATTCTGCTTGGTTGGATGAGATTGAGCGATGCCACTTACACTTGGCGAATAAACCACTAAGATTCATGCTATATCAAGGATATATTATGCTGTTCTGAATACTCTCTTGGACAATCATACATAAATTCCCAATCGTGATCTGGACCATTATACGTAAAATGACAATGACGCAGTATGTCCATTCCAATTAGCAAATCACTCGGCTGTTCTCTAGAGACAGCAAGAACCCGAACATGCTCAAACATTATAGACACACTGCCTTCAGGTCTATTTCCAGAACTTGCTCCAGAAACAATTAGCGTTATTAAAAACTCCTTGCACTCAATCTCTTCTCCGGAAGCCAAAACAGCGACTGACCTTCCAATGTCACGCAGATTCAATTCATCAACGATGTCCTCACGGATTACTGAAATATGAGCGCCTGTATCCACAACGGCTGTGCGTTCTAAAATTTTAATGGCTGGTTCAGAAGTCGGCGGATGCTTTGAAGAATACGTAACACGTACAGGAACGACTATTTCTAGATTGTTCATCACGCTAAACCCTTATAAAACTTGGAAAGGAACGCATGACGAAAGGCTTAGTCGTAATTTCATTAACCATAAAACAATCTTTGCCAAACATCTTCACGCCTGCATCAACTGCATCAAGTTCCTTTTCAAAAATATCAATTATCTCACTACCTTTGATAAGGACAAACTCGCCTTCGTGCTCTTTTGCCAATTCAGCCTTTTTATTTTGAAAAGTCTGAAACTCTACGTCTAGCTGGCTCTTCATGATAAACCTCCGCAAAGCAACGTTTTAAGTTCTTCAAAAAAATAACCACGGCAGACAAGATCCGCTCCTATCCGCTTTTAGGAAACCGATGCTTTTCATTTTCCTAAAAGCGGACGAATTTTATACACCTTTAGTTTATCACTCGTTGAGGAAAATGCAAGAAAAATTGACATACACCTTAATGATATGGTATCTTCATTCAGACAACATCAAGGAGACAAATCCAATGCCTAGAGAACGAATCGTCAAATACCCGCCCAAACGCGGAAATCTCAAGAGAAGCGACATGAAGCGGGCAGTTTGGGAAGTTTTTCATGGTGAGGACGCCCCTAAAACCGCTGCCAGATCACGCCGCTCGATCACGGTGACGGTAGCGCGAGACGCCAAAACGGGCAGATTCGTAAGCCGCGAGAACGCCGATAGCCAAACGGAGAACGTCGTCGTGCAAACCGTCAAAATACCAAAGCGGAAGAAATAACCCCGCCTACCCTCCGATTTCTCCCTCCCTCCTTCCACCCCCCTCCCCCTTCCAACCTTCCAGTCTTCCATCCTTCCTCTCTCCACTGCTTTTCCCCCCTGCTTTTACTGACCACAGGCCACTGGCTACTGGCAACTGCTTTTCCCCCCTGCTTTTACTGACCACAGGCCACTGGCTACTGGCAACTGCTTTTCCCCCCTGCTTTTACTGACCACAGGCCACTGGCTACTGGCAACTGCTTTTCCCCCCTGCTTTTACTGACCACAGGCCACTGGCTACTGGCAACTGCTTTTCCCCCCTGCTTTTACTGACCACAGGCCACTGGCTACTGACCACTGCTTTTCCCCCCTGCTTTTACTGACCACAGGCCACTGGCTACTGACCACTGCTTTTCCCCCCTGCTTTTACTGACCACAGGCCACTGGCTACTGGCAACTGCTTTTCCCCCCTGCTTTTACTGACCACAGGCCACTGGCTACTGGCAACTGCTTTTCCCCCCTGCTTTTACTGACCACAGGCCACTGGCTACTGACCACTGCTTTTCCCCACTGATTAATTTTTTTGGAACACTATACGCATGTTGGGTGTGTAACGTCCCGAATCGCTTGAAAACCCTTGAATCCAACGTCAACCGTAGCCTGCAACCGATGGGAGATACACGAATGAAGGAAAACGAAGACCACTCGTTTCCCGAATTGAACTTTGAAACTCGCCTTCCCGGCGAAACCGCGCTCGCATTCACCTATTTCACGCTATACCGAGACGCCGGTAGCGATCGAACCCTGCGCGCCCTCTGCGACGAAGAAATTCGCGGAAAAAAGCGCTCACTCGCCCAAATCGGAAGATGGTCGAGCCAATTCCACTGGACGGCGCGAGCGGAAGCCCATGACGCCCATATTGCCCTCGCCGCCTTTCAACAACTCGCCGAGCAGCGCCAAAACGAAATAACCGCCTTTATTGCCAAGGACATGTCAATGGCGCTGGAACTTCAGGACCTCTGCAAAACGAAACTAAATACCTTAGCCACTGGCGACGAAGGCGTCGACAGCAGAGAACTGCGCCAACTCGCTCTCGCCTACCGAGAATCGCGTCAATGGCTAATTCAACTTACAGGCATTTTTTCGGAGGATAGCGACGATGACGAGAAAACAGATTGAACTGCATAAGCTGCGATACCCTTCAAAAGCCAATATTCAGCCGCCCGTAACCGCGGCACAGGTAAAGCGTCTTTACGAGGAGCTCGCAAACCTAAAGTATAGCCGCGACCATGCGCCGTTCTTGCGCTGGTTCGCCGAGAATGAAGCCGCGCTGGAATCACCGCTCTTCAAAAGCTACTATTCCGTCAAACAGGAGCAAGAAATAGCCGCGGATCTACACTACACAAATCTGAGGACCATGACCGAGTGTTATGCCGTATCGATCGGGCTGCTTGGAGGCTGGTTGAGTTTCCTGTGCCGCTCCCACGCAGACAGCCATGACACAATCCGGCTAACCGAGACATTCCTCTTGGAAATCTCGATTCTCGAAACGGTTTTCCTGGCAGTCTACGACACCGAACTCCAAACTGCCGAATATCGAACCTGGATTCAGCGACACCCGCGCCGCGCCCCCATGACCGCCGAACAGGACAAAGCGTATGTGTTGCATAACAAATGGCTGCCGTACGAGGCGGATGCCGACAAATTTCAAACGGATGCCCGATCGCGAGTAAAACGGAAAGACCTGTCTGACGACCACATCACCCTGAAACGCGAAGAGGCGGCGCGCCTGTCCGAACCGCATCCCGACCTTAAGTTTGACCGCCACAGATCCCTGATAATTCAGGATCACATCGAGCGGCACATGTGGCTTCAACCCTTCCCTCCGCTCTCCATTGAAAGCATAAATGACGCATTGAACAAATGGGACGAAACCGGAAGGCATCGCCGCTGGGAACCGATTGCCATGCGTGAAATACAAGAATCTGAACGCAGAATGGCGGAGACGGAACGCATCTCTGCCGCACACAACTCCGAGGACGATGAGGACTATGCAACAAAACTGTGGGGGTACGCTGACCGCTGGCATCAGCACGCGACGCCCTATTAGACCGATCTTTTCCGCTTTGTTAACATCCTGTTCACGTCCGAGATCGCCCAAACCCGCGCTATCAAAGGAAAGCGCCATCTCGAAAAATGTGAACGCGCCATCGAAATCACGCTTTTGTTCACCTTGGTGTTCCTAGCGCTGTACCTGCTTGTGATCGCAAAAACGCTCAAAAACGCGCAAAAACGTGAACAAATCTCCGCCAAAATACCGAAAAACCCCGTTTTGTTCACCCTGCGCCCCGTGACTATGGCGCACGAACCCATACGAATTCCGAAATCGTAACACTTGAAACATCCGCGCCTTTATGGTACGATATGTTATCCCTCGAAACCGAGTTTTTTCTTGAAAACTCGGTTTCTTTACGAACACATACTAGCTTCTCACAACCCCGTAGGTACGGTTTCTAACGGCGCCAACTCGGTTTCTTCATGAACACGCATTCGCTTTTCACAACCCCGTAGGTACGGTTTCTAACGGCGCCAACTCGGTTTCTTCATGAACACGTATTCGCTTTTCACAACCCCGTAGGTGCGGTTTCTAACCGCACCGGCGCCCGACAATGCCATATATTCTTAGAAAATAAACCGCTCAAATTTTGAAATACTATGAGATCGAACTCCGATTCTTGACCAACACGATGAACCGGCAAAAAACCAAACACGCTCCTGCTACCGATTATCCATTGACCAGTGCCAACTGAAAATATCAACCAAACACACCCGAACTATCCGGCGCAATTGAGACGCTACCTGAAAACCGAAGCCCCGGAGAGCCTATGGAGTTGGGGAAACATGAACCTGCTGACAGATCGCGACGCTTCGCGAAACGGACAACTGTGGGCGATCTTCTGCTCCAACAAATGTCCCGGCGAAATTATCTTGAAAGCCCACGACTTGGCTCAGCGATTCAGAAGATTGGGCAAATCGACCATAGGCGGTTTTCATACGCCGGTTGAGAAGGAATGCCTCCGCGTCCTGCTGCGCGGCGCTCAACCCATCATTATCTGTCCTGCGCGGAGCATCGAAAATATGCGCCTTAAACCGGAGTGGAAACGAAGCATGACCGACGAGCGTCTCTTAATCCTCTCCGCGTTCGCGGCGAAGTTTCGCAGATCAACGGCGGAGTTGGCGCGCCAACGCAACAGATTTGTCGCCGCCCTTGCCGACAGTATATTGATCGCCCACGCCGCAAAAGGGAGTAGAACCCTGGAGTTCGCCAAGATTGCCGCCGAATGGAACAAACCCCTTTTCACCTTCGACACGGAAGCAAACAAACCGCTTCTCAAACTCGGCGCGCAGCCGATAGATGCATAGTAGTAGGCATACTCCGTATGCCGTAACCTCCGTACGCTAACGGTAGGAGCGATCTCCGAATCGCGACTGCCCTCTGCTGAGTAAGTCCTATATATGTTAAACTGCAGTATACCCTACACGATTGAGCCCAGAAAATAGCGAAAGGTTATTCTTTCCAGCCCTCAAGTTCATTCAAAATCGCTCGTAGAAAAGGGACATACGCCACGTGATTAACACAAAGACATTCCCGCAAGTTCAACAGTTGATAGCGGCTATCTCAGAGACTTATGATATCGGAGAGTGCAACTACTGCGAACCGCTCGCGGGTGGATTGTTGAATCGTGTATATCTGTTGCGCACCTCGTATGGTAAATTCATCTTGAAAGAACACCGCTACCGTGACAACGAAAGTAAATTACAGCTCCTAAGGTCTCTTCTGGATCATCTGAACTCTAATAACGTCTCCTGTGATTACTTTATTCCAACTCGGAACAGCGGGTTCTTCTTTGAATACGAAGGCGGTATATACGCCGTGCACAGATTCCTTGAGGGAACCAACTACGCTAGATTATCACAGTTAAATGCGAAACAACGCACGAACGCTATAATATTCCTCGCTGAATACCACAGTGCTGTTTGGGGGTTAAGACTACAAGGAGAGAATGTTAAGCCCCGCGATTTACCTGTGGTTTTCACCGACGATATTCGGTGGATTCGAGACTACATCTCCAATCATCAAAATATCTTCGATTCCGAACGAGATTACAAATTTGTCATGGCTCAGACTGACAAATCGGAGGTGTATGTTTCAAGCGATTGTTATCAACCCTTACCCCGTTTGTTTATTCATGGCGATTATCGATTCTGTAATGTCGTGTTCACCGAAAACAAGGTGGCCGGTATATTCGACTGGGATCTTTTGCAATACGCGCCAAGAGTGTTTGAGGTAGTTGATGCGTGCGACAACTTTGCTTTAGGCGTACAAGATGCGGGAGAAAGTGTTGATTTTACCGATAGATTCGCGGACTTTACACGCCTTTTCTCAATGTATCAATCTGCCGCACGTGACAAGAATCTTGATCTGTCCGCGCAAGAAATAGCGGCAGTACCGGAGATGTTCAGATTGAAGTTGCTACAAACCGGGGTAAACTTTTCCATTTTACTGCGGCAATTGCCGCTGCGCCCCGGAGAATCATACGATGAAAGAATCGATCGCAGCCATCAATGCTTGAATGATGCGTTAAACACGTTGCGAAACATAGATAGTAGCATTCTCTAGATTATACTCCGCGCCGTCAGAAATTGCGTTTTTTTAGGAGCGATCTCCCGATCGCGACGTGCGTTCCCCCGTAGGTGCGGTTTCCAACCGCACCTACCGCCAGACGCTTAAAAATACGCAATTTTCAGCGGCGTGAAGTATAGTATTAGGATGACTTCACTACATCTTGGACATTATCTATGTTCAATCGTCTTAACACATTGCAAACACCCTCTGTTACCTTTTGAGTTTACTCCAAGATTTTTCAGGCTAGTATGATATGAAACAGCAAGACTACACCTTCTTCCGAGATCACGGCTACCTGCCGCTCGGAAGTATCCTGACGCCCGAGGAATTAGCCTATTACACCGCAATCTTTGACCGCGATTGGACGGAGGAGCAAGCTCGCTGGTATGAGGCACCCGATCATCAAACGATTAACTGCGATGCCCTCGTCAGCTCCCCGGGGATCGACGGTCTCATCCGCCATCCGAAGATAATCGCGCCGTTGCACGCGCTGATTGGCGAGAAGATCTGCTTCTCCGAGATATGCATTCGGCACATGGCAGCCTGCGAGTCGCTTGAGCCGCAACGATCCTGGCACCGTGATCGACCGCACTGGACGGAGCATCCCTTAAGAATCGGCTACGTGCAAGCCGTTGTCTATTTGACGGATGTCGACGAAACCACGCACTGTTTTTCCATCTCGCCGGAATCGGCGGATCAGGAGATCTTGAAGACCGAAGCCCAACTGGAACGGGGCGGCATCCACGAGCTGTACGGCGAAGCCGGCACCGCAATCCTATTCAACATCTCCGTGCTGCACACGGCAACCGTGCGTCAGACACTTGCGGAGAGAAAATCGGTGCAGACCTACTACGGACACCCGCATCGGGAATTCCTGAGCAACGATTCACTGATACCGGCGAGTTTTTGGCGTGATCATCCCGATCCCCAAGTCCGGGCGTTCTATGGGGTACTCAACGATAAGACGCGCGAATACTACGAACAAAACAGTTGAAGGAGCGCGAGCGGCGCTGCCACAAATACCTATGACGATGGCGTTGCGTCCTCGCACCTTGAAAGACGCTTTACAAATTCCCACAACCCGCGTATACTTAGGAACGCATGACCAAGGAAACCAACCGCATGACGAAAACCGAATCTCGTACCAAAATCCTTCTTATCCATGGGCCCAACCTTCAACTCTTGGGCAAGCGACAGCCAGAAATCTATGGCCGCCAGACACTGGAGGATATTGACTCCCACCTGCGCGAAATCGCGGTGGGCAAAGGCATTGAACTCAAAACCTTTCAGTCGAACTACGAAGGCGCCATCGTGTCCGAAATCGGAGACAATATCAGTTGGGCGGATGGCATCCTGATCAATCCCGGCGCCTACACGCACACCAGCATTGCGATTCAGGATGCCTTATCCGCGGTCGATCTCCCCGTAATCGAGATCCATCTTTCCAACATCTACGCGCGCGACGCCTTCCGACACCACTCTTACGTCTCCCCCGTTGCTGTCGGCGTTATCAGCGGTTTCGGCGCCTTCAGTTACGATCTCGCTCTCGAAGCCATGATTCAATGGTTGGGAGAAAAAACGACCGAGTAGGAGAATGACCGAAATCAGGTGACACGCAACGATTTAACTTCCACTTATTCGCATCAGAAGATTGATGGCGGGGAAGATGGAGACCTTCCACTCTTTCAGCCTTCCAATCCAGTTTCACCGACAAAGGACAATTTCATGCCACAAGATCACTTCATACCGTTTGCGCGCCCGTGGATTGGCGATGACGAGATAGAAGCCGTTAGCAAAGTATTGGCGTCCAAGTGGATCAGCACGGGACCCAAAACGGCGGAGTTCGAGCGGCGATTCGCCGAGTACGTCGGCGCAAAACACGCCCTTGCCGTAAGTTCCTGCACCGCCGCATTGCACCTCTCGCTGGTTGCCGCCGGCATCGGCGAAGGCGACGAAGTGATCACCACGCCGTATACCTTCACCGCGACCTCGGAAGCTATAGGTTACACCGGCGCGAAGCCGGTCTTCGTCGACATCGATCCGACGACGCTGAACATTGATGCGGACACGATCTCCGAGAAACTCACGCCGCGCACAAGAGCCATCCTTCCCGTGCATATCGCGGGTGTACCCTGTGACATGGAGGCGCTCATCGAGATCTGCCAAGCGCGAAACCTCGTTCTCATTGACGATGCCGCACACGCCATTCCGACGGACTACAAGGGGCATCGCATCGGATCCATCGGCGATTTGTCGGTTTTCAGTTTCTACGCGAACAAAAACCTGACTACCGCGGAGGGCGGCATGATCACGACCAGCAGCGACGAGTACGCCGAGATAATCAAGCCGATGCGCTTGCACGGACTAAACAAAGACGCCTGGGCGCGCCAGTCAAATCGGAGCGTCTGGTATTATCAGGTCGATGCCCAGGGCTACAAATACAACATGACCGACATCCAAGCGGCGATGGGCTTGTGTCAACTGATGAAACTGGACAAGCAGATTGAAGTTCGTCGCAAGTACATTCAGATCTATCAGGAAAGACTGGGGAAGATTCCGGAAATCGTGACGCCGCCCGGAGAAACGCACCACCGCCATTCGTGGCATCTGTATATCATCCAATTGAAGACGGATGAGCTCAAAATCTCTCGTGATGATTTTGTCGAATCCATGCGCGATGCCAACATCGAATGTAGCGTCCACTATATCCCCCTGCACCTTTTCCCGTATTACCAGAAGCGGTATGGCTACCGCGAAGGCGACTTCCCGTGTGCCGAGGCTGCATTCGAGCGCGTTGTGAGCCTGCCGCTTCATCTTGACCTGACCGTCCAAGACATTCACACCGTCGTTGACACAATCGGCAAGATTTTGAAATGAACTAATCCGCGTCTAAACTACTCCTATGTCTCGCCCAGCCCTCCATGCCCTCATACCTTACGCGCTCGGCATTCTGGTAGGCGGGCTCCTTTCCGTTCCCATCCTTTGGATTTGGCTTGCCGTTTTTGCCTGCCTCGCCGCCAGCCTGGCTCTGAGAAACGCAAAGAAGCACAACTTTTCAATCCGGCCGCTTCCGCGCATCACCTACCGATACATCCTTATACAGGTAGCGATTTTTGCCTGCGGGGCGCTGTATTCGGAGATCCGGTTGACTTCTCCAATCCCCGATGATTTCTACGGTCGGGAGATCAGTTTCTCCGGGAAGACGCTGTACCAACCGGAACGCGGTGAAACGTGGGATGCATGTTTCGTTGAAGGGGAGATTCGCCCGCTAGAATCCCCCGAACGTGTTGTGAAAGCGAAGCTGCTAGTTAATTTTCGCGAGCCGGCGCCGCTGCATTACGGCGACCATTTGGAACTCGGCGGTACTCTTCGCCAGCCCAAAGGGCAGCGGAACCCGGGCGGATTCGACTATCGTTCCTACCTTGCGCGACGACAAGTGTTTGGCACGCTTAACCCGAATCGCGAGCTTGAGATTGACGCAACCGGTCAATCCGGTTTCCCGTTTCTGCGGTGGACAGAGAGCCTGCGGCGACGGGTAGAAGGGGTAATTGATTCGGCATACCAAAAGCGCCCGAATCACGTCGAAATCCTCAAGGGGATGCTGCTTGGGAAACGAGGCGGGATTGAGGAGTCGATCATCGCCGCTTTTCGCGACAGCGGATCGCTGCACATCCTCGCCGTATCCGGGTTGCACGTCGGTCTGATTGCCGGTGTGTTCTTCCTCTGCTTCTCGCGCCTCCCCGCAAAAGCAACCTGTGCCCTGACAATTCTCGCCGTTATTCTCTACGCCGGGATGGTCGGATTCCGTCCGTCGGTATTGCGGGCTTCAACGATGGTGATTCTTTTTCTGCTGGGTTCAATCATTGACCGAGGTGTTGACCGATTTAACCTCCTTGCGGTCGCCGCGCTCGGTCTATTGCTAATTAACCCGGCTCAACTGTGGGATATTGGATTCCAACTCTCATTTGCCGCAGTGGCATCAATCCTGTACTTCATGCCCAAATGGGAGAACTTCATCCGAGATGTTTTGCCGGATTGGCTCGACCAACCTAGCGCCCCGGAGACCATCTCACTCCCCCGCTTTATGTTAGGTAAAGCGCTGAAATGGCTGCTCGCGGGATTCGGGGTGACACTCGCCGCGCAACTTGGCGCCGTACTTTTTATTGCAGGCGCGTTCTACTGCCTCTATCCACTGGGCATCATCGCGGGCCCATTTGTCGTGGGGCTTGCAACCCCTGTTGTTAGCCTCGCGCTCGTTTCGGTCATTCTCGGCGCAATCTGGCTCCCGCTTGCCGCGCCGCTTGCTTACGTCAACAACCTAATCATCGTCGCGCTTCTCCATACCACGGAGTTTTTCGGAAGCCAAGAGTGGAGTGTCGTCAAAACCGCGCCGCCGACTTTTGGATGGGTTGCTGTTTTCTTTGCCGGTTGTATGGCAATCGTGTACTGGCGGCGGGTATGGCTGGAGCGAAGAAAGGCTGTACTAATCGGGTTGACGGTCGCGGCGATATGGGTGTGGGATGCCGCATGGCGAGAAGACGGAAATTTGCTGGAGGTTACATTCCTTGATGTCGGTCAGGGAGACGCCGCATTCGTCAAATTTCCCGATGGGAAAACCATGCTGATTGACGGAGGACGCAACCTGCTACTCGCTTATCGTGGAAACTACCGAATCAAACCGAAAGACGACAGAGGTTTGAGGTTTCTCGGTTTCGACAGCGGCGAGCGAATCCTGTCGCCATTTTTGAGCTACTCGGGAATTGGCAAACTCAATCTGCTGCTCCTGAGTCATCCCGACAACGATCACGGCGGGGGACTTTACCACATTTTGCAAGAATTTGGCGTAGAGCGCGTGCTTGGGGTGCCGCACCTCGACTTGCCGTCGATGACCCACAAGGTACTGCGTGAACTCATTGACGAGAAGGGAATACCGCATGAACTCGGCTACGCGGGTGAGATTGACCTTACCCCAACCGCCAAACTCGAGCTGTTGCATCCGTTTGACGAAGCATCGACCAACCTGACCGATGACGACGTAAACGATGATTCCCTCGTACTCAAACTTTCCTACGGAGAGGTGGATATCCTTTTCACCGGTGACATTGAGCAAAGCGCCGAAAAGAGGTTGATTGAGTCCGGCAAGGACTTGGAGGCAGAAATTCTAAAGGCGCCGCATCACGGGAGCAAGACCTCTAGCAGTCCCGAATTTCTGTCTGTGGTGCGTCCAAAGTATGGCATTTTTTCGCTCGGACCACGCAATCCATACAAGTTCCCGCCCAGACAGATTCTCAGACGCTACCGCAATTTCGGGTGCAAGGTATTGCGCACCGACGAACTCGGCGCCATCAAGCTGAAAACAGACGGGAGTCGCTGCTGGATTACCCACCACGCAAACCGAAACTGATCTCCGCGTTTCAAGGGATCTATACGAATTTAAAATCTAGATGATTCAGCTGACCCGAGACGTGCAATGAATTGCACTATCCAGTAACACTCGCTCGAAAAATCGCCAAAAAGCCTGTCATAGAGCGAAAAACGGGTATACAGGCGTCGTCCCGATGTAGCTGTAAGCGACACTCGGGCAATGGCAAGCGGGGCAAGATAGGATCTCTATCGCACTCGCTATTCACTCGTTTGATCCCCGCCTACGCGTGGAACATGCCGCACATTGCGCTCCGCTGGAGCGCGGGGATTTGGACATATCGCATTCTATCCACATGTCGATCCGCTGGATCGAGGAAATGCTCTCCGACTTGAATGAATGTTACTTGTGGAAAGAATTATTCCGCCGCGGAATTATGGGGTGCTACGAACCGCCGTTGATTGTAACTTATCGATTAAGAATTAGTATTACAATCAATCAGAGGCGCTCAATGAATTGAGCAACTACAAACTGCCGGTTCTTGTAACTTTTGGATTCGGAATTTGTATGAACTTCACGAACGATTATCGTAAAATCGGACAATTTCTTGGGCAAGCGCCTCCACCGATGCCTCGTTTGGCATCACGTCAACCCCCAACCCAAATTGTTTCACAATCTCGGCGGTTGATGGTCCAATGACAGCAATTTTCACCTTGTTCAGCAACATGTCCATAGGATTTGAATCAAACATCCCGACGAAGTTTGTCACTGTCGATGAGCTTGTGAACGTAACCATGTCAATTTCGCCGTTAAGGATTTTCTTTTCAAGCTCCTCGCGCCCATTGCCTGCGGTCTTGACGGTATCGTAAATCGGAATAGTGTGGACAACCGCGCCTTTTTTGTGTAAAGCCGTCGGAAAATCGTTGGGCGCAATTTTGGCGCAAGGCAGTAGAACACGGCTTCCTTTGAGGTTCTCCATCTCGGTCACTATTGCCAATCCGCGCGATTGGGTTGGGACGAAATCCGCGCACAGACCAATCGCGTCCAACGCTTCGACCGTCTTGGGCCCCACGGCGCAAATCTGCGCTTTCCCGAAAGATCGGGCATCCGCGCCGGTTTTTCGCAATCGCGCATAAAAGATTTCGACAGCGTTCACACTGGTGAAAATGACCCAATCGTAATCGCCTAAGCATGCGATAGCTTGGTCCAGAGTGGGGTTATCCAAAATCGGCTGGATATCGATGGTGGGAAACTGAACGGTATGGGCGCCGTAAGATTCGAGAAGTTCCGCGAACCCGCTAGCTTGAGCGCGCGCGCGCGTGACAACGATGCGCTTTCCGAAGAGCGGTTTCGAATCGTACCATCGTAACCTTTCGCGCAGCCGGTTTACGGCGCCGACGACGATAACCGCCGGATTCCGAAAGTTGACAGTCTTCGCCATCTCGGAAATGTTAGCGAGCGTCCCCTCAAGGGTTTTCTGTTGCGGCGTCGTTCCCCAATGGACGAGCGTCACGGGGGTTTCGGGGGAGCGTCCATGCTTCGTCAACTGCTCGGCAATCTCTCGGAGATGCCCAACCCCCATGTACACCACAAGTGTATCCACAGCCGTTGCGAGTTGCTCCCAGCCGATTGGCGAGTCCGGCGCGAACGATGCGGAATGCCCGGTAACAAATGCGACAGACGAGGCATAATCCCGATGGGTGAGCGGGATGCCCGCATACGCCGGCGCGGCGATTGCCGAGGTAATCCCGGGCACAATCTCAAAGTCAATCCCCGCCTCGACAAGAGCGAGCGCCTCCTCGCCGCCGCGTCCGAAAATGAACGGATCGCCGCCTTTGAGCCGAACAACGGTTTTGCCCGCTCTCGCCCCCTCAATCATAAGCTTGTTGATTTCGCCTTGTCGCTTTCGCTGCTCGCCCGGGCGCTTTCCACCGTAAATCTTGTCCGTGTGCGGAGGACAGTGCTCCAACAGAGCATCGTCAATGAGCAGGTCATAGATGACGATATCGGCGCGTTTGAGGCACTCGACTCCTTTGAGCGTCACTAACTTGGGATCCCCGGGACCCGCGCCGACAAGGTAGACCTTCTTCTTCTCACTCATCATCGTTCTCGCTTAGGAGTTCGCGAGCTCCCTGTGTCAAGAGACTGTTTGCCAAACGTTCCGCAATACGAACAGCTTGATTGGGCGGGCCTGCATCCTGGGCAATGACTCGTTGGCCCCCATCGTGACTTGCAACCAACCCAACTATTTCCAATTCACCATCCTTGATTGACGCATGCACACCGATAGGAACTTGGCAGCCGCCTCCCAATCTATTCAGCGCAGTTCGTTCCGCCGCTACCGCAAGTTCGGCGTCAAGATCGCTGATTGGGGAGAGGAATTGGCGTATTCCATCGTCACCCTCACGAATTTCAATTCCCAACGCCCCTTGTCCGGGCGCCGGCACCATCCTGTCGACCTCAAAATATTCGGTGATGACCTCCTCACTCTTCAGTCTCTTGATCCCCGCGGCGGCAAGGATTAGCCCGTCGATACCCGTCTCTTGAAGTTTACGAAGCCGTGTGTCGAGATTGCCGCGTATATCAACGACTATCAAATCTGACCGCAAAAAATTGAGTTGCGCGCGACGGCGCGGGCTAGTTGTTCCAACCTTCGCGTTCTCCGGCAATTCTTCAAGAGACAACCCTGACGAAGTGACAAGCACGTCACGCGGATCTTCGCGCTTCGGAATCGCGCCGATGCATAGACCGTCGGGGAGTTCGGTTGGTAAATCCTTCATACTGTGGACAGCGAGATCGATTGTCCCATCCAGCAGCGCAAATTCAATTTCCCTCGTAAAAACCCCCTTGCCAAGTCCAATCAGTGAACGGTTTTGGATTCTGTCTCCCGTGGTTTTGATGATTCGGAGTGAAATTTCCAGGTCGGGAAAGTGTGATTTTAAGCGCTTTTTGACATACTCCGCTTGCCAAAGCGCCAGTTGACTTCCGCGTGTCCCGATGGTTATGGTTTGCGTCATGCGTTCTTACGGAAATACGACACTCGAAAATATCTCATACGAATTCAGAATCTAAATGTTACAATCAATCGGAGGCGCTCAATGAATTGAGCAACTACAAACGCCCGATGAATCGGGCAACTACAAACTGCCGGATTTTGCAACTTTTAGATTCGGAATTGGTATCAATCTTGCCCCTCTGTCTTATTTTCCGCGTCCTCCAGGGCAAACAACTCCTGCAAAGCTCGAACATACTGAACGTGCTCGCTATTGACATCGTTGGTCTTCTGGCGCAGGTTCTTGGTCGGTTGATGCAACAGCTTCTTCACAATGGCTTGGGTCATTGATTGAACAAGCGTTCGTTGCTCTGGTGACAATTCCGCCTTCTTGAAACAGGCTTGCATCTCTTTATCGACAATCCCTTGAAATTGTTGGTTCAGCGCCTTGATGGTCGGCGCGACTTTCAGAAGCTGCAGTTGCGAGTAAAATCCGACGGCTTCTTTTTCCACTATACGCCCGGCAATTTCCGCTTCGCGCTGTCGATCTTTGATGTTGGACGCGATGACGGCATCAAGGTCATCAATGTTGTACAGAAAGGCGTTCTCAATTTTGCTGACTTCCGGATCGATATCACGCGGCACGGCGATATCGATCAGAAACATGTGGCGATGTTTCCGCTTTCTCATTACCTCCGCAAGCGGTTTGCGATGGATGAGATAGTTCGGCGCATCGGTCGAGCTAATTACAATGTCGGCGTCAACGAGGAAATCCAGATTCACATCGTAAGCAAGTGGAATCCCATCAAATTTTTGAGCAATCTTTACGGCGCGCTCATATGTCCTATTTGCCACAATCACTCGGGAGGCGCCGTTTTCCACAAGGTGTTGAGCCGTTAATTCGCTCATTTCCCCGGCGCCCACAATGGCGACGGTTTTATTCTCAAGCGACTGGAAAATCTTCTTCGCGAGTTCAACCGCGGCATAACCGATAGAGACGGCCCCGGAGGCGATATTGGTTTCAGTGCGCACGCGCTTCCCGACACTTATCGCTTTCGCGAAAAGGCGATTCAACGTTTGTCCGCTCGCGCCGGCGGCTAACGCCGTGTCATAAGCCTCTTTTACCTGCCCGAGGATCTGAGGTTCGCCGACGACCATCGAGTCAAGACTCGCCGATACGTCAAATAGATGCCGTACGGCGTTCGCGTCTTGATGCGTGTAGGTAAACTTTTTGAGCGCTTGTGAATCGACCTGGTGGTAGGCAGAGAGAAAATCATAAAGTGGGGCGCAGCCATCCGCGGCGCGGGTTGCCGTATAAATTTCAACCCGATTGCAGGTGGAAAGGATGACGCTCTCCTGGAGATTGTACTGTCCTCTCAAGAGCGGAAACGCCTGTAAAATCCGGGTTTCGGAGAACGCGAGTTTTTCCCTAAAATCAAGCGGGGCAACGTGATGATTGGTACCAACAATATGAATGCGATTCATCTGGCGTATCGTTAACGGCTTGCTTAAAATGCGTGTATACTGGTTAGAAAAAGGTTGACTCCGGCGTAAGTGCATAAGATCGCCGCGAAACCGACAATCGCGGTATAAGCGGCTTTGCGACCGCGCCATCCGAGAGCCTGGCGGATACCTATCTGTACAACATATATCAACCACGTGGCAAGGGTGAATATGACTTTCGGATCGAGCCAACGCCATGTGAGTTCCTGCGCGTATTTCGTCCAAATTGCCCCGATGACGATGCCCATCGTCAGCAAAATGACGCCCAGCACCATGCATCGGTGCCCGACTTCGTCCGACGATCCAAGTGACGGGAAACGGTCATGGATTAGGGTCTGCGCTTTCTGCCGAATCTTCTTCTCCTCAATCAGATACATGACGCCAAAACCGAATGCGGCAATAAACGCGGCGTAGGATAGGAAAATCAACGTGGTATGCGCGAGCAGCCAATAATTCCGCAACGAAGCCGGGAGGCCCGGGACATCTTGCGGGAGCGCATAAGCAATCAACACCGCGGCGAATGCGGCTGGAACAACGAACACGCCTAACGCTCTCATGCGCGTCAGATAGGCGATACAAAGATAGATGAGGATTATCGCCCACGCAAGGAAGGAGATTGAGTCGTGCCAGCGCGCCATCGGGAATTGCCCTTCACCGATCCAGCGGAGTACGATCAGTATCGTGTGCAGTGCAAATCCCGCCACAGTCGACCAGAAAGCGCTTGCGGAAATTTTGCCGACTCCCGTGGTGAGAAACAGAGCGTGGAGTATGCTCGCCGCGAGATATATCAAAAGGGTCAATAAGAATAGAAAATCCATCGCGAGGTTATGCCTAATTCATACTATTTCCAAATCTAAGTGTTTCAATCGATTTGAGACGTGCAATGAATTGCACTACTACAAACTGTCAGTTCTTGCAACCTATAGATTCGGAATTAGTATCAGAATCTGTTTGAATAGTAGACAATCGGGATTAGTCAATGCCTTTCTGCTGTGGTAGAAACCGAGTTTTCAGGAAAAAGGGGATTTCTATCGCACTCATTATTCATTCGTTTGATCGGTTTCAATGCATTCAAGCGCGTATCTTTCGGCATAGTCAATCCGTCCATGGCGAACCATGTTGAAGACGCATTCCGTCGAACAGTGGGGATCTGCGAATCCCAGACAGCATGATAATTGTCTTTCCCCCGTCGTACCTGATTTGCCCCCAGGAATGCAGTCGATCAACGCTTCGAAAAATCGCTGCCGCCGGAGTTGCGTCGGAATCGCTTCAAGCACGATCGGGCGCAGTGAACCGAGAAAATCGATAAATGACCCGTATCCGACATCTGCAAATTGAGCCGAAACTTCCGCGTGAATCTTCGCGACATTGTCCGGCTCATTCGCAACGTCGGACTGCGTCGAAATGCCGATGAGCAAGTCATCATCCATTACCAACCGCGGTGTGACGAAATCTCCGGCTCGCGGGTTGCCGAGGTATTCGCGAGGTGGCGCATCTGCCGGGAGGATTACGCTCTCGCATCCTTGTTCAACCACAACCAGAAAGGCGTTGGACAGTTTACGCGAGTTTACTTGCGTCGGGGCAATCGTTGTAATTGAAGCGCCGGATCGCTCCAGCAGCGACATCCGACGCTTCATCTCCCGACTCATCTTCCCGGCGGCGCTAATCAGAACACATTCTCGTCCCTTCAAGAGTAGATAAACCGGATACGGGAGTTGGCGATTTTCAACGGGAACCGGTCGCCCTTCATCAGATTCCTCGGTATAGAGTGACGATGCGCCGAATCTCGATTCAAGGTACTCCCGGATTCGCCTCGACATGGCGGGGCTTTTCCCGCTTGTCGAAATACTGATACTCACATCCCCGGATATGACGACCGAGGCGGCGGCAAACGTGCATTCGGGAATTACATCCACGACGTTTACCAAGCGTATGCCGTGCCTTTTGTAGGCGTCTTCAAACACGGACGAATTGATTTCGGGGAAATCTGTCGCGGCGCATACGAGAAACATCCCGCCCGCGTCACCCGATTGAAATTGACAGCGATGCCAGGCAATTTGACCTGCCTGCACCAGAGATTCCAGATGCGTCGTCGCCTGGGGACTGATTAACGTCACTTCCCCGCCGCTCAACAGAAGGGAGACCACCTTGCGCTCGGCAACGGCGCCGCCTCCAACAACGAGACATTTCCGATTGTGAAGGTTGAAGTGGGCGGGGTAGAACATGGTAATGGCACGCGACGAGCAAGCTACAACCAGTTTATGCGGATTCAAAATCTAAATGTTACACCCGTCAAAAACGCCCGATGAATCGGGCAACTACAAGCACCTGATGCGTGTAACTCATTGGCTAGGAGTTCGTATTAGAACCAGTTTGAATAGTAGACAATCGGGATTAGTGAACGTTTTTCTGTTGTTGAAGAAACCGAGTTTTCACAGCAATTCTCATTTTGAATTTGCCGAGCGATTGTGTCTAGTGGAAACTATATAGACAGCGGGACGCGAGCCCATCCGATGTCATTCTTGGGTCAGAATCTTATGATTTTGTGCGAATTCCACCTTTACACCTGTCGCCCCGCTGGGGCTTTGGAATTTGGTGTGTCCACGGTTCTACAAACCTGCCGCCCCTCTGGGGCTAAAATGCGTCGGATTTCACGAGTCCACTAATTCGCAATATCAACATGACAATCCTCTGGAGCCAAAATCTCAAAGGCGCCTTGGCTTCATAGAATCCTGGTTTCAAAATGAGAATTACTGGAGTTTTCAGGAAAAAAGGGATCTCTATCGCACTCGCTATCCACTCGCTTGATCGGTTTCAAGGCAACAGACAGTTTTGAGTATCCTTGTCGCGAATCAGGCATGACGCCTCACCACTCTCTGGACGCGCCGTAATCCGCGAGTTGCCGCAGCGCCTCCTTGGCGGGG
Source organism: Candidatus Poribacteria bacterium (assembly GCA_963667245.2). Classification (GTDB taxonomy): domain Bacteria; phylum Poribacteria; class WGA-4E; order WGA-4E; family JAJDTR01; genus JAJDTR01. The sequence continues at coordinate 1,980,614 of CAXXCS010000005.1, forward strand.
GATTCGGGCAATGCCCTCAGCGCCGATTTTGCGCGATTCGCGTATTCCCCCGCAGTGCGTCGGCAGTGCGCCTGTATCCCGTAACGATGAAGCAAGGATTCAATCCATTCGATTGCACCATCTTCCTCGAACTCCGCGTTAAAAACCCGTTCCAGTTTTCTACTTTCCTCGGTTGTGCATACCTCTCGCAGGTGGATCATGGGGAAGGTCAATTTGCCCTCGCGAAGATCGTTAAACGGTTCTTTGCCCAATTTTTCCCCGTCCGCCACGAAGTCGAGCAGGTCGTCGATAATCTGAAACGCGGCGCCAACCGCTTCGCCGTATTCTGTCACCGCCTGAATAACCTTTTGCTCTTGAGTCCCGCTAATCGCTCCCATCGTGCATGACGCGGTAATCAATTCTCCCGTCTTGAAGCTTATGATTTTCAGGTAATCATCCGCCGAGATGTGAAAATCGCCGCTCTTGTAGGCGTGAATAACTTCGCCTTCACACATCGCTTGTGTCGCGCGCGCCAGAATCGCCATGGCGGGATCGTCGGCGTGTCGGTCAACCAGCATTGAGAGGACGCGAGCGTGCAAATAATCTCCGACAAGGACAGCGACTTTGTTTCCCCATTTCGAGTGCAGCGTTTCTCGCCCGCGGCGGCGAGGCGCCTCATCCAGAACATCATCGTGGACAAGTGAGGCGACGTGAATCAGTTCGACAACCGCGGCGAGGGTATGGGCATCCTCTCCGATGTGGCCACAGGCTTTGGCAGAGAGCAGAAGCAGGATGGGGCGCAACCGTTTGCCGCCTCCCTGCACAACGTGTTGAACGGCGCTATCGACAAAATCGTATTCACTCGCCGTTTTTTCGCTCAACATCGTTTCGACAGCGGCAAGGTCAACGGCAACGGGTTCACAAATTCTATCAAGACCGGGGACTGACATCAACTTCCTTTCTGTTTTTCGGTTCAAGGTACGGCAGTTGTCGAGATCGGGAGATTCCTCCTACGTTAGAGCGCCGACAACACTTCGTTCGCGGTGCGCACGGTCGCGTCTATGTCTTCCTCGGAATGGGCTAACGACACAAAGCCCGCCTCAAACTGGGACGGGGCAACGTAAATCCCTCTCTCCAACAAACCGCCAAAATATCGACTGTAGCGTTCCGTGTCCGATGTCCTGGCGCCACCGGCATTGATAACCTCCGCGTCCGTGAAAAATAGCATCAGCATCGAACCGATTCGGCTGTGGAAAGCGTCAATACCGCGGCGTTTCGTTGCATCTTGAAGGCCATCCGCCAGATGGCTTGCCCTACCTTCAAGTTGTTCGTACACGCCCGGTTCCGCCAGAGCTTTGAGGGCGGCAATTCCGGCGGCCATTGCCAGCGGATTCCCGGATAGGGTGCCCGCTTGGTACACTCCGCCCTCCGGCGCGATATGCCGCATGATTTCCTCTTTTCCGCCATACGCTCCGACAGGCAACCCACCGCCGATGATTTTGCCCAAACAGGTCATATCGGGGGTAACGCCGTAGAGTGACTGCGCGCCGCCGTAAGACACGCGGAAGCCGGTAATAACCTCGTCGAAGATTAACACGATGCCGTGTTCGGAGGTTATCTCTCGGAGTTCATTCAAATACCCGTCTTGCGGTGGAATAATTCCCATATTGCCCATTACGGGTTCGAGAATCAGGCAGGCAATCTGATCGGGGTTTGCCTCAATCGCCTGACGCACCGCATCCGCATCATTGAATGGGACGACGAGGGTATGTCGTGTAAAATCCGTCGGAATTCCTTCACACTCGGGCAGCCCAAACGTCGCCACACCCGACCCCGCCTCAGCGAGAAGCGAATCAACGTGGCCATGATAACATCCCTCGATTTTAATCACTTTGTCGCGTCCCGTATACCCGCGCGCCAACCGAATGGCGCTCATCGTCGCCTCGGTTCCGGAACTGACCATCCGCACCTTCTCGATGGACGGAACGGCATTAACGATAATCTCCGCCAACTCCGTCTCTTGCGTCGTCGGAGCGCCGAAGCTGGTGCCGTCGACCATTGCTCCCTTGATGGCTTCTATGACGCGTGGATGGGCATGACCCAATATAAGGGGTCCCCATGACGCGACATAGTCGATATACTGATTTCCGTCAATATCGTGGACTTTTGAGCCCGCGCCACGCCGAATAAAACGAGGGTTGCCGCCAACTTTATTGAAGTTTCGAACCGGACTATTAACTCCGCCGGGAATGAAGCGCTGCGATCTGTCCCATGCTTCCAGGGATTTGGCGTTGTTCAAAATGTCTTTCCTCATACGGATTCAAAATCTAAATGTTACACTCGTCAAAAACGCCCGATGAATCGGGCAACTACAATCACCCAATGCGTGTAACTCATTGATTTGGAATTAGTATCAACTAATCTAGTACGTACTATGGAACTGTTTCGGTAGTACCTGGTTGTTTTGCCGTTCATTGTGAATAACAATGCACTGGCGGTCGCGATCGGGAGATCGCGGGGATCCCTATCGCACTCGCTATCCACTCGTTTGATCCTACAGTGTGCGGTCGCGAGCAGGAGATTGCTCCTATATTGCTTGGAGCATCGGTGCGGTTGGAAACCGCACCTACGGGGTATGGGCATCTTGCTACGTGCGCTACAATTTTGAAGAAATGGCATTATTCTTCAAGCCAGTCTACAACCGACTTGGCGAAGTATGTTAGAATCATATCCGCTCCGGCGCGCTTGATGCTCGTGAGCGCCTCCAGAACGACGCGCTTTTCGTCAATCCACCCTTGTCGGGCAGCCGCTTTAATCATCGCATATTCGCCGCTGACGTTGTACGCCGCGACCGGCATCTCAAACCTTTCTTTCACGCGGTGGATGATGTCAAGATAGGAGAGCGCCGGTTTGACCATGACGATGTCGGCGCCTTCCTCAATATCCAACGCAACCTCGCGCAAGGCTTCCTTTGCATTGGACGGATCCATCTGGTACGAGCGGCGATCGCCGAATTGCGGCGTCGACTCCGCGGCTTCTCGAAATGGCCCGTAGAAGGCGGAGGCGTATTTTGCGGAGTATGCCATGATCGGCGTGGTTTCGTATCCGTTTCCGTCCAAAGCCGCCCGAATTGCGCCGACGCGCCCGTCCATCATGTCGGAAGGCGCGATAACATCGGCGCCCGCTCGCGCATGGGACAAGCTTTCCTTGACGAGCAATTCCACGGTTGGATCGTTCAATACCTCCCCGTCCCGAATTATGCCGCAATGTCCGTGATCCGTATACTCGCACAGACATACGTCGGTAATCACAAGCAACTCCGGCACGGCGTCCTTGATAGCCCTCACCGCTTGTTGAATGATTCCATCGTCCGCGTAGGCTTCCAATCCGAGGGCGTCTTTGGATTCGGGAATCCCGAATAGAATTGTTCCCGGTATGCCGAGTGCCGTCAACTCTTTGGCGGCGGCAACCAGGCGATCCACCGAATATTGATAGCATCCGGGCATGGATGAAATTTCAACGGCAGTGTCGTTTCCGTGAACGACGAACATCGGATAAATCAAGTCATCCGTCGAAATCGTCGTCTCCCGAGTAAGCCGACGCAAGTTTTCATCGGCGCGAAGGCGTCTCGGGCGAGCAACGGGAAAATGACTCATGTCCACTCCTAAGCGCGAACAGTCGATTTGGGACGTGCAATGAATTGCACTACTACGAACCTAAGGCTCTTGCAACTTATAGATTTTCGAATTAGTGTCAGATATCGCTTCAGGATTGTTGGTTAACCGGCGCGGCTGAATCTCGTCGTAGCGCAGAAACCTTAAGGATTAAGTACATTATAACGAATCCATGCACAATTCGCAAGAAAAACAGTGAGGGGTCAAAATGTGAACAAAAGCGCGTTTTTGATGGCATCGGGACGATTTTTTCCTATTTTTGGTGAAAAATACGCCCAAAAAGGTGAACTGCGATAGGTACAGCAATAGGAACAGAAGGTGAACATACGGCAGATTTTCGGGGCGCGTTCACGTGATCCGCCTCGGTACTTTCTAGCGTTGATGCGGGTTCATGCCGGCGCGAAGGTGAACAAGATGTTAACGGCCCCAAAAAGATCGCCGCTCTGGAGGTTAATTTCTCCCGCAAATACGGGTTTACATCCGCCGAATAACGACGGGTTGACGGAATTTTTTTTGGGGCGCGGTCTCTTCCAATTGTCATGTGTTATACTACACACATATAACGTTTTTAAGTTCAAAAAAATTGCAACGCGACTTTGGGAAACGAGGATTTTTTTGAAGGCGGGATTTTTCCCGAAATGCGGCTGGCATCAAGTATTGGATGATGGACATCTTTTCAAAGGGACGCGGATTAACGCGGATAAACACGGATTAGAAAACTCTGGTCAATGCAATCGAATGATTTGATTCCTACATGGATAGCGCTATCGGGGCGTTGTGGCAGTTGTCTGAATCACGGATTTTCACGGATTAAAAGGATTACACGGATTAAAGGATTTCCCGGATTGAGACATTTCAACTTGCTAGTGGTAGAGAGAGGTCGGGATCGGGAGATGGGATCTCTATCGCAGTCATTATCCATTCGTTTGATTCTACAGGGGTGTCGTTTAATTGTCTGAACTGTGATTTATGTGATTAAGTGATGGACTATGATTAGGTGGGTAGTGGTTTGATTGGCAATTGTCTGAATCACGGATTTTCACGGATTAAACGGATTACACGGATTAAGATTGCCAAGTGACATGGTCGCGAAAAGAGTAATGCATAAAACCGCCTGTGATGAGTGGATCAAATTAGTAATCTGAAGTCGGTTTGATGCCGGGAAGAAACCGAGTTTTGAGGAAAAAAGGGATCTCTATCGTACTCATTATTCATTCGCTTGATCGGTTTCGAGCGAGTGAGCCACTAAGTTGTTACAATAATCAAGGAAATGTAGCATTGGAAGGATGGATGGCACGAAGGGCGGGCCGATGGGGAACGGTGCAGGTTGGGTTGAACGGAAATCCGAACGTAACGAATGGGTTGGGGAACCCAACCCCTACGAAGGATTGTGCGTCTGTGTAGCCCTCTTGATTGTCGCGTTGTGATGAAATGTCAACAAAACCTAGTGATTAGCGCACTCGGAGTTCGCGTATTCCTCAATGCGTGGAACACTTTCGACCAAGAATCACGGCTTTCGTGCGCAGCCGGAATCGTATCCAATTCCTGGTGGGTCTGTCCAAGATTCAAAAAACTCGGTATCCATGGGGGTTTAGGGGAATTTTAATAAATCCTGAAAAATCGAAAAATAGCTGGTGTGAGAGTAGGGTTTGTGTCCGCTAACCTGTATTATCGGACGTTTTTACGTATTAAACACAGAGGAAGGCATGAACTTACCTGTCCAGGGGTTTGCAAGCGGAGGTAGATTCAACACTCTCTGCCACTGCCTATCGAATTGGTAGTATTCCTCAATGGAAAAGCATTGTAGCGGGCTATAGGTTGAGTTACCCATCTTGATAGGTTCAAGGTTGTGCTGCCACCTTGATTGAGCTGTCTGCTTCTCCTGCGTAATAAGCACTCCCATTGCTGCATTATAATTGCGCACAGTTGTTTGTAACCTGTCATATTTTGCACGCTGTTGACCTTTAGCCCCAGTAACTTGTACAAGTATCGCTTTTCTATCCATGTTGTCGGGCTTTGTGTATATTACTCCATAGCCGTCAATACCATCGTCACCCGTTTTCTTTGGGTTGGCTGCGAATCCATCTACAAGAGAGACAGCCCAGTCTTGATACCTGAAAGGGTCTTCATCGGCGAGCGATTTGGCTGTCGGTGCGTCAACAGGTATACCCTCAATCGTCATAGGTTCTATGCCTTCAAGCCTTAGTCTCTCTTTATTTATCAAATGTAGTGCAAACGGCAAAATATCAATTCCAATCGCTTCACGACCGAGTTTACGTGCTGCTTCAATGGTTGTGCCACAACCACAAAACGGGTCTAGAACTATGTCGTTTTCGTCACTGCTTGCTTTGACGATGCGTTCTAACAAAGCCAGGGGTTTTTGAGTAGGGTATCCAAGACGTTCTTTTTGATTATAATTTAACTGTTGAATGCCAATCCACCAATCTGGGCATAGTACACCTGTCTTTGTTGAATAGCGATATACTTTTCCTGATTTCGTGTCTTTCTTGGTTTGCCATGTCATTCCGCTTGAATCTGTTTCAACTTTCATATGTGTTTTTCGGCGTTTTATCCTAACAGCATCAGAATAAAATTTGCACTCTTTGGTTTTTGAATAGAAGAGTATAATATCATGTTTTCTTCCGAATTGGCTTTTACTCCTTGCTCCAATTTCGTAACACCAAACAATCTCGTTTCTAAAATTATCCTGATAAAATAAGCTATCCATTATAAGTTTAAGATAGTGACTCGCTGCAGGATCGCAATGTAGATAAATACTTCCTGTTGATTTTAATAACCGACGCATTTCAAAAAGGCGTTGCGCCATATAACTGGTGTATGACAACATCTCGCTTCGAGGAATACACAACTCAAAACCTTGAATAACCTTGGATGCGGGATTGGCTGGTGCACTTTTCAACTCTTCAACACGCTTCGCTGATTGCTCATTCCAATCCCATATATCGTCAAAGGCTTTAATCTGAGGATCGATACTCAAACCTGAACCCTTAAATACTTCGTTGTATCGCCTTTTAGAATTGAAGGGCGGATCTAGGTAAATCAGATCTACACATTCGTCCGGGAAATCCCGCATTACATCAAGGCAATCACCGTAATACAGCGTGTTAGGCGCGAAGGTTAAAATCATCTCTTTTCCTTTTCGCAATTTAATCGCTCCTTGTCTGCCAACTGAAGAATATCTTTGATTAATAACTTCGCATGGTACTCTGAGAGAGCAAACTCTAACTCGAAGAGTTTCTTATCAAGCGCAGGAATACCGTTATGTTCCCCTACTACATTTCCGTGGGAGTCTAATAGGGCTTCAGGAACAATGGGACTACATGGTCCTAGCCATCTCGAAGCCATTTCCTGTGCTTTTTGCAGGTTAAATGGATAAACGGGTAATAGCGTTTCAAAATCGCGAATAAGTTGTTTAATAACATTCAGGGCTACCATTGTACTTCTCCTATGTAAAAACGTCCGATAATGTGCCTTACCGGACGTTTTATAATCTCTGCAAATTTGACTAATCTATCAAATCAAGCAGGCGTTGTTTTTCATCACGGAGGTTGTTCAGGTCCGGGACAATATCAAGGCGTCCGCATTTTTTATCGGCCTCGATTATTACTTTTGCATTACCCGGCCCATCTGCCATAACAATGCGCGCTCCATCATTGCCTAAGAACATGTGCAATCTGCCATGATTCCCAGACATTACAATTGCGGGGTCGTTGGTTTCTTGGTCTAGGAATAATGAAAGCCTTGGGTTACCTTTATCATCGACTAGGGTCAGGCTTCTACATTTGATATCCTGCATGATAGTTCTCCTTTCGGTTTCTCGGGATTAATAAATGTCCGATAAGCACTCTTATCAGACGTTTCTTGATGGCGGGCAGTGCCCACCATCTACGGACTCGTCTTCGCCGCAGCCAGTCATGAAACCGGTCAACGTTACGATGTTGGCAATCAGGAAGATGAGGTGTATAATTGCGCTTTTGATACGAAACTCCATTACTTCGGTACGCCAAAGACCTTGACCTTCGTGATCACACCTCGCGTGGGTTTTGGCATCCACCCACATGGCATCGCCGATCGTCTGCATCTTGATTGGCGTGCGTCTTCAATGAGCCTCTTGATTTCCACTACGAGCCGCGATCTGTCTGTCCCTCTCACACGTAGATGTTCAGCCCCCGAATCGGTTGATGGAGCGGATGACCACGCGCCGAATACAGAGGCAGCAACAGGGATTGGCTGCAGTAGCGCCTCTTGCCAAAAACACTGTGTGGAATTGTACCAGATTTTTGAGGGAGAGTCAAGCGAAAGTGGCTCACGGAACGGGGAAGCGCATCTAATGTATAGAGAATGTCCGATGGCGGAAAAATGTACGATTGATGTTGGGTTTCACTCAGATTTGGCACGTATAGACAAAGTGAACACTTGAAGACTCCTCTAGGATAGACGATTATTAACGGAATCCTGTTCAACCCAACCTACGACGCCACTCACTAGGGGCGTAGAGTAGGATAAATTTTCCTTGTCAACATTTTATGTCCGCTAACTTGAATCATAGGACGTTCTTAGCACTAACAACGCAACCATGAGGCAATGTTTTCCCACCAGACATATGATCCAACAGTAAGATAGAACGCGAATGCAAACCCCGCAAAATACTTTTTTAATGTAAAGTCGCTCTTCGGCTGTTTTTGGTCGTTCGGGGTCAGTTTCCGCCATCGTCCATTGTCGTATACCATGGTGTCCATAAAGCGCTGCAATGTTAGGTATGCCTCAAAGCCCAGTTGTGCCTCGATTAAGCGCAATATGTCCCATATTGCGTGTAGTCTTTTTTCATTTCGCAAATTGCGGTGATGCCAAAACCATATAAACACGACGCCCCCCAACAATATCAATGTTTCGGCCCACCGGCTGACAATTTCTCCGTTCGGTGGGGATAATACCAATAAAGCCGGGGCAAGTGATAGAGGGATCATTATTCGATCAGTGCTTATATGATCTGCAGACAACTGACACCCGTACTGAGTTAGCGCTTTGTATCCCTCAATCAGGTGTTGTCTCTCATTCTCAGTCATAGTGTCCTCCACGCTTTGGATCGCCTAGCTTTGGCTTGGGCTAGTGAATCCATTCGTTCTTTGAGAAAATCATTCAATTCTCTATAGAATTGACCTTCAACGTCCGAAGTACACGGTAGCACAGGATAATTAATACAGCCTTTGTAGATGATTTCAATCAAATCTTCGGCGTGAGTGTCTATGAAATCGCGAGTTCGTTCTATTACGAATTTCTGATAGCCGTCAAAACCGTAACTACATATATTCTTGGCTGAATCTTGTCGAAACTTAGGTTTGGGATTTCCATTAGAGTAGACAGTAGCGCCCCACCAATCGCATACCATTTCAATTAGCGGAAGAAGTGTCATGTCGTTCTTGCAGTCATTGTAGTATTCCGGGTGATGGTCATTAATCTTTGTTTTGTGATAATCTCGAGCGTTAAGTCCAGCGTATCCCTCGGTGAGGATCTTACGATATTCTTCAGAGTCGTACACGGCATCCGCAAATCCTTTACCAAAGGCATAGTCGGAGCCCACAGTGTATTCGGCAAACTGAAAAGGGACTTGTTGTCCATCAACGATAACGACTTCTTCGCACTTGTCATTATCATGAATCAACGCTCTTCTAATCAATTCCGCTCTGAAGATGTTGACATATTTATTGTCGTTCGTTGCAATCTTTTCTAGAGAACTTTCTATAGAAAACAGAGCGTTTTGTACACGCTGCATATGGGCTTTCGCTTTTACAGCGAACACTATATATTCTTCATACATTTTGGAGCCGTTCTTGAGAATTTAGAAACATGTGCGGTAATCTTGCTTGTCGGGCATTCTTTGATGGTGGGCAGTGCCCACCCTACGGACTAATCATGCTAAGCACTCATAGGACATTTTCTGATGGTGGGCAGTGCCCACCCTACGGACTGTTGGCGCCGAAAGCGATAGTGGGATTATACCAGATTTTGAGGAAAGGTCAAGCGAAAGTGGCAGGTTGAAACGTCTGACAATTCTAATATCGTAGAAGGGACCGGGCAACAATCAAGATGAGGACACAACCAATCGCGGTAAGGGTCCGTTTTTCGCTTTTTAGCGCACGTCGCAACGAAAAGTCGTGATTCGATGGGGCTGTATACGGACGAGGATGCGGAATCAAGCGAGGCACCGATGCACAATATGTTCGGTAACGATCGCCGCACGTTTCCAACAAGTAGCTTTCTTCGGAACGTATGATCGGTATGTATTGGATTAGGAAGCCGACGACGAGAACGGCAATCATCCAGTAAACGTTAGCAAAGATACAGACGCCGAGGCTGAGCAGTAGATTCCCGAGGTACAGCGGATTGCGAACGTAAGCGTAGGGGCCTGTCGTCACAAGATCGCGCGCCGCGCCCAAACTCCGAGTCCTCGTCGAGCCGCCCGCATATCCCACTGCCCAAACACGAAGCCACTCTCCAAGCGCGATCAGTAGGCAACCAAGAGCAATCGGGAAAGGCGCAGGACGGGAAAAGAAAATCAGAACGAGAATGAAGGGAATCGGGGTTAGGCTACGCAGTCGGAAGAGAATGTGACCGATTTTTGAGGCATCCGGGCGGTTTGTCATTAACCGTACATTGTGAAACGGGATGTACTTCGCGTTGGGTATTATTGCGCTTTCTTTCTTAATTCCTAGTAATAATTGTTTCCAATAGGATTTACATAGCACCAGCAGGTCGCGACCTGGAGATCGCTCCTACAACAGTGGACGCGGGGATCTCTATCGCACTCGCTATCCACTCGTTTGATGGTCGCGACCTGGAGATCGCTCCTACAACAGCGGACGCGGGGATCTCTATCGCACTCGCTATTCACTCGTTTGATCCTACCGGGTCGGAATTAGGATTGGACTTCTTATTTTGGCGTTTTCCAGAGCAGTATCCCGCCGACGGCCGCATACAAAACGTTTGCTCCCCAACAAGCGACCACGGGATGAAGTTTTCCGCTCTCGCTCAAACCTTCCAGCGTGGCAAACGAAAGCCCCCAATACAGAAAACTGAGAAAAAAGGCGATAACCAGTCCGGCAAAAAATCCCGCTTTGCCAAAACGGATGGCGATTGGCGCGCCGATTAAAACGACAACAAACGCGGCAAACGGATACGCCATCTTGTGGTGAAGTCTCACGCGCTCGGCTCGGGTGGTTTGTCCAATCATCTGTTTGTAGGCAATCTGTCTTCGCAGCTCCTTTATTGTCATTGCGCGCGGCTCTCTGTTGTTTTCGGCGAAGAGTTTGGGATCCTCCAACCGCTCAACTTGTTTGTGGAGGAACGGTTCAAACTCCGTTTCCCCATCGGGAGTAAAACGACGCACAAATCCTTTCACGAGGTGCCATTCATCGGGTTTCCACGTGGCGGTTTCCGCAAAGGTGATCCGCGCCAGCTGATCCGCGTCGTCAAGCTCATAAATCGTCATTCGATTGATGTTCTCGTGTTCCAGATCGAGATTTTGGACATAAAACAATCGATTCTCCTGTCCTTTAAACAGCATGTTCCGGTTGCCGCGGAAGCGCGGCTTCTTTTTCAACTCATTGGCTCGGTGATAGGCAGGCGAGGCGACTCGGTCATAAAAGACAGTGAAAATGCAACATATCAGAAGTGTGGAAATCAGGATTGGCGCCACGATGCGGTAGACGCTTATTCCCGCCGCTTTCATCGACGAAAACTCGTTATTGCGTACCATCCTGCCCAAGACGAAGAATGTCGCGATAAACCCGGCGAGAGGGATGACCTCCATAATTCGTCGGGGCGCCTGGTACAGTACAATCTGCACCGCGGTGAAGTATGCGATGTCGTCGTCGAATTTCTTTATGTCTTTATCCAGCAAGCGGACGATTATCACGAGCGCGATAAAAAAGAGCAGTCCGCTCAAAAAAGCCTTCAAGTATTCCGTTAGAATATAGCGATCCAGCGTCCTCAATTCGGTTTCCTCATAGGGATTAAGTTAAGCGGTTTAGGGCGCGAGTCGAGCGGGTTTCTCTCAACAAGCGCTTAACACAATTGTCCACCTGTGGGATCTCTATCGCACCTGCCGGTACGGTCGGGATCGGGAGATCGCGAGGATCTCTATCGCACTCGCTATCCACTCGTTTGATCTTACAGTATCAATATGTATATCTTATACGATTTCAAAATCTAAATGTTACAGCCGCCGAGACGTGCAATGAATTGCACTACTACGAACCGCCGATGATTGTAACTTATAGATTCAGAATTAGTATGAGATATACCGGCATTCGTAGGGGCAAGGTTGCCTCGCCCAATGGGTTGGGGAACCCAACCCCTACCAAGTGGGCCCGATGTCGCTATAAGTAACACTCAACATTGGAGATCTCTATCGCACTCATTATCCATTCGCTTGATCCTCTGGAGCGCGGGAATTTCGACGCATCGCATTCTATCCACATGTCGATCCGCTGGATCGGGGAAATGCTCTCCGACTAGAATGAATGTTACTTGTGGAAAGAATTATTCCGCCGCGGAATTATGGGGTGCTATCAAGTAACACTCGTCCGAAAAATCGCCAAAAAGCCTGTCATAGAGCGAAAAACGGGCATTTGAGGGTCGCCCCGATGTGGCTTTAAGCGACACTCGGGCATTCGCAAGCGGGGCAAGATGCCCCGCCTACGGAGTTGTAGAACATTATCCACATTGCGCTCCTCTGGAGCGCGGGAATTTCGACGCATCGCATTCTATCCACATGTCGATCCGCTGGATCGAGGAAATGCTCTCCGACTAGAATGAATGTTACTTGTGGAAAGAATTATTCCGCCGCGGAATTATGGGTGCTACGAAGGATTATGCGTCTGTGCAGCGCGCTTATACGATTTCAAAATCTAAATGTTACAGCCGATGTGGGACGTGCAATGAATTGCACTACTACGAACTGCCGATGATTGTAACTTAAAGATTCAGAATTAGTATTAGACGCAATTTCTGACAGCGCGGAGTATAACTTGATCCCGATGCGTCATCAATCTGATTTCGTCACTTGATTCGCGGATGTTTCAAGGGATGGTGAAGCTGCGGTTTCTTGGCGATAAAAGATTGCGCGCAGCCTTTCCTCCAATATGGCGTAAAGACTGAAGCCGACTCCCAGCGCACCGATGACAATGTTGGGAATCCACATCGCAAGCCCCGGGGAGATAACGCGGCTTCGTCCCACCCAGCCTTGACCAAACTGAAGCAATAGATAGTACACGAGAATTAGCCCCAACCCGATGCCAAAACCGACCATTTTTCCGCTCCGCTTGACTATCAATCCGAGCGGAACGCCGATCAGACCGAACGCCAAACATGCAAACGGAATGGAGAATCGTTTGTGATATTCCGCTTGCGCATCCCGTAATTGCCGAATGATGAAAGAGCCCTCTTTGGCGGTTGTCGACTCATCGCGTTTTTTCTGAATGTAAGTCTTGAGACCGGCAATCGACATGCCTTTCGGTCTTTGGGCGTTATACTTGTTTCGCTCCAACGTCTCGGTAAAATCCAACGCGACTCGCTGCTTCTCGAAAGCGGTCACGCGGAACCCTTGAAGATTGTCGGAAGCCGTTTCATAGGTTTTGCCATCGTACAGCGCCAACCATGACTGCCCATCCTCCTCAAAACCGATTGTCGCTTCCTTGGCGTGGATATATCGAGGTTTCCCGCTCCATATCGAATCCCAAACTTTGACATTACTCAGGCGTTTCGTGCGCGGATCCATCGACTCATACATCCAGAGTTTCTGTTCGCGTTCCAGCTCTCTCATGACGACGCCCTCTTCAAGGACGAAAGCCGGATTTCTCATACTGATATCGCGTTTCCGCGCGAAGTACGCCGCATTTCCGCGCGGGAGGGAATAGTCCATGAACACAAAGTCGAAGATGCTGAGAAGGGCAGCGGTCAACACCAGCGGCAACAGGATTTGATGAAACCCGACCCCGTGCGCCTTCATTGCGGTGACTTCGTTGTCCGTAGACAATCGCCCAAGCGCAAGCAGGATGCCTACGAGTGTCGCCATGGGAATCGTCAGGACAATGACCACGGGCAAAAGATAAATCAGGAGCTCAATGAGATAGTGCGGGCTAACGCCTTTCTTGACAAAGTGTTTGGTAAGACGGAACACTTCGTCAAAGAGGAGGATGGATGTAAAACAGAGCAGCGCCAAGAAAAAGGGCGGGAAAAACTCTTTGAGCGTATATTTGGTTAAGATTTTCAAATCGGGGAAAACTCCAACAGTAGACAAATACGGTTATCTTTCGGTATGTATTTTACCTCAAACAGTTTCCCGTTAGCAACATATTCGTTGCGGATTGTTTCGTGAATCTTCATGTTCTATCCGCATATAGTTCATTCGTTAAGTGTGTGTGGCATTACTCAATCTCATACAACCAAGCAGAAGAGGGACGCGGATAAACGCGGATTAGAAAATTCCGGTCTATGCAATTAGATGGTTTGTTTTTTACATGGATGGCGCTATCGGGGCGTTTTGGCAGTTGTCTGAACTGTGATTTATGTGATTAAGTGATGGGCTATGATTTGAGAGCTTGTTTGAATAATAGACAATCGAGATTAGTGGACACTTTTCTGCTACGGAAGGAACCGAATTTTGAGGAAAAAACGGGATCTCTATCGCACTCGCTATTCACTCGTTTGATCCCCGCCTACGCGTGGAACATGCCGCACATTGCGCTCCGCTGGAGCGCGGGAATTTTGGCGTATCGCATTCTATCCACATGTCGATCCGCTGGATCGAGGAATTTGACGCCGACACAAGTTGAATGTTGCTTGCGGAAAGAATTATTCCGTCGCGGGATAATGGGGTGCTATCAAGTAACACTCGGGCAGTGGCAAGCGGGGCAAGATGCCCCGCCTACGTGTGGAACATGCCGCACATTGCGCTCCGCTGGAGCGCGGGAATTTGGACGCATCGCATTCTATCCACATGTCGATCCGCTGGATCGAGGAAATGCTCTCCGACTAGAATGAATGTTACTTGTGGAAAGAATTATTCCGTCTCGGAATTATGGGGTGCTACCAAGTAACACTCGGGCAGTGGCAAGCGGGGCAAGATGCCCCGCCTACGGAGTTGTAGAACATTCTCCACATGGCGCTCCGCTGGAGCGCGGGAATTTGGACCTATCGCATTCTATCCACATGTCGATCCGCTGGATGGAGGAATTTGACACCGACAAGAGTTGAATGTTACCTGCTGAAAGAATTATTCCGTCTCGGAATAATGGGGTGGTACGAAGGATTGTGCGTTTGTGTAGCCCTCTTGATTGTCGCGTTGTGATGAAGTGTCAACAGAACCTAATGCCCAGGCAAAATAATTCGCCTATTTGCCGTGTCTGCTAGGAAAACGCGCGTTTTCTGCTAAAAAAATAGGCAAAAGTTGAATTCTTCCGGGCGTTTCGCGGGGTGTCTGTTTCGTAGAAGTCCCATGAACCCTAAAGAAATCAGGAATTCATACTTTTGGCAAGTTATTTGCTAATCCGTTGTGCAAGGTTAACATTGTCTGAACTGTGATTTATGTGATTAAGTGATGGACTATGATTTGAGAGACGGAAGAAACCGAGTTTTGAGGAAAAAAGGGATCTCTATCGCACTCATTATTCATTCGCTTGATCGGTTTCGGCGGTTAACAACCTCTGAACTGTGATTTATGTGATTAAGTGATGGACTATGATTTGAGAGACGGAAGAAACCGAGTTTTGAGGAAAAAACGGAATCTCTATCGCACTCATTATTCATTCGCTTGAAGGATCTCTATCGCACTCGCTATCCACTCGTTTGATGGTCGCGACCTGGAGATCGCTCCTACAGTGAACGCGGGGATCTCTATCGCACTCGTTATTCATTCGCTTGAAGGATCTCTATCGCACTCATTATTCATTCGCTTGATGGTCGCGACCTGGAGATCGCTCCTACAGTGAACGCAATTTCTGACAGCGCGGAGTATAACATGGGAAAGGTGGAGGATGGAAACGGTTACGCCGGCGCCGAAGTCCCAACCCGTTAGCGGGGAGGGACGAATCCTAATCATTGATAACAATCAAGAGAGGGCGAATTTGTTAATTGGTGTTCTGAAAGCGAGTCGTTACAAAGTCGAGGCGCCTGTACGTCTGCGGGAAGGCGTTGCCGAGCAGGTTGCACGGGTAAAGCCGGACATCATACTGATTGGCATTGATTTTCCGAAACACACAGAACTCGGTTGGGTCGCGTCTCTCCATGAAGGTTATCCATGCCCGACAGTCATGTTTTCGAGAGATGAGCGATCCGAGACGATTCAGGCGGCGACGCGTGCCGGTGTGTCCGCCTATGCTGTCGGAGAACTTACCGGCGCCCGAATTAAAACCATTATCGAATCGGCTGTCGCCCGATTTCATGAATTCCGGGCGATTCAACGGGAACTTGAACAGACAAAGACGAAACTTGCCGAACGCAAAATCATTGAACGCGCGAAGGAACTGGTCGCGCGGCAGCGCGGTTGTGACGAATCGCAAGCGTATCAAATTTTGCGGAAGATGGCGATGAATCGCAGAAAACGGCTCGCGGAAATTGCGGAAGATGTGTTGTCCGTTGCGGATGTATTGAAGAACAAATTATAGAGAAGGTATTCGTTTACGCTATAAGGGCGCGTGCGTTCAAGGGTGAATGGCGCGTACACAGTTGTTGTAACTCATAGATTTCGAATTGGTATCAACACCTAATCAAGGCTGATTTGGGATTGGACAAAGGCGTCTATCCGGCCGAGTTTATACTCGCCGATAGACGCCTTTTTTATTGCCGCCCAACCCATGGGCGCCTGTTTATGAAGGAGATTCAAACGTGAACCCGTCAAAAAAGAACGCTATTTTTGCAAGCCGAAGCGCGCCTTCAGCCTCGAAACTGAAAAGCGAAACGGCGGCAAAAAAAAGGAAATCAAAGTTAACTGCCGCAGAGCTCCTCAAGCGCGAAAAAAATGGGCTGGAGGTAATCAATGACATCCCGAACTATATTCGGGACGGTTGGGAAGCTATTCCACCGAACGAACGTGACCGGCTCAAGTGGGTAGGCGTCTTTTATCGAAAGCAAACCCCCGGCGCATTTATGATGCGTCTCCGCATGTCCAGCGGTTTTAGTAACTCCGAGCAGTTTCGCGCCATTGCCGAAATCAGCGAAGAACACGGACCGGGATTCGCGGATCTCACGACACGCCAGCAAATTCAGCTCCGAGGTTTCGCAATCGAGAATGTCCAACACATCTGGAATCGGCTTGAAGAGGTCGGATTGGGTTCGCTCCAAACGGGTTTTGACAACATTCGCGGTGTAATCGGATGTCCCGTTGCCGGATTGACACCGAATGAACTCTTTGACGCTTCCGACGTTGGCAATGAATTTACAAAACTCATTGTCGGCAATAGGGAATTTACCGATCTGCCGCGCAAGTTTAATGTCGGCATCACGGGATGTTTGGATAACTGCACGCATACAGCCTCACAGGACATCGCGCTTACGCCTGCGGTAAAAGAGATTGACGGTCAAGAGACAAACGGCTTTAACGTCGCGGTCGGCGGAAAGATGGGGTCTGGCGGGTATAGCGTCGCGCAACCCCTCGACGTGTTTGTTGTCCCTGAAGAGGCGGCAGTCTTGTGTACGGACATCACGCTACTTTTTCGAGATCACGGACCGCGGACGGCTCGAAATAAATCACGCCTCGCTTTTCTCATTGCAGATTGGGGTATAGAAAAATTCCGAAGTGAATTGGAAAGGCGTCGGCATAGAACACAGCCGCTCTTGACCGCCGGGAAAGATATGCGCGGCAAGAGCCGGACCGACCACACCGGTATCTTCTCACAGAAAGAGCCGCAACTCAACTATGTCGGACTTGTCGTGCCGGTCGGACGCATTACGACAACGCAACTTTTCGAGGTAGCCCGACTCGCGGATGAATACGGGAACGGCGATATTCGCCTCACCCAAGGACAGAATCTGATTATTGCCAATGTGCCGGACACAAAAATCGGTGACATAACCGTCGAACCGCTGCTACAGGAGCTCCGTTATGATCCTTCGGAGATCATGCGCGGGATGGTGAGTTGCACGGGGATGGATTACTGCCATTTCTCGCTTATCGAGACGAAAGAGCGGGCGATGGAAGCGATACGGCATTTGGAAGCGAAACTCGACAATATCAAACCGCTGACTGTCCATTGGTCGGGATGTCCGAATGGCTGCGGCAACCACGCGGCGGCGGACATCGGACTTCTTGGCAAGAAGATTAAGATTGACGGTGTCGTTACCGATGCGGTGGACGTATTTTTTAAGGGTAATGCCGGGGCAAATCCCAAAATCGCTCCGAAGTTGTTGGAAAATGTACCTTGCAACGAGTTGCCGCAAGCGCTTGAGGGGCTCGTCCCGTATCTCTCGCGGAGGTAGGATTGTCTGAACTGTGATTTATGTGATTGCCATGATTGAGTAGGTAGTGGTTTGATTGGCAATTGTCTGAATCACGGATTAGGGATCTCTATCGCACTCGTTATCCACTCGCTTGATCGGATTAAACGGATTACACGGATTGAGATTGCCAAGTGAAATGGTCGCGAAAAGATTGGAATGCGTAAAACCGCCCGTGATGAGTGGATTAAATCAGTAACATCAAGTCGGTTTGATGCCGGGAAGAAACCGAGTTTTGAGGAAAAAACTCGGTTTCAACTAGCGCCAAATACTTGGGGCTACAATAATATCAACATTCATTATCAGAAAGGAGGATTTCGACTTGGGAATGGTCTCGGAGGGCTATTCAAGGGTCGGAGAAGTTTATGGATATCAAGAATAAGGCAACACGGATAAATTTGTTTAGCTTGAAAACGATCCAGATGCGAACCTTTCATACCACATGGTTTGCGTTCTTTTTAGCCTTTTTCGGATGGTTCGGGATTGCCCCGCTTATGGCAATTGTTCGCGAGGACCTGATGTTAACAAAAGCGCAAATCGGCAATACGATTATCGCTTCCGTAGCGATTACGGTGTTGGTTCGCGTTTTAATCGGGCCGCTTTGCGACAAGATCGGTTCCCGAAAGGCGTACACATGGCTTCTGATTCTCGGTTCGCTGCCGGTTATGGGTATCGGGCTTGCCCAAAATTATGAGACGTTTCTGCTTTTTCGATTGATGATTGGCGCGATCGGCGCATCGTTCGTGATCACGCAATACCACACGTCGGTGATGTTCGCGCCCAATTGTGTCGGTACGGCGAACGCGACAACGGCAGGGTGGGGCAACCTCGGCGGTGGCGTTACGCAGATGGTGATGCCTCTCATCTTTACCGCCGTTATCAGTTTCGGCGCGGACAAGTTCCTCGGATGGCGGCTGGCGATGATTGTTCCCGGAATCGCGCTATTTATCACCGGTTTTGCGTATTACTTCTTTACGCAGGACGCGCCGGATGGAAGCTATAAAGAACTCCGTGAACGAGGCGATCTTGATCCCGCGAAAGGCAAAGGCATGGAATCCTTTATGCTGGCGATTAAAGACTACCGCGTCTGGGCGCTATTCGTTATTTACGCCGCCTGTTTCGGAGTTGAGTTGACCATTAACAATGTCGCGGCGCTCTACTATCATGACCAATTCAATTTGGATGTCAGGACCGCAGGTCTCATCGCAGGATTGTTCGGCTTGATGAACCTTTTTGCACGCACCGTCGGCGGCTTTTTCTCCGATTTCTTCGCGAAAAAGAGAGGACTTCGCGGGCGCGTCATGTTCCTCTTCATCGTGCTGTTAGGCGAAGGCGTCATGCTGATGCTGTTCTCACAGATGGCGGTTCTCGCGCTTGCCGTTGGAACGATGATTGTCTTCAGTCTCTTCGTGCAGATGTCCGAGGGCGCGACGTTCGGAATCGTCCCGTTTGTCAATAGAAAGGCGTTGGGGGCTGTCGCGGGTATCGTCGGCGCTGGCGGAAACGCCGGCGCGGTTGCGGCCGGTTTCCTGTTCCGTTCCGAAAGTATCACGATGCAGCAAGGCTTGCTTTATCTCGGCGTGATGGTTGCGGTTGGCTCGGTCGCCACGGCGTTCGTGCGATTCTCACCGGCAATCCAAGCCGCGGAGAGGAAGGCGTTTGACGCGGCGGTCATGGAGAGACGGCGTTTGAAGGCCGAGGGGGCTTTGTCCTAATCCTATATTTCACGCGGCTGAAAATTGCGTGTTTTGAAGCGTCTGGCGGTAGGCGCTGTTGGAAACCGCGAGGATTTCTATCGCACTCATTATTCATTCGCTTGATCCTACGGGGGAGGTTGCCTCGCCCAATGGGTTGGGGAACCCAACCCCTACGAAGGATTATGCGGCTGTGCAGCGCGCTTGTACGATTTTAAAATCTAAATGTTACATTCAATCGGGGGCGCTCAATGAATTGCACTACTACGAACCGCCAACAAGTGTAACTTATAGATTCGGAATTAGTATGAGATATACCGGCATTCGTAGGGGTGAGGTTTCCTCGCCCAATGGGATGGGGAACGCAATCCCCATCAAGTAACACTCGCTCAGAAAATCGCCAAAAAGCTTGTCATAGAGCGGAAAACGCGTATACACCTGTCGCCCCGCTGGGGCTTTGGAATGTAGTGTGTTCACGTTTCTACAAACCTGTCGCCCCTCTGGGGCTAAAAAACTCACACAATCAGATAATCGCAGCTTTGTGTTCGCCCCTACTGAATCAAGGGTTTATAACGGGAAACGCGGCTAATAATAGGTAAATGCTCTTAACTTGATCCCTATGTAGGTATTGTTTCCGTGCCTCAGTCCTATAAGCGATGCGCGAGATTCATCGTATTTGACAATGGAGGATCCATTGGAGAATTCATCAGGAAAAGCGGTATGCCCTTATTGCGGGGTCGGTTGCGTGATTCGCGCAACCGTCCGAGATAATAAGATTACAAAAATTTCAGCAGACGACGATGTCGCTCCGAACTACGGCATGCTCTGTCCAAAAGGCGCGCATCTCAAACAGGTTTTTCAAAACCATGACGGAAGACTCGCCTATCCCATGATTCGCGATCGGCGCGGTGGACCGTCTCGCCAAGTCTCGTGGGATGAGGCTATCGCTTTCACGGCGAATCGGCTTCGCGAAATTCGGTTGCAGCATGGCAAAGATTCCATCGCGTTTTACGGCTCCGGACAGTTGGACACAGAGGCTTCCTATGCTTTCAATAAATTGTTCAAGGGATTTCTCCGGACGAACAATGTGGATACGAATAGCCGGCTCTGCATGTCCTCTGCCGTGGCCGGTTACATGCAGGCGTTCGGTTCGGATGGGCCGCCGACTTGCTATGACGATATCCAGCACGCCGATGTCTTTCTGATTATCGGCGCGAACATGGCGGCAAACCATCCTGTTCTCTTTCAGATGATTCGGAAACGGAGAACGCTTCAGCCAAATACACGGATTGTCACCGTAGATCCGCGCCGCACGAAAACGGCGCACTTCTCGGA
The DNA here is from genome assembly GCA_963667245.2 of Candidatus Poribacteria bacterium. Taxonomy (GTDB): domain Bacteria; phylum Poribacteria; class WGA-4E; order WGA-4E; family JAJDTR01; genus JAJDTR01. The sequence goes on from CAXXCS010000005.1 coordinate 2,001,810, forward strand.
TATCCATGTACCGCTCGCTCCCGGAAGCGATGTCGCTTTTTTGCAACTCATCGCGAAACGCCTGCTTGCGGCAGGGCGGATTGATAGACGTTTCGTCCGGAGGAACACCGAGAACTTTAGCGCCTACGAGAACCATTTGAACAGCTTGGACGAAGACGCGCTCCTCACTGTCTGCGACATTCACCCGGCGCGTATTGACGAGATCGTCGAATACCTTTCCGAGCCGAGTCGATTGCTCAGTTTTTACTGCCAAGGCGCCAATCAGAGCACGAGCGGTGTAGACAAAAATGTCGCTCTCATCAATCTGCACCTCCAACTGGGTGAGGTTGGCAAGAGGGGCGCTGGTCCGTTTTCGCTGACAGGGCAACCGAACGCGATGGGTGGCAGGGAAGTCGGTTATTTGTCACACCAGTTGCCCGGTTATCGCGTTGTCGCCAATGATACGCATCGCGCTTATCTGGAAGGCTCATGGCGTATCCCGCCAGGCAGCATCGATCCGAAACCCGGTTTAACGGCAGTGCCGATGTTCGAGGCGGCAGCCGAGGGCAAAGTTCGCGCGCTTTGGATCGCTTGCACGAACCCTGCGGTCAGTATGCCCGATACAAAGGTATCGCAGGAGGGGTTGCGGCGCGCCGACTTGGTGATTGCGCAAGATTGCTACTACCCGACAGAAACCGCCGAATATGCGGACGTGCTGCTTCCCGCCGCGCAGTGGGGTGAAAAGCAGGGCACCATGACGAATAGCGAACGGCTCGTCGTCCGAAGCGATCAGTTCCTCGCCCCTCCCGGCGAGGCGAAACCGGATTGGTGGATATTCACGCAGGTCGCGAGAGCGATGGGGTTCAAGCGGCATTTCGATTTCCATACCGCCGAGGAGGTGTGGGATGAGTATCGACTAATGACGGCAGGCACGCCGTGTGATCAGATGGGGATGACGAATGAACGTCTCGCGAAAACGTCGCTGCGTTGGCCCTGTCCTCACCCGCGGCATCCCGGCACGGATAGGCGGTACACGCGCGGGAAGTTTTTCACGGAATCGGAGAAGGCGCAATTCAAAACGCCGGTTTTTCAACCGCCGAACGAAGACACAAATGAGGAATTCCCGCTCGGTTTGACGACAGGACGCGTCGCGAGTCAGTGGCATACCCGTACCCGGACGGGCAAAGCGCCGCAGCTCGTCCGTCAGGAGCCGGAGCCGTTTGTGGAGATTCATCCAGATGACGCGGCAGAAAACGGCGTTCAAGACGGTGAGTGGATCTATCTCGCGGGGCGGCGCGGACGGTGCTATGCGCGGGCGCGCGTCACGGAAACGATTCGACGCGGGCTGCTCTTTACGCCGTTCCATTGGGGCGATCTTTTTCACGCGGAGACGAATGCGAATTACGTGACGAATCCGGCGTTTGATCCGGTGTCCAAGCAGCCGGAGTTGAAGTTTTGCGCGGTGCGGATTGAATTGAGTGAATCATAGGAATGTGCACGCAACACACCAACAAGGACATTTTCTAATTTGACCCCTTGCGTTTTTGCAATTCGGCGAGCGTGTCGGTACATTGCCTCGGGAATATTGAGTGTGACTTGATATTCCATTATTTTACCTTTCTGTTTCGGTCTTCAGCGGTTCAACCAAGGTCTGCCAACCAAATCTCACCGGGATATGGGTTCATCAAGTAAGTCCAAAACTTCCTGTTTTACAGCGCGTGAGCGCATTATATCTAACACATCCTAATCTGCAAGGTCAATAATTTCCGAGACTTACTTTTTGATCCACGCCGAGGTTCTCGGTTACCACTCGCTCTGTTTCGCGTTTAATGTCAACTGATGTGTCCATTGATTCTTCTTCAATTCATTTATCTCTCAACAAAGAAACAAACAATGATACCTGCTATTTTTTTAATTGCTCAAGGGCTTCCTCTGCCCTCTTTTGAAGTTGCTGGACAGAGGTTTTTAAACTCGGATCTAATCGGGTAGCTTCTCAAGGTCTTTAATTGCTTCTCTATAGAGACGCTGTGCTTCCTCTTTATTCCCTTCGGATTTGTGGAAGTCAGCAAACTTTAGTTTCATATAGCCTCGAATGTGATAGACAGAGGCATAATGCTGTTTTCGATTAAGGGCTTCATCCTCACCTATATCGGCGTAATCTCGTTTTAACTTGATAACTTCACCCAGATCCATAATTGCTTTATCAAGGTCCATAATGGCTGCTTCATAGAGACTCGGTGTTTCTTCCTTATCGTCCTTAGATTGACCAAGTGTAAATTTAAATAGACCCTGTTCCCGCTTCGCAATTGCCCGCGCGTAGTATAAATCAGCATTATCTGGGTTTAGTCTAATGGTTTCATCAAAGTCTTCGACTGCTTCTTTATACAAGCGTTGTGCTTCTTGCTCATCGGTTGTAGATTGACCAAGCGTCGACTTAAAAATTGCCCGTTCGTAGTAGGCATCAACATTATCTGGGTTTAGTCTAATGGTTTCATCAAAGTCTTCGGCTGCTTCTTTATACAAGCGTTGTGCTTCTTGCTCATCGGCTGTAGATTGACCAAGCGTCGACTTTGCAATTCCCCGATTGTAGTAGGCATCAACATTATCTGGGTTTAGTCTAATGGCTTCATCAAGGTCTTCAATTGCTTCTTTATATAGTCGTTGTGCTTCTTGTTCATCGTCTTTAGATTGACCAAGTTTCAACTTAGAACGTCCAATACGATAGTAAATACTACTGTCATAATCAGGCATTAACCTGATAACTTCCTCAAAGTCTTCAATCGCCTTATCATAGGCACCGCGAAAATGCCGCAACCAACCTCTATGCTGGTAGGCCCCGGCAACAAAAGCCTGACTTAAGTTCAATTTTTTAGCTTCATAAACCTCTGCAATTGCAGTAGTATAACTCTCAATTGCAAGATCCAAATGTTTTACCTGTTCTTCATCAATGTTGTTTAACTTCATACTATTGATAATCATACTGGCCCGATTGTCGGCCGAATTGAGCTCGAAATAGGCATCTACCTGTGGTCTGTTTTGCCAATCTGATAAAGATTCAATTACCGGTTTTCCGACAATTTCCGATTTTTTAACCATTATTTTCCTGAGAGCTGTTGATGGAATAGCGTATGTATAGTGCGGGGTTCCGGCCCCAACAATTCCTATGACTCGCCCTTTGCCATTTAGCACAGGGCCTCCACTAGCACCTCCTCCCTCGGAAATCCCGGTTTTTAATCGGAGCCATTTATCACTGCGAGTACCATGTATAGTGCCGCGCGCAACATTGCCTTCTACGCCGCCAGGGTTGCCTACTACGACAATTGGTTCATCTTCCTGAATTATCTCGCTGTCGCCAAGAGCAAGAGGTTTTCCGCTTTTTTCAGTGGTTTTCAGGATGACAAGATCGTTTTTAGCATCAAATGCTACGATGCCTGAAATGGTGTACTCTGTCTCTTTGCCGACTAATCTGGCAGTGACTTTGTGGGCACCAGCTACAACATGGATGTTAGTCACAATTTGATCGCGTTCTACAAAGAAACCGCTACCCTTCCCAAGGATTTCCCCGTTGGCATTTTTACTAACCAAGACTACTGTAGAGTTTTTTGCTTTCTCGGCAATTTGCTCGGGAGTCTGTATACACGCAAGCAGAATTCCGAAGGCCAACAAACCCAATAAAAATTTTATGTTCTGTTTTTTCATAACTATCTCCTTACCATCCGCATTATCGGGCACCTAAAAGTTTAATTTCTCAGATCGCCTCATCCCGCATCATAATTGACAGAAATGAAGTTGATGATGGAAAGGCAAAACCGGTCAATCAATCGGATTCATGGTAGTATCTTGGTGATTGTTGCTCGTTCGTGGGATATATCCCAAGATTTAGCATGTGAAAACTCGAGATTACACAAGTTTTATTATGTGGATGGTAAGTGAAATGATACAAAATTTAGGAAAAAGAATCAAGAAGAAAGTATATTTTGTAGTTTCCCCTGTTTTTCGCAAACTCTAAATTTGCGCTTTGCCGCGTATCTTCATTTTTGGTGGAGTAGAGACGCGCATTTATTGATGTGCCTCGTCAGAAGGGCGCGCTTGCGCCACAGGAATGACGTAACTCCGGATCGTCGAGCCATCTATCGTCTGTGTCTCTGTGCGCGGTTCCGGATTCTCACAATGATCGAACACCACGTAGTAACCTTCCGTTGTCCCTTCCGCTGTCAGATACGCCGCGAGTTGCCGCTTGCCTGCCTGATAGCGCCGCTCGCTTCGCCATATCTTTGTTTCAACGATATATTTTCTCCCGTTGTGAAGAATGAGCAGATCCATCCTGCCGCGCCCTGTCGGCACTTCCATGTACATCCCCGCGTTCACGCCGGTAACGAACTGATCCAGATAGGCAAACAAAAGGCGCTGTCCGATGAATTCTTGGGGGGTTTCAGGGACTTGCAGGATCCTGAACCCCGCCCGGGCAATAAATTCACGGAAGTTATCCATGAGCCGTTCCATCCGAATCTGTCCGGTAGACGTGAGGTACTGAGTTCCGTCCGTATCTGCGGGGAAGTAGTCGCGCTCCAATCCATTAACTATTGGTTTGAATGCTTGTATGATTCGGTATAGATAAATTGGGTTGACAATCTCACACCTTCTATCGTGTCCTTTCGTGATGATGCCGTACGTAGTGAGTTCATTGATGATGTCATTGTCGGGATTGAATCGTACGCTGTCCTCATAAGAGACGATTTGCATGAGTATGGTTTTAAAGCGACGGTCTTTGCGGATATTGGTAAGCAGGTGTTCAATATTGGTATTGCGTTCTTCAAGCAGTTGCGTATGCGCGCTTACGAAGTGTGTCAACGTGATTGTCTCTGTTTTGGGAACGTTTAGTTCTTCGGTGAGTATCTGCGCGAATCGGTTGACAAGGAAGGGATGCCCACCTGTCTGTTTGTGAATGGATTCGATCACTTCCGGGGCAAAAGACTGCCCGGTTTCATCAGTGTATTGCCCAAGCAACTCTTGCACTTGGGCAAGCGTAAAGTTGCGCAAAGCGAAATCGTCGTGGATATTGAACGGAGAGGCGGAGCGATCGGCGTTGAGTTGCTCAATGCTCTTAACGCCAACGATGCCGAGACTGTGGGGGGATCGAGGAATGGTTCTGGAAATGTAGATGCGGCGGAGGGCATATAGGAAATCAGCCGCGGCGGCTTGCGGAATGTTATCAAACTCATCAATAAAGACGACAACTCGTTGATTTTCCAATATCTTCCCCAATGCCTGAAACCTTCTGAGCATTGACACATTGTCGGTTAGGGTTGCGCTCTTCAAAAAATCCCTTAACGCATCGGTGGGCGTTTCTCCACGTTTTTGACAAAGGCTCTCGATTTCCTCGCGAATGTCTTCGGTGAGGTTGCTATAAAAATCCGACGGCGCGAGATTTTTATATGCCTCAAAGTCTAAATGAATCGGAAAGTAGGTCGGCTCTTCCGAGGCAAGGATGTCCATGGCGGCGTAGAGGAAGGATGTCTTGCCCGTCTGCCGCGGCGCGAAGATGACGATGTAGCGTCCCTCTTTGACGCGTTTGATAAACTCCGCCAGCTCCGCAGTACGAGGGACGACATAGTGCTGCTTGGGGTTCACGGGGCCTTGCGTGCCGAACTTTCTCACCTGTGTTTCCTCCTCAGGATTTTTTCCTCGGTCATTATTATAGCCGTTGTGTGTCGAAAAAGCAAGGTGATGCGATGAAATGGGGTTGTGAATGGAAGGATGGAAGATGGGAAGGAGGGAAGGAGGGAAGGAGGGAAGACGGAAGGAGGGAAGATTGGAAGGCTGGAAGAAGGGAAGGTTGGAAGATGGGAAGGAGGGAAGAATGGAAGGATGGAAGATTGGAAGACTGGAAGGAGGGAAGAAGGGAGGAGGGAAGATTGGTTTGTATAGAATCGGAGGTGATTGCCCTGTCACGATTTCTCTGTTTGATTGGTTACGAGGTTGTGTTATAATAGGATTTCGTAGATTCTTGGCGCGCCAAATGCTGTTCCGGGAGACCCGCATGTACGAAAAGCTCGGCATCGTCACAAATATCTGGGCAAAATGTATGGAACGCGGCGATACTTTTGAGGACCTCGCCTCCCAATTTGCCGAAAACGGGTTTCGAGAGATGGAGGTGCGGGACCACAACTATCTCCGCAACTCGGAATTCGGGGATATGATGCGGGAGATTGAGGCGGCGATGGGCGCCTACACGGACGACGCATGGAAGGCAATTTGCGAAGCGTTGTGGCGCGGCGCGAGTCGGAGTGAACTCATCAAGGCGGAACACAAACCGCTCTTTGACAAGGTGAGCGAATTCGTGGGAAAGATGTCAGGCATTACCTTGAGTTTCGCGGCATCGCACGCCTGGCTCGCGGAACAGGACGACGTTGACGCTGACAACGCGCGGATACGAGAGGCGAAAAAATTTGCGTATCTGCTTTGTCCGCACGGCACCCGATTCCGCATCGTTGATATCGGAACTCACGGTGAAATCGACGCGGAGGTCGCGGTAGCCAATGCGAAGCGGTACAAATCGCTGCTGCCTTCGTATCCCATGGTTTTTGCGCTTGAGCATGGACGCCAGTCAGCCACTTGGACGCTGGAATTGGCGCGACGCGGCGGCTGCCCGCTGATTTACGATCAGGCGAACACGTTTCGCTCTGATGGCGGCGCCCTGAACCGACCGGAGGATTTCTGGAACGCCGTGACGCGAGATGACCTCGCCTCCATTCACATAAAGCAAAGAACAGCCGACGGAATTTCAACACAGATATCGGATGGATTTGTCGATTTCAAATCTATCTTGAAGCATCTGACTCGGCTCGGTTACAACGGTGATCTGTTGATTGAAAACGCGCCGACAGATCAGCCTTTGGAGGACGCGCTTGCGAGTCGCGAATATCTCTTGGAATGTGAAAAGGATGTGTAGAACGTTATGATTGGAAGAAAAATTCGGAGGCACGACTATGTATAAACACCTTTCTATCTCCTCTCTGATTAAAGTTGTACGTTTCGCCGTACTTATTGCTATACTGATTCTCATTGTAGATTCTCAACACGTATCCGCTCAACAGCAACTAGCCCAAGATGCATACGCCATCTTCGAGGGTAGCTGCCTCATCTGTCATGGCCCCGACGGCGCCTATCGAGAGACGTTGTTAATAGACCGGCCATCGCTGGTCGCCAATCAGACTGTCGTCCCGGGCAACCCCGATTCTTCCGAGTTTTACAAACGTCTGCTAGGTCCCACCGACCGCGGCGCACAGATGCCGTTGGGACAACCGCAGCTGTCCACGGCGGCGATCGATACAATTCGACGTTGGATACAAATCGGAGCGCCAGACTGGACGTCGACCACTGCACCGCTCCGACGTTTCGTTCCGCCGAGCGAAGTTCTGAAAGCTATCGATGCCCACGTCAATACAATCTCGCCGTTTGACCGCCCATTCGCTCGTTATTTCACGATGACGCATCTTTACAACGCGGGCGCGCCATCCGATATCTTGGACGAATACCGCAAAGCGCTCGCCAAACTGGTGAACAGTTTATCGTGGGGACTTGCTATCGTTAATCCGCAACCCATCGACCCGCAACAAACAATTTTCTACATCGATCTGCGACACTACGAGTGGGACCGCAACGCCGGTTGGGCAGCGATCGAACAGGTGTATCCTTATCACATCGAGTTCAATTCGCCAACGCAAACTGCGCTTCGTAACCAGCTGTCCCGATTGCAAACGACGCTTTCAACAGTTGTCCCGTCGGTAAACGCCGACTGGTTCATCGCCACTGCCGCAAGTCCGCCACTCTACAACGCCCTTCTTTCACTACCCGAGACAGACCTGGAATTGGAAAATCGCCTTGAGGTTGACGTGGCAAACAATATCTTAACAGCCCCGGGATTGCGTGTCTCGCGAGCCGGGTTTGTTAATTCAGGCGTGTCAAACCATAACCGTGTCGTGGAACGTCACAACTCTCGTTATGGCGCCTACTGGAAAAGCTACGATTTTGCCGGAAGCGTCGGCACACAGAATATTTTCACGCACCCTTTGGCATTTACGCACGACGGGGGCGAAATCATCTTTAATCTGCCAAACGGATTGCAGGGTTATTATCTTGTAGACGGAACCGGACTTAGATTGGACGAAGCGCCGATCAGCATTGTGTCAAACCCAGCCGCGAGCGATCCCACCGTTCGGAACGGGCTATCGTGTATCGGTTGCCACACGGAAGGGATGAAAGAGGTTACTGATCAGGTACGGGCGGTTATTGAAAGTGACACCAGACCCAGCTACAACAAAGCGCATGCACTACAACTGTACGTCGAAAAATCGGAAATGGACGCTTTGGTAAACAGCGACATGGCGCGATACCAGCGAGCGTTGCAATCAACCGGCGGAGACATCGACGATATCGAACCCGTTTCTCGTTTTCACGAGGCGTTTCATTCGCCGTTGGATTTGTCTTACGCCGCGGCGTCGGTCGGTCTTGAGTCCCATGTGTTTCTCTCGAAGATACAGGAGAATGCCGGTTTGCAGAGCGCGGGATTGCTCGTGCTTGATGGCGGGCAAATCAAGCGAGACACTTGGACGTCAAGTTTTCAAGATGTGATTCATGCGTTGGATTATCCACAGCAAATAGGGGAACCTCCGGTTGTAACGCAACCCGAAGTGATACCGGGCAGACTTATCGAGATTCCGGATCCGAACCTTCGCGCCTTGCTTGAGGAAACACTTGAAACCAAAACAATCAGAGCCGATGTGATGTCAACATTGACAATCCTCAGAGCAAAAGATAGAAACATCAAGGATTTGACAGGTCTTGAATTTGCGGTGAACCTTGAAGAATTGTGGCTTGCAGACAATCCTGTATCCGATCTGTCACCAATCGCCAGATGCACCAATCTGATTATTGTAGATTTGTGGGATACGCCGGTAGCGGATATATCACCTTTGGCGAACTTAACAAAGCTGGAACATCTTAGACATACCCACAGTAAAATAACAGACATTTCCCCCGTGGCCGGATTGACAAATTTAACGAACCTGACATTCTATAACACCAGGGTATCAGATATTTCTGCTTTATCGAACCTAACAAAATTGGTACATCTTAGGTTTAGGCATTCCCCTGTAGAAGATATTACCCCTCTTGCCGGATTAGTCAACTTGGAAGAGCTTAACCTTCATGATTGCCATTTATCCGATATTTCCCCGCTCGAAAACTTAACCAAATTAAGAGAGCTCATTATTGATGGCAGCGATCGTCGTATAACAGACCTGTCACCTCTTCGCAAACTAACAAATCTGGACACCTTGGCCATTGGAGACAGTGGCGTATCGGATCTGTCCGGATTGGAAGGATTAACACAGCTAAGGCAGCTATCGGCCCACAGAAACGAAATATCTGATGTAACGCCGCTGGCGGGGCTGGTAAGCCTGGAATATTTGTATCTTGCAGACAACAGCATATCCGATGTGTCTCCTCTCGGCGGATTAGTCAACCTAGAGTATTTAGACGTTAGCCGTAATATGATTACCGATTTAACGCCGTTGCCGTCGCACGACGGTTTCATTACCGCTTGGAGCGGCAACCCGGGGTTTCCCGGCGGTCCCAAAATAGAAGGCCCGTGGCTATGGGTCATGGTGCCGGATGAAAAACTGACGCCCGATCCCGGTGTAGATTTGTTATCGAAAGCTAGTGGCGGTGCGGTAACGGAAGTGAAGATTGCCACACTTGGGGCAACGGAGGGAGAATCTGTCGGCGGCAACGAATGGATATCCCACAGGCTTACTCCTGAGATTAGAGGTAACATTAGAGAAATTTTCGACCTGCCTCGTTGGCTCGGAATCATCTATGGCAGTATATCACTGTATTCACCGCACGAACAAGAGACAACAATGTATATCGGGAATGATGAGGCCACAAAGGTTTGGCTAAACGGGGCATTGGTTTTCGAGACATTCGACCGGCATGCCACAGGCCACGATTACGAATTTAGTTTTCCTGTTACCTTGCGGCGGGGGCAAAATGTTTTGTTGGTCGCGGTACAATCGATTGTCGGAAACTCTGGAATTTCCGCTTGTTTCGGATTTCACAAGGACAGCGACTATACGATATCGAAACCCCACCTCAACTTTGTCATTTCTCGAACACCCGTCCATGTTGGCGACACCTTTACGCTCGACATCCTTACAGAAAACATCTTCGACTTGGCGGGTTGGCAGTCTGATATTGTCTTCAACCGCGCCATTCTTGAAGCCGTTGACGTGAGCGAAGGCGACTTCTTCGAGACCAAAGGCGGATCGACCTTTTTTCAGAGCGGGCGAATAGATAACGCAAACGGTCAAATCACAGGGCTTAATGCAGCGTTGCTCTCCGATAGCGGAGTCAGTGGAACCGGCGCTATTCTTCGGGTGACGTTCAAAGCAAAATCCGAAGGCGAAACGAGTGTGGCGCTGGAGAATTTCCTATTGGGCTCTTTCACCGGAGAAAACATTGCCGCAGGACCGCTTGAATTTACCTTTGCCGTGAAGGAACGATTGCTAACCGGAGATGTGAACCGTGACGGGGTTGTCAATATTCTTGATTTGATTCTCGTTGCGCGTCAGTTGGGGAAAAGCGTACCCCCCAACTCGCCGGAGGATGTCAACAGCGACGGCGTTGTCAACATTTTTGACCTCACGCTTGTCGCGCAAGGAATCGGTGGTGCCGCCGCGCCCGCAGTCGGGACAGATGCGGTCGATGCGGCGATGATAGAGTCTTGGATCTCGGATGCGCGTCTTGAAGATGACGGTTCAATCGCCTTCCGCGAAGGTATAGTGAACCTTGAGAGGTTGCTGTCAACGATGATTCCAGAATCGACGGAGTTGCGGCCCAACTATCCGAATCCGTTTAATCCTGAAACGTGGATACCGTATCAGTTGGCAGCACCAGCGAAGGTGACGCTGACAATCTATGATATGAACGGAGAAGTTGTGCGGCGTGTGGAGGTAGGTCATCAGGCGGCGGGTACCTATCAGAATCGAAGCCGTGCGCTGCATTGGGACGGTCGGAATGGGCGTGGCGAGTCTGTAGCGAGTGGGCTCTATTTCTACACTTTGAGGGCGGGTGAATTCGCGGCGACGCGCAGGATGTTGATAAGGAAGTAACACCAAAAAAGTTGTAGGCATACTCCGTATCAGGGGAATCGCATCTGATTTTTGGCATAAGGAAGATTGGAAGGATGGAAGACGGGAAGGGTGAAAAATTTCCGTCCACCATAGGGATCAAGTTAAGCGTTTTTGGGCGCAAGTCACGCGGTTTTCTCTTGGCAAGCGCTTAACATAGTTTTCCACCTGGGGGATCTCTATCGCACTCGCTATTCACTCGCTTGATCTTACAAAAGACGCAATTTCTAGCAGTGTGAAGTATATCTATTGCTTGGCAACGCTGAAGTAGCGGAGGAATACATGGAATTACGTTTGGATAAATCTGAGATTCTCTACTATGCGTCGGAATACAATGCGGACTATGATAAGCCCATCTGTCGTCTTGTGGAGGACGTAAAAGGGAGGGGTTATCTGGAACGCCCCGATTTGTTAGAACTTTCAATCTGGCAGGCGACAGAGCGGAACACGCACAGGATCGTAAAGAATAGGGATAGTGTAGTCGAAGAAATGACCGGGTTGTCACTTGCGGCGGAAACCGACGAGGAGGATAGAATCAACTATTTGTGCGATCTGCACGGCGTACAATCAACCGTTGCGTCAGCAATCTTGCATTGGTTTCATGATGACGATTATCCTATTTACAGTAAACCGGCGTTAGAAACCGTCGGGGTTGAGAAAAATCATTGTATGGTCCGATTTGATGATTGGATGCGTTATGTTTTGTTCTGTCGGCGTATCGCGAAAGAAAACGAGATTACTATGCGGGAGTTGGACCGCGCACTCTGCCAATACTCAAAAGGACAAAGCGCATAAGGAAGTAACACCAAAATGTAGCAGGTACGCTCCGTCGTGCCGTAACACGAACTGTGAGATCATGATAGAAAAAACGCACGCATACATTGAGAGTAACAGGGATGCGCTTTGCGCGTCGCTTCAGGAACTGGTGCGCATTCCGACGGTCAATCCGCCGGGCGACAATTACGCGGAGATTGTCGGTCTTCTTGACGAAAGATGCCGCGAGTTGGGGATGCAGACCCGGATTGTCCCCGTACCCGAAGCCGAAGCCGTAAAGATAGTACCGCACGCCGACGCCTATCCTCGCATGAACCTCATTGCCAGATGGGATCTTGGCGCGGAGAAAACCGTCCACTTCAACTCGCACTTCGACGTTGTTCCCGTTTCCGGGAAGTGGCGCGCCCACCCGTTTGACCCCCAAATAAAGGGGGATTGGCTTTACGGACGCGGCTCCGACGATATGAAGGACTCCATCGCGGCTTTGCTCTTTGCCATCTCGGCGCTCCAAGAGACAGGGATGCAACCGAACTTCAACATTGAATGCTCATTTACCTGCGATGAGGAGATCGGCGGTGATCTCGGCGCGGGCGAAGTGGTGCGCAAGGGGCTCGCGCAAGCGGATTACGCCGTGAATTGCGAAGGCAGTACCGGTTTGACGGTTTGCAATGGGCATCACGGTGTATTGTGGCTCGAGGTGGCGGTTCACGGGAAATCGGCGCATGCGGCGGATCCCGGCAGCGGACTCAACGCTTTTGAGAAAACGGCGGAGTTGGTCGCGGCGCTTCAACCGCTGAAGGAGGAATTTGACAAACCGCAACGAATTTTCAAGATGTCCCCGGACATTGAGCGGAAACCCACGATCAACATCGGCGGGGTTTTCAGCGGCACCTCCGGCGACAAAATCAACACCGTTCCCGCACAAGTGACATTTTCTATCGATCGACGGATACCGCCAAACGAGCGATTACATCAAGCGGAAGCGGAGTTGCGCGGGGCAATCCAAGCGGCTTGCAAGACTATACCGGATTTGAAAGTCGATGTGAAAACTGCTTTGGGGATTGAGCCGTGTCTTGTCGATTCGGAGGAAACCTTGGTTCGGGAGTTCTCTCGATCGGTGCGTGCGATTCGGCGCAACCCGGTGAAGTGGGCGCCGGCCGGCGGGTTCACCGATTTGCATTTCTTCGTGGAAGACGGGAAACTGCCGGGGGTAGGTTACGGTCCGCGAGGCGAAGGCGCGCACGGGGTTAATGAGCGGGTCAGTATCTCCGATCTCGTGAAAACCACGAAGATCTATGCCACCTTCATGACCCGGGCGGAATTGTGAAAGAACATTACACCAGCTTCGGTCCGGTAGATAGGGACGCGGATAAACGCGGATTAACGCAGATTAGAAAATTCCAGTCAATGCAATGATAGCACCACTGGGGCGTTTTGGGAGTTGTCTGAACTGTGATTTATGTGATTAAGTGATTGCCATGATTGTCAGTCTTTAGTTGCACGTGATGAGTGGATTAAACCGATACTTTACAGCCGCTTTGATTCCGGGAAGAAACCGAGTTTTGAGGAAAAAACGGGATCTTCTATGGGATCCCTATCGCACTCATTATTCATTCGCTTGATCACTCGCTATCCACTCGTTTGATGGTTTCGGTTGAACCGTATATTTAGAGAGAGAAACGCTAAATGACCAAAAAGCAGATATACATAACCGGCGGGGCGGCCGGGGTTATACTCGTAATCCTCGTCGCTTGGATTGCGTATTACGGGGTGAAGCTGAAGGGGACAGAAGAGGCGCTCGCCGCAGAAAAAGCGAGCCGCGCAACGTTTGAGGAGGAATCGAAACGTTTGGGGCGGGAATTGAACGCATCTCAAGAGGAGGTTGCGGCGAAGATTGTCAAAATCGAAATTTTGGAAGAAACCATCGGGGAGGTTCAACAACGAGCCGTGAGCCTCGGCAAAGTCAAAGCCGAGATTGAAGCCGAGAAACGGAAACGAGAAGCCGAGTATCAAGATTTGGTTGCCAGTTTGGAGCGGGAGATTAAAAACAACGAGATTAGAATTACCGAACTTGACGGAATGCTTACCGTCAACTTGATGGATAAGGTTCTTTTCGATTCGGGGAGTTCGGCGATTAAACCGGCGGGTAAGCGCGTATTGGATAAAATCGCTACTACGTTCTTGAATCGCTATCCGAATCGCGAGATCCGCGTTGGAGGACACACGGACAATTTGCCTTTCAGAGGTTCGGTGCGGAACAACTGGAATTTGTCCACGGAACGCGCAATCTCGGCAGTAATCTACTTGCAAGAGGGCGCGAATGTGCGTCCCGGTCGTTTAGCCGCGGTCGGCTACGCCCATCATCGTCCGATTGACACAAACGAAACCCGCGACGGGCGGGCTCGAAATCGACGAATTGAAATCGTCGTCATGCCGCCGAAGAAGGTCGGTACGGATTAGACGCGATTACACAACTGAACGTCTCAGTGTCTCGAAGTGGCAGTTCGTAGTGCGTGAGGCGTAGTGCGTAATGCGTGATGCGTAACCGATGAAAAAGTCTCTAGCGGTTTCTGATGCCATGCAACCTGTTGCCCCTCTGGGGCTTTGGAATTTGGGGTGTCCACGTTTCTACAAACCTGTCGCCCCTCTGGGGCTTTGGAGTGTGGGTGTCTTCACGTTTCTACAAACCTGTCGCCCCGCTGGGGCTTTGGATTTTGGGTGTCTTCACATTTCTACAAACCTGTCGCCCCTCTGGGGCTGGGCGTGTGGATAATCCATATTTACTTAGCGAATGAACCATTACGTCTTACGCATTACGTCTTACGCATCACGCATTATTCTACATGGAGGTGATACAATGCAGTTTGAACGCGAAGAGGTATTAACTCGGTTGAGGACGAACCTTGAGGCTGGCAAACCGATTATCGGCGCCGGCGCCGGCACCGGTATTTCCGCGAAGTGCGAGGAAGCTGGCGGGGTTGACCTCATCGTCATCTATAATTCGGGGAGATTTCGCATGGCGGGCCGCGGATCGCTTGCCGGCATGATGCCGTACGGCGATGCCAATCAGATTGTCGTGGATATGGCAAGCGAGGTGCTTCCCGTCGTCAGAGACATACCGGTGCTTGCCGGCGTCTGCGGCACGGATCCGTTCCGATTAATGGATGTTTTCCTAAGGCAAATTTGGAACATCGGATTTTCGGGTGTGCAGAATTTCCCGACTGTCGGACTGATTGACGGCATCTTGCGCCAGAATCTTGAGGAGACGGACATGGGTTACGGGCTTGAGGTGGAGATGATTCGCGTCGCCCACGACATGGATTTGCTGACAACGCCGTATGCCTTTAACGAATCCGAAGCCGAACAGATGGCGGATGCCGGCGCGGATATCCTCGTGGCGCACATGGGGCTTACGACAAAGGGCTCCATCGGCGCCAAAACGGCGTTAACGCTTGAAGAATCGGCGAAACGCGTGCAGGCGCTCCACGACGCGGCGAAAGGCGTGAACCCCGAAATTCTGGTCATTTGCCACGGCGGACCGATTGCCGAGCCGGAGGATGCGCAATTTGTCTTGGACAATACCGAAGGCGTCGTCGGATTCTACGGGGCGTCAAGCGCCGAGCGTCTTCCCACGGAGCGCGCCATTACGGCACAGATTGAAACGTTTAAGTCGATTCGGTTGTGAGTGGAGGGGGGATGATAGAGATTTTCGTCTCGCGCAATGGGTTGGGGGACCCAATGCTACCAAGTAACACTCGCTCAGAAAATCGCCAAAAAGCCAGTCATAGAGCGAAAAACGAGTATTCGAGGGGTGTCCCGATGTGGCTTTAAGCGACACTCCGTCAATGGCAAGCGGGGCAAGATGCCCCGCCTACGGAGTTGTAGAACGTTCTCCACATGGCGCTCCGCTGGAGCGCGGGAATTTGGACGCATCGCATTCTATCCACATGTCGATCCGCTGGATCGAGGAAATGCTCTCCGACTAGAATGAATGTTACTTGTGGAAAGAATTATTCCGTCTCGGAATTATGGGGTGCTACGAAGAATCTTGTGTGTGTGCAGCCCTCGGGCACAAGGCGAGGGAACCTCGCCCCTACGGTTCGGTTGTGGATGGAGGGGCGGACGATAGAGATTTTCGCCTCGCACAATGGGTTGGGGGACCCAATGCCTACAATGGGTTGGGGGACCCAACCCCTACGGAGAATCTTGTGTGTGTGCAGCCCTCGGACAAAAGGCGAGGGAACCTCGCCCCTACGGTTCGGTTGTGGATGGAGGGGCGGACGATAGAGATTTTCGCCTCGCACAATGGGTTGGGGGACCCAACCCCTACGAGGAAGCCTGTGTTTTTTGCGCACGTTTTATCTCATTTCTTTTCTTGTTGCACGGAAAACGCGGTTTTGATATAATGCCCTCAAATCGGGTTGCGCCAGTGGTCGCAGTCTACGAGAAAGGGAGGTTAGCACAGTGGCGAACATGCAGATTAACACGATAATCAACGGTGAAGATTACACGCACGAAGTCGAGCCCAGGCTGCTTCTGGTTCACTACCTTCGGGAGGTTGCCGGACTTACAGGCACGCACATCGGGTGCGAGACCAGTTTGTGCGGCGCTTGCACGGCGATTGTGGATGGGCAAGCGGTCAAGACCTGCACGATGTTGGCGGTTCAGGCGGATGGCGCGGAGATAACGACGATTGAAGGCCTCGCGCAAGATGGCGAGCTTCATCCGATACAAGACGGATTCTGGGAGCGCCACGGGCTGCAATGCGGCTTCTGCACGCCGGGCATGATCCTCGCGGCACATCAGCTCCTTGAGCGAAATCCCAGCCCCACCGAAGACGAAATCCGGCACGGACTGGAGGGAAATTTTTGTCGTTGTACCGGTTATCAACATATCGTTGACGCCGTGCAGTACGCGGCAGAGAAGATGCAAGCTTAGATTCGGGAGGCGTGTAGGGAAATCGCAGTTGATTTTTGGCATAAGGAAGATTGGAAGGATGGAAGACGGGAAGGGTGGAAAATTTCCGTCCACATAGGGATCAAGTTAAGCGTATATGGGGCGAAAGTCTCGCGGTTTTCTCGGCAAGTGTTTAACACAAGTTTTCACCTGTCGCCCCTCTGGGGCTTTGGAGTGTGGTGTCTTCACGTTTCTACAAACCTGCCGCCCCGCTGGGGCTAAAAGACTTACACAATCTAAGGAATCGCAGCGTTGTGTTTGCCCTACTGGCTTGAGGGTTTACAACGGGAATTAGACAAATAATACGTGAATTCTCTTAACTTGACCCCAATGGATGTGCCGTTCAACCTAACCTACGGATTTTCGCTAGAAAGTTACACCAATTCAAAATCTAAAGGTTACAATCAATACGGGACGTGCAATGAATTGCACTACTACGAACCGCCGGTGATTTGTAACTTATAGGTTACGAACTAGTATGACTATAGACAGAAGGAGGGACTCTATTATGGCAACTATGGCAGGCCCATCGCGGCTAATCGGCGCGCCGATTAAGCGCCGGGAAGATCCACGGCTCGTTCAAGGGTTGTCCCACTACGTGGACGACATAAAGTTGGTCAATACGCTTCATTGTACGTTCCTGCGCAGTGATTACGCGCACGCCGATATCAAAAGCATTGACACGGAAGCGGCGGAGAACCTATCCGGCGTGGTCAAGGTGATAACGGGGACGGACATTCAGGGGAAGGTCGGCTCAATCCCGTGCGCGGCGGAAATTGAAGGTCTCAAGGTTCCCGATCACCCCGCTCTTGCCGTAGGGCGCGTGCGGTTCGTCGGAGAACCGATCGCCGCTGTCGTGGCAACCGATCCCTACATAGCGAGAGACGCGCTGGATTTGATTGAGGTCGAGTACGAAGAGTTGCCCGCGGTCGTTGATCTGGACGGCGCGATCGAAGCGGATTCGACGGTTATCTATGATGAGTTCGGCGACAATATCGCATTTACCATGCCGCTTGACGCGGGAGATGTGGACGCCGCTTTTGCCGAAGCCGACCATGTGGTCTCTCATCGTTTCGTGAACCAGCGTCTGATACCCAACTCGATTGAACCGCGCGGGGTATTGGCGGAATATCTTCCGGGCGAGGGGACGCTTACCGTGTGGTCGTCAACGCAAGTGCCTCATCACCTCAAGACTATTCTGTCACTGCTCCTTGACGTTCCCGAACAGCTCGTTCGCGTCATTGCCCCGGAAGTGGGGGGCGGATTTGGCAGTAAACTGAACGTGTATCCCGAAGAAGCCGTCGTCGCCTACTTGGCAACGCAGTTGCGGAAACCCGTAAAGTGGATCGAGAAGCGGAGCGAAGGCTTCACCACAACCATTCATGGACGTGATCAGGTCGATTATGTCGACATGGCAGTCAAAAACGACGGAACGATTACGGCGATCCGCGCGAAACTGCTCGCCAATATGGGGGCATACCATCAGTTGCTCACGCCGATCATCCCCGTGTTGACGTATCTCATGATGCCGGGCGCTTACAAGATTCCGAATATCAAGTTGGAGTTAATCGGCGTCTTCACGAACAAGATGGCGACCGACGCCTATCGCGGGGCCGGACGTCCCGAGGCGACGCACATCATCGAGCGTATGGTCGATCTGGCGGCGCAGAAGTTGGGCATGGAACCCAGAGAGATTCGCTTCAAGAACTTCCCGCAACCCGATGAATTTCCGCTCGAAATGGCTACAGGCGTCACTTATGACAGCGGCAATTACCAGATGAGTTTCAACAAGGCGCTGGATACGGTGGATTATGACAGCCTTCGGGCGCGGCAAGCCGAACTTCGGGACCAAGGAAAGTACATGGGCATCGGCATCGCGACTTACGCCGAAATCTGCGGCATGGGGCCCTCTGTCGGAGTTGCCGGCGGCGGTTGGGAAAGCAGCACCGTCCGCATCGAGCGCACCGGGAAAGTGACCGTGCTGACCGGCGTTTCACCGCACGGACAGGGGCAGGAAACCAGTTTCGCTCAAATCGTAGCCGATGAATACGGGATTGACATTGACGACATCGTGGTGATTCATGGCGACACCGGGCGGCAGCCGCAAGGAATCGGCACATTCGGCAGTCGCGCCACGGCGGTTGGCGGCGCGGCTCTGATTATTGCCACGAAGCAGGTGAAGGACAAAATGGCGCAGATCGCGGCACACTTGCTGGAAGCGAACGCCGATGACCTCGTATTTGAAGACGGGAACATCTTTGTGCAAGGTTCGCCGGACGCCGCGGTCACATTCGCGGATGTCGCCGCCACGGCGCACGTCGCCGTGAACCTGCCACCGGAGGTCGAGCCCGGACTTGAAGCCACCCATTTCTTTGAACCGTCGAACTTTACCTACCCGTTCGGCGCTCACATCTCGATTGTCGAGGTCGATCCCGACACGGGGGAGATTGACTTGCAGCGGTATGTCGCCGTTGACGACTGCGGAAATATCATCAATCCTCTATTGGTCGACGGACAGGTACACGGCGGCATCGCGCAGGGATTGGGTCAGGCGATGTACGAAGGCGCCGTCTATGATGAAAACGGACAGCTCTTGACCGGTTCATTCATGGATTACGCCATTCCGAAGGCGACACAGGTGCCGCGCTTTGAAACCGAGCATACCACTACGCCGTCTCCCGTGAATCCCTTGGGCGTCAAGGGCGTGGGTGAAGCGGGGACGATTGCGTCCTCACCGTGCCTTGTCAACGCCGTTGTCGATGCGCTGTCACCATTCGGGGTTGCCGACATCGATATGCCGATGACGCCGAATCGCGTGTGGCAAGCAATTCAGGATGCGCAGTAGGGCCGGCTCTAGCTGAAAGGAGGAATAGAAATGATTGCGAGCAGTTTTGAATACTTCGCGCCAACTTCAGTCGATGAGGCGCTGGCGCTATTGAGTGAACACGGAGATGACGCCAAAATCCTCGCAGGCGGGCACAGCCTGATCCCGGCGATGAAACTGCGGCTCGCCGAGCCGGAGGTTCTTATCGATATCCAACGCGTGGAGGGGTTGAAAGGAATCTCCGAGTCCGATGGCGCGCTGGTGATTGGCGCCATGACCACTCATTACGAATTGGAAAGCTCGGAACTGGTAAACCGCAAGTTGCCAATTTTGGCGCAGACCGCGGGCGAGATCGGCGATGTCCAAGTTCGCAACAAGGGGACGATTGGCGGAAGTTTGTCACATGCCGACCCCGCCGCCGATTGGCCCGCCACGATTTTAGCCCTTGACGCCGATCTGAAAATTGTCGGCTCCGGCGGCGAGCGCGTCGTCAAGGCGACAGATTTCTTCGAGGAGCTCTATACCACCGCTTTGGAAGCGGATGAGATTCTCACCGAGATTCATGTCGCGGTCCCGGATGAAAATACAACGGGGATATATCTCAAGTTGCATCAAGTCGCATCCGGCTTTGCGCTTACCGGCGTGGCTGCCGTTCTTACGAAATCCGGTGATGTCTGTCGGAACCTCGCCGTTGGCATCACGGGCGTTTCGGATGTGCCTTATCGCGCCTCCGATGTCGAGTCGGAGCTAATCGGGAAAGCCCTGACTACCGATAACATCGCGGCGGCGGCAGAAAAAGCCGCCGACGGAGTAGACATTTTGGAGGATATTCACGCCAGCGAAGCGTATCGGGCAAATCTTGCAAAGGTTTACACTCGTCGAGCGATTGAGGGCGCGGCATCGTAGGATATGAGAACGGTTTGGCGTTGGGGATTATGTTTCATCCCAACGCCAAATTCCGCAAGGAACACTCCATAATGAAAATCATTTCGGATTATACCGTGTCCGCAAACCGCGAGAGGGTCTGGGAACTTATGACCGACGCCGAACTCCTGCGCCAGTGTATCCCCGGCTGCGAAGAGCTCAAGGCAGTAGGCGGCGACACTTATGAAGCGACAATCAAGGTGGGAGTCGCCGGGATAAAAGGCACGTATAAAGGCACGGTTACCTTGGAGGACATGCAACCGCCTTCCGCCTACCGCCTCACCGTTGAAGGGAAAAGCACCATCGGCTTTCTGAAGGGCGCCTGCGATTTTCAAATGGAAGAAACGAATCCCGATGAGACGAAAGTTGAGCTCAATGGTGAGTTGGCTGTGGGCGGAAAACTTGCCCGAGTCGGGCAACGCATTATCGGAAGCGCTTCCAAAATGACGATAAGCCAATTCTTTAAACAGATGAACCAACTCGCGGCAACTTGATTACAAGCATACTGTCATGCATACTGTCATGTCCGTTAGTACGGGAATGAACCAGCCCTGCGAACCGTCAATCCGCAGGGCTTTTTTATATCTTTTCCTTGTACTGTAAGTATCGGGCGTGGGGTGGGGGCGGTTAAGGTTGTCTGAACTGTGATTTATGTGATTAAGTGATGGACTATGATTAGGCGCTTAGTGGTTTGATTGGCAATTGTCTGAATCACGGATTTTCACAGATTAAACGGATTACACGGATTGAGATTGCCAAGTGACATGGTCGCGAAAAGATTAATGCGTAAAACCGCCTATGATGAGCGGATCAAATCAGTAACTTGAAGTCGGTTTGATTCCGGGAAGAAACCGAGTTTTGGGGAAAAAACTCGGTTTCTGCGCCTTGTCGGACAAAGGTGGCAACTTGGGTTAAAATAACTATGGTTGCCCCGCCAACTTTGTTAATGAAAGCTAGGATAGAGCAATGTCACTTGAAAATTTGAAGCCTCTGCAAATAAAACAGATAATTCGTTCGGAATTACGCCAGCGTCCCGAGACCCGATGGATTCAAAATCTCCGGCATCCGTCCTATCAACTGCGCCATCCAATTCCGATCCTTATTGAAAATGGGGATGACGCGGTAACCGCCAGTTATGCCGATCTCAATCTATGCAGTACCGGGGATAGCGTGGAAACGGCAATTTCGGACCTATGTAGGAAAATTGCTGTGTATTATGAAGGCGCGAGAGAGAACGTCAATCTAACGGACAACGCTCCAACCCAAGAATATGCCTTCCTCAAACAACTTATTGCGGAAACTCAACCCAAAATTTGGGAAGAAGTGAAACAACTTTATCAAGAAAGGTTGAGGATGGTTCCCTATGTCCAACAAGGTTACATTAACATCTCCGCGCCGGAATATGCGGACATATTAATTATACTTACAGGAGAATCTGTGGAGCGCATCAAGCAGTTGGCTCAGATTGATCTCGATCTTAATCTGAAATTCTCGTCTCTATGTTTGAATGTCGAATATGAACACTCTACGGATTTTCTTAATCTGCACGACTTTGAACGATTTTATTAGGCTGGTTCATTGTGCGTATCTAATACCATTTCGTTTGATCCATCGTTATCCACTCAGTTGATCGATAGAGATCTCATCTTGCCCCGCACCGGATAGACTTGATTAATCCCAACAATGGAGTACGAATCTCGGAAAATGGTACAACTCTAATCTATTTCCCAGCAAGCAGGCGTTGAAGACGCGCGTACACATGCCATCAACCCAAGAACATATAGCTAAGCAACACAACACACATCTGGCGCTCTCCGAACTTCAAGAATCTCAAAACAGCCTTAAACACGCTGATTGGATTGTGACTCTCGCTTTTTACCGGGCCCTACACGCTGTAGATTCTTATTTGGCAGGACTTGAAATCCACCCAAAAGGGCATCCCGAGAGGAACCAATGCGTCCGAACACGGCTTAGTGGAATATATTTACAGTATTTTGCGCTTTATAGAGCGAGCAGAAAAGCGCGATACGAGGCATACACGTATCAAGATCGACCTGAAGATGTTGCGACGCTAGTCAACGATGCGTTAAGCATTGAAGAGGAAATCAACACACTTCTTAACGCACATTGACCTCCTTAAATGCGGTGACATTCTATGGCGCAGAATCCTTTCCCAAAGTTACGTCCACTTCGGGAATGCTTTCAACCAACTAGCTTGCCGTTCACGCAACTGAATTTTTGCCCATTTTGTTGACGATGTCGCGAGACAGCTCAATAGCGTTTGGATTCAATTCTACCTGATTGAGGGCGTTCATTGGCAGGGGGTCGGGAATTGTGCGCTCGCCGTATTACAGGAGGTGACCGATGTGCGGCGCCAATTCCAATGCTATGAATTGGAAGACGATATTGTTCTCAATGACTTTAGCCTTGCTAATCGGATGCAACAGTGAGGCGCCAGTCATCAACATCGGCGTAAGCGTGCCGCAGACCACGGCTCCCGTTTACACGCTCATGAAACGGGCAATGCTGGAACATGAAAAAGAGTACGGTGTCAAAATCACATGGAACGGGGTACTGGATAAGGGGCAGGTCCAAGATGACGTTCTAACCGAAAGACAGGGAATTCAGCGCATGTTGGAATCGAAGATCCGGGCGCTGATTATCAAGCCCGTCGACGCCAAAGCCGCTTACCCGATTCTGAGAGAGGCGCGCCGCTGGGATGTGCCTGTCATCTCCCTGGACCGGATGCTCCCCAGTATGCCGGTCCACGCGCATGTGACGGTCAACGAAACTCGTCTCGGGGAAAAGGCGGCGGAGTATGCGTTAAAGCAAATCGGATATAAAGGAAATGTTTTGGTCTTGGAAGGCGCCCTCAACATTGAATCCATGCGGAGGATTGCAATCGGGGTTCATCGCGTCTTGGACCGCTATGACAACGAGGTTCATGTTCTTTCTCGGACTTCCGCCCTTGAAGCAAGCGCGGCTTTTGACATCGCGGGTCGAATGCTGAAAGACTACGCCGGAAATATTCAAGCCATCATTGCGGTCAATAGTATCCTTGCATTGGGGGCGGTTCAGGGGGTACAATTACATGGGCTTGCGGATCAGATTGTTACCGTTGGCGTCGGCGCCGGAGAGAAAGCGTGTCGTCAGATTATTCTGAAACAACATGACGCCGAAGTTGATTTGATGCCATACGAACGCGGGTTGGAAGCGCTAAGAGCCGCTATTTCGGCGCTGAATGAGGACGGTTATTCCTATGACGCGGAATTGCCCAACGGCCAAATCCTGACGAAAACGAAATTTGGTCCCATTCGCGTGATTACGCCGGCGAACCATCTCTTGCTGGAGCGCATGTGGCCCAGTTTGTTTGCCTCAAATTAACGGAACTTTCGTTGGGGGATGTAGGGAATAACAATCGTTATTCCCTACAATAGGAAATGGTGAGGAGTTTCAAGATGAGGTTCTGCGTATGTCTGCTTGCGAGCGCTCTTTTGGCTTGTCACGCTTACGCCTCAAAGGAGGACGTTCCTCCGGCGGTTGGCGACACCGCGCCAGAGTTTACCTTGAAAGACGCGGACGACCAAACCCACTCCTTAAAGAAACTGCGCGGCAAGATTGTATTCCTCATCATGGGCAACAGAAAAATTCGGAAAGAAGACGACAAATGGGCAAAAGCCTTTCAAAAGGATTACCAAACTCGCGAAGACATAATCGCTTACATCATCGGGGACATGCGGAGCGTCCCCGGGTTCGTGCCTAAGGGGTTCATCAAGCGGCAACTCAGGAAAAACAAACCGCCGGCAACGTTTTTGCTTGATTGGAAAGGCGAGGCGCATAAAATGTATCACACGGATAAAAAGAAACCGAACTTGTATCTCATCGATTCAAACGGCTCAATCGTCTTCCATATAAAGTCGGACTTTGACGAAAAGACTTACGAGATGCTTAAAACGGCAATCCGCGAGATTGAACCATCGGCAAAAAAGGATTCGGTGAAAGCGGAGTTTCCGAAATGAACAATCGCTTCCTAAAAAAAACGGATGGCGGGTTGAACGAGGTTTGGGATAACCTTCGGTCCATTTAAGGCATCTTCCAATCTTCAGCGCGATGTGCGGCGATTTTGGTGAAATAGTTGATGATATGTCTTGTTACCGGTTGTGCCGGCTTCATCGGAAGCAAAGTTTCCGAGCTCCTGCTCAAGGATGGTCACACTGTAATCGGCGTTGATAATCTTAACGACGCTTACGACGTACGATTGAAAAAATGGCGGCTTCAACAGCTTGAAAAGGAGACCGGTTTTCAGTTCCATGAGGCGGATATTTGCAAACAGTCGGCGTTGAGCGAGGCGCTCAACTCGTGTACGCTTGATGCTGTGATTAATCTGGCGGCGCGTGCCGGCGTCCGCTACTCCGTCGAAAACCCGCGGGTATATTATGAGACGAATGTCACCGGCACACTGAATCTGCTTGAACTGTGCCGGGAGGCAAACGTCAAGAAATTTGTACTCGCGTCGACATCAAGCTTGTACGGGGCAAATAATCCGCAGCCGTTCCGGGAAGACGCGGACACGAATTCGCCCATTTCTCCTTATGCCGCGTCGAAGAAGGGGGCGGAAACCCTCTGTTACACCTATCACCACCTGCACGGCATAGATGTGACCGTGTTTCGGTTCTTCACCGTTTATGGTCCCGCGGGAAGGCCGGATATGAGTCCGTTCAGGTTTGTCCAATGGATCAGCGAGGGACATCCCGTGACGGTATACGGTGATGGCGGGCAATCGCGGGACTTCACTTATGTTGATGACATTGCTCGCGGGACGGTGGCAGGACTCAAGCCGTCGGGTTATGAGGTCATCAATCTCGGATCGGACACCCCGATTGTGTTGATGGACATGATTCATCTGGTGGAGGAGTTGACGGGAAAAAAAGCCGAGATTGAGCATAAACCGACCCATCCCGCGGATGTACGCGCAACCTGGGCAGACATCGGGCGGGCAGAGAAACTGTTGGGATGGCGTCCGCAGTGGACATTTCGGGACGGATTCTCGGCGCTGGTAGAGTGGTACCAAGCCAATAGAGAATGGGCAAAGGAAATCTCCACGCGGTAGGAGAGATTTCCCGATCACGACAGCGCGGTAGGAGAGATTTCCAAATTCGGAGGCAAAATATGAACATACATGAATACCAAGCAAGAGAAATCTTGGAAGCCCACGGCGTCAATGTGCCGCGCGGAGACGTGGCGGCAACCCCTGGCGAGGCCGAAACAATCGCTCGAAAACTTGATTGCTCAACCTATGTCGTGAAAGCGCAAATCCATGCCGGTGGACGCGGGAAAGGCGGAGGGGTAAAACTTGCGAAAAGCCCCGGGGAAGTCAAAACGCACGCCGACGCCATTTTGGGCATGCGCCTCGTGACGCATCAAACGGGGCCAGAGGGAAAACTTGTACGCAAGATTATGGTAGCCGAAGCGAGCGAAGTTTTGGACGAATTTTATCTCGGCATGGTACTTGATCGCGCAACTTCACGCATTGTGTTGATGGGCAGCGACGAAGGCGGGGTCAACATTGAAGAGGTGGCGGCAACGCGGCCCGCGAAGATTTTCAAGGAGATGACAGATCCGACAGTCGGATTGCGTCCTTTTCAGGCGCGGCGACTGGCGTACAATCTTGGCATCCCGAAAGATCTCGTACCCAAGGCAGCGTCAATGATGACAGCGCTGTACACCACCTTTACCAACCGCGACTGTTCACTTGTGGAAATCAACCCGCTGGCTATCACGAAAACGGATGATGGACATGACATTGTGGCGCTTGACGCCAAACTCAATTTCGACGACAACGCGCTGTGGCGGCAACCCGACATTGAGTCCATGCGCGATCCGAACGAGGAGGATGCCCGCGAGTTGGAGGCAAGCGAATCCGGATTGAGTTACATCAGCCTCGACGGAAATATCGGGTGTATGGTGAACGGGGCCGGGCTCGCCATGGCGACGATGGATTTGATTAAATTGCACGGCGGCGAACCGGCGAACTTCCTTGATGTCGGAGGCGGCGCCACGACCGAGACCGTGGCGCACGCCTTCCGCCTAATCCTTGCAGATAAAAAGGTGGAAGCGGTGTTAGTGAATATCTTCGGCGGCATCATGAAATGCGACGTTATCGCTAACGGGATCATTGAGGCGGTCAAGCAGGAAGCGCTTGAAGTACCGCTCGTCGTGCGTCTTGAGGGGACGAACGTCGAGATCGGAAAGCGGCTTCTCAAAAATTCAGGTTTGAATCTAATCGCGGCTGACGGGCTCGCGGAAGCGGCGCAGAAAGCTGTCTTAGCAACACAAGGAGGATGAAATGAAAAGGTCTTTGAATCGGGTAATACGTTTTGGATATATGGCTACGGCGCTGCTGTGCCTATTCGGATGTTCTAATGGAGATTCACCGACAGACGCTATCGGTGATGTACTGGATCTCATTGGCGATGAGTCTTTTTCAAGCGTCGCTTCTGCAAACACCGCATTCGGGTTCAAGTTGCTTGCAGATTTGCGGCAACGACAGCCTGACGCGAATATCTTGATTTCTCCGCTAAGCATATCAATCGCGCTGACGATGACCTACAACGGAGCTGTCGGAGAAACGCAACGCGCTATGGCGGAAGCGCTGGAGATAGAAAATTTGGGCATTGACACCGTAAATCGCTCTAACGCCGCGCTGCGAATGAATCTGGAAAACACCGACCCAAAAGTCGAAATCGCGATTGCAAACTCAATCTGGTCGCGCCAAGGCGTTGAATTCAATCCGAGTTTTCTGGATAGAAACCGCGAGTATTTTGAAGCGAAGATTGAGTCGCTCAATTTCAATGACCCACAGGCGGCGCAAATCATAAACGACTGGGTAGAAACCAACACGAATGGCAAGATTGAACAGATTATTCAACAGATTGACCCGGCAACGCTGATGTTCCTGATAAATGCCATTTACTTCAAAGGAAGTTGGCAGAAAGAGTTTGATAAGTCCGCAACCCGCGATGGCGCCTTCTATCTATCCGATGGAAGTGAGAAGCGGGCGCCGATGATGTATAGAAGGGGTGCATACCCCCATTTTCGGGGCGAGGGCTTTGAAGCGGCGCGGCTGCCGTATGGCGAAGGCAGAGTAAGCATGTATATCTTCCTGCCGAATCGCGATTCCAACCTGAATGACTTTACGGCACAGTTGAACGCGAAAACCTGGGCAAACTGGATGACCCAATTTCGCGAGGGGCGGGACAATAGCGAGATGATACTTCCACGCTTCAAAATGGAGTACGAAGTGAGTCTGAACGAGGCGCTCGCTTCACTGGGAATGGGGATTGCTTTTGGTGCCGACGCGGATTTTAGCGGTATGGGGCAACATCTGTTCATTAGCGAGGTGCGGCACAAAGCGATCATGGAAGTAAACGAAGAGGGGACCGAAGCGGCAGCGGTGACTACTGTTGTTGCAGTCACATCTCTGCCTCCGACCTTCCGGGTAGACCGCCCCTTCTTTTTTGCCATTCATGACGACCATACCAAGACAATCCTGTTCATGGGAACCGTCGTGGAACCGATGTAGTGGATATTCTAAAAATTTCGGAATAGATTCCGGTAGGAGGGATCTCCCGATCCCGACATTGCCGTAGAAGGTCTCAATCATGAAGAACAAACTTGGACTTCAAGACGTAGATGCGCGAGGCATGCGTGTGTTGGTGCGCGTTGATTTCAACGTACCGACGGAAAATGGTCGCATTACGGACAACACTCGGATTCGAGCTGCCCTGCCTACGATTCTGCAACTTATTCGTGACGGCGCCAAGATAGTGTTAGCAACTCATTTTGGGCGTCCCAAGGGCTATCAATCCGATCTCTCCACCGAACCGCTGGCCTTGGAGTTGAGCAAACTAATGGGGCAGCGAGTACGGCACACCGGAGATTGCATCGGATCGCAAGTTGAACAGGCGATCAATGAACTTCAAGAGGGTGACGCGCTGCTACTTGAGAATGTCCGTTTCTACAAAGAGGAAACTCAAAATGACGCGACGTTTGCGAGCAAACTCGCGGCGCTCGCGGATATTTATGTGAACGACGCGTTTGGCGCCGCGCATCGCGCCCATGCTTCGACAGAAGGAGTTACTCGCTATTTTGATCAGTGCGCCGCCGGATTGCTGATGGAAAGAGAAATCGAATACCTCGGCAAAGTTGTCGAGAGACCGGATCGCCCCTTCGTTGCGATGCTTGGCGGCGCGAAGATTTCCGACAAGATAGGGGTGATTGAGAATCTAATCGAAAGTGTAGACGGGTTGCTAATCGGTGGCGGTATGGCGTATACGTTTCTTAAAGCCATGGGACTGAAAATCGGCGACTCGATTGTGGAGGCGGACAAATTGGAATTGGCGAGCGACCTGCTGAAGCAGGCGGCGGATCGAGACCTCAACATTTGCCTGCCAACAGACCACGTCATCGGCGAAGAGTTGAATCCCCATACAGAATCACGAATTGTAGAAGACGCGGAGATACCGGACGGTTGGAAAGGTTTAGACATCGGTCCCAAGTCGGTGGAGGCATTCGGTGCGACCGTTGACAACGCAAAAACAATCGTCTGGAATGGTCCATTGGGTGTCTACGAATTTGAAAAATTTGCGAACGGCACAATCGAAATTGCCAAACGGGTCGCTGAATCCGACGCCGTTAGCATCATTGGCGGCGGGGATTGTGTAGCCGCAGTGCATAAAGCTGGCGTGGCGGATCGGATAACGCATATCTCCACCGGCGGCGGCGCCTCACTGGAATTTCTTGAAGGAAAAACCTTGCCCGGAATCGCGGCGTTGACGGATAAATAACCCGAGTTGCCGCCTTAATTGGAGGGTGAGAAGAAACCGAGTTTTCCCGGTCCCGAGATACGTCTTTTACCCAAATCGGTCGGGCCTTTCTCAATAGACTTGGGCATCCTAAACCAAAAACTCGGTTTCTCCGGTAAAAGTTGAAGAAATCGAAAAGGTAGAAACAGGGAGAGTTTACGGACATGTTTCAAAAAATTACACCTCGCAGTCAGGATTATTCCGAATGGTACACGGAAGTGATTCGGGGAGCGGAACTGGCGGATTACGCGCCTGTGCGCGGCTGCATGGTTATTCGGCCCTACGGATACGAACTATGGGAAAACGTGAAAGCGGGGCTTGATCGCCGCTTCAAAGAAACCGGACATGAAAACGCCTACTTCCCGCTTTTTGTCCCGATGAGCTTTATCGAAAAAGAGGCGGAACATGTGGAAGGATTCTCGCCCGAGTTGGCAGTGGTGACGCACGGCGGCGGCAAGAAATTGGAAGACCCGCTCGTCGTGCGTCCCACCTCCGAAACGGTCATCGGACACATGTATAGCCAGTGGATTCAATCGTATCGCGACCTGCCGGTGCTGATTAACCAATGGGCAAACGTTGTGCGATGGGAGCTGCGCACCCGCCTTTTTTTACGCACGATGGAGTTTCTTTGGCAGGAGGGTCACACCGCGCACGCTACCGTTGAGGAAGCCCAGGAGGAAACCTTGCGAATGCTGGAAGTGTATACCGATTTCGCTGTCAACGATGCCGCTATCCCCGTCATTCCGGGCCGCAAGAGCGAGAGTGAGAAATTCCCCGGAGCGGATGCTTCTTACACCATTGAAGCTATGATGGGCGATGGGCGGGCGCTCCAGTCCGGCACCTCGCACAACCTCGGACAAAATTTTTCCAAAGCTTTCGAGATTCAATACCAAGACGAGAACAGTGAACTGCAATACTGCTGGACGACCAGTTGGGGCGTGAGTACCCGCATGGTCGGCGCGATAATCATGACGCACGGCGATGATCAGGGGCTTGTTTTGCCACCGAAGTTGGCGCCGATTCAGGTGGTAATAATACCAATCTGGAAGAAAAACAGAGATGATGAGAAACGTGCCGTAATGGAGGCGGTGGCAAAGATGACCGCAACAATTGAGGGAGATGTCCGCGTGAAGGTGGACGACCGTGACGGGTATTCCCCCGGATGGAAATTCAACGAATGGGAGTTGAAAGGGGTGCCGCTGCGGATCGAAATTGGTCCGCGCGACGTAGAAAAGGGAGAGGCGGTGCTGGCTCGCCGAGATCAGCCCGGTCGGGAAGGCAAGTCGTTCATACCGTTGGCAGGCATACCGGCGGCGGTCAACGAAACACTGACAGCCATCCAGGGCGCCTTGTTGCAACGCGCCACCAATTTTCGCGATGAGAACACGTCCGAACCCGCGGACTACGATTCATTTAAATCGGCGGTCACCACCGGCTTTGCCCGCGCCTGGTGGTGTGGAAGCCCATCATGCGAAGACCAAGTGAAAGCCGACACGCAAGCGACAACGCGTTGTATGCCGCAAGATCAACCGGGTGGAGAGGGGAAGTGTATCGTATGCGGCGAATCGGCAAAGGAGATTACGGTTTTTGCGCGAGCGTATTAAGAAGTACCAATGTGGACGCGTTCTTGCGTCGGGAAATTGCACCTGCGACGCGGTACGTATTATCCTTTTAAGGAATTTGAGTGAATGAGCATTCTCGTAAATAAAGACACAAAAGTCATTGTCCAAGGGATTACAGGACGTTCCGGCAGGTTTCATACACAACAGTGCGTTGAATACGGCACACAGATTGTCGCGGGAGTCACCCCGGGCAGAGGTGGTTCAGAGGTTGACGGCATTCCGGTGTACGACACGGTTACCGAGGCTGTAGAGGCAACGGGAGCGGATACGTCCGTCATCTTCGTACCGGCGCGGTTCGATGCCGCGGATTCGGTCATGGAGGCGGCTGATGCCGGCATTCGCCTAATCGTCTGCATAACTGAAGGGGCGCCTGTCCTTGATATGATTAAAGCCAAGCGTTTTCTTGATGGACTGCCCACTCGTCTGATTGGACCGAACTGTCCCGGAGTAATCACGCCCGGAGAGTGCAAGATCGGGATTATGCCCGGCTATATCCACCATCCCGGCAAGATTGGCATCGTTTCCCGCAGCGGGACGCTAACGTACGAAGCTGTGGATCAGGTGACAAAACTTGGGCTTGGTCAATCCACTTGCGTCGGCATCGGCGGCGATCCGGTCATCGGCTCCACTTTCGTTGACATTCTTGACTTGTTTGAAGCCGATGAAGATACCGAAGCGGTAATTATGATTGGCGAAATTGGCGGGACAGCGGAGGAAACAGCGGCGCAGTTTGTAAAGGAGAATATGAGCAAACCGGTGGTGAGTTTCATCGCGGGACAGACCGCCCCAGCCGGAAAACGAATGGGACATGCCGGAGCGATTATCTCGGGTGGACAAGGAACCGCAACAGAGAAGATTGAGGTGTTGAGAGCCGCGGGAATCGCCGTTTCGCAAAGCCCGGCGACGATTGGCGAAACGCTCGTCAAGGCGCTTGGGGCTTAGTTGGGCTGAACTAGATTCTGTTGAGATTTACGTGAAGTGTGTGCAATCGTAGGGGCGAGGTCCCCTCGACCCATGGATCGGGAAACGTAACGAATGGGTTGGGGAACCCAACCCCTACGAAGGATTGTGCGTCTGTGTAGTCCTCGTTTTTCGCGCCTTTAGTTCAGGCGCACGCGGTAATGCCGCGGTCCAAGTTTCTCCAGTCGTCCATCCCTTAGCCATTGTTCACGCCGTTTGATTGACAGGTTGATGAGATCCCGGCGCGAGGCGGCGTCTCTTGGGCGGCGGCGAGGCGGCCGGCGCGATTGTTTGGCGCGTTGCGCGAGTTGGTATTGACGCGATCTCTCGCGTATTTGTTGAACGTGCTGATCGAAGTTCACAACTTTCATTTCGTCTCCTCCTCAATCGCCGATTTCAGTGCATTCAGCGCTTCCAGTATTTCTTCTGTCCGGGCACATGTTGCAAGGTAATCCCAGTCAATCTCTTGTTTGTACAAAGCCATGAGCTCTTTCGCCCAATCGCCATCATCAATCGACCGCCAATGCACATAAGCGTTGACTCGATCGATTATCAGATCCTCCACACCGATGATATAAACGTTCAAGCCCTCAATCTCGACTTGTGTAATCTTCTCTTCGGAGCCGGCGAGAACATCATCGGGAATTTCAATGGCGACATCCAAATCTGTGTGATACCAATGCCTCCCCATCTGATTAAACCCCCAACTCTCCAATATGTTCCCTATATCGGATCGCCTTGCGCTGACGAGGTCGACATCCATGGTGGTATAATCGCCAAGCGTGTAAAACTCCAGCGCATTGCCGCCGACAACAATATACGGTAGACTGTTCGAAGGCGGCAGCGCGGCGGTTACAAGCGCACAGACATAGAGTCGGCGTCGTAGGGGGTCCTCAATTTTTCTGGCATACTCAAGTTTTGTGCGGAGATCCGTTTCCGACATCTCTCAGCCTTTCAAGAAATTCCCCAGCAGATTTTTCCCTTCAAGCGTCAGGATTGACTCCGGATGAAACTGTACGCCCCAGATTGGGTAGTCCTTATGCCGAAGTCCCATGACCTCGCCCTCGTTAGTCCACGCGGTAATTTGGAGACAGTCCGGCATACTGTCCTCTGCCACAATCAGCGAATGGTATCGCGTTGCCTCAAACGGGTTCTGCACTCCCGCGAAGATTTCGCGTCCATTATGCTCAATCATTGACGTTTTCCCATGCATCAACCGATCCGCGCGAACCACATCGCCGCCAAAGACATCCCCGATACACTGATGCCCCAGACAGACACCCAGAATCGGCACCTTGCCTGCGAAGCTGCGGATGAGGTCGCAGGAAATCCCCGCCTCGCGAGGCGTGCAAGGCCCGGGTGATATGACAACCTTGGCCGGCGCAAGCCGCTCAATTGATTCCAATGTTATTTTGTCATTGCGGTGGACTACAAGTTCCGCACCTAATTCGCCCAAATACTGGACAAGATTGTAGGTGAATGAATCATAATTGTCAATCATGAGTATCATTGTTTATCTCCCAGGCGTTTCTGCAAACTCTCATCATCTCGTTTCCACCTTTCTGAAACTCATAGGGTACAGGACAGATGTTATACGAATTCAAAATCTATACTTCACACTGCTGAAAATTGCGTGTTTTTAAGCGTCTGGCGGTAGGTGCGGTTGGAAACCGCACCTACGGTGAGCGCATGTCGCGACCTGGAGATCGCTCCTACAAAAGACGCAATTTCTGACAGCGCGCAGTATAAATGTTACAATCGATCTGAGACGTGCAATGAATTGCACTACTACAAACTGTCGGTTCTTGTAACCTATAGATTCGCAAATTCAGTTCTTCCTCCGAGAGCATGAACATCCGTTTATACTCTTCAAGTGATCTGCCCCAAGGAACGACTTGGTCGAGTGTCACACTCACGGTTTTCCTCCTGTCAGCCGTCTATTCCAATCCGGCTTCAGCCAATCTAATTGCCTTTAGCACGGCTTGCGCTTTGTTGAGTGTCTCTTCGTATTCGGTTTGGGGAACGGAATCCGCAACCACGCCGCCGCCCGCTTGGACGTAAGCGATGCCATCTTTGACGACGAGGGTACGAATGGTGATAGCCGTGTCTGAATTTCCGGAAAAACTGAAATACCCGACAGCTCCGCCGTAAGGCCCGCGGCGCGTCGGTTCAAGCTCATCAATAATCTCCATAGCTCGAATCTTGGGGGCGCCTGAAAGCGTCCCGGCCGGTAAACAGGCTCGGATAACATCAAAAGCGGTCACATTTTCGCGGAGTTCGCCGACAACATGCGACACAATGTGCATGACATGCGAATAGCGCTCAATCTCCATCATCTCGCTGACGCGAACCGTGTGGTATTTGCAAACCCGCCCGAGATCGTTGCGCCCAAGATCGACGAGCATGACATGTTCGGCGCGCTCCTTCTTGTCCTCAATTAACTCCGCAGCCAACTTGGCATCTTCAGCAGGGGTTCCTCCACGCGGGCGCGTGCCGGCAATCGGGACAGTCTCCGCAATCCCATCTTCAACGCGTACCATCATCTCGGGCGAAGCTCCGGCAATCTGAACGTTGTCCAACTTGAGGTAATACATGTAGGGCGACGGGTTGACGGTGCGTAACGCACGATATACGTCAAAGGTATCCACTGCCAACGGGGTACATAATCGCTGCGAGGGAACAACCTGGATGATGTCACCTGCGGCGATGTATTCTTTTGCCTTTAAGACAATCCTCTCGTATTCAGCCTGCGTGAAGTTTGATTCAGGTTCAATCTCGGCAGAATCCGCGCTCCGCGTCTTTTCAGGCGGCATCACCAGCGGATTTTTCAGCTTGGCGATCAGCGTGTCGATACGATCTGTCGCACGTTGGTATGCGCCCTCCACATCACCATCAACATGCGCGTTCGCTACCACCGTAATTCGGTGGCTAACCCGATCAAACACCAACAAGGTGTCGGTAATCATGAAGAAGCAATCCGGCAACTGCCGATCGTCTTCCGTATCATCGGGCAATTCTTCAAAGAAACGCACAACATCGTAACTCAAGTAACCGACAGCGCCGCCGTGAAAACGCGGCAATCCCTCTATCTCCACGGGTTGATAGCGCTCCATCAACTTCTCAAGTTCGCCAAGCGGATAGTCGCTTTCGAATTCCGTCGTTTTGCCCGTCTTTAAGTCCTGTATGCGTACGCGGGTGTTTTTACTCTGAAACAGAATTGACGGCTCACTACCGAGAAACGAATACCGCCCAACGTGTTCACCGCCTTCAACGCTTTCTAGCAGGAATCCATACTCACCGGCATCAATCTTGTTAAATGCCGATACCGGAGTTTCCATATCTGCCAAAATGGACTTATAGACAGGAATCAAGTTGCCGTTTTGCGCCTTGTCGCGAAAATCTACCAAATTCGGGTAATACATCGGGAATCTCCTCTTACGAGTATACTTGATCAGGATCGAATACCTTCTCGCCTACAATGCGGCTGGAATTGCCATCGGAGGAGACTTCCCGATAAAAACAGGAACGATAACCGACGTGACACGCTCCGCCTTTCTGTTCAACCTTAATCAGAAGGGCGTCTCCATCACAGTCAAAGGAAATGGATTTGACGGTTTGAGTATGTCCCGAAGTCTCCCCCTTAATCCAGTATTCTTGGCGGGACCGACTCCAGAAGCACGCACGCCCGGATTCTATAGTTTTCTGCAAAGCCTGGCGATTCATAAACGCCATCATGAGGATTTCATTGTTTTCGTCATCTTGTATGATGGCGGGAATTAAGCCGGCTTGGTCGAATTTGAGTTCATTGAGTATATCCATTGCTATCTCTCCTTGCTATAACAATTGCATATTGGAAAACGCAAGTTGCTACCTATAACAGAGGAAACGAGTTTTTGGTTCACGTTCACTACATTTTGAAGTAAACTAGTTTGATTTTCGCCAATCGCGTGATTACATGTCGAAAAAACTCGGTTTCTGTGCATTGTCGGACATAGGTGGCAACCGGGTCAGAAAATTCAGTACAAAAAAAGCCGTAGACAACGGGTTTCGTATGCCTACGGCTTTGATTTATCAAATATGAAGCCAAAATCCTATCTCAACAAAGGCACACTCCCATCCTGTACAGCACACCGCCACCAATGCCAATGATGAAACACAGTTTGAAATTGTGGTTGTCGATTTGAAGTTAGCATGGGAATCTTCCTCATTCTATGTTCGGCAGAATATGGATTAAAGTATATCACAAGTGAAGTTTCGATGTCAAGGAAAATTCAACCCGTGTCCGGCAACTTATTTTTGAGAAGAGATTCTAGCGAAGCGACATTCCCTAGTTGCGCCGAGCTATCGCACGCCAGAACAAGAGATTGGTCATGCGCGTGAGTTACTCTTACTGCTGGTCGCGCTGGTTTACTGCTTCCTTTGTCATTCCTACCAATGTAATAAACCAATTCATGCCATGGCCAAGCGTTAACAATTCTTCACCCTTCCATGCCACAAAACGCCAATCTAGGAACGCTTCAAGCGCGGCATCCAATTCCTGATTGGTCAGGTTACATTCTCTCTTTATTTCTTCTCGCGTAACTTCCCGACTGTCATGGAAAAAGAGATATTTGCAAACCCGGATGGTGTGTGGGTTGGTGAAGACATTTGCAAAATCGGCAATTGATTCATCAGCAGCGTTGGGCGAGTTGAAATATTCTTCCGGTTTCATCGTGTGAATGCTGCAGGCCGAATGTTCACCCTCCTCAACCCTACCTCTACGGAAAACACCTAAGAAACCCCATCGAATTATTTGTTCATCACCTTCCGGGACTTGTCGAAACTCATTATATGCCCGCGTAACGGGATCGCCGTCCGTTGGCACAGGTCCCTGATCCAATCGCTCCAATTGTTGACGAATTGTCGCTAACTCTTCACGGACCGTAGTAATATCTTGTGTGACTCGTTCACCAAATTTGCGGCTAATTTCAATCTTGGTGTCAACCTGTCTTGTGCTCATGCGTAATACCTCCTCTTTTAATCGTCTTCTGGCGCGATGTAACATACTCTTTACAGCCGCCTCCGATATGGTTAGGCGGGCGGCAATATCTTTGTAGGAACAATCATCGTAATAGAACATCGTGATGACCTCGCGATGTGATGGAGAAAGCGCATCAATTGCCCGTCGCAGCAAATCTTTCTCCTCTTGTCGTTCCAGCAGATCGTGAGGCGTCAGCTCTTCATATCGGCTGTATCGCTCATGCATTTCGCCATCGCCGGAGATGCTGACAAGCTCGTCAAAATGCACAGTGGAATTGCGCCGTCTGAGCCAAGAAACGGCGGTATTGACCACGATCCGACGCAACCAGGTCCCGAATTTTTCCGTATGCCGCAGCGTATCAAGCCTGAAATACGCTTCAACGAATGCTTCCTGAGCGATTTCTTCAGCATCGGAGATATTTCTAACCCGACTAAATGCCCATTGCTCCGCCGACAATTGATAAGACTCCACCAACGTGCGATAATCATCAAGGTTACCAGCCAATACAGATTCTACCAAACGAGCATCGTCATTCTTCACGAGATCAGTTCCTTACGTTGAGGCTACACTATATTGTCGCACGGCGCCACAAAAAGTTTCGCGCAATCTTCCACTTTTTTAGATTTCGTGCTGAAATAATAAAGGCGTTTGTTCAGGGACATTAACGTCCTCAAACAAACGCCTCTGTTTGTCATTACAATTTTGATTGCTTGTCGGCAACCTTCAAATCCCTCTGCTACTCTCGTAAGCCGAAATCTCCCTTTCAAACTGTAGTGTCCACCCAATCTCGTCTAATCCATCCAATAGACACTGCTTCTGAAATTCCCCAATCTCGAATGTGTGGGAGGCACCATCGGGCTGCGACACGGTCTGTGATTCCAGATCAATAGTCAGTGTATAACCTTCTCGAGCTTCAATTTGCGCGATTATGTCCGTGACAACATCCGTCGCTAGAGTGAGAGGCAAAAGCCCATTTTTAAAGGAATTTCCGCGAAAAATATCCGCAAATGAGGGAGCGATAATCGCTTTGAAACCGTACTGCTGCAGCGCCCAAGGCGCATGCTCCCGCGAGCTGCCACAACCGAAATTTGCTCCGGCAACAAGTATGCTCGCCGATTGATAGCGCGGCGCATTTAGAACAAACTCCGGATTGGGTTCTCCGTTGTCGAGAAAACGCCAATCGTAAAAGAGGAAGTTCTCAAAGCCGGTTCTTTCAATGCCTTTAAGAAACTGCTTTGGAATAATCTGATCGGTATCCACGTTAATCCGATTCAACGGCGCCGCAAGACCAGTATGTTTGTTGAATGCTTCCATCCTAGGTTCTCTCCTTAATATCCAAGAAATCTTTTTCGGAGACTTCAGGCGATTTTTGCCAAAGTGTGAAACGGTTAGCGCTTGTTATACATTCAATTTCATTCCCATTCTCGAACGTCAACAAAACGACCGGCGATTGCCGCCGCCGCCGCCATCTGCGGACTAACGAGGTGCGTGCGTCCGCCTTTTCCTTGCCTGCCCTCGAAATTGCGGTTAGAAGTGCTAGCGCACCGCTGTCCCGGCATAAGGATGTCCGGATTCATCCCCAGGCACATGCTGCAACCCGCCTCGCGCCACTCAAATCCAGCCGTGCGGAAGATTTCGTCCAGTCCCTCGGACTCGGCTTGTCGTTTGACGTTTGCGGAACCTGGCACAACCAGAGCATTCACTGTTTCGGAAACCCTGTGTCCTTTTGCAATCTGTGCGGCGGCGCGAAGGTCGCTGATCCTGGAGTTCGTGCAACTCCCGATGAAAACCTTATCTATCTCAACGTCGGTAATTTTAGTTCCCGGCGAGAGCCCCATGTATTCGAGGGCTCGTTCGGTTGCCTGTTTGGCATCCGCGGTGGGTACCTTCTCCGGATCGGGAATAACATCGGTCACATCAGCCCCCATGGCGGGGTTCGTACCCCACGTGACCTGTGGCGCCAGCGACTGCGCGTCGATATGAAGCGATCTGTCGTACGTCGCGCCTTGATCCGTGGGCAATTCCTTCCATTTTTCAACAGCCCTGTCAAAATTCGCGCCCTTCGGGCTGAACTGTCGGTCTGCCAAATATTCATAGGTTTCGTCGTCCGGGGCGATGAGTCCGGCTCGCGCGCCAGCCTCAATGGACATGTTGCAAACGGTCATCCGCTCCTCAATACCGAGACCCGATATCGCCGACCCGGTGTATTCAATCACCGTGCCGGTGCCCCCATCAGTGCCGATTTGACGGATAATGGACAGTATGATGTCCTTGGCGGTGACGCCTCGCGGCAGTTTACCGTCAACCCGAATCTCGAAAGTCTCCGGTTTATGGTACAGAAGGCACTGTGTGGCGAGCACGTGTTCCACTTCGCTCGTGCCTATTCCGAGAGCAAAGGCGCCCATAGCGCCATGTGTCGACGTATGACTGTCCCCGCAACATATAGTCTTCCCCGGCTGGGTGATGCCGAGTTCAGGGCCAATAACGTGAACGATGCCTTGCTCGGGACTATCAATGTCGTATAAAGTAATGCCAAATTCCTCGCAGTTTTTAGCCAGCGTTTCCATCTGCTTTACCGCGATTTGATCTTTTATGGGAAGCGACCTATCCGTTGTCGGGACATTGTGGTCCATTGTTGCGACCGTGAGTTCCGGACGCCTCACTTTTCGTCCCGCAAGTCGCAGCCCTTCAAATGCCTGCGGAGTGGTCACCTCATGGACAAGATGCGCATCAATATAGAGAACTGTCGCCTCATTCGGCATCTCTCGCACAACGTGATCGTTCCATATTTTTTCAAACATCGTTTTCGGTTTCATATTTTGTCTCCCGATAATCTCTGTGATTTGACGCTAGTCTAGTATACCCGATTTTCCGCTTGCTGTCCAATCATTCGTTTTTTCAAGGTGCATTTAAGCGAGGTTGGTTCCAATGTGGGAATTGGCGCGAGTTTCTGATGTGTGACTTGAAGATGGCGGACATATCGTTGACAAGGAGAGAAACGTAACGCTAATTGCAGAAGGATGACCCGCAAGAAGTGAATAATCAAAGCGAAATAGAGCGTTGGTTTGGAGGCGTTCCCGGAATTCAACTTGGGGAGCTACCGGTCAATTCCGTTTTTATTGCGGCAATAGACTCGCTAAGCAAGAAATCCTCGTCAAGAAGGGACTCGACGCGTTGAACACTATGAACAACGGCGCTGTGATGGCTATACCCGAAACCTCGGCTTATCTGCTTAAGAGAGAGAGTTGTCAATTGACGCGCCAGATACATTGCAATCTGTCGAGGCATCACATACCGCTTACCCCTCCTTTTTGAACACAACTCAGACAGCGTAATCTGAAAATAACGTGAAACCGCTTCCTGAATCATCTCAAGACTGATACGTTGTGACAGATCGCCAGTCGAATGACCGCCTTCTATTACGCGGCTAGCCACTTCCAAGTTAAGATCGGAGCCAAGTCGCGCCTCTGCCATTAGGCGGTTCAGGCATCCTTCAAGTTGACGAACGTGTTCAGTCAGGTGTTTTGCAATGTAACGTATCACTCTCGGAGGCGCAGGCCCCCAATTCCGTTCCTTTAATTTCTGCTTAAGAATAGAGACACGCAAATTAAATTCAGGGGGATGAATTTCGACATGGGGACTCTTGTTAGAATCATTGGCGATCGCCAGATAAGATGTCAGAAAATCGGGGGGATGATCGCACGTACAAACTAGTTTGCGATTCTGCGATGTCAAATGACCCAGCAGATCCGCGAATTCATCCTGAACTGTTTGCTCTTTGGATATGAAATGGAGATCATCAATCAACAAGAGGTCAACGTCGTAATACCGCCGCCGCATTGCGGAATATTTCTGCGGATGATCGATTGATTGGATACATTCCCGGACGAATCGCTCGGCTGGCACGCAAAAGACCGTTTTATTCGGGTGTTTCTGGCGGAATTGATTTCCAATGGCATGCAGAAGATGGGTTTTGCCGAGTCCCACTCCACCGAAAACTAACACAGGTTCCCGTATGTCACCCGATTCGTTAATGGTATTTGTCGCCAGTTCGTAAGCGGTCCGATTGCTTTCGCCAACAACAAATCGCCTTAACGTCAGGGCGGGATTCAGACCGGAACTTGATGTTGCACGCGTTGTCGAAGTTGCTACACCTCGTGATGGTTGAATCGATTGAAAATCGTGGGTCTCCGTGCCAGGCTCAGACCGGGAGGAAATTTCATCACTAGTTGTGTCCGAGTGATTCATATTCGCTTTCCTTGGGACTTGGATTCATTTACGCCGACTGGATTTCCTTACAGAGGAATTTTCGTCATCTGGAGATTGGAGACTTAGTTTATCAAAATACGCGGATTCAATCAAGACTTTTTTCGGTTGTTCGGACCGGATTTTTGCAATCACGAATGATGCCCGAGGACGCGCAATTAATTCAAACGATTGAGTCTCAACGCAGACGGATTTCTCGTTAGAGCCCGCTCCCAAATCAGCCAATTTTCCGACATCTGGGCCTTCACCGTCAAGATTTATATATGCGGCGATCTCGGCGCGTGTCCGCCGCCGGCGTGAATAGAAGGGTATTGTCTTTACAGGACTTGCGCAGCTCGGTTTGTAGTGGCGCGACTGATTGTGCGTTTTCCTGAGAAGCGGTTGAGCGAGCGACTCGTGAGCGCGATAGAAATGTCAAAGAAATCCTTCCTGATTACGGTAGGAGAGTGAAATCAGAATCGGAGCGCTATGGGGGTTTCGATGGCGCAGGGATTCATTGCACGTTCTATGGCTGACAGTTTTTTTCTAACGCTAAACACTTGCAATCGGTTATTGACATCAATCAACCTTGTCGTTATACTTAGAGGCAGAGATTGAGTCAAGCGTAATGGCAAAATGAGAAGCACAACGTATTCGCCAATGTGGCGGAAGGGCGCCCTCGTGAGAAATTTGCGGTCAATTGCATTATGCCTCTTTTTCCTCATTTCAGCATGCTCGGATCGAAACACGCCGGAAAATGTTGCCGGAGACTTTATACACAACTACTATCAACGCGCCGATCAGGAAGCCGCGTTGCGTCTGAGTGATTCGCTCGCCGCAGAAAAATTGAGAGACGAAATTGCATTGGTGCGAGGCGCACGCCATCAAGGAGAGCCGCCATCCGAGATGCCGGAAATCACGTTTAAGAAGCTTACCCAAAAAGCCGGTGGCGAAAATCAGATCTTTTTTAATTATCGCTTGACTATTAAGAACTCCACATCTTCAAGCCTAGTCCGAAATGTTGTTATTCTCACCGAATTAATCGATGAAAGATGGAAGGTTACCAATTT
This sequence comes from Candidatus Poribacteria bacterium, assembly GCA_963667245.2. Classification (GTDB taxonomy): domain Bacteria; phylum Poribacteria; class WGA-4E; order WGA-4E; family JAJDTR01; genus JAJDTR01. Next base: position 2,044,240 of record CAXXCS010000005.1, read on the forward strand.
CGACGAATACGCCGATTAGCATACTGGTCGGCACGGTATTACCCACATAAACAAATCATTAAACCTTTTAGGAGAATTGTGTCATGAAAACCGGGAATGTTTCTGTTTTTACGCAGCCCAACGCGCCGTTGGAATTCCGAGAGTACCCAGTCCCATCTGTTGCAGACAACGATCTCCTCGTGAAGATTCGCATGGCGAATATCTGCGGATCCGATTTGCATATCTGGCGAGGCCACGGTTCCAAAATTCCACGAGGTATCCCTCAAGTGCTAGGCCATGAGATGGTCGGTACCGTCGAACAATTAGGAAAAAGCGTGAAAGCCGACAACACAGGCGAGCGATTGGAGGAAGGCGATCGCATTGCCTATTCATACTATAAGCCGTGCAATCAGTGTTGGGTGTGTCTAAGCGGAAAGCCGGGGTGCCCTGATCGTTATCGTGACTGGATCGGTGTATCAAGTGATGAACCACCGCATTTTCATGGCGCTTACGGGGAATACTACTACATGAAGCCTGGACACTGGATTTTCAAGGTTCCGGCGGAACTTCCGGACGCCTTGGTATCACCGGTCAACTGCGCTTTGTCGCAAGTCATTTACGGACTTGACCAGATAGGAATTACGCTCGGCGACACAGTGGTGATCCAGGGGGCAGGGGGCCTCGGCCTGTACGCAACCGCAGTGGCGAAGGAGATGGGAGCAGGTCAGGTAATTGTTTTGGACCGCTTTCCGGCGCGCCTTGAACTTGCTCGCGAGTTTGGCGCCGACCATCCGATCAATGTCGATGAACTCTCCGTGGCGGACCGAGTCGCGTACGTACTCGATCATACACGAGGAACCGGCGCAGACGTGGTTGCGGAATTTGTTGGCGCGCCCAGGGTGTTGTCCGAAGGTATCGAAATGCTAAGATGGGGCGGGCGCTATCTATGGATTGGCAACATAAATCTGGGACAGCCCACAGCGATCGATCCGGGTAATATAGTACGCTGCAGCAAAGCAATTCAGGGCATAATCGTCTACGAGCCATGGGTTATCCGCCGGGCGCTTGACTTCTTGTGTCGCACGAAAGACAAGTATCCTTACCACAAGATAATTTCCCACACCTTCCCCTTCAGCCAGATTAATGAAGCCTTTGCATTCGCCAGCGAAGGCAGCGCCATTCGAGTTGGACTGGAGTTTGGCTAGATGTCCAGTTGGGGAAAAGGGGGGTTTGTTTAGCTCTGCCGACAACTGACCGCCGCCTTTTCCCCAATATTTCACGGCATACGCTTCATCGAACCGCATCGGAACCTGAGGCATTCGTCAAAGATCGGATTTATACTGCGCGCTGTCAGAAATTGCGTCTTTTTGTAGGAGCGATCTCTAGGTCGCGACGTGTGTTCACGACAGGTGCGGTTGGAAACCGCACCTACGGACTAGATGCTTGAAAACACGCAATTATCAGCAGCACAAAGTATATACGATTCGCGTCGGATGCCAAACAATGTGCACAGCCTCGCAACGTTGTCTTAAACTAGGTTGGCTAGGCGGCACTATTGCTCATGCGCTTGAAGATGTACTCCACCCTTTCAAGCGATCCGTTGTGGAAGATACAAACCCTCCAATTGTCGTCCAATCGGTTTCTGTTTCACTCTGACACCTTTTGTCTTTTTGAAACACAAAGTCGGCAGTGTACACATGCGACTACTTGAGCGCCTCGCTGTACCTATTTGAACAATTCAATAACGTATTTGCCCTGCACTTTCAGGCGATTGTCTCCAATAAGCCTGCAAGAAGATGTCATCAATTTGCCATGCAATTTTCAAACCTTTGTAACATTTGGATTGTATATTATTGCCGTGCGGGAGTTCGGTCCGATTTTTTTGTCGGAGCGCAGACTCTCAGATGGTCGCACTGATGCCGCGTGGCATCGACATTGACAGGCCAAGCGGACCGAGGCAATGGACGCGGGATTAAGACATCGGTTTCGACGCCCAACGGCAATTAGATCGGAAGTTTGTGAAATAGAGCCCTAGACAAACAGGAGACAACCTCGTGACTTCATTACGCAAAACTAAATCCCCACTTATCATGGCCATGGCAATTGTCGCACTGCTTTGCACGGAATTGCCGGCGCATTGCCAAATTAAACTTGAAGCCATTGGCGCTTACGAGTCCGGTATTTTCGACGATAGCGCGGCCGAGATTATCGCGCATGACCCGAAGACGCAGCGTTTATTCGTTGTCAACGCGGCTATTGGCCAGATTGATGTCCTTGACATTTTAAACCCTGCGCTCCCAACGCACCTCTATCAAATTGATGTCAGTCCATACGGAGCCGCCGCAAATAGCGTTGCAGTTCATGACGGGATTGTCGCGGTCGCGGTTGAAGCGGATCCGAAGCAGGCGCCCGGATCCGTCGCTTTCTTCAACACCGATGGCGGCTTTTTGTCCGTTGTCAAGGTCGGCGCTCTGCCTGATATGGTAACATTCACTCCAAACGGTCGATATGCGCTAGTTGCAAATGAAGGTGAACCCAGTGATTACTGCCAGCCCGGCGATTCGAATGATCCGGAGGGCTCTGTTAGCGTGATTGATATCTCGCGCGGTGTAGTGAACCTTACCCAAGCCGATGTTCGCACGGCGGACTTTCAGCGCTTCACTCGCGATTCGCTCCATCCGGACATCAGGATTTATGGTCCCGACGCAAGTATCGCTCAGGACTTGGAACCAGAGTATATCACGGTTGCGGATAATTCCCTCACGGCATGGATTACACTTCAGGAGAACAATGCCGTCGCCGTTTTAGACATTTTCACGGCGTCAATCACCGAAATCCTGCCACTCGGTTCAAAGAATTATGCGCTAGACATAGCTCAACTCCGTACCTTCCCCTTTGAAGATCTTCCAATCTTGGGCGTCACTGACGCGGGCCAAGGAATTCGCCTCGGCGGGTTTTCCGGGCTCTTTTTTGAAGGCGTCAACCCGCGAAACGGAAATCTGCAATTCATTACCCATCCCGACCGTGGGCCAAATGCGGATCCGATTGACACAGATGGTGATGGCATAAAGGAACGTCCCTTTCCACTGCCGGACTATCAAGCCCAATGGCTGCGATTTGAACTCTCGGTTCAAACCGGGCAGATTTCTATTACGGACCGAGTGGGCTTGGTTCGAGCCGACGGAACGCCGATTAGCGGTTTACCAAATCTTGAAGGGACCGGCGGATTGGCACATACCGATGAAGCGCCTATAGATCTATTTGGAAATCCATTGAGGCGAGATGCCTTCGGCGCCGATATGGAAGGCATCGTGCGCGCGAATGATGGCACGTATTGGATGGTAGATGAATATCGTCCGGCAATATACCATTTCGACCCGAACGGCGTCCTGATTAATCGGTACGTTCCGGAAGGCTCGAATGCCACGGAGGTCATTGTCGGTGTAGAAGCAATCCCTGCAATTTTTGCGCAGCGTCGAGCGAACCGTGGATTTGAAGCCGTAGCTTATTGGGATGGAATGCTCTATGCCTTTATCCAAAGTCCAATTGACAATCCCGATATTCCTACCGACGCCAATTCGAAAGCTGGGCGGAGCATTCGCATTCTTGCCTTTGACACGGCGCGGGAAGCGAGCGTAGGTCAGTATCTTTACACCTTGGAGGGCAACGGAAGTGACAAAATCGGGGATGCGGTTGCGCTGAACGGGAACAATATCCTGGTTATTGAACGTGATTCGGCAATAGGCCCCGGTTCTAAAAAGAAGATTTTCCAGATCGACATGACGGTAGCCACCAATGTTCATGGACTGGCTGGCGATACCGCGCTTGAATCCTTGACGGAAAGCGAACTTGCGGATATTGGTGTTGTACCCGTAACAAAAACACTCGTAGTCGATCTGGCGGGAACCGGATACGACTTCGCCGACAAACCGGAGGGATTGGCTCTGATTGACGAGAATACACTTGCCGTTCTGAACGACAACGATTTCGGTCTTGAAGGCGGCTTTGATCCTGCCACGGGACTGCTCAGTGATAACCCTAACCCCCAGTCGCCCATACTTGGACTCATTCGACTGCGATCGAACGGTCTTGACGCAAGCAATAGAGATGACGCAATCAATATCACCTATTGGCCAGTTCGAGGACTGTATCAACCGGACGCCATCGCCCATTTTCAAAGCATGGGTGAAACGTTCTTGATAACTGCCAACGAAGGAGATGCGCGAGACTACGAATGTTTTAGCGAGGAGGCTCGCGTCGCAGACTTGGCGCTTAATTCCGAGGTATTTCCAAACCCGGACTTCCTACAAGCCGACGAAAACCTTGGCCGCCTAAAAACCACAACCGCCACCGGCGACACGGACGGTGACGGACGGCATGACATCATCTTCAATTACGGCGCTCGTTCGTTTTCGATCTGGACTGTCGATGGCGAGCTCGTGTTTGACAGCGGTGACGATTTTGAGCAAATTACGGCGCGACTGCTGCCGGACAACTTCAACTCCACAAACGATGAAAACGAGTCTTTCGACAACCGCAGTGACGACAAGGGGCCGGAGCCCGAGGGTGTCACTGTTGGTCGGATTAATGGCCGTGTGTACGCATTTATCGGATTCGAGCGGGTTGGCGGAATAATTGTCTACGATGTGACCGCGCCGTATGCGCCGGAATTCGTACAGTATCTCAACACGCGCAACTTTGCGGGGGATGCCGAAGCGGGTACTGCCGGGGACCTCGGTCCCGAAGGGTTGCTGTTCATTGACGCGCAACGCAGCCCAATCCACCAGCCATTACTGGTTGTAGGCAACGAAGTTAGCGGAACTACCACTATCTATCGGATAGATTCGCAACCGGAGGAGGATTTCAGCCATGTTTTCTTCACTACACTGCAACCGGGCTTAAATATGATTTCGTTACCTCTCAAGCCGGTAACGCCATACTCAGCCCGGTCACTAATGGAGGAGATTGGCGCAACAACAGTCATCCATCTTGATTCCGACGCCCAGCGATTCGTAGGATTCACGGCAGACGCTCCCGATGACGGGTTTTCTATCGAAGGCGGCAAGGGATACATAGTAAACGTTACCCGGCATAGGGAAGCCGTATTCGTCGGCGCGGCTTGGACAAATTTACCGTCAAACGCGCCTTCAGCCCCCGTTAAGCCTCAACTGTCGGGGGCGTGGGGATTTGTTGTCAGCGGTAATTTTGCAGAAGATGGCCACCTTGTATCCGTCCGAAATACGCGAACGAATGTGACAGCAACAGACTTCGTGCAGAATGGTTACTTTGCCGCCGCGTTTGCCGATCCGAGTCGAAGCAGTGTTGCGGAAATAGGGGATTTCATTGAGATTGGCGTGTACGATGCGGAAGGATATCTTGTTTCCGAGCCAACTGTTCGTAGAGTGACAGCGGAGCAAATAAACCAAGCGTTTCTGTCCGTGAAGTTGGATCCAAGACGGTTGCCAACTGTCTCCGCGCTGTTGCAAAACTATCCAAATCCCTTCAATCCCGAGACGTGGATACCGTACCAACTCCGTGAAGCGGCACAGGTGCGCATTAACATCTACGACACGCACGGAAGGCTTGTTCGCGCACTGGATATAGGTTACCGGGAAGCCGGTTTTCACCTTGAGCGTTCAAGAGCCGCTTACTGGGACGGACGGAACATCCGTAACGAGCGGGTTGCCTCGGGTGTCTATTTTTACGAAATCCAAGCCGGTACGTATAATGCCATTCGCCGGATGCTAGTCCTAAAGTAGGAAATCAAGCAAAAACACGGACGGAACGCAAATTTCATGCGGCCTTCAGCGCTAGGTTGTGTTGGCACTTGCGTGAAGTGTGTGTCCAATCGTAGGGGCGAGGTTTCCTCGCCCCATGAGCTGGGAACGTAACGAATGGGTTGGGGAACCCAACCCCTACGAAGAATTGCGCGTCTGTGTAGCCCTCTTGATTGCCGAGTTGTGATGAAATGTCAACAGAACCTAGGGAAGAATCAAGATGTCGATCAGTAACATCTCAAGGCGGCAATTTCTGCGTACAGGTGTGACAGCAACATCTGCCGCTTACACTTTCGGATTTGTCGGATGCAGTCGATTGATGAAAGATTCGTTGGTCGAATCTCTCGTAGAGCCGCACGGCGGTTATCGCTCAGACCCGGCAGGAATTCTTGATCTGCCTACAGGATTCAAGTATCATACGTTTTCCAAAACCGGGGAAACGATGGATGACGGGCTTCTGGTGCCGGGAGGTCACGACGGTATGGCGGCTTTCCCGGGGCTAGATGGCAGAACCATTCTCGTCCGAAATCACGAACTGGAAACCGACGCGTGTACAGGGGCTTTCGGGGGTTCAAACGAATTAGTCAGCCAGATCGATAGTGAGAAATTCCATGACCTCGGTCAAGGAACCAAACCGGCTCTCGGCGGCACCACGACTCTCATTTACAATACGAGAACAAAGGAATTGGAAGAGCAGTTTCTTAGTCTGGCTGGCACTATGCGTAATTGCGCGGGTGGACCGACCCCGTGGAATACTTGGATTAGCTGTGAGGAATGCGTCCAGAAGGCTGAAGACACGTTTGAAACAGACCACGGATACAATTTTGAAGTGCCAGCTCGGGCAACCGGGCTTGTCGCGCCAATACCATTAAAGGCAATGGGACGATTTTACCATGAGGCGGTCGCTGTGGACGCCAAAACGGGTATTGTGTACCAGACCGAAGATCGCGACGATGGGCTCATTTACCGTTTCATTCCCGACCGTCCGGGTAAACTAACGGAAGGAGGACGTCTGCAAGCGTTAAAGATTCGCGATCTGGAGAGCGCCGACACTCGAAATTGGAGGAGTCCTCTTGAACCGCTCGCTGCTTGGACGCATGACGTTATACCGGTCGGTGAAACGCTAAGCGTGGAGTGGGTTGACATCCGGAACGTTGAATCCCCCAAGGACGATCTTCGCAAACAGGGATATCATGATAAAGGCGCCGCAAGGTTTGCCCGCGGCGAAGGGATGTGGTACGGCGACGGCGTTATTTTCTTTGCCTGCACAAACGGCGGAGAACGCAAGAAGGGCCAGATTTGGCGATACACGCCAAGCCCTGTTGAAGGCACATCGGGCGAGGCAAGAGAGCCGGGGACACTCGAGTTGTTTATTGAATCGAAACACAGTGACCTGCTAGAAAACGCGGATAACCTAACCGTCGCGCCGTGGGGCGATCTCATCGTGTGCGAAGATGGATCGAAAGAGCAGTTTCTAGTCGGTATAACGCCGCAAGGAAAATTATATCGCTTCGCTCGGAACGCCAAGAACATATTCGAATTTGCCGGCTCGACATTCTCCCCTGATGGCAGCACGCTATTTGTCAACATTCAAAAACCGGGGCTCACGCTCGCCATTACCGGACCGTGGCCGGCAGTTGATTCCGAAATGAAACCGCGATCGAACGGTTAAAAATTTGGATGGCAGTCCGATAATTTTCACGTCAGAAGTTCACCGGCGATGATAAAATCGCCGCTCTCTCTTCTTATTTCCCACCATTTCCAAACGCGTTACTTCCATCTCGCGCGCAACTCATACTATTGCCAAATCTAAATGTTTCAATCGATCTGAGACGTGCAATGAATTGCACTACTACAAACTACCAGCAATTCTCATTTTGAATTTACCGAGTGATTGAATCTATCGGGTCCTGTTGGAACAGAAGGGCGCGAACTCATTTGTTGTCATTTTTGAGGGAATATCGTATGGTTTTTTGCGAATTTAACGCTAGCACCTGTCGCCCCTCTGGGGCTTTGGAGTGTGGTGTCTCCACATTTCTACAAACCTGCCGCCCCTCTGGGGCTAAGATGCGTCGGATTTCGCGATTTTATCAAACCATCAATCAAAATAACGCTTTTCAAGAGCAAGAAACTTAAAGCTGACGAGGCTTCGTCGGCTCTAGGTTCCAAAATGAGAATTGCTGACAAACTACCGGTTCTTGTAACTTATGGATTTGGAGTTAGTATCAAATCCCCATTGCGATTCCGCGGCAGATTGATTCACTGTCGGGATAGCCCATCATTAAGAAAACCTCAAGGTAGTTCCATCCTATCCAAGCGGCGAAATTGCTCTCCCCAATGTACTCCAGCCACCGCCCATTATCACGAATTGAAAGACATAAAAAAGTCAATGAGATGTCACAATTCTGTAACATTTTCGATTTATACTTTGTTCACGGAAAAAGACATTGAGATGGTCCACGGAGCGAATGATAGACGTACCGTACCAGATTAAAATCAGATTGCTTTTCCTTGAATCCAGATTGCGTTCCGCCAACCAAATTCACCACCCTTATTTGGTAGATTAAATGCCACAAATAAGTCAATTCAATGCCACGATTTTGTAACATCTCTGGAATATACTATATGCACACGGGAAACACGATGGCGCCCCCATGATATTGTGTCAATTGAAACGAGAACGTATTCAAAGATGGAACGACAAAGGAATTGTACATTGATGAACCGGTTATGTTTGTGGTTGGTTTGCCTTTTGCCGATTTTGTCAATTCAGTATTCTTCCGCGCAAGGAAATGTGATTATAGAAGGTGTTGTAGTAGACGCTGACACAGATATACCCATACCTGAAGCAGTTGTAAAAGTTGTGAGCCAAACAGAGAAGACGATTACCGATCCGGATGGTAAATTCTCGTTCGCATTGCCGGTAGGCGTGTACAACATCAAGGTGACAGCGCCCTTTTACAATCCGCACGTGCTAGCTGAAATTTTTGCCGCGCATGAACAACCGACAAAAGCACTTCGTGTAGCCCTCGTCCCTCAAGTTGTTCAGCTAAATCCTATTAAACTTCCGGTTCGGTTGAGCCAATCAACGGAGCGCGGACTCCTCGAAAAACGGCTCCAAAGTTCCAGAATCGAGGACAGCATCAGTACCGAAGAAATTAGCAAGCTGCCAGCCTCCGACGCTGGTGAAGCAATCAAGCGCGTAACGGGAATTAGCATTGTGGGCGGACGGTATGTGTTCGTACGCGGTCTCGGAGAACGTTACAGCAATACGCTTCTGAACAATGTTGAAATCCCAAGCCCCGAGCCAAACCGGCGCGTAGTTCCAATGGACATTTTTCCAGCCAGCCTCTTGTCCAGCCTTCAAACTGTCAAAACCTTCTCTCCCGACCAACCCGGCGGATTCGCCGGAGGCTCGGTTCAGGTTTTCACCAAAGATTTTCCGGAAGCGTTGACAATGGCCGTATCAATGTCTACGAGTATGAACACTCAAACTACCGGAGAAGAAGTTTTGACTTATGCAGGAGGCGGGCTGGACTTTCTCGGCTTTGACGATGGCGGGCGCGACCTACCCGAACTGATAGTGGAAAGAGCGGAAGACACTCCTATTCGAGAACGTGGTCGATTCACCGCTTCAGGGTTTACTCCCGAAGAAATACAAACATTTGGACGCTCCTTCAACAATGTATGGACCCCTGAAATAGACACGGCACCGGTCAATCAAAGCTACAAATTCAGCGTCGGCAACAGCACCAAACTTTTCGGCAAGGAGTTTGGATATCTTGGCGTCCTTTCATACGGTAACAAGTACAGCCATCGTACCGAAGAGCGGAATGCATTTCGCATAGGTTTGAACAACGAACTATCTCCCGTGGTAACTTACCAATCCGAAAAAAGTTCGCACGAAGTAAACTGGGGCAGTGTTTTTAACGCGAGCATGCGATTCTCTCCAACACAAAAGGTGAGTCTACAGACACTCTTCACCCATATCGGCGACGATGAAACACGGATATGGGAAGGCTTCAACGACGATCGAAATACGGACATGCGGAGTGGTCGTCTTCGGTATGTGGAGCGACAACTCTTCTCCAGTCAACTCGTCGGTCAACATGACTTTGACCTCGGAGAAGTCGATCTTGAAAGCGACGACAAGCCCGACATATCAATGGATTGGCGACTGACGTATGCCCGAGCGGCGCGCATCGAGCCGGATAATCGTGAGATGATTTATGAAGATCGGGGTGACGGGACCTTTGTATTTCGAGATGTAACACATAGTGGCAGTCGATTTTACTTCGATCTCGTTGATGATCAGTACAGTGGCAGAGTCGATTGGAAGGCGCCGTTCCGCTCGGAGGGAATGCTTAAATTCGGTGCGCTGTGGCGGGACAGAGACCGTACTTTCGATGCGCGAAGATTTCGATTCCTTCCATCAGACAATATTGACCGATATGTCGACCTCTCCGCTCCGGCCGAAGAGCTGTTCAAGCCGGAAAACATCGCTCCCCGGCGATTTGAACTCACTGAATCGACACGCGCAAATGATAACTATCTCGCCTCTGACCGCGTCGTGGCCAACTATGTGATGGTCGACTTGCCGGTGTCCGCAAAATGGCGTTTGGCTACCGGATTACGTTTAGAAGTCTCCGACCAGAATGTCACGACATTCAATCCCTTCTTCGTAGGCGCCCCGCCCATCCTCGCCGATTTGGAAACGATTGACCTCCTACCCAGTGTGAATCTGACGTATCGCATAACCGAACGAATGAATTTCCGATTTGCCGGGTCGCGCACCATCACGCGACCGGATCTCCGTGAATTGGCGCCTTTTGAATTCACGGACTTTGTAGGCGGAAGAACGGAATTTGGCAATCCTGATTTGGAGCGCACCCAGATTCAAAACTATGATTTTCGGTGGGAGGTCTTCCCCGAGCTTGGGGGCGTGATTGCCGTTAGCGCCTTTTACAAGAGATTTCACAAGCCGATTGAACAGATTGTCGAGCCGCAGGCAGAAGTTCGCATTACGTACGACAATGCCTTGGGCGCAAACAACTACGGGCTCGAAATGGAATTACGGCAGAATTTGAGCGTTCTCTATTCAGGACTACGTGATTTCTCAATTAACACTAACGTCGCTTTTATTTCCTCGCGAGTTGAATTGCCCGACGTTGGCATTCAAACTTCGTCCGAGCGAGCGCTGCAGGGCCAGTCGCCCTACATCGTCAACGCAACATTGGGTTACAACAGTTCTGATCTCGGCATTTCCAGTACGATTGCGTATCACATTTTCGGACGTCGAATTGCCGAGGTTGGAAATCACGGTATTCCCGATGTGTTTGAGCAGCCGCGGTCTCAACTAGACGCTACTATTAGTAGAGTCATTGCGGATTATTACCGGTTGAGCCTTTCCGCCAAAAATCTGCTCGATCCCGATGTCATCTTTAAGCAAGGTGACAAAACCTATGTTCGATACCGCACCGGACGATCGTTTTCGTTCGGTGTGAGTTATAGTCTTTAAATCAGTGGTAACTGTTTAGCGCATCAATCTTGGTTTCGATCTTTTAGGAGAGATCTTCCGATTCCGATGGCGTTGTAGAAATCTTGATGAACCAAACAGTTACAATCTAGGACTCACGCAGTTGAACCCTTAAAGCCTTGTAGTTCAGCGGTTTATCACCGCTCCATACGCCTCTCCACGCCCGATAAATCGGGCAACTACAGCAGAGGCCTCATCAATGAGACCGTAGGGAACAACGATCGTTGTTCCCTACAGAAGTGCGTAAGTCCTAACAATCAATGAAAAATAAAGGAGTTTCAACAAGATGAGTAGAAGTTCGTTACTTCGAGTTGCACTTGCAGTTGTGATTGGAATTAGTTTTACCATTCTTGGTTGCGGCGACGATGAGGAGGAGGGAGACGTTTTCCAAGAAACGTTCATCACCACTTCCGATGGTCGTAAAGTTGCCATTCTTGAAGGCAATATCACCGGTGAACGTACATTGAGCACAGGCAATGACTACCTGCTTCGCGGCGCTGTATTTGTCCAAGATGGGGCAACCTTGAGAATTGAAGCCGGTACAACCATCTATGGGGAAGGCGCGTCAACCGGAGCGCTTGTCGTCGCGCAGGGTGGAACGTTGATGGCAGAAGGAACCGCCGACAATCCGATAGTTTTTACCAGTGACGCTCTACCTGGGCAGCACCAGCGAGGACAGTGGGGCGGTTTGATTATCAATGGACGAGCGCCCACGAACCAAGGAATAACACAAGGGGAAGGAAACACGGGGGCATTCGGCGGAAACGATCCCAACGATAGCAGCGGCGTTATTCGCTATGTACGAGTTGAATGGGCCGGCATCGAGTTTAGTCCCGACAATGAATTGAACGGGATCGCATTCCAGGGCGTTGGTTCCGGCACAGTGGTCGAGCACGTTCAAGTACACTTCAATCAAGACGATGGCATTGAGATGTTCGGCGGGACCGTGAACATCAAATATGCGCTCGTCACGGGCGCGCGCGACGATTCATTTGACTGGACAGATGGTTGGACCGGAAAAGGACAGTTCTGGGTCGTTCAACAGCGCGGAGATGACGCGGACAACGGATTCGAGAACGATAACAGCAGTAAGAACAATGAAGCGTTGCCGCGCTCCAGCGCCACCATTTACAATGCAACACTCGTGGGTGACCCGAACGGTCCTGAAAGTGACATCGGTATGCTTATCCGCGAAGGAGCGGCAGGCACGTACCGCAACTTTATCGTGACCGGATTCAATAAATCGGGGCTTGACATTAACCATGCCGCGACTTACGCCCAAGCCAATAGCGGTAAACTCTCGGTGCGTAACAGCATCTTTTTCGGCAACACACCTGGCAGTTTCGCGGGGGAGACAGATGGTTTTGATGATACCGCATGGGCATCGAATGCCGCCTTCAACAATGCCGAAGTCGACCCAATGTTGGCGAACCCGTTCAACTTGAACAACCCCGATTTCCGCCCTCGGAGCGGTTCACCCGCAACTAACGGCTCGGTTCCCGTGGCGAGACCGCCTTCCGATGGGTTCTTTACGTCTGTGAACTTCATCGGCGGCGTTGATCCCAACAACAACTGGACCGCCGGGTGGACAACCACCGCGCAGAACTAGCGGGCGCCGAAACGGTGACACGTGCACGTATCTGGGTTGATTGAACATTCTGATTCCCGGCAACTTCATAAGTCGAGGTGTCTAAGACTTTGGTTTCGAGATTCAATTTTGTCGCCGCCGATACTGTTATCACTAGCAATTCTCATTTTGAATTTATCAAGTGATTGAATCTATCAAATCCGGTTGGAGCAGAAGGTCGCAAGCCCATCTGTTGTCATTTTTGGGGCAATATCGTATGGTATTGTACGAATTCAACGCTCACACCTGTCGCCCCTCTGGGGCTTTGGAATTTGGTGTATCCACGGTTTCTACAAACCTGTCGCCCCGCTGGGGCTGAGATGCTTCGGATTTCGCGATTTTATTAAGCTATGAAATCAGCATAAAGCTTTTCAAGAGCGAGCAACTTAAAGTTGACGAGGCTTTGTCGGCTCTGGATTCCAAAGTGAGAATTGCTGTGTTGTCACATGTCACGTTTCAAACATTAGGTTCTTCAGGGTTAAGTGTGGGAATGAAACTTGCTACAGGAAGACGCGTTTGCCCTATGAGTTCAAATTGATTGCAATAATTCCGAATATGGTTCTGGAGACCCCCAATCTATGCGCTTTTAATGATTTCGGCAATGATTTGATGTTGCGACAAGGCTTTTGTAGGGAATAACGATCGTTATTCCCCTACTGCCGGATTGGGCGGATTTGAGTACTCGACTGCGTAAGTCCTAAGTTAATTTCATTTTCCACACTTAACTCTGAAGAGCCAAACATTACAGGCAGATCGGTGTAGCCATGGCATGGCGAGTTTCTCTTTCTTTATTCCTACTTCTTTTTGGCGTCCTGCCGAGTTGCGAACGCGGAGGGTGGGAAAACAGTTTCAACTCACCCTCCGAAATCGGTCATGCGATTGTTGAGGCATTAAACAAAGGCGATGTCAGCGGGTTACATCAACTGAGGGTAAGTCGTAAAGAATATCTCACATGGATGTGGCCCGCGTTTCCGGCGAGTGGTCCGCCACATAATTACCCGGAAGATTTTGCGTGGTCAAATCTGGACGCGAAATGCTCCCGAGCTGTTCGGCGATTGATTAAGAGGTATGGTGAAAGCAATCTTGTGTTCGCCAAGCTCGACTTTGAGCGGAAAACCGAAGAGTACAAGGATTTTCAACTGTTACGAGGTACGGTATTAACCGTGAAGAACAAACACGGTCAACAGAAAACGCTAAAGATTCTCGGCTCGGTTGTCGAGAAAGATGGGCGTTACAAACTACTCAGTTACAAGGAGTGACAACATGGCTACCGGTGCATCGAAGTATCAGGCATTCAGAAGAAGAAAGCAGTATAAGAAGATGCTACGCGCCAGGCGAGAGGCCGCAGGCTTGCCGGTCTCCGAAGTGGCAAGCAAGAAAACCTCATCCGTGGCAAACTCAGCGGAGTACAAGGAAGCGGTTACACAAATCCGGAATACATCGTCACTCGTAGGCGCGAAAGGAAAAAATGCGTCTAAACGCCGCGTTGCCGCGTTGGTTTCGCTAGCGCTTCACGGTGTGGCGATATTCGTAGCGGGAATATACGTTGTGCGAGAATTTGCCGTGCAAGACGATTCCATGACGGCGGACATGATGGAGGCAATTCCGGACAAACGAGTCATCAAACGCGAACCGAAGCCGCGCCAATCCGAGGCTCCGAAATTGCGCCCTCTTGCCGCCCCCAGGACTCAGCCGATTGCTACGAGCGCGCGACTGCCAATGGGCAACGATCGGTTTACTCTTCCGGCGGGAAATCTCTCGGTGGCAACTTCGGCGGGCCCCGGCAATGTAGGTTTGGATAGAGGATTAATGTTCGAGAGACGCAAGGCTAGTGTGACTACGGTTGCTCCGAAATTTGAACCGCCGAAATTTGACACAGCGCCAATTATCGGCAAATTCAACGATTCGCAATCGTTCTCGGAAATTGCGTTTAGCCCGGATACGGTCGATACTTTTTCGGCAGATTTAGGCAACACCAGGAGTTCTTTCGCGGAGTTTTTGAAACAGGTCAGAGAGAAGATAAAACGCGCACAGCGCTACCCGCCATCAGTCAGGAACGCCGAGGATGGCGCAACGACAAAAGTGCGTTTCACTCTTCATCGTGATGGCACGATTCAACATGCCAAGGTTGTAGCGTCTTCCGGTTCCAAATCACTCGACAATGCCGCTTTGGCCGCCGTACGAAACGCCATACCCTTTCCGCCGTTTCCCGAGGATCAGAACGGTTCAATGCTCCGTGTAGAACTTCCGATTGTATTTCAGCTTCGGACAAATTGAAATACGAGTGAGTAGCAATTGTTCGTTCAAAAAAAAGGGCATTATGGCATAGACTGGAGCACGCTCCTTTGCCGTACTCAAATTTAGTTGATTTCTTGAATTGATATGCAGTTTTGGAGCGCTTGTCACAATGTCGGAAAAACGATCCGAATACTCGTTCATAGCTCAAGTTTTAAGCGAATATCTCGGCTCGGCATTCCTCGTGATGGCGGCAATTTCACCGATTATACTCTTTAATCGGGTTTTGAACGCTGGCGTTGCGCTCGCGGTGTTGGCCGACGCCCTCGGCGTAGGCACAATCCTTTTTGCTCTCATAGAGATATTTGGTCCCGTGAGCGGCGCGCATTTCAATCCGGCAGTGACCTTAGCCGCGCTCGTCTGCGGTATGATGAGCTGGAGGCGAGCGGCTCTCTACATTATAATGCAAATCGCCGGTGGATTGACCGGGATGATGTTTTCTCACTTGATGTTCTATCATGAAATGCCGCGTTTGATTGCTGTCTCCGAGGTCACCCGAGCGGGTGGAAATTATTTCGCCGAGATCTTTGGCACTTTTATCCTCATCCTAGCGATTCTGCTACTGGTTCAGAGCCGGTCCAAGAAGATTTCCTTAGTTGTGGGACTGCTGGTCGGCGGTGAGTTAATCGCCACGTCAAGCACAATGTTTGCCAACCCACAGGTCACGCTTGCACGAATGTTCACCTATTCGGCAGCCGGCGTGAAACCGCTGGACGGAATGGCATTCATTTTGATGCAACTTATTGGCGCGGTTCTGGCAGTGTTTGTTTTCAGAACGGTATACCGAACGCGAATTTTTGATAAATCCGTAACGTAACTGTGATATAATATAGAGACTGTTTGGTGGAGATTGCCAACGCGACCACCCGAAATGATGACTATCCGAGTTCCGCATTCCAATTGAATGTGTCGAAGATGGATTCTTCAATTGAGGCGAATGACGCGCGGCATCCCATACAACATACAATCCATAAGGAGTTTATAATGCTTAACCGGTTCACCCAAGCGAGTTTAGTGGTTCTCATCATCAGCGCGTTTATAGCTATTTCAGCACACGCCGCCAAGTTAATCAAAGTCGATGGTTCAAGTACGGTGTATCCAATTACCGAAGCCGTTGCCGAAGAATACCAGAAGGAAAATCGCGGTTTTAGGGTCACTGTAGGAATATCAGGCACTGGCGGCGGATTCAAAAAATTTGGCCGCGGCGAAACCGACATCTCTGACGCCTCGCGTCCCATCAAGCCGACCGAAGTCGAACTGTGCGCCAAGAACGGCATCGAATACATAGAGTTGCCTGTCGCCTACGATGGGCTGGCGGTCATCGTACACCCGCAAAACGATTGGGTGGATTATTTCACCGTTGATGAACTTAGAACGTTGTGGGAACCCGAAGCGCAAGGGAAAATTACGCATTGGAATCAAATTCGATCCGAATGGCCGAACAAGAAGTTTTCGCTGGCGGGTCCCGGCGTTGATTCCGGCACATACGACTACTTTACCAAAGCGATTAACGGAGCGGAAGGAGCGAGTCGCGGCGATTTTGTCGCAAGCGAAGATGACAATGTTCTCGTTCAAGCGGTCTCTAATGACCTTCACGGGCTCGGATTCTTTGGATTGGCGTACTATGAGGAAAATAAAGAAATGTTGAAATTGGTTCCCATTGACGATGGCAAGGCCGAAAACGGTGACGGACCGATTTTTCCATCGCTTGAAACGGTGAAGAATTCCACTTACCAACCTCTTTCGCGCCCGGTATTCATCTATGTGAGCAAGAAGTCCGCGGAACGCCCCGAAGTTGAAAAATTTATCGAGTTTTATCTCGAACATGCAAGCGCCTTAACGAGAGAGGTCGGGTACATTCCGCTGCCTGACGAGGCATATCGACTCGCGTTGGAACGCTTCCAGAAACGCATAACGGGCTCTGTGTTTGAGGGCAAGGGCGCCAAGACGGGGGTTTCGGTTGAGGAGCTGCTTGGCGACCAAGGTTCCGAATGACGCTGATTTGAATCAATCCCTTGGCGCCGTACGCGCCTATTCCGCTTTCAAGAAATTCCACAATGAGTCACCCAATAAAAACCAGAATAAGAGAAAAAATCATCGAAGGCGCCTTATTGGCTTGCGGACTGCTCTCAATGTTCACGACAGTCGGCATTATCGGGGTGCTTCTGTTCGAGACAATCGGATTTTTCAAAGAAGTTTCCATTGTCGAGTTTTTGACAGGGACCGAGTGGACTCCTCTTTTTGTGAAGAAGAATTTTGGCGTGCTACCGCTTGTAACGGGGACCGCGCTGACCTCCGGGATTGCTATTTTGGTCGCTGGTCCCCTCGGGATACTGACTGCGATCTATTTGAGCGAATACGCCCCATCCCACATTCGTCGAATCTTAAAGCCGATGCTAGAGATTCTGGCTGGCGTTCCGACGATTGTCTACGGTTATTTCGCTCTTCTATTTGTGACCCCTATGCTGAAACAACTAATTCCGGGGCTTGGCGGGTTCAATGCGCTTTCTCCGGGAATCGTGATGGGAATCATGATTGTGCCTTTGGTTTCGTCATTAAGCGAAGACGCAATGTATGCCGTTCCGCGCGGTTTACGCGACGCCGCGTATGCGCTAGGCTCCTCGCGTCTTCAAACAGCATGGAAGGTTGTCGTACCGGCGGCGTTCTCGGGAATCACCGCCTCCTTTGTTATCGCAATTTCGCGTGCGATCGGCGAAACAATGCTCGTGGCAATCGCGGCGGGACAACGGCCAAACCTGACGCTTAACCCCTTGGTGCCGATTGAAACAATGACGACCTACATCGTTCAGATTAGTTTGGGGGATACGCCCACCGGAACACTGGCGTTTCGGACCATTTTCGCGGTCGGCATGGTGTTATTCCTATCAACCTTCGCGCTTAACATCGTTGGCGATTACATGCGCCAGCGATTTCGGGAGCGGTACGAATGATTTCGACTACGAACACTCGAAAACTGTTAAAGCGACAACAACAGGGCGATCGTGTTTTCCAAGTCGTGGCTGTAGTAGGTGTTTTACTGGCGCTTGCCACACTCGGAGCGTTGATTGCCGATGCCCTCATTGACGGGGCGCCGCGCATTGACTGGGACTTCCTGACGAGTTTTCCCTCGAGAAAACCGGCGGAAGCGGGCATTTTCTCCGCTCTCGTAGGCAGCGTATATTTGATCGCTTTGACTGCGGTGGTCGCCGTACCGACAGGAGTCGGGGCGGCAATCTACCTTGAAGAATATACGAATCAGTCAAGCCGGTTGAGTCGCATCATTGAGGTGAACGTGGCGAATCTGGCAGGGGTGCCGTCGATTATTTACGGGCTTTTGGGATTGGAACTTTTCGTCCGCGCAATGCGATTGGAGAGGAGTCTTCTGGCAGGCGCGCTGACCCTCGCTCTGCTTGTCCTCCCGATTGTTATCATTGCTTCTCGCGAGGCAATCCGGGCGGTTCCCGGGACGATTCGAGAGGCCGCTTACGCACTCGGCGCCACACGTTGGCAAACGACAAGGGACCATGTATTGCCGTTGGCGTTTCCCGGTATCCTGACCGGCATAATTCTGGCAGTTTCTCGCGCAATCGGCGAAACTGCCCCACTAATTACAATCGGAGCATTGACGTATGTAGCATTTGTACCCGACGGATTGCTCTCACCGTTCACCGCACTGCCGATTCAGATTTTCAATTGGGTTTCTCGTCCGCAAAAAGGATTTCACATCAATGCGGCGGCAGGCATTGTGGTCCTCTTAATCGTAACACTTCTCTTGAACGCACTTGCAATCTTTTTGCGCAACCGCTACCAGAAACAGTTTCAATAAGGACCGGCATGAAGCAGCAGGAAAACAGTAAACTTGACATGGTTCTAAGCGTACATGACCTTAACGCTTGGTACGGCGAGGCACAAGTCTTAAGAGACATATCGTTTAACGTTGAACGGAACAGAGTAACGGCTCTAATTGGCCCCTCCGGCTGCGGCAAGAGCACCCTGATTCGTTGCTTCAATCGAATGAACGACTTTATCCCGTCTTTCAGATTAACAGGGAAAATCCTATTGGAGGACGAAGATCTGAATTCCGCGGAAATTGATCCGGTGGAGGTGCGTTTGCGGCTGGGCATGGTATTCCAGAAGCAGAATCCGTTTCCCAAGTCAATCTACGACAATATCGCATACGGGCCAAGGATTTCCGGCATACGCAACCGCGATCAACTTGATGAAATAGTCCAAGACAGTCTTCAGAAAGCCGCATTGTGGGACGAAGTCAAGGATAAGTTGAGAGACAACGCTTACGCGCTTTCGGGGGGTCAGCAGCAGCGACTCTGTATCGCGAGAACATTAGCCATTGAGCCGGAAGTACTCCTACTTGACGAGCCGTGTTCAGCGCTCGATCCGATTGCCACCGCGAAGATTGAAGAATTGATGTTGGAGTTAAAGGAAAGTTATACCGTTTTAATCGTGACACACAACATGCAGCAAGCGGCGCGAGTCTCACACTATACCGCGTTTCTCTATCTTGGGGAATTAATCGAATTCGGACTAACGGACAAGATTTTCACAAATCCCGGCGATCATCGTACGGAAGCGTATGTGACTGGAAAGTTTGGTTAAAGGATAGCGGGACTCCGGTAGATTCTTGGTTGCCTTGGTACGTTGGATGAAATGGATGAACTAGATAGCCGTATATCCATATTTCAAGGGAAAGGGAACATAGATGCGACGCCACTTTGAGATAGAATTGAAAGAAATTCAACAGGAATTGCTCAAGATGGGTGGAATGGCGGAAAGCATGTTGCGAGACGCCGTTGAATCCGTTTTAAACCGCGATGGCGAGTTGGCATCGGTTGTGATCCAGAGCGATGAGCAGGTTGACGTACTTGAAAATGAGATTGAAGAATCTTGTATTCGATTTATCGCCCGTCATCAACCTGCGGCATCGGATGTTCGTTTTTTGAGCATGGTACTTACGATTAACCATGATATCGAGCGGATAGCAGATAAAGCGGTCAATATCGCACAACGCAGTCTTGAACTACTTGAGCATCCGCCCGTCAAACCCTTCATTGACCTGCCTCGGGTTGCGGCTTTGGTTCAGGAAATGGCAAAGGACGCGCTTGACGCTTTCGTGAATCGAGACGCGGACTTGGCAGAAGCAGTGCGGGCGCGGGACTATCAGGTAGATGAACTCTATAATCAAACCGTGCAGGAACTTTTGGCGCGCCTTTCCGACGATTCCGCTCTTGTCCGCCCAGGCATTAGTATTCTGTTGCTCTTTCGCCATTTGGAACGAATCGGTGATTTGGCGGCTAACATCAGCGAGGAGGTTTATTACTTGGTGAAGGGTGATGTTCTTCGGCACACGTAAAGCCGAGGCGATTCACTCCCTTACGCAGGGGAATCGCACCTAATTTTTGGCATAAGGAAGATTGGAAGGATGGAAGACGGGAAGGGTGAAAATTTTCGGTCCACCCATACCTCAAACCAGATGGATACATAAAATCCGCTGGATTCGCCAATACAGTAGTCGCAGTGTTGGGTTTCACTACGATTTTGGGGGCTTTTAGCGGCATCGTGTCTGGGCGCGGTTATCCTATGGACGGGTCGTTCTTGATGTGCCGTTCAACCCAACCTACGGATTATCGCTAGGTTCCAAAATGAGAATTGCTGACAATTCCATGGAGTTGCTTATAGGCTCACGCCGGACGTGCAATGAATTGCACCATAGGGATCAAGTTAAGCGTTTTAGGGCGAAAGTCTCACGGTTTTCTCGGCAAGTGTTTAACACAAGTTCCCACCTGTGGGATCTCTATCGCACTCGCTATCCACTCGTTTGATCCTCTGGGACTTTGGAATTCGTTGTGTCCACGTTTCTACAAACCTGTCGCCCCGCTGGGGCTAAAAGACTTACACAATCTAAGGAATCGCAGCATTGTGTTTGCCCTGCCGGCTTGAGAGTTTACAACGGGAATTAGACAAATAATACGTAAATTCTCTTAACTTGATCCCAATGGACGTGCAATGAATTGCACTACTACGAGCCACACAATGAACCATTCATTTGCGATTCTTCAACCCGCAAACTTGTATCCCACTCCGTGAACCGTTTCGATACGCTCTCCGAAGCGCCCCAATTTTCGACGCAAGCGACTGACGTGTGTATCCACAGTGCGGTCAACCCCATAATATTCCTGCCCCCAAATTGCATCCATTAGCACGCTCCTCGTGAAAACGCGGCCAGGCGCCTTCGCAAAGAGTGTCAGCATTTTGAACTCGGTAGCAGTTAGGTCAATCTCTCCCTCGGCGCTACGCACCAAATGTTTGTCCAAGTTTATCGTTAAACCGTCCACCTCTATCTGATTTGAAGGTTCACCGTTGTTAGCGGCGATTCGGCGCAACACGGCACGCACCCGCAACACGACCTCCCGCGGGCTAAACGGTTTGGCGATGTAATCGTCAGCGCCCAACTCCAGCCCGACAATGCGATCAACTTCCTCACTCTTCGCCGTTAGCATGATTATCGGAATTGTCGCTGTGTGGCGATCGCGCTTGAGCAGACGACACACCTCAAGACCTTCTATTTTTGGGAGCAGCAAATCCAAGATGATGAGGTCAGGCACATCTTCCGCGGCGCGTTGAAGCGCCTCGGCGCCGTCAAGGACGGCGTGTACGTCAAAACCCGCCTGTCCCAGGTTATATGTCAACAACTCTATGATGTTACTATCATCTTCTACGATAAGGATTTTGGAAGGCATACATATTTCACATTAAGTTTCAGGCAGTGTTGGACATAAGGAATTATACGGATTCAAAATCTAAATGTTACACTCGTAAAAACGTCCGATGAATCGGACAACTACAATCACCCGGTGCGTGTAACCCAGCGTGAAGCAAGTTTGACGCCGAGGTTATCGTGTAATCTGGCAAGAGGATTCGCCCAATTTCACCCCTTATTATCGCAAAATTTCGTGTCAAATGTCAATGCTCATTTTCCGTTGACACCCTCCTGCGCCCTTGTTAGAATGCTTAGACCTCGGAGCCTTTATTCGCCTAATTTTGCCCACGAACTTTCCCGTGAATTTCCCCTACGGCAACGGTTCTATGCTCATACGAATTCAAAATCTATACCACACACCGCTGGAAATTGCGTATTTTCAAGCATCTGGCGGTAGTTGTAGGGTGGGCACTGCCCACCATCAACGCGGTCACGTTGCGCGCCAGGGGAGCCAACCATTTATCCCAAACTGATCGGAATGGTGGGCAGTGCCCACCCTACAATCACTACAAAAGACGCAATTTCCGACAGCGCGGAGTATAGAATCAGCTTTCAAAGGAATCTCTTTATGAATCTCCCTCGGGAACTACGACAGACCGACGAATACCAGCGCCTCGGCGCCATGATTGATCGTCTTGACGCCAATGGCGCCCCGGAGCTAGCTTGGGCACATCGTGCAACCGGGGGCATACAAAGCGAAGGAAAACGGCTAGGGATTTTCTCGGGATCCTTCAATCCGCTTACCGTGGCGCACGTGAAAATGATCGAGGAATCCCAAAAGCAATTCAAACTTGACGAAATCCTCTTGTGTCTTGCCAAATCAAACGTGGATAAAGGCGTGTTCGGTTTTTCTCTAGCGGATCGACTTTTTATGCTCAAGGGATACGCGATGCAACGGGGTGATTTCTCGGTGGCGGCGTGCAGCCACGGTCGTTATGTCGATAAAATCGAAGCACTGAAAACGGCATATCCACCGCGCACAGAATATGTTTTCATAACCGGCTACGATACTTTGGTTCGACTTTTCGATTCCAAGTATTACGCCGACATGCATGCCGAATTGGCCCCCCTTTTCAATCAATGTCGTTTCATCACGGCTAACCGAAAAGAGTACAGCGCAGCTGCGATCCGGAGATTTTTGTCGAAACCGGAACTCCAATGCTACGCACATAACATTGACGTAATTGAATTGCCCGACGCTTATGCGGACATTTCCTCAACCGCTATCCGGGAATGCCTCCAGCGTAAAGCTCCAATCGACGGTCTAGCGCCGACCGCAATCCATGACTATATTAAAGCCGCGAAACTAAATTGCCCGGACGAAATTAACGCCGAATCAGGATCAAGCTCTCAATGATTAAAGGCATCCATCATTTCAGTTTCACTGTCAGTGACATGGAAACGTCGCTGAACTTTTACACACGGATTCTTAACGGACAGGTTCTTTCCGACGTTGTCATTCAGGAATCGGAGGACCATAGTGTAACGCGTATCTCCGGCGCGAAATTGCGGATCGTCTGTCTAAGTGTCCATGAATCTCTAATCGAATTGATTCAGTACCTTTCACCGATTGGAGAACCGCTAAGCACGCGCACCTGCGATACGGGGAATGCCCACATTGCCTTCGTAGTCGATAACATCACTAAGACTTACCATGATTTTAAATCCAAAGGCGTGCGTTTCAAGTCCGAACCGATAATCACGGGACGCGCCCCGGGTGCAATCGTCAAAAGCGTTTATTTCCTCGATCCTGATGGCATTACCCTCGAATTAGTGGAAATTGGCTAGAAACGCAAGTTTTCATCCCTGTTTTGTCTATACTTGGTGTGTACTTGTTATAACAGTGTTACTCCCAACCCTCCAATTATGTGGTTCAGATGCCACACGTCGGCACAGCATCCCATTCAAAAAGCTCGTCCCGTTCCAATTATATCCCGAGTTCATAAGGCTTATACGATTTTGGCATCTCTTTTGCGCAACTCTACAATCCGAAAGCGTATGTTTCTGCTGAAACCTACGCCACGATTTATCGTATATCCTTTTCACAACGTAGCAATGTTTTGAAGTTTTCGCTCAGGTAAGGAGTGTGTGGAAACCATCAAGCGAACGGATAGCGAGTAGGAATTTCTATCGCAGTCATTATTCATGTCCCTTGATCGATAGAGATCCCGTTTTTTCTTGAAAACTCGCTTTGCACGCTCTTTTGACACGAGCCGAAGTTTTTATTTACATTCTGATCTAGAGGTGATATTCAATGTTTAATGGGATCGAGTTAATTTTGGGGGTTGCTTGTACGCTTATGGGAATTGCCGGTGGTTACATATTCTTGACTACAATTTTCGCAGGGCTTCAATTGATGTCGAAAAACCGGCTGATAAAACAGAAGGTAACTAGGACGATTGACACCTAATGCCGGAGACAATTTCGCATATTTCCGTCGCTTAGGCAATTCGGAAGGAATTCGCCGAAGTGACGACGAGGGAACAGAAACCGAGTTTTTTCCGACGCGGAGACACAAGTTCGACGAAAATCCAATCAATTTGAGAATTGTATGGCGAACGTGAACTAAAAACTCGGTTTCTCTTTTATTGGTGGCAACGTGAGTAATAACTCTTAAATGCAGTATCGTCGACTCCATCCATGGAATGTCACGCCAGAAGAAGCGCGTGGCATTCAAAACAGTCTTCGCGAGTTAGTCATACGCACGGACGAATTTGGCGCCATCCGAACGGTTGCCGGAATGGACCTCGGTTTTGCGAAGAATCTCGCCCGCGCGTCCGTAGTTGTGTTGAGTTTTCCCGAGTTGGAACTCATTGACGGAATCACCGTCGAAAGCGCGGTTCAGTTTCCGTACATTCCGGGGCTATTGTCATTCCGAGAAACCCCTCCGCTTCTTAAAGCCTTTGACCGGCTAAAGACGGAACCGGATCTCATTATCGCCGATGGTCAAGGGCTTGCTCATCCGCGACGCTTGGGGATTGCCTGCCATCTGGGGCTAATCTTGGATAAACCCGCAATCGGCTGCGCAAAATCGCGTTTGGCGGGTAAGCACGATGAACCCGATAGAGAAAAGGGCTCCTATACATACGTGCGCGACAAAGGCGAAATTATCGGAGCCGCAGTGCGCACGAGACGGGATACCAGCGTCGTATACGTCTCAATAGGTCATCGGATTTGCTTGGAGTCGGCGATTCGGCTAACGCTGAGATGTTGTAAAAAATATCGACTTCCCGAAACAACGCGATTTGCGCACAAAGCGGCGGCAGGAAGTATTGCGCTGCCGAAACGTAACTGATACGGATTAGAAATCTAAATGTTACAGGCTAATCCGAGACGTGCAATGAATTGCACTACTACGAACCTTAGGTTGAAACTTATTGATTACGAATTAGTATGCGCATAGAGACACTTCACGTAACACCGGCCGGATATAAACCATGGACCTCCTATCCAAACGACTTCATCGACTGCCGCCTTACATGTTGGGCAAACTCAAGCAACTGACGCATGAGAGACGGCGCCAAGGCATTGATGTCATCGATCTGGGTATGGGAAATCCAAGTGAACCCACCCCACAGCACATCGTTGACAAACTATGCGAAGCCGCGCAAGAGACGCGGCACCATCGTTATTCGATATCGCGGGGAATCTTTAATCTGAGACGCGAGATCGCTTGGCACTACGAGCGGCGATTCGGCGTCGATATCGATCCCGAGCGCGAGGCTATCGCTGTAATCGGCACGAAAGAGGGGCTGTCACACTTGGCGCTTGCGCTGATAGACCAGGGCGAGCTTGCCCTTGTACCGAATCCAACCTTCCCAATCCACATCTACAGTATTGTTCTTGCCGGTGGAAGCGTGGTCAGTATTCCGTTACGCGAGGAAAACGAGTTTGTTCCAAGCCTTGCCGAACTCGCAAGAGATATTTGGCCGCGACCGAAGGCGCTTATCCTTAGTTTCCCTCATAATCCCACCGGCGCAGTGGTAGATTTATCGTTTTTTCAAGAAATTGTCGATTTCGCGAAGAAGCACGATATCGTCCTGATACACGACCTCGCCTACGCCGACATCGTCTTTGACGGTTACAAAGCCCCAAGCCTAATGCAAGCAAAGGGAGCAAAGGACATTGGCGTGGAGTTTATCTCCATGTCGAAATCATATAATATGGCGGGCTGGCGATGCGGGTTTGCGGTGGGCAATCGCGATATAATTGACGCGCTGGCGCGCATCAAAGGGTATTATGACTACGGAATCTTCGCTCCGGTTCAAGTGGCATCCATTTTGGCGTTGAGGACCCCACTCGACGTAGTAGAGGAAAATGCGGAGATTTATCGGCGGCGTCGGGACGTTTTGGTTGACGGATTGAATCGGATCGGATGGAAAGTCCAAAGCCCGAAAGCGACAATGTTCGTTTGGGCGCCAATTCCGGAGGCTTATCGTCATCTGAGTTCAATGGAGTTCGCAATGAAGTTGCTTGACGAAGCGGAAGTCTGCGTGTCGCCCGGGGCGGGTTTTGGACACAATGGCGAAGGGTATGTTCGGATTGCGCTCGTTGAAAATGAAAATCGCCTTCGCCAATCCGTGAGACAGATTAGACAAGCCCTATTCAAATAGATTTACAGGATTTGGCGGCAAATCGACCACTCCCGCAGTCGAGATGATAACACCATTTCGCTTGATTAATGGCGCTTATACGAATTCAAAATCTAAATGTTACGATTAATCGGAGGCGCTCAATGAATTGAGCAACTACAAACTGCCGGCTCTTGTAACTCATAGATTCGGAATTAGTATTACTTTCTCCGTGGGCTGGGCATCTTGCCCCGCCGACTTCGCGCGAAGGCAAGGTTTCTTGCCCCGCTCCACGCAAGTTTATTTACTTAATCCGCGTAATCAATGCACTTATGTTTTAGAGAAATGGTAGAACTTCGCTAATCCAATAAGGTCGCTTTTACCTCCCGCCACAACGCCCGGTAACATTTTGCCGCCTGCGAACGCGGCGCGAATGCAGGCACCGGTTGCCTTTCAACCCCCATTCTTTCGATGTCCGATAGCGAAGGTATCGGATTTTGTAAAATCCCTTTGAAATCTCGCGACATGGTGGCTACAAATTCATTGTGCATCTTCTTCCGCTTGTCAACCAGCGAGAAAAAGGCGCAAATTTTGTCTGTGGCGTATTTCCTCTTTTCGAGAAACGAAAGCAACTGAGCATGCGTCCGCGCAGATAACGTTGTCGGTATCACGGGCACGAGAAGGTAATCGGCAACATTGAAAATGTTCTCCGCCAACAGACCGATCGCCGGTGGCGAGTCCAGAATAATCAAATCGTACTCGGCGCGAAGCGGATCCAGAATTCGGTTCAGCCTGCGTTTTGAGCGTTTTAACTTGTCGAAAGTCACGGCAAGATTTCGATGCGTAAAATCCGCCGGCAATAAATCCAAGTTCTCATAATCTGTGCCTTTTATGCTTTTTCTAACGCTTTTCCCGCCTTTGCGGAACCCTTTGGCGCCCGCCTTCAGTTTGGCTTTGACACGAAAATAGTAGGTCGCCGAGCCTTGCGGGTCAAGATCACAGATGAGGGTTTTCAGTCCTGCCTGCGCCGCCAAGAAAGACAAGTTGACGGCCGCCGCCGTCTTTCCAACTCCCCCTTTATTGCTGTAGATAGCCAACATTGTCATAGACGGGTATTTCCTTTCGCCGGGGCAAACAACTCGCGGTATAACTTTCTATTTTTCGGCGATGAAAATCTAGTAAATACGTCGGAAAACGAACCCTTGGCGGTTTGAATTTGTTCTTCCAGGCTTCCAATCACGCTCCCGATTGCCAACATGGTCCTTCTATCCCGCTGACCGGTTATAGGCAGTTCATCGGCAGTTTTCCGAAGATAATCCCGTTGAATGCACAGATCGTTAGAGTCACCCAAGTGATCTTGCAAGCGTTTTAGCTCTTTAATCGGAATAGAAATTTTCTCACTAGAGAATAGACTGGAAAAAAACTCCATTAAATACCGTAGTTTTTTACATTCAATTCTTAGGGAATGTAGCTTCTCATCGCTAGACTCTTCAAGGATTCTGGCGCCGGCTTTGAGAATTTCAGCGTACCTCTTATGGATTCTTTTTCGCGCCAACTCAAAGACGGGAACCGCCGCATTGGGCGCTCTGGGGGCATGCTCGCACGGATGGTTCAAGAAAATGTCCCACTTCCGAATTATGTCAGCATATTCGCGGGAGCGCAAGCCATTTGTAACAGCCTCGAACGCTTTCAATCTCCGACTTTTCAAAATCAGGAACAGAGGTTTGATTGCGTCGCGCAAATCGTCGGGTAGCATTTGTTCGTAGATATTCTCTTTGAGTAGGTAAACATCCAGGTCCCGCAGTTCATTTGTGAGTTTTCCCAATGCGGCAAAATCTCTCAGAAATTGCTTGGTCGTGTCCGTTGGGAAGACCGCTTTCATTTGACTCAACGCGACGCGTGTGCGTCTAACGGCGACTCGAAAATCGTGCAGAAATTCTGTGTCAAGGTCCTCTTCAATATAACTCCCATTAACTTTTATTATACTCAACAAGAAACGCAGTATGACTCTTGCCGCTTCATCAGAACACATTTCGGGATCAAGTTGCAGTCTCAATTTTGATGAATAGTCGCCGGGTGTTTTGTTCACCCTTTTGAGGACGTTGAAATACAACTCTTCCGGCTCGATTTGCACAGATCCCAATTTTTTAAGCCGCTTCACCGATGCTCGATAATGTCTCGGATAGCCTCGAACCGCTTCCAAACAAAGATGGGCAGACAATTCCGACTCTCGCGCCGAACCTGCTACTCGGATCTCTTCATAGCTGAGCCGCGCCACAGTCTTTTCTTCTTGATTCAAAATGCGGTAAATGGTCGACTTCAAATCTATTTCCGCCAGTTTCAAAAGAGCGCGCACTTCAAGAATAGGCGCAAGCAGTGTCTTCAAGCCACCATCCGGAAAATCCCACGCGAAAGTAGGAAGCGACATCACCCCGGCGCGCTGGACGATTTTATGGTCGGACAACCTATACAGAATCAGCTCGCTTTCGGAACCGTACAACACAAGAGATTTTCCAAACAATCGCCAATCAAATGTATCGTATATTCCGAATTTCTTCGCTATAGATTGCCCCCGTTTCAGCAAACAGTGGTTCGATAGTTCACGTATGACTTGAGGCTCATCAAGCCCATGTGGCAAACTCATTTTCATTTTAGGTTGTCCCCCCGCTATACCGTTCAAGGAAAGAAACTACCGTTATTATGAAGTTCACGGTGGAAATGGCGGTACCATGCGAAGATTATTATAGTTCGGACTTGCGCAGTATGCCCATTTCGAATGCGTACCTCGGCGCGCAATTTGTCTCGTTTGTGCCTCCCGTTCAAACGGCGCCGGGACTTTGCCGGGTTATGAGAACACGGGGTCGGCAAATCTTGGCAGCGCCTCCCAAAACAGACGCGACGGTGTCGATTCCTGATTACAAGGTTCATACGAATTCAAAATCTAAATGTTACACTCGTCAAAAACGCCCGATGAATCGGGCAACTACAATCACCCGATGCGTGTAACTCGTTGATTTGGAATTAGTATCAGGGGAGCAGGAGCAGTTCCCAGAAGAGGAAAACGCTAAACGCGATAAGCGGAATCAGACTGAACGTGGGGCGCAATTTTTCCTTTATCAACGGCGTATCTTGCACCAACATCAGGACGCCCCCTACAATCAAAACTATATCTAGCATGACGTAGGACATATTTCCAAATCCGAAATCTCTGTAGGCGGATAAACCCAGGAAGTTTATGGGTAGCATCATTACGAAGGGCCTAATCCATGTTGGCACGCTTTCGTAAAAGAACAAAACAAAGAAAAAGACAAACAGGATGCCCACACGCATTGTGTTTTCCATAGTCCCGTCAAAGGACTGCCTGTAAGCCAATAGCCCTCCCAAATTTATGAGAAACATCGCCTTTAATAGCGCGATTGGTTGCGATTGGAAGCATACAATGGCGCCACTTGCAATTATGGCTGACCCTATTATGGCATAGGGCAGATTGTCCGCTCTGAAATCCCGATAGACCGAGGCGCTTAGGACGATTAAGGGCAAGATAAAGACAAAGGGTTTAATCCACGATTGTAATTCGTCGTAGAAAAACGCTAGTATGCCAAATAAAAGAAATGATTGAAAAGTCAGTATTGCCCGGTAGCTATCTTCACTGAGCAATTCTTTAAACGTGAACAATCCTCCGGCGATAATTAGATATCCAAGGGTGGTATTACGCTTTCGATTCACTTCGCCAATATCCCCCTTCGCCGACAAGAACGCGACAGTTATTCCTACAGGCGCCTGTTTCATCCCCAATTTCGCGATTGAGAACGATTTGAATTTTACGGCATCGCCGATCTATTGAATCAAATAAGTGTTTCATCATGTAATCATCGGAGAATCGGTTTCCAGTCTGTAATCGCCATCATCCAGCAGATGAGCGGTTTGGTTATGAAAAAGAATTTGTGAGCGTTCAGGGCTTCGTCGGACTTTCGTAATTCCGGTGTTGTTGTGCGGGAAACGGTCGAGAGGATCATCTGGCGGCGGCAATTGCTGTTGCATGCCAAGGATGGTTCCGAGAAGTATCGAGCCTGCCCCTCCATGTATGATTGCTCCGACCCTTTCATCCTCTTCATCGTGGTATTGGTCCAAATGCGCGATGAACGCCAAACAGTTTTCGTGAATCGACCGGAGGATTTGAGTATGATTCCATTCCTGCGTCGGTTCATCGGAATTACTTGACGGGAACCACCAACCTGCGTCAGTCACGTCATCCGGCAACACGACCGAAGGACAAACATCGCGCAACTGCGAGCGGGTTAGTCCGGGAAGTTGCTCCACACCACCCTCAATTCTGTCTTTCCATATACCGCCCCACTCATGGATGCCAACAAAAACGTGCGGCGCGAGTTCCAAACGCGCCCCAACAATGGCGGCGGTTTGCACGGCGCGGAGCATGGCGCTGCAATAGAGACGCGTAATCCCCAGGTTTCTCAGCGCTCGTCCCGCTCTGTCCGCCTGCTGCCTTCCGAGTTCTGTCAGTGGCGGATCGGGAACGCGCGCGTCTCCGCGATTGTTGGTCGATTGACCATGACGAATTAGATACAATTCCATGATTTGCTTTGTCCTTTCGGCTTGGAGAAGGTGTCGGCTATCACGCGCTTCTCTGTCACATTACCGGATTATAGCGTTTGTTTCGCCTAGGTGGTGTACGGCATTTGGCGTTTCGTTTTACCACGTTACCATCGGAGAACTGGCTTTTAGGTCGAATTCACTCTCTTTCAGTAGATGACTCGTCTGGTTCTGATAAAGCATTTGGGTATGCTCATGGGTTCTTCGGATTTTCGTGATTCCGGTGTTGTTGTGCGGGAAGCGTCCCTTAGATTCATTCGGAAGCAAACCAAAAAGAGCGCCGAGCAATATCGATCCGGAGCCACCGTGCAAAATTGCCCCCACCCTTTCATCCTCTTCAGCGTGGTGTCTGTCCAAATGGGCAATGAACCGGAGGCAATTTTCGTGTGCAATGCCTAGCAGTTGTTCATCCGTGCCTCCCTGCGCTAGTCCGTGAGCGTCATAGGACTGAACACACCAACCCCCGTCCGTCACATCATCTGGCAATACGACTGTCGGACAGACATCGCGCAACTGCGATCGCGTTAATCCGGGCAGTGGCACTCTACCGCCATTGACGCGGTCTTCCCAAACGCCAGCCCACTCGTGGATGCCCACGAAAACATGCGGCGCGAGCTCCAAGCGCTCCCCAACAATGGCGGCAGTTTGCACGGCGCGAAGCATGGCGCTGCAATAAAGGCGCGTGATGCCCAGGCTCTTTAACGCTCGTCCGGCTCTGTCCGCTTGCTGCATTCCGAGTTTTGTCAGCGGCGGATCGGGAACACGCGCGTCTCCGCGGTTGTTGGTCGATTGACCGTGACGAATGAGGTACAATTCCATGATCTGCTCTTTTCGTAACTGTTTAGTCCATTGATTTCCTGTAGAGAATGCAGAACAATCGCTTTATTCCACAGTTGAACACGAGTCTGTCCATGCACCCAATATATGAGGGACACCCCCAGTGGGAGGGGCATCTTGCCCCGATTCCCCACGTTCACGATAAATCAACGCGTTTAATAATTACGCAACGGAAACCAATTGCACTAGGGCATTGCTCCCACATCGGGGCAAGATGCCCCTCCCACATATATACTTCACACTGCTGAAAATTGCGTGTTTTTAAGCGTCTGGCGGTAGGTGAGCGCATGTCGCAATCGGGAGATCTCGGGATCTCTATTGCACTCGCTATCCACTCGTTTGATCCTACAAAAGACGCAATTTCTGACAGCGCCCAGTATACATGGCTATAACATCTGTTTCACGTGGGGATTCGAGGCGTTGTTTTTCCAGATTATTCCGTCTAGAATATAGTGGGTAATCTGCGGCAAAGCCAGTAGCGCATACGCGAAAGCCATCGCCAAAGAACCTTCAAAGATGCCTATGAAGTAAGTCGGGAACAAGTCCCCTTTCTCTCTGAATAACAACATATCCCAGCCAAATTCTTCGATATACGCCAATAGAATTGCGCCAAATACAATCGTGGCGGCTATCCGGGTTACCGGCACGGAGCGATTCAAACTCGCGTTTTTCCTCAGTTTATACCAGACAACCAGTGTCATATAGGGTAAGCCGTGCGCAACTACGTTGGTCACGGAGAAGACGATATCGGAGTTAAAATGTACAATCCCGAAATACCAATTGAACGCGGTAACCAACACCCAAGCGACTTTGCCGTAAGCTATGGTTCCTACTTGTTTGACAGAAACTATGCACTCCTCAATCAGCCAACCTGCCAAGATAACCCAATACAACACATTGATAACAACCAGCTTTTGATGAGGTATCTGGAAGCGCGCAAGGAAAACGAAATCGCCCGATACAAACCATTCAAAAGCGCGATCCTGAGCCAAATGCCAGTAGAGGACAGGATAAAGAACCGCTAAATAGATTACGAGTTTGTCCGGGATGCGTTTGTCGATTCTTCCCTGTCTGATTCGGTAAAGCGCGAGAAAACCGAACTGCTGTTTGGCGAAATGGGAGACAGCGAGATATGCCAACAGCCGCCAAAACAGATGGGTAGAGAAGATGCACAGAACAAAAACAGCAAGAAAAGAGATGAGCGGGATAGACCACGCCTTCCTTCCCAACCTCTCCGTTTCATCCTTATCGGTGTATGTTCGGAATAACGTGCTCCAAACGTGGCTTACATCAAATCCCAGGATGAAGACTGCCCATGCCCACAAGGGCAAATCGTGGTCAAGCGCGGCAGACGGCAACAGGAATATCACTGCCCAAATGACGACCAAGGGCAAAAAGAAAAAACTCAAGTCGGCTTTTCGAGAGATTAACCAAGCATTACCCATTATCTCACACGTGGGCAACTCCACAGTTAAGAACTGTCACAATTTATGCTTTAGCGGGAGGCTCTCGACAGATATTCGGACAATAACTTGTTAACGCGTTCCCGCTGGGATTGCTGAAACTTATCCCACTCAAGCCACCAAGTAAAGCTGTCCCCTACCTTGTTCAAGCCGAGGATATACGCTTCTTCCCCCAAGCCAAACCTATAGTCCCCTTCCTCTTTCCACTGGAAGCCATCCAAGTCTTTCCACTTTGTGAAGTGACCTTGTGAACTAATTCCCGCGGCTCGAATCTCAAACCGGTTCACAGAGGACATAGAGAATACCGGGAAAATCAATGCGATCAGTGGCCACAATTCCGATGAAGACTGCCAACCGCTGTTTATCACGGATACGATGTGATAAAGCATGACAGCAATCCATACGGCAAGGAAAAAAACCAATGACACTTTGTGAGACTTTGGCGTAGGTAGATGGAATAGAACGCCTCCCATGATTCGCCGTTTTCGTGACAGATACCAAGGTAACGCTACCAGAAGCGAGAGAAACAAAACTAGAAACACGATATCAAGTAAACGCTCAACCAACACCGTTCACACCTCCTTGAGCAAAATTTCACAAATTGTGTTTAATTTGCGTTTACGCGGTTATTGAGGAACGCCAGCCAGAACAAGCACATTGGAGGCGCAGATAGATATCAGTATACCACAAAACCGACCAAAATTAAATCGAAATTAATTTTCACTTTTTTATTGACACGCAGGATAACTGTATGGTAATATATCATACAGTACATACAAGACGAGGCGTTGATGCTTTTTCATATTGACTACAACAGCAGCCAACCGATATATCAGCAAGTTATCGAACAGATAAAACTCACCGTTGTCAACGGTAGGTTGAAGCCTGGGGACCGGATGCCCTCTATCCGCGAGTTGGCAAAAACTCTGAGAATTAATCCGACCACCGCGGCGCGAATCTACAACGAGTTGGCGCACGAGGGCATACTGATACTGCGTCAGGGCCAAGGGGCGTTTGTAGCCCCGAAAGCGGTTTCTGTCAAAGATGAGGAGATACACCGAATTGTCGCGGCGCTTACTCGAAAAATGCTGGTCGAGGGGCTGCGATTGGGATTGACTCGCGACGAGATTGACTTAATCATTGATGAGGAATATCGACGCATCCGGAAAGGTGAAGAATGAGCGAGAACGTCATTCAAACTAAAAATCTGACCAAGGTTTACGAACACGAGAAAGCGGTGGATTCTCTCGATTTGAGCGTACCGCAGGGCTCGGTTTTCGGCTTCTTGGGCGTCAACGGCGCGGGAAAAACAACGACGGTTCGGATGATTGTGGGTCACCTGCATCCCACCGAAGGGGAGGTCACGTTACTCGGAAAAAATCCGTGGAAGCACAACGGCGCCGATCGGCGTCGCGTGGCGTATGTGTCCGACAACATGCACCTACCGGGATGGATGACGCCGGAGGGCGCGATGCGACTTAACGCCTCGCTGTATCCTAAATGGGACGGTACGCTCGCAAGGCGGTTGCTAAACGATTTTGACCTTCCTCCCTCGAAAAGATACCAATCGTTCTCAAGAGGGGAGAAACGTCGGCTTTGTCTGCTGCTTGCGATTTGCCAGAACGCGGATATATTGATACTTGACGAGCCTGCTTCCGGGCTTGATGTGGCGGCGCGTCACAAATTCCTGAATCTAATCCTGGAGCAGGTGTATGATGGGAAGCGTACCGTGTTCCTCTCATCGCACTTGCTGAGTGACCTTGAGCGTATCATCGACCGGCTGGCGATTATCCATCACGGCAGAATGTATCTGTCGGGCTCGCTTGACGATCTCAAAACAGAGGTCCGCCAAATCCACCTGCCGAATGCCGTGTCGCGCGAGTCGCTTGAATCCCACTTCAAGGTTTTGCAATACAAAGCGTTTGAACATCGGACCACCGCTATTGTGCGTAACTTCGACGACGCGCGTTTTCGATCGCTATGTCAGCAACATGGCTGGGGTGATACGGCGCAGGTTCACGGTTTTAACCTTGAAGACCTTTTCGTAAAGATTGTTGGAGAAGGATAGGTGTGTCGGCTTACGTTGCTGTCCATTCCGGCAGGTCGCGCTTTCGAGGCTTGTTTGAAAATTGTGTAATTGTCCAGGGGAAACGCACATGATTTTTGGCATAAGGAAGACTGGAAGGATGGGAGACGGGAAGGGTGACAAATTTCCGTCCACCCATACCTCAAACCAGATGGATACAAGGAGGAGAAATGTCCATTGAATTCGTAAAAATCGACGCTCGGAAGGTATTGCCATACTATTTCCCTTTGCTATTGTTAATCGTAGGATTCGTTCTCTTTTGGAAAACGCCGTTGGCGACCGGCGATCTGATCTTGAACCCGATTCTGAATTCGATTGCTTGTCTTAAGGGCATGGTCATCGCTTGGGCGCTTTTCAACGATTCTGGAGGAACGGCAGCGTATATCTTCTCGCGTCCACTGTCGCGCAAGCGGTTATTCCTGACGCGCTGGGGCTTAGGGATTTCATTTCAGTTATTGACGATTCTTATTGTATTGGTCACAATTGCCACCGGACTACGGAGTGGAATACAACTACTGATGGATTCGCCTTATCAGCCGATGGTAAGATGGTATGAGTTGTACATCCTCGGATCGATTGCGCTATTTTCGATGCTGGGCTATCAGGTCGTGATGTTTCTTAGGCTGCGCGCCAGCGTTTTGACGGTGCGTCCACCGACATGGCGAGACAACTTGGCAACTGCGTTGGCTATCGTCGTCTGTCTGCCGTTTTTGCCGGAGGTTTTCACAAACAACGAGCCAATACAGTACCGGTTGACCTATTCTGCGCTAGTAATGATTCTGGGTACATTGGGAGCACTCCACTGTTACCAATGTTTAGAAATTAAGACTTAAGCGGTTCGAGGATGAATATAATGAAAAATGTGAATCGGTGGGCGCTAAATGTGACAGCGTTCGTTATCCTTCTACCTATGCTGCGATACTCCCTGCCAACAGTATACAACATCGCACGAGCATACATTAATCAGTTACTGAGCAGGGACGCACATTGGCTGGTTTTACCGGTTGTTGTCTTGACGTTCGCGCTCTATGCCACGAGTTTTATACTGCTTCTTTGGAAGGGTCGCATGCGTTTGTCAGCTATAGTTGCGTTCCTTAGTTTCATTCTGATTGTCTTTTCTGTGCCAATTCTCATAGTAGCCGGCGGCGACATCGGACCTCGCGGGCTTGTCATTCACGAAGATAAGCCCGGAATCGATGTCTATTGCAACGAGGTGTATCTGGGCGAAACTCCGCTGGAGATTTCGGAGGCGGAATTCCACGAGAAAGTGAAGCCTTGGAACAGCCCGCCCCGACAGAAGATGATGCGTGGCAAAGAGTTCGTTACTGAAGATACCAGGCAGCATATCTATGTTTCGGAGGCGGAATTTCACGAGAAAGTGAAACCTCGGATCAGCCCGCCCCGACAAAAGATGACGCATGGCGAGGAGTTCGTTACTGAAAATACCCGGCAGCATTACTATGGGTTGGCTGACGCGGAGTTACGGCGTTATTATGTGCCTTACGACTATTTCGGCAATCAGTCATACCTTGACCAAGCGCAATTTTACGGCGACCATTCCGGTTCCAAATCTCAATATTGGTGGCGCTTTGAGAGGGAAGGATGCACGGCGGTCGCCGCGATTGGAAATAGGGCTATCGGAGAACGTCAAGATGGGCGCCTTATCAGCGCACATTGGTGGCATCCGACTCTAGAATACCCTTCCATCCGGCGATATCTAGCGCATTTGTTGCACAACTTAAAACGTACAAACTATCAGCCTTCGACAGAATGGAGAACGCATGTTGCAAAAGCCTCGGGACTGCTTTTCGAGCATTTGTATGAGATAGGCAAGCGAGATTCTCGGGTGATGCGAGCCCTTGAATTGGCGATTCAGAGGGAGTTCGGCATCCACGAGGAGATGTCACCGGAGGAGTGGCGAGCCGTCTTGGATGAGGTTATATCGCGATCCAAGCAGTACAATAGTTTTCACACACTATCTCCGGAATCCGTGGCGGTGGACCTAATAATACAACACAACCCGAAATTGATTGAAACCCGCTTTCTCAAACTGGTATCCCGGATTATAAATCCCTGGCGCGTTTTCACTTCCGGGCTAAACCGTTCAACGACTTACCGCGATCCGGCCGAATTTCTCCCGTTGGAGTACGCTGTATTGAAAAGCCGTCCACCAGCCCTGTTTGAGCGCCTGGTTTACGAATCGGGACGGGGCGAACGGTTTTTAAGCATGGTCGGCAACTACTCACGCGAGGAGTCTTTGCGGCTTGTGCGGCACTATCTTGATAAAGGCATCAGCATTCGTCCGTCGATGTACTACGGGATCCATGCTCTACCACAACAGAAAGCCATTAGCTTTGCAACTCACCTGCAGAATCCGGCGCTCGAATTAGAGTTGCGCCGTTTCGTGCTGCAGCAAGCGCAGCAAGATTCTGGAAACGCTTACCATTACCTCCGAGAGTTCATTGAGACGCGATTGGAACGCCATCTCACCGAAGACGATGCTATTGCACTCGCCGAATGCATAGCTGAGACGGTACCACTTCTTGAAGGCGAAAAGTTGCGATACCTGATTCGCATAAATTCAAACCGCACGCACCGCTATATCAATGACATACTGCTACGCAATCCGATTCATAAGATGGCAGTTGAAGAAAGTCTGATTCGTCAGCCAAACCGGTCGTTGGATCGCCTGCTGATAGAATTATACCAAGCCGAGTCGGCCGGTGTGAAATTCGGCGGGATCGTCCCTGTCACCGTTCCACGGAAAGTCATCAATGTTTCGCGGGACTTGCTGCGGGCGCTGGTACTCTGCGACACGCCGCGTATGCGCGCTTTCTTGGAGCGAATATGGAATGCCAGCGATGCCAACAAAATCGATCTGATGGAAGCGATTAAGCAGGAGGCGCCGAGACATTTTCCCCATTTACACGGATGGACCAAATCTATCTCGGAGATTGAGGACGTGGACACGCGCCTCGCGGCAATCCCGACGCTAGATCGAATCGACACGCCGGAATCCGCAAAGGTTTTGGAGGATTGGGCGTTGAGCTCCGATGCGGCGGTCAAGGAGGAGGCGGAGCGGGCACTCGCCAAGTATCATGAGCGAAGCCGCAAGGCGGAGGCGCTTTTGGCGGGCGGCATTAAACCGGACGATTTGCTGGTAGATCAACAAGCGTATGTTTGGGATGGAGAGAATTACGTGCCGGAGACGGAAGCTTCGGAGGATTGATCTCGTTGTCTATCATGGCAAGTCTCGGCAATCAACGCATCCAAGTTGACAAACTTGACATGGGTGCCGTTGTAATCCCTTGCGAATGGCCGGTCTAAATCGTTTGCAACGACGAAGTTTTTACCATTCGGATATTGTCGACGGAACGCCAACAATGGACGGGGTGAAAACGCCGAAGCGGACCACTTGCACTCAATGGCAATCGGATTGTCACGGGCACGTGCGAGTACGATGTCAACTTCGTGTCCCCTTTTGTCGCGCCAATACGAAATCTCACGCGACTGAGTCTGCCCCATTATCTCGTTAAGAACAAAATGCTCCCACAGCGGTCCGAGGTCCTCTTGTCTCAGTTGTGACCACCCTCGGTGATAGCAGACAAACCCGGTGTCGAATCCGTAAACTTTCGGCGCCGCTACAATTTCCGTCGGGCGATGGG
This sequence comes from Candidatus Poribacteria bacterium, assembly GCA_963667245.2. GTDB lineage: Bacteria > Poribacteria > WGA-4E > WGA-4E > JAJDTR01 > JAJDTR01. Next base: position 2,083,462 of record CAXXCS010000005.1, read on the forward strand.
AGCTGAACGGACGGATGACATGCACGACGAAGGTTACCTCAAGCACAGAGAGATAGTTTGATATCGTGCCGCGACTAACCTCGCATGGACGCGCAAATCGGTTGGCTTCAAAGAGCGAACCACTCTGTGCCATTAGCAGTTCGGTAAATTTCTGAAACGAGTAACGGCGTTCAAGTCGAAAGAGATCTTGAATGTCCTTTGCCCAGTAAGCATCCATCCATTCTTGGAAGTCACGTTCCGGAAGTTGAGCCTCCAAGAAAAACGGGGGCAACCCGCCGCGCAACAGACGATGATAAATGTCGGTCCGATTGAAATCCTTGAGATCGGCGCTTATAATTGGAGTTAGCCACAATTCCGTTTTGCGTCCGGCTAGCGTATCGCGAAATTTTGCGCTCGCGCCAAGCGTTGATGAACCCGTTGCAACAATTTTAAGTTGCGGATAGTGGTCCGCGGCGATTTTCAACAATTCCGACGGGTTCGGTAGCCGATGGATTTCGTCAAGCACAACCCGCCCGGCGCCCATGCTATCAAGAAATGCCTGCGGGTCTTCCATCAATCGCCGGACGCGAGGCAATTCGCAGTCGAAGTATTCAATGTCAGGCAGTGTCTGACACAAGCACGTTTTTCCAACGCGCCGCACCCCGGACAGCCATACGACCGAGCGGCGTTCCCACGCGGTTTCGATTCGGTTAAGCCAAAACTGTCTATTTACCATGCAATCTATGTTAGCATATAGTGCTACTATATGCAAATCTATTTGCATTTGGTAGCGGGTTTTGGACATCGTGTGGAGCGGACAGTCCGAAGCAACCTCCGAGAGCGCCCACTATCGACAGCGGGTTAACCACTCCCTAATGCGATCTGCTTTCAAGGCTCGCGCATGTTGTGATCCAATCATCTATTCAATTTGCATTCCTCGTTCTCTGGTCTGTACACAACGATTTAGTCGTTAGCAGGCTTTCCCAGATTCATTCGATGCACTCCCAATCCACCTGTGGCGGCGTATAGCGTATTGTTTACGACCACCATCGAATTTACCCCATTTCGAAAGAATGGAAAAGATGGTTTCACCAACTCCCATGAATTCCGTTCGTTCTTGAAGCGAAAGATGCCTGCTTCCCAAGCCGTCGCATAAATCGTGTCTTCAACGGTATAGAGTTCCCAAGAATGCACTTCTGGCAGTCCCTCATTGATTGATTCCCACGTCTTGCCGTGATTTGTCGATCGGAATATCCCCAGTTCAGAAATTGAGATGTAGACAACATCTCCCATTACAGCGTGCCCATCAAGCCGTTTGCTCGGGTCATTCTGCCCGGGGAAAGTGTCGATTCTCGACCATGTCTCGCCTAGATTGTTTGAGCATAAAAGATTTTCGCTGGCATCAAAATAGATAGTTTTATCAGACACAGCAAGTCCGCTCCAGAAACCACCAGAGCCGTGCTCGACATCAAGACTGAGGCTCGTCCAGAAACGTTCGCCTTTCCGCCATTGATACACCCCGAGTCCGTTTCCCATTTGTGCGATGGCATAGAACGTATCGCCGGAAATAACAAGTTCGTCAACACTATAGAGTCGCTCAAAACTCGGATAAAGTTTCTTCTTCGGATGGTCAATGTCGTCTGTGCGCATTTCCATTTGCACGGGAATCCATGAACTTTGGCCATCCGCCAACCGGTAAATTCCGGCGGTAAATGGTTTACCTCTCCTACCCATATTCGTCTCACTCAGACCGAGATAGAGTTGACCGTCCGCTATAGCGAATGCCCACGCCTGTGTCACCGGAAGCCCGCGGTGGACTGGAATCCACCGGTCCCCGCCATCCACGGATTTTACGATGGTGTGCCCCGTCGTCGCATAGAGCGCGTCCTTGTAGGACACTATATCGTACACATACGTATTGATTATCCCCTCGTTGATGCGTTTCCAGGATTGTTCGTCATCTGTCCATCGAAGCACACCTTCGCTTGTCGCGATACAGACAGCATGTCTTGATAGCGCGACCATGTCATTCATGTTCCACATCTCCAAACCAGTCAAGCCCGTCTCGGTAGTGTCCCAAATTCCGTTTTCGGTTGATCGGAGTAAACCGCCATCACTGAGTAGAACGTAAATAGCGTCTTCAAACCCCGCGATGCCTAGAATGCTCAGAGATCGAAATTCCAATTCTACCGGCGCCCGTGACCACGGAACGTCTACTTTGACATTCTGGTCTTCCCAGGACCTCAAGCGAATTTTTCCCGTCATCGGTACCCAACTGCCGCCTTCGTCCGTTGACCGACGCAAGTCAAATTGGCTTCCAATGACCAATGCATCTCCGGTAGCGGTGAAAAAGCGCAGATCTTTAAGATGCGCGACACTTGTCCATGATTCCTCACCCGCCTTCAGCCGAAAAAGGTTATCGCCGCGCTTGGCAAAGAGGGTTGTTCCAACCGTTATAAGTTTGTCCGGCGGTTTAATGGACAGGCTTTGGACAATGGGGGTTGTTTCAACGGTCTTGAGCATTTCCCTCAGTTTGATGAACATACCCTTACTGAGGGGCGTCCATGATTCGCCGTAATCATCAGAATATACGACACCATCCTCATTTTTACCGACATAGATTCGTTCTCCACTGACAGCGAATGCAGTGGCGGTCTCGAACTGGTCGGGGAATTTCACCCATCGCCACGATTCGCCGTGATCATAAGAATAGAAAAAACTCTCATAATCTTTGAGGTAGATTACACCGTCCGCTTCAGTTATAGCGTGGACAAACGGAAGGTAACCGTCTCGATACACATCCAGATCATTGTGGAGCGATATCCAGGTGTCGCCATTGTTATCGGATCGAAAGATTCCCGGACTGGTCGTAGCGGCGTAGAGCGCGCCATCCGACGCTCGGAATAGATTAGTGACCTCTCCGCCAGAGGGCCCATTGGTCTGCACCCATTCGGAGTCGTTGAGCCCCTTTTCGCTAGAGACGGTTGAAGCCGCTCCAAGGACAGCGCCATCTGGTTGCGAGTGAGGTTTCCCGTTTTTTGAGTTCGATTGCCCCGGCCGATTGGCGAGCGCCGGTTTCGTCTCGGGACGGTAAATTGCGGGCGCGTCAATGAGTTCAACCTGCACAGTTGAGTCGGGGGCGTCAAGACTATACGGACGCTGCGATCGTGTGGTTAACTGCTGCCCCAGTCCGATGTATAGCGCAACGACAAGCGCTGCCATAGCAGCCAGCCACGGCGTCAACGGCTTGCTCACTGGTGTTGATGTCGGACGAAACTGGTCGATTCGATTCATAATCCGTGTCGTAAAAGTCGGAGGCAATTGAAATGCTCCTAATGTTTGCCGCATCATCGGTATCAACTCCTTCTTTAATTGTAATCGGGCGCGATAGAGTCGATCAAGAATAGCGCCGCGCGATGTTCCCATGAACCGCGCTATCTCCTCGCACTTCATCCCGCCCAGATAGTGAAGCGTCAAGACGGTGCGTTGGCTTTCCGGCAGTTCCTCGAGCGCGTCGTGTACTGTTTCACGAGTGCGTGCGTCGGCGTACCGTGCCTGCGCCAAAGCATCAACATGATGCGTCTCAACGGCATCAATCGACTGCATCGGCAGCCTATTTTTTCGATGCCACATCAAGCAGAATCGCGAGGCGATGGTGTAGAGCCATCCCGGAAAGCGGCGCCAATCCTTGAGTGTCGATAGTTTCTGGTAGGCTTGGAGGAAGGTGTCTTGGGTGATTTCTTCGGCAGTGTGGAAATCCCCGATTTTGCGGTAGGCGAGGGCGTGGACGGCGCCTTTGTATTTATCGACGAGAAATCCAAAGGCGGTTTCGTCGCCGCCCAACGTCCGTTTGATTAGTTCGGAGTCGCTGTGTGCCATTGTCATCGCTCCCGATGCCGCGTGAATTACGGGTGGGATTTGCATCACTGTTTTTGCCTTCCATTATATATGATGCACATCGGGAGCAAATGATCAGATAGGGGTACGTTTTTTTTCGATGCCGCGATAGGAAGTCGCGATTCGGAGATTGCTCCTACGGATGACGGGCGCGTCGCGACCTGGAGATCGCTCCTACGGGATACGCGAAGGTTTATTCCGGGGCGGAGACTTTGACCAGTTGCTTGCCGATGTTGCCGCCTTTCAACATGCTGATAAACGCCGTGGCGGCATTTTCGAGCCCATCGGTGATTGTCTCTCTATACTTTAGTTTTCCAGCTTGAACCCATTCTGCCATCCGGCGGAGGGCGTCTTCGTGCCGGTCGGCGTAGTCACTCACCAACATTCCTTCGACTCTAGCGCGCTTGGCGATTAGTTGCCACAGGAGGCGCGGGCCCAGATCGGGTTCTGCCAAATTATATTGGGAGATTTGGCCGCAGATAACCATGCGTCCTCTCAGGTTGATATTTAGAAAGACCGCATCGGTTACGGGGCCTCCGGTGTTGTCAAAATACACGTCAATTCCGTCTGGGCACACCTCTTGCAATTTGGCATCGTAATCCGTGACGGATTTATAGCTGAATGCATCGTCGAAACCGAGATCGTTGACAATGTGGTTGATTTTTTCGTTCGTGCCGGCAACGCCAACGACACGGCAGCCTTTGATTTTTGCGATTTGGCCTACGGTGGAGCCGACTGCCCCCGCCGCACCGGAGACAAGGACATGCTCGCCGTCTTTGAGTTGTCCTACTTCAAGCAGACCGAAATACGCAGTCAGTCCCGGCATACCGAGCACGCCAAGCGCTGTCGATATCGGCGCGAGTGACGGATCGACCTTCTGAATGGCGTCTCCGGCTGCCACGCCGTACTCCTGCCATCCCAAGTATGCCTTGACAATGTCACCCTCGTTAAAGTCGGGATGCTTTGACTCGACAATTTGTCCAACGGTTCCGCCGAGCACGACATCGCCAATCTCTAACAAAGCCGCATAGGATTTGGCTTCTCTCATGCGTCCGCGCATATAGGGATCAACGGACAAGTAACAGGTGTGTATCAGAACTTCCCCATCACCGGGCGCGGGAATCGGTGAAGACACGAAGTTGAAGTCGGATTCTTTCGGATAACCCACTGGCCTTGAGGCAAAGATGAACTGTCGGTTTTGTTCAGACATTGAATATTTTCTCCTTCGAAAGTAGCGTTGAGGTTTGCGTTGATCTGCGGAATTTGTGTAGGACTTACGCATTTGAACCCGTGAATGCCGCGTGATGACGATTCATCACACACAATGCGTAGGAACAAGCACGAATCCAATCTACATGTTAAAATCAATCGGAGGCGCTCAATGAATTGAGCAACTACAAACGCCCGATGAATCGGGCAACTACAAACCGTCGGCTCTTGTAACTCATTGATTGCGAATTAGTATAACGATCGTTAGTCCCCGCATGCGTGTCGCCCACAGATGATAATCTAATTGAACAAACGGTTAAACATTGATAAAATAGAGCATTGCGCGGTCTGGACAAATCGCCGGCATTATATCACGCAATCGCCGGATTCACCACATACAAATGTCATCCGGAGACAGGTGGAACGCTAGTCCACTACGATTTGGAAAAATGTCAAAGGGAAACATCTCTCTCAAACATGTGACGAAACGCTTCGGCGACACTGTTGCTGTCGACAACATCTCGCTTGAAATCGGCAGCGGTGAATTTTTCTCGCTGCTCGGACCGAGCGGTTGCGGAAAAACCACGACGTTACGGATGATTGGCGGGTTTGATCGTCCGACCTCCGGGGAAATTTACATCAACGGCGTAGCCATCGGACGCACACCGCCTTATCGTCTGGATGTCAATACGGTATTTCAGAGCTATGCGCTTTTTCCGCACAAGAGCGTGGCACAAAATATAGGGTTCGGATTGCGGATGAAAAATTTTCCCAAGAGGGAGATAGAAGCGCAAGTCGATGAATTTCTGGAGATGGTGCGTCTGCCGGGGTATGGCGGCAGACAGCCGGGTGAACTCTCCGGCGGCGAGAAGCAGCGTGTGGCGCTGGCGCGCGCGCTCATCAATCGACCATCAATTCTGTTGTTGGATGAACCCCTGGCGGCTCTTGACTTAAAACTGCGGAAACAGATGCAGGTGGAGCTGAAGGAGTTGCAGCGCGAGGTGGGGATAACCTTTGTCTATGTCACCCACGACCAAGGCGAAGCGTTCGCGCTATCCGACCGTATCGCTATCATGAACCGAGGCGCGGTGTGCCAAGTTGGGAGCGCGGCTGAAATCTTCAATGAGCCAAACAGCCGGTTTGTCGCCGATTTTACGGGAGCGTCAAATTTCTTTGACGGAAGGCTTCTGGCGATTGAAGGGGAATGGGCAAAGGTGCAACCGAATAATCATTCAGAGGTAACGATTCTTGGCAGACATAACGGAGATTTGCAGGGGGTTCAGGCTGTCACGGCGGCAATTCGCCCCGAACGCATATCCCTAACGGCTCAACCCGCGGAGCGCTCCCACAATCGGATAACGGGGACAATTCGGGACAGCATGTATTTTGGAACAACAATCCAGTACAGCGTGGAAGCGTTTGACGGAACATCTGTGGTTGTGCACCAACAAAATCCTGACAGCGGGCAGGAAAACCGTTGGAAATCTGGAGACAGCGTCTGTCTGGAGTGGCGCCGTGAAGATGTAACAGTTTTGTCAGCCGGCGAGAGTGCATGACGTAGGACTGACGCAGCAAAGGCGGGCGCAATTCGGAGCGGGGCAAGATGCCCCGCCTACGGTAGTAGTAAGTGCTAATCGCGGCGCAAGGCTTACCGGTGCCTCGCTAGGACTGGCACAGCAAAGGCGGGCGCGATTCGGAGCGGGGCAAGATGCCCCGCCTACGGCACCGTGTGGGTTTTGTAACAAACAGAATGAACGAGCGTTACACGGGTAAGATTGCTAGCCGGCGCTCAGGCGATTCGTCAGCGTTTTTTTGATTTCCTCAACTCGGTGCGGCTCCGTGATCTTTCCGCCATCCGTCTCCGTTACATAGAAAGTGTTCTTAATTTCTTCAATGCGGTTTGCTTTTGAAACCTTTCTTTGACCGGATTCGGGGAGGTAGTACGAGTCCATCACTGTCAAGCCCTCCGAGGTGATTTTGGCAATACGCACATCAATATTCAAATCGTAGAACACATCCGCGATTGCATAGAGGAGACCGGCTCGATCGTGAGAGCGGATGTCAATGATGGTTGCCACTTCCGAACCGCCATTGTCGACGACAACTTTTAGCGGCAGATTGCGTCTGCCCTTGCGCGATACACGCGTCTCCCCCGGTTCTTGCAGGGATTCAACGTCACCATTGCCCTGCCAGACGCCATCTAACGCTTGAATAACTCGATCGCGATGCCCGGCGTTCAAACCGCTCCGTGTTGTTTCATCGGTCAAGTTTATGGTATCGATCACAATTCCGTCGCGTCGCGTTTCAATGTCGGCGCTCAAGATGTTGGCTTTTTCCGCGGCGATTACGCCTGTGATTTTGCGAAGGGCGCCGCGATTATCTCGCGTGCAGATTCCAATCTGCGTATGAAATTGGGTATCTTGAAAACAAGCGACCGCTATGGGTTTGTCCCCAAGTTGCTCGGTCAATTCAATCTGTTTGGCGATGAACTCGGGCGCGTTGCCGACTAGTTGCTGTTCAGGCATCGTGTCAAAGTGCCGCTGGATTGCGGCGTCCCCGACGGATTTGCCAATCAGGGCGCCGACCTGCTTGTGCAGGTTATCCAATTCTATCCGATAGGGTTCGCCTCGCAGGTATTTGATGGTGCGGTCGTAAAGCGACTTTAACAGCGTTGCGCTCCACTCCGTCCAAATGTTCGTGTTGACAGCGCGCATATCCGCGAATGTCAATAAGTACAACATCTTCGCTTTCTGTTCGTTCTCAACCAACCTTGCGAACTGTTCGATTGTTTTCGGATCGTCCAAATCACGATGTTGAGCCGTATGGGACATTTCAAGGTGATTTTCAATCAGGAACAGGACAGTTTGCTGATCTTCTTCCGGTAGCGCCAAGCGATCCAGCATGGCTTTCGCCGCCTCAACACTTCGTTGATCGTGGTCTCCGGGACCTTCTATCCCCTTCCCTACATCGTGGTATAGTACGGCGAGGCGCAACAACTCCGGTTTTTCCAAAGAATTTAGCATTTCAATGAAGGTTTGCCCATCCTTCACCCCCTGCAGCGTCTGCTCTTCCAAGTTCTCGATTGCGCACATCGTGTGTTCGTCAACAGTAAATTGGTGCGGCCGATCGTAACGTACAAGGGACCGGATTTTGCTAAACTCGGGTAGATAGCAGTCGAGCACTTCCAGGCGATGCATTTCCCGCAAGGTTTCGGCAACGCGGACCGAATCCCCCAAAATGGCGAGGAATGCCTCCGTGTTGGCGCGGGTGCTTCGAAACTCTTCATCAATTAGATGTAAATTGGCGATAATCACATGCTTTAAACCGTTGCTAATAGGATAGTCAAGCTGTTGCATGTGAACAAATAGCCTCATTATTCGCGTTGGATAAATCGAAAAATCCGATTGTCCGGGCTGGTAGGCAATTTCCCTATCACTAACCGAGAAGCCATCGGACAGTTTCGTGGAGCGCAAAAGCTTCATTAATCGGATGCCGCTCGATTCTTTGTCTTTCACAAGGTCAATGATGAAACTGGTGAACTCGGAAAGGTGCTCGGCGCGCAGATAATAGTCTCTCATCATGGCTTCCTCCGCCAAGATATTTCCGTCGTCGGAATATCCAAGATTCTTGGCGATGGTCTGTTGCACCTCAAAGGAGAGTTTGTCAGTTTTTCGCTTTGCAACGTAGTGCAGCTCATTGCGCAACCACCACAGAAAATCGAGCGACGCTCTACTCGCTTCAGCGAGGCTTGGCGAGATAATGTTGCGTTTGGCAAGCAGATGTAGGTCTTTAATCCCATATTTCACGGCGGTAATCCATATTGCCGTATGGAAATCTCGAAGGCCTCCAACGCTTTCTTTGATATCCGGTTCCTGGAGGTAGATGGTCGAACCGTGCGACTCGTGACGCTCTTTCCACTCGTCGATGGTTTGCGCGATGAACTTCTTGATTTGTCGCCTGTAAACGTGTTTTGCAACTTGCCGTAACAGCTGTTTATGCACGGCTTTTTCGCCGACAATGTAACGGGACTCGATCATTGATGTCTTGGAAACAAAATCATCGTAGGTAGCGCGAATGCACTCCTTGACGGACCTGCAACTGTGACCGACTTCATAACCGACATCCCAGAGTACGGTGATAAGGTGATTGGCGAAGGACTCCAACTCCCCGACCGCGATTTGGGAATCGTCGTAGAGCAGCATCACATCAATATCCGAGTACGGATTGAGTTCCGCGCGCCCATAGCCTCCCAAAGCTAGAATGGTGAGTGGCGCGTCTTTTTGCAGCATCTCACGCTGTATTCCGTCTTCGTGAATCTGCCGAACCACATTATCGGCGAGGCGAGTGTATTCTTCGACAATCTCGATTCCCCCGAGACCGAATCGGTGGCATTTTTCAATTCGGTCCCGTTCGTCTGCGCTGAATGTCTTCAGTTGTTTAACGAGCGCTTGGATAGCTGATTGTTGCATCTAGCAACCTCCATTATCTCACTATACGCGGTTCTTTGTACGTTTATCAGCGACCTCTCACAGCATTTGGGTCATACGAATTCAAAATCTATACTCCATGCTGTTAGAAACCGCGTCTTTTTGTAGGAGCGATCTCCAGGTCGCGACGTGTGTTCACGGCAGGTGCGGTTGGAAACCCAGCGGATCTCTATCGCACTCATTATTCATTCGCTTGATCCTACGGACTAGATGCTTGAAAACACGCAATTCTCGGCAGCGCAAAGTATAAATGTTACACTCGTCAACAACACCCGTTGAATCGGGCAATTACAATCACCGACGCGTGTAACTCATCAATTAGGAATTGGTATTAGTCTTGATCGGATTGCGCGAGTGCGCTCGGGTTCTGACTCTCAATTGCTGCGGACTGTTCTCCAATCATAGCCGTTAATTTAGCCATGATATCAATGCATTCCTTCATCAGTACAGTCTGCGATGTGTCGTGTTGGGTTATGTGTTCCGTAAACTCGTGCGCGCGGTCATCTCGCTGTTCGGTTTTCGCAACGAGATTCTCCATGAGTGAAACACAATCACTTAACAACTTCGCTTGCGCCTTGTTATGTTCCGTTATGTGTTCGGTCATCAGAACCCGCGATGACACCACTTCCCGATGCAAGCCCTTAATCGTCTCTCGGCTGTCCTCCATATCCTCTTTCATCGAATCAAGGTAGAGGGCATCACGCCGCGGAATGAAATAGACAAGCAACAATATGATAACAAGCACGCCGATTACGTCAAATCCGTAATCGAGGAACCAAAACACGAATTCAATAAAATTTGTAGGCATCTCCATGGTATATGCAAAACCTCTCTTTTCTCTTAGTAAATCACGAGTGAATAGGATGAGTTTACCGTCGGTTTAACTCATCGTGAAAATTAGATGAAGACCGCTTACGGATTGTAGGCAAGTTACTCCATGTCATAGTGCGTAGGCGGGCAATTATTGTCAGACTCAAGGTCGCGCAAATGCAAAACGAAGAAAACGAACTTATACGGATTCAAAATCTAAATGCTACAGTCGATTCAAGACGTGCAATGAATTGCACTACTACGAACCGCCGATGATTGTAACTTTAGTATTAGTTATACTTCACGCTGCTGAAAATTGCGTGTTTTCAAACGTCTGGCGGTAGGTGCGGTTGGAAACCGCGAGGATTTCTATCGCACTCGCTATCCACTCGCTTGATCTTACGGGGAACGCATGTCGCGACCTGGAGATCCGGGGATCTCTATCGCACTCGTTATCCACTCGCTTGATCCTACAGAAGATGCAATTTCTGACAGCGCGCAGTACAACTTCTAACTGTGAATTGTGAGCTCGGACGCTCATCTTCCAGATTTGATCTGCGGTGCGAGGAAGCGACGGATACGGAAACTACGATACGGTCGTTAACGCGAAACAGCGTCAGATTGTTCCCGCATCTTCGCTTCAAGGTTAGCCATGATGTCAACGCACTCCTTCATCAGCATTGTCTGCGTTGAGTCCTGTTTGGTCATGTGCTCGTTAAGCGTGTGCGCTTCACTATCCTGCTGTTCGGATTTCGCAACGAGGCGTTGCATGAGCGTAACACAGTCACTTAGCAATTTCGTCTGCGTCTTGTTGTGTTCCGTCATGTGTTCGGCAATAAGAACCCGTGACGACGTTACTTCTTGATGTAAGACTTTTATCGACTCGCGACTGTCCTCCATATCCTCTTTCATCGTATCAAGATACAGTGTATCGCGCCGCGGAATGAAAAAGACAATCAGCCAGATGGTGAAAATCACTCCAACAGCGTCAAAGCCGATATCAAAGAACCAAATTAGAAACTCAGTTAGATTTGTAGGTACGTCTATGCCCATGGTACATTCAAACCCTCCTTTTTTTCTTAGTACATCGTGAGTGGACAGGATGGCTCAAGCATCGGTCCAGCCCATCCTCGAATTCAGGTAAAGATGACTACGGATTTTAAACAATAGCACTCAAGTTTATCGCCGAAGGCTAGAGCGAATACCGGACTTGCCGGCGGAAATAGGGCAGCGGCATGATTGTAAACTCAGTCTGTCAGAGGACAGATTGCTGTCGAATTCTTTAGTGAACTAACACCAAACACTGTGATTCTAAACGATTAGAAAGATTCTGTCAATACTAAAATGAGCGTAACGCGGGGCAATTGCATCTGATTCCAGAGCCCAATGCGGGTTGAGTCGAAAAGCGCCGACCAAAAAATCAAACATCCCACCCAGTTGTCAATGTTCGGTTCCGCGTGAATCTCCCAAAATCCGGCGAAACCCAACCTACACAACACCATCAACCAGGCCCCTCCCCGTCTTTCAACCTTCCAATCGTCCATCGGACAACGGCGGAATTTCCGATTGCGCGTTAGAGAACGCTGTTGCAACTTATCCGTTGGCGTCTAGTCGATTCGTCAGCGCGCTCTTGATTTCGTCAATTCGATCCACGCTTGTAATTTTTCCGCCATCCTCGTCCGTGACATAAAATGAGTCCATCGCGGTATAGCCTTCCGTGTTAATCTTGGCGATTCGGATGTCCAGGTTCATCTTGTAGAATGTATCCGAGATTGCGTAGAGTAAGCCAACTCGATCTTGAACGCGGATGTCGATGATTGTCGCCAGATGGGAGCCACGGTTATCAACGGTGATTCTTGGCGGCAGATATCGCCGTGCGGCGCCGCGCGGGTGCGCCTCCTCCCGCTTTCGGATTGCCGCTTCAAAATCTACTTTCCCGCGCCAAACGTCCGCAAGCGCTCGGGTAATCTGTTCTCGCTGTTCGAGACTCAATCCCTTCCGATGCATTCCATCGGTCAGATTGACGGCGTCAATAACCAGCCCGTCGTGGCGAGTCTCAATCTCGGCGCTCATGATATTGGCATTTTCCGAGGCAAGGGCGCCCGTGATTTGGCGAAAAGCGCCGCGTCTATCCCGAGTGCAGATCCCGATTAGGGTGTGGGTTTCGGCGGCTTTGAAGCAGGCAACGGCAATTGGGTTGTCGCCGAGTTGTTCAATGAGTTGGATCTGTTTGCCGATGAATCCCGGCGAATTTCCCACCAACTCTTGATCGGGCATCATCTCGAAATGACGCTGAATTACGTTCTCACTAACGAATTTACCGATAAGCGCCGTTACCTCTTTCCGTAATTCGTCCAACTTTAGACGATAGGGTTCGCCTTGGAGAAATTTCAGTGTGCGCTCGTAGAGTTCTCGCAGCAGCAGAGCGTTCCACTCCGTCCAGATATCGGGGCTGACCGCTCGGATATCCGCGAATGTTAGCAGGTATAGCATCTTGACGTTCTGTTCATTCCCAACCAACTTTGCAAACTGCTCAATCGTGGATGGGTCGTCAAGATCTCGTTGCCGGGCGGTGTAAGACATATCAAGGTGCCGCGCAATCAGGAACAATACGGTTTCGCGATCGGATTCCGGCAACCCTAAGCGGTTCAGCATTGCTTCCGCCGCCTTCACGCTTCGTTCGTCATGGTTTCCGGTCCCTCCCATTCCTTTGCCGACATCGTGGAATAGCACGGCGAGGCGTAACAGTTCCGGCTTTTCCAGCGAGCTTAGTATCTCAATGAAATGTTTGCCGTCCTTCATGCCTGCAAGCGTATTTTCCTCCAAGTTTTCGATGGCGTACATCGTATGCTCATCCACGGTGTATTGGTGCGGACGGTCGTAGCGGACGAGAGATCGAATCTTGCCGAACTCGGGCAGGTAGCGCTCCAATACCTGCCAACGGTGCATTCGACGCAGCGTCTCGGCGACGCGACTCGGATAGCCCAAGATTGAGAGAAATACCCTCGCGTTCTCGCGGGTGCGCCGGAAATCATCATCAATAAGCTCTAAATTGGCGGCGATTTGATACCTTACATCGGCGCCGACACGGTATCCCAACCTCTGTCTATGGACAAACAACTTCAATATGCGGGTTGAGTCGCTTGAAAACCCTGAACTTCCGGGCTGAAAACATATCTCCTTCCGAACTACATGGAATCCGTCCGACAATTTTTCGGAACGCAGGCGATTGAGCGCGCCACTGCCGAGCCGCGTTTTGTATTTCACGAGGTCAATGATAAGTTTCGCAAATTCAAACAGATGCTCGGCGTGCAGATAGTAATCCCGCATCATGGCTTCCTCAGCCAAGACGTGTCCGTTGTCGGTGTATCCCAAGTTTTTTGCCATGGTTTGCTGGACTTCAAAGGCGAGTTGGTCGGTTTTACGCTTCGTTACGTAGTGGAGTTCGTTGCGGAGCCGCCACAGAAAATCAAGCGAGGCTTCGCATGCTTCCGCGACTTGTGAAGGCACAATCTTGCGCTTCGCCAGTTCATCAAGTTCTTTGATCCCGTACCGTACGGCGGCGACCCAGATGGCGGTATGGAAGTCCCTTAATCCTCCAACGCTCTCTTTGATATTCGGCTCTTGCAGATAGATGGTCGAACCGTATGCGTGGTGGCGTTCATTCCACTCGCGAATTGTCTGGGAAATAAACTTGTTGATTTGCCGTTTGTAGAAGTGTTTGGAGGTCTGACTTTGGAACTGTTGATGCACCGTTTTGGCGCCGGTGATGTAACGCGCCTCAATCATGGAAGTCTTTGAGAACAAGTCTTGATACGTTGCTTTGATACATTCCTTGATTGATCTGCAACTGTGTCCCACCTCGAATCCCACATCCCAGAGCATGGCGATGAGTTGATTCGCAAACGGTTCTATCTGCGTTGTCGTGAGTTTGGCGTGGTCGTACACCAGCATCACGTCAATGTCCGAATACGGGTTGAGCGCGGCTCTTCCGTAACCTCCGACAGCGAGAATGGCGAGTGGCATTTCTTTCGAGATAATCCCGTCATGAATAGCCGCTTGGTAAATTCGTTGAATCACGTTGTCCGCGAGGTGGGTATACTCTCCGACAATCTCGGTGCCCGTAATGCCGAACCGATGACGGTTTTCAATGCGTTTGCGCTCTTGTGCGCAGAGCGTCTTCAGTTGTTTGACGAGAATTTGGTTATGTGATTGTTGCATTTATTCCTTCGGTCAATCTCCCTTGATTTTTCTTTATACGGCGGTTACGCAGTGTCAATAACTCAATTTTGTGGGCGGAGCATCTTGCCCCACTACGAGTAGGCTGTCGCGCTCGGGAGATCGCTCCTACAAGCTATCTACTACGTAAGTCCCGTTATACTCATTATACGACCACGTTTTGCGGTTTTCCCCGCAAGAAGGCGATGACGTTGTCCACCGCCCCCTCGTTGAGGAGATCCACTCCCTCGGGGGTCATGTCCGCGCAGTGAGGGGTGAGTACGACTTGCTCGCAACCGAGGAGCGGATGGTTCGCGGGTATCGGCTCTTGATCGTAAACGTCAATGGCTGCGCCGCCGAGATGCCCGCTATTCAACGCGTCAACGAGAGCATTCGTGTCAACGATGGGGCCACGAGCGACATTGACGAGAAGCGCGTTGGGCTTCATGAGATCGAACTGCGGCTTTCCGATTAAACCTCGACTGTCATCGGTCAATTTAGCGTGTATGCTGACCACATCCGACGCGCCGAGCAGTTCATTCAAGCCTACGAATTTAACGCCGAGCGCCTCTTCACGTTCCGGCGAGGGGTGGTACGTCCAAGCGATGACATTCATGCCGATGGCGTTGCCGAGCCGCGCCATTTCGGCGCCGATGTTTCCCGCGCCGACAATCCCCAAGGTTTTGCCGCGAAGATAGATGTGATCCATTCGTGGCCACCGACCGGCACGCATGGCTTCCGTGAAAAACGCGGCTCTTTTGGCGATGGCGAACATCAAGCCGAACGCTTGTTCGGCGACGACAGGCGCGGTGCGTCCCGGCTGGTTGCTGACAGTAATGCCGAGTTCCTTCGCCGCCTCCAAATCGATCATGTCCGTTCCGATGGAGCAGGTTGCAATCAAGCGCAATTTCGGCAACTGACGAAGAATCTCCGAGCGCCAGGTGACCATCCCTCGCGAGTTGATTATAATCTCCGCGTCACCTGCGCGCTTGAGTTTCTCTTCGTCAGATGCGCAGTGGTCGGTGTATAACGCAACGTCGGCATAGGGATCCAAGCGCTCGAGGTGCGGCGAACCTTGAATCTGCGGCGGATTGTCGCCCGGAACCACAACTTTGAGTCGGTTTGATGGAGTTTTTTGCATAGTTTCAGAAGATAAACCGATCAAGCGAATGAATAATGAGTGCGATAGAGATCCCCCAAGCGAGTGGATAGCGATCCCCGCGTCCCCGGTAGGTGCGGTTGGAAACCGCACCTACGGATACGCATGTCGCGACCTCGAAATCGCTCAGACCAAATTCCAAACCTTATCCAACGATTGTAGGCTAACTTTCGCCGCGGCGCTCGGAGGCATGGTTTCAACCTCATCGTTACACGGCTCGGGCGTCACGGGACCATCGTAACCCATCCGATTGAAAATTGCAAGCAGTTCTGCTACCGGAATCATTCCCGTCGCCCCGGGCAAGCAGCGTTCATCGTCAAGTTGATCATCAATAGCAATGCCTACCGGCGCGTCGTTGACCTGAACGTAAATCACCTCATTCTTGGTTAACCTCCGCACGTCATCCAGCGTGGAACGGCAAGTGTACCAGTGCCAGGAGTCGAATAGGAGCCCGACGTTGCCAGCCCCGATGGTTGCCGCGAGGTCCAGGACGACATTCATATCGTAGGCGAACGAGAATCGGTGCATCCTGCGGCTTGCGGCGGGACCTATAAATTCCAGTCCGAGTGAATGATCGTAATCTTTCAGAATCTGCGCGGCGGGTTTTAGGCGTCTGATGTGGAAATCCCAGTTTTCGTTAAACGGCGCATTGCTCCAGTTGAAAACCTGTGTTGTAGTGCGGTGGCAGCCGAGGTCCGCGGCAAGTTTCGCCAGTGTCGGGAACCGTTTCAAGCTTTCTCGGAATTCCGCTTCACCGCGGCGCCACTCAAGCGGGAATTCCCATCCGCCCATTTTCAGGTCTGATTTTCCCCAAAAGTCTCTGACATAATCAATCGAATGTTCCTTCGTTAACCTGCTTGCTTCATCAATGTCCAAGTCAACCCCTTCAAAGCCGACAGACTTCGCGAGTCTCAGGTTTTCGCGCATACCGGCGTGAATGCCGATGGCTGGCGGACATAGATTCTTGAACATACGTCGTTTACGGTTTCACTCCGTCTTCGGCGGTAAAGCGGAAGATTATACTTCACGCTGCTGAAAATTGCTTGTTTTCAAGCGTCTGGCGGTAGGTGCGGTTGGAAACCGCGAGGATTTCTGTCGATCAAGCGAATGGATAATGAGTGCGATAGAAAATCCTACTCATTATTCACTCGTTTGGGGATCTCCATCGCACTCGCTATTCACTCGTTTGGGGATCTCTATCGCACTCGCTATTCACTCGTTTGGGGATCTCTACCGCACTCGCTATTCACTCGTTTGGGGATCTCTATCGCACTCGCTATTCACTCGTTTGGGGATCTCTATCGCACTCGCTATTCACTCGTTTGATCCTACAAAAAACGCAATTCCTGACAGCGTAGAGTATAACATGAAACGATAGGAGTTAGCGACGCGTCTGCAAGCGCTCGATCGCCTCCCGAAGTTGCAGGATTTCAGTATCCGCCTTCTCGAGCGCGGCTTCCGTCTTCTTCCGTGCGGCGGCTTCTTCCTGTTCTCGGGCTTCCGCCTTCCGTCGCGCGGTCGCTTCTTCTCGTCGTCCAGCGGCTTCTTCCCGTTGTCCGGCTTCCGCCTTCTTTCGTGCGGCGGCTTCTTCCCGTTGTCCGGCTTCCGCTTTCTTCCGTGCGGTGGCTTCTTCCTGTTCTCGGGCTTCCGCTTTCTTCCGTGCGGCAACTTCTTGTTCGGCGCGTTCCTCGGCAGTTTCGGTGCGTTCCGATCGCGTTCGCAGCCACCTACCCGTAACGGGATTGTAAATCCCCAAACCTTCATCGTGCGCGTAGAAATCTAAATTTAACGCCGCAGATCGCACATTGCCGCGTTCATCCTCGGGTATCGCTTTATAGGCAGCGTCAACCAAAGTATACCCCATGAGCGGCGTGGGCAAAAACCGGGCTTCCGCATCGTAAAGGAAGTAGTCGCGAATGCCGAGCGACGCGTAGAGCTCCTTTTTGCCGCCCAAGTCGTTGTGATAGGTGTTCTCGCTGCTGAACTCCATGGCGAAATCCGGAATCTTTCCCGCCTCCCAGACCTTGTACGTACGGCGGCGTTTATTCCCTATGCCGAAAGTGACAAGCACATCCGGCGCCACAACCTTTTCGGGGAATCCTTGCACGTAATACATCAGTATGTCGCCGGAGACATACACGGACGAATCCGGGCTGAAATGCTCGGTCAGAGCGTAGATAGTCCGCATGAGGATATCTTTGTGAAGATCAGTTGCCGCCATCGGTTGTCCATCCTCTTCAGGGTAATATATGCCCGTGTCTGTGGGGGCGGAGGGAAATCGGAACTGTTCCATGTAGGTTGCCATAGGCGCTTCTCCTGTGCTGTAAGATGCGTGAAAAGGCTATCGGCTCTTTTCAAAATAGAAAACGCTACGCGATTTTTGGAAATCGAATTTTCGAGAAAAAGGGATCCTTTTTTCCTGAAAACTCGGTTTCTTCCACAACCTTATACTGTTCGTTGCATAATACTCCGCTTGTTTCCGAGCAATAATGGTTTCTAATAGGACTTACGCGGCGCCGCGCGTCCGCGATTCGAAGATCGCTCCGAAAAAAAACGGAAGAGGATGGTGGGCAATGTCCACCCTACACCCTTAATCAGTCATCTTCTACGTGTTGCGTCAACTCCCGCATCTTGGGCGAAAATTTATCACGGACGTTGCGTTTATGGAGGCGCCATCCGAGGGCCGGATCCGTGGGATCCATCCACCGTGCGTGAAAGGGGACGGGGGCGCCCATGCGCTGCTGGTCTTTCGTCGTGTTTGACCAAGCGGCATGCCACACGGGACCATTCAGCACGACAACCGAACCGGCGCGCCCTTCGATCGGGACCAGATGCCTGTATTCAACCTCGGCTCTGGGAGGGATTGCGGCATGGTGACTAAAGGGCATCACTCGCGTGGCGCCGTTTTCTTTGGTGAAATCGGTCAGCATCCACAGACAGTTGAGCAGAAAGCACACTTTGGGCGTGGGAAACGGTGTCTCGCGCCGAGTCAGCATCGGTAGATCGGCGTGAAGTTTGCCTTCCGGCGCCCCGGGTTTGCGCCACAAAGCCGCTACCGTGTTGAGTTGAAAACCGTCACCGAGCTTGTAATCCGCCAATTCAAGGAGGACGGGATTCGTAACGATTTGCTCGAACAGGTCAAATTCGCCGGGATGCAGAAAGTTGAAGACGCCGCGCAGATGTTGACTCGTCTCATCCGCGCCGCTGAAATCGGGGGAGTCGGAAATCCCATCCATGATTTCCATTAGCCGGCTTGTCATGCGCTCGGCATCCGACGCCGGGATTAAATCGGGGATAAGGACGAAGCCGTACTCGTCCAATTCTGTCTTTAGCGTTTCGATGTCCATTTTTACCTCTCGGTAGGCGGTATGCGATTCAAAAGTGGGGGCGGTGTATGCGAATAAGTGCAAATAAGACTTACGCACTGCGGTTGTTGTAGGGAATAACGATCGTTATTCCCTACGAGAGCCATAGTCACTCTTGTTGGGAAAAGCGTAGCGCAAAGCAAGTTATTGGTCAGGAAAGCGCAGGAAGCGTTTCGCTGTTTCACCCATGATGTCGCGGTATTCACCCTCTGTTAAATCGGGCATTAATTCTTTGATGATAGTTGTTAGCTCCCCGTAGCCGGGATCTTCTTGTATCCACGGGAAATCGGTCGCCCACATGAGTCGCTTGGAGCCGTAGATGCGTAAAAGGCTGTTGTGCCAACCTGTCAGGTCCCGATAGGGAAACGGTTCGTTACTGAATGCGTACTGAAGGCACAACAACATTGCGACGTTTTCAAATTGAGCAAGCCGCCACGTCGTGTGGAACGCCGGATTGTACATCGGCGTCTCAATTCGCGGACGACAATTCGTGCCCCAAGAGAGTTTGCCTTTGCCCGGACATACCCCCATGTGGTTGATGACAATTCTGACCTGCGGAAATTCGGCAACAAGATACGGCAGCAAGTGCGCATCGCGGGCTTGGAGAATCAGCCAGAGGACATAATCCTTCTCCGCGGCGTGTTTCCAAATTCGATAGGCGCCGAGTTGCTTCACGTCTATTTTTTCAAAGGGATCGCGAGGTCCCCCAATTCTCGAAAGCCGAAAACCAATAATTCCCGTCCCATCCGTCAACGTGTCCATGTGGGTTTCAACATCGGGGAGGTCGGGAGATATGAGCCCGATGCCCAAAAAGCGGTCCGGGTAAGTTCCGAGGCAGTGCAAGAGATAGGCGTGATGTTCAATCCGCACGCCGGGGTGTTGCACCAGCATCGCTTGGTCGATCCGATGCGCTTCCATCTCCGCCAGCAGTTTTTCGACAGATTCTTCCCGTTCCGCGGGCCAAAGCTCATTGGTTTCCCTCGGAAACTTTGCGGACGCCTTGGTGAAAACGTGAAGGTGAGCGTCAATGCGGGGCATCATGCCTCCATCGCTTCTTTGTACGGCATTAAATCCATTTCGGGATACCAGTGCGCGAGCGATTCGACGGTTTCGGGCGTGTAGTAGGAGTGCCCGGGCTTGGGCCAACCGAATAGCGCCCGCACGCGCGGCGTGGTCTTCTGCCAAAACGGAATGGAGAACTCCCGTTCTCTCCACAGGTTTGACAACTTGGTGAACTGACTGCTGTCCCCGCGGCAGAGCGAGAGTGTCCAATATCCCCGCTGTCTGCGCTTATTCTTGAAGGGGATCGCCGCATGAACGCCGTAAGAACTATTGAATCGGACGCTGCCCGCCTTGGCGGTCGTAGCGACAGGCGGCGGAAACTCGGGGATTTCTCGGATGTCGTTGATTCCGCCCATGCCGCTCCAGTTGCCCTCTTTAATCAGCCGGGGAAGAAGGTCGATAATCTGGCGATGCGTGCCCGGGATGATTTGCATCGGGGCGCCGTCGTCTTCAACATCGTGGAGATAGACGCAAGAGTTCACGTAGTTGTATAAATCCACCTCATGATTGGGCGGCAAAAAGCAGTTTGTCGAGTGGTCAATGTGGTAGCCTTGCCACGGGTGTTCGGCGTGCCGTTTGTCCGTGGGGCCCGACCGCAAAAACAGGTGCCCGTTGCAGTAACTCATGTCCGATGTTCCGAGGCACTGCTCATACATGTCAAGGTAGTCTTCGTTTTCAATGAGGCGATCGAGCGCGTCAATGCCTGTCGGGAACTGGGAGCGTCCGTGTTTCGTTTCGCCGTAGTGGGGAACCGCCGCGGTACGGGTGGGGTCGGTGGATTCCGCTTCGCCGGTGGCGTCAGACTTCGCCAAGTAATCCTCGAAACTCGTGCCGTAGAAAATGTTTTCCATTTCAATTCGCGCCGCTTCCACATCCTTCTTGTCGAAAACGTCTTCCACTATGAGGAAGCCGTCTTCGTGGAACTTATCAAGTTGCGCTTGTGTCAGGGCCATGGTAACTTCTCCTTCCGCGGGTTAAGGTTTTGATGTCGCGGCTAGATTTTGACTATAATTGAAGAGTAAGCGATAGCGTATTCTAGCAGTTATCAGACGAGTCGTCAATGAGAAATAATGCCAACACGAAAGAGACGCGGATGGGGAGGGACATCGATCAACACGAGTTCAAATGAAATAACGAAAGCATTAGAATACAAACTCCGGTTTGTACCTGAGATATGGTTATTTCTAGGGCATGAGGAAAAAAGGTACCCACGCCAAACTTGGACTCATTCCACGTGCATCTCCTGTCGTGATTTATACTTCATACTGCTGAAAATTGCGTATTTTCAAGCGTCTGGCTGTAGGTGCGGTTGGAAACCGCACCTACGGGGAACGCATGTCGCGATCAGGAGATCGCTCCTACAAAAAACGCAATTTCTGACAGCGCGGAGTATAGTTACGAATTACGCATCACGCATTACATCCACGAAGCAACGAAATCCTCAACCTCGTAGTTTGAAGGCATGTCGTAAAAATAGTATTTCGTGGGACCGGTCTGGAACCCGGGTTCGTATTGGTCCTCCTTCGACTTGAGCCTATTTTCCATTTCGAGAAAGCGGCGCCACAGGAGTCTGGTTTCATGAAACGTGAATCGGCTGGCAACACTTTGAAGGATATCGACGCTCTCCCAAGGCCAACCGACCAGCGCCGCTTGATGGGTATCGGGCTGCCTCGAGATTCCCGGCTCATTCAGGCGATGGATCTTGTAAGCCAGTTTGGTCAAAAACATGACGCAGACCATCCGATGTTCCTCGCCGGGATGGAGCGTGGCGAGGCATTCAAGAAATGTCAAGTCGTCTTTTTCGAGGATGGCGCGGTACGACCGCGCAACGACGTCAAACTCGGCATCGAAACGCTTTCTGAAACGCTCGAAAGTCGCTCTGCCCGATGGCGAAAGGCGCTTGCTAAAGTCGATGGTCCAATTGAGATAGGGACGATATGAAAATAGTTTGGTGCCGAATGCACGAAAGGCGAGATGAATGGTTCTCCTCAGTTTCGAGCTGTAGTTACTGCCCCAATGGAGAATGGCGTTGGAATAGACCACGCCATCCCCCGCCTTGAGTTTGACGGGCATGCTGCCGGGCAATGGCACGCGGTTGCTTTCAAGCAGTGTGCGATTCTCGGCATCGGTATTGCGTCGGCGGTGGCTGCCGGGCACAATCCACAGAACGTCGTCATCGTAAAGCGCGATGTTCCATTGAACCGTGCCCACGCCGTTTGCCGCCATATCCGCTTGTAAACCGCTTAGCGGACCGTCGCGATTGGGTTCGATATCGCGATGCCAACCTGACGGACCGTGATCCTGTACCGGGCTGCACATAATGGTAATGTATTTGAGAATTGTCTCGGGCGCCCGCATTACCTGACAACTAACGCCCAGCGTGTTCTCATGCAGACAGAATTCGACGGTATTGGCGGTTTCTTCGTTAATGAGCGGACTGAAGGTCACTCTCGGCTGAGGGGCGATTTCCCATTGGCCGCCGGGCGGATCGTGGGGCCCGCGTTGGCTCGCCCATATCTTTTTCTGGCGTTCAATGAGAACCTCGAAACTGTTACGTAACTCATCAAGGCGATTCGAGGGGACGCAATTCGGAATGATGATGAAGCCGTCCTCCCACAACTGGTTTGGGTTTACCTGCATGGTTACTTCTCCTCATGAAATAATGTAAGATATACCGTACTTCGGTTCATATTGCGCTTTTCCTCCGGGCAACAATCAGTTATAATGTGAATTAGTCGCGTTTGTGGATTGAACATGCCCTTTTTGACCTTTGACAAAGGCATTATAATGATTGTTGTTGACTTCACTGAAGAGGATGTTGAAGCGCTCAATTATAAACGTTATCACTTTGAACGGCTCTGGAAATTCGTCAAGAAAATGCCTCTTTTCCGCGTATGTCACTCTTTGATTTAGCGGCAAATCTCTCCAATTCAGTTATTTTACTATTTTTCACCGTTATTGTCAATTGATTATTGACTATCGCACTCATTATCCATTCGCTTGATCGGTCGCAAACGGGAGATTAATTCTTTAAGACCTCATCTACCGATGGTCCGGATTTGGCGATCCAGACCGAGCGGGAAAGATGTGATATCCGTATTTCGGTTTTCAGCGAATTGACATCAATTTCTTATTATGATAGAATTACCGGGCTGCAAGGATAGGACGGAGAATCTGACAAACCGAAGACAGATTAACCGGTCCGGAAATTCGCCATCATCCAGGAGAAATCGGAATGCCTCTTAACCGCCGTAAATACTTAATGCTTGATTCGCGTATTATAGATTCGACCGAGGATTTGGCGCTGAGGGTCGGAACATCCGCCAAGCATCCCGCCAACCCGCTGTTCGGTGAGGACAAACCGTGGGAGTTGCGTTACGACAACCTCTATCCCAACGCTATCTTCGACGAGGGCGATCAACTGTTCAAATGTTGGTACAACCCCTTCATCGTCGATACGGCGACAGCGGGAACGCCGCTTGAAGAACGGGCGACAATCGCCTACACGAAGGTGCAGAATCAGCGCCGGGAGATGGCCCTCTGCTATGCCGCGTCGAAGGATGGAATCTCGTGGGAGAAACCGAATTTGGGTCTGATTGAGTATGAGGGGAGCAGGGAGAATAACTTGGTGACTCGCGCCTCGCACGGCCCCGGCGCCCTCAAGGACGTGCATGAGACCGATCCCGCGAGGCGTTACAAAATGCTTTACGCATCGGATGTGCCCGCGGCGCGGCACGGGTTGAGCGTCAAGTTTTCATCGGACGGAGTTCATTGGGGCGATCAGATACTGGTGGAAAACAAGAGCGCGGCGCGGGGCGATTCGCATCACACCTGGATGTGGGCGCCGGATATAGGGAAGTATGTCTCTTGTTCGCGCCCGTTGGCGTGGGCGGAACGGAGAGCGGGCAACCAGGATGTGCCGCTGCGTCCGATTTCGCGGACGGATTCGGAAGATTTTATCCATTGGTCCGATGCGCAGATTGTGCTCGACCCCTTGGAGAACCACCGCCAATATTACGTGATGCCCATCTGCCACCACGCCGACCTCTACTTGGGATTTTTGATGATTTTCAATGCCGAGACGGATCGGGTGCACTGCGAGCTTGCTTGGAGTCCGGACACGTGGGAATGGCACATCATTGACCCCGGCGCGCCGCTCATCGACACCTCGCACGAGAAAGGCGATTACGATTGGGGTTGCGTCTACGCTAGCGTTCCCATCTTTTTGCCGGATGAGATTCGGATTTACTACGGCGCGAGCGACGACACCCATTACGGTTGGCGGAAGGGGTATCTCGCGCTGGCGACGGTGCGACCGGACGGTCTCGCGGGGTTGCAGCCCGCTACGCCAAACATTCACGGAAGCGTGACGACCAAACCGGTTGCGTGTACCGGAAAGCGGTTATGTCTTAGCGCCGATGCGGCGGGGGGAGAAGCGCTCGTCGCGATACTTGACGCCGAAGGAAGGACGCTTGAGGCGAGCGAGCCGTTAACGGGTGATGTGACGGACGCGGAAGTCGGTTGGGAGTCCGGGGGCGATTTGTCGGCTTATCGGGGACAGGCGGTACGGTTGCGGTTCAAGTTAGAGAACGCCACGCTTTATGCGTTCGGATTTGACGGAGCGGAGTGAGGAAGGATGGAAGAAGGATAGGGAGGAAGGGAGAGGCCGTGATCGGGAATTTCTATCGATCAAAGAAACGGACAATGACTGCGCTAGTAAATTCTGCGCTCTGTATGGACAGTTGATCCCAATCTACGGGATGTAGGGAACAACGATCGTTATTCCCTACTAGGCAAAAAGAGAGGCAACGGAAGACGGAGGACATCGTGTCGGGGAGGCGAGCGGTCGACGAGCTGTATCCTTACATACCGCCGGACTACAATATCCCGTTCCTTCACATCGGGACGGAGAAGCAGTTGTTTCTCGACAATTTCATCCTCGATCGCCTTGAAGGGGCGGAGCGCGTCTTTCCCAAACCGGATCGGCCCGAGCAGCCGATCATCGATCCGATGGAAACGCCGTGGGAGCGGAACGCCCCCAAGGGGTTCTTCGAACATTGGGCTTTCGTTGTCTCGGCGGTGCACGATCCGGACGATGGCAAGTTCAAGGTGTGGTACATCAGGGATTTTGAAGAGACGTACGACAAGCGGATGTTGTGCTACGCCGAGACGACCGACCCGCTGCATTGGGAGAAGCCGCTGAACGAAAATTGCATTCCGTTTAAGGAGCACAAAGCCACCAACATCGCCCTAACCAACGCCGGCGAGGACATCGCGTTGGCGCTTAATCCTGATCGGAGCGACGAGTCGAGAAAGTATCTCATGAACTTGAACAGGAGATTTCTCGTCTCGTCCGACGGCTTGCGGTGGACTACGGTCAGCGAGGAGGCGCGATTTCGGAAACACCACTATCAGCGCCCTATCTGGGACGATTCGATTCAGAAGTGGATTTCTTACAGCCAGTATTCGCACCACTGGAATATTCTGCACCGCAAACGCCAGATTGGGCGGCAGGAGAGTTTGGACTTCGTTAACTGGTCACCCAAGCGGGTCGCGCTATCCGTGGATTTCGACCCGAACCTCCCGCCCAACCTCGAATATCACGATATGTCGGTTCGTAAAATCGGCGGTCAATACATCGGGGTCGCGACGGAGTTCTTTACGGAAGGCATTCCCAGCGTCCACGATTTTTCGCGGCGGCACATACAGGAGTATGACGGCGATGCCACCTACAACCATTGGGAACAAGCCTACGCTTATTTCGGGTTGTACGCCAGCCGTGACGGGATTCATTGGCGGCGGGTCGGCGATCCCGGTCCGTGGGCTACGCACGGAACGCCCGCACACTACGATTACGGCTTTTTTTCAGACAGCGTGGCGGGTCAGTTGGTACACGACGGCAATGCGTATGTCCTCCATGACATACGCCCGCAGAAACAGCGGCTGTCGAAGAGGAAGCCTACGGCGCTGAAGACGGCGGAATTCCTGCAGCACGAACGAGACCAAGCGGCGTTGGAGGACGCGTTGGGCATCTACCCGCGGCTGCGCGCGAATGCCATCACCGCTCTCATCTTGCGGGAGGACGGTTGGGCGGAACTCAAGCCAACCTATGAACAGGGGAACGTTTTCACACGGCAGTTTGTCTTTGAAGGCGACGCGCTGAAGGTCAATGCCGAGGCTTACGGCGGATACCTGCGGGTTGAGGCGCTCGACCCGAAATTCAAGCCGTACGAAGGCTTTTCGGCGGCAGAGTGCGATGCGGTATGCTCGGATAATCCCAAGCAGATATGGCACACGGTACGCTGGCGCGGGAAATCGGATGTTCGCGCACTATGGAATAAGCCGGTGCGGCTGCGATTTCACCTGCATCAGGCGAGTCTTTACGCTTTTCAGTTCGCGGAGACCGCTTCGGCACAAGGGTAAGAGATATGGCACGTCTAGAGGCGCCAATCGATTGGTCGGCGATTCCGCTTCAGCCGTTCCTGCGCGGCGACGCATACGCGGCGAACCGTGATCCTGCAGGACACTACCACGACGGTCTGTTTCGCGTGTTCCATACGCGGGTGCATGCGGAACCGGACGGGATCTACCATTCCCACACCGCCGTGACGGAAAGCCGGGATCTCATCAACTGGAGCGAACCCAAGCTACTGACGCCGACGGATCGTCGACTCAACTACTCCAGTCCCGGGAACGTGATTCAATACGGCGGCGAATGGATTCTGTGCCTACAGACATATCCGATGCGCGGAGATAACTTTGGCGATGACACCGCGCGACTCTTCCTGATGCGCAGCCATGATTTGACGCATTGGAGCGAGCCGGAGCTGATACCCGTCAAGGGACCGGATGTTCCCGAAGCGGAGATGGGGCGCATGATAGACCCGTATCTGCTGGAAGACAAGGACATGCCTGGCAGATGGTGGTGTTTCTACAAACAGAACGGCGCGAGTATGTCCTACACGGACGATTTCAAGACGTGGACGTATGCTGGACGAATTGAGTGCGGCGAGAACGTGTGCGTCTTGGTCGAGGACAACGAATACGTCTTGTTTCATTCGCCGCGCAACGGTGTCGGGATCAAACGCTCGAAGGACATGGCGCATTGGAGGGATGTCGGGCATCTGACCTTCGGGCAATCGGAATGGGAGTGGGCGGAGGGTAGGCTGACGGCGGGGCATGTTTCGGACTTGCGACACCTATCCGAAATAGGAAAATATATCATGTTCTTCCACGGCTCCGTCTCGCGCGCGATTCAGCCGAAGGAGACGCACGGCAACGCCTCGCTGGCGATGGCTTGGAGCGACAATCTCGTGGATTGGGATTGGCCGGGGAAATCGTGACAAGAGTATAGGATTTACGGAGTTAAACGCCTCGGCGTTGCGTAGTGGAGATTCATTACGCATAATGCGCAATGGGATTTGCTATCGCGCTCCTTGTTCAGTCGCTTGATGGTTGTTCACTCAGTTAATCGTACTGACTTCCGCGAGCCATGCCATACAAACTCATTTCGTAGTTCTTGACGTTGCCGAGCCGTATTATGACTCATAACATGACCGTTTTGCCAGCCTGAAGTCTACCTTAATGGACTGTCCAGTTGTTGGGGGTAATTTCAAGGCTCTTGCGACACCTTGCCCTTTTTAAGGTAAACAATCAATGATGTAAAGTGGCGTCTCTAGTTTCGGCGCAACTCTCAATATGTCTGGCTATTTCGCCGTATAGACGCCGTTTCGTTCGATCACTATCGTTTTCAGGATTACCAGACAATCTATCAAGTGTTTCATCAAACTGTTTTACAAAGGTACGAAGTTCGTTAATCGCATCAATTACGTCTTGATTAAGCCCATGATTTGCGTCATTCTCATTGTTCATTGCGTTAATCTCCTTAATTGTCTTCGGGTTCCACTGGCGGACTCGGAGGGGGAGTTTCAAATACTTCCCCTTCCCTATTAGCGATTATCCGTTTCCTATTCCATTCTTCCCATTCTTGTTGCTTTCTGACCTCACCTTCATACGTGAGTCTTCCATCTCTAACGTTTTCTTTCTTATCTATCCAATCACGAATTAAATTTGACAACATTATAAAAAATCTCCCTATTTGGATTATAACGAGACTACCTTCAAATACGATTGACGTAAAAACCAATGCAACTGGAATTGATAGGGCAATGTTCCTAATACACCCCTGAACATTTTTAAGGCTTAAATCATTTAGCGCGTCACAAATATTCCAACTTGCATATAAAATAATAATACATGCTGAGAATAGCATTTGCTTTTCGTATGACTCTTCAATAAAACCAAATGGTGTTATCCGCTTAGGGCGTTTCGTAACCACTCTAATTTCTTTTTTCATTGTGTTATTTCCCAAGGGAGATTTACTTCAATATCTAATTCATTATGAGGGTGTATTTCACCAATAATGGGCTTTAATATGTCTGCCAAATATGACTCTATGCTATTTTGGTAGTGTTTGTCTACTTCTGCCCAAGTTACATAAATGTTGGATCTCTCGTACCACTTAAATCTAACATCTTTCTTTCTTTCTTCAAGCCTATTTCGAATATGGCCTTGCCCTACATACAAGATTCTTCCAGTAGTTGAATACCAAATTATGTATACTCCATTCATGATATCAAAGTGCGCTTGATACAGGTTAAGTGAATGAAAATTACACCAGTCACCATTAGGATAACGTATCCAGTCTAAGTATTTGTACATTTCTTCAATATTATGGTAGGATAAATATATAATAGATGGTATTTTCAGTATATACTATGTTGGGGCTTTAGTCAAACAGAAAATATGGCTTTCCACTAAAAATACATAGGCCTCGGAGCGATCATTTAATTGCCCACGGAGGGTACAGGGGGGTAATGACCAGATTCTGCGCGTTTGCCCCTCTTATCTTGACCAGTGAAACAGTCGCCATGGATTTGATGCCATGTAACCTGTCGCTCCGATGAGGCTCTTGATGGATAGTGAAGCGGACGTTTCTATACATCTCTTGCACCTCCGGGGCTTTGATGAGTGGAGGATTAGGCGATTGTATATACCTTTGAATAAGAAAAGAACGGGCATAGGGGATTTAGCGAATATTGATATTTCCCTGCAAATGTAGAAAATCAAGTTTAGAAATATTGGCCACATACTCTATAATTACAAAAGAGAGGAATAACAGTATGGAGTTTCGTGTTGGAGTGATTGGCGCCACCGGATTTATCGGGTCGGCGTACAGACAAGAGATACGCGAAGCCAGCCAAGACGCGACCATCGTCGCGCTGTGCGCTCGAAATCGAGAGCGGCTGGAGGCGGCGGCAGCGGAGGACAGTTGCGACTTCATCACGGACGATTGGCGTCAGGTCGTCGATCATCCGGATGTCAATTTCGTTATCGTCGCAACCCCGGACGCGCTGCATCATGAGGCGGTGATGGCGAGCGCAAAGAACGGGAAGCATTTATTTTGCGATAAGCCGATAGGCATGAACGTCACCGAGGCATACGAGATGCGTCAGGCGTACCGCGAGGCGGGATTGTCCCATTTCGTGCCGTTCTGGGCGCGGTGCGAACCGCTGTTCCTGCGAGGCAAGGCGATTGTCGATGCCGGAACGTTGGGCGATATCCGAGCCATTATCTACCGCTGGCAGAATCCGCGGCCGGCGGCGATGCCGTTCACCTGGCGAGACGACGCCACACTGTCAGCGGCGGGCAGCATCGCGGATGTCGGATCGCACGCCTACGACGCCGTGCGCTGGCTCACGGGCACCGAGGCAAAACGCGTGCTGGCTCATGCCGACACCATCACGCCGCCCAAACCGGACTTGGGCACCGTCTACCTCAACGACGCCATTGAATGGGGCGGAACGCACACGAAGGCGGATAGCGAAAAACAGCGCAAGGGCACGGCGCCCGATTATGCGACGATCACGTGGGAGTTCCATAGCGGCGCTGTCGGTTCCATCGTGCTCTCTCACGCACCGATTTTGCGCAAGGGGCTCGCGCCCGAAGTGGAACTGCACGGCACGGACGCCTCGTTGGCGATTGACCGCGTCTACAGCAGGGTTTCGGTGCTGCGCGCCGGAGAGGATGTGCCTGAAGTTGAGGAGGTTCATCCATCGACTCCGGGCAATCGGTTCGAGAATTTCGTCTTCCCGGCCTTGGAGCGAAACTTGGCGGGCGAGGCGTCCAATCATCCGAGTCTGGATGACGGCTGGCGGGTGCAGATTTTCACGGATTCCGCCGTGCTGGCGGCGCGCCGAGGGGCGTGGGTCGAGTTGGCGGATCAGGATGCGGAGGCAAAGTAAATCGCGCCACCGCAATCCTGCTGCAGGGTACTTTCAAAGGCTGGTGAGATCCCTATCAAGATCTTCAATCGCCTTTTCACAATTTAACAGAAATAGGAGGATCTTTCATGAAAACATTGTGCTATTTGACGATACTGCTGCTTTGCGGCTCCGCCGCTATGGCAGAGGAGACTTTCTTTTCCGCGTTAGAGAGCAAAGCGGAAGTTGAAAAAGAGGGCGGCGCCGTTGATGGCGGGAGCTTCAAGCCCGGTAAATTCGGCAACGGCTTTGTCAGCGAAAAAGTTGGCGATGTGATTCACTTCCCGGTGGAAGACCGATTCGTCAATCTTGATGAAGGCACCGTTGAGTTGTGGGTAACCATGGGGCTTAATTCCGATGAGATTAACGGTGAACTTTTCCTGTTCATGACTTACAAACGCGGCAGCGACGCTGTATTTCTGCAGTTTGACGGCGGCGGGATCGCGCGGATGCGGATTAAAAGCGCCGGTGGATGGCACAATGCCGACAGCGGCCCGCTCAAGTGGAAAAAGGGCGAACATCACCACATGGCGGGGACATGGGGGCGCGACGGCTTGAAACTCTACTTGGACGGTGAACTTGAAGGCGAATCCAATTTCAAAAGGGGGCCAACCCTGTTCGCGGAAACCTTTGAGATTAACAACGCTTCTCCGCCCGATCCGAATTTCCCGACGAATTGCGTCGTTGACGGGTTGCGACTCTCCGATCATCAGAAGAAGGTCGGTGAATTGGTAATGGACGACCCGGCGTCTGTACAACCGATCGGCAAACTCACAACAACGTGGGGACGGATTAAGCGCGCCAAGTGACGGTCACGGTGGGAACTCGGGAGACATTGATACCCACAATCCGAAGCGCGAAAGTGCCGGCATCCAGACTCGTCACGCGTAGGGTTGGCGCTGCCCACCGTGCAGTTCTATACTTCACGCTGCTGAAAATTGTGTGTTTTCAAGCGTCTGGCGGTAGGTGCGGTTGGAAACCGCGAGGATTTCTATCGCACTCACTATCCTTTCGCTTGATCCTACGGGGAACGCAGGTCGCGACTTGGAGGCCGCTCTACTATTTGGCAAGAGGCGGTGTACGGCACACGGAGTGTGCCTACTACTTTTAGACGATGCCTGATGCCCACCGACTTTTTGAGTTGACTGTAGTTTCGAGGAAATGTATCATGTGTAGGTGAACCACATCTATTAGGAGGGCTACGGAGTTGGAGAAAGCTGATATCGGGCTTATCGGATTGGCGGTGATGGGCGAAAACCTCGCCCTGAACATTGAGAGTAAGGGTTATCGGGTCGCGGTCTTCAATCGCACGGTTTCGAAGGTGGATGATTTCGTCAACGGCAGAGGACGAGGAAAACAGTTGATTGGAGCGTACTCGATTGAGGAGCTCATAGAGTCGCTTTCCGCCCCGCGCAAAATTATATTGATGGTCAAAGCCGGCGAACCGGTCGATCAATTTATCGACATGCTGAGACCTCTGCTCTCCGATGGCGATCTCATCATTGATGGCGGCAACGCGAACTTCGCCGACACCATGCGCCGCCATGAAGCGCTTACGGCGAGCGGTTTGCTCTTTATCGGCACGGGCATTTCCGGAGGCGAAGAGGGAGCTCTCAAGGGGCCCGCGATGATGCCGGGCGGGTCGAAAAAGGCGTATACGCTCGTGGAACCGATTTTCACGAAAATCGCCGCCCAAGTTGAAGGGGTTCCCTGCTGCTCGTATATTGGCCCCGATGGCGCCGGGCATTACGTCAAAATGGTGCATAACGGTATCGAATACGGGGATATGCAGTTAATCTGCGAAGCCTATGCGATCATGAAACACGCGTTGGGGATGAACGCCGACGAAATGCGCCAACTGTTCAACGAATGGAATCAAGGCGAGTTAAACTCCTACCTCATTGAAATTACGGCAGACATCTTTACTCAGTTTGATGCGTCCGGCGCGCCGCTCGTGGACACAATCCTCGATCAAGCGGGACAGAAAGGCACGGGAAAATGGACAAGCGCGTCGGCGCTGGATCTCGGGGTGTCGGCAGGGACAATCGCCGAAGCGGTTTTTGCGCGATATATCTCCGCGATAAAAAGCGAACGCGTTGAAGCGGCGCAGGTTATCAAAGGACCCGTCAGGCAATTCGAGGGAGACAAATCCACCTTCCTGAAAGCGATTCACGATGCGCTGTATGCCGCCAAAATCTGCTCCTACGCGCAAGGATTCGCGCTGATGCACGAGGCAAGTCGAGAGTACGATTGGAATCTTGATCTCGGGAAGATTGGTTTGGGGTGGCGCGGGGGTTGCATTATTCGCGCCCGCTTTCTCCATCGCATCGCCGATGCTTACGAAAACAATCCGACTCTGCCAAATCTGCTGCTTGATCCCTACTTTCGCCAAGTGATTGAAACGACACAGGAGAATTGGCGTCGCGTGGTATCGACCGCAACACAGCTTGGCATTCCGATTCCTGCATTCAGCTCGGCGCTCGCCTATTTTGACAGTTATCGCAGCGCTCGGCTGCCCGCGAATCTCCTCCAAGCGATGCGCGACTATTTTGGCGCGCATACCTATCACAAAATCGACCCGAATGGAAACACGATTGTCGGGAACGGTGGCGCTCCAACCGTTTTTCACACCGAATGGATGGTGGATGGCAGGCCCGAGGTCATGGTTGAATGAACAGGGATTCAAACCCTATGCTATGGTACGAGAGATCTCCCGATCCCGACAACCGGCATCATCTACTGCTTCTTCGCATTTAACAGATGAAGGAATCTCATTTTAACGCGTCAACGGTTTCAGCGGCGAGGCGCCCAAAATTTAACCTCATCCAAGAACATCCGAGAGCATTTCCGTGTGCGGAGGCATCATGGCTCCTAGTGCGTTAAACGGCGTGAAGGTCTTGGATTTGTCGCGGCATCTGGCGGGCCCCTACTGTGCCATGATGCTTGGAGATCTGGGCGCAGAGGTGATCAAGGTGGAACGCCCCGGCACAGGCGACGAAACACGTCAGTGGCAACCGCCGTTTGCCGGCAGCGAGTCGGCATACTATCTTTGCTGCAATCGCAACAAGAAAAGCCTCACACTCAACCTCAAGCATGAGCGCGGCGTTGAAATCGCGCGGACACTCGCCGAAAACAGCGATGTGTTAATTGAAAACTTTCGCATTGGCGGGGCAAGCGAGTTTGGTCTCGGCTATGACGAACTTAAGCGGGTAAACCCGCGCCTAATCTACTGCTCCATCAGCGGTTTTGGACACACGGGCCCTGATCGGGAATTGCCCGGTTATGACCTCATGATTCAAGCCAGAGGCGGTATCATGTCCATTACCGGGGAGCCTGACGGCACACCGACAAAGATCGGCGTTGCTATCGCCGATGTCGCCACGGCGCTATTCGCCTCCAACGCTATACTCGCCGCGTTGTTTGTACGCGAACGCACGGGTGAAGGACAGCGCCTTGATATCGCGTTGCTTGACTCCCAGATCGCGCTGCTTGCAAACGTCGGCAGCAACTACCTTTGCTCGGGTGAAATCCCTCGACGCTGGGGAAACGCGCACTCCGGCATCGTGCCGTACCAAGCCTTCAAGGCGGCAGACGATTTCCTTGTATTGGCTATCGGCAACGATGGTCAGTGGCAGCGATTCTGTAAAGTAGCCGGCGCAGACGCTTTGGGTGAAGATGGACGATTTGCCACGAACTCGAAGCGGGTCGCGAACCGCGAGGATTTAATTCCGGCGCTGGAAGAACTGTTTCAGCAGCGAACCGTCGCCGAGTGGCTGAAACTCTGTGAAGAGGCCGATGTGCCTGCCGGCGCAGTGAATACGCTTGACGCTGTCTTCGCGGATCCACAGACATTGGCGCGAGGCATGTTGGTAGAAATGCCGCATCCGACAACCGACACAATGCGCTTGGCGGGATCGCCACTCAACCTCTCGACCACGCCGGTGCAGATGCGCCTCCCACCACCGTTGCTCGGGGAACATACGGACGACATCCTCGCCAATGCTTTGGGATTTGATGAAGCCGCCATCGCCAATCTGCGACGATCCGGCGTTGTCTGATACCAATTCCTAATCCATAAGTTAACCATATCGGATGATTGCAGTTGCCCGATTCATCGGGCGTTTTGCAAGCGCGCAACATTTCGCTTTTCAAACCGCGTGATGACGGGAGAATCAGAGCATGTTCAAGATGCAACCTTATATGTCAGATTACACCGGCGCTTTGCGCCTGATATGCCCCCTTCTACTTTTCTGCTCCCTCCTCCTGAGCGGTTGCGGAAAACCCGTCGCGATTGACGTTCCCAAATCGCGGGAGGAGCATAACGCTCTCCGACAGTTGAGGGCCGAGATCGAGACGGTTCTACACGACCCGTTACTCGCCACCTCAAATGTCGGCATAAAGATTGTGTCGGTAACGACAGGCGAGGTACTCTACGAAGCCGATGCCGACAAGTTGTACCATCCCGCCTCAACCATGAAACTTCTCACCGCCGCGACAGCTCTCGTGAAACTAGAACCAAACTACCGCTTCCACACGACGCTTTATGCGGACAACATCGAAGATGATCGCGTCCGAGGAAATGTCTATCTCAAAGGGAGGGGCGATCCTCTACTAGCCACCGAAGATTTGGCGGAAATGGTTGAGACGCTTGCTCAATTCGGAGCCAAAGAGATCGATGGCGATATTGTCGTTGATGACACCTATTTTGATGATGTTCCCATGGGTAAAGGCTGGATGTGGGACGATGGCCCAATCGGCGGGTATTATTCACATCAGAGCGCGTTGACAATTAATCACAACGGCGTAACGGTAATCGTATCGCCCGGCGCCGAAGTCGGAGAACCGGTCCGCGTAAAGCTCGATCCGCCGACGGAATACATGAAAATCGTAAATGACGCGACCACTATCACCGCTTCAGAGGACGCGGCATTGCATTTTGAACGTCAAACCATGCCTGTCCCAGGCAACGTGCTGATGATTCGCGGGTCTATGGCAGTCAACCACGGGGAGGCGCGCCGCAAAGTGGACATCGTAAATCCTTCAATGTATTGCGGCGCGTTGTTTAGGGAGACGCTTACCCAGAGTGGCATCACGGTTCAAGGCGTAATTCGACAGGGGGTGGTTGCGAATGACGCGACCGAAATTGCGGTTAATGCCTCGCCGCCGCTCTCTCTTATCGTTCGGAAAATGAACAAGCGGAGCGATAATCTGATTGCCGAGTTGCTGTTGAAGACGATTGGCGCGGAAATGATTGGCTTGCCCGGCACGTCGCAAAAAGGATTGCGAGTGATTAACGAGTTTCTAACTGAAACCGGGATGGCTAAAACCCGGTCTATGCTGGCTGACGGGTCGGGTGTCTCACGCTACAATCTGTTGTCTGCCTCAACTCTCACGAACCTATTGGTGTACATGTTCAAGGATTTTTCGGTGATGCCGGAGTATCTCACGTCGCTTCCGGTTGCAGGTGTTGATGGAACGCTCTCATGGCGGATGAAAGAATCGGAAGCCGAGGGGATTTTGCGCGCGAAAACCGGCACGATGAGAGGCGTAACAACCCTGGCGGGATACGCAATGACAGCAGACGGTGAAATCCTCGCGTTTGCCATGTTGATGAGCCACTATGCAGGCTCCTCCAATCCGCGCCGCGCGCTGCAGGACAAAATCGGAAATGCCCTTACGCGATTCAGCCGGACGCGTAGGGAATAACGATCGTTATTCCCTACATTACCGTGGACGAGGTGATTGCCGATAACGGCAGTTAGGCTGTCTGTCTAATCCGGGCTGTTACCGGGACAGTTCATCAGATTGCAGTAGCCCATCATAAATCTGTTGGGTTTGATTAGTCATTCGCATGTGGCTAAATTGTTCTTCAGCCCATTTTCTCGCTTCTTTTCCCATGCGTCCTTGTAATTCCGGATTGTCGATTAGCTCAATTATGGCATCCGAGAGGGGTTCAGCGTCCTCGTGCGGAATAACGAATCCGGTTTCACCGTCTCGAACAATCTCCCAGCTCACATTTGATGGAGGCATGTTACGCACCAGAATTACGGGTAAACCGCACGCCATCGCTTCAAAGACGATAGACCCGCCAGCGAGTGTGACGAGAAAGTTCAAGGACGCTAGTACCTGTGGCATATCCGAGCGTTCGCCCGCAAAAATCACATTATTGCCAAGCCCGTGAACGGAAACGAAACGCTTAACCTGCTCAAAGTAGCTTTCTGATTGTATGCCACCAACGAGAAAAAAACGTGCATTCGGTCTTGATTGGATCACCCTCTCCGCAGCTTGAACAAACTCAAGTTGTTTCTTAAAGGGTTCTATCCTTCCGACAAATCCAATCGATACATCGTGATTGGATGGAAAATCTCGCTTGAGTACATTGGATTCTGCGGGAACGTTTCTAAATAGATTCAAATCCACCGAATCATGGATAAACGCAATCTTGTCGGACGGAATGCCCGCTTCAAGAAAAGGGGGTTTGAATCGCTCGGAGATTGATACGATCATAGATATCTGGTGGAAACGGTATTTTCGTACCTGATCAAGGCGGATAGGAGTCCTGACATGGGAAACGGTTGGAATCCCACAGTGTCGAGCAATGCGAATTAAGTAAGGATTGTGCCACGAATCGGAAGTATGAACCAACCGAAACTGACGCTTTTTAACTAGTCGGACAAGCTGGGATGCCGCAATATAGCGATGGAGAAAGTGTTTCCCTTTCCTCCATGCTGGAAGTGGACGGATTATGGTTTCAATTCCGGCCGCGCGCAGATGGCGGGAAAACGCGCCATCATCAGGACAAATCACAGTTGGCTGATAGAGACTGCTGTCCAAGCTAGTGACAAGATTAAACAGTTGCCGCTCACCTCCGCCGACGCTTGAACCGCAATGACTCAGATATAGGATGCGTGCCATAATCGTATTGAGAGCTGCAAAAATGAAGAGAATGGAGTTCACGTATCTTCACACAAAACGTACCGGCTGTCAAGAGTAATTCCTCCACCTATACCTTGCGTTGGGTGATATCGCGCTTGTTGTCTCGGAAACAAGAGCCTATGACAGGAATTAGACGGCGGCAGCAGATCGCGATTCGGGGATCGCGGGGATTTTTTTCGCGCCCGCTGTTTCACTCGTTTGATATTTGGCGCTTTCAAAGAATGGTGCGCAGGGCACGCCCTACAAATGTACAAAGTCCGGTTTAGACTGTGTACAATCTCTTAAAATCATGAAACTCAACGTTCTTAACCGCAAACCGCGCGTGCTTCTATTGTTGCCGACGCGAACCTATCGCGCCAGTGACTTCTTGGCAGCCGCACGGAAACTAGGCGTGGAGGTCGTCATCGCGTCAGACCACCCGCAAACGCTTTCCGGACATTCGCCGCTGAAGTCACTGGCGTTAGATTTTGGACACCCGGCAGCGGCCACTCAGGAAATCGCCGCATTAGCGGAAGACTATCCGATTGATGCCGTAGTCGGCGTGGACGATGACACAAGTATTCTCGCCACTATGGCGGCAAAAGCGTTGTCCCTGCCGCACAATACGATTGAATCCGCATACGCAACGCGTAACAAGCATCAACTTCGAAAAACGCTTGCCGAGGCAGGTCTCCGCTCACCGTGGTTCAAACTTCTGTTTGTTAATGATAACCCGGAGAAGATTGCGACTCAAATTGATTTCCCTTGCGTCCTAAAACCCCTATCCCTTTCGGCGAGCCGCGGCGTCATTCGGGCAAACAACCCGGCGCAATTCACGGCGGCTTTCCATCGCGTGGTATCCATTCTCCAATCATCAAGCGAGGAAGATGAGCGTCACGGCAAAGCGGATCGCCTGCTCGTCGAAGGATTTATCCCTGGAACCGAGGTTGCGCTTGAAGGCATTTTGGTTCAAGGGGAACTGAAGGCGCTTGCCATTTTCGACAAGCCGGATCCATTGGATGGTCCCTTCTTCGAGGAAACACTCTACATCACGCCATCCCGACTTTCAAACAACGTTCAGCGGGAAATTGTCTCCTGTACGGCAGACGCGGCGAAGGCGCTGGGATTGAGAGAGGGGCCAGTGCATGCCGAACTTCGGATTAGGGACGGACGCGCTTGGATGCTCGAACTTGCCCCCAGATCGATTGGCGGTCTATGCGCGCGAACCCTGCGCTTCGGTACCGGAATGTCGTTGGAGGAATTGATTATCCGCCACGCCATCGGTCACGACATCAACTCGCTTGAGCGCGAAGAGAAGGCTGCCGGTGTAATGATGATCCCCATTCCACGGGCCGGTATCTTGCGAGAAGTGAGCGGTCAGTCACAAGCAGGGGCAGTCGAGGGGGTTGAGGAGGTTACGATTACGATTCCCATCGGTCAAGAAGTTGTACCGCTGCCTGAGGGGAAGCGCTACCTCGGATTCATTTTCGCGCGCGGCGAAACCCCCGACGATGTCGAAAATGCTCTGCGAGAAGCGCATCATCGACTAGCGTTCACCATCAAGGAGTAGATGTCAGGACCGACTGTCACGCGCAAAAGAAGAGCAACACCACGCCGACCAAATATCCCGTCGATCGAGTTACGGATTATAAAACGATTGCAAATTCTCAATAAATCCATTATAATATCGGAAGACTTGCGCAAGTTGCCTTGATTCATGGTCAAATAGGCGTTCGACTGCGTAAGTCTCAGGTTAAACATTAGTAGATGCACACAAACTTCAGCCTCTGGACGTGCAATCAGGTTGATAAACACGACTCAAGGAGGAATTGGACAATGCCAGGTTCACTAGGCGGATGGGAGTTGATTTTAATCCTCGTTGTTGTCCTTGTGATTTTTGGGCCAAAACGTCTGCCGGAGATGGGCAGATCACTTGGAAAGGCAATTCGAGAATTCAAAAGCGCCGGCAAAGAGGTTCAAAGAGAATTTACGGAATCAATAGATCCTGACTCGGATTCGACGAAGCCGGCAAACAAGGACACTAACACCGGTTCAACCAAGCCGGAGAACAAATCAACTTAGGAAACGAAAAGTTACTATGTCTGATCGCGATGATGCGTCGATGACTTTCTGGGAACATCTTGAAGAACTCCGACGCAGACTCATTGTGATAGCAATCACAATCGGAGCCTTCACCTTTCTGAGTCTGTCCTTTAGCCGCCCGATTGAGAGCGTTCTGCGATTTCCGATGGAGACCTCCATCAACACAATACTGGCAGGCATCATTGATCGCACCGTCGGCGCGGAGGGTTCGATGATGGGGTTTCTCTCAGTTTCGTTGAAAGCCGGCGCATCGAATGTTGAAGCCGAACTGTTAAAGATTGGGCCAGTCGAAGGGATCATGGCGTACCTCAAGATTAGCATCACCTGCGGTTTGCTGCTCGCTTCTCCGATAGTGCTCTATCAAATCTGGGCGTTTATCTTTCCAGCCCTGACACAACAAGAGAGAAGATTCGCTCTACCGCTTTTCCTCGTAATCGTCGTCTTTTTTTTGGTCGGCGTGGCTTTCGCTTACCTAATTGTCACTCCGACTGTTCTCCACTTCTCCGCAAACCTCTTCCCCAACATGGCAAATCGTTGGGACATTGGGAAGTATGTGAATTTCATCACCCGACTCCTGCTGGGATTCGGGATTGCGTTTGAACTCCCGATTGTTATGGCGTTTCTATCGTGGATTGGCGTTATCGACTCACGAGGATTTCGCGAAAAACAAAGTTATGCAATCGTCGCAATCTTTGTCATGTCGGCGCTGTTGACCCCGGCGGACCCGATGTCAATGTTCTTGATGGCAGTTCCGCTGATTTTACTATATCAACTAGGAATCTTTTTCGCCTTTCTCCTTGAACGGGAATCTGAAACTCATGCCTAATTCCAATCTACAAGAGCAACTCGGTTTACTCCACAAACTTCAACAACTTGAACTGGCAATCTTAGCGCTACACCAGCAACGCCAAGCCGTACCGCTTAAGATTGCAAAGTTAGAAGAAGGATTTCAAGTGCATCAAGATGCATTGGATGCAAAAAAGGGAGGGCTCGCGGAAGCTGAACGAGATTTGCGTTCAAAAAATGCCGAACTCGCGGACCAACAGGATCAGCGCCAAAAATATGAAACCCAACTGCGCGACGTTAAGACTAACAAGGAATATCAAGCGCTAGACAAGGAGATAGAGTTTCTGCAGAAGAAAGAAGCGGAAATCGAAGATGCTATTCTCGGCATCATGTTGGATATTGACCGGTTTCAAGAGGAACTCCGCCAAGAGCAGGTTTCGTTTGACGCGGAAAAGGAGAAAGTCGGTATTCAGCAAGCCGAATTCGAGCAAGAGGAGAGAGATTTAGCGGCAGCCGTCAAGGCGCGCCAAACTGAGCGAAAGCGCTTTTCGCCCGACATAGATAAAGACTTGATGGACCGTTACCAAGCGTGGTGCAAACGAAATAAAACGGCGTTCGTGTCCGTAGTAACAGACAATGCATGCGGCAGTTGCCGAATCGCAATCCCACCCCAGAGTCTCAAGGAAACCCGCAAGTTTGAACGGGTTGTGCAGTGTCCAAGTTGCAAGCGTATCCTATACCTTGAGCCCGAAGAAGTCGAACAGACTGATGCTGATTCCTAACCTATAGATTACACGCATCTAGTGATTGTAGTCCCCCGATTCATCGGGCATCTTTAAAGATAGAGTTCCCACCTCCAATCCCGACAGTACAGTAGGAGTGATCCCGACAGTGCGGTGGAAATCCTTGTTCTGTCTGGAGGGTTCACAATGACACAACCCCGATTTCCAACCGACAGTTCATCCATTCGCTGGCAGCCAGACTTGGACACCGACGAATACCTTGAGTGGAATATGGGCGCAGGTCGCTTGGTCAAAGCAACGCTCGCGGCGGCTATGGACGGCGATCTTACAGCGCTTCGCCGCCTGATTGAGGCGGATCCCGCGCTCGTCGATTGCAATGTGGGATATCGCGAGCCGTTATACTTTGCGGTCGGCAACAACCATCCGGACTGCGTCCGTTTCCTCGTGGACAATGGCGCGGAAGTCACCTACCGTTCCGGAGATCGGACACATCAGAGGCCAATCGAACGTGCGCTGGATAGGGGATTCAACGAGATTGCCGACCTCTTGAAATCCTCGGTGGAGAAGCGGTGCGACTGCCTGTACATTGACGCTGGCGAAACGCTCGCCGAATACATACGCAGCGTGATCCAGACAAAGTGGCCGCACATCTAGACCGACACCCGCATCATGTCCGCGCCTGCGATGAGCGCGGCAATGTGCCGATACACTGGGCGGCGCTGACCATGAACATGCCGATGGTACGCTGTCTCCTCGATCGCGGCGCGGACATTAACGCGAGGCGTCCGGATGGCGCGCGTCCGATCGACCTCGTATTTGGCGATTACTTCTTCAGACGCCGTAATGTTCCGCCCGAAGCGCTCTCGGAAAATATGGTCATGCTGGGGTATCTGCTTGCGCACGGCGCGGTGTACGATTTGCGCACCGCGGCGAGCGTTGGAGATACGGAGGAGGTGCGCCGACAGATTGCCGCCGATCCGCAGATTGTACACCGCCTACCGGAATACTTTACGTGGTACACGGGTACGGCGCTGTGTAACGCTGCCATGTCGAGTCGCAGCGACATCGTTCGCCTGCTGCTGGAGGCTGGCGCCGACCCCAATCAACCCGAGCCGGGCTTGGCGCCTCGTGGAAGCGCGCTCATCGGAGCGGCTTCGCAAGGAAACGAGGAACTTGTGCGCCTTCTCCTGTCGCACGGCGCTGATCCGAATGGCGGCGTTGAATCGTCGGGCAACCCTTGCGGCCGCGCCAAGAACGAAACAATCCGGCGCCTCCTGATAGAAGCGGGCGGAAAGTTTGAAGAGTACGACAATCTAAATGGGATTTCGACTTCCCTGCTAGAGGAGATGTTCGGGCATGTACCCGTGCGGTATTTCGTTGACAATCGCGATGCGGCAGGGTTGCGGGCGAGCCTCCTCGAGTCGCCGGAGCGCGCCCTTGAGGCATTTGAATATGCCCTCGGAAACCGTGAACTCATGGAGGTCTGTATAGAAGTTGACCCCAACTTGTATGAAAAAGCCACGCCGGATATGGTCGTTCGACTTGCCGACACGCCGGGCTTTGAGAAGGAAGCGGCGCAAATGGCTAGCGTAGTGGACTTGAACCGGCCGGATTGGCTAGGGAGAACCGTGCTTCATCACATCGCCTCTGGGGAACGCTCCGCAAGCGCATTGGGAAATCTTGAGATGGCTCAACTTCTAATCCGCCACGGCGCGCGCCCGGATCTTTGGGACCAGGAATACAGCAGTACGCCGCTCGGCTGGGCGGCTAGGACAGGTCAGGCAGAGATGGTTGAATACTTGCTTGGCCAGGGCGCCACTTTGGATGCTCCGTTTGAGTGGGCGACTCCCTTGGCATGGGCGCGTCGTCGAAATCATCCCGACGTTGTTCGTATCCTTGAGGCGGCGATGTGAAATTACGGCGCACAATCAGCCACAGTCATCGTTTGAATCTCCCTACACCTCAACTATGGAGTTTCGAGATTTCATTCATACAACACCGCTACGAGACGTTTCGGCCCATGAACGCCTAGCGTCAACGTAAACTCAATGTCCGCCGATTTGCTGGGACCGCTGATGAGGTTGAGGTTTGAAGGCATCGACGCTCCCTGAGTGCGCGAAGCCGTCCAGGTGAATATATCCGGCTCCAGACACGAAACGGGAACAAGCGCGATATGCACCGGCGGCAGCAGCGTCGCCAATCGACTCTTTCCAACGCCGCTGTGAACGACGAGACTGCCAGTTTCCGCCAACGCCGCTTCAACCCCGGAAAGCCCCGCATCCGCACGCGCGCAGAACTCCCGCAAATCGCCCGGCGTTTGTCCGACTATATGCCATTCGCGCTCACGCCAACGTTCACCCAACGCCACTTCGGAAAGCGGCGCTTCATTGTTGGCGACGACCGCCTTTGCGGAAACCTCTCCCAAGATTGTTCCTACCTCCACCAATGCCGCTTCCAAGTTCTCCG
The DNA here is from genome assembly GCA_963667245.2 of Candidatus Poribacteria bacterium. Classification (GTDB taxonomy): domain Bacteria; phylum Poribacteria; class WGA-4E; order WGA-4E; family JAJDTR01; genus JAJDTR01. The sequence goes on from CAXXCS010000005.1 coordinate 2,126,983, forward strand.
CGCGGCGAACCTCTCCTCGCACCGCTGTCAATGACGTTGTAAAGCGCTCTGCCAGATCCGGAAAATTGCGCTGTGATTGCCACGCGCCGGGCATTTCCACTTTCGACGCTTTCCTTCTCAGGCGCCCCAAAATTTCGTCTCGCGGGCTCATCGCTTGTCCTCCAACTCTCCGGATTTCCACATCTCGCGAAAAGAGCGTGTCGCCAGCGCCGGTAATTGACGCTCAAGCGCCGGGTTCAGACGTTCAGGTAGACGCAACTTGCCATCTCGCGCGAACGGACGTTGCGCCGATCGAAGCGCCTTTGTCAGAAACCGCATCAATTTTTCGTGCTTCAACACGAACGCCCCCGTCTCCTCTGCCTTTCGTTCGCTCCAAGGAATGGCTTTCTCCGCCACCTGATCAGCGCGCAATTCAAGTAGCATCCGCGGCAAGTCAATCCGCACCGGACACACATCCTTACAAGCGCCGCACAGAGAGCTCGCATGAGGCAACGCTTCATAGTTCTCGCGCCCCATCAACAGCGGGGTGACAACCGCGCCGATTGGTCCCGGATAGGGGCTGTCGTACGAATGCCCGCCCGCTTCACGATAAACGGGGCATACGTTGAGACACGCGCCGCAGCGAATACATTGCAACACCTCCTCATATTTCGTGCCGACCAGTTCACTTCTGCCGTTATCTAGCAGAACGATGTGCACTTCTCCGGTTCCATCGGGGTCGTCGGCGCGAGATGGTCCGGTTATGACACTCGTGTAAATCGAAAGTGGCTGTCCCGACGCGCTGCGCGCCAGTAGCGATAGCCATACGGCGGCGGCGTCCCAGTTCGGGACTATCTTTTCAATGCCAACCATGGCTACATGCACCGGTGGCACGGATGTCACCATTCGCGCGTTTCCCTCATTCGTCACCAAGACGATGCTGCCGGTTTCGGCAACAAGCATGTTGCCGCCGGAAATTCCCATTCCAGCGGTCAGAAACCGCTCGCGCAACAGCCTGCGCGCCTCACCGGTGAGCGTGGTAAGGTCGTCCGGCGACAGCGTTCTCCCGGATTCCCGGCTCAACAGTTCCGCCGCTTGATGGCGGGTTTTGTGTATGGCTGGCGCGATGATGTGGGATGGCGTTTCTTGAGCCAACTGAACGATGTACTCGCCCAAATCCGTTTCTATCGCCTCTACGCCGACTTCAGCCAGCGCCTCGTTCAGGTGAATCTCCTCCGTGACCATTGACTTGCTTTTCGTTGCCAGTTTTACTCCATGTTCTTGAGCGATTGAGATGACGATATCGCGCGCGTCGGCGCCATCCCGCGCCCAATGTACGTTGGCGCCGGCTGCGGTGGCATTCTTTTCGAACGTCTCCAGATAATCCGCCAAATTCCTCAGCGTCGCCGATCGAATCGCTTTGAAATGGTCGCGCAGGGCATCGGAGTTGGGGAGTTCCTCGAACGTAAGCCGCCGCATCTCCCACAACTTGCCCGTGCCGCCATCCAATGCCCCCTGCAACCTGATGTCTTCAATCGCGACCTTTGCGCGTTGACGAAACTCGGATAAAGTCGCTGTCATCGCGTCATCTCCTCCAGCACAGTTGCGATATGCTCAACCTTTATTGAACTTCCGTCCGCGAGTCCCCGCATTTGCGTTAAACAACCGGGATCGGACGTGACTAACGTGTCCGTCCCCCTCACAAGCCTGATGCAGTTTCTGGGCGGTCATGGCGTTGGACACCTCCGGCATACGCACCGAAAACAGTCCGCCAAATCCGCAACAGCGGTCCGGTTCGGACATCTCGGATATCCGCCCGCCGACACGCTCAAGCATCTGACGCGGCTCCTTCTCTCAAGCCGAGCAAACGGCACATGTGGCACGAGTCGTGATAGGTTAGATTGACTTCCTCAAAGTCCCCTCCGGACTCCAGTCGGCGCAATTCACCAAGAACTCGGTTAATTCATACGTCTTTGCCGCCAATTCTGTCGAGCGATGATGCCACTCCTGCCACTCTTCCAACAGATGCGGATACTCGACTCGAATCATCGTCGCGCAGGAACCGCTGGGCAGAACAACGGCTTCAAAAGGTTCAAAGATTTCTATGGTACGTTTCGCCAATTCGGTCGCCTGATCTCGGAAACCGCTATTAAAAAAGGGTTGCCCGCAACATGTCTGCGCCTCCGGAAAATCGACCTCATAGCCGGCGCGACGCAATAGCTGCACCGACGCGACGCCTACCTCCGGCAGGACTTGGTCCACCAAACACGTGACGCACAGGGCAACCCGTTTCGATTGTGTCATTGTCTACTCCACACTTCCAATTCATTGTCTCGTGTCCCGTTCTGAAAAACATGCCTTTATTCTATACCAATCCCAAGGTATTCACAAGCGTTATTAGAGCGCGTCGGTCGGGATGATCAAACTCTATCCATGTCAATCCGCGATTCAGACGCTTGCCCAAAAGTTCTCAGGCTGTTTCTAGGTGGTTAATTCGCTAAATGTAGATGGCATCACTCAATCTCATACAACCAGGCAGAATAGGGACGCGGATAAACGCGGATTAACACAGATTAGATAATTCTAGTCGTTGCAATTATACCTTGTGTTGGCTAATATTGCGCTTTTTTCTCAGCAATAATGGTTTCGAATAGGATTTACACAGCACCAGCAAGTCGCGACCTGGAGATCGCTCCTACAAATGTTGAAATATCGGTGCGGTTGGAAACCGCACCTACGGCCAGACGTTTGAAAAGACGCAATTTCTGACAGCGCGCAGTATAAATGGTTTGTGTTCTGCATGGATAGCGCTAATGGGGTGTTTTGGCGGTTGTCTGAACTGTGATTTATGTGATTAAGTGATGGACTATGATTTGAGAGCCTGCATGAATAACAGACAATCGAGATTAGTGGACACTGTTCTGCTACGGAAGAAACCGAGTTTTGAGGAAAAAACTCGGTTTCTTTCCGGTATCAATGTATTACAGCATCGGCATAAGGAGTTACGCGCTTCTGTAGGGAACAACGATCGTTGTTCCCTACATGACGGGCAACTACACACTGACAATAGCGTGAAGCGTAATGGCTGAGTGGTTAAACTTTTTGGCAAGAAACGAACCCCGAAATAGGAGCGACAATTCGGAGCAAGAACGTGAACAAAACGCCGATTTTGAGCAGTTGATCCCGTTTTTGTCGAGGTTGTCGAGGTATTTGGTGAAAAATGAACCCAAATATAGGTACAACAGTAGGTACAAAAAGGTGAACAAAACGCCGAATTCGGGAACGCGTTCACATCCTATCGAGTCGCGAGATCCTGTGGCGAAGCGGTTTCTCACGCGCCCGGAGGTGAACAAGATGTTAACATTCGCAAAAATGATCCGTGATTTCTTACGGGGCCACGCCCGATGCGGAGCGAGCAAATAAGCGCATGATGAACATAATTTCCTTTTGCTCAGCCGGGTCAAACGGGTGGGTGATAGAGGATTCAGTGAAATTGTAACGCGGTCACGCATCTTACTCGCTCTCCAGTTGTCCGAGTGGTTTGGATTTTGCGGGATTATACCTTTATGTGTGTTTAGTTTTCACGTATATACACTCGGCGTTGGATAAAGTTGCATTTTTTCTTGGGGGAAAAGGCAGTGGCCAGTGGCCTGTGGTCAGTTGCCAGTAAAGGCAGTGGGAAGTGGGTGGATTGTCTGAATCACGGATTAGGGGATCTCTATCGCACTCATTATTCATTCGTTTGATGGTCGGGATTGGGAGATCCCTCCTACCGGTCCGTCGTTTAACCGATTCTGATAAGCCATAAATACTTAGCGAATGCACCACTAGGTTTCCATAATCACCTTTCGCAACTGTTTTTAATGCATCAATCTCGATTTTGATGTCGTAGGAGGGATCTCCCGATCCCGACAATACCGCAGGAAGAATGAAAAGCGGGCCTCAGATTGAGAGGATTCAATGCCCTTCCAGAAGTGTGTTGATGTAACTCTCAATGTCCAACGAACTATTTACCAACATCATCACATCTTCAGGTGTATCTTGATAAGTATCTGCTTCGTATCGCGCTATTCTACTGGCGCTGTAAAGTGCATCATACCGCGGAAATATCTCCTCAAGCAACTCTTGGACGCGCCGATTCCTCTCCAAATGGCCTCTGGGATGAATCTCCAGTTTTGCAAAATAAGAATCAACAGCGTGTAGAGCCTTGTAGAAGGCGAGAGTCACGATCCAATCAGCGTGGTGGGGGCTGTTTTGAGATTGCTGAAGGTCGGAGAGCGCAAGGTGTGTCCCGATTTGCTTGTCTTGGTGTGCTTGTATTTCTGGCATGTCGGTGAAATCCCGTCTATACTTCACGCTGCTGAAAATTGCGTGTTTTCAAGCGTCTGGTGGTCGGTGCGGTTGGAAACCGCGGGGATTTCTATCGCACTCGCTATTCACTCGCTTGATCCTACGGGGAATGCATGTCGCGACCTGGAGATCGCTCCTACAAAAGACGCAATTTCTGACAGCGCGCAGTATAACTCTTTGACTGAGAGATAGGCGTAGCGGTCGGCAACTGGCAGGGGCAAAGTCTAGTAAAATTGTTCAAAGTCTGCCAGATTAAGATACTCCAGCGAGCGTTCATATTCGACATGAATCCATAAAGGGCGGAATTTTTGATTTATCTCCAGATCAATCTTCGCCAACTGTTCCAATAATTTTACGGAATGCCCCGAAATCAAAATGATTACTTCCACGTACTCTTGTCCCTGTTTGATGAAACCCTTTCGTACATCGGGAATCATTGCCAACCTTTCTCGATAGCACCGTTTCACCTCTTTCCAACGCTTGGAGGAGACCAATTCCGGCTGTATTTCCACAATAATTTGTTTGAGGAAAGCATACCCCCCGGTTGGCGAATCACCGTTTTGATCGGCGCATTCCCGCATCTCCTCATAACGCGCAACAATTTTCCCGCACAAGTCCGATATTGCTCCCTTCACATCTCCGCCTTCACCGCTCAAATCCAGATCGTCGTAACTGGCGCTGACAACGCCGTTCTTTCTTGCGATCAAGATCGGAATCGGTTGGCGCAAGTGGTAAGACGGATGCCTAAGATTTTGGATCCAACGTGTTTCCGGAAGTTGGCGAAACTCCGAACGGATAATGTCTTTTACTTGTAAAGGTTTCAATTCCTCTGTTGCCATTGCTCTCTCCTATACTTTGCGCTGCCGAGACTTGCGTGTTTTCAAGCATCTAGTCCGTAGGTGCGGTTGGAAACCGCACCTACGGAGGGCGCACATCGCGACCTTTATAATCAACAGAATAGTACGGGAACAACCACGGATATTCTCATTATAACAAATCGGCAGACCGATGGCAATCTAAAGAAACGAGGGTATCGCGGTGAAATTTTTTCATTGACACGCATTCTAGAGAGGTGTTATCATCAATTTCGTTTCATTGTTCAATTGATATTTTCCCTCGGACGGCATGTTCACAGATACGGCGCCGGGGCGGTAAAACAGGAACACGTTATTGTCCGTAATTCAACTAATCACTGCTTGGGTTCTAGAATACTGGCTCTGGATTGTCATTCTCTCCGCTCTGACAGCGATTTGCACTTTCATAGGTTTTACAGCATTCATCATTTCCCTGCCCCAGGACTATTTCAAGCACAAAGCCCCTATCAACCGTACAAAAAACCCGATTGTAAGAATTTTGCTGCGAATTCTGAAAAACGTTGTCGGCGTGATTGCTTTGATTGCCGGATTAGTCATGCTGATTACACCGGGACAGGGCATTGTCGCTATTCTCGTGGGCATCATGCTTTGCGATTTTCCCGGCAAGCGGAAGCTGGAACGAAAATTGATTGCTCGTCCGATGGTACTGAAAACACTGAACAAAATTCGCTCCCGCTTCAACCGTCCCCCGATTGAACTGTAGAATAGTGTACCGGAAAACCTGCCTGCCAACTACCGAAAGTCCAAGAAGATTAATACGATTTCAAAATCTAAATGTTACAGTCGATTTGGGACGTGCAATGAATTGCACTACTACGAACCCAAGGCTCTTGTAACTTATAGATTCGGAATTAGTGGTCTATTCGCTAAGTGTGTGTGGTAAGTGTCGGGTGTCGGCGGTTAACATTGTCTGAACTGTGATTTTTGTGATTAAGTGATATAATTATCCCCAAAAACTAGACAGTTGAATAAGGTGGGCTTTTTGACTGGCAAAATAATCGTCTTCTGCGCGAAAATAGGGCTCGGAAACGCCAAGAAAATGAAAGGAGTTCATTCAACATGTCACGTAGAAAACAATACGACGGCCGATTCAAAGCAAAAGTAGCTATTGAGGCGATTAAGAATCAGCAAACCGTCGCTCAGATTGCCAGTCATTATGAAGTTCACCCGAATCAAGTCAGCCAATGGAAGAAACAGGCGCTTGAGGAATTGCCTCAAATGTTTGCGAACAGACGCCCAAAGGCAACCTCCGACAACGAACAGTTAATCGCCGAGTTGTATCGGCAAATTGGTCAGTTGAAGGTTGAGTTGGACTGGGTTCAAAAAAAAACTCAACTTATCGGTTGAACAGAAGCGACAGTTGATTGAGCCGCAGCGAGGTTCACCGTCAGTTGTGAGACAGTGTGAGTTGCTAGATTTGCCCAGAGCCTCATACTATTATCGTCCTTCGGGAGAATCCCCGGAAAACCTGCTCTATATGCGTCTGATAGACAAGAAGTACACCAAGCGGCCATTCTTCGGCGTGCCTCGGATGACGGAATGGCTTCGTAGACGAGGCTACACGGTCAATCCGAAACGGGTGGCCAGGTTAATGCGGAAGATGGGGTTAGTTGCCATCTATCCCAAACCCAAGACCTCCATTAGGGGTGAACCGTCAAAAAAGTATCCTTATCTGCTTAAGGGATTAAGTATCACCAGACCGAATCAAGTCTGGTCAACCGACATAACCTATATCCCCCTGAACGGTGGTTTCGTTTATCTGGTAGCCGTTATGGATTGGTTTTCCCGTTATGTGTTGTCATGGGAACTGTCAAACTCACTCGACGCATTCTTTTGTGTATCGGCTCTTGAACGGGCGCTTGGTCGAGCGACGCCGTCAATATTCAACACGGATCAGGGCAGCCAATTTACTTCCGATGATTTTACATCTCGACTTGAAGCGGCTAACATTGCCATCAGTTGGGATGGCAGCGGCAGTTATTTTGACAACATCTTCATAGAACGTCTCTGGCGCAGCGTCAAGTATGAGGAGGTTTATCTCAACGACTACGACTCGGTAGACACGGTTTCACGTCGATTGAGTGATTATTTCAACTTTTATAACCGAGAGCGGATACATCAATCGCTCAATTATAACACCCCTTATGAGGTGTATTCCCAATAACTTCAAGCGTTTCCATGAGACCTAAGTTAGTCTCATTTTCCACCTTAAATATCCTTATTTCTGTCTAACGGATGGGGGTAACTTATTGATGGACTATGATTAGGCGCTTAGTGGTTTGATGGGCTATTGTCTGAATCACGGATTAGGGGGATCTCTATCGCACTTATTATCCATTCGCTTGATCGCTCCTACAAACGGATTTGGACGCTTTACCGGCACAGATAGCTTGACGGAGGAATCTATCGTCGTACAGATGCAACCACAATCTAACAGATCGTGGTACGGGAATCTATCGCCGTGCAGATGCAATCACAATCTAACAGATCGTGGTACGGGAATCTATCGTCGTGCAGATGCAATCACAATCTAACAGATCGTGGTACGGGAATCTATCGTCGTACAGGTGCGATCACAATCTAACAGATCGTGGTACGGGAATCTATCGTCGTACAGATGCAATCACAATCTATACTTCATGCTGCCAAGAGTTGCGCTTTTTCTAGAGTCTGGAAACGCAGTGTGAGCAACGTGTCCAATTCCGATTTGTGGGTGGTGTGAGTTTGATTGAGGCAGTCGGTAATCGCACGTTTGAAATCGGAAAAGTCTTCATAATACTTGCAGTAGAGGCATTTTTTCTTGACGAATTTCCAGAGCCGTTCAATCAGATTCAAGTTGGGAGAATAGGGCGGAAGATAAAGCAACTCAATATTCAACCGCTCGGCGCACTCCCGCACGATTTGACACTTTTGATACCTGGCATTATCTAAAACCAATGTAATCGGTTTGCCAATGCCGCGTTCCGCAATACGTACCAGCAAATCACAGAAGGTTTGCGCATTGATATAAGTATCGTTGTGTAGGGTTATCAGTTCATGGGTGATGGCATCCAAAGCGCCTAGTACATTAAATCGCTTCCTGCCGGCGGGCGCTTTGACAAACACGCGCCCAAACGACCACAGAAATCCTAAAAAAGGAGCTAACACAAAATGGGCGGCATCAACAAAAAGGACGCTTCTCTTACCGGCAGCCGCTTCGTCCAGACGCGGTTCCAGTTCTTTTTTTTGAAGTCCTCTTGGGCTTCAAGATCCGCTTCGGCTGGTATATGCCCCACCTTCTGGTACTTGATGCCTATCTTTTTGATAAACTCACGCACACGAGTTCTACTGCGTCGGATACCGGTGAGTTCGTAGATTTTTTCTATCGCTTCATTAAGCGACGCCGGTGGATTTGCCACAAAATAGTCCTCTATTGTGGTTCGATGAGCCATCAGTTCACTTTGTTTCGGGACGTAGTTGAACTGTTTAAGCGCGTCAATGCCGCCAGTTTGGTATTGGCGCAGGTAAGCCCGCAACGTGTTGGGCGAAATATTGGTTAGACGAGCGATTTCATGATGCGGCACGCCTTGGGATTTGAGCCAAAGCGCCTCCAACTTTCGCTGCACCTTCGGGTGAGGATAGTTATAACGTTCATAATCAAGAGTTTCAATTTCTTCTTTGGTGAAGTCGATTTTAATCATATAAATTCCTCTGTCAAAAATGAAAAGGGGACGTGTAAAATCCACGAACGCAAATAATCTATATTATAACTGATTTTCGACCAGAGGAAAAGCGCAATTTTAACGGGTTCACAGTATAACAGATCGTGGCACGGGAATCTATCGCCGTGCAGATGCAATCACAATCTAACAGATCGTGGTACGGGAATCTATCGCCGTGCAGATGCAATCACAATCTAACAGATCGTGGTACGGGAATCTATCGTCGTACAGGTGCAATCACAATCTAACAGATCGTGGTACGGGAATCTATCGTCGTACAGATGCAATCACAATCTAACAGATCGTGGTACGGGAATCTATCGTCGTACAGGTGCGATCACAATCTAACAGATCGTGGTACGGGAATCTATCGTCGTACAGGTGCGATCACAATCTAACAGATCGTGGTACGGGAATCTATCGCCGTGCAGATGCAATCACAATCTAACAGATCGTGGTACGGGAATCTATCGTCGTACAGGTGCAATCACAATCTAACAGATCGTGGTACGGGAATCTATCGCCGTACAGATGCAATCACAATCTAACAGATCGTGGTACGGGAATCTATCGCCATCTGGATAGGATCCCTTGAAAACACGCAACTTCCAGTCGCCGACTGCTCAATCGGTCATTATCGGGACGAAAAAACGCTCTGGCGCGACGCGCCCGGAGCACTTTCACCGTGTGCGTCCAGACTTGACACGTCCCCACTGGGTCAGACGCTTGCCTTTGGGACGAACCGACGCACTCTTCTCAAGTGCATAACCCGCTTCCCGCCATGCCGCCACACCGCCTTCCAATACTCTCAATCGCTCGTGCGCGTATCCGAACTCATTCATTAACAGTCGTGCCGCCCGGGCACTTGTCGCTTCCGCGGGTCAGCTTCAGTAGAAGACGATCAATCCCTCTTCGGGAAGTTCGGTGTGCCGCATTTCAATCTGCGCAAGCGGGATAGATAGGGCGTCGGGAATATGCGCTTCCCTGTAAGCCCGTTCACTGCGAACGTCGACTACAACGACTTTCGCCCCGCTATCAATTAAGCGTTTGAGTTCCATTGGCGGGATGCGCGCCGGCTCATCCTCAATCCCAAGACTCTGAGTCAGCGGGAATAGACAAATGAAGGCGCAACCGATGAGGATGCCAAGGTTTCTGTTCAATCTGTTCATTCATATATCTCCTTTCGCGATGTTAGGATTCCATTCCGTGCAAACGACGTGAAAATGAAACCGGAATCTCCTGCAGACAAAACCTCTTATGCGAGGGGCCTAGACCATGATATTTAATTGTACCACATGGCGTCCATGATTGCAACCAGTGGCTAGTTGAGACGATTTCAGAATTAGTATGAGATATACGGGCATTCGTAGGGGCGAGGTCTTCTCGCCCAATGGGTTGGGGAACCCAACCCCTACGAAGGGTTACAATCAATCGGAGGCGCTCAATGAATTGAGCAACTACAAACTGCCGGTTTTTGTAACTTATGGATTCGGAATTAGTATGAGATATACGGGTATTCGTAGGGGAGAGGTCGCCTCGCCCAATGGGTTGGGGAACCCAACCCCTACGAAGGGTTATGCGGCTGTGCAGCGCGCTTTTACGAATTCGAAATCAAAATGTTACAATCAATCGGAGGCGCTCAATGAATTGAGCAACTACAAACTGCCGATGATTGTAACTTATGGATTCGGAATTTGTATTAGTCTGTGCCAAACTGTTGCAGAAACTGCGGTTTCGGGGAAAAACTCGGTTTCGGCGCTATGGATATGGGTTGAAAATCGTTCGCAAGGATGGTATAGTTATATCATACGGTTTTGTGACCGCGGTCGGTCGCGATTCGGGGGTTGCATTCAAAATTCAGATTATTGGAGGACGCGTCAATGCCGAAAGTGTTAAGTGAAGATGCCATCAAGCAATACCATCGGGAGGGTTACTTTTTCCCGGTCAGAATCCTTGACGATGAGCAGGTTGCCGCCAATCGGAAGCGACTTGAGGCGTTTGAGGCGCGCCAAAGCAAACCGTTGGAGGGGGCGCAGCGAAGCAAAAGCCACCTCTTGTTCAAATGGGTTGATGACCTGATGCGGGATCCGAAGTTACTGGATGCCGTCGAGGATCTGATTGGTCATGATATCTTGTGCTGGAACACGATATTCTGGATTAAGGAGGCGGGGAGTCAAAGTTATGTCTCTTGGCATCAGGACCTGCGCTATTGGGGTCTGGATACAAATGATTTGGTCAGCGTGTGGTTGGCGCTTTCACCTGCAACGCTTGAAAGCGGTTGTATGCGCGTACTGCCGCGCAGTCACAAAGGCGATTTGCTGCCGCACAGCGACGAATACCGGGAAGACAACCTTTTGACCCGCGGACAGGAGATAGCAGTCAACGTTGACGAAACGAAGACTGTCGCCATGCCGCTAGAGCCCGGCGAGATTTCGTTGCACAATGTCCGGCTGGCGCACGCCTCGGGTCCCAATCATTCCAGCGACCGTCGCATCGGCATTTCATTGCATTACATGCCCACTCACACGAAACAGATTGTCGGGGAGTGGGACACGGCGGCGCTCGTGCGCGGTGAAGATCGATTCGGTCACTTCACCATCGCGCCGCGCCCAGCCAAGGATTTTGACACGGCGGCGGCGCTGTTTCACGAGAAGGCGACCGACGCCACACGCAAGATATTGTACACCGGCGCTCAACAGGATCGCCACACGATATGACCGTCTCGCGACGAGTTGCCGGCAGTTGGTACGCCGCAACATTGATCGGGATTTGTCAATCCAGACGGATCAGGCAAGGAACGCGCCGAACGGATTCTGTTGCGCAAAATTTATACACCGAAGTTTAACCATAGGAGAGAATTCAAATGAAAAGAGTTATTGCAACCTTCACCACGATATTTATCTTGGCGATGGCGAGCGCCATTGCGTATGCCGGCGCCGTGCCGGGCGCCGTACTTTTCCTTGACGCCTCGGACAATGCCGATCACCCCAAGGCTTGGAAAAACCTTGGCGAGGCTGGCGGTTCGCTGCCTGCCGCCAACACCGCGCCCAAACTTGAAGAGGGACCAATCAGAATAGCCCGCCTCGGTATCAATGAGCGGAAAGCGATGTATTATACGGCAAAGGCATCGCTCCAAACCTTCGGCGGTCCCGTCCATAAGAATCCGAAACTGTATTTGGCCGACTGGACGTTCGAGTTCCTCTGCAAGCGAAACGGAAATCTGTTTGTGGAGGAACATCACTTCGCCGGTTTCCAAAACAGCCCGAGGGAGGGCGCTCAAGGGATTCGGTTTTGGTTACTCGGCGGCGGGCAGGAGCTCGGCATCTCGATCCACGCCAAGGGCTCCAAGCAAGCCCCCGAAGCGATCAAGATTCAGTTGGAGCAAGATGTGTGGACGTGGATCACGCTTGTCGGCGAGAACAAAAAGTCGATTGTGGCGTATCAAGACGGTAGGGAAATTACCAAACAGGGGGGATTCGATTGGAACGTAAAATTGCCTATCAACGAAATCTCTATCGGCGCGAATTCTCATAGCGAGCGGCGTCGGACGTTCAACGGTTCGTTCTCCATGGTACGCGTTTATGACAAGGCGTTGACGCCGGCGCAAGTCACGCAAAACGCGCGAGGCGCGTTCCTATCAGTCGAACCGGGAGACAAGCTCTCGACAACGTGGGGGAAGCTGAAGAACGGGTTTTAGCGGTCAGGATCAGGAGATCCCTCCTACGGCGTCAAGATATAAAGTCTGTGAATTTATACCTTGTGTTGGCTAATATTGCGCTTTTTTCCCAGCAATACTGGTTTCGAATAGGATTTACGCAGCGCCAGCAAGTCGCGACCTGGAGATCGCTCCTACCGGGAACGCATGTCGCGACCTGGAGATCGCTCCTACAAGAGTTGAAATATCGGTGCGGTTGGAAACCGCACCTACGGCAAGACGTTTGAAAAGACGCAATTTCTGACAGCGCGCAGTATACTCAAACATCAATATAGGAAGGTATCAAAATGAAAAGAGTTGCTTTGACCTTGACCACACTGTTTTTCTTGGCGAGCGTTTGCACGGTCGCGTTTGCCGATGCTGTCCCGGGCGCCTTGCTCTACCTTGACGCCTCGGACAACTCCGATCATCCGAAGGCTTGGAAGAACCTCGGCGAGGCTGGCGGACAACTACTCGCCGCCGATCAGGCTCCGAAACTTGAAGAGGGGAGAATCAGAATCCAAGCGCTTGGGATTAATGAGTCGAAAGCGAAGTATTACACGACAAAGAAATCCAAGGAGACCTTCGGCGGACCGGTGACGAGAAATCCCAAACTGTTCGTTGAGGATTGGACACTCGAGTTCCTCTGCAAACGCAACGGCGGTCTTTATGTCGAGGAACATCACTTCGCCGGATTTCAGAACAGCCCGAGGGAGGGAAAACAGGGGCTCCGCCTTTGGCTGTTGGGAAACGGTCAGAATCTTGACATGTCCATCCATTCCAAGGGCGGCAAAACCGGACAAGCGCTAAAGATTGTCTTGGAACAGGATGTGTGGACATGGGTGACCATCGTCGGCACGGACAAGAAATCGGTCGTAGCCTACCAAGACGGAAAGGAGGTCGCCAGGGGACCCGGCGTGGATTTCGACAATCGACTGCCGTTGAACGACATTTCCATCGGCGCGAACTCGTTTGCCGAGCGGCGCCGCACCTTTAACGGTTCGTTCTCCATGGTGCGTGTCTATGACAAGGCGCTCACACCGGATGAAGTTATGCGCAACGCCCGAGGCGCCTTTCTTTCTGTCGAACCGGACGGGAAGCTCTCAACGACGTGGGCGAAATTGAAAGGCGGCTTTTAGGGCTTGTTTGGAGATAAACGGCGCCGGAAACCATTGCTCTGAAACCCGTTTCAATCTGTACACTTAACGCCGCTAGAAACTGCTTTTCCCCGGCAGGTGCGATTTCTAACCGCACCGCCACTCAAAACTACCATATTCTCTTAGCTCGACTTTGTACATTGCGGGGCAAGATGCCCCGCCTACGGGATCGGGGTTGCTCCGGCTTACGTCAAATCCAGATGTTGTACTCTTGCGAAGTCGAGCTTAGGAAAAGCGCCACTGAACGTGTAGAAGAGCCGAAACACGACGAATCCGTGAATTTTTCTTGATATTCTTATCGTGCGGATATATAATTGCGACAATTCCCATTTTGGAAGCAAAGAGCCTACGGAGCCATGTAAGCAAAGGCTGGGGGCAGGAGGTCTTCTATGGGAGTTCTATCGCATTCGCTATTCGCTTGCTTGATAGTTTCCGTGATTCTCCCTATGAGAATTGCCGGTATAATTGACATGAATACGAAAAATTGGCGCCAATAGGAACAATATGATGACAACTTATATTGTGGCGTTCGATGTGAGTGACATAAATCGAATGAAAATACTCGAAAACAAACTTGGAGAGTATGATGGATATTGCCCTATTCATGACAATTGCTGGGCGGTTGTATCAAATAAATCCCCTGCTGAAATTCGGAATGGCTTACTTGAAGTTTTGTCTGAATCCGACAGCGTATTTGTCGTTAGATCCGGAACATCTGCGGCATGGTATAACTCGTACAGTGAAAAGCACGACAAGTGGCTGAAGGAAAAATTATAAAATGGTTGAGCCCAGGCCTCCTACCAATAATGAAAAGCCTCTCATAAAACGAGGCAGAGTCGATTCTGTAAATTTATATGAGATTAAAGAAGAGGAATTGGAACTACTAGAGAAGGGATCTCCGGCATCAGTTCAGCTTGGATTCGCCATTTTTCTGTTCTCAAGTGCAGTCACGTGTATCGCAGCTTGGGCAACAGCCGATTTCAAATGGGATATTGTTGAAAATATATTTGCTTTCATAGGCATAGGCGGAATTATTTCGGGTGTGTACCTATTGGTGATTTGGTGGCGCACCAGAAAATCGATTTCAAGAGTAGTATTGACAATTAGGAAAAGGATAGACCCAGACCCAATACGGACTTCAGACCCCGTCGAACTTGAACCCAAGGAACCAAAAAACGATTATGATAAACCTTCCCCAGTATAATCAATTTAACAACACACATCTTCTAGTCTTGGGTAGTTAGCTTCCCTCTCACTTAACCTAAAAACCGTTGCCGCTGGTAACCTGCTGATAACCCAAACGGGAATCCACCACTTTTCGCATTTACAGCAGCTGTTCATTAAGAAACTACCGCCGAATGCAATAGGTCGAAATCCAGCAATTCTCATTTTGAATTTACCGAGTGATTGATTCAATCAGATCTTATTGGAACAGCAGGTCGCAAGTTAATTTGTTGTCATTTTTGGAGCAATATCGTATGGTATTGTGCGAATTTAACGCTTACACCTATCGCCCCTCTGGGGCTTTGGATTGTGGGGGTTCCGCGTATCTACAAACCTGCCGCCCCTCTGGGGCTAAATGCGTTGGATTTCGCGATTTTATTAAGCCATACAATCAACACAACGCTTTTCAAGAGCGAGAACCTTAAAGTTGACAAGGCTTTGTCGGCTCTAGGTTCCAAAATGAGAATTGCTGGTCGAAATCGACTCGGTGGGAGTAAATTGCCCCACTTTAAACCAAGCATGGCTTCTCCATCTATTCTGAAACAGGTTCTGACGGACATAATACTAGGAGGGATAATTCGTGATTGAAAAGCCCGAAAGAAAAAGCCCCACCGAACAACTTGACATTCAACGCAAGACCGAAGACATCGTAAGCGGTAAGCGTCCTGTCGACATTTTGTATCCGTACATACCGCCGGACTACAAAGCGCCCTTCCTCCACATCGGCACGGAGAAACAGTTGTTCTTGGACAACTTCATCCTTGATCGGCTTGACGGTGTGACTCGCGTTTTTCCGAAACCCGACCGGCCGGACGAACCCATCATCAAAACGATGGAGCTCCCGTGGGAGTTGCGTCCCGGCATTTTTCCCGTGTCGGCCGTGCAAGACCCCGACGACAAGAAATTCAAGTTGTGGTATGTGAAAGATCGCACCCGAGCGCTGTGCTATGCCGAGGCGGCCGACCCCTTGCATTGGGAAAAACCGCTGAGCGAAAAGTGCCTCCCTTTCGAGGATCACAAAGCCACGAATATCGTCCTGGACAACTCCGGTCACCATGTGGCGTTGGCGCTGAACTACGACCAGAGCGATAAAGCGCGCAAATTCCTCATGATCAACAATCCGGGGGATGTGAGCAGGGGACCTGAAAAGAAAACCGTGTTTCGCGTCTCGTCGGACGGTCTGCAATGGAATACAATCAACGAAAACACACCCTACCAACATCACCACTACCAGCGTCCCATCTGGGACGAGTCGATTCAGAAGTGGATAACCTACAGCCAGTATTCGCACCACTGGAATATGCTGCACCGCAAACGCCAAATCGGGCGGCAGGAGAGCCCGGACTTTATGCACTGGTCGCCGAAAGAGGTGGTTCTCTCCGTGGATTGGGAGCCGAATCTTCCGCCCCACCTTGAGTTTCACGACATGTCGGTGCGCAAAGTCGGCGGTCAATACATCGGCGTGGCGACGGAGTTCATGGCGGAGCCTATACGCTGCGCCCCCGGCGACTGGAATTGGCACGATCACGCTTACGCTCACCTGGCGCTGTTCGCCAGCCGAGACGGGAAGCATTGGCGACGCGCCGGCGACGACGGTCCGTGGGCGGACAGGGGCAGACCCGGCAGCTACGATTACGGATTCCTGAACGACAGCGTAGCCGGTCAACTCGTCCACGATGGCAAGACGTTCATTGTCTACGGGGCGCGTCCCGAAAAACAGCGTCCCAACAACACGATGGCGCCGGAGGAGAATTACCAGCGGGCGACTGCAACTCGACAGGAACTTGCGGACGCCTTGGGAACTTATCCGCGGGTTCACGCCAGTTCCATCGGCATTCTCATCCTGCGCGAGGATGGCTGGGCGGAGCTGAAGCCGTCCTACGAAAAGGGGCAGGTCACCACGCGGCAGTTCGTATTCGAGGGCGACACGCTCAAACTCAACGCCGAGGCTTATGGCGGCTACATCAGGGTTGAAGCGCTCGATCCGCAATTCAAGCCTTACGAGGGCTTTTCAGTCGAAGATTGCGACCCGGTATATTCCGACGACCCGAAGCAGATTTGGCATACGGTGCGGTGGAACGGCAGCGGCGATGTCCGAGCGTTGTGGAACAAGCCGGTGCGGCTCGTTTTCCATCTGCATCAGGCGAGCCTCTACGCGTTCCAGTTCGAATACGCAGACGCGGATTAGAGAAGAGTACGTAGGGAATAACGATCGTTATTCCCTACAAAACTAATCCCTGCTCTATAAGTGGTTCATTCGCTATGTGTATGTGGCAAGCGTCGGGTGGCGGCGGTTACAACGACACCAGAAAGAAACCGAGTTTTGAAGAAAAAGGGATCTCTATCGCACTCGCTATCCACTCGCTTGATCGGTTTCGGTTGAACCACACAACCAAGCAGAAGAGGGACGCGGATAAACGCGGATTAGAAAATTCTGGTCTATGCAATTAGATGGTTTGTTTTTTACATGGATGGCGCTATCGGGGCGTTTTGGCAGTTGTCTGAACTGTGATTTATGTGATTAAGTGATGGACTATGATTAGGCGCTTAGTGGTTTGATTGGCAATTGTCTGAATCACGGATTTTCACGGATTAAAAGGATTACACGGATTAAGATTGCCAAGTGACATGGTCGCGAAAAGAGTAATGCGTAAAACCGCCTATGGTGAGTGGATTAAATCGGTGACTTGAAGTCAGTTTGATTCCGGGAAGAAACCGAGTTTTGAGGAAAAAACTCGGTTTCGATAAACACCAAATACATAGCGAATGCACCAATAAGTTACACGCATCGGATGATTGTAGGGTGGGCATTGCCCACCATTCTTGCTATTCGTCGTCATAATCTCTCAACATCCCTTCATTGATGAGGCACCGCCTCATTTCGTCCTGCAGTTCCTCATAAGCCGTGCTGCTGAAATAGGCTCTAGCCCGTTTCATCTGGCGTATGGCGGTTTTGTCGAGGTAACGCATCTCCCCCATGTAAACCCCATCGGTCGCGCCTTTGAGCAGTTGGACGAAACGGATCGGCTTGCAGTAGAGCAGCGGGGCTAACGATCCCAGTACCGTGACCCCCGCATCCTTGAGGCGCCGCATGGTTTTGAGACGCACTTCAATGCGCGGGGCGTGGGGCTCAAGTTTGCGCCGCACGCGATCGTCGTCGGTAGGCACGGAAAAACCGACGCGCAAGCGATTTCCGAATGCCTGCAACAGGTCGAGGTCGTCCAAGATGACGGGGCTGCGCGTGTGAATTACGACGCTTTTCGGGTTGCTTTCCAATATGACCTTCAAACAGCGCCGGGTCAAGCGGTATTGGCGTTCGATGTACTGGTACGGATCGGTGGCGGAGCCGACGAAAATCCCGCGTCCCCAAATCTTGGCGCGCGCCTTGCCCAAGAGGAACGGGGCATTCATTTTGGGCTGAACCCACGTCCCCCAAGCTTGGGTTTTCTCGCGGATATGGGGGTATTTCATGACGTAGCAGTAGCTACACCCCATGCCGCAACCGACATACGGGTTGAGCGTGTATCCGGTGACAGGAACACCATCTTGGGGCATCAGCACCGAGCGCGCCCCGATTTCCTCTATGGTTAAGTGAGAATGTGCCATGCCTTAACTATACCATACATATATAAAGGTGTCAAATAAAAAATTCACGAAATTTTGGATCGAGAAGGATGGAAAACGGGAAGGGTGGAAGAAGGGAAGACTGGAAGACTGGAAGGGTGGAAGACTGGAAGGGTGGAAGGAACGTAGATTGGTACGGATTCGGTAAGAGGGGGAAGAAACCGAGTTTTGCGGAAAAAACTCGGCTTCAATAAGCAATAATACCAAGCGAGGAAGCCGCTTACACTTGGTACAACTGTATCAGGTTGCCGCAGGTGTCATTGAAGATTGCGAGGATTGCCGGACCGGTTTCGGTCGGTTCCATCGTAAACACGACGCCTCGCTCTTTCAATCGCTCGTATTCTTTACGGATATCATCCACGGCAAACGCGGCGGCGGGGATTCCCTGATCGAAAATTGCCTGCTGGTAGGTCTTGGCGGCGGGATTGTTGTTGGGTTCAAGCAACAACTCAATGTCGTCCGGCGCTTCGGGGGAGACAACGGTGAGCCACTTGAATTCGCCTACCGGCACATCCTCTTTCTTAACAAAGCCGAGGATTTCAACGTAGAATTTGAGCGCCTTGTCTTGGTCGTCCACAAATACGCCGGTCAGTTTGATTTTCATTGTTCACTCCGAGGTTCATGGGACAATTCAAAGCCGTTCCATGGCGCGCGTTAAAATAATGATACGTAATGCGTAATGCGTAACTAATACAGATTTCGAATTGGTATTAGATTGATAAACTTGTGCGGTCATTGAATTATAACCTAAAAGAAAACCGTTGACAAGGAAAAAGTAGGGGGAATGCAAGGGTGGGGTGATAGCGGGGCAGGATGCCCCGCCCACATATAATCAAGGAATGCCCGCTGTCGATAGTCGAGAGTAACACTTGTCATACGATTTCACAATCTAAATGTTACAGCCGCCCCTAGACGTGCAATGAATTGCACTACTACGAACCGCCGATGATTGCAACTTGTAGATTAAGAATTAGTATAAATTTACACCCTTCCAAAACGCCCGATAAATCGGGCAACTACAATCGCTTGATGCGTGTAACTTATAATTTAGGAATTAGCATAAATTTGTGAAAATCAGGCGCTTCAGCGGCGGTTAGGCTTCGGCGCCCGCGGCTTCAAGGAAGGCGATGGCTTTCTTGCGATTCTTCTCATAGGCTCGCGCCAGCGGTGTCCGCCCCTGTTTGTCCTTCCGGTTAATCTCCGCGCCGTGATCGATTAGCAACTTCAGCATCTTGTCGCTGGCGCCGAAATGCACCGCCACGTGCAGACAGTTCTCGTTGTCTTTGCTCTTGATCTTGTTCGGATCCTGCCCCTTCTCCAGCAGCCAGGTGGCGCCCTTGATGCTGCGGCAGGAAACGGCGCAACCGAGCGGGGTATATCCGCCGTGATGCTCGGTGCCGCGAGCGCCATCGAGCCTGGCGCCGTATTCCAGCAGCATCTCCAAAGCGTCGAACTGTCCATCGCAGGCGGCGTGGTTGATGGTGTCGTCGTCAGTACAACTTCCGCCAGCCTTGAGGAGTATTTCGAATACCTCCATGTTGTCGCTGTAGATGGCTTGATCGACGCTGCCGGTCATGTCGGCGCCGTGGTCAATCAACGTCCGCGCAATCTGCGCAAGCGCTTCACTCTTTTCCGCGCTGTCCTTCCCCGCGTGCGAACGCACGCAGTAGTTTAGCGGCGTCCAACCTTCGTCGTCCGTCCAGAGTTTGGTGCCTTCGTGATGAACCTTCGCCAGGGATGGATCGGCTTTCAAAAGGGCGTTCACGCGCTCGATGTCGCCGAGCAAGGCGGCGTGGAAGATGTCGTGTTCTTCGGGCGCATTTTTCAGGAGCGCCGGCAAAAATTCGGTGGAATCGCCGGTGGCGCATAGGGCAATGGCACTGATGAGCCAGTAGCTGCCGGGCATCAACGGGTCGGCGCCGGCGTCAAGCAGCAGGTCGACGACTTGATGATGACCTTCGTGTTTGGGCGCCGTCTTTTTGAATTCTACCGCCCGATGCAGCGGTCGGTAGTGGTGCGCCGATTTGGATTTGATGTTCGGATCGGCGCCGTTCTCCAGAAGGAACGCTACAGCGTCCGCTTGTCCAACATAGCAGGCATCCATTATCGGCTGCCAGTGCGCCGCAAGCGCGTTGTCTTCGTTGAGCATGTCGCGCATCGCGTTGAGGTCGCCGCGTGCGGCGGCGGTGGCGAGGGCTTTTGCGGGTTTCATGGTTGTTTTCTCCTATGGTTCGATGATGCTGGAGAGGGACGCAGATGAACGCAGATTGACGCGGATTAGAAAATTCTGGTCAATGCAATTAAACGGTTTGTTTTTTACATGGATGGCGCTATTAGCGCGTTTTGGCAGTTGTCTGAACTGTGATTTATGTGATTAAGTGGTTCGTTATCTAATACGATTTTAAGATCTAAATGTTACAATCAATCGGAGGCGCTCAATGAATTGAGCAACTACAAACTGCCGGTTCTTGTAACTCATGGATTCGGAATTAGTATGAGTTGTGTTGCCAACACGGTTTCATTCCTCGGACATACGCGATGCCAGATTATTGGCGACAGCGTTGATTCTGTCAATCGTCTCGTCAAAGACCGGCATGTCAATGCCGAATTTGTCGACTTCGCACCGAGTGAGGGTGTTGTCCTCCGCTATGTAGGCGCGGATAGAATCGGGAGCGATGAAATCGTCGGGGCTGTATTTGAGTTTCTTGACGACCGCTTTCTTATCCTCGAAAGGTCTGCTCAGCATGACGAGGTTGTTAATCTCCTTGATGAGGTAGTCACTGTGCGTGGTTATCAGAACCTGCACTCCGGTGCGCACGCACTTCGCCAGCAATCGCGCCAGGCGTATCTGGTTGACGGTATCAAGAAAACTTTCCGGTTCCTCAACGATTAACAGATCGTTCGTTTTGGCGAGATGCTTCAAGTAGAAATAGAGATCCGCCAATCCGCGGGCTGACGAGGAGGCGAGATGTAACGGGATATTGAATTTGCCCGCCTTGCGCGCCTTTGATATGAATCGAATGTCGTCATCCGAACTTTCGTAGTAGCCGTCCATTATGTCTTTGATATCGTCAAACAACTTGCTCTCGAAAATCTCGCTTCTTGTCTTCATTAGATTTGGAATGTCCCTCGTGTAGTCAATGCTGTCGTTAATTGGGAGAGCGTACCGGTTTCTACTTTTGTCAATCATGCGAAAAAGCGAGCCCTTTTCCCTGTTTTTGCTTACGCTAAATTGCTGTAAGAAATCGACCAATTTATTCTTGGCAAAGTCCAATTCCTTGTGAAAGAGGGAGATGCCAAATCGCTCGGCAGACAGAATGAACGGCTCGGGAAACAGATCGTCAATCAAGAGCCAAATGTAATGCTGTGCGATATCGGATTCAACATCTCCAATGCCCTTCGGGCATTTTGTTACGTCCACACTTACACCAAAATTAGTCCCGTTGTAATCTATTGAAAGATAGTCTTCCCCGTCAATTACCTGAGACGCACAGAAGCTATCGTTGAATGGGGTGTCATTGAATTCGACCTCAATGGAAGCGCCGTTGAATTCACTCTGTTGAGCGTTAAACGCGGACGAGAGAGAATTGTCCGAGAATTCACGGGCAATTTCATTAACCAATATCCGTTGATGGCGTTGGAACTTTTCTCTATGCAAGGGAAAATTTGAATTGCCCGTTGCGAATGCCTTTTCTGTAATCCAACCTATGTCCGGGAAGTTGGCGGAGCTCTGCCTTGCCGTGTGTAAAATGTAGTCGGCGTTATGCCCGCTCAGCAGCGTATGCAGGAAACTGTAGAGCGTGTACACCAAGTAGGTCTTGCCGGTATTATTGCGCCCGGCGATGATTGTGAGTTCGCCGAGTTCCAACTCGGCATTCTTCACGGGACCAATATTCTTGAATCGAAACGTCACCGGTTTGGTCTTTTGGTCGTTCACAGTATATCCCTTCATTTATTCGCACGTCTTGGTTTTCGGTTGAATGGTGCCATCACCACAGTCTCAATAGTGCAGTGATGGTTTCCAGTGATGATTCTCAGCATAGGTTCTCTAGTAGTCTTTCCCCTGGGATTACTCCAGTAAGTCCTTTCGGTAGTAAAGTACTGCGAGAAGTTATACCCCATCTCACACCATGAATGGTTTTTACTTGGTCAGAAACCCTTCCCATGTTTGTTTTCAAATCTTCCACGCGTATTCTTCTAGGCCAGGAGATTATTAATGAGTCTCGGGCGCGTGTTATCGCGACATAAAGCAAACGCTCTTGTTCCGCAGTCTTGGTTCGGTCAGTCTCAATTCCGGGCATAAACTGGTCGGGAATACCCGCGATTACAACGTTGTCAGCTTCAAGCCCCTTGGCCGAATGAAGCGTCATGATTTTCACGCGCGATTCTTCGACATCAGGCACCAAAGGGGATCGTGTTGCAATTCTGTACCTCATCGCGTTCACTACCTTGCATAGGTCGGGAGTGTCCTGGCCTGCGAGTAGATGGTGTGCCGCGTTCCGCAATTCTTTTAGATCGTCAATCAACCAACCCCGCTTCTCCGCGTCAATTTCCAACTGCCCCAACTCTTCGTGAAACAGAAGATTAATCGCCTCTTCTGGCTCTAGGTTTTGGTTGATAAACTCAACTGCTTTTTGTGCTCGTTTCTGCACATGGCTTTTTCCAGTACCGGAGAGACTAACATTGCCGCTTGCAATTCGGTGAATGAGTTCATGACCTCCCAAATCAGGAGGCAAACTATCGCACGCTGCCGCATTTCGTTGACTAGCATGCTTGTGATTTTCTCCGTGGAAACCAAGCCATGTGCGAACTGAGACCCAGTCATCTGGGTCAGCTAAGAATGAGAACGCAGAGAATGCCTCTTGTGCAACAGGATGTTCAAGTATTTCCTCCGTAAACACGGTTTTTGCGTCGCTTCCGATGTTATTTGCGATACGGTACCCGATGAAGCGGCGCGGTACGAGAACTAAAAAATTCTCTTTGGGGAAGGCGTTAGCGTAACGCGCTAAGCCGTCGACTTCATCGTCAATTGAATTCCAATGAACAAGATACTGCCTTCCTAGTCGTCCGCTACGGTGAATCATGGGCGGCTTTTGGCTTCCTGCCCTTGCCTTCATGAGGTTTGCAGTTCTCAAAATCTCGTTGCCGCAACGCCAGTTTTCGGAGAATGTCAGATTTTTGCAGCCACGATCTTTCCACGATTCGTAAAAACTAGCGATTCCGTCTGGGTGGTTGAATCGAAATGCGTATATTGATTGATCGTCATCGCCCATAACTGTTAGGGATCCTACTCCTGACCAAATTCGCTCCACGAGTTCCTGCTCTACGGCCGTTAGGTCTTGGTATTCATCAATTACAACGTGGTCGACAAAACTAGAAGGGATATCCTCACTTTCAAGCCCTTCCACACAGAGAAATGCGACCTCACCAATTAACATCGCGTGATGTTTTTTCAACCACCGCCGGACAGCCCCATCAAAGGCCGCGTGCTGGTATTCTGTCCGTTGAGATTTACTCGCCTGCAATCGCCGTAACTCTTTTCGGCGACTGTGGATGTTCCCGAAAGCCGAAGCTGCACACTCAATGTCATATAGCATAACATCTTGCTCGAAATTAAGAAGGAATCGAAGGTGCATTCCTTGACATGCTTCGGGATTTTCACGGAGCAATTGATACGCAAGTGAATGCAGTGTTGAGACTTTTACATCGCTTCCAAGTTCTTGATTCAGTTCGCTGGCAATCGCGCGAGTGAATGTGCCAACATAAATCTTCTCTGGGGCAATTTTGTCTCCAAGAATGAGTCTCTGAGTACGTCGTTTTAGGCATGTGGTTTTTCCAGATCCAGGCCCCGCGACGACTCGGATCACTGGAGCTCTTGACTCAATTAGCTCGCGAGCGGCATTACCTTCAATTCCCTCAAGCCATGGATCAGTTGTATTCACCGTTGCTTTCTCCTCCAATGCTAGATAGTTAGTTTGCTCTAAGATTTTAGCGGCTGCATGTAAAATTGCGGTCTATTCTCTGCAAACGTTGAAGTAACGAGCAATGCATTGTCGCATTACAACTACTCCTCACTCCAACTTCAGCGTCTCATCCACCTCCGCCAGAAACTCGTTAATCTTTTCCACCGCCTCCGGGTCGGGCGGGGTGTCGCCGCCGAGCTCGACGCGGAGGTTGAACTTGAGCGCTGTGCCGACAGCGGCGGCGGTGATGTGCGGGATCTGATCCGCCAAGTCCTGGATGCCGTGCGCTTCCAGATCCGCCTCGGCCACACGAACGCCCGACTTATACGGCGGGGGCTTCGGATGGCGAATTTCCTTCTGTGGGATCTCAAGCAGGACGTGCTGCGCGCCGGCGAAGTCGCAGGGCCACGCACCGCTTTCCTCATTCAGCGCGAGCCAGTTCGCCTGAATGGCGCCGTTGATTGCCGTCTTCACCGTGTGCCACGGGAGTGTCACACCCCTCTTGTGCGAGAGCGCGGTGGCAACAGCCAGCGCGTTGGTTTGGCGATTGTGCCAAGCGCCGGGGATTTCGGCTTCCATCAACTCCTGAACGTGAATCGGGTCGGGCGGCGGATGCAACGCCGCGGAGGCGCTAAGCACACCGGGAGGCACGGGTTCATTGAGAATCGACGTTGGCCCGCTGGTCAGCCAGACTATTCCCCGCTCGACGGCTTCGGAAACGGCGGCATCGACTAGCGCCGGTTCGCATCCGGGAATGGTGAGGGGCTCGTCGTAATTCTTTTTTGGAATGCTCACGACATGCCCGCCGGCGAAGTAATCGTACAGGTTTTGAACGGTTATCTCGTCCGACGACCAAAGCCCCGGCAGCTCTTCGGGTTTCAGGAGATTGGGATCGATGTCGCTCAACGTCGCCGATTCGGGCAGCGTCAATTCGAGCCCCGCCTCATTCAACGCGGTTTCATCGATAGCGGTGCGCCAGAAGGTCTTTGTCGTGTTGTCCGGACGCGTGTATCTCGCCACCCAGATGCCCTTCCGGACACCGCCGATCACCGTGTCCACAATCCCTTCCGAATCAAGCATCTTGGGCAATTTGGCATTCTGAGCAAAGGCGCCTACGAGATCCCGTACGCGGCGAGAGGGTTCGTTCGCGCGCCACAGATCGTAGGGGCCGCCGGGCAGCATCGCATCCTCGCTGACGGCGGTCTCTTGGATGCGGGATCGCTTGTCGTTCTTTATGATCTTGAATAGGGGCTCATCGGTCACCACCAGCTTGAACGCCTGAATCTCGTTGCTGATGCCGACCGTCACCACGATGGAGTACGCATGCTTGATTGCTCCCGGAATCCGCTTTCGCGCCGCGCCCATCTCGCTGAGCAGCATCTGCTGGCGGATGGGATCGATGGGCTGCTCCTTGAGTTGATTTTGGACTTCCACCCAACCGAGATATTCGCGGAGGCGCGTTCGAGCCACTTCAAGCCCATCCTTGGAGGGAACGGCTAGCACGACCGCGTTGCGATTCACTCGCGGCCGCTCGGGCGATGTCGTCTGGTCAATGAAGCGTCTGGTTTCGGCGCTGGGTTTGCCGGATTCGGAGGCGGCGCTTGGTCCAAGCACGACATAATGGAAGTCGTTATCGTCCGCGATATCGCGCGGGCTTTCCGGCAACTTGTGCACTTTGGCGCCTGCCGCATGCGCCTCCGAGGTGAGAGCTTTGTTTTTGTCGATAGCCTCAATGAGGTTTGCGTCAATCAGTCCGGAAGGGACGCGAGTGGCGCAGGCGGCGTGGTGCATTTGGCGGAGGTTCGGGCGATTGCCCAGCCGCCAAGTCTTGGGCAGCGTGACGGCGCCGGCATCGGATTCTCCCGAAGCGATCTCCTGCTCATCCAGGAACCAGGACAACTCCGTCCAGCGCTGAAGGGCTTTGTCGAGGTCGATCTTGCCCGGCTTGGCGGCGCCGACGAACCTCATCAGCTCCGGCGTCAACGCTTTGTGACCTATCGGCTGAGAATTCAGGAATACCGAAATGACCGCTTGCTCGATTTCTCGTCCGTCAATACCGGTTGTCTCGGATTGGATGGTGCGAGCCTTTTCCAACTCGCCTTCCAAGATGGGCGCCCATTCTTGGGGATTGCCCGACGCGGCTTCGACGTTGGCAAAGGACGCGAGTTCGGCGGTGGCGCCGGCAAGCCCGCTCTTTTCCGGCTCGGCGAGAAAGACGTTGGGGCCTATCAGCGGGCTGGTGTCCCACTTCTCCGCATCTCGCAGGGCTATGGCAAAGGTGCGGAGAATGCCGCGGGTGCGTTGAAACCTTTCCAGTTGCGTCCAGCGAGCGTAGAGCGTTTCGGTGAGCTCCGGATGGAAGGGGTAGCTGTTCAAATACCGCTCCTCCTCGCTCTTTCGTCCCTTCTTCGTCCCCTCGTCCAGCGTCGCGATGTTGCGCACGACAGCGGTCACTTGCGAGCGAAACGCGTTCTTGTCTCGTATGGATTCGGGTTTGAAAAAGCGTCGCCGCAGCACCTCCGGCACGTCCTCTTTGGTGACCGTGCTGGCGTTTTCCTCCATCTGTCTGCCGAAGACGTCGGACACGTCCGAGAGGAGCTCGGTTCCGAGGCTGTCGTGTTTCTTGGGATCTGAGGCGCGCAATGACGCCACCATGGCGCAGTGGTCCACCTTCACCACCGAAGTCGTCAGGTGTTGGAAGAAACTGATGAGGCGTCCGCGCCAACTCCCGTCGCTTTCGACCATATCGCGCAGGTACATCAACGCTTCGTCGAGAAGCACAAGCGTCGCCAGATCTTCTCTCTGCGGCTTCGCGAGCAACTCCGACAAAAGGGGCTCGGCTGGCGAGGTGTCGCGCTCGAGGGCTTCACCGTCGGGGTGAATGAGTCGCAGTCCCTCCTCCCCCGCGATCTGATACGCCAGAATGCTCCACGGGCGTTTGAGCCACCTTATGGAGCCGTCGGGAGCGGGCGTCTCGACTCCCGCCTCGAGATCGATCTTGTCGAAACACAGGGCGGCGCACCGAGCCGGCGGGGGTTTCCGTCCGATATGCGCTTCGAATTCGTCGATTGCGGACAAGTTCGGGAGCGCGTCCGGGGCGTCCACCAGATGCTTAAGCGTGATCAGCGTGTGCGTTTTGCCGCCGCCGTAGTTGACGGAGAGCGTTCGGTACGCCTTGTCACTCCGGCGATCCAACCGCAGCGCAATGTCTTTGACCAGCTCGCGCAGGTTGTACGTGGGGTAGGTGAGGGTAAAGAACTGGGCGGGATCCTCGTAGACCGGGCGGTTCCCTTTTTGCATCACCACATCGTAGAGGTCGGCGGCAAACACCGCCAGGGAGAGTTCGCCGGTTCTGAGGTCGTCGCGCAGTTGGACGACTTGGCGCCAGGGTTTGGATGTCGATTTCATTTTCGTGTTGTCCTCGTTGTCTGAACTGTGATTTGGTGGATTGTCATGATTGCCGGTGATGAATTACGCTTTAGGAGATCGCTCCCCCATCCGAGCGGCGCAAGGCGGTGGACGGCACACGGAGTGTGCCTACTACTATGCGCCGGGGCATTGAATGAGATCTTGAATTTTGTCGCGAAAATAGCGGAAACTCGGCGATGCGTTGGCGTCTATATCCATAAGCGGCGCGATATTTTCCGCCCATGCCGATTTTTCCCGCCCGACCGCCTGCCACCCCAATTCTTTCAGCGCCTCCGAACCATTGGCAAATACGGCGTCTGCCAGAAGTTCCCAGGTTCCGCAAATGGCGTCGTTTCGGTAACTATCTAATACATCCCTCTTGGCTTTCGGATAGGCGGCTTTGACCGCGGGAATATCGCCGAGCAACCACGCTTCCCCCTCTTCCACGGCGATGCAAAATCGCGTCATCGGTTTCGGGTTGCACGCATTCAGAACGGCGAAAAGTTCTTGGCGAAAGGTTTTCAAACACCGGTCATCCAAGTCGCACACCAGAATCACCGCCGCCGGATAGTTGGGAGGATACCCGGCAAAGGTATGCCCATACCCCCGGAGTAGCTTCGGAAGTTGATCGAGCAGAATCCGTTTCCTCGCATCACTACTGCTTTTGAAATTTCGAGGGATACGTCCGACACCCCGGTAACCAATAACCTTGAATGTATGTGCGTCGCCGAGGATTTTCGGCATCAGAACATCAAGCGCCTTCTTTCCGGACGCGTCTTCGACGAGAATTTCAAAGTGCATCTACCTACCTCGCGTCTAGATAGTCGCTATACCAGAGGCCGCCCAACGGCAACCCCTCGGCCGCCATGTTCGTCACCATGGGATCGTCGCTGGCGCGGCGAATCGTGGCGAAGCCGTCGGCGCCCTTCTCCAGAATCCACACCTCCTCCGGCTCAAGCGCATCGACGAAGTACGGCTGATGCGTGGTAACGAAGACCTGCGAGCTACTGCCGCCACGGCTTGCGTGTTCACGAAATTCGTTCGCCAAAGTTTCCAAGAGTTTATGGTATAAGCCGTTCTCCGGTTCTTCAATGCACAAGAACGGGTGCGGCGTCGGATCTTCAAGCAGCAGGAGGTAGGCGAAGAGCTTCAGCGTGCCATCGGACACCTGCTGGACGTAAAAGGGGTCTTGAAAGCCCTTGTCGTTGAATCGGAGCAGCAGCCTGCCATCGGCGGTCCGCTCAGTGTCAATGCGATCTATGCCGGGAATCTTTTCCGCGATTCCGTTTAGGATGGCTTTGAAACGCGCCGGATGTTCGCGTTCCATGAATTGGACGACGTTGCCGAGGTTGTCACCGTGGCTGTTGAGATGTTGTTGAGGACCCGCCAGTGGCAGACTGCGCGCCGCGTCCGGGGTGAAGTAACTGAGATGCCATCCCTCAATAAACCGGCGAAAGTCGGAAATCCTAGGGTGTTGTTTCAGGGCGCCGAGCGTGGCGATGCCGAGTTTGCGTCGATCTTCCAATTCAATAAGATCGCTGGATTCGTCAAACGTTGTTAACCTTTTGAAACCCTCGAAATCAAGATTCTCCATATCTTCGTCAATCTGACGTCCTGCTTGTGTGCCCTTCCATGCAACGCCTCTACCGTGCGAGAGAAACAAAAAAGAGAACGGCAATCGGCGATTTTGGTCTTCTCGTTGTTCAAAGAGAGCTTCCTCCTGGACGTATGGGCGTCCAGATTCATCCGTCTGAATGGCAATACGGTAGACGATGAGTGGGGTTTTGCTGCTTTCTCTGTAAAAGACCTCAAACTCGATGGGAGCAGATTCGCCTTGCGATCGCAATCTCTCAAAGCCGCCGCGCCCTCGTTGGTCGCACGCCTCCTCAACGCCGGATTTGAGGGCATCGGCAAGGAACCCGAAGGCATCGAACAGCGCGCTTTTGCCGACGCCGTTTTTGCCGATGACCGCGGTCATGCCGGATAGCGGTTGGTGGTCTTGTTGGTCCCACAGTCTGCCCAAGGTTACATCTTTGAGCACCTTGAAATTTTTTACTCTGAATCCTTCTATCTTTGCCATGTTCTAATCCTTGTGCGCGTTGGCGCGAGAGAAATGGTGGGCAGTGCCCACCCTACGGCGTTGCCTCCTCCACATCCAAAAACCACCTCTGCCCCGGCATTCGCAGTTCCGCCTGCTGCTTGAGATGGTTGCTCAACGCCTCAAGGATGGCTCGCTCGTCGGAACCCTCCTCAGCCAATTCGATGAGCGCCTGGAGAATCTTGTTGAAAAGTATATCGCGCTGGAGGCCGCGCTCGCTGAGATAGTTGTCCACTTTGACCTGCTCTCCGGCGCGCCAGAGGTGCATCAACTTGTGCGCTTGGTCGATGAGGGGCAGCGGTTGCCCGCGCGGCGCTTCAAGACCGAGGCTGCTCCGCTCCCGCCGGTGCCAGGCTTTGAGTTTGACTCGGGCGCCGCTCCCGCTTCCCGTTTCTTCAACCTCCTCGCTTTCATCGACGTCAGCCGCGCCTCCCGATGGGGCAAGAAGGTCGTACTGGTTGACCAGCGCCGTGTCGGAGAGATTGCACGACAGAGCGTAGAGGATGCAGGCGCCGACGGGGGCATACGCCATCCCGAAGTCGTGGCGGTGGAGAAGGTAGTACGTCGTTACGTCATCCAGCCCGGCCGGCACCTCCTCCTCGCCGTCTTGCGTCAGCACGCGCCCGACGATGAAATCCACAACCATCCGCCGCACCTCGCCGAGGAACTCGGAGACGCTCAACAGTTCGCCCGGCGTGTTTGCCCTCTTGACGACCGGGAATTTGCTGAAGGCTTCCAGCGCGGGCCCCGTCGCCGCCCACACGAAGTCGGGCCCGCGAATGCCGGCGTCCCAGAAGTCGTGGAGTTGTCCCGTGATGTTCGAGCGCATTTCGCCAAGCACGTTGGTGTCCCAGCCGGGGCGAGCAAACTGGCGTTTTTTGCAGACTATCCAGACAGACGACGCGAGTGCAGCGGATGCAATTGCGCGAGTTCGGGTACCCATCTCCGTTTGGATGGGCCAGGATCCATCCACGACGAAACCGGCACGGATCAGGGCAGCTACTAAAGTTTCCCACGCGTCAGGTTGTTTGTTGGCGAACGCGACAACGAGTCGCCCGTCAGACCGTAGTGCACTGTGACAAGCATGAAATGAGCGAGCCATGCCATCTTCATAATTTTCCTTAGATTGTTCTTTGTCGCCACCAAATCTGCTAGCGTCGTCGATTAGCTCGCCATCATTGGCGTCAAGGTTCCATTTGGGGCCAAGTGCTTGCGAAAAGAGGTCATTCGCTTGAGATATTGATCCGTTTATTGAACGGCGCAGCCAAACATGGAAGAAATCCATAGTATCTGAGTAGGGTATGGCACCGTAATAGGGGGGATCTGTCACGATAAGATCAATTTCTTGAGTTAACGGTCTCAAAACACTCTGACAAAAGACCTCGGGGCGTGAAGAAGTGTGTCCAAAGCGGCAAACATGCGACACGACGCGAGACACCCACTCAACTGCGCTTTGGTAACCACCGGTTGCACCGCTTAGAGGGTTGGTCTCTGCGTAGTCCCATATTATTGGCAGGGCAAATCTTGCAAAAGTACCTTCTACCTTTTCTCCCCTATTATTCCACCGACATAGCCCACTATTCTGATTAGCAAGTCGATCTAACATCAAGGCGAGATAAGCACTAATACTCTCCACCCAAACTTGGAAGTTGTGAATTGAGACGGTTTTATTGTTCCAATCTGATGATGTTTTCAAAAAAGTTGCCAACGCTACAAGCTGTCGATTCACAAATAGGTCCCGCCATGTGTTAAACCCATATTGTGAAACACTACACCCGAGAGCATCTTTGCTCGGCAAAGGCTCATCTGGCAAGCCGAAGGCGATGTCCGCATAGAGCGATTGGAGTTTCTCCTCTGTCACATCCGCTACGGCGCGTTCGTGGTCAGTCGGTAGGCGGTACCCCTTCCCTTTCCGACCTTCCACCACCACAGCCGTCATTACCGCGCCCAGCCGCCCGGCGCGTCCCTCAAGACGAATATCCTCCATCGTCATGATGATGCCGCAGCAGGGACAAGTGGCGCCGCTGCGCGACATGGTGCCGGCGCCGAGGCGCTTGTCGTTTTCGCGTCGTTGCGCGGCGTTCCCGCCGTTCCGCGGCGCGTCGGGCTGCACGTCGAAAACTACCCCCGTCTTGTCGGCGTTCGGTTCCATCGTCAGCAGGACGCGCTTCCGCTCCTTCTTGCACAGCCAGCGCGTTTTGAGCAAGGGGAGCGTGGCGCGGCAGCCTTTGCAGGTCACGGTGCGCGCCCACAAGTAAGCCACCGTCGGCTTGGCGATCCAGCGCGGGTTGCGAGGGTCGGCGAGGTAGTCGTCGTCAAACTCGGCGTTGAGCCGATCTATTTGCGGGATGCCATCCTCGTCAACCTCCAAGAGGCGCGGAGGTATCGGTTCAAACTCGGCGTCGGGGTCGATCGGTTCGCATTCGGCGTAGGTGGGGTAGTACGCCGCCAACTCGGCTCGCGCCTTCGCCAGTACCCACCTGCCCCAAGCGCGGACGTGCCACGCCAAATCGGCTTGGAGCAGCGTATCGTCGTGAGGGAGGGAATCCAACTGCGTTACGTCGCCATCGCCGTGACCTAGCCGTTGGAGGGCTGTACGCAACCTATCGCTCTTGAACCCCTTGGCTTTCAGGTAGGATTCCATAAATTCGCGATCCGCCACCGCAAACTCCGGCAGCGGTCGCGTCTGTCCCGCCAGTTTCTGGGGGTATTCAAGCGTGCATTTGAGGATGAACCAGGCTACGGGGTTGATGTCCATGGCAGTGACCTCGCAGCCGAGACGCATGGCTTCAAGCGGGATGGCGCCGCCGCCAGCGAAGGGGTCAAGCACTTTGGGCGCGCGTCCGCCGTAGGCTTTGCGAATCTCGTCGCGGAACCATTGGAGATGTTCGCCGTTCTCTCTGCCCCAATGGAGGATGCCGCCCTCGGTTTCCTCTTTGGTCGTCTCGATGGTGCGGCCATTCAAGCGTTTGCGTTCCGTCTTCTTGACGACTCTGCCCGCCATGCGATTCAGAATCTTCTTGCGTTGGTCGGCGTTGCCGGGGTCGGGGAGGAGTGTGGCGATGAGCGCGGCTCGCGCCGCTGCCAGCGGTCGGCGCGCGGGCCAGATGTGGAGCGTAGAGATATGCCCGTGCCGCACGTTCTTCTCGTGTACCGAGTCGAGTGAGACCTGCTTGAGCGGGAAGGCGACTTCTATGAGGCGTTTGTCGTTGGTTGGCATAGGTAAATCGGACTGTCAATCTTTCTTTGATTTTTCGGCGCGTTTCGTTTCAGCGGCTCGTTTCAGGGAACCCGAATCTACAACTTGCTGATCCTTGTGCCGCTTTTTGGATTGGAGATACGCGACGAAAGCACGGATGTCGTAGTTGTGTTCGCGGGCGATGGCGTCTTTGATTTGCCAGAGTTCGGTGATGATTTTGTTGGGCATTTTTAGGCGCTCTTGTGAGTTGTTGTGGATTACTTGAGTGAAGAGGCAACCTCTCGCTCGTTAGGCTATAGTGATCTCCAAGAAGTATCGGATCAGGGAAATTATTGCGTAGTGTTGACATTTGCGCGCAAGGTTTCAATTTGCTCTGCTTCCCAAGTCGGGTAATCTGCAGGAGCACCCCAGAATTCATTCCATGCTGTGTTGAGAAGATTGACAACTCGCGTCAGCGCCCCCGGTTGGACAGTCACCACACCGATGCCTTTAATTCCTTCCTGCACTGTTGAGACGATTTTGTTAAGAAGGTTCTCCGGATAACACTGATCGTATTCAGGGGATGGGGTATACCCCATGACTTTAATAAACTCCCGCCAAGTCTTGTCGATTAATGTTACCTCCGCCTCAAAGCCGATTCTCTTCAGCATCATCAATGCTGCGCGCATCCGCGCATTATCAGCGGGATGTGTTGATTCAAATATCAAAGGCGTTTCAAAGGGGTCGCCACCGCGTTTTACGCATAGGTGATAATGAGACCACGCGAAGGCCGGTCCTGCTATCAGCACTGCGAACAAATCGCAGAAAAACTCTTGCATCCAAAATTTGACCCAACAAGTTTGCCATAATTGGATTTGGTGGAGTTTGTCCTCTGTATTGGGTAAACGGTCTTTACTAGCGATTTCATTGCGAAAATGTTTTGCCATGTTAAAACGACTTTGCTTGAACGCAGCATTGTATGATTCTAGTCCCGGCAAATCAGCATTCTGATCTCGGTGGAATAAATGGCAAAGTTCGTGATAGATATCGGGAAGATGAAGAAGAAATCTGCCCTCTGTCAAGGGTAGACAAAGAAGATTGAAGTCTAGGTATATATGCAGATAATCTTGAGAAATGTGGCTGACGACTGGAGGAATTAGCGGATAACTGATTTCGGAACAAACATCGGTAATTAGACCATTGAGAAAGTCATCGTCTTGACTCACTCTACTAAGGGCAAAAACACCAACGTTCTCAACAGTTTCAAGTTGATCCACAATACGTATGAACTTTCTCACACGTCGAGCAGTTTGTAGTGTTTCATCAACGACAGTCTCCTCAGCAAGACTTTGCAGAGATGCTTGTGCATCATCAAGGTGCGTTAAGCATATTTGGCGCAAACCGTCATATTCCCGCCGATACGGTCCCTGCACAATTTGTCGTAACTGTCGAATCCGATTAAGTGACTGACCGACCGATCCGACGAGATAAGTCTCGATCATTAACGCCTCCGGAGTCGTCGGGCTATCGCTGCCCGTTCCCGTTCTAGTCTTTGAGCGAGCGTTTCTAGCTGTTTATGACAGTTGACATCAACTCGACCATTGAGAAGATCTTTGCCAAGTTGTTTCATACCGGCAAAGGGTTCCCCGGTATTTGAACGGAGTAGACTGTCAAAGGTCAGCGCTTCAACAGACTCCGACGTAATCCCTTGATCGCTGGCATCAATGAGAAGTTGTCCAAGTTTCTTTTGGTCTGCACTAGGCTGACCGGCAGCTCCCTGTCCCAGCCGTTCAATCACCTTGTCTATCAGAGTGCCGTATGTCTCGACATCTGCATAAACTCCTCTGAGCAAACTCAAATCACTCATGTTAATTCTCCTCTTCGATATTGGTATTTGCGAATTAATGGTGTCTTCCCACCGAGTCCACATCAAGCCATTAAGCGAAAACACGGTGTTCAACAGTCGCGGGGCCTGCCGTGGATTCCAGGGGCAAAGCAATCCCAGCGGACCTCAAATTTTTCCCGCTCCTTAGCGTTGCGCGGTTGACTGTTTATTCAATTAATGATGGCGCGGAATGACTTCAATCGACATTACAGCGGTAGATGAGGACCTATATACCCAATCTCGACTTCTTGTGTCTCAGCGTCGAAACGAAGATGAATTCGGAATCCACTTCCTATCCGGGCGTGCCATTCAAATAACTCGCGCGTACTGCCTCTTGACCGAAACCGACGCTCGTTCAGAAACGTCGGATTGTTTCTGACACTCTCGCTTTCGGGCGTCACTTTACATCTCCATTGAGGTGTGGCTCCGCCAACATTCCGCCATTCGGCGGCCGACTGGTCAAGTTCGGCGAGTCTTCTAATAGTGACCTCAAGAAACTGCGGAGGGCGTTTGACATCAAGTCCGAAACCGAGATTCGGAAATGCTTCTTCCTTTCGCCCCCATACTTCCGAAGGATCTTGATCAAGAAACGCGGCCCGATGACGTTCGCATATAGCAATCGCGTGCGACGATCGAGCAAGATTGTCTATCGTTTCGCTGGTTTCTTCTATGCTTCCGTTAGGAAGTAACTCATTGAAATCGACCGTGAGTTGATCTTTATCCCAGATAGCGTCTGACGGAAACCCGATGGCAATCCAATGAGCGATAGCGCATAAGATAAGCGGTTCGCAATCTTCCGGGGGAATTTGTCTTCCTTCACACGCTAGGAATCGATCTCTCACTTCCGGCTCGATTTCGATATCAAGTGGATATTTCGTAGACAAGCGCATGAGAAACGCAGATTCTTCCCGCGCCCCGGACCTCCTTAATGCGATGTAAGCATTATAGAGTGAAAGATTGGGTGTAATCTTGATTTCGTGTATGGGAAGGCGCGTTCTGAGGCTAGATTCAGCAATCCTCCGGAGTTGTGTCATGCCAATCGCCAGGTCTTTCAGCCAAGAAAGAGCCGTGTGGTGATCGGGCGCGCCGAGGCTTGCGTGGTTAAGTACCATCTCTCGCATATTAGAATTTGGGGGCAAGAAGTTTCTCCAAGTTTTCTTCGTGTTGGTCAAAGAAGCCGACGGGCCATGTTGACAGCCGTCCGTCCTCATCAATCTGTGGTGAAGTAACAACTGTTTCGCCATCAGGGCGTTCAAAATAGTGGATTGCGGTATTATCCGGTGAAATCAGCCCGTCTCGGACCGCGATACGAACACCGTCCATGAAGTGGTCGCTGTGAGTTTCAACAATCACCTGAACGCCTGCCAACGATGCGCGCACCGCTAGTTCAGCCAACTTGGTTTGTCCGCGCGGGTGAAGGTGCGCTTCGGGATTCTCAATTAAGCACAACGTGCCTGGATCCGACAACAGCGCGAGGATAACAGGCAATGTGTACGAAAGACCGAAACCGACATTTGTCGCTCGAAAGCGTCGTGTTGCAATATCTCCAGGTCGATCGAACGAGAATCCGGCGATAAGGGCATCCGCGGCTGGGACAGTCTCAAATTCCAAGTGGGCTCCGGGTGTAACTCCTTGCAACCAGTGGTTGACGACATCAACCAGGCGATGTTTTCGGTGTCCAGGCATGTCAGAGCAGCGCCAGTCGTCAGGCGGTATGAGAGAAGTTTGATTTAGGTTCAGGTAATTCAACGCATACTCGCTAGCTGCTCCGAAGTCGGCTCGGCGAGCATGAGTTTCGGAAAGCGGATAGAATTTCCTGGGGCCGACTCGTGCGGCATCAATGTACAAGAGATTGTGTCCAAATGGAGGCACGTCCAACCAGGCCGCAGGCACGAGTGCCCTTGACTGGGCTGAATTTCCCTCTGTGGATGTCAACTGATCGGTGGTTTGCGAACAGTCGAATGACAGCGCCCAAGATTTCTCAATTTCGTTACACTCAATCTCAAATCCGATAATGTCACTTTGTGCGTCTTCAAAGAGCACGTCGGCACCTGTTCCGAGATCGGCAAGTTCGCCACCAAGCACCAGTCTTCCGTCAAGTAAATCTTCGGATTCAATCGACTGTCGAAGGACGAGTAGCGCTTGGATGACACTGCTTTTTCCCATGCCGTTCAATCCGCATAACAGCGTGAGTGGAGCGCATTTCAGTTGCAGTCTTCGGAAGCACTTGAAATTCGACAGTTTAATTTTCTCTATCATTACAACTCCTTAGTAACCAACTGTGCAATGGCATGGAATCGTTTCTTCACACGCTGGGGCGTTCCCGTTGAATAGGAGATTGCCCTGTCAAAGTCACTGTCTTCATTCATCAACATGATAAAGTTATCAATGATCTGGTCGCGTTTTACAACAAGTCTGTCAATTTCATCGGATGAACAGCGTGCTAGTTCAACGCTCCACGCGTCAAACAGCGCTTTGCTAACGGGTCGATGGCGAGAATCGTCCCGGTGGTACCGCTTGCGAAATGCGTCGCTGCCAAATATGCGATACGCAGCGTCCATTGATTTTTTAAATTCATTAGCGAGTTCTTCATGATGCCGCGGATCCATGTTGTTAATTTTCGTCATTGTACGGTTAAGAAACCCATCCAAGTCATTGGCGTTGTAGGTCTCCCATGGATCGATGTAAAACGCGATAAAGCGTAGAACACACTCTCGGTCAGCCATTCGGTCCGCTTTAATTGAATAGTTCGTTGCCTTAAGAAATTCCTCAGATTCCGCGAGTTTGTTCAGATAGCCTTGAACAGGACCGGGATACAGTGCATTTCGGATCTCTTGTCCTTTTAGTGACATGCCACCGGTATTGATGCGTCGGAATATGTTGAACATCACATCCTCGGGCGTTCGTGGATCGATGATATTCACGACAAGTTCGCTTTCTCCAATACGCCGCTGCATCGGCCTCGGAAGTTCGGAGTACCTTTTTCTTTCGAATTTGTCGAGATATTCTAGCTGGCTTAAAGGAAACCGGTCCGTAACATAGTTGTAAATTGTGGACATCCGCTGTACACCATCAACGACTAACCAATTTTCATTCTCCTCCGCCGCCACATAAAACACAGGGATAGGAATTCGCAGGAGGAGCGATTCAATCAATCGCGATTGACGTTCCGGTTTCCAAATAAAGGAGCGTTGAAATGGCGGAGCCAATTCGACCTCATTGTGCTCAATTCGCGTTACAAGCAATTGCACAGTATAGTTGGTCGTCCGAACTTGTATTTCCTCGGGATTGAATGGCCTCTCAATTTTTAAATCGGGATCGTCCCGTTCGGTCTCCACACCAATGTTTCGCTCTTCATCAAGTTCGCCATCGTCAATGTCTTGGTCATGATTTGTCGGATAACTCAGGACAGCCCTGATATCAGGTGGTGGAGGGGAAAAACCGTGAGTCCGGTGCCAGAAATCGTCAATCGCCGTTTTCCAATCGGGTGACTGACGAATACAACCAACACACATTAAATAGTCGTGATTTATACCAACGCGAGAGGCAATGCTATTCCAACTCATTCCGTCCAGTCGCAGTTGGATAATTTCATCAACGTCAACTGGAATGGAGAAATAGCGTCCCTCAATACCACCACTGAGCCTTGAATGAGCAGCACACCTAATTTTCGGAGCATGACGGAAAACGAAACTCATAAAAAATTCTCTCTCCGTTTCAAATTTATCTGTGTCGAAACTTAGACTGAAAGTGAAGGGAATTATCCCGTAAGTAATTTCAAACTCTAGTCCTACCGAAAGCTGTTAACTCTTTCGCAAGCGAATCTTCAGCAAGCGTGCGACGCTGAATTTTGTCCGACGCGCTTGAGGTTCACGGCAGGCAGTTTCTCCAGTTGCCGATTGAGCGGATCGATTATGATGCCCAACGACTCCAATGCCGTGACGCCGAGTAGCGGATCCGTATTTTCGTCACCGAACAGTACGGTGCCGCCCACGATTTCTCCCATGACTTCAATTCGCGCGATGGCAACATCCATCCGAATTTCGGTGCCATCCGCCAATACGTAGGTTCGCTGCGCTTCGGGTTGAATGCCGATGGCTTCCAAGTATTGGCGCGGGACGAGACTGTCGGTGGCGCCCGTGTCAACGAGAAATTGTCCTCTCCAGCATTTATTTCGATCGGCTGGATTGCTGATGATTACGTCGGCGGATACGCCTCCCATTTTCCGGGCTCCGTTCGCGTTCATGTTACTGCCCCAAATTGTAGGAGAACGAGTTTTCATCTTATCGGGGAATCGAGCTATTGTGCCCTGGATTGCCCTTGTATTGGCGTCCAACTTATCGCCGTATCTTGTCATCTCTGCTGAGATACTATCAAACCCATCTCGCAAATCTTTTTTGCTGGGGAGTTTCCTCCAAACCACGATTGCCAGAACTAAAGTTACAATGGTAGGACAGAACGCCTTGCAGAGCTCAATATACAGATCTATTGTTTTTTCCCCCTTGTTGTTGTATCTGCCCCCTCACTATACACTACCGCACCATGAATTGGCAACCGAAAATGGCGCGCGGCATTTGTTTCCCCTTTACATCGGGAGAACGACGAGGTTAGTACCGACAGCAATTTGGTCAACGATTGTTGACCCCTACAGCGACTTGAGACGCACCGCGGGCAACCGTTTCAATCGCTGGTTTAGCGGATCGACTTCAATGCCGACCGACGCCAAGGCGGTGAGGCCGAGCAGGGGTTCGGCGTTTTCCTCTCCATATATAACGGTTCCGCCGACAATCTCTCCCATGAACTCAATGTCCGCCGTTGTAATATCCATTCTGATTTCGCCGCCATCCGCCAATTCATAGACTCGCTGACCTTTGGGCGCGAGACCGATGGATTCCAGATGTGATCGAGGTACTAGACAGTCTATCGATCCCGTATCGACGAGAAAAAGCCCCTCCGAGGTTCTTTCCGGCTCGGCGGGGTTGCGGATGGTAACGGTCACGTGTGCAGCTCCCATAATTAGCCTCCTTTATACGCTACGGC
Organism: Candidatus Poribacteria bacterium; assembly: GCA_963667245.2. Taxonomy (GTDB): domain Bacteria; phylum Poribacteria; class WGA-4E; order WGA-4E; family JAJDTR01; genus JAJDTR01. Next base: position 2,167,159 of record CAXXCS010000005.1, read on the forward strand.
GCATGTCAAAAGAAAGCGCTAATCCACTGTGATACTAATTCAAAATCTAAATGTTACAACCAATCGGAGGCGCTCAATGAATTGAGCAACTACAAACTGCCGGTTCTTGTAATTTATAGATTCGGAATTAGTATGAGAAACCGAGTTTTGAGGAAAAAACTCGGTTTCACCCGCATATTATTCGGCGGCTTCCATAATGGCGCCCCTGGTAATCGTGAAGGCGGACAGTTCGCGGTGGCGGACGAGCAGTTTGTCGAACGGATCTTGCACCCGCATAAGACGCGGTCGCGGCGTTGCGCAGTCGAAGACGACGTAGAGCCAGTAATCGTCCCGCAGGTTGCAGGCGCGCGCCCACTCGTTGTCGGAGACATGGACATCGCCGGAAGCGGCGCGCCCCTTGACCTCAATGGCGCGCTCCTCCCCGGTTGCGGGATGGCGGGACTTGAGATCGAAGCCGGGCCAATCCGTCAACCCGGCGCGGCGGGCGAGTTCGGGCTTGGACACATCCGTCACCTCGGCGCCGAGACGCTCCTCGTAAGCGGTGGCAACCTGCACCGCGATGGTTTCCACATCGGCATCGTAACGCTCAACTTCCCGCGTGTCCTCGACGGGTACGACGAGCGCGTGTACCAAGATCTCAACCTCGCCGACCCGAATGCGCTCCGGTTCGGCGCGCAGTTCGGCGAGCCGCCGATTTCGAGAGGCGGTCAAACGGCGTTGGCGCGCCTTGACCGCCTCAAGTTGCGCGGCGGCATCCCGACTCCCTTCGCCTGCCAGTTGGTTCAAACGGGATCGTGCCGCCGTGAGTTCCGCCGCCTGAAAATCGAAGCCGCGATTGACAGCCTCGGCACGCGCGGGCAGCTCGTCGAACCGTTCCTCCCGATGACGTTGCGCCAGTCGCTCGCCCATCTCCTCGCGCACAAACCGCAAAGCGTCGGGGAGCAAATTGCGAGCCAAGCTAGCCAACGGAACGCGACTCGGCGCGACAGCGTCCGCGCCGCTGAGCAGCAGCAGGTGTTCGACCGGGAGCTCGGTTAAGTCCCCATCGCTTGATTGGCGCAGACCGACCAATCGCGACTCCAGCAACTTGGGGATGTTTTCACTCGCGCCGCAGTCATCAAACAGATCCGCCGTCTTCTCGCCGCCGCGCTGTTCGACGGAAACCCGCGCGATATGGACTAGATACGGCTCGGTGGCGTAGGGATCGGTAAACACGGCGCCTTGGCGACCGGCGCCCCCGAATCGCGCCAAAATCGAGTCCGACAGGCAGTCGAACACCGGCTCGCCGGGGTGCATCCAGACGGCATCCGCTCCGATCGTCGGTTTGTACACCGTTAGCGTTTCGCGTGCGCTCTCGGGATACAGCTCAAGCGAGGCGAGCAGGAGATCGGCGGCGCGCGGTCGGTTGGGCGCCAAGCTGAAGGTGGCGTCCGGATCCCCCTTGATATGCAGGTCAAGCAGGGGCGCGGCTCGTTCCACGAAACGGCGCACGTAGCCGGGGAGCAGTTGGCGATAGGTTTCCTGATCGGTCGCCTCGTTGAGTTGCGGAAGCCGCCGGCGCACATCGCCGCCTTCGCCGTAGAGGGTACGCTCTTTATGTTCAAGCGCCAGAACCTGATTCTCCGTGAGATTCCCTTCCAACTGCCAGGTGACAGTCTCCGCGTCGTCGGTGACCACCCGCCTCAGATAATCCGTCACGGATACCCCCTCGAACAGTCGTCCCACCACGTCGAACACCTTGTCGGATTGAAGTTGCTGTCGGATAATTTCCAGTTTCTCGAGCAGCGTTTTCAGAACGCGCCCTTCGCGCGTGCCGCCGGCGACGAGATTGACAATCAGCACGGGATCGTGTTTCTGCCCGTAGCGATGGATACGTCCCATGCGTTGCTCAAGCCGCGCCGGGTTCCAAGGTATATCGTAATTGACCATCAGCCAGCAGAACTGAAGGTTGATTCCCTCGCCGGCGGCGTCGGTCGCCACGAGGTAGCGCGCCCCGCCTTCCGATCCGGATTGGCGGAAAAACTCAACTTGCCCTTCTCGCTCTCGGTAGTCCAACCCGCCGTGGATAAAGGCAACCTGATCGGTGAAGCCGAGACCTTCGAGCCGACGCACCAGGAATTCGGCGGTGTCGCGATACTCGGTAAAGATGATAAACTTCTCATCGCGGTAGTTCGGGTGACGAAGCGCTTCCCGCAGTTTCTCGAATTTGGATTCTTCACCGCCATCATACAATTTCCGTGATTTTTCTAACAAATCCTCCACCTTGAGTTTCTCTACGATTAGCTCGGCGAGGTTCACGGCGACAGCGCCGCCGAGCGCATCGTCCTCGAATGCCTCGTGCCCCTCATCATCGCTCTCATCGGCGGTTGACGTGTCGAAGAGGTCGTCAAGTTGATCCAGTTTCCGTTGGCGACCGGCGAGCTGCTCCTCGCTGAGCCTACCGTCTCGGAGCTCCTCAATCAGCCCGTCAAGTTTTTCTATGCGCCGCTGGAAGGATTGCATGAGGGCATAGGTGGAGCTGGCGAGGCGCCGCTGGAACACGCCCATCGCCAATCGGGCGGCGGAACGGTTCAAAACGCCGGCGCGATTGTAATAGTCGCGAATATACTCCGTCGTTTCGTCGTAGAGCGCCTGTTCGCCTTGCGGGCCGTCCGAGAGGTCGTAACTCAACGTGTCGCAGTTTCGTTGCGGATACAGCGGGCGCCCATCATAGTGGAGCATCTCCTCCTTCGTGCGGCGGATAAAGCGCCGTTCGCGAGATTCGCGAGGAAACTTGTCGAATGCGTCGTGAGTCGATAGCGCCTCCGGCAACAGCAGACGCCACAGGAAGTAGTAGGGTGAATCCTTGCCGGTATGCGGGGTCGCTGTCAATAGCAAGAGGTTTCGGGCTGACCAAGCAAGCTTCCAACGCTCGCCATCCGGCTCGGCGCCGGCGATGGTTTCCGCCAGCCTGTAGCGATCCGTCTTGCGCACTCGGAAATCGGGTTGGCGCACGGCGGACAGTTTATGGGCTTCGTCAAAGACAACGAGGTCATACGGGGCGGTTCGGGGATCTTTGAGGCGGTCGAAAGTGGGCGATTTCACGAGAGTGTCCACACTGACGATGACCTTATCGCCCTCGGCCCCGGCGAAGGGATTTTCGGTTCGCGCGTCTTTGCCCCTGACGATACGGAACGACAGTCGAAACAGCTTTCGCATCTCCTGTTCCCAGTTGCCGACGAGACCGGCCGGCGGGACGATGAGGACGCGGCGGATCAATCGGCGGGACAACATCTCGCGGATGTATAGTCCCGTCATGATGGTCTTGCCGGCGCCGGCGTCGTCCGCCAGTAGGAAGCGCAGCGGTGTCTGTCGCAACATTTTTTCGTACACCGCGATGCGTTGATGCGGAAGCGGGTCGATTAGCGCGGTTTCCGTGGCGAATGCCGGGTTGAACAGGTGACCGTAGGCGAGACGGTGCGCCTCCGCCACCGCCGAGACGACGTTCGGGTCGGCGGCGAAATCCATCGTCGGCGCGTCGTCCGAAACGGGCGGAACCCCTTGACGCTCGTCACCGCATTCCGCCAATTCGACGATGCGCTTCCATGCGAGGTTGTTTGGGCGAGATTGTCCGTTCTCCCAGCGATTGACCGTGGCGAAGGAGACGCCGACGAGTTCGGCGAATTGCGTTTGCGTCAGCCCTTTGGTCTCACGGAGATCTTTTATTTTTTGAGGGTAATCCGTTAATGAAATGGTTGACATGTCTTTCACGATTGATGCAAATGATAGATTTCGCTTAGTATACCATATTCATCGTGTGCATGTCAAGTCGAAATATCGCGTATGTTATAACGGTTATTTCGGGGTGAGATGTGAGGGTGGGAGGTTAGAGAGGATTAATGCGTGAAACGTAATGCGTAAAACGTAATACCAATTCCTAATTATAGTAGTTGCCCGATTCATCGGGCGTTTTTTGACGCGTGTAACATTTATACGCCGCGCTGTCAGAATTTAAAAATTCATTTCGGGTGAAGCCCTATGCCTTGAAACCGAGTTTTTTCCTCAAAACTCGGTTTCTTCCCGGAATCAAAGCGGCTTCAAGTTATTGATACGAATTGGAAATCTAAATGTTACAGCCAATGTGGAACGTGCAATGAATTGCACTACTACAAACCGCCGGTGATTGTAACTTATATTGGACATCTTTCCAAAATGAATCTATACTTTGCGTCGGGTAATATTGCGTTTGTTTTCTCAGCAATAATGGTTTGTAATGCGATCACAATCTAACAGATCGTCGTACGAGAATCTATCGTCGTGCAGATACGATCACAATCTAACAGATCGTGGTACGAGAATCTATCGCCGTGCAGATGCGATCACAATCTAACAGATCGTCGTACGAGAATCTATCGCCGTGCAGATACGATCACAATCTAACAGATCGTGGTACGAGAATCTATCGCCGTGCAGATACGATCACAATCTAACAGATCGTGGTACGAGAATCTATCGCCGTCTGGATAGGATCCCTTGAAAACACGCAACTTCCAGCCGCGCGAAGTATAAAATGTTACAGCCAATGCGGAACGTGCAATGAATTGCACTACTACAAACCGCCGGTGATTGTAACTTATAGTTTTAGCATTAGTATCAGTCCACGCGATATAGCGGCTCCAGTCCGGCGGCTATGCGGTCCACATTCCGCGCCGCCGCCCGCGCCCGTTTCCGCGACGTGCCATCGGTCGCGCCGGAGATGTGGGGCGTAGCGATGACATTTGGCAGGCTGAAGATCGGCGAAGACATGTCGGGCGGCTCCCTGCCAAAGGCGTCCAACCCGGCACCTCCAATCCGACCTTCCGTCAGCGCCGTTTCAAGCGCGGCTTCGTCTACCAACGCTCCGCGGGCGACGTTAATCAAGAACGCGCTCGGCTTCATTAAGCGCAAACGGCGTGCATTTATAGTATGCCGCGTTTCATCGTTGAGGTGTAGATGCAGTGACACGATGTCGGACTCCGCGAGGACTTTATCCAAATCTTTCGGTTTCCCGACAAATTCCACGCCGAATTCGCGCGCCTCATCCTCTCCGACATCGCGGATATCAATGGCGAAGATTCTCATGCCGAATGCCCGCGCCCGACGCGCCAATTCCATCCCGCTGGCGCCGAAACCGACGATACCCAATTTCAGTCCGTCAAGCTCCAGCCCCGCGGGCTCATACATCTGCTCGGCTTTGAGATTCGCCTGCGTCACGGGATAGCGCCGCGCAAGCATCAGAATGAACATCATGGCGCATTCCGCCAGAGCCGTGGCGCTGAAAGCTCCCGGACAGTTCGCCACGGGGATGTTCTTGGATCGCCAGTAGTCCATATCGAAATGGTCGATCCCCGTGCCGAGAATCTGCCATAGCCTCACCCGTCCCGCGGCGGCGTCAGCCATCTCTCTGGTCCCGGCGGAACCGCCTTGGTCAATCACCGCGTCAACCCCTTCAAATTGCGGCACGATGGGTTGGCTGGAGTCCAAGATTTTCAGATTGTGGCGGTCACCGACAGCCGCTACCACGTCCTCGCCCCACGGCTTAAACATTGAGGGGTCGAGGGGATGGGGCAAGAATAAAACGGTCAATTTCCGAGGCATCGCTATCTACGGTCAATCCATGGGAGCGCATAGGGACGGTAAGGCGGTGTACGGCACACGGAGTGTGCCTACTACTTTAGTCGCGATTCGGAGATCGCTCATACAAGGGTTACTTCGTGGTATATCCGCCATCAACCGCCATGACGGAGCCGGTGACGTGCGACGATTCGTCACTCGCCAGGAACAATGCGACATTGGCAACTTCAATCGGTTCGGCGAAACGTTCCAACAAGTTCGATTTTCGATACGGCGCGATGTGCTCTTCGGCGACGCTTGCCAGCAACGGGGTATTCATCACGCCGGGGCAAATGGCGTTGGCGCGGATGTTCTCCTTCGCGTGATCGTACGCCATGCATCTGACAAGCCCGATAATGCCGTGCTTGGAGGCGTTGTAAGCGGCTTGGTTCACTTGGCCGACCAGACCCGAGATCGATGAGATGCAGATAATGTTCCCGCCGCCTTGGCGACGCATTTGTGGAATCGCCGCCTTCGAGCAGAGAAAATACCCCTTGAGATTTACGCCCAGAAGATAATCCCATTCCGCCTCGGTGGTGTCGGCGACATTCTTGTCGACATGGACCGCGGCGTTGTTGACCAAGATATCGACGCGGCTATACGCATTAACGGCTTCACGAATCACGCGGGTGGCGTCGTCAAGGCTCGAGACATCTCCCCGAACGAAAATCGCCTCGCCCGCTCCGTCGCGAATTTGCTCCACCGTGTCACGTCCCGCCTCCGCGTCAATGTCAAAAACGACTATCTTGGCACCTTCGCGGCTGAACAGCCGCGCCATCGCTTCGCCCAGTCCCTTGCCCGATCCCGTAATAACGGCTATCTTGTCTTTCAGTCGCGCCATTGGCAACTACCTCCCGAATGTAGTGGTGGTTTTGTGAGCAGACGAACCGCAAAAGTTGTAGGGTGGGCACTGCCCACCATTCTGATTAGTTTGGGACAGACGGTTTGCTCCCCTAGCGCGCAACGTGACCGCGTTGATGGTGGGCAGTGCCCACCCTACAATCACTCACTGTAGGTGCGGTTTCCAACCGCACCGGCGCCTATGAACCCTATGGAAGACAGTTGCGCGTACCCTACAATATCCACAAAAGAAACCGAGTTTTGAGGAAAAAACTCGGTTTCGATCTAAGTTCTGGAATGCAACCCCAACCGATTTCCCTCGGAATCCTCGAAAAAGGCGTAAAAGCCGTACTCGCCGATGCTAGTCTTGGGGGTGAGGGTTTTTCCGCCATTGGCATTGATCTTCGCCAGCGTTCCCTCAATGTCCGGCGCGGTGAAATAGATTAGGATGCCGTCGCGGGATGGCGTGTACTCCTCTGACTTGACGAGTGTCCCGGAGGCGCCGATTCCGTCCTCCGACATGGGAAACCATGCCATCTCCACCGGTCCCAATTTGGTGAGGGTAAGTTGAACATCCAACACGGCTTCGTAGAACTTCTTAGCTCTGTCCAAGTCGGTTGTCGGAATCTCGAACCAACCGACGGGGTTGTAGCGCTTTGCCATATTAATCCTCCTTTCTTCAAAGGGCGGATTTTGCGAGTTTGCACCGTTGCTCGGATTACGCCATTTGCCGCCCTTCGCGACGTGTGCGGATGAGCAAAAACAGCGTTACTCCTCCCCTTGGCTCATGTGAAACAGTTGCCACACATGCCCATCGGGGTCCTCGAACGTCCTGCAGTACATCCAGGGCTGGTCTTCCGTCGGCACCGGTTCGCGGCTGCCGGCGTGGAGCGCCTTGTTCACCATCTCGTCAACCTCTTCTCGGCTATCGGCGGACAACGCGATCACGACCTCGGTCGTCTTGGATGCGTCGGCGATTTCTTTGTTGGTGGACATCTGGAAGAAAGACTCGGTCATTAGCATCGAAAAACTGCTCTCGGAAATGACCAAGCAGGCGGCATTCTCGCCGGTGAAATCCTCGTTAAATTCAAAACCCAGTTGGGAATAGAAATCCTTGGATCTGTCAAGGTCTTTGACGGGGAGGTTGGTAAACGTTAATCTGCTCATGGTATCTCCTATTTTTCGGAAAGTTCTTTGACTGCCTTCAGCGCTTTGTGCCATACGCCTTCAAACTGTGACTGATACGTTGAAGGTATATCAATGTCGACGGACAGTTCGGCGCCCTCGTCAACTTCGGTAAGGGTGTAATTCTCATAGGCTGGCGTCCACTTTTTCACCTCGTCACTTTCCGTATCGTCGACGCCCTTGACGACATGACCGAGGTGCTTGATTGATAGATACTCGCGCTTCCGATTTTCCGCAATCACCGCCACCATGCCATCTTTTTCCGGCGTAAGAAAACGGATTTTGCCGCCCTCGCTCCAGTCGCCTTCAAAGTGGGAACCTTGAGCGAATACGGACGTCCACTGTCTGTAGGTCTCATCGTCAAACAAGACGCTCCATACGGTCGCTCGCGGCGCCGAAATCGTGATTGAATAGTGAAACCTGTTCATTTCGGGATTCTTGCTCATGGCATCACCTATTTTCCGCTAGTTGCTTGAGCGCCTCCAGCGCTTTGGGCCATACATCTTCCAAGTAGTCTTGGTACGCCAAAGGCGCTTCGGCATCGAGGGTTAGTTCGGTGCCGCCATCAACTGCGGTGAGTGTGTAGTTTTCATAAGCTCGCGACCAAGCCTTCGCGTCGTCACTGTCGAAATTTTCGACACCGTCAATTATACATCCGCGATGCTTGATTGATAATCGTTCGTGCTTTCGATTTTCCGAGATCACTCCCACCAATCCTTGCTTTTCAGGCGTGAGGAAGCGAATCGTGCTGCCCACACTCCAGTCACCCTCAAAGTAGGCGCCTTCGGTAAAAACGCTGTTCCACTGTCTGTAGGTTTCATCGTCTAGCAGGACATGCCACACGGTTGCTCGCGGCGCCGAAATCGTAATTGAATAGTGAAATCTTTTCATTTTCGGAGTTTCCATTTCAGTAGGACTTACGCGCTTCTGCAGGGAACAACGATCGTTGTTCCTACGGGCTTATTTATTGCCTCTCTGCCGTAGTTGCCCGATTCATCGAGGATCTCTATCAATTAAGCGAACGGATAGTGAGTAGGATTTGCTATCGCACTCACTATCCGTTCGTTTGATCGTTTTTGACGAGTGTAATATTTAGATTTTGAATCCGCATTAGATGAAGGAATACGAGCGCGCTCCCGGTCCCCGGTTAGGGCACGGCGTCTATGTAGCCTGTCCCGAGAAGGATGCGCAAGGCTTGGCGTTTGCTAAGCGCGCTCAACCGGTGCGCGTTCTCCATGATGTAGGCGATGACAGTGTCCGGATCGGTCTTGGCGTACTCGCGCAGCGCCCAGCCAATGGCTTTGCGCAGGAAGAATTCGGGATGCTCCATGGACGGCTCGATACAGGCACGAAGCAAATCGACATCCGTGGCATCCTTGAATTTCAGTTGGCAGATGATGGAGGCGCGGCGTTTCCAAATGTCGGGCGAGCGCCCCCACTCAAGCATTAGAGTTTTCATCTCTTGCGGATAGCGGGTCAGCAGACCACCGACAAGCCGAGGCGCGATGACGTCCACATAGTCCCACCAGGCGCCGTCGACAATCATCTCCTCGTAGCAGGGAAGCGCCTCAAGCGTCTGGAATTCGTCGTAGTCGGAATGTTCGCCGAGCCTGATGGCGGCGTAGCGCTCTTCGCGATAATCCGCATTCCGCCAGATGGCGAGAATAGTGTCTAGCCAACGTTTTGGGGCGCCGATCGGGTGAGCGGCGAACACTTTACGGCACACCGCTTTCAGCGCCGGCGTCCGCACACCGAGATAGGGCATCGCCGACTTCATGTAAGCCTGCATCCCCGGCGCTTTTTCGGGGTTGGCGTTCTCGCGCAGCGCCTCCCGCAACGCGCGGCACAGCGCAGTGGACGAATGGAGTCGGAGCTCGCTTTTTCGGGTAGATTCAGGACTTTCAGTTGAGATGTCGGGTTTCATTCCATTCATCCACACAAAATTATCGTTGAAAGGCTAGACCTCGGTCCATCTTATACTCCATGCTGTTAGAAACTGCGTCTTTTTGTAGGAGCGATCTCCAGGTCGCGACGTGCGTTCACGGCAGGTGCGGTTGGAAACCGCACCTACGGACTAGATGCTTGAAAACACGCAATTCTCGGCAGCGCAAAGTATAAATAATGATTCGCATGTACCCATTCAACCCAATCTACGCGGCCGAGCTTGGATCTATATATGCCTAGCCGCCGAGATCCGTCCACGGGTCGTAGGAACCGAAGTTCCATAGGTGGCGCTCGATATCGCGGCAGATGTAGAGCCGACCGCCGTAATCCTGATCAGCGGGAGCCATCACAATCTCGGCGCCGGCGTCACGCGCGCGTGCGTAGTGGGCGTCCACATCATCGACAACCACGTAGGGCGATTGGGTCACCGCGCCGGCTTCCATCGGCTGAGTTAGCAGGTCGTCATATTCCCCTTCGCGGGCAGAACCCAGCATAATCATACTGTTTCGGAAGGTGAGTTGGGCGTGGGCAATCTGGTCGTCCTCACCCGGCACGATTAGATGCTTTTCGAAGCCGAACGCCGCGCACAACCATTCGATCGCGGCCGGCGCGTCGACGTAACGCAGAGCCGGAATGATTTTCGCGCCGTGCAGTCGTGGTTCGGTAGTCATTTTTCCTTTCCGTTCCTGTTCACGACTCACCGTTGGAAGCGGATTCGAGGGCGGCGATCTCAATTTTTCTCATCTTCATCATGGCGCGTTGTGCCCTTTGCGCCGCAACTTTATCGTCGGAACTCAGAAGTCGAGGCAATGCCTCCGGAATAATTTGCCACGATAATCCGTACTTGTCGGTTAGCCATCCGCATTGGCTCGGGCTACCGCCATCGGCGATTAACGCCTCCCAGAGCTGGTCAGTCTCTTCCTGATCCTTTGTCAACACGGAAATTGTCACGGCTTGGATAAATCTGAAGAGGGGGCCTCCATTGTGCACCCTATACGGCGCTCCGGCAAGCGTAAACTCGACAGCAAAGACAGAGCCATCGGGAAACGGCCGGTAAACTTTTTCAATGCGGCTGTCGGGCAAAAGAGAGACGTAGAATCGCGCCGCCTCTTCGGCTTGGTCGTCAAACCAGATACACGTGCGGATCTTCGAATTTTCGTTCATGGTAGATTGTGGTTTACCTCGCGTCAAATCAGTAGCGCTTCGGCTTACTTATCTTCACTTGCGGCGAGCACCTGCCAGTTGATGCCGAATTTGTCGGTGCAGGCGCCGAAGTAGTCGCCCCAGAACGCATCATCCATCGGCCATTTCACCGCGCCGCCATCCGACAGTTTGGCGAAGATGTCGTCCGCGTGTTCTTTGGTGTCTGCCCGGAAGGAGAGCGAGAAGTTGTCTCCGATGGCGGGCGGGGGACCGAACGATGTACAAGTGTCGCTGCCCATCAGAATGCTTGACCCGATCGGAAGCGAGACGTGCATGATACGGTCAAGCTCAGCCTCCGGGATGCTCATGCCTTCCGGACCGTCGCCGTACGTCATAAGAACCTCGCCCCTACGATTACCGGTATATCTTACATAAATGTCAACACACCCTAGGAATACGCGTGAGTATACCATACGAGCGGCGCGATGGTCAACACACGCTCGGCGTACCAAGGCAACATGGATTTCGGAGCAAGGCGAGCCGACACGCTATCCGACTCGTCGGTTCAATATCTTGACAGCGTCGGTCGCATGGTGAAATTCCGCCCATACCTTGGGTGTGCCGCCATGGGCGCCGTCGACGATGGTCGGATCCGCGCCTCGGTCAAGCAGCAGCTTCAAGCATCCGACGCAGTTGTATTGCGCCGCCAGGTGCATGGCGACAGCATCGACGCCGTGATTTTCGCCGCCAAAATCGTGCCGCAGATCGGGATCCGCGCCGTGATCGAGCAGCCACGCCGCCGCTTCGACCTTGTCGCTGTAACATGCCCACAGGAGCGGGGTGCCGCGAAATGGATTGGCGTTGACATCGGCGCCGAGAGCGACGAGAACCGCCATGGAATCGCATTGGTTGTTTCGCGCCGACCAAGACAACGATTCGTCGAGTACCTCCTGGCGGCTGCGCGTCCGATCCCAAGTCGGGAAAAACTCGGGGGCGTAAAAATCGAGTCCGCGGTAGGCATCCGGCGTCAGGTCGCCGCTGTCAACAAATCGGTCGACGTCGTTGCCGAGAGCGGCGGCGGAGCGCAGATTGTCGGGATAGACCGGCGCCAATACCTCGCCCATATAGGCTTTGGCGTAAAACAGCGCGTACGACAGTGGAGAGGCGCCCTCCTTGCCGTACGCCTCCGACTTGACGGAAGCGCCGGCGGAAACGAGCCGTCGCGCCAAGTCGGCGTTGCCCGCCATAGCCGCGGTGTGCAGAGGCGACCAATTATCGTTGTCGGCGGTGGACGCGTCCGCGCCCGCCTTCAGGATAAGGTCAACTGCGGCATGTTGTTCGGGCGTGCCCGGGTCGAAGGGTATGGCGATGTCTCCCGTGGCGGCGCGGCAAGCAAGATCGAGCAGCGTCCGTCCCTCGGCATCCCTGGCAGTGAGAATTGCCGGGGTGGACGTGAGAAAGTCATTGAGCGATTCAAGATTCCCCTCGCGCGCGGCGGAAGCGGCTTGCGTCAATAGGTCCGGCGCCATTTTGGAAGCCTCCACCGCGGATTGTTGCCGCGCTTAGTCCTCTTCGTTTCCGTTTGATCCGCCATCATCCTCATCGTCGGGATATTGCCAATAGTTGTACTGGGGCCACCATTCGTTTTCGCCGAATCCCGCCAAACCGAGCAGGCTCCACATGGCGCAATAAATGTCGCCGGGGCCGAACACGCAAGAACTCTTGCGAAGGATGGTGTCGCCGTCCCGTTGATAGACCACGGCGCCCGGGTAGTTGTCCTCACCGCTTACCACCGACTGCTCGCTAATGTATTCACCGCCGCCGTGCGACGCGAGGCGGAACCCCCAGCCGCGGTTGTTGGCGAAACGTCTCTGCAGTTCCGGCGGATCTTTCGAGAGCAGCACAACAGACATCGCCGACTCCAGATGGGGCAGCAATCCGCTGAAGCCGTCCGCCCATAAGGTGCAAAAACTGCAACCCTCCCCCATGTTGTGAATTGCCAGCAGTTTGTCGTTTCCGCTGAACAGATCGAGAAGCGTCACCTCACCGGTCAGCGTCTCAAAGGTGTAATTCGGCACCGGCGTTCCCGGGCTGCTTCTGCGCAGAGCGTTAAGTTCCTTCATTAACTCGGTTATGTTGTCTTCAATCTCGGTAATTCTTTCAGTTGACATCGTTACCTCGCAATTGTTCTAAAATAACAGCGCTTCAATGGCGTGAATAGAGGTCGCTATTTGGAGATCGCTCCGACAGTTATCCTCTAACTATGGACATCCGCACGATTGTTTTGAGCTTTTCCGGCGCGGTACGACGGGGATCGCTGAGATAAATCTCGTGACCCGGCGCCCCCAGCGTGACACCTTCTGTCTTTGCCGCGCTCCGAAGTTGTTCGTAGACGGCTCCCACTTGGTCGTAAGGCCCAATGTGCAAGACCTGGAGGCTATCGCCTTCGTCCCATCTTACCAGTCGGACATCGGACGCGTCAATTCCTTTCTTATCCAAGATGGTTCGCTGCGCATCCCGCAGTTGTTCGTCATTTACAATCTCCGGCACGCGGATTATCGTCCGCCAACGCCACTGGGACATGTCGGGCACTACATTCGGATCATCGTGCCAAAGCGCCTCCAGGGGCGGGACGACAAAGTCGATAATCCCCGCATTTTTCAGAGCGAATTTGACCGTGTAGGCGACCGGGTAGAGGTTCTGAATCGCCTTTTCAAACGATTCCCCGCCGGGGGCGCCTTGTCCGTCCACAGCCAAAAAGGCTCCCTCGCCCGGCTTGACGCGCTTTACCTTGCCGGTGGCGCGGTACAGCTCTTTCATCGTCTTTTTGAAGTCAATCTTGTCCATGAGACACTTCCTTTGGGTAAAATCCTATGCCTCGAAACCGAGTTTTTTCCTGAAAACTCGGTTTCTTCCGCAACAGAAAAGCGTTCACTAATCCCGATTGTATACTATCCAAACAGGGCCTAATATTTCCGAAGCGTGGTTTATCGGATTCCGGCGATTGCCGTGATTCTGTCGTTTGACGATAGCGCGGGCTGGGGTTACGGCATACGGAGTATGCCTACTACTCTACACTGGCGCGGTTTAACCACTCTCGCGGATCATCCGGTGGAAATCGTTCAGGAGGCGTCATAAACCACCCTGCCTTCCTGTAACGCAGGCTTGATGACCAAGGCGTGGCTGTCTTTGTATCGCTCAAGATCCGCCGGCGAAACCAATATCGCATCAACGGCAACGCGCACGCCGTAGAGGTTCTCATAAATCTGCGCCGTGAGACTCTTCGCATCGCCACCCTCTTTGACGATGAGCAAATCGACATCGCTGTTCCGCGCCATTGCGCCTCGAACGGCAGACCCAAAGAGTATGATTCGCTCCGGCTCGGCTACCTCGACGACGCGCCGGATGATGTCGTCCAATGTGCTTTGGTCTAGTTCGCGATTCGTGTCGGTATCTAACATTGCCTGAACCGTGATTTACGGGATTCCGGGGATTGCCATGATTCTGTCGCTTGACGATAGTGTGGGCGGCGGTTACGGCATACGGAGTATGCCTACTACTTTGCGGACTCCGCGCCAGGGTCATCTCCAGACAGCGATTATCACCGCCTGACAGAGAAGCGCGACGGCGTTATAACCCAAGTTGAGCCAGACAAGTCCCGCCTTCCGCCCCTCAAATGCGAACGACTGGTAGGCGATCGGGAGGATAAACGCAATTAGTACCATGAGCGCCAAGTAGACGCCCGCCAATGCGTCGGCACCCGTCCCTGTGACAGAGACAAAGCCCGCAGTTCCACCCATCCCGGCGATAGAGACGGCACGCTCGGTCCCACCCATACCGGCAAATAGCTGCGCCAGGATGAACGCGGTGACCAGCGCCAGCAAAAAACTCACGCCATACGTTTTCAACGGGTTGAAACCTTCTTGAATCTCCTCGGCGGTGGTCTCCATCAGTTCGAGCCACCGCTTGCCGAATAGCGGGCCATACCAGAGGGCGCCGATAATCATCGGAACGATTCCGGCAACCAGCACCGCCAGTAAATTGACTTCATGCATGATTCTGTTCTCCTTGTGTTTAGGAAGATGGATAAGGATTCGCAGGGCATTACAAGGGTGATGGATTAAGCGTCCACCGCGTTTCAGCCCGTACCCTTTTCGTAATGGGGCTGGTAGAGTTGCACGCGCACCCCGCCCGGCATCTTGAAGTGTACCACCAGACCGAATCCGGCGTCAACCACTTCACCGTCAAAGATCACGCCGCGGCTGTTCAGCTCCGCGACCGTGTCCTTAATGTCGTCACAGTAGAAAGAAATATCGTGGGCGCCGGCGGGCGCCCCATGCTCGCCGCTCGGATCGACGGGATGCACTCCCATGTCCGCCTGCGGCAGGTCGAAGATGAGCCAACCGTCGCCAACGTCCGTATAGGAGTCGAAACCGAGTTTGTCGCGGAGAAACTGGCGCAACGCCTCAGGCTCCGAAGAGTAGAACATCGTGTGAACGCCTTTGATCATGGTGTTGCTTCTCCCAATTCAGTTTTTTGCACAAATTCTTAACATGAGCGTTCAGGGTTACGCGTCTCGGGCTTCCTTCCACAACCGCACGGTAAAACGATTCTCGTCCTCGATGAGGTCTGGCTCAGTGCCATTGTGTGCGAGCATACCCGGAATGATTTTGTCCCGAACGCCCATGCCTCGCGCGTCGGCGTAACCGTAATCGCGCATGATGTTGACTAGCGTCTGGTTGCGAGCGTAACGCGCCCCCGCTTTCATTCCGTCCTTGGTTATCGTGTTAGGGAGCCGCCCGGGACTGGTAATCTCCAAGCGATCAGAGAAAATTGACAGCATTATGTCCGTACCCGCGATGCTGTAATCGTGATGGACGAGAGCGTTTACAACCGCTTCGCGGATGACGTGTTCCGGGTATTCCCAACTTTGAATTTTCCGTGCGTTTTCGATACGTGCTGTCGGCGTCGTGTTACGGCGAACAAAGTCCCACGCCTTTTCGACGAGGCCGCGTTCGGTAATGTCCCCATCAGAGGCTCGCAGCGGAACCATGGGCCCCCGCAAATCCTCGTCGGCGCGGGTCGCGTAATCGGGTTTAACCCCCGTATAACAGACAGCGCGAATGCCGGATTGCGGCAAGAACCTGGTCGGCGTTTTTCCAAAGAGAAGCAGGCCGTTTACGGTAGTGACGGGTAGCCCTGCGGACATCCCCATCAGATCGATGTTGCGCAACAAAGTCTGCCACGTTTCGGAATCATCGTCGGCGGGCGCCTGTCCTCCGAGGACTCGCGTCAAATAATCACATAGTCGGCGACGATCGAAATCATCAAATCCGTTGCCCGGCACGGGTTTGACGCCGTAGTGCAAGTTGCCCGACGCCTGAAACATTCGTTGGAGTTCCTCACGGCTAGCCTCGCGCGAAGTGCTCCCGACGCGGATGAAATAGGTCAACCGGTTATTGTGTACCCGAGCGTAGGGTTTGTCCGGACCTACCGGCGCTCTAACGGCGAGAACATCGCGACCGGATTCCGCGTTCTTTACCCAGGAAAGAAAGGGGATTATCGGCGGATCAATCTTGAGCCTGCAAAGTTCCACGACCCACTCTTCCAAGTTTTCCCGTGTGGCGCCCGTGATTGAACCGTCGTCATCAACGCCTAACAGAAGGGTTCCCCCTTCAAGGTTGAGCAGCACCACGAGCTCTTGAGCAATACGGTAGTTAGCGACATCATCGCGCTTAAACTCAATGCCCGAGTCTTCGCCGTTCAAAATCATATCTGACAATTCAGCTTTGTTCATGAGCGAGTCTCAAAATCTATACTTTAGCCATCTCGTCTTGAATACGTTCTCACCGCGGCATTATTTTTTTGCAGTCGGATCGTGATTGTTCATCTTGAAAATTCGCCAGATACGACAAGACCCCGATGGGATATCCCTTCGGGGTCTTGCGTTAGCCGACGGGTTGCCCGCGTCGTTAATCAAAATAATATGGCTCTCCCGGACGGACTCGAACCGCCGACAAAGTGGTTAACAGCCACCTGCTCTACCAACTGAGCTACGGGAGATCAGTAAGAATGACAATCTGTATGGTTGGTATGCGTCGCAAAAAGCGAACGCTATAATTGTACACGATTTCTTGCGCGGATGGCAAATGAAAATTGACTCGGAAGATGGAATCTTTATGGGCGCTCTATCGCATTTGTCATCGACTGGTTTGATCGGTCGCTGTTCATGCGTCCGCGGCTTGAATCACCAGCCACGTAATCAATTCAAAGCCCGTCGTGTCGGTGACCTGCTCCGTCTCGAAGGGCAGGGCGCCGCCGCGCCCCGATGCGAGGCTGCGGAGGGCGCGATTTCTGTAGGATTGACCGATCGACTTCACGGCTTTGTCTAGCAGATCATCGTATCGGGACATGTCGGCGCCGTTGTCCGTGCGCTCGTCAAAGAGGGCGCACAAATCGTCATGCGGTTTGGTTTCGCCTACGCAGAGCCCGCGAAATATCTCGAGAATTTGCTTGGGCTGCGCAAAGGAGAATCGCACAACGCCATCCGCTCTGACGTAGACGAGGAAATAGGGATGGGTGGGATTCAGTTTTTCGTTCTCCTTCGATTCCGCTTTCTGTCGGAGGCAGAAGATGACGCCCGGCCGGATTATCGGATCGCCCGGCGTAGGCGGCACAACCGCGTAAAGACCGGCAGGCGCGTCTTCAACTTTCTTCTTGTTGCCTTCAATGTACTTGATGAGTTCCATTCGGAAATCGTCCAGCGTAAACTCGTTTAGGGCAATGCTTTCGTCAAACTCTTCAAGGTCGAGGATCTCATCCTGAAGTTTCAGCAGTTGCTGGTCGCGGTATCTGAGATCGCCCTCAATGACGTTGGGGAGCGCCTCCGGATCGAGCAGGTTGTCCCCCTGCGTGGCGGTGACATCCACCAGCGCCATTCGCGCTTCAACGCGGTTCTTTAAATTGATGTAACGATTCAGGTCGGCGGTGGGCCAAAAGTTTACCATCTGAACGCTGTTATTGACGCTGCCGATTCGATCGATTCGTCCGAAACGCTGGATGATGCGCACCGGGTTCCAGTGAATGTCGTAGTTGATGAGATAGTCGCAATCTTGAAGGTTCTGTCCTTCCGATATGCAGTCGGTGCCGATGAGCAGGTCTATTTCTCCATCCCCCGCGATTGCCTCGTTTGCGGCGCGATTTTTGGCGATCGGCGAAAAGTTGGTGAGGATTTCGACAAAGTCGGTTTTTCCGAAGGTCGTTTTGTTGGCGCCTGAACCGACCACCAAACCGACGTTGACATTCAGTTCACTCTTCGCCCACGTATGCAACGCTTCGTAGAGGTAGTCGGCGGTATCCGCAAACGCGGTGAAGACGAGAACCTTCCGATTGGGATCGCCGTTTTTTGTCGTCGTCGGGTTGTTGACCTTATCCGCAATCAGCGCCTTGAGTTTTGCGAGTTTGGCGTCTCTATTGACGCCGACCTCGCGCGCCGAACGGTATGGTTTTTCAAGTTGCGCCTTGTCTCGCTGCAGATCCTTCAGCCAACGCTCCAGATCAAAGTGCGCCGTCTTGAATTTCAAATTCTTGCCCACTTCAAGCGCCGCCTGCAGTTCCTCGTCATCACCGGCGTAAATCTCCATCTCCGCCGGATCGAGGTCGGGATTTTCGGCGCGGAACTCTTGAAAGCGTCGGATTTGACCTTGCAACTTTTCAATCTTGGCAAGCGTCCGCTCCAGCGTAATCTTAAAGGAGTGAACGCAACTCTCCAATCGTTTGAGGAAATTCACCTTCATCATGCCGATCAGGTAATGCTCGCGGTCGCTCTGCGTAAGATTCTTGACCGGCTCCAAGTCGTATTCCGAGTGGTATTCGGGTCGAAGGTAGGCGGTGGGGTTGTAAAGGGAGAGTTGATACTCCGAAATCTCGTCGTTCAGCACATCGTAAGACATGAATTCCTTTTGGAGATCAATCTCGGTATAGATGGATTCCGGTTTGCAACGTTCCGGAAATCCACCCAGTTCTTTCAGTGACTCGCGGTAATATTTCCCGATTTGGGCTCGCGAACGGGCGATTGTAACCCCGTCGAGCAACTTGAAGAAGTGCGTGCTCAGTTCTTCCAGCAGGTTCTGACTGCCGCGCGCCCCATCTTGCTTTGACCACTTGTTGAACGCGGTTTGGGCGGCGGTGATGGTTTCTCGCAAGTTTGTCACGCCGAGTGAATCTTTGAAAGCGTCGTCGCGCATCTCCGTGAGGAAGTAGAGCTGGTTGCGCAGATCCCGAAGGTCGTTGTTGACCGGCGTGGCGGACAGCAACAGCATCTTGGTCTTTACGCCGTCTTTGACAATGTGATCCATCAGAAACTCGTAGCGGGATTTGCTAATCGGATTGCCGTCTGCGTCTCGCTTGCCGCGGGCGCTGTTTCGGAAGTTGTGGGACTCGTCGATGACGACCAGACCGTAGTTGCCCCAGTTGAAGGACGACAGGTCGTCAACGCTTTCCGACCTCCCCTTCTCGCGGAGGTCGGTATGTGACATCACGGTGTAGCCGAAGCGATCATTCGGGAACGGGTTGTGTTTGTTCCCCTGGTGCGCCGGATAGAGCGTCCAGTTATCGCGAAGTTTCTTGGGGCAAAGCACCAGCACGTTCTCGTTCCGGAGCTCGAAGTATTTTATCACCGCCAACGCTTCGAACGTCTTTCCCAAGCCGACGCTGTCCGCGATGATACAGCCGTTGTGCGTCAGGATTTTGTTGATGGCTCCCTTCACGCCATCCTTCTGAAACCCATAGAGGGCATCCCAAATCTGCGTGTCCACGAGTTGCGGCGGCGCGTCCAGCAGTTCCCATCCCTCCTGATCGCTCAAGTAGCGCTCAAAAATGTGGTATAGCGTCTTGTAATAGACGAATTCCGGCGCGTAATTCTGATAGATTTGGTGAAGGTAGGACAACACGTCCGCCTTGACATCTTTGACCTGTTTCTCATCGTGCCATAGCTCGTTAAACCACTGATTCAGGTCGTTGACATCCCGATTGTCCTCCACCTTAAGATTCAGCTCAATGTTGTTGTCACCCTCGCCCATTCCCAAGCCGCGCACGGTGAAGTTCGAGCTGCCGAGAATCGCCTTTTCCACGCCGTTCACGTTGATGTGGTACATCTTGCCGTGCAGCAGATTTTCCTTTTGGATGGAGCGAATCTCTACCTTGTCCTCAATCCATGCGGCGCACTCCTTCGCCACGCGCTTGAGTTGCAGCTGGTTCGCCAACCGCATGCCGTCGCTATCTATGATGAACGACTTCTTCTCCGTCCTTTCGGGGTCTAGATTTTTGATGAATCTCGGTTCGCCGAAAAGGAATCGAAGGTCGTTGATTCCGTGCAGAGATGATTTCAGCGCCTCATAAGCGTAAATCGTAAAGTACGCCGACACGATGGAGAGCGATGAACCGTTCTCGATGTGGTCTTGCAGAAATTCACCGACCGTGCCACGCTCGCGGTTATCGCGGATGCCGGAGGGAAATTGTAAAGTGTCTTCGGGCATAATTTTGTCCTTTCTGTTTGAACTGGGATTTATGTGATTATGGGATTAATATGATTGAGCGCGTAGTGGTTTGATTGGTAAATGTCTGAATCACGGATTAAACGGATTAAAAGGATTACACGGATTAAGATTGCCAAGTGACATGGTCGCGAAAAGATTAATGCGTAAAACCGCCTATGATGAGTGGATTAAATTAGTAACATGAAGTCGGTTTGATTCCGAGAAGAAACCGAGTTTTGAGGAAAAAAGAGATCTCTATCGCACTCGCTATCCACTCGTTTGATCCTCTAGAACGCAAATCTCAAAGGCGCCTTGGCTTAATAAAATCCTGGTTTCAAAATGAGAATTGTTGTCATACTACGGAAAATCAATTATTATTCAGAATTTTTGCTTGCATTTACTTAACAGGTGTGGTATAATACCATGGTACGGTTGATTTGTGAAAGGTAACTTGCATATTGAAAGAGACATCGCCGAGAGAGTTACGAATTTTTCGTAATCAACGAGGGAGAGAACCTTTTACAAAATGGCTAACCTCACTCGCAGATAAAACCACGCGTAAACGGATTCAGACGCGGCTGAGTCGCGTTGAAGCGGGTAATCTCGGCGATTGCAAACAGATTGCCCCCGGCGTATTTGAACTCCGTCTTAGGATTGGTTATCGCATTTATTTCGGAAAAGTGGGCGGCACCATTATCCTGTTACTGGGCGGCGGCGACAAGTCATCACAGCAGAAAGACATTCAAAATGCCAAACGATGTTGGCAGGAATTCTTGGAGAACCAAAATGAGAAAATATAGAGACTATTTGGTCGAGGAACTAGCCGATTATGAGGAAGCGGTGTCTTTCTTTCAGGTTGTGCTGGAAGAATACGAGAAAGATCCCGATAATTTGGCGCTGCTGCTAGACCTTGAGAGCATCATCGAAGCGCAAGGGGAGGAAAGCAATCTCGCGCCCGAAATCTTTCTGTTACGCGGATTAGTCCGTCATTCGCTCAAGGAGTATCATAGCGCGGTGGAGGATTATAACACCGCTTTGAATCTGAATCCCGCCGATTCCATGGCTTACGTCTATAGGGCGCTTGCCTATTACCAAAGCGGAGACAAAGACGGCGCCCTTCAGAATTTCGACAAGGCGTGTTACAGCCTTTGGAGTACCCAGTATCCTTGGTTTGGGGGCGCGGGGGATTATTCACGAACAGGCACAGTGCTGTATGAATCTGCCGCGTCGTCTGCCCCCAAAGAAGAGAATCTCACCGATAACGTCACGCGCGAGATTGCGCGGCGCGTCATGAATCCCCCCGAGACTGGACGCGATAGTTCCATCCAAAACGCCTGATGAATCAGGCAACTACAATCGGCGCCCGGTTCGTATAATTCTTATTTTTTGCTAAGAGTCCTCCACGCTTTTATACTCGTGACGAATCAATTCATAGACATCCACATCGTCGCTTTGCGCGGTCGCTACGTCCGATCTTACTTTCTCCCATTCTTTCAGCTCGATGAGCGTCAACGCGCGGTAGTAATAGGTCGCCCCAACATCCGATCGTCGCTCAAGCGACTTTTCAAAGTCGGCGAGGGCTGCTTCATAATCGCTTAACCTGTGGCGAGCCAATCCGCGATTGCAGTAAGCAACGGCATTGTCGGGTTCCAGCTCTATCGCCCGGTTGAAGTCCGCGATTGCCAGATCGAATTTACTTTTGTTGTTGTAGGCAACGCCGCGATTGTTGTAGGTTTCGACATGGTTCGAATCCAACTCCAATGCCGTGTCGTAGTCGCGGATTGCATGGTCGACTTCGCCCAGGTCATGAAGCGCGTTGGCGCGATTGCGAAAAACTGCGGCGCCGGCGTCTCGAAAATGCATAGCCCAGCTGAATTCTTCAATCGCCTCAACAGGAATGCCCCTCTTGGCGTAAACGACGCCGCGATTATTATGGGCGTTAATAGAATTGGGTTTCAATTCTATTGCCGTGATGAAGTCTTGATCGGAAGCTTTGAAGCTGCATATCCAGAAATAGATGTGGGCGCGCTCGTAATACGCCATGATAACTTTGCGATTCAATTCTCGGGCTTTGTCAAAGTCGTCATAGGCGGAGTGATTATCACCGCTCTTGAGGTAAGCGATGCCGCGATTGTTATAGGCGTCCAAACAGTATTTGTCAAGCTCGATGGCGCGTGAATAACGTTCTCTCGCCACCTCCATTTGCCTCAACGTCAACAGGAAATTCCCTTGCCGCAACGCCAATTCTGCCGGAGAGGGTTTCGTTTGAACCTCTTTTCGGAGACCAGCCGCGACACTCTGCCATCCTTCGCTCTCCGGATTCCATTCATTAAGCGGTTTGCCTTCGGGGGGCAGCGCTCGGATCTCGCCAAATATCAAGGATTCCCATTCATTCCACCGCACTCCGTCGGGGGACAAAGCGTGAACATTGCCTACCTTATAATTTTCCCAATCGCAATCCTCAAGGATAACGAGAATCGGGTTTGTGTTTTCTTCCAAGCCTATTCCCAATTCCCTATTGCAGTTTTCAGAATCGAGACTTGAAGCGGAGACAAGGTAGAGCAACAGATCCGAATCTGCCAAGTTCGTGTCAGTAATCTCATCACGCCACTTGTCATCCCCGATAATTTCGTTGTCAGCCCAGATTTCAATTAGTCCTTCGCGCTCCATTTCCTTGAGGCGCTCTACCAATTTCTCTTTCGCTTTTCGATCTTCACGGGAATAGGCAATGAATATTTTTAGCGGTTTGCTCATTCTCTTTTCTCCAAGATGATGATTTCGTAAGCCATTGTCTGAATCACGGATTAGGGAATCTCTATCGCACAGGATCTTCTATCGCCTTCGCTATTCACTCAGTTGATCGTTATCCACTCACTTGATCGATAGAGATCTCTTAATCTGCGTAATCCACGATTCAGACAGTATTTTCCTCCACAATCGCAATTTCTTCAGGAGTCAAATCGTATAAAGAGTATACTATCTGATCGATCTCTTTTTCAAGTCCCGATGTATCGAAATCTGTAAGCGAGGATTTGAAATCAAGGATTTTATCGACGACTTCAACAATCGGCTTCTGTTGTTCAGGTGTAACCTTAGGTATCGGCAAACTCTTGGCGTCGTTCGGGTAAAAGTGTAGTCCTTCGCTTAAGAAATTTCGAAAATACCAGTTTGTAAATTTCGCATTCAGAACACCTAGCAAAAACTTATAATTATACGTTTTTGAGAGAGTTGTGTCAGCGTTCCGCATTGCTCGACGTGCCGAGACATGCTGTACACCTGAAAGTGAATCCAGACGGACGCAGTTTACAACCGTATGACTGTTGTAGAAACCTACAGCGTCATACGCAAACCGCAACCGGTCCTTCACGACGTTGATAAACATGAGCTTTTTGTTTGCGAATAGTTCTGGAAACATCGGATTGTAGTGTTCATTTGGCGTATATTTCAACCAACCGTTCTGAGAGAAGGAGTAGCGTTCAATGTTCTTCCCCTCACAGAACCGTTTGGCGCCGGGAATCTGAGATTGACTAATATAGTGTTGCTTTCCCAAGTCTTTCGTACGGTGATTGAGTCTCGCGCCGTAAGCGACGAAGCAAATCTGATCGAAACGAACGGCGCGCTGCCATATTTTTGCTTTTGCTTTGAGACTTTCAAAGACGCGCGGATTAGTCTCGAGTCGGGAATCCTTGAGTTCCGAAAAGGCGTGTTGATTAACGTTAAATTCCGTCCCGCCGCGGGTATCAAAATCTGCATTGCGGGTATGCAATCGGACTTTCGTTTGGTCTTTCCCTTTAGCGCCACCGACTAGCAAGACAATATTATACACTGTTGCATTTTCGAAAATCCTGTAAGTACTGGCGTCAACGATTTCCCGAATGGAATGATCTCTTATAAGAACCTGACGCATTTTTTCTCCGTATTGTTGTGTCGCGAAAGCCGAAGGAAGAATGAAAGTCTTGAATCTCGTTGTATTGAGGATGGACAAGGATTTTTCCAAGAAGGCGACATAAATGTCCGTTCTGCCAGTGCAAGTTTTATAATTCTCGAATAGATAATTCTTCGTTGCAACAGGAAGGTTTTCTACATTGATATACGGCGGATTCCCAATCACCACATCAAATCCGTCGGTGATTCCGAACATCCACTCCGGGTCAAACCAATCCGCGCTGGCATTCTGGTCGTAAGGATCCCAGGCGGCGACTCTATCCGCGTCGTCATCGGGCATTCCAACTTGTTTTAACTCGGCCGCCAATACGCGACGCAGTTTTTCATCTACCTGCTTGTATTCCTTTTTCTGCGTGCGAGTCGCGGCGTGGAAATGGCGTTCGCGGTTCATGCGCAGTTCTTGTTCCAAGGATTGCGCTTTCGGACTGGTCAACTTTCCCCCGCCTTCAAGACCGATGAGTGTGTTCGCCGCGACAAAGCGCGTCTCCAAATTCGGCAATGGCTTGATTCCGAAGTTCGGCGCCTCTTTGTTCGGCGCTTGCTCAATAGTCAGCGAAATGAAGAAACGCAGTTTGGCGATCTGGCAGGCGATGGATTGAATGTCCACGCCGAAGATGCTGTTCTGAATCAGATACAGTTTTCTGCCGAAATCGGAATCGCGATAACGCTCGAAGGTGTCGCTGATTTCGGCGAGTTCGGCATCCCGTTCCTGTTGGTCCGACGTGTCGAAGGCCACGGTTGCCCGCTTTCTGGCGCGTTCCTTCTGCAATTCCTCCCAACGGTTGTTGTCGTCGTCGAGTCGGCGCAGGACGAGCGTGAGTTTGTGCAAGACACTCATCGGAAAGGCGCCCGAACCCACCGCCGGGTCAAGCACGGTTAATTCGGCGATGGCTCCGAGGATCTCGTCCGCTTTCGCGTCTACAGTTTGTTCAACCCCGTTTTCCGGCTCCGCGGCGTAGTCAAACAGTTTTCGCAGCGGCTCCTGCGGGAGATCGCACTGCTGCGATAACGTCGCCACCAACGCCTCTGTCACCATGTAATCCACAATCACCCGCGGCGTATAGTATGAGCCGGTTTGTTTGCGCGCCGTGGTGCCGGTTTCCGGGTTGTACGCCGCCAGCAGGTTCTCAAACACCTTGCCGAGCAGCTCGGGATCCAGCGCCACCTCCTCCTCGATCGGCGTGTTTTCCTCGACGGTGAACTTGTAGTGTGTCAGAAGCGGGAATAAACCCTTGTCTTCGTCAAAAAACAGACGGTTGGGAACGCTCAACTGCTTGTAATGGCTATCGGAGAAACAGTCGATGCGCGATCCGCCATCGCTAGTGGCTTTGAAGTCATCCAGACAATCAAACAACCCGCCGTTGATGAACGGCGTTTTGGCAAAGAGATTCAGGAGTTCTTCATGCTCGTTAATCTGATCTCGGTAGCGATACACCGAGAAGTTCCGGTGGTCGGCGTTCGCTTTTTTGCTGAAGCGACGTTCCCCAATCTCGGTGTTCAGCGTGGCAAAAAACAGGTTTTGCAGCACCGCGCGGTAGTAGGAATCCCCAGCTTCACGCTCGTAGTCTTTCAGCAGTCGGGCAATTTCCGATTCGTTGAACAGCTCATCGGCGACCAGTCCCTTCTCCTTGATGAACCAGACGAACAGCAAGCGCGTGATTAACCGGATGACGCGCTCTTCGGGTGTCACGGCGCGTTTCTCGTTATCCGGGAATTTTGCTACGGAGACCGCCCACTCGAACCAGTCGTATAGCCTTCGGTAAAACTGTTTGTTCAGCGCCTCGGTGTCGAGCGTCTTTCTCCACGCCTCGTGGAGTTCCGCAAAATTGCCGAATCTATGCTCCCGATACAATTCGGCGATTGCGAGGTCAAACAGGATGTCGATGTGCGCTCGGTGGGGATCGGCGAAGTTGATGTCTTTGATGAGCGTCGCCTTCTCAAGGACATCTTTGGATTCATCGACTTTGCTTAGCCTGCGGTCAATCACGGCGAAGGTGAGAGATTCGCCGTGTTGGAAGAGAATCATGACGGGCATTCCGAACGGCTTGTTGATTTCACGCGTGATTTGAGAGAGTTGAGTTCGGGTGTATCCGTCGCCGCGAAGTCTGAGCGCGAAGAAGAGGTAGGATTGATAACGTTCCGCGTCAATGCCGCGGCTGGCAAAGTCGATGTCGATTTGCCCGTTGGCGCTAACCTGATCGTCCGTCAACTGAAACAGGAGATCGACGGATTCCCATTCATCCAGTCGCGCCCGCTCGCGGTTAATCTCGCTGTCGTAATCAAAATTGGCGAGGAACCCGTCGGCGGTGTTGGGCTCAAGATTCATCGTTCTTTGGCTCTCGTAACCGAGCGCTTTGAGAAGATTCCTGGCGTTGTCGGCGAGATTGCTGCTGGCGAATTGGCGCAGGACGGCTTCAATTCTCTCTTTACTCTCGTTCATGTTTCGCTCCTCCTATCTCTTTGTGGTGCATTTGCTAAGTGTCGGTTGTTAACATTGTCTGAACTGTGATTTATGTGATTAAGTGATGGACTATGATTATCAGTCTTTAGTTGAACGTCATGTGTAGGGAACAACGATCGTTGTTCACTACAGAAGCGCGTAAGTCCTTATGCCGATGCTGTAAAGCTACATTGATACCGGGAAGAAACCGAGTTTTGAGGAAAAAACTAGGTTTCAACAATCGCCAAATACTTAGCGAATGAACCATTAAGTGATGGACTATGATTGTCAGTCTTTAGTTGCCCGTCATGAGCGGGGAACAACGATCGTTGTTCCCTACAGAAGCGCGTAAGTCATTATACCGATGCTGTGATACATTGATACCGGGAAGAAACCGAGTTTTGAGGAAATAGTATCAAATGACCCCATGACGGCTGAAATGCCCATGTTTATTGGCTTTAAGCCATCATCAATTGAATTAGCTAGGTGACTTGAGTGGTCTAACTTTCAAGGTATATGTGCAACTGGAGCGATTCGTTACACAGTATACCAAAAAGGCTATGCCGTTCCAAGCCAATGTTAGCGAATGGTTGCGGTTTCGCCCCCAAAAGGCTAGACAGTGGTTCTATCTTTGCCAGTTAGGAATTGGACAAGACAGTGGTATCCTTTCCGTTTTCCGATGGTGTTGCCAACCTTTCGTTCATGCCATCAAGCAAGTGTTGAGGAATCAGGTCAAGATATTGAGTGACGACGCGCTTGGAAAGGTTGGTTATCTGAGAGATTTTGTCAATATCGGCGGTCGCGGCGCGAACCGTCTTGACAGACTCATAATCACGAATGTATCGGTCAACAGCTTCTTTGGAGTGCTTCGTTTGGGCGGCAATAGTAGGCGCGAGATAGCTTTGAAGATGGAGAGCGATAATCTCCTTCTTGTGCGTAATTGCCGCCGATAAATCATGAAGGTTGCCGCGAGTCGGCAAGACTTTGCCATTGAGGCTTTGCCATTCATTGACATACTCGCTTACCACCGGTTCGCGGACGTTGAGCAGTGTGGCAATGTCGAGTTGTGTCAACAACGCGCCTTGGTCGTAGGCTTGGTAACACCAGCGCACCAAACGATGGATTCGCAGCTCGCGGGAGGAAAAGTCGGTATGCAATCGTTCAACGTCCTCGGAGGAGACGAAGGTTAAAATAACGGGCTTCACACGCGTATTGACGATGGCTTTCCCTCTCTCCGGATATTCATCTATGGGCACCGCCAACCAGACCAGTTGTCCCGAACTGAGCAGGCGTTCATCGGGCAGTTCCTCACCGGAGGCAAGTTTGGCAAGTGGCAACGTAATCAGGAAATAGCGCTCAATGAGATTCACGATGTCGTCGACAATGGCGCGTGCGGTGACTTCGCCTTTGTCATACCCATAGGAATTGAGAAAGCGATGAATCAGCAACTGCCTCAATGATTTATCGTTAAGGCGTCTGACTTTCTTCTCATTGATTTCTGTTCGCGTCATTGGTTTACCCATGAGTTGGCCCCCCTTTTTTTCATCGGCGGGTTCAGGTTGAAGTAACGCCGTCATCCGTTCCGTATGCGCGTATTGCTCATACAGGGCGAGATATTCTCGAATCAATCGGTCGGAGAAACGGGTGATAAGGCGTATCTGTTCCTTTGGAATCCCTTGACGATTAAGCGTCGCCACCTGAGTGAAACCTTGCAAGTATCGACTTACGGAGCGTTCGGAATGACGCGTCTTTCGCTCAATTTCAGTGAATTGATACCCCTTGAAGTATAACTCCAAGATTTGAGTCTTGTGAGATATGCCGGGCCCCATATCGTGTTTGGCGCCACGGGTTATCACAAATAAACCTTGTTGTTTCAACTGGCGGATATCGCGTTTGATTGTCGCCGAGCTCGTGGTTAATAACGCAGCCAAATCTTCATAACTGAGCAATGCGTCTTGGTCGTACGCTTCTTGGGTTAATCGCAGGATTCGATGGCGTCTGAGTCCGGCGAGTCCATTATCTGCCGAGACCTCGATATCGGTTTCCGCATCGTTCAACGTGAGTTGGCATGAAACCTTTCTGGCCAAAGCGATGTGTTTGCCGGCCGGCTCATCGGCCGCTACCGCTTCATAGCAGGTTTTGCCCGATGAGAGCTCAATGTTGGCGTGTTGCGCAAAGTAGGACAAAATCTGTTGATAGTACGCTTCGGCAATGAGGGGTGTCAGATTGAAGTCTGTAGACATCTTCTGAATGATTGCCGCCCTTGCCGTCTTTGATTCAAGACGGTTGATGCCGTAAGTTGAATTGCTCTGTCGCTTCATAATGACCTCCATGAGTAGGTTAGGTTGTAGTTGATGGAAAATCCATCCACCTCTAGTCTAACTCATGGGGTCATTTGATACAAACTATAAAAAACTCGGTTTCAGGGGGGATTTGGTTTTTTGCCGATGAAATACACCGCCGATGCCAGAATGTGGGCATGCCTGTTGTGCATCAGCAGGTAGTCCAGCCACACGATCGGAAACGTAATCCACCCGACGATCAGCGAGATGAATTTCGCCAAGAGCAGATTTCCGAAGGAGAATAAAAGCCCGACATATTCCCGGAAAATCCAGTGCAACGAAGTCGTCGGTCCGGCGCACGCGCCTCCCTCAATCCGCGTAAACGCCGAAAAAAGATAATCGAAACCCGGCACCGTGTAACGTTGATAATCGTGCGGCGATGCGTGGAAGCCTTGCAGGAACGGCACGGCGGCGCACACATACCCGCCGGGCTTTAGAACGCGATGCATTTCGGCGACGACTTGCGTCGGGTTCTTCACATGCTCAAGCACCGCTTCCGAAATAACGGCATCGAAAACCGCGTCTTTGAACGGGAGGAAATGTCCGTCGCCGACGACATCAACATTCGGCGTGGCTTCGATTTCAAGGTTAATCGCGTTCGGCGTGCGCCGATCAAGCCCGGAACCGAGATCGAGGATTTTCGCGTCTTGCCCGAGCTCGCGCAAGACTCTTTTCACGGCTTTGTTCCAGCGCGGCGCCGGGTAGGGGCATCCCATGAAGATGGAGAGAAAACGGGATTGGCGGAGACGATTTTTTATCTTGGAGATTCGGTCGGATGGGAGGGTCGCGTTCTTCATGAGGGGGGTTGGTTATGCTTTACGCATTGGGATTAAGTTAAGAAAATTTACGTATTATTTGCCTAATTTCCCGTTGTAAACCCTCAAGCCGGCAGGGCAAACACGATGCTGCGAATCGGGGTTAGCGAACGCATTTTTGTTGTGGAAGAAACCGAGTTTTCAGGAAAAAACTCGGTTTCAAGGTGACTTGCACCCGAAAACACTTAACATGAATCCCTATGATGGTGGGCAGTGCCCACCCTACAATATCTACGTAATCTCAACGTTGTTTGATTCGGCGGCGGTTATCAGCTCTCGCACGAAATGATGGTGGGCAGCGCCCACCCTACAATATCTACGTAATCTCGACGTTGTTTGATTCCGCCGCGGTTATCAGTTCTCGCACGAAATGATGGTGGGCAGTGCCCACCCTACAATATCTACGTAATCTCGACGTTGTTTGATTCGGCCGCGGTTATCAGTTCTCGCACGATTTGTACGGTGAGCTCCGCCACGTCTCGCGCATAGACTTCATAATCTTTTCGCGAGGCGAAGGTCTCGCGGTATTTGGGGTTGCGGCGCGAGGCGTCCGCCACGCGCTGGCTTGCCACATTTAGCGCGGACGCCACCAATTCGACCGGGGCGTCAACCGGCGGAAGATCCGCTTTCTCAATCGGAGCGGAGGCGGGCCGAGGTTCCGATTCTTCCGGCTCGAACGCTTCATCTTGCAAGGGGCTTCCCGCCAAGAACGCCTCCTGTCGCGATTCTATGGCGTCAAGCGCCTGTTTCGCCGCCATCTGTTCCGCGAAGCGTTTTGAGCCGCGCAACGCTTCCGGCGTGATGTGCCGCGCTTGACCGTATTGTATCTCCACGCTCCAACTCGGTTCGTTGGGACTTCCGTGTTGCGTGACCTCGTAGGTCGGGTCGCCGAGATTCCGCAGATGACAGTATTCTTGGAGCCTGCCTTTATAATTCTCGTCGATTGAATTTTGGATGCTATCGGACATTTATAATCTTTTGGCGCTTCGGATTCGGTAGTGGATTTATGCCGCGACAGTAGGTCGCGATTCGGAGATTGCTCCTCCCCTAGAAATTATACCCGCATATTCGGATATACTCAAGAAGAAAATCATACTTGTAGGGGGGGAAGGGGGGAAGAGTGGAAGGATGGAAGTGGGGAAGGCGGGAAGTCTTGTAGGTTGGGTTAAGCGGTTAATATCGAATCCGCGCCAACGCGAAGAGAGAACCTACCATAAGAGAGCGCGAACTTGCACGGAGAAATAGCGAAACCCAACACCCGCATTTCCCGAATCGCGCCTCTTTTGGGTTTCATTATGCTCTATGAGCTCCCGATCGCGCGCGAATTCCGAAACCTGCGCGGAATACCGCACATCTTGGTGGCTGCTGCCGTTCAACCCAACCATAGGGATTAAGTTACGCGTTTTAGGACGCAAGTCACGCGGTTTTCTCTCGGCAAGCGCTTAACACAGTCCACGTTTCTACAAACCTGTCGCCCCTCTGGGGCTTTGGAATTCGGTGTGTCCATGTTTCTACAAACCTGCCGCCCCGCTGGGGCTAAAAGACTCGCACAATCAGACAAAATCCTAGTCCATCATTCAATCACATAAATCACAGTTCAGACAATACGCATCACCGAACAGCAGTTGTAGGGTGGGCACTGCCCACCAATCCCTTTATTCGACATAAGTGATTTTTTTTTCTTGACAACATTATGTACGTATAGTAAACTATAGCGTAACAATATGGGACCTACGCGGCAAGAGGCGGTCCCGATTCGGAGATCGCTCTTACATCCGGGGGATGTAGGGCGGGTTACGGCATACGGAGTATGTCTACTACTATAGTGACATATTGTCACATTATGCGTGGATTTCTGGAGGGGTGGCATTTTGGCACGGATACAATGGGTGACAAAATGTCGCTCAACCTACGTATAATCACGCTTTACCCAATGGCACGACTTTTGCTCTGTATAGACTGCTTCTAATGTATTGTAACCCCTGTCTTAACGCGGGGGTGATTCACCTAACCCTACAGTGTCAGAATGACCCTATGAGGAGGAATGCTGAAGATGGCGCTTGTACCGCTTGGAGATAGAATTCTCGTTAAGCGTATTGAAGAAGAGGAGCAGACAACGAGCGGCGGCATCATTATCCCCGATACCGCCAAAGAAAAACCGCAGGAAGGCGAAGTCATCGCGGTTGGCAAAGGTCGTTTGCTTGATAATGGCGATCGTCAACCTGTGGATGTCGTCGCCGGTGACAAGGTGTTGTTCGGAAAGTACGGTGGCACCGAAGCCACACATGATAACCTTGAATATCTGATTCTGCGCGAAGATGATATTTTGGCAAAAATTACCTAAATTTTAGGAAGGAGGCATTAACATGGCAGCCAAACAACTGGCTTTTGACGAGGATGCCCGGAATGCGATTAGGCACGGCGTTGACGCGCTCGCTGACGCGGTGAAGGTCACGCTTGGTCCGAAGGGGCGAAACGTCGTTATCGATAAGAAGTTTGGGGCGCCGACGATTACGAAAGACGGCGTCACTGTCGCCAAGGAGATTGAGCTGGAAGATCCGAACGAAAACATGGGCGCGCAGATGGTCAAGGAAGTCGCTTCCAAAACCAGCGATGTCGCTGGTGACGGAACGACGACAGCGACCATTCTTGCCCAAGCGATCTACCGCGAAGGTCTCAAGAGTGTCGCCGCGGGGCATAACCCGATGGCGCTCAAACGCGGTATTGAAAAAGCCGTCGAATCCGCAGTTTCAAACCTGCACGACATGAGCCGAGAGATCGGTGAAAAGACCGAGATCGCGCAGGTGGCGGGCATCTCGGCGAACAACGATCAAGCCATCGGCGATCTGATTGCCGACGCCATGGAGAAGGTTGGCAAAGATGGCGTCATCACGGTGGAGGAAGCCAAGAGCCTTGAGACGACGCTCGAGGTCGTTGAGGGGATGCAGTTCGATCGCGGCTATCTCTCCCCTTACTTCGTTACCGATGCTGATCGGATGGAAGTGATTCTTGAAGATCCGTACATTCTCATTCACGAGAAAAAGATTAGCGCGCTGAAAGACCTCGTGCCTTTGCTCGAAAAGAGCGCGCAACACGGCAAACCGCTCCTGATCCTCGCCGAGGATGTCGAAGGCGAAGCGTTGGCGACGTTGGTGGTCAACAAGATTCGCGGCACAATCCAAGCGGCGGCCGTCAAAGCGCCCGGCTACGGCGATCGACGGACAGCCATGCTGGAGGATATCGCGGTGCTGACGAACGGTCGAGTCATTTCCGAGGATCTCGGAATCAAGCTCGAAAACGTGACGCTCGGCGATCTGGGCTCCACCAAGCGTATTGTCATCGACAAAGACAACACGACGATTATCGAGGGCACCGGCAGCAAGGAATCCATCCAAGGGCGGATCAGCCAGATTCGCAGCCAGATTGAGGACACGACTTCCGATTACGATCGGGAGAAGCTGCAGGAACGTCTTGCGAAACTCGCCGGCGGCGTCGCGGTGATTAACGTTGGCGCGGCGACGGAAGTCGAGATGAAAGAGAAGAAGGCTCGCGTCGAGGATGCGATGCACGCCACTCGCGCCGCAGTCGAGGAGGGTATTGTTCCCGGCGGTGGCGTCGCGCTCGTTCGCACAATCTCCGCGCTTGACGACGTCGGCGCGTCCGATTCGACGGAGGAGCTTGGCGTTGCGATTGTCCGTCGCGCGCTTGAGGAGCCGCTTCGTCAAATCGCCCACAATGCGGGACAGGAAGATTCCGTCGTGCTTGCGAAAGTCAGAGACGAAGGCGACAACGTCGGTTACGATGCGTTGCGCGATGAGTTCAGCGATATGTTTGAAGCCGGGGTCATTGACCCGACGAAGGTCGTCCGCGTGGCGCTTCAGAACGCTTCAAGCATTGCCGCGTTGATGATTACGACCGAAGCGTTGGTCTCGGAGATTCCGGAAGAGACGCCAGCCGCTCCGCCAATGCCCCCCGGCGGCGGTGGAATGGGTTACTAAACCGGTCGGTTTCGCGGACCGAAAACAAAAAAGGGAGTGAGGGCATTTATATGCCTTCGCTCCCTTTTTTTGTGTTCCGAAACCGAGAATTTTTGTCTTGAAACCGAGTTTTTTCTTGAAAACTCGGTTTCTTCTCTACTCTAACGAAGCGTGAATTGTAGAATTGTAGGGTGGGCACTGCCCACCATATAGTCTGGTACTGCTTCAAAATCTAAGCGTCACAATCAATCGGAGGCGCTCAATGAATTGAGCAACTACAAGCGCCCGATGAATCGGGCAACTACAAACTGCCGGTTCTTGTAACTTATACTTACCATCCGCATTATTTGAAAACGAAAAGTTGAATTTCGTCGTTGAGTATAAGTATGAATACTCCACATATCTCTTTAGACGAAGTTCAGATAGAAAGACTTGATGATATTCCGTTGCTGATTGGCTTGCAGCAGCAACTGGGACTTGATGCTATCATAGATGATGTCATCCCGCGTCATTGGCGGCATCAAGGGCTGTCGCTAGGTCAACTGGTTGTAGGCTGGAACGCCCACATTCTGTCAGAAGCCGACCACCGCAAGATAGCTGTTGAAGACTGGGGCGTCGAGCATCAAGCGATGCTGTCGGAATTGTTTGGCACACCGGTGCGTCGCACCGATTTCAGCGATGACCGCCTGAGTCAACTTCTCACGCACTTGGCCGATGATGAAGCGTGGCACGCCATTGAGCAAAAACTCTGGTGTAACAGCATCTCCGTTTATCAACTTAAACCTGAGCGAGTTCGCCTTGATGCGACTCGATTTAGTGGCTATCATACGCCTAACGATGACGGGTTCATGCAATACGGACACAATTCAAACACGCCGCATCTAGCGCAAATAAAACTGATGGCCGCCAGTATTGACTGCGGGGCGTCGGGACACCTGCTTTCGACCGAGGTGGTGTCGGGCGAAAAAGCGGACGACCCGTTATATCTGCCAATGATTGACAACGTGCGTCGGATGACTGATGAATCCGGGCTATTGTATATCGGCGACAGTAAAATGAGCGCCATTTCGATTCGCGCCGAACTGGCGCGAAAGGGGGATTTCTATTTTGTTCCGTTGGCGAAAGTCGGCGACGTTCCGGCGCTCTTTGAGCGATGCCTGGAGCCCATTGTAAGCGGTTCACAACCTGCGACATTGATTTACTCCTCTGATGATGAGCGCCAACCGCCGGAGTTTATCGCGGCAGGGTATGAGACAAAGCGTGCGCAGACAACGACTTTGGCTTCGGGCGAGACCTTTGCTTGGAAAGAGCGCATCTTGGTGGTGCGTTCCTTATCCAAAGCCGAAAAGCAGTTCGCCACTCTAAAGCAAAACCTTCAAGAAGCGACAGCGGAGATACTTCGCTTAACACCGGAGCCCGGACGCGGGCGACAACAGATTCGCACGGAAGCCGACTTGAATAAAAAGGTTGACGCGATAAAGGCGAAATATCAAGTCAGTAAGTATCTCCACGTTTCTGCCGAATGTGAAGAATCGGTGGAAGTAGGTTACGTTGGTCGCGGACGCGGTAGCGCCAATCGCGCCAAGAAGGAAATCCGCAGCGTTCGCTATCAAATCACCGAAGTAACTCGCGATGAACAGGCGATTCACCGAGCCTACTGTGAGATGGGGTGGCAGTTGTACGCTACCAATCAGCCCCAAGAGCATCTGCCGTTTGATGAAGCGATTAGGCTTTATCGCGCCGCCCCGCGCATCGAACGCCATTTTCATCTGTTTAAATCCGCTCCGATAGGGATTTCACCGATGTTTGTAAGAAACGACGACCAGATTAAAGGGATGACTCGACTGGCTTCGTTAGGTGTCCGACTTTTGACCTTGATTGAAATTGTTACCCGACGCCATCTTGAAGCGCAAGGTAAAACCCTGCCTGGATTGTACCTCGACAATCGAAATCGTCGAACCGCCAAACCGACAGCAAAACGACTTTTACGCGCGTTCCGTGGTATCAATTGTATGCGAGCGCCAGATCAGGTAACCTCTTGTACCACCCCACTGACCGATTTACAACGGGAGATTCTCTCAATACTTTGTATCAACGAGTCCGTTTACCAAACTAGAGCGCCAACTTCACACCGCTCGTAGCCTGCCACGAACATGCAGACAAAGATTAGCATAAATCTGCTACGATTAATTCAACTTTTACTCATCCGATAATGCGGATGCTAAGTTATAGATTCGGAATTGGTATGAACTACGACAATCTAGAACTTGTTTGTACCACGCACTCTGCCGCTACCGGACCAAGAATTGATATCGCATTCGACTGACATTTGGAGAAACCGAGTTTTGAGGAAAAAACTCGGTTTCGCGATTACTAACCCACTTCCTCGCCGTCCAACCTACCGACGTGCAGGTCGATTTCATCGCGGGATTCGATCTTGCTCACGCGACCGTCGGTCATGTGGAAGATTCGGTCGGACACGTCAAGCATCTTCGTGTCGTGCGTGGCGGTGATGATTGTCACGCCTTTGTCCTCGTTCAGTTTCCTGAGCAGCGCGATAATCTCCAGCCCGGTTCGGGTGTCCAAGTTTCCAGTCGGTTCGTCCGCCAACACGATAGCCGGATCGTTGGCGAGCGAGCGCGCAATGGCGACGCGCTGCTGCTGACCACCCGACAACTCGAGCGGCTTGTGCTGAACGCGTTCGCCAAGACCCACGAGCGTCAGTATGTCAACCGCCTTGTCGCGGCTCTCGTCGGCGGACATGCCGGCGAATATCATCGGCAGCGACACGTTCTCAAGCGCGGTCATCACCGGAATGAGGTTGAACGATTGGAAAATGTAGCCGATCTTTCGGCAGCGCAACCATGCCAATTCGTAGGCGTCCAGTTGCGCGATGTCCACCTCGTCAATGTAAACCCTGCCCTCGGTCGGCTTGTCCAATCCGCCAATCATGTTGAAGAGGGTAGACTTACCGGAACCTGACGGTCCCATGATTGAAATGTATTCGCCGCGCGCGATTTGAAAATTGGCGCCGCGCAACGCTTCAACCACCGTCGTGCCCATTTCATACTTTTTGATAAGATTCCTGACGCGTACCGTGTTTTCCTTTGGCAAGTCGCGCCGAAATCGCGTTGGAATTTCAAGCGGTGCAGCGGTAGCGGGGGTTTGAGCCGTTTGAACTTCTGCCATGCGTTATTTCTTTCCTCCCTTCATGTCTTTCGGTACAGCGAAACCGATAATGCCGCGTTTGCCCAACTGACGCATATAGGTGAAAAGGGACGTTTCCGCCTCTTTCCGCGTCATCTGGTAACGGTTGCAAAGTTGCTTGACGACGTGGCCAACGGTATTGTGTCCGTCGCAAAGTTGCCAAACATAAGACCCGACATCGTCAAGAACAACAACGCGCTTATCGGGCAGCATAAAGATTTTGGCGGCTATTCGAATCAAAAACCTCTGCTTCTGGGGAATTACCAATGACACCTCCTGTTTGTCATCGATTTCCCATTTGATGAGTTGATTCCGCAGCGGCAATGCCTTCAACACATCACGGCGATTAAAGTCGGAATCCGGCCGCTTTTTTAGCTTAAGTTTATATAGAAGTGCGTTGAGCATGATTCGGGTATTTCAAGTTTTTTTGAGAATAATCATTACCGTAGGCGGGGCATCTTGCCCCGCCGCGAGTAGGAGGTCGCGATTCGGGAATCCAACATTGTCGGGATCGGGAGATCCCTCCTACCGTACTAATGGCATTTTATGCTTGCCGCCACCTCCTCGCCAATCTTGGGAGCGTCGCGCTTGGCGGTGGCTTGGACAACGT
Organism: Candidatus Poribacteria bacterium; assembly: GCA_963667245.2. Classification (GTDB taxonomy): domain Bacteria; phylum Poribacteria; class WGA-4E; order WGA-4E; family JAJDTR01; genus JAJDTR01. The sequence goes on from CAXXCS010000005.1 coordinate 2,204,774, forward strand.
AAATGCGATTCGATTGATGACAACGCCACAGATAGACGGCAAACACTTGACGGCGCATCACCTTATCCACCGCCAAAACGGGAGCTAGGGGAATGCGATCGGTGACGCGCGTTTGCTGACCTATCAATCTGAGGTGTTCGTCCCCGTCGTGCGTCCGTGAAGTTATCTCAAAACCGTATCCGCGGATGGCTTTGGCGTATTTAAGACGGAACCATGACTCGAGGTCGTGCTCTTTGAGCGTTACGTCTGCCACGCCGTAGCGTTCAACCCCGATTTTGCGGCTCCCATCGGCAAACGAGAAAAGCAGGTATCCGGAAAGGAGTTGGTGTTTTCCCAATCGGTAGCGGCGCGGCACTTCCACATTGAGATTATAGGCACTCCAAAGCACATTCTGGTCGGCAGGGTGATCTTGCACCGACTTCAAGATTCGTACCGTAGTCGGACGCAGATTCTCCTTGAGATGCCCCATAATCTGCACAATGGTAATGCGTTTGCAAATCTGGCAATGGAAGATGATGCCGTTTGCGCGAATGTCCCCTTTCCATGTAAAGGTAATGAGCTCGCGATCGGCGAACACCGATTCGTCTTTGATGAGATTCACGTGGCGCTGGATGTGCAATTTCGCCTCTTTGCGCTTGTAGTTCTTGCGCACGAGTTTGAAATACTCATCCAACACGCGACCGAGGTCCGGCTTTTTCTTTTTCGACTGCGCCCACTTCAATTCGAGGCGCGGCATCTCCTCGTTGTCCAACCGCAGGTAGCCGTCTTTCTCATCCCCCGACAACCCGCTCAACTCCCAGTTGGAAGGAATCTCAAGCGTAATGCCTGCCCAGCCGAATGTTGTCCAATCCATGGTTGGTTACGTGTTTACAAGAAATGCAACGGTTCTGTCCACCGGCTGGATTTTCCAGTCCAGACCGAGCAGGCAGGGAACGCGCCGAGTAGATCAGAACGGCTTCACGATTACCGCTTTCGACACCAAGGCAATCGCCACGGTGCCCATGCCGATAAGACCCACGCCGCAAGCGAAACCGGCAGCTAGGACGGGATTGAACATGAACCACCGCTTCAACCCGAATCGTTTAATCATATAGAACCTGCCCAGCACCGCGCCGAATAGTCGAGGTATCATCATGCCCGGGTCGGCGCCGATCCCGCCCGAGATGCCATAGAACCACATGCTCGGCATCTTCGCCACCCACAGCAATCCGTACAAGGCGAGGTTGGACGTGAAGCCGGCGGCGACATAATCACCCCGAATCGCCTGCAACATCTGACTGTTTCCGTCGCGGAGAGAGGTCTTCCACAGGGCTTCGTTGGTGGCGTGAATGGGCCACCACGTCTGGACGTAAGGATATTGCGACGAGGGGATCGGCGCGATCTTCCAGATGAAATGGTAGACTACGATACCGGAGACGAGCAGAATCGGCATGATCAGCAGTTGGGCGGCGATGTTGCTCGTAAAGGTGGTGCCGGTCAGCTCAAGCACGCGCCAACCCTGTGTGCCGCGCCCGTAATCCTCGTCGGGGAGTTGAACGAACCAGATGTCAATCTCCTCGTAGCGGCTGAGGATAAAGGTGGTTTCATGGATATAGGGGATTTCAAAGAGATCACGTCCCAGAATCCCGAATGTTCGGGCGGTGATATAGGAATTTAACGGGGTGTACAGGAACGCGAAACCGAGAAGGAACGTCAGTGGGAAATTCGGAACCATCCAGTGCACCAGCCACACGAACGTGCCCATGCCGAAGAGCCACAACAATCCCATCAACCAGATTGGGAAATCGCCGCGGCCGGGCGGTGGGCGGAGCGTGCCGCGTTGTCCGGTTTTTTGAGATTGCGCTTGTCTGAACTTGATTAGCATCGGGATAGATGCCGCCATTCCGACGATGGCGTAAGTAAAGGACTTGCCCATGCCGTAACTAATCCAGAAATCAAGTCCGTTGAACAAGCCGACGCCACGCACATCCAGCCCCGCTTTCCACTGATGGAGTATCTCATTGCGGTACAGGATTTGCGGATTCAGGACAAACTGGGATAACATGGCGGAGATGAACTCCGATATGATTATCGGGAAGGGCATCACAAATCCGACCAGCATCTGCCCAAAATCGGTGGAAAGCGCAAACACCCCGGTTGGCGCAAAACCTTCGATGCTTGACGTGAAATCAATGAACGGGATTTTGAGTATCTCAATCGGAGTCGTCATCATGACTCCGGTCAGCGATGGCACGCCGACGTAGATGAATCCCCAAATCAGACCCGCCATTGACCCGATGGAAAAGACGCGCCAGCGCCAAGTCTCGGTTCTTCCGGTGGTCTCGGCAAGCGCCGTCGCGCCCTGCGCGTCAATCGGCGCCAACGGATACGGAAGCCGCTCCAGATCGGCGGTAAGGCGAAAAAGGATGTAGCCGGCGCTGATACCGCGGATAGTGCCGAGCAGTTTCATCACCAAGAAGATTGCGATGGGCCAGAACCAATCCCAGTGCAGTAGCGATCTCTCCGCAATGGCAATCGAATCCCTGGCGGGCGCTACCCAAAAAGGTATTTTGTCCGCAATTTCATACGATTCGGCTTGCGGCGTATTGATGAAATAGGCGTACCAAATAAAGCCGCGATATTGCGTGCCGGAGCCGACAGCGGCGCCTGTCAAGCCGAGCAACATATACAGTTCCTGCCGTCTGGCGGTTGTAAACGAACGGCGCGCCAATTCGGTGAACAGAATGACAGCCACCCAGGGCGCCGCCCCGGCGCCGGATTGCCCGGATACGTAGCTAAGATAAATTGAGCCCGGCATCATTAGCAGGCCGACAAAGAGCGCGCCCAGGAAGACCTTCAACGTCAACCCCGACTCGAAGGTCCTGATTCCGCCATCAATGTCGTAACGCTGCGCCCAAGCCTGCCACTCGTCCGCTTGCGATACTCTCTCTCTCGCCAAATGTATTGTTCTCCTTTCGATTTAGCCTAAGTGGTTCTCTCGACAATTGTTTAATGCAAGTCCGCACGTCGCGATTCGGAGATCGCTCCTACAAGAGACGCGCCGATGTTATTCCTCATCGTCTTTGTTCTGGTATACTTCCTCCCAGATGTGGGCGGCGATAATGCCGACAATCAAGATCGCGGCGGCGAATATTTGCCATTGCCACCGCGCCTCCAAGAAGATAGCCGCGACCAACCAAATAGCCGAGCCAACGATGATAAGGATGCTTATCAATCTTTCCATGACTTTCTTATTCTCCCATTGATGGCAACAGCGCCATCCTTCCTATGCCTTGCAGTGTCGGACATTGCGCCGTTCACGTTTTATGCATGAGTTACGCAGTCGGACACGCGAAGTTTTGTAGTTCGCCACGCCCGATGAATCGGGAAACTACAGTGCACAACGCCCGATAAATCGGGAAACTACAGTTCATCACGCCCGATGAATCGCGCAACTACACGCTTGATGAATCAAGCAACTACAGTGCACCGCGCCCGATGAATCGGGAAACTACAACTCATCACGCCCGATGAATCGGGAAACTACAGTTCATCACGTCCGATGAATCAAGCAACTACAAAAATTTTTGAGCGCCAGCCCAAACCTTCAGTCGGCTGGCTGGGGCGCCAGCTCCGCCGCGCCAGATGTATCCTCATTCGTTGCGCGTTGCTGTCTGCCGCGTTCATGGAACTCCCCGCGAACGTCCGCGCTGAACGTCCGCCAGATTAGGAGTTGCTTCCTCACGAGATTCAAGAATCGCCGGTTAACCCGCTTCCATGAGGCGATTTCACCGCTTTCGCGATGCACATCAAGCGTGATGTTGTACAGTTCTTCCTCTTCGCCGCCGACGGGCGAGGTAACAAATCGTATGGATTGGCTAACCCCGAGGTCGTACGGCGCCAGCCATACCATCATGCTGATGGAATACGAGCCTTCCTCTTCACCGTCTCCCGCGTCGCTTGTTTGACTAAAGGTCACCTGATCGGTGTAGAAATCGCTTGCGGACTCGTCCGCGTGCGCGTCGAAATAGTCGCGCATAAAGACGTTCAAACCGAGCGACTCCTCGGACAACACGGTAAACGGGAGATTGAAATGCCACTCGTCGCCTTCCGGCTCCGGCAATTTCCACTTGCGTTCAATGTCGGGGACCGCCATGCGAGACGCTTTGAGGGCCGGATACAGCGTGCTCCCGATGACGACGATCATGACGATGATGGTGGCGACCACGGTGGACATTGATGAGTAGTTCAGGGTCAAGCCGGCGAGCCACCCGAAATTGACCATGACCGTCGCCGTGGCTTGCCCCAAGAGATAACCCAGAACGGCGCCAACAATGGCATAGACGCATGCTTCGGCGAGGAACAGGAACGCGATGTGCACCGGCGCCAGACCGACGGAACTATAGATTCCGATTTCCCTAACGCGTTCGTAGACGGCGCCGAGCATGGTATTCAGGACAATCAGCGCCGCGATGAGAATAGGCACGAACAGATTTCCCATACCGCTGAACGAGGTCATGCCGATTGAACTGTACAAGTACGTATCTTTATCGCGACCGACGAAGAAGTCGAGGGCAACCCGACTCATGAGAGGCGACATAATCAGGTCGAGTTTGTCGACACCGCTAAAGAGGTCCGGGTCGCCTTCCAAGGGCTCCATATTGACAGCAACGCTCCTGAGCGTGCCGCCCTGATTCATGACCACCTGATAAGGCAGAATGGCGATGCTGTCCGGCACCAGATGGAGATATTTCTGCAACTCGCCTTCAAGCGTTTCGTCTCCTTGAGCGCCGCGAGACTGCTGTTGTTGCATCAGTTGATAATCGACGGGTGTCATCTCTTCGCCATCGTTGTCGGTCAAATCCTTGAAGCCGATTCCAAGCACGCCGACAACGGTAAAATCGGCACCGTAAATGGACACCGTGGCTTTGCCCATATCCGTTTCGGTTATCTCCATTTGGTCGGCAATGCCTTTGGGAAGGACACAGACATAGGGCCAGGAGGTGGGCCAAGAACCCTCATCCATGGGATTGAACCATTTGCCGTATTGGAGATGCAGATCGATGCCTGTCGCCGCGGGTTCATTGGGCGACATTCCGACGAGCATGCTGGCGGCGTAAGGCAACAGCTGACCGGTATCCGGATCACGCGGCGGCACGGGATCCGCCGGATTTGGCGTTCGCGTCAACTGCACGAATGATTGGTCGCCGGTTCCAGAAGACTGATACCATGCCCGCGGGGCGACAATGTTATGGACGGTGATAAATCTTGAAGCTGCCTCGGGAGGTTTTGCTTGGCTCCCCGCAACTGACGCTCGAAGAATCGGGGCATCGCGCAACGAACTATCAGTACTTGAAGGCCCGTCTTCAGCCGCCTCAATGTAGGGCGCCAAAAGCGCGTCGATCTCGGTTTCGGTCTTTCCTCTCCGCTTGAACAGAAGCCTGGCGTTATTCTCGGGAACCTTGGTTTTGCGCATGTCGTTCATGACGGAGGTCAAAACGGGCTCTTCCAGTGGGCGCCAATACTGGTCTCGAATCAACATTCCGGTATAACGAGGCGTCACGGCGGGCAAACTGGTCTTGTTGGGATGCATAAAGGTTCGGACCGACGTGAACGAGATAACGGTAAAGGTCAAAATGACCAGCGTGGCGCAGGTCAAAATCGTCCGACCGCCCCGCTTCCGCATGTTGGAAATGCCGAGGCTAAACGCCGCCGCCGAGGCGGAGAGCCTGCCGACATCAGCTTTGTAGACCTTATTCCCCTCCTGCTTAATCTTCTCAAGTTGTTCTTCAAACTTTCGGATTATGATTGAGATAACCAGCACTGTCAAGGCAAGCACGATAAATGCGATTAAGATGATTATCGGCGTCGTCGTGATCTGGAAGGCGGGATGAACCTGAGACAGGAAGAAAAAGACGACGAGGAAAATAACAGCCGTCCACAAGATCTGTTTGTTCACGGATGGGGAGGCGAACAGCAATCGTTCCATGAAATAGGCGAAGGGGATCAACAACGCAAGGTAGAACATCACGCCACTGACCACATCGTTCCCCGTTTTCTTGACATCCGGATACGCTCGGGATTCATAGCCCCACGCCGCTCGAGCGAGCTTCAACGCCTGTTGATAGTCCTTCTGCTGCAACGCCATCTCCGCTTGTTCGAGATGTTCATTGGCGAATTGGTGAAGCTTGTCAAGGCGATCGCTAGAGATGCCGAAACGTTTGTAGAGGCGCGATCGATTTTCATCAAGCCACCACATATCCCGCACGACGACGTAAGGTGTCAGTCGAATGCTTCCGTTCTCCCGCACCACAAAGCCTTCGCCGGTGTACAGCGTCGGGTTTTTCATGCCGCTTTTCGTGGCTTTTATCAGCAGCAAGCGCTTCCCAATCTGTCCGTAAGCCATGCCGATCTTGATGCGCTGGTGGGGCTCGGAATAGACGAGGGCAATCGGTTCGGCGGCGGAAACGCCCTCCTGCTGCCAGGGTTTGGATATCCCGTATTTCTCCGGGGCGCTATCCGACGCGGCTTCATAGACCTCAAGTTCCCGCAGCGTGCGCAAATAACGTTGGTCGACCAAATCGTAAATCGTTGTAGAAGCGCAAGGGAACACCACGACTCGGCAGCCGCGTCGGCGCGTGTCGATGGGGACTTTGTTCGGCAGCAACTTGGCACCGTAGTTGCCGAGGTCCGGGGCGTAAACAATGTCCCCGGAATCGGAATCGAGAATGTACGCTTCCACCTCCTGCGTGCCGCGCAGTCGATTGATGGCGCGCCCCTCCATCGCCAATCCGGCGACCTCAAAGTTCCCTTTGTTGTCCCCCATGGTGAAGAGGTCACCCCGCACACCCATCATGGTTTTATGCCGACGACGCAACGTGAGTATGGGATACGGAACGGGTTTGTTGGGGAGAGCGCTTTCACGGGCATCGAACTCGACCACATCGCCGAATAGATTGCAGTAGAAGTTTCCGACCTTGGCGGCGGTTGGCATCTTCGGATCTCGCATGGCTTGCACCAATACGGCGGCAAGCGTTTTGACTTGCTGATGCAGGTTGCCATCCTCCTCCACGTGCATCCGATCAATCGTATCCAAAGGAGTGTCGGTCAGGATTCGCGCATCTTCCACGGTGGCAAAAGCGATACCGGTTTTTCCCGTCAGCGTAGCCACTTCGCTGTCGAAGGCTATTTTGCCGGGGATATAGGTCTGCCAAGTTTTGCCGCCGCTAGCCGAGATTGCATTGACAAAATTGGTTTCTCCACCGAGACCGACGAGACCAATCAACGCCTTGATGTCCTCAATCTCATCCTGGGACAACGTCGAGGCGTCTTCGTGTCGGAGTTGCAGCATGGCGTTGAGCCTATTCAGGAGGCGGATGCTATTCTTCCTATTCTTTCTCGCGGACCGCACATCGTTACGTATAAACCGCTCCACTTCCTGCCGGATGTAGTCCATATCTTTGACCATGTCCTCGGAGGGTTCTCCCTGATCGCGCATCTGCTCAAACTGCAACTTCATTAGACGCGACACTCCGGACAGGCTAACGAGTGTACCAAAGTGCTCGCTGATGAGCGTCTCCAGCGTTTTTCCCTCAACCGCGGCTTTGGATTCGATTGTTCCGGCAACAGTCCATTGATTGTTCAAGACGCCGTGGCGAATCTGATCGTCGGTGAACGTCCATAGATTTCGAACACGGGCGCCGAAATCCGCGTCTTCGGCATACTCGGCGAGTTTATTTCCGATGGAGGCGAACTCGCGCCGCAGAACAAATTCGGGCTGTTGATTGTAAAACCACCCTTTATTGAAAACGCCGAACTTGTCGCTCTGCGTGGAGAGATCGATTGAGATGAATAGGGAGGTATAGTAGCGGTTGAACAGATCTTGGAGGGTTATGGCTTGTTCTATTCGAGAGATTTTGCGGTTGTATTCGGATTTACTGATTCGAGCAATTTTTTCGATGCGGCTTTGCAAATTACGGAATCGAGAATTTCTGAGCGTGAGCATGTTGTCGCGCAGGAGAACCTTCGTTTCTTCGCCGAGGTCACGATCAAGCGTATCCAGTCGGTTCAGCAGGTTGTTCAACTCAATGACATCATTTCCAGCCTTCCTCTCTACGAAAGCGAGGAGCATCTCTTCGGATAGATGCGCATAGATCTGCGCGCGAGATTCAACCGCCTGGTCCGCTTCATCCTTGGACAGATAGTGACGGAGCACCAACTCCTCTTCCGCGAGATAGAGGCGAGGCAGCTCAGCGTGATTGCGCAGCAGATTCCGGATACGGTTCTTTTCCAATCGCGCATTTCGAAGCGCCGTCTCAAAGATGGATTGTTTATCCTTGGCGAAGTCGGAAACCAGAATCGCATGAGACGCGTCACTCGCTTCCGTGGTTTCGGCTTCTCTAAGTTTCTGTTGTAGTCCATCCTGGGTGCGATCCAGTCGCTCAACCGTCGGTTGGCCCAAATAATGTCTTAACTCCGCGATAACCGATGGCGCGTAGTATGCCGGATTGTCAGCAAGTTGCGTGATCGCCGATTTAATCAGGTTCTCGGCTTCGGCGCTATCTGGAATTTTCGTCAAAGCCCGCTCAAGCATCTGCCGTTCGGTGGCGATATAAGACTCCAACGGTTGAGTGGCGCGATTGACGACTTTCCGAGCCGCGATAATGCGTTGAAGCCCGTAAAAATCCAAATGGCGGTCAAGGAGTTTATCCTGCGTGTATTGGAGCGCAAATTTCCGAGCGTCGCCAAGTTCCCAATCTTCAAGATACGCGGACAGCCGCTTGACCTGCTCTCCGACGCGTGTGTCCGCCGCCGCATCAATCGGGATTTCGAATCCGCCGTCTACCTTTCTGGGCAACGCATAGGATTCAGAGGGTTCTCGCGAGAAACTGTCCGCTATCCGCTTATTCTCAAGGTCGTTTCGCAACTGTCGAAGCGCCCAGATGTCAAGATGCGCCATAGGGAGGGCTACGTTTTCGAGCAACTCGCGTTGCGCCTTTCGCGACTCTCTCAACGCTTGCGATCGAAGTCGGTCCACCCGAAATACGAGGTCACGCAGAAAGTGCGTTGTCTGCAGAGAGTCCTTCTTGAACGCCGCCAGATTCGTTTCGAGGCGTGATTTCTCTTCGGCGGTAAATCCCTGTTTTTCACGCTTCTTCGTTGTTTCGATTTTCTTCTTCTGCTTCTCTTTGAAGTCGCGCTGGGCATCACGCAGGGAACCGATTTTTCCCTGAATACCGGACAGCGCGGTCAGAGTCGTCGCGAGTGAATCTAGGTCAGCGTCAACCCTGTGGACATCGTAGTAAAAATCCGGGGGCAGGTCAACCAATACACTCCTGTCAATTGACAGCAACAGTTTCCGCCCGAGTTCCTGAAATTCAAAGAGGTCCGCGGACAGACCGCGCCGCAAACCCTGCATGGTGGGGGTTCCCGGCGAATCCGTAGCGCCGCCGACAGTGTCTTGGCCAATACCCTCCATGAACGCTCGCATTCCAGCCAAGCCTTGGAAGTGGGCATCGGTGGCGACAAACAGCATGGAGCGACCGGGGCGAAACTCGTCAATACTAAATATACGCGCCAATTCCAGCAGCGCCGCGATGCCCCCTGTCGGATCGGCGCCGGGAGACATTGCGGGAACAACAGACATTGAATCGTAGTACGCCGTGAGGACTATCAGTTCGTCCTTCAGCACGGGATCATTCCCTTCAAGAAAGCCGCGGATATTCTGTCCGGTACGGCGTTCCCAGGTCATGGTGCAGGTCAAACGAGCGGAGATATCTTCCGTTGCGACCATCGCCTTGAGTTCGGCGGCATCCTGCTTGGAAATCCAGAAACGGGGTATGTTGGCGGGAACGGTGAGGAATTTGTTCTCCGCTTCACCGCGGATTGTGGTCTCCGGTTCAATGAAGATTACCGCTTTCGCGCCCAGCATGGCGGCGTTAATCCAGCGGGTGCCCGAATTGAAGTCGACGAGGACAATGCTGCCTTGCGGAATAAAGATGCTGGATTCGCCGGCTGCCACAAACTCTCCCGGCTCATCGATCTGTCCGTCTCCATTGTTGTCTACGGCATCTTGGTCACCGCCGGGGATTTCGTCAACGTAGCCATCACCATCATTGTCAATGCCGTCGTTACCCCAATAGGCAATTTCTTCAAGAGGCGGGATTTCTCCATACTCATCGACTTCGGCGTCCTCATCGTTGTCAATTCCGTCCTCGGTCTTCTGGAGGTGGCCATTGAGAACATCATCGGTGACGCTACCCTGACTGACGCGGAATCGGCGCGAAACGTACTCAAGCGTGTCACCGGGTTGGACTTCATACCAGAATCCCCCGACATCCAACCCGTTAAAATCAACAAGTTCGGCATCACCGGCGTAAAGCAGTGGCGCCGTTAATCCACCCGTAGGAACAAACACCGTATTTCCCTCAATGAGCGCGAATTCGCCCGCTTCGTCAATGTCGCCATCGCTGTCATTGTCACGCCCGTCGGTCGCCTGATCTTGCAGAAATTGATTGTGGGAATTGGAAAGTATGGATTTAATGTCAACTTGGTAGGACTCCGCTATTTCTTCAAGCGTTTCATCGGAGTCGACAAGATGCTTGATTCCGTCGGGAAGAAGTGAGGTACGCACGAGGTTGGGCCAACAAGGGGAGATTTTGACGCTCTTGGACACAGTTCCGTCGCGCGAGAGTATTTCAAGTTTTCCATCTTCGGCGTCAATCGGCACGGTTATTTCAAAACCTCGCGCCTCGATATTCCGCAAGCCTGTCTCCACAAACCGGTCGAAAACGTATTTGGCGCCGTTCGCCGCCTCGTCATAGCCCGTAACGCGAGTAGAGAGACTGGACAGCCGGGCGATGTCTTTCCTCATGCCGCCCACGGAAACCTCATCTCGGATCTTGACCGCAGTTTCGGAGAGTCCGAGTGTCTGCGGCGCATCGGCGGAAATGCCCGCGCGCGCAGGACCGAGAAGGGCAAATACGCAAAGAAGTATAATTGCACAAGTTGTAGGCATTTTTGTCATCTGGCATCCTCCAAAAGGACTCTTATTGCAGAAAGAATTTTGGCTCGCATTTTTTCGTACTATTCTGATTCTATCATAGCCGTTTTGTCTTGTCAAGACACAAAAGTGACGGGCATGAAGATTTTACGAAAGCGTTAATCGAATTGTGGCATCGTCGGGAGCGGGCGATTCCTCCTACATAGTTATGGAATTAGTTGTGCGCGGTGCAGAGCATGGTCGGCGCGTAACCTTCGATGAACGCTTCGCGAATTACATTCTCGGGGTCGCATTTGCCGGGGAACTTGAGTAATCCCGTCTCTTTGTCGATTTCGTGGAATACGACCCCGGCGGGTACGCGAAAATCCTCGATAGGTCCTCTAGCGCCTTCAATCATAAATCTTGCCCAGATTGGCAAAGCGGCTCTGGCGCCCTCGCCTTGGCTCCTTTTGTTTTTCTTTTTGGAATCGTCAAATCCTACCCAAACTCCGGTGGCGAGCCGCGGCGTGTAACCGACAAACCAAGCGTCTTTGTAGTCATCTGTCGTTCCGGTTTTGCCCGCCGCCGGACGCTTCAAGCCACTTCGAATGGCTCTCCTGCCGGTGCCATTCTCAATGACGCCCTTCATCACATTCGTGATTACATAAGCCAAACTCGCCGCAATAACTCTTTTGGGCTTTATTTCATACTCGAATAGCAGCTCCCCGTTCCGATCTTCGATATATTGAATGCTACAGGGCCGGGCGCGAATTCCGCTGTTCGCGAAAACGGCGTAGGCCGAGGTGAGCTCTAGCAACTTGACATCGCCTGCGCCTAGAGCGAGGGTGGGATATTCCGGCAGTTCGCTTTCAATGCCCAAGCGTTTGGCAAACGCGATGGTGCGTCTGATTCCGTCTTTTTCGTCTCTGAGTTTAACAGTCGCCGCATCGTTCATCAACTTTGCGGTGGCAACATTTATCGATTTTTCCAGCACGGTGCGTAACGTCACATCGCCGTAGAAGGAATTCTTGTAGTTGCGCGGCGTCCATTTCGTCCACAGTTCGCTGACGGAGGACCAGGCTTCGTCTCGGACAATGGTCGCGGGGTGAGCCAAAGGGACGGGGAGGCTAAAGAAAGCCGCAAGAACAATCGGCTTGAACGCCGATCCGGGCTGACGGAGGGCATACACCGCGCGATTGTAAAAGTTCATATTGCGACGGGTGATGTAGTAATCGCGTCCTCCCACCATGGATTTGATATAGCCTGTCTGGGGTTCCATGGCGACCAGCGCGGCTTGCAGATAATTGTCTATCGGATCAACTCCACTCGGATCGAGTTTGTTGGCATCGTAATTGGGCAGATGTGAAAACGCCTTGTCAAGTTGGCGCAAATGATCGGCTATCGCTTGTTCGGCGACCTCCTGCATGGACATGTCAAGTGTTGTATATACCTTCAACCCCTGATTGTACAACTGATCCTTGAGGGGCTCCATGTCCTCCAGTTGCTGATGGACGTATTCTATAAAATGCAGGGCTTCCTTTCCCTGCTTGTCTTCCGGGGCATCCACGGCGAGCGGTGTCTCCACGCTCACCTCGTAGGTATCTTGGGTAATGTAATTGGCGTTTCGCATGAGTTCGAGAACAAGATCGCGACGTTTCTTCGACTCCTCGGGGTTGCGAATCGGTGAATAGCGCGTCGGCGATTTGGGAATGCCGGCAAGCGTGGCGCATTCTTGAACTTCAAGCTCCCACACAGGTTTGCCAAAGTAACTGTTGGCGGCTTCTTGAACGCCGAACACTTCGCGGGAACCGTAGCGTCCCAAGTTGATCCGATTCAGATAGCGTTCAAATATCTCGTCTTTGGAGAAAGCTTTCTCGATTCGCACAGCCAGAAGCGCTTCTCTAATCTTTCGCAGAATTCGCTTCTCTCGAGTGAGATAGATATTTCGCGCGAGTTGCTGCGTAATTGTGCTCGCGCCTTGGAGTGTCCCGTCCTGTATGTTCCGGAGAAGGGCACGCACAATAGCCCTCGCGTCAACTCCCCAATGATCGTAGAATCTTTTGTCCTCAACCGCAAGGAACGCCTTCAAGAGCATGTCCGGCATCTCCAACAGCGAAATAAGTTCTCGCGCCTCATCATCTTCCCCGTAGCGTTCGCCGATTAACTCGGGTTGCAGGTCAAAACTGGTTTGGTATTCTCCCACGTCGTTTCGGATGGATTCGACCTTCCGATCTCGCACCGCGATTTCCACTCGGTACGGTTTTCGGTCCGCATACGGGTAATGGAAACCGTGAAGATAAATCCACATGATTCCGTCATCCTGCGATGAGCCAAATGTCTTGGTATACTGTCCCGGCAGACTCGGCTTAATGTAGCCTTGTTGAGTTTCTTCGTAACCCAAGCGCCCGAGTTTTCGCAGCAGAAAATCGATTGAATCCTCCCGTTGAACGGTACAGACCGATGAGTAAATCTCAAGATGCTGCTGCCAGGTGTGAGAGTCTTTGCGGTATTCAAGCCGCTGCAGATCGACCTCCTTGACGACCTCCCAAGAATGTAAAACTACTCCGCCAACAACGCCGATCCCAACAAAGATCGACCCTATGATGACGGTCAACACAATCAAGAAGGTTGAAAGTATAGCTCTAAGAATTCGGATTAAAGCGCCTTTTTTCATTTTATACTTTACGTTGGCTAATGTTGCGCGTTTTTCTTACCAATGATGGATTTCAATTGGATTATACTTTGCGCTGCCGAGAATTGCGTGTTTTCAAGCATCTAGTCCGTAGGTGCGGTTTCCAACCGCACCTGCCGTGAACGCACGTCGCGACCTGGAGATCGCGGGGATCTCTATCGCACTCGCTATTCACTCGTTTGATCCCACAAAAGACGCAGTTTCTAACAGCATGGAGTATAACGTAACTCCAGCAGTTCACCGTTCGGAGATTTCGGGATCTCTATCGCACTCATTATTCATTCGCTTGATCGGTTTCGAGGCATAGGGCTTCACCCAAAATAAAATCCGACTATCTCCCTTATTGATTATCTGAAACCGTGTCGTCGGCCGCATCGCAGAAAACGGTTTGGCGATCCGCGGCGGAATAGCACACAATCATGGTCACCGGTTGCCATCCCGTATTGACGGCGTTGTGTTTCACGCCCTGCGGAATGCGTATCATCATTCCCGCCTTCATCGGGAAAGTGTCATCGCCAAGTCGATGATCGCACTCCCCTGAAAGGATATATAGAAGTTCTTCGCAATTCGGGTGAAAATGCAAGGGATTCGATTCACCCACGTTTAGAAAGACCAATCCAAAGGTCATTTCAGTGTCGGAATCAATTTCATCGTTGCAGAGCCACTTAATGGCGCCCCAAGGGAATTGCAGTGATTCGCCTTCGTTAACGTCCGTGAGTGTAGCTGATTTCATCTGACCTCCGTTTCTTTCTGTTCCCGACTGCGTCGGGAAAATTGAATGGGACTTACTTTTTCATCAATTTCGTGATAGTATATTGGCGCGTCTCGCCTGCGCGCCGACGCCAGACATCGGATATCCCCGGCGGCGCGCTGTACAGTTTCTACAAACCTGCGGGATCTCTATCGCATCATTATTCATTCGCTTGCTCCCCTCTGGGGCTAAAACCCTTTTTTTGAAGTCAGTCCGAACGGGAGACATGGATGTTACTTGTGGAAAGAATTATTCCGTCGCGGAATTATGGGGCGCTATCAAGTAACACTCAGGCATTGGCAAGCGGGGCAAGATGCCCCGCCTACGGAGTTGTAGAACATTCTCCACATTGCGCTCCGCTGGAGCGCGGGAATTTTGGCGTATCGCATTCTATCCACATGTCGATCCGCTGGATCGAGGAATTTGACGCCGACAAGAGTTGGGTGTTACTCGTGGAAAGAATTATTCCGCCGCGGGATAATGGGGCGCTATCAAGTAACACTCAGGCATTGGCAAGCGGGGCAAGATGCCCCGCCTACGGAGTTGTAGAACATTCTCCACATTGCGCTCCGCTGGAGCGCGGGAATTTGGACGCATCGTATTCTATCCACATGTCGATCCGCTGGATCGAGGAATTTGACGCCGACAAGAGTTGAATGTTACTTGCCGAAAGAATTATTCCGCCGCGGGATAATGGGGCGCTACCAAGAATGCATGTCGCGATCGGGAGATTGCGGGGATCTCTATCGCACTCGCTATCCACTCGTTTGATCCCCTCTGGGGCTATAAACTTTTAAGACTTCGGAGTACGAAAAATGATTGAACAACGAAATTTCGAAGAAAAACTGAACGTCGGAGTTGTCGGCGTAGGTTCGCACGCCTACCGCAATATCCTGCCGACGATGACCTTCCTGCCCGTGTCGCTTGCGGCGGTTTGCGACATTGACTTGCAACAAGCCAAAACCACCGCTTCACAATACGGCGCCTCGGCAGTCTACGCCGACGCGAGGACGATGTTTGCCAATGAAAACTTGGATGCCGTTTTTCTTTGCACGCCACCTCATACATTCACGGAATTGACGTGCAACGCGTTTGACGCGGGCTTGCATGTCTGGCTTGAAAAACCTCCCGGACTGAACGTATCCGAGGTCGAGCAGATGATTCGTTCTCGCAAGGATAACGTGGCTGTCGTTGGATTCAAGAAGGCATTCATGCCATCCACCGAAAAAGTCATCGAGATATTTTCAACCGAAACTTACGCTCCTTTAACGAGTCTTTTAGCAGTTTATCCCATGACACTCCCCGCAAACGGGAAGCAAGTTCTCCGAGAGTTTGAACACACCAACTGGTTGCAAAATGGCTGCCATCCTCTTTCGCTGCTGATCGCTGTCGGCGGCGACGTGTCCGCGGTGACCGTTCACCGCGGGAAACGCGCCGGCGGCGTGTGCGTACTAGAGTTTGCCAGCGGCGCCATCGGCAACTTCCATCTAGCTGATTCGCAACCCTTGGAAAACTACAGTTTCTTCGGAAATAGCTGCCGCGTCGTCATTGACAGCGATCTAAGCGTGACGTTTCAACGCGGCATCCTTCCCAAATTTGGGCGAGCGGCAACTTACGCGCCGGAAGGTTTCGATAGCGGCGCCATTGTCTGGGAGGCGCAAAACTGCGTTGCCACGCTTGAAAATAAAGCGTTGTTCAAGCAGGGTTTCTACAATGAGATGCGGTATTTCTGCGACTGCGCGCTTGAGTCGAAACCTGCCGAGAAAGGCTCGTTGGAATTCGCTCTCGAGGTTATGAAAGTGTATGAAGCCGGGCTCATGTCCGAAGGAGACCGTATTGAAGTTGCGTGAGAAACGCAGTATAACATGGCTGTCGGGATCGGGAGATTCCTCCTACCGAGCCTTATTTCAAGCCGCCTCAAGTACATTCTCCGGAACGTTCTCAAGACGCGAAAGCCAATAACTGACATCAAACTCGTTGTCACCGGTCAGAAATCGCCAGAATTTGATCCGATTGACAACCTCTAACCGCCCCTCGTTGCCGTACCATTGGTGATTTCGATTGAGAATGCCCGGTATCGACGAATCATCAATATCGGTTGTGTCCCACAAGCATAACTGCCGAACCGTTGGATTGAGCCTCAATTTAAACATATACCGCGCCTGATCGGTCAGATTCGGCTGAGCGCAGTGCCATATACCGTGGTGAACGACAACAAGCGTCCCGGCTTTGCAAACCACCGGCAACTGTCCCAAGAAATTTTGATACCGCGCCACATCGCTCTCGCACACGCGTCGGAAATGACTGCCGGGAAGTATCATCGTGCCGCCCATCTCACGCGGCGTATCGTGGCAAAAGTAGAAGAACTGAACGTCAAAGTGCAGGCGAAGGTCGATAATGGCGTCGGCGTGCCATGTCTGACCCAACTGATGATTGGGCCGTACAGTATGCACCGCATGGTGATCGTACAGTGGTTTCGGTCCCACCAGACTGTGTATAATCCCGCGAATTTCGGGCAGGCGGAAGACATCCCCGACAGCGGAATTTTCGGACCAAGTCTCATCCAGAACGGTTCCCATCCCTTTTGTGGTGATTCCGCCAGCCTGCATCTCGGCAAGGGCGGCTTCGTTCAACTTGTCCGGCACCAACTCATCGAAACGCAGGTACCCATCTGCCGCGAAGTTCGCCATCTGCTTGGAATTGAGCAAGTACTTTTGGTCAGCCATCAACCTCCTCCAGTTTTTCAAGAATGTATTCAAATTTGAGGTAAGCCGTCTCGTATTCCATACCCGGATAAGCGGGAAATTGTTGGGGGAACTGAATCACTCGCCAGCCGTCTTTCATGGCGTCAAGAACAGAAGCGTAAGGAGGTTCCTCGCTGTCGCCGGTGTTATGTTGTTGTTTGCCGGTTCCATCAAAGATTGACCATGCAACGACGCGACTCTTCAAGTCTGGGCTATTCAGATAGAGAACAAGCAGTTTTTGTCTTGATTGAGGCACAGTCGCACGCATCGGTAGAATCTGGTCTTTGAACACACATCAAGATAATTGTATCGCATTCCGCGCGATAATGAAAGAAAAAAATAAGGGGTCGGGCAGGGAAACGCATCTATACTTCACGCTGCTAGAAATTGCGTCTTCTGTAGGATCAAACGAGTGGATAGCGAGTGCGATAGAAATCCTGCGATCTCCAGGTCGCGACCATCAAACGAGTGCGATAGAGATCCCACAGGTTTGTAGTCGTCGGTTTCATCAAACAGATAAACGAAGACATTGGTATCAAGAAAGTTCTCAACGCTCATTCATTTCGTCCCGAGAAAATTTTCGCCCGTTGGTGAATATAGCGCCTTGTAGCTCACGAATGACTCTCATAGCTTCGGCAGCCCGTTGTTCGTTGCGGACGTAGTTTTTGAGCCATAATTGAAATTGCTCGTTCAACGTGGTCTGCTCTGCCACAGCACGGCGACGCGCTGCTTCTATTAGATTTTCGTCGGCACTCAGGGTAATGTTTATCAAGATTGCCTCCTTACAGCAACAAACGGTGTGGGTATTATTGCGCTTTCTTTCCCGGTGATTATTGTTTGTAATAGTTATTGTAGGGTGGGCACTGCCCACCATCAACGCGGTCTCACGTTGCGCGCCAAGGTAGCCAACCATTTATCCCGGACTAGTCGGAATGGTGGGCAGTGCCCACCCTACAACTACCGCCAGACGCTTGAAAATACGCAATTTCCAGCGGTGTGTAGTATACATTTAGCGAATGAACCTCTAAGTGGTTCTCTCGCTAAAAACATCTGGACACGACCAATGTGTTATGAATGCTTAAAGCCAATAGGATCGTCGCAAGAAACCGAGTTTTGAGGAAAAAACGGGATCTTCTATCGCACTCGTTATCCACTCGCTTGATCGGTTTCGATGAACACACGGTTTATTTCACTCCCTCCCTGATGGTTTTCTGAATTGCCTTCAGAATTTCCTGATACGTTGGGTTGTCGGGTTGCAGCGCCAATGCTTCCTTCATAGCATTTTCAGCGCTGGCGTAATCTTTGTCGAGATAGGCGGTACGCGAGCGCGTATTGTAAAGATGCGCCAGTCGTTCCGAGGCTTTGGTGAAGGATGGTTCAAGTTCAAGCGCACGCAGGAACATCTCCTCCGCTTTTTCAAAATCTTCTTGTTCTAAATAGAGTTCCGCGAGGAAGAAATGCGTATCCGCTCTGTCGGGGCGGATTTTGAGCGCCGCCTCGAAATGTTCGACAGCCTCATCATATTTCGCGTGGTGAGCCGCGAGAAACCCCAGATTGTGATGCGCCTTGAGGAGGTTGGCGTCCAGTTTCAGGGCTTCTTGATAGTGACGATCCGCTTTTTGGAATTTTTTTTGACGTTTATATATAGCTCCGAGAGCCAGATGCACGCCGGGAAGATTTGGCTGAAGTTCCGACAACTTCCGGTAAGCAGCCTCGGCTTCTTCATCTCGTGACAGTTGTGACGCAATATTGCCGATGTTTCGTTGCGCCTCGGCAAGATCGGGTTGGAGATCCGCCGCCTTGCGATAGGCTGAAAGCGCGGCTTCATAGTCATTCGCGCTTTGTGAAGTCTCTGCTTGTTTCAACCATGCCATTCCGAGACCGACATAAGCTTCGGGCATCTGCGGTTTCAACTCAAGCGCACGCTGTTGAGCGGCAATCGCCTCCTTAAACTGTCCGCGCAATGCATAAGCGAACCCGATTCCGTTGTGCGCTTCCGCAAGATTCGGCTCATGCCACAAGGCTTTTCGATATTCTCGGATGGCGGCGTCAATCTTCTTTTCATTCAAGAATATCTGGCCAAGGTTGGAAAGCACAGGTCCCTTCTTTTTGTTGCGCATGGCGCCGACGCGTTGTTCAAGAAGTTGCTCCTCCGCCTTGTTGATTTCTTGAGATTTTTCCATGGATGCCGCCGCCGCCTTCATCTTGCCGCGTTTGAAATAGAGCAGCCCCAACTGGTAATGCGCGCTCGCCAGTTTGGGAGAAATCCGAATTGCCTCCAGGAATGAGCTCTCGGCGGCGGCCCATTCTTTCCTTTGGACGTAGACCATCCCGAGTTGGAGGTGCGCTTCGGCGATATCGGGATCCAAGCCGACCGCTTGACGGCAGTATTCGGCTGCCCTGTCGAAATGGCTGCGAGAGAAGGCAATCAAACTTAGATAGTAGGAGATATTTGCCTGAGACAATGGCGCTACCTTATTGGACCAATCCGGATCCTTCGCAAGAACGGCAGGAGGAGAAAATTTGTAGCGGTGGGGTGGCGACGAGGCAATTAGCGAAAGGGCGCCCTCAAAAGCGGTTTCTGCCTCATCGTAGCGGTGTAGCTGATAGTAGCACAATCCCAAGTCTGCGTGTGCCTCGCCCCAGTTCGGCATGAGTTGTATAGCTGACTGAAAAAAGGGAATGGCGTCGTCAAATTTTGTGCGGAGGTAATCAAGCCGCCCAAGCCAATAGTACTGTTCGGCGGGCATGGCATCCAAACGAAGCGCCTCCTCAAACTCAAGCGCCGCTTGGTCCAGAGCCGCCAACGCAAGGTAAACAAAGCCGAGATCCATGTGTGCGACGGGAGATAACTCATTCTCGCTGACTGCCGCTTCAAATTTCGGAACGAGTTCATTGAAGTCAAGCAACTCAGCCGCTCGGGCAAGGGAGACAACGTAGAGCAGAAAGATGAGCAACGGGAGAAAGACGTTGAGAGGCAAGTTTTGCGCCGCGCGGGGCGCTAGTGTGGGGCATTTGAACCCACCCCGACTCAATCCGGAATTGCCCCGACTTGTGATACGCATCCAAGGCACCGCTCTTATTTTCTTTGGATGAATAAAAATAACCCCATCTCAAATGTGTCGAGACGGGGTTATGCGGTTTCAAAAACTGAGTGTTACATTTTTGCGAAATGCCCGATGAATCGGGGAACTTCGGTGCGGTTGGAAACCGCACCTACGGAGATGTGCGGGCTCGGTGCGGTTGGAAACCGCACCTACGGTGATGTGCGGGCTCGGCGCGGTTGGAAACAGCGCTTACCGCGCCATCGCGATTCGGAGACCGCACTTGCTACCGTGGCGATTTAATGCGTCCCCAGACAGTTGCGGCTTTGCCCTTGGCGTCGACGTTTTGCGCTTCGCGAATTCCTTCGTTCATGATTCGCTGCACTTCCTCCTGACTCAGCGCTCTCTCAAATATAAACGCTTCGTCCAGTATGCCGCGATAGCGCCGCCCTTGATCACCGCCGAATGCCTCTGCGCCAATGCGGAAATTTATATCCGTCGGATTGGCGGGTTTCGTGTTGCCAATATCAATGTAGTAATCGCCAACCTTTCGACGATCCGGTTCGCCGTTCACATACCATGTGCCGCCTCGACCTTCGCGAACGAAAACCAGATGCGTCCATACATCGGTAAGCAACCTGGCGACGTGTCTGGGATTTCCCAAGCCTTGCCAGTTGAAAACGCCTCCGATTGCGACTCTATAGTTATTCACCGTGTTTTCGTACTGGAGCAAAGAGATTCCATCACTGGAATCTGCGGCAGGACGGCCGGCGAGCACATTCGCGAATCGAAGTTGCGGCGAGCCGGGGTAAAGCCAGCAACCGATGGTTATATCCACCGAGTTCACGACGACGGGACGCTCAATGTCCACCCACGTGGCTTCCTCTACACCGGCGAATTTCAATGCCGTTCCAAATTTGCCGGGAACCCATTCGGGTTTCCCGCTAAACTTGCCATCGTGCCGATTGCGGGCAAAATCGTTAATTTGTTTGCCTTTGCCTTCGTCAAAAAGCCAAATTGCCACCGCATTTTTCATGAATCCCTGTGAATGCGCGACATTCGCTGCCAAAAAACATACAAATAAAGAACTGATGGAGAAAAGCGTGAATCTAAATATAGTTGTTTTCATAATTCTTTCTGATTCGGAAAATTAGGTGATTATTGACCCGATATTTCAGGACGCGCCTCTTTCACAAGGTTTATACTTCACGCTGCTGAAAATTGCGTATTTTCAAGCGTCTGGCGGTAGGTGCGGTTGGAAACCGCACCTACGGGAAACGCATGTCGCGATCAGGAGATTGCTCCTACAGAAGACGCAATTTCTGACAGCGCGCAGTATAACGCATACCGAACGGAAGTTCAGCTTACGAAATTGAATGTAAGGGCTGACTTCATATTCCAGCAAGTTTCGGAACGTGAACAGTTGGCTAATTCGTCGCCTTTATCTTGCCCCAGACGGTGGCGGTTTTGGCTTTGGAATCAACGTTCTGCGCTTCCTCAAATCCTTCGTTCATGACCTTTTGAACTTCTTCTTGACTCATCGCCCTTTCAAAAATAAAGGCTTCATCAAGGATGCCACGATACCGGCGGTCTTCATTCCAAACCGAGATGCCAATTCGGAAGTTCACGTCAGAGGGGTTTGCGGGTTTAGTGTTTCCTATATCAATATGAAAATCGCCGCGCTTCGGGCGGTCGGGTTCGCCGTTTTTATACCATGTGCCTCCTCTACCCTTGCGCACAAAGACGACGTGAGTCCATATATCGTTGTCAATCCTAACCGAGTTTCTAGGGTTTCCCAGCCCTTGCCAATTGAAAGCGCCACCGATGACAATCCTATACGTATTGACAGCGTTTTCGTATTGGGCGAAAACAATTCCTGCATCCGATCCATCTGCCGGTCGGCCGGCAAGCACATTCGCATGATGGTGTTGCGGGGTGCCCGGGTTCAACCAGCAGCCGACGGTGAGATCAACGCTGTCTACTTCAACTGGACGCTCAATCTCAACCCACTGGTTTTCTTCGGCGCCACCGAATTCTAGCGCCATTCCGAACTTTCCAGGCACGCGCTCGGGTTTACCTTTAAACTCGCCATCATGGCCATTACGCGCGAAATCCGTGACTTGTTTTCCCCTCTCTTCGTCAAAGAGCCAAACCGCGACAGCGTTTTTCATGAAAGGTTGAGCGTGAGCGAGACTTGTCAACGTCATGCCTACAAATAAAAAACTGATGGCGAAAAGGGTTACTTTAGGAATTATCTTTTTCATAAATTTTTGCCGGGAAGATTCAGGTAAGACTGAGCGCTCGCATGAAAGTTTACAATGTGAGAAGCGCTTCTTCCGTGAGGTAAGCATGCGCCATCCGGCAGTTCAACGGAACAAACGTTACACATGAATCATCCCGATAAACACCTCCTTTATCGTTGATGTGATGTAGTGTCAAAGGGGCATGTCACATCGCCCCACTAGGAATATAGATCCGGAGTGAAAAACTTCAGAATGGCGCTATTCGTAACTGCGGACTACTGATGCCAAGATTTTATCTTTCCCCACGTCGTAGCGGCTTTGTCTTTCGAACTGACGGCTTGCGCATGTCCGAAGCCTCTCTCGGCGATAGATTTAACTTCCTCCGGCTCCAGCGCCCTGCTAAAAATAAAGGATTCGTCAACCTTGCCGTTAAATTCCCTCGTCCCGAGCACAAAGTTGCCGATTCGGAAGTTTGACGTGGCGGGGACAACCGGCTTATCCGACAGCAATCGGGCGTCCATCGACTTCTCGCCGTTTAGGTACCAAGTTGCCATATTTCCCGCGCGAACGAATACCATATGATTCCACACACCGGCTTTTAATTGCGCCCATCCTCCGCCCACCCAATCTTCCCCAGTGCCGATCGCAATTCCAAACAAGTTGGTTTGGTCTTCAAACATTTCAAACGATATACCTCGGCGCGGCGGTTCCTGATGGCTGGATAGAATATTCGTCCAAGTCTTTTGGGTGTTCTCGGGATTCGCCCAGCATCCCATGCTGAAATCAACCAAGCCTTCCATGGTCACGACAGGGTTGTTCATCGCCACCCAACTCTGCTGGTCAAATTCCAGCGCTTTTCCATACTTCCCATCCACCCATTTGGGATTGCCCTGCGCAAATGCCCCGCCGTTGTCATTGCCCGAGAAATCCTCGACATCAACCCCTTGACCCTCGTCAAGCAACCAGATTGCCAGAGCGCCGTCAAAGTTCAACTGCGCAACTGCGGAATTTGTCCACATAAGCGCGCTGCAACCAAGGAGGAGTACGATGCAGAAGAGACAAAGATTCGTGAGATTCGTGATTTTCATCATTTCCCGTTTGCTCCTTTCGGATATGCGAGGGCACATACGACTCTAGCCCTCACGGACATTCAGTTGGTAGTGACAGGATGACGCTACCAACCCGAACTTCAGGAAACTCCACCCAAATCCTTAACGCGACAGAGGTTACGCGTGAACCAACCCGATGAGTACCGCTGTCGCAATCTTCAGCGGTAGGCGCAGGTGAAGCCTCTGCTATCAGAGAGAATACCAAGAGAGATTCTATACGGCGCGATAGGCTATTGATGCCAAGATTTTATCTTTCCCCACGTCGTAGCGGCTTTGTCTTTCGAACTGACAGCTTGAGCGTTTTCAAACCCTTTTCTGACGATGGCGTCAATCTCGTCCGCATCCAACGCCCTGCTAAACAGGAACGATTCGTCAACCTTGCCATCAAACTCCCTGCCTCCGAGCACCCAGTTGCCGATTCGGAAATTTGACGTGGCGGGCACGACCGGCTTATTCGAAGCCAGCGTGGCTTTAGCTTCCTCCTTGCCGTTGAGGTACCAGGTACCCTTATTTTTTATGCGCACGAAAGCCAAGTGGTTCCACACACCGGTTTCTAGCTGGACGTTTCCTCCCCCGAACCAATTCGGACCGTCGCCAATGGCAATCCCGAACAAATTTGTATTGTTTTCAATCATTTCAAACGAGATACCGCGGCGCGGCGGTTCCTGATGGCTGGAAAGAATATTTGTCCATGTTTTTTGACTGCCCTCGGGATTCGCCCAACATCCCATGCTGAAATCAACCATGTCTTCAATCGTTACGACGGGGTTGGCCATTGTTACCCAACTCGACGTATCAAACTCCAGCGCTTTTCCAAATTTTCCATCTACCCACTTGGGGTTTCCTTGCGCAAATGCCCCGTTATTGTCGTTGCCGGAGATGTCGTTAACTTCCTTGCCTCTCCCCTCGTCAAACAGCCAAATCCCCAGAGCGCCATCAAAATCCACCTGCGCCGTGGCAAAATTAGCCCATATTAGAGTGGCGCAGACAATAAAGAATAAGATAAGGAACCGTCTAAAGTTTGAAACTTTCATCGTTTTATGCATGTTTCCCCTCCGAACTGTGAGGCGGCACGTACCTTTCGCCTGCACGGATAGATTTAAAAGAATTATGATGCGGCAAAAAGAAACTTAACAAAAGCCAGCGCGGGATTTCGCCACTTAGTGATGCCAAGACTTGATTTTGCCCCAGGTGGTGGTCACTTTGTCTTGCGGGGTGACA
Source organism: Candidatus Poribacteria bacterium (assembly GCA_963667245.2). Classification (GTDB taxonomy): domain Bacteria; phylum Poribacteria; class WGA-4E; order WGA-4E; family JAJDTR01; genus JAJDTR01. The sequence goes on from CAXXCS010000005.1 coordinate 2,229,538, forward strand.
GATTGGGCATTCTCAAAGCCCCTCTTGAAGATGGATGCAATTTCATCGTCATCCAGCGCTCTGCTGAAAACAAACGACTCGTCAACCTTGCCGTTAAACTCCCGGGTGCCCAGCACCCAGTTGCCGATCCGGAAGTCGGAGGTCGCGGGAACAACGGGGTCACTTGAACCCAAACCAACTTTCTGCTGAAGTTCCCCGTTCAAAAACCACCGTCCATTGCCGCCTCTGCGCACAAAAGCCAAGTGGTTCCAGACACCGGTTTTCAACTGTACGTTTCCATTGCCTGCCCAATTTGGACCGTCGCCAAGCGCAAGCCCGAACCGATTGAGGTCGTTGTTAATCATCTCAAACGAGATGCCGCGTCGCGGCGGTTCCTGATGGCTTGACAGAATGTTTGTCCATGTCTTTTGCTGATTACCGGGATTCGCCCAACACCCCATGCTGAAATCGACCATGTCCTTTTCGGTCACAACCGGGGTTTTCATTGTTACCCAACTATCTGCTTCGAACTGCAATGCCTTGCCGAATTTGCCATCCACCCATTTAGGCTTTCCAGGTCCGGCAAACTGCCCGTCATTGCCGCTGTCGGACGCGTCATTGACATTCTTGCCCCCACCTTCATCAAGCAACCAAATCCCCAAGGCGCCATCAAAGTCAAGTTGCGCATCAGCGAAGTTCGTCCCGAGAAGGCATCCGTACACAAGGAAGAGAACGACGAGCAAAAATCTAACACTAGTAGAATTCATCATATCATAACTGTCCTTGTAAGAAGTGTGAGGGCACATAGCATCTGTGCCCTCACGGGTTAGGTTAATTATCCAAAAGAGTTATCTGCCTGAAGCTACTATTGGGCTTTAATCTGTCCCCAAGTAACCGAGGCTTTGTCTCTCGGATCTACGGAAGTTCCACCACCCGCCATGGCGGCGGCTATGCCGTTGGCGGCAATGTCGGCAACCTCATCGGCGCTCAACGCTCTTGTAAAGAGGAAAGCGTCGTCAACTATTCCGTTAAACTCGCGGCCTCCGAGAATCCAGTTGCCAATCCGGAAAGGCGCGGTCGCGGCAACCACGGGGTCGCCGGACGCCAGTTGCGCTTCACCGCCCGGACCGACGAATTCATCGGGGGCGCCGTTGAAGTACCAATAGCCTTTGTCGCCTTTGCGCACGAAAGTCATGTGGTTCCAGGCACCGGTGTCAAGTTGAACGTTACCGTTGCCAGCCCAGTTCGGACCGTCGCCGATGGCGATTCCAAAGAGGTTGACATTATTTTCAATCTGCTCAAAGGACATGCCGCGCCGGGGCGGTTCTTGGTGGCTGGAGAGGATATTCGTCCAGGTTTTCTGGGCGTCGCCGGGGTTCACGTAGCAACCCATGGAGAAATCGACGGTGTCCACTACGACCGGGGCCGCCGTCTCAATCCAATCGCCATCTTCGGCGTCGCCGCCGTTGAATTGCATCGCGCCGCCGAATTTGCCGTCAACCCACTGAGGGGCGCCGGATCCGACCATGGCGTCATTGCCGTTGCCGGAACTGTCCGCGGCCGTGTCACCATCGCCTTCGTCGAAGGTCCAGACAGCGAGGACAGCGTCCGATGAAACCGAATGGCTGATGTTCGTAAAGGCTAGACTCGCTAAGAGTACGCCTAAGCATACGAGGCTTGATTTAACAAAACTCATCTTCATGTTACTCTCCTTATTATGTTTAATTGAGGTGAGAAAGCGACCAATCGCGTCTCGCCTCTGGAAATAGTTTGCGTGAGCGTTTCTGCCCCGCAAACGTGATTCCGGGCTCTGAACACCCGGTTCTAAGTTTCTCGTTACGGCATCGCAACCGTTCGGAGAATACCATCTGTAAAATTACGTGATTAGCGTTGAACGGCGACATGAAACACGCCGCCGCTAGTCGATCCGACAGTTCCAACTGCCAGATTACGCTATTATAATGAATTTTCTGTAGCGTGTCAACACATTTTTTGCAAAGTTTGAAAAAAAAGTTCAAATGCCAGTGTTGAATCCGGGAATTACAAGCCGGATTGCAATATGCGCGTTAGTTTAACACATCATATTAGAATCTGGAACAAGTGTCAAGGAAATTTTCAGGGGAATGGCACCTGATTTTTGGCATGAGGAAGATTGGAAGGATGGAAGGCGGGAAGGATGAAAATTTTCGATCCACCAATACCTCAAACCGGATGGATACACAAAATCCGCCGGATTCGCCAATACAGTGGTCGCAGTGTCGGGTTTCACTACGATTTTGGGGGCTTTTGGCGGTATCGTGTCCGGACGCGGTTGTCCCATAAACGGGTCGCTCTACCAAGTAACACTCGCCGAATGGCAAGCGGGGCAAGATGCCCCGCCTACGGAGCCGTGGAGCATCCTTGACATTGCGCTCCTCTGGAGCGCGGGGATTTGGACGCATCGCATTCTATCCACATATCGATCCGCTGGATCGAGGAATTTGACGCCGACAAGAGTTGAATGTTACTTGTGGATAGAATTATTCCGTCTCGGGATAATGGAGTGCTACCAAGTAACACTCGCTCGAAAAATCGCCAAAAAGCCAGTCATAGAGCGAAAAACGAGTATTCGGGCGTGGCCCCGATGTCGCTGTAAGCAACACTCCACATTGCGCTCCTCTGGAGCGCGGGAATTTCGACGCATCACATTCTATCCACATGTCGATCCGCTGGATCGAGGAATTTGACGCCGACAAGAGTTGAATGTTACTTGTGGATAGAATTATTCCGTCTCGGGATAATGGGGCGCTATCAAGTAACACTCGCTCGAAAAATCGCCACAAAGCCAGTCATAGAGCGAAAAACGAGTATACACCTGTGGGATCTCTATCGCACTCGCTATCCACTCGTTTGATCCTCTGGGGCTTTGGAGTGTGGTGTCTTCACGTTTCTACAAACCTGCCGCCCCGCTGGGGCTAAAAGACAACGCTTTTTGAAGCCGATCCGAGGGGGAGACATGAATGTTACTTGTGGAAAGAATTATTCCGTCTACGGATTATCGCTGACGGGATCGGGGGTCGGGATCGAAATATAGATTTGTAGGATAAACCGAGTTATTCTTCCTCAATTTCAATCAACTTATTGGCGCCAATAGGTCCGGGAATAACTTGGCTTTTGCCCGAGGGCCATAGGACGTCTATCTGATCCACTTTCTCCGCATCGTCCAATCCGAAGTAAAGCGGATATAGACTCTGGGAGAGGTAGCCGGATTGTCCGTCGTGGACTTTGACGTAGGATTTTGCGCCGGCGGCAACTGTAACTTTTGCTCCAAGCCCGTCCCTGTTCGAGTTTGTGCCGACCAGTTTCACCTTCAGATAGTTGATTGATTTCTTTTCAGAAAGATTGCTGATCAGAACCAACGGCTCGGAGTGAAACTCGTTGGTGACGATGTCCAAGTCACCGTCGTCATCCAGATCGAAGATGATTGAGGAGCGGGTGCCCAATGCGCCGAGTACGGTAATCCGCCCGGTTTGCCCCTTGCAATCCTTGTGTTCCCTGTCTTCGCCCGAACAATCAAGTTCAAACCACGGCTTCGTCGTTCGCCCGCCACGTCGAGGCTCAACCCCTACGATAAATTCGCTGTCAAGAAACATTTCACCGCGATTGTTCAGCAACAGGGAGTTTACGCCGTAGCGGAACGGGTAGTTCATACTTGAGGTTATGAACACATCGTCGTACCCGTCGGCGTTCAAGTCGCCGACACTCAGCCCCCAGGGCCAATAATTCTCAGCACCTATTTCGTCCGAGACTTCGACATACTTGCCATCGCCCTCGTTCCTGAAGAACGCATTGCCGAAGATACTGTTGCCTCCGGAGCGCAGCGAGGACTCGGGCCACTGCATCCGGGATTTAAGTTTTTCGCGCTCCGGACCGATGTCCTCGGACATGTCCGAGTGCATGTCGGAAATGATAATGTCAAGCAAACTGTCATTATTATAGTCAAAAACCTTGATTCCCATGGCGCCCCACGGTGTTTTGGGAAAGATTTCACGGCTCTTCTTTACAAAGGACTCGCCGTTAACGTTTTCGTAATATTCATCATGCCCCTGCATGTTCAACACATAGAGGTCCGGATAGATGTCGCCGTTGACATCTATCGGAGAAGCGTCACCACACCAACTTCCATCAATCAAACCGGTCTCTTCGGTGACATCCGCAAAGCGGTTGTCGCCCATATTCTTGTAAAGGATGCTGTTTTCGGTACGATCCGGCTTTAGGTGACCGGTGAAGGCATCCCTAAGCCCGACCCAATAGCCGCCTCGTCCTTTGAGCGGTATGGTGTAGACGCCCACATTGGTCAAAAAGAGATCAAGCAGACCGTCAAGATTGTAATCGAAGAAGATGGCACTGGACGAATGTCCGACATAGCCCAAGCCAGCAATCTCCGTGATGTCCTTGAACGCGCCGGTTCCGTCATTTTCAAACATGAGGTTACCCATGCCGACCGTGGTGACAAACAGATCGGGATCGCCATCGTTGTCAATATCGGCAAAGGACGCGGTGACGCTGATGCGATCCGCCACCGCCACCCCTGCGGACTCCGTGATATTCTCAAACGTGCCATCGCCGAGGTTTCTCCACAGTTCGTTGTCTCCGAGTTGATTGACGAAGTAGATGTCGTACAGCCCATCCTGATCGACATCCGCAATCACCACTCCATTGCCGTGGTCGTAGTGAACCAACTTATACTCCTTCCCGGCATCGTCCACTATCTGGTGAACGAACTGTATTCCGCTCTCCATGACGCGGTCGGTGAACTGAAAATCGTAGAAGACTTTGAACTGGTCGACCGTCTCCCACTGCGCTTTCGCACGCGTTTCCAGCCATGGCGGATTGTGAGCCTCCTGCGGCACCGGGACCTGCTTCGGCTCCACTGCAGCCACTGAAATCGCCCCCAGGGTTATCGAGACAACGAGACATATATATAATGTAACCGCAAAGCCGGAGTGGACCTTCATTGATGTCATTGCAGTTTCTCCTTTCGGGTTCATTCGGTTGCACTGCATCTCAACAACTCCGAGGTTAACGCCCCTTCAAGCCGAATTGTTACGCCCTGTTTCATGAGCGTAAAGCCGTCCACCTCGCAAGTTTGACCGCTATTGTCCCATGTCACGAGATAGCGTTTGGAAACATCCAAGCCGCGGAAACGCAAACAGTATTCATCTTCCTGCGGCGCCGACAGTTGAAATACGCCTGCAACGGCGCGTCGCCGATCTCTCGATGCAAGTTCTAGCACGCCCCATCCGGTGGGTTCGGTGCCTTCAAAGGCAGGCGTATGGTGATAGATGCGTCCGGTGTTCATGAAGGGCCGAACGAAATGCTTGTATAGGTTGATGAAATGCCGAATGCGCGCAAGCTGATTGGGATTCCAACTCGCGCCGAGCGGATGAAAGAACGCCAGCGTAGGTCTGACGAAGAGCAACAAGCGCCACTGAAAATCGAGTTCCGCGACGATGTGGCCGTTCTGACCGGCGACCAGACGATCCACATGCTCCGGAGGCAACGCCATTGTCATCCCGTTGGTAATGGAAAAGGAACGCGGCGCAATTTGCCAGTCGGTCACCCAGGAGTGACTAAAGCGGCGCACCATGCCGATATCCGTGCGGCCGCCTCCGCCGGCGCAGCTTTCCAATATTACGTCCGGGAATCGGGCGCGCAGCCGATCATACATCGCGTATAGCGTTTCGTAGTATCGCCAGTAAAGGCTCTCCACATAACCGTTGCGCAGGGTTTGTCCGCCTTGACGAATTCCTCCGACGTTGTAATCCAACCGGAAAAACTCCAACTGGTTCTCGGAGATGACGCGCGTAATCTGATCTTCCATCCATTTTGCCGCATCAGGATTGGACAAGTCCAGCATCCGGCCGAGTCTTTGTTCGCCATCGTAGGCGGTTGCCAGCCACTCCGGATGTTCTTGAGCAATCTGACTTTCATCCCCAATGCGCTCGGCATCCATCCAAAGCCCGAAGAGCATTCCGTGTTCATGGCAGCGGTCGCGGAATGGCTCAATTCCGTCCGGGAAACGAGCCCTGTCTACCTGCCAATCACCGACAGTCGTCGACCAACTCCCGTACGGCGGCGCATACCAACTGGCGTCGATAAAGAAGACTTCACTGCCCCATGCCGCCGCGTTTTCAATCTGATGAAAGACATAATCGGTAGTGATTTCGAGCTCGGGACCGATGCCGGACTCAATCCAACCGCCGCGTCCGCGCGGTTGCGGCATGAAGACGCTTCGACGCAGGTGATCATGCATCGCTTGAATACTCGCGTCCAAGTCGCCGATCGCCATGCCCAAGTGAACTTCGGGCGACGTGACCGTCTCTCCCGGCTCAATGACGCGATGCGGCGGCGGCGCGTCCGGGCCGGCGCGGAAGAATAGGCTATAAGCCCCCGCATCGCCAACGGGCGCGTCAAGATCAAATTCGAACGAAAAACCGCCCGACCAAGCGAGTTGGCAAATGAAATGCTCGCCGGTGGCGTTATTCCGAAGAACAAACATCGGGTGACGATACCGATCTCGGCGATACCGCCCATCCACGCGGTATCCCGCTGTCGGAATGGCGTGCCATTTGAAATTCCCCTCATCGCCCCAGGCGGAGTTCGCCATGTATCCGATAGAATAAAGATCGGACATGTCTGTTGCTACCGGTACGCTATGACTTCCCCATTGGCCCGAAAATTTCAAAACGCCGCTCCATGGAAATACCGCGGAGAGCGCGGCGTGTTGATCTCCCGTGTTGGTTATCTCGAGCCATCGAGTCATAACCGGTGTGCCATCCAAGAGCATGTGGACTTTCACGGTCACCGGGCGAATCGTATGCCTGAGCGTCACCACGGAGTGTAGGCAGGTACATTCGCCGTGCGATCCGTGTCGCGTCTCCTCGTACTTCTCAAAATCGACCCATTCCCAATGTGACGCAAGGAGCTGTCCATCCATTTCGAGCCAGAACGACTGAGGCGCAGAGTGCTGCGCCGGGTCGAGCCGGACATCTTCCCAAGCGTTGACGTAGCCCGATCCGTTCCAGGTTCTCGAAACGAAGCCTCCCTTGATGAGTGATTCCTCATAGACAACCATATCCGATCGGTAACTCAGCGTCGGGTGAGGTTGTTCGGCGAAAAATACGTCGGACCAGTTGTTATCGTTAGAAAGTTCTTGTTCCATTTGTTGTCTCCTAACAGAGTTGGGCAAATTTTAATATAAAAGTTAATCTTCCGCATCAACCAGAAGGAATTCAGTTGGAAGGATGGAAGTGCGGAAGGTTGGAAGATTTCCTTCCATACTACGCTTTGACCTGTTGATCGAATGACCGGCACCAAAACGGAAGCGCACAACTTTACTGGATTATTCAATGCAGCGGGAAGCAGCCGGGGACCGGGCGCACGGGTTATTCACCAAGAAACAAGCAATAGGTGGGCGGTGCCCACCCTACAATAGCGCAGTTTGTCGATTTTCTACGCTCGCGCCTGCTTCTGCCACGCTGCCGCATTGTTCTCGCGCAACTAGCGCCAAGATTAGCAAACCCTCCATTGTCTCTTCCGACGCGACGGATAGACGGACAGGGCAGTCAAACCGCTCAATGATTAATTGGCGCAATATATCGCAATTCCCCACGAGCCCGCCAGAGAGCGCCAATCGTTCCCAATTTTTCTCTGGCGCCAAGCGAGTGGCGCACGCTTCATAGTTACTCGCCATGTTGTCGAAAGCAGCGCGAAAGAGAGCCCCGACATTTAGATTGTCCACCGTGATATTGCGGATGTCGCCGCGGTTGCCCATGGGACCTTCAAAGAAGGCGAGGTCAACATCGAGGCCCGTCTCTGCGGTGGCGGCAACCGTCGCGATGTAGGGCCAAGGGTCTTGGAGTTGGAGCCCTTGAGCTTGAGGAATCTCACTCAATAGGTCAACTAGCACGTTCAACGATCTGCCAGCGGGCAGGTGAGTCAGTGTTTTGAGATATTGACAATCGAAATAGGGACGAACTTGATAATCGCCCGGTTGATAGTCGTCGACCAATAAGCCGATCTGCGAACCCGTCGACACGTTGATTGATAACTCGTTCTTATGCAATCGCATCCCCGCCAAAGCGCATTGATGATCACCAACAGACGGGTAGCATGGAATCAAGGCGCCGTTGGCGGCGAATTTACCAACCACCCGATACGGATTGGATAGCTGTGGCCAACACAATTTTCCGATGCCTAATTCGTCGAACGCCTCCCGATGCCAAAGACGCGTTTCAACGTTTAGCGTGCCGAGGGCGCTTGTATACTCGGTTACCGGTTGCGCATCACAAAGCCTCATCGCGATGTAATCGGGGAGAGCCAATGGAATCGCGCCGTCCGGAAGGTCACCTCCCTCCGCCAACCAGAACAGTAAGCAGAGCGCCGAGCCGGGTTTGCAATCGTACCCGAGTTGTCGCATTCGCGTTCGAGTCAGTCGCCGCTCCAGTGTCTGATAGTAGCTGCCATTGCCGGAGGAGTATGGCTCCAACAGACGCTGGTCTCGCCACGAAACATAATTTGTCAGCGTGTTGCCCGCCTCGTCGACTAAAATGACTCCGCCCATCTGCCCGGTCCAGTGTATGCTTGATATATCGGGGACTAATTTGAGCAACCTGACGAGGACGTTTTCGACCGCTGCCTGAATCTGAGATGGCTCCACCTCAAAGTATCCCACCGGTAGATTCGGAATTGGCGCGGGAAATTCCTCCTTGATAACTTCTCTCACGGCGCAATCTTCAAGATCCAGCACGGCTCCTTTGATGCTTGAAGAACCGATGTCAATGCCGAGACACTTCATCCAACCACCTGCCCGTCATTCGGAGATGGCTACTAAAGTACAACCATGCGGTGAACGTGCAATGAATTGCACAACTACGAACCAAGATCATCAATACAGATCCATGGACTAAACAGTTACTAAACTTCACGCTGATGAAAATTGCGTGTTTTCAAGCGTCTGGCGGTAAGCACTGTTGGAAACCGCGAGGATTTCTATCGCACTCGCTATCCACTCGTTTGATTCTACTTTATCCGAGAGTGGCACAGAAACCGAGTTTTTTCGGACGTGCAAACACGAGGTCAGGGAAAATCAGATCAATTTATACCTTGTGTTGGCTAATATTGCGCTTTTTTCTCAGCAATAATGGTTTCGAATAGGGCTTACGCAGCACCAGCAAGTCGCGACCTGGAGATCGCTCCTACAAATGTTGGAATATCGGTGCGGTTGGAAACCGCACCTACGGCCAGACGTTTGAAAAGACACAATTTCTGACAGCGCGCAGTATACCGATAATCAAGTGAATGCCAATCAAAAACTCGGTTTCTCCGATACAGTCCGCAACTTGCATTACGTACGAAGACGACACGATTCATACGGATTCAAAATCTAAATGTTGCACTCGTCAAAAACGCCCGATGAATCGGGCAACTACAATCACCCGGTGCGTGTAACTCATTGATTAATATCAGTTGTGGGCGCGCAGTGGGCGGAAGAATTCTCGCAGATCTGCCGCCATCTCTTCCGGGCGCTCATGAATCGCGAAATGTCCGCCCTCGGAATAATCGTTGTAATGCACTACGTTGTAGTATCGCTCCGCGCGCTTTCGGACAATCGGCGCCAACTCGTGAGGGTAGGCGGCAACTGCTGTCGGCACGTCAATCCGCTCGCCCGGCGGAAGCTCCCACGGGTGGTAGTAGGATTCGCTGTAGAGCCGTATCGCCGACCAGAACGAGTTGGTCACCCAGTAGAGCATGACGTTAGTGATGAGCATATCGCGAGGGAAAAGTTTCTCGAAATCGTCACCCCAGCCGCACCAGGCGCGCCATTTTTCGATGATCCATGCGGCAAGGCCTGCCGGCGAATCGGTCATGCCTATGGCAAGCGTCTGGGGTCTCGTCATTTGTTGATGACAGTAGGCGCCTTCATCGATCCAGTACCTCTCGACGTTTTTCCAGTAACGGAGCATGTCGGGATCTTTCGGCTTGACGGGCGCCCATTTCATGCCAAGCCCGCGCAGGATATCCGGATCTTTGTCTTCCGGCTCGCGTTCATCGCCGAGTCGCGGAAACAGACAGTTGAGATGGATGCCGATCAGGTTTTCCGGATGGTGATATCCGAACGGAGCCGTGATGAAACCGCCCCAATCGCCTCCTTCAATTCCGTACCTCTCATATCCGAGCCCTTCTGTCATCAGTTTGTCGTAGATCTCGGGGTGATGCTGGAATCCGAAACCACCCTCATCGGGATAGCCCGAGAGCCCAAAACCGACAATGGACGGAATCACAACGGTAAAAGCATCTGCCGGGTCGCCGCCGTGCGAGGCGGGATCGGTGAGCATCGGGAGGATTCGCAAAAGTAAAATGAAGGACCAGGGATACCCGTGCATCATGAACAACGGCATGGGATTCTGCCCCTTGCCTTCTTCATGAATGAAATGGATATTTAGCCCGTCAACGTCCGCTTTGAAGTGCCGATACCGATTCAGTTTGGCTTCTTGTTCACGCCAGTCGTATTCGTTAATCCAGTAGTCGACCAAGTCCTTCATGTAGTCAAGGTCAACGCCTCGATCCCAACCGGTTCCCGGCACGGAATGCGGCCAGCGTGTGCTTTCCAATCGTGTTCGCAGGTCGTCCAAAACGTCCTGTGGAATGTTCAATGAGTAGGGGCGGATAGTGATTGACATACGATAATTTCATTATAGCAAGACTTCGCAGTTTATGCAATAGAAAATCAGATGCGTTTCTCCGTGAGTCATGCATAGGGGAAACGCACCTGATTTTTGGCGTAAGGAAGATTGGAAGGATGGAAGGCGGGAAGGATGGAAGGAGCGTAGGTTGATACGGAGTTGGAAAACAGGGAAGCTATCGGGCATTTGGTGGTCCAAGATTATAGGTGATAGGTTGTTGGGTAGGTGCGGTTAGAAACCCTACCTACCAGTGGTTGTGGCATTGATTCGGTTGAGAGAGCTATGAGGTCAGATGCGCTTTCTCCCGGAGTCATGCATGAATCTGATTGACTATCTCGGCGGAAGAATGTAAAATAACCAGGGTTGTGCCATGAGGAACAACGCAGATCTAAGGTAGACTCCGAAACGCGGGAAATCAAATACTAAAAGGAGTAAGAAAAGTCAAAATGGATATTAGTATACAGGGTTGGTGTTTTCGGACGTGGAGCGAGCCGGATAAGATTATCCACGCCACGAAATCTTGCGGACTCGACTACGTTGAGTTGGGAAGTATGTTCGTGGATCCGTTTCGTGATTCCGATTACATGTCAATAATTAATGTGTATCGTGCAAATGGCATTGACGTCAGCGGTCACGGGGTGAACGGGCTTGATACGAACGACGAAAACAATCGCACTTGGTTTGAATTTGCGAAGACGGTCGGTTTGAAGAGCCTGGTTGGGAGTTTCCCGAAGGGTGAAGAGATAGAAACCGCTCTTCGCCTTGAGCCGCTGTGCGAGGAATTTGACATCAAGATTGCCATTCACAATCATGGTCGAAAACATAACCTCGGATCGCCTGACGCGCTGGATCGGGTTTTTTCGCGTACATCGGCGAACATCGGATTGTGCCTAGATACGGCTTGGATGCTGGACAGCGGATACGATCCGGTAGAAATTGCCGGCAAATATAGGGACAAGCTGCACGGGGTCCACCTGAAGGACTTTGTTTTTGAACGGGATGGACACCCTGAAGATACGATTATCGGAGAGGGGAATTTACGTCTGGATGCGCTCATCAAGTTGTTGCAAGACACTGATTACGACGAATTTCTGACCATAGAGTACGAAGGCGATGTCGAGAATCCCGTGCCGAACTGCAAAAGGTGCGTCGAGGCAATCAAAGGCATACTTGGTTGAAACGTGGGAAAGTCGGGTGTAGGCGGTTACATTGTCTGAACTGTGATTTATGTGATTAAATGATGGACTTTATGTGATTAAATGATGGACTATGATTGTCAGTCTTTAGTTGCCCGTCATGAGTGGGGAACAACGATCGTTGTTCCCTACAAAAGCGCGTAAGTCGTTATGCCGATGCTGTAATACATTGATACCGGAAAGAAACCGAGTTTTGAGGAAAAAAGGGATCTCTATCGATCAAGCGAGTGGATAACGGGTGCGATAGCAAATCCTACTCATTATTCATTCGCTTGATCGGTTTCAGTTTATCTATTCTGCGTGAAGTCTTTGAGCCATCGTTTGTCCCAAAGGGATGGGAAGCTGTTCTTTTTATACGGGTGATCGGCACAGAGCGATGTGTTTAGTTCAATACCGAGACCGGGTTTTTCGGGGAGGGCAAATTCGCCATTCTTAACGGGGTTCCAGCCGAAGACCAAGTCATGACGCCACGAAACGTCGAAATCGCCGAAATTTTCCTGAATCACTACGTTTGGCGTTGACCAGTCCACATGCAGCGCGGCGCACAGCGCCACTGGACCAATAGAGCAGTGCGGCGACGCCTTTATATCTTGCGCCTCCGCCATAGCGGCAATCTTTTTTGTTACGAGCAAACCGCCGCAATGGGCGGGATCCATCTGTACGACATCCGCCGCTCGCATCGCCGTGAAGCGATGGAAATCTTCCAATGTATACAGCCGCTCTCCCGCGGCGATCGGAAATGACAGCGCGCTTTTGACTTCTTTGAGCGACTCCAGGCTATACGGCGAAACCGGCTCTTCGTACCACGCGGGACGATACTTCTCCAAGCGTCTCCCCATCTCAATAGCGCACCCGACGGATAGGCGTCCATGCACCTCAATCATCAACCCGATTTTGTCACCGACCGCTTCACGGACGGCCGCGACGAGGGATTCCGCTTCGTCCATCTCATCGCGACTCATCTCCTTCCACGCCGTGCCAAACGGATCGAACTTCAGCGCATTGTACCCGCGAGCTATCGCATTTCTCGCCGCCTCCGCGTACTCCTGCGGAGTTCTCGCCCCGCCGTACCATCCGTTGGCGTAAGCATGCAATCGTTCGTGGCAACGACCGCCGAGCAACTTATAGACCGGCTGACCGCACGCTTTGCCGATGATGTCCCAGAACGCGATTTCCACACCGCTGATGGCGGTCATTACGGTGGCGCCGCCCTGGTATTGGTCGCGAATCATCCCGCCGATGACGGCTTCAATGTCAAAGGGATCGGCTCCTAAAACGCGGTCTGTCACCCATTCGTCGATCAGCGTTTGAACGGTTTTCTCCTGCCATTCCAAAGATGCCTCTCCAATGCCGGTCAAGCCGGTGTCGGTGGTGAGACGCAGAAATAGATAGTTTCGCAAACCGGCGTTTGTCAAGAATGTTTCGACGCGAGCAATTTTCATTGTATGACGGTTTCAATAGCGTGAGATGAAGACAGCCTAGGGTGTGTTGACATTTCATCGCAGCTGGTAGATTTAGAGCGGTGCACGGACACATCCCTTCGTAGGGGTTGGGTCTCCCAATCCGTTTCACATATTAAAGTTCGGGCGAGGGGACCTCGCCCCTACGATTGGACACACACTTCGCGTAAATGTCGACAGAACCTTGAAAGAAACCGAGTTTTGAAGAAAAAACTCGGTTTCTATGCTTACTGCAATGACGCCCGATGAATCGGGCAACTACAAGCCCCCGATTGGCTAGGAATTGCGCAGTTTGGGTTCTTGAGACGAGGACAGCGTAGGTTCTGTTGACATTTCATCGCAGCTGGTAGATTAAGAACGGTGCATGGACATATCCCTTCGTAGGGGTTGGGTTTCCCAATCCGTTTCACATATTAAAGTTCGGGCGAGGGGACCTCGCCCCTACGATTGGACACACACTTCGCGCAAATGTCAACGGAACCTAGAAAGAAACCGAGTTTTGAAGAAAAAACTCGGTTTCGAGGCGTTGAGGTCACCACTAGCAGCGGATGGCGAGGGGACCTCGCCCCTACGATTGGACGCACGCTTCGCGTAAATGTCGACAGAACCTGGAAAGAAACCGAGTTTTGAAGAAAAAACTCGGTTTCGAGGCATTGAGGTCACCACCAGGCGGTGAATCCGTAGGTTCGGACGTTTAGCAGCACGCCCAACAACGCCCAACTGCCGCCAACAAGGAAGTCTGCCAGGACCATGCCGAGGAAAAACGGGATGGCGGCGCGATGCGCTTTCATGCCGCCCGCCTTCAGGAGGGTCCATTTGATGAGCCACGCCGTGAAGAACATGAACCACGTATCCCGCATTCCGTAGGTGCTGGATACGGCGTAACCGGCCGGGTGGAGCGGCCACCACAGGAACCTCACGCGCATGAACATCACAAAGAGACCGAAAAGTAATCCAAAGGAAAAAAAGCCGATTCCGTACATGTCGGGGTGCATCGGATAGATTAACCAACGGTTCAGCCTGCCGAGAGGCTCGCCGCCCCAGCTTGCACCGTGCTTATATCCTGCGTCAAGGAGCGCCCAGAAAGCGATGACCGTGCCAACGACAATGGCAATAAGCATCACGGCGAACACGCGGCGTTGATTCATCCTCGTACGATCCGCAATTCGGAATCCTTCGAGTTGGTGCGGCATCGGGTCGCTGTAATGCGCCCGGGTGATAAACCAGAAAAGGGAGATTATTGACAACGTGCGTGGGCCCACGCGCCGCGTGCCGAACGCGTCCAGCATGAGTATTTCCGGGCCCGCGAAGTGCAAGTCGTGCACGGGCGATCCGACTTCCGCACGGATTCGCGTAACTCCGATATTCGTCATGAGGAGAAGCGCGAAGAACATCGCGGCACCCCACCATGTCATTCCCGCCTGCCAACAAAACACGACGATGAATAGAAAGCCCGCGACCACGCCGTACACGGCGACATTGTACGGCAACGCCTCCTCCCTGCTCTCTTCAGCAAGGCGACGATCCCAGATGGAGCGTATCACATTGGAAAAGTGGTGCCTCCCTGTCCAGATTGCGATGACACAGAGCGCAATATAAGCGCCGGCGGACTGTTCGGGAAATTCGGGTCGCTTTTGGAATCCCCACGCCTCCCCCAAAACCAACTGCGCCTTCCAGAAAAAGAAGAACACCCAACATGAGAACGCGATGTCGAGAGGGACGAGAAAGATTAGACCGAGAAGAAACGGTCGGACCAGCAACGCCATGTAACCGATGGCATCCCACGGCTTTGTCGTGAAAAAGTTACCCAAGTTATAGGCGCGAAGCTGGAACGATGGCACGACCGGGTAAAACGTGTGCAAGCCGTTTAGCATGTTGATGATGCAAACCACCGTAAAGCTCGTCCATAGAAGTCTACTTTTTAGGAGCCGCGATTTCGGATTCGCCAGTTCATAAGGCAATAGCGTGAGAGGATAGGTCAGCCGCTCTCGCTCGGTCCATTGCTTCCTGATGATGGCGTTTATGCAGAGCATGACGAACATGAACACGCATATAAACGCGGTCCACGCCAACACCGGAACAATCCACGGCCGGATATGAGTTTCGATATACAGCGTCGCGGGGCGCTTCGTGGCTGTCGCCATGTAACCGGTCAACGCCTTGGTGTCCGTGACGATGAGCCAGTCGGGATAGTGGTGACCGAAGAGGTTTTTCCAGTCGTTCTCGGGAGTGGCAAAGCCGACGGGAGCGGCGAGCGTCGGCGGGAGAATCTGCATCATGCTATGCCCGGCGAGTGTGCCCGCGATACACAGCATAATGTAGATTGCAACCAACTCGCCCTGTCCGAGCATCAGCCTCGGCGATATGCGCCGCAGCACGGCATTCAGCATCAGCAGAAGCGTGAGATTGAAGATGGCATGGAAGAGTAGACTAAAATTTGTGGAGTGCGCGATGTAGTGGACCGTCTCCATGTAAACGATCCAGAACGAGTTGAACGGGATCAACACGAGAGCGATTAGCACCGCTCGCCACGTGATCCGCGTTTGTCTCAGAGATTCATCGGTCGACCGATATTGAGGCTGCCTTGTTGAACTCAAAGCCATTAAGAGATTTTGTCGTATCCTAGTTAAAAGTTTGCGTGAGGGATTCAGCAGAAATTAACCAGATCTGCAGAACACCAGCAATTCTCATTTTGAACTTGCCGGGCGATTGTGTCCATTGGCGCCTGTTTGGGCAGTGGAACGCAAACTCATCTGATGTCATTCTTGGGTCAGAATCTATGATTTTGTGCGAATTCCACGTTTACACCTATGGGATCTCTATCGCACTCGTTATTCACTCGTTTGATCCCCGCTGGGGCTTTGGAATTTGGGGTATCCACGTTTCTACAAACCTGCCGCCCCTCTGGGGCTAAAATGCGTCGGATTTCATGAGTCCACTACGTCGTATTATCAACATGACAATTCTCTGGAGCAAAAATCTCAAAGGCGCCTTGACTTCATAGAATCCTGGTTCCAAAATGAGAATTGCTGGCAGAACACCTTTAGATTATCTTACTTTTTGAACTTCGTCAAGAGGTTAATTTCGGCAGGGTAGGGGAAACGCCCCTGATTTTTGAGCGGCAATGGTGGGTAATGTGATGAAATGGTGTTGTGAGCGGAAGGAGGGAAGATTCCCAATCTTCAATCCTTTGGAGCGAAAAAACTCAAATTGATTGGTTGGGTTTCACCGTGTTCAATCAAACTAACATGTCAAAAAATCTGCTGGATTTGCCAATCCAGCAGGAGCGGTTTGACCTAGACCGGAATGTAAGTTTATTCATGCAAGTTGCTTAATGACATAGAACCATTTTGGAAAGACGTCTAATATGCGGATCGTCCCGTCTTCACGCTTCCCCAAGTCGTTGCCACTTTTCCGACCGAATTGACACTTCGCGGAGGTCTTCTGAAGGGCGGTGTATAAATTAACAACGTTTTCGTAAACTCCCCACCCTTAAAAAAATATATATTCCCATCAACCACGCTTGTGGAAAAGCTGCCTCCCGGCTGGGGCATATCTGCCCTCTGTTTCCATTTGTCCGTTGCCGGGTCATAGGTTTCTACCGTTCTCAGGCGTCCGCTGTCATCAACTCCGCCAATCGCGTATATGATCCCGTTGACAGTTTCGGCAGACAAACAACACCTTGTCGTCGGCATATCGGCTCTCTTTTCCCACGTGTTTGTGGCGGGATCGTAAACTTCGACTGTCCCCAAGTACCTTTCGGGATTCCCCTTCACTCCCCCGATAGCATAGATTTTCCCACCTGCAACACTTGTCGCAAACGCCCACCGCTGTTTTGGCATTGGCGCATTTTTCTCCCATCTATTTACCGCAGGATTGTATGCTTCAGTTGATCCATTTGCCTCTCCCCCAAACACATATATCTTCCCATCTACGACGCTTGTAGAGAAGCCGGACCGTGGCTCAAGCATATCCGCCTTCTTCTCCCAAGTGTCCGTCGCAGGATTGAATTCTTCCACATGCTTTCTCTTCCACCAGACTTGAATGATGCCACCAATGGCATAAATCTTCCCGTTCACGGCGCTTGAGGCGAGATGACTCCTCCCAATTCGCATACCCTCCCGAAGCTTCCATCGGTTGGTTGCGGGGTCGTATTCTTCAACAGTTCGAAGCACTCGTCCATTCCGTGGCCATTTATCCCAAACAGTGCCACCAATGACGTAAATCTTTCCGTTCGCGGTACTCGTGGAAAACCCTACTCTTTCGCTTGGCATAGGTGTATGTTTCGTCAGCCATACATCTCTCTTGGGCTGTGCCCAAGTCATTGAGGAAATACTCATAATCGCAAGAATAGGGAGACACTTAAGCAGGCAAATTCGTTGTTGCATGACCGATCCTCCTTTTGGTTATACCTCGGGCTGGGCAACACTGCGCTTTTTTGTCAGCAATAATGGTTTCAAAAAGGTCTTACGCAGCGCCAGCCGGTCGCGACCTGGAGATCGCTCCTACATTGGACGCGGGGATCTCTATCGCACTCGTTATCCACTCGTTTGATGGTCGCGACCTGGAGATCGCTCCTACAATTGGACGCGGGGATCTCTATCGCACTCGTTATCCACTCGTTTGATCCTACAGTATACAAATTACTGGAGATACGCGAGTTGCGAGATTCGTCTTTGGGTTTTGCGAACGGGTCAATTGCCCACCTTCACTTGTCCCCAGATCGTTGCCATCTTACTAGCGGGATTGACACTGCGCGGAGGTCTAAAGGGTGGCGTATAGATTAATAGAGTTCGCGTAAAGTCCCACGGGCCGGTAAAAACATATATTTTCCCGTCCACTACACTTGTGGAGAAACCGTGCCTCGCCTCCGGCATGTCTGCCATCGTTTCCCAGGTGTCCGTTTCAGGATTGTACGCTTCCACTGTTTGCAATATTTGACCGCCAAAAGCGCCGCCAATCGCGTAAATAATCCCGTTGACAGTTTCGGCAGACAAACAACACCTTGCCGTCGGCATATCGGCTCGCTTTTCCCACGTGTCCGTAGCCGGGTCATAGGCTTGTACGGATCTCGAATGCCCGCCGGGCTGTCCCCAATTGGGCCCCCCGATAGCATAAATCTTCCCATCGACAACACTTGTGGCAAACCACGTTCTCCGATGTGGCATCATCGCTTTTTTCTCCCAACTATCCGCGACAGGATTGTATTCCTCGGTCGACTCATCGTCTGCGCCTCCCATCACATAGATTCTCCCAGCTGCGGCGCTCGCCGAGAAAGTAGGCCTTACCTCCAACATATCCGCCCTCATTTCCCAAGTGTTTGTCACGGGATCGTATACTTCTACATGCTTTCGCCACATCCACAATAGAATTTGGCCTCCGATGGCATAAATCTTCCCGTTCACGACGACCGTGGAGAGATCGGTCCGTCCAATTCGCATGCTTTCTCGCGGCGTCCATTGATTGGTTACAGGATTGTATTCCTCAACGGTGCGAAGGACCCTTCCAAATCGCAGCCTATCATCCCAAACGGTACCGCCAATGGCGTAAATCTTTCCGTTTACGGCACTCGTATCAAATTCCACTCTTTGGCTTGGCATGGGGGTACGTTTCCTCACCCATACATCTCCCTTGGGGCGTGCCCATGACACCATGCAAACGCTCACACTCAGAATAATAATCAGGAAGTTAAACAGACAAGTTCGTCGTTTCATGGCTGTTTCTCCTCTTAGTTAGCAGTTGGGACACCGAATCCGCGTCCTCGTGATTGCGCTTTGTGCCTCATCCTCCACACGAACACAGCGCCTTCCAATCATTGCCAATATCACGTCACAGTACAATTCATCGGGCTACGCACACGGCATGAATGAATCCTTGATTCCGATTTTTGTGACAACACCGTTTTATGGACGGGTTAATTGCCCACTTTGACTTGTCCCCAAGTTGCGGCTAGCTTACCGGCGGGATTTATACTCCGCGGTCGCCTTGCAGGCGGGGTATAGATTAGCACGGTTCGCTGAAAGTCCCTGTAACTCGAAAAAACATATATTTTCCCACCTACCGCACTGGCGGAGAAACCAGATCTTCCCTCCGGCATATCTGCCATCGTTTCCCACGTGTCCGTTGCAGGGTTGTACGCTTCCACTGTCGGTAATGCTCGAACACCAAGATTAGAAAACCCGCCAATCGCGTAAATAATCCCATTGACAGTAGCCGCAAATAAATTAAATCTCGGCGTTGGCATGTCGGCTCTTGTTTCCCACGTGTTTGTTGCGGGATCGTAAGCTTCAACTGTCGCCAGGATTCTCGCGGGATTCCACCTCGCTCCCCCGATAACATAAATTTTCCCGTCTACAGCGCTTGTGGCAAATACATATCTCCGTTTTGGCATCGCCGATTTTTTTCCCCATCTATCCGCGACCGGATCGTATTCTTCGACCAACCCATCGGACGCTCCCCCTATCACATAAATCTTCCCATCTACGGTGTTTGCAAAGTGATCAGACCTCGGCACAAGCATATCCGCCTTGTTCTCCCAAGTGTCGGTTGCAGGATTGAATTCTTCCACGTGCTTCCTGTCCCAAAACAGTTGAACACTGCCGCCGATAGCATAAATCTTCCCGTTCGCGGCACTCGCGGCGAGAAAGCTCCTCGCGGCTCGCATGCCCTCCTTGATCTTCCATTGATTGATTACAGGGTCATATTCTTCAACTGTACGAAGGACTCTTCCATGTCGCGGCTCGCCATCCCAAAGCGTACCGCCGATTGCGTAAATTTTTCCATTCACGGCGCTGGTAGAAAAACCTACTCTTTTGCTCGGCATAGGGGTATGTTTCCTCACCCATACATCACCCTTGGGCGGCGCCCAAACGATTGAAGACATATGCATACTCGCAATGACAGCGAGACACTTAAGCAGACAAGTTCGTTGTTTCATGGCTGTTTCTCCTTGTGGTTAGAGAATGGGATACCAAATCGGAATCCTTCTGATTGTACCTTATTCTTTATCTGAACACGGCACCACCTAATCAATGCCAACAATCACTTTACGACACAAATTATCGGAGACACGCACGCAGCATGAATGAATCCTTGATTCCGAATTTTGTTACAACACCGCTTTGTGGACGGGTTAATTGCCCACCTTGACTTGTCCCCAAGTTGCGGCTAGTTTACTGGCGGGATTTACGCTCCGCTGTCGCCTTGCGGGCGGGGTATAGATTAGCACGGTTCGCGTGAAATTTATGCGGTCGGTAAACACGTATATTTTTTCATCGACCACGCTGGCGGAAAAGCCACCTCTTGCCTCGGGCATATCTGCCATCCGTTCCCATGTGTCCGTCGCAGGGTCGTAAGCCTCAACAGTTTCCAGCGGTCTACCGTTGCCCCCGCCAATCGCGTAAATGATTCCGTTGACAGCATTCGCGGACAAACAACACCGCGGCGTTGGCATATCGGCTTTCTTTTCCCAGGAGTCTGTGGCGGGATTGTAAACTTCAACTGTATCCAAGTATTTCTCGGGTTGCCATTTCACACCCCCGATAGCATAAATCTTCCCATCGACAACACTTGTGGCAAACCACGATCTCCGTTTTGGCATCATCGCTTTCTTCTCCCAATTATCCGCGACAGGATTGTATGCTTCGGACGACCCATCGTCTGCGCCTCCCATCACATAGATTCTCCCATCTGCGACGCTCGCCGAGAACGAGAAAGTAGGCCTTATCTCTATCATATCCGCTCTCATTTCCCAAATGTTTGTCACGGGGTCGTATACTTCTACATGCTTTCGCCACCACCACAATTGAATATGGCCGCCGATGGCATAAATCTTCTCGTTCACGACAGCAGTGGAAACACCAGTCCTCCCGACTCGCATACCTGCTCGGCGGTGCCATTGGTTGGTTTCGGGGTCGTATTCTTCAACGGTACGATGGACTCTTCCATTCCGTGGCAATTTATCCCAAGCAACGCCACCAATGAGGAAAATCTTCCCGTTCACGGCGCTCGCGGCGAATTCCACCCTTTGGCTTGGCATAGGGGTTTCTCGCTTCTCCCAAGCCCCCTCGTCGAGCTGCGCCCAGACGATTGAGGAAATACTCATAATCGCAAGAATAGGGAGACACTTAAGCAGGCAAATTCGTCGTTGCATGACCGATTCTCCTTTTGGTTATACATCGGGTTGGGCGATACTGCGCTTTTTTATCAGCAATAATAGTTTCAAATAGGATTTACGCAGCGCCAGCAGGTCGCGACCTGGAGATGGGATCTCTATCGCACTCGCTATCCACTCGTTTGATGGTCGCGACCTCGAGATCGCTCCTACAATTGGGCGCGCCCATCGCGACCTGGAGATCGCTCCTACAGTTGGGCGCGGGGATCTCTATCGCACTCGTTATCCACTCGTTTGATGGTCGCGACCTGGAGACGGGATCTCTATCGCACTCGCTATCCACTCGTTTGATCCTACAGTGGGCGCGCCGGTCGCATCCTAATTGTCGACTTTCACTTCTCCCCACGTAGTGGATAATTTCCCAGCGGGATTGACACTTTGAGGGCCTTTGGCTGGCGGTGTATAGATTAGCACACTATGCCCGTCTCGAACTCCCGCGAAGATATATATCTTTCCATCTACCACACATGTGGTGAATCTGGAGACTAGAGCCGGCGTCTCGCCTTCTCGTTTCCATGTGTCCGTCTCGGTGTCATACACGTCAATCGTTCGAACTAGATTGCCGTCATTGTCGCGACCGCCCATCACGTAAATTCTGTCCCCGACCGCGCTCGTGGTGAATCCGCCTCGTGCCTGAGGCATTTCGGCTCTGGCACTCCATCTTCCTGTCGCCGGGTCGTATGCTTCGACAACCTGAAGGTATTTCTCCGGATCCCCGTCCCATCCGCCGATGACATAGATAACACCACCTACCACGCTTGCGCGAAGGGCGTTTCTCTTGGTTGGCACTGCCGCACTCTCCTGCCAGACATCCGCCACCGGGTCATAAGCCTCAACCGACTGGTGATCCATGGCGTAAATCTTTCCATCTGCCGCAATCGTGGTGAACCTCGCTCTCGCTGTCAACATATCTGCCTTTCTTACCCAACTGTCCGCGACCGGATCGTACGCTTCAACGTGTTTTCTCGACCACCACCTTTGGACTTCCCCTCCAATGGCATATATAATCCCGTCTACGGCACTGCTTGAAAGGCCGCCACGCGCGATTCGCATTCCTGTTTTGGGGGTCCATTGGTTGGTCGCGGGATTGTATTCCTCGACAGTCCTAAGCACTCGCCCAAATTTCCGATCGTCACCTTGCCAAAGGTCTCCGCCAATGGCATAAATCTTCCCATCCACGGAGCTGGCGGCATAATACTGTCTTTTGGTTGGGATAGGCGCATCTCGCTCCTCCCACACGCCTACTTGATGCTGCGCGCTGCCAATTGAGATAATGCTCAAGAGCAAAACGATGGGTAAACCTTGTGAAATCCGGACATGCCTTCTCATGACAATTTCCTCCCTTTGTGTTAAAGATTGTGCGGCGAATTACGGCCGGCTGTGACTTTGCTTCTACACCTTGAGTTGGGTACTATTGCGTCTGTTTTCTCAGCAATGATGGTTTCTGATAGAGATTGCCCAGCCCTAGCAGGTCGCGATTCGGAGATCGCTCATACCAAGGTAGAGCTGTTATACGAGTTAGACATCTATACTTCACGCTGCTGAAGATTGCGTGTTTTCAAGCGTCTGGCGGTGGGTGCGGTTGGAAACCGCGAGGATTTCTATCGCACTCGCTATCCACTCGTTTGATGGTCGCGACCTGGAGACGGGATCTCTATCGCACTCGTTATCCACTCGTTTGATCCTACAGTGGGCGCGCCGGTCGCATCCTAATTGCCGACTTTCACTTCTCCCCACGTAGTGGATAACTTCCTAGCGGGATTGACACTTCGAGGCGCTTTGGCTGGCGGGGTATAGATTAGCACACTATGCCCCAGGTCCCAAACTCCCGCGAAGATATATATCTTTCCATCTACCGCACACGTGGTGAATCTGGAGACCAGATCCGGCATCTCGCCTTCACGTACCCATGTGTCCGTCTCGGTGTCATACACGTCAATCGTTCGAATTGAATTGCCATTATTGTCGCGACCGCCCATCACGTAAATTCTGTCCCCGACCGCGCTCGTGGTGAATCCGCCTCGTACCCGAGGCATTTCGGCTCTGGTACTCCATCTTCCTGTCGCCGGGTCGTATGCTTCGACAACCTGAAGGTATTTCCGTTGATCCCAGTCCCAGCCGCCGATGACATAGATAACACCACCTACCACGCTTGCGCGAAGAGCGCTTCTCTTGGTTGGCACTGCCGCACTCTCCTGCCAGACATCCGCCACCGGGTCATAAGCCTCAACAGACTGGTGATCCATGGCGTAAATCTTTCCATCTGCCGCAATCGTGGTGAACCTCGTTCTCGCCGTCAACATATCTGCCTTTCTTACCCAACTGTCCGCGACCGGATCGTACGCTTCCACGTGTTTTCTCGACCACCACATTTGAACTTCTCCCCCAATGGCATATATAATCCCATCAACAGCGCTGCTTGTCCCATCAACGGCACTGCTTGAAAGGCCGGCACGCGCGATTCGCATACCTGTTTTGGGCGTCCATTCGTTGGTCGCGGGATCGTATTCCTCGACAGTCCTAAGCACTCGCCCTAATTTTGGCTCGTCATCATGCCAAAGGTATCCGCCAATGGCGTAAATTTTCCCATCCACGGAACTGGCGGCATAATACTGTCTTTTGGTTGGGATAGGCGCATTTCGCTCCTCCCACACGCCTACTTGATGCTGCGCGCTGCCGATTGAAACAACGCTCAGGAGCAAAACGATGATTATACCCCGTGAAATCCGGACATGCCTTTTCATGACAATTTCCTCCCTTTGTGTTAAAGATTGTGCGGCGAATTACGGCCGGCTATGACTTTGCTTTTACACCTTGATACGAATTCAAAATCTATACTTCACGCTGCTGAAAATTGCGTATTTTTAAGCGTCTGGCGGTAGGTGCGGTTGGAAACCGCGAGGATTTCTATCGCACTCGCTATCCACTCGTTTGATCCTACGGGGAACGCATGTCGCGATCGGGAGATGGGATCTCTATCGCACTCGCTATCCACTCGCTTGATCCTACAAAAGACGCAATTTCTGACGGCGCGGAGTATAAATGTTACAATCAATCGGAGGCGCTCAATGAATTGAGCAACTACAAACTGCCGGTTGTTGTAACGTATAGATACTGTTACTCGATTGATTTGAGCTCCGCCCATGTGGTTGCCACCTTGCGCCGGGGGTTGACAGATTGAGATTCCAGAAGGACTTCAATACTGTTGTTCATCAGGACGCCGACCTCGTCTTCTGTCAAGCCGCGGTTGAAGATTACGACCTCATCAACGGTTCCAGCCATTCCCGCACCGGTACCGAATGGCCCCATGGCGCCAATGTGCAGCCGTTCCGAAATATGAAAGGCCGGCTTTTGGTCCGCAAAACGCAAATTGCCGTAGGCTACGCCATCCACGTATTGCGCAAGGGTTTGACCGTCGTAAGTACCCACGGCATGATGCCATTTGCCATCGGTTATTATTATGCCGCGAACCTGAACATCACCAAACGGGTTTCTTGTCGTAAATCCAACAGTGACTTGCTCGCGCATCCACATTGAATAATTGCGAAACCCGCCGGCGCTCCAATTCTCCTTGCTGACAATCATACCGCAACAGTGACCAACAAGCTCTTCCACCTTTACCCATGCGGAAATGGTAAACTCTTGAAGATTCATGTCGTCCGCATGCGGGACAGTAACGGCATTCCAGCCACCATGACCGCCTTTACCGGCGGGCCCTACCTCAAGCCCCGCGCCCCACACGCCTTCAACCCATGTCGGACTCTTCCTGAACTCGCCATCGTGGCCATTACCAGAGATATCCCTGAGAACGCCCTCCGCCACGTTGCCAAGTTTGTCAACCCCTTCTTCAAAAGTAAACGCCATGACCACGTCGCTCTTGACAATGGCGCCATGGGCAAATTGACATAGCGTGAAAAAGACTACGAAACTGTGAAGCGTGAAAAGCATCGTAAGTTTCATCGTTCTATATCCTCCCTTGTTGTTATTTTATCGGACCTTAATCTTGCAGACGAAGTCTACTATAGAAATTCCATCTCTAATCGCGAGTTTCTGTTGCGATGAAAACTCGCTCCCGCAACTTGTGTGCCGTAACAATCGTGAATCATCAATAGGGGTTATCTCCATTCTTTTGATTTCGTGGCCGAGGTATTGTTCACTTGCCCGAAAAAGGCATATTGTGTAAACATGGATGTAGATGCCTATAATGCCGAGCAGCGAAAAGTGAACTATTGGACGAATGTGCTTCCGAGAGAGTTTATCCGGTACAGCTAACGGCTTATCGTCCCATCTTTACTTGCCCCCAAGTTGTAGCTAACTTACTTGTGGGATTCACGCTGCGCGGAAGTCTAAAGGGTGGAGTGTAGATAAACAAAGATCGCGCGAAGACTACACCGCCGGAAAACAGAAATATTTTCCCATCGACCACTTCAGAACGGCCAGCCCTTGGCTCCGGCATATCCGCCAGCTGTTCCCACGTGTCCGTTGTCGGGTCATAGGCTTCTACCGTTTTCAGGATTCCGCTTTCATCAAGCCCGCTAATCGCGTAAATGATCCCATTGACTGAATTCGCAGACACACAACATCTCGCCGTTGGCATATCGGCTCTCTTTTCCCAAGTGTCTGTGGCAGGATCGTAAACTTCGACTGTCGCAAAGAACCTGTCGGGCTTCAACTTCCTCCCCCCGATAGCATAAATCTTCCCATCTACAACACTTGTACCATACCCCCACCTCTGTTTCGGCACGGGCGCCTTTTTCTGCCAGCTATCAGCGACCGGATCGTATGCTTCGGCAGAACCATCGCGCGCTCCTCCAAACACATATATCTTCCCATCCACGACGTGTGCAGAGCCGGTGGACCGTGGCTCAAGCATATCCGTCTTCTTCTCCCAAGTATCTGTGGCAGGGTCGAATTTTTCCACGTGCTTTCTCGTCCACAACATTTGTACACTACCGCCAATTGCGTATATCTTCCCGTTCACGGCGCTGGAGGCAAGATTGCTCCTGCCGATTCGCATATCTTCCCGAGGCTTCCAGCGGTTGGTCTCGGGATCGTATTCTTCAACAGTGCGAAGCACTTTCCCTCGTCGCGCACGTTGATCCCACAAAGTGCCGCCAACGACGAAAATCTTCCCGTTCACGGCGCTCGTGGCAAAACCCACTCGTTGGCTAGGCATAGGGGTTTCCCTTACCTCCCAGGTGTCCCCTTTGGGTCTTGCCACACCTGTTGAAGCGGCGCTCAGAGTCAAAATAATGGTGAATAGACATCCTGCAATCCAAACATGGGTTTTCATGGTACCCCCTCTTGATTGAGTAAAAGTTTGTTATACTTTGCGTTGGGTGCTATTGCGCTTTCTTTCCCAGTAATAATTGTTTCTGATAGGAGTTACATAGCGCCAGGATGTCGCGACCTGGAGATCGCGGGGATTTCTATCGCACTCGCTATCCACTCGTTTGATCCTACGTGGAGCGCATGTCGCGATCAAAAGACGCAATTTCTGACAGCGCGGCGTATATCCGCATCTCATTATCGTTCCGCCTTTACACGTCCCCACGTAATTGCCGATTTTCCCGTTGCATCGACACTTTGCGGAGGTCTGAAGGGCGGTGTGTAGATTAATACGGTTCGCGTGAAATTCCAGGTGTCGGTAAAAACATATATTTTCTCATTTATCGCGGTTGCAGAAAAACTGCCCCGTGCCTCGGGCATGTCTGCCATTTGTTCCCATGTGTCCGATGCAGGATTGTACGCTTCGACTGTTGTCAGAGCTCTAGTATTGCTACCGCCGATAGCGTAGATAATTCCGTTGACAGTAATCGCGGACAAACAACATCTTGCTGTCGGCATGTCGGCTTTCTTCTCCCAGGTGTCAGCGGCGGGATCGTAAACTTCAACGGTTCCCAAGTATTTCTCGGGATTCCACTTCACTCCCCCGATAGCATAAATCTTCTCATCAACAACACTTGTGGCAAACCACGATCTCTGTTTAGGCATCGTTGCTATTCTTTCCCAGTTATTTGCGGCCGGATCGTATGTTTCACTCAACCCATCTACCGATCCGCCTAGCACATAAATCTTCCCATCCACGACGTTAGAAGAGAAGTTAGACCTTGGCTCAAGCATATCCGCCTTCGTCTCCCAGGTGTCCGTTGCCGGATCGAATTGTTCCACGTGTTTTCTCCGCCACCCCACTTGAACACTACCCCCAATAGCATAAATCTTGCCGTTTACGACGCTTGAGGCGAGGTCACTCCTTCCGATGCGCATGTCTACGCGGCGCTTCCATCGGTTGGTGGCTGGGTCGTATTCTTCAACAGTGCG
Organism: Candidatus Poribacteria bacterium; assembly: GCA_963667245.2. Classification (GTDB taxonomy): domain Bacteria; phylum Poribacteria; class WGA-4E; order WGA-4E; family JAJDTR01; genus JAJDTR01. The sequence goes on from CAXXCS010000005.1 coordinate 2,257,394, forward strand.
AAGGACTTTTCCATTCCGCGGCAATTGATCCCAAACAGTGCCACCAATAAGGAAGATCTTCGCGTTTACGGCACTCGCGGCGAAATTCACTCGTTGGCTAGGCATAGGGGTTTCCCTTACCTCCCAGATGCCCCCTTTGGGTCTTGCCACACCCGTTGAAGCGGCGCTCAGAGTCAAAATAATGGTGAATAGACATTCTGCAATCCAAACATGGGTTGTCATGGCACCCATCCTCTTGATTGAATAATAGTTTTGTTAAACCTTGCGTTGGGTGTTATTGCGCTTTCTTTCCCAGTAATAATCGTTTCTGATAGGAGTTACATAGCGCCAGGATGTCGCGACCTGGAGATCGCGGGGATTTCTATCGCACTCGCTATCCACTCGTTTGATCCTACCGGGAACGCATGTCGCGACCTCGAGATCGCGGGGATCTCTATCGCACTCGCTATCCACTCGTTTGATCCTACGGGGAGCGCATGTCGCGATCAAAAGACGCAATTTCTGACAGCGCGGCGTATATTATCGACTCTTCAATCTTCCCCATGTTGTCGCCAGCTTGCCTATTTCCGACACTGCTGACAGCGGCGAAAGTCCATTGTTCATGATTCCCGCGATGTCGTCCTCGCTAAGGGCAGTATTGAAGAGAGCCACCTCATCGATAACTCCTTTCCAGAACTCCCTGCCGAAGCCGTCGGAGCCGATAGCGACGTGTTCGGGAGTAGAGCCACCGGTGATTTTGCCGATGTTGTTCTCGGCTTCTTCAATTCCGTCGACGTATACTCTTAGGCTATTGCCATCGTAGCTTCCGGCGACATGGTGCCACTCGCCATCATCAATGTGCGTTCCGCTATGAACGCCAGCCCAGTCGCCGAAATTGATCCAAAACGTCAGCTTGTGAGCATTCCAACCCGATCCGAGGGAAAAGGGCCCCTTATCTCCCTTGTTCGGATCCTGTTTGCTGACTACCCTTGCGGGCGATGCGAGACCTCCGTCGCCTCCGTCCCATCTGCACCACGCCAATGCCGTAAGGCTTTTGAATCCGTCAACGCCGTCAATATCGCCGCAATCGACGCGGTCATCTCCGTCGAATTCCAGGGCGCCGCCGAATTTTCCGGCAACCCATTGCGGATCTCCCACGAGTTGCCCGACGTGTTCGTTTCCGGAGGCGTCGGCTGCGGCTGCGCCATTCCCATCATCTAAAAGCCATATAGCTATCACGTCTTCCGGGTTAAATTCAGCGTCACTCGCGTTCGCCAAGATTAGCGCCGCGAAAATAACAGTCACACAGGATATGGTTGTTCCTAGTATACCGCTTGATTTCATTGTATTCCTCCTTTTTGAATGTTGAGTATTTGTGACCAAGATGCCGGCAAAAGAAACCGAGTTTTGAAGAAAAAACTCGGTTTCAGGCACCCGGGAAGGTCTATTCGATTATGTGGTATGTAACGAGCAGCGAACCGGGCTGGGAGTCTATTGTAACATTGATGCCCTCCGCCATTTCTCTGCCGTTCAGCACAACCTTGGTGTTCTGATCTTCAAAGTTCACTTCGTAGTGTGCGTCCATCTCAAGCCCCCACAGTTTTAGGTTAGCGGATTGTTCAGAACATTCGGGGCGCCGAAACGCCAGCGCCATTCCTTCGCCTAGCTCCTCCTTGTGGAACTGGTACGCCAACCACGTGTCGTGAGCCAAACTGTACGGCGTGAGAGGATAGAAGTCACCGTAGAATAGGTGACGTATGCGTTTGTATTCGTCGATTAGCTTGCGAGCCGTGTCCCACGGGAAGGGTTCCGTGACCATGTAGCCCACCTGCTCCTCGTCGTCGACGGTTTTGCGCGGCACCTTTTTCAGTTCGTAAGGCTCCTTCTGATTCACTGGAAACGCCAAGGGCCAACGTTGCTCTACCTCCGGTTGGAATGGATTCCACGCAACCGCGATACCAGCGTTCATCGAGCTACGAAAGGAATAGGCGTCGGGATAGCCGCTGGCAGTTGCGGTCGATGGTACCCACGGGCTGATGCCGTAGGTCTGCGATTGGTAGTCGTTCGGTTCGAAACCGGGATGGTTGTGATCCGACCGCCAGAGATAAAAACACCGCGACATGGCTTCCAGGTCAATCCGCGTGGCGCCACCGCCACACATGTCAATAATCAATCCCGGATTTCGCCTGCGAAGTTCGTCCCAAAACCAATACATGCCTTCAATATAGCGAATTTCGGCAATTCCTTGCCTATCCGGCGCATCCGCATCTCGCCACCACTGAAGCGGTTGGCCATGCGGGTAGGGACGCCCATCGGGATATGTTAAATTCGCGCCGATGGGCCCGTCCTGTCGATAAATGCCGATGCCCTCCTCCCGAATCAGATTCGAAATGTAATCGGTAATCAGTCCAAGCGCCTTTGGATTCCCAAAGTCCAGCATTTTGAATGGCGGCAAACCCGAGACCTCTTTATCTTTGACGGTAAGGAAAAGTTCGGGGCGTTCGCGCTCCATCCACGTGCTTCCGCCCTGATATTCGGGAGCAAACCAGACCAGCAGCCCCATGTTCAGTTCCTTCAGCGCGTCGGTCACCGCTCGCAGTCCGTCGGGAAAGCGGTCAGGGTCGGCGGGGCCGATGTGGGAGACCCTCGGGCTTTTGACCTGCCAGCCCACGTCCATCCAGATATATTCAAACCCGAGCGGGGCAAACGCCGACGCATAATCGATCTGGTTTTGTTCTGTCGCGTCAAATGCCTCATGGTACATCCCGGCGGAACTCGCCAACAACGGCACCTGCATCGGTTTGCCATCTTTCTGCGGATAGTAATGGGCTAGAAGAATTCGACGGAGCAGGTTCTGTCCGTAGATTCGATGACCTTGCCAAAAAAGAAGCAGCATTCTTGGGGAACGAATCTCTTCGCCGGGCAAAAGCTTCAGATGCGTTAATTCCATCCCGGCGCGCACGCGCAGCGAATCCGAATCTCGGGAAAAACTTGCCAGCCATTGCCCCGTCCAGCCGATTCCAATCATGACGCCTCGATTTGACATTTCAAGATTGAAGAAAGGCAGGCTGTCACCCCATGAAGATCTTCCATGCATTGGAGACATTTCCAGAGTAGAATCGGGCGCCAACTCTCTTGCGTTTGGACCAAAATCCGCCGTACCGGCAGCCACGCCTTCCCCCGCCCCCGATGTATAATGCAACTTAAATCTGCCCGCGTCGTTATACAGCACGGTATCAAGCGCCTGGATATTGGCGATAATTGGCGTGTCACACTCTCCGGTATTCCTGAAATTCAGAAACCATTCTGCCGCGGGATGGTTTTTGAAAAACGTTATCTCGCAGTAAACTTCAAGCCCCGTTAATTTGTCGGTGTATGTCAGAGTTCGTTGCGTCCTCGTCTCACCCCACGGCGTTTCCTCTACAGAAAGATCCCAGTTGTCTAAGAATTCGCTTGATTTTACGCCATCGTAATCAAACGAAAAGGGAAGCGTTCCAGACTTGGAAAAGCATTCGTCGGTCCAGTCATTCAAACCATCCCACCATGCAGACCGGGACATTTCAACGCCTGTCGTTTCCAATGCAGTCATCGGGGCGTCTACGCGATCCTCAAGATTGTCGACTTCCTGTAGTTGCGAAGATTTTTCTTCATCCATAAGATTCCACTCCAAATTCTTAAAAAAGGCGAGTATTCACACTTAATAAATCGTTGAAATTCAAATCCGCCTGCATTATAATAAGAGTCGCGCGCATTCGGATTGTGTTAACCGCAATATAGCGCGAGTAAGAAGACGCGTCAATTCTCCTTCGTTCAACGCGCGATTGCCCGCATTGTGACAAACGGAAATTCATGAGTCGTGAATCTAGAGATGTATACCAACGCTAATTTCCTAAGGAGGAAATACGAATGAAACTGACTCAAGAACAGTTGGACTTTTTCGACACCTTTGGTTATCTGATGATTCCACAACTGTTTTCACAGGATGAAACGGACCAGATTATTGAAGGATTTGAATGGTCAATCCAAAATCGCGGCGGCGGGAAGAACCATGACGGTTCGACTCGCACGATGTTTTTGGGCCCCATTGAACGCCATCCGGAAATGTGTCGGCTGCTGGATCACCCAGCGATACTTGGTCTTATCGGAGGCGTTCTGGGCGAAGATTTTAACTACTGTAGCGGTGACGGAAATTATTATAGCGGCGATACCGGATGGCACCCCGATGGGGGATGGGGTCAACTATTCGCCGCCAAAACAGCGTTTTATCTCGATCCCCTTACCCGTGAAACCGGGGCGCTTCGCCTAATACCGGGTTCCCATCGACCGGACCATTTTGTACGCAAGGAAAAAATCGATGTGAACAAATCCATGGAACTATTTGGCATCCCGCCCTCGGAGTTTCCCGGCAGCATTGCCGTTGAGACTAACCCCGGTGACATTGTGATATTTAATCACGACTTATATCACGCCTCGTTTGGCGGCGGATCCCGGCGGCGGATGTTCACCATAAACTGTACGCGTCATGCCAAGACCCCGGATGACATGAAACGGGTGCATGAATATGTGCGAATACACTCACCCGGAGGTTATAAATACACGACCGGCGCCGGGATGTACCACGCCGCCATGATAGACACGGCTGACGAAAGCCGGAGGGTGCATCTCCATCAACCGAATGATATTCACGACGAGATTTTCCCCGAACTCGCTCGAGAGGTGGTCAGCCAAGAATTAAGAGTGTAACGGACATGACAGTCAAAGGCTGGGTGGGCAATGCCTACCCTACAGTTGATGAACCAAAGGTTTGATGGGCAGTGCCCACCCTACGTCTGATATGGTGTCAGGTCCATGTCGGGAAACCGCGTCGCGATTCCTTTCAAGGTTGTCTCCGTGTAATACGGGTGGCCAATCGGGGGCCAACCGAACAGCGTGCGAACTCGCGCCGTGGTCTTTTCCCAAAACGGCTTAAAGAACTGTTGTTCTGGACCGCTCCACGGATTCGCCAATTTGGTCCATCGACTTGTGTCGCCACGCGCCATGGACAGCGTCCAAAACGCCCGCTGTTTCCGTTTGTTCTCGAACGGAATGGCGGCGTGTACGAGATATGACGAGTAAAACAGAGCGCTGCCCGCCTTGGCGGTGGTGGGCACCGGCTCGGCAAATTCCGGAACTTCCCGAATGTCGTCCAGTCCACCTCCTAATCGCAGGTATACATCCGCCGCTTGTCGATGTGATCCGGGAATAACGTGCATCGGGGCGCCGTCATCATCGACATCGTGAAGATAGACTCCGCTGTTCACGTAATCAAATGAACCGATCGCCTTGCTTAACGGCAAGAAGGTGTTGGTGCCGTGATCGGCGTGATAGCCTTGCCACGGGTGTTCGGGATGACGCTCATCCGTAGGACCTGATCGCATGAATAGGTGGGCGTTGCAGTAGCTCACGTCATCCGTGCCGAGGCACTGAGAAAATACGTCAAGATAGCCTTCGTTCTCAATCAGTCGATCCAGTGCATCATGTCCCGTCGGGAACTGTGCGCGACCATGCTCGGTATCACCGTAATGCGCGACCACGTTGGAAACTGACGGTTCCACGGAATCCGCTTTCCCGGTCGTGTCCAACTCCGCGAGGTATTCGGTGAAAGATTTGCCGTAAAAGATATGTTCCATATCGCGTAAGGCGGCTGCCATTTCATCGGGATCGAATAGATTCTCGACCATGATAAAGCCGTCATGATAGAACGCGTCAAGTTGATCTTGAGTTAATTTCATAATTTACTCCTTAACATCAGAATGTCATTTGGCAGAACGAAGATTTATGCGGAAAATTCATGGCATACATAGTCTGCTCTTGTTGACAAGAGTCAGATTGGTTTCTATTTTACTCCAAGTTAGTCCCTCATGTCTAGAGAAAAGGGGAAATTCGCCGGGAAACGTATCCGATTACCAGTTATTGATGGTGAATGAAGCGTTGAAATGGTGTCGCGAGCGGAAGGATGGAAGATGGAGAGGTTGGAAGGGTGGAAGACTGGAAGGATGGGTTTATACTTCACGCTGCTGAAAATTGCGTGTTTTCAAGCGTCTGGCGGTAGGTGCGGTTGGAAACCGCGAGGATTTCTATCGATCAAGCGAATGAACAATGAGTGCGATAGAAAATCCTACTCGCTATCCACTCGCTTGATCCTACAAAAGACGCAATTTCTGACAGCGCGGAGTATATCTTAAACACAATTGTTGCCGAGACAAGAGTCGCAATATTATCCAACACAAGGAATAAGTCTTAAGTCGCACCTCTAAGGCAAAAATCGAATGGATACAATAATACCAACGTTAAGCAAAAAGTTCAGTGACAAACCCCGGATTGCATTTGTCATGATGATCGCCATTATGGCGGGTTTATGGTGTACCAACTTAAAGAACACCCGGCCTGTAATACACAGTGAAACCGAAACTTTCATGGCGTTCTACGGCAACCCGACCGGCGGGTTTTGGAGCGAGGTCGCGAAGTTCTTCGACCCAACGCCTACCGACTGGGATAACTATCAGGCGCGAGAGTTGAGTTATGTCTTTGAGTATATTGACGCTCAAATGGTGATTCTGCTAAACAAAATCCCTTTCTTTTCGTACGGCTTTCGCAGCATTTCGCAAATCGCCTTCATGATTCTTACCACCATTGTATTGTATTTCATCATACGGGAGTTGCTGCCGACGTTTAGACGAACATCGTGCGCGGCGCTGGCGATGCTATTTCCGCTTTCACCGCAGCTTCTCGTGATGCACCGCGTATACTTCCGCTGCGGAAAGATTATAGCCGCGTTCTGGGCGGCGCTCTGGATACTCTGCCTGATTCGCTGGTTAAAACCGGCTGTCAAGGCGCGAGGTTCGGTTACATATATCCTACTGAGTTTGGGCGCTTTTTTGTCATTTATCACGGACAAGCAGGGCGTAATGATTGGTTTGTGGCTGATTGGATTGAGCCTCTTGATAGCAGTCATTCGTCGTCAGCAAGGAGATGCATACCGCCACCTCCTACATTTTGCCGTTTCGTTCAGCGTAGCCTTTGGCTTCTATATCTGCTGGGACTATGTATTGTGTCCATACATCATTAATGTCGTCCGGGGGCATCCTCCTTTTCGAGGTTGGTCGTCGTTGAGTTTCTTCCTGCTTCACGACCAAGCCTCATACATGCGAGGTCTTTGGAACGGATTTAAGTTGACTGTCCTGCAGGTGCAGTTAGCGTTCGGCAATATCTGGGATGGCTCTGTTCTGTCTTGGGGGCTTGCGCTGGCTTCGTACGTCCTCATTGCTTTGTCTGCCATAAAGAAAACGCCCGCCCGGTCTGCCAATGTCAATGACAATGCGAAGCGAGGTTTGACAGATCGTGTCGCGTTGGCAACAACGCTCGTAACGGCTTTCGTTTTCTGTATATTCATGATAATGCTTCTTTATATGCGACACACCCCGCTTGCCTGGGCTGACATTTGGAGAGGTGGATACTATTACCAAAGCACCACGTTCATTCTCATTGTAGGACTTCTGATTGCGTTTTCGCTACTCAGTCACCGAAACAGGTCGAAGGCCTTTGAGACATTAATGGTATGCGCGGTTTTCCTGATGTGCATGGCGAACTACTTCAGTCTTCACAAGACCAGGGACCACGGCGATGGCGGGCACATGAAGGATCAAATCGAACTGAATCTCAAACTCGACCAAGAAATTCGATCGAAACAGGTGACCGAGGATTCGCGGTTCCTGATGAAATACATTTTCGCGCCAACTAGCGCACGTCCCGCGCTATATAAGGGGAGACCAAAAACTGGAGACGGGGTCAACCTAAAGATTTTGAAGAACGATGAACAGATTTGGCCAGTAGACGGCTGGGCGTATTGCAAAGACAGCGCTGACAGACAACATCACGATTTCGAGGTGGAGGTCAACTCGGGCGACAAGATCCGTTTCCTCGTGAACATGGTGCAAGGCACGTCACATGATAGTACCTATTGGGAGCCGACAATAAGGTATGAGGATGGAACCGTCTACCAAGCTTCAAAAGGATTCAGCGGCATACAAGGGAAGAACGGGTGGTATTACCAATATAGGGAAGGCGAAAATTACGTGAATCTGATTTATGCAAAACCGTATAAGACTTGGAAACATGAAGACCCTGAGAAGAGGGAACCTTCGCTAAACGCTACCAAACAACATCCGGGACACGGAATTGACTGTGTCCGCGTGTTTGTTGTTCCCAAAGCCGGCGCCGTACGTATAACCGGCGCGCCGGTGTGCGTTGGCACGCCTTACTAAACGTTAGTATCCCAGGTCTTACTTATACTCCGCGCTGTCAGAAATTGCGTTTCCCGGTAGCCTCGTAGGTGCGGTTGGAAACCGCACCTACGGCATGGGATGCGATAGATATTTCCCCTCCCCTCGCAACATGGGACTAATGTCTCACGAGCGGCAACACCTGCCTGATCATCCACTTCGCATACTCCTCGGTTTGAGAATCAAGCTGGATGGTGGCGTCGCGCACGTGGGCGGAGGCGATCAACCCCATTTCCTTTAGCAGCCGCTTCTCCACGTGCAGGAAGAGTTCCAGATGCCCCAACGTGAAGACAATGAACGGCAGGATGCTTTGATAAGCCGCATAAGCCTGCTTATCCTCCCCTCGTTTGCGCTTCCAGTAGATCTCATTCAGCACGCGCAACAGCGGCACGCCGGGCATTACGCCGCATATCCCACTGGGAATGAGTTCCATCATGTAGAGCCCTCCCCAACCCTCTAGAACGCCAACCTCGCCGCGAGTCGCTTCAAGGATGTCCCGCACCTTGGCAGCCATCATCGGTTCTTCCAATTTGAGATAACGAAAATTCGGGCAGTCGGCGTGGAGTCGCTCTGAGCGAAATCGGCGCCAACGGTAGCGCCGCCCGGGTTAAAGTCTTGTATCAACAGCGGTACGCTGATGTTTTGGCAGATTTTGCGAAAGTAGCGAAGCAAGTCGTCCTCGCTCAGCGGGAAAACCCGAGGCGTTGCCATGCTAATCATCGACACCCCGGACGCCTCCATGCGATGCGCGAGATCCAGCGCGACTTGCGATGATGGATGGTTTGCCTGTCCAATTACAGGAATTCGCCCGGCCGCTTGGTCAACGGCGATTCGCACCACATCGTGCCGTTCCTGCTCGGAGAGTTTGTAAAACTCGCCTGCGTAGGCGGGCAGGCAAACGGCGCAGGCGTCCCCCTTCACACAGAAGTCGATCAGTCTGCGCAATCCCTTTTCATCAACGCGCCCGTCATTGTCGAAAGGGGTGGGCGCTACGGGTACAATCCCCTCAATCTCAATCATCGTATGTTTCCTCTCTGGAGTTTTACTCCTGCCAATTCTCGATTTGATATCACATTAACATTTACCCGAAGGTGTTGTCAACTGCTTGTTGTCTCGGCAACGATAGTCTTCAATGGGAATTTCGAGACACCATGGAATCTCTGTGGGAGCTCTATCGCACTCGCTATCCGCCAGCTTGATGGTCAGTGGCTTGTGACGGCTGTCGTTTACGAGCGACCGGTTGTCGCCCGCTCGGTTTTAAACGTATAGAATAACGCTTTTTCTCGGCGAGTTGCCCGCTTTAAGCCGACTTGAAAAGGGAAGCCGCAGGTTACGCGGTTGGGCAGCCAATCAAGGGCAAAGATTTGATTTCCGTGATGCCAGATCAAACTGCCGAGCGCTTTGCCGGAATCAATAGCTAATGTTTCTGTTTTACCGCTCCCCATATGACGGACAACTTGCCTCGTGATGATACCGAAAACGGAGTAGGTTTCCAAGAAGGGTTGAACTCGCCCACACCAGGGGTTTGGGTGAGGTTTACGAGACCGGTTCCATCCGCGTTCATCACATAGATGTCAGCGGTAATGGGATCGTCGTGCGTTTGTCGCATAAAGACAATCCTTTTGCCATCCGGTGACCAACTTGGGAACCAATTGAACCGTGCATCTTCAGTGAGTCTGACGGGATTAGTTCCGTCGGCATTCATCACAAAGATGTCCAAGTCAGAGTTCCAGAGGTCTGCACGATTGACATTTCGCACTGCCGCGAAGGCGATTTTGCTTCCGTCCGGCGACCAACTAGGCGTCCTATCGGAGGCGCGGGGATTTTGTGTAAGATTAGTCCGATTTGCGCCGTCGGCATCCATGACAAATATATCCGAGAGACTTAGCGCCCCTCCAGCGACTTGCCTTGACCAAAAGGCAATCTTTGTCCCGTCCGGCGACCACGTCGGGCAAGTATCGCTATCTAGGTGCAGCGTAAGGTTTTTGAGATTCGTCCGTCGGCGTTCATCACATAGATTTCGTTATTGTCATCACGGTTAGAAACAAAAGCTATCCTTGTGCCATCGGGCGACCACGCAGGCACGCCGTTTCTTTTATGGCGTCCTTTGGTGAGATTCACGCGGTTCGCACCGTTTGCATCTATGATGTAAATGTCCTTGACATCACCGCGAAACCTGCCGAGACCGAAGGAATACACGATCTTTGTCCCATCTGGCGACCAGGAGGGATTACTGCCCTGAGCAAGTTTGATGCGATTTGTCCCGTCGGTGTTCATGGTGTAGATATTCCCCATTGAACTGAAAGCAATCGTGTCCCCAACCGCCCGTACCGAGTTTAACGAGGCGAGCAACAAACCGGTCACCAAAATATAGAAACTGTTTTTGAGGATGGGAAGAGTGGTCTCAATGAATTTCAATTTCATTTTTCGCTAATAATGCCTCCAACTTTTTAAGGCAGGAAAATCAGCGGAAATCCCCTGATTCGCTTGCTGCGTTCAACACAACCAGTTCCAGCACTTGAAGCCGTCATCGGGTCCTCCGATTTCGGAGATTGCGACCTCCGCCACCGCAGCGATAACCAAGTAGTTTAGGTACTTTCCGCAGCTAACGCTTCTGTTTAACCATTCCCCATATAACGGACAACTTGCCCCGTGATGATACCGAAAACGGCGTAGGTTTCCAAGAAGGGTGGAACTCGCCCACACCAGGGGTTTGGGTGAGGTTTACGAGACCGGTGCCATCCGCGTTCATTACATAGATGTCGCTGTCAGTGATATCGTCGTGCGTTGCTCGCACAAAGACAATCCTTTTGCCATCCGGTGACCAACTTGGGAACCAATTGAACCGTGCATCTTCAGTGAGTCTGACGGGATTAGTTCCGTCGGCGTTCATCACAAAGATGTCCAAGTCAGAGTTCCAGAGGTCTGCACGATTGACATTTCGCACTGCTACGAAGGCGATCTTGCTTCCGTCCGGCGACCAACTAGGCATCCTATTGGAGGCGCGGGGATTTTGAGTAATATTAGTCCGATTTGCGCCATCGGCATCCATGACAAATATGTCCGAATGATTTAGCACCCCCTCGGCGACTTGCAACGACTCGAAGGCGATTTTCCTCCCGTCCGGTGACCAAGTCGGCCAAGTATCGCTATCTAGGTGCAGTGTAAGGTTTTTTGAATTCTTTCCGTCGGCGTTCATCACATAAATATCGAAATTCTCATCACGGTTGGACCTAAAAGCTATCTTAGTACCGTTGGGTGACCACGCAGGCACACTGTTATTTTTGTGGCGTCCTTTGGTGAGATTCACGCGGTTCGCGCCGTTTACGTCAATGACGAAGATGTCGGTGACGTCACCGCGAAACCTGCCTAGACCGAAGGAAAACACAATCCTTGTCCCATCTGGCGACCAAGAGGGGGAATCGCCCTGAGCAAGTTTGATGAGATTTGTCCCATCAGTGTTCATGGTGTAGATATTCCCCATTGAACTGAAAGCAATCGTGTCTCCAATTGCCCGTACCGAGTTTAACGAGGCGAGCAACAAACCGGTCACCAAAAAATACAAACCGTTCTTGAGGATGGAAAAAGTTGTCTTAATGGATTCGAATTTCATTTTTCTCTAATTATGCCTCCAACTTTTTAAGGCAGGAAAATCAGCGGAAATCCCCTGATTCGCTTGCTGCGTTCAACACAACCAGTTCCAGCACTTGAAGCCGTCATCGGGTCCTCCGATTTCGGAGATAGCGACCTCCGCCACCGCAGCGATAACCAAGTAGTTTAGGTACTTTCCGCAGCTAACGCTTCTGTTTAACCATTCCCCATGTGACGGACAACTTGCCTCGTAGTGATACCGAAAACGGCGTAGGTTTCCAAGCAGGGTGGAACTCGCCCACACCAGGGGTTTGGGTGAGGTTTACGAGCCCGGTGCCATCCGCGTTCATTACATAGATGTCGCTGTCAGTGATATCGTCGTGCGTTGCTCGCACAAAGACAATCCTTTTGCCATCCGGTGACCAACTTGGGAACCAATTGAACCGTGCATCTTCAGTGAGTCTGACGGGATTAGTTCCGTCGGCGTTCATCACAAAGACGTCCAAGTCAGAGTTCCAGAGGTCTATACGATTGACATTTCGCACTGCTACGAAGGCGATCTTGCTTCCGTCGGGCGACCAACTAGGCATAGTATTGTATGCTCGGGGATTTTGGGTAATATTAGTCCGATTGGCGCCGTCGGCATCCATGACCAATATATCCGAATGATTTAGCACCCCTTCGGCGACTTGCAGCGAAGCAAAGGCGATTTTCCTCCCATCCGGGGACCACGTCGGCGAGGTGTCGCTATCTAGGTGCAGCGTAAGGTTTTTTGAATTCTTCCCGTCGGCGTTCATTACATAGATTTCGAAATTGTCATCACGGTAGGAAGTAAAAGCAATCTTTGTACCGTCGGGCGACATAACGGGCGAATGGTTAACGTTGTGACGTCCTTGGGTAAGATTTACGCGGTTCGCACCGTTTGCATCCATGACGCAAATGTCCTTGACATCACCGCGAAACCTGCCGAGACCGAAGGAAAACACAATCTGTGTCCCATCCGGCGACCAAGAGGGGGTACTGCCCTGAGCAAGTTTTATGAGATTTGTCCCATCAGTGTCTATGGTGTAGATATTCCCCATTGAACTGAAAGCAATCGTATCCCCAACAGCTCGTGCCGAACTTAATGACGCGAACAATAAACCGGTCACCAAAAAATACAAACTGTTCTTAGGGATGGGGAAAGTCGTTTTAATGGATTCTAAACTCATTTTTCGCTAATGATGCCTCCATCAATTTAAGGGGGCAAATCAGGGGAAAGCTCCTGATTTGCCTGCCGCGTTCACGGTTGCATCTTCCAGCACGTATAGTCTGGATGGTCAAAGCCCTGAAAAAAATAATGTCCCCCGCCATCCCAACAACACCAAAGTCCTTGGTTGCAACCCGCAGGACACCAGGTGGCTTCGGCGTCTGGAGTAACAAGCAACGTCATTGCCAGAGCGCTCGTGCTAACAAACGCCGCCGTAGCAAAGCCCGTCCTGTTCCCAATCATTCCCTCTTCACGCAGAAGGAAATCGGACACTTTCCGCTTTGGAATATTCTGTCTGAGGAGCGCGGCATCCGGTCCGCTCTGTCAGGAACCGACACATGGACAAACCGAAATCCAATAATTACAAAATTCATTCGCTTCTTTCGAGTTAGAAGATAACAAAAGCTATGCCTTTCCACGTATCCAGATCCTCCGCTTGATTCGCCATATCTGAAAAGCGCCACGTATAATGATTGGCTTGCTTGCGAATCGGAAGCGCGATTGAAAGCAACTCATTAATCGTTTGCAATTGTTCTTGATTGCCGTTGCAACATTGGCTAACGTATTTGTTTCACCGCTCCCCATATAACGGACAACTTGCCTCGTGATGATACCGAAAACGGCGTAGGTTTCCAAGAAGGATGCCACTCGCCCACTCCAGGGGTTTGGGTGAGGTTTACGAGACCGGTTCCATCTGCGTTCATCACGTAGATGTCAGCGGTAATGGGATCGTCGTGCGTTTGTCGCATAAAGACAATCCTTTTGCCATCCGGTGACCAACTTGGGAACCAATTCATACGTGCATCTTCAGTGAGCCTGCCGGGATTAGTTCCATTGACATTCATCACAAAGATGTCCAAGTCAGAGTTCCAAAAGTCTGCACGATTGACATTTCGCACTGCCGCGTAGGCGATTTTGCTTCCGTCCGGCGACCAACTAGGCGTCCTATTGGAGGCGCGAGGATTTTGGGTAATATTAGTCCGATTGGCGCCATCGGCATCCATAACAAATATATCCGAAAGAATTGGTATTTCCCCGGCGACTTGCCTTGACCAAAAAGCAATCTTTGTTCCGTCCGGTGACCACGTCGGGAAAGTATCGTCATCTAGGTGCAGGGTAAGGTTTTTGAGATTCTTCCCGTCGGCATTCATCACATAGATTTCGTTATTGTCATCACGGTGGGAAACAAAAGCAATCTTTGTGCCATCGGGAGACCAAGCAGGCAGTGAGTTCTGTTTGTGGCGTCCTTGGGTGAGATTCACGCGGTTCGCGCCGTTTACGTCAATGACGAAGATGTCGGTGACGTCACCGCGAAACCTGCCTAGACCGAAGGAGAACACGATCTTTGTCCCATCTGGCGACCAGGAGGGATTACTGCCCTGAGCAAGTTTGATGCGATTTGTCCCATCAGTGCTCATGGTGTAGATATTCCCCATTGAACTGAAAGCGATCGTGTCCCCAATAGCCCGTACCGAGTTTAACGACGCGAACAACAAACCGGTCAGCAAAAAATACAAACTGTTCTTAAGGATGGGAAGAGTCGTCTTAATGGATTCGAATTTCATTTTTCCCTAATAACGCCTCCATCTTTTTAAGGAAGGCAAATCAGGGGATTTCCCCTGATTTGCCTACTGCGTTCAAGGTTACATTTCCCAGCACGTATAGTCCGGATCGTCTTCCCACCGGCAAAAACACATTTGGTGGCCATCCCAACAGCACCACAGTGGATCCTCGCAACCCGAAGGACACCAGGCGGCTGGAGCAACAAGCAACGTCATTGCCAGAGCGGTCGTACTGACCAATGCCGCCGTTGCAAATGCGCTGCGGTTGCCGACCATTCCCTCTTCACGGAGAAGGAAATCGGACACTTTCCGCTTTGCCATTGATCGAATCTCTATTATCGTAACATAGGCTAACGTTGCTGTTTTACTGCGCCCCACATGGCCGTCAATTTTCGCTTTGACGAAACTGAATACGCGGATGGGCTCCAGGAAGGGCTCAACTCTGATACCCCAAGTGTTTCAGTGAGGTTGACAAGACCGTCTCCATCAACGTTAATCACGTAGATGTCAAAGGTATCATCACGTTCGTGCGTCGCTCGGTGAAACGCAATCTTTGTTCCATCGGGTGACCAAGCCGGCCCCCTGCTGATGGGCGCCCCTTCAGTAAGTTGTACGGGATTAGTTCCATCAGCATTCATTATGAAGATATCGAAGTCGGCGTTCCATGGCCCCGCCCGATTCACATTAGAGAATGCCGCATAGGCGATCTTTTTCCCGCAAGGGGACCAACTCGGAGTGACATTGAGCACCCGAGGTTTTTGCGTCAAGTTGACACGATTGGCACCGTCGCGGTTCATAATGAAAATGTCTGCTCTGCCACCGCCGGGCGATGACGCAAAAGCTATTCTCTTCCCGTCCGGCGACCACGTCGGGTGGCCATTAGACTCCACGTCAAGGGTGAGGTTCTTGGAATTCCCCCCGTCAACGTCCATCAAGTAGACATCCTTTAGACCATCACGGTTTGATTCAAAAGCAATCTTCAGTCCATCAGGTGACCACGCGGGGAAAAAATTTCCCTTATGCCGACCGTGGGTGAGATTTACACGATTATTACCATCGATATCAATAACACAAATGTCTTCAACATCACCGTGAAAGCGATCGAGTCCAAAAGAGAATATAATTCTCTCCCCGTCTGGAGACCAAGAGGGATCTCTGCCTTTGGTCAATTTTGTTGGATTTGAGCCGTCGGCGTCCATTGTATAAATTACATAGGTATTATCGCTGTAGACGTAAAAAGCAATTTTAGATTCGGCGCCTTGTGTCGAACTGGCGGACACCAACATCACATACATCCCGACCGTGAAAAGATAGCTTTTCAAGCAAGTTGGTGTTCCCTTCAGCAAGGAAGATTCCATTTCTTGTTCCTTTTGTCAGAAGCGCTTTTTCTGTTCAAATAAGCCAGCATACTTCCGAAAGCGCGATTTTACGACGCCGCGCAGAACCATGGCGTAGAAGCGGCAGGAAGATTTCACGCTGTGCAATTAAGCTAGGTCGAGTCGTGAAATAATCCGCGACTCGACTCACTATGCTCAAGTCAATCCCAGCATACATACGGGGGATCTAGCGGATTAGCCACGCAAACGTAGTGCGATTCGCTTGAAATATTACAACACGGGCCCCTTCAAAATTGCAATTCACCCCGGGACACCACGCGCCACTAGCATTTCGTGTAATAACCGACGTTATTGCCACAGCGGTCATACTAACAAACGCCGCCGTTGCAAATGCGCTGCGGTTGTAGACCATTCACGGAGAAGAAAATCCGACACTTTCCGCTTTGCCATTGACTTCAAATGCGTCTATATTAGAGTTTTGCGTCCTTTCATAGGATAACTCCCCTTGGTCAACTACCGACCGAAGAGTTCTTCAACCGGCTTTTTAGCCTAATACAGGTGTCCTTGGCTAGTCGTTGGATTTCAGCAGGTTAGGCGCGAATTTCTTCAGCCTGCCCCAGATTGTAATTTGGTTGCCTGTCGGAGAAACAGCACGCCATGAAGAATCAGTCCAATCAGGATGGTAGTGATCATGATTGGGTAGATTGGTAAGGCGTTTCAGATGTTTCCCATCGGACCTCATTAGGTGTATTGCGATATGGGGGAACGGTACTTTTTCCCATTTCTCAAATGCAATCATATTCCCGTCGGGTGACCAAGCGGGGGATTGGTCATGCAGTAGGTTATCAGTCAACCTGTCTAGGTTTTTTCCATCAGGACCCACCACAAAGATTTCAAAGTTTTTGTCTTTAAAGGCATCGAATACAATCCTCTGACCATCGGGAGACCACGAGGGGTTGCCCGCCGAATTCTGATTACCTGTTATCCTCGTCTGATTACTTCCATCAGCATCCATCACGAAGATATTGTCGTCACCGTCCCTCCGAGACACGAATGCAATTCTTTGCCCGTCGGGTGACCATGACGGCGCATCGTCAAGCCCGATTTGGTTCGTTAGTCTCGTCTGATTACCTCCATCAGCGTCCATCACGAAGATTTCAGGGTTAAATTCCTCCGGAAAGGCGGCGAATGCTATCTTGCTCCCATCTGGTGACCACGTCGGATATCTGTCCCAGACACCATCCGTTAGTCTTGTCGGATTCCTTCCATTGCTGTCCATGATGAAAATCTGGATATTGCCCCCATTTCTATTGGATACAAATGCTATTCTCGATCCATCGGGAGACCATACCGCCTGGGTATCGGACAACGGGTGATGTGTTAGTCTTTTTATAGACTTGCCGTTGGCGTCCATCACGTAAATTTCAGAATTCCCATCCCTTTCGGAGGTGAAGACAATCTGTGACTCTTGCGCGGCGAATCCTTCTCTCAACATCGTGTCTCCAATGGATATGAGTATGTATAGTTCCATGAGAATCAGAAGTCTATGTGTCACTCTGGATTCCATCTTACCCTCCTTATGAGCAGAAGAAGATATTTTTTTCATTCAGGTGTCCTCCTCGTCTACGATTCGGCGCTCCCTGTTTTGAGAACGATTGCGCCCATCGAGTTGGCTTCAATCAGGGCAAGTTCGCTGCACGCCTCCCAAATATCGACTCTCTCGGAACTCCACAAAGCGGAAGATTGCTTCAAGTGCACTTCGGGGGATTCCCATAGTTCCATCACGAAAAATCCTGCCCGATCCGCGTAGTCCGCCAGTATCTCCACTTCAAGACAACCCGGACAACTCTTGAGAGCAGGCGTCCATTCTTTCTCTAAAAACTTCATCAAGTCTTTCTTCTTCGCATTGGCGCGTAACGTCATCACATAAAACGATCCCGATTCTCCGAGTTCATTGGCATCATCACGGGTTGCCGCGCCGTTTGAGTTCTCCCCAAGATGTCGACAACTTTCCGCTTGGACTGACTGACAATGCCCGAGACAGCCAGGAAGAAGATATGTTCTCAATACCGGGAGGGGTTTTCGTAAGTTTGACCACGTTCCTCCCAGTGGTGTCCATCAGATAAATTTTATAATCTCCGTCCCGGTTTGACTCAAATGCGATTCTTCTCCCATTCTGCACATAGGCCGGTTGCCTGTTGTTGCCCTCCTTGTCCGTGAGCCTCTCTAACTTTTCACCGTCAGCGGTCATCACGTAAATGTCGCCAGTCATCCAGTGGATCCGCGAGCTGAACGCAATCTTGCTTCCATCCGGCGACCAAGTAGGAGCGAAACTGTCCGTTAGGCCGGTGTCTTCAGTGAGATTGCGCCTTCCCGTTCCATCCGCATTCATCACGAAAATATGCCTGGGAGTATCGGCGGCGCCATCACGGAAGGAGACAAACGCAATCTTGCTCCCATCTGGCGACCAACTCGGCCTAACATCGTCCCACTTGTGATTTGTCAAATTTATCTCGTTTTCTCCATCGGCGTCCATCACGTAGATTTCCGCGTTGCGGTTGACCCAACGGGAAGATGCAAAGGCAATCCTCGTGCCATCCGGCGACCAACTAGGGCGGCTATCATTGGAATTGTCACTAGTGAGTCTGATGACGTTATCCCCGTCGCGGTGCATCACATAGAGGTCAGGTGTACCGTCACGCTCTGACCTGAACGCAATCCTTCGCCCGTCCGGCGAGCAAGCGGGATACTCATCAGCTGCCGGGTGGTCGGTGAGCTGGACAAGATTGTCCCCATTCACGCCCATGGAGTAGATGTCCCAGTCGCCATCGCGGTTCGATGCAAAGACGATTCTCTGGTCGAATTCCTGCGCTGCGCTGTCCAGTGTAACCACTAACGCCAATAGCAGTAGAAATAGGCATCTTCTCAAGAATGGGCTGATTTTATTCATCAGTGAAATTCTCCTTTTTCGGGTTCTACATTTTTAGAGTATTCTCTAAATTCTGTGATATGACTTGTGAGACTGAGTACTCCTTCCCCAAAAACTTAGCCAAGTCTTTCCTCTTTGCATCGGCAGGTGTCGAATCCATTGACATCATCACGGGTTGCCGGTGCGTTTGAGTTCTCCCCAAGATATCGGCAACTTTCCGTTTGGGTTGACCGCCAATGCACGAGGCAGCCAGGAAGAAGATACGTTCTCAATACCGGGAGGGGTTTTCGTAAGTTTGACCACGTTCCTCCCGTTGGTGTCCATCAGATAAATTTTATAATCTCCGTCCCGGTTTGACTCAAATGCGATTCTTGTCCCATTCCGCACGTAGGCCGGTTGCCTGTTGTTGCCCTCCTTGTCCGTGAGCCTCTCTAACTTTTCACCGTCAGCGGTCATCACGTAAATGTCGCCAGCCATCCAGTGGATCCGCGAATTGAATGCAATCTTGCTTCCATCCGGCGACCAAGTAGGACTGTAACTCTCCGTCAGGCCGGTGTCTTCAGTGAGATTGCGCCTTCCCGTTCCATCCGCATTCATCACGAAAATATGCCTGGGCTCAAACGCGACGGCGCCATCACGCATGGAGACAAACGCAATCTTGCTCCCATCCGGCGACCAACTCGGTAGAACATCGTCCCACTTGTGATTTGTCAAATTTATCTCATTTTCTCCATCGGCGTCCATCACGTAGATTTCCGCGTTGCGGACGACCCAACGGGAAGATGAAAAGGCAATCCTCGTGCCATCCGGCGACCAACTAGGGCGGCCATCCCTGGAATTGTCACTCGTGAGTCTGATGACGTTACCCCCATCGCTGTCCATCACATACAAGTCAGATGTAAGACCGCGTTCTGAGAGGAACGCAATCCTTCTCCCATCCGGCGAGCAAGCGGGATACTCATCAGCTGCCGGGTGGTCGGTGAGCTGGACAAGATTGTCCCCATTCACGTCCATGGAGTAGATGTCCCAATCGCCGTCGCGGTTCGATGCAAAGACGATTCTCGGTTCGAATCCCTGCGCTGCGCTGTCCGACGTAACCATCAACGCCAATAGCAGTGGACATCTCAATATCAGCTTGAATCGCATTTTTATCTCTCTTAAGGTTTTACGTCGATTGCGGCGCAATAATCCTAAAATGCACGTGAATCGCTTGAGAAAACCATCAGAATTGATGATTACACCGTCTAGTTCCGGTGACAAAAAAGCGAACCGATTACGACATAAACCGGAGGCGTTAACTCCTCGTTTTGATTCCCGTTAAATTGAGCATCCAACGACAATCGGCATCACGCGGTTTGCCTTGATGTCTTAATGATGAGATTCAAAAACGTGGCTCAGGTCAAGGGAAAGTGCAAAGCGATTTTGAGAAACCGAGTTTTGGGGAAAAAACTCGGTTTCTGTGCCCCTGCCAGACAAAGGTGACAACTTGAGTTATACTTTGTGTTGGCTAATGTTGCGCTTTTTTATCGGCAATAATGGTTCCTAATGGGAATTGTGTAGAACCAGCAAGTCGCGACCTGGAGATCGCTCCTACAAGGGTTGGAATATCGGTGCGGTTGGAAACCGCACCTACCGAGGAAGAGCAATTCCAAGCGGCGTTAAGTATAGATAGTAAAATCCCAAGCAGATTTACTACGCGACTCAAAAATCTGAAGCAGACAACTACGATGAATCAGTCATTTCCGAACGGTTGGACTAGCGCTTTAGCGATTTAAGTTCTGCCCATGTAGTTGCCATTTTATCGCGAGAATCTACTGCTTGAAATCCGAGTAACTTTTCAAGTCCATGGTCCATGAGGTCGTTTACCTCAGGTTCTGTTAAACCTCGATTGAAGATTACGACTTCATCCACGGATCCCTCCATGCCGAAACTGACGCCACCCGGTCCCATGGCGCCAATGTGTAACCGCTCGCTGGGGTGTGAAGCCGGAACTTGCCCTCCGAAAGGCGCCTTGCCGTAGGCTGTACCGTCCACATATTGTATGAGGTCCGTCCCGTTGTAAGCGCCCACCGCGTGGTGCCATTTGCCATCCGTAATCACTATGCTGCGCGCTTGAACATCATTAAACGGGTTCCTCGTTGTAAACCCAACCGTTACCTGTTCCCGCATCCACATTGAATAATTTCGAGCCAACCCAAAGTTTTCCTTGCTGACTATCATGTTGCAACAGGCGCCGACGAGTTTTTCGGTTTTTACCCATGCACCAATGGCAAACTCTTCAAGATCCATATCGTCGGCGTGTGGAATAGTGACGGCATTCCAGCCCCCACCTGCCGGTCCCACTTGAAGCCCGGCTCCCCAAACTCCTTTAACCCATGTCGGCTTCTGTCTGAACTCACCATCGTGGCCATTGCCGGAGATATCCTTTAGGATTCCGTCTGCCACTTGGCCGATTTTTCCATCTCCGGCTGCAAAGGTAAACGCCATGAGGACATCCGCTCTCTCAATGTCGCCGTAGGATAGTCGTAGTGTGGTGAGTAAAACCGTGAAAGTCGATAGCATTGCTTTTGTTGTGAATCTAATCATTGTAGTCCTCCTTAACAGTATTGAACTAGTAAACACGCATTCCCGTGATTGGGAACAGTTGGGAGCGAAACCAAATCTGAACGATCTCGTTAAGAATCCGTTTGAATAGTCGGTAGCAAAGCTATTTTTAGTCATCTGAAGGCAAGTTTTGTCATGTTTGCGTTATTGCCGCTTTCCGCCAATCTGGTGTTTTGACATCGGCAAAAACTCGGTTTCCGTGCCCCTGTCAGACAAAGGTGGCAACTTGGGTTACTTATACTTCACACCGCTGGAAATTGCGTGTTTTAAAGCGTCTGGCAGTAGGCGCGGTTGGAAACCGCGAGGATTTCTATCGCACTCGCTATCCACTCGTTTGATCTTACAAAAGACGCAATTTCTGACAGCGCGCAGTATAAATTGCACTATTACGAGCCGAACCTAGTAAAGCCTATATGTATAATTCTTGATTGCAATCACAATCGTTCCTATCATCAAGATTCGTAGTCAATAGGCAATAGCCTGGCTATCGAAGGCTCAACGCACCTATCTTCAGCCTACCCCAGATTGTGGTTCTGTTAGAAGTGGGGGACACAGCTAATCCTACCGGGCTAAAGTCCGGCTGGTGATCGATTCCATCATGAACGTTGCTGAGTTGCTTAATATATTTTCCGTCTGCGGTCATTAAGTGAATCTTTGCGCCGAGAGGAAAACCATCATTAGAGCTCGCATAAGCAATCGACCGTCCATCGGGAGACCATGCGGGCCCCCAGTGATTCTCTTCATTGTGTGTAAGCCTCACCCGATTTTTTCCATCCGTCCCCACCACATAGATGTGAGAGAATCCCGCCTCCTCGCCCCAGTATGCAATGCGCTGTCCGTCGGGAGAAAACGATGGGTTCCATTTACCCGCTAAATCGTGCGTCAGCCTTTCAAGCCCTTGTCCGTCAGCGCCTATCACGTAAATTTCGTTGCCCATATCTCTCCAGGATACGAATGCGATCCTTTGCCCATCCGGAGACCATGATGGCTGCATTGATTCGTCTTCAAACTCCACACGATTTTCTCCATCCGCATCCATCACTTCGATATGACCTATCCCAGCCCAGACGGTGAACGCAATCTTTTGACTATCGGGGGACCAGTCTGGATCCTCCTTCTTCCGTGGTCCATCTGTCAGTTTAATCTGGTTATTTCCATCGGCGTCCATGACGTAGATTTGATATTCGCCAGTTCGACGGGAAACGAATGCAATCTTCGTCCCGTCGGGAGACCAATCCGGATCCTCGTCGTCCACTGGATGGTTTGACAAGTTTGCTCGGTTTCCTCCATCGGCGTCCATTACATAGATTTCAAAGTTGTCAAATCCCAGGTGTGAAAAAACAATCCGTGATCCCTGCGCGGTGAGGTCTCCTATTAACCACAGTTCACCGCTTAACAGCATCACGGTTAACCCGATACACGACACAAGCGTGCGTCCGAATCGCATTTTTTCCTCCTCTATTGTGCGTAAAATGATCGGTAAAGTAACCGGTTTTGAGCGGGCGCCCAGGTACTGTTTGGACGCGCCCCCAACCATTATGTGACGCTCTCGGCGCCGAGTTCATTGGCATCATCACGGGTTGCGTTTGAGATCTCCCCAAGATGTCGGCAACATTCCGTTTGGATTGACTGCCAATGCACCGGGCAGCCAAGAAGGAAGTCCGTTACCAGTACCGGGAGGAGTTCTCGTGAGTTTGACCGCGTTCCTCCCGTTTGCCTCCATCAAATAAATATGTCCACCTCCATCACGACTTGACGAAAAGGCGACTTTTGCCCCGTCCGGCGAATAGGCTGGGAACCTGCTGCGACCGTCTTCCGTAAGCTGCTCTAACTCCTTCCCGTCGGCGGTTATCACGTAAATGTCAGTACGTGTGCCTTCGCGGAAGAAGCGCTGCGACTGAAAAGCAATCTTGCTTCCATCTGGCGAGCAAGTAGGAAATCTACTAGTCCTTAGGTGGGTATCGCCGGTGAGATTGCGTCTTCCCGTTCCATCTGCGTTCATTACGAAAATATGCTCGGGATCATTCATGCCACCGGTACGGTAGGAGCAAAACGCAATCGTGCTTCCATCTAGCGACCAACTCGGTGTAACATCTTGCCACTTGTGTTTTGACAGATTTATCAGATTATTTCCATCGGCGTCCATCACGAAGATTTCCGAGTTGCCAACCTCCCACCGGAAATTTGAAAAGGCAATCCTCGTGCCATCCGGCGACCAACTAGGGCGGGCTTCAAATAAATTGTCCTGGGTAAGTCGGATCACATTGTCCCCATCGCTGTCCATCACATACAGGTCCCATGTAACGCCGCGACCTGATAGGAACGCAATCCTTCTCCCATCCGGCGAGCAAGCGGTATACCCATCAGATGCCGGGTGGTCGGTGAGTTGGACCACATTATCTCCGTTTACGTCCATGGAGTAAATGTCCCAATCGCCGTCGCGGCTCGATGCAAAAACGATTCTCGGTTCAAATCCCTGTGCTATGCTGTCTGACACAACCATTAATGCCAGTAACAATAGAAACAAGCATCTTCTCAAAAATGGGCTGATTTTATTCATCAGTGAAATTCTCCTTTTTCGGGTTCTACATTTTTAGAGTATTCTCTAAATCCTGCGATATGACTTGTGAGACTGAGTACTCCTTCCCCAAAAACTTAGCCAAGTCTTTCCTCTTTGCATCGGCAGGTGTCGAATCCATTGACATCATCGCGGGTTGCCGGCGCGTTTGAGCTCTCCCCAAGATGTCGACAACTTTCCGTTAGGGTTGACCGCCAATGCACGAGACAGCCAGGAAGAAGATACGTTCTCAATACCGGAAGGGGTTTTCGTAAGTTTGACCACGTTCCTCCCAGTGGTGTCCATCAGATAAATTTTATAATCTCCGTCCCGGTTTGACTCAAATGCGATTCTTGTCCCATTCCGCACATAGGCCGGTTGTCTGTTGTTGCCCTCCTTGTCCGTGAGCCTCTCTAACTTTTCACCGTCAGCGGTCATCACGTAAATGTCGCCATTCATCCAGTGGATCCGCGAATCGAATGCAATCTTGCTTCCATCCGGCGACCAAGTAGGACTGAAACTGTTCGTTAGGCCGGTGTCTTCAGTGAGATTGCGCCTTCCCGTTCCATCCGCATTCATCACGAAAATATGCCTGGGAGTCTTGAAGCCGCCATCACGGAAGGAGACAAACGCAATCTTGCTCCCATCCGGCGACCAACTTGGTAGAACATCGCGCCACTTGTGGTTTGTCAAATTTATCTCGTTTTCTCCATCGGCGTCCATCACGTAGATTTCCGAGTTGCGGACGGCCCAACGGGCAGATGAAAAGGCGATCTTCGTGCCATCCGGCGACCAACTAGGGCGGCTATCACTGGATTTGTCACTCGTGAGTCTGATGACGTTATCCCCGTCGCGGTCCATCACGTACAGGTCAGGAGTACCGTCACGCTCTGATTTGAACGCAATCCTTCTCCCATCCGGCGAGCAAGCGGGATAATGATCAGTTGCCGGGTGGTCGGTGAGTTGGACGACATTGTTTCCGTTTACGTGCATGGAGTAGATGTCCCAATCGCCGTCGCGGTTCGATGCAAAGACGATTCGCGCTTCGAATCTCTGCCCAATGCTGTCTGATGTAACCATTAACGCCAACAGTAGGGGAAATAGGCATCTTCTCATGGATGCGCTGATTTTATTCATCAGTGAAATTCTCCTTTTTCGGGTTCTACATTTTTAGAGTATTCTCTAAATCCTGCGATATGACTTGTGAGACTGAGTACTCCTTCCCCAAAAACTTAGCCAAGTCTTTCCTCTTTGCATCGGCAGGTGTCGAATCCATTGACATCATCACGGGTTGCGATTGCGTTTGAGATCTCCCCAAGATGTCGGCAATTTTCCGTTTGGATTGACTGCCAATGGGCCGGGCAGCCAAGAAGGAAGTCCGTTAGCAATACCGGGAGGAGTTCTCGTGAGTTTCACCGCGTTTCTCCCGTTGGTGTCCATCAGATAAATATTATGATCTCCATCACGGCTTGACACAAAGGCGATTTTTGTCCCGTCCGGCGAATAGGCTGGTAACCCACTAGCACCGTCTTCCGTAAGCTGCTCTAACTCTTTCCCGTCAGCGGTAATCACGAAAATGTCATAGCGCGTGCCATCGCGGAACAAGCGCTGCGACTGAAAAGCAATCTTGCGTCCATCGGGCGAACAAGTAGGAAACTGATTAGTCGTTAGGTGGGTATCGGCAGTGAGATTGCGCCTTTCCGTTCCATCCGCATTCATCACGAAAATGTGCTCGGGCGTATTGAAGCCACCATCACGGTAGGAGCAAAACGCAATCTTGCGTCCATCTAGCGACCAACTCGGTGTAACATCGTGCCACTTGTGGTTTGTCAGATTTATCAGATTATTTCCATCGGCGTCCATCACGTAGATTTCCGAGTTGCCAACCTCCCAGCGGAAATTTGAAAAGGCAATCCTCCTGCCATCCGGGGACCAACTGGCGCGGGCTTCAAAAAAATTGTCCTGGGTAAGTCGGATCACATTGTCCCCATCGCTGTCCATCACATACAGGTCAAATGTAATGCCACGTTCTGAGATGAACGCAATCCTTCTCCCATCCGGCGAGCAAGCGGGAAACCAATCAGTTGCCGGGTGGTCGGTGAGTTGGAGAAGATTGTCTCCGTTTATGTCCATGGAGTAAATGTCCGAATCGCCATCGCTGTTCGATGCAAAGACGATTCTCGGTTCAAATCCCTGTGCTATGCTGTCCGACGCAAGCATTAACGCCAATAGCAGCAGAAACAAGCATCTTCTCATGAATGGGCTGGTTTTATTCATCGGTCATATTCTCCTTTATCGGGTCGCTCAAGTCTAGAGTATTCTCTATAGTAGATGCTATAATAATCTCTACGCTGTGGCTCGAGTTTAGGTGTCCGCGCCGAGTTTATTGACATCATCGCGGGTTGCCGGTGCGTTTGATCTCTCCCCAAGATGTCGGCAATTTCTCGTTTGGATTGACTGCCAATGCACCGGGCAGCCAAGAAGGAAGTCCGTTACCAATACCGGCGGGAGTTCTCGTGAGTTTGACCACGTTCATCCCGTTGGTGTCCATCAAATAAATATGAGAATCTTCGTCACGGCTTGACGCAAACGCGATTTTTGTCCCGTCCGGAGAATAGGCTGGGTACCTGCTGTCACGCGGCCCGTCCGTAAGCTGCTCTAACTCTTTCCCGTCAGTGGTGATTACGAAAATGTCATTACGCGCGTCATCGCGGAAGAAGCGCTGCGACTGAAAAGCAATCTTGCGTCCATCTGGCGAACAAGTAGGAAACTTATTAGTCGTTAGGACGGTATCGCGGGTGAGATTGCGCCTTCCCTCTCCATCTGCATTCATCACGAAAATATGCCTAGGAGTCCTGAAGCCGCCATCACGGTAGGAGCAAAACGCAATTTTGCTTCCATCTAGTGACCAACTCGGCGTAACATCGTGCCACTTGTGATTTGTCAGATTTATCAGATTATTTCCATCGGCGTCCATCACGTAGATTTCCGAGTTGCCAACGTCAAAATGGAAATTTGAAAAGGCAATCCTCGTTCCATCCGGCGACCAACTGGCGCGGTTTTCAAAAAAATTGTCATTGGTAAGTCGGATCACGTTGTCGCCATCGCTGTCCATCACATACAGGTCAAATGTAATGCCACGTTCTGAGATGAACGCAATCCTTCTCCCGTCCGGCGAGCAGGCGGGATACCGATCAGAACCCGGGTGGTCGCTGAGTTGGAGGAGATTGTCTCCATTTACATCCATGGAGTAAATGTCCCAGTCGCCATCGCTGTTTGATGAAAAGACAATCCTCGGTTCAAATCCCTGCGCTGTGCTGTATGACGTAACCATTAACGCCAATAGCAGCAGAAACAGACATCTTGTCGAAAATAGGCTGATTTTATTCATCGGTCATATTCTCCTTTATCGGGTCGCTCAAGTCTAGAGTATTCTCTATAGTAGATGCTATAATAATCTCTACGCTGTGGCTCGAGTTTAGGTGTCGGCGCCGAGTTTATTGACATTATCGCGGGTTGCCGGCGCGTTTGAGAACTCCCCAAGATGTCGACAACTTTCCGCTTGGACTGACTGACAATGCACGAGACAGCCAGGAAGAAGATACGTTCTCAATACCGGGCGGGGTTTTCGTAAGTTTGACCACGTTCCTCCCAGTGGTGTCCATCAGATAAATTTTATAATCTCCGTCCCGGTTTGACTCAAATGCGATTCTTGTCCCATTCCGCACATAGGCCGGTTGCCTGTTGTTGCCCTCCTTGTCCGTGAGCCTCTCTAACTTTTCACCGTCAGCGGTCATCACGTAAATGTCGCCAGTCATCCAGTGGATCCGCGAATCGAATGCAATCTTGCTTCCATCCGGCGACCAAGTAGGACTGAAACTGTCCGTTAGGCCGGTGTCTTCAGTGAGATTGCGCCTTCCCGTTCCATCCGCATTCATCACGAAAATATGCCTGGGAGTATCGGCGCGGCCATCACGGAAGGAGACAAACGCAATCTTGCTCCCATCTGGTGACCAACTTGCCCTAACATCCGACCACTTGTGGTTTGTCAAATTTATCTCATTTTCTCCATCGGCGTCCATCGCGTAGATTTCCGAGTTGAGCACATGAAAACGGAAAGCGCTAAAGGCAATCCTCGTGCCATCCGGCGACCAACTAGGGCGGCCCTCCCTGGAATTGTCACTCGTGAGTCTGATGACGTTATCGCCGTGGCGGTCCATCACGTACAGGTCACGAGTACCGTCACGCTCTGACCTGAACGCAATCCTTCTCCCATCCGGCGAGCAAGCGGGATTGTCATCGGATGCCGGGTGGTCGGTGAGTTGGACGACATTGTTTCCGTCTGCGTCCATGGAGTAGATGTCCCAATCGCCGTCGCGGTTCGATGCAAAGACAATCCTCGGTTCGAATCCCTGCGCTATGCTGTCTGACACAAGCATTAACGCCAATAACAGTAGAAGCAGACATCTTCTCAAAAATGGGCTGATTTTATTCATCAGTGAAATTCTCCTTTTTCGGGTTATTCATTGCTAGGTTCTGTTGACATTTCATCACAACGCGACAATCAAGGGGGCTACACAGACGCACAATTCTTCGTAGGGGTTGGGTTCCCCAACCCATTCGTTACGTTTCCCGATACATGGGGCGAGGGAACCTCGCCCCTACGATTGGACACACTTCACGTAAGTCTCAACAAAACCTAGAGTATTCCATAAATCTTGGCAATGACTTGTGAGACTCAATACTCCTTCCCAAAAACTTAGCCAAGTCTTTCCTCTTTGCATCAGCAGGTGTCGAATCCATTGACATCATCACGGGTTGCCGGTGCGTTTGATCTCTCCCCAAGATGTCGACAACTTTCCGCTTGGACTGACTGACAATGCACGAGACAGCCAGGAAGAAGATATGTTCTCAATACCGGGAGGGGTTTTCGTAAGTTTGACCACGTTCCTCCCGTTGGTGTCCATCAGATAAATTTTATAATCTCCATCCCGGTCTGACTCAAATGCGATTCTTCTCCCATTCCGCACATAGGCAGGTTGCCTGTTGTTGCCCTCCTTGTCCGTGAGCCTCTCTAACTTTTCACCGTCAGCGGTCATCACGTAAATGTCGCCAGTCATCCAGTGGATCCGCGAGCTGAACGCAATCTTGCTTCCATCCGGCGACCAAGTAGGACTGAAACTGTTCGTTAGGCCGGTGTCTTCAGTGAGATTGCGCCTTCCCGTTCCATCCGCATTCATCACGAAAATATGCCTGGGCTCAAACGCGACGGCGCCATCACGCATGGAGACAAACGCAATCTTGCTTCCATCCGGCGACCAACTCGGCCTAACATCGTCCCACTTGTGGTTTGTCAAATTTATCTCGTTTTCTCCATCGGCGTCCATCACGTAGATTTCCGAGTTGCGGTTGACCCAACGGGAAGATGAAAAGACGATCTTCGTGCCATCCGGCGACCAACTAGGGCGGCTATCCTTGGAATTGTCACTCGTGAGTCTGATGACGTTACCCCCATCGCTGTCCATCACATACAAGTCAGATGTAAGACCGCGTTCTGAGAGGAACGCAATCCTTCTCCCATCCGGCGAGCAAGCGGGATAATGATCAATTGCCGGGTGGTCGGTGAGTTGGACGACATTGTTTCCGTTTACGTCCATGGAGTAGATGTCCCAATCGCCGTCGCGGTTCGATGCAAAGACAATCCTCGGTTCGAATCCCTGCGCTATGCTGTCCGACGCAAGCATTAACGCCAATAGCAGCAGAAACAAGCATCTTCTCATGAATGGGCTGATTTTATTCATCGGTCATATCCTCCTTTTTTCAAAGAAACTCTTAAGCCTATGCGTGGCGCCCTCTGCGCTGGCGAGGTTTTCAATGACCTACCCCGGCGCACTCCCCCATTGTCATGATTCGTAGTTCGAAAGGCAATCGCGCAAACTATCGGACTTTCGAGGCGCGCTTCTTAAGCCTGCCCCAAATTGTGGTTTTGTTGGTAGAGGGGTATACTGCTAATCCTACCGGGCTAAAGTCCGGCTGGTCATCGATCACATCACGAACTTTGCTGAGTTGCTTAATATATTTTCCGTCCGCGGTCATCAAGTGAATCTTTCTGTCAAAGGGAGCATCATCATTAGAGACCACATAAGCGATTTTTCCCCCATCGGGAGACCATGCGGGGGCCTGATAATTTTCTTGATTGTCTGTAAGCCTCTTTTGATTTTTACCATCCGCCCCCATCACATAGATGTTATAGAATTCTTTGTTCCAGACTTCGTATAGAATCCGCTGTCCGTCGGGAGAAAACGAGGGATTGAACCCGCCCGAGAAACCGTGCGTCAACCTTTCAAGCCCCTGTCCGTCAACGCCTATCACGTAATTCTCAAGGCCCCCGTCTCTTATTGATACGAACGCAATCTTACCCCCATCCGGAGACCATGATGGCCCCGCAGCCTCGTTTTCAAACACCACACGATTATTGCCATCCGCATCCATCACCTCGATATGAGATCTCCCATCGTGGATGGCGAACGCAATCTTACCCCCATCGGGGGACCAGTCCGGATGACGCTTCCTCCGCGGTCCATCTGTGAGTCTAATCTGGTTCGTGCCATCGGCGTCCATGACGTAGATCTGATATTCACCATCGTTTCTGTTGGAAACGAATGCAATCTTGGTCCCGTCGGGAGACCAATCCGGATCCTTGTCGTGCAATGGATGGTTAGACAAGTTTTCCCGGTTTCCTCCGTCGGCGTCCATTACATAGATTTCAAAGTTGTCAAATGCCAGGCTTGAAAAAACAATCCGTGACTCCTGCGCGGCGAGTCCTCCCATTAACCACAGTTCGGCGCTTAACAGCATCACGGTTAACCCGGTAAACGACACAAGTGTGCGTCCGAATCGCATTTTGTCCTCCTTGGTTGTGCGTAAAATGATCGGTGAAATAACCGGTTTTGAGCGGGGGCGCAGGTGCCGTTTGGACGCGCCCCCAACCATTATCTGATACGGATTCAAAATCTAAATGTTACAGTCGATTTGAGACGATCAAACGAACGAATAGTGAGTGCGATAGAGATCTTCAATGAATTGCACTACTACGAACTCAAGGCTCTTGTAACATATAGATTCAGAATTAGTATGACGCTCTCGGCGCCGAGTTTATTGACATCATCGCGGGTTACCGGCGCGTTTGATCTCTCCCCAAGATGTCGGCAACTTTCCGCTTGGACTGACTGCCAATGCGCCGTGAGGCCAAGAGGGATGATCGTTATCAATACCACGAGGAGTTTTCGTGAGTTTGACGGCGTTCCTCCCGTTGGCATCCATCAGATAAATATTATGATCTTCATCACGGCTTGACACAAAGGCGATTTTTGTTCCATCCGGCGAATAGACCGGTGACTTGTTGCTACCCGGCCCGTCCGTAAGTTGTTCCAACTCTTTCCCGTCAGCGGTGATTACGAAAATGTCATTGCGCGAGGGATCGGGGAAGAAGTGGCGCAGCGAATTGAAAGCAATCTTGCTTCCATCCGGCGACCAAGCAGGAGCGAAACTGTTCGTTAGGCCAGTGTCTTCAGTGAGATTGCGCCTTCCCGTTCCGTCCGCATTCATCACGAAAATATGCTTGGGAGTCCCGAAGCCGCCATCACGGAAGGAGACAAACGCAATCTTGCTCCCATCCGGTGACCAACTCGGCCTAACATCCGACCACTTGTGTTTTGTCAAATTTATCTCATTTTCTCCATCGGCGTCCATCGCGTAGATTTCCGAGTTGAGCACATCAAAACGGAAAGCTCTAAAGGCAATCCTCGTGCCATCTGGCGACCAACTAGGGCGGCCCTCCTTGAAATTGTCACTCGTGAGTCTGATGACGTTATCGCCGTGGCGGTCCATCACGTACAGGTCAGGAGTACCGTCGCGCTCAGATTTGAAGGCAATCCTTCTCCCATCCGGCGAGCCAGCGGGATATTCATCGGATGCCGGGTGGTCGGTGAGTTGGGCAAGATTATCTCCGTTAGCGTCCATGGAGTAAATGTCCCAATCGCCATCGCGATTTGATGAAAAAAAGATTCTTGACTCAAATCCTTGCGCTATGCTGTCTGACGTAACCATTAACGCCAATAGCAGTAGCAATAGGCATCTTCTCAAAATTGCGCTGATTTTATTCATTGGTCATATTCTCCTTTATCGGGTCGCTCAAGTCTAGAGTATTCTCTATAGTAGATGCTATAATAATCTCTACGCTGTGGCTCGAGTTTAGGTGTCGGCGCCGAGTTCATTGACATCATCACGGGTTGCCGCGCCGTTTGAGTTCTCCCCAAGATATCGGCAACTTTCCGCTTGGATTGACTGACAATGCACGCGACAGCCAGGAAGAAGATACGTTCCCAATACCGGGAGGGGTTTTCGTAAGTTTGACCACGTTCCTCCCAGTGGTGTCCATCAGATAAATTTTATAATCTCCGTCCCGGTTTGAATCAAATGCGATTCTTCTCCCATTCTGCACATAGGCCGGTTGCCTGTTGTTGCCCTCCTTGTCCGTGAGCCTCTCTAACTTTTCACCGTCAGCGGTCATCACGTAAATGTCGCCAGTCATCCAGTGGATCCGCGAATCGAATGCAATCTTGCTTCCATCCGGTGACCAAGTAGGACTGAAACTGTCCGTTAGGCCGGTGTCTTCAGTGAGATTGCGCCTTCCTGTTCCATCCGCATTCATCACGAAAATATGCCTGGGAGTATCGGCGCGGCCATCACGGAAGGAGACAAACGCAATCTTGCTTCCATCCGGTGACCAACTTGCCCTAGCATCCGACCACTTGTGTTTTGTCAAATTTATCTCATTTTCTCCATCGGCGTCCATCACGTAGATTTCCGAGTTGAGCACATGAAAACGGAAAGCTGCAAAGGCAATCCTCGTGCCATCCGGCGACCAGCTAGGGCGGCCCTCCCTGGAATTGTCACTCGTGAGTCTGATGACGTTATCGCCGTGGCGGTCCATCACGTACAGGTCACGAGTACCGTCACGCTCTGATCTGAACGCAATCCTTCTCCCATCCGGCGAGCAAGCGGGATTTTCATCGGATGCCGGGTGGTTGGTGAGTTGGGCAAGATTATCTCCGTTCGCGTCCATGGAGTAAATGTCCCAATCGCCGTCGCGGTTCGATGCAAAGACGATTCGCGGTTCGAATCCCTGCGCTATGCTGTCCGACGCAAGCATTAACGCCAATAGCAGTAGCAATAGGCATATTCTCAAAATTGCGCTGATTTTATTCATCGGTCATATTCTCCTTTTGTTATGCTGCTAAAATGTACAAAAGCGTGGCTCACGTGAAGAGAAAGTGCAAAGCAAGTTGAGAAACCGAGTTTTCGGGAAAAAACTCGGTTTCTTGCACAATCTCTTGACGCGAGCGAAAAGCATAGGTCATCCCGAATTATCAATCTCCGTGCACATTGACAGATGCCCACCCTCTCATCGCGCCGGCGAATCGGCACATAAGGAACAAACCAATCAGCGAGGAAATTCACGCGCTTATGGTTTGAGCGCTTAATTGCCAGCTTGCCAACTGATGGATGACAAGAGTAAAAAGCGTGACCTGAGCAAACAGCAGGATTTTGAATAATTCAGGAAGACCCATGTGCTGATGGTCGGGAGATTAGTTCCCAATCTTAAAATCCATCCCCGGGAAAAGGCCCCCCTTAGCACGGCAACCGTAAACCAGGGTTCCATTCCGTATCCACGTTGCCGTCATTAGATGCGCCAGATTTAAGGTCGGATTTCCGCTGCAAGACAACTCCATTTCCAAAAACTGTATCAAGTCTTCCTTCTTCGCATTGGCGCGTAACATCGTCACATAAACCAATCTGGCTCTTATAGTTAAATTCTCGTTTTTGTTGCTTTGCGATTGCAATCCGATTGGTACCGATGCAGAGCGTTAGTTCTGTTTGACTGTCCCCCACTGCGTCGTCAACTTCCTCCGTGATGTCACCGATAATCGTGTCGGGCGCCAGGACGGGCTATTGTCCTGTACGCGGGGCGTTTGAGTGAGGTTAACTAGACCACTTCCGTCAGCATATATTGAGTAGATGTCATGGGTGCCATCCGCTTCTTGTCGAGTGAACACAATCCTTTTTCCGTCCGACGACCAACTAGGTCGTGTTCGTAAATCCATCGTCCAGTTTCGGTAAGCATAATAGGATTGGTTCCATCAGCATTCATCACATGAATGTTAAATGGTGCAAACCAAAGACGAGGCTTAGGTGATGCGCTATAGGCGATCTTTTTTCTATCCGGTGACCAACTGGGATAGGAATTAATCGCGCCAGGGTTTTGGGTAAGATTGATGCGATTAGCGCCATCGGCATCTATCACAAAAATATCCGACTCGCCACGATTTCTCTGAGGGTTTATTTGATACGCTCCAAAGACAATCTTCTTTCCATCAGGCGACCAATTCGGTCTGTCCTCTTCAAGTAGATCCCAAGTGAGGTTTTTGGGATTTTTCCCGTCAGCAGTCATCATGTAAATGTCTCTATTCCCACCACGGTTTGACACAAAGGCAATCTTTGTTCCATCGGGCGACCAAGCGGGAAATATATTGTCATCAATCCGATTGTTGGTAAGACTCCGTAGGCTATTGTCGTCTAGGTTAACCACGGAAATGTCGCTACCAATGCCATTGCCTACGTAGAACGCAATCTGTGACCCATCGGGAGACCAAGAGGGGCCTCCACCGCGGATGAGATTGGTAGGATTGGCGCCATCTGCGTCCATAATGTAGATTTCAAATTTGCCATTGAGATTTGACGTAAAAGCAATCTTTCCTTCGGCTTCCTGTCCGAGGGATATAGATTTTACGAAAGAGCATGTGACCGTTAGGAAAATAATAAGTTGTAGAAGTTGAATGATTCTATTCAAGATACCGGATTCTCCCTTCGTACAATACCTTGGATCAGTCGATTGGCCACCCCCAAACTTGTTATTCCGATTATTCTGAATTTTCCTTTTTCGCATTCTCGAAAAAGCGGGCAATCACAAGGCTGTGGTGTATCCACTAGTGACTCCAACCAAGCACATTACATGCACTGTTGATGCACAAACACCTACTCAAAATCGCGAATAGCGTTGCTATCTCTTATGAGTTTCTGGATGATGTCCTACTCGAGTCGAATTGATGTTCGTCCCAACAAGTGAATAGACATCTTTCCAAATTGAATCCAAGCAGTTACAATAATCAAGGAAAAGTAGCATTGGAAGGATTGAAGGGCGGAAGATTCCCATCCGTTCCACCCACAATTCTCTGCAACGAATTGATTTAAGTTGATCGCTTGGGTTTCACCGTGTTCAACCCCTCTTCACGAAGAAGGAAATCGGACACTTTCCGCTTTGCCGTTGACATCAAATGGCTTCTCATTAGGATTATTCTCCTCGGCGGATACCGTCCGAGAAGCTCTTCTGCCAGCTCGCAGACGCTTGAATCGTGCCATAACCAAGCCGGCACAAAGCCATTCCAACTATTTAGTTCGCCACTAGGGAATACCTTAGAATTCCCCAAACCCCAATCTGCCACCAACCACTTAAGAATCCCCACCTCTGTTTCAAGGGACTTTGACATCACCCGAATGGCAACGGTACGGTTTGGCGTGATTGAATTTTGAATCGCGTCGGTTGCAACGGAAAGTTTGATCGGAAAGACAGAGGAGCGGTCGGCGAAACGTACGATTAGCGCAGTATGATTACGAGTTGGGGAAGAGGATGAACCCGTAGGAAAAGATACAACCCCCTGTATGTCGCGAATTTCGGTACAATTCACGCGACGGAATGCTTCAGGGGCTGTTATGTTTATGAGCGCGTTATTGGAGGAGGTAAGATTCGGGGCGCTGCGGGTGCGTTGCGCGTCGGGGGGTTTTTCGCGCGTAGTTCGGACAAAGGTCTGCCATTCGGGAGGCGTATCTACGCTATCCGTTCTATATGCGGGCGCAGGGATATTGCGGGTGTCCGCCAAGGCGGGAAACTGCCGCCACCCAACTACAAGAACGAGACCGATCCGAGAAAAACGGCGCGAAACTCCATAATCCATCGTTGCATCCTTCGTTGAAATCCTTTTACGGGTTGCAATCGTTGATGTTTGATGGCAGGTTTACGAACTAAAGACGCAATAAACATTACTTGTGTGGTCAAATTTCCTCAATCTGGATAATTGTTAATGATATTACACATTCTAACAACTCTCAGAATTGTTGTCAAGAAATTAGTTGCGGGATTTTCGCCATTCTTTTGGAAACGCAAAGTCCTGTCCGGTTCCCCAAGTCCGACCGAATTTCCATTTGGTTCCATAAAGTTGTATGTGAGAATGAAACGTGCCGCAGGTATATGCGTTTTCTCTTGTACGTAAAAGGTGGATTGAATAATCGCCGATACGTTTCTTGAGGCTCCTATGTAAGCGCTTCTTGCGCACCTGCTCGACTTTTCCAACAACCAAGTAACACTCGGGCAGTGGCAAGCGGGGCAAGATAGGATCTCTATCGCACTCATTATCCATTCGCTTGATCACCCCCACCGGAAGGTTTATAGCAATTATCGCATGGACACAATAAAATCAACGTTTGACAGAAAGTACAGTGACAAACCTCAACTCGTGTTTGCCTTGATGCTAATCATTATGGTGGGGGTATGGTGCGCCAGTTTAACAACCACGCGACCGGTGATCCACCGCGAAGCGGAGTCTTTTCTGGCATTCTACGGCAATCCGACCGGCGGGTTTTGGAGCGAGGTCGCGAAGTTCTTTGACCCCGTGTCCGCGGACTGGGACAATTATCAAGCCCGAGAATTGGGTTATGCCTTTGAGTACATTGACGCTCAAATGCTGCTACTGCTGAACAAAATCCCGTTCTTCTCATACGGATTTCGCAGTTTTATCCAAATCACCTTTGCCATTCTAACCGGATTCGTGCTGTATTTCATCGCGAGGGAGTTGCTGCCTACGTTTAGACGGACATCGTGCATAGTATTAGCCATGCTCTTTCCACTGTCGCCGCAGATGCTCGTGATGCACGGCTTGTACTTTCGCAGCGGGAAGACCGTAACCGCATTCTGGACGGCGCTTTGGATACTCTGCATTATCCGCTGGCTGAAACCGGTTGTCAAGCCGCGAAACGTGGTCGCATATATCCTACTAAGTTTGGGCGCCTTCTTGTCATTCATCACGGACAAGCAAGGCGTCATGATTGGTTTATGGTTAATCGGCTTGAGTCTTATCATGGCGGGGATTCGTCGTTATCAAAATAATACATGCCGACACCTTCTCTTTTTTGCCGGTTCGTTCATGGCAGCGTTCTGCTTTTATCTCTACTGGGACTATAAGTTGTGCCCGTATATCATCAAAGCCGTCAACGGATACTATCCTGACCGAGGTTGGTCCTCCCTGAGTTTCTTCTTGCATCACGATGGCGCTTCATACATCGGAGGTCTTTGGCATGGATTCAAGCTATCGGCGCTACAGATTCAGTTAGCGTTTGGTAATGTCTTGGATGGCAATGTTCTGTCCTGGGGGTTCGCGCTAGCGGCATACGTTCTTATTGCGCTGTCGGTCATAAAGATTGACCCGCGTATATCTGGCAATGCCTATGGTAATTCAAAGCGGGGGTTAACAGACAAGTTGGCGTTAGCAGTAATGCTAGTCACGGCGTTAATGTCTTGTGTATTCATGATAATGCTTCTCTATATGCGGCACAATCCGCTCGCGTGGGAGGATCTTTGGAAAGGCGGATACTACTATCAAAGCGCCGCCCTAATCCTCATCCTCGCACTGATGATAGTGTTCTCGTTTATCGGTCGCCGCAACCGGTCGAAGACATTCGAGACATATATAGTATGTGCCGTTTTCCTGATGTGCATGGCGAATAACCTCTGCATTGACAAGACTAGGGGCTACGGATGGGGTTACGGGCACATGAAGTATCAAATCGACATGAATCGAAAATACGATCGAGAGATACGGTCGAAGCGGGCAACGGAAGATTCACGATTCCTAATGAAGTTCATCTTCGCGCCATTGAGCGAACGTCATGCGGTATATGCGGCGAGACCAAGATTTGGTGATGGCGTCAATCTAAAGATTTTGAAGAACGATGAACAGATTTGGCCCAATGATGGTTGGGCGCATTCCGCACACAGCGCCGACAGTGCGCGCCATGACTTCAAAGTGGATGTCAACATGGGCGACAAGCTCTATTTCCTCGTCAACGCGAATCAGAACATGGCGTCTGATAGAGCCTGCTGGGATCCGACGATTGCGTATGAAGAAGGAAAAACCTTTCAGGCTTCAAAAGGATATAGTGGTACACAAGGAAAAAACGGGTGGCATTATCAATGCCGGGACGGCAAGAATTATGTCAATTTGGTCCACGATAAACTCTATAACACTTGGCGACATAACGGTTTTCCTTTGATGAAATCCTCCAGGTTCCGCCCAACAATCGGATTAGACTGTGCCCGTGTATTTGCTGTTCCCAAAGCCGGCACCGTTCGAGTAACCGGCGCTCCGGTATGCGTAGCTACTCCTCATTAAATGGTTTATTCGCCAAGTGTATGTGGCATCACTCATCTCATACAACCAAGCAGAATAGGGACGCGGATAAACGCGGATAAACACAGATTAGAAAATTCCAGTCAATGCAATTGATTTGTTTCTTTCTACATGGATAGCGCTATAGCGACGTTCTAGCAGTTGTCCGAACTGTGATTATTGGGATTAACATGATTGCCAATCTTTGGGTCGAGCGTCATGAGCGGGTTAAACCGATATGTTGAAGCCGCATTGATTCCGGGAAGAAACCGAGTTTTGAAGAAAAAACTCGGTTTCAATGAACGCCAAATGTAAATGGCGTCACGTCTAAGAATCGGGATCAAATAACCGAAACAGCGAGTAGGATTTACTATCGCACTCATCATCCATTCGCTTCATCACTCTCACCGGAAAGTTCATGGCAATTATCAAATGGACACAATAATACCAACGTTTAGCAAAGATTTACGTGATAAATCCCAAATCCCATTTGTCGTGATGATAGCCATCATGATCGGGGTGTGGTGCGCCAACTTAAATAACACGCGACCGATAATTCACCTTGAAACGGAGACCTTTTTGGCGTTCTACGGCAACCCGACCGGCGGGTTTTGGAGCGAGGTCGCAAAGTTCTTTGATCCGGCGCCTACGGACTGGGACAACTATCAAGCGCGAGAGTTGGGTTACGCCTTCGAGTATATTGACGCTCAAATGGTGATACTCTTAAACAAAATCCCGTTCTTTTCCTACGGCTTTCACAGCGTCACGCAGATCGCGTTTACTATTCTGACCGCGATTGTGCTGTATTTCGTCGCAAGGGAGTTGTTGCCGGCGTTTCGGCGGACATCATGCTTGGTATTAGCCATGCTATTTCCGTTTTCAACACAGTTGCTCTTTATGCAGGGGGTGTACTTTCGCTGCGGGAAGACCGTGACCGCATTCTGGACGGCGCTTTGGATTCTCTGTCTCCTTCAATGGCTGAAACCGCCCCCAAAAGCACGAAACATAGTTCCATATATCCTTCTGAGTCTGGGCGCCTTTCTGTCATTTATCACGGACAAGCAGGGGGTGTTGATCGGTCTGTGGTTAATCGGCTTGAGCCTGATCTTGGGATTGATCCGACGATTTCAAAATCAATCACACCGACACCTTCTGTTTTTTGCCGTTTCGTTCTCGGCGGCGTTCTGCTTCTATCTCTACTGGGATTATCGGTTGTGTCCCTACATCATAGATGCCGTTCGGGGTCATCCCCCTGATCGAGGTTGGTCATCGTTAAGTTTTTTCCTGCATCAAGATCAGGCTTCGTACATGAGAGGTCTTTGGCACGGCTTCAAGTTAACGGCGCTCCAGCTTCAGTTGGCGTTTGGCAATTTCTTGGACGGCGATTTGCTGTCTCGGGGGCTCGCATTAGCCTCATACATCCTCATCGCGTTGTCGGTGATACGGAAAGCCCCGGACACGTCTGTCGATGCCAATTCCAGTTCAAGGCAGGTGTCAATCGATAGCGTTGCGTTAGCGGTGACGCTCGTAACGGCATTAATATCCTGCGCATTCATGATTATGCTTCTCTATATGCGGCACACGCCTCTTGCCTGGCCTGACATTTGGAGAGGCGGGTACTACTACCAAAGCGCGGCTCTTATTCTCATCCTCGCGCTGCTGATTGCGTTCTCGCTTCTTAGCCGCCGAAACGGGTCGCGCCGATTCGAGACGTACATCGTATGCGCCGTTTTCTTGATGTGCATGGCGAATAACCTTTGCCTTAGCGAGACCAAGAGTTACAAATTGAAACGCCCGCACATGAGGGAAATAATCGAGATGAATCATAAATACGACCAAGAGATACGGTCAAAGCTGGTCACGGAAGATTCACGTTTCCTTATGAAATATATCTTCGCGCCGGTTAGCGAGCGTAACGCGCTGTACGAGGAGAGACCAAGACTTGGGGATGGGGTCAATCTTAAGATTCTGAAGAACGGCGAACAGATTTGGCCAAAGGAGGGTTGGGCGCATTCCAAACACAGCCGTGACAGACAACATCACGATATCAAAATGGACGTTAATTCGGGGGACAAACTCCGCTTCCTTGTGAACATGAATCAGGGCGTAGCGTTTGATAGCGCCTATTGGGATCCGGTGATAACCTACGAGGATGGGACAACCTACCAAGCTTCAAAGGGATTTAGCGGGACGCAAGGGAAGAACGGGTGGCATTACCGGTACAAGGATGGCGAGGATTATGCGGATCTGGTCTATCATAAAACTCATAGCGCTTGGAGACGCAAAGGCCGCCCTTCGCTAAACGCCTCCAAGCAACGCCCGGGAAACGGAGTGGACTGCGCGCGCGCGTTTGTGATTCCGAAGAGCGGCGTCGTACGTGTAACCGGCGCGCCGGTGTGTGTTGGCACGCCCTATTAGGCGATTTGGACCCCGGATGCAATCTATGCGGTCGCGATCGGGAGATCGCTCCGCCGGATTGCCAATGGCGCTAATACCACCATGCGGTGAAACCGTAAGTCTCGGTTCTGAAGACGATCCCGAAAAGCGCCCAGAAACCGCCGACAGCAAATTCGCCGAGAATCATGCCGAAGAACAGCGGGAGCACTTGCCGATGCAGCCGTAACCCGCCATGCCTCAAAACGAGCCACTTGATGAGCCACCCCAAAAGGAACATGGACCAGAGCCCCCTCATTTGGTAGGTGCTGGAGACGGCGTAACCCGCCGGATGGAAGGGCCACCACAGGAATTGCCACCGCATTACCATCAGAAAGATACCGAACAGCAGCCCGTACGCAAAGAATCCGACTCCCACCAAGTCGGTCGACGTAGGATAGGATAACCATCCGGCTAGCCGTTTGAACGGTTCCAAGCCAGCCCATGTCATGATGACGCCGCTATGCTGATATGCCGAATCCAAGATTGCCCAGAAAGCCGCCACTGTGCCGAGCACGGTGGCGATGAGCATGGCTAGGAGGACGCGTCGACCGTTCATTCGCGCCTGATCCGCCAACTTGAATC
The DNA here is from genome assembly GCA_963667245.2 of Candidatus Poribacteria bacterium. Taxonomy (GTDB): domain Bacteria; phylum Poribacteria; class WGA-4E; order WGA-4E; family JAJDTR01; genus JAJDTR01. Next base: position 2,299,102 of record CAXXCS010000005.1, read on the forward strand.
CCTCAAGCTGATGGGGCATCACATCGCTGTAATGCGCGCGAGTGAGAAACCAGAAAAACGAGAGAACAGCCAGGTTTGCGGGGCCCATTTTGCGCGTGCCTACGGTGTCCACCATGATGTATTCCGGTCCCGCAAAGTGCAGATCGTGGATGGGCGATCCGACTTCGGCGCGAATCCGCGTAACGCCAATTTCCGTCATAAGATAGAGCGCGAAGAATATCCCCGCCGCCCACATCGTCATTCCCGCCTTCCAACAGAACAGTACGAGAAAAGCGAACCCGAGTACCAGTCCCAACATGGCGCTCCTATAGCTCAGCGGTTCGGTGGCGCCGTCATCTCGGTCTTCTTTCTTGACGAGACGAAATATCGATTTGACGATGCGCGCCAAATGACCTCTGCCAATCCATAGGGCAATGACGAAAAGCGCAATGTAGGCGCCGGTGCTTTGCTCAGGAAATTCCGGTCGCTGACGGAATCCCATGACGCTCCCCAAGATTATCTGTGTTTTCCAAAAGAAGAAAAAGAACCAGCACGAGAAGGCTATGTCCAGCGGAATGAGAAAGATGAGCCCGAGGATAAACGGACGAAACGTCAACATCGTGGTTCCGAGCGCATTCCACGGCTTCGTTGTAAATAAGGTGCCAAGGTCGAACGGTTTGACGCGCAGATAGGGAACGGAGGGAAAGAAGAAGTGCAATCCGTTTACCAAACTGATTAAACTCACCACGCCAAAACTGATCAGGAACAGTCGATTCGAGAACAACTTTGAGGCGGGGTTGGTCATGTGGAACGGCAGTTGAACAATCGGGAATGTCAACCGCTCTCGATCCGACCACTGCTTGCGAATGATGATATTGATGCAGATCATCACGAACATCAGAACGCAGATGAAACCCGACCATATCATTATCGGACCGATCCATGCGTTAAGGTGTCGAGCCGTATAGAGGGAGGACTCGGTTTTTACTCCGGTAATGTACCCGTCCAGCGTCCACTGATCGGTGACGGCAAGCCATGTGGGAATGTATCGCCCGAAGAGTTCGCTCCACTCATTCTCCGGCGTCGCCAGACCGAACGGAGCCGCCATTGATGGAGGTAGAATTTGCAACATGCTGTGTCCGACCAATCCCGCAGACTGGCTCAACATAATGTATAGTGTGATGAGCTCGCCTTGGCGAAACACCAGTTTCGGCGAAATCTTGCGAAGCGGGATGTTGAGACCCATGAAAACAAGGACGTTGAAGACAACGTTGAAAAACAGCGCGATGAGTGTCGAGTGCGCGGAATAGTAGACCGCCTCCATCTGCATGATCCAGTACGAGTTTAGTGGAATCAGCACAATGGCGATGAGTATCACGCGCCACGTGACAGCGGTGTTCCGTTTTGAGTTGTCGTCGGACATAATTGATTGTGATAGGGTTGAAAGGCGATTTGCAGGTCGCGATTCGGAGCGCGCCTGCCGAGGCTGGATTGCAAACGTTCGGTTTGAGCGATCGGGGAAGTTCTTCAGCCCCGCGACGGTTCTGTCATTGTCTCTTTCGCCTGGCGGGCGAGTTCGGCGAGGTGCCCATCGTTTGCCATGACCTGCTCGAGGTGGCGCATCCGCTCTGGTCCGGCAGTAGACACCATGATTTTTCCATACACGCGTTCTACCCAATACCGGGCGTGCCCGCTGATGTAGCCGCGAAGCGTATCCAAATGGCTTTCGGGGTATCGTTCGCAAAGGTTAATCGTGAACATTCGCCGTCGGGCGCTTCCACCGAATGCGGCGTGTTTGGTGTTGTGGTTGAAGCAAACGACATCGCCCGGCATCGTTTCCAATGCGGCGGCGGGCACATCTTTGCCGTGAGCGCCCCATAATTCCCGGCTCTGCCCCACTTTTTCGGCGAGCGTATTCGCATACGTGTCGCCGGGCAGGTGGCTGCCCGGGATGACCCGTATGGCGCCCGTGTCACGGGTCAAGGGGTCAAGATAAAACGCGATTTTGATGTGCCGGAAGCGATCATGCCAGCCGTCGGAGTGCCAACCGGTGTCTCCCACGTAGTAGTTGCCGTCACTGCCCATATAGTTGAAGTCCTCGCCGAGCAGGCTGGCGGCAATTCCGTGAATACTTGGGTCATCGAGCAGCGCGCAAAGTCGAGCGCTTTGATCGATGAAGGGGACGATACAGGAGCGCGCCTTGCCGTCGTGCGGTTTGCCGTGATGTCCGCCCCCTCGTTCTTCCCAGACCGCTTCAAACGCGCTTTCGATGTCGTCGATTTGGTCTGCCAACAGTGAGGGAAAACTTAGGAAACCGAATGTTTGAAAAAAATCCAGTTGATGGTCGGTTAATTTGAACGGTGTCATTGTGAAAGCATCCTCCTTTTTTGGTCATACAGTGAGGAACTTAAGGCGGTTTCGGTATCCGTATGCCGGAAATTGAAGGCGGGCGCTACGGCTAACCGTTGATTGAAACTGTCGGGATTAGGAAATGAGATTTCCATCAGAATTTACTATCGAAGTCACTATTCGTTCCGTCGATCTCGCAACATAAAAGTATAGATCGATGGACTAAACGGTACCCTTTTTCAACGCCCCGTATTATAGCGGCTACACAAGGAAAGAATCAAGATTTTATCCGCCCCCAGAGCGTCGCGATTTTGTCCTTCGCGTCAACTGCCTGCGCTCCGACTAGTCCATCTTCCATAACTTTTGCAATTTCAAGTTGACTCAATGCTCTGCTGAAGATAAAGACTTCGTCAAGGGCGCCAACGAAGGCTCTCCCTTCGGCAAATATGGTGCTGCCGATACGGAAATTATCTTGTTGGGGTTTCAAGGGTTTGTCCGATCCCAAATCGATATAAAACTTGCCCCGTTTTTGACGATCCGGCTCGCCATTGAGATACCAGATCCCTTCTCTGCCTTGACGCACAAAGACAACATGGTTCCATTGCTCCGGCTCCACTTGTACGGCGTTTCTCGGATTTCCTATTCCGTCCCAGTTGATTACGCCGCCGATGACAATCCTATACCAATTGACCAAACAGTTGCTTTGTTCAAATGAAAACCCGGAGTCCACATGATCCCGATCTCTCCCCGACAGGACAGTCGAGAAGCAGATCTGGGACATGTCGGGTTTCATCCAACAACCGAACGAAAAATCGACACTATCTATAGCGACAGCATCCTTCATTTCTACCCAGTCGCCCTCATCGGGACCGCCAAATCGCAGCGCTGTGCCGAATTTTCCTTCAACGTATTCCGGTTTGCCTCCAAACTCGCCATGAATCTTGTTGCCGGACGAGTCTTGGACCATTTTGCCCTTGCTGTCATCAAAGAGCCAGATAGCCACAACGTCCCTCAAAAATGGTTGGGCATGGCTTATCCCGGTCAAGGCGGAACTAGCGATAAAAAAAGCAAAGCAAAAACACGCGAGTTTATCTATTTTTATTGGCATGGCGCGAACTCCTTTCCTGCGCATGAGATTTAGAGTCATGGCAACAAATACGGTTTCAACAGTTCAATGTTACACTCTTTCAAATCGCCCGATGAATCGGGCAACTACAATCACCTGATGTGTGGATACCTAACGTTGGGTAATATGGCGCTTTTTTCTCGGCAGTAGTGGTTTCTAATGAGACGTTTGGAGCGCCATGGAATCTGTATGGATCAAGCGAATGGATAATGAGCGCTATAGCGAATCCTAATCGCTATCCGTTCGTTTGATCCCTCATTGCTTGGAGAATCAGTGCGGTTGGAAACCGCACCTACAGTGGTTGCGGATGCGGTATACCCTACCTGGACAAGGATTTTATTCGTCCCCAGATCGTTGCGATTTTGTTTTTCGCGTCAACCGCCTGCGCGCCGACAAGCCCCTTCTCCATCACGGTCGCGACTTCAACCTCGGTGAGCGCTCTCTTGAAGACAAAGACTTCGTCAAGAACACCCCGGAAACTTAGTCCGTCATCGTATATGGGGGCGCCGATGCGGAAGTTTTCCTTGTTGGGCGTCACCGGTTGCGCCGATCCCAAGTCAATGTAGAAGTTGCCCCGTTTTGGGCGATCGGGCTTCCCGTCAAGATACCAGATCCCCTCTCTGCCTTGGCGAACAAAGACGACATGACTCCATTCGTCCGATTTTACGCGCACCGTGTTTCTGGGATTACCTATCGCATCCCAATTTATGACACCGCCGATAACTATCCTGTACCAATTGGTCGAACATTGGCTTTGGTCAAATTCAAATCCGACGTCCGAGTTGTTTGCATCTCTGGCGCTCAGGATATTTACGTGGCATACTTGCGCCGCGTGGGGTTTCATCCAACAGCCAAATGAAAAATCCACTGTATTCACCGAAATGGGCGACTTCATCTGTACCCATTCGCGCTCCCCGGGGCCGCCGAACTCCAGCGCGGCGCCGAACTTGCCCTCAATGAATTGCGGTTCACCCTCAAATTCGCCGTCATGACCGTTGCCCGAGGAATCCTCAACTGTATTGCCTTTGCCTTCGTCGAACAGCCACATACCCTCGACTTTGTTCAAAAATGCCTGAGAATGGCTATTTTCGGTCAACGCCAAACCTATGACGAAAAAAGCGATGCAAAGGCAGGTAAAGCTATATCCCGTCATTTTCATGATTTGAACTCCTTATTGTTTTGACGAGATTTTTTCTCGCCCAATGGGTTGAGAAACGCGAATAACGGGTTGGGGAACCCAACCCCTACGGAGAGTTGTGCATCTGTGCAACCCTCGTGATTTAACCGTTTATTTTCTAAATATGGTTAAGTGTTGCATTCCGGTGCGGTTAGAAACCGCACCTACGGGGTTGTCAAAAGGTCTATCAGGATTTTAGCTGTCCCCAAATCGTGGCGATTTTATCTTCCGGATCCACTGATTGAGCCCCAATCAGCCCCTTTTCCATGACCTTTGTAACTTCAAGCTGAGTTAGCGCTCTCCTGAAGATGAACGCTTCATCCAGAGTTCCTCTAAAGGACCTGCCTTCGGCAAATATGGCGGTGCCGATGCGGAAATTTTCTCGGGATTCTCCTACCGGGCGCTCCGTACCCAAGTCGATATAAAAGTTTCCCCGCTTCGCACGGTCCGGCTTTCCGTTGAGATACCAAATTCCGTTCCTGCCTTCACGGACAAAGACGATATGGTTCCACTTCTCCGGCTCCGGGCGGACGGTGTTTCTCGGATTGCCTACCCCGTCCCAGTTGATTACGCCGCCGATTATGATCCGAAACCAGTTGTCGAGACAGCCGCTCTCCGCAATCGCTATTCCGGCGTCTCCCCCGTCGTGATCTCGGCTAGACAGCACATTAGCCCAGCAGTTCTGCGGCATGCCGGGCTTCATCCAGAATCCCATGCTGAAATTTACAGTGTCGACAACGACCGGGGCGTCCATCTGTATCCAATCGCCCTCCTCTGGACCGCCGAAGTCCAGAGCGGTGCCGAATTTCCCTTCAACGTATTCCGGCTTGCCTCTAAAATCGCCGTGATGGCCATTGCCGGAAGAGTCTTTGACCGATTTGCCCTTGCCTTCGTCAAATAGCCAGATTGCCTCGACACCCTTTAAGAACGGTTGCGCGTGACTTATCCCGGTTGAGATTAAACTGGCAACGAAAAGCGCGCCGAAAATACATAAAATTCTATATATCGTCACTGTCATGGTTCAAACTCCTTTCGCTATGATGAGATTTAGCTTTTATGGTTACAATGGTTATGTGTTGCGTCATTCCAAAACGCCCGATGAATCGGGCAACTACAATCACGTGATGTTGCAGGATCAAACGAATGGACAATGAGTAGGATTTGTTATCGCGCTCGCTATTCGCTCGTTTGATCGATAGAGATCGCCGCGATCTCCCGATCTCGACACCGCCCAAAACGCCCGATGAATCGGGCAACTACAATCGTCTGATGTTGTAGGATCAAGCGAATGGACAATGAGTAGGATTTGCTATCGCACTCGCTATTCGCTCGTTTGATCCTACAAAAGACGCAATTTCTGACAGCGCGCAGTATATCCAAAGATTGCGGCTTGCAGAAATTATGAGAGAGACGGTCGAAAAGCACGGTTGTCACTTAGTTGTCAATCGATTTATAAACAATCATCGCGGAACCTCGCGCCGTGTTGATTGAGACAGAAATCCCCTTGTCCATGAGTTCTTGCCCTGTCATTTGGGAGGTTCCCGGCGCATCGAAATTCGTCACTGCATATTGTACTTCGGGCGACAATCCGTGAAGTTTGAAGACAATATCGGAAACATCGCTATCGGATCTGCGGAACGCCTGCACCATCCCCTCGTCAAGGTCTGATCGATGAAATTGCCAAGCAATCCACGCCTCGGAAGATACGCTGTAAGGCGTGAGCGGGTAGAAATCGCCATGAAACAGGTGACGGATTGACCTATACTCGGCGAAGAGATTCATGGCCGGTTCCCAGATAGCCGGATCGGAATAAAACCTCAGCGACGCGGCAAAGTTGGCGCCCATGCCGCTGCGAAAATCGTACGGATCAACTGTAACCGCACCCACCCCGTGCAGCGGCATCCAGAGCGACAGCCCATAAGTCATGCTTTGCTCCGCATCCGCCATCCAACAGTGGTCGCTCCGCCACAGCGCGGCTGATCGCTGCAACATCTCGAAGTCGAGTCGACGGCCGCCGCTGGCGCAGTTGTCAATCAGGAGGTTCGGGTGATCGCGTTGTAGCGAGTCAAAAAAATCGTATAGCCCCAGGATATACCGAATCTCGTTCATGCCCTGCCGATCCGGCGCTTCGCCATTGCGCCAATAGTGCAAAGGGTAGATGTTGCAGTCGTGGCGGTAGATATCAATCCCAACCTCCCCAATCATCCCTGAAAAAGTCTCTTTCGCCCACGCGAGCGCTTCCGGGTTGCCTAGGTCCAATAGATGGAATCCGTCGTTTTCTTCGTATTTCAACTCCGGAGGAAGGCCCGTCGGCGGCGCCAGCAGCCAGTCGCGATGGTTTTCATAAAGCCACGTACCGGGCATAACGCGCTCGGGTTCAAACCACAGCAGAAACTTCAAACCGTTTTGGTGCGCGGCGTCCGCCACGGGCTTCATGCCGTTGGGGAATCGTTCGGGGTCGGCATCCCAGTTTCCAACGCCTTTCGCCCAATTTCGCTCGCCGGTCGCGGCATCCGTGCATAGATACCATCCCGCATCAATCCACCACGTGTCAATCGGCAGATTATTCGAGGTCACCCTCGTAATCCCTTCGATCATGTTGGTTTCGGTGGTTGATTCAAAGGCAATCTCGCTGTGAGGCGTCGCCGCAACCGGTACATCGGCTAAAGCGCTATCACAGGTAGGCGAATAGTGCTTGAGCAGAAGGCTTCTCAACAGATTCTGACCGTGCGTTCGATTTTCGTCCCAAAAGCACAACAAGATAGACGGCGTTCTTATCTCTTCACCGGGGTACAATTTCAGGTGGGTGGTCTCCATACCGGCTTGAAATTTGACATCCGCATCACTCTGTTGTGTGAACGATGCCGCCCACTGTCCGGTCCAACCGACCGCGGCTATCATGCCATCCCCATCGGGTTTTTCAAGATTGAAATATGGGAGCACGCCATCCGAAGATCTACCCCCGTAGGGCGCGAAGCGCAGCGCTTCCTCGCGGGTCAGTACTGTTTTGCGGGGGTGAAAATCCGTCGGATCAGCGTGGCTTCCGTCCGCATGATGGACAACAAAGTCTCCCATCCTCGTGCTTGAGAGGGAGAAATCCGCCGCTTGAACATCCGAAATAACCGGCGTCGCGTCGCGGCCCTTGTTCTCGAAGAAGACTACCCATTCGACAGCGGGATAATCGCTGTATTCGGTGACCACGCATCGCACCTCAAGCCCGGTTTTTGAGTCGGTGTAGGTGAGAATCCTTTCAACCCGTGAGTCATCCAACTTCCGCGCCACACTGTCTGTTCGCCATTGCCGGAGGGCTTCCGTTATCGGCTGACCGTCATAGCGAAAGGAAAAAGGCGGAGCGGCGCCGCTAGATTCCAGGTGAGTCGCAATCCATGCTCTTGAAACATCCATCTCTTCCATTGTCGGTGTTGCCCCCTCTGCCCTGTTTTCTATGCCCACCGCTATAGCGATTGCCAATAAAGCGGCCAGCTCCAGTCGCATCGTCAGCCGTCTCCAAATCAGTTTCGCGGTTACAATCCCGGAACGTAACCTCTCCCGAAACGCGCATCCCCGCCGCGTTGTCGGAAACCGTCACTGAACGGCATCCAAGAGGTGGTACCGCCATCCACAATTATTGTCTGGCCAATAATGTACCGAGCATCATCGGAGGCAAGGAAAATGGCGACCCGAGCGATGTCTAGCGGTACCCCTTCAAACCCGCAGGGAATCATCCGTCCATTTGCCTTCGGGTCGTAATCGGGCACCGCTTTGTAATGGTTCTCCACCTCGACAGCGCCCGGGGCTATCGCATTCACCCGAACGCCTTTGACCGCCAATTCGATTGCGAGTTCGCGGGTGAACGCGACAATCGCGCCCTTGGTGCCGGCATATACCGAATGCTCGGGAAAACCCTCGAAAGCGTGGATGGACGTAAGGTTGATAACAACGCCTTGACTCTCAATCAACTGCGGCAGCGTCGCTTGCGTGAGAAAGAACTGGGCGCGTATGTTCACGTTGTACAGTGTGTCGAACTGTTCGGGGGTCACATCCTCAAACGGCAGATTCATCGTGATGCCGGCGTTGTTGACGAGCACGTCAAGTCCGCCAAGAAATTCGACCGCCTGATCTCCCAATTGCTTGACCGCGTTGACATCCGTGAAGTCCGATTTGAAAGCAATCGCCTTCCCGCCCGCATCTTCAATCTCCGTTACCGCGGTCTCGGCGCCGGCTGCGCTGTGGGCGTAATGAAGGACAACTGCCGCGCCCTCTCGCGCATATTCCAGCGCCACTTCCCGTCCAATTCCGGTGCCGGCGCCCGTGATAAGAACCCGTTTGCCCTGCATTTTGTCACTGTGTCCCATAAAACTCAGTCTCCTTTGACTTTAGATATCACGCCGCTACATACGTCGATCGGCATGTGTAATCTCTTCACGCCGCCGCCTCCACAGAATCGGTGAAACCGTGCGAACAACTGTGCGCCCGTTTAATCTCCGGCTTATTTGCTTTGCGAGCCTATCGGGATCAGCCGCCCGTCGCCCTCCTGAACTTCCAGGAATTGATTGGGCTTAATCCCTTCAAACGTTTCTTCCAAGCCGCTGGGCCATCGGATTTCGATGCGCGTGACAAGAGAGGCTTTCCCCAGTCCGAAGTGCAAACGCATATCGCTTTGACAGAGGTAACTGGATCCGCTTTTTACTTCCCGAAGTTGAGGCTCAAGTCCCGGTGCCATGACCCTTACTCGCGCACCGACGGCATCTCTGTTGCTCTCCGTTCCAACGAGTCGCAAGTTGAGCCAATTGTTCTGATTAGAACTCTTGTTCTCAAGAAGGTCGGGAGTCTGATTGGAATTGGTGATGAGGATATCGATATCGCCATCATTGTCGTAGTCGCCGAAGGCGGCGCCGCGGCTGACTTTGTTTAATTCCAATCCGGGGCCGCACCGGCTGGAGATTTCATTCAGTGTTCCGTCACCCTGATTCCTGAAAACATGGTTGCGTTGCGGATAAGTATAGCCCGGATCAAACTCTTCCACGTTATCGTAGATATTCCCGTTCGCGACGAACAGATCCAAAAGTCCATCGTTATCCAAATCTACAAAATCGACTCCCCAACCCACATACGGCAAACTCACCCCTCCCAATCGGCTCGCATAGCTCGCGTCCGCAAATGTGCCATCGCCTTCACCATGATAAAGGCTGTTCGGATCGTCCTGAAAATTTGTTACGACGATATCCAGCTCCCCATCGTTGTCGTAGTCGCCGAAACTGGTGCCCATACCGCCCATGGGGATTCCCTTCGCGCCAAGCGCGACGCCGACGAACAGCGCCACATCCATGAACGCGCCGTCACCGTTATTCCGGTAAAGCATATCCGCCGTGGTGTCGTTGGCAACGAAGATATCGGGATAAGTGTCGTTGTCGTAATCTCCCCAAACGACGCCCAGCCCCTTTCCTTCCGAATTATACACGCCTGACGCTCGCGTCACATCCGTAAAACTGCCATCACCGTTATTGCGGTAAAGCGCATCGGTTACACCTGTAAAATCCGCCGGCGGACAGTAGACGCGGAGATCGCCTCGATGGCAGATTTCGTTGTCTTCCAACCGATAGTCCAAGTAGTTTACGACATACAGGTCCAGGTCGCCATCCTTGTCATAATCGGCGAATGCGGCGCTGCTGCTCCAGCGCGCATCTCCGACTCCCGCCGTCTCGGTGACATCGGTAAAACTCCCATCCCCGTTGTTGCGATACAGGATATTCGCACCGAAATTCGTGACGTACAGGTCTTGCCATCCGTCGTTATCGTAGTCGCCGACACAACAGCCGAACCCGTAGCTTCCATCTCCAACCTTCGCCTCTGTTGTGACATCCGTGAAGGTCTTGTCTCCGTTATTGCGGAAAAGCGCGTTGGCGGGAGAACCATCCAACTCTGCCCCCGGCAAGCCGGCTCCGTTCACGAAATAGATGTCCAAATCCCCGTCTCTGTCGTAATCGAACCATGCCGCGCCCGCTCCAAGCGTCTCGACGAAGTACCTCTGCCCGCTCCGTCCGTCGGTATGCTTGAAATGAATACCGGCTTGAGCGCTAACCTCGGTAAACCACGGCGACCCACTCCCGCGCGATTCTAAAGGTATAAAAAGTGTACCAAAAATTATGGAAGCAACGATTAAATTAACGAGGACGGAGCGAACTCTCGGCATTATGTAAGGGGACGCAATTTGGCGCGTTGAATTTTGTTGATTAGGATACCAGAAAGCCGGAGTTCCGTCAAGAGCAAATAGCCCTATTCGACGGTGTGTTACGGTTGATGTGCCTAAAGTTTGAATAGTATCTATGCCTACTCTTATCAAATAGGACTTACGCAGTTGAACATTCAAAGTACTTCGGCGATTTATCGCCGCGCCTCACGCCTCTGAACGCCCGATAAATCGGGCAACTACAGCGGAGCCTCTGCACGCCCGATAAATCGGGCAACTACGGCAGAAGCCCCATCAAATGAGACCGTAGGGAACAACGATCGTTGTTCCCTACAGAAGTGCGTAAGTCCTAACCAAAGATGGGCTCAGATCAAATCGACTCGTTGATTCTCCCGCATTGACTGCTCGGCAGCCAGGCTAATCCGAATCGACTCGAATGCTACGGCAGCATCGGCGTGTGCCGCCTCCGTCTCCTCATTCAGGATTTCGCGTGTCCACCGCTCTTCGATCGAAACGTTTCGCGCCTCAATTGGTTGAATCTCTTCGACTCCGGCTGAAGTAGCGCCGCGCCATCCGCCGCCATCATTCGAAAGCGTACCGTCGCTCAGGACATACCGGCAATGTTGTTCAGGCGCGTCAGTCTCAATGCCACCCGCCCATGTCCATTGTCCGACACCGCCGCTCAAAAAACCGACCGTGACGGTGTTTACGAACCGATTGTACCGTCCCTGGTCGTTCAAGCCTTCGTAAACGGCGGCGCTGTCCACCCAACTGGCAGCTCCAAACAGATCCGCAACCGGGTAGACGTGGTAGATGAAGAAGTGCGCCGGAGGCCCGGAAACCGGCAGATTAAACAAAATTTCGGGGCGGGCGCCGCGTCCGGGCGTAAGCCGCCAAAAGCCCGCCCACAGTAGACCGCCAAGCCCTTGAACTTTCCGCTTAATCGCTTGGTGCATATTCGATACGGGTTCGGAATGAGAAACGCGCAGCACACGGCTTTTGGATTTTGCCAATCTGATTACGGCTTCGCCCTGATCGACAGATCTCGCCAAGGGATATTCGGTGAACACATGCTTATTTGCCTCAAGCGCGGCGATGGCGATTTCAGCATGACTGTCGTTGTGGGTGAATATGGCGATGCCGTCCAAGTCACCGCGTTGAACGAGATCACGCCATTCGGGCACGAATTCCGCGTCGCCGCGTTGAGCCAATTGCGTACCGGTGTGACGGTTTCGTGAGGCAACCGCAACGATTTTGGCCGTATCGATCTTGGCAAATTGTTCGGCGCCGGACGCCGCCGCTCCACCCGATCCGACGATGCCAATATGTAGTTTTGTCATGATTTGGTCCTTGGTAGTCATTCGCCCGCGAATGAACTAGATGTCTTATCCCTATAGTCAGTCTAAGGCGGTTTACGGCACACGGAGTGTGCCTACTACTATGAGTGATTAAACCGCTAAACGTTGTCGGGGGAGGGAACATTATCCTGACAATAAACGGGACGAAAGAGGGTCTGACGTTTGAACGGCATCTCCGCGAGGTGTTTCGGGTGAGGTTCCCACTTGTGCCACTTGTTGCCGACAACGTTGTAGCAGTTGAAAACCGCGACTCGATCCAGCGTATCGTCTACCCAACGCGCGCCGGTATGCGTGATCGCCTCGGTAAAGAAGAGCGCCGATCCCGCCGGACAGTTATAGTCCTCCCACAAAGGGCTATCCCGATTATGAGCCGATTTCGGCGTAGGAAAAGCGGCTTTGTGGCTTCCCGTCAGAAATAGCGTACCCCCGCCGCCTTTTTTGACCGGATTCAGCTCCCAAACGACTCTCGTCAATCCGCTGTGCGCCTTGCCGGGATGCAGACGATAGGTGTGCGAATTGCCGGGAAAGGTAAACATCCCCTGTCCGCCGTGCGGGTTAAAATTGTCGTGTCCCTCCGACCGAATTGTCAGGAAGGTGCCTTCAAAGCGAAAACCGTAACACTCCTCGCTTGAGTAGTCCGAGGAGACAAATTCGTTCATGAATCCGAGTACAAGCGGATGGTCCGCCAATTTCTCAAGCGGTCCTCCAAGCGGATAGCGGTGATGTTCCGGTATCGATTCCGGCTCCGTCTTTAGTCGGTAGCAAAAATCTCGCATTTCGACGGTTTCCTCGTCCGACAGCACATCGGGGATAGCTATCCAACCGCGTGTATCAAATATATATTTCTGTTCTTCGGTAAACTCGATCGCCGGTTTGCCATCGGCGTTTGTCGTAGGTACGGACATAGAAATGTCTCCTCTTTTCAAAGCGGACGCGGCGGACGCAGCGTGTTTATTCAGTTTGCCGGACAACCGATTCCCAACATCCGGCGCGTTTCTTCCGCGGTCGCTACCCGTCGTCCCAGGGCATTGGCAATTTGGACAATACGTTCGACCAACTGAACGTTGCTTTGGGCGGACTCGTCACGCTGGTAGAGTAGGCTATCCTCCAACCCGGTGCGAACATGGCCTCCCAGAAGGAGTGATAGCGCGTTTACATGAATCTCCTCCAAACCCAGGGCGCAGGTTTGGAAGATGGTATCTTCGGGCAGATTTCTTGCCATCAACAGCAGGTTGTCGGGGCTGGTGGCGATTCCGCTCTGCTGCCCGAAAACGAGCTGAACGAAATAGGGTTTGTCCAAGGCGCCGCGCACGATGAGATGCTCCAGAATGTCGAGGTGCCCCGGATGATAGAGAAACACCTGCGGTTTGATTCCGTGTTCACGAGCGAGGTTTGCGGCATGTTCTGTGTGGTCGAAGGTTGTGGCGTATACCGCGCTTGGCGTCTCGCTGCCACCCGTGTAGGCGGCGCCGCGTCGAAAGGTCATTGGGCCCGCATTAAGCGACATGATGTCCGGCGCAGCTTCAATCGGCGCGGATCGGAAGTAGTGGGCGGAGCCCGTCAGCGAGCCGGGCGGCGTAGCAAGTTCGGCAACCGTCTGGGAATTATCTATCAGGATATCGGGCGCCTTCGCCCGCATCATCGCGTTGATTTCGCGGTAACGGGCTGGATCATTGGAGCCTTTGGTCGGGTCATCGGCTTGACGGGCGTGGATGTGTATAATCCGCGCCCCGGCGGCGTAAACAGCGGCGGCTTCGTCGGCTTGTTCTTCCGCTGTTACCGGTACGCCCGGATTGTCACTCTTCTGGTTCTCGCCCGTCACGGCGGCGCTGATGATTACCGGAGGCATGCCTTGATGAATGTGTTTGGCGTATTCCCGCGCGTTAGTGTAATCCCACGTTGTGTCCATTGTTTGTTGTTTCCCGGCTCGCTGCGAATTTCTGAAGAGTTGCAAAGGAAGGTGGGCAGTGCCCACCCTACAGAATTGTAGCACAAGCAGGCGGGCAATGCCCACCCTACAAAATTGTACTCGTTGAATCCTGAATGCGAATTGGTGATAGTTATGGTTTGTCCAAGATTATCCCGATGTCATCCCATTGGTAGACGGCGTCACTCACAGGCGTAGCGCCTTGTCGCGCATAGAACTCCTTGTAAAGGTTATGTCCTCCCACATCCACACAGACCGACGCTATACCTTGGCGCTTGAACCACCACCCCAACTTTCTGAGCAGGTTTACCTCCACTCCTTTTCCCCACTGCGGTTTCAGGATATTCATTGATTGAATTTCGCCTCGCGGATCAGGCTGAGAGGTCAGATGCCCAGCGATGTAACCGACGATGTTGAGTTTAATCATGGCAACGAAAATCACCCGATGGGTACCGAGGTTTTCAAGACACTCGGAGCGATTGAAATAGCTTGTCCACCAACGGCAACGATTTTCGAAATCCGCCTGGCGTTCATCTGGACAAGGGAGTGTGGCGTCTTTCCGCGAGCGCATCTCGATTTCCGCGATTCGCTTCAAATCCTCGGCTTTCGCCATCCGGTATTGGTACATATCAACTCATTCTTTGCACAAGGGTGGCGCGACAGTCGACAAAACCTCAACGAGTTCATCAAGATGCACGTGCCGAAAAAACTCGGTGAGTCGATTCCGTTTCGGTTTCGTCGGCAGCAAAACAAAGTCCGACCGGCGCGCTTGTGCAAGCTCAAACACTTTGCGATAAGCCTGGCTTGTCGCGTATCCGACGAGCAACTTGTAATGATTGGCGTACTTGTCCAAATAGGCGCAAAGCCGATTGGCGCCGAGTTGTATCTGCGCGGTATTCCTCGGAGACAACTGAAAATCGTATCGCAGCACCGCTTCTTCGGATTCAAACTCCTCCGGCACCGGACCGTAAAGACCTGAAAGGGTAACTCTGTGGATTGACGCTCCCGCTTCACCGAAGGCTGTCTGGAGTTTTGTGTTCACAATGGTATGTGTGCGCGACACGGAATACGGTTTTTTCCCGGCACATGGGATAGCCAACAGTATGTTCTTGCGCTCGGGAGGCGCGTAGTCTTCGGGCACGGAAAAGGAATCCGGCGTATAATCAAGGGAGATTGACGGTGAACTCTCGTCGCTCCCTTCAGCTGTCACATAGCCCGGGAATAGGTCTAGCTGATACGGGTTGCGCTCGATCAGGGTTGCGGTTTTACGGCGTGAATCGGTGACTTCAAAGACGGTTTTCGCCATCCTGCCGGCAAAAATCTCATCATTCTCAATTAGCCATTCCACCGCACCATTGATGCCTCTTCGCACCTGCGCGTGACGAACCAACTCCTCAAGCGAGTCGCCGCTCTCAATGGCATTTTTCATGCGAGAAAGTATCCCGGCTTCCATCTCGAAGTTGTGCAACGCGATGGCGGCGTAGTATTCGCTCTTGTACTTCCCGGTTGAAGTTTTCCTATAACTCACGGCATCCGACAAGGCAAGTTGCATCTCGTCAAGCGACACCTCGCGGCAGATGCGGCAGGTACAGGTAGTTTCGTCCAACTCCATGATTTTCTGTTTCCGCCGCGTTTCGGGATGGGAGTAGTTGAGACCGCGCGCCGATTGAATATAGCTTGTGCTGTCAAAACTGTCAATCCCCATGTAGGCAAGTATCGGGGTCAGTTCGCCCGAAACGCCGAAAGCGTGAATCGGCGTGCGGGCACGCTCGGATTCCGGGATTCCTTTTATTACGCCCAATATCCGCTCCATCACTTCCGAGTCCCTTTTTCCGCGCAGCGGCACAAGAGAACCGACCGCAAGCCCAAACGCCGGCAGGACGCCCAGAAGTCTGTCAAACACCTTGCGGACGTACTTTTCAATATCAACTCGGGACTGTCCATGACAACAGACATACAGAAAAGGCGGATTCTGGCGGTCGGCGATGCGTTCGGCGACCCTAAAGGCATTTTGCAGGGTGCGGTTCATTCGCGTTTCAGCTTCGGCGCGATCCAACCCCGGCGGAAGCGGGTAATCCAGAGATGCAACCATGTCCCCGCCCATGTCATCCTGGAGCGCGAGTATATCCTCCGCCTCGGTTTCCGCGTCAATGCCGAACTCCGAGAGGTCGATCCCCGTTTTGTAAAGCAGTTTGAATCCCCCGGAATCGAGCAGGAGCGGCGCATTGTATTGCCCATTGACTTCGCGGTACCATTCACGTACGGTTTTACTTCGCCATTTCTCCAAACTCTTCCCGTTGATAGGAAAATCCAGAAAGTGGAGGACCTGAGACAACATCGGCACATCGTTCTTCATGAAATCTCGGAGAATGTACTTCCACAAGCCACCGCCGCGCGGCGTGGAACCGGTCATGAATGAAACCACGGGGTATAGTATCGGCGTTGATAAGGGTGGAATTGGTTCGCCGTTTCGGCGAAGTCGAAGTTCGCCAATTCGGCCGCCAATTCCTTGAATTATTGTGTCGTAAATTTGCACTGCACTCATAGTGTGATGTTTTTCCAATTCACCCATTTAAATATGAAAGTGGAGGGTGTTCATGGCTGCAAGAGAACTTCCGTGGAAGAAAATATTTGAAGATTATTTTATGCAACACGATTTTGATGCATCCCCTGCGGTATTGACTGCTGACATGATAAAACAAGCAACTCAAGATTTTTCGAAGACGAGTGATCGAGAAGTACGAGTAATCATGAAAATCGACAGCAGAGAAGATTTGCCAGAAGTCCTTCGCGAAAACGGGCTTTTCGTTCTACCTGTCAAGAATGGTGAGTATATCGTTGTCAAAGGAGAAGGGTATTATGACCTACACCCCCTTCCCAAAAGTCAAGATTTTACTTCAACGCTCGCCTTTGAGTTGAGGAGTGCTAAAGTAGGCACTAGCGAAATGCAACATCTTGATTACGCTTTCAATACGGGGCTATTGCATCACTTTTTGGAATATTCTGAACCGTTATATCTACAGATTAGAGGACGTAAGTACACGCCGGAATTTACCTTCTATGTCGGACCATTCAGCATCACTGCAGCCTCTGTACAAACGGAAGTAGATGCAGGGTATGAAGGGCGAGATTTCCTTATTCTCGTTGAAGCTAAGGGGAGTTCACAAAGCAATTTCATCATCAGGCAACTATACTATCCGTTCCGCCAGTGGGGCATACGCACCCAAAAAAAAGTTCGTCCAATATTTTTCTCGTTTGATTCAAAGACGAAAACCCAGGGCTTTTGGGAATACGAGTTCACTAATGAGAACGACTATAATAGCATCCGCCTAGTAAAAGCCGCGAGTTATCAGGTACGTGACTCCTCTTGAATCTTTAAATGCAACTGGTTCAACCGCTGTTGTGCGATCTTGTTGTACGATTCCGATTTTTCAATCATCACCCATTTGCGATTGCATTTTTCGGCACCGATTCCAGTTGTTCCTGTCCCTCCGAACGGGTCCAGAATGAGTTCATCCTTGTTTGTTCCAGCTAGGATGAGCCGCTCAACCACTGCCAGCGGTTTTTGCGAAGGATGTTTTCCGAATATCCGTTCAGAGGGTTTCGTTAGCGGAATCTCCCACATATTCCGCATCTGCTTGTTGTTATTCATCGCCTTCATCTCATGATAGTTGAAGGTCCAGTTCTTTGCCTTTTTACTCTCGTTGTTGACTGCCCATACGATAAATTCGGTTGATTCCGTAAACATTCGACAGGTGATGTTCGGCTGCGCGTTCGGTTTGTACCACACAATCTGGGTGATAATCCGCCGATCGAATATGTTTTGAAGGACAAATCCTAGCGTAAAAATACTATGGAACGAACCGAAGATAAAGATATTCCCGTTTGTTTTGACAACTCTCAGGACTTCGGAGACCCAGTCGAGCGTGAACTGGGCATATTCGTCCTTTGCGAAGATATCCCAGCCCTCCTGCATCGTAATATGGGAACTGAACGCCCAACCCAACCCCTTCTTTCGGGACATATTGAACGGCGGATCGGCGATGCAGCAATCGAAGGCGCCGTTAGGAAATGAGGGGAGAACATCCAAGCAATCGCCTGTCAAGATCCGATTAATCGGTAGATTGTTATGCGTCGCAGGCGGAGTATGCGCTGAACTGTCTGCGGCGGCGCGAGTGGCCTTTCCAATCTGTGTCTCCGAAACCGAAGGCGACTCGGCGACACCTTGAAGCGGATGAACGCCCGTTGAGATATATTGGATGAGCTGGGCTTTATTTAGCGATGAGTAGCCCTTCAGTCCGCGCCTTTTCGTTTCCTCTCGCAGGGCTTTGCGTTTCATTTCGTGGAGATTCATTTTCATACTGTCGTCAGTGAATAAACGGTGGCGCTGTCTCGGCTTTTTGGTTTGTTTCCGTGTAAATTATAGCAGGTTGCTTGTTTGTGTCAATAGAAAAGACGGGGAGGGCAGGGGAAACGCATATGATTTTAGCATAAGGAAGATTGGAAGGATGGGAGACGGGAAGGGTGAAAATTTCCGTCCGCCCATACCTCCGACCTGATGGATTCACAGAATCCGCTGGATTCGCCAATACAGTGATCGCAGTGTTGGGTTTCACTGCGATTTTGGGGGCTTTTATACTCCGCGCTGTCAGAAATTGCGTCTTTTGCAGGATCAAGCGAGTGGATAACGAGTAGGAGTTTCTATGGCGCTCATTGTTCATTCGCTTGATCGATAGAAATCCCCGATCTCCCGATCGCGACCTGCGCTCCCCGTAGATGCGGTGTCCAGCTGCGCAAAGTATAATAAACGCAATCACTCGGTGAAATCAAAACAAGAATTGCCGCGAAAACACGGGCAAATAGTTTGCGAATACGTCCCTTTTTTGCTTGACAACACCTCGCAATTCGATCAAAAATAGGTTTGGCGGGCTCATTCTAACCCGCATTCGTTTTCACTCGGTAAGCGTTTAACACAGTTTTCCACCTGTGGAATCTCTTTCGATCAAGCGAAAGAACCATTTGATTTGACAATAGATTTTTTTTCCGATATAATTGAGTAAATAGACTGTTGAATTTCACATTCCAAACTTTTTACTCAACGCAAAGGGAGGTTATTAAAATGTTACAACGATTGACAACTTCAATCCTTTTTCTCGTCGTGATACTTTTCGTTTCCATGTTAGGCGTTAATGAGGCAGCAGCAGGACCAGATCCACCAGACACATTTACCACATCCAATGTGACGCGCACCGGCTTTACAGTGAGCTGGTCGGGTGGCCCGGGCTGGGACTGGGAACTTGAAGGTTATGGCTTCCGATACAGACTAAAGGGGGCGACAGAGTGGACCGAGAAGCCAAACTCGCCATTTACCAATACAAGTTTTACGTTTACTTCAACAGAAAACACCACGACCGAATACCAAGTGCGAACTTATGCCGAGTTTATTCTCTGGATTAATAAAGAATGGAGCAGCTGGTCGTCAACACAAGAGGTGACGACAAATGCAAACCAGGCGCCGATGCAGAGGGGGACCATAGGTGACCGAACGCTCAAAGTGGGGAGTAGCACGACAATAAAGATTAGCGATTTTTTCAGCGATGCCGACGACCCTGACTCGAGCTTAGTCTACACCATCGTCCTAGACAACGCGAATAGTGGGTCCCAGGTCACCATGTCGTTAGCCGGTCGCGATCTCACAGTCAATGCGGGAGACTCCCCTGGGACCGCAACCATCAAGATAACTGTTAAGGATACCTACGACGCAACAGCCACACAGTCCTTCAAAGTAACGGTGGAACCTTATGCGGTGCCGGTGCCGGTGAATACGATTTTGAACTACACGTTAAAAGTCGGGGGCACGGGTGTTGGCTACTCGGGCGTTTTTGTCCTTTCTGATGTGAGTTCATACTTCGTACATCCCGAGAACGATACGATGACCTATAGCGCGACGTTATCCGATACGAGCATCGGCACAGTGGCTTGGTCAGGGTCAACCCTATCTATCACGGCGGTGGCTGAAGGGACGACGACCGTAACGTTGACCGCCACGGATAGTCGCGATGCCACCGGTACGCATACCTTCTCGCTAACGGTGCTGGCAAACTCGGCGCCGACCACGGTGGGCACGATTCCGACCCAAACGGTGTCTCTGGGGGGAGCTGCCGGGACCGTCGATCTGAGTAACTACTTCAGCGATCCCGATGGCAATCCTCTCACCTATACCGCAACCTCATCCGATACCGGCAAAGCCACTGTCAGTGTGTCAGGGTCAACGCTCAGCATCACCCAGGTGGCGAGCGGGTCCGCAGCCATCACGGTGACGGCGACAGATAACAGCAACGCAACGGCGACGCAGTCCTTCTCTGTCAGCGTCACTTCAAATAGCGCACCGGTGCGGACCGCTACGATTCCGACCCAAACGGTGTCTCTGAGCGGATCTGCCGAGACCGTCAATCTGGACAGCTACTTCAGCGATCCCGATGGCAATCCTCTCACCTATACCGCAACCTCATCCAATACAAGCAAAGCCACTGTGGACGTGTCGGAGGCAACGCTCACCATCACCGGCGTGGCGACCGGGTGGACGACAATCACCGTGAACGTTACGGATAACAGCAACGCAGGCGCTCAGCAGTCCTTCTCCGTCAACGTCGTTTCCAATCGTTCACCAATCTCTGTGGGTTCAATTCCCAACCAAACGGTGCGCGTCGGTGAAACTGCCGGGACAGTTGATCTAAGTAGCTACTTCAGCGATCCGGATGGGAATCCGTTAACCTATACCGCAACCTCATCCAATACCAGCAAAGCCACAGTCAGTGTGTCGGGGGCAACGCTCACCATCACCGCGGTCGCTGCCGGGTCGGCGACAATCAGCGTGACCGCAACAGATCCGAGCAACGCAAGCCGGTCGCGGAGTTTCTCTACCACCGTCCTCGCAAGCAACACGGTGAACCGTGTGGGCACAATTTCCAACCAAACGGTGTTTCTGGGGGGAACGGGGACTGCGACCGTTGATGTGAGTGGCTACTTCAGCGGTCCCGCTAACGATACACTCACTTATAGCGCAACCTCATCCAGTACGAGCAAAGCTACAGTCAGCCTGTCAGGGGCAACGCTCACCATCACCGGCGCGGCTGCCGGGTCATCAACAATCAGAGTGACGGCGACAAGTTCCGAAAACACAAGCGCTACACAGAGCTTCTCCGTCCAGGTCTATTCAAACCGCGCCCCGAGCATTGTGGCTACGATTCCGGCAATGCAAATCTTAAATAGCGGTTCTGACGCGGTGTACCTTGTCAACTACTTCAGCGATGCCGATGGTAATGATACATTGACCTACACCGCAAGCTCTTCCAATGCGACGCTCGTCGAGGTCAGTATAGGTGGCACGGGTAATTCTACACTGACGATCTGGGCAAATGGTTTGGCAACCGCGACCGTCACGGTGACGGCGACAGACACAAGCAGCGCCACCGCTACGCAGAGCTTCTCCGTTCAGGTCGTCTCCTCATTCACCGCGGATACCTTGCCGGGGCTCAGCAGCGAAGAACAAATGCTGCTCGGTAGCTTGCTCACGTATGACACCCTCATTTTCAACGAACTCCACAACGGTTCTGACGATGCTACCGACTGGTTGGAACTCCGAAATGTCAGTAATATTGACATCCCGATCGAGAATTGGCAACTGACGATTCAAACGGGGAGTGACACTGCCATCATTCCGTTCCCGGCGGGCGCGGCTATAGCGGCAGGAGAAGTCCTCTTACTCGCAAACACGGAGATAACGACCGCAGCCGTGGTCGTTGAGTCCTTTGCGCTGCCCCAAACCGAATTCGCTTTGATCCTGCGTAGTCCAACGGCGTTCGGTGACCTCGCGGGCAATTACTTCCAAAGTGAAAGCGAACGCCCCGAAACGGCGCCTAAACTTACCGTGGACATCGTATGGGAACGCGTGCAGGCAACAGTCTCCGGTTATCGCGCCGAAGCCTGGGCAGCCAGCAAGCGCCGAAATGGACTCGGTTCACCCGGCTATCACCCCTCGGCTTCGACGGGAGACCTGAATCACGATGGGGTCGTCAACATCTTGGACCTGGTGTTGGTCGCATCACAGTTGGGGGCAACCGGCCCGTCCGCCGCGGATCTGAATGGCGATAATACGGTGAACATCCAAGACCTCGTTTTGGTCGCGAATGCGTTGGATAACGGTGCCGCCGCGCCGTCTGCGAAACAGCCCACTGCGGCGCTGGTCAACGCGTGGCTCCAGTTGGCGCGCCAAAACGGATCGACTAACGTGCAAACATCACTCCCGGAAAGGTTTTCTTACGGTCGCGGAATACAAGCGCTCGAACAGTTGGCGCGCGCGTTAGCGCCCGATAAAACCGCGTTGTTGGCGAACTACCCGAACCCGTTCAATCCCGAAACCTGGATGCCCTATCAGTTAGCGCATCCAGCCGATGTGACCTTGAGCATCCATTCGTCCAACGGGAACCTGATTCGCACGATGGAACTGGGGCATCAACCTGCGGGCATGTACCACAGCCGGAGCGCCGCCGCCTATTGGGATGGGGCGAACGACGCCGGAGAGACCGTAGCCAGCGGTGTCTATTTCTACACCCTGACTGCCGGCAATTTCTCCGCCACCCGCAAAATGCTCATCCTGAAATAACGAGCGTTGAAACCGAGTTTTTTCCTGAAAACTCGGTTTCTTTCCGAGTTTCGCGCTTTCTCACTCGGTCTGGCTTGACAAATACGGCATGGTAGGAGGGATCTCCCGATTCCTCCTACAGTTTTCATATCACGATTGCAATCTAAAAAACCTGGTGGGCAACCCCCACCCCACAACTTATACTTTGCGCTGCCGATAATTGCGTGTTTTCAAGCATCTAGTCCGTAGGATCAAGCGAATGAATAATGAGTGCGATAGAAATCCCTCAAGCGAATGAATAATGAGTGCGATAGAGATCCGCTGGGTTTCCAACCGCACCTGCCGTGAACACACGTCGCGACCTGGAGATCGCTCCTACAAAAAGACGCAGTTTCTAACAGTGTGGAGTATAACCATAGATTCATAAGGAGAAATTAAAATGTTACAACGAATAACGACCCCCGACAATTTTCTGGTCTTACTCTTGGTAGTTTCCGCTTTTATATCAAATTTTGCCGAGGCGAACAGCGCGCCGATCGGCGTCGGTTCGATTTCCGATCAAGCGTTGATTGTAGGCGGAAGCCCCATCGCGGTTGACGTGAGCGGCAGCTTCAGTGACCCCGATGGCGACCTGTTGACCTACACGGTCAGCTCTTCGGACACAAACGTCGCAACGGTAAGTGCGTCAAGCGTCACGGTAACTGTCACGGCGGTAGCCGCGGGCAGCGCCAGCATAACCGTCACCGCGACAGACCCCCACGGTGCAACCGCTACACAGGGATTCTCCGCCACGGTGACACAACCCAACCGGGCGCCGACCACCGTGGGAACGATTTCCAATCAAACGTTGGATGTAGGCGGCGCCGCCACGGTTGACGTGAGCGGCAGCTTCAGTGACCCCGATGGCGATACGTTGACCTACACGGTCAGCTCTTCGGACACAAGCGTCGCAACCGCGAGTGTTTCAGATTCCACGGTAACTGTCACGGCGGTAGCCGCGGGCAGCGCCACCATAACCGTCACCGCGACAGACCCCGACGGTGCAACCGCTACACAGACATTCTCTGCCAGGGTGACACGACCCAATCGCGCGCCCACCACCGTGGGAACGATTTCCGATCAAACGTTGGATGTAGGCGGGAGCGCCGCCACGGTTGACGTGAGCGGCAACTTCAGTGACCCCGATGGCGATACGTTGACCTATGCCGCTTCGTCCTCCGCTACCGCTATCGCGACAGTGAGTGTCTCAAGCGCTACGGTAACTGTCACGGCGGTAGCCGAAGGGAGCGCCACCATAACCGTCACCGCGACAGACCCCGACGGTTCAACCGCTAGACAGACATTCTTTGCCAGGGTGACACAGCCCAACCAGGCGCCGACCACCGTGGGAACGATTTCCGATCAAACGTTGGATGTAGGCGGGAGCGCCGCCACGCTTGACGTGAGCGGCAGCTTCAGTGACCCCGATGGCGATACGTTGACCTACACGGTCAGCTCTTCGGACACCAGCGTCGCAACCGCGAGTGTTTCAAGTTCCACGGTCACTGTCACTCCGACGGTCACTGTCACTCCGGTAGCCGCGGGGGGCGCCACCATAACCGTCACCGCGACAGACCCCGACGGTGCAACCGCTACACAGACATTCTCTGCCACGGTGACACAATCCAACCGGGCGCCGACCACCGTCGGTTCGATTGCCAATCTAACGCTGACTGTAGGCGAAAGCGCCACCGCGGTTGACGTGAGCGGTTACTTCAGCGACCCCGATGGCGATACGTTGACCTACACCGCAACTTCATCCGATGAGTCAAAAGCCACCGTGAGCGTGTCGAGCGCTACGGTAAGCATTACTCCGGTGGAAGCCGGCGCCCCGACTGTAAACGTGATCGCGAGCGATGGCAGTTTGAGCGCGAAGCAGACTATCTCTGTCGAAATCGCCGCGAACCTTGCCCCGGTCACGGTAGGAACGATATCCGACCGAACACTGGATGTCGGCGACAGCATGGTTACAAATGTGGATGCTCATTTCGCCGACTCTGTCGGGGATACATTGACCTACACCGCCTCCTCCTCCGACACCTCCGTAGCGTCCGCCAGTGTGAGCGGCGGCGCCCTTACCGTCAACGCAGTGGCGGCGGGAGCTGCGACCATATCCGTGACAGCGACAGATCACGGCGGTTTGACCGCCACGCAGAGTTTCACGTTTAACGCTAATGCCGTGGGGAACGACGCGCCGGTCGCCGTGGGCACGATTCCCAAACAAACGCTGACACCTGACGACACCGCCGCCACTACAGTTGACGTGAGCAGTTACTTCAGCGATCCCGATGGCGACACGTTGACCTACGCCGCAACCTCCGATGACACCTCGAAAGTAACCGTCAGTGTTTCGGGGGCAAACATATCCATGACGCCAGTGGCGGGAGGAAGCGTAACGATTGTCGTACAGGCGACGGATCCCGACGGGCTGTTTGCGAAACAGAATATCACGGTACTCGTGTACGTGCCGCCCGCGGCGCCGGTAGCCGTAAACACAATCGCCGATCAAGATCTTCTTCTCGAGGGTGGCGCCTTCGGCGTTGACGCCAGCCGCTACTTCAGCGACGCCAACGGCGATGAGTTGACCTACACGGCTGTCTCTTCGGATACCGCGGTGGCGACGATTAGTCTCTTGGAGCCGTCCGTAACCGTGAATCAAGTGGGCGTAGGCGCCGCGACGATAACCATTACGGCGACGGACCCCGGCGATTTGAGCGCAACTCAGAGTTTCTCCGTAACGGTTACGGCAAACAGCGCGCCAACTCCCGTCGGGACAATCCCGGCGCAAGTCGTGGCGACCGGTGGAGGCGCCGCCTCAATCAATGCAAGAGACTACTTCAGTGACGTCGATGGACAAATGTTGGGTATTACGGCGAGCTCGTCCGACACCACTGTGGCGACTGTCAGTGAGACCGCTGGCACGGTCACCATCACGGGGAACGACACCGGTACGGCGACGATAACCGTTACGGCAACAGATGGCATTGCCGCGCCCGCTACGCAGACATTCACGGTAACTGTCAAAAATCCGCCGACAGCTGTGGGGACAATGCCCGACATATCGGGAGCCCTCAATCAGGTTGGTGGCTATATTGACTTAAGCGGTTACTTCAGCGACCCTGATGCACAAACGTTGAGTTACTCGGCGTCCTCATCGAGTACCTATGTATGTATAGTGGCTATTACTAGTTCGAATAACCTTCAAGTTACCCCGCAGAGTGTAGGCACCGCGACGATAACTGTCACAGCTACCAACCCCGACAATTTGAGCGCAACCCAAAGTTTCACGGTTAAGTTTACCGAGACAGTTTTCGTTGGGGAGGCGGATGCCGTGCCGGGACTGAGCAGTGAAGAGCTATCCCAACTTGACATATTGCTAACCTACGACGCGCTCATCTTCCACGAACTCCATAACGCTTCCGACGACGCGAACGACTGGCTTGAACTCCGAAACGTGAGCGGCGCCGACATACCGCTTGACGACTGGAGTCTGAGCATCCTTGCCGGTGCAGGCGGAGCGGACATCACATTTCCCGCCGGCGCGGTCATTCCCGCGGGCGAGGTCCTGCTTCTGGTGAACGCGGAGCCAACCATGGCGGATGCGTCGGTTTCCTCCATAGTTTCCGAATCGTTTGCGTTGCCGCAATCGGATTTCGCGTTGATCCTGCGCAGCCCGACCGTCTTCGGCGATCTCGCCGGAAACTACTTTGAAGGCGATAAGCCCGAAACGGCGCCTGCCCTCACTGCGGACACGGTGTGGCATCGGACGCGTCCGATTGCTTCCGGCTATCGCGCCGAAGCCTGGGCGGTAAGCGCATACCAAAATGGACTCGGCACTCCCGGCTATCTCCACCCGTTCACCGCCATGGACATGAACAACGATGGCGTTGTCAATATATTCGATCTGGTGTTGGTCGCCTCGCAGTTCGGTCAAGATGGCGCCTCGGCGGCTGATCTGAACGGCGATGGCACAGTCAGCGTCGCCGATCTCGTGATGGTCGCCGAAGCCTTCGGAAGCGTGGGCGGCGCCCCGGGCGCGGGGCGGTCAACGGCTGGCATGGCGGCAGACTGGTTGCGCCTCGCCCGTGAAAGTGGAGTAGGTCAATCCTCAATCGCGGATGGCTTCTCATACGAACGCGGCATAGCGGCGCTTGAAGGGCTGGCGCGCCTCGCGGTTCCCGAAACGACCGCGTTGTTGGCAAACTACCCGAACCCGTTCAATCCCGAAACCTGGATGCCGTATCAGTTGGCGCAAGCCGCGGATGTAACGTTGAGCATCCATTCGTCCAACGGGAGCCTGATTCGCACGATGGAACTGGGGCATCAACCTGCGGGCATGTACCACAGCCGCAACGCCGCCGCCTATTGGAATGGGGCGAACGACGCCGGAGAGACCGTAGCCAGCGGCGTCTATTTCTACACCCTGACCGCCGGCCCCTTCTCCGCCACCCGCAAAATGCTCATCCTGAAATAAGTCGTACTTCCTCGTAGGGGCGAGGTCTCCTCGTCCCCTACAAATTATTCCTGAACTTTGTCATTCAATGCTGATTTTTATTCAGTTTATAAGCTAATAAGGAGAACATAAAATGTTACAACGATTGACAACTTCAATCCTTTTTCTTGTCTTGATACTTTTCGTTTCCATGTTAGGCGTTGACGAGGCATCAGCCGGGCCAAATCCACCAGACACATTTACCACATCCGATGTAACTCGCACCAGCTGGACAGTGAGCTGGTCGGGTGGCCCAGGCTTTTCATGGTCAGTTATAGGTTACAGCTTCCGATCCCGAAAAAAGGGGACTTCAGATTGGACCTATGTAGACGGCGCGCCATTTACCAATACAAGTTTTACGTTTACTTCAACAGCAAACACCACGACCGAATACCAAGTGCGAACTTATGCCAGGAATGACGCGACTAACATTCTTCTTGGCTGGGAAAATAAACAATGGAGCAGCTGGTCGACAGCACAAGAGGTAACGACAAAAGCGAACCAGGCGCCGCAGCAGAGGGGGACCATAGGTAACCGAACGCTCAAATTTGGTACTGCCACTAAAATAGATGTGAGCGATTATTTCAGCGATGCCGACGACGGCGCTTCTACGTTAACCTACAACATCTCCCTATCTGCTGCTGAGTTGGCCACCATATCGGCAACAGGTACCGAGCTAACAATCGATGCGGGAAGCGCTGAAGGGACAGCAACGATCACGGTGACCGCTACGGATATCTACAGCGCATCAGCCACACAGTCCTTCACGATAACGGTGGAACCTTATTATGCCCCGGTGCCGGTGGGTACGATTTTGAACTACACGTTAAAAGTCGGGGGCACGGGTGTTGGCTACTCGGGCGTTTTTGTCCTTTCTGATGTGAGTTCATACTTCGTACATCCCGATGGCGATACGATGACCTATAGCGCGACTTTATCCGATACGAGCATCGGCACAGTGGCTTGGTCAGGGGCAACCCTATCCATCACGGCGGTGGCTGAAGGGTCGGCGACAGTAACGGTGACCGCAACGGATACCCGCAGTAAAACCGGTACGCATACCTTCTCGCTAACGGTGTTGCCAAACTCGGCGCCGACCACGGTGGGCACGATTCCGACCCAAACGGTGTCTCTGAGCGGATCTGCCGGGACCGTCAATCTGAGTAGCTACTTCAGCGATCCCGATGGCAATCCACTCACCTATACCGCAACCTCATCGAATATCAGCAAAGCCACAGTCAGCCTGTCGGGGGCAACGCTCACCATCACCGGCGTGGCGACCGGGTGGACGACAATCACCGTGAACGTTACGGATAACAGCAACGCAGCCGCTCAGCAGTCCTTCTCCGTCAGCGTCGTTTCCAATCGTTCCCCAATCTCTGTGGGTACAATTCCGAACCAAACGGTGCGCGTCGGTGAAACTGCCGGGACAGTTGATCTGAGTAGCTACTTCAGCGATCCCGATGGGAATCCGCTAACCTATAGCGCAACCTCATCCAATACCAGCAAAGCCACGGTGAGTGTGTCGGGGGCAACGCTCACCATCACCGCGGTGGCTGCCGGGTCGGCGACAATCAGCGTGACCGCGACAGATCCGAGCAACGCAAGCCGGTCGCGGAGTTTCTATGCCACTGTCCTCGCAAGCAACACGGTGAACCGTGTGGGGACAATTCCCAACCAAACGGTGGCTCTGAGTGAATCTGTTACTGCGACAGTTGATGTGAGTGGCTACTTCAGCGGTCCCGCTAACGATACACTCACTTATAGCGCAACCTCATCCAGTACGAGCAGAGCCACGGTAAGCCTGTCGGGGGCAACGCTAACCATCACCGGCGTGGCTGCCGGGTCATCTACAATAAGGGTGACCGCGACAAGTTCCGAAAACAAAAGCGCTACGCAGAGCTTCTCCGTCCAGGTCTATTCCAACCGCGCCCCGAGCATTGTGGCTACGATTCCGGCAATGCAAATCATTAATAGCGGTTCTGACTCGGTGTACCTTGTCAACTACTTCAGCGATGCCGATGGCAATACATTGACCTACACCGCAAGCTCTTCCAATGCGACTCTCGTCGAGGTCAGTATAGGTGGCGTGGATAATTCTACACTGACGATCTGGGCAAATGGTTTGGCAACCGCGACCGTCACGGTGACGGCGACAGACACAAGCAGCGCCACCGCTACGCAGAGCTTCTCCGTTCAGGTCGTCTCCTCATTCACCGCGGATACCTTGCCGGGGCTCAGCAGCGAAGAGCAAATGCTGCTCGGTAGCTTGCTCACGTATGACACCCTCATTTTCAACGAACTCCACAACGGTTCTGACGATGCTACCGACTGGTTGGAACTCCGAAATGTCAGTAATATTGACATCCCGATCGAAAATTGGCAACTGATCGTCCAGACAGGCAGCGGTACTGCCATCATCCCATTCCCCGATGGCACGGTTGTTCCTGCGGGTGAAGTCCTCTTAATCACCAACACAAAGATAGCAACCGCGGCTGTGGTTCTTGAATCCTTTGTCCTGCCACAAACGGAATTCGCTTTGATCATACGGAGCCCAACAGCGTTTGGTGACATAGCTGGCAATTACTTCCAAAGTGAAATCGAACGCCCCGAAACGGCGCCCGAACTTACCGTGGACATCGTATGGGAACGCGTGCAGGCAACAATCTCCGGTTATCGCGCCGAAGCCTGGGCGGCGAGCGAGCGCCGAAATGGACTCGGTTCACCCGGCTATCACCCCTCGGCTTTGGCGGGAGACCTGAATCACGATGGGGTCGTCAACATCTTGGACCTCGTGTTGGTCGCCTCACAGTTGGGGGCAACCGGCCCGTCCGCCGCGGATCTGAATGGCGACAATACGGTGAACATCCAAGACCTGGTTTTGGTCGCCAATGCGTTGGATAACGGTGCCGCCGCGCCGTCTGCGAAACAGCCCACTGCGGCGCTGGTCGACACCTGGCTGCAGCTGGCGCGGCGGAACACATCGGATGCCGTCCCGAGATCACTCCCTGGCGGGCTCTCCTACGCACGCGGGATACAGATGCTCAAACAACTGGCAGAGGCGCTAACGCCTGACACAACGGCGCTGTTAGCGAACTACCCGAACCCGTTCAACCCCGAAACCTGGATACCTTACCAACTGTCAAGAGCGGCAGATGTGACGGTAACTATCTACGCTTCGGATGGCAACGTCGTTCGCACGTTGGCAATAGGGCATCAAGACGCGGGCATGTATAAAAACCGCAGCCGAGCCGCCTATTGGAATGGCAAAAATGAGTTGGGCGAGTCTGTCGCAAGCGGACTCTATTTCTATACGCTTAGTGCCGGCGAGTTTTCTGCGACGCGGAACATGCTCATCCTCAAGTAGCGCACGATTACAAACGTTGCAGGCGGGGATAGAAGATGGGAAGGTTCCCGCCAAAGCCGTAGGCGGGGGTAGAAGACGGAAACGTTCGCACAAAAGCCGTGGGCGGGGCATCTTGCCCCGCTAGCCGACGCAACGATCGAAGATGGGAAGGGCAGAATTTGCGGGAAATGTGACAGGGGAATCGCATCTAACTTTTCAGCGATAATCCGTAGGTTGGGTTGAACGGCACATCAAGAACGACGCGTCCGCAGGATAACCGCGCCCAGATACCGATACCGCCAAAACATCCCAAAATCCTAGTGAAACCCGACACTGCAACTGGTTTGAGGTACGGGTGGACGGAAAAATTCCATCCTTCCAATCTTCCTTTTGTCAAGAATCGGCGCTATTCCCCCGGGCTTCCAGCCCGACCCGCTTGACAGCATACACAGTACATTTGTAGGGTAGGCGCTGCCCACCATTTCTTGTCTAATACTAATTCTCAATCTATAAGTTACAATCCTCAGCAGTTCGTAGTAGTACAATTCATTGCACTACTACGAACCTCGGTTCTTGCAACTTCCAGATGCGGAATTAGTATTATACGGATTCAAAATCTAAATGTTACACTCGTCAAAAGCGCCCGATGAATCGGGCAACTACAATCACCCGGTGCGTGTATACTTTGCGCTGCCGAGAATTGCGTGTTTTCAAGCATCTAGTCCGTAGGTGCGGTTTCCAACCGCACCTGCCGTGAACGCACGTCGCGACCTGGAGATCGCTCCTACAAAAAGACGCAGTTTCTAACAGCATGGAGTATAACTCATTGATTGGGAATTAGTATTAGATGCGATTTCCCTGAGCTGAAATGAATTCTAGATGTAGCTCAACCAATCTTAAAATCGATGTTTGATTCGAGATCAATGAAGTGATATAATTGAGTTGGATGTATCAATGTTGTTGGCAGCGAGTGCGCTTGACAGTATTGAGTATAAAACGATAACCTTGAGCAACCGGTTGAAAATCCTCCGGGCGCCCGTGCGTCCATTCGCCGTTCAGAAGGAGCGACAGAAGTGAAGATTAAAGATATTCGCGCCGTAGCAGTTAACCTTACCCCCGAATTCAAGACCGAACCCCGGGTTCCCCGCCTCGAGACGGATGGATTCACCAGCCCGATGGCGCGCTACCCCGAATTTAGTCAAGGTGATTGGGCAACCGAATGGACGCGTCTCGCCTGCGTCGTGACTGCCGAGGACGGAACCTGGGGATTGGGAATGACCACGAATAGCGGTCCGGTACTCGGCATCATCAACGACCATTTTGCCCCTTTGCTGGCGGGGCAAAACTGCGCCGCAACCGAGAAAATTTGGGATGTGATGCGTCGGAGTTCGGCGCCGTATCATAGCGCGGGTTTGGCAAGCTATGCTATCAGCGCCGTTGACAACGCCCTCTGGGACCTGAAAGGAAAACTGCTCAAGCGGCCTGTTTACGAACTTCTCGGCGGACCACAGAAGGATAAAATCTTCTGCTATGCCAGCAACACCGACCTGTCGTACGGCACGGAGAATAGCATCGCGTGGTTCTTGGAACTTGGATTTAAGGCAGTCAAACTTTTCGCGCGGCATGGACCTGAATCGGGAATCGAAGGCATCCGGGCTACGGAGGAATTGGTTGCAAAGACTCGGGAACAGATAGGCAATGATGTTGAACTGATGTTGGACGCTTGGATGTCTCTTAATGTGGAATATATCGTGAGGCTCGCGGAGGCGTTGAAGCCCTATCGCCTGAAGTGGCTTGAAGATTATCTGCTGCCGGAGGACATGGACAGCTACTTCAAGGTGCGAGAACGGGTGCCGTCGCAGATCCTCGCCACCGGCGAACACTGGTACACTATTCACCCGTTCGCATTGGCGGCGGGAAAGGGATTGGTCGACATTTTGCAGCCGGATATTCAGTGGGTTGGCGGCGTCACGGCACTCGTCCGAATCTGCCACATCGCCGAAGCGCACGGTCTGAGTATCATCAGCCATGCCGGCATGAATTACCCTTACGGGCAGCACGTCTCGTACGCCATGCCCGCCATACAGTGGGGTGAGCGTTCGGAGGGCGTGTCACCGCCGGGAGTGCCGCTTGAAGAACTTGTTGTGTTGCCGGGAACCCCCGTGATAAAGGATGGCTATCTGACGCCGAGTGACGCGCCCGGATTCGGAATTGAGGTGACGAAGGACTGGCTTGAGACCAAAGCGGTCTAGCCCCGTGTAGAAATCTTCTCCGAATCGCAACTTTAATTGACTTCTATCGATTGCTTGTTTTCTCAGCTCGACTTTGTATACTGCGCGCTTGCAGAAATTGCGTCTTTTGTAGGAGCGATCTCCAGGTCGCGACTCCTGTACGAGGGATCTCCCGATCCCGACTGTACCGGCAGGGGCGATAGAGATCCATGGCGCTACGTGAATCCTATTTGAAACAAATTATTACCGGGAAAAAGCGCAATTTCACCCAACATAAGGTATACATTTAAGTGGCATAACAGTTCGTGTCAATCATACGATCCAGAAGGCGGAGGAGATCTTGGATTTTTGGTCTTTTTGGTTGACTTGTGAAAAAGTCGGTAGTTTTATCCAGTAACTTCACGACGGGGCAAGATGCCCCGGCTACGGGATTGGGATTGTCCCGGCTTATGTTAAATCCAGATGTTGTACTTTTGTACAAAGTCGAGCGCAGACAAAAGGCATAAGCGCTCGCATTATCGGAGGTTCGACGCAACTTTCTTCAGCCCGCCCCAGATTGTGATGCGGCTGCCCGCTGGCGAAACGGGGAGTCCCACAGGATTTAGCCAATCCGGTTGGTAATCGCCGCGCTTGTGTACTTCGCTGAGCTGCGTGAGGGCGCCGCTGCGCACGTCTACCGTGTAAATTCCGTGTTCGGCGCCATCTTTTTCCCAAGACTCAAATGCGACGGTATGGCTGTCCGGCGACCATGTGGGATACCTATTCAATCCCTTCTCCGTAATTCTCCTCTGATTCTCTCCGTTGCTGTCCATCACGTAGATGTGGAGGTCGCGCACAAACGCAATGCGCTTCCCATTCGGTGACCATGTCAGCATAGATTTTTCCATGAAATCAAACGTTATTCGCTTCAGATTTCGTCCATCGGCTTCAACCACGAAAATCTCGGTGGTTTCGTCTTCTCTGGAAGATAAGAAGATTATTTTTTGGCTGTCCGGCGACCAAGACGGATGCGTGTCATACGCGGGTTCCTTAATCAGTTGCCTGCTGTTTCTCCCATCCGAATCCATCACGCGAATGGTACGGATCCATTTACCATTGTCCCACGGATTAAGAAGGACGTCGTACGCGATCCTCTTCCCGTCGGGCGACCAGTCCGGATTTTGGTCCCACACGCCATCCGTCAGCCTAATCGGGTTCCTGCCATCGGCGTCAACTGCCCAAATTTGAATATATCCTCCGTTTCGATTGGATACAAACGCAATCTTCTTCCCGTCAGGCGACCATGTCGGGTGGCTGTCCGCCGCAGCGTGTGTCGTAACCCTTCTTTGACGTTTGCCATCGGAGTCCATCACATAAATCTCGGAATTCCCGCCTCTTGTCGAAACGAACGCGATCTGTCCATTGTTTGCGGCGCCACCATTTCTCAACAGCGGCTCTGCGCTAGCAATCAAAATACATAATCCCATGAGTAGCAGGATTCCACGTTTGAATGGCATTTGTTCCTCCTCTCCGCGAAAACTGTGTGTCATACGAATCAGTGGTCGCTCCGTAGTCCCGATGTTAGCTTTTTCATCTCGCCCCAGATGGTGACAAAGTTTGCGGCTGGAGACACCGACCGTTCTTCAGGACCAAACCAATCGGGATCGTAATCCGAACCACCGTGCTCCTCAGTGAGTTGTTTAAGGTGATCGCCATCGACAGTCATCAAGTGAATCGTCGTGCGAACGTGGGGAACCGATGACGCGTATGCAATTGTGTCGCCATCCGTGGACCATACAGGGTGTAGTTTATGCGGCAGGTTACGAGTTAGTCGCTTTGTCTGACCGCTGCCATCGGTTTCCACGACAAAGATTTGAAAAACCAATCCTTTGTGAAGAGAATGATAGGCAATTTGTCGACCATCGGGTGACCATGATGGATTACGTTTACCGACCGAATCTCTGGTTAGCCTTTCCTGATTATTGCCATCCTTATCCATTGAGTAGATTTCGGGCCCCTTGTGCCTATTGGAGGCTACGAAGGCGATTTTCGTTCCGCCAGGTGACCAGGCCGGCTGATAGTTCCATCCCAGATGCGTTAACTGAATCTGATTTTTTCCGTCGGCGTCCATTACGTAGACTTGCACTTCCCCCCCTATGGAGCGTGTAAACGCAATCATCCTTCCGTCGGGAGACCATGCCGGGTGCCGGTTCGCCACTCCCTTTGTTAGTTTGATCAGATTCTTTCCATCGGCGTTCATGACGTATATTCGTTCATGTCCATGATCTCGATTCGAGACAAACGCAATTTTGTCACCTCCGGGAGACCACGACGGATCAGAGTCAATTGCCTGATTTTTCGTTAGCCGTATTTGATTGCCACCGTCGCTATCCATGACGTAGATTTCAGAGTTTCCGTCTCTCGTGGAGGTGAAAGCAATTCTGGCTTTGGACGCGGCATGACCGCTGTTTGCCACTTGCATCTGGATTAACAGAGAGATGATGAGCGCCGTAGTCAACAACCGTGTAAATTTGAATGGCATCTGTTCCTCCTTGTTGTATACGAGCGAAATTTCTCAAGCAGGTCGTACACATCATTAACGCCCCGATGTCGGCCCTTTAATCTTACCCCAAGTTGTGAGGAGAGTCGCGGCTGGAGACACCGACCATCCTACCGGAGCAAACCAATCGGGATCGGTATCCGAACCACCGTGGACCTCACTGAGTTTTTTGACATGTTCTCCTTCGGTAGTCATCAGGTGAATCGTTCCATGATTGAGAACAGCATTCCATGATGTGTAAGCGATTGTATCGCCATCGGGGGACCATGCGGGACGCGTTTTATGCGGAGGATCGGGGGTTAGCCTTTTCGGAAGACCGCTGCCATCGACTCTTACGGCAAAGATTTGAAAAGTGTGTTCTTCGTCAATGGCGCCGTACGCAATCCAATTACCGTCGCGAGACCACGATGGATTGGCGGTAAACTGCCTATCCGGGGTAAGTCTGTGCTCGTTTTTACCGTTCTCATCCATTACGTAAATGCCGGTGCCTCCGTGCCTATAGGATACGAAGGCAATTCGTTTGCCATCGGGCGACCAGGCTGGATGACTGTTCGATCCGATTTGATTTAACTCTATCTGGTTTTGCCCGTTGGCGTCCATTACCCAAATCTGATACCCGCCTTTGCTGCGAGTGTACGCAATCTTTTTTCCGTCAGGAGACCACGCAGGCTCCCGATTTATCGCTTCGTTTGTCAGTCTAATCACATTCTGTCCGTCGGAATCCATCACGTGGATTTGTCTAACTCCACTTCTCCTGGACACAAACGCAATCCTTTTGCCATCGGGAGACCACGACGGATCTTCGTCAATCGCCGGATCATCCGTTAGTCTTACATGATTATGTCCGTCAATATCCATCACGTAAATTTCGCTGTTTCCATCTCTCGTAGAGCTGAAGGCAATCTTGGGTCTCCCTGCGGCGTAACCGTTTTTATCTATGTGCATTGGGATTAACAAGGAGAGGACAAATACTACCGTCAAACATCGTCTAGTTTTGAAAAACATCTGTTCCTCCGTAGTGAAAAGTAATATGGGACATGAAGCAGGTAGGCAATTGTTTGGTTCAGCCGAGGCGCAGAAACCGAGTTTTTACCAACGTGGAAACACGAAATTGGCGAAAATCAGCCCAATTTGCCTATAATTTGTCAAACGCGATCCAAAAACTCGGTTTCTCTCTCATAGGCAGCAACTCGGGTTATTCCGAAACTAATCCGCTGGCAGACGATCGTCCGGGAAACGGTTGTGCTTCATCGGGGGAACATCCCCGGTGTAACGGGGTATGACGGGTTCAATCTCCGCCAACGCGTCTTTGTGCCAACCGTCGTGTCTGCTGTGGAATCCCTCATGAATCCAACTTCGGGTAGCCGGGAGTAGGTCGTCGAATAGCGGGTGAAACCAGATGGTTATCACCGTGCGCCACTGATCTGACAGGTTCGCATGGGTGGCGTGAAACATGCGAGCGTCACCGATAACAAGATCGCCGGCGCGCATCGGCACATCTTGCTCGTTGGCGTAATCGAGAAAGCGCGGGTCCTCAGGGTTTTCTATTCTATTGATGTCGGGGGTGTGCGCTTCGCCCATGTCGTGAAGGACGTGGCGTTTTCGGTGGGTTCCCGGCAGCACGCGCAGGCAGCCGTTCTCACGGCGGGTGTCCTCCATGTAGTACATCAGGAAGATCATTGGCGGGATTTTGCTGTACGATCTCGGGTCTTGCCACATGAGGCAATCTTGGTGCCAGTATAGGCGCGGACCTTTTGGCGGTTTGCTGATGATGACCGCTTTCCAGAACTTGCTGCCCGGCAAGCCCATGTCATCAAGCGCTCTCAGGGCGGCCGGATTGCCGACGATGCCAGCCAGTTCCGGGTGGGGGCCGGAATCAATAAGCGTGCCGGGGGCGCGGGTGTGTGCAAGCCGTTCGGCATCCTGCGTCGCGACCGCTTGCTCTACACAAGCACGCGTTCGATCAAGAAGAGCCTCATCCGCAATGTTCTCCAAAATGCAGTACCCTTCAGTTTGAAGTTGTTTGAGTTCGGCTGACGGTGAGTTTGGTGAATCTGTATTGGTTGCCATATTAAAATTTACCCAATATTAATTCTGATAAAAGGAGAGGGTGACTGTCGTCGTAGATACTCGGCTCGCATCCGATACCAATTTAAAATCTATACTCCGCGCTGTCAGAAATTGCGTCTTTTGTAGGATCAAACGAGTGAATAGCGAGTAGGATTTTCTATCGCACTCATTATTCATTCGCTTGATCGATAGAGATCCCCGCGATCTCCAAGTCGCGACGTGTGTTCCCGGTAGGTGCGGTTGGAAACCGCACCTACGGACCAGATGCTTGAAAACACGCAATTCTCGGCAGCGCAAAGTATAAATGCTACAGTCAATCTGGACGTGCAATGAATTGCACTACTACGAGCCCAAGGCGCTTGCAACCTATAGATTGCGAATTAGTATAAGCCGATTGAAACCGCTTTTAACGCCTTTTCAACTGGCTGTTGGGCGAGCCAACAAGCATGGCGAGGGATAGCTTGAGGTAGCTTCAACAAAGATTCAGCCGCTCTCAAATCTTCCCCCGCATAACGTAACCAGCGATTGGTCTCGGAGAATCGGTCAGCCGCCATCATAGAGTATCACCCCTTCTTTCTGAGCAGGGCGCAACACTGTACCGACCCAATCTCGCTTGCGTTCAAGTTCCTCCGGCGTTGAAACAATGATGTCTTTGGGAACGGGCATGTCTTTAAGGACTCGTCGGATTTCAACGGCGGTTTTCCGCTTGTCGGCACATTCGGAGAAGACCACGAGCAAGTCTACATCGCTGTGCGGATGCGCTTCGCCGCGCGCGTATGAGCCGAAGAGGATGATTTGCACCGGATTGAAATGCTGTACGATGCGATTTGTCATGATTGCGATGTGTTCGTTATTTAATGCCTTCACATCTACGACTCGCATTCTTTAAGGGAGTTTCGTCAGGGGTTTTGGAGAATGCCACTAGCGCTATACCTTGTGTTGGCTAATATTGCGCTTTTTTCTCAGCAATAATGGTTTCGAATAGGACTTACGCAGCACCAGCAAGTCGCGACCTGGAGATCGCTCCTACAAATGTTGGAATATCGGTGCGGTTGGAAACCGCACCTACGGCCAGACGTTTGAAAAGACGCAATTTCTGACAGCGCGGAGTGTAGTCGTACCCTTTTTCAGACTACCGATTTGCGTTGGAATTGTGTTTGGCTCCGTTTTGACGGAGAATGTCCCCAATCTCCGTTCTGCCGGTATTGACGGTTTCCGCATCCACCGCTATCTCTAACAAAGCGGCAATATACTCGGTAATGCCCCAATCGACTGCCAGCACATAAAGAGATGTTTCGCCTTTGTCATTCGCAGCGTTGACATCGGCGCCCTCGCGGATGAGCAACTTCGCGATATCGGCATGACCGAGGAACGCGGCGCCGTGCAATGCCGTACCGCCATCTCGGTTTCTGGCGTTGACATCCGCGCCTTTCTGAATCAGAAACTCGGCAATCTCGGTTTTGCCCAGCATTGCCGCCCACGATAAAGGATTGACACCAAATTCGGTATCGCCTGCATTTGGGTCCGCGCCTTTTGCCAACAGGCTTTTCACAGACTCAATGTTTCCGCGCCTTACTGCGGAACAGATATCGTCGCCCAGACGAAGCGTGTCGGAAGCGCCGGGTTCAGGACTGTGCTGTCGGAGCATTTCAACAACAGCAGTTCTTCCGGCATTGACTTCGTTCTGATCCAACTCTATGTCCAACCATGACGCAATTAACCGAGTAATCTCCCAATCCACCCTGGAAACATCCAATGGAGACTCACCCTTATCGTTCCTGGCGCTTACATCCGCGCCTTTTTTGATGAGAAGCGCGGCGATGTCGGCGTGACCCAGAAAAGCGGCGGCGTGAAGTGGAGTCGCGCCATCCCGATTCTTGGCATTGACATTCGCGCCTTTTTGGATAAGAAACTCGGCGACTTCAACGCGATTGAACAGAGTTGCCCAAGTCAAAGGAGTCGCCCCAATCTCGTTGTCTCTCGCATTGGGGTCAGCTCCTTTAATCATTTGCGCCTTCACCGCTTCAATGTCGCCGGCCGCGGCTGCCTCGCAGAGTTCGTCACCGCTGGAATTAGCTTCGCCCTTCCCCAAGTGAGCGCCATGTTGGTTGAGCAGCTTTACAACACGGGCTCTGCCAGATTTTACGCGATCTTCATCAATGTCTATTTGCAACATTCCAACTATATACTCGGTGGTCTCCCAGTCAACTGTTGCGACGTTCAGCGGGGTTTCGCCCTCATAATTTTCCGCATTCACATCGGCGCCGTTATCAATAAGGAGCTGGACCAAGTCGGGATGACCCAAGAAAGCCGCGGCGTGCAATGCGGTTGCGCCATCCCTATTCTTTCGATTAACATCCGCTCCCTTCTTGATGAGGAGTTCTACG
Source organism: Candidatus Poribacteria bacterium (assembly GCA_963667245.2). Taxonomy (GTDB): domain Bacteria; phylum Poribacteria; class WGA-4E; order WGA-4E; family JAJDTR01; genus JAJDTR01. The sequence continues at coordinate 2,338,956 of CAXXCS010000005.1, forward strand.
GTTTGAAGTTGCCCGAGAAGTGCGGCCGATGCCAGGGGTGTAACCCCAAACACTCTATCCATGGCATTCACATCGGCTCCTTTAGCCAGGTGCGCTTTGAGCGTCTTGACATCTCCGTCCGCGGCGGCGCTCCAGATATTGTCACCGTGAAAGGTGTTCTCGATCACGAACGGTTCACTCGGAGGCTTGTTCCATATCGGCATCCCGTCAGCGATCTCCTTGTTAATATCGGCGTGGCGTTGGCGGATAAAATTGCGCGTTTCTTCCAACACATCAGCAAATGACTTTCCTCGTCCCTTCCATTTTTCCTCATCGCCGATGAACCGCTGCGACTGAATCAGATGCGGCGCGACCATCGTTTCAATTTGGTCAATCGTGGACAGCATTTCCGATTCGTTCCAATGGGTATCAAGAATATCCACCAGCGCCTTGGCATAACGTTCACGACCCGATTTGAGTTGATACAGTCTGTGAGCAATCAATCCCTGGGTTTTGACCGAGATTGGGGCGCGAAAGTCGACCTGATGTTCAAGTTTACTGTGTTTGACAAACAACGAATCCGCTCCCCAGGGTATGAAGTGGAATTTGTCGGTCTCAGGATTGAGGTACATGAAGAAGTTGTTATTGTTGCCCGAGTACCCATCCCAAAATCCAAGCAATCCCTCCACTGCCCAATAGGTGTAAAAGGAATCAAGATCGACCAATTCACCGATTGCCCCTTCAATGTCTTCAATTCCGCCTTCTAGAACTTTGATGAGCTGCCGAATTTTCTCTCTCCCCGGTTTATCCTTTCCCCTTTTGAACTCGAAACTCCCGAGCCAACCCTCGTAGAAATCAACGTACGGTCCCTCATACACTGTGCCTCCGTCGTTGCCGAAAGCGCGTCTGAGTAATGGATTGCGAATGGTTTCCACGTGCGAGTAGATACCGAGGTTGACCCCATTAACGGTCACTCTTGCGAATGCGCACCGCGGAGCTGGCGAGCCGGCGGCATTAAATAGGGCGTAACCCATAAGCTGGCTCACCAAACTATGATCTTGCTGGTTGTTGTTCAGTGTCAGATTGGTGAGGCCTTCAATGTTCTCCGCCTTGTCAACGTGATTGAGTCTGATTTTTAATGACGGTCGATAGTCGTTCAGCGATCCGAGAAAACCCTTCTTGCGAAGTCCAACGTTCGGAAAACTAACGCCATCTATCGTCACGCTGGCATTGACGTAGGTGTACGGAGATTCAATCGGTGCAGTTTTTCGGCGTATATCTAGCGCAGATCCAAAGGTACGAGTCTGGTGCCGAATGGTATCCCAGTCCTTCTCTGCAACGCTGATTTGTATGTCCAATACCCGATCAGTCGGAAAAATATCGTCCAATGTGAGTGTTGTGGCGATTACAATATTCGCATTCGCGAAGATCCAAAGAGATAACACAATTGATAGTTTCGAATGCCATCTAGTGCGAGTCATTTTCATAGATTTCTGTCCTTGAAGTTTGGTGAATAGAAGCAAGTTAGAGTCTGAATTAATGAATCAAAATACATAACACGATTCGAGGCATAATGTGGTATAATACCGGCGATTTCAGTGAAACGGTGAAAGCGATAGGGTTTTCGCTGTTACAGAATTCTCGTTCAGCGCGCCGTGCTGCACGGACAGTATAAGTCGTTGAAGCGCTCAAAACTTGCCTTCTTTTATCAAGTCGGCGCGAATGTCTTGATAGTCGCGAAACTCTGTTTGAGTTTGGACTGCCGCGTCCATCTCTAAACTATCCTCTAAATCTTCAAGGTATTGCATGAGAAGTTGGTATTCACTGATTGATAAGACGACATTAGTCTTTTCGCCTCTGTCATTAACGAGATATTGCGGATTGATTTTGAGCATCGGTGTCCTCCTCGTGTTCTATTGCGTAATTATATACCTTCGCGGCGTTTTTGTCAATAGGACTCTAGGTTGAAATTCAGAGCCTTTCATTTGTCGCGAAACACTTTTGTAGGATGGCTTCGTTGCCCCAATATAACGATGTGGGTTGGATTGCACCGCCAAACACCAACCTCTTCATTATTGAACCACGTAGAGCTAAGGCAATATCTAAATTCGGAGTGAAAATGGTCGGAAAATATCACTTTACAGGAATCGGCGAAATCTTGTGGGACATGTTTCCCGACGGAGCCCAGTTTGGCGGGGCGCCGGCGAACTTCGTCTGTCATTCCCAAGCGCTTGGCGCACAATCGTATATCGTTAGCAGCGTTGGAAATGACGAACTGGGACAGCGGGCGTTGGCGTTTCTCCAAGCGCACGGCGTGGACACATCAACGATCAGCCAATCTGACGCTCGACCGACCGGAACGGTTGAGGTTCAACTCGACAGTGAGAGAGCCGCTCAGTATGAATTTGCCGCGGACGTCGCATGGGACGCGCTGGCATGGTCGGATACGCTAACGCATCTCGCGGTTGCCACCGATGTCGTATGCTTCGGGACGCTTGGTCAGCGGTGCGAAATTTCCAGGGAGACCATCAGGCGATTTCTGATGGCGACAACATCCGATTGCCTATGCGTTTTCGATGTCAACTTGCGCCAGCATTTCTACACCGAGGGGTTGATTCGAGATTCGCTGGAATGTGCGAACATTCTAAAGTTGAACGATGAGGAATTGCCCGTTCTGAGCTCGAGTTGCGGCATATCGGGTTCGGATACAACCGTCATGGAGGAGCTGAGGCAACGATACAATCTACGCCTTGTCGCGCTAACGCGCGGAGCGAAAGGCGCGATTCTTCTCACAGATGATGGCGTTAGCCATTGTGACGGTTTCGCGGTCGAGGTGAGAGACACGGTTGGAGCAGGCGACGCCTTCACCGCGGCGATGACGTTGGGGCTATTGCTGGGGCACGATGTGGACCGTATTAATGAGCATGCCTGCCGCGTCGCCGCGTTTGTTTGCTCGCAAGATGGCGCTGTTCCCGAATTGCCTGACGAGCTAAAATTTGATGGTTGAGGGAATAGGTTGAATCTACCGCCATCAAAGAGTCTTGCGGGAGTTCTATCGCTATCATTGTCCATTCCTTTGATTGCTCGCTGTTCGCTCGTTTGAAAAAACTTCATCACACGGAGATCTCTATCGATCAAGCGAATGAATAATGAGTGCGATAGCAAATCTTACTCGCTATCCACTCGTTTGATCCTATCTATTCTGAAAATCGGGCGCGTTTTCTCCGAATAGGTCAATTAAGGCTCTTGACCGAAGATCGAAAAACGGGTAAACTACTCTCATGTCAATACTGCATAGACTTGTCGTCATTGGATTACTAAACGAGAAACAATCTATGGATGAAATACGGAGGAATCCCATCTGATGCAAACAGTGTCCCCACTTAAATACAGCATGTTCATGATGCCGGTTCACGATGCGGCAAAGCCGTTAGCCCAATGTTTCGATGAAGATTTGGAATTTGCGGTCCAGTGTAACGAGCTCGGTTTCACCGATTTCTGGGTCGGCGAACACCATTCCTCAGCCATTGAGAATATCGTGATGCCCGAAATTTTCCTCGGACGAGTGCTTGGCTTAACCGACAAGATGCGGATAGGCGCCGCTCCCGTTTGCCTGCAGTATCATCACCCCATCCATGTCGCCAACCGACTGGCGTTTCTCGATCACTTTTCGCACGGACGCTTGAATGTCTGCCTGGGGCCCGGCGCGATTCCAACCGACAATGAGCTTTTCGGCATAGATCCCAGCGAAGTCGGCGCTCGGATCTCCGAATCCATCAACATGATTCTGGACATCTGGTCCGGCGACCCGCCCTACGATATTCAGGGAGATTTCTGGTCGGTGTCTCAAAAAACGGTCGATCCGGAATTCGGTATGGGAGCTTTGCATAAACCCCTTCAACAGCCGCATCCCCCCATTTTTGTTCCGTGCATGTCTCCGGCGTCGCGAGGGCTGAAAGCGGCGGCGGCACGCGGCTTTCGTCCGATAAGTCATCACATGAACCATCCCGATGTGCTGGCGGACCAATGGCAAGGGTATTCCGAGGGGGCAGCGTCGGCGGGCCGCGAAGCCGATCCGAGCGACTGGTGCGTGGCGCGAAACATTTTCGTGGCGGATTCGACGGAGGAGGCGCGACAGATTGCGCGCGAGAACTCGCTCGGCAAGTGCATACAGTACATACGCGACTTTACGCTCCGCTACGCGCCAACAGGTCTCCTCATCTGGAAACGCAACGAGGAGCAGGCCGACGATGAGTGCAACCTGGATTATTTCATGGACGAGGTGATTATCACCGGCGATCCGGATTCGGTAACGCAACAGCTATTGGATCTTCGCGAGCAGATTGGCGCTTTCGGTACGCTGGTCGCGGTTGCCCACGACTGGGACAATCGCGAACATTGGGATAGGAGTTTTGAACTGTTTGCCAAGGAGGTTGTCCCCGCGTTTAATCGCGCTGTCGGAGCGGAAGTTGAGTGAGACATAACAATCTGCAGGAGCGATCTCCCGGTCGAGGGTCGGGATTTGGAAATCCCTCCTACGGCATCGGAATAGGGATTGGTTGGTGGAGAGCCTGATTGAAAAGTAGACAATCGGGATTAGTGAACGCTTTCTGTTTCGGAGGCGCTCAATGAATTGAGCAACTACAAACTGCCGGTTGTTGCAACTTTAGGTATTGTCAGTGACAAATTCCCTGGCTTCCACCACCTCTTCTGCGGTGCCATGTCGAATCTCCAGCACCGTCAATATATCGGCGGGGAGTTGCGGGAACACATTGTCAAAGTCAACATCGCCGAAGCTGGGCGGGTGGTATTCCTCCAAGTCTTTTAGGTCGTGCAGGTTGACGCCGATGACATGGTCTTTGTACGTTTCAAGCCAGCGATTGGACCAACAAAGACCGACGCGTTCTTGCAAGATGGCATGCCCCACATCGTGCCAATACCGCATGTTGCTGCCGGCAAAGGCATCCAAGAACATCTCGACCTCATCAAAATTCGGGATTTGATAGTAGCGCGGACGATTCTCAATGGCGAGGTAGAGATCCATCCGCAAAGCGAGTTCATTCAGTTCATCCAAGCTGAATAAAACCGCGTCTTGGTGTTTCGCCTGCTTTCGTTCTCGCCAATCCATCGCCTCCGATACCTTGCCGCTGAACGCCTCGAATTCGCGCTCTCCGTACTCGTAGAAATCGTACATCAGATAGGAACGATCGTACGTGTCTACCTTGCCCAAGTGGAGCACAACGATCGGGATTTCGAGGTCGGAAGCCATCTCCATTGTCCGTGCGGTGCAGCGAACAGCTTGTTTTCGTTCCGATATATCAAGGCTGGAAAGGTGAATCGGGTCGCTATCGGAATCCGATTGCAGGCGGTCGGGCAAGATAGGACAGAAATTGTGAATGGAGCAAGGTTTGATTCGTCCCAAATAGGGTTTAAGTTGCTCAATCTGATCGCGCGTCAGATGGCGACTGAGTTCGACCGCGCCAAATCCCAGGTTGTTAAGTTCATCAATAAGAGCGCCGCCGTCGGGTTGCTTCAGCGCGTTCCACATCGTCGAGATAGCGATCATCCTAAATCTAACCCCTTCACAATCACTTTCCTGCCGGCGACGCCGATTCTATTTTCCGCATACCACTTGATGACGGTCGGATACAGTTTGTGCTCCTCCACTTGCAGGCGCGCATGGAGGCTCTCCTCATCGTCGTCGTCGAACACCGGCACCGACGTTTGCGCGATGATGGGGCCGGTGTCCATCCCCTCATCGACGAAATGTACGGTTACGCCACTCACTTTTGCCCCATAGGCGAGGGTGTCCGCCACCGGATGCGCGCCGGGGAAGGCGGGCAGGAGCGCCGGATGGATATTGAGGATTCGGTTACGGTATTTTTGGACAAACGCGGGCTGAAGCAACTTCATAAAACCGGCCAGGACGATTAATTCTACGGCGTGCGCGTCAAGAAGTTCGGATATTCTTTCATCAAAAGCGCGGCGGTCCGGAAAATCTTGAGCACTTACAACGTAGGCGGAGATGTCCGCCTTCTTTGCGCGGGTGAGTGCGTAGGCGCTCTTTCGGTCGCTGATGACAACGGAGATTTCAATCTCGCAGGATTCGTCGCGGTGGAGTTGGTCGATTAAGGTCTGTAGGTTGCTCCCGCTACCGGAAGCTAGCACTCCGATTTTCATGATTGCCGCCCGGTTGTGAGTGGGTTGATCGTGTCAAAACCGATACGCTCGGATAGTATGTGAATGATTCATACGGTTTTAAAAACTGATGTTTCGCCCTTCCAATACGCCCGATGAATCGGGCAACTACAATCGTAGGAATTCGTATCAGATATACGGCGGCGGCGCGGTGGCAGATGTTCGTCGCAACGGGTTGTGGACGCTCTTTCCCTGAATCAGTTCGTTTTCCAGTCCTGCCAGCTTAACGGATGCGATTCGATTGATTTCCGACTCAGGAACGTCTAACAGAACGCGCAGATAGTTTGGCGTAAATCCGGCGAGTTGTCCCATCTTCCCTTCGCGGCTATCTTCGACCAGGACATCCGTCTTTTTCCCCAGCATTCGCCGTTTGAAAGCGCTGCCAAGGCGATGCCCCAATTCAATCATCCTGGCGCTACGCGCCGCGGAAACGCCCGGAGGGATTTGATTCGAATAGTCTGCGGCCGGTGTGCCGCGTCGCGGGGAATAGCGAAAAACGTGCAGTTGACTGAATCCAATTTCCTGAACAAAGTCGAGCGATTCCTCAAAATCACGGTCGCTTTCCCCCGGAAAACCGACCATGACATCGGTTGTTATTCCAACATCCGGGAAGGCGTCGCGCAGTTTCTCCGCAAGCCGAGCGTATTGTGCCGTGGTGTAGCGCCGACGCATTTGGCGCAGCGTCTTATCGTTGCCCGCTTGGAGCGGAATGTGAAAGTGGGGCATGCACTTCGGCAAGACTGCCATCCGATCGACGAGGTCGTCGGGAAAGTTCATCGGTTCGATGGAACTGAATCGTATGCGTTCTATGCCTTCAATCGGATGAATCCCCTCCAAAATGTCGCCGATGTCTACCGTTCTATCAATGTCCAAGCCGTACGCCCCCAAGTGGACGCCGGTAATCACAATCTCCTTGTACCCGCTCGCCGCGATACGCTCCGCCTCGTTTACAATGTCCGTCAGGCGGCGGCTCGTCATCCGCCCGCGCACATAGGGGATAATGCAGTACGTGCAGAAGGCGCTGCACCCGTCTTGAACCTTAATCAACGCGCGCGTGCGCCGGCTCGTGTGGCTGATGCCGGCGCTAAATCTTGCGTGTTCGCGGACGGGATCGTGCCGGATTGGCTCAATCTGCAGGAGTTCGGATTCGCGGAGTTTATCCAGATAGCCTTGAAAGTCCGCTTTCTCGCGATTCCCGAAAACGAAGGTCACTCCGGGGATTTCCTCAACGGTTTTGCGGTCGCTTTCGGCATAGCAGCCCGTAACCAGTACTTTGGCTTTCGGATTCTGTCGAATGATTCGGCGAATCGATTTGCGGGCTTTCTGATCGGCGACATTCGTTACGGTGCAGGTGTTCACCACGTAAACATCCGCGATGTCGTTCGCGTCGACGATGGAGTAGCCGTTGCGATGCATCGTTTCGTGCATTGCGTCGGTGTCGTATTGATTCACCTTGCAACCCATGGTGAGGAATGCGGCTGTCGGCATGTTGATACTCTGTCTATTCAGGTTGAATCGTTGTTTTGAATCATGTGCCGCGATTACGGAAATGTCGCAACACTATGTTTGCGCTAGTTTGGATGATATATTATAGCCGTGCCGTTGTCAAGACGCATTACGAACGACGCAACTCGTAAACGCTGAGAGCGATTGCTACGATAGCCGCCGTTTCCGTCCGCAGCGTGTTATCCCCAAATGTGGCAGGTAGGCACCCGCCCTCAATCGCATTCTTGACCTCGGCGTCCGAAAACCCGCCCTCGGGCCCAATGAACACACCCATTGATTCCACATGGCGATGGTTGCGCAAGATCTCCTTCATTTGGCGCTCTTCCTCATTTTCCCACAGTAGCAGCGACAGCTCACAGTTCTTCGCTTGTTCGAGACATTCATCAATCCTTCGCGATTGAACCAGCTTGGGAAACCGCGTGCGTCCGCACTGCTTGGAGGCTTCGATTGCGATGCGTTCCCAGCGATTTTGCCGTTTCTGTTGTGCATCTTCGCCGCGCTTCGGGATAGATCTCTCGGAAATCATCGGGACGATTTCGTCAACACCGATCTCTGTAGTTTTCTGGACAATCAGATCCATCTTGTCAGATTTGGGAATCGCTTGAAAGAGGGTGATGCGCGGGGCGATTGGCGGATGGAATTGGCGGTTTCGAATTGATGCTATGACGAGAGGGGATTCCGTGTCCTTCAGACGAGCGATGTAACTGTTTCCCTCCCCGTCGAAAACCTGCACGTCATCGCCGGCTTTTAGGCGGAGCACGTTCAATAAATGATGCCGTTCCGGGGCGCGGATGCGAATAGTGTCGGATGAGATGTCGGTTGAGGGAACGTAGCAACGATGCATCGGTGGATATGGTTAGACCTGAGAAACGGGTTATGAAAACAAGCTGAAGTAAGTCCCAGTTAGACGGTTTATATTTCAATACGGTTAGGAAAATAGACGAGGAAGGATGGAAGAGTGGAAAATTCCGTTTCAATATTCAAGCGGTTTCTTTTCTACACTATCCACAACGCGCCGCCGAAAAGGCAGGTTAGGCGGAATCACCTTCCACCCTTCCATCTTCATCCTCAATACCGTGACAGCACGACACCGACGCGCCGATGTGTTTACGATTGTCGCAGTTTGTCGATATCCTCTTCCGACAATCCTGTCGTTCTCGAAATGAACTGGGTGTCTGCGCCCTCGCTGATAAGCGCAAGCACTATCTCCTTCTTTTCCTCCTCCCGCCCTCGTCCATACTCATAGATTAGAGAGTCTTCCCAATCCTCTTCTTCCTTGAGCACTCGGAGTTCACTGGGGGAGATGTTGTCACGCGTCACCGAATTAATCACCTTCTCGAACACTGGCGTGGCGTAGCGGCTTTCATCAATCTCGCCATCTAGAGAATCCAGAACGAGATTCAACCACAGTTTGATGCCCGGCGGTGTCTCCTCATTAACCATTCGCGGCACCAAAAACACAAGCTGATGCGGATACGCCTCGACTTTGCGATTAAACTCGTTGACGGGGTTGAAATCCGTGATAGCGACACTGAAGTCCATTCCAGCCACGCGAGAAGGGCTGGTCAAGACGACAATGGTGTACACGGCGTGTCCGAACTCATAAGCCTTGCTGCTTTTCACCTGCTCAACGAGATTGACAAGATGGTAGTACAGGAAACGATCATAGAAGTGTCGTTCTTTCACGTGCTGCACTTCAACGACAATTCGAGATTCCGGATCCTCGGCGAAAAGGTCGTATTCAATTTCGACTTGGCCTACAGGTTTGAGGAACTTATAACCTTGCTGTACCTTGTCGGCATTAAACTCAATGCCTAGAACATCCTCGGCGAATTGGCTGAAGATATCGGGTTGGCTGAAGGCTTTCTTGAAAGCGGTGTCATACCGCAAGGGGACGACTTGTGCCATATCTATACCCTACCTTAATGAATGACTACTCATACGGTTTCAAAAACTAGATGTTAAACTCTTGCAAAACGCCCGATGAATCGGGCAACTACAATCACCCGATGCGTGAATCTCATTGATTGGGAATTAGTATGAGCTTCACTTCGTCCAAATCAGATTCAATCCAACGTGACCGGCACGCCTTCTAACAAGCCGTTCTCGTGCATGTCCACCCATTCGTCATGAAGATCTTATTCCACTCTTCGGTAAGCGGATGATCCATCATGTCGCGGTAGACCGTCCACATGGTGACGAGTTCATCTGCGCCATCGCGAAAGGCGGCGTGAGCGGTCTCCACCGAGCGCACGAGCGCCGCCATGATAAAAGGGCGCTGTCCCCAGCCGCTGAACATCTGCGCGCATTCGCGTATAAGTTGAGTCGGATCACCGCCAACCGCTTTTACGGGATCGCAGAACGGCAGGATATGATCAACCCCGGCTTGGGCGACCGCCGCGGCTTGGGTCAAGGAAAAGACCGTCGTGCAGAAGGTCTCAACCCCCTCCCCCTTGAGAATGCTGAAGGCTTTGAGTCCGTTTGTCGTGCACGGAATTTTCAGAATAATCTGGTCCGACAAGTCGGTGAAAACCTTCCCGACCGCGAGCAACTCGTCAACCGTGTGGCCATCGATTTCCATTACAACCGGTTTGTCGGTGATGTCTAGATACGCCTTAATCAGGTCGATAACCGAGCCGTAAGGCTTGGCGTACTGATTGAGCACCACCGTATTGGTGACAATCCCGGCAATCCCCAACGGCATCCACTCCTTCAACTCATCGGGACTGCCTGCGAGCCAGATTGTTGGACCGTGTCCTTCAGATTGTGTTTTCGGTACAGCGCCGTTCGCTGTCATCATCAAGTTCCTCCTCTGTTTCTGCGTATGGTAATAGATGTATAATCGACGATTGGCTGAATACCCCTGTCTGAGCAGGTTTCCCCAGGTTCGGTTGACGTTTCATCGCAACCGGGCAAGCAAGAGCGGTGCGCAAGCATATCGCTACGTGCGGGTTGGGGGGCGGGCGAGGGAACCTCGCCCCTACGATGGACACACACTTCACGTAAATGTCAACAGAACCTAGCAAATGGGACGGGTCCGTTGCGGGTTCTCCTTTGAAAACTTAGGGGTTTCCGGGCAGCGCGTGACAGGTAGCCAGGAGCAGTACGGCGTTCCAGCCTCGCCCGCGCTGCCGAAGTCGCATAGGCGAACCGTCTCGCCATTTGCGGCGTCAAATTCAAGCAAAAGTTGGGGCGGCAGCCAATCATCCCATTGCACTCGTTTCGATTTCATCTTCACGGCGTCAACCGGCGGAATCTTCAACATGCAGGTGATAGGATCCCATTCCTTAATATCGCGTATCTGCAGGTCGGACGCGTTGACATTCTTGAGATTGTAACGGTGGTCATAAGCCAGCAATATAGGTCCCCGATAGATTGACGCCAGTCCTTCACATTCGCGCTCGCCGCGCCACAGGCGCGGGGACATGTCCAGCGCAAGGTGAATTTTGTCATTTGCTTTCCATTTGCGGTCGATGCGGAGATAACTCCCCGCTTTCGCGCCAAGCGGTGGTTCGTCGTTAATTCTGACGTGCGTTTCGGATGACCAATGCGGTATGCGCAACTTTACAGCAAATTCGGCGGATTTGGACGGTTTTACGGACACCGCAATTGTTCCATCAAGCGGATACTCCGTCGTCTGTGTTAGCGTCACGGACAAGCCCGGTTTTAACCTCGCTGTCAGCGCTGACGGACCATAGTAGTTCAGCGCAAGACCTTCGCCGTCTTTCATGAGCGCCCAATCGCTCAGCATTCCGAATCCTCGCGGGGTGTTCACGCTGCAACAGTTCAGTTCGGGCGCGCCTTCACGCGCTTGGAAGACAATCGTGTGCGCGCTGGAGCGGCGTACCCCATTCATCGGCGTGTCGTAGGTGGCCCAGTGACCGCTGGACGAGTGCATCCCGACAACGGAGTTGAACAGCGTGAGTTCAAGTTCGTCGGCGACGATGGGGTTGCCGGTAAGTTTCAGCATCTCGACGCTCAACGCCGTCCACGCAATCGTGCAGCACGATTCGATTGCCGCGAGATGGTACAGATTGCCGGTCGCCTGCTCTCCCGACGAGAAACCGCCGTTGTTGTGTCGATCGAGCTTGACGATGCTCCACCAGATCCGCTCGAAGGCTATTCGGTATTGGTCCTCGCCGGTAATCCAGTACAGTTCCGCCAGCGCCATGATTGGGTGCAGGCTTTCCCACCGGGGCTTGGGTGTCTGGAAAAACTCTTTGCCATCAAGCGCGCACCGCAGGTAGTCCCCCGCCAAAGGTTCCCCATTCTCCGTCGCCGCGAATTCATCAACAATCTGAAGCGCCAACTTAAGATAGCGTTCGTTTTTCGTCTTGCGATAGAGTATGCAAAGCGAATGCACCGGTGCCAGATTCATCTCGGTCGAACCCGTCTCGACTAGCCGCGGATGCTTCAACCCCAAATACATCTCGCAGAGCAGGTCGGCTATGTGTGTCGCGCACGTCAGAGCATCTTTATCCCGCGTTTCCTCATGCCAAAGCAGCATCCCCAGCATGTTGTGGTAATGGCCCCACGTGTCCCAAGTATTCTGCCCCGCGGAGTTGGAATTTGTCAGGCGGTGCGGTTTTGGCCACGGACCTAGATAGCCCTCAGCATCTTGGAGACCAATCAGAATACGCACAAACTCCTTTAACCACGCTTTCAGCGCCGGGTCCCCCGTTATGCGGAGGACTTGCACCGCGCCCGTCAGATATTTCCCGGAGAACTCCCCCGCCCAAGGCACCATCTCCCGCAACGGAGGGCGGTCCCGATCGCGAAACATCTCAAGCATTCCGGGATTGGCTTTCGGCGCCACGAGCAACCACTGCTGTGTGATGCCCTTAAGGTAATCCCCAACGAAACCGCCAATCCGCATACGTGTTTTCGGGATTCTTCCGCATATCGGTTTTTTCATCTATCGCGCGCTCCATCGCGTGAAGTGTAATAATATGAAAACTGACTCCGGGCTTTTCTGTTGAATCTGTTTCCCAAACCTGATAGAATTGGGCTTGGGATTGCCAATTGAATTATACTCGGCTTGCAGAGGACCGTCAAGCCTAAAGAAGCAGTGGTCGCTGGTCAGTGAGAAAATTGGGGACGGTACAAACTTTTTCGGTTTGGTCGGGAATAGAAAGGTAGTCGATGGACACGAATCAACTTTACTACGGTGACAATCTTGAAATTTTGCGAAATCACATCCCTGACGAGAGCGTCGATCTGATCTACATCGATCCGCCGTTCAACTCGAATCAGGCGTACAATGTGATTTTCAGCGAGTCCGACGGTTCGTCATCGCAGGCGCAAATCCGAGCCTTTGAGGACACGTGGAGTTGGGGCGATGCCACCGAGGAAGCGTATCGCGAGCTCATCGGCGCCGCGCCGCACCAGTTGGTTGAAACAATCAAGAGTTTTCGCGGATTCCTCACGGAGACGAACTTGATGGCCTACCTCGTGAAGAGGCAGTGGCCAGTGACTAGTGGCCAGTGGTCAGTGAGGAAGCTGCAGGGGAATCGCATCTGATTTGTGGCATAAGGAAGATTGGAAGACGGGGAGGGTGACAAATTTCCGTCCACCCATACCCCAAACCATATGGATACACAGAATCCGTTGGATTCTCCAATACAGAGGTCGCAGTATTGGGTTTCACTACGATTTTGGGGGCTTTTAGCGGTATCGGTGTCTGGACGCGGTTATCTTGTGGACGTGTCGTTCTTGATGGCCCGTTCAACCCAACCTACGGATTTTCGCTCGGAAGATTGTCGTTCAGGTCAAGAGCGGGAAGGTTTCTGTCAAGGACATACGGGAACTGAAATCGGTTGTGAAGAACCAAGAGGCGGTGATTGGCGTTTTTATCACGCTCAACGCGCCGACCCAGCCGATGCTCAAGGAGGCTACGACCGCGGGGCGATTTCAGTGGCTTCATGTGGCGCACAAAACGTATCCGCGCATTCAGATTCGCACGGTTCGGGAGCTTCTTGACGGAGACGGGATCGAATATCCGCAGACGCCTGTAGACATTACATTCCGTAGAGCCGAGCGGGCGACCTCACAAAGTTCGCAACTTGAGATGGAGGAATGATCCGGGAAAACTGAAACAGTTCTTATTGACCGGCACGCATCGTTCTCACGGTCAATGCTCCTTATTAAAATTATTCACGACGCAGCCACCAGCACGCGATGAACTCTAGGAAAGTTACTCGGATTACAGGATGTCTCCTATACACGACATAATCTCATCGCAGTATGCCTCGACAGTTTTGCGCTCGTGCGGCTTGAGCGCCTCAACGCGATTATGAGCAAGAGGATTTCTACATCTTGAAAGCAACATGCTGCGTTCATTCCAGTGAGCCTTGTCGCGACCAAAGATTGGCTGAAAAAATGTCTCCCACAAGCCCTTAGCGGTAATAACCTCGAATAAATCGCCGGGGTAGGTAAAATCAATCAAATTTTGTGATGCCCTATCTCTGAATGATTTTTCTTCCTTTTGTTGAGCGGAGCGACAGTTGAAGCGTTCGCCATAGACGATCTTGCCGTAATCGGCAAATGGATTTTCCATCTCACGCATAGCTCAATTCGTTAGCATTTCACCCGTTGACCGCAAGCCACTCTTTGAAAAGACCGACTTGGATTTGATAAGATTGTTCATGTTGTTCAATTACCTCCCGCTCTTCAAGATCTTTCAGAATCTTGTCAACGGGCAAACAGGTTTCACAGACAATCCTATCACGATGGCACCAAACGGTCTTGCTGCTGTTATCCGCAATATTCTTCAGGACTTTCAGAGCGTCGTCATCTCGTATGGCGTCTTTTGATGTGTCTCCCGAATTGATAAGGTTGTCAAACTTGTCTATGCCTAGCGCATTCACGCCGCGAATCAGTTCATTTTTTACCTGCTCCACATCCGCCTCGGTTACCAGTGCGACGCGCTTGATATTCATGTATTCGACGAGACGGTTGCAAATAATTTGAATGTAAAACGGACTGCCCGCGGTTAAATCCAATATGCGTTCGATTGCTTGTTCTCGGTAACGGCTACCATTCTGTTTGCCAACAATGCGTATTGGTTCATCAATGAGACGCCTTGCGTCTTCCGATTTGAGATAAGTAACTCGTTCATCCTGCGTGGTGCCGAACTCGTTAGAATAACGAGCTTTAAACTTCGGCATCACATCCTGACCGACCAAAACGGCGTTGAAATAGTTTGCCTGCAACAGAGCCTTCCAGTTTTCCATGAACGACTCGGGAATCTTCTTGGCAAGGATTCGGGCGTAAATATACTGAAATTCGTCTATTAGCAGTACGACGCGTACACCTCTCCAATCATTCTGTTTGGACGCCTGACGCTTGAAGTTCTTAAAAATGTCTCCAAAGTATTGTAGTGGATTCGGGTGAGAATAGAACTCATGATCGGCTGGAATTTGAAGGTCCAATGCGGCAAAACCTTCGTCAATCCGATCCTCAATCGCATATTTCAACTCCGTCAAAATGCCTTTTAGGATTTGGTCTATGAGAGCGGTTCTAGAATTCTCATCCTGATTAGAATCCTCCCTCAGTATGGTAGCAATGTTTTCCAGATCGAGAACGAGCAAATCCTTATTTTCTTGAAGCCGCCTCTTCAGGTGAAACAGAATTGAAGATTTTCCAGATCGTTTTTGGCCAAATACCAGGACAGACTTGCTTTGCAAACGAGATTGTTGAATGGCATTGGCAATATTTCGGATGAGTTCTTCGCGCCCAAAGAACATATCGACATCACCGACAATTCCCCCTTCCGCATAAGGCGCGTAGGGATTCTCAAGGTCTTCAAACTCATCCTCGGAGTATAGCCGAACGGAGAGATTCTGAAACGGGGTTTGTGCCTGCTTCTCGGTCCCATTTCCTGTTTCAGGGTTCTTCCGCAACACATCAGGACTTACATCTGCCGATATGGGAATTTCATTTGTAATTTGGTTACCAATCGCCTTTTTTGGTGGAATGGACGCTTCAGTGCGTTTTAACTCAATCTTGGAGTCTTCGTTTGTCGCGTTCAAGTGTTTTGCTTCGTTCCATTTGGCGCTACTATCTCCCAAGTTTTCCCAAAGTCCGATTAATTCGGTTAGAATGGTTACGGTGCCCTTAACGCCCTCCAGCGTTATATGTTCTTTTCCAATCTCTGTAAGCGTGCCGGATATCTCTCTGCCGGTTTTTAAGGAAACTTTGACATAGTTTCCAAGAGGCACATTTTGCTGAATCAATCTTGCCAACATAACTTATCTCCATTTTGCAGAGTCACAATGCCACAATTTTCCCAACTGTTCAAGCCATCGGTCTAAACTTGCCAATCTAGACCGTGTGGCTATCACCCAATTTCAGTGACTAGAGCGCCAAGTGCGTAATTCCTAAAACTAGGGCTTTTCAATTCTGATTGCCATGTGCAGATAGCCCATATTCGTCTTCACCACTCATAACTCGAAAACAGTTCATTCTAACCCCGAATGCATTAAAACTGGTGACTTGCCCCGTGGCGGCCTTTTCTGCAAGATTTTTCCTTGTGCTAAATTACTTAGGTTTGATAAAATATACACTAGAAACCGCCGTAATTATAATCCGACTAGACATATTCTGTCAAGGTCTAAACATCTCTTTCAGAACAGTTTAGAAAGCAACATCTCGACAAAATCCGCCAAAAATCCGGACTGGAAGAGATCTAAAATCAGCCCGGCGTTGTCCGCGCAGGACAAGCGACCTGACCTCAACAAATCTAATCGCCCAATCAAATGAAAATCGCCTACATCGCCGCAGGCGCCGCGGGCATGTACTGCGGCACCTGCATCCACGACAATACGCTCGCCGCCGCGCTGCTCAGGAAGGGGCACGACGTCGCGCTCATCCCGACCTACACCCCCATCCGCACGGACGAAACGGATGTCAGCATTGACCGCGTTTTTTACGGCGGCATTAACGTCTATCTGGAGCAGAAATCGGCTCTGTTCCGCCATACGCCGTGGGTTTTCGACGAGTTGTTCAACAGTCCGGCGCTATTGAGGAAGTTGTCTCGGTTTGCGAGTTCGACAAACGCGAAGGATCTCGGGGCGCTCACGCTTTCCGTGCTTCAAGGCGAAGACGGACATCAGAAGAAGGAATTGGAAAAGCTGACAAATTGGTTGAAAGACTCCTACCGACCGGACCTGGTGCAACTCACCAACTCCATGTTCACGGGATTTGCCAAGCAGATGAAAAAGGCATTGGGTGTGCCGATTCTCTGCGCGCTTCAGGGAGAAGATATCTTTCTGGAAGGTTTAATCGAGCCGTATAAATCAGAAGCGTTGGAGGTTTTGCGGGCGCGGGCTTCGGACGTGGATGGTTTCATCGCGCCCTGCCGATATTATGCCGAGTTCATGGCGTCGTATCTCGACATCCCCGAGGACAATGTTGAGGTGGTGAAACTCGGTCTGAATCTGGAGGGACACGGCGAAGCGAGGGAGACCACCGCCTCCGACTCTCCCTTCGTGATTGGTTATCTGGCGCGTATCTGTCCGGAGAAAGGGCTGCATCTGTTGGTTGACGCGTTTTACCGGTTGACGCGGGGTGTTGGATCTGATAAGATTCGGCTCAGGGTGGCAGGGTATCTCGGCAAGGGGGATATACCGTATTTCGAGGAAATTGTGAAGCAGATTGAGGCGTGGGGATTGACGGACGCCTTCGAGTACGCGGGGGAGGTTGACCGCCGGCAAAAGGTTGATTTCCTTAATAGCCTGCACGTTTTGTCCGTTCCGACGACCTACAAGGAACCCAAGGGACTATTCGCTCTGGAGGCGCTCGCCAACGGCGTGCCGGTCGTCCTCCCGCTCCACGGAGGATTCCCGGAATTGATAGATGCGACGGGCGGCGGCATACTCGTGGATGCGGAGTCGCCGACTGCAATTGTGGAGGGCATTCTTGAATTGATGAACAATACGAAACGCCGCGAGGAACTCGGTCGGTGCGGAAAGCAAGCCGTGCATCAACACTTTAGCGACGACATCATGGCTGATGAGACGTTGGCGGTTTATCGGAAATATCTTTCGACACAGGGGGAGTAATATGCGTATGACATGGTTAATTTTTGTTTTCATGACGGTTGCGGCGTGGGGGCTTTACGGCGTTTTTCTTCATTCCGGTCAGATATCAATGGCAGACGCGGAGAATGGGCGTTATAAAGCGTTCTTTTTCGTTGGCATTGCCTATCTGTTGATCGCGGTTATCGGATCGGCAATCATGCTGGTTGCCAACGGAGCCGCGTGGAGTTTTACGGCGAAAGGCGTAACATGGTCGACAATCGCCGGGATAGTCGGCGCCATCGGGGCGTTCGGCGTCGTATTGGCATTCGGCCTAGGGGGCAAGCCTGCTGTCGTGATGTCGATTGTCTTTGCCGGCGCGCCGATTGTCAATGCGATTGTCGCGACTGCGATTCACCCGCCGCCGGGCGGTTGGAGCAGCGTGCATTGGCAGTTCGTGCTTGGAATTCTGCTCGCCGCGGGGGGCGGCTGCCTCGTGATGCTTTATCGACCGGGGTCGTAGTTGTCCGCGGAAAGCGGTATTGACAGGGAATAACGATCGCTGTTCCCTACGAAACGCCCGAGAAATGCCATGCCTTATGAATATTGGACCAAACGCCAGATAGAATTTTCCGATACCGACATGGCGGGCATCGTCCATTTTTCTCGGTTCTTCGTTTTCATGGAAGCCGCCGAACATGAATTTCTGCGTTCACTGGGAACTAGCGTCGCGACAGAGTGGGAAGGAGACAAGATTGGTTGGCCCAGGCTGTCGGCATCGTGCGAATACCTAAATCCCGTCAGATTTGAGGATGTCTTGGATATTCACCTGACGATTTCAAGAAAGGGGCGCAAATCCATGACGTATCAATTCGTGTTTACCAAAGATGATCTCGAGATTGCGCGAGGGCAGATGCAAGCGGCGTGTTGCATCTGCAACCCGGGCGAGAAAATGAGAGCCATCCCGATTCCCGATTTTCTCGCCAGCCAAATCGAGGAAGCCCCGAGTCCGTGCGGATGGCAAGATAGCTGAAAGAGTCCAAGACGAAGTACGAATCACGGTTGGCGGATCACCTTTGCGACGCGTTGCGGTGTCCAACTTCGTGACGCCGTGTTTCTCCACGAACGATGACAACATCAAATCATAATTCCCTCAAAGTGTCGGAGGTTCACAAGAGTTTTGGCAGCGAGGCGCGCCCCGTCGACGTCCTGCGCGGCGTCTCGTTGGAGATGACTCAAGGGCAGCGGCTTGCTCTTACCGGTCCCTCCGGCTCCGGAAAGAGTACGCTGTTGCACTTGATTGGCACGCTGGACGCGCCTTCCGTCGGCACGATTGAAATTAACGGCGAGAACCCGTTTGAGTTCTCGGAACGGCGGTTGGCGAGATTTCGTAATCAGGTGGTCGGGTTCGTTTTTCAGGACCATCACCTGCTACCCCAATATTCGGTTTTGGAAAATGTTCTTGTACCCAGTCTGGCGTTTAAGCGGCGCAATGCGGAGATCGAGAATCGGGCGCGGGAGTTGCTTGACGGCGTCGGTCTCTCTCACCGATTAAGCCATCGTCCGGCCGCTCTTTCCGGCGGCGAATGCCAGCGCGTCGCGGTGGCTCGAGCGCTTATAAATCAGCCAAGCCTTCTCCTCTGCGATGAACCGACGGGAAATCTTGACCGTTCCACGGCTGATACGGTTACCTCCCTCCTCTTTGAACTTCACCAATCCGAGCAAAATATCTTGATTGTGGTGACGCACAACCTTGAACTTGCGGCGCGGTTTGAACGCCGATTCGAGTTGGCGGAGGGCAGAGTTGAAGGACATACGCCGCAAGTTTGAAATGAAGACATTAGCCCTATAAGATTGCCCAACCGTTGTAAGATCGTGCTATCTATGCAGACACCGAGCCGCAGTTTTGAAACTCGCGGTCCCGTTTCGCCGGACCGCAATTACGTAGTCCCGCGCACAGCGGAGATTGCCGATCTGGTTGATCGGATGAAGAAGGGGAGATATATCTCCATCTACGCGCCGCGCCAGACGGGCAAGACCACCTTTTTCCGTTGGGCTCTGGAGGCGCTGACGACTGGGGATAGCGTCTATTTTCCGATTCAACTCGACTTCGAGACCTACCGAAACGTAAGCGTCGAGAGTTTTTACTTTAACCTGCGGCGCGATATTCGCAATGAGGTCGTCCGCGAACCTCGGCGGTTTGGGGTCAAGATTACATCAAACTTCCAACAATTCCTTGAGGACTATCCGCTGAGGGATCATAATTCGTTCCAGAGCTACCTCCAAGAGCTCGCATTACAGCTTGGAGATCGAAGGATTGCCGTTATCATTGATGAGTTTGACGGCATCCCGCGAGCGGCATTGAGCGATTTTCTCTACACACTTCGCAGAATCTATCTCTCGCGGGATGCGGATCGATGTCCGTACAGCGTCGGAATCGTCGGCGTCAAGAATATTCGCCAACTAAATTATGATCGGAGTATCTCCCCGTTTAATATCCAAGACGAGTTCGCGCTCTCCAACTTTAGCTTTGATCAGGTGAATACCCTTTTGGAACAGTATACCGAAGAAGTGGGGCAAGCCTTCGCTCGGGACGTGATTGAAAATATCCACAAGCAAACGGCGGGCCAACCTTTTTTGGTCAACCGAATGGCGCAGATTCTTGCGGAAGAGATGGACATTCCGCTGTCAGAGACGATTCGCGACGAACATTTTGAGGTTGCTTACAAGAAGATCCTGAATGAATCGAATGTGCACATCTCGCACCTGACAACCAATATACGCCGGGAGGAACGATTTGAACGCGTACTGATGCGCGTCATTCTCAATGAACAAACGCTTCCATTCAGCATAGATGACCCGATAATGAGCGAACTCTTTACCTACGGTGTCATGCTCCCGGACGCGGATGGAAATTGCAAGATTCAAAACCCGATATACCAGTATCGGATTGTTCGAGCGTTTCAACCGCTGTTCAACGGATTGGAAACGCAATATCTCCCGGAGGATACCGATGCGGGCTTTCTTGATTACATGACCCCGGAAGGGAAGATTGATATGCGGCTTCTGCTGTCAAACTTCCGCGATTTCATCGCGCGCGCCGGGTATCGCATTCTTGAAATTCCACCGACTCCCAAGGAATTTGTCGGACAATACCTATTGTTCGCCTATCTCAATACATTTGTGGGACAGATTCGAGGGTTTATGTATCTTGAAGTCCGAACCGGGCGGGGACAGATGGATCTGATTATCCTGCACGCGGGCGAGAAGTACATCGTCGAAACGAAGATTTGGGGCGGCGAAAGCCTATATCAAGCGGGCAAGGGGCAACTTGCGGCTTATCTCAAATCCGAAGGCGCGAGCGAAGGGTATTACATTGTGTTTGACCACCGGCAGACCCCGGAAGCGCGAGACGAAGAGGAGCCGATTGATGGCAGCGCAATAGTCAGTTACTGTATTCCTGTGGCGCAACATCGACCATCCGACCAAACCTGACACGTTAATATCATGTTAAGAGATTGTGCAAGAAACCGAGTTTTTTCTTCAAAACTCGGTTGCTCAAGTCCCCTTGGCGCTTTCTTTTGACATGAGCCATGCGTCATTTGAAGAAGCACATTTCATGCGTCGAAGCCTAATTCATTTCTGGCAAATCCATCTAGCCGTGCTGCTCGGCGCCGCCGTGGCGACTGCGGTCCTCACAGGCGCTCTTCTGGTCGGCGATTCCGTTCGCGGCAGCTTACGCGATTTGACACTGGATCGTCTCGGTCAAATTGACCTCGTGATGCTGTCGGAGCGCTTCTTTCGAGAAACGCTCGCGACGGATTTGGAAGCCTCTCTATCGACCGGCGAGCTATATGACCACATCGTACCTGCAATGCTGTTGAGCGGGACTGCGGTTAACGCCAATACCCGAGCCCGCGCCTCGCGCGTCCAAATTCAGGGGATTGACAAGCGTTTTTTTGACCTCTGGAAAACCTCTGAATCGGGGGATTTAGGCGGTTATCTGAAAAAGCAACCGAAACAGTTTTTCTCATCCGTCATAATTAACGAATCCCTCGAAAAGGAACTCAACGTCAACGTTGGAGACACGCTCCTCATCTCCTTTCACAGGCAGAGCGATATCCATCCCGAATTTCTGCTCGGTCGTCGAGACACGTCGGATGTGGTGCAAACCCTCCGTCTCGGCGTGTCGAAAATCATCCCGAATTCTGGCGCTGGACGATTCGGTCTGCATCCGGATCAAAGCGCCCCATTCAATGCCTATGTTTCTCTCCCGGTTTTGCAAAAAGCCTTGGGGCAAGAAGCGCAACTCAACGCGATTCTAATTTCATCGCCCTCGATTTCCGCCACCGACGCAACGGAGCGTCTGGGAAACAAACTTCAGCAGATTTTAACGCTGGATGACTTCGGCTTGGCGCTCCGGCGAGCTGACGACCATTTCTCCCTTGAAACTTCTCGGTTCGTTCTCAAACCGAACACCATAGATTTGGCAAAGGCCATCGCAGCCGAGCATAAAATTCCCGCCACCACGGTGTTGACCTATCTTGCGAATGAGATTTCGGCGAATGGAAAGACAGTGCCTTATTCGACAATTACGGCGCTTGGCGTGAATGAGGCGATGCGGGGAGTTACAAGCAATCTGCCGCAGAATCACGTCCTGTTTCGTGCCATGCGACTCGGTGAGGGTGAAATCTTGCTCAACGAATGGGCGGCGAATGAATTGAAGGCGCAAGCCGGAGATGTAATTGACGTGAGTTATTACGAGGTCGGGCGGGACGAACAGTATTTGACAAAGCATGCCCAATTTCAACTAAAGGGTGTTGTCCCGCTGAAGGGGCTAGCCGCGGACCGACAATTGACGCCAAAATTTCCGGGAGTTCATGACGCCGATGACATGTCCGAATGGGACGCGCCATTCCCGGTCGATTTCAACCGAATTCGTCCCAGCGATGAAGCCTACTGGGATGAATTCGGGGCGACGCCCAAGGCTTTTGTCTCCGCCGCGGCAGGGGGGCGGTTGTGGAGCAGTCGGTTTGGAAGCCTAACGGCAATTCGCTTCGGAACAATGCCGGGCAAAAATCTTCGGGCTACGCAAAGCATTCTCCATGAACAGTTGCGAAAAACGATCGACCCCGACCAGTTCGGGTTCGTATTCCAGCCCGTGAAGGCGCAAGGCTTGGCAGCCGCCTCGGGCGCCACCGACTTCAGTATGCTGTTTATCGGATTCAGTCTCTTTCTCATCATATCCGCCGCGCTTCTCGTGGGCTTGCTCTTTAGACTTGGCGTCGAAGGACGAGCGGGTGAAATCGGGATTTTGCTCGCTTCGGGTTATCCGCTGTCCGCGGTGCGTTGGCGTTTCATGAGGGAGGGCGGTATTCTTGCCGGAATTGGCGCGGCGCTAGGCTTGGCTGGGGCAATCGGCTATGCCGGGTTGATGATGGCGGGCTTGCGCACGTGGTGGGTGTCAGCCGTGGGAACGCAGTTCCTGTCGCTTCATGTTGATCGGTTAAGCCTATTACTGGGCTACCTGATTTCCGTCGTTGTCGTTCTCGCGTCAATCGGATGGACAATTCGACGGCTGGGCAAAATCTCGGTTCGCTCGTTAGTCGCCGGGGCAACGGAATTTGAAGAAAGGACATCGGGACGCCTGGCGCGCATCTGTGCTGTTGGGACTACCGGGATTGCTTTGGCGCTTCTGCTGTTTGCGTTGATGAGCGAGGCGTCATCATCACCCGCGCTCTTTTTCGCCATCGGGGCGCTTCTACTGATTGCGGGATTTTCCTTTTTCTCCTTATGGCTAAAAGCGGATAGCGTGTCCGAAGCCTCAAGTTCAAAGGGAAGCATCGCGCGGATGGGCGTTCGGAATTGCGCGCGTCGTCCCGGGCGGAGTATGCTCTGCGCGGCGCTCGTGGGATGCGCCTGTTTTGTCATCGTCGCGGTCGGCGCAAATCGGCATACAGATATCGGACATAACCCGTCTCCAGAGCGAACTTCCGGCACAGGCGGGTTTACGCTCGTCGCCGAGGCGGACATCCCGCTGCATCACGACCTGAACTCTCAAGCGGGGAGGTTTGAATTGGGATTCTCGGAGCAAGATGAAGCGGCGCTGGCTCAATCCCGGATTATTCCACTTCGCGCGCTCCCCGGCGAGGATGCGAGTTGTCTGAATCTCTATCAACCCCGGAATCCCCGGGTATTGGGCGTTTCCGAAAATCTCATTGCGCGGGGCGGTTTCCAATTTCAGTCAAGAGCGAACGGCGAGGAGGCGCCGTGGCGCCTTCTGCACGAGGAACTGGGAGACGGCGTGGCGCCGGCCATCGGAGACTATAATTCCGCAACGTGGATTTTACACCTGGCGCTTGGCGGAGATCTCATTGTCCGGGACGAATCGGGAAGACCGTTAAAACTCCGACTCGTCGGGCTTTTGCAGGGCAGCATTTTCCAGAGTGAACTGTTAATCTCCGAAGCGAATTTTACCAAATACTTTCCGAGCCGGAGCGGGTATAAGTATTTCCTGATTCAATCCCCTCCTGACGCGATGGAGGATGTGGCGCGGACACTTGAAAGCGCGCTTCGCGATTATGGTTTTGATGTCACCTCGGCGGCTGAAAAGTTAGCCAACTACCGCACTGTCGAAAACACCTATCTTTCCACGTTTCAGACGCTTGGCGGTTTCGGACTGCTGCTCGGGACACTAGGTCTTGGTTTGATTCTTTTGAGGAACGCGATTGAGCGGCGCGGCGAATTGGCGACGCTGCGCGCATTCGGTTTTCGCCGATTAACGCTATCTGCCATGCTGTTGATAGAGAACGCGTTTCTTCTGCTGAGCGGCATGATAATTGGCGCCGTTTCCGCGCTGATTGCCGTTGCGCCGCGCCTACTTGCTCCCGGCAGTCGTGTGCCGTGGCTTTCCCTTGCGGCGACGCTAGGCGTCGTGTTTATCGCGGGGATGATTGCTTGCGCCATCGCCGTCTATTTCGTGCTGCGCGCGCCGCTGCTTCCTGCGTTAAAAGCGGATTAAACGAAAAGAAGGAAAAACGGAAGAGTGGAAGGGCGGAAGAATGGAAGAGTGGAAGATCCATGTCGGGTATTTGATGTCCGTTCCATCAGGTCGAGATCGGGAGATCCCTCCTACCGGTCAGTCGTATAATTTATTCTGATAAGCGACAAATACTTAGCGAGTAAACCATTAAGTGATTGTCATGATTATCAGTCTTTGGTTGCCCGTCATGTGTAGGGAACAACGATCGTTGTTCCTTACAGAAGCGCGTAAGTCCTTATGTTGATGTTGTAAAATTATATTGATACCGGAAAGAAACCGAGTTTTGAGGAAAAAACGAGATCTCTATCGCACTCGCTATCCGCTCGCTTGATGGTTTCGGATGAACCACCAAACATAAACGCTAATCAAATGTGACACCTTACGGACTAATTCAATGCCCGAAATCGATTCGACTCATAAAGCCCTCATACGCGTCAGCGGCTTGAGAAAATTATATCGTGAAGGCTACCAACATCATATCGTGTTGGACGGGATTACCGAGGAATTTTACGCCGGTGAATTTGTCTGTCTGCACGGGAAATCCGGCAGCGGCAAGAGCACCCTGCTCAATCTCATCGCCGGCATTGACGCGCCCAACGTTGGTGATGTTATTGTTCAAACGTCTGACGGGGATATCGTCCTCAATC
The DNA here is from genome assembly GCA_963667245.2 of Candidatus Poribacteria bacterium. Taxonomy (GTDB): domain Bacteria; phylum Poribacteria; class WGA-4E; order WGA-4E; family JAJDTR01; genus JAJDTR01. Next base: position 2,364,344 of record CAXXCS010000005.1, read on the forward strand.
GCCTGTCGGAACGCGAACGCACCCTATTCCGTCGCCATCATATCGGTTTCGTTTTCCAATTCTTCAATCTCATACCGACACTGACGGTACTGGAGAACGTCGCGCTGCCCCTAAACTTGATGGGTGAGAGGGACGCTCAGAAGTCCGCAATGGGGCTGCTGGATGCGGTCGGTCTCGGCGGGCGCGCAGACGCCTATCCCGACAGGTTGAGCGGCGGCGAACAGCAGCGCGTCGCCATCGCCCGCGCATTGGTGCATAACCCGCGATTTTTGCTTGCCGATGAGCCGACCGGAAATCTTGACGCCGAGACCGGTGAAGCCGTTCTCTCGCTGCTGCTGCGTCTGAGTCGATCCGCCGGCAAAACCCTGATAATGGCGACGCACGCCACCGAAATTGCGGAGCGGGCAGACCGCGTGTTTCACATTGATGGGGGCAAACTGATTTTGCATAGGGGATAAGCTCGGGGAAATGGTGGGCAGTGCCTACCCTACAAGGGAAATGGTGGGCGGTGCCCACCCTACAAGTGCACTGACTTTGCGTAGGATGAATGGTGGGCAGTGCCCACCCTACAGGTAAGGGGTAATTTTGGAGATATGGGGAATCTGAGAACCTTGCTTCGGTTGGCTTGGAGAGGCGCTTGGCGTCGTCCGCTTCAAAGCCTGTTTTTCGTTGTCGGTGTGTCCATCGGCGTGGCGATGATTATTGCCATTGACCTCGCCAACTCGTCGGCGAATCGGGCGTTTACCATCAGCACAGACGCCGTGGTTGGCAAGGCGACCCATCAAATTGTCGGAGGGCCAAGCGGGATAGACGAGAGCGTCTACATTCAGATCCGACGCGAACTCGGTTTCCGCAAAAGCGCGCCCATCGTAGAGGGGTATGTCAAGGTGAACACGCTTGACGGGCAACCGATGCGTTTGCTCGGCGTCGATAGTTTCGCGGAAAGACCGTTTCGCGAAGAGCTTGGCACCGCCAAAATTGCAACGCTGAATCAAAAGTCGTTTGGCGCGTTCATGGCGGAGCCGAATACGGCGCTGATCGGGGCAAATGTCAGTGATGAATATCGGCTTGCCATTGGCGAAGAGTTGGACATACAGGTGGGGAGCTACCGTCACAAACTGCGAATTGTCGATGTGATCGCCTCCGAAGACAGGCGAATTCGTCGCTCCCTGAAAGATCTGCTGGTGACCGACATTGCCACGGCGCAAGAAACGCTGGGAAAAATCGGGAAGCTGGACCGAATCGACCTCATTTTGCCCGAGGCGGCGTCGGATACGAAGGCGATCGAACGCATCAAATCCGTTCTGCCGCCCGGCGTCCGAATCGAAAGCCCGGATGCGCGGCGCGGCGCCGTCATCCAGATGACGAGAGCCTTTCGACTGAATCTGACCGCGCTCAGCTTGTTGGCGCTTGTAGTGGGGATGTTTCTGATCTACAACACCGTCTCGTTCAGCGTTGTTCAGCGACGCGCCGTGATTGGACGGCTGCGCGCCATCGGGATGACGCGTCGCGAAATCTTCGCCACGATTCTCGTTGAGGCGTCCGTTCTCGGCGCGGCGGGGACGCTGCTCGGCGTTGTGTTGGGGATCTTCCTCGCCCGCGGCGCGATCGGAATGGTGACGACCAGCATCAATGACCTTTTCTTCGTCAGCAATGTGCGCGAGATTCATGTGTCGCTGTCCACGCTTGTGAAGGGCGGCGTCTTGGGGATGGCCGCGGCGGTGATTGGCGCGTTGATACCGGCGTATGAGGCGACGCGAGTGTCCCCCGTCGGTACGATTCAACGGAGCGCTATCGAAACCCGAACGCGTCGCTCGCTGCGCTGGATGAGCATCGCCGGAGTCGCCGCTTTGGCGCTTGGCGCCGGCTTGTTGTTACCCGAATGGCACCTCGGCGTCACGTTTCTGGGGGTGCTCGCCGTGCTGATCGGCATGGCGCTCCTAACGCCGGCGTTTATGCGGGGAGTTGCCGCGCTGGCGGCGACTCGGCCGCTGCGGCGACGGCTTCCGATTTTGGGGTCGATGGCAGTGCGCGGCATGGATCGAGCTTTGAGCCGAACCTCCACCGCGGTCGCGGCGCTCATGATTGCCGTGAGTGTCATTGTCGGCGTGAGCGTCATGATTGGGAGTTTCCGCATGACCGTGGAACAGTGGCTGACAGACCTGTTGGGGGCGGACATTTTCGTCTCGCCGCCGATGCTGGTCAACAGTCAGATTACGGAGAGGTTGGATCCGGAGGCTGTCAAACTGTTCGAGACGTTTCCCGGTATCGCCAAAGTCGCTACGGCGCGTAGCGTTGAAATTGACGCCAAAGACATAGGGCGGATTACGTTGAGCGCCATCACGTACGACATCGCCGGCGACAAACGCGGTTACAAGTCGGCGATCGGCAACCATGCCGAGACGTGGGAGGCGTTCCGAGCGGGCGGGCTCATCGTCAACGAACCGTTGGCAAACCGATACAAACGATTTCTCGGTGACACGATCACGCTTCTTACGGATAGAGGCGAGACTCCTTTTACGATAGTCGGCGTGGCGTACGATTTCGATGTGCGGCCGGGCGCGCTGATTCACGATGCCGTCTATCGCCGCTATTGGGACGATCGGCGCCTCTCGTCCGCCGCGCTTTTCGTCCAGCCCGATATCAACGTTGATGACACAATCCGGGCGCTCAAAGCGCTCCTGGCGGGCAAATTGGATCTGGTCATTCGCTCGAATCGGGCGCTGCGCGCCAATGCGCTCGCCGTGTTTGACCGCACCTTCAGCATCTTTGTCGCGCTGCAAATGCTGGCGGCGGTAGTGGCGTTTATCGGAGCGCTTTCGGCGTTGATGAGTTTGCAACTGGAGCGGACGCGCGAGATTGGCACCTTGCGATCCATCGGCATCACGCGCGGTCAGTTGTCAAAGCTGACGCTCCTTGAAACGGGGTTGATGGGTGGCATCGCCGGACTGATTGCCATGCCGACCGGTCTCGTTCTTGCCGCCATTCTGATATACATCATCAACCTTCGCTCTTTCGGATGGACGCTGCAAATGCAGTTGCAACCGTCACAGTTCACCCTCGCCTTCGCGGTGGCGCTCCTTTCCGCGTTGTTGGCATGCGTCTACCCCGCTTGGCGCATGGGGCGGATGCAACCCGCCGATGCCTTGCGAACAGAATGACGGGACTGGAGGGACGGAAGAATGGAAGGAGGGAAGGTTGGAAGGGGCGCAAAGCAGAATACGGGAAGATGGGAAAACGAGAAGGGGGAAAATGGAGAATTGGAAGGAGGAAAGGATGGAAGGAGGGATGTGTACTTGATGAATAAAGCGCTCACACTTCTCACGACATTCATCCTCATCTTATGTCACGTTGTCTACGCCGAAGGGGACACAAACCGACGGAACATCGTCGATATCCTAAGCGGCGAAAGCGAGCCGGGGTTTGCGCGCGCTGTCGAGCCGATGGCGTTCGCGTTTCCGAGGGACCATGGACCGCATTCCGACTACAAAACCGAGTGGTGGTATTATACGGGCAACTTGAAAACCGGGGACGGGAGAGAGTTCGGTTATCAACTCGCGTTCTTCCGGAGCGCGCTGGCGGCGGAGATGCCCGTACGAAAATCGCGTCTGGGAACGAATCAGATCTACATGGCGCACTTTGCCCTAACGGATGTCAATGCAGAAACGCACGCCAGTTTTGAACGCTATAGCCGCGGCGCCGGCGGACTGGCTGGGGCAAGAGGCGAACCGACTTATGAGGTGTGGCTTGAGGATTGGTCGGCAACACAAAATGGTGAAAGCGGTTTTCGCCTGAATGCGGTTGACGACCAGATCAATCGGCGCATGGCAATCGATCTGCGCCTGCGAGAAACGCGCCCGCCATTGCTGCACGGGGAGGGTGGGTTGAGCCGGAAGGGACCGGAGCGCGGCAACGCCAATCACTACTACAGTCTCGTTGGGCTTGATACGGAGGGGACGCTAATCAGTGACGGCGAAGAATACGATGTCAGCGGAAAGAGTTGGATGGATCACGAGTTCGGGACGAGCGCGCTTAGTAAAGGCGCGGTTGGATGGGATTGGTTCGGGCTGCAATTCGACGATGGCGCGGCGTTGATGTTTGGCAGGTTGCGGACGAGCGAAGGCGGGGACATCGGCATATTCGAGGGAACGCTGTCCTACGCCGATGGGCGGCAAATTTCAATCCGGCCCGGGGACTTCAACGTTGTAGCGGCGGGGAGTTGGAAAAGTCCGCAGAGCGAAATCACCTATCCCTCCGGTTGGGAGGTGGAATTTCCTTCTCTTGATATCGAATTGCGCGTCAATCCGCTCATTCCGAATCAGGAGCTAACCGGCGGTTTCACGTACTGGGAGGGCGCGGTGTCGGTGGAGGGAACTGTCAAGGGCGCGCCATCAACGGGGCGCGGTTATGTTGAGTTGACGGGGTATGAACGGTAGGAGGCCGATAGTAGGGAGAAAGCCACTCCTGTTGAAAAAGGAGGGGATGAATCCCCTCCTTCAACTGGTTCAGGAGTACGTTGACACAATAAAGCGCGTCAAAACCTCGCTTCTTACGGCTCAATCTCCCCACGCAGTCCCTCGATCCGGCACCCACAACATCAAGCCCGGTTTCAGGCGTCGCGGGTTGAGGTCAAAGTCGTCTTGGTTGGCTTCCACCAGTCGAGGCCATAGGTTGGCGTCGTCGTAGACTTCGGGACGCGCCGAGATCATCGGAAGCGTCTCGCCTTCGCGAACTTGATATTTGCGAACTTTCTCCGGATATGAAACCGAGAAACTCGACGTGAAACTGGACGCCAGCGCGTTGCCCTTTGCGTCTTTGAAGTCTGCCACGGTGACGGAGTACTTGCGTCCGGAGCGCATCGGCTCATCGGAGGTGAAGGTGACCATGTTTCCCGCGCCGCTCACGCTGCCGGGGACCGCCCCGGATTCTTGGCTAATCGACTCGGGGGTTGACTCCACCATGACGGAGACCGTGCCGCTCATGCTGTCCACGTCTTCGCTGAAGGTGAACGATATCGAGTTTCTTACGTTCAGCGAGTCCTCGTAGTCGGAGATGAGAGCGCCATCCGCCGGCTCCACGGAGGTCACGGTCGGCGCGGTGGCGTCGGTATAGGTGAACTGTTGCGACAAGGTCGCCGGTTCCTCGGCTTTCTTCTTGTTGGTGACAACGACAGCCACCGACTCGCCGGCGGTTCCGGCGGGTGTGACAGCGGTAATCTCGGTTTCGCTCGGAACGGTGACGTTTTGAGCGCTCTTGCCGCCGATGGTCACGCTGACGCCGTTTTTCATGTCGAACTTCTCGCCGGTAATGCGTACGGTTGTCCCGCCGGTTTCAGGGCCCTCCGTGGGACTCATGCCCGATGGGATTGGCGCCGGGTTGCAGCCTCCACAGCCGGACATCCAGATGAGGGTAAATGTCAATACAGTTGCCACAGTTACATTTCTAAGATGAATCATAAGATTTTTTCTCCTGAACTGTTTGATTTTGAGGGGATTTCTATCTCTTTGGCGCTAGAGGAAACTTTACCTGCCAATATATTCTAAGTATACAGGTTAATGGAGTCTTTGTCAACAATTTTTTTGCGATGCGCGGCGCGGGGTTGTGAGGATGAATTATAGGGCTCATTAATGAATCGCTTCTCCCCCGCAGAAAAACTCAAATGTCCTGAAACTGTTCCAGCGCCGCCGCCAGGTTCGCCACAATCTCCCCCGCCAATTCGTCGGGTTCGGGCAGATTTTCGGTATCCTCAAGGCTTTCGTCCCGCAGCCAGAAGATGTCCAAACTCACCTTGTCGCGTTGCATGAGTTCAGCGTACGAAAACGATTTAAACCGCTCGGTCTCAGTTCGATTGCGGCGGTTATCGGGATTGTAACACGCGATGAAATCCCGGAGGGCGTCGTAACGCATCTGCTTCGTTTTCAGCGTAAACCGCTTATTGGTTCGCAGGTCGTATATCCACAGTTTTTCCGTCCACGGGGTTTCGCTGGCGGGCTTGCGGTCAAAGAACAGCACATTTGCCTTGACGCCCTGCGCATAGAAAATGCCCGTCGGGAGTCGGAGCAGCGTGTGAAGATCGCATTCGTGCATCAGTTTCTTGCGAACCGTCTCACCGGCGCCGCCCTCAAACAGGACGTTATCCGGCACGACAATCGCCGCCTTGCCGTTGATTTCCAATATCGTCTTGACGTGTTGAAGGAAGTTCAGTTGTTTGTTCGACGTGGTCGCCCAAAAGTCCTCGCGTTCATAGATGAGCGAGTCTTTCCCAGTCGTTCCCTTTTCATCCACAATGGTGACGCTGCTTTTCTTTCCGAAGGGTGGATTCGTCAACACCATATCAAAACTGTCACTCGTATCCGACATCAGGCTGTCGCCCACCTTCACGGGACTCTCGTCGCCGCCGATGCCGTGAAGGTGCAGGTTCATCACGCACAACCGCACGACGTTGTCCACGATGTCGGCGCCGTGGAAGGTCTTGTGCCTGAGAAACTGTTTTTGCTTTCTGTCAAGCAGATCGCTTCGGGCGGAGAGATAGTCGTGGGCAGCCAGAAAGAATCCGCCGGTGCCGCACGCCGGATCGCAGATGGTTTGCATCGGCTGCGGTCTCATCACCTCCACAATCGCTTGAATCAGCGGGCGGGGGGTGAAGTATTGCCCGGCGCCGCTCTTGGTGTCTTCTGCGTTCTTTTGCAGCAAGCCTTCGTAGATGTCACCCTTCACATCGGCATCCAAGCCGCTCCAAGTTTCATCGTTGATGAGTTGAATGATGCGCTTGAGTTTGGCGGGGTCTTGAATCTTGTTCTGGGATTTTCGGAAGATTACGCCCAGCGTGCCGCTCTCCCTGCCCAATGCGTCAAGGATATGGCGGTAGTGGGTTTCGAGGTCGTCGCCGTCTTTGTCAATCAGGCTCTCCCAGTCCAGCCCGGAGGGGACAACGGATTTCTTGTTGAACGGCGGTTTGGTCTGCTCGTCCGCCATTTTCAGGAACAGGAGATAGGTCAGCTGCTCCACATAATCGCCGTAGCTGATGCCGTCGTCGCGGAGGACGTTGCAGTAGTTCCAGAGTTTTTGGACGATGGTTGATGAATCGTTTGGCATGTTCGGGATGGGGCTCCTATAGAAAATTCATTCGGTGGGCATGATTACCAGTTGGTTGACACCTTCCCAACCTTACTTTCTGATTGGCAATAACTCAATCTACACAGTAGCCGCATAATCCATGGGCTTCAATTCGTACCACGTTACCTCAATTCCAAGCGGTTTGAGTTCAGCCTCTATCCTTTTTATATGCTTCAATATGGATTTCTTGAGTCGTGGCGAACCCATACATGAAAACAGAACCACGTCTGGCTTTGCTCTCTTGGCAATTTCAGCCATAGTATCAAAATCCTTGGGTTTAAAAAGGTCTATTGACTGTTTGACTTCGCCGATGATGAATTTTCCATCTTGAATACATGCAATATCTACCTCCGCAACCCTTTCCAATCTTTGGGAAGATTTATCTTGCGGGACGTCAAATAGGTCTAGATTCGGCGAAAATAAAAAAGATGTTCTACTCTCGTCAAACAGTTGTCCCAAAACCAAAATCTCAGGTGTAATTCCATGCCGTGCATGGGCAGCTTGAATAAGACTATTCAACCGATAGTGCCAAGTCAGCTCCGGATGAAGGGGAAACTGATTTCTACACCCTTGGCAAACTAGGTGTTGGTCGATATCGTCTACATGATACCAGTGTGCCATTCCACAGGTGGGACACCTAGGCTTTACGCCAATCTGGATAATGTTCCGCTCGGTTAGTTGCGCTAGTTTGGCCTTAACATTTTCTCGCCTGAAACTGAAGTCTACCATTTTTTCTTGTGATTCGTCGCTGAACGGCGAAAGGTCCTCCTTTTCCTTCTCCTGCCAGTGTTCTGCCTCATTCATAAACTCATCGAAAGTAAATTCCCTCTGTCTTAAGTCTAGCTTTTTTGATTCATCTACGATATGCGCCGTGAGCGATTTAATTGCATCAAGATTTTCTTCAGTTAAAGCCCCCTCCCGATGTATCCACTTTGTCACTTTATTGGCTATCGACTCGTGCGCGTTTTGCTCGGCTCGGGTATTCTTGGATAGGGCGTCGAATATCGATCTCCAATACGCATTCTCGAGCACTATACATGCATAACGCAAACTGCCGAACAGTTCTAGGACACCATGTAGGTAATTCCCTTTGTCGGATTTTTTCGTTGAGTGGTATGGCCGAGCCGCCAACTGAGCGCGTGGGTCGGATTCATGCGCTGGATAATTAGCGCGGCAAAACAAGGACGCTACTATTGAATCTGCATCCGAAAGCCTCAAACGTAACACGTTCTCCCCTATTTGCATTATAACGGAGGGAAAGCCATCCTGTCGTATTCTACTAGGTTTATCAAACATGTCAAACGCCAAATGGTTTCGGTTTGGAAGCCGCCAGAATAGCCTCCGTCTGGCCATCATCCCTACTTCCTCGCAATTTTCGTACTTATCATGCACGAACTCAATATAGAAATCAGCCATCCAATGCCCATGGATATCGTGTGGTGCAAGTTCTTTTGGTTCAGCCAGTTCAAAAATCTCTTCGTTGCCTTGAGCTCTGTGAATGTCCATACCTTCGCCGATATGTGTGAAAAAAGAATTTCCTGCGCGAAAGTCCGGAATTTGGGGGTCTTGAAAGCGTTCCACTAAAATCGACACTTGTAGGTTTTCGCGGAACATTTCAGCAATATCGTGTAGTTCTCGTTTTTCGGTGCTGTAACTGACAAACCGCAGTTTTTCAGGGTTGTCACCGCGCAGGAATGTTACACTGCGTAACCATGCACATAGTGCTTCTTGCATATTTGGATCGTATGCCAATTCCGTGGGCAACCAAATGTGGTTGATACTCCCTCGCTTCCGTCTCCGTACTAACGAGGGGTAATTCCACGAATAGACTATATCTTGTACCGTGTTTCCTATAATAACATCAAAGTGGTCATTTGATGCAGAATTGACTTCTCGTTCTGTGTTAGGTAAGGCGCTTACCTGATCGTAAAATACGACATCTCTAGATTGAGCAAGTTCCAGCAGAGTTTCCGCCAGGCTTTCCCGATCAATGACTAAGAATACCCTTTTGTTAACTCCACTGAGCGGCCCATTGAAACTCTGCGTATCGGGAAGAATCATCAATCCAAAACTCGCGCGTGAAATAGAATGTATTCGGCTATACTCTCTGTCTATGATCGCCCAAATATCCGGTTGCTTTTTCGATCCCTTTATAAACGCTTTTTCAGAAAACGGTATACTGCCTTTCTTGAATGCTTCACGAATTTCATGAGGTACCTCTCCGGCACTAATAGTGCTCTCAAGCGTTTTAGGAATATCGAAGTTTCCTTGGTAAGATTTCACGGAGGGTTTGTATGTTCCGAAATTGTGAAGAATAAAACGTCTCCCAATGTCATCAGACATTTCTTTCAAATTGAAAATCCCGAGCACTGGATCCTCATGCCATAATCCCTGATACCAAGTCTCAGACATAAGGGTGTTCAATGAATTAAAGTTAATACTTGCAGGCTCACAGCTTGTGCTAATCTGCGTACTTAGATTTGCCTGTTCACCTTCGCGAAATGGTTCAATTGACAAAGGAGACAGAAAATTCTCAATCTTTTCTATAAGTCTATCATCCAGACGCACCAGTGGTTTAATAACATCGGGATCCACATCGCGTAGAAACTTCCACCATTTATCATGAATAGTATGCCCGTCGGTCAAAATTATCGGGTTGAAACGTCCACCCCATAGCCATCGGTTATAGTTAATGATTTGATCGATCTGCTTTAGGCTAGTAGACTCCGGATCCACCAAGAACGCGATTCTCATGGGGCGTTTATCTATGTAAATGGAATATGGGCGATTAAGCATAATGATGTTTGGATTGGTTCAAATGAGGTTTTTTCAATAGTGAAATTGACCGATTCTAGGTTCAACGGATTTGTGGAACTTTAGCGTCTATCTTCTTCAGGCTCAAAGATGCCATTTAGCAAAAGAGATTCCGCAATGTGGTAATAAAACCCTGTAGTAGAACGGTATCTGACAACGAACAAATTCCGTCGATTTCACGCTCTTTGCTGAAAAAAGCGCCGTATATGACAAGATTGTCACCCTGTAGACTCATCGTCGCTATGCCGTTCCCTGGTCGCCATTCAAAACCTAGGCTACCGTCTTCTGCCCAGCAGATGTCCGGCGCGGGAACATGAGGACCGAGTATCTTAAGTAAAACACGCGCGTCATCATACGCAGAGATGGGCACAGGGGCAATCTGGTCATCCGACGCATAGGATTCTTCAGCGTCTTGGCGTGTTTCGTCTAATTCTCGTAAAGCATCTTCCAGCGAGAAGAGGTTAGCGCTCAGCATTTTCTGTGTTTGCTCCATATTTCTTGCCTCCCACGCAAGATGAATTCGGTAGATATTGTAACCTAATTTTTTGTTAAATGCACTACGATTTCTCCGCCTTGATGCGTTCAAGCAGGACGCTGGCAGGTTCATCGTTTGGATCTTGCGGCGCCAATCCCCCTGAGAAAGCTTTCTTGAGAATCGACTGACGCAACTGTTCGGCGCGTTTTAGTTCTGCTACAACAGTTTTCTCCACGTCATTGGCGACGGAAAGGCGGTGCTCAACTTCAGCGACGATGATTTGCTGCTCGGGTTGTGGTGGTAAAGGTATTTCAAAGTTTTTGAGTTGATTCCCCGTTATCGCATTAAAGGTTGTTCCGGTGCCTTTTCCCTCAATCATTTCTTCATATGTACGCATCAAATAGAGGATGAACAATGGCTCAATGCCATTTAATCCACGTATTGCGGCAAGTCCTCTACCAATGCAGGATTTTTCAGCACACATATTTGTTGGTCCGACTGGAGCACGAACGGAAATAAATACATCCCCTTTTTCGGCGATTTTCTTGGGGGCAGTACACCACTTTCGTGGCGTAGGGTAGGTCTTGCCAAATTCAAGTTTGCCTTGATAAAATGGCAGCCCATTACCGTCAGTGTTGTAAGTTGATGATGGTGGCGATTGTCCCAAAATGATTTTGCTGATTTTGCCTAATGTCGTCCAGACCCACCCATCGGGCAGATCGCTTGCAACCGGTGAGGCAGGCTCAGTCTCGTCCCGATGCTCCGCCCGCCATGTTTCCGTCAATTTTCCTTCAAAGGCGGCTTTCAGGACGGATTGGCGATATCGCTTGAGTTGGGCACCCACCTTGTGGAGGGCGTCAATGCCCGCGTCAAGTTTGGTGAAGAGTTCTTCGATTTTGGCGACGATGCGGTGTTGTTCGGGGAGTGGAGGGAGGGGAATCTCAAAAGTCTTGAGTTGATTTCCTGTTATCGCGTCAAAGGTGGTCCCGGTGCCTTTGCCCGCAATTTCATCCTCAAATGTACGCATCAGGTTCAAGACGAATAGGGGTTCAATTCCACCTAATCCCCTGATTGCCGCAAGCCCTCTACCCACGCAGGATTTTTCGGGACAGATGTTCGTTGGTCCAACCGGAGCGCGAACAGAGATAAGTATATCTCCTTTTTCGGCGATTTTCTTTGGGGCGGTGCACCACTTTCGCGGCATGGGGTAGGTCTCGCCAAATTCAAGCTTGCCTTGGTAGAAAGGAAGCCCTTCTCCTCGGGTGTTATAGGTCGAGGATGGTGGCGATTGCCCTAAGATAATTTCGCAGATTTGCTCTAACGTCACGCCAATCCATCCTTCTGGAAGATTGTCATCACTCAAATAAACCACGGCGTCTTCTCCAAGGCTTGATGGAGTTCAAATTTGCCACTTCGCTCCGTGAATGCCGAAGCGAATCGGGCAATATCGCGGGCGTATTTTATGGTTATGGGGGTGCCGCAAAATGAACGAGTAGATGCCCGATTTAATTTAGTGGTTCATTCGCTAAGTATTTGGCACTTGTTGAAACCATCAAACGAGTGGATAGCGAGTGCGATAGAGATCCCATTTTTTCCTCAAAACTCGGTTTCTTCCCGGAATCAAACTGACTTCAAGTTACCGATTTAATCCACTCACCATAGGCGGTTTTACGCATTAATCTTTTCGCGACCATGTCACTTGGCAATCTTAATCCGTGTAATCCTTTTAATCCGATCAAACGAATGGATAATGAGTGCGATAGAGATCCCCTAATCCGTGATTCAGACAATTGCCAATCAAACCACTACGCGCCTAATCATAGTCCATCACTTAATCACATAAATCACAGTTCAGACAATCTTAACCCCCGACACTTACCACATACACTTAGCGAATAGACCACTTACAAAACCATTCATTTTGTTCGTTCTGTTACGGTTGTATTGTGTACTGAACCTGCAATAAAGCGGAGTTTGGAACGAATCTGAAACTCATCCTATTTTCTGCCCTTTGCGCGCTGCGATTCTATTGTGAAATAGAGCGCGTGGAGGATATTAGGAAACTTGTAACCGCCCCTAACTTCAAGATCTGTGTCAATGGCTCCCAGTTTTTTCATACGTTGCAGGAAATTGTCCATAACCTTGATTTCCTCTTTTGTCAACCGCGCCGCAAGCTCTGATCGTCGGAAACGCATTTGAGGCTCGTCCGCCATCTTTCGGAGAATTGAGCGATACCTTTCACTCCGAATAGCGCTAAAAATCCGTGGCTCCAGCAGCTTTCGACCTATAATCTCGGCCGCATCAAAGATGCCCCCGGTTATTTCTCTTGAATTGATTTCCAAATTCCGGGCGGTCCTCCAAACCGCGTCCCTGATTTCGTGCGCCAAGACGGGCAAACCGCCGGTATAGCGAACAAGCGTATCAAGTTCCGTTTTCTCTATTTTTGCATGCGCGGATTGGAAGGCGTTTTGGTAGAATTCTGCGGTTTCTTCGTCTGACCACGGGGAAATCTCAATCAGTTCAAAAACGCGAGCGAGTGATGGTTGTCTTGCTATTAGCTCTTGACGCCGTTCTTCCAGTCCAACGACGAGGATGCAAATCGGCGTTTTATGTTCGGATACGGCAAATTGGTCGACCGCGCTTTTTAACCAGTTGGCGAATTCTGTAGAGGTTGCCAAACCGTTAATGTCATCCAAAACCAATAAGAGTCCATCTCTTTGGCTTTCAAGTTTACCCCATAAATTATTCATGCCCTGCACAAAATTGTTGGTGAGTAGGGACAGATCATCATCGCTGAGTCTTAACTCAAGTGTGATGCCAAACAGCCCTACTTTCTGAACCTTATGTCCGACGAACTCCCTGAGTTGTTGATGCCAGGGTTTATTGACACTCTCTTTAACGAGTTGCTCAAGTGTCTTGCCTACCATCTCGTTTAATTCTTGCACACTGCCGAGAAAAACATGGCACCCCGTGGTATTGCATTCTTCATCTGAAAGACGAAGCACGAAATTGGCAAGAGAACTCTTCCCGATGCCTCGCTCTCCGGTAATGAATCCGATGGTGAGTCTTTGTTGATGAATGCTTGCTTTCACCATGCTATGCAAGCGTTCGATTTCTTTGATACGCCCGACAAAGAACTCAAGCGGAACGGGCTGCCCCGGTCTGAATGGACTCGATTCGAGATTCACGACATTTCTCCTTTCATGAATGTTCGCGTTTGTCGGTTCATTGACTTTGTTCTTTCTGTCATGATTGTATTGAGAATCTCATTCGCGACGAACAGACGGTTTCGCGGCCTCCCGGTCATTTCCTCAAGTATGCCTTTTTCGACAAGGTAGTTCACTCCACGTTGAACAGTGGGAAACGGCATCTTCCACGTCTTCGACAATTCTGATATTGAGATGACAGGATTTGAGAACAGGTAATCTAACAAGCGGTTTACGGACTTCGGCGCCCTTTGACCGGTCATCGCGGCGCTGTATCGCTTTTGCAGGTCAAGCAACTTCTGAATCGTCGCAAGGGCATCCTCCGATTGTTGACGCACTCCGTTCAAGAAAAACGTGAGCCACGCTTTCCAGTCGCCTTTCTGGCTTACATTTAGCAGCAATCTGTAATACTCGTCTCTATACTCCTCAAAAAAATCAGAAAGATAAAGCAAAGGTTGGGATAACAGCTTCTTTTCCAATAGCATAAACGTTATCAACAGCCTGCCAATCCGTCCGTTGCCATCAAGGAACGGGTGAATCGCCTCAAACTGACAATGAACTAGAGCGCATTGAATCAACGCCGGCTCTTTTGCGTCCGAATTGATGTATTTTTCTAGGTCTGAAAAACACCCCTTCATCTCGGGCACCGGCGGAGGAACGTAGGTCGCGTCCATCAGCGTACTTCCGGGACTGCCAATCCAGTTTTGGCTTTTCCGCATCTCCCCCGGCGCGGCATAGTCGCCTCGCACACCTTTCATTAGGATTCCGTGTAATTCACAAATCAGCCGAGAACTAATCGGCAACTCCTCCAACCTCACGATTCCATATTCCATGGCTCTAACGTAGTTGATAACCTCATTTACATCGGACGCGGGAGACAGCGTTGTTTTATCCGCTTCAAACAAAAAGAGGTCGTCCAACCCGGACTGAGTGTTTTCAATTCTCGAACTCGTTACGGCTTCGCGCCGAATAAGCGCTGGTCGGATTAACCGATGCACATCCGGAAGCAGTTGCCCCGCCCCCGACAACTCGCCAAGCTTGCCTTCCGCTCTGGACAGAAGGCGAACCAATTCCCAATCCACTTCAATCTTCGGCGGAAGCGGATTCGGCACAAAAGCCCAGCAAGCAGGCTGGCGCGCCGTGCGAATACATTGACCAGCAGTTGAATTCTTGAAGTCTTCGGGATTCATTTTTAACGCAAGTTGCTACTTAAGGACAGAGGTGGCAACTTGGATTGTCTGATGAAATTACGTTAATAAAACTCGGCATAATTAACACGAATGGGAATCAACGTTAATAAGATACAATATTATTAACGTTTTGTCAAGTTATTTTTAGAAATTTGTTAATAAGATGTGATGTGATGGACGTTTGACGTGAAATTGCGCCAAAGCGCTATGTCAAATCAGTCATAGATGCCAAAATCGGAAATGGGTTCCGTCAACCTCCTTCAGGAGATGCTTCCATGCTTCGCTTCCGCGTTTACTCTTGACAATTTGCCAACTGTCGATTAAAATTCTTTGCATCGTGGCAGAAAGTATAGTATACTACCGAATTAGTGGCAAGTTTTTTCATTGCCAATGAACCCTTCGGCGTGAAATACTCAGTTTAATGAAAAATGGAAGAAGTTCCGTATTCAGTTTCGCCAATAGGTCTTGGGGAAATGATTTTTCGGTTTTTATCGTTGTCTTGGTCGTATATGTCATTTTGGTCATTCAATTTGACGATACGGTATGGACAAAATCTGTAATTAAAATTATTGAGCGGCTCTCCGGATTTATTCCGACCGCCATTGTTTTAACTATCGTAATTGAAACTTTGAGGCATAAGATTATGGGCTTAATTAGAGATTTACTAAGAGAAGAAGAGAGAAGAAAACAGGAAGAGTATAGAACAAAATTGGAGCAGGAAATTCGGGATAGCGTCGTTGAAGAAACCCGACAGCAAACGCTTTATGAAAACAACAAAGCGTGGGAAGAATGGAACGATCGGCGAATCACTGCTGAAAAAAACAATCAAAGATTTATTGATCCTCCGCCTTCTCACCCCTGAATAATCTTCCACAAAGGTAGCTACAATGTTCATAATTTCGCAGAATACGGCGCACATGTTCGCCATAAAACAAGACAGGATAGATTGCATAAGTAAATACCAATCTAGCGATGGCGTATGGTATCTGGACCTACACCTTACGCCAACGGCACAACAAGCTACCGGTGATACAATAACCTTGTTGAGTTCCGGGAATGAGGGAGACATTGACGACGCGTTCAATGAGATTTGTGAATTGTTGCCCAGAGTTGCGGAGGCGTAAAAAGGTTTCACCGCCTAGGTTCTGTTGACATTTCATCACAACGCGACAATCAAGAAGGCTGTACAGACGCACAATTCTTCGTAGGGGTTGGGTTCCCCAACCCACATTGCGATCAAGTTAAGAAAATTTACGCATTATTTGTCTAACGAAACCGAGTTTTTTCCTCAAAACTCGGTTTCTTTCCGGTATCAATGCATTACAGCATCGGCATAAGGACTTACGCGCATCTGTAGGGAACAACGATCGTTGTTCCCTACTCATGACGTGCAACTAAAGACTGATAATCATAGTCCATCATAGGGATCAAGTTAAGGGATTTCGTCTAGTATTGGTGTGTTCTCCGTAGCAAAACTCTTAACGTAGTCCCCATGGGGTGGGGAAGAAATCTCTATCGCCCCCCACACCGTAGGTGCGGTTTCCAACCGCACCGGCGCCTACGGAAACCAGCGCCATTTAAGGCATTGAATCGGCGCAACATACGCCTTAAAACGCTTAACTTGATCCTTATGGGGGTTGGGTTCCCCAACCCGTTCGTTACGTTTCCCGATACATTGGGCGAGGGGACCTCGCCCCTACGATTGAGGGCCCACCTCACGCCGCCAACCGTTCATTCAGTTCCGCCAAGATGCCGGTTAACTCCTCGCCAAACAACTGATGCGCCTTAATCGCCCCGCCCTTTGCCTGAAACGGCGCGTACTCAAAGTCCTCCATCTCAATGTGCAGCGACGTAGCGATGTGATCCTTAATCATCTCCAACCACGCCATCTGTTCCTCCGAATACCCCCTACCCTGATCGGCGAGCCATCCCCGAAACCGACGATTTACATCATCTTTGTAAGGTTCAAGTGTTTCCGTTTCCTCAATCGCAAAACGCACCAAAGATATGATATCGGTCAATAGCTTTTTCGCTCCCGCCCCCTTCACTTTCGACTGCTCCAACTGGTGGTAAGCCTGCCATAATTTTGCTGGCGTGAGTTGGTACGGCGGCCTTTCGATGGCGTCGGCAAGTTCCTTAACCTGTTGATCTGTAAGATGGCGCTGTCCGTAAGGTTTGCTGTAGATAATCTGAATGGCTGTCAACTCGTCTTTGTTGGCTTCGATAAACTGCTTAAAACCTTCAACGACCTGTTTTGCCCGTTCTTTAGCCGCTTGGTCGAATTCCGCGGAGATGAGGGTGTCTTGGCTCACGATGTCAATCGTCTGCTCGTGTTGTCTTCTCAGTTCAACGAGGGTGTTGCGCAATTCGGGGTTGTCGAAAGGCTTGCACGCGTCGGTAAGAAGTTGATCCATCCGCTCCCGAATCAACTCCGGCGTTAAGTCTTCCTCGGTCGATTCCGTCAATAGAAGCGGTTGATTGCCTTCAAGATTCCCGTCCGAATCGGTAGCCTGAAATAAGTTGTTAATCATGTCGCGCAGGGAGACGCCTCCCGATGCTTCGGCAATTTGACGCCGCGCCTCATCTTCAATCTGACGGTCAAGACGCGCCAACCTGCTCGCCAACGTCGTCAAGGTGTCGGAATCTCGGGCGCCGATCGCCACGGATTCAAGCAGTTTATCAAGCGGCACGGAGCGCTTTCGCTCAAACGGTCGGGAATCGGTTTTGTCATTCTCGCAAACGCCGACCGCATCGACAATCACGAAATGGGTTTTATGATTGGTGTCGGGGGTGACCGCCTGCAAGTCCGTTGATGAAATCGTGCGTGTGCCTCTGCCCTTCATCTGTTCAAAGTAAACCGGCGATCTGATGTTTCGCATGAAGATGATGCACTCCAGCGGCTTGATGTCCGTCCCGGTAGCCACCATGTCCACCGTAACCGCGATGCGCGGATCATAGGAGTTTCGGAAACTGGCGAGCAGGTCTTCCGGTCTCTCGCCGCTTGTCTGGTAAGTAATCTTTTTGCAAAACTCATTACCTCGATCAAACTCGTCGCGCACGATGTGGAGTATATCTTCGGCGTGCGAGTCGTCCTTGGCGAAAATAAGCGTTTTGGGCACGTGGGTTCTGTGGGGAAAAATCTGCGTGAACAGGTTATCCCGAAACGTCCGAATCACGGTGCGAATCTGGTCGGGCGCCACCACGGCGCGGTCAAGCTGATTGGCGCCGTATTCCATGTCCTCATCAAGTTGTTCCCATCGGGTTTCGCGGGTGCGTTTGTCCCGTTTGTCAACGTAGAAACCGGCTTCGACGCCCCCGCCGCGCTCCGTAATCTCTGTCTCGATGCGATACACCTCATACCCGACATTAACGCCATCGGTGACGGCGCGTTCGTGGCTATACTCCGTGACCAAATTCCGGTTGAAGAACCCCAGCGTTTGCTTTGACGGCGTGGCGGTGAGACCCACGATAAAAGCGTCAAAGTATTCCAACACCGGCCGCCAACGGTTGTAGATTGAGCGGTGGCACTCGTCGGTGATGATGAAATCGAAGGTCGAGATGGGGATTTCGGGATTGTACTCCACCTCGGCTTGACTCGGCAATCCAAGATCGTATAACGAACGCTCCTCGATCCGCTCATCCACATCCGGTTCCCCTTTCAGCATCGAATACAGCCGCTGAATTGTGGTGACACAGACCTTACTCACGGCGTCAATCCGATTGGTGGCGAGATGTTGCACGTTGTAGAGTTCGGTGAATTTCCTGCCGTCATCCGGCGCCGCGTACTGCTGAAACTCTTTGAGTGTCTGTCGTCCGAGGTTGTTGCGATCAACCAGAAACAGTATTCTGTTGGCTCGTGCGAACTTGACGAGTCGATAGGCGAAACTCACCGCGGTGTATGTTTTCCCGCTGCCGGTTGCCATTTGGATTAACGCGCGAGGCCGATTGCCCGCGAACGACCGCTCCAGATTTTCAATGGCTTCAATCTGACAGTCTCGCAACCCATCCTTGTGCAGTACTGGCAATTTCTGGAGGTGTTCTCGCAATGTGACCCGCTGTGTGATCCACCGTGCCAAGGTTTCCGGTCTGTGGAAAGCGAAAACGCGGCGAGAGCGCGAATCCGGATCGCGCAGGTCACGGAAGAAGGTTTCAATCCCCGTACTCTCGTAGCCAAACGGCAACGGACTTTGATGGCATGGAAGGTTCGCCGGAATCCCCGTGAGGTATCGATCGGTTTGTTCGGAGACGCCGCCGAGGGTGGTGCCTTCCGGTTTGGCTTCGATCGCTCCGGCAGCTTTTCTGTTGATAAATAGCAGGTAGTCCGCGGCACCGGACGCCATCGGAAATTCGCGCACTGCCACACCCTCCGATGCACCAAGGTTGATCTGCTCCCGATTTTGAATCGTCCAACCGGCCGCCGTGAGTAAGCGGTCGATATTTTGTCGCGCGTTTCGCTCAGGTGTCATGTCTTTTTTTCTATGAGGAGGTAAGATTGTCGTTTTTTCGGACGCACAAACTTGTGACGTTGCAGTTATTTTACCTTAATCCGAGGCTCATGTCAAATGTAGTCCCACGAACCACCAGGGGAATTGCATCTAAATTTTCAGAATAGAGTAGACAGAATAGTAGTCAAATACTTGTCGTCCCATGCGGCTTTGAGTCGTTTATTGGCAACCCCAAGTTTGGTCGTCTTCTCGGCTTTGAGTAGATTGAGCGCGATGCGTCGGACAATGGCGAGGTTTTCGGCGGCATTGCGTGTACGGACTCTCGACGCATCTTCACGGAAAGCGACATCCAATACCCAATGGCATGAGTTTTCAATCCGCCAGTGTCGTCTGGTGGCTTCAAGCAACTCTGCCGCATCACCGGGAAGCGAAGAAATGTAGTAGCGTGTCTTGCAGGTCGTCTCTTGGTCGATTTCACGCCAAGCAGTGACTTTGATGACCGAATTGAGATTAACGAAGTTTTCAGTTCCTCTGAGAGAAGAAATTACACCGGGATCCGCAATCACCTCAACCTTGCGGGTTTCAATGCGTCCATGGCTGCCATCAACTGTTTGATTCGAGTTGGTGTGAATACCTTTTATCTCCTCCGTTGAGATACCATCAAACAGAAGTTTTACATCCTCATGCAACTGTCCTTGATTGGCTTTAAGCGCCAAAACATAGTCGGCGTTTGAATCCACAATAGTCTGGGCAATGTTGGTTTGACAACCCATCGCATCCGTCGTAACAATGCACCCTGAAACCTCCAAAATCTCAAGCAATTCGGGAATGGCTGGAATCTCATTCGACTTGTCGGCAACTTTAACTTGTCCTAGCGCCACGCCTTGATGACACGCCCAAGCGCTAACCAAGTGAATTGCCGCTTTGTTGTTCTGCGTATCATAAGAACGACGCAGCTGCTTGCCATCAACCGCAATCACTTCGCCTTGCGTTACTTCAATGGCGCTACGAATCCAGTTGATGAAACACTCTTCAAATTTCTCGGCGTCTATGGCGCCAAACACACGACCGAAGGTATCATGCGACGGGATGCCTTTTGGTAATTCCAAGAATCCGGATAGCCACTTATGTTTGGCGTTTCCGTATGCTGCAACGGCTACCCAACTATCGGCGCCACAAATCACCGCGCAGATAGCAATCACAATAATATCAAGCAATTTATGAGGCGTGCGACAATCAACGCGTCTGGGGTCCGGCAATGAGCCGAAATGGTCTTCAATAGAGGAAATCGGGGAATTAATCATGGTCTACTCCTTAAAAGATTTGGCTCATGCAAAAAGAAAGTGCAATGCACGAAGCGCAATCGCTTTCTTGTCAAGTAGGGAACCACGATTGTTGTTTCCTACAAATTCTGTTGCACCATTTCCTGGCATGAGCGGAAGATTCTACATAAGCATATCCTAAATGCGTCCCATGTCAAGGGCAAAATTTAGATGCAATTCCCCTGCACGAACCACCTTCAACCGAAAACGCGAAATTACAGAAATCGCTTGCCTTAGCCGGGGAATCGCGCTATAATGTCCCGCATGGCGCCGGGGTTTTGCCTTGACGCACGCCTTCAAACGCACTCCTATACGGAAATAGATCAATCCCGAAATCACGGAAGGAAACCACATCATGCCCAAAATGACAGGAGCGAAGTTCCTCGCGGACACCGTCCACGGATATGGGATCACCCATGTCTTTTTCATGCCCTATATCGGTCCCAGAGCGTTAATGGAAATGGAGAAGTTGGGAATCAAGCGCGTCCAGACGCACGGAGAAAAGGCGGCGGCTTACATGGCGGACGCTTATGCCCGCGTCAAGCGCGCGCCGAGCCTCTGCATGGCGCAGTCCGTGGGCGCCGTCAATCTCGCCGCCGGTTTGCAAGACGCTTATCTGGCGTGCTCTCCGGTCATTGCCATCACCGGACGCGAGAACCAGATTTGCCAGTTGCGCCACGCCTATCAGGAAGTGAATCACGCGAACCCCTTCTCCGCGGTCACGAAATACAGCGCTCTCGTCAACACAACGGAGCAACTCCCGATCTATCTGCGGCAAGCCTTCCGTTCCGCGACCTCGGGCACGCCGGGGCCGACGCATCTGGACTTGGAGGGGCTCGCAGGGCAGGAGGTCATAGATGACGAGGCGGACGTGGAGGTCGTGGTCGAGGACATGTTCGCTCAACTCCCGCCATTTCGACCGGAGGCGGAAGTAGAGAAGGTAACGGCGGCGCTTCAACTTCTGAACGAAGCCGAACGTCCCGTCATCGTGGCTGGCGGCGGCGTGACCGCTTCGGGCGCCAGAGACGAACTCATCGCATTTGCCGAAAAGCTGTCCGTCCCGGTCGCCACCGCGCTAAACGCCAAGGCGATGTTCCCGTCCGATCACCCGTTGGCGGTGGGCGTGCCCGGTTCGTACTCTCGCAAGTGCGCCAACCAAGTTTTATGCGAAACGGACCTCGTGTTTTTCATCGGCAGCCACACCGGCGGGCAGGTGACCAACGGTTACACCATTCCGCCGCAAGGGACGCCGGCAATTCAGCTCGATATCAACGCGGAGGAACTCGGGCGCAACTACCCAATCAAGGTCGGGCTCCAAGGCGATGTGAGGGACTCGCTGCGCCGAATGCTTGCGTATTCGGAAACGAGCGAGCCGCGAACTGAATGGATCAACCGAGTGCAGGAGTTGGTAGAGGATTGGAAGGCGAGCGTTAGCGAAGAAGTCAACTCCGAGGTGTTGCCGATGCGTCCGGAACGCTTGTGCCGCGAAATCAGCGACTGGCTGCCCTCCGACGCCATTCTCGTCTCCGATACGGGGCACTCCGGCGTTTGGACGGGCACCATGCTTGACCTCAAACACGCCGACCAGAGCTACATCCGTTGCTCGGGATCGCTGGGTTGGGGACTGCCCGCCGCCATGGGCGCCAAGTGCGCCGCGCCCGATAGACCGGTGCTTTGCTTTACAGGCGATGGCGGAATCTGGTATCACATCTCGGATTTGGAGACCGCCGTGAGATGCGAGATTAACGCCGTCATCCTCGTCAACAACAATCATTCGCTCAATCAGGAGCAGGGCGGCGTCGAGGCCGTCTACGGCGGACGCACCGCGGGGTCGGACGAGTTGTGGCTCTTCCCCGACACCGATTTCGCCAAGATTGCCGAATCGATGGGATGCTTCGGTATCACGGTCAACAAACCGAGCGAACTTCCGAGCGCGTTGGATCAGTGGGCCGGGCCGCCGCTCGTGGTCGCGTGCACGATCCCGAAGGTGTCGAAGAACGCGTAGACGATGTTGACCACGAGCAGGAAGAACGTGGTCGGCGAGAGCAGCGGGAAGATGATGGTCCGGAACCGCTTGAACGGGCTCGCGCCGTCGATGGCCGCGGCCTCGATCAGCGAGCGGGGGATGGCCTGGAGCCCGGCGAGGAAGAACAGGAAGTTGTAGCTGACCTGCTTCCACGCGGCGGCGATGATGATGAGGATCATCGCGTCGTTGCCGTCGAGGTAGTGGTTCCAGTCGTAGCCGAGCGCCTTCAGGAAGTAGGCGAGGACCCCGATGGATGGGTTGAACATGAAGAACCACAGCACGCCAGCCACCGCCGGGGCGACGGCGTAGGGCCAGATGACCAGCGTGCGGTACGTCGTCGCTCCCTTGATGATGCGGTCCGCCATCGCCGCGAGCAGGAGCGCCGTGCACAGCGACAGCGACGTGGTCGCGACGGAGAACAGGATAGTTCGGCCGAAGCTCTGAAGGTAGATCGCGTCCGAGAACAGGCCGGTGAAGTTGTCGAGCCAGACGAACTTGCTGCTGAGCCCGAAGGCGTCCTCGAGCAGGACGGACTGGTAGAGGGCCTGGCTCGCAGGCCAGATGAAGAAGACGAGCGTGATGACGATCTGCGGGGCGACCAGCGCAAAGGCCAGCCCCCGCCTGGAAAATGTGACGCGCTTTTCCAAGGGATTCGAGGTCGTGCGACGCTATTCGTGCTCGGTCAGGGCCGCATGGATTCCCGCCTTCGCGGGAATGACGGCGAAAACGGCGGAGACATCATTCCCGCGAAGGCGGAAATCCATCGGTGTTCGCCAATGGCGTGTGGCCGGATACCGGACACGTCAGCCGCTGGCGCAATTGCCGTCATTCCCGCGAAGGCGGGAATCCATCGGTGTTCACCGATCACGCGCATGGACGCACCGGACGCGCCAAGCGCGTGCGCTGTTGCCGTCATTCCCGCCTTCGCGGGAATCCATCGGTTTTCAGGCATTGTTTCACATGAGCACATTCGCCGAACACGGATATGTGCGACGGTTGGCTCGGCGGCCCCGATGCGGTCGTTCCGGGGCCGCCGAGCCAGCCGGAGCCGTTCGACGCGCGCCGGCCGGCCTCAGTTCGCCGCCTCGAACTTGCGCAGCAGCTCGTTGCCGCGCGAGACGGCCGCGTCGAGCCCCTTCCTGCGCGGACTTGTCGCCGGCCCAGATCGACTCGAGCTCCTCGTTGATGATGTCGCGGATCTGGACGAAGCTGCCGAACCGCAGCCCCTTGGAGTTCTGCGTCGGCGCCTTCCCGGTCATCTGGACGATCGCCACGTCCGTGCCCGGGTTCGCGTCGTAGAAGCCCTGCGACTTGGTGAGCTCGGCGGCGGCGGTGGTGATCGGGAGGTAACCGGTGAACTGGTGCCAGTCCGCCTGCACCTCGGCCGAGGACAGGTAGCTGAAGAACTTCGCCACGCCCTTGTACTCCTCGGCGTCACGCCCCTGGAGCACCCACAGCGTCGCGCCGCCGATGATGGTGTTCTGCGGGGCGCCCTCGACGTCCGGCCAGTAGGGCAGGGAGGAGACGGCGAAGTCGAAGTCCTTGGCGTTGGCCTTCACCCCGGCGTAGGCGGCGGACGAGTTCATGTACATCACGCATTCCTGGCCGTAGAACTTCGGCGCGCTGTCGGAGCGCCGGCCGCCGTAGTCGAAGACCTTGGACTTCTGCCACTCGGCGAGCTGACCGATGTGCTTCACGTGCACGGGGCTGTTGAAGACGAACTCGGTGTCCATGCCCGCGAAGCCGTTGGCCTTGGTGCCGATCGGCTGGTCGTGCCACGCAGAGAAGTTCTCGATCTGGACCCAGGACTGCCAGCCGGTGGTGAAGCCGCAGGGGTAGCCGGCGGCCTGCGCCTTCATCGCGGCCGCCTCGACTTCCGGCCAGGTCTTCGGCGCTTCCGCGACTCCCGCCTTCTCGAACGCGTTCTTGTTGTAGTACAGCACCGGGGTGGAGCTGTTGAACGGCATCGACAGCATGTTGCCGTCGGTGTCGGTGTAGTAGCCGGTGACCGATGCCAGGTAGTCGCCCGGGTCGAACGCTTCGCCCGCGTCCGCCATCAGCTCGTAGACGGGATAGATGGCGCCCTTCGCGGCCATCATGCTGGCGGTGCCCACCTCGAAGACCTGCACGATGTGCGGCTGCTGCTTCGCGCGGAACGCCGCGATGGCGGCGGTCATGGTCTCGGTGTAGTTGCCCTTGTAGACGGGCGTCACCTTGTAGTCGGACTGGGATGCGTTGAAGCCCTCGGCGATCTCGACCACCTTCTCGCCCAGCTTGCCGCCCATGGCGTGCCACCACTGGACCTCGGTGGCGGCCTGGGCGAGCCCGGCGAGGGAGAGGGCGATGGTTGCGCCGATGGCGGCGGACAGGGTCTTGTATTTCATTTGCGGAGCCTCCGTGTAGGTGGTTGGGCACTGGTGTCACCAATGCTACATCAATAATTGGGGGCACGGGTCAGTACATGTAAGGTATCTTACATGGCGGACCGAGTCCCGGCCGACGACAACGGCGCACCCATGCCTGACCTTCCGACCCTGAAACCGGGAATGATCGCCCGTCACGAGGGCATCCTGTCCGTGCTGCGGCGCCGGGGATTCGTCTCCATCGGGGGCCTGGCGAAGTCGTTTCAGGTATCCGAACAGACGGTGCGCCGGGACCTGAAGGCGCTCGAACACGACGGACTGGTCACCAGGTACCACGGCGGCGCCGGTCTGCCTTCCGGACCATCGGACCGCTCCTACGAGAACCGCAAGATCCGCTTCGCGGCAGAGAAGAAGCGCATTGCGAGAGCCGTTGCGGCGCAGATTCCCGAAGATGCGACCGTGTTCATCGACATCGGCACGACCATGGAAGCCATTGCCGAGGCGCTGCTCGACCACCAGAGCCTGACGGTCATCACCAACCACCTCTCGGTGGCGATCATCCTGAGCCGGCACCCGAAGTTCCAGATTCTGCTCGCCGGGGGGATTCTGCGCCACAACGATCATGCGACCACCGGGGAAGCGGCCAGGGTGTTTCTGGAACGCTTCCGGGTCGGCTACGGGATCTTCGGCATCGGAGCCGTCAATGCCGACGGCGAGCTGCTCGACTACAACTATCGGGACATCGACGTCTCGACCATGGCCATGCGCATTTCACGACGCAAGTTCATCGCAATGGATCACTCGAAGTTCGAGGCCGACGCAGTGGTCCACGTCGGCTCCGTCGCGGACATCGACGCCATCTTCACGGATCGGGCGCCACCCGCCGATGTCGAGGCCATCATCCGCCGGCACGGGGTCACTGTCCATGTGGCCTGATTCGGAGAAGCAGACCCCCGCGGTGTTGTCCGTCCGCTGCGAGGACAACGAAATTGTCAGTATTTTGTTCGTTTAATGTCATGTTCATGACACTTCGGTGTTGCTATCATGACGCAGGGCCGGATGTTCGAGGGGACCGATGGCCGCCATCGAACTCGTCGGCGTAACCAAGACCTGGGGCGCCACCGTGGCCGTCCGCGACATCTCGTTCGAGGTGGACGAGGGCAGCTTCGTGGTCCTCCTGGGACCGTCCGGGTGCGGCAAATCGACGACCTTGCGCATGATCGCCGGTCTCGACGACGTGACCAGCGGTCGCGTGCTCATCGGCGGCGAGGAGATGACCGGGGCGCCGCCCGCGGAGCGCCGCGTGTCCATGGTGTTCCAGTCCTACGCGTTGTTCCCCCACCTGAACGCCGGGGAGAACATCCTGTTCGGTCTCAACGCGCGCAAGGTGCCGAAGGTCGACCAGAGCGCCCGGCTCGTTCGCGTAGCCGAGATGGTGGGCCTGACGGACCTGCTCGACCGCAAGCCGTCTCAGCTTTCGGGTGGCCAGCGCCAGCGGGTCGCGCTGGCGCGGGCGATCATCGCGGAGAACCCCATCTGCCTGATGGACGAGCCCCTGTCCAACCTCGACGCCAAGCTGCGGCACGAGATGCGCGTCGAGATCCGCGCGCTGCAGCAACGCCTCGGCATGACCACCGTCTACGTGACCCACGATCAGACCGAGGCCATGAGCATGGCGGACCAGGTGGTCCTGATGCGCGACGGCGCGATCGAGCAGCAGGGCCCGCCCGCCGCGCTCTACGACCATCCGGAAACGGTCTTCGCGGCCGGCTTCATCGGCACGCCGCCGATGAACCTGTTGAAGGTCGAGGCAGTCGGGGGCGCGCAGGTCATCGCCGGAACGGGCGGCCCCGCCGTCGCCGAGTCCGGCAACGGAGACCTGGTCATGGGCGTCCGCCCGGAGAAGATCGCCATCACCGAAGGCCCCGGCATCGAGGGCCGGATCGAATCCTGCGACTACCTGGGCGCCGACACCATCGTCGGCGCGAGGGTGGGCTCGCAATCGGTTCTGGTTCGCGCCCACGGCCGCCACTCGTTGCCGGCCGGGAGCCGCATTCATCTTCACTGGCACGAGAGCGAGGTGCACTTGTTCGACGACGAGAGCGGTGCGCGATCGACGGGGGCGCGTCCCCTGCCCATCGCCGCCTGAAGACATCGACACCGACGAAGAGAGAGGGAGACCACCAATGACGAGAAAGCTGAAATCCGCCCGGACCGCGGTCCTGGCGCTGATCGCGGGACTGCTGCTGGCACCGGCCGCGTGGGCGGTCGAGCTGACGATGTACTACCCGGTCGCGGTCGGCGGCCCGCTGACGAAGATCGTGGACGGCCTGGTCGCCGACTTCATGAAGGAGAACCCGGACATCGAGGTCAAGGCGATCTACGCCGGCAACTACAACGACGCCCGCATCAAGGCGCTGGCCGCGCTGAAGAGCGGCCAGCCGGCCCAGTTGTCGGTCATGTTCTCGATCGACATCTACGAGCTCATCGAGCAGGACGCGATCGTCGCCTTCGACGACATCGTCGAGACGGACGAGGAGCGGGCATGGCTCGATTCGTTCTACCCGTCGCTGATGGAGAACGGCATCACCGGGGGCAAGACCTGGGGGATCCCGTTCCAGCGCTCCACCATCGTCATGTACTACAACAAGGACGCCTTCCGCGAGGCCGGGCTCGACCCCGACAACCCGCCGGCGACCTGGGAGGAGCTGGTGGCGGCCGGGCAGAAGCTGGTCGCCAGGAGCGGGGACCAGGTCGAGCGCTGGGGCATGATGATCCCCTCGACCGGATATCCGTACTGGATGTTCGGCGCGCTGACCATGCAGAACGATCAGGTGCTGATGAACGGCGACGGCAACGAGACCTACTACGACGCACCGGCCACGCAGGAGGCGCTGCAGTTCTGGCGCGACCTCGGCGCCGTCCACGGCGTGATGCCCTCGGGGACGATCGAGTGGGGCACGCTCAGGAAGAACTTCCTGGAGGGCAAGACCGCCATCATGTGGCACTCGACCGGCAACCTGACCGCGGTGAAGAAGAACGCCCAGTTCGATTTCGGCGTGGCGATGCTGCCGGCGAAGAAGCGCCGCGGCACGCCCACCGGCGGCGGCAACTTCTACATCTTCAAGCAGACCACGCCGGAGGAACGCAAGGCGGCGATGAAGCTCGTGCGCTTCCTGACCCAGCCGGAGCGGACCGCGCAGTGGAGCATCGAGACCGGCTACATCGGCACCCGTCCGGACGCCTACGAGACGGCGGCGCTGAAGCAGTACGTGGTCGACTTCCCCCCTGCCGCGGTGGCGCGGGACCAGCTCGAGTTCGCGACCGCGGAGCTGTCCACCTACCAGACCGGCCGCGTGCGCAAGCTGCTGGATGACGCGATCCAGGCGGTGCTGACGGACCAGAAGTCGGTGGAGGACGCGCTCGGCTCCGCGCAGAAGCAGGCCGACCGCCTGTTGAAGCGTTATCGCTGAGTATCGGAGACGGTCCCGGCGGGCGGTCCCGGCGGGCGGCAACCGCCCGCCGGGACCCGACGCAGGCGACGGCTCGTTCCCGTGGAAAATGACACGAGGCTCGTCGGCAACGCGGTGTACGGCTGGCTGCTGCTGCTGCCGGCCGCGGTCCTGCTCGCCGCGTTCACCCATTACCCGGCGGTGGCGACGCTCGCCCAGAGCCTGTTCACGAGCGGGACGGCGTTGCGCCCGGCCGAGTTCGCGGGCCTCGACAACTACCGGTTCATGCTCGAGGACGAGGTCTTCTGGCGGGTGCTGGAGAACAACGCCTGGTACGCGATCGGCACCATCCCCGTCAGCATCGCGCTCGCCATGCTGATGGCCGTGTGGGTCAACCGTCGCCTGCCGCTGAGGGCGTTCGTCCGCATGAGCTACTTCACGCCGACGGTCCTGCCCATGATCGCCGTCGCCAACATCTGGCTGTTCTTCTACACCCCCGAGATCGGTCTCATCGACCAGATCGCCGCCGGCTTCGGGATCGGCTCCCACAACTGGCTCGGCAATCCGGACACGGTGCTCGGCTGCATCATCGTGCTCACCATCTGGAAGGAGGCGGGCTTCTTCATGATCTTCTACCTGGCGGCGCTCCAGTCCCTGCCGCCGGAGCTCGAGGAGGCGGCGCGGCTGGAGGGGGCGAGCCGCTGGCACTTCTTCCGCCGGGTCACGTTTCCCCTGCTCATGCCGACCACGCTGTTCGTGCTGATCAACGCGGTGATCAACTCGTTCAAGCTGGTCGACCAGCTCTTCATCCTGACCAAGGGCGGCCCCGACAACGCGAGCGCCCTGCTGCTCTACTACATCTACGAGGTCGCCTTCAGCTTCTTCGACCAGGCCTACGCATCGACGCTCACCGTCGTCCTGCTGGCGGCGCTGGCGATCATCGCCATCGGCCAGTTCGTCATCCTCGACAAGCGGATTCACTACCGATGAGGCGCGGCGGTCCTCAGGCCCTGGTGGAGGGAATGGAGAACGCGGCGGCGCTGCTCCTTGCGGTGCTGTGGCTTGCGCCCCTGCTCTACGCCTTCTGGGCCGCGTTCCACCCGCCGGAGTACTCGATCCGCTTCGATCTCCTGGCGCCGCTGACCCTGGAGAACTTCCACGAGGCCTGGGATCAGGCGCCGTTCGCGCGCTACTTCCTCAACACCTTCCTGCTGGTGACGTCGATTCTCGCGGCCCAGTTCGTGCTCTGCACGCTCGCCGCCTATGCCTTCGCCCGGTTCGAGTTCCCGGGCCAGAACGTCGCCTTCGCGCTCGTGCTGGTGCAGCTCATGATCATGCCGGAGGTGCTGATCGTCGAGAACTACCGCACCATGAGCCACCTCGGCCTGGTGGACACGATCCTCGGCATCGGCCTGCCGTACATGGCCAGCGCGTTCGGGATCTTCCTGCTGCGCCAGACCTTCAAGACCGTGCCCAAGGAGCTGGACGACGCGGCCCGCGTCGAAGGCTGCTCGCACCTGCAGGTGCTGTGGAAGGTCTACGTGCCGCTGGCCAAGCCGACCTACATCGCCTACGGCCTGGTGTCGATCAGCTACCACTGGAACAACTTCCTGTGGCCGCTGGTCATCACCAACTCGGTGACGACGCGGCCCCTGACGGTGGGGCTCGCGATCTTCGGAGCCCCCGAGTCGGGGGTGGACTGGTCCATCATCTCGGCCGCCACGCTGCTCGCGGTCGCGCCGCTGCTGCTGGCATTTCTGCTGTTCCAGCGCCAGTTCGTGCAGTCGTTCATGTACGCGGGGATCAAGTGACGACGATCCTGAGCTGGAATATCCAGGCCGGCCT
Organism: Candidatus Poribacteria bacterium; assembly: GCA_963667245.2. Lineage (GTDB taxonomy): Bacteria > Poribacteria > WGA-4E > WGA-4E > JAJDTR01 > JAJDTR01. Next base: position 2,394,598 of record CAXXCS010000005.1, read on the forward strand.
CGGCGTCGACGGGCGGGTCGACATGGTGCGCATCGCACGGACCGTACGCGCCCTGGCCGACGCCGACGTGATCTGCCTGCAAGAGGTCGAGGGTCGGGGTTCGGGAGGTCCGGCGGACGACGCGGAGCGCGTACGCGAAGACCAGTTCGAGACGCTCCGGCACCTGTTTCCGGGGCATGCGGGAGTGATCGGCACCGGCGTCGAGCGAGCGGAGACCGGCGCGGCGTCGATGTACCGGTTCGGCAACATGGTGCTGTCGCGGCTGCCGATACTGAGCGTCTTTCGACACCTTCTGCCGCAACCGGCGACACCCGGGACAAGGCACATGCAGCGGCAGGCGACGGAGGTGACGGTACGGTCGTCCGGCGGTCCCCTGCGGGTGGTGACGACCCACCTGGAGTACCATTCCCCCGTTCAGCGCCGGACCCAGGTCGAGCGTCTTCGCGAGCTGCACGTCGAGGTCGCGGGGCAGGCACGGCATTCCGGCCCGGCCGAAGACACCGGTCCCTACGCGCGTATCGCGCGGCCTCCGTCGGCCGTGTTCTGCGGCGACTTCAACATGGAGAGCGATTCGGAGGAGTACGCCGCCTTGCTGGCCCCGTTCGACGGTGGCGCCCCGGATCTCGTGGACGCATGGCCGGCGCTGTACCCCGGCCGCCCGCACGACCCGACGTGCGGCGTGTTCGATCATCGCCAGTGGCCGGCCGGTCCTCATTGTCGGGACTTCTTCCTCGTCACCGAGGATTTGCGGTCTCGCCTGCGGTCCCTGCGTGTCGATCTGCGGACCGACGCCTCCGACCACCAACCCTTCGTCCTCGAGCTTGCGGATGGTCCAGGCGGCGCGGGGACCGAGGCAGAACGGGAGGTTTCCCTCGCGTGAACTCGTTGACCGCTGGCCGGCTTCCGACATCGGTCGCCCTGTCGTCGACCGTGTCGTCCATCCCTGGCCCGGAGTCGCTCGATGCCGAGTCCGTTCTCCACTGCTACGAACAGGCGCGTCTTCCCGCCCCGACGCGCAAGGGGAGGGCGGAACCTGCCGCGAATCTTCTCGCCCTCGTCGACCACTACGACGCATTCATCCTCGACGGCTACGGCGTGATCAACCTCGGTCCGGAGCCGATACCGGGAATCGGGGACACGGTCCGCGCCCTTCGCGCCGCCGGCCGCGAGGTGATGGTTCTTACGAACGGGGCGGGTCGGCCCTCCCGTCTCACGGCTCGAAAGTACGCCCGATGGGGCCTCGACATTGCGGAGCGGCTCGTGGTGTCGAGCCGCGACGCGCTGGAGGCGTCTTTGGCGGCGCACCCGCGCCCGGGATTGTGGGGCGTGATGGCGCTGCCCGATTCCGAACTGGCGACTCTGCCGGTCGAGACCGCGCTACTCGAAGACGACGAGGAACTCTACCGGCGCGTCGCGGGATTCATCTTCATCCGTTCCGAGGGATGGAGCACCGCCCGGCACATGCTGCTCGCGGAAGCGCTGCGGGAGTCCCCCCGTCCCGTGCTCGTCGCCAACCCCGACATCAGCGCCCCCTATCCCGGCGGGCACTATTCCGCCGAGCCGGGCTACTGGGCGCTGCGCATCGAGGCGGAGACGGGGGCCCGGTGCGAGCCGTACGGCAAGCCGTTCGGCCCCGCCTTCGAGCTTGCGCTCTCGCGGCTCGGCGATGCGGGCGTCAGGCGGGAGCGGGTCGCGATGGTGGGCGACGGACTCTACACGGACATCGTGGGGGGGCTCGCGGCGGGCCTGGGGACGGTGCTGGTCACCGACCATGGGCTGCTGAAGGGGTTCGACTGGCAGGCGAGGGCCGCGCGGGCCGGCATCATTCCGGACCATGTAATTCCGGAAGCCTGAGGAGCAAGATGGCGTGGCCTTTCGCTTGCCGCATGTTCGTCCTCACTGTTCCGCAGGTGCAGAGTCACGACACCCTGCATACCCCGTGGGCGGTGCGCCGGGCGCGTCGTGACGGGTTGGTGCTGGAGGAGGTGGACATGGAGGGGACGTACTTTCGTTCGAGGATTGGGGAGAACATGAGGCGGGCGATGCGGGCGTGGTTCGACGAGGGTCGAGCCGAGGGGTACGTCGAGGGCGTCGAGGAGGGTCGGGCCGAAGGGGTCGAGGAGGGCCTCGAGCAACAGCGGGTCCTGCTCGGCCGGCAGGCCGCCACGAAGTTCGGGGCGAAGGCGTCGGCCCGGGTCGGGCCGCTGCTTGCGCAGATTGCCGATCCGGAATCGACTGGCAGGCGAGGTCCGCGCGGGCCGCAGTGCTGCTCGAGGATCGTTCCGTGCCATGTGATTCCCGAGGCTTGACCCCGATTCCCGGCCCTCCAGCGGAGGAACGCGGGATCACAACACACTCGCGATGTCCGTTCGCGCAAAGTCCCCGCCGACGTAGAGCAAGGGACAGCCGTGTGTCTTGGCGACTTCATAGGCAAAGCAGTCGCCGAAGTTCAGTCCGGCGGGGTGCACACCCTTGCCCCAACGCGCGTAGCTCTCGGCGACCCGCCTCGCCACCGCCAGCGACACGCTCACGATTTCAAGGCCCAGATCATCGACAAGCCCGGCCATCTCGGCGCCGAGGCTTCGCCGTTGGGCAACGATGAACGCTTCGGCGACCGTCCCGGCCGAAATCACGATCCGGTCGCTTGTAGACAGTGCCTCCACGCAAGCCCCTGTCTCGGGCTCGTCCAGAAGGACTGCCATCAGCGCTGAGGTATCGACCGCGATCACCTCGGCAAGCCGTCATCGCCGTACAGGAAGTCCTGGCTGCGGGCGGCGCCGGTTCCCGCGGCGCCCTTGTTCCTGGCGGCGCCCCGCATGGCGGCAATCACCGCACGCCGCGCCCCGGCATCGGGTTGCGGCCGTACCGGCACCAGCCTGACGGTATCCCTGCCGTAACGGGTAAGCACCACCTCGTCGCCCGCCTCGGCATTGCGGACGAGCTCGGTCAGTTGTCCCTTCGCTTCGCTGACGGAGATTCGCATCGGGCCGTATCCCTGGTGACGGGCGGGTGTGCGCCGGATTATGGACCATCATGTGGTCCATATCCACGGTCGGGGCGGGCGGGTGATCAACATCGCCCCCGAGCTCGCCCATCTCGGCCGCGCCGACTACTCCGCCTACTGCGCCTCCAAGGCTGCGGTGATCGGCCTGACGCGCTCCTGGGCGCGCGAGCTGGCGCCCGACATCCTGGTCAACGCCGTCGCCCCCGGCCCGGTGGACACGCCGATGCTGAGCCGCGAGCACATGTCGCCCGAGGTGGTGGTCCAGGAGAGCGACCTGCCGCTCGGGCGCATCCGCCGGCCCGAAGAGATCGGCAGCGTGATCGCATTTTTCGCGGGCCCGGGGCAACCCGCGTCACCGGACAGACGTTCGGGCCGAACGGCGGTGCGGTGATGACGTGAGGAGCTGTCGCCGCGCTACTGCATCACCGGCACGACGTTCGGAGAATCCCCCTCTCGGTGAGCCTTCGGAGCCGGGGTGTCATGAATGCCGGGCGACGGCTTGACGACGTTCAGGAGTTGTTGACGAATCGTTGCGCTGGAGGCTGCCAGATCCACCGTCGCGAACCGGATGGGATGTCCTTGTATCACCGCCGTTTCGTCGACGTTCCCGCCGACGGACGGATGCAGGAGCAGACCCTCGGCTCGATCCGCAGCCGGGTCTCCACGCCCGGCCTGCGAACGGAGATAGGCGTAGATCTGAAAGAGATGATCGCTGCGCAGCGTCTCCTCTCGGTACCAGCCGCGCGTCAGGATCGAGGTGAACTTCGTGTCGATGACGATCCGGCGATTCGAGGCACCATGCTCGAGGATGACGTCGGTCTTCATCTTCGGGAGGATGTGTCGACGTTGGCGGTGCGGTGCCCGATCTGCCAGTGGAGCCATTCTCCGGTGCTCACCCGCCACCCCTGCCGGCTCAGCGTGACTTCGTAGAACCCTCCCACCGCCCGTTCGAACAGAAGCCGCACCCATCGCTCCTCTCTGTCGGGCAGCGGCAATACGTCGGTGCCGGACAGCTCGGTGGGCAGTGCGAGGTCGAAGGCGAGCCGGGCCGCCGCCACCATGAAGCGATCGCCGGCATCGTGGCGCCCGAAGTGATCGGACCGCATCTCGGCCGGGGACGGCGGGATCCCCCCGACCCCCATCGTCCTGAATTCGTGCGCGAGCTTCCTGCACCGGTGGGCTGCGTCTCCCCGCGTCGCGAGCCGGGCGATCTTCTCCAGAGCCGCCCGCACGAAGCGGTTTCGGGGCGTGTCGATCGTCAGCTCGTCGAAGCGGCATGCCACCCGGCCGCGGGAGAGGAGTTGCCGGCGCATCCGTCGTCGAGAATGTCGATGCGCCCGCGCACCCGGGCGACGACGGCGTGCCGTCTCCGGTAGCCCAGGCTGAGCTGGCGGCGCTGCCGCTTCTCCACGGCGTGGGCCAGGATTTCGGCGACGAGGTCCGGTAGCTCGTCCGGATCGTCCTCGTACGCCAGGTCGTCCTGCCCGCGCATGCGGAAGAGGTCGGACGCGTAGAGCATGAGGAGCCAGAGGTTCCGGACCGGAATCCGTCCCACGTAGCCGCGGCCGGCATCTCCCGCCGCGGCGTTCAGCGATGGGGCGGCTTCGGTCACCATCCCGCGACGAGCTGCTGGATTGCCTTGCTCGCGTCGTCGGGCGCGTCGAA
>CAXXCS010000006.1:0-10421 GCA_963667245.2 Candidatus Poribacteria bacterium
TTTGCCTGAACGTTTTTTCGTCGCCGAAACGGTGCGGGAGAAGATTTTCCTGAAGACGCAACAGGAGATTCCCTACGCCTCGGGGGTTACGATTGAGGAATTCAAACATCGCTCGAACGGTAGAATCTACATTCGAGCGATAATCTACACTGAAAGATTGTCTCAGAAGAGAATCTTGATTGGCGATGGCGGCAGCATGATTAAGCAGATTGGCAAACTTGCCCGCGAGGAGATTGAACGCTTTCTCGACGCTTCCGTATTTCTGGAACTGCAAGTTTACATCAAAAGGGACTGGCGGCGCGACGCCCGAAAATTGAAGGATATGGGCTACAGCAGTGGCTGAAAGCGGTGGCCGAGTGGTTAGTGAAGAGTTATACCTTGCGTTCCGTAATATTGCGCTTTTTTCTCAGCAGTAGTGGTGTCTAATGAGACGTTTGAAGCACCATGGAATCTCGATCAATCAACTGAGTGGATAACGAAAGATTAAGCGAATGAATAGTGAGTGCGATAGTAAATCCTGATAGTAAGTCCTACTCGCTATCCACTCCTTTGATGGTCGCGATTCGGAGATTGCTCATGCAGGAGTCGCATCGGTGCGGTTGGAAACCGCACCTACGGGGAACTCCTTTGATGGTCGCGATTCGGAGATTACTCATGCAGGAGTCGGGGCATCGGTGCGGTTGGAAACCGCACCTACCGGGCACTTGAAAAGACGCAATTTCTGGCAGCGCGGAGTATAACTTACCACTCTACACTAGCCACTGTCTTTTTCACTGAAACTCCCCGCGTACCGTGGAGAGAGCTCGCGACCGAGAAGAAGTCTCTGCCCTCCTCGACACGATCGTTATTGTAACTCAAACCGAGATTGAGTTCCGCCCTTAGCCTCGTGCTAAGATTGTAGTCCGCACGCACGGTTGTTTCGTATCGCTCCGATTTTTCCTCTTGGTTCGCGCCGAAGCGTTCGCGCCGGACAACGGTCGATAACGTGTTGGTCATTCTCAGGTCGTGTTTGAGTTTGACGCGCCCAAAGAATGGCGTCCAAACTCCTTTCTCCACATTCAGGCTGTAATCAAAACTAAGGTTGGGCGTGACTATAAACGAAGCGCTACTGATAGAACCGCCGCTTCTTTCTTGGTCCCGAAGCGTGACGCGCACGCCAACCGAGCTACTGGTCGTCTGCCCCCACGACTGTCGCCAACTGATTGAGGGGTTATGGGAGGAACTTTCGCTAATCAATGTCGCAAGGTTGCGCCGATCTCGCTGGGTGAAGCCGTAGCGCACCTGAAAACTTGAAGAATTTTTGGCATTGAAAAACTTCACATCCCCTTCATAACTCTTGGACTTGGAACGAGAAGTGGTGCTTGAGGTCTTCACGAAGTTATTTGTGAGGATACGTTTGTTCCCAATGACGCCCATGACCACGGGTCTACAGAACCGCGGAACGTGTAGCGCTGCCCTTGGCGCGACTGGGTTCGCCGATCGTCTTCATCCTCAAATTCCAAAACGCCAAGTACCGATTGCCCGGGGTCCAAGCGACGGAAAGAATCTTGAATATCAAAGTTTACATTGGTGTTTAAGGAAAAACTTTGGAGACTTTTCCGCCAAACTCCCACTCCGGCGTCCGTCTTTTTGCCGCGTCGTTCTCTCATCTTTCGCTCAAGTTCCGCCTTATCTCGGCTAATCCAATCACCTCTCTCATCTTCAAGTTCTTGTATTCTTTCGGCGTCTACACCCATCCGTTCCATCCTGTCAAGTCGCTGTTGCCGCCGCTCCTCCATTTCTACCTCCTCGTCAAACGCATCCTTGTCCGAAGGATCTTGCGGCGATTTCACGGTCGCCCCATCCTCTGTCACGCTGGAGTCTTCTCGCTGTTCCGGCTTCGCCTCTTCTTCCGGTTTACGCAGCAGCCATCCGAACCAAACATGCGGCTTTAGGTTGACGCCAAACCCGATGTTCGCATTGATTGAAATATCTTTTTGACTGCTAAACCAGTTTTCACGCAGGCTAAGCCGGTTGTTGATTGTCGGGCGCATTCCCAGCAGATCGCGGTTGAGGCGCGGCGTCATTGAAAATCGATGTTCGCGGCTCGCGATCCTAAATACCGGTTCGGCAGTTGCCTCCTCCTCGGAGCTTTCGCGCTTTTCGAGTATCCGTCGAATATCGTAGGTTGGATTTAGGCTAAAACTGGCAATTGGCGTGAAATTGATCGAAATGGAGCCGTCATCAACTCTTTCGTCTCGATTTCTGCTGTAGCCGTATCCGTAACCGTAACCGGAGTAGCCGCCGCCTGACGAAGCGCTGGTTGCTGTCGTGGTGTCGGCATCGACATCCTCATGCCGGTATTGGAGATTGAAGCCCAATTTTGATCCGAGATCGTATCGGAAAGTGCCGGTATACAGGTCGCTAACTTGTGTGCCTTGACGTTCATTCCAGAAGTCCTGATGATTATAGGCAAGTCCGATTTGCGGCAGTGGAGGCAAGTTGAATCGCACGGACAGATCTTGGTTCTTGGTTTTGCTCTTGCCACTCTGGAACGAACTGAATGAACCTCGTCGGCTTTCGGTTTCGGATTCGCTTTCTCGGAAATTGTAGCTAATCGGAAGCCATCGAAAGAGATTAAGTTCGGTGTCGATATTGAAATCGTTGTTTGTGGTGCTGAAGCCCCGCTGTTGTTGACGGTGGCGTCCGGTTTCGCCCGCCGAACTCTCAAAGTCCTTGTCTTGACTTGCATATCCACCCCGCACGTTCAAGAGGTTTCCAAGTGAAATCGACATATTGCCGCGTCTTGCCCAACCGGAGCGTACTAGCGGGTCGCTCAAATGAATTTCATTGACCCACACCTCACCGCTGATTTCCTCGCCGCGGTCGTTGCGGATGCCGAGTAGAACGCCGCCGATGTTTTTGATGGAAATTTGGGCGCTGTTTGTTCCCCGCACAACAAACCCGTCGGGATGACCATCGGGCTGGGGCGTCAATTCCTGCTCGGTATCCGATGACGCGCCAAGAACATCTGGCGATGGCGGCATATCGGGATAGTCGTTACGCTGAACGTCCTCCAGACTGATCTCAATGAGTTTCCAACCGTCAAAATCGATTTCTTGCGTGAATTCGTAGTAGTTCGTCAGATTTTCGAAGATGTCCACATCATCCTCCTGCTGATCTCGCGGGTCGGAAAACGGGTCTGAAGAACCGTAAAATGAGCGGTAGCTGGTTCGGACACTCGGCGCCAGGCGCAATACAAGGGTCTCGTAATTCCTATCGCCGTAAACCCAGAATTTGAGTTTGTTGTGTTTGGAAAAGTCTTGCCCCTCCCCTTGCTGAACACCGCGCAGCCGTTGCGATGTCACCCCGAACGAGTTGGGCAAAAGATTATAATCCAAGACGAGCGTCTGTTCACGCTGTTGCCGGGCGCCGAATCCGAACGTGACATCGGTGTATGGATGCAACTTCTTAAAGGTTTCGTTGTCTTTGATTTCTTCGTAGGCTTTTTGGTAGTCGTTAAAGTTATAATTGTCCTTCGTGCCAACAATGAACTTTTCATTCGTATCCGTGACGATGGCGCCGTTTTGTGTAACCACGCCTCGTTCCCATCGATTTCCAATAATTTCAATTGATGCCCATTCCAATTTTCCTTGCACGTTGCCGGGTTTGTTCTTCAGCAACCAAAAACGGAAGTGCTGAACGAACCCGAGATTCGGCAGACGGCTTCCATACACATTCGCGACATTGAGTGGAATGCTCAGAAAAACCCACCCGTTGTCATTGCGTTTCTTCACCCACTCTTCCGGCATATCATTCAATGCGATGGGAATTTCAAGATAGGCGTCAACCGTGTCTAGCACGCCATCTCCGTTGAGATCTTCGGTATCCAAGACTTGGTTGTCGCTTCCAAACGGCGTGGCTTGGAGAGGCCCATCATAGATCCAACCCTCGTCTTCGCCTGTGTCAAGGGAACCGTTCGCGCTGTATTTTTGGGATTCCGGCAGGTTTTCCAAATCCAGATCCAATGTGTCAATCTTGTCGTCTCCATTGAAGTCCTGGAGGTCCAGAGGCAAATCTTCGCTGTCAAGTCTTCCATCGTAGTCCGTGTCTTCACTGACAATCCCGAGATCGAGCAACAGTGTCACGTCGTCGTCACCTTGCACGCGCAGCCAAATTTCCAGAAATTCCCGCTCGGAGAAATCTGTGCCCGATGCGGAGACACCGTAGGAAAAACCTCCCCATTCTTCAATGACATCGGTGAAATCGTAACCGACCTCCATGACAAGCCGTTGTTCTGTCGATTGCAACAGCGGGTTGATTGCGGATGCCGGCACTTCTCGGTTGCGCATATAATTGCCAACCGCTTTGGACTCGTCTTTATCTCTTAGCAACACATTAAAAAGCGCGCGGTTGTCGGGCGTTAAGCCCTCCACTGCCGGCGGGCTTGCCATGCGCCAGTTGTATTTGAAGGTGGGGATGTTTGATGAGTCGCGCGCGCTCTCCATGCTATCGATTAGCGCCACGGCAACGCTATTGGGATTATTATGAGAAAACGCCGTTTCGCCGCTGAAGTCGATTGACAACGGAAAATACTCCACCGACACGAATGGCAACGGATTCACGAGCCATGATAGGTTGAAATTTCGTCCGGCGCTTGTGTTGATGTTGAACGCTTGTAGGCGACTGGGCGCGTTGTTTACATCCGGAATGGCGCTCGGTTTGCTTCCCGTGTTTAGAATATAGCCTGTCGAGAGGCTAAACCCTTTCTGGTATACAGGATTGAAATAGCTGCTTCTCCCCGAAGTCAGTCCGTATCTGGAGCGTCCGCCGAGACTTGAATAGGAACTGCGTCCTCCGAACCCGCCTCCAAAACCTCCGCCAAACCCGCCGCCGTAACCTCCGCTGCCTCTGCCAAAGGAACTTGAACCTCCGAATCCGCCACCCCCGCCAAAGGAATCCTGAGCCCTACCCAACCTGCCGAATCGATCTTCCTTCTGTTGTTCCTCGGCCGGCTTCTGTTTCGGTACGTAGGAGTATTCCAACCATACACCCGCGACAGTCTGCTGCAAGGAGCCGCCGAACGGCGTTCTTTCGAACTCGACTTCGATAACATCAAATTCATCAAGTTGGGTAAAGAAGGTCAAACTCCCGACCTCGTACACCATCATGTAATCGACATCCCGCTGTAACCTGCGGTTATTCAGTCGGACGGTTTCGCTGCCGGGAATCACAAATAGCCCGACATTGTAAGTGCCTGACCGATAGGCGTAGTTGGCGTGGATGGTGTAAATTTGATCGGCCGTGCGCGGGTTTTCAAGATAGATCGCCTCGTTATTCAATTGATCTCGGTATTTATAATAGGGGCTCTCCGGATCGTCGATTACAAATGGACGCGCCGTGGGAAAGGTTAGCAAGCCGCGGTCAAAGTCGATGAACTCCGGATCGATGGAGCCGTCGCCATTCTGATCCAGCCCGAATATCTCGATATAAAGCGCCGGTCCATCATCCGTTTCAAATGCCTCACCGGCGCCTTGCCGCCAAATCGTAATTTCATAGTCTCGGGGATTGATATTTCGATTTCCCAGGTTGTAGACTCGACGCGCTTCCGTTCCGCGGTATCCTTTATCCTTGAGTATAACATACCCGATTTCCTCACCTTCTTCGTCAATCGATCCGTCACCATTTTCATCCGCAAAGACGTTACCGGGATTCCCGACCTGCCCGCCGCCATCGCCGAGGTACTCGTAAGCGACGGTGACTGTGTAGTTGGCAGAGATTTGTGACAGGAACTCTATCTCTCCGGTCTCATAATTGATGTTATAATCTTGCCCCGGGAATTGGAGATTGAAGTATCCGCGTACGGTGCGTTGCCCTCCCTGATTATTGCCTGCAACATTATCGTCGATATAGATTTCTTCACTTCCACTTTTTATCGGCAGATAAGACTCATGTATAACATTATCCTCGCCGCGGTGAATAGAGTAGAACCGCTCCTTGACATAGTTGGCGTCGGCAATCTGGACTCCTCTGCCGTACCCGGCTCTCGTCGACTCGCCCCTGAAACGCCGCGAATCCGAAATCCCCTTGCTTCGAGAACCGAATGCCGTCATTTTAACTCCACCCAACTGTGCGACGGTTTCAAGACCGAAAAGATTTCGATTGATGTTCAGAAACCGGGTATTCGGCAGATTCAGGGTGATGTCGCCAAAGGATATGGTTTTGAGAATACTGTCCGGCTTGCCCTCATACCACACTTTGATTTTCTGCTGTTTTGCGCCTCCCATACCGCCGCCATACCCCCCATAGCCGCCATAACCGCCTCCGAAGGAATCGTCCGAATCGCTATAATCGACAGCGACGTGAGTGCGTTCGCCGACGCGACCGTGCAAGCCGACTTGGAGCGTCTGTCGAAGGTGGAATCCCGTATCACGCGCCACTCCGCCTCTGCCGAATGTACTGAATCTTCCGCCGTATCCGCCCCCGTAGCTCCCACCATACCCACTTCCATAGCCGCCCCCATAACCTCCTCCGTAGCCACCTCCGAAACTTCCGAAATCGTCATACCCGTATGATGACGTTAGACCGAGGTCAAGCCCGGAACTGTAACCGCCGTAACTACTATATCCGGCGTAGCGATTGGCATCGCTCTCGCCGAAATAGTGTGTTATATTGCCTTCAATCGTAACGGACTTGTGTCCCGTGATCTGAAGATTGGATTGGAGCGGCAGGGCGAGACCTTTCTCATCACCGATATCGGAGTCATCATCCTTCAGGCTGTATAGCAAGCGAGGTTCAATCCGAAGAGGTGAATCTTTCCACCGCCGCAACGATTCATAGTACGGAGTCAAGATCTTGGAGCGGATGAAAGTGTCTTCGGCATCTGGCGGAACCGCGTCCTCGGGAGGCGAGGTTGGGGTTGCCGATTCGGAACTGTCCGTCCACCAATCCTCTTTCTCGCGCTGATCGACAGATTCGGTCTCCCAACTTGAATCTTCGGAATCTTGCCCGGATTCGCCCTCGGCTTCGGACGATTCGCCGGAATCCTCTCGGAGCTCCGAATAATGCCGGGTTAACTTTGAATCCTTGGTAACGGGCTTCGCGTGGACGCTAACGCAAGAGAGGGCGAGGATGAGCGTAATAACGAGAGGGGTATGGTATGAATCGGCCTTTGTAATAATCGAATGCAACGTATGTCTCCTTAATACAAACCGGTCAGCTCTCGACAGGATACTGACAAGTTGGTAAACGGGAGAATGTGAGTGGCGGTTTACAGACTCGGAGCGAGACGTGAAACGCGTTGGGGGCGTACGGGACTCCGAGGTTGGGAGAGAATTCGCTCGGCGCGGGGAGATCTCAGGTGTAATGGGGGATTGCACTGCCGCAAACAACGGGTTCTTTTAACCTATGGATTGCGAATTAGCATGGGGCTGTCAGGATTAGGACGGTTCTTGACTATTGGCGATCGACTCAAGATTCATTCATGTCAAAAGAGGGCGCTAAGCAACTTTTAGAAACCGAGTTTTGAAGAAAAAACTCGGTTTCACCCACATATTCTTAACATGAGCGTCAAGATTTTGACTGCTTTCCGTCGGACGACCGGTAGTAGATTCGTATCGGCGTCCCGTGAAAGCCGAAGGCTTCTCGAATGCCGTTGATAAGGTAGGATTCGTAGGGCTGGGTGATTTTGTTCGGATAACGGGCAAATATAAGAAACGTCGGCGGCTCGGTCTTGATTTGCGTCATGTACTTTAGCGTCGGGCGCACCTTGCCCGCGCGCGGCGGCTGATGGGCGCTTTTCAGTTGCAGCAGGAGCTCATTGAGCGCATGTGTAGGAACGCGCGTACAATATTCCCGATGCACCGTCAAACTCATGCTCAGTAGTTTCTTCACGCGCTGCCCGGTTTCCGCGGAGGCAAACACGGCAGGCACATAAGTGAGTTGCGGAAGTTGGCGGTAAATCTCATCAAGGAACTTGCCATGCGTCAAGTTGTCCTTCTGAATGAGATCCCATTTATTGACCCCCAAAATGCTTGCCACTCCTTGCCGAGCGATAAAACTGGCTATCACCTTATCTTGGCGCGCCACCTCCTGGGTGGCATCAAGGACTAGCCAAGCGATGTCACTTTGGCGGATGCTGCGAATCGCCCGCTGCACCGTGAGCTCCTCAAGTTCATCGTTGATTGCCGACCTGCGGCGCATGCCCGCCGTATCAATTAGCTCAAACGGAATGTTATCATAGACAAAGCGGATATTGACCGCATCACGCGTTGTCCCGGGACGGTCATCAACGATCATGCGTTCCTCTCCGAGGATGGTGTTGATAATTGATGATTTCCCCACATTCGGGCGTCCGACGATGGCGATTTTAATGGTTTTAGGCGGCGCGGACGCTTCCGTGTCGGTGACTGCGAGATTAAACGCCACGTCGTCCAAAAGCTCGCCAATTCCGTGATTGTGAGCACAGGAGATGAAGAACGGCTCCGCCAATCCCAGCTCATAAAACTCGGATCCCTCGGTTCGAAGCCGTTCATTATCGGATTTGTTTACGACCAAGACGACGGGTTTATCCGTCTCCCTTAGCTTGTCGGCGACAACAAGGTCCTGCGCCAAAATGCCCGTTTGCGCGTCAACAACAAACAGAATGACCGCCGCTTCGCCGATGGCGGCTTCGACTTGAAACTGCACCATATCGATTAATGTGTCATCCGGATCGAGATCCAGCCCGCCAGTATCCACGATAGTGAAACGGGAATCGCCCCAATCCACATCGGCATAGTTTCGATCTCGCGTCACGCCGGGTTGGTCATGAACAACGGCGATCCGTTTCTTGGCAATGCAATTAAAAAGCGACGATTTGCCAACGTTCGGCCTTCCAACGATGGCGACAACCGGTCTAGTCATCATTTCGTTCTCAACTTTGCGCGATACTATACCTTGTGTTGGGCAATACTGCGCTTTTTTGTCAGCAATAATGGTATCGAATAGGACTTACGCAGCATCAGTGGGTCGCGACCTGGAGATCGCTCCTACAGTGGACGCACCGGTCGGGATCGGGAGATCTCCCGATCGCGAATTCCTACTCCGGCGCCGCAGATCGAATCTCATTTGAAACGGTGAACACCGATTTGATTACGACAATGATCGGTATTGCCAAGATTACCCCCCAGAAGCCGAGCACAACGGCACCGACAATTACGCCGAACATGATGAGCAGCGGATCCACGTCAACGGCGCTCCCCATGACCTTTGGCGAAATCAAAGAGTTATCCAGCGCCTGAATCCCGGCGATGGCTCCCAGCACAACAGCGACGCGAACCAAGAACTCGACCAACTCGAAGTTGCCCGCCGCCAGACCAATCAACATCGACAGCAAAGCAAAGGCGCCTCCGATGTAGGGACCAAAGGTGGGAATCGCGTTGCACACTCCTGCCAGTATCCCGACGACCAAAGCGAACGGCACGCCGATAATTGAATAGACAACAATCGAAATAACGCTGATGATAAGGATTACGGTGACTTGACCTTTAAGAAATGATTGCAGATTTTGGTCAATCTCCGACATGTAGCGTCTAACAGTAGGACGATTGCTTTCGGGGAAGAGCTTGATAAAACTCCTGATGTAGTTCACGAGTGATTGCCCGGCATAGACGAACACCATTAGCGTCAAGAATAACGTCGCCAAAAAACTTCCAAATCCAAGCGCGAATGATGGGAAAATCATGACGACTTTACCCAAGTATTCACTGCTCGTTTGAGCCAGTGTCGGGAGCTTTGTTCTAAGATACTGCTTTAACTCGGCGACGACATTGGACACGATGCCCGTTTCGCTCACCATCGGGAGGTCTTCAATTCTGGTGAAAATTCCTTTTCTGGCGGACGCCACCAACTCCCACTCCGCGTTGGCGGTTTTCCGACAATGGATTATCGTGCGATTGCCGGCGTAAAGTCCTCCCCTCGGATCCGCAAGCAGCAGCGAAATTGGTTGGGGCAGTCGGGGCAGTTCTTTGCTGTCTCTAATCCACAGTTTCTTTCGGGCATTCCAGTGATATATTCCATTGGCTGTTCCGCCATAGAGGCGGTTGTCATCGGCGGAAAAAACAAGCGTGTGGATTGCGGCTGAAACTTCGTCAGTCCGTGAATCCAATCTTAGCCATTGCGAGGATTCGGAGGCGCCCGCATAATAAACACCCTTGTCCGTGGAAACGTAGATTCGCGGCTTTTCATTAAGTACATGCACGATGCTGTGAACAACGTGCCCGGACAGACCAACACGCTTCCAAGTTGTACCGTTGTCTCTACTCGCGTAAATCCCTTCGTTAGTCCCTATGTATGCGATGTATACGCCGGGAGAACTCGGAATAGGCGCGGCAATTGCCAAAACGGATTTTCCCCTGAACGTAGTTTCCCCGACCGGTTGCCAGCCGCGGAGGGCGCCATCC